>CAVUWC010000015.1:0-145654 GCA_963745095.1 uncultured Acidobacteriota bacterium | reverse complement strand
GACGAGACTCGAACTCGCGACCTCTGCCGTGACAGGGCAGCGTTCTAACCAACTGAACTACGTCCCCGCTGTAGGGTGAAGCGTCACTTGGTGGGCACTGAAGGATTTGAACCTTCGACCTTTCGGGTGTAAACCGAACGCTCTAACCGCTGAGCTAAGCGCCCTTACTTAAGCAATCGTACAGGAAGCGGCAGGCAGCGTCAACGCGATCGCCTTTTCGGGTGATGTCAAGCTGCTTGTGTAAAAAGACGGAGGGTGCGGTTTTTCCATTGCTCGTTGAAGCGATGGAAGATGGCGTAGATGATGCGTTCGACGCTGAGTTCGTTGACGAAGCAGACCATGGGGCGGGTCCTTCTTCGCACTTCGACGAAGCAGCGTTCGATGACGTTGGTGGTGCGCAGTTTGCGCCACAGGTGCTTGGGCATCTGGAAGAAGGAGAGCAGGTCGGGCAGATCCTGTTCGAGTTTGCGCACCAGGGCGGGATAAGCTTCCTGCCAGTGGGCTTGGAAGGCGCGAAACGCGCGGACGGCAGCGGCGCGATCGCTGGCGAGATAGATGGCCTGCGCGCTGTTTTTCACGGCAGGAAAATCGCGGCGGCGCACATGCTCCAGAATGTTGCGCATTTTGTGCACCCAACAACGCTGATGCAGCGCGCGCGGATAGACGGTCTGAATGGCCGCGGCTAGACCGGGGCATCCATCGGTGACGACGAGTTGCAGGTTTTCACCGACCAGGCCGCGCCGGTAGAGATCTTCCAGCAAGCCTTCCCACGCGGCTTGGCTCTCTCCCCGACTGCGCAGAAAAGCGAGCAACTGCCGGCTGCCGTCGCGGCGGACCCCGTAAGCGACCAGCATTTGCACGCGTTTGCGGCCCGCGGGACGGCGCACGCGTAAGCTGACGCCATCGAGAAACAGGTAAGCCCACTCATCGGAAAGCTGGCATTGATGAAAGGCGGCGACCATGGAATCCAGACTCCGCGACAGACGGGAAACGGTCTGCGCGCTGAGCGGGCCGAGTTCGAGACTGGCGATGACGCGGCCTACCTGGCGAGTGGAGATGCCGCGCAGGAACGCTTCGCGCACCAGCAGAGTGACGTCCTCGGAGCGGCGCTGAAAAAGCTGGATGACGGCGGGCAGAAAGCTGCGCTTGCGGCTGCGCGCAATCTTCAGCCGCAAGCAGCCAAAGCGCGTCTGGAAGTGGCGGTAGTAAAAGCCGTTGCGCTGATCGCAGCGGGTGGTGGTGCGTTCATAGCGGTGGCAGTGCAAATAGGCCTCTCGCAGGCGAATGGATTCGCGCTCGATGGCCTCGTTGCAGAGGCGGCGAACCTGTCCGTGAACATCGCCCCAAAAACTGCCCTGCAGGTCCGCCACAAAGTGTTGATATTGCTCGGTGATTGGAATTACTCTGCGCATCGGGTGTAAGTCTCCTTTTCGAAGGTTCAGGTTTTTGCTTGGCAGCCAAAACCTGCTTACACCCTCCTGCCTTTTACACACAAGAATTTACGTCACCCCTTTTCGTTTTTTTGCGCGCAGTCTATCTAGCTCTTGCGAAAGCCGTCGCTTGCAAATGCCGTTGTTGGCCGCGAGGGAAATGCTGCCGCATTGCTTGCTATTTCGCTGCACTGGATTCATTTTTTGACGGCCCGGTAAGATTCTCGTCGAAATCTGCGACCGCGTTGATGCTATAATTCCTGCAATCATTTGCTTGGGCTGGAAGGCTCCTATCGTGTGGGAGCTGTTCGGCTCTCGGAAAATGGGCCCTTGTATTAGCCTCACAAACGAGGCGCGGTCGCCAAGTGGTAAGGCAAAGGTCTGCAAAACCTTTATCGGCGGTTCGATTCCGCCTCGCGCCTCCAATTTTTCTAAAACATCATATTGAGTTCCTTCCGTGGATTCGCGCAGGCGCAATTGTCCGTGACTGCTTCTCTCCGCGCCTAACACAGGCACTTCTGCTAGCGCGGTTTCTTGAGTGGTAGGGTACGAGACGCTGTCCCAGAAAACGCCGCCAAACGAAGAGCTTCAACCCAAAGCACAGCCAAGAGTGGCTCTGCTACCAAGACGCGGGCTGCCTTGCACTTTGGTGGTGCAGCCAGTAAACTCTTTCTCTTGCTTACTCGCAAAGGACTCAATCTGGGATGCTGATTGCACGCGATTACGTCGGATACATGGCAACGGAAGTGGTGAAGCGGTTGGTTGAGGGGAAGTTGATTGAGACGAAGGCTGCTGACGCGGTTGCCCAGCGGCTGCGGCAGCGCATGATGGAAGAGATCACCATCGAAGACCGGCTGAACGAGGAAGTACGCCAAATTCTTACCGAGCATCAAGACGAAATGCGCCGGACGAGCGTCTCGTACCAGGAAATGTACAAAAAGGTGAAGCAGCAGTTGGCGCGCGACCGCAAGCTGGTTCTGCGGTAGCACAGCCACTCCTGGCTGGGCACGATTGAGTTCCCTTGGTTTGTGAACGCGATACCTAAGCTGTACATGATTAGACTCGAGAGCGAGCGACCGGAATGCGACTGAGCCGCGAAAAGATTGTCCGAATCTCCCATCAGATCACCGACGTGCTGGTTTCCAGCGACGACGTGGAATTCGTCGAAGACCGCGACACAATTCGCCAGCAAGTGGTGCAGATCCTGACGGCGACGCTTCACGAAGAAGAAAAGGCTGACCTCGAAGTTCGAAAAAAAATCACCTCGCAGAAAAAAGAAATCCTCGAAGACAGCGAAGAATGGAACGTCCTTTATCGCAAATATTATGCCGACGAACTTCGCCGGCTAGGGATTGCCGCCGTTCCCGATGATCGCGACCGCCGCCGGTCGTAAGCATATTTGTTCGTTCGCCGCTGACTGATCCTCCTTCCTCCTAGAACCCGAGGAAAATATCGAATAAAAAGAGGACGTAATCCCGAACCCAACGGGATAAATTCCGTCGGCTCTGCTTGGGATTAGAGCAGGGAGCAGGTACTTGAGTCCAGTTCAAGCGCCCGCTCGGGGTGTTACAGAGGCATATCGTGCCAAGGATATCGATCGACGGGTCACGGGGGAATCGGGTTTTCACTGTATAAGGAACGATCACCGATGGTGAAGTTCCTTATTGCTCCCAAGCAAGCACGAGATTGTTTTCTGGCAACGACAGAACTCCTCTGCGTTTGTATCCTTCAAGCGTGAGTTCAGCGCTACTTTCAGTGCTTCAACGGAAGCATAAACAGGTGGAGACCGCGTGCAACCTTCCTCAATACGTATTCTCGTGGTGGACGAGTTCGAACCCTGGCGTCGTTTTGCTTCGTTAACACTCCGCAAGAAATCGGGATTGCAGATCGTTGGCGAGGCTTCAAGCGGGTCGGAAGCATTTCAGAAAGCTGTGGAACTGGAACCGGATTTGATTCTCCTCGGCATCGGACATCCGGCGCACGATGGAATCGAAACCGCTCGGCGAATCCATAAAATCGTCCCGGAAGCTAAAATAATCTTCCTGAGTGAGGAATCTTCTGTTCACGTAGTGCAAGAAGCTATGAGCTTTGGCGCGTCGGCCTACGTTTTCAAAACAATGGCTGCCATCGAGCTGCTTACCGCGGTGGAAACAGTTCTCTCCGGGTTGAAGTTTGTCAGTATCTGAACGGACGGGCCGAGCAGAGCCGGATGTTCTTTTCTTGGCGGCTTCCCGCCTCCAATCATTTCTTGGGAGGGAAATCTTTCATTGTTTTTTGTATGTATTTGTCGACGCTCTGCTTGAGGTTCTCCATTAATTTGTTGGGGTCATGGATCTTCATCGAGGCCAGGGCCACCCAAACCGGGGTCTTTGTGGCCGCATCGGTGATGGTGATCTTCATTTTCGCCAGGCTGTACGCCCAAACGTCCGAGGTGATTCCTCCGAGATTGCCCCAGGAGTAGTTGACCATGTCCGTTACCGTCAGATCGCGCTGTGGACCTACATCGGATTTGGGGAGACTCCCCGCTTCGTAAATGATGATGAAGTCCGGGGCTTCCTGATCCATCACAAAACCGCCCGCCTGCAAATCCCTGTTGATGGAATCAACGATCGCCAAATTGATGCGGGCCTGGTCTTCCGGGCGCTGGCGAGTCAGCAGGTAGTTCGATCCCCACTTATATTTCTTGAACTTCTTGAAATCCGCGGTCTTGTCATACGTAGACTTTACATTTTGTGCCAAGGCGTTGTCGGGTGTATGAAGCACGATAACGCAGAGCAGAAAAGTAAGTGCCAGTCTTCTTCCAACCATGATAGGTCTCTCCGCGAGGTGTCGATTTCCTCTTCCACTTCGAAACTCGCATCATAGTACACGCGTCTTCCGTTTTCGCGATACTGCCGAACGCGCTTCGTCAAAAGCCGTTCCGTGCTATCCGAGAGTTGCCTTTGAGAATTTCCATCGATCGCCGCCCAAAGAGTCCCGATGCTCAGGGCACACAACCACCTGCAAGCCTGAGAGAAGATTTGTGCATGAATCATCTTATTCTAGAAAAAAAAGATGGCGCAGCCTTGTGCGGGTCGGCTCCGCTCTGTGAATCTCTAACCAACACAAGTCCACTCGGTTGACATACGTCGCTGACCGAGCCCGTGTAGAATTGCATGGCCATGGCAGAACTGCGAATAGGGACTAGCGCGTTTACGGCGGAAGGGTGGGACGGGACGTTCTACCCGAAGGGGATTGCTGCGCGCGAGCAACTTTCTTACTACGCGACGCAGTTTGACACGGTGGAGTTGGACAACACGTTTTACCGGACGCCGGTAAGCTCGACGGTGAAGGGATGGTACGCAAAGACGCCGCCGGGGTTCGTGTTTGCGGCGAAGGTGCCGCAGGTAATTACGCACGAAAAGATGTTGGTAGATTGCGAAGAGGACTTGAAATATTTTCTAGGGACGATGGATGAGCTGCGCGAAAAGCTGGGGCCGCTTTTGTTTCAGTTCGGGTATTTCAACAAATCGAAATTCAAGAATGGGGAGGAGTTTTTGGCGCGGCTGAGGCCGTTTCTGGACAAGCTGCCGAGTGGGTACAAGTTTGCGGTGGAGATACGGAACAAGTATTGGCTGGACGCAAAATTTGTGGAGACGCTGCGGGAGCACGGCGTGGCGTTGGCTTTGATTGACCAGAGTTGGATGCCACGGCCTTGGGAGATGAAGGGGAATTTGGACTTAATTACCGCGGATTTTACCTATGTGCGGTGGCTGGGCGACCGGAAGGGAATTGAAGAGCAGACAAAGAGCTGGGACAAGACGATCGTGGATCGCACTGGTGAGTTGAAAGAGTGGCTGGATGTGTTCATGAAATTCTTTTTCCGGAATATCAAAATATTTGCGTTTGCCAATAATCATTACGCGGGACACGGGCCGGCTACGGTGAGAGAGTTCCAGAAGTTGTTTGCGGAGAAAGTGGCGACGTGATACTTGCGCAGCGCGAGCTGCTCGGCCAGTTTGATGGACGTCCGAGCGTCTAGGACTCGGGCACGGCGTGCCGTGCCCCTACGAGGAATGGGCGGATTTTTGGGCGCGGCGAGCTAGTCGCGAGGCCATTTGCAGAAGGAGTCTGCGGTTTGGTTCGTCGAGCTTGCGAAGAGAGCGGCGAAGTTGCTGTAGAAAAGACGCATCTTCGCCGGACTGGCCCCAGGCATTTTCTTCCGGAGTCTTCCAGACGCGCAGTTCGCTCGATTTGGGAGGCTCGGTGCCGTCGTAGAAGAGACGGTAGATGGGGACTTCAAGAGCTTTCGCCCATTTTTCGAGCGTTTCGACGGTGGGAATGGTATGTCCATTCTCGACGCGAGAAAGATAGGCGCGTTGCAAACCCGAGCGATTTTCGATCTCGCGTTGGGGCAGCCTCTTTTGTTCGCGGAGTTCGCGAAGGCGCTCGCCGATGATCATTGCGGAATTATTACACTAAGACAATAGTATGGCAAGTAATGTATCTGGAGCGTTCGAGAGTGCCTTGTGCGCGACGCTTGCTGGACAGACAGCACAAGTCGACGCGTCCTTACGCTGTCGGCTGCACCAGATTGATCAGATTGCCGCAAGTGTCTTCGAACAGAACGGCGGTGACGGGCCCCATATTCTTTGGCTCCCCTCGAAAGGTGACTCCGAGGGCTTTTAGGCGCTGATATTCAGAGGCAATGTTCTTGGTGATGAACGCCGTGGCTGGAATTCCAGCGGCGTATAGCGCTTTTTGAAAAGCCTGAGCCGGGGGGAAGGCCATGGGCTCGAGCAGCAGCTCGATGCCTTCGGCGCCCTCGGGGGCGGACACGGTCAGCCAGCGGAAAGTGGGACCCATCGGGATGTCCTTGTTTTTTACGAAGCCGACGACGGTGGTGTAGAAGCGCAGGGCGTTGTTCTGGTTTTCAACCATGATGCTGGCGATTCTGATTTCCATGAGTCCTCGCAGGTGATTTGATTTGGCGTTTGGGGCGACGGACAACGTACACCTGTATCGCGGGGTAATGCAATTGTTCATAGGACGGCGCTGACGAGGCGAGGGTGGCGCGTGTGGAGAGATGCGAGTGATTTGAGAATGGTCTTTACACGGAGTGCGTTGAGGGAACAGACGTCACGGGAAAGAGCGGAAGAAAGATCGGGGATCCAAATAAATGCCCGCGGTTTCGATTTTGTCGAAGCCGCGGGCATCCGGCGTCTGTAGATTCGGCCTCATTCTGTCAGGCTGATAGATAGGGCAGCCTGAATTCAGAGGGGTTGCCCCTACGCGCCAGGCTTTCCTTTTTCGGCTTGCTGCTTAGGCGGCGGAGCTGCATGCGAAGCGGGTTGCTGGTGTTGCTGCAACTGTTGCTGCTGCTGAGTGTGCTTTTGCTCGAGCTGCTGCGTCTGTTGTTGATGCTTCTGCTCTAGCGGCTGTTGTTTCGGTTCATTGGCAGGCTTTTGCGGAAGGCGCTGATGATCTTTTTCCTGTTTGGTCGCCAAGTTCTGCTGCTCCTTCACCTGTTTCGTATCCAGCTTTTGCTGCTGCTGCTGGTATCTCATGTCATTCTTGGTGTTGCCGGTGTTTGGAGCGGCATGAGGTTGCGATGGCGGGATGTCCTTGGCGTGGACAGCTGGCGCCGGACGCGTGTTCTCGACGGCTGCAGGCGGGCGATTGGAACCGGTTTCCGGACGAGCGGCTTCGTTGTTCGTTCGGGCAGGCTCGTTCGCTGGGCGCGCATTGTTGTGATCGTTGGCGGTATGAACTGTTCCACCTTCTTTGGCGGCTACAGCTCCATTTTCTCTCGAAGCGCCTGGCTTCTCGGTTGCAGCTATGGGAGGCTTACCGTGATTTGCGGAGGCGCGCTGCTCAGGGTTGCCGCGAGCCGATTGGACGTGTTCGGTCTGTGCCGCGACGGGCGCGATGTGATGCGCGCGTCCTTCCGCTTCTTCCTGAGAATTGGCCCGCACCTGCACGCCGCCGTTTCCGCCGTTGAAGCTGACGCGATTCACGGTGGTCTCATTGACTCTCGTGTTGTAAACGTTTCGATTGATGTTTACGTTCACGCGGCTAACCGATTGGTTGTAGAAGAAGTGACCGTTGTCCCAGCGGCCGCCTTCGTAGCCGTGGCCACCGTAGCCGTAGCCGTAATTGATCCCGCCGTAGAAGCCGACTTGTGTGCCCCAGTAGCCGTCGTGGAAGCGGTAGCCGTTGTCAAACCAACCCCAGTAGCCCGGAGTCCAGAGATAGCCGACCTCGGGAGCCATGACCCATGTTCCAGGGACCCAATAATAATCGTCGTCACCGTAAGCCCAGTAACCGGGGGTCCAGATGTAACCGTCCCCGGGAGCGATCGGCTGCTCGTAAACGGGCAGCTCAGGCGGTGCGATGTTGATGGACACTCCAAAGCCAACCTGGGCGGAAGTAGCCGCCGAGATAGCCAGCAATACCAGTGCGAACAACAACGAACGAATAGACAAGATAAAACGCATTTTGTTTCCCTCCGCCTGACGATCCTTTGCGTGCGGGTACTCGATCAGGCCCACTAAACTCGGCCTCTATGAGCTGCAATCTGGAAAGTTGTTTTGCAGTGGCGTGTGGAACAGGCAACATTCACGGAGCCGAACTCATCGCGGCACCGTTTAGCAAGTATAGAAACATCGGAATTTCAAAACTGTCCGTTATTGGACATAGGTCTTACATGGCGTTTTTTAGCGTTTTGCCGCATACGAAGACTCGCTCCGAATTCGTTTTCCGGCTAATGAAGTGTACGCCGCAAAGTGGAGCAGGTTGATCCACATTTAACGGCGACCGGCGGCAGGGGGGCTTCGAAATGTTCCCTATAAAAGGGAACGGGCGGCTTCGAGCCGCCAGTTTTGATTCCAGAAATTGGTGGCGAAGATCAGATTTAGTTATTCGGCTGGCAGGGGCGGCGCTTGAGTGTTGGGCGATCGTCGTCGCCGCCATCGCTCGTGGTTGCGTTCGGATCATTCGTAGACGTGGGTTGCTTAGTGGATTGTGCCGTCTTTGTGCGCAGCGTAGGCTTGCCCGGCTGATTGTCGGTAGCCTTGCGCGCAAACATGATGTTGCGGAGGCGGGACTTCACGGAATCAAATTCAGAAGTGGTTACGATATATTCCGGGCGCGCGGGAAGAATGCGCGCAATTTCCTTTTGAGTAGCTTCGATGCGATCCGGCGTGGGAGGATGCGTCGAGAAAACTTTGGGAATCGTGCCAGGGCGGCGCTTCTCGTCGGCCTGAATGCGCTCGAAGAAGGTCACATACGAGTTGGGGTCGTATCCGGCCTTATACATGTACTCAACGCCGAGGTAATCGGCTTCACGCTCGGAGTCGCGGCTGAATTTCAGGTAGGTGATGGGAATCGCTAGGCTAGCAGCTTCGTAAATGCCATAGCCGGCCCAGCCCCCGGGACCGAGAAGCATGAGAGGAATCATGGCGAGCTGCATGGCCTCGCCTTTCGTGGCGTTCTTCGTACCGTGCCGCGCACAGACGTGAGAAATTTCGTGGGCCATGACGCCGGCAAGTTCGGATTCTTCTTCGGCGCGAAGGATTAGGCCGCTATTCACATAGAAGAAACCGCCGGGTAGCGCGAAAGCGTTCACTTCGTCGGAGTCGATGACCTTGATGGTGAAGGGAACTTTTGCATCGGAGTTGCGGACCAGATTTTGGCCAACACGGTTTACGTACTCGGTGACGACGGGATCATCAATCAGCTTTGAGGAGCGTTCGACTTCCTGAGCGAGCTGCTTGCCAAGGCCAATTTCGCGTTCGAGCGAATAGAAATTGGGGCCCTTGCCCACGTTGCGGTTGCCGATAGCGTTGACATCTTCCTTGGAATTCTTTGGATTCACCGTATCCTGTTGCGGTACCGGCTGATCCTGAGGAGTTTGCGTCTTCGCGGCTGGCGGGGGCGCAGGTTGGGGCGGGGCTGGCTGTGGCGGCGTTCCCGTTTTGCTCGGATCTTGGCCGGCGGGCGGCGTGGGAGCGGGCTGCGTTGGTGCAGGCTGCTGGGCGGTGGGCGGCTGCGTTTGTTGCGTTGGGGCAGGACTTTGGCTGGACTGCTGTGCTGCCAAAGCTGCGCTTGCTGCGAGGAGGCCTGCCACCGTAAGGCCTAAAGTCACTCTGGGAAACTGTGTCATGGCATTTACCCCCTACTACCCTCAGTATACACCCATTTTGCGATACATAGGATGCAATGGCGTTCGCGCCTTTACCCACTACGATGTAGAACCCCTCAGGAAGGTTTCCTAATCCCATCTCGGCAGGCTCGATTATGTGGGACAAAGCGAGAACAGGAGGTCTGAGGGGTGCAGATTGCCTCCCAGCGGAGCGACGCAGCAGCTCCGAATTGAAAACCGCAGTAAACGGTCTGCAAAATGCAGGATGAGAAGGGTTGACACGTTTGCCGACCGCCTCTAGAGTCAAGGTTAGGGATAATGAGCGTAAAAAAGATTCAGATCGGCCAGCTTTGGAGGAAGAATGACACCGGGGACGTTTACCTGGTGACGCGCGTTTACAGCGAAGCCCTCAGCACCATGGTGGTGCTACGGAAATCTGGGGCGGAGGATGAGGCGCTGACGCGTTTGCGGGCGGAAAGCACGCCTAAGGGGCCGGGAATACCGGGGTATTCGCCGGCGCAGGACGAAGAGAATTTTTGATTGCAACAGTGAGCAATGAATAGGGAGTAGTGAGTAGCAAGAGGCGCTTCATCGCACACCCTGCCGACTTTCCGATAAATTTTCCAATAACAAAAATCAGAGCGTAAACCAGTACAATTTAGTGCGCTAGAGTGACGATTTGACGCGGGATCAGATAGAGCGGACGTCCATTTTGACGACGTCGTGGACCTGCATTAGCTCCTTGACCAGGAAGGGCTCGCCGTACTTTACGCCGATCATTTCGCCGTAGTGGCGGGCCAACTGGTTCATTTCGTCTTCGAGACGATCGATGGCCAGGAAGACGTTTGTCTTCTTGAATTGGCTCGAGGATTCGCCCTTTTTGGGATGGAATTGGGAGGCGAATGCCAGGATGGCGCGGCGACGCTGCTCGAAGTGGGGGGTGATGTCGACGACAAAAGTCGGTCGTACCGGAGCGTAAGCTGTGGAGTAGAGGATTTTGAAGGGACGGTGAGGCTCCCCCTCGATGGGAAGTTGCTTGAGGCCGGCTAGAAAGCAGGCTTCGTAGCCGAGGGTCGAGGCGTGGTAGTGGTCGGGGTGGCGTGCTTCCCAATACGGTAGGATGACGGTTTTGGGGCGGAGCTCACGGATGACGGCAGCCAGACGGAGCTTGTGCTGGCGGCTGGGCTGAACATCCGAGTCGGGTACACCGAGGGTGCCGCGCCAGCTGACTCGAAGAATCTTGGCGGACTTGGCGGCTTCTTTGGCGCGGGTTTCGGGAGTGCCGCGGGTGCCCATTTCCCCAGCGGTGAGATCCAGGATGCCAGTCTTGTAGCCGCTGTGGGCCATTTTCAGGAGAGTACCGCCGCAGGTGAGTTCCACGTCGTCGGGATGGGCGGCGATGGCTAGCAGGTCAAGTTTCATGCGGGGCCTCCGGTTGCGTTCATTTTATTTAGCTTCGCAGAACATAGAGTCGTTGGACTCGCCCGGAAAAGCGGCAGCAGAGCTGCCGCACTCCAAATCACAACTCTGCAGAGCTCAGTAGGGCTGATGATAGCACTGACCCGAGAGCTGGTCCGCAGGGCGCGAGAGGGAAGGCTGTGGTAACGTTTCGAGCGGCGGAAATGCGATGACAGAAAATACAGCAGGACAGACGGAGGTGCTGGCGGGAAAAGTCGCGCTGGTCACTGGCTCAGCGAAGCGCCTTGGTCGGGCGGTGGCTTTGCGGCTGGCTGCCGAAGGCGCGGACCTGGTGGTCCACCATGGGAATTCACACGCAGAGGCGCAGGAAACTGTGGCGGAGATCGAGAAAATGGGGCGGCGAGCGGTGGCGTTCGCTGCGGATTTGCGGAAGGTGAGTGAAATTCGCAGCCTGTTCGAGGAAGTGGGAAAGGTGTTTGGACGGCTGGATATTCTGGTGAACAGCGCGGCGAACTTTTTGCCCGCCAGCATCATTTCCACGACCGAAGAAATTTGGGATGCCTCGTTGGATACGAATTTGAAGGCAGGGTTTTTCTGTGCGCAGGCAGCCGCACCCTGGCTTCGCCGGACGCGCGGCGCGATTGTGAATTTTGCCGACGCCGGCGGGCTGATGGGATGGCCGGGCTACATTCCGCACTCCATATCGAAAGCCGGCGTGGTGATGCTAACGAAGGTGCTGGCGAAGGCGCTGGCGCCGGAGGTGCGAGTAAATGCGATTGCGCCTGGAACGATTACCATGCCCGGGGATCCGCCTGAGTGGGAAGCGGATTTCGTTAAATTGGCTCCCCTGGGGCGAACGGGTACGCCGAGCGACATTGCCGATGCAGTTCTCTATCTCATTCAGGCCAAGTTTATGACCGGGCACACGCTGGTCTTGGACGGTGGGCGGATACTTGGTCCGGCGAAGGAAGAATTTCGCTAAGAGTTAAGAGTGTAGTGTGCAGAGAATCGCGCGGCAGTGTATTCTATTCCTCTTATAGTGTGAATAAGTTTGGAGGCGCGCGGTCGAGTGCGCCGGAATCTGACAAAAAGAGGGGCCAGCCGAAGTTATGGACAATGAGACCTACACCCACGTTGACATTCCGAGCGAGGCAATCAGCGTACCGCACGGACTAGAAGACACGCAGATTCAAGAGTGGCTGGAGTCGCTGGACTCCGTGCTCGAATCCAGCGGGCCCGAAGTTGCGGCGGAGATTCTCGAAAGGCTCCGGGCGCACGCCACTGTTTCTGGCATCGATCTTCCGTTTTCCGCGAACACGCCTTACGCCAACACGATTCCCGCGCGGCTAGAGCCGCTTTTTCCGGGCGATCAGGAGTTGGAGCGTCGAATCAAGAGCTTGATCCGTTGGAACGCGCTGGCCATGGTGGTCCGCGCGAACCGCGTGGAACACAACATTGGCGGACACATTTCGACGTACGCTTCCGCGGCGACGCTCTATGAAGTCGGGTTCAACCATTTCTTTCGCGCACGTTCTGACGAGTTCGAAGGCGACACGGTTTATTTTCAGGGACATGCCGCGCCAGGGATGTACGCGCGCGCTTTTCTCGAAGGGCGAATCTCGCCGCAGCAACTTGAAAATTTTCGGCGAGAGCTGAAACCGGGCGGGGGACTGTCGTCCTATCCGCATCCGTGGCTGATGCCGGATTTCTGGGAGTTTCCGACGGTGTCAATGGGCTTGGGCCCGTTGATGTCGATTTATCAGGCGCGCTACAACAGGTATCTCGAAGATCGCGGCCTGAAGCCGGTGACGGACGCGAAAGTCTGGGCATTCCTGGGGGACGGCGAGACGGACGAGCCGGAATCGCTGGGCGCGATCACACTCGCCTCGCGTGAAAAACTGGACAACCTGATTTTTGTAATCAACTGCAATTTGCAGCGGCTGGATGGGCCGGTACGCGGCAACGGACAGATTATTCAAGAACTGGAATCGGCGTTCCGCGGCGCGCGGTGGAACGTTATTAAAGTGCTGTGGGGCAGCGAGTGGGATCCGATTTTGGAGCGCGACACCGAAGGCCTGCTCGTTAAGCGCATGGGCGAATTGGTGGACGGCGAATACCAGAAGCTGGTGGTTTCGTCGGGCGCGTATGTCCGCGAACATTTTTTTGGCAGCGATCCGCGGCTTCTCGCATTAGTCGAGCCGTTGCCGGATGAGGCGTTGCGTCGTCTGCGGCTAGGCGGCCACGATCCGCGCAAGGTGTACGCGGCATATAAGGCAGCTGTGGAACATAAAGGCGGCCCGACGGTGATTCTGGCACGCACTATTAAAGGATACGGGCTTGGCGAAGCGGGCGAAGGCAAGAACGTCACGCATCAACAGAAAAAACTGAATGAAGAAGAGTTGCGCGAGTTCCGCTCGCGGTTTGGGATCCCACTGAACGACGACGATTGCGTCGAGGTGCCGTTCTACCGCCCGGCGGAAGACAGCATCGAGATTCAATACTTGCGCGCGCGTAGGGAAGCTCTGGGCGGCTACACACCGAAGCGCAGCGTGCGTTCGAAACCGCTGGTGGCCGACCATGACGAACTGTTCAAGGAATTCTTCGACGGCAGCGAGGGCAGGGAAGTTTCCACGACGATGGCGTTCGTCGGGATGCTGCGCAAAATGCTGAAGGATCCGGAAATCGGCAAGCTCGTTGTGCCGATCGTTCCAGACGAAGCGCGCACGTTCGGTATGGAATCGTTGTTTCGAACGGTCGGAATTTATTCGAGCGTCGGGCAGAAGTACGAGCCGGTCGACGTCAACACGCTGCTCTATTACAAAGAAGCGAAGGACGGGCAGATTCTCGAGGAAGGAATCACCGAAGCCGGTTCGATGGGCTCTTTTATTGCCGCAGGCTCCGCGTATGCGACGCACGGCATCAATACGATTCCGTTCTTTATTTATTATTCGATGTTTGGATTCCAGCGCATCGCCGATTTCATTTGGGCTGCGGCGGACATGCGCACGCGCGGGTTCCTGCTGGGTGGAACTTCCGGCAGAACAACGCTGGCGGGCGAAGGATTGCAGCACCAGGATGGCAACAGCCATGTACTGGCGTTGTCCGTGCCGAATTTGAAGGCCTACGATCCGGCGTTTGCGTACGAAATGGCGGTGATTCTGCAGGACGGCATCCGCAGAATGTACAAGGACGGCGAGAGCATTTTTTATTACATCACGGTGATGAACGAGCCGTATGCGATGCCGGCGATGCCGGGCGACGTGAAAGACGGAATCTTGAAGGGCATGTACCGGTTCCGGCCGGCGGCCAATCCAAAATCCAAACTTCGCGCGCAACTCTTTGGCAGCGGCGCGATCCTGAACGAAGTGCTTCGCGCACAGGAAATTCTGGAGACGAAATACGGCGTTGCGGCCGATGTTTGGAGCGTGACGAGCTACAAGGAACTCTATGTTGACGGAAACGAAACCGAACGCTGGAACCGTTTGCACCCGGGTGACAAAGCTCGCGTTCCGTACGTAACCAAGTGCCTCTCGGATGCGCCGGGAGTTTTGGTAGCGGTTTCTGACTATTTGAAGACGCTACCCAACATGATTAGCAAGTGGATGCCGCGGCGGCTGGCTTCGCTTGGTACGGACGGTTTCGGCCGCAGCGAAGGACGTGCATCGTTGCGCGAATTCTTCGAAGTCGATTCGCGCTTCATTACGCTAGCGGCTCTCCACGAGCTGCAGACCGACGGAAAGATCGAACGATCGGTCGTCGACAAAGCGATTAAGGAATTGGGAATCAATCCGGAGAAACTGAATCCGGTTATCTCTTGATCCATTCGACCGAAGTTTAGGAAGATTGTTTTTTACCGCGAAAGGCGAACTTTGGTTCGTCTTTCTTATTTCGTATCGGGATTTTCGGCGCGTTCCAGAATTTCGCTCGGTTTCACACGGCCAGTGGCGAGCTGCGCGATGAGCTGGGAATTGGCGGCGAGGAAGTCGTAGTTGCCCAGCTCTTTTGGCAGCGCCCACACGATTTGTTCGAACTCATTTGGCGTGATGTCGCCTTCCTGGATGCTTGCGGCGTAAAACCGAATTTCCAATTCCTCTGCCATGTTGGCGTATTTGTGGCGAACCCGGCCTAGCTCCACACATTTTTCCAATGTGGCTCCCAATTCTTCTTGAAGCTCGCGCGCTAGCGCGGCTTCCGGAGTCTCGCCGCTTTCTACTTTTCCGCCGGGAAACTCCCACTTCAGTGGCGAAGTGTCGTTGCGCCGCCGCTGGCCGATGAGCATGCGGTGGTCGCTACGCTGGATGACAGCAGTCACGATGACTTTCATTCTTGGTTTTCCTTCGCTACGGCGTTTTGCAAGATGCGAAAGAGTTGTTTTGCTCCGGCGACGAGCGGTGGACCGGGCGTGTTGAGCAATTCGTCGCGCACGACGTGAACCTGCTTGTTGCGGATGGCAGGAACGTCTTTCCAAGCAACGACTTCGTAGGATTTCTTGGGGTTTGATTTATCACCAGTGGCAGCCCACGCGAGCACAATCACATCCGGTTGAGCGCTTGCGACTTGTTCATCGCTTACTTTTTGGCCGGGAGGCACGACCATCTCGCCTCCGCAGATTCTTGCGATTTCCGTGACCCACGGTGGGGAACTGATTCGGGGATTTGGCCAAGCTTCGCAGTAGACGCGCAGCTTCTTTTTTAGAGCGCGGCGCCTCTTCGCGATCGCGGCAAATTCTCGCCGCATTTTCCTGACCAGGAGTTCGGCTTGCGTTGCGCGTCCAGCAATCCGGCCTAATATGCGAATATCACTCTCAATTTCCGCCAGCGTCCGTGGATTCGTGGCCAAGAAGCTGAGGGGGTGCTCCAAAAGTTTTGCGAGAGTCTCTTGTTTGTAGGGCACCGAACCGATAACCAGGGACGGCTTCAGCTTAAGGATTTCGTCCACCGAGTCCATGTGCCAGCAATCGCCGAGCTTCGGCAGATCGTTAACCGAGGCGACGTCGGCACACCATTTTGTAACGCCTACGAGGGATTTCTTTGCGCCAATGGCACAGAGAATTGAGGTGGAGCTTGGGGCGAGTGAAACGATACGAAGCTGGCTCCCACTAATTGCTTTTTTCATTTCAGAGAGAGAATAGCAAAGCGAGAGCCCGATTTGCGCTACCGATGCGGGCGGATTGACACCAAGGATGGCAAGATTCACTCGACGGAAATGGTGGACCCGAACTACGTCGTGGTAGCTTCAGTGGAAAAGAAAAATCTTCCCTCCAGAATAGCGAACACTCGCGGTGCAGCTCCCACAAATTCAATGGAAAAATGCGGATGAACATTGCATCAATCTAGGAGGGCGGCATCGGGTTTAAAGTTCTGCGCGCCATGATCTTGGGGCAACGTCTCGCGCCAGAGCACCTCGTGAACATCTATCGGCTCGGCGCGGCCTTTCAGCTTCATTGCAGCAAGCGGGCAACAGGAAATGTCGCGCCCGATTTGACCTTGGGTCGCGTTGGAAATGACTATCTGTCCCGGACCCGCTTGAGACGTAAGGCGAGAGGCCACGTTCACGGTGTCGCCGATAGCTGTGTAATCCATGCGCCGTTCCGTCCCCAGAAAGCCCACCACTGCTTCACCGGTATGAATTCCGATTCCAATGTGGAGCGGCGGCCTGCCCGAAATCTTATTCAGCTCCGCGAGACTTTTTTGCATGTTCACGGCGGCCCGTACGGCCGCCTCCGCGTCATTTTGCAAAGCGAATGGCGCGCCAAATAGTGCCATCAATCCATCGCCGAGGTACTTATCGAGCGTGCCGTCGTGCTCGAAAATAACGTTGGTCATGCGCGCGAAGAATTCGTTCAGGACTTCCACGGCTTCCCGGGGTTTCATTGTTTCGGCCATGGTGGTGAAGCCGCGAACATCGGCGAAGAGAAGCGTGATCCGCTGGCTTTCTCCCCCGAGCCGAATGTCAGCAGCTTCCGCAGTAATTTTTCTGGAGATGGCCGGTGACAGAAAACGCTCCAGCGCGCTAAGCTGCACGCCTTGCCGTTTGACCTCGCTTTTCGCCATGACGCGGTCGATGACGAGTCCAGCTTGCGCGGCGATGACGGCAAAAACTTCCAAGTCCTCTTGAGTGAAAGTTCCTCGCTTCGAAAGGTTGTCCACGTAAAGCAAACCGAAGACTCGATCGCGGCTGGCCAGTGGCGCGCACATCGCCGATTGCATGCCGGAAATGGCCATGCTCTGGCTGCCGGAGAATCGCGCGTCTTCCTTGGCATCCATCACGAGAAGCGGCCCTTTGCTCTCCATCACCTGCTGAATGATCGCTCGCGAGAGCGCCATTTGTGGCGTGGCTGTTTTTGGATCTCGGCGGTAGCGGAGAATAGCTGGCAGAAATGTGTAGCTCGCCGCGGCGTGCGGTGCCGCGCGAAGCGACTCTTCAGTGAGCAACATCGCGTAGCCGCGCTCTGCGCCATCAATCTGAAGAACGAGGTCGAGGACGCATTCTGTAACGTCTTCGACAGTGGTCTTGTCGCCCAAAGCTCTGCTGACCTGATACAGCAGTGTAAGTAAGCGGTTTTCCCGCTTGAGATATTCGATGCGAGAGTCCGTATCGACGCGGGAGTCCGTCCACGTAGCAGGCGGTTTGGTCTTCGAGCGATCTAGAAGTTTGGCGACACTTTCCTGATCTAGGATTTGTGTCAGATGCGAGGCGAGCTCCGGCGAAGTTTTCGCTACGATGGTACCGCTTGTCATGTTCTCGAAGCGCAATTTGATGTCGCCCAAGCTGATCACATCGCCGCTCCTCAACTCGGCCTGCTCGATGCGGACGCCATTGACGAGAACTCCGTTGGCGCTGCGTTGATCTCTTACAACCCAAACGTCGCGCTTGCCTTCGAGCAGAGCGTGACTCCGCGAAATACTCGAGTGAGGAAGAGTGATGTCGTTGGACGCGGCTCTTCCAATGTGAATCGTGGAGCCGTCTTTCAGCTCGTAAAGGCGTGGCGGGGCACCTGGCCGTTCAATGATTAATCTTGGCATCGTCGAATCGAAGCGCTATTGGTATGTTCAGGCTGTTTGCGGTGGCGCGCAACGGAAGTGTGGCGGCGATTGTCCGATTCTGCAATCTTGTGTTGAACCTTGAGCTGAAGTAGAAAACGGCGGGGCCACTTGGGCTAGGATAGTCTGGTGTACAACGAGCTTGTCCTCGACCACTTTCGGAATCCGCGCAACGCCGGTAGGCTGGCGAATGCCACTGCCGAGGTACAGGCCACGAATCCGGTTTGCGCCGACATCTTGGAACTGGCGGTTCGCGTCGAGAGTGACGCAATCGTCGAAGCGCGCTTCCTGTGCCGCGGCTGTACGACATCGATCGCTTGTGCCTCCATCTTGACGGAGCTCCTGACTGGATGCACTGTCGCAGCAGCGCTCGCGATAACGGCTGAGAGTATCTCTGAAGCTTTAGGCGGGCTGCCGCCCGCTACTTTTCATGGCGCGCAGCTTGCGGCGGACGCCCTCGGTCTTCTACTGGATAAATTGGCTTAGCTGAAGACCGCCCACGCGGCTGCCGTCAACCGCCGAGAGCTTTCTGCAGCGTACCCGGGTCATTCAAATTGAGCACGCAGCCTTCTTCATTCGTCTGGATGATCTGGACGTCGCCGGAATGCGCCCAAACAACCGAGCGTGCTCCCGTGTCGAGCGGCGCATTCAGCAATTCTTCGTACAGCGCAGAGGAAAAAATAACCGGATGTCCCCGTTGGCCTTCGTAGACCGGTAGAACAATAGACTTGCCGGAGGTGTAGAAAGATTCAACCAACTCGCTGACAAGAGTCGCACTGATCAGCGGGTGATCAATCAGAAGTAGAATGATGCCATCGGTTTGTGGCGGCAGACTCCGAATAGCCGCCTGAATCGAACTCAGCTGGCCTTTTTCCCAATCCGCGTTGATGACGATTTCATCGGCGGCCAGATTTACTTCTTTTGCGATCGGCTCTGCATCGGCTCCCAGGACAACCCGGCGCACGCCGATTTTCGGATGGCGGGCCACATCCAGCAAATGTTCCAGGAAAGGGCGGCCCTGATAGGAGAGCAAGGCCTTTGGCGAGCCCATCCGGCGCGATGCGCCGCCCGAGAGGATGATGGCAGCGAGCATGCCCTCTCTTTCAGTTTCAGCGTTCCGTAAGTGCAGGGCGCGGTTCGTAAATCAATCTTTTGTGCGCCGCAGATTCGGCGTTCCGGCGAACGGCAATCAATTCCGCCACGATGCTGATGGCAATCTCTTCCGGCGCAAGCGCGCCAATTTCCAGCCCCATCGGTGCGTAAACGCGCTGAAATTCCTCGGGCCGATAACCGTCGTTCTCCAAGGCTTTATAGACCGAGAGAACTTTTCGCTTGCTCCCGATCATTCCGACGTAGCGCGCTTGCGTTCGCACGGCCCAGCCGAGCACTCGCATGTCTTCTTTGTGGCCCCGCGTGACGATAATCAGATAGCTTGCGGCGTTCGGACGAATCTTCTCGAAGGCATCTTCGTAACTCGTGTAAATGTCGTTCGCCATGGGAAATCGTTCGGTGTTTGCGAAAGCCTCGCGGTCGTCAATGACTCCAACGCCAAAGCCCGCAGCGCTCGCAGCTTTCGCCACCGCCATCGAAACGTGCCCGCCGCCGAAAAGATAAAGGGTCGGCTGCGGGAGGATGGGTTCCACGAAAACTTCCAGCGTGCCGCCGCAAATGAGGCCGTTGTCGTAGGTCGCCTCATTATTAAGATTGAAAACCATTTTGCGCGGCGCTTCCTTGTGCATCACTTCCTTGGCGGCGGCCCAAACGTCCGCTTCCACGCAGCCACCGCCTATGGTTCCCGCGATGGACCCGTCGTCGCGCACCAGCATCCGCGAGCTTTCGTAGCTGGGGATCGAGCCGTTCGTGTGCACGATCGTCGCCAGCGCCCCACGCTGCCCCGCGCGCCGCATCTTTACGATTTCTTCGAAGAGGTCCACGCCTTGCCTCAGCCCTCAGCCTACGGCGCGTCATTACTCATGTCAATGTACGTGCGGTCTTTACGGCCACTTCTGGACACTCTTTCCACCGAGTGTTACCTTGCGGTTCTCAGACCACAACAGGGGGCGCAATGAAGGCGATTCGATTCCATCAGCATGGCGGACCGGAGGTTCTGAAATATGAGGATGCGCCGGAGCCTGTCGTCCGCGCGAACGAAGTGCTCGTGCGCGTGAAGGCCTGTGCGCTGAATCGCCTCGATCTCTGGGTGCGAGTTGGCTTGCCCAATGTGCCGATTCCGCTGCCGCACGTTCCCGGAAGCGACGTTGCGGGCATCGTCGAGCAGATTGGATCGGAGGTTACGACAGTCAAGGTTGGGCAAAAAGTGGTGTTAGCGCCAGGAGTGACTTGCGGGAAGTGCGCCGCATGTATTTCCGGCCACGACAATCGCTGCCGCCAGTTCACAAACCTGGGCTACATGATCGATGGTGGCTGCGCAGAATTCGTCCGCTGCCCGGAACTCAACTGTATGCCCTATCCCGAAAATCTCTCGTTCGAAGAAGCGGCCAGCATTCCGCTCGTTTTTCAAACGGCGTGGCACATGCTCGTGGCGCGCGCCGAACTTCAACCGGGAGAAGACGTGCTCATTCTTGGCGCTGGCAGCGGCGTAGGCAGCGCTGCGATCCAGGTTGCCAAGTTTTTCGGTGCGCGGGTGATTGCGACCGCAGGGACCGACGAGAAACTGGCCAAGGCTCGCGAGCTGGGCGCCGACCACGTCATCAACCATAAAACGCAGAAAATTCGCGAAGAGGTGCGTCGCCTCACAAATAAACGCGGAGTGGATGTCGTGTTCGAGCACGTGGGCACCGCGACGTGGGACGAAAGCGTGGCGAGCCTCGCTCTTGCCGGCCGCCTGGTGACTTGCGGTGCCACAACTGGTTATGACGCCAAGATCGATCTACGCTTCCTCTTCAGCCGCCAGCTTTCTCTGCTCGGTTCTTACATGGGTGCCAAGTCGGAACTTCAAACCGTCTTGAAGCTCGTTGCCGCTGGCCGTTTAAAGCCCATCGTCGATCGCGTTTTTCCCCTCTCGGAAGCAGCCGCTGCGCACGCATATCTCGAATCAGGCTCACAATTCGGCAAAGTAGTTCTCGCCGTGTAGCGAATCCGCCTGAGAATTCTGCTATTCTCTCGGCGTCTCGCTGGCAAAAACGGAAAACTTGGGACATGGCAAGCTGGCAAGCTCATCTCGCAGTGTGGGTCATCAAGTGGCGCGTCAAACGAAAACTCCGTGGTGTGCGTGACTACCGCGTAGCGCGCAAAATTCTAAATCCTGATCCTTATAGAGTGCCCGCTGACGTGCGCATCACTCCGGGGCAAGTCGGCGGCGTTCCCGGCGAGTGGGTGGAGGGAACTGGCACCGCAGACGCCGTGCTTTTGTATTTGCACGGTGGCGGCTATTTTGGATGTTCGGCGCAAACGCATCGACCAATTACGGTAGCGTTCGCGCGTCAAGGGTTCCGTGTTTTCGCACCGAACTATCGCCTTGCACCAGAAAATCAATTTCCGGCCGCAGTCGATGATGCGGTTGCCGTTTATCGCGGGCTCCTCGGCGAAGGATATTCGCCCGAGCGCATCGTTGTCAGCGGAGAGTCCGCGGGTGGTGGCCTAACGCTTTCTCTCCTGCTAACCCTCCGCGAAGAAGGGAATCCTCTTCCCGCAGGAGCCGCCATTTTTTCTCCCTGGACCGATCTTGCCGCCACCGGCGACTCCATCCGCACGAACGCGGACCACGATGCAATGTTCCATGGACCGGACATCGCCTTCAGCGCGCGGTATTATCTGGGTGACATGGACGCGCGCAACCCGATCGCTTCTCCGCTCTATGCCGATCTCGCAGGGCTTCCACCGCTGCTCATCCACGTAGGCACGGACGAAGTTCTGCTCGACGATTCCACGCGCCTGGCGGAAAAGGCGCGCGCGGCAGGCGTTCGCGTTGAATTGAAGATCTGGCCGTTCGTTCCGCATGCATGGCAGCTTGCGCCGCATCTAATTCCGGAAGCGCGCGAGTCCTTGCGCGAAAGCGCGGCGTTTCTGCGGCAACTCGGAGCCGCAGAAACCGCTAGCAAGGCAGGGTAAAGGTTGATGACGGAAAATCCCAGTCTCGCCAGCCCTGCGGAAGAAATCAAAGTCGACGTACTCATCGTCGGCGGTGGCTTCTCCGGATTGTGCATGGCTATCAAGCTGCACGACGCAGGGATGAATTCCTTTTTGCTCCTCGAAAAGAGCGACGACATCGGCGGAACCTGGTACGACAACCGCTATCCCGGTTGCGCGTGCGACATTCCTTCGCACCTATATTCCTTTTCGTTTGAGCCGTCGCCGGATTGGTCTCGCATGTACCCCGGCCAAAAGGAAATTCACGACTATCTGAAACGCTGCGTCCAGCGCCACGAACTCGCGCCAGACATCCGGCTGAACACGCGTTTTCACGAAGCAATTTGGGACGAAGCCGAAGGCGTGTGGCATGCCACCGCTGGCGAGGGGATGCGCATCCGAGCGCGTGTGCTCGTCTCCGGTATCGGAGGCTTACACGTCCCGCAGTATCCCAAGCTCAAGGGCATCGAGCGTTTCGTAGGGCCCAAGTTTCATTCCTCCACCTGGAATCACGATATCGATCTGGACGGCAAGAACGTAGCCGTCGTTGGCACGGGAGCAAGCGCCATCCAGTTTGTTCCGCAGATCGCTCCGCGCGTGGGCAAACTCTATCTCTTCCAACGCACTCCGCCGTGGATCGTTCCGCGCATGGATTTTGAGATGCCGGAGAAGTGGAAGCAACGATTCCGCCGTTTTCCGCTTATCATGCGGGTGTTTCGACAATTCATTTTCTGGCGCCAGGAGTTTCGCGTTCTAGGCTTTCTTGGCAATCGTTTTGTTCGCGGGAAGGCTACGGAGATCGCCACGCATCACCTTGAAAAACGTATCAAGGATCCGAAACTCCGCGCCGCATTGAAGCCGAACTACGAACTGGGCTGCAAGCGCGTCCTGGTGTCGGATGACTACTATCCCGCACTGACGAGACCGAACGTTGAGTTGGTAACGAACAGTATCGCCGAGGTCCGCGAACACAGCATCGTGACGGCCGATGGGGCTGAGCGTCCGGTAGACGTCTTGATCTTCGGTACTGGCTTTCGCGCCACGGAGCCGCTCATCGGTATCCGGCTCGTCGGCCGCGGCGGCGTGGAAATTCACAACGCCTGGCGCGAACGTATGAGCGCCTATCTCGGCGTGACTGTCAGCGGTTTTCCTAACCTGTTCTTACTTCTCGGCCCCAACACCGGCCTCGGACACAATTCCGTAGTGCTGATGATCGAAGCGCAAGTTCGTTACGTAATGAGCTGCCTGGCGCTGATGAAGCGCCGCAAGAAGCACATCCTCGAGGTTCGCCCGGAAACGCAAAAGCAATTCGCCGCCGAAATTTATCGCCGCCTAGAAGGCACCGTCTGGCAATCGGGCGGCTGCCACAGCTGGTATCAAGACCCGCTTACAGGCGAAAACACCACACTTTGGCCCGGTTCAGTTGTTGCCTATACACGCCGCACGCGTTCGGTTTCGCCCAGCGATTACGAACTGACATAATCGCTCCAGAACGCACGGGTCGTAGTACTGTTGTGCGTTCGCTTAGCAGGGACGGGTCTTGAGTATGGCTGATTTGAGAACGAGACTTTGGTTCACGAGTCTTCTAGCCGGATCGGTTATATCTTGTGTTCTCACTGCCTCAATGTGGACATTGAAAATAGGATTTTGGTTTCCCCCATTCTGGCCGGGGCTATTCTTTTCCTGGGTCGTCATCATAGTCACCCATAGAGGACAATGGGCCGACCGCGTAGGCCTCATTCTTATCACTCTTGGCAACGCTGTCTTCTATTCCTGGATTTCTCTCAAAGTGATCGGAGCTGATATCACAGCCCGAGGTTGGTTGGGCCGGCATCTCCTTCGATAGTTACCGCAAGCCGCGGTTCATTTGTGTCCACCGCTCGGCTGTGCGAAAATTAAGCCAGACGAGGGCATCATGAGCACATCGCTCGGCAAGCACGTCACACTCACTAAGCCCGACGACTTCGGCAGCCTGCTCGAAGACGAAGGCATCATTTTCACGACGCTCGACAAAGCCGTCAATTGGGCGCGCAAAAGCTCCATCTGGCCTCTCGGGTTCGGGCTGGCCTGCTGCGCAATCGAAATGATGTCCATGGCCGCTGCCCGCTTTGACGTCGCTCGTTTCGGCGCGGAAGTTTTCCGCCCCTCGCCGCGCCAGGCTGACTTGATGATCGTCGCGGGCCGCCTCTCGCAAAAAATGGCGCCCGTCATCCGCCAGCTCTACGATCAAATGCCCGAGCCGAAGTGGGTCATCTCCATGGGCGCCTGCGCCACCTCCGGCGGCGTGTTCAATAACTACGCCATTGTGCAAGGCTGCAATCAGGTTCTTCCAGTTGACGTCTACGTTCCTGGATGCCCGCCGCGCCCCGAAGCGGTCCTCTACGCCATCCTCCAACTGCAAAAGAAAATCGACAACGAAAAAGGCTCCTTCAAGCGCGCCATGAATCTCGATTAAGTAGCACAGGCACTCCTGCCTGTGTTCTTTGTCCGCACCCAGCATGCAGAAGCTCATCCCGAAGTCGTCTCGAATTCTGTTGGCCGCACTCATCTCTTTAATCCCTTTTCTCTGCGGCTGTCGGATTATCACTGATCCTCCCCCACCGATCCCTCCCTCCAGATGGGCCCTAGCCTGGAGCGACGAATTCTCCGGCCCAGACGGTTCTTCGCCAGACCCGAAAAAATGGACCTACGACATCGGCGGCAAAGGCTGGGGTAATCAAGAACTCGAGTCCTACACAAATCACAAAGAAAATGCGCGCATCGAAAAAGGAAATCTCGTCATCAGCGCGCAAAAAGAATCTCACACGGGCGCCGACGGCGTAGCGCGCGACTACACGTCTGCCCGCCTCAAAACGCAGGGACTCTTCACCCAAACCTACGGCCGCATCGAAGCCCGTATCAAAATCCCCGAGGGCCAGGGCATGTGGCCCGCGTTTTGGATGCTCGGCCAAGACATCCCCACTGCCGGCTGGCCGAAGTGCGGCGAGATCGACATCATGGAAAACATCGGCAAGGAACCCGCCACTATCCACGGTTCCTTGCACGGCCCCAGCACCACCGCCAACACCAGTGACCTGACCGCCATTTTCAGTCTTCCCACCGGCGAAAATTTTGCCAACGACTTTCATCTCTATGCCGTCGAATGGGAACCTGACACCGTTCGTTTCTACGTCGACTCCAATCTCTACGCAACGTTCCACTCTTCAGACTGGCCCGCAGGCGGCAAATGGGTTTTCGATCATCCATTCTTCATCATTCTCAATCTAGCCGTCGGAGGCGATTGGCCCGGCAGTCCCGACGCCTCCACGAAATTTCCGCAGAGCATGCTTGTCGACTACGTCCGCGTTTATACTAAACGCTAATTTGTAATTCGCTCGAAGGGGAGAATTGATCAATATGTCGATGCCTTCTGATCCGGGACGCCAACTTCTTCGCCACGCCGTTGCCACAGTCGCCTATCGCGGAGGCAAAGCTCTGCGCGGCGCTCCGGAATCGTTCGCGACGTTCACTCTCGGCGACAGCCCTCGCACGCCCGCGAATATCCTCGCCCATATGGGCGATCTTTTCGATTGGGCTCTTTCGATGGCGAGAGGAGAAGCAAGCTGGCGCGATTCCCAACCACTCGCATGGAATGCCGAGGTCGCCCGGTTCTTCACCTCGTTAAAAAAGTTCGACGATTATCTCGCCTCACCGGAACCTCTTCACTCTCCCCCCGAAGGCTTGTTTCAAGGACCAATCGCGGACGCCCTCACCCACATTGGCCAACTAGCCATGCTCCGCCGGCTCGCCGGCTGTCCAATCAAAGGTGAAAATTATTTCAAAGCGGAAATTGCAGCTGGCCGCGTCGGATTTGAGCAATCTGCTCCGAAGCGCGAATTCGATTGATGCGCATAGAATCTCTTATATGAAGAACCGCGGAACCTCGGAAATGCGATTACTTCGCAGATGAAGATTGTGCGAAGGCTTCAGGAAATTCGGAAACGACCGCCGTTCCCCCTGACCAGTTTAGACGGCTTCCGAGAGCGTTGTGATCTTTGCGGACGTAGCCCATCCCGATCGCCTGTGTTAAAAAGGACGGAACCGCTGCCCTCGTGACGTAACCCACTTCTTTTCCATCCACTGTCAGAATCTCGCCCGTCGCCGGGACGCCCGCGCCATCAAAAATAAGATCGACCCTCCGTCGATTGACTTGGCCGCGGGACCGTACGCGCTCCACGATTTCTTGGCCGGTGTAGCAGCCTTTCGTGTAGCTGATGTGGCTATCCTGTAAGCCCGCCTCATGCGGGATCTGTTTTTCTCCGAAGTCGTATCCGAACCAAGGCACGCCTTGCGCAAGCCGCTGCGCGCTCATCGCCGCATATCCCATCGGACCGCCGCCATGCTTCTTCACGCTCTCCGAAAGAATCTTCCAAAGACTTGTCAGGTTCGCGCGTTCGACCATAAATTCGCATCCCGTCACCCCGCCCGGGGAACGCCTCTTGAGCCAGCAGGGAATTGACCCCAACGTTGTTTCCATTCGACTGAGATCTGTGAACGACAGGAGATCGATTCCTGTCAGCTCTCGAACAACGTCAGCGGCCTTTGGACCTTCAAGCGCCAAAGCTCCATATCGCTGCGTTTCATCGGTAAGCGTCACGTCGTCCATGATGATGTATTTTTCTATCACTTCTATGAGCCGCTCACGAATCATCGCGTACGAAAGACAGAAGAGACTCTCCGGCAGCGCGTAAGTCTCGACCTCCGCAAGAATGTGCCCCTGAGGATTAAGCAGTAAAGAGGAATTTCCTTGTCCAACCGCTAGATCCTTAATGTTGTTCGTCAGAATAGCGTTCAAATAACGCACACGGTCTGGCCCGGTAAACGAGAGATAGGCCAGGCAATTCTTATCGGTCAAAGCCACGCTCTTGCGCGCGAACTCTTGTTCCTCTCGCGGGCCAATCCAATGGTCTGGCAGCACGCAACCGAACCACGTCCCAAGGGTCGCACCGCATTCTTTGTGCAACGCGGCAAGCGGCGTTTCGATCGCGATAGCTGTTTGGCCTGTCTCCATGCGTCTCCTTCCTCCAACAGCTTAGCAAAGTAAGAGACTGCCCGTTTGTGCCGCGCCCCTTCATTCACCGGAGTGGATGATATAATCTAAAGACATGACGGACGCTGTATCTACCTTCGACGCTGTCTCTCCAGGACTCATCCACATCACCATTCCCGTGGGCATGCTGCAATGCAATTGTTCGATCATCGGTGATCCCATCACCCGCGAAGCGCTCGTGATTGATCCCGGTGACGAGGTCACCCGCATCCTCGAACTGCTCGGCCGCCACAGACTAACAGTCAAAGCCATCGTCAGCACCCATGCCCACATCGACCACGTCGGCGGTCTCAGCAAGCTCCGTCAATACACCGGCGCTCCCATTTTAATGCATCGCGATGATCTGCCTCTTTATCAGGGAATGGAAGTACAAGCTGCGTTCCTCGGCGTTGCCACGCCGGAGATCTGCGACGTCGACCAGCTTTTGAAAGAGGGTGACGCGTTGAGCTGGGGCTCGTTTCAAGCCAACGTCATGCACACCCCGGGTCACACGCCGGGCAGCGTCTGCCTTTATTTGCCTAAGGAAGCTGGCGCCGTTGTCATGCCTGTTCCTCGGCTCTTCGCGGGCGATACGCTTTTCGCGGGCAGCATCGGCCGCACCGATCTGTGGGGTGGTTCCATGGACCAAATCACGGACTCACTTCGCGGCAAGCTGATGCAGCTACCGGATGACACCGTCGTCTATCCCGGCCACGGCCGGCTGACCAGCATCGGCCAGGAACGCAACACCAATCCTTTTTTGATCACGACCTAGACGCAATCCACCCGCCCCCGCGATTATAGGGTTTTCCCCCTCTACTCACTGCTCACTACTCACTCTCTTCCGCTTCAACTCTTCCATAACGGATTGCACGAGCTGTTTCGCATGCTCTAGTTCCTGCGTGATGATGCGCAAATCCATCGCGGGCACAGCCGCATTTCGCTGGCTCGTGCAGTAGACGCCGTGCTGGCCGACAAGCACCAACGCATTCGTCATGCGGTCCAGCGAGACGGCCAGTCGGCCGCGCTCCCGCCCGTACATCTGTTCAAAATGTTCCAGCTCTTCTTTATGCTCGTCAAATGCATTCATAAATTGCAGCCCTTGGTTGTTTCACAGGCTTTCGCCGCCGCGCCAGACGGTTGCACATCGGGCACATACAACACGCACTAAACTTTACCCCATGCGGTGCGCGGAACATAATTCGCTTGAGCCACCAAGAGACGATTAACCCACTCCCCGTCGTGCAATTCGTGGGTCTGCGGCAGGTAGTCCGCCCTTGGCGAGCTTGGGAAAAAGCTTCGGCTGGAGCAATCTGACAATGCGACGATCCGACCTGGTGCAGCACAAGGAAAAAGAGAAGGGCGCGGTGACGCGCACCTCGCAAATCGTCTTCGGTGAGCGCCAACATCTGC
Organism: uncultured Acidobacteriota bacterium; assembly: GCA_963745095.1. GTDB lineage: Bacteria > Acidobacteriota > Terriglobia > Acidiferrales > UBA7541 > Acidiferrum. The sequence goes on along the minus strand of CAVUWC010000015.1, from coordinate 117,070 downwards.
TGCGCGTCCTCGATTCGCTCGAAGGCACGGATTTGCCGATCGCCCGGCTGCAGCAAGAGCGCCGCATCCTCGAAGACCTCATCCACGCGCGTACCCGGGAGCTCAACCAGATCAACACGGCTTGGGACGAAAAGATTGGCCTCGTGCTGAGCGCTGATGCCAAACCGGAAATGCTTGAAAAACTCGTAAAGCAAGCCCCCGAAGAAGATTTCTACTTGCTACGGTTGATCAGCGAACACCCCCGCGCCAATGCAAAAACTTTAAACAAGCTGGCCAAGCATCCCTATGGCGCAATCCGGGAGAATGTTGCTCGCCACCCGAACGCGGATGCAGGTACCCTCACTTGGCTCAGCAAAGATCGCAGCCAGCCGCTCTGGTATCTCGTCGCGTTCAACCCCAATACTCCCACGCCGCTGCAACGCCGCCTGCGCGACCGCCTGAAAAAGCTCGGCGAAAACCAGCTCTCCCGCTAGCCATCTCATCACAGCGATCTTGTAGGGGAGGGGTTTGTTTATCCCGAGCTTCGAGGGGCCCCTTCCGCTTGTTTCGAACTCTTTCGGCGGTCCCTGCCCAGCTTGTTTTTCCAACTCTCCCTGACCTATAGTCTCGGCAACTCTTCCTAGGCAATCGGTGTCCAACGGAGGGAATAAGTGGTCATTCATCGCGAGGTGATCATGACGCAAAGGCTGCCCCCCTTCGTCAGTCGGTTCCGTCAAAGATTGATTTTCAGTATGTGGATGGTCTGCTTGCTGTCGGTGCTAGCGCCACACTCGCCAGCTCAGACCGACGACAGCTATCAGTCACGCCGGACACAGGCGTTTACATTTTACGAGAACAATAATTTTGTTGACGCGCGGCCTCTGCTCGAGAAGCTCCACGCCGAGAAACCGGATGATGTGGCAGTCCTCGAGCGCCTCAGCTTTGCGACGCTCGCCTACTCCGCCACGCTCGCAAACGAATCCGAGCGTAAGCAAGAGCGTGCGCGAGCCCGAAAACTTGCCGATGAAGCAAAAGCGGCAGGGGACAACAGCAATCTCCTCAAGATAGTTTTGTCGGTTCCCGAGGATGGTGGCGAGATGGCCTTCTCAGGAACTGCCGAAGTCCAAGCCATCATGCAGGAGGGCGAGGCTGCGTTTGCAAAAGGTGATATGGAAGCGGCCATCGCCGCCTATGCGCGGGCGCTTGTGCTTGATCCGCATCAATACAACGCGGCGCTTTTCACCGGTGACGTTTACTTCAAGAAAAGGGATCACGAACAGGCGGACAAATGGTTTGCGCGCGCCGTCGAGATCGATCCAAACCAGGCGACTGCCTTTCGCTATTGGGGTGATGACTTGATGGCGCAGGGCCGCGCCAGCGAGGCCAAGGAACAGTTCATCAGTGCTGTTGTCGCGAATCCCTACGACCAGCGCTCCTGGATGGGACTAAGCCAGTGGGCCGAGGCACAGCACATGATGCTTGGCAGTCCGCGCATCGTCTCACCCAATCAGATAGCCGACACCGGAAAAGGCAAGACCACGATCACCATTGACCCATCGACGTTGCAACCCAACGCCAAGAAAGATGGAACCAATACATGGTTTTCATACACGCTCTTCAGGGGCGGGTGGCACGGTGAAAAATTTCAGAAAGAATTTCCCGCGGAAAAAGAATACCGGCACAGTCTGCCAGAAGAAGTGGACGGCCTGCAGGCCGTTGTGAACGCAGTAAAAGATGGATTAGAAAAGAAACAAATAACACAGCTGGATCCTAGCCTCGCCAGCTTGGTCAAGATTTCCGACGAAGGACTTCTCGGGTCCTACGTCCTGATTAGCCGTCCCGACAAAGGTATCTCCATGGATTACCCAGCCTACCGCGATGCCCACCGGGAAAAAATCCGCCAATACATCACAGAATGGATCATTCATCCCGCCCAGTAAACGCACGAGCTCCTTGTCAGGTTGTAAGTCGGTTTCTGATTGTCCGACTCATCAGGCACACTTGGACCACTGGTCCCGAAGTTTGGCCAAGTGAAAAATCAATGAGCAGAACAAGTCGTCATTAAGCCGGTATTTGCTGACGCATCCGAATTGTAAGAATGCGATCTACTCGAGATCGGGCGGAGTCACTTTGGCAATCCAGGCGTCGTAGTCCGAAGTGAAGCCCGCTTTCTGCTGCAGGGCGCGAACTTGGCGCTCCACCGCCGCCAACTTGTCGTCTGAAAGATGTGGGATTACTTCCAGCTGCTTTTCAATTGCGTCCATGGCACCCGCGACTTGTTGTTCCGTGGTGTCCGCGCCAGCGCTTCCTTTGTCGCTCTTCATGCAATCGATCACGCGCTTGGTCACTCTCTGGCTGTGCACCAGCGACACACGGATGTTCCCTTGTCCGGTAACGACATTCCCGACTCCGAATACGCGGTCCATAGCGTTGTACCGCGGCAGATCATGGCCAGAGAATGTGTAATATTCCCCATTCATGTTGATCCCAGAAAGTTTCTCTGGCACCGATCCGATCGACGAAACGACAAGCGGCGCGCGGATCTCTTGTTCCGATGCGGGGATCGGTTCCGCCTTGCGGCCTTCGATTTTCGTTTCAACCACCTTCAGTCCTGCGAGGCGTCCATTTTCCACGATGATCCCCGTCGTCAGCCTGCGATCCTGAAAGCGAAACAGGAATTTGTCGCGCGCCAGGCGCAGCATTTTCTGCCGAACCATTTCCGTTTTGGCGATCTGCTCGGGCGTGGCATTGTCGGGTGGCTGCGCCAGCGGCATGTCCTGTTCGCGGCGCCGATAAATTAAGAGACAGCCCTTCACACCCAACTCTTCCGGCCTGATGCCGTGCGCTTTACATGCTGCCGGAATGCTTTTTTCCAACTCATGCATGCTGGCATGAATACCGCGGGCCTTTAACGCACGTTCGTAGTTTTCGAGCTGCAGCACTTTGACCACGTCAAGTGACGCCAGCCCGCCGCCCACCACCAGGGCTTCGTCAGGCGTTTCATAGCGCGGCCCGACATAGTTCTTTTCGTTCTTGTGGTTGTACCAGTAGATAAAAGGATTTTGGTAAACGAGGCCTTTGTCGATGTACTGCTCTGCTTCCGGCACCCCCAATTCTCGGTCGCGCCACGCGCCATTTGCGAGAATCACCGCCGAAAAGCCCCAGTCGAAAAGCTGCGGTAGATGAAAATCTCGGCCTAACTTCGTGGAGGGGATAAAATACACATTCGGCTTCTTCATCCGCGCGTCGATTCGCGCGTATTCCTGTTTGCGCTGCTCGACGTGCCAACGCGGAAGACCGTCTTCGATCTTCCCGTACGGCCGCGTGTTCTGCTCGAACACGGCGACTCGAATTCCGTGCTCCGCCAGAATCTCCGTCGCCACCGAGCCGGAAATTGCACCGCCGATTACAGCCACAAAATGATTCCCAGGATTCGTCATAGTCCAACACCCGCCTGCATTCGAGCGGGATTGTACAACGCTAATTGTGCTGTGTCTCCCCAACCACCGAGAATAGTAGAATGGCGCGACTCTATTTTCTCGGGGAGGTGTCTGCATTGCGAAGCCGCAGGCGTGAAGGAAGATGAACAGCGAGGCGATGCAGGTTGCTTCAGGACGTCAATTCGTCCGCCAAAAAAAATGGATCATCCTCGCCATATCAATCGTGATGATCGTACCTTGCCTGTGGCACCGGCGCATTGAGGCTGGCGATCTCTCCAGCCACGTTTACAACGCTTGGCTGGCCCAACTTATTGAGAAGGGCCAAGCGCCGGGCCTTTATATTGTCCGCCAGTGGAACAACGTTCTGTTTGATTGGCTGTTGTTGCACACCGCGAATCTTGTGGGCTTCGTGGCGGCGGAAAAAATTGCGGTTTCCGCCTGCGTGCTGGTTTTCTTCTGGGGAGTTTTTTCTCTCATCGCGGCCGCGAGCAGTCGCCCGCCCTGGCTTCTCACTCCCTGCATCGCCATGTTGACGTATGGCTACGCTTTTAACATGGGTTTCCTCAACTACTATTTGTCGCTCGGGCTCGCATCCTTCAGCATCGCCCTTTTGTGGCGGGGCAGGGGATTGGAGCGGTTCCTGGGGTTGCTCATATTGCCGTTCATTCTGCTCGCGCACCCGATAGGATTCCTCTGGCTGGCGGGCATGGCGCTTTATCTTCTTCTTTGGACCAGGCTGCCGAATTTGTGGAAATTGTGCGCACCGGCATCTACCCTCGCCACACTCTTTGCTATTCATTGGTATCTCACGCATCAAACGCGGTTTCCCGTCGATTGGGACCACAGCCCTTTTTATCTGATGAACGGAGCCGATCAACTCACGCTTTACGGCCAACGTTACGCTGTGCTCGGAGGGGCAGCGCTAGGCTTCGGAGTGCTTTGTGTCATCGTCGATGTCATTGCGCGGGGGCGGGACACTTCCTTTTGGCGGTCCTTACGGCTTCCCGCTGAGTTGTATTTCATTGCCATCATCGCCGTGGCTCTGCTGCCTGAAAATTTGCGCCCATCGATTTCCGGCGGCTGGATTGGACTCCTTGCCTCGCGGCTCACAGCGATCACCGCCATATTTGGACTCTGCTTGATGGGCAGCGTGAAGCCGCGGAAGTGGCATCTCGTGGGTTTCGCAACATGCGCCATTTTCTTCTTCACTTTCTTGTACACGGACACACTCGACTTGAACCGTATGGAAGCCAGCGCGGAGCAAATTGTTAACCAACTGCCTTTCGGAACGAGAGTGATCGCCACGATCTGGGCGCCTCCGGACTCGCGCGTTTCCTTCATCGGCCACATCGTCGACCGTGCCTGCATTGGGCACTGCTTCAGCTATGCGAATTACGAGCCCTCGTCAGGACAATTTCGCATTCGCGCCCATCCCGGCAGTCCAGTCGTCAGCGCCTCCGACGATGACACCGAGGATATGCAAGCAGGGGAGTATGAGGTCCAGGACGAAGACCTGCCGGTGATGGAAATTTTTCAATGCGACGAAAAAGACCTGACGAAGCTCTGCATCCGGAACCTCACTTCCGGCGAAAAAAATGGCCGCCTAGGCTACAAGCCGCCTTCCAACTAGCCGTTTGGAGTGCGGCAGCTCTGCTGCCGCTTTTCCCACTTACTGCGGGACCCCCGCATCAGCCGAAACTCAAGGAACCGGCGCTCCCTCCTTCCCATCCCTCAAGAAACGCTCAAAACCCGCCAGAATGCCGGTAGACAAATTGGCTCTTGCAGCAGTCCAATATCGTGTAGAATTGGCTTAAGGTGAGAGACAATGTTGCCACTGCATCTCCAGCCTGAGAGCCACGTCCCGCTGTACATCCAGCTTCGCGACCAACTGCGCTCGCTCGTGCACGCGGGCGATTTGCGCCCCGGTGACCGTATTCCCGCCAGCCGCGAACTCGCCACAATGCTCGGAGTCCACCGCACCACGGTCGCAAACGCTTATGCTGAGCTTGAATCCGAAGGTTTAATTCAGGGCCACGTCGGCCGCGGCACATACATCAAAGGCAACGGAAACGGCTTGAAACTTACTCCGCCGCCTCCGCCCGTCCTCAATGGAAATGGAAACGCTGGTATTCGCTGGGAATTGCTTTTCGCGGATGAACGCGGCGAAGAAGCTCTCAGCCGCCTGACGGCCAGCGCTCCGGAAAATGCTTTGTCCTTTGTCATGGCCCGTCCCGCCGAAGAATTTTTCCCTGTCGACGAATTGCAAATTTGCGTAAACGCCGTGCTCCGCCGAGAAGCCACCGATGTCTTGAAGCTAGGTCCATCCGATGGCTATGGACCTCTGAAGGAGGCGCTGCTCGAGCATCTGCGCGCCGACGGCATTCCCGCTAAGGACGAGAACCTTCTGATCACGGATGGTTGCCAGCAGTCGCTCGACTTAATCAGCAAGGCTTTCGTGCGACCCGGGGATTCCGTCATTCTCGAGAATCCAACTTATCCCGGCGCAATGGCAATCTTTCACGGCGCGCGTGCGCGCTGTCTTGCCGTGCCGATGCAAACGCGCCCGGAGCCGGGGACCACTCTCGGCCTTGACCTAGAAGCGTTGGAAGCGACGCTTGCAGCGAACCGCGTCAAACTGATTGTGCTGACGCCTGATTTTCAAAACCCTACGGGAACATCGATGCCTCTGGCTTCGCGCCGCAAAGTGCTGGAACTTGCCGGGCGACACCAAGTGCCCGTCGTGGAAGACCACATCTACGCGCGGCTTCACGCACGCGATGAGCGAGTTCCCTCGCTGAAGCAACTCGACCGCGCGAATATCGTCATTCACATTGATAGCTTTGCGAAGGTAGCGTTTCCTGGGCTGCGCGTGGGTTGGATCGTCGCTCCGGCGACAGCTATTGAACGATTGCGCATTGTGAAGCAGACCACTGACCTGCACACGGACCAATTGGCGCAGGCAACGCTCGCGGAATTTCTGCGGCGCGGCTTATTCACCAAGCATCTCGCGAAAATGCGCAAAGTCTACGCCTCGCGGCTCGTGGCTTTGGATGAAGCGCTTCGCAAGCACATGCCGGAAGGTACGAGGTGGACGCGTCCAGAAGGCGGGATGTGCTTGTGGCTGGAACTGCCGCCGGGCTTTGACGCAAGCGAACTCCTGATTCATGCGAAAGAGCGCGGAGTGCTCTTTGCTCCGGGCCGCTATTTCTATGTGCAAAATCCGCTGCCTAACACGCTGCGTCTTGGCTATGCTGGTTTGGATGAAAAGCAAATCGCTCGCGGTGTGACGATTCTCGCGGATATACTCCGCGTAGAGATGCGCAAGCGCCAGCGCGGCGTGCGGCGGGCCGAGCGGAGCAGAGTGGCGCTGGTTTGAACGAAAGAAGTAGTGACGTAAGGAAGTAATGAAGTAAGGAAAGAAAAAAAACGGAGAGGTTGGCCGAATTTGACGGACACGATTACCTTGGCGCCGAATCCAACGAACAAATGCTTTGGCTGCGGCGGAGCGAACGATCTCGGCATGAAGCTGACGTTTGTGCAGGACAACGTCAATCGCCGTATCGTAGGCAAGTTTATTTTGGGCGAAGCGTATCAGGGCGGCGGCGGGATGGGGCACGGCGGGATTATTGCCACGCTGTTGGACGAGGTTATGGGAAAAGTCTGCCGGTTCCGCGAGGTTCGCGCAGTGACGGCGGAGTTGACGGTCCAATACTTGAAGCCAGTGAAGGTCAATGAAGAGATCGTCGTCGAAGGTTACGAGACGGAAGTAAAGGGGCGCAATTTGTTTCTCGTCGGAGAAATTAGGAATAGCGCTGGAGAGATGTTGGCGCGAGGCACGGGAAGATTTGTAGTGATTGGCCAGAAAGAAAAAGCTGCGACCGAATTGAGCAGTACATAGCAACGGGCAGCGGCGGGCGGTACATGGATTTTTGGCGGTGAAAAATACGCCTACATATTTGCGACTAGAGGAGAAATGACATGGATGCGAAGAAAGTGAATGGCAGCGGCGGTGCAGACGGCAATGCGAACGAATGGCGCGTAAAAGTCGGCCTGGCAGAGATGCTCAAAGGCGGGGTCATTATGGATGTGACCAACGCCGAGCAAGCCCAGATTGCAGAGAAAGCGGGCGCTTGCGCGGTCATGGCGCTGGAGCGCGTGCCTTCCGATATTCGTAAAGAAGGCGGCGTGGCGCGCATGGCGTCGATCAAAGTCATTCGCGAGATCATGAAGACGGTCACGATTCCGGTGATGGCCAAAGTCCGCATCGGACATTTTGCCGAAGCGGAAGTGCTGCAGGCGCTCGAAGTGGATTTCATTGATGAAAGCGAAGTACTGACTCCTGCTGACGAAGAAAATCACGTATGGAAACACGATTACCGCGTTCCGTTCGTTTGCGGTGCGCGAAATCTCGGAGAAGCATTGCGCCGCATTGCGGAAGGCGCGGCAATGATTCGTACGAAGGGCGAGGCGGGTTCAGGCAACGTAGTCGAAGCTGTGCGGCACATGCGTACCATCGTGAGCCAAATGAAGAAGCTGACGACTTTGCGCGACGATGAGTTGATGCGCGAGGCAAAGGAACTTGGCGCGCCGCTTGATTTGATTCGGCTAATCGCCAAGACGGGCAAGCTGCCTGTGCCGAACTTCTCGGCGGGTGGGATTGCTACTCCGGCGGATGCGGCGCTTGTGCGGCGTCTCGGTGCGGAAGCTGTCTTCGTCGGGTCGGGCATTTTCAAGTCGAGCGATCCTGAGGCGCGGGCCAAGGCAGTCGTCAAGGCGACTACGCACTTCGATGATCCGAAGGCGGTGCTGGAGGCTTGCGAGGAGCTTGGCGAGGCGATGCGCGGGATTGATGTGCGCCAGCTCGAAGAGAAGGACATGCTCTCGACGCGCGGTTGGTAGCGATTCTCGTTGGGATGTTTTTCTTCTTTTTCATTGTAGTGGCACAGCATGCTGTGCCCTTGCAGCGAAGGGCACGATGAATCGTGCTCCTACAGTTGCACGGGGTGGAAGCTTGCATCGGGTTCATGATTGCATGGGGTTGTTGATTGCATGGAGTGGATGAAGTGAAGATTGGGATATTGGCGGTGCAAGGAGATTTTGCGGCGCATGCGGCGATGCTTGCCGGGTTGGGCGCGGACACCGTGGAGGTCCGTACTGTCGCAGATCTCGAAGGCTGCAACGGGCTAATTCTTCCTGGTGGGGAGAGCACTACGCAGTTGCAATTTTTGCAGGAAGAAGGTTTGTTCGATGCGGTCAAGAAATTCGCCGTTGATGGCGGAGCGATTTTTGGAACTTGTGCCGGGGCGATTCTGCTTGCGGCAGAGGTGAAGAATCCGGCGCAAACTTCACTCGGTTTGCTGGACATTACTGTTTTGCGGAACGCTTACGGGCGCCAGTTGGCTAGCGACGTTTTTTCGGGTACTAGCAAGTTGACGGACCGTCCCCTGGAGATGGTTTTCATTCGGGCGCCTATCATTGATCGAGTTGGTTCGGGAGTTGAAGTTCTGGCTGAATATGATGGTAAGCCTGTGCTTGTGCAGAAAGCCAGCGTTATGGCCGCAACCTTTCATCCTGAGCTTTCTTCTGACAGCACCGTGCACAGATGCTTCCTCGAGTTGGTTGAGGCGAGTCGGATGTCGGCGGCTTCGGTTGCGCGATAGCGACTCGTGATGTGTGATCAGCGAGCCGGACGCTTTACCATGCCCCGTGGTCGGTGAGCTAACGGAAGACGGGAGACAGCCAGGAGTGGCTGTCCCGCCGAGACAGGGAACGGCAAAGCCAGGAGTGGCTGTGCTACTGGGAGTTTGGTTAACAATAACGACCCCACCCCCCTGGTTCTGCATAAATGCTCATTCTAAAGACAGTTAAAGTCATGTAGTTTGATACACTTTTGCAAGTGTTGATTTTAAAGGTGGTTGGCGGAAGTACGTTTTCTGGCTGTTACGTTTGAAAAGATGCCGTAGAAACAATAAAGCGGCAGCAGAGCTGCCGCACTCCACATGGGGTTTTGCCTGTTAAAAGAATACTCGAATGTGTAGTAGAAAGTTGATTAAATAATTGGATATAGACGCAAGTCGTTGAAAAGAATAGGTGAGCTGCGGGAATGGGCCGTCGATAGAGGCGTGCTTTAGCCGGCGCGGCAGACTAGGTTGCGCTGGGGAGCATCTGGTTCGATGAAAAAGATTGCCCGGACGAAGGTGATGTTTGTTTGCCTGGGGAATGCTTGCCGTAGCCCTATGGCGGAGGCGATTGCGTCCCGCGATGCCGCCGATGTGATTGAGGCTTCGAGTGCGGGATTGACGCCGCTTGGTCACGTTGAGCGAATGACCAAGCAGACGCTCGAAAATAATGATTATCCCGTGGATGGGCTCGATTCGAAGTATGTCGAGCCCTCTGCGTTCGACGCGACGGATATCGTGATCAACATGAGCGGCCGGCCGAGGGAACTCTTTTTTGAAAATCCGGACAAGGTTGAGGATTGGTCAGTGGAAGATCCCTATGGCGCCGATGCTGAGCTTTATCAGAGAATCTTTGAGGATATCAGGAGGCGCGTCTTGGAGCTTGCTGCGCGGTTGAGGAATGGCAAAGGTAGCGCGAGAGGGGCAGGAAGCATCCGAGAGAACGGGCATAGCAAGAAAGATTAAGAATCGGGGTGGGGAGCGGCCGGTGAATTTTGTGGGCTGCCTTGGCGGGATTGGGCGGGGCCCTTACAGGGTAAACAAGCCCCGCCCCTACAGGGTTTTAATAGCCCATACAGAGCCTTGGAAGCGTTGAGGAGAAGCGAGTTTGAGGCGAGAGAAGACCAGCGTATCGCAGGAGGACTACCTCAAGGCCATTTGGGAGATGCTTGAGGAGGATCAGACTCCGATCAGTGCGCGGCTTGCGGAAGAGCTGAAAGTGACGCCGCCGGCGGTGACGGCGGCATTGAAGCGTATGGCGCGAGACGGACATGTTCGCGTGGAGCGCACTGGACGCATCGATCTGACGCACAAAGGGCGAAGGGTGGCGGAACGGCTGGCTCTGCGGCATCAGCTCGCGGAGATGCTGCTGACCGAAGTGATTGGGCTTTCGTGGGCGAAAGCACATGACGAAGCGGAGCGTCTGGAGCATGGAATCTCGCCGGAAGTCGAAGCGCTTTTGCTGAAGCGATTTGGGAACAAGAAGACGTGTCCGCACGGAGTTCCGATGCGGGGTGGGGTGGCGAAGTTGAGGAGCCAGGGGGCGGTGCTCTTGGCGGATTTACGGGCCAATGAGCACGCCGAAATTCTTTGCGTTTACGAGAAGGATGGGCAGTTCTTGGAGTTTTTGGAAGGGTTGAAATTGCGGCCTTTGACGAAGGTCGAGGTGTTGAAGCGCGAGTACGACGAAACGATGACCTTGCGATCAGATGGGCACACTATGCATTTGGGGAAGCCGGCGACTTCGCGGATTTGGGTGCGGCGGTTGGGGTGAAGAAGTGAGTAGTGGGTAGTGGGTAGTGAGAGGAAAGATCCTCGTTATTTAATCCCGCCTTTAGGTGTTTGTTTCGGGGTTCCGACAAAAGCAGATTGATTGTTTGCGCCTGGGCAAGACGGGCACCGCGGGTGGGGCAAGCCCCGCCCCTACAGAGCATTGGGACGGCGGGTTAGGTGCGTTGATCCAGGAGAGTTTTTAGGCGGGCGTAGCCTGCTTTGCTTACTGGGAGGCGGGTGCCATCTGCCAAGATGGCCAGGCGGCTGTCTTTTCCGTAGGGCTCGATTCGGACTACCTTTTCGAAATTCACTATGTAGGAGCGATGGATTCGGACGAACTGCTCGGGATCCAGGCAGGCTTCGAGGCTTGCGATGGTTTGCTGCTTCAGGTGCTTTTTGCCTTCGCTGGCTAGAGCGACGTAGTCGTCTTGCGCTTCGGCGTATTCGAGTTTTCTCACTGGGATCAGCGTGACGCGCGTGCCGTCGCGTACGACGATGCGTTCGAGGAATTGTTTTGGCGGGCGTGCGGCGGCGGCGAGGTCCGGAGCTGGCGGTAATTTTTCGCCAATGCGTGATTTCGCGCGTTCGAGAGCGGCTTCAAAGCGTTCGCGGCCGATGGGCTTCAAGAGATAGTCGACTGCGTGGACTTCGAAGGCGCGCATGGCGTATTGGTCGTAGGCGGTGACGAAAATGACAGCTATGCCGGTGTCGATCAGCTCAAGGACATCGAAGCCGGATAGTTTGGGCATTTGCACGTCCAGGAAAATCAGGTCCGGCTTGTGCTCGGCGACGGCTTTCACAGCCTCAAAGCCGTTGGCGCACTCCGCGGCGACCACAATCTCCGGATGAGTTTGAATCAGCTCGCGCAGGACCAGACGCGCGAGGTCTTCATCGTCCACGATGAGTGCGGTGATTTTCTTGTCGTCCTTCATGTTCAACTCTTTGCCTCTTGTGTATCCGCTGGGTCTGCTGGGAATGACAAGTCCACGCGAAATTTTCCATTTTCGGCGCTGGCGTGCATGCTTGCTTCCTTGCCATAGCGCGCTTCGAGGCGCTCACGGACATTTTTCAGGCCGAGGCCGCCTTTCCTCGTGGGCGTCGATTCAGGGTCAAACGTATTCTCGATCGCGAGCGAGACGCGACCGTTGTGGCTCAGGCCAGAGAGACGCACTGTGCCGCCGTCCGGGAGATTGGCGATGCCGTGTGTGATGGCATTTTCGACGAGCGGCTGGAGAAGAAGCGGCGGCAGCAGGATCGAGTGGGAGACTTGCTGCATATCTTCTTCCATCTGTAAGCGCGCGCCGAAGCGCACTTTCTCGATGGCCAGATAACGATGGAGCAGGGAGAGCTCTTCGGAAAGCGGCACGCTTGTTTTTTCGCCGAGCCCGAGAGTCATGCGCAGAAACTCCGCCAACAGAATGCACATCTCGCGGGCCTTGGCGGGGTCCACACTCGTGAGCGCGCTGATGGAATTGAGGCTATTGAAAAGGAAGTGCGGATTCACCTGCGCTTTCAGCGCTTTCAATTCGGCGTCTCGCGCCAGAATGCTGGATTCCTGTACGCGAACTTCGGCGCGGTTCGAGTCCTCGATCGCGAGGATGACGTAATGAGACGCGACAGAGAGGAGATAGAGCAGGAAGCCTGCGCCGAATAAGACGGGGACTTGAGAAGCAAAGCGGGTGTTGAGCCCCTGAAACGCTGGCATTTCGGAAAGCCCATAGGCTAGAAGCCTCGCCAGCAGAACCCAAAAAAGACTGAGAATCGCGGCGGCCAAAACGTGGGTAATCCAGAGACGCTGGCCAGTACTCTTTTGAATCGGCGCCGATTTGCACGAATACCATGCGGAGAGACAGACGAACTGATAGATCAGGCATAGCGGCAGCATTAAGACTGTAGCGTCCAGCCACCCAAGTCTTCCGGGCACGGCCATCAGATAGATCAGGATTCCGGCCAGGGGCACCCAAGCGAGCAGGTAAAGGCCAAACCGCTTAATCGGTGTGAGAAGTGGATGCATAAAGACCGCTTAGTTGGCGATCTCCACGCCTCCAAAAATGATAGTGCCGGTGATATGCAGAGTTTTCCTTTTGGCGCCGGATGCGTCCGGGGCAGCCGAAATGTGGGTCTTGTCCGAAAAGCCGCCGAGCACCGGCATGGTCATGGAATGGACGTTCCACGTCTCAGGGACACGAATCTCCGCGCCGCCAAAGATACAGTTAATCTCGATGGTGGCTTCCTCGCCGTCGATAATGGCATCCCGCAGATCGAGTTCGGCGCCGCCAAATACACAGGTAGCTCTTCCACCGCGGAAAGCCTGGCTTTTGATGCGACGTTCTACCCCGCCAAAGATTGCAGTGGCGTTGAAGACGTCGGGGCTGTTGCCGCTATCGCCGCCTCCTTTTACAGCGACGGGCGGTTTCAGCGCACCCCAGATAAGGACAAGGCCAACGACAATGATGGCCACGGGCCACATATCGGCAATGCGGACGTGAGTAAAGCCCAGACTGTTCAGTTGGAAGATGGAGCCGACAACGATGAGAATCACGCCGAAGGCGCGATTAGACCGAGTGAAAAGGTGGCCGACGCCGAAGAAAACCAAGATCATGGGCCAGAAGCGAAACAGGGAGCCAATGGCAATGAAACCCATGTGATCGAGAAGGAGTGCGACACCCGCAGCAACGATCAGCGCGCCCCATACCAGGCCGGCACGGGCGGATTCCTGCTGGCCTTTGCCCTGGATCACGATCCCGGCTAGTACCTGAGGCTTGCGGGCATCGTCCGGCTGCGAGGACTTATCGCGATCATCCATTGTCGGTCTCCCCTTCACGGAACTCGGATGTGTGCGAAAGATTTGTGCCTGCCGCGCTCTCGGAGCGCGATCGTAGCAAGGTGATACCGACGATCATGGCCACCATCGCCGAGAATAATACCAAGATACGCGAGACGAGAGGGAAGTAGTCGATTTGATGGAAAGCGACGGCCCGCGCGGCGTTTAGGAAAGTGAGGCCGAGCGTAGGCACGAGCCCGAGGAAACCTTCACTAATGCGTGCGGCGAGCCGTTGGAGGGGCTGTGCCAGGAACGAGAGATCGGCTAACAGCGCTACGGAGCCCAGTGTCACCAAGATTCTTCCCATATAGCCTCGCTTTTTGTATCCAGCATGTTGCTGCGGCGCCATGCTCGCCTCCAGATTGGGCGGTTTGTCTGCCCACAAGCGAGACTACGCAGCGTACGAAACATGCGCACTCGCTATTCGGTGAAGAGCGGGGATTTACCGGCGAGTGGCGGTAGGTATCGGTGAAGGAGGGGCGGAGCAGATTGGATTGAGGAGGGTACTAGGCCCCACTTGCAATTTGCGGCGATTGGCCATAGGGTATGCCCAATAAACAGTAGCTTCCTCATACCTAGTGCCGAAGAACTCACACGGCAGACGGAGATGGTATTGCAGACTGAAAATGCAAACGCCAGAAGTGGCGAACGATGGCGCTGGCTTCTGTACGTTGCGCTCGCACTTGCTGGGGGTTTGCTCACGTTCGTGGGAGCGCGCGCCCAGCAAAAAGCCACGGACGATGCAACGTTTCGTAAACTGATCGATTCCTATTGCGCAGCCTGGAGCAGCGGCAACGCAGACAACGCCGCGCGATTCTATGCAAAGGAAGACGGGCTAGTATTTTATGACGTGGCTCCTTTTGCGTATCACAATTGGAAGGAATACGACGCCGGCGTGAAAAAAGAGTTTCTGGACAACGCGGAGAGCGTCACGCTGAGCGCAGGCAAGGACTTGAAGGTAAGACGCCATGGCACGGTAGCGTGGACGACGGTTTCGATGCATTTGGCGGAAAAAACAAAAGACGGCAAGAATTCTGAAACGGAGATTCGGTATACGGGAATTTGGGAGAGGCGAGGGCCGGGGTGGGTGCTCGTCCACGAGCATCTTTCCGCGCCACTAGCTGGTAATTAAGACGAACGTAGCTTGGGAGTGGGCGTGGTTGCCCGTGTAAGACGATGTTTAAGACACTGCGGTATTACTGGAACGTTGCTCGCGGGTATCGATTCAAACCATGGAAGAGCCCCTACCTGCGTTGGCGGTTTGAGACTTTTCTCGGCGCAGAGGCGAAAAATCTGGATGCGCGCAAATTTCTGCGGCTTTCCTGGAAGTACAGATCAAACATGATGAATTTCGTGGACTGGGCCGCCGAACGGCGGCGGGTCCAGCGGCGCATTCGCCATCACGCGTGAAACCCGCCGATTTCCTCGCGGGAATTAACCACTAAAGGCACAATTTGACGTTTGGCTGAGTCGGCAGGCGTATGATTTGAATGGAAGGCGGATGCGCCTGTGAGCGAGCTGAAGGTCCTCCAGAAGACTGACGAACTGCATGAGGGGCGCTGGTGGGAGCCGGAAGCTGGCGGACGCGTGCACTGTTACCTCTGTCCGCGGCATTGCCGTATTCATCCGGGACAATCCGGATTTTGCTTTATACGAGTCAACCAGGGCGGGAAGCTTTACAGCCTGGGTTATGGTGCACCGGCGGCGCTGCAAGTCGATCCCATTGAGAAAAAACCTCTGAATCACTTTCTGCCTGGAACGCGCGTGTTCAGCATGGGTACAGCGGGATGCAACATGGGTTGTTTCTTTTGCCAGAACTGGGACATTTCCAAGTCGCGTCAGGATCAAGTGCGGTCGCAGCCTATTGCGCCGGCAGAAGTTCCATTGTTGGCGCTTAAATATGGATGCGATTCGCTGGCGTTTACCTACAACGAGCCGACTATCTGGGGCGAGTATGTGGTCGATATTTGCAGTGCTGCGAAGGAGTATGGGCTAAAAACGGTGATGGTCTCGAATGGCTACATCACTTACGAGGCATTCCACGATATCTATGACCACATCGATGCGGCCAACATCGATTTAAAAGCGTTCACCGAAGGCTACTACGGAAAGACTACGTTGACGCACCTGGCGCCGGTTTTGGAGACCCTGGAATGGCTGAAGAAAGAGACGAATGTTTGGCTCGAGATCACGAATCTGATGATTCCCAGCTTGAATGATGATCCCGCGGAGACGCGCAAACTTTCGGAGTGGATTTTGACGCATCTGGGGCCGGACGTGCCCTTACACTTTACGGCGTTTCATCCAGATTTTAAATTGCAGAATAAGCCGCGTACTCCGCCGGAGACGCTCCATCGAGCGCGTGCGATCGCCCGTGAGACTGGACTTCATTACGTCTACGAGGGGAATATTTTCAGCGAGGAGGCAAACACGCTGTGCCCCAAGTGTGGCGAGTTACTGATTCGGCGATCGTGGCATGATGTGCTTGAGAACCACCTCGTCGAAGGTGCTTGCCCGAAATGTTCGTTGAGCATTCCTGGCGTTTGGGAGAGGTCTGGAAAGGTTTCGTCTGTAGCGAAGGCCTCGCGAAAAACGGCGGGGAATTTCGATCATTTAAATTTGTAGTTGTTTATTGCCTTTTGCGAGCTTTGCCGAAGTGTGTGGGCTTTATGGATGAAACGAGTAATAGCCTGGTCCGACGCGCATCCCGTGATGCCACGCCATCGGGAAGGCCCACCACACCAAAGCTCCGAGAACGGCTTGTCCTACGGTGAGAGGGATGATGTTGCGTTCTTGAGAGAAAAGCCAGCTCATTGCTATTCCGCCGATAAAAGTGAGCGGCACGAGGACGGGGTTCGGCCAATGGAGCGCGGCGAAAAGCGCGCCCGCTCCCAGCGCGGCTAAGTAAGGTTTCTCAAGCGCGTAGAGCAGCCGGTTCGTAAGATAGGAATTGAGGGCGACCTGTTGTAGCAGGCAGAATGCGAAATAGCCTGAGAAGTGCTTCCACTGAGTCAGATGAAGCGGCAAGCGGTGGTAAGCGCCAAACCACAAGCCCGCAGCGCAAATGACGACAACAAAGACGGCGAAAATCTTCAGTCCTTGGCGCGTGGCTGGCCAGAGGTTGTCCGCCCGCCAGCCGAGAGTTTTCGGCGAGTCGCGATGCAAGAGGATGCTGATGAGGAGCCAGATGGGGAAGACAATCCAAGAGTTAGGCCGCGTGGTTTGAAATTGCCAGGTGTACAAGGCGATGCACGCTGCCAGCCCGAGCGCTTCGGTCAGCGCCAAAACGCGGAGGCTAGTTTTCGACATCGGCCTCGGATGCAAAGAGAGATGCCTCATCGGCACCGCTGAGTTTCAGAAGGTGCAAAGTGCTCTCGAACAATTGTTCGATTTCTGCTTCGCTGGCGAGTTTTGGGGCAAGCAGTTTTTCCAAATTGAATTCAATGAAACCGCGGTTGATCATGTGCGCCGTCAGCGATGCGCGTAGTTGCTTTGAACTGAGTACGCTTGCTGCCTGAACTCCTTCGAAGACAGCTCTGCGTAGCGGGTCCAGAAAATCGTTCGAGTGCAAAAGCCGACAAATTTCCAGACGAGTGCCCGGTTTTACGAGTACGGAACAGAGCAGGCGCAAAGCATTGCGCTCCATTTGCTCACGGTTCGGCGTCTTGGAAATCATTTTCGTTTTCATGTCAGGCGTGCTCAGAAAAACCTCGTACCTCGACGCGCTGCCCCAGCATCGTGCTTGAGAAATGCATGCTAGATGAGATGATGGTAGTGGGAACGAGGTTGCGATCCTGGGAGCGGCAGGCATGGGAGAGAAGCACCGCGTCGTAATTCTTGGCGGCGGCTTTGGCGGCTTGAGCGCTGCGCAAAAACTCAAGCGCGTACCCGTGGAAGTGACGTTGATCGACCGCCGCAATTTTCATCTATTCCAGCCGCTGATGTATCAGGTTGCCACCGGTTCCTTGTCGCCGGGGGAGATTGCCGCACCGTTGCGCGGCGTCTTGAGCCGTCAAAAAAATACACAAGTGTTGCTTGGTGAAGCCTCGGACATTGATCCGGATGCCAAGCGTGTGATTTTGCGCGACGGAGCTGCTTTTCCGTACGATTCCCTGATTGTCGCGACCGGCTCGCAGACTTCTTATTATGGCAATGATGCTTGGCGCGAGTGGGCGCCGAGCCTGAAGTCCGTCGAGGAAGCGACCGCGATTCGGCACAAAATTCTTTATGCCTTTGAGTGCGCCGAGCGGTCGACGACGGAGGCGGATGCGCGGGCGTGGCTCACGTTTGTGATTGTTGGCGCGGGAGCAACGGGGATGGAGCTTTCCGGAGCACTCGCCGAGATCGCTAATGAAACGCTGAAAAATGATTTTCGCCGCATCAATCCGCGCGAGGCGCGCATTATTCTGATGGAGGGCGGCACGCGCGTTCTTAATACATTTCCAGAAGATCTTTCGGCCGAAGCGGAAATGCTGGTTTCGCGCCTCGGAGTCGAAGTTGAAAAAAACGTCCTGGTGACGGACATCGACGCTCACGGTGTCACCTACAAATCAGCCGACGAGTCAAAACGTCTGCCGGCCAAAACCGTGCTGTGGGCCGGAGGCGTTACAACCAATGCTTTTGGAAGGAAGCTCGGTGAGCGCACTCATGCGGAGACGGACAGGAGCGGCCGGATCAAAGTGAATCCCGACCTTACTGTTCCCGGTTACCCAGACATTTTCCTCGTCGGCGATCTGGCGCTCTCTCTAGGCGCAGACGGGAAACCGCTCCCGGGAGTTGCACAGGTGGCCATTCAGGGCGGAGCGTACGCAGCAAAGACCATCCGCGCCCGCATAGAAGGGAATAAGAAAACAAAGCCGTTCCACTATTTCAACAAAGGGGATATGGCCGTCATTGGGCGGGCCGCTGCTGTTGCAAACATTTTCGGTTTTCATCTGGCGGGCCTGTTTGCATGGCTCGCCTGGCTTTTCATTCACCTGATCTACATCGTGGAATTTCAGAGTCGCGTTCTGGTATTCGTCCAGTGGGGATTTGAGTATCTGACCTTCAGCCGCGGAGCCCGCCTCATCACTGGTGTCGCCGCAACAGACTCGCTGGAAAAGCCCGGCGCTCTCAGCAATGTTGGAGACGGCCGCTGAGCTCCCGGATGCACTTAAAAGCACTCAGTGCTAAAATCCACGCGGCGCGAGGTGAATGCTGACGATGCGGACATGCGGTTTTGCTTCAGCGAGGCGAGTTGTTTTGGCTGCAACTCTATTGGTAGCGATCCTTTTTCTTATTGCGGTAGTGAATTCCCCGGCTCTGCCACACCAATCGGAAACTCCAGACCCAGCGATTGAGCGTGGGCACAAGCAATTCGAGCAGGCATGCGGATTTTGCCATGGGCCTGATGCGACGGGCGCTCGCGGACCTGACCTCGTGCGCTCTCCTCTTGTGGCGCACGACGTGAAGGGCGACCTCATCGGTGGAGTGATTCGTCAGGGGCGGCCGGACAAGGGAATGCCGGCTATGCCGCTACCGGATGCGCAAGTAAGCGATATAGCGGCTTTTCTTCATGCGCGCGCCGCCGCAGCGCAGGGTTCGAACGGGGTGCCAAAGGCATACCCTGTCGAGAAGTTGCTCACCGGCGATGCCGACGCCGGAAAGGTATTTTTCCATGGCGCCGGTGGCTGCAACAAATGTCATTCCGTCACAGGGGATTTGAGCGGTGTCGCAAGCAAGTATTCTGCTGTCGATCTCGAAGCGCACATGCTCTATCCGGAGGGCAAGCATATGAATGCAGTCGTGACGCTGCCGTCCGGCGAACAAATCCAAGGGCCGCTTGAACATGCCGATGACTTCATGGTTTCGCTGCGCGACGCCTCGGGCTGGTACCGTTCTTTCTCGCGAGCGCAGGTGAAGGTGGAGCTGCAGGATGCGCTGGCAGCGCATCGCGAGCTGCTCGGTAAGCTCACGCAGGCGGATGTTCATAACCTCTTCGCTTATTTGGAAACTTTGAAGTAGGGATTCAGAATCACAAGTCAGAGGACAGGAGCCGGAATGATTGTGAGCTTCCGCGGTGCGGCGAACGGAGCGCGCGCTTGCAAGAATCCCCTTGGCAGTGATGCGAGACTTTGTTTGGCCGTAAAACGAGCCTGGGCTGTTCTTTTAATACTGCTGTTCGTTGTGGGGTTGCATCCGTCGTCCACTTCGGCACAGGGGCTGGAACCCGCCGCACTCCTTAAGCCTGCTACCGATACCTGGCCAACGTACAACGGAGACTATTCCGGCAGGCGGTTCAGCACGCTTGATCAGATTAATGCGGGAAATATCAATTCGCTCACTCTGGCGTGGGTTTTTCCAAGTCACAGCACAACGATTAAATCGACTCCGCTTTTAGTCAACGGCATTCTCTACTTTTCGGCTCCTGACAATGTCTGGGCTGTGGATGCACGCTTCGGACGCAGGATTTGGCACTATGAACGTAAGTCGGAAGGCGACCACATCGGCCATCGCGGCCTCGCGATGTACAAAAATTGGCTTTACTTTACAACTCCGGACGCGAAATTGGTGTGTCTCGATGCCAAGGATGGAGCCGTGCGTTGGATCGTCGAGCTCGCCGATTCGAAGCTCGAATATTTCTCCACGATGGCTCCGCTGGTCATACGCGACCACGTGATTGTGGGCGTTTCGGGAGACGTTACAGACATTCCCGGCTTTCTGGAATCGCTTGATCCGGAAACGGGGAAAATCCAGTGGCGCTGGAATACCGAGCCAGCCCCAGGCCAGCCGGGCTCCGAAACGTGGCCGAAAGATAGCGATGCCATACTGCATGGCGGCGGCATGACTTGGATGACGGGCACCTACGATCCGGATCTTAATCTTCTCTATTGGGGCACGGGGAATCCGAATCCTGTGCTAGCAGGCGAGGGGCGGCCTGGCGACAATCTTTACACATGCTCGATCATCGCTTTGAATCCCGATACCGGGAAACTCGCTTGGTATTTTCAGCCGTCGCCTCACGATGTGCATGATTGGGATGCTGTCGAGACGCCGGTGTTGTTCGACGCCGAATTTAAGGGCAGACCGCGCAAACTTCTGGCGCAGGCCAGCCGCAACGGATTTTTCTTTGTGCTCGATCGGACAAATGGAGAGCACCTGGTCACTTCGGAGTTTATTGATCAGACTTGGGCGAGCGGCGTTGATCCACGAGGGCGCCCGATCGCCAAACCGAGCGCCACTCCGAGTCCAGATGGGGCGCTTGTCGAACCGGGTTCCGACGGCTCGACGAATTGGATGGCGCCTAGCTTTAGTCCGCAGACAGGACTTTTTTATGTGAACGCCCGGCGCCTCTTCAGCATTTTTTACAACACGGTCGAAGGAAAGCCGGAGGGATGGGGAGGCCGCGACCGAAACCTGTGGGCCAATTCCACGTTGCGCGCTCTCGATTACCGCACAGGCAAAATTGCGTGGAACCACGAGCTTGGTGACGGTGAGAGCATCGCGGGGATTCTGACGACTGCAGGGCATTTGCTATTCAGCGCAGACAACTCGGGCAATTTGTTGGCGCTTGATCCCGCCACTGGCAAGACTCTCTGGCACTTGAATATGGGCGGCAAGCTGGATGCTTCTCCGATGACTTATCAGCTTGACGGGCGGCAATACGTGATTTTTGCGGTGCAGGATATCCTCTATGCGTTTGCGTTGCCCCCCGTTTCTCGACCGTAACGTTTGGGTTTGGGGGCCGTGCCAGCCGGAGATGGCATGATAGAGTCCGGCGGTCTCTCTATCTGAGCCTGATACTTGACTAAGCGCTATCCGGCTAAGGGCGTTGGTGCTGGGAGTCTGCCCGCCGAGAGCAAGCCATTTGAAATCTGTAACTTGTGGTTGTTGCTGTTCTTGACGGCTACGGTGGACTCTGGTATCTTGGTCGAGTAACAAGTGGTACGAGGGACCTGTTATGATGCTTATTCAAATGAATCCCGCAATTACGATGCCCCACGCGATTACGATGCCCCATTCGCGTTAAGGTCTTCTTCTAGACTAGCCAGACCTTTTTTTCTCTCTTCCGCTTCTACTTTCTTAAAATCTTGGGACAAAAGAGGTACGACTATCTCTGCGTGCTTTCTGGCAACAATATCAAGGTCCCCTCCCTTTAAACAATCTCCGAGAGCCGCTTTCCAGTCATCCGTGTCCCAGTGCTCGCGTTGGGACGGGCCAAACGCATCCATCAAATCCTCAAGCGCTTCGTTCACGAGAGTTTCGGCCGTTCTAGTTTTCGGGTCGCTTGTGGGATTCTGCGATAGGCGGCAGCGAGCGCAGGCGCGATTGTAGAAGAGATTATGGATCCGGCCGACGTATTCCTCTTCCTCCCACTTCGTATGGGTCAGCGCGCGCGTAAGACGCTCTTCGGCCAGACTGAAATTGCCACTAAGATGCTCCGCGACAGATAAGTTGTATTCGGCTCTTTGTTGTTTATCCACAATCTTCAGGCTTGCCCGAGAGAATTGCCGCGCCTGGGCTAGGCTCGGCGGGCTATCGAGAACGAGAGCGACCCAAGCGCAGTCGTTCCACGCGGAAAAGTTCTCCGGATCGGACCTCGTGGCACGATCCAGGTAGAATTTGCTGCGGCCGAGTTCCAAGGCGGAATCTTGCTGGAGATACTTGCGCTGGTGCTGGCATTTCAGTGCGTAGAAAACTCCCAAACCTTCATAAATCTGGGAAACTTCGGTGCGAATCGAGCGCAAATCGAAGAATTCCAGGCTGGCCGCAGTTTTCTCATAGTAGAGGATTTCCTCGGTCGTCTGCGGCTTTAGATTTTTGTAGATGTGATCGCTCCAGCCTTTGAAGGGCATGATGCGAAGGAAATCCCTGGTGATCCGGCGCAGGTTTGCATCCACATAGCCGAACAGCGGGAACTCGTCACGAATCTGATGAACGACTTCCGTGGCTTTCGATTCCGCCTCATCCAATTGTTTGACAGCCTTCGTGCGGAGAGCTTCCAGTTCGTCGCCAATCGACTTGGCTTGTAGAAGGCTGTTCTGCAAGCCGATATACGAGGTCACGCCCAGGGCAAGGGCGTACAGCACGGAGAGCCCTGTCAGCAGCGCGGTGAGCTTTTCAAGATCCTCGGCGCGCTTCTCGTAGGCATCGATTTTGATTTTTAAGATTTCGTCCTTTTCTTTTGCAATTTCCTTAGGATCATCCTTTGGGTTCGTGGATTTTTCCACTCCGCTCAAATCCACCACGGGATGGTACGCATTCCATGCCGTTACCCCCACAACGAAGATAAAGAAGGCAGTGCAGGCGATGAAGAAGACGAGGACCAGCATCGGCAGGACGGTAGGGAAAGGCCGTTCAGAGCGATTGGTGGCTGAGTTGGGAGCCGGTTGATGAGACTCCGCAGGTGATGGGGTGGTCGGTCGAGGAAGTCTTGTAGGGCTCACGAGATCTCCATGCGAGGTTCTTGAGTGTGGCGCCGCTCAGGATAGCATGGCGATCAAGTACTCCCGATAAAGTCAGGCGGCAAAATCCCCAAGCAAACGCGTAAGTCAAGCGCGGGGAATTCAAAGACTGAGGAGTAATAAATCACTGCCGGTGAGAATGGCGCCGGGGGCCAGAACTGCACCGTTCGCTTCGTCGAATTCTGCCTGCCGATAGGGCTTGAGTGAGTCTTGTGCGTGAATTACTGTCGGCCAGAGCGTGTTAGTGGCGCAGAGCTGCACTCAGCGTGAGGGACTTTTGATCTGTTGGATGCTTTTCTGTCTCTCTTCCTCCCGTTCGCTGAGGAGTTCGTAGGCGACGTAATACTTATAAATATTCGCTACGTAGTTGACCGTTTCCATGCCAACACGCTCGGCTGCTATCACCTCCACATTGTCGATCCATACGTTTGGATCGAACCCCCTTTTGGCGGCTTCGACGCGCAAGGCATGCACCCGCCCTGGTCCCGCGTTGTAGGCAGCAAAGGTGAACAGGATCTTGTTCAAGTTGTCCATCGGTTCGTTGGCGAAGTATTTGTCTTCCATAAACCTAATGAATTTCACGCCGGCGTGGATGTTTGCGTCTGCCGTGTGGATATCCCCTACCTTCATCTGCTCCCCGGTCGCAGGCATCAATTGCATTACGCCGATCGCGCCCACAGTGCTCTTGGCGTTCTGGTTGAGTCCAGACTCCTGGAATCCTTCGGCCATCATCAGCAAATAGTCCACGTCGTACTGGCCGGAATATTTCCGGAACATTTCAACCGTCGCCTGGAACTTTTTGAGTTCAACAGGCGATGTCGCACTCTTGATCATCTGTGTGGTGGCGAGGTACTTTCTGATAGTCGCATTGCCGAACGCAGTGCCTTGCCGATGCGTTTTCACAAAACCATTCAAAGCAGCCCGCAACTGTGGGCTATCCTTCCGCATGGCCCAGGCAAATTCGCCGCCGGCATTCACGGCGATATCGGCGTGCAGCTGAATGTTTTTGTAGACGCCTGCCCAAAGCTTCGCGGCGTAGTCGTTCATGATGACGATCTCCACGAGTCCCGCGTTCAGCATCTCGAGCAGATCTTCATCCTCCATATTCCCGGGGGCAGCCCGAAGTTTCACTGGAGCTTTTCCTTCTTGCTTCAATCGTACGTTCAACTTCTCAACGTTCTCCCAATAGCTAGAGTTCTCCCGGAGGAAGACTTCCTTGCCGGAAAGGTCGTCGAGGGAGTGGAGTTCGGGCGACTGCGGTCCGGTCACGGCGATTTGAGAAATCCCGTTGAGCACGGGATCTGAGAAGTCCACGATTTTCTGGCGCTCCGGTGTGACCGTCAAACCGGCCACGCCCAAATCACCTCTACCTTCCACAAGTTGACTCAGAAGTTGTTCGCGAGGGACGGGGATAATCACCACGTGGTATCGCAGATTCTTTGTCTTTGGAGGGTACTTCGTATTGATGTAAGCCTCGAACGCCTTCAATGAATCATAAGAGGTGCCGAACTGCACGCCCTTCACAACGTAGTATTGGGTCTTGGAATAGACAACCAGGGCGCGAATAACTCGGTGCTTCAGCATGGTGTCCAAATCCCCCGTCCAAGCCTGCGTCGGAACTTGGCCCGCAATGCTCTGTCGTGGCTGTTTGTCCTGCGGCAGCTGCTTGCTGTCGGAGGTCTGCGGGGCGGCAGAAACGGAGGACGTGGCAGAGTAAAGGCAACCAAGCAGCCCCAGAGATATGATTTGCGGAAGGATTCCGAGCTTCATCCTGTGTTTCTCCATTCGGAATTACTCCAAAACGTCGTAGGAACCGAATCATGAATAAGTCTGTGGCGGCGGGTGGTGCTGCCGCACCGACAAGCATGGCAACGGTCGACGAAGCTAGGCTTATTCTCGCGGACCATTTCAGAGACGTCTTCTTTATATCTCCTGTTCAAACCAATCTCTCAAGATTCAATTGCTCGGGGGTGCCGGCGCCGTCTGTTCCATCTGTTTCAGTTTTTGCTCCATCATCATCTTTTGCTGTTCCTTGGTCAGCTTGGGAAACAAAAGTGCAATTTGCACCTTAAAGTTCCACGGCGAAGCCCCCGGCGGATGGACAGCGTTTCCGTAAAACTGCGCTGAGATGTTTACCGGCTGGAATCCCATCTTCATAATTCTTCCTACTCCGCCACCAAATGGCACCGTCCACACGTTGCTGTCGTTTGCTCTCCAGTTGGCTGTAATAATGGGCGCGGTGGTCAGGTACCAGCCCTTCTTCATGTTGTAGTTGACGAACCACTGTAGGAGGAACTGATTCACGGCCGGTTTATCGTTATTGGAATGACCGGCTACAGACCAGTAGTTGTTTGTAAGAAACCCAATCGTAAAGTGTGGGGGTTGCACCAGCACGACCACCGATGGCCCCATGCTGAGTTTGCCCTGGCCGAGAAAAGTCGTATTGGTGGCCGTAGGCAACACCAGCGTTGGTCCGATGCCCCAAATTATCTTGCCTGTCTTCTTCGGCACCAGAAAAAACGAGGGGTTCATGTCGCCTAACCCATTGACCCCAGTGGTTTGCACTGGAGCCCCCAGTGGTGGCTGCGGCACGGGAATTGGTTGATAGATGATGGGCATAATCCAGCGGACGACGAGGTTCCAGTTTGTCGACAGGCTGAGCGGAATCACCGGCTGAATGTTAAGAACATTCTGGGTGCGGTTGGCCGGCCCGATGTTGAAGTTGTCGATATTCTGTATGGGAACACTGATGAGGCTGGCGATGGGATTCTGCGCTGCGTTTCTCAGGGCATCGCTATTTGTCGCTGCCGCTGGAGTTGCATCCGTGGCAACCTGAGTTCCCTCTGGTGAAACAGGCGTATCTTGTGCACCCGGTTTTTCTTGCGAGGCGGACGTTTTTTTCAGCCCCGACGAAGCGGCGCCGTCCGATTGTGATTGCGCGCGCACAACGCTCGTAAACAGAGGGGCGGCGACGACGCAAAACACTACTGCAGCAGCCATGAGGTTTCGTGTGCGTGTGGTTTTCATAGCTTTATCCTTTCGATCTTCCATTCGTCCTTTCACTTCACTCACTCGGTTTCTCCGCCTATTCGACCGCACTTGCGACATGGCTTATGCCCTCGGCGATCTCCCTAACGGCCCGCGGTTCGAATGCAGGGTAAAAAGTGTATTGGTATGCGGATGACAGTTCGGGTGCTCCGCCGTTCCGCTGTGGTCCTGGGGATGGAAGCTTGGCTCCGGGCGAAGGGACTGCTCCGTTCGCCCGGACGGCATCCAGCTCTGGCCTCAGTTGCTGCCTTTGGGGGGTGCGGTGACCGCTTCCATCACGCGGTCGAGACTGAAGCTGCCCGGCTTCATGCGCGGTGGGAATTCGCGGAAGCTCTGCAACCACAGCCCGACATAGGCGCCTGCGGGTGCGAGCATGAACATGCGGGGTCCAACCCAGTCGATGTAGCTGACGGATTCGTCGTAGGCACGCTCAAACGGATCCATGCGTAGATTTTCTAACATTGGCCAGCGCAGTTCCTCGAAGGGGGTTTCCCACACCTTGAATCCAATGGAATTCTGTCGCAGGAATGTCATCTTCCAGTTGTTGTAGCGCAGGGCCGCCACACTGCCGCCGTCGGTCCAGTAAATGAACTCGTGACGCGGAGATTCGACAACCTCGCCTTTAAAAAACGGCATTAGGTTGTAGCCGTCGAGGTGGACTTTGTAGGTCATGTCGCCGATCGTTTTGCCCTTCAACAGGTCTTCCTTGACGGCGGGGTCGCCCGCCGCGGCGAGCAGTGTGGGCATCATGTCCTCGTGCGCGCCAATGTCGTTGATCATCGTGCCGGGCTTGATGACTCCGGGCCAGCGAATCATGCAGGGGACGCGGTAGCCACCTTCCCATTGCGTATTTTTCTCGCCGCGGAACATCGTCGTGCCGCCATCGGGCCACAGGAAGAACTCTGCACCGTTATCGCTGGAATACATGACGATGGTGTTGCCTTCGACGCCCAGCTTCTTCAACTCGTCAAGCAATTCACCGACATCACTGTCCTGTTCCATCATGCCATCCGCCTCAAGACCCAGGCCGGTCTTGCCTTCCCACTTCGGGCTGAGGTGCGTGTAGGTGTGCATGCGGGAGGAGTTCCACCACAGGAAGAACGGCTTGTTGGCCTTCGCCGCCTTGTCCATGAACTTGATCGCCCCGGCGGTGATTTCGTCGTCAATCGTCTCCATACGCTTTCGCGTCAATGGGCCGGTGTCGTCACACTTTTGTTTGCCCATAACGCCGAAGCGCGGATCATCGGTGGTATCGTCCTTGTCCGTCGCGAAGCAATGCAAGACTCCGCGTGGGCCGAACCGCTCTTTGAACGCCGGGTTCTTTGGATAGTCCGAATTCTCGGGCTCTTCCTCCGCATTCAAGTGATAGAGGTTGCCCAGCCACTCATCGAACCCATGGATCGTCGGCAGCATTTCGTTGCGGTCGCCGAGGTGGTTCTTGCCAAACTGGCCGGTGGTGTAGCCGAGCGGCTTGAGCAACTCAGCAAGAGTCGGGTCATCCTTGGTCAGACCTTCCTTTGCACCGGGCAGGCCGACCTTAGTGAGGCCGGTGCGGATCGGAGACTGGCCGGTGATGAACGCAGCTCGTCCGGCGGTGCAACTCTGCTGGCCGTACCAATCGGTGAATAGCGCGCCCTCGTGGGCGATGCGGTCAAGGTTGGGCGTCCTATAGCCCATCATGCCCATGTTGTAAGCACTGATGTTGAACTGGCCGATGTCATCCCCCCACAGAACAACAATGTTGGGTTTCTTTTGCTGAGCGCTCGCGGTGAATGCCGTGAGCGCCAAAGCGAGCACCGCGATTGCCGAGAAGATTGCCCTTCGTGTGATTCTGCTTTTCATCTTGTTTCGTCTCCTTTTTCTTTCTTGCTGCAGACGAGCACCAGGAATCCGATGGTGATTCATACTCAGAAGGCCGCTAAGCGTTGAATGACCCAGAACATCGCCACGCTGCCGATGGCGTAGGCTGGCAGAACCTCCAGGGTGGCCAATCGCTGTTGGCCATTTGTCGTCAGTCTTGAAGCGGCCCGGACCATCAATGCGAACAGCGACAAGACGAGGCCGATGAAGAGGAAATGTCCCGTTTCCACGCCGAGGCTGAAGAACAACAGCGCCGTGGGAATATGTCCGTCCGGCAGGCCGGCGTCCTTGAGGCCGCTGGCAAATCCCAGCCCGTGCATTAGTCCGAACATCAGGGCCACGAGCCACGGTGCACGGGCCGTGATGCCGACATAGCCTTGCCGGCCGCGAAGAATCTCCGCCGCAACAAAAACGATACTAAGGGCGATCACGGCTTCCACTGGGCGTTGCGGGATGTGGACGTAGCCGAGCGTCGCTAGAGTGAGCGTGATGCTGTGCGACACGGTGAATGCGGTGACGGTCTTGACCAATTTCCACCCGCCGTGCGTGATGATGATTAGCGCGAGCACAAATAGGAGGTGGTCAATGCCAGAGAGGATGTGCTCGATGCCGAGCACGGTGTACGTGCGGGCCACGCCTACTGCGCTCGCCGCGGCCGCGACTACAAAAGACGGAGAGGACGGCGTGAGCCGCGTCACTTCGGTGGTGCCGTCAATCCGCTCCAAACGCACCAAAACATCAGTCGCTGTAGCGCTGAGTCCGGCAACGTGGATCGTGCCGCCACTGAGAGTTCCCGCGCACTTTACTGTCCAGCGCTCCGTGTACGCATTGTTGGCCATCGAACGGTTCGGTTCACTGACGTTCGTGCAGTTCCCGGGAAGTTCCACGTAGAGACCTAGACGCAAGTCTCCTTGGCCAGGTACTTTCCACAGCGCGTCGTAAGTTTCCGGCCCGGTCTGGCGTAATTCTAGATACGCGGGGCGCACCTCGTGCGCCCGTAACTGGGGCGCAAACGTGGCGATCAGAATCAGGATGAGAAGCGTGTGTTTCATTTTCACTGCTTCGCCGCGACTCTATTTAATTCTTCCGGCACGGGCTTCTCGATTGTTACGGTGTAATGTTTAAGCAGCTCCGCGTAAAACTTGTTATTCGCTTCACGCCGATGCGCTTCGTCCCACTCACGGCGGACAGCATCGTGCACTTCCGCGAGAGCAGGGACGCGACCTCCCATGTGTTCGCTCACGAACACCAGATGCGCACCGTAGGCGGATTCCATCGGCCCTTGCCACTGGCCGAGCGGTAGGCCGCCTAAGGCTGTCGCGAACTTATCGCCGAACAACCTCCCGACCTCCGTGACCGGAAGCGCGTCGTAGTGGTTGTCCAGCAGGATCGAATCGCCGAGCGAATTGATGTCAGTTCCGCTTCCGGCCTGATTCAACTGCTCCACCAATTGCATGGCGTCGCTTGCAAGGTTTTTGCCGTGCTTCTCAGGATTGAGGAACACCTGGCGGAATGTGAATCGCGGGTCCACGCGAAACGAATCAGAGTGCGCCTGAAGATATGCCCTCAACTCGTCGTCGGTCGGCTTGGCCTGAGCGGCAACATCATCGCTCACGAATTCCAACTTCTGTTGCAAGCGGCGGCGGATGATGAGGTCGTCCTTGTCTAAGCCCAACGCCAATGCCTCACGGTAAAAAACTTCCTGGCGCACCCGGTCCCGGATCAGCCCTTCCCACTCTTCTTGCGTGGGCGGCCGTTGGCGGGTCTGCGCGAAGCTATCCAACATGGAGGCGAGTTGGCCTTGCGTGACGACAATCTTTCCTGGCTCGCCGCTGGCGTGGTTGGACACCAAGCTGTAGGCTACGAAAATTGCAACTCCCAACAGGAAGAAGTGCAGCAGCGGCTCGCGCGCGAGTTTTTTTAGTGGATTAGCCATTATTTTGCCGGCGCATACCAGATGGGCGAAGTGTAAGCTCGGTCGGTGACCGTCATAGGAACGTTGTCGGCCATCTTGATTCCGTAACGCTTCTGGTCATAGGCCGTCCAGCGAGGCGACGGAATTTGAATCACTCGCACGTAGTAGAACGCGAGCTGTGTGGCATCGAACGTCGAATCTTTCCAGTACGCCGACAGTGTCGGAGCACCGATGGTGTTGGTGTAGGTCGCGTTGGGCACGTCCACGGTGCTGCCAACTGAGGTCTTACATCGGCCATCGGGACCGATCTTGCGCCCGCCAGAGACGGCCACGTCGAAGATGCGCTCTTGCGCCTTGCCGTCCTTGCCGAGCCAGCCCTTGATGATCTGAATGCGGTCGAGGTTGGGCCCATCCGGGTCGCGCAGCGCGTGGATCATGAATGCGGGTTGCTTGCCACCCGGCGCCTGTAAGAGCTCACCGCCCATGGGGACGCCATGGTCGTAGCCGTTCGCGGCGAAGTCGGACCTTTCAAGATCGGCCTGTGCGAAGTCCCAGCCTGCGAACACACGAACGGTCGGTCGATCGCCTGTTGTGGCGTAAACTTCCTTGCGCTTGAGCGCGTCCCATATTCCTTCGCGGGTGTTCTCTCGCGCCCACACGCCACCCAGGCCCGCAGCTTGTTCACTCCAGACCGAGATCAATACCCCTTGCTTAGGATCATTGTGGATAAAGCCGAGTGGCGCTTTCCAGCGGTCCGGCGAAGGCAATCCGTTGGGAAGTTCACCGTAGAAGTTGTCTTCCCGCGGGTCGACTACGCCAATATGCGCGTCGCTGCCACCGATCAGGCCAGACTTGTAAGGGTTGGCTCCCAGCTTGGCGTCCAACTCCAGCCCCAGCTTGAGCGCAGAGCGAACGTAACTCCCTTCGAGCAACTTCTTATCCTGCAGATTCAGCGGCTCCAACTTGCCAAAATTAATGTCCCAGCGCTCAAAATTGGCGAACTCGTCGTTCAGCGAGAGGGCGGGATGGGTCTCGCTGTCACCCTTGATCTGCGTCGCCTCTTGGAGCGGTTCGTGGCTGGCGCGCGTCTCGGCATAGGCCCGGTCTATGGGTTTCCCGTCGAAGGTCTCTGCCGTGTACATCAAACCGCCACTTAAATTGCCGTTGTGAGGGATGGCGAGCACTTGTCCACCCGTCTTCTTTGCATAGCCATCCATGTATTTCCAGAGCTCGGCCGGATCCTGGCTGTCGAAGGCGGAGAAGGGAACGACCTGCTTCACGCGCTCTGCGCCGTCACGGAAGATGACGGTGCGATGAAGGTTGGCCCCGCCGGGCATAGAGGTCCACTCGAAGCCGTGCAGCGTGGTGAAAACGCCCGGCTGGTTCCACTTCTCGGCTGCCTCTGTGGCGTGCGCCCAGGCCCCGCCCGTGATCTTGCTAGCGTCGAAGACAGGCTTGCCGCTCTGGGTAGAAACTACAGCTTCGATGCCGGCCCGAGCAGCTTCCTGAACTCCCGCTCTGGACATGTCAAACCACCGCTTGCCTTGCGGGATGGCAAGGAGCGCTGGATCACCTCTATGAAGTTGATCTGAGATGCCCATGTACTCGGCATGATCGGTAATGGCGACCCAGTCCAGCGGTCGGTCCTGTTTGAAACGCACGCCGTTGTCCATCACGACTTCGCCGCCTGTGGCGACTCGGAAGAGGTCCTCGGGTGTCAGCGTCGTCCCAAACATTCCGGCGTCGAAGGAAAAGCTGGTGTGGACGTGGGCGACTCCCCAGTAGACGCGATTCGGGTAGGTCCGTCCCACGTGAGGAGAGAATTCTCCGCCTCCTACAACTGGGACCGGTGTTGGCTTTGGCGTTTGCTGCACCGGCGCTGCCGTGCTCGCCGCGTTGGACGCGTTTGGTTGTGCCGCCTTCTGCGAGCACCCTGCGAAACTTAGTCCAACCATACAGAAGCTGACAAATGCGAGAACCGTGTGTGTCGCGTTAAGCAATCGACTGTTGGGTTTCACTTTCATCCTCCGTACCTCATCACTGCTTCTTCTTTTCGATCAGCGCTGCCCGATTGACGAATCCAAGCAGTGTTTTCATATCGTGTGCGTCAAAGCTCTTTGAATGGCTTCGAGCACTTCTGCACCGGAATCTGTCTTTCGGAAGTAAGCCGCGCAGCCCGCGGCTTCGGCGGCCGCCCGTGATTCAGGATCTTCATGGGCGGTGATGAAGATGACGGGAGTGCGACTGCCCGCAGCCGCGAGCCGCTGAGCGAGTTCGATGCCAGTCATGGCGCCGAGCTGGATGTCGAGCACCAGGCAGCCGAACTGAGGATTCTTGGTGTCCGCGAGAAATGATTCTGCTGATGTATAGGTGATCGGCTGAATACCTACGGCGCGCAGTAGCCGACCGAACGATCGGCAAACGCTTTCGTCGTCATCAACAATTGCGACGTAGTTTGTTATCGTGGTGTTCATCGGGATTCGATGAGCACTATAAGGATGGAGAGGAAGTGTCGGCTACTGCCCTTTGGGGAAGGTCCGCGCGGACGCGGCGAAGATGCCCGCCTCGTCGGTCAGCCGCGTTAGCTCCGCGACGGATTGCACACCCAGTTTCTTCGTGATTGAGGTTCGATGCAGCTTCACCGTCCGCTCGTGGATGCCTAGATCGCCCGCAATCTGCTTGTTGAGTCGTCCCTGCACGACATGAGAGAGCACTTCGAGCTCTCGTTCACTGAGCGTGTCGAAGTGCGCGCGTAGCTCACGTTGGCGGGCACGTGCATCGCGTTCACGGGCGTCACGCGCAAGGGCGCGTTTCACGGCGTCAAACAACTTTTTCTTCGGCGCAAGCTTTTCCAGGAAATCTTCCGCACCCCCGCGCATTGCTCGCACGGTCGAGGGGATGTCGCCGTGACCTGTTAAGAAGAGAATCGGCAGTGGATTGCAACTCTGATCCAGCACTGATTGTAGTTCGAGTCCGTTCATCCTGGGCATTTGCAAATCCGCCAGCACACAGCCTGGCGTGTCTGCATCACGGTGCGCGAGAAATTCACGCGCCGACGAATATGTCTTTACCGCGAATCCGTTCGCACTGAGCAATCGCGAGATCGCGACAAGAAAGGACGCATCATCATCGACGACGTGAACAATGGGTTCGCTCATTCCGTTGCGTTCTCCTCTACGATCGGCAGAGTAAATCGAAACGATGTTCCACCCTCATTTTTATTCTCTGCCCAGAGCCTCCCGCCATGCGCCTCAATGATAGTGCGAGAGATCGGTAATCCCATGCCCATACCGTTCGGCTTGGTGGTGAAGAAGGGGTCAAAAATGTGCGCGAGTTTGTCGGTGGGAATACCGCAGCCGGAATCACTCACGGCGATCTCGACGGTCTGCGGCCCGCAGAGCATCGCGGTTATACAAACGCGCCGGTCCTCCCTATTTGCCTCGTCGAGCGCATCCATTCCGTTGACAATAAGGTTTATCAATACCTGCTGGAGGTGCACGCGGTCTGCACACACCGGAGGCAAATTTTCTGCCACGGCCACTTCCAGCTTTACGTGGCGTCCGGCAGCGTCGGCCCGCACCAGGGCAACGACGTCGCCAACAAGTTCGTCCACGTCGACGGCGCGCTTATCGAGGTTGTGCCGCTTCAGTAGCCCACGCATCCGGTCAATGACACTGCCCGCACGCTGGTCGTCTTTGCGGATGTCGGCAAGGATCGCGCGGACTTCATCCAGATCCGGCGATTCATTCTGCATGAAAAGCTCCGCCGCCTCGGCATTTCGCAAGATCGCCCCGAGCGGCTGATTAATCTCATGCGCAAGCGCCGAAGCCAGCTGGCCAAGCATCGAGACGCGGCCCACATGCGCAATCTCCTGCCGCAAATTTTGTGCATCCTGCTCCGCTTCCTTTCGCTGGGTAATATCGTGCGATAAACCACGTACCAGAATTGGTTTCCCATCACCGTCGAACTCGACGCGGCCGTGAGAACTAATCCAGTGCATCTTACCGTCCGGGAGCACCAGTCGATATTCGTTTTCATAACTGCCGTCGCCTTGAATCGCTTTCCCGAGCATTGAGCGGAACGCATCGCGATCTTGCGGATAAACTCTCTGCAAAATGTGCTCGATTTCCAGCCGTTCCATCGTTGGAAATCCAAACAATGCCCGCCATTTGTCTGTTGCCCAGATTTCGTTTCGCGCGAGATCTCGAATCCAGATACCAAAATCCGCACTGTCGACTGCCAGCCTCATTCTTTCTTCAACCTCGTGCAAATCGGATTCACTCACCTGCAACTGGCGATCGAGCTGCGGTGCGCGGATCGCTTCAAGGCTTAGTTCGTACCCCATTGCTGCGACCAAGCCCATGAAGGATAAGCTCGCCACAATCGGTGCCTGGACGATTCCCCAAAAAACCAAGAGGGACTGGCCAGTTGAGACAAGGATCCAGAAGATGCTACTTCCGCCCACGGTCATTGCTCTCTGGCGGTCACCCCGCCGCCAGGCAGTGACGCTAGCGTCTGTGGCAAAGATGAGGAAAGCTATCAAACTCAATTGACCGACAAGCATCCATGGATTGGGCACACCCTCGGCGATCTGGATGGATTCGCCAAGAAAGGGGATGGGTCGCAGGCGGGTGATCTCGCGGTAGTTGAGATTCTGCCCCACCGAAAAATTTAGCAGTAGAGCGAAGGTGCGCAAGGCGCAGACCGTCCACGCGAGCCATGGTCGCCCTGCTTTTAGGAAAAGCCGCACAAAGCCGACGATGGACACCAACAGCAGCCATACCGGAATATGTGCCCACTTCAGCGTACTCGCGAATTCTGCCGGAGTACTCGCACGCATCATCCGTAATTCACAGAACGAAAAGACAGCCGTCGACACCGCCGCAAGGGAAAAAAGCAGGTTAGGCCAAGCATTGCGAGCCTTGCACCAGACCAGCAATTGAATCCCCGCCAGCGTAAGGCACGCCGACGCAATCATTGACCAGATGACTGTAATCAGACTTATTGGCATCGAGTGAATATTCTTCGAATCACACTTACGCCATCAAAATCCTTTTCGGCCCCCCGGCGAAACTGGCAGAAGTGACAGTGGTGAGCCCTGAAATTTATGCCTAGACGATGACCGGTCGCGCGGCTATTCCTGGCGCATTGGGGGGACGGACCCGCGGACCGTTCTACTGCTACGCAGTGTTATTCCCAGGGGCCACAAGAGATGCCCGTGTACTAGCTTCGATGGGCAACCTGGTATTGACAGAACTCCACGTAGCAGGGGCTACAGGAAGTTAAGTGATCGAGCCAGTTCTCCGCCTCGGAGAGCGGCATCTCGTGACCGGCAATTCTTTTAAGAACGTGGGAGGGCGGGCACCCCGAGCGCGTGGGATTCGGAAATTCCTCGCGCAGACCACGACCCAGCACCTTCAAAAAACGCTCTTCGTCACTCTCGGAATATCGCATTACGCTCAGAACTTCCTCCATCCAGGAGAGTCTAGCCCATTACACCGACACCGTGAAACTCGTGACGGTTAAGCAGGCTCCTTGGTCTTTCCTGCCTTGAGCAATTGTAGAATCCGTTGCCTTGTTTTCTCCAATCCGTACTCGAATTTCTTCTTTGCCGCTTGCTCACTAAGACCCGGCCAAGCCGCAATTTCTTTTCACGAATAGCCACATTGTCGCGCCTGCCAAGCCTTTTTTGTCCACGGATCCATCCGGTCGGTTATCTGCCTCGTGGTAATTGCGCGTTCGAGATCGAGGACCCACTTCGTATCCCGAACGCCCTCTACTAAACCTAAATCAAGGCTCGCCGAAGCGAGCGGAAACCTATCGCGCCGCCCACGTTCTGCTATCTGGAATCTGTGGAATCTATGGTGGAACGCGGCCAGAAGATACGGCTCGAAGTCCCTGACGGTCGAACCGGAAGCGCTTTTTCGCTGAAGTGCTTTGGCGACCGACCGCAGTACTTCCTCCCAAATCTCCGCTGCGAGGGCCTCAGCTTCCCGGCCGGAACCCTCCCGATTCAGTTCACTTGCAACCACCGCAACAACGCGAGGCCAGACCATGCGAGCGGTGGCTATGACCTCAGCCGGTAGGACGCTTCCATCTTCCCCTGCCTCCTGCTGAACTCTACGTATCGCCCATTCACTGTACGAGTCAGGTCCCTCACTCGGCTCCATTGGTTCCTCGGCAATTTCGCGGGCTGGGCATACTGGGATACAAAGCCTGCCATTCATTTTCCTTTAGCGTCAATAGAACGGCTGAACCGCCAGAATATTGGCTTAAATTTTGTTCTCACTTTTTCCCATCTCAAAGCCTCTTTAAGAGTAAGGGGAGTTCTCGCCAGATTTACCCCCTGGAGCTTGGTGGGCCCGATTCAACTGGGCGACACGCCAAGCGTCGTGGACAGCCGAGGGACGACGCGCTGGACACGAACTCAGAAACCACTATATGGAGCAAGTCTCCAAGTGTGTTTTGGCCCACCCATCTAGGCTGGGACAGCAAACCGACTCTGCCTGGTCGAGCCGAGTTCGCACAGGGAATTCATGTAGGCGAACCTCTCCCGGGCGGCTTGGAACCTGGCGTCCTGACAAAGGAGATTTCGCCGCTATGAACTTTCCACTTGCTCACACCGAACGCATTCAGGAACTCGGCTACACGGAGTCTGAGGCCCGGTTTCTCTACATAGTGGCGGTGTTTTCCGGTTACTTCACACTGCGGCAGTTCCGAGTTTTTACCGGCAGCAGTTACGGCAAGCGTCCCACTTCTTTTGCTCAAAAACTAATCACACAAGGCCACGCGAAGGCTCGCAGATTTGTGCGCAGAGGCGCCATCTTTCATCTCTTTTCGAGAAGCGCGTACAGTCAGAAGGATAAGGAAAACCTCCGGAACCGCAAACGTCACTCGTTTGACTTTATGCGCTCCAGGCTTGTCCTCCTCGACTTCATTTTAGCCAACCAGCACCTGAACTACTTCGAAACGGAACAAGACAAAATCAGTTTTTTCTGCAGCGAATTGGGGATTTCCCAGGATTGCCTGCCCGCTAAGGTCTACGAGGGAGCTGTACCCAACCGACAGACGATTCGTTATTTCGTAGACAAGTTTCCAGTGTTTGTTGCCCCGCCTTTTTCAGGCGCCCTTCCTGTGGTCACCTTCACCTACGTGGATTTGGGTTCGAAAGGCCGTCCAACTTTGCCGCGCATCTGTCTGCCTATCAACCGTTGTTTCAGCAACTCAATACCTTCCGCTTTCTGTATATCGCGGCAAAGGAATCCTATTTTCTGCGGAGCCGAGGAGCGGTTCCGGTCCTTAGTCAAAAGGCCGCTTGAATCCGACATTTCGAACGGAATCCTCCGGTATTTCCAGATTCGAAAGAAGTGGGACAACCACGAATACATAATTCCAGTCACCGCTGATCTCGAATTCCTGAGGGACTCGCCGGAGCGTTTCCAGGGAGAGAGAATCGAGAGCTTATACAGGTCCCTGGCGGTCGGGCGACCTTCCTGAGCGTGAATTGCGAGCGCAAATCTCTCAGCAGAAGCCCCAGCGCGCCATCTTTTTTGACACGTATCTGGTCAATGGCCAGCAGGCTCAGTTTGCTAAGCATGCTCGCCAAGGTGACGGATGCATGAAAGACACGGATCACTGTGTCCATCACGGTTCGCGTCACCCTGCGGGTGACGCGAAGCTCCTTGGAGCGGAGAGGTTGCGCATGACGCGACGATCAAGTTGGGCGCGGGCAAAACACCGAACTGGGCTGGAGCGACCCCACTTTTACCAACGGTTCCGTGGCCAAAGTGACCCGTGGGGTCGCTCCAGCCCATCAGCAGAGGAATAAAAATGTGTTTTGCCCGCGCTCGACCTCGGAGCTAGAGACTTTGCTGAAGCACTTTAGTAATCCATACATGGAAAGAGAAACAGGAGGGTGAGTATGTCGATTCTCAAAGCGCCACCGAAACAACCAAAGAATGCCACGCTACAGCTTCGCGTTG
This sequence comes from uncultured Acidobacteriota bacterium, assembly GCA_963745095.1. GTDB lineage: Bacteria > Acidobacteriota > Terriglobia > Acidiferrales > UBA7541 > Acidiferrum. Next base: position 79,128 of record CAVUWC010000015.1, on the reverse strand, counting down.
ATGAAGATCTGAAGTTAAAGCTCGACAAGTACGCTGAGTTCTTGGAGTCAACGGTAGCGTACGTCGTTTCAGAGGCACTTAAACTTGTATTCAGTAAAGACCCCGAATTCAAACAATGGCTGGAGTCGCATGCGACGAACAGCAAGAACTCGGGCACCTTGGAGGCTTCGGTGACTACGGAAAGTAACAAACAGCCCTCGGGCGGCTGCTGCCGCGCCGGATCGTGCGTTCGATTGCATCCTGATCGACGACACGTCCCGTTTGACGAGGAAGCTCGCCGATGCCTTGAATCTTTACGAGAAACTTACCTTTGCGGGTGTCCGCGTCGTTGCTGTCTCACAGGGTGTGGACTCGGATAGCTCGCAAGCGGAGTTACTGATTGGCGTTCACGGCCTTATCGATGCGGTTTACTGGCGCGAGTTGGGGTAGAAAACCCACCGAGGCATGCAGGGCTTAGCTTTGAGGGGATTTCATACTGGAGGAAGGTGCTTCGGCTATTCGTCCGTTAAGGCTACGGACGGAAGTGCGCAACTCGAAATTAACGCTTCTCAGGCAGAAATTATTAACCGTATTTATCGCCTTTACTCTGAATCTGGTTTTTCGATGAAACGGATCGCACACACTCTAAATTCTGAGGGTGTGCCAGCACCTCAGCCTCAGAAGGGAAGATTCAGCCAGTCGTGGTGCGTGTCTTCTATCCGACACATTTTGCTGAACGGCCGCTACACCGGCAAGACGGTCTGGAATACTCGTCGTAAGGTCCGTGTTCCTGGAACAGGGAAGCGAGTTTTTAGGCCACGGCCTCAGAGTGAGTGGGTAAGGACCGAAGTACCTCACCTGCGCGTTGTTTCGGACGAACTTGCATCTGCAGTACGTAGCCGACTGGAAGCGGTTGAGTCCATGTTTGGAAGGGGAGGCGGTGGCTTGACAGTCGCTCCGAAGCGCTATCTTTTCTCTGGATTGCTAAAGTGCTCAGTCTGCGGCGGAAGCATCGCGTTAGTTTCCGGACGAGGACAACATGGCGCGGACCGCTATGGTTGTTCAGTGCACCATCAGCGTGGCGACTCTGTGTGCGAGAATGCGGCGTTGGTACGTCGAGACGAGTTGGAGCAGAGTTTGCTCAAAGGACTTGCGGACTCGGTCCTCCGCTTCGAAGTGATCGACTACGCAGTGGCCCGTATGGAGGAAGCCCTCAGGAAGGGCCACGAAAAGCTCAATGCCGAGCTAGAACGCATGCGCCACTGGAAGCTGCAACTGGAGGCCGAGCTTGTGCGCCTTGTGAATGCCATTGCCGACGGACAACCGTCGCAGAGCTTCATGACTGCAATCGGCGAACGGGAAAGGGAACTCCAGGCGATTACGAACAAGTTGCTTGAGCCAGGGCCGGGAACGTTGCGCGCTACGCTCGACGAATTGCGTACCTTTGCAGTCTCACGTTTAACCAAGATACGCGAGTTAATCTCGCATCCCGAAAGCTTTGACCTTGCGCGTGCAGTCCTTGCAGAACACTTCGGGACGTTCACACTCGAACCCACTATACAGGACTGAGAACCCGTGTATCTTGCTTATGGCAAAGTAGATTTCTTCGGAGATGAGGCGATGGCGCGAACGGGTGGTGCCGGGGGCCAGAATCGAACTGGCTACGCCCGCCTTTTCAGGGCGGCGCTCTACCACTGAGCTACCCCGGCACGTGTGGTTTAGAAATTGTATGGGGTGCGGCGCGATTGTGTCAATTCACCTAAGATGAACGGGCACTCTCGCGTAATCGCTGCTATCCGTTGGTAGGCCGCCGGATCGGAATTTCATTCACCAATCTGACGAGAAAAGCCGCAGTGCTGCCGTATCGCTGCACTTTTGATACTTAGCGTAGGCCGCCGCCGCGCGCTTGCGAATTTCTTCTTTGGATTCCTGCTGCATCCAGCCATCGAGTGCGGCTTTCAACGTGTACGCCTCGGGAGCCATCAGACCATTCGTCCATAAGAGCGGCGTGGCTCCGGACGCCCGCAAGAGATCTCTGAAGTAGGACCGGCTGGCGCAGGCCAGAATGATCGCAGAGTGCTTTGCGTCGGTGCGGCCGCCGAAATCCACCGTCAAAGCGAAATCCATCAGCCCATCGTGCCCAACATACACTGCGAGATCGGCAACCGCCGGAACTTGAATGGCAACGCCAGCGACCACACCGCCTGAAGCGGTTTCCTTGTCTGGAATGCCCGCTGCCGCGCGGAAAAAGTCTGTGATGGCTTGTTTGATTTCGCTGCCGCGATAAGCATCCGCGATGAGCAACGTTTCGTTGTTTCGATTCTGAAAAATACTTCTTTCGAGAACGAACTTATTGGGCTGCTTGAAATAAAGGATTTCCTTCCATTCTGGAGCGTGCTTGAAGAAAGTCCGTACGCCGAATGCCGCGCCCCAGTAGAGATTGCGGGCGGGATCGTCACCATTCCCCAGAAAGGCGGGGACGGGAACGATGCCTTGATGCTCGTTGTCGGCAAGCGCTACGAAAACGTGGACAACACGCGGTTTGCTCTGAGCCGTGGCGACACTTGAAACGCAGGTGAAGAAAGTACCCAGAAAGAGGGCAGCCGTGCGATGGGTCACTGCGATGACTCGTCGAACTCCTTCATCCAGCTTTTGCCTTTGAGAACTTCGCGGGGGCGCGTGCCGTCTGGAGGGCCGACGATGCCATCCTTTTCCATGATGTCGATCAAGTGGGCAGCGCGGCCATAGCCGATGCGCAGGCGGCGTTGCAGAGTGGATGTTGAGGCGCGGCCCATTTCGCAGACCACGCGAACGGCGTCCTGGTAGAGAGCGTCGTCGACAGGCTCGCCGCCTTCTGCGTCGCCACCGGCGGAGCCCTCCACTTTTCCGTTCTCATCCTTTGGCGCTTCCAGGAGTTGCTCGTTGTACTTGGCCTGAGCTTGCGCCCTCCAAAAGTCGCAAACTCTGACGATTTCGTCTTCCGAGACAAGCGGGCCGTGAATGCGGTGCAGGCGCGCCGATCCGGCGGGGAGATAAAGCATGTCGCCCTTGCCTAGCAGGGACTCCGAACCGTTTGCGTCCAGAATCGTTCGCGAATCGACTTTGCTGGCCACGCGGAAAGAAATACGAGCGGGGAAATTCGCTTTGATCAAGCCCGTAATTACGTCCACCGACGGTCTCTGGGTCGCCAAGATCAAATGGATGCCAACAGCGCGTGCCATCTGCGCCAGTCGCGTGATGGATTCTTCCACGTTGTTGGTGTCCACCATCATCAAATCGGCCAGCTCGTCGATCACGATTACCAGGTAGGGAAGCGGTTTGTGCTCGCTCTCCTCGACGTTTTCGAAAAGCGACAGCGACTGGGTTTTCTGGAACGTGCGATTGTACTGTTCGATGTTTCGCACGCCACGTTGGGCCAGGAGCTTCAGACGCTTTTCCATCTCGCGCGTTGCGTTGCGAAGAACGTTGGAGGCGATTTTCGGATCGGTCACAACGGGCGCGATCAAATGCGGAATATTCTCGTAGAGGTTTAGCTCGAGGCGCTTTGGATCGACTAGAACAAGCTTCACGTCGTCCGGGCTGGCCTTATAGAGAATCGACATCATCAGCGAGTTGATGAAAACGCTCTTGCCGGTGCCTGTGGATCCGGCGATGAGCAAGTGCGGCATCGCGGCAAGGTCGGTAACGCGAATCCGACCATGGAGATCGCGCCCCATCGCAAGGGTTAACTTGCTCGGCGAATTGCTGAACTCAGGAGCCTCAATGATTTCTCTCAGAGCAATGGTCTGGCGGGTGAGATTCGGGACTTCAATTCCAATCGTTGATTTACCTGGGATGCGCTCAATCAAAATCGATTCTGCTTGAAGAGCCAGGCATAGGTCTTCTGTTAGGCCAATAATGCGGCTGTACTTGATTCCAGCTTCGGGCTTGAATTCAAATGTGGTGACGACCGGACCTGGATTGATCTGCGTTACGCGCCCCTGAATATCGAACTCGAGGCACTTGGCCTCAATGGCGCGAGCGCGTTCCTTTAATTCCTCTTCGTCAATCTTCTGGCTCCGCTCTCCCTCTTGGAGTAAAGAAGGGGACGGTAGCTTATAGTTGGGATTGCCCTTGGCGATTTTTGGTTCGCCAGTTTTCTTCGCGACGGTTTTTTCCGGGCCGGCGAAGACAATTGGCTCTTTGCGGCGGGGCGCGTCTTGTTTCTCTGACTCTTCTTCTTTCTCGTCCTCAAAAACGTCGCTCTCATCCGCCAGTTGAATCGATTTGACCGGTTCCATCACCGCGGTGGCGGTGCCAAACGATTGCGGCGAAACTGGTTTGCGGCCGGAAATACGCGTTTCCTCGACGCGCCGCCGCATACGATCCTGCTCGCGCTCTTCTCTCCACGAGGCCCAGCGAGCTACAGCTTTCTGCAAAGGGCCGAAGCGCTCCACAGCGCCGATCGGCCCCTTGGGACCGGTCGCCCATGCATGCGTGCCAGCAAAGGAAAAGCTGGTAGTCATGAATATTGCGGTGATCAATACGGCAAAGGCGATCACGTACGCGCCCCAGTTGAACCCGCTACGTAGGCCGTGCGCCAGCAGTTCGCCCAACATCCCTCCGGCGGGAACAGCGCCGCGCACCCCCGGCAAGGGAAGCAAGGCCAAAAGGGAAGGGAGCGACACAACCAGAAGGGAATAGCCGATGAGAGTAGCTACCTGAGAATCGATCACGCGGCTACGGCACCACCTCCAGCCCAGGACCAGGAGAGCCATCGGCAGAAGGAACGCCGCAAAGCCAAGAACCTGGAATAGCAAGTCCGCGCCATACGCGCCAGCGGGCCCAATCCAGTTTCGCGCCGAGGAGCCTTCGGGCCCCGCGGCACTCACGTTAAATGCCGCATCGCGCGGGGAATACGAAATTAGCGCCAGTGCCATCAATAGGCCCAGCGTGATACACAAGAAACCAATCAGCTCATTGAGCCGTTTATTTTCGGTCGGAGTCAGCAAACGCACGGGGTTCTCCTCAGCATTTTGGGGAAGGCTGAGTGGTGCGACGGGCACGTTGGCGCTATCGCGCGCCCGCCTGGAGAAACGCTAAAACAAGGACGATGATACCAAACAACAGTCTGTAGAAAACAAATAGTTTGAGCGTGTGTGTTTGCAAGTAGCGCAGGAAAAATGCGATTACGAAATATCCGGCCACACCGGAAACGAGGATGCTGATGAGCAGCGTAGAAAGAGGCAAATCCAGGCCGCCTGCTTTGTGGAGCTTAATTAGCTTGGGCAAATGGGAGACCACCGCCCCTGCAATAAGCGGCGTGGATAACAGGAAGGAAAACCTCGTCGCCGCCTCGCGCGTGAAACCCCGGAAAAGTCCGGCCGTGATCGTGATCCCCGAGCGCGAAACTCCGGGGCAAAGCGCCAGCGCCTGAGCGGTGCCAATTGTCAGGGCATCTCCAACGTTGGACTGCTCGATAGGTCTCTTCAGCGGCGACTTGGAATCCGCCCACCACATTACCAGTGCGACGGCGATCAGGGAGATTGCGATCACATAGGGCGTGCGGAAGTGTTCCTCAATCTTGTGTTCGAAGAGGGCGCCCAGAATTCCACCCGGAATCGTGCCAATCACCATGTACCAGAAGAGCTTCTTATGTTGCCCAACTTCTTCGGTAGTGGCGTTCGCTGGATACTTGACTCCTACTCCGCAAAGAGCGAGCGTCAGCCAATCCTTGAAGAAATAGAGAAGAACGGCAACCAACGTTCCCGCGTGCAACGCTACGTCGAACGCCAGCCCCGGATCCTGCCAGCCCAGTAGCCACGGAAAGAGCGTGAGATGTGCGGTGCTGCTCACCGGCAAGAACTCGGTGAATGCTTGCACTAGGGCGAGGACAATCGCCTGATAGAGGGGCATCTGGTTAGGTTTCCTTTTGCGCTGGAGCCGATTTGCGTGTGCCGGGCAAAATTTTTCGCATTTCGTAGGCGTCGAGCCGGCCCAGATAGTAGCGCTTCAAGACTGCCTCGATACGATAGCCATGCCTCTTCCAGAACGCAACAGCGCCATCATTGTCGATTGCCGTTTCGAGCAGGATGGATCTCACGCCGCGAAGAGCGAGATTCTTTTCGCTCTCTACAAGGATGGCTGAGCCAACTCCGTGCCGGCGATGCGCTTCGGCTACATCCAGGGTGATGACGTGCGCCAACGGCGGATTCTCTTCCGTCAAAATAAAACCGGCGATTCGCGGGCCATCTGCCGCAACAATGCAATCCGCGCTTGCAATCGTCAGGAAATAGTGGAGCGTTGTCTTTGAGTAGGAAATGCCGATGGGGAAAGAGGACTGATCCAGCCGGTGTAGAGCGGCGAAGTCGCGCGGTTCATAGGACCGAAGTGTAACCGCCATCCCGCGATTTTACGCCCGAGCCTGAAAAAAAGGGGCACGATGAATCGTGCCCCTACAGTTTCAACTCTGGCGGTGCCTAAGACGTTGTTCTACAGTTTTACGGTTACGGTTTTGACTTCGGTGTAGTTTGCCAGGCCATATTCGCCGAGTTCGCGCCCGATGCCTGATTGCTTGAAGCCTCCGAACGGCGCGCCCGCATCGAACACATCGTAGCAATTCACCCAGACGGTGCCTGCGCGAACGCTGTCCGCTATGGCGTGTGCCTTGGAGATGTCCTTCGTCCAGACTGCGGCGGCAAGCCCGTACACGCTCTTATTCGCGCGTGCCGCCACTTCGTCGATGCTCTTGAACTTCAGGATGGACATGACCGGCCCGAAAATCTCTTCCTGCGCGATGGTCATGTTGTCGGTGACGTCGGCGAAGACGGTCGGCTCGATGAAGTATCCTTTGTCTCCGACGCGCCCGCCGCCCGTCAGCATCTTGGCGTTTTCTTTCTTTCCTTTGTCGATGTAGCCCATTACCTTGTCGAATTGGTCCTGGTCGACTTGCAGGTCCCTGTTCGGTCTTGGCGTCAAATGGATTTCCCACCGTGCGCTTCTTCGCGCGCGCCACACTGCGCTCGACGAATTCGTCGTAGGCTTTGTCTTCGACGAACAGCCGCGAGCCCGCGCAGCAGCACTGGCCCTGATTGAAGAACAGCGCAAAGTGCGCGCCTTCGATTGCTTCATCCATGTTCGCATCCGCGAACACGATGTTCGGGCTCTTGCCGCCGAGTTCGAGCGTTACTCGCTTGAGGTTGGTTTCCGCCGCGGCTTTCATGATTAGCTTACCCACTTCTGTCGACCCTGTGAACGCCACTTTGTCTACGTCCATGTGGCGAGCAATCGATGCGCCGGCTGTCGGGCCATACCCGGGCAAAATGTTTACTACGCCCTCGGGGAAGCCCGCTTCCATAATCAATTCACCGACTCTCAGAGCGGACAGCGGCGTCTGTTCCGCAGGCTTCATCACTACCGTGCAGCCCATGGCCAGCGCCGGCCCAAGCTTCCAGGCCTGCATCAACAGCGGGAAGTTCCACGGAATAATCTGCCCAACCACGCCGACCGGCTCATGCTTGGTGTAACAGAAATAATTTCCGTTCACCGGGATCGTCTTACCGTGATTCTTGTCGGCCCAGCCAGCGTAGTAGCGGTAACAAGCCACCGTCAGCGGAAGGTCAGCGGCGCGCGCGATGTGATACGGCTTACCGTTATCCAGCGATTCTAGTTGGGCGAGTTCGTCGGCATGTTTCTCGATCAAATCGGCCAGCCGGTTGAGCATTGCGCCGCGCTGTGAAGCGGTCATCTTCCTACGCCAAGCGCCGGTTTCGAACGCCGCCCGCGCCGCCGCCACCGCCTTGTCGACGTCGGCCGCATCGGCTTCCGCCACCTGCGTTATTACGTCGCCAGTGGCCGGATTGACTGTCGCGAATGTTTTCCCCGAAGCGCTATTGACCCATTGCCCGTTGATCAGCAGCTTATTTGCACTGATTTTTACGCTTGGTTCGATTGCAGCTGTTGCTGTCGCCATGGAATTCTCCTTATCGGAATCGTCGCGACACGCCAGGTCACAGCTCCGTCACAACAAGTTGTGCCAGCTGCCGCGAGAAGATTTTTCTAATCCGCCGCCATCTGACTGCAGAGGGAGCCTGCTCGCGCCAATATAGAGGAAGGCAGGGCGGAACCCCTCCAGCCCTGAAGGCGCAAACGTGCTACCAGCGGAGAAGCCTATACCCATGCGGGGCGAGAGGCAAGATGTCAAGCTGGCCAGCAGGGATGCACAGAAGGTCAGCCCTGGCACCAGCTATGGAATTAAAGTTTCCCCTCTGTTTTCAGCGTTACTCAGGGCTTCTTGCTGAAAGTGACTTCGGGATATTTGGCCGAGGCCTCTTTCGGCGGATCGCCGTCCTCCACGCCCAATTTCCCCTTTAATTAGGAGGCAGACTCTTTGCGAGACTGACGAGATTTTGCGGAGTTACTCGAATTACCCCGCCGCGCGGGCTATCGATATCCGCAATCAAAAAGAACGAGATGGACACGACAAGAGGTGTAACGAGGAACAGGATGGGCCTCGCTTCTATGCGGCGAGAACCATACCCAATCAGCAGGTTGCAGCAGATGCCGATGGCCGCCATCAGAGTCCAGGCTGCTCGGGGAATTCGATTCCACCAAGCTGCCTGCGTGTACCCCTGCGAGTTCAGCACATCGTTCATTCCGGAAAGGATCAGTGAGGCCAGAGGATTCGGTTGTGCCAGCGCCGGCCCACGGACTGTCGACCACAGAGTCGCCTGTAGTCGCGTTGTGTCGGCATTGATTTGCCCCAGCTTGTCCTTATCGCGAGTGTTATAGAACAGGATACGTTGATTGACATAGTCGCGCAGCAGCGTGCGAACCCTAGCCGCATCCGCACCGGGCAACAAATCTGCCCGGACGTATTCCGTGCCGATGGCGTTCGCTTCTGCCTCTTCGCAGCTTTTGCGCTGATCATAACGGCTGATGGCCATTGAGAAGCTGAAGCCGATAATCAGTCCGAGCAGTGTCAGTGTGGCGCCCTCAATGACACTGAAATCCTGGCGGTCAGCGGCTTCCACAACCTGCCGCCGGCGCTTGCGAATGTAAGCGCCGGTCCACGCCGCGAGCCACAACACGGCGAGAGCCAAGCCGAAAACGTATATCGGACGGTCCGTTAAAGCGGTCATAGGCTGGAGCCTCCTGTCCTTCTCTGAGCAATTTACAGCATCTCGCAAACGTGCAAACAATTTCTATTGAAGGAGAGCTGGAGCATGGAGGGTAGCAATGTCTAGCGCCTTGTGTCACAGTGCCGACCTGGATTGGCAATCGCAGTTCATACTCCGCAATTACGGTTCGTGATTGGTGAGTCGCTGGACTCGACGCGGTCAGCCAGTTCCGCGGCCTTCATTTCGACGAAATTCTCAACTATGATTGGCGCAGGAGGATGTCCATGAACGAAGCGACTGCGCCGACTCCAGAAACTTCGAGACCCGCTAATTTCCGTCGTCCTGGTTTCAATAACATCGCGCCGTACTTCCTTGTTGGAGGTGCGCCGAGATTTCTCGACTTCCTCGTCATCGCCTTCGAAGCCAAGGAACGCATTCGGGTCCCGCGTCCCGACGGCTCCATCATGCACGCCGAGGTGGCCGTCGGCGATTCGGACGTCATCGAACTCGGCGACGCTAGCGAACAATATCCGGCACGCACCATGACGACGCATCTGTATGTCCCAGACGCCCAGGCGGCCTACGCTCGAGCTCTCCAAGCCGGCGCCACATCGATTCATCCACCGATGGACGACCACCCTTCTGGCGATCGCTGGGGAGCCATCATCGATCCCTTTGGGAACACATGGTTCATCGCCACCCCGAGAGGCTGGGCGCCTGGTCCTGAGGGCCTCCGCACCGTCCAGCCGTATCTCTATCTTCGCGACGCCCATAAAATGATTCCATTTGCTGAAGCGGCATTCGGTGCCAAAGCGGCCGGCGTGGCCAAATCCCCGGAAGGCTTGATCTTCCACGCCACGATAGAAATAGCCGGTGCCACCTTCGAGATTTCTGAAGCGCTCGGCGATTCCCAGCCTTCTCCGCACTATCTGCATGCGTATGTGCCCGACACGGACGCGACGTATTCCACAGCGCTCGCCGCCGGAGCGACGGCCGTGGCTTCTCCAGCGGATGCGCCCTACGGTGATCGTGCAGCCACCGTCAAAGACCCGTTTGGAAACACATGGTTCCTCGCCACCTATCTCGGCGCCGGTGAAAAATAGTCAGGATTGGAGGGGCTGGCGTTACAGAGTTTGCGGTTCTGGAGAGGGAATTTTTTCGGTGTCGGCTTCCACGCTTATGAACCTGCGCATGCCAGTGATCGCTGCCTGGGCAAGATGAACTTGCTCCTGAATATCTTTCAAGGAATGGTGATCTTCTTTTGTGAGCGTGGGATTGTCGCGTAGAAGTTCGGCATAGCCCAGAATCGCAGTCAGCGGGTTGCTGATTTCGTGGGTAGCACCGGCAGCCAGGCGTCCTAGCGCCGCCATTCTTTGCGATTCCAGGATCTGGTTTTGCACCTGTTGAAGGCTTTCCAGAGAAGACTCGGTCAAACCAATCAAGCGCAGAAGTTCGCGGTCCATCGAAGAAAGCTTGAGGAAAGTTAACGACCCTAGAAAGAGGACAGCTCCGAAAATCAGACGAAGACGAAATAGCGCAATCGGTTGTGGAGAGTGTTGATCGAAAACCGTAGCAATAGCCAGGAGGGGCAGGGAGATAACACCGATCATCGCAAGGCGCGCGCTCCACAAACCTCGGTTACGAGGAACGAGGTCGGGTTTAGTCTGCTTGGGCTCGAGCTTTCCACCCAGCGCTGCAGCAACTGTAAGTAAAGCCAGGGAAAAGCCCCAAGGCACGTCGTATAAACTCCCCGTGTAGTACAGGGCCCGGTCGATAAAAATATCTTGCAGAAGACTCCCGACGGTAAATACACCGAGCGCAATGAAATACTGCCGGTAAAACAATTTCCACGAGCCTTCGCTCTTCACATAGAGCACTCCCACGGCAACCAGCACGGCGCAATGTTCCGCCAGAGCGAGTACGTAGTAGGCCGGGTTGTAATTGGAATAGTTCTTGATTACAAGCTGCCACGGCAAAGCAAAATAGAGGTAGAGGCATACCCACCAGAAAAGCAGGAGCAGGAAGTCCAGGCGGCGAAATCGCAAATTGTCGGAGGCAGCTTCTTCTTGCGGTCTCAGCCAGAACGACGCCAGCGGTGGAACGAGAGCAAGGAGAAAGAGTCCATCTCCGCTAATCGGATTAGGCGCGGGCCGCCTGAGCACAACATCGTAGTAGAACCAGACCGCTTGCGACAGGAAAAGAATGCCGAAACCTGTTTCGTTCAAGAGCCAAAACAATCGGACGGTTCCGCTGGATTGCCGCCGATTGGTGCGAAAAGAGAGCACCACGACCAGAGCCAGCAGGCAAGGGAAGCTATCGCCGAGGGCGGTGAGTACCGCGCCGGGATGCAAAAACACGGCTGCAGCGATCTGGGTAAGAACCAATCCCAGCGCAATGCGCGTCCAAATTGTGTCAATCTTTCGCATCAATTCCGCGTCACCAATAACCACAAGAACGTTAGGAAACCATCTCCACAACTGTGCCCACCACTGCCGCTGGAAGCACCAGCCTGAAAATTGCTCCGCCTTCCGGCCGATTTCTACAATCGATCTCACCGCCGTGCTGCCGCACAATCCCATAGCATGTGCTGAGACCGAGGCCCACACCTTTGCCAACGGCCTTGGTCGTATAGAACGGTTCAAAAACGCGCCGAGGATCTTTCATCCCTGAGCCGGCGTCCACAAATCGGATTTCAATCTGTTCTTGCTCCGACCTGATCGCGATCGTGAGCAACCCTTCTTCGCTTCCTTCCATCGCGTCAATCGCATTGGCGATGAGGTGCAGGAAGGCCTGGATAAGCTGATTGGCATCACCCTCCACCATCGTTACCGCACCCTGTTCCTGAATTTCCACTCGCACGTTGTGCCGACGGCCTGCGCGCGTCAAGTTCACGGCGCTCTCCAGAAGCGGCCTGACCTTCACGGACGATCGATGCAGGGGCGTCTCTTGCGCGAAGCTGAGCATGTTCTCGACCAGGCTATTTGTACGGCGAGCGGACTCTCCAATTCTGGTTGTCATCCTTTGCCGATTTACATCGGCCGTGGGACGGGAACTTAGGGACTCGACATCCTTGCCCACTGCAGCCATGGCGTTATTGATCTCATGCGCCACTCGCGCCACCAGCTTGCCTAACGATGCCAGCTTTTCGTTCTGCACAAGTTGATCCTGGAATCGCCTCAGGTTCGAATAGGCAAGGGAAGCATCTCGCAAGTATCCGGCGAGTTTGAAGTTGAGCAGATCCTGCTTCAGCAAAAGCAGAATGGTCAGCAGAAGCATGGTAAACAAGGTGATGACGATGCGAAAATGGCCAACCGCATCCTGGGTTTCTCCGTTCATGACCAACCACAGTCCGATGACGGGAGTCGAGAGAGTAGCGAGCATGGAAAGTCGCGCGGACCACAGTACAGTTCTGCGGTTAGGGCGGCCTTGACGTTTCGGCTCCGCTACGGTGCCGGGCTGTTCTGATCGAGACTCGAAGGAGTAGTTGATCGATATAACGCAAAACCATGCAAGCGCTGTCATGAACGGTAAGTCGTACACGCTGCCGGTGTAGTAGCGGCCAGTGCTGAGAGCGCGGTTGATCAGAATGGAAGCGAGACTGTAGACGGCCGAGGCGCCAAGAAAATTTAAGTAAAAGCCACGCCAGCGTCCCCGGCTTCGATAAGCCACGACGGCCAGGATAATCAGAAAAAGTTGGTTGCCCATCACATCGACGAGATCGGAGTTGCTGTTGTAGCGCGCCAAATCGGTGCCAGCGAGCAAATAGGCCATGGCCCAGAAAAGATAGACGTACGTCCAGCAAACCAGAAGGGATGTGAGGTCGAGGAAACCGAGCAGGCGTGGACGGTCTGGGCTGTCATTGCTTGGCCCAAGAGCCAGTGCAGCAAACATGGGAACAAGTTTGATGAAGAGCAGGAATTCCCCTATCGGAATTGACGGAACAGGCTGGTTCAACCACACCTCAAAGTAGACCCACAAGAACATATTCACCGACCACATCCCGAATCCCAGCGCAATCAAAAGCCAGAATGCACGCGGGGTGCCGGGCGTGGAAACACCTCTCCATCCGAAGAAGATAGTTGCAGTAGCAACCAGGAAAAACTCGGTCAAATCGCCGAAGGCTGTGAGCGCATAACCTGGACGGTCGAGAAGCGAAGCGACAGCGACAAGAACTGGCAGGAGAACCGCAATGGCGACAAGAACCTTTTTGCTGGAGGCACTCCAGCGGCTTGCGTTGCTCTGAAGTTGTCCAGCCGCTTCCTGCACACGCTCACCTATCGGGAGAATTTGCACGTCCCGTGTCCTGTGTTCACAGCCACAAGCAGCCTCCTGGCGCCTAGTCCCTTGTTCCAGGGAGCGTGGCGCTGAGGACGCAAACGGATCGTCTAAGACTTGTCTCTATTTTGCTTGCTCTGGCCTTAACATCAGGAACAATTGTTGGGCGAGTGGCACAATCAATACACGCGGAAGAGCAATGCGTGGCGCAGTGGCCCGAGGGGTTGACCCGGGCCGGGCACTCATAGGCAATTACATAGAAGCTCAATCGCGCAGGAAGTCTGGCGAGACGCCAGGAACGATGCGGCACACGCATCCCCATCGGAGTCTCCGAGACACCCGGAAATCCCTCGAAGTCTTCGGAATGCCTATGCCCAAGTCCGCAGCCCGATGATTCCCCAATAGGCAAAGTACAAGGCGGAAATCAAGAGTCCGAGGATGACAATAGTCGAAAACCTTCGGACGCCAACGCGGACCCCCTCCTTGGGCGCGCGCCACAAGGATACGACACCCGCAAGAGTGGCCAGGGCATAGACCACGGTCGCCAGAAAGAAGCTGGCGGACCACGCGGTCAGATTTCCCATGCGCGGAATCAAGTCATCGCTGGCGGCGCTAAAGATGACCACGACCGCGATCAAACTAAGTACGGCGACCAGCGGCCACAATCGCATACCACGCTCAGCGGGACGGCGGCGCTTCTTGCTCAGGCCGCCGAGGATCCAGAATGGTGCGTACAAAAGTACCAGGATCACTGCGACCAAAAACCAGCAAGTGAGAAGGATCTCCGAGATTGCGAACCAGGTGGGTATGCGCTTAATCGTCCCCTCGCCGGCGCCAATCTGAATGAATTGGCCTTCCGCGTTGGGCGCGAGCAACTCAACCGTGGCAATGGGAGATGGCGGGCCTTTTTTGCGGTTCGAACGGAACTGCGTGTCCGTTACAGGAACGAAGACTATATTTCTTTCCCCTATATTGCTGACGAGAAGCTGACCGTCCTCAAAACGGACCCGGATTATTCCCAACAAGCGTTCCAGGAAATGGGTCATCTCTGAACGCGTCGAGTCCGGCTGGTACCACCCGGCGTAGGCTGTGGCGCTCGCAGATAGGGTCGCCACAGGTGGCGGAATTGGTTTCTGTAGGTTGCGCGTCATGTATGCGCGAATGGTCTTGCCGATCTTTTCAAACGCGTCGCCGTTTGCCGCGTTGATGCTGTAGAAATAGCCCACCCCGTTTTCGGGCATATAGGCCATATCCGTGAGGCCGCCCGCGACGCCTCCGTCGTGCCCGTGGTACACGAAGCCCTCGTTGATACTCCAGTAGTTGCTCAAACCATAGCCGGCTTTCAATCCTTCTTTTGCGGCCCAAGTGCGCGTCGGCATTTCCATACGATCGATGGAGGCGGCTGGAATCACCTGAACGCCGTTTACGGTGCCGCGATTGAGATAGAACTGGACGTAGGCTGCCATGTCTTTTGCGGATGCGTTAATCGAGCCCGCGGGACGATACTCCACGTTCCAGTAAGGATAAGTTGTCTTTCCGTCGGCGTGGTAGAGGCTGGTTAGCATTCCTGAGGTCGGCTGATAGTACGTAGCCGTCTTCATGCCGATAGGTTCAAAAAAATTCTTGCTGACGTAATCTTCAAATTTTTGACCGGAGACCTTCTCAACGATGTAGGCGGCAACCGCGGGCCCGGAGTTGCAATAAGCCATGCGAGTGCCCGGCCGCCAGCGCGAAATGCGCGAGTGGTGGTCATAGTCGAGTGCATCGCGCAAGGGCAGGGCAGGATCGTCCTTGGCGTACTCGCGCAAGTGCATATCGTCCCAGCCGGTGGTGTGCTCCAGAAGATCGACGACCCGAATGGGATCGGTTGCTTCCCAGGGATTCTCAAACCACACTTCGGGGGCAAGTTTGTGGACAGAGTCGTCCAAAGAAAGTTTGCCTTCGTTCGACAATTTCAGAATGGAGAGCGAGGCAAAGGCCTTGGAAGTTGAGCCGATACGGAACTGCGTATCCGCACTTGTCGCGCGGTTTGCGGCTACGTCGGATTTGCCGAGGCCGGCAATCCACTCGGGTCCGTCGCGGTGCACAATCGCGACCGACACACCCGGCGTGTGCGAATCCTCGAGGATCTTCTCGAGTTGTTTCTGGAGTTCAGGAATGGACTGCGCCGGCGAGGTCGCGTCCTCTTTTTTGTCTTGAGCGAAACAGGCTGTCGCGAGCAGGAAGAAAAGCACGAGCTGGGTTAGGGTTTTCACGATGCGCATTCTGCTCTTGATGGGCCCAAATACGCAAGTGGAGAAAGCTTCGTAACTCAGGCGTCCTTTGTCTCCCATTTTTTTAAGAATGTTTCAGACTGGATGGAACCTTTGGGGGTCCTCAATCGTTACTTCTGCAGACTTCCGCGAGGGGATACCTATGGAAACTTTCTGGAACGACCTGCGCTACGCATTTCGCATGCTCCTCAAGAGTCCCGGATTCACCATGATAGCCATGCTCGCCCTGGGGCTGGGAATCGGCGCGAACACCGCGATCTTTTCTGTCTTCAACGGCATATTGTGGCGGCCGCTCCCGGTGAAAGATCCCCAGCAGCTCGTCATCCTCGCTTCCAAGACTTCCGGGTTTGATTTCCCTCTAAACCTTTCCTATCCAGACTTTCAGGACTATCGCCAGCTCAAGACGGTTTTCTCTGACATCGTTGCGTATTCCCCGAATCCTGTGAACTTTGGATCGGAAGGCCGTCCCGAGCGCGCCTGGTGCGAAATGGTCAGCGGCAATTATTTTTCGATGCTTGGTATCGAGCCGGTCCGAGGCCGCACGTTCGCCGCGGACGAGGCCTGGACCCCGGGAAAGGACCCGCTCGTGGTCCTTAGTTATAAATTCTGGCAAAAGCGCTTCGGTGGGGATCCGGCAATCATCGGCCAGGCCGTTCAGGTCAACAATCATGCGTTCACGATCATCGGAGTCGCTCCGGAGAGCTTTCGCGGAGCGTACTACTTCCTCGAGCCGGACTTCTATATTCCCCTCACCACCATGGGCTTGCTCGATCCTGCCCAAGCAGATGATCTCAACAAACGTGGAGCCTCGTTCCTTCGTGTTCTCGGAAGGATCCAACCCGGCGTCACGTCCGCACAGGCCATGGCTGCCGCCGAGCCGCTTGATCTTCGTTTGGCTCAAGAATTTCCGGACTCGCACAAGGGTATGTCGCTGCTCGTTTTGCCGGAGCTCAAAGCCCGACCGGAACCCGGCCTGGTGGCGGGTTTCATGTCGACGGCCGCCCTCGTCTTTATGTTGCTCGTGGGACTCGTCCTACTCATCGCATGCGCAAACGTCGCCAATCTTATTCTCGCGCGTGCCAACGGTCGCAGAAAAGAATTCGCCACGCGCACCGCTCTCGGCGCTACCCGCGGACGAATGATTCGCCAAATGTTGACCGAGACTGTCTTACTCTCTGTCTTCGGAGGTCTTCTCGGACTTGTATTCGCCCGCTGGGCGGCCTTGGCGCTGATGTCTGTGCGCCTCCCCACCGACATCCCGATAAAGCTATTTGACCTGCGCATGGATTGGCGCATCTTCATTTTCACTTTTTTGGCCGCGCTGGTGACTGGCATGATTGCCGGTCTGGTCCCTTCGCTGCAGGCCTCGCGAACGGATTTAGCAGACGCGCTCAAGGCGGGCGGCCGTTCGGGCGGAGCCTTGTCTGGCCATCATCGTTTCCGAAACGCTCTGGTCATTGCACAGGTGGCTGTTTCACTTCTTCTGCTTGCCTGTGCTGGCTTTTTTATTCGCAGCCTTCAAAACTCGGCCCACGTGGATATGGGTTTTCGGGTCGACCATACGCTGCTCATGTCCATGGATGTTGGCCTGCAGGGCTATAGCGAGGAGCGTGGCCAGCAGTTTTTTAAGCAGCTTACCGAACGCGTGCGTTCCCTCCCTGGGGTGCGTGACGCCGCCATCGCCGCATACATTCCCATGGGCAACGAAGATACGCTCGTCAATATTTACCCCGAAGGCCAGCCTTCAGACGACAAATCGAAGACGATAAGCGCATTTGACGACATGGTTCAGCCCGCCTATTTCCGAACGGCCGGCACTCCCGTTATCCAGGGCCGCGAATTTGTCGAAGCGGACTCTGCCACCGCCCCGCATGTCGCCATCGTGAACGACACGTTTGCCAAAACGGTCTGGCCCGGGCAGAATCCCATCGGAAAAATATTTCGCACAAAAAAAGACGGCCAACCCATCCAGGTCGTTGGACTCACCCGCACGGGCAAATATCTATTTCTCTATGAAAAGCCCCAACTCTACGCTTACTTCCCCCTAGCTCAGAACTACGGATCGAGTGCAAACCTGTTCGTCTACACACAGGACGATCCACAGCGGCTTGCCTCTCCCGTACGCGATCAAATCCGCCAGATGGATGCCGGTCTGCCCGTCTTTAGCGTTACCACCATGGACGAGCAGGTCCAATACGGCAAAGCCCTGTTTCCCGCGCGTCTAGGGGTAATGTTCGTTGGCACATTTGGCCTGCTCGGCCTGGTGCTTGCTTCGGTGGGAGTCTACGGCGTCGTTTCCTATTCCGTCAGCCAGCGCACGCAAGAAATCGGCATTCGCACCGCGCTCGGAGCCCAGCGCTCTCACGTGCTCGGGATGATTCTGAAGCAGGGAATGGGTATGGCTCTGATCGGAACTGCCGTGGGAATCGTCTTGTCCTTCTTGCTGTTCCGTGGCTTGGGCTCCATGCTCTACGGGGTGAAATCCACTGACTTCGTAACTCTCTCCGCCGTCTCCGCGCTGCTTCTTGGGGTGGCGTTCGCAGCGAGCTACATTCCCGCCTTGCGCGCGGCTCGCGTCGATCCGGTCGTCGCTCTCCGCGAACATTAAGCGCCAGAGGGCGATCACTTTCCTGAATTTGTATAGAATCTATACCATCGTATAGATTCTATACCGAAGTTTTGCTAAACTCGTCCTAAGAGGCTGAGTCCGTGCCCATCAGCATTAAGAACCCCGAGACCGAGCAGTTGGCCCGTCAGCTTGCAAGAGAGACTGGCGAAACCATCACCGAGGTCATCAAGAAGTCTCTACAAGATCGCCTTCAGCGCGTCCGCGGCCAACGAAAAGGCAGAGCCCTCAAAGAAGATATTGCGGATATTCTAGCTCGTGTGGACGCACTGCCAAGGCTGAATGACGATCTCTCCGATGACGAAATTCTGGGGTACGACGAAAACGGAATCCCCACAGGTCCGAATACGGCGCCCGGTAATGGTCATTGATTCATCGGTGTTGCTCGCCATACTTCTCGCAGAGCCGGAGCGCTCGCATTTTGTGGATCTAATTACCGAAGCAAACGTCCGGCTCCTCTCTGCAGCGAACGCGTTAGAGTCAGCTATCGTGTCGGAATCCCGGCTAGGCGTCGTCGGTGGTCATGAGTTGGACGTGCTGATTCAGAAGGCTTCGATCGAGATTGTCTCAGTGGACTCCGAGCAGTTCTCTGTCGCCAGGCAAGCTTGGAGAAAATTCGGGAAGGGAAGGCACGCTGCAGGCCTGAATTTGGGTGATTGTTTTGCTTACGCGCTCTCCAGACTCTCCGGTGAGCCTCTCTTAGCGAAGGGAATGGATTTCCGGAAAACCGATCTCCATCTCTTGTAGGGGAGGGGCTTGCCCCTCCCGGCCTTTTCCACGACTCGTCGCTACTTCACTTCCACATCATTCTTCAACTTCTCGTACGCCGCGGCAGTCATGATCTTCTTGCTGACCAGTTCATGCTTATCCTTGTACGGCCGCCCCGCCATAATTCTTTTCGCCTCGTGCGGTCCGACGCCCGGCAATCCGGTCAACTCATCCTGGCTCGCTGCATTCAAATCCACGGCTTTCTGCGTTCCGTTTTCCCAGCCTTCTTTCACTCCGTCGACTGCCGCCTTTACAGCTCGGCTCGCCTCTTCGACCGCAGGCTTGGCCTGCGCCGCCGCTTTTGCGGCTTCATCGTGAATCTTTTTTTCGCGCTCGGCCGAATCACCCTCGCAACCCGCCATCACTATCGCCGCCGCTAACGCCAGCCCCGCTATTCCAATCCATCGCCGCATCTTCCTCACCTCTCTTATCTTCCTTATGATCCTCTATGTTTCGGCAGCCTCCTGTCTATCCTCAGTTTTCCCTATTTTTGTCCCTTCAAAAATGTTCCCTTTTCCAGGTCCTTAAACGCCTGTTGCAGCTGCTCCTGTGTATTCATCACGATCGGGCCATACCAAGCCACGGGCTCTTCCAGCGGTTTGCCCGAGACGAGTAGAAACCGTATCCCTTCGTCTCCTGCCTGCACCACTACTTCGTCTCCGCGGTCAAACAAAACCAGGGAGCGGTTGTCCGCCGCCACGGGAGGCGCGGTGTCCAACCAACCCACTGCTTCCGTCGGCACGGCCAGCGGCTCCGACGCATTGCAAAACTTCCCGGATCCTGCAAACACATACGCGAACGCGTGCCGCGTCGTTCCCACGGGCAAAGTCTTCCTGCGCCCCGGCGGTACCGACACGTCCAGATAAATCGGTTCCGCTGCGATCCCATCCACTGGGCCGTTCTTGCCCCAAAAATTTCCGCAGACCACGCGCACGTGCGTTCCGTCGTCGTCCTTGATCTCCGGAATTTCCGGCGCTTTCACTTCCTGATAGCGTGGCGCGGTCATCTTCAAAGACGCCGGCAAGTTCGCCCACAACTGAAAGCCGTGCATTCTCCCGGCCTGATCGCCCTTCGGCATCTCCTGGTGAATGATGCCGCTGCCTGCCGTCATCCACTGGACTTCGCCAGGTGCAATCAGTCCGTGGTTTCCCATGCTGTCGCCGTGCTCGACGGTTCCCGCCAAAACATACGTGATCGTTTCGATGCCGCGGTGCGGATGCCAGGGAAACCCTGCCAGATAGTCCTCCGGCACATCATTACGAAAATCGTCCAGCAACAAAAACGGATCGAAGTCCGAAGTATTGCCGAATCCAAACGCCCGCCGAAGATGTACGCCTGCGCCTTCCACGGTTGGTTTGGCCGCTACGAGTCTTTTCACTGGTCGAATCGACATATTGCCCCCTCGTATACCGCATCGTTCGAATCTGCAATACGCGTCTTAGTAAGACGGGCACGGCCCTTCGAAGCTCCCATCGTCCCTCAGGGCAAGCACGGTAAACGTGCCGTGCCCCCACGAAACTTGTATCCAGGAGCGCCGCCTTCCGGGACTCTCAGTTATCTCCGTACACCGGCACGCTTGCCCCTTGAATCAGTTTCGCCTCATCGCTGCACAAGAACAGAATTACGCGCACAATCTCTTCCGGCTTAGGCCACTTTGCAAAGTCTGCCTTGGGCATCGCTTGACGGTTCGCCGCCGTGTCAATAATGCTCGGGAGAATCGAGTTCGCCCGCACACCCGTGCCCTTCAAATCCGCCGCCAGAGAGTCAATCATCGCCACCGCGGCGGCTTTTGACGCAGCATACGCTGATGCTCCCGCAGCGTGATCCACTGCGGCCTTCGAAGCCACGTTCACGATTGCGCCACTCCCTTGCTTCACCATCACCCGCGCCGCCGAACGCGCCAAAACAAATCCCGCGCGCAAATTCAAAGCTAGCTGCTGCTCAAGAACTTTCGTCTCCATCTCCCACATCTTGATTCCGCCCGCATAGCCGCCGACGGCGTTCACCAAGCAATCCAGTCGCCCGTGGCGCTCGACAATTCCTTCCACCAATTTCGCCACAGCCGTCTCGTCCGTTACGTCCACGGCAAAGCCTTCCAGTGACGCGTCTTCCGTCGCGACCAGCTTCGCGCTCGCTGCCTGCTTCAACTCATCCAAGTCCCCCGGCCTCTGAAACGTAACAATCACACGCGCGCCCGCTTCGATAAACGCCAAGCTTACTGCGCGGCCCAATCCACCGGTTCCACCCGTCACCAACACCACTTTGCCTGCCACGTTTCCTCCCGCGTTTCCCGACTACCCTCTGTTTCCCACGGTGTTCCCAAATCCGAAGCCGAACCATAGGTGCACGCAGTTTCCTTCCGCCATTATCACACCACCTGCGCAAACTAGAAACTTCAAGCTACTCAGGAAGCCCTTGCGAAAGCGTTGCTTCGTTACCTCCAGAAGCGGTCTTGCTGAGCGGGCTTACATGCATCAAGGAGCGGCGAGTCTCTAAACGATTCCCATTTCCTCAAATGAAACGGATTCCGTTTCATTCCGGTGCGAATGCATTGCCTGGAACAAAACCATCCCTCGGGGTTCCGAGTCTCCTTTGTCGCTTTTTCCTCTGGAATCAGTCCTTTAGCCTCCGCTTGGGTTGAGAAAGACTCGGACTTAGTCGCAGATTTGCTCTGGCGCTTATCTTGCATAGTTTCCAGCAGGGAGAAATGGTTCCTGTCGAGAAGAGCGGAGAGGAATCGCCGAGGCTTCGCAGGAGAACCAGCAGAACTCCAGGCCGTTAGTCACCTGGCTTTTTCAGCTTGCAATCTTTGTATCGAGTTCCCAGCCCGCTGTAAATCTATCGAGTCGCAGAGAAGAGTTACTGCAAGCCTCTCAGCCCGAACCATAACTTATGGCTGCGTTATTGGCCCTTCGCTCTAAGCAAATTCGGGGACAGTCACGATCTCAAACGTATGACGGCTCTGAAAAGAAAACGGAACGCCTTGTCACTGGTTAAACAGGAGAAGCTAATGCGCAAACTCAAGTCCGTAAAAATATCTCTACTGGCGTTCGTATTAGTTGCTCTTGCTGCCGGTTGCGGCCGGGAACAAACACACAGTCCAGCGTTTCCCACGGTGATCGCCACGTCCCCCGTGAATGGCGCCCCGCTGCTTGGCGCTCCCCCCATACTTCTCAATACCGTTGTAACAGCAACGTTTAGTTCTGTGATGGCTCCCTCCTCAATCAACACAACGACATTTACGCTGATGGGACCAGGCGCAACTGCCGTCGCCGGGGCAGTGACCTATTCTGGAACCACTGCGACCTTCACGCCAACGGCTTCGCTTGCCGCTCTAACTCTCTACACCGCAACTATCACTACGGGAGCCACCGATCCGGGTGGAAATCCCCTGCAAGCAAACTATGTGTGGACCTTTACAACGGGTCCACCGACCGTTATCTCCACCATACCGGCGAACTTGGCTACCGGAGTCCTCGTTAACTCCGTTGTTTCCGCCACATTTAGCGAGCCCATGAACCCGGTGACAATTAACGCGGCTAGCTTTACTCTCGCCGGACCCGGTGGAGTTCTCGTTCCGGGAGTTGTCTTACGTGGGGCCGCTTCCCCTCGTTTGGCCAAAGGTGCGCAGCACGCTCCGCTCACGATATCGAAGCCGCAGGTCGTTACATTCTCAGGTGCCACGGCGACATTTACTCCCGACGTCGATCTGGCGGCTAACACGACTTATACGGCCACGATTACCACTGGTGCGCAGGATCCCGCCGGTGTCGGACTGGCTGCGAACTATGTGTGGACGTTTACTACCGCGCCGCCACCTTCGGTCCTGTCAACTGTGCCAGCAAATCTAGCGACTGCCGTTGCTGTTAACACAACGATCTCCGCGACATTTAGCGAGGCGATGGATCCCACAACTATCACCGGAGGAACTTTCACCGTTACTGGGCCTGGCGCCACGCCCGTAGCAGGCGCACTCACCTATTCTGGCACCACGGCGACGTTTACGCCGACGCTGGTTCTCGCTAATAGCACCTTATTTACGGCCACCATCACCACAGGGGCAAAAGATCCCACCGGGGCTCCTCTGGCCGCCAACTACGTGTGGACATTTACGACAGCTCCGCCGCCCACCGTTGTATCAACTGTTCCTGCAAATCTCGCGACCGCCGTGGCCGTTAACACGCCCATCTCCGCGACCTTTAGTGTGGCCATGAATCCGGCTACACTCACGGCAACAACTTTCAAAGTGACCGGGCCAGGGGCGACCGCCGTGGCCGGCGCTGTCTCATACGCAGGCAATACCGCGACATTCACGCCGACGGCGATCCTCGCCAACAGCACGTTGTTCACCGCAACAATCACTACTGGAGCGCAAGACACCACCGGCGCTCCTCTCGCAGCCAATGTCGTATGGACGTTTACGACCGCTGTGCCACCAGCCGTGGTTCCACCAACTGTTCCAGCCAGCAACGCGGTCGCGGTCGCATCAGGTGTCGTTCTCTCAGCTACGTTCAGCGTGCCGATGGAAGCTTCCACGATCAACACCACTACATTTACTTTGACGGGTCCAGGCGTGACTCCCGTCACCGGCGCGGTCAATTACTCGGGGAGCACAGCGACGTTTACACCAGCAGCGCGTTTAGCAACGTCAACTCTGTATACCGCCACAATTACGACTGGCGCGACGGATAGCACGGGCGCGCCACTGGCCGCCAATTACGTTTGGACATTTACTACCGGGCCGCCGCCGGAAGTCACTTCCACCATCCCTGGCAGCGGAGCCACCGACGTTCCACTCAACCAGAAAGTTACCGCGACCTTTAATACCCCGATGACTGCTTCGACGATCACGGCGGCGGGAACCTTCACGTTGGCTACCACGACCGGCGGAACCGCCGTCCCAGGCGCCGTCACGTACGATGCGTCCAGCAACACCGCCATCTTTACGCCAACGGCCACACTCACAGCCAGTACCCAATATACAGCGACCGTTACCACGGCTGCGCAGAGCGGCTTGGGCAATCCGCTGCCCGCCAATTATGTTTGGAGCTTCACAACGGGGTTGGAGGCGAACGCCAGCGCGCCGACGGTTGTTTCCACTGATCCCGCCAACGTCGCGACCAACGTCCCGCTCAATCAGAAAGTTGCTGCGACCTTCAGCACCGCTATGGACCCGTCCACGATTTCTGCGGTCGGGACTTTCACTGTGGCTGCCACCGTAGGCGGAGTCGCAGTTCCGGGAACGGTCTCCTATGCGGGCAACACGGCAGTCTTTACCCCGACCGCCAATCTGGCGGCCAGCACGCAGTACACAGCCACGATCACTACCGCGGCAAAGGACCTGACAGGCGTCGCCATGGCCGCTAATTTTGCCTGGAGCTTTACGACTGGTATCGCCGCCAACGTGGTTGGTCCGACGATTACTGTTACCAACCCGGCGAACGTGGCCACGAATGTCTTCATCGATTCGGCCGTCAGTGCCACGTTCAGTACGGCGATGGATCCAACAACGATCAACAACGGCACGTTTACCCTTGCCGTTGCGGGAGTAGGTGGGGCACCGGTCAGCGGAACAGTTAGCTACAATTCCGCAAGCCAGATCGCTACTTTTACGCCCTCCGCAAGTCTCACCGCCAATACGCAGTATACGGCCACGATTTCAAACGCAGTCAAAGATCTGTCCGGCAACGCCTTGGCGAGCGGGCCTGCTTCGACTCCACCGGATCCGTGGAGCTTCACAACGGGCGCGACGGCTGGCGCAGCGGGTCCGGCGACTATCAACCTCGGTTCTGCAAGCAGCTTTGCAGTGATGGCCACGACTGCCATCAGCAGCACCGGACCGGTGGTTATCAACGGCAACGTCGGATTGGCTCCCGGCACTTCACAGGGCATTCCGCCGGCACAAGTGAACGGCACCATCCACGTTAACGATCCAATCGTCACGCAAGCGCAAGCCGATCTGCTGGCCGCTTTCAATGACGCAACTAGCCGATCCACAAATGCCCAAACCCTGCCGGGAAATATGGGCGGGCTGACGTTCACCCCCGGCCTCTACGTTAACTCCACCTCCGTCTTGATTTCCGGAGCTGGACCTAACAACAACGTCACTCTCGATGCCCAGGGCGATCCCAACGCGGTCTTCATCTTCAAGATGGGCTCCACGCTTACAACGGGAGTTGGTTCCCAGGTCATCCTGGCGGGCGGAGCAAAAGCAAGCCACGTCTTCTGGCAAGTGGACACTTCCGCGACGATCGACGTCGGTTCCATATTCCAAGGAAATGTGCTCGCTGCTACCAGCATCACGATTAACACCGGAGCAGCAGCAACGGGAAGTATGTTTAGCGGCGCCGCCGGGGGAATGGGCTCGGCCACGATAAACGCCAGCACTGTCACCGTGCCTGCGCCCTAAGGCGAGCAGCATTCGAAACGCGCACACGGTGAACAAGATATACGGCTGTGAAGCAGGGCTCTTTGGCAGGCTTCGCAGCCAGTAGGCACGATTCTGGAGGCGACAATGAAATTGGGAACACGCATTCTTCCCACAGTGGCGATTGCTATCTTTCTAGTGCCTGCGCTTTTCGCGGACGATACGCCCAAGCCCGGCGACACGCCCAAGAAGGATGAGTCTGCAAGCTCCACTGCGGCTCCCTCTAGCGCGGCCAAACCGTCCGCAAAGCCGGCGGCGCCTCTGGCGAAGGAGTCGTCGTCCCAAGCACCCGCTGGCGAAGGAAATGCAAACCATTCGGGGCAGCACAGGCACCACATGAGAGATCAAGGCGACTCGACTCCCAAGGTGGAGCTCTTCTTCGGCTATTCCTACTGGCGAGCCATTCCGTATAGCAATCACAACCGCATGGAGTCCTTGAATGGCGGCAGCACGTCGCTAGCCTACAATTTCAACAGGCACGTCGGCTTGGTTGCAGACTTCGCTGGATTCAGAGTCAATACGCTGCAATTCACAGACCTAGGGCCGGGGTTCACTCCTTCTCGCGTAGTAAATGCGGAAAGCAACGTCTTCACGGTAATGTTTGGTCCGCGCGTTTCCTTCCGCGACCATGGCAGGCTGACGCCGTTCCTCCAGGTGCTCGGCGGAGTTGCCCACGCTGACGATGTCACTCTCGACGGCTGTAGTGCGCCCATCTATGCCTGCACGCCTCTTCTAGCGCAAACCGCATTCACCATGACGGCCGGAGGCGGTCTGGATTACCGGCTGAACCACCGCCTCGCTCTGCGCCTTTTTCAGGCAGAGTATTTGCTCACACGGTTTCGGGATCCCACATCCGCCACCGGTGCCGACGGCTGGCAAAGTAACATGCGCCTCTCCGCGGGAGTTGTATTCCGCTTCGGCGGAAATCCTGCTCCTCCGCCGCCGCCTCCCAATCATCCGCCGATAACTTCCTGCTCGGCTGACAAGACAACGGTCTACGTGGGTTCGGGCGACTTCGTCATGGTGCGTGCAGACGCCAGCGATCCCGACAACGATCCTCTGACTTTTTCCTGGACCGTAAATGGCGGAGCCGTTGAGGGCAACGGCCCGCAAGCAAGATGGAATTCAAGCGGGGCAAATCCAGGAACATACACCGTAAAAGTGCGCGTTGACGATGGACGCGGCGGATGGGCGGATTGTTCGTCGTCGATTAGTGTGGAACAGCGGCCTAACCGTCCACCGACGATGAGCTGCGCCGCGGATCGCACAACGGTAGTGATTGGCGATACGGTGCAAATTACCGCAACGGCCAGCGATCCAGACAACGATCCGCTTACCTATTCCTGGAAGTCCAGCGGCGGCCGGGTCCGCGGCAGGGATGCATCCGTTCGCTTCGAGACTGCGGGCCTGAATGCGGGACACTACTCCGTGAATGGACACGTAGACGATGGCCGCGGCGGCGCCGCCGATTGCGAATTGGGAATTGAAGTCCAATCTCCACCACCTCCGCCGGAACAGATTGAGCTGGAAGTCAGACTCTCACTGCATAGCATTTACTTTGCGACGGCTCGCCCGACGGTAGCGAATCCCACCGCCGGCTTGCTCAGTAGCCAGGAGCAAGTCCTGGCAAAGCTGGCGGCGGACTTCACCAGATACTTGACCTTTAAGCCTGATGCTCACTTGATCCTCGGTGGCCACGCCGACCCGCGCGGCACGGCGGAGTACAACAAAGGTCTAACAGAGCGTCGCGTGGAACGCACAAAGAGTTTCCTGATGCAACACGGCGTCCCTGCGGACCACATCGACACGCGCTCCTACGGCGAAGCAGATCAGCTGACCACCGAGCAAACGAAAGAACAAATTGCGCAGAATCCCGACATCACTCCAGAAGAGCGTCAGCTGATGATGAACAAACTACCCATGCTGGTTTTGGCCAACAATCGCCGCGTGGACGTGACTTTGAGCACCACCGGGCAACAGTCCGTCCGCCGCTATCCGTTTAACGCAAGGGACTTCCTGGCACTCGTCAGCACCAAGGGCGGGGATTCCGACCACGCTGCGAAGTCGGTACCAAAGAAGAAGTCTAACTAGCAGCGAGTCAGGCGGATGGTCCCACAGTCATCTCAAGGTGGGACCATCCGCGCCGTAGTTTCTAACACAATCATCGATTCGAACTAGACACACGCTCGAAGTTTGCTCGGATTCATGGCGCCGCGTTTCCGGCGGCTCGGCTCCCCGGCGGCACTACTTCTTTGGAATGTCCTTCAGCAGCGGACGCGCAAACTCGGTGGCGAGGTCATTCCATGCCTCGAGCATTTCGAGCCCAATCGGTGCCGCTTCTTCAGACTTCAGGTCACCACCCGCGCGGATATACTCTTCCGCTTTGATTCTGGCAGCATGGGCGCGGTTGACCTTTGTCAGAAACTCTTCCTTGTTCGTCGCCATAAATATTCCTCCTAAGCCCTGCGCATGATTCTCACCGAAAGAAAAGCCTGCGTTGAGCAGGGCTGCTGCCTTCATGCGGCCGTCGTCGAGCTTAGTAACAGTTCCCGCTATTGGCGCGGGTCAGAATTTTCTTCCCACTCTGTCGGGCCCTTGGGTCGTCGGATTTCCTGGAGCAAGAAGGCCTCCAATCCCCGGCTATTAGTACAGTGCCGTTTTGGAATCTACTGGCCTTTGGTCCATCTGATGAGGCGGCTCCTCGCCCGGTAAGCTTCTTGAGGGCTCGGGGTGTGGGCGGGCCGAGGAGGGGCGATGTTGCGCATTCGATTGCTTATTGTGGTGGGGGCATGTTTTCTAGCGGCTTCAGGGGCTTGGGCGGACGAGATAGGGTTCGTCGACTGCTCAAAGGGTGGAGACGCCACCCAGGTTTTTGGTAAACCCAGGAGGTCACCCGACGTCGTCGGCTCCTTGCCTTGCGGAGAGCGCTTTACGATTTTGGTGTATGGGTTTTATTTCTCGCGGATCCAAACGAAAGATGGGCAGATAGGTTACATCTATTCGAGCTTGATCTCGCAAGATCGTGGGGCCACCTCGTTGCAGCCTGCGGCATCAACTCCGCAGACGGGCCAACAGGCCCCCGCCTTGCAAACTGCAGCTGAGAAGACAAAGATTCCGCGCTCGACGCCGTTCGATGCTCAGCCCACAGCCGCTGCAGCGGCAAAGGCGCAGCCGGCGGCACCTCCAGCCTCGGTTCAAGCGGCACAAGTGCCAGCGGCCTCCGCGCAGCCTCCGACGGCAGATGTAGCGCCATCCTCGGCCGCAGCACCCGCTCTAACCACAATCGGCGCGAATAGCGCGAGTACACCAACCACTGTCGCGCAGCCAGCTTCAAATGCAACGGTAGAACCC
This sequence comes from uncultured Acidobacteriota bacterium, assembly GCA_963745095.1. Lineage (GTDB taxonomy): Bacteria > Acidobacteriota > Terriglobia > Acidiferrales > UBA7541 > Acidiferrum. Next base: position 50,331 of record CAVUWC010000015.1, on the reverse strand, counting down.
CAGCCCACTCTGGCACAACCCGCGTCGGCTCAGCCTGCAGTCGCTCAACCTGCCCCGGCTCCAGCCGCGGTATTCACCGCGCCACCGACGGCGCCGCCTACACCGAATGCGGATGCTCCAGAAGCGGTTCCTGCAGCGGCGCAGCCTGTTTCGGAGGCGGCGTCGGCTCAACCCGAACCGGCAGCAGCGCCGCCAGCTCAACCGACAGCCGCCCAGCCTGCAGCGGCGAAACCAGTGACGCCGGCTGTTCGACCTGTGGACATGAAAGATAGTTGGGAGAAGCCTCGACCGAGCGTTCGCCCAGCTCCACTGCTGGAACTTTATGGCGGGTTCGCGTTTTCACGAATGGGTGGCACGGGATTCGGCAGCAATTCAATCGGAGGGATGGGGTCCGTTGGGTGGAACGCAAAATCGTGGTTGCAAGTGACCGCGGACACCAGCTACAACTTCGAAACGATCGGTACCACCAAGAACGTGCTCTACGGAAATCATTATGGGCCGCGCTTCTTTTACAGGATGCGAAATCGATGGGGCATAACCCCGTTTGGTGAAGCTCTGGTTGGTGGATCGGATTTAAAAACCACCGTCAGCGGCAGCGGGGGCTATACAGCGTCCACAGGCAGCCTTCTTTCCTACAAGGTAGGAGGCGGCGTGGATATCCACCCATCGAAGCGATGGGAATTCCGTTTGATCGATGTGGACTACTACCGGACCGGGTTTGGCACGAATGCTCATCAGACAAACTATTGGATCTCCACGGGAATTGTCTTGCGGCTGTTTGGTGGGGATGCCCAGTAAGAGAGTCTGGGACTTCCTGGTAGCGTCGAGGCACACCGCAAGCCAGCTTGGGTGCGTGCTAGAAACGCGTGGCATTGGCTACAAGTAAGTTTATGCACAGATTGGCTCAGCTGCATTTGTGCAGATGAGCCAGTCCAGGAAGTTTCTAGGAGGCGTTGTGGGAAAGGTATTTGTGCTGCTCGCGGCAGCGGTGTTGGCGGGGATCCCAGCCGCGGCTAAGGAGCCTCAAGCCGGGACGATCATTTCTGAGAGTTCGGTGGCCTGCGGATCGCAGGTAAAGAACAAGAAGCAGACAACGGAAATGTTGTGCCAGGAATATGTGGTACGGACGGAAACGACGGAGTATCACGTCAGGCAAGAGAAGCCGGCGGATAAGGCGTTGATTCCCGTGAATACGAGTGTCGAGTTCACGTTGGAAAAAGATAAAATGAAATTCAAAGCAAACGGGAAGAAGTACGAATACCTCGTTGTTTCTGAATTAGCTGCGCCTGCAACTGCGGCCGCAGCGACGCCAAAACTCTGACGCGCTACTGCTCACCCACAACGAAAGAAGTTCAAATTTCCAGGATGACCGGAAGGATTAGCGGTCGCTTGGACGTTTGTTTGTTGATGTAGCGCTTCAGGTCTACGCGAATTTTTTCCTTGATGACGCCCCAGTCCGATTTTTCCTCGGCGTTGGATTGCTCGACGGTTTTCATAATCACTTCCCGTGCGCCCGCGATTAATTCCTGGCCATTATCGCTGAAGAGGCCGCGGGTGACGATCTCTGGCTGCGATTCCATTTTGCCAGTGTGTTTGTCGATCGCAATAATCGGGACGACCACTCCGTCTTCGGAAAGATGCTTGCGGTCGCGGATCACGACATCTTCGATTTCTTCGAGGGAGCCTGAATCCACGCAGACACGGCCGGCCGTTACGGGATCAAGCCGTCGAACTCCATCCGCAGTAAATTCAATGCACTTGCCATTTTCCAGCAGGAGGATTTCTCCGGAAACGCAGCCGAGTTGATGTGCCAGCGCGGCGTGACGGAAAAGATGCCGGTATTCGCCGTGAACGGGAATGAAATATTTCGGCTTGACGAGTTGCAGAACTAGTTTTTGCTCTTCCTGGCTAGCGTGGCCGGAAACGTGAATCGTGCCGGCGGAATTGTCGTAATAAACGAGCGCGCGGCGGCGGAACATGTGATCGAGCATGCGAAAGATGGCTTTTTCGTTGCCGGGAATGATGCGTGCGGAAAGGATGACGCTGTCGTTTTCGTCGACGGTCACGAAGCGGTGATTGTCGACAGCGATGCGCGAAAGGGAAGACATCGGCTCGGCTTGGCTGCCGCTCGCGAGAATGACGATGCGCTTTGGATCAAAATTGCGAATGTCCTGCGGACGAACGACCATGCCGTCGGGAATGCGCAAGTAATTCATCGAGTGAGCAATTTCGACGTTGTCGACCATGCTGCGGCCGACGAAGGCGACTTTGCGGCCGACGCGGCTGGCAACGTCGATCACTTGCTGGATGCGGTGAATCGAGGAAGCGAAACACGAAAGAATGACGCGGCGCGGCGCGGAACGGCAAAGCTCTTCGATGCGCGGGACGATGGCGCGCTCAGACGGAGTGAAGCCCGGTCGCTCGACGTTAGTAGAATCACTAAAAAGTGCGAGCACGCCCTCGGCACCGTAACGAGCAAAAGTGTGCAGATCGAACGGAGCACCGTCAACGGGAGTTTGGTCGATTTTGAAGTCGCCGGTGTGGATGACTACGCCAAGCGGCGTCCGGACGGCGAGGGCGACGCAGTCGATGGTGCTGTGCGTGACGTTGATGAACTCGATTTCATAGGGGCCGATTTCGACGAGACGGCCGGGAATGACTTCGCGGAGCGTGGTGGATGCCAGGAGGCCCGCTTCTTCTAAGCGTTTCTTTACGAGGGCAAGTGTGAAGCGCGTGCCGTAAACCGGAACATTCAAGTCTCGCAAAATGTAGGGAAGAGCGCCGATGTGATCTTCATGGCCGTGTGTAAGAACAATTGCACGAATGTGCTGGCGGTTTTGCTTGAGATAGGTGATGTCGGGGATGACAAGGTCGACGCCAAGGAGTTCGGATTCGGGGAACATCATGCCCGAGTCGATGACGAGAATGTCGTCACCAAGACGAAGGACCATCATGTTCATTCCGAATTCGCCGAGACCGCCGAGAGGTATTGCTAGTAGGGACTGCGTAGACTTACTCAAAGAAAGATTATCTCCGTCTTACACTAAAAAGGTCGTCTTCGTGATATGCATAGGCATCGTATCACAGTGGGAAGACGGGCGCGCGTTGCGGTCGCAGCGTGCGCCGAGTGTCTCATTTTGCACAGGCTGAGCACTCCGTAATCAACTCCGCCGGTAGCGAATCTGTCTGGGACGTTCTTACCGATCGCCGGGACTGAAGAGATGCGCGATAAAAACAAGGATGACGGCCCCCAGCGTGGCTGCAGCAAGCGAATAAAGGAAGCCCCCGCCCCAGATGCCCAGGCGCATGAAAATCCATCCGCCGATGAAAGAGCCGACGATGCCAAGAATAATATCGGTGATGCAGCCGAAGCCGCGGCCGCGTGAGATTTTTCCGGCCAGCCATCCGGCAATGAGGCCGATGATGATCCAGCCCCAGAATCCGCTGGGAAGTGAGATCCAGATTCCCTTTGTTTCGAACAGGGCGCTAAAAAGTGTGGCGGACATTCAGCCTCCAAGAAGTGTGATGCATTTATCGAAAGAATTTGGTGTGCAGCAGTCTAGCAAATTCGAGCGGCCGATTCTGTGTATATCGAAACATGGTCTGAAAAGTGCGAACCGCCAAAATGATTCCTCTTATTGCGCGGAGAGGTTCCTCGTCGCGATGCTCCTAGGGACTCGCATCCTTATCGAATGCTCGGTTGCTGTTGCGTCATGCAGTGGAGCGTGCCGAGGCCGAGGACTAAGTCGCGGCAGGCGATGCCGGCAACTTCGCGGGTAGGGAAGAGTTTGGCCAGGGTATTTAGAGCGATGCGATCGTTCGCATCGTTGAAGGTCGGGACGATCACGATTTTGTTGGCAATATAAAAGTTCGCGTAACTGGCTGGAAGGCGTTGGCCATCGAAATAAATAGGTGCAGGCATCGGAAGCGTTTCGACGCGTAATTGGTGGCCGTCCTGGTCTTTCATCTTCTTTAGCAAAGCAAGATTCTCTTGGAGTGGCGCGTAGTTGGCGTCGTCCGAATTGTCTTCGACCACTGTGACTACCGTTGTGGGATCGACGAATCTGGCAAGATCGTCGATGTGTCCGTGAGTGTCGTCGCCGGCGATGCCGTTTTTCAGCCAGAGGACGTTTGTCACCCCGAAATAGTTTTTGAAGACTTCTGCGTAATCGTCACGAGTGAAGCCGGGATTGCGTTCCTGAGTTTTGCTGAGAAGGCATTCCTCGGTGGTGAGGAGAGTGCCGAGCCCGTTGACGTCAATGCTTCCGCCTTCGAGAACCACACGTCTTCCCGTGTGCTCCGGCTGCCAGATGCGGCGTTTTAGTTTTTTGTTCGCTTTCGAAACGATAGCAGCATCTTTTTTGTGATTGGCATATTTGGCCCAACCGTTGAAACGCCAATTCGTGTAGGCGACTTCGCCCGAGGAGTTTTTTACGCAGATGGGACCTGAGTCGCGCATCCAGCCACGATCCGTCGGAATGCGGAGGAAATCGACGGCGGCTAGGTTGGCGCCAGATTTTTTCAGAATGGCTCGGACTCGGGATTCGGCTTCCTTATTTTCGACTAGCAGGTAGACACGCTCGACTTGGGAAATGTGGCGGACGATTTCGGCAAAGGCCCAGGGGATCGGAGCAAATTTACCCGGCCAGTCGGTCAGTTCGTGAGGCCATCCGAGCCACGTAACTTCGTGCGGATCCCATTCGGCGGGCATTTGGAAGCCGTGAGAGTGCGGGGTTGAGTTCGTCATCGAATAAATGAATTTAACACAGAGGGCGCAGTGGACACAGCGAGCACAGAGAAGAATCGCTCATTCGCCGAGCCACCGGTTGAGGATGGGTTGATAGGCGTCGATGCGGCGATCTCGCAGGAAGGGCCAGTTGCGGCGGGTTTCTTCGCTTTCCTTGGGATCGCATTCGACAACCAGAATTTCTTCTTTGTCGCTGGACGCTTCGGAGAGAATGCGGCCGAAGGGATCAGCGACAAATGAATTTCCCCAGAATTCCAGCCCAGCGTCGCCTTTATCTGGTTTGCCTTCGTAACCGACGCGATTGACTACCGCGACGTAGACGCCGTTGGCGATTGCGTGGGAGCGCTGGATGGTGCGCCAGGCGTCAAGCTGGGCTGCGCCGAATTGGGCTTTTTCGTGCGGATGCCAGCCGATGCTCGTCGGATAAAAAATTACTTGCGCGCCTTGCAAAGCAGTGAGGCGCGAACCTTCCGGATACCATTGATCCCAGCAAATCTGAACACCGATGCGTCCGTAGGCAGTGTCAAAATTTGGGAAGCCAAGATCGCCGGGAGTGAAATAAAATTTTTCGTAGTAGAGAGGATCGTCGGGAATGTGCATCTTGCGGTATTTGCCAAGGAGAGAGCCGTCCGCGTCAAGCACGGCGCAAGTATTGTGGTAAATGCCGGCGGCACGTCGCTCGAAAAGGGAAACCACAAGAACGATTTTTAGTTCCTTTGCAATCTTTGCGAGAGCATCGGTGGCGGGACCAGGAACAGGTTCGGCGAGATTGAAAAGGTCGGCGTCCTCGGTGCGGCAGAAATATTCGCCACGAAAAAGTTCGTCCATGCAGATGATTTGCGCGCCGCGCGCCGAAGCTTCGCGGATCTTCTCGATGGCGCGCGAAATATTTTCTTCGGGGTTCGCAGTACTGCGCATCTGCAAAAGGCCGATTGTGAATTTCTTTGTCATAAAAATTAGTTTATCATGCTCGTAGAAACATTTTCTGTTACGTTTTGTTCTTTCCATCGGGACGCATTTGTATTATCAATCGTTACGAAATTTTTAAAAATGGGACTTGGTGTGAAGTCCTGAAGCGAAAGCGCAAGAGAGTTCGAGGAGAGCAGATGGCAAAGCGGCACGAAAAGACGGTCACGGGGCGCGTACTGCACGATCCGGTGAAGGATAAGTTGCGGCCGATGTTTCCGATTGATCTGTCCAAATGTCGCACCATCGACGAATTGGTTCGCGCGATGGGCAACACGGCGTTTACTGGCCGGCAAATCGGCGACGCCGCCGACGTTCTGGAGACGATGGCGCGCGACAAGGATTGTTTTGTGGTGATGACGCTCTCTGGTGCGCTGACCGTGGCAAAGATGGGTTTCATTTTTTGCGATTTGATTGAAAGTGGTTTGGTGAAAGCCGTTGTGTCGACGGGCGCGCTGATGGCCCACGGCCTTGTGGAAGCAACCGGTCACTCGCATTTTCGCTACGACCCGAAAATGGACGATAAGGAATTGTTCCACGCGGGTTACAACCGCGTTTACGATTCGCTCGAGCCGGAAGTGAATCTGGATCACGTGGAAGAGGTGATGGACGACGTCCTCTCGCATTGGGACGCCGAAGAAGTTGCGTGCAGCTGGAAGATTCACCGGAAGATCGGCGAAACCCTGCACAAGCAAGGGGCAGGGAGGGGAATTCTGAAATCCGCGTACGAACACAACGTCCCGGTGTTTGTGCCTGCGTTCAGCGATTCGGAGTTGGGGATCGATTTTGCACTTCAAAAAATCGCGCGGCAAAGGGAAAACAAGCCGCTACTGCGATTCGATCCGTTCGAGGACTTTGAGAAATTTGCGGACACTATGCTGGCTACGAAACGCATGGGCCTATTTACGGTAGGCGGTGGCGTGCCGCGCAATTGGTCGCAGCAATTCGGAGTGTATGCGGAGCTTTTGGCGCGGCGCGGCTACAAGAAAATTCCGCTGAAGCGGTATAACTACGGCGTTCGGATTTGTCCGGAGCCGGTGCATTGGGGTGGGTTAAGCGGAAGCACGTACACCGAAGCAGTGTCGTGGGGAAAGTTTGTGCCTCCGGAAGAGGGCGGGAAGTTCGCCGAAGTTTTTGATGACGCGACAGTGGCGTTGCCGCTCATCGTGGGGGCCGTCCTTGACCGCATCGGGTACTTCAAGCACGAGAAATAACAATGCAGCGGACACGCTGGCCGAAGCAGCGGGCGGCAAGCAAGGCGGTGTAGCTTGATCCTCAAGCAATTCTATTTGAATTGCCTCGCGCATGCTTCCTACCTCATTGGGGATGAGACATCGGGCACGGCGGCCGTAGTGGACCCTCAGCGCGATATCGATCGCTATCTCGAATTCGCGGCCGAACACAAACTAAACATCAAGCATGTGATTTTGACGCACCTGCACGCCGATTTCGTGGCCGGGCATCTGGAGCTGCGGGATCGGGTGGGCGCGACGATTTATTTGGGTGCCAAAGCGAAGGCGGAATACCGATTTACTCCGCTCAGTGACGGCACAGTTGTCGAATTCGGACGCGTGCGGTTGAAGACGCTCGAAACTCCGGGGCACACTCCTGAATCGATTTCAATCCTCGTATTCGATCTCGATCGAAGTGACAGCGAACCCCATGCCGTTTTGACAGGCGATACCCTCTTTATTGGCGATGTTGGCCGCCCCGATCTGCGAGCCGCGCTGGGCTGGTCCGCTGGCGACCTGGGCGCGCTGCTCTTCGATTCTCTTCATGACAAGTTGCTGCCATTGCCGGACGCGAGTCTGGTCTTTCCGGCGCACGGTGCCGGCTCGCTTTGCGGCAAAGCCATCAGCAAAGAGACGGTGTCAACGATCGGGGAGCAGCGGCGAGTGAACTATGCGCTGCAGCCGATGGCGAAAAAAGCGTTCATTGAGATGGTGACTGCCGACCAGCCGGATGCTCCGCCGTATTTCGTCTACGACGCTGTGCTGAACAGCAAAGAGCGGCCAACGCTTACGGAGGCTCTGGAACGGGAGCTAAAGCCGCTGGAGCTCGACGCCGTGCTGAAGATCCAGGCAGAGGGTGCGCAGATTCTCGACACGAGAGAGCCTGAGGAGTTCGGGGCAGCGCACCTAGCAGGCAGCATCAACGTAGGACTCGGAGGGCAATACGCAACGTGGGCTGGGACCGTGCTCGACCACGAGCATCCGATCGTGATCATCGCGGCGCCTGGCCGAGAGAGCGAATCGGCAGTCCGCCTGGGCAGGATCGGTTTCGATCATATCGCGGGATATTTGCGTAACGGTTTGCAAAGCCTGGAAGCGAAGCCAGAGCTGATTGCTTTCACGGAGCGGCTCAGTTCACAGTTCGCCGCGGAGCTTATATCGTCGAGCGAACCGCCAGTAGTTGTCGACGTCCGTGCTCCACGGGAGCGCGAGAAGAAGTACATCGAAGGGAGCTTGAGCGTTCCACTCAATCATCTTTCTAAGCGCTTAGAAGAGCTGCCAAAGGATCGGGCCGTGCTTGTTTATTGCGCCGGGGGTTATCGTTCTTCGATTGCCGCGAGCCTGCTGCAGAAGAACGACTTCCTACAAGTGAGTGAAATTGCGGGTGGCCTATCGGCATGGGAAGTTGCAAAGTTGCCGGTGAGCAGTGCGCTCGCGTAAAAGGAGTAGATATGACGAAACCGGGAGAAGCAATGAGCAAAGCCAAGTATGACGTTCACCCCGGGGTTGCGATGGTGCAGAAGTGGATTGCGGAATTGAAGGGGAAGACGGGACGTTCCCTCGAGGAATGGATCGCGTTCGCGAAGAAGGAAGGGCCAAAGGAGGATAAGGCTCGGCGCGAATGGTTAAAGACGAAACACAAGTTGGGTACGAACAGTGCTTGGTGGATTTCCGCGCGCGTGGATGGCAAGGGGGCAGAGGAAGATTCGCCAGAAGCGTATTTGAAGACGGCAGTGGTTTACGTAGACGAGCAGTACGCGGGAGCCAAGGAGAAATTGCGACCGATTTATGTAGAATTGCTTCAGCTGGGAAAATCTTTGGGCACGGATGTGAAGGCGTGCCCGTGCAAGACGATGGTTCCGCTCTATCGCGAGCATGTCTTTGCGCAGATTAAGCCGACGACGAACACACGCATTGATTTGGGGTTTGCGTTGACACACTACAAAGGAAAATTGCCGAAGAGAATCATTGATACCGGCGGATTGGCGAAGAAAGATCGGATCACGCACCGGATTGAACTGAAGTCGGTAGAAGAGATTGATGCAGAAGTGAAAAAGTGGCTTAGGACAGCGTACGAGTTGGACGAGAAATAGAAAGAAGGGCAGAGCAAGCTCCCGCCCCTACAAAAAGAGACCCAAAGAAAGAAAAGGTAGCTAGTCGTCTTCGCCGATGAGAATGGCTGCGCCGAGGACGGTGGTCCAGAGGCCGCGCTTGTCGCCGACAGCCGATTGTGTGACGTTCATGGTGCGAACAATCTTGTTAGAAATGCGGTAGACCTCTTTTTTCTCGTCGAAACTCAAATCCGGATCAAATTCCACGTTTAGAGTCGTCGCGAGCATTTCCGCGGCGAGCTCCTCGGCGTATTCGCCGGCGACTTCTTCCGTTTCGCCGAAGGAGTGATGCTCGGAAAGATAGCCGTACATCAATTTGTCACTCGGAAGCGCGAGGCCGATACTTGCCGCGATGAGACGATGAGCTTCTTTGGTGGAGTTTTCGCTGATAACGGTAAACGCCACCTGACCTGGTTTAATGTGCTTCAAACCTTCGCTTCGGGAAATCAGTTTACAGTTGGGCGGGAAAATCGACGAGACGCGCACGATGTTACACGCGGCGATGCCTGCATTGCGCAGGGCGAGCTCAAAGCTCGAAAGTCTTTCGCGATGTTTACCGACGCCTTTGGTGAGGAAGATCTTCTTCGCGACGAACGCCATGGTGCCGGGTTATGGTGCCTCCGTGAGTGGAGTAACGGCGGAAAATTTTCCGCTGTTGAAAAATAACAAGAAGGTATTGCAGTGTCAAACGAATTCGAGGATTTTTTGCCTCTACCGACAGCGAAAATGAATGGATGATGACAATCAGCTCGGCGCAGACTCAGGAATCGCCTGCGATGTGCTGGAGCAGCTTGCCGAGAGGCTTGCAGAGCGCCAGCACTCTTCCCAAATCGTCGGCGCTGAAGTCCGGCCCCGCCTCCTTCGCGTTTGCTCCCTTGCGGCTGACCTGAATGACTCCTACAACTTTGTCACCGGAAAGAATTGGAGCGCTGATCAGCTTCTGAATCAGTTCGGAGGTCTCGCCGCCGACCTTCACACCCTCGAAAACAGTGGCGTGGCGGACGCTCGCAAAATTGTTGATGATGTCCGGCCGGCTCTCACGGGCCGTGCGCGCGGCGATGGCGGAAGTGCTGGAGAGGGGGATAAAACCGACCTGCTTAAGCGACTCCGGGACGAGGAAGTGCAGGTGGCGCCAACGAGTGGAAACGCCCATCAGGGCAATCTCGTCGGATTTCACGCCGAGGTTTTTCGCGATGCGTTCCGCAATCCCGGGTAAAGATACTTGCGACAGAGCGGTGGCGTCTGATTCGACGGCACTGGCGATGCGTTCCAGCTCCGAAACAAGGCTGAGGCTCGTGGTCATTGGATATCCGTAGGCACGCGAAGGCTGCCAGGCAGGAGGGGCCGGGCGGATACCATCCGTCGTATTCTCATTTAAGCGAGAAAGGCTGCAACGCGCAATGAAATTTCGAGCAACGCGTGTCCGAGTTAGGAACAGGCTGGCTTGCATCGCTGTTTTCAACTGCCTATACTGAACAAGCCGCAACTCTTCAGCGCCCTTTGACAACTCATGCGGCGGAGAGGGCATGTCCGCAACGGCAACCCAGCCTGAAACCGACTATCTTCTTCGCAAGCTGCATTCTTTAACCGGCATTATCCCCGTTGGAGCATTTCTCGCTGAACATTTCTGGTCAAATAGTTACGCGCTCGTGAGCCGATCACAGTACGACGCGAAATCTCTCGAGCTACAGACGATTCCGTTCCGCGTGGCGGTGGAATGGCTCTTCATTTTCTTGCCAATGCTCTACCACGGCGGTTACGGTGTTTACATTTGGCTGCGCGGAAAATCGAATGTTTCGGCGTATCCGTGGGTGGGAAACTGGCTTTACACCACACAGCGTTACACCGGACTGATTGCGTTTGCCTACATTGCATGGCATCTGTACACAGAGCGCTGGCTGACGCATGGAAGATCCACGTACGCCGATGTTGAGGACTTGCTGCAGAATCCGTACGCGCTGGCGTTCATGTTTGTCGGCGTGCTGGCATCGTCGTTTCATCTGGGTGTGGGCATTTGGAATTTTTTGTGCAAATGGGGACTAGCGGCAACCGTCCGCGCACAGCGCGCGGCTGGTGCGCTTGGGGCGATGGTCGGGTTCGCATTTAGCTTGGTAGGTGTGCTGATTGTTTTAAGCTTCTGGTTGAACTGGCACCCTTTTGACTTCTATTTGAAATGAGACAGCCGAAAATCATCGTAGTGGGCGGTGGTCTGGCCGGCCTGATGGCAACGATTCGGGTTGCGGAGGCCGGAGCGCCCGTGGATTTGTTTTCCATTGTGCCCGTCAAGCGTTCGCATTCGGTTTGCGCTCAAGGCGGTATAAACGCTGCGAAAAATCAAAAGGGCGAAGGCGACACCACCTGGAAGCATTTTGACGACACGATCTACGGCGGCGACTTTCTGGCGAATCAGCCGCTCGTGCAGAGAATGTGCGAGGCGGCGCCGGGGATTATCGATTTGCTGGATCGCATGGGCGTGATGTTCAACCGCACGTCCGAGGGTTTGCTGGATTACAGGAGATTCGGTGGCACGTTGTATCACCGAACCGCGTTTGCAGGTGCGACGACGGGGCAACAGCTTCTCTATGCTCTGGATGAGCAGGTCCGCAGGCACGAAGCCGAAGATCGCGTAAAGAAATACGAGGGTCAGACGTTTTTGTCGGCAGTGATCGACGAGGGCGGCATTTGCCGCGGTATCTGCGCCATGGACCTGCGATCCATGGAAGTGAAAACGTACCCAGCGGATGCGGTTATCTTCTGCACGGGCGGGATCGGCGCGATCTTTGGACGCTCAACAAACTCCGTGGTGTGCACGGGGTCGGCGCAGTCGGCACTCTTTCAGCAGGGCGTCGATTACGCGAACGGCGAGTTCATTCAGGTCCATCCAACGGCGATTCCTGGCGAGGACAAGCTGCGACTGATGAGCGAATCGGCACGCGGCGAAGGTGGTCGCGTGTGGGTGCCAAAAAATCCGGCGGATACGCGCCCGGCGAAGAGCATTCCTGAGGGCGAACGCTTCTACTTCCTCGAGGAGTGGTACCCCAAATACGGAAACCTCGTCCCGCGAGACATTGCGACACGCGCGATCCACCGCATCGTGTATCAGGAAAAGCTCGGGATACGCGGACAGGCAGCGGTGTATCTAGACGTCACGCATATACCCAAGGAAGTCCTGGATCGCAAGCTGGAAGGGATTCTCGAGATTTACGAAAAATTTCTAGGTGTGAACCCGCGCGAAGAGCCGATGAAGGTTTTTCCAGCGATGCACTATACGATGGGCGGCATCTGGGTAAATGCCGAAGATCAGGCCACCAACGTTCCGGGAATATACGCTGCCGGCGAATGCGAGTATCAATATCACGGGGCGAACCGGCTCGGGGCCAACTCGCTGGTGTCGTGTATTTTTGGCGGAGGGCTGGCCGGGCCCGCAGCCGTGAAGTATGCGCGCAGTCTGGCAAGTGGCTGCGATGCCGTTGGCTCAAACGTTTACGAGATAGAACGCAAGCGGCAGGAAGAGAAGAATCAGGCGCTGATTTCGCCGGATGGCACGGAAAATCCGATGACCATCTGGCGCGAACTCGGTGAATTGATGACGGAGCACGTGACCGTAACCCGGATCAATAAAGATTTACAGGCAGCGGAAGCGAAGATTCGCGAGCTTCAGGAGCGCTACGGCAGAATCAATCTGAGTGATCGGACGAGGTGGTCCAACCAGACGCTGAATTTCGCACGAGAACTAGGAAACATGCTGGTTCTCGCGCGGGTCGTGACGCTCGGCGCTCTGCAACGTAACGAATCGCGTGGAGCCCACTACAAGCCGGATTTCCCGGAGCGCGATGATGCGAATTGGCTGAAGACCACTCGAGCCAAGTGGGTGAATGGGAAATCCAGCTCAGCTATGAGCCGGTGGATATTTCGCAGATTCCGCCGCGTGCGAGGCGTTATGACGCGGCGAAATAACTCATCTGCGATCGCTGCGATTCGCGATTTCTGGCCTGAGGGGACTTGCTGGATTTGCCGAGGATTTTATGCCTGACTCCAAAGAGGTGATCGTTCGCGTAAAACGGCAGGTCAGTCCCAAGGGGACGCCGTATTGGGAGGAGTTCGCGTTGCCATGGCGACCCGCGATGAACGTCATTATTTGCCTTCGAGATATCGCCGAGACGCCGGTCACCCGCGATGGCAAGAAGACCACGCCGATCAGCTACGATTCGAACTGCCTCGAAGAAGTTTGCGGTTCGTGCGCTATGTTGATCAACGGAAAAGCCCGGATGGCGTGCTCCGCGCTGGTGGACAAACTCGAGCAGCCGATTCGGCTCGAACCTTTCTCAAAATTTCCTGTGGTCCGCGATCTGGCCGTTGACCGCCAGTTCATGTTTGAAAGCCTGAAGCGCGTAAAAGGCTGGATCCCCATCGATGGAACCTACGATCTCGGCGAAGGACCACGCATGTCGCCCGAGACCCAAGAGAAGGCCTATCCGTTATCCCGTTGCATTTCCTGCGGAAGCTGCCTGGAAGTCTGCCCCCAGGTAAACGACAACAACAAGTTCATCGGCGCGGCAATCGTCAGTCAAGTCCGGCTATTTAACATGCATCCGACTGGGGCGATGCACGCAAAAGAGCGGATAGCGGCCCTCATGGAACCCGGTGGTATCCAAGACTGTGCGAACGCCCAAAACTGTGTGAAAGCTTGCCCCAAAGACATTCCCTTGACCGAATCGCTCGCCGAGATGAACCGGCAAGCGTGGAAACAAGCGCTCGTTGGCTGGCTAATAGGATAGAATCTCGCCGCACCCTTTCCTTTGGAGGATTACATGCGTCTCATCCGCGTCTCGTTAATTGCTTGTCTGCTCGCTGCTGGATTTCTGTTGAGTCACGTCGCGACGGGTGATGACATCGCCGATCGCGCAAAGAAGCTGCATTTTTCGACGATCGTTCTCGACACGCACGATGACACCACGCAACGCTTTTTCTCGGCGAACTTTGACATCGGCAAGCGTAATCCCGATGGGCACATCGACATCCCACGTATGCGCGAAGGCGGCATGAACGCCATTTTCTTCTCCATCTGGATCGACGGCAGAATCATGGGCCCGGCGGCCATCCAAAAAGCGCTGGACCAGATCGATGCAGTCCACGAAAACGTGAATAAATATTCGAAGGACATGGCGTTTTGCCGCACGGCGGAAGAAGTGCGTCGCGCGCACGCGCAAGGCAAAATCGCCGCATTGATTGGCGTCGAAGGAGGCCACATGATCGGGAACGACATTCGCGTCCTGCGCATGTTCGGCGACCTGGGCGTTCGTTACATGACGCTCACCCACTTTTACAACGACGAATGGGCGGATTCATCAACGGCAAAGCCGGAGCACAATGGCCTGACGGATTTCGGCAAGCAAATCGTACGAGAAATGAACCGCCAGGGAATCATGGTGGATATTTCCCACGTCTCCGATAAAACTTTCTACGATGCGCTGGAAATTAGCAAGGCTCCGTTAATTGCATCGCATTCCTCCTGCCGCGCTCTTTGCAACCACGTCCGCGACATGTCCGACGACATGATCAAGGCATTGGCCGCGAAGGGCGGCGTCATTCAGATCAACTTTGAAAAAAGCTTTATCGACCAGGCGTACAAGGACGCACAAGACAAGCTGTCCGGCGGGGTAGTAGCAATGATGGATCAACTCAAGAAGGAGTGTGGCGACAACGAAGAATGCCTGAATAAGAAGATGACCGAGATGGCCGACAAAGCCACCGCGGAAGGCAAACTCCCACACGTAAGCTGGGAAAGAATCATCGACCATATCGATCACGCCGTAAAGTTAGTCGGGGCTGATCACGTCGGACTTGGCTCGGATTTCGACGGAGCCAATATGCCCGAAGGTATGGACGACGTTACCCATTTCCCACAGATCACGGAAGCTCTGATGCGCAAGGGCTACAGCGACGACGACCTCCGAAAAATCCTCGGCGGCAACCTGCTGCGCGTGATGGAACAGAACGAAGCTGTGAGCCGCGAGATGCGGGCCGCTCAATAACAAAATGAAGCTGTCGGGAGTGTCGAAGGTACTTCTCGGTGTTGGGATGTGCCTTTCGGCGGGAATGGTGCTGGCGGGGGCAATGGCTGTGGGTGGAATTTCAGAACGCGCAAAGCAGCTCCATTTCTCATCGATCGTGATCGACACGCACGACGACACCACGCAGCGTTTCTTGGACACCGCATTCGATTTGGGCGTTCGAAATGCTCTTGGGAGCATCGACATCCCGCGCATGAAGGAAGGCGGCCTCGGGGCGATCTTCTTTTCCATTTGGATTCCCAGCAAAATCACCGGGCCGGAGGCCGTTAAACGCGCGCTCGCCCAAATTGACGCCGTGCATGAGCAGGTTCGCAAGCATTCGAACAACCTCACTCTCGTGACGACGGCGGAAGGAATTCGCGAGGCACACAAACAGGGCAAAATCGCCGCGCTCATCGGCATCGAGGGCGGCCACATGATCGCAAGCGACCTCGGCGTGCTTCGCCGCTTCGCAGCGCTCGGCGCGCGCTACATGACCCTCACACATAGCGGAAACGCGGAGTGGGCCGATTCCTCAACCGCCAAGCCGGAGCACAATGGGCTCTCGGAATTTGGCAAGGACGTGGTACGGGAGATGAACCGCCTCGGAATGATCGTCGACATCTCGCACGTCAGCGACAAGGCGTTTGCCGACGTTCTGGAAGTCAGCAAGGCTCCCGTGTTTGCTTCGCATTCCGACTGCCGCGCCATCTGCGACGCCCCGCGTAACATGACCGACGACATGATCAGAGCCCTGGCAGCCAAGGGCGGCGTCATTCAAATTAATTACCACGTCGGTTTTCTGAGCCAGGAGTTTCGGAATGCGGAGAAAGCCCATCCGGAATGGGACAAAGCGATCGCAGTGGAAGTCCAGAAACGATGCGGTGATAGACAAGGTTGCGCGTTGATCGAAGGCGACCGCGTCACCAGGGAATACGTTCTGCGCGGCGATTTGCCGAGAGTCGAGTGGACCAAAATCATCGAGCACATTGATCATGCCGTGAAAATTGCCGGTATCGACCACGTCGGCCTTGGCTCCGATTTCGATGGCGCGAACATGCCCTTCGGGATGGAAGACGTTAGTAAGCTGCCTCAAATCACGAACGCCCTGCTGGAAAAGGGCTATTCCGAGGGTGACGTGAAGAAGATTCTCGGCGAGAATACTCTTAGGGTTATGGCGGAGGTCGAGCGCGTCGGCCGCGAGCTGAATGCCGCGAAGTAGTTGCGATCCGCCTTCGGGGAACAAACGCAAGAACTCAATTCGGAGAGGGAATAGCAATGCATAAATGTGGATGGATGATGGCAGCGACGCTCCTGTTCTTTGCGGCTGCCCCCTGCAACGATGCACGAGCGCAAGCAACTCCAGCGCAGACTCCGGCCCCGCCTAAAGCGGCGACAGGGACCACGCCTGCACACAAACCTGTAGCGGCCAGCCCATACGATAGAGCGCTGCTTCGTCCCGCGCTTCTAACCGCGAAAGCGCCAGCCACCTATCAGGTGAAATTCACTACAACGAAGGGCGATTTCGTCATCACCGTCACGCGCGCGTGGGCTCCCCTCGGAGCGGACCGTTTCTACAACCTCGTACGCCATCATTTCTATGACAATACTCACTTCTTTCGTGTACTGAAGGGCTTCGTTGTCCAGTGGGGCATCAGCGCCTATCCTCCCGTCACGGCAGCCTGGGAACATGCACCAATAAAAGATGACCCCGTCATTCAGAGCAACCTTCGCGGGTACGTCACCTACGCAAAAACTGACAAGCCTGATACGCGCACCACGGAAGTTTTCATCAATCTTCATGACAATCAACGGCTGGACACCATGGGTGGCTTTGCTCCATTCGGCCAGGTAACAGAAGGAATGGATGTTGTCGAGGCGCTCTATGCGGACTATGGCGAGGGTGCTCCTGATGGCCAAGGACCGGAGCAGAACAAGATTGAAACGCTAGGGAAGCCTTATCTGGACAAGGGCTTCTCGAAGCTCGATTGGATTAAGACCACCACGCTGATTTTGCCTCCTGGAGCAGCACCGGTGAAAACCCCCGCCGCGGCGAAGCCGGCGGCAGCGCCAGCAACCCAGAAGCCGTAATTAACTCGAATTTAGGTCTGATTACTTTTTTGCATTTGCCGCATCTAAAGTTTCGTAACGGTCTTCTTTTGACTTGGAGGAGACCCCGAGGTATTCTTACTTTTCATGATGACCTGTTGCCAGATCATGTGTTGTTCGTGCGCACGCAAGGCTGCGTGTTGTATGACACCCATCTCTGGCCAGGGGAGTTTCCGGACTTAGCGCTACTCTAAGATTCAAAGTTCCGAAGCCCACGTTGCCAGAGTTTAGGCCACGTGGGTTTTTTGTTTTTGGAATGCGTTTCTGAAAACAGGTGATTCAGCTATGGGCGAAGTCAAAGAAACCAAAGCACAACGCGTTGAGCGCTTGAAGCGTTCCAAGAATGCTTGGGAGCATTTTGACGAAATCCGCGAGTTTGCGCGCAATGGCTACGACTCGATTCCGCCAGAATGGTTCAGCACCTATTTCCGGTCCTGGGGCGTATACACGCAGGGAGACGGCGCGGGAGTCGTCGGTGGCTCAGGCGGAGAAGGCAAGTCCACGCCGTACTTTATGGTGCGCATTCGCATCCCCAACGGCCTGCTGCGCAGCGACCAGGTTCGTGCGGTCGCAGATATTGCCGAGCAACACGCCCGAGGCGTGGCCGACATCACCGTCCGTCAAAACTTTCAGCTGCATTGGGTAACGCTGGAATCGCTGCCGGAAGTCCTGGAATCGCTCTGGCGCGCAGACTTGACGACAACCGGCGCCTGCGGAGACGTCGCACGCAACATCACAGGCTGCCCCGTTGCAGGACTGGACGCGGAGGAGATTGTGGATGCCTCACCGCTCGCGCTGGCTATCGACCGCGAACTGGGAGGCGCTGCAGCCTTCTATAATTTGCCGCGCAAATTCAAAATCTCCATCTCCGGCTGTCGGCACTGGTGCTCGTATCCAGAGATCAACGATGTTGCGTTGACGGCCACGACGCGCAATAGGGGCGGGGTAGTTGAAACGGGCTTTTCGCTGAGAGTCGGCGGTGGCCTTTCGACCGATCCGCATATCGCCTTGCGCCTCAACGCTTTCATCCAGTGGGACCAAGTCGTCCCCGTGGCGCGCGGCGTAGCAGAAATCTTTCGCGCCAGTGAAACGCTGCGACAAAGCAGGGAAAAAGCTCGCCTTAAATTCCTTTTCCTTCAACAGGGGTGGACTGCGGACAGCTTTTTGGATGAGTTGCAGCGAAAGATTGGTTTTCCACTTGATCCGGCCGAGAGGGAAGATACCCCCAAGGATGTCCATCGCGACCACGTTGGGATTCACGCCCAAAAACAAAATGGCCTCGTCTACGTTGGCGCCTCCGTGCTCCGCGGTCGCATCACTCCGCAACAATTGCGCACTGCCGCTGATCTGGCCGATCGCTACGCCGACGGCCACATTCGCACCACCACCATGCAGAATCTGCTGATCGTAAACGTGCCGCAACGCGATGCGGCCACGGTCGCCCATGAGCTTGAAGTTGCTGCCCTGCCGGTGCAAGCCTCGGTCTTCGCTCGCGGAGCCGTGGCTTGCACAGGCTCTGAATTCTGCAAGCTTGCGCTGACGGAAACCAAGGGTTTTGCGCGATGGCTGACGCAAGAACTCGAAGATCGCCTTCCCGATTTTCAGGAACAGCTCCGGCTCAACATCACCGGCTGCCCGAATAGCTGCGGCCAGCATTGGATCGCCGATATCGGCATCGAAGGCAAAAAAATTAAATTGGATGGCCGCATGGTGGACGCCTATTACTTTTGCATCGGCGGAAGCGTCGGACAGTTTGCGTCAATCGCCCGCCCGGTTGGTTATCGCTGCGCTGCGTCGGACGTTCCGGATGCCATCGAGCGATTGCTTGTGGGATTCGATGAGCGCCGCGAACAGGGCGAAAATCTACGGCGCTTTCTGGCGCGCCATTCGAACGAGGATATTCGTGCAATTCTCGCGGGGAGTCTTGCGGTGCCGGTTGAGCGCGATCTGGCGCTGGGACCCGTTCCCCAGGGCGTGGAAGGCTAAATCATGAGCCTCTTTCCCATCTTCGTGAAGTTGGAAGGGCGGCTGATCGTCGTCGTGGGTGGCGGGAACATTGCCGAAGCCAAGATTCCAGGCGTGTTGGCCGCTGGAGCTCGGATTCGTCTGATTGCGCCTTCTATCACGCCACAAATCGCCGAATGGGTGCGTTTCGGCAAAATCGATTGGTTACCGAAGGAATTTGCAACGACGGATTTGGACGGTGCTTTTCTGACAATCGGGGCCACTTCTGCTCCAGGCGTGAATGAAGCCGTTTTTCGCGAAGCCGAAGCGCGCGGAATCTTGTGCAACGCCGTCGACGACATCGAGAACTGCCATTTTTACTATGGTGCCGTCGTCCAGCGCGGAGACTTGCAGATCGCTATCTCCACGAACGGCAAGAGTCCGGCCCTCGCGCAACGTCTCCGTCAGGAGTTCGAAACGGAATTCGGTCCCGAATATGAAACGTGGCTGCAATGGCTCGGCGCGGCGCGCGAAGCTCTCCGTGCCAGCGGCCCGAGTTCGGACACCACGAAAAAGTTGCTGCACGAGCTTGCCAGCAAGCCGATGTTCGAAGAATTTCTCCGGCAAGCCAGCAAACGGCCGGGGCAGCGGGGAGCCGCGTGATGGGCAAAGTTTATCTCATCGGCGCTGGACCTGGTGATCCAGAGCTGTTGACGCTGAAAGCTGCCCGGCTTTTGGCATCCGCAAACGTTGTACTTCACGATTCGCTCGTAAGTCGCGAACTCCTGGCGACAATTTTGCCCACCGCGGAAATCGTAGATGTCGGAAAACGCTGTGGCAAAAAGTTGCTCACGCAGGATGAGATCAACGCGCTTCTAGTTAGCTACGCCGCTTCGCGGGATGTCGTCGTGCGCTTGAAGGGCGGCGATCCATCAATCTTCGGACGTGCTGCCGAGGAGCTGCAAGCCCTCCGCGAAGCCCACGTTGAGTACGAAGTCGTTCCCGGCGTTACCGCCGCGTTGGGCGCCGCCGCGGCAGCGGGGGTTTCTCTTACGGATCGTCGAGCCGCCTCGCAAGTGCTGTTTTCGACTTTCTCGCGCGGCGTGGACGCGAATGCGATGAACTGGGGCTGCCTCACTCCTGCCACAACGCTCGTTCTCTATATGCCGGGGCCGGATTACGCGGAGGTTTCGCGCCGTCTCGCGGAAGCGGGCCTGCCGAACGATTTGCCATGCGTGATCGTTTCTGGCGCTTCCAGTTCTCAACAGCAGGTGCGCTGGAGCAGCGTCGGTTTACTTTCCGTCGAAGAAAAACTACCCGCACCCGCGCTGATGATCGTAGGCCGTGTCGCTTCCCAGCAAATTCGTGAAATCGGTGACGCATTCCGGCGCGGCGAGAGAAACGAGCCCGCCGTGCAGACAGTTTCCGTAAGTTAGTCAGGAGAGGACCAAATGAGTGCCGATGAAAAAGAAGTTTCGCCAAAGAAACCGTGGCGTCTATCGCTGGATAGCTGGGCGGTAGTGGTGGCGTTGCTCGCAGCGCTGCTGGTTCGCGCAGGCGTTTTCAAACATATCCCGTGGTGATCGATTCGCTTGCAATCCAGAGAGAAAAAGGAAAAAACATGGCAGACGCAGTCGTAATTCCTCAAGTTCAGCCGGTCCAGCCGGCGCTCCGTTTTCTGCGGCTCATACCCGGCGTGCTTTTGCTCGCAGCCATCGGCTATGCCGGCAAACTACTCGAACAGAACGTGGGCAAGTACGCGAAGGCGCATCACTGGGTCTTTCCGAATATCGAGTACGTTCTTTGGGCCATTCTCCTGGGTCTTCTGATCTCCAATACGGTCGGCGTTCCTGAAATCTTCCGCACCGGCGTCGCGACCTACGAGTTCTGGCTGAAAGCCGGCATCGTCTTGCTCGGCTCGCGCTTTCTGCTCGGAGACATTTTGAAACTGGGTGGCGTTAGCCTCCTACTTGTAGCGATCGAAATCACTGGAGCGATCGCGTTCATGACTTTTCTCGGCCGCGTCTTCAAATTGAAGCCAAAATTGATCACGCTCCTCGCCGTCGGCTCCGCGGTCTGCGGCGTCAGCGCCATTATCGCCACAAAAGGCGCCATTGACGCCGACGACGAAGATTCTTCCTTCTCGATCGCCGCCATTCTCGCCCTCGGCGCTCTTGCGCTCTTTACATTTCCTCTGATCGGCCACTATCTGCATCTGGGCGACCGCGCGTATGGTATCTGGGCAGGTCTTGCTGTGGATAACACCGCCGAAGCCACCGCGGCAGGCGCGCTCTATTCCGACGCCGCCGGCAAGTTGGCCGTCCTCGTGAAGTCCACGCGCAACGCCATGATCGGCTTCGTGGTACTCGCTTACGCCATCTACTGGGCAAGCCAGGGCCAAGCCAAAGCGGTCGGCAACAAAGCCGCGTTCCTCTGGCAGAAGTTCCCCAAGTTTGTCCTGGGTTTCCTTTTCATCTCAGTGCTCGCCACCTACCAGTTCTTCAACAAAGATCAGGTAGGCTCGCTCGCCAATCTCTCGCGCTGGGCTTTCTTGCTCACGTTTGCGGGCGTTGGCCTGCGTACGAACTTCCGCGACATGCGCAAACAAGGCCTCCGCCCCTTCGCCGTAGGAGCCATCGGCGAAGTCGTGATCGCCGTGTTTACTCTAGGTTTGGTGGTTGGAGCCGAAAAACTCTTCGGCTTTTGATCGACCAGAGCACAAAACAAATGTGGCGCGGAATCGTCATTCGGCTCGCCGAACGAGACCCGCGCCACTTAGTTTTTGCAATTTCTACAGTCCGAGAACGTTCACCAATTCCCGCACCGACGCCGAAGACTTCTGCAACGCCGCATTCTCCTCCGCCGTCAATTTGATCTGAATGATCTCCTCAGCCCCGCTCGCGCCCAGCTTCACCGGCACACCGACGAAGAGTCCCTTAATTCCGTACTCCCCGTCCAGGTATACAGCGCAAGGCAGAATCTTCTTTTTATCTTTCAAGATGGCTTCCACCATCTCCACCGCCGCTGCCGATGGTGCATAGTAAGCCGAACCCGTCTTCAGAAGGTTGACGATCTCCGCCCCTCCCTTGCGCGTGCGTTCCACGATGGCGTCGATCCGTTCCTTCGGCAGTAGATCTGGGAGGGGAATCCCCGCCACGGTCGAATACCGCGGCAGCGGCACCATGTCATCGCCGTGCCCACCGAGCACAAACGAATGCACGTTCTCCACGCTGACCTTGCACTCAGCCGCCACAAACGAGCTCATGCGCGCCGAGTCCAGCACTCCCGCCATCCCCAGCACGCGATTCTTCGGGAATCCGCTCACCTTGAACGCCGCCTGCGCCATCGCATCCAAGGGATTTGTCACCACGATAATGACGCAATCCGGCGAGTGCTTAACGATCTGCTCGACAACGGCCTTCACCACGTCATAGTTCGCTTTCAGAAGATCATCGCGGCTCATCCCCGGTTTGCGCGGAAAACCCGCCGTAATCACCACGATGTCGCTTCCCGCGGTCGCGCTGTAGTCGCCCGTCGCCGTAGAAGCCCCCGTCGCGCGCGAATCCGTCCGCGTAATCGGCCCAGACTCCAGCATATCCAACGCCTTGCCCGCCGGCGGCCCATCCAAAATATCCGTCAGCACCACATCAGCCAGCTCCAGATCCACAATCCGCTGCGCCGTCGTCGATCCCACAAATCCGCCGCCCACCACCGTAACTTTCTTCCTGCTCATTCAACCGTCTCCTCGTTTTGTTTGGAAATCTCTGCGCTGTCTCTGCGTACTCTGCGTCTCTGCGTTATCTTTTTCTTCCGCTCTTGAATTACCGCGCCACAGCCGCAGCCTGCATATTCTCTATGATCGCGGTAGCAAACGCAGCTGTTCCGACTTTCGTCGCCCCCGGCATTAGTCTCTCGAGATCGTACGTAACGCGCTTCTGCTGAATCGTCCGCGCAATGCCGTCCTCAATCAACTTCGAAGCCTCTTTCCACCCAAGAAACTCAAACATCATCGCCCCCGACAGCATCACCGAGCTCGGATTGATCACATCCTTGTCCGCATACTTCGGAGCCGTCCCGTGCGTAGCCTCAAACACGCCAAAACCGTCCCCAATGTTGGATCCCGGAGCCATCCCCAGCCCGCCCACCTGCGCCGCGCAAGCATCCGAAAGATAATCGCCATTTAGATTCGAAGTGGCCAGCACGCTGTATTCGTCCGCTCGCAGCAAAACCTGCTGAAACACCGAATCTGCGATGCGATCGTTGATCATCAACTTTTTCTTCCACTGCCCCTTGCCGTGTGTCGAGTAAATCGCGTCCAGCGTCTGCTTCACTTCTTCGCAAATCGCCTTTGTAAACGCCTCCGTCGCCTGCTCAAGCCCAGGCTCAATCATCGCCGCATTCT
Organism: uncultured Acidobacteriota bacterium; assembly: GCA_963745095.1. Lineage (GTDB taxonomy): Bacteria > Acidobacteriota > Terriglobia > Acidiferrales > UBA7541 > Acidiferrum. The sequence continues at coordinate 26,767 of CAVUWC010000015.1, read as the reverse complement.
GCTCAACCGTGAGCCCCGGATTCTTGTCCAGATTGTCGAGAATCCAGCTCTCGCGCTCGGTAACCGTTTGTGCCCGGAATTCCTCACGCGCCAGGTCATAACCCCAATCCCGGAACCCGCCTTCCGTAAATTTCTGAATATTTCCCTTGTGCACCAGCGTCACGCTCTTCCGGCCGTGCGTCAGCGCAAACTTGATGGCCCGCCGAACCAGCCGCTTCGTTCCCGTCGGCGAAATCGGCTTGATACCCACTCCCGAATCCCAGCGAATCTGCTTCTTACCGTCCTTCAGCATCACGTGATTCAGAAACTCCAGCAGTTGTTTCGCTTCCGGCGTGCCAGACTTCCACTCAATCCCGATGTAAACGTCTTCCGTGTTCTCGCGGAAAATCACGATATCCATTTTTTCCGGCTGCTTGACAGGAGAGGGAACTCCTTCGAAATACCGCACCGGACGTTCGCACGAATACAAATCCAGAATCTGCCGCAGCGCCACGTTTAGCGAACGAATCCCGCCGCCCACCGGTGTCGTCAATGGCCCTTTGATCGCCACGCGAAAATCGCGAATGGCATCCACAGTCTCGTTCGGCAGCCATTCCTTGAATGCATTGAACGCCTTTTCTCCGGCAAATACCTCAAACCACGCCACGCTCCGCGTTCCGCCATAGGCGTGCTCCACCGCCGCGTCAAAAACCCGCCTCGACGCCTTCCAAATGTCGCGCCCCGTGCCATCACCTTCAATGAACGGAATGATGGGCGTGTCCGGAACCTTCAATTCGCCGCCGCTGTACCCAATTCCTTTACCCCCAACAGGAATAGCCTGACCGTTGTACGAACTCTTCATGAATGCAAATCCTCCCTGGATTTTCGACTGCTTCCTGTTGGAAAACCGCGCGGGTGTCTCCTAACCAAGGAATTTCCGCGCTTCTTCACGAACCAGAAAACATACCACAATGCGCGTGAAGTTCGAAATGCGTGGCCAAAATGGGCACTCGTATGGCTGCGGAAAATCTCGGCTGTTCCAACATGAAACGCTCTTGCGCTATATACTTACGAAATAGGGCTGCGCGGAATCTAAGTATGCGCGGCGAGGAGACCCGCCCATGATGCTTGATTGGAATGAATACCACAAAGAGCTCGGCGCCAGAATTGGCGAGCTTATGAAGCTCAGTCCGGACACCGTCCGTGGCTATCAAACGCTAACTGCTGCCAACTCCAAGACCGGCAAGCTCGACGAGAAGACTCGCCAGCTCATCTCTCTGGCCGTTGCCGTTACCACACATTGTGATGGCTGCATCACCGTTCATTCCGACCTGGCACTCAAAGCGGGAGCCACCAGGGAGGAGATTGCCGAAGCCCTCGGCGTAGCCGTAGCCATGAACGCCGGCGCCGCCCTCGTTTACTCGACCCGCGTGCTGGACGCGGTCGCTGCAAAAACAGCCCAACAGGCCCCTAAATAAAAACGGGACGCAACTCGCTCCGATATTTACACCGGAACCACTTGCGTCCCTGAAAGTATCTTCTCCGCGGGCCACACCGGCGCCCCGCGAGATTTTCTAAAACATGTTCCAGAGGAACTGGTTATAAACCTCGTGGTGATACTGCACCTCGGGCGCCTTCACAAAAGTCCCCAATAGTCGAGAGCAACGATCCGCCGAGGCCTGCTTCAAGTCCGCGTAGCGCCCCTTCACATCCTCGCCAAGCAGCTTCGTGGTCCACTCCGATTTCTTGAAGTCCTCCAGCGCCGTGTAAATGTTATCCGGCAGGTATCGCTGCGCTTGTCGCAGGTTCTTGATCTTCGAGGTCTCTCCGTCGAGGCCCGTCTTGAAAATCGAATACAACACCAAGTAAGGATTCGCGTCCGGTGCTACCGAGCGTACCTCGACACGCATGCTCTTTTCGTTGCCGATGGGGATGCGAATCATCGAGCCGCGATCCACGGGCGACGCCTTGATCTGATTAGGCGCCTCAAAGTGCGGGTCCAGCCGGCGGTACGCGTTGACGCTGGCGTTCAACAACAAGCAGTTGTCATTGCCGTGCGTCAAAATGCGGTCCACAAACCCCCAGCCCATCTTGCTGAGTTTTTCTTCGCCTTTCGGATCCCAGAAAAGATTCTTGCCGTCTTCGCTGATCGAAACGTTTGTGTGCATCCCATTACCGTTTACGCCAACCACCGGCTTAGGCAAAAAGCACGCGGTGGTCCCCATGCGAGTCGCTACTTGCCGGCAAATTAGTTTGTAAAGCTGGATCTGGTCCGCGGCTTGTACCACTTCGCCGTAGCCATAATTGATTTCGAACTGCGATGGCGCCACTTCCGGGTGATCCTTCTCATTCTGGAATCCCATCGCGCGTTGCACTTCCGCGGTCGTGTCGATAAAAGTCCGAAGTGGATCGCCGGGAAGGGAATGGTAGTACCCGCCGGTGTTGACGTACTCGAACTTTCCCGTTTCATGGTAATGCCGCTCCGCGTTTTCTCCCTGGAACAGAAAGCCCTCGATCTCGTTGGCGGCGTTGAGCGTGTAACCTTCCTTCTTGTGCAGTGCGCCGGCGTACCCTTTCAGCACTCCTCGAATGTCAGCGCTATACGGCGAGCCATCCTTGTCGATGACTTCCCCGAACACCAGCACCTTGCCGGACCCAAAGACATCCGACGGTCCCCAATAAAACGCGCCCCAATCCATTGCCAGACGCAAATCGCTCTCGCGCTGCGCCGTGAACCCGCGAATCGAAGATCCGTCAAACGTCAGGTTGTCCCAGCTCTTGATCAAGAATTTCTTGTCGTAGTCCAACATGTGCAGACGGCCTTCGAGGTCGCTGAACAGCACGGTCACAGCCTTGATTCGCTTCTCGTCCGTTAGGTATTTGATCCGCTCCTCTTGGACTTTGTGCGGCGCTATCCGGTTCTTGCGCTGCTCTTTGGCCTTCAGGTTCAGCTCTTCGAGTTCGTCATAGGAAAGAGCAAGGAAATTACGCAGTTCGTTCGACATGAATCTCCTCAAAATGAGATGAAATAGGGGACAGCAGTGCAAGACGAGGCATACAATCGCTCAGCATCGGACCGTAGGGTATCGCGGCGGTCTTGCAAGCGTCAAATCGAAAAATCATTTCGCGCCATCGAAAAAATGAATCAAGAGCCGGCCAATTTGTTCTATTCCGGCTCCCAAATCTGCGCTAGTCGTAATACTCCTGCCCGAGGTGCGTGATCAAATCCTCGCCCATCATCCAGCGCAGCGTATTCTTCAGCTTCATCGATTGGATAAACAGGTCGTGCTCGGGATACAGGCCAGGAGCGGTCATCGGCGACTTGAAGTAAAAGCTCAGCCACTCCTGAATGCCCTTCATTCCAGCCCGTTGCGCAAGGTCCAGAAAGAGAACGAGATCCAGAACCAGCGGCGCAGCCAGAATCGAGTCCCGACACAGGAAATCCACCTTGATCTGCATTGGGTACCCAAGCCAGCCGAAAATATCGATGTTATCCCAACCCTCTTTATTGTCGCCCCGCGGCGGATAATAGTTGATGCGGACCTTGTGATGCATTTTGCCGTAGAGCATCGGATAAAGTTTGGGCTGGAGAATGTATTCAAGAACGCTGAGCTTGGATTCTTCCTTGGTCTTGAACGAACCGGGATCTTCCAACACTTCGCCGTCGCGGTTCCCCAGAATATTCGTCGAGAACCATCCATCAAGCCCCAGCATGCGCGCCTTGAACCCGGGAGCTAGAATCGTCTTCATCAGCGTCTGCCCGGTCTTAAAGTCCTTGCCGCAAATTGGCACACTGTGTTCCTGCGCAAGTTCTTGAATCGCCGGAAAGTCCACAGTCAGGTTCGGCGCCCCGTTGGCAAATGGCACCCCGCTCGTGATGGCCGCCCACGCATACAGCATCGAGGGAGCAATGGCAGGATGATTCGACTTCATGGCTTCCACGAATTTTTCCGGCGTCGAATGCACTTCCTCTGGCTTTACGAATGTTTCCGTCGATCCGCACCAGCACATAACCACGCGCGAGACTCGCGATGTCTTCCGGTAATTCGCGATGTCTTCCTTAATCTTCAGCGCCAGTTCGTACTTATTCTTGCCCTTCTTGATGTTAGGGCCATCGATCAACTTGACGTAGTCATGATCGAACGCGGCTTTCATCGGCTTAATGCCGGAAAGAAAAGTCTTCACCTTCGCGAGATCCTGAGGATTCAGCACGCCCGCATTTGCCGCGGATTGGTAAGCGTTGTCCTTGAAAATGTCCCAGCCGCCGAACGTCAGATCCTTCAATTCCGCTAGCGGCACAAACTTCTTGACCAGCGGGGACCGCCCATCGGTGCGCTTCCCCAGGCGAATGGTGCCCAACTGTGTGAGCGATCCGACCGGCTCTGACTTGCCCTTGCGGACCAATTCCACCCCGGCCATAAAAGTGGTGCTGACGGCGCCCATGCCAGGAATCAGTATTCCGAGTTTCCCCTTCGGCGGCGCAATTTTCCCAGGCTTTTCCATTAATTCCTCGAGGACAGAGATTTGCAAACACCTTCGCAGGCAGCAGATGCTTATCCTCTGCCCAGACAAACCAGTAATAATGAGCGAAGAACGGTGGATTTGCAAATCGGGCCGGCTGATCTGTAAAAAAGCGGAGCGCCCGATGCGCTGAGAGAGAAAATTGGCCCCAAAAGAAACTCGGTGAGTCAAACGACCGAGCGACAAAACGCAATCCCATGTACGCCCGTCACGGGACGGGAACTTCCATATTCAAGCCACGACCGCATGCACGGCATTCCTAGCCGCCGGTTTGCTCTCTTCCGAGCCCACTGTGAAATAAAACGTCGCCCCCAGCCCCGGCTCCGAATCCACCCAGATTCGTCCCGCGTGCTTGTGAATAATCCGTTGCACGGTTGCAAGGCCTATCCCCGTTCCTTCGAAATCTTTCTCCCGATGAAGGCGCTGAAACGGCGCGAACAGCTTGTCCGCATATTTCATGTCGAAACCCACGCCGTTGTCCCGCACCAGAATCGCTTGTTTGCCGTTTATGATTTTGCTGCTGATCTCGATCGCGGCGTGCTCCCGCTTCCGCGTGTACTTGACCGCATTCGACAGTAGATTGACCAGCACTTGCCTCATCAACCCGTAATCGCACTTAATGAACGGCAATTGCCCGATTTTCCACGCGATCTCTCGTTTCTTCGTCTCGCCCTTAAATTCTTTCAGAACTTCCTCAACCAGCGTGTTTAGTCCGACGTCTCGAACTTTCAATCCTTGCCGGCTTACTTTCGCCAACATCAGCAGGTCGTCTATCAGGGCCGACATTCGCATGACGCCGTCTTTGATGTTGCGCAGGTACCTTTGCCCTTGTTCGTCGAGATGCGGCGCGTAGTTGTCCAGCAGCAGACTGGAAAAGCCATGAAGTTGAGTCAGCGGAGCACGTAAATCGTGTGATACCGAATACGAGAACGCTTCGAGTTCCGCGTTGGTAGCCTCAAGCTCCGTGGTCCGCTCTTTGATTCGCTGTTCCAGTTCCTCATTTAGTTTTCGGAATTTCTGTTCCAGTCGCTCCCGCTCGATGGCGTGCAGAATTGACCGAGTCAGATTGTTTCCGCTCACGTCAGACTTGGCGAGGAAGTCTTGCGCGCCCTCTTGCACTAGTTTCAGCGCCAGGCTCTGATCGTCTTGCCCCGTTAGCACGATAATGGCTACGCCCCGCGCCTGGGGTCTTGCCTTGAGGAATGTATCGAACCCGAAGCTGTCTGGAAGGGCCAAATCAAGCAGCATGGCGTCAACGCCTCCAGCGCCTAGACGCTCGAGTCCCGTCGCCAGTGTGTCGACTATCTCCAAATCGAAGGGTTGGTGGGTAGACTCCGCGAGTGACTCTCGGATCAGCCGCGCGTCCCCAGGATTGTCTTCAATCAGCAGAACCTTGATTTGTTTCGAGTTCATCACTCTTGTTCGTGCTTCGCCTTACTCGCGCGGAATCATCGGCAAAAGAAACTCCTGCAATCTTGCGCTCTCCTCGACAGGCAGCCGGTCCAAATGAATCCCCATCTGATTCCCGCTAAGAACCCGCACCACCGAACCCGCGCCTACTACGGGCTTCATCCTTTGCGTCAGTTCCATGCTCACTTGCACGCTTGTTCCCGCAGGGATGGTCCTCGGCGCCTTAACCAGTATTCCGTCCAAACTAACGTCGATCGTTTCGCACAATATCTCATCGAATCCAAATCTCAGTCGCACCTTGGACAGCAGCGGAACACGGCGTGTTTGCCGTTTCTCATGGTCCATCCGTCCTTGCGTGGCTCGGACCAACCTCAATAGACGCTCTCTGTCGACGGGTTTGTAGAGAAAAAAGCTCGCCCCAGCCGCAAATCCTTGCGACATGGCGCTAGGTCGCAGGTCGTCGCTCAGCAAGATGATCGGTGTTGTCCGGTTGGAGCCTGCTCGCCTCATCTCCCGCGAAAGCTCTATCCCATCCGGGGATCCCATATGCAAATCGAAAAACACCATATCGAACTTGCCTTCTTCGAGGAAAGTTACCGCCTGGCCGCTGCTCGTCAATGTCAGAGCATCCACACCCGCGGCGTACAATACTTTTTGGATCAGTTCGCATGTCGCTGCTTCGTCGTCCACCACAAGAGCTCGTCTTTGCATCTCACCCTCCTGGTTCTGGCCAGCCGATCACATCCGGCTTCGAATTTCTGGCTGCGAAGGTTGACTTCGCCATCATCCTGGATGCGCTGGATGCGCGGTCTCAGCGCGCTGCTGGTTTTTCCCCGCGCGAAACTTCATAGCAATCAAACTGCACCCCCACTCCCACCGTACCTCGCGCCGCGTCCATACGTTCCACTCGTACGACGTGTCCAGTGCATCGCCATTCCGTGGCCGGCTCGTCGGTGATTTCCTCGGGCATGTTCAAAAGGATCTCCACGGTTTCACCCTCGCGGATCGCCGAATTTGTTGCGAAGTAAACGCCATTCTGCGAAAGATTGAGCGACTCCGCGCTTTCTTCTGGTGCTGCTGACTTCCAGATCCGTAGGCGCAGTGGAGTCTTGAAACACAGACGACGAGACAGACGGCGGTCTAGACTGGCAATTTTCATTGTTGCCTCCGTGCACCAGGGCCAGGCGTGGCACAGTTGTGACCTACTAGGGAAGCACTACGATGGCCATCGGCGCGGCCTATTTAGCAATATTTCTGAACGTGCTGTGTGCTTCTCGCGGGCTTCGCGCCAGGTTTCCAACGGAATGAATCGCCATATTAGCGATAAGCACCCTCGCCGCGCATTTAGCCAGCGGCACTCACCATTTGAAGTTCCGCAGCAGTTCCGCCAATCGTGTCTGGAAGCAGCAACGCCCGAAAGGCCTAATATGTGGGGTTTTACCCAGATTCCGGGGATCGACGCGGTACGGAGAGTCTTGGCGTCAGTTCAGTGAGCGTTGCTCCGCCAGGTCGCTGAACCACGAAGCAGTTCAATGGAACAACAATTCAGCCTTGAACACCCCTAATCTCTCTTCTTGTTTTGTCGAGGTGGCACTACGATTTTTGATTCGCTCGCATTCCCAATTCAGGAAGCATTCCAGTTTGGGAAATCTGAAGAGGGAATTGAGCCACTCGATTGTTCCTTCTCTCCACCATCCGTCTCGAGAATTCTCAGCCGCGCTGGTCTTGCGGGCCGCCAAATTCGCATACCCGCCGCCGCTCAAAACCAGTCGCTCCGATATGCCACCCACCAACTTGCATACACGATGGGAATCGTCGCAAAGACGGCCCACCAGAAGGGCAGCGTTAAATCCGCCACCAGGCCCAATCCCGTGAATGTGAGCCAAAAAATCTTCTTCTGCACGATTTCATTTTAGCTGGAACTTACGTTGAAGTGGCCGGGACATCCGCAGCGATTCCACAGTTGCAAATCGCCGCAGCTTCAGTTTTTCTTGTGGTCGAGCTCGGCCCATCGTGCATAGAGTTTGTCCACCGTCTTGCGTGCTTCGTCCAGTTCCATCGAAGCGCTGTGAAGTCGCGCCCCATCGCTCACAATCGCAGAGTCTTGCAGGGCATCCTGCCGGGCGTGAAGTTCCTTCTCAGCTTCGGCGATGCGCTGTTCGATGCTCTCCAGCTCGCGCGTCTCCTTGTACGACAATTTCTTTTTCGCCGTGGGGAGAGGCACAGCAGCCGTGGCTGCTCGTGAGAGGGCGACAGGTGCAGAGAAGCCCGCCTTGGCGCTCTCCTTCCGCTGCAATTCCTGCCAATCATCCCATTGCGAATAATCCGCAAAACGCTCGATCCCGCCCAATCCATCGAACCCAAGTACAATCGTCGAGACGCGATCCAGCATGTACCGATCGTGCGTCACCAAAACCAGCGCACCGCGAAACTCCAGTAAGCTCTGCTCGAGAATTTCCAGCGTGGGAATGTCCAGATCGTTCGTCGGCTCATCCAAAAGTAATACGTCCGCCGGCTGCAACATCAGCTGAGCGATTAGCACGCGAGCGCGTTCGCCGCCCGAAAGTTGTCCGACTCGTCGGTTCAAATCTTCTCCCGTAAACAAAAATCGTGCCGCCCACGAGGCCACATGGATCACCTGATCCTGATAAATAACGGCGTCGCTATCCGGCGCGAGCGCTCGCCGCAGCAGCAGTTCCGGATCAAGCTCCCGGTTCTGATCGAAATAAACCATTCTCAGAGGGTCCGCTTTGCGAATCGCGCCCGCTCCCGGCTCCAGGTCGCCGCGAAGCAGGCGCAGCAGCGACGTCTTTCCGCTGCCGTTTGGCCCCACCAGTCCCACGCGCATTCCCGAAGTCACCGTAAAGTCGAGATTATCGAACAGCACGCGATCGCCGATCTCGCATTTCACTGCCGTCAGCTGAATCAATTGTTTTGTCTGCCGGTTCGTCGCGGAAAAATCGATTTGCGCGGTGCTGACGCTGGTCCTGGCCTTCATCACCGCAAGATCGCCGATCATCTTGTGTGCTTTTCCAATGCGATCTTTAGCCTTGGTCGTGCGCGCCTTCGGTCCGCGCCGCAGCCATTCGATCTCCGTGTGGACCAAATTCTCTAGAGCTTCTTGCCGGTTTCGTTGCGCGTGTAAATGTAGTTCCTTAGCTTCCAGAAAGGTGCTGTAGTTTCCTTTTACGCGCAGCGCGCCATCCTCATACGCGCGGTCGATCTCGACCATCTCGTTCGTCACGTTTTCTAAAAAATATCGATCGTGGCTCACAACCACTGTTGCGAACGCCGCTCTCTGAAGAAGAAGTCGCTCCAGCCATTCGATCCCCGCAAGATCCAAGTGGTTGGTCGGTTCGTCCAGCAGCAGAATATCTGGCTTCTGCACCAGCGCCTCGGCGATCGCCAGTCGCTTGCGCCAGCCTCCCGATAACGTTGCTGCTGGAATCTCCAGGTCCGTAAATCCCGCGCGGCCCAGCGTCTCCGCGGAGCGTCCTGCCCTTTCCGATTGCGGCACGGACACTCGGTCCAACGCGCTCTCGATCACCGCTTGGATACTCATCCCTGACTCAAATTCCGAGATCTGCTTCACATAACTCAGCCTTGTGCCTTTGCGCACGGCCACGTCGCCGCTATCCGGCTTCGTCTTTCCGCAAAGAATTTCGAGCATCGTCGATTTGCCCGATCCATTCGGGCCAATCACTCCGATCCGGTCCCCTTCGGACACCGTGAACGATATATTCTTGAATAGCGGAGCGACCCCGTACCTTTTCGACAGTCCTTGGGCGCTGATGATGGGTGGCAATTCTCTCGGTCTTCTCCTGCTCTTAGTTTAACCTGAGGAACGAACGCAAGGACAGTTTGCACCCGCGAGGCTCGATTAAAGCTTGGCTTCTTCAACAAACAAATTTGACGCCCTCATCCTCGGCGCAGGCGCCGCAGGCCTCTTCTGCGCGGCCGAAGCTGGAAAACGAGGACGCCGCGTCGCCATCCTCGAACGTGCCGATCGCATCGGCAAAAAAATCCTTATCTCCGGCGGCGGCCGCTGCAACTTTACGAACATCCATTGCCGCCCCGAGAATTTCCTAAGCGACAACGAACACTTCGCGAAGTCCGCGCTTGCCCGCTTCACGCCATCCGACTTCATCGCGCTGGTCGAAAAGCATCGCATCCCCTATCACGAAAAAACGCTTGGCCAGTTATTCTGTGACCGTTCCGCGCAAGACATCACCAACATGCTGGAAGCCGAGTGCCGCGATGGCAATGTCCAAATCTTTCTCAACACCAAAATCCAGGAAGTGCAACACCCCGCCGAGTTCGTTGTACGCACCGACTCTATGGAACTTCGCGCCCCAGTGCTGGTCGTCGCCACAGGCGGCCTCTCCATTCCCAAAATTGGGGCAACGGCTCAAGGCTACGATCTTGCCCGTCAATTCGGCCTGAAGATTGTGAGAACGCGCCCTGCGCTAGTCCCGCTCGTCCTTTCCAAAAGAGAGCAAAATCTCTACTCTGACCTCGCGGGCGTCTCTGCTGACGTCGTCGCCTCCACGGATCATCAATCCTTTCGCGAACAAATGCTCTTCACGCATCGCGGTCTGAGCGGTCCAGCCATCCTCCAAATTTCTTCCTATTGGGAAAGAGGCAAGCCCATACGCATCGATCTCGCCCCGGACCGCAAGGTAACTCCTTCCATCCGCGAAGCGAAGGCCAGAAATCTCTCCGCCGCTCGCGCCGCATTTCTGGGAGTCTTGCCAAAGCGTTTCGCCGAACGCTGGCTCGAGCTACACACGCCGCCCACCTGGACCAACGAGGCCCTGGATTGGCTCGAACGCGATCTACATGAGTGGGTTCTCGTCCCAGCCGACACGGAAGGCTACGAAAAAGCCGAGGTCACCGCAGGCGGCATCGACACGGATGAGCTTTCAAGTAAAACAATGGAAAGCCGCAAAGTTCCCGGGCTATTTTTCATCGGGGAAGTCGTCGACGTGACCGGCCACTTGGGAGGTTTCAATTTTCAATGGGCCTGGGCTTCCGCAGCGGCCGCTGGGCGCGCCTTGTGATCACACTTTAAAGCTTACTTCGCCGCCTCAGTCATGCCTCGCGCTCTCACCTTCGGATAACGGCGCAACTCCCGCACCAAATAAACGACCACCGCAATATTAACGACCAGCGCCACGCCCTTCGCCACCGTCGCATGATGAATGATTTCGTACACTTCCAGCGGCAAAAATGAGCCAGTCGTGATGATCGTAAAATACTCAGCCCACCGTTTATGAAATGCCAGCCCGGTCCCTTCGGTCAGAAAAACCGCCGCGTATATAAACGTACCGATGCTAAGCTCCTTCAGCTTTTTGTCATCCACCAACGGCACTTTCGCAAGCACCCAATGAATGAACCTGTTGTGCGGATCCACGCGAAATGCATTGATCCAGTGATCCACAACGGCCGCCACATCTTTGTGCAACAAATGCAACGCGCCAATGCCGACCGCGATTAACGCGAGCCCCTTCAAAAGTTTGAAGGCCGCGATCAACATTAATCCGCGCGAGTGCGATTTGCTCTTAGCCATCTGGCAGGCCTGAACTCCAATAGATTGTACAAGGCTGGTCAAGGCGCAAAGAGTTGCGGGGACACACCGTTCCTCTAACTAATAGCGCCATGCTCTGTTCGCTGTAAGGCGAGTGCTTGTGGGAACTACCGGTCGGGCACAACTCGCTTGCTCAAGTTGTTCGCCGCCGGGTCCTGAGTTTTCACGCTCACATTGAAAAACGCGTTTCCGGCAAACTGATTCCCAGTTGAGCTTGCGGCCTCGAGAATGCCAATGGGAGCCTCCGAGATGGAGTTATTCTTCACCGAATTGTTGTTCCCCTGCACGTAAATGTCAGCATCCCCGCCGTTGAACACAGTGTTGTCCGCAACGCGGTTACCATTACCTTGGAGCATAATATTTTCGAAAACGCTCGCAGCGAATACTCTGTTGTTGCGCACCTCGGCATTATTTCCATCCACGAAGATCCCAACTTGGCTGATCCCCGCCGTATTGTCCGTGACGCGAACATTGTCCGACTGCGCCACCAAAATATCTGTCGCTACCGTTTGGCAGGTAGCGACAGCCGTGCAAGGTGACCAGACATTGTTGGCCACCACATTCTCGCGAATCGCGCCTCCTGCGGAAAATCCGATCTGAATGCCATTCTGCGCGGCTCCGGTTGTCGGCCCGATTCCGGTAACAACATTATTGTGAATTCTCGCCGTCGTTCCCGTTTCATTCGCAGTGATCCCATTCTTTTGATAATCGTGAATGGAACAATCCGAAATCTCCACGTCCGAAGTTTGCCCGCCTCCGCTCTCCACAAAAACGCCAGTCCCGCTCTGGCATCCGTTCAAAGCAACTCCTAGCGTAAAGTTGCGAACCGCCGCATGCCGCAAGCTTCCCGAAGAGTTCTGAAAGTAAACTCCAATCAATTTCGGAGCGCATTCCGCAATTCCATTGTTGATCCCGTCGACCGTCAGCCCCGAAATCGAGACATTCGTCGCACCGCTCACGAGCACAGCCGCGGCAATCGCATCTCCGGTCGCCAGACTCGTCGCGTTCTGCTGAATCGACCCCGGCACCAGAAACGCGCCCGAATCGGCGTCGATATCCAGCGATTTAGTGATCGAAAGCTGCTCCGCATAAATGCCATTGCAAACCACAATCTCGTCACCCGGCGACGCGGCATTTATCGCATCTTGAATTAACGTGAACTTGGCGCCAGGACACACCGCGGGATTGTTGCTCACGACTAATCTGTTAGGAGCTGTTGCAAACGAGTTGTGCGCCGCTAGAATTAAGAACAATGCGAACAAACTACAGCGAAGAATGATTGAACTATGGAGTTTCATGGTTCCCCCTTGTCGTCTCTTATCGACGTCTTCGGGGCGGAGCTGGGGCCACCCAAGTTTGCAAAATGGGGCGCCTCGCCGGCGGACAGCCTCACCAGGCGGTGAGCGAATAGCTTAGGACGGGACCCCAAGAGGAACGCATCCCTCTGCCGACAATTCTACACCCGGATCGCGTTGCTGGTCTCGCTCGCCAATTGTCGATAGTTATGCTTAAGAATCAGCGCAGGTATCGCCGATATGAAGACTACTTATGCGCAGGCAACAAATCCCAGATCGCAGGATCTTCCGTCCCCAAAACCCACGAACAAAATCCCTGAATCCCGCGCTCCTTTACCAGCGTATACCGCTCTCGGAAAGTATGCGCATCCGTGAAAAAAATCCACTCGCGCATGTCCGCTCGATAAAAATAAAACCACGCTGCCCGATCCGTTGAATCCCATTCGATATGCCCGCCGTACGCTTTTGCGAGATCCAACGCGTCGTCCGTGCCGATGTACTCCGCCGAGGGATTGGGTTTGTCTCCGGATTTGTCATCCGACTTCGTCGGCGTCCCCGCAAACCAGTGATATCCGTAGAGCGGTATCCCCAGCGATAGTTTTTGCGCCGGCACAAATTTCAGCGCGTAGTCCAGGTTGCCGGTCGTCCAAGCCCAACCCGCCACTGGCCCAGGCGCCGTCCACCGCGTGTGCTGGTCATAAGTCATCAGACAAATCAGATCCACAGACTGCGCCAGCGCCTTCAGGTCATAAGCGCCACGCCAATTTTCGTAAATCCATGCCGAAAATCCGCCTTCACCTGGCTCGCCCGGCGCGTTTGGCACTGTCGCAATCGTGAGCTGCAGTCCTTCGCGATGAAAAGCGGCAGCCGCCTCGCGAACCATATCCGAAAGCGCGTCGCGATCCGTCCAATGCACATTCTCAAAATCAAATTGAAATCCTGTGTAACCGTTCTCTTTGCAAACGCGAATGAGCTCAGCAATCATGCTCTCTTTCGCAGCCGCATTCTTCAGCAGCTTGTGAAACTCTTCCTGCGCAAAATCGCCGTTCGCCACAATCGGCATCACCGGAACGTGGTGCTGCTTCGCCGTCTCAAGGACCAGCGGATTCGGCCCTCCAGAGAGAAGCCCATCCGCATCCACGCCGTACCACGCCGGCACCAGCAAATCGATTTTGTCTACATGAGCCAGGAACGACCGAACCGACTTCGGCTCGCGCGTCATGTAAAAGAGCGACTTGGGCTGCTGCCCGCGCCCAGGAGGCGCTAAGAAAGCGAGTGTGGCAACTAGAATAAATGAAGTAAGTAAGCGTTTCATGATGGCGGCAGTTTAGCTGTCCGTGATGCTCAAACGCAACGCGTCTCTAAATCGCGGCTGCTGGCGAATTCTCTCGTAGGGGCACGGCATGTTTACCCTGCTTGCCCTGAGGAACGAAGGGAGTCCCGAAGGGCCGCGCCCGCCCAGGCCTCAACGCTCAGCTCCTACTGTCGCCTATCTCCATCTCTTTAACTTCGGCCAAATCTCTTCCAACGACCCAAACTTCGCCCCACGGCAAATATAAACCGGAATCAACTTCTCGAGCGCATACGGATTGTCCGCTGAAGTTCCCACGTACTCCACATGCTCAAACAACTCCTCCAGCCGTTCCCGCGAATCGTCCAACACCACCAGACAATTTCCAGAATAACCCCGCGGCCCCCACAGCCAGTAAGTCTGATGTCCGCTCAGCGCCGGGGGCAATCCATAGCGCGGACCATAAAAATCAATCGCCCCCGCCTGTCCATAATCCTGCGCAAATATCCCGCAACTCGGCCGCTCCGCTGGCGAAAGCCTGTTATAAGCCGTCGCCGTCTCCGCCACAATCTCTTCCCAGCCAAACTGATCGGCGTACCACTGCGGCAAAGGTGCCCGCTCGTGTCCATGCTCCATCACCGGAGGCTTTATCGGCAAATATTTCATGTAGGCAAGGACCCCGTCTGGCGAAAGAATGGGCACTACCAGCGGAGCGAGGTGCGCCCCGCTGGCCAGCAAGAGAATAATAATGACTGGTTTCAGCCAAGCCAGCCGGTTCGGGCCAATGCGGACACTCTCCGCCCCAGTACTTGCAATCTTTCTACGCTCGATCGCCGCTTCGATCGTCACCGCTCCGGCGGCCAGCAACATCGGATAAATCGGAGACAAATAATAATTCTTACCGTGCAGAACAAAGAAAACGGTAAAGCAGACCAGATAAGCCCACGCAAGCACGCGGTACGGTTTCAGCGCCGGCGACAAGAAGAACCCAATCAATCCCCTGATCCAGATCGGAGCGGTAATAGGGGCAATCAGCAGGATCTGCTGAAAGAAGAATTGCGGCAAAGGCAACACTACATCTCGCCCATCTGCGCGAATGTTGTGCATCAACTGAACAAATGGCCACTGATTGTGAATGTTCCAAAGCAGGTTTGGCAAAAAAATCAAAAAAGCCGCAAAGCCGCCAATCCAAATCCACGGATTCATAAACGCGCGCCTCTGCGGCGTCAGCAGAAGCCCAACCACCACCCCAAATCCAAAAAGAGCAATCGAATACTTCTCTTGCAGCCCGATTCCCGCCACCACGCCGAACCAAAGCCAATAGCGCGGGTCGTCTCGCTTGATAGCGAGCACCGCGAAGTAGGCGCAACCCAGCCACAAATTAGGCTCCAGGCAGTTGGTCCCAAGCAGGCTTCCGTTCGAGAGATATTGCGGCGCAATGAGAACGGCGATCGCGCTCAGCACCAAAGCAAACCGCCGCCCGCCAAATTCACGCGCCAGTACAGCCGTTTGCACCAGCAGCAGGGAAGAAGCCACCGCCGGAATAAATCGAATGCTTCGCAGCGAGTCGCCCAGCACGGCCCGGCAAATGTGAATCAGGAAGGGAATCAGCGGCGGTTGGTCGACATATCCCCAAGCCAGGTGATTGCCGCAAGCCATGTAATCAAATTCATCGCGGAAATAGTCGTACCGATTATTGAAATAGCAATGGAAAACAAATTTTGCCAAAGCAATGGCAACAACGATCAACATGCCATTCGCCAACCAAGACTGTTTTTTTGATCCAGGAATGGAAACTCGAAGAGGAGTGTCTATCATTTTTATTTTGGCAAAGGTATCACAGCCGGGATGACTGTTCTCTTTTTCACAATTCTAAGGAAGCGTAAACGCGATAACGTAATCCCCCTGCTTCGTTCCCAGCTTGCCGTGCCCACCAGCCGCAATCACTATATATTGCTTCCCGCCGATGCTATACGTCATGGGAGTGGCCTGCCCACCAGCCGGAAGCTGATACTTCCAAATTTCCTTCCCCGTTTCCGAATCGAACGCGCGCAGATAGCCGTCCATCGCCGCCGACGTAAATACAATCCCTCCCGCCGTCACCATCGGCCCGCCCAAAGTAATCGTCCCGGTGTTCATGCCCGGAATAAAACTCCCCAGCGGCACATCCCAAACTTTTTTCCCATCGAACAAATCGACGGCCGCGACCGTGCCCCACGGCGGAGCGTTGCACGGCAGTCCGCTCGGCGCGAGCAGCGGCGTGCGAAACATCGCATACGGCGCCCCAGTTTGCCGCGCAAACTCGCCGTGCAGCCGGTCGGAGTCCGTTGCGTTTTTCCGCGCTGCATCGAAATCCGCCCGCGGAATCATCCTCACCAAAATAGGCAACCGGTTTGTGTCTACAAAAAGCAAATGCCGCTGCGGATCGTAAGCCGCGCTACCCCAGTTCACTCCACCCACATTGCTCGGAAATACCAGTGTCCCCTGCATACTTGGCGGCGTGAAAATATCCCCCGAGCGCGCCGCCTTAATTTGCTCCGCGCACCACTGCTTCTCTTTATCATCCTTGCCCCAAGCGTCGTCGACCGACAATTTCTCTGGCACCAGCGAAATGGTCGAAGCAGGCTGCGTCGGCCACGATTCTTCACCAGGAATATCGCTCGTCATCACCGGACGCTCTTCTACAGGCAGCAGCGGCACGCCAGTCAATCGGTTCAGCACAAAAACGCGCCCCATCTTGGTGGTAATCGCGATGGCCGGCGTTCCATCCTTCCACGTAAACAATGTCGGCTGCGACGCCACGTCATAATCCCAAAGATCGTGGTGTACCACCTGAAATCCCCACACAAACTCGCCTGTCGAAGCCCGCAATGCCACAACCGAGTTCGCCCACTTGTTGTCGCCCTTGCGATATCCGCCGAAGTAATCCGGACTCGCGCTACCAGTAGGAATGAACGCAAGGTCTTGCTGAGCATCGACAGAAATCGTCGACCACGCATTCCCAGCTCCCGTGCGCGGAGAAGTCTGATAAGCCCACGGCGCAATTGGATCCCAAGTCCAGCGAAGTTTCCCAGTACGAGCATCAAACGCCCGCACAATCCCGCGCTCTAAAGTAACTGCACGATTGTCTCCCTCCGAAGATCCCGTAATCACCAAGTCCTTGTAAATCGCGGGAGCAGAAGTCACTTGATAATCACCAGGGTCGCGCAACTTCACTTCATTCGTCAGATCAACTTCGCCATTTGTTCCGAAATCCAAGCAAGGTTTTCCCGTCTCCCCATCCAGCGCGATCAATCGCGCATCCAGCGTGCCGATGAAGATCCGCAACGCACAAGCCTTGCCCGTTTTCGCCGCCGGGTCGCGCCAAGCCGAAACGCCTCGCGACGTCACTTCAGAAAATCCGTAAGGATGCTCCAGCTTCGGATCGAACTCCCAAATCTTCACGCCGCTCACCGCGTTCAAAGCAATCACATGATCGTACGGCGTGCTCAAGAAAAGTTTCCCCTCGACCAAAATCGGCGTGGCTTCAAACGCTGCTTTCTTATCGAGTTCCTCATCGAACGGCAACGCCCCCGTCCGATAAGTCCACGCCACCCGCAACTGCGCCACATTCCCGCGATCAATCTGTTTTGCGGCTGAGTAGCGCGTCCCACCCGGATCATTTCCGTAGTTCGCCCAACCGGTGTCAGGCGCCGTCTGTGCCTTCGCCAATATGGGGAACAAAACCAAAAAGAAAAGCAGGGAAGTCCACACAGAAGGGCAAATGTTTTTCTTGAATCTCATAATGGAAACGATTATCGCCAGATCTCTGCATTCAACAAAGGACTTGGGACGACCGGGCCGACCTCAGGGATAAGCGGGCCAATCATTCTGAATTTCGTCGTGTCTCATCTCAGTTTCAACAATTCCGGCCGCTGCTTCACGTACCGCCTGCTCCACCGCAACTCCGTCGCATCCCTCAAAATCACCTTATACTCACCGTGGAACCACGGCACCAACTCGCGCACCGCATCCAGCCGAACCAAACTCCCGCGGTTTATCCGCACGAAGATCTTCGGGTCCAGCGAACTGGCAATGGATTCTAAAGTGCCGCGCAAGGTGTGCGTCTTCACGCCACAATGAAGGATCAGATAATTCCGATCAGCCTCAATCCACGATATCTCTCGGATCGGCACAAAATGCGCCCGTTCATTTTCGTGCACCAGCAACCGGTCCGGAAACGACCGCTCGTGCTCCAATTGACGCAACAAATCCTGTATGCGCGCCCCAAAACCATCGCTCGACTGTGCATTCAACTCCCGCGCTCGCTGCAGCACCGTGCGAAAACGCTCCTCGCCAAACGGCTTCAGCAGATAATCAAACGCATGCACTTCAAACGCTTTCAAAGCATACTGATCGTGCGCTGTAACGAAAACAACCCGCGGCATTTCCTTCGCCGGAATCGCCTGAACGACGCCAAATCCATCCATCCCCGGCATCTGCACGTCCAGAAACACCAGGTCAGGCCGCTGCTTCTCAATGGCCGCAATCGCGGACTCAGCTCCGCCCGCCTCCCCGACCACACGAACATCCGGCTCCTGCCGCAGCAACCGCAATATCTTCCGCCGCGCAGGCGCTTCATCATCGACAACCAACACCTGAAGTGTGCTCAAGGAACCCATTCACCCAACTAATGTCGCGCGCAGGAAATGTCTCTATTAAAAGTCCCGGCTCGCAAATTCTTGTAGGGGCGGGGCTTGTTTACCCTGTAAGGGCCCCGCACGTCCGCGATCCCAGACGGGGCCCCATTTAAGCACCTGATCGAATTCGCCCATCCTCTACATGAAACGGCACCCGCAAAGTCACCTCCGCCCCACCTGCCGGCCGGTCAGCAATCGCAAACCCCTGTTCCGACCCGTACAGCTGTTCCAACCGTCCCCGTATATTGGCCAGCCCAACTCCTCGATTCATCGCCGCCTCGCCGCTCTGCGCTCCAAATCCTGTCCCTGTATCTGCCACTTGCAGAATCAACGACCCATTCTCCCGCCGCACCCCGATCGTTATATCGATACCCGCACCGCCATCCTTCAAACCATGCCGCAATGAATTCTCCACCAGCGGCTGCAAAATCAGCTGAGGCACCAGCGAATTCTCCAGCGCCGCGTCCACGGAATAAGTCACACGCAAATTCGATTCAAACCGCTTCTGCATAATCTGCAAATAGAGCCGCGTAATCTCTAACTCCTGCGCTAAGGGTATTTCATGAGAGTTGGCCGTACGCAGCGTCAGTCGCAGAAGCTCGCTCAACTGCGTTAACATCGCGTCCGCCGCCGGCACATCCTCGTACATCACCGAAGAAATCGTATTCAAAGTGTTAAATAAAAAATGAGGCTGCAACTGCAGTCGCAAATTCTCCAGCTGCGCCTGCGCCAGCTTTGCCTGCAATTCGGCGGCGGCAAGTTGTTGCGCCTGAGCAATTCGTAGCCGTTCAAAAAAGTAATACACCAGCACGATAACCGTGTAGCCCATCAAATCATTCGAGAACTCCATGGGATACCGGAACCGCATGATTCCGTAGTCGTAGCTTCCGAGGCCAATCAAGGGAGCGATAATCCACCGGCTCAGTCCCATCAAACTCGTGTGCACAAAAGAAAATCCGACGGCCGCCGCCAGATGCAAAGCAACCTGACGCGCCCACCCTTTGACTTTGAACAAGTAGAAATCGGCCACGCGCAAAACGAACGGCAAAATCAGAAATACCGTGTAGACCCCGGTAAATTCCTCCAGAAAGCGCACCCCAAAAGTTCCCGGATGCTGGCGAGAGAGATCGTCGAGATAGCGGTAGCCGAAGAAAAGTACGAACAGCGCCGTGTAGACGAGAAAAAGTATCCCCCATCCCTGCGCTCGCGTGAGGCCCAGCACGCCCGTTCGTTGTGGTGACCGGTTCTTCGTGGAGTGGGTTGTTGAGCGGGTGGTCATGAGCTCGTCCTTAAGCGCTCGATTATGCTCCAGAACGGATGATCGTCAAAAGGGAAGAACGAACAGAAGCGCTATGCGGGTAACGAAGTGGCGACGCAGAGGGTTAACCGCGAATCTCAAATCGGACCCGTGGCCCGCGACAAGCAGGCGGCGTCAGGAGCCGCGACGGTCCGCAATCGCAAAAATGGAGCTGGCAATGGTGATGGAAACCAAAGCCACGAATTCAAATGCAAGCAGGACAAAGATCACTGCAAACCTCTTTCGTAGACACCTAGGGGAATGCAGGTGAGCTTCCAAATCCAACGCTTTTATTTTCAGTTAGATACGGTGGGCGGGGGGAGCCCCAACGCCACCAATATAGGACAAGTGTCGCTTTCTAGGCACATATTTCCAGTAATAGTACTAACTGTCGATCCAGCCAAAAAGTCGAAGGGGGCGCCGGATAATAGACGCCCCACAAGGTATCTGTTGTCTAGGCCTTGCTCAGACGGATCGACCCATCCCCAGTGTGTACCGTCAAAGACTGCCCGCCGCCATTCATCTTTCCGTGAAGCTGTGAGTTGCTGAACGTCCCCTCGACAGTCACTGGCAATCCCACGCTGATATGTCCGTCCCCAGTGCTGGCATCAATATTCGCCTGGAAGTCGCCCGGTAGCGCCAGGTCCACGCTGCCGTCGCCTGTCCGTATGTTCCAGCTGGTAGCCATCTTGGACCCGGGTAGTACGTGCGTGTCCACGCTGCCATCGCCCGTCTTTATGTTCAGCGCGTCAAACCGCCCCGCGATCCTAACGTGCCCGTCCCCGCTATCCGCATCCAATTTCCCGTCCAAGAGCCGAGCTTCAATGGAGCCGTCCCCGGTGCGCAGGCGCATATCGCCCTTCAACGTATCTACATTGATGCTGCCGTCGTGCGTATGAAGATCGATCGTGCCGGTCAGGCTATTTGCTCGGATGGATCCGTCGCCCGTCTCTACAGTGACATTGCCATTGATGGAGCTGGCTTCCACCGACCCGTCTCCCGTATGTGCATTCAAATCAGCGTCTTTCGGCATGCGCACTTCAATGTGCAGCTTCCGCCCGTGCGAACCCCAAGAGATTCCCCAGTGTGCAGTGACACGGGCAATCAACTCCACCTGGTCGCCACTCTGGTGCGACTCGATGTGCAGATTCTTGTCCAGCTCGTAGCCTTCGTACTGGACGCTAAACTGAACTTCCTTAGCGTCGCTGGTGGTCACGCGAACGCTCCCATCATTCGTGTCGATGTGTACATTGGCACGGCCTGAAACCGTGTAGGTCTTGGCCGGCCAGTCCGCAGCATTGGCGAGCGGCGCCAGGCCTACAGCAGTCAGCAGGGCAGCAGCGACAATCCCCAAACGAAGCACGGAAGTGCGGTTGGGATGCGATTTCATGGCTCAAAGCCTCCGAAGTATGGCGTTCTAACAGTAGGTACGACACCTGGTCTCAAAATGTTCCGTTTCTCTCGCAGTACCAACACTCCCAGGCATCTGGTTCAAATCTGTAGACGTATCTCGATGCGCCTTCGTCTGGTGGCCACCAAACGAAGACATCACTCCTGCCCGATCCGAGTTTCGCGATCCGGGCCTTCTAGAGACATAGCAGTTGGGGTTAGCGCTTGGCTGGAACTGTGTAGCTGCGTGCTGCTTCCTGTTGTGGATGAATTAAGTGCCTAATCGCGGAAACGAGTGGTCGAGCTATAAGGGCGAGGGCAATCGTGGATACCACCGCACCGCTTAGTGAAAGCGCAACGAACTTGATTACTTCCATTATGGCCTCCCGTGAATGTAGGCCCAAATCAGAGTGCCCGAGGTAACGCTCAAAGTTAGTACACCCAAGAACATCACCATTATACCGGGCCAGAACTTGAAATGCTCGTTTCTTCTCATCACAATGGCTCTGGTTAACACGATCAGCGAGAAGAGAATGAGATTCACCACAATTACGGTGGCCGCTACGATAGCGGACTCGGCGCCGAAGGCGCGGGCCACTTGTGGATTCTCAAACACGGCCCCGGTTGCTCCCAGACTCAGGATGGTCAAATCTAGTGCGGTTTCTGCGAGCACGTCCCATTCGTCCGAACGCGGGCCCGTCGCGGCGCTGATTATGATAAACACGATCCCGAACCCTGCCGGTAAGCCGATGTGCGCTAAAATGAACCACCATATGGTGATTTTAGGCTAACGTCTTTTTAACGGAAGGTCAATATACCACTATGGTTAAGATATCGGACACGGGAACGCAGGGAGAGCGAAAGAAAGCCGCCGAACAAATAGCGGAGATCATATACGCCTCCCTCCAGCAATTCACAGAAACGGAACAGCAGAAACGCGTGAAAGAAATCCAAGAAATAGGCAGGAGAGCGGGTTTCGAAAGTCGCTAGCGCTTGGCGGCAGCCTTTTTGGGGGTCGCGGATTTTTGCTTCGCAGCGCCAGGTTTCGGGCGCAACGCCGCCAAAAACTGCTCCGTAGGCAGCGTATTAATCACATCCTTTTTCTCCAGCCACCCGCGCCGCGCCATCGTCACGCCGTGGCGAATCAACGCCAAATTCCCCGCATTATGCGAATCCGTCGAAATGACCACTTTCACCCCACGGTCCTTGCACATCCGCAAATAGACATCCTTCAAGTCCAGCCGGTCGGGGTACGAATTGCACTCCATCGCCACTCCATGCTTGGCGCAAGCCTCCAGGATTTTTTCCATGTCGTAGTCAATGGGATCCCGCCGCAGAAGCACACGCCCCGTCGGATGCCCGATGATCTGCGCATAGGGATTCTCGATCGCTGCCAGCATCCGGTCCGTCATCGCTGCTCGCTCCAGGTTGAAATAGGAGTGAATCGAGCACACCACCACGTCCAATTGCGCCAGCAACTCGTCCGAATAATCCAGCGAGCCGTCCTTCATGATGTCCACCTCGGCCCCCGCCAGCACTCGAATCCCCAGCCCTTTATCGCTCGCCTTGTGAATTTCCTTGATGTGCGCGGCCATGCGCTTCTCGTCCAGGCCGTTCGCAACCGTAACGGCTTTCGAGTGATCGGTGATCGCGATGTACTGGTGCCCCAGTTTGCGCGCAGCCTCGGCCATCTCCTCAATGGAGTTCTTTCCATCGCTGGCCGTCGTGTGCATCTGCAAATCGCCCTTCACGTCTTTCAATTCAATCAAATGCGGCAGCTTGTGCGCCTCCGCGGCGGCGATCTCTCCCGTGTTTTCGCGCAACTCCGGCGGGATATAGTCCAGCTTCAGCTTCGCGTAGATTTCTTCCTCGGTCCGTCGCGCAACCGGCTTTTCCCCCTTTAGCGTCGCCAGCGCGTACTCATTCAGCGTGAGACCCATATCGTTCGCCCGCCCGCGCAGCGAGACGTTGTGCTCCTTCGATCCCGTAAAGTAAAGCAACGCCGCCCCAAAGCTTTCTTTTTCCAGCAACCGCACGTCCACCTGCAAGCCATTCTGCAAAGTGAAGCTCACTTTGTTCTCGCCATGCGCTAGCGTCTGGTCGATGCCGGGAAACTCCAAAATGTGTTTGGCGAGCGCATCAACCTGTTTTTGAGCAGTATGGCCAGCCCCAAGCGTCAGCAGCAAATCCAGGTCGCCCACCGTTTCCTTGCCGCGCCGCAACGAACCTGCCGGAGTAACGTCCTCCACAGCTTTCCCCGCTTTCTTGATGTGCGCAATAATTTCCGCAGCCGCAGCTTCCGCCGTGTCGATGTGAAATCGACCCGTAGATTTTTTGAAGACCTCAACCGCTTTCAAAATGTTTTGTTCCGTCTTTTCGCCAAATCCAGGAAGGTCGCGTAGTTTGCCTTCCTTCGCGACCTTCTCCACATCCGCAACAGTCCCTGCCTTGAAGTTGGACCACAAGAACGCCACCTTCTTCGGCCCCAGCGATTGCAGTTGCAGCAAATCCAGAATCGTCGCCGGATATTTTTTCAGCAGCTTTTTGCGAAGCGCGTAATCGCCGGTCTTAACAATTTCCTGAAGGTGCTCCACCATCCGCTCGCCGATTCCCGGCAACTCTTCCAACTTCTCCGGCGTCTTCACAAGCTGCTCGATCGAATCCGGCAGCCCATCAATCAGCTCCGCCGCCTTTTCGTAGCTGCGGTAGCGCCCAATAATGGCGCCATCAATTTCCAGAAGCTGCGCGGTTTCGCGAAGTATGCGGGCGATCTGTTTGTTGTCCATGGGAGGGATTATAAAGCCAGTGTCCTATTAAAGGCACGCGCGTGAGCTGTGCCGATCGTATACTTTTCCGCTTATGACGCCCGCATGCATCGGGAGTTAACTCTTTGCGGGTTTTTGACTACACTGCTTCGAGGCTACCGCTTGTGAAGCGCTCAAAGTCATGAAACGCCCTTTTTCCGCAATATTCCTCGGGTACCTGTTCATTCTCGTCGGCATAGGAGCCCTTGTCTTTCATCTGCTAAGAGGTTCGCTTGACTATTGGATGTTACTGATTGCTTTTGTGGAGATCATCGCCATCGTAGCCGGAGTCTTTTTGCTCAAGGGCCGCAACTGGGCTCGCTGGCTGTTGCTGTTTTGGATCGCGTTTCACGTCATCGCCAGTGCCTTGAACTCCCTCTCCGCGTCTGTGCCGCACCTCCTGCTTTTGATCGCCGTCGCGTATTTCCTTTTCACGCCGCCGGATTCCAGCTATTTCGGCTCCGCCCGCGCAGAGTAATCGTTGCGATAGCTCATCCAAAAAAAGAACTTTCAGGAATTGAGGAATACCGTTGACGGTTGTGCGATAGACTCTCTTTCCGGAATCAGTGCCCTGACGGCTCGCATCGGAGTCTGCGTTACTCAGATTCACTCCTTGGAGGTTAGAGTGCGTTTTTCGATCGCGGCAGTTCTGTTGTCACTCTTGACCGCCCCCATTTCTTTTGCGCAAACCCCGAAGCCTGCTCAAACGCAGCCCGAGCCGGAAAAGGTCATCATCGACACCGACATCGGTGACGACATCGACGACGCTTTCGCAATCGCGTTGGCTCTCAAGAGTCCCGAACTCGAAATTCTTGGCGTAACCACCACCTTCGGCGACACAGAGGCCAGAGCCAAAATCGTGGACCGCCTCCTTGGCGAAGCCGGGCGGACGGATATTCCGGTCCTTGCTGGTGCTCCGACCCACGCGACCAACGTAATGAATCAGAAGCGTTACGGGGAAAGTGGCCATTTCGCGAAAGCATCTCATCCGAACGCCGTGGATTTCATCCTCGATCAAATTCGCCGCTATCCCGGCCAAATCACCTTAATCGCCATCGGCCCGCTGATGAATGTCGGCGCGCTCATAGACAGAGATCCGCAAACCTTTTTAAAGCTCAAGCGCGTGGTGATAATGGGAGGTTCGATTGAGTGCGGCTACGGCGAGCTTTGGTTTTGTCCTCAGCGCGGGCCAGATGCGGAGTGGAACATCATCAACGACATCCCCTCCGCCAAAAAGCTTTTTCTGTCGGGTGTGCCGCTCTACGTGATGCCCCTCGACTCGACGCAGTTGAAGCTCGACGAGACCAAGCGCGCCTTCCTATTCAAGCAGGGAACTCCGCTCACCGACGCGTTGACTCTGCTCTACCACGAATGGGGCCAGCAAACTCCAACCCTCTTCGATCCCGTAACGGTAGCGTTCATCCTCAATCCAAAAATCTGCCCCGTCGAACCCATGCACATCCGAGTGGACGACAAAGGCTTCACTCGCAAAGAATCCGGCACTCCAAACGCCCAAGTCTGCATGCACTCCGACGCCGACGCCTTCTTCCGTCTCCAAATCGGCCGCCTGATTGCACCCTGACTCGCCAGCGCTAAACTGCTCTCGACTCTTCACTACTCACTACTCACCACCCACTACTCACTTTCCTAAAATAAAAAACCGGCAGAGGGGCGAACTCTGCCGGCCATATGATTCCTTATTGTATTACGCTGGCTTTTGCACGTTCGCTGCCTGGGGTCCTTTCGGTCCCTGGACAATCTCGAACTCTACCGTATCCCCTTCCTGCAAGCTGCGGTAGCCATCTCCCAAGATTGCGGAATAATGAACAAAGACGTCTGGACCATCGTCTCGCCCTATGAAGCCATACCCTTTTGAATTATTAAACCATTTTACGGTTCCTTGCACTGATGTGCTCCTCCTGATGGAGACCTGGATGTTTCTCCGGGCGGCCCTTTAGCAACAAAAGTTGCAGCCACCTGTAATAAATTGCGCGGAGTGTACCAGAATGAGGCATTCAGTCAATAGAGCATTCGCCGTTTATGCTTCCAAAAAACAACGATTATTCGTTTATAAAATCGATTCAGTCTCGATCTGCTTCATTTTGATTGCGGAGAGAATTGTCTGCGTTCCTCGCAACTCCAAGCGAACACAGGGTTTGTCTACTTTTGTTTCACATCGAGAATCATTTGTTTCAGGGACATGACTCCGCGAACAAAATAACTTTATGTCCCGTCGGATGGGTGGGTTACGTAACTCAAGGGCCTGAGGATTTCGTAAAGATTGTTGTAGTCGTCGGTCCAAAGATGCAAATGGGGCGGCACGGTAATGTTCTCGCTGCCCGCGAATGTTTCTGGCTTGTTCAAGAACTCTTGATTCCGCGTAACCAGCACCCAATCCGCGGGAGAAACCATCATCGTCACATCTTCGTCGCTGGAAATTAGACGCGTCGCGTAATCGGCGTCTTCCGCCAGAAGTTTCACCACCGGCGCCAGTTTCAAATACGTATTCGACGTG
>CAVUWC010000014.1:0-115404 GCA_963745095.1 uncultured Acidobacteriota bacterium | reverse complement strand
ACGTGCAAAACGTTGTGATTTACGCGAGTACGGACAGCACTACGCCGGGCCGCACGGTTTTCGTAGCCATCAATCGCTCAGCTTCCGCGCAAGTCACGGCGATCAACGGCGCAGCTCTTTCCGGCACCGCCTACTTGTACCAAATGACCGCAACCTCAACGCAGGGGCAAAGCCCCGTCGCGCCAGTGTCCATCGGAACGATGGCCGTAAGCGGCTCATCACTAACGATCACGCTCCCCGCGTTGAGCGTCACGACCATTGACATTCACTGACGACGGCGTTCACTGGCGACAGACCAGCCGCCGCGAACCTAGCTTTTTTTAGTTTAGATCGCGGAGGCCATCAGGAAGCACCACATCGATCCGCCGTTCAGCAGTGTTGACGCTCGTACAAATATCTTCTGCCAGCGGAATCAAAAGCTCTCCAGCGGAAGTATCGACGACCAAAAGGGGAGTCCCGGCCACTCCCTCACCAGGGATTTGCACCTCCTTGACCACGCCCAGCAAAGATGGCGCGCTTGCCAGCGAACAAGGTGAAGAGGAAACGACAGAAGGCTCCGCAAAATTTTCAAAGACCAAGCATCCAACAAGATCATCCAGAAAATATTGGCCCGCCGAAAGCGTCATTCTTTTTTCGATTGGCAGCAAAACATCGAGCCCGCGAAACTTCTCAGCCTCTGAAATCGAATTGCAACCTTCAAAATGAAACACGGCTTGCCCCTTGTGGTTCTGGCTTAGCCAGCACGCCTTCAACGCGGTAAGACGCGGCTCTGCCCCGGCGCGCCCACTGGCGCCCAAAAAAACTTCCGTCAATTTTGTGAGCCGTTCAGGAAAATCCGTGAGGAGTTGCGCAGCCACTTCACCTTTATTGCCCCGCGGCCGCAGAATCCGCGCGACAATCACCCACCGCTGTGCTTCGGCGCTCAATCTTCCAGTATCTCGAGTGTGTAGCGCTTCTTCACTTTCATGCCCGCCGCGCCCAGCAGCGTGCGCACCGCTTTAGCCGTCCGCCCTTGCCGCCCTATCACTTTGCCCAGATCCTCGGGATGCACCCGTAGCTCAAGCACGGTCACCTGCGACCCGTCGACAGACTTGACCTGCACTTCTTCGGGATGGTCCACCAGAGCCTTCGCGATGGCTTCTACCAGCTCTTTCATCCTTCACCTCCACGTCCTCGATCTTCCACTGGGCCGTGGCAAACGCGCCCCGGTCTGGCCGGGGACGCGCAAGGTATGGATACTTCGCAGGGATTACGCGATCTTCTGTTGGTGGATAAAGCTACGAACGGTGTCGCTGGGTTGCGCACCGACTCCGAGCCAATGCTTGATGCGTTCGGCGTTGAGCTTAACCTCCGCTGGCTTCTTCAGCGGATCGTAGGTTCCCACCAATTCCACAACGCGCCCGTCCCGCGGCTTGCTGCTTTCAATCACCACCACGCGGTAGAACGGCTTCTTCTTCTTGCCAATCCTGGATAAACGAATAGTGAGCACTAACAGATGCCTCCACCAGATATATTAGCCTGTCCAGGCAGCCCGCGGCAATCGAAGAGTCAGGGTGACCCGCCAGAGGCTCACGAACGCCCCGCTGAGAACGTCTATAGCATCAAGGCCTCCAAGCCCACAGTCGAACAATTACAAGCAGCCAGGATGAAAACAATGAATAGGTGGCAAACGTGTTTTGCGGCGACGGTCATGCTCGTGGGTGGAAGTGTTGTGGTTGCGCAGCAGACGCCTGCTATGGCCAGCGCGGGAGAGTTGTTCAATCAATCGAAGTGGGAGGAAGCTGCGGCGGCATACAGAGCGATTACGGTGAAAGAGCCCAAAAATGGCGCGGCTTGGCAGAACCTGGGGGAGTGTTTGCTGCAGGAGCACCAGCATGAAGAGGCTGTAGCGGCGTTCGAGCAAGCGATTGCGGCGGGATTCCGGCCGGTGCTCAACCAGGTCAATGTGGCTCGTGTATATGGCGATGAGAAGGATCGCGCGAAAGCGCTGACGGAGCTGCAGAAAGTGATCGATTCTGGAAATGGCGGACGGATGCGGCCGGTGGTGCTCTCGTCAAGTGAGTTTGCGCAATGGAAGGACGACGCGGAGTTTCAAAAGCTAGTGGATAAGATGGCTCCGTGCCGATCGCCAGAATACCGGCAATTCGATTTCTGGGTCGGCAACTGGGATGTGCACGCGCCGAATGGGCCCTCCGTGGGGCACAACGTGGTGACGCTGGAGCAGGACGGATGCCTGCTGGTGGAACACTGGACGGCTTCGAGCGGTGGGCAAACCGGTACCAGCTTCAACTATTACGATGTACGGGACAAGAAATGGCACCAACTTTATCTCGATAATTCGGGAAATGCGGCGGCGTTTCCCGCGATGGCCGGGAATCTTGCTGAGGGGAAGATGGTGCTACTGACCGATGAAAAGCAGGTGCCGGCCTCTCGATGGACCTGGTATGTGCTGGGGCCGGGAAGAGTGCGGCAGATGGCAGAACAGTCGAGCGACGGACAGAAAACATGGAATATTGTGTGGGATTCGGTATACGAAAAGGTGGAAGCTGCAGCGCCCTCTTCGAAATGAAGTACAACTGACTTTTTAAGAAAACGGAACCTCTCTCCAAGCCTATCGCCCTCAGCCTTAGAGCAGAAAGCGCTACCCACTAAAGGTCATCTCATAAATGCTTTTTAGGGGGTCGGAGCTTTAGCTCCGACATTAACTTCCGGAAAAACGAGGGCTTTAGCCCCTGAGGAAATTCCCTCCTCCGCCGCCGGATACATTTATGAGACAAGTCCTACTCACTACTCACTACCCGCTACTCACTTCGGAATTGTCGGGTGCCCCGGGTGCCGATTTTGCACCTGGGGCTTTTGACTTTTCCACACATTCCCACAACCGCATCAAACCAACTACTCCCGTTTACCCTACCTGCCCTGAGGAACGAACGGAGTCTCGAAGGGCCCAACTCCTCGTCTCCCTTAGACTTGCCGGGTAGCGTCGAGGCTGTTGGGGTGCCGCAACCCTGCGGTTTTCAGGGTGCGGCTTTTGACTCTTCTTCTGGGTATTGACGACGGACGAAACGTTCCCGCTTTCTGAATAATCATCGCCGCGGCACAAACCTCGCACAATGCGATAGAAAACGTCCCGTCTACCCCCGGTTGAACCGCTGCCAGCTCAACCGGTCGACGCAACATTTAACAGCCTGCCCCTTACAAGGCCACCCCATTGATCAGCAACTCACGGCATGCCGAACGGTTTGTGGCGTGCTCGTCAGCTTAGCCGACTCTCTGACCGAGTGCCACGCCCCTGAAAAGTCAATTCGGATGACCGACTGCATTTGTTGAAGTTCCCCTATTCGAATCAAACAGGGGCACAGAAGCGACGATTTTGGTCCCCGAACCGGGTCTCGATTCGACGGCGAACCGGCCACGGACTAAATGTACTCGTTCCTGCATGCTCACCAGTCCCAGTCCTCGATTTGTCAGCGCCTCTTCGATATCGAAGCCTGCGCCTGCATCGGTCACACTCAGCTCAACCTCATTCTTTCCGGCCCTTATTTCTACTTGGAATTGCCTGGTCCCGCTGTATTTGACCGCGTTGTGCAGCGCCTCCTGTGCAACCCGAAACAGGCACAGTGAAATGTTTTCGGGCAACCGCATCGGCACATTCTCGTCCTTGAACTCGATGCTTACGTCGCATTGTTTGCGAAGCTCGTTGCACAAACCTCTGATGGCCGTCACGATGCCCAGGTATTCGAGTTTGGAATTGTGGAGCTGGTGGGATAACGACTGCACATCGCGCGCAATATGAGAACAATGTTGCTGGATTTCTTCCAATGCCTCTTTCGTAGCCTCTGCGGGTCCGCTCACACTACGATTCGCGTTTACAACCTCCGTCGACAGTATCGCTAGCTTTTGGCAAATATCGTCATGCAGCTCTCGCGCGATTCGCCGGCGCTCTTCCTCCTGCGCTTCGAGCAGCCGGCCACGGAATCTTTTCTCGCTCTCGCGCAGCGCGGCTTCTGCCTTCCGCTTTCGAGTTCGTTGCCACAACAATCCAAAAATGGAAAGAAACTGGACGACAATCACAGCACTGGCAGCAATGGCATATTTCCGGACGCGCTGCCATAACGTGGGTTCCCGGTACAACACTTGACTGCCGGCGGGCAGCGACGACTCCGGAATGTGCCACCGTTGGAGCGCCCGCGAATCCACGCGCACTTGAAGATCGGAGGCGTTCACCACGGGAATGTTCTCCGGTCGCTCGCCCGACAAAACCCTTGCCGCGAGGTCCGCCGTCCACGATCTTTCTTTTGGCCAGTCTTCGTAGGCCCCGCCAACGCACCCATAGTTCAGGCAGAGCGACGGCCAGGCGGAATAGGTCGGCACGCGCTGCGCGACCGCAGTCAGCAGATCAAAGGCGCCAAACGCGGGCCGGCTTGAATCTGGCGCGATTTGAAATAGGACTACCGTATGAGGAGGCAGCGCAGCAACCCTCTCAAGTAGCTGGCCGCTTGCGGGTCCCAGGACATCAATCTCCGTTACCTTGTCCTGATGACGAAGAAGCTCGGCGTGTGCGGCTGCAAACCAGTACTCGGCCGCCTTCGATCCGCTCGCCATAACCGCCACTGTGTTCGTATCCGGATGAAGCTGGAGGGCAAGATCGATCGTTTCCCGAAGACCCACCGGTACCGTCACGCCAGTCATCCCTGGCCAGATCTTTTGTTCTTCCAACTCCCTTGCGCTGACTCCGGTAAAAATAATCGGCACACCCGGAAACATTTTGTCGCGGTATTGCACCGCGAATTGAAGCTCTTCTGGATTTCCCGTGATCACCAGATCCAGCTTCACCCCAGCGTAGGTACGGCGGAACGTCTCTGCCTGGCTCTCCAGATACGATTTCTCGTCCGCTCGCGATGATTCCAGGTAGGCGCGGTAGAAAGTGATTTGCCCCGGAACACGGGCCCGCACCAAGGCGTCAAACGGATCCCAATTACCGTTATCGCGTTCCGAGGAGCCAAACAGCAGCAGCACATTCTTCGCCTTCGGTTCTGCCGCACTTGCAGAGTCTAAGGGAGCACACAAGAGCATGCCAAAAATCGTGAAGCACAGGAGTGTGCGGAGCCCCGCCAGGCCAAACAACCTGAACCCATCACGGCTCTTCGCGACTCGCACACTCTTCATTAGACTTTTGATCCCACCACGCTATTGGGAATTTTTCTCGATGAGGAAAGGAACCTCTGTGGCGAAGCCCACCACAAGATCACATCACAAGTTTGATGCCCAATCGAAAGCAGCGTTCCGCAACGAGACGACCTCCAGGTTGGTCGATGTGATTACCCCGAAGCCCGCATCGGTTACGCCCCCGTCAGGATAGCTGAAATCCCGATGATCGGTTAGATGGAATGCCCCCACCCGGCGGGTGGATCTCCGAGCGGGCGCCCCACTCCTCTGCGCTTTTGGGTCTTAGGGTGCGGCTTTTGACTTTTCTTCGGAGGATTGAGGACGGACGGAACGTTCCCGCTTTCTGACAAAATCATCGCCGCGACACAAAGCTCGCACAATGCAATAGAAAACGTCCCGTCTCTTTCCCCGGTTCCGCTCTATCGGGTCAGGGAAGCTTCACACTCAAGCCGGAATTTGGTCCCGGCGGAAGCCTCAACGCTGTGTCAGTACCGATACTCGCGCGTAGATCGTCGAGCAGCTGTTTCACGGGCAGTCTTTTACCGATCAGAGCTGTCGACTCGGGCCGGGGATTAGCAACTTCCTTCGCGCGGTAGACGGCCACCTCGCTGATTCCCTCCTTTATCGCACGGAGGCACAAACCCCGCATATAAAACCTGTTAAACTCGCCTTCCGCTAGCACTTCTGGCGCGTTGATCGGCACTTTCGCTGTGGTCGTTCCACCCTTTGGTTTCCGTCTTTCCTCTGTCTCATTCAGGCGGCCTGGCACACGTAGCTCAGTTGCAAGGCTCTCGTCGGTTCCGGTTCGCACTGCAATACGTAAAAGTTCTGCATAAAGTGGGACACCTACTGGGCTTAGACGCGTGCCATAGTAAAGCTTACTGCCCGCGATGTCATAAACGATTTCTTCGAGCATGAAAGACCTTGTGCTCGGGTCTAGGTTCACTAGGTTCAGGGCCATAATTGATACCTCGGACTCTAATTCTATGATGCGTATTCAATGGTTTGTGGATACACGGAAATCTCACGTGCCGCCAGGTTGTTCGTTTGACTATTCTTTCCACTCAAGGTGTTTCTTTCCGCACTTGCAGTAAATCCTGTTTTCGTGGCCCACGAATCTTTCAACCATCACGTAAGCGCTGCAGACCTTGCAGTAGAATAGATCCTCGAGAGTTAGAAAGTCTTCGCAGCAGGTCAAGACGTCTCCGGAACTCAGAACAGGGCCGGAATCGTGTGAGCCTGTTGTTGCCACGAGACTACAGGTCTCCACCTTTGTGAATGCCGGGTTTGCTAAAGTTCCCGGACTCTTTTTCTTTAAGGTTGACCGAAGTTCGCTGAGTAGCTCCCCGGTCATTCGGCGCTCGTTCTGATCGTTAAAGCGGAACGCCACCTTTACTTCCAGACAAAGGCCAATGTCCTTCAGCATTCTCTCCATCGCAGTGCGCAGTTCGTTCGCGGTTAGAGTGGCCTCCTGCTTCTTGGAGACGAGGTGTCCCCTCAAGTCCTTTGAGGAACTCTTCAGTGCCATACCGACTGCCGGTACGACTTCAAGTTCCGAGAATAGCCACCCGTTTGGCGCCATTTCCTTTTTGATCAGTTCGAACCAGAAGTGTTCATGTGTTAGCAAGACGATTTGCCATTTCGAAAACTCGGTCCTCAACAGATGCAACAGCCTTACCCTATGATTTGCATCGAAGCTTGTAACTATGTCATCCAAAACGAAGAACCCGTTGATTTTGTTAAATAACTTTACGGATGCGAGGAAGGCGGCAATCCCCAAGCTGTTCAGATGCGACTCGCTCAGATACTTCAAGGGAGGATATGCGCGTTTCCCATGGAAGCCGTATTCAAACTCCACCCCCTCCTCAAGCACCGTAAGTCTGATGTCATCGACGTTCTCATTTGGATGCATAGCCAAGTAGTATTGGCTGATGTCGCTCGACATCAGGTCGAGCACCTTCTGTAAGGCCGCAGTGTGAACGATCGAAAAATCATTCTTGATTTTCGACAGCGTTCTAATTTGCGTGTCAAACTGTTTTCCTGTTTCAGATGCGGCGCGAAATTTGTGAAAGTAGGACCTGAGGTTCTCGATTGTCTTCAAAGATTCAAGAAGTTTTTGTTCTTCCGTCGACAGCGCTAGCGTCGACTCCGCTATGCCCAGCCGTTCCGATTCGCTTTTTAGGAGTTCGAGGATTGTCTTGGTGGCTTCCCCAAGATTTCCAGAGATCGGCTGATAGATGTCGAATTGTTGCCCGATATGTCGTTCGAGTTCTTTAAGGGCGACGTTGTACTTTTCAGAGGCATGTAGGAATGCGCCTTCAATTCCAGCCTTTGTGGAATAGCTGATCAGCTCATGGCCAGCCCTAACAGCTTCGTTAAGTTTAGCGACCGTCTGGTTTTTCTTAGTATACGCGGCATCGTATTGCCGCTTACTCTCTTGAAGCTTTGAGATCCTATCTCCTAATTCCTCATTTAGAGAGTCCCATGCTTTTGTCTGAAGGCAAAGAGGGCACGTATCGTCAGGAACGAGATGATCTTCGATTGCTTGCTTACCTTGGATTAGGAATCCGACTAGCTTCGCCAGCCTTAGCTGCTCTTCTGACCTAATTACTTCGGCGTAGCTTGTCGAAAATAGGCCGAAGCTAGCCAGAGCTTCGCTAGCTTTTTTGGATAGGTCGTCACACTTCTGCTTGCACTCTGATAATGCTAGTTTGCGTGTTGTCTTTTCTTTATCGTGGATCTTGGCCTGGATTTCCTTGATGGCATTCTGATAGGAGTTGTCGTCGGCAATTTTCAGGGAAATGCCGGCATCCTGCACCATTCGTTCGGCGAGATCGTATAGCTCCTTCTCGCTAAAGATACTAGCTCCAGCTATCCGAATGATTTCCTTCTGGTAGTCTTGGGTGCTACTTCGTGAAGCAATATACTCTGGCGTTCTCTCGAGCTTGTAGAGGGTCTGTCCAATTGCGTCCCGAAACGCATCGAGTGCCTCATACCCAATAATTCTTTCAAGTTCTTGTCGCTTGTCGGCCTTCCTCTTGAGGATAAAGTTCAATAGGTCCATGTTTCGCAGTGTTAGTCTCTCGCGGCCTTGTTGAAACTGGGAAAGGTAATCCGAGAACTCTTTAGTTTTGTTTGTTACGGAGGAAGCTAGCTGAGGGGAGAGGCTTTTCCTGCAGTTAAGGGAGGCCTTATTCAATTCCAGGACAACGGTGGAGGAGGTCTTGTCCCCGATGAGGGCGTTTCGCAACGCACTCTCCTTGGTATTTTCCTTCCATAGGTGGTCAACTCTGTCCGTATAAAACCACTCGATTGCGTCAGTGAGTGAGCTCTTGCCTGCGGCATTCTCGCCAAAGATTGCTATGCTTCGGCATGCGGACGTCAGGTCAACGGGTAGTGCACCAATTGCTCCGCGAAATCCGGAGATTTCAAGCTTTCGTAGGAGGACCATGTTTTGCATCACCTCTGGCGTTTTCTAGCGTCTTAAGCAGATTGTTCGCGGTAAGTTTGCTGGCAGCGTGTAACGTCTCAATGGCAGCAGCTGTGCCCTTATCAAGAGTTTGATCAGCGCTGATTTTTCGGACAAACTCGGTCACAATGTCTGGGCCGGCTTGGACATTTTGGTCTTGAGCTTCTATGGTTTGTTCGTCCATTGGACTTTTCTTGTCTCCGCGAAATCGAAATTTATGAATTCCAATATCACTATCAGATTTTTCGAGCCTAAGGCGCTGGACGACATCTCTATACGATCTGTTAGAGGAGTGGTAGGCCTTTACTTCATTTTTTCGGACGAAGTCATGATCGACTACCCCTTTCGTCCCTCTCGCTTAATTTACATCGGAATGAGCGAGTCAAAACAAAACAGTATCGGAAATCGGCTCCGCGACCACGCTTCGGGCCAATCCGGCAATCCCGGCCTAACGAACTATATCAAAACAAGAGGTACACGGTTTAGTTACTTAACCTTCGATCTCTTGAGTCTCCTGCGGATTGAGAGTATTGCAGAATTGGAAGGGGCCTTCCTCCGCGCGTTTCTTGGCACCTTCGGGTGCTACCCGGTTTGTAACAACCAGTCTGGGATAGAATTCAGAGGACAGGAACTTCCTCCCGAGTTCGGGATCGATTGGGGCCCGTTCATATAGCTTCAAGGTGAAACTGCCATGGTCGGGTGCCCCTCCCTTTCGGGTTTGGTTGTCGAAAGGGTGGGTCTTTCTCCGTGCTCTTCTGCCGAGTCCCGCAACACCCTGCGCTATTCAGACCGCCGATTTGACTTCGCTTCCCCTGAACCTGGGAGGCTTAGCCGTGCCTCGCACGAACACCATTTCCCCGCACCAAATTCCCGCGCATCCCCATTCCTCTTATCAACTTACGCCCCATCCGCCCGCCGTTCGAATCATTACTACATAAGAAATACCTTGACAAGTTATCACGACTTGCGGTAACATCCACCGTGAACATCGCCTTCCAGCCCCGCCCAGCGTCCCCTTCTTCTCTGCGAAACCTCTGTGCCCTCCGCGTCTCTGCGTTATCCTTTTCTTTCCTTCGCCATTCCTCACTCGCCACCCGTTTACCCGCCGAGCCGCTTCAGGCGCTCTCCTTCTCTCACCGCTCATCCCGCGCCGCTCTTCCACTCTCTAGCAAAAGAAGCCAAAACTAACTCCCCTGTTTTCACACTCTTCCGCACTCTTCAAAAAAGAGCATTCCGCCAACTCTTTTGGCATCAGTGGCTTCCGCACTCTTTTGCAAAACACCGGGGGTGGGGGTCCCCCCTTGCATCGTCAAGGTTCACGGCTCCAACGCCGGATTGGTCCGCAGGGACACGAGATGTCTACCCTGCTTGCCCTGTTTACCCTGAGGAACGAAGGGAGCCCGAAGGGAGGAACGAAGGGAGCTTCGAAGGCATCGTGCACTCTTTCTTTCTCTCACGCCCCACCCGCGAACTTACCATTCGCAAAGTACAGGTGACAGCGCGATAATGCCCGCAGAGCAGAGGGAGCAGCCATGAGCAAGAAAAGCGATTTGTCACGCCGCAAATTCCTGACCAATGTCGCCGCTGGAGGTGCAGCAATGACCATCGTTCCCCGTCATGTGCTGGGTCGCGGCTTCACTCCCCCAAGCGACATGCTCAACATCGCGGGCGTAGGCGTCGGCGGCATGGGCCGCACCAATTTGATCAATCTCTCAAGCCAGAACATCGTGGCGCTCTGCGATGTCGACTGGGGCTATGCCGATAAGGGTTTTGACCGCCTCGACACCGAAATCCCGAATTTGCAAAAACGCCTCGACAATCCCGATCCACCGCCGGCTCCGGGCCAGCCTCCTGTCGAGTTCGATCGCGCCAAAGCAAAAGTCCGCCTTGCGGGAATGATTCGCCTGAAAAACGAGCAACTCCCGAAAACCAAGCGCTATCAGGATTATCGCGACATGCTCGAGCACCAGAAAGATATCGACGCCGTTTTCATCGCCACCTCGGACCACATGCACGCGCCGATCGCTCTCGCCGCCATGGCTCTTGGTAAACACGTCTACGTGCAGAAGCCGCTCACCTGGTCGATCGATGAAGCGCGGCAGCTGTCGAAGCGCGCCAAGGAAACCAAAGTCGCCACGCAAATGGGCAATCAAGGCCATTCTCTGGACGACGCCCGCCTGACCGTCGAATACATTCAAGCCGGCGCGATCGGCGAAGTGCGCGAAGTCCACGTCTGGACCAACCGCCCGCTCGGCTTCTGGCCGCAAGGCGTGCCGCGCCCCGAAGCGCTGAAAGAACCCGCCGACACGCTTCGCTGGAATGGCCCAGGCGTCAACGCCCGACTCGCCGCAGCGATGGCTGGCAATTATCCGGTGCCAGACAAACTATCCTGGGATCTTTTTCTCGGCGTCGGTCCGCACGTGGAGTATCACCCCATCTATCACCCCTTCAACTGGCGCGGCTGGTCCGATTGGGGCGTCGGCGCGATCGGCGACATGGGCGCGCACTTGATTGATCATTCGATGTGGGCGCTCAATCTCGGCCTTCCGACGACCGTCGAGACCGTCTCGACGCCGTTCAACGGCGTGTCCTACCCGCATGCCACGCAAACTTTTTACGAATTTCCCGCGCGCGGCTCCATGCCGGCCGTCAAGATGATCTGGTACGACGGCGGCCTCATGCCCGACAAACCAGAGGAACTCGGCGACGAAGAACTGAACAAGGGCGGCGGCGTTCTGCTGATCGGCAGCAAAGGCAAACTGCTTCACGATACCTACGGAATGAACCCTCGCTTGCTGCCCAAGTCCCTTCATGACTCTTACGGCAAGCCGCCAAAAAAGCTGCCGCGCATCGAAAACGAAGACCACGAGATGAACTGGGTGAATGCCGCGAAAGGCAAAACGGAAGCTTCCTGCCCGTTCGAGTACGCCGCGCGCCTCACCGAAGTCATGCTCCTCGGCATCGTCGCCCTTCGCGCCGGAAAAAAGATCAACTACGACGGCGCGAACATGCGCGTCACCAACGTCGCCTCGGCCAACGACTTCCTCCGCCGCGACTACCGCCAGGGCTGGGCTTAAAAGGATGGTCAAGCTCTGAAGTTTGCGAATCGCGGCCTCAGCCCAGGCGGTTGAGGCCATTGAAGGCTGCCGTCTTATAGCATTCCGCTAGCGTCGGATAATTGAAGACCGTGTTGATAAAGTACGTGATCTTGCCCTTCAATTTAAATACCGCTTGTCCGATGTGCAGCAATTCCGCGGCATCTTCGCCAAAAATATGGACGCCAAGCAGCTCAAGAGTCTCTCGGTGAAACAGAAGTTTCAGCCGGCCATCCGTGTGACCAGAAATTTGCCCGCGCGCAATTTCTCGGTAATACGCCACGCCCACTTCATAGGGAACGTCGGCATCGGTGAGCTGCTCTTCTGTCTTACCAATAAAAGAAATCTGCGGAATGGTGTAAATCCCATACGGATAACTCTCGGGATGGGTCTGCACCTGCAGCCCGAATGCCCGGGCCGCCGCAATGCGTCCTTGCTCCATCGAAACCGACGCGAGGCTCGGAAAACCAATCACATCGCCCACGGCAAAAATATGCGCTTGCGTGGTGCGGAAATCCGCGTCGACTTTGATGCGCCCGCGGTCGTCGGATTCGATACCGGCAGCCGCCAAGTCTAGCTTGTCCACATTGCCTTGCCGGCCAACGGCGTACAGCAAAGCATCGGCATTGATGCGTTTTTTGCTGACGAGGTTCGCTGCCACTTTTCCTTCAGGTGTTTCCTCCACGCTCTCGACTTCCTCATTCAGCCGCAGCGTGGCGCGGTGATCGCGCATGTGATAGGTCAGCGCCTCAACCATTTCGGCATCCGCAAATTCCAAAAGTCGCGGCCGCTTTTCCACGATGATCACGCGCACGCCAAGCGTCGCAAACATGCACGCGTATTCGACGCCGATCACGCCTCCGCCCACCACGATCAGCGTCCGCGGAATCTGCGGCATGGTCAGGAGTTGATCGCTGGTAATGATGTTTCGGCCATTGATGGGGACTTTCGGATTGATAGCGGGTTTCGTCCCCGTGGCAATCACGAAGAACTGCCCTTCGAGTTCTGAATAGCCATTGCCATTCTCCACGCGAAGGTGATGAGCATCGGTGAACTTACCGAACCCGTGGACCAAGTCCACGCCGTTGCGCTTGAGCTGGTCTTGCGTGACGGCAACTTCGTTCTCGATTACCCGCTGCACGCGGAAATTCAAGTCCGCGATCGTCACATTTTCTTTTACGTTGTAATTCGACCCGTAGAAACTCTTTGAGTAGAAGCCGGACAGGTGCAACACGGCTTCGCGCATCGTCTTGCTGGGAATCGTTCCTGTATTTATACACACGCCGCCGATCGCGGTGTGCTTTTCCACCACCGCGACGCGCTTTCCGGCCTTCGCTCCTTGAATAGCGGCGCGCTGCCCGCCCGGTCCGGAGCCAATGACGATCAGATCATACGGTTGCATTCGATGAGTCCAGTGAGCTTTCTTCTTCCGAGGCGCTGTCAGGCGGTGTAATCATGTTAGTGGGAGTATAAACGACACCCTTCTTTTGCATCGTCGGAATGTGTTGAGTGTAACCATCGCCGCCTGCCATCCGCATAAAATGGTCCTGTGCGGAGAATCCGTGGCTATTGCGCACCGCGCGCGGACGCGAGTATCTGCCGTCCGGGCCCAGGATTCTCGCTTTCCGCGTAT
Organism: uncultured Acidobacteriota bacterium; assembly: GCA_963745095.1. Taxonomy (GTDB): domain Bacteria; phylum Acidobacteriota; class Terriglobia; order Acidiferrales; family UBA7541; genus Acidiferrum. The sequence continues at coordinate 102,038 of CAVUWC010000014.1, read as the reverse complement.
CCGCCAAATAAGAAGAGAGAATTTCGTTGCAGACGCGCTCGCAATGCTGCGGGTCTTTCAACGGAAATAGCACTTCCACCCGTTCGTACAGATTTCTCGGCATCCAGTCCGCGCTTCCCAGGTAAACTTCCGGCTTCCCTCCATTTTCAAAATAGAAAATCCGGCTGTGCTCCAAGAACCGCCCGACGATGCTCCTCACATGAATTCGGCTGCTTACCCCGCGAAGTCCCGGCACCAGCCCGCACTGGCCACGTACCATCAGGTCGATATCCACGCCCGCACTCGAAGCGCGATACAAAGCCTGAATGATGGGCGGATCGATAACCGCATTAATCTTGACGATGATCCGCGCGGGGCGCCCACGCCGCGCATGGCGTGTCTCCCGCTCTATCAGCGCGAGGCACGACTTAGCCATATCGTGCGGAGCCAAAAGCAGCGGCTTGTAGCTCGGCTGCTCCGCGTACGCCGTCAGAAAATTGAAAACATTGTGCACCGCCGAGGTGATCGCCTCGTCGTTCGTGAGCAAGCTCAGATCGCTGTAATACCGCGCTGTCGACGGATTGTAATTCCCCGTGCCCAGATGAGCGTACCGGCGAATCTTGCCATCCGGATCTTGCCGCACGATCAACATGAGTTTCGCGTGTGTCTTCAATCCCACCAGCCCGTAAAAAACTTGCACGCCCGCGTCTTCAAAACTCCGGGCCCAGTGGATATTGGTCGCTTCATCAAAACTGGCCTTCAATTCGACGACTACCGTCACTTCTTTTTTTCCGGCCGCATCCAACAACGCATGCGCGATCGGCGAATCCGAGTTCGTCCGGTAGAGCGTCTGTTTGATGGATAAAACGCGTGGGTCGTGCGCGGCGGTCTGGAGAAAATTCACCACGGTGTCGTAACAATCGTAGGGATGGTGTAGCAAAGCGGGTTGCCGCCGAATCGCTTCAAACATCGAATCCGCATCGTGCCCTACGCGCACCTGGCGAGGCACAAATGGCGGATACTTCAGATCCGGGCGCGGCGTCTCTTCGTAAAGATGAAAGAGACGCTGCAAATTCACGGGGCCTTGCGCGCGAAAAACCAGTGATTCGTCCAACTCGAAGGTCGAGACAAGCCGATCGATGATATCGGGATGTGCGTCCGCTGCAATTTCCAGACGCACGGCGTCCCCCTTGCGCCGTTGCGATAATTGGGCATCTACAGCGTCGAGCAGGCTCCGCGTTTCTTCTTCTTCCAGATAAAGATTGCTGTTCCGCGTGATCCGGAACGGCGCAGAGGCAAGGATTTCATAACCGCGATAAAGCTTTGCGGCATAAGCAGAGATGATCTCTTGCAACGCCACATAGTGAATGCCGCCGTTCAGCGCCGGCACACGCAACAGCCGCGGAAGCGCGCGCGGCACGGTGAGCACCCCGAAATACGGCTTTCCGTTTCCACTTCGTCTGCGCTTCAAGAGAAATGCAATGCACAGCGCTTTATTAAGAACGTGCGGAAAGGGATGCGAAGGATCCACCGTCACGGGGGTCAGCATCGGAGATACGCGCCGCTCGAAAAACGTCTTCGCCGCCTGCGCCGCTTTCCCCTCGAGCTGGCTCGCCGGCAAAACGCGAATCCCCACATTCGCCAGCGCTGGAAGCAGTTCCTCGTTCCAACATTTATATTGGTCGCGAACCATCACATGCATCGCGGCCGAAACTTTCTCTAGCTCCTGCTCCACGGTTAAACCGTCAGGACTGAGCGAGCGCGAACCGTGCTCGATTCGCTGCAGAAAGCTAGCCACACGCACCTCGACAAACTCATCGAGATTATTCGCCGTAATCGCCAGAAACTTCACGCGCTCGAGCAAAGGATTGCCGATGTCGCGCGCCTCCTCCAGGACACGCCGGTTGAACTCGAGCCATTCCAAGTGCCGGTTGAGATAGAAGCGCGGATCATCAAGCGCAGTGCGTGTCATAAAGTTCTCAGGGAACAAAGAGTGATAACGCAGCTGTGTTACGGGCAGATAAACGTGCAAAAGCAATGCTATTCTGCGGGACGCCCACAGGAGGCCAGATGAGGCTGACGCCCGTTTTTCTAGCCGTCGCGTTCTTTGCTCTTGCCATCGAATTCCGGGCGCAAACCCCGTCCTCATCCCTGGACAGCCAAGCCGAGTCCATTTTCTCTTCCATCACACAAGAAAACGCGCCCGGACTGGCGATTCTGGCCCGCAAAGATGGACGCACTCTGTTTGAAAAAGGATACGGCGTCCGCGATTTGCGATCCAAGGCGAAAATCGACCAGCACACCAATTTCCGCCTCGCCTCGTTCACTAAACAGTTCACCGCCATGGCTGTTATGATGCTCGTCCACGACGGAAAGCTTCGCTATGACCAGACGCTGACCGAGATATTCCCGGATTTTCCGCCCTACGGCAAGAACATCACCATCCGCAACCTTCTGAATCACACCGGAGGCTTGCCCGACTATGAAGACCTGATGGACGCGGCCGAAAAAGCGAATGGTCCGCTCTGGTCCGCCGAACACCAAATCCAGGACGACGAAGTCCTCGCTCTTCTGAAAAAAGAGACCAAAGGGCAATTTGCTCCGGGAATGAGTTGGTCTTACAGCAATTCCGGATACGTGGTGCTCGGCCTCATCGTCGCCAAAGCATCAGGACAATCCTACGGAAATTTTCTCCATGCGCGAATCTTCGAGCCGCTTCACATGGACCAGACCATCGTCTATCAAAAAGGGAAAAATGAAGTTGTGAACCGCGCTTTCGGCCACTCTAAAGAAGGCGACACACTGAAGGGGACCGACCAAAGCTCGACGTCGGCCACACTTGGCGACGGAGGCATCTATTCCAATCTCGATGATCTCGCGAAATGGGACGACGCCCTGCGCAATCACACTCTGCTCAGCGCCGAAGAGATGGCTCCTGCGCTTGTGCCGGCAAAATTAGCGAACGGCTCTCCCACCCTCTGGCCCACCGCGCCGAATGACGACAACTTGCATCCCGGCAAGCCCGTCTCCTACGGCTTCGGCTGGTTTCTGGACCCCTACTGGGGAATTCCGCGTATGTGGCACACGGGAAGCACGATGGGCTTCCGGACTGTTATCGAGCGCTTCACCAAAAACAATCTGACGACCATCATCCTCTGCAATCGCACCGATCTCGATCCGGAAGCGCTCGCCTTGAAAACAGCCGACCTCTATTTGAATTTAAAGCCGAAGGAATAGCTCAAGCGTCAGTTCAAACCCGCAAGTTTGCCCAAACCCTTCAACTTCGCTCGCGCGGCCATCGCGCCGTACTGCTTCATCATCGTGCGCATCTGCAGGTACTGCTTCAAGACCTGGTTCACATCCTGCACGGTCGTCCCGCTACCCATCGCGATTCTTTTTCGCCGTTTCCCATCAATTACATTGTGATCCCGCCGTTCCTGGTTCGTCATCGAATTGATGATTGCTTCGACCTGCTTTAACTTCCCTTCATCCACTTTCGCGTCTTTCGGCAAATTTTGCAGCGGCCCCATCTTCGGCAGCATATCCACAAGCTGCTCTAGCGGCCCCATCTTGCGAATCTGCTTCAACTGGTCGCGGAAATCTTCGAGCGTGAATCCCTCTTTGCGCAGCTTGCGCTCGAGCTCTATGGCGGCCTTTTTGTCGACGGTCTGCTCCGCCCGTTCGATCAGCGACATGATGTCGCCCATGCCCAGCACGCGCGAAACGATCCGCTCCGGATAAAATCCTTCCAGCGCGTCGTATTTTTCGCCGAGTCCCACGAACTTCACCGGCGCTCCGGTCACTTTGCCAATCGAAAGCGCCGCGCCGCCGCGCGCATCGCCGTCCAGCTTCGTCAGGATGACTCCGGTAAGTCCGAGGCGCTTGTGAAACTCTCCCGCCGACCGCACCGCGTCCTGCCCAATCATTGCGTCCGCGATGAACAAAATCTCGCTCGGCTGAAGCTCTTTTTTCAGCATGCTCAATTCACTCATCAAATCGTCGTCGATGTGCAAACGCCCAGCGGTGTCCACAAGGATCACATCGCTCGCGGAAAGTTTCGCTTCACGGATCGCGCCTTTCACGATTTCGAGCGGCTTGTCTGTCCCCGCCCCGGGCCACAGTGCAGTCCCAACAGCCTTCGCCACTTGCGCCAGCTGCTCGCGCGCCGCAGGCCGGTACACGTCGGTAGAAACCACCAGCGGCCGGTGCCCATGTTGAACAAGCCATTTCGCCAATTTGCCGGTAGTCGTCGTCTTACCGGATCCCTGCAATCCCACAATCATCCACACCGAAGGCGGCCTTGAAGCAAACAATGGCTTGGCGTGCTTCCCAAGCATCATGACCAACTCGTCGCGCACCGCTTTAACCACTTGTTGGTCCGGCGAAAGTTGCAGCATCACTTCGCTGCCCAGCGCCTGCTTACGAATATTCGCGAGCAACTCGTCAGCCACGCCGACGTTCACGTCGCCTTCGAGCAGCGCCTCGCGAATCTCCGCCAGCGCCACGTCCAGGTGCTCGTCCGTGAGCTTCCCCTGCCCACGCAAATTCTTAAATGTCCGTTGCAGCTTCTCTGTCAGGTTTTCAAACATGGTCTATCTCAAATCCCTATTCTAAATTCTTACCCTTCCAGCATACCGCGCAACCCACGCGCATGCACTCTCGCACCCCTGCTCTGTTCCTTTATTTCCTTTCACTCCCTGGCCGCCCCTGCCTCATTTCCTCAGTAATGCCACTGCTTCGTATCCTCTCCCGCCGCATTCTTCTCCACATGCTCCGCCATCCACTTCACCAAATTCGCCGTTGTCGTCGGCTGCCACCCATGACCCTTCATCGGCCTTCCATACTGAAAATCGCAATCGCAAGCCGGATTCGTCAGCTTCTTCATTTCCTCTTCCAACTTGTACACCGCCAGGTTCAAATAAAAGTTGTCCATGTCGCCGACGTACACGTGAATCTTCCCACGCAGCTTCGGCCCAAGCGTCGCCCAATTCGTCCGAATGTTGTAGCTGAGGTCGTACCCGTGGTCGCGCATGTAGATCGCCACGCTGTGGTCAATCTTGCCCGTCTTTTTATCCCACAGCGGCTTCGGGTACCCATCCTCACCGATCGGCCCGTATGCCGCGTCCCAAATTTCAATTTGCTCTCCCGACCGGTTATGGCTGCCCAAAACATCTTCCATCTGGCTGAACTGTTGAATCGTGATTTCCGGCTGCCCCTCCGAAGTGCGCATGATGTAGCGTGGCACTTGCACCCACACTTGCCCAGGCTCGAAAAACGCGTTGTCATCCTCGTACGCGTTAACCGATCCATATCGCCGAAAATCGATCGAGTCCGGATACAGAGTCCAGGTGCCGCCAAAAAAATCTGGATAAAACACTTGCGCCGCGAGCGATTCCCACCCGCCGGTCGACCCGCCCGTCAATACGCGCGCATACGGCTTCGGAATCATCCGGAAATGCGCCTCGAGATACGGAATCATCTCTTTTACCAGCGCGTCGCCGTAGGGACCATTGTTCACCGAATTGACCGCATACGAATCGTCGTAGTACGGCGTGGGATGCTGCAGCGTCACTACAATCATTCGCGGAAAATTGTCCGAATTCCATGCCTGATAAAACTCGTATCCAGTTTCCCGATTCAGGTCGTTTAGCGATTGTCGTAACGCCGCGCTGATCTTAAAGTCCTCCGTCGAAAAATCAAATGGCGGCCTCAAATTGAAATGGTTGTGCTGAAAAATAACGGGATAGTGCGCGCTTGGATGCTCGTCATAGCCTTTCGGCAGCAGCACCGTCGCTCCCAAATACATCGGGTGCCCCCAGAATTTCGTCAACATCTCGCTCTGAATCTTGATGTGCTTCACCCACGCCGTGTCAGCGGGCATCGGCACCGGAGGAATCTCCTTCGTCAAACTCAGCTTAATGTCGTATCCCGCCGCCGGATCCAGATGCACTTTCTGCACTTCGCTGTACAAATTCCCGGGCGAACGATTGAAATGCTGCCCCTCCCACTGGTCCATGTGCAGCCACAGCGTATGCCCGTCCGCGCGATGAAACTCCGTATATATATTGACCAGTGCCTGCACGTAATAATCTCCAGCGGGAATCTCGCGCAAACTCCGCACGGGCGACCCCGGAGAGCTCGCGTCAATGACCGTGTTCTGTTCCGGCGCCAGTCCATTCACATCCACGCCGTAGAACGGCCCCGAATCTCCCCAGCTTCCTGCTTGCAAACGCGGTTCCGGCTTATCCTTCGTGCTTACCACAACAAATACGCGTCCCGTGATCGGCCCCGCGTGCGCCGAAGCCGGAAACGACACCTCAAATTTTGTGCCCCCCGCTTGCGGCAGAGGCACTGCATGTGTGTTCGCCGCGAGCAAAGAGAACGCCGCACACGCCCCCACGCTCAATCTCATTCGAATGTTCATTTTCAACTCGCTCTCTCACAAATGACGTGAGCGTACTATAGTCGCGTTGCGCATCCAAAATCTTCTGCCAGTGACCGCGAAGGGTTAAGCCGCTTTTCACCTGGTTTCCCAGCTCAGTTCGCTTTGGCTGAGCTACCGTTGCGCAACATCCGCGTCTTCCGCAACCGTAGCTCCCCATTCTTCCGGACTCACATCCCGCGCGTGCCGCGAGAACAGCCAATGATGTCCATCCAGGTCCTCCGCCACATACTGGAATTCGCCATAAACGGTCTCGTGCGGCTCCTCCAGAATCTTCGCGCCCGCAGCTTTTGCTCTCTGAAAGTGTACTTCCACATCATCGATGAACACCGTCAGGTCCTGCGTTCCAAACCCAAGCTCTGCGGGACTCGCCCAGCCTTTTCGCGCCTGCTTGACCATGATCCACGCCTTGCCAAGATGCATCTGCGCTCCGCTCAACGGCTCCCCATAACGGTAGTGCTCTCTGAAACCGAAAGTTTTGCCCAGCCACTGGATCGCCCTGGCAAGATCTTTGTATGCGACATGCGGCAGCACGGTGTCAGTAGGCAAAGATCGATTCCTAATCATTGCATTTCCTCCCGATGACGACTCCGGCAGGCCCGGGCACGGCGCCTCAACCCTCGCGAAAGTCCATCGTAGTGAAATCCCACCAGGTTGTAATGAGGAAAAATCTCACATCTGGCGGCGAGGCCGGCGTCTAACCGGTGAGGAGAGGGTTCTGAAAATAACGCCCAATATCAAGGAGTTTCCGGCAGCGTGTATTCGAATTCATAGAAATGTTTTCGGTCGACGATCTTGATCGACATCCTTCCCGCGATTCCCACCAACTCTCCAGTCCCGGAGTCCGGCACCACCGTAACGCTCAACTGCGGTTCACCCCGCGTCATGGTCCCGCTATGTTGCAGCGCAAATGTGCCCGCACGTCCATGCAATGTTCCGGTAACACGCTCCATGGCCACGTAGCCCGCCGAGTCTTTTACCTCCGTGCCCACACTCAACATCTCGCCCGCGCTCGTCCCTGCAAGATCCCCGTGGAATTGTTTCTCGATCGACATCCTTCCCAGCTTTGCGCTCTCCTCTTCTTTATTGTCCGCCTTCTGAACGTTCAACTTCACCTCAAATGTCCCGCTTGCATACATTGTCATCACCACCCCGTAAGCTCTCCTCGAACTCAATCATTGAATCTTCTGAAATAATGTAGCGGACTGTTCCGCCGCTTCCTTCACGAGAAATCCCATCTTGGGATGGGAAGCTTCCAGATCAACCAGCAATCCGTAACTGCGCAAGGTTTCCGAGGTAGTCGGCCCAATCGAAGCCTTCACCACGCGCTCCATGCCCGCCTTGAGAGCATCCTTCTTTGCGTCTTGCTCGGCCATCTGAAAAAGATGATGGATTTGCACGCTGGTCGTGAACAGCGCCACGTCAATCCTCCCGGCGATTACTTCCTCCACTGCTGCCCTTAGCGGCGCTGTATCCGCGGGTAATTCCCATTGATAGACAGGGACGCGCGTAAGATGGGCCCCTCGCGCGCGCAATCCTTCGAGCAATTCCGGGTTGGAAACACCGTATTCTTGCACCGCAACCTGTTTGTCGCGCAAATCCAGTTTGTTGTCGTCAATCGCTTGCAACACTTCGTGCCAGGTATTTGGTTCCGGCGCGGCGAGCGCCACCGGCACTTTCCATTCCCTCAGAACAGCGACGGGTTTTGGTCCGCGCGCGATTACGGAGACCTTTCTCAAAGCCTCGAAAAATTTCTCCGGTGGATGTGCACCCTCTATCACCTTCGATAGTGCGCGAGCGCCGACTCCAGTCAGAAACACCACGGCATCGAATTTTCCTTCGAATAGCGCGTCAGCAAATTTCAGAGCTTCGGGGTTTGAAGAGAGGGGTACCTCACGCATAGCCGGAGCATGCACCGGCCTGCCGCCATATGTTTCGATTAGCCGGCTCATTTCCTGTCCCCGCCGGCTCTCCAGCGTCAGTACGGTTAGTCCGTGAAAATTGGTGGCAGGCATTTCCAGTGGTCCGCTCGTTGACTATACCTCGGATGCCCCAGAACGCGGAGCGTTGGACTTTGGCGAGAAAGTAAGGGAAGTTGTATTTAATCCGCGCCCGCGGAAGCTGCGTACGGGACGGAACTCCGCCAGGATGCCAATCCCACTGTCGCCGCAGCAGTGAAAAAGGGATCAGCCAAGTTGCCTGGGTTCCCATATTCGTTCTCAAGGCGGTACGACCGGACGACTTCGGCCATCACTTCTGGAAACGCTTCGTCACATGGCACCGTGGCCAAAATCTCTTTGCCGGCAACCGCGTAGGGGCCAGTCCGCCCGCCGACATAAACCGCCACGGCATCGACAATCTTTCCCTCAATTTTTGTCTTGAACCCGCGAAGACCGATGTCGGCCGCTTCGTGGTTCCCGCAGCCCGCCGGGCAGCCCGACCAATGAATCGAAAGTGAATTTCCTCCCGGACCCATTTTTTCATGCAGCGCCTGGGAAAGCACGACTGCGCGGCTTTTCGTTTCGATGAGCGCCAGATTGCAATAATCGGTGCCGATGCAAGCAACCAGCCCGCGCACAAAGGGAGATGGGCGCGGCGAGAATTGCTCGAGCAGAGCTTCCTGCAAAAGCTGCGGCACTCGCTCGCGAGGTACATTTGGAATGATTGCGTTTTGCCCAGTCGTCAAGCGAATCTCGCCGCTGCCATAGACGTCCGCGAGACGCGCAAGTTCGTCCAGTTGCTCGGGATTGATTCTGCCGGTTGGAACACAGAGACCCACGGCCACGACTCTGGCTCGCATTTGCGCGGTGAGCCCGAGATGATCGGCGTGATGGGAAGTTCGCATATCTCTCCCCTGAAACGCCAGTTCATGCCCTAAACGCGCGGTAAGCTCCGCGCGCAATCTCGGGATACCCCATTTTTCGATCAGGAAGGCGAACCGGCACTTCGAGCGTGCCTCGCGCGGGCTGTGATCCCGATGAATCTTGATCAGCTCCACGACGACGCGCGCGGCTTGGAAAATCTCCACAAAAACATTCAGTGGCGAAGCCATGGTGAATCCTCCGGAGCCCATCTTTCCGCCAACGAGGATGTTAAACCCGGCTCGCCCACCCTTCTTTGCGGGAATCAGCGCTATATCCTGCGACTCGTTATGCGTGCAGTTGTCCATGCAACCGGTCACTGTGATGTTGAACTTGCGCGGCAAGTTCGTGAACTCCGGATTGCCTTTGCTTCCAACGATGATGCGATCCAGCTCCTGCACCACAGGCGACGCGTCGAACAATTCGTGCGGCGTCAAACCGGCCAGCGCGCACCCATTGATGTTTCGAACGTTATCGATGCCTGTCTGGAGCGAGCCCATATCCACGCCCGACAGCTTTTCCCAAATCTCCGGAATGCTGTCCAGAGTGAACCCGCGCAATTCGATTTGCTGCCGCGTTGTAATGTCCAACACGCTGTTGCCGATCCGCCGCGAAAGCTCCGCAATGGTGCGCAGTTGCTCGCTTTTCACAAAACCGTTCGGCATGCGAATGCGCATCATGAACTTGCCCGGCGTTGGCCTGCGATAGAAGACTCCCACCCACTTCAACAATTCCTTCTCCGCGGGTGTCAGCGATTCCGCGCCTCGCTCAATGATCTGCGGCAGGTGCTCCAGGATGCGCAGTCCGTCGCCATCCATCGAGGCCTTATAACTTTCGACCGCGTTCGCAGCGCGGACGCTCTGGCTGGATTCTGTGCGTGCCGTCGTGACCGAGTTGCTTTCAGAATCTCGCGTCATAACTCTCCATTCGCTCTTCTTTCACAAACTCCGCAAACTTTTAAGGACATTCCTAGTCGGCCTCGGCCGCCTGTCCCATGACCACGCGGGCAGGTTCCACGGAGCCCAACGGAATTTCCAAGGTCGTAGATTTCTTGGGAGCATTTGTCACGTAGAGCGCAAGTCCCGTGAGCACGGCGCCAGAAACAAAATTTCCCAACGTGACCGGAATCTGATTCCAGATCCACCACTGCCCAAATGAAACCGGCGCGCCAAACAGTTTCCCCGTCGGGATCAAAAACATGTTCACGATCGAATGCTCATACCCCATCGCAAAAAACGTCATGATCGGCAGCCACATCGCCACCACTTTTCCGATGGTGGAGCGCGAAACCATCGCCAACACTGCTCCCAGCGTCACCATCCAGTTGCACAAAACTCCTTTGATAAACGCCGTTTCCCATCCGCGCAGCCCCAGCGCCATATACCCAAGCGTTTTCTTCTGCGCCGCCGTACGCACTAATTCGCCGACGGCCCCGCCTCCCGTAGTCCCGCAGTTCGTCACCGCCAGGTAGAACAGCACCCCGTAAAACAGACTTCCGGCCAGGTTTCCCAGATAGACCCAGCCCAGATTCCGCGCCATTTTGCCCAAAGAAACTTCGCCGGCCGCCCATCCCATCGGCAGCAGCGCAAAATTCCCCGTCGCCAATTCCAGTCCCAACAACACCAAAATCACAAATCCCACGGGAAACAGGATGGCTCCCACAATCGGCGCTACATTTTGCGAAAGCACAATGAAAACAAGGGAGGTGGCATATGCGAGCAATCCGCCCGCAAGAAAACTTCGAATCAGAAGATCGCGAACGGAGAGAGAAGCCTTCCTGGACGCCGACGTCACCGCGTCATTCAAAAGATCTACAGGCTGCACATAGTCCAAAGTCCACCTCAGCAGGCTGGATTGCGGGGACACAACTCTTGCACCGACGTAGTTCGTGGCACCATCTTGCGTCCCGGCGCTACGGCCTGCAAACGCAACGTTCGTATTGGCAGTATCGAAAATTGTGAGCAGCGGCAGAGTTCCCTATCACGATCGCTCAATCAGCAATTTCAATGCTTCTGGGATCCGCGCTCGTGAGCACATTCCTGCGCGGGAGCGCCAAGCCAACAATCAGCGCACACGCCCAAGCCTGGCTTGATAGCTTGTGCGTGCAAGCCCCGTCGGATATACAATGCGCCTTGCAGGAGAGTTCCAAACAAAGAGGCGGCAATCATGGAAATCGAGCGGCGTGATTTTCTAAAGACCACCGGCAAAGCCATCACAGTAGGAGCAGCTACACTCGCGCTCGGCGGCAAAATTCTCGGGGCAAACGATCGCGTCCGCGTGGCCATTTGTGGTGTCCGCGGCCGCGGCAACGATCACATCCGCGGCTTTTCGCATGTTCCGGGAACGGAAATCGTCGCCATCTGCGACATCGACGAAAACGTCTCCACCCAGCGCATCGCCGAGATCGAGAAGATGGGCCTGCCCAAGCCGAAATCCTACGTCGACATTCGCAAACTCCTCGAAGACAAAGACATCGACGCCATCTCCATCGCCACTCCCAATCATTGGCACTCGCTCATGGCCATCTGGGCCTGCCAGGCCGGCAAAGACGTCTACGTCGAAAAGCCCTGCTCGCACAACACCTTCGAAGGCCGCCAGCTAGTTCGCGCCGTGAAAAAGTACAACCGCATTTGCCAGCACGGCAGCCAGTCGCGCTCCAATCCCGGCATGGTCGAAGCCATTCATCATCTGAGCGACGGCACCATCGGCGATGTCTACATGGCTCGCGCGCTGAGCTACAAATGGCGCCCGTCGATCGGCCACGCCCCGCAGGAACCCGTCCCCGCCGGCGTCAATTACGAGCTCTGGACCGGCCCCGCTCCGATGAAACCTTTCACGCGCAATCGCTTCCACTACAACTGGCATTGGATCTGGGACACCGGCAACGGCGAAGTCGGCAATCAAGCCATCCACGAAATCGATATCGCGCGTTGGGGTCTAGGCGTCGGCTTCCCAACGTCTGTCTCGGCCATGGGCGGACATTTCATGTTCGACGACGACCAGCAAACTCCCAACCTGCTGAATGCTGTTTTCTATTTCGACGCTCCCAACGGCAAACGCAAAATGATGGAGGTCGAAGTCCGCCCGTGGATCACCAATCACGAAGCCGAAATCGGCACCGGCGCCTATGGAACAAGCGCTGTTCCACCCGCAGGTCTCACGCCCAGTGCCCCCGCCGCTAAAAAACCCGCAGCCGCTCAGTCCTCACTCGGTCCAAGAGACGCCGTGACCAACACTGTCGGCAACATTTTCTACGGCACCAACGGCTATCTCGCCATCGATGGGTACGACGCCTACAAAACCTGGATCACGGATCAAGTCGAACCTGGCCCACACGGGAAAGCTTCCGGCGACCACTACGCCAACTTCATCGAGTGCGTTCGCAGCCGCCGCACCGAAGACATTCATTCGCCCATCCTCGAAGCCCACATCTCCACAACGCTAGTGCACCTGGCCAACGCCTCCTATCGCCTCGGCCGCACACTAAAATTCGACGCCGCTACAGAGCAAGTCATCGCCGATGACGAAGCCAATATCCTCCTGCGCGGTACCTATCGCGCGCCCTACGTCGTGGCCGAAGTAATTTAGGGTACCGGCCAGGTCTGGCCCTGGAAATCTCGGTGTCCCCAAAGTTCGCGAATACTCTCGGCGTACGCGGCCGAATCGATTGACTTATACTCTTACCCACTTTTTCTTCAACTATCATGATTTCACTTGCCGCACTACAAAACCTCTACGACAGCAATCGCTTCCTGGAAGCTTTCCGTCAGAGTGCGGACTATTGGAAACCATCTCAGCAGCTTGAAGATCTTTCCTCCGATGAATTGATTCTCGGCGGCAGGTTTGCCTATCGTCTCGGAGGTTGGCGGCTCTCGCGCCGGCTTTTTCGTGCCGCCTTTGCGCGCTTTCCTGAAGACCCACGTGTCCGCTATTTCACGCACAGCTTGCGCCGCCGCCAGTGGCGCCTGTTTGACGACCTGCGCACCTGGGAAACGAATCCCGAGATTCCTGGCGCGGACGCCGATACGCAAGCCAGTTGGCTCGCTTCGCAAGCCGTCGCCTGGGCTTCTCTGCGAGAGTTCTCTCGCGCGCATGCCTGTATTGAGCGCGCTCGCTCCTTCCAGTCATCGCAGAACTGGGTCCTTACCTGCGAATCCAATGTGTTTGGTCTGGAGGATCGATGGAGCGAGGCGCTAACGTCGGCCGAACGTTCCTGGGAACTCATGCCAGGTACGCCATTCGCCGGCCATAGCCTGGGCCAAAGTTTGCTGAAACTTCGCCGCATACGCGAGGCGGCCGACAGGCTGGTTGCGGCCGCCGATCACACCGAGTCCTATGAGATCGCTCAACTAGCGTGTTGGCATCTCTGCGTCCTGGCCGAGACCATCCAGGGAGACGAACGTTCTCGCATCCTGGGGCGCGCTCGCGAACTCGCCGAACAATTATCCAGTCTGGCCCCGCTGGCCGATCGCGAATCCAACGTTCTCTTCGCCAGAATGTGGCTGGACATCGCCGAACTCGAGGACGATCACACGGCCATGGAGCGTTGGAGCAACGCGGCTCGTTCACCCTTCCATCGCAAAGTCCTGGAAAATCTCCGCAAGAATCCCAGCGGGCTTCGCGTCCGTCTGCCTTTTCGGCGCGCCATCCAGAAATATGAAGAATGTTTGCCTACCAGCATCGCCTCTGCTCTCGCCGCCATGGGTGCAGACATCGACCCGGACGCTATGGCATCCAAGATCACCTTTGGGGGAACGCCAGAGTGGGCCGCGGCCGAATGGCTTGAGAAGCAGGGGTTTGTAGTCAGGTTCTTTGCCGTGGTGCCGGAGATTGCCGCTCGCCTAATCAAGAATGGTTTCGCTTTTGTTCTGACTCTCGTGGCCGATGCCAGTGCGCACGCTATCGCCGCCGTCGGCTTGGATGAGGCAGCGGGAACGTTGATCCTGCATGACCCTCAGTCACTCCGAACCACCGAGTATTTGCTCGATAGAATTGGAGAAGACGAGGCGCCTCTGGGTCCCAAGGGTATGGTGATTGTTCCGCGCGACCAAGCCGCTCTTCTCGATGAACTGCTCATTCCGGCCGATGTGGACGCCATGACCGCCATGGAATCCTACAATCGCGCCGGCTACATGAGCGATCCCGCGGCTGCGCGCGAAGTCGTTCTCAAACTTCTAGAAAGGCAGCCTTCTCATCCGATCACTCGCCTCCTGAAGGCCATGCAATCTGTTCAGGACGGCCGCGTGGGCCTGGCTCTTTCCGAATTTCAGGAACTCATGAAAGCCTTTCCCAGGTCGGCCTTTGTTCGCGCCAGACTTCTATCCTGTTGCCGCACCCTCGGAGACAATGCGCTTATGCGCAGCGTGCTCGCCCGCGTCGTCGAGCGCGGCATTCTTCCGGGCATTCAATCCCAGCAGAACTGGTTCTATCCCCCTAGCGCATACGTCAGCGAATACGCTGATCTGTTGCGCAGTTCGGCCGAAACGCACGAAAAAGCTCGCTCGCTCTTGAATGATGTTCTCTTGCGCGAGAGCTCCTGTGCGCAAGCTTGGCATGTCCTTGGCGATCTCCTTTGGGAAGATCGGGACACCCAGGGAGCTCTGCTCGCGTACCGGATCGCCGCCGGGCTTGCCGCGAGCCAGGAGCACTATGCGCGCGCGTATTGCGACGCCCTCTGTTACGCGGCACGCAAGGATGATGGGCTGCGATGGCTGGAGGATCGCGTGCGCAGCCTGAGCGTTTCCACTCGTGCCACCGCCCCCTGGATAACTTGGATCGGCGCCCTCGAGGCCTGGGGGCACCCTGAACGCGCGTTGGCCGCTGCCGAAGAGTCGCTTGGAATCTACGGCGATTCCCAGGAGTTGCTGGCCTTCGTTATCTCGTTTTCTGCGCGCATGGGCCGCTGGGACGAAGCCGAGACCCTCTTGCATCGCCTCGAGGCCTCCGGCAATTCCGCCCTCTTTCACGAAGCTGCGGTCGACTTCTATCAAAGGCGTGGCGATCTCGAAAAATCCGTCGAGCATGCCGAAGCATGGGTTCAAGAGTCGCCTCTCACCATCCAGGCCCGCCGCGAATTGCTTCATCTGATCGCGAAGCGCGATGGCGCTCGCTTGGCCCTCGACCGGGCCGCCCGCTGGATGGCGGACCACCCCGGCCACGATGAATTGGAGCAGCTGTACTGCCAGTATCTGGACCGCGCCGCCGTGCCACGCTGGAAAAAGTACTCTCTTCTTTTTCGCCGCGTAAAACGCAACCCCGAAGATAGCTGGGCGTGGCGAGAACTCTCCTTTACCGCCCTCGCTGACTATTCATCCCAGGATGAGCGTGGGCGAAAAAGGTTGCAGCGCCGCATCCCCGGCCTGCTTGCACAATGTGAACGCACCGCGCCTCAGGAAGCATCCACTCTTCGCGTCCTCGCGTTGTGGTGCGAAGCCCGCGGCGAGTGGACGCAAGCCGTTGGTCACTGGTTGAAGTCTATCGATCACGAACCAGAAAACTTTTACAGCTATCGCCAGGTGTGGGATTGTCTGGCCAGGTCCCACGCGGAAGAGCGAAAGCAAAACTGGGAAAGTATTTCTGCCATGCTGCTTCGTTACCAGGGCCGGCTCTCGGTCGCCCGCGAAGCAATAAAGCTCGCTGCCGACCGCTTCGGGGTCGCCGAGGCTGAGCAAACTGCTTTCGCATGGCTTAAAATCCGGCCCGACGATCCAGAAGTCATTGAGGCTTCCGCGGATCTCCTTCTTGAACATGGGAGCGGTCGTACCGACGCTCAGCGCGCGCTCGAGATGCTTCAGCCCGCCGTGGAACGTTTCCCCTATCATCTGGGACTGCGATTTTCTCTCGCTTCTGCCTGGCGCAGGCTCGGAAAGCTTGAAGAATCCGAAGCGGTCTTGGCCGAGATTATCCGTCGTCATCCAGACGACTCTTCCGCCCAAATCCAGCTCGCTCGCGTGAATCAGCGTGATGGCCGAATCGAAGAGGCTTTGCGGATTTTGCTCTCAGCCGCCGCTCGCGATCCGCAAAACGTCGATCTCCACGATGTGCGTGTCCAGATCCTGATCCATGCCGGCCGCATTCAGGAAGCCCGCGTTTCCATTAAAGAGGTGCTCGCTCGGTTTCCAGAGTCTGTTCACTGGAGAGATCGCGCCATCGCACTTTTGGCGGATTGCGGGGATACCGAAGCCTCCGTACAAGTCGCCCGCGACGGCACGCTCGTCTACCCTCGTGGAGCCTATCTCTGGCTCCTCCTGGGAAAAACACTGCAAGAATTTAAGAGTTTCGCGGCGCAAGGCGAAGTCGAGTCCTGCCTCCGCCGAAGTTTAGCGTTGAATCAAGGACTATTCTTCGCTGCCGATTGGCTCGCCACTCTTTTGGTCGAGCAGCGCCGGTACGACGAAGCCGATGGAGTTATGCTTCAAATTCGGGAACGACTTGCCGATCCTTCTCCCGCCTTGGGCCGCTCCGCCTGGATCCGTCGCCGAAAAGGCAACAAACGGGAGGCGCGCGGACAGATGGCTTTCCTCCTGCGCGCAGCCCCTTGGTACACCTGGGGCTGGAATGTCCTCATCGAGTGGTTCCTCGAGGATGAAGCTTGGGACGAGGCTCGCAGCGTTCTCGCTGTCGCCCCGCCGGAACTTAAGACCAACACCCATTTTCGTCGCCAGCGTTTGAAAGTTCTCGAGAAGGCCGGCCTGCCCGCCGCAGACCTGGACTCCGAATGGAGCAGTTTGCTATTCGACTTCCCCGAGGATGTCCCGCTCCATCTGCTCCGCTATGACTCATTGAAGAATAGCAAGCGCCTGGCGGAGGCGGCCGCTGTCTTGGAGTTGGTTCGCCCCATCGATCCAGAAAGTCCGTTTCTCCTTGCCAGGTACGTCGAAGTTTTGGCCGGTGATCAAACGAAGAAGGACCAGGCTCTCGGATTCCTGCTGCGTATTTTCTTTGCCCAGGCAGAAGAATCAATTTGGCCGGCGGATTACACATGGGCCGCGGTACAAAAAGCGCATTGGGAAGAAGACGCCTATCAAAAATCCCTCAGCCTTTTGAAACAGGGCTCTCATCCCACCCTCCATGCGCTTTCCATTTTGGCTTCGCACGCCATCAAGCAGAGCGGGGCCGCCAAGCGAAACCTGCAGCCCCGTTGGCGTGCCTGGTTTCCAGACGCGGGCGCGCGCGAACTGCTCTCGCTGCTGCAAATCGTCGATTCCGCTTCCTGGTCAAAAAAAGGATATCGCGCCAGCTTGTTAAAACACCTCGGCGACGCCGGCTATTCGCGCTCCGTAGTGCGCTATTGGAAGAAAAATGGAGCGCTTGTGGAAGCTGACGTCGACTCTTGGGCCGAGACCGCCCGCGCTCTCGTCAATCTCAACCGCAAATCCGATGTCCGAAAACTCGTGGCTCCATGGCGCCAGCGGACCGGCGTCGCCATGTGGGTCGTTACAAACTATGTGATGTGCCTCTCTACCCGGCGCCCGAAACAGTTGCGAGAGATGCTCTCCACTTGCCGCGATGCCCTGGCGGGTCTTCCGCATGACCATTGCGCGAAATTTCTCGCACACGTGCAGGCAGAAGCCTGTGCACTCCTCGGCGATCGCAAGGCCCTCCGCGAAACCTGTGATCGCTATCAAAGCTACTTCGACGGCAAGCTGGAAAAAGGCGAATGGTTTCTTACCAAACGCAAATACTTGCTCGCCGACGTGCCGATTATTGCCCGCGCGCTTCGCGATAATGACCAGCCCATGTACAAACGAATTCTCCGGAGCTGGCGCTGGAAACAATTCACGGGTGGCCCCCAACTAACCAAGCGCACCGGAACAACCAGCATCGGACGATGGTGGTGGATCATATGGCTGCTCATCATGCTGCTGAGTCAATTGCTTCGAAATAACTAATTTAAAGCTTTGCGACTCATTTCCCATGGATCTACCTGCCCGCCGGCTCAACCGCATTGTTTACAGCTCCACAACGCTAGTTCTCGACCGAGCCGTCCCTCCACCACGCATCTAGCTGTTCCCGGTACGCGTACACCGTTGCGCCTCCAACGTGCTGGTGACGCCGGACTGGCAGCCCTTGGTATGTCTCCCATCTCTGCACACACCGGATCGAGCGCCTCAGATAACGCGCGATCTCTTTCCAGCTATCGAGCCGCCCGCTCGTGCCTGAGGCAGCGCTCTCCAGGTATTCTCGCCCTCCCGCCGTTTTCATCCCAGTTTGCTCAATTCGTTCGGGAATCATTGCGCGTCCTCCACAACTTTCTGCTTCTCCAGCACCACCGGATCGGTGAACGCCTCATCGTCGCTAGCATGGAACGACACCAGCTCCTGCACCTCCTCCGTCGTTCCTGTTAAAAGCAGCGCGCCGTCCACATTTGCACATGGAGTGTCAACGCTCTTGTCGTCCATTCTCGCCTTCAGCCAGCTCGCGCTCATGAACTCCAGCTGGATTGAGTCTTCACGGATCTCCAGGCGCGCGAACGTATGCGCCCGCGCAAAATGCAATCGATAAAACTCGCTCCCCTTCTCGTTGCTTTGAGGATAAATATCCAAAAAATACGTGGACCCCAGCCGCACGAGGCGCGCTTCAAATTCACCGGACACATCCTGCTCTCCATTCTTTTCCTTAACCACCAGCTTGTACTCGTTCTGCTTCCCCTCCCCCGTTCCTTGTTCGAACGAGAACGTCACATCTCCTTCTTTGTCGCTCCACATCCCGTTCAATCGGGAATCAGCCTCCAGATCGAGCTGGGTGTAAACCGGCTGAAGCGACGTTACGAACACCGGCCCGTCGCCGTCGCATCCGGCCGTGGAAAGACTTCCGACTGCCAGCACAGCACCAAATAACCAGCCCCATCGCCGTGACTTTTTCATCATTTCCTTAACCATAGCCACACACCTCCGAAGGCCGCCCAGGTCTCCCGGCAACTCTGCCGCGGATCTACCGGCCATTTCTTCCCTTCATTAAGCTATAGCGACAAAAAAAGGTGGGAATTGCAGTCCAAGAGGAACTTGTTCAGCGCTTTCAGCCCGTCCGCCGGACCATCCGCGCCAAGGCCATCTTAATGGCCGAATACCGCGTCGCCGTTACCATCAGCAACGACCCTAGAATCAACAACATAATCGGCCAGTGCGACCGATCCTTGAAAATATCATCCTGCAGCCGTACCAGCCCGATCCCTAAAAACAACATCCCGACAACAAAATAATTCTTCATCTGCTTCCGGATGCTTCCATACACAAACACCAACGCCGCCACCGGCAACAGCACCTCAAAAACGCGCGCCTCCTTTTTCATCGAGAGATTGCCCAGTTCACCTTCCCATCTGTCCGTCGCCGCCAACCCCAGAAAAAACAAAGACGTCAGCACGTGTCCAGGAATCGCAAACCGAAATGCTTTGCCTACGGCGCGGATTTGCGACACGGAAAACCGTTCGCAGAGGAACTCCAGCAGCAAATAAATCCCGGCGTTGATGATAAATAAATACTCGATCTGTCCCCGCGTCCACGGCAACAAATTCTCCAGCCATTCCTGATACGGTTTGTGATCGGCTGCCAGTCCGCTCAGCGCCGCATACGTGAAAACCACTCCGATGGGGTAAAAATACCGCGAGTCGTTTGGTAATTGACGCCATTCCGCCACCAACGCGATCGCGAAAAACAACATCGCCGCGGGAATCAGTCGGAAATAGATTTTCCCTGGGTCGGTGTCTATCCATTCCAACATGCCCATTCTCATCAGGCTGACCATGCACAGCCACGCCCCCATGACTGCAAACACGAGCGAGAACACCGAAGATTTCGTAAACCGCCTCAGCCACACGTACGCGGGCAGCGACAGAATCACCGCCCACCAGATGCTGCGCATTCGTCGTCTGCTTGAATGTTTTTGAAACTCGCCCCAGCAATTCCCATTTGGGATTCGCCGCGGTCTTTGGCAAATAAGTGATACGCCCCAAACGCCACAAGCAGCGCCGTCGGAAGCAATAAGCAAAACGCCAAAAGGTAAGCGATCCCAATTCGCAGTTGACCCGATTTCCAGAGTCGCAGTCCGCGGTACCCCATCAGCGCCGCGACTCCACCCACCACGATCACTCCAAGTGTCCCTGAAAGATTCACAAACTGGAAAAGAACCAACAACGCCGCGCCCACGATAAGAATCCAAGCACCCAAATACAAACTCACTTGCGGCAGCGACAGGCTTCGCGCGTTCATGATCCACCCGTCTTCTCGCTCCACCAGCCGCCCATAGTCTTTGCGCAACAGCTCGTATTCGTGTTCCGAAACGATTTCTTCTTCCCGCCAACCCTCCAGCTCCCGCAGGTGCTGCTCAATTTTTCCCGACATCAGGTTCGAATATGCCGTCGGCACCGCATGTACTTTTTCGCCCGCCAGGAATCGCTCCAGGTCATCCGCCATTTCGCCTGCAGATGCGTAGCGGTTCTCCGGTTTCTTTTCCAGAGCCTTCAGGCAGACGTCCTGCAAATCTCCTGGTATTTCTGGATTCCGGCGCCGTGGCAGGATCGGTTCCGTTTCTCGGATCAGCCGCACCTGCTCGCCAAAAGTCTCTCCGTGAAAGGGCGGGCTTCCCGTAAGCAGCTCGTACAACATCGTTCCTAGCGAAAAAACATCGCTCCTCGGATCGAATCGCGATCCCGGCAGAGTGTGTTCCGGCGAAAAATAATCCGGCGTGCCCATGATTTCCCCGGGCCGCGTCACTCGCCTGCCGTCGCTTTCCAGATGTTGCGCCAGCCCGAAATCCAGAATCTTCGGCTCCAGGTCAGCGCTCACCAAAATATTCGTCGGCTTCAGGTCGCGATGAATAATCTGATGCGCGTGCAGAAAATCCGCCGCCAAGGCCACTTTGCGCATCAGCTCCGCTTTTTGCGTCAGCGTCAGCGCCCGCCCCGTTTCCACGAGTGAGGTTCCCTCCACCAGTTCCATTACGAAGTGCGGAAGCTCTTCCGGCGGCCCCAGGCTGAAAATATGCACGATGTTCGGATGGCTGATCTGCGCCAGCGCCCGCGCCTCATGCATAAAGCGTGTCTTCACGGACTCTTCTTTGCGGTACCGTCCTCCAAGTATTTTGATCGCTATTTTTCGGTTCAATCGCTCGTCATGCCCCAGCAGAACCCGTCCCATTCCCCCGGCGCCAATCTCTCCAAGAATCTTGTGCCCAGACAATCGCTCCGGTAGTTCTTCCCCTCTTTCGAACTCCGGATCTATCTCTTCGGGAATCGGACGGCCCATCCATCTCATGCAACGATTCCAGCAGCGGCCGGAGCTCATCCGCCAGGCCCGGGCGAGTCTTGCAGAAACGCATCAATCTCCACCGTCTCTTCTCGCGCAACCTGATCCAGGTACGCCGCCAGCGCTTCTGCCACGGCACGCTCTCGCTCCGAGGACTCTTCCGCGCGCGACAGCGTCTCTTCAGGATTTTCTTGGGTTTCTTCGGCGCTCATTGTTTTTGGGCCACAGCTTCCAGCTCGCGAAATCGTTTCAGCGCTCGGTGCAACGTCAGAGCCACGCTCTCCCGCGTTTTCTTTACGCGTTCGGAAATCTCTTTTGTCGTCAACCCCTCGAACTTCGCGAGCAAAATCATTTCCCGGTAATCCGCCGGCAGCGCATCCAATTTTTCCAGCAGAATCTGCATGCCTTCCGCTCGCGCAAACACCCGGCTAGGCGTATCGTTGTCCACCGGCTCCGGCCCCGCCGGATTACTCTTCGACCGGAACCTCAGCATCTCCTCCGCGTGCCGCTTCCCGCGTTTCTCATAACGCACCGCATCCACCACTGCATGGTCCGAAATCCGGGATAACCACCCCATCAAGCTTCCCGGAGACTCATACGTAAAACTCCCCATGTCCTTCGCCGCCGCCAGGAACACCTCCTGCAAAATATCGTCTACCTCCACCCTCCCGCGCAGCTCCGCGCTCATCTTGTAATGCACCAGCACCGCTAGCCTCCGCCGGTACTTGCGAAAAATCAGGCTGAACGCCTCCGTCTCGCCTCTCTTGAAGCGTTCCACCAATCCAAATGTAGATGTTGCGGAGTCCATCTTTTCCCAGGCCAGCCACGTCGCTCACGAATTGCCTGTACTCTATCCACACCTCCACACCTAAGCAAGCATTCCAAAATCTCAGCACTCTCCCGCTATCGCCACGATAATCCGGCATGTGGATTTCTTCCGAGTGCGCGGTTGGCCCGCAAATCGAGAATTGAGTAGAAGAGGCGCTCCGGCGTTGTCGGGTTCCCACAGCCGTGGGTGCCGCAACACAGATGCTCCATTCGGTTCGGATTCGTCACTCACGCTAAGTGACTCATCGTCTGAGACTTGAGCCATTCTTTTCCCGCGAAATCCTACTGGCGTTCCTCTTGCACTCCGATACACGCGATACATCGAATGAAGGAGGACACAATGCCACGGTTTCCGGAAAACTGGCCCCAAAACAAAGCGTGTGCGCGCGTAGTATTCGCGCTGCTGTTAACTACTACTGTCTTTGCCGGATGGCTGTCTGGCGGGCAGAATGAACGGTCCGACAATACCCCCTCGCGCGTATGTGAGGGCTCGCTCCTTTACCGCTCACCCATCTCCGGTCGCTTCGAGTCCATCCCCCTCGTCCATACCGACGTTACCCTCGACGTGCGCGGTCTGGCAGCCGCTGCAACGGTCACGCAGCAATACGTGAATTCCGGCACAGAACCCATCGAGGCAGTTTATGTTTTTCCCCTGCCTCACGACAGTGCGGTTTACGACCTGGAAATCCGCATTGGCAATCGCCTGATTCGCAGCACCATTCGCGAGCGCGAAGAAGCCAAACGCGTCTACGATTCCGCCAAATCCGAAGGCAAGCGCGCCGCTCTCGTCGAAGAGGAGCGCCCCAACATCTTCACCGCCTCTGTCGCGAATCTCATGCCCGGCGACCACATTGATGTCCGCCTTCGCTACGTTCAACCTCTCCATTGGGAAGATGGGCGCATCCGCTTGGTTTTTCCGATGGTAGTAGGCCCACGCTACATTCCCGGCTCGCAGCCCGTCTCGCACACCGGCACTGGCTGGGCCGTTGATACCGACGCCGTCCCCGATGCCTCTCACGTCACTCCGCCTGTCCGCAATCCAGACAGCCGTCCCGGCCATGACATCTCTTTGTCGGTTGATCTAGACTCCGGATTCGAATTCGGTTCGATCAACTCGGTTTCTCACGCCATTACCGTCCGTCGTCTGTCGGACGGCCGCCAGCACGTGGAACTTTCTTCGGGCGCCACCATTCCAAACAAGGATTTTGTCCTCGAAGTCCAGCAGGCCGAAAGCACACAACCCAAGACCAGTCTCTTCCTCTCTCCCGATCCCGCTTCCGGCGAAACCTACTTCCTCCTCTCTGCCTTTCCTCCCACCGTGCAACCCGTCAAACGGGTCCCGGTCGAAATGCTCTACATCATTGACGTCTCCGGTTCCATGGGTGGCACCTCCATCACGCAAGCTCGCGAAGCGCTGCTCCAGGCCCTCGACCGCCTCGGCCCCAACGACCGCTTCGGAATTCTCGCCTTCAACAACACTTATCGTGAATTTGCCTCGGCGCCTCTGACAGCCACCTCGGAGAATCTCGCCGCTGCCCGTGGGTTCGTCCAGGATCTTCAAGCTGGCGGCGGCACCGAAATGCTTCCGGCTTTGCTTCACGTTATGCAGAAGCCCGAAACTCCAGGCTACCTGCGCCACATCATTCTTCTCACCGACGGTGACCTCGGCAACGAAGAGCAAATCTTCGCGGCCCTGCGCGTCCACTTGAGCGGCGCTCGCCTCTACACCGTTGCCATCGGCAGCTCCCCCAACTTCTTCCTTGCCACCAAAATGGCGCAATTTGGCCGCGGCACTTTCACGCACATTGCCGATATCGGCGAAATCCGCGAGCAGATGGGCCGCCTTCTCGGAACAATCGAGAGTCCCGTCCTCACCGATGTGAAACTGACGTTCGAAGGTGTCGAAGTCGCCGATGTCTACCCTCAGCGTCCGCCCGATCTTTTCCTTCGCCAACCTCTTCTCCTCTATGGCCGCATCGCCCAGGGCCATTCCGGCCGCGTGCGTCTCACCGCTCGCGCAGGCGATCAGCCTTACGAAGCGAGTTTCGCTTTCGATACTTCCACCGCGACTTTTCATCCCGGCATCACCACTCTCTGGGCCCGCCAGCGCGTTGAGGATCTCATCGACCAGTGGCGCCTTAGCGACGAAGATGCCCGCGCCGGAATTCGCGCCACGCTGATCGCCCATGCCATCCGTTACCGGCTGGTCACACGCTTCACTTCGCTCGTCGCCGTCGAGGAAATCGTCGCCAACACCAGCGGTGCTTCCACCACCGTGCCAATCGCTACAGAGTTACCGGCAGGCATGCAAATGGAAAAAGTCTTCGGCGCGCCGGCCACCGGCACTGCCGATGCTTTTCTCGAAGCTCTCGGCATTGCGCTGCTTCTCCTGAGCCTCGTGCTGTGGTGCTTCGTTCGCAAAGTAGGAGCGCTCGCATGAAGCCTCTGCGCTATTTTGTTGCGGTCATCCTCGTTGCAGGCGTGTGCCTCACGAGTCGCGCCCTCTACCTGCACGCGAAGGCCGAGCTTGCTGGCGTCCTCATCCGCCGCGCCTGGCAGGTGACGGCACGTTCAGGCGAGTCCCGCCCGCCATGGCCGTGGGCGGACACCCATCCGACAGCCCGCTTGCGCATCCCGCGCCTCGGCTACGACGAAATTGTTTTGGAGGGCGCAACTCCGCGCACACTTGCATTTGGTCCCGCGCGGCTCCTCAGCGGCGCTGCCCTGGGAGAGCCTGGCAATCTGGAACTCGCCGGCCACCGCGACAGTTGGTTTGAGCCGCTTCAGGGCGTGGCTCTCGGCGACACCATCGAGCTTGAATGGTATGACTCCCGCCGCGCCGCCCTTCGAACGAGAACGTACATTGTTGACGACATCCGCGTGGTCTCCCCCGAAGATGTCAGCCAGTTGGCGCCCACCTCCGACGACGCGCTGACGCTCGTAACTTGTTACCCCTTCGGACGCAGCCCGCGCTCCCCGCAGCGGTATATAGTCCGTGCCTTACCGGTCGGCCCCAGGCGGGTGGACAGCCGTACAGGGTCGACAAGATTTTGACTCCAATCTTTATTCCGTGGGATGCCCCTGCTTCAAACCTCTCGATTTCCGTTAGTCTCATTAAAATGATACTTCTTGAATAATACTTATTGATAGTCATACACGCCGTTGCTGGGTGGCACAAACGAAAGGGCGAACCTGCCACCCGCCCGTCGCCTCTAAATCTCCCACGGGTTAATCACCGGCACCGGCAAGTCCTCGAAATGTTGCGTGTTCCTCGTCGCAAGCGTCGCCCGGTTTGCAAGCACAATCCCCGCGATCATCGTGTCGCGCACCTCTGCCGGCCGGCCTTTGCGTTTTCGTTGGGCCATTAACTCCGCGGCCTGCATTCCAGCTTCGGGGTCGAACGAAGCGATTCGCCCTTCAATCATGCTCTTGAGCATCAGATCGAACCCCCGGATCAATGCTTCCTGGCGCCGCCCTTTCGGCATCGTCCGCAAACCAAAACGAATTTCCATCACCGTAATGGCCGTGATCCACACGGAGGCCGCAGGTTGCCCGTCCAGCCATTGCACGACGGGTTTTTCCGGCTCCTTCCGCATCAGTGCGGAGATCACGTTTGTGTCGAGAACGATCATTCTTAGAAATCCGCCGGTTCGATTTTGATCTCTCGCAACTCCCGGATTTCCTCGCCGGGCTTCAAACCGGCTCGGCGGAAGAGCCCCGCAATTTCTGTTCCCAGCCTCCGGCTTTTCCTGCCTTCGCGCTTCGTGGCGTCGCGCAGGATTTCCCGCACTTCTTCCTCCACGCTTCGCCCGTGTCGCTTCGCGCGCCGCCGCAGTTTATCCTTC
The DNA here is from genome assembly GCA_963745095.1 of uncultured Acidobacteriota bacterium. Taxonomy (GTDB): domain Bacteria; phylum Acidobacteriota; class Terriglobia; order Acidiferrales; family UBA7541; genus Acidiferrum. The sequence goes on along the minus strand of CAVUWC010000014.1, from coordinate 75,841 downwards.
ACTTCATCCTCAATCTTCCGGACAACGAGTTGGGCCATACCTCATGATATCATGATATCACCAGACGGGCCGGTCTCTCTCCGCCTGTTTTGACTTCCTCTGGGGGTGCCCCACCCTCGTTTTTGGAGGATGGGCCTTCCTATCGCTTAGGTCTTCTTCAGACATAGCAACGAATTAACACCCGCGTAACTCCCTCAATCCCCTCAACATCCCGGCCGCCAGTCGAATGATACCTAATACATAATAATTATTGACAGTAATAAGAACCCGTGCTACCCTGTTCCATGCTTTCGTCGCATTTCAGCCAATCACTGTCCCCATCGATCGGCCTTTCCCCTTTCTGCGGCACTCCTCCTTGTCGTTGTAGGTGGGGGGCTTCAGCCCCGCAACTTTTTCTTCGCCTTTGTAGTGGCGGGTCTTCAGACCCGTGTTTCTCCTCCACCCGCCCGTTCCCCCGCCGACCATTCGTAGCTCCGCCCCGCTCTCTCGCAGAGCAAAATGGGAGCAAAAAACGCCCTTTATTTTCATGCTCTTACAAACGTACAAATCTGCAACTCTTTTATTTTTATACATTTACAATAATAGGGCGGGGTTCTTCGAACTTCCGTCTTCATCCGAGAACGCGTTCGTTACCCCGTTATTTCATTACTTCTCTACTTCGGCTTTCCTCCCATGGAACAAAAGCCTTGCTCCCACGTCTTCACAGGTGCAGAGGTGAAAAGCATGCGTAAGTTTACGATGTGGCTGGCAGCGGCAATCCTGATGACCGGAATCCTGACCACGCGCGTTTCACGAAGCGCCGCCGACGGCCCGATTGTGGGCGACTGGTCGGCGAAAATTATGTCTGGCTGCGAAACAACCTGCATCGATCTCGAGGTCCAGCGCTCCAGCCGGGGCCATCACAGCACCTGGGGCAACACTCACAAACTCAGTGAGTTCGTCGGTCTCGATGCCAGCCTCGCCACGGCGAAAGACTCGCCCGTCCACTTCGAACTGCGCCGCGATGCCGGCATCATGAGTTTTGACGGCCGCTTCCACAACGGCGAAGGCAGCGGCAAGTTCAGCTTTGCCGTCAGCGCCGAATACGTCCAAGGAATGAAATCGCTCGGCTATTCCGGCCTGGACCAGGAACAGATCTTCGCCTTCGCGATTCACGATGTTTCGCGCCAGTTCGTCAAGGACATGCAGGATGTGGGCTATCGCAACCTCAGCACGGACGAGCTCATGGCTTTCCGCATTCACGGAGTGTCCCCGGAATTCGCCCGCGCCATGATCGAGCTTCTTCCCGAAAAACCATCCGCCGATAACCTCGTCGCCATGCGCATCCATGGCGTCAGCCCCGAATTCACCAAAGAAATCAATGCGCTGCTCGGAAAAAGATTTTCCGTCGACGAACTCGTCGCCTTCCGCATCCACGGCGTCTCCCCCGATTTCGTGCGTGAAGTGCGCGCGTCCGTCTCGAAAGACGTATCCGCAGATGACCTCGTGGCCATGCGCATCCATGGCGCCAGCCCCGAATTCGTCAAGTCCATGACCACACTGATGGGCCATAATCTTCCCGTGGAACAGCTCGTCGCGTTCCGTATTCATGGAGTCAGTCCGGAATTCACCGAGGAAATTCAGAAGCTCGTCGAGAAAAATATTTCGTCAGACGACCTGGTAGCTTTCCGCATCCACGGCGTAAGCCCGGAATTTGTAAAGAGCATGAAGGAAGCAGGCTACGCGACACATTTCGCCAGACCAACTGGTAGCCATGCGCATCCACGGCGTCGACGCCAGTTTCGTGAAGGAAGTCCGCGAGCACGGTTACAAGGATCCATCCATTGACGATCTGATCGAACTGCGCATCCACGGCCTGCGCAACCGCGAATCGTTGTAATCGTGTTCGCGGCCACGCGATTGTTTTTCAGTTGTACTGGTTCGCAGAGTTTAGAGCTCTGGCATTTTTAAGCGGGGCATTCCACGCTGCGCTTCACCTTCTGTGCCGCGATTTTGGATTTGAAACGATCAGAAGGTGAAGCGCACGCCGACCTGGGCGGCAAAGGGAATTCCGACGGTAGTGCCGGGGCCAAAGAAATCGCCAAGCCCGCCTGCCGGAATGGCCAACTGGCTCAGCCGCGTGACTGGCGTCGTAGTCGTGCAAGCCGCGTTCGTGCAAAGGTCCGTCACGTTGCCGGACGCCGCTTGCCCCGCGGGAACCGGCAACGCCGCAACGTTGGTCACGAAGTTCGCGCCAGGATTGTTCCGGTTAAAGAGGTTGAAGAATTCGATGAACGGCGAGAGGGTCCAGTTTTCGTGAAAACGGATCGGCCTGGTGACGCGTAGATCCGCCTGAATATACGGCGTCCCGCGAAATTCATCGAGAGAAGTCGGCACTCCGTTCACGGAAATTCGCGCGCTATTGTCCGCCGTAGTGATCACGAAAGGCCGCGCGCTTTCCGCCTGAGCCAAAGTGGTTATCACGAAGCCACCCGGCGCATAGAAAGTTCCCGCAAGCACGGCGCGGTGCGTGACATCTTCGCCAGACGGTCCATAGTCGCCGGGGCCAAACGGATTGGAAGTATCGCAAACGCCGTTGACGTAATCGAATAGTTCGCCCAAAACGCAGCCCCAGGTCTTTGCGGAAGAGAGAGTGTAGTTCGCGACGAGGCTCAGGCGCTTCGCAACATTTCCTTGCAAGTGCAGGGCAAGCGCTTTGTAGCTGGAGCGATTATCGCTCCGAAATACGGAAATTCCGCTGGCATAATCGTAGCGCCGGTAGCCGTGCATGCCCGTTTCCAGAGTGTAATCCGCGCTCAAAATCCAATTTGCATTGAACGCATGCTGAACGCCTGCCGTCACGTGCATCGCATACGGCGTGTGGTAATTCGGATCAATCAATGACGGCGGCCCCGAAGCGTGGAGGATGTTGAAACTGTTCACCGCGTTGAATGCTTCCACCCAACCGTTTTGCGCGAGATCGTTGTAATACAGTCCGATGCCCCCGCGCAGAACAGTTTTTCCCGACGACCCGAGACCGTACGCGACTCCCAGCCGCGGCGCGAACGCTTTGTGATAATCGTGAGGAATTCCAGTGATGATGCCGTTCCCGGCGAGCGCAGGATTGAAACTCTGGTCATGGCCGGAGGCGATGAACAAACCAAAAGTGGTGTCGTAGCGCAGACCATAGTTGATGGTGAGATTTCGCATGACGCGCCAGGAATCTTCGGCGTAAAGGCCGAGACGCTGCACATTTTGCGAGAAGCTGCCGTCGCCCGCGGGAGTGGCCGTGCACGTCGTGCCGGGAGTGATATTGGACGAAGGCGTTGCGGAGCACACCGTCAGATCGTCGGCGAATTGTTGTTCGCTGGCGGCGTTCGCAGTGTAGTCGGTGGGATTTTGGACGAGGCCCACCAGACTCTCCGAGTTTGCGGTGAGCGCGCCGCTCATCACCGGCTCGTGAATGAAATTAATGCCAAAGCGAGGCGCGTGTGTGCCGGAAACGTGACTCACGTCATAGCGAAGCTGGTACTTTTCCTGATTACGGAGTACGGGAAACGCGGTGATGGCGGTGACGAACTGCTGGTCGCCGAAGGTTTCGAATCCTGAAGTGGTAGCCGAAGTGGAGCTGAACGGAAACGCGAGCGCAAAACCAAGATCGGAGTTGCGAGTTTGCGTGAGATGCAATTCGCTGTAGCCGAAAATGAACGAACCGACCCAGTCCGGATTGAAGGTGAACTGGTTGCTCAGAACGAAACTCAGGTAGTTGTTGTGAGTCGTGGCGCCGGTTGAATCAAGCGTAGCCTGCTGAATGAGTGCGTTGTGGGTGATGTAGCTATCGGCAGCAGTGCGAAAGAACCACTGCGAGCGAGCACTTTGATCCCAGTCGATGCGAGCCATACCGATGTAATCTCGGAACGGAACCGCGACATTCGGTGGAACGGGAATGGAAGTGACCGTTGTGTTGTTGACGGTGAGCAAGCCCTGCGCGGCAAGCGATGCCAACGCGTTGAATTGATCCTGACTTTCCGGACTGTACGCGATGCTAGCGTTTTCGTGGACGTATTCGAGTGACGAAAAAAGCCAAAGCTTGTCTTTAACGACAGGTCCGCCGAGTGACCCGATATAATTCTGGCGGGAGAAAGGCTGCTTCGGGTTGGGCGCGGGATTCTCGATCGGGAAGCGGGCGTTGAGATCGGCGGCGCGATCGTAGAAGGCTTCGTCGCCATGCCATTGGTTCGTGCCACGCCTGGTGGTGATCACGATGGAAGCAGCGGTTGTGCGTCCTGTTTCGGCGTCTTCCTGTGCGGTGCGCACGGCGAATTCCTGAATGGATTCCGGAGAAAAATTCTCGAGGAATCCGCCGATCCAATCATCGGTATTGTCGGCGCCGTCCACGGAGAGATCGTTGTTCAGGCCGGAGCTGCCGCCGGTGGATACCGCGGTGATGCGCGCTTTTGTAGGATCGGAAGGCTCGACGGGTTCCGTGCCAGGAGCCAGGTAAGCGATATTCGCAAAGCTGCGCGCCGCCAGAGGGATGGTGTCCAAGTCCTGCCTGGAAACAGCCGTCTGATGCACAGCGCTAGCCAAGTCGATCGGCTGTGTGGTGATGGAAGAGGCTTGACCCTGAACGTTAACGGTTTGCTGCACAGATTGCGGTTTCAAAGAAACGGTAATTCCTTGAACGAAACTGATGATGACATTGACGTTCGCACTAGCTTCGGCAAATCCGTTGGCAGTGACTACGACGCGATAAATTCCGGGGACGAGATCGTCGATTCGGAATTCGCCTTGAGTGTTCGTCGCGGCTTCACGCTGGAGAGCGGATTCGGGCGCCTGTACGACAATCTTGGCGGACGAAATCCTGCCGCCACTGGAATCCTCAACAGTGCCGCGGAGCGAGCCGCGGGAGTTCTGAGCGAGCACTACGAAGGGCAATAGTAGAAGGGTCAGTAGAGCGACACACCGCGCAATATGCAATTTCACCGGTGCCAATGAAGTTTTCATAGGGAGCAATAGGCTACTGGAGAGGAATATCTACTACCACTGGTCGTAACTAGCAGTATCGGCAGGATAGGATGGGGCCAACTCCACCCCTACAACGGATTTCGAGCGCTTCGCTAAATGCTTTGGAATTAGTGGAGGAGAAGTTCTAGGAGTTCGTGGACGGAGGAGAGAGCCGAAGGCGTCAGGAGTAAGGCAGCGAGGCAGGTGGCTAGCAAAAGACCGGCAGCGCGCAGGCCAGGCTTCATTTTCGAGGAGTCTGGCAACGGCGTTGCGTCCGCGCGAAGCAAACGATCCACGCGAGCGGAGAGATCGCGGTCGCCGACCAGAAGCGGAGTGGAGAGAAAGGGCAAGCGCGGGCCAGTCCCCAGGCGGGCAACATGAACCAGCGCGGCCGCAAGAGAAACCGCGCGGCAAGAATCTCCCGCAGCGGCTTGATCGTCGGCGGCCCACTCCGCGAATTTCGACCAACTGTGTTCCAGCATGCGAAGCGGGCGAACAAACGGAAAAATGTCTGGCGCGAGAAGGAGGAGAAGTCGCTTGGCATTGTCGCGCGAAATGCGGTGAGCATGCTCGTGGCGGAAGGCGGCGTCGAGTTCTTCCGTAGAGAGCACGCGGAGCACGCCACGCGAGATGAGCAGCCGCGGACGAAGCAAGCCGGACAAGGCGAGAAGAGGTGCTTCGTCTTCGACGAGCACGATCGAGGAAGAATTTCCCTGCAGATATGTTTCCTGGCCTACCGAGCGGCAGAGCCGATTGTGGCGGAGAGAAGCGAAGAGGGAATGCAGAGTACGAGCGAGGGATGCGAGCCAAATCGCAGCACCGAAAAGCCCGAGCACGACGCAGAGCAAACTGACACGCTCGGCGGTGGCCGAAGGCTCTAGCCACAAGTAACTGGGGACACACAGGCCAATGACGAAGAGAGTGGCCAGCACAAACGGAAACATGCGCAGGGCAAACAGAAACCTGGCAGCTGAGTCGGACGCCCTCGATTCCGCGAAGCGAATCGCGGACTCGGACGAAATGCGCACAAATAGGCCTGCCGAGGCATTCAGCACAAAGAAGGAGGCGAAACAGAGACAGAGGAGCCGCAACAGATAGGGGAGAATCATGACTGCTCCTGGCGGAGAAGTTCCTTGCGGCGGGTGCGGATTTTTTTCTCAAGCTCATCGAGGAGCTTGGCGTCATGTTCGCCGACCGCGTCGAGCAAGCAAGAAAGCAGGAGTTCGCGAGAAGGATTGGGGCCAGACAGGAAACCGGCAACCAAATTCCCCGCGCGTCTGCGTTCCCATTCCTGATGGGAAAAACACGGCGAATAGACGAAAGCGCGATCGGATTTGTGGCGGTCGAGAAGGCCTTTCTTAAACAGGCGATCGAGAGTGGTCATCACCGTGGTGTAAGCCAGTGGCCGGCTCAGCTTCGGGACGACATCGCGGACGCTGCTTGCTCCGTTGGACCAGAGAATCTCCATGAGCTCGAGTTCAAGAGTGCCGAGAGCCAACGACTGGCTTGAGTCGGCACTGCGATGGATGCGATTTTTGAGGAAGCGAATCACAGTCCCGGCATGTTATCACGTTTTATGGACGGTCAAAGAGACCAGCGTCAGCGGCGGTGATTTCTGAAGTGTGGGGCTGTCCAAATGTTTTGATTCACGAACGGGTAAACGCCTTACTCTTGGCGCAGGGCTTTTAGCGGATCCATTTTGACCGAGCGGCGCGCGGGCAGGTAGCACGCGAGCATTGTCACGGCTGCCAGTAGCAATGGTGCGCCGACGAGCAAGCGCAGATCGCCGGTGCCGCCACTAAACGCCTGGACAAAAATGTCCGTCAGCGTGGAAAGAATTTTCGCCATGGCGATAGCACCGAAGAATCCCAGAACTGTGCCGGAGAGAACCAGCGCGGCGCCTTCGCGCAGCACCAATCGCAAGACTTGCGCACGAGTTGCGCCCAGCGCCGTGCGGATGGCGATCTCCTTGCGCCTTTGCGCGACGGAATAGGCGGTGATCCCGGCGAGGCCGATGGCGGCCAGCACCAGGCCGAAGAGTCCAATGCCGCCGTAGGTTTGGACGGCGAAGCGCGTGGAGGCGCGGCTGCGATCCAGGAATTCGCTGAGGGTTTGCACGTGAAAGAGACTGAGATTGGGATCGATGAGTGCGATTTCATTGCGAATGCCGGCTAGCGCGTCTCCCGAAAGCGGCCCCGCATCGGACCGCACCATGATGGTGATGCCATCGGCGGGTGTGCGCGCAAAATCACGCGGAGTCAGCGGCAGATAGGCTATGGCCTGGCGGATGCCGATTCCGTTCTGCAAATCATGGACTACGCCGACGACTTCGTAGGATTGTTGGCCGTCTCGAAGATGCTTTCCTAGGGCATTGCCATTTCCGAAAAATCCGCGAGCGGCGGTCTCATTCAATACGACGGGCAGCACTGCGGGCGGAGCGGAGGGACTCAATCCGGCGGCTTCGATCCTTTGGTCGCGATCGAGAAATTCCCGGCCCGCGAGCATCGGCTCGCTTAGCGCGGCGAAATAGCCCGGGCCCACGGTTTCCTCGATCGCGGGCTGCTGCACACGCGAAGCTTGCTCCGCATCTTCCGCAGTCAACTGCGTGGCTTCATCATCATCCCTGGCGGTAAAGGGAGGCTGAGCCGCGAAGGCGATGCTGCGGGAAGCTGCCGCGGATTTGAGCAGGGCGGGAAGCTTTTCGAAGAGAGCTTTCGCTTTTTCCGGCGAGAAGCCGTCGCGCACCGGGTCGATGGACAAGAGAACCATTGCGTGGGGATCGAATTTGGTCTGGACAGTGCTTTCCTTTCCGAAGCCGATGACCAGGAAGCCGGTGAGAAGGAGCAGCATGAGCGACGCAGCAACCTGGACCACCATCAGCAAATTGCGAAGACCGAAGCGCCGGTAACCGGGCAACTGAAGCGCCGAGCCTTCTTTGAGCGCCGGAGTCAGATCAGCTTTCGTGGCCTGGAGCGCGGGAGCCAAGCTGAATCCAACGCCGCAGAGCAGCGCGAGACTGAATGCGAAAAGGGCTGCGCTCCAATCCAGGCTGAACGTCTCGACAGGAACGCCTGTGGGCGGGCTGAACCGGGAGTGCAGTACCAGGAGAACGTATGCGATAGCGAATCCTGCGATGCCACCGAGGAGAGAGAGCAAAATGCCTTCGGCCATCATTTGCCGGATGAGCCGAAAACGCCCGGCGCCGATCGCCAGTCGAATCGCCAACTCCTTGCGGCGGTTTGCGCCGCGAGCGATGAGCATGTTTGCAAGGTTGGTGCACGCGAGCGTCATGACCAGGCCGGTTAGCAAGAGAAAAAAGCCGAGTAAGACCGGCCGCAATTGGCGAGGAAGGGGAACGCGCGTGCCGGCCGGAAGTAAAGTGACGCGCCTACCTTTGTCGGTACGCGCCGGCAAGGAAGGATCCTGCTCGTCGAGGCGGCGCGTGATGGCATCGATAGCGGCTTCCGCGGAATCGATCGTGACGCCTGGCGCAAGGCACATCATGGCAAGGAATTCTTTGGCGTTGCGTTGATGCAGAACGTCATTGGCAAGCTCTGGAGCAAGCGCGGCGGGGGCGGTGGTCGGAACGAAAAGCTCAGCGGGATTTCTGGATAAGGCGCCATTGAATTCCTTGGGAGTGATGCCCACGATGGTCGCGATTTGGCCGTTGAGGCGAAGAATTTGGCCCAAGGCATCGGGAGAGGAGTTGAGGTGATTGCGCCAAAAACGGTCAGTGATGACGACGACGGGCGCGTCGCCGGGCTTGTCCAGAGCGGGGCTGAGCACTCTGCCGCGCTGAGGCTGAACGCCGAGGACAGAAAAATAATCGGGCGATACAAGCTGGCCGAAGATGCGCTGCGGCTTTGCGTTTTCCGCACCCTGGAAAGTGACGTTGAAGGGAACGCCGGTCTGAAATGCAGCTACGCCGGCGAAGAGATTTTTTTGTTCGCGGAATTGCTCGATGTAGTAGTAGGAGACGGGCTTTTCGGGCATCACCAGGTTCTTGGCATTCGCCGCTGCCGGCAGCTCACGAAACAGCAAAGCCCATTTCGAGCTGTACACGTTTGTCGTCAGCCCGATACTGAGCCCCATAGAAATGATGCCGACAAGCGCGAAGCCGGGCGACTTGACCAGCGCTCGCATCGCATACCGCATATCGCCGCGCACTTCGCTTATATATTCGAGCGGGACACGAATCCCGATGTCTGCGATTAAACGGATCAGGCCGGAGGTGCCATGTCTCTTGGCAATATCTTTTATCGAGTCCTCGCCGAGTTGCAGGATCTCCGCGCCGTACGCCAACTTAAATTCGTGCGGAAACGCTTGCGCCAGCAACCGGTAGATGCGCCATGCGAAATTCATTCCGTCACCAGGGCCTGGGCTTGCTTCACGCGAATGGTGCGAACCAATTCCTGCAGGCGCTCGCATTCTGCATCGAGGACACCTTTGCCGAGCGCCGTAAGTCGATAGTAGCGGCGCCGAGCGTCATCCAATTCCGGCGCGGGCCTTTCGTCGGATGCCTCGATCAGCTCTGCCTCGATGAGGCGCTTGATCGATCCATATAATGTCGCCGGCCACAGCCGCACCTTACCCGTGGTGCGATTCAGGACTTCCTGCATGATTCCGTAGCCGTGCTGCTCGCCGCCTGCAAGCGAGAGCATGATGTGAAACCAGTTGGTCTTGAGAGGGATAAAGGATTTAGAATCAGTGTCGATCATGGTCATATCTATATCACATTATATCTATATCTGTCGATAGCGTCTGGTGGTTTGCTCGCAGACTGCGCCAAAAACGGGAGCGGGCCGCTTCGTTCAACTAGGGATAGACGAAAGAGGATTCGGTACCTGCCCCGCGATATCGGCAAAAAATTAAGCAGAAGAAGATGGAAGAGATGTCTCGGGATCGAGGCCGCGAAAGACTAAGCCTGGTAATTCGGCGTTCGAGCCCGAGACAGAGTGGCTGGTTGAAATAGGTCGGCCAACACCCGCTATTGCAGAGTGGGACGCGTGCGAGCGCGGAACGGTTACAACAAAAATATTTCAACGCCGCGATTCACTCACCTACTACTTCAGGTGAGAGTCGAACCAGGCGAGGGTGCGCTCGACTACGTCGCGGCGGTGCTTGGGATTGGCAAACATGTGGCCCTCGTGTTCGTAGATTACGAATTGGGTTTCGACGCCGAGCGTTTTGAGGGCGTGCCAAAATTCGTAGGATTGCGGGGCGGGGACTTCGCCGTCGCTGTCGCCGACGAGAATGAGCGTGGGAGTTTTTACTTTCTTGATGAAATTGATCGGTGAGCTTTTGGCATAGACGTCGGGGTCGTCGTAGACGGATTTGCCGAAGAACGGAATCATCCACTGGTCGATGAGATTTTCGCCGTAGTAGCTTTGACAGTTGGAGAGGCCGGCCCCGGCCATGGCGGCTTTGAAGCGGTTGGTTTGCGTGACGGCCCACATGGTCATGTAGCCGCCGTAGCTCCAGCCGCAGATGCCGAGGCGATTGGGGTCGATGGGCGCTACTTTAAGGGCTTCGTCGACGCCGGCCATGATGTCTTTGAAGTCTCCATTGCCGAAATCTTTGACGTTGGCGCGAGTGAACGCTTCGCCTTGGCCGAAGCTGCCGCGGGGATTTGGCTGCAGGACGAAATAGCCGGCCCCTGCTAGCGGCGAATAGTAGTCGGAGGCGCCGGGCCATTCGGAGAGGACGGCGGCTCCGGGGCCGCCGTGCACGCGGACGACCAGCGGATATTTTTTGTTGGGATCGAAATCGCGCGGGTAGAGCAGCCAGCCCTGGACTTCGAAGCCGCCGTTTTTCCAATGGATGCTTTTGGCTTCGCCCCAGACGGGCTTGATGGATTTGTTGCGTTGCGTGATCTGCGTCCAGTTGGCTGTGGGGCCGGCCCAGACTTCGGGCGGGGCGCTGAACGAGCTGCGAATTACGGCGGAATTTTTTGCGTCGCGGGAAAGCGAAAGATTGATGCCCCATGCGCCGGCAGTTATTTGACCGGCGTCGCGAAAGAGTTCGGTTTTTGCGCCATCAGTCGGATTGATCGTTGTGATGCCAGAATCACCTTCGAGATATTCGCCGAAAATAATTTTCGCGTCAGGAGTCCAAGCGAGCCAGCTCGCGGAGGCTTTCATCTCGGGAGTGATGTTTGTGGCTTCGCCGCCCGCGGCTGCAATTGTAAAGATGTCGCCACCGACGCTGGGCTCATCGCTCATGAGGCCGCCGATGAAGGCGATGCGCTGGCCGTTGGGAGACCACGCGGGATTGGCGATTTGCAGCAGAGGTTTGTAGATGGATTTCATTAAGCCGGTGGCGGCGTCGAGAGTAAAGAGCTCGGCGATGTACCAATTGTTGTCGCCGTTGCCGAGGGCGGCGGTGACGGCGAAGCGGAGGCCGTCGGGCGACCAATCGTATTCGTAGATGTAGGTGTCTGCCGGAGAGATTTGATCGAGCTTGGCCGACGCTACGTCGACGAGAGCCAGGCGCTGCTCGAAGAAAGAGTCTTTGATTTCGCCGGTTTCTGAGGTTTCGGCGACTAGCGGACCTGCGGCACGCGTGGCGTTTTCGGTGAAGAGAACGGCTATGGTTTTGCCGCTGGGCGACCAGCCGGGAGTGGAGAGGAAACCTTTTGCTTGCGTGAGCTTTCGCGCAGAGCCACCAAGGCCTGCGGCGTCCATAACATAAAGTTGAAGCTGGCCAGGTTTCGCGGCGTCGGAGAGGAATGCGAGTTTTTTGCTGTCGGGCGACCAGGCGACGCTGCCTTCGGCGTGGAGACCGTCCGCGACGCCGGCGCTGATGCGCTTGGGCGGATTTTTCCCGCCAATGTCAGCGACGTAAATTACCGTGTCCCCGGTGGAGACGCCTCGTTTTGTGATGATGTCTTCAACCCACGCGACTTTTTTGCCGTCGGGGGAGATGGCGGTTTGTTCGAAACGGTGTGTGGCGGAGAGGGTGTCGATGACGTCTTGCGCTGGACCGGAGGCTTTAGGCTTTGCGACGGCCTTGAGGCGCGCTTCGGCGGATTGTTTGGTGCCGCTGGTTTGCGGCGGAGGATTTTCTTGCGCGAAGGAGCGGGGCGGGGCGCAAAGAATAAGTAATGAAGACGCGGCAAGCGCAAGGCGTGGTCGAAGATAGGTCATGGTTACGTCCTCTTGGGGGCTGCGATTATGTGTGCGAATACCATAATGCGCTCGGGGACGCGTCGCAAGCGTTCGTTCGAAGAATGTGATTGGAAGTTTTCAAGAAGAGGTGTTGTTGAGCAGGGGAGTCGCGAGTAGAATCCGCGCAGATTGAACCGTGGAGGGAATGATGCTGGATCGTCGTGGATTTCTGTCGTCGCTTGCTGGAGCTGCGGGAGTCGCGGGCACGCTGAGCCTGTCGCCGGCTTGGCCAAAATTGTTGGAGCAATCGCCGGCACAATTGCCGGACCACGCATTGCTCGATTCGAACGAAGAAGCGTACTGGACGGAGATACGGAAACAGTTCTTGATTCCGGCAGACGAGGTTTATCTGAACAACGGAACTGTGGGCTCGTCGCCAGCGCCGGTGTTGCGAGCGATTTTCGAGGGGTACAACACGACGGAGAAGATGGATCAGAGCGATCCGGAAGACTATCCGATCTGGGGCTACGGCATCTGGAACGAGTTTCGCGATCCGTTGGCGGCATTTGTGGGTTGCACGCGCGATGAACTTTCGCTGGTGCGCAATTCGACGGAGGCGAACAGCTATATCTGCAATGGACTGGATTTTAAGCCAGGCGATGAAGTGTTGATGACGGACCAGGAGCATCCCGGCGGCGAGCAAGGTTTTAATTTGCGCGCGAAGAGACATGGGATTGTAGTGAAGAAGGTGACGCTGCCCAAGCCGGTGCCGAACGCGGCGGCGGTGTTGAATCTTTTTAATGATGCGATTACGCCGCGGACGAAATTGATTTTCTTCAGCCACATTACGACGGTAACGGGCGTGGTGCTACCGGTGAAAGAGATTTGTGCGCTGGCGCGTTCGAAAGGGATTTTGAGCGCTGTGGACGGCGCGCACGTGATTGGAATGATGAAGCTGAATGTGAAGGAATTGGGTTGCGATATGTATTCGTCGAGCCCGCACAAGTGGCTACAGGCGACGAAGGGTACGGGATTTTTATTTGTGCGCGAGGAAGTGCAGGACCGGTTGTGGAACACGATTGTGACGGGCGGATGGGACGATCCAAAGCTGAAGGCGGCGCGATTCCAGCAGATTGGAAGTTCGAACGTGCCGACGCTGTATGGTTTGCGCGCGGCGGTGCAGCTTGCGAATTCGATTGGGATGGAGCGAATCGAGCGGCGGCACCGGCAGTCGGCGGATTATATTTTGAAGGAGATGATGAAGCGCGGAGCGGAATCGTGGGCGTCGCCGGATCCGGCACTGCGCTGCGCGATTGTGTCGGTGAATGTGCCGCCGATTCTAATCAGCGAGCTGGAAGCGTGGATGTGGAAAGAAAAGAAAATTCGGATTCGCGGAGGTGCGCCTTCGAAGATACGGCTTTCAACACCATATTATTTGTTGCGGAAGGATGTGGATCGCTACCTGGCCGCATACGACGAGTACAAGCACGTGAAAAACGTGGCGTAGATCGGCGCGATTTACCTGGGAGTACTTGGAGTCGTCATCGCATGAATATGCGAATTGGCGCACGACGCGGATAACCAGAATCGCTGCTGCGAGTCCAATCGGGTATGTATTTCTTTGTTCCCAGGTATGTGGCGCCTGTTCGAAAACACATAAACCTTCCGGTTGCGAGACAGCGCCGCAGATGGCGATCCGTGTTCGTTCTTGCCTTCCTTCTTCCCCTTACGGCATGCACTCAGCAACCTTCAAAGCCACTTTTGAAGTCGTCCGAGATACGCCCTGCCACCGAAGAAGCGGTGCATTTTGCCAGCGGAAAGATAGCGCTCGCAGGCACGCTTGTACTTCCGGCAGGTTCCGGGCAGCATCCGGCTGTCGTTCTCTTCCATGGCTCCGGCGCGCAGAGAAGGGATTTGTTCACGGCGCGTTGGTTCGCAGACCAGGGCATCGCGGCTCTGGCCTATGACAAGCGAGGAGTGGGCGAGTCCACTGGAAACTTTCGCGCTGTGCCATTCATGGAACTTTGCGACGACGGTCTGGCCGCTATCGGATACTTGAAATCGCGGAAGGAGATTGACGCGAAGCGTATCGGCGTTTGGGGACTGAGCCAGGGAGGATGGCTGGGACCTCTGTCCGCTTCGCGCTCGGCGGACGTGTCGTTCGTCATAGCCGTATCCGGTCCGGGAGTTTCTCCCGGCGAGCAGATGATCGTCTATTACGCGAATGAGCTGCGGTCAGAGGACGTGGCAGAAAGTGATGTCCGGGAAGCCAGCACTTTGCGGAGAGACACTTGGAACTACCTCTCCAGTGGTGTTGGATACGAGAAGGCGCAAGCTGAGCTAGAGCGGGCGCGCACCAAACGCTGGTACAAGCAAGTGAAAGCGCAGCAAGACGATTTGTTCGGGCCGCTTCAGACGCCTGCCGAACTCAGCAAACCGGATCATCCCGGCTTCAATTGGTACCAACGCGAAATGAACTACGACCCTGTTCCGACGCTACGAGCGGTGCGAGTGCCGGCGCTTTTCTTGTTCGGGGATCGAGACCAATTGATTCCAGTCGCCGAAAGCGTTGCAGCGATTCGGCGAGTCCTTGCGGAAGATAGTCATCACGATTTCACGATTCGAGAATTTCCGAACGATGACCATCAAATGAGGCTGACCACGGACGCAACCTATCGCGAAATCGATCCCGAATATCTGAAAACGATGCGGGAATGGCTTGCGTCTCGCGTGCATTAGCCCATCTCGTCGCGGAATTGGCTCAAGTGTATTCTCTATTGAGTAAAACTTGACGGAGTATCCGAATTGGCCGATTCTAATAGAGACGGCGATAGGCCGGATAGGGGCGCAAGCATGACTGAAAACCTCTCGAAATTGGCGGAGTCCTTCGTTGAGGCGACTCCGGACGGCCTCCTGGCAAGGAAGATTCTGAAGAATGCCCCGGAGATAAAAAGGGCGCTGGCAACGACAGGCGAGTACGTCTTGAGCGATGAATTCGGGAACGAGTACCACATCACATCCAACAACGGCCACGAAGCTACCACCAAGTAAAACACCCTCGGTCCCAACAGGATGATAGCGCTCATCGCATCGGCGGGTTTGGTTTTCTACCTGCT
The DNA here is from genome assembly GCA_963745095.1 of uncultured Acidobacteriota bacterium. Classification (GTDB taxonomy): domain Bacteria; phylum Acidobacteriota; class Terriglobia; order Acidiferrales; family UBA7541; genus Acidiferrum. The sequence goes on along the minus strand of CAVUWC010000014.1, from coordinate 60,633 downwards.
GGTTCCTGGAATTCTTTTCAAGGGACTGTTTTCGCTGTTCATTCCGCTGGACAAATTTCACCGAACACGAAGCGAAGAACTTACCTTTGGCGCATTTGCCTCGCTCCTGCCATTGGCCATGACGTTTCTTGCGGTCCTTAGCGCCGGCTGGATTGGAAATCATCCTTTCTTTTTTCCTGATTCTGCCACTCTGAGAACCACCGACTATCAAACGGCTTTTTCTTCGGTGTACAGCGAGACCTATTTTTCGCAGCACCAGCAGGAATTTTGGGGCGCGGCCTCTCGAATCGCTTACCGCCAGGCTCGCATCCTGGTGTGGTTGTATTTCTTCACGGCCTCGGAGGCTCTACTATTTGGCTGGCTGGGCAAAAATTTCGGGCGATTCCACAAGTTTAAGCCCTATGAATTCGCCGCAAACAAGTTTCTCCTCCCGAACATTTCGCCGTGGTATTTCCTGCTCACTCCCTTTATGTGGCCTCCAAAGCCGGAAAGAAAAGTAATGGCTGATCTTCTAACGTCCGACGATCATTTGTACCGGGGACAGGTTGTTGGGCACGAAGTGGATACAGACGGAAATCTTCGAGGAGTGCTGATTAGCGAATCTTTAAGATTTGACCGGCACACTTATCTCAAGGACAAAGATTCGGACCCGTCGGTGAACCCCGATGACTACTGGAAGAAAATCCCGGGAAAGAATCTATTTATTTTCGCGGATAAGCTCGCGACGCTGAACTTGAGTTATCTGCCGCCGCCTTCCACCATTCCAGAAATTCTGCAGCAAATATTAAGCAAACTGAAAATCGAAGCGCAGGTTTCCGTGGAAAGCCCGCAGCCTACCCATCCGGAAGACTAGGCTGGAGGAATAGATCCTAGCCAGAATGCATGCGCTGCGTTTTCTTGACCCTGCGCGTAGCGGTCGACTACACTAATAAATTCGATACCTGTCGCTTGAGCGGCTTGACGGTCGCTTTGTGTTTACAGGAAGAACCGGCCGCAACTGATTAAGTGTGGGGCCACGCAACTAAAGGGGGATTGCTTTGCCAAAGCGCACATTTCAACCGCGGAAACGACGCCGCGCGAAGACGCACGGATTCCGCGCGCGCATGAAGACAGTAGGCGGCCGCAAAGTTCTGGCGGCACGCCGCAAGAAGGGACGTCATCGCCTCACGCCCTAGTAACACCGGGCGGATGGACTTTCCGCGCGAGGCGCGGCTGGTGCGGCGCGGCGATTTCGATGCCGTGTATCGCGCCGGGAAGCGCCGTTCCAGTTCCCACTTCACAGTTTTTTTTCGCGCCAACCAATTGCCGGTGAGCCGCTTCGGTTTCAGCATCAAAAAGGCGCTGGGCGGGGCGGTGGTGCGTAATCGCATGCGGCGGCGAATGCGAGAGATCGTGCGCTGCCATCGCACGGAAATACCCGCGGGATGGGACATCGTGATTCATCCGAAGAGTGGCGTGGCGGAAGCGGAGTTTGTGGCGTTGACGGCGGATTTGATGCGGTTAATGAAGAGCGCGTGAATACACCGATGAGTATGCGTGGCGAAAACGGCGTGAGAGAAGAAGACAGACTGAAGTCTGTCCCACCGTGCGAGATCGACACCATCGCAAAGAATGTAGGGGCGGGGCTTGCCCCGCCCTCCGACGCCAGGCAATCGGCGGCGGTGAAAGCTGCGCTTGCGGCTTTGCGTATTTATAAGGTGTACTTGTCGGTTTTATTTGCGGGGAGCTGCCGGTTCGAACCGACTTGCTCCATGTATGCGTATGGGGCGATCGAGCGGTTTGGTGTGATGCGAGGATCCTGGATGGGGTTGAAGCGGTTGCTGCGATGCCATCCTTTGTCGCGGAAGTTTGGTTACGACCCGGTGCCGGAGAAAACAGAAGTGACAGCGTCGGAGTCAGGCGAAGCTCGGCGAGTTGAAGACCGGTCCGGAGTAAGTCCCAGAGAGGCACATTCGTGAGCGAGCCGCAAAAGAAAAAAGATCTTTCTTCTGAGATGCGGATCCTGATTGCCTCGATACTTTCGATGGCTGTGATTTTGTTGTGGGCCAAGTTTTTCGCGCCGAAGCCGCCCGCGAATTTGCCGCAAGCAAACAGACCGGCGATCACATCGCCTGCGACCCAAAGTTCGGCGACGACTTCTCCTGCCACTTCTCCTTCGACTCCGATAAACAAATCTATCGCGCCAACAACTGCGGGAGTCGCTACAGGGATTGCGCCTTCGAACGCGGCAGCGATGCCCCCGACGGCGGCGAAGGAACAACCAAATATCGTTGTCGAAAACGAACTCTATCGCGTGGAAATTTCGAATCGCGGCGGCGTGGTGAAGAGCTGGCAGCTCAAGAAATATAAAGATGATTCGAGACCGCAGCAGGTATTGGATGTGGTGCATAAAGAAGCGGCAGGGCAGGTTGGCGGCTGGCCATTCGCGGTGGTGCTGGATGATGCGCAGCTTGAGGCGCAGGCGAATTCCGCACTGTACATGGCTTCAGAGCCAGGTGTGCACGCCGAAGAGGTTACTCCTGGTGTTATTGGCGGGCCGCTGGCAGCCCCCGCGGAATTGCAGCTTGTGTGGAGCGATGGACACCTCGAAGTAACGAAAAATTTTAAGTTCGACGATTCTTATGTGGTGCACGTCGAAACCTCCGTGAAGTACAACGGCGTGCCGGTGAAGGCCGGGCTGGCGTGGCTGGGAGGATTCGGGGATTTAACGGTGCAGAATCCTGTCCCGGTCGAGACGGTGACGACCTTCTACAGCGAAGGCGGCAAAGTAACGGATTTGCCCTACAAGAAACTTGAGGGGCCGGAGAAATGGGGCCCGGGCGTTTGGGCAGGAAACAAAGACTACGCGGGAATCGAAGACCGTTATTTTGCCGCGGCGTTTCTGCCTGTAAATGGAGTCGCCTCCGGTTCGGTGGAAACGCGTTACTGGAAGGTGATGCGCACCATCCAGGTCGAAGGAAAAGATACGCAAGAGCCTGTGTCGGAAGTGGCAGCGGCAACCTCTTCGCAGCCGCTGGCTTTGCGCGTGTACGTTGGGCCGAAAGATTACGATGACTTGAAGGCGATGAAGCCTCCTCTGCAAGCGTTGGTGAACTTTGGATTTCTCGAGTTCATCGCGGAGCCGATTTTCCACGGGCTGAAGTGGCTGCATAAATACATCCCCAACTGGGGATGGACCATCGTCGTGATGACGCTGTTCATCAACATGCTGCTCTTCCCCTTGCGTATTTCGAGTTACAAAACGACGCTGAAGATGCAGCGTGTCGGACCTGAAATCAAAGCCATTCAGGAACGCTATAAGAAGTACAAGATGAACGACCCGAAGAAGCAGGAGATGAACAAGGAAGTGATGGCGATTTATAGCCGCGAGGGTATCAATCCCGTAGGCGGCTGCTTCCAGATGTTCCTGCAGATGCCGATCTGGTTCGGGTTGAACAGCGCGCTGCGCGGCTCGATCGAATTGCGGCATGCGCACTGGCTGTGGATCTCGGATTTGGCTGCCAAGGATCCTTATTACGTTTTGCCGGTCGTCGTGGGCATTTCGATGTACCTCGTTTCGAAAATGACGCCGATGACTTCCGCCGATCCGCAGCAGCAACAGATGATGAAGATCATGCCGATCATGTTCGCGGGAAGCTTCATTATTTTCCCGTTTTCGAGCGGACTCGCGTTGTATATTCTCACCAGCAGCTTGGTGGGCATCGGACAGCAGTGGTATCTGAACAAGACGCATCCCGCACCGGCGGCGGCAAAGCAGATTTCGCGCAGCAAAAAGTAAGTAAGAAGCCTTGTAAGAACATCGTACGCTGGTGAGCAGAATTGTAGGTTCTGCGGAGGCGCATGGGACAAGAACTCATCCGGGACGGCAAGCTCGACCGGCAGGCAGCGGGCGAGGCTCTGCGCCAGTTTCTGGAAGAGATTGTGCGCGTCTCGGGATTGGACTTGAAGGTGAAGGTACAGGTAGTCGATACGCCTGCTGCGGACGCTTCGGGTGCGGCAGAAGTGATTGCTGATCTCGATGGGCGAGACAAAGAGATCTTGCTGGAGCGCAACGGAGAAGTCTTAAAGGCTTTTGAGCATCTGGCGTTTCGCGCGCTACGGCTGGAACCAACCTTTCACGAAAAAATTCATCTGGACAGCGGCGGCTATCGCGCTTTGCGATTCGAAGAATTGCGCATGACGGCGCGGGTTGCGGCAGAGCGCGTGCAGAGTTCACAGCAACCGTTCCGTTTGAATCCCATGTCCTCGCGTGAACGGCGCATCGTGCATTTGACCTTGAAAGAGATTCCCGGCGTGCGCACCGAAAGCGTGGGCATGGGCGAGGAGCGCCAAGTGGTAATCCATCCCGCGAAACCGAAGTAATTCTACAAGCCAATCTTCTGAGCAATTGCACAACGGCCGGACGATATTATTCCCGCCTACTCCCTCGCCCATCCTTTTGAAATGATCTGGCTAGATTTATCCATTCTCACGCGATAGGTAAAAGTCACCGGGCGGTCTCTACGCATCTGCGGGAAACGCATGTCGGAAAACTCCACAACGGCGTCGCTGCCTTCCATGTGAAAGCGCGTGACGGGGAAACGCGAAAACCACAGAACCGTTTGGACTTCGGGCAAGCGCTTAGCTGCATCGATATATTGATTGGGAATCGCGTCGGGATAGTAGCGGTGCTCGATGGATGCCAGATCCGGGCCTTCGCTGAGATCAAGGCGGACTTCATAGACGCCGTGCGGTGTGTTTACTAGCCCATCCCAATGCCAAAGAGAGGGTGGAAGCGGCAACGCGCCGAAGGAATCCACCTGGAGGTGAAAAAGCGAAGCGAATTTTTCCACGCGTTCTAAAGCGGCTCGATGGGCGTAGGAAGCTGCGGCGAGATAGAGAATTGCCGCGGCTAGGCCTGCGCGGTTCCATGTGGTGTAACGGACGCCCACCCCCTTAAAACGAAGAGCTGGCAGAAGAAAAAATGCCGTCAGCAGAGCGATGATGGTGACGGCGGTTTGTGCAGAAATCGGCGCGCCGACATTTTTCGCAATTGCCGCGACGCCCAGCGAAGCGAGTGCGAGCACGGCCCACGTGAGAATCGCGCGATTCTTCAATCCTTCGGCTTGCCGGTAAACCCACGCGAGGATTTGCGGGCAGAGCAGGAGTGCGCTGAAGGTGAAGTCGATGATAAAGATTAGGTCCCAGGCGGGCCGCGACCACTTTAGCGGAGACCAAATCATGGTGCCAAAGCTCGTGACTAGGTCGAGAAAAATGTGGCTAAGAATGCCGACAGCATAGAGGCCCGTCAATCCTGCGAACGAGGGCGCATCCCATTTGCGCCAGCGCACGAACCAGCGGGTAAGCGCCGCAAGAAGAAGCGCGAAGACCGGCATGCAGACCAGGGAATGCGTAAAGCTGCGATGCCACGTCAAAATAAGCATCTGGTTGTGGGAAAACCAGTCGCGGAAAATGTCCGAATCCGGAAAGATAGCGCCGAGCATCAGCGACCACGTGATGATGCGGGCGCGATTCATGGGCTTGGATGAGAACAGATCCTCGCCGCGGAAAACTGCTTTGCCGATCAGCGCACCGGCGATGCCGTGAGTGATGGTGTCCATTCGTTTTGTTTAGACAGAGCCTTTCCGTCGAGCGGCAGCATTCTCCCTGACATTGCAAAGAAAAGGAAAGACCCGTTTAACGAACCAGGATCAATGGGGCTGTTTTCTTGATGACTTGGCCGACGCGGCGAGCGGAAACACCGTGACGCGCAAAGGCCGCAAGTGTGGAATCCGCGTGGTCTGGCGCGATGGCGACGAGGAAACCGCCGGAAGTTTGCGGGTCGAAGAGCAGGTCTTGATACTCGGACGGGACGTTTGAGGCAAATTCCGCGCACTCGCCAATGAAGGCGCGATTGTTTTTTAGGCCGGCGGAAAGATGGCCTTCGCGGGCGGCTTCCACAGCGCCGGGAAAATAAGAGAAGGATGCATGATCGATTTCGAAAGAGACCGGCTGGAGACCATGAACCGGATCGCCTAGCGCCATCTCTCTAGCGTGGCCGAGAAGGCTGAAGCCGGTTACATCGGTAACGGCATGAATCGGTTTTGCAGCTTGCTCCTTCTCATCGACTTCCTGGAGAGCGGCAGCAGCGGCGGCGTTGAGCGTGCTCATCGCGGTGACAACGGCGGCAAGAGATTCCGCGGATGCGCGATCTTTTTTCAGCGCTGTAGTAATGACCCCGGTGCCGAGCGGTTTGGTAAAGAGCAGCACGTCTCCAGGCTTAGCCCCAACGTTTCGCCAGACTCGCTGGGGATGGATGGTTCCTGTGACCGCGTAGCCGAAAAGCATGTCCTCGTTGCGGATCGAGTGGCCGCCGATCACGCTGCATTTCGCTTCATTCATTTTGGCTAGGCCGCCACGAATAATTTGCTCGAGGATATCCGGGTCACCCTTTTCGGGAAATCCTACGATGGATAAGGAAGAGATCGGCCGGCCGCCCATGGCGTAAACGTCGCTGAGCGAATTGGCTGCCGCGATTTGCCCGAAGAGAAAAGGATCGTCAACAATGGGCGTAAAGAAATCGACAGTCTGAACAAGCGCAAGGCTTTCACTAATCAGATAAATTCCGGCGTCGTCGTTAGTATCGAAACCGACGAGAACATTTGGATCCGTTTGGCGCGGAAGTTTGCGCAGGACCGCGTCGAGCGTTGCGGGATTGAGCTTTGCCGCGCAACCCGCCGCTTTGGCCATGGATGTGAGTTTCACTTGTGCCGCCAAGAATACACCTCGCTAGTTCGCAGACCATTATAACGATGCGGCTCGCATTGCGCTGGTGACAGTCGCATCGCCCGAAGAAGGCAGGGGGAGAATGGTGCCGAAAAGTTGCGCTAGGCTTGCGAACGTGGTTTCATCCCCGGATGCCTTGGGACTTCTGGTTGATCTTTATTGTGCTGGGTGTGCTGCTTCCGCTGCGTGGCAAACTGCGGCTACAAAAGTTGATGGTGCTTCCGCAAATTGGGACGCGAGAACGGATTTCGCTTTATGCATCGACAATCGGGTTTCAGTGGATGGCTGCCACGGTTGTTGCCTGGCGGGCTTGGGCACGACGGCTTAGCTTTGAGGAATTGGGTTTGGTGGTCCATGGACGATGGCGGATCCTGATTGTGGCAATTGTCGGCGCCGCGACTTTGGGCAGCCTGCAATGGTTCAACCTACGGCGGATGGGACGATCTTCGGGGAAGGACCGGGAGTTTATGCAGGTGCTCGCTGAGCGGATTCTGCCGCAATCGCGGCTGGAGCTCGTCCCCTTCCTGGCTCTGGCGGTGACAGCGGGTATTTGTGAGGAGTTTTTGTACCGCGGATTTGCGATGGCGGCGTTGACTCGTGTGGGGCTCCCATCTTGGGGCGTGGTGCTACTATCGTCTATTCTCTTCGGGTTAGCGCACTTATACCAAGGGCGCGGTGGGTTGTTAAGCACACTGGTCATCGGCACAGTGTTCGGAGCGGCACGAATCGCGTACGATGGGTTGGTTCCGGTAATGGCTTGGCATTTTGCGGTGGATGCGGTGGCGGGAGTGGCGGGACCGAAGTACCTGGTTGGCGTGGAACCGCCCGCTGACGTAGAGGAAATTCACAAGCTTTAGTATCTTAGTTACTCTTATGACAACACCAACCCCGGCGGTGCTATCAGCGGAGACCATTCGCCGTGCGCTTAGCGAATTTCAGCTGGAAGCAAGTGACCAGCAAATCGTTTATATTCAACAGTATATGACGCTTTTGCTGACCTGGAACGAGAAGATAAATCTCACCGCGATTCGCGATCCCCTGGAGATACTATATCGTCATTTTTGCGAGAGCATGTACGCGGCAGTGGCTGTGCCTGTGGAAAACGGTCGGCTCGCCGACGTAGGCTCTGGAGCTGGTTTTCCAGGTATTCCACTTAAAATCATGCGCCCGAACTTGAACATGTTCCTTGTCGAATCCAATATGAAGAAGGCCACGTTTCTCGCAGAAGTGCTTAGAAACATTGAACTTCCAGACACCCGCGTGCTAGTGAGCCGTTACGAGGAACTGGGCGAAGAGATTATGCCTCTGGACTATGTGTGCTCCAGGGCGGTGGGAGACTTTGAGCCGTTTCTGGCCTGGGCGGCCTCGGAACGTGTTGCAGCTAAACAGGTTATCCTGTGGATCGGCGGTCGCGATCTCGATCAGGCGCGGCGCGGTATGGACTGGGAATGGCGAGAGCCTATCCCGGTGCCGCAATCTTTGCGACGATACCTGCTGGTCGGCTCACGAAAAAACTGAAAGTGTCGGCGCAACGACCTGAAACATAAAGACTTGCGATGTTCTTTAGGTTTTCTACACCGCCCATCCCTCGCAGATTATTCTGTCTCTCAAGCCAATCGCACGGGTTGAACGGAGAATTATCTCTGTGAGTAAGGCGCACGTGAGCCTTACTCTGCCGATAGTGACTAACAACCCGATCAGAAACTGAGAGCGACCGCCCGGGTGTTCCACGTGGAACAGACCTCCCGCAGGTGATCGCGGTAAATCACAGCCAATTTGCCAGCGACAATTTGAAGCCACGGCCCGAGCAGTGTACGTTCCACGTGGAACGTTCCTAGAGCGGGGATTTGATTCTGTTCAGCCAGGCCCCGACGTTTTCCTAGCAGACCGCCCGATCGACATTCAAATGGCTTGATAGGTTCCACGTGGAACAATACATGAGTCGAATAGCTCGATTTTCTTGGTATTGCGATCTTAGAAGGCCCCATGGTTCCACGTGAAACATTCGCTAAGTCAAAAGGTTGCCGAGATAGACTAATGCGCAAATGAGATTGGTTGATCGTCCCACGTGGAACGCATCAGAAAATCCATCGACAGTCCGACTTGTTTCACGTGGAACACAGGTCCCGGCTTAAAGTGGCTATGGCGATGTTCCACGTGGAACGTCCGGGCGAAAAATCCACAGGAGGGCATGTGTTCCACGTGAAACAAGTTGCATCCTTCGAGCGATTCTGCTAACTTTCCGCCGATTAGGGGGCTTGTTGGCGCGAATTATCGCAGTCGCAAATCAAAAGGGAGGGGTTGGAAAGACAACCACCGCAGTAAACCTGGCGGCTTGCCTCGCCGCCTCTGAACAATCGACACTTCTTGTGGATTGCGACTCGCAGGCCAATGCTACGGCCGCCATTGGATTCCCCAAGGATCCCTCTCGTAGAACCCTCTACCAATGCCTGATTCTCAACGAGCCCTTTGACAAAATTGTCCAAAAGTCGCAAGTTGATGGCTTAGATGTCGTCCCCGCCGACAAAAACCTTGCTGGAGCTGCAGTAGAGCTGGTTTTGGCCGAAAATCGCGAATATAAGCTGCAAGCTCTCCTGAATGAAATCCGAGATCGCTACAAATTCATTGTCCTGGATTGCCCTCCTGCGTTAGATCTTTTAACCCTAAACGCGCTAGTTTCTGCCAGCTCGGTGCTGGTGCCGATTCAATGCGAGTATCTGGCGTTGGAAGGCGTTTCTGAGTTGTTGGATACCTTGATGAGGATCCGACGCACGCTCAACCCCAGCCTGGAAATCGAAGGCATCCTGCTAACGATGTACGACGAGCGAACGACCCTATCGAGGCAGGTAGCCACGGATTTGCGCAGTTTCTTCGGCGCTCAAGTGTTTCAGAGCGTGATTCCACGCAACGTTAGGCTTGCCGAAGCGCCAAGTTTCGGGAAACCGATCATTTTTTACGATATTCATAGCAAAGGGGCTGAGGGCTATACGCAACTCGCCCAGGAGGTCATTGCCAATGACGCGAAACGCACTGGGAAGAGGGCTCGGAGCGCTGATTCGGGAGCCTGAGCCGCAGGTACCTGCGCAACAGCCTGCACCCGTAGCACAACCTCACGCTACGAGCAGCAGTAGCGCTGCTGCGGCCGCGCCGGCACGAGAGGCGGTGCATCCGGGGCCGCTGCAGATCGACATCGACTTGATCGAGCCGAGTCCTTACCAGCCGCGCACGCGCTTCCGCGAAGAAGCCCTCGACGAATTGGCGCGCTCCATTCAATCGAGCGGAATCATTCAACCTTTGGTAGTTCGCCCCATTGGCAGCCGTTTTCAACTAATCGCCGGCGAACGGCGCTGGAGAGCTGCCCAGCGGGCAGGGTTAACCAAAGTCTCGGCAATCGTGCGGCAGGTTCCCGACGAGCTAGCCTTGGAAATGACGCTGGTGGAAAACATCCAGCGTGAGGATCTAAATGCTATCGAAGCTGCGCGCGCGTTTGAGCGGCTGATGGACGAATTTCAGCTCACGCAGGAATCGGTGGCAGAGCGGACGGGTAAAGACCGGGCTACCGTCGCAAATTCAATTCGACTGCTAAAGCTCGAGCCAACCATTCAGGATTGGATTGAAGAAGGCAAGTTGACGGCTGGACACGGCCGGGCGCTTCTGGCTGTAGCGGATTCGCCCCTGAGGATGCGCTACGCGCAGCGTGCTTCGCGCGGCGGCTTAACTGTCCGACAAATTGAGCGGCTGGCATCGAGGCGCTCACGGAGCGCGAGTCCGACAGCGGAGATTCACGCCGACGCCAATATTCGTGCCGCAATCGATGAGCTGCAGCGGCACCTCGGAACAAAAGTCCTGCTTCGCCAGAAAACCAAGATGCGGCCCGGGCAACTCGTGCTGGAATATTACGACGACGCACAGTTAATGGGAATTTACGATCGATTGATGAAGTAGAGCCACAGCCCTTGCGATAATCGGGCCTGTACCTTCGTTCCACCGTATCCTTTGGACAACTTAGTAAGCGCGATGCGTTGACTTGTGCGCACCGGACGCTAGAGTAGGAGAGTCGCTCTAGCTCTAGGAGAAAAGTCATGGCATGGAAGTGGCCCGGTTCCTCAAAGAATGGCGTGAGCGAAGAGTGGACCGGCTTTATTGACCAGGGTGTGACCCTCGAAGGCACGCTTCAGCTTACCGGAACGTTTCGTATTGACGGCAATGTGCGCGGCAACATCATCTCCGAGCAGACGGTTGTCCTCGGTGAAGGCGCAAAAGTTGAGGGACAAATCGAAGGTAACCGCGTCGTAATCTCCGGTCGGTTTGACGGCGTGATTTTCGCAAAGGGTCGGGTGGAGATCCAAGCAAAGGGCGTGGTTACAGGCGAAGTACATTCACCTTGCATGGTGATCGACCCGGGCGGAATTTTTGACGGCCGATGCCACATGCTGGCGTCGTCAGATGCTGCCTCGGGGGTCACGATCCCCATTCGAGCGGTCGGCCAAGCCTGACGGTCCAACTCTTCAAATTTCAGCAACATGGCTCTTTGAGCAAGCAGAAGTCTGTTCTGTGTTACCAATCAGTTAAATACCCAGAGTAACTAATTCATGCACCGTCTTCGCCGGCGCTCCCTGCAAGTGCCGTTACCCAGCCATTCTGACTAATCAATCTTGCCGGATGACGTCTCGTTCGGATAGTTGAAGAAGAGCTGATTGCCGTCGGGATCATTGACCACTAGGAGCCGGTAGCCCCACGAACCTTCCTTGACCGGAACGCCCTTGGCCTCGAATTCCGCGCGAAGCGCGTCCAACGCAGCAACCTGCGCCTCCGGCTCGGCGTTCAGGGATATGAACATCAGTCCCTTGCCAATCTTCTCCGGCCACGTGTCGGCCAGGATAAACGCGCAGCCTTGTCGCTCGACCTGTGCAACATGCGCTTTGCCGCCCTCGTCATAGCCCCACGGGCTCGTGAAGCCGAGCTGGTCAACGTAAAAACGAAGCGAGGCCTCAACGTCGGCCACGTGCAGGACGGGCCGCGCGAACCAGTCTGTCATAAGCCATGCATCCTCGAAGGAAGACAGTTTCTACCCTTAGTTTTTAATTCCACATTCCACGGCTATTTTAGGCGTATCCAGAGGCCGCGAGATGCGAGATTCTGTTGGGGCCTTACGACAACTACTGATAAATCGTATTCGGAAACGTGAAATCCACATAGACGGGAACCGCGTTAATCACGACTTGGCAAGCAGTGATGACACAAAAGCGTCCGGCATCTCAACATGGCAGTCGTGGCCGGTAGGAAGTTCGCTGTAACTCCATCCCTCCTGTTTTGCCCGATCACCGAAACTCTGAAATACGAGCCGCGCAGGATATCCTTCCGCAACACAGGCAATGAAGCTTCGGGGGAGCTTTGCTGCTGCATTCGCAGGAATCGCGATTGCTTCCTGAAAACAATTCAGGCTGAAATCCGACAACCGAGATCGAACAAAGTCCCGCGCAGGCCCAGGTTTTAGGCCCCACATATCAAGGTGTCCCTCGCCCGCCGGCAGCCGCCATCCCTCACCTGCATTGTCCGCTTCTTGTCGAAACGACTGCGCGATAGTTTCCGGAAGAAGGTCCAGCGCGGACTGGCCATCGCGCGGAATGAAGGCATCGACGTACACCAGGCCGTTCAGTCTATGCAGAGCATGCTCTGCAACGCCGGTGATGATCATGCCAGCATAGCTGTGACCCACAAGAGTCACATCTTGCAGATTTTCGTGAGTCAACCCTCCAATGACGTCCTCAATATGCGTCTGGAGGCCAATGGCAGATGTGAGCAGGCTCGCATCGTTTTCCAGGCCGCGCAGCAGCGGGATGCATACCTCGTGGCCAGCTGCCCGCAATTTAGGAATCACAAGATCCCAAGTGGAAGCTGACTGCCAGGCACCATGAACTAAGACAAACTTTGCCATCTGACCACCTGCCGTGGCTGCGATTCTAATGCCGGCAGTCGCTCGTTTGGTATAGGAAAGTATCGCGGGCACGAATGCTAAGTCCCAACTAGTCGCATTACCTGAAATTGAGGCCCAGGCCAATTTCACTTGTACGATAACCGCGGTGGTCTCAATAGGTCGATGCAAAACCACCTTCAAGCGTAATATAGTTTGCGCTTGTTTTTTCGCCACAGCCCTTGCTAAGGAGAGGAGTCCTAGAATGTGTTCGCAGTCACGTTCAGGAGTGGTGGTGCGCATAGCGAAGATAGGTGCAGCGATGGTGCGTACGGGGGTGCTTGTGGCCGTCGCTGCGCTAGTTTCGACAGCTGCATGTCCGGCGGATTCCCCTACAGACCTCCGCCGTGCGCACGCAGCGTTCCACGATGCATTGCGCGATGCAGACTCGCTCGCTCTTCTGCGCCTTCTCGATGATCACTTCACGTGGACGCACACCGGCGGTCAAGTGCAAAGCAAATCAGAATTGGTCGCGACCATTCTCGACGGCAAACTGCGCTACGCTGAGTTGCAGACCGATCAGGAAAGCTTTAACGAGTACGCCAACGCGGCGGTAATCTCCGGCCATTCTACCCGACGCTACGCCGACGCCGCTAAGGCCTTCGAGCTGCGCTATACGCTGACCTTGGTGAAGCGGGGGCGCGATTGGAAAGTCGCCGCCTATCACACGACCGTTTTCACCACCGGAACTGGACAGCCGCTGCAAGTTCGTCTCGGCTATCCCGCTACCGCCAAGCTACTTATCCTCAACGCCGATGATCTGGCTGTGACGCATTCCGAGGATGTTGCTAGCTTTGCGGCGCTCGACCAAAAGCTCGTTACATCGGCCACAGTGATGGTCCCCTGCCCGTGGTTCACGGAGGTCGCGGCATATGCCAAAGCGCATCCCGAAGCGGATTTGGGGCTGCACCTTACGCTCACTTCGGAATGGCAGACCTTCCGATGGGGACCGATTGCCTCGCGCGCGCTTGTTCCTAGTCTGGTAGGACCCGACGGTTATTTCTATGCATCGGTTGCTGAGCTTGTGAAGCATGCAAAGCTGGACGAAGTCGAGCTGGAGATTCGAGCGCAGATCGAACGCGCGAAGTCCATGGGCCTGGATCCATCGCATCTCGATGCGCACATGCACTCGCTGTATGCCTCACCGGAACTGTTTGGCGTGTTCCTCAAGGTAGCCCACGACTACAAGCTCCCGATTCGCGGCGCACGCAACGACAAATTGTTTCAGGCCGTGCTGCCTTTGATGGCTCCTGGCGATCCTGTTCCCGACGCTATCTTTTCCCCAGGGGAAGATGTTCCGGTGTCCGGCTGGACGGACTACTACGTGAATCTGATCAAGAATCTCCAGCCTGGCGTTACAGAAATTTTCGTACACCTCGCGCGCGACGATGCGGAAACGCAGGCGGTCACCGTGGGTCATCCCGAGTGGGGCGCAGCCTGGCGGCAGCGCGAGGTTGAGGCCGTGTCCAGCCCGCGATTCCGCAAGGCCCTTGAAGACAACCAGATTATCCTTATCCGCTGGCGCGACATTAAGAAGCTTCTCTGATTCCGACGTTGGCCTTGACGCTACCGATGTCCCACGCTTTTGAATGCCGAAAGACTAGGCCACGTACCACCTCAACTCCGGTTGGTCTGATTGTCGAGATGCTGTTCCGGCGAATCCCACTTTGCCGGTAATCGCGTTTATCAAGCAAATGAATCCAGCATGCCGAGTAGCTCTACACAAGCCGATTTCCCTGTACTAATTTCCCCGATGAGTGGATTGGCGATTTACCACTCATCGCGGAGGTCGTACCAAGCCAATTGGCAAGGATCACTTGCCCAACGGGCCGGCAATACATCGAGAACAGGTTCCAACGGCAATCCGCCTCCCCCGGTCCCTGATGCCCGGGTGGCCCGGACTCTCAGTTACGCGGAGGGCGCCCCGTCCTCGGTTTTTGAGGGCGGGTCTTGGGTCTGGGTTCTCTCTAGTCGATCACCAAATCCATCGGAAGCAATCCTTTCCCGTCCTGAAAGTAGAAACTCCGATACGTGGGGATACGCGGGGACAATACGCGGGGACAGACGGAACGTTTCCTGTAATTTCTGGTTCGTGCGAAGAGAAACGCGAGGAAACTTCCCGTCTGCCCCCATATTTCATGTTTCTTGTCCGCATGTTTCTATATCCTGAGGAACCGATTGCGAATAATAGGAGGATGAATGGCGCAAGTTTGGTTAGTGACGGGCAGTTCTCGCGGTCTGGGTCGCGCGATTGTCGAAGCGGGCCTTGCGGCGGGTCATAAAGTGTTGGCGACAGCCAGGGACATCGAGTCTCTACAGGACCTATCGGAGCGCCACGGTGACCAGATCAAGCTCTTCGCGCTGGACGTGACCGACGAGTCCGCGGCAGCGAGCGCAGTGAAGGCGGCGATCGGTGCCTTTGGCTCGCTGGAGGTTGTTATCAACAACGCAGGATACGGCAATCTCTCGTCCATCGAAGACACGCCGATGTCGGATTTTCGCGCACAAATCGAAACCAATCTCTTCGGGACGATCATCGTGACGAAGGCTGCTCTTCCGTACTTTCGCCAAAGGAGAGCCGGTCATTTTGTTCAGTTTTCGTCGATGGGCGGAAGGATCGGGCCTCCAGGGCGTGGGCCCTATTCGGCTGCGAAATGGGGTGTCGAGGGTTTCTCGGAAGTGTTGTCGCGCGAAGTGGCGCCGCTAGGCATTGCGGTCACGATCGTTGAGCCGGGTGGCTTCCGCACGGACTTCGCCGGCAGTTCCACCAAACTGAGCGAAGGAAATCCCGACTACGACTCGACTGTTGGAGCCACCGCCAGGTTTCAACGCGACTACAACGGTAAGCAGCCCGGTGATCCGAAAAAGGCGGCTCAAGCGATCGTGCGACTGACGCAGGAGCAGAAACCTCCCTTGCGACTGTTGCTCGGCAGCGATGCGTACAACGGGGCGGAGAAAAACGACCTCGCACGCCTGGAAGAAGCAAGGTCCTGGAAAGAACTCAGCGTGTCCACTGATTTCGAGTCGAAGCCCCCACACCCGGAGCGACCAAAGTGAACCTAAGAATTAAGGAGGTCAGCGCAACCGCGTCCGCAGGTCCTGCAGCGACCCGGCGATGAAGGTGGCGAACTGTGGGGCTCGTTCTACCTCCTCGCGACTTAAGTCGCGAGGGCTGTAGAAACCCGTTGCCGACGACCCTACGAAGCGCTCATTCTCCGAGTCGGTCCGCACGTTGTAACAGAATAGTTCCTTGCGCTCGCGGATCTTTTTGAGCCGAAACTTTCGGTCTTGAATTGTGCTCTCCCAAACCGTCTCAACCTTCTTTTCCGACGTCTCTAGCATCACTTGCTCCTTCAGTTCTGCGGAAAGGGACCGCCAATAATTCGGTCAGGAACCATGGCTTCGAATGACGTCATGCATGCGACGCACTCGACCCGTTGATAGCCCATCGCACTAAAGCCGGTGCGCGCGAGAACCTGGATGATCTGCTTCTCCTGGCAGTACGAGCATTTGACAGATATCTGGATGTGTCGTTCAGTAGCAACCTTTGTCATGTCAGGACCCAAGCACCAGGGCGAGCAGGACTCCAGCGACACCTAACCCGACAATAGCATTCCTGGTGGGACTTCCCGATCGACCCGTGAGGGCGCGCGACTTCATGTCCTCACAGTTGTTAACCACCGTCCAGGTGACGCCCCGCTCCACGTCCGTGCGAGCGCGTTCGGCAATCTCCCAACCCCGGTTCAAATTCGTGGGTAACGTGTCGAGAAAGACGGACTGCCCATCCGAAAAACCGTCAAGATCGCTGGTAACGGCCCTTCCGATGCGCTTGGAATTGTGGTGAATGACTAATGTCCCGTCCCAAGTGCGGTCGAGAATACCGTAATGCGTGAACCTGAGCCCGCCCCAAAAGGCAGTAGTTCTCAGGACCGTACCGTTGGGAAGAGAGTTAATTTGAATTTGGTTCGGCATCGCAACACTCCACTTCTTGAGGGCTACTTCCCTTCATTACACAAAAGTGTGCTCGCAGGTCGCTTGCGGTGTCAAGTCGATTGGAGGCCAGGAATGGTGGTAGGCTTGCGACCTGTACGTTAGTACAGGTCCCCAGGAAAAATGTTCACCCTGGGTTCCCTCTACTTCTTTAGATGCTTGGCAACTCGGCGTCGAAGAACGATCATCTCCTTCGCACATTCAAGATGTTCCTGCTCGATGAGATCGGGGTTCGCTGCCTCAATCTTGTCCAAAATTGAAACAGCAATAACCGCTACACGCCATGCTTCCTCATCATCGTCGTCAAGAGCACCAAGAGCAGTAAAGGCCGTGTGATTCGCAACCTCTGCAAGCTCCTCATCAGTCAAAGTAAGAGTGGGCATTGGATTCCTCCAGTGATTTGAGAACGATTGTATAACACCAGAAAAAATGAAGAGGACCGGCAGCATTGCGCTCCGGGCCTTGAAATTCGGGTTGTCTGGCGGACTACTGCTTCTGAAAGAGCAGCGCACCGCGCCCCAATCAGATACCTAGCATCTTCCGAAAATCCTTTGTTCCAGTGCTAGTTTTCCCTTTCTTACCGCGAACTATCCCTTGGATTCCCCAGTCAGGTACGTCCGTGTCTTGTTTATTGCGAAGATTCGGATTCCTTGTCATCGACAGGTCGATTAGATATTTTTCAACCTCTCTGATCTTCTTATGATTAGGCGTTCCCTTCGATTTCGGAGAGATTACAAAGAAGAGAAGTGGTCGACCTTTCGCGTATTCCGTCATGAACTCATGATACTTTTTGAGTTGGTGGAGTCCGAACGCTTCCTTTTTGAAGGACCTGCTCGTTTTACCCACATAACCTGGCATCGCACCTCTTCCCGTTTTCATGCCAAAGGTATAGCAGCCCCGACGCTTGGAGTACTTGCTGTGCGACTTCCAAAAACTCATCACGTCTTTGTCCGAGATGAGTTTTCCTCCTGGGTTATTTGTAAAAGGGACGAGGAAAGGACCAACGATCTTGAACACCATGCTTTCACCTCACGCATCTCCAATACTGCGTCATTGGCTGACGTAAGGACCAGTGGTAGTGACTAATCGACAAACAAAAAGGCCCGAAGCATTACGCCTCGCGCCTCGAAGTTTCGGAGTGGGATTGTCGGGACTACAAGGAGCTCTGATAGATAAGTACCGCTTGTATCTGTATCGCCTCGCGGTGGGTGCAGTTCAGCGCGGTCTTAATTTTCGGTTTGCTGTACACGGACGAGTGGCCCGGACTCTTAGTTATGCAGAGGGTGGCCCGTCCACGGGTTTTGAAATCGGGAGATCGAAAATTCACACTTGACATCGACGGATAATTCACTACCATATGGTTGTGGATAGGTTAGATACAACATTTACGGCTCTGTCTGATCCAACGCGCCGGGCGATGATCGAACGACTCTCCCATGGGCCTGCCTCTGTGCATGGATTGACGGAACCGTTTGCCCTCTCGCAGCAGATGATTTCAAAACATATTGCCTACCTGGTGCGGGCGCGGATTGTGATCAAGACGAAGCGTGGAAGAGAGAGCGTGTGCACGCTTAGGCCGGAGGCGATAAAGACAGTCAGCGACTGGGCGATTAACTATCGCCGATTCTGGGAAGAGAGTTTCGACAAGTTGGATGTGGTTGTGAATCAAATGAAAAAAGAGGAGGTCAGAGATGACAAAAAACACGGTTAACGAGGCAGAGCGGATGGTTGTCACTAGAGTGTTTGACGCCCCACGCGCATTGGTTTGGAAGGCGTGGACAGACCCGAAATATGTGATGCAGTGGTGGGGGCCGAAGGGTTTTACTGCGCCTTCTTGCAAGATGGATTTTCGCGTAGGAGGAAAATTTCTCTGCTGCATGAGATCGCCGGATGGGCAGGAGTTCTGGAATGGTGCGGACTACCACGAGATTGTTCTGCACGAGAGGATCGTTTACTCCATGTACTTTTCCGACTCGAAGGGAAACAAGATTGATCCTGCGGAGCTTGGAATCGAACATGAGGCCATAGACAATGCGAACGACGTGGTTATTTTTGAGGATTTTGGAAACGGCCAGACGAAAGTCACCTTGATTGGAAATGAAACCATGGAGCACGCAAAGAAGAGCGGGCAATTCGAGGGCTGGGTTGAGATACTCGATAAACTTGCCGAAGTTGTTGCGGAGCTAGCGCAGGGGAAATAAGAAGTTGAAGTTTGGATGATGGTCATGCGCGAGATACAGCTAAGGCTGGCGGCGGAGGCTTGGTTAGAACGGGCCTCTCGTCGCTGGCCGAATAGTCGCATTTCCGGCTAAGTGGCCCTTGGCTCAACTGTTGCCTTCAGGCCAATGCGCTCAGCGACCAACTGTTTACCGAACGCAACGTTAGTCCTGTGAAACGCGCTTGTGTTTAGCTATTCAGTTTCACTTGCCTAAGAAGTCGGGTTACCAGAGATGTGATTTTGCAGCGATTCGTCTATACGTCAACCGCGCTTACCGCGACTTTGAAGACTTTTCTTCTATAATCCGCGGGGATCGCTACCAGCGTCGTACGCCCTGATCGAACACAAGGAGCAAACGAACATGAAGCCGAAGAACACGATCTGCCTCTGGTTCGACAGAGACGCGCATGAGGCGGCGCGCTTCTACGCCTCCACCTTTCCGGATAGCAGAGTAACCGCGGTTCACCAGGCTCCCAGTGATTATCCGAGCGGCAAGAAGGGCGATGTGCTCACTGTCGAGTTCACCGTCCTGGGCATTCCCTGTCTCGGTCTCAATGGCGGCCCAGCGTTCCGGCAAACCGAGGCTTTTTCCTTTCAGATCGCGACGGACGATCAGGAAGAGACGGACCGTTACTGGAACGCGATCGTCGGCAATGGCGGAGCGGAAAGCGCATGCGGTTGGTGCAAGGATCGGTGGGGCCTCTCGTGGCAGATCACACCGCGCGCGCTGACCGATGCGCTCGCGGCTGGTGGCGATGGGGCAAAACGTGCCTTCGAGGCGATGATGACGATGAAGAAGATTGACGTCGCCACCATCGAGGCAGCCCGGCGGGGCTGACGGGAACACGCAGAGCGTCCTTATTCGTCCTGAATCATGCGCGGGCCGGAAGCTATCGATTTCGTGCGTCGGAATCCGCCGACGCGCCCCCTAGGTTTGCAGTTCCATTCCGCTTGTCCAAGAATCCACATGGACGGTTACCGCGTTAATCCGGACTTGTGGAATTTTCTTCTTGGACGCAACACAATTTGCATTTATCGAATCTGATGTTTGCTAGCATTGCGTTTGGCGGTCAGAGGGGAGCATCCATGCGCTGGTACCACTACGTGTCGTACTTTTTCGGGGGCGCATTCCTCGTCAACGCTTTGCCTCATTTGGGGAATGGGATCTCGGGCCATGCTTTTCAGAGTCCCTTCGCATCGCCACCCGGAGTAGGCTTGTCCTCTTCAACCGTCAATGCCCTGTGGGGCCTCTTCAATCTCGTGATCGGTTATCTGCTCGTCTGTCGTGTCGGAAGCTTCCAACTGCGCAAGACCCAGCACGTGCTTGTCCTGGGGGTGGGCGTGCTGATCATGTCGCTAATGCTAGCGCGCACATTCGGGCCCCTTCACGGCGGGCTTTGAACTGCAGATCACTAGGAGCCTCAAGCAGCATTCTTTCCGTAGCCACAGACCGCGAAGGAACCTTGCGCGAGGGCATTCAGCATGGTCTAGTACCCACCTTTTCGCTTGCCGCGTATGTCCAGACTCGTCTCAGGTAGCCCCTCCTCGTCGGTCACTCGATTCACGAATTCGACTCGTTTATACTTCCGGAATGAAGCGAGCCGTCCGAAGTCGCCGCAAAGTTTACGGGCAACTCCTGAAGCATGCCCGCCGCCAGCCGCATCGGGAATGCTGCGGAATTCTGGCGGGCCAGGACGGACTAATCACCCAGGCGTTCCCCGCGAAGAACGTCGCCGCTGACCCAGTCAGGAATTACGTGATTGCGCCCAAGGAGATCGTGCGCCTCATGGGCGAACTCCGCAAACGGCGGCTCGAATTCCTCGGCATCTACCACTCGCATCCGCATTGGCTGGACGTGAACGAGCCTTCGCCTAAAGACATAGCGCTGGCCCACTATTCTGAAAAGATATATTTCATCGTCACGCCCCGGCCGTACGCAACTACGCCCATCCGGGCATTTTCAATCCGGAATGGGCGTGCGATGGAATTCGAAATTCAGGTCCTTCCCTGACGTAACCGCGCGGCCGTTTACGGTCCCAAATCTCCACTCAACCTGTCGGGTTACCGCGTTAAGGTTAAGCAGGACCTAACGGAGTTGAAATTCATTTCGCCCCGTTTCGTCAGATGGTTTCCTGCTGCTAACGCCCCACACGCTCCGCAAGCGCGCGAATCCCAATGAGTCGGCTATCCCGACGAGGTGCAGCAAAGGCCTTGCGCCCCGATGCGCTGGGATTTGGAGTGTTCTTGGGAATGGTCCTAGTGGCTGATTTGCTCGCAAAGATTAATAGGTTATTGAGCAAGGCCGTTTCTCAGCCCAATTCGGTTCGGGTATTCTGGTTGCAGAGGCAGCAACCATCTCCAGCGAAAAGCAAGATCGTAACCCGGCTCCCACTGTGGCGAGGCAGAGTGGGTCTGTTCAGCTATTGGACGCGCAGCAGAGCAAGCTTCCGACCCCCACTCTATTCAGCTGGTTTTCTCACGCCGATCAGCCACTCGATTCGGGTGAAATCGATAGTCACCATACCCTCCTCGCCCTTGTGCATCGGATTTACTCCCAGCATCTGACCGGCAAGTTGCAACTCGTCTTTGGGCGCGTGGAAAAGGCGCTCTTTTTCGATGCCGGTGAAGTGGTGTTTGCGACGAGCAGCGACAGGCAGGATGGGCTCGGCGAGGTGATGCTTCGCGCCGGAGCCCTGACCCAGAGCCAGTTTGAGGAAGCCTCGACGCTCGTTGAGACGGGCCAACGCTTTGGTTCTGCGATTGCCGAGATGGGAATCTATGGAGTCGAGCAGATTGTCAGTTGGGTGCAACGCCAGGTCCTGCAAATCACTGCGTCCGTGCTGGACTATCCTGCCGGGCGCTACTTTTTCTTAAGCTCTCTTGAAAAAAATGTGGTCCCGGAAATCGGCGGCGTCCCGGTGCCGCTAAGAAGTCTGCTCCTGGCGGCCGTTCGCAAGGCCAGTGACCTGCCTCTCGACCAACTCGCCGAAGACGCCAATCTTCAGGTTGAGCTTTCGTCTGACGCGCTTCGCCTTTCCAAAGCCGAGCATCTGGAAGATGCAGAGCGGCGTTTGCTCAGCCTCATCTCCCAACACATTTCGGTCAAAGATGTCCTCGCACAAAGTGGGTTGCCCAGGCCCGAAGCTTCTCGCGCGCTCTATGCCCTGTTGCTCTTGGGATTTGCGGTCGGCGTAACGAATCATCTACGGCCGGAACCAGAGCCTGTCGTTCCCACTCAGCCAACGGCTCCCGAGCAATCGAGCGCAGTCGAAGCTCCCAGCGCCACGAAACTTCCAGAACAAGGGACTGTGGATGTCTCAGTCCCCGCGCAGGAAGCGGCAGCGATGGCAAGCGAAGCGCCTTCGGCAGGAGAGATCGAGCACGCACAGCCTCACGTCGAACAGACTCCCGGCGATCCGGAGGAACCGATAGGAGCGGAACCCCTTCCTATTACGCCCCTCCCTCTTCTGAAACCGAATGCGATTGCACGCGAAGTGTCCGTGCGAGCCACCGGCATTTCACCGGAGAAGAATGAGCCGGGGCGCCAGCTTTTCAATGAAGAAACTACTTCTGTCCTGGTGGCAGAAACTGGCGGCGTGATTCGTTTGTCTGCCGCGGTGACTGCCGGCCAGTTGCTGGTTCTCGCCAACGTGGAAACCAAGCGCGAAGTGCTCGTCCAGATACTGCGGAAGCGCTCCTACAAACCGACTATGTGCTATCTGGAGCTTGAGTTTGTCGAGGCCGCACCGCGGTTCTGGGGCACGGAGTTTTCGGCGGCGTCGGCTTTGCTGCCGAAGAACACTCGGGATGTGGAAACGGCCGCCCAAGTGATCACTGCGGAGGCCACCGCCGACCAACCCTGGATTTTGCCAACTGCTCCCGACGCGAGCGAACTGCAATTGTTCAAGCGGGAAATGGAAGAGCTGCGCGGGAAACCGGCCTTGACGGAGACGCCGCCCACGAACGCGGAGGCGAGTGCCCTGGCGCAACTGAGAGGCGAAGTTTACCCGGCTTCCGCGATCCCTGAGCCGGCTGACCCGTTGAGTACGGAGGCGATTCTCGAAAGTGGGCTGGATGCGGCGAGTGCGGTTGCGCCAATCAAACGCGCAGCGGGTCCACCGGCATCGGAAGCGACTGAGCCTGTGGAGACGCCGCAATCGGTTAGCGATCTTATCAATTCATTGCCGAAATCGAAGCGATGGCGCTTGCCGCGCGGCGGCTCCACCCCCGAATTTAATCGCGCAGTGCTTATGCTGGTGGTGCTGTTGGTGGTGCTGGGGGTTGGCACGGCTTGGTTCAAGAATTGGCTGCCCTGGAAGTTGGCGGGCGCAAAGCTCAAGAGACCTGCAGCGTACGACAATATGAGAGTGGCGAGCGATGCTCCGGTGACTTCGGCGGGAATGCCTGCGAAGAATGCGCCCGTGTCCGATGCGGGCGCGACGGCCCCTGCGGATGGAAGTGCGGCACCAGTGGAAGCAGCCGCGTCGGGTGCCCCGGTTGAGCCGCTGGCAGCAAAGAAAAAAGCGTCTCGGCCAGCGACGGCGGCGAAGGCCTCATCCGTTCAACCTGCCGCGAAACCTACAGCGAATTCGGCAGCGAATTCCGGGAAAGACAGCGCCGTGGTCCCGCCAAAATTGATTCAATCGGGGCAAGCGGTGGCTTCGCTGGAAGCTCTGCGGGATTTCGAAAGAGGAAATGTGGTTATCGATGCCGTCGTCGGTACCTCGGGCGAGGTGCATTTCATCAGCGTGATCTCCGGGCCTCCGTCACTGCGCCAGCCCGCTGTGGAATCCTTGAAGGAATACAAATACGAGCCAGCAACGCGGAACGGCCAGCCCGTTCCCGCGCACGTTACGATCACCATTCACTTCCGCTTCGAACCCTAAAGAATCTGAACGCAGACACAACGCGACCGGTTACCGGACACCACGGATCGGGCCGATTTCAGTTCTCCGGTAACCGCATTAGTCAGGGTTAACAGGAGTTTGGTATCGCGCTCTCGTCGGGCGTACCCCATCGGCGGTAGACTTGCGCAATGCGACCCCTTCGGTATTCCATCAACGTCACCTTGGACGGGTGCTGCGATCATCGCGCAATATCCCCGGACGAAGACTTGCATCGTCATGCGACCGAGAACCTCGACCAGGCCGATGCCCTCCTCTTTGGCCGGGTGACCTACGAAATGATGGAGGCCGCGTTCCGGCCTCCGGCGCAGACGGGAGCGCGGCCGGATTGGATGGAACCCTTCGCCCGGACGATCGACGCGGCAAAGAAGTTCGTCGTGTCGAGCACTCTGGACCGGGTCGATTGGAACGCGGAGCTCTTGCGCGGAGATCTAGGGACGGCCGTTCAGCAGCTCAAGCGAGAGTCGGGCAAGGGACTGTTGGTGGGAGGCCTGAAGCTCCCGCTGGCGTTGGCGGAGCTGGGATTGATCGACGAGTACGAGTTGGTAGTGCACCCCAGGCTAGCAGGCCACGGGCCGACGTTGTTCGCGGGGCTATCGAAGCCTGTCGACTTGAGGCTCGTGAGCCGGGTGGAGTTTGGCTCGGGGCGATGGCGATGCGGTATGAGCCGAGAAGGTAGCCACTGGGTTTGTTAGTCCGAGCCAGTCGCATCATCGGAGCCCAATCCGGGCCACGCCTTCCACAGTCTCTACCAATCTGACCATTCTGATCATCGCAAGCAGCGACTAACAAAAGGTCGCGATCTTATCGGCTAAATCGTAACAAGCCGTGCGCGTTCAACTGGAAACCGAGCCAGTAGTGAAAACCGCCGCGAGTTGACACCATGTTATCCGGCGATTATCGTTCGAAGTGAAATTTCCGCGAGGCTCTTTGCATGAAGATATTTGTAATTGGCGGCGGAGGGCGCGAGCATGCGCTGGTCTGGAGGTTGCAGCGGAGCGCTCGCGTGGAAAAAATTTGGTGCACGCCCGGAAACGGCGGAATCGCCGGGGACGCGGAATGTTTTGCCGTGGATGCGGGCGACGTCGCGGCGCTTATGGCGCTCGCTGAAAAAATCGCGCCGGATTTGACAGTCGTAGGACCGGAGTTGCCGCTCGTAAACGGAATTTCGGACGCGTTTGTGAAGCGAAACTGGCCCATTGTGGGGCCTTCGCGGAAGGCGGCGCAGCTCGAAGGCAGCAAGATTTTTTCGAAGGAATTTCTGCTTCGCCACAACATTCCGACGGCGACAATGTATGGCGTGTTTGACTCGGTGCGCGATGTGTACGCCGCGCTGGACGGGGTCCTTTGGCCGCTGGTGATCAAGGCCGACGGCTTGTGCGCGGGCAAAGGAGTTGTCCTGGCGCAGAATGCGGCGGAGGCCAGGCAGTTCCTCGAGTCGGCGATGGAAAAGAATGAGCTTGGACCCGGCGGACGTCGCGTGATGCTGGAAGAGACGCTGGAGGGCGAGGAGCTATCCTTCATCATTTTGACGGATGGAGAACAGTACGCCCCGATGGTGCCGACGCGGGATCACAAGAGGGTGTTTGACGGCAACCTCGGACCGAACACCGGGGGCATGGGCGCCTACTCTTCAGACGAGTTGTTGCCGGCCCGCTTACGCGACACCGTGATCTCGACCATTGTGGAACCCACCTTAAAGGGCCTCGCGGCGGATGGTATCGAATATCAGGGATTTTTATATGTTGGGTTGATGCTGACCAAGGACGGGCCAAAGGTGTTGGAGTTTAACTGCAGACTGGGCGATCCAGAAGCGCAAGCAATTGTGGCGCGGATGGATTTCGACCTTGCGGAGGTTTTGGCAGATGTCGTGGCCACGCGGCTCGACCCGCCGAAATTGCGCTGGAAACCGGGAGCAAGTGTGTGCCTGGTGCTTGCATCGGGCGGATACCCGGGCAAATTTGAGACTGGAAAGAGGATTGAAGGACTAACCTCTAATATCAATAATAACGGTGTGCAAATCTTTCAAGCCGGGACGAGGCGCGAAGGCGATGCCATCCTCACAAGCGGTGGGCGAGTTATGGGAGTTACAGCTGCAGCAACTTCGCTTGAAGCTGCCTTAGAGTTAGCATATCAGGCGGCCGCCAAGATTCATTTTGAAGGAATGCACTATCGCAAAGACATAGGCGCACACTTTGGCCGCCTAAAAGCCGCAGGAGAATAGAAGCCGCCCCGCAAATACTCGAACATTGCAACACGTACCAAGCATCGAAATCCCCATCACGCCCTGCCCGAGCTCGCCATCCACATAGTTCTTTTCTCCTCGCCAGTGCCATAGGAGCGGCACACGTTAACCCAGCCCGTAAGGGCTGGGAAGCATCGAGCCCCAAGCCCGAGTCCGGTAGGTGCGGCACAAACCTTTTGTCTCCAAGGCATTTGTGAGATAAGTTCCAGTCATGTTGCCGAAGTTTACGGATTCGGCTTTTTCCGCAGAGTCGGAGCTTCCGGCGGCTTGTTCTTATCTTCTTTTGCCTTTTCGACCGGCTCGTCCGGCGGAACAACCCAATCAAATCCGCGCTCGGTCATCGTGCCGAGGATAAACTTGGCCTTATCAGAAATAAGCGGCAAGGCGGCGCGGAGAAAATCCGTGGCATCCTCGGGAACCGCTTTGTTGGCCTGACCCTGATCAATGACCGCCATTACTTTGGAAAATTTGGGGTCGCCGCGCGACAAATTGTCGAGCTCCGGATCGTTCCCCTGAATAAGCTGCTGCAGCGTCGGTCCCTTTAGCGTATCGGGATAGCGAATTTCGACGAGCGTTTTCGGAGCGTGCTTTTCAGGAGGGTAGAGCTGCGTGAATCGCGGGCGGAGGAGGCGGGTCTGCCAGAAATCTCCACGTGTTGCGATTTCTTCCTGATGAATGCGGTATTCGAGGGTCCAGACTTCAGGACCATAGTCATCCGGCGCGAAACCAATGACGACTACTTCAAAGAGAGTCTCGTCCGGTTTGAATTCGATCTTGTGGTGAAGCTGGGAGACGAGCGGGCGCAGGCGTTCGAGAAAAGCTACACCGATAACATCCAGATCTGGAGCGACTTCGTCGGGATTGACGTTATAGGCCGGATTCTTGCCCGAGAGCTGGGGAAAATCCCGGTCCAGCCGCACCGGTTTGGGATCCGCGGGGATGCGCCATTCGGAAGCACCCAGGAGGACGCCGATGTGCCGGTTGTCGATACTCAAAACGCGCGGAGGAATAGAGTTTGGTTCGACAGGGAGATCGATGGCGGCGAAAACAATTTTGTCGCGGGCAACGTGCACGATGACACGGCCACCGGCAAGATTGGCGACGATTTCGTCAGTGCGATCGCGCTCTTGAGCAGGCGAGATTTGCGCGGGGGCGAGGCATGCCAGGAGAAACAGAGACAGGGCAACCGGAGTGATCCATCGGTGGTTATTTGTGGTCAAAGCCTTCATAAATCCTTGGCGCGATTGATGCGTTCCCTCGAAAGAAAAAATTTTATCGCTAGGCTACTAGGGCTTGTCCTCGGAAACAGCGGCCGCAGCCTCTTTCGCATGAGTAAGTAGTGTATCGAGAGCGGCGCGGTCATAGTAGCCGCCATTGCGAATCACGGCCCAAACCTTTCGCGTGTTTGCGATGTTCTCCACCGGATTCGCGCTTAATAGGACTAGATCGGCGGCGCGGCCTGCTTCGACGCTTCCAAGCTCTTTCTCGCGGCCCAGAAAAAGTGCGGCCCCGCGGGTCGATGCCTGTATTGCCTCCATGGGGGTAAATCCGGCGCGAACCAACTCCGCGAGTTCGTGGTGGAAGCTGTCGCCGGGAAAAACAAAGGGGTCAAGCGAGTCCGAACCGACAAGAAGTGGCACACCGGCTCGATGCAGTTCACCGGTTAGCTTCCAGTCGTTCGAAGCTTGGCGGCCCAACCATGCCGCGCGCTGCTTCATCTCCGCGTCATTAAAGGAATCGCGCCACTGCTTGGCCATTGCTGGCGGTACGAAGGCGAGCAAAGGGTCGTCGGTCTTCCAATTCTCCGGATGCGAGGTGATGTCCAGGGAGGCGAGAGTGGGAGTCACCCAGGTGCCGTTTTTCTTAAGCGTTTGAATGAGCGCGGCGGCCTTTTCGGGGCTGTAGGTGGCGTCGGCTTCATGAGCAATCTGCTCCCAGGCAGCGGCGTCGCCATTCTTTTCGGCTAGAACGAGGCGCGGCCGGAGCTCGGTTTCCTTCGACGAAAAAGACAGAGCGAATGCACTGTAAAGAAGGTGCTCGATGCTGCGCATGCCAGCGTCGCTAGCTTCAATGACGCCTATTTCGAATGGCAAATGGCCGACAAAGGGAATGTTTTGCTTTTTGGACTCCTCGGCGACGGCGAAAAACGCATCGCGCGACGGCATGGAAATGATTTTTATAAAATTGGCGCCCCGCTTTTTGAGTTCATCGACGGCGGCGCGGGCTTCCTCGGCGTTGTGAATGGGATACTGCTCCGGGGTTTTCTTGCCTCTCGCAGCAAGGAATGGACCGCCGGCAACGATATGCGGACCGAGGAACGCGCCGGACTCGATCTCGCGTTGCCAGGAAAGCAAAGCGTCCAGGTCACCGCCCATGTCACGCACACCAGTGATGCCATTAGCGAGAAGCAGGGGGAGCAGGACTTGCTTGCTCCAAGGAGGATCGGCGTTGATGCCAGCGAGATGTACGTGCATGTCCCAAAAGCCAGGGAGCAGGAATTTTCCCGATGCGTCGATGGTACGGGCGCTCTTGGGGATTTTGATTGTTGCCGTCGCGCCAACGGCAACGATGCGGCCGGCCTCGATTAGGACAGTCTGATCGGGCTGCGGGGGCCGGCCAGTGCCATCGATGACGGTGACGTGGGCTATGGCAAGCTGCGAAGTGGGCTCCGCTGAGTAGATAGAGCCGACGACGAGGAGAACAACAAGCAGGGGAAGGAGTATCTTTCTAGACTTCAATGGAACGCTCACCTTCCGGGCAACCGGGCTTTTTTAGAAAGCTATCACAAACGGCAGCGCGCGGCGGGGTTCTTGTGAAGCAGCGTCAGGGGTAATCGAAATTGGGAGAAGCGCTCGTCAGAGGGGCGCAGAGCAGGTAAAATGGAGATTTGACGAAGGAGTGGAAGGCACACCATGGGATTGAGAAAAGCAAAGAGCATTAAGCACAATGGCAAACGGTTGACTGAAATTGTGGAGGCGCACGCGCTGTTTTTTCGCGGGAAAGAAGGAGGCGCACGCGCGGATTTGGCAGGCGCGGATCTTTCGCACGCTGACCTCCAAGGCATTAATTTGAGCGGAGCGATTCTGCGCGGAGCTAATTTTGAGGGGTCGGACTTGCGCAAGGCCAAGCTACCGGGAGCGGATTTGACCGGAGCAAATCTTCGCAAGAGTGACTTGCGAAACACGGACATGACGGAATCGATTTTGCCGGGAGCGGATTTGACGGAGGCTCAGGCAAGCGGAGTGGAATTTTTTCGCTGCGATCTTTCGAACGCCATTTTTCATCGTGCGCATCTGCGAAATGTGAATCTCAGGTTGGCAAATGTGAACGGGGCGAAATTTACCGGAGCGGACATGGGCGTGGCAATTCTTCGCGAGACGGATTTAACCGGAGCGGATCTTTCTGGCGTGGATCTTACGACTACGCTCATGCCACGCGGTTACGCAGCGGCGCAAGCGAAACAAAAAGGCGCGTAACTTCATAACTTAAGTTCGACGCGTAACCCTCGGCGTCTTATTCCTCGGGTTGGGAGCTGCGCGTGTTTGATGGCAAACGGCATCGGCGCGTGGTAGCCTCTGGCCGTAGCGAAATCGTCCTCCATTCGAATCGTGTGACCTGTGGCCACTCCAGCAACACAACTCGACGCGTCTGAAGTACGTGAGCGCGTACTCGAAGTTATTCGCAGCTTGCTCGAGGAATTGGGCAGCCGTGGAGCTTTGCCGATGCTCAACGGTGCGTCGCAACTCGACCGCGAGCTCGGACTTGGCAGCCTGGAGCGCGTGGAATTGCTCGCGCGGCTAGAGACTGTTTTCGGCGTTCGGCTGGCGGATAGCGTTGTAGCGGAAGCAAATACACCGGAAGATTTGGCGAAGGCTCTTCTGGTGGCGCCGGGAGCAGAGACGTTAGACGACGAAACAGCATCCGCTCTGCGCGCTGCCATCACAACACAAAAACTTCATCGCGAAGCGCAAGACGCCGGTGTTTTTTCGGCGGAGACGTTGCTGGACGTGCTGCGCTATCGCGCGACGCACGATGCCGAGCAGACTCACCTGTTGATCACCGAAGAGACGGAAGGCAAAGAACGCAACGTGACGCTGACGTTTGGCGAACTTTACGCGGCGGCGCAGCGTTGCGCGGCGGAGTTGGCGCGGCGCGGCGTGCCTGCAGGCGGACGAGTGGCATTGATGCTGCCGACTTCGCGCGCGTTTTTTGTTTCTTATGCGGGAATTTTGCTGGCGGGAGCGATTCCTGTGCCGATTTATCCGCCGTTTCGTGCGGATCGCATCGAAGAATATGCTTCGCGGCAGTCGGCGATTTTGAAAAATGCGGGCGTGTGCTTGCTGCTGACGTTTCGTCAAGCGGAAGCGGTGGCGCGGCTTTTGAAACCGCGCGTGCATTCGCTCGCGGAAGTGGCCGACGCGGAAAAGTTGATCGACGCCGCGGATAAAGCGCCGCCTCCTTCCCCAGGCGCGTTGCCGTTGCATCTCACCGGCAGTCGAGCGCGCAAAGGAAGTGACATCGCTCTACTGCAATACACTTCCGGGTCGACGGGCGATCCCAAAGGTGTGGTGCTGACGCACGCGAATTTGCTCGCAAACATTCGCGCGATCGGCGAGGTCGTGGAATTGGGGCCTGGCGATGTGGGTGTTAGTTGGCTTCCGCTTTATCACGACATGGGACTCATCGGGGCGTGGCTTACGCTGCTGCATTTCGGTGTGCCGCTCGCAGTGATGTCGCCGCTCGCCTTTCTCACGCGTCCGGAGAAATGGCTGAAGGCGTTTCAGAAGTATGGCGGAACGATTACCGCGGCTCCGAATTTTGCTTATGAGCTGTGTGTACGAAAGATTGCCGACAAGGATATCCAGGGGCTGGATCTGAGCAAGTTGCGCGCGGCGCTGAATGGCGCGGAGCCGGTGAATCCCGATACGCTGGATCGCTTTGCGGAACGTTTTGCGCCGTATGGATTTCGACGCGAGGCGCAATTGCCGGTGTACGGCCTCGCGGAAGCGTCGCTGGCAGTGACGTTTCCGCCTCTTAATCGGGGACCGCTGACCGACCGGATCGAGCGCGAAACATTCGCGTCGCAGGGTCGCGCTGTGCCGGCAAGAACGGACGACGCAACGGCGATCGCGTTCGTATCTTCCGGCAAGCCGATTCCGAAACATGAAGTGCGCATTGTGGATGCGAGTGGCCAGGAAGTGAGCGATCGGACCGAGGGTTTCTTGTGGTTTCGCGGAGCCTCCGCCACCAGCGGCTATTACCAAAATGCGGTGGCGACGGAAAAATTGCTACCGATGGGGCCTGCGGCGAGCGATGGCAAGTTTGCGTGGGTGAATTCGGGCGATCGCGCGTACCGTGCGGACGGGGAAATCTACGTCACGGGGCGCGTGAAGGACATCATCATCAAAGGCGGAAGGAATCTTTATCCGCATGAAGTGGAGGAGTTGGCAGCGCGCGCGGAAGGAATTCGCAAGGGCTGCATCGTGGCGTTCGGACAGAAGGATGAAGCGTCAGGAACCGAGAAGTTGATCGTGGTGGCGGAATCGCGCGAGCGCGAAGCGGCGCGGCGCGCGGCGATTGTGGCGGCAGTGACGGAACAAGTTTCACAAGGACTGGGTTTGCCGCCGGACCGCGTCGAGCTCATACCGCCGGGAAGTATTCCGAAAACATCGAGCGGAAAGCTGCGCCGCGAAGAGACCAAGCAGCTCTATATCGGCGGAAAATTGTCCGCGGGCAAGGCACCGGCGTGGGTGCAGATCGCGCGACTTGCTGCGGCTGGTGCGACGCGCACGATAGGTGCGGCGATTTGGTCCGGAGTGCGGCGAGGCCTGGAGATTCTGTACGGCTTGTATTTTGGCGTGGTTTTCTTTCTGTGGATCGTTCCGACGTGGACGATTGTGAATTTCATTGGCGACTATCGCAAAGCGGGGCGGTTCACGTCCGCGGCTCTAAAACTTTTGTTCGCGCTAGTCGGCTGCCGCGTGCGCGTTGTCGGCAAAGAATACGTGGATGCGCCCGGCGCGAAAGTTTACGCCTCGAATCACACCAGCTATTTTGATGTGCTGGCGTTGATGCTGGGGCTCGGCGTACCGTATCACTTCATCGCCAAGATGGAAGTCGGCGGAATGCCCTTCATCGGGACATTCTTGCGCAAGATGGGACATACAAAATTTGATCGCAGCGATCCGGAATCGCGGCTGCGACAATCGGAAGAGATGGAAAAGTTGCTGCGCGAGGGAGAATCCATTTTTGTATTTCCCGAAGGAACGTTCACGGGCGAAGACGGGGTGCGGCCGTTTCAGCTAGGCGCGTTCAAAGCTGCCGTGGATGCGGGCGTGCCGATTGTTCCGGTTTCGCTTGCGGGCACGCGAACATTTCTGCGTGACGGCACCTATTTGCCGCGGCCGGACCAGCGTGACCATCACCGTGTCTCCACCGATTTTCCCGCGTGTTGCGAGCGAGCCAGCAAAAGCCGAGGAAGGCTCCGCTTGGCACGAATTGATCCGCCTTCGCGATACCACGCGCGAAACAATCGCGCGCCATTCCGGCGAGCCGCTGCTGTAGACCGACAGTAAGGGTAGTTGGTTCGCCTTCCTGATGGGTATCGCGATGGAGCTAACTCTAAACCCGCACACGCAAACCCGGCGTACGCGGCACCCAAATTCACTCCTGTAGGCAAGGATCTGCCACCAGTCCTTCAACATCATCCATTGTCAAGGTCGATGAAGACTGACATCGGCACTTTTTTCCGGAACTCGCGCCGCTTCATCTTTGCCTGGATAATCTCTCCGATTCCTGCGACAGCAAATCCGGCTGCGATCAACGGTGAGAAGTGTCCCGAGGAGAGTGCGCCTGCTACGGTGGGCGCGGCCCATTTGAGCAAGTCCCGGTCGATCGCGCTCCACTCCGCCTCGGCGTCGTTGTAGGCCTGACTCAGCTCGTCCCGAAAGTCCCGCGCCAGCGGCTCGGCTTTGGCGACGTCCGCTTCCCCACCCACAGTGGTCCACAACCTTCGTAAGTACGAACGAAATCCTTCTAGCCGCCCTTCTTTTCGGAGCGTGCAGGCGAAACTGGAATCAACCTTATCGAGGAATTTAAAGGTTAGCTGCTGGAAAGCATTGGTGAGGGGACTCCAGGTCTGAGCCGTCACGTCCAGCTCCTGCTTCGCGGCAAGTATCTCTCTCCAGCGGAACCTTACGTTCGTGTACGGGAATGATCCGGTCGCCTGGCAAATGTATAAACCCATCTCGAGATTTGCGCCTAGGCTGCTCACCATGTTTTGCGCTGGTATCTGATCTATCGTTTCGTTCAGAAGAAGAGGATCCTCCGCACGGTCGCGTTCTATATCATCCAAAACCTTCGTCACCTCTTCGTCGGAAAGACCGGGATTCGCCTGCCGCGTCATGCGCTCTATGTAATCTCGCGGACTGCAAAGAAACGCCCTCCTCGTGCGTGCCTTTATCGCCGACGCATCGATATCCTCGTCGGTTGGCTTCGTTCCGTTCAGCCGCTTCTTTGCCAAATCCCAGGTCTTGACGCGCAACGTGCGGTCGAAATCTCCTGGATCAGGTATCAGCGTTACCAGTCCTGCGTAGACCCACGGCGCAAGTTGGCCCAGCTGGTAAATTAGCCTCAACGTCTGAAGGCGCCACTCGCCCGGGTGAAGGATCGGATTCATGTCCTGCGACAAAACGTTGGGATTCATGAATGGATTGATGATCAGAATCTGGTCGGCATATAGGCTGAACCGAAATACGTTCTGCATCATCATCTCGGGTTCGTTTTCGCCGAGATACAAGGCGCGCAAACAGGAATCTGGCGGCGGTAAAATGATGCGCTGATCGGTTGTCACGGGCCATAGGCCAGCGATGAAACGATAGAACTCGCATATCCGCGCGTCGCTCAAGCCGCTTTTGACTTTGTCCCAGGGGCGGTTCAAACCGAAGATGTCGGTCGCGGCTCCCAGCAATGCCACATTCTTGTCCTGCAGAGTCTTTGCGGAAAGCATCCATTCCATGCGTGCGTCCTTCGCCTCATCGAGCGAAAGACAGCAGTGCTTGTATTTCTTATTTTCGCCGCAATGGCAGGGATCGTTTCGACCGGGACGTTGCATCGAGAACGATCATACTCGTTGTCTCGGTATCTGTAACGGTTTGGGAGGCGGGTGGGGCAGAGAATTTCGGTGGGGTGGCGGTGGCTCAGGTTCATGTTTTTCGAACGTGGTCTTGCTGTTTCCTTTCTTTCCTGAAGCCGCAATGCTCGATTCTAATTCGCTCACGCGTATTCGTATTCTAGCTTCTCGGGATCCACTTCGACGCGCACGCGTTTCTGCTGGTCGGCAATCTTTTCGAAGGCGCGAATGTGGTCAGCAGCACGCTTCTCCAGCCGTTTGTCGCGGGAAATCACGATAGCTCTGGCCAAGAGGTCACTCTGCAGTCCAATCGGGTCCTCGTTGTTTTCCCACTTCGAGAGAGTCGTCTTGTTGACGCGAAGCAGCCTGGCAAAGTCCTGTTGGTTCAGATCAGTATGCTTTCGCAGAAAACGGAGCTCCTCACCGCGTAGCCGGTAAGGTTTCTGGAGGATGGCAACAGCCGCGATGTGGATCAGTTCATCCACCCGGAACAACACCGGATCCACGTTGCCACATTTCCCGCACTTGTGCAGCTCGATGTCCAAAAGGATGAGATCGCGCAGCCCGGTTTCCTTAAAGTCGTAATCGCCTCGCACGATTCGGGCTTCCCCTCCGCAATCGCTGCACTGAGGTCTCTTCATTTTCGTTACTTGGTAATATACCATCTTTCTATCGGCCGGGATTCCTCGCGATTTCTGGCCCATCGAAAGGCGGGCACGATGTATCGTGCCCCTGCATTGGAAACTTAGGGCCGCCTTTTTTTGGCGGCCCTTTGTTTTTGCGGAGGCGATTGCGTTCCGTGCGGCTGCGTGTACGTTCAGTGCTGAAGCGTGTAGATGACCGTGATGTAGGTCTCGATCTCGACGGGCTGGCCGTTGAGCACGGTCGCCCGGTAGCGCCACTGGCTTACGGCATCGATTGCGGAACGCAGGAAGAGCGCGTCGCCGCTGACGACTTGCAAGGATTGGATCGAGCCGTCCGTGGAAATGATCGCGTGCAATTCCACCTGGCCTTCGCGATGAACTTGTCTCGCAAGCGGAGGATAGATAGGCTCGACGCGGTGCAGCAGCATCGCCGGTTCGAGGTGACCTACAAGGACACGTGTTGGCGTATGTAGAGGCGGCGGTGGCGGAGGCTGGTGTCTGTTGTCGTCGAGAGAGAGGCACCCGAGGCACGGTGTGCCTGGGCCCGACCCTTCGGGAATTCCGGGTGCTTCCGGTATATCACCGATCGGGTCGGCAATTGGATTTTGTGGCTTGGAATTTGGCGTTGGGTCAAGGTCCCGAATAACGCGAAAATTATGTTGGTTGGGTTCTCTAGGAGGTGAAGATGAGCGGGTCGGCCCACTATGGTGAAAATACGGTGGAATCGGCATTACGCTGGCCTGCGCAATCCGTCCCGGTTTTCCGAAAAGGGGAACCAGAATGATCGCTGCGAGAATCGCGGCTTGCGTCGCGATGGAAATGATCAGCGCCCGCCGTCGAATGCGGCGTTCGCGCTTTCGTTGCTCCGGACTGCCTTCGACGAAACAGCCTTGCAGAGAACCAAAATCGTTTTGCGAATGGGGCTCGGGTTCGATAGACATCACACACCTCCACAAAAAAATTCTGCGAGTGAGAACTGGAGATTTTTGCGACGCCGGCTTCCTGTGGGTTGCTCAAAGACCGCAGGAGACCGGCGCCGCGCTCGCAGGGATGTGAGGTGCGCGCGTCCTCATAACATTGGACACCGGGATGGTGAACAAGTTCCCAATCGCGCCGGCAAACGGTATCTGCTTGTTCGTATGCGGCAGCAGCGGAGGGTAGTGGGTGAGTTTCCAGTGGTGACTGTCAGCTCAACTGGTCGGCGCAACACTTGAGCGCGATACTTTGAGATCCTCTTCCTGAAATCCGTCAGAAAACGCTAGCCGACTTCCCGGTACTTATCCAAAAGCAGGTCTCTGTGATCGTTAAGCATCGGCTTTTAAGGACGCAGACACTTGCATGGGGACGATAAAGTCGCTGGCGAGAAGATACGCGAACAGGTGTCCGAGAGGCGGCGCGCAACGGAGTTGGTCGGCAGAAACCAATCCGGTCGTTTCACTCCATTCCCAACTGGAGGCGGAAGCAGTGTTGAGCCATTCGCGCAGATCCGCGGCAGTCATGGGATAGGCGTAAATGCGGACGTTCTGGGCGAAGAGGCGCGCGAGGGCCTCCAGACGGCTGCCCGCGAGACTCCCGTAAGCGTCTTCAAACGCGCGAACGATTAGGGAAAGGCCGACGACGAAGCGCACAGGCGCCGTTGTATAGCGGTTGACGAGGGCGGTCATATGATAGAGCTCGCGCTGGCCAAAAAGCAGCACGTCGCCGCCAGTGCCGAGAAGGGCGTCGATGCGGCGAAGCAGATCGGGAATTTCGGGTGCCGGTTCGTTGGGAGTGGTAGAAGCAGCTGTCAGGCAAAAGAAGCCAGCGGGAGCCGAGTGCGCTTCGCCCAGTTCATTCCGAATTTGCTGAATACCGGAAGCCAATAGCCGTGCATGAACTTGCGAATGCGCGGAATCGAGGTGGCCAAAGTATCCGGGTGCGAGCACGACGGTTTTGTTGTGCAGCGCCTCAGTCGGCGGAACAGTCGGACCCTTGGACGGGAAAAATACGACGTCCGCAAACCCTGACGAGACCAAGTAGGCGAGCAGCGCACGCTGGTCCCAACTCTCGAATACCGGCCCGCGAACATCGATGTAGTCGATTTCAATACGCTCCTTGACAAGATCTTGTGCCACACCTCCGAGAAAGGACTCCTTGGTTTGCAACTCGTAGAACGCAGCATGGATCAGATTGACGCCGAGAATGCCTACGGCTTCCTGCTGGAGCACATTGGTCGGATCACGCATATTCATATGCAGCAGGATGTCATTCGGAGGTCCCTCGGGCTGCGACTGAAAACGCAGCCCGACCCAGCCGTGCGGGTCATTGGTTCCGGCGAAGTTGCGCGCGGAGACGGTATCTACAAACGAAAAGAAGCGAGTGTGCGACCCGCGAGTCTGCTCTAATTGGTTGAGCAACTGTGCCCACTCGTTGTCCAGCATCGCTTCCAGGCGTTGCTTCGATACGTAGCGCGAACCGGAACCGTAGAGATCGTCGCTGACCTCTTTGTCATAAGCGGAAATTGTTTTAGCCACCGTGCCGGAAGCCCCTCCTACGACGAGGAACCAGCGGGCGACTTCCTGTCCGGCGCCGATTTCAGCGAAGGAACCGAACGTGGAGGCATCGAGATTAACGGTGAGCGCTTTGTGGTGAGTGTCGAGTCTTTCAGTGGAAGGCATAGTCAAGCTCCGCTCAATCGGCCGCGCGCGCCACGTCCACGTCTTAGAAGGACGATTCTACCCGATTTTTCTTTTTGATTTCGAAAATGGCAAAGATGTTACAACCGTTTTGTACTCCTGCACGTCGATTGGATAATGTGCCTTCTGGGGCGCTGCAGCGACTGAAAAATTCTGCCAATGACCTTCAAGCTCTTGTCCAGCAACAAGCTTTTTAGTCGACTCATTACAGTAATTT
The DNA here is from genome assembly GCA_963745095.1 of uncultured Acidobacteriota bacterium. Classification (GTDB taxonomy): domain Bacteria; phylum Acidobacteriota; class Terriglobia; order Acidiferrales; family UBA7541; genus Acidiferrum. The sequence goes on along the minus strand of CAVUWC010000014.1, from coordinate 22,870 downwards.
GCCGCCGAGCCAGTGATCGACACTGAACTTTCCCGAACCGGAGCAAATCAGCCAGATAAAGAAGAGCACGTATAGGACTTCCGGAAGGTAAAGGAAATCGTCCAGCCAATTAAGAGGCGAAAGTCCTTTAGGCAGGGTGGAAACCGCGCTGGTCAGCGTAGCGACAATCATGTCGATCATTAAAGCGAAGCAGGCCGGGCTCGAAAGAAGCCCCACGGTCACCAACGATCCGCAAACGAACTCGACACCCGCCACAAAATATGCCGTCTGGCGGGGGAACGGGACTTTGGCTTGAACGAGCGTGTCGTAGACAGGTTTCGTGCCACCGGCGACAAACAATTTGTTTGCCCCGGAGATGGCGAAGAACAGCCCGATAGAAACGCGTACCACCAAAATGGCAAATTGTTGCAAATCACTGTTACCCAGCAGCGCAAAGTGGACCAACTGTTTCCAATCCATCTCTTCTCCTTACAGCTGTTCTAGACAATTATGCTGCAAACCGAAGATGGCAATACCGTTAGCAAATTCTCGCGTCTCAAATTATGTGTCCATCCGTTCGACCCATTGAGCCCGCGATGCGGGAGCCACAAATGGATCGGCAAAATACTGCGTTTCCCGCCAAACCTTGTTGCCCCTGAACTCCATGATGCTCACAGTGTAGGACGGCTTGCCGTCATAGGTCAGGATGAATTCGGTGACCCAAAGATCACCGCCGCCAAGGATTCGCCGGATAGAAAAGCGCTTTTTGTCCGGCTGACTCGCGCGTTGACCCTGTATATTGCGCCGTCCGCGGGTTCGCTCGCCGGACTGTGGGTATTCCAACACCGCGTCGTCGTGATAAATGAGGTGCTCCGTTTCAAAATCGTTGGCATCGGACGCCGCCCAATGCTGATCCAGTGCCGCACGGATCTCTTGATCTCGCACTCCGAGATACTTCTCGTTTTTTTGTGGATCGTTCATCCTGAGCCTTCCGTTTAACAAGAAGCTAAATGCTTTAGCGGAATCAGATTGTACGACTCGTTAAGTCGCGCTGTTTCTTCGAGCTTCCCAGAGTCTACACCGCGTCGAAGCGTCAAACTCCAGATTAGTCGCATGACCAGAAACCGACCCGCTACCCGGCGGAGGACGCCGAAGCCGATGGATTTCTGACACAAGTTTGCGAAAAATCCACGCGTTTTTCCGGGGACCGTGGAGCAATCCGCCAAATGGACGGCGTGGAACGAATGGCAGAGCGCCGAGTTTGTATGCATCTTATTGATTATACAGCGCTTATTTCGATGAATCGGAAATGCCCTCGCGCGCATCCCATCACATGTGGACGTGGATCTGAAGGAGGGTTTCCCGATGGATGGACGTAATGTCGAGACAATAGGCGTCCGCCGCACGGGTTGGGCTGCTCTAGACCGCGATCCGCAGCAGGACAAGGTTGAATTTGTGTGTCCGTACTGCGGTGCGCGGGACGAGAAAAATGCCAGACGCGAGCGGATGCTATATCACTTCACGGACGGCTTTCTGCAGGATTTGCAGGGCGAAGTGACGCAGTGCCATTCCTGCAAGCGATCGTTGCGCGTGGTTCCGGTAGTGCTTTTGCACGACCAGGACGAAGAGCGGCGATTTGAAGCGGTCTTCTCCGATGAATTAGCAGCGGCGGCGAAGAATTAATTCGTTCGAAGATTTGAGATCGCTGAAGCGTTGAAAATGGAAACGGGGCGCAATCCTTTGCGCCCCGTTTTTATTTTGCGATGTACTGAAATTTAGTAGCGGTGCCAGCAGCCGAAGCGGTCGTAGTAGCCGCGGACAATCACTGGGCGCCGCTCGAATCGCCGGTTGTCGAATCGCGGGCCGTAAAATTCGCGATGCACAACAACTTCACGGCGGACGATGCGATCCCGCTCATTCGCTTGCGCATTGGGTGCGCCTGCGAAACACAGTGCACCGCCTAGCACGGCTGTAGCTAAAGCTGCCTTGCCAAGTATGGACTTCAAAATGTTACTGAACATTGCGTCCTCCCGGGCGTCTCCAGGACTGCTCTCGGGTTGCGCCCTATATTCTATGAAACACGGAGGGCAATGGAATGTTTCGGTGGCTAATGGTCCTTCTGTTTCCTATTTTCCGCTGGGTTGTCCGACTGCTTCCTGAATTGTATGGAGAATTTCATGGGCCCAAAAGATGCGGTTTCGTTTTCGAACGGTATCTTCCTTAAGAATACCGGCCCCAACCAACTTTTGGATGTTCTTCTGGGCGCTGGGATATGTAATTTTCAAGAACGATCGTGCGAAAGAGACGGTCACGACGGGAGATTCGAAGAGCCGGTCTATGAGCTTGAGAAGCAGGGCTGAAGATCTAGCTGTTTGAATCCGCTCGCGGTACTTCTCTCGCAGGTCAGATAAGCCTTTCGCCCTTCGGATGGCATCTCGAGATTCCTCCGCGACGCCTCTTAAGAAAAATGCTACCCAGTCAATCCACGCCCCTTCCTGACTTACCCGCAATAGTAGATCGGCGTAGGCGTCATGATTCCTCTCGAAATAGCTGCTGAGATATAGCAGCGGCTGTTTCAGAAAACCGTGATCGCATAACAGGAGTGGGATCAGCAATCTGCCGATGCGGCCATTGCCATCTTCAAATGGATGAATGGCCTCAAATTGATAGTGGATCAGAGCGAGCTTAACGAGGAACGGTATTTCGTCCTTGGAATGTAAGTATTTCTCAAAAGCATCGAGTGCCGGCAGGAGCTCGGTCACGGGGGGTGGTACAAATCGCGCCTCAGATATGCGCTGCCCTGGCTTGCCGATAAAATTCTGTATCACGCGAAATTGCCCCAGCCCCTTGTCTTTGCCACGGACCCCGTGAAGAAGTTTCTCGTGTAGCTCGCGAATCAGTCTCAGCGAAACTGGTAAGGTCTTCAGGCGCGCTAGTCCATGATCGAGTGCTCTCATGTAGTTGAGTACTTCACGAAGATCATCTGTGCGAGGATATTCGCGCGGGCTTACTTCGAATAGAAACAAATCCTGCTCGGTACTTTGGGTTCCTTCTATTCGACTGGAAGATACTGCTTCGCGATGTGAAAATGGCCGAATAAGAAGGTGAGGATTGGAAAGGAGTTGTCCTATTCCGCTTAGCTCCCCGACAGCCCGGTCTGCTTCAGAGAGAAGCAACTGCGTCCGAGCATCCAAAGTGATTCTGTCCGGCAGGGCATGCGGGACGAACGCTTCTCCACCCTCAGGAACCTTCATTAGTTTGCCGGGGGCGGTGTCGAGAAACCTGCGAGCTTCCATGACCGGCACAGCCTCCTGAGTTCTACTTAAGATTATCAAGAGGAATCTTATTATACTTTAGAGCTGAAAAGTATAATTACAAATCCTTATTTTTTAGCTACTTACATAAAACCAGCGCGATGGGCTGCGCGCCTCGCGGTTCAGGGTGAAACTCAGTAGGCCTGCAAAAAGGGATCAACTTCCATGTGGTATTTCTCAAGGCCGGCGCGGATGTGGTCGAAGGCTTCGTCCACGCTGTCGGCGAACTGCAGCATCTTGTACTCGTCTTCGTTGATCGTGCCCCAATTCACCATGGCCTTCCAGTTCAGCACTTTGTCCCAGTATTTGCGGCCATAGATGAGAATGATGTTGTGCTTGGCGAGCTTTCCGGTTTGCAGAAGCGTGAGCATTTCCCAAAGTTCGTCCATCGTGCCGAAGCCGCCGGGAAAAACGACGAGAGCTTTGGCGATTTGCGCGAACCAGAGTTTGCGCATGAAGAAATAATGGAAATTGAAGCTGAGCTCGGGGCTGATGTAGGCGTTGGCGAACTGCTCGTGTGGCAGCTCGATCGAAAGCCCGATGGACTTGCCACCGGCTTCGCTGGCGCCGCGATTGGCAGCTTCCATGATGCCGGGGCCACCGCCGGAGCAAATGACGAAGCGGCGCGGCTTGGGCCCGAGCGTCAACGACCAGGAAGTAATTTTGTGGGAGAGCTGGCGCGCCTCCTCATAGTAACGGGACATTTCGAGAAGACTTTTGGCGTGGCGGACTTCACTGCGGTGTCGGGCCTGCGTCGCCGCGGAGAGTTTTCTGATGTTTTCCTTTTTCAGACGCGTGACGCGCGCTTGCGCCGTCTCGTGCGATTCGATGCGCGCCGAACCAAACATGACGATGGTGTCGGCGATACCCTCTCGCTTGAGCTGCACAAGAGGATGGAGATACTCCGCCAGAATGCGGAGGGGCCGCGCGGGGGTACTCTCCAGAAACCGGTGATCTTCATGAGGCGCTTTTGGCGCGTGCTGCGGCTTGAGCTTGGGCTGACCTGCGGACATGGGCTGTTCTCTCCGAACGATGCAAACAATCATTGTAGGAATCGGGGACGCTCGCGGCAACGTCTTCCGGCGAGGGTGCGTCGAATTGAGTACACTGCGGGAACGGGCTATTTCTTGCGGAGAGACGGAATGATGCACGCCTCACGTCAATATGCACTGCTGATTGTTGCTGCGCTCGGGGCGCTGCTTGGCGCCTCTGGTGCGTCGCGGGCGCAGGCTCCTGAAGGACCGATGGCGCCGCGGCCGGGCCAGCCGATTCAGCAAGCTCCGCCGAACGCCCAAGCCAGAGTGAAGGTGCAAGTCTCACTCGTGAACATGCCGGTGACGGTGCGCAACGCGAAGGGCGACATGGTGCACGATTTGGAGGCCGCGGATTTTCGCATCACCGATAACGGCATTGAGCAGAAAATTCTGCATTTCGATCTCGGAGGGGATCCGGTTTCCGTGGTGATTTTGATCGAGACGAGCTCGCGCATCGATCCGCTGCTGCCACAGATGCGCAAGACCGGGATTCTTTTTACGCAGACCGTGATGGGGCCGGAAGGCGAGGCTGCTGTGGTGAGCTTTAGCGATGCCGTCGACAAGCTGCAGGATTTCACAACGGATGGCGACCTGATTGAAAAAACTGTCGCGCAGCTGCAGTCTGGAACTTCCGGGTCGAGACTATATGATGCGATGGCGGTGGGCGTCGATATGCTCAGCGGACGCAAGCCGCAGCCGACACCGGAGAATCCCGGGCGACGGCGCTTGCTGCTGATCATGTCCGAATCCGTGGATGTAGGGAGCGAAGCAAAGCTTGGCGAAGTGTTGCGAAAGGCGCAGCTCGCTAACGTGACGATTTACAGCGTGGGACTTTCCACCACACGCTCGGAACTGAAGGGCAAACCAAGAGACAACGCGCCAGCGCCCATCGCGCCGCCGGGCATTATGACGCTTCCAGCACCACCTGGAACGATTCAAACACCTACGACAGAAGCGAATGCGAACAGCGGTGTGGATTTATTGGGATTGGCTATTTGGGCGGTGCAACACGCGGATAACAAAGTGAAAGACCACGCGCTGGAAGTGGCATGCATAGCGACTGGCGGGGCGCATCTCTCCACGTACAAAGACCGCTCGATTGAAAAGGCGATTGATGAAATCGGCGGCGAACTGCACGCGCAATACACCGTCAGCTACGCGCCGACGGATGCGAATGCCGTGGGCTATCACGAAATTAAAGTGGAAGTAGAACGCAAGGATCGCAAGAACTTGAAGGTACGAGCGCGGCCTGGGTATTACATCGCGCCGCCTGAAAATTAAAGACCTGCCTGAACAGTTTCAAATGATTTGCTTCCAATAGGTGACGTCGCGCGAGGCGAGGAGAGAGTCTTTGCGGGCGTTCCAGCGCAGGAAGTGTGGCGTGTTGGTGTGGCGGGAATGAGCTTCGCGGCTGGCCCACACCTCATCGAGCAGAAACGCGCTCGGGCCTTCTGCGGAACGATGCAGGTCGTAGGTCAGGCAGCCGTCCTCTTTGCGCGTAGGACCCACCAGAGCGCGCAGTTCGGCCTCCAGGAGAAGTTCCTGGCCTTCCCGCGGGCGCAATTGGACGATTAGGGTTACGGCGTCTTTCGGGAGCTTGGTGCTCGTGGCTTTTCTGGACTTGGGGGAACGAGCTGCTTTTTTCTTTCTCTTGGGCTTCGCCATAGTGGGCGGGATTCTACTCCAACATGGGCGAAAAATCCCAATCCACAAAGGCTTCGGTTTTTTGCGTCAAAGAGCCGCGCGACGTTTCCCTTCGGCGCTATTTCTCAGCCAGTTTGCGGCCAACGTTTAGGCTATCGAAGTTCAGGATAGTGTTGAGCACGAGAGAATACGTGCCGCGCGTTTCGCCACGATACACCGGGTTGATTGAAAAAAGTATAACGTGCCCATTTCCTGTGGGCACATCCACAACGGCAGCACGCTGCGCGATTTCGTCGCCGCCTTCGACCAGGCCCGAGATGAGCAAATCCTTGGTGTCTGCGTAACGGAAAATGACGCGCGCGCGGTTTGCGGGAGGAATCACGCGGAAGTTGTTGTGCAGTTGCTCGTCGGTGAGCAAAGGATTTTCCCATATCTCAGACTTCGGTTCGTCGGGAACTTCGACGCCGGGACGCCCAATTGTGAAGTCCGGATCGTCCATCGTGCCGCGGCCGGTGGGACGGGTATGCGACTCGGCGCCCAGACGACGGAAGCCACGAGCGCCCGAAACGCTGCTTAGCGAAAAAATTGGTCCGTTGTCGCAGTAGGCAGAGAGCTTTTCGTCGTAGCCGTAGGCGATGGGGCTTGCCCCGTCGATGAGACGTGTGCCGACGACGGAGCCGACAATCTTCAGGCGCTGGGCGTTGCCGACGCTTACGCCATCAGCGAGGCCTATGGACAGCGCAAACCGCGAAGTGTCCGTCGCGGTCAGGAGAACGCCGCCCTTCGCGACAAAGTTTTGGAGATTGGCGACACCTTCCCAGCCGAGACCGGGGCGCATGTCATCCGTCGAATCGTTTTTGCCGACGAGATTCGGCGTTTCCGGCGTGTTCTTCCATGGGAGTGGGTTGCCCCAGGCGGTGGAGTAGCCGTTGATGATGGCGGTGGGGCTGGAGAAGAAGCCGACCGGCGGAAACAGAATGACGTCGTACTTGGCGTTGAGATCGCTGGTCTTGGAGACGGTTTGCGTGCTGATGTAATCGTAAGGAATGCCGAGATTGTCGAGCGCAAGACGCCACCAGCCTTCCGTCTGTGTGCTTAACCATGTGTGGACAAAAGCTATGCGTGCGGCGCGCACAGGATGGGTCTTGACGCTTGGCATTGCTGAGACGGGTGTGGCTTGCAATCCTAAATCGGAGATGGCATCGGTCAGCTGCGCACGCGTCGCGTTGCGAATAAGGAAAGTGCCGCGGCTGAATTTTTTGCCGCCACTTTCGAATGGTTCCTCCGCAGCCTCGATCGAGGCGTCGTGCAATTTGTACCGCAGTGTTGCTAGCGAAGGCTCGGCGTTGTTGTTGATCGCATAGATCGTCCCTTCGCCGCTCACAGAGCCCGGCGCACGTACTTCTTTCACGCGCTCCATGGCGACATCGAGGACTTTCGCATCGGTGACGCGGGTGACTTGTACGCCGAAGAGTTCGCCAAATGTCCAGCCAGTGTCATCGTACGGAGTCTTCTGCGGATCGTCAGGGCTCCAGTATTGATAGTCGAGAAGCGCGTCGGCGATGCGTGAGTAGGGCTGGTCCATGCGAATGATGTAGCTGCCAGCAGGAAATTGGCGGGTCGTGGGAGCGGGTGGCGTGTCTTTTTCTTTCGTGTCTTTCGCGTCCTTTTTCGGTTTCGCGGATTTCTTAACAGGAAGCGTTACCGTGAACGCCGACGTCGACCGCGAAATTTCGACGGCTTGCTTCTGCAAAACCTGCAACAGCGCAGCTTGCGAACCCAAGCGTGGATCATCGGCGGGCAAAATGTAGGCAGCGGGCCCTTCCGCGCCGGGCTTCGTGACGGAGCGTTTTGCTTTGAGATAAAAATTTTTCAGAAAGAGCCGTTTGTTCTCGTTGAAATAGTGGAGCGAGGTGAGCAAGCCGGTCTGCTCGTAGTTGTTGTTGTCGCGCTGCGACCACAGAGCCTTCGGAAGCGGCGGATTTTGCCGATACCACGTGCGGGAATATTCGTCCTGATCGAGCGTGCGCTCCAGCGTGTCCGCGCCGCCGTTCCCAAATGTCTCGTAGAGACGGCTGATGCCGTTGTGCATCGCGGCGATAAACATCAGATAGCCCGGCGACCAGGTGTCAAACACGCCGTGGGTGAAAACGCCAGGCATTCCGAACTTAGTCATGTCCGAGACGTTTCGCCAGCCAATCATTTCCCATTCGTCGGTGAGAATCGGATCGACCCAAGCGTTGAAGGGGCCATCGCCGGCGGTGTTGTCGTAAAGATAGGGCACGGATTCATGCAGGTCGTGCAGCACTTGGGCTTTTTGGCCGACGTAGGTGTTGAGAACATTTTCGGTGAGCTTGAGAGTGACGCCCATGGCATCGCGGTTGTTGTCGTGCGCCACGTACTTGCCCCAATAAATCAGCGGCGGATAAAAATCCTTGGGGTGCGAGAGATGCCAGCGATAGATGTCCACCATGCGATCGCGGCCATCGACTTCGACGACCGGAGTGATGAGCGTGATCATCCCGTCGCGAATTTCGCGGATGTAGGGGCTTTCGTCGACAGCGAGACGATAGGCGAGCTCCATCAACGCGGTTGGCGCTCCTGTTTCGGGCGAATGAATTGTTCCAGTGATGTAGTAAACGGGTACGGCTTGCGCGACGATGCGATCGGCTTCGGCGTCATCGAGTTTTATCGTACGCGGATCGGCCAGCTTCGCCAGTTGCGCGCGGTTTGCTTCCAGGTTTTTAAGATTTTCCGGCGAAGAGACCGCTACTGCAATCATCTCGCGGCCTTCTTCGGTCTTTCCAATGGAGAAGACCTTCACGCGCGGGCTAGCCTTTTCGAGAAGGCGCATATATTTGTACACGTCTTCCGCATAAGGCAAGATTCCCGGCGCGCCAGCCACATCGCCGAGCACGGCTTCGGGAGTCGGCACATTCTTCGAGGCGGGCAAATAATCGACGAGCGGAGAAGTAAAGAAAGGTTGCGTCGTGTACTTATGGATTTTTGCGGTGTACGCGTCGTCGACCGGTTGCTTCGGGTCGCGAGCAGGGGAGGTTTCACCGTCGCCTAGCGCGGCAGTTCCGGCCACGGAAAGAAACAGCACCAGGGCCAGACAGCGCAGGATGTGCATGCGTACTTCTTCTTTGCGAATCATTTGGCTCTCCCGAAAGTAAGAAGTGGAAGGCGGATTGTAACGCAGGTGCTATTGGGCTGCGACAAATGTTATGCACACCGGCGAAGGCACCTCGATGGTCTGTCCCGTCGGCGTGAGGCTGCCCGTTGCAGCGTCGATGTGGAAGATGACGATGTTGTTCGACTCTTCATTTTCTGCGAGAAGATATGCGCCAGTGGGATCGATGGCGAAATGGCGTGGCGTTTTACCGCCTGTCAGGACTTGTCCTAGAGATTTAAGCGTTCCCTTTTTTTCGTCGATCGCGAAAACCGCGATGCTGTCGTGGCCGCGGTTTGAAGTGTAGAGAAATTTCCCGGAAGGATGCACGGCAATCTCGGCCGCTTCCTTATGGCCGGAAAAATCCTTTGGCAGCGCGGAGATGGTTTGCAGGGATGTAAGGGTGCCCGTCTTCGGCTGGTAGGAAAAGACCGTCACCGACGACTCTACTTCACTCAACACGTAAACAAACTTGCCGTCGGGATGAAATGCGAGGTGGCGAGGACCGGCGCCGGGCTTCACTTTCGCGAAGCCGGAAAGCATCGGCGTAAAAACGCCTTTGCTGGAGTCGAATCCGTAGACGATCACTTGATCGAGCCCTAAGTCTACGGCGAGAGCGAACCGATTGTCGGGCGAGGTGCCGATCCAGTGGGCGTGTGGGCCTTCCTGGCGCTCCTTGTCGGGGCCGGAGCCGGAATGCTGAACGAAACCACTGGTAGTCCCGAGACTGCCGTCAGCTTGCACAGGAAACGACGCGATGCTGCCGCTGTCGTAATTCGCAACCAGAACAAATTCGCCGTTCTTGTCGAGGGAAACGTAACAAGGTCCGGCGCCGCGCGTGGGCACCTGATTCAGAAATTTGAGCGCTCCGGTTTTCGCGTCGATGGCAAACGCGCTAACTGCACCGCTCGTGCCTCCGTTGAAATTGCCAATTTCATTTACGGCGTAGAGATACTTGCCGTTGGGGTGCACGGCCAAAAAAGAAGGATCGGTGGTCTCCGCGGCGACACCGATGGAAGTGAGCTGGCCCTTCTCTGAATCGAAGCGGTAGGCGTAAATCCCTTTACTGTTCGTTTTTGACGTGTACGTGCCGACATAAGCGATGTACTGGCCCTTGGCGGCGGGCTTGTCCGGCATTTGTGCCCGCGAACACAAAAGCAGCGGCGCGGAGAAAAGGAATAGGACTGCGAACAACCGTCGTGTAATTTTCATAAGGGAAAAGATTCTAACACTAACAGTCGGAGTTGTAGGGGCACAGCACGCTGTGCCCCTTCGAACGGCAATTACTTCTTTTCTTCTTCCTGCTCTTCCTGCAAGACCGCGGCAGCAGCGACGGAATCGTCTTCTTCGAGGCGCAACAGGCGAACGCCCTGTGTAGAGCGGCCCGCTTCGCGAATTTCGTTCGCGTGCACGCGAATCACTTTACCGTCGTGAGTGATGATCATCACGTCGGACTCTTCCGTAACCTGCAACGTAGCCACGACCGAGCCGTTGCGGTCCGTCGTCTTCATGTTGGTGACGCCCTTGCCGCCGCGCGACGTAATGCGGTACTCCGCCAGCGGTGTGCGCTTGCCAAAACCCTTTTCTGCAACCGTGAGCATCAGCGTCACCAGCGAGTCCTTGATTTGCTCGTTTTCGAGTTCTTCAAGATTCTGCGTCGTGGTTTTGTGTTCTTTCGCGATGATCTCGAAGTCGGGCTGGACCGCGTCCATGCTGACGACGTAATCGTCCTTGTCGAGATCCATCCCGTTCACGCCGCCGGCGTTGCGCCCCATGGGGCGAACTTCCGTCTCGCGGAAAAGAATGGCCTGCCCTTCATGGCTTGCGAGAAAGATCATCTTCTTACCGTCGGTAAGTTTTGCGCCGATGAGTTCATCCTTGCCATCGAGATTGATGGCGATGATCCCCGTCGAGCGAGGATTTGAAAATTCGGTCAGCGTCGACTTCTTGACGGTGCCGCTTTTTGTCGCCATGAAAACGAACTGCCCCTCTTCTTCGAGGTTGTGCGCCGCGACGACAGCCGTCAGCTTTTCGTCTTCCTGGAATTTCACGAGGCTGGAAATCGCCTTGCCCCGCGTGGCAGCGGCGGCTTCGGGTAGTTCGTACACCTTGAGCCAGTACACGCGGCCTTTCGACGTGAAGAGCAAAATGTAACTGTGCGCCGACGCAATGAACATATGCTCGACGAAATCTTCTTCCTTGGTACGCGCACCGATGCGGCCCTTGCCGCCGCGCGACTGATGCCGATAGGTGTCCGCCGCCGTGCGCTTGATGTAGCCGGCATGGCTGACGGTAATCAGCATTTCTGTGTCGGCGATCAGATCCTCGAGTTTGATCTCATCAACCTTGTCCACAATCTGCGTGCGCCGGTCGTCACCGTAAGCCTTTTGAACTTCGCGCAACTCCGCGGTGATCACCTGCTTCAGCTTTTTCTCGCTGGAGAGAATTTCCCTCAGCTCGGCGATTTGCTCGCGGATGGACTTCAATTCCTTGAGAATTTCGTCGACCGAGAGCTGCGTGAGGCGATGGAGTTGCAGTTCGAGGATGGCGTCGACTTGAACCGGCGTCAGCCCGTCAGAGACTGACCGCGTGATCTCGCCTTCGAGCGCGGCGACGCGATATTTCCTGCCGTCCAGCTTGACGCCTTCGATCTTTCTGGACTTCCCGTTCTCCGTGATGGTGACGTCTTGCTCGGAAAAGTAATTGAGCAAATTCTGCTTGGCATCGGCGCGCCCCGAAGAACCGCGAATGATGCGGATGACGGCGTCCAAATGATCGAGAGCGACCTGGTAACCGACGAGGATGTGCTCGCGTTCTTCGGCTTTGCGCAGTTCAAAGCGCGTGCGGCGGAGCACAACGTCGCGACGATGCTCGAGAAACAGCTTGATCATCGGAATCAGGCCGAGTTCGCGAGGCTGGCCGGCCACGATGGAGAGCAGGATCATGCCGAACGATTCCTGCATCTGCGTAAATTTGAAAAGATTATTGAGGATGAACTGCGATTCCTCGCCGCGCTTGATCTCTATGACGATGCGCATGCCTTCGCGCGAGGATTCGTCGCGAACATCGGAGATGCCTTCGATCTTCTTGGTCTGCACCAGTTCGGCGATGCGTTCGATCAGCCTGGATTTGTTCACCTGGTACGGAATTTCGGTGACCACGATATTTTCGCGGTCCTTGCCGACTTCCTCGATGGCGGCTTTGGCGCGCATCATGAAGCTGCCGCGGCCAGTTTTGTAGGCGGCTTCGATGCCTTCGCGTCCTGCGATGTACGCGCCGGTCGGAAAATCCGGCCCGGGCACAATCTTCATGATTTCTTTCAACGGCGTGTCCGGTTTGTCGAGCAAAATCACGGCCGCTTCCACGATCTCGCGCAAATTGTGCGGCGGAATGTTCGTGGCCATGCCGACGGCGATGCCGCTGGCGCCATTCACCAGCAAATTCGGGATGCGCGAAGGCAGGACGAACGGTTCCTCGCGTGTCTGATCAAAGTTGGGAACGAAATCTACGGTTTCCTTTTCGAGGTCGGCAAGTATGTCTTCGCTGATTTTCGCCAGCCGCGCCTCGGTATACCGCATGGCCGCCGGGGGATCGCCATCGACGGAGCCGAAATTTCCCTGCCCATCGATCAACGGGTAACGCATGTTGAAGTCCTGCGCGAGGCGTACCAGCGCCGGGTAGATGACGGCTTCTCCGTGCGGATGGTAGTTACCGGAAGTGTCGCCGCAAATCTTTGCGCATTTGCGGTAGCCGCGATTCGACGCGAGGCCGAGGTCGTTCATGGCCACGAGGATGCGCCGCTGCACGGGCTTGAGGCCGTCGCGCACGTCAGGCAGCGCGCGCGCGATGATCACGCTCATCGCGTAGTCGAGATAAGACTTCTTCATCTCGGCTTCGATATCGACCGGAAGCAGTATCGACTTGTTTGTTTCGTCCGCCATTTCCCCTCGCTGTGGCTCTAGTTCTCCGTTGTAGTGGCGCAGCATGCTGCGCCACTGCAAGCAATGCCTATCGCTTTGCGGCGTACTCCAGCACGTACGCTTTCACTGAGTCGAACGCATCGGCTGAGTTCGTAAAACGCCGTGACCCAAAGTGTTCTTCAAGTTGCTTCAAGAAGCGTTCGCATTCAGTATCGCTCGCAAACTCAATCGCCACGCCTCGCTCGTTGTCCGGCGCATTCGTTGGCGTTGCGCGAAATTCACTGCAACTCAATCCGCGCAGCCCCGGCAAAGTCGTCCAACCCAACTGACACATCATTCCGCGGACTTCTCTTTGGGCCGCAACAAATAGAAAGCGCCCACGCCAATTGCCAGCACGACCAGCACACCGATCAGCTCGACGTTAAGAACTCTGTGCCAGCCTTCCGCGGCGGACGGGTCTTCGAGACCGAGAGCACCTCGCCATGCTCGGAATTCCGTAGCCAGCCGCGGCAAACGAAATCCCGCCGTGCATACTGACGCTAGCAGCAATCCCCAACGGATAGCGTTTCGAATAGACCCCGCATCCGGACTGTCTTGTGTTGCCACGAATTAAATATCCAGGTTCACGACTTCGAGCGCATTTTCCTCAATGAATTTGCGCCGCGCCTCGACGTTTTCGCCCATCAGCGTGGAGAAAATATCTTCGGCGGCGACGGCGTCTTCCAGTTTTACCTGGAGCAGAGTCCGCGTGTCCGCGTTCATGGTGGTATCCCACAACTGCTCGGCGTTCATTTCTCCCAGACCTTTGAATCGCGTGATCGTGAAGTCTTTCTTCGCGTCTTCCACGACGTAATTGAGCACGTCGTGCACATTTTCCATGGTTGCTTTGTCGCCGTTGCGCGCCACGGTGAAGGGCGGTTTGTTGTACTCCTCGATTTGCTTGGCCAGTCCGCGCAGACGTTTGTAGTCCGCCGTCGAGGCCAGCGCCCAATTCACTTTTTGGTTGTGCGGCAGGCCGAACTGAATTTCGTAGAGGCTATGCTCTTCGTCGAACGCGACTTTGCCTTCGAGTTTGAGCTTGGCTTTGTCCACTTCCTTCAAAAGCTTTTCGAGCGCTTTCTTGTCTTCGAAATCTGTCTTTTTCTCGAGGCCGCTCTCGGCAAGCAACTCGACCAACCCGTGCTCGCGCAAACGCCGGCCCAGCTTTGCAGCGGCGGCCTCGTACTCCTGCACATTTAGCAGGAATTTTGTAAGCCCTGCGCCTTCGAGCGATACGCCTTCTTTTGCCTTCACGACGTGGTCTTCCGTGGCGCGCTTCATCAGTTCGTGCGCGAATTCGCGCTCGTCGCGGATATATTTTTCCGTTTTGCCGCGTTTCACGCGGTAGAGAGGCGGCTGCGCGATATAAATATGGCCGCGATCGATCAGCTCCTTCATGTGGCGGAAGAAAAACGTCAGCAGTAGCGTGCGGATGTGCGAGCCGTCGACGTCCGCATCCGTCATCAGAATCACTTTGTGATAGCGCAATTTGCCGGCGTCAAAGTCGTCCTTGCCGATGCCGGTGCCAAGCGCGGTGATGATGGCGCGAATTTCTTCGTGCCCCAGCATTTTGTCGTAACGCGCCTTCTCGACGTTGAGAATTTTTCCTTTGAGCGGCAGGATTGCTTGGAATTTGCGGTCGCGGCCCATTTTGGCGGAGCCGCCGGCGGACTCTCCCTCGACGACGAACAGCTCGCAACGCGAAGGATCGCGTTCCTGGCAATCCGCCAGCTTTCCGGGCAGGCCGCTTGAATCCATCGCGGACTTGCGCCGCGTCAGTTCGCGGGCTTTACGGGCGGCTTCGCGGGCGCGCGCGGCATCGATACACTTGGAAATGATGCGGCGAGCCACCGTGGAATGCTTGTCGAACCATTCGCCGAGCTTCTCGTTTACGAGTTGCTCGACGTCGCCCTTGATATCGCTGTTCAGCTTGCCCTTGGTCTGCCCTTCAAATTGCGGCTGCGGCAGGCGCACGGACACGACCGCCACAAGGCCCTCGCGGACGTCGTCGCCGGTGATGGTCACTTCGTCTTTTTGTTCCTTGAGCATTCCTGCGGACGACGCGAAATTATTGATCGTGCGCGTCAGCGCGGAGCGAAAACCGGAAAGGTGCGTGCCGCCATCGACGGTGTTGATGGTGTTGGCGAACGCGAAAACGTTTTCGCCGTACGTGTCGTTGTACTGCAGTGCGATTTCGATTTCTACTGTGCCGCGCTTGCCTTCGATGTAGACCGGGGCATCGTGCAATGTGGTTTTGCCGCGGTTTAGATGTTTGACGAACTCGGCGATGCCGCCCGTAAAGCGAAACTCGGCGGTCTTTTCGGAACGCTCATCCGTGAGCGTGATTTTCAATCCCTTGTTCAGAAAGGCCAGCTCACGCAAGCGTTGCGAGAGAGTGTCAAAGCTGAAAACCGTCTTGTCGAAAATTGTTGGATCGGGATGAAACGTAACGCTCGTTCCAGTCTTTCGCGTTTTGCCGGTTTGTTTCAGCTTAGTGGTGGGCTTGCCTTTTTCGTAGGACTGTTCCCATACCGCGCCATCGCGCGAGATTTCCAGTTCGAGGCGGTCCGAAAGCGCATTAACGACGGAAACGCCGACGCCATGCAAACCGCCGGAAACTTTGTACGTGTCGCTATCGAATTTTCCGCCGGCGTGAAGGACTGTTAGGACTACTTCCGCAGCAGGCCGCTTTTCCGTGGCGTGCATGTCGACGGGAATGCCGCGCCCGTTATCGACCACCGTGACCGAATCATCCGCATGGACAGTGACGTTGATCTCGTCAGCGTAGCCAGCCATCGCTTCGTCGACAGAATTGTCAACGACTTCCCACACCAGATGGTGCAAGCCCATGTCGCCGGTCGAGCCGATGTACATCGCGGGCCGCAGCCGCACCGCTTCGAGCCCAGCGAGAACTTTGATCGATTTCGCGTCGTACTGGTGACCCGGAGCTTTTCCGGCCACCGTTTCTTTATCACCCATGTACGCTCCCTTGCCCCGAGGCTGCCAGCCGAGGGGTGCGATCCTGGCGCACCACGCGCGTAGATCGACATGCCCGTGGCTAAAGAAACTACTCAACTTTTTGTGAAGCGAGGAAAGGCGTGCTCGCGGACTAATCCGTACGTCGCCTTACCCTTTGATTCCGGATTCAGCAAACAAATCCAGAACTCGTAGGGTTCCTGCTCCATCCCATCTCGCGCAGCGAGACGTGGCGAAGACTTCTTAACTCCAAGCTTCCGGCTCACTAGCTTCTGGCGCGAAGCTAAATGGCAAAGCCGAATTTACTTGGCCGACGTGCCGATTTGGAGGTTACCGAACTGCGAATCGACAGACAAGAAAGTGTACTCGATATGAAGCCGTTTCTCAAGGCCAGAAAGGGTCCCAAGCGTTCTGTAAGGCATTCATTTTGTGCTATTTAGACTTGTCTTGGAAGGTTGAGCGGGCTTTGGGGGCAACTCCAGTCTAGAGTGAAATCCGATCGGTTTTTTCGCCGGAATGGGAGTTTCCAGCATCCGGCGAATCGTGTCAAAAACGGCCTGAAATCTCGCGTCGTAGCGCTTTTCCATTGCGTTTATTTTTTGGCGCAACTCTTCATGCGTGGCAAGCATTTCGCGAAGCCGAACGAAAGTCCTCATGATCGCCACGTTTACCTGAACGGCGCGCGAGCTGCGCAGCACACTGGAAAGCATCGCTACGCCTTGCTCCGTGAAAGCATAGGGAACATAGCGACGGCCACCTCGCCCCGATTTTGAGGTTCCAGTTTGGAACCCCAAACTGTGCATTTCCTTGGGCGAAAGCTGAAACATGAAATCGGAAGGAAATCGGCTGGCGTTTCGCTTGACGGCTTTGTTCAAGTTTTTTGTCGCAACACCATAGAGCCGGGCGAGATCGGCATCCAGCATTACCCGCGTGCCGCGCACAAAAAAGATTTTCTGACTAATGAGGGCGGTTGGAACGATAGCGTTTTGCGAAGGCATTTGCGTCAAGCCGCACCTTTGAGGTTCCAGTTTGGAACCTCAAAGGTGACCGCCCGCAGGGTATGTTATTTACTAAGTAAAATCAAGTGTTTGATATTTAATTAAGAATAGAGCATCGGAAGGCGGGTCGTTAGTCCACTGACGCACCAACTCAGATGCGCATGGGCATGATGATGTAGCGGTAACGATAGGATTCATCGGCGAGCGGCCGCATCTGGCCGGCGGATTGTTCATCCTTCAGCTCGATGCTGATTGGTCCATCAGCGGCGGCGGCAAGAAAATCGAGCATGTAGGTGGAATTGAAACCGATACTGATCGCGTCACCTTTGTATTCCTTTTCGATATTTTCCTTGGCTTCGCCATATTCGGGACTTGAAGCGGAGATTTCGACGCCTTCTTTTGAGACAGCCAGCTTCACGGCATGCGAACGCTGATCGGCTAGTTGCGACACGCGCCGCACCGCATCGCTAAGTTCCGCGCGCTCCAGTACGACGCTCTTATTGTTGTCGCGCGGCAGCACTGCTTCGTAATTCGGAAATTGGCCGGTGAGGATTCGCGAAATCAAAAGCCGGTGGCCGACCTGAAAAAATAAGTGGCTTTCGTCTTTGGCAAATTCGATGGAGGCATCTGAGCCAGCGGCGCTAGCCAGCTTTTCCACTTCGTCCATCGCTTTCTTGGGAATGAGTACTTTCACTTCGCCGTTCAAGCCGGCGAGCTTCTGGTCCGTCTCCGCAAGCGCCAGGCGGTGGCCATCGGTGGCTACCATCGCGAGAGTGTCCGGCTTCAGAATGAGCAGCCCGCCGTTCAACGTGTAGCGTGACTCTTCCATCGAGATCGCGAATTTTGTTTTGGCGATGAGGCTCTCGATAATCGCGGCAGGAATCTTGACCAGGGTGTGCGGCATTGCGGGAAGTGCCGGAAAATTTTCCTTGGCCATACCGACGAGTTTGTACTTCTTGCGATCGCTGACGATCTCCACCCAATGATTCTCAAGCAGCTTGATCTTGATCTCGCCTTCAGGCAGCAAGCGCACCAACTCCAGCAGTTTCTTGGCAGGAATGGTCCCTGCGCCCTCTTTCTTGATCTTTGCTTCGCAGGACGTGCGGATGCTCAGCTCAAGGTCGGTCGCCGTGATGGTCAGCTGACTGCCCTTGGCCTCGACCAATAAATTCGAAAGAATCGGAATGGTCGTCTTGCGCTCGACGACACCCTGCGTGGTGCTAAGTTCATTCAACAGCGCCGATTTTGTAACGCTGAATTCCATCGATTGGTGTTCCTCGCGTGCGGTTCCTGTTGCGCTCATTCGGGTTCCTCGCCACTTTCCACCGCTGTCGTACTGTACTCGCTTTTGTGCCAAGTATAAAGCCCACAAGGCGCGTAAAACCTGTGGAAATACATAAGAATCAGAACTCTCTTACTTGGTACGAAACACGGAGGGTACCTGCATTTTATCCACAACCTAAAACCGCTATCACAAACACAACAGCACTTAATGATTTCTAAAAACTATAAAGCTTGTTGTTGTGATGAGCGCGGTGGAATTGTGGAAAGCTCCGCAACTACTTTTGTCCCATCGGTCTACCAGCAACTGTTCCAAGTGGCGAATTGTGGGAATCGGTGAAAACACTGCTTCCGGCTCGAACTCAGTGCAGTAGATCCAAACATCTTCCTCCACACTCAACAGATTTTCCGCATCTTCTCCAATGCCTATTCACAAGGTCTTTGCGCACGAAAATTTACAGTTCCACGGGCCACCCAGACGGCCTGAACACGATGGCCGCACGTCCGCGAGAGACAAATTGACGAAATTTGAAAACAACCTGAATGAGTGTGGGAAGAATTAAATGGTGTGATTGAAAAAGCTGCTGCTATTGCAAAGTGTCCATCAGACGCGTGATCGTCCGGTTCAGATCTTTATCCGAGCGGCGCATCTCTTCGATTTTGTTGATCGAGTGAAGAACCGTGGTGTGATGCTTGCCGCCAAACTGCCGCCCAATTTCAGGCAAAGACGCCGTCGTGAGCTGCTTCACGATGTACATCGCCACCTGGCGCGGGAAAGCGATGGCGCGCGTGTTGCTGCGAACCTTCAAGTCCTGCTCGCGCATATTGAAATGCTCGCTCACACGCTTCTGAATCAGATCGATGGTGACGCGCTTCTCCTGCGAAGCGATGATGTTGCGCAAAACCTGCTGCGCGGTCGAAAGGGAAATCGTAGCCCCGGTCAAGGACGCATAGGCCATCAGCCGAGTCAGCGCGCCTTCCAGCTCGCGCACGTTGGACTTGATGGCCCGCGCGATGTATTCCGCCACATCGTCCGGCAAACCAAACCGGTCGTTCTCCGCTTTTTTCTGCAAAATCGCAATCTTGGTTTCCAGATCCGGCGGCTGAATGTCCGCGATCAAGCCCCATTCGAATCGAGAGCGCAGCCGTTCCTCGATCGAATTAATTTCTTTCGGCAAGCAGTCGGAGGAAATCACAATCTGCTTCTGCTGTTCATACAACGCATTGAATGTGTGAAAAAATTCCTCCTGTGTTCTTTCCTTACCGGCGATGAACTGGATGTCATCTACTAGCAAAACATCGACGGTATGGAAACGGTCGCGGAAACTGGTCATGCGGTCGAAGCGCAACGAGTTAATTACTTCAATCGTAAACTTCTCCGCGCTTACGTAACTCAGCCGCATCGCCGGATTGCGCTTCTTGATGGTGTGCCCGATGGCATGCATCAAGTGCGTCTTGCCCATGCCCACTCCGCCGTAAAGAAATAGCGGGTTGTAGGCCTTCGACGGCTGCTCGGCCACGGCGCGCGCCGCTGCGTGCGCAAACTCATTGGACTTGCCGACGACAAACGAATCGAAGCTATAACGCAAATTCAGTTGATGGTCGCTACTTTCGAAATCGAGTTTCGCTTGTTTCACGCCGGATGCTGCGGGAGCGGCGGGCACCGGCTCTTCCTCCGTGCAGACGTACTGCACTTTCACATTGGGCGTCCCCAGTTCGTGGAATACGGCTTTGACGATCTCGCCGTAGGTCCGCGTCAGGACCTGCCGGAAGACCGTGCTGGGGATCTGCACAAACAGGTTTTCACCCTTCGGCGCGATTGAGCCGGGTGGGTTGAAACCAGGTGGTGTACGTGTTGATGCTGACCCGGGACTTCACGCGCTCAAGAAACCGTTCCCAGGAATTCGTCGCAGTAGTCATCGCAAGAGAAAATCTATCCCGACAATTTCCACAGATGTGAATAAGCTGTGGAAAGCAGGTCCCTTCGTTATCTTTATCTTTTTCAGGCTTCGGGAATCATGCCCGTACCGGAGCGTCTTGCTTTCCCCTGGCGCCCGGTGCGCGGCCCTTATGGAATTGCCGGCCCCTCGAACTTGCTGCTATCAGACAGCGCGGGATTGTCGCCGATTGGGCCGACCGGGGCAAGCGAAAAGTGTGCGAAGGGATTCACGGCGGTGCACATGCCATGCACAGCTTTTCCACAAGCACTGTTTTTGTGCAACTCTACTCGCGAGAGCGGATTTGCGCGGGAATTTCCGCAAAATTTTCAGGCGCGCACACATCTCTGCACAGTTTTCAACCAAATTGCCCTGAGGATAATTCGCTTATTGTTGATATTTTTTATCGGGCCGTTCGAATTCGTAGATGCCAAGTGGGTCGCTTCCGATGATCAGACGGTCTTGCTCGATCAGAATTGTGTTGGCCTCGAGCCGCGCTCCCGCTGGCGTATAAATAAAATAAGTCGCGCGCCGGTTTCCTTCCTTGTCAAAGTGCAGCAACCGATTGCCGAGCGCCATCCAGACTTCTCCGCTGGCGCGCTCCACGCCAACCGCCGTGAGGATGCGCTTGAACATGGGAGCGTCCCCGCGCTTCTCCTGCCGCTCGATCTCTTTGCGAGTCGCCTGCGCCGCCGGCCAAGCGTCCACTCCCGTGTACTGAATGTCCTGCCCCGCGTAGCCATTGCGGTCGTATTGGCGCACGGTCGCTTCCGGCAAGTAAGGAAATGCAAAGTACAGATGGTTTGCGCCGTCCGTCACAAGCATTCCGATGTTTAAAAAGCGGTTCACTTCCGGCCGGTCGGAGATCGTCTCCGGATCGCCAAACTCGCGCACATCGTGTCCGTTCTTGTCGAACACCACGACTAAATGTTGCTCGTGCACGGTTGCCACGGCCATTTCTCCATCCGGAAGCGCGGCCACCGCCACCGGTCCATTGACCTTTACCACGCGCTCATTTCCCTTGGCGTCCCAGATCTTGATGGCGTTTGCGCCGCGGTCCGCCACGTACACGGTTCCCTGCGCGTCCACGTCCAGGTCTTCGCCAAAGGTAATCGTTGCCAGCTGGGATACCTGGGGATTGGGACTCTTGCCGTCTTCGAAGGCTGGAACTCTCCTCAGCAGTTTCCCTTCCGGGTCGAAAACCGACGCAGAGGAGCCCGGCGCGCTCAATACATAGTAGTTTCCGTCCGTCCCGCGCTTCAACGCCCGCAGCCCTGGCCCAACTCCCGGCATAAGCCGCTTCTTGGCCGTCAATTCATCTTCGTCCTGCCCAAACGCGCATCCGGCAAAACACGCCAAAAGACACAACCCCGCAAGAATTCTCACTTTGGTCACAACCCCTTTGTGCTGCCCCCATTTATTCTGAGTCATCAGAGTACGACGGAAGAGTGCAGGTTGCCCGTTTCAGAGGATTCGGCGTGCCGATCAGTCAATCCTAAGCCGCACCCGCTCGATCACCTTGTGGGCGAACTCACGCTGGTGGCAAGGGTTTGCCCTAGAAAACGCTCTTACTGGCTACCCGTTGTCGTCTATTTAAAAACCGTGGAAAATCGTGTACACCGAAATTGTACCTGACCTATACTGAAGGTTGAGCCCGACTTCTCGACCCCCAGGAGAAGCCACATGCCTGCCAAAAAGAGAAAAACAGTGGAAGTAAGATGGGTCAGCAAAGACGAATTCACAACAATGGTGGACTCCCGGGCCAGGCATGTACTTGGAATTACAGGCGATCAATTTATTAGTGGATGGAAGAAGGGCAAATACCGTAAACTCGATGCCGATACATGTCCTGGGGCCGTTGAACTAGCAATCCTCGCACCTCTCCCGAGGCAGAAGAGTGGCCGGAAGAACAGCACAAGAGGCCGCAGATAATTTCGTCCATTTTCTGAAGGAAACACTTTCCTGTCTTACCGACCATTACCTGAGTGCTTACCAGCAATCCGCCTAAGACTCTACAAAGTTTTTTACGATCCTTACGCATCTGTAACAACAAGAGATGGCCCGGAATATCAGCTCTCGTTCACTCAAGTTTTTAGGGTAATCTCCCACCCCGATTTGCCCGGCCAATTCAAAGCCAAGACTCAGGAATACAGTTATCGTCTATTGCTGGGACCCGGAGAGAAAAGTGAGGTGCTTGCTTATCACTGGCACCCCCAAGACCCGGGAGTCCATTTCCCGCACCTGCATATCGTTGAAGCTCACAGGATTCATTTTCCGACATCGCGGGTTTGTCTGGAGGATTTTGTCCTTTTGTTGATGCGCGACTACCGAGTAAGGCCCAGGCTATCCCACGCTGAGTGTAAAGAAATTCTAGATAGGAACAAGCGAGCGTTTGAAAAAATGGCGACGTGGAAAATACAAAATCCTTAATCGGGCGTACCTCACATGGAGCAGCTGGAGTTTCTACTTTCAGGACCGGTGAAATCCAGAAAGTCCGTGCGGATACGATTGCTTTCGATGGATTTGGTGATCGACTAGAGAGAACCCAAACGCAAGACCCGCCCTCAAAAACCGAG
>CAVUWC010000013.1:0-713921 GCA_963745095.1 uncultured Acidobacteriota bacterium | reverse complement strand
AAGTGCCGCCCGCAAAGTTGCCTAACCTCGCCCGCCAGTGGCGAAACAGCCGACCTCAGGAAGCATCTCCTGAGGTACGGCCACCCGCCCAGAGTTGGGGTCCTATCCGAATCAACTATTGGTGCGGAATCTGTGCGGCCAAGAATTTGAATCTCTGGCCGATTTCTTCGATTTTCTCGATTGAGAGATGGTACATCATGGAGTTGTCTGCCACGATTTGCGGAGATATCTTGTTTCTCTCCACGAAGTCTCGTTCGTGCTCTGCTATTAATTCATCCAGTCGCCTGTCCTTTACATTGACGACTGACAAGTCTTTTTGAAGTGTCTTTGCGTCACCATAAAAGCGGTAGCGAAACAGTCCATCGTTTATCCTATACCACTCCCAGAACCCATGTGGGTCCTTGCCGAAGTCTGGCTTAGTCTGCTTTCGTTCAACCACAAGAAAAAAGATACCAGTTCCAAGGTCTTGGCACCGTTTTGCGAGATTTCCATACGGTGCTTGTATGATTCCAGTTTTCAGCGATACCTGTAAATCGGCAAGTTCTTGTTTAAGCTGCTTCGTTTTTTCGTCGGTTTGAAGCGTGCCGACTTTGTCGTACAGGTTCGACAACTGTGTTAGGAACTGTTGGGCATCGGTGCGCCGGGCGTCCTGTTCCAAATTAATGGAATCTTGGAGAGCCTTTATTTGAGCATGTGCCGTTGTCTTGTCGTCTCGCGCCTGTTGGTCGACAGTTTCTGCGTGCTTGCTTAGATGCCATTGATTGGCTAAACCAGCAATCAGAGCAACAAAGAGTAACGTGAGCACAGAAAATCGACGTATTAAGTGATCGTGCGCCTTCCAGTCCTTCAACAATGTGAAGAAGCCTAGAAGAGTCGCGCAAAGCAACGGTAGCGAGTTCGGCAGAAAATTAGCAGGCATTGATATAGCTCGTTCCACGAGTATAGCTTTTCATCGGAACTTCACAAACCCGTAGGTGATTCAAACGTGATGTTAAAGCGTGACTACTTCTGTACACTATGGTACAATGATGTTATGTCCAAAGGCGTGTTAAACCTTCGCGGTATCCCAACTAATGTGATTCGCCGCGCCAAATCCGCAGCCGCCCTACA
The DNA here is from genome assembly GCA_963745095.1 of uncultured Acidobacteriota bacterium. GTDB lineage: Bacteria > Acidobacteriota > Terriglobia > Acidiferrales > UBA7541 > Acidiferrum. The sequence continues at coordinate 712,811 of CAVUWC010000013.1, read as the reverse complement.
AGGGATTACGCTGCGGGAATGGGTGTTGAAGGCTATTGAAGAGAAGCTAAAAAGAAAGTGATAGATATGTTTGATTTACAAAATGCGTTGCCTCCCGACCAGCACGTCTGGTGGAAGTTGACGACTGATCGGCAGTTCTGGTGGAACTGGGCTGTAAATTTAGCAATGGCTGTTGCCACTTTCCTTGCTGTCCTCGTAGCGCTCTTCGGAGAAAGACTTTGGAGGCGGTGTTTCCCGCCTTCTCTGCGGATGAGGCTTTTAGAACGCTATGGCGAAAGAACGATTGCCCGCAGAAGGAATCCAGACAACACGGTGTCCGAAGACGACGTGCGATTTTTTCACTTAAGAGTTCAGAATGAACGCCGCAGATGGTCCCCGGCGAATAACGCGCAAGTCTATCTGACGAGCATCGAAGAGATCGGGCCCAATGGCCAATATCAACTAACATGGTCTGGTAACGTGCCGATGCGATGGCGCGATCAGGAATTTAAATCCCTAACCCAAACTATCGGTGCTGAGCAAGACGCGGACCTTCTGATGATCAATCAACAGCGTAATTCCGTCTCTCTGATGCCGATACTTGCACCCAATAATCTGACGGTTATTAGGCAAGGGGCTTGCCGATTTGTACTGCGCCTACAAGTCCGCTCAGATGAGGCCGACACAGAAGAGATGCGCATTCAAGTTGCGTGGGATGGAGTTTGGGAAGACGGCGACTTGGAGATGTCCCAGCATTTCCGTGTTGAGGAGTTGTAAAAGAAAAGGTGATGGAATCGGAGCCGCCCGGTGCTTCAAAACCGAACGCACCCTAACAAACCAGGAAGGTTAAGCTCCCATATCTGGCGAGTGGCCGCCTCTTAACACGCCGAGGTGTTTTTTGGCTTTGTTTTCTTCCGGGGTGCCCCACCGTTTGTGGGTTTGGGTTTTGCAAAGAGTGGGCGACTCGCAGGCATGTTCAGATTGTCGGAATGTCTGATATACCGACTCTTTGATACCCTGATTGGAGGCACTCGCTTGAGTTCCGCCCGGATCGGCAAACGCGGCACCATCGTGGTACCCGTGGAGCTCCGCCGCCGCTTTGGCCTGGAAGAAGGCTCCTACGTCACAGCTGAGCCGCGCGATGAAGGCATCTTGCTTCGCCCCGCCATGCTCGTCCCCATCGAAAAGTACACCCCAGGACGTAAAGCAGAATTCCTGCTTACCAATGCGACGAACCGCGCCGACTACAATCGTGCCCGCCGCGAAGTCAAAAAGCTGGGCCTCGACCCCGATTCCATCCCCCACCGCCGCCCGAAGTAACGCCGTGTCATGGACAGGCTCTTTCTCGACGCTAACGTCCTCTTCTCCGCCACCTACCGCCCTGCTGCCGGACTTCTTCGCCTCTGGAAATTGGCTAGCGTTGCGAATCAGGCGCATCCAAGCCCGCCACCCCAGCAGAATCGTCCTCGGCGCTCACGACCTTCAATCGCGGAATTCCGTCAAAATGTTTGCGGTTGTGGGTGAGCAGCGGAATGGAATGGCGGACGGCGCACGTCGCGATCCAAAGATCGTTTGCCGAGACGACTCTCCCCGGAGGCAAGCTCGCTTTCAGCTTCCCGTATTCCCTGCAAAGCTCGAGATCGTACGGAACAACGACAAGATGCTGCAAATGCCGCTCCAGCGCGGCAATCCGGCTGGGACTCCACTTCCGCCGGATGGTCCAAACGTACAGCTCGCCGACGGAGATAAAAGAAAGCGCAATGGTTTTTCCTTTGACGAGAGGTCGATAGAGCTCACCTCGGCTGTCTCTGGGCTTGCTTAAGAAAGAGAAAACGTCGGTATCAAGAAGGACGGCGTCCATTCCGATATTCCGCTAACCGCGGCTCTGGTAGGTTTCCTTCACGAACTGATCGACATCTTCCGCTTCGGGCCACGCTCCTGCCATCACTTCGGGATTCTTCATCGGCTCGACACCTTGTGCTTCCGCGAGCTCCTCCAAGGTGGACGTCGCGAAAAACTGTCCCGCAAGCTTCCTTCGACCATTGGCCGAAGCTGGCTTTACTGTCCGGTTTACCTTCCTCACCTGTCGCGCACGCTTTGTTCTCGATGCTTTCGCCATTGCCTGGCCTCCCGCTCCCTACCCTAATATTCCAATGCTAACACCACGCGACTCGCCGTTGGGGCACTCTCAGCTCGGGCGGAGCTGACAGGGACTCCCCATCCAATTTTCCTCTCCCACTACGCCGCCTCAAAATATTGTGATGATAGTTTTCAAGACTGCGGAAACTTGCGGAAAAGTCAAAAGCCGAAGATGCAGTCGTAGAAAGTAGCGGGAAGGAATGGAGCGGCCTATCGGAATCGAACCGACACCTGAACCTTGGCAAGGTTCCGTACTACCACTATACTAAGGCCGCTCAACGACAGTTCTTTTTATAACATGCCAACGCGGCAGCGACAAGCCTTCCGTGGCTTGCTTTTCGTCAACGACTCTATCCCAGGATCAAGCTTTAGGAAACCATGGTAACGCGGGCGGACTTTACCACCGGCGAACGCTTTTGCCGGTCGGCGAAGCGGTCCGCTTTATCTTTATCGGTGTAGACGCGGCCAAACTTCTCGCCGTCCGCGTAGAAAACAGTCACCAGAAAATGGTGGTGTTTGCGGCGCTTGTCTTTGCCAAAATTGGTTTTCTCTTTCTTGGGGGACTTTTTTGTCGCAGTCTTGGTCACAGAGGCCATCCCTGATTAGGTTGGTGGGTCACTGCATCCACTATCGCAGGGAAGCCCCACTCGCGCAAGTACCGCTATAGGTAGTAACGCTATATTTATTACAACAAATTTAGGCAATTGCGGTATCCCGGGAATCGATCGATTTCAAGGTATCGCTTGACCGTTCCGCGCATCAAACTTAATTAACAAGCGTGATCGGCGAGCCGAAGATGGAATGCGTGGAGAGCCAATTTGGACCACCTTCCAATGTTCTCTTTAGCCTCAAAAAGTGGGTAAATTCGCGATTTTCCCTATTGGCGGCCCGCGGATGCCCGAAAGAATCTTTAAAAGAAGTTGCCGACCATGAAACTTTCCCCGGCTTTTTTCGTCTTAACTGGTGAGGGAAACGATAAGCTGAATGTGGCGGAGAATGAACATGATTATGACAATTACGAAACACCCGCCCCTCGTGGAAGACCTGCGAAATCATCCGCAGGAGCAGATTGCCGAATTACGCATGCTGCTTCAGTCCGGGGCACCTTCGCGGCCAGATCCGCGGCGGCCCGGTTTCTTTGAAATCGAAGGGCGTTCAAGCGTTTATTACGTTTTTAAATATCCTACGGGAACGAAAGTAATGCTTCTTGGCGTATGGGAACGCGATAGCGATCCTGTCGCAGAGCTAGTGGCTTGCACCTGTCCTGCCGCGTAATTTTCGATTACCTCCTGAGAGCGTAAAAAACTGAGAAGCGTTCCGGCCCAGCCGGGGCGCTTTTTAGGCTTTTTCTTTTTCGTCTTCGTCCAATTCCAGGGATGCGGAATTGATGCAGTAACGCAACCCGGTGGGATTTGGTCCGTCGTCGAAGACATGCCCCAGGTGCGCGTCGCAGCGGCTGCACTTCACTTCGGTGCGAGCCATGCCGTGGCTGGCATCGGTTTCTGTCTCTACAGCCTCCTCGTTTGCAGGAGCGTAGAAGCTCGGCCACCCGGAGCCCGAATGGTATTTGGTATCAGAACGAAACACCGGCTGGCCGCAGCAGACGCACTTGTAGACCCCAGGCGTCTCGGTGTCCTCGTATTCCCCCGAAAAAGGCGGCTCCGTACCTTTCTGGCGGGTCACATAATATTGATTCGACGTGAGTTGCTTCTTCCACGCGGCTTCATCTTTGCGGATTTTCTCGTCCATCGCTATTCCCTGCCCCTCTTCGTATTTGTCCTCTGCCTTGCCGTCTTAAGCTATCAGATACATTTCGATGGGCAGAGGATTCACCCTAGCCCGCGGACGGACGCTGTACACTAAGATTCTAGCCTGAAAACTGCAGTGCCTGAAAAGCTAGAAATAGGGAAAGAAAAAACCGTGGTTGACACCGAACGCGATTTTCTTTATTTTCAAAGAATGAACTCTCGGACGCATCGCCACCATCCTCATCACGGCCGTACGCCGCGTCCGATGAGGTGTGCATAGAGTTTCGCAAGACAAAGCACTCATCGGCCCGCTGGCGCAGTAAGGCTCAGCGGGTTTTTTGTTTTTAGGCGGTTGATTTTCGGGAGGCGCGCACGTGGAATCCGTGAACATCGATTTCGAGAAAGCTGGAGGACTCGTCCCCGCCATTATCCAGGACCACCGATCCGGCGACGTGCTGATGCTTGGGTTCATGAACTCCGTCTCGCTGGAGGAAACGCAGCGTTGCGGCGAAGTGGTATTTTTCAGCCGCTCGCGGAACAAGCTCTGGAAAAAGGGTGAGTCGAGCGGGCATGTTTTAAAGGTGCGCGAAGTTCGGGTTGATTGCGACGCTGATGCAATTTTGGTGCGCGTTGAAGCCGTCGGCCCCGGTGTTTGCCACGAAGGGTATCGCAGCTGTTTTTTTCGCACGCTTGAAGCTGATGGCGTGGCGAACATCACGGAAGAGCGTACGTTTGCGCCGGAAACTGTTTACGGCCAGCAGCAAGAGAAAAAAGTATGAGCTGCCTAAAATTGGGCATTCCCAAAGGGAGCTTGCAGGACGCGACGCTGGAACTTTTTGCTCGCGCGGGCTGGAAGATTACGCTCAGTTCGCGGAGCTACGTACCCACAATAGATGATCCTGAGATTGAATGCTTGATGGTACGGGCACAGGAAATGGCACGCTACGTCGAGACTGGCGCGCTCGATGCGGGAATCACCGGCCACGATTGGGTGGTTGAAACGGGGGCAGCGGTCGATGAACTTTCTGAGCTCGTTTACGCGAAACAGCGACTGGCGCGCGTGCGATGGGTGCTTGCCGTGCCGGAAGATTCCACGATGCGCGAGGTGCGCGACCTCGAAGGCAAGATTATTGCGACAGAAGTGGTGCAGATTACGGAAAAATATCTCGCGCGGCACGGGGTGAAAGCGCGAGTCGAGTTTTCCTGGGGCGCAACGGAAGTGAAAGTGCCGCAGCTTGCCGATGCGATTGTGGAAGTCACGGAGACCGGTTCGTCTTTGCGCGCCAATCGTCTTCGTATCGTGGATACGGTTCTCGAATCCGCCACTGTCTTCATCATGAATCGCACGGCCGCTGGGGAGCCGTGGAAACGCGAGAAGGCGGAAAACCTGATACTCATGCTGCAAGGCGCCATCGCCGCGGCCAGCAAAGTCGGATTGCTTCTCAACGTGCACCGCGATGATCTCGCGGCCGTGCTCGGCGTCTTGCCGGCTCTCAAGAAGCCGACTATTTCGGCGCTGAGCGATCCCGACTGGGTCGCCATCAACACCATCGTCGAAGAAGCTGTGGTGCGGCAAATTTTGCCGAAGCTCAAAGCTGCCAAGGCTCAGGGCATCGTCGAATATCCATTGAACAAGATCGTGCTCTGATGCGAATACTGAAACTCACCCCGGCGGTCGAACAAAAACTTCTTGGCGCGCGGCACGAGCGTGACCGGGAAGCCGAGCGCATCGCTGCGAATATCATCGCCGAAGTACGGAAGCGCGGCGACGTCGCACTCGCAGCATGGGTGAAAAAGCTGGACGGCATCGATCTTCGCCTCAGCGGCGCGTGGGTCTCGCAGGGCGAGATCGCGGCCGCGGGGAAACACGTCAGTCCAGATTTTCTGCGCGCCGTACGTCACGCGGTAAAAAACATTCGACGTGTCGCGGAAAAACAATTGCCGCGTGGGTGGTCACTCGAAGTCGAACGCGGCGTGAACATTTCGCAGGTCGTTCGTCCCATCGAGGCCATCGGCTGCTACATTCCGGGAGGCCGTTTTGCGCTTGTTTCTACACTGCTGATGACCGTCGTCCCTGCGAAGATCGCTGGCGTGAATCGCATCACGGTGGTTTGCCCCAAGCCCAACCCTGAACTGCTTGCCGCCGCGCATCTGCTGGGCGTGACGCGAATTGCCCGCATCGGCGGGGCGCAAGCAGTTGCGGCGCTGGCCTACGGTACAGAACAAATTCTCCGCGTGGATAAAATATTCGGACCTGGCAACCGCTACGTCACGGCCGCAAAACAACTCGTCAGCAGCGATTGCGCTATCGACCTTCCCGCAGGCCCGACGGAAGCCATCGTGCTTGCGGCAAAAGGCAATCCGAAATGGATCGCGGCCGATCTTCTTGCGCAGGCAGAACATGCGCTCGACGCGGGAAGTTTTCTGGTGACTCACTCCCTTAAATTGGCGAAGGCCGTCGTGAATGAAGTGCACTCGCAACTGGCGATTCTCCCGCCCAACAATCCCGCGCATGCTTCGATGCGCGATACAGGCGCCATCTTGCTCGCGTCGTCGCTGGAGGCTGCTTGCGATTTCTCGAACCATTTCGCTGCGGAACACCTTAGCCTTCCGGACAATGCTGATGCGCTGCTCAAAAAAATACACGCCGCAGGCACAATCTTCCTTGGCCCTTGGGGCGCGCAGCCGCTGGGCGATTACATCAGCGGCAGCAATCACGTTTTGCCAACTGGTGGTTGGGCGCGGATGCGCGGCGGACTTTCCGCGGCCGATTTTGTGAAGTGCATCAGCGTGCAAAACATAAAGCGCGAAGGCTTCCAGCGGCTTGCCGATGACGCTGTAAGATTGGCACAAGCTGAAGGATTGCTCGCGCACGCAAATGCCATCGAGGTTCGCCGATGAAAAACCGCAACTCCCGACACGCCAAGCCATCATCGACCGCCGCACTTACGAACCGCCAGGCGAGGGCCGCGCCGACAAACTGCGCCTCGACTTCAACGAAAACACTGCCGGCTGCTCGCCAGCCGTGCGTCGAGCACTAGCGAAACTCACACCGAAGCTGCTTTCGATGTATCCCGAATATGATCGCGGCACACGGCGTCTCGCGCGACATTTTCAGGTATCGCCGGAAGAACTCCTTCTTACCAATGGGGGCGATGACGCTCTGCGGCTTTTCTTCGACGCCTTCGTCGATGGGGGAAGTAGCGTGTTAATTTGCGAGCCCACTTTCCCGATGTACCGCTATTGGGGAGAAGTGGCGGGAGCGAAAATCGAAGTGCAGCGCTACGGGCCGGCGATGGAGTTTCCACTCGACGCTGTGCTCGAGGCACTCACGACGCGCCCGCGCGTCTTGTTTCTCTGCAACCCGAACAATCCAACGGGCACGCTCCTCGACAAATCCCTCATCGAATCAGTTCTGAAAGCCGCCACTCACACGGCAGTCGTTGTCGATGAAGCCTATGCGGAGTTTTCCGGGCTCACGGTCATTCCATGGATCAATCAATACCCGCAACTGTTCGTGGCGCGAACCTTTTCCAAGGCGGCTGGACTCGCGGGCCTTCGGCTAGGAGCCGTCCTCGCTTGCGCGGAGTCGCTCGCCATACTTCGCCGCGCTACAGCACCGTTTCCGGTAAACGTAGCCGCGCTGGCCGCCGCGGAAGCGGCTGTGGGCGATTCCAAAACGATGAAGCTTTACGTGAAAAGCATACTGCGTACCCGCGCGTGGTTTGAAAAGGAGCTTCACACACTCGGTGTGAAAACCCATCCGAGCGCCGGCAATTTTCTCCTTGCCGATTTCGGGCCTGGCGCGTCCGAAATGTGCGCGTACCTTTTCACAAAGGGTGTCCTGCTTCGCGATCGCGCGAAAGACATCGGCCCCGGCATCGTTCGTGTCTCCATCGGTACACAAAAAGAAATGGAGCGCTTGCTGAAACTCATCAAGCGCTACAGATAAGCACATGCCGCGATCCGCTACCATCCATCGAAAGACAAACGAGACTGATATTCGTCTCAAGCTGAATCTCGAAGGTCGCGGGAAGTCGCGCGTCGCCACCGGCATTCGCTTTTTTGACCACATGCTGGATCTTGTGGCACGCCACGGCGCTTTCGATCTGGAAATTGCTGCGAAAGGCGATCTCGACGTCGATCAACATCACACCGTCGAAGATGTGGGAATCGCGCTCGGCGAGGCGGTTCTGAAAGCGCTCGGCTCAAAACGCGGGATTCTGCGCGCGGGATATTTTTTGATGCCGATGGATGAAACCCTTGCGGCCGCCGCGGTCGATCTCAGCGGACGTCCTTATTGCGTCGTCAACGCGAAAATCTCTGCAAAACGTGTTGGCGATTTCCAAACGGAGCTGACCGAAGATTTTTTCCAGGGATTCGCGCAATCTGCGCGCGCCAACGTGCACCTGCGCGCGCTTTACGGGCGCTCGTCGCACCATCAAGTGGAAGCCATGTTTAAGGCATTCGCACGTGCGCTTCGCTTCGCCGTCTCGCGAGACAAGCGCCTTCGCAGCGTTCTGCCTAGCACGAAAGGGCTTCTATGATCGTCACCCTCCTCGATTACGGCGCGGGTAACGTCGCAAGCGTGGAGCGAGCCTTGCAGCGTCTTGGCGTGGCTTCGCAGCGTTCCAATTCGGCGGAGTCGCTCGCTAACGCCGAAGTCATCATTCTTCCCGGGGTCGGCCACTATGCCGCTCTGGTCCGCGCTCTTGACCAACAAAACATGCGCGCTGCTCTCGTCGATGCTCTGCATCGCGGCGTTCCTTTCCTCGGCATTTGCCTGGGACTCCAAGCTCTTTTCAAGTCCAGTGAAGAAGCTCCGGAACTTCAGGGCTTGCGTGTTCTACCGGGCAGAGTTTGCGCGCTTCCGGCGAGCGTCAAGCTTCCGCACATGGGCTGGAACCAGCTAGCCCGCAAAAAAGAATCGCGGCTTCTTGCGGGCATCGAACCAGATTCTTTTTTTTATTTTGCGCATTCGTTCGCCGTCACTGATTCTGACATTGCGGCTTGCGCGAGCTGCACGCACGGCGCGGAATTTGCAGCGGTTATCGAGCACAAAAATATTTATGCCGTCCAATTTCACCCCGAGAAAAGCGGTGACGCTGGCGCGCAAGTCATTCAGAATTTTCTAAGGCTTGCGGCGTGAGCCTCGCGCACCGCATCATTCCGTGCCTCGATACGGACGGCGCGCGTGTGGTCAAAGGCGTGAACTTCGTTGGCCTGCGCGATGCAGGCGATCCAGTGGCACTTGCTGCTCGCTACAACGCGGAAGGCGCGGACGAACTCGTCGTTTTGGACATCGCTGCTGCTCGCGACCGGCGTCCCACCTTTCTCGAAACCATTCGCCGCGTCGCTGCTGAACTCTCTATTCCGCTCACAGCCGGCGGCGGCATTCGATCGCTAGAGGATGCTCGTTCCGTTGTGCGCGCGGGCGCCGACAAGATCACTGTGAACACCGCTGCTGTCGAACGGCCGGAGCTTATTTCCGAACTCTCTCGCGAATTTGGCAGGCAAGCTGTGGTTCTGGCCATCGACGCCAAGCGCCTCGAGGATCACTGGGACGTGATGGTCCGCGGCGGCCGGGAATCTGCTTCGCTCGACGCTCTCGAGTGGGCCAAAATCGGCGTTGCTTGCGGCGCCGGCGAGATTTTACTGACGTCCGTCGATCGCGACGGCACGCAACTCGGCTTCGACACGCCGCTCACCGCAGCAATTTCGCGAGCTGTCTCAGTACCCGTCATCGCGAGCGGCGGAGCGAAACTCCCCGAACACTTTGCGCAAGTCTTTACGGAGGGCGCGGCCGACGCAGCTCTCGCTGCTTCCATCTTTCACGATGGCGTGCAATCCATCCGCGAACTAAAGCAATTTCTCTCCGCGCGGAATATTGAGGTACGGCTTCCGTGCTGATCCCGTGCATTGATTTGCAAGACGGCCAAGCCGTCCAGCTAATCCATGGGCGAAAGCGAGCACTTGCCGTGGCTGACGTATTCGGCCTGCTCGAGAAATTCAAATCCTATCCATGGCTGCACCTAATCGACCTCGACGCGGCCGTTGGCACGGGCAATAACAATGCTCTCGCCCGCGAGCTTTGCCTCCACGCCCGCAAACGCTACAGATTAAAAGTTCGCGTCGGCGGCGGCATACGAACGTCAGCGCGCGCAGCGGAAATTGTTAAGTGGGGCGCCAAGCAAATCATCATCGGCAGCTCCGTTTTCCGCGAAGGCAAGATCAACACTCGTTTTTTACGCCAGCTCACAAAAAGGGTAGCGCCCCGTCGAATCGTCATTGCGCTCGACACCGCAAAAGGCCACATCACAATTAATGGCTGGCACCGAAAGCTCACTCTGCGCCCCGAAAATGTGATGGCCCAACTCGAGCCATTTTGCGCCGCTTTTCTTTGCACCGACGTAGACCGCGAAGGCACGATGACTGGCGCAAACCTCGATTGGTTTCGCAAACTTCGAGCAGCTACAGCGCATCCCGTCATTGCTGCTGGAGGAATTAAATCTTCCCGCGAAATCCGCGCGCTGGAAAAGATCGGCATGGACGCCGCGGTTGGCATGGCCGTCTATAAAAATCGGCTTCGCTGAATCAATCGTGAATGTGCGGCGGGGTGTCCGGTTTATTTGCACAAAGGTCGCAGAGATCACGAAGAGGAATCCTGCGTGAACTTCGATCCGAAGAATGGAATCCATCCGCAGGCCGAATTAGCCCCTTGCGCCGAATCAAACTTGCGATACGATACGCATCCATGCGAAGAACAATCTTGTTGTCCCTATTACTTCTGGTTTTCGCGAGTGCGAACCAAGCGCAGGATGCCGCGACTTCCGATTCCCTGCTCTTCACGTTAAAACCTTTGGGAAACAACGTTTACGCGGCTATCGATAAACCCAAGAGCGCCGCCGGTTCGAATGCTGGATTCGTGATCGGCGACGACGGCGTCGTGGTGATCGACACGTTCGAGGATGAAACTGCCGCCAGACAATTGCTCTCCGAAATTCAAAAGCTCACAAAGCTCCCAGTAAAATTTGTGGTTAACACCCACTACCACCTGGATCATGTGACGGGCAACGGCGTCTTTGCGCAGGCGGGCGCGGTGATTGTGGGCCACAGAAATGTTCGCACATGGATCCACACGGAAAATCTGAAGTTCTACGGCAAAGACATCAAGCCGGACCAAAAAAAGATGATTGAGGAATATGTTGCGCCGCAAGTTGTCTACGATTCAGAAATCGAATTGTATTTGGGCGCGCGGCGAGTTGTGGTGCGCTACTACCCGGGCCACACTGGCGGCGATTCCGTCGTCACCATTCCTGACGCGCAGGCGGTCTTCTGCGGCGATCTCTTCTGGAACAAGACGCTGCCAAATCTTATCGACGGCACGACAGACAAGTGGTCAGCGACCGATGCGAAGCTCGCAGCAGAAGCCCCTAAAGCCACATTCGTCCCCGGTCACGGGGACGTTGGGAGCGCCGCGGACGTTCAGGAGTTTGCCGGCTACCTCAACGACTTGCGTACCATGATGACTCAGCCAGTGAAAGACGGCCTCATGGGCGACGCGCTCATTAACGCCATAATGCCAGGTTTAAAACAGAAGTACGGCAACTGGAACTTCTTCGATTACTTTGCGAAGCGAAATATTTTGGATATGGCGAAAGAGCTGCGCGGCGATAAACAACTCCCTAAACCTGCCGACCCACAATAGATCCGTGTTTTGATTTGGTTCGAGCTTCAGCGGCAGACAAGTTATTTAAACAGGCAGAGCCGCTTATCTTAAATACGCGTCGGTGATGTACTGCTGCACCATGCGCTGCGTATTGAAGAACGATCCGTTGATAGCGATGGCGTGCTGCATGATTTGGATGTACAGCCGCGGCTCTTTATAGAACATCGGCAGAATGATGTTTTCCAGTTTCGAGTAGAGCGCTTCGGCCTCTTTGCTGTTGTCGGTGGCGATGTCCGTCGTGTCCATGGTGCGCCGCGGCTCGCCAATCGACCAACCCGTGACGCCCTCGATGTGGCCTTCCACCCACCAGCCGTCGAGAATGCTCAGGCTGGGGACTCCGTTGAGCGCCGATTTCATGCCGCTCGTGCCTGAAGCTTCGAGAGGAAATTGCGGAGTGTTGAGCCAGAGATCCACGCCGGAAGTGATTTTGCCTCCGAGGTCGAGGTTGTACTCGTCGAGGAAAGACTACGGGGACAGTTTTGCGCAGCGCCTTTTTCGCCTGGAAGATGCGGCGGATAATATCCTTGCCGCCGCCGTCGTTAGGATGCGCTTTGCCAGCGTAGATGATCTGAAAATGTCCGGCGTTCTTCGCGATCTGGCGCAGGCGGTCCAAGTCCGAGAGGATCAAATCCGCGCGCTTGTATCCCGTGGCACGCCGCGCAAAACCGATCGTGAAGACTTCTTCATCGAGACTGAGGCCCGTTTTTTCGCGAACGGCTTCCAGAAGTTCGTGCTTGGCGATGAGATGTGCCGACCAGACTTCTTCCGGCGGAAGCCCAAGCGCGCTGCGAAGACTGTAATTGTCCTCGCGCCACTGGGCGATCTGGCGATCGAAGAGCTGCTGAAATGGAGGCGAGGTCCACGTCCCGGCGTGAACGCCGTTGGTGATGGCTTCGATCGGAACTTCCGGGAACATCTGGCGCGAAGTGACGCCGTGCTGCTTGGCCACACCATTGACGTACTTGCTGAGACTCAACGCCAGGTAGGTCATGTTCAAATGAGCGCCGCGTGCCGCAGCTTCCTGCAAATCCGGATAGTTCTGCTCGGTTTGCAGCGAGCGCTTCACAAGCTCCGCAACGGAAGCGTCCTTAAGATCGAAAAATTTGCTCTGCTGCGGGAAGACGCGCGTCAGGTATTCGATCGGAAAGCGGTCGTGGCCAGCGGGAACGGGCGTGTGCGTGGTGAAAACGCACTTGGCACGGACTTTTTCTATGTCTTCGCCATTGATGGCCGTTCGCCCAGCATTTACAGCTTCCTCGCCGAGCAATTCCAGCGAGAGTAGAGCGGCATGGCCCTCGTTCATGTGATACCGCGTGAGGTCTTCATAGCCAAGCCCGCGCAGCATGCGCACGCCGCCGACTCCCAGCAAGACTTCCTGGCACAAACGGTAATACGAATCGCCACCATAGAGTCCACCAGTGAGATTGCGATCCCACTCGGCATTGGAGGGAAGATCGGCATCGAGAAAGTAAACCGGAACCACAAAACCGCGCACACCTTTGACGTCGTAGCGCCAGCAGCGAAGCTCGACCCGACGATTCTCCAGGGGCACGGTTACGCGCGCAGGCTCTTCTTTGAGAAAATCCTCGACCTTCCAAACCACCGGCTCTTCTGTTTGGGTGCCGTCTTCGGATAAATGTTGAGAAAAGAATCCCCGGCGGTAGAGCAGCGACACGGCCACCATGGGCAGCCGAAGGTCCGCGGCGGCGCGGATGGTATCTCCAGCGAGAACGCCCAAGCCGCCACTGTAGCTCGGCATGGCATTCTCGAGCGCAATCTCCATGGAAAAGTAAGCGACAAAACGCTTAACTAAGTTCGCGTGCGTGGGCGTGGACATCTCTCTCGCTTCTCTGCTGGGTGCCGCGACGGCGGACCTGCAGGGAAAATGGGCAACGACTGACCTTTAATTGTCGAGGAAACGCGGCGCTCAATCAAGCAAGGAGAAAGGATTGGTTGCCATGTGTGTTTCGGTGCGATTTGAAGGCTTGGGCCGATGACGACAAAGCGACAGGCAAGAAGACAGGCAGGAATGCCTGTCCTACTTCGGGTCAATTCGCTCTCGCGGACGCCGGGTGTGACAGGGGCGTCGGGCGAGTGAGCAGATCGACGTACTCTTTGTAGAATTTTTCTTTGTCGAGGTCTTTCTGGACATCGACGAGGACCTCGCCCATTCCGGGTTGATGGCCAGGAGCCCAGGCAAGCGTGTCGCCGTAGGACGCGCCGTGATCGACTTCGACATCGATATAGAGCTTCTGCCACTTGGTGATGAAGCTGGGATCGAGCCATGCGACGGCGGCCAGTTCATCCCACAGATAGTTCGCTTCCGCATATTTCGCGACATATTGCGCGGCGGGCGTGGGACTCTTCGCGACCTGCTCGATCAAACTCTTCTCCATACGCGTCTTAACGGAAATGTCCACGGTTGTAAGAACGACGCGCGGCCAATGCGCGTGGAGTACGGCATGAGAGGCTTCTGGATCCATCCAAAAATTAAATTCGCGGTTTGGACTGAGGTTGAATTCAGGGTCCTCGGTCTGGGGATTTATGCTTCCTCCCATGACGATCAGCTCTTTAGCAAGCTCAGAAAAGTGTGGGTCCAGAGCAATGGCGAGGGCCAGGTTGGTCATCGGCCCGGCCGCATAGATGGTGACTTCATGCGGGTACTGGTGGACCATTCGGACCATAAAATGAGCGGCGTCTTCGGTGGAGGCCTTGGTTGTGGGAGCGCCTTCAGGCATGGGCGGAACTTCGTACGGCCCGTGGACAGGATGGCGACCGGCAAAATTCCAAGCGCCCTGATAAATGATCTTGCCGTAAAACGTTTCCCACTTGGCGATGTATTCCTTGGAATTCACAAGTGGAAAAACGGCGCCGGGAACAACTGGAATGTCCGTGCGTCCAATGATTTCGAGCAAGCGCAAAGTGTGCTGCACTTCCTCGTCGCGCCAAGCGTCGCCGGTAAGGACGGTTATGCCAAGTACTTCCGTTTCCGGCGAATTAACGAGCGTGAGAATGGCCTGCATGTCCGTGCCACCGGGGCCAGCGGCATCCTGATCGATGATGACCTTGCGCTTGGTCTGCGCGGCAGCGAGAGAGGCGAACAGCCCGATGACAACAAGCATGAGAAGCGAGTGACGAACGACGGCATGAGTGACAAATCTAGTTAGCAATTGGAATCCCCGCTCCGTTTTTTTTGCAAGTGCGAATTCTACACGACCAACCCGCAAAAATCACAGGCGAATCGCTTGGTGCGATGTATACTATACATCATGAAACGGACACAACTGTACTTGAACGAAGACATCTGGAAGGCACTGCACATTCGCGCGCGGCAGCGAAAGACGTCTATTTCCGAACTGGTGCGCCAGGCGGTCCGAGAGAAGTACGGCCGCTCGGCCGCGGACCGCAGGGAGGCCATGCAGGCGCTGGTCGGCATCTGGAAGGATCGTCAAGATTTGCCTGATTCCGAACAATACGTGCGCCGGCTTCGGAAAGGGAAACGCCTGCGGAGAATCGCGTCTTGAAGTCCGTCCTGATTGATTCGGATATCCTGATCGAGGTTTCGCGCGGGCGAGACAACGCTATCCTGGCGCGATGGGACGAGCTTAGCCGTAGCGACACCGCTCCTTTGTGTTCGCCGGTGACCGTGGCAGAGCTTTGGCACGGTGCACGGCCCCACGAGCAAAAGACGCTCAAGTCGCTTTTCGCCGCGGTCACGTGCGTTGCCATCGACCTCGAGATCGGCGAACGTGCGGGAGATTATTTGAGGCAATATGCGAAGAGCCACCACGTCGAATTGGGAGACGCCTTAATTGCGGCGACAGCCTCCCTCCATAAGGCCGAGCTGTGGACCCGGAACCGGCGCCACTATCCGATGAAAGATCTCGTTTTCTATTGACCCAGGCTTCTAAGACTCCAAATCTTCCGGTTCGTAAGGTGGCGCGGGATTCAGGTATTCGCGTTCAATCTCATCCATCAGTTGGCGCGCCTTGGCGAGCCACTCAGAGGGAAGATTCTTCGCCTCCAGCAAGGCGCGGCATTCTTGCCACTTCCGCCTCATTTCCAGTTGTCTGAGCCTGTGTTTGTTTAATTGGGGGCGGTCGAGCCAAATGTGTTCGAGGGTATACTCGCCGGCCTGCGTGTGAGCGCGCACCGCGCCATCTTCTTCGTTTACTTCGATGTGCTTTCCGTAAGGATCCTCTTCGCAGGGGTCCAGAAAACGGCGACCGGCCTCCAAATCATCGGGCCCCGGCCACCAATCGCTCTTGAAGGTGTTGCACAAACCGCAGGCGTAATAGAGGTTTGAGTAAAGGAGCGAGAGTCGCCGAAACTCCTTCCTACTCTTTGGGCGAAAATGGTCCACATGAAAGTTGCGAAGACCGCCAAAATGGGCCTCGTGGATCAAACAGTAGGCGCAGCGGAACAGGAAGTCACGACGCAAATGAGGTTTGAATTGCTGATATCTCTTGAACGGCGGCGGGTTTTCGCGTCGCTGGAAGAGCATGCTCGCTGGGCTTACCGCTCGACCGCGGGCGAGAACCGGCGTAGCTCTTCGGTCAGGCTAGCGAGCCTTTCCATGATAGCGTTATGGCGAAGTTCAAGAATGCCTTCGAACTGCGAGGTTTGCGCATCCGCAATGGATTGCATTTTGCTTTTGATTTGCTCCAACCCGGCCAGGTCTTCCGGCGTAGCGATTCCCTGGAGTCTTTTGTCTACCAAGCGGTGATATTCTCGAATCATGCGATCCTCGGCGGTTTCCGATGCTCGCTTTGCGGTAACGCCTAACGCCTTAGCACTCTCCATGATTGCCCGCCGTTTCTGCAAGCGTATTGCCGCTCTCATGGACATTGCCTTTCGTCCGCTTCGCAACTTCGTTTGTGTGCTCTTGGACGCGGACTTCTTCGCGGCAGTCCGCGATGATTTCCTTTTCCCACGAACGCGGCTGAGATGTTTTGCGGACGACATAGCCACATCTATTATCCCATAAAAAGAGGCAGCGGGATTCGGGTAAGACGGGCCGGATGCCGGGAAGAAATCTGGCTTGCATGAAAAACGACCGGCCCACCCCAGTTGAGGTGGGCCGGTCAAATTGAAGTGCGCCGAGCGTTCGGTAAAGCTTAGAAAGTCAGCTTCAGGCCGAACTGGACGAGGCGCGGGTTGTTTACAGTCGAGTTGACCGCGCCGAAGCCGAAGGCGTTGATATCGCTGACTGGCAGACCGAACTGAGCATGGTTGAAAAGGTTGAAGAATTCTGCCCGGAAATTCAGACCCATATTTTCCCAAGGCAGCTTGAACTGTTTGATCACCGAGAAGTCGGTGTTGACGAAATCCGGACCGAAGACGGGAACGCGGGAAGCGTCGCCCAACGTACCCGGGGCCGGAGCCACGAAGCAAGCAGGATAGTAGTACTGCGTCTTTGTTCGTGTGGCGTAAGGATTGCAACCGGCAACCTGGTCTGGGCGGTTGAAGTTGTTGCCATTGCCGCCGGCATTGAAGAAGACTCCGGAGGAATTCGCGCTATCGATCAGGGGATCGGCAAAGCCGGAGGTGATTTTTTCGATTAGCGTTACCTGCCAGCCGCCGAGCAGCGAATCGGTCATGTTGTTCCAATCGCTTCCAAACTTCTTGCCCCTGCCGAACGGCAAGTCGTAGATAACGCTGGCGGTGAAGTTATTGTGGAGGTCGATCTGGGATGGTGCCCAATCCAGCTGCTGCCAATTTGGAAGCGGAAAGTAGGGCGCACTGGTCAAGGAACCCAGACCGTCGCTTAGGCCGTTGTCATACGTATGCGAGTAGGTATACGCGACGAGAGCGTAAAGCCCGTATCGGGGAGTTTTGGTCTCGGCTTTGATTTGCAGAGAGTTGTAGGTGGTTTTGCCGATATCGCCGAACTCTAGAACAGCGTTGCCGTTGGGCAAATCAAATGGCGTGGCGTAGGGCGCTCCACCGGCAGCGCAACCAAGAGTGTAGCCGCTTATTTGGCCGCAACCCGAGGGGCCATTCGTAGTGTTGAGGTTATTGCCAGCCACCAGGATATGTCTGCCGCTTGAACCGGCATAACCAACGGTAAGGACAATGTTTCCGGGTATCTGGCGCTCGAGGTTCACGTTGTACTGCTGAACCATGCCGAGCTTAAAGTTGGTCGGCTGGAAAAAGAACGTCCCAGTAAAGGTCGAGGCATTGGGCGGGGTGGTGAAAATTGGAAAGCCATTGGCGATGTTGATGCCCGAGACGGAGTCAGGTCCGAGTGTGGTAGCGCACAGCGAGGTGGCAAACGGGCACCCAACTCCCGGTAGCCCTGAATTTTGGGCAAAACCGTTAGGGAATGGGGCGTCGGATTCGGCAAAGAAGGGAGGATTCTGCCAAAGGCCCTGAGCACCCATGCTCCAAGCGGAGTCATGATAAACGGCGTAGCCGCCACGGAGCACGGTCTTGTCGCTGCCCATTACCTTCCAAGCCGCGCCGATGCGCGGTTCAAAGGCTGTCCAGTTCCTGTCTACTCCGGCTGACGAGTTCACGCCGCCCTGGTTGGCGACAAGAAGCCGACCCGCGCCACCAACCTGGGGGACGAAGTCGGCCAAACGCCCATCGACCTCGGTGATGGGAGTAGTGAGATCCCACGCCAAGCCCAAATTGAGTGTGAGGTCTTTCGTGATTCTCCAATCGTCCTGGACGTAGGGGCGGTAGATTCTCCAGCGGCGGCCGATGACAGGGCCGTTGAAGGTCTGGTCGTGCTCCGAAACGCCCACCAAGCCCATCGCAAAATCCGCCGCCGCATTGCCGGGAATGTTGGCGACAGGTATGTTGGAGTTAGCGAGGGGAGGCAGAGAAAGACCGGAAAAAGTGCCAATGACTCCTGGAATCCAGAATCCGTCCTGGAAGGCTTCGGTTCCGACGTTCATCTGATTTGCGCGGACATCAATTCCGACTTTGAAGTCGTGCTTGCCGCGAATCAATTCGACGGAATCAGCGAACGTAAAGATGTTGGTTCCACCCTGGAACGGGGTGTAGCCACGATCGCCGAGGGACCAGTAGCCATTGACAAATAACGTGGACACCAAACCGCAACTATAGGCTCCTGGCATGCACGTGGCGGTGCTGCCAAGGCCGGAGCAGCCCAAGTTCGCGCCTGGAATGTCGAGCTTCGCGGACGCGCAACTTCCCGTGCCCTGCGAACTGATGTAGTCGAAGATGCGGTTGTAACCAAAGCTTGCCTGGTTCACCGTTGTGGGAGAGAAGACGTGGGTTTCTCCGATGGCTACGTTGCGTGCGTGGTTAATGATTCCCTGATTGCTGCCGAAAGCGCTGGCCTCGGCAAATCCGCCGGCGAAGCCGCCCGGAACATAGGAATCGGCGTCGTCGTAGCTAAAACGGCCGAAGATGCTGTCGTTAGCCGAGAAGTTGTGGTCCAGACGAGCGTCAATCTTCGTTTCATATAAGCTGCGGACCGGCTCACTCACGAAATTGTATCCGCCAGCCACATTGTTGGCGTTTGGCACCGGGTAGAGGTTAAGCATGGATCCGCCGATACTGTTGACTAAGGCGGCCGGTATCTTTGCGCACGGGACTCCTGGTACTTGGCTGCCATTCGCGTTGACCGCAGTGGGTGGGCCACTCGCACTGCCTGCGCATTGGAAATAGACATTTTGAGCGGCAGTGGGATCACTGGATGACCCGAGCATGTTGGGATTGACGATGGCGGGGACCGGAACACTCACGCCGCCCGACAGCGCCGAGCCGAACACGGGATTGCCAAACGGGTCGTTGGTGAAATCGGCATAGGGCTGCGCGGCGCTCGGGCGCATGGCCATGCTTGGGACCAACCCTGTAAAGGTGATGCCATGGAGCTGATCTTTTTGTTCACCATCGACGAAGAAGAAGGTCTTGTTCTTGCGAATCGGACCGCCAATGGAGCCGCCAAATTGGTTTAGATTGAATTTTTCCGGGGTGGTGGCAAAGAAGCTCTTGGCATCAAGCGACGTGTTGCGCAAAAACTCAAACAGCGATCCGTGGAAGTCGTTGGAGCCGGATTTTGTGGTGACCAGCACGGTCGGACCTGCTCGGGTTCCGTACTGGGCGGAGTAGTTGTATGTCAAAACCTTGAACTCCTGAATGTCATCGATCGAAGAAAAAGTCCCGATGCCACCGGCAGTCAATTCATTGTTGTCTACGCCATCCAGGATCCAGTCGGTGCTGTTGGGGCGGGAGCCGCCGACTGATAGCGAGAAGGATCCGCGTGCCGCGACTTCACTGCTGGCAGCGGACGTGAAAAAACTATTGGGGTTCGTCTCAGCCGTAGCGCCAGGGGTGAGTGTGGCGAGCTGAACGAAATCGCGGCCATTCAGAGGAAGCTGTGCGACCTGTTGCGCGTTGATGACCTGGCCGAGGGTGGGATTGGTGGTTTCTACCGTTACGGCGGTAGCGGACACTTCTACCGTCGAGGAAACCGTGGATGGCGCAAGCGCAAAGTTCAATTCGCGCGATTCTTCGACTTGCAGGCGCACATCCCTGTTCTCGGCGCTCTGAAATCCCTGAAACTCGACGCGCACGGTGAAGATCGACGCCGGCAGCAATGGAATAAGATAGTGTCCGGTTTCGTCTGTTTTCGCCTGCCGCGAGACACCGGTAGCTTGTGAGGTGACAGTAACTGAAGCCCCAACTACGGCCGAGCCGGATTTGTCCGTGACCGTGCCCGAAAAACTGCCAGTGGCTTGTCCGTAGAGTGCCGGAGAAACGGAAAGCGCGATCGTACAGGCCAACAACAGAGAAAGTATTCTGAACCTCATACGTAACACCCCTTTCGACAACCCCTGTTTACAACCATTGTGACTGCGCAGCCCCAGCTCAAAATTTGCTATCTCGCGTGGAGCCGAAAAAAGTTTCGGCAGCTATCGGTTCCAGATACTGTACAGGACCAGAACACTTGAAAGAAGAAGAAATCCAATGCAGGGTCATGGCACAGACTGCGAAAACAACCTCATCGCGAAGCCGCGAATGTGAATGAATGTTAACAATCTCCAGACATTCCCCCAGTTGCACCAGTGCGCGTAGGCTAGCGTCCGGTTGAGAGAAGTGTCAAGACAAAAGTAGGGTTTAGAAGGAGTTGCAGTGGAAAAATTTTCATGAGTATTTTAATTTTGCGATGGATTCAAAATTTTGATGAAGGAGTCTGTTGGGCGGAGGCCGCCGGAGCGGAGAGCTGGCAATCGGCGGTTCCGAAAGGGAAAGACCCGGATGTCGGCTATAATCACGCATCGTGTCAGCGAAAAATATTTTGGATGATGTGCGCGTCGTCGAACTGAGCGAGGCGCTTGCAGGTCCTTACTGCGCGATGCTGCTCGGCGATCTCGGGGCGGATGTCATAAAAATCGAGCGGCCGGGAGTGGGCGATCAATCGCGCGGCTGGGGACCGCCGTTTGTTGGAAGCGAATCAGCCTATTTTCTTGGAGCGAACCGCAACAAGCGATCGGTTGCGTTGAATTACGATCATCCGCGCGGAGCGGAAGCGCTGCGGAAGCTGATCGCCTCTGCGGATATTTTCATTTGCAATCAACCTTCCCTGGCTTCCTTGAAAAAACGCGGGATCGACGCGGAAACTCTGTGCGGAGAACATCCTCGCCTCATCTACTGCAGCATAACGGGCTACGGTTTCACAGGGCCAAAAGCCGGCCGGCCCGGCTACGACATTCTCGCGCAGGCGGAAGCTGGCGTGATGAGCTTCACAGGCGACCCCGAAGGTGGGCCGATGCGCTACCCCATCGCGATTGCGGACATGACCTGCGGCATCTACTCGGCGATGGGAATTTTGGCGGCCCTCTACTCGCGAGAGAAAACGGGCCGCGGGCAATATTTGGATATGGCACTGCTCGATTCGCAGCTGACTTGGCTCGCGAATGTTGGCAGCAGCTACCTCAACGCAAAGGCCTCCCCAAAACGCTGGGGCAACGCCCATCCGAACATCGTGCCTTACGAAGTGTTTCGCGGCGCGGATGGCCGGAGCTTTGTCATAGGGGTGGGAACGGAAGCGCTGTGGAAGAAATTTGTTCGCGTGATGGGAATAGAGAACGGCGTGGGACAGGAGGAGCGATTCCGGACAAACCCGCTAAGGACGAAGAATCGCGCCGAGCTAATTCCGCTACTGCAAAAGATGTTTGATGGCCAGGCAGCGAGCGCATGGCTCGAACAACTGGCAGCAGCGCAGATTCCTGCCGCTCCCATCAACACTGTCGAAGAGGCTGTGAACGATGCGCAAACGCTGGCGCGCAACATGATTGTGCAACTCGAACATCCGGCATTGGGGATGGCGCGCAGCATCGGCAATCCCATCAAGTTTTCGGAAACGCCAGTAAGCTACCGCCTGCCCCCGCCGCTGCTCGGCGAACATACAAGCGAAGTTCTGCAGGGACTTGGTTATTCCGAAGAGGAAGCGCGCGCGATCTCGAATCCGCCGGCAACGTGATGCCGTTCGCCCAAGGCAGCCGCATCTCCCCCGCTCACGTATGAAACTTGGTCGATTCTTTCAAAGGTAGTGACTCCAAACTCCGCGAAACGTTTCATCACCCCAGCGCACTAATTTCAGAACAGCAGAATCCCCTGCCTGTTCTGGTCAAGGATTCATCGCGCGCGGTATCCTCAGTGGAGAAATTCAAGTGGAATGTAGCGGAGACATCGAGAACAAGAAAGGAGCTTCAAATCATGAACACAGGACAAAAACATACCAAGCTGGCGGGGAGTACAAAACATCGTTTGCCTAATGCCGAAGTCGTCGGAGAAGTACCCAGCGCGGAATTTCGCGTCACGGTCACGGTGCGACGCCGCAGCGAGCTTCCCTCCATCGAAGCCCAGAGCAAGCAGAAGCCCGCCGAGCGCACCTACATGACGCACGCAGAACACGCCGAGAAACACGGAGCCGATCCCGCCGACATCGCGAAAGTCGAAGCCTTCGCCAAAGAATATGGCTTGCGCGTCACGGACACGAACGCCAGCCAGCGCACCGTCACGCTTTCCGGCACCGCTCCCGCCTACAGCAAAGCTTTCGGCGTCGACCTCAAAATGTACAAGTCCGGAGATGTGGCCTATCGCGGCAGAGAGGGCGACATCCTTATCCCAGAAAATCTGCAAGGCATCGTGACCAGTGTCACGGGGCTCGACAATCGCCCTTTCGCTAAGCCGCACTTCCGCATCAGTCGTGGTGCGGCCCGGGCAGCGGGTGTTGGCTTGGCGGCCGACAGGTCGACGGCGGCCGCTTCGATCCCCGCCGGATTCACGCCGCCACAACTCGCCTCGCTCTATAATTTCCCACAGAATCTCGACGGCACCGGCCAGACCATCGCCATACTCGAGCTCGGCGGCGGTTTCCACCCAGCGGAGTTGACAACCTACTTCCAGAATCTCGGCATCTCGAAACCGCCAAGCGTCACGGCAGCCACTTACACCAACGGCGGAACAAACAGCCCCGGCACAAACGCGCTCGATCCCAATAATCCCGACGTCGAAGTGATGCTGGATATCGAAGTCTGCGGCTCGATCGCGCCCGGCGCAAAAATCGTCGTCTACTTCGCTCCCGATGCCACCGACCAAAGTTTTCTAGGCGTGATGAACGCGATCATCAGCGACACCGTCAACAAACCGAATATTGTTTCGATCAGTTGGGGCGGTCCCGAAGAATCTGCCACTACCCAGTTCCAAAACGAGTTCGACCAGCTTCTTCAATCCGCCGCACATCTTGGCTTAACCGTTTGCGTTGCCGCCGGCGACAGCGGCTCCGCGGACTTTGCCGCCGATGATCCCAACTGGGATAAAAAAGCTCACGTGGACTTCCCCGCGGCGGATCCCTTCGTGCTCGCTTGCGGCGGCACGCAGTTGACCGCCTCAAGCTCTGCCATTACGAAAGAAGTCGTCTGGGACGATGGAAAAAATGATGGCACCGGCGGCGGCGTAAGCCGAGTCTTTGCGCTGCCGAGCTATCAACAAAACGCCGGAGTGCCACCAGCTGCCGATCCCGCAGGTCCAGTGATGCGCGGCGTACCAGACGTCGCCGGCGATGCCGCTCCCGCGTCCGGCTATCGCATCCTTTGCGATGGCACAAGTTTCCCCGATCCTTCGCAGGGACTTCCTCCAGTCGGCGGCACCAGCGCCGTCGCGCCTCTCTGGGCTGGCCTAATCGCGCGCATCAATCAAGGCCTCGGCAAGCCCGCCGGCTTCATCAATCCCCTGCTCTACGCCGCACCAGCGAACGCCACGTTCCGCGACATCACGCAAGGAAACAATGGCGACTACAAAGCCGGCACAGGCTGGGACGCCTGCACAGGACTCGGCACCCCCAACGGACAAAACCTGCTGCAGGCTCTAACTTCTTGAGAGCTCCAGTCTCGAGATCTGTCATCTTGAGACAGGAAACTCGTGTTCTCACTGCGTCCCGCATGATTTGGAGTGCGGCAGCTCTGCTGCCGCTTTCTCAGCGTCTCGCTCGACCCTATCTTGGGCGAGGCTCAATAGGTCTTTAACAAAGCACTATTTGCCTGAAATAAAAAACGAGCGGCGCTTACCTGATGCGCCGCCCGCGTCCTTTCTGTGTGGATCAAACGGCCGAAGTCGATGAAGTCGTCTTTAGTTGCGCCTTGAGGTCGCGAGCATTGAGGATTTCCATCGCGCGTTGCAACAATTGTTCAAATTCGCAGCGTTCAATTCTCGGACCGGTATCACGGACATTCAGACTTTGCGCAACTACGACTGAGTTCTGTTCCTCTGTAGGAAGACTGCAATGTTCTAAATTCACCAAAACACCCCTTGCGAAAGAATTGCCGGACTCTTAGTAGTGCCCTAGAGAGCGAAATCGTTACACGCGGCAAGGAGAGCTTTGGCCGGCGAGCTACCCAACTCAAACTGCCAGGATTGAGGCGTTGGAAAGTTAAGGCCCGGTGTAAAGCAGAAATCGGATCTTGGCTGCTTTTAAAGCTTGCCGGCGGCAGGCGCTGATGTCTCGACGGCAGCAGCACGGGCCAGGACGACGTTTCGTTGAATTCGCGAGGCTTCCTTCTCACAAGCCGCAGCGAGGTCAGGCTTGCCCATGCAAGAGTGTGTTACGGCGAGATTGCAAAGCCATTTGACGGTTGAAATGGAGTCTCCGAGCTTACGGGCAATGTCAACCGCCTCCTGGAAATGATCAAGAGCCGCAGGATACTCTCCGCGGCGGAGATGCAGGCAGCCCATGTTGGCTAAGTCGATATGGTAGCGCGCCGTAGCGCCGGCTTCGCGAGAGTTCTGAAGAGCCTGTGTGAAGAGTTGGTTGGCTTTATTATCTTCGTAGAGCGCAAAATGGCAGGCCCCCAAGTCGGCGCGCATGCTCATTGCATAATAGTCAAAACCCTCTCTGGCAAAAACCTCCACTGCCCGCTCGTACCAGGGTATAGCCTCAGCCCATCGTTGGCGGTACATGAGGCTCTTTCCGACCGCCGCCGAGGCGCTGGCCTCGATCTCAGCAGACCGAACTCTTTCCGCGATGGCAAGTGCAGAGCGGCCGCAGGCTTCAACGGATTCATAGTCGCACAGATAAAAGAGCAGCGTTGCGCGATTGATTTCAATTTGGCCGACCGCGTGAAGGAGTTCAGAGGCTACTGCCAGATGGAGGGCCTCTTGCAGGGTTGTTCTGGCCTCAGCGAATCTACCAAGCTGAGTAAACGCAAAGCCGCGCTGATTCAGCAACTGGGCTTTCGTGTATGGGTCCACCAAGTCAGGTGAATCCGGCGGTGAGGGATCCGTCAGCAGTAGCGCCTCTTCGTACTCGCCCTTTGCCCAATGACACTGAGACAACAGAATGCGGAGGCGAAAAAATTGAAGCACGTCCTTCTCAGATTGCGCCTCCGCGATCCCTGCGCCACAGATTCGGACCGCGCGTTCTATTTTGCCTCGCTTGTACGCAGCGCGGCCAGCTTGGAGCGGCGAGTCTACCATTCAGAAAGACCTCAGTTTGAGGTAGGTGTCACGGGCAGACAGGTGGCATAGGCTGACCCTCGCTGCAAGGGGGCCGGGGCAGAGGCGTGGGCTGCGGGGTGGTATCCATACGTGCAGACGAGTTGCCGTTTACGTTTCCCGCGGGCTTCACTTTAGCTGTACCAGATGCTACGAGACCAAGCGTGGCAAGAACCGAAAGAATGCGTGAAATCATGGTTCCTCCTTTAAATTTAGGCCGGGCCAAACGGTGGGAATATATGGCGATGCCGAATCGCTGTCAAGTGAAAACTACGATAATTGTAGGAACCATGTATTCATTTTAGAGTTATGACCCAGCGTAAAGCTGAAACGGCGCCCAATAGTAGGGCTTCTTGAAGACCGACTTGGAATCGGTAGAGCGCAGGAAGGACAGTTTGGCCTCCCGCAACGCAGTGGCGGGGTCTTCGCCTTGACTGAGGCCTTTGTAGAAAACGTCCATAAGCTGACCTGTAGACGGTGCGTTGCTCACCTCCCAGAGAGCTCCTACGACGTTGTGAGCGCCAGCCCGCAGAAACGCCCAGGAAAGTCCCACCAATCCCTCGCCTGAATAAGTTCGCTTTCCGGAGCCATTGCAGGCGGAAATAGTCACCAATTCAGCGTTCAGATGACGCTTGACGATATCCATGGCGTAGAGCTTGTAAGTGTCGCTCGCCGGTTCCTTGCTCAGGATGACCGCGGATTCCAGAGGCTGCGCACGGCTCGCGGTGCCGTGTGTCACAAAGTGGAGATAGGCGTAGCGTTCGGGGTTGCTCGCGAGGTAGGCAGCAGGTGTAGCTTGCTCGCGCTTCAGAACCGTGCGGTTCGTTTCCGCGAAGTAGTGCTCAACATCTTGCATTTCCTCTTCAGCCTGGGGCAACGGCTCGAACTCCTCGTTCGCTTTCAGCGCGTCTCCCACCATCAGTAGATTCTTCTGTTTTGGTGGAGCGCGGTTGGCCCCGGAAGCCAGCAAAGAAAGCGAGCTAGCGGTTGTGAGGGTGACGTCTTCAATCCAAAAGTGCGGCTTCGCTCCCGGCACAATCAGAGTCTCAAAATTCAGCGAGTACAGGCTGCCGTCTGGCAAGAGAATCACGCGCGAATTCTGCGGGATAAGTTTCTGCGCCGGAGTCACGAGCGTCTCGTATAACTTTTCCCCGGCGGGCTGCTCTGTTTCAGCCACATCCTTAGAGTTTGCAACTGCGTCTCGATACGATTTGACGGCCGCGTCGATTTCCGAAGCCGCAGGCAGCGTTATGCAAGTCGTCTTCGCTGGCGTGATGACCCAAAGGTAGGAGTGCTGCTCTCCCAGCCAGTAGAAGAACAGCGTCGCGTGCAAGCGTCGAGCGAGCTGTTGCGGCTGAGAGCTCGTCGGCGAGAACTTGGCGGTTTTTGTCGAAGATCCAAGGCCTTCCTCGAGTGTCCAAGCGCGGCTCTGTTCGGCCACTCTCAGAGCATCGTTGGATTTTCCGCGAAGGATGAGGAAGTCTATATAATCGCCATAAAAAGAAATGCTACTGGAAAGGAATGACAGTCGAAGTTCCTCGTCCTGAATAGAAGCTCGAGCCGTCTGGATTGTCCCGAGAGAATGTGCAAACTCGTAATCGGCTTCGGTCGGAAGCTGCTCATCTTCATACATCTTGGCCAACTGAGCTTGGGCTTCCCATCTCAAGGCTGGATCTGAATTTGAATCTGCAATGATCTCCTGGAAGAGCGACTTGGCCGGTTCAAACTCACGATTGGCTGCCCTGATCCGCGCGGTGAGCATCTTGGTATCAGGTATTCCGGACTGGTCGAGGCCCGCACGCTCCGTATCCACGGCCTCCTGATTGTACTTCTGTGCGAGGCGTAACTGCCCCGTTCCCAACGCAACACGTGTTAGCTGGTTCAAACACTCCGTAA
The DNA here is from genome assembly GCA_963745095.1 of uncultured Acidobacteriota bacterium. Lineage (GTDB taxonomy): Bacteria > Acidobacteriota > Terriglobia > Acidiferrales > UBA7541 > Acidiferrum. Next base: position 685,349 of record CAVUWC010000013.1, on the reverse strand, counting down.
GAATTCTTTTGTCGTCTTGCTGCCTCGCCAGTGTCAGTGCACCACCCAGAACATCTTCCGCGGCCGTAAAGTTTCGGAGGGCAAATTGGGCTTTTGCGACCTCAGTAAGCCAATAGTTCCGATCTGCAACCAGCCCGCTTTTCAGCGAGTACTCCATGCCTTGCTGGTAGTAAGAGAGCGCGTTCTCGTAATCCCCTAGCTCGAAGTAGCTCCACCCCATGTTACCCAAGCCCTTCGCCACCAAAGACTGCATGTTTAAGCGGATCGCAATTTGAATTGCTTCGTTGAAGAAATCGATGGCCTGGTCGAACCGCCCCTGTTCCATGGATAAATTACCTAGTCCGCCCAGCGCATTTGCCTCTCCGTATGCAAACCCGCGCTGACGAGCTATGGAGAGAGCTGCGCGAAACGAAGTGTCTGCTTCCGGAAACTTACCCCGTTCAAGTTCAAGCCCTCCCTTGGCCTGTTCTACATCACCCAGCAGACCTGGCTGAGAGGAGCGAGCAAGATTCTCGGCTTCGAGAAAATCCAACTCCGCCGCGTCATATTGTTGGGCAAGATCGTGCACTAAGCCTTGAACCATTCGCCTTCGAGCGGCTGCGTCAGAGGTCGTTAATGTTGCGGGGATATTTTCATTGAGGAGTAGCTGCGCTTGGGAGGTTGCCCCACGGTGGACAAGGACTTGTGCTTTCAATATACGAAATTCACACGCCCATTCGGCATTCTTGCCAGAATATTCGCGATAGGCTTCATCGACTTCTTGCAGAGCCTTGTCGAAGTCACCGTGCTGCATCTTCTGGCGCACGTTCGCAAACACCTCGTCTGGGCGCTCCTTTTTCGCGCAACCGATTGCGAAGCAGCCCGCCACAAGCGCACAAAAAAGGTAGATTGATGGGAATATTTTTACTTTGCGGGTGGCCATGGGCGGCCGTTGCTACCGGATTCCGCCACCGCCAACAAACCTTCGTCGGGGCAACCTAACCGGATCCGCATCATCGTTAAAGTTCGTTCTCCTGCGCTTGCCAGGACCTCCGCAAACGAAATTGTCCCGAAATGCTTCACCTTCAGGGTGTGACGGCCAATTCTCTCCACTCCCGCCAGCACCGGGGGCTCTATTTTCTCCACCAGGGAAAAAAGCACAACCTCTCCATAGACGTCTTCTTCTCTTCCAGAGTCTTTATCAGCACTAAGACTGTCCCGCAATTGATTAAACGTTTTGTTCCGAAGCAGTAAGTCGTGTCGGAGAATTACCTCCACTTTTTGGCCAGCGATACGAAGGTTATGGAATTCGCTGCCTAGGGCAACAATGTGCCCCTCTTTGTTGTTGCCATTAATGTTGGCATTGCCATCCGTCCGGCCGTCATATTCCGATGTGATACGTGAAACAATGCGATCCGCAGACACTACTCCCAAAATATCCAGGCCTTCGATTACGCTCGTAGCGTTAATGGTGACAATATCCTTGTTCTGTCGGCTTCCCGAGACGTGCGTGTGAGCGGACTTGAACGACAGGAAGTGATGTGCGCGAAAGTTTTCCACCCGCGCCTGCGCGAACCCGCCAATCGTGGGCAAGGTAACAGAAGCTTGCGCCTCAATGACGTGGGGAAAAGGTCGCTCAAATACTCCGCTAAGAGCGTTGCCCCCCGCATGAAAGTGAAAAGGAATATGAGTAGCTTCGGCCATCGGGGACACCTCAGTAAACTAAAACGGAGCCTAATACTCTTTCATCTATTGCAGAAATACAACTGTAAACGTGAACCGTTGAACTTCGTTCTCGTTTGGCGTTTGACTATTGCCACCGGCACCCCCTAAGAAGACTAGGTTGTACTTCCCGGCGCTCTCTACGCCGCCGACAACCGGCAAGGAAACGGTCTGGTATTTCTTGTCGCCGCTGATCTTCCCAAGTTTCACAGCCCGGCCAGCTTGGTCCAGCAGCTGCCAACTATACTCACCAAATGTGCGAGCAGGGGTAAAGTCAAAATTAAGAATAAAGCTCTCTCCAGCCCTAACTTGTAGCTTAGTCTCAGATTCATCCCCACCGCGCGCGCTGCCCGCCAAATGGAACGTGGAGCTGATAATTTCCGCTGACTGGGAAGCGGCACTTCCCTTCAGCTTCGGGATCGTAACTCCATTCTGATAGCCAATGAAAAGCAGCAGCGCTGCAAAGACGGGAACCGCGAAGGCCGGCCGCAGCCAGCCGAACCATCCACCGGCCCTTGGAGAAGAAACCGCCGGAACAAGTCTTTCCTCATCAATAACTTGGCGAACGCCCTCGCGAGCCACCTGCCGCGAGCTCTCCATGAAGGCAACCGTAGTCTTCATCTCTTCAGCGCAGGCCGAGCACTCAAAGAAATGCTCTTCAAACGCCGCGTGCTGCTCCTTCGGGAGTTCCCCGAGGAGGTATTTCTCCGCCGCCTGAAGCCGCACGGCTTCGTTATGATCCATGATTGTCATCGTTTGTCATCCACCGATGAGTAGTGCAGGAGGGGGTCATTTCGTTTCATGGCTGCTCCCCGGGCGACCCCTTTCCGGAGGCGGTCCATCCCTGTCTTTCTCATACAAAACCCTGAACTTATCCTTGGCGCGGTGTAGCAAAACTCGCAGATAATCGCGGTCCACCCCAAATTGCCTGCAGACCTCATCCTTATCCTTCTCCTCCAAGAAAGAAGGCTCGGAGCAAGTCGCGGTCTTTTTTGGGTAGTTCCTCAATAACCTGGCGAACTCGATCCTTCATTTGTTTCGTAACCAGGGTGCCCTCTATGTTGACGGCGTGGTCAGGCATCTCCAGGTAGGAGTCATCCCACGGGCTGGTTCGCGAGGAGGACCGGTAAAACTCCATTAAAACGTTGTTACAAGTGGAGTTAACGAACGCGCCGATGCGCTCTGGCTGATGAATCTGTCCCTTGCGGAGCGTACCAAAGACACGAATATAGGTCTCTTGGCGGAGGTCTTCGACGATTTCCGAGGCGAGCATCCTCGATCGCAATTTGATCCGCAGGAGTTGATCAAAATACGTCACAAAATGCAGCTCCGTCGAAGGATCTCCCTCGCGGAGGCGCTCCACGTATTCCCTGGTGAACGCGAAGAGTTCCACAAAGCCCTCAGTTTTGTTGCGGAGGAGTATAGCCGCGCCATCCACCTGGGGCAATGGTTCCCATTTTGAACCGAATGCATGAAACGAATCCGCCCCCTCCTGCACTACTCGGTTGTAGGAACCCATTGAATGTTTGGGCGTCCTGCGGCGAAGGGACGGTTCCCCTGTCCCCCGCGTGTCCCACCAGGGCGCATCCGAGTCGGACCTGGACCCACGAGGATGCGCCTCCCCCCTTACAGGGGAGGACCAATGAGTTTGGAGGCTTCGTGTCCCGTTCGCTAGAAACCCACAGTTTTTCCAATACTGCATCGCGCCCATTCGATTTCAACAGGCCGAGTACTACTGCGCGGACACTCGGTATGTGCTACACCAGTTCGCGTATCACGGCTCTCAACATTGAGTTCGTGGCGAAACCGAATGAAGCGCACAAGATCCATGCCGCTTTGCCCGCCGCGATCAGCGGTGCCCTCGGAGAAGTAGCCGGTTTCGCTGGATGTTTCGTGATGATTGCGAACCATGAAGCGCGGCTCGTGACGGTTGTCACGCTGTGGACCGGAGAAGATCGCATGCAGCGCTGCAGCGAGAATGAGCGCTGGGTCCGGGCGTTGCTCGCACCGTATCTGGACCGCTGCCTGCGCGCCCAAACAATGGCCACCTTTGCGCCGGCGGCCACGCAAAATTCGCAGCCGTTCGAACAGCCAGGCTCCGAGGAACTGTATGAAACTGGACTGCAAGAGGAGCGAGCGATGTGTTTAGCTTGAGAGGCCGGGTGAACTTATTCTTCACCAGAATGCCATGAGTGTCGCGGCAACAGTTGAGCGCGCTCGCAACATCCAACCTTATGGGGGGTTATATAGAAGGGATGGGTGCGGGCGGTATGGGAGTTGAAAGACTTGAGTTGGGGGCCATGTCAAAGATGTTTGAAAACAAGATCTGCGCAGTGGATTTTTGTGAGGGGGCCGCTGTAGCTTCACTGGCTCAGCAGGAATTTTGCCTGAACCACTTCATCGAACTCTGCTACGAAAATTTGCAACGAATCGATCCGAGAGGCCAGAAAGTTGACCGCATGCCTCTCGATCTGGCATCGCTACGGGCGTTCATCGAGGAGTGTTCTCGGAGAGCCCTGGATGTGGCCCTGCATTGCGAAGATATCACCAATCTGCAGCGCGGCCGCTTGCTGGACATTCTTTTGTGGGCGGGCGAGCTTTTCCTTTTGCTTCGTGCACCCACGCGCGGTTTCGCGGATTCCATTTTGGAAGAGCACGACGCTGTTCTTACGCGCCTGGCTGCTCGCCATTACTAAGAATTCTGCTAGTGCGACGATTCGCAGTTTGCGCGGTTCCGCGATGACCCTTCGAACTGACGCTTAGTCTTTGCCGTCTCCGGCTTTCAGTTGCTTCAATTCCCTTTCGCGGTCCAGGTAGCTTTCGCCGTTCGTAATCCACGGGGCGGCTGGTTCATCCTTCAAGTAGTGGCCAAACCAGGCGAAGATGCGGCGCTGGTAGTCGATCTGGTTGGGCTTTTTGCGCAGGCCGTGGTCCTCGCCTGCATATTCCAAGAGCACGACATTCTTTCTTGCGCGGCGTGCGATGTTGTAGAGCTCGACGCCTTGATGGAAAAAGACGGTGCCGTCGCTATCGCCGACTTCGATGAGGAGCGGCGTGGTCATATTTTGCACGCCGAAGACGGCGGAGTTGCGGATGTAGGCTTGCAGGTCTTCGTAGAGCGGGACCTCCATGCGCTGCTGGCCGGTTTCGATGTGATCGGTCTCGGCGATGCCGGAGCTCCAGTGGTGGTTTCCATAATTGCTGACTAAATCCGTGATGGGGGCGCCGGCGACGGCGGCGGCGAAGAAATCCGTAGTGTGCGTGGCTAAATAGACGGAGTCAAATCCGCCCCACGAATGGCCCATCACGCCGACCTTCTTGGGATCGATCACATTCATTTGGATGACGCGTTTGACGGCCGAGGTGACGCAATCGACGACCGAAACGCCCGGTTCGCGGGGACGAAAAACGATGTCCGGCTCCAACATGAAGTAGCCATGACTGGTGACGGCGCCCACGTTGTAGTAATTGCGCTCCGACGGCGCACTGTACTGATGCAGGCCGTCGGACAATTTTTCATACATGTAGACGACCATGGGATATTTTTTCGACGGGTCGTAGCCGGCGGGATAGTAGAGCGCTCCTTGCAGGTGCTCGCCATGGCTGTTTTTGTAGTCGATCAGCTCTTCTTTACCCCACGCGTAATTGCTCTGGAATGGGTTCGTTTTGGTGACTTGCTTGGGATCTTTCAGATTGGGGCCGCCAACAAAGGCGTTGGGCGACTCGGTGAAAGTTTGCACGACATACTCAAAGACTTCCGCTTCTTTAGCTTTTCCGAGTTGGTTGACACTTTTATCGAGCCAAATGAGGTGTTCTTCTTTGAGCGAGCCTGAAGCACCCGGATTGAGCCGCGCGTAACCTGATTTTTTTGTCCATATGCCGAACATGCTGAGATACAGCGGCTTGTCGATGTCGATGAACTCGTCGCGCGGATTTAGTCTTACGTAGCGATGCCGAACCTGGTCCGCGGCACCATCCGTGAGTTTTGTTGCGTGCGAACCGTCGGGCGCAACCTGCCACAGATCGAATTTGTCGTACAGGATGATCGACGCGTCGTCTTTCGTCCATCCAGCAAAACCAAACGCGGGTTTCTGTTTGATGGTGTAATCGGCTTCGAGGTCCGCGAAGGCCGTGGGGACTGTCTTGGTGATGTTAACGACAGCGCGCGTTGCCGTATTCACGGTCCAGTAGTTGTTGTCGCGAAAATAGAGCAGGTAGCGGCCGGCAGGGCTCGCTTCCAGGTAGTAGTCGTCATTGAGGCGGTCCAGAATTTTCGTCCGATTCCCTGTGGCCAGATCCACGAAGTAGATATCCGCGGCAGGCCTGCCGATGCTGCGTTCCATGGCATAGGCGGACCAGTTCGCAGCGTATGCCGTTTGTTGATTCTTGAAAGGCACAACTTCTTCGTCGAGGGATTTGCCAAGCTGCACAAACTGGCCGTTCTGTAAATGCCAGGCGCACAACATATTTTTCTGACGATCGTTCTTGGCGTTGAGCTTTTGCTTGGGCATCACTTCGGTGTCGCGCGCGTTCCAGATGTCTACCGTGGCCTGCTCTTCTGGCTCTTTGGCTTTGTCTTTGCTGTTATCTTTTGCGGCAGACTCCGATTTTGCGGAGTCTCCGCTAGTTTCTTTCTCCGGTTTCTTTGGGTCTGCGATTTTTTCTTCCCACTTGGCTATGCCGAAAAAGACCGTGCCGCCGTTTTGAGACCACGACGGCTTCTCGAACACGACCGTGCGCATGCCTGCAGGAAACTTCGTGTCGGCGGTTGGGTCGTAAACATGAGCGGCTTCCGAACTCTCGCCAATATGCGTCCAGGCAAGGGCCACTTGCGTCGGGCCTTCTCGATGCTCGTCGGATTTGGAGCGGAGAACGGCAAGGTCGTCGCCGTCTTTGCGCCAAGCCAGGCGGCTGTAAATCGAGTTTGAAGAGTCGAGCACGCGAACGGACGCGTTTTCGGAATTGAAGAGCTGCACGCCGTTGCCGGTTTTGTCTTCGGAGTTGATAGCCATCGCGAGAAGCGTGCCGCGCTTGGGGAGATCCTGCCAGGCAAATTCAGAAATGTTGCCGAAGGAAGTGTCATGTCCGGAGGAGAGTTGACGAAGAATCAGCGTGGCGCCGGGCGTGTCGTCGCTTTCTGGGTTTGCGGCGGCATCCGGCGCGTCTTTTTTCTCGGGTGCATAGCGGCGCATGGCTAAGTACGTTCCGGTAGGACTGAATGCAAACGATTCAATGCCGTCAATCACGATTTGTTCGCCAGTCGCAAGATTCAGAAGGCCGAGTTTTCTTTGCACGGGCTTCTTGTCCTTCTTCATCTTTTCTTCTTGCGCCTCGGAGTAGCCGATGGCGTAAGCGACCCAGTGCGAGTCCGAAGAGAACGCTGCTTGCGTGCCGAACGCGGCAGTCTTGGTGATGCCGTCGGCGATGTTTGTGATGCGCAGCTCATTTTCGCGATTGGACCGGTTGATGCCGTAAGCGAGCCACTTGCCATCAGGCGAAAGGCCGCCGAATTCGCGCGGGACGGCAAGCGATTCCCACTGGCCGTAGTCGGCCGGCTGCACAGGCAGTTTCGTTTGCGCCTGGAGTGAAAGGCAAAAACCAAATGACAAGATGAGAGCCGAAATTATTCGTCGCATCGCGCGCCTTCCTGGCTGGAAAGAATGACCGGATCGAGCACGCGAATTGTGCCTGCGAAGGCCGGGTTGGCGCAAGCGGAGAGAGGGTGCCCCCCACCCCCGTTTTTTTGCAACTGCGCATTCTAAAGGACTTTAAGTCCCGCGTTTTGAAACTGCTCATTCTAAATGGGTTACGGGTATTTTTTGCGGAACTGCGGATTCTAAAGACTTTAGGTTGTTTCGCTCTGGCCGAGACAATCCAGCTGGAGTGAACGCTGGATTTTAACACAGAGAGCACAGAGTTCACGGAGAGGAGGTCGAGGAAGCGGCGAACAAGCGTGGAGGGGAAGATTGTGAAGGCGGATGGCAAGCGAAACATAGGGTATGGTAGCAGGAGGATCGGCTAGTTGTCAATACATTTATTATAATATATGGTACTCATTCGAACGGGGAAGCGTGGACTCGAATGCGTCGGGAGGAAGTTGCGGAATGGAAAGGGGTTGGCCTTGCGCTAATTGGTTTGATACGACTGTGGAAATATGTGGATAAGCTGCAGCAGGCCTCAAGGCCCGATTCCGTGGCAAGGTGCGGAATGGCCGTTGTCGGAACATCGCAATATTGCTATAGTAAAGACAAATCGGGAGCGACCGTGTGAGTAACGGTTTCACGATTGAGTATGTGGAATTGCCGAGCGGAAGAGCCCCAGCGCGAGAATTCGTGGATTCGCTTGATGACAAAACGGCGGCGCGTATTGATGCGTTTATTGAGCGTTTGCGCATTTATGGAAACCGCATGGAGGGGAAGTTCGTTAAGAAGCTGACGGACGATCTTTTCGAAGTGAGAGTAAAGCAGTTCGACCGAATTTTCCGGTTTTGTTCTTCTATCAGCCGGGAAGGCTGGTGGTGATCACCTCGGGCTTTCAGAAGAAGACGGAGCAAACACCGCCCGCCGAGATCGCGAAGGCAGAACGGCTCAGAAGACTTTGGCTGAAATACCGCAACCGATATCCGATTTCTCAGAGAGAAAGAGATGCGCTGGCCAAGGAGTGGGGCATATGAAGAAAGATCGACATAGCAAGATTGTGGAGAAGCGGTCGCGGAAGAGCGCGACTTACAAGAAGACATTTACGCGGACGTTGCAACAGATTGACTTGGCGCTGTTGGTTCGGGAAATGCGCGAAGATGCGGAATTGACGCAGGTGGAGCTAGCTAAGAAAGCCGGCACCACGCAATCGGTGATTGCGCGGCTCGAGGATGCCGAGTACACGGGTCACTCTCTGCCAATGCTGGAACGAATTGCGGTTGCTTGTGGAATGGGACTAAAACTTCATGCGGAGAAGAAACCGAACTTTGAGCGCGAGGTTGGGCTGGTTTGAGGCGCGCGGGAGGGGCGAGCCCCTCCCCTACAAAGTTATTCGAGCGGGGGAAGTTAATCGGCGCTGGAATCGCCGACTGGGTGGCGGGTGCGGGTGAAGAGCCGGCGGGCGGCGGTGGCCCAGGGTACGGACTCGAACTCGGCGAGATACGAATAGGCTACCGGGACGACGAGGAGAGTTAAGAGCAGGCAGAGCGTTTGGCCGCCGATGATCGTAACGGCGATGGAGGCGCGTTGCTCGGAGCCGGCGCCGATGCCGATGGCAACCGGGATCAGGCCGGCGACGATGGAGAGCGTGGTCATCAGGATGGGGCGGAGGCGGACGCGGTTGGCTTCGAGGATGGCTTCGCGGACGGGCATGCCGGTGGCGCGAAGGCGGTTGGTGTAGTCGACCTGCAAGATTCCATTTTTCTTTACGATTCCCAACAACAGAAACATGCCGAGGGCGCTCCAGAGGCTTAAGGCGCGGCCTGTGATCCAGAGGGAGAGGAGCGCGAAGGGGATGCTCAGCGGGAGCGTGAGCATGATGATGAACGGGTGCGAGAAGCTTTCGAACTGGGCGGCGAGCACCATGTACATGAAGATGGACGCGAGCAGCATCGCGAGCAGCAAATTCCAGGTGGTTTCTTCGAGGACTTTGACCTGGCCGGTGAAACGATAGGAATAGCCCGCAGGGAGGCCAATTTGCTTGATGGAGTCCACGGTGTGGCCGGCGGCGAGGTCGAGCGGATAGCCGCTGGCGACGTTGGCGTATACGGTGACTTCGAATTCGCGGTTGTAGCGCCAGAGCGTGGCGGGGCCGGCGCCGCGCACAATCGTGGCGACATTTTCCAGGCGGACCTGACCTAGCTTGGTGGAAGGCACCATCATTTGCGCGAGGACGTCGGGATTGTCGCGTTGCCGCTCGAGGAGCTGCATGATCACCGGATATTGCTCGGAGCCTTCCTTGAAGCGCGTGATTTCGTCTTCGCCGGAATAGAAAAGGCGGACGGCGTCGCTGACGTCGGTCATGCGAACGCCGATATCGGCGGCGCGCTGGCGGTCGACTTTGACTTGCAACTCGGGGGTATTGAGGTTGAGGCTGGGGTTGACGTCAACGAGTTCGGGATACTTACGCATCAGGTCGGCGACTTGTTTGCTGAGCTCGGCGAGCTGATTTAGTTCGGGGCCGCGGATGACCGCGCCGATCGGGAAATACGTTTCGCCACCAAAGACCGACGGGAGGCGGACGTTCGAAACCATGTTGCGATAGCCGGCTAGAATTCCGCGAACCTCTGTGGCCATCTGCTCGTGGGTGCGTTTTCTTTCGCTGCGCGGCACCAAACCGATAAAGAGATGCGCGTGATTTGTAGGGCCGTGCGTGAGCGATTGCACGAAGGCAACTTCGGGGAGGGCTGCGACGCGCTCGGCGATTTCCGAAGCGCGCTCGGTCGTCTTGGAAAGAGCCGTACCTTCGGGGAGTGTGAAAGAACTGATCAGCTCGGATTGATCGTCGGAGGGAATCCAGTCGCGGCCGACCAGGCGATAGAGGCCGAAAGTTGAAAGAAAGGTGGCGACGCAAATGACGACGATGACCCAGCGATGCGCTAGCGACCACTGCAGAAGCCTTAAATAGGATTGCTCGATCCAGTGCAGGATGCCGGCCGCGTGGGCCTTTTTCTCTTTTTCGCTGATTCTAAGAATGCGCGAGGACATCATCGGCGTGAGCGTGAAGGCGACGAGGAGTGAGACAAGGATGGCCATGGCCATGGTCCAGCCGAAAGAGTTGACGTATTTGCGGGCGTAGCCGTTCATGAAAGCGATCGGCAGGAAGATGATGACTAACGAGAGCGTCGTGGCCATGACTGCCAGACCGATTTCTTGCGTGGCTTTGATGGCGGCGTTTTTTCGGTCTTCGCCTTTTTCTTCCATGAAACGGACGATATTTTCGAGGACGATGATGGCATCGTCGATGACGATGCCGACGGCGAGGGTGAGCGCGAGGAGCGTCATGTTGTTGAGGGAAAAATCCATGCCGCGCATGAGCGTGAAGGTGGCCACAATGCTGGCGGGAATGGCGACGGCGGCGATCAGGACGGCGCGCCAGTTGCGCATGAAAAGAAAAACGATGGCGCTGGCGAAAATGCTGCCAAGGATCAGGTGTTCGAGGAGCGAGTGGACGGAAGCTTTGATGAAATCGGAAATGTCGTGAATGACGAGAAGCTGGACGCCGGGAGGAAGCTGGCTCCGGAGTTCATCAAGCTTGGCTTTTACGTTGTCGGCGACTTGCACGGTGTTGGTGCCGGACTGGCGAAGGACTTGGATGCTGACGACGTCCTGGCCGGGTGTGCCTTTGCGAAAAAGAGCGGACCAGGTGCGCAGTTCTTGCGCGCCGTCTTCGACTTGTGCGATATCGCGGACGCGAACTTGGGCGCCGCCGCGCGTACCGACGACGATTTCGCCGAACTGTTCGGCGGAAGTGACGCGGCCGAGAGTGCGCAGGCCGAGTTCCTGCGGGCCGGTGATCAAGCGGCCGCCAGGAGCCTCGATATTTTCGCGCTGGAGAGCGTCGCGCACGTCGAGGACGGTGAAGTTGTGCGCGGTGAGTTTTTGCGCGTCGAGGAGAACGCGGATTTGGCGCGCCTGCCCGCCGTTGAGTTCGACGCTGCCGACGCCGTCAACGGTTTGGATGGCGCGGCGGATTTGCTTGTCGGCGATTTCGGTTAGCTCGCGGCGGCTGATCGGGCCGCTGACGAGCAGCGTGAGAATCGGATCAGACTGCGGATCCTGCTTGGTGATGACGGGAGGCAACGTGTCGCGCGGAAGACGATTCACCGCTGCGGCGACTTTTTCTCGGATGTCTTGTGCGGCGCCGTCGATATCGCGTTCAAGGACGAACGTGCAGGTGATGTCCGCGTAGCCTTCGCTGGAGTAAACCGTGATTTCGTCGATGCCGCTGACGCTGGAGATGGCGTCTTCGAGAGGGAGAACGACGCCGGTAACGACTTCTTCGGGCGTGGCGCCGGGCAGCTGGACCTCGACGTTTACTGTGGCGGGATCGGCTTTAGGAAAAAGATCAACCGCGAGGCCGCGATACGAAAACGCGCCAAGCGTCACAAGAAAAGCGATGAGCATCACGGTGAAGACAGGATACTTTACGCATGTTTCGGCTAGCTTCATCGGTGTGTAAGTAAGCTTCTGGCGAAAATTATTTCAGCGCCGGAGTATTCCCTTCGACTTGCTCCTGAACGGTTGCGCCGTCATGCAAGTCCCCAGAGACCGCAACGGCGACGCGGTCACCGGGCTTTAGGCCTTCTGCTACTTCGAAACGCTTGCCGCGCTGGTCTTCGGTCTGGCCCGCCGGACGGATTTGATGCTCGGAGACGCGATTGCCGTTCAGAAGAAAAACTTTGTAGACGCCGTAGCGGTAGTTCACAGCGCCTTCGGGAAGAAAAATGGTTCTTTCTTCCTTGTCGCTGGGAATGGAAGCTTGCACGAAGAAACCGGGCTTCAGCCGGCCGTCGGCGTTGGCTAGAAGCGCTTCGGCTTCGAAAGTGCGCGAATCCTGAGCGACCGCAGGATTGATGCGCGACACGCGGCCGTGAAAAGTTTCGCCAGGGAATGCTTCCACCTGCAGATCTACGTTGGCACCGTCTTTCACCGAGCCGGCCCAGCGCTCTGGAACGGCGAGTCGGGCGCGAAGAGTGTCCGTCCGAACCAGGACCATCGCCGGGCCTTGCACACGGAGATATTCGCCGGGATGGACGTCGCGCGTCTTGATGGAGCCCGGGAAATGGCGCGCGGATTGTTGCGTCTCTCAGTTTTTTCTCCGCCAGATTTTCGCTGGCTTCGCTGGAAACCAGCAAGGCTTTCAGCCGGTCGACTTCCTGCAGCGCTACGGTGTAGCCGGCTTGCGTGCTTTGAAAGCGGCTGGCGGCTTCGTCCAACTGCTGTTGCGATATCAGCTTCCCTGAGAACATTTCCTGGGCGCGACCGTATTTGCGCTCGGCATCGAAGAGATCCGCGGCGGCGCGTTGCACGGAGGCGAGCTTTTTTGGATCGGCGGGCGGAGGATCGTTAGGACCGATACCAAGCTGGGCGCGGACTTGCGTGACCAGGCCGCGCTGGCGATCCACCTCAAGCTGCAATTCCTGAGTATCAATCAGGATGAGCGGCTGACCTTCTTTTACGTTGTCGCCGACATCAGCGAGAACCTGGGCGACGCGGCCCTCGACCTCTGAACTCAAGGTGCTCTCCTCGAGTGCAAAGAGGGACCCGGCGGCCTGCACGCGGCGCTTGGCAGTTTCCTCAGCGACGACGTAGACATGGACGGGCATCGGATGGGCGGCATCGCTCAGCATGCTGCTGGAGACAGACTTCGAGCAGCCGCCGGCGAGAATTGCGGAAAAGGCAGTCACTAACGCCAAAGATGGCAGCATTTTCATAAGATTGCGTATAGAGGAGGGCGTCCGCGTGCGCTTAAAGGCAGTTCCGTTGCCGCTCTCAGAACACACTATGACCGTCATCTCCTGCTTGCCTGTAGGACGCTCGAAGTTACCATAACGTTTCGCATCCCCGAACTTTTTCTGGCAGAAACATTCGTTGCAATTATGACGCGGAGTTGAGCCCGAAGCCAGTCTAACCCGGGCTCGCTGCGTTGTTCAGTCCTGGCTGGGTAAATTGTTTGCTGACATTCTGCCGGTACGACCATCTCAGCTGAATCTAGGTCATAGCAAGTGTCTTACTTTGGGAGTACACTTGCGGCTTCTCTCCCTCAGGAGGGACCATGCCCAAGTTTCTCCGTCCATCCGGATTTCTTATCGCGCTTCTTCCCATGTGTAGCGTTCAGCTCTTCGCGCAAGACTTATCGGTGCGCGTCGAGGCATTCAAACTGATGGAGCACGCCAACGAAGTGAGCCGCCCGACTCACAGAACTCGCAATCACAAAGAAGAAGTTACCTTTCGCGCCTACCGCCTGGACGGGACTTCGATCGACGGGCGCGCCGATAACATCATTGCTGGCGATATCGAGCGGTACGAGACGACTTTCGGCGACTATCACAGCATCAGCATTCACTTCCCGAACAAGATCATACAGAACGATTCCCCTCCCGAGCCCGCGGAGGCTTTGGAGATGGATAAGCTGACGCCGCTGCTCATCGGGCAGTTCGACAAGTCGGACGTCATTCATTCCATCACTCCGGCCACTCTCGGTGGACGATCCGCCAAATGCGTTCAATTCGAAACGGTGAACGGAAAAACGCGACAACCCGCGAACGAAATCTGCTTCGACGATGAACTCGGCGCGCTCGTTCGCTGGAACGTTGCAGAAGACCTCATCGAAGACACCGACTATGTTTCTTTCGAAGGCGTTCTAATGCCGCGAACGATTCGGCATTACATCAACGGCAAGCTGCGTATGGAAGTGAAACAGGAGTTCAGCGTGATCGAAGGCCCAATCGATTGGGCCGCGTTGACCCCGCCGGACGCGCATCCGTTAAGAACGTGCTATGACTACAAGCCGCCGGCTATCCAATCTGCTCCGCAGCCTTCGGACGCGGGACCCGGTCCGTGGTATGACGTCCAGGTTCATGGTGCAATCGGCCCGGACGGGCGCGTGCAGCAGATGACTATCCTTCCCGCCGGAAGACCGGACTTGGAAAAGCGCGCCCTTGAGATTGTTTCCTCGTGGGTCTTCTCCGTGCCGTTATGCAACGGAAAGCCAACGATTATTACCACGGACTTCGTCGTGCACTTCGCACCGCGTTAGGGGCGAGCGGTACTCTTCTTTTGCAGGAAAATCTTGTGGAAAAAACTGGTGCGCCGCGTAGGAATCGAACCTACAACCTATGGATTAAGAGTCCATTGCTCTACCAATTGAGCTAGCGGCGCGCAGAGGATCAAAGAATTTTACACGGGACACGCAATTTTGTCGAACCGGCGCCATAAATGGTAGTGGGTCAGTTTCCGATTACGCGACAAATCAAGACTTGACTGCATCACAACCGGGTTCCGTTGACGTTAATACGGGGGCCCGTTTAGCCTCCTGGAGTGGAGAACCAGAAGGTACAACAACTATCGGAGAAGAGGACCTTTCATGACAGCCACGCGACGTGGCTATCAGTGACATGCCACGCGCCGTTTACCTTGTGCATGAGAAAATATGAACCACCGCCGCACAATCCGCTGCAGAGGTGGTCAACGTACAACAGCGCCTCGGTCTTGTTCAGGTTCAGCCCAACGTGCGAGACAACAAAATAGCCAAAGTTGTTCGGGAATCTTGCTTCAAAGTCACCTACTTTAGCTCCAAAGTCGCTCGGGTTAACGAAGACTGCCCGGGCCCCGCTTGGTAGACGCAAGTCTGTACTAAGATTCCTTGAAAATACGCTGTTCAGGAAGAAACTGGCCCGGGTCATTTTTGATGATTGTGCAAACCAAGCCTCTGAGGCCAAACTCCATCGTGATTTCAGTGGCTGTGCAAACCAAGATGGGATTTCGGTACCCAACCAGGGATCCGAATATGGATTGCGGATAACTACAATCGTGATTGTGCGTCCTGCATCCCACTTGCCCATGTCGTGCAGGACTACCTGCGAGAAAAATGCCGACAGAACCGCACCCGTTTCCGCTTGCGTTCTCCTCTGCTCGACAATAAAAAACAGCGCAACGAACGCAAGCAGGAGCGCAATTCCGGCAGCCCCGTAAAAGGAGACCCTCTTGAAGCGTTCTTGGTTCATGGTGGCTATTCAGACAGAGCAGCGTGCAAAGCGTCATTTTACCGCTTTGGTAAGGATTTGACGAAGAAACTGCGATTCGTGCGAGCCCGGGTTAACGCGGTTACTGGAAACCGACCCGCACCCGATAGAAGGCAGTGGCTCAGTCTCCGCGTAGCACAGCCACTCATGGCCGAGTGCCTTTTCGCAGGGGCTGCAAAACCGCACCGGCAAGAGTGCCAGTTTACTTGGCGCGGAGTTGGGCGGCCAGGTCGCGAGCGACTTGGCGAGCGCGCGGGAGGTCGGCGGGATCGAAGGAGATGGCGGAGACGCGAGGGTGGCCGCCCCCGCCGAATTTTTCGGCGAGCGAGGCGAGATTTTTGTCGGCGGTGGCTTGGTTCCAAGGGTTGGTTCCGAGCGAGACTTTGGCGCGGACGGGCGAGGAGCTGACGCTGACGGAGTAGACGCACTCAGGATGCAACAAGTAAGGGATGAACTTGTTGTAGCCCTCGAGGTCCAGGTCGCTCACGTCAAAGAAAATCACGCCATCGACGGCTTCCGCGCGCTGGCGAAGAATCTCAATGGATTTGCGGTGCCGTTCGAGCAAAGGTCCCAGATGTTTGGCGACAAGCGGCAGCTTGACCATTTCGGCCAGCGAGCGATAAGCAAGCTCCGGGATGATGCGCGCGGGCAAGCCGTCCTCGGGAGCCGCTTCGATGACCAGGCCGAGCTGCGTGGCGGGCTCGGTGAGCTCGACGGCAGATTCCGGCGTGGGATATTGCGCGCCGTCGATGATGTCGCCCCAATGGATCAGTTCTTCGAGCGGCTTGGTATCAAAGCCGAATTTCTCCTTGGCAACCGTGGCGATAAGCTTTGTGCAGGATTTATAGTCCGGCTCGTAAAACATGTGCGCGCCGGGATGACTCCGGAACTGCTCGGCATCCGCGGGCGTGAGAAACGCACTCTGATGATGGTCGAACCACCAGGTGACTTTAGGCGAGTTCGAGTATTTGAAATCGACGATGGCGTTTTCGTCGCCATCGAAGAGACCGGGCGTCCACGGCTGCTGCGCGCGGTGAGTCATGCCGGTGAACCCGAACTCCGCGGCGGGATCAAACGTTTCCTTGTAAAAACGATAGAAAAGAGCAGCTGAGGCGGTGCCATCAAAGCAACGGTCGTGGAAGCACAGCCGGACGCGGGTCATGTCGTAGGGATGGCGCCTTTCAATTTTTTCTGCCTTACGCAGCAGAAACGAAGCCTTTCAGGTTGGCGGGACATGAAAAAGAAGTCAAGCGGAAAGCGTGGATGAGAAGCACCAAAAAAAGAGAACCGCCCGAATACTCCGGACGGCTCTCGAAAAACGCGAAACTTCGGCAGTTCCTACTTGTTGACCAACTTGTCGACGAAGTCCCCGATGATGGGCAGCTTGTACTTTTCGTGATTGTAAGCCTTGTACATACAGAAGACGTAAGTCGCGAAGAATGCAAGCAATAGAAGCGGGAATAAGAAAAAGCTGAGAAAACCGATGGGAAAATGCAGCGCGGCGGTAATCATGGTGACAATGAAACTGAAGATCAGATAGATAATCCACACCGGGATGAAGCAGATACTCAACGCAATGGACTGCGCCGCGTGAAACTTTACGAATGGCCGCTTGTCGATGAGAAGAAAGATCAAGCCGCCGAGCCAACCGAACAGATAACTGAGCAGAGCGGCGACGTTTTCTTCCATTCCTGCGGTGGGTGATTCCGCAGCCGCGGAAGGAGTGACCGCCGCGCTCTGCGAAGCGCCCTGCGGTGCCCCGCACTTCGGACAAAATGATGCCTCGCCTGCATCCTGACCACACGCTTTGCAAAAAGCCATGAACACCTCCCAGGGAGTTCAACTGTGCGCGGAGGTTAGCAAAAGCACGTTTCCAGAGCAATGGGATTTGTGAGCGCTGTGTGAATTCGATACGTGACGCCGAAGAAGTCGCCGGAGCGACCTCCTCCTCGACCGCTAAATAGGACTCTGTCTGTCCTTACTTCTCCCCCTATTGCGGCTTTTCTGCCGCGGGGGCAATCGCCGGGATGTTGGCTTTCTGGATGGCGGCATTGAGCGCAGCGAGGTCCTTGGATTGAATCTCGTGCCAGGCGGCCAATTGCGCTTCGAGGCGCGCGTTGAGTTCGTCGTAGACGACGTAAGACGCGGCGGTCGGAGCGAAATCCGCGCTTTCCACAGTGCCCTGCAAGGCCACGAGTTGGTCGGTCACCTGAATCGGAAAATTCAGTGGATCTTCTCCAGCCGTGGATTTCGGCTGGATGATTTTTTCTTCAACGGCGTTCATTTTCTTGTTGAGTGCATCCACGGAGTCGAGAATCGGTTTTGCGCTGGGGTCCGCGGAGAGTCGTTTTTTCAGGGCCTCGAGTTGGCTGCGCACGCTGCGAAGCTGGTTCACCGCTTCATTGCCGGCGCCCACGCGACCGCTGATGCGCAAGGCGAGCTCTTGCTGCTTTTCGAGGTCGGCTTGCGTTGCCGAGACGCGCGGATCTTTGGTGAGCTCGAAGCTGGCGGTGGAAGTTTTTCCAGCGACGGTCAGCTTGACCGTGTAAGTCCCAGGGACCACGAGCGGGCCTTCGGGGGTGCCTCCCCAGCCAACCGCACCGGGAACGATTGTAGGTGCGTCATATTGCAAATCCCAGACGAAGCGGTTCAAGCCGACTTCGACTGGAAGCTCTTTCCCGGGTCTGCTGATGCCGAACTCCTCTTCGCCGGGAGAAGCGCCCGCCTCGGATTTCTTGCTCGAATATTTGCGAACAAGTTTGCCGTGCGCGTCAGAAATCTCAAGCGTGATTTGGTCCTTGGGCGCGGTCTTCAGCGTGTAGTCAATGATGGCTCCAGCAGGCGGGTTAGCGCCGACGGGAGCGCCCGCCGGCAGAGTAAACCCTGGACCGCGGAAGCGCACAACGAGCGCGGGTTGGTAAAGATGGGCTTCATCCGTGGAAGCGGCCGCTGTCATCTGGCGAATCGGAGCGATGTCGTCGAGCACCCAAAAGGCGCGGCCGTGCGTGGCCACAATCAGGTCATCATCTTTTATCGTGAGGTCGTGGATGGGTGTTCTGGGCAGATTAAGTTTCAAAGGCTGCCAGTGCGAACCGTCGTCAAAAGAAATGTAAACGCCGTTCTCCGTGCCGGCATAGAGCAGTCCCTTGCGCTTGGGATCTTCGCGGACGGCATGCACGTAACTGTTGTCGGGTACGCCGGTTGTGATTTTCGTCCAGGTCTTGCCATAGTCGGCTGTTTTGAAAATGTACGGGCGAAAGTCATCGAGCTTGTGGCGATCGATTGCCACATAGGCGGTTCCCGCGGAGTGCGGCGAGGGTTCGATAATGCTGACGAGGCTCCACTCACCGAATTCTTTCGAAGTGACGTCAGCCCAGTTTTTGCCGCCGTCGCGGGTGACGTGTACAAGCCCGTCGTCGCTCCCTGCCCAGATGAGGCCCTTTTCTACCGGCGATTCGGCAATGGCGAAAATGGTGCCGTAATACTCGACGCTGGTGTTGTCTTGCGTAAGCGGACCGCCAGAGGATTGCTCTTTGGTTTTGTCGTTGCGCGTCAAGTCATCGCTGATTGCGGTCCAATTCATTCCCCCGTCAGAAGTCTTAAACACTCTTTCTCCGCCGTGATAAATGACATTGGGATCGTTCGGCGAGCTTGCAATCGGAGCCGTCCACTGGAAACGGTGCTTCAGATCGGCGTCGCCTGCACCCATCGGATTGAGCGGCCACGAAGATACGTCCTGCACTTGATGAGTTTTC
Source organism: uncultured Acidobacteriota bacterium (assembly GCA_963745095.1). GTDB lineage: Bacteria > Acidobacteriota > Terriglobia > Acidiferrales > UBA7541 > Acidiferrum. The sequence continues at coordinate 666,170 of CAVUWC010000013.1, read as the reverse complement.
TTGTCGAAGCGCGTGATGAGGCCGTCGTAAGAGCCTGCGTAGACGATGTCAGCGTTTGCGGGGTCGGGAACGACAAAGCCCGCTTCGCCGCCGCCGACTTCGTACCAATCGGTTCGGTCGATTGTGCCGTCGTCGCTGCGGCTGGCGATCGCTACCGTGGAGTTGTCTTGTTGCGCTCCATAGATGCGATACGGGAAAAAGTTGTCGGTGGCCACGTGATAAAACTCCGCTGTCGGCTGATTCAGCTGCGTGGTCCAGGTCTTGCCGTTGTCGTGCGAAACGGTGGCCCCGCCGTCGTTGGTATTGATCATCCATTCCGGATGCGTGGGGTCAATCCATAGTCCGTGGTTGTCTCCATGTGGCGAGCGAACAAAACCGAAACTGTGGCCGCCATCGGTCGAGCGATAGACGGCAGTGTTCAGCACATAGACCGTATCGACATTTTTCGGGTCCGCGATGATGTGATGGAAATACCAAGCGCGCTGCGTGTAGCGATGATCTCCAGTCAGGAGTTGCCAGGAATCGCCGGCGTCGTCGCTGCGGTAGATGCCGCCCTTTTCCGCTTCGATGATGGCGTAAACGCGATTCCCGTCGGCGCCGGAAACGGCCACGCCGATGCGTCCCAGGACGCCGGAAGGAAGTCCGTGGCCCTCAAGCCGTTTCCAAGTCGCCCCGTCGTCGATGGACTTATAGAGGCCGCTCCCAGGTCCGCCGCTAACAGCGGTCCAGGGATAGCGTTGGGCTTCATAAAGTGCCGCGAACAAAATGTGGGGATTTGAAGGATCGAACGTGAGATCGATGGCGCCGGTCTTGTTGTCCTTGAAGAGAACTTTTTGCCACGTTTTGCCGCCATCGCTGGAACGAAACACGCCGCGCGTTTCGTTAGGGCCATACGCATGGCCCATCGCGGCGACAAAGAGGATGTCCGGATTTGTAGGATGGACGATGACTTTGGAAATGTGCCGCGTGTCGTCCAGCCCGATGTGCGTCCAGGTCTTCCCGGCGTCGATGGATTTATACATGCCATCGCCGTACGAGATGTCTCCGCGCCAGCAGGATTCTCCGGTGCCAACGTAAAGTACATTCGGGTCGGATGGAGCCACCGCAATCGCGCCAACGGACATGATGCCGGTCTTGTCCGTCATCGGCGTCCACGTCATGCCGCCATTGGTTGTCTTCCAAACGCCGCCCGCGACGGCGCCGAAATAATAAGTCTGCGAGTCACCCGCGACTCCCGTTGCGGCGAGGGCGCGTCCGCCCCGGAACGGGCCGACTTGGCGCCACTTCATGGCCTTCAGCGCATTCTCATCGAGAGTTTGCGCACGGAGAACGGTACCTGTGAGCCCGAGCAGAAGCATCGCCAGCAGAATGGAAGAAAAATTCGTCAACCGTTGCAGACCACTCATCGTCTTCTCCCCCAGAGAAACAAATGTTGCACCAGTACTATGTCAGATAGTAATGCGCGGAGCAGAATAGTACATCCTGTGTCGTAATCCGCGCCAGAAACGTATGTATGGATTGTGCTTCCTCTGTTCTTGACGCGCTACGGAGCGCTTTTGGGTACAATCCCGCCGTGACGAACCAGCCTGGAGCCCCGCTGCCCATTCCAAATTTAGTCCCCGTAGCCGCGCCAGAGCGTTCTCGCCGGATGTTTAGTTTTGATTGGCTTCGTCACGCCTCTTCGCCGGAGCGGACTTCACTGATCGCTGGCGGGCTCGGCTGGATGCTGGACGCGATGGACGTGATGCTCTATTCCCTCGTCCTGACCTTCTTGATCCGCGAATTTGCGATGGATACGCGGACCGCTGGGTTGCTGAATTCCCTGACGTTGGTCGCTTCGGGAATTGGCGGTTTGCTTTTTGGGGTTCTCGCGGACCGCATCGGACGCATCCGCTCGTTGATGGCTGCCATCCTCGTGTATGCGCTTGCAAGTGCAGCCTGCGGCTTCTCGCACACCGTTCCGCAACTGGCCACGTTTCGATTCGTTCTGGGCCTTGGCATGGGCGGCGAGTGGACAACCGGAGCGGCGCTGATTGCGGAGACCTGGCGCGCGGAACATCGCGGGAAAGCGCTGGGATTCATGCAGTCGGCTTACGCGATCGGAGAAGCGATTGCCGCGCTTGTCGTGGCGTTGGTTTTGCCACATTTCGGCTGGCGGCCTGTGTTTTTTGTCGGCGTGTTGCCCGCGTTCCTCGTCTTCTGGATTCAACGCAGAGTTCCGGAGCCTGAATTATGGAAACAACGCGCGGCTCGCAAAGAAAAGGTGTCGCTGCGTAAGCTTCTGGAAAAAGGCATTTTGCGCAACGGAATTCTGGCCACAACCATGAACGCCTGCAGCATGTTCGGTTATTGGGGATTGTTTACATGGATTCCCGCGTATCTGTCTCTGCCGCCCGAAAAAGGTGGACGAGGACTCAGCCTCGTCAAGACCACGGCGTTTTTCTTGGTTCTGTGCTTTGGTAAATGGCTCGGCTATGCGCTGTTCGGATTTTTCTCAGATGCGTTTGGACGTCGGAAACCTTACTTCCTCTATCTGATCATCGCCGCGGCCCTGGTGCCCATTTACGGAATGTCACGAAGCCCGTTCTGGCTGCTCGCCCTCGGGCCGCTCGTCGCATTTTTCGGAACTGGTTATTTTTCCGGGTACGCCGCGATTGCCAGCGAACTCTTCCCCGGCGAAATTCGCGCCGCAGCCATGGGTTTGAGTTACAACATCGGCCGCGGACTTTCCGCCGTGGCGCCATTTGCAGTGGGAGCCTTGGCGCTGCGCTATGGAATCGGGCCAGCTTTTTTCCTGCAAGCGGGCGCTTTCTTGACGGCGGCGCTCCTTGCTCTTGCTTTGCCGGAAACGCGCGGGCAGGCGTTGGATTGAATCTGGTTGACGGAGCAAACAGGCGGGCTAAGCGACAGCGGAGCGCGCGTTAATTCGGGCTCCATCCGCGCTAAGTGTGAAGTTCAACGCGAAATAGGGAGCCTGCGCCAGAATCTTGTGGAATTCGTGTTCGTCCGCATACAGCCGCTTGGGAACGCGGCGCGCAAGAATGCTTATATCCAACGGATCCTTCAGAAACGGATAGGGTTTTAGCGTGACGAAATTATTCCCCGCAGGCTGAAGGTCCCAATCCGCTTCACTGCCGTTACCGTCCACCGGGACGGTGTCGATCGTATAGCCATCCAGCGGCAAGAGACAGAAATAGAGCGACAGGCGGTCAAGCGCTTCCAGACGCTGAAGATTCGCTTGCAAGGGATGGTCTTCCGCGTAGTGCTTCATCAGCGGGTCCGCGCGAAGATCGACTTTGAGCCGCAACTGCTGGAGTCTCAACCGCTGCAGGAAGTCCGTAACAATGTGCGATTCGTTGGATTTGACGTACTTCGCGGAAAAGCCCGGCATCGTTGCGCGAGTCCGGTCGTAGAGGCCTGCACAATGCATGCTGACGAGGAGTCCCGCGTAACGATCGACTCGGACAACGCGTTCAATCCCACGCTGATAGAGCGCGATGTGTTCCTCGGTCGGAATGGACATGAAGTTGTAAGGCGTGAAGGTCTTGGAATCGATTTGAGGCAGGAGTTCCCATTCATTCCAGCCATTGTCGTGCTCCGCGGCTGCTAAACAAAAAGATTCAAAGGGCTCCGGGCGGCTGAAGAGTTTATTGCCCAGCGCGCGCGCAAAAAAACCCGACAACATGGCGTGGTCGGTCTGCCGGATCAGGATCAGCTGATCGCCCTGCTCTTGAATGATCATGACGCTGCCCTCTTTCGCAGCGGGGCTTGGCAATGGCGTTTGCTGGGGCGAATCGCCATTCTTTGGCCGCGGGGGTGGCCAGATACAACGAAGCCATTATGCTCCTGAGATTGGCTACAATCCAGTGCCAACGTCGATATGGCGGCCAAGGGCCGATTCCCGGTATCATGATTAAACCACTGCGGGAGTGGCGGAACTGGCAGACGCGCAAGACTTAGGATCTTGTGGCCGAAAGGCCGTGAAGGTTCAAATCCTTTCTTCCGCACCATGTTTCTCGACGTGTCAGTGAGGGGGGCCTGCCGTCTTATGGAGGCCTTTATTGGAGTTAGGCCAGGCCGGCGGGGGAACCTCTGGGACAACATCGTGAAATTGCAGGCGACAAGCGTGTGGCTCGACTTTTCCGCGGCAGAACTTTCCCCCATCTAGTAGTTCTTATTTCCGTTCTTGCGTTCCTTGCAGTGATTCCTTCGGCGCGCTCGCTTCCAGCAACGTCATGGCATGGTGTGCTGCGCGATTCAGAGGGAAGCCCCGTCAGCAATGCCACGGTAAAACTGCACGCGACGACAGGCAGCCTCGAATTTTCAGCTCCAACTTCGACAACCGGAGAATTTTCTTTTGCGGAAATCGCAGCAGGAACCTACGAAGTTTCAGTAGCCGTCGCAAGCCAAACTTGGAAGGCAGACACTCCTCTTGTCCTAAGAGAAGGAGTCACGCTGACCGCCGGGCTTGAACTTTCCAAACAAGGCCAAACAGTCCGCCTAATGACGGCTGGAGATGGGACTTCTAAGCAAGCCACTGGCGGCGAGCATCTCTCGAGCGGAGAAGTATCCAGCCTGCCTCTGAACGAACGCGACTTCAGCAAGCTGCTCCTCCTAGCCGCAGGCACCATGACCGACACCAACGGCGCCGCGAATTTCACGCAACAGTTTGCCGTGAATGGCCAGCGCGGCTCGGCCTCTGTCTTCGCCATGGACGGCGCCGATACCACCGACCCCGAACTCGGCGGAGCCACCTTCTCCAACTTTAACGTCGACGCCATTCAGGAAGTGCAATCGAGCTCCGGCGTAATGCCCGCGGAAATCGGCCATGGAGCCGCGGGTTTCAACAATGTGATCACCAAATCCGGCACGAACGATATACACGGCAGCGCTTTTGAATTTGTCCGCAACGCTGCATTCGACGCGCGGAATTTCTTCGATCACGCGAGCGCCGTGGAACCCGGCCGCATTCCGCCATTTGTGCGCAACGAATTTGGAGTAACCAATGGCGGACCGTTGGTCCTTCCAAAGCTATATGACGGCCGCGGCAAAACGTTTTATTTCGTCGAGTACCAAGGCTTCCGGCAAGTGCTTGGCACAACGCAAGTGTTTCCTGTCCCGACTGCGGCGGAAAGGCAAGGAATCGATACCACGACTTTTCCCGGCGATACCTTGATCGTCCCTGTTAATCCGGCAGTCGAGTCCATTCTGGCGGGCTACCCCTTGCCCAATGAGCCCTCGGGTCCATACGGAGCTCGCACTTACGCAACCTCTTCCAAGGTAGCAACGGATACGAACCAGTTTTCCGTGCGCATCGATCATCAGATTTCAGACAAAGCAACGCTCTTCGGACGCTTCAGCTTAAACCAAGTCAGCGGACCAACCACCAATCCCGATCAGACCGCCATAGATCCCAACTTCGGTGTCAACTTTTTTGATCATCAACGCAGCGCAGCGCTGAGGTATACACGGACCATATCTCCGCGCTTTGTCTCCGTAACTTCGCTGGGCTACATCCGCAGCACACCGTTTTTCCCATCCACGAATCACACGCAGCCCGCAATCACCTTTGCGGACGGTCTCTACGAAAACTACAATTCCGCGGATGGCTCCATTTTCGGTTCCTACAGCAACCTCTATCAATTCAAGCAGGACATGACATACACGCACGGCTCCCACAGTTTCAAATGGGGAGTCGAACTGCGCTTCAATCGCGACTCCACCATTTTCGGCACTAACCCCAACGGTGTATACGTGTTTGGCGGAGGGCCTGCTTATTCGCCTGTGCTGATTCCCTCTGCGAGCGGCCAGCACGACATCCAGCCCGGCCAACTGCTGCCCGATTCGCTAACCGGATTGTTAACGGCGACGCCTTTCTCCTACTCGATTACCGCTGCCGCGAGTGTGACGCCCGTCGGAAACAAGTTTGACGAAGCCGGCGTCCGGCGCGAAGCCTACAACTTCTATTTTCAGGACACATGGAAAGTGAACTCCCGCCTGAGCGTGAATTACGGTTTGCGGTATGAGTTGAATAGCCGCATCCAAGAAGCCAAACATCGGACATCGGTTGCCTTCCCCGTTGACGCAGATGGCAATCCCACTTCTTTTTATGCGCCCGGCGCCACACAGGTTTTCCAATACAACCCGCAGCCGATCTATCCGCTTAATTTGAACGGTTGGGGACCGCGCGTTTCGCTCGATTATGCGGTCAACAAACACACAACTTTTCACGCCGGCGGAGCGATCACTACAATTCTCCCGAATCTTTGGCTCGAGAATTATGTCACCGGAAATTTTCCGCTCATTTTTCAGCCACTGATCACCGCGTTACCAGACGTTCCGGTACCATTTCAGAATACCTTCGTGCCAGAGATTCTTCCTCCGGTGTACACCACTTCAGGGCAACCTCTCTTTGCTTCGGGAAGCGCAAACCTTCCGGCAAACATTCCGATCGATCTGCAAAGATTTCAGGACGACCTTGCGGCAACTACGCCTGGCCATGAAGTGCAATTATTCAGCGTAGGCGTGGTAAGCAGGCATTTTCGTAACGGCTACATCGGCACGTTTACCGCGGGAGTCGATCACGATTTCGGAAGCGTGAAAGTTACCGCCGCATATGTGGGAACGGTGGGAGTCGATCTCGCCAGCGTGGAGTCGCCAAACGGCTATGGCGGCGCTGACCCGGCGTTTGCGCCGTTCACACAGTTCAACGCCCAGGGCCACGCGATTGGGGGATTTGGACCGGAGACGGTGATGAACCCTTCCGCCCATTCGTCCTACCATTCGCTGCAAACCAGCGCGACGAAAAACGATTCTCGGATTGGCTTGAGCTTTCAGGCCAGCTATACCTATTCGAAGTCCCTCGACAATACCAGCGCCGTGCCAGGCGGAATTTCGGGATTGCCGGGCGTAACCTTGCAAACCCTGCCTCAAAATCCTCTGGATCCCAGCGCCGAAAAAGGGCCATCTACCTTCGACGAGACGCATGTCTTCTCGATCAGCGTGTTTCAGTCGCTGCCGTTCGACCGCGTGAGCTTCCTTCAACCTCTGAGCAGCAAGCTTACAAAAGGCTGGCAATTTCTGAATATCACCACGCTGACAACCGGGCCTCCGTTTAGCGTCTATTCCGGAATCCAGCAAACAGGCGTGGGAGCCGGTGGTACGGATCGCCCGGACTTGGTTGCGATGCCCAACCTCTCCACGAGCCGGCCTACCCGGGAAGATTATTTCGGACGAGGCGCAAACAACAGCTCCTTCTTTTTTATCCCGATTAATGTCCCGGGCGGAACGGGCCCGAATCAAGGAGTCTTTGGCACGCTGGGCCGCGACACTTTCCGCGGTCCGGGCTATCACAATTTCGACGTCGCCATGATTAAGGACACTCCGTTTGGAAGAAGAGGCAGCCGCGAACTGGGCCTGCTCGAGTTTCGCGCGGAGTTTTTCAACGTGTTCAACATTGTGAATTTCGGTTTGCCCGCGAACACCGTGCTCGGCAGCGGGTTCGGCGTCATCAGCCACACGTCCGGTTCTTCCCGGCAAATTCAGTTTTCGCTGAAACTGATCTACTGAGCCGGACGCGAAAATCCCGCCTCTCCGATGTTTGCCCTATCCCAGAGTCCCGCATAATATGGCGAAGCGCCGATTTGGAGTGCGGCAGCTCTGCTGCCGCTTTTTCAAGCAACTCGCACGACCATATATTTGGCGAGGCTCAATAAGGAGCAGGCATGGAACGCAGCATCCGCGACGTAGTAAACCTTTATAACCCGTACGATCCGCTGGAAGAAGCCTGGACAATTCCCGCGCCGTGGTATTTCGATGAGCGCATCGCGCAACTCGAGCGCGCCAGCGTTTTTAGCGCAACGTGGCAGGTCGTGGGCCGCGCGGATCAGGTCCGCGACAATGGGCAATTTTTCACAACGGAGTTGGCTGGCGAACCGCTTGTCGTCGCACGCGGAGACGATGGCCAGTTGCGCGCCTTTTACAATGTGTGCCGCCATCATGCCGCCGCCGTCGTCACCGAAGCGCAAGGCTGCGCAAAACAGTTTCGCTGCCCGTATCACGGCTGGACCTACGGCATCGACGGCGCGCTGAAAGGGATGGTTGAGTTTGACGGCGTCTGCAATTTCGACCGCGCAAAGAATGGCCTCGTGCCTATCCGCGTGGACACCTGGGAGAATTTTGTCTTTGTAAATCTGGATGGAGAGCGCGGCGCCACTCCGCGATTTTTTGGGTATAGTGCCGGAACTGGTCGCGCCGCTCGACCTGTCAAAAAAACTGCATTTCTTCGACCGTCGCATCTACACGCTCAATTGCAACTGGAAGGTCTACGTCGATAACTATCTCGACGGCGGCTATCACGTACCGCACGCACATAAAGGTCTGAGCAGCGTCATCGAGTACACCAAATACACGATCGAGAATTTTGAGCGCGCGTGCCTCCAATCGAGCCCGCTCTCCTCAGATTCGTCCTCGGAAGCCGGTGTCGCGGCCACCACGGCAAGGCCGCGCGTTTTATCTTTGGCAGTATCCCAACTTCATGATCAATGCCTACGAAGGCGTGATGGACACGAATCTGGTGCTCCCACTCGGCGTAAATCGCTGCGCCGTAGTCTTCGACTACTACTTCGCCGACACCAGCGCGGCCGCCGAGTCCAGCCACAAAGAAAGCATCGCTGTGAGCGAACAAGTGCAAGACGAAGATATGGCCATCTGCGACGCCGTCCAGCGCGGACTCGGCTCCCGCGCCTATGTCGCCGGCCGCCTCTCCGTCCGCCGCGAAGCCGGCGAGCACCTCTTCCACCGCCTGCTCCACGCCGATTTCACCAAAGCTTTGAGCCAAGCCGCCGCGGCTGACTGAAATCCGCCAGGCAACCGGAGGCAGGTTCCTCCGTTCGATTAGGACGTATACAAATCGCTGAGCGACACGAGCGACTTCCCTGTCTTAGATGCCGAATGGATTTTGTGCGCCGCGTTCTTCGCTGCTTTAATAATTTCATTTGCGCATTCCGAGAGCGCATCCTCCCAACATGACCCTTCGCGGGTACCCAGATGCTGATTTTCCACCGCGCAAATTCCACGGTGTAAATGCACTTGCGTTCGCCCATCGACGAGTTCCGCGGATCCACCCGACGTTAGTAGGAATCGTTACGATCAATGTTCCGGGCTTTTTCCCGAAGCTCAAATGGAAGTCCGGGGATGATTTAAATCTATTTTCAAGCGTGTCCCTAAGCTTCGTAGTCAATCCATCGTCACCGACGCACCATACCTCAACGAGAGTGACTTTAGGCGAAGCGCTTAGTCCAAGAGTGAGCCAAAGCAAAAGCGAACAGCTCAAAGTCAGCCAGGCAAACGTACAACCGTAAGATTTGGCTCGCATACCAAGCCCCCTTCGCATTGTAATGTGAAATCGGGAAGAATCGCTCTCCCAGTCCGGCACGCCGAGCAGGCAGACTCTGAATCACTGCTCAGCAGCCGCTTCAATTGACGCTCACAACAGCGTCGCCTATACTCGTACTTTGCGTTGCAGGCTAAGTTCTTACCTGTCTGGCCTCATCTAAGTTCATGTGTGGCTGCAAAGCCGCCGACAAGACTGGCTTTCCGCAAGACACTGGGGCGCACGCCGTCAAGATCAGCGAGTATTTTCACGAAGACCCGATTGTTGCCGCATCATTTATATAGGAGAGGATTGTTCCATGGCTGAAGCAACTTGCCGCCGCGAGCTGGACCTTGAGATTCCCGCGGAAGAAGTAACGAAAAAAATTGAAAGCGTAGCCAAGGAATTTGCCCGCGTCGCGCGCGTGCCGGGATTCCGTCCTGGCAAAGCACCTGTTTCGCTCATCCGCCGGCGCTTCGCCGACGATATTAAGGGCGAAGTCCTGCAATCGCTCGTCCCCGAACGCGTCGAAAAGGCCGTCTCCGAACAAAAGCTGACGCCCGTATCGCAGCCGCAAGTGGAAAAGCTGGATTTTGTCGAGGGTCAGCCGCTGAAGTTTCGCGCCGTCTTCGAAGTCCTGCCGGAATTCGAGCTAGGAAATTACAAAGGCCTCGCCATCGAAATGCCCGCGATGGACATCACCGACGCGGACGTCACAAAAACTCTCGAAGAAATGCGCGAGCGCGCAGCCGCATTTGCTCCGGTGGAAGGACGAGCCGTCGAAAACGGCGACTACGTCCAACTAAAGTTGATGGGAACTCCCGCGGGCGGCGGCGAACCGCTGCAAGCCGATAGCGTCCTCTGCCACATCGGCGCCGAAGAAACGATGGAGCCCTTCAACGAAAACTTGCGTGGTGCGAATATCGGCGATCACAAAAATTTTGACGTCGCTTATCCCGCCGACTATCCCGATCAGAAGCTAGCCGGCAAAACGTACAACTATGCCGTCGAAGTGCTGGGCATCAAGAACAAAAAGCAGCCCGAGCTGAATGACGAGTTTGCGAAAGATGTGAGTGACGCCACAACGCTCGAAGAACTGAAAAAGAAAATCTCGGAAAGTCTGGAACATCAGCGCGATCACCGGCAGAAAGAACTGCAGCGGGAGAAAGTGATTGTTGAGCTCGTAAAATCACACGAGTTTCCTGTACCAGAAGCGCTCGTTGAGCATCAAATGGATGTGCGGCTGGAGCGGGTAGTTCGCTCGCTCGCGGCTCAAGGCGTTGATCCCCGCGCTGTAAATGTGGACTGGGTTTCGCTGCGAAAAGGCCAGCAGGAACGCGCGACCGATGACGTGAAGGCCGAACTCATCATCGATCGCATCGCCACTGCGGAAAACATCGACGTGACCGAAGAAGAAGTCGAACACGAGCTCGAGCACATGGCCACCCATAGTGGCGAATCCGCCGAAGTGGCGCGCGCTCGTTTGACAAAGCAGGGTGCGCTCGATAGGATGAAAGCGAAGTTGAGAAGTGACAAAACTCTCGACTGGCTCGCACAAAACGCTCAGGTCAAAACCGTTGCAGCAGCAAGCGCCGCGGCGGCTGATTCAAAGTGAAACTTTCCGGCGGTTCAACCGACTCCATGAAAAATTTCGAAGAACCAGAGTATCGCGGCACAACGCTCGTTCCGATGGTGGTCGAACAGACCAGCCGCGGCGAACGCGCCTACGACATCTACTCCCGGCTGCTCAAGGAACACATCATCTTTATCGGCACGCCGATTGACGATCACGTCGCCAATCTGGCCACCGCGCAGATGCTCTTCCTGCAAGCCGAAGATCCGGAAAAAGACATTCAGCTGTACATCAATTCGCCAGGCGGCTCGATCACCGCGGGCTTTGCGATCTACGACACCATGCAATTTGTGAAGCCGGATGTCGTTACCACTTGTGTCGGCCAGGCCGCTTCCATCGCGGCGGTTCTTCTTGCCGGCGGCTCGCCGAAAAAGCGCTTCGCCTTGCCGCATGCCCGCATCCTGATTCACCAGCCGTGGATGTCCGGCCTCGGCGGCCAGGCCACCGACATCGACCTCCATGCGAAAGAGATTCTGCGCATGCGCATGGTCATCAACCAACTGCTTTCGCAGCACAGTGGCCAGACGGTCGAAAAAATCGAGAAGGACGTCGAGCGGGATTTCATCATGAATCCCGAGCAAGCCAAGGAATATGGCATGATCGACGAAATTATTTACAAGCATCGCTAACGGACGGGCGCCGCGGGGGCGGCGTGCCGTTTCAGCTAGTTCTTAAAAGTTAGTAGCGATTCGAGTTTCTCTTTTGCTCCAGGGATAAATCGGGCCTAGAATAAGGACTAGAGACTCCGTCGAAGCCCAGCGGAGACGAGGCCTTCACACCAGTGAAAAAATTCAACCCAGACGAGCCGCTGCGCTGTTCCTTTTGCCATAAAACTCAGGAACAGGTCGAAAAGTTGATCAGCTCTCCCTCGGACTATCCGCGCGCCTACATCTGCAACGAATGCGTCGGCGTTTGCCAGACCATTCTTGAAGATGAAAAGCGCGAACAAGCCGCTGCGCCCGCGCGCAGGCTTCCGCGTCCGCCGGAGATCAAGCAATTTCTCGATGGCTACGTCATTGGGCAGGACCGCACGAAGAAAAAGCTCGCTGTCGCTGTCTACAATCATTACAAGCGCATCTTTTTGAACAAGCAGCCAGGCGACGTCGAGCTGAGCAAGTCCAACATTCTTTTGATTGGTCCCACAGGCACCGGCAAGACGCTTCTCGCGCAGACACTTTCGCGCATGCTGGATGTTCCGTTCGCGATCGTGGACGCCACCACGCTGACCGAAGCCGGCTACGTTGGCGAAGACGTCGAAAACATTATTTTGAAGCTTCTGCAAGCAGCCGATGGCGATGTTCAGAAAGCCCAGCAAGGCATCATCTATATCGACGAGATCGACAAGATTGCCAAGAAGGACGAGAACCCCTCGATCACCCGCGACGTGAGTGGCGAAGGCGTCCAGCAAGCTCTGCTGAAGATTCTTGAAGGCACCATCGCCAATGTGCCGCCTCAAGGTGGCCGCAAGCACCCGCACCAGGAATTTACACCTGTGGATACGACGAACATTTTGTTCGTGTGTGGAGGCGCTTTCGTCGGGCTCGAAAAAATTATCGAGAAGCGCGCTGGCCGCCATTCGCTCGGTTTTCATACCGACGCCGCGGCATCTACGCCAAGCAAGCGCAACACCGAATTGCTCGAGCAAGTACAGCCCGGCGATCTGATTCGCTATGGCTTGATTCCTGAGTTTGTCGGCCGTTTGCCCGTCGCCGGCGTGATGAACGACTTGGACAAAAACGTCCTCGTGCGCATCCTGACGGAACCGAAAAACGCGCTGCTCAAGCAATATCAGCGCCTGTTCGAATTCGAAAACGTCCGTCTGCGTTTCACCGACGACGCTCTCGATACCGTCGCCGAACTCGCCATGCAGCGCAAAGTTGGCGCACGCGGCTTGCGTATGATTCTCGAAGACCTCATGCTGGAACTCATGTACCACCTCCCGATGCAGCGCAAGGTGCGCGACTTTGTCGTCACCGCCGAAATGGTCCGCAGCCGGGAAATTAACTGGAGTTTGCTCGAAAAGGCCGGATAGGCTGTTTTTGGGATTTCGAACGATTTTCAGGGGCCCTAATGTTCAACCGTGAAAAACAGGATTTGAAGCGCGTACCTATGATGCCGGTGCGCGACATGGTCATCTTTCCGCAACAGATGACTCCGTTCATCGTTGGACGCGAAGCCAGCGTGCGCGCACTCGAAGAAGCGTTGGCCGGCGACAAGAAGATTTTCCTGTCCACGCAGCACGACGCATCCGTCGATGACCCGAAGCCCGAAGAAATCTATGCAGTCGGCACGCTCGCGAACATCGTGCAAAGCGTCAAACTGCCCGATGGCAACATCAAAGTTTTGGTAGAAGGCGTCGAGCGGGCTCGCGCTCTTTCCATCACCTCGGAAGAAGGCTTCTTCCGCGCAACCGTCCGCTTGCTGAACGCGCGCGTGGAGCCGTCTCCGCAGGTCGACCAGACCGTACAAAAAATCACTGGCCTTTACGAGCAGTTCATCAAGCTTTCGCAAAGCCTGAACTACGACACCATGATCGCGGCGGCGCGTGGCGATGACCCGGCGCGCCTTTCGGATACGATCGCCGCCAACCTGCAGCTTCCCGTCGACGAAAAGCAGGATCTTCTGGAAACGGTCGATCCCATCGAGCGCCTGAACCGCATCGGCGATATCCTCGAAATCGAGCTAGAAAAGCTCAACGTCGACCGCAACATCAACACCCGCGTGAAACGCCAGATGGAGCGCGCGCAAAAAGAGTATTACCTCAACGAAAAGCTCAAGGCCATCCAGAAGGAACTGGGGCGCGGCGAAAAAAGCGAAATCGACGAGCTCAAAAAGAAAATCGATGCCGCTGGAATGAGCAAGGAAGTCCACGAAAAAGCCATTCAGGAGCTAAAGCGGCTGGAGTTGATGCCGCCCATGTCGGCGGAATCCACCGTCAGCCGAAATTATCTGGATTGGCTCCTTGCGGTACCCTGGAAAAAGAAGTCCAAGGAAATTCGCGACATCCTGGCCGCGGAAAAAATCCTCAACGAAGAGCATTACGGCCTCGAAAAAATCAAAGAGCGCATTCTGGAATTTCTGGCCGTCCGCCAGTTGGTAAAAAATCCCAAGGGCTCGATCCTCTGTTTTGTAGGCCCTCCGGGCGTTGGCAAAACTTCTCTGGCTATGTCCATCGGCCATGCCACCGGCCGCAAATTTGTCCGCGTCTCCCTAGGCGGAGTTCGCGATGAGGCCGAAATTCGCGGCCATCGCCGCACCTATATTGGCGCCCTGCCCGGCCAGATCATCCAAATGATGAAGAAGGCCGGCACGGTAAACCCGATTTTCGTCCTCGACGAAGTTGACAAAATGTCCACCGACTTCCGTGGTGACCCTTCCGCTGCCTTAATGGAAGTGCTTGACCCCGAATTGAATCACAGCTTCACGGACCACTATCTCGACGTCGAATACGATCTTTCGAAAGTAATGTTCGTCTGCACCGCCAACGTGCTGCACACCATTCCTCAGCCGTTGCAGGACCGCATGGAAATTCTGCGGCTTCCGGGCTACACCGAGCAGGAAAAGCTGGAGATCGCCAAGCGCTTCCTGGTGAAGCGCGCGCGCGAAGCCACTGGCCTCAACGAGAATAATCTCAAGTTCACCGATGAAGGCCTGCTGCACGTCATCCGCCACTATACGCATGAAGCCGGCGTGCGAAGCCTCGAACGCGAAATCCAGAACATCGCGCGCAAAATGGCGCGCAAAGTTGTGACCGAAGGCACGAGCGTCAGCGCCGAAATCACCCCGGCCAACACGAATGACTTCCTCGGCATCCTGAAGTACCGCGAATACTGGCTCGAGAAGCACAACGAAATCGGCTTGACCACCGGCCTCGCCTGGACGGAAGTCGGCGGCTGCGTGCTGGCCACCGAAGCTACATTGATGGAAGGCAAAGGCCGCCTCACGCTCACCGGCAAACTCGGCGACGTGATGCAGGAATCCGCGCAAGCAGCCATGAGCTACGTTCGCTCACGCTCCGCGCAACTTGGCCTCGCGCGAGATTTTTATCGCAACGTCGACATCCACGTGCATGTACCCGAAGGCGCCATTCCCAAGGACGGTCCTTCCGCCGGAATCACCATCTGCACTTCGATCGTCAGCGCGCTGACCAGAATCCCCGTGCGCCGCGACATCACCATGACCGGCGAAATCACCCTCCGCGGCAAAGTTCTGCCCATCGGCGGCGTCAAAGAAAAGCTTCTGGCCGCCCATCGAATGGGCTTGCACACAGTAGTGCTTCCGAAGGACAATGAGAAGGACCTGGCGGACATCCCGCAGGAGATCCTCTCCTGTCTCAAGGTTCATTTTGTAGAAACCATGGATGAAGTGCTGCAGCTTGCACTCGAGCGGCTGATCGTGCCGCTCGAACATCCCGAGGTTGCGCCCGTCGCGGAACCTTTCGTCGCCAGCGCCGAGAAA
Organism: uncultured Acidobacteriota bacterium; assembly: GCA_963745095.1. GTDB lineage: Bacteria > Acidobacteriota > Terriglobia > Acidiferrales > UBA7541 > Acidiferrum. The sequence goes on along the minus strand of CAVUWC010000013.1, from coordinate 650,706 downwards.
GACAAGAGTTTGACCAACTAAGCAGCGTGGTTTTGGGCCCGCCCTGCGAGCTTTTCCCTGCATGTCGTGGCTCCGCGCTGCCGCCGGTTTCAGAAAGTCTGGTTTGCCCATCCTGGCATGTTCTTGTTCGTCCGCCAGTGCAAGGCGCCACCTCACTAAAAATCCGGGAATTTGTTGACCGCACCGCGGCCACGCAAAAAAGAAGGTCAATTTACACAATCAAAGTTAAGGACATATGAAAGAAACAAGCGTTGAAGGAAGCAATCAGATGAGCATTAGCCTCGCCGAGTTAAAAGAAAAAAACATCACTGACCTCGCCAAGATCGCCAAGGAATTGAATATTCCTGGCGCCAGCGGCATGCGCAAACAGGAATTGATTTTCCAGATTCTCCGCGCCCAAACGGAGAAGAACGGATTGATCTTTTCTGAAGGCGTCCTCGAATGTCTCCCCGACGGATTCGGTTTTCTCCGCGCGCCGGAGTACAACTACCTCCCCGGCCCCGACGACATTTACGTTTCGCCGTCGCAAATCCGCAAATTCGATCTCCGCACCGGAGACACTGTCTCCGGTCAGGTTCGCCCGCCGAAAGATGGCGAGCGTTACTTCGCGTTGATCAAAGTCGAAGCCGTCAATTTCGAAGACCCGGAAGTCGCGCGCAATAAAATCTTCTTCGATAACCTGACGCCGCTCTATCCGCAGGGCCGCCTCAAGATGGAAACGACCAAAGAGAACATGACGGGCCGCGTGCTCGACCTTCTCTGCCCCGTTGGCAAAGGCCAGCGTGGTCTGGTCAACGCCCCGCCGCGTACCGGCAAAACCATGATCCTGCAGTCCATGGCCAATTCCATCACCACCAATCATCCGGAAGTCGCGCTCATCGTTCTGCTCATCGACGAGCGCCCGGAAGAAGTCACTGACATGCAGCGCACGGTCAAGGGCGAAGTTATCAGCTCGACATTCGACGAACCGCCGCAGCGCCACATTCAGGTTGCGGAAATGGTTCTGGAAAAGGCCAAGCGCCTCGTAGAACACAAGCGCGACGTCGTCGTGCTTGCTCGATTCCGTCACGCGTCTTGCTCGCGCTTATAACGCCGTCACACCGCCCTCCGGCAAAGTCCTCTCCGGCGGTATTGACGCCAACGCTCTGCAGCGTCCGCGCCGCTTTTTCGCCGCCGCACGCAACGTCGAAGAAGGCGGTTCGCTCACTATCATCGCCACCGCGCTGATCGACACCGGCAGCCGCATGGATGACGTCATCTTTGAAGAATTCAAAGGCACCGGCAACATGGAAATCTACCTCGACCGCCGCCTCGCCGATAAGCGCGTTTTCCCGGCGATCGACATTCAGCGCTCCGGCACGCGTAAAGACGAGCTGCTACTCCCGCCGGACGAACTCGCCCGCGTTTGGGTATTGCGCAAAGTCTTAAGCCCTCTCTCAACCGTCGAAGCGATGGAACTCTTGCTCAGCCGCCTCACGAAGTCGAAGTCCAACGCGGAATTTCTCGGCTCGATGTCCGCACCGACGTAATCGAACGATTTGGAGTGCGGCAGCTCTGCTGCCGCTTTTCGCATGGACTCGCACGGCTGTCCAATTGCCAAGGTTCAGTAGGACATCCCCCAGCAAGTCTCCTAAATAGAAAAACGGCGCATCCGGTTTTCCGGCTGCGCCGTTTTTTTCTGTAGCTCAGGCCTTCGGGCCTGAGGTTTTTGTTTTAGTTCCCGCAGTCTACGTTAAGCGGTAGCTTCCGACTCCGCCGCCGCAATGTAGTCCACGATCCTCTCGGACCATCCGTCCACGTGCGTCCACCCATTGCCGTAGCTCACGCCGTGTTTGTACGGGGCCACGTTCACCACGTACGCGCGCGGCGTCCACGCCGGCAGGATTCCGTCGTGCGTCTGTTCGTCGGTAATCACGATCACGCGGTCAAGCTCACGCCAATCCCGCTTTTCATGCAGCTGCGTCAGGGCGCGCTTGAGGTACGTCCCCGAGTGCGCCTGCGACGCGGTGATGGCGTCCCGCAGCGCAAATCCACGCCGCGGAGGAAGTTCCACGCAAGCATCGGAGAAGGTCGCGATCGAAAACTCCTCGGCCTTCTCACGAAGCAGAATGGCAAGTCCCGCCGCCGCGTCCATGCGCGTGGTCTCGCCTTTCTTCGAAAGCACGCCGTCCATCGACCCGGACACGTCCACGACGAGTCCCGTCGATCCCGGCAGCTTTTCGAGTCCAGCGATGCCTTTAAGCATGGCGATCTCGATGCTTTCCTCGAGCTTCGGAGCGTGGCGAGCCGCCGTCACGAATCGAAACGGCAGCGCCCGCGCCACTCCCTTCTCCAGCCGCTCGCAAATGCGCTTTGGATCCACGCCCGATGCAAGCATCAGGCGCAGGTTTCGCAGGACGGCCAGGCCGCCCAGCTTCCCCTCGCGCAGGAGCCGTTCGAAATTCTCGCGCTTGTCCTTCCCTGCGGACAAGGCAACCTCCCAAGTGTCGGGAGGCTCGAGCGTGTTCTCAACGAGCTTCTTCCAAACAGCTTCCTGCTCGGCATCCTTCGGCTTCGCGTGGCAGAGAAACAGCACGTCGCGCAGCGTCACCATCGACTCACGGTTGTACTTCGCAAGCTGGTAAGCGTCGAACTTCGTGAACGCCTGCGCCAGCCCGCGCTTTACTCCTGCGGACAGCGGCTGCTTCATCTCCTTCCAGTAGAGCGCCACGAACTCGCCGAGTTCGTCGGCTCGCTGGATCACGTGCTCGAGCGTTTCCGCCACGAGCGGCCCCGCACCTTTGCGCCGCGCTAGTTCGCGCGTCACAAAGAGCGGCGCATGGCGAAGCTGCATCTTGTCGCGTGCCTCGCTCGCAAGAGCCGCCACATCCTCTGGCTTACTCTTCGCCACGAGCTCCGCGATCCGCTTCGCGATGCCGCTGCCCTTCTCGTAGAACGCATCTTCCCAAAGCAGACACGTCAGCACGGTGCGCCGCAGCTCCGTCTTCACATCAACGCGCTGCGCCACCGCCCCTTCGTGCGTCCGCACCGGGAACATCCGCTTCCAAACATTCATCTTCACCATCTCTGCCTCCCTCCTTTCCTCGCCGCTCTAGTAGTCCAAGCGCGCAAATCTGTCGCCGCCACGCCCCTCAGTTGTCACCCCTCCCCGGCTGTCATTCCGAGCGTAGCGAAGAATCTGCTTTTCTCTCGCGTGCCGCAACGGCTTCAGTTCACCAGCCGCGGCTGCGACGTATTGATGTGAAGCTCGCCGTCCGTGTTATGCACGCACACCAAATCACCTTCTTCGATCCTCAGCATTCCGGCGACCCATTCAGGAATCAGAATCTTCAAGAACTCTCCCTGAACCTCGGAGATGCCACGATAACAATCAACTAACTCCGAGCCGCCCTCCGCCAAGGGAATCAACAGCATCAATTCGCCCTTGACCTTCAGCACCGCGCCTTCCAATGACATTGCGTTTTCCACGTCGCACCCCCTTGGACACATCGTTTTTTCCGTCGCCGTGCTCTCTGCGTCCTGCGAGTCCTCTGTGTAAACTCTTTCCTTTTCCTTGCATCCTCTGCCACGGCGCGAATCGCCCTCCCATCAGCGATTCGCGCCGGCAAACCAAGCCGGGAGGAATCATCGAGCAGAGTTGCGGAGCAACTGCCCCGCGTCGTGTCACAGACGAAGTAACTCTTCCCCGCGCCATCCCGGCATCTCAGTAGCGCAGCCGCTCTTGGCTGTGCTCTTCGCGCTTCCGATGGGAACTCTCGGCCCGCGTATATTTTTGTCTGAGCTATGGCTTCGGAGTTGTAGTGGCCGGTCTTTAGACCGGCTCTTCTTCCCAGAAGCAAGCGAGAATCGAACTCGCGACCTCCCCGGTTCGTCACCGGGACGCTCTTCCGATGTAACGCGCACCCTCACCACGCCGGAATTTCTTTGCGGCGGGAATCAGCGGCCCAGGCCTTTCTTTCCGCTGCTCTACCACTGAGCTACAGCAACTTTCGTCGCTGGTGGGAATCGAACCCACGATCATCGGTTTTGTCGAAGTATCCCGTGCCTTCACCACGCCGCAAACTCTCAGATATTTTTCTTTTCCTCCTCACTTCGTTGCTTCTTTACTTCTCTTCCACGCACACCTCTAGCGTCACACTGAAAGGCGCATATCCGTTCGCCTCTTCAGCCCTTTCAAAAATCCCGGGAGGAATCTCCGTTCACGGTCTTTCGGGTTTCGAACCCGAAGGCCTCGCGGCCTTTCTGTCCAAGAAGTACTCGTGAACACCACTATCCCAGGCGCATTTTTCGTGAAAACATTCCACAAATAACAGGTTTACGCTGTCCCTGTAGCTGAAAATTCCAAGAACTCGCTACAGTCTCTCCGCCAAACAAAAACACTTTGGCGACGAATGGTGTTGGTTCGAAACGACTTAGACGGTCAATGAATGGAATTGACTACGGTCGCGTGAATAAGCAATCCACGAGACCCAATCGCCTTGGTGCCGTTCCGACTTGGCTGTTGTCATCGTGTGTCATATTTGCTCTTCACGCTCAGTGAGGACCTGCACTAAATTGCAGCAGCGAACAACTGAGGTAATCCGAAAGTAACCGCACATCGAAATTCTGTCAAGCCCTAATTTTCGCAAATCTGCATTTTTGGCTGATTTTTCGCATTACTTGTTAATTTTCAAGTACTTAGGTGCATGGAAGGCACCGCCTTGCTGCGCGACGGCCAATTTGCTTCGATGCGGTGCGCATCAAAGGCACTAGGTTCACGATTCCCTGCCCGCCGCCTTCGACAATTCCTTTTCGCGTTCGCGCGCCAGCATTACAACGAGTCGCGAAGTCTCTTCGACATCCATCGCGGTGTTATCCACCAGCACCGCGTCCGAGGCCCGTACCAGCGGCGAAACTTTTCGTTCACGGTCGCGGCGATCGCGCTCGTGAACTTCTTCCAGTACTTGCGCGAGCGTCATCGCGTCGCCCTTTTCCTGATGTTCTTTCCACCGTCGCTCGGCCCGCACTTCCGGCGACGCCTCGAGAAAAATCTTCAGCTCGGCGCGAGGAAAAACGACAGTGCCAATGTCGCGCCCCTCCATCACCACTCCTCCACCCGCGCCGGCGCGCTGCTGCTCTGCGACCAGAATTTCGCGCACTCCGGCAATCGTGGCGAGCCGAGATGCGGATTGCGCCACTTCCGCGGTGCGAATCGCTTGCGTCACTTCTTCTCCGTCAAGAAAAACACAGTTTTTCGAGCCCGCGGCTTCCTGCTCCGAAGTGGGAGGTTTGAGTTCGATGTGTGTGCCGCGTGCGAGCGCTTCGTGCGCGGAGAAATCTTCCATCGCGATTCTGCTTCTCAGCGCTTTGAGCGCCAGCGCGCGATACATCGCGCCGCTATCGAGGTACAAATATCCAAGAATTTGCGCGACGCGCTTCGCGAGGCTGCTCTTCCCCGAGCCCGCTGGGCCGTCAATCGCGATGGTAAGGTTTGGCATTTTGGTAGCACAGCCACTCCTGGCTGTGTGCATTTTTCCAAATCGAGCAGACTGCGCCGCGACTCCCGACGACGAGCACTCGAAGGTACGGTACAAAGAAAACCCGCACAGGCAGGAGTGCCTGTGCTACTCAAAAACCCATGATGTTGTAGCCGCAATCGACGAAAATAGTTTCACCGGTAATTCCCGAGCCGGCATCGGAAAGCAAAAACGCCGCAGTCGACCCGACTTCGCCCGGATCAACCGTGCGCTTCAGCGGCGCACGCTCTACCTGCGTCTTGAGCATGTCTCCAAAATTCGCGATGCCTCGCGCCGCAAGCGTCTTGATGGGCCCTGCAGAAATGGCGTTGACGCGGATTGCTTTCGGTCCAAGATCGTAGGCCAAATACCGCACCGCCGCCTCCAAAGCCGCCTTCGCTACGCCCATCACGTTGTAATTCGGCACGACTTTTTCAGAACCGTAATAGGTGAGTGTGACGATTCCTCCGCCAGCGGCCATGAGCGGTGCCGCGCCGCGAGCCACTGCAATCAGCGAATACACGCTGATGTCGTGCGCGATCCGGAATCCCTCACGAGTAGTTTCGAGGAACGGCTTTTTCAATTCGTCGGGCGGAGCAAAGCCCACACTATGCACGAGCCCGTGCAGCACTCCATACTTTTCTTTGACCTCCTCGAACAGCCGCGCGATCTGATCATCGTGCGTAACGTCGCACATGAATCCGGAAGCGCCGGGCAACTCACCGATCAAATCTTTGGCTTCGAGCTCGAGCCGCTCATTCTGATAGCAAATGGCCAGCCGCCAGCCCGCCGCGGCGAGTTTCTGCGCGATCGCCCACGCGATGCTTCGTTTATTCGCCAACCCAAAAATCACCGCCGTCTTCTGCCCTTCCGTCATTCGCCTAGTCTCCTGAAATGTGGTTCCGCTCTTCTCTGTGTCCTCTGTGTCTCTGCGTTTAGCTTCCTTCTTTTCTCCCGCCTCAAATCCGGTGGAACGCCTTCTCGATTTCTTTCACGGAATAGCGCAGCACGACTGGGCGTCCATGCGGACAGCTCATCGGGCAATCTGTTTTTGCGAGCGCGCCGAGCAGCCATTCCATTTTCGTTTGATCGAGCGGCATGTTCACTTTAATCGCCGCATGGCAAGCCGTCGACGCCGCGATTTTCGCTTGCAGCGTATCAATGGAAATGGCCGCGTTCTCCCGCTCGATGCCGTCGAGAATTTCCGTCAAGAGTTTCTCCGCGTCCGGTGCCGCCACGCCGGCAGGCACAGCTTGAATCGCAACACTGCGGGGTCCCATCGGCTCGACTTCAAAACCATTCGCGCTAAGCTCTTCCGCAATCTTTTCGTAGATCACAATCTGCCGCGGCGAAAGCTCGATGACCATCGGCATAAGCATGCGCTGCGCTTCCACTTTTCCCGCGCGCCGCGCGTCCAGGTGCTGCTCGAAGAGAACGCGCTCGTGCGCTACGTGCTGGTCCACGAGCCATAATCCTTCACCATTTACCGCAACAATAAAGCTCGAACTCACTTGACCAAGCGGTTTCAAGTCGGCGATTTGGTCTGGCCGAGGTAGGGTGGCGGGCGCGCTGGCGTTAGGCGCCACGAGATTTCCGGCCCAACTCGATGTTGCGAGCGCCTGAGCTGCGGCAACCGCCGCGGAAGCTATGCCGGACTCAATGGGAGATTCGAGGCCAGCAGGAAATGTGAACCGCTGCTCGACAGGCCTGAGCACGTCGGACGTCAGATCGAAGCCACCGTCGGAGCCGACGCCAGAGCCAACGCCAATTTCTTCCATCGTCGGAATGATCGCGCGCGGCACGCCGGTTGCTGTCGCGTTGCCAAACGCAGGCGCAGCGGCAGCGGCACTGTCGAGCGCGTTTGCATGGGACGCCGAGAGTCCTTGTGACGAGGCACTTGCGGCTGCTGCGGCAAAACTCGGAACAGGGCGCACGCTCATAAGCGCTTGGCGAATGGAGTCGCGCGCGAAATCGTGGACGAATTGCGAGCGGCGGAAGCGCACTTCTATTTTTGCGGGATGCACGTTGACGTCGACTTCGTCGTAGGGCATTTCGAGGAACAGCAGCGTTGCGGGAAAAACGGTTGGCGGAAGAATGTTCCGATAGGCTTCGTGAATCGCGTGCAGAATCAAGCGATCGCGCACGAGGCGGCGATTCACAAAAATATAGATACCGTTGCGGTTGGGCCGCTGGACGTCGGGACGGGACGTGAAGCCGCGAACCGTCAGTGTGGCGCTCTCCTCGCTGGTTTCAAGTTCGGGTTCGGTGATGGCCGCGCGAAATGGCGCCGAGGTCGGCGGAATCTCAACCAGCTCTTCCATCGACTGGCGACCGAAAAGTTGATAGATGCGGTCTGCGAGTTTTTCAGCCGGTGGACAGTTTATGATCTCCTGGGTCGGCGTTGTCAGGATGAATTGTTTATCCGGATTGGCCAGCGCGTAGTGCGTGACAAGTGAAGCGATGTGGCCGAGTTCGGTCGAGTCCGACTTGAGAAATTTCTTGCGCGCGGGAACACAGTAGAAAAGATCGGCGACGCTGATGGTCGTTCCCGCAGGCAGGCCCGCGGGCTTCACGTTTATGAGCTTTCCACCGGCGAACTCCAGGCGCGTGCCTTCGGCTTCCGATTCGTCGCGCGTTTCGAGGAGCAGTCGCGAGACCGCGGCAATCGTCGGCAGCGCTTCTCCGCGAAAGCCGAGCGTCGAGATGGAGAGTAAATCGTCAGCGGATTTTAGCTTGCTCGTGGCATGACGCTCGAAAGCCAGCAGCGCGTCGTCGTGGATCATGCCGTGGCCGTCGTCGATGACGCGGATCATCCGCTTGCCACCGACTTCCGTTTCAATGCGGATGGTCTTCGCGCCCGCATCCAGCGCGTTTTCGAGCAATTCTTTTACTACCGAAGCGGGACGTTCGACAACTTCGCCCGCAGCGATTTTATTTGCCACCGCCTCCGGCAGTATCCGAATGCGGCTCATACGTTGCGCTCTTTAGGAGGCCGGGGCTTCAGCCCCGGCACTGAGAGCGGCGAAATTGGGGCTTCAGCCCCTGAAGCGAAGTATTTGCTTGGCATTGGGTCTAGCACAAATTTACCTGAGGCGGAGGAGTATGGCCAGTCTAGAGGGCTTGGTGCAAGGCCTGCCCTTCCTGGATTTTGCTTGATGTAATCAGCCTTGATTGCCCAATCGTTGGGGTCGCGAATAGTCCAATCGTGGAAGCCTTGCTGCCAAATTTCCATCTTATGGCCGCGCTGAATGTGGATTTCGTGGGAGCTGCCACCCTTGATAAGCTGAACGGCCTTTTCCAGACTAGTCGTGGAGCTGGGGGTGAGCAAGGCGTGGAAATGGTCAGGCATGACGAGAAATTCATGGAGTAGATAGGCGTTTCGACCGCGGTGATGGAGTAGGGTCTTGATTAGGATTTCGGCATTCTCCGGAAGCTGAAAGATGGCCCGGCCTTGCCAGCATTTTGTTGTGACAAAATAAGTGGTGCCTGGAGCGGTTCGGTGCCTCGGTGTCGACATTTGCAGACTTTCTTCAGGGGCTAAAGCCCCCTTCCTGCAATATTTATGCGGGGGCTGAAGCCCCCGCCTCCTAAAGTAAAATCCTAGTTCCCCTTGTTAGCTTCCTTTATCGCAATGCCAAGTTGGTCGAGCTGGAGCGAGTCGACGTCTGATGGCGACTCCGCCATAAGGTCCACTGCAGCGGTGGTTTTGGCGAAGGCGATGACTTCGCGCAGGGATTTTTCGCCGGCGAGGAGCATGGCGATGCGGTCGATGCCGAGGGCGATGCCGCCGTGGGGCGGCGTCCCATAGGTGAGCGCGTCGAGGAAGAAACCGAAGCGGCGGCGGAGCTGTTCTTCCGAAAGCCCGAGCGCGCGGAAAAGGCGCTCCTGAATGTCCTGGCGATGGATACGAATGCTGCCGGAGCCGAGCTCGTTACCATTGAGGACGAGATCGTAGCCTTTGGAGCGCACTTCCCACGGCGCGGACTCGAGCTTTTCCAAATCTTCGTCAACGATGCCGGTGAAGGGATGCTGCGCGCTGACCCAGGTTTTGTCGTTCTCGCTCCATTCAAAGAGCGGGAAGCCGGTGATCCAGAGAAATTTCCACTGCGTGCGGTCGATCAGGCCGAGCGATTCGCCGAGTTGTAAACGCACTTGCCCGGCGACGAGCGCGGCAGCTTCCGTGCCTTTGATTTGCTGCTTGGCGCTTACGGCGACGACGAGGTCGCCGGTCTTCGCGCCGCAAGCGTCGGCGAGTTTCTTGACGTTTTCCGCGCCGATTAATTTTTCTACGGTCGAAGTCGTGCCTTCGGCGGCGAGCTTCACGAAATACGCGCCGCGCGCCCCGTTGGACTTGGCTTTTTCGGTCAGCTCGTCGAGCTGCTTGCGCGAATAGCCGGAAGCGCCGGGAGCAGCGAGAGCGAACACGCTGCCTTCGATTCCCAGCTTGGTTTTCGCTTCCTCCGGAAAACAATCCGTGACTTCGTGCAGCTCCATGCCAAAGCGCAGGTCGGGCTTGTCGCTGCCGTATTTGCGGATGGCGTCTTTGTAGAGCATGTGCGGAAACGGGCCTTGCGTTTTGATGCCTGCAACGGCGCACGCTCGCACCATCACCGTTTCGATGACATTGAAAATATCTTCCTGGCGCGGGAAGGACATCTCTACGTCGAGCTGCGTGAATTCGGGCTGGCGATCGGCGCGCAAATCTTCGTCGCGAAAACATTTCACGATCTGGAAGTAGCGGTCGAGCCCGCCAATCATCAGGATTTGCTTGAAGATTTGCGGCGACTGCGGCAGTGCGTAAAACTGGCCGTGATGGACGCGGCTGGGAACGAGATAGTCGCGCGCGCCTTCGGGCGTCGAGCGCGTGAGCATGGGCGTTTCGATTTCGAGGAAGCCCATTTCGTCCATGGTCTTGCGAATTTCGAGGACGATTTTGTGGCGCAGCGCGAGGTTGCGATGCGGCTTGGGGCGGCGCAGGTCGAGATAGCGATAGCGCAGGCGCGTTTCTTCCGCGGCGTTGATTTCGTCTTCGATGGGAAACGGCGGCGTTTTCGCGTTGTTTAAAATATGCAGCTTCGTGGCGATCAGCTCGACTTCGCCGGTGGCGAGTTCGGGATTCGCTTTTTGCCGCTTGATGACTTTGCCTTCGACGGCGACCACAAATTCGCTGCGTGCCTGCTCGGCTTTGGCGTGCGCAGCGGGCTGCGACTCTTTGTTGAAGACCACCTGGACGATGCCGGTGCGGTCGCGAATGTCGAGAAAGAGCAAGTTGCCAAGATCGCGGCGGCCGGAAACCCAGCCCATGACGATGGCGTCGCGGCCTTCGTCGGAAGCGCGCAGTGCGCCGCAGTAATGTGTGCGTTGTAGATTGCCTAGAAAATCCAACAAGGGTTTCTCCGGTGGCACAGACTTCAGTCTGTGCTCTTGTACGCCATGCTGTAGTGGCGCAGCATGCTGCGCTCCTACAATCCCGACGTTGCCAAGATCCTGTGACCTGCACAGGCTGAAGCCTGTGCCACAAAGGCCGGGCTGAACCCCGGCACCTACAACTTGCTTAGATATTCTAGCAGAGCTGGTTCGGAGAGTTTCTGTTGCTCAGCGTTTGCGAGGTTTTTGAGGGTCCACTCGCCGCTCTGGATTTCGTTGTCGCCGAGAATTAGGGCGAAGCGCGAGCCTAGCTTGCTGGCGCGCTCGAGGGCTTTGCCGAATTTCAGTTCGGTGGCGGGGAGTTCGACACGGAAGCCGGCGTTGCGCAAAGTTTTGGCGGCGCGGATCGCCGTGGCGTAGGCGTTTTGGCCCATCCAAGCAATGAAAATGTCGCGGCCTTGCGGCGCGGCTCCTTTGCCACCCTCTTGCAATGACAAGATCAGGCGGTCCTCGCCGATGGCGAAGCCGATGCCCTTTGTGGGTGGGCCGCCGAGGAGTTCGACGAGGCCATCATAGCGGCCCCCGCCGCAGACGGCGTTTTGCGAGCCGAGGCCTTGTGCGGTGATTTCAAAAGTGGTGCGCATGTAGTAGTCGAGGCCGCGGACGAGTCGCCAGTTCTCGCGATAGGTGACGCCGCGAAGATCGAGGTCGCGTTTCACGGCAGCATAGTGTGTTTTACATTCGTCGCAAAGATGATCGGCGATGCGCGGGAGCGTGGCGATGATGGCTTGCTCGTGCTCGAGTTTTGAATCGAGGACGCGCAGCGGATTTGTTTCGATGCGGCGCTGGGAATCGGCGCCGAGTTTGTCTTTCACTTTTTCGAGCTCGACTTTGAGTTTTGCGACGTAGCCGCGCCGGCAGTTGTCAGCAGCGTGGCCGATGGAGTTAATATTGAGCTCGGTTCCTTGAAGGCCGCACTTGTCGAAGAACGTCCTCAGCATTTCGATGAGTTCGGCGTCGATAGCGGGAGCGTCCGGTCCGCCAAGAATTTCTGCACCAATCTGATAGAACTGCCGGTAGCGCCCTTTCTGCGGTCGCTCGCGCCGGAACATCGGCCCCATGTAATACAGCTTCACCGGCTGCGGAAGCTGCTGCATGCTGTGTTCGATGTACGCGCGACAAACCGAAGCCGTCGCTTCCGGGCGGAGGCTGATCATTTCTTCTTGGTTCATCTCCTCGAGCGTGCCCGCTCGACCTGCGCCTGGGCCAGTCTCACGAAACTTTGCTTGGAATTCGGCAGCCCCATCAAACGTGTACATTTCTTTCGAAACGATGTCGGTGTCGCCTCCGACTGCGCGGGCGAAAAGATCGGTTGGCTCAAAGATGGGTGTGCGGATTTCGCCGTAGCCGTAGGTGGTGAAGACATCGTGGGCGGTTTGCTCGACGCGGTTCCAGAGGGCGGTGTCTGGTGGGAGCAGGTCGCGGGTGCCGCGGATGGCTTGGAATTTGGATTTGTTGGCCATGGATTGGATCTAGAGAGAATCCTTTTTTTCTTTGGGAAGAAGTGGCGAGTGGCTAGTGGTGAGTGGCGAGTTGGACGCCAAGTTTTCTCGTGATTGCGTTTAGCATGCGTTGTAATTCGTCGATTTCCTTCAACAAAGATTCGACATCGGATTCTTTGCAAAAACCAAGATCTACGCTTAGCAGCAATTGCGTTTCGAGTTCGGCGAGATAGCCATCGGCAAAGGACAATTGTGTCAGGAAGTCGCGAGTCTCGTGTCTCGCTTGGCCTTTAGCGATACTCGTCGGAACCAACACGGCGCTCCTGCGGATCATCGCCGTTAGTCCAAATTTTTCGTCCGCGGGAAAGCGCTCCACCAATTGGTGCGCAAGCTTGGCCAGAGACATGGAACGCTGCCAGACCAACAATTCCTTATAGTGCTTGGCCTTGGCGCTCTCGTGAATGTTCTCGCCACTCATCACTCGCCACTCGCCACTTCTGCTTTGTAAATATTCTTATACTCGACGTAGCGCTGGGCGTAGGCGTCGATGCTGGCTTGGTCGATGCCGGTTAGGGCGCGCTTCACCTTGCCGGGGTGGCCTACTACCAAGCTGCCTGCGGGGATTTTGGCGCCTTCCAGGAGGAGCGTGCCGGCGGCGATGACGCTACCGGCGCCGACGTGCACGCCGTTGAGAATGACCGCGCCCATGCCGACCAGGCAGCGCGACTCGATGGTGCAGCCGTGGAGGGTGACGGAATGGCCGATGGTGACGTCGTCGCCGAGGACGAGCGGGTGCTCGTCGCGCATGACGTGGAGAACGCAACCATCCTGAACATTGGTGCGGGCGCCGATGCGGATGTGGTGGACATCACCGCGAATCACTGTGCAGGGCCAGACGCTGGAGTCTTCGCCGATGACGACGTCGCCGATGATGACGGCGGCGGGGTCAATGTAGGCAGAGGCGGCGATTTGCGGGTGCTTGCCGCGGTAGGGGCGGATGTCGGGCTGACGGCCTAACTCGATGGAGCCGCGCGCGGGGTTTGAGCCGGAATTTTGGTTAACCATAACTACCCCCTCCCCCCTGTTTTTTGCAAACATTGCATCTAAAGGGTTTAGATTCTCTGTAAACTATTTAGAATCAACAGTTACGAGCTTGCATGTAAGCGATTGATTATAAATAGTTTACAAGGGAACGTGGTTCGATCCATTTTGGCGCTAGGCTTGGCGGATTGCGGGCCCGATTTTTGGATATCCAAAAAGAAAATGCGGCAACAGGGTTGCCGCAGTCCAATGCCAAGATTATCCCAAGCGGAATTATAGCAAAAATCCTGAAGGGCTCAAGGGAGAATTTCAGCGGCCCTTCCGGCAGCCTCTTTCTGCCGCTAGGCGCAATGCCATTGGAGGCAACCGCGCACGACTTTCTCGCGGTTCATAGGAATATTGGGAGCGAACGCCGCGGTTTAGGCGCCGCAGGATTGTGCGGCAGCGCACTTGGCCCAAAAAAGTGTGTTAGGAGGCCGGACCTGATTTAGAATCAGAGACAGCGACGCGCCCGTAGCTCAGTTGGATAGAGCATCTGCCTTCTAAGCAGAATGTCGCCAGTTCGAGTCTGGCCGGGCGCGCCACTTGGCCACAGTCGGCACAATCACCTGAAGTTATTCGAGGTTGTAGGCTAGGCGGGCTTTTGCGCGCTTGTCTTGGATGGCGCGGTCTCCGTCATGAACAGAGACGCCAGCAGGACCAATATTGCCCCGGCACTGGCAATCCAGAGGGGCGCACCGAGGCCGTAACGGCTCGCGGCCGCGCCAGCTAGCGCGGGTGCCATCGCGCCGCCGACAATTTCTCCAACAAGTGTCGCCAGCCCAATCGCTGTAGCGGCAAACTTTGTGGGAACGCTTTCCGTAGGAATCAGGACCAATACAAGTGGGGCCATGCCCTGGCCACCGTTGACAAGGAACCCCGCAGCGGCCATCAGCCCGGTGTGCGCGATCAGAAACGGCACTTCGTAAATCAGCGGGGCCATCGCGGAGATCAGCGCAACAAACATTAGAGTTGGTTTTCGTCCCGCGCGATCGGATACCCACGGAAAAATCCAGCCCCACATAAAAGCGCCAAATCCGCCGGCGCCAATGATGAATCCGGCGGTTGTGGCGGAGCGCTTCGAGACCTCGGTGATATACAGCGGCGCGAAAGAATGCATCACGAACAGCCATGTCATGAAGCCGACCGCTCCGACGCAGCAGAGCAGCATGTTGCGATAGCGAAGGAGCGACAAATAATCCTTGAGCGCAGGTTTGACATGATGATGGGCCTCAGATTCGCCTTCCACTGGCTCTTTTACGAATCTCCAAATCAGAATACCGAGAATGATTCCGGGGATTCCCGCGACGAAAAAGGCCGTGCGCCATCCGAATCGCGCCGCGATTTGCGTCGTCAAGACTGGCGCGAGGGCCAGTCCCGCAAGTGCGCCGGCGCTCACGACGATACCGATGTTGCGTCCGCGATTTTTCGGCTCGGAGGATGCTTCGATCATCGAAGTCATCGTCGGCCAGGAAGGTCCCTCGGCGATGCCCATAAGTGTTCGAACGAATAGCAGCTCAGCGAAGGACCGTGCGATGCCCGAAAGCCAGGAGAGAATGGAGAACAGAAACACGGCTGGAATCAGAACGGGTCGGCGGCCAATACGATCGGAGACCGCTCCGAAGATCAAGCCTGACGCAGCCCAGGCCAGGGCCAAAGCCGACACTAGATAACCCACTTGCGCGTGACTTAAGTGCAGATCTGGCGCAATAAACGGCGCCAAATACAATACGCTCATGCGCGCGAGGAAAACGCTACCCCAGGTGAAGAAAAAAAGCACCACCAAGCCGGTTTGATATCTCTTCGTAGTTGGCACTCTCTTTTCCTCTCAGTACTGCGAGCGCGCGCTTCAGTCCATCGGCAAACCGACGTAATTTTCTGCGAGCGTTACGGAAGCGGCTCGTGAGCTGGTCACATAATCCAGTTCAGCAAGCTGGCGGCGTTGATCGAATTCATTGTCGTCAGAAAAGCGATGCAGCATCGAGGTCATCCACCAAGAAAAACGCTGCACTTTCCACACGCGCCGCAAACAAGTCGCCGAATAAGTGTCCAGAAGCTGAGTTTTGCCGGAAACGTAATATTCCCCCAGCGCGCGCGAAAGCACGCGAATATCCGCTACCGCCAGATTGAGTCCTTTTGCGCCAGTCGGGGGAACTATGTGTGCCGAATCTCCCGCAAGAAAAAGTCTCCCATACTGCATGGGCTCAACCACGAAGCTGCGCATTCCCGTTATGCCCTTCTGAATCACCGGCCCCTCCGAGAGCTTCCAGCCGTCAATGCATTCGAGCCGCGTATGAAGCTCCTGCCAAATGCGCGCGTCCGGCCAATTTGCGATGTCTTCCTCGGGAGCGCACTGGAGATATAGCCGGGAAATTTCCGGCGAGCGCATGCTGAGTAAAGCAAAACCGCGCTCGTGATAGGCATAGATAAGTTCCTTCGAGGAGGGCGGAGATTGCGCGAGAATTCCCAACCAAGCGAACGGGTAAATCCGTTCGAACTCCTTCAAGACTCCCGCCGGTATCGAAGGACGGCACACTCCGTGAAAACCATCGCACCCTGCAATGAAATCGCAGCTCAGCTCTTGCGGCGATCCATCTTTGCGAAACTGAATTTTCGGGGCAGTACCATCAAACTCACTTACGCTGACTTCTTCCACATCGAAGAGCAGCTGCCCCTTCGCGGCGAGGCGCGCCTCGATGAGGTCTTTCAGCACCTCGTGCTGGGCGTAGACCATCACCGACTTGCCTCCGGTGAGTTCCTGAAAATCGATGCGGTGTCTCTGCTGTCCGAATTGCAATTCGATTCCGTGATGCACAAGGCCCTGCCGCATCATGCGCGCGCCGACGCCCGTTTCGTTGAGCAAATCAGCAGTGCCCTGTTCGAGAACTCCCGCACGTACGCGCTCCTCGACGTGCTGCCGGCTTCGCGCCTCCAACACGACCGACTCGATTCCCTGCAAATGCAAAAGGTGGGAGAGCAACAATCCCGCAGGTCCTGCGCCGACAATTCCGACTTGAGTCCTCACGAAGAGCCGCCTCTAGCGAGCTGCGATGCGTTTGGAACGATTCACGAGTGGTGCTCGGAAAATATTTCCATCGCGACGTGGAACGCCGAATTCGCCGCCGGAAGGCCACAGTAGATCGCGCTCTGCAACAGCACTTCCTGAATCTGTTCGCGCGTTACGCCGACGTTGACCGCCGCTCGCAAATGCATTCGCAATTCGTCGGGGCGATTGAGCGCGACCATCATCGCTAGCGTCAACATGCTTCGCGTTTCTTTTGGCAGGCCGGGCCGACTCCAGATTTCTCCCCACGCATAACGCGTGATGAAATCCTGAAAGGCGTCCGTGAATTCATTCCGGTTTTTCAGCGTGGCATCGACATGGGCATCTCCCAATACGGCGCGGCGTGTCTTCATTCCCTGTTCGTGGCGCTGGCGTTCATCCATTCGAATACCTCCTCGGACGTCTAAAAACGTCTTGTCTGCAGACTCACCCCTGCTCCGATTCTCACCGCGAACCTCCGACCCTTCGTCGCACGGGCGCGGGCGGAGGCTTCGCGGCAGCCAATCGCAAGGCGCGATTGAGCAAATCTCGCAGCGCATCGAGGCGCACTCGCGAAAGCCGAACCAGCACCCACGGATATTCCAGGTAATGGTCGGTGATGTAGTACGTCTCTGGATCCGCGGCCATCATCTCCTCGCGCTCTTCAAAGGTCGTGCCCACAACTAGGGATCCCCCATCCTCTTTAAGGCGCGCGATCAACTTGCCACCAACTTTAAATGCCGGCGTTCCATACGATGTGCCTTCTTCCACGTTCTTGAGCCCTATCGCGAGCTTGCGGACATTCTTAAAGGTCACCGGCATTGCGCGATCCTTCCCTCGTGCAGCCTCCGCAAACATGCTGCTCAGGAAAGTTCACGGAGAACTAGCCCACGCGGTCAGTGTATGCCTTTCGAAGCCCCCTGAAAGCGGTCATCGAAAAACGGATGCAACGAAGGAGCTTACACGAATTTGGCCGGCATGCGCCCAACACTTCGATAATCGAGATTGCGGGTGCATTTGATGTGCCATAAAATGCCGGCGCGGTGCAATTTTCCGCAGGAGGCGAATTGCATGAGCAAGATTCCGGGATACCGGCGAAATATCTCCGGCACGCAACCGCCTCATTTGCATTCTGCTTATATTTCCTCCATCAAGCGTGCTCCTCTGCAGCCTCTTGTGATGCTTCCCCATACGCTTTCTGAAATTACGGGGCCGGTATTCGGGCCGGAAATTGCCGATGTGCAGGCGTGCGATCTGACGCGGCAGCATTCCGGCGAGCCGCTCGGGGAACGGATTATCGTGAGCGGACGAGTGCTTGATGAGAACTCCCGGCCGGTGCCGCACACCCTCGTTGAAATCTGGCAAGCAAATGCCGCTGGACGCTATCTCCACGGCATCGATCAACACAATGCTCCGCTTGACCCGAACTTCACGGGTTGCGGGCATGCTGTAACGGATGCCGAAGGGCGCTACCGATTCGTGACAATTCGTCCGGGCGAGTATCCCTGGGGAAATCACCACAATGCCTGGCGGCCGGCGCACATTCACTTTTCGCTATTCGGCCCTGCGTTCGCAACAAGGCTTGTGACGCAAATGTATTTTCAGGGCGATCCTCTAATTCCCTTCGATCCGATTTTCAACTGCACCGACGATGAAGCTGCTCGGAACCGGCTCATTTCGCAATTCGATTGGGAGATTACGATTCCGGCGCAAGCGCTGGGCTACCGGTTCGACATCGTGCTTAGCGGGCGCGAAAGCACTCCGATGGAGACTCATGCGCACGGAGATAAGTCATGAGCCTTCAGGCGACGACCTGGCAGACCGTCGGCCCATTTTTCAGCATCGGTTTCTCCTGGCTCTATCGGGACAATCTGGCGGGACCCGGCGTTTCCGGTGAACGCGTGGAAATTATGGGCCGCATTCTCGATGGCGATGGGAAACCAGTGCCCGACGGGATCATAGAAATCTGGCAAGCAAATTCTCGGGGCAGATATGCTCATCCGGATGATCCGCAGGAAAAACCGGACGAGCCGGGCTTTACAGGCTACGGACGCATTCCCACTGATAGTGCTGGGCGTTTCCGCTTTACGACGATCAAGCCGGGGCGAGTGGCTGGACCGGATGGAAAACTGCAGGCGCCGCACCTTGCTGTGTCGGTTTTTACTCGTGGGTTGCTGCGGCGGCTGATTACACGGATTTATTTCCCTGATGAACCTGGCAACGCGGAAGATTTCGCACTCGGTCTTGTAGAAGCGGGTAGGCGCGGAACGCTTATTGCAAAAAAGATCGATGGACAAACCGGTGCATTGGAATGGAATGTCATTCTCCAGGGGCCTGAGGAGACTGTTTTTTTCGATGTCTGATTTGAATTATTCGAACTGGATGAAGTGGGCGAGCCCCGCCCCTACGAAATTAATCGGAGATTATCTTGGCCCCGCGCGACTAAAACGGATAGTGGCGGCGGCCCGTTTGAATCGTGACCCATTTCACTTCGGTCATTTCGTCCGTAGACCAGCGCCCCCCCTCGCGACCCATTCCTGAATCTTTTATGCCGCCGAAAGGAACGGTCCCTTCGTCGTGGATTGTCGGGCCGTTCAAGTGGACCATGCCCGCTTCGAGTTCGAGGGCAAATCGCATGGCGAGTTGCAAATCATTCGTGAGCACCGCGGAGGACAGGCCGTAGGTCGAACTATTCGCAAGCGTGAGTGCGTGATCTGCGTCGTTGGCTTTGGTAACTGCGGCGACGGGGCCGAACAATTCGTCCCGAAACGCGGCCATTTCCGGTGTCACGTCTGCGACAACCGTAGGGTGATAAAAATTCCCCTCGTATTTTCCACCGGTCAACAGGCGCGCGCCGGACGACACGGCATCTTTGATTTTCGTGTCGATCATTGGGCATTGCGAAGAGCGGATCAGCGGACCGATCACGGTGTGCGGATCGCGCGGATCGCCTACCTTCATCGTTTGCGCTTTCGCGGCGAAGCGCTTCAGGAATTCTTCATAGATCGGTGCCTCCACTATAATCCGCGAACCGGCCATGCAAATTTGGCCCTGATGAATAAAAATTCCAAAGCACGCCGTGTCCACCGCGTAATCCAAATCGGCATCCTTCAAAATAATTAGCGGACTTTTTCCACCCATTTCCAGCACGCAGCGTTTGCCTCGCTTGGCGCACTCGACCGCAATGATTCGTCCAACCGAGGTCGAGCCGGTGAAGGAGACGAGCTTCACGCGTGGGTCGTCGATCAGCACTTTTACGAGTGATGGACCGTCGCCGGGAACAACGTTGAAAACCCCCGCTGGCACTCCGGCGCGCTCGAATATTTCCGCCAGCTTAAGTCCCACGAGCGAAGTCTCTTCCGACGGTTTCAAAACGAACGTATTTCCGCACGCCAGCGCGAATGCAACTTTCTTCAGAGATAGCACGACCGGAAAGTTAAAGGGAGAAATGCCCGCCACGACTCCCAATGGACGGCGAATTGCCATGGAGATCATTCCCGGCACGTCGGAAGGAAATACGTCGCCGCGAATCCGGCGAGCTTCGCCCGCAATCGAGCGAACCAGATTTGCAGCGAACGCCACTTCGAAATGAGCTTTGCCGAAGGTCGATCCCGCCTCGTCGATCAGGAGTTCAATCATTTCCTCCGAAGCCTTCTCGAGTTCATCGGCAGCGCGCATCAAGATCCGTTCGCGCTCCCCGGCCAGCGTAGCTCCCCATGCATTCTTCGCAGCATCCGCCGCATCAATCGCCGCACGCATGTGCTTCTCCTGCGCCATGAAGATGCGCGCGAAGGGCTGCTGACTCGCGGGATTGATGACGTCGGAAAACGCGGACGGCGGCGCTTCAATCGTCTTGCCGCCAATGTAAGGAGTCGAAAACATGTGGCCTCTTTTCTGTCGTTACGAAGCGATTTGCCGGACGGAACAATAAATCAGGATTAGCGCGAAAATCGGGCGCGTATCGCACCGACATAAAATTGCGATGAACGACATGATTTTTCTCTGCGCTCTCGCGAAAGTCAAGCCACGACATTTTTGCATCACTATGGATTGCTTCGAAATTGCTCTCGCGCTGTATACTTCAGCGCAACAAAGTCCCTGAAAGTCACCTGACGGACTGCAAAAGAATAGGAGATTCAAAGAATGCGAGATTTGACTCGTCGCTCGTTTGTTGGAGCGGCTTTGGCCGCCTTTCCGCTGGCCGTGCTGGGGAATTCCACGAAATCGCAAGCTCAGGCGACCACACCCGGTAAGGCTGCTCTCGTTCCTGGAGGTGAGGACCGGCAAGGCGAACACCACAGCATCGGCATCAGCACAACCGATTTCAAAGTTTTAACGCAGGACAGCAGCGGCGCTCTCTTCATCTTCGAGCACACCAATCATAAGAAAGGCGGCCCGCCACGCCATTTGCATCACAACGAAGACGAGTGGTTCTACGTTCTCGAAGGCGCTTACATCGTGGAGGTCGGGTCGGAGCGGTTCCATCTAAAAGCAGGTGATTCCATTCTCGCCCCGCGAGAACTGCCTCACGCCTGGGCGTTCGCTGGTGACACCCCGGGCAAAGCGCTAATCGCTTTCGCACCTGCCAACAAGATGGAAGCATTTTTTCGCGACAACGCGAAGCACTTTAGCGGGGGCAACTATGCCAACGAGTCGGAGATTTACCGCGCCTACGGCATGGAGCTTCTTGGCCCACCGCTTTCCATCGGGTGAGGCATTTGCAAGAAAGGGAGTCCGTTCAGTTTCGGTGTCGACCGACGGCGAACTCGCATTTCGCTCGATTTCCCGACGGTCGATTCCGAGGGATCTGCACAGCAAGGCTAAGATTTCACTTAAGCAGGATCGACTGCAGATGAGTCTGCTGCGTTTGGATATTTTGGAAGAAAGAGGTTCATTGCAGCGGCAAGCGCTAGCGCCACAGCGAGGACGACCAGCAATGAAGTATAGGATCCAGTCAAATCGAAGGCACGGCCGAGTATCACGGGACCAATGGCTCCTGCAGCGGCGTAGAACGTCCAAGTAAGGCCGTATAGCGTGGAAAAAGAGCGCAGCCCAAAATAACGAGTGAGCAAGTAAGGCGTGATGGCGGCTTCTCCACCCGCCCCGATGCCGATAAGCGCGGCAGCAAGGCAGCCAGCGGGAAAACTACTCGCATGCGCGAGCAAAAAAATGCCAGCGGCAGTGATTAGGTTCACTACAAGAGCGACGCGAGCGCCGAAAAAGCGATCTAAAAGCCAGCCAACCCCAATCCTACCGAGCACGCTCGATCCACCAATCATGGATGCGCATAACGCCGCATCGCTAGGCGTGATTCCTCGATCCGTCAGCAACGCGGAAAGTTGTGTGATCGCTCCATTCATGCTGATGGAGCTCACGAAAAGAATGGCGACGATAATCCAGAAAGCATAGGAGCGCAGGCCTTGCTGCCACGTCTGTCCAGAGTGTGAAACAGGAGCAGTCTCGCGCCGAGTCTCGCCACGTTCAACGATATAACGCCAACTCAGTGGCAGGCCGAGCAGCAATGCAAGACAACCGAGCGAAAAGTAGGCTGCCCTCCATCCAGATCGGCTGATGATTGCTTGCGCAACGACGGGCAGGATCAGGGCGCCCAGGCCGGCTCCCACCATTACGAAAGCCAGCGCCACTCCCAAACGCCGCTGAAACCAAGAAGAGATGGAACGCGAAAACGCAAGATGGGCGGCACCGTTGCCGACTAAGCCTAGCACGATACAAGTCGCGTAGAATTGCCACAACTGGGAACGCAAAAACGTCAGCGAAAGAATCGCGACGCAATAAACCGTCATGCAGGGAAGAATGATGCGGCGGGGACCAAAGCGATCGATCCATCGCCCCAGCAGCGGAGAAACTACACCCAGCGTGATAGCGGCCAGTCCGAAGCCGAGCGAGACACTTTCGCGGTTCCAGCCGAATTGCGCGCTCAAGGGTTTGACGAAAACCGTGAACGTATAAACGAAGAGCGAGCCGAATCCGGCCATGACGCCAAGGCACGCCGCCAGCACCACGCGCCAGCCGTAATAGCCGAGATCAAACTCGGTTAGGCTGTCCGCCGATCCAATACTCTGCGCCGTATTCCTGTTGAGGGGTCCCATCAAGGCTCAGCCCCAAACCCGGCGGGCGGTATCCGCCACGAGTTTTAGCTTTGCCCACTGCCTGTCTTCGGTAATCAGATTTCCTTCCGCGGTCGAAGCGAAACCGCATTGGGGACTGAGCGCCAAGCTTTCCATCGGTACATAGCGTGACGCTTCCTCGATGCGCTTGGTGAGTTGTTTGGGATCTTCCATTTGGGGAACCTTTGAGCTGACGAGGCCAAGCACAACGGTCTTGCCTTTGGGAATAAACCGCAGCGGCTCAAAAGTTCCAGAGCGCTCGTCATCATATTCAAGGAGAAAACGATCCACTTCCAGAGTGCCAAACAATTTCTCAGCGATAGCGTCATAACCGCCTTCCGCGTACCAGTGGCTGCGGTTGTTGCCTCGGCAAAGGTGAATGGCAAGCGTCACGCCGGGGCGGCGCGCGGCGCGGAAGCACGCATTGTCCGCTTTCACAGCCTCATCCAGGGCGGCGTCCGGGTCCATTCCAATCTCCGCGCGAATCCACTCGCGCCACTTCGGATCCATATAGTAGCTGTAGCGCGGAGCATCGATCTGAATATACTTCACGCCCTCGCTGGAAAGTGCGGCCATATCAGTCTTCATGATGTCGACTACGGCCCACAAAAGCGCCGAATGGTCTTTGTAGCTGACATCTGTAACGCCCCGTTTGAAAGAAATGGCCGGAAATTGCGTGGCGCTCGGCAATGTCACTTTTATGTCACCGGGGCTATGCTTTTTCGTGAAAGGCAGCTCGTGACCGGTGAGCGGCCTGACCTGGCGCAATCTCTTCGTGACTATGCCGTTGACGTTGCTAACAGGAGCGGCACCTTTGTCCCCGGCGCTCCAGCTCCTCGCGACCGCGTCGCCGAAGTCGAAGCCTTCGACAGCGTCGGTGAAATCGCTCATGAAGTTGCGGCGGCGCAATTCACCATCCGTAAAAACTTCAAACCCAAGTTCCTTTTGTTTCGCCAGCACACGGAGGATGTGCTGGTCTTCGAGCGCGCGCAGACTTTCCGCGTTTCCCTTGCCGCTCCGGGCCGCCAGCAAATCGGACGGTCTCAAAAGACTGCCGACATGATCGGCTCGATAGGATGCAGGCATTCCCAAACTCTCCTTTTGCTTCAGTTCGTATACCTACCTGAAATGATTCGCATGCTCGCGCCTTCACTGGTGAATAAGGGATAGTACGCCCGTTCTCAATCTCTTCAAAAGGGCACAACACCGATTGTTTCGCTCGGCGAGATACGGCAGACGCAAATTTGTACTGGCGCGCGAAATGCTATTGCATCCGGTCTCTGACATAGTTCGAACCTGGCGCTGCGAACCGGGGCTAGCCATATACTGCACGCCCAAGCTCTCCAACCAGAACGAGTTGCTCCCTTGGGGCAATTCCCTGAGGGGGTTGCTCCTCCCGGGAGTCTGTAATAGGTTTGAGGCCGCCCCGCCGATGATCCAGAGAGAAACAATCCCTCAATGCGCGTAACACCGGAAAAGTCGGAAGCAGGAGACAGGCAGAAATGAAAACGAAAGTCGTGAGATTCCACGAATTCGGCGGACCGGAAGTTCTGCGATTCGAATCTCTCGAGGTTGGCGAGCCGGCCGCAGGCGAAGTGCGTGTGCGCATCGAAGCGATAGGCCTGAATCGCGCTGAGGCTGGCTTTCGGTCTAACCGATACATCGAGACGGCAATCTTGCCGGCGCGCATCGGCTACGAAGCCGCCGGAATCGTCGAGGCGCTAGGTGAAGGAGTGAAAGGCTTTTCGGTCGGCGAGCCGATTTGCGTGCTGCCTTCGTTTTCGATGAACAAATACGGCGTTTACGCGGAGCGCGCCATCGTACCTGCTTTTGCCCTCCTGAAGCGTCCTGGCGGTTTAGGAACAAATGTCTGCGCCTCGATTTGGATGCAGTACCTGACTGCGTACGGCGCGCTCATCGACATTTCCAACATCGGCGCAGGCAACGCAGTGATTATTACCGCAGCTTCCAGCAGTGTCGGGCTTGCCGCCATCCAAATCGCCAATCAGGTTGGCGCGATCTCGATTGCAGTGACGAGAACAGGGGCGAAGGAAGCGGAACTGCGTAAACTCGGGGCGGCACACGTCATCGTTATGGAAACGCAGACGCTTGAGACGGAAGTGTTGCGCATCACAGATGGCAAAGGCGCAAATGTGGCGTTCGATCCGATTGCAGGTCCAATCGTCGCGTCGCTCGCCGGGGCAATGGCTCTTGGAGGCCGTTTGATTTTGTACGGAAATCTCAGCGGAGAGGCGCAAAATACGATCTTTCCGTTCGGGCCTTCCATGGTCAGAAGATTCAGCATGCGCGCCTACGTCGTGTTTGAAATCCTCAGCGATGCGCAGCGATTCGAACGAGCTCGGCTCTTTGTCGAAGAAGGCTTGCGGGCAGGCTGGCTGACGCCGATCATTGCAAAGACATTTCCCTTCGACCAGATCGTCGAGGCGCACCGCTATTTGGAAGGCAACCAGCAAATCGGAAAAGTGATTGTCACCGTTCCCTGAACGGGATTGCCAGGCCAAGGAAAGCGATTTCCTCTGATCGGGAGAACCGGCACTAGGCGGAAGCAGCGGGCCCGCTGAGGCCGAGCAGGCGGCAAGCGTTCTCTTTGAAAATGAACTGGTGCACCTCAGGCCGGAAACCTGCCTGCTTAAAATCCTCCATCCAGCGGTCCGGCGTGATCAAAGGAAAATCCGTGCCAAAGAGCATCTTGTGCTTCAGCAGGGTGTTGGCGTACTGCACCAACTGCGGCGCAAAGTATTTCGGCGACCAACCGGAAAGATCGATGTAAACGTTGGGCTTGTGCAGGCAAACGGAAAGCGCCTCGTCCTGCCACGGCCACGACGGATGCGCGATGACGATTTTCATGTTTGGGAAATCCACGGCGACATCATCCAAGTGCATCGGGTTCGAATACTTCAGCCGTAGACCGCCGCCGCCGGGCATGCCCGTGCCCATGCCGGAATGCCCGCTGTGAAAGATCGCGGGCAAGCCATGTTCCGCTATGACTTCGTACATGGGATAGGCCATGCGGTCATTCGGAAAAAATCCCTGGCATGTCGGGTGAAACTTGAAACCTTTAATGCCGTGGTCAGCGAGCAGGCGGCGCATCTCGCGCACGCCGAGTTTGCCTTTGTGCGGGTCGACGCTGGCAAAAGCAATCATGATGTCGGAGTTCGCTGCAGCCGCCTCCGCCACTTCTTCATTGGGGATTCGCCGGCGGCCCATTTCGAACTCGCTGTCCACCGAGAACATGACCAGTCCGATTTTTCTGCTGCGATAGTATTCGATGGTCTCTGAGATAGTGGGTAGTTTGCCAGACTTGAAATACTTCACCTTCGCATCGTCGAACTCCTTGCCATAATCGTCGAATGGCTGGTGGCAAGAGACTTCCGCGTGAGTATGGACATCAATGGCAATCAGTTCCGCGATATTCATCGGTAGCCTTTATAAAGCAAAACAAGCAACACTACGGCTCTTACCATCAGCGTCCGTCGGCGGTTTCCACAGCGCCAGCTTCAGTTCTTTCGTCTGCATGTATCGGATCGGCACCAAGCAAATAATCTTTCTGCGTTCTTGCGTAACTCACAAAAAAATCGAGCGACTCAGGATTGGCCATCGCGTTGCGATTGGCTGCTTTCTCAACGGGCGCGCCGAGCAGAATCTTTCGCACCGGCACCTCCATCTTTTTGCGCGTGAGCGTCATCGGGATTCCCGGAGCCTGAATAACGCGGTCTGGAACATGGCGCGGCGTATATTCGCGTCTCAATATCTCACAGATTTTCCGCTCAAGCGCCGCATCCAAACGCAGCCCGTCAATTAGCTTCACAAACAGCGGCATGAAGAACTTTCCCCCTGGCAAATCGAGATTCACAACCAGCGTATCCTCAATTTCTTCAAGTTGCGCCAGCGCCCGATATATTTCGGCCGTGCCAATCCGCACCCCCAACCGGTTCAGCGTCGCATCCGATCTTCCCAGCACGAAACATCCGCCGCGCTTATTGACACGGAAAAAATCGCCGTGCCGCCAAACTCCCGGATACTCATCGAAGTAAGATTCGCGATACCGCGAACCATCCCTGTCGCCCCAAAAGTAGAGCGGCATCGAAGGCATGGGTTGAGTCAGCACGAGCTCGCCGACCTCATCCACAACGCTCTCGCCCTTTTCATTGAACGCGTACGCCGCCACCCCCAGCGAGCGCCCTTGCATTTCGCCAGCGTAAACCGGCTGCGTTGGCACGCCGCCCACAAAGCCTGTGCAACAATCCGTCCCGCCGCAGCCTGTCGCAACCAAAAGATCTCGTTTCACGTTTCGATAAAACCATGCCGTGCATTCCGGCGACACCGGCGAGCCCGCCGGCATCACTGCCCTCAGATGCGACAAATCAAACCTCTCCCGCGGCACGATTCCAGTCTTCGCCATCACCTCGACGTAGGCAGGGCTCGCACCGAAAAAATTTGCGCGCGAATCCTGCGCCACCTTCCAAAGCACATCCGGCGCAGGGTATGCGGGATTCCCGTCGAACAGTACTGGGCAAACTCCGCACAATGGCATGCTCACCAAAAAATTCCACATCATCCAGCCCGATGTCGTAAAGAAGAATGCGCGTTCACCCGCGCGATAGTCCATGTGAAAATGCTGCAGCTTCAATTGCTCCAGCAAAATGCCGCCGTGGCTCTGCACGATAGCCTTCGGCAGACCTGTCGTGCCCGAAGAAAACAGAACCCATAGCGGATGATCGAACGGAACCTGCTCGAATCGGAATTCCTCCCGCGAAACGGGGTCACGCTCAAGCAGTTCGCCCCAGAGCAACGCACCTTCGCAGGGGCCAACGTGATCTTCCCCATTCAAATATGGCAAAAACACTACATGTTCGAGACCTTCCAGCGCCGCGATAATCTCGGCAAGCTGCTTCTTTCGTTCAAACGCCTTGCCGCCGTAGCGGTAGCCGTCGACACAAAAAAGCACTTTTGGCGCGAGTTGCTGAATGCGATCAATCACGCCCCGCGAGCCGAAGTCCGGCGAGCAGCACGCCCAAATCGCTCCAATCGCTGTTGTCGCCAGCATCGCGATCATTGTTTGGGGAATATTCGGCATGTAGGCCACGACGCGGTCGCCAGGCCGCACGCCCAGTTCCCGAAGTCGCGTCGCAAGAATACGCACTTGACCCGCAAGAATTTCCCACCGCATGCCAGCCAGCGGCACCGACTCGTTCATAAATAAAAGCGCATCGGTGCCCTCTTGCTCATTTCTTAAAACGTGCTCCGCGTAATTAAGTCGAGCGCCCGGAAACCACTCCGCGCCGGGCATCGTGCGCTTTCCGAGCGCGCGTGTGTGCGGCGCGGACGACTGAATGCCGAAGTAATCCCACATCGCTTGCCAAAATTCTTCCAGTTCGGTGACAGACCATTGCCACAACGCGTCATAACTGTCGAATTGCAATCCCCGTTCGCGCACAAGCCACTTCGCGAACCGCGTCAGGTTCGTGTCTTCCACCTGTGCAGCACTCGGCGTCCACAGCAGTTCGCCTTCGCGCACTCCAGCTGAGTCCTGTTCTATATTCGTCACGCGATTTGTAGCTCCGTCGGTCATTCCTGACGCCATTGCGCTGTGCAGCGACAGGCTATTCACCTTCACGGCTTGCGTCAAGCGAGCCAGCCACAGAAACATTTTTTCGCCAATGTCCTTCTCAGTACGCCGCGCTGGAATTCTGGTAACGCCAGCGAATCCCCAAGCGTCTTTCTCAAGGTGATATGCTGCTCAACGCAGGTGATTGCCATGCGGAATAAATGCAGAAAATAGACTCACTATCTCGTCGCACGTTCCTCCAAAAAGTCTCGGTTCTGACGGCCGCCGGCCTCACGGCAGCTAGCGCCGTCGGTGCCCTGCCGGATAGCGACCTCGAACCACACATTGTTTTCCCAACGCACCCTCGCGAGCGCATCTCCATCGCGTCGTATCCGTTTCGCGCGTACATTCTGAGCCCTGACAATCGCGATCGCGACACGACTCTTCCCGGAATGAATCTCCTCGAATTCCCGGCCCACGTCGTCGCCAAATTCAACATTCACAACATTGAGCCTCACAGCCGCCATTTCACTTCCCTCCAACCAGACTATCTCGACGATTTTCGGCAGATTTTGTTGAAGACTAAAGTGCGCGTCGTAAATATCGCCGTGAACACCATAAACAGTTTCTACGATCCGGATGCCTTGTTCCGGGGAAAGGCCGTCGACTACGCAAAGAAATGGGTGGATGTCGCTGCGCGCATTGGTTCTCTCGGCATCCGCGCACACATTGCCGCCGCGAGAAATTCTTCCCCGAATGTCGAGCTTGCGGCCGGGAGCCTGCGCGAAGTAACCGAATATGCCGCGAATAAGAATATTGTCGTCACGCTTGAGAACGACGATTTGGTCAGCGAGGACGCTTTCTTCCTCGTCAAGGTGATTGAGGCTGTCAACAATCCCTATCTTCGCGCGCTGCCCGACTTTGCAAATTCCATGTTGAGCGGTGATGTTGATTTTAATTACCGCGCGCTGCAAGCCATGTTTCAGCATGCCTACAATATTTGCCACGTGAAAGACGGCGAGGCCAATGACGACGACAAGCTCTTCAAAGTCGATCTGAAGCGATCGTTCGATATTCTGAAGGCCAGCGATTATCGCGGCTATTGTTCGATGGAGTTCGACGCTCCAGGCGATCCATACGCCGCAACATCGAAGTTGATCGAAGAAACCATCAAATATCTTTCCTGATCGCGGACCGCTTCCTTAAGCGACCACGCGCTGATGCGGGTCCCTCAAATGTGCCCCTCGCTCAGTTCCCGGGCGCTCGATCGCTAAACGTCTCGCTAGCTGTGTCCCAGTATTGCTTCTTGCCAGACCAATACGACTCGGTTGCCATCATGTTCGCCACCGAGTGCGCAAACCCATCCTGCACCGTGCAATGCGGCTGCTTTCGCGACCTCATGCACTCGAACCAGTTGGCCATGTGCTCCAGTGTCCTGTCGTCAATACCCAAAGGAGGAAGTTTCGTTTCGCCTGGCGGCAGGATGTACTTCGCCGGCCGCTTCTTGTCGATGTCCGCATCGTCCTCGTGATTCCCCTTCTCTTCGACTAGTTGATACCGCGGGCTTCCCTCTCCCCCAATATTCGTAAGCGTCGCCTTCTTCCCCATATAGCGCGTCGAAGACAGTGCGTCGTTTCCAAAACTCGTCGCATAACTCACCAGAAAACCCTTGGGATATTCCAACAACGCCTGAAATGTATCCGCATTCTCCCGGCCATCGTGCCAAGCAAGGATTCCGCCATGCGCCATCGCCGAGCCGGGAAAACTATCCTTCATAAACCAGTGCACCAGATCGATCGCATGGCTCATCCACTGATCAGGAATCCCGCTGGAAAATTCCTTGTACAACCGAAACTCGCAATACACCTTCGGATCAAATGGCCTGTTGGGCTTCGTCAGCAACCACTTGCGCCAATCCGTGTCCTCTTCGCGAATCAGTTTCGTTTCTTCGCGCCCGCGCCATCTCGGCCCGTGGTAATTCCAAACGATCTCGATCTTGCTCACGTCGCCGAGCACGCCCGTCTGCACCAGATCGTGCGCAGCGATTTGATACGGCTCGCTGCGATGCTGTGTGCCAACCTGCACGATCCGGTCGCTCTTCAACACCGTGTCGCGCGCTGCCTTTACCTCCGCAAGGACGTTACCCATCGGCTTTTCAACGTAAGCGTCCTTACCCGCCTCGACCGCCATTATCAGAATGGGAGAGTGGGTATGTTCCGGCGTCGAAATAATCACGCCGTCCACGTCCTTCAGCGCGAGCACTTCCTCCAGATACTGAAATGTTCGCGGCGCTCTTCCATAATATTTCGCGTTTATCGCCGCCGCCTTCTCCCGATTCAGCTTCCATAAATCGCACACCACCGTGATTTCCGCGTTTTGGCTCGTCTTCAGTTGCGCCGCGATCCACGCCAAATCGCTTCCTCGGCTTCCCGTACCAATATGCGCCAGCGAAATGCGGTCGTTTGCGCCAAGTATCCTTCCATACGAAAGCGCAGTGCTCGGCAGCGCTGCACTTCCCGCAATCATCGCCGCCGACTTGCTCAAAAATTCTCTGCGATCGATCGTTTCGTTTAAATCGCTCATTGTTCGACCTCCCGACCGGGCTGATTTCATTCGCTCTATTCGAATTTCAGCGGAGGCATTGTGTGGTTCGCATTGCAGCTTGTCAATCGCGCAGCCAAGTCGCCATTATTTTCTACCTTGGCGCGTTGACAAGCCCCCGCCGCTAGTCTTAAATGTCCACCGTGAACGTTCACGGAACCCGCTAGCGCTAGTCTTTTTGGCTGGTTCCTGGACGCAATTCCTCATCAACCAAGGGCGCACGAACCAGCATCCAGGGCAAGTTTTGTGTTAGAAGGAGGCAGTATTCCAATCCTCGGCATCGATGTCGGAACCAGCGGGACCCGCGCCCTCATCCTCGACGAGCACGGCGCCGTCCTCGCCTCGGGCACAGAAGAACACGCCAATTTCGCCAGCCCGCAACCCGGTTGGGCGGAGCAAGATCCTCGCGACTGGTGGCGCGCCGCCGCGCTTGCCGTTCGCAAAGCTCTGCAAGCCTCAGGCCTCTCCGCTGAGTCCATCGCCGCCGTCGGATTTTCCGGCCAAATGCACGGCGCCGTCCTCCTGGATGAAAACGACGAAGTCATTCGCCCCGCTTTGATTTGGTGCGATCAGCGCACTGAAGCGCAATCCAAAGAACTCGTGCGCACCATCGGCCTTGACCGGCTCATCCAGCTAACCTGCAATCCCCCGCTGACAAATTTCACTCTCACCAAACTTCTCTGGGTCCGCGAACACGAGCCGCAAAACTGGCAACGCGTCCGCAAGATCATGCTGCCGAAAGACTACGTCCGCCTGCGCCTCACCGGCGAATCCGCCATCGACGTAGCCGACGCTTCCGGAACGTTGATGCTCGACGTAGCCCACCGCACCTGGTCGAGCGAAGTCCTCTCCAAAACCGGAATTGACGTGAAGCTGCTCCCAAAGCTTTTCGAATCGCAGGATATTTGCGGAAAACTTTCGCAAGCCGGCGCGGACGCAACTGGTCTCCGCGTAGGGACTCCGGTTGTGGCCGGCGCAGGCGATCAAGCTGCTGGCGCCGTCGGCATGGGCATCACGCGCGCCGGAGTCGTCAGCGCCACCATCGGAACCTCCGGCGTGGTTTTTGCCGCCACGGATCGCCCTTCGCTTGATCCCAAAGGCCGCCTGCACACTTTCTGCCACGCCATCCCCGGCCGCTGGCACGTTATGGGTGTGACGCAAGCTGCCGGACTTTCTCTGCGTTGGTTCCGCGATCGCTTTGGCGCGGGGCCCGATGACGGCCGCGATCCCTACGAGCGTATGACCGCCGAAGCCTCCACGGTTCCAGCCGGCTCCGAAGGCGCTTTCTGGGCGCCGTATCTAATGGGTGAGCGCACTCCGCATCTCGACCCATTCGCTCGCGCTGCCTTCGTCGGCCTCAGCGCTTCTCACACGCGCGCGCATCTTATTCGCGCGGTGCTGGAAGGAGTGACCTACAGCCTGAAGGACACATTCAGCATCTTTAATGAGATTCAAGTTCCCGTAGAACGCATCCGCCTCGGCGGCGGAGGCGCTCGCTCCCCGCTCTGGCAGCAAATCCAGGCAGACGTCTACGCCCACGAAGTCGAAATCTTGAAAGCGGAAGAAGGCGCGGCCTATGGCGCGGCAATTCTTGCTGGCGTGGGTGCGGGATGCTGGAAGAGTGTCGATGAAGCGTGCGACGCCACCGTGCGTGTTGCCAAGCGCGTCAGCGCAAACAAAGAGAACAGCGCCGCCATGCAGCGCGGCTACCAAACCTACCGCCGGATTTATCCGGCACTACATTCCATCTTCGAGGAGAATCAATCCACTTCAGCCAAGTAAGCGGCAAATGCAAACAATCTCAACCTTAGCCGAAACAAACACAGCGGCTCGCCATCAAGAAGCTTTTTTCTGCCCCGGCTTGAAGTGATAGCAGTACCACGCTCCGATCACTGCCATCAGCGCACCCCACCAGATGCTCGCATGCAAGTCGAACAGCTGCACGCGTCCGTCAAGAGCTGGCGGATGCCAATATTCGTACAAGCCAGCGCCAAATATCAGCACTCCATTCACGAGCAACGAAATCCCGATAAAAAACCAAATGGAAACCATGCTCTAAGCCTCCGGCTGCAAGAACTACCAGAATATGATGTTCAGCGTAAAAAACACGACAGCAACCACACCGGCCCAAAAAATAGGCTTCTGAAACAGGGAAATATTTCCGACCGACGGAACTGTCGTCAGCCCATAAACCAAACCAGTCAACTCCGCGTCCGTTTTCGGCTTCGTCGCCAAACTCACCACAACGGTGACAATCACGCATACGAGAAAAGACCACAGCGCCTGAAACATATCCTGCGCCAAAGCCTTGGCATGCGGTGAAAGCGCCACGTAACGCAGCGCCGACGGGTCCGCTTTCACCCAAGCCCACATACCGATGGAAGACATTGTGCCGCAGAGCAATCCCAAGAATCCGCCCGGACCCGTCGCTCGCTTCCACAACATGCCGAGAATGACGGTGCCGAACAATGGAGCGATAAAGAAACTGAACAGCGCCTGTACGTAGTCCATGATGCTCGCAAATTGCATCACCAAATACGCGGTGCCGACGCTAATCAATACGCCGATCACCGTCGTCCACCGCCCCATATTTACGTAGTGGTGGTCCGTGCCCTTGCTATTGATCAGGGGCCGGTAAATGTCGTACGTCCACACGGTGGTGAACGCGCTCACGTTCCCCGCCATGCCAGACATGAAACCCGCGATCAGCGCGGTAATCCCAAGCCCGAGCAAACCCGGTCCGCAGTAGCGCGCCAGCATCAACGGAAGCACGTCGTTGTAACTGTGCATTCCTGTGGCAGCCGCCACCGATTCAGGTACGAGTTTCATCGGCAGCACGGCCAGCCCCAGAAGTCCCGGCAAAATCACGATCAGCGGAACAAACATCTTGAATCCCGCTCCGATGATAGGCGCCATCTCCGCGCTGCGAATATCCTTCGCGGCGAGGATGCGCTGCACGACAAGAAAATCCGTCGTCCAGTAACCCATCGAAATCACCGCAGCCAATCCAAACACAATGCCCACCCAGTTGATGCCCATTGGGTTGTCCGTAAACGAACCCAAGTTGGACCACATGTGAACGTACTGTTCCGACGCTCGCTGAGCAATCTGCAGTTTCAGATTGCTCCAGCCGCCAGCTTCATAAAGCCCAAGAATCGGAATCAACAGCGCGCCTGCCCAAATCAAAAAGAACTGCAGCACTTCATTAAAAATGGCCGATCGAAGACCGCCGAGCGTCACATAAACAGCCACCGTCAGCGACGACACCCAAATGCTGAAATTGATGTCCCATCCCAAAACAATCTGCATGACCTTGGCCATGGCGAACATATTCACGCCGCTCATCAGCACGGTCATAAACGCAAACGAAACCGCGGACACAGCGCGCGCCGGTTCTCCAAAACGCAATTTCAAATAACCGGGCACGGAGTGCGTCTTGGAAATGTAATAAAACGGCATCATCACCAGCGCGAGGAAAAGCATCGCCGGGATCGCCCCAATCCAATACCAATGCGTCGCCAGAATGCCGTACTGATACGCCGACCCCGCCCAGCCCATCAACTCCAAAGCGCCGAGGTTCGCCGAGAGAAAGCTGAGCCCCGCCACCCACGCCGTCATTTCGCGCCCGGCCATGAAAAAATCTTCGCCAGTGTTCGCGCGGCCGCGCAGGTAGAAGCCGATAGCCAGCACCAGCGCGAAGTAAAAGACAACGATGACGACGTCAACCGCCGAAAGATGAACCAGGCGAGCAGGTACGATAAGCGCGTAAGGAATAGTCATAGAGTGCCGAATCGCTTCTCCTCTGCAAACGTCTTACAACTTCTGGCAAAGATCATAATCACGATTGTTAACGAGCGATGTCGCTCTCGGCTTCACTTCGCCGAGAACTTGTAGATCGTCTCCGAATGAAATTTCGTCCCAGGCTTCAACTCCGTTGACGGAAAATTCGGCCGGTTCGGCGAATCTGGAAAGTGCTGCGTCTCCAGACAAATGGCCCCATATTTCTCGTATCCGACTCCACCTTTTCCCTTGATGCTTCCGTTCAGACCGATCGACGAATAGAACTGCACTCCCGGTTCCGTCGTCAAAACTTCCATCACTCTGCCCGACTCCGGATCGGTGACCTTCGCGGCCACCCGCAGCGTCCCGGCCTTCCCATTTAACACGTAGTTGTGGTCGTATCCGCCAATTTCCTTAAGCTCCGCGATGCGCGCACCAATCTCCGTCGGCTTTAGGAAATCCAGCGGTGTGCCCACCACGCTCGCGAGTTCGCCGGTTGGGATCAGTGTCGAATCCACCGGAGTGTACTTGTCCGCGTTTATATAAAGGATGTACTTGAGGATGTCGCCCGTGTCCGTGCCCGACAAATTGAAATAGCTGTGGTTCGTTATATTTAAAACCGTGTCCTTGTCTGTCTCTGCCGAGTATTGCAACTTCAGCTCATCGGTGTTCGTCAGCGTGTACGTCACACTCACGTTCAGGTTTCCAGGGTAGTTCTCTTCCCCATCTTTGCTCAAATAGCTGAAACGAACCGCCGCCCCGTCTTTTTCCTTTACTTCTTCGGCTTTCCAAACTCTCCGGTTAAAACCAACCTGCCCGCCGTGCAAGCTATTCGGCCCGTTGTTAAGAAACAGTTGGTACTCTTTTCCATCCAGCGTGAATTTGCCCTTCGCGATCCGGTTCCCATAGCGCCCGATCGTCCCGCCGAAAAACGGATGCTGCCCCAGGTATCCCTCAAGGTTGTCGAAGCCCAGAACAACATCACCCATTTTGCCGTTCTTGTCCGGAACGTGAAGTTCCGTCAGCGTGGCGCCGTAGGTGATAACCTTAGCCGAAGCCCCTTTCGAGTTGTAAAGGGTGAAAGCCTCAATCGCCGTCCCGTCCGGCAACTTTCCAAACGCCGCCTTCTCGACATATGCGCCCTTCTTGGCCGCCGTCTGCCCCTCGTCCCCGGGCGACGCTGCTGCAAACTCCGGACCGAAC
This sequence comes from uncultured Acidobacteriota bacterium, assembly GCA_963745095.1. Taxonomy (GTDB): domain Bacteria; phylum Acidobacteriota; class Terriglobia; order Acidiferrales; family UBA7541; genus Acidiferrum. The sequence goes on along the minus strand of CAVUWC010000013.1, from coordinate 614,938 downwards.
GCCATTAGAAACGCCAACATGCAGATTCTCCCCCTGAGCACCATTCCGCTCCTCCTATACCCCCGACACTCTTACAATGCATCGAATCTTCCCCACGCCTTGTATCACAAAAATTCATCAATCGCGAATCTTCTCCTTATTTTTCTTAGACTTGCCGATTCCGCCCCGCTTGGCTCTCCCATTCCTGCCCCTTGCAAAGGCCATTGACAACCCTGGAGCCTCGGTGCCAATGTTCCCCCGAACATTCGTCCCAAATTAACGTTATCGTACACGGAGTTCGATGATTTTCATGCGACCAATTTCATTTTTGCATGCTTACAAGTACATCGCCCTCCTCGCCGCCCTGTTTTTCATGACGGCAGCCTGCCCGCTGCAGGCCCAGTGGGTCCCTCTCAATCCTGTAAGCTCGGTGGACCAGCAGCCTGACGGCGTTGTGTTCGTTCTCCAAACGGGTTTCCTGCGATTCCAGGTCTGCTCGGATTCCATCGTCCACGTCGTCTATTCTCTCGAACGCGACGTCCCCCAGCACCCGGACAATCTCATCATCAAAAAATCCTGGCCCAAAGCCGACTTCTCTCTCCACACTGACGACTCCAAACTGATAACTCTAACCACGTCCAAGCTGAAAATCGAAATCACCCGTGCCGACAGCTCCGTAATCTTCTACGACTCCGCCGGCCACAAACTCACGCAGGAAAATTCCCGCACGCTTACGCCGACCGAAGTCAACGGCGAAAAAACCTACCACTCCGAACGCTTCGTCAATATGTGGGACACGCAAGAAGCCTTCTACGGCCTCGGACAGCATCAAGCCGGCGTCTGGAACTATCGCGGCGAATCCATCGACATTTCGCAAGACAACACAAACATCTCCATTCCGTTTCTTCTTTCCAGCAATGGCTACGGCATCTTCTGGAACAACGGCTCACGCAGCAAATTCACGAATCGTTTCGTCCACGCTTTTTACCTGAGCTCGGAAGTTTCCGATTCGATGGACTATTACTTCTTCTACGGTCCCGATTTCGACCGCCTGATTTCCGACTATCGCGAACTCACCGGCGCCGCCCCACTCTTCGGCAAATGGGCCTATGGCTATTGGCAATGCAAAAATCGCTACGACTCGCAGCAGGAACTCCTCACCATCGCGCAAAAATACCGAGATCTTCACATCCCTCTCGATAACATCGTCCAGGACTGGTTCTGGTGGAACACCATGGGCGAGCCCATCTTCAACAAAAACTATCCCGATCCCAAAGGCCTGATCGACGCCCTCCACAAAAACAACGTCCACCTGATGATTTCCGTCTGGCCCTATTTCCGCCCCGGCTCGCCTGTCTACGACGACATGGACAAGCGCGGCTTCTTCATCGCCAAGACCGTTGCTCCAAGTTTCCATCCCGTCGCGCAGGCGCTCTACGATCCGTTCAATCCAGAAGCGCGCAAATATTATTGGAACCTAATGGATAACGCGCTCTTCAAAATCGGCGCCGACGCCTGGTGGCTCGACACCACCGAGGCAGAAACCGAAGGCCGCGAAACCAATATTCTCGTTACCAACAAAATCAATCACGGCGAAAATGGCGCGCGTTACGCCAATGAATTTCCCCTCATGACCACTACCGCCGTTTACCAAGGCCAGCGCGCCGCGTCCGACAAAAAGCGCGTCTTTATTCTCTCCCGCTCGGCATACGCAGGATCTCAACGCAACGCCGCTGCTGTCTGGTCTGGCGACGTCGATCCCAACTGGGAAACGTTCCGCCGCCAAATTCCCGCCGGCCTCAATTACTCCGTCTCCGGCCTGCCTTACTGGACCACCGACATCGGCGGCTTCGTCTCCGCCAATCCCGATGACCCCGCGTACCGCGAACTCTACATCCGCTGGTTTCAGTTCGGTACCTTTTGCCCCATCTTCCGCGCTCACGGCACGCGCACCACAAATCAAAACGAAATTTGGTCCTATGGCCCCGAAGCGCAAAAAACTCTCACTGCCTACGACAATCTCCGCTACCGCCTGATGCCCTACATCTATTCACTGGCCTGGAAGACCACCAGCGAGGGCTACACCATCATGCGCCCGCTAGTCATGGACTTCCGCGAAGACACCCGCGCGCAAAATATCGGCGACCAATATCTCTTCGGCCCGGCCATTTTAGTAAATCCCGTCACCGAGCCCGGCTCCGCCACTCGTCGTCTCTATCTGCCTAACGCAAAGTGGTACGACTTCTGGACCGGCGCCGCCGTCCAGGGCGGCCGCACCCTCGACGCTCCGTCACCCATCGATCGCCTGCCGCTCTACATCCGCGCTGGCTCCATCCTCCCGCTCGGCCCCGACCTTCAATACGCCGCCGAAAAATCCGCCGATCCCATCGAACTTCGCATCTATCGCGGAGCAAACGGCTCCTTCACCCTCTACGAAGACGAAAACGACTCCTACGACTACGAAAAAGGCGTCCACGCTACGATTCCCTTTTCCTGGGACGACACCGCCGTCACTCTCACCATCGGCGATCGCACCGGCACATTCCCTGGAATGCTCGAAAAACGCACATTCCGCGTCGTCTTTGTCACTGAAAATCACGGAACCGGCGGCGGCCTCACCGAAAACGCCGACAAAACTGTTTCCTACTCAGGCAAAAAAATCTCCGTAACGCCATAGCCGATTTTTCAACATCAGCCCAAGTGTCACCAAAATGCAAAATGTTTTGCTTGACGCGATAGTTGGCGAGGTCTAGGCTCGCGGCAACTGGTCGGGGGCCTTCATGCGTTATTCCGACGGAGGGGCCCGGAAGTTGGTGCAGGTGTGGGCTCCGCCGCAAGCCCGGGTACGAACTCGTCTTTGCGTTCCACAAACCTCTCTACGCCTCCCGCGTTTTTTTCTGTTGATGATGTCTTCCGCTTTGTTTGCCCTCCCCGCTTGCTGCCAGGACAATGGAAGCGAAGTAAACGAGTTCCACGGCAAGGGATCGGAAATTACGGTGAACGTGCGCGATCTTTCGGGGGAGCCCATCTCCACGCCGGCGATAGTGAAACTCTACCGGGACGGAACAACACTTAGCAGGCAGGGAGAGACGTCGCGCGGGAGCGCCGTGCTGGTGGTAAATAATTTGGGCGAGTTTACGGTGATCGTCGAAGCTGCTGGCTACGAGAGCGTGCAAAAGCAAGTATCCGTTCAAGTCACCGGCCGAACGCAAGTGGATGTTTTAATGCGGCGACTTTCAGATGTCGGAAGAGGTGTGGGGGTTCCGGGAAGACCAGTGCTCGCGCCAAAAGCGAAGCAGGCACTCGACAAGGGACTGCGAGCGCTCAGCACCGACAATGTAGGTGATGCAGAGAAGTATGTGAGTGAAGCGATGCGGCTCGCGCCCAGCCATCCAGACGTGTTGTACGTCAACGGAGTGCTCTGCCTGAAACAGCGCAACTGGGCTGGAGCGCAAGACGCCTTGGAAAAGGTCACGCAGCTCGAGCCGAATCATGCACGTGCTTTCGCGGCGTTGGGAATGGCCCTGTGCGATCAGGGAAAATGCGACGCGGCGATCCCTCCACTGGAGAAGGCACTACAGTTGGATCCTGGCGGAGCCTGGGAGACGCGCTGGACGCTGGCGAAGGCCTATTACCAGAGCGCGCAATATGACGAGGCGCTAAAAATGTCGCAAGACGCGCTCACGGCATCGAGTGGGAAGGCGCCGGAAATCGAACTGCTGGTGGCGCAATCCCTGACTGCAGTCGGGCGCTATGAAGATGCTGCGCAGGCTCTGCGCGATTTCTTGAGAAATCACGAAGACCGGCGCGAGGCAAGCACGGCCCGCCGTTGGTTGGACCGCCTCACGGCCAGCGCGAGGATCAAGCCAAACTCAAATTGACGGAGGTTGCTGACCAGCAAAGATGCATTCACCAGAAAACCATTTTGTCGGCATTGGCCCCGGCTTCTTCCTGAGTTAGAAATTCTCCCCGGTCGAGCTCGATTTCCTCAGGATCCTTCTATTAATATCACGTGGTAGGTCGCCCCTTTGAAACGATGCTCGCGCACTTTGCGATAGGCCGGACCGTCGTACCAAGCCTTGGCTTCCGCGGCGCTTGGGAACTCAAGGATTACGGTACCTTCCGTGGCGACCCCTTCAAGGTCTTCGTGCTTGCCGTAAAGCGCGAGAACCTTGGCGTTGTGCCCAGCTAGAGTCGGTGGAACTTCTTTTGAATAGGCCGCCAGCTCTTGTGGATCGAGTGTTTTTTCGCGTGTGAAAATCAGGTATGCGCTCATATCAGGCGTTCGTCCCCCCGTCGACGGTCAGGTTCGCGCCGGTAATGTAGGCCGACTCCGGACTTGCGACGAACGCGACCAGCGCAGCAACTTCGTCCACTGTGCCATAGCGGCCGAGCACCGTGTTGGCCTTCTGCGGCGCCGCCCAATCGCCCGCGGCAGGATTTAGCTCGGTGTCGATCGGGCCCGGCTGGACGTTATTGACGGTGATACTCCGGCTACCCACCTCTCTCGACAAACTCTGTGTGAACATCTTGACGGCTCCTTTCGTGGCCGCGTAGGCCGTCAAGCCTGGCGTCATGTTGCGCTCTCCAACGCACGAGCCAATGTTGATGATGCGGCCGCCGTTCTTCATGTCCTTCAGAGCAGCCTGCGTCGCGACCAGCATGCCGCGGACGTTGATGTTCATCATGCGGTCGATGTCCTCAAGGGAGGTTTCCGCAAATAATTTCGGGATGGCCGTACCGGCATTGTTCACAAGCACGTCGATGCTGCCCAATGTGGCGACCGTCTTCGCAACCGCAGCCTTCACGGCATCGGCGTTGGCGGCATCCGCCTGAATCGCGAGCGCCTTCCCGCCGCTCTGTTCAATCGCTTTCGTGACCGCTGCAGCCGCACCCGCTTCTTTCGCATACGTAATCGCCACACTCGCTCCATCCGCGGCCAAACGCTTCGCAATTGCCGCGCCGATCCCGCGCGATCCACCTGTGACGAGCGCAACTTTCCCTTCGAGCTTCCTGGACATTGGTCTTCTCCGTTGTTCCTGCTAAGTGACCTTCCTAAGATGTTTGAAACAGCAGCAGCGGCACATAAAATTATCTTCTCATTTTGGCCAACATTTCTCCGTCTACGGAAAGCGCTCTGGCAATGGTTGGGCGGTGAGAGTGAACGTGTGCTTCGAGCGCAGGCTGCCGAATGGGCCAGGGGCAGAGCGAATTGGGAGTGGTCCCTGCTATACTCGCGGCACTGTTTATTGCTGGTGCCGAAGCAGGTCACGGTCCAGCTGGTGCTGCGGCGCGAATTGAGTGCCGCAAGAAATAGTCGAGGGCGTGTCCATGACACCGACGCTGAAGAACGCCGGACCGCGTAGAGAGAACAAAAAAGTCACGCTGAAGACGGTGGCGAAGCATCTCGGCCTCGCCGCAGGAACGGTTTCCGCGACGCTGAACAATTCTCCGGCGGCGCGGTCCATCCCCGAACATACCAAACAACGCATTCTTGCCGCGGCGCAGGAATTGAATTACCGGCCGGACTTTTTTGCGCGGACATTGCGGATGCGGCGCACGTTCACAATCGGCGTGATCGCGGAAGAGATCGGCGATGCGTACGGCTCGCAGGTGATCAGCGGGATTGAGCGATATCTCGCCGGACAAAACTATTTTTTCCTGACCGTGGTACACCGCCACGATCCGAAGCTGCTCGAAACGTACTCTCAGCTGCTGGTAGAACGCGGTGTCGAGGGATTTATCACCGTGGACACTTCCATTTCGGCGGAGCCGTCGCTGCCGACAGTCGCCGTCGCGGGTCACCGGCAAATTGCCGGCGTGACGAATATCGTTCTGGATCATAAACGCGCGGCGCGGTTTGCGCTGGGACATCTGAAGGAATTGGGTCACAAGGAAATTGCGTTCTTGCAGGGGCAGACCTTCAGCTCAGACTCCGAAGAGCGGTGGAATGCGATCGGCGAGGTGGCGGCGGAGTTGGGGATTCGCATTCGGCCTGAGCTGACGATTCGGATCGAGAGCAAAGTCTCCACTCCGGAAGTAGGATTCCCCGTCACGAAAGAGTTGCTCGCGAGACGAGAACCGTTCACGGCGCTCTTTGCCTATAACGATATTTCGGCGATTGGGTCGATCTGGGCCCTGCGCGAAGCAGGATTGCGAGTGCCGCAGGATGTTTCCGTCGTGGGGTTCGACGATATTCCCGGGGCGGCTTTTGCGAATCCAGGTTTGACGACAGTGCGGCAGCCTTTGGTGCGCATGGGAGAGATCGCGGCACAAACACTGGTCAGTCAAATCGAGGGGCGTGAAGACTTTGTTGCGGAAATCGCGATCGAGCCGGAGTTTGTCGTGCGCGATTCGACTGGACAAGTGGCACGCCCTCTGGCGATGAGTTCGCGGCACTAAGATAACCCGCGGCCCTTCCGAACTTTTCTCCCCTCTTCCCTGCTCTTCGCTGCTTTTCACGGCTTCGAGAGAAATTCGCTCAGAAGCATGTGGAAATGATGGACGCCGTTTTCGCGTTTGACGGAGTAGCGGCCACGGTCGTAGGTCGAAGAATTCAGTCCTCGCTGAACATTCCTGCACAGATCGATGTCTTCCTGTTGAACTTCATCGCTAAAAGCCACAGCGCGTTTAATACGTTCGCGAACTTTTTCGGAATTCGCGTCGTGAAAAAACCATTCGAAGATAGTTAGCGTTTTATCATGCGAGAGAGGGACGATGAGATTGGTGGAAAGATTGTCCGGATAGACGTTAAGCATGAGGTTGGGAAAAATCCAGAAATAGAGAGCTTCTTGAAGGCCGCCGCCCGGCGCATAAAAGCGTTCGCCAGCATCCTCCGTTCTCATGGCGCGAATGGGCGCGAACTGCTGCGAATAATAACGATAGGTGTCGGTGCGGTAGTTCGCGTAATCAATTTCGCGCATCAAGCCGGGGTGAGCAATCGGAATGTGGTAGCCCTCGAGGTAGTTGTCGACGTAAACCTTCCAATTACAGTCGATGATGTAGTCGCGGCGCTCGACGGATTGCAGCCCTTCGAATTGGAAGCCGCGCGCTTGTTCCGGAATCTTGCCGAGATAAGCAGAGAGCGGTTCGGCGTTTGGATCGAAGTTGACGAAGATGAGTTGTTCCCAGGTTTCGAGCCGCAGAGGAAACATGCCCATGGTGCTGCGGTCAAAGAACTCGACGCCTTCAACGTCAGGCGTTCCGATCAAACGTCCGTCGAGCGTGTAGGTCCAGCCGTGATAGCCGCAGCGAAGAACGTTTTTGCAGCCGCTGCCTTGCGCGATGGGTCCCGCTCGATGGCGGCAGACGTTGCTGAAAGCCCGCAGCGTGCCTTGCTTGTCGCGGACAACTACGACTGGCTCGCCAATTACATCGACCGTGAAAAACGTTTCGGGATCGGCGATGGTACGTTTTGCCTCGTTCTGTTCTCCGCAGGGCGTGTTGAGCGTGCCGACGAGTTGCCAGGTTCGGTGGAAGATCCGCCCTTTCTCAGCCTCAAGAATCGCCGGATCCGTGTAGAACTTTGAAGCGAGCGTGTGCGCACATTCGATTTGTTCGTGCACGTCGAGCTTAATGGGCTGAGTGGTCATGGAAACACCGGGCATTGCTACTGAGGTTTATTTTCTTTCGGCTTCAACTCTAACAGCGGAATAATTGGAGGGATATTGTCCGGCAGTTTGACGCCATGCCACGGACAGTATTTCCAGTTAGCCTCGACACGCTCTTTTCCAACTGGGCAGAATTTTGGCGGCGTCAAGCTCGTAAGAGGTAGCAGCCACTCGAAAGCCATTGGCTGCGTCCCCGGCAGATTTTCTATCGAAATGACAAACCTGCCCTCGCGGGTAGGATCAGCTATCAGCTTTCCGCTCGCGGTCTTCGAAGGGAAAAACAGGACTTGAAAGTTTTGTCCGGCTGGACCGAGGATGTTAGCCATCACGGGCTTGATGATGGATGTGACACCAACGGCGTCTGAAGAAATATCCGACAGCGGTTTGTAAACCTGCCCATCCGCATCGCGCAGAGACGTGCTGGAGCGGAGATCTCCCTCGGAAAACCAATTGATGTTGCCAATTCCGATTTTGCCGGCCAGGACAATAACCATCGTATATTCGCGCAAAGAACCAAATCTCTCGCGAGCCTTCTGCGGAGAGGAACCCCGCTCCATCGCAGATTCTTCCCAAAACTCGGCGGGCACCCACCAAACAATCCCGGCCAAATTTTTGCCGCCAACTTGCTTCTGGGTTTCTTTGATGATTTCATTGAGCCTGGAGTCATTCGCTTCTGCACCGGTAGGCGCAGCGGTTTGCGCCAGAAGGGCGACCGGCGAGAGGAGCGCCATAGCGAGGATCAAGCTGGGGCAAAGCATGAATCGGGATCGAATCATGAGCAAATCCTTTCCAGCCAAAGGCGGCTGGGTATCAAAGAGGATGCGGGTTCGTGTTCGAGGTGATCTGGTGTGGATTGTATCAGAACTTCCGCGTTTCCTGGCGTGACCAGCGCTCTACAACAATTTTGGATTCGGTATAGAACTCCACGGCGTCGCGGCCCTGGCCATGAAGTATGCCGAAGAAACTTTCTTTCCAGCCGCTGAACGGAAAATACGCCATGGGAGCGGCCACGCCGATGTTTATGCCGATGTTTCCCGCGGGGGCTTCGTAGCGGAACCGGCGTGCTGCGCCACCATTGGTCGTAAAAAGAGAAGCTTGATTACCGTAAGGGCTGCGGCGGAGAAAATCCATCGCTTCGTCCATCGAGCTGGCGTGGACGAGGCTTAGTACGGGGCCGAAAATCTCTGTGTTGGCCAATTGGCTTGTCGATGGCAGACCATCGAGAACCGTGGGAGTGAGAAAGCTGCCGGATTCGTGATTGGGGACTTTGGTGTTGCGGCCATCGAGAATGGCTTTGGCGCCTTCGCCGACGCCGGCGGCAATGAGGGATTCGATGCGCTTTTTGCTATCGCCTGAAATAACCGGCCCCATCTGGACGCCGGGCTCGAGACCGTAGCCCACCTTAAGCGTTGACGCAGAATGCGCGATCGAATCGCGGAATGATTTTTGCGCCTCGCCGATGGTAACGGCCACGCTCACTGCTAAGCACCGTTGACCGGCGCAACCGAACGCGCTGTCGCTGATAATCTGCGTGGCGAGTTCCATGTCCGCATCGGGAAGTACGATAACGTGATTTTTTGCCCCGCCCTGGCATTGCATGCGCTTGCCGCTCGCGGCAGAACGCATATAAACATGCTTGGCGACAGGGGTGGACCCGACGAAGCTGATTGCACGGACTTGCGGATGATCGCAGAGCGCATTAACAACTTCTTTGCCGCCGTTCACGAGATTAACGACGCCCTTCGGCAAACCGGTTTTTTCAAGCAACTCGAAAGCCCGGATCATGCTGAGCGGCACGCGCTCGGAGGGCTTCAGCACGAACGTGTTGCCACAAGCGATGGCATACGGAAGGAACCAGTAGGAAATCATCGCGGGGAAATTAAATGGGACGATGGCAGCCACGACCCCGAGCGGCTGCCTGATTTGCATTTCATCAACGCCGGGCGTGACGTCCTCGAGGTTGTACCCCTGCATCATCATGGGGATGCCGCAGGCCACTTCGACATTTTCGATCCCACGCCGCAATTCGGCTTTGGCTTCGCCGAAAGTTTTACCGTTCTCGAGAGTGATCAGGCGAGAAAGTTCATCGATGTGTTCTTCAAGCAGATTTTTCAACTTGAAGAGATATTGCACGCGCTCGCCGGGAGGAGTGCGGCGCCAAGCTGGAAACGCATCCGCGGCAGCCTGGACGGCGGCATCCACATCAGCCGGAGAGGACATCGGCGTGCGAGCCAGAAGTTCGGTAGTCGCAGGATTAGTAACGTCAAAGAATTCTGTAGAGGAAGGACGGCGCCAAGCGCCATTGATGTAGTTCTGCAGCTCTGTGACTGGGGTAGTTACGGCACTGCTCATGACTTGCTCCTTGGCACTTGCATTCAATCAAAGGCGCGCGGCGCGAGCTATCCATAGTCTTCGCGTCTTCGTAGTTTACCAAAGAAATGTAGGGTTGCGGCGGGAACAGCGAGTGCGAACAATAAGCATGGACTGGTTCGTTGCGTTTCAGCCTGTGGAGGCCCTTGATGGATTTCCCAGGCTTCTGTTGTGCGAGGCGCCATCCGCATGCGTCACGTCAAGCGTAACAAAATCAAGCCGTGCCGGCCGCGGAAAGAAGCCTAGCGCGGCGGAAGTGAAGCCAGCGCTTCGTAGGCAGCGCCGAGCAGCGGCGCGGATTCGTTGAGCACAACGGAGACCGGGATGTTATCCAACATGCTCTCGAATTTCCATTTGTCGCGAAAGGCTTCGAAGAAAGACCCGTCTTTTATTTTTTCGATGATTTTTACGGCGATGCCGCCCGCTACGTAGACCCCGCCAAGCGCGAGCACTTTGAGCGCGAGATTGCCGGCTTCCGAGCCATAAATGGCGGTCCAAAGATCCAGCGTGTCAACGCAGACAGGGCACTCCTTGGCAAGGCCGAGTTTGGTGATTTCGGGAGCTGGATCCATCCCAGGATCCTCAAAGGAAGGATGTATGACGCTAGGATTCAGAAATTCGTGAATAGTGCGAAAACCGCGGCCGCTCAGAATAATCTCCCAACTGACTTGCGGATAGCGGCGGCGCATGAAGCGCAAGAGCTCGATCTGCTGTTCTGTGTGAGGCGCGAAATCCGAATGCCCGCCTTCGGAAGGCACGACACGGTAGCGCGAACCATCCCACACAAGGATCGATTGACCCAAACCAGTGCCAGCAGCGAGCAGTGCGCGAGTCCCGCCATGTTCCGGTTCGCCTGGATTCAGTACGCAATATTCTTCGGGCTTGAGATGCTCGATGCTGTGTCCGGTGGCGCCAAGATCGTTCATCAGTACGACATCGGCGAGTTTTAATTCGCTCGCAAGGATCGTGGCGTCAACCGTCCAGGGAAGATTCGTGGCGCGCACACGATTGTTGATGACCGGACCAGCTACTCCGAACCCTGCAGCTCGCACCTTTTCATTTGCGAGGTGCGGCGCAGCCTGGCGCGAGAATTCGCGAACGATTAGATCAAACTGAGCAAAGTCTTTACTCGCAAACCGCTGCTTGTAGACGGCGCTGAGCTTCCCATCCTTTTCCGAGAAAAGCGCAAGATTGCATTTCGTGCCTCCAACGTCGCCCGCAAGAATCACCTATTCCCCCCATGATGGTGCCGTTCTGTATCGCTACCCAGTCTCAAAATCATGGATTGAGCCATTTTCTCCCGTCGCGTTCGAGCAGCAGATCGGATTCCTGCGGGCCCCAGCTTCCTGTGGGATACTCCGGAACCTTGGCGCTCTTTGCGGCACTCCAGACGTCAAGAATGGGATCGACGAGAGACCACGCGGCTTCCACATTGTCGCCGCGATCGAAAAGCGTGGCGTCTCCGCGCAGGCAATCGTTTACAAGCGTGGCGTACGCGCTGCGCGATGCTTCGCCAAAACCTTCCTTGTAGCTGAAGTTCATGTTGACGTTTCCGATGCGCATCTCGGTTCCTGGACGCTTCGCGCCGAAGGAAACGGATATTCCCTCTTCGGGCTGAATGTTAAGAATGAGGCGGTTCGGCTCGATGGCACGGTCGCGGAACACGATGTGCGGCGCGCAGCGGAATTGAATCATGATTTCCGTGCTGCGGGTAGCGAGCCGCTTTCCCAGTGCGCAAATAAAAGGGGACGCCGGCCCAGCGCCAATTGTCGATCAGCAAGCGAGCCGCGACAAAAGTCTCCGTGCGTGAGCTCTGGCTCACGCCGGGTTCCTCGCGATATCCGGGTAAGTGCTTGCTATCCAGCTGCCCCGGCGCGTACTGCCCGCGCACAACGGACTGCGCGACCATCTCCAAATCAAACGGGCGAATGGACTGCAGGACCTTGAGCTTTTCGTTTTGAACAGAGGTTGCGTCAAAGGATGCCGGCGGCTCGACGGCCACAAGAGAAGTCAGTTGAAGCACGTGGCTCTGGATCATGTCGCGAAGCGCGCCGGTAGTTTCATAAAACCCGCCACGCCGCTCGACACCGAGCGTTTCCGCTGCGGTGATTTGAACGCAGTCGACGTAGTTGCGGTTCCAAAGCGGCTCGAAAATGCCATTGCTAAAGCGAAGAACCAGCAAATTCTGGACGGTGTCTTTCCCAAGATAGTGATCAATACGGTAGATCTGCTTTTCCTCAAAAACTTTGAGAACCTTCTTGTTGAGTTCTTTCGCCGTAGCGAGATCGCGGCCAAACGGTTTCTCAATAATGATGCGCACCCAGGAGTTCGGCGAAGAGGGTCGCGAGAGGCCAGCACGGCCGAGTTGCTCAACAATATGGGGGTAGACTTCCGGTGGCGTGGAAAGATAGAACAACCGGTTGCCGCCAAGTTTCTTATCGGCTTCCAGCTGGATGAGGCGCTTCGCCAGTTGCTCGTAGGCCTGCGGGTCCGAGTAATCACCGGAGTGGTAATAGAGCGAGGAAGCAAATTCATCCCACTGCTTCGGATCGACCGGACCGATTTCCGACATGGTCTTTGCGGCTTCGCCAGTAGTAGCGCGAAAATTCTCGTCGTTCATGGGAGTGCGGGCGAAACCCACGATGACGTAGCGGGAGCCGAGAGAATTGTGGTTGGCGAGGTCGAACATCGCCGGAATCACTTTGCGCTTGGCCAAATCACCTGAAGCGCCAAATAAAACTACAGCGCAAGGTTCTGCGGTGCCGCCGTAGAGACTTCCCGTTCGCTTGGTATCCTCAGCCATTGGTTCCCTCAGCTCGCTTGCGCGCCGGGCGCGCTCAAAAATGGGTGCAGGAAACTATACCTCAACACCGTGATTTCGCAGTTCGGAACGCAATTGCTCCGCATTTTGATGATGGATGACGTTAAACCCCAAGCGGCGCGGACATTCCAGATTGAGCGGCCGGTCGTCGATGAAGACACACTGCTCCGGCGGCCGTTGCGTGACTTCGAGAGCAATACGAAAAATGGTCTCTTCGGGTTTTCGCGAGCGGACATAGCAGGAACTGAAGAAAACAAGAAAGTCCCGCCGCAAGTTGAACGCTTCGATGCGGTATTGGTTCAGTTCAAACGGCTCGTTGTTGATAGAGCCGATGAAGTATTTGCCAGTGCGCGCCGCATCCGCGAGGACGGCGCGAGTCTCAGAATACTCTTTCGATTGCGCGAACATGAACGCCGTGAACTCTTCGCGGGTAAACGTACGCGCGCGGTAAAACAGGGTGCGGTCGAGATATTCGTTCAGCGAGATTTGGCCGGAATCGAAAGCCGGAAAAGAAAGATCGTGGCGATCCTGAAATTCTTCGTAATCGAAGTTGAAAGCAGTGGCCGCCTCGCGGCGCGAGCCACGGTCCCAGCCGTTGGTAAGGATGACGCCGCCAATGTCCCAGAAGAGCGTGGTGATCTTAGCCAAAAGAAAGGCCCTCCGGTCGCGAGGTAAGGACCACCATAATAAACGTTTCAGAGTAAGAAAACACGTTAATGGCGTATTTCAAACGGTTCAACTCTGGGAACAGCGGAAGCTGGGACAAGTCTGCGCCGCAGCAAACGCTATAAATTGGACGCCTCGCCAAGGCCAAATTCCATTGGCGAGGCGTCGGACAATTGGAAGCAGCTTCTTACTGGTTTGGCTTTTCGCTTGGCGCCGGTGTCGGCTTCGGTGTTTGCACTTCCGCCTTGGGCTGTATGGACATCAACTCGACTTCGAATACCAGGGTTGCGTTAGGACCGATGCCCCCGCCGGGACCGCCGCGCGCGCCATAGGCAAGATCAGGAGGAATAAAGAGTTCCCACTTCGAGCCGACAGGCATGAGCTGCAGCGCTTCCGTCCAACCCTTGATCACACCGCCGACAGGAAATGTGGCGGGCTGGCCGCGCTTGTAAGAGCTGTCGAATTCGGTGTTGTCTAGCAGCGTGCCTTTGTAGTTGCAGACGACCGTGTCGGTGGTCGCCGGCTTGGGGCCAGTGCCTTCTTTCAGGATTTTATATTGCAAGCCGCTGGGGAGCGTGACAACGCCTTCTTTCGATTTATTTTCAGCTAGAAAGGCATCGCCTTCTTTTTTATTGGCCTCTCCCTGCACGAGCATTTTCTCTTCGCCTTTTTTGCGCAGGTCGGCCTGCAAGGCTACCATCGCGGCACGCGCCTCGTCATCCGTCAGCAGCGGCTTGTTGCCGGCCAATCCATCCTTCATCCCGCGGAGGAGAATGTTGGGGTCAACGTCGACGGAATCTTTGTGCATGCTTTTGCCGATATTCAAACCGATGGCGTAACTGGCTTTTTGCTTTTGGGTTGTGAGTGTCAGGACGGTTGGCTTTTTGGCCACCGTGGTGCCTGGTTTCGCCGCGGAGGGCTTGGGAGTCGTCGTTCCGGGAGTCTGTGTCGCGCTCGCCGGTGGAGTTGTTTTGGGCGCGCTTGCCGGGGGAGTCTGCTGCGCTTGTGCATAGCCCAGCGCAATTATGCCCGCCGCAACTGCTGTTACCGCTAGAGTGAGTGATTTTCGCATGGTTATATTGTCACACTGGTTTGGCGTCTCTGCAAATCACCTTTGTGCATTTAAAGTCATGAATGGATGATGAACGAGGCGCGAACGCTCTCCGAATGCCCGCTGGACTAGGCATTTTCCTGAACTTGCAGTATGTTGAGGATTGGCAATCTCGATGAGGTGATGCGAATGGCGAATGAGTCTTGCGATCCCGCTCCGGCCCCGAGCGAACCGGCCAAGCCCGGAACTCGCATGGTGATGTGCGTGAAATTCGGCAAGGAATTGCCGGGCCTCGACCGCATTCCGTGGAGCGGCGAGTTGGGGAAGCGCGTATACGAGAGCGTTTCGAAAGATGCTTGGAAGTTATGGATCGAGCACTCGAAGATGATCATGAACGAGTACCGGCTTAATCCCATCGACCCAAATTCCCAAAAAATCATGGGCGAGCAGCTGGAAGAGTTTTTCTTTGGTGCCGGCGCCAAGCTGCCCGAAGGCTACGTAGCGCCCAAAGCCAAAGGTTAAATCTGGTGGGCGCGGCTCGCCCCAAAGCCAAAGTTCATATCTGTAGGAGCGGGGCTTGCCCCCAGAGCCAAAAGTTTTATCTGTAGGGGCGGGGCTTGCCCCGCCCGCTGCGCCCAAGCCCGGTCAATCAACCACAGATGGCAGTCGTCCCGTCGCGGGATGCTCAACGGGCAGGCGCGGTGCCAAATGAAAGCGCAGCTTCGCATGGGCCGCACGGATTGCTTCTTCTACCTCTTCGGCAGAATTTCCTGCTGCGAATAAAAAACCTAGATAGCTGGAGCCTTCCGGCCATGCGGCGATGTAATCGTGCAGCCGCGCAGTGATTTCGAGCGCGGTAATTCCCGGTGTACTGCGCGCGGCGTCTTCTCCTTCGATTTTTTCCAAGATGCCGCTTTTGGGAACGGGAATCATCATCACGCCGCTGGCCGATTGTTCGCGAGGCCAATCGCTGCCCGGTAGACCGAGCGCGTGGCGCAACAGTAATTCTTCGAGGCCGATGGCTTGGCTTGCTGCATCCGGCGCGAATCGTAGCGCCCGTGCGCAGAGTCCACCAATGGGGCGGGGCGCAACTTCCAGCGGCCAGACGCCATCCTCATTTACGCGAAACTCTGCGTGGACCGGGCCGTGAAAGAGTCCGAGTGCGCGAACCGCGTCCGCCGCGCAGCGCTCGATCTCCCGCTGTTGCGCATCTGCGAGGCGCGAAGGCGTGATGTAGATGGTCTCCTCGAAATACGGACCTTCAAGTGGGTCCGGTTTGTCGAAAATCGCCAGAATGCGCAGCACACCATCCGTCAGCAAGCCTTCGACAGCCACTTCCCTGCCAGGTATGTACCCTTCGACAAGAATCTTATCGAGATTGGGCTCGCGGGTCGCGCGGATTTCGGGTGAATCCAGCAGGCGGCGTATTCGAGTGGCGGCGGCGACAAATTCTTCGCGGGAATTTGCGCGAACAACACCTTGACTGGCCGAAAGCGAAAGCGGCTTTGCCACGCAAGGATACGAAATGCCCAGCAAAGCAGGTTCCGGCGTGGGAGTGTGCGAGATGGCTCGGAACCACGGGACGCGGAGGCACGCTTCGCGAAATACCTCTCGCATGCGCAGTTTGCTGCGGCAGGCTTCGACGGCGGCGGGATGGTTATAAATGATACTGCGGCCACGTGCGACGTAGGACGCCGCAACGGCGGGTCGATCACCGAGCGCAAGAATCCCATCGACGTCCTGGCCGCGCATCGCTTCCAGAACAGCATAGGCGGCCGCGTCTGGCGTTTCAAAATGGACTGGAATCGCGCGATCGCCCCAGGGATCATCGAGTTTGTGGCAACGATCCGTGACGAAGACCAGGTCAACGCCGAGCTTGCGAGCGGCTTCGTCAAAGCTGCGCGTTTGGTAGCCGAGTTTTGCGGTGAAGATGAGGAGTCGCGGCATCTTTTATTTAGTGAGTCGCCGACATCGTCGCTAGACGTAACTGCCAGTGGCCGGCATCGGCTCTTCCATTTTTTTCGCGACTTGGCCGAGCGACACAAACTGTTCACGCGTTGGCTCAGCGCAGCAGTACCACGGCTCGCTAAGAAAAGGGACGGCGGCTGCAAGCGCCTGCGATGGTTGAAGAATTGGAACGTCAAGTCCCGCGGCGGCATGCGCGGCCTTCCAGATACGATCGAAGACCATCGAGCGAGATTCTTTTCTCCGATCCCCCTCCGCGGCAATGGCTTGTACGGCTTCGCTGAGCGCGTCGATGCGCGGGTCAGCATGTTTCCACGGATAGAAGAGCGATTGTGGATCGAAAGGACCGACGTTGCTCCGCACTTCGTCCAGTTCCAGCAGCCGCGAACCTTCGGGGATGAGCAGGCGTATGCCAAGCTGTATCGGCGCGACATTTTCCATCAGGGATTCGGCGCGAATCACGCGCAACAGGTCGAGATAACTTTCCACCGTTGTCCATTGGGTGAATGGAACGAAGGTCGGGTGAAGAATCATGCCGAGAGCCCGGAAAGCGTGAACTACATGGAGGAAATCTTCGCGCGTGTGACCTTTGTCGAGTGCGCTGAGCACGGCGTCATCGAGATATTCTACGGCGCTGATGACGAAGAGGCAGCCTGTTTCTTTTAGTTTTGGCAGGTGCACTTCGTATTTTTTCAGATGCTCAATTTTTATGGTGACGTCGTAGGTTACTTTGGGAAATTCACGATGAAATTCTTCGACAAGCTCCAGCGCGTGGCGAATGCCGTTGAAAAAGTCAGGATCGCCAAACGATATGTGCTGCGCGCCGGCGGCCACTTGCCGCCGAATGTCTTCCATCACAACGTCGCGGCTGACGATGCGAAAGACGCCTTTGTAAACCGGGACGATCGGGCAATGCCGGCAAAGGTGTTTGCAACCGCGGGTGGCTTCCGTCGAGCCGACCAGGCGGAATTCGCCGCCGGGAATAATTAAATGAGCGTACTTGCCGATGGGCGGCAGACCCGAGCGGTCGGGGACTTCAAAAGCCAGGCGTTCCAGCGAGACGAGAGGCTCCACTTGTGATGAAACTTCAGAGCGATCGCCGTTCCGCGGGCGGTCTTGCACGCGCTCAGCAAGTTGCACGAGCCCTTGCTCGAATTCGCCGCCGAGAATGGTCGCGACGCCTAGCGAGCGCAGATAGTCCGCATTCATCGGCGCGTAGAGGCCGTAGCAACACAGCTCGGCGAGCGGACCGAGTTCGCGCAACGTCGGGATGAGCTTTGCAGCGAGACGCGTGGCCGTGTGCATAGGCAAATAAATCGCGATTAATCCGGCAGCGCGAACGGCGGATTCATCGAGCGACTGACGGGATAGATCGAGGCACACGACATGATGTCCTCGCTTGCGGAGCCAGCCTGCCGGCGAGGCGAGCCCAAATGGCTGGCGCCCCAACTCGTAGGTCGAAATCAGAACGATGTTCACGTGTTCAACAGTATAGCTGGCCGTCCGCCGTAAAGAATCGTTTTCGGTTATCATGGAGCTCTGCTGAATTGATGGAAAGGACGGCGAGAATGGCCATTGCCGCAGGGAATTCTTTCGGAACGCGCGACAAACTAAACGTGGGCGCGCAATCGTTTGATATTCACCGGCTCGAGTTTCTTGAGAAAAAGATCTCCTGCCAATTGGCGAAGCTGCCGTTTTCTCTCCGGATACTTCTCGAAAATCTTCTGCGCTGCGAGGACGGGCGGTTTGTGCGCGCTGATGATATTCGCGCGCTCGCGAACTGGACGCCGGGCGCGCCTGAAAAAGAGATCGCTTTCATGCCCGCGCGCGTGCTGCTGCAGGACTTTACGGGCGTGCCTGCTGTCGTGGATTTGGCTACGATGCGCGAAGCCATCAAACACATGGGCGGAAATCCGCGGCTGATTAATCCGCTGTTCCCGGCGGAATTGGTCATCGACCATTCCGTGCAAGTAGACAGCTTTGGAAGTGTGAATGCCTTCGGTTTGAACGCCGAACTGGAATTCCAGCGCAACATCGAGCGCTACGCTTTTCTGCGCTGGGGGGCGACCGCATTTCAAAATTTCAAAGTCGTGCCGCCGGATACCGGCATCTGCCATCAAGTGAATCTGGAACATCTTGCACGCGTGGTTTGCGCCATGCCTTCGGGAAGCAGGGTTGAGGCATATCCTGATTCCGTTGTGGGAACGGATTCGCACACCACCATGGTGAATGCGCTCGGCGTGTTTGGCTGGGGCGTCGGCGGAATCGAAGCAGAGGCTGCGATGCTCGGGCAGCCATCCTCGATGCTCATCCCGGACGTCGTCGGATTCCGGTTGCATGGAAAACTCAGCGAAGGATGCACGGCGACAGACCTGGTCTTGACCGTGACGGAAATGTTGCGCAAGAGAGGTGTCGTCGGCAAATTCGTGGAATTCTGCGGCACAGGCCTTTCCAGTTTGAGCGTGCCGGACCGCGCGACGATCGCGAACATGGCGCCGGAGTATGGCGCGACGATGGGATTCTTCCCTGTCGACGAAGAAACACTTGCCTATCTGCAATTCACGGCGCGTAGCGCGGAACAGATCGCGCTTGTCGAAGCATATTGCAAAGAACAGATGTTGTTCCGCACCGATGATATGGCGGATCCCATTTTCAGCGACAAACTGGAACTGGATCTTGGGTCGGTGGAACCAACGGTTGCCGGCCCCAAGCGCCCGCAGGATCGCGTATCGCTGCGCAACGCGAAGAGTTCCTTCACCAAAGTTGTGGAAGGCACCCCTGATAAGCACGTGGCCGTGAAGAATAACGGCGATTCGTTCGATCTATCGAGCGGCGCGGTGGTGATTGCGGCGATCACGAGTTGCACAAACACTTCGAATCCTTCGCTGATGCTCGGAGCAGGTTTGCTCGCGAAAAAAGCGGTGGAGCGTGGCTTGCAAGTAAAGCCGTGGGTGAAGACGAGTCTTGCGCCCGGCTCCAAAGTTGTGACGGATTATCTCGATGCATCCGGCCTGACGCAATATCTCAACAAATTGAATTTTCACCTCGTGGGCTACGGATGTACGACGTGCATCGGCAACAGCGGTCCGTTGCCGGAAGCAATCGGCGCGGCAATCAAGGACAACAATTTGATTGCTGTGTCCGTGCTGAGCGGCAATCGAAATTTTGAGGGACGCATTCATCCGCTGGTGCGCGCGAATTATTTGGCCTCGCCGCCGCTGGTGGTGGCATACGCTCTTGCTGGTCGGATGGACATGGATTTGACGACCGAATCTCTTGGCGATGATTCCACGGGGAAGCCTGTTTATCTGCGCGACATCTGGCCCACGCCGCAGGAAATTGAATCCACTGTGCGCGATTCCGTGACCAGCGAAATGTACGCGAAAGAATACGCCAATGTGTACGAAGGCGACGCGCACTGGAAGGCCATGCCGGTTCCTGAAGGCGATTTGTACAAGTGGGACCCGAAGTCCACGTACATCAAGCAGCCGCCGTTTTTTGAAAATATGCCGAAGACGCCGCCGGCCCTTGCGGATATTCATGCGGCGCGTGTCCTCGCCATTCTCGGCGACAGCGTGACTACGGATCACATTTCGCCAGCGGGTTCGATTCCGGTCGATTCGCCCGCGGGGAAATATTTGATTGCGAATGGCGTGAAGCCGCACGAGTTCAATTCGTATGGCGCGCGGCGCGGCAATCACGAAGTAATGATGCGAGGCACGTTTGCGAATATCAGGTTGCGCAATCAACTCGCCCCCGGTACGGAAGGCTGCTGGACGCTCTATCTGCCGGGCAACGAGAAGATGACGATTTACGATGCCGCGGTGAAATATCGCGAAGCGGGCGTGCCGCTGGTTGTGCTTGCGGGCAAAGAGTACGGCTCAGGATCGTCTCGCGACTGGGCGGCCAAAGGAACGCGGTTGCTCGGCGTGCGCGCGGTGATTGCGGAAAGTTACGAGCGCATCCATCGCAGCAATCTGGTTGGCATGGGCGTGCTGCCGCTGGAGTTTAAGGCCGGCGAAAATCGCGAGACGCTCGGATTGACTGGACAAGAGGTCTTCGAGTTCGAAGGCGTCGCATCGCTTTCGCCAAAGAAAGCGATCACTGTGCGCGCTAAATCCGGCGATGGTGCGGCGAAAACGTTCGCTGCGATCGCGCGCGTCGATACACCGGAGGAAGTCTCCTACTATCATCACGGCGGCATCTTGCAGTACGTTTTGCGGCAGATGCTGTAACTTCTAATTCGCTTCCTCTTAAATTTTTCTGAAAGCTTGGGCCTGGGCTTAACTCGACGTCTAGCCAGCACAGACTGAAGTCTGTGCCACCTAACTGCGGCCTTCGCGTTTTTGCGCTACCACCAAACCCCTCGGCGTCGGCAATAAGAGAACGGAAAGCAGGCCTTCCGCTTCCAGCTTGAGTGCGGCCTCGCGAACTGTTTTCATCAGCGAACTTGCGTCGTGCATGAGGATTAGGCCGTGCGGGTTCATCTGCGGAAGAAATTTACGGACTTCCTGTTCGCGAAGAGGAGCGTCGCTGTCGCAGAAGAGCAGATCGATCGTGCCTTCCACTTTCATGTCCAGGCTGGACTCGTTGCGCGCGTCAATCCATTGGCCGAGGCCGGAAGAAGCGAAGCGCTGCTTTGCCAGCGCGAAAACTTTTGCATCGTACTCGCAGGTGATGACGCGGCCGAAGCCGTTGGTTTTTAGGCCTTCCGCGATGCGCAGCGTGCTTAAGCCGGAAAAAGTTCCGGTCTCCACGATGAGTTCCGGCTTGAGCGTAGTGACAATTGATTTCAAGAAATCGAGCACTTCCACCTCGGCGCTCATCGAATCGTACATGTGCCAGCGCTCGGGGTGGGGGCATTCGGGCGTGGGGCGGTGATACTCCGGCTGGAGGACGTCGCCGCGGGAGGCGATGTGTTCTACGATGCGGTGCTCTTTTTTCTGTCTGTGGAACTGGCTTTTAATACGCCAAAGTAACACCGCGCCGAGCAGGACCGAAAATACGCTTGCCGTTTGGGCATTGGACATGCCGAAAAACGAACGCGGATTGATGCGAATAAATTCGATCAGAAAGCGGGCCATGCCCGTGAGGATCAGGTAATTGCAAAAAATTTCGCCCTTGGCTTTGGGGCCCTTGAGGGATTTCGTGCCCATGTGCCAGAGGAAGGCGGCAATGGCCAGCCAGATAAAAAATTCGTAGAGCGGCGTGGGATGCACGCGCTGCGTTGTGGGGACAAGGCCATTTGGAAAGCTCATGCCCCAGGGAAGCGAAGTCGGAATGCCGTAGTCTCCGTCGCCGGAGAGCAAGCAACCGATTCGCCCAATGGCGTAGCCAACGCAGGCAGCGGGCGAGCAGATGTCCAGAAATTCCAGAACGGGGATTTTCACCCAGCGCGCCAAAATGATCAGAGCAATAAATCCGCCGAGAAATCCGCCAAACCAGGCAAAGCCGTAACGACTGATGAGCTGCGGCCACGGGTCCGCGAAGAACTCATGCGGACTTTCGAGAACGTGGTAAAGCCTCGCGCCGACCAGTCCTGCAAGCCCCGCGATACCGATGATCAGGAAGCCTTCGTCTTTTTCGTTTCTGGTGGAAATGCTCTTGAGTTGCGAACGGCGGCGATTGAAATCGGCCTGCAAGACGTAGGCAGCGGCGAGCATGCCGAGGGCAACCATCAGCCCAAAAGTGGGAATGCCCAGAGGTCCGAGATGCAGGAAAGGGATCATGTGTGCGAGTGCGTTGAGTGCACGGGAGAGTATACATGACACCACGGGTGAGCGGTTTCTTGGTCAAGTTAGTTGGAGCTTCGGGATGCACAGACTGAAGTCTGTGCCACGGCTGCCGGGCTGAAGCCCAGCCTCTACATTTCTGCGTGTCTGGTGGAGTTGGGTGCCTCCCCTCTTTTTTGTAAGCGTTGCTGATAAAGGGCTTAAGCGCGGCCCAGGTGTTCTCGAAACATTTAGTTGGGACGATGTGGGGTCGGCGAAAAGTGACGGGCTGAAGCCCGCTCCTACATTTCCGAACGAGGTTACCAAGGTTTGCCGTCAACCATGAGACGGTGGGTATGGTCGAAGTGGAGGGCGTAGGGTTCGCGGTTTGGCGCGCCCGGTTGGCGTCGGGGTTGCGGTGGGGGTTGAGCGGATGGCGGGGCGGGAGTGGGTTGGGCGGTTTGTGTTGGAGTGGGATCCGTCGTGGGAGCGGAGGGCTGGGATTGGGTTGCGTTGGAGCGGTCGGGAAATGTGGCGCGGGCAGCAGCTAGGGCGGCTTCTGTGTCGCCTGGCGAGGGGCGGGTTGGCGTTGGCGGTGGCGGCGTCGCGGCGGCGGATGGTTGTGGCCGGGATGGAGGTTGCGTTGTGTGGTCGGGCGGGGCGGCGGGTGAAGCGGGCCGGGCACTTCGTGTCTCAGTGTAAACAAGCCCGGCCCCTACAGTTGCGGGGGTTGTAGGGGATGGGGTTGGTTGTTTGGGTTTTGGGGGGTGGAGGTATTTGTGGTTGGAGTTGACGGAATTGGAGATGGCGTCGCGCCAGGCGTCGGTGCTGAAGGCGTTGATGTATTCGTGTTGGGCTTGGCGGGAGGACTGCATCAGGGTTTGGAGCATGTAGGCGACCGTGCGGGCAACGCGGGGTTTGAGTTCGCCGCGGATTACGGCGGGGATCAGGCGGCCTAGAGCGGCGTTTAGGTCGTTGGCGGAGAGATAGTCGCCGGAGAAGAGATAGGTTAGGTCTTTGGCTAGTTTTTCGGTGGCTTGGGATTGGGATTCTTTTTGGGCGTGGTAGAAGCAGAAATGCGGATGGCTGGCGATGCGCGGGGTGCGGCAGCGGCGGCCATCTTCGTAGCTGAATAGACAGAGTGGTGCGCGGTCCTTGGGACTGAGAGAAGGCATTTTAGTCTCCTTGATTTAGTTTTGAGATTTGACTGACGGAAAAAGAAAGAGCCGGCAAGGATGCCGGCGCTACGGGTCGAAAAAGAAAGAGCACAGCCAAGATTGGCTGTGCCAGCAAACATGGCCTAATAGCAAAAACGCCGGCAGGATGCCCTTACAGGGCGAGCCGGCGCTACAAAAAACGCCTCGCTGGTGGCGAGGCGTAGTACTGAACGGGAACATTATATCCTAACTAGCAGGCGGAGCAAATCAAGAAATTCGGCAAGGGAAAAGCCGGAAAGGAATTTTACACAGAGGGCACCGAGAGCACAGAGGACGCAGAGAATATAAGGAGAGATTTCTGGGGATCGGGAAGTGGCCCCTCGGGGCTCGGGGTAAACGAGTGGTTAGTGGCGAGTGGCGAGTGCGCGGCGTGGGGCTTAGCTCATGGTGACAGGCGCGTTACGGGGGGAGTGGGAACGGGGCGGCGGTGGAGGATAGCGCCGAGGGTTAGCCAGATGGATAGGGCGATCCATTCGGCATGAGTGAAGTGGCCGGGAAACGCGGGGAGAAGCTTCATCAGAAGGAGCAGAAGGGAGACCAGGATGCCGAGGGTAGTGATGAAGCGCATGCGGGGGCGGGGATCGACTAGCCAGAAGGAGAGGCAGGCGGCTAGCCAGCCTAGGGCGGAGGCCATGGAGCCGACTTCGGTGATGGGGACTAGGATGGCGTCGCCGAGAAGGAGGGCGATCAGGGTGCCTATGGTGATCGCGATTACGGCGGCGGAAGGCGTGAGGAAGCGGTCGTGGATTTTGGCGAAGTGAGGGGAGACGGTGTGGCGGCGGGCGTAGGCGAAGAGGAGGCGGGTGGAGGCGGCGAAGTTGCCGTTGAAGCATTGGAAAAGGCCGAAGAGGGACATGACGAGGATGAGTTGGACAGGCCAGTGTTTGCCGAGGCCGTGTTCGAAGGCAATGGCAGTAGCGAAGCGTTTGCCGAGGAGAGATTGCCAGGGGGCGATATAACCGACAGCGAGGATACATAAGGCGTAGAAAAATGCGCCGACTCCAAGAGCCAGACCGATGGCTTGCATGTAGCTCTTTGGCCGGAAATCGGGATTGGATTCTTCGGCGTATTTGGGAACGGATTCGAAGCCGGTAAGGAAATACGGAACGATTTGCAGGGTGAGAAGGATCGAGAGAAGGGGAGTCGCCTGGAAAACGGGATGGAGGTTTGCAGGGGCGCCGCGGACGGCGCTGATGGCGACGAGGGCGACAAAAATAACGAGGACCATCGAGGACATGGTTTTCTGGAAGATGGCGCTGAGGCGGACGCCGCGGTAGTTGATGGTGGCGAGGAATAAGGTGAGAGCGATGCCGAGGAGGAGGCGGGGAAGAAAAACGGGCTGGCCGGCGACGCGGTAGAGAACGAAACGGTCGAGCGAAGGAAAAATGTAGGCGGCGATTTTGCCGATGGCGACGGCTTCCCACGGGCAGACGATGAAGTAGGCGAGAAGCATCATCCAGCCGGTGAAGTAGCTGACGATAGGCGGAAAGACTTGCGCGGTGTAGGCGGCTTCGCCGGCGGCGTCTGGGAGGCGCTTGACCCACTGGCCGTAAACGTAGCCGACGGGAAGAAGAATGATGCCGCCAATGGCGAAGCCGAGAGCTGCGCCTAGCGGACCGCCGCGCCCGAGCCAGTCGTCCATAAGGACGAGCCAGCCTGTGCCGATCATGGTGCCGAAGGCGAGCGCGAAATAGTCGTGGAGGCGGAGTTTGCGAGCTAGTGCGGCGGGCATTTAGAGGACGCAGAGCAGTTCGTAGAGGAGATTGGCGGCGAGGAGCGAAGTGATCTCGCCGGAGTCGTAGGGAGGAGAGACTTCGACGAGATCGCAGCCGATGATCGTAAGGCCGCGAAGGGCGCGGACGAGCTCGATGATTTGGAAGCTGGTCAGGCCGCCCACTTGCGGAGTCCCCGTGCCGGGGGCGTAGGCGGGATCGACGGCGTCGATATCGAGGGTGACGTAAACGGGTTTGTTGCGAAAGGCGCGGAGATGGCGCTGGACTGCGGGCAAACCCTTTTTGTGAAATTCCTCGGCGGTGACCATTTTTACTTTGTGGGCACGGGCAAAATCGAAATCGTCTTCACCATAGACTTGGCCGCGAAGACCGACTTGCAACACCCCACCATTGAGCAAGAGGCCTTCCTCGAAGGCGCGGCGGAACGGGGTGCCGTGAGAATACTTGCTGCCGAAATACTCGTCCCAGAGATCGTTGTGCGCGTCGAATTGGATGAGAGAGACGGGGCCGTGCTTTTTTGCGACGGCGCGGAGGATGGGGAGGCTGATGGAATGATCGCCACCGACGCAGACGCAACGCGCTCCGGCTTTGAGAATCGGCGTAAGGCCCTGCTCGATGCGCTGAAAGGTGTCTTCAATGGAGAGCGGATTTACCGGGAGGTCGCCGAAATCGGCGATGCGATACTTCGCGAAGGGATTCAGCTTTAGGACAGGATTCCAGGGGCGGATGATTGCGGACTGTACACGAATATTGCGAGGGCCAAAGCGAGGGCCAGGGCGATACGTTGTGCCGCCATCGAAGGGCACGCCAACCAAAGCGACATCCAGATCTTCGGGCTGAGTGATGTGCGGAAGGCGCATGAAGGTCGGAATACCGGTGAAGCGAGCGAAGCTGAGCGCGTCGAGCGGCTGCGGATGAGGCAAGCGAAAGGTGCGGCGGGGTTTGGGCACGGCGAGGCATATTAGTTGCGGGGAGCGAAGGAAGTCAACGCGAGCAAGAATGAATGGATAGCCGAAGATATAGCTGGGAGGGGTTCTACGTACTGGTGGTACCAAATTGGCGGAGTTTACTCTCCCTGAATGCGTTGTTCACACCGGCGTAACCTTTCGAGACTAGCCTCGGAACGCTTCTGTTGACTGCTGGCCAGCCAACTATTCATGAAATCCATGGAGGATCCACAAAGAATATGCGCAGAGTTTTCGCGACTCTACTCGCGGGAGTATTGCTCAACCCGGGGATGATCGGCGCGGTACCGCCGCACGATGGATTTGGCGGGACGTCCACTCCCATCAAGCACTTGGTCATCATCTTCCAGGAAAACGTTTCGTTCGACCACTACTTCGGAACCTACCCGAATGCTTTGAATCTTCCAGGAGAAAATCCGTTTTACGCCAAATCGGACACGCCTACCGTAAATGGCTACAGCCCTGCACTTTTGACGCACAACCCCAATTTGAACCCCGCGAACGGAACGGCAGCGACGAATCCCTTCCGGTTGAGCCCAGCGCAAGCCGCGACGAACGATCAGAGCCACAACTACACGCCGGAGCAGGAAGCGTACGATGGCGGGTTGATGGACTTGTTTCCCGAGTTTACGGGCACGGCTGGCCCGCCGCCTGGAGCTCCGCCAATCGCGGACACGAAGGGCCTGGTGATGGGGTATTACGACGGCAACACGGTCACGGCGTATTGGAATTACGCGCAGCACTTTTCGATGAGCGACAATTCGTTCGACACGAACTTTGGGCCATCGACACCGGGGGCAATCAACGTAGTCTCTGGACAAACCAACGGTGTGATCGACAACACCAACGGCAGCGGAGCGATCACCGCGGACGGTAACGGAGGCTTCTCAAACACTGGCGATGCGGATCCGGCGGGCGATATGTGCTCGACCACGACTGGCGAGACGTTCAGCATGAGCGGGCAGAATATCGGCGACCTTCTGAACGCGAAGGGCATCAGCTGGGGATTCTTTTCGGGCGGTTTCAACCTCAGCATCGTGAATGCAAACGGGTCGACTGGATGCGCGCGATCGACAACTTCGGCGATCACGCTTTCGAAAAAGGCGGATTACATTCCGCATCATCAGCCGTTCCAGTATTACGAAAGTACGGCAAATCCTCTGCACACACGTCCTGGTTCAATCGCTGAGATTGGACATTCGGGGCCAGCCAATCATCAGTACGATATCCAGGACTTTTATGCCGCGGTGAGCGCAGGGAACTTCCCAGCGGTCAGCTACTTGAAGGCTCCTGGCTTTCAGGATGGGCACCCGGGTTACTCGGATCCAATTGACGAGCAGACGTTCGTCGTCAACACGATCAATTTCCTACAGAAGACCCGCGAATGGGAGAGCACGGCGGTGATCATCGCGTATGACGATTCGGACGGGTGGTATGACCATGTGACGAGCCCGCTCGTGAATCAGTCGGCGACGGCTTCCGACCAGAATACCGCCGGGGCATATATGTGCGGGTCCGTTGCGAGCGCAACAGCAACGGCTCTGCCAGGCGTCAGCGCAACGCATGCACAGGGGCGTTGCGGATATGGACCGAGGCAGCCTTTCCTGGTGATTTCGCCGTACGCCAAGAGGAACTACGTGGACCACGCGACAACGGACCAAAGCTCGGTTGTCCGTTTTATCGAAGATAACTGGCTAGGGGGCGAGCGCATTGCGGGTTCCTTCGACGCGGTTGCCGGATCGATCAACGGCATGTTCGATTTCGAACGATGCCGCGAGGATGGGATACTCATCCTCGATCCAACCACCGGCGAACCGAAAGGGCCATCGTTTAAGTATTGATCGGTAGCGGGTGGGATCGCAGCCGCTGATCCCAACGGCTCTGATTTGTGCCTTTAGCGGGCGTGCGAAGATGGATTCGCATGCCCGCTGTTTTTTGGTACACGTTTTAGTACCGGTCAGTGTGATTTTTTTGATTTATGATATCGACCGAATCTCCAGTTTTATGGTCCGAAATCTGGAATCGGAGAAAGTCGTGAATTGCACTTAGGGCTTCTTTGTTCGCCGTGACGATCTCAATCCTTGCCCCTAGCGGCGTTTCTTCCAACTTGTAATGAATCTGGTCGCGTAATTTGCTCATAGTTGAAGCACCTGGAGGGTTTCTATCATGAATAAACATAGGGACGTTAAAGTCCCCGTTCGAAAACATTATTACAATATGGCTTAGGTGCATCCGAATCTGGTCTCGACTGTTTATGTCTTTTGGGTCGTCTGCGGAGACTTCTATAACGCCGCCAGACTGATAAAGATGAAAATGATGAGTAGTGGTCTCATGGGAAAAACCCATCGCGTGGTCTCCGCGCGATGCAACGCCGGTGTCGGGTTTTGAAGCATTTTGCGCACAAAAGAGAATCAAAACGAAGAACAAAGTGTTCATAAATCCTCGCTTTTCTTTTAGACTCGCGACATCGAAAGACGTTAGAGCTTCATATCATTCAAACCTACCCTCGACCCAGAGGGTCATTCAATGACTTACTATTGCGCCGGGAGCAAACGTGCCGATCACTCGACGTGAGTTTTTGCAGAAGAGCAGTCTGATGACGGGAGCGGTGCTGACGCATCAGTCAGGCCACAAGGCGCGAGGTATGCTGGCGCGTCCTGCGCTCGACCCAAACTCGCTTGCGCCGTTCGTCGACCCTCTGCCCATTCCGGCGGCTGCGAAGAGCATGGGGATGCGGCCCAGTCCAACGAATCCCGCCGTCAAAATACCTTACTACCGCGTACCGATGCGGGCCTTTGAAACAAAAGTGCATCGGGACATGAAACCGACAAACATGTGGGGATTTGGCGGGATGTTCCCTGGGCCGACGTTTGATTTACGCAGCGGGCAAGAAATTTTGGTGGAATGGGCCAACGAGCTTCCGCAAAAACATTTTTTGCCGATCGATCACTCTCTGCACGGAGCCGAGGCGGACAAACCGGAAGTTCGCGCGGTGTCGCATCTTCATGGCGCGAAAGTGCCGCCGAAAAGTGATGGCTATCCCGAGGATTGGATCGTGCCGGGAAAGTCAGCCGTTTATCACTATCCGAATCAGCAAGACGCAGCGATGCTTTGGTACCACGACCACGCGATGGGAATTAACCGCCTGAACATTTTTGCGGGACTCGCGGGGGCTTACATTCTGCGGGATAAGGCGGAGGAAGCGCTGCATTTGCCCGGCGGGAAATACGAAATTCCGCTGATGATTACAGACCGGATGTTCGACAAGGACAGCCAGCTCTACTATCCAATCTCTGACAAGCCGGAATCGCCGTGGATCCCGGAGTTTTTTGGAAATGCCAATCTGGTGAACGGGACGTTGTTCCCGTTTCTGGAGGTTGAACCGCGGAAATACCGTTTCCGCGTTCTCAATGCTTCGAACGGGCGTTTCTACCGGCTTGCTCTTTCGAGCAAACAGACGTTTCACCAGATTGGGACCGATCAAGGGCTGCTCGCCGCGCCCGTTCCCGTGCAGAAAATAATCATCGCGCCGGGCGAGCGGCTCGACTTGATCATCGATTTTAAGGACGCGGCGGGGAGTAAGATCGTTCTGAACGACGGATTCGTAGCGGTGCTTCAGTTCCGAGTTTCGGAGGCTGGCGTTAGGGACGACAGCGTGCTGCCTGCGAAGCTTCGGGACATCGAAAGGCTGCAAGAGTCGGCTGCGGTCAAGACGCGCATGCTTTCGTTGGATGAAGTGGACGACGCGATTCAGAATCCAGTGAAGATGCAACTCAACGGATCGAGCTGGCACGATCCGGTCACGGAAAATCCGGTTCTGAATTCGACGGAGATTTGGAGCTTCATCAATCCTACGGACGATTCCCACCCCATCCATCTACATCTGGTGAGATTTCAAATTTTGGACCGGCGGAAGTTCGAAACGTTTGGTTATCTGACGCGGCAGGAGCTGCGATACCTTGAACCGCCGGTCCCACCCGATCCGGTGGAAGCGGGTTGGAAGGACACGGTGCGCGCTGACCCGGGAATGGTGACGAGGATTATTGCGCGCTTCGAAGGATATCCGGGGCGGTACGTTTGGCACTGCCACATTTTGGAACACGAAGATAACGAAATGATGCGGCCGTACGACGTGGTTGCGCCGAGATAGCGCGGGCGCGAATGAAATCGCTGGCGAAACTACATTTCGTCGAAAATCTCCTCGGCCAAGACAACCCCTTGCAAACAGCGTTCATCCGTTAAGTCATCCTCCTGGTGCAAGGAGGGATGATGGTGCGTTGGCTCATTGCAGTGGGCGTTGGCGGAGTGTTGCTTGTCGGGGGCGGATCGGCGGCGACTTTCGGAAACGAAGGTGGCTCGGCGAGTCGTGACACGACTGCTGCGCTTCTCGAGCTCTCAGATCCCGTTATTGATGAAGTTTCGTTCGCAGGATTGCGGCATCTTTCTCGGGATGCAGTGCAGGCGCAGATTTCTTCGCGAGCGGGGGCAAGACTCGATTTGAAAAGAATCGACTCGGATGTGCATGCGCTTGGGCGGCTCGGGTGGTTCGACGAAATTGAGGTGGAAACACAACCCGCGAAGATATCGTCGCCGCTAAACATCGATGGCAGCCAGCGAGTGCGGCTTGTTTTCCATTTGGAAGAGCTGCCCTACCTGGCGAAAGTGGAATACGCTGGATCGCGACTGCTTTCAGCCGGACAGATCGAGAAAATTCTTGGCGAGAAGCACCTAGCACCTCGATTGGGTGAGCCTGCGGATCCCGCAAAACTAGTAGAAATTTCAAACACAATTCGAACTGCGCTTGCTGAGTTGGGCCATGCGCAGCCGCAGGTGCGGATTCATCGCGAGGAATCTTCAAACGGAACTGTGCGAGTGCGCTTCGGGATCGAGGATGGACCTCACATCCCGGTGGGACGAATCGATTTCGCGGGACATCCCGCAGTCTCGCCAAAATTGCTCAGGCACGAGATGAGGCAAACCGTTCCGGGCGCAATGTTCGCTTCCTGGCGCGGCAAAGATGCGTATACGCGGGCGGGATTTGCGGAGGACCGCGCAAGAATTCTGATGTACTACCAGGATCACGGATATCCGGAGGCGCGGATCGGTGAAGTTCGCACTTCGGTCTACGAAAAGACGGCTGGCCGGTGGACGCCGTGGCCGTTCCGTAAGACTGGAAAGCGGATGGCAATCTGCGTACCTATCGAAGCTGGCCCTGCGTACCGCGTCGAATCCGTTGACGTCAGTCCTGATTTGGCCATGCCGAGCGGAAAGCACGGCAAAAAGCTTTTGGCGTATTCGAAAGCGGAGGCTGGCTCGGTCTACTCGGCGAAGGCGCTCGAAGATTTGCGACGGGCTTGGGTGGCGAGCGTTCCGCCAAGGCATTCACGCGAGGCGGCGGACGAACGAAGCGTTGAAACGTCGCGGACGCTTGATTCGGAGACGCATCTAGTACGAGAGCGAATTGGGTTTAGCGATGCACCACCTTACCTCGTGCGACGGATCGATTTTGTTGGTCTGCACCGATTCAGCGATCGGTATTTGCGCCGGCGGATAGGTTTGCGAGAAGGGCATGCGTTCGATGAGCACGCACTCGAAGCCGGGTTGGCTCGGCTGGCCAAGACCGGTTACTTTCGTCAAATTAAAAAGGAGGACGTACGTGTTCGCACGGACGACATCAACCACATTGCCGACGTGACGATCACCATTTCGGAAGCGGGCCAGCAGCGCACATTATTTTCTGGAGGGCATGGGCAACTTGGCAACACGCTGGGGCTCGCTTACACAGTGTTCGATCTGCTGCAGCGAGACGAATTGTTCTCGGCACAAATTGACGGAGGACCGGACAGCTTGCAAATCGTGCTGGGTCTGGTGATGGAGGGATTTCTCGGATCGCGCAGCTCGCTGGCGATTTCGGTATTCGACAGTGTGCTGCGCCCGCGATTCGCGAGCACGGTGAAGGGGCCGTTCTACAATTCGCAAAGCGAGGGATTAAATACGGGCTGGAGTTACCCCATAACCAAGACTGATACTCTGGCGGTGAACTACGGGCTCTCGCATACGAACACGGATTATTCTTTTGTCCTTCCAGCTTCTCTCGCAAGTTTGCCATCGAGCGATCTTCGCGCCGAAACTTCCAGCAGCGCGGTTGGGCTGGGTTGGACGCACGATTCGGGGAGTGAAAGAATTTCGATCGCGAATTCCATTTCAGGCGGATATCTGGGCGGAACGGAGGATGTGATTCGTGCGAACGAACAATATTCGCGAATCTTTCCCGACCCGTTTTTCAACCACCAAAACGCCTGGGCCTTTCGGACGACATTCAGCGGTGTGGGGAGCTATCGCGGCGACCTGCCGCTGTACGCAATGCTTTTTTCCGGCGATGCACAGGTTCGCGGCCTCAGACCCGGTGGACTGGGACCTTATGAAGCAATCCCGTCCGTTTCGAGCTCGGGGAACCAGACCTATTCCGCCGTCCCTGCCGGAGCCAACGTGGTCACCGCCGCGAATGCGGAGTATCGCGTTCCGCTTGCTGGAGGAGCGCAGGCGGCGGGTTTTTTCGATTTGGGATCAGGCTGGCTGCTTCCTAACTGGCTGGGGCCAACGCGCCCGACGCTACTCGATTCGACCAACGGCATTCTTCATGGGTCGGTGGGAATCGAGTTGAGATGGACGGTGCCGGAGATTCAAGTGCCAGTGCGCGTCTATTATTCGGTGAATATCTTGAGATTGGATCGTTTTCTGCAACTACCGGACGGCTCGCTGTTCCACGCGCACAACAAGCTGTTCGCATTCGGCTGGGCGCTCGGGACGCTATTCTGAGCGGCCTGCTATGTACTAAACTCCCTGCATCATGAAACACCGGAAACAGATCAAGGAATGTGAGCAGCTTGCGGCACCGTACTGCGTTACAAAGGGTGAGAAGTTTCGCTTGAAGGACTACGACACCAGCGACACAGGCGAAGTAAAGGACCAGGAGCACTCCCAAAAAATAATCGATAACCGCGCCGGTCTCCTCAGCAATTTACAGGAGAAGCTTTATGCTCAGGATCGATGGGCGCTACTGCTAGTCATTCAGGCGATGGACGCGGCCGGCAAAGACGGCGTGATCAAGCACGTCATGTCTGGCGTGAATCCGCAAGGCTGCGACGTTCATTCGTTCAAGACGCCGAGTACCGAAGAGCTCAATCACGATTACTTGTGGCGCTCGCACAGCCGCGTTCCGGAGCGCGGCATGATTGGCATCTTCAATCGTTCGTACTACGAAGAAGTTCTGGTGGTGCGAGTGCACCACAAAACCCTGGAAGCCCAGAAATTGCCGGACCGGCTGATCACCAAACACATCTGGGAACATCGCTACGAAGACATCAACGCGTTTGAACATTACCTGGCGCGAAATGGAGTTGTGGTGCGCAAATTCTTCCTGCACGTTTCGAAGGAGGAGCAAAAGAAACGATTTCTAGAGCGGCTGGACGATTCAAAGAAGAATTGGAAGTTCTCGATGGCGGACATCAAAGAGCGCGGCTACTGGAAGGACTATCAAGAAGCCTACGAAGAGATGATCCAGAATACGGCTACGAAACACGCGCCCTGGTATGTGGTTCCCGCGGACAACAAGTGGTACAGCCAGCTGATCGTGGCCTCGGCGATCATCAGTACGCTCGAAGAGCTCAATTTGTCCTTCCCTGATGTGGACAAGAAGAAAAAGAAGGAATTAGGGACGGTGCGTGAGTCGCTGTTGCACGAAAAAGAATGAACTCGAAGCAAGGACTTGAGGTGAGTCTGACCTGGATGGATTCGAACGAGGAACAGGTAGGCTGTTCCACTGTGAACTAGTTCATCGAGTTTATCCCAATGCGGGAATTTCTGTACTCCACGCGTCAGATGAGACTCTCGTAACACGTCTCCTTTCAATAGCTTAACCTGCGAAGCATCCTGCACGTCTGGCCTCCGTCTTGCCCCAAGGACGTGGGTGTTGTTGTGCTTTCAACTTTGCCCAGGACTCTTGCGAGCCTGCGACTGAGCACAACGAGGGTTTGCAGCGTCCGCGCGAGGCAGGTGTTGGCTCGCGGCTGCTCTCCTCGGAGGGGAAATGCAGTTGCCTCACGATGGCTGAACTGAGCAGAGCTGCCGTAGATTTGGCCACGCGCGTGAATAGGGAAATGAAACGATGAATAAAAAAGAAGAAGGCCTTTCGGAACCGGTTTGGAACGTGGCTGAACTCCTGGAGAGGGTTGACAATGATCAAGAGTTGCTGCGAGAACTCCTCACGATCTTCAAAGAGGACTTTCCCCAATCGTTTCGGTCGCTGAGTGCGGCCGTAAGCTCCGGGGACTTGAAAGGAGCCTCCCGGTTGAGCCACACGCTCAAGGGAATGCTTTCCAGTCTCGGTGCAACGCGGGCAGCGGCTGCCGCTTCACGACTGGAAGCGCTATCCTCCGCCGAAGAAACAGCCTCGCTTCGCGACGCCTTAAACTCGCTGGAAAGCGAAGCGGACAGACTCTTGCCGGAGCTTGAAGCGTATATGCCCGAGGTGCGGCGTTGAAGATTCTGATCGCTGACGATGAGGCGCTGTCGCGTCGACTGCTCGAAAAAACGCTGGACCGAGCGGGCTACGAAGTGGTTGCGGTTGAAAATGGCAAGCAAGCCCTGGAACAACTATGCAAGCCGAATGGGCCTCGGCTGGCTTTGCTGGATTGGATTATGCCGGAGCTGGACGGGCCGGCGGTGTGCCGGGCGGTTCGCACGCGTTCGGAGCAGCCTTACGTTTATATGGTTTTGCTTACTTCGAAGGGGTCGAAGGAAGAAACCGTGCTGGGCCTCGAATCTGGAGCCGACGACTACTTAACAAAACCCTTCAATGCCGAGGAATTGCGAGCGCGGCTGCGTGTGGGAGAACGCATTTTGCTGCTGGAAGACCGGCTGGTGGAAGCGCGCGAAAACATGCGATTCAGAGCCACACACGATCAGCTGACTTCCCTGCTGAACCGGGGCGCGGTGATGGACTTGCTGGTGCGAGAGCTGCACCGCTCGCACCGGGAACAGAAATCCACGGCCATCCTGCTGGGCGACGTAGATCACTTCAAGCGCGTGAACGATACATTGGGCCACATTGTGGGTGACGAAGTCCTTGTGGAAATTGCGACCCGTCTTCTCAAGTCGGTACGTTCGTACGATTTCGTCGGCCGGTATGGTGGGGAAGAATTTTTGGTGGTTTTAAGTAATTGCAATCCAGCTTACGCGCCAGGGAGAGCGGAGGAGATTCGCAAGTCCATCTCGAATCGCCCTATACAGACCGCGAAAGGCCCGCTCACGCTTACCATGAGTTTTGGCGTGCTATTGAGTTCGGAATGGGGGCAAAGACCCTTGGAGGAATTGTTGCATGAGGTGGATGTAGCGCTGTATGAAGCAAAAGCCGCCGGCCGCGATTGCCTTCGGATGGCCCAGCCGGCGGCGAAGCTGGAAATGTCACCCGCGATGTTGCCGCAAGCCGTCCGGCGCAGGCGCTGAGAATCCCTTCCGGGATGCACCAGCAGCGGCGCATAGGAACTCAGGCGCCACTGTTTTTTTTGCGTTCCTGATCCATCATTTGGCGCATCGCAGCGGTTGATCCCGGCGCTTTCTTTTCGCGCCAGGCTTCCAGCCGTTTACACGTATCTTCAATGTTTGAAAACATGTGCGGATTTTTGAACGCAGACCGCCAAATGGGCACGACGGAGTGCATGCGGTCCCACACGACCCAGATCTCTCCGTTACTTTCAAAGAAAAGCTCATCGTTGATTAAGCCACGATTGACGATGCTGGCGACCATATCCCAATAGCTAATGACCATGCGGATAAAGGTGTTTTCTTCGCCGCCCTGCGGAAACTTCTGAATCATGTCCTCGGGCGATACAGGGTGAAAGTGTTCCAGGAACCAGGCGCGCGCTTGCCGTAGTGTGGGCTCGCGTCTCATCTCGTAGAGCTTGAGCATCAGATTTACTTCTTCATACGTAACTTGGCTCATTTTGCGTTCTCCTGAATCTAACTTTGATGCTCTGGCTTGGGTGCCTCTGGCGGAGAGGTAGAGGCGTTCGCAAGCTCGACGCGTTGCACGGTGGATAAGGGCAGACCTTGGCGCTGAAACTCGATTTGGATGCGACGGCGAAGTTCGCGGGAGACTTCATCCTGCCGAGTCGGTGCGGTGCGCACTTGCAGGCGAACGGTGGAGGCAGTGCGGTCGAAAGCTTGCACGCCAAGAATGCGCGGACCATCGACGAGCGCCTGAGACCACGATGGATCGCCGCGCATCTCCGCGGCAGCGGCTTCCAAGGCATGCATGGTTTTCTCTAGGGAAATTTCGGGTGCGATCGAAATGTCCACAAAGGCCTGCGACCAATCGCGGCTGAGATTGCTTACGGTGCGAATTTCTCCGTTGGCAATGGTCACCAGCGCGCCGCGGGGATCGCGCAAGACGGTGCGGCGCAACGTCAGATGTTCGACGCGTCCGGTGGTATCGCCAACCTGGATGGTATCGCCGATCACGTATTGGTCTTCGAGCACGATATAGAAGCCGGTAATCAGGTCGCGGACAAGATTTTGCGCGCCAAAGCCCACGGCGACGCTAGCGAGGCCGGCGAGCGTCAAGGCCGGGACAGGGTTAATGCCGACTTTGTCGAGGGCCGTCAACAACGCCACGAACCAGACAACCTTGCTTAAGGAACCATAGAGGACACTGGCGAGAGTGCGGGTTTGCTGTTCGCGAACTTGGGAGGCGCGGCTCTGCGTGGCGGCCGGCTTAATCATCAGATTGGTCATCACGCGGAGAAAGCGGTTGATCAGCAGCGCGATGATGAAGATGGCGACGAGGTCAAGTATGGTGCTTAACGTGAATTCGGGCCAGTGAATGGGGAGACTGGGCATCGTTTTTTCGGGAATGTGAGTATAACATTGGATGAGCGGGGATGCGCGTCAGGAGGAAGTTCAATTTACTGCCGCTGGCATCCGGGGCGAGGTGGGTATGTTGGATACGAGACGAGCTTTTTTGACTATGTTGGCGGGGGCAGGGACGGCTGTAGTCATGCGCGCTCAAACTGACCGCGGACAAGCCAAGCCAACGGGGCGGCCGTCAGTGCCGGACCCGAGTGCGGATGCGGACGCTTCGCCGGGGTCCAGGACAGAAAAGTCACCTAGCAAGATGGCCCTAGAAGCGAACGAGAAAGATATTAAGAAGAACATCGAGAAGCTGTTTCAGCTGGCAACGGACTTGAAGACGGAAGTGGAGAAAACGGACTCTTCCCAGGTGCTCTCGCTAGCGATGGTGAAAAAAGCGGAAGAGATTGAGAAGCTTGCGCGGGAGATTAAGACACGGGCGAAGGGGTAGCTCGGAGAAATTTCGTGCGCACTGCGGGACGGTGGAAGATGTGGGATGCGGAAAGCGCTATGGCGCGGAATACGCACACGCGTTAAAATGAGCAAGCGAGCGGCCGCATTGGCGTGAACGCGCTTCTGTCGCCGTCTTCTGTAACACAAGAGTGCGCCCGTAGCTCAGATGGATAGAGCGACAGCCTCCGAAGCTGTAGGTCGTGAGTTCGACCCTCACCGGGCGCACCATTTATTTTCGGCTTCGTTTTAATTACTTCCGAGAGTACCGCTCTGGTTTCGAACACTCGGTTCAATTAAGGTCCAAGCTCTGCAATCAGGAAAATGACCGGAGCATTGCATGCTGCGGCGGCCGGAAGTACATTGTCGTTCGACCGGGAATTCGAGATGGAAATTCCGGCTAATGAACTCTTCGCATCCTTGATCTTGCGGCCGGCATCTCATCGAGCATGGGCGTGGAGTGGGGAGGAATTTCGTGAAACGATCGCGGGTTTTGATGGGGCTGGTGTTAGTGCTGGTGCTTGTCGCTATCACACTGTTGTGGAGCCACGGGATCAGGTCCGTTCGAGGTGCACGCGCGCAAGATGTGGCGTCCGCAAAGTCCGCCGCGCCGCCGCAACAGCTTAGCCCGGACGGTCAAGGCTCGCTGCGCGCTATCATCCAGGCAGGAAATCTCGCAGACTTGCGCTGGCCTGACTTCAGCGATTACGCGAAGCACGTGCAGAAATTCTACGAGGCGTATGGTTATTCCTTGCCGTGGGTTAGAGGCACGGAGCCAACCGCGCAGGCACGGCAAATCATCGCGATCCTTCTGCAAGCGGAGCAAAAGGGGTTGGCCGCTGAGGATTACGATGGGCCGCGCTGGAGCGCCCGGCTGGCGAAACTCAAGCCCTCTGCGGCGCAAGCATCCGAAGCGGATGCAGTGCGATTCGATGTGGCGCTGACCGTTTGCGTGATGAGATATATTTCGGACCTTCACATCGGCAAGGTGAATCCAAAGCATTTTGACTTTGGTCTCGATGTCGAGGCCAAGAAATACGACCTGCCCGATTTCCTCCGGGAAAATATTGTGGACGCATCTGATGTTGGCGGCGCCATAGCGAAAGTGGAACCTCCTTACCCTGGATACCAGCGCACGATTCAAGCCCTGCACTCTTACCTGGAGTTTGCGAAGGAGTCTGATGGGAATCCGCTTCCCGCCATACAAAAAACAGTCGCACCGGGTGACGCTTATGCAGGTGTCCCTCAACTGATTCGATTGCTGCGGCTGGTGGGCGATCTTCCTGCGGACGCGAGCGTGTCCGCCGATGGAACGGTCTATCAAGCTCCGCTGGTGGAGGCGGTTAAAAATTTTCAGCGCAGGCATGGCCGATTAGCGGATGGACGGATCACCGCGCAGACCTTGGCCGATCTCAATGTGCCTCTGACACAGCGAGTGCGGCAGATGCAACTGACTTTGGAGCGTTGGCGGTGGCTGCCGGTTGGCCTGCATTCGGCGCCGATCGTCGCGAATATTCCCGAGTTTCGGCTGCGCGCCTATGACGAAAACTACAAGGTCGCGCTGTCGATGAATGTCGTGGTGGGCAAAGCCTATAATCACGATACGCCGGTATTTAGCGACGCCATGCAATACGCCGTGTTCCGGCCGTACTGGAGTGTGCCGTATTCCATCGCCAAATCTGAATTCCTCCCACAGATCGTTCGCGATCCCGACTACTTGGCGAAGAAGGGTTTCGAAGTGGTCGATAGCCGCCAGCAGGTCGTTACGTCGGGAACCGTGACGAGCGACGTACTCGCGCAGCTGCGGGCAGGCAAGCTTTTCATCCGCCAATTACCGGGCCCCAAGAACTCGCTCGGACTGGTGAAATTTATTTTTCCGAACAGCTACAACGTGTACATGCACGACACGCCTGCTCAGGAATTCTTCGCGAAGTCCCGTCGGGATTTCAGCCATGGTTGCATTCGTCTAGAAAAGCCCGCCGATCTGGCGGTGTGGGTCCTTCGCGGCAATCCAGGCTGGGACATGGCTCGCGTCCGCGCGGCGATGAATGGAAGCCCAAATCAGCAAGTGAATCTTGCGCATCCGATTCCGGTATTAATTGTTTATGGCACCGTCATTGTGAACGAGGATGGACTCGTTCATTTTTATGACGACATCTACGGGCACGACGCCGCGCTGGAAAAAGTTCTTGCGAAGGGCTATCCGTACCCCGGTTGATCGCTGTTAATCGCCGGCGATGAGGCTGGGGGAGCACTCAAAGCACCACTGCCGAACGCGTCCTACGTCCACGTGGATGAAGTCTGAGTGAGGATAGTAGCCGACGCCGCCACGAGCCAGTGCGAGAGCGGCTTTGCGGAGTTTGAGCGTGTCGATGCCGGGCATGCGCAAGTCAATGGCTTCCGCTTGGATGTGAAGGCTGTTCTTGGCGACACCGGTGGTATGAGCGCGGAGAGATTCGTTCGTCGACGAAGTGCGGTAGCCGCAGACGATGTCGATCTCGGCCCCTGGGTGCCCGACCGACGCGGTGAGATCAGACAGAATATCGTATAGGTGCGGATCAAAATGGCGAACGTCGCCGGTCCGATGATCGCGTAGGAAATTATCTAGCTTGGCGAGCGCGGCGGGAATGTACTCGTCGCCGCGACGATAGACAATATCAAGGCGCTCGGCGGTGTGGGTATTGTAAAGACTCAGGCGATGCTCTTGGCTCTGTTGGGGGGACGATTGCTGCGCCGGTACACTTCGCGATGGAGTCTGCGCGTTACTCGCCGCAGATAGGAACAGCATTGCGGCGGCAACCCAAATGCGGGACGGAATTTTTATAAAGTTATGCATCTTTTCCTCTTCATTCCAATTTTAATACAAGTGCGCGCATTGTTCATTGCTCCAAGTCAAGCAGTCATTCTTCTGGCGCACAAACTAAAATCCCAGCTTCATATCTTATGACCGAGAAAAATGATGTGGTGGGGACCGCCGCTTTTCAGGCGGCCACGCACGCGCTGCACCTCGACACGGAAGCCGCCAGCGCCCAGGCGCTGCTCGAATGTTCGATCCTCTCTGGTGGCCCAGACGGCAAGCACGCCGTTGGGCTTGATGGCCGCGTGGGCGGCGGCTATTCCGCGGCTGTCGTAGAGCCGTTCGTTGGACGAAGCCATCGCGGCGGCGGGGCCGTTATCCACGTCGAGTAGCGCAGCATCAAATGGGCCGAGCGAGGAACTGAGAATGACGGCGACGTCGCCTGTTTCGACCCGCGTGCGTTTGTCCCTGAGAGGGTGCCCCGCCAGCGGACCGAGCGGGCCACGATTCCATTCGACCACTTCTGGAACGAGTTCGGCGACGACAACCGTCGCATCCGGCGGCAGGAGATCGAGCGTCGCGCGTAGCGTGAAGCCCATTCCGAGGCCGCCGATAAGCACGTTGGTTTTTTTCAGCGTGCGGATTTGCTGGCAGGCGATTGTGGCCAGCGCCTCCTCCGAGCCATGCATGCGGCTGGTCATGAGGATGGCGCCGTCGGCGAGTATGAGGTACTCGTCGCCGCGACGAGTCAGCTTCATGGCGGTGCCGTCGGGAGAGACGGCCTGGCCGAGCAGTTCGAAGGGCTTCACGTCTCTAATTTTACAGGAGCGGAAAACCTAAGTAAAAATGGGGCGCGCTAAAATCTAGTTTTAGGGCCAGGGCACGCCATTTTGCTCAGGTATTTGGCGGAATCCACCTTCACTCGGCACGGCGAAACTGTCTTTTGAACGACGCAAGATACACGTCGACAGCCGACACCACTGCAGCGAATGCTCGCTTTTAGTTTTTAGGCGTTAGTCAATGTCGTCGC
The DNA here is from genome assembly GCA_963745095.1 of uncultured Acidobacteriota bacterium. GTDB lineage: Bacteria > Acidobacteriota > Terriglobia > Acidiferrales > UBA7541 > Acidiferrum. The sequence goes on along the minus strand of CAVUWC010000013.1, from coordinate 573,665 downwards.
CATCGTCGGATTCTGGCGGCTGGGTTTCCAGGTGAATTTCTGGAAGATTTGCGTCGTGGAGCTGTTTGTTCAGCGCGGGCAAATCGACCGTCTTCAGTTGTTTCCATTGCTTGGACACTTCGGCGAAAGTTTTTTCGGTTTCGGCCGTGGCGCTCAATTGAGCGACGGTCGGCGTTGCGTCGGCGCGGCCTATTTCTGCGTAGAGCGTGCTGGCCTCGCCGTTGGCGCGGCCGAGCGTTGGCTTTGGCGAGGGAGGAGCGAAGAAGCCGCCACCGCCAAGGAGAGCTGAGAGTTTCTTGTCGAAAGCGGAAACCGCATCCGCAACGGGACCGCTTGCCTGCTTGCTGAGTTTTTCTAACTGTTCGTGGGCGGAGCGGGCTCCCATGAGGCCTTCCGAACTTTCCGACATCAACTCTGCCAGGCGCGACTGCAGCTGAAACATCTGGACCAGTCCTTCGTGAGTCGTCTTCACGCGTGGATCCATCTTCACGGTCAACGGCTCCGTGAGTGTGTGGCCATCCACCGTGAGGCGGACGGTGTACTGCCCGGGAAGGGCGCTCGGACCAATCGGCAATCGCGGAGTGTCTCCGGGTATCGCAGCGATCGGATAGTCGTAGCGGGTGGAAACCGGAGTGGTGTAGTGGAGATCCCAGACCCATCGATGCATGCCCGCGGTGGTCGCGAGAGTTTTTGGCATGCGGACCCAATAAGGCGGAATCAGTTGTTTAGCGAGATCCTCTTCGGTGAGCTCCGGCTTGTCCGTGCTGGAGTAGCGACGCACGATTTTGGATTGTGCGTCGAGAATCTCGATCTTGACGGGGCCGTCGGCGGGCTGCGCGAGAAAATAGTCGAGGATAGCGCCATCGGGAGGATTTTTCGCGGTGGGTTCGTCTGGGGGAATTGGTGTATCCGTATTGGTATCGCGCATCACGCGGTAGGCGGCGCCCGGCTTGAAAAGAAAGGCGGGGGATTTTTGTAGTGATTCCGAGATCTGACGAAGCGGAGTGATGTCGTCCAATATCCAGAACGAACGGCCGTGAGTGGCTACGATCAGGTCGTCGTCATGAATCCAGAGGTCGCGCATGGAAGTGTGCGGCAGATTGAGCTCGAGGCTTTGCCACTGATCGCCATCATCGAAGGAGACCCACACGCTGGTTTCCGTGCCGGCGAACAGAAGGCCCTTGCGTACGGAATCTTCTCGCACAGTGTCGACGGCGGAATTATCGGGTAAGCCAGCGGTGATGAGCTTCCACGTCTTTCCACCATCGTGCGTGCGATAGATGTATGGGCGTTGATCATCGATACGAAAACGGCTGACGGAAGCGTAGGCGGTAACGTCGTCGAAATGCGAGGCGACGAGCTGCGAGACTTTGCTCCACGGTGTCAGTTCGGGCGGCGTGATGTTTTTCCAATTGACGCCGGCATCGAGCGTGTTCCAAATTTGGCCATCGTCGGTGCCTGCCCAGATCGTGTTCAGAGATTTAAAGGATGGAGCCAGAGAATAGATGACGCCGCGCTGCTTATCGGCGTTGGGGTCTTTGCTTGCCGCGCTGCCAACGCTCGGTGGGATTCCCGAGTGTTCCCGCGAGAGATCAGGGCTGATCGTTTTCCAAGTGTTGCCGCCATCCAAAGTCTTGAATAGAAAATTCGTTGCGTAGTAGAGGACGTGCGGATCGATCGGGGAGAAAATAATCGGCTGGGTGCGATCGGCGCGATACTTAGGATCAGCGACGGGAATGGGGGCGACATTTTGCACCTGACCTGTTTTCAGCGAATATTTCGTCACCTCGCGCCGGCCGGCTCCATAAATAATGTCGGGATTTAGCGGATCGGGGGCGGCGTAGCCGTACTCGATGACACCGACGGGATGCCAGTCGCGAAAGGTGATTTCGCCGTCGTTGCCGCGACTGGAAACGCAGACCGAGCCGCTTTCCTGCTGCCCGCCGCAAACGAGATAAGGAAAAGAGCTGCTGGTGGCGACGTGATAAAGCTGCGCGGTTGGCTGGTTATACCAACTGCTCCACGTCTTCCCGCCATTGACGCTGACGAGCGCGCCTTGATCGGCGACCAGCAATATAGTGTTCGGATCATTAGGATTGATCCACATGTTTTGATAATCGTCGCCGCCGGGTGCGCCCCGGAAACTCATCCACGTTTTGCCGCCATCCGTGGATTTCATCGTCACTGTGCTGGTGCTGTAAACGGTGTCGGGATTTTTCGGGTCGACTCTCGGCATCGGCAGATCGCCGCCGCCGATGCGCCCAGCGGGCCGTGGATCGGTGGTGATGTGCTGCCAATTTTCTCCCGCGTCATCGGAGCGGTAAATCCCGACTTCGTTTCCTGGAACATTTGCATCGCGCGAACCGGCAACGCTGGCGTAAAGTCTGCTTGTTTGGCTGGGCGCAATCGTTAGATTGACTTGAATGACGACTTTGGGAAGACCGTTGGTGAGCGGGTGCCACGTCTTGCCGCCGTCGGTGGATTTGAAGAGCCCGCCGCCGGGTCCGTTGTATTGATTCGCGTCTTCCCAAGGGCCGAGTCGCAACTCCCAAAGGCCGGCGTAAACGACATCCGGATTTGTCTGGTCGATTTCCACGTCCGAGCCGCCGACGTTTTCACTATTAGAAAGAACCTTTTGCCAATTTTGGCCGCCGTCGGTGGAAAGATAAATCCCGCGCTCTTCGTTCGGGCCGTAGGGATGGCCGAGCGCAGCGGCGAAAACGCGGTTGGGATCGCGCGGGTCGACAGCTAAAGAAGGTATGCCTTGACTATTTCGGAGGCCGAGGTGGGTCCACGTTTTGCCCGCGTCGGTGGATTTATAAATTCCGTCGCCGACAGCAAGATCGGGACGCGCCAAACCTTCGCCGCTGGAAACATAAATAATATTCGGATCGGATGGTGCGACGGCGATGGCGCCGACCGCTTGCGAAGGCTGGTCGTCGAAGATAGGCGTCCAAGTGCGACCGTAGTCATCGGTTTTCCAGACACCGCCATTGACCGCACCGACGTAAAAAACATTTGGCTGGCTGGGCACGCCAGCCGACGCGCGAGTGCGTCCGCCGCGCGTGGGACCGATCATGCGCCAGCGAAGTTCCTGGTACGTGCTCTCGGGATATTGCTGCGCTCTGGCGACCTTCGCGATTGGGAATGCGCAGAGCCAGCCGAGCACAACTATCGAGAGTAGTTTCATTCGACGCACGAAGCACCTCGGAGAAAAATTTGAATGGCGCAGCAGAGAACGAAACGCGTGCGGCCGCGACTCTAATCAGGACGGAGCTGCGGCCGCAACGTGAACAAATCGACGAAAGCAAGCGCCGCACGGAACTATGAACCCAATCGCGATAAAACTCAATGCGCCTTCGTGAGCTTGACACCTTCGCGACCTCTAATCCTTGTGAGGTTGCGGAGCACAAGGTAAACTTTCGCCAGTATTTCTCGCTGAGATCGTGGGGAGGTGGTTATGGCCCGAGTTGTCCGCTGCGGTCTGATCCAGGCCAGGTGTGAATGGTCGCCAGAGAAGTTTTCACTCGCGCAAATCAAACAAAAAATGATGGCGAAGCATGAGGCCCTTATCGCGAGCGCCGCCAAGAAAAAGGTGCAAGTGCTGGGGCTGCAGGAACTTTTTTACGGGCCTTATTTCTGCGCGGAGCAGCAGACGCGCTGGTACGAATTGACGGAGCCAGTGCCGAACGGCCCCACCATCGTGCGCATGCAAAAGCTTGCGAAGCAGCACCAGATGGTGCTGGTTGTGCCGATCTATGAAGTGGAAATGACGGGAGTTTATTTCAATACGGCAGCGGTGATCGACGCTGATGGCCGCTACCTCGGCAAATATCGCAAGCATCACATTCCTCACTGCCATCCAGGCTTTTGGGAAAAGTTTTATTTCACGCCGGGGAATGCGGGCTATCCGGTTTTCGAAACACGGTATGCGCGCGTGGGCGTTTACATTTGCTACGACCGCCATTTCCCCGAAGGCGCGAGAGTCCTCGGCTTGAACGGCGCCGAAATTGTCTACAATCCTTCGGCAACGGTCGCCGGCCTCTCCGAATATCTTTGGGAGCTCGAGCAACCTGCACACGCCGTCGCCAACCAATATTTCGTTGCTGCCATTAATCGCGTGGGCACGGAAGCCCCCTGGAACATCGGTGAATTTTACGGAAGGAGCTATTTCTGCGATCCGCGCGGGAAAATTGTGGCGCAGGCGAGCCGCGACAAAGACGAACTACTCGTTGCGGAACTGAACCTCGACGATATTCAAAAAGTGCGGGACACCTGGCAGTTTTATCGCGACCGGCGGCCGGAATCGTACGGCGAGATTTCGCGCACGCGGGCCGCGTCCAGTTGTGAAGCGGCGGACTGAGCATAGACTTGCCTAATATGGCCGACGCGCAATCCAGTTCGCTGGCTGCAGAGACGATTCGCAGCAGCTCGCTTTATAACGAGGACCTGGCTCCCGTCTCGCCAGAACGCCGCACCTGGGGCACGTACAATTACGCCGCGCTGTGGATTTCCATGAGCGTGAACATTCCAACGTATTTGCTAGCGAGCGGAATGATTGCGGGCGGCATGAGCTGGAAGCAGGCGCTGTTTACGGTTTTTCTGGGCAACGTGCTTGTGCTGCTACCGATGTTGCTGAACGCGCACGCTGGGACGCGCTACGGCATTCCCTTCCCTGTTTTTGCGCGAGCTTCGTTTGGCGTGTTGGGTGCGAACGTGCCGGCCATTTTGCGCGCGCTCGTCGCCTGCGGTTGGTTCGGGATTCAGACGTGGATTGGCGGCCAAGCCATCAACGCCATGCTCATAGCGCTCTCTCCCGGTTGGCAACATTTCGCTCTCGGTCCGGCGGTTTGCTTCGGTTTCTTTTGGCTGCTGAATGTTCTGGTGATCCTGCGCGGCATCGAGACCATTCGCTTTTTGCAAGGTGTTTCTGCGCCGTTCTTGCTGCTGATCGGGCTTGCGCTTTTGCTTTGGGCAAAAGGCAAAGCAGGCGGCTTCGGTCCCATGCTCGCGACGCCTTCGAAGTTTCACAGCTTCGGGGAGTTTTTTCGTTTCTTTATTCCTTCTTTAACGGGGGTGGTGGGATTTTGGGCTACCGTTTCGCTCAACATTCCTGATTTCACGCGATACGCGCGCAGCCAGCGCGATCAGATGCTGGGCCAGGCTCTGGGGCTGCCCGCGACGATGACCTTTTATTCTTTCATCGGCATTGCCGTGACGTCGGCGACTCTAATTATTTTCGGCCAAGCGCTCTGGAATCCTGTCGATGTTCTTTCGCGCCTCGGCAATCCGCTGGCAGTCGTTATCGCGATGATCGCGTTGCTGATGGCCACGCTGAACGTCAACGTTGCCGCCAATGTGGTCTCGCCCGCCAATGACTTCTCAAATCTTTCTCCGCGGCGCATTAGCTTTCGCACCGGCGGATTGATTACGTGCGTGATGGGCATCGTGATGCAGCCGTGGAAGCTGATGTCCAGCTACGGCAGTTATATTTTCGGCTGGTTGGTCGGCTATTCCGGTTTTCTGGGCCCCATCGCAGGAGTTTTGATTTGCGATTATTTTGTGATTCGTCATAAGAATCTTTCGCCGCAGGATCTCTACCAGCGGGGCGGAAGATATGAGTATTCGCGCGGTGTGAATTGGCAGGCCATTGTCTCCCTAGCGGCGGGCGCCGGTGTGGCTTTTGTGGGGCTCTTCGTTCCCGCGCTCCGCGTGCTGTACAACTACGCGTGGTTTGTCGGTTTTGCCGTGAGCTTTTTGGTGTATTTCGTGCTGATGGGCAAAGTCGAGCCGATCGCCGAAGCGGCGCACTGAGGAGGGCCAATCGTCATGGATTTCGGTATCACGATCAAACCCGACATTCACATCGACCGCATTGTGAGCCTGACGCAACAGGCCGAAGCGAGCGGATTCTCCTATGGGTGGATTTTCGACTCGCACGTAATCTGGAAAGAGCCGTTTCCACTGCTGACGCTGATGGCCGCGAGCACGCAGACGATGCGCCTGGGAACGTGCGTTACAAATCCGGCCGTGCGCGATGTGACGGTTTCGGCGAGCCTCTTTGCGACACTGAACCTTGCTTCGCGCGGACGCATGCAGCTCGGCATTGGACGAGGCGACAGTTCTCGCCGCGTCCTCGGCAAAAAACCGACCACGCTGGAGAATCTCGAATCCTTTGTCCACGTATTCCGCGATTTGAATGCCGGAAAGACCGTGGACATCGACGGAGTTGCGACAAATTTCCCGTGGGCCAGCGGCGAAGTGCCGCGCGTCTGGGTCGCCGGATATGGCCCAAAAGCTTTGCGTACTGCCGGAAGAATTGGCGACGGGGTGATCCTGCAGTTCGCCGATCCCGATTTGATCGACTGGTGCCTCGGCTTCGTGCGCGAAGGCGCGAAAGAAGCTGGCCGCGATTTCAGCACGTTCGAAGTGATGGCTGCCGCTCCCGTCTGGCCGTCGGATGATTTGAAGACGGCGCGAGATCACGTGCGTTGGTTTCCGGCGCTCGTTTCGAATCACGTGATGGACCTGATTTCAAAATACAAGCCGGAAGAGCTGCCTCCCGCGCTGACGTCTTTCGTGAAAAACCGCGGAGGCTATGACTATCATCACCACTGCGAAGTGGGTAGCGACAACGCCGATTTCGTGAGCGACGAAGTCATCGACCGTTTTTGCATCATCGGGCCGGTGGAGGCTCACCGCAAAAAGCTCGAAGCGCTCCGCAAAGTTGGGGTCACGCAGTTCAATATCTATTTGATGTGTGGCGAAGAAGAGAAAACTTTGGATGTGTACTCGCGCGAGATCCTGCCTGTTTATGCGAAGTGAGCACGGAGCGCTCGATTTCTAGGACAAGCTTGGGGGCGAGAGATGCGTTTTGACACTATCATTCGAAACGGCACAATCGTAACGGCGTCGGACACGTATGTTGCGGACATCGGCGTCAGCGGCGACAAGATTTCTGCAATTGCTGCGCAGCTCCCTATCGAGAATGCAGGACGCGTGATCGACGCCGCTGGACTTCTCGTCATCCCAGGCGGGATCGATGTGCACACGCATCTGGACATGCCGTTTGGCGGCACCACCAGCGCAGACGACTTCCAAACCGGCACGATCGCGGCGGCTTTCGGCGGCACCACGACACTGATCGATTTCGCTATTCAATATAAAGGTCAAACTCTCCGGCAGGCATTCGATACATGGATGCAGAAGGCGCACGACAAAGCCGTCACGGACTATGCCTTTCACTGCATTATCACCGACCTTGGGGCGGCGCAACTTGAAGAGATGGGCGAGCTGGTACGCGAAGGCGTCACCAGCTTCAAGTTGTTCATGGCCTATCCCGGGGTTTTCATGCTCGACGACGCCACCATCTTCCGCGCGATGCGCCAGGCGGCCAAGTATGACGGCTTGATCTGCATGCACGCGGAAAATGGCGGCGCGATCGACGTGATTGTTCAGCAGGCGCTGGCGGAGGGCAAGCGTGCGCCGAAGTATCACGCGCTCACGCGGCCGACGACCGCCGAAGCAGAAGCTACCTCGCGCGCGATCGCGTTGGCGGAAATGGCTGGAGCGCCTGTTTACATCGTTCATCTCTCCTGCAACGAAGCGCTCGAAAAAGTCCGCGAGGCGCGCGATCGCGGCCTGCCTGCTTATGCCGAGACTTGTCCTCAGTATTTGTATCTTTCGCTGGAGAATATGGATGCTCCGGGCTTCGAAGGCGCCAAGTATGTTTTTACGCCGCCTCTGCGCGAAAAATGGCACCAGGAAAAACTCTGGCAAGGGCTCGCCCAGGACACGCTCCAAGTGGTTTCCACCGACCACTGTCCGTTTTGTTTCAAGGAACAAAAAGAAATGGGCAAGGACGACTTCACGAAAATTCCGAATGGCGGCCCGGGCATCGAGCACCGCCTCAGCCTCATCTACACGGGCGGAGTCCACGGAAAGCGCTTCTCCGCTAACCGCTTTGTCGAACTTGTGTCCACCACACCCGCAAAGCTTTTCGGACTTTATCCCCGCAAGGGAACCATTGCAGTAGGGTCGGATGCCGACCTCGTGATTTTCGATCCGAACGAAGAGCAAGTGATCAGCGCGAAAACACACCACATGCGCGTGGATTATTCCATGTTCGAAGGAATTCAGATTAAAGGCGCGCCGAAGACGGTGTTCTCGCGCGGACGCGCCGTAATTGACGCAGGAAAGTTCGTGGGCCGCCCGGGCTCAGGCCAGTTTCTGCGGCGCCAGACACACAACACGATTAAATGAGCTCCTTAAGCCGAAAAACCAGGCATCCAATTTCTCTCTAATCGCTGTTGGGAAAAAACCTGACCCGCTATGGCTTTTGTTTTGGCGGTCCGGCGGGCGCAGGATCCGCAGTCGAGTCATCGACCTTCGGCACTGAGATCTTCTGTTTATCTTCTACGCCGAAGAGCATGTAGTCGCTGAAACTGTGCCGGCGGTGAATGCGCCGGCCTTTCCAGTCGTAATAGACTTCCGCGCTCTGCGGCAGCCACATATTCACATTGGCTTTGCTGAATTTCACCGGACCATATTCGATTGCCGTATGATCGGCAAATAATCGGATTTGCGGGACAGGCGCGACCAAATCCGACTCGAGCCTCACAATCTGATAATTATCCGCCGAAATCCAGGCGCGGCCTTTCAATGCCACTGGGTAGGACGGTCCGTCAGCGCCGATTCTGTACCGCTTAATTGTGTTCGGCTTATCAGCTCTTTGCTTAAAGTGGACTTGCCAGGCCAGCGTACCGTTCCATCGCGCCAATCCTTCGCACGTCATCTCAAAGTTTACGGCGTTGTAGGGATGGAAAATCAGCACGAGAGCAGGAAGTCCGTTTGTTGCTACTCCATCCGGAAAATCAGCCGTAGAGCCGCCAGCGCCGTTCCGATACTCTTCGACATTCAGGTATCCATGCTGTACTTCCTGAATGGAAACGACATACGCAAACTTGCGCTTTTCGGGATAAGAGGCGAGTCCAGACTTGTTGATCGATTCGTGGGTGAGCGATTCCGTTGCCGCAAACCGGTCCACATCACTGATTAGCGTTATAAGTTGTTGCCCCGCTTTTCTCACCACGTCGTCCACTGAGCAAGAGGCGCCAGCTTCCACGGGCGGTACTTTCTCGTCCACGTCCGGAGGCATCCATTTGGAAAGTGTTGGCAAAGCCGTGGCGTCCTTGTTCATCGCAGCCATCTCGCTGGCAGCAGCAGCAGCGTCGCTAGTGGCGTCCACTGCCTTAGGGTTTTTTAGCGTTTCAAGGTCCTTATTCGCTGCGGTGTCTGCGGGATGTGTCCGCACGTAGGCTTGCAATAGCTTTGTCGCCTCTTCGCGGTCTCCCCGGCCGGCCAAGGCCCGAGCCAGTATCGGCTGAACAACTGCGGCTTGCTCGTGTCCCAACTGGATCGCGCGTTCGGCTTGTTTGACGGCTTCATCAAACTGCTGTTGCAATACAAATCCTTCCGCGAGCAGCGCATGGGCGCGCCAAGAAGAGGGCTCGGCTTCGGCTGCCCTGGTCAAATACGGCATGGCCTCGGCCGGTTTGTTCTGCTGCAAGAAGTCTTGGCCTACAGCGATCAAAGCACTCAAGTGCTTGGGATTGAGTTCGAGCGTCTTCATCCAGTACACCCTGGCTTGTGGCTGGTCTTTCATCTGAGAGGAATACGTCCCAAAGAGGTATTCGATCTCCGCACTGTTGGGCGCTGTTTTCTGTGCCGCATCGAGATGCTTGCGGGCATCATTGGGCTTGTTCGCGCGCAGATCTTCCAGCGCCTTTGCCACTTCCCTTTGCGTTCTGGGAGCAAGTGCGGAGAGTCCCACCGAAGTCGCGGCATCTTCCGCAGAGAGCGGCGTCAGTTCGATGGTGAGCTTGATGAGGGAACGCTCTTGAACCTCGAATTGCCGTACATTTGCTTCGTACTTGGGAGCCAGCACCTGAATCTTGTACTCGGTGGCACGTACACCATTAAACCGGGCATAGCCGTTTTTCGCGGTCTTCTGGTCAATGTATCCGCCGTCTAGTTTCGTCAGCGTCAGCACCGCAGAACCATCCAGTGGCGCTCCGTTTGGCCCCTTCAAAAAAACGTCAATGTCTCCCTGCTTGTCCACGTCTTCCATGTGGGCCTGGCCGGCAGAGACCGTGGGGCTGCTGGAATAGGGGACTTGCCCGCCTGGCGTGGGGGCTGGCTTCCCCGCGCACAGCTGGACGGGAAGCAAAAACCCGCAAGATACAATAAAGATGACCCGGAAATGCTTCAGAATACTTGCAAACATAACCCACCCGTCGATTACCTGGTTGGAGGACCGGAAATCTACCTTCATGATACTCCCAATCTTTGTGCACCGGCTAGCCATAGCCTCACTTCTCGGAAAGGCGATCTGCTGGATCGAACCTGGCAGCCTGGCGACGACGCTTTTGTCGCACGAATGATCCAGTCACTTCAATAGTAAATAATACCGTTCCCGCCGAGATCGCCGGCTCCCATCGCGCAATTTTGTGGCAGGAGGTTGCGGTGGTAGAGTACGCCCCGATTGCGATTGGCTTAGAGGGCAACCCCGCGGCGCGATGCAGAAGTAAGGCTGAATGACAATGTCCGAAACCACAGGCAATCAAGCAAACCAGGTAGGCGGATTGGTCCGGCAACTTGGCCTGTTTGGCACGACGATGGCCGTGATGGGCGGGATCATCGGCGCGGGGATCTTCATCAATCCGTACATAGTTGCGGACAGGGTGCATACCTCCACGCTGATCCTGAGCGCATGGATTGCCGGCGGCCTGATCGCGCTGGTTGGAGCCTTCATTTACGCGGAGCTAGCGGCCAGGTTGCCGGTTGTGGGAGGTCAGTACGCCTATCTTCGCGAGGCGCTTCATCCCGCAGTGGCATTTCTTTATGGCTGGGTACTTTTGCTGGTGATCCAGACAGGCGGTATGGCCGCGGTTGCCGTCACGTTTGCACGATATTTTCTGGAACTTACACAATGGCAAGTCGGCGCTTCGCTTATCGCGGCTTCCGCTCTCTCTCTGCTCACGGTGGTTAACTGCTTGGGTGTTCGCGCCGGCAGCCGGGTGCAATCGGCGATGACTCTGGCCGCGATCGCGGCTATCGGTATGCTCGAGATTTTCAGCTTTTTTCGCGGCGGACCATCGCAAATCTCATGGCAACCGGTTCTGGACCAGCCAATGTCCATGAGCCTCATTTTCACTTTTGGAGCCGCCATGACGCCGGTCTTGTTCGCTTACGGTGGCTGGCAAACTTCCAGCTTTCTGGCCGGCGAAGTACGCGAGCCGCGTAAGACCCTTCCGCGTGGGCTTGTTCTAGGTGTTCTTGGCGTGATCGCCGTCTACACCTCTGTGAATTTCGTTTACGTGCGCGTCCTGGGGCCCGCTGGGCTGGCCGCCACCATGACGCCGGCTTCGACCGTGATGCGAGCGCTGCTTGGTCCTCGCGGAGGTTCGCTGATCGCCGCGGGAATTGCATTCTCCGCGTTTGGGTTCCTGGGGCAATCCATGTTGACGGCTCCGCGAGTCTATTTCGCAATGGCCGAAGACCGCGTCTTTTTTCGAGGCGTTGCGTGGATCGATCCTCGCACGCACGTGCCGGTAGTCGCGATTCTGCTGCAGGGGGTCTGGGCGATTGTGATCGCGCTGACGGGTACTTACGCGCAAGTCGTCAATTACGTTGTGGCCATGGACTGCATGTTCTTTGGGCTGACAGCCGTCTGCTTGCTCGTTTTGCGGCGTCGCGCGGCGGGTCAAAATTCATCCGCGATTGAGTTTCGCGTTCCCGGGCACCCATGGACCACCCTGCTGTTCATAGCCGCGGAATGGATCGTAGTCGTCAGCACGTTTGCGCACGATCCCAAACGATCTTTCATCGGGTTGGCCATCGCCATCGCTGGTTTGCCCGCATACTATTTGTGGCGTGCGAGAAACAAGGGAGAAACAGCAAGATGAACGGTTCGGAACAATTTAAGCGTTCGGTATACATGGAGTGGGCAAAAACGCATTCGCACGCGCGCTTTAATCTGGCGACCAGCGGATTGATCAGCGTGCCTATGTCCGAGTTCCCCGTGCGCCTCGAGGATTTGGAAATCACCGCAGCTGGCGCTTACGGCGACGCCGCGCTTCAGGGGCGGTTGGCAAGGCACAACGGCGTGCCCGAGGAATGCGTCGTCGCGGCAACGGGCACGTCAATGGCGAATCATCTGGCGATGGCTGCCGTGCTCGATCCAGGCGACGAAGTGTTGATCGAGCAGCCCGTGTACGGCCCGCTGCTCGACGTGGCGGAATATCTGCGAGCCCGCGTGAAGCGCGTCCCTCGACGCTTTGAAACAGGATTCGCACTGGAGCCTGCGGAGATCGAACGCGCCATCACCAGCGAAACTCGCCTGATCGTCCTGAGCAACCTGCACAATCCGAGCGGCGCGCTGATGTCCGCCTCGACGTTGCGCGCGATTGGCGAGATGGCTCAGCGCGCCAGGGCCCACGTTCTCGTCGATGAAGTCTATATCGATATGCTGTTTGATCCCGGCGCGCCGTATTGCTTTCCCGTTGGTCAAACTATAGCGGATGCGGGCGACAATCCTTTTATCGTTACCAGCAGCCTGACAAAGGTCTACGGTTTGAGCGGGCTTCGCTGCGGATGGGTGCTCGCGTCGCCACCGCTGGCCAAACGAATGTGGCTACTGAATGATTTGTATGGAGCCGTCGCGGCGCACGCCGCCGAGCGCATGTCCGTGATTGCGTTCGATCATTTGGCGCAATTTCGCGAACGGGCGAAGTCGCTGCTTGCCACCAATCGCGTCGTGATCGATACTTTTCTCGATTCGCGGCGCGAACTCGAATGCTTCCGTCCGGTGGCAGGCACGGTGTTTTTCCCCCGCCTCACTCACGGTGACCCGGAACACTTCTTTCGTTTATTGCGGGAGAAATACGAAACGACGGTCGTCCCAGGCGCATTCTTTGAAATGCCGAGACACTTCCGGATTGGCATTGGCGGCGAGACCGCGGGTCTGCGAGCAGGTCTGGACCGCCTCAGCTCTGCGCTTGATGAATTCGCAAACCAATAGGCCGCCAGGCTATCGGGTAAGAGAATGTAACTAGCTCACAACTGATAACAGGGAGAGCACTATTGCTTCAGGCTTGGCTCATTAGCCGGGTTCTTTGTGTTGAAATAGAATCATCCATACAGAGACGAGAATGAAAAAACTCAGATTCGTGGTTTCTCTTACCACCGACGATAACGATTACCAGGTCGAACAGAAAGAATCCGCCGAGCAGGCCGCGCGCAAAACGGGCGTAGACGTGCAGATTATCCACGCGCAAAACGATGCCATAAGCCAGAGCACGCAAGTTTTGAAGGCCATACAAGCACCGAAGGAGTTGCGCCCCGACGCCATCATTTTTGAGCCCGTCGGCGGCACGGCACTGCCGCAGGTGGCGAAAGCCGCAGTCAGCGCTGGAATCGGCTGGGTGATTCTGAATCGCGATGCGAACTACATCGAGGAACTGCGCAAGAGTTCGACGGCGCCGCTCTTTTCCATTAGTTCCGACCATGTCGAAATTGGGCGTATCCAGGGGCGGCAGATGGGGGCGTTGCTCCGAGGCGGGGGCTCTGTCCTCTATATTCAGGGGCCTTCGGAAAATTCCGCAGCCAAAGATCGCACCGCTGGCATGCAGGAAACCAAGCCTGCGAGCGTGCAGGTCACCATGCTGAAGGCCCAATGGACTCAAGAAAGCGCGCAAAAATCCGTGCGATCCTGGCTCAAATTGACAACTTCCCAGCGCGCGGCCATCGACCTCATTTCAGCGCAAGATGACTCCATGGCATTAGGCGCTCGCGATGCCTTTAAGGAGCTTACCAACGAGGACGAACGCGAACGATGGCTCAAGCTGCCATTCACGGGCTGCGACGGACTGCCAAAGACGGGCCAGGCGTGGGTGCGCAGCGGACTACTCGCCGCCACTGTCTTTGTTCCGCCGAACGCTGGCCAGGCCATTGAAATGCTCGTTGACGCAATCCAAAATCGAAAGATGCCGGCTGAGCGCGTAACCACAGCCGCCGTTTCGATCCCGGCCCTAGACGCGCTAATGCGTAAAAAACCCTAATGGACACCTATCGCCACCGATAGCGCCTCGAAGAGACCACTATCCATCAGTTGAGCCGGAAAAGTGCGCAGTTCAGTAAGTAGAAGAAAATCAGGATGGGCACGGCCCTTCGAATCTCAGGGTGAACGTGCCGTGCCCCTACAGGATGATTCCCCGGCATCTGTCCCCACTAAAACGATTTTCTGACTTCCTCCACAGCTCAGGAAGCGTATAATGCCGCGGGCCGTAATTTGGCCAGGGTGAGAGGGACTTTTCGGGGGGTTGGCATGCGCAGCTCGCGCGTCAGTAAATCGGTTGACCGCAGGCAATTTCTCGCCACGACCGGTGGAGGTCTGCTGGCCGCGGCCGTTCCGGGAGGAGCCAACATGAAGGACTCCATAATTCGTGCTGGCGCCGAGACTGCTGCCGCATCGCGGCAACAATCGATGGCATCTGCCTCGCCGAAGCGCAAAATTCCCATCGGCGTATTCGACCCCGTTTACGACAATTTTTCTCTTGATGAAATGCTCGACAAGGTAAGCGCGCTCGGCCTCGAAGCGATGGAGATCGGCACTGGCGGCTACCCCGGCACGAAACATTGTCCTGTCGTTGAGCTACTGGAAGACCCTGCCAAAGCCAAAGCCTGGCAGAAGAAATTTACGGACCGTGGGATTCAGGTGGCCGCGCTGAGCTGCCATGGCAATCCCGTGCACCCGGACGAAAAACATGCCCAGCGGGATCGGGAAAGCTTTCGCCGAACGGTATTGCTCGCCGAACGGCTGGGCGTAAAAGTAATCGTGGGATTTTCCGGTTGCCCCGGCGGGACGCCGACGGATGCCCAGCCAAACTGGATCACCTATCGCTGGCCTCCTGAATATGCGCAAATGCAGGATTGGCAATGGAAAGAAAAGGTCATTCCCTATTGGCAGGAAGCCGCAAAATTCGCTCGCGAGCACGGCATACATCGCATCGCACTCGAAATGCATCCTAATTTTGTCGTCTACAATCCGCGAACCCTGATCAAACTTCGCGAAGCAGTCGGTGAAGAGATTGGTGCAAACTGCGATTTAAGCCATCTCTTTTGGCAGGGCTGCGACCCGGTGGAAGTGATTCACTTCCTGGGCAAAAAAGGCATGATCTTTCACGCGCACATGAAGGACACCGTATTTTTTCAGGATAATGTGGCGAAATATGGCGTGCTGAATTTCGCCTTCGAAACCAGCGATCTCGGCAATGCTTCGGAAACTTTCCGTGCCGTCGGCTACGGCCACAGCGCGAGTCTGTGGAAGTCCGTCGTGCAGGCCTACATGGACATCGGCTACGAAGGCATCCTTAGCATTGAGAATGAAGATCCCATCCTGAGCGGCGAAGTCGGCGTCGAGCGTGCCGCTTACGTTCTGAAAAATGTGCGCAAAGAAATTCTCGAAGGTTGATGCATCGGAAGAAAAAGAATTAGGGAGGTTTTATGCAACGGCGTGATGCCTTAAAATTTCTGGCTACGGGTGCTCTTGCTTCCACTGCCGCACCAGATCTCTTCGGCTTTTTTCAGGGAGCGCATCCCGCCTCGGGCTATGCGCTGCGCACACTTAACCCGCACCAAAACGCCACCGTTGTTCTGATGAGCGAAATTATCATCCCAGAGACGGACACGCCTGGCGCTAAGGGTGCACGGGTGAACGAGTTCATTGATGTAATCCTCACCGATTGGGCCATCGAAGATGACCGCAACAATTTCCTCAGTGGTCTTGCGGGAGTGGACAAGCAGAGCAACGAACTGTACGGGAAGGATTTTGTCGATGCCTCCCCCGCTCAACAGCTTGCTCTCATGCGGGCACTGGACGAGACCGTTGGCATGCTCGCCGGCCGGCCTGCGCGTCATGGCAACACCGTCCCTGACTGGGACACCCAGCTGCGGGGCAATTTCTTCGTCGTGTTTAAAGGCATCACGCTTCACGGCTATTACACCTCCGAAGTTGGCTTCACACGCGAACTTGGTTTGCAAATCATTCCCGGCGCCCAGCATGGTTGCGTTCCGGTAGCAGCAGAGAAAAAGGCTTAAGGGAGACTCGCATGGCGGCCAATACTTACGACGCGATTGTTATCGGCTCGGGAATTACCGGCGGTTGGGCGGCAAAAGAGCTTACGGAAAAAGGTCTCAATACGCTCATCCTGGAAGCGGGGCGCAGCATCGTACCTGAACGCGACTATGTCGAACACGTTCCGGTGTGGGAACTGAAATACCGCGGCTGGGATGATCACGCCGCCCGTATGAAGACTCAGCCTATTCAGCGCGAGTGTTATTACGCGTGCGATGAATATTCGAATAAGTTTTTCGTCAATGACGTCGACAATCCCTATACCTGCGAAGAAGGCAAACACTTTGCCTGGATTCGCGGGCGCCAAGTCGGCGGAAAATCGCTCACCTGGGGCCGTCAGAGTTATCGCTGGAGCGATCTCGATTTTGAAGCCAACCTAAAAGAAGGCGTCGCCGTGGATTGGCCGATCCGTTATGCGGACATCGCGCCCTGGTACGACTACGTTGAAGAATTCGCCGGCATTAGCGGCCAGGCGGAAGGTCTGCCGCAATTGCCTGACGGAAAATTTCTCCCGCCGATGGAAATGACTTGCGTCGAGCAGGACGTTCGCGCGGCGATGGCCAAGCATTTTGACGATCGCATGATGACTATCGGACGCTCCGCCGTGCTCACGCGCGTGCACAAAGGGCGCGCTGCCTGCCACTACTGCGGCGTTTGCCACCGTGGCTGCATTACCGGGTCCTATTTCAGCAGTTTGAGTTCGACTCTGCCTGCGGCGATAAAAACCGGCAAATTTACGATCCGGCCTTACAGTGTCGTTCACAGCTTGATTTTTGATTCGGCGACGCGCCGCGTCACCGGCGTTCGCGTGATCGATGCACAAACCAAAAACGCGCTCGAGTTCAAGGCGCGCGTCTTTTTCGTTTGCGCCTCCACTCTCGAGTCCACGCGCATCCTTCTGAATTCGGCGACTCCTGAATTTCCCAATGGCCTCGCTAACAGCAGCGGCGAGCTCGGCCACAACCTCATGGACCACCACATGGGCGCCGGAGCAAGCGGAAGAATGCCCGGCCACGAAGACAAAATGCCGTTTGGCAACCGCCCCAACGGCATCTACGTTCCGCGCTTCAGAAACGTGAAGACCAAACAGCCAGATTTCCTGCGTGGCTACGGCTACCAGGGCGGCGGAAGCCGCGATGGCTGGTCGCGCGGCGCGTCCATGGTCGGTCTCGGTCCGGAATTCAAAAACGCATTGAAGATGCCAGGTCCGTGGCGCATGAGTCTCGGCGGTTTCGGCGAATGCCTGCCGAATCACGGCAACTACGTCGAAATTGAAAAGGGTAAAGTGGACGCCTGGGGCATCCCTACTCTGAGAATCAACTGCGCTTGGGGCGAAAACGAATTGACCATGTCCAAGGACATTGCCATCCAGGCCGCGGAGATTCTCGCCGCTTCGGGGGCCACGGAAATTTCCGTGTTTCAGAAACCTTCGCCGCCGGGGCTCGGCATTCACGAAATGGGCACAGCCCGCATGGGCCGCGACCCCAAGACCTCCGTGCTGAACGCGCACAACCAGGCGCACGACGTGAAAAATCTTTTCCTTCCGGACGGCGCTTCCATGGTTTCGAGCGCTTGCGTGAATCCTTCGTTGACCTATATGGCTTTGACCGCGCGCGCTTGTGATTACGCCGTTACCCAAATGAAGCAAAACGAGCTGTAACTCGAGGTCCACGAAATGTCTCAAGTGATTCGCTCGCCGAAGATGTATGACGTGTGCATCATCGGCTCCGGCGCAGGAGGCGGTACTGCAGCGAAGATCCTGACCGAAGGCGGCCTGAGCGTGGCGCTGATCGAAGCCGGGCCGCCCGTTTTTCCCGAAAAAGATTTCAAGATGTTGATGTGGCCCTACGAATTGCCGCATCGCGGCATCGGCGTGGGCGGCCGTGCCGCGGAAAACTTTGGCGAATTCCTCGCTCCAAATGGTGCGTGGGACATCGAAGGCGAGCCGTATACTTCCGCACCCGGCTCAAATTTTCAATGGTTCCGTTCGCGGATTGTAGGTGGCCGCACGAATCACTGGGGCCGCATTGCACTGCGGTTCGCGCCGATTGATTTCAAATCCGCCACGCGCGATGGGCTCGGCGACGATTGGCCGATCACTTACGACGATCTCTCGCCCTACTACGACAAAGTGGAATCCTACATCGGCGTCTTCGGCACGCACGAGAACGTTTCTAGCGCACCCGACGGTATGTTCCTGCCGCCGCCGAAACCCCGCTGCACGGATCTCATCGTCAAGAAAGCTTGCGACAAGATCGGCGTTATTTGCATACCGTCGCGGCTGGCCATTCTCACTAAATCCGTAAATGGCCGGCTTCCCTGTCATTACTGCGGCCAGTGCAGCCGCGGCTGCGTCACGGCCTCAAACTTCAGCTCCAGCCAGGTGATGATTCCGCCCGCGATGAAGACCGGCAAACTCACGATGATCACCGGCGCGATGGCGCGCGAGGTGATTCTCGGAAAAGATGGCAAAGCCGAAGGCGTTTCGTACATTGACAAAGCCACGCGCACGGAAAGGCGTGTAAATGCTCGCGCGGTAGTTCTCGCAGCAAGCGCTTGCGAGTCAGCGCGCCTGCTTCTGAATTCGAAATCCCCGCAATTCTCCAACGGTCTCGCCAACTCGTCCGGCGCCGTCGGCAAGTACCTCACCGATTCCGTCGGCAGCGACGGCTGGGGCATCATTCCGCAGCTCGAAAAAATGCCCCCGCACAATCACGATGGTGTCGGCGGCATGCACATGTACATCCCGTGGTGGAAATTCGACCGCAAGAACGATTTTCCCCGTGGCTATCACATCGAATTCGGCGGCGGCCGCGATATGCCGGGCGTCGGCGAGTTCAATGATCTTTTGCATGAAGAAGAAGGCTACGGCCCCACATTGAAGAAGCGCGCGCGCCAGACCTACGGCACCGGCATTGGCATGGCCGGACGCGGAGAAATGATTCCCAATCCGGACACCTACTGCGAGATCGACCCGAGCGTTGTCGATAAGTGGGGCATCCCCGTCCTGCGCTTCCATTTCAAGTGGAGCGAGTACGAAATTCGTCAGGCCAAGGACATGCAGGAAACTTTTCGCGCCATCATCGAAGCCGCTGGCGGCGTGTACAAAACCAGGACGCCCATCAGCGGTGAGAGCCCCTTCGGCATTGCCGCGGGCGGAAAAATCATCCACGAGGTTGGCACCGCGCGCATGGGCGCGGACCCGAAGAGTTCCGTCCTGAATGGATTCTGCCAGACGCATGATGTGAAAAATGTTTTCGTCATGGATGGCGCGCCGCTCGTCACTAACCCAGACAAAAATCCAACGCTTACGATCATGGCGCTGGCGTGGCGGGCGTCCGAATACCTGCTCGACGAAGCGAAGAAAGGTAATCTGTAGGCGTGCCAGCACCAACGAAAGAGCTTCGGGGAGACAAACGATGGCCGAAAACTCCGTAACGCGGCGCGACATCCTGAGAACGCTGGCTGTTGGCGCCGCAGGCGGTTCCGTGCTGCAGGTGATCCCCGCAAAAGCAGCAGAGTACGCACATGAACTGGTTCATAACGAAAAAGCCGCGTCGCCTGCGGGGAAATATGCTCCGAAATATTTTTCCGCGCACCAATACGAGATGCTTCTCGTGCTCTGCGACACGATTATTCCGAAAGACGACAAATCCGGAGGTGCCGTGGAAGCCGGCGCTCCCGAATTCATCGACCTGCTCACGAGCGAAAACGAAGAGTGGCAGCTCGCCTTCGGCGGCGGACTCCAGTGGCTGGACAATTTCTGCTCCGACCGCTATTCCAATGTATTTCTGGATTGCACTCCAGAGCAGCGCAAAGAGGTGCTGGACTTGATCGCTTTCCGCAAGAACGCAAAGCAAGACTCATCTCTAAGCCAGGGCGTGGCCTTCTTCGCACTTTTGCGCAGGCGCACCTGCGACGGCTTCTACACCAGCAAAATTGGCATCGAAGATTTGCAGTACATCGGCAACACTGCTCTCCGCGAATTCCCCGGCTGCCCTCCGCTGCCGGAAGCGTAAATAAAAATTGCTCCAGGCACCGAATCGCGCCTGGAGCAATTCTGTCTTCAACTTTGACGGTACTACTTGTGCGGTTTGCCTTCTTCTTTAGGCGGTTTGTTTTGCGCCGGAGGCTTATTCTGAGGATGCGACTGGTTCTTCGATGGATTGTTCGCGCCGTTGTTCACGTGCGAAGCGTTTGTAGTATTCGCGTGCGAACCGTTGGATCCGGCCCCGCCACTGCTCGATGCCGGACGGTCCATCTTATGCGCATCAGCCGCGTTGTTGGGATGCGCGCCACCGTTTGGCGAACCGTTATGTGAAGATTCATGCGCTGCCACGACACCGTGGTTAAACTCCCCCGGCTTCGTGGTTGCGGCAATAGCCGGCCTGCCGTGGTTCTCGGAAGCCAGCAGCGCGCGGTTCGTACTCGCGGTGTGCTCATGCTGCGTCTGCATGGCCGTTGGAGCAATGTGATGCTCGTGCGCCGCCGCCATTTCCGAAGCGGACGCCCGCGCCGTGACTCCGCCGGTCCCGCCGTTGAAGCTCACGCGATTCACGGTCTCGGTATGCACGACCGTCCTATCCACATACGTGGTGTGAATCACGGTCGTGTTGACGTGCATCACGGCGGTGTTGTACGCAAAAACTCCGCCGTTCCAGCGTCCGCCAACGAATCCAACTCCACCATATCCAAACCCATAATTAATTCCGCCGTAGAAACCGACGTGCGGTCCCCAATAGCCAGCATGCCAGAGGTACCCGCCGCCGCCCCAGCCCCAATAACCAGGTGTCCAGAGCACGCCAACGCTAGGCGCCATAACCCACGTTCCCGGCACCCAATAATATCCATCCGGCCCATACGCCCAATATCCCGGCGTCCAAAGGTATCCTGCACCCGGACAAATCGGCTGCGTGTACACAGGCAGCGCTGGAGGACCGATATGCACAGCAACGCCGACGCTAATTTGGGCCGACGACCGCGTTGGCATACACACCATTGCCAATCCGAGCAAAACCAATCCTAAAATGTAGCTTTTGCGCATTTGCGACGCTCCTCGATGAAACACCTTTAGTATAAAACCCGGTGTTCGAGGGTTAGTTGTGTTGTAGTCCAATCGTAAACTGGCCTAATGGGCGGCCCGTTTATCGTCGTCGCTAGGAGACAGACTTAATCGTTCCAGAAGCCGCGTCCCACACCACGGCGCTCTTTCGAAAGTACGATTCGTTGGACATGTGGCAAGCCAGCGCCGCGTTATTTCCAAACACGGCGTCTTCCGTCACGGGCTGACGGGTCTTTACACCCTGGAAGTATCTCCAGAGGTGCGGCTTTTCGTCATCCCAGGAATCGCCGCGATACGTGAAACCTTCCAGCACCGGCTCCTTGCCGGGAACCGGATCATGCTCCGCGTGCCATTGCGCGACATACGCATCGCGCATTTTCTGCGGATAACCGGAAGTGTAGTAGCTCGGCCCGGTGTCCTCGCCCGTCTGCGGATAATAGGTGATCGCAAATTCGGTGACTTCCAGAATGCCTTTCGAGCCCTGGAAGCGGTAAATCTCCGGAGTCTCGCATCCGAGGTTCAGCCGCAGATAGACTGGCGCGCTTCCGTAATCGAACAGTGTCGCGTGCACGTCGGGCATGTTGCGTCCATCGGGGAAGCGCAGAATCGCGCCCAGCGACATCGCCTTTTTCGGCGGCGCATTCCAACCCAGCATGAAGTTCATGCCGCTGACGAGATGCACCAGCAAATCGCCCGCAAGCCCCGTCCCGTACTCCTTCCAGCAGCGCCAGCGCGCAAAAATATTCGGATTGAACGGCACCTTCGGCACCGTACCTTGCCATGTGTCCCAATCCAGATTCGCCAGAGAAAGATCCGGCGGAGGCGGATACTCCCACGCGCCCGTAGGATCATTGCGTCCCAGCGAGCCTTCCACCATCGTCAGCGTCCCAAGGATGCCCTGCGCGATCATCTCCTTGGCCTTCGCGCAAATCACGGAGCTCACACGCTGCGAACCAATCTGCACGATGCGCCCCGTTTTCTGCGCCGCGGCCACCATCGCCAGACCATCCGCCGCGGAATGCGACATCGGCTTTTCGCAATAAATATCCTTGCCCGCGTTCACGGCGTCCACCACCACCTGTTTATGCCAGTGATCCGGCACCGCCGCGATGAGGCAATCGATGTTCTTGTTATCCAGCAAATCCTGATAGCGCCGCGTCGTCGGAATTTTCTTTCCGACAATTTCTTGCGCCAAAAGGTGACGCCCGTCGTATAGATCGCACGCCGCCACGCACTCCACACCCGGCAACTGGACGGCAGCCGTCAGCAAGCCCGAGCCCTGCATCCCAATTCCGATAATTCCGAAGCGCAACGTGTCGCTCGGAGCCACCCGTTCAAGCACCGAGGGAATGTACTCCGGCTTCAGGAAGATGCTCGGAGCCGCCGCCAACGCGCCCGTAGCCCCGGCCGTGCTCTGCAGAAACCTACGACGCGAAAATTGGTTCTTGCTCATGCCATCCTCCCGACCGATTTGAATCTTTCATTCTGCGTTCTGAAGCCGTTACTTCAACGACTGCACGCTGACTTCTTTGAAAAACACGATGTCGTTGTCGCTATGGTTTTGTAGACCGATGTAGCCTTCATTGGGACGCGTGCCTCGCTGCGGCTCGAAATCAAACTTGCGCTCCGGAACGGGCTGCCCCTCGGTGTAATCGGTAACCTTAATATCGTTCAAAACCACAATGGTGCGCGGCCCATCGAGTGTGATGTCCATGGTGTTCCACTCGGGTCCTGGCTTGCCTGGTTTCGCCAGAGGCTTCGTCAAAGAATAAAGCGCCGCCGTGATGTGATACTCGTCCTCGTTCGATGTCTCCGGGTGATTGTCGATCTGCACTTCGTAGCCATAGTTCACGGGCATCCACGGTTCCCGCGGCTCGATCGGAATGCGAATAAACACGCCCGAATTGTCGTTGAAGTCCCGCATCTTGTAGACCACATGAATGCGGCAATTCCCGAACTTGCCCCCGGTCCAATAAAGGAGACCCATCCCGCCGTGCGTTCGAATGAGTCCGTCCTCGACGGTCATTCCGCCCGGCCCCACGTGCTTCCAGCCCGCTAAGTCTTTGCCATTGAAAAGCGGCTTCCACGCAGGGGTTTGCGCTCGCGCGGCAACCAAAAGCAAAGCTGTGCTCAGAACGCAGGCCAGGCCGATTCCCAGTTTGCGCACGATGCTCCCTCCCCGATGCTGAACCGCCCGCAACTAGAAGCGCAGGGCGCTCAGATAGTCGTAGCTGATCTTGATGTCCTCGAACGGATTTTTCGCATCATCATTCTCGACAAAATAGTGCTTGATGCCGCCTTTGTCCGACTCCGCGAAGATACGCTTGAAGTCGATCGTCCCTTTGCCAACATCGGCTAAGCGTCCCTTAAATTCCACAGAGCCAGTCGCTCCGGCGTAGCTGCTTTTCGCGTTGGGGTCGTTCACATAATCCTTCACGTGGACCAGCGGGAAGCGGCCAGGATATTTGTTGAAGTAGCTGAGTGGATCTTTGCCGGCGACGCTGATCCAGCACAAATCCATTTCCATTTTCACGAACTTGGGATCTGTTTTCGTCAGCAGAAAGTCGTAGGCCATCTGGTTGTCCAAGCCAGCAACCGGCTCGAATTCGAACGAGTGATTGTGATAGCAGAACTGGATCCCCGCCTTCGCGCTGGCCTCCCCCGCTTTGTTGAAAAGGTCGGCCGCCTGCTTCCAGCCATCCGCGTTTCGCTGCTTCTCGTCGAGCCACGGGCAAACAATAAATTTGTGCCCTACGACGTGCGCAGCATCAAGCGTCTCAGGCCATTTCTTTTCCACCACGTCGTAAGCGATATGCGCGGAAGGCGCCGTGAGGCCGTTCTTGTCGATCACCGCACGCACATCTTTCGGCGAATGATCGAAGTAGCCCGCGAACTCCACTTCCTTGTAGCCCGTCGCCGCCACCTTGGCGATCGTCCCATCAAAATCCTTCGGCATTTCCGTGCGAACGGTGTAAAGCTGCA
The DNA here is from genome assembly GCA_963745095.1 of uncultured Acidobacteriota bacterium. Lineage (GTDB taxonomy): Bacteria > Acidobacteriota > Terriglobia > Acidiferrales > UBA7541 > Acidiferrum. Next base: position 549,426 of record CAVUWC010000013.1, on the reverse strand, counting down.
ACCCAAGCTTCTTAATCTCGTGTTCGCTGGCAACGGCCCACGACGGCCGCGCCGCAAACACTGCTGCCGCTGCAACCGACGTTTCTATAAAAGTTCTGCGTTTCATGGCGTTTTCACTCCTCCTGGACAGGCGGTGGGAGTATACAAAAAAGCGATGGCTATTATCAGAAAAAAGGACGGCATTCAGAAAAAAACGGCGCCCCGGAGAGTGCCGCCTTTTCCAAACGCGGAATGCTTAGAACTGGAGACGCAACCCGAACTGCATGCGTCGCGGTGCATGTGCACCCGTAAGGTGGAGGAAAGACGAAGTCGTGAGGCAGCCACTATCGTTCGCCGAGAAATTGGGGCCAGCGCCGGCGCAGTCCATCGAGCTGTCCACGGCGTTGAACTGCGTGTGGTTGAACAGATTGAAGTTCTCCCAGCGGAAGTCGATCTCTTTGTGCTCCCCGAACACGAACTTCTTGAATAATCCGAAGTCGAAGTTCAGGCGTCCCGGCATGTACAAAGTGTCACGGCCGACGTTACCGAACGTGAGGCCCGTCGGAAGCGCGTAAGCCGCCGGATTGTAGTACAGAGGCCCAAACACGCCGGTGACATTTACCTTTGAGAATGCGTTCGGATTGCCCACCTGATCGGGACGCGATCCGGTGCCCACTCCATTCCCGACCCCGGCATTGTCTCCAAAATCGGTTCCGTTGGTTACGCTGACCGGCGTTCCGGTCTGCGCGATGGTGATGCCAGAGGCTTGCCAGCCGCCGAGGACCGTGTGCTTCCATCCGGACATGCCCTTGAAGAAAGGCAGAACATAAACGTAGCTGACTGCCAGAGCCTGGCGTTGGTCGAAGCTGGAAGATGCCCTGTTGGCGGCGACGTCGTACGCGTTCACGAAAGCCCCGTCAAAGCGGTCCGAGGAATCGTCGATGGAGTGGCTGTAGGTATAGGCAACGCTGACCTGGAGGTCGCCGACGGTACGCTGCGCCGTGGCCTGCAAGGCGTTGTAGATGGAATTCGCCGCGTCTTGCAGCGAAGTGATGCTTCCGTAACCCAGAATCGGGCGATTTGGATTCGCATCGTTTCCGCAAGCAACGCCGAGATTTATGAGTGCTTGTCCGGTGACCGGCACGCCCGAAGAGGTTGTACCTGTGTTGCAATCGTTTGAGGTAATCGGTTGCCCAGGCGTGTACGGATTGTCAGCAGCGGGAACCGGCTGAAGCTGGTTTAAATCGTTCTGCAGTGTGAGGTGCGTTCCCTTGCTCCCTACGTACGCGACGGAAAGGATGATGTGTTCAGGCAATTCACGCTGTACGTTAAGGTTCCACTGCTGGACATAAGGCCATTGCACCTTGGTGGGAATGGATACTACCGACAGCGGGAAGAATGGGGTGGTCACGCCGCTGCCACCGATGCACGTGTAACCGGATTGGCCAGCGCCACAATTGCCAACTCCTCCTGCAACGTTAAATTGTGAGGCAGTCTGCACAAACGGGGCTGAGCCTTCCAAGGACTCAGTGTTGCCCTCGTTGCCGTTGGTGTGCTCATAGAAAATGCCGTAACCACCGCGAATCGCCATCTTGCCATCGCCCTTGGGATCAAAAGCAAACCCGATGCGTGGCGCGGGGTTGAAGAGATGGCCCTGGAGGCAGCCCGCGTTGGAATTGGGGCCGACGCTAGCGTTCGGGAATCCGGATACGGGATAAGTCCCGCCTGGTCCGCCGCACTGCACGATGCCATTAAACGGGTTTCCCGTGCCCGGTATGAGTGCGCCCGCGAATCCGGTTGCGGTGCCGTTCCCATCGTCAACGCCTGGCGCGTTTCCAGATTGGAAGTCGTTTTGATAGAAATTGAAAGCATGCAGATACTTTTCGCGGTAAGTTCCAAAGAGGCTGACGCGCAAACCAAGATTCAACGTGAGCTTCTTCGTAATGCGCCAATCATCCTGGAAATAAGGTTCCACGATCTTGTAGCGGTTGTAATACTTGGCTTCTTGGTTTGTCTGCTGGTATTGGGCGATGTTCCCCATCAGCAGGTCGGCGTAGGCGTTTCCGGTGCTGACATTCGTGTTGCTCGAATCGAACGTAAGGATCCCCTGAGTGTAGGGCGAGTTATCCTCGTTCTTCTGGGCGAACACAACGTAGGCACCGAAGGTCATGGCGTGCTTGCCGAGAATCTTGGTCATGTTGTCGCGGTACGTATACGTGGGGTTGGCATTGTTCCACGGGAAATAACCGGTGTCCGCCGAGAATCCGCCGCCATACGCCACGTTATTGGCTAGAGAGAAGCTTGGGATCTTTCCTCCAAAGCCGTTGTTGAAAATTGACCCCATATCGAAGCCCGCAGGCAAAGTGGTTTGGTTTGCAGGGCCGATAGCGGTCAGAAAGATGTGGTCGGCGGTGTAACTAGCCACAAATTCGTTCAGCAGCGTCGGGCTAATGGATGAGTTCAAACGCGCCACAAAGCTCGTCCCCGGTCCGACGAATTCCGTGTTGATGTCCGTGAAGCTCGAGCCATTGCCCCAGAGGGGATTCGCGGTCGTGGTCTGCCAGGAGTCGTGAATGTAGCGGATGGTCAGACGCTCGCTACTGGTGAAGTTGTGATCGACGCGGATCAACTCTTCGCGCCACGTTGTCGGTAGCGAGACAAACTGCGATACCGCAGGGAATCCGTTGTTCGTCGTGTTCGCAGCCGGGATGAGTCCCGCGATCACCTGCCCCGTCGCGCTAATCGGCACCTGATTGCCTGCAAACGGAACATAGCTCTGTGCGGTAGTCCCGTCAGGAGCGGTAAAGACCGGCCCCTGCGCGGTGGCCGGGCAATCGGCAAAAATGGGAGAATTTGCAGGCAAGATGGGATTCCCCATCTGGTCAGTCGGATTGGAACGATAGAAGGCCCCACCTGCCGGACACAAATCAGAGAAGTTCCCCCCCACCTCTGCGGCAGAAGGAACGTTTTGCAAAATGGAAGTAGGATCGCTCTCCCGACGCCATTCCTGTGACCAGAAAAAGAACGTCTTCGTCTTGTCAGTGTTGTAATGCTTCGGAATATACAGCGGGCCGCCGATCGTGTACCCGAAATCATTCTTCTTGTAGGCCGGGTTGGGATGTGACGGATCATTACCGGACTCCCATGGCCTGGCGTTGAACATGTCGTTGCGCAGGTATTCGAATGCGCTGCCATGGAACGAGCTGCCGCCGGACTTGGTCTCCACCTCTACCGTGCCCGAGCCGTTGCGTCCGTACTGCGCTCCGTAATTTGAGGTCAGCACTTTAAATTCGGCGATGGCCTCGGGGTTCGGATAGACGTTCAGCGTGGTATTGCTGCCGTTATCCATGTTGTCGCCGCCATCGAGCTCCCAATTGTTGTACTCGGTCCGGCCGCCGTTCATGCTGTAGGCAACGCTTCCGTTCACTCCCACCGCGCCTTCATCCTGGCCAGTTTGATTCACGACTCCCGGCGACAGAGTGACCAGTTGCGTGAAATTGCGTCCGTTCAACACAAGCTCGTTAACTTGTTTGCCGGTGATGGTCGTACCGAGTTCCGACGAAGTGGTCTCCACTTGCGCCACGCTCTCGCCCGTCACCACCACCTCTTCGCTGATCTGGCCAACGCTCAGCACGATGTCCACGCGGATTTTCTGCGCGACGTCCAGCACGACATCCTTCGCCGTATATTTCTGGAATCCTTTTGCCGTCACCACCACGTTGTACGACCCGCCCGGCAGGCCGGCGATAACGTACGCGCCGTCTGCGTTGGTAGTTGTCGGGTGTGTGACGCTGCCGTTGGTGCTCGAAATCACCACGTCCGCACCAGCAACCGCCGCACCCGACTTGTCCGTTACCGTGCCGCTGATGTAGCCAGTGTCTTGTGCCTTCGCGACAAACGCAGTGCACAATATCGCCACTATTGCGCAAACCACCAACCGCGCCGCTCTCCGCAGATTATTTAGAATGCAAGCTGGATGAAAACTATGACCGTGTCCCTTCACTTTGCCACCTCCCAAGTTTTTGAAATGGATTACCGGTCTGGTGTGGGCACACGTACATCTGCTACTGCGGACACTCCTGGTACCTGCCACTCGCAGGAGGCCACTTATCCGAGAAAGCCCCACCACTCGCCTTTCAGAAATACAACCAATCTCACCTATTAAATCGGATTAATAAAGCATACCCTGGCCCGTGTCAAGCTGAAAATCAGCCCAATTTTTCCAAAATCCGTAGACGCAGCCGCCCATCTTTCCCCGTTTACGTTCACGTTGGGCGTTGACCTCTTGAATTCCTCTCTGCCCTGCTGGACACTACCGAACGATGTCTTCTCGATCCCGCCGCTCTACTACCGGCCGTCGTATCTTCGTTCTACTCCTTGTTTTCTGCGTCTGGATCGCGCCGCCCTCTTCAAAAGGCTCAGCGCTTTCACTTCTTCAACAGCCTTCCCCGGGTGACACGAGCCGAGTTTCCAGCGTTGATCCCAAGGCTTCCTTCGCGCAAGGCCAAGCGGCCCTAAACTCCGGCGACTTGGGTACCGCCGAAACCGCCTTCCGCCGCGTCCTTTCCGTCGATCCCCAATCCGGCGCCGCCTACGCCAACCTCGGCGTCATCGCCATGCGACGCAAAGAGTGGGACCACGCCCTCGCGCTCCTCCAAAAAGCCGAAAAGCTCGAACCCAAAATGTCCGGCATTCGCCTCAACATCGGCCTCGTAAAATATCGCCGAGGCGATTATGCCGGCGCGATCGCGCCGCTCGCCTCGGTCGTGCGCGATCAGCCCGACTCGCAACAAGCCCGCTACCTTCTCGGCCTTTGCCAGATCTTTACTGAGCGGTATGCCGAAGCCGTCGCCGTCCTCGAACCTCTTTGGCCGCAAATGTCCAACGACTTCACGTATCTCTACGTTCTCGACATCGCCGCTCACAACGCCAACAAAAACGATCTCGACGAAAAAGCTCTCACTCGTTTAGTCGAAGTCGGCGGCCAAACTCCCGAGTTCCATCTCATCCTCGGCAAGGCCTACCTCAACCGCGATGAACTGGACAAAGCTATCTCCGAACTGGAAATCGCAGCCTCCGCAAATTCCAACTTACCCTACGTGCACTTTAGTCTTGGACTCGCCTACGAGAAAAAAGAAGACCACGAACGCGCCGAAGCGGAATTTCGAAAAGACATCGCCATCGAGCCCGATCTTCCTGACAACTACGAACAACTCGGCCTGCTCTACTCACAATTGCAAAAGGATGCCGAAGCCGAGCACCTTTTCCGCGAAGCACTGCACTACAATCCCCGCCAACCCGCTTCGCTGCTTGGCCTGGCCCGTCTCTATCAACGCCAAGGAAAAAATCGCGAAGCCCTCATCGCCCTCGATGCCGCCGAAAAGTTAGTACCCGACAACCAAAATGTCCATTTCATGCGCGGCCAAGTCCTTCTACGCCTCGGCCGCCGCGAGGAAGCCCAAGCCGAACTCGCCACCTCAAAAAAACTGGTCGACAGCAGCCTCACAAAACAACGTGAAAAATACGGCGACGCCCCCATCCCCAATCCCGAACTAAGACAACCCCCACCCAACAGCCCGAACTTGTAGGGGAGGGGCTTGCCCCTCCCGTCTTGCGGTGCCATTCTGCTGCGCAGTTCTCCTTCGCAGTTATTCTTCCCCCGGTTCGCCGCTCGCTGTCTGCGCCCAGCAATCCTAAATATTTGGCCCCCGCCACGGACCTCTTCCCCGCTCAATCGCTTCCGCCACCGCCAAAATCAACTCCTCCTCGTATGGCCGCCCAATCACCTGCACCCCAATCGGCAATCCCTCCGGCGACACGCCGAGTGGCACCGCCACTCCCGGTAACCCCGCCAAATTCAGCCACTGCGAATAGCGCATCGTCTCCCGATAATTTTCCTTCTCGCCGTTACGCCAATTCCCTTCTCCGTGCCGAAACGCCGGCCCCGCCGAAACCGGCGACAAAAGTATTCTGATATCTTCCATCTGCCGAACAATGTCCCAGCGCAACTTGTCGCGCTCCGCGCAAGCGCTCAAAAATCCGTCGTAAGTTAAGGTCGTATCCGCCGTAGCCAGCTCCACATACTCCCGCAGCATCGGACTCAACTCCGCTTCCTGCCCCACCGCGCCCTTTCGAATCAAATCCGCAATCACCGGCCCAAAAAAATACCACCACACTTCAATCGCCCGCTCAAGTCCACTCAAACTCTTCTTCTCAACAACAAATCCCTGCTCACTCAGAATCTTCGCAGCCCGCTCCACCGCCGCTGACGTTTCCGGTGTGGCCTTGCACCAAGCGCATCGCTCTCCAAAATCCCCACGCGCAATCCGCGAACATCTTTCTCCGTTCACTGCGCGCACCGGCACCGGCGCCGAGAGCGCATCCCCCGCGTCCGGCCCCGCCATCACTTCAAACAAAGCCCTTACGTCCGCCACAGTCCGCGCCATCGGTCCAACCACTCCGATCCAACCGAACGCTCCTCCTCCCTCAGGATAATGTCCAGTAACAGGAATCCTTCCCGGCGTCGGCTTCAATCCGCAAATCCCGCAAAAATGTGCCGGCACGCGTATCGATCCGCCTCCATCGCTCCCCACTCCGCCCGCCGAACAGCCTGCAGCAATCGCCGCCGCCTCACCACCGCTCGATCCCCCCGATGAACGCTCCAAATTCCACGGATTGCTAGTCTTGCCACTCAAAGAATTGTCCGTCTCATACGCCATCAAATATTCCGGCGTATTCGTATTCCCCAAAAGAATCGCGCCCGCCGCGCGCAACCGCGCCACCAGCGGCGCATCCGCCTGCGCCACATAATCCTTCCGCAGCAAAGACCCCGCCGCCGCAGGCCATCCCGCCACATCCATGCAACTCTTGATCGTCACAGGAACGCCGTGCAGTGGCCCCAACCTCTCGCCGCGCGATACCGCACCTTCCGCAGCCCGCGCTTGCTTTAACGCGCCCTCAGCATCCAGGTGCACAAACGCATTCAATTTCGGCTGCACCTCCGCCACGCGTTCAAGGTGCGCCTTCACGACCTCCACGGGCGAAACTTTCTTCCCGCGAATCTCCGCAACCATTTCCGAAATCGTCCCAAAAATTATTTTGTCCATGAATGTTCGAGAGTATGTGCGCGCACACTTCGGGTCAAGCGCCTTCCGAACCCAAAGAATGCTGAACGCAAGAACTATAGGGCGATTGTCGGAGAACTACTCGTATCGCAGTGCTGTCAAGGGATCCACACGAGCCGCACGCCGCGAAGGAATCCAACATGCCAGCAGCGCAACGCCAGCAAGAAACAACGGCACCACGGTGAACGTCAACAAATCGTGCGGACGAACTCCATAAAGAATGCTCTTAAACGCTTTCGTCACCGCAAAAGCCACACCCAAACCAATCACTAGCGCGATCAAAGTAAGCACCATGCCTTGCCACACAATCTGCCCCTGCACGCCGCCGGTCTGCGCGCCCAACGCCATTCGAATCCCAATCTCGCGCGTGCGCCGGCTCACCGAATAACTCATCACGCCATACAATCCCACCGCCGCCAGCAGCAAGCCCACAATCCCGAAAACGCCGAACAGCGTCCCAGCCAGCCGCGGCAAAAATAGCGCCCCGCGCAAATGTTCTTCCATCGTTGCAACATTGAAGATAGCCAGCGTCGGATCAAGCGCGCGAATCTCGCCCCGCACCGCGCTCGCCAATCCCGCCGTGTCGCCAGCCGTCCGCGCCACCACCGTGTATCCCAAAAAAGACGGATCGCTTCCTACACTCTGCGCCAGCGAACGATAAAGCACCGGCCGGGTTTCCTCGCCGAGCGTCCGCGACTTTGTATTCTTCACGACTCCGATAATCTGATACGCCACTCCGGCGCCGTTAACGCGTTGCCCCACAGGATTTTCCTTCTTGAACAACTGCGCGACAAACGCTTCGTTCACCACCGCCACTCTTGGCTCTGCAACGCCCTCGTTCGCGAAATCCCGCCCCGCAATTAGCGGGATCCCCATCGTGTCAAAATACCCCGCCGTCGCCATATAAAGGTCCACGCTCGAATTCAAATCCAGCGTCTCTGGCCGCCCCTCAACGCTAAACCCGTCGCTCCGATTGCCCATCGAAAGCGGCGCAACATCCGTCCCCGCCGCCGAACTAACTCCTGGCAGCGCCGCAACTCGCTCGCGCAACTGCTCAAGCAGTTGCACCGTGCGCTCGGCGGAATACCCATGATCCCGCGGATCGATCGACATCATCAAAATCCCGCGCGAACGAAAACCAATATCAATCCCAGCCGCACTCTGCATGCTGCGCAAAAAAAGCCCCGTAGCGCAAAGCAAAACCAGCGACATCGCAATCTGCGCCACAACCAGCACATTGCGCAGCGTCCAGCGCCGCCCCGGCCGCGCCAGAATGTCCTCGCCTTTTAGCGCGCTCGAGAGAATCGTTCGCGACGCTGCCCAAGCCGGTGCCAATCCGAACAGCAAACCGCTTCCGACGCTGACCGCAAACGTGTACAACAAGACTCTCCAATCAACAATCACGCTGAGATCCAGCGGCACAGGCGCCGGCGGACGAAATGTAGAAAGCGCCCGCGTCGCCCACAGCGAAAGCATCACGCCAAGCAACCCGCCCCCCATCGCCAGCACCACGCTCTCCGTCAGCATCTGCCTCATCAACTGCCCGCGCGTCGCTCCCACCGCAAGCCGCACCGCCATCTCGCGCTGCCGCCCGGAAGCTTGCGCCAAAAGAAGATTCGCCACATTCGCGCACGCGATGCACAAAACCAGCAGCACCACCACCGTGAGCGCGCCGAGGAATATCATCACCGCCGATTTGTCACGCGGCGAAAGCGTTCCCGCTGTTTCAAAACGAAAGCCGCCATCCTTCTCCGTTTCCGCGTGAGCAAGGGCAAATCGCCGCGCAAGCACATTCAGTTCTGCCGCAGCTTGCGCGCGCGTCACGCCGGGCTTCAACCTTCCCATCACCGCCAGCCAGTGATAATCGTACGATTCGTAATTGCTCGTTTTCGGCAGCAGCTCATCAAGATTCCCAAGCGGCACCCAAAATTCAGGATCAAGCGGCAAATCGACCCCGCGAAACGATGGCGGCGCAACTCCAACCACAGTGAACGAATGGCCCGACAGCAAGATCGTCTTACCCGCAATCGCCGGGTCCGCATCAAACCGCCTCTGCCACAAGCGATGACCCAGCACAATCACCGGAAGCTTTTCCTCATCGCTGGCGAACCCGCGCCCCAGCGTCATCCCCAGTTGCGCCACATCAAAGTAATTCGCCGTCGTCGCCTGCCCCCAAACCCGTTCCGGATCGCCATTTCCCCCAATCGACGCCGGCAAAAGGTCGTGATAACCAGCGACGCCAGAAAATGATTTGGCCTCCTCGCGCAAATCGCTAAATAGTGGCCACGCAAAATGATTGCAGCATTCCCCCCGCGTAGTAGTGTGCAGCGCCACCAACGTGCTCGGATCGCCCACGGGCGCCGGACTCAACACAAACTTGCCAACCATAGAAAAAATCGTCGCGTTGGCCGCAATCCCCAATCCGATCGACACAATCACAGCCAGAACAAACCCAGGCGCCTTCGATTGCCGCCGCAATGTCTGCCTCATTTCAGCGAGCCATGCCGTCATCGTGTCGCCTCCCGGTGCAATTCCGCCATCCTGATCTGCACGCGTAAATTCTTCGGCTCGCGTTTCAGCGCCGCGTCGCACTGCGCCATCGCGTTCACGTAATCTCCCGCCGCCGCATACGCCGTCGCCTTCAGCAGCGTCATCTCAATAGACTCCTCAGCCCCCGGCGTTCTTTCATTCAAAATCAAGATCGCCTCGTTCGCATGCCCAACCTCCAGCAACATTCGCCCAACTGCAATGCGCTCTTCCATCGTCGCTTCCTTCGCCGCACGCAGTCGCTCGTACTCTTCAATCGCCTTCTTCTCTTTCTCGCTCGTCACCCAGCGGTGAAACTCAGCACGCGCCCCAAGCTCCGCGTAATTCCCTTCCCCAATTTCCGCTGGTACCCACGCCGGATTTTGCGTAAACGCCGCATCGATGTATTTCAACGCCAAAGCCGGCTCTTCCATATTTTCCGCAACCCGCGCCGCCCGAATCCAAACTCGAGTCCACTCATGCCCCCGCGCAACAGCCTGCGATGAGCAGCGCTTTGGCTTCGTCCAAATCGTCCCGCGCGCGCCGCGAAGCCCGCCTGAATCACTTCCTGCCGCGCGCTCTGCATATCAAACAATTTTCTCAATCCTCCGACGGGATCGTTCGAATCATCCACGCGCAGATCAATATCCATCGGAAAGCCGTCCATCGTCTTCACCAGCAACGCCGCCGATTCCCGTCCCGTCCTCTGTCCGCCCGCCAAATCCCCCGCCGTCAACGCCGCCATCAACCTCTCCGCCAAACTTCCCTCCGTCTTCAAAAATGCCCGCTCCATTGCCTCAATCACATTCACTCCAACCAACCCATTCCCTTGAATGCTGTACCCGAATCCCGATCGCGCTCCAGCCCAATCCGCCCGCCCCGCTTCTTCTCCGGTGTAGTTGGTCGCACGCCCATCGATGCTCACTATCCCAACTTGCCGCGCCTCTATTCCCTCGCCATCGAAATTTCCATCTTCCGCCAAAAGTTTCTTCATCACCTCTGCCGGGCTCATCCCCTGCGCCAGCAACGTCAATCCCCGCGGCCCATAATGCGGATTCGTTTCGAACTGCGAAGCGACCGCCCCCACTCCCGCCTGTGCATACGGCACGCTAGCTCCCACCGCCAAATTATTCGTCTGCACCGCCGCGCCACACTCCCGCGTCTTCGCGTCGCAAGCCACAATCGAGTACGTCCCACGCGTACTCGCGGCCCAAGCGAGCAACATCATCAAAAATCCAATCCGCGCAACAATCCTCAGTCGTCGAGACATACCTCTCCCTCTTCCCCACTGAGTTACGACTTGCAACCGCGAAAGGTTCCGCCCAGGCCCTATTCGGTATCCGTGGCAGTCAGACCGTCTCATTTTCACGGAACAGCGTGTCCTGCGGTTCCGCAACCGCGCCACCGACGGAATCACTTGACAGATCCTTCTCCCCCGTCGTAATCAATCTCTTCAGAAATCGGCCCTGGGAGTTCCAAAAGATAGTATCCGTCTCGTTGCCGGGAGCTTTGCATGCCATTTTCCTCAATCGTCCGTCGCACCTTCATCGCATTTCTCTTGTTCGCTGTAAGTGCTTCCGCGTGGTCAATCTACGCCACCCCCGCTGACCGTTTCTCCGTCAGACCTCTTCTCACGGCCATCAGCCTGACTTTCACGCTGGCACCTGCACAACAAGGACAAATCCGCAGCAACTCTCCGAATCCTCCGCCAATGCAAGCAGACTCGTCTTATCTCGAGCGCAAGTCGCAAGCTTTGGAAAGGGCCTGCAAGGTAGGAGTCTTCACGCCGGAAGAATGCGCCGCAAAACGCATCGCGCTGAAAAGCGAGACGCCTCCGCAGGGCTCTTCCGTTTCTCCCGCGGACAGCAACGGCGGCACAATCTACTCCGAGCCGCATGGAGCCTTCCGGCTCGTGATACCACAGGGATGGCAAGCAAAACCAGAGATCGGTTGCTATGGCCCACAGGAAAACTGCCCGCCAAATTCGGGTGGGGTGAACATCGTACAGGGCAACAGCTGGGCGTTCGTCGCCCGCTTATCTGCCCCCGCCAAGCGGCCAACCGACGTGGTTGAGATTGTTGCCGGGCAATATCAATCGCAATACAGAAACCTGAAAATGATCCAGAACGAGCCGCAGAAGTTTGGCGACTTGGACATCGCTCTCGGCCAGTTCACCGCAGTCGATGGAAGGGGCGTCACTGTTTCGCTTGTCGTCATCGGGATCGCCGCGCCAAATCGCGCTTTCTACGTGGCTTGCTCTTCCGTGGACCTCAACGACGCAGCGACCGCAGGCCCGGCGTTGTCTTCCATGTTGCAGTCGCTTCAATTCGCCGGCGAATAATTTTCGAGAGGAGCGCCAACCACCATGAAATATAGCTTTGCCATCCTGCCGCTTGCCATTCTCCTGGCGGCGAGTAGTGGCTTTACCGCAAAGAAAATTCTGATGCCACAGGCGGCGACAAAACAGGAAAAAATCGACGCGCTGAACGAGGCCTACAAATACGGATTGCTCACGCGCGCCGAGTACGATGCCAAGCTTCGCGCCATCCAGGCCGAAGGTGCCCCCCCACGCCCCGCCTCTGGAGAGCCGCCGGCGGATTTCGGCCCCACGAAAACAGTCCCAATTATCGATCCAATGTTTCAAATGGTTGCCTACACGATGGAAATTCCCGCCAATTGGAACTTTGAGGGCGTCATGTTGCATGGGCCAGGCTGCAAAGGTCCTTTTAGCGGAATCGTTTTTCGTGCTTACAGTCCGGATATGCGTTACGGCGTCCAGTTGCTCCCGGACACGGAATTTTTCTGGGCCGACGATCCCCGCACGCTTCCCAAGTTTGGCAAATGCAAGTATATGCCTCCCATTTCCGCCGCCGACTATGCGCAGTTCGTTTCCATTCACATGCGGCCAAACGCGGTCATAGACTCCGTCGTTCCAGCACCCGGTGAAGCAGACTTTCAGGCAAATATTTCAAAGACCCAATTCGTCCAGCTTAACCAGATCGGAATCACGGGGGAGATTAAGCGCGTGTACCTGCATTTCGATATGGATGGCCAGCCTGAAGAGGAACTCCTGCAGACCAGAATGGTTCTTCGAAAGCTAAACGTGCTTACCAACATCAGCCAAACCGCCATGGTGCAATACCGCCCCATGCCGCAATATGCGTCCATCGCCAGCACCACCGCTGTGCACGCGCCGCAAGGGCAGCTCGAGGCCCACTCCGCGGCGACGATCGCCATCATCCAATCCCTGCGGGCAAATCCGCAGTACATCGAAACCAGCAACGCTTACTTTCAGAACCAGACCAACATGGCGATCGCTAATTCTTGGGCCGTTTTCAATACGACCATGCGGATCAGCCAGCAACAAGCCGACATCAGAAGCCAGAATGCGCAAAATTTCATTCAGAACATGAACAGGCAAGGCGAAGAACGGCACCAGCGAGTTATGGCCGACCTGGACCGGCGTGACCGTCACACCCAGGACGTCACCGACTGGATTCTGAACCAGCAGCTCTATCAGAATCCAAACACTGGACAAACTTTTACCGCGAGCAACCAGCACAGGTACACATATCAAGACCAGGCCGGGCACGTCATTCAATCCGATTCCATCATCAATCCAAACGAACTCTATCAATCCGACTGGACTTCGCCCGTCCCCATCCATCATTAACGTTGTTTCAAAGCTGATTCGGCGAACAAAAGTCGGCGGGTGCCCCGGACTCTCAGTTATGCGGAGGGTCCCCGTCCGCGGATTTTGAGGGCGGGTCTTGGTTCTAGATTTTCTCTTTCGGAAACGAAAAAAACAGGGCTACATACTCTATCTCCCTGCCGGCTGCTGCATCCCTGCGATTTTCAGGGTGCGGGTTTTTGACTCCACCCCCTCCGAAACTCCAAACGTCTGGCGCGCCCTCAGGTGCGCTCCACAAAAACGGTTGACGCTATCCCCCGCTACACACAGAATCTTTACTGCTCCGCGCCGCAACTTTCCAGCATTTGTCGCGCTTCGCGGACAGGACAAACACTCTAATGCAAGCTCCCGTTCGGCGTTCGGCTGTCGCGCTCGCAGTTTGTCTCTCTTCGCTCTTCGCCGCTGCCGCATTTCTGCACTCGCGTGCCGCTCAATCCACTTCCGCGGCTGCACAAAAAGCCGTACCCCACACCGATCCCGCCGAAGCTTATCGCCTCAACACGCTTGGCGTCGCGACGATGAATCAACAGCGGCCCGCTGACGCGCAAAAATACTTCGAACAGGCACTCGCCGCCGACCCACAGTTCGAAGTGGCCCGCGTCAACCTCGGCATTTCGCTGCTGGCCCAGCAAAAACTCGAGCCGGCTCGCACCGCACTCGCCGCAGCCGCTGAAAAACTTCCGCAAGATCCCTACGCCTGGTACAACCTCGGCCTCGTCTACAAAGATCTCGGTGACGCGGAAAAAGGTGTCGAGGCTTTCACGCACGTCACGCAAATTGCCAACGAAGCCGACCCCTGGTATTTCGTCGGTTATTTAAACTCGCAGCTTCAGCACTACGATCTCGCTATCGCCGCTTTTCAAAAAGCTCTCGCCATTTTTCCATTTCATGCGTCCGCCGAATTTGGCATCGCCCGCGCCTACCAGCGCAGCGGGAATGCCGAAGCGGCCAAAGAGCATCTCGCCAAATTTCAAAAAATGACCGCCGACCACGTCGCCACACCCTTCGGCGCAGGCTACGGCGATCAAGGCCGCTTCTCTCTCGCCGAACTCCCACGCAGTTCCGTACAAAACGCGCCACCCGCTATTCCCGTTCATTTCACGCCGCAATTTATCTCGACGGCCATTTCCTCTCCCGGTCCAACGCCGGTTGGCCCGTCCAACGGTGCTTGTTTCTTCGACTATGATAACGACGGCAAGCCGGATCTCTTTCTCGTGGGCAGTGATCCCACATACGGCAGCCATCTCCTCCACAATCTCGGCAATGGCAAATTTGATGATGTGACGAAACAAGCGGGCCTCGAGAGCGCTGCGCCTGGCTTTGGTTGCGCTGCCGGCGACTTCGACAGCGACGGTCACACCGATCTCGCGGTCTGCTTCAGCGACGGCATTCGCCTGTTTCACAATAACGGCGCAGGAAAATTCGAAGACGTGACCGAAAAAGTGGGCTTACGCCGCGAGCCTGGTTGCCTAGGCTTGACGTGGATCGACTACGATCACGACGGCGACCTTGATTTGTACATCACTTACGCTGCTAGCTTCTTCGCGACGAATCCACCGGGCAGAAACGCGCCTCACAATGTTCTTTGGCGAAACAACGGTAACAGCACGTTCACCGACGTAAGCGCGGAAGCGGGGCTGGACATTGCGGCCACCGGCGGCGGCGTGGTGACCACAGATTTCAACAACGATCGCGCTATTGATTTTGTTTTTGCAGGCGGCAACGACGGCGCATCCATTTATCTGAACCCCCGCGAAGGAAAATTCACTTCGCTGCCGGCAATCGATTTCAAAAAAGAAAATCTTCCGCCCGCTGTCGGTGTCGTCGCATTCGACTTCAACAAAGATGGATGGATGGATCTCGCCTTCACCCACGCAGGCGGTCCCGGCATCAGCCTGTGGCGCAACGTCGACGGCAAACATCTCGAGCGCGTGCCCCTTCCGGATTTCGGATGGCAAGCCGGATGGGGAATTTCCGCCGTCGATTACGATAATGACGGCTGGCTCGATCTCGTCGCCGTAGGTGAAACCAGCGGCGGCGGCGAGATCCGCCTGTTGCGCAATCTCGGCGCAAAAGGCTGGGCCGACGTCACGAAAGAAGTCCATCTGGATACCGTCAAGCTTTCGCAGCCGCGCGCTATCGCCATCGCGGATCTAAGCGGCAACGGCAGCCCTGATTTGGTCGTTACGCAGCTCGGCAACGCACCCCTCGTCTTGAAAAACGAAGGAGCGAATCAACACAACTGGATGAGCATCGACCTCAAACCTCTTGCCGACAACAAAAACGGCATCGGCACAAAAGTAGAAATCTACGCAGGTCCGCTTTATCAAAAGTGGGAAGTGCAAGGCGCGAGCGGTTATCTCGGGCAAAACGCGCCTAACATCCTGGCGGGCCTGGGCGAAGAAAAGAGCGCCGAAGTCGTCCGCCTACTTTGGCCTACGGGCGTTCCTCAGGACGAAATAAATCTCGCCGCGAGAAAAACGCAATCCATCGGCGAGCTCGACCGCCGCGGGAGCTCTTGCCCCGTTCTATTTGCCTGGAATGGCAAGGAATATGAATTCATTGCGGACATGCTCGGCCCCGGCGTCGTCGGCCACTGGGTTGGCCCCGGCAAGAACAATGTAGCCGAGCGCGACGTTCCTGATCCCGACGAATATTTGAAGGTTGGCGCTGGCAGCGCTCGTCCGCTTCACGGCATGCTCAGCTTCCGCTTCATGGAGCCGATGGAAGAAACTGTCTACTTGGATCAGCTGCGTCTACTCGCCGTGGATCATCCCACGGCTTACGAAGTTTTTCCCAACGAGCGCTTCGTTTCCAATCCACCGTTCCCGGAATTTCGCGTCATCGCCAGTCAGGAAGCGCATCCGCCGCTTGGCGCGTGGGACGACCGCAGAAACGATGTTCTCTCGCTGATTTCGCGAGCGCGATCGCAAGTACGTGACCGATTTTGAAAGCCTGCCGTTCACCGGCTTCGCAAAGCTACACTGGGTCGAACTCGATCTCGGCAAGTGGGACGACGCAAAACCGCTGCGTCTCATCATCGACGGCTACACCGATTATTTCACTGCCACCTCGATGTACGCTGCGGACCAAGCAGGAGTCAAAGTCATTGCTCCATACGTCGAAGCGCTCGGCGCAGATAATAAATGGACACGCGTCGTCGAAGATATGGGCTTCCCTGCCGGACTCGAACGAACCATGATCACGGATCTCACTGGCAAACTTCCGCCGGGGACGCGCCGGATTCGCATCGTCAGCAACCTAAAAATTTACTGGGATGCGATTCGCATCGATCAAACTCCAGGCGCGCCGGAAATTCGTACCGCGGAAGTTCCCCTTGCGAAAGCTTCGCTGGAATTTCTCGGTTACCCGCGCGAAATTCGTCTCACCCCTGCGAGCGACACAACTTATTCTTTTGCGAACCGCAGCATGACAGGCCCGTATGCGCGCGCGGCCGGAAACTACACGCGCTTCGGCGATGTACTCGATTTGCTCACCGCCGTGGACGATCGCTTCGTCGTGTTTGGTTCTGGCGAAGGCGTCAAACTCGATTTCGATCCGCGCCGACTTTGCCCGCTCTTCCGCTGGATGGGTGCGCGATTACTTTTTCTACGCGAACGGCTTCGAGAAAGATCTCGATTTCTATGCGGCGCACGCTTTCACTGTCGAGCCGCTGCCGCGGCATTCGTTGCTGCCTTATCCGTATCCCGCGGGCAAGGAATATCCGGATGACGCGCTGCATCTCGGGTACCAGCTGGAGTACAACACGCGGTCGCGTTCGGACCGGATGCCGCCGAGTTTGAGTTATCGCTATCCGCCGCCGCAAAAGTGACGCAGCTGGCAGCGAGGGCGCGATGAATCGCGCCCCTACACCCAGAACGGCGCGGGCTACTGAGCCTCGCTCAATGCAGAATCGTGGGCGCCGCTGAAGAAAGCTGCAGCAGAGCTGCCGCACTCCAAATCGCGCGAATGCGTTTGCTTCAGTCCCATTGGACGGGTTCCCAGGCACGGGATTGCGAGCTTTTTAGGATGGCGTCGCAAAGAAGCATTTCGTCGTGGCCGGTTTGAAACGTCGGAAATGTTCGCGGCGCGCTAAAATTATTTTTATCGATGTACTCGTAAAAATCCCTAAAGAGCTGCATAAACGTGTCGGGATAGCCTTCGGCGTGGCCGCCGGGATAGACCGCGTAAGGACGCGCTTCGGCTGACATCAAGGAGGGATCCTTGATGAAGGAGCCGTTCGGGGTATCGCGGCGGCCGATCCACAAGAGGTTGGGATTTTCGCCATCCCACCAGAGCGAGCCCTTGGAACCGTCAATGCCGAAGCCGAGACCACATTTGTGGCCGGCGCTGACTTGCGAAACGGTGACGACACCGCGCAAACCGTCCTGAAAATGCAGCAGCATGGTGGCGTAGTCGTCAGTGGTCATGGGCATTTCGTCGAAGCCGGAGGCGTCGGCCTTCTTGAAGGTTTCGACACGACCGCGCGGCTTGCGGCGAACCGAAATGACTGTGGCGAGGTCGGCGCAGACCTCGGTGATTTTCTTGCCCGTCAGGAACATCAGCAAATCCATTGCGTGGGTGCCAATGTCCGAGACAGCGCGCAACTCACCGCCTAGATTCTGTTCGAGGCGCCAGTTCCAATCCGTGGGGTGCAGCAGCCAATCCTGCAAAAATCTTCCGTGCGCGGTGTGAGGCGTGCCGATTTCGCCATTCTGAATCATCGAGTGGGCCTGCTGGCAGAGCGGGTAGTAGCGCAGGTTGTAGGCGACGCCGCCGACGCGATTCGTTTCGCGCGCGAGCTTCACGAGCATTTCGGATTCGCGCGAATCCATGGCGAGCGGCTTTTCGCAGAGAACGTGTTTGCCGGCGCGGAGGAGCTTGCTGGCTTGCTCGAAGTGCACGTGGTTCGGTGTGCAGATGTGAACCGAAGTTACTTTTGGATCCGCGGCGAGTTCATCGAGCGAAGCGTAGGCGTGTTCGAGGCCGAGGGCCTGGCTGGATTCCGCGCCGCGTTCTTTGGTACTGCCGAGAATGCCGCGTATCGGAATTCCCAGCCGCCGCAGGGCGTCCACGTGCGCTCTGCCAACAAATCCCACTCCGATTACAGCCGCCGTATGGTTCATCGCTCTCGCTCCTGGTGGTGCGCTTTCCCGTGCGGGCTGCTTTCAGCTCGGCAGCGCGACGCGGGAGGCAGTTTGCGTTCCCTAATCTGCAGGAGGCAAGGTACCAGTTTTCGGGCCACATACAAATAGCCGACAGGCCGGTGACGCGGACCACTAACCATGCGAGGCGTTTAGCCACAGGTCGGCAGCGACTCGACTAAGGCCTCCCCCTGGAAAAAAGACTTGACAGTTGTGGTTCCGGTTCATACGCTGCCAGCAGCAAAATGCAACAAATGTTTCACACGACCGCCTAGGATCATTCGAGGGAAATGAACTAGGCAACCTGTCGCGTGGAATCAAGGGGGGAGTGCTTCCATGGCTAGTCAAACCGGTCTCCGAATTGCACTTAGGGAGTTGACGATCAGTCCGATAGCCCGCTGGGCGCTTTTGACAGCAGCCGCGTGGCTGTTTTTGTTGCCCGCGTCGCACGCGCAGACCACTTCGACGATCCAGGGAACGGTCACCGACAAGCAAGGCCTAGCTATTAGCGGAGCTCAGCTCCAGCTTTCTGGAGACACGATCGGCACGAACCGCACGACAGTCTCTGACTCGTCCGGCGGATATCAATTCCAGAATCTTCCCGCGGGAGTTTACAAGCTCACCGTGACTCACCCCGGATTCACCACAAATGCCATCAAACAGCTAGACGTCTCCGTCAATCGCACCCTTACGTTCAACCTCCAGCTCGAAGTCGGTCGAGTGGACGAAGTTGTGAATGTGTCTAGCGATCTGCCCTTGCTCGAGACGAATTCGTCCTCTTCGGGCACGACAATTCTTCCGGACGCTATCGACAATATGCCAATCAATGGCCGGAACTATCTCGATCTCCTTCAGCTTGTTCCCGGCGTCGCCATCTATCGCCAAGCGGATGCCAACAGCGACAATGCGACCCCCATCCTAGGAGAGCGGGCCAATAATACCGGGTATCTTATCGATGGCCTTACCAATGAAAATGCAGTGTCCGGTGGCGCCTCGGCGCAATTCAACCAGGACACGATAGCCGAATTTCAAGTCATCACCACGGGATACAAAGCCGAATTTGGCCACTCTTCCGGCGGAGTGGTCAATGTCATCACCAAATCCGGTGGCAACCAGCTGCACGGTCTCGCGTCCGTTTACAATCGCAACAGCGCGTTCGATAGTTCCGACATCCCGGGAGACAGCAACGTTCCCTACCTCTTGCGCTGGGATTACGACGCCGCGGCAGGCGGCGCTATCATCAAAGACAAGTTCTTCTGGTTCGCGTCGGCGGAGAACATCCATGAAAATCAACAGCTCAATTTCGTGCCTCCAGCCAATACGCCGCAGTTCCTTCTGGCGAGCGAAGAAACCTATAATGAGCCCACCACCAACAACGAAACGCGAGCCTTTGCCAAGCTTGACCAAACGTTAGGCCACCACCACCTTACGGAGTTGTTCAACTACACCAACGTGCACATCAATAGCACGAACCCACTCTCGCTCTCGACGTCTCTCCCGTCCACGCGTACCAATCTGGGCGACCGCAATCTGTTGCTCGGCTTCACGGATACGTTTACCTTCGGGGACTCCGGCAACCCGTTCATTTTGAGCCTGCGAGGGCAATACCGGGACGAGCCAACTCTAACGAGTCCTGCTCATCCCCAGGCCGGCCCAAACACGCTCTTCAATCTTTTCAGCGACTATAACACCGGCGGGATCTTCGGCGATCTCGGCCAGTTCAGCTACGGGGCCACGTACACACCCTCTACTTTGCAACAGAAATACGCCACCGCGGGCGCCAGTCTGGCCAAAAGCATAAATCGCCACACCATCAAGTTCGGTTGGGACTTCGAACGTACAAAGGTTGACGGCAACGAAGCCAACCTCCTGAATGATCAGCTCTTTACCACGGAGCCCGACTACGAGCAATTTGGCCCGGTCAACGCCGGTTTCTTTCTTCTCCTGACCGTGGGCGGCCTCACGCCGCAGGCAAACGAAATCAAGTTACGGAACAACTACGATGGCCTGTGGATTCAAGACGACTGGAAGGTAAGGCCTAACCTCACGCTGAATGCCGGCGTTCGATGGGACTACGATTCCGCTTTCCAGAAAGCTAACAATATTTCTCCGCGCATCGGTTTTGCCTGGTCCGTTGATCCGAAGACCGTAGTCCGCGGCAGCTTCGGAGTTTTCTATGATCATTTCCGCCTCGGTTTGGTCCGCGATATCCCAGGATTCGGAGGAGCGGATATTCGCGAGAGTCAGCCGCTGTCATTTCCCCGGCTGTTTTCCGGAATACCGACAATTGCTCCGGCCCTTTTTGGCTTGTGCCTCTCGCAGACCGAAACCGACGCAGAGTTGATCACGCAACCTGGCTTTTGCATCCCGCCCAATGCCCTTGGTCCGGGGTCACCTGGCGTGCCCGCGCAGTACGGCATCGACCACCTCAACATGGTCGTTGCGCCAGGCCATGCCGAAATTCCAGTCAACTCCGTCGTCAATATGGGAAACGTCCAGCAACTCTCCGGCCTCAGCCCTGCCGATTTTCTTACCGGTGCCGACGCAGCGATTGGAGCGCCTCCGGGCTTCTGGATCTGGGGCCCGTTCGGCGCGCTATCGTTCAACGTCTCTCAGCCCGGCAACTTCCCGGTAACGATTGATCCGAGCTTCGCCACGCCATACACCTTCAGTTACACTCTCGGCGTTCAACGCCAGCTTACTAATTCTTTAGTTGTCTCTGCTGATTATTACCATAAAGATATAAACAATATTCTTGGCGTTCGAGAGACGAATCTTCCATTTGACGCACGCATCGCCAATAGCGGCGGCGGTCTGATACAAGTTAACGGCTTCGGCCCCTGGTATGCTGGCACCTATAACGCTGGAATCCTGTCCTTCGAGAAACGCTTCAGTAATCGCTATTCGCTTGGGGGCAGCTACGCCTACGTTTCTGAAAATGATGACGCCTTAAATTCCAATCTCGGCACTGGCGCGATTGGCGGGGGTAACGGGTTCCCGACAGATAGTTACAAAGGGATTGTTCCGGTTGTGACTGATCCCGGTAGTTCCACCTGTGCGCCCAAAACAAACGCTAGCGCAGCCTTTACAGCTTGCAATGGCAACTTCGTTCCGAAAGCCGGTATCTTTTACAACGGTGCGACACTCGACGATGGCCCATCCGATTTCGCTATCCGCAACACCTTCGAAGTCCATGGCCTAGTGAACTTGCCGTGGAAGATTCAATTGAGCGGAATCTTCCGCGCCCAGAGCGGCTTTCGCTATACGGCGGTAGCATTAGCGCCCATCGACCAGGACGGCAACAATAACTTTAACGGACGCGACCTGCAGACCGGGCGCAACGCGTTTAAGGCGCCGATGTTCGTTAACATGGACATGCGCATCGCCAGGACTTGGGTGATTCGGGAGCGCGTCCAAGTGCAGGGACTGTTCGAATTCTTCAACCTTTTTAACAACGCCAACGCTGCCGCCATGCAAAATCAGCAGGCGCAAGCTACGACATTTGGGACGGTTTCCGAATGGCTGCCAGGCCGCCAAGGGCAAATCGGCCTGAAGATCCAATTCTGACCTTGCAGAGGCTGCCACGTGCGGCCGTGCCATCATGACAACCACTAGCTGCCGCGGGTCTAGGCGGAGCGTAACCGCAGACTGACTCGAATTCTTCGAGCTGGGCAATAAATAAACGTGCGCCTGGGGTTGAAATCGTGTCCACAGGGGTCTTATTGCAACGTTTGTTGCATAGTGAGCCAACTCGCGCTTGTTGGCCGCATCGGGCGAGACGACGGGACAAGAGCGGAGGGCGGCTACAAAACGCAAAGAGCGCAGAGGGGACAAAGATAAGAGCAGGCGCGACCCTTCTATGCTCCCTGCATTGCTCAGGACTAGCGGGGTAAGCATGCCGAGCCGCTGCGCCGAACAGTAGAAGAGGAAAAGAAAGAGGGACGGGCTGAAGCCCCGCACCTACAGCGGCGGAGCGGGGACAGCGAGAGGATATGGGACGAGGATTAGGAGTGGGGACGAGGATTAGGAGTGGGGACGAGGATAAGAGCGGGCACGGCCCTTCGTTGCTCAGGGTAAACGTGCCGTGCCCCTACTGGACTGCAATTAGGAGGGTTTAGATTTGGGCCATGCCGCCGTCTACGAAGAGTTCTATGCCGGTGATGAAGCTGGCGTCGTCGGAGGCGAGGAAGGAGACGGCTTTGGCGATTTCGTCGGAGGTGCCCATGCGGCCGAGGGGTACGGCGCTGATCATGGCGGCTTTAAACTGGGCGGTTTGTTCGGCGTTCGCGCCGAGGCCGTTTAGCCCCGGAGTCTCGATGGGACCTGGGCTGACGACGTTGACGCGGATCTTGCGGTCTTTGAGATCGAGTGTCCAGGTGCGAGCGAATGAGCGGACAGCTGCCTTAGTGGCGCTGTAGACGCTTAGAGCGGGCGTTCCTTTTATGGAGACGATGGAGGCATTGAGAATGACGGAGGCGCCGTCGACAAGAAGAGGGAGGGCTTTTTGGACGGTGAACAGAACGCCCTTCACGTTTACGCCGAACGTCTTGTCGTAGTGGGCTTCGGTGATGGAGCCGAGGGGCGCGAATTCGCCTAGGCCGGCGTTGGCGAAGAGAATGTCGATGCGGCCTTTTTGTTGTTTGACGGTTGCGTAGAGGCGATCGAGATCGGCTAGATTTGCGACGTCCCCTTGGACGGCGGTGACGTTTTGGCCGATTAGTTTTACGGCGGCCTCTAGTTCGGATTGGCGGCGGCCGGTGATGAAGACGTAGGCGCCTTCGTTGGCCAGGCGCTGGGCGGTGGCTAGGCCTATGCCGCTGTTGGCTCCGGTGATGACCGCTACTTTTCCTTCGTGTTTGGGCATGAAATTTTCTCCTGTCGATACTATCAGTATGCAATTACTTTTCCGTTGGCGAAAGTCAACGGCACGGGTCTAAAGACCCGCCACTACAGAGGCAAGGGCGGGGAGGGGCCCTTACAGGATAAACAAGCCCCTCCCCTACAACGACTGGGCCGCTTGCGCGGCCCTGGTTGCTGACGGATTAGGCGGCTTAGCGCGTGCCGCCGGAGATTACCAGAGTTTCGCCGGTCATCCACGCGGAGTCATTGGAGGCGAGGAAGACGGCGGCTGGGGCGATGTCGTTTGGCAGGCCGACGCGACCGAGCGGGGCTTTCGCCTCGAAGTCCTTTTGAAAATCGCTGCCCTCGAATCCCGCGCCCTGGACGCCTTCGGTGATGACCAGGCCGGGGTTGATGGAGTTCACGCGGATTTTGCGCGGGCCGAGTTCCTTGGCGAGGGACTGGGTGACGGCGTCAACGGCGCCTTTCGTGGCGCTGTAGACGGAGGTGTTCGCGGGCGTAATCGTGCTGACAACGGAGCTGATGTTAATGATGTTGCCGCCGGCGGGGCCGAAGTCTTTTACGGCAGCCTGGGAGCTGAGGATGAGGCCGAGAACGTTTAGATTGAATTGCTTGTGGAAGGAATCCTCGGTGACGGCTTCGATGGGGGCGAAATCGTAGACGCCAGCGTTGTTGACGAGGACGTCGAGGCGGCCGTAGGTTTTTTTGGTTTCGGCGAAGAGGCGGGTGATGTCGGATTGCTTGGAAACGTCGGCCTGGACGGCGATGGCTTTGCCACCTTTACTGGTGATGTCGGCGACGACTTTGTCCGCGCCGGACTTGCTGGAGGAATAGTTGACGACGACGGAGGCGCCTTCGGCGGCGAGCGCTTTGGCAATACCTGCGCCGATGCCTTTGGAGGCGCCGGTGACTACGGCAACTTGACCTTTAAGCTTGGACATGTGAATCTCCTTTTAGGTGCGATTTCTGTACCGTTTGGTACCGAACTTGCAAGATGTTTGCGCTGGTATCGGTTAGTTTTGTACCAGTCGATATGAAACGTATGATAGGATGCTGGAGCATGAGAAAGGATACAAAGAAAAAGACGCGACGTTACCGGGCGCTGTCGAGGCGGGCAGTGGCTCGTTCAACAGCTCGGGTGGCTGGCGCGCACGTGGGACGGCCATTAGGCTTCGATCCGGACGAGGCGCTGGAGGCGGCGCTGCGGGTCTTTTGGAAGAAGGGGTACGAGGGGACGGCGCTATCGGATTTAACGGCGGCGATGGGGATTAACCGGCCGAGTATTTATGCGACGTTTGGGAATAAGGAAGCTTTGTTTCGGAAGGCGTTGGACCGTTACTCGGAGCGGATGACGGATTTTACGGCCGAGGCGCTGAAGTTGCCGACGGCGCGGGCGGTGGCGGAGCGGTTGATGGTGGGAACGGCGGACTTGCTATCGTGTCCGCGGAATCCGAAGGGATGCTTGATGGTGCAGGGAGCACTGGCTTGCGGAGAAGAGGCGGATCCCATACGGAAAGAACTGATTGCACGACGAGCGACGGGAGAGACTGCGTTGCGTGAGCGACTTGAGCGCGCTATGGCGGAGGGAGATTTGCCGGCGGCGGCTGATGCGGGCGATTTGGCGCGGTATGTTATGGCGGTGATGCATGGGATGTCGGTGCAGGTGGCGGGAGGAGCTACGCGCGAGGAATTGCAAGGGGTGATTGATTTGTCTTTGCGGGCTTGGCCTGGGTAAAGAGAACGCAGGGATTGGGTTTGCGTTTGGCTGGCGTGTGTCAACGCAACGGGTCTAAAGACCCGCCACTACAGGGATCTGGAATGGACCGCTTGAGGAGTGGCTGTGCTACTTGACTGGCTGCCAGTATTGGTTGAAGCCGATATAGTCTGAGGGCAGGTTGGCGAGGATGGTGCGCCTCAGTTCGAGAACGTCCACGCTTCCGAGGCTTTTGAAGAGAACTTTGCCGTCTGCGTCGAGCAAAATTGTATAGGGGACAGCGGACTCCCACGACGGATCGAAGGCCGATTGCAGCGCGGCCGTATCGTTCGAGGCAAACAAAAGATTTCGGCTGGTGGCGCGCTTCTTTTCGAGCATTTTCTGGACGCCGGTCTTTTCGTCGGGCATGTTGGCGGACACGGTGACCAAATCCAGATCGCGAACTTTGTACATCAGGTAGGTGTCCTCCAAATCGGCGAACTCGTCGATGCAGGAACCGCACCAGGTGGCCCAGAAGCTGATGAGGAGCATGTGCTTCGACGGATTTTTGCGAAGGGTCTTTAGATCGGCTGCCGTGGCCATCTCGAGCTTTATGGGTTGCTCCTCGATTTTGCGGAGGGCTGCGATGCGGGACGCTTCCTTTTCCTGCCACTTGGTGGAGCAGCCGAAGACACCCGTTTTTTTCACGGGCACTTCGCGGTTGGCGAGCAGCGCGTCGATCGCATTGCGCGCGTCTTGCGTGTTCACCAATTCCTTGCGATAGCTGTTGTCCATGCGGCCTTCGTAGCGGAGCTTTCGGTCCTTGTCGAAAATGAAGACGTGCGGTGTGGCTTGGGGACCGTAGGCGCGGGCTACGGATTGCGTTTCGCCGTCGTAAAGATAGGGATAGTGAAGATTTTTGTAGGCGACGCGAATTTTCATTTCGTCGAGAGTGTCGCTGATGTCGGACGAGTCCAATTCGTCGATTCGAATGGCTTTCGGGTCGTTGGGCTGAATGGCAACCACAGCGACACCGCGATCGCGGTAATCCGCTTCGAGTTGCTGGATGCGCTGCTCGTACATTTGCGCGATGGGACAGTGATTGCAGGTGAAGACGACGACAAGGACAGGGCTGGACGCGTAGTCGGTGAGGCTGTGGATTTTGCCATCCACACCGGGCAGGGAGAAATCCGGGGCCGAGGAGCCGAGCGGCAAAATTGGATGGGCATTTTGGGCTGATGCCGAGAAGGTCAGAAGGAATAGGAAAATCGTTCGCCACATTTGCTTTGATCCCCTGTTCAGATATTCACACTCGCAAAAAGCAAAATCTATTTTGGCGCCAGGTCGAGTTCGTCACGGCATTCCAGGCGCGCCGGATACTGGACCGCTTACTGTGTCGTCGTTCTGAGTATTGCCGGATTGAGTGGGAAGCGGGCGCGGGGTCACATTTGCGTCAACGAGGCCCATGGCCCACTTGATGGCTTCGACAAACATTTTCTGCATGCGAGGATCGTCCCAATTCTGTTCGACGTGGCCTAGCGTTGAATAATAGACGCGGCCCTTGCCGTACATTTTGGCCCAGGTTACGGCAAAATCCAGATCTTTGCGGTGGACGCGCGGGTTGTTAAGGTCGAGTTTGCTGGCGTCGAGCCGCATGAGGACGCGCACTTTGTCTCGCGAAAAATCTTTCATCTGGTAGATCTCGTCTTTTAGTACGAAGGACTTGGGCCACTGCTGCATCCCAGGGAAGTTTGGATCCTCGACGAGGATTGGAGCGTCAAAAGTGAGCCAGGGATGCTCGTCGAAGTATCCGCCGATCATTTCGCCGTACTCCGGCCAGCTGGTGAAAGTGATCGTGGCACTGTGTACGCCGATAAAGCCTTTTCCATCGTCGTGGACGAATGATAGAAGCGCGGCCTTTTGCTCGTCGTTCATTTCCAGGTCGCCACCGGTGTAGAAGAGCACGGCGTCAAAATCGTTCAGATTTTTGGCGTTGAACTCGAGTTTTTTCTTTGTGAGAACTTCGGTGTCGGTTCGAATCGCGGTAGTCCACAATCCTGTTTCCCGGCCGAGGCGCTCGATGGTGGCCATGGCGTGAGAGACGGCTTCGTGCCGGTAGCCTTTTTCTTCGCCGAGGACCAGAAGATGCTTCATTGGCGGAGCGGACGTCTGCGCTCCGCAGCAGCTACTGAGCGCCACAAAGAAAATGAGCGATGCTATCCGTAACATCTTCACTTACGTCCCTCCACTCTTTACTTCCACTGAGAAAACTATTTCTGGTTCCCGAGCCAGAGAATTGCGTTTGCGAACAGCTTGTTTTGTGTCGGGTCTGAATAAATCTTCTCGCCTTTTGCGCCATGACCCATATTCATGTAGATCATTCTGTATTTCGTGTTCGTCCACACTACGGGAAGGTCGCCGCCGGGAATGATGTCCTTGACGCCGATGGGGTAGTTGGAAGGATCGAGTGTCACGAGGACGTGAACATTCTTGTTGAGTCGAGGGCTCGGCTTCCAGAGATACCATTCGTTCGCCGGGGCGTCGTACGTCGCGGGAAGCTGGCTGGTTACGGGATGTGTGCGATCGTCAACGACAAGTTTCGCAGGGAGCGGCGGCCAGTTATTTGTATAGAAAACGGCTCCGCCCATAAAATCCACGAACCAGGGCCACTTTGTTGTTTCGTCGTTGTAACCGGCGACGTGGAAACCTATCCAGCCGCCGCCATGTTCCATGTAGTTCTCGAAGGCGGTCCTCTGCTGCGGAGTTTGCGGGAAATTGTTCAGCCACAGGATCAGGCGGTAGGTTTTTAGGTCAGTTTCGTTGAGTTTGGTCCAATCGGTGGTGGCATCGAAGATGAAATTATTTTTTGCCGCCAGCGCTCTATAGAAAGCGAGGGCATCGTCGGCGGTATGGACATGATCGGGCTCGACATCGGTCGAATAGAAAGCGAGCACTTTGAAAGCGGGTTCTTGTGCGACGGCCGCCGTGTTCCAGATGAGGAGCACGAGGGCGACTGCAAAAAGCTTTTGGAACCCGGTGACTGAACATATTCCGCGGCGCGGGCATCCAGAAATATTGGCTTGCTTCATTTTCCGTGGCTCTCCTGCTGGCCGGCGGCCCAGAAAATGGAGTTCTCAAAAATTTTCGTAAACGCCGGATTATCGAAGTGTTCCGGACGATGTCCCATAAAGATGTAGATGTTTCTAGCCTTGTAATGTTCGTTGGTCCAGATCACGGGATGATCGCCCATCTTTAGATCGGTGGCGGGCGTGTAGGTTTTCTCGTCCACGCTAGCCAATACATGCACGTTCGGCCGTGGAGAAGTATCGTACGTGTACCATTCTTCGTCCCGGATCACGAAGGGGGAAGCGATGTCTTTCATCGCTGGATGATTCTTGTCCTCGACGGTGACCGTTCCGGTGGAAAACGTAGCGATGTAATTCTTGAAGCGGATGCCTCCCATGAACTGTTGAAACCAGGGCCAGATCTGGTAGCCATCGAATTCTCCCAGCAGCGTGGCGTGGTGAAACCCGATCCAACCGCCTTTGCCTTGTTCGATGTACTTGATGAAAGCGGCTTTTGCCGTGTCTGTCCACATGTAGGGCGGATAATTCAACTGAAGGAATAAATTGTATTTTGCGAGGAAGGCATCGTCGATTTTTTCGGTGTCTTCGATGTAGTCCACGGTGAAATTGCGATCGCTTGCCAACTTCGCGAGCCAAATTTTGGCGGCGTCCACGAAGGGCTTATGAATGCCGCCATGCTCGGCGAGAGCGATCACACGGAAGTTTGGTGGTTTGGTTTGCGCTGCGAGAATGCCATTCATAAAACATGCCGCAAGCGTGAGCAGCAGGGTCCGCGCAATAAAATGATTCAGCGAGTTTCGCAAGGGCTTGACCATACTAGTGGACGTGGACTGCTCCTTCCTGAGCTTTTATCTCTTGTGCAGGCACGGCTGCGTCAAACCTTAAATTAAAGAATCCCACCATCATTTCATCCCAACTCTGCTGTCCCCAGATCACACTTTTGGTGGGGTCTGGATTTTCAGGATTGTTGGGCGAATTGTCGAAGTGGGCGGTGCATTCGATTTTCGTTCCTGGCGGGAGAGCAATGGGTTCCGCGAGGTTGTACCACAACTGCCAATGCCAGTTGAACGCCGGCACACTCAGGATGGTTTCTTTCCTGCCGTCGGGGAAAACCAGTCTGTATTCGAAAGCTTTTCCGCGCGAGTGCATGTGGGGATGCAGGGCCACAAGCGTGACGTCCTTATGGACTTCAAAGGTGGCATCCACTTTGTAATCCGGAGCGCCGGGTGGAATCTTGAAGGTTCCGTTCGAAGCTGAAAGGGTTAGGACACGGTTTTTCGGAGTGGTCTTGGCGAAAACCAGGCCGAGTTTGGTCTGATCCGTGGTGGGCGTTCCGTTCGGCGTGTAATGAACTTCGAAGACGATGTCGGAGCCGGCTTTGATGAGCTTGCCCTCGCCGGGATGGAGAATTTCGGCGGGCTGGCCTGGCGCATAGCCAACGAGAAAATCGCTTGGGAGGGCGCTGGTATCGGTCTTTTCGTCCGCTTTAGCGGGCGGCGCTATGAAAAAGACTCCTTTCTTTTGGTCCTTGAAGTAGTTCGATCCGGGCTCGCGGAGGTACGCGATGATGTGATGAACCACCGCCCGGTCCGTTGGGCGAACCTCGAGCATTTGCACCCATTTATCTTCGGTGAAGCCAGTGGGCACGATTACGTATTGGTAGTCGATCACGCCTGAAGCGGGCACGGGGTAAGGCTTTGGCAGCTGAAATACTACGTCTGGCGCGGGGATACCCCAGCCCTCGACAAAATCTTTCATCGGAGGAGGCATGTCTTCCGCGGCGCCTTTCTGCGCGCCGGCATTCACCCAGTTCACCAAGGTTCGGATTTCGGACGCGGTCAAGGACCGTTCGTTTGCAAAATGGCCGTACTGAGGATCGGCATACCAGGGCGGCATAATTTTTTGCGTTACAACCATCTTGATGGTGGTCGCCCAGGGCTTGGTTTGCTCATAGGTGAGCATGGAAAAGGGCGCGGCTTCGCCAGGCCGATGGCAGGTTTGGCAATGCTGCTGGAGAATTGGGGCTACGTCCTTGGTAAAAGTTGGCGGAGGATTGTTTGGCTCCTGAGCAAACGCGTAACTTGCGCAGCACAGCATCGCTGCCAGCAGGATTGATAGATATTTCATGGATTTTCCAACCTCGCGATTTGGACTTGCCGAGCAAGAACGGGACAGAATAGAGAAAGTTGGATAGCGCGGAAGGCGCGCTGAATCGCGCCCCTACATTTCAGGATTGGACTGCAGGCGGGGATTATTTCCATTTGTCCTCGCCTTCGACGATGGTGATGTAGCGATTGATGGGAAGATCGGAGAAGCGCTGGACGAGGCCACTGGGCTGCGGCCATTTGATCTCGAGAGAGTCAAGTTTTTCATGTTTGCCCAGGCCTAGAACGACGCGCGGATCGTGGGACGAGAGATAGCTGCCACCGCCTACCTTGAAACGAGTTTGCTTCAAATCGCCGGCTTGATAGGAAATGCGCGCGCCGATGGCGTCGGGGTTGGATTTTTTTCCTTTGAGATTGAGGCCGAGCCAGTGATTTTGCGTGCCGGCGTTATTACGGAGCAGGATGGGCGCACCGTTGTTGATGGCGACTAGCAGGTCGACGGAACCATTGTTATCAAAATCGCCCAGCGCCATGCCGCGCGCTGCGAGGGGCTGAGAAAAAATCGGTCCGCTATCGCTGCTCACGTTTTTCAGCCCATTGCCGGTGTTGTGGAAGAGCAGCATCGGTTCCAGGTACTTTACGTTGTCCACGCGTCCGTCAATCTTATCATCGGGATGCCCATTGCAGAGGATCAGGTCGAGCAGACCATCGTTGTCGTAGTCGAAGAATTTCAGGCCCCAGCCGCTCATCAGCTTGGTGGCGCTTCCGATGCCGGTGGAGAGAGCCATATCGCGAAAGCTTTCGTCTTTATTATTGTGGTAAAGCGAAAACATTTCCTGATCGACGTTGGCAACGAACAGGTCGATCCACCCGTCCTGGTCATAGTCGGCGGCGTCGACGCCCATGCCCGAACGCGCCCGGCCGTAGGAACTGAAACCCACGCCTGACAACAAGCCGATTTCTTCGAATTTTCCTTTGCCGCGATTGGCAAAAAGGAAGTTCGCGACGGTGTCATTGGCGACGAACAAATCCATGTAGCCGTCGTTATTTATGTCCGCGGCCACGACTCCCCACGCTTTCGCTTGAGCCGCCGCGATTCCTGACTCCTTGCTGACGTCGGTGAACGTTCCGTCGCCATTATTGTGGAAGAGCCAGCACGGCATGGGTTTGTAGACGCGGGGAATACAGTACCAACGCTCGCCGGTTTTCAAATTGCCGCAGAATTGATTTTTGGACTTATCGAAATCGACGAAACGACAGATGAATAGATCCAAGCGGCCGTCATTGTCGTAGTCGAACCATACCGCGCTGGTTCCCCATCCGGTAGTTGTGAGACCGGCTTTCTCCGTCACATCGGTGAAAGTTCCGTCACCATTGTTGTGATAGAGGATGCCGCGGGAATACTGCGAGACGTAGAGATCGGCAAAACCGTCGCCATCGTAATCTCCCACGGCTACTCCCATTCCGTAGGCATTGCCGGGGACGCCGGCTTTCTTGGTGACGTCGGTAAAGGTGCCGTCACGATTGTTGCGATAGAGGGCGTTGGAAAGTGGAG
This sequence comes from uncultured Acidobacteriota bacterium, assembly GCA_963745095.1. Lineage (GTDB taxonomy): Bacteria > Acidobacteriota > Terriglobia > Acidiferrales > UBA7541 > Acidiferrum. The sequence goes on along the minus strand of CAVUWC010000013.1, from coordinate 517,663 downwards.
GATTCGGATTGTAGAAATCGCAGGAGCCGCTGTTGACCAGATAGATGTCCATCCAGCCGTCGTTGTCGTAGTCGAAGAAGGCGCAGCCGGCGCCGGTAGTTTCTGGGAGAAACATTTCCGGAGAGCGTCCGCTGGTGTGGACCCAGGAAATTTTGCTGGCGGAAGCGGGGATCGTTTCGAACGAAGGCAGAGAATTCTCCGCAGCTGTTGCGGCGCGCGGAAGGCCAAATGTACCGGCGGAACCAGACAGACTGGCCAGGCTAGTTGACGCCAACATTCGGAGGAACTGACGCCTCTCCAGGCCTCTCCTCCAGCTGTCGTGATGTTCAGACATTCACGAAGTCCCCGCTCAGAATATTCTGGCTTTCGCACCCAAAAGGATGACGTTCATTGTATAACCACTGACGGAATTGATGGCTAAAATAGAGGCTCCAGATCACAGTTTTAGCGGTTGCCGGGTGGCTTCCGTGCAAGTATGGAGAGGCATGCGGAATGTATCGAAAAGCGGTCGGTCAGGTGGTCTCATTGGAATCGTGTTTCCAATGGTTGTGGCATGGGGATGGCTGATTGCGCTGAGCCTGGGTGGCTCGAGGGCATTGGCGCAGCAAGCCCAAGGCATCCAGTTCAGCAATGTAACGCGCTCGGCGGGGATTCATTTCACGCACTACAAGGGCAACGAAGGGCATTGCCATCAATCTCGAAGAATTTGGGCCGGGCGTTTGCGTCGCGGACTTCGATGGAGACGGCTGGCAGGACATCTATTTTGTGAACGGGCGGGATCTGTATGGCCGCGGGATTAAAGTGCAGAACGCGTTGTACCGGAACAATGGGGATGGCACGTTTAGCGATGTGACGGAGAAAGCGGGCGTGCCTGGAACGGGCTATGGGCTGGGTTGCGTGTGGGGCGATTACGACAACGACGGTCACCCGGATCTTTTTGTGACGCAGTACGGCCGCAATGTGCTGTACCACAACAATGGCGACGGCACGTTCACCGACGTCACCGACAAAGCCGGGGTGGGGGGGATGGAGTTCGGGACTTACTTTCATTCTGGCGCTACATTCCTGGATTACGATCGCGACGGCAAACTCGATCTCTACGTTGGCGGGTACGTGGCGTTTGGGCCGGGCGCGCGGCGTTACTGCAACCTCGGCGGGGTGACGAGCAGTTGCCCTCCGAGCGCTTACCAGGGCAGCGCCAACATTCTCTATCACAATAACGGCGACGGGACGTTTACCAATGTCACCAAGAAGGCGGGCCTGTATCAGCCTAATGGCAAAAATCTTTCGGTGGGCGCCGCCGATTACGACAACGACGGCTGGCCGGATATTTTCGTGGCGAACGACGGCTTGAGCGCGTATCTCTATCACAACGAACACAACGGCACATTCAAAGAAGAGGGTGCGCTTGCCGGCATGGCGTTCACGAACATGGGCCGAACGATGGCGGCGATGTGCATTTCGCTGGGCGATTACGATAATGATGGCTGGCTGGATCTTTATATTTCCGACTTTCAGGGGAGTTCGGATCATCTTTGGAAGAATGACGGGCGCGGATCGTTCGACGAGGTCAGCGATCACGCGGGGATTACCCAGCCGACGCGCACCGTACTGAGCTTTGGCGGGGGGTTTTTCGATTACGACAATGATGGCTGGCTCGATCTGTTTATCGCCAATGGGCATGTTTATCCGGAAGTGGAACAGGCCACCCCGGGGACGCAGTACAAGCAGATCAATACTTTGTTCCACAACGACGGCCACGGGAAATTCATCGACGTGACGAAAGCTTCTGGCGATGGGTTTGGCACGCCTTACGTCGGGCGAGGCGTGGCATTCGCGGACTTTGACAACGACGGTTTCATCGACTTGGTGGTGGGGAATAACGGAGATCCGCCGCTTCTGCTGCACAACAGCGGTGGGAATGGCGGGCACTTTGTTTCGTTCAAGCTGGTGGGAACGAAGAGCAATCGCGACGCTATGGGCGCGAGGCTCAAGCTGACTGCGGGCGGCGTGACGCAGATTCGCGAGATTGCGGGCGGAGGGAGCTACTTGTCTCAGAGTGATTTGCGGGCGCACTTTGGGCTTGGTGCGGCGGAGAAGATTGATAAGTTGGAGATCAGCTGGCCTAGCGGAGCGCAGCAGGTCTTCAAAGATTTCCGTGCGGATCAGTTTTACAGCATTCAAGAAGGTAAGGACGAGCTTGGGTACCAGGCGTTCGTGAAAAACAAAAAGTGAGGGCTCGCCGGAAGCTTCAGGGCGATCCGTGTGAAGGGACTACTGCGGCTGTTGTCCTTGCCCGGGTTGTTCCTTTGTGGCTTTCTCGGAGGTCTGCTGGAACAAGGCGAGTTCGCGCTCGGCGTCTTCCTTGCGGCCGATCTTGCGGTAGGCGATGGTTAGTTGGTAGTGGCCCGTGGGGTTTGCAGGGCGGAGTTTGACGCCGATTTCCAAGGGAGGGATGGCTTCCGAATAGCGACCCGCGGCATTCAGCGAAAAGCCGAGGCCAAGAAAAGCGTCGGCAAAATTTGCGTCGAGCTTTGAAGCGCGGGAGAAATGTTCAATGGCGTCGTCCCACTGCTGGGCTTGGCGAGCAAGTTCGCCGAGGATGTACTCCGCTCCAGCGTTGTTTGGATCGATCTTTAACTCGGCCTGAAACTCATTACGCGCGTCTTCCACCGTTGTCGGCGTTTGCGGCCTGGAAAGAATAATTCGGCCAATGCGAAAGTGGATTCCAGGGAGACCGGGCTGTTGCTTGAGAATCAAGTTGTACTCCGCGGCGGCTTCGTCCCATTTTCCTTGCGATTCGAGAGCTTCCGCGTTCATCTCGTGTGCCTGAACGGAATTAGGGGCTGTGCCGGCGAGCTGGAGCGCGGCGCGGGTGGAAAGATCGGAATAAGCGTGAGTGGTGACGTAGAGGACATCTGGATCGGTGGGAAAATCGCGGTTGAGCCAGAGAAGTGCGCTGACGGCGGCGTCGATCTGGTTCAAGGAGAGGCCGCAGCGAACCGTCGCGAGACCAGCTTTAAGTTTTAATTGTTTATCAGGGGCTAGAGGGGCGGTCTTCTTCAGGATTGGCAGTGCTTCGCGGCAGTGGCCGGCTTCGGCCAGGCTGAGCCCTTTTTGCGCGGATGGGGTGTCGACTGCGGCGGCTTTTGGGGTGGATTGCGCTGTACCTAGCCCTGCGAAGAGCCCGCAGGCAAGAGTGACAACCAAAAATCTGGGAATGAGGCTTGGCATAAAAAAAATGAGGCAGGCGGGGGTGTGCGCCTGCCTCATTATACGTGCTTTGCTGTTAGAAAAAGAACTTCAACGCAAACTGAATGTTTCTGGCAGGTTGCGAAGCTTGAACAACGCCAGTAGTAGACTGATCCACAGTGGTGTTGGGAACGGCAAGGTTGACGCGGTTGAAGGTGTTCAGGAAATCAGTACGGAATTGCATCCTGAATCGCTCGGTGATCTGAATATTCTTTTGCAGGCTGAGATCCCAGTTGTAGAAGCCAGGGCCACGCAACCCACCGAGTTGCGGGGCGCACGTGCCGAAGCCGCTTGTTGCGTCAGTATAGTTGTTGGGGTCAAACCAGAGGTAGCCGCCACCTCCACCCTGAGTTGTAAAATTCTGTCGTCCGTTTACCGTGTTGGTTCCGTTGCAATCGGGGCGGAAACCTCTGGAACCCGTTCCGCTCTGATCAGAGTTGTTGGCATACAGGGCCAAGGGGAAGCCAGAGTGGAGAGTCATGATTGGGCTAACAGTCCAACCACCCACGATGGCGTTCTCAGCCTTGTTCATGCCGCTGCCGAATTGCTTACCCTGTCCGACCGGTATTTCGTAGACGGCGTAGGCAGTGAGGTTGTTGGTTTCGTCGTAATAACAGGGGGCCCACTCCGCTGCAGGATCGTAAATGTTCTGCCAGTAGGGAGAGGCTGTCGAGGATGCTCTCGCATTGGACCAAGTGCCGTAGTAACCGGTGTTGTTGGACATGCACTTGGCGAAGGTGTAGGAAACCTGAGCTTGCAATCCGTGACTGAACGATTTCTGGAGTACAGCTTGAAGGGCGTTATACATCATTCTGCCGTTCGACTGCGTTCCGGAAACGTTGGCGTCACCGATTATGCCCGCAAGCGTCTGGTTAGCCGCAAAAAATGGGCTGGGAGAGGTGCAAGGGGGTGTGCCGCAAGAGGAGTTGGGCTGCAACACGAGTTGGCCGTAGCTGAAAGGCACCATCAAGTGATAGGCGACCTGCCCGACGTACCCAACCTGAAGAGTTGTGTCGCCGCCGAATTGGTGCTGGATCGTCAAGTTCCACTGATCGTCGATGGCGGGCTGCACGTTCTTGTCCCATAGCCGAAAAATGGTATTGGCGAAGCAAGAATAATTCGGACAGGCAAGACCTGCAGGCGGCGGTGCAATAATGCCGTCTGACGCCGTCGAGGTTGGCAAGGGCTGTTGGAGATACTGGGTTTGGAATTCGCCGCCGGCGGCAGCTCCCCCGTTAAAGGGAGGATTGATTGGAAGGCGCAGGTTGGTGCCTGTTCCTTCGAGATAATCCGAGATGGTGAAAGCGCCACGAAAAACGGTGTGGCCACCCGACCATGCAGGAGTGTAAGCGAATCCCAGGCGAGGTTGGAAGTCCTTCCCGCCGTACTGGCCATTATAGAGGGAACGGCTGTTGCCATCCTGAGCGGCATACTCAATCTGCCCCGTCTGGACGTTGTAGTTCGATTGCTGATTGTTTGACTCGACCCAAGGTGTATGCGCTTCATAACGCAAGCCAAGAGTCAGAGTGAGGTGGTCCGTTACGCGCCAGGTATCCTGAGCGAATCCGGAGAAGACACTGGAGGTCTGTGTCCAAGTTCCACTGCTTAAGCCACGTCCAAACGCCGTGGGCAAGCCGAGGAAAAAGTCTCCAATACCGTTGCCCCCCATGGGACCGGTGGACGCACAGTTAGAGGTGTCGGTGCAGTTGGCCGACGACGCCGTGAAGTTGGGGCCAAACGTCATACCCCCCAATTCACCGCTGTTACCTGAGTAGAAGACTGTGATGTTGTCGTACATATACTCGCCACCAAATTTGAACGCATGGCGGCCATGTGTCCAGGTGATCGAGTCATCGGCTTGCCACACTTTGCTGTTGAAGCTCTGCGTGACCATGCTGTTCCCGATGTTGTTGATGGTGCCGTTGCCCGGGCTGGTCGGAGTTCCTCCACCAAAATCGAGGCCCAAAAGACCGGTGAGTGAATTGGGGTTCGAATTGGCAATTCCGATGGACTGACCAAAGGCGCCTACGGAAGGATCCCAGGTTGTTCCGGTGTTAAGGGTGATATGGTTCCAGCCAAAGCGCGCATCGTTGACCAAAGTATTGGAAATAACGCGGGTCCAATCGCCCACGGTACTCCAGATCGGCGCAGTAACCTGGCCATTCCCGAAGAGTAGCTGCGAGTTGGTCGAAGGATCGGTCTGCATCGCGCGCGTGAAGCGTCCCGAGATCTGATCCTTGTCAGAAATTCTGTAGTCGACCTTTGCGTCACCCTGGTCGCTGTTGTAGGCGGTCGAGACTTCCTGCAGGGCGTTATTCGTCAAACTATTGCTGATCGTCTTGGGATAAAGTGAGGACGCAAAGAGAGCAGCAGCCACTGGGCTGATCATGCCTGTGGGGATTTGATTGTTGAAAAATGCTGGACGCGCCGCATTGGCGGCTGCGGAAGGCGTGCACGCTACGCCGCCGATACCTGTCCCCGCAGCGCATGGATTGTAGAGTTGGTTAGCGACCACACATTGAGGGCGAGCATCCCCAGAAACACAAGGATTGGTCGAAGGCGGAGGATTTCCGGGATTGGATGCTCGATCGTTGCAGATGCCGGCGGTAAATCCGCTTTGGCAAAGCGCGCTGAAATCGCCGCCTTGTTCGGCTGGAGTGTAGACAGAAATGTGGCTTCCTGCCGGCGGATGATCGAACCGCTGGCCTTGGTAGTCAACGAAGAAGAACAGTTTGTTCTTGATGACCGGACCACCGAGAGTGCCCCCAAACATGTTCCAGCGCAGAGGTGCGCGTGGAATCACCCCGCTCGGATTAATCTTGTTTTCCCACTGATTGGCGTTCAACACGTCGTTGCGGAAGAATTCCCAGGCGTCGCCGTGATAACCGTTCGTTCCGGACTTGAGGGACGCGCTGACGATTCCACCCATGAAATTTCCGAATTCGGCGGGGGCGTTATTGGTAATGATGTTGACTTCCTGAATGGCATCTGGCGATGGAGTGTAACCAAGAAGATTGTCAGAGACCTCGTTGTTATCCATACCGTCGAGGAGGAAGTTATTGGCCTGCTCACGGTTGCCGTTGATGAAGGGGCGCGCTCCTGCGTTTACGTTGTCGCCGTTATTGAAACTGCTCGGATCGGGATGAACGGCACCGGGAGAGAGCAACGTCAATTCGACGTAATTGCGAGTGGCGAGCGGCAACGAAACGTTGGTGTTCGCGTCGATGATGGTATCGACCAGCGTGGATTCGGTCTTCAGAATGGGCGCGGCGCCGGTCACTTCGACCGTCTGAGTGATTTGGCCGACCTTTAATGGGGCATCGAACCGCGCACTTTGGTTCAGCACCAGGGTGAACGCGGGATATATCGTGGTTTGAAATCCCTGTTTTTCAATACGCAGTTCATAGTTGCCGACGGGAAGCTGCGAAATTCGGTAGAGCCCCGTCTCGTTCGTCACGGCGGTATAGGTGACACCGCGTTCCACGGACTTGGCAGTGACCGTGGCGCCAGCAATAGCCGCGCCGGCTGGGTCGGTAACCGTGCCGTAGACGGAAGCGGTGACGTCCTGAGCCCATGCCGCATTCGCTCCGCACAGAAGCGCAAGCAGCGTCGTACACAAAAGAATCAGCCCCAAAGACTGCAGTTTTTTCATGTCAATTCCTCCGAGGCGAGGCCCCCGACCGCCATTCCGCCTCTCCTCAACAGTAGAAATCTTATGCACGGCAACGAGCACCCTTGCGCCGCTATATGGCCGAATTGGAGATAGCTATATAGCACGATTTTAGGCTTGTCAAGCGAAAAGTAATGATTTATAAGGAATATGGATGTGAGGACGTATAGCACCGGACGGCGGTGATGTATAGCAGAGTGGCTTTGCGCTCTATATCACTGAGACTCTGCGAGCGGTGGCGCGAGCACCGCAAGGAAGTGCCAACTCGCTCAAGACCTCGAGATGGGTGCTGGCGTCTAAAGACTGGCGACGGCGGCGGGGCAGGAATCAGGAATTCCGGTGCAGAACCGCTCAAAAGAGGGTTTTCCGCACTTTTCACATTTCAGTGACCGCGAGAGAGCGCCGATTCGTTGTAGGCTTTGTGTAAATTCCGGGAGCGAGAATGCCTGCCAAGAGTCGAAGTAACGGGTTGCCTGCTTACCAGAGAATTCAGGGCAGTCTTCGGAAGCGGATCGATGCCGGGGACCTGCGCACGGGGGACGCCGTGCCCTCGGAGCGCGACCTGGCGAAGATTCATTCGGTTAGTCTGATGACGGCGCGCCACGCGCTGGCGTCGCTCGAGCGGGAAGGCGTTGTGGAGCGTCGCCGAGGAATTGGGACTTTCGTCTCCACGCCGAAGATTCATTTCAATAAGTTAATGAGCTATACAGAACAGATGGCGAGCCGCAGCCTGACAGCGGTTTCAAAAGTGTTGTTCGCAAAAATGATTGACGACGAGCAAGAAGCCAACGCACGGCTTTCTCTTTCGCCAAAGAGCGGTGTAATTAAGCTGGAGCGCCTGAGACACGCCGCGGGAGAGCCTTTTGCGCTGGAAACCTGCTATCTTTCGGCGGCGCAATTTCCTGGATTACTTTCGGCTCCGCTACAAAGAGAATCGCTGTTTGGAATTCTGGAACGCGATTACAAAGTGGAAATCGGCTATGCGGATGAAGAGGTGGACGCCACCGCGGCCGATCCGCGCACAGCCGATCTTCTGGATGTTCCGAGGCGCGAGCCGGTGTTGCGAATCCGGCAGGTAATTTTTTCCACGAACGGAAAGGCAGTACTGTACGTATTGGGCTTCTATCGATCCGACCGGCACAATCTAGTCATACGCCGGTTCCGATAGAACGAGATTTTGCGTATTACAGGCGCGCGAAGCGTGTGCTAGGCTGCTTTCGGACAACCCCAGGTAGAGTTGATTATCATCTTGCGTCCGTACGGCTGTCATTCTGAGGATTTGGTAGTTGTGCGAGGGACGAAGTGATTCTGGCCGGAGACATTGGCGGCACTAAGTGCAATCTGGCCGTGTTTGAAGAGCACGGCTCTTCTTTACGACTTATTTTTAAGCACCGCTACGCCACGGGTGAGTATTCCAGCCTGGAGAAGTTGATCGAAAGATTTTTCCTCGAATGCGCGACGGATACGGGGATGTCGCTCGAAGGCGAGATTGACGCTGCGGGCTTTGGAGTTGCGGGAACGGTGGTGGACGGCCGGCTGGTGGCGAACAACATTCCGTGGGAGTTGACCGATTCTTCCCTAGCCAGTCATCTGAATATCGAACTCGAACAACTGACACTCATCAATGACCTCGTGGCCACGGCGTACGGACTCGTGCATCTGACGCCGGAAGATTTTCTGGTTTTGAATGCGGGCGCTCCTCAATTCAACGGGAACCAGGCATTGATCGCCGCGGGGACGGGGCTTGGCGAGGCCATGCTCTTGTGGGACGGCAGCCAACATCGGGCGTCTCCTTCCGAAGGCGGCGCGGCCGATTTTGCGCCGCGAACGGAGCGCGAGATTCAGCTGCTGCACTTTCTCAAAAAGCGGATGGAGCGGGTCTCGTGCGAAGAAATATTTTCCGGGCGCGGCTTCCGGAAGCTGCATGAGTTTCTTGATCCCAGCGTGGTGCATCCGACCTTTGGTGAAGCGGAAGGCGCATCCGCGAGCGAAATTACGCAGAACGCGCTGGCAGGCACGTGCCCGGTATGTGTCGAGGTGCTGGACTGGTGGATCGATGCGTTTGGGGCCGAGGCGGGAAATTTGGCGTTACGGGTGCTGGCGTATGGCGGCGTGTATTTTGCGGGCGGAATCGTTTTGAAAATACTTTCGAAGTTGGGGCAGGGCGGTTTCTGCAGGTCGTTCGCGGACAAGGGGCGGCTGAGTTCCGTGCTATCGAAGATTCCCATTTCCGTGGTTTTGAATGAGGACGCGCCGCTTTTGGGAGCAGCGTATCAGGCACTTGGAACTGTTACGGCATCGAGACGCGGGCGACACGAAATTTTGTTTGAGCTTCAGCCCGCGCGTGAAGGACAGCCTCAGTAAAAGAAGCTCTATCCAATCTTTCCAGAATACTCTTCCTAAACTTGAGTTAGTGGGTGCTTTTCGCGGCGGCGTGCGATGCCGCCATTTGCGTTCGCGTGTACTTTACGATGGCGAGGAATTTTCTGGCGTTTTCCGCGATGATTTCCGGCTTGTTTGCTTTCAGGGCCTCGGCTTGCACCAATTCTCCGCCGATGCCCAGTGCAACGCAGCCAGCTTCGAGAAACTCCGCGGCGGTGTTTAGATTAACGCCGCCAGTGGGAATAAACGGAATTTGCGGAAACGGACCTTTCAGAGATTTGATGTACTTCGCGCCTCCGACCTGGCCGCAGGGAAAAATTTTGATGATGTCCGCGCCGGCGTCCCACGCGGTCATGACTTCGGTGGGAGTCAGTGCGCCGGCCATGATCAACTTCCCTTCCCTTGCGGCGAATGCGACGGTTTCAAGATTTAGGCCCGGGCTGACGAGGAACTCCGCTCCCGCATCGAGGCAGCGGCGGGCAGCATCCGCGTTGAGAACGGTTCCTGCTCCGACGAGAACATCAGAGCCGCAATTCTTTACGAGTTCGCGGATGACGTCGATGGCACCCGGGACGGTCATGGTGATTTCGACGATGGGAATGCCGCCTTGGCGAACGGCATCAGCGGCGAGGCACGCTTCGGCTGACGATGAAGCGCGCACAACTGGGACGATTCCAATTTCGACGATGCGTTCGCGGACTTTTTGTTTATCCATGTGGGGTCACCTTTTTGTGAGGAGACTTCAGCGTGCGATGCGTGCTCCGACTCCTTTCATCACTTGGGTGACTTCCTGGAGTGTGGCCATGGAAGTGTCGCCAGGGGTTGTCATCGCGAGGGCGCCGTGTGCGGCTCCGCACTCAACCGCCCACTGCGGATCGTGTCCGGCGAGGAAACCGTAAATCAGGCCGGAAGCGAAGGAATCGCCGCCTCCGACGCGATCGAAGATTTCGAGATTCTCGCGGTTTTTTGCCTGGTAGAGTTTTCCATCGTAATAGCAGATGGCGCCCCAATCATTTTGCGTTGCGGTCTTCGCTTTGCGCAGAGTGGTGGCGACGACCTGAAAAGGGTATTCCTTCACAACCGTGGCGATCATTTGTTTGAAGCCTTCCACTTCGAACGTCGAGTGATGCTCGTCCATGCCTGGCACTTCGAAACCCAGCGCTGCGGAAAAATCTTCTTCATTGCCTAGCATAACGTCGACGTGCGGCGCGAGGCGGCGGTTTACTTCCTGCGCGGTTTTCTTTCCGCCATGAGATTTCCATAGAGACGCGCGGTAATTCAGATCGTAGGAAACGGTTGTGCCGTGGCGCTTTGCCGCCTGCATGGCCTCCAAAGCAACTTCGGGTGTCGTGGCGGAGAGCGCGCAGAAAATGCCGCCGGTGTGGAACCAGCGCGCGCCTTGCTTTCCAAAGATATCGTCCCAATCGATGTCGCCGGGCTTCAATTGGGAAACGGCCGTGTGTCCGCGATCGTAACTTCCGAGCGCGGCGCGAACGCCGAAGCCGCGCTCGGTGAAATTGAGGCCATTGCGTGCGGCGTGGCCCACGCCATCGTGTTCGACCCAGCGGATCAGAGACTGGTCAACGCCGCCTTGATAGATAAAGTCTTGAAGGAGGCGGCCGACGGGATCATCGGCGAAGGCGGTGACGACGGCGGCGTCCAAACCGAAGCAGCGCTTCAGCCCGCGAGCGACGTTGTATTCGCCGCCGCCTTCGCAGACTTCGAAGGAACGGGCGGTCGAGATGCGGCGGTCGCCGGGGTCAAAGCGGAGCATGATTTCGCCGAGGCTGACGATATCCCAGCGGCAATTTTTTTTCGGTTTGATCGTCAAGCCCATGTGAGCACCTTAGTTCGCGAAGTTATTGGCATTGCACGCTACTATTTTTCACTTCACCATTTCGTGCTTTAAGCTGGCCTCTCGTCGGTAATTCTAGCGGGTTCCAGCCGGGGAGCCAAAAGGTGAATCACGGCGAGCGCCAGTAAATAAGCCGTGCTGGCGATGAGGAAAGGAACTCTGTAGCTACCCGTCCACTGAAGTAGGTGCCCGACTAAGGATGCGACGAAGATGCCGCCGATGGCGCCAGCCATGCCGCCGATACCGTTTACCGAACCTACGGCTTGAACGGGAAACATGTCCGAAGACAGAGTGTAGAGATTGGCGGACCATGCCTGATGGCAGGCCGCGGCCAGCCCGATTAGAAAAACCGCGGACCACGTGCTCTCCACGCGATAAGCGAATACAACCGGTATCACGCCGATGGCACAGATCAGCATGGCGGTCTTGCGTGCGGTGTTTATGCTGTGCCCGCGTTTGATCAGAGAAGAGGAAAGCCATCCTCCGCCGACGCTTCCGAAGTCCGAAATGACGTAAATCACGAGAATCGGAAGTCCAAGGCCCGTCAGGGCCAAGCCATGTTTGCTCTGCAAGAAGCCCGGCACCCAGAAAAGATAGAACCACCAGACGGGATCGGTCAGGAATTTTCCGGCGACGAAGGCCCACGTTTGCCGCAGGGGAATCAGGCGTGCCCAGCTGATTTTTCCTGCCGGCAGGGACGGGTCGCTGCAGATGTATTGCAATTCCCCCTTGGAAACTCTTGGATGTTCGCCGGGCTTGCGATAGATCAGCAGCCAAAAAGCGAGCCAGACAAAGCCGAGAGCGCCGATGGAGACGAAGGCTGCTCGCCAGCCCCAGTGGACGACAATCCAGGGGACGAGGAGGGCCGCGAGGATGGCGCCGGCGTTTGTTCCAGCGTTGAATATGCCGGTGGCTAGCGCTCGTTCTTTCTTGGGAAACCACTCGGCTACGGCTTTGATACTGGCGGGAAAAACGGCGGCTTCTCCAAATCCAAGAGCGTAGCGGGAGAGCGCGAAGCCGCTGAGAGAGTTTGCGAACGCGGTGCTCATCGAAGCGAGGCTCCAGAAAACCATGGCCAGCGCGTAGCCTAAGCGCGTGCCAAGCCGATCGATCAGCCTGCCCATTAATAACATGCCCGCTGCATAGGCAATCTGGAAAGCGGAGACCAGATTGCCGTAGTCGATTTCGGTCCAGCCGAAGTCATGCTGGAGCGTGGTTTTGAGAACGCCCAGGACTTGCCGATCCATGTAGTTCTTTGTGGTTCCAAGAAGAAGAAGAGCGCAGATAACCCAACGAAAATGGCCGGCGCGGAAAGAGACTGAGGGAGGCATCTGCTCGTCAAGAGTGGCGGCTTGGTCCATGGTGTGAGGGGAAAGCTACTAGTTTTCTCGACTTGGTTCCAGTGCGGAAGTTTCTTTTGCTGGATCCGGAGAAAGTAGCCCAAGGAAGACAGTCTCCGCGTACGATTTATGATTGGTGCGAATGCGAGTCAACGCAGACGTGATAAACGATTCCTTCAGCGAGTCTCAAAAGCAGAATCTGCAGACTTGGCTTATGATTTGGCGGCGGGTTGTGTTGAGAGGGAGCAACCGAACATGCGCATTCCTATTGCTGGGACATCTTCTATACTCATCGTCATGGCAATGTTTCTGACATCTTTGGTTTCTGCTGCGCCCGACCGGGTCTCGGTGGTAGTGAACGAACAAGAACGCAGAGTGGATATCACTATCGATGGAAAACCCTTCACGTCCTACATCTGGCCTACCACGTTAAAAAAGCCGGTACTCTATCCGCTGCGCACGGCGAAGGGCACGGTTGTCACGCGCGGCTATCCGCTGGAGCAGCGGCCGGGCGAACGGGTTGATCACCCACATCATGCGGGGCTTTGGTTCAATTACGAGAACGTGAATGGGCTGGATTTCTGGAACAATTCAGACGCGATCAAAGCAGAGAATGCGCCGAAGTTGGGGACGATTGTTCAGCGTTCGATTGTATCGGCAAAAAGCGGTGCGCAGCAGGGTGAACTTGACGTGGATGCGGATTGGGTCACGTTCGAGAAGAAAGTTTTGTTGAACGAACACACGCATTTTGTGTTTCGCGGCGGAGCGGACTATCGCAGCGTTGACCGCATCACCACTTTGCAGGCGCTCGATGAGAAAATCGCGTTCCCCGACGAAAAAGACGGCATGTTGGGGATTCGCGTGATTCGCGCGCTGGAAATTCCTTCGGACAAGGCTGAGGTGTATACCGACGCGAGCGGGCGGCCGACCACGGTCGCCAAACTGGACAACACGGGCGTCAACGGGACCTATCTAACGAGTGAGGGCAAAAAAGGAGACGCCGCCTGGGGTACTCGCGGGCGCTGGTGCAATTTGAGCGGACTCGTCGGCAACGAACCTGTCACCATTACAATTCTCGATCACCCGGGGAATCCGGGGTTTCCCACTTATTGGCACGCGCGAGGTTATGGGCTATTCGCTGCCAATCCGCTTGGCCAAAAAGTTTTCAGTAATGGTAAAGAAGAGCTTAATTTCTCGCTCGCACCGCATGCGAGCGTAACTTTCCGTTATCGTATCTTGATCTCGTCGGCGATCCTCACGCCCGAAGCCACCGAAGCGGCTTACAAAGATTTCGCCGCGGCGTATCATTGATTCGTTTAAAGATTCGCAGAATCGCATGACGACTCACATCGGCCTCATCGGCGGCGGAAACATTTCGGACACGCATGCGCGTGCGGCGCGCGCCATTCCTGGTGTTGAAATAGCGGCCGTGTATGGAACCAACACCGACAAAACCGCTCGCCTTTGCCGCGAACATGGGGGTATGGCTTATCAAGACTTTGGCGCCTTCCTAAAGCATCGCCCGATGGAACTGGTGATTATTGGCAGTCCTTCCGGGCTGCACGCGGAGCAAGGCATCGCCGCTGCTCGTCAGGGGCTTCACGTCCTCACGGAAAAGCCCATCGAGATCAGTACCGCGCGCGCCGACGCACTCATCGAAGCTGCAAAACAATCGGGTGTTCAGCTTGGCGTAATTTTTCAGGACCGCATGAAGCCGCATATTCGCCAGCTCAAAAGTTGGATTGAGCAAGGTCTGCTCGGCAGACTTTTGTTGGTGGATGCGAGGGTCAAGTGGTATCGCCCTCCCGAGTATTACGCCAATTCGCACTGGCGCGGCACTCTCGCGCTTGACGGTGGGGGCGCGTTGATCAATCAAGGCGTACACACGATCGACTTGCTTCTCTGGCTGCTGGGCGATGTTGTTCGAGTCCAAGCGCGCACGGCAACGCTGTTCCACAAGATCGAAGCCGAAGACACCGCAGTCGCCACTCTCGAATTCGCAAACGGGGCTTTGGGAATTTTTCACGCCACCACAGTTGCGTATCCTGGTTACCCGCGCCGCGTTGAAATCTCCGGCACCGAGGGCACAGTCATCCTTGAACATGATCGCATCATCGCCGCAGACTTCCGTAATGCTGCAGCTTCGGTCATCGAATCATCTGCGCCAGACGAAAACAAAAGCGCCTCGTCCCCCGCGGTCAGCGATTTTCGGGGCCACCGAGCTGTCCTTGAGGATTTTCTTGCCGCAATCCAAAATAAACGCGCCAGCGCCTGCGACGGCGTTGAGGGTCGTCGTAGTATTGCCCTTATCGAATCCATCTATCTTGCTGCAAAGACATCCTGATCGCTCCATCGCTCTCTGAACAGCCGTAAACTCTTTCCCAATCTCATGCGTTTCGTTTATCAGCTGCTCGGCTGTACTATAGCCAACTGTTTCAGGCCCATCGCACTAACATCTCGCAGAATTTCAGCCAGGAGTGCTTTTCTATGCGGCGTCAAATTACGGGCTCGGCATCGCAGTCATTTTGTTTCTGTTGCTGGGCAACCCTGCATTCGCTGCAGAAAAATCGACGGCGACACAGCTTATTGAGCTCGCCGAATCGAATAGCCCTGCGCTGAAAGAAGCGATCATCAATACTTTCGACGCCAAAGAGCTGAAGGACGGAACTGCTTGGACGGGGCGTGGGCCAGACTTTTTCTTTGCGCTCGAAGCGGCCTCGAAACCTACGCTTTTGATTGACGGAGCTGCGGGGCCGCAGATGCAGAGTTTGGTTGGATCTGATCTTTGGTACGCCACAGCTCATATAGAACCGGTTGGCAGGCTGCATGCATTCAACTACATGATGAATGGGGCAAAGTTCGGAGGCCGGCTGGACTTGCCAGCGTTCGGTCCTTTGTCTTATCAGCAGCCCGGAATTCCAGCGGGAACGCTTTCGCCGAAGCTTTTTCACACCAGCAAAATCTACGATGGCATGAAGAGCGAGTACTGGATTTATGTGCCCGCGCAATACGATCCGCACACTCCAGCCGCATTGATGGTGTTCCAAGATGGCGAATGGTACCTCGACCGGAACGGGAACAACCCGGCGCTCAACGTCATCGACAATTTGATCGCCCAGAAGAAAATCCCGGTGATGATCTGCGTGTTCATCAATCCGGGCGATATCGAGAACGCGCCCGGCACGCCCACCTACAATTTAGTTAAAAAATATTCGGACGAGTGGCAGCGAACCCTTAAAGATTCCATGCGCAGCACGCTGTATGACACGGTAAGCGACCGCTATGTTCGGTTTCTTCACAGTGAAGTGCTCGCGGAGGTCGAAGCCAAATACAACATTCGCAAGGACGCCTACAGCCGCGCCGTCACCGGCCTCTCGTCCGGCGGGATTTGCTCTTTCAATGCGGCGTGGCAGATGCCTGATCAGTTTAGCCGCGTCATCTCATGGATCGGCAGCTTCACAAGCATCCAGTGGAAGGAAGATCCAGCGGTTCCGGACGGTGGCCAGGACTATCCCGAAAAGGTTTTGCATGAAGCGCATCGCAATCTCCGTGTTTGGCTTCAGGACGGTTCCGAGGACCTGGAGCTGGAAAAGTACGGCAGCTGGGCGCTAGCCAACATCCGGCTCGCCAATGCGCTGAAAATGAAAGGCTACGATTTTCACTTCAACTTCGGCAAGGGAACCCACAATTCGGGCCAAGGGGCGGCGGAGTTTCCCGAGGAAATGGTCTGGCTGTGGCGAGACTACGATGCCAGCAAAACGTCTTATACCTACGAGATGGAGCCGGCGGAGAAAACCAAGCCGCTGTTTCGGGTATCCATCACCAATCGTGAGGCTCAATAGCTAAGGGATTGGCTCGGATCGCATCTCGGGAATCCGCGGCAAAGCGCCAATAGGCCATTTTCCTAGCCATTCCTTGATCTAAGACGACCGCCGGAAACTAATTCGGTGTCGGCAACGTCAGCACAGTGTGCACGGAACTGTGCAGTCTCGCTTGACGGGGGTATAGACTTGGTTGCTGTAAGACAGCGCAGGTATTGCCGTTGGCGGAAACAACCAATTCGGAGCTTTCGAGTTCCAAGAATCTAGCTTGACGGGATAACACTCAAACGTTTTCAGAGTCATAAAGAGGTTATGGGCCAAATATCCCAACTTCGCAGCAAGCCCAAGACCCTTCTCTTTCGTATTGCTTCCCTATTGGTTCTGGTGGCTATCCCTTTTCTTTTTCTGCACTTCCGGCAAGGGCGACCTTCGGCGGACCGGACGGATTCCCTTATCAAAGTTGAGCGAAAAAACCTTTCGCAGACGCTGCGGCTCAATGGAACGACACAAGCTTCCCGCTCCTTCATCGTTTTGGCGCCGAGACTTGAGGGAGCGCAGGTCGGGTCGATGGTCGTTACCAAGCTGGCCCCGGCTGGCATGCACGTGAAGAGCGGCGACCTATTGGTCGAATTCGATCCGCAAGCGCAAATGAAAGACTACCTCGATAAGAAGAGCACCTACGACAACCTGGTGAGCCAGGTGGCGCAGAAGCAGACCGATGAGGACATCGCGCGCGCGAAGGATGATACGGCGATGAAACAAGCCGAAGATGAATTGAAGCGCGCGCAGCTTGAGATCCAGAGAAATGAAGTAGTTTCGCGCATCGACGCTGAAAAAAATCAGGAAGCTGTGGACGAGGGGCAAGCCACTCTCAAACAACTGAAGGAAACCTACCAATTGAAGCGCGCCGCAGCGACAGCGGCCATTAAGATTCTGGAGATTCAGCGCGACCGCGCGAAGGAAGCGATGCGTTACGCACTGGCCAACGCGGCAAAAATGACGGTGCACTCGCCGATGGCGGGAGTGGTCGTCTACAACACCATTTGGCTGGGCGGACGTATGGGAACGGTGCAGCAAGGAGATCAAGTGCGGCCAGGCGTCCCGTTCCTGCAAGTGGTCGATCCGTCAAAGATGGAAGTGCGCGTCGAGCTGAATCAAGTGGACCTTCTGAAAGTCCATCCAGGCCAGCAGGCAAAGATGCATTTGGATGCGTATCCGGGAATGACGCTTCCGGCCGTTCTCGATGAGCTCTCGCCTCTTGGCCACACAGGGCAGTTTACGGAAATGGTGCGGTCGTTCACAGCGCGGTTTCTCGTCCAGGGAAACGATCCACGGCTGTTGCCGGATCTTTCGGCCGCCATGGATCTGGACCTCGGGACGGAAAACAATGTGCTGGTGGTTCCGTGCCAAAGCGTTGGGACGGAATCGGGACATTCGTTTGTGTGGCTGAAGAGCTCGAGCGGATTTGAGAAGCGCACGGTGAAAATAGGGCGGCGCAACGACCTGAACGCTGTTGTGGAGTCCGGACTGGCTGAGGGCGATGTAGTCCGACGAGACGCTAGCGAAGATGCTCAAGCGGCGGAGCGGCCATGAGCAATGGAAGTCAGAAATGGAAGCCGAAAAAGAAAGCGCTCGTTGGCGCGGCCATTCTGATTGTTGGCGGACTTGTGTTTGGAGGCTTGCGGCTCGCGAACTCGGCTGTAGGTTTTCCGATGGCGGATGTGAAGCGCAAGGATTTTGTGGATTATCTGGAAATTAAGGGCGAAGTTAAAGCCATTCACTCGGCTGTGATTGCGGCGCCCTATGGGGCAGGCGACTCTGCAGATCTTGAGGCTTGTGGACAACGCGGCGAAAGTGAAGAAGGGCGATTTTCTGGTGGAGTTTGACGCCACCACGGTGGAGCAGAAGCTGGCTGAGGATCAATCCGCCGTCACATCCGCGGAAGCGGAGATCCAACAGTCGCGCGCGGCCTCGCGATTGAAGGAAGAGCAGGACGTGACCGACGAGATGACCGCGAAGTATGACACCGAGAAAGCGCGAATGGATGCCAGCAAGCAGGAAATCCTTTCGGCGATTGAGGGCGAGCAAGCCAAACTGAAACTCGCGGACGCGGAGCAGAAGCAAAAGGAGACCGAAGCCAAACTGAAAGCCGATCGCGGTGCAGCAGCCTCCGATCTCGCCAGCAAGCAGCAGAAGCACGATCAAGCTGCTTATCAAGTGGAGCTCGACAAACGAGCCCTGGAGTCCCTCACGTTGCGCGCTCCGCTGGATGGCGTGGTAGCCCTGCAGAATCATTGGCAGCCGCAGGGCAGTCCCACTACTTTCAAACCGGGCGATCATGCGTGGCCCGGGGCGGCGATCGCGGAGCTTCCGGATGGTTCAGCGCTGAAGATCTCAGCCCGCGTGGAGGAAGCGGAAAGGGGCCAGTTGAAAGTGGGCCAGTCCGCAACGGTGCGGCTGGATGCACTTCCCGATCGTAGCTTCGACGGGCATGTGGACACGATCAGTCCTACAGCCAGCCTGGATTTTGGCGCGGGATGGCCAGTGCCAAGGAATTTTGCGGTAGACCTCGGCTTGACTGGGAGCGATGCGCGGCTCACGCCAGGAATGGGAGCAACCGTTCGCATCGCCGTGGCTCGTGTCCCCGACGGAATTGTGATTCCGACGAACGCTCTTTTCAGAAAAGCTGGGCGAACCGTGGCCTACGTGCGGCGAGGATCGAAGTTCGAAGAAACGCTCGTGGAAGTTTCGCGGCAGAGCGGCGACGAAGCGCTGATTGCCAAGGGACTGCAACCGGGCGAGCGACTCGCGCTGAAGGATCCAACACTTGCGAAGTAAGAACTTCATCTTGCGCAAGCACAGAGCAGGTGCGGCGGCGTTTCTGCTGGCATTGGTGTCGGGAGGCGGTGGCATTGCCTGCCGACAGACGACGGTGCTAGCCGGGGATGCGGAAGTACCAACGACAACGGTCAAAGAGGTCGATCTTCAACTGAAGGTTTTCACGAAGGGCGCGATACACACGGAGCAATCGAGAGTCATTTCGGCGCCGCCCATCGCCGGAGGCACGTTGCAGATCGTCCAGTTGGCAGCCGCCGGAGCGCAGGTGCACGCAGGGGAAGTGGTGCTGGAGTTTGATCCCAGCCAGCAAGAATATAACCTGGCGCAAAACCGCAGCGACCTTGAACAAGCTGACCAGGAGATCGTCAAAGCAAAAGCTGATGCGGCGGTCCAGACGGCGGAGGACCAGACGGCGCTTTTGAAAGCACGATACGGAGTGCGCAAAGCGGAACTCGAAGTCAGTAAGAATGAAATTTTAAGCCAGATCGACGCGCAGAAAAACGTTCTTGCGCTGGATGAAGCCAAGCGCGCTCTGATGCAGCTCGAACAAGACATCCGCTCGCATGGAGCGTCCAACGATGCGGCGCTCGCAATCAGCCAGGAGAAGCATCACAAGGCGCGTCTGGAAATGGATCAAGCCGAGCTAAACATAAAGAATATGAAGATTACTTCGCCCATCGACGGGCTCATGGTGATCCACGGCAACCGCGATTCTACTGGGGGATTTTTCATGGGTGGCATGACGCTGCCGGATTACCACGTGGGTGACCAGGTGAATCCGGGGAGCTCGATTGCGGAAGTGATCGACAGCTCCCACCTGGAGATTTCGGCGCAGGTCGGCGAAACGGACCGCACCAATCTCAAGACAGGCCAGTCCGTGGAAATAGTGGTAGATGCGCTCCCCGGCGAGTCCTTCACCGGAAAAGTACGCACGGTTGGCGGAGCCACGGCTCGCGAATTCTGGGACGACAACTCGAAACATAAATTCGATGTGGCCGTCCAACTGGACCGCGCTGATCCACGCCTGCGTCCGGGCTTCGAGGCGCAACTGAGCATTCTCGGCGATCACCTTACGCGTGCTGTCTCGCTTCCCGCGGAGGCAATCTTCGAGCACGACGGGAAAAAAATTGTGTATTGCGAGCGCGGGCGGGGATTCGAAATGCAGGAAGTTAAGGTTCTAGCCGTGAGCGAAGGACGAGCGATTGTAGAAGGGGTTCCGGTCGGAACGGTTGTGGCGCTCGTGAATCCAGACAAAAAGCGCTCTGGAAAGCCTAAAGAGGGCGGCAGCACAACGCCCAGCCTGGGCGCGAGTTCCAATTGAACCAAATGGGGCGGCGATGAAACGTGGTTCGATAGCTCAGCCGAAATCCCTGGAACAGTGGCTGCCTGATCTTGCTTTCGGTTTGGAGAATCTGGCCAGCCATAAGCTGCGCTCCTTGTTGACGATGCTCGGAATGATTTTCGGTGTCGCGGCAGTCGTGGCGATGCTATCGATTGGCGCAGGGGCGCAGCAGAAAGTGATGGCGTTCATTGAGCAACTGGGTGTGCGCAACCTGATCGTGGAAGCTAAGGAAGCGCGGAACGAGCAGGAGTTTCAGAAAGTCCGCAAAAATTCACCGGGCCTCACGCTCAGCGATTACCAGATTATTCGCCAGAATATGCCGAGCATTGCGGACGCGACCCCGCGCAAGCGCTTCACGCCGACGAAAATTCTGCCGAAGCCGCAACAGGACACCCCTGTCGTTTACGGTGTTGAGCCGAGTTATTTGGAGATTGGCCATTTGCGCGTGACAGAAGGGCGCTTCTTCGACGCTTTCGACAATGCCGCCGCCGCGCCTGTGTGTGTGCTTGGCGCGGCCGCGAAAGACAGCTTGTTTGGTGCGTCTCAGGCTGTCGGCGAATACATCAAGCTCAACGAAATGTGGTGCCACGTGATTGGCATCGCGGGGCCGCAACTTGCGCCCGAATCCGATGTATCCGGCGTGCGCACCGAGGACATGAATAATTTAGTGTACGCGCCGTTGAACTCGGTCCTCTACCGTCTGGAAGATTCGCAAAGCTGGATGAAGGACGAAATCGACGGCATGTACCTGCATTTGGCATCAACAGATACCAGCATCACGGATGCGGAAGTGGTGCGCGGAATTCTCAATTCTTCGCATCACAATGAGGGAGACTTCAGCGTCATCGTGCCCGCGGAACTGCTCGCCCAGCAAAAACGTACGGAACAGCTTTTCAATACCGTGATGGTAGCCATCGCCTCGATTTCTCTTTTGGTGGGCGGAATCGGAATCATGAACATCATGCTGGCCGCGATTCTGGAACGCACGCGCGAAATCGGTGTGCGCCGGGCTATTGGCGCGAGGCGCTGGGACATCATTCGCCAGTTTGTGATCGAAGCGACGCTGATTTCCTTCGCTGGTGGTCTGCTGGGCGTGGTCGTGGGTTTCGCGATGTCGCAACTGATTGCCTGGCTGGCCGGATGGTCCACCGTGGTGACGATTAGTTCGATTCTGCTGGCTTTCGTGGTTTCCATTTCCGTGGGACTTATTTTCGGGATCTACCCGGCGGTGAAGGCCGCGCGGCTCGATCCTGTCGAGGCCATTCGTTACGAATAGCAGCGGTTTACGTCCAGATGATCCTGTCGGGGGTGATCATGAAAGTGGTGCGCTTTTTTTGTGTTGCGATCTCATTGCTCGCATTGTTTTCCGCCGGCGGAATTTCGTCGAGGGCGCAGAATTCCTCGCCCATGGAAAGGTACTTGGGAGTCGGCGGCAAGCAAAAGCCCGCAGCGCCGCTGCTTGCGCCGCAGGACCTGAAGGATCATGTCGTCAACGGAAAGCTCGTGCTTTCCTTGGACGACTGCATTCGCCTGGCCCTTTCCAACAACACCGACATACACCTGGACCACAACCAGATTGAGACCGCTGAGAACAATCTGCAGCGTGTTTACGCGCCGTTTGATCCGTTGCTGACTTCGAGTTTCACCGATCAGCGCGCCAAGGCGCCGACTTCGACGCAACTCTCCGGCGCATCCATCCTCAACACATTGACGCAGGAAACGCAGTTTGGATACGCACAAACATTTCAAACGGGCACATATTTTCAGGGGTCGTTAATCGCAACAAAGAGCTCAACGAACAGCACGTTCAACACATTGAATCCATCCACCGGAACGGCGTTGCAGTTCACCCTCACACAGCCGCTTTTGCGAAATCGCGGTCTTTTTCCAAACCGTGCTCCAATTTTGATCGCGCAGCGCAATTTGAAACAGGCTCGTGCTTCGTTTCTCGGAGAAGTGAGCGACATCATTCAACTGATTGTTGCCAATTACTGGAATGTCGTGCTGGCGCGAGAAGTTCTCGCCGTGCAGCAAAAATCGCTGGATGAGGCTCAGAAGAGCTACGACCACGACAAAAAGGCGCTGAGGCTGGGAGCCTTGCCTCCGCTGGATATCTATCGCTCCGAATCGCAGGTCGCCTCTCGTCGTGTGGGAGTGATTCAAGCGGAATACGCCGTCAAGCAGGCCGAAGATCAGTTCCGCCAGGGCATCGCTGCGGACATCGACCCGGCGACTCGCGTGCTTGATCTCGAGTTGACAGATCGCCCCGAACCCGTCGGCGAACTACTTAGCATAGATATCCCGACCGCGCTCGCGCGCGCCATTGCAAATCGCCCGGAGCTGGAAGCTGCGAATCAGCAGCTCGCCATCGATGAGTTGAGCGTTCGCCTTGCGCACAACAACCTCAAGCCGGACCTCGAACTCTCAGGTTTCTATTTGGGGAACGGGCTGAATGGATATCAACCCGGCGTTGCAAATACAGGAATAGGCACAAGTCTGAGCCAGTCTTTCCGTTTTACTTTCCCGGCGTACGGCGCAACGCTTTCGTTGGCGCTGCCGATAAAAAACCACGGCGCAGAAGCCAATCTAGCCGATGCCCTGGTGAGCAGGCGCCACGACCAATATCAACAGAGAGAGACAAGTCAGAGCGTCTCGCTGGACGTTACAACTGCCGTGCACGCGCTGGAGGCCGCCAAACTCGGGATGGAAGCCGCCAAAGTCGCCGTGGATCTTGCGAAGGAGACGCTCCACGCCGACGAGCGAAAGTACGAATTGGGCACGGAACAAATCTTCTTCGTCCTTGACGCGCAAACACAGCTCGCTCAAGCCGAACTGAACCTCATTCAATCTCAAGTTAATTTTCAAGTGGCTGTTACGCAGGTGGATCACGCGACAGGCGACTTGCTCGAACATCATCACGTGCAGATTGTGGAACCATCGAAATAATAATTTCGACGCCTGATCAAACGTTGGCAGTGTGGATGGCGTCGCAGACCGCCGAGGTGACTTCTCGCGTCGTGGCCTTGCCGCCGAGGTCGGGCGTGTGAAAACCAGAAGCTGTGACGAGTTCCACGGCGCGCATCAAGCGCAGAGCCGCATCCTTTTCGCCAAGATGTTCGAGCATGAGCGCAGCGGTCCACAACGCGCCGATGGGATTGGCAATTCCCTTTCCTGTTATGTCAAAGGCGGCGCCGTGAATCGGTTCAAACATGGAAGGAAAGCGCCGCTCCGGATCGAGATTGGCGGTCGGTGCGATTCCGAGGCTGCCGGCGAGCGCAGCGGCAAGGTCGGAGAGGATATCGGCGTGAAGATTTGTGGCGACTATAGTGTCGAGGCTGGCGGGCTTGGCCACCATGCGCGTGGTCATCGCATCGACGAGCATTTTGTCCCAGGTGACATCGGGAAATTCTTTCGAGACTTCGGCCGCGATTTCGTCCCAGAAGACCATGCCGTGGCGCTGCGCATTGGACTTTGTGACGACAGTGAGCAGCTTGCGCGGACGCCCTTGGGCGAGTTTGAAGGCGAAGCGCATGATGCGCGTGACGCTGCGGCGTGTGAAGATGGAAGTTTCCGTGGCGACTTCCTCGGGAAATCCGCGGTGCGCTCGGCCGCCCTGGCCGGAATATTCACCCTCGGTATTTTCGCGAACAATGGCCCAGTCGAGATCGCTCGGCTTGCAATCGCGCAGCGGCGATGACAGGCCTTGCAGGATACGCGTGGGGCGCAGATTGACGTACTGATCGAAACCTTGGCAGATCGCCAGGCGCAGACCCCACAGTGTGATGTGGTCAGGAACGTCGGGCGCTCCCACAGCGCCAAAATAAATCGCGCTGAACGGCCGCAGAGTTTCGAGGCCGTTCGCCGGCATCATCACGCCATGTTTCTTGTAGTAGCCCGATCCCCAAGGAAATTTTTCTACTTTCAGCTGAAAATTTCCAGTCTTCTGCGCGAGCACATCTAACACTTCGAGACCGGCGTTGATCACTTCGGGACCGATGCCATCCGCGGGGATGGCTGCAATCGAGTACTGGCGCATCTCAACTCCCGGAAGGGACTGGCTTTAAATGACAGCCTAGTCCATTTTCTCTATGTGCCACGCGGCGCAAAATTTGCGCCGCGAAATACCAAAAGTAGTGCAGGATACCTCCGCCGCTACTTGGGATCTAGCGGACCGAGGGAAGATGGACGCTATACCAACCGCCCAGCCTGTCGCCGAACGCGCACGAAAACGAATTGCGTGGCGGCTCCTTCCCTTTCTCTTCCTGCTTTATATCATCGCTTTCCTGGATCGCATGAATGTTGGTGCTGCTGCGCTGCAGATGCCGGGCGATCTAGGTTTCAACGACAAGGTGGTCGGCCTGGGCGCGGGCATATTCTTCATCGGCTATCTGGTGCTGGAAATTCCCGGCGCGTTGATTGCCGAACGTTGGAGCGCGCGCAAATGGATTGCCCGCATCATGATTTCCTGGGGAATCATAACCGCGCTTATGGCGTTTATCCACACGGCGCGGGAATTTTATCTGGTGCGCTTTCTGGTGGGAGCGGCCGAAGCGGGATTCTTTCCCGCCATCATCGTTTACGTGTCGCACTGGTTTCGCTATCAGGACCGCGCCAAAGCAATCGCCGTCTTTTATGCAGCCAACCCGCTTTCGTATGTAGTCGGATCGCCTCTCGCAGGCCTGCTGCTGGGGATTACCTGGCTCGGCCTCCGTGGCTGGCGCTGGTTGTTTATATTGGAAGGAATCCCCGCGGTCGTATTCGGCGTGATCACGGTCTTTTATTTGACGGACTGGCCCCGCGGAGCAAGTTGGCTGCGGCCCGACGAAAGCGATTGGATCAATAGCGAGCTGGAAAAAGAAAAATTGGCGAAGCAGAAGATTCGCTCCTACACGATCTGGCAGGCATTTTCGCAGCGCGACGTGATTCTGCTGACGTTGAGCTATTTTTGTGCGACGACCGGAGGCTACGGGATTTCGTTTTGGCTGCCGAGCATTCTGAAGCGGCTTTCGGGGCAGAGCGATATCCGAGTGACTTTGTTCGCGGCTTTGCCTTATCTGGCGGGCTTCGTGATGCAGCAGATCAATGGCTGGCATTCCGACAAAACGTCCGAGCGGCGGTGGCACACGGCGCTTCCCATATTGCTTTGCGGATTGTTCTTGTTGCTCGCGGTTATTCTCGGCTCGAATCTGTCCGTTGCCGTCGTTCTATTCACGTTGGTGGGAGCCAGTTATTTTGCGTTCCACCCATGTTTTTGGGCGGTGCCAACCGCTTTCTTAAGCGAGTCGGCGGCTGCGGCATCGATCGGATTGATCAATTCGCTGGGAAATCTCGGGGGATTTGTGGGGCCGCTGATGATGGGGTACTTGGTTCACCGGACGCATTCTTTCACTGCTGGGCTTTTGTATTTGGTCGGGAGTCTGTGCCTCTCCGGCATTCTGATGCTTACTGTCGGAGCCGGGCGGCGCCCGCTGCCGCATCTAAACGACGTCGTCGCGAGTTAGCGCGACATTGCTTCAAATTGATCCCGCCAATGTTTCTACAAGGGCCCCTCAGTGAATTTCCGGCTCGGGGATGGGAGCAGTGCCTTCCAGAAAATCGAAGTCGCAGCCTTCGTGAGCCTGCTTAATATGTTCCATGAAAAGTTTGCCGTAGCCGCGGGGGTAAATTCCTTCTTTCGGGCGCCAGGCAGCGCGGCGGCGCGCTAGTTCTTCTTCGCTAACGCGCATGTTCAGCTGTCGCGCGGGGACGTCAAGTTCGATAATGTCGCCTTCTTTCAGCAGCGCGAGCGGTCCACCGACAAAAGATTCGGGAGAGACGTGCAGCACGCAGGCGCCGTAACTCGTGCCGCTCATTCTTGCGTCAGAAATGCGCACCATGTCGCGGATGCCGGCTTTCAGGAGTTTCTGCGGAAGTTGAAGATTTCCCCACTCGGGCATTCCTGGAGCGCCTTTGGGGCCCGCATTGCGGAGAACGAGAACGCTGTCCGCATCGACATCGAGCGCAGGATCGTCGAGGCGCGCGTTCATTTCGTCGAAGCTGTCGAAGACGACGGCGCGGCCAGTGTGCTTCAAAAGCCTGGGTTCGGCGGCAGACGCTTTGATTACGGCGCCATTCGGCGCGAGATTTCCATAGAGAATCGCCAAGCCGCCGGAGGCGAGGACGGGGTTGTCCAGGGAGCGAATGACGTCCGCATTATAAATTTCTGCGCCCGCGATATTTTCGCCGAGAGTTTTTCCGGTGATCGTCAAGCAAGTTAAATCCAGATGGGGTGAGAGTGCACGCAGCAAAGCCGGTAATCCACCGGCGTAATAGAAATCCTCCATGAGATATTTGCCGCTCGGCCGTATATTCGCGAGCATGGGCGTCTTCTTCGAAAATTGGTCGAAGCGGTCGAGAGTGATCTTGATTCCTGCTCTCCCGGCCATGGCGATGAGGTGAATCACGGCGTTTGTGGAGCCGCCGAGAGCAAAGACTGAGGCGATCGTGTTGTTGAAGGACGCGTCGCGCAAAATATCGCGCGGCTTCAGGTCTTCCCACACCATTTCGACGATGCGGCGGCCGGAGCGGTTGGCCATTTTGGGATGATTGGCATCGACGGCAGGGATCGAAGTTGCGCCGGGAAGCGTGAAACCGAGCACCTCGGTCAAGCTGGTCATGGTGGACGCTGTGCCCATGGTCATGCAAGTTCCTGCAGAGCGCGCGATGCCGTTCTCGATTTCAGTCCAGGCTTGCAGATCGATGTTGCCTGCGCGTCGTTCGGCCCAGTACTTCGAAACATCCGAGCCGCTCCCCAGGATTTGGCCGCGCCAATTTCCGCGAAGCATCGGCCCGGCAGGAACGTAGATCGCAGGTAGATTCATGCTGATAGCGCCCATCAAAAGTGCGGGAGTGGTTTTGTCGCACCCACCCATCAGGACGCAGCCATCGGCTGGGTAGGAGCGCAACAGTTCTTCAGTCTCCATCGCCAGAAGATTGCGATACATCATGGTTGTGGGCTTCTGAAATGTTTCGCCGAGGGTGAACGCGGGCATCTCGACAGGGAAACCGCCAGCTTGCCACACACCTTTCTTTACATCTTCCGCGCGCTCGCGAAGATGGCTGTGGCAGGGATTAATGTCTCCCCAAGTGTTGATGATCGCGATGACGGGCTTGCCCGCGTAATCCGCTTGCGTGCAACCCATGGAAGCAGCCCGCGAGCGGTGCCCGAACGAACGCAGATCGTCCGGGCCGTACCAGCGATAACTTCTGAGGGACTTGGGATCTTTTGGCGGCAAAGGATTCCTTCCTATGACTCTGAGCTTTGTTTAGACAGTCGGTGCCGAATCCCTGCGAGTGAAAAACCATTTCTTCATTTTGAGAAAGCGTACGAGTGTTGGAAATGCTTGCCCCGGTGAACAGGTTCTCTGCCAACGTTTGTACAATGGCGAGGCGGTCTCCTGATACTCGAACTTAAATTGGCCACCCTTGCGGTCAAAATCGATGTTTAGCACTTCTTTATCCGGGTGAAACTCCGGAAGATAAGAGATGCGAAGTTGCAGAATGGAAGTGGCACCGTAGAGACTCTGAGCAAAATCAGCGGCCGCGATTTGTTGCACTAATTCAAACATGGGGGTGAGCCAGCTGTTCTGAGGAATTTCCGCAAACGAGCGATAGAATTGAATAATTCTTGGCCAAGATTTGCTCTTCACTTTATACATGGCTGGCCTATCCTACGTCAGATTTTGTCAAATTAGAACGAGGCCCCAACTGCTGCCCTGCATGGCGCACGTTTGGAAACTTAGACTCCGCCGTAGAACCCGAATTTGATTCTTCTAAGCCGGTTTGATGGATACGGCGCGCGGCGATTGTGGTGTAATCTTTTGCGCTGTTCGGGTGAGACTGATGAGAAACGACACGATTCTGGTTCTTGTTAGTGCGGCAGAGCCGGCAGAGGCGCAGCTTGCCATGCTGGAGAAGTCGCTGGCCGGAGTGAAGATGGTCTTTGGAAATTCCGCCGAAGTATTTGCTGGGGTAGCCGCCGAGGCCACCGTGCTCTTCAATTGGTCGGGCTCGCTCGAGTTGTTCAAAAAGGTGTTTGCGATGTGCCCAAACTTGCTTTGGGTGCACTCGCGTTCTGTTGGATTGGAGAGAACTCTGTTTCCGGAGTTGAAAGAGAGTTCCGTGCCGCTCACTAATGGCGCGGGAGTGTTTAGCGCTTCGCTCGGCGAGTTTGCGCTCGGAGCGATTTTGTACTTCGCGAAAGATTTCCGGCGCATGATTCGCAATCAGATGGCTGGCGTGTGGGAGGCGTTCGACGTTGAATGGGCATCGGGGCAGACCGTTGGAATTATTGGATATGGGGACATCGGGCGCGCGATTGCGGAGCGAGTGCACGCGCTTGGAATGACCGTGCTCGCCGTGAAGCGGCATGTTTCAACTTCGCAATCTGCGGATCCCCTTGTTGCGGAAACTTATACTCCAGACCGCCGGCTCGAAATGATTTCGCGGTGCGACTATGTGGTCGTGGCGGCGCCGTCGACGCCGGAGACACGCGGGATGATTGGCGAGGCGGAGTTTGCAGCGATGAAGCCGACGACTGTGGTGATGAATGTCGGGCGCGGGCCGGTGATCAACGAGGAGGCGATGATTGCAGCACTCTCTGGCGGCCGAATTCGAGGGGCGGCTTTGGACGTTTTCGATCACGAGCCGTTGCCGGCGGGCCACCCGTTTTACAAGCTGGAAAACGTTTTGCTCTCCCCGCATTGCGCGGACCACACGCCAGATTGGCTGGACAATGCGATGAAATTCTTCATCGAGCAGTATGGGAGATTCCGGAAGAGCGAGCCGTTGCTCAATGTCGTGGATAAGAAGTTGGGATATTGAGAAGAAAATTGTACGAAGTGACGTTGGGAAAAAGGCGCCTTGAGTGACACGCTTGGGCAAGCTGGGGCGCAGCATGCTGCGCCACTACAACGAATTTGTCGCACCTCGGGGAGCGTGAGTCACTTCCCCGTGTAGCTGACGCGCCAGATGGATTTCGAGCCGTCATCGGTGACGAGCAGCGAGCCATCTTGTGCGACGGCGACGCCAACGGGGCGTCCCCACACGTGGCCATTGTCCACGACGAAACCCGTCATGAAATCTTCGTATTCGCCGGTGGCATGGCCCGTTTGATGCAGCGGCACGCGAATGACTTCATATCCCACACGAACCGCGCGATTCCACGATCCGTGTTCCGCAGCAAAAATATCGCCCTCGTATTCCGCCGGGAATTGCTTGCCATCGTAGAAAGTAAGTTCGAGCGAAGCGTTATGCGGATGAAGGATTACATCCGGCGTGATGACTTTGTCTTTTAGCTCGGGATGTTTGCCTTCGTGGCGCGGGTCTTGATGACTGCCCATATACCACCAGGGCCAACCGTAGAAGCCGCCAGCCTGCACGTGCGTGATGTAGTCGGGCACCAGATTGTCGCCCAGTGCGTCGCGTTCGTTCACCGAACACCATAGCTCGCCGGTTTTCGAATTCATGGCCAGCCCTACGCAATTGCGGATGCCGTAGGCGTATACGCTCATCGCCGAACCGTCCGGATTGAACACAAGAACGTCGGCGCGATTTTTCTCCGCGGGCGTGGTGTCCGGGTCATCGATATTCGAGGCTGAACCGACCGAGACGAACATTTTCTTACCATCGGGCGAAAACTGAATGTCGCGCGTCCAGTGGCCGCCGCCCGAGGGGAGGTCGGCAAGGTGCTCGGCGGGGCCCCGCGCCTTCAAATCTCCGTTGCGATAGGGAAAGCGCACGACCGAATCGGTATTGCCAATGTAGACCCATTGCGGATCTGGCCCAGGGGGATAAAAGTTGATACCGAACGGACGGTTGAGCCCAGTGGCGAAAGTCTCAGTCTGCGCGGCTTTCCCGTCGGCAGTGACTCCGCGGAAAACCAGAATGTTGTTGGTATGGCTTTCAGCGACGAAAAAATCGCCATTGGGAGCTGTGCGAATCAGACGCGGTTGATCGAGCCCGGATGCATAGAGTTCAACCTTGAATCCAGGCAGCACTTGCGGCCAGGCATCCTTGGGACGCGGCACGAGCTTAGGGCCGTTCCCGGATGACGAAGTGGCCAGCGGCTCGGGCAGGTCTTTTAACGTGATCTTGCGAATTGTGCCGGGCTTTTCGTAACGGTAGTCTGTGAATGGCGGAATGGGGGGCGGGGCATTCGAGGCAGTCGCGACGGCGTCATCAGCGGAAAGCTCAACGCGGGGCGAGCCAGGTTTTAGGCTGCCAAGGACGCGCAGATAATTGATGATCTGCCATCGCTGCTCTTCCGGAAGGCTCGCCCACGGCGGCATGCCATTGTTCAAATCGCCCTTGGTGATGTACCAGAAAAGCTCGCCATCGCTGGCGCCTTGCGCCTTACCCGTGGCCAGTGCAGGAATGTTGCCAGTGCCCTCTCCGTTTGGTCCGTGACAGGAGGCACAGTTATGAAGATAGTCCGCCTTCGCGGAAGCGAGATGCTGGCCTTCGAATGGATTCTTCTGTTGCTTGGCGGATGGCGGCGCGTTATGGAAAGTCGAATCCTGCGCCGTCGAAGTCGCAATCAGAAAAAGCGATAGCAACGCGCACGTTGCGAGCGAAGCTAGAAAAATGCGAGCGTTCGATTTCACGGAGATACGAGCCTCCTGCGCCGCCGATCACAAAATTGGCCATGCACTTCGGCGAGTGAAATTATATTGGATTATGCTAGCGGGAGCGAAGAGAAAGCTTACGACGCGTGGACGCGCGCCGCATTTTTGTCCGGGCCGGACAATGTTGAGGTTGGAGGCGCGGGTGGGATTCGAACCCACGGATAAAGGTTTTGCAGACCTTCCCCTTAGGCCACTTGGGTACCGCGCCAAACTACCGAGTATAGCAAAAACTTTTGCCGAGACCCTGAAACTGAGGGCCGTAACGCGCGTACGGCTCACTATTTTTTTGCGGGCGCCACCGGCGAAGCGATTTTTGCTTCGCGCAAGAACCGCGCGGATTCCTCAGGTGGCGTCGGATTGATGTAAAAGCCAGTTCCCCACTCAAATCCGGCTACCTTGGTGAGCTTGGGAATGATCTCAATGTGCCAGTGATAATGATCGTTGATTTCTTCGCCGATGGGCGAGGTGTGGATCATGAAGTTGTAGGGCGGCCGATCGAGCACGGCGTCGAGCCGCATCAAAGTGTCCTTCAACATCCGCGCAAGGCTGGCATACATAGTGCTTTGGTTGTTTTCGTAAGAGGAACCGTGCACCTTGGGCAGCAGCCACATTTCAAAAGGAAAACGCGGGGCGTAGGGAGCCAACGTGATGAAGTGGTCGTTTTCGCCGATGACTCGCTCGCCCGTGTCGCGTTCCTGGCGAATCACGTCGCAGAAGATGCAGCGCTCTTTTTCGTCGTAATAATGCCAACCGCTGTCCACCTCTTCACGCACGCGCCTCGGCACGATCGGCAAAGCGATCAACTGCGAGTGGGGATGTTCGACGGAAGCGCCCGCAGCCTCCCCGTGATTCTTGAAGATCAACACGTACCGAAACCTTTTGTCGTTCTTGAGATCGAGCATGCGATCGCGGTAAGCCCACAGCACGTCTTCGACAGCGCGCTCCGGCAAAGAGGCCAGCGTCGCCGCGTGATCGGGCGTTTCGATGATGACTTCGTGCGCGCCGACGCCGTTCATCTTGTCAAACAGGCCTTCGCCCTCGCGGTCCAGATCGCCTTCGATGCCCAGCGCGGGAAATTTGTTGGGCACCACACGAACGCTCCACCCCGGCGTGTTCGCGCCCCCATTGCTCCGGCCGTAGACGAGTATCTCCGGCGGCGTCTTGGCTTCATTGCCGGGGCAAAACGGGCAATTTTTTCCGTTGGGCAGAGGAGCCACGGTCTCGCGTAGAAAATCGTTTGGGCGCTTACCGCGCTCCGTGGAAATAATCACCCATCGGCCAGTAATCGGGTCTTTTCGCAACTCCGGCAAAGCAATCCTCCTCGAAAGGGGTCAAAGATTTCATCGCGGAGAGAGCACCATCTGGCTCCGCCCTGGGCTCCGATTGTACCGCTTCTGGCGGCGCTGAGAAGCCGTCTCCAGGATTTTCCTGTGGAATTTTACATCTGAGGGCTAAAGGCGTCTTTGTGCAAGCGCAATAACGGCGGCTTGCCGGGGAAGTTGTCGATCGCGACGACATCGAACCGGCAGGGGCATTCGGGGACGCGGCGCTCCGCCAGGAAGTGTTGCGCTGTTCGGGCCAGAAGGTGTTGTTTACCAGGCGTGACGCTTAACTCCGGCAAAGCGGACATCTCTTCGCGCACAGTGCGAGTACGAACCTCGACAAAAGCGAGTGTCTTGCCATCGTACCCAACCATATCGATTTCACCCTTTGAGGCGCGGGGAGTGAAATTGCGTGCAACGAAGACGTAGCCGTGACCGCGGAGATACCAGTAGGCGTAGGTTTCGCCGCGAACGCCGGTTTGGCGCGCCCTGTGTTTCTTTGCCTCAGGCGACGGAGCTTCGCCATCGCGCAATCCCTTTCGCGCGACCCAGTGGACGACTTGGAAAATCAATCGCGAGACGATCGGCATCGGCTCTCCACGGAAACGAACTTGACTGCGGGCAGTATAAACAAATATTCCGTGAATGCCGTTATACTTTTGTGATAACAAACGAGGGTGATCGTCATTTGTAGTGGCGCAGCATGCTGCGCCACTACAAATGCCCAACGATGGATGGCGTGGGGCGTGCCGGATCGGGACTAGATTTTTGTTTCGGCTTCGCGAATGCACTCTTCGAGTGTGCGCACCGCGAAATCCGCCTGTTCTTCGTCGATGAGGAGCGGCGGCGACAGCCTGATGGTGTTCTCACCCGCACCCAGAATGCAGAGTCCCTTGTGGAACGCGAGATCGACGATGGCATTGCGCAGGTCCGCGGCTTTCTCTTTCGTTCGCTGATCCCTGACGATTTCAATACCAATCATCAAGCCGCGCCCGCGAACGTCGCCGACGATTTTGAACTTTTTCGTCCAATCGGCCAGACGCGTGAAAAGGTACTCGCCCATGCGGCGGGCATTTTCGAGGTATTGGCTTTCGATGAGATCTGCCGTCGCGAGAGCGGCCGCGATGCAAACTGGATTCCCGCCGAACGTCGTTCCGTGCGATCCAGGCTTCCAATTCATGACGCTGGCGGGCGCGAAGATTGCGCCGAGCGGCATGCCGCTGGCGATCCCTTTTGCGCTGCAGATAATGTCCGGCTCGATGCCAGCGAACTGATGTGCCCACCATTTTCCGGTGCGACCCATGCCGGACTGCACTTCGTCGGCGATGAGCATGATGCCGTGCTTCCGGCAGATGCGCTGCAATTCCTGCAAAAAGAAGTTCGGCGCGACAACGTAGCCGCCTTCACCCTGGATCGGCTCAATAATAATCCCCGCGACTTCCTCCGGATCAAAGAGCCGCTTGAAAATCTGCTGCTCGAGCAGCTCGAGAATTTCCGCGCCGCAGGTTTCATTGGTGTGGCCGTGCGCACAGCGGTAAGCATACGGAAAAGGAATGTGCTCGACTCCGGAGAGCAAAGCTCCAAAACCCTTGCGCTGCGTGGTCTTCGAAGCGGTCAGCGAAAGCGCGCCAATGGTGCGGCCGTGAAAGCATCCATAAAAAGCGATCATTTTGTCGCGCTTTGTAGCATAGCGGGCCAGCTTGATGGCGCCTTCGACGGCTTCCGCACCGGAATTGGTGAAGAATGCCTTCTTAGAAGCATTGCCAGACAGCGTGCCCAAAAGATGCTCGGCAAGCCGCGGCATGCTCTCGTAGTAAAAATCCGTGCCCGACATGTGAATAAGTTCGGCCGCCTGCTGTTGAATCGCGGCGACAACTTTGGGATGGCAGTGGCCCGTCGAACAAACGGCGATGCCCGCCGCGAAATCCAAGAATGCATTGCCGTCCACGTCCTCAACAATCGCGCCGTGGCCGCGCTTGGCAACTAGCGGGTAGTCCCGCGTATACGACGGCGACATGAACTTGGCGTCGCTCTCCACAACGCTCTTGGCGTTGGGTCCTGGCAATGCGGTAATCAGCTTTGGTAGCTTCGTTTCCGTTGTGGCAATCATCTCTTCCTCCTGGGGAAAATGGTCAGCGGTGAATGTGGATGGGCTACCGCAAAGCAGGTTGTGTGCGTACACCAATACCTAGTGCGCGCCCTGCCAGGAGAAGGATTGCTTAGTCTACGCCGAAGAGGTTGGGACGCAGCTCAGCCGGGGAGAAATTGCCGGGGCACCGATAGTGATTGGAGTGTTTCATTTGCGTTTCCAACGGACGCTGCCGTCCTTTGAATCTTCAACAAGTATACCACGATCCGCGAGTTCTTTGCGGATGCGATCGGAGGCGGCGAAGTCGCGCCGCTGCCGCGCCAACTGGCGATCGGCGACGAGTTTTTCGATTTCGGCGTCGTCTGGGCCGCTGTCGGCAGGGCCAAAACCGATGGCGCGCAGCTTTTCCGCGTCGTTGTCTTCCATGATGGCGAAGACGCGGTCGAAGTTCGCGAGAAATTCGTGGACGGCTGCCACATCTCCCTGGCGAAACTCGCCTTTATCCATAGCGATATTGGTTTCGCGCAAAAGATCGAATGCCGCGGCCAGCGCGCGAGCCGTATTCAAGTCATCCGAGAGACCTGCGTCAAATTCCTCCGCGGCTTCGGCGATACGGTCAGCCATGCCCTTCTGCTTTCCGGCTGGGAATTTACCTTGCGTCAGACGCGCGGCGAAGTTTCGGAGACGCTCGACGGAACTTGCCGCCTGCTGCAAACCATCAAACGTGAAATTGAGCTGTTTGCGGTACGGCACGCTGGCCAGCGCAAAACGCAACGCCGAAGGCTTGTAGCCCTTCGCGAACAAATCGCGCAGCGTAAAGAAATTGCCAAGCGACTTCGACATCTTCTCGCCTTCCACGAGCAGATGTTCTGCGTGCATCCAGTAGCGAACAAAGGGCTTCCCCGTCGCGCCTTCGCTCTGAGCAATCTCATTCTCGTGATGCGGAAACGCCAGATCAATTCCGCCGGTATGAATATCCAGCGTCTCGCCGAGGTACTTCATGGCCATTGCGGAACATTCGATATGCCAGCCAGGCCGGCCCTTGCCGATCGGCGTCTCCCAGAAATGTTCACCCGGCTTCGGGGCTTTCCACAGCGCAAAGTCCCGCGCACTCTCTTTTTCGTAGCGGTCGACATCGACACGCGCGCCGGCCTGAATTCCAGCTACGTCTATATTCGAAAGCTTGCCGTAGCTTGGGAACTTCGCAATCCGGTAATAGATCGAGCCTTCGCTAGGATAGGTGTACGTCTTCTCTTGCAGCCGCTCGATGAGCTTAACCATATCGTCGATGTGGTCGGTGGCGCGAATCCAGTGCTCGGGCGACTCGATGCTGAGCGTCTTGCAATCGTCAAAAAAAGCCTGCGCGAATTTCTCTGTGTAATCCCGAATGCTCACGCCAGCCGCCGCCGAATTGGCGATGATGCGGTCGTCCACGTCGGTCAAATTCATGACGTGCTTCATTTTGTAGCCGCGCAGCTTCAGGAATCGCCGCAGAATGTCCTGAAACACAAAAGTACGGTAGTTCCCTATGTGGGCGTAGTCGTACACCGTCGGTCCACAGGTGTACATGCGGACTCCATCACTTTTTTGGGGAGCGAAAGCTTCGATCTTTCCGCCCAGCGTGTTGTGAAAGCGTATTTCGTGCATTGCAGCCCAGTAAGCCCTGTGCCCCAAAGGATAAACGTCAGATTGTATCCGAGGCTTCCAGACAGCCGCAATGAAGAAGGCCATACAAGTGTCCAGGATAGTGAAAGTGCGACTCAAAGAGTCCGCATTGAACGGGACCGTTTGACGGCTATCCGCGCAGACACTGGCGCAGGCGTCAAATCGAGAGCACCTGGTGGAACTGCGAATTTCTGCCCGAAGTGCGAGTAGCGCCGCTCAGAAATAAAACTTCAGAGCCAACTGCACCTGCCGGCCCGGCAGGCTTTCGGAAATCTCGCCAAAGGTCGGGGAGCTGATGTCGTTATCCGGCAACCGGAAGTTGGCATGGTTGAAAACGTTGAACAATTCCGCGCGGAATTGCAGGCTCTTGGACTCGTGAATCGGAATATTTTTGAACGCGGAGAAGTCCCACTCCTGCAATCCAGGCCCTTGCACGATGTTGCGGCCTTCGTTGCCAAATTGTCCTGCCTGAGTAGTCGGATTGAGTTGCTGAAAGGCAGCCGTATTGAACCATTCTTGCGGCGTGCGCGGCCCATTATTCGGATTGCCAACGACATCCGGTCGATTGCTGGAAAAGCCCGAGATTTCCGGGGCGCTTCCCTGCAAAGAAACATCCGTGGAATCGTAGACGGTGAACGGGGTGCCACTCATAAAGGTGGTGATGCCGTTCAACTGCCAGCCACCCAGCACGCGTTGGTACCAGTTCTCCGCGTGATTCCAGAAGGGCAGCTGCCACTGATAGCTGATCACGAACCGATTGCGCGCGTCGAACATGGACCTGCCGTATTCGGCAGGGAGATTGAACGGGTCTTGCGCCAAATCATTCTCGCCCGCTACGCTCTGCGAAGCCGAGCCGGTAATGTTGAAAGATGACACGTCGTCGAGGGTCTTCGAATAAGTGTAAGACGCAAGGAACGACAAACCATGGCTGAAGCGCTTCTGCAAACTGGCCTGCAAAGCGTTGTAGCTGGAATTCGCGATGCCCGCGATCAACCCCGCCGATGCAAAAGTGCACGGCGGACTGGTGGGTGACAAATTACAGCCCGAATAGAGGCGTCTGTTGTTCACGTTGTTTTCGGTGGAGTTTGGCAGTCCGTTGGTTTCGCCTGGAACGAAAACGGCCGGGTTCCCTTCGATGAATCGCGGCAACTTGGTGCCTTTCGTGCCCACGTAGCCCATTTCGAACAACCAATCCTCGGCGAA
Organism: uncultured Acidobacteriota bacterium; assembly: GCA_963745095.1. Classification (GTDB taxonomy): domain Bacteria; phylum Acidobacteriota; class Terriglobia; order Acidiferrales; family UBA7541; genus Acidiferrum. The sequence continues at coordinate 480,220 of CAVUWC010000013.1, read as the reverse complement.
AGATCTTTGGATGTTGAGATTCCAATCCTGTGCGTAAGGCAAGCGCAGGTTCGGCGACAACGTCAGCAAGGTCATCGGCTGCGCGAACGAGCCATTGAACGGATTTGTTCCGCCATAGGGATCAGCGAAATCCGGGAAATTCAGCTGCGGAGTCTGCAAGTAAGGCGGCGCGCTGCTGGGAGTCTGCAACGGCCCGCCCTGGCCGTTGTAATAAGGATCATAGAAAATTCCGTAGGCCGCGGTGACAAGCCAAAGGCCGTTCCCCCGAGGGTCCCAAGCCAAGCCTACGCGCGGAGCAAAGGCCGTTTTTTCCGTGGGAATCAAACCCCTCGGCACGCCCGGATCGCCCGGATAGAGGAGACCCGCGGGGGCGCTCGGAAACACGACGGACTGCACGCCGGGTTCAAAGAGGTTCTGGCGATTGTGAATTTCCGTGTAGGGGAATGGCACTTCGTAGCGGAGCCCGGCATTCAGCGTTAGATGTGAAGTGATCTTATAGGTGTCCTGCGCGTAGGCGGTTAGGTTGTTCCCGCGCAACCCCCGCGATGGATCGCCGCCGCCCTGCAGGAAAAGGTATGGCGCGCCGAGCAGGAAGCTAGCGAAAGCGTCGCTGGCAGGCGCAGGGATAAAGACAAAAAATCCGTTGGAGGCGATTCCAAACAAAACATTGATCTGATCGTGCCCGTAACCCCCGCCAAATTTCATTTCGTGCCGGCCGTGAATCCACGTCACCGAGCCTGAAATATCAATCGCGTTTTCGTAAGTGTTGCGCGGCCCGCTGATGGGGTCGCCGACGGATGCATAGCCGCTCACCTGCATGAATGGCGGTCCGATCGCGGCATCGAGCGTCGGTTCGTATTGGAATCCCAAACTCCCAGGCGTCGTGTGATTGATGGCTTGGTTGAACAAATACTTATTCCGCAGAAATGAGAAGCGGGCAACTCCTATGAGCGTCGGCGAAAATGTATGCGTCTCCTGCGCCACAAAGTTCTGGGCCCGCTGGTTTTCTCCCACCGGGAAGCCCGGCACATTCGCGCCCGCCGTCGAGAGCGGATCGATCGTGTTTCCTTGCGAAAACATGTAGCGGAAATTCAGGACGTCTTGCGAGGTCAAGTAATGGTCCACGCGCACTCCAAACTGGTCGTTGTTTTGATCCAGCGTTTGCGTGGTGCTGTACGCGTTTGGTCCCAAGCTGGGTTGATTGGGCAAAGGAAAGAATGGCAGGAGTGATTGCGCAAACGGATCGATACCGGGGAGTTCGTTGAAGGGGAACGCATTCTGCGGAAACGGCAGCGGTGAAAACGCATTGACGAGCTGGCCTGCGGGCACGCTGCAAATGCCGGCCGCGTTAAACATCCCCTTCGCCTGCGTGCAGAGCAGGCCAAAATCTCCTTGCCGCTCCTCCTCGGTGGGCACCGCTGCGCCCACCGTTTCACCCTGGCGGTTGCGCAAGCCCTCGTAATACCCAAAGAAAAAAGTCTTGTCTTTCTTGATGGGCCCGCCGAACGTCCCGCCAAATTGATTGCGCTTCAGCGGCTCGACGCTGGTAGCAAAGAAACTCTTTGCGTCCATGGCGTCGTTTCGCAGAAATTCCCAGGCCGCCCCGTGATAGGCGTTCGTCCCGGAGCGCGTGACGATGTTGGTAGTCGATCCGCTGCTGTGCCCGAACTCGGCGCTCGCACCATGCGTCAGAATGTGAAACTCGGCGATGGAGTCGATCGGCAGCTGAATCACTAGGCCGCCGTCGACGGAATTGAAATTGCTTGCGCCATCGATCAGAAAGTTATTCGATTCCGGGCGCTGGCCATTCACTGCGTAAGCCTGTCCACTCCGGAGAGAACCGCCGGCCTCTGCAAGCCCGGGAGTAATGGGGAACACGCCGGGCTGAAGCAAGCCGAGCTGAGCAAAATCCCTGCCGTTCAGGGGCAAATCCAACACTTCGCGCTCGCCTACGGTTTTTCCAAGGCTGGTAACGGTGTTTTCCACCAGAGAAGCGTCGGCCTGCACGCGGACTTCCTGTGTCGGAATACCGACCGCGAGTCGGACGACAACGGTCGCAATATGATTTACGTCAAGCGAAATCCCTTCCTGGACGTACCTCTTGAATCCCTTGGCCTCGGCTTCGAGGCGGTAATGGCCGATGGGAAGTTCAACGAAATCGTAAACTCCCTGAGAATCCGTCGTCGCCGTGCGTGCAAGCCCCGTTTCGGTTTGCACGGCCATGACTTTCGCGCCAGAAACGGTGGCGCCACTCGCATCCAACACCGTCCCGCGAATGCTTCCTGCGATTTCCTGAGCAGATGCATACTCGCTCGGGTAAATGGCCATCGTCAGGATACAAATCAACATTCTGAGATTCCGCATGTGTTTCTCCGGTTTCCGTTCAACTAATTTTTGATCGTTGGGGTAGACGAGTGCGCGTCACGCAAGAAACGCTTGCGCACTGATCGCGTAAGTCGAAACCCACCCCGCTGTTAGGTGGCGCATTATAAGGACCGGTGGTGCGGCAGGGTCAATAATGCAAAAGAACTACCGAGTGACAGCAAACGAAATTGACGATGGGCCGCGCGATGGTTAGAGTCCTAGATTCTCGATGGAGAGGTACAAGGATGAATCGTTTCGCGTTGAGTAGTTGTCTTCTCGTCGTTTTGGCGCACGCAGGAGTTGCGATTGCGCAAGAAAAACCTACCACTGATGCGGTCAAGCTGCTCACGCCGGAAGCATCTCTAAACCTGCGCTCGATTTCCGATTTGCAATTCTCGCCGGACGGCGCGCGCGTTGCCTTCGTCGTCGTCGAGCCGCCGAAGGGCGAACGGCGCGCGCGCCATATCTGGCTCTATGAGAAAGAATCTGGCACCGTCCGCCAATTTACATTTTCAGCGAAGGATGAATTTTCGCCGCGCTGGTCGTCCGATGGGAAGCAACTCGCCTTTCTTTCGAATCGTGACGATCAGCAGCAAATTTACGTAATGCGCGCGGGTGGCGGCGAAGCCGCAGCCGTAACCAAAGGCAAGCGCAGCGTGCGTAGTTTTGCCTGGTCTCCCGATGGCAAGCAGATCGCCTATCTTGCTCCCGACGCCAAGAGCGCCACCGAGGAAAAAAAGGAAAAAGATAAGGACGACGGGCGCGTCGTCGATAAAGACGAAAAGCAGCCGCGGCTATGGCTGCTTACACTGGCCACGAACGAAGCGAAAGCACTAACGGACATCAAATGGGAAATAAGTGAGGTGGCCTGGCTCAAAACCGGCGACCGCCTCGTTGTCAGCGCCACCGATCATCCCGAATCCGACCAGGAGACTCATCGCATTTTTTCCATCGCAATTGCAGACGGCTCGCGACGCCAAATCTTCGCACCGCACGGCCCCTTCCACGACCTGCGGGTTTCCCCCGACGGCGCGACGGTCAGTTACATAGGTTCGCGCGTGGATGGCCCTTCGCCGCACGACCTCATGCTTCTGGACATCGACAAACGCGCCACTCGCAATCTCACCGGCGCGAGCCTCGATCGCGCCATCTCTGAGCATCGCTGGATCAAGGACGGCTCCATGCTCGCACTCTACGCGGACGGCTTCCGAAACAAACTCGTCGGCTTTTCTCCCGAAGGCATGAGCAAAAATCCGGCCAATCCGCCTGCCGGCAATATGAATGCCTTCGCCATTTCCGACGCAGGTGACATTGTTTTCGCGGGGCAGTCCGCCACGACGCCTCCCGAACTCTGGCTGTGGGACCAGAAAAACTCGCCTCGTCAAGTTTCGCATCTCAACGATTCCTGGAAACAATTCACGCTCAGCACGCCTGAGTTTTACAAATACAAAACGTTCGACGGCGTCGAGATCGAAGCTGCCCTGCTAAAACCCGCAGGCGTCGATCCAAAATCCAAGCTCCCGCTCATCGCACTAATTCATGGCGGACCCACTGGCAATTGGCAAGACTCCATCGAAGTCTGGGGCCAGCTCCTCGCAGCGCGCGGCTTTGCGGTTTTTTATCCCAACATTCGCGGCTCAGTCGGCTACGGCCAAAATTTCATCGAGATGAACCGCGGCGACTGGGGCGGCGCCGACTTCAAAGATGTGATGTGGGGCGTCAAGGATCTCATCGACCGCGGCATCGCCGATCCCGCGAAACTTGGCATTGGCGGATGGTCTTACGGCGGCTACATGGCCGAATGGGCCATCACGCAAACGAACGACTTCAAAGCTGCCGTCTCCGGGGCCGGCCTTTCCAATTTGATCTCCGAGTACGGCAGCGAAGAGCATCCCGCCTACGACGAATGGTTCTACGGCGTGCCCTACGAATCCGATAGCCTCGTAAAGTTCCTGAACAGCTCCCCATTCACACAGCTCAAGAATGCGAAGACGCCCACACTTATTCTTCAAGGCGAGACCGACACAACCGATCCGCCCGATCAAAGTCAGGAGCTCTACCGCGGATTAAAGCACTACGGTGTGGAAACCGAACTCGTCATGTACCCGCGAGAACCACACGGCTTCCGCGAGGAAAAACATCTTCTCGATCGCCTGAATCGCATTCTCGCGTGGTACGACGCGCACTTGAAGTAGTCGCAACCCGAAATTGCATTTTCCTTGATTGCGAAGAATTGCGCCTGTTCCCCGCCACAAAACGATTATCTCTGGTTTCCAACCGTTTGAAGTTTCGAGAGTTTCGCGATGGGCGGAAAAGACTCCAGCTGGGTCACCGTGCGTTCCGGCACGCTCGCACCTGTGCGCAGTGCATTAGCCAAAAGCTGTACGGCCTGTCCAACCATCGGTGGCGTGATCAGGGTGGCCGTCAGCGAGCCGGCGCGAACCCATGCCTGACCTGTTTTTGGCAAGCCGTCGACGCCTGTGAGCGGCAGGCTCAGCCATTTTTCCCGTTCTTGTGGGTTGCTTATTTCCTTGAGGGCCTTTTTCGCACCCATAGCCATCGCATCATTTTGCGCGGCGATAGCAACAATGCTCGATTTGCTCGATCCTCCTAATTTCAGCCAGGTTGCCAAGCTGCGATAGCCGCTCTCTTCCGTCCATTTGCCTCGCAGCACCGTTACCCGCAGATTTTTCGGACATATCGCTTCAAACCCTGACTTGCGGTCTCTGCCCGAAGCGCTTTCCGTGGGACCGATAATGTACAAGACACCGCCGCCTTCGGGAACCAGCGCCCCTAATTGCCGCGCCTGAATCCTCCCGATCTCCATGTGATCGCTCGTGACGATAAAAATTGGAATCTTCGCGCTTCGCCGCAACTCCGCGACATATCCTGCGTCGTGGTTAACGAGTCCCCATGCAACTCCCGCCTCGATCGCCGCCTTGGCCACCTGCGGCAGTCCCGTCCCGCCGGCAGGCTCCACGATGATCCCGTCAGGCCGCAAACTAGGCTGTGCCTGGATGGCCTTGAGCACTTGCGTGCTCTGCGTGATTGTGTCGCCGTCGGCGTACACGATATCGAGGTCAATTCCAAGTTCGCGCGCAGCCACCTCCGCGGAAGCCGCCTGCTGGAGCTGGTAGTCGTTGTCTTTGGTGATAAGTGAAACGAGGAATCGCAGCTTCTTCACGTGGCCGGGCCCCCAAGTTGCGCCTTGCCGTTCTCTTTCTGCTTCTTCGCATCATACGGCGATTGCGACCTTCGGGGCTCAAGAATCACCGCTTTTGGTTACAACTTGGATAGCCTGTCGACCTCGCCCAGGGGGTTCTCTACAGTTCAGCTGCCTCATTGCGAAGCACTCGCATTGTGGTCCCCCACAATCGCACACTATCTGTTGCGTAGCCCTTTACACTCCAGAATGCTCGTGGTAATCTTTTTTTCCGTACCGCCATCTACGCGCCAGGCGGCTGGGCCTCTGACTGAGAACCTGCCACACGTTTGTCTAAGCGACCGCAAACCGGTCGACTTGTCGCTCGAAAGCCCCTCCCCTCGAGGATCAATGCGTCGTCTCTTTACGCGTGTTTTGACCTCGGCCCCTGTCTTGCTTTGGATATTTGCAGTCAGCATCGAACTATTTGAGGGTCGCGAAGCGCGATTGACGACAAAAAGAGGACATCTTGCTTAAGCTACGAAAAGTGGAAATTGTTGGCTTTAAGTCGTTTTCTGACCGCACTGTAGTCACTTTCAGCGGCTCCGGCACCACATGCATCGTCGGACCCAACGGCTGCGGCAAATCCAACGTGGTCGATGCCATCTCCTGGGTGCTCGGCGAACAGAGCCACAAGTCCCTCCGCGCCGGACGCATGGCCGATTGCATCTTCAACGGCACGGTTAAGCGCCCGCCCCTTGGCATGGCCGAAGTAACCATCACCATGGAAGACGCCGAGTTGGCCGAAGCCGCCCGATTCGTTCTCGAAAGCGCAATGATCGAAGGCGCTGTCGATGCTTCGCCCTCGGTCTCCCCTGTCACGGATGGCGATGCTGCCCCTGGTGATGACTCGAACATACAAATTCTCTCGCTTGACCCCGCGACGGCCCCCGAATCGCAACAAGATGTGACTGGATCGTCTGACCCGGCGTCTCAGCCGGAAGATCCAGCAGCTACAACTCCTGAATTTCTGAAAGGCAAGCGCCGCAAAAAAGGCGGCGACAAGCCGGTCTTAGCCACCAAGCCTGGCGAGGTCGTCGTCACGCGCCGACTGTACCGCTCCGGCCAAAGCGAATACCTGATCAACGGCCGCATGGCCCGTCTCCGCGACATTCAAGAAATGTTCATGGGGGTTGGCCTCGGCCCCGATTCCTACGCCATCATCGAGCAGGGCCGCATCGGCCTCATCCTCTCCACGAAGCCGATGGAGCGGCGTGCCATTATCGAAGAGGCCGCCGGCGTCACGAAATTCAAGACCAAGAAGCGCCTCGCGGAAGCAAAACTCGAATCCTCGAAGCTCAATCTCGCGCGCGTGAACGACATAGTCGTCGAGGTTGAAAAACAGCTCGGCTCGCTGAAGCGCCAGGCTTCCAAAGCGCGCCGTTACGCTGAAATACGCGACCAAATGCGCGGCATAGTTCGCCAGATGCTTGCTGGAAAAGCCCGTGAACTGGACGCGGAAGCCGAGCGCATCGCCAGGCAACTCTCCGAACTCACCGCCGCCGAAACGCAGCATGCCCAGACCATTCAGCAACAGGAAGGCGAGCAAGACCGCCTCAACCAACGCATCTACGAACTCGACGCCGAGATTCGCCAGAATCAGAATGTCTTGAATCTCACCGCTCTGGAAGTCGATCGCACCGAGAATCGCATCAATTTCAACCAGCAGCGCGCCACGGAACTCGGCTCTCGGCGCACGCAAATTTCCGCCGAAATGGCGGAAGCTGCAGCTCAAGCGACGGAGTGGCAAGCTCGCAGCACCACGCAGCAACTTGCGGTGACTTCTCTCCGCGAAGAGTCCGGCGTCCTTTCCGCACGTGTGGATGAACTTTCTGTGCGAGCGGAATCGCGTGCCACTCAAATTCAGGAATCCGAAGCGCGCATCGAAGCCTTGCGCCGCTCCGCATCGGAAGCCGGCGATAGCCTGCTTCGTCTGCATGGCGAACAGAAACAAGCGGAAGAAGCGCTCGTCCATCACCTCGATGCGCTCCGCAAACGCGAAGCGAGTGAGCACGAATTGCTCGAAACTTCCATTCGCATTCGCGACGAAGCCGACCAAGCAGCCTACGACTGGGAGGCCGCAAGCAGCCAGCTCAACACCCTGAGCCAAAGCGCCGCGGCTCTACAAGCCCGCATTGCCGACCTCCGCCAGAAACGCGAGACCACCACGCAAAAGGCGGACGTCTTGCGCGATTCCCTTTCCGGTGTTCGTGCGCGTCATGAAACCCTCACCCAAATTCTCAACGATCGCTCCTACACCGCCGATGCCGTGCAAAAACTGTTCGCCGCCAATGAACGCGGAGGAGGCCAAAGTTTCCACGCCGTCGGAGTCCTCGCGGATTACGCTGAAGTCGAAGAACAGCACGAAGCCGCCATCGAACAATATCTTCGCGACGAACTTGAGTACGTCGTTGTCGAAACCTTCGACCATGCTCGCGCTGGCGTTTCCCTGTTGCGCGATGAAGTTGGAGGCCGCGCCACTTTCTTCGTCGATTCGCTGCGCAATCTGCGTCTGGCCGAATACGAACCCATCATCAACTTCCATCTCGAAGACGGCGTGATCTCTCGCCTGGATAAACTAGTCGGCTTCCGCGATCCTCTGGGCGCCGCCGCGAAGCAATTCCTTCCGCGCCTGCGTTCCGCCTATTTGACAAACAGCGCGACCGCCGCTGAAACACTCGCCAAAGACAATCCGCAGTTCGCTTTCGTCGCACCCGACGGCACTTGTTATCAGGGCCGCATGGTCACGGGCGGCCGCGCCGATGAAGCCGGCCCGCTTGGCATGAAGCGCGAACTCCGCGCTCTCGACGCTAATGTCCTGCAGCTCGAACACGAAATGAACAAAGCGCAAGCCGCACTCGCCCAAGTGAACGCGGAACTCCGCGACGCCGAACAGTCGCTTGAACAAATCACGCTCCAGCAACGCGATGCCGAACGCAGCGTCTTCTCCGCCACGCATCGTCACGAACACATGCAAAGCGAATTGGCGCGGCTGGGCCTCGAACTCACCGTCTGCCAGAACGAGCTTTTGCGCCTTCGCAAAGATTCCGAGGACGCAAGAATGCGCGCCGAACGCGCGAAGAATCAACACGCTGCCGCAGCTATCAGCCGCGCGGAAGCTGAAACCGAGAGCACCCGGCTCGTCGAACAGCTCGCACTGCTCCGTGGTTCCGTTCATACCGAGCAGAACGAACTCGCCACCGCCCGCGCCGAATTCGCCGCTCTCCATGAACGCCTCTCCGCTGCCGAAGCCCTCGCGGCGCGCTTGCAGGAAGAGCGCGCGGAACTCGATCGCCGCGAAACCCAGCTTCTGCAGCAGGAATCCTCGATTTGGGATGAAACCGCGGCGCTCACCAAACAAAGCGAAGAGCTTGCCCAACAGCTCGAAGGTCTGCGTGGCGAAAAACTGCGCCTCGAAGTTCGTCAGCGTCAGCTCGAGCAAGAGTGGGACACCGGCCGCACCCGCGTCACGCAAATGGAAGATCATCTGCGCGCAGGCCGCCAGTCGCTTCAGGAACTTCGCGAACAGCGCAGCCACGCCGAGGTGGATCACGCGCGCAACGATTCAGACCGCCAGCATCTGCGCGAAACCTGCATGACCGAGGTCAACGCACAGCCCGAGGACTTGATCGCCACGGAAGCCGCCTTCATGACCGGCGAAGAGCTCGCCATCGCGGAAACGAATTACCGCGAAATGAAGCAGCGCATCGAAGCCATGGGCCCCGTCAACATGATGGCTCTCGAAGAGTTCAACGAGTGCGACCAGCGCTTCACGTTCCTGACGCGCGAACGCGACGACCTGCTCAAATCCATTGCCGATACGCAGCAAGCCATCGCCGAACTCGACCTCGTCTCCCGTGAAAAATTCGAACAAGCCTTTAACGCCATCAACCACAATTTCTCCGAAGCCTTCCACACCATCTTCGGCGGCGGCATGGCCGAAATGCGCCTGACCGAAATCGACAGCTCCGGTGACGCGGGGATTGACGTGGTCGCTTCGCCTCCCGGCAAGCGCATGCAAAACGTTCTCCTGCTCTCCGGTGGCGAAAAAGCCATGACCGCGCTCGCGCTCCTCATCGCCATCTTCCGCTATCAGCCAAGCCCGTTCTGTATCTTGGACGAAGTGGACGCCCCTCTCGACGAAGCCAACGTCGGCCGTTTCACCCGCCTCGTCGGCGACATGAGCGGCCAAACCCAATTCATCATCGTCACCCATAATCGCAAAACCATGGAGACCGGCTCCGTCCTCTACGGCGTCACCATGCAAGAGCCCGGCGTCTCCAAGCTCGTCAGCGTCCGCTGGGAAGGCGACGAAGCCCCGGCTCTCAAACAAAAAGCAGCCTCAGCCGCGTAAAACAGTCATCTTGTCATTTGAACGTTTATAAGTATCGTCACTTACTGATTCGTGTTATAGTCTGCCCGTTTTATTTACATTCTCAACGGCATATCCGGTCTTTCAAAGGGCCGTCTTTAGCCTCCTATTACTTCGCATGCCCGCAAAACGATCAACTCGATTCTTGATCTACACGATTGCCACTTTTGCCTTTGCTGCCTTGCCGATTCTTATGGACATATTGCAGCGCGGCAATTCTCTTGGTTCTATCGGCTATGACGACATCTTTCCTTCACCTGCATGGTTCGTGTATACGATTGCAATCTGGGCTGCAACTTTGGCGGAGTTGGCGCATGAGGACCCTCTTGGAGACTTTCATTTCCTCATGGCCATATGTGCTACGCTATTTGTTGTAGTTGCATCTTATCAGTATGCTGAACTCTCTCATCAGATCGAGAGTGGCAAGGCTCTCGACGTGAGCCATCGGAAATGGTTTACTACATTTAATATCGGCCTTGCCTCTATCAGCACCGGATTTGCAGTTTTCGTCAAAACGACTGGAAGCTTCCGTAATCGAACGGAAAGCACGTCTTAAGCTACAATGAGGCTTTATGGATGGAACTTCTGCTCTCTTACAAATCTTGGTAACGGCCTTGGCACTTCTCGCAGGACTAGCCGCAGTCATCAGGTCATTGATGCAAAAACCTTCAACCATGCGCCCGAGAGGTAGATAAGCAGCCTGAACTTCAATCTCGGTCTTGAACCCGCAACGCTGATCTGTGCTAACCTTCCACTCCGCGGCGGAGAAATCGAGACCAGTCCATGCACTCTGCAATTCTGCGGACGCACGCCGCTTTTGTAATTCTATTTTTCGCCGGTATTTTCCAGCTATCGCAAGCTCCAGCGCAAAACTCATCACCAAACACTCAAAACGATGACTCAGCCAACGAGCGCGTCTGGTTAGCTGTCGAGGAACAGCCTCGAGGCCAACTTCGTATCGAGCCGATCGCCACCGTGGAAGATTCCGTCCTGACGCCGGTGCAAACCAGTTGCCTCTCCGGCGAGCAAACTCCCGAGGACTTCTCGGCAAAATTCCTACAGTCGGGCAGAGAGTATTCCCTGCTCTACGGAGGAGCGTCCGTCGGAGAAGGCCAGGTGGGCAAAGAAAACAGAAACCCCGCAATCGCGAGTCTGCTCTACAGTGGCCCGCTGAAAATTCGCGGCCAGCTTCGTGCTCTCGCCACCAACGCACAGCCCCGCGATTTTCGCGTGGCTTCCCGCGAACCTGCCACAAGCGAGCAGCGAGCCTCTGCGCTTACCCTCGCCCGTGAAATCTTCAGCCAGCACGGAATTCCGCAAACTCTTCTGCCGAAGGTCCAGGTCGAATACCTCACCCGCACCTATCTCGCACCCTCCCCGCAACCCAGCCTGATCGGTTCCTTCTCTCTCGACACCGGTGACAACGAAGGCCTCATTCACACGTTATTCTTTGTCGCGGACCAGCCTGGCGAGAAGCTCGTTCCTGAGCTCCTATGGGTGCACCTCTCCGAAACCGAAACCGATGAGGAACATCTTCGTTTTGTGGATCATGCCGACCTCTTCGGAAGCGGGCAGGACGAAGTTGTTGCCAAACTCGTTTCTCTCGAGACACAGACTCATCGCTACGTGATTTTTCGCAGAACCAAAAACGGCGACCATTGGGAGCAATTCTTCAAAACGGAGCCGCTCGGCTGTTCGTCTTGAGCCCGCGCGAAAAATATTCTCTTCGCCCCATATTCTTTATCTAAAATTTTCCGCGACGCGCAGCTTTCCCTCGACGAGGCTCTGCGCTAGAATCATCCGCACCTTTGGGGAGAAACTTTTCCGTGGCTGCAAGCCCTGTGAGTCGCACACTTCAAGAAACGCATTTCGCCGGTCTCACTCCCGCGGCGCGCGGGAAGGTCCGCGATATCTACGATCTCGGCGACAAGTTGCTTATCATCGCCACCGACCGCCTCTCCGCGTTCGACGTCATTCTCCCGACTCCCATTCCCGACAAGGGCCGCGTCTTAACGCAGCTTTCCCTCTTCTGGTTCGATCTCCTGAAAGACGTCATCCCCAACCACGTTCTCAGTTCCACGGAATTCCCCGCCGCGTTCAACGCGTTTCGCGAGGAACTCGACGGCCGCTCCATGGTCGTCCGCAAGACGCAGCCTCTTCCCATCGAATGCGTCGTGCGCGGCTATGTCTCCGGCTCCGGATGGAAAGACTACAAAGCCTCTGGAAAAATCTGCGGCATCGCCCTGCCCGCCGGACTACGCGAATCCGATCGCCTCCCGGAACCCATTTTCACTCCCGCCACCAAAGCAGCTACCGGCCACGACGAAAACATCTCTTTCGAACAAGCCGCTGCTCTCATTGGCACGGACCTCGCCGAGCAGGTCCGCGGCATCAGCATCGAGATCTACCGCCGCGCCGCCGCCTACGCAGAACCACGCGGCGTCATCCTCGCCGACACCAAATTCGAGTTCGGCCTTCTCAACAGCGCCCTCGGCTCTCCCGGCACCGTCAACTCTCTGATGTGGATCGACGAAGCGCTCACTCCAGACTCCTCGCGCTTCTGGCCCGCCTCCCAATACAATCCCGGCGGCCCGCAACCTTCTTTCGATAAACAATTTGTGCGCGATTACCTCGAGCGAATCCGGTGGCCCAAAACCCCGCCTGGTCCGGAGCTTCCGCCCGATGTCGTCGCTGCCACTCGTGCCAAATACCGGGAAGCGTATCGCATCCTGGCAGGGCATGAGCTCGACCAATAGCCGTAAACGTAACGTCAAACGGGCCCAGAGCAAGCAGGAACAAATTCCGCGGAGCGTGCGACCGTGAAAGACCAACTCGAAGGGCTCGTCACACAAATGGTGGACCGGGGCATCTTGTTCGACGAGGCCGTGGGCGAATTCGAAAAGCGTTTTATCAAGCGCGTACTGGACCGCGCCAACGGCAACCAATCTCGCGCCGCCCAAGTCCTAGGCATTCATCGCAACACCCTGAGCCGCAAACTCGACGAATACAAGCTAGCCTCAAAAAATCACCATTCCCGTTAAACGAATTCTCTGCCCATCCCTTGTAGTGGCGCAGCATGCTGCGCCCCAACTTGCCCGGACGCGCTGAGACCAAGGGGCCTGAGGCTCCTTCTTCGGAACTCTTATCGCGAAATAGCCGTCACCCAAAAGAAAAACGGCTCCCCGGCTAAGCCGGAGAGCCGTCCCTAATCTATCACGCGTCCAACCACTCGATTAGCTAGCCGGCTTCTTGTGCACCGTTTTCTTGGGTGCAGCTTTTTCCTTCGGGATGTCATCTTCGTTCACTTTGGCCTTTTCCCAGTGCAGCATGAACGCCGGGGCGGGATCGTAGGAAACCAAAGTCCCCGTAAAGTGAATCGCGCTCTCTTTCTCGACGCGAGCCACATCCGGCTGCCCAACTACTTTCACATCCATGTCTGGCGCCGTCGCGGCAGTGAACTCCGCGTCGCTCGTCACCAAAGCAACCTTGAGATCAATGACGTCTCCGGGAGTGATTTCAAACACCTTGCCAGGCACGCCTGGAAACTCCAACCCGCACGACGCCAGCCAGGTAACTTTGGCTTTGTCTCCGCCCGCCTTCAAATCCGCTACGACGGAAGAGATGGTCATATCCTTCCGCGCCGCATCCAGGTCCGCGCTGCTCGGCAAGGTATAGCTCGCCGGACGGTCTACCGTGCTGCCCGCCAGTTGCAGCAGTTCCGCCAGCTCCGCATCGGTCAAGCTATCGCATGCAGCTTGCTGATAGTTCACGATCAGCTTTCGCAGATAGTCCTTCACCTTGGTGGATTGCGCTTGCGTTGCTCCCTTCGCCGAAACGGCTCGCGCGATCGACCAGAATGCATCCATATGCTGTGGCGGCGTCAACGCCTCGTACGCCAGCCCAAGCCGGTAACTGGTAACTCCGTCATCCGGATTCAGCACTAACATGGCCTTATAGAATGGGATCGCCCCTGCGTAATCCTTTATATTCGCCGACGCCTGCGCGGCCGTCCCATTGAAATAAATCTGAATCTGCTTCTTCTGTGTGGCAAATGCGTCGTCCGTCATGCTATCGGGTTTCTTGACTCCATCCAGTGCTTTCAAGCCGGCGACGGCCGCATCTCTCGCCGCTTTTGCCGTTGCAGGATCCGCCTGTTGAGCCGGGGTCAAAGCGTTATACGCAAAACAATGCGCGTAAAGCGCTTGATACTGCCCTCCCGGATCAATCTTTTCCCCCAGCCCGATTACCTTGTCCGAATACTCGATCACCTTCTGGTAGTTTTTCAGCTGCCCGTAACCCTGGACGTAGAGCGGATAAACGTAAATGAGTAATGCCGAATTCGGATACTTCGAGGTGAAATCATCGAGGCACTTCACCGCCGTGGCTGGAACCTTCTCAGCCGCGCAAGCCTGATACGAGTTGTACTCCGCCATCGTATACGGCTGCTTGCTCTGCCCCGCGTCCTGCCCTGCCGCTGCCGGCGCCTGCGCCGCCGCGCTCATTGCGTTCCCAAGAATCAGACACAGCGCCGCGACCATCGCGAGGCCTGCCACTTTGCGTGTTCCACTCATTCCCACTCTCCTCGCCCTGACTTCAAACCTGGATTTTCGTTTCTGCTTTTTCTCGCACAACCACTGCCAATAGTTGCGTTTCTTCCAGAATCGCGTCGCTTCCAAAACTTTGGAATTATAGGAAAAGCCCCAGTCAATCCGCAAGCTGTCATCTCAGCAAAATCCAATTGGCCTGTGGAAGCATTCGACTCGTCTGGAGACTTTTCTTCGTCTGTTCAACACACCTTCAAGGATCCTAAGCCCTGCGGGAACTGCTCAGACTCCTGAATGGTAAGATGAGTTTCGCACAAAAAAGGTGGCAAGCGAGAGGAAGAATTCAAATGGCTCAAAATGTATCCATAGATTCATCGCCCCGCCAAACTGCCCCGCTCCTCGGAGCCGTCTCCCTCATCACCGGCGGTACTCGCGGGATAGGCCGCGCCATCGCCCTTCGCCTCGCCAAACTCGGCGCAAGCGTGGCCATCTGCGGCCGGGATCCGCAAGCGCTTGCCGCCGCCGACGTTGAGCTGAAAAAATCAGGTTCCCCAGTCCATTCGCAGATCGCTGACGTCTCACTCTCCGCTGACGTAACTGCCCTCATCTACAAAACACAAGCCGAGCTTGGCCCCATCTCTATCCTGGTCAACAACGCCGGCATCGGCCTTTTCGGCCCCGCCCACGAAAAATCCGAAGCCGATTGGGACCGCGTCCTGAACACGAATCTCAAGAGCGCCTTCCTCGTTTCCCGCGCAGTAGCTCCTGCCATGATCCAGCGCGGCGCTGGCGACATCATCAACATCAGCTCCCTCGCTGGCCGAAACGCATTCGCCGGCGGCGGCATCTATTGCGCCTCCAAATGGGGCCTCCAAGGCCTTTCCGCCTGCATGGCCGAAGACCTCCGCGAACATGGCATCCGCGTAAGCATCATCTGCCCAGGCAGCGTAGCCACCGGCTTCTCCAGCGGCTCTACCCGCAGCCCAAAGGATCCCGCCAAGGTCCTCTCACCCGAAGACGTAGCCCACGCCGTAGAAATGATCGTCACGCAAAGCCCCCAAAGCTTCCTAAGCGAAATCCACCTCCGCCCCCTCCGCAAACCCTAGCCTCGCTCTCTCACCACCCACAATCGATACCTCGGGATCCCGCTGTAGGGGCGCAATTCATTGCGCCCAGCATGCCCGGGCGTAATGATCAGGGATTCTTTTCACGCCCCTGGTCTGCTCCATGCCATCTTCCCCGCCAATTCTTTCCTCTTGACATTAGTCGTCATAACGACTATCGTAACCGCATGAGTCGCCGCCCCACCCCGCATCCCGCTCTTCCTATCGAAGCCCGCATCTTCATCTCCCTCCAGAAAACCGCCGACTACCTCGGCCTCGAAGCCGAGCAACTCCTCAAGCCTCATGGCCTCACCGGCACCCAATACAACGTCCTCCGCATTCTTCGCGGCGCCGAACCCGCCGGCCTCGCATGCAGCGGTATCGGAGAACGCATGATTTCTCACGACCCGGACATGACGCGCCTCCTCGACCGCATGGAGAAGCGCGGCCTCATCTCTCGCGCCCGTCAGACTGACGACCGACGCGTCATCAAAACCCGCATCACCCCAGCGGGCCTCATTCTTTTAAAAAGTCTCGATCAGCCTGTTCGCGAGCTTCACAAGCGCCAGTTCCGCCACATTCCGGCCGCGCGCCTAAAGACTCTCGCCGAGCTGTTGGAGGAAGTCCGCGCTCGCGGACCGCAGCAAACGTAGCAAAATTAAAATCTGCTTAGACGCAGCACTCAGTTAAGGAGGCAACACTTATGGGCCAAGTTTTCTCACGCATCGCAGTCACCGCCGGACTCGCAGCCGCTCTTTCCCTGCCCGCCGCCGCGGCCACTTCCACCTGGAACATCGACCCCGCGCACTCGTCAGCGCAATTCGCCGTCAAGCATTTGATGATCTCGACGGTTCGCGGCGCTTTCACCAGCGTGAAAGGCTCCATCCAGCTCGACGACAAAGACATCACCAAATCTTCCGTCGAAGTCACCATCGACGTAAATTCCGTGGACACCCGCCAGCCCGATCGCGACAAGGATCTCAAGAGCGATCATTTCTTCGACGCCGAGCACTTCCCCACCATTACTTTCAAATCCAAGAAGGTTGAGCAAGTTTCGCCCGGCAAGCTCAAAGTCACCGGCGACCTCACCATTCACGGCATCACAAAAGAAGTCGTCCTCGATGTCGATGGTCCGACAGCTCCCGTCAAGGATCCCTGGGGCAATCAGCGCATCGGCGTTAGCGCCAGTTCCAAAATCACTCGCCAGGACTTTGGCATCACCTACGGCCCGGGTATGATCGGCGATGAAATCGCCATCACCATCGACGCCGAAATGACCGCCGCAAAAAAGTAAATTAGGCTGGCCCGATCCGCCTCGTAACTAAAGCACTGCAGCACTGCCGGCAGGAAGCTGCGCGGCCTGCCGGAGCGAAGTACCAAACCTCTTCGCTCCGGCGGATTGCGTAGCTTTATCTCAAAAACGAATTGCCAGTTTGGTACGCACCGTTCACTCGCTTTCGTTCATCTAATCTCTGAAACACGCTAAAGGAAGAAACCCATGCACAAGCCAGCGACCACAGATTTTCCCGTTCACGATCTCATCCGCCATCGCTGGAGTCCGCGCGCCTTCTCCGACAAGCCGGTCGAGCCCGCGGTCCTCGCAAGCCTTTTCGAAGCCGCGCGTTGGGCTCCCTCCAGCAGCAACGAGCAACCTTGGGCTTACCTTGTGGCCACTAAAGATAATCCGGAAGACTTTGCGAAAACGCTAAGCGTCCTCGTGGAGTTCAACGCAGCCTGGGCCAAAAACGCCCCAGTGCTTGCTCTCGCCGTCTCGCATCTCAAGTTCCAGGGCAATGGCAATCCGAATCGCAACGCTTTCTACGACACGGGTGCCGCTACCGTTTTGTTCAGCATCGAAGCCTTGGCTCGGGGCCTTTACGTTCACCAAATGGGTGGGTTTGACGCGGCCAAAGCCAAACAAGTTTTCGAAATCCCAGACGATTGGGAAGCCATCGCCGCTTTCGCCATCGGCTATCCCGGAAATTCGGATTCGCTGCCTCAGAAATTGCAGGATCGCGAAGTTGCTCCGCGAACACGCAAACCCTTATCCGAATTTGTCATGTCGGGCCGCTGGGGGCATACTTCTCCTATCGTCGCTCGATAGCCCGTTAATCTAGTTTCAAAGGACCCAGCAAGGCCAAATGCATCGCACCATCGAATTTCTCCTCCATCATGGCTATGTCGTCTTGCTTGCTTGGGTCTTCGCCGAACAAGCGGGAGTGCCCGTGCCCTCGCTTCCCCTCTTGCTTGCCGCGGGCGCGCTCGCTGGCTCTCATCAACTGAATATCTTTGCTTCGCTCCTCGTAGTTACCTTTGCCGCGGTTTGTGCCGATTCGCTCTGGTATCAACTCGGCCTCCGCAAAGGCATCAAAGTCCTTCAATTCCTTTGCAAGATTTCCATCGAGCCCGATTCTTGCGTCCGCCGAACCGAAGGCGTTTTCTCCAAACAAGGCGCGCGGTCACTGCTCTTCGCCAAGTTTCTTCCCGGCCTTAGCACGGTTGCTCCGCCTCTCGCAGGCGTCTTCCAGATGCGACCGCATCGCTTTCTGGTTTTCGACACCGCCGGATCGGTCCTTTGGGGTGCCACATTCCTGGGGTTGGGTTATGTTTTCAGCGGTCAGATCGAGCGCGTCGCCGAACGCGCCGCCTCTCTCGGCGGCTGGCTTGCCGTCATTCTTGTTGCCGCTCTCGCTTCCTATCTCGGTTACAAATTCCTCGCCCGCAAGCGATTTTTGCGCGCGCTTCGCATCGGCCGGATCACCGTCGAAGAATTGAAGCAAAAGCTCGACGCCGGCGAGGAAGTCGTCATCGTCGATCTCCGCCATTCCATGGATTTCGAAGCCGACCCCGAAACCATCCCCGGCGCCTTCCGCATGGACGCTCAGGAGCTTGAAGAGAAAAACGACCGCCTGCCCCGCGATCGCGAAATCATTCTCTATTGCACTTGACCAAACGAAGCCACCAGCGCCCGTGTGGCGCTACTCCTCAGAAGACAAGGCATCACCCGTATTCGCCCTCTCGAAGGCGGCCTGGAAGCCTGGCGCGAACACAAATATCCCGTCGCCAACATCAAACTCACTCAAATTTCCACTCAGATTTAATTCGGTTTTATGTCTTTGTAGGGGCGCAATTCATTGCGCCCGCCCGAACCCAGGCGTGTTCTTCGCCCTGCCCTTACAACCGCGGCAAAACGATCCCGCTCTGCGCCTGATACTTCCCCTTCTTATCCTTGTAACTCACTTCGCAATCCTCATCCGACTCAAAGAAAAGCACCTGGCACAATCCCTCATTCGCATAAATCTTCGCAGGCAAAGGCGTGGTATTGCTGATCTCCAACGTCACGAACCCTTCCCACTCCGGCTCAAACGGCGTCACGTTCACAATAATCCCGCACCGCGCGTACGTCGACTTCCCCAAACAAATCGTCAAAACATTCCGCGGTATCCGGAAATATTCTATCGACCGCGCCAGCGCAAATGAATTCGGCGGAATCAAGCAAGCATCGCCCTTGAACGGCACCAACGACCTCGGATCGAAATGTTTCGGATCCACAATCGTAGAATTCACATTCGTGAAAATCTGAAACTCATCCGCCACGCGAATGTCGTAACCATAAGACGAAACTCCGTAGCTGATCACACCTTCGCGCACCTGCCGGTCGGTGAACGGCTCAATCATCTTGTGTTCCAGCGACATCTTGCGTATCCACCGGTCTGGCTTAACGGACATCCACGCCTCCTCAGTCAGCAGTCAAAGGTGTTGAGAACATCTACACAATCGGAAAAGAAGAAACGTAGTGTACCGAGCATGCTAAAAGAAGTCTAGGAAACCTGAATGTTAGGGATTCTTGCGACGAGCTCGTGCTTCCATAAAATAGAAAATGAGAAGCAGCCCGTTGCCCGCTATGCCCAAAGTGCTGCCTAACTTTATCTTATCGAACACTACCGCGAGGAAAAAAGAACTCATCGTAAGCACAGACGCCACCAACAAGAGCGCTTTGTATACCGGACTAAGAGCCACAGCGCAGCCCTCCTCTTAGGAACGTATCTTTCATAGTGTAACGCTTGCAATCGGAGCATGCCCTCCGCCTCGCGCATCCGTTAACGCACAGAACTTAGTGCGTCTTGACAACCCGCGCCTCACCCTCTAGCATTTGCTGACGAAGCAGGAGGCGCGTGTGATCAAGCTGGACATCGTGAATGCGGTTGTTGCCAAGACTCTCATCAGCCGCACCAAAGCCGAGCAAGCCGTCGAAACCGTTTTCGATTCCTTGAAACAAGCTCTCGGCCGCGGCCAGCGCATCGAACTCCGCCGCTTCGGCGTCTTCAGCGTCAAACCGCGCAAAACCGGCATCGGCCGCAACCCGCGCACCGGCGAAGAAGTCAGCATCCCGCCCGGCAAAGCCGTCCGCTTCAAGCCCGGCAAAGAACTCCAAGGCATCGAAGCCGCAAAAAAAGCATAGCTAGGTTCCGCCGTCTAACTTGTTCCCGTTACCGCAAAGCTTGTATTGGCACGTAACTGGTGTCCCTGCTACCGTAGTCACACAGCCCACCTGAGAGGAAGATGCCGCCAGGTCTTTTTCTGTAAGGAGAACGAATTTATGAAATGGACGCCAGGTGGCGAGAGCCAAGACATAGAGGATCGTCGCGATGACACCGGAGGCGGCGGTGGCTTCCAATTCGGCGGCTTCCATTTGGGCATCGGCGGCGCGCTTATTCTATTGATCCTCAGTTTCATTTTCAGGACCAACCTGTTTACCTTGCTTGGCGGAGGTACGGGAGATCCGGGCACGACCGTCAGCCAACCCGACCCGGCTCGCGACGAAGCCGAGAAGCCTCTAGTTCAATTCGTTTCGTTCTTGCTCGATGACACACAAAAAACTTGGACGCAAATCCTCCCGCAGCAAACCAACACCGCATATCGCCACGCCAAGCTCGTCCTTTTCCGCGATAGCACGCAATCCGGATGCGGCGGCGCGGCGGCCTCCACTGGTCCTTTCTATTGCCCGGAAGACGAGAGAGTCTACATTGACCTCGGTTTTTTCGATGAACTGAGCCGCCGCTTCGGCGCACCCGGCCAATTCGCACAGGCTTATGTTCTAGCGCACGAACTCGGTCATCACGTTCAGAAACTGTTAGGAATTGAAGGCAAAGTCCATCAGCTTCAGGAAAGCAATTCACGCGAAGTCAATCCTCTTTCCGTGAAACTGGAACTCCAAGCCGATTGTTTCGCAGGAGTCTGGGCGCACTCCACGCAACAACGCGGCCTCCTCGAAAGCGGCGACGTGCAATCCGCGCTAGGTGCAGCGGCTGCCGTCGGTGATGATCGTCTTCAAAAAATGTCCACAGGCCGTGTCAGTCCGGAATCCTTCACCCATGGCTCTTCCCAGCAGCGCATGCACTGGTTCAAAGCCGGTCTGGATAATGGCACGATCACAGCCTGCAACACCTTTGGCCAATCCGAATAAGTCACAATCGAATTGTCTCGGATCATCTGCCAGGCGCCGGCGCACATCTCGCTTCAGCCCGCTGGCGCAAGCTCCTCCATTTGTGCTGTACTTGTATTTGTAAATCTTTTCTGCCCGTCCAAACTCTTTGTGAGCACGCCACCCTCAGATTCCACTCTCGATTCGTTCCCGGCCCCGGTCGACTGGCGCAATCTTCCCCCGCGCGCACAGTTCTACGTCCCCGTTCTCCCTCGCCCGTCCCTCAAGTCCCTCATCCTCGCCGTCGCACTCTTTCTCCTCACTCTTTGCACTTGCCTCGCCGCAGGCACCCAATTCGCCGTCGCTTACGCCAACAATCAAGCCGCTTCCCTCGACGAATTTCTTCGCGCTTTCACTCTCTTCTACAAAAACCCCGTCGCCCTTCTCGCTGGCCTGCCTTTCGCAGTCACCCTCCTAACCATTCTCCTGGCCCACGAACTCGGCCATTTTTTCGCCTGCCGCCACCATCACATTCGCTCTACTTATCCGTTTTTCATTCCCTTCCCCAACCTCATCGGCACTTTCGGCGCGTTCATCCTGATACGTTCTCAAATTCGCACCACCCGCGCTCTCTTTGACGTCGGCGCCTCCGGCCCTCTAGCCGGTCTCGTCTTTGCCGTACCCGCCATGATCTACGGCGTACTCCATTCCACTATCGTCCCCGCCATCGCACATCCCGATCCCAACCAAAACCCCGTAATCTTCGGCATTCCGCTCCTTCTCCGACTCCTCGACACCCTCTGCCACCCCGGCGTCAATCCGCACATCCTTCTCCTTCCCCCGGTTGGTCGCGCCGCCTGGGTCGGCCTCCTCGTGACCTCACTAAATCTCCTGCCCGCTGGACAGCTCGACGGCGGCCACATCCTCCGCTCCGTCAGCGCTGGCCTTCATCGCATAACCAGCATCCTCGTTCCGCTCGCCCTTCTTCCACTCGGCCGAATCTCGTTTCTTTGGTATGTTTGGGCGGTCCTCCTGCTGGCCATGCGTTTCCTCCGCACCACCCCGATCTACGATCCCGTCCCCCTCGACCCGCCCCGCCGTTTCGCCGCCGCCCTGACCTTGGCCGTCTTCGTCCTCTGCTTCATCCCCGCCCCCCTAACCGGCCTTTAAAAGAAGAGAAGATGGAAGATATTGATTGACAAAGTTATGCCGTAGGTTGTATTATTGCTCTCGGAGAATCAGACCCAATCCCGTAGCGCCGCCTTCCAGGCGGCTATTTTTTTGCCCGCTCGACCCCCAAAGCACGCCAGAACGTTAACGCACCATAGCCAGGTCTGATCAATCCACAGGCTCCCCGAGCCGACTCCCGTAGGGAGTGCGGCAGCTCTGCTGCCGCTTTGCCCAGCAACAAGCACTCCAACGCGAGCCCGGCCCAGTCATCCCCGGCACTATGTGTATTTCGAGTTTCGCATTTCCAATTTCGCTTTTCGTATTTCTAATTTCGATTTTCGCCTTAAAACAAATCCACTCCCAAGAGGCATCCATGACGAACAATAATTCCAGCACAGACATCGCCCCGCGCTGCCAATTCCAATTTTCCGACGACCGCTACTGTCGCATGCTACGCAGCCCGGCCCATCCTTCCTTCTGCGCCTTCCATGCCCGCCAAGAGCTCCAACGCATCGAGTCCCAGCGCCTCGGCGGCGAAATCTCTACATCCCTCCACGGCGATTTCCTCACCGCCACCGACATCAACCACGTCCTCGGCAAACTCTTCATCGCCGTAGCCCAAAACCGCATCTCCCTCCGCAAAGCCGCCAACCTCACCAACCTCGGCAAAGCCCTCCTATCCTCTATTCCCCTAATAAAGCAGGAGTTCCGCTTCGAGTATAAATTTCAGCAATGGCAAAACGTCCTAGCCAACGCCACCCCCCTCTCCACTCCCCCGCCCCTAACCGATTCCAACTCTACGCCCGAGTGTCCACCTGAACTCCCCGAGCCAGACTCCCCTGAAGCAGAATGACCGTTGATCGCCGTGAGGGCATCAGGCCGGTTTATTAGTTCCCTATGAATGGTTGCTAGCGGACTGCCCTGTTTCAACTTGAGAGGGAGTCAGTTTGCACTTCTCAGATTACAGCTGCGGGTACTTACATTTTGCGTGAAGGGTCAAATGGAAGAATTTCGTACTAAATTCCTTTGGGGCAGGGGCATGGGATTGTTTTGAGCCGCTCGGATAGCTTTAACGAATGAAACAACCTATCCACTTGATTCTCACGATTGTAATCACCCTGTTTGTTTGGAATTGGTCTGTGCCCGCGCAGACCGAACGCAAATCAACCGGCAAGGATGAATCGATGAGTGCTCATGCCAGTTGTTTTGAGAAATCCACCGGGAAGTTGGTTGGGTCGAACAAGTCGGTGACTTCCGTGCTCACGTCACCTGACGGACTCTATCGGGCTTACGCTGAGAGTGAGGCCGTGGCATCTCAGTCGCCGAGCGCTGCCAACGCGGAATGCCAGAACACTTCCAAATTGTTTGTCTCGGATCCGAAGAGCCACAATTTCCGCCCGGTATTAGTTGTAAACCCTTTACCAGAAGCGCTAGGAAACAGCATTGACCTTGTCGATTGGTCCCCCAACGGAAACCATCTTTTGCTGGCTCAAGGTATCTGGCAGTGGGGTTCTGATGCAGGCGGAATTATGGTGCGAATCTACGATGCTCAATCTAAGAATTGGTCGAGAGAGTCTCTCGTTGACGAGGCATTTAGCAGACATGTCGGCAAGAATTGTGCCGGTGTTTTCTATCCAGTGGGATTCTCTTCGAGTGGACAGATTGTTCTCACAGCCGGCCCGTTTTTCGAGGAAGGAGAGGACAAGCCGGTGGGAGACTCCTGCGTTCAGCAAAAGGGATGCTGGCTTTTGGATACTTCGATTCCGGCAGTCACCCAACTTCCAGACAACTACAGAGTCGAGCGGTACGCGAGAGTCTTGCCTTGAGTCCCTTGGCATCTGAGGGCGGATCACAGGGGATTTACTGGAGTGTTTTTGGATTTTGCCTTTGAATTTGCGTGGGTGCCCAACACGTCGATTTTACGTGTGGGGCTTTTGACTTTGATTTGATCGTTCTGTTTTATTTGCTAATTCCCTAACTCCTTTAGAATCCGCACTTCCGAAAACACGTCTGTAAACTCTCTCGAATGAGCAGTTCCAAATCATTGGACTTAAAACTCTTTAGAATGAACAGTTGCAAGAAAACAGGATAGGGGGCGCCCCGTAGTCCGAGCGACACGTAGCTAATCCAGTAGGACAGGCACTCCTGCCTGTCCGCTTTTCACGACCGCCCGCGATTACCAACCCATCTGCCGCATCCGCACTAAGATGAGTTCGCTATAGTGATTCATGTGCTCGGGCCGTCGCTTCAGGGGCAACGGCAGAATTGCGGCAAGTCGGGCCGCTTGTTCCCTGTCGATCTTCCGGGCTGAAATTCGGTAATGGTAATGGGAGGCCGCCTCGGCACCATAAACACCTGGGCCCCATTCGACCACGTTGAGGTAGAGCTCCAAAATGCGCTGCTTGCCGAGCACCAATTCGGCCACCGGGACAAGTGTGAACTCCGCACCCTTGCGAAAGATGGAGCCGCCAGTCCCGAAAAACAGGTTTTTTACCAGTTGCTGGGAAATCGTTGACCCACCGCGAATGCGCCCGCCTTCCATATCTGCTTCAGCAGCGAGTTCCATCGCATCCCAATCGAATCCATGATGCTGGTAGAAGCGCGCGTCTTCCGCCGCGATCACGGCGTGCTGGAGATCGGGCGAGATTTGGCTCAGCGGAACGAATTCGTATCGTCCTTGATACGGCGTGCGGTGAATCCACGACTGTAACCGGCGCTCCATGTGCAATGCGGTGGTTGGCGGGTCGATCCACCGCGCAGCCAAAAGGATCAGCACAGCAAGCAGCCAAAGAAGCGCCAATCCGATGAGAAACCATCGAACGAAAGTTCGGAGCGTGACTTTCCGACGCGGGAGGTTTGGGAGAATCTCCGGCGGCACCTCTGGCGATGTCGTCTCTGGATTTTCAGTCACACTTCAGAGTAATCGTTTGGCCTGGATTGACATAGTGCCGGGTGCCCAACACGTCGATTTTACGTGTAGGGTTTTTGACTTTGACTTGTTCGCTCTGTTTTGCGAGCCAATTCTCTAACTCCTTTGGACTCCCCACTTCCAAAATCACGCATGTAAACTCAATGAAATGAGCAGTTCTAAAACATTGAACTTAAAATCCTTCAGAATAAGCAGTTGCCAGAAAGCAGGGGAGGGGCTCCGGCCACACACAAATAGTCCAAGTGCCACCTAACTCGCCCCAGTGGGACAGGCAATCCTGCCTGTCAGCTCTTACTGCCACCGCAAGGCCTACCTCAAAGGACTGCGGCCATTCCGCCGCCGGACGAAATCGCTCGCAAACTTTCGATTGACCCTCGTCCAACTCCAGCTATGATGCATCCCTTGAACACTCGCCCCAAAGCCCGCGCCACCAACTAATGCCGCCACTTCTACGCACCCTGCGTCTCCGCGACCTCTTCTTACTCTTCATCGGCTCAGTCATCGGCTCTGGCATCTTTCTGACCCCTGGCCTGATCCTTCGCCAACTGAACGGTTCGGTTGGCTACTCGCTCCTCGTCTGGATCGCCGGCGGCACCCTTTCTCTCCTCGGCGCCCTCACCTACGCCGAGCTCGCCGCCACAAACCCCGAGGCCGGTGGGCTCTACTGCTTCATTCGAGACGGTTTCGGCCGCATCCCCGCATTCCTCTATGGCTGGTGTCTGTTCCTGGTGATCGCCAGCGGCTCCGTCGCTGCTTTAGCCCGCGCCTTCACAGAACATCTAGCGGAAATCATTCCTCTCGCCGCCCTCGGAAAAACTGTCCTCTCAGTCGTAATGATCGCTGTCGTCACCGCTGTCAACGTCTGGGGCACGCGTAAAAGCTCCAACCTCCAGAACTGGACCACGCTCATCAAGGTTGGCATCATCGTCATCCTTAGCGTCATTCTGCTTTCGCTCGGCCGCCACGGTGGAGACATACCCGCCGCCTTCGGCACAACTCAGCATGGGACCGCCCTTCTCTCCAGCTTTGGTCTGGCCATGATCTCCGTCCTGTGGGCTTACGAAGGCTGGCAATTCGGGACCTACAGCGCCGGCGAAGTCGTCAACCCACAAAAGGCTTTCCCGCGAGCCTTCCTTCTCGGCTCGCTCGTCCTGGCTGGACTTTACATCGTCGCCATAATCGGCTATCTCGTCGCTCTCGGTCCCGCCGGGGCTACTGCCAGCAACACCATTGCCTCCACAGCGGTCGGCGTCGTGCTCGGCCGCAAAGCGGAAATTATTGTTGCTCTCACCATCCTCATCTCCACCTTCAGCGCTGCTAACAGCGTCATCCTCACCGCGCCGCGAGTTTTCTACGCGATGGCGAACGACAATCTCTTCTTCAAGAAGTTGGCTGAAGTCCACCCGCGCTTTCAGACGCCCGCCGCAGCAATCGTCGCACTGGGTGTCTGGTCCGCGGTCCTGGCCTGCGCCGGCAAATTCGCTGAACTGATCGGCGGCGTCATCTTCATCGGCTGGATTTTCTACGGGCTCGGCGCTGCTGCCATTTTTCCGATACGCCGCGCCGGCAAAGGCTTGGCGATCCCTTATCGCGTTCCTGGCTATCCCTTAACGCCCCTGCTCTTCGTTCTCGCCGCTGCCGCCATCGTCGGAAACGCTGTCTACGTCGCGGCTCACAAACCAGATCAGTCTATAAACCTGTACATCGCCATCGCACTCTTCGCCCTCGGCATCCCGGCCTACTTCTTCTGGCGAAAACGAACGGTCTCCGCTTCCTAGTACAGATGTTTCGCAGACGGCTGTTTAATCCATGCTGTCCGCACTGAGATTTGTTGGAAACTTTTCGCGGTTTCTCGGTGTCAAACGAACTAGCCTGGGGATTCGCTTGAAGTCTGTCTGCTCGCAGGAAGGCGCCCGATGCTCGAAGCACAAGGGCTCACGAAGTATTACGGTTCGGTGCTTGCCGTCCAAAGCATCGACTTCAGCCTCGAACCCGGACAGGTCCTCGGCTATATCGGCCCGAATGGCTCCGGCAAGAGCACCACCGTTAAAATGCTCATCGGCCTTCTGGAGCCTACTGATGGTCAGGTTCTCTTCAACGGCAACAATATTCAGCAGGATTTAGTCGGCTACCGTAAGCACCTCGGCTATGTTCCGGAAGAAGCCAATCTCTATCCCTACTTAACCGGCTACGAATATCTTGAACTGGTCGGGACTCTTCGCGGCATGGCGCTGCCGCGCATGAAAACAAAAATTGATTCCTTCCTCGAACTTTTCTCTCTTTTTCCTCACCGTCATGTCGCTCTCAGTTCTTATTCCAAAGGAATGCGCCAGCGCATTCTTCTGATTTCCGCGCTCATGGACAATCCCGACGTGCTTATCCTCGACGAGCCGCTCTCCGGCCTCGACGTAACATCTGCCCTCATCTTCAAAAATCTCATTCAAGCGCTGAGCGCGAAGGGCAAGACGATTTTCTATTGCTCGCACGTCCTTGAAGTCGTTGAAAAAGTCTGCACGCGCTTGCTCATTCTCAGAAAAGGACAAGTTATCGCCAGCGGCTCCACGGAAGAGGTTCGCCAGAGTATCGGCCAAACTTCGCTCGAGAATATATTCCTTCATCTCGTGGAAGATCGTGACGTCGCGCAAATCGCGAGCAACATCGTCGACGTGATGGTTTCCCTGTGATCGCCCAAGCAAGAGAATTCTTCCACGCGGCCTGGGAGCCTTACTCTCGCCGTCCGTTTCCTACGCTTCTCCGCGTTTTCATCGGCCGCGTCTTCCATGGAGGCGGAGACTCTGGCGCCTCCGAAATGGACGTCGCGCTGGGCGTCGTACTTATCTTGCTCGCCATGCCCGGCGTCATGGTCTCGCTTCTGCTCTTCGAGAAATTCGGCTCGCTGATCCGCTGGATGCGCGGCGATGGCGTCTTTGACCCGTTCACGGCTGCGATTCCCGACGAATATTTTTTCATCGTCCTGAGTATGGTGGTCACTGGAGCCGCGGCAATCTGGCGCTGGGATGCTCTCTTTTTAGACCGCCGCGATTACACGAACATCATTCCACTCCCAATCTCCTTGCGAAGAATTTTCTTGGGGAATCTAGCCGCCATCCTCCTTCTTGCAGTCGCACTCACTCTCGACGTCAATGCCGCCAGCTTCGTTCTCTTCCCTGTCGCGGTAGTCGGTTCGCAGGACTCTCTAACGCTCTTCCTGCGCTTCGGAGCCGGCCATGCCGTCACGGTGGTCCTCGCAAGCGCATTCAGTTTCTTCGCGGTATTCGCATTGATCGGGCTGCTCGTGGCTGTTCTGCCTTACGCTATCTTTCGCAGAATCTCCTTGTACATTCGTTTCGCAGTCGCGCTCTTTTTCCTCGCACTTCTCGCTACCAGCTTCACCGTGCCGTCTTACCTCGCTCAAGCGGAGCGCACGAATATAAATGCGGTCAGCGCGCTCCCTCCAGTCTGGTTCCTTGGCATCTGTGAGACTCTCTGGGGGAACGGCCAGAATCCGTTTTTCGCCGCCATGACGCGCACTGCTTTGCTCGCATTGGGAATTTCTCTCGCGGTCGCTATTCTTTCCTACGCTCTCAGCTTTCGCAGATCCTTCATCCGTATTCCAGAGACTGCGGAGGTCGGCCCGCTTCCTCGCTCGCAATTTCAGCTGCTCCCGGTTGGCCTCTTTGACCGCATCCTTCTGCGCGACCCGCCGCAACGCGCCTGTTTCCACTTCGTCACGCGGACGCTCCTACGCAGCGAAGCTCATTTGCAGATTGCATCAGCTTTTGTCGCCATGGGATTGGTTGTAAGCGTGCAATCCTTGGCGTCAGCCTTCCATGCGAGCGCTGCGAACTCTTTGCACAATCCCTCCGAAGATCTCCTCGCCATTCCATTCATCCTGAGCTTCTGCATGATCATCGGGATCCGTCTGGCCTTCGAAATTCCCTCGGACCTTCGCGCCAACTGGGTCTTTGCGGTCTGGATCGATCCGAACGCCTTGCAAACTCGCCCTATCGCCCGCAAAATTCTTCTTACTTTCTCGCTGGCTCCGCTTGTACCCATTTGCTTTGTCTCGTCCGCGATTCTCTGGGACTTTGGCGCCGCGCTTCTGCACACCGCCATCTTCACTGCGTGCACAATTACTTTCGTTGAACTTCTTCTCCTGCGCTTCCGAAAAATTCCTTTTACGTGCTCTTACCCGCCGTTTCAAAGCCACTCCGCGCTAGTTTTCGTAGCATATCTCTTCGGCTTCTTGATCTTTACGTCGTATCTCCCGGAGCTGGAGCTCTGGTCCCTTGCTGATCCGTGGCGCGTCTCGCTCTTCCTCCCGCTCGTAGCTGCAATCCTCGTTACCATCCATCAATACCGAAAACAGATGCTCGACATGGACAAGCACCTCATCTTCGAAGAGATCTCCGCTTCCGGTTTTTGACTCGGCCATCAGCTCGGTCGAAACCACTGGCCAGTTCTATTTGGAAGTGTGATCTTCGACGGCGCTACCAGACAAACGTTCCCACGGCTCCTTCTTTAAATGAGGTCTGGAAGAACTTCCCGTGGTACTGAACGTGGAAGACTTGGGGCGACTTTGCATTATTCACAACAATCAGTACGGTCTTGCCGCCGGGAGCTTTGAAGGCCACATTGGGAAGTGTTGCGGGGGAGTTGGAAGCGATGCGCACTGATCCTGGCCGCACAAATTTCGAAAAATGCGCCATCGCGTAGTAGGCCAGATTGCGCGTGACTTCATTACCGTCAATCGTGACGGCACCCTGACAAATTCCGCATCCCCCATTATCCGTATGAGGTTCAAATTTGGAGTTGGCGGCAAGATTCCAGAGCAGTACATTCCGGCTCCAGTTCTGGAGCGCTCCGATGAAAGTGCCTTCCACAGGTTTCGCGATTGAGATTCTTGCGCTCTCGGTAGGCTCGACAGCCATGAATTCCGTGAAATATAAATTCTTTTGCGGGAAGGCGTTGTGCACTCCGGACATGGCTCCGATTTCACCGCCATACAAATGAAAACCAGAACCATCCACGTAGGGATTCGCGAGAGGATCATTGAGAATGGAAGTTGCGTATTCGGGAACGTCGCAGTTGTGATCGTAAAGAATGATCTTTGTGCGTAGCCCCGCGGCCTTGAACGCCGGCCCGAGATGGTCTCTGATAAATAGTGCTTGTTCATACGCCTGCATCACCATGCTGGGCGTATTTTTGTCGTTGAGCGGCTCGTTCTGAATGGTGATGGAGTCGACATTGATGCCTTCCGTTTTCATTCCCTGAATATATTTCACGAAATACTTTGCGTAAGCCGGGAAATACTCCGTCTTCAGTTTTCCGCCTTTGGGGTCGTTATTTGTTTTCATCCAGGCGGGCGGCGACCACGGCGAGCCCAGTATCAGAATTTGCGAGTTGATCGCCAAAATCTCTTTCAGGACGGGAATGAGTTCCGTGCGATCTGGCGCCAAACTGAATTTGGCCAACTCGGGATCGGTTTCACCTGTGGGCAGATCGTCGTAGGAAAAGACGTGATCGTTCAGGTCGGAGGAGCCGATGCTGATTCTCAGATAACT
This sequence comes from uncultured Acidobacteriota bacterium, assembly GCA_963745095.1. GTDB lineage: Bacteria > Acidobacteriota > Terriglobia > Acidiferrales > UBA7541 > Acidiferrum. Next base: position 449,547 of record CAVUWC010000013.1, on the reverse strand, counting down.
AATTCCAACGTCCTTCCCATCCACCGCAAAGAGCTCTTTGAGCAGTGCCGCTCTCTTCGCAGCGTCCATGTGCGCGAGATGCTGGGCGCTTCCACCTGTTAGCGCGAACCCAAATCCGTCGATGGTCTGAAAGGTTTTCTGGTCATCGATCTCGATGGTGGGCGCTTCGCCGGTGGACTTGGAGAATTGCAGAGAAGGTTTCTGCAGCTCGAAAAGTGCAGACTTGTCGGCGTTCGTCAGCCACAACTGAATTCCTCCACCCTTTTGAGACTGAAGCGGCGCAGGGGCAAGCGCCAGTCCACACACCAACAAACAGATGACAATTCCTGATTTCATTCCACTCCTCCGCATCGAGCCTCAAGTCATATCGCAATCACGAACATCCGAGCGGAGCAAGAGTATGTCAACTCCCGCTCAACCTGCTAACTCGATCTGACGGAAACGATTACGCCACAACGGAACGTCCCGTGATATTGTGCGTCGGAACCGATATCGCAGTGGGAGAGTGAATGATGCAAAGGCGTGAGTTCATGAATTTTACGGCCAGCGCCGCGACGGCACTGGCGTTCCATCCACTGGCGCGTGCCGCGGAGCAAGCACAGAAAACTCCCGTGCCGTATCCCGATCCAGCCGTCGAGGTGATTGACCCGCGCTTTGCGAAATACAAAGTCGGTAGCGCAGCCGTCGAGCGCCTCTACACAGGTGCACGCTGGGCGGAGGGGCCGGTATGGTTTGGCGATGGGCGCTATCTGCTCTTCAGCGACATCCCCAACAACCGGATGATGCGGTGGCTTGAGGACACAGGAGAAGTCAGCGTCTTCCGCAGCCCTTCGAACTTCAGCAACGGCAATTGCCGCGACCGTCAGGGCCGCCTGCTCACCTGTGAACATGACTCTCGCCGCGTGACGCGCACCGAATACGACGGCACGATCACGGTGCTTATGGATGGTTATCAAGGCAAGAAACTGAACGCGCCAAACGATATCACTGTGCATTCCGATGGCGCCATCTGGTTCACCGATCCGGGCTACGGCATCATGTCCAATTACGAGGGGCATAAAGCACCGTTTGAAGTTCCGGCAAACGTTTATCGTCTCGACCCGAAAACACGCGAAATCGCAGTCGTGATCGGCGACCTGGATAAACCTAACGGTCTCTGTTTTTCGCCCGACGAAAAACTTCTTTACGTCGTCGACACCGGCGCTCCAAAACATCCGACCGATCCGCACCAGATTCGCGTCTACGACGTAGTGGATGGCGTGCGTTTGAAGAATGGCCGCATGTTCGTGGATATGTCGCCGGGAAGTTCCGACGGGATACGCTGCGATGTGGACGGAAACGTTTGGTCTGCCGCTGGCTGGGGTCCTGACAATTTCAATGGCGTGCACGTCTTTGCGCCAGACGGCAAACTCATTGGCAAGATTCATCTACCGGAAACGTGCGCAAACATTTGCTTCGGAGGCGCGAAGAAAAACCGCCTGTTTATGGCGGCGAGCCAGTCTCTCTATGCCGTGTATGTCGGGACCGAGGGCGCACAGCTACCCTGACTCAGCAATTGTTGGGGCGATGCAGATTGGCGTTCGGGCGTTTTTCAATTCTGAAAAACTTTTCGGAATAGACGAATCATCTCGGCGAATGCGAGGTCTGTCGCTTCTGGATCGAAGCGCGGGCCTTCATCGCGCGTGAAGGCGTGCTCGGCAGGATAGAGCAGCGTGTTGTAGCGAGCGCCGGAGTTTCGCAGCGCTTTATCAATCGTTTCGCGTCCTGCGTCGGGTACGTGCGGGTCTTTTGTCCCGAAGATCATTAGAAGCTCGCCACGGATCTCCTCTGCGCGGGCTAAAGATCCGGCATCCGCGTCTTGGCCGAGCTTGCCGTCATGAATGCCGGTGCCGTAGTAACAGACCGTTGCGAGCACATCGGGCTGGAACGCAGCACGGAACGCGAGGTGGCCTCCGATGCAAAAGCCAGTCACACCGATTTTCCCGGGCGCGACCTTAGGATGTTTGGAAAGCCAGTCTAGACCAGCGCGGCAATCCTCGTCGAAATGCGCGACGGGAGTCTTGGCGGCGTCTTGCTGGCCGCGCGTGCGCCCGGCGTCATCAAATGGGATGGCTGTTCCCGGCGGCTCGATGCGGCGGTAAATTTCTGGGGCGGCGGCAACAAATCCATAGCCGGCAAGGCGGACGCAGAAGCGCAAGATCGGGAGCGTGAGTTGAAAAATATCTGAATAGCACCAGATTCCGGGAAATTCGCCTTCGGCCTTGGGCGCGGCGACGAAGGTTCTCATCGGCGAGCCCGGTAGAGGAATATCGGAGTATTCGGTTTGGACAATCATTTGCTTTTCTCCTCGGCAATTTCTTGCGGAGAAACGGGGAACAGCTACTTGCGATGATCCGACTACTGAGTTTCGACAGAGATGGAGTCGTGCTCGTCGTTGAGAAAAGCGGCAGCAGAGCTGCCGCACTCCATATCAATCGTGCGCGATTACTACATTAGGCCGCTTTGCCTGGCGAGTTTTAGTGCTTCGATGGCTGCGCCGCGGGCGCCCGCGGTGTCGCCATTGGGCATCACGTAGATGGGAATGCCGGCTTGCTCTTCTCGTTGAGTGGGCATGCCCACGCGGATTTCATCGAGGAACCAACGTTGGAATTCCTGACTCGTCTCCAGTGCGCCGCCACCGACGATGAGTGCGTCGGGATCGAAGGTATTCACCATTTCGTCGAAGAAGAGGCCCAAGGCATGGGCTTGCACTCGGAATACGTCTTTGCACAGCGGATCGCCTTTGTCGGCGAGGCCGCGTACAAGCTTGGCCGCTTGGTGGGGCTCGAGCTTTGCGAGATCGTGATTTGGGTAGCGCGGAAGAAAATACGGCACAAGATTTCTTTCGATCGCCGTGAGGGAGCAAAGCGACTCAAGATCGCCAATGCGGCCGCAATTGCATAACGGTTTCAGGCCGCTGGTGCCGGCAATGCTTTGGTAAGGAAGCAGCACGTGACCGAGTTCTCCACCAAAACCATTTTTCCCTTTGACGACATTGCCATCGAGGATGATGCCGCCGCCATTGCCCGTGCCAATGATGGTCGAGACCGATGTTTCGCGGCTGTTTGAGCCGAAGATTGTGTAGTGTCCCCAGAGCGCGGCAGCATTTCCGTCGTTTAAGATAGGAGACTGGCTTATCGAGCGTGTGCGCCAGACCTCCGCGAATATCGAAATCAGCCCACTTCGGATGCACGAAATTGGTGGAACCGCGCGCGCTGAGCTGGCCTGCGGCGCTGGCGGGGCCAGGAGTGTCCAGGCCGACGGCAACTACATCGGAGGGGAGAACGCCGGCGCGTTCGGTGGCAATCTTTAGGCCATCCGCGATCTGGCGGAGACAGACTTCGGGTCCCTGCTTGGAGAGGGCGGGATGCTCGCAGAGACTTTCGATGAGAAAACGCTCTTGCTGGTCCACCAACGTATAGTTGATGGCCGTTCCGCCAAGATCCACTCCCGCTACGACTGGCACGCGGTTTCTCCTTTGTTCCTCGATGTTTGTTCGGCCAAGCGTAGCAGAATTTCCCCCTGGCAATCTTGGAAAACGACGACTCGAGACAATTCGTAGGGGGAGAGCGCAGTATCTGAAGCAAAATGAAATCGGTTCATCGACAAAACACTGCTTGCTATGCCCGACTGCGAAGAGTCGCCGCTTCGTCCTGCTGATACACTACACTTCGCGATGAGCTCGCCATTCTGCAATGTTGCACTGCCGGTCCCTCTGCGTACCGTGTTTACGTACGTTATTCCGGACGCGCTGCGTGACACGATTCAGCCCGGCAGCCGTGTGCTCGTCCCGTTCCGCAAGAAATCGATGGTCGGCGTGGTGGTCGAATTGGTTGAGCAGCCGCCGGCGAATACCAAGCTTCGCGAAATAACCAAAGTGATGGAATTTGCGCCGGCGCTAACTCCCAAGCTGATCGAGTTGGCGCAATGGATCGCGAACTATTACCTTGCGCCTGTCGGCGAGGTTTTCCGCGCTATGTTGCCTCCTGTTACAGAGCTCAATGTGCGGCGGGAGATTATTTTGACGGCGACAGGGCGCGAGGCGGCTGAAAGTCTCGGCGGCGGAGAGCTATCTCATGGATTGAGCGGTGTGGAAGCCGCATTTCTCGAGAAGGCTAATGCGAAAAAGAGTCCGGTACTGTTCAGCTTGGCGGCGAAGATGGGAGTTTCGTCAGCGGGCCTGCAGCGATTGCAGCGCCTTGGGTTGATCGAGATTCGTGAGAGTTTGCAGGACACGAAAAGAAAATCGCAGACGATTCTTGCATGGAAAGGATTTGCGGACGGGGCAGACAAAACGCTGAAAGAGAAAGAAGAAAAAGTACGGGCTTTGCTCGAGACAGAACGCGGGCCGCTGCCGCTGCCACAAGTGGTCAAGCTGGCCCAGGTTTCGCGGAGTTTGATTGACCGCATGTTGGCGGACGGCTTGCTCGAGAGTTGGGAAGAACCTGTCGATCCGGCGGAGGATCCGTTCGACATCGGATACACGCCGCCAGCTCATGCTTTGAACGAAGAGCAAGAAAGCGTGATGAAAAGTATTCGAGCGCGGTTCGAGCTGGGCGAATTCGGCGTGCAGTTGCTGCACGGCGTGACGGGCAGCGGGAAAACGGAAGTTTACTTGCGGTGCGTGCAGGAGACGCTGGCGCGGGGGAAAACGGCGATTATTATGGTGCCGGAGATTGCGCTGACTTTGTGGATTGGGCGGCAGTGCCGGTCTTGGTTTGGCGCGAAGTATGAAGGCGTCGCGGTTTTGCATTCGGCTTTGAGCGACGTGGAGCGCGCTCGCGAGTGGTGGCGGGTACGCAACGGGGAGGCACGCGTTGTAGTGGGAACGCGGTCGGCGGTGTTTGCGCCGCTGCAGAATCTTGGCTTGATCATCGTGGATGAGGAGCAGGAAAACAGTTACAAACAGGAAGAGACGCCACGTTATCACGGGCGCGATGTGGCGATCGTGCGTGCGAAGAGCGAAGGAGCGCTGGCGCTGCTGGGTTCGGCCACTCCGTCGCTGGAGACGTATCACCACGCAAGAAACGGGAAATACGATTTGCTCACGATAGCCTCGCGCGTAGCGAATCGTTCGCTGGCGAGCGTCGAGATTATTGATCTGCGTGAGGATTTTCAGAAAACGCATCAGAGCAGTCCAATTTCCATCGCTCTTCACGAAGGGATAAAGGAATGCCTGGTCAACAAAACGCAGGCTCTGGTACTCATCAACCGGCGCGGGTATTCGTGGTCGGTTTTGTGCAGGAGCTGCGGCGCGAGCGTGCAGTGCGTGAATTGCAGCATTTCGATGACATATCACAAGAGCCGCAACCGGCTGGAATGCCACTATTGCGGCTCGATCCAGCAGGTGCCGAAGCAATGCCCAAAATGCCAGTCGCAGTATGTTTATTTTTTCGGGGAAGGATCGGAGCATCTCGAGGAGAGATTGCGCAAGGACTTTCCGGGCGCGCGCATCGCGCGGCTCGATCGCGATACTGCGCGGACGAAACGGCAATATCAGGAAACGCTGGGAGCTTTTGCTGGCGGCGCGCTGGATATTTTGGTTGGCACGCAAATGCTTGCCAAGGGGCACGATTTTCAGCGCGTCACACTGGTCGGTGTCATTTCAGCGGATTCTTCTCTGAGCATGCCGGATTTTCGAGCGGCGGAGCGGACCTTTCAACTCTTGACGCAAGTCGCGGGGCGCGCGGGGCGAGGCGAGTTGAAGGGGCGCGTACTGATCCAGACTTATTACCCGGAACATTACGCGATTCAGGATGCAGTGAAGCAGGATTATGCTTCTTTTTTTGAGCGGGAAATGCATTTTCGTCGAATGATGGCGTATCCGCCGTTGACATCGCTTGCTAATGTGATTGTGCGGGACGTTAACCTTGAAAAGGTGATTCGATTCTCGCGGAAGCTTTCTGAATATTTTTCGCCGCACGATGGGCATGCCGTGCGTATCCTTGGCCCGGCGACCGCGCCTCTTGCGCGGTTAAAAAAGGAGCATCGATTTCAGTTTTTGTTGAAGTCGCCGAAGCGTTCGGTTTTGACGAAGTTGTTGAGTGGAGCGATGGCGTATTGCGACACGCAGGAGATTCCGCAGACGGCGGTACTTGTCGATATGGATCCGCTTAGTTTGCTTTGATTTGAGTTGGCGGATCGACCGGGCGGGGCAAGCCCCGCCCCTACAGTTCAAAGAAGCGCTAGCGACTGATTAAGAAGATGCCGGCGAAAATCGCAGCGATGCCGAGCCACTGCCAGCGGGAGACGTGTTCGCGGAGAAAAATCGCGGCAAGGCCAACCGTGACGGCGCCGTAGAGCGAAGCTAACACGCTGACTACGGCAACTTGTTCGAGGCGCATGCCGAAATTGTTCATTACGAACGCGCCTGTGTCCGTCAGGCCCATGGCAAGAATCCAGCCGGCGACGCGGTCCGTCGGCGGCTTCATTGGCTGGCGCGCGGCCAGAATCAGTAGCGCGGTGAGTGCCGAACTCGTCAGGCGGATGAGCCAAACAGTTTGTGTCGCTCCGGTTGCAGGTACGACTCGCATGCCTAGCAGCCAAAACAAAAATCCAAACCCCACAGCAGAACATATTGCCAGGGCGACGCCCTTTCCGCTGCGTTGCAATCCTTCGTGATCATCGGCATCCGGAGCTTTCTCTCCGGCTGCAACAAATACTACGCCGAGCAGCGTGCAGGCGATACCGATGGCGCGGGGCGCTCGCAAATGCTCGCCGCTAAGGAGAGAAAGGAGCACGGTCAGTACGGGATAGCTTGCGGAAATCGGAGCGACGATGGAAAGTTTTCCGATTTCGAAGGAGCGATAGAGAGTGAGCGTCGCGAAGAAATTCAAGGCCCCGGCGAGCACGCCCCAGGCCCACGGCTGCCAGCCGGAACCGTCGGCAAGGTGGCCCCAGCCGCCGAGCCACGGCAGAAAAATCGTGAGCAGGAGGAATCCAGTGAACTGCATGTACAGCATCGTTCGAAGAGCGCCAATGCGGTGAGTGGCGAAACGTGCGAGAAAATCCGAGCCGCCCCAGGAGAGAGCCGTCAGAAGGCCCAGCAAAATTCCCATGATGGATTACGAGGACTTGCCCGCTTCGGCGGACTTGCCTTTCTTCGTTTCGAGGCCAAGGACCGCCATGACTTTTTGCAGATCTTTCCAGACTTCGCTTTTCGCGCTGGGATTGCGCAGCAAGTAGGCGGGGTGATAGGTGGCCATCAATTTTCGCCCGCGAAATTCGAGCCACTGTCCGCGGAACTGAGAGATGCCGCGATTTGTTTCGAGGACGGTCTGCGCGGCGGTGCTTCCAAGGCAGACGATTACTTTGGGCGCGATTGCATCGATCTGGCGCAGCAGGAATGGCGAGCACTCAGCGACTTCGTCTTTTTCCGGGGCGCGATTTTCCGGTGGACGGCATTTCACGACATTGCAGATGTAGACGTCTTTGCGCTGCAAACCCATCGCTTCAATCATCTGGTTGAGAAGTTTTCCGGCGCGACCGACGAACGGAAGTCCTTGCATGTCTTCATCGTGGCCGGGGCCTTCGCCGACGAAGACCAGTTCGGCTTTTGGATTGCCGTCGCCGAAGACAATTTTGTTGCGCGTCCTGTGGAGTTTGCAACGTGTGCATTCGCCGAGATCGGTTCGAATCTTGAGCAGCGTGTCGTCGGGGACCTTGTCGAATGATTCGAACAGCGAGGGGCCAGCTGGAGCCGGCAACACATCGGGCTTACGTGTGGCTTGTGGAGGAGTGGATTGGGCGGGAGCAACTCGCGGTGCGATTTGCGCGGGCTTGGGCAAGTCGGGTTTTCGCGTAGATTTTGGCAAAGCCGCGTCCTCGTTATAGGAGATTTGTTGGCTGGCTGGTTCTACGAAAGATCGTGAAGCTGGGGTCTCGGCTGCGTGAGCTGGCGGCGTGCCTCGCTCTTTGTAAAAGAGGCGAACGCCCAGGTCTTCGTAAAAGTGCAATCGCGCGGAAAGTTTTTTCTGAAGGGGTTCGGGGATGCGCTCGGCCATGGCGGGATCAGACGGCGGAGCGATGCGATTCTGTTTTGCGGCGGAGAACAGTGCGAAGGCGCAACACTTCGTCGAGAATGCGCTGCGCGACTTCGGACTTGCTTAGCTTTGGAAGGGCCAGATCGCGGCCATCTCGGGAAAACAAGGTGACGATATTGGTGTCGTGGTCGAAGCCGGCGCCTTCAGCGGTTACGTCGTTCGCGACGATGAGATCAGCATTCTTTGCGGCTAGCTTTTTGCGAGCATTTTCCGCGACGTGATCCGTTTCGGCAGCAAATCCTACGATGAGGCGGTCACCCTTGCTTTGCGTGGCTTCTGCCAAAATATCTGGCGTTGGCTCAAGACGAAGCGCCAGGGGCTCCTTGTTCCGCTTCATTTTTGCCGATTGCGTTTCGGCGGCGCGGTAGTCGGCGACGGCTGCGGCGAAAATCGCGATGGTTGATGCGGCGAGGCGATCCGTAACAGCGACGCGCATTTGTTCGGCGGTTCGAACGTCTATGCGCTCGACGCCGGCGGGTGCTTCCAAATTCACGGGGCCGCTTACGAGAAAAACCTTGGCGCCACGGCGCGCTGCTGATTCCGCGACCGCGTAACCCATTTTGCCGGAGGAGCGGTTCGTGAGGTAGCGGACCGGGTCCAGGTCTTCACAGGTAGGACCAGCGGTGATCAAAATCGTTTCGCCTTGCAAGTCTTTTTGCGCGTGGAGTGTTTCGCGAACGGCTGCGAGGATTTCCTGTTGGCCAGCGAGACGGCCCGCGCCGGTCATGCCGCAGGCGAGATAACCTTCGTCGGGATTGACGATTTTCACGCCGCGAGCGCGCAGCTTTTCGACATTTTCCTGGGTGGCGGCGTGATTCCACATGTTGACGTTCATCGCGGGTGCGACGATTACGGGAGCGGTCGTTGCCAGATAGAGTGTAGTGAGGAAATCATCGGCGATGCCGCGTGCGAATTTGGCGAGGACGTCGGCGGTGGCGGGAGCGACCAGGAGAAGATCGGTGCGCTGGGCCACGGCGATGTGTTCGATGGCGCTTTCTAGATTGGCTTCGCCGGTGGGGGATTTTTCGAAGAGATCGGTGATTACCTTTTGGCCGCTTAGGGCGGCGAAGGTCAGCGGAGTGACGAATTCGCGCGCGCCGCGCGTCATGACGACTTGCACGGTGAAGCCGTCTTGTTGGAGGAGGCGGACGAGTTCGGCAGCTTTATAGGCTGCAACGCCGCCGGTTACGCCTAGGGTGATACGCATCGCGACCCGCACCTTTGGATCCTACATCTTGCCAAGCTCGGGCACGATGAATCGTGCCCCTACAAATTCCGCGCGGACGGCTCGCGCCCACGGCCTGCGGCCGTTTACTTGCGGCGCTTGTTGCCGTCTTTGTCTTCGTCGATGGAAGACGGCTCGATGAATTCGTACTCGATTAGGCTGTTCTCGAGTTCTTCGCAAGCAATACGAGTCGCTTTGAGCGTTCTCGGATTTTCAATGAGCGACGGCGCACCTGCCATAATTTGGCGAGCGCGTCTCGCCGCCAGCACAACGTAAGCAAACTGGCTCTCCGGAGCTTTCGTGGCTACAGTCATTTCAGTCTTTCCCCCCAAACGATGCCAGAAGTTCTTCCACCCGTGGTCTGCGTCGCGCAGCGGAACAACGAATCGCAACGACAATGGCTTGCGCTTCGTCTCCCGCGCGTTTCACGTCTTCGTTCACGACGCAATAATCGTAATAACGCCCGAATGCGGAAATTTCGTCCCGCGCCTTCGCCAGACGCCGAGCGATTTCTTCGCCGGAATCCTGGCCGCGGCCGCGCAAGCGCCGTTCGAGTTCCGCGCGAGACGGAGGCAAAATAAAAATCGCCACCGATTCCGGGAGCTTTTCCTTTACTTGCGCCGCACCTTGCACGTCAATCTCGAGGACTAGGTCGAGACCCTTCTTCCGCGATTCATCGAGCCATTTCTTCGGCGTGCCGTACGAGTGCTTACCGAAGACGCGCGCATATTCCAAAAATTCGCCGCGCGCGACCATGGCGTCGAATTCCGATTCGGTGACAAAATCATAGCACTTCCCGGTGGCTTCGGTCGCCCTGCGCGACCGGGTGGTACACGAGACGGAGGGCATCGTTCCGGGCAACTCCAAAATTCTCTGTACCAGCGTCGATTTTCCCGAGCCCGATGGACCCGAAACGATCAGCACCAGCGGGGCAAGCTCTCTCTCCGCGCTCATTCGATGTTCTGCACCTGCTCCCGCAATTTTTCAATCTCGGCCTTGATTTCGAGCGCGAGCCCGGTGATGGCCAGCGCTTCGCTTTCGACGCCGGGCGTTTTCGAGAGCAGCGTGTTCGCTTCCCGATGCATTTCCTGCAGGAGAAAGTCGAGCTTCTTTCCCATTTCGCCGGCACCGTCGAGAAGTTTTCCGAACTGCAGGAGATGGCTGCGCAGGCGGTCTAATTCTTCACTGACATCGCCGCGCTCGGCAAGCAGAGCGGCCTCTTGAGCGAGCCGGGCGGGATCAATCCCGGCACCACCGAGCAATTCCTTAAGGCGCGTCTCGAGGCGCCGCGCAAATACGGGACGAAGCGTGGCGGCAAGCTCGCGAACTTTTTCCGCCTCCTGGCCGATGCGCGCCAGACGAGCGCGCAAATCTTCGATGAGGTGGCGGCCTTCGGCACGACGCATGTCATCCAGCTTATGGAGCGCTTCGAGCAAGCAAGTGTCCAGCGCCTGGCCGAGGTGTTCTTGATCGTCCTCCGCTTCCGGGACGGCGGCAGACAGGCCAGCGATAACTCCGGGCAAGCGCAGGATCGCGACGACGTCCACGTCCGCAGCGGCTCTGGATACCTGGCGGAATTCTTCCGCGACGCGCATGTAGGTTTGCGCCAATTCGCGATTCACCTGTACGGGAGCGCCGGCGGCGGGGTCGACGTTGACATGAACCTCGACGTGACCGCGATGAATGCGATCCCGCAGGACCTGGCGCAAGCGCAGTTCATAAAGATCGAAACCTTCGGGGAGGCGGAGCTTCAGGTCCAGAAAGCGGTGGTTGACGCTTTTTACGCTGACGCGAACCGCCCAGCCGTTTTGTTCGCTGCGTGCCTGAGCGTAGCCAGTCATGGAGAAACATTCGCCGGCTTTTTTTGCCACCACTTCTTTTGGTACTACCGAGGATTGGGTCATAAGGTTTCCGCTGATGCCGTTACATTGGCCGGCGCTGCCTGTGCCGGGGCGAGAATGTCATCATCCGCAAATTGCAAATCGTGGAGGCGCGCGTAGGTACCGGCGCGGGCCATCAGTTCCGTGTGCGTGCCGCTTTCGCGGATTTGGCCGTCCTCGAGAACGAGGATTTTATCCGCACGGCGGATGGTGGCCAAGCGATGCGCGATCACGAAAGTGGTGCGTCCGACCATCAGATTGGCGAGAGCTTTCTGGACATACATTTCGGACTCCGCATCCAGCTCCGACGTTGCTTCGTCGAGAATGAGGATGGGAGAGTCTTTAAGTATGGCACGTGCGATGGCAATCCGCTGCCTTTGGCCGCCGCTCAAACGGGTGCCGCGTTCGCCGATGACGGTGTTGTACTGCAGCGGCAACTCCATGATGAAATCGTGAGCGAGGGCGGCTTGGGCGGCGGCAACGACGCGGTCCTTGGGAACGCTTGTCAGGCCGTAACAGATATTGTTCCAGACGGTGTCGTGGAAGAGGATATTTTCCTGAGCGACCATGGCGATTTGTTCGCGGAGGGAACGGATGGTGACCTGGCGAATGTCGAGGGCATCGATACGAATGGAGCCGGAAGTCAGTTCATAGAATCGTGGGAGCAGATTTACCAGAGTTGTTTTTCCGGCGCCGCTGGAACCCACGAGAGCGATGACTTCACCTTTGCGGGCTGAAAAGTTTATCGCTCGGAGCAATGGAGTAGAGTCATACGAAAAACTGACGGACTCGAACACGATTTCCTTTGAGAAGGCCGGGAGGCGCGCGGCATCCGGCGAATCGAGCACTTCTTCAGGAAGATCGAGGTAGGCAAATACTTGCGTGGTGGCGCCTTGCGCCTGCTGGAACTGTTGGTAGATAACTCCCATGCGTTTTACGGGCTCATAGGATCTTAACAGCGCATAAACGAAGGTCACGAAGAGGCCCATGGTTATCGCTTGCAGGCGGATCTTGTCGCGAGCGTAGAGCAAGAGCAGCGCGATGACCACAGGTTGCAGCAAATCCATCAACGGAGAGCTGACAGCATAGGCACGCACCCAGCGCAGCGTCTCGCGCAAGAGGTGCCGCGCGGCTTCACGGAACTTATTGATTTCGAAGCTCTCCATGCCGAAAGCTTTGACGACGCGGTTGCCGCTCATCGTTTCTTGAAGGACCTGGCTGATCTCGCCGAGGCGGTCCTGGCTGTTGGCAACCGAGCGGCGAATCCTGCGACCGAGTTTGCCTACCGGCCAGACCACCATGGGGAGGAGAACAATCGAGCCCAACGTCATTCTCCAATCGATGGAAAAGAGCACCGTGAGAAAGGCGAGGAGCGTAAATCCCTGGCGGAAGACGTCCGCCAAATATTCGGAAAGCGCGGGGCGGGCACGCTCGACGTCATTGATCACCGCGGAGAGTAGACGGCCCGCAGGCTGATGCTGAAAGAAGGCGATAGGCTGCCGAATGAGCCTGGCATAGAGCTGGTTGCGAAGATCGGTGATGGCCGAATGACCGATGGATTGAATCAGGAAGCCACCGCCAAATTCGGTCAGGGCCTTGAAAAAATAAATAACCAGGAGAGAGATCGAAAAGACCGTCCAAACGTTGTGAATTGTGGGCGGGAAGAATTGATTGAGATAAATCGTGTGGCCGACACCCGGAATCTTCAGTAAAGGAAGGGTCGAGTCGGCTGCGCGGGGGTTCAAGACGCGGTCAAAGACGAGGGCAATCATCAAGGCGATGAGGCCCTCGGCCACCGCGGCTAGCGCGAGCAACACAACTCCCAACGTCATCCGCACGCGATAAGGCCGGACATAACTCAACAATCTCTTCAGTTGCGGTGAGAACAGACGGGCCACGCTTGAGGCTCCCCGAATATGCTACTTGGTACGCTAGTGCGCGGGCTTGGGGTGTGTCAAGTTTTCGAGAGTGGGATTGAATCCAGATAAAATGAAGATCGGCGCACAAGTGAACTGGTGGCCGGATCAGCGGGACCCTTTTCATTCTTCCGGCCGAAAATGCGCCCGTGTGTAGCGCTGTTTACAATGGCTGGTATTACAGCGGCGGTGAATTTCGGATGGTATTCTAACGCCGTGCCGCAGACTGCTATTCCGGATACTTGGGCGGCAGCGCCAGCCACAAAGGTTTGCGATACTGAAGGTCACGGAGATGACTTTTGGCTACTGTCAAGATTCCTGCTGACTTGGAAGCTGTTCTGAACGACGCGTGGGAAGCAACGCGGAAGGTTCCAGGTCATCTCTCGGAGAAGGAGGCTCGATTTCTGGGGTTGCTTGCCGCGTGCGTGCCGGCCAAAGGTACGACCGTGGAAATTGGGAGCTTCAAGGGACGCTCCACCGTCATGCTCGCCAAGGTTGCCTCCCATTACAGCTATGGCCCGGTCGTTGCGATTGATCCTCACAATTCGCCCATTCTTTTTGATCACAAATCCAATCCCGAAGCGTCCTCCTACCAGGATTTTCTGAACAACGTCCACGGCGCAGGGGTATCCGAACATGTGGAACCGTACGCGGAGTATTCGAAAGAGGTAGCAAACTCTTGGAATCGGCCCATCCGGATCCTATGGATCGACGGCGATCACAGCTATGAAGGTGCCAAGAGCGATCTGGACGGCTTCTTGCCGCACCTGGTGCCCGAGGGGGTAGTGGCGTTCCACGATGCCCTAAATAACTTTCCTGGACCGATCCGTGTCTTTGTGGAAGACGTTCTCGGCTCAGATAGATTTGGGCCCGCTGGATTCGTTCAATCGATTGCTTGGGCGCAATTTCGGCCCGAGGACGGGGCCGCGTTTCGAGAACAGCGGTCCTGGCTGGCGCGCCGGGCTGCACGGCTTATCCCATTCGTTCGAGGCGGCAATGAGTTACGCGGAATGACAAAGAGACGATACAAATTCAATCGCTTTCGAGTTCCGCACTCCGCTGTTGACGCTGGAGAATGGGCATCCCTAGTGGATTCGCAGTAAAGCTGCGCCTCAACCGTGGGAGCGAGCTCCTACTTCTTAGATTGCCCGTTCTTCTTAGCTCAGTGGCGTTGCTGAAATCACAAACTACTTTTCGATGTCGCGGTGCGTTACTTTGGAAGAAAAACCACGTTTCGCGAGAGATTTCTTTACTTGCTCTCCGAGCATGACGGAGCGGTGTTTGCCGCCGGTGCAGCCGATGGCGATCGTCAAATAGCTTTTGCCCTCGCTGATGTAGTGCGGGATGAGATAGGTGAGCAGGCTTTCGATGCGGCGGAGAAATTCTCCGCTTTGGGGGAAAGAGCGAATGTACTTTTGGACTTTGGGATCTTTGCCGGTGAAGCGGCGCAGACCGGGCACAAAATGGGGGTTGGGCAGAAAACGTACATCGAAAACCAGGTCGGAATCCGTGGGGACACCGTACTTGTAGCCGAAGCTGACCACGGAAACCAGCATGGGGCGGTGGTCGGGGTTCTTGAAGCGCTCGGTGACAAAGTGGCGCAGCTCGTGGACGTTGAATTGGGTGGAGTCGATAACCACATCGGCGAGTTTGCGGATCGGTTCCATGAGAGTGCGTTCGTGGCGGAGGCTTTCGCGAACGGACAAGGCTTTGCCCAGCGGATGAGGGCGGCGCGTCTCGCTGTAGCGGCGGAGGAGCGCGTCGTCGGTAGCGTCAATGAAGACCAGCGTGATGGGATGATCCTTGCGGAGATGCTTCAACAAGGCAGGGAGCTTTTCAAGCTGCACGCCTTCGCGCGCATCGACGAGAAGCGCGGCACGGGCAAAGTCGCCTTCGCCAGCGGCGTGGAGTTCGGCAAAAATGGGGATCAGTTCGACGGGAAGATTATCGACGCAGTAGAAGCCCATGTCCTCGAAGGCACGGAGGACGGTACTTTTCCCCGAGCCGGAAACTCCGGTGAGAATGACGAGGTGCCGCGAATCGTGTCTGCTGGACGGCTTCACGTGAGGCGGGGGCTCAGCTTTTCACCCGGCGCTGGTGAGTGCTGGGGATGCGCATGTCTTCGCGGTATTTGGCGACGGTGCGGCGCGTGACGTGAATGCCGCCGTCGTCGAGCTTCTTGGCGATTTGTTCATCGGTGAGCGGCTTGGTGGTGTCTTCTTCTTCAATCATTTTTTTGACGACACGCTTGAGGGTGAGCAGAGACATTCCGCTGCCTTCGGGACCGTTCACGGATTCGCTGAAGAAGGAGCGGAGCTCGAGGACGCCTTGCGATGTGTGCGCGTACTTGCTGGCTACCGCGCGGCTGACGGTGGAAGGGTGCACGCCCACTTCTTCGGCGACTTCCTTGATCATCATGGGCTTGAGCGCGTCGGGGCCGTGAGTCAGGTAATCGCCCTGGCGCGCGATGATGGATTGGCAGACGCGCAGAATGGTGTGTTTGCGCTGCTCGATATTTTTCATCAACTGGATGGCAGCGGTGAAGCGTTCCTTGACGTAGTTGCGAACGTCGCGGTCGGCGGCGTCGCGAGCGAGGAGACGGCGGTACGTGGGACTTAGGCGCAATTGCGGCATGTCGTCTTCGTTCAGGAAGACTTGCCACGAGTCATCGACCTTGCGGAAATAAACGTCCGGCTCGACGAGGCGCGGTTCGGTCTTGTTGTAGCGCAGGCCGGGCCGGGGATCGAGCTTCTTAATCACTTCCAGCGAGCGCTTGACGACTTCCAGAGGACGGTTGAGCGCGCGGGCAATTTCTTTCAGCTGATTGGACTGCACTTGCTTCAAATGTTCGGAGACGATTTGGTGGGCCAGCGTATTCGTCGGATCGAAGGCTTTCAGTTGCAGTAGCAAGCATTCGCGCAAATCACGCGCGCCAACGCCGATGGGGTCGAAATCCTGGACGACGGCGAGGGCGTCGTCGAGATCGTCCTGAGTAAATTTGCCGCTCAGGACGAGTTCTTCCGTCGAAGCGGTTAGATATCCATTTTCATCCAGGTTACCGATGATGCTTTCGGCCAGTTCGGTGACGGCTTCGGAACAAATGGTCATGCTCAATTGCCAGGCAAGATGATCGGTGAGGCCGCTAGGAGAGGATAGGAACTTTTCAAAGGAAGGGCGCTCGGAGACTTCTCTTTCCTGGGATTGGCCGCCATCGCCGCCGGTATCGAGATATTGGTTGAAAAAACTGCCGACATCGAACTCGTCGAAGGGATTGGCCTCGGGCTTCTCGGGAAGTTTCTCGGTTTCGGCTTTCAGGAAGGTTTCGTCGCTGTAGTTGTCGCTCTGGGTGGCTTCTTCGCTGAGCTCTTCGAGGACGGGATTGGCAATCATCTCCTGGTTGATCATCTCGCGGAGTTCCAGGCGGTTCAGGGCGAGGACGCTCACCATCTGGACGAGACCCGGCGTCAGAATCTGCTTCTGCGCCACTCGTAGGTTGAGCTTAAGTCCCTGCCAGGCCATGATCGGTTCCGATTATCCCCTCAAAGTCCCCAATTTAGGGTTTTAGTTCAGGCGGAAATGATCGCCCAGGTAAACGCGGCGCACTTCCGCATCGTTGCTTAGGTCCAGCGGAGTACCCTTAGCCATTATTTTGCCATGATTCACGATGTATGCGCGGTCCGTCACGTTGAGTGTTTCCCTGACGTTATGGTCCGTGATCAGGATGCCGATGCCGGAGCGGCTGAGGCCCCGGATGATCTCCTGAAGATCCTTTACCGTTAGAGGGTCAATGCCGGAAAAAGGTTCGTCGAGGAGGATGAAAGAAGGTTGCAAAGTGAGCGAGCGCGCGATCTCCAGACGGCGGCGCTCACCACCTGAGAGAGTGTAGGCTTTGCTGGTGCGTACGGTTTCGAGTCCCATTTGTGCCAACAGTTGTTCGAGCCGGTCGCGCTGCTGCTCGGGCGTAAGAGGGAGGGTCTCAAGTACGGCGAGCAGATTTTCTTCACTAGTCAGCTGGCGAAAAACCGAGGGTTCCTGAGGGAGGTAGCTGATGCCACTGCGGGCCCGGAGATACATCGGTAGGTCGGTGATTTCGCCGCCGTTCAGGAGAACGTGGCCGGAGTCTGGCCGGGCAAGGCCTACTAGAATGTAAAAGGTAGTAGTCTTACCGGCGCCGTTGGGTCCCAATAGCCCTACGACTTCACCCTGGCCGATCTCCAGCTCAACGTCATCAACGACCTTGCGACCGCGATACGACTTGCTCAACTCAACGGCCTGGAGTTTCAGCATACCTCGTCACGAACGACCGCTTGGCGGCCGCGTCATTTCTCGACTCGGTGTTTCGTCAACGTGCGCGAACCATTTTCAGAGTCGACGATGATCGTATCATCCGCTAAATAGAAGGTCAATTGACGGCCCTTGGTGGTGCCTTCGGTGCTGTCATAAAGCGTGGGATCGCCGCCGGTCATTACGAATTTTCCGTCGGAGGCGGTATATTCTCCGCGCTCGGCAGTGGCGCGGCGGCCGGCTTGGTCAACGATGACACCGCCGGTTCCAATGGCGCGGCTGATTTGCTGGGCTCCAGGAGCCGAGGGTGTTGCGGTCGCGCTGCTCGCTGAGCCTTTCGTGGAGTTGTTTGCGCCGCGGGTGAAGTATAAATCCATGATGGGAGCGCGGATTTTCTGGTCGGGGGACTGAACGACTACATTTTTTTCGAGATGCGCGAGGCTGGTGGCATCGTTGTAGGTAAGAGTTCCGGAACTTACGTGCCAGAGAACGGTCTTTTTATCAGGTGACGGTTGCGTGCCCGATAGAAGCGTGCCGGGTTGCGCCGGGGCGGGTGTTTGGGGGAAGACGGC
Source organism: uncultured Acidobacteriota bacterium (assembly GCA_963745095.1). Taxonomy (GTDB): domain Bacteria; phylum Acidobacteriota; class Terriglobia; order Acidiferrales; family UBA7541; genus Acidiferrum. Next base: position 431,589 of record CAVUWC010000013.1, on the reverse strand, counting down.
ACGCACTTTTCCAACTGCGTTTAACACTTTCGCTTCACGAAGAAGTTCGATGGAGTCCGCTTCGAGCACGGAATCGCCCTGCCAGAGACGCGCGTGGCCGGTATAGACGGCGCGTCCCGCTTTCGAATTGCCCTGCATAGTGTCCGAGGCGATATTGGCGGGCACTTGTGCGAGTTGCACGGCGTTTCCGTTGGGAGAAAAATCCGTGGAGCGCACGCCGCCTTCCGCGCGGATGTCACCGCTTGTTCCGGTGAAGAAGATGCGCGGAGCATGCGTCTCGGTGGTCGCGTCGCGGGCGACAGCGTGCCCGGTCAAAGTCGCGGTCTGCCCAGCGTGCAGAAATGTGGCGCGATCCGCCTGCGCCGCGCGATCGGCTTCTTTCAACTTCACGTCGCCTTGCAGATCCATCTGTGACCAGCCTCCCGCGGCGAGGAGCTGTGCGACTCCGCTCTTGGCGGTGGCCGTTTGGAGTTGGTGGCCAGCAAGGGACCGCTCCGATTGGACATTGCCGGTCGCATCGAGCTGCTTGGGCTTGCCTTCTTCTCCAAATGCCAACTGCAGTTTGTCCGCCTGCAGCTTCGTGCGCGTAGGGGCGGCGTCGGCTTGCGCAGGGGCGTCGGTCCATTCCATGCTTCCCGCGGTGAGCGTCTCCGCACTGGTGGGCTGGCCGCGCAGGCCTTCTTTTCCTTCGGTGAACTCCATGCGAAACGCGCCCGTCTGCAGGACACGCGCATCGCCGCTCTTGGCCATGCGCGTCTTAAGAAAAACTCCGCCGTTGAGATTCATTTCCTTGGCGCGATTCACTCGAGGCCAGAAATCCAGCGAGCCGGCGTCCGCGTGAACGTCGTCCTCTTCTTCCTTGCCGCGACGCACGCCATGGACGCTTCCTGCGCCATCCACTCGAGTGACCCAGCCTTCCGGGGCCATGAGCGCGGTCATCTTATCGGCGTCAACGAGCATCGTTTCTCCGCCGCGCTGAGAGGTAAGTTTTGGCGGCTTACCGTTTGAGCCGGCGATTGCCACCAGCCGTCGGGCGCGAAATTCGGTGTCAAATTCAAGAGTGAACTCTCCGGCGGTCAATCGAGCGCTGCTCGATACGGCTTCGGCCGGGCCCAGGACGTGTAGCAATTTTGCATCGCGGCCGAAATCCAGACTGGAACCCGTGACCAGAACTTCCTCGGCTTCTTCCGATTTCGCGGGCTTTTTCTCGATGGCTTTTTTACCGGTGTCTTTTTTCGGAGATGGTCTGAGTTTCATCCGGACATTTTGCAGAAGGCGCAGAGTGCCTTCCTGCGAGTTGTATTCCGCTCCCACGGCATCGCCGTTACCACTCGGAAAAGTGAACGTCACGGGTTGATCTGTCTTCGCGGCGCCGCTGCCCTGATCGAAATTCACGCCGCGCGTCTCGATGTGCACGATTTGCGGCTGGATGGCACGATCTTTTACGCTACGTTGCGCGTCCGCCTCGCTCTGTAAATCGATCTGAACATCTCCGTCGCAGGTTACACCGCCGCTGCCCTTGCGGTACTGGCAACTTTGGGTGTGAATCGTGTCGTGGCGCTCGCCGTATTTTCCAAAAATCGTGACTCGCACGTTTTCGAGCAAGCTGGCGTCCTGGCCCTTGAAATCCGTGGAGTTCGAAGCTTCGACCGTGAAAATCTTGCGTGGCCCGTCCATTTTCGAGAACGTCAATCCGCTGGATTGCTTTTCAACGTTAGTTGGTGCTGACGGGGGCGCCTTCTTTCGTTCGCTGATTCTTTGCCAGCCGCGCTTCAGGTACACGCCAGCCGTCAGACAGGCCAGCAGCAGCGCCACGGCCGCGGACCAGCGCGCATACCGCGCCGCTTCGCTTCTTCGCATAGGTTCAGTTAAGCAAAATTCTCAGAAGCTGTATAGAAGGTGGAGCGGAGAGCGGAGGAGCGTCGGAAAGATTACCCGGCTGTTTCGGCAGCGGCTGTCGTGGTGTCCGGCAAAATTCCGATGTTGGCGGCAGCCACGCTGTCCCGGTTGGTATTTTTCACCAGGTACATGGCTTCATCGGCGAGGTGGAGGAGACCTTCTTTGGTGCGCGAATCCGTTGGATAGGAAGCCACGCCTAAGCTAGGGGTTAAACGAATACTCAATCCCTCGGGATCGAGCCAGCGGGTTTCGCGGATGAGTCTATGCAGCCGGCGAGCCACATTGAGCGCATTGTCCTTGGAAGTCTGCGGCAGCAAAATCACAAACTCGTCACCGCCGTAGCGGAACGCGAAGTCAATTAACCGACAATGAGCTTTGAGGGCGTTGCCAATTTCCGCGAGCAAGCGCGAACCGACGAGATGGCCGTGCGTGTCGTTGACCTGCTTGAAATGATCCAGGTCGATGAACACCAGCGAAAATTGGTAGTTGTAGCGTTGCGAACGGTAGATTTCCGTTTCGAGGATGAAGCCCATGTGCCGGGCGTTGTAGAGACTGGTGCAATCGTCGGTGATGGTCAGTTCGTGAATTCTTTTTACGTGCCGGGCATTTTCGAGCGCGATGGCGGCAAAGTCGGAGAGAGCTTCGAGCAACTTGAGATCGCGATCGTCAAATCCTTCGGGGCCGAAGCAATTGATCAACTCGATGACGCCCAGGCAGGTGTCGCGGAATTTTACGGGGACGGCGACGATCGATTGCGTCTCGGTTTTCGTCTTTTCGTCCACCTTGCCGAAAAAGCGCGTGTCCTTGGAAGTGTCCGGGACGACCACGGTTTCTCCGTGTTGCGCCACCCAGCCGGCGATTCCCTGCCCGATCTTGATGCGTACGTCTTTCAGGGCTTGGGAAGCCTTGCCAACCGCCAGTTCGAAGTAGAGTTCTTGTTTGGATTCATCCAGCAGGAGTAACGACCAGTTGTCCGGGCGCAGAAACTCGTCGATTTTCTCCATGATGGTGCGGAGAACCTGGTCGAGCTGCAGCGAAGAGGTCAGCGCCTTCCCCAACTCCTGGAAGATGGCGACTTCGCCGGCTTCGCGTTGTTCGGCGGACACCGCGGGATTGCGGCGGCGTTCCACGGCCGGAAACTGCTTTACTTCGTCCACGCTCGGTTAGTCCCCGCGCTAAAAATTTTACAGACCAGCCCGTTGCCGCCGCGGCAGACAACACCACGAGCGCGATTCGGCGCTGGACCCCGAATCTTTGCCAGTATAGGCGCCTCGCAAAAAGGGGTGCAAGAATCTCGTGGTACAGGCGTGGCCATCTTGCCATCGGCAGGTACGGGGCGTACCGGCGAGCGTATTTATCGTCGACAATTCAGCGAACGAAGGAACTGTGCGGGCCTTCGCGCAAGACCAGGCATGCGGAAAGCCTGTCGTGGATGGCACGTTTGCTGGGCGAAAGGCCGACGCAGAGGCAATCGATCACGAAATAGTAGCCGCCTACAACTGGCACCAGCGCCAGGAGGCGTCCGCCGCAGAAACGCAGGCTGGCGCGCCAGAAATCGATCGGTTTGCCTGCGGCGTCGGCTACATAGATCCCTAAGAAGCGCTTTCCTAGAGTGGCGTGCCAGTGGGAACTCTCGGAGAGAGCATAGTAGAGCCAGCTCTCGACTGCGAAGAAACAGAGGCAGACGAAAAGAAAAGTTGGTCCGGACTGAGTGAGCGTCTCATTGAGAGGCGTTCCCGCGCGATGATTGAAGAAGGGATTTGAGATTCCTGTTGTGGCAGCGAAAAAAGAAACGAAAACCGCGAACGGGACCACGAGAAGAATCAGATCGATGATTGCGGCGATCAAACGAATCCAGAAGCCTGCGTGAGGCAACGGAGTGGCTAGGGAAGGGTTGTCACGCGGGATTTCCATTTGTTGTCCTTGAGTCCGTTTTCTTACTGTGGCTACGGTCCGACAGCCGTACTGTTTCGCGCCGTGAATGTATACATCATTTTCTAATCGATGGGGCGACTGACGAAACTGCCGATCCGTCCCGTTGTTTGACACTGCTGCGCGACACCGCCTATAGTTTCGACGAGGGATTTTTGCGCCTTGCGCGGACGAGATTGGTCTCGCGAGTAGGTGAACTGTCGTTCGGTCACACCTGAGCTGCCTGAGTAGCGTTCCCCCAAAGAAAAGGGCAGAGAAAAGGGCGGCCCCGACGGCCGGTTAGTTGGCGATTGCCAAGGAGCTTGATCGCTCCGCTGCTTCGCGTGTATCGGCAAGGACAGGTTTCGATTCATGGCCACGGGAACGTTTGGCGAACGCCTGAAGCGTGAACGCGAGATGCGCGAAGTTTCGCTGAAGGAAGTAACTTCGGCCACGCGCATCGGTCCGCGTTTCCTTGAAGCTCTCGAAAACGAAGAGTGGGACAAACTCCCCGGCGGCATTTTCAACCGCGGATTTGTGCGCTCCATCGCGCGTTTTTTGGGTCTCGACGAAGAAAATCTGCTTGCAGAATACGATCTGGCGCGCGGCGATCAAAGCATGCCAGCCCCGCAGCCTTACGAGAACAAGCTCCCCCGACCTCCCGTCTGGCTTCCAATACTAGCTGTGCTGGCATTGCTCGCCGTACTCGGCGGGCTCGTTGCAGGCGGAATTTATGGCTGGCGATGGTATTCCGCACGGCGCGCCGCGAAACAATCTTCCTCCTCTGCGCTTTTGGCTGCGCCAACGCCGACCGGAACGGCGAGTGCGACGCCGTCCGCGACTGGTGCTTCATCTTCTGACTCCACGATTGCAGCAACCAATGTTCCCTTGGATCTCGCCGTTTCCACTTCCGCAGCCACGCGTGTGCGCATTCTTGCCGACGGTACAGTTCTGCTCGACGCCGAGATGCCCGCTGGAGAAACGCATCATTTTTCGGCCACCCAACAATTTGAAGTGACCGTCGCCGACTCTTCCGCAGTGTTGCTGGAATTGAACGGGCGCGCCATGCCACCCGTTGGAACTCCGGGAGCCTCCGGTACAATACTCTTGTCCCAGAAAGATTTGAGGCAGGCATCCGGTGGAACCCCTCAGCCCTGAAGTGATCGATGATCTTCGCGCGGGCCGCGCTGCCCGCGAGCGGAAAATAGCGGTTTGCGCTGGCGGAGCACATCTCTCGCCCGCGGATCGCGCGGAAATTCTCGCCGTGCTCGCCGGCGATGCGGATGAGATGGTCTCTGAACGCGCGCAGCAAGCCATTCTTTCGCAGCCAACTGAAACCTTTGTGGAAGCCCTGAAGCGCGAAAAGGCTATCCCCGCGCTTTTTGCGTATGCCGGAAAGCATCTTGCGGACAAGCCCGGCGTCTGCGACGCGATGGTACAGAACAAAAATTGTTCGGCGGAATATTTGGTTCCGATCGCGCGTCATCTCTCTGCGCTCGGCATCACGGCGCTCATGGAAGACTTAGAGCGTGTCAGCGAATCCCCCACGCTGGCAGCCGCGCTCGAACATTCTTCCTTCATTACAGCCGACCAGAAGCATCTGCTCCACGAACTGCTTGGTTCCGCGATGGACGAAGCGGCTCTTGCGGAAGCGGCCGCCGAAGCCGAACCCGACGTGGCCAAACGTCAAACGCTTCTTATGCGTCTCGCGAAGATGAGCGTCTCCGAGCGCGTGCAGTTTGCAATCAAAGGCGGATCCGAAGCCCGGCGCACGCTGATTCGCGATTCGAACAAAGTCGTCCAGCGCGCTGTGCTGCAATCGCCACGACTCACGGATCAAGAAGTGGAAGCTTTTGCCACCATGACCAGCCTCACGGACGAAATCCTTCGTCTGATCGCCAGCAACCGAAAATTCCGAAAGAACTACGCGGTGGTGCGCAATCTTCTGAACAATCCGAAGACCCCGCTGGACGTCTCTCTGCATATGCTCCCGATGTGTAATGTCATGGACCTCAAAAAACTGACCAGCAACAAGAACGTTCCCGAGACGCTGCGCACAACCGCCACGAAGCTGCAAAAGACCCGCGCGGAACTCAAGAAATAATTTTTGGCAGGCCACAATGGTTTTGGCCGCCGCGGTCCCGATGGAAATGCATCGCCGCCGTTGCGATTTGCTCTACAATCTTGCGCGGAGGCTTACGGGCATGCGATTGCAATCCAAAGCTCGCGGAGCAGCAGGGTTATTGGTAATGGGCATTTTCGCGGTGATGCCTCTTGCGCCTGTTCTCCGATCGAACCAGAACGCCGCGGACAATCAAGCGAAGGCGGCGGAGCCCTGGGCCGACGCGCAAGTGCTCCAAGCCGCTGACCTCGCTCGCGAAATAGCGAGTGCCAAGGGCGGAAGCGCACCAACCATCGTGTATGTAGGCTTCCGCACGCTCTTCGAGGGTGGCCACATTCCGCAGGCATCGTTTCACGGCACGGCTTCCAAGGAAGATGGCCTCTCGGAATTGAAAAAGTGGCTTGCTACTCTGCCCCGCTCAACGAGTCTAGTCATCTATTGCGGTTGCTGCCCTTTCAATCGCTGCCCGAACATCCGGCCCGCCTACACGGCTCTACATGAAATGGGATTCAGCCACGTGCGCGTGCTTGAACTTCCGACAAGCTTTGCGGCGGATTGGGTCGAAAAAGGCTATCCCATGGAAAAAGGCCTCGGATCGGCTGATTAGCTCAAAGACGGCTGCGGCAACTCCAAGTCTCTGCGCTGCATCTGGCAAAAGAACGGCTGCACCTTTTGCGAGCCTTATGACGGAGGGCACCATGGCGTTCTGGTCCAGCATCCGGTTTTCGCTGCGCATTCTAAGGAAGCACTGGAAGCTCACTTCCATCGCCGTTTTCTCCTTGGCCATAGCAATGGCGGCCGGAGCGGTAGGATTCAGTGTCTTCAACGCGCTGTTGCTGCGCCCGCCCGCCGTCCCATCGCCAGAGCAGTTGCTCTCGGTTTACGCATCCACGCCAACGGAAGAGTTCGGCGGCTCCAACTACGACGATTACAAATTTTATCGCGACAACAATCACGTCTTCTCGGATGTCCTCGCCTTCCCGTATTCGGTCCAAGTGCGACCCATCGTGTTCAACGGCCGCCTCAAATCGGGGCTTATGAATGGTGTGTCCGACAACTATTTTTCTGTTCTGGGCGTTCAACCGATCCTGGGGAGGCTGTTTACCCGAGGAGAGGACGACAAGCCATCCGCCTTGGCGGTCTTGAGTTATTCCTACTGGAAATGGCTCGGGGCCGATCCGAACGTATTGGGAAAAACTGTAAATATCGACCGCGTCCAGCTGACAATCGTAGGCGTGGCGCCGAAGAGTTTCGCTGGAACCATTTTCAGCGCCCTGCCGGATATCTGGTATCCGCTATCGATTGACGCCACTCTCAATCACCAGGCGCAAGACTGGCGTACGGATCGCAGCGTACATTTTCTGGGTCTAATTGGGAGGTTGAAGCCAGGTGTGACGCGTCGGCAAGCGCTAGCAGATGTCCAAACGTTGTCCAAGCAACTGGCTTCGGCCTATCCTGCCGACGACAAAGATCGTGTTGCCGATTTAACGGGCACAAGCATGCTGCCTGTGGACTCCGTCTCCTCGGCGAAAATCATCTCGGGAATTATTCTGGCGATCGTAGGGCTGGTCTTGTTTGCCGCATGCTCCAACGTCGCCAATCTTCTACTTGCCTTGGCGAGCGCGCGCCGGCACGAAATCCTGGTTCGTGCGGCGATGGGAGCGACCCGCGCCCGGCTGCTCGGCGATCTGTTAGTCGACAGTACGCTTCTCGCGGCCGGCGGCGGCATATTGGGCTTCTTGCTCGCATCGCTGGGACTTCGCCAGCTCATGCAATTCAAACCGTATTTCCCAGGCATCGGTGTCATTCCTTTGACGATTGATTTTCATCCGGATGTTCGAGTCGTTGCGGCGACGGTGGCGCTCGTCTTTTTGGCCGGCCTGGCAACCGGCTTGGTGCCGGGGCTCCACTCCTCTTCGCCGAACCTGGCGGGAGCCCTAAGCGGAGAAATATCGGTGGGCGGAACACGCAAAGGGAGAATTCGAAATACTCTGGTGGTCATCCAGGTGGCGGTCTGCACAGTGGTCCTTATCGGCGTGGGTTTATGCTTTCGCAGTTTGAGCAACCTGCAGCACGTCAACCTGGGGTTTTCAGCACACAACCTCGCGATCTTGACACTGGACTTGCAGGCCAATGGCTACTCCGAAGAGCAGGGCCGAAGCATGTACGCGAGAATGCGAGACGCAGCCCGCGGCGTTTACGGCCTGGAGTCGATTGCGCTTTCCGGTGACCTTCCCCTGAGCGGAAACGGCGGTCACGACGAACAGGTTCGCGTGGAGGGTTCGACGGAGCAGGGCAAGCAGGCCGCTAGCATTTCTTCCGTGGCCGTTGATCAATACTATTTTTCGACCTTGGGAATTCCAGTCCTGGCTGGCCGGGTCTTCACGTCAAGCGACACGGCAAAAGCTCCCGCCGTGATTGTCATCAACCACTTGATGGCGGATAAATATTGGCCGGGCCAGAATCCCATCGGAAAAACGGTGCGCATCGAAAACGGCAATCAAACGGTCACGGTTGTGGGCGTGGTGAGCGACGGAAAATACATCGATATCGATGAACCCGCGCGCCCGTTCATGTACTTCAATCTAGACCAGCGATACCTCCCAGTCGTCTATCTTATGGCGCGAGCGCATGGCGATCCGCACCAATGGTTGGCACCCCTATCCGAAGCCCTTCAGAAAGCAGACTCGCAACTTCTCTTCCAGACTTCTTTGACGATGGACGATTGGATCGACTTCTCGCTGTACGTCCCGCGAATCACGCTGGTTTGCATCAGCGTATTCGGTGGGCTCGCGTTCGTCCTGGCCGCCGCGGGACTCTATGGCGCTGTGTTCTATTCCGTCAGCGAGCGAAAGAAGGAACTTGGTATTCGCGTGGCGCTGGGCGCCGCCCCGCGCGATCTGTGGAGGATGATTTTGCTGCAGACGAGTATGGTGACTGCCGGCGGAATCTGTTTGGGAATTCTTTGCTGGAATCGTCGTCAGCGCACTTGGTCCGTTCGCAGCTGTATGGAATTCACCCTGTGGAATGGAGTGTGTTTTTTGGCGTCGCACTCACCATGGGAGCGATGACCGTGGTTACCGCGTATTCCGCCGCGCGGCCGTGGCTTCGCGCGGATCCGATGGAGTCCGTCCGTCACGCCTGAGCGGATGCGATTCCCTCAAGCCGGGCTCGGGTACGCCATCCATAAAATGGCTCTAAACTTTACGAGCGAAGTACGAGACAGCTCGCGATCATGTCGTGAATGGCCTGTTTTTTCTCTGTAAAGCCCGCGAGAATATAGCCGATCGCAAAAGGAATAAGGATATTGATGAATTTGGCGAAGTAACGTCCGGACGCGCGGCCAAACGAAATCGGCTGCCCGTCCAAGTCAGTAACCGTTAGATTGAGCATCTTTTTTCCCAGCGTGCCCTGCCAGGACGAGCTCTCCGAGAGCGCGTGGTACAGCCAGCCTACCCCAACGGTCATCACAAGAAATCCCAGGGCGAAACCGATTCCCACGAGCGTAGCCACGTCTTCACTAATATCCTCGCCTTGACCGATTCGGTTGAGAGCGCTCCCTGCACCCGTCAATATGAAGAGAGGGATCAGAAGGATCAAAAACAAGAAGCCAGAAATGGCTCCATCAATGAGGAAAGCAACGAACCTCAGCCAGAAACCTGCATACGCCACGCCAGAATACTGGACGCCGCTGTAGCTGGGAGGAACTATGGGTGCGTACTGATTTGGGTCAACGGGGGATAGGGAAGGAAGGGCGGGCGCTACGCCCGAGATGGCCTGGCCGCATGTGGAGCAAAATGCCGTCGTCGCAGAAATCTCGCTTCCACACTTCGAGCAGTACACTAGGTCTCCTTTTCGTGCCATCCACCGAACGAGGCGTCGGTCGCGGGAATCCTACTTCCCCCGATGGCGATGGTCAATCTCTCGTGGTACCTACGGTTTCCACTCTCTTGTCGCTCCTAATTCGCCACAACTAGAGCTTCTGAGCTGTTATACGAGTTTGAGGCCTCATTGGTTCAATTGAGTAACAGGATTTTGGTGTGTCGAAATGATCAAAAGTCATCGAGCACTGCTGAGAGTTGACGACGGGCGGCTAGTTTCCTGACTAGTCTGCTGACTAGAAGTTATCTCATAAACACATTCAAGCTATTGCGAGCTTGAGAGTTATGCAAACTAGCGTAAATCGAGAGTATGGACCTCACCGACGCCCAATGGGCGAAGCTCGATCCGTTTTTTCGTCCCCAGCGACGGGCCGACGGCAAGGGGCGGCCGTGGCAGGACACGCGCGCGGTGCTCAACGGCGTTTTGTGGATTCTGCGCACCGGCGCTCCCTGGCACGATTTGCCCGATCGCTATCCGCCCTACCAAACCTGTCATCGACGCTTTCAACAGTGGCAGCGCTCCGGGCTGCTCACGCGCTTGCTGCAGAAACTAGCCGAGGACTTACGGGACCGCGGCAAGCTCGATCTGAGCGAAGCGTTCATCGACGCCAGCTTCAGCGGCGCGAAAAAAGGGGCTCTGGTGTCGGCCCTACAAAACGCGGTAAAGGCAGCAAAATCATGGCAATCGCAGACCGCCATGGTCTTCCTATCGCCGTGCACGTGGCCAGCGCTCGACCAAATGAAGCGATCCTCGTCGAAGCCACCCTCCAGCAACGATTCCTCCGAGAAGCTCCCGCGCGATTGATCGGCGACAAAGCTTATGACAGCGATCCACTGGATCAGCGCCTGCGTGACACCTTGGGCGTGCATCTGATCTCTCCGCATCGATGGAACCGCAGTAAGCCAGCCACCCAAGACGGCCGTGCCTTGCGCCGCTACCGACGCCGCTGGAAAATCGAACGCCTGTTCGCCTGGCTGCATAATTTTCGCCGCCTCGTGGTGCGCTGGGAATATCACGCGGAAAATTTCCTCGCCATGATCCAACTCGCTTGTGCCGTTATCCTCCTGAGGCATTTATGAGATGGCTTCTAGTCATCGCTAAGCAGAAACAACCATCGAGGACAGAACTTTTTTTTCTCCTCATATTTTGCCATTTGGCAACAACGCCGATTCCGTTCCCGGAGATTAAAAACAGTTCGTCCCAGGAAAATCGACCGGGCTCCTTCAATTACTTACTCTTGTGCGATAAAATGCATATTACCGTAGCACTGGTCCACGACTCCCCTTGCCGGAGGAAATCCATGGCGCGTCAAGCTTCGATACGAATCTGGGTCGGCACTCGCAAAGGTGCGTTTTCATTCACCTCCAAGGATCGCAAGAAGTGGGATTGTGATGGCCCATTTTTCGCTGGGCAGGAGGTGCATCATGTCGCACAAGATTCCCGGGATCCCAAGCGCCACTACGCTGCGGTAGGAAACGCGTGGTTCGGCCCGCATCTTCACGCCAGCACGGACAACGGCAAAACGTGGCAGATCTCCGAAAAGGGTCTCGAAGTCAAAGGCATTACAGGCAAATCGTGGCAAGTCACGGAAAAAGGAATGGAGCTAAAAGCGACTCCGGATGCCACTCTCAAGCGTATCTGGCACGTTGCACCTGGCGCAGCCGACGAACCTGGTGTCGTTTACCTTGGCGCCGATCCGGGCGTGCTCTTCCGTAGCGGGGACAATGGCGCGAATTGGGAGATGGTTCACGGCTTGTGCAACCACCCGACGCGCGAGAAGTGGAATCCTGGAGCCGGAGGCATGATGGTGCACTCGATTCAATGCCTGGGCAAAGGCCGCTTGATCGTAGGAATTTCCGCGGCTGGCTCGTTTCGCTCGAACGATAGTGGAAAAACCTGGACACCGTTCAATGGAAATGTTCTTGTCGAATTTGGGCCTGAGAAATTTCCCGAAGTCGGGCAGTGCGTCCACAAACTGAAAGCGCATCCCCGCAAGCCGGAGGCGCTTTATCAGCAAAACCATTGCGGCGTTTACCGCGCTGGTTTTGGCGACGAAAAATGGGCCGATATTTCGAAAGGTCTACCTTCGCGATTCGGATTTGGTTTGGCCGTCCCGGCAGCCGAAAAAGATACGCTCTTCACGATTCCCATCGTTTCAGCCGAGGAACGGTATGTCCCCAAAGGAAAACTCAGCGTGGCACGCAGCCGCAATGGTGGCAAGACGTGGAAGTTTCTGAGCAAAGGCTTGCCTCAGTCCGATGCTTACGACCTCATCCTTCGCGAAGCGATGTCCTCCGACGACCGCGATCCTGCTGGCGTCTACTTCGGCACCACGGGTGGAACCCTGTTTCACTCGCGGGATGCGGGCGATTCGTGGCACGTTCTCTCGGGACATTTGCCGCCGATCTATTCGGTCACGGCTTCGTTGCGCTGAGAGTGTTGGGTTGTCTGCGATGCGCTAAAGGCATCGGCGCGGCCACGCCGCATCAACGCGGCGCGTCTTAATTTCAGTTCGGAAGCGCGAACGCCACGTAGACGCCGCCGGAGGGTGATTTGGGATCCTTGCCTCCACCCGCAGCGATCACCAAGTACTGACGGCCATTCACCGCGTAAGTTGCCGGCGTGGCATTACCTGAAAAAGGCAGGGTTGCTTCCCATAAGAGTTCGCCGGTAGCTTTATCGTACGCATGGAATTTCTTGTCGAAATCGCTGGCGCCGATGAATACCAGCCCTCCTGCCGTCACGACAGGGCCGCCATAATTCTCCGTGCCAGTGTTCTTCAGACCCTTCGCGGCAAGCTCCGGATACTCGCCCAGATTTATTTTCCAAACGTATTCGCCGGTATTTAGATTGATAGCGTTGAGTGTGCCCCAAGGCGGCGCGAAAGCAGGATAGCCCTCCGGATCTAGAAATTTGTGGTAGCCGGTAAACCTGTACTTCATATCTGGCGGCGGAGGCTCTGAACTCGGCAACTCTTTGGACTTTCCACTCACAAGAAAATCAATCAGCGCGTAAAGCTGACCGTCATCAAAATTGGCGAAGGCCGGCATTCTGCCTTTGCCATTCTTGATAGTCGTGGCGATCTGCGGCGACGATAATCGGTCTCCCACACCGACGAGCGAAGGCATGGCAGGCGGCGATCCAGTCATCTTCTCGCCGTGGCAAACGCTGCACTGGCTCATGTACAGCGCCTTCGGGCTGTTCTCGCCTGTCTCCGGTGCCAGCGCCCCCGTCCAGACCATTTCGTTCGCATTCACATAGAGAATCGCCGTTTGCGTATCGACGGCGGAGCCGCCCCACTCCGCTCCACCATCAAATCCAGGAAAGATCACCGTGTCTTTTCCTACGCTGAACGGAATGAACTGCCCTTCGCTGCGCAACGCTCGAAATTTCTCCAGCGCCCACGCGTGCGCTTCGGGCGTGCGATTTGTCAGCATGTCCTCGCCAAGAATTTGCCGTGCGAACGGCGCGGGCTTTGTCGGCAGGGGCTGTTCGGAAGCCGCAACCTCGCCCGGCACGGTGCTTGGCGGATATTTCCTATATACAATCGGAAAAAGCGGCTTCCCGCTGACGCGGTCGAACAAATAGACAAATCCCTGCTTCGTCGTTTGCGCTACGGCATCGATGTCTTTACCGTCGCGTTTCACTGTCACAAGCGTAGGTGGCGAGGGAAAATCGCGGTCCCAAAGATCGTGTCGCACTCCCTGAAAATGCCAGATTCTCTCGCCGGTCTCCGCGTTCAACGCGATTAGGCAGTTGGCAAACAGATCGTCGCCCCAGCGGTTCGCGCCGTAAAAATCGAACGCCGCCGATCCCGTAGGCACATAAACAATTCCCCGCTTGGCATCCACAGCCATTCCCGCCCAGTTATTCGCCGCGCCGCTGTACTTCCACGCGTCTTTGGGCCAGGTTTCGTAACCAAATTCGCCGGGGTGCGGAATGGTGTGAAACGACCAGCGCAACTTCCCCGTTCGAACGCCGTACGCGCGAACGTCTCCGGGAGCGGCTGGCAAAGTTTCCGGATTTCGCCCGCCGACAATAATCACGTCCTTATAAACAACCCCCGGACTCGTTAACGCCACCGATTGCCTCTCGGCCGTGCGTCCGAGATCGCCGCGAAGATCAATCCGACCATCCTTGCCAAAGGACTCGATCGGCTTGCCTGTCACCGCATCAAGCGCGTACAGAAAGTTCATCACGCCAACGAGGATGCGCTTGTCCTTTTCGCTCGACCAATAAGCGAGCCCACGATCGGGTTGCGTGCCTTTAATCCCGGAATCAAATTTCCACAAGAGTTTGCCGCTCGCGGCGTCCAATGCGAAAACCTTCTGCGTCGGCGTGATCCCGTACATCACGCCATCAACAATGATGGGACTCGTTTGCAACACGCCCTGTTCGCCTGTGTCGAAGCTCCACGCGACTCGTAGCTCTCTCACATTCGTCCGATTAATTTGCGCAAGGTCGGAATAATGCGTGTTCTCGGGCGCGCCACCATACGCAGGCCAATCTCGTCTTTCGCCACCAGAAGTAGAGGAATCTTGTGAAGCAGTGACGCGGACGAAAAACGGCGCCAAAAAAGTCAGAATGGAAATCACAAATGCGCCACAGACTACGGTCAACTTTCTGTTGAATAGTCTCATGCCATGACTCCGCGATGCGCGTCAGCGTATCACGCAATCGCTGCGACACAATATGTTCGAGAAATCTCGCCTATCTGCAGATATTTTAATCCATGATAAAAAACCGGCGTCCCAACAATCCGGGACGCCGGTCAGTTTGCTCGGGGGGAGAAAAATCAAGCCTACATCGCGGCTTCTAATGTCCGCGAGCCTGTCGGCTGGGATTTCCAGTCGTCCGTCGGGTGCTTGCAGGCGAAACGGCCTTCAGCGTTTCTTTCGCTTGATCCAGGTGCTGCTGAATCATCGGAACGGTTTCCGACGCAAAGCCTCTAATCACATCGTTATTGCCGTGGTTTGCTTCTCGCCGAAAGTCTCGCAAATCCTGCTGGTGATCTTTCACCATATCTTGCGCGTAAGCCTGATCAAAATCAGCGCCGCTTAGTTTCGAAAGCCTATCGTAAGTGGCTTCGTCCTTAGAAGAAAGATCCGTGGGCAGCGCGATACGCTCTTCTTTCGCCGCGTCCTTCAATTCGTTGGCGGCTTTGGTATGCTCAGCCACCATCCGCGTTCCGAAGGCTTTCACCGCTTCGTTTGATCCCTGATCCATTGCGAGTTTGCCCAATTTGGTCTCCGCCAAGCCTCCACGGGCAGCTACCCTCACAAACGCTTCGTCTTTCATCACAGCCTCGGTCGTCGAGGACACGGGCGAGTTTTCCTGGTGGCCCAACACCACCCAGCACCCGAGAGAAGTCAGAAAAAGTGTCAATCCCGCGACATAAGAAACCTTGGCGGCTGTCGTCTCCAGAAGCATGCTCTCCTCACTCATCCCAAGCCGGGTCTTCCCACACGCAGCTTAGGAGGGACGAGCAACGTAGCCCATCCAGTGATTCCATTATCCCAACGTCAAACAACCCTGATCTATACCGGATAGCACTGGTATAATCCGCCGGGATTTGTTCCAATTCCTCGGTCAAAATACCCAAACGAGGCAAACAATGTCCGCAACCTTTTCTTGGCTGATCGCTTCTCTGATGTTCCTGGCTTTGGCGGCTGGTGGGAGCCGCGTCTCCGCACCTACAGCCCATGGAATGCTGGTCGTGGCCAACCAGCATGAGCACACGGCTTTGCTCATTGATCCGGAAACACGCCAGGAGCTTGCGAAGGTCGTCGTCGGAGTCAACGGCCACGAAGTCGCCGTCTCGCCCGATTCGCGATTTGCTTACGTTCCCATTTACGGCAATTCCGGCGTTGGGAAGCCTGGCACGGATGGCACCACAATCGACATCGTAGATTTACGTGAGCACAAACTCGCCGCCACGATCGACTTGGGCAAACCGCTTCGTCCTCATCGCGCCGAATTCGGGCCAGATGGACTGCTGTACGTCACCGCGGAGCTGGACAAAGCAGTCAGCGTCATCGATCCCGCTACGCGCAAAGTCATCGCGGAAATCCCCACCGGGGCGATCGAGTCGCACATGGTCGTGATATCCCCCGACGGCAGCCGCGCCTATACCGCTAACGTGGCCGCAGGCAGCGTGAGCGTTCTGGACCTCAAGCAACGCGCGCTCGTCACCGTCATCCCTGTCGCGAAAATCGTCCAACGCATTTCGATTTCCGCCGACGGCAAGCGCGTCTTCACGCACGATCAAGATACACCGCGCATCGCCGTCATCGACACAGCGACAAACAAAGTCGCCAGTTGGATTTCCGTTCCCTCCACTGTTTATTCCTCTTCACCGACCGCGGATGGGCGCAAATTGCTGGCCGCTTCTCCCGCTGGGCAAATCTTCGTCATCGATCTGGCCAGTGCAAAACTTGAAGAATCCTTCAACATCCCGGCCGCTTCAGGCGAACTGCTGCTCGCGCCCGGCGATAAGTTTGCGTTCGTAAGCTGCCCACAAGCTGGAACAATTGAAGTTCTGGACGTGCCGGGACATAAGCTGCTGCCACCGATCAAGCTCACTCCAGGCGTGGATGGCCTTGCCTGGGCGCCAGCAATTCCATAGTTTTGGGAAGCTTTGGACAGGAATCACTGATGGACGTCGATTGGATCCGCAATCTCTGCCTTTCCTTTCCTCAAACGACAGAGCAGATTCAATGGGGCGACGACCTCATATTCAAAGTGGCAGGCAAGATTCACGCCATCACGGTCCTGCACCCCGCCAAAATATGGGTCTGCTTTAAAGTTTCCCCGGAAAAGTTTGTAGAGTTGACCGAGCGTCCAGGAATTATCCCCGCGCCTTATCTGGCTCGCGCAAAGTGGATCGCACTGGAAACCAAGGACGCTTTGCCGCCAGATGAGCTCGCGCAGCTGCTGCGCGAGTCCTACGACATGGTGGTTGCCAAGCTGCCAAGGAAAACTCGCGAGACCCTCGCAAGCAACAAGGCTACCGTGCGACGAAAATCCTCAACAAAACGCACGGCAAAGCCGCGCTACAAAAATAAAAAGCCCTCTCGCTAAGAGGGGCTTCGATTTCCCTTAATCTTGAATTTTTGTGAAAACTCGCCGGTCCACCCGTCCTAAGCCGTGGCCTTGGAATCCGCGGTGCGGCGCAGCGGTCTCGCTCCAGGCAGCGGGAAACTCATGTGCCAAAAATTCGAATCCGCCGAAATAAACTCCACTCCTACGAATGTCTTGCTTTCGCGGTCGCGCCTGACGGAAACAACCCTGGATTCCACCGTCCGGTCGCTGTTCTCATTCACGAGAATCAGCATTTGTCCCACAACGACCGTTTGATCAATCTGCAGCAGCGCCCCGTGGCGATTCACCGATTGCGACTTCGCCTTCACACGGAACTTGTCGCCGTTCTCGTCCTGCCCATGCACAGTGATCGGCACCGTTATGCTCACCCGCAATGTTCGGCGCCGTTCTTTACAGCGAAAATGAAGTATGGCCATGAGAGACACTTACCTCTCGATTGATCTTAAGAGACTCGGGGACCTAAGCCTGCCCATACAGGACTGGCTTCAGCATTATCACTTTCGTGTACATAATGCTGAAGTGAACGGTCGACACGAGCGAGGAAACAAGCACGAACGTCGTCCACATTGTTCGTATTCTGGGCATTGGCACGCATCCCGGCAATAGCAGGACGGTACCAAATTGACCCTATTTGCTCCGGTACTCTAGTACTTTACCTAGCAGAGTTCAACACCATTTTGGGAAAACATCGACGTGAAGTAGTGCACGCAAGTGTCCGAATGTTTCGTCTCACCCCATAATGAACCCAAGTGGTCAACTTGAGGTAATTGACGCTCGGAACGCGGCATCAGCATAGCTCCCGTGGATAACTTAACTTACTTCCTTTCTGTAACTTACCTGAAATCAGAGACTCTCGTCCGATCTTGGAACTTCGAGATCGATGAATTCGACTTTCCACGGCCGGACCTCCAAATTCAGCCGCGCCACAGTAACCGGTAGGTAAAAACGTCTCGGACCAGCGCTTCCTGGGTTTATGTAAAGAACGCCGTCTTTCTCGGTCTGCCCCGGTTTATGCGAATGTCCACTTACCACAATTTGAACTCCAGCGACGACCGGATTGATGTCTAAGTCTTGCAGAATGTGCAGCATATAGATCATTGCGGGGCCCGCCGTGATAGCCTCTGTCAAAGGCAGCTCCTGCGCCCACTTCCCTGAATCCACATTTCCCCGAACGGCGATCACCGGAGCGATGCTCCTTAAGGTTTCGAGGATTTCGGGAACGCCCACATCCCCGGCGTGAAGGATGAGATCCGAGCCTTGCAGCGCGCGCACGGCTTCCTGGCGCAGCAATCCATGAGTATCCGATATCAACCCGAGGATTTTCACCCGTTCAGCCAAGAGTTTCCTCTCTAGCTAAGTTATTTCGCAGGGAACGGATACCGGGACCGCGGACTCAACCAACTGGTTGAACACGGCGGGCCACCGAATGGGTATCTAGAAGGCCGGTTGAATACGATGGCTGGTCGGACGCCACCAAGAAAAGATGCCAACCCGCCCATCCACTGCTATCCCATGAATGCCCGACGGCCTCCGAGTATTTTCACTGCACCTTCAGAATTTCGAGCGCGTTTACTCGGGTGTGCTCCACCTGCAGGCCCCAATGAAGATGAGGACCTGTGACACGACCTGTTGCGCCAACCTTTCCCAAGAGTGTTCCAGCCACCACTTCATCGCCGACTTTTGCGTCAATCTCGGAGAAGTGACAATAGAACGTGTAAATCCCCAATCCGTGATCGACGATGACGGTGTTACCCGAAAAATACAATTCTTCCGCCAGGACGACATGTCCTTTTTGTGCCGCGTGTACCGGCGTCCCTGTTGGCGCTGGAAAGTCCACGCCGCTGTGCGGCGAACCGGCGTGGCCATTCAGAACGCGCCGCTTCCCAAAGTTGCTGCCCTTAAACTCGCCATTCAGCGGCAAACGAAATGGTCCATCCCACAAACGGTCTGGCGTCACGCGGTCATAAATTTCACGTAGCCGTTTCGTTTCCGCCTCCGCACGCGCCTCTTGCTCGGGGTTGGGTTCGACAAACTGCTTTTTCACCGTCAGGTTTTCCGTTGCGAAGTGTCCTTCTTTCACTTCGACTGTCGCACGGCAGCTCAAGCGTTCGCCACCTTGCAACTGGCCCGTGACGGCGAACTCGTACTTCCCTGCTGGCTTTTCCAGATCCACTCCAAGCAGCGCCTTCCGGATATCCGCGCTAGAGGCTCCCTGCTCTTTCCTCTCCGCCTGCCAGAAAGGAACATCCCGCTCGTTCCATTTGCCGCTGACTTCATTTAACGGTTTCAAACTGCGTATCTCTGCAATAAGCAGCGTGCCTTGAGCTGTATCTGGCGCGCTCAGCCTTAGCTCCACACCACTGCCGCAATCCTCGGCCCGAGCAGCGGCGCTTAGTAATAGCGCCCCACCCAAGACGACCGCTGCGCAAAGCCCGTAGGAAAGCTGTGGCAATGTGGCTTCGGCAAATCTCATCATTTCGGCCGCAGCGCTTGAACGCGCGGCTCCATCCTTGCGAAATACGTCCGCGCCAGTTTCGATCCCTGAATCGCTTTTTCAAAAGCGAGCAGAAACTCAGGATTCTTCGTCTTTTCTCTCAGATCCTTCAGAAGAGGTCGCACCTTTGCGAAGATGAAATACAACTCACCGCAAAACGCCGGTTCAAAGAACAGCTTCTCGCTCAAGACTCCGTTGGCCACAAACGACAGTGCAATGCCCCAATAGCTGAGAACTTGTCTCATCCAGTTGTTCTCGTCTGTGCCCATGGTCATTCCGATCTTCACGTAATCGTCGGCGTCCTTTGGCCAAAACTGCGCCACCCACCATTGCCGCGCTTTCCGCATTTCCGGTTCGCGCCTCAAGTTGTACAGTTCCAAAATCAAGCGCGCTTCCTCTACGGTCGGTTTCTTCGCCATCCATTTCCTCCAGAATACTTCCGGTGGATGATTCTACCTTCTGGGTCCGCTCTCTTGTTCCCGGTTTTTTAATGATTGTCGGCAGTGTAAAATCACGGGCCGTCCAGGAAATTGCCCGCGGACGCTCCTCTCCCACCGATTGGGCAAAATTCTCGCTGTTTACTCAGGCAGCCGGGTCGGGGATGATGCAGGCGCGAAAATCGCGCCATGGTCCAATCGGAGAGACACTCAATGAGCAGAAAAATTACCATCGCAACCGCAGCCGCAGTCTTCACACTCTTTGGTTGCGCCTCGCTCCGCGCGCAACAAACGTCCGGGCCATCCGGAGCTACTCCGGACGCGGTAAAGCAAACCGAAACGGATGAATACACCCGCTACGAACTTCTTTCGCCGGAAAGCGCGAGTTTCAAAATCTATTACGAAGTCACCGCCACTACGCCCGGCGCAAAGTTATTCTACAATCCAATCCGCAAGGGCAGCGCAGCAAGCGACGAAGCCGTCTTCGATTCCATGACCGGCGCGCCGCTTCCGTTCGAAGTGGTCAGCGGCGCGGAGGCGCGCAAAGACCCGCTCATGTCCGACGCGGACGCCGACACAAACTTCATCAAGATCTCGCTAGCGCGGCCCGTACCGCAGGATGGCCAAGGCCGAGTCCTCATCCTGAAAACATATAAGGACGCGAAAAGCTACTCCCGCGAAGGCGACGCCATCCTGTTCAGCCGGCCGCTCAGCATCAAGCGAAACAAAGTCATCTTGCCGGCGGGATACGAATTAGTGGGCTGCAATGTGCCGTCGCAAGTTTTGCCGGAGCCTGACGGCCGCATCGCCATCAGCTTCCTGAACGCCGGCTCCGGCGAAGCGCCACTCATTCTGCGCGCCAAACTCGGCGCGCAAACTGGAGCCGCCGCCGGGCCGCACGCTGCCACACAAGCGCGCAGTTGGGAATCGCCATTCGAGGGGGAATCTGAGCGGGCGCGACTCTCCGAGCGCGCTCACCAGGACCGCGACATCGTTTATTTTCTACAGCAGCCCGAAACGCACGCTTTCAGCCTCTACCACGACTACACCGAATCCCACGAAGGCGCGGACAAATATCTGAATGTCGTCCGCGAGGGCAGCACCGTTTCTGGTCCTTCTGCATACATTCTGGATACAGGCGAAAAGCTCACCACGAAAATGATGACTGGCGCTGAGGTCATCGCGGCAAAAATTGATGCCGGAGATCCGGTCACTCCCACAACGCAAGTTGTCCTTATCCCGTTTCCCCCAGTGAAAAAGGGACAGTCCATCCGCCTGCGCATCTCCGAAACATACACAGCTCAGGCAAGTTATAAGCTTGATGGAGACGAATTGGTATTCGACCGTAGTTTAGGCAGGCCACGCAACGCCGTGGTCCTGCCCGCGGGTTGGTATCTTACGACTAGCGCTATCCCCGCCATCATCACGCAACTTCCCGATGGCCGCATCCGCCTCGATATTTGGAACGGCCGTCCTGACTCCGTCGACATCCTCGTCAGAGCAAAACGCCGCGCCAGCGCCACTGTCTCGCAGTGAGTCCGCGGTAGGGGAGGGGCTTGCCCCTCCCTGCCCAGCCAGATCGTCCACTAAACCTCAAGGCATTTCGGGAAAATGACACAACCGACTCACCTTAACCCTTCGCGCCCCCGCCAACTCTTTTGGCCCCGCATTCGATGAGCACTTCACACGCGTCCAGACACGCGTTCTTGAACTCCTTCTCGATTGCAGTGTCCACTCTTTCTCCCAAAAGCAAAATTGCAGTACCATGCACCGTCGCGACCAGTGCGAGCGCAAGTCTCGCATGGTCTGTAGGAATCCCGCCGAGATCTCCCGCCAGCCTCTCCTGCACGTACTCGTACGACGGCAGCCGTTCCCTACGCGCAAAGCGTTCTGCCCAGTCGGAGGTCAGAAGCAAATATTCATTTGCGTTGGCAATCGCGAAATCAAGCCCAAGCCGGCACACCTCTACCGAAGACTTCGCAGGTTGGAGCGCCGCGAACATCCGCTCTCTTGCCCGAACGCGCATGAAGACGATCAGGTCGTGCTTGTCCTGGAACCTCTCATAGAGCGTAGGCGTCGTGGTCTTTGCTGCCAGCGCCACGGCCCGCATCGTTACGGCGTGTTCGCCACCTTTGCTCCATAACTGGTAGGCAGCATCCACGATTCGCCCTTCCAGATGCTTATCGGCTTTCCTCGGCATGCACCAATCCTCCTCGCCCTGTGTGAATCAGATTATATCCTTGACAGCGTTAAAGAAACAACGTATAAATAACCTTCGCCGCCGCCCCTGCGGTTGGCCCGGCCCGAAACAAAAACCTAGTAAGGGGAAGTAAGGAACAAGCTATGTCTAGATTTGAATACTCCGTTACCACCAAGGCCAGCCCCGCGCTCGCCTGGCTCGTTTTTTCCGATACTCATCGCTGGAACACCTTCGCCAATGTTTACGGCGAACTGCGCTGGCGCGACGGCAACCCCTGGGAGCCCGGCAGCCGACTCCAGATTGAACTTCTTCGACCCGTGAACGCCGTCGTTGACCACGTAATTACCACATGCGTACCAGGAAAGAAAGTGGGCTGGATCGACCACGCTATAGGCGTGGCCATGGCGCAGTGGGTTACATTTGAAGCTCAGGAAGAGGGCACACGGATTCACACCTGGGGGGAAGTGATTCACTCCGGGATCAATATTGGCGGGCGCACCGTGGAAGAGCTACTCGGCAGCTTTACGCGCACTTGGTACGATTCCTTTCGTGCCGCATGCAACCAGCTTGTCCTGCCGGGGGGCGCTGGTGGGCCGGATGACGCCGCGTTTGCGACGCAGTAGCCCGTCGCTGATTTAATCTGAGTCAGGCCTGACGCTGCAAAGCGAGCAATGGCATGAGCCAAAAACCGGGAACTGAGTCCGAATCCCGAGATTGACGGCCTGTACTGGGTGTTTGCAATGGTCACTGGTTAAGTGACCGGCCACTCCGTGCGCGAAGCCATACTCCGGTGCGCGGCTTCTGGCGTAGTCCACTCGCCGACGCTCACGAACAGCTCCAAGCCAATCGCAAACGAATCTTTCCCCAGCGGTTGACAATAAACGACACGGGCTCTTGACCTAAGATTGCCTAAAAGCGATCTAACCGTCACATGATCGTTGGGATTCCACGGCTTGCTGGTCACGACTCGAGCGCCGCGCGCACTCACGTTTTCCGTGACACCCTGCTGAGCCACGGTGTGAACATCCAAACCAGACAAATCTACGGCAACGTGCACCGGTGAACGATCTTGCAATCGGCGCGCCTCGTTGTCCATGGGGCACCGCACAGCTTTCTGGGCCGGGTTCTGGGAGTGGACGTTGTGGTGGGTTCAACGACTGGCAGATGATACGCTTCTAGCCCCCGATAGGGTCAAGAAGTTTCATCCCGCATGAATGATACTGGTAAACTGTCCGACAACGCGACAATCTCATCCCATGAGCGAACGTTGGCGTTGCCACCGGCTAAGCTCTCACCGGACTAACGCCTTATTTATCTGTTTGTTACACTGGCCCCTAAATCGGTTATTCGATTGCCCTGTTTTTCACGTTTAGTCCTAAGGAATGTCTCTCGTCATTGCCGAGGAGGCCCCCATGAAAAAACACGAACGTATCCGAGAAAAAGTCACCATTTTGCCTACGTCCATGTACCTCTCGAAAATGCACGACGCTGGCTGGACTCTCGTCGCGCTCGAATGGGAGCGCGAAGTGGAAACCTCCTCAGCGCCTGAGCCGCCTGAAGAGGTTTCAGGCACCGAAGAGATACCTTTTGGCCTGCGCATAGCCGCAGACTGCCATCATCTCGAAGACGACCCGCTTGAAACGCAAACTCTCAAGTTTCTGGCTGAATTGATCGTTCAAGATGTCTCTTTCTCGAGCATGGCTGATGCCCTTAACGTCCGCGACTACCGCACACGCGACGGCCGCCCGTGGAATGCGGCCGCCATC
The DNA here is from genome assembly GCA_963745095.1 of uncultured Acidobacteriota bacterium. Taxonomy (GTDB): domain Bacteria; phylum Acidobacteriota; class Terriglobia; order Acidiferrales; family UBA7541; genus Acidiferrum. The sequence continues at coordinate 407,777 of CAVUWC010000013.1, read as the reverse complement.
TTCCGTCTGATTCCCCGACTCATAGACGTCGCCCCGCGAATCCTCTCAGGCTCCGAATGGGAATCGCGAAAGCAACAGCTTTCCCGCGTCGCCTGGAATTCTTAGGTCGCCGACAACCAGCTTCGGTACATTGGCACACGGGGCGGGTAAGAAGGCGATATTCTTCGACCCAAGCACGCCTCAGACCTCCGATACTTTTCCCACTGTCTCTCTCCTTGACATTCTACCTATCCACGTCATATATATGTAGAATGTCTAGGAAGAACAATTCCGGCATGTTTCTCTCCATCACAGCAATCATTCTTGCGATTACTCCCGCAGTGGCTCTCGCGAGCCCAATCAGCACCGACCGAGAGTCCGTCTCTGCTATCGTCCAGCAAATTCAAAAAGCAGACTACGAAGACGACCTATCGGCCCTCCAACGTCTGTACGGGGAGCTAGCGCCTTTCACAGCGAACAAGGAACTGGCGTCCCGTGTGAGTTACTGGCGGGGCTTTGCGTTATGGCGCAAAGCGATAAACGGGTTCAACGACAACGTCGACAAAAAAGAGCTGAAGCAGGATCTCGATCAAGCGGCGGAAGAATTCGAGAAGTCAGCCTCGGCAGATCCAGGCTTTGTGGATGCAAAAATTGCGCTCGGATCGTGCTTCGGCCTCCTGGCCTATTCCGTCAACAAAAAAGACCCCGCGGAAATGCAAGCCCTGACTGCAAAATCCCGGCAAGCCTTGAAAGATGCACAGGCAATGGCACCCGACAATCCTCGTCTCCTTTGGGTGCTGGGCCCAATCTATTGGAATATTCCTGTGGAGCGCGGAGGCGGCCAGGCGAAAGCGCTGGATGCGTATGAGAAAGGGCTGGAAACACTCCGGACACACAAAAACGCAACGAACGACCCGCTGGAGCCCACATGGGGAGAGCCCGAGTTGTTCATGAGTCTTGCCTGGTCCAACTTGAATCGCACAGTGCCAGATCTAAATGCTGCGGAACAGAACGCTCAGGCCGCGTTGGCACTGGTTCCTAACTGGCATTACGTTCGCGACATTCTCATGCACCAAATTCGCGACGCAAAAGCAAAACAGAGCGGAACCAACTAGCTCCAACCATTCGACGCCGCGACATTCGGCGCGTATGCGTATTTGGTTGAAGCCTTTGATTGAGAGTTCAGGAGAAGTGATGCCCACTGAGAAATCCGACTTGCTCCAAGGCACTCTCGACATGCTTATCTTAAAAATTGTGGCTCTGGGACCCGTGCACGGTTACGGCATCTCGCTGCGAATCCGGCAAATTTCCAAGGAAGTCCTGCAGGTCCAACAAGGCTCGCTCTATCCGGCCCTGCATCGGCTTGAAAAGCGCGGATGGCTTGAAGCTGAATGGGGCGAGTCCAACAAGGGCAGACAAGCCAAGTTCTATAAATTGTCCGTGAAAGGCCGCAAGCAACTGGAGAGCGAAGAATCGAACTGGAATCGGTTGGCCAGTGCGGTGGCCAATATCATGCAGACCGCGCAATAGGAGGTTGCCATGTCCTGGTGGAAATTCATTCTGCCGAAGCGCGCTTCCGACGCGCAAATGAATTCCGAACTTCGCTTCCACATCGACGAGCTCACCGACGAGTATATCGCCGCGGGCATGCCCGCCGAGAAAGCTCGCCGTCGCGCTGTGCTGGAATTTGGCGGCCAGGAAAAATTCAAGGAAGAGCTCCGCGACGTTTACCGCATCCGCGTTCTCGACGCCACCATTGCCAATCTCAAATCCGCTTTCCGTTTCATTCGCAAATCGCCCACCTTCTCTGTCACCGTCATTCTCACGCTGGCTCTCGCCATCGGCGCAAACAGCGCCGTCTTCTCTGCCATTGACGCCATCCTCCTCAAGCCGCTTCCCTTTCCTAAAAGCGATCAGCTCATGCGCCTCCAGCAGCGCCACCCGAAACTTTCGGTCCCAAACCCTTTTGTAGCTCCTGTCCGCCTCGAGGACTGGAATCGCCTCAATTCCACTTTTCAAGCCCTCACTGGCTACTACACCGAGGACATTTCAGAAACATCGGGAGCGCTTCCTGAAGAATTCACAGAGGCCTTTGTCGCTCCGCGCTTCCTTCAAGTTTGGGGCGTTGCGCCCGCCCTCGGCCGCGACTTCACCTTCGAGGAAGGACGCGCCGGCGGCCCGGACGCAGTTATCATCAGCGACCGCTTCTGGCGCCGCCGCTTTGCCGCAGATCCCAACGCGCTCGGTAAAAAGCTTCGCGTCGGAAATTCCGCCTACTCCATCGTCGGAATCATGCCCGCTTCCTTCCTCTTCCCAGATCGCGATGTGGATCTCTGGTCTCCCATCCCGATAGACGCCCCCTACGCCCAGAGCCGCGAATCCACGTGGTACAACGTGATCGGCCGCCTCAAACCAGGCATTTCGATCGACCAAGCTCGCGCCAACCTTGCCACCGTCCAAGACCAACTCGCTCAGCAATTCCCCAAAACAGATGCGGAACTCTCGGTGGGCATCGACCAACTTAAAGAAACCACCATTGCGAGCTCCCGCCGCTCTCTCTGGCTGCTGTTCGGCTCCGTTTCTCTGCTGCTCCTGATCGCTTGCACAAACATCGTCGCTCTGCTTCTGGCCCGCGCCACGCAGCGACAACACGAAATTTCCGTCCGCTTTTCCATGGGCGCTCCGCGCGGCGCACTTATCGTGCAGCTCCTCACCGAAACCTTCCTCCTCGCGCTCCTCGGCGCCCTCCTGGGCTTGCTGGCGGCGAATGCCGCTTCCGGCGTCTTCCGCTCCCTGGCCGCGAGCTTGCCGCGCGTCGAAGAAATTCGGCTCGACGCGCGAATCGTCCTTTACTCGCTCGCCTGTTCCGTCGTCGTCACTCTTCTCTGTGGCTTGCTCCCCGCCATTCGCGGCACACGTCGCAATCTCTACGGCTCTCTCAACCAAACAAGCCGTACACAGGTCTCCGGCCGCAACCCGCTCCAATGGCTGCTCGTCGGGATTCAGGTCGCACTCGCCGTCACTCTTCTCTCCGGTGCCGGTCTGCTTCTCCGAAGTTTTCAAGAATTGGGACGCGTTTCCCCAGGCTTCGATTCAAGCCATATTCTTACCTTTCAAATCAGCGTCAGCTGGGGTGAAACTGCGGACTTAAAGAAACTGCGCCAGAAAACCGACCGAATCCTGGAAGCTCTCCGCTCGACACCCGGCGTGGAAGCCGCCGCGATATCCGTTGGCGCTCCTGGGGTTCCCTTCAAATACCAAACCGAATTAAAGCTCGTCGAAGGGCGCGCTGAAAGCGAACCGAAACTTCTCGCCGACAACCATCTCGTTTCCGCCAGCTATTTCGCCACTATGAAGATCCCGATGCAGGAGGGCGCACTCTGCCGCGAAACGGATGGTTCGCCTTCCGTTGTCGTCAATCGGTCCTTCGCCAACGCCTATTTCAGCGGTTCCCCGGTCATTGGCCATCATCTGGAGGCTTCCAATCTCGGCTATACGGGCTCGGCTGAAATTGTCGGCATCTCTGGCGACGCTCGTGAAGCTGGCCTCGATCAGCCGCCCGTTCCAACCGTCTATTGGTGCGCGCCCGTCGCCGAGCCCGGCACCTACTTCCTCGTCAGAACTCATAACGCCCCGATGACCATGGCCGAAACCATCCGCCAGCAAATTCATGACTTCGAGCCGCAGCGCTCCGTCTACAATTTCGCGGCGCTCGAGCAGCACTTCTCGGATGCTCTCGCCGAAAATCGCCTGCGCACGATTCTCCTCTCATTCTTCGCCGCCACTGCCCTATCTCTTGCTTGTATCGGTCTCTATGGCACGCTCAGCTATTCCGTCAACATCCGCCAGCGCGAAGTTGGCTTGCGCCTAGCTCTAGGTGCGTTGCGCGGCCAAATTGTCCAACAGTTCCTTTGGCAAGGACTCGTCGTGTGCCTCCTCGGCTGCGTGGCCGGATTCGCCCTCGCCGCCGCCTCGTCCCGAGTCCTCGCAGGCCTCCTTTACGGCGTCTCGCCTACCGACGTCCCCACCTTATCCGGAGTCATTCTGCTGGTCCTAGTCGTCGCCGCAGCGGCATCGCTTATCCCTGCCCTGCGCGCTTCCCGCGTCGAACCGATGCAAGTCCTCCGCGACGAGTGAAACGCCACTTCCAAGGAGGGCGAGAAGATCCTCCCTTGCGGCATGTCCGGGTGGGACAATTTCTAGCAAATCAGGTGGTGGTGATTACATGAGACTTCAAAGCGGCCATCGTCGACACTCCGAACATCTCGCCTCCATCTAAGAATCAAATCACAGTTGTAACCAATCCGCGAAACCCCTACTCTAAGTCAATTCTCGAAACGACAATTTCTGATGGCTAGCTAGCCTAAAGCCGAAAGGGAGCAGGACCATGAACTCCGACCTCTTCACAAAACAATCCACACGCCGCGAAATGTTGCGTGGTTCCGCTGCGCTCGCGGGCAGCGCGTTCCTGGCGCAACTCTTTCCTGGGAGCCTTCTCCGCGCCGCCGCCGCGGGCCACGGACTACAAACGGCGCCCCCCGCTGACCGTACCACCGCATTTCGGACGCAAATGGGCGCTACTCCCATCAAATCCGAGAAGCTCACGGACAATCTCACGCTGCTCTCCGGCCCTGGTGGCAACGTCGTTGTCCTCACCGGCCCCGACGGTAAGATTGTCGTCGATAATTTCGTTTCCCCAGCATGGCCCAAGCTTAAAGAGACTCTCGTTGGCATTAGCAATGTTCCCGTGAAGTACGTCATCGACACTCACTGGCATTTCGACCACACCGATAACAACGCCCCTCTCCACGCTGCAGGCGCCACCGTTCTCGCCCACGAAAACACCAAAAAACGCATGTCGGAAGTGCAAGACATTCCCATACTCGGCATTCACTTCGAACCTTCACCGGCCGACGCTTTGCCTCAACAGACTTTTGCCTCTAGCTACAAGCTGCAAGCCAACGGGGAGACCCTCAACCTCCAGTACCTCGCCCCTGCTCACACCGACTCCGACATCTATGTTCATTTCGAAAAAGCCAACGTCATCCATATGGGCGACACGTTCTTCAACCGTGCGTATCCTTTTGTCGACCCGGGCTCAAGCGGCAAAGTTAAAGGCATGATCGCCGCTGCCGATAAAATTCTCGGCATCGCCAACAACGACACAAAAATCATCCCAGGCCATGGCCCTCTCGGCAACAAAGCCGACCTCACCAGCACGCGCGACATGCTCCTCACCGCCGTCGGCCGCGTCGAAAAATTAAAGGATGAGGGCAAATCGTGGCAGGAAGCCGCCGCTGCCAAACCCCTCGCTGATCTCGACGCTACCTGGGTTAAAGGTTTCGTTACCGGCGAACTCTTCGTCCAGATCATCTATCTGACTTTGTAATTCCAGCATTCTCTGACTCGTCCGCGGCTCGAACTCTCTGACCTGCAAGAAATCAACCTGCGGGCACCTGCACTTTGCGGTGAACCGCGCCCACGCAACTAACTTGAGACGCAGATCCAGGTCAGTTATAGAGTTTCGTTCACGAAACGCGTTGTCTATTGGAGAAGTTCGGCTTCGATGCTTGTGGAAATGCCATCCCCGGCGCGGAGAATGCGCACTTCCGTAGAATTGAGTTTATAGTGCCGGTCCGTTCTGATGACCTCAAGCTCGACAGAGTGGTCCACTGCGGGGCAAAGCGAGGTCTTTCCCAATCCCTGCTCGTCCAGTGTAACTTCAGCCGCTGGAGCGCCGGCCACGCAGGTGCTGACGTGCATGCTACCTGAAAACATTTTCGGCACACGTACCGTAAGTTGATCGGGATGCAAACTCGCGCCACAGGATAGCATCCACAATACCGTTCCCAGAACTGCAAACGATATATAAAGCAGATTGGAGCGGATGCTCACGGGCGGTTTCCTCCTAAAAATCGAACGTCTTGTGTATAGCACCGCTGGGTTCTGAAAGATATAGTTTGCGGGGCGAGTTATGCTTCGACAACATAACGGCGTTTTTCGGAGTGGCACGGATAAGCTAAGATAAGCCCCTGCTTCCAAGATTAGAATTGCTTCATCGGAGCTGAGTGTTGCCGTCGCGACCTAATCCTCGACTTATTTTCGCGTCAGCAATCTTCCTGCTGATGGTTTGCGGCATCGCCTCGGTCTGGACGTTGTTCCGAATCTATTCCGGCGAAACATGGGTCCGGCACACGTATGCCGTACAAGTTCTGGTGGGAGAGATCGAATCCGACCTTGCCAGCATGGGACGCGCCCGGCAAACCTATCTGCAAACCGCGGATAAACAATCTCTGCAAGATATCGAAGAAGCGCGCAAGGAATTATTTGGAGAAATCAGCCAGCTAAGAGTATTGGTGCAAGACAATGCCGACCAGGAAAGCGCGGGCGAAAAGCTGGAAAAAGCGGCGTATGGCCGTTGCCGAACGCTGGATGAATCGCTGCAACTGGTTGAATCCGGAAAATCCACCCACGAAGCGCAGGATGGTTACTCGGCACAGTTGGTGAACTGGTCGCGACAGACTTCGGCAATTGCGGAGGGCATGCGGAACGAGGAGTCCAGGCTGCTGGACCGCAGGCTGTTGCTGACGAACTCACTCTTCCTTTGGATCGTCGCGATATTCGCCGTCACCTTTCTGCTTTCGCTCTATATGCTCTGGGAACACTATCGCGGGCTAACTCGCGAACTGGCGCAGCGCAAACTCGCCGAGCGCAATGCGCAAAATCTGAGTGTGCAGCTGTTGAGTGCCCAAGATCAGGAGCGGCGGAAAATCGCACGAGACTTGCATGACGGGCTGGGCCAAACCTTGGTGGCGGCCAAGATGATTGCAGACACGATTGTGAACCGTCCGCCGGAAAGACAGAATTTGCTGGACCTCAAGGAGCTTTTGGAAGAGGCGGTCGCCTCGACGCGCTCGATGTCGCATCTGCTTCATCCGCCGCTGGTCGACGAACTTGGATTCACTGCCGCAGCGCGTACTTACCTGGAAGGTTTTTCGCGCAGGACCGGTGTAAAGGTCAGTTCTGATCTTCCCGACAGTGAAGAACGGTTGCCGCGTGATCTTGAGCTTACGTTGTTCCGTGTGTTGCAAGAGGCGCTCACCAATATTCAGCGGCATTCGAAAAGCACGATGGCGGAAGTCCAGCTCAGGGTGCATGACAAAACGGCAACGCTTAAAGTCCGCGATCAGGGAATTGGCTTGCCAGCTGAGACGATGCGGAGCTTCCATGAAAATGGAACGCATGTGGGTGTTGGCTTGGCTGGGATGAAGGAGCGAGTGCGCGAACGCAATGGAGAGCTTGAAATTCGCTCCGATTCCACGGGAACATTCATCTCGGCCACATTTCCCGTCGTGGCGGACTCTTCTGCCTTGACGGATTGATTCCATTTCCCCGCATCGCGCGCGCCAACGGTCTCGAATCCTCGCTTCTGCTATCCTATTTCTTCGCTGCAAAGGAGCGCCATGCAGTCGCTGCGACTGAATCCGATTCTCAACACCGATTCCTACAAGCTCACCCACTGGTGGCAATACCCGCCGGATACGCGACATATCTACTCTTACGTTGAATCGCGCGGCGGCATGTTCGATGAAACCATGCTGGCGATGCTTCAGTACATCGTGAAATCCAACTTTGCTGGCCAGGTTTTCACTCTCGAAGATATCGAGGAAGCACGCCGCGTGGCTCACGCCCATTTTGGCGGTCACCCTAAATCCTTCAACTACGATGGGTTCAAATCGCTCTACGCAAAACACGGTGGGCGCCTTCCGCTGCGCATCCGAGCGGTTAAGGAAGGCACAGTCGTTAAGAGTCTGAATGCGCTGATCACTATCGAGAACACCGATCCCGAATTTTATTGGCTTACCAACTGGGCGGAAACTGTTCTTTTGCAAGTCTGGTACCCGATCACGGTCGCGACGCTTTCTCGCGCTATCAAGCAAGTGATTGGCAGAGCTCTCGTCCGCACCGGCGATCCTTCACTGCTTCCCTTCAAGCTGCACGACTTCGGCTTTCGTGGCGTTTCGTCGAAAGAATCCGCGGCTATCGGCGGCGCCGCTCATTTACTCAATTTCTTCGGAACGGATACGCTCGCCGCTATCCAACTTCTAAATCAGTTTTATTCGGCAGATCTTGCGGCCAAAGACCCGCTCAACTGCGCAGGCTACGCTATCCCCGCCTCCGAGCACTCCACCATCACCGCATGGGGCGAAGCCAACGAAGGCCAGGCTTACGCCAACATGCTGGAGAACTGCCCGGAAGGCGTGGTCGCTTGCGTCAGCGATTCGTACGACATTTACAACGCGGTGCGCAATCTTTGGGGCGGCGCGCTTCGCGACAAAATTCTTCAGCGCAAGGGCACTCTTGTCATTCGCCCGGACTCGGGGGATGCGGTAACTGTCCTCGAGGAACTATTCAAAATCGTCGCAGACGTTTTCGGTTACGAAGTGAACAAGAAAGGATGGAAAACTACTGTTCCCAATGTGCGCTTCATTCAAGGCGACGGTGTGAATTTCTACACTATTCAAAACATCACAGGACAGCTTACGCGTAAAGGATGGTCGCAGGATATCTGGAGCTATGGCATGGGCGGCGCGCTGCTCCAGCAGGTGAATCGCGACACGCTGAAATTTGCTTTAAAATGTTCCGCTATCGATCGTGGCGGCAAAGTGGCATAACGTTTACAAGAATCCGAAAACCGATCCCTCGAAAGCCAGCAAAGGCGGCCGCTTCAACCTAATCCAAAACGGCAAAGAGTTTGCCACCGTCGAAGTCGACGAATGATTCTCCTAATCCAGACATTCCTCTCGGCTCGGCATCAAACGCGCTTGGAAACCATCCTCGAAGACGGGAAAGTACTCCGCGACATGTCCCTGCAGGAAGTCCGCGCCATCGCCGTCAAATACGACACCTACAACGAATCCGCGTAGCTCCAGAGGCTCCCGCGCAGGTCAGGTCTTGCATGCCGACTCTTTTGTAGTGGCGGGTCTTTAGACCCGTGCCTGTTCTTCGCGTACGCAATTCCCACACGTCGCGCCCGCATCACTATTTCATGAACACGACGCAATAATCCATTGTTGGCCAATCTTCCACAATTTTATCGAGTTGAAACCCCGCCTTGGTCAGTTCATCGATCAGGATTTTCTGCTGGATGCCGTGGTCTTCGCGATCCTTTGGCACGCCTTTTACCTTGCCGTATTCGGGATGAGGCGGAAAATCGATAATCGCGAGCATTCCTCCCGGTTTCAGCGAGCGAATCAGGCTGGCGTCGAACTCTACAGGCTTTGTCAAATGATGGTAGACGCGCCGCAGAAAAATCGCGTCACAACAAGCAGCAGGCAAATTCGTTTCTGCGTCTCCGCTCTCCACTACCGTAACGTTTTGCAAACCCCTTTTTTTGACCTCGGCTCTGAGTGCTTTGAGCTTTTCAGCGTCAATCTCTGTTGCAAAAACCTTTCCAGTTGTGCCCACATGTTCCACGGAAGCGAATGCGTAACTTCCATCTCCCGCGCCAATATCAGCGACAATAGTCCCTGCCTTCCAATCCATAAGCGCAGCGAGCTTTGGAATCTCATCTGACGTCGAGGCTACCGTACGCAGCGCGAGCGCAATAATCGCAGTTGCCACACAGCTCGACGCAAACAGAAGCCATTTCTTCTTGATGATTATATGGGCCATGGACAATTCACTCTTTCGCTGCGCGGAGGTCGTGCCTTGGGAGAGCACGGCTCACTCTTCGCCAATATCTTCGTGCCACAGCGCGGGGTTCTCTGCGATGAATTCGGCGAGCATCTGCACACACTCGTTAGACGCGAGATCAATCACTTTGATTCCGTTTTCCTGCAGCCAGTCGATGCCGCCGCGAAAATTTAAGGACTCGCCCACGACAACGGTCCCAATTCCGAATTGGCGGATTAGCCCGCTGCAGTACCAACATGGGGCCAGCGTAGTGACCATAATTTTGTCGCGATAACTTTTGTAGCGACCCGCTTTGCGAAACGCATCGGTCTCCCCATGAACGGAAGGGTCGCCGTCTTGCACTCTGCGGTTGTGTCCGCTGCCCAAGAGCTTCCCGGTGTTATCAAACAGAGCCGCTCCAATAGGAATTCCGCCCTCGGCGAGCCCCCTCCGGGCTTCCTCGATCGCTGTTTCGAGCAACGCCGAATAGTTTGCCCCATCCATCTACTTATCCTCGCTGCGTATGCGGCGCTCGTAGCGCGGAGCGGTGGCGTAATAGAGCTGCATAAGAACGATGAAGCCAATGCTCCAATATGGATGGAAAAGGCAGAGCAGCGCGCCAAACGCGTAGAACGATTGAGCCGTCCAGATGCGGCGGCGGATCGCAGCCACAATTTTGGGAGATGTATCGCTCTTGACCAGGCCGGCGCGAGTTGCCCGCGCCCAACTGAGATACAGCAAGGCACCCAGAAGGAATATGTTGGCCCAATAGGCCAGCAGCGCGGTGCGATAATCGACGAACTCGATCAAAAGCCTTGTGGAAAAGGGCATGATCGTGACGATAAAAAGAAATGCCAGGTGAATCCAGGTGAGGTGGCGCTCGGAATGTGCAATGTGGTTAAGCTGGGTCTGTTGGCCCACCCAAAAAATGCCGAGCGTCAGAAAGCTCATCAAGTAAACGAGAAGCTGCGGAGCGAGGTGGACAAGCGCAGTTCGCAAATCGCCTTCGTTGTGAATCATTTCCTTCGCGGGCACGTGCAATTCGAGCAGAAGCAAGGTCATAGCCACACCAAAGATGCCGTCGCTCAGAGCAGCGAGTCGCTCCACGCTCTGGCCCGCGACCTGGTTATAGGAGGTTTCCATCGTCGCGTTACTTCAAAGACGCTTCCACTTTCTTTCCGTATTCGCGCGCTTTGGCAAGAATTTCAGGTTCATTCAGTGTTAAGAGCTTCTTGTTGCGCATGACGATGCGACCGCCGATAACAACTGTCTCGACGTCGCTGCCTTTTAGTGCGTAAGCGAGCTGCGCATAAATGTCATACATGGGAACGGCGTTGGGCTCGTCCAATGAAATCAACACAATGTCGGCCTTTTTTCCAACTTCAAGCGAGCCTATTTCTTTTTCCATGTGAAGCGCCCTAGCGCCTTCGATGGTGGCCATTTCGACGACGGATTTTGCACCGAGGGCTCGCGGGTCCATCTTGGTGATTTTTTGCAACTTCGCGGCAAGGTCCATCTCTTCCATCAAATCCAGGTCGTTGTTGCTGCCCGCCGGGCCATCGGTGCCGAGGCCAACCGCGATGCCTGCGGCACGCTCTTCGATCACAGGAGCTACGCCACTCGCGAGCATCATGTTGCTCGAAGGGTTGTGAACGCAGCCGACCTGGTGATCGGCAAGGATTTTCCGATCTTTATCGTCGACAAAAATACAGTGCGCGGCAACGACGTCCGGACCAAGGATGCCAAGCTTTTCGACATACTGGACAGGCGTCAGGCCGTTCTGCTTCAAACTGTCGTCCAATTCTTTTTTCATCTCGGCGAGATGGATGAGAATTGGCGCGTGGTACTTGCGGGCTAGTGCGGCCGACTCCTGCAGAGTTTTCTGCGAGCAGGTGTAGATAGAGTGCGGAGCGGCCGCGGCGTGAATCAAAGGATCGCCCTGCCAACGCTTCAGAAATTTCTCGGTGTATTCAAGCATGGCCGCGTTGGTTTTGTTGTCAGGTGCGGGAAAATCGATGAACGTTTCGCCGAGTACGCCGCGCATTCCAGCGGCTTTGGTTTCCTCGGCAACGGCGTCTTCGAAGTAATACATGTCCGCGAAGGTGGTTATACCGGAGCGAATTTGTTCGGCAGCCGCAAGGCGTGTGCCCCAGCGCACGAAATCTTCGGTCACATTTTTGGCTTCGGCCGGGAAAATATATTTGCGGAGCCAATCGTCTAGCGTAACGTCATCGTGCAGACCGCGGAGAAGAGTCATAGACACATGCGTGTGCCCATTTATAAAACCAGGCAGGACCAGCCCGCCCTTCGCGTCGATGGTCTCTTTGCCCATGAAACCTTTCATGCCCTGCGTACGGAGTTCACTTCCCGTACCAACAAAGGCGATAGTGCCCCCACGAACGGCGATGATGCCATCTTCGATGATCCGGCGAGCGGGATCCATGGTGACAATGGTGGCGTTGGTAATGAGCAAGTCGAAGCCGCCGGCTTGTTTTGACGGAAGCTGGGTTGCCGGGACTTGGTTAGCAGAGCTTTGGGCTTGCATAAGCGTGACGCCAAGCAAAATGGAAAGCAAGAAGAGAAAGAGTTTGTTGCGTGCGGAAGACATTTTCATGAGCCTCAAGTGAGCAAAGGGCGCAGCCTTACTGCCACGACTACAAATTCGACGAATCAAACGGCTTCGGAAAGAGATCGCGCATTTGGATTGTTTCCGATTTGCCTTTTAAATTTGCCAAAATCACGGGGACATCTCCGCAAAACTCCCAGATCAGCTGGCGGCACGCGCCGCAGGGCGGCGTGAGCGTGTCCGTATCCGTGACGACGGCGATGGCGTCAAAGTTGCGCTCGCCTTCGCTCATGGCTTTAAAGATCGCCACGCGCTCCGCGCAGACCGTCAAACCATAGGTGGCGTTTTCCACGTTGCAGCCGCCAAACGTTCTTCCCGACGTGGCGTGCAGAGCGGCGCCAACACGAAAATTAGAGAACGGCGCGTGCGCGTTCTCGCGCGCTTGCTGCGCCGCTTCCACGAGTGCGTCATGCTCTGTCACGCGTGCAACCTCCTAGAGAATCTCGCGCATCAGTCGATCTCAGCTGCAATCCGGGGAATGATGATTCTTAGCAGCGCGATAAACTGTCCCTTGACGCGTTCCGCCGTTTCGAGAACTTCTTTGTGATCGAGCGGCTGATCCAAGATGCCAGCCGCCGCGTTCGTCACGCAGGAGATGCCTAGGACTCGGATGCCGCTGTGGCGCGCCGCAATCACTTCCGGAACAGTGGACATACCAACCAAATCCGCGCCTATGGTACGCAGATATCGTATCTCAGCAGGCGTCTCGTAGCTTGGACCAGGCAGCGCGGCGTAAATGCCTTCGTAAAGGCCGATGCGGTTGCGGTTTCCTTCGCCCACGGTCATTTCACGAAACCGGCGGTCGTAAGCAACGGTCATGTCGGGAAAACGCGGCCCGAAACGCTCGTCGTTGGGGCCAGTAAGAGGGTTCGCGCCCTGAAGGTTGATGTGGTCTTTTATTACGACGAGCTGGCCTTGCACAAATTCGCGCTTGATGCCGCCGGCGGCGTTGGTGAGGATTACGGCTTTGATGCCCATGCGCGCGAAGACGCGGATGGGGAAAGCGACGTCTTTGGCCGAATAGCCTTCGTAGAGATGGACGCGGCCTTGCATTCCGGCTACGGGGACATCTCCGACCTTGCCGACGACGAGTTGGCCTGCGTGGCCTATGGCTGTGGATCGGGGGAAGTGCGGGATTTCGGCGTAAGGGATTTTGGTGGGGGTATCGAATTCGTCGGCGAAAGCGCCCAAGCCGGAGCCCAGGACCAGCGCGATTTTGGGGCGGAGATCGGTTTTAGCAAAAATGAAATTTGACGCGGATTCGGCGTTGTCGAATTCGATGTCAAAGTTTATTTTTGGGACGGATTTTTTTCGAGGGCTCATGCTGTCGTTGGGATTTTATCCTGAGATTGCTTCACGGCACCAATTAGAAAGCACAACAAGGAATTGCTGCGGCAGCGGATGGATCCGCGGCAGGCGTTCAAGGAGCGGGCACGGCGTGCCGTGCCCCTAGAAGAGAGGATCATGACAGGATGCCGACGATGGAGGCGGACATTAAGTTGGCCATCGTGCCGGCGAGCATGGCGCGAACGCCGAGGCGGGCGAGGTCCCCGCGGCGCGTGGGGGCCAGAGCACCGATGCCGCCGATCTGGATGCCGATGGAGCTGAGGTTGGCGAAGCCGCAGAGCGCGAACGTGGCGATGGTAAAGGTGCGCGGGTCGAGAGCGCCTTTCATTGTGCCGAGCTGGCTGAAGGCCACGAATTCGTTGGTCACCATGCGCAGGCCGAGAAGGTCGCCGATCCTTGTGGCGTCGTGCCAGGGAATCCCGATGAGCCAGGCGATGGGGGCAAAAATCCAACCGAGGACTTCTTGCAAGTTGTAGGGGAACCAGTTGATGTGAATGTGCACCCATCCCATCATCGCGTTGAGCAGTGCGAGGAGGGCGAGGAAAACGATGAGCATAGCGCCGACATTGAGGGCTAGATGGAGGCCATCAACGGTGCCGCGTGAGATGGCTCCGAGAACATTGGGTTCTTTTTCCATGGCGGGCATTTCGACGCGGCCGGCCGTGAGCGGCTGCTCGGTTTCCGGAACAAGCATTTTAGCCACGAGCAGCGTGCCGGGCGCGGTCATGATAACGGCGGTGAGAAGATTCGTCGGGTCTGCGCCGCCGATATGGATGTAGGCGGCCATCATGCCGCCGGAGATGTGGGCCATCCCGCTGGTCATGACGGTCATGAGTTCGGACATGGTGAGAAGAGCAAGAAAAGGACGAATCGTGAGCGGTGCTTCGGTCTGGCCCATGAAAATGCTGGCGGCGACATTGAGAGACTCGGCGCCACTGGCGCCCATGATTTTGGTCATAAGCCATGCAGCGACGCGGATCACGAGCTGCATGACACCGATGTGGTAAAGTACGGCGAAAAAGGCAGCGATGAAAATAATGGTCGGAAGTACTTGAAACGCGAAAATGAGACCGAGATTGGAATCGGATTTGCCGAGTTCACCGAACACAAAGGTAGAGCCGACGTAGGAAAAATCCAGGAGGTGCTTGGCGCCGTTGCCCAGAGTTTGAAAAATAATTCGGCCCGCAGGCACCTTTAAGACGAAGACGCCCAGCACGATCTGCAAACCGAGGCCCCAGAGCACAGTTTTTAGCTTGATGGCTTTGCGCGCGGTCGAAAAAAGATACGCCAAGCCAAGCATTGTCAGCAGGCCGAGCACCCCGGTGAAACGTCCCATGCGTGGACCTCTTTCTGCCTAGCAAACTTCTTCTGAACACGTTACGACGAGATCTTAGTCCCTCACCTTATGCCCCGAGAATGCGCCGAATGAGCGGCAGCTTTTCGCGAGGCGCAACTTCGCCGACTTGATAGCTGTTGGCGATGCGGCTTTGTGCTTCGGCCAACTTTGTGTCGTTATTGTAATGAATTGTTACGAGAGCTTCGCCTTTTTCTACGCGGTCGCCGATGCGTTTGTGGAATTCGAGGCCGACGGCGTGATCAATGGTGTCTTCTTTCTTTTCGCGGCCGCCGCCGAGCATGGCGAGAGCTGTGCCAAGTTGCTCGCAATTCGTTGCGGCGATAAAGCCCCCGGATGGGCTCGGAACATCCGCGTGAGAACGGGCTTGCGGGAGTAGTTGCGGATCGTCGACGACACGTTCATCGCCGCCCTGGAGGCGAATGCCCTGCTTGAATTTTTCTTTGGCCTGGCCAGTGACGATCATCTTTTCTGCAAGCTGGCGGCCTTCATCGAGAGTCTTAGTGCGTTCACCAAGAAAAAACATCCATGCGGAAAGTTCGACGCTCAATTCGCGGAGATCGGCAGGGCCACCGCCACGGAGAATGTCGATACACTCAGCGATTTCGTTGGAGTGGCCTGCCATGCGGCCAAGAGGCTGGTTCATATCGGTAATCAGCGCGACAACTTTTTTGCCCATTCGCTGCCCGGTTTCGGCCATAAGTTCGGCGAGGCGGACGGCATCTTCTTCGCGCTTCATGAACGCGCCGGAACCAGTTTTGACGTCGAGAACCAGAGCATCAATGCCTTCCGCAAGCTTCTTGCTCATGATGGAAGCGCAGATGAGACCGATATTTTCTACCGTGGAGGTAGCATCGCGGAGGGCGTAGATTTTTTTGTCGGCAGGAGCGATTTCCGCGGTTTGCCCGATGAGGCCCATGCCGCATTCGCGCAGAACGCGAATGAATTCTTCAAGCGTGAGATTAACGTTGAAGCCGGGGATGGATTCGAGTTTATCGAGCGTGCCTCCAGTGTGCCCAAGGCCGCGGCCGCTGATCATCGGGACGGTGAGGCCGCCCGCGGCAACAATCGGCGCGAGGATGAGAGAAGTCTTATCCCCAACGCCGCCGGTGGAATGCTTATCGATTTTTTTCCCGGCGATGCGATCGAGATTGACGACTTCGCCGGAATAAAGCATGGCTTCGGTAAGCGCGGCGGTCTCGGCGCGATTGAGTCCGCGAATCCACGTGGCCATGAGCCAAGCGGCCATCTGGTAGTCGGGAATATCGCCGCGCGTGTAGCCCGAAATCAGGAAGTCGATCTCCTCGCGGGAGTGTTCGCCGGAATCGCGTTTTTTTCGGATGAGGTCGACGGCGCGCATGCGTGATTGAATACTTCGGCGCGAGCGTAACATCGGCGCATGGAAGCGTCAACGCGGCGCGAGATAGGGCGTGGCGGCAGAATAACGACGGACCCAGGACACGCGCGCTGGCGAAGTGTCCTGGGCCCTGCAAAATTACGAGCTAGCGAGCACGGTGGTATCAGCCTACGGGGCCAACGTGTAATTCACCATGATAACGGTGTCAACTTCGATGGGTTCTCCATTAAGGAGCGTGGGAGTATAGCGCCACTGGCTCACCGCTTCGACGGCGGAGCGCGCGAGATCGGGATCGATCTGACTGTTCTTGACGCGCAGAGAAAGCGGCTTGCCGTCCATACCGATCACAGCATGAAGAACGACCGTGCCACTGATACCAGCCGACTTGGCGGAATCCGGGTAGACAGGCGGGACTTTCGTAATGATTTTGGCGGCCTGGACAGTGCCGCCGACGCTGACGCGGGATGGCTTGCCCGAAGTCGTCTCGGCCGGAACGGATTTTGCGGCGTTTTCGGGTACAACCGTCACATGCTCGGTAATCGCTCCCACTTGCAGGACTCGCGCTACCGAAAAGTCGCGGCCGGCTTCGAGCGAGACCTGCGGTTCGCGAAATGCTTCGAAGCCTCGCTTCAAGACCTGCAACTCATAATTTCCAGCGGGCAACGGTTTAAAGACGAAATTGCCTTCGCGGTCGGTGGTAGTCATGTCGATGGTCTTGGCTTCCTGGCTGGTCATGATGATCGTTGCATTGGCAACTCCGGCTCCACTCGGATCGTGGATGATGCCGGAGGTTTTTCCCGAAAGATTTTGCGCGGACAGGTGAAGCGCGGCGAGAGGAAACAAGAGGCACAAGGCAAAAAACGGAATAAGCAAGCTAGTTCTAAACGACAAACGGCTTCGATTGATGGACGGATTCAGCATGGCGGCAAATCTCCTTTCAAGATTTGAGGGGCGCGCGATGGCCAGAGCAGTGGACCAGGCGCGACCGGTGTTTTCGAGTGTCCTTGCGAGATCGAGTAGTTGACTGGCGTAGTTGGAAGGCGCGATTCCGGAGCGCAGAACGGCATCATCTGAGGCGCGTTCGCTTTCCTGGCGCAGTTGTGCGGCAGCCAGCCAGACCAGCGGATGGAACCAGTAAATGGCGCGAGCAATTTCGGCGCAAATCTGCAGAAACCAGTCATGGCGGGAGATGTGGGCGAGTTCATGGGAAAGCACCATGCTGCGGCGGTCTTCGGGCCACTGCGCGGCGCCGGACGGGAGGACGATGACAGGGCGGAAGATTCCCCAGGTGAGTGGCATCGCGGTGGGGCTCTCGCAGATCAAGAGACGGACGGGGCGCGCGATCTTGTGGAACTTCGAGAGTTGCAAGACGGTGCAAATCCAATCCTCGTCGAATAGGGGCTTCACATGCGCGGAGACCCACGCGAGGCGGCCAAGGCCCATTGCAAGCATTAACAAAATGAACGAGAAGCCAAACGCCCATAGCAGAAGCGCGATCCCTGCGAGCTTGTTGAAAAGTGGAAGGGCGGCTGTGACGTAGATGATGCTCGAAGGAATTGTGTGGGAGGCCGAATTGCCTGAATTCGCGTGCGCAGGACTCCACAAAGCCGCGGCTCCCCCGAGCGTGGCGGAATGCCACGCGGGAAGCAGCATCGCGAAGAAAGGCAGCGAGAGCGATGCGAGAATGGCGGCGGCCCAGATGTAGTGACGTTGCGCGGCGGAAGAACGCCGGCGCAGAGCGATTACGCTGAGCCACGCGCAGGCGAGAAGAATGGTGGCCTTGGCGCAACATGCGAAGAAAAACGAGAGCCCGAGTTCATAATTGCCGAAGGTGCTCGTCATCATGATGGCTAACTCTCCTTTCGGCCTTTCGAGATGAGGCGGGCGAGGCGATCGAGTTCTGCCGGAGAAATCCGGGCGACCTCACCGCCGAGAAGCGCTGCCACGACTTTCTCTGTGGAACCGTCGAAAAATGTTTTGACGAGGTGGCGAAGGGCGGAGCGGCGGGCCACATCCCGCGGCACTGCTGGCGCGTAAACATATCGCAGGCCGTGCTCTTCATGGCGGACGTGGCCTTTTTCTTCGAGGACGCGGAGCTGGGCGCGCACGGTGGAATAGTTGGGCTTCCCGGCGATTTCTGCGAGGACTTGGCCGACAGAGGCGCTTTCGAGCCTATAGAGAATGTCCATAATCTGGCGTTCACGTCGAGAAAGGGCGTTTGCTTTGGGTTTTCGTGTCATATGCTATTTTTCTAGCAGCTATGCTAGGAAACTAGCAGGACGCATTCTTCGCGTCAAGCTTTTTATTTCAACCAATATTTCCGCCTTCCCGGGAGCCTCGGCGGCGAGACAAATCTGCGCAGCTTCATTAAGCGGTCGGTAACTCGAGGGGCGCGGAATGCGTAGTAACATCGAGGGACGATGATAACGACTGGCGATGGCATGGCAGTGCGCGCGGAGCAGGTATCGCGGCACTACGAAATGGGATCCGCGGTGATTCGAGCCGTGGATGATGTGACGCTCCAGATCCGCGCAGGAGAATTCGTCGCGCTGCTGGGAAGTTCGGGATCGGGAAAATCGACGCTGCTGAATTTGATGGCCGGACTGGACCGCCCAACGGGTGGTGCAATTTTTGCAAACGGCAGAAACCTCTCGGAGTTGAGCTCGCTCGAGCTGGCGCGATATCGAAGCCGCACGATGGGAATGGTCTTTCAGTCGTTCAATTTGCTGCCACGCATGACGCTGGAAGAAAATGTGGAGCTGCCGCTTCGGCTGGCGGAGGTGGACCGCGCGGAGCGTGGTGAGCGGGTACAAGAAGCACTTGAGCGCGTGCACCTGGAGAAGCGGCTGACGCACCGGCCAAGCGAACTTTCCGGCGGAGAGCAACAGCGGGCGGCCCTGGCACGGGCGCTGGTGAACCGGCCAACACTTTTGTTCGCCGATGAACCGACAGGAAATTTGGACAGCGCGACGGGAGAATCCATCATGCTGCTGCTGAAAGAAATTCAGCAAAAGCTGGGCATGACAATCGTGATGGTGACACACGAACGGCCGCTGGCAGAGCGCTTTGCGGATCGCATCGCCGCGCTTGCGGACGGGAAACTGCTGACCGACGGGGTGAAATCATGAAGGCGGGGGACCTCGGCGAGCTGGCGCTACGCAATCTGCGCGAGGCTGTGCTCCGCAGCACGCTAACGACGCTTGGAGTAGCGGTAGGCGTGGCCTCTTTGGTGGCATGGCTGTCACTGGGCATCGGGCTGCAGGCACTGGCAACGAAGCGGCTTTCGAATTCGGGATTATTCGACACGGTAATCGTGACACAGAAAAGAAATGTCCAATCGATGCGGCGCCCCCCGGCTGAAAGCTCTCCGGCAAAAAATGCGCGGCTACTCGATGAGGATGCAAAGAAGGAATTGGAACGTCTGCCGAATGTCGTAGAGGTTTATTCCCAAGTCCGCTTTCCAACCGAAGTGCGGTACGACGGAACTCCTTACTCAACAATCGTTGCGGGGATCCCGGCGTCGGCGCAAGGAAATGGATCGTTCGACGGGATCCAAGGCGGCTTTTTTTCTGGCCCGAATGCGGACGAAGCGATTTTGCAGATTGAGTTTGCAAAGGACCTGTCAACGCAGCCCTCTAGCTTGATCGGCAAGGACCTGGTTGTACGCTACGCGGAAAGGCAGGCCTTGCCGCCGCAAGCCGGCGGCTCGCCAGGGAACAACAATGCCGACGCGGACACGGGTGGATTCTCGATTGTGCCGCGCGAGAAGAAACTGCACATCGTAGGAATCATCGAAACGGAACCGGCGTCGGGCTTTGGAGGATTCGGAAGCGGGCGATTGCTGATTCCGCTAGAGGTAGCCTCTTCGCTGCGCGCGGCGCAAGTGAATGACCTGCGCGATGCGGTTCGAGCGACGAATGGAAAACCCGTATACGCAAGCCTGACGGTGCGTGCGAAAAGCGCATCACAGGTCCAAGGGATTGAGGCTGCCATCAAGAGCATGGGATTCGGAACGTTTTCTCTGCAGGATGCGTCAAAGAGTTTGACAACATTCTTTAAAATTTTCGACATATTGCTGCTCATTTTCGGCAGTCTAGCGCTCGCGGTGGCCACACTAGGAATTGTCAATACTCTGGTGATGGCAATACTGGAGCGGCGGCGCGAGATTGGAATTTTGAAAGCGCTGGGCGCTGCGGATCGCGACGTCAAGAACCTCTTTTTTGTCGAAGCCAGCGTCATGGGATTCTTTGGCGGCCTTCTTGGCGTCGGATTTGGCTGGCTCGTAGGCAGAGCCGTGACTTTCGGAATAAACGTGTATTTGAAGCGGCAGAGTTTGCCCCCAACGGATGTTTTTTCTGTGCCGTGGTGGCTGGTGCTATTGGCGATCGTGCTTGCGGTACTGGTGAGTCTTGCCGCCGCTCTCTATCCCGCTTCGCGCGCCGCGAAGCTGAACCCCGTCGAGGCGCTGCGGTATGAATAAAATCGGGAGCGCCGGCTTGGCAGCACTGCTGATCGGCCCTGCGAGTTGCATTCTCTTGGCACCGGCGGCACGAGCCAATCCAAGGGCTGAATGCGTTTCCCTGCCAAGCAAAATTCTCGATCGTGCTGTTCCCTACTGCGTGCTATTGCCGCCGAGTTATGACAGCGAGAAAACGCGCCGCTATCCCATTCTCTATTTACTGCACGGCTTGGGCGACAATGACCAATTCCTCATTCATTCCGGCGGGATGAATCTTGTCCAGGATCTGTGGGAGCGGAAGCATCTTGGAGAATTTTTGATCGTGACACCGGCCGCCGGCATGAGTTTTTATATCAACTCTCAGGACGGCAAACGACGCTATGAGGATTTTTTCCTCCAGGAGTTTATGCCAAGCGTCGAGAAACGCTACCGCGCCCAAGCGCGGCGCAGCTCGCGTGGAATTGCCGGAATTTCCATGGGTGGATACGGCGCGTTGCACATCGCGTTCCGCCATCCGCAGCTTTTTGCAGCTGTGGGAGCTCACAGCGCGGCGTTGATCGAAAAGCTGCCGAACGTTAGCGCACAAAACGCGCGCCAGATGAGCCAGCTACGGGTGCTGGGAGACGCGTTTGGCTCGCCATTCGATGCCGCCTTCTGGACACAAAACAATCCACTAACCATCGCGCGCACGGCGAATCTTACTGGACTAAAAATTTATTTTGATTGCGGCTCGGAGGATGACTACGGATTTGATGCGGGGGCGATAGCGCTAGACAAGTTGCTAACCTCGCGGCATATTCCTCACGAATTTCACCTCTACCCCGGCGGGCATGACTGGGACTATTTTGCCGCACACTTGCCCGCTTTGCTGGAATTTGAATTTCGCGCTTTCGAATCCGCGCCACGGCAATTACGTTAGGTGCCAGTGATTCCTGCCCAAGCCGTAGGGCGCGGCCAGGGCGCCCATTCGACGCCGGACGGGGGAGTCCCAACACCGGCGGCGTACACGAGCGACTCTTCCACGCCGTCGATCCTCAAATGTTTTTCCACTAGGGTCTGATCGAAGGCCATGGTGCAGAATGGGGCCAAGCCCAGCCAAGTCGCCACGAGGCAAAAGGTTTGGCACACGTGCCCGGCGTCGATCATCACGGTGCGGTAAGCAGGGGGATCGCGATATTTCCACTGGTTGCGGGGAAATACTGCGGTCATCAACATTAGTGCCCCGGCGGAAGCGTACCACCATTGGTTTCCAAGAAATCTCACAACATCCCGCGGAGTGGCTTTGCGTTTTAGAAGTTCGAGGCAGTGTCTATCGGACGCATAGTGATAGAGTCCACGCGGCAATCCCTTCACATTCACCGCCAGCACGTAGACCTCTATCGGATGACGGGAGCCCGCAGAGGGAGATGTCTTCAGGACGAGGCGCCCGATTCCCGGTAGGTTTACCCACTTCTGTACACCCCACGACAAGCCGAGGAGCGTGGCCAAATCGTGCAACTGGATAGGACGCTTTGAGAAACGCCGCCAAGTGCGCCTGGCGAGAAGAATCTCGGGAAGCGCACCAGTTTTTGGGTATGCGGGAAGGGAGATATGAGGCGAGCGGGAATAACGCTTGACGGCTGAAGGAACTGGAACCTCCTTAGCGCGTCGTTGAAACCTGCGCCAAGCGGCCGAGAGATTGGATTCGTACCTGGTATTTCGAGTTCCGAACTGAAGCATACCGGCGGCAGGCAGCCACGATGACCACGTTTTCCTCAGCCGCGTGTCATGGCGAGCATCGGCCGAGCCTTCTCGAATGAGCATGTGACGTCGAAGCAATTGGCGAAGCGCGAGGGCTAAGCTCCGGCGGTCATGATGACCAAAATTCGCTTGAAATTGCGAGAGCTTGCGCCAAGTGTGGAAGAAATCCAAGAGGACGGCCGTTTGCGGATTCGCGGTAACCCGGTCTCCCGTGAAGTAGTTCTCGAAAACGATTCGGTCATTCTGCCAATAAACGACGACAGAAGCCGCCCGCCGGAATCGCTTTACATGAGAGGCCACGATTTATGGAAGATAGCGCAAAGCAAGATAATGAAAGAAAGATTCAAATGTGGCGAAAAGAAGCTTTAAACGCTATATCTTCCAGGTCTTTAATCTGGAGATGTATCTGCTTGAATGTTTCCATGAACTTCTTCTTCTCGTCGTCGGTCAAAGGGTAATCCGACCGTTTTATTTTCTTCTTCTTTTGAGCACTTTTGGAGCGGGCTGGCATGCACACCTCCCAAAGTTGTGAACTGTTCGAATTCGGGATACGCAATCAAGAGAAGCGGTTCCCAACGTTACTGCCCGAAAGTTAGCCCACCCCCAAACCGAAGTCAACTCAATTCACCCACACAGCCGGGGTCTTAGCCTTCTGGTCTCACGGTGTAAGCCGCATGCCGTTTTGGAGGGCGCGAAAACGTGGCTCAGATCGAAGACTTATGAGCATGGGCTCAGTATTACTAAAGGGCAATTCCGCGCTTCGATTCGCAAAAGCGCGCTCCAACCAGGTGAGCGCTTCGTCCTTCCGACCCAATCCTGCTTCCACGACAGCGATGTAATAAGCGGGAAGATATTCACCCTTTGCGGGATTCTTCATTTGGTTGACGACATTCCCCGCTTCACGCAACTTTCCTGAGATGGCGTAAGCGTAGCCGAGGCCGGAAACCGATTCGGGGTCACCATGCGAAAGCCGAACCGCAGCCTGAAATTCGGCGATGGCTTCTTGTGGGCGGCCAGTCTGTAAGTAGCCGAATCCGACGCAATCATGTGCAATGACAAAACTGGAGTCCATGTCAAGAGCCTTCTGGCATTCCTGAATCGCTTCCGCGTACCGGCCGGCGCGAAGATAGCGCCCGCCCAGATTAGCCTGGATGATCAGGGAAAGCGGGTCAAGGTCAAGCGCCCGCTTGGCTTCCGCGATAGCCTCTTCATGCCTGCTTAAGGTCGAGAGATAGATCGAATGCCAGTGGCGGGCCGTAGCATAGTTCGGATTTAGTTCGATAGCCCGCTTGTATTGGAACTCGGCGTCGATCCAATTCCATTCGTCCTCCAAGGCTGCCGCGAGAGACGTGTGGGCTTCGGGAAGGCTGTCATCCAATGCAACGGCCTTGAGCGCAGCAGCCTTCTGCTTCTCCTTCGCATTTTGCGAAGGAAGTCCCAACTCGGGTGCAAAAGCATACGCATACGATAATCCGGCATAGGCAGGAGCGTAATTCGGATCTTTATCAATGGCCTGCTGGAAATATTGAAGCGCTCTCTTGAGTCCTTCAGGAGTGCGCTTATTCCAGTAATACAAACCCTTCAAATAGGCTTCGTGGGCCTCGGGATCGACGGAGTGAAGTTTTCGAGACCCGGAAGCGGGCGCGAGTGTCACTTCGATGGAGCCTGCGATTGCTTCCGCGACCTCGTGTTGCAAGCCCAGCACATCGCTCAGGTCGCGTTCGTAGCTACGAGCCCATAGCTCTTGATCAGTTCGTGCCTGAAGGAGCCTGGCGTTAATCTTGACACGATCGCCTACGCGCTGGACCGAACCCTCTACGACAGCGTCCACATTCAATGACCTGGCAATCTCTGGCAAGGATTTATCCGTGTTTTTGAATCGCATAACGGAAGTGCGCGAGATGACCCTGACGGCGTTAAGCTTTGCGAGCTCGGTGATCAATTCATCGGTCATTCCGTCTGCAAAATAGTCCTGTTCCGGATCATGGGAGCGATTCTCTAGAGGCAGCACTGCTAGGGATCTTATCAGTGCAGGGCGGGGACGACCCAGCAGGCGATCGCGCCAGCCGCTGATGTTTAGGCCGGTCATCAGAACTGCAAAGGCGAGCAACCCAGCCACGGCATAGCCAGCGAGCCGCGTGGCTCTCTTCAAAGCGTCAGGTGCAGGGAGAATGGGAGCAGTGTCTGCGGATGCACCTGAGGTGGTGCCCAAGCGTCCCAAATCCACCAGCAGCTCTTTGGCCGATTGAAACCGCCGTCCTGGATCTTTGTCGAGACACTTGAGAATGATGCGTTCCAGTTCAGGCGAAATACGGGGGTTGAGAGCTCGCGGCGCAACCGGCGGATGGTGAAGAATGGCATCGATCACCCGCGACGGCAGCTCTTCTGGAAAGGCGCGACGGTCAGTGGCCATTTCGTAGAGCACAGCCCCAATCGTGTAAATATCCGCGCGGGCGTCCACAGATTCGCCCTGAAGTTGTTCCGGCGGCATATAGGGTAGTGTGCCGGCGCCAGCTTGCGTATCCGTCAAGGTATCGGCGGCGGTCAGTTCGTTCACCTTGGGCAGAAGCTTCGCCAGACCAAAGTCCAGTACCTTAGCTTGCCCTTTCGCCGTTATGGCGATATTGCGGGGTTTCAAATCTCGATGAACAATACCGCGCTCGTGCGCTTGTTCCAGTGCGGCTACAATCTGCATCCCCAGAGCAACCACTTCCTTCTCCGGGAGGGCGCCACTGCCAAGGCGATCCGCAAGCGTGTTCCCCGGAACATATTCCATCACGAGAAAGTCGATACCATCTTGTGTATCGAACTCGTATATCGTTTCAATATTGGGGTGGCTTAATTTTGCGAGGGCCAGCGCCTCTTTGCGGAATAGCCTTCGAGAAGGGTTATCGCTAAGGGTGCCTGAAGGAAGGACCTTAAGCGCCACATCCCGCTCAAGTTGGTCATCATGAGCGCGGTAGACGACTCCCATCCCACCGGCGGCGACTTTTTCTAGAATGCGGTAGTGGCCGAGAGTTTGGCCTATCATAGGGCGGGACCAGCCTTGGCGCTCATCTTAGGGTGCGTGGGAAAGCAAGTCAACGCGCGCTGCAGTATAGCCTGATGGAAGCTGGGCATCCTGCATGCATGGAGATGCATAAAATCCCTAAAAGCCCGTTGGCGTGAATGGTGAAACGCTGCTGTAGTGTGGGCGTCTAACGAGGAAGCGAGCATAGATTCCGATGGAAGCTGTTTGGCAAGATTTGTGGTATGCGTTTCGAGCACTGCGGAAGAGTCCCGGATTCACAGCCGTCGCGGTACTAACGTTTGGGTTAGGAATCGGCGCGAACACCGCGATTTTCAGCGTGGTGGAAAGCGTCCTGCTTCGCCCGCTTCCCTATCGCGATCCCGCCACCCTCGTTCAAATCTGGAATACCTACCTTCCTCAATTTGCGCAAGTTCCAAATTCACCGGGCGATTTTCAGGACTTTCGAAAAGAAGCACATAGCTTTTCTGACATGGCCGCGTTTGTCGACTTGCCGGATGGCGTTAATTTGACCGGCGAAGGTGAACCACAGCGGCTGGAAGTGAGATATGCGGCATCTGGATTATTTCCAATGCTGGGGATCCAGCCAATTGCAGGGCGGACATTTACTCCAGCGGAAGACAAGCCCGGCGAGGCGCCGGTCGTTCTGGCAAGTCACAGACTTTGGCAGAGCCGGTTTGGAACGGATCGCAGTGTCATCGGCAAAACGGTCATGCTGGATGGACAAGGATACACACTGATCGGTGTACTCCCCGCGAGCTTCCGCATTGCGCCCACAACTGACATTTGGATGCCAATCGGGCAATTCGGCGACGACCTGACCAGCCACCTGCACCACGAGTTCAATATTATTGGGAGGCTGAAACCGGGTGTCACCCTCGGGCAAGCGCAGGCGGAATTGGTAACTTTGAACCATCAGGAAGAGCAAGCGTTTCCGGACACGCACAAGAATTGGGGCGTGCTGGTCACACCGATGGCAGATCCTTCCGCGGTGAAAATGCGAGTGGCTTTGCTGGTTTTGCTGGGGGCCGTCGGGCTGGTGCTGCTTGTCGCGTGCGCCAACATTGTGAACCTGCTGCTGGCCAGGAATGCCTCGCGCCAGAAGGAAATAGCGCTGCGCATCGCGCTGGGAGCGAGCCAGTCGAGATTGCTGAGGCAATTGCTGACGGAGAGCATCGTGCTTTCGTTTCTCGGCGGCACCCTGGGAGTTTTTCTAGCAGGCGCCGGATTCCGGCTGTTAGGCGGATTCCTGCCATCGGATCTCGCCGGCGCGAATGAGACAGGATTGAACGGATGGGTGCTGGGCTTTACGCTTGCCGTGAGTTTGCTCGCGGGAATCGTTTGCGGCTTGATTCCAGCGGTGCAAAGCCTGAAGCAGGATTTACATGCAGTCCTGAAGGAAGGAACAAGAACAGCAGGCGCGGCGGGCGGCCAGAAAATCCGCAGCCTTCTTGTGGTGTCGGAGATTGCCTTGGCGCTGATTCCTTTGGTCGGCGCGGGCCTGCTGATTCGCAGCTTCCACCACTTGATGGAAGTCAGCCCAGGTTTTCAGCCGGATCACATTCTCGCGATGGAAGTGGATCAGCCGCAATTGCCCATCGCTGAACTAATAAAATTGACGACCGAGCAGCAGCGGGAGTTAAGCAGAAAGCAGTCAGCGCAGTTCGAAACGCTAACGCAAAAGATCCAGGCATTGCCAGAAGTGAAAGCGGTCGGCGGCATTACCGTGATGCCACTCGGATCAATCATGCATTCCGCGTCGAGATTTGTAATCGATGGGCAGCCGCTTCCAGCAAACGGAGCGCGCCCGGTTGCGGAAACGCGCGTGGTCAGTCCGGGATATTTTGCGGCCATGGGGATTCCCCTTCGCGCGGGGCGGCCACTGGACGCGCACGACTACGGCGAGCAGCGAGTTGTGATCAATGAAGCGATCGCAAAGAGATTTTTCGCAGGCGGCGATGCCGTTGGTCATCGCGTCAATCTGTGCTCGCTCGATCCCACGCCTTGCTGGTCGACAATCGTTGGCGTGGTCGGGAACGTTCACCAGTACGGACTCGAAGCCGCACCAACTCTGGACATCTATTTCACCGGCGGGTGGACGCGGTATACGGTGATTCGGACGGCCGCCGATCCAGCCGCGATAGCGCATGCCGCGATCGCTGAAGTCCACAAGTTCGATCCGACTCTGCCCGTAACGCACGTAACGACGCTCGACAATTTGCTCGCGGATTCCGTTTCTTCGCGGCGATTCTCCACATTCCTTCTCGGAATGTTTGCGGTCCTCGCGCTTCTCTTGGCCATGATGGGCATCTACGGCGTGATGAGCTATGTCGTCAGTCTACGCACGAACGAAATCGGCATTCGCATGGCGCTGGGCGCACAGCCAGGCGACATCTGGCGCCTGGTGATCGGCCACGGAGCTGCTCTTGCACTTACGGGGGTTGCGATTGGGATCGTGGGAGCGTTTGCATTGACCAAGCTGATTTCAAGCCTGCTGTATGGCGTGAAGCCCACCGA
The DNA here is from genome assembly GCA_963745095.1 of uncultured Acidobacteriota bacterium. GTDB lineage: Bacteria > Acidobacteriota > Terriglobia > Acidiferrales > UBA7541 > Acidiferrum. The sequence goes on along the minus strand of CAVUWC010000013.1, from coordinate 379,695 downwards.
CCCAGTCACTTTCGGCGGCGTGGCGCTTCTCCTGGTGGGCGTTGCCCTGCTAGCTTGCTATGCTCCCGCGCGCCGAGCGATGCGCGTGGACCCTATGGTCGCCCTGCACTATGAATGATCCGTGGATCGGCGTTACAGTCGAAAAATAGCTATAGCGCCTGCTGCGCGTAAGGCGGCAGAGGGCTCGCCTGGCCGGCCACAACTTTCCAACCGCTCCCGCTGTTTACATAAATGTGCATGACGCGCATCTGGCTGTTCACGTACTGCCCCTTGAAGACGCCGCGCGCGGACCACAAACACGTTGCCACAGCCGTTTCCCGGAAAATATGTATCTTGATATCCGAAGCGTTAAACGCTTCGTACTTGACCACGGTCGACTGCACGGCGTTGATAAACCCGCTCTTGTTGACCGCCTCGCCTCGAGAAAGCGTGCCCGCGAAATCGTCGCTGTACACTCGCCTGAAAAACGTTCCGTCGCTGAGCTGAATCGCATGCGCTGCCTCTTTTTCCAGGTTGACTATTTCCTGGCGCTGCATTTCCGGGTCTATCGGCGGCGCGTTGCACCGGCTGTAGCACTCGTTCAACGATTCATTTTGTGGGCTCCACGCTGGAGAAAGCGCCAACCATATCGTAAGTAAAGCGGCCAACTTATACATGCGAACAATCCTCCTCAGCAGTACCGCGGACCCACTCCTCGGCCATCTTTATACGGTATATCGATGCGCTATTGCCTGCAGCGGAGATCAATGTAGATGTGATGTATTCGTGACGGCATGCGCAATGCAGGGTCGCGCAAATAGGACGTGCGGGTCCAGAAGAAAGAGAACCGGTGTTTAGGCCGGATCTCTTCCGTCGCCGGCAGGGTGCTCTGCTGATCGCTAGAACTTGACGAGGATAGCCAAATCAATCCGGTTCTCAATCTTCTTAAGATCCGGCGTGAACCCTGGCACAAGCGCCCCCGGCGAACCGCAAATATTGTTCCCGAGGAATGCGGTCGGACAAGTAGTTGGCGTAATCCCACCCGGTCCGGAGAAATACGGCACATTTGCGGCGCGATGATCGAATTCCCACCGAAATGTAATGTACTGGCTCGGCATCCAGTCAAACGTCCCCGACGCATCCCATGCCTTGAATGGATCGCCCGGATTTTCCGTAAAATATGGCGTTCCCGATGCTGCGGTCGCGCCATTGATGGGCGGCAGCAAAACCAAATAGCGGCCCGGATTGTTGATCTTTCCGCCGCCCAGCGTCAGCCCGAACTTGTCGTTGTGAAACCAGGTCCGGTCGTAAAGCATGAAGCCAATGAAGCTCTGTTTGGGACCCTTCACCGAATTGCCGGCGCAGCTTACTCCGCCGCCATGCTCGCAACCCAAATCACCAGTCAGGGAAAACGCCATTTTGTCGATAAATTCTCCCGGGCGGTCGTGATACTTGACCTCCACGCTGTCGTCCGTGTGATAGCGCACGCGCCCTGGCGTATTAAACGCATCTTCACCCAAAGCATACTGATTCCCGAGAATCGAAAACCATCCATTCGGCCGCCACAAAATCTGCATCCCGAAGCCCGGCCGGCCGTTAAATCGTCCATAAGATTGCCACCCGTTCACAAACCACGGCTCGATCTTCAAGTGCTCGGTGGGAAAAATCTGAACACGCACACCGTTGAAGAACCAGGGCGTGTTTGAGGAAACGTATGACGGTTGATAAGCCCAGTTGTCGAAGTTGTAGTAGCTGAAGAGGCCGATGTAGGACATGAAAATTCCCGCGTCGACGTTGATTCCGTGAAGTACATTGAAGTGATAACCGCCGTATGCCTCCGATAGATAGCGATACGCATCGTTAAGGTTCCATTGGCCACGCGCCGGACTCGCGTCATTGCGCGGCGTCGTTTCTGAGTACAAACCAAACTGCGTCATGACACGCGCACGCACATTGTCGAAGTGGAAGTCCCCGCCGACGCCGAGCTGCGTCACCTGGACTTCGTCCGCGCGAAAGACCTCGCTCGAACCGCCAATGGTATCGTCCTTCGGATGGTTGAAATCGTAAACGTAATCTACGTCCGCTCGGATTTCTGGCGTGAAGAACTTCGTATCCATGGGCGACTCTATTGTGCGGGCATTGCCGTTCAGCCACGTAAAGTCCGCGAACGCGAAAGGCTCGCTTGCTGGCGCTTTGGCCGCCGCCGACTTTCCCTTTTCCGTAGCCTGCGCGGACAAGGAAGAAATCGCTTTCTCCGTGGGGATTACATTTGTACCTGGGCCCGGCGCGGCCGTTGTAACAGCTTCCGCTGCGGTGACCGTCGCAGCGGGCGCATCGACCACGCCGGGAACTTTCGGATGCGCGGCAGCAACCTCCGCTGACGAAGCAACTGTCGAACTTGCTGTTGGAATAGCAGTGGACGTGGCCTTGGTCTCCAGTTCCTCGACGCGCTTTTCAAGTTGTTCAACGCGATCGAGGAGCATGCGCTCGCGCTCCGTCAATGGAGTCGGGGCATCCGGCTTAGCTGGGGCGGCCTTCGCCGGTGGCGTGGTCTTGCCTTTGTCATCGTCGGCTAGCAACAGACTTGGAGCTGTGCTGGCAAAAAACAACGCGGCCAATATTACGAAAATAGGTTTTTTCTTCTGAATGAGCGCGCGCATATCCCTCTCCCCATGGTCACTGCTCGGCAACGGAATTTTCGGTGTCGGAAGTCGATCGACTTCGGGAGGCACAGAACGGTATATCGTTGCCAAAAAAGGGTAGCGTGCCGGTCGTTAGAAATTCGTAAGAGGGCTGATAGCTTTTTGTAAGAGGAAAATGCAGTTTAGGAAGCGAGTTATCGGCGGAGAGGAGCAGCTGGGTCGCGCTGCGAAATCTCGAGGGCTACTCCGCGCGCCTCCTCATGTATCACGCCATTCGTGGCGAGAACGACGGGGCCACCCAGTTTGTACGGTTGCCCGGCGAAGTCGCTGACCATGCCTCCTGCCTCCTCGATCAGCAAAACTCCGGCAGCGGTATCCCATGCCTTAAGCCCAAATTCCCAAAACCCATCGAAGCGCCCGGCAGCGACGCTAGCCAGATCAAGCGCTGCGGAGCCGTCCCGGCGGACGCCATGCGAGCGCAGAGTAAAATCCCAGTAGTAGTGAATATTTGGATTCGCCAGGCGTTTGTGAACCGGGAAACCAGTACAGAGCAGACTGGTAGCCAACGTGTCCACGGTTGAAACGAAAATTCTCTTTCCGTTCAGCGTGGCGCCCCCACCGCGCACAGCGGCAAACAGTTCCTCGTAGAACGGATTGTAAACCACGCCAGCGAGAAGCTCGCCGTGCTGGGCCAGTGCGATCGAAACCGCAAAACAGGGGTAACCGTGCGCGAAATTGGTCGTGCCATCCAATGGGTCCACGTGCCAGCGAAATTCCGATTCGCTCTCGTGCCCGGTTCCTTCTTCCGCGGCGATGGCGTGTTCCGGAAAATACTCTGTCAGTCGCGCGACGATGGCTTGCTCGGACCGCTTGTCCGCCTGCGTCACCAGATCGACGTCGCCTTTGTAGCTGATCTGTGCGGGCCGATCGAACTCTTCGCGCAGGATTTTCCCAGCTTCCTGCGCGATTTCAACAGCGGCTTCAAGGTAGTCTTTGCTCATAAAAAGGGGGCCACCAACTTCACCGGGGGCGCGCGGCTTGTTTACCCTGTAAGTGTCTCGCCCCGGGCTTCCCAAGTCCTTGAGTCCTCCACTCTACCATCAAGACTTAAGAATTTGCTCCGATCGCGCAAATGCAAAGTGAAAACCGAATTTCTCAGAGACAACATTGAGCAAGCCGGCTCCGGCATCAAGCAACCGCAGTAGTCTCCCGGTGCACGGAGGTTATTAGGTTCACAGTGGTCACTCGGTTCGCTGTGGTTAATTGGCCCATGGAGTCGCCGGCGGTTCGTGCACCGCTAGCATTTTTCGATTGCGCTCGTTTGTACTTTTGCGTATCATAGATCTCAGGTAATACTCTGTAACGCCTTTGGCCCATCGACATCCGTCTTTTAATCCTTATGCATGGCGAGCCTCTGTAGGTGCGGGGCTTGTTTACCCTGTAAGGGCCCCGCCCGCTTCAAGCTCGAGCCAGCGTTAGCGTACCGCACCAAAGGCTCACACAAGCCCGTGCCTATTCCCAACTGATACGCACCGGCACCCATGGAGGCCACTCTCGTAAGATTATGACAACAAATAACTTATAAGTCTTTTAAAATGATATTCTTAGCAGGCCCCGCGATCCTAAACCACATGTTTTCATATTCTTAGAAAAATAGGGGGCCAAGTTTCACCACTCAAAAATGCAACATCCCCAATCCGCGCCTCACTGTGGGCCAGTGAGATACGTCTTCCGCGAGCGAACGTGATAGTCGCCGTTCAGGACTTTGACTTCGATTTTGCGATACGTATTGGCGGGCCCGCGCGGCGTGGGATAGTAGCCCAGGCGGTACTGCGTGCGCAATTCCCGGTCGATCAAGTCGAAGATTACGCTGAGCTCTTGAGGCGTGTCCGGAAAAAAGAGATCGCCTCCGGTAGTTTCGGTGATTGTCGTGAGCGCGTGCTCTCCGGCGGTGTTGCGCCCACTCTCATTTTTTATCGGACGAATCACGATGGTATAGAGCAGCGCGTCGGAGCGGACGGCTTCCTTACGCGCGGCGTCAAAGTCGGCGCGGCTGGTCGTTTCGCCCGCATCTGTAACCAAAATAATGACTCGGCGTCGTTCTCCCCCGCGGTGTTCCAGCGCCTTCGCTCCGAGAAGCACGGCATCGTAAATGGAAGTCCCCGCGCCCGGCGGAATCTTCCGCACCGCGGCCTGCAGGATGGAAACATTGTCCGAGAATGTGGTTAGCTGCGTGACATTCTCGTCAAATCCAAAAACCGAAAGGCTATCGCCAGGGCGCAACACTTGGTGGATAAAATGCGCCGCGGCCTCTTTCTCGAACGCTATTTCCATATTCGCGCTCATGCTCGAATCGATCATGAGAGCGAGGTCCAGCGGCAGTTTGGTCTCGGATTCAAAGACTTCAATCTTCTGGGCCACGCCCTCTTCGTAGACCTGGAAGGCTTCAATGGGGAGATCGGGAGCAGGCCGGCTGTGGTTGTCGAGCACGCTGGCCAAGATATTTACGAGTTCCACTTTCACTTTGATCTTGCCGCGCTGAGGATCACCGTCGTCTGGCGGCCTAAGTGGCTGCTCGGGCGTTGGCACAATGCTTCCTGGCGGCGGAGGCGAAGGCAGCGCTGGAGGTACTGGAGCTGCGGCATCGGCGGAAGAAGAACTGGCAGGCAGCTTGGGCTTCGGCTGCGCCCATGGCGGTCGGTCAGGCTTGTCCTGAGCCCAAGCAGTCCCGGCCACAAATAGCGCGGCAAGAAAAACGGCGGTGGCGGCGCGGGCGCGAGGACGTGTAGATCTCATTGACTCACTAAGATGCAGGTTTCGCCGCGCGTGTCTCCAGCGGAGCAGGAGGCATTTCGCCGTCGGCCCAAACGGCGCCGTCCTCGAAATATTCTTTCTTCCAGATCGGAACAGTGCGCTTGAGCGTGTCGATAGCGAAACGGCAAGCGTCGAAAGCCGCCGGCCGGTGCGCGGAACTGACGGCGATGAACACGCTGGTCTCGCCGATTTCTAGCCGCCCGAGGCGATGCACGATGGCGACGAGGTGGATCGCGAATTTTTCGTGGATTTGCTCGGCAATTTCTCGGATTTTGCCCACCGCCATGGATTCGTACGCTTCGTAATTCAGATACAACGTGCGCCGGCCATGCGAATGATTGCGGACGCAACCGTCGAAGGTGACGACGGCGCCATCTTCAGCCGCGCGTACGTGCCGGATCAAAGCGGCCTGATCGATAGGGTCGCGCACGAGCGCAAGGAGGTCGGGTTGTAAGGATTTGGTCATGAAAACCCGCGCTAGCCGCCGCTTACGGGCGGGAGAAAAGCCACTTCGTCCCCGGAATGTAGCGGAGTGTTCCACGCAGCGAATTCCTGATTGTGCGAAGCAATCAGCGAAGCGCGGAAGCGAGCGAGCTCAGGATGATTCTCGCCATAGTGCGAGAAAAGCGCTTCGATCGGCGCACCGTCGGGCACCTCGACGGAGTCTTCCGCGTGGCCAACAATCTCTCTGAGTCGGCCAAAGAAAAGGACCTTCACGCGCGCAGTCTGGGAAGAAAGGTTCACAAGAGAATTGTAACCCGCGGAAGTGTGCCGGGCCATAGGCTGCGCGGTTAGCGCCAACAGGCGAACGGATTACTGGAACTGCGACAATTTTGTAACAGAAAACTGTTTTCAATTCTTCTACCGCTTGACCAGGGGCCGGCGCTTGCGTAGCGTTCTGACATGCTTCGTTTTTGTGCTTCATTCCAAGAAGAGCGATCTGAATCGCCATGAAAATTCTCGTGACCGGATCGAGCGGCTTGGTGGGCAGCGCGCTGGTGCCCGTACTGGTAAAGGCCGGGCACACAGTCTGCAGGCTCGTGAGGCCGGGAACCATCTCGAAAGATACAGCGAACGACGGTTTTCAAGTCGCCTGGAATCCGACCACAGGAGAACTCGGCGGCGCAGCAGTTGGCGCGGATGCTGTCGTGAATCTGGCCGGAGCTTCGATCGCCGATGGCCGCTGGAGCGTGGCGCGCAAAGCAGAGTTGCGCTCGAGCCGCATCGATACCACACGCGCTCTGGTCGCTGCCCTGGCGAGGATGAACGCACGACCGAGTGTGCTAGTTTCCGCGTCGGCGACGGGCTTTTACGGGAATCGCGGCGATGAGCAACTCACGGAAGAAAGCCAGCCAGGAACTGATTTTCTCTCGGGCCTGGCCAAGGAATGGGAAACCGAAGCGCTGAAGGCGGAAGCCATTGGGATCCGCGTGGTCCTCGCGCGATTCGGAATTATTCTCGCGCGGCATGGCGGCGCGCTGCCGCAAATGATGCTCCCCTTCCGTTTTTTCGCCGGCGGCAAAATCGGTTCGGGCAATCAGTGGATGTCCTGGATTTCGCTCGAAGACGTCGTCGAAATCTTGCGTCTTGCTCTGGAGAACGGTCACGTCAGAGGACCAATCAACGTGATTTCTCCGCAACCAGTCCAAAACGCCGAGTTCACGAAAATTCTAGCGAGCGCCATGCGCCGGCCAGCCCTCTTCCCCGCCCCGGGATTTGCGTTGCGCCTCGCCCTCGGCGAAATGGCCGACGCGCTGCTCCTATCCAGCCAGCGCGCCCTGCCAAAGAAGTTGCAAAGTCTTGGCTACCAGTTCCTGCACTCAGACTTGAAGAGTGCTCTCGCAGCCGTGCTCGGAGCTTCTAGCACGTCGTGAGCCGTCCGCGCCGCTACTTAATTACGTTCAGCGTGATATCCACTTTTAGGACATGGCCCGAGATCGGATCGGTGGCGACCGTTGACTGAATGGTTTGCCCGTCGCGGATCAACAGGTTCACCTGACTGCGAAACTGTTGCACAACGGGCTGTCCACCCGGCATTTCATTCCCTTCCAGGGAGGCTGACTTTTGAACGTCACCCGGCGAATATAGAGAGGACTTCTCGATGTTTATTTTAAGAAGGAATCGTCCACCCTCGACCCTGTCCGCCCGGCCGTCCATGTTGGTCCCCACATCCATATAAATGAACTGTTTCGGGACACTCGGTGATGTTGAACCGGAGCTAACAATGGGAACCCTCAAGCCCATGCGCACCGACGCTTGCGGTCCCTTGTCGTCGGCATTCACGAGCATCGTGTAGGGCAGGTTGCTGATTTTCTTTTCGCCGTCGTACTCGCTGAAGACGACCTGGACGCGCAGCGGAGTTAGGGTGGACGTTTTTTCGTCCACAACCTTGTCTTGCGCACGCGAACGTGGAGTACCGATCATTAAAACGGCAAGCAGCAATACTGGAACAATCTTCCTCATGGAACGCTCCTTTTTGTAATTCCGAAACTCGATCAACGTGAGGTCTCTCTCTTTTCAGAACTACTTTCCTCGCTCGGGTCTGCCAGCGGCTTTATCTCCATGGGAGGAATCGCCAACGGCGAGACTTGTAGCTCTTGCGGGGGTTGGACATCCTTGTCGGCGACCAAAATGCTGCTCTTCACCGTTCCTTTGCGCAGTCCCAGGAGCAATGCATCCACAGCCTCCTTCTGCCCAGAAGGTACCAGAACCACTGTATCGAGCGCCGGTTGCGGGACGCTGATCCGCCGGCTTTGCGGGACGGTTTTTCTTCCAGTCGCGTGGCCGCTTGGTGCGGACAAGGACGTCACGTCCTGCAAAACGGGCACTCTCGCCGGCGGAGTGTTGCTCGCAACAGAACTCACCGGCGCAGTTCTCGCTAGGTTCTCCCGCTCCGGCCATCGAGCAATCGCGATTGTCACAATCGCTGCCGCCGCAGCAATCGTCGCGACAATCGGAAGCCAGAGACGGTTCGCAACGCGCTGCTCGCTCAAACGCATACGAACTCGCGGCAACAGAGAAGCGGGAACGTCCTCATTGGCTGCCGTGTGCAGACTCGAGTCGATGGCTGCGAAGAGTTGCATCTCTTCGGCGAACGAAGCGCGGCAAGACGCGCAAGCATCCAAGTGCGAACGCAGTTCGCGCGATGGCTGAGTATCCGCGGCGGCGGCCTCGATCAACGCTTCTCTATAGTTTTCGCATGGCATCGCAATTTCTCCGCTAACTGCTTTCTGGCAAAAAATAATCTCGACTTCACCGTTCCGACCGGCAGGCTGAGCATCTCCGCAACTTCTTCCAGCGAATGCCCCTGCATTGCCGCCAGCAACAGGACGAGCCGGTGTTTCTCCGGAAGTTCATCCATAGCGCGGTCGAGATGCGCTTGAAATTCGCTAGTAGCGGCCAAGTCTTCGGTGGAAGGCCGCGGCGCCGATTGCGACCAAAGCGTTTCGCGAACTTCTCGGCGCTTCGATGAGCGCGCGCGATCGATTGCAAGCCGAAACGCGATGCGCACAAGCCATGCGCGGAATCGCGTGCGATCGCGCAAACGTTCAAAGCGCCTGTACGCGCGCAGCAGCGCTTCTTGCGCCACGTCTTCCGCGTCCGCGCTGTTGCGCAGCACGCCCCGCGCGACGCGATAGGCCAGCGGCCCGCATTCCGCAAGCCGCTCCTCAAATTCACTGCGGAGAGCGGCTGCAGCCGCTTCCTGCGCGAACTCTTTCTCGGCGGTACGGCCTGGCTGGATCAGAACCAGCTCCTGCATTAGGTCTCTTGTGCGAGCCGCATGCGCTCGCCCTCCTCGTACACCTGCCAGACGGCACGGAACACCGTTTGGTTCACAGACTCTTACCTTACTTGTTCTATTTGCCGTTTGTACTCCACAAATCGGTTTAACACCAAGGCATCGAAATCTGCCGCCGTGCAAACCAATGAACCAATGAGACGACTCCCGTTTTGGAACAGTGGCTTCGTCCCCGAGTTCCAAATGGGGAAGTTTGGGTTGCAGGGCAGAAAGTCGCGCTCTCGGAAACATCGCAGTCCAGCTACATGAAACTCAGCGGCGCCTCGAATAACCTTATTATTTTCAACTAGTTAAGAAAGATGGGCGCAAAGTGACTGCGTTTCGATCGCCTTATGTCATTCAACTCCTTTCGCTGGCCCTTCGCCTGCATTCCGACCTGCATGCGGCCTCTCACGCAAAGCGCCTTGAAACTGAAGACGATTCACGGGCCTAACGTCGCCGTGCTGGCGCTTGGGCGCTTGCCATTCTTCCTGGTGATTGCTGCGGGCGCATGGCTCCTGGGCTGTGGCGGTGGCTCAGGCACCATTACGCCTCCGCCGCCGCCCCCTCCTTCCTCAATAACCGTCACTGTGTCGCCGCTAAGCGGCTCCGTGTTGCTGGGAAACTCGCAGGCTCTTACCGCGACAGTCACAAACTCCTCGGACACGAAGGTGAATTGGAGCGTAAACGGCGTTCCGGGAGGAAGTGCATCCAGCGGAACCATCAGCCCGGCCGGCGTCTACACCACGCCGGTCGATTTGCCCTCGCCAGCGATTGTTCAGGTGACGGCTACGAGCCAGGCGGACTCGACGAAGTCAGCGACCGCGCAGCTCACCGTTACGAGCGACATAGCGATAAGCCTTGCGCCGCCCAATGCCAGCGTCGAACTCGGTGCCGCGCAAGCATTTCATCCAACGATCACTAGCGCCGGTCATCCAGATACTTCGGTGCGCTGGAGCCTCAGCGGCTCAGCGTGTCCCGTGGCATGTGGAACTGTAGACCTCAACGGCAATTACACGGCGCCGGGAATTCTTCCGTCAACCGCAACCGCGACGCTCACCGCACAAAGCGTCGCCGACCCGTCGAAGAAAGCAACAGCCCTCATCAACATCACCAGCCATTTCACTCTTCAGGTTACCGCCCCGCTAAGTGTGCCCGCTGGAGGCACGGCTACGATCGTCGCCACAATGACGCCCGTCGCGGGCTCAAATCCCAGCACGGTTTTAGCGTGGTCGCTTTCCGGCCCCGGCTGCAGCTCTACCGCATGTGGAACGCTGACGATTGTGACCACACAAGGATCGGGGGGAACCGTGATCGCCGATACAGCTACCTACACGGCCCCGGCCGCGGTGCCAAATCCCGACAGTGTTACGGTCACCGTAACGCCGCAAGCAGATCCCACAAAAGCAGCGCAAGCGACGATGGCCGTCCAAGCGGGCGTAAACGTCAGCCTAACCCCAGCCACGGACACGTTGGCGGCGAATCACCGGGTGACGCTGATCGCGCAGGTTTTTGGAACCACAAATATGGGAGTGAGCTGGAGCGTGAGCGGTGTCTCTGGCGGGAACACGACGCTCGGACAAATCTGCGTCGTTGGCTCAAACCCATGCCAAAGCGTGACGAGCGGAAGCGCGCTGCAAGTGGACTATGTCGCGCCTGGAACAATTCCTCAGCCGAATCCCGTGAGTGTCTCCGCAACGAGCGCGGCAGACACGACGAAAAGCGCGACGGCGCAGATCACGGTGATCAATCACGTTCTCGTCTCTGTACAGCCAGCGAGTATCACGCTCGCGCCGCTGGCGGTCGAAGGGTTTACTGCGGCCGTGCTCGGAACCAGCAACCAGAGCGTGGTTTGGCAAATTCAGGGCACCGCCTGCGCGAACATCGGCGTTTGCGGCGCAATCGACGCAAACGGTAATTACACCGCGCCCGGATCTGCGCCTTCACCAGACGCTTTGCAGGTGGTGGCCATCAGTTCGGATGACATCACGCAATCCGGCGTGGCCAACGTGACGATCTCCACCGGTGCCAACATCCTTTCGTTGCATCCGGCGAGCGTCTACGCAGGCACAGCCGACGGCTTCACGGTGCTCGTGGAAGGAAGCGGTTTCACAGCATCGAGTCCGGGACCGGGTTCAACTTTACTAATTGCGGGAACTGCGCGAACGACGACTTGCCTGGCCTCGACAGAATGCAGCGCACCAGTCACGGCTGCCGATGTTTCCATAGCTGGAAATGTATCGGTTCAGATCCAGAATCCCAGCGGGACAAAATCCAATGCCGTCTCTCTGGTCGTTGCGCCTCCGAACCCGTCATCCGATGTAATCGCCTTGAGCAGCGCTTCCCCAGCGGCCACCGGAATGGACATCGTAGTTGTCGACCCGACCACCGCCGGCGTGAGCGCCCAAGGCAACGACGTCGATCTGAACGTTGCCGCGCTTGGCATGTTTTCCGTGGCGAACAACTCCTGCTCGCTCTCCGGAAATCCGTTGCCTCTGCCGCGGCCCGCTAGCGGGAGCACGACATTCAATATCTGCGTGTTCTCCGAAAGCGGATTGGACACCAGCATGACATTTACGGTGACAGGTCCCGGCGACGTCAGCGTGATTGCAAAACAGCCCGCCGGGCTCGGGATTATCCAGCTGACGCTGCAGGTTCCCTCCAGCGCTTTGCCTAGTGCCCGCACGCTTTTTATCCAAAACACAAATCTGGACGAGACCGCGGCCAGCGGAGCTCTGGTCATTCAGTGAACATTGCAAGGCGAAGAACGAGGTAAATAAAAATGAATTACGTACAACGGCGCCGATTCTTATGGATTCTTTTTCTCGGGGCGCTTGCGCTTCTCGCTGTAGTTGCGAGCGCGACAACTCTGTCTCAACTGAAGTTGGAAGATTTGGCGCTGGAATCGACAGCCGTCGCTCGGCTGCGATGCCTCGGTGCAACTAGTCACTGGGAGCAGGGAGAGATTTGGACGGAGACGAGATTTGCCGTCGTCCAGCGCGAAAAGGGAGAACTTCCAGGAATCATCACGGTTCGCCTGCTCGGCGGAAGCGTGGGACATCTCCGTTCCCATGTGGATGAGGTTCCTGCATTTCGCGCGGGCGAGGAAGTCTATCTCTTCCTATGGGCGCGCAACGGAGAACCGTATCAAGTTCTGGGATGGTCGCAAGGAACTTTTCGCATTGCGCGAAATTCGCAATCCGGTTTGGAAATAGTCACACAGGATTCCGCGTCCTCAACGGTTTTCGATCCGCAGGCCCGCGTTTTCCGGCGCGGCGGTATTCGCAATCTGCCAGTAGCAATTTTCAGAGAAAAACTTCACAAGGCGTTGAGACTTGAAAATCGGTGATTCGCGGAGAACACAAATGACGAAGCGAAAAAAACAGCCAATCATGCACACTATCCTCGCTCCACTCTTTGTGGCGCTCTACGGCGTCTGCGGCATTCCCGGAGCCAGCGGCTATGCGTTCGACCAAATCGTGCCGGATGTACGCCAACCGTCCAGCGTTTCTGGAGGTTCAGCGTGCCCGGTCCCTTCTCACGATCTCATCGCCCCTGGTGCCATCGCGGAGCAGTGGAGCACAGTGCTGGGAATAAACCCCGTGACCATCTTGACTCAAGATCAAACAGCCGCCGGGCGCCTGAACGAGATCGAACAAGTCATCCTGCAATCGATAGCGGTGTGGACAGGAGTGAGCGGCACAACGATTCTGCCAAGTACCTTTGCTCCCGTCACTCGCACGGCTACTCAAAACGCATGCGGGTCGGATGGAGTGAACTCCATCTGCTTCGATCAGGCCGATGGCGCGTTTACGCCGGGAATCTTGGCGTTCACGCGCGTGATCACCGCGGACATCATAGGCGTCCAGGTGGGAACGGGCGCGCCTTCAAAACAAGTTGGACAGATTCTGGATGCCGACGTCTACTTTGCTCCCGGCAATTCGATGATTACGTTCGCGACTCCGGCAGCGCTGACAGCGACGCCGACGGCGTACGATTTCGAGTCTTTGCTGATCCACGAATTAGGCCACACACTGGGCTTTAGCCATTCCGCGGTCTTCGCGGCAATGATGTACCCATTCGCACCCGCGCCGGGAACGTTCTCCGGAACGCGTCCTACCGCACAGCAACCCGACGCTCCGTTGGGGGATGACGATCGAACCGGGCTGCGCGTTCTTTATCCAGATCCTGCAGATACGGTCAACGTGGGTTTGCTCAGCGGACGCATTCTTCCGGCCAATCCACTTTCTCTGCCTGCATCGCCGCCCGGCGTGACGGGGATTTTTGGAGCGCAAGTGGTGGCTGTCGATGCGACGAGCGGCGCGGTGATCGGAGCAACGATCGGAGGCTGGAGTTGTGCAGCGCCTGGTCCGGCGCAATTCGATGGAACGTACGAGATCGGCCACTTGCCTGTCGGTCACAGCTACCAGGTGTACGCGGAGCCGCTCGACAACACTGTGTATCCCTCACTGGTCAGCCCTGCCACAGCATCGCTCTGCCGCAATCCCACCACGGATGCCGGCTGGCCTCCGCTGCAGGCCTGCGTCGTGCCAACGGTGAATACCAGCTTTACAACTCGAATGCGCCCGGGCTCATGATCCTTTCCCGCAGCGAGTAAATGGCGGTGACTGGGCCTTTTTCAGATTTCGCAACTAAGCGGGGCTTGCGTGATGTTGTGGCATAGTGCTGCCTCATGGTGAACACCATTGAAATGGCGGTCCAATCGTGAAGGCGGAGAATGCATTGGGAATTGTTGGCTTCGGAGCGTATCCTTCACCACTTCTTTGGCCAGTCGTCTCGTGCAATGAAATCAGCGGCATGATCTTCTTCTAATTTCTGGTGGGCCCTCGGGAGGACCTGGTGACGAGCCTGACGCTGGCGGTAACGCGGCGCTTCTGCGGCGAGACTCAGCGCTGCTCTGGTTTTTCTCCGGTTGACGCTGGACGGTTCAGCGTTTCCAATTTTGCCAACTGCTCCCGCTGCTGATCCGCGTCTTTCGCATCCGGAACGAGAGCCAGGTAAGCCTGAATCTCTTCAATCGCGCGTGCATAGTTGTTTTTACGGGCAAAGATTTGCGCCAGCAGGAGGTGCAGCTGCGGAAAATGCGTGCGCAGGTCCAGTTTTTCGGCCTTCAACGCGCTCTTCTCAGCCTCCTCTATCTTGTTGAGCTTGTAATTCGCGATCGAATTATAGAAATAGGCCTCGGCGTAATTCAATGGGTCGAGATCGAGGAAGTAGCCAGTGATGTTGGTCTGATTCAGCGGATCGAGATCCAGGATGTGGCCAGTAAGCTTGAGAACCTCCGTCCAATTTCCCGCTTCAAAGGCTAGTGAAGCGAGAAACAGATAAGGCGGCAGATACCTGCTGTCGAGCGTCGTGGCTTGGGTATACGCTTTGCGAGCCTCATCCTTATCGTTTTCTTTTTGTAACACAGAACCCAATTGAAACCATGCAATGGCAAAACTGGGGTAGATCTCCACGGCCGTTTCAAAGTATTTGCGGGCAGCGGCAAGTTTGCCCTTCTTCTCTGCTTCGAGTCCCTTCTCATAAGCTCTTCTGGCATCTTTCGGCGCTCTGTAAGGGATGGCGCTCAGCGTCGCGCCTTCCACATTTCCCCCTCTCTTCACCACAATCACGCCTACGTCAATGTTGCTGGCAAAGGTATCAACCTCCATGAGGTTGACGGAACGCGAGAAAAAACCCGAGGCCGAGACCCGCAGTTCACAATTCGTCAGCTCGCGCCGCGGAATTCCCATGGCCGAATCCTTGTTAGACGCGCTATATGTCGAAGCCGCGTCGGCGCTCCCCTCAGGAAAAGAATCGGTCCTCGAACCCAATTGCATGGTGAAATCGCCGTGAGGAGATGCATACACCTCCTGACGCACCTTGTTGTTGCAAACCCGCTCGATAAGCATATCGCTTGGAACTGGTGAGCTGTCATAGGTTGCAACCCGCCCCCCGAGAAACATCACAAGATCCTCGGCCGTCTCACTTGGCTGCGAGTTCGGGGAACCTGGGAGCGTCGGGCGGCCCGGGGATGAGGAAGACGGAGGCGGCGGAGGCGGGGCTGGGGCGGGGGGCTTCTGCGCCAAAGCATTCGGTGCCAGAAATGCCATTGCGATGGCCAGCAAGACGAAAATGCGATTGCTATGGCTCATAGATCGAGGCCCAGAGACGAAACACCATCGGTCTGAAATGCTAGGCCGTATCTCGGTTCCCGTCAAGGCTGCTAACTCGAAAAACGGCGCAGCCCGCATGTTGCTATACATTGATGCGTTTTGACGTGATGAATGTGAACAATTGCCGGCATTTTAAGAATAGGAGATTGCGCGGGGCCACCAAGCCTTGCAGTGCCTGCTGGGCGCTGCATTGGGAGATGGAGTCAGTGCCAGTGGCGAAGCACCCTTAAAAAGTTTTTGTTCGTTGGCAAGGGCCACCCAAAAAAGCAACCGGCCCCGGGGGGTGGCCGGGGCCGGTCGCGAGGGTGCAGCCGTTGGCTGCGTTCTACTGACTAGGCAGAAGAAGCTGTGTAAATCCAGTGGTGTTCACGTCGCGGAAGAGCGGCGTTCGCGGAGGCAACAGAGAAGGAGTCAGAAACTCCGTATCAAAGTTATATCCGCGGGTTGGAGGTTGGTAGACCGTATTGGTCTGGCCGTCCTTGTACGTGCCGACGGCTTGGCGGTTGTAATACATGCTGATGATCGAGCCTCGGTAGAACAAGGTTTGACCACCATTGGCGCCCCAGTCCTCAAGAAAGCGCAGGAAGTTGTGGACTCCGCCGTCGGTGCCGAAGTCCGCATAACAAGTCGCCGTTCCGCAAGTCGTGGGCTGAGGGAAAGAGACTCCTTTCCCAGCCATCACCGCGATCCGGAAATAAGTGGTTACAGCGTTGCGCTGGGTGTTCGAGGTCACGTAGGGGAAGGCAAAGCTGTTCACGTCGTTGTAGTTGTTGGAAAGCAGCGTCACCGCATCGGCGTTTATGGAAGCCGCTACGTTTGTGTTGTCGTCCCAACCCTCGCCGGCGGCGTTGGCGTTAAAGTCGCCCTGAATATACGCGGGATTCTCCGTGGCAATCGCTAGACCGCAAGGAACGCCGCCAGGGCAAGTGCCGAGCCCTGTCATAAGATTGCCGTCCACCACCTTTACTGCCCGGCGGAAGAAGGGATTGGGGTTTTCGCGCGCTTCATTGGCGTGGATAACTTGAGCCCAAGGCCAAATTGTGGAAGGCGAGGTGACCGTGCAGCTCGGATTGGCTGCTATCGCATTGGCGGTGGTGCTTGTGCCGTAGAGATTGCCGGGGCTGGCCAGACTGTACATGCCGTATTGCCCGAAACTCAGCGTGGAGGCCACGCTGGTTGCGCTCATCGTTGGGGTTACCGCGCCAGCGTCCATGATGTAGGTCGGGTTCGCCCCATAGGTGTAGAAACCTGTGGTCCCCAAGCCGTCGAGATCTTCGCCAGTATCTTGGGTGCCGTTCGGGCAGCCGTAGGCGCTGGCAGGGTTTACGAAGTCATTCCAACCATATTCGCCAGTCTCGTGACCGCTGGGTGAGAGAGGAGGCCAGACGTTGGTGAGCGCCGACGCCGTATAGTTGCCGCGTCGGTCGGAGATGTATACCGTGTAATCGTTGGGGGCGGTAACGGCGTCATAAGCCAAATGGCCAGACGCCGCAGCGTAGATGCCAGTGCCAGCGAAATAAGCTGCCAGGTTCTTGGCATCAAGTTCGATGTATTGCATGACGCCGCCAAGGGTAACCATCTGCGAATAGTTAATGACGTTAGCCCCGGCTCCCATACTGCCCGCGGGGATGATGTCGCGTGAATTGCCTTCGCGAGTGTCAAAGAGTGCGTTCGGCCAATAATCGGCGGGGTTCAACGGAGCAGCAGTGACTTTGCCGGCCGTGATCGTTATTCCGCACGCACCTTGCGTCGCATAGTTAGACGGGTTATCACGAACGCGCTCCAATCGGATGATCGCGTTGGGATGAACGTCTGTCCCACACGCGAAGCCTGCGCTGTACGGGGACGCCACTTCGGAAGTCGGCAGCGGCAGCAGTGGTTCAGACGCGCCGTATTGTGCCGCTGTGAGACTCCCCTGAGGGAAGATATTGCGGCCTGCATAGCCATAACCCAGGACTTCGAGAGTCACATCTCTCCATGTACCGCAGGGATTGCCGTAAGCAGTCTGCACTTCGATTTTGATATAGCCCTTTATGATAGGCAGGCCGGATGCGGTGGTGAAGCCGGTCCCGCTCGGCGTCGGCAACCAGTAGCCGTTGCCATTGAGCGTAGCGGTTCCACCGGGGCTATAGCCTGTTGTTGCACCCAATACGGCGCCGGACGCCGCCAGCGGCACGGGGATCGTGCTGTACCCCGCCGTGTTATTGGTGTTCATTCTCGTGTAAAGAGCCGCTGGATTACCTCCGAGTGCCGTCCAGGTGGACGGGGGAGAGGCAAGCTGAGCCAAGTTGACTGGCTGCGTGCCTGTATCAACGCAAGGGAGCGACATGATGTCGGTCGGGTTATCCGACAACAAAATTTGGAGGCTGGCTTGTGCGAAGTAGCGCAGGTTCGTGACGGAGGCACTTTCGGTATTGCCAAATGGGCGGCGGATCATGTCGACAGGCTGCGTTGTGCCGTTCCCGAGCAACACAATGCCGAGATTCAGCTGGTTCGCGCCCGTGGCGCCGTTGCGCAGGTTGCCCGCGTAATTGGAGCTGCCGGTTGAGATGCTTGACCAGTTAGGGTTAACAGCGGACCCGATTGTCCCGACCAAGCTACCCTCGGTCAATGCCAGGGGACGTGTGCCGCTACCGTTGAAGATGTTAACAGTGCCGTTGTACGAACTGGCGGTGGCGACTCCGTTGGAAAGGTTCGTGCGGATTACGTTCAGATAGGCGCTGACAGGCTGCGAAAGCGTCAGAGGGCCGCCGCTCGTGGCCAAAAACAGGTTTCCATTAGTAGCGGTGCGGCCGCCAAAACTAAAGGAAGGGCCCGGGAAGAAGCTGAGGTCCGTGGTCGAGAAGACACCGAATTGAAACATCGGAATGCCCACGGTTTGCGTAGTGCGCTGCAGCTTCACCTCGGAGCCGGAGGTCGTCCGTGCCGTTACGCTAAGAGTGTAAAGAGTCTGTAGCGCCGTCATACCTGCGTACGTACCTGAGTCAATCACGTTGGTGGTGGCGAGAGGGTTTCCATTGGAGTCGGCAGGAAAGCTGATCTTGTAGCCGCTGTTTCCGTTGTACTGAACGTAGTTGATGCCGGAGAGGGCCGGAGGAGTCGCTGTGAGAGCGTTAATCTGTGTGCCAGTTGGCGAATAATTCGTGTCGAAGAGCGTGCCGATATCGGCCGTCAACTTTTCCATCCCGGCTTCGGCCGAGTAGAATGCCTTGCTGTAATCGTTGTTGTAACCGCTGAGCTTTTGTCCGGAACTGATGAGCAGGACGAAGCCAACCAGCAAGCTGGACATCAGCAGCATAAGCAGCAGTGTGGTAAGCAGGGCGATGCCGGAATCGCGTCGCATCAGTTTATTCGGGGCATTCATTGTGAGGCTCCTCATTATTGGTACCTGTTGACGTAGGCCATGCTGCGGAGGCTGAGCTGCGTCTGGAAATTTTCACGGGCGTACTGTCTAGACTGTCCCAGCATGCTGGTTGACCGCGTGCTCATGTAGAGATTCACGGACCGGATCTGGCTTTCGGTGTAGCCGGTAGGGATCGTGGGCTGATTCACGGCTACGCCATCGTTGAAATTGAAGGTAAATTGCAAGTTCTCGAGCGTCTCTCCGACAGGCTGCGGAGCATTGAAATTGACCGCTCGATCAAGCCGAATGTGGATTGGGTCGGTCACGTTATCAAGCCAGTAGGAAACCATCCAGATACGCGTGGCTGATGTTTGCGGATAGGTGCCGAGATAAGTGACAACACCAGCTCCGTTGACGGTGGAATTCTGCAGCTGCTTAATCGTGCCGCCGCTCGCACTGGTGATTCCGTTGAGATGAAAGGCATCGCCCGAGGAGAAACCCAGCGTCTGACCAGACACGCTGGTGACCACCTGGAGTGCCTTACCGTTCGAATTGCTGAACATGATCAGGTCGCCGGGATTGATCTGTACGCCGCTGGCTGCGAGGCTGGTGAGATTGAAGCAGCTAGAGTCAAATGTGACGGAATTCCCGGAAGCCGAAATAGTGCCAAGCGGGCAGCTGGTGCCGTTGATCGGCTGGGCGTTCATGCCGATGATCGTGGAAGTGGAGCTCGCCGTGTTGTCCGCGTAAGTAATGGTGAGAACGTCTGTGTTCACGTTCGAGGTAGCATCCGGCGCAGTGATAAGCGGACCTAGAGTGTTGCCAGGTTCGATGGGCGGCAAGGTTGTATTGCAAGTAGGAAACGTGCCCGGCCCGGCTGGAAGCGGACGCGCCAGGTTGGAAGTGCCACCTGGGCAGGATGTAGTTGGCGCGAAAGTTGGAATCGTAATGCCGCCAAGGGGAATGCCCATGCCGGTCATGATGACGTCTTGCTCCAGCAAGTTGAGGCCGGCGCGGATGTTGTCGGCCATGTCCTCGCGCTGAGTGACGTTCTGATTTGAATACGTGGCCATTCTGAAGGCCATAACGGTGGCCAGCAGGGCGACCAGGGTGATAGCCATGGCCACGGAGAATTCAACTAGCGTGAAGCCCGATTGTTTCTTCATGTACAAGTTCCTCATGGCTCTCTCTAGGCGAAGGCTGAGATGTAGCTGATCAGCGTGTAAGTGCGATTCATTTTTCCAACCTGATAATTGATAGTCACAGTGATCATGCGAAGGTTGATTTCCCCGTTGACTGCCGTGATGGCAATCGTGCGCTTCATCCAGGGATTCAAATCCACGACTTGGTCGTCGTTCGTGCCCAAAATTCCGTCGGGGCCTGGGCCGATGGTGATCAACTCATCCGCGGAGCCCTGATCCGTCACTGTTCCGACGAGACCGTCTGTGCCAGGAACCAGGATGGGCTGCGGTGCATCCAGAAAAACGCCGTTGTTACTCACGTTTTGAATGGAAGCCCACGTCAGCTGCTTGATATCGCGAGCCGTGAAAATTGCTTCGACGGCTTGTTCGGCCTTCTTCTCTGCGACGTAATCGTATTGCGACAAGCTCGCGAAGAAGATGCCTTGAGCGTAGACCGCGGCAAGCGAAAGCACGCCGAAGGTCAGAACGAAAATCGAGATCATGGCTTCAAGCAGCGTGAAACCAGCCGGGTGTCGCGAACGTTTGCGCTGTGTTTTCATAAATTGGCTTCTTTCCTATTGCTGTTCTTGCCAGTTTGTCACGTATCCGCCAGTCGCTGGCCCCGTCCAGGAATAAGAGCGCACGCGACCTGTGGTACCCATGACGGTGACCGCGCGAACCGTATTCGGCTGCCCAGGCGTGCCGAGAAAAATTGAGGCGTTGACAGGGTTGTTGTTCCCAATCACGTTGAAACCGGAGGACCCCGTAGTGCCCACCAGGCTCCCCGAGGTACTGAACATAACGTTAAGACCTGCGGTGCCGCCGCTCGCTGGCGAGAAAGTGAGGGCGTTGGCATTGCCGAAGTTCATCGGTGTGTCCGGCACGCCGGGATAGACGTAGAAATTGTTGCCACCGGGGACTCCGTCGTTAAGAAAAACGGGTGCGATGACCGTTGCGGGGGCCTCGCCCGGGAGCGTCTGGACCGCAATCTGAATCTGGTTGGGAGCCGTAAACGTCACCAATACGTTGCGGCGCTTGGTAACGGCTATTTCCCGCGCGGTGCGCAGTTGGGTGATCACCTGGAACATCGCAGAATTCGCTCTGGAGGCGTATGTAGAACTTCTGGTCGACATGACAGCCATGCTTGCCAAGACAAACGTAATCCCGACAACGGTGACTAACTCCACCAGTGAGAATCCTTGTTCCGCCCTCTTGCTTCTTCGCTGCATCCTTGCACCTCTGCCCCGGGATAAATCCCGTCTTAGTCGCTAAGAGGAGTGCACGAAGGCAGCCAAGCCTGGCATTTCCGCAACTCGCTTATTTTCTTAATTTTGTGGGGAATCTGAGAATCGAGTTCTGGCGCAGAGGCCCAGCGATGTAACAAAATGTTACAGGTCGCCACCTTCGAAACGCGACAGATCGCTAGGCAGGTGCTAACCATCCGCCGCCGAAAAGAAGGCCGGGACCCAAGGACGCCGCGAAAATGGGGCCACGGCTCTCTGGCGGAAGAGTCCGCGCCGATTGGAGAATCGCGTCGAGAGCCACTCCGCAGGTGGTCGAGCCGAGATTCCCGAAAGAACGGGCGACGACGGGAAATTTTTCCTGAGGCAGACCGCACTGTTTGGCAAGCAGTGCAACAAGACGCGGATTGGGCTGATGGGTGGCCAGGCCTTGTAAGGAGGCCCGGGCAATGCCACTGCGGAGTTCGAGTTCCTGGATCACCTTTTCCAACCGCGTGATGGCCGCGCGGGAGAGAGCTTCTCCATCGAAATGCACGTCGAGGTTCCCGTTCGGGGCATCAGCGACGCGAATCGCCCCAGCGAATTGCCCCGCACAGCCGAAGAAAAATTCCCCGAGGGCATAAGCCTTTTGAGGCGTGGCGCCCTTTTTTGCGCGTAAGAGAAACGCGCTGGCGCCATCGCCAAACAGTCCGCCGAATTCTCCCGCCACCATGCCCGGCCGGAAAATGCGGCTATGAACGTCAGAAGTGATGACGGCAATGGTGCGGGCTTGACCCGAGGCGATGAGCCCCTGCGCTACAGCGAGTGCGTTTACGAAGCCGAGGCACGCGCCGCCGACATCCAGAGCGCCGCAGTTTTCGCGAGCAAGGAGTTGGAAGTGGAGCTGCGCAGCCAAAGAAGGAAAGCCCCGTTGCGTTTCGCTGGTCGCGATAATCCAATCCAGCTCTTTTGCGCCGCAAGCCGCATCTTGGAACGCTTGCCGAGCCGCGCGCGTGCCAAGCGTGAGCTCATTTTCGTCGTCAGCCGCATACGCAAGCGATTCGATTCCAGCTCGCTGACGAAGTTTTCCGCGTGGCATGCCAAAGGCCCGGTCAACATCCTCAGATGGAATTCTGCGCGAGCCTGCCACAGCGTGCGAACTAGCAATGAACACCGTGCTTTCTCTTTGCGTTTCCATAAAATCAAGAATACTCGGTGGCCTCTGGAGACGCGCGGAACGCAAATTCCTGGGATTGGCGGAGTAGAGCTGTGACGAGAACACTCCAGAGGACATTGAACTCCAGACTCGAATTCCCAGTGATATAAAGAGATGTGTTGGAGTGCGATGGTGGCTTCATGGAAGAATCACACAGAGGGCCAGACGCATTCTGCCGAAAGGCGCTCGAGTCGGCAAGCAATTGCTGCGGCGGCTGGAGAGTAGCCAGCCAGCATGTTTGTCTGGGCCGCCCGGCTGCAAAAACTGTTGAACGGCATGGTGTGAAGAAGAATATTCGGGTAAGCACCTGTACAGACGGCATCGGAGTAAGTATGTCATCCTAATAATGACTTCAGCCGCCCAGGCATCTCGCGCAACGCGTTTGCACTCTTTCAATCGAGGCCATGCATCGATGAGGCGATTACTGCTTCTTTTTCTCGTCAGTGTTCTTCCGGTCTTTGGGCAGAGCAATACGGGAGAGCTGCGCCTCAATGTGAGGGATCCCTCCGGCCTGGGCGTAAAGAGTTCGATCGAACTTGTTTGCGAAGCAAATCAGTTCCAACAGAGCTTCGAGACGGATGAAACCGGAAATCTTGTGGCGAAACGACTTCCATTCGGAGTCTATCGGCTTCGGGTCGAGCGTTCCGGCTTTGCAGTGTTCACAGATTCCATCGAAATTCGCTCCGCAATTCCATTTGTATTTGCGGCTAAGCTTAATATTGCTGTGTCGACTACATCGGTCGTGGTCAAAGATTCAGACACGCTGATCGATCCTTACCGCACGGGCACGATATTTCGCGTCGGTACGGACATGATCGAAACCCGCGTGGGATCTCTTCCCGGACGGTCGTTGCAGGATCTAGTCAATACTCAGCCCGGATGGCTCTACGAAGGCAACGCCGTCTTGCATCCGCGCGGCTCGGAATACCAGACGCAATTCGTCCTCGACGGTATTCCGCTGACTGACAATCGCTCGCCAAGTTTTGGTCCAGAAATTGGAGCGGATGACCTCGACTCCATGAGTGTCTTCACGGCGACCTTCCCCGCCGAATATGGCCGAAAGATGGGCGGAGTCGTGGA
Source organism: uncultured Acidobacteriota bacterium (assembly GCA_963745095.1). Lineage (GTDB taxonomy): Bacteria > Acidobacteriota > Terriglobia > Acidiferrales > UBA7541 > Acidiferrum. Next base: position 356,263 of record CAVUWC010000013.1, on the reverse strand, counting down.
GCTGAACACAGCGAGAGACACTCGCGAAGGCCTTCACGGCGAAGTCGTGCTCTCGGGCGGCAGTTTTGACACGGCTGGCTCTTACGCTATGGCGCAGTACGTCTGGGGAAAAAATACGGTGGGCGTCAGCGCCAGCGGAAACATGACCAGTCACTATCTGAATCCCGTGGTGCCGGAGAATTATACGAATACGGCCACCACGGGTGATTTCATGGCCCGCTACGAAATAGATTTGACCAGCCACGACCGGCTAAGCCTCTCGGTGCGCCACGCGCTCTCGCGGTACGAAATCCCCAACGAGCAGGTGCAACAAACTCCTCACGAAGATCCGTTTGATCCATTGCAGCCGCTAGGATCTCAGCTTCAGAACGCCGACAATTTCGAAACGATGGGCATCGTTTCCTATCAGCACATTTTTTCGCCCAATGTTGTCAGCGATTTCCGCGGGATGGTTCGCGACAACTCCAACGACCTCTACTCCAACGCGTATTCCACGCCCGTCATCGCTTTCCAGCACAACTATTTTCGCGAAGGATATTTCAAGGGCAGTGTTTCGGTTCATCACGGCAGACAGGAATGGAAAGCTGGAGTCGAATCCGATTCGACCTTTCTTCACGAGAACTTCAGCGACCAGATTACGGACTTCACGCAATTTGATCCCGACACGCCAGCCACGTTCAGTTTCGTCGGCAGCAAGCCGGACCTTGAGCAGAGCGCGTTTGTGCAAGACCAGATCCGCTTGGGCAATTGGACGATCAGCGCAGGGCTGCGATGGGATCACTACCAATTGCTGGTGAATCAGAATGCGTTCAGTCCGAGGCTGAGCGTGGCCCGCTACTTTCCAAAGGCCGGCGTTGTTGTACACGTATCCTATGACCGGATTTTCCAGACGCCCTCGTTCGAGAACATCCTGATATCCAGCTCTTCCGCCGTAACGTCTCTTAATCCCTTGGTTTTGCGGCTGCCGGTCTTGCCCTCTCACGGGAATTATTACGAGGTTGGGCTGACAAAGGACTTTTATGGCCATCTAAGATTTGATGCCAACGTGTTCGATCGCCGCGTGAATAACTACGCGGATGACGATCAACTTCTCAGCACAGCTGTGAGCTTCCCCATCGCATTCGACAAAGCTTATATCTACGGCGCGGAGGGGAAATTGGAAGTCCCCAATTGGAAACATTTCAACGGTTATGTGAGTTATTCCTACATCGTCGGATCTGCTTATCTGCCGGTTACCGGCGGACTTTTTCTCGGTGACGATGCCACCGATGCCTTGGGGCAAAGAGTGGGACGATTCTGGGATTCACAAGATCAGCGCAATACCGTACGGACTCGCGTGCGTTACGAATTCACCAAACGCATTTGGGGAGGCGTCGGCGCTGAATATGGATCAGGGCTACCGTTTGAATTCTCGGGCGATGAGGCATTGGCTCTTGCGCAGTATGGACAAGCCGTAGTGGACCGCGTGAACTTTGACAAGGGCCGAGTCCGGCCATCTCTTTCGATTAACGCATCCCTCGGCGTGGATATCTGGAAAACGGAAAAGCTGAACGTGAGGATACAAGCGGACGGAACGAATCTGAACAATCGCCTCAACGTAATTGATTTTGCGGGGCTTTTTTCTGGAAACGCGATCGCGCCTTCGCGCAGCTACAATCTTCGCTTGACGACAAATTTCTAGACGGACTCGCAACAACTCACCGGTCTACGTCGTGCAGATGCTAACTAGGCCTCGTGGTGGCGCTACCGGCGCCGTAATTTCCCAAGCAGTCGGAGTATTTCCAGATACAGCCAGATCAGCGTGACCATCAAACCAAAGGCCCCGTACCACTCCATGTATTTGGGAGCGCCGCCGTTGACGCCTGTTTCGATCATGTCGAAGTCCAGCACGAGGTTGAGCGCGGCGATGATCACGACGAACAGGCTGAAGGCAATGCCCCAAAAACCACTGCCATTTATGGCAGGAACCTGAACGTGAAAAAAGAAGCTCAGAGCCATCTCGATTAGATAAAAAACGGCAATGCCGCCTGTTGCGGCAATCACGCCAATCTTGAAACCTTGTGTGGCGCGAATCATGCCGGTTTTATAGGCGAGCAGCATCACGAAAAGTGTGCCTAGCGTGAGGCCCACGGCCTGGATGGCAACGCCGGGATACGTTTTCTCGAAAATTGCGGAGATGCCGCCCAGCGCCAGTCCTTCGAGGAGGGCATACATCGGGGCGGTGAACGGGGACCATGTTTTCTTGAAAATGGTTACGAGCGCGACGACGAAACCGCCGACGACACCGCCGGCCATCCACGGGTAGACAGCTTCGGGCGTGTTCGAGTGCGCCAGGCCCCAGGTCCAAGCGGCAGTCGCGACAACGCAGAGCAAAAGCAAGCCCGTCTTGTTGACGGTGCCTTGCAACGTCATCGCATCACCGACAGCTACTTGCCCTTTGAAAGCTTTTTCGCTGAGAGCGGGATTGGACGTGCGCATAAAACTAGCCATGGCTGCCTCCGGAAAATTACAAAGCTATTTTACTCCGCATCAACCAACAAATCCAAACGGGCCGGCATTGCCGGAAAACTTGCATCCAGACCTACGTCAAACCTGCTTTTGGCCGCTGGAGATTTGGCTTTGGACTTGTGCTCTAAATTCGAGAGGATGCGCAATCTTCTCAAACTTTTCAGGCGTTCCTCCGGTGCCGCGAATAATAACAGTTCCGTAGCCGAGTACCCGGCCCATGGCTGGCTCTTCCACGACTACACTCTCGATTCTTGAGAGCAGCATCTCGATCGTTCGCCGGCTCGCGAGGCCGGTTTTTACGATAACTCTTTTGTTGGTGATAGCCATGATCGTGGCATTGCGTTTGATCTGGCCGACTCCGAAAAGAATCACGGCGACGAGTAATGCTCCAAGCGCTAGAAAGACCAGAATGTTTGAAGGAGATTGCCCCGTGCGCTTGGCATTCCAGGAATATACGAACAGCGCAATGCTTGCTGCAAGGAAAAACGCGGCGAGGCCCGCGTGCCCAAGCATGACCACCCAATGCAGCTTGGTCTGGTACTTAAGCGTCTCGCCCTCGATGAGATGTTTTTCAATGTAGCTCAAAGCGGCTCCTCAAGAGCTTGTCGAACATGCCTGAGAAACCATGATGACAGATTATTTGGTAGCGCTAACGGGAATCGAACCCGTATTTCGGCCTTGAAAGGGCCGCGTGCTAACCGTTGCACCATAGCGCCACATTTTGCAGGGTGTGTAACCTATCTAGGATAAGAGAAATCGGCGGAATCGACAAGCGGCCGCGCGCCTCGGCGATTAGCTTTGGCGGTCTTCGTATTCTTCGTGCCAGGCCATTTGGATGGCTTCCAGTTTGGATTCGTTGGAGGCAGCCGGATCGCCATTGAAACCGGGGAGCTCGGTGATCCATTTGTGCATGTCAGTGAAGCGGACGGTGAGTGGATCGGTATCCGGGTATTTGTCCGTTAGCCCGATGGCGATGTCTTCGATCTGGTCCCAACCGAATGTCGGCGGCATTTTTTGGCTCCTTGAAAATTTCGAGTTAATGGCTCGATTTCGCGTTCCGTGTCCCGTGATCCGTGTCCCGTGAAGAAAAATTCGAAGGGGCGCTAAGGCGACGCTGGAGGGATTGGCGCAGCGCCTCAAGCATCTGTGCCACTGCTTTCAAATCCTTCTCAAGCTTTTCGAAATCGAGAGGCGAGAGATATCGAAGGTCACGGCTCAGAATAAGAAAATATCGAAGCTCCTCAAGCGAGCCATTGGAAATCGTCAAGAATTGCAGAAGCTCCTTCGTCGAGCGTCTTCCGAAGCCCTCTGCGATATTTGACGGTATGGAATACGCCGCGCGCCGTATTTGAGAAACAACGCCAAATTGTTCGCTCCTTGGAAAAGGATTGGTCAGCTTATAGATTTCAAGCACCACGCCGTGCGCGCGCTTCCAAACTTCGAGTTCCGTGAAACTCTTCAGCACGACAATGCTCCTTGAGGCAAACCGCTAGCTCGTGTCTCTTCACGGGTCACGGGACACGAACCACGGGTCACGGCTTTTCAGTGATCCGCTTCTTTGGCGTAATTTTTGTTCCACTCGGGAATTTCTACGACGATATCGGTGGTGCCGTCGGGAACGGTTTGGCAGCCGAGACGCGATTTTTGCGTGATGCCGGGGGCCATGTCGAGTTCGTCGAGTTCGGCGTCGGTGGCTTCGTTGCACGATTCGAGGCCTTGCTTGACGATGACGTGGCACGTGGAGCAGGCACAGACGCCGCCGCAAGCGTGGTCGAGGCCGGCTTTGATGCCTTCAGAGATATCCAGAATGCTGCCTGGTAGGCCGTTGTGGCCGTAGGGAATTTGCGCCGGATCGACTTCGATCGTTTTGCCGCTGGGAAGAAATGTAACTTTGTATTTCTTCGTTGCGGGCGTGTATTTGACTTCTTCGATGTACGGGTTGCTGCCGCCCATTTTCTTTTACTCCATTCCGGGCGTGTGCGCTAATGCGCTCGCCGTTTTGACAATGTTACTTGTAGTGGCGCAGCATGCTGCGCCTACAAAGTTCGCTTTCGCAAAACGTCAGAAGGGCACAGCGTGCCGTGCCCTACGAATATCAAACCTCGGCTAAATTCTTGCCTTGTAGCGCGCTTGTTACGGCGCTGTTCATTAGTAGTTCGGCCAGATGCTCTGTCGCGTGATTCAGTTCGTCGATGCGTTTGCGAATTAGCTTGTAATCCGTGCCGGCAACGGATTCTTTCAACCCGGCGATGGCTCCATCGATCGCTGCGCGCTCTTCGGAGGGCAGATTGTTCGACTGCTCGTTGGCTAACGCCTTCGCGGTGGCCACAAGAATCGACTCGGATTCGGTGCGGGCTTCGATGAGCTGGCGCTCCGCGAAGTCTTGTTCAGCGTATTCAATGGACTCTTCGAGCATGCGCTCGATTTCGTTGTCGCTGATGCCGTAGCTCGGTTGCACTTCGATGGTGCGCTGTTCGCCAGTGCGCAGATCTTTCGCGCCAACTTGCAGGATGCCATTGGCGTCGATGAGAAATTTCACTTCGATGCGCGGCAGGCCGGCGGGAGCTGGCGGCGTTTTCAGCGTGAAGCGTGCCAGCGAACGGCAGTCTTTCGCCAGTTCGCGTTCGCCCTGCAGGACGTGAATGTCGATACCGGTCTGGTTGTCAACGCCGGTCGTATAGAGCTCTTGCGCGCTGGCGGGGATTGTGGAATTCCGCGGAATGATTTTCGCCACGGCGCCGCCGTAGGTTTCTATTCCCAGCGAAAGCGGCGTGACGTCGAGCAGCAGCATGTTCGTAACGCCGCGGTCGAGAATATTGGCTTGTACCGCAGCGCCGAGGGCGACTACCTCGTCGGGATTCAACTCGGTGTGCGGCTTGCGGTCGAAAAATTCCTGGACGGTGCGGCGAATCAGCGGCGTACGCGTGGCGCCGCCAACCAGGACTACTTCCTCAATGTCGGTTGGCTTGAGTTGCGCGTCGGAGAGCGCCTGCTTCACCGGGCCCATGGTGCGGTCAACGACGGGATGAATCAGCGCGTCCAGCGCCCCGCGAGTGAACTCGTGAACGTAAACGTCGCCATTAGGCAACGGGAAACGCAGCGTTGCGGAATCAGCCTCCGAAAGCTGATGTTTGATCGCGATCAGAGCCTTGCGCAATTCTTGCGCGAGCTCGCCGTGCGGCGAGAAATCGATTTCGTCAGACTGAAGAATTTGTTCATGGACGAAGGCCTGAAGCAAGTTATCGATGTCGTCGCCGCCGAGGTGCGTATCTCCGTTGGTCGAAAGGACTTGATAGATGTCACCTTCGGCGGTGGAAATGAGTTTCAGAACAGAAATATCGAACGTACCGCCGCCGAGATCGTAAACAGCGACGCGTCCGCGCTGCTTTTCGTGCAAGCCGTACGCAAGAGCGGCGGCAGTTGGCTCGTTGACCAAGCGCAGAACTTCGAGGCCGGCAATTTTGCCAGCGTCTTTGGTGGCTTGCCGCTGCGCGTCATTGAAATAGGCTGGAACAGTAATGACGGCGCGGTCGACCGTTTCGCCAAAGAAAGCCTCGGCCCAGCTTTTTAGTTCGCGCAGAATAAACGCGGAAATCTCCGGCGGAGTGAAAACTTTATCGCCGAGCATCACGCGGATAACATTCTTGCTGGCCGGATCGATGCGGAACGGGAAGAGTTTCAGCTCGCTCTGCACGTCCGCGGGTCCGCGGCCCATCAGGCGCTTGACGGAGTAGATCGTACGCTCCGGCTGAGTGAGCAGGCGGTTACGCGCTGCTTCTCCAACAATGATGCTGCCATCGGCGTCGAGGCTGACGACTGAAGGGCACAGCGTGCTGCCGTAAGGACCGGGAATACACTTCGGCTGGCCCGTCTGGCTGTCTGTATAAGCCACCAAGCTGTTCGTCGTCCCAAGATCAATGCCAACTATGCGTCCCATGCAGCTTCTCTATGCCTCTCCCAATTCCTTGGCCACATTCACGACCAGATTACGAATGTACGACCGGCGATTGAGCAGTTCGTTCAGCCGAGTCATGATTTTCTTGCGGGCGGCTTCGTCTGCGTTCGCATCGACGGCGGTGTCCCAATCGCGGGCCGTGGCTTGAAGCTGGGCATCCACTTCGCTCAGTTTCCCGCCAAAATTCCTCTCCGCTGACTCGAGCCGGGATTTAAGCGCCGCGAGATCTGCTCCTGAAGATTTCGCTTCGCGCAGTTCATCGAGCGATTCGTTCAGCTCGAACACTTCTTCGAGCAGTTCTGGCGGAGCCTGCTGCTTGTGTTCGCCTTCCTTGCGCATGTTTTCGAGGCCAAGGAGGTATTCAACGCGAGCTACCGGATCGCGCAGGACGCGATAGGCGTCGTTCAGTTCGGAGCTGCGCTTCAGCGAAAGTTCGCGCTCTGTCTCGCTGGCATTTACAAAATTATCGGGATGCAGTTTCCAACTTAGCTGCAGGAATTTTTGTTCGAGCGAGTTCATTTCGATCCACAACTTGCGCGGCATTCCAAAGAGCGCGAAATAGTCCGTGGTACCGGCGACCTGCTGCAGCTTCCCGCAGCTCGCGCAGAAGTGCGTACCCAGAGCGCGTTCGTGGCAGTTCCAGCAGACCAAAGGAGGATTCGTCGCTGGCGTGGCTTGCGTCATTTTTTGATATCCGACAAATTCAGTCCGAATCGTTTGAGAGCACAAAAAAAGTGGCTGGCTGGTGCGGCTGCCAACCACCGGTCTGACTCACGTCTTAAATTCCCTCGCCCGACTCAAACGAAAACCGAATAGACAGGCTGAAGCCTGTCCCACTTTCAGGCAGTGAACGAGCTGCCGCAGCCGCAGTTTCTGGCGGCGTTGGGATTCTGGAAAACGAAACCCTGGCGCATCAGTGTTTCTTCGTATTCGAGCGTGGTGCCGTTCAGATAGAGGAAACTCTTCGGGTCTACGAAGAGACGCGCGCCGAATTCTTCGAACACTTTGTCGCGATCGCGGGCTTGCGTATCCAGACGCATCGCGTAAGACAAGCCAGAGCAGCCGCCACCTTGTACGCCAACGCGGAGACCCTCCCTTTTCGGGCGAGACGCCATCCTTTTCGAGGAGTTCGCGGATTTTTTTCGCGGCTCGCTCGCTCAGGGAGATTTTTGCGATTGTCGGATTGGCGACTTCTGTTGCCATTTTCAAATGCTCCAAAGGCCCTATAGAGACCTAGCCTCACCACGGACGGGCACGGCATGCCGTGCCCCTACGACACTCGTGAGTCCGGCAAAGCACGCGCCCTGTAGGGGCGGGGCTTGCCCACGTCCGGAAAAGCTAGTGCGCGGCCTTTTCGGCTACGGGCACTTCGATGCCGTGCTTCTTCTTCCAGTCGCCGATGGCGGCCTTGATGGCGTCTTCGGCAAGCACGGAGCAGTGAATCTTCACCGGCGGAAGCGAAAGCTCGCGCACGATGTCCGTGTTCTTGATCGAGAGAGCTTCCTCGACCGTCTTGCCTTTGACCCATTCCGTCGCGAGCGATGAGCTGGCAATCGCCGAGCCGCAGCCGAAGGTCTTGAACTTGGCTTCTTCAATGACCTGCGTATCGGGATTGATCTTCATTTGCAGCTTCATCACATCGCCGCACTCCGGAGCGCCGACCAGACCCGTTCCAACATTGGGGTCTTCCTTCGGCAAGCTACCGACGTTGCGAGGATTGTTGTAGTGCTCAACCACCTTATCGCTGTATGCCATTAGCTGTTGCTCCTTGCCAAATTGACCAAATTTCCAAAGCCTGCGCTCTTCACGGCCTTCTCAGAAAGTGAGACGTTCGGAACGGATGCCGAGCGGCCCGCGGTAAGCTGGCGGAGAGCGTCCTTAATGAATTCGGCGCCAACGCCGAGCATCTTCAAAAAGGCGCGAACTTGCTGCAGTTCATGGAAGGAGCGCTCGCCCGCGGCGGGAGCTTCTTCGCCTTCTTCATAGGGTACAAACGTTACTCGAAATGCGGCTCCTGTGCCGCCGATCGAGCGGTGAATTCGGATTGTGCCTTCGTTTGCCATCGTGTTTCCTTTTGTACTTGAGATCTCGTGCTGCCTAATCCCTTAGATGCAGAATCTAGGCCGTTTGCCACTTCATCTTGGAGATGTCTATACCTTCTTTAGCCATCTCGTAAAGGGGCGAAAGCTCGCGCAGCTTGGTGACGACCTGCACCATCTTGTCGATGACGTAGTCGACTTCCTCTTGCGTATTGAAGCGCCCGAGGCCGAAGCGGATCGAAGTGTGCGCCAGGTCTTCTCCGACGCCCAGCGCCTTGAGGACGTAGCTGGGTTCCAGAGTGGCCGAAGTACAGGCCGACCCGCTCGATACCGCAATGTCGTTAATTCCCATCAAGAGCGATTCGCCTTCGACGTAGGCAAAGCTCATGTTCAGGTTGTTCGGCAGGCGATGTTCCAGCGAGCCGTTGATGAAGACCTCGTCCAGTTTGGCTTCGAGACCCTTCTTCAGGCGGTCGCGGAGCCCGCTCAGCCGAATGGCTTCTTGCTTCATTTCCTGCTGGCAAAGTTCGCAGGCTTTGCCGAGGCCGACGATGCCAGTCACGTTGAGCGTGCCGGAACGCATGCCACGCTCGTGGCCGCCGCCATCGATGATGGCCGAGAGCTGCACGCGCGGGTTGCGGCGGCGAACATACAACGCGCCAACACCCTTTGGCCCATAAATCTTGTGGCCGCTGATGGCCAGAAGATCGATGTTGTCTTTCTGGACGTCGACGGGAATCTTGCCGACAGCTTGCACGCCATCCGACGCGAAGAAAATGCCGTGTTCCTTGGCGATTTTGCCAATTTCCGGAATCGGGTTGATCACGCCAATTTCGTTATTGGCGTACATGACGGTGATCAGAATGGTAGTCGGGCGGATGGCCGCTTTCAGCTCATCCAAATTGACGCGGCCATCCTTCTGCACCGGCAAATAGGTGACTTCAAAACCGTCTTTTTCCAGGCGCTTGCAAGTGTCCAGCACGGCCTTGTGCTCAATGGCCTGCGTGATGATGTGGTTGCCCTTTTCGCGGAACATCTCCGCGATGCCCTTGATCATCAGGTTGTCGGATTCGGTCGCGCCGCTTGTGAAAATGATCTCTTTCGGCGTGGCGTTGATCAGCGAGGCAATCTGCTGACGCGCGGTTTCCACCGCTTCTTCGCCAGCCCAGCCAAAACTGTGATTGCGGCTGGCAGCATTTCCAAATTTTTCCGTGAAATAAGGCAGCATCGCATCCACGACGCGCGGGTCCACCGGCGTGGTTGCGTGATTGTCCATGTAAATCGGCAGCTTGACAGCCATTTCCTGGTCTCCTAACTCGAACTCATGTGCGAACCCGAACGCATCGGGCCCGACAAGGCGACAAGCGCGGGCTCATTCGGGTCCTCGCTCATCTGCGCAATCGTTACAGTACCCAAAACTTCCAAAATACTCTCATTCACCTTGCGGAGCGGCTCGCGAACCGAGCATCTCTCCGTGGTTTCGCAATTCCCATGGCTCGTAACGCATGATGTGATGAGCACTGGCCCATCGATGGCCGAGATCACATCCAGCGCGCTGACTTGTCCGGGGTCCTTCGCCAGTTGATACCCCCCGGTGGAACCATGCTTTGCGATGACTACGTTCTCGCGCGCCAACCGTTGCAGCACTTTAGCCATCAACGTGACCGAAATTCCGTACTCTTCCGCGATTTCGTTCGCACTGCACGCATGTTCTTGACGGTGCATCGCCAAATGCTTGACGGCGATCAGCCCATAGTCGGCTTTTTTGGATAGCTTAAACATTTCTCACTCTAATTCCTGCCCCCGCAGGATATGCGACTGAATCAGTCGCAGTCAGAGGATACTCTGTTTTGCCCTCCAAGTCAAACTAACGGGCCTAGTAACATCCGCCAAACCCTTTATTTCGTGCGGCTTATAGTAAGACTGATTTAGTCGGACTTGCCAGCGATTTACGGCGAAGGGTCGTATTTTGCATTGGACGGTCGATTCCGAGACTCAAACGGTAAGTTGGTCGCGACATGCGTTGGTCGTGATAGGCTTGGCAGCAAAATATGGCGAAAATAAATAGAAGCGAAGCAAGATCGTTTCGAACATTGGTCGGCTGGACATCTTGGCTTCTCCTGCTTTCAGCGTACGGCGGGACTATCGGCTGTTCCCGTCCGGAACAGCCTCCGGTGGCAGAGCATCGGGTGGACCCTTCGCCATCTCAAACCCCATCAGACGGACAAGTCTTCACTCTCGTAGGAGCAGGCGATATCGCAAGTTGCGACAACATCGAAGGAGCTCGCGCCACGGCTAAGCTGCTCGAACACATCCCGGGGACTATCTTTGCCGCCGGGGATCTTGCTTATGAGAAAGGGACCGCCGCCGAATTTCAGAATTGTTACGACACCACTTGGGGAGAATTCAAGGCTCGCACGCGGCCCGTCCCCGGAAATCATGAGTATGGAGACCCCGCGGCTTCGGCTTATTTTAAGTATTGGGGTAAGCAAGCAGGGCCTGAAGGCAAGGGATATTACAGCTACGACCTCGGCTCTTGGCACATCGTGGCGCTCAACACGAATTGCACAGTAAAGGGCTTGGGCGGTTGCGCCACAGGATCTCCGGAAGAAGAGTGGCTGCGCCAGGACCTCGCGGAGCATCCGAACGCGTGCATCCTCGCCTACTCCCATCAGGCGTTATTCAGCAGCGGCTTGCTCAAAACGCATGCCATTCACCCGGAACTGAAGGAATTTTGGCAGGATCTGTACGCTGCGCACGCGGCCCTTTTCCTGGTGGGCCATGAACATTCCTACGAACGCTTTGGGCCGCAGGATCCAGAGGGACATTCCGAGCCGGAGCGAGGAATTCGCGAAATCGTCGTCGGCACAGGTGGCCGCAGCCACGACCCGCTGGGCTTCTCGATTCCCAATAGTGAGGTCCGCAACGCGAGCACTTATGGCGTCCTCAAATTGACGCTCACACCGGGACACTACGCGTGGCAATTCATTCCGGTGGAGGGTGATTCGTTCACCGACTCTGGCTCGGGCGAATGTCCAAATCACGTCAGCCCCAAGAGTTAACCTAATTTACTTTCGTCAGCGAATCGCGCGCAATCAATTTGGCGACGAACAAACTCCGCCGGTCGAAACAGCCTCGACCAACTTCTGAACGGCGGGCGCGGGCATCAGCAGGAGCTGGCCTTTTGGCTTTGCGATTTGCTGCAGCGCGGAAAGTTGCTGTGTCTTCCAATCATCCGGCGCTCGTTGGCCCTTAGCGATGAAATCCAAAGCCGCGAGGCCGATGGCTCCCAGCGTCGAAAGGTCCCGCGAAGTAGCCGAAACCGCTTTCACTAGAAAAGATCGCTCTTCCAGTGGCTGGAGTTTCGCGTCGTTGTCGCGCCAGGCAACCAATTCCCCGCGCAAATGGGCAGTCGCGGCGGCATCATGGCAAGAAGCGGCGATGAACTTATCGACCAGCTCCCCGAAATGACGAGCAGCCGCGCTCTCAAGTGGCACAGCATCCACAACGCGGTTCAGCGGCGTTGCGCTCGTGGGCTCCACGGGGGCCGTTTCTTCCCGCGTATAGTCCTTCACCGGCTCAACAACACTGGCCAGGGTACTGAGCGCGGCAAATTCTTCCGGACTGCTTGGCCCAGCGATCCGCTGCAGCATTTGGCGGTGATAAGACTTGTGCGCGAGGCCGAGCCATTCCAAACGTTCACCGAGAATTTCCATGCGCGTGTGCATGGACGCGGCATTCGTCACATCCTGCGGAGACCACAAGCGCTCCGCAATCACTGCGTTGCGCGGCCATATGCGCGAGTCGATATTCTCCGGATTGATGTATTCGGCCCACATGCAGGATTCGCCGCCCAGGATTCGCGCTTTTTCATCCGGCGAGAGATTCGCCGCCACGCCGCTCAATGGGTCCACGGCATAGTGGCGCGCGGCTGACCATCCGAGATCTAGGTAGTATCCGTTCGAAAGGATTCCTCGAAAGCCTTGCTTCGCAGCAGCGGCGAGCCCATCCGCCCCGCGCCACGACTGGATCACAATATCTTTTGGCAGCGTCGGGTCCAGCACCTCGTCCCAGCCAACCATGCTCTTCCCATGTTTGCTCACGATGGGCTCGAGCTTTTTATTGAAATAAGATTGCAGGCCTTCATTGTTCTTCAGCTCGTGAGCCTTGATGAATTCCTGGATTTTGGGGTTGGCGTCCCACTGCTTTCCGTTTACTTCATCGCCGCCCACATGAAAAAAATGGTCGGGAAAAAGTTTCGCCATTTCACCGAAGAATTGATCGAGAAATTTGTAGGTTTTTTCACTCGTGGGATCGAATGCCGGATCGAAAACTCCCCACTTGCGCTCGATTTCGTAAGGACCAGGAGCGCTGGCAAGTTCCGGATAGCCGACAAACCAGGCCGTGCTATGGCCAGGCACATCGAATTCCGGCACTACGCGGATGCCACGATCGCGCGCGTACTCGATCAGGTCGTGGATTTCATCCTGCGTGTAGTACAGACCGTCGGAACCCATCTCATGGAGCTTCGGAAATTTCTTGCTTTCGACGCGGAAGCCCTGATTTTCCGAGAGGTGCCAGTGGAAAACGTTCATCTTCACAGCTTCGAGTCCGTCTATGTTTCTTCTGAGCACATCGAGCGGCACAAAATGGCGCGCCGAATCGATCATCAGCCCTCGCCACGGGAATCGCGGTTTATCGTTGATGCTCACTGCTGGAGCGGCAAATCCATCGGGTGAGACTTCGACCAGCTGAAGAAACGTTTGCAGACCATGCAAGACCCCGAGCGGATTAGCGGCACTAAGTTTGGCGCCGCTTGCACTCACTTCGAGGACGTAGGCTTCGTCTTCGCCAAGCTCCTGGATTTCCTTACTGGCGTGATCCGTATGAATCACGAGAACGGCTTTTGGCGAGACGCTTGGTTTTGCGGCCAGCGGAATGGCGGTCTGCCGCGACAGTTGGCGCAGAAACCGCTCGACCGCACGATCGAGGCGCGGCTCCGTATATCCAGTCAATCCCGCGGAAAAAGCGGAGTCAACTACAAGGCGGCCCGCGCCAATTTGGACGCTCGAAGGAACCGGCATCAGATTGAGTGGACGTTGCTCCTGTGCGTTCGCCGGAACAGTCATCATCAAAACTCCCAGCACCAACAAACCGAGACCTCGCTTCGAGGGGCCAGCAGCCATGTTTTCGGAGCTCCTTTTGAAATGGCAATCAAGGACAATCCGGGATCGCCTCGCCCGCAGAACGGCAGAGAGGATACTGTCACAGTCGCTGCCCGGTGCGAAGCGGAAATCAGCAGTCCGTAAATCTCCTGACCAGAGGGCGGCAAAGTTTGCGGCGCAACTATTTCGCGGCCTGAGTTAGAATAAGCAATTCCATGCGGCGCTTATGAAAACATCCATCGCCATCTACCCCGGCTCGTTTGACCCGGTGACCAACGGCCATCTCGATCTAATCGAGCGCGGCGAAAAAATGTTTGACCTGTTGATCGTCTCGGTATTGAACAACGCCGAGAAGCAGCCGCTCTTTTCCGTGCCGGAACGCGTCGAGATGCTGCGCGAGGTGACGAAGAAATGGCCGGGAGTGGAAGTGGACGTCTTCCACGGACTTCTCGTGGATTATGCGCGCAAGCGTGGCGCGGGCGTGATTTTGCGCGGCATTCGAGCCATCTCTGATTATGAATACGAGCTGCAAATGGCGCTGATGAACCGGAAACTTGAGCCGCGGCTGGAAACGGTTTTTATGTTGCCCGGCGAATCGTATAGTTATTTGAGCTCGAAGCTGGTGCGGGAAATTGCGCAACTCGGCGGACCGTTGAAGGATTTGGTGCCTCCGGAAGTGGAGCAGAGGCTGCGCGCAAAAGTTTTGTAGGATTTTTTGAGCGTCGTGTCCGGCGCGAACAGAATCAAAGAGACAGGCTGAGGCCTGTCCTACGAGGAGAACGCAGTGCAACTTACGGAACGCATCAATCGCATACAAATCTCGCCGACAGCGGCTGTCATTGCCGAAGCTGACCGGCTGAAGTCCCAGGGCGTGGACATCGCCGACTTCGGGCCGGGCGAGCCGGATTTTCCGACTCCCGACCACATTAAAAAAGCCGCGATTGCGGCCATCGAGGGCAACAAGACCAAGTACACCCCGACGGGCGGAATCATGCCGCTGCGCGAAGCGATTTGCGCCTGGCACAAACGCGAGCTTGGCTCGGACTACGCGGTGAAAGAGTGCATTGTCACGGTCGGCGGAAAGCACGGCATTTTTAACGTAATGAGCGTGCTGGTGCAAGCTGGCGATGAAGTGATAATTCCTGCGCCCTACTGGGTGAGCTTTCCGGACATCGTCAAGTACGCTGGCGGCACGCCGGTTTATGTCCACACGCGGCCCGAAGATGGTTTCAGTGTGAAGGCTGCCGCAATCGAGAAGGCCATCACGCCGAAAACCAAACTTTTAATTCTCAATTCTCCGAGCAATCCCACTGGCGGTGTCGTTCCTCCAGACGAGTACTTAAAGATTTTGGCCGTCTGCAAGAAGCACAACGTCTGGCTGATGGGCGACGAATGCTATTCGCATTTCACCTACGACCAGCACAAACCGTTTTCCATTGCTAGCGCGCCGGATTCGAAGAACAACGTCATCATCATCGGCTCGGTTTCCAAAACGTTTGCGATGACCGGCTGGCGCATCGGCTACACGCTGGCGCCCGCGGAACTCGTTCAGGCATTGACCAAGCTGCAGAGCCAGTCGACCTCAAACCCAACTTCCATCGCGCAATATGCTGCGGTCGCCGCAATGACTGGCTCGATGGACTCCGTCCCCGTTATGCTCGCCGAATACGACCGCCGTCGCAGGCGCATCGTCGAAGGCTTGAACGCCATCCCCGGCGTAAAGTGCGAAATGCCCGGCGGGGCGTTCTACGCGTTCCCGAATGTCGCAGCGCATCTCTCTAACGGCGAAAGCGGCCACGCCATCGCAAAAGATACCGGCGAGCTCGCGAAGTTGCTGCTCGATCAGGCCCGCGTCGCGCTGGTCGCCGGCGAAGGTTTCGGCGCGCCTGGTTATCTGCGCCTCTCCTACGCTACGTCCATCGAGCGCATCGACGAAGGCCTGCGCCGCCTCGAGCGCTTCTTCACCCGCGTTGAAGCCGCGGCCTAAATCGTGACCGCGTTGCCGACAAGCCCTGCGCCCTTCCGGATTGAGCCGGTTTTCTCGGAGCGGCTGTGGGGCTCGAGCTCCCTGGCGCCGCTTTACCCCGAAATGCGCGACCTCCATCCGCTGGTTGGTGAAGCTTGGCTGACTGGCGTTGACTGCCGAATCGCCAGCGGCCCGTTCGCTGGCCAAACCCTGGGCCAGGCCTGGAAAGAAATGAGCATCGGATGGCGTGGCAAGAAATTTGAGAACGAGGCAGACTTCCCTCTGCTCCTAAAATTTATTTTCCCGGCCGACAAGCTATCGATTCAGGTTCATCCCGATGACGTCTACGCGGCCGCGCACGAAGCCGCTAGAGGCGGCCGCGGGAAAACCGAGATGTGGTATATCGTTTCGGCCGAGCCAGGTGCGCGGCTGCTTGCAGGGCTGAAGCCGGGTGCAACCAGGGGGAAAATTCTCGCTGCGCTTGCCAATCACACGCTGGAAGATCTCTTTCAATCGCACGAAGCTCACGCCGGCGACACTTTCTTCATTCCCGCGGGAATGCCGCACACCATCGGCCCCAAAATGGTGATCTGCGAAGTGCAGGAGTATTCCGATCTTACTTATCGCATCTACGATTATGACCGCCGCGATGCCAATGGTAAACCGCGCGAGCTCCACATCGAAAAGGCTCTGGAGGTCATGAACTTCAACGCCGACTCTGGCGGAAGAATAGCGCCTCGCCCGTGGCTTTACCGCAACAAGCAAGTCGGCGAATTCTTAATCGACTGCCCCTATTTCTCCACCTCCACGCTTGGATTTGACCATCGCATCTTTATGGGCGTGGCCATGAAACCGCCGGAGCAGTTCAGTTTGTGGGTATTTCTGGAAGGCGAAGGACGAATTGACTGGTCTTCCACACCGCATGGCATGTTTAAAAGGAGTAGTGCAGGCGAATTCTGCTACAAGCCTGGGGAATGCTGGTTCATCCCCGCCGACTTCGGGAGCCGAGGGTACTCTCCGAAGACGAAAACGACCTTGCTAATAGCTTCTCCCATTCAACCGAAAGCTGACTAAAAGAAAAAATACTAATGCCGAGTGAAAAACTTCAAACTCACGCCGTCATCCTCGCCGGAGGGCGCGGCACGCGTTTCTGGCCGCGCAGCCGCACTCGCACCCCTAAACAGCTTCTCAACATCGTGGGCAAAGATACGATGCTCGAGCAGACTGTCGCTCGTTTGCTCCCGCTTATTCCTCCCGATCATATCTGGACGGTAACGAACGCCGAGCAAACGGCCGCCGTTAAAAAGCAAGTACCCGCGGCAGCACGCAAGCGAGTCTTGACCGAGCCCATCGGCCGCAACACCGCGGCCGCCATCGCTCTCGCCGCCATTCACGTGCGCCACGCTGCCAATGGCGATGCACTCATGGCCGTGCTGCCCGCCGATCACTTCATCGCGCAACCAGACAAATATCGCAAAATTGTGACTGCCGCGCTCGATCTCTCGCGCGCGCCGGAGCGCATGATCGTTCTGGGCATTCCGCCAACGCGGCCAGACACTGGCTTCGGTTACGTCGAACGAATGGGCGACGCCATCGGCGCGAGCGGCTCTCACGCATTTGCGGTGCGCCGCTTCACGGAAAAGCCCGCGCTGGACCTAGCCAAACAATACGTCGCTTCGGGCAATTTCCAATGGAACGCTGGGATGTTTTTCTGGCGCGTTTCGACGTTTCTCGACAATTTGAAAATGTTCCTGCCGAAAACGCACGAAGCTCTCGAATCCCTCGCAGAAACTATCGGCAAGAAAACTTACGAACGCCGTCTGCGCACCATCTATCCAAAGCTTGAAAATATCTCCGTCGACTACGCCATTTTAGAAAACACCACGCGCCAGGAAGGCCCGCCGCGCGTCTTCGTGATTCCCGCCGACGTCGGCTGGAGCGACATCGGCTCCTGGGCCGCCGTCTATGAACTCCTCGCTAAACAACCTGGCGAAAACGTCCTGGCCGGCCAGGGCTTGGCTCTCGATGCCGCTGGCAATTTTCTCTATAGCCCGACGAAGTTCGTCGCCGTCATCGGCGTCCGCGACCTCATCGTCGTCGAAACTCCCGACGCGCTCCTCATCGTCCCGCGCGATCGCGCCCAGGACGTCGCCAAAATCGTAAAATCCCTCGAAGAACGAAAACTGAACAAACTGCTGTAACAGGTTACCCGCCGTCTCAGGCCAATCTGGCCGTTTGGCGGATATATCGCTTCGCGTATACTTCCTCTTGTCCCTTTATGGCCGCGATTAAATTTGGTACCGATGGCTGGCGCGACGTCATTGCGGAAGATTTCACCTTCGCGAACGCGCGCATCGTAGCGCAGGCCATCGCGCGATACGTCGTGCGATGCGAGGACCCGCGCAAAGGCGTGTTAATCGGCTACGACCACCGCTTTGCTTCGGATACCGTTGCCACAGCGGTCGCCGAAGTGATTGCCGCAACGGGAACACCTGTCTGGCTCGCCGACAAACCCTGTCCCACACCCGCAATTTCCCTCCTCGTTCGCCAACGCGCGGCCGCGGGCGGCATCCTGATCACCGCGAGCCACAATCCCTACCAATGGAACGGCATCAAGTACAAAGCGAGCTATGGCAGCAGCGCCCTGCCCTCGATCGTCGCGCAAATTGAAATCGAACTTGCCGAAGTGCAAAAAACCGCGGCCGCGCCCCTCCCTCCGCGCAAAGAACTGATTCAAACGCTCGAGCCGCGCGCTCCTTATCTCGACACCATTGAAAAATTGATCGACTGGCAACGATTGCGCGACGCCAAGCTGCGTTTTGTCTCCGACCCCATGCATGGCTCCGCAACCGGCCTGCTGCCGGCGCTCTTCGCGCGCAACGGAATCGCCTGCGACGAAATTCGCACCACGCGCGATCCGCGCTTCGGCGGAGTCCACCCGGAACCCATTCCGCCGCATATTGCGCCGTTGCAGGAAGCCGTGCTCGCCGGCAAATATGACGCCGGCCTCTGCGCCGATGGCGATGGCGACCGCATCGGCGCCGTGGACCGCGACGGCTCGTTCGTCAACCCGCACCAAATCTTTGCGCTTCTCGTATGGCACCTCGCAGGCACTCGTAATCTTCCCGGCGACATCGCCAAAACTTTTTCTGTCACCAAGCTGATCGACAAACTCGCCGCCAAGTTCGGCCGTAAACTCCACGAAGTTCCCATCGGCTTCAAATACATTTGCGAGCTGATGCTCGAGCAAAATATTCTAATCGGCGGCGAAGAAAGCGGCGGCATCGGCACCAACCTCTACTTGCCCGAACGCGACGCCACGGTATGCGCGCTTTTCCTTGCCGAGCTGATGGCTTGGCACGGCAAATCGCTCGGCGATATGCTGCGCACTCTCTATGCCGAGTTCGGCGAATACCATTACGGTCGCGTCGATCTCGACGTAACTCCGGCCCAAAAACAAAAAGCCGTCGCACATTTCTCCAGCGAAAAAACGGCCGCGCTGCTCGACTGGCCTATCACGCGCCGCGAAAATATGGACGGCATCAAAATCTATCTCGGCGAAATCGGCTGGCTCCTGGTTCGCGCGTCCGGCACGGAAAATCTTCTTCGCGTTTATTGCGAGACATCAAAACAGGAAACGACGCAACGCGCTCTCGACGCTGTAACCAAACTTGTCCAGGCCTTATAGGTGCGAAGATGGAAACGATCAATCTCGCTGACAAATTCAGCCTCATCTCGGATTACTGGAATCCTCGCGTCATCGGCGATCTGAACGACTGCCACGTCAAAGCAGTAAAACTAACAGGTGAATTCATCTGGCATCACCACGACAATGAAGATGAACTTTTTCTCGTTGTCAAAGGCACGTTGCGTATGAAATTCCGCAATCGTGAAGCTGTCGTGCGCGCAGGCGAATTCGTCATCGTTCCACGCGGCGTCGAGCATTGCCCCGTTGCGGATGAAGAAGTGCACCTCGTCTTGATTGAACCGAAGTCCACGCTCAATACGGGAAATATGACCAACGAAAGGACTGTCGCCCAGCTCGAACGCATCTAGTCTGCGTCCTTGCTCCGACCTCAGCTCACACTCCGATGGAACACCGCTTCTTCACGCTCGACGTCTTTACTAACTCCCGCTTCGAAGGCAATCCGCTCGCCGTTTTCACCGATGGCGATAGCCTTTCGAACGATCAGATGCAAGCCATCGCCCGCGAAATGAATCTCGCCGAAACCGTCTTCGTTCAAAAGCCCACGGACGAACGCGCTTTAGCTCGCTTGCGCATCTTCACCACGCGCGAAGAGCTGAAACTGGCAGGCCACCCGGTCGTCGGCACATGGTTTCTCCTCGCGGAGCTGGGCGTCGTCCCAGCGCAGGAAGGCGGCGTGCATATCATGCAGGAAACCGGCGCCGGCGTGCTCCCCGTTGAGATTCGCTTTAAGGACGGGCGCCCGCAACGCGTCACCATGACGCAAACGCAAGCGGCGTTCCGTCCCATGAAGTTCAAGAAAGCTGCGCTAGCCAAGGCACTTGGCCTTACTCCGAAAGATTTTGATCCTCATCTCGATCCCGAGTGCGTCTCCACCGGCATTTTTAACCTCATGGTGCCGCTCAAGAATCGCGCCGCGCTCGGCAAAATCTCCATGAACATGTTTGAGCTGCGCAAGTTGCTTGGAAAAAACGCGACGATGGCCTACTGTTTTGCACTCGGCGATCACGCAAAGGTTTTCGCGCGCGGCATGTTGCCTTGGGAAATTTATGAGGATCCCGCAACCGGTTCCGCGGCCGGCTCGCTCGGTGCGTATCTGGTGAAGCATGGCAAGCTCGCGCCCGGCCACACGCTCTCCATCTTGCAAGGCGAAGAAATGGGCCGTCCAAGCCACATCGAAGTGGAAGTTACGCAAAGTGGAAAAAAGCTGGTGCCGCGCGTCAGCGGCGCCGCGGTCAAAGTCTTCGAAGGCACCATCCGCGTATAGCCCGGCACGATTCAACCGCCTCCGGTGTCTAACAACTAGAGACACCGTCATGTGGACCAACCTTTCGCGATTACAACGCCGCGTTCGAAACCGCAGATTGGGTAGCAAGCGGTATGGACTCTTCTGCAACCTGAACTCCTCCCCTTTTTCACAAGCCATGCTCGGTTGCGTCCTGATCTTGCTGATTGCTTACATGACGAACGCACCTTCGCATCACGGCCAGGTGGTCGATCGTTACATCTCCCGCACCGCAATACCCATGCCCGCGGCGCTTCGTGAGGATGCCATGAAAGTTGTGGTCACTCGGGATGGGAGCATCTACTTTGGAAACACCAAGATTGCCGGCAAAAATTTATCCGGGCAGATTCTGCTGCGGCTGCATAGCGGCGCGCAGCGCAAGGTTTTCTTCGTCGTGGATCAACGTGCGCAATTCGGGGATCTTGCAATCGCTTTGGACGAAGTGCGTCACGCTGGGATTTGGGATATCGCGTTCCTCGCGGAATTCCCTGTGATGCATAGATGAGAAACGCTTTTACGGAGAGAATCGGGCGGGACTTAGCTAATCCTTCTTCAATGTCTTATGGATAGCGTCGAGAATCCCATTTACAAACGATCCGGCATCTTCCGAGGAAAATTTCTTCGCCAGATCGACTGCCTCGTTCAAGATGACTTTCGGCGGCGTGTCCGTCGTCCGTAGCTCATAAATCGCCAGCCGTAAAATCGCGCGGTCGATTACGGCAAGCCGTTCCAAACGCCAATTCTCCGCTTGCTTGACGATCAGTTCGTCAATCGCCGTCGTATCTTTCACCGCTCCTTCGAATAAACGGTTCGCAAACGCGCGCGTGGAATCCGTGGCTTTCGCCGCTCGCCAGAATTTTGCCTCGAGTTTCGTTGGTTCCTGCTCGCTCATGTCCCATTGGAAGAGCATCTGCATCGCGAACTCGCGTGATTTTGTGCGCAGGGACACGTTATTTTCGCCGCGGCTTTCCGCTGGCCGGCGGCTTCACGCTCGCGCCGCGCAGCTTGCGAGACAAATTCGCCATCTCAATCGCCCCCAGCCCTGCTTCGAATCCCTTATTTCCACCCTTCAGTCCAGCGCGATCGATCGCCTGCTCCAAAGTGTCGCAAGTCAAAACGCAAAACATGATCGGCACGCCTGAGTCCATCTGCGCGAGCTGCAATCCGCGCGCCGTCTCCGAACAAACATAATCGTAATGCGAAGTCTCCCCGCGAATCACGCATCCAATCGCGATCAGCGCGTCGTAGCGCCCCGTCGCTGCAAGCTTCTTCGCCGTCAACGGCAATTCAAACGATCCCGGTACATGCACGACGTCCACGTCCTTGCTAGCCGCGCCCGCGCGTTCCAACGCATCCACCGACGCGGCCAGCAAGCCGCTCCGTAATAAAACTGTTGAACCGGCTCACCACAATCCCAAATCGAAATCCCGCCGCGCTCAACCCGCCATCAATTTTCCCTGTCTGCATTTCTCTCTTCTCTGTGACCTCTGTGTCCTCAGCGCTCTCTGTGTAAAATTCTTTTCTTTTATCTACTTGCCCGCAAACTTCGCCGCCCTCTTCTCCAAAAACGCCTTCGTCCCCTCGCGCATATCTTCCGTCGCACAAGCTAAACCAAAGAGCGTCGCCTCCAGGAACAGACCTTCTTCCTGCGGCATCTCCATGCCGCGCTCGATGGCTTCCATCGTGTACTTCACCGCAATCGGCGCATTCGCAATAATCTTCTTCGCCAGCGCCTCGGCCGCCGGCAAAAGTTCCGCCGGCTCGTAAACATGATTGACCAATCCGATGCGCTGCGCCTCCTCCGCACTGATCATTTCGCCGGCCAAGCAGAGCTCCTGCGCCACGCCTTTGCCGCAAAGCCGCGCCAGCCGCTGCGTTCCGCCGTATCCGGGAATGATGCCTAACTTCACTTCCGGCTGCCCAAGTTTCGCAGTCTTGCTCGCAATGCGAATCGTACACGCCAGCGCGATCTCGCAACCGCCGCCCAGCGCAAATCCATTGATCGCACAAATAGACGGCTTGCCCATCGTCTCCAGCAAATGAATCACGCCCTGCCCAAACAAAGAAAACTCTTTTCCATCCACCGGAGTCTGCTGCGAAAGCTCGCCGATATCCGCCCCCGCAACAAACGACTTTTCTCCCGCGCCAGTCAAAATCAACACGCGCACCGCTTCATCGCCGCGCGCATCCAATAACACCTGCTGCAGCTCTTCCATCGTCTTGCGGTTCAGCGCGTTCAACACTTTCGGCCGGTTGAACGTAACAAACGCAATCCCATCCCTCTTCTCGTACATCAAATTCTCATAAACCATCTTCTTCTCTGTGCCCTCTGTGAACTCTGTGTTAAGAAAAACCTTCTACCTGTCTCAGACGTACGACCTGCGTTGCTACAACTTCATCGCCTTCGGTTTCGCCGGATCCGCGTAATCGTAAAATCCTCTCCCCGACTTCCTTCCATTCCAACCCGCCAAAACCATCCGCTTCAAAAGCGGCGGCGAAGCAAACCGCCGCTCATGAAACTCCTCAAACATAATCTGCGAAATGTAATAGGTCGTGTCCAATCCCACGAAATCCAGCAAAGTCAGCGGCCCCATCGGGTGCCCGCAACCCAGTTTCATCGAATTATCAATATCCTCGATCGATCCCACGCCTTCTTCCAGCGCCCGAATCGCGTCAAGCAAGTACGGCACCAACAAACGGTTCACAATAAACCCGGTAGAATCGTGTGCCCGAACAGGCGACTTCCCGAGTTTCGCCCCGAACGCCACCATCTCTTCATAAACGTCCGCATCCGTCGCAATCGTCCGCACCACTTCCACCAGCTTCATCACCGGCACCGGATTGAAGAAATGCAATCCCACAAACCGCTGCGGCCGCTTCGTCGCCGCCGCAATCTCCGTGATCGTCAACGACGAAGTATTGCTGGCAAAAATCGTCGAAGGCGGGCACAGCGCATCCAGCGCGGTGAAAAGCTCGCGCTTCGCAGGCAACTGCTCAATAATCGCCTCAACGATCAAATCGCAATCCTTCAAATCCTCCAGCGCCGTCGTCCCGCGCAACCGCCCCCGAATTTCACTCTGCACCCCAGCCGTGATCGTCCCCTTCTCCACCAACCGTGCCAAATTCTTCTCAATCCCGGCGAGTCCTTTCTCAACAACCGCCGGCGACACTTCCCGCACCACCGTCGTAAATCCCGCCGCCGCGCAAACCTGCGCGATCCCCGACCCCATCAACCCACACCCCACAACCCCAACTTTCTGAATCGCCATATTTTCCTCTTGGAATCCCCTCCGCCAAACATAAGCAGAAGGACCTACGCACTGTAGGGGCACGATTCATCGCGCCCTCTTCCCGAGACCAAAGTCTACCAGAGCGGCAGTTCCTTTTTGTCCCTTACTTCCTCTACCTCATTTACCTCAGTTTTTCAGCGCCTCCACAATCATCGCAATTCCCTGCCCGCCGCCAATGCAAGCCGTCGTCAACCCATACCGCAAATTATTCCGCCGCAATTCATTCAAAATCGTAATCAACAGTCGCGTCCCGCTCGCTCCCAGCGGATGCCCCAAAGCAATCGCTCCGCCGTTCACATTTGTTTTGTCGCGATTCAACCCCAGCACCTTCTCCACCGCCAGATACTGCGCCGCAAACGCCTCATTCACTTCTACGCGATCCATCTGCTCAATCGTCAGCCCCGCCAGCTTCAACGCCTTCTGCGAAGACGGCACCGGCCCAATTCCCATAATGCTCGGGTCAACTCCCGCCGTCGCCCACGCAACAATTCGCCCAATCGGCTTCAGCCCATGCTCTTTCGCCGTTTTCTCGAGCGTCACCACCACCGCCGCCGCGCCATCCACAATCCCGCTAGCGTTCCCCGCCGTCACAATCCCATCTTTCTTAAACGAAGGCGGCAATTTCTCCAGCGTCTCCATCGTAGTTTCCGGCCGCCGATGATCGTCCTCACTAAAGAGAATGGTCTTCTTCCCCTGCTTCACTTCCACTGGCGCAAGTTCTTCCCGAATCCGGCACGCCTTGTACGCGGCATCCGCCGCCTGCTGGCTACGCAAAGCATACGCGTCCGCATCTTTCCGCGTAATCCCATACTGCTCCGCCAATTTTTCCGCCGTCATGGCCATCGGCAATCCGCAGTAACTGTCCGTCAATCCAACAAACAACGAATCCTCCAGCGCCCCGCCGCCCAATTTCAATCCCGTTCGCGCTCCGCGAACAACAAACGGCGCCTGCGTCATATTCTCCATGCCGCCCGCCAGCACCATCGTCGCTTCGCCCAGCAAAAGCCGCTGGGCCGCCTGCGACACCGCTTCAATCCCCGACCCGCACAACCGGTTCACCGTCACCGCCGGTGTCTCCACTTTCAATCCCGCCTTCAACCCCACGTGCCGCGCACCATAAATCGCGTCCGCGGAGGTCTGCATCACGTTTCCAAAAATCGCGTGATCGAACTCCGCCAGGTCCACGCCCGACCGCCGAATCGCCTCCTTCGAAGCATGCGCCGCCAAATCAATCGCGCTCACCTCCGAAAACGCCCCCGTATACCGCGCCATCGGCGTCCGCGCCCCCGTCACAATCACCACATCCGTTGGAAACATACATCCTCGCTTTCGGAAATTGCTCTCACGCATTCTAAGGCTGAGATCATCGCCAACAAAATTCGGGCCAGCGAACC
This sequence comes from uncultured Acidobacteriota bacterium, assembly GCA_963745095.1. Taxonomy (GTDB): domain Bacteria; phylum Acidobacteriota; class Terriglobia; order Acidiferrales; family UBA7541; genus Acidiferrum. The sequence goes on along the minus strand of CAVUWC010000013.1, from coordinate 330,955 downwards.
AATGAGCCAAATGGAAAGGCTCCCACTCGCTGGGGAATTACCAGATTGTCCGAACGATTCCAGCCCGCTGAATTCCCGCATCCGCGCTGACCAATTCGATCCCTTCAGAAATTGCCGTTGCGCCAATCAGCCTGTCGGCGGGGTCCTTTGGGTAGCTTGGCGGAAACTGAATCGCCAGCGCCGCGATCCGCGGCGTTATCGGCAGAATAGCTGTGCGCGAACAAATCTCTTCCACGAAAGCCTCGATCGTGCCGGTCAAGTTTAATCGGCCTCTCCCTGCCAATAGCGCCATTTCCCACATCGTGATGTCGGAAATCGCTAGACCGCCTTTTGCTTCTCGAATCGCGGTATGTGCTTTAGCCGAAATTTTCCCCGGTTCCTGAGCCAGCCAGATCAAAACATGCGTATCCAGTAAGATCACTCCTTCAGAGCCTCCCAATCTTCGAGCGGGGTCACCGGGGACACAATGTCACCCACGATCTCGAATTTTCCCTTCATGAACCCGAATATATCGTCGTTTTCCTGTTCTATAGGAATCACCTTAACCACCGGCTTCCCCCTCTTCGTCACAATCACCGGCTCGCCTGTAGCCTGCACCCGGTCCATCACTTTCAAACAGCGGGACTTAAACACGCTCGCCTGCATCTTTTTCATGGAATTCTCCAATTGACCATGGTCATCTTAACATGGTCATCTAGTCCTGCACAAATCTTATCCCGGTGCGCTGCCACCTCTCGGATGAATTTCGATTGGTTTTCCAACTAGTTCAATCCAAGATCGAGGACTGCTGACTTGCTCTAGACCTTTGGCGTCTCCAGCGTCACTACCGTATCCCCACCCTTTTTCCGCGCCTCTTCCACGCTGAACTCCGCGCGATTGATTAGGTCCGTTACGATGTCTTCGCTATCGTATTCATGCTTCGCCACCGCTTCCACGATCCCCGCGCTCAGCGTGATCTGCGTCGTGTCCCACGGCGGCCGCAAACCGGAAGCCGCGCGCCGCAATTTATCCGCAAGATTTTGCGCTCCCGACAGCGTCGTATCCGGCAAAATAAATGCCAGCGACCACGAGGTATATTTCACCGCCACATCATTCTGCCGCACGATCGGCTGCAGCGACCGCGCCAACTGCTCCAAAAACCGCTCCAGCGGCGATTCTCCCTGTTGCCGCAAAATTTCCGCGCCGCGATCAATCTGCAAAATCGCCAGCGCCAACGGTGTGCCCTGGCTCCGCGCCCGGTCCGCCTCCGTCAGTAAACAACTCTGGTACGAACTGCGGCTCAACAAGCCCGTACGCTCATCGGAAACACCCATGCGGCGCACTAGCGAGCGTAGCCGCGTGTGGCTCACGCTCATCAACATCTGGTCGCCGATGGCTTGCAAGAAATAAGCCTCGTTCGGCCTCCACTTATGCGGCTCCGCGTGGCCCACGATCAGCATTCCCGCGGGCGCTTGCGTCTCTTTGTCCGTGATCATCACGCCAAGCGCGGTCGCCAGCCCCATCTCAGCGACAATTGATCCCTCGGTCGCGTCCACTACCAATCCGCCAAGCTCATCCGGCTCCGCCTTCTCCATTTGCGCGAGCAGCAACACAACCTGTGCTCCCGGCGCAGGCTTCGTCGTCTGGCTGCAAAACTCCGCGGACATCTCCGGAGGCCGTCCCGGCGCACCCACAACCGCGATGCACCGCATCGTTCGCAGGTGAGAACCCACTTCGCTCACCGCGGTATTCAGCATCGCTCGCGGCGTCTGTTGCCGGAAAATCTTCTGATTGATCTCCGAAATTTTCGAAAGATCGCGCAGCGTCTCCGCGCTGTACACGCCTGTCCGCGTGGTGACTTGAACCGGCTGTGCTTCCACGACCGGAGCCGCTGCCGCCGGCGCTGCGGGTGCAGAAGCCGCGGCAGGTTCCTGCTTCGGTTTCGCCGCGCCTGGAGGCCACCAATTGGCCATCTGATACAAATTTTGCAATCGCGCGTTGCGCGCTTCTTCTCCTGGAAACATCGCGGCGATTTTTTGCAGCCGTTCCAGCGCCTTCGCCTGCAGCGAATACTGCAAAAAAATCTCCGTCTGCACGATCAAATCTTCGAGCGCTTGCGCGTGACGTCCTTCTTCCGTGCTTGGAGCTGCTTGCGCGACCCCCGCTCCCGCTCCTGTGTGGGCCGGTGGCGGCGGCGCGGTACTCATCGACTTGGCCAGCCTGCCGCCTACACGTTTCAAAAACGCTTCGTCGACATGCCCGCGAAGCTTTTCCATACGCTCCTGATTGCGATAGTCGTATGCATCGATGTCCACAAGGCGCTCCAGCGAATCGCACGCCTTGCGAAAATCGCCGGCATTGAAATAAACATCGAAAAGTTTTACGAGAATTTCGAAATACTGAGATTCGCGGTTCAGCTCGTTGTAAACCGCGGCCCAAAACTCCATCATGCCTTGCGAGTGCGGATGTTTGCCGGCTACCGCGTCCAATTGCGTGGCGAAATCATTTTGCCGCTTGTCAGCAAACATGCGCCGCTTGAGCGTCTGCAGCACGTCCACGCCCTTGGTAGTCTGCGCGGACGCCGCATAAGCATCGGCCAGTTCGAAAAGCCGCTCCACGCCGGCATTTTTTTCGCGCAACAATTTTTCCAGTACTTCGCGCGCACGGTCCAGATTTCCGCCGCGAATCAACGCATCGCCAAACGTCTCGAGAAAAACGGTATCGCTCTCCGTGCCCGCAAACGGCTCAAGAAGCGCGGCAGCCTCTGCGGATTCGTCGCTGCGCAATTTTGCCTGTGCATAGAGCAGCGCAACGCTGCGCTCTTGCGGCGCAAGCTTGTGGGCGCGCCCGAGCAGCTTCAGTGCATCGACTTCCGCTCCGCCTGCCGACGCAAGCTGCCCCGCCCGAAGAAAAGTACGCGCCGCCAGCGCATTCTTTCCGAGTTGCTCCGCTGCTTCCGCCAGCCGCATCTGGCGGTTGAGATTCTCCGGATCGAGCTGCGCGATTCGCTCCCAGCAAAAGAGCGCGTCTTCGTGGCGCCCCGCGCCGGCGAAAAGTTCTCCGGCCTTGTTGTACTGATCAATCGCTTCTTCGGGATGATTTTGTTTTTGTTGCAGGAAACGCGTAGCGGGCGATGCGTTCCGGAGGCTGTGGCGTGGAACCGCTTCGCAGAAAACGATTATAGATAGCCAGCGCCTTGGTTTCGTCGCGCGGCTCGATCAGCAAATCGAAGAGCAGCCCGTAATAAACAGCGGCACGCTCCGGTTGGTCCATCCGCGCGTAAAGATCGCCGAGCGCCTGCGTCGCTTCCTGGTGCTGCGGCGCCTCATCCAGCACCGCCAGATAAGCTTCGATAGCATCCTCGACGCGGTTCTTTTCGAGGAATCGCTTTGCGCGGTCCAAATGCTTGCTGACGTCTGCGGCCATCCGTCTGGGTTGCCTTTGCTTTGCCTGTCGGCTGACTAGAAATTCCTGTGCCGGGTCCTGCGCAGGGCGAGGTGCCACCGCCCTCGCTCAACTATATACCGCCAAAGGCCGCGCTCCAACCTGCGCCATAATCGTTGATGTAGAATTTGGTACGTCGCCGCTCGGCTCAAATCGCGCTATGATCGGCAGGGCCGGCGAACCCAGCGAGCAACTCGAAAACCTCTTTACGCCTCAGCCGACTGTCGGAAAACCCCAGAAGGAACTGCTACTTCACCCCCTTGCTCGCGTCCCAGGAGCCCTGCGCCTTGCGTACAAACACAATCTGCCCGATGTGATAGGCGTTGTGCGTGTTGACATGCGCGATTCCGGGCGCGATCTCCTTTAGCTTGGCCTCGTCCGCGTTCTCAACCAGTTTCTCAAGATCCGTTAGCACCTTGTCCAGACGCTTCACCGTCTCGTTCCAGCTCTTACTATCGAAATTGTTAAACGTTTCGTCGTTGTTACCGCTGTATTTCGCTGGCGCCGTCCCCATCAGCTTCGCAAGTTGCTGCTCGTTCCAGAACACCAGGTGATTCGTGAGCTGTCCTACCGAGTGATTCCCTTTGCCATCCGTCCAGCTGGCTTGCTCCGGAGTCAACCCCGCAACCGCTACGTCGGCGCATACAAACCAGTCGCTGTTGTTGTGCGTGCTGCGCAATTGGTCCAGCAAAATGCTCTTGAGCGTCGGCGCCGGCTTCTGACTCTGCGCAAACACCGGAACTGCGATGGCCCACAATACGAGAATCGCCACTCGTTTCATCATTTCGAGGTTCCCTCTGCTTTCTTAGACGCACCGTTTCCGCCGCTGTTTCCGGGCGCATTTCAAATACTCTGCCGCTTCCACCACCCGCCTCCTACCCACTACTCACTGTTCACTACTCACTGCTTATGGCAAACTGAAGAGTCACACGGCACGGTTTTGCGCAGCCTGGTCTCTTGGCTCCTCGAAGCATGCGGCTCCTGCCGGGAACTGAACAAAATAAAAGCAGTCGCAAGCGGAAGCGATAACCGAAATACATGGACCCGAAGTTCATACGCAATTTTTGTATCATCGCGCACATCGATCATGGCAAATCCACGCTCGCGGACCGTTTGCTGGAGATGACCGGCGCGCTTACGCAGCGGGAAATGCACGAGCAGGTGCTGGACTCCATGGACCTCGAGCGCGAGCGCGGCATCACCATCAAGGCAAAAAGCATCCGTCTGCATTACACCGCGAAAGATGGAAACACGTACCAGCTTAATTTGATCGACACGCCAGGACACGTGGACTTTTCCTACGAAGTGTCGCGCGCGCTCTCGGCGTGCGAAGGCGCGCTGCTGGTCGTGGATGCCAGCCAGGGCGTCGAAGCGCAAACCGTTGCGAACACGTTCCTCGCAGCGGGAAATAATCTGACGATCGTTCCCGTCATCAACAAGATTGATTTACCTGCCGCGCAAACGGACTTCGTCAAAGAACAAATTGAAAATGTGCTCGCGATTCCCGCGCAGGACGCTTTGCTGATCAGCGCGAAGAGCGGACTCGGCGTCGAAGATGTCCTCGAAGCGATCGTGCAGCGAATCCCCGCGCCGAAAGGCAGCTCGGAAAATCCGCTGCAGGCGCTTATCTTCGATTCGTGGTTCGACATTTATCGCGGAGCTGTCGTCCTCGTGCGCGTGATGGAAGGCCACGTCAACAAGCACACAAAAATCCGGCTGTGCTACAGCAACGAAGTCCACGAAGTCGAAACGCTCGGCACGCTCACTCCGAAACCCGTCGCCCTCGAAGAACTTGGTGCCGGCGATGTGGGCTTCATCGTCGCAAATATCAAGCGCGTCGCTGATGCCCGCATGGGCGATACCGTCACAGAAGCTGCTCGGCCAGCTCCGCCACTGCCTGGATTTGAAGCCATCAAGCCGATGGTCTTCGCCGGACTGTTCCCCGTTCTCGCCGATGACTACGAGCCCTTGCGCGACGCGCTCGGCAAATTGCAATTGAACGACGCTGCATTTTTCTACGAACCGGAAAATTCCGTGGCGCTCGGCTTCGGCTTCCGCTGCGGCTTTCTCGGTTTGCTGCACATGGAAATTGTGCAAGAGCGCCTGGAGCGCGAATTCGGGATCAACCTCATTACCACGGCGCCGAGCGTGCGCTATCGCATCACGCGCACCAGCGGCGACGTGATCGAAGTAGACAGTCCAGCGAAATTTCCGAACCCCAGCGACATCGACAAGATCGAAGAACCGATCATCACCGCGATGATCATCACCAACAATGAGTCTGTCGGCGGAATCCTTCAGCTATGCCAGGAAAAACGCGGCACGCAGAAAAATCTCGAATATCTTTCGCCGACGCGCGTGATGCTCACGTACCAGCTCCCGCTCAACGAAATCGTGCTCGATTTCTACGACCGCTTGAAAAGCGTTTCACGCGGCTACGCTTCGCTCGACTACCACCTCGCCGGCTACCTGGAATCCGACTTGATAAAACTGGATGTGCTCGTCGCCGGCGAACCTGTCGATGCGCTGGCGCTCATCATCCATCGCGATTTTGCCGCGGAACGTGGCCGCGAACTGGTGACGCGCCTTCGTAAGCTGATTCCGCGCCAAATGTTTGAAGTGCCCATCCAAGCGGCGATTGGCAGCCGCGTCATCGCACGCGAAACCGTAGCCGCGATCCGCAAAAACGTGCTCGCCAAATGCTACGGCGGAGATATTTCGCGCAAACGCAAACTCCTCGAAAAGCAAAAAGAAGGCAAGCGCCGCATGAAGCGCGTCGGCCAAGTCGACATCCCGCAAGAAGCGTTCCTTGCCGTACTTAAAGTTGCCTCCTCTTCCGACGACGATTAATCGATGGCTTGGTCTGTGAGACCGGTTGCGAATTGGTTTACCGTCGATATCTCCGTGCTTGCTGCCCGTTTGTGGCTGCGCTAGTCTTTGGTTAGGCGATAAAATGAAGCAACCTACCCAATTCCTCACGAACGAAAAAGGCGAAAGAATCGCCGTCGTCATAAGCGTGGAGGAATACGAAAGGCTTCTCGAAGAGCTCGAGGATATAGAAGACATCCGCGCAATTGAAGAAGCAAAGGCTTCCGGAGAGACTCCCATTCCCTTGGAACAAGCTCTCGCTGAAAACCGCCTAAATCGCAAGTGAACTACAACGTTGTCATTCTCCGTCGGGCCCAGAAAGAACATCTCGCAATCTCCTCCCCGGCCTACGAGCTGATCGAACAACGATTGTTGACGCTCGGAGTAAATCCGCGGCCGCCCGGCTGCAAGAAATTGAAGGGTGGAGATACAGCGTGGCGTATTCGAGTCGGCGATTACAGAACTCTCTACGAAATTGACGATGACCGCGCTGTCGTGACTGTCGCCACAATTTGTCATCGAAAAGACGTATACCGATAACTTCATCACCCCTCTTTCCTCCTGATTTCAGATATCAAGCGGCCGCGGTGGAGTTGGATGGAGACGGCGTCGCCGACATTTACCTGGGCGGCATCGCGGAGGAGATTGCCTGCGGCGTCGGTGGCGATAGCGTAGCCGCGTTCGAGGACCTTCAGGGGGCTGCGTTCCTGGAGTTGGAGAGTGAGGCGCTCGAGTCGTTCGCGTTTGGTGCGCAGCAGGCGTTCGGCGCGGAGGCCTAGATCGGCGCTGCGTTTTTCGAGACGCAGGCGGAATGCGGAAATTTTCACGCGGAAATCAAAGGTGGCTATGCGCAGGTGCAGTGCTGTGAAACGCTTGCGCGATTGTTCGAGGCGGGCGCGAAGGCCAAGCGCTAAGCGCGACGTCATTTCATCGGCGCGCTGGCGCTGTTGGCGGAGGAGATCGAGCGGGCGACGGAAGCCGCGGCGCGCGGAAAGTTCGTGGACACGCTTGCTCAAATCGAGGAGACGATAACGAACGAGGCTGGCAATCGTTTCGCGTAGATCGGCAATGTGTTTATCAAATTCGCGACGGGTTTGGACGACTAGCTCGGCGGCTGCGGACGGAGTGGAGGCGCGAACGTCGGCGACAAAATCGGCGATGGTGAAATCGGTTTCGTGGCCGACGCCGGAGATGACCGGAATTTCGGACGCGGCGATGGCACGGGCGAGAGGTTCCTCGTTGAAGGCCCAGAGATCTTCGATGGAACCGCCGCCGCGCGCGAGGATGAGAACGTCCACCAGTTTTTTCTGATTGAAAAATTTCAGCGCTTTGACGATTTCCGCAGCGGCGCCTTCGCCCTGGACGCGCACGGGGAAAACCATCAAGTGAACGTTGGGAAATCGGCGGCGCAGTATACGGACAACGTCGCGGACGGCCGCACCGCGCGGCGAGGTGATCAAGCCGATACGGCTGGGGAGCATGGGCAGCGGCTTTTTGCGCTCGGCGGCGAAGAGGCCTTCGGCTTCAAGGCGCTTTTTTAGTTGCTCGAAGGCGAGTTGCAACGCACCGAGGCCGATGGGATCGATGTTCTCGACGTAGATTTGGTATTCGCCGCGCGCTTCGTAGACGCTGATCGAGCCGCGAACGGTGACGTGAAGGCCGTCCTCGGGACGAAACTTGATGCCGCGCTGCTGCTGTTTGAAGAAAACGCAGCGGACCTGGGAGCGGTCGTCCTTGAGCGTGAAGTAGATGTGGCCGGACTGAGCTTCGCGGCAGTTGGAGATTTCGCCTTCGACCCAGATGTCGGTGAAATTCTTCCCGAGGAGGTCCCGGATGCGGGCGGTTAGCTCGCTGACGGTGAGCGCGCGGCGGGTGGGTTGGAGGTTAAAGGTGAGCTGGCTCATTGGGGCGTGACCCGTGGCCCGTATTCCGTGCCCCGCACTGTTGGGCCGTGGCGGGGTGGGAGGGGCTGAAAGTTGAAGGCTGAGTAAGGCGGACAGCCAAGATTGGCTGTCCCACTGGCGTCCCCCCACCCCCCTGTTTTTTGTAAGCGTTGCGGATAAAGGACTTAGGCTTGAAGGGTCGCGCAAGAGTGGCAGGGAAAGGGTTCGGGGGAAGGGGAAGCTTACAGCCGACAGCTGACAGGCGATAGTTCGCGGAAGAGATAGAGGGAATCCTAACGCAGAGGCACAGAGTGCGCAGAGGAAGAAGGGACATGGCTCCAGCCTTTCTTTCTCCTCCCACCCCGTGTTTTTTGTAAGCGTTGCGGATAAAGGACTTAGGCGTGAGGGGGATTGTAAGAGTGGCCGGGGGAGAGGTTGGAGGAAGGGGTAGCTTGCAGCCGATAGTTAACAGTCGACAGTTCGGAGAAGAGATAGAGGAATTCCTCACGCAGAGGCACAGAGAAGGAACGGACATGGCGCTAGACTACCTTTCTCCTCCGCTATCGGAACATGTCGATTATATCATAAAGGTACTCTTTGTCAAGTGATTACTGTAAGTGATTTGTTTGCTTGGGGATGGAACAGGTTTCGAATCGACCGCGGAACTGGAACTTGCGGAAAACGAAATGCGGGCCGCCCGAGGGCGACCCCTACAAAGTTGGGGGGGCTGAAACCAGGCCGCGGAACATGCGGCGAGCTTGGCCCACTCTTAGAATTTGAATTCGAGCCGGGCGAATCCGATTACAGCGCGCCGCGCTCCCGGCCTGATTGTGGCCTCGCTCCTGAGCGGATAGCGAGGTAATTTACGAGTTCGAGGGACGCGTTTCTCATTTCAATGTCGAAGAGCTCCATCGTACTGCTGAGGTAGTTGTAGAGCCAGATGGCGGGGATGGCGACGAGCAAGGCAAGCACCGTGGTGACGAGCGCTTCACACACCCCATCGATTACTGCGGCGGTGCAAAACCACCTTGAGCCAATGCAGCCCCTGAAAGCATTCAGGATGCCGATGACGGTGCCAAACATGCCTATGAAAGGGGCAGTGGAGGCAACCGTGGCAAGACCGCTGAGGCCGCGCTTCATTTCGAAGCAGACTTCTGTGGAGGAGCGATCCAAGCTGCGTTTGGTGAATTCGATGACGTCCGCTTTGGAAAGCGGAGGGGTGACTGCACGGACTCCTGTCCATTGTGAGGCGAGGAACCTGTGGTCGCGGTGCACAATGGAAAGACACCGAGAGAAACCATCTAGTTCCCTAGATTTGGACACGACGGGTGGAAAAAAGGGCCGCCCAAGGGCGGCGCCTACAGGGACTCGGATGCGTTAAGGTTTTGCGGGAGCTGGGGCTGGCGCGGAAGACGGAGCTGGGGTGGTGTTGAAATTTACTTTGGGGGCTTCGCGGGCGCCGGGTTCGGTTTTGAAGTAGGCGTCGTTGCGGGTGAAGCCGCCGAAGCTGGCTACGAGGCTGTTGGGAAAGAGAGAGATGTAGGTGTTGTAGTCCTGAACGGTTTCGTTGTAGCGGCGGCGCTCGACGGCTATGCGGTTTTCGGTGCCGGCCAGCTCATCCTGGAGGCGGAGGAAATTTTCGTTGGATTTTAATTGGGGATAATTTTCCGTTAGGACGAGGACTTTGGCCAGTGAGGCTTCGAGTTGGCTATTGGCGGCGATTTTGTCGGCGGGAGTGGTGGCGTTCATGTAGCCTTGGCGGGCTTTGGCGATGTCGGCGAAGACTTCGGTTTCATGGCTAGCGAAACCTTTGACCGTTTCGACGAGATTGGGAATTAAATCGGCGCGGCGTTGCAGGACAACATCGACCTGGGCCCACGCGGCGTTGACGGCCTCGCGCTTGATGGCCATTTGATTTCGGCGCCCGACGAAAGAACCGCCGACGAGCAACGCGATGATGACAAGAACAACCAAAATAATCAGAGCTACCTTCATGATGCTTTCCTCCGCAATCAAATCCTTACAAACAAGTCAGGTCCTTGCAAACAGGTCAGGAACCGGCTTTGCCGGCTCGCTGCCACTCTTGCTTGGGAACAATTTTGTCTAGAGCGGAAATTACCACAGTCAGGGCGTTTAAGTACTGCCCATAGGCGCGCGCGATATCCTCCGCGTGGGCGTGACGATCGCGAAGTTTGAAGGCGGCCGTAAAGGCTTCGGCATCGGCGCCGGTAAGCGCTGCGATGCGCGCGAAAACTTCCTGGGTGGTGGCCGGCGGCTCTTCTTCGAAGGCAATCAAGGTGTGGCGCAGAAGCGCGAGGACGCTCGAAGACGATTTTGCTTCGGCGGAGCGCAGCTCGCTTTCTTTTTGGCCGGTGAGCACGTAATGCTGGCGGAGCTTGAGCAGGAGCGTACGCAAATCGTGTTCGACCTGGACGCGGTGGATATTCATGGGAACTGCAATACCGTCGATGACATCGGAGCCATAGAGAACGCGGCGGCTTCGCTGCATGTCCAGCAGCTCGATGGAAAAGACATCGGCGGACCGGCGAAGTTCTTCCGCGGTGAAGAATAACGGCGCTGGCTCGTTTTGGTCTTTGCACCACCAGTGGACGACGGGGGTAACTCGGGCTAGTTCGCGGGCGGCGATGGAGCGCAGGACGCAGAGAACGTTCAGGTCGGAGTGGCCTTCCTTGTAGTCACCACGCGCGGCCGAGCCATAGAGAATCAAGGACTCGAGATTGTCTGCCGCGTATTCCTTCATGCGGCTTACGAGATCGGTCAGCTTCGCTTCCGTGGACAGCATTTTGCTACCGCTCCTTGTGCAAACTCGTGGACTGCGCCACAAGCTTTATACGCAAACCGTGGCTAATAAACTTCACTTACCAGCTGCCACCTGCGCCGCCACCGCCGCTGCTGCCACCGCCAAATCCGCCGAAGCCACCACCGCCTCCGCCGCCTGAACTACCGCCAAAGCCTCCCCCACCGCCGCCGCCGCCGAGCATGCCACCGATCATGGGCCCGATCCACCAGCCGCTACTTCCGCCTCGGCCACCGCGGCCTGAGCCTCCCTTGGAGATGGCCCTGATGATGTTAATAATGACGAAAATGAAGATCAGAATTGGCCAGATGGGAAAAGAGCGTGAATTGTCATCGCGACGCTGGACGGGCCGAACCGGTGGCGTGGCGGTGAGCGTTACGCCGCGATCGTCGGCAACGAATTTGGCGAGGGTCCAGGCGGCAGCTTCGATGCCGGCGCTGTAATTTCCCTGGAGAAAATAGGAGCGCATGAGGCGGCCTGCGTCACCGGCGCGAGCGTCGTTGATGACAGGCTCGAGACCGTAGCCAACTTCCGTCCAGTATTTGCGCTCCGTCGGCGCTACGAGAAGAAGAACGCCGCGACTCTCTTTTTTGCTGCCGACGCCGAACTGCTTGTACAGCTCGTTGCCGTATTGCTCGGCTGTTTCGCCTTCGAGCGAGAGTACCGTGACGATGGCCATCTGAGCGCCGGTTTTTTGCTCGAGTTCAAGGCAGAGGCTTTCAAGGCGCGTCTTTGTGTCGGCGTTGATGACGTGGGCCAGGTCGGTGACATACCCGGTGGGGTGAATGTCTTTTATTTTTTCGGCGTGTACCGTTAGCGCGAAGAAAAGAAAAACGAAAAGAAGCTGCGGTCTGAAAAAGCGCGCGGTCCTGGGAAGACGCTTGGAAGAGGCCAACTTCATGCAAGAACGACTATAAGAGGTGCGCACGAGCCTGTAAAGAGAGGCGGGCGAGGAGAACGGACCGCATGCCCGACATGCTGGGGTAAACAACCGGCGGCCCTCCTAAATGTCTGATGTGGGAAGAATTGAAATCAGGGCTTGGCGGCGAAATCTTTTGGGAGCGGATTATCGGGGCGCTCTTCGTCCCAGAGGATGCCTACTATCCACCAGCGTGAACCGTCGTTGAGGAGTTGAAGGCTGTTGATTCCGCGCGCGAAGGGTGCTTCGCTGGCAGCGTGGCGGGATTCGTAGCTGCTGAAGGCCTGGGCGATGTTGCCGAAGGTTTCGTTGCGGCTGTGGATGGGCGATTCGAAAAAACCGTTCTTGAGGAAGTAGGCGCCGCCGCGAGTGACGTAATCTTCCACGGTATTGGGATGGACGCGGATGGAACCGTCGGCGGATTTGCCGGTGGAAGTGAGATGCGCGCCGGGGAGGAAGAGCGAGCGGAAGCGATTCCAGTCGCGTTCGCCAGGAGGGCCGGAGATCACCGCGTAGAGAGCAACGAGGACGTGATCGATGGTGTCAACGTCTTCGGGTTTGGCGGCGGGGGCGCCTGCGAAAGGATCGGGGCCAGGTTGCAGCGAAGGGCGGACCGCGGTCTGCTGCTGCGCGGGGGCCGGGCTCGCGGAAGATTGAGCGGCGGAAGAGTGTGGAATGGAGAACGCTGCGGCAGCGGCAGTGGTCAGAGCGAGAAGTGTGAGCTTCATGAGTGGATTCTCCAATGAGACCTTGTGGGGCGAGCTGGTGGTTCTTCGTGATTGGACGCGGGAACTATAACTCAGGAGAGCGGAACCTGCGGAAAAAATCGGCGTGGCGATTAGCGGCGGAAATGCGAGAAGAGCCAGAGAAGGAAAGAAAGTGCTGCGCTGAGGACGAGGCAGGTGACGATCGGAAAATAGAAAGTGGTGTGTTCGCCGCGATGGACGATGTCGCCGGGGAGTTTGCCGAGGCGGAGAGGGAGTTTGCCACTGAAATAGAGAAGAGCGCCGATGGCGACGAGCGAGCCGCCGAGGATCAGCAGGGTGCGGCCGAGTTCGCGATGCGGGTCCATTTGGAAGAGTTTAAAAGAATTGAGATAAGAAAGTAACGGAGGATCAAGAGAGGAAGAGGAAAGAAAATGGAGGAAGAAAAAAGAATGAGGGCACGGCCTGCCGTGCCCCTACGAGAGACGGTTGGTGAAATTTATGGGAGAGCACAGACTGAAGTCTGTGCCACCAGGGGCTTCAGATTAATTCCAGGCCGGCGAAGAAATAGTTGATTTCGAAGGCCGCCGTGTCGGGAGCATCGGAGCCGTGCGTGCAATTGTTGCCGATGCTGGTGCCGAGGTCGCAGCGGATGGTGCCGGGGGTGGCTTTTTTAGGGTCGGTGGCGCCCATGGTGTCGCGCCATTTCAGGATGGCGCCTTCGGCTTCGAGGACCATGGCGAAGATTTTTCCGGAGCTCATGAAGTCGGTCAGTTCGCCGAAGAAGGGGCGGGCTTTGTGGACGGCATAGAAGCCGCCGGCTTCTTCTTTGGTTAGGCGCATGGATTTGATGGCGACGATTGCGAAGCCGGCTTTATGGATGCGGGAAAGGATTTCTCCTTGCTGTCCACGTGCTACGGCGTCGGGTTTAATGATTGCGAATGTGCGTTCGAGTGCCACTTGAAGTTTCCTCCAGAAAATTCGCCGGCAAGATGCCGGCGCTACCAAAGAGCCGGGCTAAAGCCCGGCGCCTACAAAAGCCAAACTACGATTTGAGGACGGCGGCGATTGTTGAGCCCATATCGGCCGGGGTTTCGACTGTGTGGATGCCTGCGGCGGCCATCGCGGCGTATTTGTCTTTGGCGGTGCCCAGACCGCCGCTGATGATGGCGCCGGCGTGGCCCATGCGGCGGCCTGGCGGCGCGGTTTGGCCGGCGATGAAACCGACTACTGGTTTCTTTACGTTGGCTTTGATCCAGTGGGCGGCGGTTTCTTCGGCGTCGCCGCCGATTTCGCCGATGAGGATGACGGCGTGGGTGTCGGGGTCGTCGTTGAATAGGCGCATCGCGTCAAGGAACGATGTGCCGATGATGGGGTCGCCGCCGATGCCGATGCAGGTGGATTGACCGATGCCGAGGCGCGTGAGTTGGTCGACGGCTTCATAGGTGAGCGTGCCGCTGCGGCTGACTACGCCGACATGGCCCTGCTTGTGGATGCGGCCTGGCATGATGCCAATTTTGCATTTGCCGGGTGAGATGACGCCGGGGCAGTTGGGGCCGATAAGGCGCGTTTTGTTGAAGTCGACGGTGGCCGCGGCGCGGACCATGTCTATCACCGGGATGCCTTCCGTGATGCAGATGACGAGCGGAATTTCGGCGTCGGCCGCTTCGAGGATGGCGTCGGCCGCGTAGGGCGGCGGAACGAAAATTACAGAGGCGTTGGCGCCGGTGGCTTTCACGGCTTCTTGAACAGTGTCGAATACTGGGCGCTCGAGATGTTTCGTGCCGCCTTTGCCCGGCGTGACTCCACCGACTACGTTGGTGCCGTACTCAATCATTTGTTGCGCGTGGAAAGTTCCTTCGCGGCCGGTGAAGCCCTGCACGATCAGGCGCGTTTTTTCATTCACGAGCACGCTCATCGCGCACCTCCTGCGAGAGCGACGACCTTTTGCGCGCCGTCCTTCATGCCGTTGGCGATGGTGAAATTAAGGCCACTCTCGCGAAGGATTTGTTGGCCTAGTTCGACGTTGGTGCCTTCCATGCGGACGACCACCGGTACTTTTACTTGCAAATCTTTGGCGGCGGCGACTACGCCGGTGGCTAGAACATCGCAGCGCAAAATTCCCCCGAAAATATTGATGAAGACGGCTTTGACTCCGGGATCGCCGATTAAGATGCGGAAAGCGTTTTTTACTTGATCGGAAGACGCGCCGCCTCCAACGTCGAGGAAGTTGGCCGGCGAACCGCCGGCGTATTTGATGATATCCATGGTAGCCATGGCGAGGCCGGCGCCGTTGACCATGCAGGCGACGGTGCCGTCGAGCTTGATGTAATTCAGGCCGTACTTCGAGGCTTCGACTTCAAGAGGATCTTCTTCGTCGAGGTCGCGCAACTCGCGCAACTCTTTGTGACGGAAGAGACCGTTGTCGTCGAACGTCATCTTGGCATCGAGAGCGACGAGGCGGCCGTCGGCGGTGACGACGGCAGGATTGATTTCGAGCATGGAGGAATCTGTATCTACGAAGGCGCGATGCAGAGCCTGGAGAAACGGGCCGGCTTTCGTGGCGACGTCGCCGGAGAGGCCGAGACCGAAGACGAGTTTGCGGGCCTGGTAGGCTTGCAAGCCAACGGCCGGGTGAATAGTTTCGCGCATGATGGCTTCGGGATGCGTCTTGGCGACTTCTTCGATGTCCATGCCGCCGGAGGCGCTGGCCATGAAAACAACTTTGCCCACACTGCGATCCACGAGAATGCTGAGGTACAGTTCGCGCTTGATATCCAAGCCTTCTTCGACAAGGACGCGTTTGACGGTGCGTCCTCCGGGGCCGGTTTGCGCGGTGACGAGATTCACGCCCAGCATGTGAGAGGCGATGTCGGCGGCCTCATCGGGAGAATGGGCAAGCTTGACGCCGCCTGCTTTGCCGCGTCCGCCAGCGTGAATCTGCGCTTTGACGACGACTATGTTGGATTTGAGCCTTGCTGCACCTTCGCGGGCTTCTTCCTTGGAAAAGGCAACTTCGCCGCGTGGAGTGGTGACACCGTAACGCGCGAGGATGGCCTTCGCCTGATACTCATGAATCTTCATCGGGGTTCCGTAGTGTTAGAATTTTAGTGTCGTCGTAAACAAAGAGTGTACTCGGAAAGTATAAAACGGAGCAAGGTTGCGGCCGAATTGTGATTGCGTTGCGGCCAAATCCAGATGAAAAAATCGCTTATTGACGGCGCCGTATCCGGGCTGATCTTCTCTCGGGAAGATGCGGAAGTGGTGATGGAAGAGCTGCTCAATGGGCGTGTCGAGACGGCTGATATCGTGCGGCTCCTGAGGGCGATGAATACACGGCCCGTGCGCGTAGAAGAGCTAGCCGGTTTCGCGAGCGTGATGCGGCGGCACGCGGCGCGGGTGTTTGCGGATGGAGAGCCGCGCCCTGAGCATCTTGTGGATACGTGCGGGACCGGCGGCAAGGGGTTTGCGACGTTCAATATCTCCACGGCTGCGGCGATCGTTGCGGCGGCGGCTGGGGCGCGAGTGGCAAAGCACGGCAATCGCGCGTCGCATTCAGGCAGCGGTTCCGCGGACGTGATTGAGGCGTTGGGTGTGCGGATCGATTTGCCGGTGGAGCATTTCGGCAGGGCGATTCGGGAGATCGGGATCGGCTTCCTGTTGCGCGAGATCTGCACATGCGGCGGCGCGGCACGCCGCGCCGGCGCGCAAGGAGATCGGGGTGCGCACGGTTTTCAACCTTCTCGGTCCCTTGACGAATCCGGCTCGTGCACAGGCGCAAGTCGTCGGCGTTCCTTCGCCCGAACTGATCGATTTGGTCGCGGCGACGCTCGGCGAACTTGGCGTGGAGCGCGCATTTGTGGTTCACGGAGCGGGCGGGCTGGATGAAATTTCGCTTGCCGGGGAAACATTAGTCGCCGAAGTAAAAGGCGGAGGGGTGCGCCGATTTAAAGTAACTCCAGAGGATTTTGGAGTTTCGCGGGCGCCAATCGAGGCCGTACGCGGCGGGACTGCGCTAGAAAATGCCGCGGCTATCCAGGATATTTTCGCGGGTGAAGTCGGCCCTCGGCGCGACATCGTCGTGGCGAACGCTGCGGCTGCCTTGGTGGCCGCTGGTGTTGCACCTAGTTTTAGCGATGGCGCTCAACTGGCAGGAGCAGCGCTCGCTTCAGGCGCGGCCAAAGAAAAACTTGCTGCGCTTGTCGACTTCACGCAACAGTCTAAGTGAGATTTCCCGGAGTGACGGTTTTTTTTGTGGATCCCGCGCAGTGGTCAGGGGCGATCAGGGCTCTCGAGACCTTTGTGGATCGTCCAGATTGCGATTACTCCCACAACGGCCGAAGAGAGCAGATAGAAGCGACTTTGGCCTACGGCAAGGGCTGCATGATTCATAGCTGCGCCGCAAGCGCCCTTGCGGACTACGCGATAAGTCTTTCCTTCTTCGAGGATCTTGGTTTCTTTGCCCGCGGTGACTTCCAGATCTTGCGTTCGCGCGGTCACTAGAATGTCGCAGTCCTGGAGCGTCACTTCGCCGATCGTGAGCACTGGCGAATGTGGGCGGACGGTGACATCGTCGGCTTTGATCTCGATTCCCGTTCCGTTCTCCGCGCGGAAAGTTACCGTGCCGCGCTGGAGCGTGGGCGTGAGCGCCGAATTCTCGTGGTTCATCCAGAGCGTGCTTGATTCCGAGAGAGTGAGCTGAATCTGGCCGGAGCGCAGGCTCAAAACCCCTTTCTCCTGGGTTTCCATGCGATCGCCGTCAAAGATGGTGGTTCCGATGGCAGCATCGGCAGCATTCAAGCGTGCGTTTGTGGATTGCAGGACGACGCCTGCCGGAGTGGTTTGCCCGGTCAGAGCATAGCCTGAGAGTAGACAGGACATGGCAACAGCCAAAATACGACGGCTCATAATAGTGCGAAACCTCCGAGGGAAAGCGAATTCTTAGTTTTGTTTAATCAAACGACGGGCGCACTGGTACTTTGCGGAATCTGCTGTTACTGGATTCCGCACAAATCGAAAGGTGGCCCGTCCGAAAGGACAGCTGTCCGTTGGTACAGGTAAAATGAGAAACTGGCGGCGTCGCTCGGAGGACGTCGAAGCGGTGAGACTCTGCGGCGGTGATGTCTGCTAGAGAGTTAGAGGAGAAAATTCTTGAGATTCTTCGCAGCTATTTTGCTGGCCGGCGTTTTGTCACAACCGGCGATGGGGCAGAAGCCGACTCCCATTGCCGCGGCGCAGGTTGTGCAAGAGGTGCGCGACTACCGTATGGACCATGAAGACCGTATCGTCCGGGAGCTCGCCGAATTTCTCTCCATCCCTAATGTGGCGAGCGACACGCCGAACATCCAAAAAAATGCGGAGCATCTTCGCGAGATGCTGGAAGCGCGCGGGATTGAAACGCACCTGCTACCAATCACAGGACGCGGGCCGGTGGTCTTTGGCAAGTTGATGGCGCCTGCGGCTACGCGCACCGTTATTTTCTACGCGCATTACGATGGGCAGCCGGTGGATCCTGCCGCTTGGACGGACGGCACTCCGTTCGAGCCAGTGTTGCGAAGCGATGCGATTGAAGCCGGAGGAAAACGCATTCCGTTTCCGGAAAACAGCGTGAAACAACCGGCGGTTTACAAGGACGACTGGCGGATTTATGGGCGATCGTCTTCCGATGACAAGTCGCCGATCGTCGCGCTGCTTGCGGCGCTCGATGCGTTGCGCGCGAAACAGATTCCGCTGAAGGTAAACCTGAAAGTGATTTTTGAGGGCGAGGAGGAAGCGGGATCGACAAACCTCGCTCACACTTTGGAGCTGAACAAAAACCTATTCGGAGCCGATCTTTTGATTACTGCGGATGGGCCGGTGCATCAATCGGGCAGGCAGCTTGTTTTTTTCGGGAATCGCGGCGACATCGGGCTGGATATCACGGTGTATGGGCCGGTGCGAGCGTTGCACAGCGGCCACTATGGGAATTGGGCGCCGAATCCGGCGATGGAGCTTTCGCGGCTGCTGGCTTCGATGAAGGATGCGAACGGGCGCGTTTTGATCGACGGCTACTACGCTGACGTAGTGCCACTGACCGATCTTGAAAAGAAAGCGCTGGCGGAGATGCCGGTGAATGACAGCGATCTCGAGCGGGAGTTGGGCATTGCGAAGCCCGAAGGCGCGGGAAAGAAACTGATGGAATTGTTGCAGGAGCCTTCGCTCAACATCCGCGGGTTGTCGAGCGCGTATGTTGGAGAGCACGCGCAAAACGTGGTGCCGGACAAAGCCGAGGCTTCGATCGACGCGCGGCTGGTTAAGGGCGAAGATCCGCGGAGGAAATTCGAGCAGATCGCGGCGTTTATTGCGAAGCAGGGTTATTTTGTGATTGATCACGAGCCGACGATAGAGGAACGGCGCACACATGCTTTGATCGCAAAAGTTGTCGATCAGGGCGGGTATCGCGCTTCGCGAACGGCGATGGATTTGCCGGTGTCGGAAGCGCTGGTGAAGGTGGTGCAGGACGCGACAGGCAGCGATACGGTGATTGCGCCTACGCTGGGCGGAAGCGTGCCAATGTATATTTTTGAGGATTTGGGCTTGCCGTGGATCGGCGTGCCAATCGTGAATTACGACAATCACCAGCACAGTTCGGATGAGAATTTGCGGTTGGGGCATTTGTGGCGGGGAATGGAAGTTTATGCGGCGATTTTGGCGGATTTGAATTGGTGAGGTAATCGAGCACTCCTAGAATTGTAGCGCCAGCATCCTTGCTGGCGGTTTTACTGGGAAAAGAGAAGAGCCGGCAGGGATGCCGGCGCTACCCTGCCAATTCTAGATGGAGGAGACAACAGACGCTGAGGATGTAAAGAAAAGAACCGATAAACAATCAAAGAGACAGGAAATTTTGGAGGAGTTGTTTGCCGGAGGCGGTTAGAACGGATTCGGGGTGGAATTGGACGCCTTCGATTTTGTGGCGGCGGTGGCGGAGGCCCATTATGATGCCGTCGGCGGTTTCGGCGGTGATGGTCAGTTCGCGCGGGAGAGATTTGCGTTCGACGATGAGCGAGTGATAGCGCGTCGCCGTAAATGGCTCGGGAAGTTTGCGGAAAATGTTTTTGCCGTCGTGATGGATTTCGCTGGTCTTGCCGTGAAAAAGTTTTGGAGCGCGAATGATTTTGCCGCCGAAGGCAGCGCCGATGGCTTGATGGCCGAGGCAAACGCCTAAGATGGGAAACTTTCCAGCAAGACGCTCGACGAGTTCCACGGAGATGCCGGCCTCCTGCGGGGTGCAGGGACCCGGTGAAATGACAATTTTGTCCGGCTTGCGGCGAGCAATTTCTTCTACCGAGATTTTGTCGTTGCGATGCACTTCGACCTGACAGCCCAGCTCACCGAGATACTGAGCCAAGTTGTAGGTAAAGGAATCGTAGTTGTCGAGAAGCAGGATCACGTTATTGGCTACCTTCGTCTTGCACTTATAAAAATAAAACTTGGCTCACTTCCCTTTTCGATGCGCGGCCTCAAGCGCTGCGAGCAAGGCCTTCGACTTGTTCACAGACTCATCGTATTCGCCCTCGGGCGTGGAGTCAGCGACGATTCCGCCGCCGGCTTGCACGTGAGCCACACCATTTTTGATGACCATGGTGCGCAGGGCGATGCACGAGTCGAGATTGCCAGCGAAATCCAAGTATAGAACGCCGCCTGCATATATGCCGCGGCGCGTGCGCTCCAACTCTTCGATGATCTCCATGGCGCGCACTTTCGGAGCGCCGGAGACCGTGCCCGCAGGGAAGCAAGCCATCAGGGCGTCAAAACAATCGACATCTTCACGAAGGCGGCCGCGCAGGCTCGAAACAAGATGCATGACGTGTGAGTAGCGCTCGACAGTCATCAGCTTTTCCGGTTTCACTGTGCCGTACTCGCAGACGCGGCCGAGATCATTCCGTCCTAGATCGACGAGCATGATGTGTTCGGCGCGCTCTTTTTCGCTGGCGAGCATTTCCTTTTCGAGACGTTGGTCTTCGGCTTCGTCTTTGCCGCGCCAGCGGGTTCCGGCGATGGGCCGGTAGAAAACGTCGCGACCCTGGACTTTCACCAGCATTTCGGGCGAGCTGCCGACGACCGCGACGTCATTCATCTGCAAATAGAAGAGATAGGGAGACGGGTTGAGCGCACGCAGCTCGCGGTAAACGTCAAATGGCGCGGCATGTATTTTGGCAGAGAAACGCTGGCTGATCACTACCTGAAAAATATCGCCGGCGCGGATGTAGTTCTTGGCTTTACGAACGGCTTCGAGATATTCGGCGCGGCGAAAGTTGGAAGTGACGCGGAGCGGCGCACGACGCTTCTTTTTTTCTTTTTTCGGAAGCTCGGACGGCGAAGCCTGTTCGAGCAATTGGCGAGTTTTGCGAATCTCGCGAACGGCCGCGTTGTATTTTGTGCGGAGGCTGCCTTCGCCGTCGGTGTGAACGTTGCGCACGATCCAGAGACGATGCTGCACGTGATCAAACGCGATGATGCCCTGATAGAACATCAGCTGCGCATCGTACAGGCCGATATCATCGCGCAAGCGCTTTGGGACGCGCTCGATGAGGCGGACCATATCGTAAGAAAAATAGCCGATGGCGCCTGCCACGAGCGGAGGCAGACCCGGCAAGCGCACGGGGCGAAAACGCTCCATGCGGGCGCGAAGAAATGTGACAGGATCGCGCTCTTCCCAAACGATGCGATTGTGGCTCTCCAGAACGCAGGCGCCACCCGCGTAGCGAAAAATCTCTTCGGGATTTGCACCCGCAAAAGTGTAGCGGGCGATTTTTTCGCCGCCTTCCACGCTTTCCAGCAAGAAGGAATATCGGGCGCCCTGTGCCAAGCGCAGATAGGCGCTAACAGGAGTAAGCAAATCGGCGGGGAACACGTCATAGACAGGGATGAGATTTCCCTGTTTGGCGAGGCGCTGAAATTCGCGGAAGTCCGGCTGAATCATGGGCTCAGTTTACGGCTGCAATTTTTCTTTCCGAGGACGGCATTATCGCATTTCTGGATTAAGTGTGCAGGCGGGACTTTTCTTCCGCGCGCAGGGCTCTCAGCACTGCCTTGCGCATGGCGGATTCCGGGGCGCGCTGGCCGGTCCAGAGTTCCCATTGAGCGACGCCTTGCGGAATGAACATTTCCACTCCGGAAACGGTGGCGATTCCTTTGCGAGCGGCGAGCTTCAAGAGTTGCGTTTTTTCTGGGCGATTGATGAGATCCATGACGATGCGGCAATTTAGCTCGCGTGGCAAAAGAGGCGAAACTTGATCGTGGGGATGCATGCCGATCGGGGTGGCGTTTAGGATGGCGTCAAAAGTTTCGTCGCTTAGCGCTCGACGCGAAACAACTTCGCCGCGGACGGCGTTAGCTAGTTCACGCGCAATTTTTTTTCGGCGGGCACAGATCACGACATGGGCGCCTGCTTTCGCAAGAGCGAAGGCTGCGGCACGGGCTACGCCGCCTGCTCCAAAAATTAAGACTCGGCTTCCCGCCAGCGCGAGTTTCTTCTCGATGGCGCGAAGGATTCCGACGTAATCGGTATTGCACCCGAAGAGCGAGCTGTCGCGGCGGACTACCACGGTATTGACGGCGCCGATCTCGGCGGCCAGCGGATCGCATTCTTTCAAGTGCCGCAGGATGGATTGTTTGTGAGGAATCGTCACGCTGAAACCGCGAATGCCTAATTCCGGGACGGCTTTCAGGAAATCGCGCAGATCCTTCACAAGGAAAGGCAAATAAACGGCGTCGATTTTGCGTTCGATGAATCCGGTGTTATGAAGCAGCGGCGAAAGAGAATGCCCGACCGGATCACCAATCACGCCGTAAAGGTGGGTGCGGTGGGTCAGCTCATGCGCTCGGTAGAGATGCTTCAGCGCCTGGAGAGAGACTTGGCCTGGAGCAGTGGCTTCTCCGATGGGCGCGTAGGCGAGAGCGCTGCCCTCTCGCAGCGCCAGGATACGAGCGGGAAGCCCGACTTCGCCCATTGGCACAGCGACAAGCGTTGGCGTGCGGGTTGCGACGCGCAGAAGGCTGAGGCTATCGCTGATTGTGCGAACCTGGGCGGCAATTTTTATGGCGTCGGCTTCGGGATGGGCTGCAGCCAGAGTGGCATTCAGCTTCGCAGGCAGGTGCTCGAAGTCGTGCAAGGAGAGCAAGATGCGCGAGGGCAAGCCGAGCGTCCTAAGAGTCTTACCGCGCGGCAATTCGCGCACGGTCTCGATTTCCAAGTCGCACCATGAGCAGCCCGCATCGCGGGCCTGGCTCAGCCAGTAAAGCTCGGTTTGAACGTCCCCCCGGAACTTGCCTCCTCCTTCGCGCCGGCGGCAGGTGGCCAGGAAGGTTGCGCCGCGGGACCGGTTCCTTTTCAGCCAGTGCAGGAAGCGGGAACGCTCGGAATCGTTGCGCAGCCAGTCCAAGCGGAGTTCAATGGTGGGAGTATCGCGAAGCCCTGCACGTACCAAATCGGCCATTTCCGTAGCCGTGGACGCGGCCGCGACCGCGCAGATGCGCCTTATCCCCTCCCCAAACAAACTCTTCCTGTGCCGCGTTTGCGCCATGTTATTGAGAATAAAGCTTCTAGCATGCCCGTAGCAAAAGTGTAAAGCCATCCCGGTGTATTTGTTGACGCATGGGGGCAGCCCTGCTATTTTCGCTAAGAATCGTCCCCGCACGGCCCACAGGGCGTGTTTGAAGGAGTCTTGGAATGCGCGCTAAATTAGCAGCTCTATGCACTTTTGTCTTTGCAGGTGCCGGCATTTGCTCGGCGCAGACGCCTCCTGAAGTCTCGCAGGCGACTTTTTCGACCGTCTATTGTTCGGGCTTTTACACGGACGAGAAGGTTCCCGACGCGACGCGGCTTGTCTCGGGCGAGCAGTCGGATAATAAGATCACGTTCGCCCGCGGCGATTATGTATATATCAACCGCGGGATGGACAAAGGCGTTCGCGTGGGCGATCGCTATTCCGTGGTGAGGCCCGAGAAGGACGAACTGGATGTGGAGTGGTTCAAGTGGCAAGACAAGTTGCTAAAGGCGATGGGGACGCACTATCTGGACGCCGGACAGCTTCGAGTCGTTGTGGTTCAGCCCAAGGTGGCGATTGCGCAAATCACACTTTCCTGCGATTACATGCAGCGCGGCGATATCGTACTGCCCTATCAGCAGAGGCCGGACCCCACTCTCAAGGATCCAGGTGTGTTCGACCATTTCGCGCCGGTCAGTGGCAAGCCAGTCGCGATGATCGTTGAGTCGAAGGACTATCAGCAATCCGCCGGTCGTGGCAACACAGTCTACGTCAACCTCGGAACCAACAAGGGCGTAAAAGTAGGCGACTATTTTCGAGTATTCCGGTACCAGGGATCGCTGGCGGAGACTGCTCCTCAGACGAAAGGGTATCAGGACCGTTTGTATGGTTTCGGTAGCTCGCCCGGGAATTATACGTGGAATGATTTGCCGCGCGAGGTGCTCGGCGAGGGCATCGTCATCAACGTGAGTCGCAACGCTTCCACCGTGCTGATCACTTATAGTTCGATCACCATGTACACGGGCGATTACGTCGAAATCGAATAACCAGCCAAGTGGCTGTTAAACGGAAACTTCCGGCCCGCTGCGAGTTACTCCTCGCGCGGGCCTTTTCTTTGGCGCGCGAGTCCCAAGCTATTGAAGCGGCAGGTGCGGTATCGTTCATTCAACAGCCGGGGGCGGCTGCCCGGTATTTGCACTCTCCGAGAAGACCTCGCAAGTAAATCCATGGATTTGTGTTTCCGGCTCCTGCCATGCTTTTGCATCCAATCCGGCCTTGCGGCAGGTCGCTTCGAGGAACTGCTCGCGGCCAAGTTTGTGTTCAACGGCAACCTGAGGCAGCAGAAGCCCACGCTTCGAACCCTGGGAAATCAACAAACCGTGGTTTCCGATCTCGATGTTGTCGGGAAGAATCAACTCGAGCGGAGACAGAAGCGAGAGCTCGATTTGTAATTCTGGAAGCTCTTCGAGGCGGACCGGCGGGAATCGAGGATCTCGAAGGGCCGCGTTGGCCGCGCATCGCGCGATGGATTCGCCGAGAGGCTCGAAGGCTTCCATAACGCCGATGCAGCCGCGCAAGCGCCCGCGCGCATGGAGAGTCACGAACACGCCGCGTTTTTCCGCAAAGACTCCATTTTGTGGAATACCTGCGGCGGATTGCTGAGGGGAAACGGCGCCGGCAATCGCCCGGCGCGCCACGGCAAGCAGAGACCGGCGATCATCTTCAGAGAGGGACGGCATCCTCGGACTTTTTGTGGCCTTCCATCATGCGCAGCTTGCGGCGCTGCTTGATGCGATCGTCCAGCTGGCCCCAGAATTTCAGAAAGTATTGCGCCGCCGACACCAGCGCACTGACCACCACCAGCCAGAGAAGTACAAGCGCGAGAGAATTCAGATAAGGGTGGCGAGCGCCGGCAATCAAGACCGCCACGGCGCATACCTGCAAAACCATTTTCGTCTTGCCCAGCAAGGAAGCGGCAATTGTAAATCCCTCGGCAGAGGCGATATTGCGCAAACCGAGCACGGTAAATTCACGCCCAATAATAATCACGACCATCCAGGCGGGAACCAGCTGCATCCCGACGAGAGAAACGAAGGCTGCGGAGATCAGTAGTTTGTCCGCGATCGGATCCAGAAGAATTCCAAGGGTGGTCACTTGAAGGCGTCGCCGCGCAAAATAACCGTCGGCCCAGTCCGTAGCCGCGGCCAAAAGAAGGATCAAGACTCCCCAAAATTCGAAATGCATGGGGAAACCGCGGAAATCGACGTTTGGGCTCTTGGTGAGCAAGACTGCAATCAGCAGGGGAACGAAAAAGATGCGGAGAACCGTCAATGAGTTGGGGAGATTCATAGAAACGTGGCGGCGGGGAGGCCGCCCCTTAGGCTTCGGCCACCGCTTGCCTGACTATAGACTCCTGTCTGGCACTCGTCAACGCCTGTCCGGGTCTGCGGAGGAATCATACAACACCCCCGCCGGTACTGTAACGTCAACAAGTGAAATGAGTTGCGCCGCGCGAACGGCTGTACTCATCCGTACTCTCTTTGCTGCAAACCTGTGCAAATGTCTGAAATCGATTACGAAGAAGCCAACTCACTCATGCAACTGGTGTCCGAGGGCGATGACCATTAACCCATTTATATTCAGCATGATAGAGGACGTATTTGCTGAGAAATGTAAATCTTTTGATGGCCCCATTTATCGCGCCGTTTTTTTGCAAAAAAGAGTTTCCACAAGGTTTCCACAGCAAGGGCCACACGGCAAATACGCGCAAACCATTCAAGAAAGACCTATTTAGCAGCCGGAATCGGTGTTTTTTCGAGGGCCGAGAGGATGTTACTTTGGTGCAAACAGGTAGATTGTCCGTCAGATCGCTCGCGGTCCTCGCAGAAGTCGTGCCGGAAGTAAAAAAAGGCCCCGCAAAAGCGCTAAAACTCCGTCCACGGCAATTCCTGCTATGCGAAACGGCAAGAGAACTAACCAAACGATGGGATAGACCACGAGCGCAAGCAACGCCAGAGGCCAACAGAGGAAAAACAAGATACACCACAGAATAAACGTGATCATGGCAGCCCTCTCACCTCCTATTACGCGCGCGACCGGCTTGAAGTTCCATCCTTTGCAAAAGTACTTAGCTTGAGCTTGCGAGCAATCGAGACGGGAACTTCGGCATCCATCAGCATGTGAGAATCTTCGACTTCGGAATGTAGCACGCGGCCGAGCGCATGAACCAGCGCCAGCGTGCGACCTTCCGCGAGAGGCACGCGCAGCGAAAGCGTCTCGACCGGATCGACGGGAAGTGCCGCGTCCATGCGGCGCAACAATTCTTCCACGCCTTCTCCCGTCAGGCCTGAGACAAGCACAGGTCCATCGTTTGTATCTGCCCCCATTGCGTGAGGGTGCGTGAGCTGGGCTCTTTGCTCAGGAGACAGCCGGTCCACTTTATTAAGAACGCAGAGCTTCGGGCGATCCGCGACGCCAAGGTCGTTCAGAATTTTGTCCACTTCTTCGTCGAGTTCGGAGTGGTGAGGGTTTGAGACGTCACTTACATGCAGAATCAGCGAGGCTTCCTGCACTTCCTCAAGCGTCGCGCGGAATGCTGTGAGCAATGCCTTGGGCAGATCCCGGATGAATCCTACGGTGTCCGAAACTAGTACGCGCCGATTTGACGGTAGGCGGATCGCACGAATGGTCGGGTCCAAAGTGGCGAACATGCGTGAGGAAACCAGCACCTCGGCGCGGCTCAGTGCATTGAAGAGAGTCGATTTGCCAGCGTTCGTATAGCCCACAAGCGCAATCGTCCCAAGCGGCACAGCGTTGCGGGCTTCGCGCCTCAAAGCGCGTTGCTTGCGTATGTCTTCGATGCTTTTTTGAATTTTGCCGACACGATCGCGGATGCGCCTGCGGTCCGTTTCCAGTTTCTTTTCTCCAGGTCCGCGTACACCGATACGCCCCGCTCCACCGCCCGCTCCGCCAGAGCCTCCGCCGCCGCTCTTGCCTCCGAGACGGGACATCGAGGTGCCCTTTCCAGTGAGCCGAGGCAGCATGTAGTTCAGTTGCGCAAGTTCGACCTGTAACTGGCCTTCGCGGCTCCGTGCGTGCTTTGCAAAAATATCCAGAATCAACTGCGTGCGGTCGATGACACGGCGTTCGGTGGCCTCTTCGATGTTGCGCTGCTGCATGGGCGAGAGGTTGCTGTCGAAAATGATCAGCGGGGTCTTGTGCGCAGTGGCCTCGGCACGAATTTCGTCGAGCTTGCCGCGTCCGACGAGTGTTGCCGGGTCCGCCGATTCGCGCATCTGAAAAACGGTGCCGGCGATTTCCGCGCCAGCGCTGCGCGCCAACTCTACAAGTTCCAGGAGCGATTCCCTGCCCTGCTCGCCCGCAGGCATCCCAGGAAAGCGCGGCTTGCGCTTCCAGCCCAAACCGACGAGTAAAGCGCGGTCAGCCGTAGTCACCGTTTGCGAAGTTTTCGTCACGAAGTCAGTCCTGAAACCATTGCGCCGCGGGAGCCATATAGGAGAGGGTCACGCTTCACTTGCGCCATTATACTCGCTCAGCTTGTCTGCGGCGACTCTTGCAGGCCCTGCTGACGAAGCCACTCACGTGCTTGGGCTTGCACATGTGAATCGTCACCAAAACCAACGAACCAGTGAACGCTTGGATCTTTGCGGAACCAAGTTAGCTGGCGTTTCGCGTACTGGCGGGTGGCTTGCTGAATCGCCGCGCGCGCGTCTTCGAGTTTTTTCTTTCCGTGGAGAACATCACGCAATTCGCGGTATCCGATGAAATCGAAGGGCTTGGCATTTTCCGGCAAACCGCTCTCCATCAGCCCGCGCACCTCCTCCATCCAGCCTTGCGTCAGCATCGCGTCGGTGCGCGCGTGGATGCGTTCGTAGAGAGCTTCGCGCGGCGGCATCAATCCGATTTTCAGTGCGCGCCACCCTTCCAGCGGCTGTGCGCCCCATTCGGTGCACTTCGGAAACCGGTCGCCGGGTAATCAAGCATACTTCGATAGCGCGGATTAATTTTTGCTCGTCGGGAGCGGCGATTTTCCCTGACGTTTCCGGGTCCAGGCGAGCAAGAAGTCGGTGCAAATAGCCCGGCCCATGCTCTGCCGCGCTCGCGCGCAACCTCTCTCTTAGCTCTTCGGAGCGCTGTGGCACCTCCGCCAGTCCTTCCAGCAAAGCGCGCAAATACAATCCGGTGCCGACAGTAAGAATCGGCAGCCGCCCACGCTGCCGCAAATCGTCCAGGACGACCAAAGCCCTCTCACGATATCCGCCAGCGGTCGCCGCTTCATTCGGCGTCAAGGAATCGATGAGGAGATGAAGTATTCCGCGGCGCTCCGCGAGTGTCGGCTTGGCAGTGCCGATATCGAAACCGCGATAGAGCTGCGTCGAGTCGCAGGCCAGCACTTCCCCGCCGAATTTTTCGGCCAGCCAGACGCCGAGCGCGGACTTCCCCGATGCCGTAGGCCCAACCACGGCAATCAACGGCAGTTCAGATAAGTCGGGATTCATCGAAACAGAATATGCCAAGCGCGGAGGAGCAGCACAAGGAACACAACCAAAGCGAGCACGAGACTGCCGATAACTTGCTGGCGCGCGAGCTTCACTGCTGGCGATTAATACTTTCCGGCGGGATGTTGTAGAGGTACGTGTAACGCAACTCGATGTACGGCCCGTTAAATTGCGAAGGTAACGGTTCAAAGGGATTGGAGGCGCGCACGGAAGAGTAAGCGGCTCGGTCCAGCGGCTCCTTTCCCGAGTTGCGGTTAATCACCGGCTCAGCGCCTGGTACGCTGCCATCGCGCATGATCTTGAAAGTTAAGACCACGATGCCTCTTTCGCCAAGCTCGACGGACTCCGGCATGATGGCAAACCAGTTTCGCTTTACGGTGACATACACGCGTTGGAGATAATTGTTGAAGTCCACACCTTGATCTGGCGTGAGCATCTCGAGTCCGCCGTAGGCCGTTCCGCCACTTCCGCCACCGCCAGGACTGCTACGGCCCGAAACGCGACCTCCGCCCCCAATGGCATGCGAGCCCGGGCTCTGCGATCTGGACAAATCCTGCACGGTATTCTCAAGGGAAGGAGCCTTCGGCAATACCAGCCCGTGCTGCGGCTTTGGCATGTCCGGAGTGTCGAGTTTCAGGGGAGGCTTAGGAGCGTCCGACTTGGGCGCGACCGCAACTACCTCGGGCGGAGTTTGTTGAATTTTCGGCGCAGGGGCATCCGGCAACTCTTTTTTTGGAGGCTCCGGCCGGGGAGCAGGTTGCGCAACAGGAGGAGCCACTTTGTTGATTACCTTCGGATCCACATGGACGACGGGTGGCGCCGCGGGACGGGGCTCCGCCTTGGGCTTGGGAGCGTAGGAACTCTCCGGCGGAATCCAGGTCAGCTGCCGGTTGGCAAGATCAATTTCATCTTTAGTGGGCGGACGCGTCGGAAAAAATTTGGCCCACAGGATAATCGTCGCGAACAGCATGATATGGAACGCAAACGACGAAACGCGCGTGATCAGATCCCATTTTGTCTTTTCTTCCGATTGCGGCTTGGTGAGAAGATTCACTTCGCCGGTCATGAACACGTCGAGATCGACGATATCCGCCGGCGGAATCAGCCGCCCTTGCGGCATTTCCAGCTGCGCTCCGCCTAGCGGGATGGCGATGCGCTCGTCCATGTCCGTGTGTTGGACGGGACTCGAAGTGTTTTCCGTAACGTTGTAGGCTTCCTGGTTTACATCGCGCGGAACGACCACGCGCGTAGCAATCGATTCGAGCGGCAGCGATCGGGGAATACTCGATTTCCCATCCAACTCGACGATCGGCAGCATTGCCGGCACGAGCGTGCGCTCGTCCAGCGTCGTGGGACGCCGGCGCTGCGTCGTAGTGTCCGCCGAGGCAGACAGATGTGCACCTTCCGGGACCAGGGTGCGGGGAATCATTTTCCTGCTTTCTCTTGTGAGGCGAACGCTGCTAGTTGGACGCGTTCTCCGTGTTCCTGGATGCTTGCCATCACGCGGGTTGCCAGTTCCAAAGCCGCACGACCGGCGGCGCCATTGGTTCGCGGCTCGCGACGGGTGCGCACCGCGTCCAGAAACGCTTCGAGTTCCGCGTGCAAAGGTTCCACGTCCGGCGCAGGCAATTTTTCGAAGGAAAATTCAGGCTGCGGTCCCGGCCGCTTTACGCCGACGCGTAGATGCGTCGCGCCGCGCATAGTCGAGCGAAATATATTCGTGCTGCTGGAAAAAACGCATTTTGCGCACGCGTTCCGTCGAAACGCGGCTGGCTGTTACGTTGGCAACAGCACCGCCCGCAAATTCCAGCCGCACGTGAGCGATATCTACTTTGTCCGTCAGCACAGGAATGCCTACTGCTTTCAATTCGGTCACCGGCTCCTTCACGAGCGCCAGCAAAATGTCCAGATCGTGGATCATCACGTCGTAAATCACTTCCACATCGAGGCTGCGCGGAGTAAATACTCCCAAGCGGTGCACTTCGAAAAAAAGAGGCCGGTTCAATATCGGCTCAACCGCTGCTACAGCTGGGTTAAATCTCTCGACGTGGCCGACTTGCAAAATCCGTTTGTGCCGCCCCGCCGCTTCAAGAAGCGCATCCGCCTCCGCGAGATTCAAGGCCATGGGCTTTCTCGACCAGCACGTCCAGCCCGCTTTCGAGCAGTTGGCAACCCACTTCGGCGTGCGCGACGGTCGGCACCGCTACGCTAACGGCTTCGGCAAGTTCGCGAACTTCTTCGAGGCTGCGCAGCGCCCTGGTCTGAAATTCTACAGCGACGGCTTCCGCGCGAGCCTGATCTCGATCGTAAATGCCAACAAGGTCCGCGCTCTCCAGCTCGCGATAAACACGCGCGTGGTTGCGCCCAAATTCCCCCGCTCCCACGACGGCGGCGCGGACTTTTCGCGTATCTCGTCCCTCGCCGCTCATTCTTTACTCATTCCCCCTGGATCGCTCTTCGGTTCCGCCGCGGCAGCCGGGGCAAACGCCTGAATAGCGATATCCGCGGCGTCGGCCAGAGCAATTAATTGTTGACGGTCGAATAGCAAGGTGCGTCCCGCATCCACCGCCAGAGCCGTGGCGCGAGAGCTCTTCATCTGTTCGATGGTCGGCAAACCAACCACGGGTACATCGAAGCGCATGTCCTGGCGGGGTTTGCTCACTTTCACGACGACGAGAGTCTTTCCCGCTGCGATTCGCGCTGCGCGTGCAATGGTTTCGTCCGTTCCTTCCATGGCTTCGACGGCCACGCAGGCTTGATCCGAAATTACGACCGTTTGACCGATATCCATGCCGGCTATTTGCCTCGCGACGCTGTGCCCGTAGGCAATGTCGGCGCTCTCCTGTTCGTTCGGCGCCCTACGCGTGAGCACGCCCGGCTCCGGCAGCAGCGGCTTCAAGAACAGCGTCGAGTCTACCAGCTGAATCCCTTCGTCCTTGAGCACACGAGCGATGCCACCAATCAGCGCGTCGGTATTCTTGCGCGGCAGAGAGAAAAGCAGCTTCGCCAGTTTCCAGTCCGGCCGGATCGCACTGAAAATCTTGTTGTGCTTCACTTGCCCGGCCATCACCGCTTGCGACACGCCTTCTTTGTGCATCAGGTCAATGGCCTTGCTCAATTCACCGAGACTTACCCAGTGCAGCCGTTTGGCGATTTTTTCAAGTTCGGGAGAGGCTTCTTCTTTCAGTGCGATCACTGCCATTTCGATGCCTTGGCTGCGCGCACCCTCCAGCACGAGAAACGGAAAGCGCCCGTTTCCTGCGATGAGGCCCCATCCTGTCACGTTTGCGCTGGTGTCCGGCATGAAATGTAGGTTTGGCGGTGACGCTTACTTAACGATGCCGCGCTCGGCGCTTTCAATAAAACGGATGAGCTCCTCGACATCGTCAGAGCCGGCTAGTTTCGCTCGCATTTCGGCGAGAGCTTGCGTTGTGTTCATTTTCGAGCGGCTGAGCAAACGATACGCCCGATCCAGCAACTGCAACCGTTCTTTCGAAAAACCTTTCCGTTCAAGCCCGATCGTGTTGACGCCATAACTCTTCGTCTCGCGTTCCGTCACCACCCGTGAAAACGGCGGGACGTCCTGCACGATCACCGTGCAAGCGCCAACATAGGCATATCGGCCTACGCGGCAAAACTGGTGCACTACCGAGAATGACCCGATCGTCGCAAAATCCTGCACCGCAACATGCCCCGCCAGAGTCGCTCCATTCACAAACAGGGTCTGATTGCCGATCTGGTCGTCGTGCCCAACGTGCGAGTAAGCCAGAAAAAAATTCTCGTTGCCGACCCGCGTGACGCCGCCGCCCTTCACCGTTCCCCGGCCGACAGTGACGTATTCGCGAAAAATATTTCCGTCACCCACCGCCAACTCAGTCCGTTCGCCTCGGAAGGTGTAATCCTGCGGATCACCGCCCACCGCACAAAACGAATAGAACACATTGTTGCGGCCATACTTCGCGGGCCCGCCGACAAACGCGTGAGGATGGAGAACACATCCCTCGCCGAGTTCTGCTTCGTCGCCGACAATCGCGTAGGCCCCAACTTTCACTCCCGGGGCCAGCTTCGCGCTTGCGGCCACGACGGCTTGCGGATGAATCTCCGGCTTGCTCATTTTGCGGGTTCTTCCGCCTTCGCGCCTTTATCCAGCACAGCCCGGTCCACCATCTTGCACATCAGCGTCGCTTCCGCCGCCAGTTGCCCGTTCACCGTTGCTTTACCTTCAAGCTTGCAGAAATCGCCCCGCCACGAAATCACTTTCACTTCGAGCCGCAACTGATCTCCGGGCACCACCGGACGCCGGAAGCGTGCGCCGTCCACGGCCACGAAATACAGCAGCTTGTTGTCGCGGTCCGGGATTTCCAGCAACAGCAACAGCCCGCCCGTCTGCGCCATCGCTTCGATAATCAGGACGCCCGGCATAATCGGTTTGCCCGGAAAGTGCCCCTGAAAATGCGATTCATTGATGGATACGTTCTTAACGCCGACGATGTACTTCAGCCGCTCCATTTCCAAAATCGCATCCACCATCAGAAACGGATAGCGGTGCGGCAAAATTTTCTGAATTTCCACTACGTCGAGTATCATCCCTGCTCCCCATCGCGCCACGAATCCTTACTGCGGCGCCCCATTCTCTCCTAGCAAACTTCCTATTATATGCGAACCCAAGTCAACCGGGATATGCGCTGTTCCCCGACGGCCCGCCATGGTACGCGTTGAACCGCCCATCCTCCACCTAATTTGTGTTCGTGCCGTTGCTACCGGTGGCCGTCATTGTTAGCATGTCCCGGCTATGCTCGACACCAATTACCCGAAAGAATTCCTGCGCCTCCTTAAACCTCACCTTCCGGAGATGCTTTCCACCGTTCAGAGGCTCGTCCTCGCAGAGTCTCCCAGCTACGAAAAAGAGCCCGCCGACCGTTGCTGCGATATTCTCGCCGCGGAATGGAGCAAGCGCGGCACCAGCGTGGAAAGAATCGCGCAGAAGATTCGCGGTGATCAGCTTCGCGTCACCTGGTGGCCTCAAAAATCGCGTCCCGCAGGCCAATTCCTCGTGCTCGGCCACTACGACACGGTCTATTCTTCTGGCGAACTGGCAAAGATGCCCTTTCGCGTTTCCAGTGGAAAGGCATATGGTCCCGGCATCTTCGATATGAAGGCCGGTCTCACGCAAGCCCTCTTTGCTCTCGATGCACTGAAGCAAACAAAAGTTCCCCTGCGTCATCGATTGGTTTTTCTCTGGACCTCTGACGAAGAGATTGGCAGCGACGCCTCGCGGAAACTTATCGAAACCGAAGCTCGCCGCAGCGATGCGGTCTTTGTGCTGGAGCCTTCGCTCGGCCCCAAAGGTTTGATCAAGACCGCGCGCAAAGGGGTCGGTGAAGCAGAACTCATCGTCACTGGCCGCGCCTCTCACGCAGGCCTCGCGCCGCAAGAAGGCGTCAACGCAGTTCACGAACTGGCGCGGCAACTTACGCGCATCCAGGAGTGGAACGACCTGCGCCGCGGCGTGACCGTCAATGCTGACGTCATCGATGGCGGCACACGCGTAAACGTTATCGCCGAACGCGCCCGCGCCATCCTCGATCTCCGCGCGTTGCGCGTTTCCGACATGCGCCGCATCGAGCGCAAGCTACACGCACTCCGCCCCATTCTTCCCGGTGCGAAACTTGAAGTGCGCGGAGGCTTCAATCGCGCTCCGCTCGAACGCAAATCCAGCGGCGCGCTGTTCGCCAAAGCCAAAGCACTGGCCGGTCAAATGGGTTTGTCACTCGGAGAATGCACCGCCGGTGGTGGCTCTGACGGCAATCTCACCGCCGCTGTCGGCGCCCCAACTCTCGACGGCCTCGGCGCCGTAGGCCATGGCGCTCACTCCAAGGACGAACACATTGTCATCAACACCATGCCCGCCCGCGCGGCGCTCCTGGCGGCATTATTGCTGAACCCTTGAAATCATTTGATGGTTCGATTCGGTTAGTGTCCGTAAGTCTTGCCGAGATATTCCGCGGTGGACTGCATCAAATCGTTGTAATCGCTGTGCAGCACTTCGCGCAGCGCCGCTTCGGTTGAACCGCCGCTTCCAATGCGATCGAGGATTCGCTCGATGTCGCCCATGCCATCCGTCTGCACGATGTATTCAATATTTGCGAGCGCCCACGCATACGCATAGCCAGCCGCATCGCTCGGCAGGCCCATCCACGAACCTTCCAGACTGCCCAGCGAAGCGGCGTGCCCCTCTTTTTGAACTTGTGCCAAAACGGCGGCATTGTCGCCGCTGCGCTTGCCTTCCATCCATTGCGCCAAACCTTCCTGGATCCAAGTGGGCGCGTGGCCGCGCGTTTTCTGTCCCACAAAACTGTGCGTCAGCTCATGCTTCAAAACGCGCGACAGCTCCGGAGTCACGCCGCTCAATCCCTGCACGGGCACCCTGATGCGGCCATCGTTGAGCGCGCCCACCCAGCCTGGCGCGCGCGTGATGTCGGCAAAAGCTTGCTGCGTGTAGAGAACCACTCCAATGGAATCCGGCGGCGCAAAATTCAGCTCGGACTCGATAGCAGAATAATGCGCCTCCAGCGTGTGCAGAACGTCGCGCGCCAGGGCCGGCTCGGCCGAGCCGCTGTAGCGCAGCGTAAAATGGCTGCTTTCGTTTTCCTTGTAACTTTCCTCTTCCTGCTTGTCGCGCTGCGCCTTGTCGAGCGCCGATTGCACTTCCGGGTCGGGCCGCAAAGCCAGAGCGCGTTTCCATTCCGCGACAGCCTGATCGATCTTGTTCAGGCCGTAATACGCCCAGCCTGCCAGCTTCGCCACGTCAGCGTTCTCCGGCGCAACCCGCCGCGCGCGCTCCAGATAGTCCAACGACTGCTTGTACTCGCTTCGCCGCAAATGCAGGTAGGCTACATTCATCAGCAACGTCGGCTCTTCCGGCGCGAACGTGAGCGCCGTGCGCTCGTCGGCCAGCGCGCGTTCCATGTCGCCGCGCGAAAGTTCGAACTGTGCCGCCGCATGATGTGCCAAAGCCGCGCTCGCACTCGCGCGCGGGTCGCCGCCTCTCGCCGCCCCTTCGAGCTTCGCTATGTACTCCCGGTCAATCGCGCCGTCGTGCACCGCTCCGTTCTCTATTTCCGTGCCCCCGCTTGTCGGTATCATGGCGGGCGGCGTAATAGCCAGATTCGCGGCTGCGGCTGCGGGCGAATCGCTCATCGTCACGCCGCCGCCTTTTTCAATATGGTCGACGATAGACTTCGGCAGGCTCAGCTCCCCTGCGGACGTCTCATACTTAACCTTGTCTCCCTCTTCTCTTACGTTGTTGGCAACGATCCGTCGTCCATTCTTTAGGACAATCGTGTCCGCCCGCGCCCCCACCGCCGCAAAAAACACCACGGCACACAGCATCAGAGTGCGTCTAAATAAGGTGGAATGCCCCATTTTCTAATTCTAATCCTCCTCGCCTCCGTGCCCCTCGCGGCCTTGTTCCGCAATGCCGAATGTGACTACACTTCTTGCATGAGGCCAGGGGGGGCACTTCTAGTCTTGTGGTGTCTTGCTGCGCTGCCCGTTTCCTCCGCCACTGAACAGTCGCCCCACGAACTCTACGACGCTCTAAACGCCCTGCGGCTCGATCCTGCGGCCACCTATCAGCTCGCTACTCCTAATCGCATCGAACTCCGCCGCGGCGACGTCGAAGTCTATTTCGAAGAAGGCAAACTCGCTTTTTTTGCTCCCATCGACGGCCACATCACCGGCTTTGTCTTCTCCGGTCGCGGCCACGCCCTGGCCTTCCCTCGCGAACCGGTGGAAAAACAGCAGATGGCTCACTTTCTGGGCGCTCCCGTACTGGACCAGGAATTTCTCAGCGCTTACGTACGCTTCACCGATGACGCCGCAGACGATCTTCTCCGCCAGTTTCACTCGGCGAATCTCGTTCCGCAATTGGATACCGCCTTCGCTTCTCTTTCGGACCCGTTTGTCGCGCAGCTCAATGCTTCCCAGTCGTTGCGCATTCTCGAAGATCGCCTCTCGCAAAATCCAAGGCCGTATTTTTGCGCGACACTCGAGGGCGTCGAGACCGGCACCTTTGATCTCCTCTTCGACCCTCAGCAGCGAGAGCAGGTCCTTCTAGGCCAGCACCGCAAATCCGGCAACTACATGTATTACGATGTTTGGGCATCGTACAGTGTCCCCGGTTCAGTTCCTCCGCCAGTCAATTTTCGCGCACTCGACTACGCGCTTGATACCACTGTGCTGCCGGACAATTCGCTCGACGCCTCAGCAACTGTCCATTTACGCGCCGAAACTTCCGGCGAGCGCGTTCTGACTTTTCAACTTTCCCGCGCACTCCACGCCGAGACCGTTTCGGACGACCACGGCAAAGCGCTGCCCTATTTCCAGAACGAAGGGATGAACCTTCAGGAGCGCAGCGTCCGAGGCAATGACTATCTACATGTCGTGCTGCCGCAACCCTCGCAGAAGGGCCAGGAGTTCACCTTTCATTTTCGTTACCGCGGCAATGTCATTGAAGACGCAGGCAACGGAGTGCTCTTCGTTGGCGCGAGAGAGAGTTGGTATCCCCATTTGGGCGATCAAGCGGATTTCGCATCGTATGACCTCACCATGCGTTGGCCGCGGCATCTGAAACTGGTCGCCACCGGCGCCAAAATCGATGAACAGAACTCTGGAGAGGTTCGTATCGGCCACTGGCGAAGCGACAAGCCGCTCGCCATCGCTGGGTTCAATTTGGGCGAATACGCTTCCAGCTCCATTACCGCCGAAACGCGCACCATCGATGTCTATGCCAACCGGCAGCTCGAGCAAGCCCTGACCAATCGAATGGATGCGACAGACCAGAGTTCGCTTCCACCTCTCGACGTTCCGTTTCGAATGCCAAGCGGAAGTCCCCGCACCGCCATGCAACCGCCGACGCCGAGTCCTGCTGACGCGCTAAAGCAGCTCGGCAAAGAAATCGATTCTTCCATTCGCTTCTACGAAAACTTCAGCGGGCCTTTTCCCTATCACACGCTAAGCGTCTCTCAGATTCCCGGCACTTTCGGCCAGGGCTGGCCCGGACTGCTTTATATTTCAACATATTCTTTTCTGTCTCCCGAAGCGCAAAACCGCGCCGGCCTCTCTTCCGCCCGGCAAGAGGCTTTTACCGATATCGTCCCCTATCACGAAGTCGCCCATCAGTGGTGGGGCAATGTGGTCGGCTGGTCAAGTTACCGGGATCAGTGGATCGACGAAGCCATCGCCAACTACCTTTCGCTCCTCTTCGCGGACAGCAGAAAGCCTTCTGCCCATGAGTTGCACCTCTGGCTTGATCGTTACCGAAAACAACTCGAAGAGAAAATCCCCGGCTCCGACATGCCTGTAGGCGAAATTGGTGCGCTGCCTCTTGGCAACCGCTTGATTTCCTCAAAGTCTCCGAGCGGTTTCGAAGAGGTGATTTACAGCAAGGGCTCGTGGGTGATTCACATGCTTCGCGAAATGCTGCGCCAGCCCGGCGCCAAGGATCCCGATGCACGTTTCGTAGCTTTGCTTCGCACACTTTCCACAAAATACGCCTATCGGGCGCTCTCCACGGACGATCTTCAGCGCGAAATCGAAGCCGTCATGACTCCTGCTATGGACCTTGAAGGTGGCCGTTCGATGGAATGGTTTTTCGAGCAGTGGGTGAGAGGCACGGGTATTCCCCGCTACCGCTTGGAATATTCCACGCACCATACCGATAAAGGCGAGGTCATCCGTGGAAAGCTGTTTCAGACCGGGGTGCCGCATTCGTTCATAGCCAGCGTGCCGCTCTATGCCAACAACGGTTCCGGCCACAATGTTTTTCTCGGTGCCGTGGTCGCCGCCGGCCCGGAGACTTCCTTCCACTTCACAACGCAAGTAGCCCCGCGCAAGCTCGTCATCGATCCGCAAATGACGCTTCTCTGCACCACCGAGCAAACGGAAAAGACGCAGGAAGGCACCAACTAGCCGCAGAGTGGCACAGGCTTCAGCCTGTGCTTTTTGTATGAAGACTAGACTCGCGTCAAAATTATTTTGAATTTTGGTGCAACAGTTGTTGCTCAAGCAAAGGGCTGTCCAGATTCAGCGCCGCCTTGCCATCCGGCCCAAAAACGTAAGCAAAGCCCGCAGGATCCAGGGGAACGCGCGGCAGCAGTCCAACTTGCACGAGTTCTTCGACGCGCGTTGGGCGCCGCCCGGTCCGCTTCTGAGCCTCTTCCGCGAGTGCATCAAGCTGCTTGCAATCCTGCTCGACAGCCAGCAGCTGAAGATGCATCAGCGCGTTTTCTTTCACCTGGGGGTCTTTCGTCGTCTGATAAACCTCGTTCCACAAAAATATCGACGTTTGAAGAGACTCGCCCTCAGCCGCGATTCTCGCTGCCATGACTTTCATCCAGATTTGTGCGTCCGGATTCTTGCTGCCTTCCGCAAACGCCGCGGAAGCTTTTGCGTAATCCTTCAACTCAAAGTAGTAGATGAATCCCAAGTCTTCATAAAATCGCCAATACTCGGGATTTGCTTTAATTCCGCGCTCCAGAAGCTCTATGCCGAGTTCCGGGCGTCCGGCTCCACGTGGAGAAGGCTCGCTCAAAAATGTCGAGCCAAAACGGTAAGCCACCAAGAGGTTTGGGTCGAGCGTCGTCGTTACATCCAGGAGCGGCCACAGCAGCTCGAAATTCGCATCATGTTTCGCGCGCTTGTCGCCGTAGTATTGCACCACGCGCGTCCAATAGATGTCCGCCATCAACGGCGCGTATTCGAGGCTCATCGCCTTTACGAGCTTGCCGGAGCGCAGCACGAGCTCGTCGCGCTCCTGATGCAAAGCTGTCCGCTGGACGTCGATTCGCTTCTGAAGTTGCCAAACTTCAGCGAATCCCAGCGGGAGTAGGACCAGGAGCAGCCAATTCTTCGAATTCCGTGAACTCATTTCAGATTCCGGCGCGAAAAGACAGCCGCGGCCACCAGCAGCACGATGCCGCTGTACAAAGCGGCATAAACCGTGTTTTGCAAAATCAAAGCGCCGGGAATATCCCGTCCGTGCGCCGCCGCGGCCATCACGTTGAAATTTTCAAAATTCGGAAGCAGGTAGGAAAGTCCCCGAAGCAGCGCCTCCATCGCGGGATTAGGGATGGCGAAATGAAAGGTGCGCATCTCCTCTACGAACAATCCGGCAATGTAGAGCGCCGACGTATACAAGATGGCCAGCAGAGGCGTGGTGTAACACGAGAAAAGCAAAGCTAATGCCACGACTAGCATCAGTTTCAGCAAAATAAAATAGATCGCAATGAGCAGCACGCCGTCTGTGCTCTCCAAATGATGCTTCACGTAGATCAGCGCCACGAATAGTCCGGCAGCCATCGCCAACGTGTTTACGGCCAGCGTCAAAACCAGACCGCCGAATTTTCCAAGCAGAAATTCCCATCTCCGTACCGGCTTGGCCAGCAAGGCGTACAGCGTGCGCTTGTCCATCTCTTTGTAGACCAGCCCGACCCCGATGAACACCGCGATCAACAACCCGATCACGCTGATGGCGCTTAAGCCCAGGCTCTTGATCACCATCTCTTCGATCCCGATCGAGATTCCCCCGACAAAGATCGCCGCCGCCATCATCAGCAGTGCAAAGAAAACGAGGTTGTACAACACGCGGTCGCGCACCGCTTCACGAAACGTATTCAACGCAACTGCGCCAGCGCGCTTCATTTGCCGCTCACCTCAACCGCCGCTGCCTGCGCCCGGTCCGCTTCGATGAGGTCCATGAAATACTCTTCGAGAGATGCTTTCACTTGCGCCACGGAAAGAATCTTCGCTCCCGCGCCTCGAAGCTGTTCCAGTGCGGCATACAGTTCTTCTTCAGGAATTTGCAACCGGTAACGGTCACCCGTCTTCGTGGCCTTCGCGATCACTGCCGCCGCATTTGCGCCGCTCCCCGGCAACTCGAATAGAATTTCCATGCCGTGCGCTTTCATTCCAACCATCTCACCCGGCGCACCAACGCCGCGCAACTTCCCGCCCACAATCACACCCACCCGGTCGCACAGCATCTCCGCATCCGACAAAATGTGCGTTGAGAAAAGTACCGTTCTGCCCTCGCGCTTCAATTCCAAAATAATGTCGCGTACCTCCCGCCGACCGATCGGATCGAGCCCCGACATGGGTTCATCCAGAATCACCACTTTCGGATCGTGCAGAATCGCCTGCGCCAGTCCTACTCGCTGCAGCATCCCCTTCGAATACTTCCGCAGTTGAATCTTTCGCGCTGTCTCCAGGCCAACTTTCTTGAGCATGCGCGCCACGCGCTCGCTGCGGTCCGTGGCCGTCAAATCGTGGAACCTCGCGAAGTAATCCAGCACCTCCGCCGCCGTCAGATAGTCGTAAAAATACGGCTGCTCGGGCAGATAGCCGATGTCACGGTGCATTTCGATGTCGGTAATGGGCTTCCCCAGGATTCGCGCCGAACCCGCATCTGGAAAAATCAGCCCCACGAGTAATTTGAT
Source organism: uncultured Acidobacteriota bacterium (assembly GCA_963745095.1). Lineage (GTDB taxonomy): Bacteria > Acidobacteriota > Terriglobia > Acidiferrales > UBA7541 > Acidiferrum. The sequence goes on along the minus strand of CAVUWC010000013.1, from coordinate 289,795 downwards.
GGTCGTGGACTTCCCTGCCCCGTTCGGCCCGAGAAATCCAAACACCTCGCCGGTCTCGACCTGCATGGTCAAGCCTTCCAGCGACCTTTTCTTCTTAAGGTGCAGGAAACCGAACGGGTAGTCCTTGGTCAGATTTTCAATTTCAATCGCTGCGCCTGGCATGCTCCCATTCTTCGCATGCCCAGCCCCACCGTCAATCAATCACACCCAGCCATGTGCGCGGAGAGAAAATAGCTCCTCCGAGGCGGGACGTAAATTAGTTCTCTCTTAGGAATCGCTTCGTGTACTGCCGATTTGCACTAGCTCGGGTTGCGGAGAGGGCGGCGCCATCGGCTTCGGTTTTAACGTCTGTGGCCCGCGCCAGTTGTCAATAATCCCTACCTGCTGCACGCACGACACCGTGCACATCGGCGCGCAATGTTTCGTCGTGTAGTATTCGCGGTGGCGCATTTCATCCGTATATTGCGCCAGAGGAATCCCCGGATATCCGCGCTGCTGTGAGCACCAGTGCACCAACCCGTCCTCACAAATGTACAAATACCGCGAGCCCGAGCGGCACCGCCAGTCGTGCTCTTTGCCGCGCGCCACGTTGTGCTGAAAATCATTAAATCGCGAAAACGATCGCTTCCCCAGCGTCATAACCTCTTCAAAAATCTCCAACTCGCGCGGTCCCAGCGGCTTCAACTGCCCATTTCCGTCGTGGATAATCCCCACCGTACTCGTAAATCCCAGGTCCACGGCGCGGTGCGCAATTTTCAGTGCGTCCTCCGGATCCTTCACGCCGCTCCCCAGCACCGAATTGATGTTCACCTGAAACACGGCGAACTCCGCTAGCCATTCGAGGCGCGTATCCAACGTCTTCAAGCTTTTCTTCGACACTTCATCGGGCACTAAATTATCGATGCTGATTTGCAAATGCTCGAGCCCGGCCTCATTCAGCGTGCCGATCCGCTCCTTGCTCAGCAAAAATCCGTTGGTAATCATCCCCGCGATCATCCCGCGCTTCCGGATGTGCCGGATCACGCCCTCCAGCTCGGGATGCATCAGCGGCTCGCCCCCACTGATCGTGATGATCGACGTCCCCATGTCCGCCAAAATATCCAGCCGCTTCTTCATCTCCTCCAGCGGCACGGGCTTCGAGAAATTGTCGTACTCGTTGCAATACCCGCAATCCAGATTGCAGCGCCGCATCGGAATGATATGCACCAAAACGGGATGCTTCGTCGACGCCAGCGCCTTCGCGATCATCTTCAGCTCGCGCACACGCGTCCGCCTGAATCGCGCTCGCCTCGCGCGCAATACTTCCGCGCTAGCCTTTACAGTTTTTGTCTCGACTGGCATGAAATCCGTTGATTCCCCAAGAACTCAATTATACACAACGCCGCGCCTCCCACTCTCCCCGCGCCTTGCCCGACAGCCGCCATGTTTCCAATCGCCAACTCCACACTCATACCAAGACTACGCGTTCACGCCGTTCTACAACCGGCTGCGTTGACTTGCAGCTCAACGCGATTCTAAGATTAGGCCCACATGCCGGATTCCACGCCCTTCATCGGCCGCACCATCGCACATTTCCACATCATCGAAAAACTCGGCGGCGGAGGCATGGGCGTCGTCTACAAAGCCGAAGACACGAAGCTGCACCGTTTCGTTGCCCTGAAATTCCTTCCTGACGACATCGTGCGGGATGAGCAAGCACTTCAGCGCTTCCAACGCGAAGCCCAAGCTGCCTCCGCGCTGAATCATCCTAATATCTGCACTATCCATGAAGTCGGCGAAGCGGATGGACACCCGTTCATCGTCATGGAATGCCTCGAAGGCTACACTCTGAAGCACGCCATACGCGACAAGCCTCTTCCGATCGAAGAGACGCTAAGTCTCGGCATCCAAATCGCCGACGCGCTCGACGCCGCCCACGCCAAAGGCATCATTCATCGCGACATCAAGCCCGCCAACATTTTCATCACCGCGCGTGGCCAAGCCAAAATTCTCGATTTCGGCCTCGCGAAAACCGCATCCCGAACTCCGACCGGCGCTACCATGACGGCGACGGACGATTCCCCCACCGTAAAAGAAGAGCACCTCACCAGCCCTGGCACCATTCTCGGCACGATTGCGTACATGTCTCCCGAGCAAGCCCGCAGCCGTGAGCTTGATCCCCGCACAGACCTCTTCAGCTTTGGCGTCGTCCTCTACGAAATGTCCACGGGCCGCCCCGCGTTTGCCGGCAACAGCTCCGCCGAAATCTTCGACGCGATCCTCAATCACGCACCAGTAGCTCCCGTCCGCCTCAACGCGGAAATTCCGCCTGACCTCGAACGCATTCTCAACAAAGCTCTCGAAAAAGATCTCTCCCTTCGTTACCAGCACGCTTCAGACATCCGCACCGACCTTCAGCGACTCAAACGCGACAGCGATTCCGGCCGCGCCTCCGCGATGGCTGTTTCCGAATCCGCTCGCAACGTCTCAGCTGTTTCCGCCGCCTCCGCTGCGCAGGCCACTCCGGCAAAGTCCAAGTTCCGCCGCTCCCTGCTCTTGGGCTCCGTCGCAGTTCTCTTGATTGTTCTCATCGCCGGCGTCGCGTATTTTCGTCTGCGCGCGCCCGCGCCGAAGCTCACCGACCTCGATACAGTCGTCCTCACCGATTTCGCCAACACTACGGGCGATCCGGTTTTCGACGACACCCTGAAGCAAGCCTTGTCCGTCGCGCTTCGCCAATCGCCTTTTCTCAACGTGCTTTCCGACGCGAAAGTCAGCGCGACGCTCAAGCTGATGAAGCAGCCTGCAAACACTCCTCTGACGCCGGGCTTGGCCCGCGAAGTCTGCGAGCGCGTGCAAAGTAAGGCCTACATTGCCGGGTCGATCGCCAGCCTCGGCAGCGAATTTGTCGTCGGCCTCAAAGCCGTCAATTGCATTAACGGCGACGTGATCACGCAAAATCAGTCGACCGCTGCCAGCAAAGAAAGGGTCCTCGACGTTCTCGGCGTAGCGGCCGCCAAACTCCGTGGCGACCTCGGCGAGTCGCTCGCCACCGTTCAGAAGTACGACGTCCCTCTCGTGGGCGCCACGACCTCTTCCTTCGAAGCATTGCGTGAATTCAGCCTGGGGGCGCGTGCCGAGTATCAGGGGGGAACGCAGGTTGCGATGCGCCATTACCAACGCGCCGTGGAAATCGATCCGAATTTCGCGGAGGCGTACTCGGCGCTGGGTGTTATGTACAGCAACCTGGGCCAAACAGCACCCGCTTTGGAGTGCCTCTCGAAAGCCTTTGCGTTGCGTGAACATACGAGCCAGCGAGAAAAAACGCGCATTGAAGGGCTCTACTATTATTTGGGCATTGGAGATTTGCCCAAAGCCGAGCGCGCCCTTCAGGAACAGATCGAGGCCTATCCCAAGGCGAATTCTTCGTATTCGAACTTGAGCCTGATGGAAGAAACTCTTGGACACTATGAGAGCGCGCTGAAGTATCAGCAGCAGGAGCTGCTCATCAATCCCGGCGACACGACGGGCATTATGAATGAGGGACAGAATCTAACGAGTTTGAATCGTCCAGCCGAAGCGAGAAAACTGCTTGAACATGGACTGGCGCTGAAGCCTAACGCGGACGGACTTCATTTGGCTTTGTACATGGTTGGCTTTGCGGAGCACAACTCTGCGGAGATGGCCAAACATTCGGCGTGGTTTGACGACAAGCCCGATTTTCAGCACGAGCTGTATGGCGCCCAGGCCGACACGGAAGCTTACTACGGGCGTCAAACGAAGGCGCGCGAGCTTACTCGCCGGGCTGCGGACTCCGCCACTCACGCCGACAACAAAGAAGCCGCTGGAACCTGGCTGGCGCTCGGCGCTTACCGCGAAGCGCTCTTCGGCAATCTCGCCGAAGCCCGCAAGCAAGCCGCCGAAGCCATCGCTCTTTCCCCCGGCAGCCAATCGGTAGGCTTTCTAGCTGCTATTGCCGCAGCGCAAGCCGGCGACACGACGCACGCACTGGCGTTGGCACAAGATCTCAACAAGCAGTATCCGCAAGCCACGGTCGTTCAGTCCTACGCTGTGCCGACGATTCGAGCCGCGGTCGCACTCGCAAAAAAAGATCCCGCTTCCGCATTGAGCGAACTCCAACCGACCGACGAGATGGATCTGGGTGGAATACTCTACTTGCCGTCCAACATTTGCCTTTTCCCGATTGAAGTGCGCGCCGAAGCTTACCTGGCAGCGCGCCGCGGCGCCGAAGCCGCCGCGGAGTTTCAAAGAATTATCGATCACCCTGGCTTAGTGCTGAACTGCCCGATGGGACCTCTCGCCTACCTTGGCCAAGCGCGGGCCTACGCGCTACAGGCCGCCGATCCGGTCAGATCGCCCACGGCCCGGGAAGACTTCCGCAATAATGCACGCGCGACCTTCCAACAATTCTTCGATCTCTGGAAAGACGCCGACCCCAATATTCCCGTTCTCATCCAAGCCAAATCCGAATTCGCCAAACTCCACTAAACGCGCCGGCTCCCTTGTAGTGGCGCAGCATGCTGCGCTCCAGCTTCCTCATGAGCGGTATTCAAGCTGTACTTTTCCTCGCAAAACTCGCCCCGAATCTCTGCGCTCCTCTGCGCCGGCCTTCACTCCCAGCTACTCGGGGCGTTATCTTTTCTCCTATTCCGTTTAAACTCTAGCCACCGCGCCGCTCAGTAGGTAGTATTCCGCCTTTACAGCTGCGGCATTCTGCTCCATCGCAGCTGAACCGTTCGGAGGACTCTCCGGTGTCGAGAAAAATAATCTTCCCTGTATTGCTGATAGCTTGTGCATCGTTCCTCGCCTGGAGCAATCCAAATCAATCCGCGCCGCAAGACTCCGCCACCTTCGATCCCGACGGCACCGCCCACATCACGCGCACCATCCCCATGCCCACCACCATCAGCGCAGAAGCTCAAAAATGGCTAGCTTCGCTAGCGCAATCCACACCCGGTCCCGAGGACCTTGCCACTCGGCGCAAGCGCACCGACGAATGGCGCGTCAAGCAATCCGCTGAAGCCCGCCGCCTCTTTCCTGTGAACGTCGAAGAAACCACCACCGCCGGCGTTCGCACCGACATCATCACTCCTCTCTCCACGCCGGAATCCAATCGCAATCTAGTCCTCATTAATCTCCACGGCGGCGGCTTCAACTCCGACTCCGGTTCCCTCATCGAAGGCGTCCCCATCTGCAACCTCGCCAAAATCAAAGTTGTCTCCGTCTACTACCGCCTCGCGCCTGAAAATCCGTTCCCCGCTCCCGTCGATGACACCGTCGCCGTCTACAAAGCTCTCCTCAAAACCTACAAGCCGCAAGACATCGGCATCTTTGGCACTTCCGCTGGTGCCATTCTCACCGCCGAAGTCGCCGTCCGCCTCAAACAACTAAACTTGCCCGAACCTGCCGCTCTTGGCCTCTTCTCCGTCCTCGCGGATTACTCCCGCACTCCCGACTCTCACCAACTCTTCGCGCTCAACGGCTTCCCCGGCAACTTGAAGCCCCAAGACCCCAGCGCTCCCACCGGCGAGGAATACGCCCGCGCCACGGATCGCAAAGATCCCGTTCTCTCCCCCATCTTCGCCGACCTGAAAAACATGCCTCCCAGCCTCCTGGTCACCAGCACGCGCGATCTCCTCTTAAGCGACACCGCCCTGTTCCACCGTGCTCTTCTCCGCTCCGGCAACGACTCTCAACTCGTTGTCTTCGAAGCCCTTCCCCACGCCTTCTGGTACCACTTCCAACTCCCCGAAACCACCGAAGCTCTAAATCTCATGTCCAATTTTTTCACCAAAAATCTCGGCCACTAGTTGGCTTCGCAATCGCACAGTCTGTTCTTAGCCCGCGCAACGGAACTCCTCGCTGGGAGTACGAACTCACCACACTTCCTCGCCGAGTCCTTCGCGTGCCCTGCAGCCACTTTGCGCTTGACAAACCTGCGAGGTGGGGGCATAAACTCGCGCCTGGTTCCTGGGCTAGGGCACGTTGTGTCTCTAGTATCAGACTGTCTAGTCGCATGGCTTGGCTCGCCAAGCCATCACTTTGATGGTTTGTGCCTTTTTGTGTAAAACCCTTCCTCAGAAACCCGCTCATAGTATTCATACCCCGGAGGACTTTCGTTCAATCTCATCGCGCAGCTCCGCGACCGCATCCCCCGCGTCGCAAACTGACATAGGAGGTTCACTTGGAAACCGCCGTTGGAGTATTCACGCAGCGTGAAGCCGCCGAAGAAGCCGTAAAGAAGCTTCTAGAGCGCGGCGTTCCGGAAGGATCGCTCGTCTTCCTTACCCGCTCGGAAAGCGAAGCCAAAAGTATGGGCAAACAGATCGGCTTATTCGCTGGCGGTTTTGTTGGCGGCGCCGCAGGTCTCTCTGCGGGCGTTGCCGCGGCTACTCTCCTAGCCGTACCCGGCATTGGCCAGGTGTTCGCTTTGGGGATTGGAGCCGCTGCGCTCCTGGGGCTGGTGGGCGCCGGAAGCGGAGCCGCTATTGGCTCAGGTGTGGGTCATCAGGAGAGCTCCCCTTTGCCCTCCTCCGGCACCGGCTCTGAAGCAGACGTCGCATTTTTTCACAAAGTTCTAAACGAGGGCCACTCTCTCATCGTAGTGCGCACCGACTCCACACAAATCGCGGCGGCGGCTTGTGAGGTTCTTGATTCGCTGGCCATTGGCATGAAGAAAGGCGCTGCCAGAAGTTCCTCCGTAACGCAGCGTTCTCTGGACGGCGTCGCGGTTGTCGACTACCAGGGGAAAATCACGCTCGGAGAAGGAACCACGCTGCTTCGCGAGACTGTCGGTGGATTGCTTCAAAAGGGCACCCACCGCATTCTTCTGAATCTTCGCGAAGTCGATATGATCGACAGCGCCGGCCTCGGCGAACTCGTACGAACTCTCGCCACCAGCCGCTCTCATGGCGGAAGGCTTAAGCTCGTCAGCCCCAGCAAAAGTGTCCAGGAATTGCTGCGCATAACCAAGCTGGATCGTGTTTTTGAAATCGAGCCAGATGAACTTAGCGCACTTAACTCCATCCGTCAGGAATCCGCATCGGCCAATTCCGTCGGCTGAGCACCCACAATTCGGGCTCCTCGAAAGGGTCCGCGATATCGCGATAACTACACAGGTCCCACTTTGACGTGGGCCAATGTCTAGATCTCTCGCTTGCCTTTACGGCTGATCTCGACGCCATACAACCAACACTTCCGCCCGAGCTTCCCACACGCGGGGAACAAAATCATTGTTATGACGTCTACTAACCGGGAGCACCCTGGCGTCGTCTATCGTTGTGAATTCCCCAGCTGCGGCCTTTCCGAGGCCTGACGATTTGTGTCGGCCTTGCCGGGAGCTCTCGTTTTGAGGTATCCATGAACTCGCTGCTCTCCGATTTGCGCTACGCCGCACGAGAGGTCCGCAACCGCCCGGGGTTTACACTGACCGCAGTACTCTCCCTTGCCCTCGGCATTGCAGCGACAAGTGCTGTGTTCAGCGTCATCTACGCGGTTCTGCTCGATCCCTTCCCCTATCCCGGCGCCGACCGCATGATGGAAATTCGGCTCACCGACAAGTCCGGCCAAGACCGCTTCTCCGGCCTCAACGGACCCGAAATCGAACTGCTTCGCCAAACCAAGTCGCTCGAAAGCGTCGTCGCCCTGGGAGGCTGGAATCTCACCACCACCGATGGCGACCTACCCGAGGATGTTCGTGGGATGGATATCTCTCCGGAAGCTCCCAATCATTGGGGCAGCACCGCGATGATGGGCCGTTGGCTGATCCCCTCCGACGCACCCTTTGGCCAGGATTCGCAAGCTGTCGTCGTACTCAGCTATCCATTTTGGCAGCGCTATTACTTGGGCGATCCAAACGTTGTGGGCCGTACACTTCAACTGGTTCACAAACCCTACAAAATCGTTGGAGTCATGGGGCCGCGTTTTCGCTGGGGAGAAGGCGACGTCTACCTCCCGCTCAAGCTCACAAACGACCCCGACAAATACTACGGAGGTTCGCTCAAACTGAGGCCGGGTGTTACGGTCGCCCAGGCCAACGCAGAACTTCAGCCGCTCCTTGAGCAGTTTGCCAAGGAAACTCCCAAGCGTTATCCCGATTCCTTCCGCGTAAATCTGCGCAGTATCATTGAGATTTACGCGAGGCCGCTCGGGCCCATCCTCTATTTGCTGCTCGGCGCGGTTGGTTCACTCTTGCTGATCGGTTGTGCGAACGTCTCGATCCTCTTGCTGGCACGGGGCACGGAGCGCCAACACGAGTTGGCAGTACGCGCGGCAGTCGGCGCTAGCCGCTGGCAGATGATTCGCCAGTTGCTGACCGAGTCGCTCTCCATCGCCGTCGCGGGAACTCTGCTCGGCGTGCTGCTCGCGTGGAAGAGCCTCGCATTCATCACCGCATGGCTGCCGCAGCACGCCTTCGCCGCCGAGTCCGTGATCAAGATGAACGTCCCCGTTCTGCTATTCAGCATCGCCTTGGCCTGCGCCACCACGATTGTCTTCGGCCTATGGCCCGCTCTTCAGCTTTCGCGCCCTGATCTGGCTCGCCTGATGCAGAGCAGCACGCGGCGCATCAGTGGAAGCGCCCGCGCTCGCCGCACTCATAGCTTGATGGTCGGCGCGCAGGTCGCCCTTACGCTGCTCATGCTTACGGCCGCGAGCGCCGCCGGCAAGGGCTTCCTAAAACTGGTGAAAACCGATCTCGGCTACGACCCGCACTTTGCGATGTCAGTACCCATTCCCATCCACGAAAACACGCACAATTCCTGGAAAGAGCGCTCCGAATATTTCGATCAACTTCGCGCTCGCCTCGCTTCCATGCCGGAAGTCGCCATGGCTGCTATTTCCACAAACGCCACACCGCCTTCGAACGGCAACGACAACCGCTTCGAAATCATGGGCATCAACGATGGAGAAAAGCACGAAGCGCGGCTGAACCTGGTCAGTCCTGAATACTTTCCTCTGCTTCACATTCCTCTCTCCCAGGGCCGCCTCTGGGATCATGCCGAAACGATGCGCGGAGCCACAGTCGCCGTCATCAACCAAACCATGGCGAGGCAATACTGGCCAAACGGCAACGCTCTCGGCCAGAGGTTGCGTACTTCCGGCCTGAAAGCCGATCCCCTTTATGCGCCGGCTGCTCCGGGCAGCGACGATTGGCTGCAAATCATCGGCGTGGTTGCTGACGTGCGCGACGACGGTCTTGCGGAACCCGATCAAGCCCGCCGTCTACATTCCCTACACCCTCAAAATGTGGATGTTTACGCAGGTCCTCGTGCGGACGCACATCCCGCCTCTCTCTGTCCTTCGCGACATTCGCGCCCAGATCGTTCAGGTGGACCCCGACCAGCAGGTCCTCGGCGACGTGCGCGACCTCGAAGGCTGGATCACTAACCTCCCCGAGTACGGCCAGCAACGTCTCGTGGCTATCCTGTTCGGCATTTTCTCGGTTCTCGCGCTCTTGCTCGCCGCGGTTGGGCTTTACAGCGTTGTCTCCTACGGCGTCGCCACGCGCACCAACGAGTTCGGCATCCGCATGGCGCTCGGCGCGAAAGCTGGCGACGTATTCCGCCTGGTCCTTTCCTCGACGGCCCTCAATGTCGGCGCTGGCGTCGCAGCCGGCATTTTCTTGTGTTTCGCGTTCAACAAATTGGCCACCAAGTGGGTCAACGAAAGCTCGCGCGACCCGCTCATCCTCGGCGCCGTCACCCTTTTACTAGTCGCCACGGCAGCCCTGGCCTGTTTCGTCCCAGCCCGCCGCGCCTCCGCGACCGACCCCATGGAAGCCCTCCGCTACGAGTAGCGCGTAGCGCCCGTCTCGTGTAGGGGCACGATTCATCGTGCCCTTCTTTGCTTCGCCCAGGCACAACCCACGGCAATGCGAAAACTGCCTCTCTGGACGAAAGGCTATATAATGAAATTACTGCGAGTTACGGTGAAACATGATTAGTCCGCCACTGAATATCCTAGATTTGCCGCTCGAAGTGCGCGCCCTGATGGCGTTAAAGGAAGCGGTCGACGAAGTTATAGAGGATCGTATTCGCATGGGGCTGCCGCTTTATATCTGGCGCGATGGAAAAGTCGTTGCGGTTCCACCCGAGGAATTACGCACTTTACCTCGACAGTAATCTCGGCACGGACCAAGCTCGTTCCGTCTCGTTTTCCTCACCTCGTTACATCCTTAGTTCACTTCTTCCCGTCTGCCCTTGCTATTCCCCTCCATCCAAACGACTTAGAGTTTATCCTTGACAAATAGTAATAATATGACATAATTCTTGAGTTGATTAGGGCACCGTTTCTGCCTGTGCCCCGCAAGTCATGCGCCTCCGCTGCGCGGTCCTTCAAATTCCCGCAAAATCTTTAGTCCCACCCGGGTTACCATTTCATAAAAACCGTTCTCTCCTAACCCCTGCACAATCAATACTTCCACAACTGTTGATTCCACTCCGCTTCATCTCCTTTAGTAGCAACGTTTACAAGAAAACGTGGGGGAGGATCCCTGCTGCGACCGCCAAAGTTTGCAAGCTAGTTACCCGCCGAGCCCCGCGCCTGCGCACACGCAGGAATCCACGCAATTCCAATCCCCTCATACGCTTACTTCACGATTCTCTGGATACCCCGGGGGTGGGGGTCTCTCCGTTCTCTGCGTCCTCAGCACTCTCTGCGCCCTCTGCGTTAAAATCCCCATCCCACCCAGCCGCGATCTCTGCCGTTACGCGCAAACCGATCCTCGGCACCTCCCCTCTTCCGCTACTCACTACTCACCACCCACTACTCACTCCCATCTTTACTTCATTACTTCTTTACCGAGTACCCCTGCTAAAATCAGTACCGCCAAATCCACAGGAGCCACAATGTCTGAAACCACAGATACCGCCTCTATCCAGTCCCGCACCGAGTCCGACTCCATGGGCAAGATCGACGTCCCCGCCGACCGCTACTACGGCGCGCAGACCGCCCGCTCGCTCATCCACTTCGCCATTGGCAAGGACACCATGCCTCCCGAGCTGATCCGCGCCTTCGGCATCCTCAAAAAAGCCGCCGCGCTCGTCAACCAGGACCTCGGCAAGCTCCCCGCCGACAAGACCGCGCTCATCGCGCAAGCCGCCGACGAAGTCATCGCCGGAAAGCTCCACGCGCATTTCCCGCTGCGCATCTGGCAAACCGGCAGCGGCACGCAAACCAACATGAACGTCAACGAAGTCATCTCCAATCGCGCCATCGAAATCTCCGGCGGCGCGATGGGCAGCAAAAAACCCATCCATCCCAATGACGACGTAAATATGTCGCAATCCTCGAACGACACATTTCCCGCCGCCATGCACATCGCCGCCGCCACGGAAACGCGCCAGAAACTTCTCCCCGCCGTAAAAAAACTTCGCGATGCTCTCGACGCTAAGGCTAAGGAATTCGCCAGCATCGTAAAAATCGGCCGCACGCATTTGCAGGACGCCACACCGCTCACCGTCGGCCAGGAATTTTCCGGCTACGTCAATCTGCTCGACCGCGACGGTGGCCGCATCGCCATGGCGCTCGACGGCCTCTACGATCTCGCCATCGGTGGCACCGCCGTCGGCACCGGCCTCAACGCGCATCCCGAGTTCGCTGAACGCGCCGCGAAAAAAATTGCCGAACTTACCAACCTCCCGTTTCGCTCTCATCCCAATAAATTCGCGGCGCTCAGCGCCCACGATGAACTCGTCTTTGCCAGCGGCGCGCTGAAAACGCTCGCAGCTTCGCTCATGAAAATCGCCAATGACATTCGTTGGCTAGCTTCCGGCCCGCGCTGCGGCCTCGGCGAACTTTCCCTCCCCGAAAACGAACCCGGCTCCAGCATCATGCCCGGCAAAGTAAATCCCACGCAGGCCGAAGCGCTCACCATGGTCGCCGTACAAGTGATGGGCAACGACGCCGCCATCGGTTTCGCCGGCTCGCAAGGCAATTTCGAGCTCAACGTTTTCAAGCCCGTCATCATTTTCAACTATCTCCACTCGCGTCGAACTTCTGGCGGACGCCATGAACAGTTTCGTGGGCCACTGCGTCCAAGGCATCGAAGTTAACACTACACAAATCGAACACTACGTCCACAATTCACTGATGCTCGTCACCGCCCTCGCCCCCAAAATCGGCTACGACGCCGCAGCCCAAGTCGCCAAAGCCGCCCACCACTCCCACCTAAGCCTCCGCGAAGCCGCCATCAAACTAGGTTTCGTAAGCGCCGAAGAATTCGACGCCCTAGTTAAGCCCGAGGACATGACGCACCCGTAGGTGTCAATACCAATGGAACAGCACGCAAACGATTCAACCTTTGTGGCAACGCTTGAGGCGGCCGGATCCTGCTCCAGCTGCCATTACGTGATGCCGCGGCTTGCGGATTGTGCCCCGGCGTATTTCAGGGACGGCTTCGTACCCTGCGGCCACTGCGGAGAAAAAGTTGACCTGTGGCTGGTGGCATTGGGGAAAGCGGCAAGCATGAGCTTCGCTCCAGGATGGGCACTTGCATGGTTGGGCGCGGGCACGACCAACTTCGTGTTACCCATTGAAACTGGGAAGGGTTACCAGGTCCAACTAACAGATTATGGCGTTCCTGCTGACGCTAAGATCCTCTCAAGAAATTATACTGGCCAGGGAGGCGGCGCGACGGCCCTTGAGTGGCACGGCAACGCGCCTCCACTCCGCTTGGTCGGGACGATACTTCCACTACTAGGAGTTCCCTTGGGCGAGGGTCCCCTGCCAAGGATGGGCCGAGTCGCTATCAAGGTAGTGTGGATTCGCAGCGAGGACTCCGACGCATGGCCGTATCTGGTAACGGCTTTCGAGTCGGCGGCAGCGCGCGAATACGCGCCCTCGTTGGTGTTCGCACAGTCGGCCGTTGAGATTTCGATGATGCCATTGATTGAAAATAGATTCCGGCTGCACGTGCCGGAAAAAAAAGTAAGGCGTTTTACAAACTACAGCCGTGCCTTGAATGTCGTCCTGCCCTATCTTTGCGGCGAAGCGGGACTCGCTCAAATGCCAGCGGCCATTCACGACGCGCTCGAAAAATTGAGAGACAAGAGAAACAAAATCATTCACGTTGGTGCAAGGACAGCTGCAGTTTCGCCTACGGACGCGATGGAGGGCCTATGTGCCGCGGCCTTTGGCTTCGAGTATATACGCTACGTCGGCCCAGTTTTATTGGAAGAGAAGAAATAGCCTCACAGTTTCTATTTATCTCTTGCGATTAGTAGGAGACAGCGAATGAGAACGACACTCTGGGTAACAGTAGCGCTTCTTCTCATTACCATTGCTGTTTTAGTCGTCTACCTTCTCAAGTCAAAGAATGATTTCAGTGTCTTTTCGAGCCTAGGAATAGCCGACCTAACCGCAGTGATCTCACTTGCGCTTAACGCGGCACTTTTTCTGCTTACTATTTTGTCCCTCGTAATCGCTGTCGCCGCATTCAAGGCAAGCGAGAAGAGCGGGGACGAGCAGCTGGAAACACTTAAGAGGTCCCGCGAGGCCCTCCAGGTTACCGCGGACACGCTCAAGGGTAGCGCTCAGGACTTTAGGGACAGCGCGCAGGCCACCAAAGGACAATACGCCTTCCTTCTGACCGAGAAGCAGGAGCGAGACCAAGCTGTCCTATCGAGTCTCCAAAAGGAATTGGCCTCAAATGAAGCCGCGATCGCTGAGAATCAAAAGGCTCTCGAGACCGAATTGCAGTTTCTTAAGGAGGGCAAGTCGCTCATCGGTCCCATCAATTCACTCCAAACTGGGACCTGGGAACTTCTCCGCCTCTATCTGCCCCCCGAGGTCAGCACCAAAGAACCAGTGCTCGCAAGCGTGACAGGGATCTACAAACTGACGCACCGCATCAATGAAATCGTTCGCAGCCGGGAGGACTACCGAAACACAAACGGGGCCATGAGCAACTTTAACGCGAGAATGACAGGCTACGACCAGCAACTGCAAGAACTAAACGTCAGGGCTCTAGCCGAGTTGAAAACCCTCCTGTCCATCATTGGTCCTTTGACGGAAGATGCTCGGCGACGTGCGAAGAACAATCCGAAGGAGTTTCAATGATTCAGCGTTTAGTCTTAGCTGGCCTTGCACTACTGCTCGTTGGAATGTATCTCAGCCCTGAAGTCACGAATGCCCAGGCGACGTACACGCTGAAGGCGACGCCGAAGACGGTGGCTTGGGGATATTACGACGCGAAGGCTGCGCCGGTGTTGCGCATCAAGTCGGGCGACACGGTGCAGATCGAGACGCTGATTACGAACAGCCCGAAGCGGTTGGAGGATGCGGGGTTGCCGCCGGAGCAGGTGGAGCAGTCGCTGCGCGATATTACCGACCAGGTGAAAGACAGAGGGCCGGGCGGGCACATTTTGACGGGGCCGATTTACATTGAGGACGCGCAGCCGGGCGACGTGCTCGAAGTAAAAATTCTTGGGATAAAACTGGCGATTCCGTATGCGTACAACGCGTTCGGGCCGGGGCGCGGCTACATCCCCGACGATTATCCGTACGCGAAAATGAAAATTATTCCGCTGGACGAGAAGCGCATGATCGCGAAATTCGCGCCTGGTATCGAGATTCCGCTGCATCCTTTTTTCGGCAGCATGGGCGACGCGCCGCCGGAAAGCGCGGGCCGCTTCAACAGCGCGCCGCCGTGGATCATGGCGGGCAATCTTGATAACAAGGACCTCGTCGCCGGCACGACGCTCTACATTCCCGTGCACGCGCCCGGCGCTCTATTTGAAGTGGGCGACGGCCACGCCGGACAGGGCGACGGCGAAGTGGATATCACCGCGCTCGAGACTTCGCTCGTCGGCACGTTTCAATTTATCGTGCGCAAGGACATGCACCTGAAGTGGCCGCGTGCCGAAACGCCTACGCACTACATCACCATGGGCCTCAACGACGACCTCAACGCCTGCGCCACGCTCGCCGTCCGCGAGATGATCGATTTCCTCGTAACCGAAAAGCATCTCTCGCGCGACGACGCTTACATGCTAGCCAGCGTCGCCGCCGACTTGCATATAACTGAGTTGGTTGACGGGAACAAAGGCGTGCACATGATGCTCCCCAAATCCATCTTCGTCTCTGGTGCCTCCAAGTGACGAGCAGGCTTTTTCAAACTTCTCGGAATGGCTGACTCGATGCCCTCAATGGACACCCTCGGGTGGATTTTCTTTCCCATTTTTCTTGCCTGGATGGCATGGTGGTACGGGATTCAACTGAGGTATTTTATCCGGCGGTCATTGAGCAAGCATTGGCCCATCGTCAACGCGATCATCCAGAGTGCCGGCGTACGACGACGAGCGGGACCCAAGGCCGCTCCTGTGTTCGGTAGCGATTTTAATTACAGCTACACCGTCATGGGTGCTGAGTACGCTGGCATTTTTACAGTGATATGCGGGAAAGATCATGCCCAGCTGCTGCAAGATACTCTCAATGGAGGCATCAGCATTCGGTACAACCCGAGAGACCCAAAGATGTCCTTCTTGAGCGACCAGTGCGACCAACGATTCGGAGGAATCGCAGCAACACAGAACCCGGAATGGCTTGATGGAGGGTGATAATTGAGTCCTGTATTCTTGCGTTCGATAGCGATAATTGTTTTTGCCATTGTTTTGTTCCCAGCATTCGGCGGAACGATTAGCCCGGCCGAGGAGTTAGCTGTTTCCACCGCCGTCGTAGGGGCACGATACATCGTGCCCGAACAGCCCAGACCTCTCGCGGTGCCGCCACAAACAATAAGCCCGGACTGGTGCAAAGCTCTTCCGCGCCCGGAATACAAATCGCTCGAACGCGTGCTGCCGAACGATCCGTGGTTTGAAGTCTACAAAGTCGCACCCGGCGTTTTTGCTATCTACGAACCGCATCAAGCCGAAGAAGTCATCTCCTATCTCGTCGTCGGCACCAAGCAAGCCCTCCTCTTCGACACCGGCATGGGCATCGCGAATATCCGCAAAGTCGTCACGCAATTGACCAGCCGCCCCGTCGTCGTCCTGAACTCTCACACGCACAACGACCACGTCGGCGGCAATTCCCTCTTCACATTTATCTTCGGCATGGACACGGAGTTCACCCGCGCAAATGCGAAAGGCTCGCGCGACGACGCGCAAGAAGAACTGGCGCCCGGAATGATCTGCGGCGATCTGCCAAAAGGCTTTGACCCGAAAATGTACGCCACCAAGCCGTGGCATGTTTCTCTCTTCGTGAAGAATGGCTTCAAGGTGAATCTCGGCGGCCGCGTCATCGAAATCATTTCGACTCCCGGCCACACGCCCGACGCCATCTGCCTGATCGACCGCGCCAACGGCTTGCTTTTCACCGGCGACACCTACTATCCCGCCCCCATATGGCTTTATCGCCCGGAAACAAATCTCGACGCCTACGTGGCTTCGGTGAAGCTGCTCGCCGATCTTGCGCCGCAAGTAAAACTCGTCCTCGGCGCACATAACATTCCCGTCGCCGATCCGAGTATCTTACCCAGGCTGGTCACTGCGATCGAAGCCGTCCGCGCCGGCAAAGTTGAAGCCAAGCCTCTGGAGGGCGGCAAAGCCACCTACACGACCGACGGCATAACCTTTCTTCTCAAGGCCCCGCCTGCGGGAGTAAAATGACGGCGTTGGATGCCAGCTATGAGCACGACGAGCACACGAATCTTTTGCCTGGCCATCGCGGGATTATTTTTCTGTCTGCCCGCCCCTTCTCATTCACAAACGGCTCCATCGCAAACCGCTCCATCCCAAAACCCGCAACCGCAAAACGCCGCGCCGAAAAAAAAATCCAAGCACACAAAAGCTCCCCAGCCCAAGGTTGAGGTTTATTATGGCGGCGTGTTTCTCGTCGGCGATGGCGGCATCCCGAACGGCCCGTGCTTTCGCATCAACGGCCGCGTCACTTCCGCCGGATTTTTCAACGAGCTGAAATCCTACGACAGCGATGACGGAACCATTTTTCGCCTCGGCACAAATGAAGTCACGCAATTCCCCGAAAAAGTACTCCTGTCGCTGACCATCCGTGATCAGCCGTGCTCTTTCGGATTGCAGTCGGTGGGCACGGGCGTCTATCTCACGCCGGAAGCCATGGGCACTTTGAGGCTTTCGCTGTATTGGAAACACGGTGTGGAACTGCGCCCGGCAGGCAAAGTCGCCCTCGTGAAAGTTTCCGTCGATCCCATACAGCCATACGCGACGGAGCTAGCGGCGGAATTGCCGAAGCGGTATCTGTGGTCTTACGAATTGGGGATACCTGGCGCGGGAGTGCCACTAACGGACAGCCTTGTGCTCATTTTTCGCACGCCCGACGGGCACATCGCCGCGCGCGTCGCTGCGCGTTTGTAGCACAGGCACTCTTGCCTGTGCCGCTTTGGCGGGGCAAAGATTAAAAGCACACAGGCAAGAGTGCCTGTGCTACTTAAGAAATTCTTCCGTCGTGGTTGCACCGCTCGCGAGCTCGTATAGAAGCTTTTTTCAGCCCATCGAGCTGACTTTTTCGGGCTCGATCTTGTAGAGGACGCGGACTTCGCCGGGCTGGCGGAATGGATAGACGGGCTTGCCCAAATATTTTTGCGAAAGCTTGTCGATGTGAGCGTCGGCTCCGTTCTGCGTGATCTCGACGACCTTGCCGCGAATTTCGAGATAGCGATACGGGTTGGCGGGATCCTGCAGCGAGATAGAAACGCGGGGATCGCGTCGAATGTTCTTGTCCTTCACGCGGCCGAGCGCGGAATTGATGCGCACGTGTTTACCGTCGTAATCCACCCAGACGGGTGTGACTTGCGGGCTGCCGTCCTTCATGAGTGTGCCGAGATTACCGAATGCCGGCTTTTCGAGTAAGTCCGCGTATTTTTCTGGAATGTTTTCTGCCATGGCTGCCTCCTGACGATTCTGTTCCTTGCCGCTGAACATTCAAACTCTAGCACGCGGGAGGCGCCACGCGCAGCCTTGGCGCATGTTTAAAAAAGAACCCGTCGCGCGAGCGTTCACACAAACTTTATTTCCGGCGCCCGGCCCGACGACGCGAGCGGCGCGCCCGTGAGCTTCTGCAATTCCTCGATGCTCCACCCCGGTGCAATCTCGCGAAGCAATAGTCCTTCGGGCTTCACGTCGATGACCGCGAGATCGGTGACGATGGTATCGACGCAGACTAGCCCTGTGAGCGGATAGGTGCACTGGCGAACGATTTTGGGTGCACCTTCCTTGGTGGTGTGCTCCATGCAGACGATTAGTTTCTTTGCGCCTGCTGCGATGTCCATCGCGCCGCCGATGCCGCCGGAGCCTTTCGCGCCGGGGATTTTCCAGTTGGCGAGGTCACCTTTTTCGGAGACCTGAAATCCCCCGAGCACGGCGACGTCAAGATGGCCGCCGCGTGTCATGAGATGCGCATCCGCCTGGTGAAAAAAAGATGCGCCGGGAATCAGCGTCACAGGGACTTTCATGGCGTCGACCAGGTCGTAGTCTTCTTCGCCCGGCCTTGCGCGACGGCCCATGCCGAGAATGCCGTTTTCGCTGTGAAAATAGACTTCGACGTTTTTCGGCAAGTAATCCGCGATGAGATTGGGGATGCCCCAGCCGAGATTCACGTATGCGCCATTTGGCAGCTCCAGCGCGGCGCGCTGTGCGATCTGCTCGCGAGTCAGCCGCGGCTTATCCGGCATAGCGGACTCCTTTGGCTTGGACGATACGGTGAACGAAAATCGCCGGAGTCACGACGTGTTCGGGTTTAATCGTACCGACTGGGACGATTTCATCGACTTCGACGATGGTGGTCGTCGCAGCCATGGCCATGATGGGATTGAAATTTCGCGCGGCGAGGCGGTACGTGAGATTGCCCAGTTCATCGGCCGTCTCGGCTTTGATGAGCGCGTAGTCCGCGTGAATGGGCATTTCAAGGATGCAGCGTTTTCCATCGATGACGCGCTCTTCTTTGCCGGCCGCGACTTCCGTGCCCACGCCGACGGTCGTATAAAATGCGCAAAGGCCGGCGGCAGCGGCGCGCATGCGTTCGCAGAGAATTCCTTGCGGGACAAGTTCGAGCGTCACCTTATTTGCGGCAAGCTGCTCTTGAAAATAATTGGAATGCGGACCCGGAAACGAAGCGATTACATGCCGAACCTGGCCGTTTTTGAACATCAAGCCAAGCTCGCCATCGCGGGTTCCGCAATTGTTGCTGATGGCAGTGATGTCTTTAATGCTCTTTGCGGCCAAAGCCTGGATCAAATTGTTGGGAAAACCAGCGCCACCGAATCCGCCGAACATGATCCGAGCACCGTCGCGAATATCGGCCACGGCGGAATCCAGGCTCGGATAAATTTTGTCTTTCATGGCTCGGCGTATCCTACCAGAGGCGGTGCAAGTCTGCAGGTGCGAGTGTGACGGACCCAACGGGCGGATAAATCCGGCTAGCATCGCGCGGCTTGCGTCGTCTAACATGGAAGCAGGGCTATGAAACGCGGAACTCTCATTGTGATTTTGTTGGCTGTCGTTGTGCTAGCGATTGGCGGCGTCGCGTTTTCTTTTCTGCATGACGGCGTGAGCGCAAAAGCGAAACCGACGGCGCTCGAGGTGGTGATGGCGCGGAAAGCCAGACACATGGCGCTTCCGGGCGCAGCGCGAGCGTTGACCAATCCCGTGCCAGCATCCGAAGAAAACCTGCGCGACGCGCGGTTGCACTTTGCGGACCATTGCGCGATCTGCCATGGCAACGACGGCAGTTGCGACACGATGATGGGCAGCGGACTTTATCCCAAGCCGCCGGACTTGCGGCTCCCGGAAACGCAAAAGCTCTCCGATGGCGAACTTTTTTGGATTATTGAAAATGGCGTGCGGTTCACGGGAATGCCCGCGTTCTCGAGTCCTCACAGTTCGCCGGAAGATAGCTGGAAACTGGTTCACTTCATCCGCCACTTGCCGCAACTCACGACGGAAGAACGACTCGAGATGGAGCGCAACAATCCGAAGAGTCCTGCCGATCGGCTGGAGGAACAGCAGGAAAATGATTTTTTGAATGGGGCGGCGCCGGCGCCCGCGGGGGCGCATCATCATCACTAGTTGTGGCATGATCACGCGAAATTCAAAAGCGCACCGGCAGGAGTGCCTGTGCTACCTGGGAGAGATGGCTATGAAACTTAGGTTCGGGGCATTATTTTTGGCGGTTGCGCTGATTGCCGGGGCCGCGTTCGCGCACGGCGACAAAAAACACGTGAGCGGGACGGTGCAAAAAATCACCGCGGACTCTGTTTTCGTAAAAATTGCCGACGGAACGTCCGTCGAGGTGAAGCTCGTTTCATCGACCGTCTATGTTCTCCATGTTGCGAGTCCGGCTGGTACGCCCGCCGACGCTATTCCGGATAAACCTGCGAAGCTTTCCGACCTTGTGGTCGGCGATCGTGTGCTGATTCACGCGACGCCAAAGGGTGACACGTTGGAGGCAGCGGAAGTGAGATTTTCCGCGCCAGGGGCTGCGGCGGCCGCGACGAGCAAACCTAAATCCTGACAGATTCGCAGGGCGCGCGTTTGTCCTTCGTGCGCGATCATTCCTCGACGAGATGGCAGGAATGCGTTTTCAACACCAGCCAGACGCGGGATCCTTCTGCGAGATTTAGCGACCTGACGGCTCCGGGCGTGAGGTGCACGATAAATTCCACGCCACAATCAACGCGAGCGCGAACCAATGTGCCGCGAGGTTCCATCGCTACGATGCGACCTTCGATGATGTTGCGCGCACTCAGATCGTGTGGCTGTGAGGTCGCGAGCAAAATATCGCCCGCGCGAATTGCCACGAGCACGGGGTCTCCTGCGGCTGCATAACCGAGCGGCACTTCGATTTCGCAACGGCTTTCGTTGAGACGTACGCGCATGACGCCGTCGGCTTCGCGCAAATCGACGACCGTTCCGCTTAGAAGATTTTCAAAGCCGGCGGCTTGCGCCAGTCGCTTGTGCCGCGGCGCATCCAATACATCCATGGGCGTTCCAGTGCTTATTACTCGCCCGTGATCCATGGCGATCACGCGCTCGCCAAGCGCGTCTACTTCCTCGCGCGTGTGCGTCACGTACAGAATCGGAATACGCCGTGCTGTGTTCCATATCCGCAAGTCATCGACGATGGCAGCTTTCAGTTCCGCGTCCAGGCCGGTCAGGGGCTCATCGAGCAGCAACACGCGGGGCTGTGTAACCAGCGACCGCGCCAAGGCAATACGCTGGCGTTCTCCGCCGGAGATTTCCCCAGGCTTGCGCGCGCGCAGTTTCTCCACGCGGAAAGCTTTCAGGATTTCCTCCACGCGCGCCGAGCGCTCCCGCTGTGGCATACCATCGAGTCCGTAAGAGATATTTTCTTCGGCGGTCATATGCGGGAAGAGCGCAAGCGTTTGAAAAACGTAGGCAATGCGCCGGGATTGAGGCGGGCAATTCACGTTGGATTGCGAATCGAATAGAGTTTCTTCGCCAGCGACAATGCGCCCCGCGTCGGGACGCGCCAATCCCGCGATGCAATCGAGCAGGGTGGATTTTCCCGCGCCGGAAGGACCAAAAAGAATCGTGATACCCGGGGGAACCTGCAGGGAAACGTCGAGCAGAAAAGGAGCGGAACCCGAGGGGGATCGTTGCAACTGTACGCACGCCGTCAGCGTGGACGCGTTTACTTCGCCGCCCACGGTGTCCACAGACGGCGTCCGATCTGGCGGCCTACTTGCCGATTTATGGCATACACTAACGACAAAACCGAGAAAGAGATAGCGAGGAGCACGAGCGCCATGCGATTCGCGTCAGCGTACTCCAGCGATTGCACGTGATCGTAGATGTCAATCGAGACGGTGCGTGTGACGCCAGCAAGATTGCCGCCGACCATGAGCACGACGCCGAACTCGCCCATGGTATGGGCAAAGCTGAGCACCACGGCGGTGACGATCCCCGGAATCGAGAGCGGACAAATCACTCGCCAAAATGTTTTGAGGCTGCCGGCGCCGAGCATGGCGGAGGCGTCGAGGAGTTTGCGATCGACGGATTCGAAGGAAGCGATGAGGGGCTGGACGGCAAACGGCAAGCTGTAGAGCACAGACGCGAGGACCAGCCCTTCGAACGTGAAGGCCAAGCCGTGGCCAAAAAATGCTTGCCAGAATTTTCCAAGCGGGCCGCGCGGCCCCATGGCGACGAGTACATAAAAACCAAGGACCGTGGGCGGCAGCACCAGCGGCAGAGCCACGACGGCTTCCAGCAAAAACTTGCCGCGCCAATTCGAATACGCCAGCCAATAGGCGATCGGCAGTCCTCCCGCCAGAAGAATGGCGGAAACGCAGAGCGCGAGTCGGAGAGAGAGAAGGAGAGCATCCATAGTTATTTGTTCTGCGGGCTAGCCGGCGCCGCAGTGGCAGCCGCATCGGAGAACGTGAAGCCATAATTTGCGAGCATCGCGCGCCCGGTTTTGCTTTTCACAAAATCCAAGAAGGCGCGCGCGGCATCTTTGTTTGTGGCGTTCTTTAGAAGGATGGCCGCTTGCTCGATAGGCGGATGCATGTCGGCTGGAATTTCCCAGCGTTTGCCGTCTTTCATGCCGGGCGAAACGGCGAGCGACATGGCGACAATACCAGCCTGCGCGTTTCCGGACTGCGCAAACTGTGCCGCTTGCGAAATGTTTTCGCCGTAGACCAGCTTGGGTTTCACTTGCTCATAAATGCCAGCTTTTTGAAGTGCCGCGACTGCCGCGCGGCCATAGGGAGCGTGCTCCGGGTTGGCGATGGCAATCTTTTGTACATTGGCATCCAGCAAGGCCTTCCATCCGAGGCTAGCGACATCCACTTTGGAGTCGGCGGGCGTCCAGATCGCGATGCGACCTATGGCATATTCGTAGAGAGTTCCAGGCTCGGCGATGCCAGCCACCTCCAGTTTTCTGGGATAGTCGATGTCCGCCGAGAAAAACAGATCGAACGGCGCGCCGTTTTGCAGCTGGGAGAAGAAGTTTCCGCTCGAACCATAGGTCACGTCTACTTTTGTTCCGGTCTGCTTTTCAAATTGAGCGACAACATCCTGCATCGCGAATTTCAAATCCGCGGCAGCGGCTACGCGGATTTCCTGTGAGCGCGCGGCGCTGGCGAGAGATAGTGCTATCACTGCGATCATCAAAAACGCTGGACGCTTTAGCATTTTTGTTCTCCAACAGTTCGAAGTTATTTCCTCTTCAGACGCGCAAAATCATCACTTCTGTGGACTTAATCAGCGCGGCGGCGCGCTCTCCCGGCTTCAGCCGCATCTCTCTCGCCGCATCCGCCGTGATGATAGCCGTGATGTGCTGCTCGCCGATGGCCATGGTCACCTGCGCCAGCAAGCCGCTGTACTTGATGGCGATGACACGGCCATGCAGTTGGTTGCGCCCACTGATTTTCCTGAAATTGCCGCGGCGCGTGGCGATATCTCCGCGATCGAGCTTCTTGGGAATCATGCGGTCGATTTCGCTTTCGGGGATGCGATGATGGCCGCCGGGGGTCTTTACGGTTTTGATTTTCCCCCGGTAGATCCACTGCTTCAGCGTGGGGTAGCTGATTCCCAGGATCCTCGAAGCCTCTCGTGGCGGCAATAGTGCGGCTCGGCGCATCAAGTTCTCCTCGACCACGGTGTTCCTTTTTGTGTAAATTGAAACCGCAATTATAGTACGATTCTATGCGTTTCTATACGCTATTTTTCTGCGAGCGCTTCACTCCGCCGTTTATGGCTTCGGCAACTATCCCCGAATTACCGCTCTGAAGGCTTCCGGCATCGCGTAAAGTAACAAAAGAAAGAGTGTCGGAATACGCCTTGGGGGGGCCACTCATGTCTGTCGTTGCCACAAAACTGACCGCCGACGACATCCGCAAGGCCGTCGAACTTTTCTGGACGACGTTCCTGGCCAAGTCAGAAGAAGAACTGAACAATTTCTATGCGCCAGGCAGCACCGTGTTTCAGGTGGCCATGGGCCGCAGCGAACCTGGACGATTGGGCGCGATGCGGCGTTCACGCGAATACTTCAACCCAGACACGCGCATGGAATTGAAACTGAGCCCGATTGACATTGTTCTGTGCGGAATCGATGTGGGCGTCGCCAGCTACACATTCCAATTCCAAGCGAGCGGCCGCGACGTGGGCGGTAAACGCATGGCAGAGAAATTGGAAATCGTTCGGGCAACACACGTCATGTATCGCGATGCCTCGGGCAAACTGCGCATCGTGCACGAGCATTTTTCCGTGCCTGTCGTAAGCGAAGCCCGATAGCGGGCCTCTTGCGCCCGCTCCATACACGCCTTAATTTCTTAACGGTTTGCCTGTTTTTAAGGTGAACGCCATTCGTTCCTGTGTTTTCTTCTCGCCACAGAGGGAGACGAAGGCTTCGCGTTCGAGATCCAGCACATATTGTTCGCTGACGAGTTGCGGCGAGGTCAGCGGGCCGCCGGCGAGGATGTTGGCGAGTTTGCGGCCTACGTGGGCGTCGTAGTCGCTGATGTAGCCACCTCTCTGCATCATGTGAATCACTAGCTTCGCACCTGCCAGAAATTGTTCGCCGAGAACCTTGATTTGAGTGGTCTGCGCGCCTTCTTGCCAAGTGGCCGCGAGAGGCTTGTACCCGGCGCGGACCAGTGCCAGCGCGGCTTCCTTGGCATCTCCAACGAGGCGATCGCGATTCATCGACACGCCGTCTTCGCGACGCAAGAAACCAAGCGCGCGGCTATCTTCCGCGCTTGTTCCCACTTTGGCTGTGGCGATCGTTTCGAACACTGGCTTCATGGCGTGAAATAGATCCAAATCTTCGCCGCCTGCCGCGTGTTCGTTCGCGCGGATGAGCATTTCCTTCGTTCCGCCTCCGCCGGGGATCAAGCCTACGCCGACTTCAACGAGACCGATGTAGGCTTCCGCGGCGGCCTGGATTTTTGCAGCGTGCAGGCCGATTTCGCAGCCTCCGCCGAGTGCCATGCCTTGCGGCGCCGCGACGACCGGCTTGGGAGCATATTTGAGGCCGAGATTTACGTTTTGAAATTGCTTTACGGCCATGTGCAGCTCGTCCCACTCTTGTTCCTGGGCGGCGACGAGCATAAGCATGACGTTTGCGCCAACCGAGAAATTCACGGCTTGGTTGGCGATGACCATGGCATCGAAGTCCGCGTCCAACCGTTTCAGTCCCTTCTGCAGCATGGACACCAAGTCCGCGCCGATAGCGTTCATCTTGGCGTGAAATTCGCAGCAGACTACGCCATCGCCCAGGTCGATCAAGCTGGCGCCGGAATTGCGCTCGATTTCGCGGCCGGCTTCTTTTTGCGATTTCAGAATGATGATGCCCGGCGGTGTTTCAAGCGGTTTTGGGGCGCTAGTGGTGACGTCAAAGACCGTCGTCTTGCCCTTCTCCGACTCGTAAAAGCCTTTCCGCCCGCTTACGAGAACTTTTTCGATCGCGGGCGGAATCGCGCGGCCTTCTTTTTGGACTTGCGCGGCGAAAGCGGGCACGCCGACCGCATCCATCATTTCAAAAGGGCCCATCTCCCACGCGAATCCCCATTGCAGCGCGTGGTCTACGTCCACAACGCTGTCTGAAATCTCCGGCACGCGGCGCGCCGCGTAGAGACACATTTCCGAGAGTCCACCCCAGATGAACTGCTGTGCTTTGTCGCCTTTTTGCCCTTGGAGAAGCGGGCCCACGAGCGCGCGCAGGCGCTCTCGTGTGTCCTCGATGGCCTTTCCCATTTCGAGCGAGGTGAATTTCGCTTTTTGGCGCGGGCGGTACTCCATGGTGTTGACGTCCAGCGTCAGGATTTCCTTTTCGCCCTCGCCTTTCACCTTCTTGTAAAAGCCCTGGCCGGTTTTGTCGCCCAACCATCCGCGCCGCGCCATTTCCTCGATCAACGCAGGGACTTTATACATTTCGTGCGATTCATCGTTAGGCGCGGTTTCGTAAATGTTTTTGATCACGTGGACCAGCACGTCCAGACCAACGAGGTCGGCTGTGCGAAACGTCGCGGATTTCGGCCATCCTACTGCAGGGCCCGTGCAGGCATCCACTTCTTCGACGGTCATCCCAAGAGTTGCCATCAAGCGGATGGCGTTCAACATCGAAAATGTTCCGATGCGATTGGCAATGAAGTTCGGCGTATCTTTGGCAATCACCACGCCTTTGCCGAGCCTGCGGTCGCAGAAATCGTGGAGAGTCTCGATCACTTCGCTGGACGTTTTCGGACCGGGAATTACTTCCACCAGCCTCATGTAGCGCGGCGGGTTGAAGAAATGCGTGCCCGCCCAATGCTGCTGAAATTCTTCGCTCATGGATTCCGCGATGAGATGCACGGGCAAACCGGAAGTGTTTGTGGTGACAATCGAGCCGGGCTTGCGGAATTGCGCGACGCGCGAGAGCAGATTCCTCTTGATCTCGAGATTCTCCGCGACAACTTCGATGATCCAATCGGCTTCCGCGCAACGCGCCAGGTCGTCTTCAAAATTTCCGATGGAGACTTTTTCCACCAGCGACGGTGTGAAAAATGCCGCAGGCTTCGATTTTTTTGCAGCCTCCAAACCGGCACGTACAATCTTGTTGCGATCGCTGGCAGGCGCTCCAGGCTTCAAATCCGGCGGAACGATGTCCAACAGAATGCACGGCAGCCCAGCATTGGCCAGATGCGCGGCGATACGCGAACCCATGGTGCCCGCGCCCAACACTGCTGCCTTCTCAATGCGATGTTTCATGGCTTGCCTTTTCCGGAGCCCGCTTTGCAGATTGAGTCGAGTGGACAGGTTACAAAACCGCCATCCCCTGGTCAAACGAACTATGGCCCCGCCACAACGCCCGCGCTAAAGTAATGTGAGAATGAGCCCCGGCAAAGTGACAGACGCCATCGGCTGGCTCCAGTCCGCCAAGGACAGGCTGCTTTCTCTGGCCGAACCCGAAGAGCGGAAACCGACCGAGCGCCCGCGTGTGGGCTTGGCGCTTGCGGGCGGATTCGCACGCGGCATCGCGCACATTGGCGTATTGCGCATTCTGCGCGAGGCCGGCATTCCTATCGACTTTGTTGCGGGCACAAGCGTTGGGGCGCTGATTGGCGCGGCTTTTTGCGCTGGCACATCCCTGGACGAGATGGAGCGCCTCGGAGCGACCACCAGTTTCACCGATTTCGGCCGTTGGACGCCTTCATGGCTCGGGCTTGCCACCAATCAGCGCCTCGAAAAATATTTGGCCCGGTTCACTCCAGTAAAGACTTTCGAGGAAATGGCCATTCCGCTGGCGATTGCGACAACGGACATCAATGCGGGTGTCTCCGTTTACTACACGCGGGGTCCGGTCGGTCTGCCGCTGCGTGCGTCATGCGCTTACCCGGGGCTTTTTGTGCCGATTCAATATGAGGGGCGCACTTTGGTGGATGGATTTCTGACATCGCCGGTTCCCGTGGAAGGCGCGCTGCTTCTCGGAGCGGACGTGGTGATCGCCGTTTATCTTGAAGCTGGTAATCTCGAACCACCTCGTACTTTCACCGACGTACTCAGCCGCTCTTTCAACATCATCCAACGCCACACTGACCTTACATGGCGGCAGCAAGCTGACGTTATTATTGAGCCCGACGTGAAACCCTTTGTTTGGGATGACTTCACCAAGACGCCGGACCTAGTCGCTGCGGGTGCAGCGGCTGCTCTGGCCGCTTTGCCGGAAATTCGCGCGGCCATTAGCAGCGAGAAGCGCGATTCCGCTGCTTAGCTTTGGCTACCAGCCCTTTTCATTTTCGGTTTAAACACTTGCTGCGGACTGCTCCAGAGTGACTTGTACGACTACTGGCTCGCCCTCGCCTTTGCCGCGTTGGGTAAGCCACGCGCCAAGACCCTCTGCAAAACGCTCTGGCGTCAGACGGAAACTGGCTTCGACCTGGCCATCTGCCACGGGAAGCGTGTCGTCGAAGTCGGCGGAATTCGTGAAATTGCGCATGCAGAATTGATCGAGCCAATCTAGCGGGCAGGCGCGGCTCTGGCCGCGAATGACAACATCTACTTTGAATTTTTGTGCGTACACTTCGCCATCATAACATCGCGCCGAGTGCCTTATTGGCGATAAGAAACCGGCGGTTAACTACGAAATGCGAGGGCGCTTGACGCCGTGCGCGAGTCCGACGCGCTCGAGGGTCCAGATAAAGTACCAGCCGATATCCGTTTGCCACCAGCGCAAGCCGAGGCGCGCGGAGCCAGCGTGCGAATGATGATTGGCGTGCCAGTTTTCACCCCAGGCCGTGATTTGGAAAGGACCGAGCCACCACACGTTCATGCTGGAGTCCTCGACGCCCTCTTTGGCATGTCCGAGGTGCGTGAGGCTATTGACCAGGCATTGCATGTGCAGCGTGTAAACCAGGCGAATCGCGCCGATCCAAAAGAAACCCATCCAACCAAAACCGAGCAGAAACCCGGAGAAGATCGAGAGAATAATTACGGGAGTTTCGAGCTTGCCCCACGCCGTATACATGCCGCGGGTCAGTTCGGGAGCCCAGCGTTGCTTATCAGCGGGTTGCGTTTGGTAGAGCCAGCGGAGATGCGCCCACCAGAAGCCGCCTTGCTTGGGGCTGGAAATATCGTCCGGAGTGTCCGTGACGGAATGATGAAGGCGATGGTACGCGACCCAGCTTGCGGGATGACCGGAACCATTGAAAACCGCCCAAAAGATGAGAATTTGCTCGACAAACTTATTGACCTTAAGGGTCTTGTGGGCAAGCAGCCGGTGATAGCAAACCGTAGTGCCGAGCCCGCCGAAGGCGATGAACAGGAGCGCCAAACCAACCACTTTCAGGCTAGGTAGCGGGAACAGAATCAGTCCAACAAGCGCGAGCGCGTGTATCAGGACGAGATATGCGAAGACGCCCTCTTTGCCGCGAACGGGTTTCCAGAATGGACGTTCCCACGGCCGCGCTTCTTGTGTGGCGACTAATTCCATGATGTCTCCGACTACCTGCTTGGTTGAATGTGTGAATGCCTGGTGTGCCGAACGTGCAAGGCAGACATAACAATACCATTTTTCCTGTATGGGCGACGTAAAACTGTGGGAATTAGGACACCAAAGAAGAAACGGTTTCGCGGTTCGTTGATCGTTTAATCGGCTGGACTACGCGGAGCCAAAAAGTAAATGCAACCTTATCTCTGCAGATCTCGCAGAGCATCGTTCAGCTCCACGAGGTCGGAATCGAGTCGGTAAAAGCCGGTGCGCCAATTCCCAACCGTCTCTTCCGCGGCGAATTTAAGAACGGCAAAATCACCGGCGCCGCTCGGGCCGTCGGACAGGCTGGGAAAGTTCTCCCCGAAGAATGTAACAGGATGTTTGCTGACCACTCGATCGCATTCGTTTACAGAAAGCACCGCTCGCAACATCCCTTGATTCTTGGCGTGTGGCTGGCAGAAGTAGAGGTTTGGCATACTCGCGTATCATCGACGGAAAAGCGGGAAAGTCGAATAGTACGTAAGTCCTTTTGTTGCAGCAGAGGTCGCGTAGGCGGCAACCCCGCGAGGCCAACTCATCACTTTCTCCCCTACTTTCGCCTCATTTTGGCCATTATTTTGGCCCCCCACCAGCCCAACTGACGATAGAATCCCGCAAGTGCTATCCGGGGTGACTTCGTGGAAGATGAGCGGCGCCGAACTCCAAGGTTTCCATTCACTGGGACCGCCGAAGTCACGGAAAAGGGTGTGCCCGGAAGCGCACCAGGGCGTGTAACCGAGCTAAGTCTTTTTGGGTGCTATGTGGAGATTCCCGACCCACTCGCAAAGGGAACGCAAGCCGTGCTTAAGATTTACTCGGAGAGCAAATACTTCGAGTCCCAAGGTACGGTGCTGTACTCTCAGCCGAGCCAAGGCATGGGCGTCGGCTTTCATGATGTAAACCCGCACTATCTAACCGTACTGCGGCAATGGCTGATCACCGCCGCTCATGCGAAATTCGGAAAGAAGGACTGAGCTCGCGTAGCCTATGGGGCACTTGAGTATGAGCGAGATTTCCCTTTCTCTCTAGTATCCGGCGAGCCGCGCAGGCCGCTCAATTCTTCAATTTGAATGGTGTAAAACACAGGTACCGAGGGCTTGCCCTTGCGGCGAATCTGGGTCGCGGTATATCCGCTCTGCCACCAGAGTGATCTCTTTTGCAGCAGGGAACGGATTTGCTCCCTGTTCTTCGCATGTTCGCGTGTGTTCGGGATTTCCAGGTATCTTCCCATAACAATGACGCTCACCCAATCGTCATGGCCGCGCACTTCGTCCGCCTCCAGGCAAACCAGTGGATTCTCTCGCATCCATTCGATCTTTCGACCCAGCGTGGAAAAACAGCACAGCCGGTCGGTTTCAAATGCGAAATAGATGGGAACGATATAAGGCCTGTTGTTACAAGAGCAAGCGAGTCTGCCGTAACTGAGCCGGGTCAGAATCTCGCGACATTCCCTGCTGCGAATCTTGGTGATGAGCATGGATTGCTGACTTCTGCCTGCCAGATGTGGATTCGAGATGAATTTTAGTCAGATTGATGGGGGTAAGTCTATTTCTGGTTTGGTGAAATCGTTTATGAGCTGATGATCAAATCCCGATAAACGCTGCGGTTCAATTGGAAGGAATAGGAAGGGGGAGCACACAATCGAGTGCTCCCCCCTTCCCACGGTTCGAATAGGGTCCAGGTTAGTCGGCTGCGCCTATGACTTGCACGAGTTTCTTGATGTCCATCAAAGGCAACGGGTTGTTCGGATGCTGTAGATCCGGACTCATATCGTTCGACGCGCCACCGGGGAAGCGCTGGATGCTCGGAAAATCCACGATGGATTTGTCAAACTCCATGATCGGGATATCAATCAACGAAAGAACCCATCCATTGTCATAGCCGGCATAGCGTCCGGGAGAGGTGGTCGTAGTGCGCGTACTGACCGCACCGTTGAACGTCATGTCGTATTTCTCAAATGGGTCCATGGTGAGGTTGTAGGCCGAGCCAATGGCGCCAAGATTCTGCTGTGGACCGAGCCAGGTGTCCTTGGCAGTAAACAGGTATTTCCAGGCGATTTTGAGATCGGGGTTCGTGGGATCGCCGCCGATGTCGGCTCGAGCGCCCGCAAAGGTCTCGCCGTCGATATAGATCCATCCGTCGCGCGCGGAATGCTTTGCCTTGCCCGTAATGTACGCGCTGTTGTCGATGCTGTCGAAATAGATCGGCTTGCCGTCATTGTCCTTCCACGCGCCGTGAGGCGGCGGGGTAAGGCCGACCATCGTTGCCAGCGTTGCCCAGCAGTCAATGTGCGACATCATTTCGCCGTAGCGTGCGCCGGCCGGAATCTTACCGGGCGCCCACATAATGCCGGGCACGCGGAAACCGCCTTCAAAGGGCGAGCCCTTTTCTCCACGGAACGGCACGGTGCCGCCATCCGGCCATGCGTCCTGCCACGCGCCGTTGTCGGCGGTGATGATGACGATCGTGTTGGGAGCCTCTGCACGGATCTCGTCCATAATGCGGCCGATGTTGGAATCGAGCTCCATCATGGCATCTGAATAATTGCCGAGATGCGATTTGCCAATGAACGCCTTTGCGGGAATGTTCGGGTTGTGCATCTTCATGAAATTTACATCCATGAAGAACGGCTTGCCCCCTTTGGCGTGCGCCTTAATATATTCAACCGCTGAGTCAGCCTGACGGACGTCGAATTCATGCAGGTAGTCGTAGTCAATGCGCGCAACCTTGGTGGCGGGTTTTCCGGCGGTGCCTTCCCATTCGTATAAGTTGACGATCTTTTGATATTCGTCCCAGTAAGCAGGGTTGTACTTAGGGAACCAGGGATGCGCGAAGCTGTCCGTGTCGTCATACGTATAAACACCCGGATAGTAGGCGGCGAACTCTTTCATTTCGTCAAAGCCATGTTCGATCGGGTAAAACTTGGGTTGATCGCCCAGATGCCATTTGCCGGAGAAGTATGTCGAATAGCCGTTCTTGTTGAAGAACTCGGCGATTGTCGGCGTGCTCTTCGTGAGGCCGTTCGGGTCGCCAGGCACAACCACGACCGAAAGGGCCGAGCGGATAGGAATGCGCCCGGTCATGAAGGAGGCCCGGCCCGCGGTGCAACTCGCCTGGCCGTACCAACTGGTGAAGACCGCGCCTTCTTGGGCGACCTTGTCGATGTTCGGCGTCGGATGACCCAGGTTCGCGCCACCGCCATAGGCACCGAAGTCGTTCCAGCCAGTGTCGTCGGTCATAAGTATGACGATGTTTGGCCTCTGCTGCGCTCTGGCCGCCGGCGAGCCTGCAACGCCAGATAGCGCCGCTACTGTCGCGAAGGCTAGGGTTACCTTGCTTCTCCAGTTCATTTGCGTTCTCCTCTTTTTCTTACACTTCAACTGCTTCTCGAGATTTTCTTCAAACCAATAAACACACGGCCGGGCATGCGCAGAAGAAATCCGACTTAAAGAGTCTCTCCGCGTCGGAGCCGCACGCCTTCACAGAATGCGGATATTCTTCTTTCTGGCGTAGCTATGTAATCGTCAAAAGTACCAGTGAACCGCATTTAGTCAGGTAATTGAGCGAGGCCCAAGAGCTGCGCCAACCGGACTGAGTGCGGAATTCTCTCGCCACCGAACGTCCTGTGCCAGAAACAGTGTATCGTCCTCAATTGTTGGCCAGTTTGCGGGAGGATCTTGAGTGGCGTTTTGTTGCCGTCTATTTAGTGAAGATGAGTTCTGTTGAAGATTGTCGTTTGGAATAAACATCAGAAATGTCTTCTCATCAGCCGGCACCTTGAGAATCTGCAATTCGAGGAGACCTTGCTAGCAAGGCGCCGGCGATCATCGGAAACAGCAGAACAGACAACAAGCCGGCTCCCACAACCGCAGCTGCGACATTGGACGGCATGCGCCCAGTGCGAACTCCTAAAGCGGCGATCGCGACCACCATCGAGAGTCCGGTTGCGGAGTAAAGTGCGAAAGGCAATCGTTCGTTTTTCGCAAGGTCTTTGCGGTACAAGATCACGGGCGCGCCGCGCACGAGAAGAAGCAGGAAAAGGAACACTGGTACTAGAAGCATCGTCCCCCCGCTGTGCAGCAGAGACCCCAGATCAAGGTTCATTCCGCTCACTACAAAGAAGAAGGGCACGAAGAAACCAAAACAGATGGCTGCCATTTTTCCGCGAAAGACTTTGCCGGCCTCGTCCTGGCTAGCCAGACTAACAACCATTCCGGCAGCGAACGCTCCGAGCACAGCCTCAAGTCCAAATCTATTCGAAAGGACGTCGAAGGCTGCAAGCAAGAGGAGGGAGAGGCATACCGGCAGCGGTGTACTTGAATTCATCGTGCGCTCTAGCAAGGCTAGAATCTTGGGCGGTCTGAGCCAGAGAGCGGCAATCGCCGCGGCAAAGGCAACCGCCACGAAAACTAGCATGAGAGCGGCTTCCTGCCACGCCCCAAACTTGTGTGTCAACACCAAGGAGACAATTATGATGGGACCGAATTCGCCGAGCGTGCCAGCAGCTACAACCAGATTTCCAAAATTAGAATCGAGCTTGCCCGAATCTCGCAGGATGGGCATCAGCGTTCCCAATGAGGTGGTGGTTAGTGCGAGAGCGACCATAATTGGAGCGTCAACAAATGGCAACACATGGAGGAGTCCGGCAACAGCAAGCGCCACGGTCAATGATACGGCCCAGCCGCAAAGAGCAAGCGTCAAAGGCCGCCCCTTAACTTTTTGCAACTCGAGGTCCATTCCTGTCATGAAAAATAGAGCAGCCAACCCTAGACCGCCGAGCCAGTCCAGCAAACCCTCGCTGCGCACAATTGCAAATACATGGGGTCCAATAAGGATTCCAAATAACAACTCCCAGACAACGACTGGCACTCGAATGCCGACGCGAATTTCGGCCAACAGCGAAGAGACAACAGCAACTGCCATCACGATGAGTACTGGATGCCCGCTCAAGTCCATTGTCGTTTCTCACTAGTTCGGTCGAAGCTTCACTGGCAACGCCCGACAAACGTGGGAACCGTAAATGTGGACTCCTGGTACCGCGATTGCCGGACCTCACGACTTACGGGGAACTACCCGATAAGATTGCAAAAACAACTGCCGGGCGTGATAAATTTCGGCTCGGGCAAGCTGCTAGAGCGAACGCTTACAATACCGACAAAGCCAGATTCAGCTGATGGGCGCGCGGAAAAAAACTGAGAGCGAGCTCCCCGCGTTGGAGCCCTACACCTTCACAGACTGCGGATACTCTTCTTTCGACCCTAGATATGTAATCGTCAAAAGTACCGATGAGCCGCATTTAGTCAGGCAATTGCGCAAGGTCTAAGAACAGAGCGAACCGGAGAAGCGGGATTTGCGATCGGAGTCTTTTGGAAAGATGCGCGATTTTTGGGTTGCTTAGCAATTTGTCGCAGGTCCTGCGGTAGAATCTGGTCGTTCATGCTGGCAGGAGGCGTTCCGGTGGCTAGAAAAGAAGAACTTTCTTATGTGCTTTGTAGTTTGTTACTTACGGCAGCAGTGCTTAGTTGCGAACCGCCGGCCTTCTCGCAGGCCTCCGCGCCAGCGGCTTCCGCCCAAAACCAAATACCTGCAGAGCAGGTTGCCGCCTGGGAACAGCTGACGCCTTACCAGAAATCGCAATTGGAGCGGACCTACAATGACTGGGCGTTCCTGGCAAAGTTCCGAGAGGCAGATGCGCTCTTGCCGCAACCATCGCTCGGCGAAACGCGAGTGGTCTTCATGGGGGATTCCATCACGGAAGGCTGGGGAATGAAAGCGACTGCAACTGCTCCTGCCCGCGGCGAATTCTTCCCGGGGAAGCCGTACATCAATCGCGGCATCTCCGGGCAAACCACGCCGCAGATGCTGGTCCGGTTTAGGCAGGACGTCGTGCTTTTGAAACCGAAAGTAGTGGTCTTGCTAGCCGGTACAAATGACATCGCCGAGAACACCGGAAAGGAGACTCTGGAAGAGATTGGCAACAACATCGCATCGATGAGCGAGATTGCCCGGGCGAATGGGATTCGAGTCGTCTTGTGCTCAGTATTGCCGGCCAGCGATTTTAATTGGCATAAAGGGCTGGAGCCTGCCCCCAAAATCAAAGCGCTCAACGCATGGATGAAGGATTACGCCGCGAAAAAAGGCTTCGTCTATGTGGACTATTACACACCGATGGTAAACAGCGAAGGCGGCCTCAAAGCAGAGTTGAGCCCAGACGGCGTCCATCCCAATAAAGCTGGATATGACGTCATGGCACCCCTGGCGGAGGCCGGAATCGCAGAGGCGCTAAAAAAGCCGCTTTCGTGACGCGCTTGTTTCTCAACAAGATTCCCGAGTGGCCCCTTCTCCTATAGAATTTCAGCAACGCGCGGGCATCCGGAGGCAGCCATGAAATTCGCAAGAATTGTGTTTTGGATCGCAGGCATCTGGGGAATACTCGTCATCACGCCCCTTTACTTTCTGTTTGATGTCATCCCGCAGAAAGATCCGCCGGCAATCACACATCCCGGCTTTTACTACGGGTTCGTAGGCTGTGCCCTGGCGTGGCAGGTAGCATTTTGCTTCATCGCCAGGGATCCTGCGCGCCATCGGCCCTTGATGCTTCCTTCTATCCTGGAAAAAGCCACCTACGCCTTTGCCATCGTTGCACTGGTGTTGCAAGGCAGAACAAACCCGCGGGACCTGGTTTTCGCCGGCACGGATTCCCTGCTCGGTCTTCTCTTTGTCATCGCCTTCTTCA
Source organism: uncultured Acidobacteriota bacterium (assembly GCA_963745095.1). GTDB lineage: Bacteria > Acidobacteriota > Terriglobia > Acidiferrales > UBA7541 > Acidiferrum. The sequence goes on along the minus strand of CAVUWC010000013.1, from coordinate 254,118 downwards.
AAACGAAGCCAAGCTGAATGGGGCTACATCCAGTTCAAGGGAAACTCCGTACATGAAGAAGGGGCCGAAACAATCTTCGCTCCCCCAGCTCGCAAGGGACAGGTGGTAGCTGTCCACCAGGGCAATTGTTTTTTCGCTTGACGGCGGCTCGTAATGGGAGGATACCAGATGTACCACAGCCCCGGATTGAGGGACGGGGTTTCAAATCAGGGTACGTGTGTGCGGCCCTGCCCTCCCGAAGTCCTTGGAGCAGAATCAATACGTATTCGATTTACCAGCCGGGGAATAAATTCGGGTGCACGCAGGTCCCCATGCTCAGCTGGGTTTATGCGCGGACACTTTTTGGACGCGGCTGCGGGTAAACGAGTTGAACACTCTTTCATTTTCGCGGCGCAGACTTGTTTTGGAGAGGGTTGAAGCGTTTGCTTTTCCCTGCCGTCTAAGTCTCACGGAGACTGTCCGAAGAGAGCAAACGAGCAATATTAGGCTGGGGATTCGTGGAGCACGAAAAACGTGGGGGATGCTTCAAGATCCCAAATAGCTCAGCCAGTACCAACTCTTGATCTTCACGGCGGGCAATCTGCCGGAAGGGCAGCAGTAGAATTAAAAATCACAGGAGGTCGGAGAGAGAAATGACAAAGACAAATAAGTTCCTGATTACTGGCGCGGCGATTGCGGGCTTGCTCGCAGGAACCGGAGCCAGCATTCAGGCTTCCAATCTGCTCAGCGGGGCAAAGGCTTCGGCTGCATCCCAGGACAAGCCGGCTGACACCGCGGACAAGGACAAGCATGCCTGTAAGGGCAAGAACTCTTGCAAGGGCAAGGGCGGCTGCAAGTCCAGCGACAACGGCTGCAAAGCCAAGAACTCTTGCAAGGGCAAGGGCGGCTGCGCGACCGATGGCTCCAAGATGCCTGAAGCGGACAAGAAGCCCTCGTAAATCAGTTATCTGCTTGGGCGTAACCAATGATGGGGGGCCGGTGGCTCGCATTCACTGGCCCTTTCCTCTTTCCCCTTCCTGGAGAAATGAATGTCAGCGAATCGTTTCAATGGATTTACGGATTACGGCATCGGCATCGGATTGCGCGCCCCGCATTACAACCACATTCTCACGCGCAAGCCAGTTGTCGATTGGTTTGAGATTATTTCCGAGAATTTCATGATCGATGGCGGGCGGCCGCTGCACATCCTCGATCAAATCCTTGAGCAATACAAAGTCGTTCAGCACGGCGTCTCGATGTACTTCGGCTCCGCGGAGAAACTGAATCGTGAGCATCTTCGCCGGTTGAAAGAACTCGTCCAGCGCACCAAAACGCCATGGCTTTCCGATCATCTTTGCTGGGGCAGCGTTGATGGGCGCTACACGCACGACTTGCTACCCATGCCTTACACCTTTGAGGCTGCGCGGATTACGGCGCAAAAAGTGCGCGAAGTGCAGGATTTTCTGGAAATACCCATCGCTGTGGAAAATGTAAGCAGTTATGCGGAATATCACGATTCGGAAATGACGGAATGGGAGTTTTTGAACGAGGTCGTCGAGCGCGCGGATTGCGGCATTCTGCTCGACGTAAATAACATTTATGTTTCTTCGCAGAACCACAGTTTCAATCCGTTCGACTACGTGAACAGCGTCCCCGCGCATCGAGTCGCGCAAATCCACATTGCCGGCCATTCGAAATATCGCAAATATATTCTCGACACGCATGACCACCCGGTGATCGATCCTGTCTGGAAACTTTACGAGCGCGCCATCCAACGGGCCGGCCATACCGCAACGCTTCTTGAATGGGACGACAGCATTCCCACTTTCCAGGAAGTGCACGACGAAGCGTTGAAAGCCAATAAATTCCTGCGCGCTACCGCTCTGGCGGAAGCCGTATGAAGTTGATGCAACTTCAACGCACCATGGCCCGCGCGGTGATGCAGCCGCTCACTCCCTCTGAACGCATGCAACACCGCGCTCCGGATGGAGGCCCGATGAAGCGCTACGCGTCACGCTTCATCAAGCCGAATGACCGGCTCACTTCGTTCGAACGCCTCGAAATTTACAATCGCCAGTATTGGTTTCGCGTGCTCTCCGCACTCAGCGAAGATTTCCCCGGTTTGCACGCCATACTCGGCGAACGCCGTTTTGACGCCATGTCCAAGGCGTATTTAATCGCGAATCCTTCGCGTTCGTTTACGCTGCGCAATCTGAGCGCGCGCTTGGAATCGTGGCTGCGAAAGAATCCCAAGTGGGCTGGGACGAAACAAAACCTCGCGCTGGATATCGTGCGTCTCGAGTGGGCGGACATCGAAGCCTTCGATGGAAAAGCCGAGCCTGCCCTGCGCCCCGAGGATCTCGCGAGCGCAGCGGGCCCGCGGATGAAACTAAACATTCAGCCGTATGTCCGGCTGCTGAGTTTCCGCTACCCTGTCGACGATCTACTTCTCGAAGTGCGCAAAGAAGACGAAGACACGGATTTCGCCAGCAACACTTTTACTGAGCATCGGAAGCGCAAGCGCGTCCGTGCCATCGCTAAGCTGAAGCCAGCGCAAATTTTCCTGGCAGTACACCGCGTCGACTACTCTGTCTATTTTCGCCGGATCGAGCGGGAGGAGTTTGCGATTCTCACCGCGCTACGCCAGGGGAACACGCTTGGCGCGGCGGTGGAGTCTGCCTTCCGCAAAAGCGCTTTTGCACCCGATGAGCGACCTGCGAAAGTCCAGGCGTGGTTCGCAACATGGTCTGCACTGGGCTGGTTCTGCCGTCCGGAGAAAAAGCGCGCGGTCCGATAATTCTTGTTGTACATTGACGCATCCAAAGATCCCGGGAATAAACTGCTGACGACGAATCTTCGATGAACAAACTACTGATAACCACAAAATCCTGGCACGACAAGTTTTGCCACTACGTTGATTATCTCCAGCATCCGTTTTTACTTTTTGTGCGGCTGTATTGGGGCATCCAGCTGATGCAAAGCGGCTGGGGCAAGCTGCACAACCTCGATAAAGTGACTGATTTTTTCACCAGCCTGGGCCTGCCTGCTCCCGGCTTCATGGCAACTGCGATCTCCTGCCTCGAGTTTTTTGGCGGATTCTTGCTGGCCGTCGGTTTGTTTTCCCGGCTAATTTCGCTTGTGCTGACGATCAATATGCTCGCGGCGTACATCACGGCCGACAAGGAAGCGCTCCACTCCATTTTTTCCGATCCAGACAAATTCACCGCCGCTGCGCCGTACGTTTTTCTGATTGCGTCGCTCATTGTGTTCCTATTTGGTCCGGGAGCTTTTTCCCTTGACGCGCTTGCCAGTCGAATCTTCTGGAAAACGGAACCACAAGCGAAGAATCCTGTTTAGAGCCGTCCACCGATTCGCTCACACTCAATTCTTGCAATTGGCGTAGGATGGATTCTGGGCACTCATGATGCGCATGGAATCTACCCTTGGCCTCCGCAAAACCACTTTTCTCATTTTCCTGTTTCTACTATTTCCCTTCCATGGCGCGAAGGCGGCTGATGTGACTTCAACGCTGATGATCGGCGGCTCTCGCATCGACGTGACCATCGACACCGGTGCAGCGCCCCTCTCACAACCAGATGTCATGAAGTGGGTACAATCCGCTGCGGAGTCCGTCGCCGCTTACTACGGCCGCTTCCCTGTTCCGCATCTCACGCTGCGCGTCGTTTCATTCGATGGAGATGGCGTACGGCACGGTACAACCTGGGGCAAGGACGGCGGCCTTATCGTCATCCACACGGGAAGCAAAACCACGCCTGCAGATTTTGCCGAAGACTGGATGCTCACCCACGAAATGATTCATCTCGCATTTCCGTCGATGGCCGACGAGCATCATTGGATCGAAGAAGGCCTCTCCGTTTATGTCGAGCCCATCGCGCGCATTCGCGCCGGACATTGGACTGCCCTGCAAATGTGGAGCGACCTCGTCCGCGACATGCCCAAAGGTCTTCCTAGAGAGGGCGACGCCGGATTGGATCATACGCACACCTGGGGCAGAACGTACTGGGGCGGCGCGCTTTTCTGCTTCGTCGCTGACGTGGAAATCCGCAAGCAAACCAAAAACAAAAAAGGCTTGGAAGATGCGCTTCGCGGCATTCTCAACGCAGGCGGCGACATCCGCGTAGATTGGCCGATAGTAAATGCGCTAAAGATCGGCGATCAAGCTGCGGGCGTCGAGATTCTTCAAAAAATGTACGCCGAGTGGAACGACAATCCGGTACAAGTGGACCTCGCCACGATGTGGAAGCAGCTTGGCGTCGAGGCCAACGGCGCGACCGTTATCCTGCACGACGATGCACCACTCGCCGGGATTCGCCGCGCTATAGAGACAGGTAGTGCCGCCTCCAAATCGATCGACAACGCAGCGCCTTCGAAAACAAGATCCTTCCGCACCTCGCTCGGCCACTAGCGGTCTATGCTGGCCGCAGCGCAAGAAACAATTGACAGTTCATAGTTGTTGCGGAAGCTTCTGTGTTTGCATGATCAATGGATCAACATTTTGCGAGCCGCGTTAGCGTGCACTTCAGCTGCGATGAGCAGCTTCGTTCCATCCATTAAGTTACGCAGAACATCATGATACAGTGCACCATCGTGATGGAGACTCGCGTGCGCCATTTCTTAAGTGGTGTGATTTTTCTTTGGATCGGGACCGCTTCTTCGCAACCGGCCGTTGGGCAGAACGCGGACGCCGCAGCCTTTGCGCCTGTCGAGCAATGGCGACTAGCGGTCGCCGCTGGAGACGCCGCCGCGCTCACAAGGATGTTTGCGACCTCGCCGCCCCCGCAAATTAAAGGCGGTGACGGAAAAGATGCGCCACTCGAGAGCGAGGTGAACTTCTGGGCGGGATGGAAAGCGAAGGGCTTGACGAATGTCCGAGTGGAAATAGTCAAAGAGCAGATGCCGCAACCCAACGTGCATGTAGTGATGGCGGAAGTCGCGCTATCCGTACGAGCAGAAGGAGCCATCAAAATTTATTACGTGGGGATGGCGCAAGCATGGCTAAAGACCGGAGATACGTGGAGTCTTGCTTTTGTTCAAAGACAGGATGCAACCAGATTAAGGCAGCCACTCGAACAAAAAGATCTGTATCCCGCAGCCGCGGATGCCAAGAAAGAGATTATTGAAGCGATTCGCGCGGCAGCAGCAACGCACAAACGCGTGCTGGTCGTTTTCGGAGCGAATTGGTGCTACGACTGCCACGTCTTGGAGGAAGCCTTCCACAGCCCGGAGATTTCACCGACAGTCGAAAAGTCGTTCGAATTGGTCCACGTGGATATCGGACAGGCGGATAAAAATCTGGACATCGCCAAACTGTATGATGTGCCGTTGGATCGAGGAGTGCCGGCTATCGCAGTGCTTGGAAACGACGGAAAACTGCTGTTCAGCCAGAAACGCGGCGAATTTGAGGCGACACGTTCCATGGCACCGGAAGATATTCTGGACTTTCTGAACAAGTGGAAGCCGAGCTCAAACCAAAACTAAATGGAGAGGTTGCATCGGAACGCTCTTAGCCCGCGGTCTAGTGGTGACCGCCCGAACGGCGAAGGGGAGCGCTCACGGGCGGAGTGTCTTCGCTCTCGAAGTCTCCGGGGCCGGGCTGGGAGGCATGAAATTCGGGGCGGGACTCCAGCAGGCGAACGCAGCGGTTCCAGCGGAGGATGCTGTCGTCATTGCCGGCGGGGCGGATTTTTTCGGCTTCGGCGAAGCAGCGCATGGCCTCCTCAACGAGCGGAAGAAGAATGTGCGGTGAGCACCCCGAGTGGAGTTGCGCTTTGGCGCGGCGCTCGTGGAGCAACCCGGAGTAATAGTGGCGCTCGTAAGGATCGCGGAGCGATTGAAAGTTGGATGCGGCTTCGGCGTAGCGGTCGGCAGCGCCGCCGGTGAATTGGTCGGTGATAGCGAGCCCGAGCATGCGACGTGCGAGTTGATGATCGGCATCGACCACCAGGATGTCGCGGCAGATGGACTCAGCTTCTTCGGGCTCGTTGAGATAGCGGTAAAGCTCCACTTTGGCGATTGCTTCCGCGATGCCTGCTTTGGAAATGGATTTGAGTTGATGCGGCATGGGACCTCCCAGTAGCACAGACACTCTTGTCTGTGCTCTTTAGCCGTGAAGACTGCTCCGCAGAGCCACAAAGGCGAAGGCCTGTGCCATCAGCTTATGCTACTTGCCGAGGATTTTGCGGAACAGCATGGTCAAAGGATCGTAGAACTCGTCAACAACGCGTTCCTTGAGCGGAATGATGGCGTTGTCCGTGATATGAATATCCTCCGGGCAAACCTCCGTGCAACACTTCGTGATGTTGCACAGCCCGATGCCCAGGTCGTCCTTGAGCAGGGCCGTGCGATTGAGAGCATCGAGCGGATGAAGTTCAAGTCCTGCGACGCGCACAAAAAAGCGCGGCCCCCCAAAAGTTTTCTTTTCATCATGCTCGCGAATGACGTGACAGACGTCCTGGCACAGAAAGCATTCGATGCACTTGCGGAATTCCTGGACGCGATCGACATCGATTTGGGAAATTTTCCAGTCCGTGTTCTGCTGCGGCCGGAAGGCGGGAATCTTTTTGTTGACGGCATAGTTCCACGAAACGTCGGTAACGAGATCTTTGATCCGGGGAAATGACTTCATCGGCATCACGGTGATGGGCTGATCCATCGGCAAAGAGTCCACCCGCGTTTTGCAGGTCAAGCGAGGGCGGCCATTAACTTCAGCGGAGCACGAACCGCACTTGGCGGCTTTGCAATTCCAGCGCACCGCCAAATCAGGCGCGAGATGGCCCTGAATGTAGTGGAGCGCGTCGAGAATGACCATGCCAGGCGCGATGGGTACGTTGTAATCAACCGCTTGGCCACCGACGGCGCCTTCACCGCGGAAGACTCGCAAAATTGCATCAGGCATCGATGAGCTCTCCAAACTGCGCTCGGGCCGTTGAGTCCGAGATTGCCGCAAACCTTCACCGGGCTAAAGCCCGGCCACTACAAAACTGGCGCTTCTACGCTGCACAAAAATCTAGTCGGCCATTACGAATTGCTTCAAATCTTCCGGCATCGGCTCTACCGGAGATTCGCGGCGCTTCATCTCCGCCCCTTCGCGAACGATGATGTTGTGCTTTTTCTCCCAGACGGGATCGTAATTCGGGAAGTCGATACGGCTGTGCGCGCCGCGGCTTTCCGCGCGTGCCAGAGCGCTGAGCGCGACCGCCTCGGAAACCGTGAGCATGGATTTCAGTTCGCGCGCAAGGTGCCAGCCCGGATTGAAAAGTCGCGAGCCTTCCACGCTGGCCTTTGCCGCACGCGCTTTCAGTTCTTCCAGCTCGGCGAAAGCCTTCTTCAAATCCTCTTCCGTGCGGAAAATTCCGACGAGGCTCTGCATCACCTTCTGAAGATCGCGGTGAACGGCATAAGGACTCTCGGCGCTGGGATTGGAAAAAGGCGCAAGAAGTTCCTTTTCGGCTTCCGCGATTTGCTCTTCGGAAACTCCAGCATGGGAAACGCGCTTGGCGTGATCCGCGGCAGCCATACCCGCGCGGCGGCCAAAGACCAGCAAATCGGAGAGCGAATTTCCGCCCAAACGATTCGAGCCGTGGAGTCCCGCGGCGGCTTCACCCGCGGCGAAGAGCCCTGGCACTGTGGATTGCGCCGTTTCGGCTTCCACGCGAATGCCGCCCATGACGTAGTGACAAGTAGGCCCGACTTCCATTGGCCCCTTGGTGATGTCCACGTCGGCCAGCTCTTTAAACTGGTGATACATGCTGGGAAGTTTTTTCTTCACGTACTCGGCGGGTTTGTGCGAGATGTCCAGATAAGCGCCGCCGTGCTCCGTGCCGCGTCCTTCTTTCACTTCGGTGTAAATAGAACGAGCGACGACGTCGCGCGTCGAGAGTTCCAGGCGCTTGGGGTCGTATTTCTCCATGAATCGCTCGCCAAGTTTATTGCGCAGAATACCGCCTTCGCCGCGAACGGCTTCCGTGACGAGAAGCCCTTGTACGCCGGGCGGCCAGACCATACCCGTGGGATGGAACTGAACAAATTCCATATCCATGAGCTCAGCGCCGGCTTCATACGCGAGCGTCATGCCGTCGCCACTGTACTCCCAGGAATTGGAGGTGATGGGCCACGCTTTTCCGATGCCGCCCGTAGCGATCACAACGGACTTGGCTTTGAAAACGATGAAGCGCCCATTTTCGCGCCAGTAACCGAAGGCTCCGGAGATGCGCCCACCATCCGTGAGAAGACGCGTGACGGTGCACTCCATATAAACGTCGAAGCCGAGCTGCACGCCGCGGTCCTGCAGCGTTCGAATCATTTCGAGCCCAGTTCGGTCGCCGACATGGCAAAGCCGCTTGTACGTGTGGCCGCCAAACGCGCGCTGCAGAATCGCGCCTTTATCCGTACGGTCAAAAAGCGCGCCCCATTGCTCGAGTTCACTAACGCGATCGGGAGCTTCCTGCGCGTGGAGCTGCGCCATGCGCCAGTTGTTCAAATATTTTCCGCCGCGCATCGTGTCGCGGAAATGAGGCTTCCAGCCATCCTCAGTGTCAACGTTGCACATGGCCGCGGCGATGCCGCCTTCGGCCATCACGGTGTGCGCTTTTCCGAGCAGCGATTTGCAAACGACGCCAACGCTCGCGCCTTTTGCCAGCGCTTCGATGGCAGCGCGTAGTCCGGCGCCGCCGGCGCCAATGATAAGTACGTCGTGTTCGCGGGTCTCGTAGCTGGTCGTCACAGGATCCTCAGGTCATGGATGGCGCCGCTGGCCACCAGGCGCACGTAGAAATCGGCGGAGCCGACAGAAATCAAGCTACACCAAGCCAAAAGCATGTGGCGCTCGTTCAGAAAACTGACTCCGCGCCAGGCAGCGTGGCGAGGCTTCCCGAAAGTGGCGCAAGAAAAGCAATCAAGCTTGCCGCCGGCAAGATGCCGCAGCGAGTGGCAGGAAAAAGTGTAGAGCGTCAGCAGCACAACGTTTGTGGTCAGAACGAGAGTGCCCAGGCCGATACCAAAGTGGCCGTCAAAGTTGAACGCCTTAATAACGTCGTGCCAGAGAAAAAGAATGAACACCACCGCCACATAGAAGAAGTAGCGATGAAGATTCTGCAGAATGAACGGAAATTTCGTCTCCCCCTGATATTTTCGTTTAGAGGGCTCACCCACCGCGCAAGCCGGCGGATCGAGAAAAAACGCGCGGTAATAGGCCTTGCGGTAGTAGTAGCAGGTAGCCCGAAAACCGAGCGGTCCAGCAAGAATAAGCAGCGCCGGAGACCATTTCCACCAATGATGCTGCGGATCGATGAGCGGCGAATAGAAAGGCGAAAGGTACGGCCCCCATTCAAAGTACGCGTTCTCAAAAGCGCGGAACGTGGCGTAAAGACCGAAGCCGCCAAGAAGAATAATTACAGGAAGGATTTCGACCCACCAGGCGTCGCGGCGCAGCGTACTTCCAAGCCGCGATTCGGGCAAGAGGGTTGGCGAGCCAGCCATCTAGGGACCTCCAGGGTGGCAGTGAGTAAATCAGCGTCTAAATTGTGGCAAACGGATTATATCCAAGACTCGCCGGAAGGGCCAATTCAGAGAATGGTCTCAATCTCAGCATCAAGGCAAACATGGGTAACCGGAATACCGTTGATGCCGAACTGGGTGCCCTCGGCCTCAGAGAAATGGAAGAACCGGCTGATGTGGTAGTCCTCGTCGTACGAAGAAAAGAGGCGCTCGGTTTCCGCCGGGGAGAGTTGAAAAGCAGTCAAAGCGACAGCGTTGCCGAACTGGCCAGCCTTCGAGATATAGAGGTCAACGAGTTGGCGAAGGGTCATACCAATTATTCGGCGAGCAGGTTCGGCGCTCATAGGAAGCTCTGCACGCAGTGTACCGCCAGCGGCACCCCATTAAAAGGAATGAGTAGATGTAGGGGCGGGCTTCAGCCCGTCCCCTTTCCATCCCCTCTATGTTATCTCTGCGTCCTCCGCGCCCTCTGTGTAAAGACCCATTCCCACAACCAGCTACTACCTCTCGCACACCATTGCGAAGAAGCAATTTGGAGTGCGGCAGCTCTGCTGCCGCTTTTCCCAGTGACACGCGCGACTCCATACTCGGAGAGGCTCAATAGTTTGTGGGCAGACTTGGGGATTGATAAGATGTAAGGCGAGAATTTAGAAAACGAGGAGGAAGTATCATGAGCATTGCGGTAGGACAAACGGCGCCAGATTTTACGCTGATGAATCAAGAAAAAAAAGAAGTGAAGCTTTCAGATTTCGCAGGAAAAAAGAATGTCGTGCTCATGTTCTATCCGCTGGACTGGAGCCCGACCTGCACCTCGGAACACGCTTGCATGGTGAACGACATGAGGTCGTTCGACACGCTGGACGCAGAAGTTCTGGGCGTAAGCGTCGACAGCATCTGGTCGCACAAAGCGTATGCCGAGAAGATGGGAATTAAGTATTCGCTGCTCGCGGACTTTCAACCACGCGGCGCCATGAGCGACAAGTATGGCGTGTACTTGGCAGATAAAGGGATCACAGGGCGGTCGATCATTATTATTAATAAGGCGGGGAAAGTTGCTTGGGCGAAAGACTACGACATTCCCGTGGTGCCTGATTTGCAGGAAGTAGCGGCGGCGTTGTCGCAAGTGAAAGCGGCCGCGGCTTAGGGGCTAATGAAGTAAAGCTGCGACCAGGTGAAGATAAAACAAAAGCGGAGCCATTTCGATGGCCTCCGCTTTTTTGTTTTCTAAGTGCGTATAGAAAACTAGTAAAGACGGCTTGCTTGCCCTTGTAGTGGCGCAGCATGCTGCGCCCTCAAAAATACAGCCGAATGTTTACAGGCGGCAGCTAGGTTTATTTGGCGGACAGTTCGTTCCGAACGACTGTCCCGCCCTTCATCACGAATTTGACGGATTCCAGAACACGCACATCGCTCAGCGGATCGCCGTTAACGGCAATGATGTCCGCATAGTGGCCGGTTTCGATGACGCCAACTCTGCCGGACCATCCGAGCAAATCGGCGGCGCTAATCGTGGCGGCCTGAATGGCATCGATCGGCTTCATTCCCCACTCGACCATTTTTGCGAATTGCTTGGCGTTATCGCCGTGAGGATAGACGCCGGCATCAGTCGCAAAAGCCATCTTCGTACCGGACTGCCACGCGTGACGAAAATTTTCGCGCTGCAAGCGTCCGATTTTCTTTTCCTTCTCGATCGATTCCGGAAGCATGCCGGCTTTCGCGCCTTCCTGCAGAATGTAATCGTCGTTGTAAATATCAAAATCCAGGTACGTGCCGTGCTCCTTCGCAAGCGCGATGCCTTCGTCGTCGATCAAGCTGGAGTGCTCGATGGAGTCAATACCGGCGCGAATGGCATCCTTAATGGATTGCGTGCCGTGCGCGTGCGCGGCCACCTTTCGTCCAAGCTTGTGCGCTTCTGTGGCAATGGCTTGCATCTCTTCGAGAGAGTATTGCGGCGTGCCCGGCTGGTCCCCCTTGCTCAACACTCCGCCCGAAGCACAAATCTTGATGACGTCAGCGCCGTACTTTATGACTTCGCGAACTTTTGCGCGCGCGGCCCATGGGCCGTCGGCAACGCCTTGGTCCTTAAAATGAAATTCAAACGGCAAGAGGTTGTTATCGCAATGGCCGCCAGTGATGCCGAGCGGCGGACCCGAAACGAGCATGCGCGGGCCTTCAATTTCGCCGTCGTTGATGCCATCGCGCACGGCAACATCGGTAAAGCTGCCGGCGCCGACGTTGCGAATCGTGGTGAAGCCGGCGTGGAGCGTGATACGGGCGTTCTTGACGCCGGTGACGGCTTCGCGCGGCGCGGAAATGCCGAGGCCTTGATAGCCACTGGCGCTGGGATCGGCCGTGATGTGTGTGTGAACATCGATCAAGCCAGGCAAGCAAGTTGCCGAGGAAAGATCAATCGCGGAGACGCCCGCTGGCAATTTTGTGGATGCCGCGGCTCCCACGGCGGTGATCGAACCGCTGTCATCGAATACCACGACTTGATCCGACAGCATGTGACCTGCCCGTACGTCGAGAAGCTTGCCGCAACGCACGGCGCCGGGTGCGGCGCTCGCGATCGAGACGAAGCAGAGGCAGGCTACGAGGATTAACAGAGTTTTGCGCATGAGTTCTCCGTGAAAGGCGAATTCGAACAAGAGAGGATATATCGCTGAGCGGTATTTTGGAAATACGCGAGGCCAGCTTTCGCTAACAGTTCTGAATCGTGTTTGGCTAGCGATTAGCCGGCAAAACGGGAGCAAGCGAACGAACGTAAAGGACAAGCTGCCAGCGCTGTTCTTCGGAGAGTCTCTTCTTAAACGCGGGCATCGGTTTTCTGCCTTCGCTGATTTGGTAGAAAATCTCGCCGTCCGTAACGCTGCTCATGTGCTTGGCATCAACTAGGCTCGTAGGAGACGGATAGTAGCTGGCAGCGTCAGGTCCATCGCCTTTTCCAGTTTGACCATGGCACTGCGTGCATTTGTCCATATAGAGGGCGCGTCCGGCGGCCAGTACCGATGCGGAAGGCGGGATGGGATTCGGCCGCAGCTTGGCTTCTTCGGGAACTTTCCATGGTCTGTTTTCAAAGTAAGCAAAGACAGCGACAACGCAGAGCGTGACGAGTATCAGGACGAGAAAGAGTTTGCGCGCTAGCGTCGCGTTTTGCGGGTTTGTGGCCATGGCAAAATTCTGGCACACGGCATTTGTAGACGGAAGCAAAGAAAGACGGAGCATTACGCAGGGAGCACTGACGGCGCAGCGAGCACGGAGGTAGCTCGAACTCGTAATAGCTGACGAGTAGCGAACTCGAATGTGCTTACTTGCCGCGGAAGATCAGCCAGAGGAGTTCAGCGTTAAAGAAAAGGATGGCGGCGGCGACGATCCACGCGATGACAACCGTGACGCGAGAGTTGGCGAACACTCCCATTTTAGTGCGATCACTGGTGAATTGGATCAGCGGGATTACGGCAAATGGTAGTTGGAAGCTGAGAACCACCTGGCTGAGGATGAGCAGCCAAGTCACTTTACCCTCGCCGGCAAAGCCGATGACGATGACGGCGGGAATAATCGCAATCGAACGCGTAATAAGGCGGCGCAGCCAGGGCTTGAGGCGAATCTGCAGAAAACCTTCCATCACGATCTGGCCCGCGAGAGTGCCGGTGAGGGTAGAGTTCTGGCCAGAAGCCAGGAGAGCGCACGCGAACACTGTGCTAGCGAGGCTCACACCCAGAACGGGACTGAGCAGCTTGTAAGCGTCAGCGATTTCGGCCACGTCATGAAGCCCGCGCGTGTGAAAGGCGGCCGCGCCGAGGATAAGAATGGCCGCGTTGATAAACAGCGCAAAGCCGAGCGCCACCGTCGAATCGAAAATGGCGTAGCGCATAGCCTCGCGGCGGTCGCGAACGGAGCTTCCGAACGCGCGCGTCTGCACGATGCTCGAATGGAGATACAGATTGTGTGGCATGACGGTCGCGCCGAGGATACCGATCGCGATGTACAGCATTTCGCGATTGCGCAGAATTTCCGCGCGAGGTATGAGGCCGACGACGGCTTCTCGCCAGATCGGGTGGGCGAAAAACATTTCGTAAGCGAAGCAGCCGGCGATGGTAGCGATCAGCGTAACAACGAAAGCTTCGATGATGCGGAAGCCGCGGCCCTGCAGGGCGAGCACGATCAAAACGTCGAGCCCCGTGATAATCACGCCAGGAAGCAGCGGCAGACCGAACAGGAGCTTCAGAGCAACTGCCGAGCCAAGGACTTCTGCGAGGTCACACGCGGCAATGGCAATTTCGCAGACAATCCAAAGCGCAATGGCTGTGCGGCGAGAGTAATGTTCGCGGCATGCCTGTGCCAAATCGCGGCCCGTGGCGATCCCTAGCTTGGCAGAAAGCGCCTGGAGAAACATCGCCATCAGGTTGCTGATGAGAATGACGCTGAGCAGCGTGTACCCGAATTTCGAGCCGCCGCCGATGTCCGTGGCCCAGTTACCCGGATCCATGTAGCCGACCGCGACTAGATAACCAGGCCCGGCAAACGCGAGAATTTTGCGAATCCACGAAGCGGTGTGGGAAATAGGTATGGAACGATGAGCCTCGGGCAATGACGGAAGAGTCGCGGCGCGGATTTTGCCGGAAGGTGAGGAAGCAGCGGAAGTGGATTCGGCGCTGGTTGCGGCTTCTGGCTCGAGTTGGGGCGGGAACGTGGGTGACATGGTTCTTTTTGCTGAACTCTTTTACAGATACTAAGTAACAGAATTTTTGTTAACTACAGTAAATGTCCCTACTAAACTAGACTTAACAAGGAGATTTGTCAATAGGACTGAAGCAGATTGTTCCTTCCACGAAGGACGAACGAACCGAGTGCGTGCGCCCCGGGCGAGCGCGCGAGGAAACGCTGTGATACCTTCGAACATGGCGTGAAACTAGAAGACGACTAAGGGGATAAGACGATGGAAGAGCAGCGGCCGGTGCCAGGACAAGTACAAATCAAAGCGGATGAAAAGGATTTACAAGGGCAGTACAGTAATTTGGTGATGCTGCATCACAATTTGGAAGAGTTTACGCTGAATTTTATTTACATCTTCCCAAATGGGCCGCAGGGAAAGCTGCTGAGCAGCGTGATCGTCAGTCCCGGGCACGCGAAGCGCATCCTGCGGGCGCTGGGAGAAAATATCTCGCGCTATGAAGCGCAGTTCGGCCCCATCAAAGAAGCCCCGGAAGGCAGCGGGCAGCCCCCGAATGTGGGTTTCGTACAGTAAGAAACGATACTAGTGTAAACGTACGGCATTTTAGCTCCGAGGCGGGCGAATTCACGCCGGAGTTGCTGGCTTGGCGACCGGGGATGATGGCCCGCTGGCAATCTCCAGCCCCGCCTTGCGCAGTCCCTCCAGAAGGTGCTCAACCAGCTGAGGGTCGAACCACTTTTCGTATTCGTGGCGTGCCACAGAAGCGAAATCGGGCCGCAGGGCGAGCAGCTCCTTTAACGTCTTCTCTGCGGCGGCGTGCTTTCCCATTTGCCCAAGCGCAGCGGCCCGGTAGGCGTGCATGTGGAAATAGCCGGGTGTATTCGTGCGCAGTGCGGCTGTGAGCGACTCCTCGTACTTACCCTGGCGGTAAGCATTGATAAAGACAGCCACGTATAACCAGCCTGGATGCCTGGAATTCAGCTGCATCGCCGATTCCACTAGTTTGCAACCGTGCTCCCAGTCTCCCGTATAAGCCATCAGCATCCCGAGAAAAGCCACGGCGCATCCGTCCAGCGCGTTCAGCGCGATGGCCCGTTCCGCAGCCACGCGAAAGCCCAGCTTCTCCTTCTGAAAAAAAAGAGTGGTGGCCTGGGCGAAATACGCCAGATGATTGGCGGGAGCGATTTCTAGAGCGCGCTGCGCGGCTGCGAGAGCCCGTCCCAGAGGATTGGGCTCGGCATTGTAACCTTGCGCATACTCGCCCCGATAAATCATCGAGAGCATCGCCCAGCAGTCGGCTTGATCCGGGGCCGCCTTCACCGCGCGCTCCAGGATTCGTCTTACGGCAGCATGCTCTTCCGGGCCGAGGCGCTCAAAATAGGTGAAGGCACGAAGTACCGCCTCATGCGGAGTGAGCTGGTCCTCGCTTTTACTCCGAAGCTTTTCGCTCATGCTGCGCGGAAGCACGCCGTACTGATCGGCTACCGTTGAAACGATGCGCGGAACCAGATCGTCTTGCAGCTCAAAAACTGCATCCTGGCTGAATAGTCGCTCGTAAGTCTCGGCCCACAGATGCGCGCCAGTCGTCGCATCGACAAGCTGCACCGCGAGGCGCAGCTTGCTCCCCGCCTGGCGCAGGCTACCTTCCATCACGTAGCTTGCACCGAGTTCTTTCCCGATCGCCCGCACGTCGCCGGATTCACTGGAATATTTCGCGGTCGAACCGCGCGCGATCACTCGGAGGTAAGAGAACCGCGAAAGGCCGGTGACGATTTCTTCCGACAAGCCGTCGGCCAAGGCTCTCAATTCTGCGCCCCCGCCCGTGTACTTGAACGGCAGCACGGCAACCCAGAAGCCCTCAACGGTCCGATTTTCTCCCGACGCCGTGCGCGCTGGAACAGTGACGGATGATCCCGACGGAAACGCCGCTGTTCCCGATGGACTCAGCCCAGCCTTGCCCAAATCTCCAAGCATCTGTTCCACCAACTCGGGCTGCCACCATATTCCGAGGTCTTCCCGCGCGCGCGCCGCAAAATCAGGACGCGCCGCCAACAACGCACCCAGAGCATTGCGTGCCTGATCCATCCTTCCAAGCTGGCTGTTCACGACGGTGAGCGCTACTTGCGCCGTCCACAGGCCGGGCATATTGATCTTCAGCGCATGCCGCAGCGCCTGCTCTCCGTCGTGCTGGCGGTACGCATTGATGACCAGCGGCTGCCAATACCATCCGGGATGATTGGGATTGAGTTCCGTCGCTCGTTCCGCTAGCGCGCAACCGCGTTCCCAGTCCCCGGAATAGGCGAAGTGCAGCCCAAGAAAGGCCGTTGTGTATCCCTGCATGCGATTGAGCGCCAGGGCTCGCTCCGCCGCAGCGCGGAACTCACCCACTTCCCCGCGGAAGAAATGAGCGGATGCCAGCGCGGCGTGTGCCAACTGGCTGGTTGGCGCGAGATTCACCCCGCGGCGCGCCGCCGCCAGCGAACGATCCATCGAATCCGGCCGCGCCCGGTATCCATGCGTGTATTCGGCTCGATACAGCCACGACAGCATGGCCCAGCAGTCTGCGTGATCGGGAGCTTTCCTCACAGCGCTTTCCAACGCCGCCATTCCGGCCAGATATTCCTCCTCGCTCACGTGTTGATGAAACCCGAAGCTGCGCAGCAGCGCCTCGTAGGGCGTGAGCGATTCCGGATCGCGATTGCGCAGAGCTTCTGTCATGCTGTGGGCGAGGATGCCCTGCGCGTCTCCAATCGTGGCCACGATGCGCGGCACCACATCGTCAAGCACATCGAGCATCGACTCGGGCGTGAAGCTGCGGTCATAGGTTTCCGCCCAAAGACTTGTACCGGCGTTGGCGTCGACCAGTTGCACCGCAATGCGAACCTTCGTCCCGGCCTGCCGAATACTGCCTTCCATCACGTAGCGCGCGCCCACTTCCTTCGCGGCCGTCCGTACATCGTCCGTCCGCTGCGCATATCGCGCCGTCGATCCGCGCGCCACGACGCGCAGGTAGGAGAACTTCGACATGTTTGTAATGACGCCGTCGGTCAAACCATCGGCCAGCCCGGCCAAATCAGAATTGCTGCCGGTGGATTTGAAAGGAAGGACGGCCACCCAGAAACCCTCATCCGCGCGAGCCGATCCCGAGGGCGGTGTCGCGACCCGCGCGGCCGCAGACGTGATCGGTGTGGGACGCGAGGAGATTCGCGACAGATCGCGAAACTCGTTGCTGACGTCGCGCGCCGTTTGCAGACGGTGCCGCGGATCTTTTTCCAAACAACGTCGCACGATGCGGGCCAGATCGCTGGGCAGATCAGGCCGTGACTCGGTCACCGATGGTGGATCATCGCGCAGAATCGCGGAGACCAACTCGGCCGAAGAACTTCCCTCGAACGGCCTGCGCCCTGTGGCCATCTCGTGAAGCAGGACGCCAAGAGAAAAAATATCGCTGCGATGATCGAGCAGGCGTCCCGATGTCTGTTCAGGCGACATGTAGGCAGGCGTCCCCATGACCACGCCGATTTGCGTACGGCCTTCGGAACTCATCGTGGCATCGCTCACATTCGCCGCACGGATATCTTTCGCCAAGCCGAAGTCCAGCACCTTGACGCGGCCCTCGTTCGAGACCATGACATTCGCAGGCTTCAGGTCGCGATGCACGATGCCTTTCTCATGCGCCGCCGCCAGCGCATCTCCTAGAGCACTGGCTATCTCGACGATTTGTTCGAGGGGAAGCCCGCCTGCGCAGATGAGCCGATCAAGTGCGTGACCCTGGACGAGCTGCATCGTCAGGAAGTGGACTCCGTCGGACTCCTCCACGGAGTAGATGGTGACGATGTTCGGATGGTCGAGTTGAGCGAGAGCCTTCGCCTCGCGGCGAAAGCGCGCCAGTCGCTCCGGGTCTTGCGCCATCTCGGCGGGCAGCACTTTGAGTGCGACATCGCGGCCGAGCTTCGTGTCGGTGGCGCGATACACCTCGCCCATTCCACCGGCGCCAAGCGGCGACTGGATTTGATATAGACCGAGTTTCGTGCCAGAAGTGAGGGCCATCCGTAGGCGCAATTATAGCCTGTGGAGCAAGTCCCAGCGTAAATGCCACAATTCTGGGTGGGTGGGCGGTCGGCAATGCGGAACTTAGAACGTCACTATTTCCGATCGCCGTCGAGGGGACTCAATGGAATTTCGAGCCAATCAGAGTAGCGTCCCGACTCCGAAAGTGGGTTCGTGCAGTGAGCGGGATCCAGAGAGCGAAGGAAACCCAGAGATTGAAAGTTCGGATCGGCGGGCAGAAACCATGGAGGGCAGCGTATTGTGCAGGTGCTGCCTCGTGTTAGACTATTTCCCTGCGTTGTAGGAAGGGCCTGTAGCTCAGGTGGCTAGAGCGCGCCCCTGATAAGGGCGAGGTCGGTGGTTCAAGTCCACCCAGGCCCACCATTCATAATCACCAATAAATACGCGGCTATTCTCACTTTTCTCCTTTCGGGGAATATCTCCCAAAAGAGCAATTTGCCAACTATTTGCCAACTTTAGGAATGGCCGGAAGGCACTACACTCAGGGGCGTTAAGACCCTTCGGGTGAAGGCAGAACAGCTCGCATCGATTAGGCTATGTCGAGAATGCCGCCTTGTCAGGTCGAAGGACGTGCAAGGCAATGCAAGACACTGCAAGCTTGCGGAAGGAGCGAGAAGGCATTTTAGTCAGTTTTCGAGGGGATAGTTCAGTTGGTTAGAACGCCTGCCTGTCACGGGAGAGACCGCTGGTTCGAGTTCGTCTTGTCACCATTGTCTCCATCAAGCGTCAGATCGCGGCGGCCGTCGTACAAAACGGGAACAGCTCCGGAAAAGCATGAGCTGATAAGGTAGGATTGTTTTCTGGCGACGGGCAACCATATTGCAGGTTCGGAGGAAGGATGTTTTCACCCCTACTTGGCGCCCAGTATTTGCTGCGAGCTCAGATGGTCGGCGCAACACTTGCGCGAAGTTTACTCGCGGGAGTCTGGAAACCCAAAGTTTTTCGCGGACGTTGATTTAGACGCAGCGCGATCTTGTCCAGTTGGGATTGCGTGTAACCGGAAAGGTCGGTTCTCTTCGGCAGGTATTGTCGCAGCAAGCGGTTGGTGTTCTCGTTCGTTCCTCGCTGCCAGGGACTGTGTGGATCACAGAAGTACACTTTCACATTCGTGGCCACCGTGAAGGTCTGGTGTTTGGCCATCTCCAGTCCGCGATCCCACGTCAGCGAGCGCCGCAGCGATGTGGGGAGCCTGCGAATTTGCCGGCTCAAGGCAGCGACGACCGCAGCTGTGTCTTTGCTTCGCACCTTGACCAGGGCAGTAAAACGCGAATGCCGCTCCACCAATGTCGCGATGTGACTGTTCTTTGTGCCGCCAATGAGATCGCCTTCCCAATGACCGGGGACGGCGCGGTCCTCGATTTCTGCGGGCCTTTCCCTGATGGAAATGGCGTCCACGATTTGACCGCGCGAGTCTTTAAAGATACGAGAGTGCCGCGAGCGGCGGATGCGGCGCTTGGATCGCAGGTGTCCAAGGAGCTCTTTCTTCAGCACTCCACGGGCTTGAATGAACAAGCTGCGGTAAATCGTTTCGTGGGACACGCGCATGCTCTCGTCATCGGGATACCGGATCTTCAGCCATCCCGAAATCTGTTCCGGCGACCAATCCAGAATCAGTTTACTCGCAACCACCTTCCGCAGCTTCACCTGGATGGCCAGAAGGCACCGCTTGGGCCGCAAGGTCGAGTCCCAGGCTCGCTGATCCGCTTCCTGGGCTCGATACTCGGGACGGCCACCATGACGCGCCACCTCCCGGCACACCGTCGACGCAGCACGCTCCAAACGCTTGGCGATATCACGAAGCGACGAACCGGAAGCGAGTCCCCGCGAAATGTCCTCGCGCTCAACTACGGTGAGTGCTAGCACCGAGCGCCGACGAACAGCTGGAACAATCCCGCCGTGATGCGCCAAAAAACAGTGAATGGAGGTATGCGGCCTGTCAAAGGCGCGCCCAATCGTGTGCAATGACTCACCCGCCTTCCAACGGCGCCACACGTCAGTCCGCTGCGCCACAGAAAGCTCCACGTATTTCCCTTGGGACATAAACACCACCTTTTAAAAGAAGATTTATATTAGATGGTGTTGCATCGACCTGTTGAATGCACCCGTCTTACCAGGACTTGGCCACGATGGTCTGAGGATAACTTCCGAGTAGCCGACAAGCCGGAAGTAAACGTTCTTGTGTCCCAGTTGTTCTCCCGAGAAGTGTCGGCTTCGGCGGCCGTGTTTAGGTTCATAGCCCGATGATGGATGATCATCTGAGGCGAAACGCCATATCGAACAAGCGTATGATACATACCTTGTCTTAACGAGGGTTTCACTCCGTGAGAGTGTATCGGAACTGGACTGTGAACGAAGTGTGCGCGAACGGGTTGTTTTTCCAAGGGGTCTATCAAGTTCGTTCCGAGCGGCTCGTTGCCCAGCAGGAGGTGAATGGCCATGATTCAGGCATTGGACAAATCTCACTCACAGCCGAGATTCATAGAGAACTGCTTCCGATATTGCCGCAAAGAAATCCGCAGGGTACTTACAAACCAGCGTATTTGCTCTTCGCTGTTGAATGCGTAACGCTCAGCGATCATGGCGATTCGGTCGGTCGTTTCTCCCTCCCTCAGATGTTCGGTAATCCTGCGCTTGAGTTACTCACAATAAACGCACCTGGCTCGGACGGGGCTTGCGCGGAGAGCCAAGCACAGTATTGCCCGCCCCCGTGTTTGAGATAGACCACAAAGACCGTTTGCACGCTGCCATGCGCCGGAACTTTGAGGCTAGTGCCATCCTTGCCAGAAGCGCAGTGCCAAACCAGCGAATATCTGCCATGCGGAGGTGGCTCCAATCGGAACTGCAAGATTCACCATTAGTGTGAGGAAGATGCCACCCAGTATGGTTGCACGATGAATTCGGCGAAGAGACCAAAGGTCAAAGACAGCGACCAGGAGTACGAATAGGAAGAGGATCACATTCACGATGAAATGCACCCGACTCATGATGGCAAACGGCCACCGCCCGATGGCCGCGGGCAGGAGTGTGATGGTCGCGAGCAAAACGAGCCTCTTATGTGCGGGCCCGTTCGAGCGCATCCAGAGCCCTGCACCGATGAGAGTCGCGAAAGTGATCATTGCAAAAACCGGGGTTGCATAAAAGACTCGTGGGCCAAAGGGGAAACCGGGGGGCGCGAAGCCTCTGGCAAGCGAGTCCGTTGCAGCAGCCAGACCAAGAACGACCATCGAGGCGGCCAGCACGGCCCCGAAAAGACCCAGCGCACGATGAACGGCAATTCGCCGAGCCGCCACCAGCCCCGTCTGAACGACAAGGAGCACGATCCACGCCGTAAAGACGGTGCCATGGACTGCGATGAGCCAGTTGGGAACGTGAGTGTGATAAATTCCGGCGAGGTAGAAGGTGCGGGCGAATCCCAGGAAAACCGTTCCGAGAATGAAGATTGCCATCGCCAGGAAAAATTGATCGTCAACGAGCCGGGACGGTGATGTTGCGTTGGAATGCTTGTTTGGGACGGACGCGATGGCGTCAATGCCCGTTGATTGGGGAACCGTCCTCATCGAAGGCTTCCTTTCATGGCAATCGCGACGTCAATTTTCGCCGCGTATGGCAGAATAAGCAGCGGTTGCACTTGGTGTCTTTAAGATGATGCTCAATTTCTTCTCAGTTATTTCTCAAGGTGGCTAAGCTCTTGGTTCACGGAACCTTATATTCTTTCGGCTCCTACATCTTTGACGCGGAGCGCATGGTTCTGTCGAGCAACGGGAGGATCGTATCTATTCCTCCCAAAGCTCTGAAGACCCTCCTCACTTTGGTTGAGCGGCCAGGAATCATTGTGAGCAAGCAAGAGCTGATGGAAGAGGTGTGGCCCGACAGTTTTGTCGAGGAAGGAAATCTCACCCAGAACATCTTCCTTTTGCGCCGCGAACTTGGAAGAACGGTTGAGGACGAGGACTATATCCAAACGCTGCCTAAACGCGGCTATCGAATCACGGTTCCGGTGCAGATCATCAGCCCCAAGTCTCAAGAAGGCCAAGCGCCAAAAACAGTTTCCCGCGTCGAAGCCAAGACCGATCCGAACCATCGAGTGACAACTGCCCTCAGTCGTCGCGGGGAAGTTCCGAGGTCAATTCGGATGCTGTTCGGTGCCTTCGCGATCGTGGCGCTAATGACTCTGACCTGTGGAATCGAATGGTGGCGCGAGATTCCCCGTTGGCCCGTCGCTTCCGGCTTTAGACAAATTACCAAAGACGGGGCGATCAAACGTTTACAGGCGGCGCAGCTTGGTGGCCCTGAAGCGAGTTTGTTTACGGATGGAACGCGAGTTTATTTTATTGAAGGTTCTTCCGACGCACCTATCGTTGCAGAAGCTTCGGCGATGGGGAGTGAGACAAACCGCGTTTCCATGCCAATGGAACTACCGTCGCTACTCGATGTTTCTCGATCCCGTTCCGAGTTCCTGGTGGCCGGATATATAGATCCAGCCGATCCTCCACCGCTCTGGGCAGTCCCCTTTCCTGCGGGGACTCCGAGGCGTCTCAAAGGAATCACAGCCTGGGACGCGGCGTGGTCTCCGGATGGGCGCTCGCTAGCATATGTACGCGGCCGAGAATTGTTTTTGGCGAATGGAGATGGAAGTGGATCGAAGAGTCTGGCCTCTCTTCCCGGGAACGGTTGGCAACCTCGCTGGTCTCCTGATGGAAAGCGACTTAGATTGACAATATTCGATATACAGCGATGGACCAGCTCACTTTGGGAAGTCTCTTCCGAGGGTGAAGGATTACGACCGTTATTGCGGGGATGGCGGCCAGCGGGGACACCGACCGGTGAACCCATTGACATCTGTTGTGGGGTGTGGAGCCCCGACGGAAATGATTTTGTCTTTCAGGCGACCCTGCGTGGTAGGTCCGACGTATGGTGGTTGCCAGGCAACGACGGCTGGATGAGGAAAATGCTCCACGACTCGGTGGAACCAGTGCGCGTTACCGCAGGGCAACTGAATTCAATTGCGCCAGCGTTCAGCCCAGACGGCCGAAACCTCTTCGTCATCGGACAGGATGTTCGGGGTGAGTTGGAAAAGTTCGACAGCCAAATCGGACAGTTCGTCAGTTACATGGGGGGCATCTCTGCAGACTTTGTTGACTTCTCTCGCGACGGGCAATGGTTGCTCTACGTGACATATCCGGAAGGTACGCTGTGGCGAGTCCGGACGGACGGGAGCCAGAAGACGCAGCTCTCGTTCTCGCCTCTGGAAGCCATGGTCCCCCGATGGTCGCCGGACAAACGGCAGATCATCTTTCACGCGATTGGTGGAGACCGCCAACGTGCCTTTCTTATTCCGGCTGAGGGCGGCGAGCCACGGCCTGCATCGGTTGCTGGTGGCGAAATGCAACCGAGTTGGTCGCCGGATGGTGCCGCGATCATGTACAGCGACTTCCCCTTCTTCTCCGACCATCCAGAAAGGGTTGCCGTTTATATCCTCCACCTTAAAACAGGCAACATTGACACGCTGCCCGATTCAGGCGGATTGTTCGCACCTCAATGGTCGCCAGACGGCAAGTACGCGACTGCCCTTGGCCTCAAGGACCAGCGCATTATGCTGTTCGACTTTGCGACAAAGACATGGAGTTTGTTGACTACGGGCTGGGGCTTGGTGCGCTGGAGCGCCGACAGCCGATGGGCCTACTACCTTCGGTACGGTCCTCACCCTGCAGTGATGCGCGTGAGCGTGCCCGATCGGCGGATCGAGCAAGTAGCCAGTCTGGAAGGCATCCGTCTCTCCGGGCGTTTGGCGGGGCTCGAGTTTGGCCTGACGCCAGACGGAGAACCGATCATTACGCGTGCTGTTGGCACCCAGGAGATCTATTCCATGGATTGGCGCCCGAAGTAGTGCAGCCTTTGCATTCGATCAAGAGTCAGGCGTTAGCCTGAGTTCATCACTTCAGATGCCGCCTCCAGAAAGCCGGTCATGTCCGCCCGATGTAGCGATGTAGCGAGAGTTGCCGACCACACACCCGGAACTCAAAAATCAGACAGGCGCTGGGCGGATTTGTGGCGCCTCCCGGTTACGAGGGGTTGGCGCAGCAATGCACGGGCAACCAGCGGGCTAGTGCAGCGCGGACCGATAGTGCGTCTGGTTGATCGGGAATTCCCGTCCTCCGGTTTACCGTTAGCTGATTGCGGGGTGAATCAAGGGCTAACCGGAAGTAGTTCACAAGTCCTGGTAAACGCGGTGCATTCAACAGGTCGATGCAACACCATCTAATATAAATCTTCTTTTAAAAGGTGGTGTTTATGGCCCAAGGGAAATACGTGGAGCTTTCTGTGGCGCAGCGGACTGACGTGTGGCGCCGTTGGAAGGCGGGTGAGTCGTTGCACACGATTGGGCGCGCCTTTGACAGGCCGCATACCTCCATTCACTGTTTTTTGGCGCATCACGGCGGGATTGTTCCAGCTGTTCGTCGGCGCTCGGTGCTAGCACTCACCGTAGTTGAGCGCGAGGACATTTCGCGGGGACTCGCTTCCGGTTCGTCGCTTCGTGATATCGCCAAGCGTTTGGAGCGTGCTGCGTCGACGGTGTGCCGGGAGGTGGCGCGTCATGGTGGCCGTCCCGAGTATCGAGCCCAGGAAGCGGATCAGCGAGCCTGGGACTCGACCTTGCGGCCCAAGCGGTGCCTTCTGGCCATCCAGGTGAAGCTGCGGAAGGTGGTTGCGAGTAAACTGATTCTGGATTGGTCGCCGGAACAGATTTCGGGATGGCTGAAGATCCGGTATCCCGATGACGAGAGCATGCGCGTGTCCCACGAAACGATTTACCGCAGCTTGTTCATTCAAGCCCGTGGAGTGCTGAAGAAAGAGCTCCTTGGACACCTGCGATCCAAGCGCCGCATCCGCCGCTCGCGGCACTCTCGTATCTTTAAAGACTCGCGCGGTCAAATCGTGGACGCCATTTCCATCAGGGAAAGGCCCGCAGAAATCGAGGACCGCGCCGTCCCCGGTCATTGGGAAGGCGATCTCATTGGCGGCACAAAGAACAGTCACATCGCGACATTGGTGGAGCGGCATTCGCGTTTTACTGCCCTGGTCAAGGTGCGAAGCAAAGACACAGCTGCGGTCGTCGCTGCCTTGAGCCGGCAAATTCGCAGGCTCCCCACATCGCTGCGGCGCTCGCTGACGTGGGATCGCGGACTGGAGATGGCCAAACACCAGACCTTCACGGTGGCCACGAATGTGAAAGTGTACTTCTGTGATCCACACAGTCCCTGGCAGCGAGGAACGAACGAGAACACCAACCGCTTGCTGCGACAATACCTGCCGAAGAGAACCGACCTTTCCGGTTACACGCAATCCCAACTGGACAAGATCGCGCTGCGTCTAAATCAACGTCCGCGAAAAACTTTGGGTTTCCAGACTCCCGCGAGTAAACTTCGCGCAAGTGTTGCGCCGACCATCTGAGCTCGCACGCGAAACCGGACAAGTGCCGTACCTGCGCTCCACATGGACGATTAGCGAGTCTACTAGGCACAACCGCCATAAGTTCTTTAGGTGTGGCGGATCCAGACGACCCATTGATGCCAGAACGCCAGCTTCGAGAAGGGAATCACCGTAAAGGTCACGACAGCGATTAATGCGGTGGCGACGGCGGTGGTGCGATGGACACGCTTGAGCAACCAGAGGTCATAGGCCAGGACAAGAAGAGGCAGGCCAAGAATAGTGCCGAGAGTGATCATAATTCCAAAGTCCCAACGATCAATGGCCGGCCCCATAATTGCCATCGTGCCGAGAATCATTAGTCGTTTGTGCGATGAGGCATCACGGCGCGAGAGCAACGCCCAAGAGGTTAATAGCACGAACACAGCCAGTGTCTCCAGGTCCCCCGCGAGAATAAGTTCGGGAGTTTCATAGTCTAGAGCGCGGCGGACGAAGTCAATCACCGTGAGTGTGCCTAAGATGGACATAGCGGGAAGAAAGATCAGGGCAAGAACGCCCAATTTCCTATGCCATTTCGTCTTGTGCGCAGCCACAAGCCATGTTTGAGCAACAAGTAGGGACACCCACGACACAAAGACGGCGCCGTGAACGTGGACTAGCCGATTGGGTAATTTTGCGAGCATCATTCCGGCAAGGAAATACGTCTTTGCGAAGCCGGTGAGAACGATCCCTAGGATGAGGAGCGCCATCGCAGGGAAGAAAATGTCATCAGGGCGCAGCTTTTGCCGCGCCACCACAGCCGTGGCCATTTGTCACCTCCCGTGCCCTACGTTGCTCACAAAATTGGATCGTTCGATTTAGCGATGTGGATGGTAACACCATTGGACGCACGCGACGCGCTGCGCGAACTCTCCGTCATAACTCCTGGTTAGTCGGCTAACCGGACTTGTGCCCGAGGTGCGCTTGGTGCAGGCTGGTCGTCCTCACCT
The DNA here is from genome assembly GCA_963745095.1 of uncultured Acidobacteriota bacterium. Lineage (GTDB taxonomy): Bacteria > Acidobacteriota > Terriglobia > Acidiferrales > UBA7541 > Acidiferrum. The sequence continues at coordinate 227,460 of CAVUWC010000013.1, read as the reverse complement.
GTGCCAGCCACATTTCCATAAGTAAAGGCATTTCGCGGATCGAACCTTGCGCGTGACAACTCCTTCACAAATACCTCCTTCGTCGAGAACAATTACGTGGTTTTGCGATTGACTTACCTGGGCGCGGGGTTTCGAATCTTGCTCGACATTGCTAGTGGGACCATTTGTCGTCGCGTGGCAGTCCTTCCCAAAAAGCTGAAACGTATACACCAGGGAGTACGGGGTTACCGCCTCAGTGCATCCTCGGCACGCGAACTGCGACTGTTGGGCGCTCTCTAAGGCAGCCTGTTGCAGTAAAGAGTGACCGCTGACTATCACCGCAGATTCAACACTTCCATCTCGCCGAATTTGCAACAACAAGTTCACATCACCACTGACCCACATTCGCCGCGCCAACAGAGGGTAGGTCGGCCTCGACAGATTCGCTAAGACGACTCCATTTTGTGCCGCATCGGAATTAACAGAAGCGCGGGCCAAGGAATTTTCCAAAACTGGGGAAGACAGCGAGCCTGCCGATGCGAATGCAAGCATAAGAATAAGGGAACGCCGCCTCATGCGGGAAAGTGTAAACCGAATGGATTCCATGAGCCAGATGCCGTTCAAGTGCCTGGTAAGTTCGGGTTCCCGGTAACTTAGCTCCCAGTACCTGACTTTACCGATTACCGCGGCAGCGTTTACCAGGCAAGTAGCCCAGGTCGCGTGCACGAGCTACCTTCTATTCTTCGAAACGACCGCAACAGCTTGCTTCGCTTGATCGACGCTGTTATAGCAGTTTCATCGCTATGGCCGACCTTTTAAGCATCCCTGAAGAAAAAAGAACACCGGACACTCCTCTACGTGACCAGGCTCATGGCATTATCGCGGTTGCATTCACAGCTGGCTTATGGGCTGGCTTGGCAGGTCATTACCTCTATAGATCTACATACAGTTCAGTCTGGATTGCTTATTCCATCTCATCACTGGTATTTCTAGGCATTGCGGTGCGACGGGTGGGGACTATGATTCGAGAATTCAAAGGCGCGTGAGATAACGCCCAGTTAGTTCCTGTGTAGTCGTCTAATCGGACAGGTGCCCGTCACTGGCAAGTGACGGCGTTGTGGGAAATAGCTCCTGCCTTGTAGGCTTGTAGGAAGCGGTTCCCGCACTTGGCATCGATTTTGTGCTGAACGAGCAATCTGGAACTAACAATCATGCCAGGAAGTGACCAAGAGTGAGGTCGTTCGGAATCTCAAGTAACCGGGGCATGCTGTAGGTCATCCGCAAAAATCAATTCAATCCCAATAGCGCCCCATCCGCCGCGAATGCTAACGTCCGAAGCCATTCGTCCTTACGACATTCCCTATTGACTGACGTTAAGCGACTTCAGGTAAGCCACGACTGCTTTGGCATCGGAGCGTTATGTGAGAATCGAGGCATCGGGCCGCGGAGAGCCTTGCCGCTTCACGAGATTGAGGTCGTCAGCAGCGTAATCATCGCCACGCTACTATGCATATAGCGCCATAAAAGCCCCTGATAAGGGCGAGGTCGGTGGTTCAAGTCCACCCAGGCCCACCATTCATTTCAGTAAGTTACCGGGTGTTGCACCAAAATCCTCAAGCCACAATCCAATCCACACTTACCTGTCCATCCGCCCGGAATCAGCGTGAGCCTACAGGGCGAACACAAACAATTGGTTGGAAATGGTGACTCATCGGCTCCTCACTTAGGTGAACGATACTTCTTCGGCTTGATCTGCAATCGAACGGGTCACTGCATTTTCTAAGAGTGGCTCAGGATAAACCGATATATCATTCGACATCTAGTCAGCGTGCGTCACGTTCACCGTGCGAAGAATTATCGGGACCGAGGCGCGGAACTTTCGAGATTGGGTCATCGGCAGGTACACGAGATCCCATGACAGATTGGCAAATGCGAGAAAAGCGGCCACTCCGAGGACCTCGGCCGGAGCCAGCGGGACCGACGCTCAAGAACTACATCACGCCCGCCGGATTGCAGCGTTTGAAGGACGAGCATGTGTTCCTACTGAGGCGCGAGCGGCCCGCGGTGGTAGAGGTCGTAGCGTGGGCTGCTAGTAACGGGGACCGCAGTGAAAACGCCGACTACCTCTACGGCAAGCGACGGTTAGGCCAGATTGATTCGCGGATTCGCTTTCTCACGAAACGCATCGACGCTGCCGTAGTCACCGATCCCGCCGCTCGGCGGCCAGTGTCAACCGCGACGCGCGTCTTCTTCGGCGCAACCGTGACCTACAAAGACGCCGGCGGCCTGGAACACGTCGTCTCGATCGTCGGCATCGACGAGGTGGACCTCGACCGCGGCTACATCAGCTGGCGCTCGCCTCTCGCTATTGCGCTGATGAAGGCGAGCCCCGGCGACCGCGTGGAACTGCGCGCCCCGGCGAAGACGGAGCATCTCGAGATCATCGAGGTTGAGTACGCTCCGATTCCGATGGATCCTTTCCGCGAACCGCTAGGAGCTCAGTCGAAGCCCAAGGTCGAACGCTCCTAGATCAAGCTGCCCTACTTTTAACGTTCTCGGAATTTTGTTCGGAACCCAGGGTATTACCGAGAATGAGAATGTGGATTACCACAAGCTTCATGGACTTTTTCTAACCCACAATCCAACACACGACATACGGTGTCTTGCTCGATTTCCGCATATTTTGGCAGTCCCCGCGGTTTCGAGCGACGGCTCCGCAGTTAATGGACTCGCGATTATTCGTAGCGGAGGGCGACGATGGGATCGACGCGCATGGCGCGGCGAGCGGGAACGTAACATGCCGCGAGCGACACAACGACAAGTAGCGTGATGACAAAGAGAAAGATGAGCGGATCGGTGGCGCTCACGCCATAAATCATTGTCGAAATAAATCTGGTCGCAAGCAGTGCAAAGACAATGCCAAGCGCCGCGCCGGCGAGGACAAGCTTCAAACCTTCACCCAAAATGAGACGCAGCACATCGCGCGGATGCGCTCCGAGCGCCATGCGTACGCCGATTTCGCGCGTGCGTTGCGAGACGGCGTAAGAGATGACTCCGTAGATTCCCACGGTAGCCAAAGTCAGAGCCAACGCGGCGAAAAGGCTGAGCAGGAACATCATAAAATTGCGGAGGGCGAGCGAATGCGAGAGCACTTGATCCATGGTGCGGATGGAACCTGTCGGGACAATAGGATCGACGGCGGCAACAGCGTCGCGCACGGCACGGCTGAGGCTTGCGGGGTCGAGGTTGGCGCGGAGAACGATGCTTCGCGGAAACCAGCCTTCAAATAGAGCGGACGTGCCGTAGGAAGTCTGCGCCGAGGGGATGAAGGTCGTGGGAGGCGGCGGCTGATCGAGGTAAGACTTCACGTCACCAACGACGCCAACGATTTCGCAGGAAGTTTTCCCGAGCAAAATGTGTTCTCCCACCGGGTTGCGGCTCGGAAAGTGTTCGCGAACAAACGCCTGATTGACGATGACGACTTTGTTTGCGGTCTCGGAATCCGCTTCGGAGAAAACGCGGCCCTGGCGCAGGGGAATGCCCATGGCGCGGAAGAAACCGGGAGTGATTTCTCGATAGTCGGTGCTGTACCACTTGTCCGGCGCTTCGGGCAGTCTGACACCGTTATTTCCGCCGCGTTCAAGCGGCAGACCAGCGGCGATGATCGCCGCTGAATCCACGCCGGGAAGAGCTTCAAGGCGCTGGACGGCCGCGCGATTGAACGCTTCGATCTGCGCAGTGGAATCATATTTCGAGCCAATGAGCCAGAACTGAACAGAGAGCATACGCTGAGGATTGAAGCCGGGATCGCTGTGGATGAGTTTTGAAAATGTAGCGATCATCAAACCCGCGCCAGTGAGCAGCACAAGAGAAATCGCAAATTCGCCAACGATGAGCAATTTGCGGAGCAGCGCGCGGCCGGGAGCGGCGCTGGCACGACCGGCGCCTTCTTTTAATGCTTCGTTGATGCCGGCCTTGCTGGCTTCGAGAGCTGGAGCGAGACCGAAGAGAACTCCCGTCAAGAGGGAGACGATAAAGATGAAAGCAAAAACCCAGCCGTCGAGATGGACATCCGAAACACGCGGCAGATCGGAGGGCGCAGCGGCGAGGAGCGAGCCAAGCCCGAGATAAGCGACCAGAAGGCCGGCTGCCCCTCCAGCGAACGCGATGAGCATGCTCTCCGTCAACAACTGTTGTAACAGACGCCAGCGCGATGCACCCATGGCGATGCGCACGGCGATTTCGCGGCCGCGCAACCCTCCGCGGGCGAGAAATAAATTGGCCACATTGGCGCAGGCGATCAGCAAAACAAAACCGATCGCGCCGAGAAGGACCAAGAGGTAGGGGCGCACTTCGGCGCCAACCATTTTTTTGTAAGGCAAAAAGCTGATGACAAGTTCTTTGCCAACAACGCCTGGGAATTCACGGCGAAAATCCTGCGTGACGATCTCCATCTGCGCATGTAGTTGCGCGGTGGTGACGCCAGGCTTGAGACGGGCGAGCACCCCGATGTTTTCTCCGCTTCCAACCGTGTTGGCAACCAGCGCCAGAGGTGTCCAGACATCCGCCGCTCCGCTATTCGGGAGATCCGTGGCGGCCGCGATGGGAGAGAAGCCGCGAGGCATTACTCCGATGAGTGTGAAGGGATCGCCATTCAGAAGAATCTTTTGACCGATCTGCGCGGGATCGGCTCCGAAGCGGCGTGCCCAAAGGCTATAACTGATGATCGCGACGCGTTGTCCGCCGCCGCTGCCGTCTTCCTCTGTAAAATCTCGGCCGAGCGCGGGCTGGACGCCGAGGACGCTGAAATATTGGGACGAAACGGGCATTCCGCGCAGGTGCTCCGCTCCGGTTCCGAGCAGCAAGGTTGTAGCCGACCGAGGTATACGCAGCCATGGACTCGAAGGGCTTTCCGTAATCCTGCAATCGTTTCCATTCCCGCGAATCGAGGTCCATTTCGTCGGTGGCCTGTTTGTAGGACTCCGCCAGTTGGACGATGCGATCGGGCATGGGAAACGGGAGCGGGCGCAGGAGAACGCCGTAAACGATGGTGAAGATGGCGGTGTTCGCGCCGATGCCGAGAGCGAGGGTCAGTATCGCGACCAGAGTGAAGGCTGGAGACTTTGCCAGCACGCGGAGGCCGTATCGAAGGTCTTGCCACAGGGTCGTCATGCTCATGCAACACCTCGCGGAAGTTGCGGGACGCCCGGATCGATGTCCGGGGCGTTCGCCGACCGATTCTTGCATAGTAAATGAGGCGCGGTTGGGAATTGTTTCGGACCCCCACCCCGGGGTGTCCGCGACTTATGAAGTAAATGTATGAGCGGAATGGGGTTGCGGCTGTTCGTGCGAGCGCGCAGAAGTGGGGAGGGGCCAGTGACGAGTTTTAAACCTTTGGGGCTGGGACGGGCGGCCTCCTCCCCCGGTTTTTCGTAAACGTTGCTGCTAAAGGAGATAAAGTGGAATGGAATCAACGTTTGTGGAAGTGTTGGTTCTGAATGGGTTAAGAGGAGGCTGCTTTTATAAAGTGGTAACACAAGCGTGGACGGGAGATTTTGGTGGAGTTTTAGGGACCGCGCGGGGGAGGCGCATGGCTTGCAGGAGCACGGACAGGATCGTGCCCCAATCAACGCTGGAAGAATATCATATTGGTACTAGTTGTCAAGTATAAACTGTAAGTCGTTTATTGCCTGCGAGTTGAGAACGGGTGCGAGGGCAAGGAAATTAGCCGATTAAGAAAAAGGCAAAACCCGCAGCTCTAAAAGTGAAGCGGAAGACCTACCTTTTCGAGAACCAAACCAGGAAAGGTAGGGCACCCCACGAAAAAGACCGAGTCAAGACCGTTGGGCGGCAGTAAGGTTGTCCCACCCGCCCGCCAAGAAAAACATTGAAGAGATTATCGTGGCTGCGTCATCCAACAGGGCGGCTCTCGATTGCGGCGGGCGTATTTGTGGGAGTTCAGAATGAATCGACGGAATTTCTTTGCGCAGAGCAGTCTGCTAGGAATCGCGGCCGCGTTTCCTGCGGTACTTACAGGATCTTTTGATGAGCAGCGAAAGGAACGAAAACGAATGGCCGAGAAAATACTTGTGCCACACACTTCCATCCATCGCGTTGAGGCTGACGGCGTTACCGTGTTCTACCGTGAAGCGGGCCCGGCGGATGCGCCAATGGTCCTTCTACTGCACGGTTTTCCGACGTCTTCGTTTCAGTACCGAGAGTTGATCCCGCGACTCGCTGACCGGTACAGAGTGATTGCGCCGGATCTTCCCGGGTTCGGCTTCACGGAGGTACCCGAGAAACGGAATTACAAGTACACCTTCGATGCGCTGGCGAACACGATACTAGCTTTCACCGACGCGCTGCACCTTGCGCGTTACGCGCTTTATGTATTCGACTATGGCGCTCCCACGGGCTTTCGCCTGGCGATGGCCCGGCCAGAGCGCGTGACGGCCATCGTTTCGCAGAACGGCAATGCCTACGAGGAAGGTTTAGGAGATGCGTGGGCGCCCATCCGGCGGTACTGGAGCGAACCGACTTCTGAAAACCGCGATGCCATTCGCAAAGGTCTGAATCTTGCAGGAATGCGTCATGAATATTCCACAGGCATTCCCAACCCGGACTTGATCGCACCGGAAGGCTACACACTCGACGCCGCGCTCATGGCGCGGCCCGGCAACACGGACATTCAGCTGGACTTGTTTCTCGATTACGCCAACAACGTGAAGCTTTATCCGGCTTTTCAGGAGTATTTCCGGAAGTCGAAGCCGCCGCTGCTGGCGATATGGGGCAAGCGCGATCCCTACTTCATTCCTGCGGGTGCGGAAGCCTTTCGGCGAGATATTCCGAATGCGAATGTTCAGTTTCTGGATACGGGGCACTTCGCGCTGGAAACGCATGTCGAGGAAATTGCTGTTGCCATGCGCGAGTTTCTCGCGAAGACGGGTGCCGGCTAAGAATCCCAGCTTGCTACTTGAAAGCTGCGCTTTATTACGCGGGCCGATACTCGCCGAGGAGATCAGCGAGAATCCAGGCGGTTCCGGCAATCGCGAAGGTCTCGGCGGTTTCGCTCCAATTCGTATGACTGCGGGGAGCCGAGATGAGCAACGGTACCCACACGAGTAGCCCGAAGCCCAAGAGCATCATGGTCAGCAGGCGACTAGCGAGAAGCGCCATGCGATTCGTAAGAAGAGCCACAGCTGCGAGTGCGAAGAAAACAGTCGTCGCTACCGCCCAAAACATCTGACTTGGCGGAACCCACTTCGGAACAAGGCTGGCGGTGGGGGCAAGATAAAAAGCCTGCTCGAGGGCGAAGGAAGCGGCACAGATGCCCAACAGAATGCGGCCGATCCGATTCAGCGTTTCGGGTGACCACGTCGACGACAATTGCCTATACGTGATCGCAGCTCCGGTCACGAGAGAAAACTGCTCGAAGAAGTTGCCCCAACTATTGTAGATCCGCGGTGCGGCGACGATTCCTGGCACGCAATACAATGTGAAGCCCAGATAAACCGCAGCAAGCGCGGATGCGCCCGCCTTCGCCGTCCGTCGGAACTGAAGCGCAGCACCGCCGATGATCAGGAAAGCGGCGGCCGCGTAGACCGCGTACCGCGGTTGGTGCCAGCCGTTGTAGTCGTGCCAAACCAGCGTGACGACGCCAACGGCCACGGACGCCACTCCAAACACATGTCGGCCGAAGTTCAAACCATGCGTTGATGCGGTCATTTGTTTTCAACCTCGATCACGCGGCTAGCCGGCCACAATCGTTACGAAACTCTGGTAGTCACTTCTTCAGCCAACCTTGTAACTCCAACCAATCGGCAAACCTGTCGATCCAATGATCCGTAGGGAGGTTTTGCTTTCGCATTCCGAAACCGTGGCCACCCTTCGCGTACATGTGCAGTTCGGCCGGCTTGTGAGCGCCGGTCCACCTTTCGTACAAGGCGACGCTGTCCGGGGCGAGTCCGAGATTGTCATCCGTAGCGGCGGCGATGAACATTGGCGGCGCGTCCGTTGGGACGGGAGCATCTTTAAGTCTTCCTGCTGCCCCGTAAATCACGGCGGCGAAGACGGGCCGGCCTTCCGGCGCGTAACGGAAAGCCACTCCGGCAGAGACCGTTCCACCGGCGGAGAAGCCGATGATGCCGACGCGATCGGGGGAAACTCCCCAGTCGGCGGCGTGCTGGCGCACGTAGGCGACTGCCGCCAACCCATCGGCGATGGACAGGGGAATGACCTTGCCAATGGTCTCTTGAAATTTCGCCCGGTCGGCGTAGAGTGCGGAAAATTCCTCCGTGGCGTCCTCGCCGGTGTGCGCGAGGCGATACTTCAACACAAAGGCCGTGACGCCTTTCGCGGCCAGGTACTTGGCGACATCCGTACCTTCGCTAGTGATGGAGAGGGCCATAAATCCGCCGCCCGGGCAAATGACAACTGCCGTGCCGTTTTTCAACTCGGGAGCTGGCTTGAATACCGTCAGCGTCGGCTTGGTCACGTTCGCGACCACTTCAGTGTTCCAACTCTTCGAGAAATACTCTTTCTCAGGATAGTTCTCTTGCGTCGAGCCAGGCGGCACGCCGGGGTAAAGAGGAATGACGTCCTGGGCGGCCGCGAGTGGCGCCAAGAACACCAGCAAGCAAATAGTTCGAATGAGGAATGTTTTCATGGGGGCATAGTCTAGCAGAGAGTCGCGAGCGCGGCCTGGGGAACGGAGTTCGATCCGCCGGGGAGATAAATTCAGGGTGGCCAGACGGAAGCTATTCTAATGCAGATTTTGGAGAGTAGGGATTTAGAAGCCAGAGGTGCTTGGTCAGAGGCGTATTCGAAGAAGCTTGGCCCGGGGAACCTGCGGAAAAGGCAGAACCCGCACCATGAAAACCGCCGCGATGCGGCGGCGATCATGAAGACACCCATCAGGCCCACCATGAAGCCCCAGTGTGGGGTGGTGATCGTGTAGTCCCGGACGAACGGGATTTTCCCGACGGTTTCTGTGGCCCATCGGGGCCAAATGGCATAGAGACTAGCTTAAACCGTTCCAATCCCGGCAATAACACAGAACGTCTTGAAGATGAGATCAAAAAAGCATTCCATCTGCTCCCCGTCCACCCAGATCTGCGACAGAAACTGACTTAATTTCTGGAGTCTGGCCGCCAATAGCCAACCACAAGTTTTTAAGGCTGCCGCGCCGGGCCAATCTGCGGTGCACGGACGGGCTTGGCGATACCATAAAACACAATCATTCCCTGGCCTCCGCAACGAGTCGAAACACCCTCCTCGGGCTTACCGTAGCACGAATTATAGTCCTGCCAGTTGTTGGACGCCCAGACGTCGCCCGCAGGATCGATGGACGCATCGACTAACAACTGCATACCACCGCCTTTGTACCCGCCGCCTTTCGGGGAAATGGGATCGCCGGTCTTCATGCCCGGCGGACAGGTCTCGGTGCGTGCACCACAGAGTTCGGTGAGGCCGCCGCCAGGTGCGAAGTTGGAAACCCAGACATGGTCGTTGCCATCGATGGACACCGCCCAAGCTCCCCAGATGCTGCCACCTCCGTGGAATGGGGAACCGGGCGCTTGGCTGCCATCAGGTCGTATCATCGTGACACTGCCCTGGCCGGGATGCGCGGCAAGCCAATCCACCATGACGTGATCGACATCCGATAGCTTGCCCGATAATTTCAATTCAAGAAGATGTAACTTGACGTTGAGAGGCAGAGAATCACCGGCCGTGTTGGTAATCCACGCGTTGCCTTTGCTGTCGATGGCCATACCCTTGCCGCTGGCACCAGCCTTGAAGGTTTCGACCTTGCTCGGGTCGCTTGCGGGAAAGCGAGTGACGGTGTCGCCGATGGCGTTGGTAATCCAAATTCGGTCTTGCTGATCGATCGCCAGATGGAACGGACCGTTCAGCTTGCACGGGCCATCTTTGCTCGGAGTACCAGCGGGAGCCTCGCAGTAGAATTTCGCCTTACTCGGGTCACCCTGCGGCATGTATACAACCTTGTCTTTGCCGAAGTCGAGCGCCCAGACATCGCCGTTCGGTGTAACGATGATGCCTTGCATGACGCCGAGTTTGCCGCCGAAGTTATACCCCTCCGGTGGCGAAAGCGGCTTGCCGGTTTTGTCGAATACTGAGATCGTCTGGCCAGCAGTGCTTGTAAACCAAATGTGGTCGTTGGCGTCGATTGCCGTTCCGAACCCGGGACCTATTAGACCGCCGCCGGTAAATCCGGTGGTCATCGGCGATAAGGGCCGTCCATTCGGAGCGAACTTCGCCATGTTGCCGTCCCACAACGCGTCATGTCCTTGGCCTCCGACAAGGAAATTAGCGCCGCTCCATGCATTGCCCTCGCTGTCGAACATCACTTTGGCGCCACCCGCGTAACCACCTCCTGCGAACTTGAGTGGGAGAACCCAAGCGCCGGGAGCAAAGCTCAGATAAGGCATGTAGGGGGTGGCCCGAAGGTGTTTGCCCTGCGGCACTGGATAAAATGCATCCAACAACGCGAACACTCGTTCAGGTTTGAAGCCAGAGTTGCGAGCAATGGAATGCGCCGCAGCCAGCGTATCACTCGGCACCGTGCCTTCCGGTCCGGTCGCGGAAGCGAAAAGACTGTTGCAGGCGTCCGCCTTTATGCGGGTGACGCAGCCAGCCAGCACACTGGAAAGCGTCGCGAAATTCGCCATCGTAGGCGTTTGCGTGCTGTTGAATCCGTCTTGAATCATGACACCGTAGCCGCCCGTCGCGAGGTCAACGAAGTTGGGTACATTTCCCGCGGCGATGCGCAATCCGAGTGACGTGCCGCTGATCGCAGTTCCATTGAGGAACTGATTGTTCGTCCATACCGATGCCACGGTCGTCATTTCATTAATTGTGACAATTGATGGGGAGGTGCTACCCAAGACCGTAAGCAGTCCGATTGCGGGGTTATCTCCCTTGACTGCGCTCCCTGCGGGCTCGCCACCCTTGGCAACGAGATAGAGGCTGGTATCTTTGTCGGGACTCCCACCCAAACCAAGCTCGAATCGACCATCAGCGCTAGTTTTTGTTTGCCCCAATTGCTTGGGTTCGCCTGTACTGGCCGCCCACAACGTCACTGTCGAATTGGCGATCGGTTCACCGCCTCCAAGTACAAGACCTACGACGCTGCCGGGAACCGGCGTCAGCTTGGCAATCGAAGCACCACTGGGCGACTGGCCCGCGGGGGTGGGACTCTGAACCGAGGTGCTCGGACTCTCTGGAGCGGATTTCTGCGGCCCGCCGCAGCCCTGAATGCCTATAAATATCAATCCAAGTGCAAGCGTCAAGGTAACCAACAACGCCCTAACGAACCTAAGTGGATTCCGGCTGGAAGTGTTCATATCTGCCTTCGCGTTGAATTTGGCTCCTAGAGTATGGGCCACTTAAAATATGATCGAGGACGATTCACTTCCTCGGAGAATCATCGATTCGACCAGGGACTGCCAACGCTAATACCGTATCCCCGTCCATCAAACTGTCAGAACTAACAGGTAGGGGTTTAGGGCAAATGGGCTTGGGGCGAGAAGTCAGCCAGTGTCCCGGCGCTCGATAAACGCGGTAATCGGTAACCGCAAAAACTTGTGAGAGATAGGGATGGATTCCGGCTCCCGGGCGACTAAAGCATTCCGGATGAGGACTGCCTCGGACGGCGTTTTCTAATGACCGGCGGGTTTCTTGTCGGGTGGAGGAGGGGGCGTCGGCGGCGTGAACATGCCGTCATCAACCGGCACATTCTGTTGGACCGCATCGATCTGAATGGTGAAGCGGTTACCTGGGCGGGCTAGCGTCCAGCGGTATGGGATTTTTACGGCGTCGGCGTCACGGTAGTCGCTGTAGTCGATTTGCGTAGGCATGCGGCCTAGCGCGGTTTCGGCATAGCGAACTAAGCGTAGCAACAAGCCGGATTGTTGATCGAAGTAGAGGCGGAGAGGCGGCTGGCCTTCGTTTCGTCCGATGACGAGATAGGTGTCGTGGCCGTCGATTTTTTCGCCGGGGAGGACGGTGAATTTCTGGAATAGCGTTTTCACGTGAGAGGCGAAATAAAAGTCGGAGTCAACGCGGGCGGCCTCGTTTTCGGCAGCGGACATCATGTGAGGATGACCGGCATTGCTGAGCCAACCTTGTTTGCCATCGTAGGCCGTGATGCTCTCACCGTTGGGCATGTGCATGATGGAGATGCGCTTGTCCGCGGCTTTTGCGTAAACCTCAATGGGAAGTTGATGGCCGCCGGCGTCAATTTTGCCTTTTTCCACGCGGCTGGTGACTTTTTGAAGGGCTGCCTGGCCACCGACGGCTGCCAGATATTTGTCGAGCAATTGATCGGCTGGGGGCAAAACTGGTTTCGCATCGCCCGGCGCTTTGGCGGGCGCGGGTTCGGGCTTGGCGTCCTCGGTGGCGACGAGGGGGATGGCGACAGGATCGGCGGCGCCTCGATGGCAGGTATAGCAGGTGACGTCGCGATGGCCCTCGAAACTGTCCTTGTTGATGGCGAACATCATCTCCATCATTTTGCGTGCCGTAACTTTTGTTTTTTTGTCGTCTTTATCGAATTCGAGACCTTTATCGCCGCGAACGTGGCAATACTCGCACTCGACGCCGAGTGAAGCCGTGATGAATTGCATCGAGGGAAAAATCTGGTCGGCGGGAACGCCCTTTAGAACTTTGATGTTCTTGAATTGGTCTTCGGCGAGTTTGGGAGCGGCAGGAGATTGCGGCGCGGCGCCGGATTGAGCTTTTGCTCCGGCGATTGCCAAGCCCGTGCTCAGCGCCAATGCGCACGCTACGAATGCGGTGTTGCGTCGGTTCAAACTCATCCCCAGCCCCCTAAATCCAATTTTGCGAAGAAAAGTGTATCAGAAAGGGGACTTCGGCCGCGCGTGCGGAAATGGCAACGGCTCAGACGCAGCTTAGGCGGAGAGGTCGCCGCGTTTGGCGAGAGCTCGGATGCGATCGGAGGCGCGGAAAGCCAGCGCTTCGATGGTCATGGTGGGCTGGCCGCGGCCGCTGGTGACGAGGCTGCTGCCGTCGCAAAGAAAAAGATTTTTTACGTCGTGCGTTTGATGATCGGAGTTGATGACGGAAGTTTTCGGATCGTTGCCCATGCGGCAGGTGCCAAGCAGGTGGACGGAGAATTCCTGTTCGCCTGCGGGGAATGACCATTGCTTTTGCGCGCCGGCAGCTTGGAGGAGCTCTGCCGCGCGGGCATTTAACCAGTTGGCTAGCTTGACGTCGTCTGGATGATCCTTGTACGTCATACGAAGAGCGGGGAGTCCCCAGGCGTCTTTCAAGTCCGGATCAAGGGAGAAGCTGTTGTTCTCTACGGGAAGCGAAGTGCCGTGACAAAGAATCTCGACGGTGCGCGTGAAGTTGTTGCTCAGAACATCCTTGAAGCCTTTGCCCCAGCGCGGAGATCCCGGCGGGAGGCCGCCCAGAGCGAAGCTGATCGGAGTCATATCGAAACGTGCGTCGAGCCCGCCGCCGCCGTGGAAGCCGACTTTGTCGGGATCGAGTTCGTAAAAATCGTGAAGGATGCGGCTGACGGCGAAACCCTTGTAGTCGTTGAGCGGATGCTCGAAAACGCCGACGGAAAGGGCGCCACTATTGAACATCAAATTTTTGCCGACGATGCCGCTGCTGTTAGCGAGGCCATCGGGAAATTGTTTGTTGGCGGAGAGCAGGAGCAGACGGGGAGTCTCCGCGCCATTCGCGCAGACGACTACGGCTTTTGCTTTCTGGCGCTGGATGTTGCGCTGCGCGTCAAAATAAACGGCGCCGGTGGCGCGGCCGTTGGCATCGAGCTCGATGCGGTGGACGTAAGAATTGGGGCGGATTTCGCAGCGGCCGGTTTTTTCCGCCAGGGGGATGGCGGCGGCGAGCGAGCTGGATTTTGCGCCGACTTCGCAGGCGAACGCGAGACAGAAGCCGCAATTGATGCACGCACTGCGTCCCGGCCGCGGCTGAGAAAGAATTGCCATCGGCGCAGGGAACGGATTCCATCCGAGTTTGCGAGCGGCGCGCTCGAAAATCACGCCGCCAGACTTAACAGGAAGGGGCGGCATCGGATATGGCTTGGAACGAGGCGGATCGAACGGGCTGGCACCTGCCAGGCCGGAGACGCCAATCTCCCACTCGACTTTCGTGTAATAGGGCTCGAGGTCGGCGTAAGAGATGGGCCAATCCGTTAGAGTCGAGCCGGAGATCGCGCCAACTTTACTGCGCTCTTTAAAATCGATTTCGTGGAAGCGCCAGAAATTTGCGGTGAAGTGGGTACTGGTGCCGCCGACGAGACGGCCATAAGCAACAGCGCGCTGCGGTTTGGCTTTTTCGTCGGGCGTTTTGCGGAAGGTATTGGGCTGAAGGTCTGGATGATTGGTCAGAAGGTCCCGGTTGAGCACTTCGATTTCGTCGTGAATAAAATCTTTTTCGGTGAGGTACGGGCCTTGTTCAAGCACGACGACCCGGAATCCGTTTTCGGATAGCTCTTTGGCGACGATCCCGCCAGCTGCACCGGAGCCGATGACGACGAAATCGACTTCATCCGTCGTTTTATATTTGGGTAGATCGAGCTTCATGATTTGGGTTTGTCCGCGTTGGCAGGATTTGGCTTCCAGCCTGGATAGTCTTTGTCGTAGTAGCCAAACGGCGGCTGGAACATGTGCTGGTTCTCGCGGCCGATCACTTTCCAGCCAGCGCCATCGCGATTGCCGCGTTTATCAGAGTCGGGATCGATCAGAAACCCGGAAATGGTGTGGACGCGGATGGTTTCGAAGAAAGGTTGTGCGCCAGGACCAAGAAGGAGAGGCCGTCTTCCCTCGCGGGAAGATTGCGGATCGAAAAACCCTAGTATTTGATCCTGCTGCTCGGGTGTAGCGGCAGAGAATTTGTCCACGGCTGGAAAGAGTTCGTGCGCCTTGACCTGCACCTCGAGCAGACCCTCGGAATACAATTTTTGATTATCTTTGGCAAAAGTAATCAGCGCCCGGTCAATAAAAAATACGACGCCCGCTTCGTGAGCACCAGGAGTATCGGTCGTGGGAATAATGCGAGACGAGATGGCGTCGATTTCCGCCGCTTGTTCAGGAGTAAAGAATTCAAACTTGGCGGGCGACGTGGATTGGACGGCCTGGCGTGCATGCGTGGCGGCCGAGAGCATGGCGGGCCAGTGGGCGGAAACCCAGGCGGCCGAGAGCCCCGTTAAACTCTGAGACAAAAAACCGCGGCGTGAGAGGTTGCTTTCCATAGATTCGCGTGCACTTCGCGAATGAAGTAAAGTGAATGTATGCTGTGAGCAGCGCGGGGTCAAGAACAAAGCGGCTCGGCATGCAAACCAATTTGGTCCGATTTGGCACACTCGTTTGCGGAGTGTTGCGGCCCTAGTGTACGATTTTGCTGGCACGCGGAAAAAATCAAATTCTCGATAGGTCGTAGCGAAAGAATGGCTACCTTTACAGGCGGGATAGGAAAGGCATGCAAGTGGCTACTGGACAAGATCGTTGGAGTCCTGGCGGCTACCGGCGTTAATCCCAATTTCCTGACATTTCTCGGCTTGGTAGTGAATTTCGTGGCGGCAGTTAATTTCGCGCTGGGAAATTTCCGCATCGCCGCGCTGATTATTTTCTTCGCGGGCTTTCTGGACATCTTGGATGGACAAGTGGCGCGTCGCCAGAACCGCGTGACGGCGTTTGGCGCTTTTTACGACTCCACACTTGACCGCTATGCGGACATGGCGCTGTACATGGGCCTGCTTGTCTATTACTCCGTGAGCGGACGCACGCCCTACGTCGTGCTGGCTGCGGTGGCGACTGCGGGTTCCGTGATGGTTAGCTACGCCAGAGCACGCGCCGAATCGCTCATCCCTCTCTGCAAGGTCGGCTTTATGGAGCGACCGGAGCGGCTCGTTTTGCTGATCATTGGCGGCATTACGACGCGAATGGGAGCCGTGCTGTGGGTAATAGCCGTGGTCTCCACGATCACCGTGATTGACCGCATTGTGTTTACGTGGCAGGAAACGAGAGCGGGCCGCACCATTCCGGGCATCAAGCTTCCTTCGTAAAATTCCGCAATTGATTTCGTATTCGGCGATTGGGGTAAAACGATTGCCGCCGTCGAACCCTCGAATTGCTTTACTTTTCCAGGCTCGCTTCCACGGGCGCTGAGATGATTTCGTGAACGCGGTTGCAGAGCGCCGGAACATCTTTCTTGGTCATTCCCTTTGTCTCGATCACGTCGTGAAGATGCACGGTGATGGTGGCGGACCAAAGCATCCAGTGGCCAGTGCGATGATGCCTGATGGATCCAACCAGGCTGACGGGAACAATGGGAATGCCGAGCTGCTGCGCGACGCGGAAGCCGCCCTCTTCAAACACATCCACGTGGCCGTCTCGTGTGCGCTTTGCTTCGGGAAAAATGATGAGGCTTGTTCCGCTGTCGATGGCGTCCTGCGTTAGGCGCCACATGCGTTTGAGATCGGAAGGACGGCGGACGTCGGGGACCGGAACGTTGCCGAAGCGTTTCATCAACCAGCCATACGCTGGAATTTTGAAGTGCGATTCCAATTCCCACCCGCGAACGTATTGGGGGATGGCGCAATAAAGCAAGAAAGGATCAAACAGATTGACGTGATTCACCATGAAAAAGCAGGTGCGCCGCGGATCGAATCCGGGCGAACGCACGACCTCTACCCGCGCACCGGAGAAAAATACGATGCGGCGGCAAAAGCTACGCTGAAGCCAGTCGTGCTTGTGCGGGTCCAGGAAAACCCCGAGTAAAACGAGAATCGGCGCGACCAGAAAAAAATGCACGCCACTCAAAACCCATAGAAATGCGCTGCGCAGCGCCAGGAATCCTCGCTTCATATATAGATGTCCACGGCAGCGGGGATAATGTCGAGAGACAAGCATTCCAGCGCGGCAATTTCGCCATCGATCAGCACATCCACCGGGACTTGAACGCCAAATTCAATGTGGCGGACGGCGCGGCGCGAAGCCAGTGGATGCTCGATGTGTGTGCCGTCGTAAAGCTTTGGCAGCATGCGCAGCAAACCGATGCGGCCGATTGGCCCCCAGCGGACAAATTCGATCAGGCCATCGGTGGGGTCAGCCTGCGGGGCGATGAGCATCGTGCCACCGGTGAACTTGCTGTTGCTGAACGAAAGAAAAAGGCAGCGGTTCTCGTTCCATTCCTTGTCGTCGTCGCAACGCAAGCGAAATGCGCGCCGCCGCAATTGGACCACGCGAACGAAGACTCCTAAGAGATAGCCAAGATAGCCGAAGGGTTTGAAATAGCGATTCGTCAGAGAACCCACGTCCGCAGTGAATCCCAAGCTAAGAAGGTTGAACGAGTAGACTTCACCTTTTGTATGCGTCAGCCGAATCAGATCGACCGGGCGCTTTCGGGCTGCAATTAGAGCTTCGAGAGAAGCGCCAGCGCCGTCCTTAGAGAAATCACGAAGAAACGAATTGCCCGTTCCGAGCGGCAAGAATCCAAGAGCAATGCGTTCCTTGCCGTGTGCGCGTTCATAAACTCCGTTCAGGATTTCATGCGCGGTGCCGTCGCCGCCGACGGCGATGAAGCGCCGGTATCCCTGTTCATAGGCTTCCCGGGCAAGTTCGATGGCATGGCCGGGTCCGGTGGAGGCAACGACATCAATCTTCAAACCCTTTTCGCGAAGACCAGCGAGAGCAGGCCCGGCCAGCTTGGCCGAGCGGCCGCCACCAGCGGCTGGGTTGACGATTGCAAAGAATGGATGCTTCAAAGCCGTTTCATTCCCTCAGAGGTAGTGTTCGTTGCCGATCGCGCCTCGCCCGCACTACAACGGCAGAAACGCGGTGGCACGGTCGAGCTTCGCAAGCTCCTCGGCAAGCAAGTTTCTCTTTATCTTCAGCGAAGCGGTGCGCGGAAAATCCTGATCGAACAAAACCACGCCGTGAATGCGCTTGTAATTCAGCAGCTTGTTATTGCGCGCAGAAATGTCGCGGTGCAGCTCGTCGGAGTAAGTTTGGCCGGGCTCGAGATGCAGCGCAAGCAGTAGCTGTTCGCCGACCATCGAACGCCGCGGCCAGATATAGTTGGCGGCGAAGACGCAGAATTCTTTGACCGGAAGACTGTCGAAGACCGCTTCGATGTCCTCGGGATAAATATTTTTCCCTTCCTCGGTAACGATCATGTTCTTCTTTCGCCCGAAGAGTTGCAGGTGGCCGGTGGGATCGATGCGCCCGAGATCGCCAGTCATGAGCCACCCGTCCACGATAGCTTCCGCGGTTAGCTCCGGCTCGTTGAGGTAGCCGGACATGATTGTCTTGCTGCGAACGGACACTTCTCCGATACCGTCGCCGCCCGCGTTGACGATGCGAACTTCCATTCCAGGAAGTGGTTTACCGACGGTGTCCGCTCGAAAGGGTTTGAGGTCGTTGACCGTGATCGCGGTGCCAGCTTCCGTCAGCCCATAGCCATTCGCGACCGGGATGCCGAGGTCGTAAAAGAATTGAAGCGTCTGCGGTTCCGTGAACGCGCCGCCGACAATAATCGTGCGGAGCTCGCCGCCGAAGGGATCGTGAACTTGTTTCAACAAGCGGCGGCTGAGGCCGAGCCGAGGCCGGCTCTTCGTAAGGGCTCTGTTGACGGCGACGAGTGCATTGAAAACCTTACGCTTGCCAGGTGGAAGCTCGTCGAACCGCGCCTGCAAGCCTTTCTGCAGATTTTTCAGTACGAGCGGAACGAGACTTACATACGTGATCTTGTATTTCGAAAACGCCTCGCGCACAAATTCTGGCCGCAGGGTACGCAAATGGACTACGGCCGCGCCGCAAATGAAAGGTCCGAAGAAACCAACCATGAAGTCTATGGCGTGATTCGTCGGCAGGATGCTGAGGTAGCGCACTCCCGGCGAAAAAGGATAAAGGGAAGTGAGCGCGACGCACTGCTCGAGATAATTTTCGTGCGTCATCATGCAGCCTTTGGGACGGCCGCCTGTGCCGGAAGAATAGACGATACACGCCACGTCTTTGCGCGTGCGCGGAACGAAAGCCGGTTCGCTGCTGCCACGAAACTCTTCCCAACGTTGAGCCCCTGCTAGATCGGCCTTCGTGGGTGTTTCGGTCACCAAAACGGTACTCACGTTGACTGCAGCAGAGCGGCCCTCTGCCGCACTAAGTTGGCGCCAGATTGGATATTCGGTGATCAACACTCTTGCTCCGGAGTGCCTGAGAAGTTGCCATTGTTCATCCGGCGTGAGCTTGTAATCGATCGGAACCAAAACGCCGCCAGCGTAAAAAATCGCATAAGCGGAAATCAGCCACTTGGACTGATTCGTCATGATGATGCTTGCTCGATCGCCCGCGGCGAAGCCTGCGTCTTGAAGCGCCTTCGCGAGCGGGTGTGCGCGCTCTTTGAAATCGCGATAGGTCAACCGTTCTTTTTCTTTTTCGCGGTCGGCTTCAATCAGACACACTTCGCCTGAATATTCTTCCAGCGCATCCTTCAGCGCCGCGCCGATGGATTGATATTTGGAAAGGTCCAGCATTACAGGCGGGATTGAATCCGCGCAGCGAGCGTGCGGAAGTCGCTTACGCCTTGCACTTCATAATCGGGCAGTTCAATGCCGAAATGGTTTTCGAGGCGGCTCAGCATTTCGAGCGTTTGCAGGCTGTCGATTCCCAACTTCTTGAAGAAATCGTCTTCAGGCGCGAGCGAGCCCGCGGGCACATTGAAGTGCTTCGACGCCAGATCGAGGACTTCCTGGGTGGTTTGCTCAAGAGTTCGCATGGAAGCCTAAATTTACCATTTTCGGCACGAAGAAGGAAAATGACGCGGCCCTGCGGAATCCGCTAAATTCCAGAGAGCTCTCTACGGCAGATACGGCATCGCGTCGGTGGATTCAACGAATTTCTTGAGCGCAGCCATCACGGCGGGGCGCGCAAACAGGTCGCAGAACAGATCGATTTCCTGGCGTAATTCTTCCCAAGGAATGGGTTTGATAAACTTTTTCGCGGCCGCGCGTGTGACGCCATCAAACTTAACGATCTGGGACGCGGTCGCGCGCGCAATGCGAAGCGACTCACCTTCAGCGGCAAGCTGTGCGACTAGCCCCACTGCTTGCGCGCGTGTAGCGTTCACACTGCGGCCGGTCAAAAGCAAATCACGTATGAACGCGTTGCCCAAGTCGCGTTTCAAGCGCGGGATGCCGCCAAATCCAGGAATCAAGCCGAGTCGCAGTTCGGGAAATGCAAAGCGCGCCATTTTGTCGGCCACGATAATGTCGCAGGTCAGAGCAAGCTCGAAGCCGCCTCCAAAACACACGCCGTGGACAGCGGCGATCGTCACGAACGGCGCGGCATCGATGGCGTTGAAAGCCCTGTGAATCCGCGCAAGAAAATTGCGTACGCCGGAAACGCGGTCTTCTTCGGAAAGTTGCGCGGCGCTGTGGTAAAGCTCGCGAAGGTCCGCGCCAGCCGAAAAACCATGCTTGCGCTCGCTGTGGATGATGCAGGCTGAGGTTTCTGGAGCAAGCGTATCCATCGCGGCGACGAATTTTTCCAATTCCTCGAGCATTGCAAGACCAATCTCGTTCGCAGGCGGGCGATCGAGCGTCAACTCAATCACTCCATCTCGCCATATCCAGCGGAGAGACTGGCCTGTAAACGACTTCACGCCTTGCTCCCGGCCGCCGCTTTGCTCTCCAGTGCCTCAGCGTACATCGCGCTGATTTCCGTGGCGAAACGCGCGTTGATGGCATCGCGGCGTAACTTGCCCATCACGGTCAAGAGTCCGCTCTCAGGCGTGAGGCCCTCGGCGAGTACGGTGAAATTGCGAATTTGGCGGTAGTGCGGAAGCTCGGGATTGATAGCATCCAGCGCCGACTGCACTGCGGCGGGCTCGACCGCGCCGGTCACGAGCGCGCACAGAAAACCGCGTCCATTGCCGACTACAACGATCTGCTGTGCATTGGGGAGCAAGATGGCCAGCCTCTCTTCGATTGGCTCGGGAGTTATTTTGTGCCCCGAATTAAGCACGATCAGGTTTTTGAGCCGCCCGATGATCCGCCAATTGCCACGAACATTTACTTCGCCCTGATCCCCGGTATGGAACCAACCGTCCTCCAGCACGCGCGCCGTTTCTTCAGGACGGTTCCAATAACCCGGAAAAATATTCGGGCCGCGCACGACGATCTCTTCGTTTTCGCCGACTTTCATCTCGATTCCGTTCACCGCTGTTCCGACGTAGCCCGGTTCAACGGGGACGCGGGGATCATCCAGCGTACAAATCGCGGTAGTTTCAGTAAGGCCGTAAGCCTGCAGGACCGGAATGCCCAGCATGAGAAAAAATTGCTGCGTTTCGGGGGCAAGAGGCGCCGATCCGCAGATCAGTGCGCGAATATTCGAGCCGAACCGTTCCTTGATTTTGCTGAAAATAAATCTGCGGCCGAGGCTCAGCCAAAAGGCATCTGTAGCACGTCCGCGCCCCACGTGTCTCCGTACCCATGCCTCACGCGCCTTGGCGTAAAGCGACCGGATCGGCGCGGCTCGCTTCGACAGAGCTTCCTCGACGCTGCGGCGAACCCGTTCGAGCAGAGTCGGCACATTCAAGAAATAGTGTGGCGAGGCTAACCGGATCTCTTCGGCGAGCTTGGTCAAATCCGTGGACAACGTCAGAACGCTTTCCCGCGAAAGGCACGTGAGCAGAGTGATCCACGAGGCCGCAAAGCTGAACGGACCATAGTGGAAGACCCTGTCGGGTTCCTGCGCTCCTCCCATCAGCAAATCAAGCCGTTCGCGCGTGCAGGCAAGCATGTGCGTCACGTTGCCGACGTTCAGGCAAACACCCTTGGGCTCGCCGGACGTGCCCGAGGTGTAGATGATAGCGACGAGATCGGCATCCATACGGCTATTCGGCTCTTCGGGCGGCACGGCATCCGGCGCGGCTTCTTGCAGAACATCATCAAAGAGAACAAGCCTCCGCGAGTTCGACCACTGCGGCGGCAATACTTTTGCCACGGCCTCGCCCAGCGCCAAATCGCTTGTGAACAAAAATCGCGGCAAGCAATCTTTCATCATCGCAGCCAGTTCGGCGGGTGCCTGCCGCGCGTAAAGCGGCACGACGATAACGCCTTCCGCTAGCAACGCGAGATTGAACGCTACCCAACGTGCCGAGTTCGGCGCGAGAAGAGCACAACGCTCGCCAGGCTGAAGCCCCGTGCGTCGCAGATGCGCGCGAACGCGCTGCACCTGCTCGAGCAGTTCCCTTCCCGAAACGCTGACGAACTTTTCCCCATGAATTTCGCGCAGCACGACGCGGCTATCGGCTTTTTTCAATTGCGCGAAAATGTCGTCGAGAAAATTCGGCATGACGGCTGGGCCGGGCATCACCGGGAGGCAGTCCCAGCAACGGAATGTTGCGGTAGAGCGGCTGCAGAGTCGTAGCGCTCGGCGAGTTGCACCAGCGTGTCGCTCAAAGGCGGGAGGTAGTCTTCCCACGAGAGAACACCCGAGCGCAGCGGAAATTCAGGATACGTGCGGCGCATGGCGTCTTCGAGAAAAGTGCCCATGCGCGCCATGACTTTGAGGTTGCGCACGACGGTCTTGCCGATTCCGTCGCGCACCGACTCCGCCTCGGCCACCAGCGTGTCCATCATCTTTATTAGCTTGGGCTCAAGTTCAGGATCATCGACGGTCAAGAAAAGATGCTGATGTCCCCGCTCGCGCATGAGATTCCGAATGCGCTCATCCATCGTGACGCCTGCCGATGCCACCAAGCTCGGCATGCAAGTTACGATTCCGTGATACCGCGAAGAAACCATGTAGGTCGCCGCGCGAAGAATCGAGACGAGTTGGAACATGTCGTAGTCGTCGGAAGTGAACACGGGGATGCCTTGGAGCGCCTTTTCAATATCGCGGCAAGCGACCGCGTCCAGCCGCTCCATGGCCACAAGAATGGGGAAAACATTATGGCGTTGGCGAAACGAAGTGAGCGCTTTAATGAAACTGTCGATATAGTGCCGGTATTTTTTCTCGACTTCCGAGCCTGATTGAAAAAAATAAACCGTGCGGTACTGGCTGTCCTTGTACGCGCCAGTCGTAACGCGCGCGAGATATTTACCGATGGAGGCTTTCACCGGCCAGACGAAGGGATGAATCGGGCAAACCGCAAGCACGGGAGTCTTCTCGTCCCAACCTGCGTCGCGCAGTGCCTTGCGGCTATACGCCGGCGGATGCGGCTCGAATGTCCATGCGGTATCGGTGCCGAGTTCCGTCGGTATGCGCAGCGAACTCAGAAGCTTCTGCGATTCCTCATTGCGGGTAATAACGAGAGAATCGTGCACGTAACGCTCGCACATCCACTCGACGAGGCCGTCCATGTGGCCCGCTTCGCCGCCGTAGCCAAGCGAAAGCTTGTTCTCAGCTGAAGCGAGGCCTAGCGAGCCGATCATCATCGTGGTAAGCGCATTGGCGAACTTGCTTTTGAACATCGAGCCTTCGCACGCGATGACGCCATGATTTTTCCGGACTTCGCGGAACAAGAATGGCGGGAACACATCGGGAAGATAAACCTGCTGCGAGCCCTCGAAGTAGCCGCGGGTGCGATCGAAACTCTGCGTCATCACGCTAAAATCGACTTTGTCCGCGCCAAGCACATGCCGCACTTGCCGCAGCATTTCCTGCACGCGCACGTCGGAGCCGGTGTTTCGCGTGCCGTTGTAGCCGGCGAAGAGCAGCCGCAGTTTTTCGCCCGGCGTCCAGCGCTGGCCAAGGCCGAATGTCCAGCCCAGTCGCCTGATCTCAATCAGCGCGCTCACCCAGGCAACAAGGAGAAAGTCCGTCATGCGCGAGCGCTCCCGGCAACTGCGGATTTTTCTGGCATATCAGTGTTTATCTCGGGCCATGGCTTTGCCGGATAGCGAAACTTGTTCGCGCGGCAGAATTTCAGCAGCGGAAATGCGTAGCTCGAAAACTTTGCAGGAGTCTCCCCAAGCTCGGCCACAACACGCGAATTATCGAAGACGGTGTTCCAGTCCAGATAAGGCCAGAACACCTTCAAAAGCGATGCTCCATGTGCTACCGCGCTTTTTCCATTCGAAAGCCGATTCACCGCACCGGAAAATGTACCGCCCATCCATGGCCAGTACGCAGGACGCCGCCACCCGCCTGCTTCCGCGAGCGCGTCCGTCAGTTCCTTGTAAGTCTGCGATCCCGTGCCGGACGACAAGTGATAAATACCATGAACATGTTCGC
Source organism: uncultured Acidobacteriota bacterium (assembly GCA_963745095.1). Classification (GTDB taxonomy): domain Bacteria; phylum Acidobacteriota; class Terriglobia; order Acidiferrales; family UBA7541; genus Acidiferrum. Next base: position 203,233 of record CAVUWC010000013.1, on the reverse strand, counting down.
TCTTTTGATGAATCTTGACGATCGCTTTGCTCACATAATCTGCCGGCACGATGTCGATTTTATCCTGAGGACGGAGGGGAAGAACAGGCATCCTCACTAGAACATCGAAAGCTTGCACCATGTCGAATTGCGAAGTCTCTGGCCGCTGGCTGTCGCCTAACACGATCGCAGGCCGGAAAACCGTATGCGGCACATCGGCGAGAAGCTGGTGCAGCATATGCTCCCCAAATTTTTTTGTGCGAGCGTAAGGATCGTAGTCAGAGCGCGCCCAATCAATCGACTCGTCTTCCGTCACGACTTCATTCCGGCGCTTCCCCGCGACAGCCACCGTGGACACATGCGAATAGCGCCGCAGACCATTGCGATTCTGGGCGCGCCGAGCCAACTGAATCACTTCGAGGCCGCCGCGCAAATTGACGTTGAGACACTGCCGTTCCGATTTACGGTTCAGCGAAGCGGCGCAATGAATGATCGAATCGGTGGTATCGACCAGCGCATGATATTCGTCGTCGCTGAGGCCGAATCGTTCGCTGGTCAAGTCCCCGCGAAAAATTCTCACACGCGAGCCAAGGTATTCGCAAAACTCCCGGAACCCGAAGTGAAGTTGCAGCGAAGTCCACAACCGCTCGCGCGCTTCTTTGTCGCTTTTAGCGCGAACCAGAAGATTCAGCGCGTCGCGGTGTCCGGTGAACAATCCCGCGGCGACATAGCTGCCCAAGTATCCGGTGGTGCCGGTTACGAAGATCGCCATAGTGGGTCCGGCGCTGAAGGCGGCGCAGAGTTAGAAACAACCGCCGCCCGGGCATGTTCAGGAGACCAATCCAGCTCGCGTGGCGCGCGCGATTCTAGCGGACGGCCCTCCATCAGGGGATAACACCACCGGCGGAGCGCCGGAATGTGCACGTTAATCCAGTAGTCCCACCAGTCGATCGATTCGGGAGCAAAATCAAAAATGGCTTTTTCTTCTTGGGAAAGCGCGGCGGAAAGCAGACGCGCGTTCTCGCATTCGAACACGTGCTCATTGTGAAGAATAAAAGGCTCGTACAGGTCGATGAGCTTTTCTGCGCGAATCAGGTCCCGCTCCTGCCTGGCGAGCGGAGCCTTCTTCATGTGCAGCGAAGCCGCCACGCGATTGATTCCGGAGATGACCGCCTTCTGCATCGGGATGGACAGCCGCTCGTAGCGCTGCTTCGAAACAGGAATCGTTTCGAGTTTCACTTTGAGCCAGTGCTCGATCCCCTGCTGCGTCCGGTAATGTTTTCTGTGCGCCAAGCCGGTGAGCTCGATGCTGCGGCCCATGTTCACGGGATTGATCGCCGAAGTGGCCAGCTGATACATGCGTGCATGTTTCCGCGCAATCACCGCCGCCGCAATCAGCGTCATTCCGCGGCATACCATGTCCACGGGAATCACGTCGAGACACTTGCGCTGGTTCGAAGGCAATTGTCTGAAATTTGTACCTAGCAAATACGATAGCGGCCCGGAAGTGTTGATCCCTTCGTTCCAACCGGTAAACGGCGAGCGCTCCGAGCTTTCCACAATCGATGGCCGCACGATAGCAATGGGCAACTCTCCACTGCTGCGCGCAAGGATCGACTCGCCAAGGCTCTTCGTAAATGTATACGTATTTGGCCAACCCAAGTGCTGCGCGCGGCGCAGGCCAATGCGCACCAGGCGGTTGCGCGCCCAGCGCAGGCGGTTGCGTTTCAAGACGCCATCCAGTTCCTTGGCAGGCACAACGGTTGGATCGCCGCCCCGTCCGAGCGCCTGCCGCTTCAGAGCTTTCGTAAGTTCCGGGCTCTCTGACCGCTCTTCGACATGCCGGACAGTTTCGCGCAACGAAGCAATCTCTTTTTCGGCGTTGAAGGCCGGATCACGCGCCGGATTGTAGTTGGCCTGCAACTCTTCCGTCACGCGGCCGTCGCGCATACCCACCACGTAGCACGTCGAGAGGTGCATCAACCCCGCGTGGTCGCACTTTCGCAAAAAGTTCAGCAAGTGCATCGTGGAGTCGACGTTGGAAGCGAGAGCATCGCGCAAGTCCGGATTGAAATCCGTCAAGCCCGCGCTGTTCACCACCAAGTCGAGCGATTTTGCGAGCCGCGCTTGCGTGGCCTGATCGAGTCCCAATCCAGGCTCGCCTACATCGCCTTCGACGACTTCAACCTTGTCTTCTAACAACGTGCCCAGCTTGCGTCCGTACTTTTCCTGCAGCGTGTCGAACGCCGGCGATTCCTCGATAATTTTTTGAAAGCGTTTCTGCGCAGAGGTCGTCCTGTTTCTGCGAATCAGCAGCGTAATCTTCCCAATGTTCGGAATATTTTCAAGAAGATCGACAAGCCACACTTTGCCAATGAACCCAGTCACGCCGATCAACAGGATGTGGCGATTCGCAAGCGTCTCACGAACCGCCAGAGGACCCGTGCGCGGCGCTCCGTCAAAAAGCGTCACGGATTTGCTAGCGGTCAGCGGCAGGACGTACCGCCGTTTGCACGCCAGTCTCCAATTGCGCCGGCTTCTTCGTCCAACCAAGCTGTCGCAGACAGTTTCTTCTCGCGAGATGCGGCCATCCGTAGCCCCGCTAGTCAGCCACGCAAATGGTCCACGCGGCCGCACGACCGGGTCGAGCAGACGCCCCGTAGCGTGCCCATCGCGAAACTCCATGCGGTTGGAGATAAACGATTCGACGCCGAGATGCTGCGCCAGCGGCCGCAGAATATGATCCAGCAGCTGGCCGACAAGCACGATTCGCTCGCCGTTCCGCACCGCGTCGAGCAATTTCTCGACAGCTTCGCGCCGAAGCTGCGGCTTCAGCACGTAGTGAAAATATTCCTCGCCGAGAAGGTCCAACCGGTCGCGGCTCACGCCTCGCAGCAAAGTGTGCAGCAGTCGCGTGGCAAGGGTTCGGTTTATCGCATAATCGATGGGCCGGGTAATCGTTATCCACGCGATTCCCGCTCGACGCCTCCAGCGCTCCGCAAAGCTCTGCGCATTCCACGTAAAAAACCACACCGGACGCATAGCTCCCAGCTCTAGCAAAGAGCCTTCGACGCGCCAGTAAGTCGCCGGGCGCGCCGCCGTATCGCCAGTCACGCGTTTCGAGTTGGTAGCTGGGTCCGCCATTAGAGATAACCGGCCATTGTCAGGCCGCTGTTGCAAGGTGAAACATATCTAGGATGAAAAAAACCGAATAATGATTCGCACCCTAAGCCATTTTATTCAGGATCGAATGCCAAACGGCCGCCCGCCTCCACACCCATGCGTGAACCCCGACCTGGGGGGCGTCGGCTGCCCAAGAAAGTGTAAAAGTAGCATCCTCAGCGGCTTACCGCAAGCCAAGCACACACGAAGTGGGTCAGTTTTCAAAAGCCGGATCAGCCGTAATCGCTCTGCGCCATCAATGAGGGTCCTGCCTTGGCCAGCAATTCACCCGAGCTACTGAATTCTCAATGGTGGCGCTGACGACGATCCAATCACTCGAATGTCCGGGGGCGCGTAGGAACCTATGTCGATCAGATGGTTCAAGCAAATCAACTTGTAATGCTGGACGGGTTCCAAGTGTCCTCCCGTATCCCGCGCAAGGTGATTCAGGAAATGCGACTTGGTGTACACCCGAAGCAACTTGCCCGTGTAAGTCTCATCGTCATCCCTACCACCCGACCCGACGAGTTCCTCGGTCACAAGGTACGCCGCGTAACGGCTCCAGGTTAGCTCGAAGGTTTTGCATCCTTCAACAGACTCAATGGGCGACGAACGACTGAGGATCTCGTCGAGTTCTGGATAGTCACCCGGAATGCGTGCAGGCGCTAGCCGATTCACTATCGCTTCTTCCACAATCACACGAAGTGAGTTGTCTCGTGGTTCCGAAAGTTGTCGGAGAAATAGATACTTCACCGAATTCAAGGAATCGAATTCTGGAATGTTAGTCATTGGGGGCGTCGGCAAGAATCGCACGCATTGTACTTGTTAGAACGTTTCAGGGCTATCAGGCTAAATTGTGGGGTGGAACCCCAGGACTAGTCATTCGCAAACGGCTGGCGCTAAACACCCCAGCCGTAGCGCTCGGCGTGTTCCAGCGTCCGCTGCATCTCTTCACGCAGCATCTCGGTGAAGACCGATCCACCGATGGTGCTAGCACCGGGCTGGGCAATATCTGGCGTGCGGTAGCCGCCTGCGAGAACGCGGTGCAGCGACTGCTCGACCCAATCCGCTTCGAGCGAAAGCCCAAACGCATCGCGCAGCATCAGCGTCGCGCTGAGTATCGACCCGACGGGGTTGGCAGAATCCGTGCCCACCAGCGACGGCGCGGAACCGTGAATCGGCTCGAAGAGCGGCGCACCCGTCCCAAAGCTCGCCGAAGGAATCAGGCCGATGGAACCCACCAGCGCCGCAGCCGCGTCGCTCAAAATGTCGCCGAACATGTTGCTCGTCAGCATCACGTCAAACTGCGAAGGTTTCAGCGTGAGCTGCATCGCCGCGTTATCCACGTACATGTGCTCTAGCTTCACCGAGGAATAGACGCCGCTCATCGCCACAACCGTCCGACGCCACAGCTGCGAACTCGCTAAAACGTTTGCCTTATCGACCGAACACAACCGCCGCGACCGATTCTCCGCCCGCCCATACGCAAACGTCGCAATGCGCTCGATCTCCGGCGTGGAATAAGACTCCGTGTCCCAGGCCCGCTCGGCCCCATTTTCGGTTACGTTGCCCCGCTCACCAAAGTACATTCCACCCGCCAGCTCGCGCACAATTTCGATATCCAAATCGCCCAAACGCTCCGGCTTCAAGGGAGAAATTCCGCGCAGAGGCTCCAAAACCTTCACAGGGCGCACATTCACATAAAGCCCCATGCCCTTGCGCAAACCAAGCAACCCGCTCTCAGGCCGCTTGCCCACTGGAAGCGAATCCCACTTTGATCCGCCAACCGCGCCGAGAAAAACCGCATCCGCTTTCCGGCAAGCATCCAGCGTTTCATTAGGAAGCGGCGTACCAGCGGCATCAATCGCAGCCCCGCCGATCAGAAACTCATGCAAATCAAACTCATGATGAAATTCCTGCGCGCACTCGCGCAGCACAGTAGCCGCGGCCCGCGTAACTTCCGGCCCAATGCCGTCCCCCGGCAAAAGAACAATAGTCTTCTTCACTTTCATAAAGATCCCCGCCTACCCACTAAGCCCATGGAGTGCGGCAGCTCTGCTGCCGCTTTTCCAACAATCGGGAACAGCTTCCCATACTTGTAGAGGCTCCATAAGACATCCCAGCAGCACCACCCGAGTCCCGCCCTCTACTCACTACTCACCACCCACTACTCACTTCTTCATCAATCCGCTTCCGCCGCCACAGCCGCAGGCCTCCGCCGCATCACTTCATGCGCAATCGCCACCAAATCACGCGGTCGCACCTGCTTCGCTTGATCGGCCAGTGTCGTCACGCGCTTGTAGCACTCCGCCAATTCCTCTTCGCTAGGCTCATAGCCAAGAGTGCGCAAACTCACCTTCAACGCGTTCCGCCCCGAATGTTTTCCCAGCACAAACGACCGCGAAGGCACGCCCACCGACTCCGGCGACATAATCTCGTACGTTAGGGGGTTCTTGATGATTCCGTCCTGGTGGATCCCAGCCTCATGCGCAAACGCGTTCGCACCCACAACCGCCTTGTTCGGCGCCACCACCGCCCCGGTAATTTCCGTAAGCATCCGGCTGGAGCGGAACAACTCGTCCAACTTGATGTTCGTCGTCACTCCAAAGCTTTCCTTGCGCACGGCCAGCGCCACAGCAATCTCTTCGAGTGCGGCGTTCCCCGCTCGTTCGCCGATTCCGTTGACGGTGCACTCAATCTGCCGCACGCCGGCGCGAACAGCCGCGAGCGAGTTCGCGACTGCGAGCCCCAAATCATCGTGGCAGTGCGCGCTCAAAGTAATGCCCTGCGGATCGTCGAGATGCGCGCGCACCTGCTCAAACATCGCGCCATACTCATCCGGCACCGCATAACCAACGGTGTCCGGCAAATTCAAAACGGTCGCGCCCGCATCGACAGCCACCTGGCAAACCTGGCAAAGAAATCCGATATCGGTCCGCCCGGCGTCTTCCGCCGAGAACTCCACTTCTCCAACACTGTTGCGCCCCAAACGAATCATCGAGCTAATCGCTTCGAGCGCCTGCTCGCGCGTCATATTCAGCTTCACGCGCAGATGCAGGTCAGACGTCGCAAGAAAAATGTGGAGGCGGGGAGCGGCCGCTGGTTCGAGAGCTTCGATGGCAGCTTGAACATCCTGCTTCTTGGCTCGCGCCAACGCAGCGATGGGGACGGTGCGCACTTCGCGCGCCACTTGCTGCACCGCTTCCAGATCACCGCGCGAAGAAATGGGAAAGCCCGCTTCAATAACATCGACTCCCAGCGCCGCAAGCTGCCGCGCCATGCGGATCTTCTCCTCGGTATTCATCGAGAAGCCCGGCGATTGCTCACCGTCGCGCAAAGTCGTGTCAAAGATTTTTACCGAGTCCATAGAGGGGGCCCCCAAGGTAGTAGTAGGACAGAACACCGCCTCACGGTCAAATTTATCTTTATTCTGCTTTTGATAATCTAGGCTTATACTACCGTACGTAGCACAGGCACTCCTGAAAGTGTGTGTATTTTTGCTTTTCTCTAGTTCTTTCCTGTGCTCTTTGTCCGTGCTCTTAGTCCCTAAACTCTGTCTAAGCAAAGGTCTCGTTCAATGGATTTAGGCGAACTCCAGGTATTTCTGATGGTTGCCAAGGAAGGCAGCTTCTCCCGCGCCGCCGAACGCCTCTACCGCACGCAACCGGCTGTAAGCCTCACCATTCGCAAGCTTGAGGAAGACCTCGGCCAGCCGCTCTTCGTGCGCGGCGCCCGCCCAGTGCGCATGACCGAGGCGGGAACTCTCCTCCAAGATTACGCGGAACGCCTGATCAACCTCCGCGACGAAGTAAAAAAAGGACTTAGCGAGCTCGAAGGCCTCAGCCGCGGCGAGCTATCTCTTGGCGTAAACGAAAGCTCCATCCACGCGCTGCTGCCCGCCCTCGCCACCTTTCGCCAACTCCATCCTGGAGTCTTCGTCCGCGTTCATCGCATGTTCTCCCGCGATATTCCGCACGAAGTCCTGAATTACCGCCTGGACGTCGGCGCCGTTTCCTACGTCCCGCAAGAGCCGCAACTCCAAGCCACCGAAATTCTAAAAGACGAGCTCACTCTCGTCGTGCACCCCAAACACGTCCTCGCGAAAAAACGCGAAGTCGACGTCGCCGACCTCGGCAATGAAGACTTCATCGCTCACAGTGTGGAATCCCCCTATCGCCGCCGCGTCATCGAACTCTTCGCGCGCAACCGCACCGAACTGAAAATGCCCATCGAAATGCCCACCATCGAAAGCATCAAGCGCTTCGTGCAAATGGGGATGGGTGTGGCCATCGTGCCGCGCATGTGCGTGCAATGGGAGATCGAGCGCGGCTGGATGAAAGAAGTAAAAGTCCGCCAAATGAACATGCCGCGCCACGTCTACTTAGTTTCGCGCCGCGGCGCCCGCCTCCCCCACGCGGCCGCCGAACTAATCCGCATCCTCCGCGAATCGTAACCCAATACTTGTAGGGGAGGGGCTTGCCCCTCCCACCTACCTTCACCCACGCTATCTCGGCCGATCCGACTTCCCCGCCATGCACATAATCGTCGCCAACACCGTCGCGCAATGACTCTCCGCCCCACCCTTCTTCACAAACACATCCGCCATGCAAATCTTCAACGTCTTCCCCGACCGCACCACCCGCGCCCGCGCCTCCAACTCCTCCCCATCCGCCGGCGCCAACAAATTTATCTTGTACTCCACCGTCAGCACCGAATCGTCCGCCGCCATCAACGTATAAGCCGCATACCCGCAAGCGCTGTCCGCAATCGCGCCCGTCACACCCGCATGAAAATACCCATGCTGCTGCGTCAACTCGCCGCGAAACGGCACCCGAATCACCGCCCCACCCGGCTCCAGCGAAACCAGTTCGGCCCCAAAATGCCTCATCAACCCCTGTCGCTCAAAACTGTCCCTCACCCGCCGCTGATATTCCGCATCCCTTAGCTCAAATCCAGATGGTTTGTTCATGCGCCCGAGTATACCAGCGACCCCAATCACGGATGGACACGGCGTGCTGCGCCCACCGATCCTTAACCCTCTGTACTGGCGCAACACCGTGCACCCGTCTTGCCCGCGTTCTTTGTGGGGGCGCAACTCATTGCGCCCGATTCGTGCCCTCGCGCACAAATGTTCCCATTTAGAACGTACGTAAACGCCGAGCAACCTGGACGGTACTCCCTGTGTCAAGCACCCCACGCCCTGCCAGAAAATGCCGGCATTGACATGTTTATGATTTTTGATATTATGAAGAGCAAATAACCTACATATATACCTGTGAGGTTCTCAACTGGGTCTTCGTGTCGCGGCCGTTTTCGCGCTAACCTCTTTGGAATCCGCAGTTTCAAAAAACCGCCCGGAAGCCCTTTAGAATGTGCAGTTTCAAAACATACGACTTAAAACCCTTTAGATTCTGAAGTTACAAGAAAACCACCCAGGGGTGGGGGCACACCCGCCCACCCAATCAAGTCCGGAAGCTTAAGGAACGATCGATGAGGATTCCGAGGAAGCTACGCGGCGAGTCTATGTTCCGCAAGCAGATGCGCGGGTACCTTGCGCAAATCCCACACCAGCCCGCACCAAGAAAGCATTTTCAGCGTGTAATAGGTGATGTCTATCTCCCACCAGTAAAAGCCCTGCCGCGCCGAAGCCATAAAGTGATGATGGTTGTTGTGCCAGCCTTCTCCAAGCGTCAGCAGCGCCAGCAGCCAGTTGTTGCGGCTCGTGTCGGTCGTCTCGTAGCGCCGCGTCCCAAACAAATGCGCGAGCGAATTGATGGTGGAAGTGTCGTGCCATATCAGCACGGTGCTCAGACAGAATCCCCAAACAAACAGTGGCCATCCGCCAATCAAAAGAATAATCCCCGCCAGAATCATCGGCGGCACATGGTGATACTTGTTCAGCCAGCGCAGTTCGGGATATTTCGCAAAGTCGCCGATGTATTCCAGCGGCGTAACATCATATTTATCGGTAATGAACCAGCCGACGTGCGCCCACAGAAACCCGAAGAGCGTCGGCGAATGCATGTCCAGATCCTGGTCCGAATGCCGGTGATGGTGCCGGTGATGTCCCGGCCCACCACAGCACTCCCTTTTGCGCGGAAGTCATCGCCAGAAACGCGATGACGAATTGAAACACCCGGCTCGTCTTGTAAGAGCGGTGCGCGAAATAGCGGTGATAGCCGGCAGTAACGAAAAACATTCGCACCGCGCCAAGTCCCAGGCACACCGCAAGATACGACCAGCGAAAGTGCACGAAAAATATGCCGAGAGCCAAAATGTGAATCATTACGAATGGAAAAGCTAGAAGGACTGAAATCCGGGATCCGTTAGGCAAAGGTATCGATAAAGCGCGTGAGGCCATTCGGGGACATCCTCTGCGTCCGGCGGACGCTGCTTGCAATTTTTTCTAGCGCGAAACCCTGCCGGGGTTCAAAAGGATGGCAGCACGGCTCACCACCTTCAGTCTAGGGACGCGTTCGAGGCCGGTCAAGTCGTACCAAAGGACAGGGAAAACGTATGTGCAAAATTGCACACTGAATTTTCGTGCTGCCGCAACCTTGCAACCCTCATTCCGCGAGAAGAACTCTTCCCGCAAATATGCTATCGTCCGTTTGCGGGATATTTTCGCAGTTTCACACGCACTCCTGTCCCGCGATTCTCGGAGGCGCAGAGGAAAAATGGCAGAGCGTCCCGTACTCGTTGGACTCGTACCACAGGTGGTCGTTCTTGACCCCGGTGATCAAATCTCCTGGCTCTCCGACGCCGGCAATCTTCGCGTCGAATTCGACGTCAACCGATGCCCTTTCGCTTCCAATATTTTTCAAGCCCCCGCTGGCATGCGCCTGCTGAGCGGCCCGCCCCGACTCGGCCTCAAGGGCGCCACCTACAAGTATCGCGTCTGGCTCAATGATCAACTCGTAGGCCAGGGCGAAGTCATCCTCCGCGAAAAATAGCGCGCCAGGAAAAAGAGCCCGGCAGCACAAGCCGCCGAGCTCTTGTAAATCAAACACATTTTGCAATTGCCTTTGAAAAACCAGCGGCGCCAAAGAGGGGCCGCGCGCCCCGGTTATTGGGCTGTTTGGGTATGTGCTTGTCCAGCCCAGCTTACTTAAGTTGTGTGGCCCAGCCTATTTCGGCTGTTTAGCAATGATCAGGGCCTTGATCTTGTCGTAGGTCGCCGCCGGTACGATCTTCTTATTCAGCAGATCGGTCTTCATTTTGTACGGCCGTCCGTCAATGATCTTCTGCGAATACGCATCGCCGATACCCGGCAGCGCCTTTAACTGATCTTTCGTCGCCGTATTGATGTCCAACAAATCGCCGGCCTTGGGCGCAGCTTGCGCCGCGGCAGGCTTGGGTTGTGCAGCCGCAGTCTGTACGTGCGAATACGCTCCACTCAATCCTAAAATTAAAAGCAGAGCCACCAAAATAATCCTGCTTAGTCGTTTCATCATTTCGTTCTCTCCTTTATTGTTCGAACAAACTCGACCCGTTGCTTTCGCTTAAGATCCTGCGATTCTTCTGCCACGCGGTCTCACTTCGCTGGTTTATACCCAGCCTTAATGGCATCCGCTTCCAACATGTACTTGCCATGCTTGGTCTTTCCATACCAGCGCGATCCCTGCTTGTGATACACGCCGGTGTCCGTATTGATCCACACCACACCCGCGCCGTTCGCCGGAGGAGCCTGCGGCTTGTCCGTGCTAGCGGATTGCGTAGCTTGCACCTGCTGCGCCGAACTACAACAAGCGAGAACGGTCAAGAGAAACGCAGAAACCACGAGCAGCGCAAGAGTCCGCTCTTTCGATTTGCGTTTGATCGTTTTGCTTCTCACGGAAGTGTTTACCCGCTGAAACGAAGGCCCGTCCGAATTCCGGCATGATGGCGAAGAAAGAAGATGAAGTCAATACGGAAGAGGGACAGATTCGCGGGCCAAATGGACAGTGGGACTGAATTTCAAGGACTGAATCTTCGGCACTTAATTTCTGGGACTTAGTAACAGCGTCTTAGTTGCAATGGATTCCCATCGGAAACAAGTCTCATACCGCGCGGCTGTTCGATCAATCGCCGACGACTGCGCTGCGAGTGCTATCCACTGATTCGGCCAGGCCACGCCGGACCGGCCCAAGCACGAACGCCGGCACTTCGCGTTCCGGAGCCAGCGATAGATTCGTAGCCCTCCGGGGGAACTCGGTGCGATGATCCAGCTTCATACCCGCCTCGCGGAGGAACTCCGCGGAAAAGCCCATGTCTTCGGCGCGGTCCACACCCCAAAACCACAGCTTCTCCTCATGCCGCTGCAAGAAGTCCAGAGATTCCTCAAGTTTCTTCATAGCGCGGTCAAACGACGACGCCAGGAAAAATACTCCGAGATTCCAGGCGTGGCGGGGGTAGAAGACCTGAATTCGAACGCAGTACTTGCCAGACTGATTTCTTTCCATGCTGCAGCGGTAGTCATTGCGAACGGTGGGCGTGCGGGATGGTGTCTTCTTGGTATTCATGTTCATAAGGTCCAGAGGGCTTGGCGCTGGGGGGCCATGGCAGATTCCGTTCCGGTTTCCGCTAGCTTCCAGCTTGCAGTTGATCCGAACAAGCACGAAGCTAGGCTTGAAATCGGCTACTTGGGAGACACCACTAGGCTACCGGGGTGCGAAGAGAAAGACAAGCTCGCACCGAATAGTTTATAAGTTATTTATTTTCAGCTACTTAGACTATCCTAAACTGCCGAACCCCTTTAGTTTTTCGGGCATTAGTTTCAGCTTGCCTTCTTTTTTCAGGCGGTCTTCCAGGGCGGTTCGAAAGGCGTCAAACGCGATGGAACGCTTATTTTGCAGAACGGCTTCGGTGATTTCCTTCTTTTGTTTGTCAAAATCTGCGGCGTTGGGCTCTAGTTTGTCCACGACTTTGTAAACCAGCCAGTTGGCGCCGAGGTTGAGCGGCGGACCGACGTCCCCCGTCTTCATCTGGAACGCGGCACCGAGCTGTTTCCCGCTGGCGACATTGGGAATGGTGCCAGCGCGAGCGAAATCCTCGCTAGTCTTGGCTTCCAGGCCCAGCGCTTTGGCTGCAGCGTCGAACTTTTCGCCTGACTTCGCTCTCTTGGCTAGCTCATCCGCCTTGGTGTGGGCTTCCGCAGATGCCTTTTCCTGCTTCAGCTGGGCGACGACGCTATCCCGCACCTCTTCAAGCGATCCCTGGTGTGCGGGAAGAATCTGCTTGATGGACAAGACCAGGTAGCCTCGATCGGTCTGCAACGGCAAGCTCAACTCGCCCTGGCGCAGCCCAAAAATGGAATCGCTCACCTTGACCTGACCGGAGTTCCCCAATTCGACTAAGGGTTCGGTTGCAGCGACTGGGCGCGTCTCCCCTACGGTGAGGTGGTACTGCTTGGCAAGGTCGTCGATAGAAACCTTATTCGACTGCCGGATGGCCTGGGAGAGCTGATCGGCAATACCGGCGGCTTGCTTATCGGCCTCCGAAAGGAGCAGCGGAGTGCGGATGGAATCCTTCACCTCATCGAACGGCTTGGTGCGGGCCGATTCCTTATCAATGATCTTGATGATGTGGAAGCCGTACTGCGTTTTGATCAGATCCGAGATGCTGCCCTTCGGGAGCGAAAACGCCGCCTTCTCGAATTCGGGCACCGTCTGGCCCTGAACGATCCATCCCAGGTCTCCGCCCTTGTCCCTTGAACCGGGATTCCCGGGGGTGCCGCCGTCTTCGGAATATTTCTTGGCCAGCTCTTCGAAATTTGCGCCTTTTTTGGCCTGATCCAGAATACCCTGAGCCTTCTTCTTGATCTCTTCAACTTCCGCGTCTGGCTTGCCAACGGTCATCAATAAGATGTGCTCGACGTGCACGCGGTTCGGCACTTGATAATCTTGGATGTTGTTCTTGTACTGAGTCATCAACTGCTCGTCGGAGACTTGCATGCCCTGGCGAATTTGATTTACGTCGACGATGGCGTAGCGCACCACGCGCTTTTCCGGGACTTGGTACTTTGCTTTGTTCTTTTCGTACGCGGCTTTGACTTCGGCGTCATCCACAGTGATCTTTGCCAGCAGATCTTCCGGCTTGATGTATGCGTAGTCCAGTTTCACCTTTTGATTGCGGTAGACGAATTCTTCCTGCAACTCAGCAGGGCCCGCACTGATCCCGTCGGTCACCAGCTTCTGAAATTTTTCCTGGAGCATTCCCTGCCGCACGGTCTCTTCGAATTGCGCCACCGTCATTTGGGTGCGCGATTGAACCAATGCGGAGTACTGATCCGGTGCGATCGGCGAGTCTCCGTTGAAGGCGGCCGGCAAGATCAGCTTGATGCGGTCGGCAATCTCGTCGTTGGAAACCTTGATGCCGAGCCTGCCTGCCTCGTAGTCCATTTCTTTCTGAAGTAAGAGCTGCTGCATAATTCGCTGTGCGTAATAGGGTTCAAGCATTGGGGGGACTTGATTGGTCTGCTTGATCTGGTTGAGCTGCTGGCGAATTTCGGCCACCGTGATCGTCTGGTCACCGACTTTGGCCACTGCGTCCGTGGACACAGTGGTGTCACCCGGGCCAGTTGGCACAAGATAGAGCAGCATGCCGCCCGACAAAGCCAGCACGACCACACCAAGAATGATGCGCGAGAAAAGTTTTTGCGTGTTATCTGAGCTGCCAGCCATCCGCTGAATCCCCCGAGTCCTAAGCAAACGTATCATTATAGGAGATAGGTGGCATGCGGCTCAAATAGATTCGTGGGACGGGGAGTAGACTCGTCTCCGAATGAGCCTTCGTCCTCTGCCCTCGTTCAAGCCCCTCACAATTCAAGGACCTATATCCGGACTCCTAGCGACTCGGGAAGACTTCAGTTCTCCGGTTACGGCGGCGAGCTCAGATGGTCTGCACTTAACAGGTACCCGCTGCGGGCTACGGGGACTATGAGACATTCCTGACCTTCGATAGCGGTTGTCTACCGGACCTTGAACCGGACGTCAGGTGCTTAAGGTTTTTGCGTGTCGCCTATTTTGACGGAGACTCGATAACGTCGATAGTTCGTATAGTGGTGCTCGTTGCGGAATTTTCGTTTGCTGATTTCCATGTACACGTTTACATCCCTGGGCAGCCACACGGGATTTGCAACGTCCTGAAGTTGAACTTCGCCAAACGTCTCGTCGGTTGTCAGTTGATCGAGCTGAATTTGCCTGTTCGGTTCGAGCAGATCGCTGCGCATTCGGATGATCTGGAAACCGTTCTTATCCACCCACAAGATTCCCTGCGTCAGCATATCTACAACTGCCCCTCCGGTTCCCATCATCGTGACCAGGAAGGTGGCTTCGCCGGGTTTCTGAGCAAATCCCAAGACATACGCGCTTCGTGATCCAACCATTTCCTCTCCGAGGTAGCGGAACTTCGACTGCGACTGAACGGCCGTCGAGAAACTAATACAGCTCAATGCAAAGCCGGAGGTGACCACATATCCCTTCGCCAAGCCTATTGGGCCCAGACGATTTCCCTTTTCGTCCATTCGATATTCCGAGCTTGCGCCCCATTGAGAGCCGTGATGAAGGATCAAATAATTATCTTGAACCGCTTCCTTTGCTTGAATGCCGCCCTTTGCGTTCAACTTCTGTTGAGTCACGTCTTCATGAGCTGTCAAATCACCAATATCGCGGATGAACTCGTCCACTTTCCGGCCCAGCTTCTGCAGGATCACCGGCAGATCGCTCTGATCCGGCGCGGGCTTGAGGTCTTTCAGTTCTGGAATGCGTTCGACCAGTTGTGCCAGCGGCAGATCAAGGTATGGATGCGCGCTCGCATAATAAACTTGCTCGCTGAAAGCTCGCGGAGTCACACTCTCCGTGCCTGGTTCGAGTGATAGCGTGTCATCCCCCGTCCCGCCCGGCTTCGCGGCCACACCCATTGATTCCCCCCCGCGCCCTGGTTGAGAGTAATACCCCTGTCGAGTGCGCGCGGTGAGGCCCGGCTTTGCAACGTGGACTTCCAGCTGGTGGTATTCGTCTTGCCTCTGGTCCGAAGGCGGAGCAAACGAGATTTCATAGAAGGCCTGTGCATCGACGAGGCACTGTCTTATAAATGCTGCGATGTCGTTGCCGGAGGTGAGCGCAAGACCGCCGCTCTGGGTGGAGATCACCTGTAAGGCCAAATCACCCCATTCGGCCTGGCTCGGTTTGCTGATTCCTTTTGTGAAGCCTTCCCAGCGAAAGGCGCGTCCGCCGAAATCGGCACTGCCCAGAGGATCGATGCTGTAAAGGGTGATCTGGCCTTCCCGCAGCATCGTCGACACCCTTACCACGTCGTCGAAGATTGCTTGTTCTTGCTTTGCACCCAGCTGCTCCTCGACGCCGGGGCCAGAGAGGGCCGGCCACCCTGGCGAAATCCACACAATGATTTTGCGGCCTGGCCGGGCTGCCTCGCGTGTCCCAAGCTCGAATAAGGCCTTCAAGGAAATCTGGAGACGCTCGACGGCACTATAGACTCCGCCCGAACGACGAATCGAATGCAAGCCGAGGCTCGATTTATCCAGTGCGGTACTGAGTTCGTTGCCATCGCTCGAGAATTCGTCCTGAACCTTGAGGCCGTCATCCGTCAGGAAGGCAAGGGCCATCGGGTGGGCGAGTTGTCCCCCATCGGCTCGCAGGAATTTGTCGATTTCCGAACGTCCGTAGGCCACGTTCGCAAGACTGGTGTTCACGTCATCGAGAACAACCAGGACCTCGATCGGGGTCTCGCGCCCTCGGACCGCCTGAAACGTCAGGATCGTCTGCGGGACTTTGTTATCCAGGACAGTGAAATCTTGTTGCTGAAGACCGTTCACGGGCGAGCCAGACTTCGGAGTAACTACTACATCCAGATGGATATTGCCGTCGCCAGGAAAGTTTGGGGCAGGATTCTGCCCAGCTGATACCTGCGCCGCGCACAGTAAGGTCACGAGAAGAAAGAGGCCGAAACGCGAGTTGAAGAACATGCGCTCCTCCTTTCTAACCGGCACTGGGCTGGGCACCGGCTCATTACCGCACAGTTCACCCACTTGGATCCGGCGTCATCAAGGGATCACGACTTCCCGATTGGCTGCCCCCATTTGGGCCCCTTCGGAATCTCGTACTACGGTGCGAACCAAAAATGTTCCTGGTTGGAGATCGAAGCTCAGCTTCACGTTCAGGCCCGACTTGTTCACTCGCTCCAGGGTTCCATCTTTCAACCGCAGGTCGAGGACTCGCTGCAGACCGGCAAGCATGTTTCCGTTCTGGTCAAAAATACCAGTGGTGATCGTCAACGTATCCTGGTTGCGTCCATCCACCTTACGAAACTTGAGTTCTTCGGTCGCCACATGGGTAACTACGGAGAGGTGTACTCCGTCCGCGCCCTTAAAGAATTGCGCCTGGCACTCGATGGGTAACTCGCGCAATTCGTCCTGAGAGAAGACCGCCTGCTGTATCTCCTCTTTGGCCGCAGCTTCGGGGTTGGATTCGCCGCGCGGGGCGAAATATCCATGGCGGGCCTGCAGCGCCCATTTTTGCTTGGTCGTCAGCGTCACTTTCAAATTGTGATATTTGCCATCGAGCTTGAGGTTTTGTGGTGTAAATCCGAGTACATAAGAAACTTCCGGCTCGGTCGCGGCATGCAGCAGTCCTTGATCGATGTCATTCCGGTCGTGAAAGTAAACTCCGCCGGTGCCGTCTGCCAGGTCGGCAAGCGGCGCGAAGTGGGCGTTTTCTTCCTGCATCGTGTATTGCGTCTTCAAAGGACTAACAGAGGCGGTGGTGGCAGGGGTGGATGCGTCATAGGCGGAGGAAACCCACAGGCCCCGCGCATCAATCGTATTGATAACAACGTTTTCTTTCGTGGCCCGGTCGATAACCTCCCCTTCCGACTGATGCATGGATCGAAGCACAAAAAATCCCGGCGACATCATCACGATGACGCGCTGTCCGGGCAGCACGCTCATCCTTCGAATTAAAGCCTCCAGCGCTTGATACGTACGCTGTTCCTCCGTTTCCGCGAGACTTAATACCATCGAGGCTGCTGCCGCCAGAATAGGACCCAGTCCAGTCGGGGTCGCGCCTGGACCCAAATTCCCGCTGCAATTCATAAGGTCCTGGTTCGCCACCTGTATCGTGTCGGGGTCGTGTACGTCTACGAGCATATGTGCTTCGTACAAGGTCATCGGCGGGCAGTCATTCGACGAGTTCTGAAGAAGTGAATGCGGCAGGATTCGCTGGAGCGCCTCTTCGAGTTTCCCTCGATCCCCCGTAAAATCCTGTCCCACTTGACCGGAGGTGGTGAAAATGGCGAGGCGGTCGCGAGCCCCCATGGCCGCGAAGAGCTTCGCGGTGGCCTGCCGCGAAAACATGACGTCTTGAAGCGAGAGATGGAGATCGTCGAAGAATAAAGTGACGAACCTTTGCGGCAATTCTGCCGCTTTCACCGGTGTTCCCTCCGAAGTTGCCTCCCCAGGAACCACCCCAGGCGCGTGGGAAGCAGGAGTCTCCACGGAAAAACTCGAAATGATCTGTGGTTTGCGCTCGTCCGCGAGTTGAAAATCTTCCTTCTTCAGATTCGTGACCACTTTGCCGTCGTTATCACGCACCACGACGCGCACTAGGACGACGTTGACGCGCACCTTAAACGTCGCAGGAGAGTCGTGAGAAACGATTTCGTCGTTGGGCGCTTTCGCATCCTGTTTGGGGGCATTTTGCGATGTGTCGGCCGGTTGAGCTTGAGGAGTTTGCGAAGTTGCGGATTGCGTTTGGGCGCGGGAAACCGTCAAAGCAACGGCGAAAAAAATGACGCCAATCAGAGCGAGCCGGAAGGCTCTCGTGAAACTGCTGGAAAAGAAACCGAGCAGGACCGTCACCAGGAATCCTCCCCATCCGTCAGCCTACTTCAATACAATGTCGATGGAACAAACCTTCAGGCCTTCGAGACTTGCCCGTAGCATGGAAACGGGCGAGCCCAAATTCATCTACTCCTAATGTTATGACGAGACAACCGGATTTTCGGGTACGGTCGACGCACATCATTTCCGAGCGGGGTTCGTTATCAATTATCGGCAAGTTGCTGACAAAATGCGTGCCCCTTAAACTGAATGAGAATGCCCGCCGCGATTGGTATCGACTTTGGAACGACGAATAGTTCGATTGCACACGCTAACGATGCCGGCGAAGTCGCGCTCGCTCAGTTCCCCTACATGGGCGAACTCACCGCCGCCTATCGGTCGCTTCTCTATCTCGAACAAGTGAAAGAGCGCGGCGTCAACGCACTCAAATCGTGGAGCGGTCCCGCGGGCATTGAGCACTACCTCGCTGCAGACCACAAAGGCCGGCTGATTCAATCGCTGAAATCTTTTCTGAGCAATCGCAACCTCTCGGGAACGGAAGTTTTCGGCCGGAGATACACGCTCGAGGATCTGATCGCGCGCATCTTGAATGACCTGCGCGAAAAAGCCTCTGTCCAGTTTGGTATGCACATTTCGGAAGCAGTCGTTGGCCGGCCGGTACGATTCGTGGGCGCCGAGACCGAGGAGGACGATCGCCACGCGGAAAGCCGCCTTAGGGCAGCATTCAAAATGGCTGGATACGAAACTGTCCACTTCGAATTTGAGCCGGTAGCGGCCGCGCACTACTACGAGTCCACGCTGGATCACGATGAACTCATACTGATTGGAGATTTCGGAGGCGGCACGAGTGACTTTTCTTTGGTGAAAGTCGGTCCAGGCGTTCGCCGTCGCGGCAGAAGCGCGGCGGACCTTCTCGGCAACGCGGGCGTCGGCGTGGCAGGCGATTCGTTTGATGCCAAGCTCATTCGACATCTTGTGTCTCCCGCGCTAGGCGCCGGGACGGACATGCACTCGATGAAAAGGCTTTTACCGGTGCCCGCTTGGATCTATGGCAAGTTGGAGCGCTGGCACCATCTTTCTTTTCTGCGAGCGAAGGACGTGATGGACCTGCTCACGCGTATCAAGACGGATGCCGTTGAGCCTCAGAAAATCGCTGCTTTGATCCATCTCATCAAAGAGGATCTTGGATATCAGTTGCACCAATCTGTCCAGGCCGTGAAGTACGAATTATCGAACAACGCGGCGGCAACGTTTCATTACTCGGACGGAGCGGTGGATCTTACGGCCCGAGTAAAACGTTCTTCTTTTGAAATCTGGATATCCGATGAACTGAAGCAGATTGAATCCTGCCTGGACTCTTTGCTTAAAACGAGTGGCGTTCACGCGAGAAACGTGGATGCGGTATTTTTGACGGGCGGATCTTCATTCGTACCAGCGGTAAAAAGAATCTTTGCAACGCGCTTTGGAGAGCAACGGATCCGAACGGGAAATCAATTTACTTCGGTTGCATGGGGCTTGGCTCTCCGAGGGTCTACGTTGGGTTGAGTCGGTCCGGACTTGGGTGTTGGTCAGAAGCTCGACATTTCCTCGATGATCCCATCTTCCGAGGTAGCAAGTCATTCTTGAATACCGTTGACGCCCGTGACTTCGCGATGTGCGCTGAGGGAGCCATCCGGGATCACGACGATGACCCACGGCGTTCCGGAGGAAAGAATATCGGCATGACTGACCACTTCGGCGTCGTGCCCGGGGCTTAGTTCGATCGTCTGGTTGCTCTCCTCACTTAATTTGAGGTTCTGAGTTTTCACCTCAAACTTATGAGTGCCCGCGCCTTCCGCGTGGATTCGCAGCGTGAGTTCGTTGCCGTGCGCCGCTTCCACGGAGACTTTGAAATCAAAGGCGTGGCTGGCGCGTAATTCGACGTGATAAACGCCGCCGGAAAGCGCGGTGAGCGTAGTGTGAGTCGTGCCCTGCCGCAGCGCTATACGCTCCTTGCGGTAATTGCGCGCGAAATTTGCCGCTCGCAGGATCCGCGGAGACTCTTGGTCATACGTCCCTGTCCGCTGATCGCGGAACTCGATGGGCTCCCGCGATGAGACGTCGGCATCTCCCTCGACAACCGCCTCGCCATGCAGATCCTGCATAAGCCAGATCCACTCCCCCACGGGTTGCGTCCAGACCTCTTTGTACGTCCAACAGATCTGCGTCGGCCAATACGGCGCGTCGTTGTATTCCTTCGTTTCGATGCCTACGGGAAGTGCTCCAACCATCTGCCCAGAGCGGACGCTATACAGTGGCGTCCAGTCATAGCCCTCTCCATACATGATGCTGGCCGAAAATGGATTGCGACCCAGGAGCCATTCCGCCTGTTGCTGCGCAATATCTTCCGCTTCCAGATCTCCGCGCAGTTGCCCTGCCGCCGAAAGAGCCTTTGTCTGCGATAGCAAGACACTGGAATTTCCACGGAAGTCAAACCAGACGGGAAATCTCCGCAGATAATATTCTCCTCCCAGTGGAAGGCCGCGGTGTACTTCCTCGATATAGGCGGCGCTATCGGCCGCGCGCAACGGCGTCCAATCCTTCGATTGCGTCAATAGCCGCGCTTCGCTTTCTTTGTAGATTGCCGCAGGCAACACGTCATAGGGCTGGTCGATCTTGGCGGCGACCTGCTGATAATACTTGGAGTGCAAGACGATCGCCGCGTACCACTTCATCCAATTCTCGTGACTTGGAAATGTTTCACACAGATGGGCCAGCGCAATCACAGGCTGTTCCTCTTGCCCGATATGAAAACGATGGAATAGATTCTCCCGCTTGGGACTGGTGTAAAAGTAACCGGTCAGAGGGATGCTCCAAGGCTGCAGCGTTTGCTCCTGCGACGCAAGTATGAGATCGCCAAGCTTGAAAGCCTCATCCGCGTATCGCTGTTCGCCCGTGGCCCGGTATAAATCCACGGAAGCAATCGCGCCGAATGAAATGCGCTCCAGTTCATCCTGCGCGCCGTAGACCTCGGGAAGCGGAGCAGCCGTTTTCAAACCCTCGACGGCATAATTCCAATCCTGCTCTGCGGTACGAAGGCTTCGAATGGCAAGCTCGGGGTCACTCTGTTTCAGCACTCGTGCAGCAAGCGCTTCGACAGCCGCCACGCGAAAATTCCATTCCGGCTCGTTCACCGCTTGACCGCTGCGATCGTCGGCGTCGCCGATGATGCCGTTCGTCCAATAGCTGATCAGTTGGCCTTTGGCGCGATATCCATCGCCGAAGCTCGTTTTCAGTACCCAGCGCAGCCCCCACGTCGCTTCTTCCATCAGCCGCGTGCGCAGTACGGGATCTTCTCCCTGCTGCTGAAGACGTTCTGCAAACGAAAACAGGGCGTAGGACATTCCTGGAGTGTTGCCCGTCGCCGTGAGATCCCCTGCATCGTGATAGCCACCGTTGATGATGATGCGTTTGTCGCCGTGGATGCTGTAATCGTCCATGTGGCAGATTGCATGGATCCCGGGAATCTCCGTTCCACACCGCTCGCTATACATAAAATTGATGGCCTTCCAGATGCTGTCTCGCCACGCGTCTGGACCAATCTGAAATGGGCGGGTAGTCGTGCTGCCAACGCGAAGAACATACTCGCCCGGCGTCTGAACGTCGGAAAAATCCAGGACCGCGTATTTTCCTAACGGCGTCGTCTGTTGCTGGACTGCTTTGGTGAGAACGAATTTGCCGGTGCTTTGCTCAATCACCGAAAACTCACGCGCATCGAGGTTGCTGGCAATCGCCGTTTTCGTCGCGCCCGCTGTATAACCCGCGTGACTGAACGCTATTTTGCCGGCTGCGACATCCCATCCTTCGACATGATCCGCCTCTACCGTCTGCAGCTCCAGTTGGTCGATATATAGAATGGTCTGGTCACCCAAGTCGGGAAGCATCTTGGGCAGGCTGTAGGCAAAATCGAGCTGCGTGATCTTATCGCGGTCGAGAGGTGCAATTTCCCATACCACGTGATTCCATTGGTGATTCTTCAGAATGATGGACTCGTGCCGCCCCTCGTTATATCGATCCGGAAGACGATGCGCGCCTTCATTGTGCAAGATGAGAGAAGCGGAGATTGCCGGCGCACCGATAACATCGGGATACGCCCAGATGGAAATGCGGTTGTAACGGCTCCAATTTTCGGACGGAAATTTACGGCTGGCGACCAGATCCTCCCATTCGCCGGCGCCTCCGACGAGCCCCAAATTTTGTTTCGACCGAATGCGCAGGGAATGCGCGCCGTCTTTCACGGGTGAATCCGCAAGCGCCATGTCTCCGTCTCCCGCGAACGACCATGTCGAAACATCTTCCATGGAATCGAGCACGCGCGAGTCCAACACTTTCTTCTGCAGCCAGCGAGCCTCTGCCCCATCTTCATAGTTAGGCTGCATTGGCACCTTCGGAGCTTCCTGCTGCGCCGGAGCCCAGTAACCGCCGAGGCCGCAGCAGACCAGCAATGCGAAGCACTTACTTAAAACTCGGCCGCGCTTGCCTGTCTCCGCGTTATTCAGATCGAAATTCATCGAAATCCTTCCTCAGCTTCGAGGCCTATTTTTGAAGGCCGATTTACACTTGGAATCAATCGCGAGGATTATAGACGGAACCCGTCTGCGCCACTCGTCCCGCCTCGAGTTTTTTCACTCTTTGTTCATAACGGCGCCGACGCGTTGATAGGAAACCGCGGTGATGCGCGTATCATCAAACGCTAGAGATGATCAAACTCAGAGCGGTGCAAAAGCTGATGGCGCTGTCTGTGCTGGTGCTTCTCTTGGTTTTGCTGGGCTCGTTCCACCAGGGAACATCTCTGGTTTCGGCGCAAAACGCGGGGCAACAGCGTTCCACTGCCAGCGCGCCAACGTTCTACCGCGATGTGCTGCCGATTCTGCAGCAGCGTTGCCAAGTTTGTCATCGCGCCGAGGGTATCGCGCCGATGCGATTCGAAACTTATGAACAGACTCGGCCCTATGCAGCTGCGATCGCGGCGGCGGCGCAGAATAAATCCATGCCGCCTTGGTTTGCTGATCCGCACATCGGGCACTTTTCGAATGACCCTTCCTTGTCGGCCGGACAAATCGCTACGCTCGCCGCGTGGGCAAATGGCGGAGCGCCTGCCGGGGATGCGCGCGGCGCACCACCGCCAGTTCATTGGGCGGAAAGCTGGAGCATTCCGCAGCCGGATTTAATTTTGAAAATGCCAAAGGCCGTGCCGCTCCTTGCGAGTGGCGACGTCGAATACACCTACGAAATAGTGCCGACGAGATTCAAAGAGGACCGCTGGGTGCAGGCCGTCGAAGTGCTACCGCTGCTTCGCGCGAACGTGCATCACGCCGTCGTCTATATAAGACCGCCAGATTCGCAGTGGATGCGCCACGCTCCTGTAGGGGTGCCGTTCACATCTTCCACTCTGACCGATCCTGACGACCGTCGCGGCGCGCACTGGACGGACAGCGACGTCCTTCTCGTTTACGCGCCGGGGAGTTCGCCCGACAATTGGCCGGATGACATGGCAAAATTTATTCCCGCGGGTTCCGATCTCGTTTTTCAAATGCACTATACGACCAACGGCCACGCAGCCAGCGACCACACCAGCGTGGGCCTGATTTTTGCAAAGCACCCACCCGCCCAGCGCGTACTGACGCTGCAGCTAACGGACGATCACTTCGTGATTCCGCCGGGCGCGCCGGATTATCGCGTGGAAGCTCGCGGCACGTTGCCTAACGACGCGACGCTCCTCAGTTTTTTTCCGCACATGCATTTGCGTGGGAAGCGGTTCGAGTACAACATTATTCACAAAGAAAAAGGATCCGGGGCGAGGCCCGACCAGGAAATGGAACCGCTGCTCGACGTGCATTATCATTTTCACTGGCAGATGAGCTATCAACTTGCGGAACCGCGCTTGCTTAAAGCGGGCACCGAGCTGCAGGCTGTCGCCTGGTACGATAATTCGCGCGACAATCCGCATAACCCGGACCCGGACGCGGCCGTGCGCTGGGGCGAGCAAACTTACGACGAGATGATGGTCGGTTTTTTTGACGTTGCCGTGGCGGCGAATCTCGACAAGCGCAACTATTTCATCCGGCATTGATTCCGGCGCTGCAATCGGCATCGACCGCAACTCTCAAGGGCACGAGGAGCGAACATGGAAATTAGCAGCGAATACGTTCAACTAAGCGTCAACGACGGCACCACTATGCGAGCGTGGGTTGCGCGGCCCAAGGAGAAAGGCGCGAACCCCGGCTTGCTGCTCTTCCAGGAAGCGTTCGGAGTGAACGCGCACATTCGCGACATCGCCGGACGGTTCGCGCGCGAAGGCTTCGTGGTAATCGCGCCGGAGCTTTTCCATCGCACCGGCGCGGGATTCGAAGCGCGCTATGACGAATTTCCAACCACCATGCCGCACATGAAAGCGCTGACCGACGCCACCATGGCGGCAGACCAGCGGGCTTCCTTTGACTGGCTTCGAGGCTATATCGGAGAAGATCTGCCGATTTCCGCGATTGGTTATTGCATGGGAGGACGCGCGGCGTTTCTCGCGGCCATTACGCTGCCGCTCGCGGCTGCCATTTCCTACTACGGCGGCGGAATCGCCCCGAACGCGACGAACCCGGGATTGCTCGGGCGCGCGAGCGGTCTGCAGGCTCCTCTCTTGTTCTTCTGGGGCGGACGCGACAAACACATTCCGCCGGAGCAGATCCGCGCGGTGAACGAGGCGTTGCGTGCGGCGGGGAAACATTTCGTGAACGTCGAGATTTCCAATGCCGACCACGGATTCTTCTGTGACGCGCGAGCCAGTTACAGCCCCTCGGCAGCGCTTTTGGCTTGGCCGCTGACGCTAGCGTTCCTGCGCGCAAAATCTTCCTAACAGTGCGCCCGAGTCTCTTCCAACCATCGCGAATCGTTGTGGAACGCGCGTGTAATCGCCCCACTGTCCTTTCGGGCAAAACACCCTGTCCTAACGACTAGTATGCGCAACTGCTGTTTGCTGTTTAACTACCGCAAGCTGCGGCGGGCCTCCGCGTTCTAATTACTGTGTTAGATTCCAAGATTGGCGGCATTGCTGCGCGAAAACCCGTGAGCACACAGACACCATACGACCCAAACCACCCGAAGATAAAACGAGTGGAAGTCTATTGGCATACGGTGACGTACAAGACCGTGGCCGTTTACGTGATTCTGCTTGCGGCGATCATTTTCGCGGCGGTCTACCTCATCAAACCGGATTTATATATCCAGGCCTACAACAAGCTGGACAAGTCGATCGGCAGCGGCGACAGCGAAGCTACGTCCATTTCACAAACGCAGGCCAAGTTCGTCAACCTCGACGGAAAAGTGCAGGTAAAGAAAGTTAATTCCGTGCAGTGGCTAGACGCCGATTTTCACACCACCCTGGATAAGGGCGATCAAATCCAGACTTCGACCGATGGCGCGGCACGCATCACCTTCGCGGACGGCACGACGTACACGGTGAAGTCCGGAACATTCATTACCGTGGAAGAAAATTCGATGGGTCGCGAGCAGCCTTCCAGTTCCGCGGTGCATATCAACATAGGCCAGGTGGATTTGAATACGCCAAATTATTCTTCGCCGGATTCCAAGGCTACCGTCAGCATGGAAGATTCCAGGGCGCAATTAGGTTCGAACAGCAGCGCGGCCGTCAAGGCCGACCCGACGACTAAGGAAAACGAGGTCGTGGTCTCCAGAGGAAGCGCGGAAGTGCAGCGTGGCCAGGAAAAGGTGGAGATCGGAGCGTATCAGAAAGCGAGTTACGGGACAGGTGGCACAATTACGAAGTCTGACGTGCTGGCCCCGCCAGACCTGAGTTCTCCGCGAAACTTCGAGCCGCTCATCGTGGAAAATCCCAAAACGGCGTCCATCCATTTTGAATGGAAACCCGTGTCGCAGGCGGTTTCCTACACGCTCAAGATCAGTACGACCGCGATGTTTACAAGAACCGCGAAAGAGGCCTCGGGAGTTACCGGAACCGGCGTGGACATCACCGGGCTCGACGGCGGCGACTATTTCTGGAACGTGACCGCCACGAACGCGAAAAAGGAAACCAGCGAGGTCAGCGAAACTTTCCGGTTTACACTCGTCGCTCAGGGAAAAACGCAGGACATGGTGCTGGAAATTACTGGCACCCAAATTCATGGCCGGGTCGTGGAAATTATCGGCCGGACGGAACCGGGCGCGGCGCTCATCGTGAACGGTCAGCCTGTGCCGATTATTGCTGCGGACGGCACCTTCCGGCACTTTACCGAGCCGCTGGAACCCGGCCAACATACTATCGTCATCATCGGCGAAAACCGCCGCGGCGGCACGAATCAGCAGAAGGTGACGATCGTTGTGCCGAAGTAAAAGTTTCGAACGTGGATCGTTTTTCGGTCACGAAAGAAAAAAGACGCAGGCGCGACTTTGCGCTCGTCGCCAAGTCTAGAGACAATGGTGTAGTTGGCCGCGCGGCGGTTCAAATGGACCGTGATGCTGGTAGGCAGCTCGTTGTCGGCTGGACGGCGGAGAAATTTTCTTCGCGGGGAGCGGGGGGATGAATAAGAACGGTTACAACCTGAGGTCGATCTTTAGTTTGTTTTCTTCCGACCTCGCCATTGATCTTGGTACGGCGAACACGCTCGTGTTCTCCGCTGGCAAAGGCATCGTGGTGAACGAGCCTTCGATCGTGGCCATCAACAAATCCAGCGGCGAAGTCGTGGCCGTCGGCCGCGAAGCGAAAGAGATGCTCGGCCGCACGCCCGGCAACGTCGTCGCCATCAAGCCTATGAAGGACGGCGTCATCGCCGACTTCAAAGTCACTGAAAAAATGTTGACGTATTTTATTCAGAAGGCCCACAACCGCCGCGTCCTGGTGCATCCGCGCATCGTCATCGGAGTGCCCAGCGAAATTACGCCGGTGGAAAAACGCGCCGTTCAGGACTCGGCCTATCGCGCGCGTGCCAGCGAAGTTTATCTCGTCGAGCAAGCCATGGCTGCGGCCATTGGCGCCGGCCTCCCTATCGAAGAGCCCTCCGGCAACATGGTCGTCGATATCGGCGGCGGCACCACGGACATCGCGGTTATCTCCATGAGCGGCATCGTTTACTCGCGTTCCGTGCGCGTCGCCGGCAATGAGATGGACGAAGCCGTCATGCAGTACCTGAAGCGCAAATATAACCTGCTCGTCGGCGAGCGCACCGCGGAACAGATCAAGATGGAGATCGGCTCGGCCTATCCGTTGGAAAAGCCGCTGACCATGGAAGTGAAGGGCCGCAACCTGATTGAAGGCGTGCCGCGAACCGTCACCATCGACGACAGCGAAATTCGCGAAGCACTCAGCGAATGCGTCGCAACCATTCTCAATGCCGTGCGCGTGGCTCTCGAACGCACACCTCCCGAACTTTCCGCCGACATCAGCGACCGCGGCATCGTCCTGACCGGCGGCGGCGCGCTGCTCAAGAATCTCGACAAGCGCATCCGCGAAGAAACCGGTCTGCCGGTTTCCATTGCCGACGACCCGCTGGCCTCCGTGGTGCTCGGCACCGGCAAGATGTTGAGCGATTTCAAGTTGCTGCGCCAGGTTTGCATCGATTGAAGATTTTTCGGAATTGACGTTTGCGAAAATTTTAAGCAGCACAGGCTAAAGCCTGTGCCACTGGACTCCATGGTTGGCATTCCCTCTCGTCATAGATCGATTTTCCTGCTGGGCGGCGTCGTGCTCCTGCAGGTGCTGCTGCTCGCTGTGCAGATCAAACGCGATTCGCAGGGCAGGCTCATCCGCGTATGGACCGTCGGCGCAGTCTCGCCATTCGAACGCGCCGGTGCTCATGGCGTCAGCCACATTCGCGACACCTGGAATCATTACTTCGCCCTGCAACACACTTCGCGCGAAAACGAAGATTTAAAGCGTGAAAACGGCGCGCTGAAACTGCAGATCACGCAGTTGGAGAGCAAAGCCGGGGAAGCCGACCGCCTTGCCGCGCTTTTGAAGTTTCGCCAGACGAATACAGATGTACCCATGGTCAGCGCACGAGTGATCGGTGGAAGCGCGGACTCCGCCAGCCAAACTATCTACCTCGATCGCGGCGAGCGTGACGGCATCCGCAAGAACATGGGCGTTATTACGCCGGACGGCGTCGTCGGCAAAGTCATCGAATCTTACAAGGACACCGCGCAGGTTTTACTGCTGACGGATAAAGACAGCGGCGTCGGCGCCATGCTGGTGGAGTCCCGACTCCAGGGCCCCGTTGGCGGCACCGGCGAGCCGCTGCTCATCATGAAATACATTCCCAACGACGACAACGTGAATTCTGGAGAGCGCGTCGTCACCAGCGGCATGGATCGCATCTTTCCGCGCGACCTGCCTGTAGGAACCATCGCCGAAATCAAAGCAGGCAATCCGTTCAAACAACTTCGCGTGAAGCCCGCTGCGAGCCTCGAACGCCTCGAAGAAGTTTTTGTGCTGCTGACCCTGAAGCCACTCGAGTTGAAGCAAGAACCTGTAGCGCCTGGGTCTGCGACATCGCCGGCCGCTGCTCCTTCCGCCGCGGCAACTAATCCATCTTCGCCCGAGAAACCATGAACGACACTTACGACATTCGCGGCAGCGAACTGCACATCGAGGTTCACAAGTTCCGTGCGGGCGCAATCATTTTGGCCACAGCTTTCGCGCTGGTCTTACAGGCTTTCCTGCCCATCTATTTCCCGAAAGCATCAATTCTTGATCTTCCGATGCTCATCGTCATCTACTTTGGTTTGAGCCGGCGAAATCCTTCGACAGGACTGCTTTTAGGCATGGCGATCGGCATTTTGCAGGACAGCCTCAGCGGCCCGACAGTTCCCCTCGGCCTCTACGGCATCGCGAAAACTATCATCGGGTACCTCGCTTCTTCGATCGGCGCGCGCCTAGATACGGAACATCCCGCGGCGCGCTTCGCTCTCACCATCGCTTTCTTTGCCGTTCATCAGGGAATCATCACCTTGACGCGACGTCTCCTTCTTTCGCAACCCGAGCCCTGGTTCACCGTGCACCTCGGCATCGCCGCCCTCGTCAACGCCGTCGTCGCCGTCTTCCTCTTCATGCTCCTCGACCGCCTCCGCAAACCTTCCTAGGTGTGTCCTTCCAGAAATAAGAAGGGCACCGAAACAACAGACGCAGTGTCTAAGGTAAGAGTGACATCTCTGGGAATACAAAACCCAAAGCGAGTGAGGCGTCGCCTCGCAGCAACTCTGGGGCTAGCCTTTGGCTTACTCTTGATTCTCTGTTTTTCTATTCGACCGAATTCAGACCGAGCGAATGCCGAGGAGTATCGCGTATATTCAGACTACCTGGCACAAGGACTTTCCGGCGAGTCGCATTCCCTTGGAGCTCGCGACGGGATCATTGTGATTTATGCAAAAACTACAAGCGGTCCCGTTAACTATCGCTTTCTATTCGGTAGTTTCCGCCATGCCATACGAAATTCTCCGTTCTCATCACACCAACCCCCGGTAAATCTTCTCTTTTCGAATCTCATCTCAAAGCAGCTTCAAAGATCTTTCGTTCTTCCCGTGAACTATGCGCTGATGACGGACTCAGAGCTGGCACTTTATCCCAACGAATCCTTCGAGAAACAATTTCCGGGCAACTATGGCTATCATACGTTCACCCAAGTTGGATTCAATCGGCAATTAACGGAGGCAATTTTCTATACCGAGCACATCTGCGGCCTTTGTGGTGAAGGCAAGTACGTCTACATGCGAAAGCTGAATGACAAGTGGGTCATGGTGGGCGAGGATGTCACGTGGGTTTCCTAAGTTCTCGACGACGAAACCAAAATTTAGTTCCCGAGTAGGAATTGCTTGAAGTCATCGTAGGCACTCGACATCGGCACTGATAATTTCTCGCGCTTCAAGTAGGCGGCAAGGCGATCGGGCAGGGGCGGCGCCGTGCCGATGGCGCGTTTCACCACGTCTGCGAATTTTGCAGGATGCGCAGTGGCGAGTACCAACCCTTGCGCGGGCTCGGAGTGCTCTCGCTTGTAAGCTTCCCAGCCAAGCACGCCAACAGCGGTGTGTGGATCGGCGATATAACCAAAGCGTTCGTGCAGCGACTTCATCTCCTGCAAAGTCTCTTCATCCGTCGCGGCATGGCCCCAAATCTCGCGGCGCACATATTCAATCCGGCCGCGGCATAAATCCAGCAAGCGCGGAAAATTATTCGGATTGCCGACGTCCATGGCGTTCGAAAGTGTCTGGGTCGCTGCGTGCGGATGAAATTCGCCTGACCGCAAATACTCCGGGACAACGTCGTTGGCATTTGTCGAGGCCACGTACATCGCCACCGGCAAGCCGATGCGCTTGGCGAAAAGCCCCGCCGTCAAATTACCGAAATTCCCGCTGGGTACCGATACAATCAGCGGCACCGACGCCACCGGCAACTGCCGGTACGCAGCCACGTGATAAAACATCTGCGGCAGCAACCGCCCAATATTGATCGAGTTCGCCGAGGTCAGAAACGCGCGCTTGTTCAGCTCGACGTCCGAAAACGCCTGCTTCACCAGCCGCTGGCAATCGTCAAAACTCCCCGCCACTTCCAGCGCCGTAATATTTTCGCCCAGCGTCGTGAACTGCTTCTCCTGCGCCTCGCTGATGCGCTTCGAAGGATAAAGAATCACCACGCGAATTCCCGGCACGCCGAGAAATCCATGCGCAACTGCACTGCCCGTATCGCCGGAAGTCGCCACAAGCACCGTCAGCGGCCGCGTCTCCCCACGAACGAAATAGCCCATCAACCGCGCCATGAATCGCGCGCCAAAATCTTTGAATGCCAAAGTGGGACCGTGAAATAACTCGAGAATGTGCAGCCCGGGCGAAAGCGACACCAGCTTCACAGGAAAATTGATGGCTTCCGCAACGATCTGCCAAAGCACCTCTTCCGGCACATCCGGCGAAGCAAAAGGCTTCACCACGCGAAAACAAACTTCCGTGAACGGCAACTTGCGAAACTCTTCTAATTCCTGCGGCGAGCGTCGCGCAAGCTCCACCGGCAAATACAGCCCGCCGTCGGGCGCGAGCCCTCGAAGCACGGCGCCGCGCAGCGAAGTCAGCGGCGCTTTGCGCCCCGTACTTCGGTATCTCATCGCCCGCGCTCGAGCTGGCTGCGAATTTTCGCAAGAAACGCCGCCGCATCAAACGCGGGATCCCGCAGCTCGGCCACTTGCAGCGTGCAATGCGCCAAAGCTTCATAACTCTGCCGCCGCGCCGAAATCAGCGTGGGATAGCACCGAGCCACGGTCTCTCGCGCCGATTCCCCTCGTCTCGGTTGAAAAGCGCCGCGCCATAACACCGGCTTCGGATCGCTCAAATACCGCTCGATCAAAAGCTGCTGCTCTTCCGCCGACGCAGCCAAGTACACCACGGTCATCCGCCGGCGCAAACGCAGCAACAAATTATTCCCTGTGTAGATCACGCTGCCCGTGGTGTCCAGCACCAGCGATTTTTCAGACTCTCGCTCCAGCGACGTCAGCACTTCCCCTAGCGTGTGAATTTCTTCTTCGAGGTACTGCGCCTCGCGTTCCGTGTATTTTGGATTGTTCGGCCAGCCCATCCACGCTGCCACGCCGTTGATCCCCGAATACCCGCCGGCAGCCAGCCGCGAAGCCAGCTTTTCCTCGATGCGGTCATCGCAACAAATAGCGGTCCAATCTTCGGCGGCTAACTTCTTTGTCCAGAAGGATTTTCCAGCGCCAGACATCCCAACCAGGGCCAAACGCAGGGGTGAGGAGGGTTCGCTTTGCATGAGAACGGTCTAAATACGATAACGCCTGCCCCGGCTGACGAGCAAGCCTGCGAAACAAAACCGTTCCAATCCTCAACCACACGCGGCTCAAAGAATATTTCTTGCCCAACAATCAAATTCCACGAAACATATTCTTCCCCTAAACGTCTTATGGATAAGCGAAGGGATCTTCCGTGCCCTGCACGCCTATATGCCCTCTATGAAAGACAAACGAGAAAACCCGGGCGATCTTCTTCAGGGGACGCTGGACCTGCTGATTCTGAAAGCTTTAGCCCCCGGCGCCATGCACGGCTACGGCGTAGCCGAGTGGATTCACCAAACTTCCGAGGACATCCTCAAGGTCGAAGAAGGCGCTCTCTATCCCGCGCTGCATCGCCTCGAATTGCGTGGCCTGCTATCCGCCGAATGGGGCACCTCGGACAACAATCGCCGCGCAAAGTTTTATTCCCTGACCGCAGCAGGCGAGAAAGAGTTGGCACAAGAGACCGAATTCTGGCGGCGTATGTCCGGCGCAGTCGCGCGAATACTGCAAACCGCTTAGAACGCGCGGGAGAAAATCATGTTTTCCGAGTGGCGGAACAAAACATGGCTGCGAATAAAAACTCTCTGGAAGCGCTCGCAACTCGATCGCGATCTGGAAGACGAAGTCGCATTCCATCTAGCCATGCGCGAAGAAAAAAACCGCCTCGTCGGAATCGATCCTGAAGAATCCGGCTACGCCGCCCGCCGCCAATTCGGCAGCACAACCGGAATCAGGGAGCGTAACCGCGAAATCTGGACGTTTGCCCCGCTCGAAGAACTCCTGCAGGACATCCGCTTCGCCCTGCGCATGCTTCGCAAAAATCCCGGCTTCGCGGCGGTTGCGGTTCTCACTCTCGCTCTGGGAATCGGCGCAAACACGGCCATCTTCAGCGTAGTCAACGGCGTCCTGCTCAGTCCTCTTCCTTACAAAGATCCCGGGCGAATCGTTGCCATGAGGCCGAACGATTCACCGCCAAACGTGGTGGATATCCAGCGGCAGATACACGCGTTGTCGCAAGGCGGGGGAATCAATGTCAATAATATGGACTACACCAGCGGGACCGAGCCTGTGCAGATCCGCGGAGGCTACGTCAACGCAGGATTCCTGGAAACCCTGGGTGTTCCTCCGATGCTCGGACGAATCATTTCTCCGGAGGAAGATGTGAAGGGCGGTCCGCGCTTTGTCGTGCTGAGCTATCCTTTCTGGCAAGACTTTCTGAGCAGCAATCCTCAGGTCCTCGGCAAGACGATTGCTCTCAGCGGAAACGACTACACCGTAATTGGCGTGATGCCTGCCAGTTTTGTGCCGCCACGGGAGCATGCTGACGTTTTCGTTTCGCTTTCGGCGGCTCATCCGGATGATGCTTCCGAGCGGGACTTGCATTTCATGCATACCTACTGGCGCCTGAACGCCGGAGTGACCCTCGCCCAAGCGCAAGCGGAAATGTCCGCGATGGATCATCGCCTCACCGAGCTTTATCCCGACTCAGAAACAGACAGGCGGACAGTACTTCTACCTTTGCAGGAATCCGTAACGGGCAGCGTTCGCCCTGCGCTCCTGGTTCTCTTCGGGGCGGTGGGATTTGTGCTCCTGATTGCTTGTGCCAATTTTGCTGGCCTGCTCATGGCGCGAGCGGTAGCACGTCGTCAGGAGCTAGTCATCCGCACGGCGCTTGGCGCCGGCAAGTCTCGCCTGATTCGCCAGGCGCTGACGGAGAGCGTACTCCTGGCAATCGTGGGTGGGGGCGCCGGTCTTCTGCTCGCCAGGTTGGGCATAAGCCTTCTTCTGTCACTGAAGCCGGCCGCTCTCGACCGTTTCAATAGCATCCATCTGGATGCACACGTTCTGTTTTTCGTGTTCGGCATCTCCCTTCTCACTGGCGTTGTTTTCGGCATCGTTCCTGCCTGGTCCGTCACCAACCTAAATTTTGCAGATTCGCTTAAGGATGGAGCGCGGGGATCAACGTCCGGGCAATCCGGCAATTTGCTGCGAAAATTGCTGGTCACCGCTGAATTCGCATTTGCTCTCGTGCTACTCGTCGGAGCGGGATTGTTAATCAAAGGCTTCTCACGGTTGCGCTCCGTGAGTCCCGGATTCAATCCGCAGCACGTGATGACCATGCATCTCCAGTTGCCTGAGGCGCGCTACGCGAAGATTCCCAGTCAAACGCAGTTTCGTGTTCAGGCGCTCGAACGGATCAACGCGCTACCGCTCGTGGAAGCCGCCATGGTAATGGATCTTCCCCTCTCTCCGAATTATGTGGACCCTAGAGTTGTAGTGGATGGAGGCCCGCCGGTCGCTGTCGGTGCCGAACCGCGCGCGCAGACCAACTCGGTGATGGGGGACTATTTCCACGTTATGCAAATCCCCATCCGCGCGGGTCGCGAGTTCACACCGATGGATCGCGAGGGCCAACCTCTCGTGGCCATCGTAAACGAGGAATTCGTCAAAGAGCGCTTGCCGCACAGGAACCCCATCGGCGCTCGCATCGACTGGGCAAGAGCTCCTGACCCTCCGCGGTGGATGACTATTGTGGGTGTCGCTGCCGACGTAAAAGATTCCAGCCTCGACGCGCCGGCCGATCCCGCCGTGTACACTCCTTTCCCCCAATCCGAGCAGGCTTGGCGGCGCTGGATGACTCTGGTCCTCCGCACCACAGGACCAATCGCCGCCCTCGTGGAGGAAACGAAGAAACAAATCTGGAGCGTTGATAGTCAGATTCCAATAACCGATATCCTCTCGATGGAAGATTTGATGGCCGTCTCCCTCGCCCAGCAGCGTTTCAACATGCTGCTTCTCGCACTTTTCGCTGTCCTTGCGCTGATTCTTGCCGCTGTCGGAATTTACGGCCTGATGGCCTACTCGGTCAGCCAACGCACTCACGAAATTGGCGTACGCCTGGCGATTGGGGCGCAGCCCCGCGATGTTCTCCGCCTCGTCTTGAGAGATGGCGCGAAACTCACGCTCGTCGGCGTCGCTATCGGGATTATCGCTGCACTCGCCTTGACGCGCCTCATGGCCAGCCTTCTCTTCGAGGTAACGCCAACAGATCCCACGACCTTCGCGGCGGTCGCCATTTTGCTCGCGGTCGTGGCGTTCGCGGCCTGCTACATCCCCGCTCGTCGCGCTACGCGTGTCGATCCCATGGTCGCGCTGCGCTATGACTGAGTTCTTAATCTTGCGGACTCGCGACGGAGTATCGAAAAGTTTCGGAGTTTGACTGCATGCACGGATGGCTGCACAAAACGCGCTTACGCCTGAAAGCCCTCTTCGATCGCAAGGCCCTCGATCGCGACCTCGAGGATGAAGTCGCGTTCCACCTCGCCATGCGCGAAGAAAAAAACCGCCGCGCCGGAATCGATCCCGAAGAAGCTCGCTATGCCGCCCGCCGCCAATTCGGCAACACAACCAGTCTCAAGGAGGGGACTCGCCAAATGTGGACCTTCAGCACCTCGGAGGAATTTTTTCACGACCTGCGCCACGCCGCACGGCTTCTTCGCAACAAGCCCGCATTTACGGCGGTGGCTGTGCTCACGCTCGCCGTGGGGATTGGCTCGAGCAGCGCAGTGTTCACCGTAGTGAACTCCGTGTTGCTGAAATCGCTTCCCTATCGCCAGGAACAAAGCCTGGTGATGCTGTGGGAGACCAAACTTAACGAAGGACGCGATCACAACGTTGTGTCCCCAGCGAATTTCATCTACTGGAAGGAGCACAATAATGTTTTCGAGCAGTTGGCCGCATTCTTTGACGACACTTCCACACTCACCGGAGAAGGCGACCCTGAGGAGATTCCGTCCCAGGAAATTTCCACGAATTTGTTTTCGCTGCTTGGAATCTCGCCCATTCTGGGCCGCGATTTTTCGATCGAGGAGGGGCAGCGCGGGCACAATCACGAAGTTCTTTTGAGCTATGGGTTGTGGCAGCGCCGCTTTGGCGCGGAGCGTGGTGTTGTCGGCAAATTCATTCGTCTCGATGGCGAGAGTTATCTCGTAATCGGGGTAATGCCCCCTGGGGTCGCGCTCTTTGCGCCGCAGGGTTCGCTGACTGGCAAGGCTGCGCAACTCTGGGCGCCCTATGGCTGGAAAGAGGAAGACCGGACTCCGCGGGGGCGGTGGATGACCGTGGTGGGCCGCCTGAAATCCTTCGTGAGTCTTGCGCAAGCGCAAACTGAGGTGGACGGGCTCGCTGCG
Organism: uncultured Acidobacteriota bacterium; assembly: GCA_963745095.1. Taxonomy (GTDB): domain Bacteria; phylum Acidobacteriota; class Terriglobia; order Acidiferrales; family UBA7541; genus Acidiferrum. Next base: position 167,249 of record CAVUWC010000013.1, on the reverse strand, counting down.
AATCTGACGAAAACCTATCCGGATTTTGAGACCGGCTGGGGAGTGAATGTAGTCCCTGTCCATAGGGATCTCTCAAACGCCATCCGTCCGACCCTGCTGCTCTTGCTTGGCGCGGTTGGTTTTGTCCTGCTCATCGCCTGCGCCAACGTTTCCAACCTGCTTCTTTCGCGCGCTTCCGCCCGTGAGCACGAGGTCGCAGTTCGTAGCGCCCTCGGTGCGAGCCGGTGGCGCATCGCCAGGCAAATGCTGACCGAGAGCCTGTTGCTCGCCATGCTTGGAGGCGGGCTCGGAATTCTCTTGGCGCGTTGGGCCATCTCCGCTGTGGTGCTTCTCATCCCGAAAGATTTGCATTTAAGTTCGATTCAGCTGGATTGGCGTATAGCCGTTTTCGCTACGGTGGTTTCCGTTATCACGGGCTTGGGGTTTGGATTGGCGCCCGCGTTCGACGCGGCTCGCACAAATCTTACTGACGCGCTGCGCGAAGCGGGCCGCTCAGAGACCGGAACACGGGGGCACCGACTACGTAGCGTGTTCGCCGTCGCCCAAGTCAGCCTTTCCCTTATGCTGCTTGCGGGCGCTGGACTGCTGTTGCGCAGCTTCGTGAAGCTTTCTTCCGTGGATCCCGGGTTCAACTCGAAAAACCTGCTCACTCTTCGTGTCACGCTTCCCTCCACAAAATATGCAAAGCCAAATCAGTACATCGCTTTCTTTCAGCAACTCCTTGAGGAGGTGCGCGCATTACCAGGAGTCCGCGCGGCAACGATTGACAATTCGTTCCCTTTAACGGGCATGACGCCCGGAACTGACTTTCTCATCGCGGGAAAGCCGGCCCCTGCCCCCGGTCAGAACAACGACACAGAGGTGCAGCTTGTGGGTTCCGATTATTTCCGCACAGTGCAGATTCCTTTGCTGAAAGGGCGCACATTTTCCGATCGCGAAGAAACGATCGAGTCTCATGTGGTGATCATCAGCGAAGCCATGGCTCGCCAGTATTTCCCCGGCGAGGATCCTCTGGGGCAGAAAATCCAAATTGACATGAAGGAAAAGAACGATTTTTCACAGATTATCGGTGTGGTCGCGGACGTGAAACGAGAAGGACTAGACAAAACTCCACGGGCCATGAGCTATTGGCCCCACGCCGAACTCCCCCTTTCAAGCATGATGCTGGCCGTGCGAACGGAAGGTGATCCAATCGCAAAAGTACCGGCGATCCGCGACATTGTGCACCGGATGGATGCCGATTTGCCGCTCTCCGACGTCGCCACAATGGACCAGTCTCTGGGAGACGCCGTTGCGCGCCAGCATTTTGGCGCGGTGCTAGTGGCGATTTTTGCGGGCATCGCACTCTTCCTCGCAGCCATCGGTATTTACGGAGTGGTGTCGCACGCCGTGAGCCTGCGCACGCGCGAATTCGGCATCCGCATGGCCCTTGGCGCAAACGTGGGCGATGTTTGGTCGCTTGTGGTCCGTCACGGAATGGCACTTGCCGGCATTGGCGTCTTGCTCGGCGTTGCCGGGACGTTGGCGCTTACCCCTCTGATTCGAGGCTTGTTGTTTGGCGTGACCGCCCATGATCCGGCAACCATCGCGATTGTCATCGCTTTCCTGATCGCGGTGACGCTTGCCGCTTGCTGGATTCCGGCGCGCCGTGCCACACGCGTGGATCCAATCGTAGCCTTGCGCTATGAGTGACCGACAAATTCTTCGCGAGCCTTCTCGTGGCCAGCCTGTCGCAGCCTTTCCCATTCGCTAGATTTCCATAGGGTATCGTCCAGACAACTGTCCTTCAGGACGGCTTGCGGCCCCCTCCCCCAAGTGCTACGTTTAAAAATGACTTTGCTGCCGTTTTGCATCACACATTGCAGCGAAAGTCCGGCAGTGATTCGGGATCCGTGAGGGAATTTTTCGAATTTTTATCTTTCGAAAAAAGTTTTCGACGGACATTTCGAAACCCACGCTGTAAATATTTTTCGTGACGCGAGCATGTCCCGGCTTCTCGCGGGACGGGCGACGAATCGCCTTGATGACAGCGCCGTCCGTTTGACGAGCGCAGCAAATAAATCACTCTCGCGCGCGGGGTTTTCGTGTCGTATTGGTTTCGCAACGACAATCGTCTGCCACAGGCCAGACTGGCCATCGCTTCCTACGTCATCGTGGGCATGGTCGGACTGTTGCTGCTCGGCTTCTGGAAACTCCAGGTCGTCGACTCCGACAAGTACGGGCAAATGGCCGAGCGCAACCGCGTTCGTTCCATCCCCATCATCGCTCCTCGTGGCCGCATGCTTGATCGCGATGGCCGCGTCCTGGTGGACAACTATCCCTCTTTCAGCATCCTTCTTCTCCGCGACGATCCCGCTCTTATCGACAAAAATCTTCCCGCCATCGCCGATGGCCTTGGCATTCCGATCAGCGACCTGAAGGATCAGCTCGAAAGCACCAAGAATCTTCCAAAGTTTCAGCCCATCGTCATCAAACCGGAAGCCACCAACGCGGACGTGGCCTTCATCGAATCGCACCGCTCGGATATTCCGCTGCTCGAAATGCTCATGGTCCAGCGCCGCCGCTATCGGCCAGGCGGGTTCATGTCCCACGCCAGCGGGTACGTCGGCGAAGTCAGCGAGCAACAAATCGAAGCGAGCAACGGCCGACTCCGTCCCGGAGACCTTGCCGGAAAAACCGGTCTTGAGCGCCAATATAACGATATCTTGACGGGCACCGACGGCATGCGCCGCGTCGTCGTCAACAGCGTTGGCAAGGAAGTCCGGGAGCTCGGCCACCTTACCCAGCAGGAACCGATACCCGGCAAGCAGATTCAACTCACGATTGACGACGACTTGCAGCAAGTCGCCGAGCAATCATTAGGCGCGCGCCCCGGCGCCGTAGTCGCTCTCGATCCTCGCACCGGTGAAGTGCTTGCCATGGTTAGCCGCCCGACTCCCGATCCAAATGATTTTGCCGTCCGCATCGCTGCCGACCAATGGAAGGCCCTGAACGACGATCCTCTGCATCCTCTTCTGAACCGCGCCATTCAAGCCCAGCTCGCGCCAGGCTCCGTTTTCAAAATCGTCACCGCTACCGCCATGCTCGAAGAGCATGTTCCCGAAGAGGGCTTCACGACCTTTTGCCCCGGCTACGGCACCTTCTTTGGCCGCCAATATCACTGCTACGTCTACTACGCTAAAACTGGTCCGAAGTCTCACGGGGTACTCGGTCTACACGATGCGATCCTGAAATCCTGTGACGTCTTTTTCTACAACGTCGGCATGCGCCTCGGAATTGACCGCCTCTCCTACTACGCCATCAAGCTCGGCCTCGGCCATAAGACCGGCATCGATCTTCCTTCCGAAGAGCCCGGCCTCGTGCCCACGCAGGAGTGGGTCGAGCGCACCTTTCATCGCAAGTGGTACGCCGGCGAAGTCATCTCCGTCGCCACCGGACAGGGCGCCGTTACTACCACGCCTCTGCAACTCGCCCGCGTGATTGGTGGTATCGCTTCCGGCGGCGTCTTCAAGCAGCCGCATATGCTCAAGGACGCGCCCAACGTCGGCGAAGAGCGTTTTCACATCTCCGACTCCACAATCGAAAAAGTGACGGACGCCATGTACGGTGTCGTCAACGAGCCGGGCGGCACTGGTGGCAGGCTCAAACTCGCGGGCATCGAGCTGAGTGGCAAGTCCGGCACCGCGCAGGTCATCGGCTACGACAAAATGAATCTCGTGAAAAAAGGATCGCAGTTTGCCGACAACGCCTGGTTCGTGGGCTATGCGCCGAAGCGCGATCCGGAAATCTGCGTTGCCGTTCTCGTTCAGGAAAGCGGCCAACATGGCGGCGAAGCGGCCGGTCCGGTCGTTCGCGACATCGTGAAGGCCTATTACGATAAGAAGGCAAAGAAGACACCAGGCCAACTCACCGCCGACGACAAGCGGTATGATTTGAGCCATGGCACTGCAGCAGCAGCGGCGGCAACGATTCAACCGCCGCCAGTTTTGAAGCCGGCGTCAGCATCTACGGCAGCGCCTGCGCACGCAGAAAGCTCAGACCCGCAACGTTAAGTTTGGCTACGTATCGGTTCAGAATTTGCAGCGTGAAGTAAAAGCAGCTTAAGGATACTACTGAGTGTTTTGCGAATTTCGAATTTCGCCTTTTGCTGTTAACTTTCAACTGTCGACTGTGAACTTCTTTAAATGAACGACGCACCCGGAACTCGCGATTACGACTGGTGGCTGCTAGCCATCCTCGCCGCCATTTGCGCGCTCGGCGTTATCGAGATCTATTCCGCCACGCACGGCAGTTCTCTCGCCGGCATGCAGAACAAGCAGCTCCGCTGGCTAGTTGTCGGCTTCATTCTGATGTTCGCGCTCTCCCGCCTGGACTATCACCTGATCCTTGACCAGGCTCCCATCCTTTATCTTATCGGCGTCGCCGCTCTCATTGCCGTCCTCGCCTTCGGCCACACCCGCTTCGGCGCCAAACGCTGGATTCCCATCCTTGGAGAATTTCTTCAGGTGTCGGAACTAGTCAAATTGATTATAATCATCGTGATGGCGCGCTTCTTTGCCGAGGTGCGCACGGATGAGCTCTCTCTGCAGGATTTGATCAAAGCAGGGCTCATCATTGGGTTGCCCCTGGGTCTCATTCTCAAGCAACCCGATCTGGGCACGGCGCTTGTACTGGTGCCCTTGCTGGTCGTAGGCGCATTTCTCGCGGGTTTGCAATGGAAGCACGCCGCGGCAATTGCGCTCATTGGCCTCTTGATGCTCCCGGTCGCATGGCGCGTCTTGAAGCCGTATCAGAAGGAAAGAGTTACTTCGTTCATGCATCCAGAAGAAGACGCCAAAGGCTCCGGCTATCAGGTCTTGCAATCGAAGATCGCCGTCGGCTCCGGCGGTTTCTGGGGCAAAGGGTTTGGCAACGGTACGCAAAACCAGCTCGGCTATATCCCCGTCCGTTATTCCGATTTCATCATGTCGGCCTGGGCGGAAGAGCAAGGGTTCAAAGGCGTGCTACTTGCCCTTGGGCTGTACATGGCACTTCTGTTACGCTTAGTGCAGAATGCTCAGCGCGCAAAAGACCGCGCCGGAATGTTTCTCGTAATGGGCGTCGCAGCAGCGCTTGGTTTTCATGTCTTAGTAAACGTGGCGATGGTCATCGGTGCTATGCCCGTGACCGGTATCCCGCTTCCTCTCATGAGTTATGGGGGTTCCGCTACGTTGTTTGTTTTCCTGGCGATTGGTCTGGTTATGAATGTTCGGCTTCGCCGCTTCGTTAACTGAACTCGCCGCCAGTCCCGTGCAGGGCCTTTGCTCAGGCAAATCCCGCCGGGTCGGTAATCGTGGCCCCAGCAAGCTTGGGCCATAGGAACAAGGATCTTTAGAGTGAGGACAGCATCGTCCGCCGTTGGCCTGGAAGCTCTCCGGCAACGGACCAGCCTCGTAAGCAAGAGGAATTTTCCCTCCGGCTTCGAACGTAAAGCCATCTCGATATCAGTGTGGCCAGCGTGTGCCCCGGTGCGAACCGGGCCGGCCCCGATTTACTGGACCCCCGACGGGCAAAAGCTCGCGGCGATGCGTCCTGTCGGCCCTTTGCGGCCGTACAGAAACGTGACTCCCGGCACAGCCGGCGTCACTTACAGTCAGGAGTTTTCATGTCAAAAGAATTGGTTATCTCCGCGGCCTCCCACGAACGGCGGGTCGCGATTCTTGAAGAAGGTCAATTAGTCGAAATTTACATCGAGCGCGAAAAAGAGTTCGCCCTCGTCGGGAGCATCTACAAAGGCAGAGTCACCCGCGTCCTCCCAGGCATGCAGTCCGCTTTCGTTGACATCGGCCTCGATGGCGATGCTTTTCTCTACGTCAGCGACGTTTTCGAAAATCTGGAAGACTACGATCACGGCCATGCGCACACAGACGCGCCTGCAGCGGCGCCAGCGTTTTCGCCGGCCCCTTCAAACGTCGTCGAACTGCTTCCGGGTGAAACGCTGGGCCATGCCGCTTCCTCGCACGAGCATGAAGAGGATCACGCTCACGAAGCTCACGGCGAAGACGCCTCGCACGAATCATCCCACCACGAGGATTCGCATCACGATTCCCTCTCGCACGACGAGCATCCAGGCGTTGTAGAAGATCAGGCCGGTGCCGACGAAACTCTCGGCGCCCACGCTGCAGAAGTGCACGACGATTCTCATCACGCTCCTGAAGAGCGCCAGCCCGATTCGAACGCTTCCGCTCCCCAGAATTTTTCGCCCCATTACAATCCCACTCAGAACTACTCGCCGCGCTCTTCCGGCGGCGGCGATCGCGGCGGCCAGAATTTTGGCCGTGGCGGAGATCGTGGCAGTGACCGTGGTGGAGATCGCGGCGGCGACCGTGGCCGTGGCGGACGTTGGGGCCGTCGTGGCGGACGCCAACGTAGTGGTGGCGGGCGCCCTCAGGGCCCGGGCGTGGGCGGACGCAATCTTCCTCCATCCAAATACGCTTCGCCGCAAGGCGGCGAGTCTCGCGGAAACGATTCGCGTGGCTACGAGAACCGTGGCCAGGACAACCGAGGGCAGCGAGGCCAGGAAAATCGTGGCGGCGCGCCGCGTGGTTTCGAACCTCGTGGCCCAGCGCAGCGCGGCTTTGACCATCGCCCACCAGAGTCTGCCAGTTCCTCCGCATCCGGCGCTGTCGCGGAAGAGCCCATTCTTCTTCCCGGCGAATCTCTCGCCAAGTATCGTGGCAAACCCTTGGCTGCAGCTCCTCCTCCAGTTGCCGAGCCAGAAATTCACGAGCCGCAACCCGATATCGAAGAAACGACTCCGCGCTCCTCAGGTAACCTGAGCGCTACCGCGCCTGCAACTGGATCCGCAGGCAGCGTTCCCCGCCGTTTCTCCGGCGGACTTCCGCGCTGGCTCCTGGCCGATGCCGGCTCGGAATCCGAAGCGGCCCCCGTCTCCGCCGACGAAAATATTGGCGCTGCCGAAGACGCTTCTCTGTCGGCTCACGGCGCGAATCCCTCGCGGCATCAAGCTTCTCCGCTCGAATCGCCCGTGACCTCAAGTTCAGACTCCGCGCCCGCGCGCGGCGAAGCCGAATTGAACGAACAGCAGGCCGCGTCACTCGCTTTCGAACTGGCCGAGGCAAAACACGAAGAAACTTCTGATCACGCCAAAGTCGACGCTCTCGCAGGTGGCGCCGAATTCGAAGAGGACGAACCCGAGGAAATTCACGCGGCTGGCCAAACCGAACTCTCCGAAGAAGAAGAGGAAGAAGAACGCCAGGAAGAAGCGCACCTGGACGCTGCCGAAGACCAGGCTGCCGCCGAGACCGAACTCTCCGAAGCGGAAACCGAGGAAGTCGAAGAGCATCGCGCCGCGAATCGCGCCGAATTCGAAGCCAACGCCGCGCACGAAAGCGCCGAACACGCCGCCGCTCTAGGTGATTCCGAACACATCGTGCACGATCACGCTGAACACACGGAACACGAACATGCCGAGCACGAGCACACCGAACATGAACACGCCGAAGCGGAAGTAATCGAAGCCCACGCTGGCGAAACCGCCGCGCAACCACCCGTCGTCGAGGACGATGTCATCCTGCTTCCAGGAGAAACGCGCGCCCCGCGAGTCGGCGGCGCTTCAGCCCCTCGTGAAGATTTTCCGCGCGATTCTGCCCGTATCGGCGGCGGCAATCCCCGTGCCCGATTCCAGCGCCCACAGCGGGGCGGCAGTGGTGGCCGTGATCGCGGCCGCGGTGGTCGTCCAGACAGCCGTGGCGGTCGTCCCGACCGTGGCCACGATCGCGGCCCGGACCGTGGTCCAGACCGCGGCCGCCCGAGCGGCCCACGATTCGAACGCCGTCCAAGCGGTCCCGGCGGTCCCCGCCATGATCGCGGTCACCGCAGCCATTCCGGCCCGCCACGCCGTCCGCAACTCATCAGCGAAATGCTGAAAGCCGGCCAGGACGTCGTCGTCCAAATCGCCAAGGAACCTCTCGGCAAAAAGGGCGCGCGCATTACTAGCCACGTCGCTCTCCCGGGCCGCTTCCTGGTCTACATGCCGACGGTCCATCACACCGGCGTTTCCCGCAAAATTATCTCCGCGGAAAACCGATCGCGTCTCCGCCGCCTCGTCAGCGAAGCCGGCAACATTTATCCCGGCGGCTTTATCGTTCGAACCGCCGCTGGCGGCGCCACCGACGACGAAATCCGCTCCGACATCGAGTTCCTCGGCAAATCCTGGAACGAAATCAAGGAGCGCAGCGAGCAACGCAAATCTCCAGCCTTGCTCCATCGCGATCTCAACCTCGTCGAGCGCATTCTTCGCGATTACGTCAGCGACGATTTCACCGGCATCTGGATCGATAACGAAGAGGAATACGGCAAGATCGTCGAATTCGTCAGCCGCTTCCAACCCAAGCTCGTCAACAAGGTCAAGCTCTACACTAAGGAAACGCCGATATTCGAAGAGTTCGGCATCCAGCACGAGCTCGACAAAGCCCTGCGCGCCAAAGTCTGGCTCAAATCCGGCGGCTACATTGTCATCAACCACACCGAAGCCCTCGTCGCCATCGACGTCAACACCGGCAAATTCGTCGGCAAAGGCTCCACGCGCCTCGAGGACACCATCGTCAAAACCAACCTCGAAGCCGTAAAAGAAATCGTCCGCCAGATCCGCCTTCGCGACCTCGGCGGCATCATCGTCGTCGATTTCATCGACATGGAAGAGCGCCGCAACCGCGAAAAAGTTCTCAGCGCCCTGCAGATGGCCCTCGAACAAGACAAAGCTCCATCAAAGGCTCTGTCCTTCAACGAGTTCGGCCTCGTCTGCATCACGCGCAAACGCACCAAGCAAGCGCTCGAACGCGTTCTCTGCCAACCCTGCCCCTATTGCACCGGCTCCGGAATGGTCAAGTCCATTCCCACGCTCTGCTACGAAATCCAATCCGAGGCCCGCAAAATGGCCACCGCCGAACACGAAGGCCCGAATCTCACCCTTCGCGTTCATCCCGAAATCGCCAAAGCTCTCAAAACTCGCGAGTCCATGCTGATGGACGAGCTAGAGCAAACCGCCCACAAACACATCATCATCCAGTCCGACGCCACCCTTCACTGGGAGCAATACGACATCTACTAACTAGTAGCACAGGCACTCCTGCCTGTGGCGATGGTAGGGGCACGATTCCTTGGCCTGAGGGTCGAAGGCATCGTGCCCCTTTTTTTTGCCGAGCCCAAGTCCTTGCGACCTGCCATTCAAATGTTGCCCTTAAAAAAACTCAATTAGCACCTGCCCGTGAGTTCCTTGGCGTTTCGCTCCTCAGCGCAATCATCGGACCCGCTCGCCTCTTCCGCCGAAAATCTTGTATCCTTTCCCCTCCCCGCCATCGTGAGATGCCCAATGTCCGGCGAAAACGAATCCGTCTTAGAGCAAAATAAGCGCCTCGTCTGCCGCTTTTTCGACGAAGCCTGGAACCAGGGCCGCCGCGAAACCATAACCGAAATCTTCACAAAAACTGCGGTTCTTCACTCCCGCAACCGTGATTGCCACGGCCCCGCGGAATTTTTGCACTTCTACGACATCATGCGCGCGCAGTTCTCACAAATCTCCATCAAACCCGTTGTCTCCCTCGCCGAGGCCGATCTCGCCTGCGTGCACTGGCGCCTCGACTGCGTCCACAATACGACCCGCACGTCCGTCTGTATCACCGGCATTTCCATCTGCCGCATCAAAGGCGGCCACTTCGTCGAAGCCTGGCAAAGCTGGGACGCCGCCGGCCTCATCGCTCAGATTCCCGGCTTCGCCATTCCTTAAAGGACCGTGTCGGTTTTCCACCAAAAGAGAAATGCCCTACTCACTTCTCAACGCAACGATCGGGTCTACCCGCATCGCTCGCCGCGCCGGCACTGCGCAAGCCGCCAGCGCCACAATCGCCAGCACCGCCATGACGCTTACCAGCACTACGGGATCAAGCGCCCGCACCCCATATATTTCGCTGGCTAAGGCCTTCTGCATCGACGCGGCGCCCACAATCCCCAAAATCAAGCCAACAACAACAAGCTCCATTCCCTCACGCAGCACCAGCTTCAAAATGTTCCCTCGTGGGCTGCCAAGCGCCACGCGAATTCCGATCTCGCGTGTCCGCTGCGCCACCAGATATGCCAGCACTCCATAAATCCCCAGCATGGCCAAAGATAGCGCAACACCGCCAAACGCATTCGCGAGGAGCATCGACGTCTTGCGCGCAGCCAGCGACAGGTCGATTCTTTCCGACATTGAATGCACATCGAACACCGCCAGGTCCGGATCCATTCGAAATATCTCCGCTCGCAGAGTTCTCACGGCCGAATCGGTATTCCCCGCAGACTTCAGCGCAAATGTAAAAGTATTGTCTGGCTCTTGCTCAATGGGACGGTAGTATGCCCCGGCGCTTCCGCCCTTATCTTCCAGATGCTCGTATCGTAAATTGCGCACGACTCCGATGACCGTCAGCCAGGTCGTGTGTTCGTCGACCTTCAAAAGATCTTGCGGATTTCCGGGCAAGTACATCCGCCGCCCTACGGGATCGCTGTTCGGCCAAAAGTGCTGCGCAAGTTGTTCGTCCACGATCACCACGAGCGGAGCGGTTTCTTTATCGCGCTCGTCAAAGCTCCGTCCCTTTGTCATTGAAATGCCCATCGTTTCAAAGTACCCCGGCGATATGTCCATCCGAAGAGGAGAAATGATGGACTCGCCCGGCTTCATCTGATATCCCTCGGCCAATATCACCTCGTCGTTGTGGTCGCCGCTCAGCGGAATCACGTCTGTTGCTCCCGCCTTTGTCACTCCCGGGATCGCTCGAACCGCGGGTAGCGCGCGGTTCAGAAACCCCCGCCAGTCTTCAGGTTTCGCGTATTTCGACCGCGGCAAACTCACCGACGCCGTCACCACCCCGTCTGGCCTGAATCCGGGATCCACCTGCAACAGCCGCCGGAAACTCGTCAGAAACAGCGCCGCGCCCATCAGCAGCGCAAACGCAAACCCAATTTGCGCCGCCACCAAAAGCTGACGCACGCTTCTCGTTTTCTTTCCCGTCGTCCCTGTGCGGCTATCCTCATGCAGCGCATCGTTGATCCCGATCTTCGACGCACTCACCAATGGAAATAGCCCCACGAACAACCCCGCTGCAATGGACAGCCCCAGCGAAACAAGAATCACTGTCGCATCCATGTGAACTTCGCCCGCACGCGGCATGTGCTCCAGTCCGATCACACTCAGCGTGCGCAACAGCCCAGCTCCAAGAACAACTCCGCAAACGCCGCCCGCCAACGCCAGTCCCACATTCTCCAGAATCAGCTGCCGCATCAGCTGTATCCGTCCCGCGCCTAACGCAATCCGCGTCGCCATTTCTTTGCGCCGCAGCGAAAGTCGCGTTAGCGCCAGATTCGCGACATTCAGTCCGCCGATCAGCAGCACGAGTATTGCGCCGCCCCACAACAAATAAAGAGTCTTTTTCACTCCCTCCGTCAGAATGTCCTGCAAGGGCTTAACCACCGTATGGAATCCCGCGTTGATTAGAATTTCCTTGAATTCCGGAAATCGCTCCAGATTTTCACTGTTCAGCGCGTCAACCTGCGCTTGCGCCTGCTCCAGCGTGGCGCCCGGTTTCAATCTTCCGATGTACGTCCAATTGTTGCTGTGGTGCTGCGTCTTTTCTTCCGCGGTGAACGCAATCGGCATCCACAGCCGCACTTCCGGATCGATAAAATCAAAGTTTGCAGGCATCACGCCGACAATCTTGAACGGCTGCCCACTGATCCGCAGGTCCCGGCCAATTGCCGATGGATCCCCTGCGTAGAGCTGTTTCCATAATCCATTGCTCAGAATCACTTCCTGCTCGCGTCCAACTTCTCCTTCTTCCCCAAGAAAGGGCCGTCCCAGCGCCGGAGTCACCCGCAAGAGTGTGAACCATGACGGCGTTACGGCCATCGCGTGTACCCGCTGCGGTAATTCATTTACTTCCACGGTTTGATCGCGCTGCCGAAACTCAGCTTGGCTCTCGAATGCCGTTATTTCCTTTAGCCGGTCAAAATAATCTCCAGAACTGCTGGCGTTGAGCCCGATCACCCCCGCCTTCGGATATTCGTTCGACATCAGCAGGATCGAATTCGCCTCCGGCAAGGGCAATGGCCGCAACACCACGGAATTCACGATGGCAAAAAGCGCCGTATTCGCCGCAATGCAAACCGCGAAAGTAAGCAGGACCGTTACCGCAAATCCCTTCGAGCGCCACAAAGACCGCCACGCATATTTCATGTCGAGGAACAATGCATCCATGATTTACCTCCCTAAGCGCGCTGTCTCTTATCCACCGCGGCCGAGGCACACAGGCCCTTGTCATGCTTTACGTATAGACGAGAGAAAATGTTCAAGTGTCACGGATGATTGGATGACGTTGTCGGGAAGGTGCCCCACCCTCGTCTTTTGAGGGTGGGCTCCTCCCGATTCCCCATAATATTCTGAAGTAGCGGTTTGGAGTGCGGCAGCTCTGCTGCCGCTTTTCTAAGCGCCGCCCACAACCCTATTTGGGTCGAGCCCCAATAAGTATTCGACCCTGAAGCCTTCAGTTCACTCGCATCACCTCTTCACCACCGTCACCACCACCTGCGAAGGATATTGCTTCGAATGATGTACTGAATTGTGCGCCACAACTCCTTTCTCCTCGTCATAATTATTCCCACCCGTATTCAAATTCCGGTCAAACCGCGGAAAATTGCTGCTGGAAATCTCAATCCGCAGCGAGTGCCCCGCCTTAAAATAATTGCTGGTATTCAGCGGCTGCAGCGTCACCTTGTAAACCTTCCCCGCCTCTATCCACACAAGAGGCTTATCGTACCCATCCCGATACCGCAGCCGTTGGATCGATTCATCCAGATTGAAAGCCCGCCCATCCGGATACACGTCAATCACCTTCACCGTAAAGTCCGTGTCCTTCGCGTCGGACGAAACATAAAGCGTCGGCGTAATCGGCCCGCTCACCTCCGTCCCTTCCTTAAATGGTTCCGACGTGTACACCAGAATATCGTTGCGCGCTTCCATCTTCCGCTGGTCGAACGCACCCGCCTGCACCGCCGTCCCCGTACAACAAACATTCCCGCCATACGACGGAACCGGATTCATTGGATCGTAAGTAAACGAATCCGGCTTATCCGCCGCAGGAGCTGACGTAACCAGCGCCCCATCTCCCGTCAAAGAGTTCGCTCGCCCCGCGCTAGTTAAATACATGGTCATCGTCTGCGCGCCCGCGGGTGGCCAAGTCTCCGACGTCTGCCACTTGTTCATCCCCATCGTGAAGTACGTCACCTTCGGCATCGAATCAATCTTCGCGCTCTTCTCGCCTTTCAGAAATCGATCGAAAAAACTATACGTAATCTCCTGATAGTCGAACCGCGCATCCCCCATGCTTCGCTCGCCGACCACCGTATCCTCTGTCGCTCGCGTATAAGCGCAGTGTCCCACGGGCGCAATAATCACCCACTGCTCGTCCGCAACGTCCGGCTTGGCCGTCTTCCGCACGTGGTTGTAAAGCTCGAGGTTCGGCCCCATCGACACGTCGTACCACGTCATGAACCACAACCCCGGCAAATTCAGCGGCATGTCATCGTGATAAAGCCCGCCCTTGTACCACGCTGGATCATTCGGCGTACGCTGAATCATCCGTCCGCCGGTAGGCACCGGCATCGCATCCGCATAAATTCCATGCGGTGCATCCACCGCCTTCAAAAGATCCTGCTCTGGCAAGTGCCACAGCGCCTTCGACCAATCCACCGGCGGAGGCTGCTGCGCCAGATCAAACAATTTCGACGCACGAATCAAATCCTCCTGCGAAGTATTGGCTGGAAACATCGGCCGCACCTGGTTCTGCTCTCCAGCAAGCCACGCAATAAACAGCATCTGCACCGCCCCGCCTCGATACCAATTCCCTTGCTCGTAATAAGGACCCACGCGTCCCACGCCCGCGCCAAAACTCTGAATATTCATCGCCGCATACGCCGGATGCCCCATCGCGGCGATCGCCATTTGATATTCCGCTGTCGAAGAGCATCCCGTCGTTCCCACTTTTCCATTCGCCCACGACTGCGCCTTGAGCCAATCCAACATGTCCGTTCCATCCGTCCGCGGCGCGCCCAGAATGTCGTAATTCCCTTCCGAGAAAAAATGTCCGCGCTCGTTCTGCACCACGTACGCATACCCGCGCTTCACTGCCGTCAGCGCCGCCCGCATATCCGCAGGCAATCCGTTACGCACGTCCCAAAAATTGAAATTGTAAGGCGTGCGCACCCATATAATCGGCACGGGCCCCGTCGCATTTTTCGGCCGGTAAATATCCGTCGCCAGCCGCACCCCGTCTCGCATCGGTATCATCACTTTGCGTTCGATGACGGCAACCGACTCCAGCTCCTTCTCCGTCTGCACTCGCTGGTCTTTTTGCTCCTGCGTAAGCGGCGTCCCCTGCTGCGCCTGCAGTGCGCCCATCGAAATCGTGCCAACAAGCAAAATCGACAATCCCATCCGTGAAATAGAATTTCTCATCGCGTAGCTATCCTCCCCAAAACGGCTGTGAGATTAACACCATGCACTCCATCGCGTGAAGGCATACATGGAGTGCGGCAGCTCTGCTGCCGCTTTCGAAACGCTGCCCCAGCAAAAAAGCGGTAGCCAAGCTCGCGCACTCCAGATTTGCGTCACTCATGGTGTCGACTCCCCACAAATTGGTACGCCACCACAATGCGAATCCTGCGGACCGCGCCTCGCAAGTTGCATCTCCACTTCCCAGACGCGATACTGGAGCAATGTCCGCGGTCGAATCCCAACCAGCCCTTCGCGTAACAGGTCTTCGCAAGGCGTATCAAGACGTGGCCGCCGTCAACGGCCTCGACCTGGAAGTCCGCGCAGGCGAATGTTTCGGTCTTCTCGGTCCCAACGGCGCCGGAAAGACAACAACAGTCGAAATCTGCGAAGGCCTGACCGCTCCAGACTCCGGCGAAGTCGAATTGCTTGGGATGCATTGGAACTCCGATGCGAAGCAACTCCGCCAGCGTCTTGGCATTCAGCTGCAAGACACGCAGCTTTCCGAAAAGCTAACCGTCTTCGAAACGCTGAGATTGTTCCGTAGCTTTTTCGATCAAGGCCCTGGCGCCGCTGAAGCCATCGGACTCGTGCAACTCGAAGAAAAGAAGAATTCGCGCGTCGGCAATCTTTCGGGCGGCCAAAAACAGCGCTTGGCTCTCGCCTGCGCGTTAGTCGGCGATCCCGATTTTCTTTTTCTGGATGAACCCACCACCGGCCTCGATCCGCAAGCCCGTCGCCAGCTTTGGGATTTGATCGAGCAATTCAAATCCTCTGGCCGCACCATCCTTCTCACCACGCACTACATGGACGAAGCCGAGCGCCTCTGCGAGCGCGTAGCAATAATGGACAACGGCAAGCAAATCGCACTCGGCAGCCCTCGCGAATTGATCGCCTCCACTTGCGCGGAACACATGGTCGCATTTTCCGCAGGCGCGAAATCAAACGTGCTGGATGTTTCCGCGTTGCGCCGGATCGAAGGCGTTCGCGAAGTCCGCTCCGAAAATGGCACGGTAGAAATGCAAGTCACCGAACTACATCTAGCCGTGCCAGCATTGCTCGCCGAATTGACGCGCCAAAATATTCCGCTCACGGAGCTCAGCACCCATTCCGCAACGCTGGAGGATGTGTTCGTCTCGCTGACAGGACGCCACCTCCGCGATGAGTAATCTAACGATTGTTTTTGAGCCGGATTTCGAACGATTGAGAGACGCCCGATTCGAATGAGTGAAACCACAGCAATCCCCGATATCCAAGTTCGCGCGGCAGAGCGCAAAACTCCACGCGGTAAAACGTTTGCCGAGCATCCGCTCGTGCAATTAACCATCGTCCGTTTCCTCGAAACGCTCCGCGAACCCGAAGCGCTTTTCTGGATTTTCGCGTTTCCCATTCTTCTCGCAGGCGGCCTCGGCATCGCTTTCCGCAATCGCCCTGCGGAAGTGCTGAAGATCGCCACTGTCACGCCGCAACTGACGCAGTCTCTTCAAAGGGAAAAGCTTCTGGCCGTGCAGCAACTCGACATGCCGACCGCCGAGGAAGCGCTGCGCACCGGCAAGATTGCCTTGCTAGCCGTGCCTGGAGCGAACGGCGCTATCGTCTATCGCTACGACGATACAAATCCCGAGGGACGCACCGCGCACATGCTCGCGGATCACGCCGTGCAGCAAGCCGCCGGCCGCGTCGATCCCGTTTCTTCGAGCGAAGTGTTGATGCGCGAACCCGGCTCGCGCTATATCGATTTCCTTATTCCCGGTTTGCTGGGAATGAATCTGATGGGCAGCGCGATCTGGGGCATGGGATTTACCGTCGTTGATGCGCGGCGGAAGAAACTGTTGAAACGCTTGATCGCGACACCCATGCCGAAGCAGTACTTCCTACTCTCGTACGTGTTCTCGCGCATCTTGATGCTCGTGGCCGAAGTGGGCATCGTGCTTGGATTTGGCGCGTGGATTTTTCATGTTCCGGTGCGCGGCTCGTTGCTCAGCCTTGCTGTGGTGTGCCTGCTGGGATCTCTAACGTTCAGCGCCATCGGGTTACTGCTCGCGTCGCGCGCGAAAACAATTGAGGCGGCTTCCGGCTTGATGAACGCGGTCATGCTTCCGATGTGGATCGCTTCCGGCGTGTTCTTTTCCGCGCAGCGTTTTCCCGATGTCGTGCAGCCCATCATCAAAGCGCTTCCGCTGACTGCGGCGATCGACGCGCTGCGCGCCAACATGCTGCAAGGCGCGAACCTCTTCCAATTGGCGCCGCAACTCGCCGTGCTAAGCTTTTGGCTGCTCCTCTGCTTCGTTCTAGCCCTGAAACTTTTCCGCTGGCGCTAAATTCGCCTCTCTGTGGCGCTGGATTCGCCTCTCTGCGGGGCTGGATTCGCCACTCTGTTGGGCTGGATTCGCCTCTCTGTAGGGGCACGATTCATCGTGCCCAGCTTGCCCGGACGTCCTGATCAAGCAACCCTTCTCTTTTGCTTTCCCTCATCGAGTGCCAAGAAGCGCCCCTTAGCTAACCGCCTTTTTGCGGAACTGTCGCAAGCCCACGGTAAGAAACAGCGCATTAAATCCGATCAAAGCCACGAACACGGCGAGCAACGATAGATGCGGAAATTGCGGCACTAGAGTTGCGCGCAAACCTTCGCTGGCATACACCAGCGGATTCACCAGCACGACTTTCTGCATGACGGGAAAATTCGCCAATGCGCTCCACGGATAGTATGTGCAACCGAAAAAAATCATTGGAGCAAGAACCAGAGAAAACATCAGGCCAATGTGGGTTTGTTCGACGCTACAGCCAAGCGCGAGGCCGCCGCACGCGGAAAAAAGCGCGACAAGCAACGCAACGATCCCGAAGAGAATCGGCCGATGGAGACTCAGGTCCACCCCCGGCCTGAGCAGCAGCCACGCCGCTGGAATGACCATGATTCCCGCAGCGAGAGCTTGCAGTGTTCCAGCAACGACCTTTTCAATCGCCACCCACGAAATATCCATGGGCGCAAGCAAGCGGTCTTCGATCTCGCGCGTAAACTGAAACTCAGCGATCAGCGGCATGGCCACGGCCCAGATCCCTGTGCCCACCATGCTGAGCGCCATGATGCCGGGAAGCAAAAGGCTTTTATAGGAAGGCGGCATGTAGCCGCTGCCGACCATCACGCGTCCAAAAATAAACACGAACATCAAGGGCTGCAAAAAAGTTTGGAACAGCAGCGCCACGATGTTGCGGCGCGCCACACGCGCGTCACGAGCCAGCATGGCCATGAAAGCTTTATAGTTCATTCGCGCAAACTCCTGCCGGTGTGGTGCAAAAAGAGATTTTCGAGGCTGGGCTCGGAGATGTGCACGTCGCACAATTCCGCGTTCGCCGCGACCGCAAGATTGGCAACGTCGGAAACGAGCGAGCCGCCGCGGTCGGCGTAAAGATCCGCGCCATTATTTTCCGTCGCGCGAACTTCACGAACTCCGGATAGTGCCTTCAATCGCTCCAACAAATCGGGCGAGTGTTGGCCGAAACGAACGCGCACGAGGTATCCACCAGGTACAGAAGCCTTCAGCTCTGTCGGTGTACCTAAGGCAATGATGCGGCCGTGATCGACGATGGCGAGGCGCTGGCACAGTGCGTCGGCTTCTTCCATGTTGTGCGTAGTGAGCAGAACGGTTTTGCCGCTCTGGTTGTACTCGCGAATAATCTCCCAGAGAAGCAAACGCGTTTGCGGATCAAGGCCAGCGCTGGGCTCATCCAGGAAAAGCACTTGCGGGTCGTGCATCATGGCGCGCGCGATGGAGAGTCGCTGCATCATGCCGCCGGAAAATCCGCGCACGATTTGGTCGGCGCGGTCAGTGAGTTTGAATCGCTCGAGGAGAGATGCCGCGCGCGTGTTGCGCTCGTTAGAATTCTGACCAAAGTAAGCGCCGTGAAAAACTAAAATTTCGCGCGCGGTCAAAGAAAAATCGAGATTGGGACGCTGCGCGACCACGCCGATCAGACGTTTGACAGCGGACTGTTCTTTCCAAACGTCGTGTTCGCCAATCCAGGCTTGGCCGGCGGTCGGTTTGACGCGCGTGGTGAGAACACCCACGGTTGTGGATTTTCCCGCGCCGTTTGGCCCGAGCAGGCAGAAAATTTCTCCGGAATGGATATCGAGAGAAATTCCATTCAGCGCCACAATCTCCGGCTTGGGCTGTTTTCCCTTGCCGCGCTTGGCGGCAAAAGAAAAAGCGCTGCCCGAGCCGGCTGCGAGCGGCGGCGCTGTGTTATAGACCTTGCGCAATTCGTTGGTGCGAATGCCGACCGCCATGTTCCAAGTCCTCTCATCCCTACTCTACGAAGAGGCCGCTACAAAAGTTACTTCGCAAACGCGCAAGGCTCCGGCACACTCACGTCAGCTGTGCCGCCCTGTTCCAATATCGAGCGCGGGTTTCAGGTTCCTCAAGACCAGCACAGGCAAGAGTGCCTGTGCTACTACAGCAGTCTTGCGATGATTTCAGAGCGGCTGGATGCATGTCAACGTTCCGATCTAGCGGCCGGAGTAGCGCTGTTCTTTCCAGGGGTCGCCGTAGGCGTGATAGCCGTTGCGTTCCCAGAAACCGAGGCGATCGTGGTCGAGAAGTATGAAGCCGCGGACCCATTTCACGCTTTTCCAGGCGTAGAGTTGCGGAACGATCAGGCGCAGTGGGCCGCCATGTTCGCCAGTGAGGGACTCGCCGTCGTGCTCGAAGGCGAAGAGCACGTCGGGACGCAAGAGGTCAGCGAGCGGCACGTTGGCGGTGTAGCCTTCTTCCGCGAGAATGGACGCAAACTGTGCACTCGGCTTTGGTTTGATCAGCTTCATCACGTCGGTGAAGAGGACGCCTTTCCAGTGATTATCCAGGCGGCTCCAGCGCGTGACGCAATGAAAGTCAGATTGCGTTTCGGTTTGCGGCAGCGCGCGAAAATCGCTCCACGTGAGGCGCTTTGCCTCTTCCACTTCGCCAGAAATCTGAAAATCCCATCGCGCCGGATTGAAGTACGGAATGCTGCCGTAGTGAAGCACTGGCCATTTCAGTGTGAGCGACTGCCCCGGCGGCAAACGGCCTTCGGCCTTAGCCTTGTTTTCCAACTCTTTGCGAGTCCCTAATTCTCCGAATAGCGACATATTGTTTTCCTTGGGCATGGAATCGTCCTTGATAGTATGTCCCAGATGCGAGAAGTTCGGTAGGCGGCAACGCGGTCCACCTCGGAAGGCGGACCTTACGGAGAGGAGAGAGACGATGCTGGCAGATATGAAGATGATGGGGTTCCTTCTTACGAAGGATTATGAGAAGGCGCGCGCGTTTTATGAGGGGAACCTGGGATTCGAGTTTGTGAGCCTGGATCAGTTTGCGCTGGTGATGAAAGCCGGCAAGAGCATGATTCGGATCGTGAAGATGCCGACATTCACGCCCCTGCAGAGCACCGTGCTGGGCTGGGAAGTGGACGACATCGAAGCGATTGTTGACTGGCTGACGAAGCGCGGCGTGGTGTTTGATAAATATCCGTTTGTGCAAGACAAGGAGCGCGGGATTTGGACGGCACCGGGAGGAAGCAAAGTAGCGTGGTTTAAGGATCCGGACGGAAATGTGTTGGGCGTTTCGGAGCACCATTGAACAGCTTTTATGCAAATCGCGGACCATCTGCTGAACACGGTCAGGCGCGGGCAGAAAGATGCTTAAGAGCGAGAGGAAATGCAAGGGCGCGGACAGCGAGTGTCCACGCCCTCGGAGCTCAACCCTAGCTGCTTACCAGCCGAAGCGAGGGCTCGTGATTTTCTGTGGCACGAAGACCGAACCGGCCAGGTCTGCGTCGGTGAAGCCGAAGACGAAGAACTGGTTGGGATTCGGGATGGGGTTGCCACTTACATCGTTAACGACCTGCACGAAATCGTTGTCGTTACCGACCCAGAGGGTGTGAAGAGTCGTTGTGCCTTCCTGGACGTCAGGACCAAAGGCTAGGCCCTCAATCTTGGAAGGGATCTCATCCAGGGCGATGCCGCTGGCGTTGAGCGTCGCGACCAGATTGAGGAACAGTGTCTTCGGAACTGCGTTTGCGGTGGCGGCGGGCCCGTCCATAGCGCTGACGTCTACCGCGCCATCCAGGTCAATCTTGAAGAATTGTTTGATCTTGGCGTTGGTGCTGTTGCCGGGCGGCACATTGGCCTCGCGTCCGGTGCCATCGCGTTCATCCACGATAAATTCGTGATTGTTGAGAGCGACAATTTCGCTGACGCCCGAGCCAGCGGTGAGGTTGTAGGCGTATTGATGAGTGACGCGGCCGGAAAGGATGTCAATGGTGACGATGCGCAGGAGTTTGGTGGCGCCAGCATTGGCGTCTTGAATCAAAGAGTTCTGCATGATGCCGACGAGTGTGCGGCCGTCGGGAGTGATGGCCAGACCTTCCATACCTTTATTGGCGACGCGGCCGCTGGTATTGCCTGCGATTTCAATTGCGCCCATCGAGGACAAGGTGGTCACGTAAAAGTTTGAGGGCAACTGGAACGACCGGAGGCGCACGCCCAGAAGGCGGTCGAACTCATACACGTAGGGACCGTACTCGTCGGAGATATAGACTCTGAGGCCGTCGTTCGAAAGGCGCATGCCTTCAGAGTCGAGCCGAGCATCGCTGGGATCGCCGGAGTTGTGGTTGGGATCGAAGTTGTCGGAACGTCCTGTGAAGAAGTGCTGCAAGAAATTGTTGATGGGCGGCTTGCCGGAGCCGACGATGACGTCTCCCGAGCCGTAGACGAGCGGAGTCAAGCTCCAGAGCAGGGTGGTAGCGCGCAGGGTGGGAGTAAGAGTAAACGGCAGGCCGGTGCCTGAGGTGTTGGGCTGGAGGTCCATGGTGATGGTGTGGAAGCGGTTGATGTAGCTGGCCGTGTCGTCAAGGTTCGAATCGAAAGGCATAGCATTCGGCCCGCGGTCGGGGAGAGCCAGAAAAGTATTGCCCGAGGCGTAGCAAATCGCGGAGCCAAAACCGCCGAGAGAGTTGGCCCGTGCGCCGTTCTCAAGCGTGTAGGTGAGGCCGGAAAGATCGGCGAACGAGCCCGCGCGAGACTGGTCGAGCGTGCCGACGGCAAGTACTTTGATTTGGGCTTGGGAATGGGGTGCTACAAAGAGTGTGAGAATGAAAGCGATGAACGCAAGACTGACGGGAGCTTTTTTCACGAACTAGATTCCTCCTGGAGATTTGGGTGCAGCGGGACTTATCATCGAAGGGGAAGGCAGATGTTAAGTGAATATCCGATGAAAACTAAATGAACGAATCTTGCTGTTGAAATTTCACGTGCTAAGAAATGCCAGGTTGCGGAGAATCGGCGGACGTCGGCGACGATATTTTGGAGGGGAATTTGGCGATGGTTAGGAGGCTGGGCGTGAGCCGGTGATGAGGATGCCCACCAGCCTCTTGGCGCTTTGCTGCCAGTTAGGGCCAGATGCCACATGGGAGACTCCGATGAGTGCGCGAAGCAGATCGAACGGGTCGAGATCGCTTCGTATGTCACCGCTCTGGATGGCGCGTTTTGCCAGCGCGTCAATCGCTCCCTGGATCTGGCCGCGGGAACCCTCGTACAGCTTGGTAGGGCCTCCAACCAATGTATTCAGCGCAGGGGCTATGATTTGCTTGGCTGCGATGTAGTCGACGAACAACAGCATCCAGGCTCGCAAGGCTTCCAGCGGTGGCATGGCTGCGGCGAAGTCGCGGGCTGCGGCCGCTAGCTTTTCCACTTCTGTCCGATAGACGGCCTCGAGAAGAGCATCGCGCGTGGGAAAGTGGCGATACAAAGTGCCCGCTCCGACGCCGGCCTGCTTGGCGATATCGTCTAAGCTGGTGTTTGCCCCCGACCGGGTGAATGCCTCCTTCGCCGCTTCCAGAATGCGCGCGCGATTCTGCTGCGCATCGGTACGCGGCTTTCGCCGAGCGGGTTGTGAACGTCTTCTGGGCATATCCAAAAAAAACCTATAAACCATGTAACCGGAGACAGTCTCCGGTAATCTAAGTCTAGCACGGAGTCACTCTCCGTTTTATCGAACTCATAAAGGGCCGTCAATATCGCATTGCGAAGAAACCGAATTCGAACGGGCCACACAGGAGGAAAACAATGGTAGAGACATTTGGGGCGACATCAACGACAGAAGACGTTTTGTCTGGCGTGAATGTGCATGGCAAACGAATTCTTGTCACGGGCGTTTCGGCGGGCATCGGCGTGGAGACCGCGCGTTCTCTCGCCGCGCACGGCGCGCACGTTGTGGGTGCCGCGCGCGATTTGACCAAGGCTGAAGCGGCAACCACGGAAGTGCGAAAGGCAGCGGCAGCCAGCGGTGGCGGCTTCGAGCTCATTGAACTCGATCTCGCCAGCTTTAAGAGCGTGCGCGCCTGCGCCGATAAGCTGCTGGCAAAAAAGGAACCCTTGGACGTGGTGATCGCCAACGCAGGCGTTATGGCCACACCGTTGGGCAAGACGGTGGACGGCTTCGAAACACAGTTCGGCACAAATCATCTGGGCCACTTTCTGTTCGTCAATCGCATCGCTTCTCTCATCCGCCAAGGAGGACGCCTCGTTAACTTGTCTTCCGCCGGTCACCGCTTCTCCAATGTTGACCTCGACGATTACAACTTTGAACGCACGCCGTATGACCCATTCCTTGCCTACGGCCGATCGAAGACGGCGAATATTCTTTTCGCTGTTGCGTTCGACCAACGGCACCGCAGCCGCGGCGTGCGTGCTGCCGCTGTGCATCCCGGCGTTATACACACGGAACTGGCCCGCTATGTCGAACCAGCCCGCCTTCAAGGAATGATTGATCAGATCGCCAAACAGCTTGCTGACGAGGGTAAGCCAGCCTTCCAGTGGAAGACCATTCCTCAGGGAGCCGCAACTTCGGTCTGGGCGGGTGTCGTTGCCCCCGCGGACGAAATCGGCGGCCGCTATTGCGAAAATTGCCATGTCGGTCCGTTGGTCGCGGAGGACGTGACTATCAGCGGGGTCAGCGAAGGCGTGCGGGCTTACGCGCTCGACCCGAAGAAGGCGGAAGCGCTTTGGAAGAAGAGTGAACAGCTGGTCGGAGAAGCATTTTCCTGAAGAGAGCCAAGTGGGACAGACATTCTTGTCTGTCTCTTTGGTTCTTAAAGGCAAGAGCAAGGCGACAGGCAAGAGTGCCTGTCCTACTAAGAGCAAGGCGACAGGCAGGAATGCCTGTCCTACTAGGAAGGAGCAATCTATGAACGTATTTGTTACGGGGGCAACGGGTTTCATTGGTTCACAGGTAGTGCGTGAATTGCATGCAGCTGGCCATCAGGTGCTCGGCCTGACGCGCTCGGATGCGGGCGCGAAATTTCTCGTCGATGCTGGCGCTAAGGTGCATCGAGGGAATTTGGAGGATCTCGACAGCTTGCGCAGTGGAGCGAAGCTTTCCGATGGCGTGATTCACCTGGGCTTTAACCACGACTTCTCAAAGTTCGCAGCGAACTGCGAGATGGACAGGCGCGCCATCGAGACTCTCGGCAGCGTGCTCGCGGGTTCGGACCGGCCGCTGCTCGTTAGCGGTGGGCTCTTCCTCCCGACGCCGGGCCGCACCGCGACCGAAGAAGATACGCCTGCTCCTGTCTCCGACTCCTATCCGCGCGCTTCGGAAGCGGCGGCCATGGCGCTGGCTTCGCAAGGCGTCCGCGCGGCGGTGGTGCGCCTTCCGCAGGTCCACGATCCGGTCAAACAAGGACTCGTCACGTTCCTGGTCAATATCGCTCGCGAGAAGGGTGTCTCAGCGTATGTTGGCGACGGCAGCAACCGCTGGGCCGCCGCCCACGTGCTCGACGTTGCTCGCCTCTACAGGCTGGCGCTTGAACAGGCCACTGCGGGAGCCAGGTATCACGCCGTCGCCGAAGACGGCGTGCCGCTTCGAGAGATCGCTGAAGTCATCGGACGCGGCTTGAAGATGCCTGTCGTCTCGAAGTCCGCCAAGGAGGCAGCAGAGCATTTTGGCTTCCTCGGGCACTTTGTGGGAGCTGACAGTCCGACTTCCAGCGCACAAACGCAGGAACGGCTAGGTTGGCACCCAACAGGCCCGGGAATGATCTCCGATCTCGAAAAGATGAACTACTTCCCAGCCTGAAACTCACCGGAAGCTATTCAGAAACGGAGTTCTGGAAGGTTCGGGCTGCACTGACGATTATCACCCCTGCCGACTGGCACCTCGAGAATTTCAAGAAATTACGTTGCCGCCGCTTATCCGACTAATCCGGAGTTAAGACGGTTGAATGCTGTGAGCACATTTGCGCGAAGGCCAAACCGCCTCCGATAGTCAGTCAGCCACTCTGGTGAACTTTTTATGTAAGGCTACTGAGCTACTTGGACAGGTGGCGGCTGCCATGTGCCTTCACCGGCAGGCAGAATCGAAGGGGGCGTTTCCTTAGGCCAGTACAAGCGCATCACTAGATAGACCGTGCCGTCAGGCGCTGGCAACCAGTTCGTTTTCTTGTCGGCAGAAGGCGAGTCTTTCTGGATGTAGAGAGTCAGCGACCCATCCGCATTCTTTTTCATGCCAGGCAACATCGGCGAGTTGATCAGATAGCGGTTGATGGGATTTTCAATCAGAAGCTGCGTCTTCCCGTCGTACATGGTCACCGACCAGAAGGCGTTGACAGGCGGTAACTGCCCGCTGGGGAAAGTCAGAGTGTAATTGTGCTTGCTGGCATCAAGAGTTTCTCCCTGCGCTGTTGTTCTGGTCATCGGATACATGGCTTCAACGGCGTCGTTGCCGTAAATGCCTCCCTTAGCGGCAGCGGCACGCTTCAACCAGTCGCCGTTATAGAACGTTCGGTCGCCGAAGAGAGAACTAATCTTCCAGCCGTTGATGTTCTTTTGGCCTGTAACCAAGTACTGTTCAATCTTCGAATCCCCACTCTTCATACCAAGAAGAATTGCGGCCTTGTGCTCAGGTGAAAGGTCTTTCATCTCAAACTTTTTGCCGGGACCGATGCCAATGCTCGCCAGCTTAGCGCGGATATTCGTCTCATCCGGTGTTGCCGGATTGAACTGCAATGCGAAATCGAGGAACTCGAAGAAGTTGCTCTTTACCAACTCAGCGTCAGCTTTCGGAAAGTCGATGGCGGAGGCGGCTGGCGGCGGAGGTTGGTGCAAATAGGCGGAGAGTGTCTGCGCTTTGTAGCCTGCCTGTATTTTCTCGACGTTCGGCATGTCTTTCGCGTTGAAGAGTTGTGTACGAAAAGGCGTAAGACCGAAGAATGTCGTCGATTGGAAGACCTTCTTTATTCCTGCTGGTGTTGCTCCTTTCCAGTCCGGACCAACGATGAGGTAGCTACCCGGCGCGGTTCCCGTTGCTCGGCTGCCGACATACCCATAATTGTATGTATTGCCGTCGATAAGCTGCGCCGAATAGTAGCGATCCTTTGATACCGCTGGCACCGATAACACGATTGGCTCGGCGCGGAGGTCAACCCATAGCATCGAGTAAGGTGTATCGCTATTGGGGGTGACAATCGCTGTGTCCTTATATGTGAATACCCGATGCTCGTTGAATATCTGGTTGAACGGTCCCTTATACTGACTAGAGTTCTTGTCCACGCAAAACTCATACATGACCGCATAATTCATTACGATGGGCAGGCCGTAGATGAAACCCTGTTCGGCTATATCTTTGGTCTCGGCGAGGCTGGGCACGGGAACGCCATTGATCGCGTCCTTTTTCTCAGCTTGATTGATGGCATCGTTCTTCCCTCCGCACCCACCAATGAGGACTAAGGCTATGGTGCTGGCTGACAATGCGCCGAGAAATATCCGTTTTGTAGTTCCCAACTTAGGCCTCTCTCTCAGGTTGGTTTGATTTTGCAAACCGGAATGACCTTATCGAAAACAACATGATGATCCTCCATCTTGCCTCAGGCATTCGAGTGAGAACGATTTTCTTCGTCACTTTGCCTGTTCGATTTCGCTTGGCCGCCACGTCTTCGCAAAGAACGGTTCGAGAGGGCTGTAGAGTCGAAGGAGCACGTTCCAACCTTTGGCAGGATCGGTCTGAATCCAGTTGCCGTCGTTCACTCCGGCGGGTTTGGTGGGGGCGAAATACACCGTCGTCGAACCATCGGGATTCGCTACTGCCGCCGGACCCGGATAAGTCTGGCTGCCAGCGCGGGGATAGCGTTGCGGCGTTTGCAACATCGAGCGAGTCTGATTGTCATAGATGATGATTGACCAGAACGCTCGCGCCGGAATGTTCGGCGGCAGCGTAACCTTGTACGTCTTGCCGCCATCAAGGTACTCGCCCTTGGAATCCACAAACGCCCCAAGATATTGCGAGCCGATGTCCGGCAGGCGCATGCACATCGCTGGTGTGATGCCAGTGGCGTAGAAGAACATTGCGCTTCGTGCGTTCAAGGTGCGGTAGCCCGTCGGCGGGAATGGTTTGATCCCTTCCTTCGTTACCATCGGCGGAGGCGTCTCGAAATCGTAGCCGCCCACAAACAGCATGTTCACCCACGCGGAGCCGGGATAGTAAGCGAAGCCCTCAGACTCGCGTGTGCGCCAGTTAAGCGTTCGCGCAGTAGCAGTCCCAATCGCTGCCGCGTCGGTCAAAATTTTCTTCATCCGGTCATCGGGATTGAACGGCTTGCCTTTGATGATGCCGATGGCAGCAAGCGACCCCATGATTTCTGGGTCGAGCGCATCCGCAGGCTCCTGCTGCACCAACGCGTTGATTTGCTCGAAATAATGGAAGTCGTTCGCGGGAATTGTCATGAACGGTTTGCCAGTGCCTTCGACAAACGTTTGCGCTGGTGGCGCGATGGGTCGTCCGGGCCGAATCTTGCCGCCCAGAATTTCAGCTATGCTCGTGCCGTAACCGCCGGGCGTGTATGCATAAAGCTTCGCGCCCGCTTTCATGGCAGCAACTGCGGGTTTTGGGTCGTTGTTGACCAGAAACGCTCGGGCGAGAATCAGGACTCGCGTGGTGCGAGAACGGACTACAAAATAGCCACCCTCTGGCACGGAGCCTTCGTAGCCCGGAGGAAGGATCAGATATTTTCCGCCCTCGCCCCGGTCGGGACCGGGGGCACCCACGTCGGTGACCCAGCGGAACCACATGTCATCGAGCGTGCCTAATAGCTTCGGCGGCACCTCAAACACCATCGGCCCCTTGCTTACGTCGATGATTCCCCAAAGATAAG
This sequence comes from uncultured Acidobacteriota bacterium, assembly GCA_963745095.1. Taxonomy (GTDB): domain Bacteria; phylum Acidobacteriota; class Terriglobia; order Acidiferrales; family UBA7541; genus Acidiferrum. The sequence continues at coordinate 139,489 of CAVUWC010000013.1, read as the reverse complement.
GTGTATCGGTATTGGCCGTGAGAAACAGCGACTTCGAGTCCATCAATTCGGAGAACACAACGAGCGTGTTATCTTCCACGCCTGCTTTGATCATTCCTTCACGAATGGCATACGTTGAAGCGCCTTGATACGCATTAGCGAACGCTTCCACGCCGTGCATCCGGTCGAGGTTGTCGTACACCTTCTCGACGGTTTCCTTGCTCGGCGCACCATCTTTGTATTCGAGCGTGCCAATGGAGCTCTGTACCCGGTCAGGCGTCGTAATGGATTTCGGAATCTCCTGAGCCACTGCGGGGTGCAGACCAGCGGCGAATGCCAAAATTATGACTCCCATTTGTATTCGTTTCATCGGACAGTCCTTCCACTCGTTAGGCCGCTCTGCCCCTCAGACGCTTGGCGATGCTGCTCCGAGCGCCCCCATCGGGTAACTGTTAAAAGTGACAGAGGGTTGAGAGGTGCGATAGCGGGAAATTGCCTCGCTACAAAAGCGCCGGTGAGGATTTGGCGATGATTAGGGTGATGTCGTCGTGTTGTTCGTGGGGGGAGAATTGGCGGACGTCGGCCACGATGTTTTGCAGGAGAGACTGGCTGGGTTGCGCGCGGTGACGGAGGAGGGATTCGATGAGGCGAGCTTCACCGTATTCGTCGCGGGCTTCGTTGAAGGATTCAGTGATGCCGTCGGTGTAGAGGACCAGTGTGTCGCCGGGGTGGATCGTGCGTTCGCCTAGTTCGCAGTCCCACTTTTTGAAAATGCCGAGGACGGTGGCGGTGGGGTCGAGGCGGTCGATGGAACCGTCGCGGCGAAGGACAAGTGCGGGCGGATGGCCGCAGTTGATATAGCGGAGGCGGCCGGTGGGAACGTGGTAATCGGCGAAGAAGAGCGTGGCGAAGGAGCCGTCGGGCGTGTTTTGCGAGAAGAACTGGTTCACGACGCGAAGAATATTTTCCAGGCAATCGTGCGCGATGGAGCACTGGCTGCGGAGATTGGCTTGTAGATTGGCCATGAGGAGAGCAGCGGCGATGCCTTTGCCGGAGACGTCGCCGATGACGAGGCCGAAGCGGTCTGGGCCGAGGTCGAGAAAGTCGTAGTAATCGCCGCCGACGGCGCGGGCGGGAAAGCAGCGGCCGCAATAATCGAGGGCGTGGATCGGTGGACGCGATTGGGGAAAGAGGCGGCATTGGACTTCGTTGGCAATTTCGAGTTCCTGGGCGGCGCGGCGTTCGAGATCGAGTTTGGCGGCCGTGGCGCGGCGCTGGGCTTCGAGGGCGTGGGTGATTTCGTCGAAGCTGACGAGGGAGAAAGTGTTGCCGTCGGGATCGCGGAAGCGCGTGGAGACGCTGCCCCAGATGGGAGTTTCTTCGCCGAGGAGCGGAGACTCAGCGAAGTTGCGGACTTGGTGGGTTTCGGGGTCGAACTTGATGCGACGGAGGCGAGGAGTGTGATTGAAGTGGACGCCGCGTTTGGACCATTCCTGATATTTGGCGAGGACGTCTTCGGTGATGAGGGTTAGGCGGGTGGAGCGGCCGATGAGTTTGAAGTCGAGAGAGTCAGGCTTAGGGACGATGAGGGTGAGGACGGCCTGGCCGTCGGGAGGAGCTACGGCGACCAGGCGTTCACCGGATTGAAGTTTGGCGTCGAAAGCCAGGTGGAAGCCAAGAAGGTCGACATAGAAGCGGAGGCTGCGGTCCTGGTCGCGGACGTAGATGTTGATGGAATGGATGCGGAGGTGCGGAGAGGATTGCGGGGATGGTGCGGGGGCGGCCATGGAAGAGATTATAAGACGGGGCGAGGCGGCGGAAGAAACATAAGAATAAAGATAACGCAGAGGCGCAGAGTACGCAGAGCCGCACAGAGGAAGAAGTAGGAGAAAGGCCCATCCGTCGCTACGCTCGGGATGACATTTTTACAGTAAGGTGACAGAGGCAGGCGAAGTGGGCGACAATTTAATCGTGCAGGTAAGAGAGGTGAGGGTGGAATGACGGCGCGAATATTGGACGGGGCGAAGATACGGGATGCGATGTTTGGGGAGTTGAAGGATGAGGTGGCGATACTTTCGTCGGCGGGGATACGGCCCGGACTGGCGGCGGTGTTGGTGGGGAACGATCCGGCTTCGCAGCTTTATGTGAAGAGCAAGATTGCGGCTTGCGAGCAGTTGGGGATGGGGAGCGGATTGATTACGCCGCCGAGCAGCGCAACGACGGCGGAGATGTTGGCGATTGTGGAGGATTTGAATCGAGACAATGATACCGATGGGATTTTGATTCAGTTGCCTTTGCCTGCGCAGGTGGATACGAAGCGCGTGTTGGAGGCGGTGGATCCGGCCAAAGATGTGGACGGTTTTCACCCGGTGAATTTGGGGAGATTGGTGAGCGGGCGGCCGGGGTTGGTGGCTTGCACGCCGGCGGGCTGCATGGAGATTTTGCGGCGGAATGATATTGCGATTGAGGGCGCGAATGCGGTGGTGCTCGGACGGAGCGATATTGTGGGGAAGCCGATGGCTTTGCTTTTAATGCACGCGAACGCGACTGTGACGATTTGTCATTCGAAGACGAAGAATCTTGCAGATGTTGTGCGCGGGGCGGACATTGTAGTGGCGGCGATGGGGAAGGCGGGATTTGTCCAAGCGGATTGGATTCGGCCTGGGGCAGCGGTGATTGATGTGGGGACGAATCGGGTGACGGACTTGGCTGAGGCGGAAAGATTGTTTCGGAACTTCCCTGCCCGCTTGGAAAAATTCAGGACCAAGGGGAATGCGCTGGTGGGGGATGTGCATCCGGATGCGGTGAATGTGGCGGGGGCGTTGACGCCGGTGCCGGGAGGCGTGGGGCCGATGACGATAACTATGCTGATGAGCAACACGGTGAAGGCGGCGCGGATGCGGCGAGCGAAGGCGATTCCGCGGACGATTTCGGCGAGCGGGCCTTCGTCGGGCGAGCGGTAGCGGTCGGGGATGAAGCGGCTGGGAATAACCGGTGGGATTGCCAGCGGAAAGAGCGCTGTGGCGGGGATGTTGCGCGAGATGGGATTTCGCGTGATTGATGCGGATGCATTGGGGCATTTGGTGATGGAGCCCGGGACGCGGGCGTTCCCGGAGATTGTCTCGGAATTTGGGACGGGCGTCATTGGGGCGGATGGGCGAATCGATCGTGGGAAATTGGGAGCGATCGTGTTTGCAGACACGGAAAAATTGAAAAGATTGAACGCGATTGTGCATCCGCGGGTGGAAGAGGAGATGGTGCGGCTGTTTGGGGAATGGGAGAAAAGTGGCGTCGCGGATGCGGCGTTTGTGGAGGCGGCTTTGCTTGTGGAGGCGGGGTATCAGAAAAATTTGGATGGATTGGTGGTGGCGTGGTGTAAACCGGAGCAGCAGATCGAGAGATTGTTAGCGCGGGGGTTGAGCGAAGTGGAGGCGAGGCGGCGGATTGCCGTGCAGATGCCTGCGGAGGAGAAGTTGAAATATGCTACGGAGAAGATTGATTGTTCGGGATCGATCGAGGAGACGCGGCAGCAGGTGGGGGAACTTGCAGCTAGGTTGAGGCGCGGGATGGCGGGGAGCGTCTAAGAAGTGAGCGGTTAATAAAAAGGTCGAGGGAAGAACGGACGGGGCCCTTCCAGGCTCAGGGTAAACAAGCCCCGCCCCTACAAGGTTCGCGGGTGGTTTGCGCGCGCGATCCGGGAGAAAATTGCGTGTGGTATCGTTGGAATTAGACGGAGTCGAGGAAGGATTGCGAATATGAGTGCGGGAAAAGGGTCGAATGCGGTGCGGTTGATTGTTGTGGCGGTGGTGATTATTGCGGGGGCGTATTGGGCCGGAGGGCGGTGGGGTCAGCGGCAGCCGCGGAAGGTGGAGGCTTTGCCTTTGGGGTCCGAGGCGGGAACGGCTGAGGCGGCGGCGGAGCCGGGGGCGCAGGTGGCGCAAGTTTCTGCGCGGGATGCGGCCTTGACCGACGACGAGTCGATCAATGTGCGAGTTTACCGGCAGGCTTCGGCGGCGGTGGCGAACGTTTTGACGAAGGCGACGGAATATGATTTTTTTATGGACCCGGTGCCGGTGGAAGGCGCGGGCTCTGGATTTGTGATTGATCCGCGCGGATATATTTTGACGAACTTCCATGTGGTACAGGAAGCGCAATCGATCGAAGTGGTGCTGGGCGACCAGACGCGGTATGTGGCGAAGTTTATTGGAGCGGACCAGCGGAATGATGTGGCTCTACTGAAAATCGAGCCGAAAGGTAAGACGCTGGTGGCGCTACCGTTGGGTGATTCATCAAAGCTGCAGGTGGGGCAGAAGGTTCTCGCTATCGGAAATCCGTTTGGATTTCAGAGCACGTTGACGACGGGAGTGGTTAGCGCTTTGGGGCGAACGGTGCAGACTAGCCAAACGACGTTGATCGACGAAGCGATTCAGACGGATGCGGCGATCAATCGGGGAAATTCCGGCGGGCCGTTGATCAATTCGCATGGAGAAGTGATCGGCATCAATTCGGCGATTTATACGCCTAGCGGAACTACGGCGGGAATTGGGTTTGCGATTCCTGTGAACACGGCGAAGCGGATTGCGCATGATTTGATGACGGAAGGGCGCGTGCGGCAGGCTTTTCTGGGCGCGCAGACTTTGTCCGTGGGCGGATGGCTATCGGAGGCGCTTGATCTTCCAGTGCAAGAGGGGCTGCTGATTGAACAGGTCACGAAGGACGGACCTGCCGCTGCGGCTGGTTTACACGGTGGAAACCGTGCGGCACAGGCGGGAATGCAGCGCATTACGATTGGCGGCGATGTGATTGTGGCGATTGACGGGCAGAAAATTGGTAGTCAGTCGGATATGAATTTGGTTTTGAACCGCAAGAGGCCGGGGGATACTGTGACGGTTACGGTGTACCGAGGCGGGAAGAAGTTGGATGTGCCGGTGAAGCTAGGGGAGCGGGTTGGGAATGGGAATTGAATAGCGGAGACAGACAAGAATGTCTGTCCTACTATTTCGAGAATTCGGCGCGGTGTTTTTGACGGTCCGCATCGCTAAGAGAAAACCAGGATTCAGCTATGTCACGGACGCGTTCTAGTTCGTGCTGCATCTCGGCGTGTTTGGCTTCGAGGACTTCGGCGTTGGCGTCCGGCGGAACGTAGATGGGCGGGGCGAAAAGGATTACAGCGCGAGCGAATGGAGCGGGGAGCAGGAAGTGGTCCCAGGTTTTCTCGAAAGTTTTGCCGCGGCTCACGCCGATGTGGAAGACGAGGACGGGGCAGCCGGTTTTTCTGGCTAGCATGACCGGGCCAGGTTTGGCGATGTAACGAGGCCCGCGCGGGCCGTCGATAGTGAAGGCGCAATCGACGCCTTCTTCCAGGCGGCGCGCCATCACTGCCAGTCCGCGGAGGCCGCCGCGTGAAGAACTTCCCTGCGCTGTACCGAAACCAAGCCATTCGATGACCTTGCGAGTCCACTGACCGTCGAAGGCCGTGGTGTTCATGACCACGACGCCATGATTGCGGTGCCACCAGACAATCGGAATGATAACGCGATGCCAGAAGGCCCAGATGCAGCGCTTGCCTCCGGCGTGCACGCGCTCGGCGTTTTGCCAGCCGAGGATTTCGTAGCGCAACGTGGGGCCAAGAATCCGAATCACACTGTAAACGGCGGCGGCGATGAACGGGATTTGGATGCGGCGTGACCACGGGAGGTCAGGGAGGCGAGTGTCGTAGTGGGCGCCGATGGGATCGGGAGAGATTTTTTTGGCGGAATCTTCGGCGGGATCGGGAGATGCGGAGGCGTTGGCGGCGGGCTGGGTCATGGTTTGTGGATGCGCCTGCTAAGAAGGCGACGTGACGTATAGTATAGGCGAGAGTTTCTTGCCCGGCTTGTGGGAGACTAATAAAGAGTGCTGCTCAGAGTTTATTCGCGTGGAACGCTGCAGAGGGTGCGGCTTTTGGCCGCGGTGTGCCTAGTGCTGTGGGCGGGACTTTTTGTTGCAGCGGCAGCGAAGAATGCGGCTAGGACAACTCCGGACCAGCCCGCGGGCGATGCTGTCGGCTTGATCGAAGGCGAAGACATCCGCGTGACAGGGCCGATGAGCGTGGAAGTGGTTGGCGGACAGACGAAGACAATTTTGCGGAGCGGGAGCGACGTGCTGGTGAAGTCCGGGCAGGCGCGGATCAGCCTGGTGGAAGGCGGGCAGATTTCGATTTGCGGGCCTGCGCATTTTTCCGTGCTGAAATCGGGTGGATCGCTGACGGTGGCGCTGGAGAGCGGTTCGATACACGCACTGGTGGAACGAGAACCAGCACTGACGGTGTATACGGCAGAGATTCAGGCGCAGACGGTGGCGATTGGCGATGATCCGCGAGAGGTTCTTGTGGGTTTCGAGAGTCCGGGGATGATGTGCATCCGCACGTATCGCGGAGCGCTGCGGGTGGAGCAACAGTTGAGCGGGCGGAGCGTGATAGTGCCGCAGGGCGTGGACGTGATGCTGGCAAACGCGCAAATCGATACAATGCGCAATGGCTCAGGACAGTGCCGCTGTGAATTGCAGATCGCGAAGTCCAAGACGATTCCTGCTCCGGGGATTGGAACGACAGCCAGGGTAGAAGAAAGCGGGAACAGCAGAGTCGCTCCGAGTGCGAGCGATGCGCCGGCATCTGACGAAAGAACAGATAAGAAGGAAGAGCCGATATACACCGTGATCATGCCGCCGCTGAGATTTGATGCGAATGCCAAAGTGCAGGCCGAACCGGATCCAAGGTTGATGGTGATTGTGCGGCGCGTGCGAGTGCGGCCGACGCTAGTGTTTCAGGGGCGCGTGGAAGAGGAGGCGGTGGCAACGGCGGCTGCGACGCCCCCACCGCCGCCTGCTGTGGCCGCTCCGAAAACTGCGACGCCAGCGCCTGCGCAAGGGTCGGTTGTAGATCGGATGAGGTCTTTCTTTCACAGGCTTTGGTCGCGGAGTGGGTGACCCGAACTGGTGCGAAGGCCAGTGTGCTGCGCGGGCTGGTATCTCCCCTGTCCCATGGTTCAGGGCCAAAACTGTCCTTTCGTAATGTTACGAGCAAAGCGCTCTCGTGGTATTTTTCCAGGATAAGGATGTCGCCACCTTCCCCCCTTAGGCGACTTACCAAAGATACGCGAACGTGACGGAATCCCATTTGGAGTCCTTGATGATCAGCGTAAGCGCAACCCGAGTTGTGTGCAGGTATTGCTACTTGGCGGTGCTAGCGTCCGCGTGCGCATGGATGCTTGCCGGATGTAACGGACTGGGGAGTTCTTCTAGTGTGGGAACGCCCGACACGACTCCGCCAACAGCGCCGGCGAATTTAACGGCGACGGCGACGTTGGCCACGCAGGTTAATCTTTCCTGGGCGGCGTCAACGGACAACGTGGGAGTTGCGCAGTACAAAGTGGAGCGCTGTACGGGAGAGGGCTGCGCGAATTTTGCGCAAATTGCAACGCCGGTAAGCGTTGGATTTAACGACAGCGGATTGAGCGCATCGACCGCGTACTCCTATAGGGTGCGCGCGGCGGATGCGGCGGGCAATAACAGCGCCTACTCGAATGTCTTTTCGGACACGACGCCAGCGGCTGCGGACACTACGCCACCAACCGCGCCAACAAATCTGGTAGGGACTGCGGCTTCAAGTACCCAGATCAATTTGTCCTGGACGGCTTCGACGGACAATGTGGGCGTGACAGGATACAAAGTGGAGCGATGCTCGGGGGCGGCTTGCGCGAATTTTGCGCAGATCGCTTCGCCGACCGGGACTACGTTTAACGATACGGGATTGACGGCTTCTACTTCGTACTCTTACCGCGTAAGGGCGAATGACGCCGCGGGAAATAACAGCGCATATTCGAACACGGCAGGCGCAGCGACTCCAGCGGCAGCAGACACGACGCCACCGAGCACGCCGACAAATCTGACGGCGACGGCGGCTTCGGCCACGCAGATCAATTTGTCCTGGACGGCTTCGACAGACAACGTCGGTGTAACCGGGTACAAAGTAGAGCGCTGCACGGGGGCAGCGTGCGCGAATTTTGCGCAGATCGCTACGCCAACGACGACTACGTTCAACGATACAGGATTGACGGCTTCTACTTCGTATTCGTATCGCGTGCGGGCGAACGACGCAGCGGGAAACAACAGCGCGTATTCGAACACGGCGAGTGCGACGACACCTGCGGCTGCAGACACGACACCACCGAGCGCGCCGACAAATCTGACGGCGACGGCGGCTTCGGCCACGCAGATCAATTTGTCCTGGACGGCTTCGACGGACAATGTGGGCGCGACAGGGTACAAAGTGGAGCGTTGTTCGGGAGCAGCTTGCGCGAATTTCGCGCAGATTGCCATGCCGACAACGACCACTTTTAACGACACGGGATTGACGGCTTCCAGTTCGTATTCTTACCGCGTACGGGCGAACGACGCCGCGGGAAATAACAGCGCGTATTCGAACACGGCAAGTGCGACGACAGCGGCGTCTGCGGGAAATATCAGCGTGACGATCAGTCCCAAGAGGGGCGGATTGACGATTTCGCAGACGATGCCGTTTACGGCGACTGTGACGAACGACGTTGGAGCCGCGGGCGTGGCGTGGACCACGTCGAGCGGCGGCTTCAGTTCGCAGAGCACATCTGCCGCAACTTTTGTGGCGCCAAACTCGGCGGGAGTGGTGACGGTGACGGCGACGAGTGTGGCGGACGGGACGAAGAGCGCGACGGCGACGATTGGTGTGACGGATTTGGCGGGCATGCTCACCTATCACAACGATTTGTCGCGTGACGGCGTGAATTCCCAGGAGTATGCGTTGACGACGGCGAATGTGGCGACGGCGACGTTCGGGAAACTGTTCTCGTGCGCGACGGACGGGGCGATGTATGCGCAGCCGCTGTGGGTCGCGAATCTGCCCATACAGAGCGGGACGCACAACGTGGTTTTTGCGGCGACCACGCACGACACGGTGTACGCGTTCGACGCGGACACAAACCCCTGCGTGACGTACTGGAGCAAATCGTTGCTAGGAAACGGCGAGTCGTATGTCTCAAGCTCGGACGTGGGCACAGGCGACATTCAGCCGGACGTTGGAATTATTGGGACACCAGTGATCGATGCTGCGTCGAATACGCTTTATGTGGTGAGCAAGAGCAAGACGAGCGGAACGAGCTGCACGCCGGCGACATCTTGTTTTCAGCGGCTGCATGCCCTGAGCCTGATCGATGGAAGCGAGAAATTTGGCGGGCCGGTGAATATTACGTCGGCGATCAGCGTGCCGGGCACGGGAGACGGATCATCTGGCGGGAACGTGGCGTTTAACACGCTGCGGGAGAACCAGCGGCCGGGGTTGGTGCTTGCGAACGGTGTGGTGTACGTCGCGTGGGCTTCGCATGGGGATAACGGGCCATACCACGGATGGGTGATCGGATTCAACGCGTCGACACTGGCAATCGCAGGAATGTTCAACGCCAATCCAAATGGAAGCGATTCGGGGATTTGGATGGGCGGCGGCGCGCCCGCGGCAGACGCAGCCGGCAATTTATATTTTCTGACGGGGAACGGAACCTTTGACGCGAATTCCGGCGGGTCGGATTACGGGGACAGCACAGTGAAGATGAGCACGACAGCTCCGTTTTCTGTGGCGGGATATTTCACTCCGGCGGACCAACAGAATCTCGAGGGCGGCGACACGGATCACGGATCTGGAGGAGCGGCTATTCTGGTGGACCAGCCGAGCGGGCCACATCCGCATTTGATGATTGGCGGAGGAAAAGAGGGCAACTTCTTTTTGCTGGACCGCGACAATTTGGGCGGCTACGGGGCGAACTTCAATCCGGCGGATTCAAACGCGGTGCAGAAATTTTCAGAGGGGAACGGGATATTTTCCACGGCGGCGTTCTTTAACAGTGCTCTATATATTGCGGGGGTGGGCGGACATTTGAAATCGTTCGCGTTCAATACTCCGACGATGGGGAAATTCAATACGGCGCAGACGTCGCAGTCGGCGGGGACATTTGGGTTTCCGGGGGCGACGCCGTCGGTGTCGGCACGGGGAACGACGAACGGAATCATCTGGGCCATGAACAACAATGCTTACTGCACGCAGCAATCTTCGTCGTGCGGCCCCACGGTGTTGCACGCCTATGACGCGACGAACCTGGCGACAGAATTGTGGAACAGCTCTCAAAGCGCGGGAGACGCCGCTGGAAATGCGGTCAAATTTACTGTGCCTACGGTCGCAAACGGAAAGGTGTACGTCGGCACGCGAGGAAACGATTCCGGGAACGGCGGGACGAGCATTCCGGGAGAGATCGACGTTTACGGGTTGAAGCCGAATTGATGGGGGGCGCGCAGAGAACCGCGATTGAATCGTACGACTGGGCTCGACGGGCGCAATGAATTGCGCCCCTACAAAGTATTCACCGCGCGTGATTCAGATGGCGAGGCGGAAACACTTACATGCCTTCGTAGTTGGGGCCGCCGCCGCCTTCGGGGACGACCCAATTGATAATTTGGTAGGGATCGGCGATGTCGCAGGTTTTGCAGTGAACGCAGTTGGCTGCGTTGATCTTCAGTTTTAGAGTGCCACTCGGGTCTTTCGCCATTTCGTAAACCGCTGCTGGACAAAAATACTGACAAGGGTTGCCATATTCGACCACGCATTTTGTGGAGCAGATATTGGTGTCGGCGACGTGGAGATGGCAGGGCTGGTCTTCTTCGTGGCGCGTGCCGGAATGGTAGACGTCGGTTAGGCGATCGAAGGTGAGTTTGCCGTCGCCTTTGAAACGCTCGGGGGCGGGGCGGCCGTTGATTTTTTCGTAGTGCTTGTAGCCGGCTTCAGCGTGCATTGGGTCGATCAGGCCGCGGCCGCCCGTGATTTGCTGGAAGGCCGTGTGGATGAAGCCGCCGAGCATGCCGTGCTGGAAAGATTGGTGGAAGTTGCGGACTTGCCAGAGTTCTTTTTTGATGTAACTCTGCTCGATTTTTTGCGGGAAGGCGCTGAGAACTTTGGCGGTGGCATCGCCGGTTTTCAGGGACTCTAAAATTGTTTCTGCGGCTAACATGCCGCTCTTCATGGCCATGTGAATGCCCTTGAGGCGCTGGGAATCGAGGAAGCTGCCGGAGTCGCCGATGATGAGAGCGCCGTCGACGTAAGTGCGGGGCATGGCGTACCAGCCACCGTAGGGGAGGGATTTGGCGCCGTAGCGGACGAGTTTGCCACCTTCGAGAATTTTTTTGACGAAGGGATGTGTCTTCCAGGTCTGAAAGGCAGCGTGGGGATCGAATTGGGGATCGGCATATTCGAGCGCGAGGACGAGCCCGATGGAGAGACGATTGTTGGAGAGGCCGTAGATCCAGCCGCCGCCGTACATGCTGGTGGGTACGGGCCAACCCAGCGTGTGGGCGACGTAGCCGGGTTGTATGCGATTTGGTTCGATGTCCCAGAGTTCCTTGATGCCGATGCCGTAGGATTGCGGGTTGATGTTGTCGAGTTTTTTTGTAGCAACGAGATCTTTGGTGAGGGAGCCGCGCGGGCCTTCGGCGAGGACAGTGACTTTGGCGCGAAGTTCGTAGCCGGGAGTGTAGTTGTCTTTGGGCTTGCCGTTTTTGTCGAGGCCTTTGTCTTCGGTGATGACGCCGGCGATGCCATCGCCTTCGTAAATTAATTGCGCGCCGCCGAATTCTTTGAAGACGTTGACGCCGGCGGCTTCGACGAGGCCGCCTAGCCACTTGGTCAGTTTGTTGAGAGAGATCACGTAGTTGCCTTTGTTTTGAAAGGGCGGCGGAGTGATGGGAAAACGGAAGGAGGAACCTTTTGTGAAGAGGAGAGCGGCGGAATCGGTGACGGGCGTGTCGAGGGGGGCGGATTTTTCGAAGTCGGGGACGAGTTCGGCGAGGGCTTTGGGATTCATGATGGCACCGGAGAGCTGGTGGGCGCCAATTTCGCGGCCTTTTTCGAGAACGTAGATATTTTCGGAGGAGAGCTGAGGCTTGGCCCCGGAGTCGTTGTGCTTCTTGATGAGATTAGCGAGATGCAGGGCGCAGGAGAGGCCGGCGGGGCCAGCGCCGACGATCAGGACGTCGGCTTCGAGTTGTTCGCGTTGGACGGTCATGGCTTGGGTCATATTAACAAAGCTCTCGGGTCTTCCGCTGAGCTTCTGGAACCCGTCCAAACTATTGCCGAGTTGCCGGAGGATTCCATCCTACGTGGCTGTCTTTGAGGGTCGAGCATGAAGCCTATTGAGCCTCGCGAGATACAGAGTCGCCAAGTGGGAAGCCGTGCGTGCTGCTGAGGAAAGCGGCAGCAGAGCTGCCGCACTCCCAATCGCTGCATCTCACTATTATGCGGGACTCGGTCCTATAGTAGAGACAGCCCTCCCCGCATTTTTTGTAAGCGTTGCATCTAGAGAACTTAGGCCGAAGGCGACGGCTTGTTCGTTGTGCTACCGGACCGTTGGGCTGCCGAGGTGACGGCTCTCAGCCGACAGTTGGAACCGAGAACACAGACGCAGCGAGGGCGGCGCACAGGGTCCCCCGCCTTTTTTGTAAGCGTTGCAGCTAAAGAACTTAGGTCGTAGGGGATCGGTTGTTCGTTGTGGTACCGGCGGTTAGGCTGGCAGCTCACAGCCTGCAGCTGACGGATAGACAGTCGGAGAACCGACGGGACGGGCACTCGCGGCCCTTCCGCGACTGCAGGAGACTTGGGCTTGGCGGATGGGGCGCTCCAGAAAGCAAAAACGCCAGCTGGAAGCTGGCGCTACCTGGACCAAACCACAGTTATATACAGAAACTACTATATACTAAGGGTAACTATCTGTCAAGGGACATTTGCCGGTGGGCCGCGTTTTGCAAACTAGGTGGGTTGCGGCGTTGGACGTAGACTCTGTTCATGGTGTTCACCAAACGGCTTCGCGAGGGGATACGGCGGGGCGAGATTACTTGTAGTGTGCGGATCTGGATGAGTCCCCGCGTGCGAGTGGGGGCGCGATACGGGATGGAGGAAGGCGAGATTGAAGTGGATTCGATTGAGCCGATCGGGCTTCTGGATATTACTCCTGAGTTGGCGCGCGAATCTGGGTTTCTTGGCGTTCTGGATTTGCTCAAGGTGGCGAAACATGGTCGAGGCGAGAATATTTATTTGATTCGGTTTCACTACGTGCGGGCGCGGGGCAAGCGAATGGGGCAGCGTAAGTCAGAGTCACAACGCCGCGTAGTTAAGTGAAAAGAGCCGACTGAGCATTGGAAAACGTCCCATCTGCCCCCAAGAATTTCCAGGAAATCCGGTCACGACTAGGCAGGACTTGACCCAACTGGAATGAAGAATTATGAGAGTAACGGTAGTTGGACCGAATGCAGCGCTGAACGGTCACGCCGAGCAGGCGGGCGAGAGAACCGTCATTTTCGAGATACCACGTGAAACTGCGCGTGAATGGCCGGGCGCGCAACGATGACAAATGGCATCGGTCAGAGGCTGCGACGGTAGCGGAGTGAGACATGAACCAAAAGGCACACTGCACTGATGGCGGACTTCGTCGCCAAAAATGTCAGCAAGTCGCGACAACGCTTGTGTGGCTTCTGGCGTACCTGCTAGGCGCGAGTTGCGCTGTAGCTCAGACCGGGAAGCTTTCCGCAGAGAAGCAAGCCAAGATTGAAAGCACCATTTCTGACTTCATGGCGGCCAGTAAGGCGCCGAGCATCTCTGCGGCTGTGGTACAGGATGGAGAATTCGTGTGGTCAGCGGGCTTCGGCATGGCGGATCTGGAGAACTCTGTTCATGCCACATCCCAAACGGTGTACCGCCTCGGCTCGATCTCGAAATCGATCACGGCCACTGCCGCCATGGAGCTTTGGGATGGCGGCAAGCTGGATCTGGATTCCCCCGTGCAGAAATACTGCCCGGCATTCCCGCAGAAGCCGTGGCCCATCACCACGCGAGAACTTTTAGGGCACCTCGGAGGAATCCGCTACTACCACGTGCCTGAAACTCCCTACTCCGAATCGCAGAGCGACCCCGAAGTGGGCAACACGCGTCACTTTGAAAATGGAATCGAAGCCGGCCTGAAATTTTTCGCGGACGATCCGCTGGTGGCACAGCCTGGAACACACTTCAGCTATTCCACGCAAGGCTACACTCTAGTCGGATGCGCCATCGAAGGAGCGTCCGGCGAGAAGTACGCGGATTACGTGCGAGAGCATGTTCTGGTTCCGGCTGGCATGCTACAAACGCGTCCGGACGATCGCTTCGCCATTATTCCGTTGCGCGCGCGTTTCTACTCAAAAGATAAATCCGGCGCCGTGGTGAATGCGGAATTTCTGGATGCAAGCTACAAAGTCCCCGGCGGGGGCTGGCTTTCCACCGCACCAGACATGGCGCGATTCGAGGTGGCGATCCTGAGTGATCGTCTGGTCAAGCGCGCCACGCGAGACACTATGTGGACACCGCAAATGCCATCGGATGGGCTCGGACGTATGGTTTACGGACTGGGGTGGCAAAGTGGGACAACGGAAGGCGTGGTAGATGTGGGCCACGGCGGGTCGCAGCAAGGAACGAGCGCGATGATGCTGATTGCACCGGATGCGCGGGCCGGCGTGGTGGTGCTGATCAATTCCGATGCAACTGGCGCGTCCGAATTGGCGTCGCAACTCCTGGAGATTGTGCTGGGACTTCCTCTCGGCGATCACAAAGAGATCACCGTCGATCCGAAGTTGTACGACAGGTACGTCGGAAGTTACGAAGTGAGTTCTATAGTGATCAGTATTATCCGCGACGGCGATCTTTTGTTCGCGCAGATAAATGGCCACAAGGATCGGATATTTCCAGAGAGCGTTCGCGATTATTTTTTTAAGAGGTTTGACGCTCAGATCACCTTTGTAACCGACGGCAACAGTCGGGCGACGGAGCTGATCCTGCACGAAGGGGGCACTGATTTGCGCGCGAATCGGGTCAAATAATCTCCCATCCCGATTCAGGCTAGTCGTTTTCGACGCGGGCCTCAAACTCTGCGTTCTGCTTCTCAAGAGTTTGCGCCCAGTCTGCAGCACGCGGCATCCAATTCTTAAATCGGGGCAGTGATGCTGGACGCAAAATAGTTTGGAAGGGCGACCATGATTGAATCTTCTGATCTGCGGATGACGAGAATTCCATTGAGCCACGGTGGCGGCCATATGCCCGCGCTTGGCTTTGGGACTTTGATTGCCGATCCGGCTTTGACGATCACTGCGACTCGAGACGCGCTGGAAGCGGGATTTCGACACTTCGATTGCGCGGAACGGTATGGGAATGAGCGCGAGGTTGGCAGGGCTTTGCAGGCGGGACTTGCGGCTGGGGGGATTGCGCGCGGGGACATTTTTGTTACCACGAAGGTGTGGAACTACCAATCACCGGCCGGAGCGCGTTGAACCGGCTTTCGAGGCTAGCCTCGGAAGACTGGGGCTCGACTATCTGGATCTTTATCTCATTCACACTCCTTTTGCGTTTCAGCCCGGGGATGAGCAGGATCCGCGGGATCGGGACGGCAATGTCGTTTACGATCCTGGCGTGACTTTGCTGGATACGTGGCGGGCGATGGAGCGTCTCGTGGACGGTGGCAAGTGCCGGGCCATCGGACTTTCTGACATCGGGTTGGATCAGCTGAAGGCCATTTATGAAGCGGCGAGAATCAAGCCAGCGGTGGTGCAAGTGGAATCGCATCCGTATCTGCCGGAATGGGAGCTATTAGAATTCTGCAAGGAGAAGGGTGTTGTGCTTCTGGCTTTTGCGCCATTGGGTCACGGAATGAAGCCCGGGCTGCTGGAAGATCCAGTGATTTCGG
Source organism: uncultured Acidobacteriota bacterium (assembly GCA_963745095.1). Lineage (GTDB taxonomy): Bacteria > Acidobacteriota > Terriglobia > Acidiferrales > UBA7541 > Acidiferrum. Next base: position 123,695 of record CAVUWC010000013.1, on the reverse strand, counting down.
GTATCGCGGCGCGAGTGGGAAAGACGGCGGCGCAGGTTTTGCTGGCTTGGGCGGTGCAGCGCGGCACAGCTTTGCTTACTACGCCGAGGAGTGCAGCCCGGGCTAAAGAGAATTTCGACATCTCGGCGCTTCCTGCGGACGCGCTTGAGGAGATCAATCGGATTCAGATCAGGCAGAGGCTGAATCCGGTAGTGAATACTGGCGTTCCGGGTTTCATTCCAAAAGCTAAGGGAGCATGAAAGCGAAACCGGGGCCAGAGCAGTTACTTTGAGAGAAACAAATCCCCGGTCTCAGGGCGCATATTGGGTGAAAACGGAGTCGCGAGGAGCCATCGCGTGGCAGGGAGCGCAGGTTTTGAGTGCCGCCTCGGTGCCCGGTTTACCGTCTTTATCGAAGTGTGCATATCCCCACCCGCCTGTCGTGGCCCATTTTTTTGAATCCTTGACCATGAACTGAACGTTGGTTTGTGGTCCGGCAACGAACGATTGGGGATCGCCAAAGACCTTGTTATTTTCCTCGGACGGGATGTGGCTGTAATGCAGAGCGGCAATGATTGTGCCGTCCGGAAACGGAAGCTTCCCGTCGCGGTAGGCATTGATCGCCAAATCATTACCTAGAATGATCGCAAAACTGTGCAGCTTGCCTTCCTCATGAGCCACGGAGACCACTTTCCAGTCTCGATATCCAGGCGGAATCTTGATTCCGAAGATCGGAACGGCCTCTCCGCTGCCTTGTCCCGATGCAAGAGCTGTCAAGGCAATACCGCTAGCAGCCGTTGCAACTGCAATCAGTAAGAAAGCGATCCATTTCATAGGCGTCTCCTTTTAGAAGCGCATGTTGACATCGCCTAGCCCGGCCCCGTCCGGGGGCCACATGCTACCATCGGGCGACATCGATGAACAATGCCACCGAAATCGCCAGTCAGAGCACACCGCTCCAAATCCGCGTCTAAGAAATGAGTCGAAGCGCTAGGAGATCCTTCCTTGCAGAAATTTGCGGCTGTGCCACGCGCGTGATACTGTCCGGCACAACATTTAACGGAGCGGAGCCCCATGGCAGAAATGACGAATTTCACGCAGCCGGACACTTCTCCTGCGTTCTTCATTGATTTCCTTGAGTTTCTGGACAACTACCCATCCATCAAAACGCTTCGGAAACACTCCAATCAGAGCCTCACCATCTCCGCCGGTCACAAGGTGCTGGACCTGGGCTGCGGTATCGGCGGTGCAACCTTGTCCATCGCAGAGATCACTGGACCGACGGGCTTCGCCGCGGGAGTCGATGTCAGTTCCGCCATGATTGAGTACGCCACTCGCCGGACTGCGAATCGCCGCGAGATCGAATTCCGCTTAGGCGATGCCTGTTCCGTTCCTTATCCTGATGGATTCTTCGATGTGGCGCGCAGCGAACGACTTTTTCTCTATTTGCCGGATCGCCTGGCCGCAATCAAGGAAATGATGCGTGTCGTGAAACCGAGCGGCCGCGTCTGCCTTCTCGATACCGACATTGATTGCACCGGCGTCTACTCTAAAAATCCTGCACGAATGCGTAAGATGACGTCGCTCGTAGCAGCTTCCATGCCGAATGCTAATTCCGCGCGAGAACTGCCCGCGCTCGCCCGCGAAGCTGGTCTGAAGGATCTCAAGACGGAAGTTCACGCCATCTCCACTCCACACGAATTCTTTCTTCGCGCCATGGCCGGTTCTCTCATCAAAGCCGCCGAAGATGGCATCGTTCCACGCGCAGAAGTCGAAGAGTGTCTGGCGGAGCAAGCCGCCCTCCACGCGAGCGGAGATTTTTTCCAGATGTGGTACTTCGTCCACGTCACCGGCACCGTCTGATCGCCGCTAGCTGAGATCGAGAAGGATACCGAACATGAAGCCTCAACTTTCAAAGCACCGCATTCTGTCCTTATGCGTAATCGGTCTCTGCGTCCTGAGCGGTGCGTGGTTCGGAATGCGCGCCGAGACGCAACAAGAAAAGGTCATCCAAAAATTGATAGGAGCTTGGCGATTGGTTTCGGTGGAAGGGACGGACGCAACTTTTCATCTTGCTTATGATCACCCTACGGGACTCATCGTTTACGATCGGTCTGGCTGGATGTCTGTCCAAATCGACGTTAAGGGCATTCGCAAGCCGTTCGTTAACGGGCCCGCGGGCGGTACTATCGAAGAGAAGGTGGCTGCCTTCGACAACTACATCGCGTACTACGGCACCTACACGGTGGATTTGAAGACGCAAACTGTCACCCATCACCTGGAAGACTCAAGCCAACCAAATAGGCGCGGCGTGAATAATGTCCGGTGGTTCGAATTCCAAGGCAATGATCGCCTTCTCCTGATCCCGCGCGAGGACGGGAAAGGGGGAATGATTGAGCGAAAGAATGCGACGTATAAGCTTCTGTGGGAGCGCATCAAATAGTGATTTTTCCGCAAGTCCGGGCTACGGACGAACTGTGTTATCTTTGGGGCAAAGCCGTCCGGAAAATGTGCCCATCCAGCAGCCGAATGGGCGGCTTCAGGGACGGCAGAACAGACCAGGAGCGCTTATGAGTTCCGTTAGGGTCTTCAAGGTATGTCTCACCATTTTATTGAGCGCAGGTATTGTTGCTGCGGATAACCCTGCCTACCAGAAGGGCACGCTCACTGTCGCCGGCGGCCCCGGGCACAAGTCTTACAATTTGAAAGCGGGCCTTAAGATCTACCAGATCGGCAACTGCGGCGACTTCCAGAACGGACAGGAAGTCCAATTCATCGTCAAAGAGGACAAGATTTACATCGCGCGCGAAGGCGCGAAGGATTACAAGTGCTTGATCGAAGCGACGACAGAGTCCGCTGACCCGAATGCCCCGCCTACGCCGAACGCTGCGTTTGTCCCCACGTATCTGAAGGGCACAATTCTGGGCTATTCGTTACGCAGAGACCTAAGCGTTTCCGGTGGCGGTGGCCCTCCGGGCACCGGATCTTTCCCCGTTGCCTCGAGCGCCCGCAAGGCCAAAGTCTATGAACTGCAAGGCCCGGACCTGGTCTATCAGGTGGACTACTGCGGCTCATTTCAGGCGGGGAAGTTTGAGACCGGACAGGCGGTGGAGTTCCGCGTGGACAGCGTGGGCGGCCGACTCTATATTCGCCATGATGGTGATAAGGAATATAGCTGCCAGTTGGAAGGCACACGCAAGCCGGATGCTCAGCACGAAGAAGCAGCCCAAACGGCTGCTGCTTCCCACGCGGCAGCAGTTCCTGCTGCCGCTGCTGCCCGTTCCAGCGCGCGAATTTCCATCGCCTCGATTCCTGACGGAGCTGACATCGAAGTCGATGGAAGCTTTGCGGGCAACACGCCATCCGATTTGGAAGTGCCCGAGGGTGAGCGTTCCATCGTGGTGAAGAAGTCTGGTTACAAGATCTGGGAGCGCAAGATAAAGGTGGTCGCTGGAAGCAGCATTCACTTGAACGCGGAGATGGAGAAATCTCCGACGCCCTAGCTGGTATTGGAGCTAATTCGCGTCTCCAGCGATAGGAATTTGGTTTCCACGCTTCGGGGCCGGCGTTGGACACATGCACGGAACGACAAACAAAAACATTTGGAGAGTTAGCCGTTTTCGACGCGGGATTTTATATCCGCGTAGGCCGCTTCGATTAGGTTGCTTAGGGCTGCGGCGTTTGTGGGCGCTTCCGGTTTCAGTTTGACGTGGCGCATGAACTTGCCTGTGCCTTGCAGCAGGAGGGCAGGATCGGACAGGGACGCGCCTTGGAAGAAGCCTACGTTTACGTGCGAGGTGAAGACATTTACGTAGGCGAAGGGGGCGTCTCCCAGGCAAGCGGTCGGGCAGCCGTCGTGGAGAAGTTCGCGGACTTCGTCGCCGCAGTTTCGCATTGCCTCAAACCATTTTTTCGCGATGGCTCCTAATTCGCCTTTGTGTTGTTTCATCCAGGCGTCGATGGCGGGATCGCGCTCGACGGCGCCGTTGAAGCGGAGGATGTCGGTTTTCATGGTGGCTCGCCTTTTTGCTTCGGAAATTTTGAGGCCGAGTTTAGAAGTCGAGAGTTGAATGGGAAAGAAAAAAATTTAACACAGAGACACAGAGGTCACAGAGAAGAAAAAGCGGATTCCTTTTGACAAGGTCGGAACCTTTGGTCGCTGCGCTCCCTTCGTCCCTCAGGGCAAGCGGAATGACTGTTGTTGGTAGCGCGGCGCGATTTTTGGGATGGGACAAGTTTGCGCAAGTGCGTGGCGTGGCGAGATGTGGTTACGAGGATTTGGATTTTTCCAGGGCTTCGGTTAGGGCGGGCATGATTTCGAAGATGTCGGCGACTACGCCGTAGTCGGCGATTTCGAAGATGGGGGCGTTGGCGTCTTTGTTGATGGCGACGATGGTGCGTGCGCCTTTCATGCCGACGACGTGCTGGATGGCGCCGCTGATGCCGAGGGCGAGATAGAGCTTGGGGGCGACGGTTTGGCCGGAGCTGCCGATTTGGCGCTCCATGGGGAGCCAGCCTTCGTCGCAGATGGGGCGAGAGGCGGCGATTTCTCCGCCGAGGGCTTTGGCGAGAGCTTCGGCTTGGGGGATATTTTCGGGGGCTTTGATGCCGCGGCCGATGGAAACGATGATGGGAGCTTGGGTGAGATCGACGGCGGATTTGGCTTCTTTGAAAAGGTCGAGAGGCTTGGTGCGAATTTGATCGGGGCTCAGCGTGACAGCGAATGCGTTGATGGGAGCTTTGCCGGACGTATGCGCGGCCAGGAGATCGGCGCGGAAGGCTCCGGATTGGAACGAGGCGAACCAGGGGGCGGCGCCTTGGAAGGTGACGTCGGCGGCAGTTTTGCCTTGAAACATTTGGCGGACGAAGATTAGTTTGCCGGATTCGTAGCGATAGCCGATGCAGTCGCCGATCATGCCTTTGCCGAGGCTGGCGGCTAGTTTGGGAGCGAAATCTCGGACTTGGTAGGTGTGGGGGAAGAGGACCAGGTCGGGCTTGGCGTTGGCGATTAGTTGGGCTAGGGCAAGGCAATAGGCGTCGGGCGTGTAGGCTTCTAGGAGATCGTGTTCGACTGTGATGACTTCGGCTACGTTTTTTGTGGCCAGTTCGTCGGCGAAGGCGGAGATGCCTTTGCCGATTACGGCGGCGCTGATCGAGCTGCTAGTGTCCGCGGCGATTTGTTGGGCGGCGGCTAGCGTTTCGAAGCTGGCGTTGTTCCATTTGCCTTGGCGGAGTTCGGTGATTACCAGGATTTTCATTTGTTGCCTCAAAGTTTAAATTCAAAAGCTGCCGGCAGGATGCCGGCGCTACAACTAAATCACGCGCGCTTCGAATTTCAGTTTTTCTACTAGCTTGGTGGCTACTTCTTTGGGGGTGCCGGTCAGGAATTCGGTTTTTTTGGTTTTTGTGGGGACGTAGATTTTTTCGATTTTTTGGGTGGGCTCGTGTTGGATGCCTAGAGATTCGCGCGTGATGGTGGCTAGATCTTTTTTCTTGGCGGCCATGATGCCTTTTAGTGTGGCGTAGCGGACTTTGTTGATGCCGGATTGGATGGAGAGAACGGCGGGCAGCGGGCATTCGATGTGTTGGAACCAGCCGGCTTCCAGTTCGCGCTTGAGCTTCATTTTTTCGCCGGAGATTTCGATGGCCATGATTAGCGTAGCGTGGGGACGATCGAGGAGCGCGGCCAGGAGGACGCCGGTTTGGCCGAAGCCGTGGTCGTCGCTTTGGAGGCCGGTTAGGACTAGATCCGGATTTTCTTTTTTGATGGCCGCGGCTAGGGCTTTTGCGGAGCCAAGGGGATCGAGTTGCGCGAAATTGTCGTCGGAGATGTGGATGCCGCGGTCGGCGCCTTTTGCAAGAGCTTCCTTGATCGTTTGTTTTACGCGCTCGGGGCCCATGGAGAGAGCGATGACTTCGCCGCCGTGTTTTTCTTTCAGGCGGAGGGCTTCTTCGAGAGCGTAGCTGTCGGGCTCGTTCATTTCGAAGCCGATGTCGGATTCTTTGATCCAGTTGCCGGCGATGGAGAGAGGGGCGTCTTTTGCCGGGACCTGTTTGATGCAGACGATGATGTTCACGAGATTAGTCCTTGTTGCTCGAAATTTTACGAAGACCCACCCTCACAAAACGGGGGTGGGGCACCCGGCCGGAAAAACGGCGGGAACCGTTCTAAAGACCGGCCACTACAACTGCGCACAGACTGAAGTCTGTGCTACCTACTTCCCGGACCAGCGTTTGAAAATTAGGGCGGCGTTTGTGCCGCCGAAACCGAAGGAGTTGGAGAGCGCGTATTCTACGCTGGCTTTGCGGGCTACGTTGGGGACGTAGTCCAGGTCGCACTCGGGGTCGGGCGTATCGAGATTGATGGTGGGCGGCAGGATTTGGTCGCGCAAAGCTAGGACACTGATGCCTGCTTCGAGGCCGCCGGCGCCGCCCAGGAGATGGCCGGTCATGGATTTCGTGGAGCTGACCGGGACATTTCTCGCGTTTTCGCCGAAGACCCGTTTGAGGGCGCGCGTTTCGATCAAGTCACCTAGCGGAGTGGAGGTGCCGTGCGCGTTTACGTAGCCGATATCTTCGGGCACGAGCTTGGCGTCCTTGATGGCGGCTCGCATCACGCGGTAGGCGCCATCGCCGTCCGACGCGGGTTGGGTGATGTGATAGGCGTCGCCAGCCATGCCATAACCAACAATTTCCGCGAGGATGGGGGCGTTGCGTTTTTGCGCGTGCTCAAGTGATTCGAGAATCAGAATCCCTGCGCCTTCGCCGACGACGAAGCCGTCGCGACCGGAGTCGAACGGGCGGCTGGCGTGAGCGGGATCGTCATTGCGAGTGGAAAGGGCTTTCATTGCGGCAAAACCGCCGATTCCCATGGGAGTGACGGTGGCTTCCGTGCCACCGCAGATCATCATGTCCGCCGCGCCACGCTCGATGATTTTGAAAGAATCGCCGATGGCGTGCGCGGAAGCGGAGCAAGCAGTGGCAGTGGCGGAATTGGGGCCCTTGGCTCCATAACGAATGGAAATGTGGCCGGACGCGAGATTGACGATAGCAGAGGGAATGAAAAAGGGAGAGATCTTGCCGGGTCCGCCCTGGACTAATTTCAAGTGCTCGCGTTCGATGATGTCGAAACCGCCGATACCGGAGGAGACGTAGACGCCGACTTCGTTGAGGTCAGAATCCTCGGGCTTCCAGTTGGCGGACTTGATAGCAAAGTCCGCTCCGGCGAGAGCCACCTGGATGAAGCGGCCCATTTTCTTCAGTTCTTTTTTTTCGATCCACTGGAAGGGATCGAAGTTTTTTATTTCGCCAGCAATCTTGCAGTCAAAACCGGTGGTATCGAACTGCGTAACATGGCCAACGCCGCTCTGGCCGGCGATGAGGTTTTTCCAAGATTCCTCCGTGCCGATGCCCAGCGCGCAGACCAATCCAACACCCGTGACGACTACCCGGTGAGTCAAGACTGTGATGCTCCCTGTTGAGGCGATAATTTCGTGACTTACTTTCCCTTGGCGTGCTTGTCGATGTACTCGACGGCGTCCTTCACCGTGGTCATCTTTTCGGCGTCTTCGTCGGGAACTTCGATACCGAAGGCTTCCTCAAACGCCATGACTAATTCGACCTGGTCGAGAGAATCCGCTCCGAGGTCGTCCACGAAGGATGCTGTCGGGGTCACTTCGGCTTCATCGACGCCGAGTTGCTCGACGATAATTTGTTTAACGCGTTCTTCCACACTGGCCATTCCGGTGTCCTCCGCGATTTGCTATCGCTTATTGTGCAACGACGTACACTAACATTTCATGGGCCCAAATGCCGCCCTACGGACTTGAATTCCCTCTATCAGGCAACCTGCTCATTCTAGGCAACCCACTGCGCAAGGTCAACTTTGTCGCACGACCGAACCGCCTAATGATCGGCAACAACGCTCACCGATGCTTTCCCAGGCTGGGTAATCCTCCTGATACTGTCCTTGACTTTTTCCAAATCGAGCCAGACTTGCTCTTCTTCTTTCGCTTGCGTTTTTTCCCGCGTTTCTTTGGCTTTACTCCGAAAAATGCGTCCCGTTCGGCCTCCAGCCGCCGAAGTTTTGCCAACAATTCAGAGTATGTCGGCTCCGAACCTTCGATATGGGCGCTGCTTGTCAACATCGACTCCAAATGAGCCCGATCGCATCACGCCAGGTAGAGGCCGCCGTTGACGTCGAGGACGTGGCCGGTGATGTAGGCGGCTTCGTCGCTTGCCAGGAAAACGATGGCGTTGGCTACGTCGCGGGCGGTGCCCATGCGCCCTAGAGGGATGCGGAGCTTTAGTTCGTCTTTTACTTTGTCGGAGAGGACATCGGTCATGGGCGTGGCTATGAAGCCGGGAGCTACGGCGTTGACCGTGATGTTGCGCGAGGCGATTTCGATGGCGATGGCTTTGGTTAGGCCGACGAGGCCGGCTTTGGCGGCGACGTAGTTGGCTTGGCCTGCGTTGCCCATTTGGGCGACTACGCTGGCGATGTTGATGATGCGGCCTGCGCGGGCTCGCATCATTGTGGAAAGGGCTTGTTGGATGCAGAGGTGGGCGCCGGTCAGGTTGGTGCGGATGACGGCGTCCCAGTCTTCTTGCTTCATGCGGAGCGCTAGGCCGTCGCGGGTGATGGCGGCATTGTTGACCAGGATATCGAGGCGAGCGAATTTTTCGAGGGCTTGCTTGAAGCCGGATTTGATTTGGTCGGGGTCGGCGACGTCCATTTTTATGGCGATGGCGTCGCCGCCGGCGGCTAGGATGTCGGTTACTAGCGTCGTGAGTTTTTCTTCGTTGCGGGCGGCGACGGCTACCTTTGCGCCGGCTTGGGCTAGGGCTAGGGCGGTTTCGCGGCCTATGCCTTGGCTTGCGCCGGTTACTAGGGCTACTTTGTCTTTTAGGTTGAACATATTAAAACTTTCCTGAGATCGTTTTTTGCTTGATCAAGGATTCACCCCAAGACCCACCCTCAATATTCGAGGGTGGGGCACCCTTCTTACCGTTATGGTTTCGGCCACTTGGATACGTCTTGCAAACTCGTTGTTAAAAGCTTAGCCCCAAGACCCACCCTCAATATTCGAGGGCGGGGCACCCTTCTTACGGTTGTGGCCTGGGCCACTTGGATACATTCAGCAAACTCATTCGACCGTGCACAGACTGAAGTCTGTGCTACTTAGGCGGCGTCGGAACGGGCGCCGGCGATTTTTTCTACTGTGGCGGATAAGCTTTTTTCGTCTTCAACGTTGAGCGTGGCGGCGGATCGCTCGATTTGACGGAGTAGGCCGCTCAGGACGCGGCCTGGGCCAACTTCCACGAAAGTGTTAACGCCTTCGTCGATGAGGACGCGGACGGATTCTTCCCAGCGGACGGGCATGGTGACTTGGCGGATCAGGGCTTCGCGGGCTTCGTCGCCCGTGGAGATGGTGTCGGCGTCCACGTTTGTTACCAGAGGCACGGATAGATTCGCGAATGTTGTGTGCTTCAAATCTTCCGTTAGGCGCTCTTGGGCCGGGGCCATAAGCGCGGAGTGGAACGGGTGCGGAGACTGGCAGGATTACCGCGCGCTTTGCGCCTAGTTGCGAGGCGATTTCTACGGCGCGCTTTACGGCGGCGGCGTGGCCGGAGATTACGGTTTGCTCGGGAGAATTCAGGTTAGCGGCGGAGCAAATTTCGCCATTCGAGGCGCGTTTGCAAGCGTCGGCTACTACCGCGGGCGACAGGCCCATGATGGCGGCCATTGCGCCTATCCCTGCGGGGACGGCTTCCTGCATGTAAGTGCCGCGCTTGCGAACGAGTTTGACTGCATCGGAGAACTTTAGGGCGCCGGCAGCTACGAGGGCTGAGTATTCGCCGAGGCTGTGGCCTGCTACAAAATCAGGAGTGAGGCCCTTATCTGCCAGGACGCGATAGACGGCGACGGAGCAGGTGAGAATGGCCGGTTGCGTGTTGGCGGTGAGCTTGAGCTCGTCTTCGGTGCCTTCGAAGCAGATTTTGGAGATGGAGAAACCGAGGGCGTTATCGGCTTCTTCGAAAACGGCGCGGGCTGAAGAATATTTTTCCGCCAGCTCTTTGCCCATGCCGGGGTACTGCGAAGCCTGGCCTGGAAATATGAATGCAACTTTGCCCATCGTCAATTCCTCTCCTGAGGCGTCATACGAGAACGCTCGCGGCCGAGAGTTCCTGTTCGATTTTTTCGTTAATGCGCGCGCGAGAAAGGCCAGCGGCCACGCGGATGGCGTTTTTTATGGCCTTGGCATTCGAACGGCCATGGCCGATGACGCAAACGCCGCGCACGCCCAAGAGCGGTGCGCCGCCGTACTCCGTGTAATCGATTGTTTTCTTCAAACCCTTTAAGGCGCCACGAGAAAAAAGAAAACCGACTTGCGACGCCAGCGAGCTCTGGATGGACTTTTTCAACAATCCGAAAATTTGCACGGCAAGGCCTTCGCAAATTTTCAGCGCGATATTGCCGACGAATCCATCGCTTACGATTACGTCCACATTCCCGGAGAAAAGATCTCCGCCCTCGACATTGCCGACGAAGTGCACGGCGCTCTTTTTCAGGCGCGTGTAAACCTCGCGGGTGAGTTCGTTGCCCTTCATTTCTTCCTCGCCTACGGATAAGAGGCCGACACGAGGGCGGCGGTTGCCAAAGGTCGCCCGGTAATAGATTTCGCCCATCACCGCGAACTGCACCAGATGCTCGGGCTTGGAATCCACGTTGGCGCCAACATCCAGCAGCACAGAAACGCCGCCTTTGGCATTCGGGAAAGGCGCGGCGAGTGCCACGCGATCGACCGATTCCAGCGTGCCAAGCAAAAACCTTGCGACGGTCATGACGGCGCCGGTGTTGCCGGCGCTGACAAAGCCATCCGCTTTGGCTTCACGCACCAGACGCGCGGCGACATGGACCGAGCTGTCTTTCTTGCGGCGAAACGCTTGCGCCGGGTGATCTTCCATGGTGATCACTTCGCTTGCCGGGACGATGTCGATGGGCAAGTTCGGCGCGGCGTGCTTGGCAAGCTCCGCACGCACGATGTTTGGTTGCCCGACCAGCACCACGCGCACGCCCAGTTCGCGGGCAGCCAGGACACTGCCTTCAACCTCGGGGCGGGGAGCGTTGTCTCCGCCCATGGCGTCAACAGCGATAGTGATCATCGGATTTAGTCTGACCGCACTATGTGGCCGCTTTACCTGGCCGCCAGTTCTTGGATGAGACCTGGCAGAAAAAGGCGGCGTCAGGCCGACTTGTCTTGCACGGCGCGGCCTTTATAGAAGCCGCAATGGGGACAAGCGTTATGCGGCTGCTTGGTTTCATGGCAATTCGGGCACTTACCAAGGGACGGCTTCTCGAGAAAATCATGGGCTCGTCTGGTGCTCGTCCGTCGTTTCGAATGCCGTCTTTTTGGATTAGGCATAGCAATACTCCTCGTTCCCGCCCGCGTGGGCGGATTCTATGGGCTTTCGGCCCTGTAAACTATTGTTTTTTCAGCCAGTCCTGCTTCAGGCGCGCGAGAGGGGCCAGCCGCGGGTCCGTCGCGTGAGTCTCACAGCGGCACTCCTCGTGATTCAGGTTGGCACCGCAGTTTGGGCACAGTCCCCGGCAGTCACTTTGGCAGATGACTTTCAGGGGCAGAGCTAATAGTACCTGTTCTCGGAGCACATCCGCCAGGAAGAGTCCTTCTCCCTCAAAAAAACCAATCTCGGTGTCGTCGTCCAGCAGCCGGTCTTCTTTCGGCTTGGCGTCTTTGGGCAACGGAGCATAGAACAGATCGAAAGTGCGATTTACGTCTTCGATGACCGGTTCGAGGCAGCGCGCGCAGACCATTTCAATCTTTGTTTCGAGCTGGCCTTCGATGCGAATCTGGCCTTCGAGAAGTTCGGCAGTGGCGGTGACCTCGACAGGGGCGACTTGCTTGATCTCGGACGAATGGAAATCGATGCTGCCCGGAGCGTAGCTCTTCCGGATGCGCAGCTTGCGAACAGCGAGATCTTTTACATCGAGGAACAAGTCTTGAATGCCTCCGTCGATCACACTCATGCTTTATCATTATTCCGTCGCGGGAGCGGCAAGTCAAGGAACAGGGCGGCTTTCTGGTACTTTTGCTGCATGATGGGCAAGGGGTGGCTCTAGTACCGGCAGCCGAGGAACCGGTCTAAACGGTTGCTGAACGGGATTGGGGTTGAAGGATTGTAGATTGGGCCCGAACGATGCTCCAGCCTTCGGGTTTCTGAGTGAGGATGATAGTCATTCGAACGCAGCCACGATTCAGCTTTTCGAGCGTGTCGGGGGACTCCCAGAGTAGCGTCGCGACGGCGGCTTTGCTGCCTACAAACTGAACGTCCTCGATTTTTCCGTTCGACTTGGCCCAACCAGGTGAAGCAAAGATGAGTCTTGCCGCTTCATGGATGCGCGCCGGGCCAATCCACAAGTTGCCAAACGGGTCCACAAATTGGCCATCCACGGCAAACATCCTGGCGAACTCGGTTGCTTGACCATTTCCCCATGCCTGCACAATTTGCGATACGGAGACTATTTCTTCCGTGGCCTGGTCGAATTTTTTCTGTGGATCGTTTGAGGGGCGAGCCAACTCTTCGCGAAGCCATGAAAACGTCAAACCACGTTCGGTCAAGAGCCGTGCACCAAAGGAGCCGTCCTGTTGCAGGATTCCGAGGAGGAGATGTTCCGTGCCTACGTGTTTGTCGCCAAGCCGCTCCGATTCTGCGGTAGCCATCTTGAGGACGCTCATGCACTCCGCGCTCAGCGGGACTTCGACCGAAGTGGAGATGCGCTCGCCTCGCGTGATTTGGGATTCGATTTCCTCGCGGAGGGATTGCGCTCCGCTTTTCTCCCCCAGAAATTTTCGAGCGAGCGTGTGATCCTCGCGGAATAATCCGAGCAACAAATGTTCAGTCTCAATGGTCATGCTGCCGTATTGGCTGGCTTCGTAGCGAGCGAAGAAAATTACGCGGCGGGCTTTTTCAGTGAATCGTTCGAACATACGGCCTCTCACTTATTCGCGGACTTGCCGGGGCACCTCGAATTCATTTCCTGGGATGAGCATAAACCTGTGCAAAAGAGGATACCACCGCGGAAATTGAGTGAGTAAGGTAGGTGCGGCGATGGATCGCGCGGCGATCAAGGCTGGCCGCGCGCCGGCCGACCTGGGAAGTACAGACAAGCGAGAAGGGCCGCGAGCGAGCAAGAATTGCATGGGACTAGTACCAAGAGAGAGATTTTCGGGGCTCCCGCGAACGGCGCGGATCTCACTGACATGACGAGGGTTACTAACCACCTGTAAATTTTAGAGGAGTTTGGCTCGGTTCGTGCCCTTCTTGAGGACCCGGTCGAAATCAAATTGGAGAAAACTTAAAATGAGATTTCGCACTATTCTTTCGTTGGCCACGTTGTTTATGGCTTGTTTCACGCTGGCGGTGTTTGCGCAACCCTTGCCTGCAAACGCGACCGGACATAGCACGAGCCTCGCGCCGGAAAATCAATCCGTAACGGGGCAGATCGCATCCGTGGCCGACGCCGCATTCACGGTCAACGTGGCGAAGCAGAAGGATGGAACGCCGGCCGTGGAGTTCCTTGTGGATGATAAAACAAAAGTGGAAGGCAAACTGACCATCGGAGCACAAGCAATGGTGGAATACCGCTCGGACAGCGGGAAAAACATTGCCGTTCACGTTGTGGTGACGCCAGCCTCTGGCGTCAATCCTTATTGACCCTTATTTGTCTACTGCGTTTTTTCTTTTCGGCCTAGTGTAATCCTGTATTCCGCCCCGACCCAGCCCCGGCGCAATCTGGCTTACTCAATGAACTTGGGGAGTCTTGATGCGCACGACTCTGAAGATTGTCCTGCCCTTAATCGTCAGCGTGGTGGTGGTGTCTCTATTGTTCGCGGCGTATCAGGTGCGCACCGAGAGACGGAATCTACGGAACGACCTTTCGCGGCGGGCGGAAATTCTGGGTGATAGTTTGCAAGAAACCGTCGAACCTCTTCTGGGCAATGGACCCAATAAAAACTTGCAACGGCTCGTCGCACGATTCGGGCAGAGACAACATTTGGAGGGCGTCGCGGTTTACGACAGTGCGGGCGCGGCGATGGCGGTCACTACCGGGCTGCTGCCGGAATTTCAAACTCGTCCGGCCGCGGCAACGCGCGCCGCGCAAAAGGACGCTGGTCAAGGTGAATTTCTGACCAAGGATAGCTCCGCCGCCGGAGATGAAAAGTACCTGGGCCCGATGCACATTTTTGCTTTGCCATTGCATCGTGACGGCCAGGCTGCCGGCACTCTCGTCCTGTTTCATGACACAAGCTATATCGACACGCAGGTGCAGCACACCCTGAGGGATGCGTTTGTTAATGCGGCGATTCAGACGATTCTGATCAGCTTGCTGGCGTTCGTGCTGGTGAGGTGGACGTTTACGGCGCCGCTGGCGCTGACGGCGAAATGGCTGCGAACTTTGCGCACGGGGCAGACGCATGCTCCGCCGATGTCGCCGCAGGGGGAGATCTTTGACCAGTTGCACCAAGAGGTGACGCATCTCGCGCACGACTTGAACGCGGCTCGGGCCACGGCGGAAGAAGAAGCGCGGTTGCGCGATTCAAACGTGTCGATCTGGACAGCGGAACGGCTGCGGGTGAGTTTGCGGAATAAGCTGCAGGATAAACCGCTTTTTGTAGTCTCCAACCGTGAGCCGTATTTGAACATCTACAACGAAAAAAACAATTCCATCGAGATCATCGTGCCGGCAAGCGGCGTCGTGACGGCGATTGAGCCCGTACTCGTGGCGTGCGACGGAACGTGGATCGCGCACGGATCGGGGAGCGCTGATCGCGAGGTTTCCGATGCGTACGACCACCAGCGCGTGCCGCCGGAGCGGCCGAGCTACACACTGCGACGCGTGTGGCTGAGCAACGAAGAAGAAAAGGGTTACTACCAGGGATTTGCGAATGAGGGTCTTTGGCCACTCTGTCACATTGCGCATACGAGGCCGGTGTTTCGTCCGGAAGATTGGACGCATTACCAGCGCGTGAACCGGCGGTTTGCGGATGCGGTACTGCAAGAGATGGAAGGCACGGAGTCACCGATCTTGCTGGCGCAGGACTACCACCTTGCGCTGCTGCCACGGATGATTAAGGAAGCGCGTCCGGATGCGCGCGTAGCGATTTTTTGGCATATACCGTGGCCGAATCCGGAAGTGTTTGGGATTTGTCCATGGCAGAAAGAATTGGTCGACGGACTTCTCGGAGCGGACTTGATCGGCTTTCACATTCAATCGCATTGCAACAATTTTTTGGAGACGGTGGATCGGGCTGTGGAGGCGCTGACGGAGTGGGACCGATTTGCGGTGAATCGGCAGGGGCACGTCACGCGCGTGAGACCGTACCCCATTAGCGTGGCGTTTCCGGAGAATGGGCACGCTGTTAATGAAGGGCGAAATGCTGGAGAAGAGCGCGCAGCTCTCTGCGGTGAGTTGGGCATCGACGGCAGCTTGCTCGGCGTGGGCGTGGACCGCGTGGATTACACGAAGGGGATCATCGAGCGGTTCCGCGGCATCGAGCACTTTTTGGATCTTTACCCCGCCTACCAGCATCGCTTCACGTTTGTACAAATTGGAGCGCCCAGCAGGACGGAGATTGACCGGTACAAACATTTTCTCGATGAAGTGAGTGCGGAAGCAGACCGGATCAATGCGCGGTTCCAAGCTGGACGGTGGAAACCGATCGTATTGCTCAAGAAACATCACTCGCACGAAGAAATCGCGCGGTATTACAAAGCGGCTTCCGTGTGCCTGGTGACTTCGCTGCATGACGGGATGAATCTGGTGGCCAAGGAATTTGTGGCGGCACGTGAAGACGAGCGGGGCGTTCTGATGCTGAGCACGTTCGCGGGGGCGGCGCACGAACTGCACGATGCGCTGCTTGTGAATCCTTACGATGTACAGCAGGTGGCGGAAGCGATTCACCGCGCGCTGGAGATGCCGCAGGAAGAACAATGCAGACGCATGGTACGGATGCGAAAGAACGTCCGGGAGCACAACGTCTATCGATGGGCGGCACATCTTCTTTCGGACCTTACGGAGATTCGCATCGATGCTCCAGAACGGCTTGAGGTGCCGCAAACATCATGACCATACCGTCTCAGACTCGTCCGATTGTTGCATCAGATAAGTCGCGCGCTGTAGCAGGCAACGTGGAACGCGAGGACAAGCCCATGAACACCGCGGAAACACCGTTCGAATTTTTCACCGTTTCTTACTTGACGCGCATTGGGAATCAGTCCGCGGGCACGCTGACCGAGTTTCTCAGCGGACTGCAGCAATGCAGCGATGCCTCCATCTTTCATCACACGTTCCAGACCTTGAGCAGCCACCATTTTCTTACCGAGGGATTTTCCAATGACTTCGCGCAGTGGGCACATGCGGACGCCAACCGGGAAGACCTGGCGGAGCAACTCGCGGCGCTCGACGTCCGGGACTATCTTTCCATCGCCGCGCTGCGGGGAGACTTGTGCCGCGTGGTTGGCGATTATTGCGCCGCAAATCCGGCGTTAGCGGAGCAAACGGCGCTGGAACGCTTTTACTTTTGCGAAAGCGCAGAGGTCACGCTGCCGGTCGGCCTAACAGCGCGAACACTGGAAGAATTTCGCGCTGGGATCGAACACTTGAGCCATGCGTCTTTTTACTTCCATTTCATTTCTTCACGACTTCGCCTGCAATTGCAGACGAATGACTTCTCGCACTGGCTGGCGGATGGACTCGGGCTGGGAACGCTGGCAGACAGCGTCAACCACATCGACATTTATACGAACACGCTCGACAGCGCTCGCGCCAAGCTGCTTCGGCTGATCGACCGCGAAAGGAGAAAAGGATGAGCGAAGTAGCGATCGCCAGCCGAATTCCGTTGGATGACTACGCGGCCCTTCTAGGCCAGGGTGAAATCGACGAACTGCGCGTGCTCGCAAAGCCTCTGCGAGGCCGCAGCATGGAAATGATTAACTCGACGGCGGTGGGGGGCGGAGTGGCGGAGATTCTTACGCGTCTATTGCCGCTCGCGGAGGAACTTGGGCTCAACATGCGCTGGGACGTGATGACCGGAGGAGATGACTTTTACGGAGTGACGAAGTCATTCCACAATGCACTGCATGGCGCTCCGTATCACGCGGATCAGAAGGATTTTGAGATTTTTCTTGAGTGCAACAAACGCAACCTTGGGCGGCTCCCACTCGACGCCGAATTCATGATCATCCACGACCCGCAGCCTGCCGCGCTGATTGAGGGACGCAAGAAGAACGGGAATCATTGGGCCTGGCGGTGCCATATCGATCTATCCCACCCCAACCGGCAAGTCTGGGATTTTCTAGAGAAATTCGTGGCACGATACGACGCCTCGATGTTTTCCTCGCCGGAATTCGCGCGCGAGCTGCCTATCCCGCAGTATCTTTTCTATCCGGCGATCGATCCTCTTTCGGAAAAGAATCGCGATCTGGATCCGGAGTTTGTGGCGCAGACGCTGGCGCACTATCAGATCGATCCGCTTAGGCCGATTCTCACGCAAATCTCGCGGTTCGACCGGCTGAAGGATCCTGTTGGGGTGATTCGCGCCTACCGCATCGTTAAGCGCTATTTCGATTGTCAGCTGGTGCTTGCGGGAGGCAGTGCTTCCGACGATCCGGAAGGTGCGGTCGTTCTGAAGGAGGTTCAGCAGGAAGCCAACGGCGAAGCGGACATTCACATCCTCGAACTTCCGGCCTGGGCTCCGCTGGAGGTGAATGCCCTTCAGCGAGCTTCGACGATTGTGATTCAGAAGAGTTTGAGGGAGGGATTCGGGTTGACGGTTTCCGAGGCGCTTTGGAAGAAAAAGCCGGTCGTGGCTTCAGCCGTTGGCGGCATTCCAGTGCAAATCATTCACAAGCATACGGGGCTTTTGGCGCATTCGGTGGAGGGCGCGGCTTATCAAATTCGGTTTTTGCTTTCGCATCCGGAGATTGCGGCGAAGCTTGGGGAGAATGGACATCAGCACGTGAAGGAAAATTTCCTTATCACGCAAAAACTCAAACGGTATATGACCTTATTTTTGGCGATGGCGCGCACGAAGTAGAGTGCTTGGACAGAATCCGGGAAATAATTGCTTCGAACTTGCCCGGGCGGGGCAAGCCCCGCCCCTACAGAGGTTCCGAGAGTCGCCGCTTAGTAGGTTAGGGACCAGCCGACCATGGTCATCGACAGCACTACGAGGAGCATTCCAGTGCTGACGACACTTAGAATTCGTCCATGGCCGAGTAGGTAGTCGCGCGACTCGGCGTCGATGCAGAGCAGAACGGAAACTATCAAGACTACGGCCCAGGCAAGAATTGCTGGTAGGCCTGGATACTTGCCGATCATCGAGAGAAATTGGCCGGGGGGTTGGCCGGCGGGAATCCACCAGGGAATCATGGGAGCTACTCCGGCGGCGAGCGAAAGAGTCAGAAGCTTGCGAGTGAACCAGCCTTTGATTTTCGGCCGAGCTTCCTTCCAAACGAAGTAATCCCAAGCGAGCAACGCAACAGCGAAGAGTACCCAGCCGTAAAGTGCCACATTTTGATCGAACCACCACCAGGCGCGAAAGACGAAACGCGGATGAGGTCCAGAGGCAAAGCGAGGGAGCAGGAAGATGGCCACGAGACCGTTGGCAGCCACGGCCACGAGCAGGGTGACCAGGCTCATCAGCTGAAACCAGTAACGCGTAGGAACACGCCGACACCGGGTGCATACGGATTGTTTCGGCAGGAAGTTTAGTCCACAGCGGTCGCAGAACACGGCTGGTCTCCCATTTCGCGGGAATCGAATCCTGTGATCGAAAATAAGAGTATCTGATTGGAATCGAAAAAAACTACTGGTCTGAGGGTCAGTTGAAAGGGCAGGCAGTATTGGTAGTATGTAGGGTATCCAGCCAGATACCTTCCGGGAGTAGTGCGAAATAAGAGCCTAGACTTCAAGTAGTTCCGCGGTCAGGCGGGGGTGCAATATGACCGAGGCCTCGAAACAATGGGAAGGCCAGATTGTCGATGGGATTTTTCCTTTACGGCAATATCTTGGCGGATCCGATCACAGCGCCGTGTTTCTTACAGAGCATGGAGGGGATAAGCCGCAGAAAGCGGCTATCAAGCTATTCCCCATCGATCCAGCAACAGCCGATGCGCAGCTCTTACGCTGGGAATCGGCCTCAAAACTCTCTCATTCAAATCTGCTTCGATTGATCAACGCTGGGCGGTGTGCGCTCGATGGCAATGAACTCCTGTATCTGGTGATGGAGTATGCCGAGGAAGACCTCTCACAGATCCTTCCACAGCGCGCGCTTACGCCGGAAGAAACTCGCGACATGCTCTGCCCGGTGCTGGATGCGCTGGAATACCTGCACGGAAAGGGATTGGTGCACGGCGACCTGAAGCCCGCAAATATATTGGCTACCGGAGATCGCCTGAAACTTTCGAGCGACGCGATTTCGCGAGTCGGCGAAGCGCAGAGTGCTTTGAAAAAGGCGGGTGTTTACGATCCGCCCGAAGCTAGCAGCGGAATGTTGACGCCTGCGGCGGACGTTTGGTCACTGGGAACAACGTTGGTCGAAGTTCTAACGCAGCATTTGCCCGACTGGCAGCCCGGGGCGATTCGCGAGCCTGTGGTGCCCGCCGATCTTCCAGCGCCATTTTTGGAAATCGCGCGGCAATGTTTGCGCCTGGAACCTCAGCGGCGAATCAGCGTTGCTGAGATTGCGGCGCGGCTCAATCCGGGTGCAACTGTGGCGGCTGTCTCAGCTGCGGCAGCCGGAGCGGGCACAGCTCCAAGCGTGAGTCCCGTGGTTGCAACTGGGCAGGTATCTCAAGTGGCGCCCAGGCCAGTCGCTTCGGTGGCGGTGCCTCCGGGGGCCGCGGCAAGAATGCAGACAAGCCCTCATCGGCCACCTGCGTATAGAAGGTCGAGTGGCAGGCCGTGGTTTCTAGTCCCGCTGATTGTGGGGGCGCTGGCGTTTGCTGCGATTCTGACCGTGCCCCGTTTGCTGACGCATCGGCCGGAAACACCTTCTACTCCGGCGGTGGTAACGGATAAGCCGTCTGGGCATGCGGCTGTAGAGAGGCCAGCTAAATCCGCAGATTTGTCCAAGTCCAAAACCAAGGCAAAACCCGAGGACGAACAGGCAGTTTCCGAGACGGCAAAGTCGGCAGCGCCTGCAATGCCTCAGGCAGAGCAACAGAGCACGACGCGACCGGCGGCGGACTCTTTGAAGCCGACCAGCGAAAAGGAAGCGTCTTCCCCGGCGACTTCGGAAGCTTCAGCGCCAGCAGCGACGGCGCCTGTGAAAACGGTGGCAGGGGGAATTGCGCTGGGCAAAGGCGAAGTTCTGGATCAAGTATTGCCGGACGTGTCGGCGAAGGCGCGCGCGACTATCCAGGGGAAGGTGCGCGTCAGCATAAAAGTTCACGTCGATCCTGCGGGTAGTGTTTCGGAGGCGGAACTGGATTCCCAAGGACCCAGCGCGTTTTTCGCGGATTTGGCCTTGCAGGCTGCGAAAAAGTGGGCGTTTACGCCACCGGAAGTAAATGGAAAGAGCGTGGCAAGCGAATGGCGATTGCGTTTTGAGTTTACGCAGAAGGACACCAAAGTGATTCCTCTACAGACAGCGCCTTAGAATCAGCCTTAGCCAGCCGTATTTGGCCAAGCGTTCGCTCTATTTTTACGAAGGCCATCGAGCACGGTGGCACTCAGACTAATCGAGAGGAAGAAAGATACCTGTACGTTGGGACGCAGCTTCCTTCTCTTCCGCTTATGAGTAACTCCCCGAAATAGCTGAAAGCACTCAGTTTAGGACGCAAATCTCGGCAATCTGTCCCGCCGTACCATAGCCGCTTTCCCGCTCAGTCCGTAATTTCGCTTGTAGCAGGCGGTGCGCTTTGTGCGCCCATGTCTGGCGGAGCCACAGCGAATGAACGAGCGGCAAAACCCTATTTGTCTGGTGATGGAGACTGGCGCAGAAAGAAGGACGCGCCGGCTGCGTCGCGGAATTCGAAACGCGGCATTGCTCGTGTCGCTAGGCGGCGTTTCACTTGCCGCAGGATTTGAGACCGCGCGCACAACGTTGCCAGCTCCGAATTTGGATAACGGAGTTCCGGCACAGAACTCTTTTCACGCCACCTCTGCTGTACGCATGCCGGCGACGGATGAATCCAAGTTGGATTCGGAATTAAAACGGCTTCCGCCGCAGGTGCAAGCCGAGCGCTTGCTGGAAGGCGCGATGCATGACGACGCGGCTTCTCTGGACTTGTTGCGGGAAATTGTGGATGGATGGCGAGGCCATCTTAAGAATACCGACCAGCTTTTTGACCTGGTCTTGGCGGCACTGAATTCGCACGATCTTCGCGTGCGAACGGCGGCGATTGACGTGGACCTTGCGGCGAACAATCTGAGCAAATCGCCTGAGAGCGTTGCGCGGCTGATCCTGCAGTTGCAACGCGATCCTACAGGCCGAGGGATGGCTTTGTGGCGGCTGGGCTCGCTGGGAAATCGCGGCGTTGAACCAGAGAAAGTGTTGCGAAGCCTGCTCTACTATGCGCACGACGCGAACGAGCACACGCGTTATTGGGCAGTAGAAGGATTGGCGATGCTGGGTAGCGACGCCACCATCGACCCGCTACTGGACGTGCTGGCCCACGACCGCTCGGCGCAGGTGCGCGAGCGTGCCGCAAGTAGCCTGGGGCAATCCGGGATGCTGACTCGGGAAGAGCGCATGGCTGCCGTGCCGCATCTGCTGAATTTTGCCGACGATGACTCTCTGACCACGACGACGCGGGAGTTGGTGTATGGAACGCTTCGCGTGATCACGGGCGCGGGGTTAGGTAACGATGCCAATGCCTGGCGCACATGGTGGGCAAACCACGATCCGGCGCGAACGCGGCCACGAGAACGAACGCGCATTCTGCGTGCTTAGACGAAATAGCCGGGTCTTTTTTTCCACAAAATTAAACTGACTGAAGTCGAGAGCGATGGCGAATCGTCGTGTTTTTATTTGGTCGCGCCGTGCGCGTGAAAAAGCCAGCTCAGCAGCAGATGCGTGGGCCAGTAAACAAGTCCGGCGATGATGCTGAAGGCGGCCGCGATATGAACAGGTGCGGGTCCCCAGGCGCGGTTGAAGACGGGATCGCGGTAGGCGTAGTTCATATTAATTTCCGACGACAAGAAGCGAGAAACGATCAGAAGGACAGCAGCGATTGCGGCTTGCAGGCCGAGAGCGCGCCGGTCGTAGCCGACTCGACGCAAGGTCCAAAGAAGCACTAGAGGCAGCCCCACATGAAAGGATGAGAGCAGGCGCACCCAGAGAGGATAGCGCGCGTCCCACATGTAGTCCGTCCCACCGATGAGATAGCGTCCTGTGGTGAGGCGCCAGCCAACGTCCAACATCCAAAAAAGTCCGGGGGCCAGCGAGCTTACGGCTTGGCTCGAGAGCAGGAGAGGATTTGCCCACCAGATACCGACAAAACTCAGGATCACGGCGACGTCACACAAGTGCAGCAGATTGGCCCAGCCCCACACGCGAAAATAAGTGGGAAGCCAGACGACCATCCAGCACAAACTCACCCAGCGGAGTATGGGAAAAGTGGGAGGGTTCAGCGGCATGGGCAATCACCTTTTCGCTGCTGGAAGCCGGCTAAGGCTATCACAAACGGTGGCGGAGATTGGTTTACGGCGATGCAGGGATTTCTATGCGCGATGACGCGGAGTATTTAGCGATAACCCAACTCTGGGCCGAGTTGAATGGAGCTTGGCATGAACGTTCCAGTTCCGCGCGCGACTTCTTTGCCACGGCTGTCGAGGAGGACGCCTTCGGCGATGTAGAGGCGTTTCGAACGGCTGACGACCTGGCCGCGGGCGAGAAGATGGCCTTCGGAGACGGGCCGCAAAAAATAGAGCTGGAAAGAAGAAGTTACGACGAAAAAATCTTTGACTAGAGATTGCACGGCAAAAAATGTGGCGTCGTCCAAGGCCTTGAAATAGACGGCTCCGTGAATTGCGTGAGCTGCGTGATAAAAGTCCTCGCGGACGGGCATTTCAATCTCGGCGCGCCCTTCTTCCGTGATGCGGAGCTGTGGCCTGAACCATTTGTTGATCGGGGCGCTGTCATACATCGCGGCGAGTGTTTCAAAGTGTTTGCGTTCCATGGTGTGAGGTTCGTGATCGCTCCGGGGTTAAAAGGATTCGAATTATTGGCCCGCCCCAGAAGCAGCGGACGGGCCGAAATGCTCCTGGTGCTTGCGAAGCAGGAATTGGTCGGTCATTCCGGCGATGTAGTCGCATACAACGACGTGGCGGGCTGCTGTGCTGGTGGACTCTTCATGGGAAGCGGGCATGGAACCTGGTGAATCGAGGTAGTAGAGAAAAAGCTGTTCGAGGCAGCGGATGGAGCGGTCGCGGTCTTCGGTGATGGCGGGGTGATTGTAGATGTGTTTGAAGAGAAAGCGTTTCAGCTCCGCGTTGCGCTCGGCAAAGGCCTCGCTGAAACCAGCAAGCCTGCGTGGGGCGCGGCGAATGTCGTCCACGGTAGCGGCTCCGGAAGCTAGCACACGCTGCTGTGTGGTGGCGATGAGATCCGTGACCAGGTGATCCAGAACGAGACGAAGAGCTGCGTTGAACTTCAACTTTTCGCGGCCGTCTGGATAGGCGGCTTCAATTTGAGCGTATGCATCGGCGAAGATGGGAACTTCACTGCACAAGACTTCCAAATCGAGAAGCTCCGCTTCGCGCGCGTCGTCGAGATCTGCTGTGTTGTAGGCGATTTCATCGACCCAGTCGATCAGTTGACCTTCGAGCGGCGTGCGAAGATCGAGAAGATACTCAGCAAGACTTGGGAATTGGGCAACAGTGTAATCGTGCGAGTGTTTGATGATGCCTTCGCGGACTTCGAAGGTGAGATTCAAGCCGGGGAAATCGAGATAAGGGCTTTCGAATTGTTCAACGATGCGGAGCGCCTGGAGATTGTGATTGAAGCGCGAGCCGCGGGCACGCATGAGCTCATCGAGCTTCTTTTCGCCGGCATGACCGAAAGGTGGATGGCCGATGTCATGGACGAGGGCGAGCGTCTCGGCGAGGTCCGTGTTGAGGCCGAGCGCGGCGGCAACCGTGCGGGCGATCTGCGAAACTTCCAGAGTGTGCGTGAGCCGATTGCGAAAGTGATCGGAGTAACGGATGGTGAAGACCTGCGTCTTGGCTTCGAGGCGGCGGAAGGCACGCGAATGAATGATGCGGTCGCGGTCGCGCGCGTATTCGGTACGGTAGGGATGCGGTGGCTCAGGGTAGCGGCGTCCGCGTGAGAGTTCCACGCGCATCGCCCACGGCGCGCATGTGGGGAGTGGTTCGATGAGCGGCTCCGGCGCCGGACGGAAACATTGCCGTCCGTTCGCGTTTTTCGGTTCTTTAAACTTTTTCGTCAGACAAGAATGAACGCCCAAGTACGCGTAGGGCCGAGGAGACCAAACTCAAGACTGTGGCGCGAGCGTTTCCAGGCCGCGGTCCGCTTCCTCAGAAACTGGCGTGTTCGGAAATTCTTTTTTGAGCTGCTGATACACGCCGATGGCTTCCTTCGGATTACTTTGGCGCAAGGTTTCGGCAAGTTCGAGAAGAACCAGCGGGCGCGGCACGAAGACCGAGGAATGGTCGGACAGGTCGCGGAAAATCTTGATGGCGTCGGCGGTCTTTCCAGTGCGCTCGTAAATCACTCCCGTTTGATACTGGGCCATAGCGACGAGTTCTTTGTCTTTGCCAGAACTGATCTTCTTCAATTGTTCGAGAGCTTGATTGTGCCGTTCGAGATCCTCATAGCAGAGCGCGGCGTAGTAAGCAGCGAGCCTGCCGGGATTGGTGTTTGGATATTTCTCGGCGACAGCAGAAAACTTTTGAACGGCGTCTTCGGCGCGCGCGGCTTCGTTGGGATAGAACGCTTCGCCAGGGTCGTTGGGATCGGGTACGGCGCCGATGCGAGCGGAGTACGCCTTGTTAGCGATGTCGAGAGCCGCGGTAGCTTGCACCGTTTGGCGATCGGTGTAAAAGCGCCAGCCGAAATAGCCGACGGCGACGATCACGACAGCCAGGACAGCGGCGGCAAGCACGGTGGTGTGCGAAAAAACGGCTTCGGCGCCGTGCTCGATCGCATCGTGGATCTTGTCCTGCTTCAATTCCTTACGCGAAATATGTTCCGGCACAAACGCTCTCCTGCTTGGTTTGGAATGCTTAATCGTAGCATAAGACGCGGGCAAGCTGCCTCTGCGCGTGAGGACGAAAGTTCTCCCGGACTGCAAATTACCCTTGCAACATGGCGAGGAAGAGACCGCAACTCCGCCGCGGCGCGGGTGTTAAATTAGAGTGATGCAAGCCAAGTGTGTCCATTGCGGGACCGAGCACAAGCTCAAGGACGCCGACTCCACAATCCATCCGAAGGTGCAGTTCAAGTGCTCGAAGTGCGGGAAAACCACGGTTGTGGATATGAAGTGGCGTCCGGACCAGACTGTGGTGATTAGCCCGCTGCCCACATTTGCCCGCGCCGACGCTTCCAGTTCCGGTTTGCATCTTCCGCCAGAAGACGATGGAATGAAGCTGCCTACGGATGGCGTATTTGTCCTTGCCGTCACATCTGGGCCCGCGAACGGCGAACACTTTAGATTGGCAAAATCGCGAGTCGTGATTGGGCGAAAGGGTGCGGACATCCCGTTGAATGACCCGGAGATTTCGCGGCACCACTGCTTGCTGGAAGTGCGCGACAAGGTCATAAACTTAAAGGATCTGGATTCCACGAACGGCACGTTCTACGACGAAGAACGCGTCCGAGCCGCCATGTTGCAAGACGGCTCGGAGTTTCGCATTGGCGAGAGCCGGATTCGCGTCAGCTTCCAGAAAAACTGACTTCGCTTCCCTGCCCTGCACTTCTGCAAATTACAACCTGAACCCGATGCATCGTGAGTGTAAGATACGGGTGATAGCGTTGCGCTTCCGACGCACCCGATGAATCGCCTCTCAGCCTGTCTGATCACACTCAACGAAGAACACAATCTGCCGCGTGCCCTGGCGTCGCTGAAGGGCATCGCGGATGAAATCATCGTGGTGGATGCAGGAAGCACGGACCAGACCTCAACCATCGCACGCGAGCATGGCGCCACTTTTTTTGAGCGCGCGTGGACAAATTATTCGGAACAGAAGAATTACGCCGCGGCGTGCGCGCAAAACGATTGGATCTTTTCCATGGACGCGGATGAGGAACTGAGCAGCGCACTGCAGACTTCCTTGTTGGAATGGAAGAAGCACGAATCTAAATTCGGCGTGTACGAAACCTCGCGAAAGACTTGGTATCTGGGGGCCTGGGTGAAACACTCGGGCTGGTATCCGGATTTTCAGCGGCGGCTGTACCGGCGGGATAAGGCGCAGTTTTCGGGAATGATCCATGAGGCCCTTCGATTTGAGGGCAAGCCTGGGAGGCTCGCGGGAGATTTATTGCATTACACGGTGCGCTCGTTTGCGGAGCATGAAGAAAAGGTTGAGCGATACGCGGCGCTCGCGGCGCAACAGATGTATGCGGCTGGAGAGCGATCGTGGCGCTCCGCTTTATGGTTTGCAACACCGTGGAGCTGGTTTCAGAATTATTTTCTGCGCGGCGGATTCCTGGATGGATATAGGGGCGCGTTGATCGCGCAAATGGCGGCGCGAGCCGTGCGGATCAAATACAAAAAACTGGGGCAACTTGTGCGCTCTACCGAAGAACAGGATCGCAAATGAGAATCCTGTTCGCCGACTTGGAGCGCGAGTGGCGCGGCGGCCAGAGCCAGGCGTTGCTGACTTTGCGAGGATTGCGCGAGCGTGGCGATGAAGTTGAATTGCTGGCTGCGCAGGATTCTCCATTGGCGGAGCGCGTGGCAAAAGCCGGAATCGTGGTGCATCAAGTCCCGCGGATCGGATTGCGAGCCTGGGCTGCGAGAGCACTTCGTGAATTGGTGGCCGGCGGCAAGTTCGATTTGATTCACCTGAATGAACCGCACGCCATGGCGGCAGCGTGGCTGGCGCGGTCGCACAAACAGCTTCCGTTACTGCTATCCCGCCGCATTGGATTTCCGCTGAGGAAGAATCGGGTGTCGCAAGCGATGTACCGCGCGCTGGACCGATTCGTAGCGAACAGCCAGGATGTGGCGCGGAGTCTGGTCGATTCGGGTATTTCAGAAGAAAACATTTCAATCGTCAACGAAGGAGTGGAAATTCCGCCACTGCCGACACCCGAGCAACGGAACGGCGCACGCAAACATTGGGGTATAAAAGAGCACGAATTCCTATTCGGCTGCGTGAGCGTCTTTGTGCCGGAAAAAGGTCAACGCCATTTGATCGAAGCTTTGCCGAAGGTGAGGGCGATACATCCTGAGGCTCGGCTGATTCTTGCAGGCGACGGAGCTTGCCTCGCTGAATCGCAGACGCTCGCGAAAACGCTTCAACAATCTGAAGCGGTGTTGTTCCCCGGTTTCGTGAATGACGTCGCGCAGGTTTATGCTGCACTGGATGCGTTTGCTTTTCCATCGGAGTTCGAAGGTCTCGGAACGGCGCTGCAAGTTGGGATGGGTTACGGCCTGCCTTGCATTTCGACGAAACGCGGCGCGCTAGGCGAGGTCGTGGACAATGAACGCACCGCTCTGGTCGTGGAGCCGGAGGCGGGAGAGATCGCCACCGCCATGTTGAGGTTGATTGGCGACGAAAATCTGCGGCGGCGGCTGGCCAGTTCGGGAAGACGCGAAGTGGAAGAACGCTTCTCCGCTGGGCGCATGGTGCAGAACACCGTTGGAGTGTACAAGGATGTCTTGCGAAAGAGGATGAAGACATGACATCGCCGGGGCTCACGGTGATTCAGCAGGCGGTCTTGAAGCGGCTGCCGGCGCTCGGCTTGCCGGCCGGAGCGCGAGTGCTCGATGCACCATGCGGCGGCGAAGCGGCGCTGACGCGGGCCCTGACCGAAGCTGGGTTCGATGCACGTGGAGCCGATCTCGATACTCAGCCGGAGGGACATCTCGGCAAAGCGTTCACGAAGGTGAATCTTGACGAGGCTCTGCCCTGGTCCGGCAGTACTTTTGACGCGGTTTTTTCAACGGAAGGTATCGAGCACCTCGAGAATCATTTTTCATTTCTGCGCGAAGTCAGCCGCATTCTGAAGCCGGGTGGATTGCTCGTACTTACTACCCCGAACATCACTGCTCTGCGTTCGCGTGTACGATTCTTTGGCAGCGGCTTCTTTGGGCGCGACTCGAGGCCTCTGAACGAAGCTTCGCGCCATCCGCTTCATCATATCGGACTGGCCACTTTTCCGGAGCTTCGTTACGAACTGCACATGTCCGGATTCCAGCTGATCGAGGCGCGCCACACGCACATCAAACCGATAAGTTATCTCTACGCGATCTATGCGCCGTGGATGTGGCTCTACACTCGCGTGGCGTTTCGAAAAGAAAAGGATCCAGTGCAGCGAGCAAGAAACAAGGAGGTTCTCGCTAGCTTGCTCTCGGCCTCGCTACTTTTCGGCGAATGCCTGATGCTGATCGCCAAGAAAATCTAGCTGGTCTGCTGTTGAAAAGAGCCGCCAAAAAAGATGAAGCGCCGGGCGGCTCCTTCTCGATCCGCACGGCGCTTCAAATGATTTTAATTTTGCGCAAGTTTTCTGACTTCTCTTGATCCAGGTATTCCCTCCTATCCGCTCGACGATTTACGTCAAGCTATCTTGGGGATTAAACAACCCATCGCCCTTTCGGCTCGAGAAACTCCACGCCAATCGCAAAGCCGTCGCCTTGCAATGGTTCGCAGTATGCAACTCGGGCCGAGGAGCGAAATTCGCCGGTGCGCGATGCGAACGTCAGCCGTTCGCCGTGTTCCCAGCGGCGGGTGCTCACCACCCGCGCGCCGCGCGCACTCACATTTTCCGTAAAAGTCGATTCCGTGCCGGGCATCCGGCGATGGCCGTCCAGTAGGACGGGGATCTCCATGGGGATCCGGCGTTCGACGCGGTGGAAGGAAAAAACGTGCCTGTTGGATTTGACTGGCATTCATCCTCAGAGGCACGCGGCAATCCGCGTGAGATTTTTTACATTGCTGTTGCTGCGATGCTTCATGCCGTAGAGCGCGCGGTCGGCAGCGCCCAGAAGCTTTTCCGGCGTATCACCATCTTCGGGGAATGCGGCAACTCCCGCGCTAACAGAAAGCGCAGGTGGCTCAGCTTCCGCAGCGAGACGTTCGCGAATGCGGGAAACGACGCGGGCAGCAATGTCCGTGCCGGCTTCGGGAAGCACGAGGGCAAATTCGTCGCCGCCATAGCGCGCCGCGGTATCGATGGCGCGAGAATGGCTGCGGAGAATCTTTGAAAGGCGCACGATGGCACGGCTGCCGGTGAGATGGCCATAGTGATCGTTGATGGTCTTGAGGCCATCCATGTCCAGAAGCACTACGCTAAAGGGCCGTTGCGTGCGGCGCGAGCGGTCGAGTTCCGCTTCGAGAACGCTGATGAGGCGACGATAGTTGGCGAGGCCCGTGAGCGAATCGCTGACGGCCATCGAACGAACCTGGTCAAAGAGGCGCGCCTGGTCAAGCAGCGCGCCGGAAAGCATGACGACGTAGCTGGCAGTCTTGCTCAGCTCCGCGAGTAAAAACGGGCCATCGAAGAGATGGCGGGAAAAAGCCGCGGAGACGTGGCAAACCACGTTGAGCGACGCAACGGCAAAGAGCGAATAGTCGTACAGGCTTGCTGGGCTCTTGTCGTTCTTGCTCTTCTGGAGACGCTGGCCGAAGCAAACCGCGGCCACCAAGAACAGCGCGCCAGGAAGCAAATCCCAAGGACGTGAGACAAGGCTGGCAGCGTGAGCCAAGGGTGCGGAAGGCGCGGCGAGAAACGCAGCGCTCGTAAGATAGGTAGCGATAGCGACAACGAGCAACGCACCAGCGGTTTCTTTGCTGGGCTGCCGGGCATTCGGGATATACCGTTCAACGGCGATAGCGGAGAGCAGGAAAACGGCGAGAATCGTGCGGCCAACCATCCAGCCCATCGGGATCCTGGTGAGGGCTGCGGGTCCGGCCTGGAGCACATCGTTCAGGCCGAAATAGCCGACCGTTTCGATGATTCCGGATAGGACGAAACCAAATGCCAAGATGAGCGCCGTGCGGTCGTGTGTGCCGCGGAACCGGACCAGCGCGTTCGCGGCGTAGCAGAAGCTGAGAAGCGTGCCGCCGACTTCGAGGTATAAGTAAGTCTCGGAGGAGCCGGAGATAGCAGCTTGCCGCAGGTAAAAGATGGCGCCAAAAAACAGGAATGCCAGGCCCACGGTGGAAGCGATCAGAAGGCGAGACCGCTCCTTCCGGAGAAACCCGACGATTTGGCCCCAACCACCCACGAAACCCCCCAAATACCGAAGAAACAACTACAACACCATGGGAATGCAAGTTTATGCCCTTTCCGCAGGGAAAATCTCAGTCTGTAAACAGTTGATTTTGCGTGAGTTACAAGAATGCTTGAAAGGCCGGAAGCAGGGAGTGTACCAGCGAGACACTAGGGAAGACTGAGAAAAGAGCGCCTAAGGAATCTATCATCTTTGTTCCCTTAGAGTTACCGACAATAGGTACAGTATCAGCCAGGAAACGGCAGGTGTCTCAGGGTGAGACAGTCTCATTGGGCAAAATGTCTCGCTTCTTTCACTTTTTGCCCGCTACAGCTTCGGTTTAGGCGGGGGGAGTTCGCGCGCCACAACGACGTCGCTAAAGCCGCAGGCCTTGTGGGAGCCATCGCAGAACGGCTTGTTGGCCGACTGGCCGCACCGACAAAGGCCTATAGCGGTGCGCCCAGCAAGGCCGAAAGCCTGGCCTGCGGGATCGACGATTTCAAAATCGCCCTCTACACGAATCGACCCGTTACTGTTGATGATTACCTTGGTTGCAGCCATTCAGGCCTCCGAAAAAACTGAGAGCGCGCTCGACGTTTGCGGCTCATTGCCGAACACGCTCTCTAGACTACGCAGAGTTCAATGGGAACTCAAGGACGCCGCTCGCGCCCCTTGCTCCTTCACTTCCTGGAGCTTTCCGGAGCGAACGTCGTAGATGAAACCGTGGATGTCGGTACCCGGAATAAGTAGTGGATGATTGCGAAGTTTTTCCAATTGGTTTCGCACACTTTGCTCCACGTTGGTAAACGAGTGAAAGTGAAGGTGCGAGACGTCGTGTCCGGTTTCGGACTTCAACTTTTCGCGAAGCTGCTCGTCGGTGAACGTGAGCATGCCGCAATCGGTGTGCTGAATCACGTAGTAAGTTCGAGTGCCCAATAAATACGAAGAGATGATGAGTGAACGCAAAGCGTCGTCGGTCACAAGTCCCCCGGCGTTGCGGATGATGTGCGCCTCGCCGGTGTTGAGGCCCAGGACCTTCTCGACGGTAAGCCGGGCATCCATACACGCGACTACCGCAAGCTTCTTGGACGGAGGCATGGGCAAATGCCCCAGGTTGAATTGCTCAACAAATTGCCGATTCGCTTCCAAATTATCTTCGTAGATTCCCATTGATTTCTCCCTTTCGATTTGGACTAAAACATCGCTAAAAACAAAAACCGCCAAACGCTGGGGTTTGGCGGCGAAAAGCACGGGATGGAGTGTGACTATCCCGTGCTCGGTCCCGCTTTCATCTGACAACAACACGCAGAACGGTTGTTGCGGACGTACACGGGAACTTGGCGAGGGTGTGACATTTCGGCTCAGTATTTGGGCACGGACGGATCGACTTCGTCCGACCACGCGAGGATGCCGCCCTTGAGATTGAGAATTTTGCGGAAGCCGGCTCTGCGCAAGAAATCGACGGCTTCGGCCGAACGCTTTCCGCTACGGCAATGCGCGACGATCTCACGCGAAGAGTCCAGTTCGTGGACGCGGCGCGGCAATTCGCCAAGCGGAATCAGGTGACCCTTCAGATTGCAGATTTGAAATTCGTGCGGCTCGCGCACGTCCAGAATGAAAAGATCGTCTCCGCGATCAAGGCGGGATTTCAGTTCGCGCGGCGTAATTTCCGGAACTTGTACGTCGGACGGAGGAGCTTCTTCGCCGCGCACGCCGCAGAATTCGTAGTAGTCGATGAGTCTGTTGATGGTGCGATGCTCGCCGCACATCGGGCAGCTGGGATTCTTGCGCAGCTTGAGCTCGCGGAATTTCATGGCGAGTGCATCAAAGAGCAGCAAGCGCCCGACAAGACTATCGCCGGCGCCCAAGATCAGCTTGATCGTTTCCATGGCTTGGATGGAGCCGACGATTCCAGGCAAGACACCGAGCACGCCGCCCTCGGCGCACGATGGCACAAGCCCGGGAGGAGGTGGCTCTGGATATAAGCAGCGGTAGCACGGCCCTTCTGGCATGCCGAACACAGTGGCTTGTCCCTCAAAGCGGAAGATCGAGCCGTAGACATTCGGCTTGCCGAGAAGGATGCACGCGTCGTTGACGAGATAGCGTGTCGGAAAATTGTCGGTGCCATCGACGATGATGTCGAAATCCTTGAATAGTTCGAGCGCATTATCGCTCGTGAGTTTTGTCTCGAAGGCCTCGATTTGAATGTTGGGGTTGAGGTTGGACAACCGCTCGCGCGCTGCTTCGCTCTTGAACTTGCCGACGTCGCTGGTGCCGAAGGTGACTTGCCGCTGAAGATTGGTGAAGTCCACCACATCGAAGTCAACGAGTCCGAGTCTTCCAACACCGGCGGCAGCGAGATAGAGACCCAGCGGTGCCCCAAGCCCTCCGGTGCCAATGAGCAAAACTTTGGCGTTCTTGAGTTTGAGCTGACCCTCCATGCCTACTTCGGGCATAATCAAGTGGCGGCTGTAGCGAAGAATTTCTTCGTTGGTAAGAGTCGTGGCCGGCTTAGCTCCGGTTTGCGGCTGTAGTGTTGTGGCCATTGCAAAAGCTCCCTGTCAATTAAAAGTCAGTTGCCGTTTTCTGTAGAACCACCGGCGATGGACGGGATGATGCTGATCGTATCTCCGTCTTTCGTTGGCGTATTTTCCTGCTTCAGATAACGAATATCTTCGTCGTTGAGGTAAACGTTCACGAAGGCGCGCAACTTGCCGTCCTCGGTGTAAAGGTGCTTGCGCAGTTCAGCGAATTTAGTAGTGAGCCCGCTGAGCGCTTCGCCGACGGTCGCGGCGCTGACATCCGCGGAATCGCGTTTCCCCGCGTAAACTCGCAGCGGCGTCGGAATCATCACTTTGACAGACATCTCGAATTCTCCCGTTCTGTTGGACGCGCGTTAGTTTGCAGCGTTTACTTTCATCGGCGAAATTTTTTCTTCCAAATATCCGGAACGGTCATCCTTCAAACGCCAGGAAGTCATATCCTGCGGCACGCCAGTATGCACGCTGACGATAATGTAGCTGTACCACGGCCAGGCGTGATCGCGATCAAAATCGCTGGGACGCGCCGGATGGTCCGGATGCGAATGATACCAGCCGATGACGCCAAGTCCTCGCGCGCTTGCGGCCTTTTCGGCTTCGCGAACATCGTCCGCCGTAACCGCAAATCGATTTCGCGGCGAATCATCCCGGCGATTTACGAGCGGAAAAAGAGACAGAACTTCGCGAGAAATCTTTCGAGAGCTCTCATTCGGATCGAGTGCAAGGATATCGAGATCCATTCCGAGCAGCGCGCCGCAGCATTCGTACGGATACGTCTCAACGCCGTGCTCGCGAATTTTTTCGGCGAGTTCAGCGCTAATCCCGAGTTCGAGTGGTTCGCTCATTATGAAATCATTCTTCATCCCAAAAACGTTCGGTCAGGTACTTTGACGCGGAATCGGCAAAAACGGTGACAATGACCGCGCGTTCGTCTAGTGCCAGACCCTTTGCAACCTGGAAGCATCCGAGCAGCGCGGCAGCAGCGCTGGGGCTGACCAGCAGGCCCTCTTCTCGAGCGATGCGCTTTACCAAGCGATAGGCCTCTTCGGTGGCGACTTCAAGATTTTCGTCCGCGAGCGTGTCGTCATAGATCGCAGGGCGCAGCGCGGTCTGCATGTGCTTCCAGCCTTCGAGACCATGAAAGGCTGCATCGGGCTGAAGACTTATGCAGCGAATCGACGGATTGAACTCCTTCAAGCGGCGCGATGTGCCGACGAATGTTCCGCTCGTGCCTAGAGCCGCCACGAAATGCGTGATGCTTCCGCTGGTTTGCTCCCAGATTTCCTTGGCGGTAGTGCGATAGTGGGCCTGCCAGTTCGCCGGATTGCTGTACTGATCCGGATAGAAATATCGTTCCGGGTCGGACGCGACGATCTCATGAACGCCCCGAATTGCGCCGTCCGTCCCTTCATCGCCTGAGGTGATGACGAGCTCAGCACCCAGAGCACCGAGGATTCGTTTGCGCTCAAGAGAAGCGCTGTCCGGCAAGCACAGCTTTACGCCGTAGCCGAGAGCTGCCCCGATCGTGGCATAGGCAATCCCCGTGTTGCCGCTGGTGGCGTCGATGATGATTTTGCCAGGGCGAAGAGCGCCGCTGGCCAGACCCGTCTGAATCATGCTCAACGCTGGCCTGTCCTTAACGGAGCCACCGGGATTGCACCATTCCGCCTTGGCGTAGAATTCCACGTTGGGGAATTCGCTGCCAACTCGCGCAAGCCGCAGGAGCGGCGTATTGCCGATTAGCTCGAGCACAGTCTGCCCTATCCGGTCGTCAGACTTCCCGAGTCTAACGGGAGATGTACTTGCCGAGGAAGCGGTGCGATTTGCGGTGGCCATGATCTTAAAGTTGTATGCAATCTCCCAGATATGCGACCACTTCACTCCGAATTAGATGCTAGCCACTACTTTGATGGTATAACCTGAGTTTACCATCAGTTAGAGAGAATCACCCTACGAAGACTAGAGAATTGGCCTCGTACAGACTGAGTTGACTAAGTCACTTGCCGCAGCCTGTTGTTAACACTCATCGATATCTCGGCGTCCTGCACACCGGGATGATATCGGGAGCCGGCATATCGCACGCTGGAACCACTGTTGACTCGCGCCTCACAATCAGGGACTGTCGAGCGGTGACCACCGCGCCTGCCCCCGAACCTGCGGGTGACTCTTCGTTGGTGCTCGCTGCACGCGAGGGCGACCGCGCCGCTTTTGGCGGCTTGTACGCACGATATGCGCGCATGGTTCACGGGATCCTTTTAGCTAGAGTGCCCGCCAGCGACGTGGACGACCTGGTTCAGGACGTTTTTCTGCGCGCGCTACCAAAGCTGTGCGACCTGCGCGATGCGGCGCGATTCGGACCCTGGCTCGCGGCCATCACGCGCAACCGTGCTAACGATTACTACCGGCAAACGCGAGCGGTTGCGGCGGTGACGGAGAGCTTGCCGGAAGATGAAGCAGAATTGCCTGCATCGAGCACGGCTCCCAATGCGGAAGCCGCCATGATCCTGGCGTTCGTTCGCAACCTCCCGGATGCTTATCGCGAAACGTTGATCCTACGTTTGGTCGAGGGCATGACCGGACCGGAGATTGCAGCGCGCACCGGCCTGACACCGGGATCCGTTCGAGTCAATCTGCATCGAGGAATGCAGCAGCTTCGCGAAAAGCTCGGGCAGGCATCGCTCGGCGGAGCGATACAAACCGAATCCCGCACAGAGAGAAATTCAGCGGCGCAGGAAAAGCATGCGTTGCGCAGAAGGAATGAGCCATGAATGACGATTACCTCTGGGATGGTTCCGGCGAACCCGACCCGGAGATTCAAAAACTGGAAAGTACGCTCGCGAGATTTCGCCATGAAGGTCAGGCGCCGGAATTTCCCGGGATCACGGCAACGCCGCGTCCGCGATTTTGGGAACGGTTTGTGCCGGCGCGTTTGTCCTACGGACTCGCGGCCGCGACTGCGGCCATTCTGTTTATGGCCGCGTTTGGGATTCTCCGATGGAGTCAAAAGTCAAATACAGGATCCGGGGCAGGATGGGACGTTGAAAGCGTCGCAGGTACACCCCGCGTAGAATCTGGTGCCTCCGGAAAAAATGCTGGAAGCGCCAAGCTTGGCGTCGGCCAAACCCTAGTTACGGACAGCCGTTCCAAAGCTAACATTTCGATCGCGGATATTGGGACGGTGAACGTCGAGCCGAACTCCCGTTTGCGTTTAGTTGCGGGCGGAAGCGGACACAATCGGCTCGCACTCGACCGCGGAACGATTCACGCGTACATCTGGGCGTTGCCTGGAGTATTCACGGTGGACACGCCGTCTGCACTCGCTGTGGATCTTGGTTGCGCCTACACGTTGCAAGTGGACGATTCGGGCGCCGGGCTTCTGAGAACAAAACTTGGTTGGGTTGGTTTTAAACTGGAGGGACATGAAGCCTTCATCCCTGCGGGAGCAGTCTGCGCAACGAGGCCAAAAATTGGACCGGGCACACCGTATTTTGACGATGCTTCCGCGTCGTTTCGCGAAACTTTGACCAAGTTTGATTTTGCAGCGAGCACGCCGGAGGAGCGGAACGCCGAACTCAGCAAAATACTCGCCGAAGCTCGCCGGCGCGACGCACTCACCGTCTGGCATCTTCTCGCCCGCGCCGACGAATCGGAGCGTGGTTCAGTTTACGACCGCATGGCAACGCTTGTTCCGCC
Source organism: uncultured Acidobacteriota bacterium (assembly GCA_963745095.1). Taxonomy (GTDB): domain Bacteria; phylum Acidobacteriota; class Terriglobia; order Acidiferrales; family UBA7541; genus Acidiferrum. The sequence continues at coordinate 87,058 of CAVUWC010000013.1, read as the reverse complement.
TCCGGCTGGAGTCACGCGCGATGGCATTTTGCGTCTCGACCAGAAGATGCTGGATCGGTGGTGGGACGAGCTGGGCCTCGGTGATGTTTCGCTGTGGCGCATCTGGGAGCGCTCCTGGTCTCCCGCCAAAAGCTGAAACTGAAGAATGTCTCGAGCCGGCCAGACCGAGCTCCGGAAATCCGAATCTCAACCCTCTTAACAATGGCTGGTGGCAGCCCGCTTTACAGAACTCCCGGCATTTACTAGGCTAGAAGCCCTATGTGGAATGTGGAACAGCGGTTCACGGGCAAGCAAATTGAAAGTCTGGCGGCGCTTGGCTTCGCCGTCGGCAGCACCCGCGGCGTGGTGCGCGTTGAAAAATACGGCAGCGGCGCGGAGTTCCGCAAAGGTACGGACGAGCTCTATCAAATGACGGTTGTGCCAACGATCATGCTGAAAGGCCGCTTCACGCGGCTCTGGGATGCAGGCTACCAAAAGTTTTTGCTGACCGACGACGGTTTGAAACTGCCGGCGCTCGCAACGCATCTCGAAAATCTGCGAAGGTTCAACGAGGAACTCCTGACGGCGCTTGGTGTCCCCACTTTTTACAACGAAGCGCTCGGCTCGGTGAGCCAGATCAGCGTCTACGACCGCGTCAAGGGCCGTGCCGGCGACGTGCCGGACAAAACGGTTGGCGCGCATGAACCAGGCGGCAGTCACTAACTACGCGGCTTCTTACAGCATTTCTCACTAACTGGTTTTTCTCTCTTCAAGCTGACGACGGAATTGCTCGACGTCCACGCGATGCTTGGCGGCTTTGTGCGCTCCGATGAAGATCACGGGAATGTCCCAGCCGTAGCGCTCTTCGAGAACCTCGTCTTTGTCGATATTTACTTCATAGAGCGAGGCGCCGAATTCGCGCAGCAGTGGCGCGATGGCCGTCTTAGCTTCATCGCAAAGATGGCAGCCGGGCCGCGTATAGAGCGTCACCTCGCGCGGACCTGCGGCGGCTAGCCGCGCATCTTCCGGATGTTCGTTCACGGCTTCGGATTGGAATATTTTTGGAAAGGCCCTGCGTAAGGGTGAAACGCGCGCGCGCGGTAAAGCTCGGCGATCTGCCGGAGATGCCCGAGGTCGTGCGAAGCCCACTCGCTGAGCATCTGATGAAGCGTAATGTTGCCCAATTCGGAGTGCGTGGCCTCGCGCTCGCCGGAATCGGCAGGAATAGTTCTCAAGAGAATTACGGTGGATCGCCGCGTCCTCGTGAAAAACGCGAGGTTTTCGGTGGCTGAGCCGCGAACGTAATCGCCGATCACAACGGTTTGCGTGGGATCGTACTTCTGCAGAGTTGGCGTGTCTTCCGTAACGATGCGTCGCGTCCGGTCGGCATAAATCAGTTCAATATCCGCAAGATGCCCAATCACTTCCGCAATCGACCAGCGCTCTGGCGCGGGCTTCCAGCGCAACAGATCTTCCGGCAAATCGCGAAGCATCGTTTCGAGCAGAAACGGCGTCTTCTCTAAGAGCAATAGGGCTGGTTGGATGGATCCGGAGACCGCCGGCTCGGTGATTCGGGCAACACCTTGCTGCATGGGGGGACCTCCCAAGCTATGGCAGCATCTTACTCGAAAAGTCCGCGAAAAGTTGAACTGGCGCATAATGAGTAACAGGCGCGGAGGACTCGCTGGAATGGGAAGAATCGTGGCACTGATGGACGACCTATTTTTTCAAATGAAGGTTGCGGAGACTGCGAAACATCTCGGCCTGGAATTGAAAGTAGCCACGAATGTTGACGCGCTTTTGGGTCTGCTGGAACCCACGCCAAAACTGGTTATCGTCGATTTGAATTCGCGCAACCAGCCGCTCGCGGCGGTCGAGCTGGTTCGTGCAGCACAAAAGGATTTAAGAGTCATTGGTTTTCTCTCTCACGTGCAACGCGACCTCGCCACGCAGGCGCAAGCCGCAGGGTGCGACGAAGTGATGCCGCGATCTGCTTTTACACAAAATCTGGCGGCTATTCTGAGCGCCGCAAAGGACTGATGTGAACTTTCGCAAAACTTTTCTAACGTCGGCCGGCCTCGTTCTGTTAAACGTGCCGCTGCTGCCGACAAATATCGCCTTCGCGCAGGAGTCGACTTCAAATCCCACGGCTCCAGCCGCCACAGTGAACGGACCCTCCGCGGCGCTTCGCGATGTGCTGATGGCCGCGTGTTCGCAAAGCCAGAACGACTTTGAGCGCTTTCTCACCGCGCGCAACAAAGAATCGTTTTCCCGCATGGCGCCCGCAGCCCGCGTCGCGTTCATGAAACGTTTTGTGCTTCTCAACCAGGCAGGCAAGCCGAGCTTGACCACCAATCCCTCCGGCCGTCCCATCGTGCGCTGCGATACTCCCGAAGGGGCCGCGGAGATTCAGATCGGCGGCGCCGACACGCATGACAACCTGGCGTACTTGCCGGTGAACCTGCGCGACGCGACGGATACGACCGATGCCAGCGCGATTCAGGTAACCATGGGCATGGTGCGCGAAAACGGCGACTGGAAGATCCTCTCACTCGGCGTAGTTCTTCTCGATTTGCCTTCCTTGGAATTGGAATGGGATTCCGCGGAAGCGGACAAGAATGAGCAAACCGCCATTCAATCATTAAAGGAAATTGCCGAAGCGGTCGAAGCCTTCCGTCTCAAGTACGCACGGCTTCCCAATTCGCTTTCTAGTCTAGGACCGCCGTTGCATGGCCCAGCGAGCGCCGATGCCGCAGGACTCTTGGAATCCGATCTGGCCGCTGGAATGAGAAATGGTTATTCGTTCCGGTACGTCATCGTGGGGGCCAGCGGTTTGGGCGCGCCGGGGAAGTTTGAACTCGCCGCAACGCCGCTGACTTATGGCCGGACGGGACATCGCTCCTACTTCCGCGATGCTTCTGGAACCCTTCGCGGCGCGGACCACAAAGGCGCGGTAGGCTCCGCCGGTGATTCACGTCTGCCCGAGCACTGACGAACGCCGCACTCTTGCGTTAAAAACTAGGGGGTAGTCTTGACCGTCGGGTACTGAATCCCCAATTGCTCGATATAAGTCTTATAGCGTGCAGGATCGTAATAATATTTTTTCAATTGTGGCGCGAACTTTTCCATCTTTTCTTTATTCATCTCGATGGCCGGCTTGTCATCGGGGCTTAGAAACGTCTCGTAGTGCACGTCCTTCGTTTGGACATTCTTGAAATAATCCCACGCTTGCTGCACAAGTTGGGGTTGAAGGAGAAAGTCGAGAGCGGTCATTGCTTGCACCTTGGCGCCCGCCGTTGAGCCTTTGTGAGCAATGGGCGTGGCCATCGCCACCCCGTTTGCCCAGCTGTGCCCCGGCAGATTCGGAATGTTGGCCGGATACATCAGGTACACCATCGGCACGTTCCAGGAAATATCGCCGATATCGTCTGAACCTCCGCCGGTCGGTTTTTTCACCGGCTCATCGAGGGGCTCGACTTTCTCCTTGAGGCCTTCCACTTTCGCGCCGATGTCCTTTTGAAGAGCCTTCGCTAGCGTCTGATCCGCATCGCTCCACTTCGGCATGCCAACGGCTTCGATATTTTTCTGCTGCGCTTCCGCGATGACTTTATTCAGGTATGGTGGCCACGCCGATCCCACCAGCTTGTGATCCACAGTGGTCCCAGTCATCTTCGCCGCGGAATCCGCGATCGTAGTTCCCAAATCGTAGAGGTCCTTGATGTGTGGATAATCCAACTCGCGGAAGTAATACCAGACCGCCGCTTCCGAAGGAACGACATTGGGCTGATCCCCGCCATTGATAATCACGCGATGCGAGCGCTGCGCCGGTCGCAGATGCTCCCGCCGAAAATCCCAGCCGACGTCCATCAACTCCACGGCATCCAGCGCGCTACGGCCTTCCCACGGCGCCGCAGCTGCGTGCGCCGCTTTGCCATGAAAAAAATATTGCACGGAGACGAGCCCGCTCCACTCGCCATTCCCCGTGCCGTAAGAAGTCGAAAATTCCGACTCCACGTGCGCGCCCAAAACAATATCCACGTCCTTGAACAATCCCGCGCGAACATAAAACGCCTTAGTGCCGAGCAATTCTTCCGCGACACCAGGAACAAGCTTGATCGTCCCGGCGATGTGGTGCTCGTCCATGAGCTTTTTCAAAACCAGAGCCGCCGTGACATTCACCGCCATTCCGGAGTTATGCCCCTCTCCATGGCCCGGCGCGCCTTCGACGATCGGATCGTGATAAGCCACACCTGGCTTCTGTGAAGCGCGAGGAATGCAGTCGATGTCCGTGATGAATGCGATGACCGGTTTACCGCTGCCATATGTAGCTACCCAAGCGGTAGGAACGCCTGCCACGCCCTGCTCGACGTGAAACCCATTTTTCTCGAGGATTCCCGTGACGTAACGCGACGTCTCGTATTCCTGGAAGCCTAATTCGCTGAAGCTGAAAATTTCGTCCACCATCTGCTGCGTAAGTGTCTGCAGCTTGTCTACTTCCCCCACAGCTTCTTGTTTCAACGCGGGGAGCTGCGGCGATTGCTGCGCGAGTAATTCGCTTGGCGCGAACAGAATCACCGCAATGCAAGCCACTGCAAGAAATTTTGTCATTCCATTCTCCCGTCAGCAAATCCTCAACGAAATGAGCGGGCATATTACATCGGCTATTGCGAAATAGGGGAAAGAAAGAAACCTCGGTTTGTGCGGTGAAGGAGTTGGCGCTACTATCGTGCGATTCCACATGCGCCCAGCATACTTCCGAATTCTCGCCTTGATTCTTGCCTTCGCGCTTCTGAGCTCGGCGGCGACAACCGCACAGCAGTCCAGCTCTGCGTACGGCCCTCTTCCCGTCTTCGAATTTCACAGCGGCTTCTGGATCAACCTCCACCACATGCTCTACTACGAGGCCAAGTTGCGCGCAGCTGGGCCTGCGAGTACGCAAAAAGGCAATTCGGCTCCACTCATAAAACTGAAGACCATGAAAGAGGCTACGCCACCCCTCAGCCCCGCTGAGCGCCTCGCTTGGGACAGTTCGGTCGATTATTACGTCTCAAACTATGTGAACAAGGACTTGCTCTTCAATAACGATCTGATCCTGCTAAAAAATCAGCTCGGAGATTTTGAAGACTGCGACGAACTTTCCGGCGTGCGAAAGAAAACTTGCGATGCCGGCTTGCCCCCCAAGCTGACACAAGTGCTGGAGACCGCCGCACCTGCCTATCGCGCTCATCTGTGGGCCGACCAGGACCGCGCCAATCGCCGTTGGGTCGCACGTGTTGCGCCGCTAATCGAGGAACAAGGCGTAGGAATCTCCGAGCGGCTAGCGGACATCTATCAAACCAAGTGGCCAAAAGCGAAAATCCGCGTTGACGTGAGCGCCTACGCAAATCCGTCGGGCGCGTACACCACACCGGACCCACTGCGCGTTACGATTTCCAGCACAGACCCGCGCAACCAAGGAGACGAAGCGTTCGAAGTGCTCTTTCACGAAGCTTCGCACGGAATCGCGCAACCGGTGGAATCGGCAATCATCCGCGAATGCCGCCAACGCAATAAGGCTATCCCGCGCGACCTCTGGCACGCGCTCATTTTTTATACTACGGGCGAAGTGATCCGGCCGCTTCTAACGCTGGAAGACAAGGCCCCGTCGGAGGCAGAGGACGCCGTCAAACCCAACCCCAATGTTGCTCCCGGCCGAAAAGAAGCCTACACGCCTTACGCCATTCGCGAGGGCCTCTACGAACGCGGCTGGAAGGACTACCTCGACCTTCTCACCCGCTTCTGGCAGCCCTATCTCGATGGCAAATCCACATTTGACGATGCCATCGCTCGCATGGTCTCCGCGCTTTAGCGTCTGCGATCACCAACAGGCGGGTCTTGAATTTCTTGAACGGACGCGGCGCTATAACCTTCCGTTGCGCAGCCATTCCTGGATTTCCGCTTCCACTGAAAATACGTCAGCAGGGTCTTTCGTGTAGCGCGCGTCCAACTGGTAGGCTTGTTCTTCGTAGGGCACGACCATCCAGAGCCCCGACTCGTTCAGGGCTCGGAAGTAACCTTCCATCACCTTCTCCAAACCTATGATCCTAAATTGCGCGACGTGAATCAGCGTATGAAATACGGTTCGCAACGTCGGCTGCCGATTGAACAGCGCAACATCGATGAACGGAATCGCCGTCATATGCGCCGCGTCAGGCACAACGCGCGCGCCGCCGGCGCGAACACGCTCGTAAAAAGGCGGATATGGAATCGTCTCGCCGGTCTTGGACAGATCTTTTAATCGCAGGTTGTCCAGGATTTCCGCAGAAAAAAACGGCCGCAGTTTTACTTTCACGGCCTCCGACAGCCCATTGCAAACAGGATGGTATTTGTCACGCTGCTGGTGCATCCATGCAACAGTCTCGCCGATCAATCCAGCCAACTCCGCTTGGGTGAACTTCGGGGCTTCCACGAACGTTATCTTTCCGGGGCGTGATTTCTAATTCTATTCGACAGATGGCTCAAGCCAGGCGAACGGATGACCTTAATTATCTTACCTCGGGCCACTCGCTTTCTCTTTACGGAAGAATTCATTCGATGCATGAACGGGACTTGACGGTACTTCGGAATTGCCGCGGTTCGCTTCATCTCCTACGGTCCCGGCCGGAGGCCTGCTACAAATACTCCTTTGTCAGCTATAGCGAACTCTGATATAGTTTGCCAATGCGACCCTTTCTTCTTTCCCGGGATACTTTCCACATACTCGTGGCGCTCGCGGATCGCGACCGTCACGGCTATTCCATCATGCAAGAAGTCAGCGAGAGAACCAGCGGAGAGATTCGCCTCAGCCCCAGCACGCTGTACAGCGCCGTCAAGCGCCTGCTCGAACAAGGCTTCATCGAAGAACTGGAGGAACGTCCCGATCCTGAGCACGACGACGAACGCCGTCGCTACTACCGCCTCACCAAAGCTGGAAAGCGCGCGGCCATGGAAGAAGCTCGTCACCTGGAAAAATTGCTCTCGGACGCCCGCGCCTCCGGCTTGGTGCGCAAACGAGCCTGATGGATGTCTCGTTTCCACACTTCGCAAGCTGGGATTCTCCGCCTCTATCAGCCGTTCCTATGGCTGTACCCGGCTGAGTTTCGCGACGAATACCGGCGCGAACTTTGCCTCGCCTTCATGGATCGCTGGCGCGAGGAACGCTCCATCGCAGGTTTGCTGTTCGTCTGGTTTCACGCGGTTCTCGGAGTTTTTTGTCAAGCGCCCAGGGAGCACTATCACATGATCGTCCATGACCTTCGTTATGCGTTCCGCATCCTTCGCAAGGATCTCTCGGTAACCGCCGCAGCGGTCCTGATTCTCGCGTTAGGCATCGGCTCCACAACGCTCGTTTTCAGCCTTGCGAATGGGCTCCTTTTGCGGCCACTTCCTTACCCTCAGCCGGAGCGCATCGTCGCCGTCACGGAATCCAGCCCAAAAGATCCTAACGAAACCACGCAAATCTCCTTCCCCAATTATTACGACATCCGCGCGCGCGCCCGCCTGCTTGATGACATCGGAGTTTATTCTCCGGGTCAGTCTGCCGTAAGAGGAGAAGGAGCCGCGGAGCGCATCCCGGGAGCAAAGGTTAGCGACGGAGTATTCCGCGTGTTAGGCATAGAGCCTCTGCTTGGTCGCGCGATTTCACGCGAAGACGATCTGCCCAACGGCCCGAAAGTCGTCGTCCTCAGCGAAGAGCTCTGGCAGCGCCGCTACGGCCATGATCCTCACATCCTCGGCAGAACCATGCAGATCGACGATTCACGCTGGACCGTGATCGGCGTTATGCCTGCCGGTTTCCATTTTCCAGACCGCGCGGATTTGTGGTTTCCCCTGCAGATGGATCCCGCGAAAGCCGCGCGCACGGACTATTTTCTGCGCGCGGTGGCCAGGCTCAAGCCGGGAGTTTCCGTGGAACAAGGGACTAGCGACTTGGAGGCGCTCCTGGAACAGATCCACCGCGAAAATCCGGCCGTCAATAACAACTGGGTGGCCCGCGCGATTCCTCTCCGCGATTCTGTTGCAGGATCCTATCGTAAAGCCGTCATCACCCTCCTGGTAGCGGTTGGTCTGCTTCTCCTCATCGCATGCGCCAATGTCTGTAATCTGCTTCTCGTCAAAGCTTCCGCGCGCGTGCGGGAAATCGCCGTCCGCACTGCGCTGGGCGCGACGCGCCAGAGACTTCTCCGCCAGCTCATCACGGAAAGCCTCCTGCTCGGACTGGCCGGCGGCGCGTTGGGCGTCCTTCTCGCTTATGCCGGAATCCCAGCTCTGCTGTCTCTCATTCCGGTCGATCTCCCCCTGTGGATGAATTTTTCCCCGGATTCCCGCGTGCTAGGTTTCGCTGTCGGTGTCTCCCTGCTCACGACTCTGGGCTTCGGTATCGTCCCCGCATTCGGCTCATTCCACGCAGACCTAACCGACTCCCTCAAGGAAGGCGGTCGCGGCGGAACTTCCGGCGCGCGCAGCAAATTCATGCGCCACGGTCTTGTCATCGGCGAAGTCGCCCTTTCCGTAATCTTGCTTGCCGGAGCCGGGCTCATGATCCACAGTTTCCTCGCGCTGCGCATGCAGGACCTCGGCTACCATCCCGAGAACGTTCTAGCCTTGAGCATCGACTACCCAGAAAGTCGCTATCCCGATGGCCAGCCCGCTCGCGCCCTCCTTCGCCGCCTTACGGAAGAAGTTTCTTCGCTTCCCGGAGTCATCTCCACTTCCTTTAGTTCCGGCATTCCGCTGAACGATGGCTGGGGACGCATCTTCACCATCGAAGGCCATCCTCTTGACCTGAAGGACATGACATTCATCAACCATATTGTGGTCACCCCTGGGTATTTTCGTACGCTCTCCATTCCGTTTCTGCAGGGCCGCGACTTTACGGAGGACGATTTTGACGCGCCCCGCATTGTCATCGTCAGCGACTCCTTCGCCAAAAAGAATTGGCCTAACGAGAGTCCCTTGGGCAAGCGTCTCCGCTTCGGCCCGCCGAAGAACAACGAACCGTGGCACACCGTCGTCGGCGTTGTGGCCGACAGCAAGCATGGAAAATACAAGGGCGAGGATCGCGCCAGTGTTTATTTGCCTTACAACTCGGACATCACGCCTAATGCCTTGTTAGTTCGCACCACGGGTGATCCCTTGCAACTCCAGCAAGCCCTCAGAGCTCGCGTCGTTGATTTTGACCCGGACATCGTCGTAAGCCGCGTCTTCAGCCTCGAACAAATCATCGCCCGCATCTCGTGGCAAGACCGTTTCCTCACCGTCCTGTTCAGCGCGTTCGCCGCACTGGCCCTCTTGCTCGCGGCTGTCGGCCTCTACGCCACAATCTCCTACTCCGTATCCCTCAGCACGCACGAGATCGGCATCCGCATGGCACTTGGCGCATCGGTTTCTCGAGTTCGCGGCATGATTCTGCGCCAAGGAATGACCCTCGCCGTCAGCGGCCTTGTCGTCGGCCTCGCCGTGGCTTTCGCGCTGGCACGCTTGCTCAAAACTCAGCTGTATGAGATTTCGCCCAATGACCCGGCCACTTACATCGCCGTCCCGGTTGTCTTGATTCTGGTCGCAGCGCTGGCAGCCTTTTTGCCGACGCGTCGTGCGACTCGGCTTGATCCCGTCGTAGCCCTGCGCCACGAGTAACATTTCCAATCGCTTCCACGGACGGGCTACGACCGAACGTCTGTATAGCGAATTGGAAAATGGACTCGAAGTGATTGCGGCTGTAGCATTGCCCTCATGAAAAGAGCTAAATCTGGGAGGCGAAGTACCGGGGCGAAGGTTAACGACGCCCCAATAAATGTCGAACAATACCTTGCGGGAATTCCCGAGCCAGCCCGCGCCACATTCACTAAGCTTCGCGCAGTAATTCAGTCCGCTGTACCCCCGGAAGCTACCGAGACCATCAGCTATCGCATTCCCGCGATCAAACACAAGCGAATACTGGTGTGGTTCGCCGCGTTTTCAAATCACTGCAGTCTGTTCCCCACCGCCGCGGTAATCGAAGCCTTCAAGAACGAACTGAAAGGCTACTCGACCTCGAAAGGGACCATCCACTTCCCCACGGACAAGCCGCTCCCGGCTGCACTGGTCAAAAAGCTCGTGAAGGCCCGAGTCGCCCAAAACGAAAGCAAGAAACCACGCTGACCGGGTTGGCATCGACAGCTCAGCGGTAACGATTGTCGGTGAACGTCGGTTGTGCTAGGCTTTGCGCTGCGGAAATTAGCCTGGCCAAGCGCCACGCAAGTCCCAGCGTCGCAAACGTTCTCTCCTTACCGTTCCTCAACAGAGCTTTCCCGAGGGGGAGACTCTCTTCGGAGAAACCAAACGAACGGCTCGGGCTATTCGATAACCGGCTCCCTCGGAGCTTGGCCATCAAAAGGAACTGGATAAGCCCATGTCCGGTACACAAACAGCTTCAAAGACCGAAAAAGAGACCGTCGAGATAAAGCTCGCGCATTCCCCCGATTCCGACGATGCTTTTATGTTTTATGCGCTGGCAACCCATAAGCTTCTGACGCCCGGTTACAAATACACCCACGTTCTTTCCGACATTCAAACACTGAACGAAGCTGCCCTTACCGAAACCTACGACGTCACCGCCGTAAGCTTTGCGGCCTATCCAAGTTTGCGCGATAAGTACGTCCTGCTGGATTGCGGGGCCAGCTTCGGGGAAAACTACGGACCCATCGTTGTTGCATCTAAATCGATGAAAAAAGAGGATTTAGCTGGGAAGCGCATCGGCGTCCCAGGCCTCAAGACGACTGCCTACCTCACCTTGAAACTCTTTGAACCGGATTTTGAGCCGGTGGTAATGGCCTTCGACAAGATTTTGGACGCGGTTAAGAACGACGTGGTCGAAGCTGGCCTACTCATTCACGAAGGTCAGCTGCTGTTCCCACAGCTGGGCATGCATCGCGTCATCGACTTGGGCGTCTGGTGGCACGAGCAGACCGGGCTTCCTCTGCCCCTGGGCGGCAATGCTGTGCGCCGGGCGCTTGGTCCGGCCCTGGGCTTGCAAATCGCTAGAACCATCAAAGATAGCGTCGAGTACGGCCTCGAACACCGTGAAGAAGCCCTGAACTACGCCATGCAATTTGCGCGCGACATGGAAACCGAAATTGCGGACAAGTTTGTAGGTATGTACGTCAACCGCTGGACGCTCGGCTACGGCGACCGCGGCAAGCAAGCGGTCAAAACGCTCATCGAACGGGGTACAGCGGCAGGTTTGCTGCCCGGCCCTCCAGACGTCGAATTCCTCAGCGAACAATAGAAAAACAAAGAACTAAACCGGCCTAGCAACCCCGTTCAAGGCGTTCCCGTCTTCTCGCCCTTGGCAAACTGTTCGTTCATAGAACTGCGCAACGAAGCCAGCGTGTTCCACCAACCGGTTAGATACTGCATCAGTGCGCGGGCTGCCGCTCCGGCGTGAACCACAGGTCTTGATAGTCAAAGCTGAAATCAGCAAGAGGCGAGACCGCGGCCATCTTGAAGTGGTCGATGCTGCCATCGGGATTCAGCGTAAACGTCACAAAAGCGTCTTCGATAGTTCGATCGCGCCAATGCGCCTTGAAAGTGTCGAACTGCCAGTGCTGCAGGTCAGCGACAGCGTTCGGTGTGTGATCCATGCTGAAGACTAGACCTGAGCCTTCTTGCTTGATCGTGATTGGCCCGTACCATGCGTCGTTGTAAACCCCCGCGAACTTTTCGAGGGGCAGAGACGGCTTCGAATTCGCTGCGCGGTCCTTGCTGCTCGTCGCGAGCATCTCCTGCGCTTCTTTTTCTCCCTTGTCCGTCGCGGCCTTCATTACCGCCGTCCAGTCCGTCGGCGGCACACCAAAGTACGCGTCCAAAATATGAAAGAGGATGGACTCGAAAGCCGCGCCGCTTTCCGCGTTGGTGAAAACCAAGATACCTAGATTCTCTTCGGGCACGAGCATTACGCGCGTGACAAATCCCGAGACGCCTCCCGAGTGCCCCACCAGCTTGCGCCCGTGGTAATCCTGCACTCCCCAGCCCAGCGCGTACGCGGCAAATTTCGGGCGTAGCGCCACCAAAGGCGAGTCTCCATCTCCAATCGGGAGAAGCGTCTGGCCCGTCCACATCTCGCGGGATCGCTGTTCGCTGAAAATTCGCTGCTCGCTCCCCGGGATTTTTCCGTGGTTTAACTGCAGTAGGACCCACTTGGACATTTCCGCCACCGAAGAGTTGATCGCCCCCGCTGGCGCCGCGTTGTCCAAATCCATAAACGGTACGACTTGCAGCTTGCCGTCGACTTTCGAGTGCGGCCACGCGTAATTGTCGCCCGGTTTAAACGCATTCGTGCTTAAGTTCGAAGTCTTCATTCCCAAAGGCAGGAGAATTTTTTCGCGAATGTACTCTTCCCAAGGCTTCCCCGTGACCGCTGGAATGATTTGTCCGGCCGCGATGTACATCAGATTGTCGTACGCAAAGCGGCTGCGGAAACTCGACTCGGGCTTCATAAACCGTAAGCGATAAATAATGTCGTCGCGAGTGAAGGTCGTATGCGGCCAAAAAAGCAGGTCGCCTTCGCCAAGTCCCATCCCGCTGCGGTGCGTAAGCAAATCGCGAATGGTCATCTCATGCGAGACGTAGGGGTCGTACATTTGGAAACCCTTCAGGCGCTCGTACACTTTGTCGTCCCACGAAATTTTCCCTGCATCCACAAGCGAAGCCAACGCCGCCGAAGTAAACGCCTTCGTGTTCGAACCAATCCCAAAAAGAGTGTTCTCGTCGACGGGCGTAGCGTCTCCCAGCTTTCGAACGCCGTACCCCTTCGCCAGCACGACCTTGCCATCCTTCACGATTGCAATCGCGATCCCGGGCACATCAAATGTCTTCATGTCCCGCGCAACATAAGCATCCAGGTCCGCAGGCGGGCCGCTCTGCGCATGAATGCAGGATGCGCAAAAGAAAAACAACGCCGCGAGTCGCGGCCAAAGCGTATGCGAGTTTTTCATTTGGATATTTTTCGGTCCTTTCGAGTTCGTTCAGGAGGATTAAATCACAAAGATCATTCCAAAGAGTGTGTTTTGTGGAGCTACGACATAATTCATCGGCGCCGCACCGCGGCAGCTTCAGTTGCTGCTGGAAGGCTTCTCAGTGGACGCAACGTCAACGGGGACCAGCGTGCAGTGGTCGCCCTTGGAGACATTTTCTTCACAGTGCTCCAAGGCCAGTCTTTTGCGCGTCTTTTTCGGAGCGCCGGCCGAATGCATAACCAAGGTGGCCCTCGGTTGAGACCGCAAAAGCTTTGTAGGGCGGTAGCGTCAAGAAAGTACGAAAGTCCTCCTTCCCAGCTGCTTTGAGCTGAGCAGGCGCAGAAACGTTAGGCGGCTCCGGAAGTGAGAGTAGTTTCGTCCGAAGCTTAAGGTTTTGGCCCTCCAGGAAGTCATCCACGATCGATGACCAAATAGAGATTCCTCCGAGCGAAAACAGCCCGTGGCCATCACGCCGATAGGGCGCTACGCGAATAAAAGTCGCCTTTCCACCGGCCTGCGTAAAAGCTTCAAAGAAACTTCCCGCGATTTGTGGTCCAAAGAAGTGATCGTTCTCCGAATACACCCAAAGCATGGGCGTGCGCGACTTCTCTCCAAACTGATGGAATGTGCGGATGAGGTCACCAGGATTGCAAACTTCGTCCGGCCTCCTCGACCCGCGGCCGCCCGCAAAACTAATCGCGGCCACAAGCCCGGGAGGCGGATCGGCGGTAAGAGCAACGGTGGCGAATCCTCCAGCGGAAATTCCAACGCTTATGATCCGGGAAGGGTCGACCTCGGGAAGCTTCGAAAGATAAGCGATGGATTCACGCAAATCCTTTGCGGACTCCTTGCCGGAATCGTAGTAGTCCGGACGCCTCGAACAAGCCCGGGCGTCTTCGTCAAAGCCGCCGCCCGAATCCCCGTACCCGCGCCGCATCACGACGACAGTAGTCCAGCCACGCCGGGCGAACTCTCGCGCCTGCGGAACCATTTGCCAGGGCGACATCCCCGGGCGGTCGCCAGCCTCGCGAGGAGTGCCGTGTGTAAGAACGGCCAGCGGATGCGGGCCGGGCTCATTCGGCCGCACCATCACGGCTTCGAGGCCTTTTTTGCCCGCATCCTTCGTAGGAATGCGAAAAGCGATTTCGACCAGATCTTGCGCCCGCAGCGTGGAGGCACTGAAGAGGATCAGGGCAAAGTAGATGGAAAGATGACGAGCGCGCATGAGGTGCCTCTCCAATCCAACCGGATGAGAAACCTGCCCCCGTTTAGGATCACATTTTCATCCAATCAGGTTGCGCGAGACAAGGGACTTGTCTCGCGCCATCTTGACGCCCTCCACTTAATCCCTTAGTGTCTTTTCCTTGCGATGGAGCTCTTGATGAAAATGTATGTGCGCGCTCTAAGCGCTGCGGCTGCCGCACTCACGCTCTTGGCTCCCATGTCCCGTGGTCAAGCCGCCGCGGAATATCGCGACCACACTCAAACAGCAGGGTCATGGCCCCAGCAAGCTGTCCGCGCGGCGCACGGGATGGTCGCATCCGACGAAGAGCTGGGTTCTCAGGCAGGTGTCGAGATCCTGAAGCGCGGTGGAAATGCGGTCGATGGCGCAGTAGCGGTAGCCTTCGCACTAGCTGTCGTCGAACCCGCAGCCGGGAACATCGGCGGCGGCGGCTTCATGCTCGTGCGCCTCGCCGATGGACGCACCACCTTCTTTGACTACCGCGAAGTCGCTCCGGCTAAAGCTACGCGCGATATGTACATCAAGCCCGACGGCACGCTCGACAAGGAGCTTTCCGTCATTGGCTATAAATCCGTGGCGGTTCCTGGGACCGTCGCAGGACTTGAACTCGCGTTGAAGACGTACGGCAAGCTGAAGCTCGCCGACGTTCTCGCGCCGGCGATTCATCTCGCGGAAGATGGTTTTCCCGTCAGCGAAAAGCTTGCACGGCAGTTGGACGGCGAGCGCCCCGAGTTGCAGCAGTTCACCGTTAGCAGGCGCATTTTCTTGAACGACGGAAAAATGTTTCGTGCCGGCGACACGTTTAAGCAGCCCGAGTTGGCCGCAACTCTGAAGCGCATCGCAAAGAATGGCGCAGCCGAGTTTTATCGTGGCGAAACCGCGCAGATGATTGTCGACGACATGAAGCGCATGGGCGGGCTCATCACTCTCGAGGACCTCGCGCAATATCAACCGAAAGTCCGCCAAGCGCTGCACGCCACTTATGAACTGGACGGCCACAAGTGGGACGTCATCTCTTCGCCTCCGCCCAGTTCCGGCGGCGTTGCCATCATCGAAGCCATGAACATGCTGCAAGGCGTCGCGCTCAAGGGCTGGGACGACCCGCAAAGCGTCCACATGGTCGTGGAGACGATGCGGCGAGTCTTTGCGGATCGCGCTGCCTACCTGGCTGATCCGGATTTTGCCAAAGTGCCGGTCGACGGACTGACCAGTGATTGCTACGCCAAAGAACTCGTGGCAAGCATCGATCCGCAGCACGCCTCTTCCAGCAAAGAGGTAAAGGCGGGCACGCCACACGTCTGCGGCGTTTCCGCCGAAAATGATTTTGCTCCGCAAACAATTAGCCTCAATGACGGTCCACACACGACGCATTTTTCCGTGGTCGATGCCGCCGGCAACGCTGTCGCCAGCACCTATACGCTCAACAACAGCTACGGCTCGGGCGTCACCTCCACCGCCGGATTTCTCCTGAATGACGAGATGGACGACTTCACAACGCAACCCGGCGTCCCCAACGCGCTCTTCGGTCTCATTCAATCGGAAGCTAACGCTATTGCTCCCGGACACCGCCCGCTCAGCTCCATGACGCCAACCATCCTCTTGCGCGACGGCAAATTGAGCTTCGTAACTGGTTCGCCTGGCGGCCCCACGATTATTTCTGCGACGTTGCTCAGCGTTTTAAACTGGATGCGCTTGGGAATGGACGCTCAGGAGGCGATCAATGCGCCGCGCTTTCATCACCAGTGGATGCCGGACGTGATTCTGATGGAAAAAGACTTTCCCGCGAGCATGGAGTCCGCACTGAACGCGCAAGGCTATCAAACGCGGCGCCGCGGGCACATTGGTCTGGTCAACGCCATCGGTATCGATCCGAAAACGGGTGAGCGCCTCGGCGCGGCGGATCCGCGCGATAACGGAGCGGCCGTCGGTTACTAAACGACTTTTGTACGGCTTCCGCGGTACTTGTTCCGGCAGCTTCCGGGGGGCGTCGGCGGGCATTTCATCCAAGAGCGGTGTGAACGGACTATGCGAAGAATCCTCTCCACTTATATGTTTGTGTCGCGAAAGTTGACCACGGAACTTCTCGGTCAAATTGCGGAAGCCGGGTTCGAAGCCGTCGAAATCTTCGGCACGCGCGGCCATTTTGATTACACGACCAAACAGGAAATCCAGGCGATGGCCAGCGCACTCTCTCAGCATGGGCTGACGCTTGCTTCTCTTCATGCGCCCACGAGCCGCGACTTGAGCGCTACGCGCGAAGGCGGCACGCCGCTTTCCATCACCGAAGTGGAACGCGTTCGCCGCATCGAGGCCATGGACGAGTTGAAGCGGGTGATCGATGTCGCAGAGGAATTGCCCTTTTCCAGGTTGATTCTGCACATGGGCGGATCGCGCGAGACAGCCGACCCGCGTAAGCGCGATGCTGCTTTTAGTTCGCTGGAGCATCTGGTTTTGCATGCGCATCATCGCGGAGTAACCATCGCCGTCGAGAACACCACCAGCGAGATGGGCGATCCTGCCTATCTGCGGGCCTTTGTGGACGAAACGCGGCTGACGGGCTTGCGCTTCAACTTCGATATCGGCCATGCGCATCTAGCCGATGGTCCGGAAGCCGAGCGCATCGAAAAAGCGTTTGCCCCGCTTCGTGAACTAGCCGTCTCCGCGCACCTCCACGACAATCATGGCGAGAAAGACGAGCATCTTCCGCCATACGAGGGCACCATCGACTGGGAATCCGCCGTCAAAATCCTGAAGTCCGCGCCCGAAACAGATCTCGCGCTAACCCTCGAACTGAAAGAAAAAACCGGCCACGACGCGCCTTCCACTGCTGAACAACTCGGTGCCGCCAGCGCCTCTCTCGACCGTTTTGAACGCGAATGGAGTTAGCCAGCAAGAAATTGACCATTATTCTGACTATGGTCTATAATATGGTCGGGTGAAGGCCATGCAAGAGATTGCTATTTCTGAATTCAAAGCCAAGTGCCTTGCTCTGTTGGAGCAAGTCAACAAAACCAGGCAACCGATTCGAATCACCCGCCACGGTAAGCCCGTTGCGGAAGTTCTTCCGCCTGCCACTCCAGTAGACCGTTCGAAGTGGATTGGGTCTATGGAAGGTTCGATGGAGTTCCTGGGTGACATAATCTCTCCTGCAAACGATGAAGATGAATGGGAGGCACTGCGCGATTGAAACTCCTATTGGACACTCACATTTGGCTTTGGATGCTCGGTAATCGCGCCAAACTAGCCGCTGGCATCCTTAAGGAGTTACAAAACACTGAGAACGAGATATGGCTTTCGCCTATTAGCATCTGGGAGGCATTAACGCTGCACCGAAAAGGCAGAATGTTTCTGGGGCCAGATCTGTCAAAGTGGGTTGAATATGCTGTTTCCGGCATGCAGGAGACTCGGTTCAACTACGAAATAGTTCTGGCAGCCATGCATTTGCCGCTTCACCAGGATCCTGCGGACCGTTTTATAGCCGCCACGGCGCAGGTGCTCGATCTGACGCTTATCACTGCTGATCAGCGCCTCCTTGGACTCGGAAATATCCGCACCATGGCCAATCGCTGAACGCTTGCCTGAGGCCTCCTCGCCCGGCCGAATCTCAGCCCTTCTCTGCTAAACTGGTTTTTTGCAAGTTCACTAAAATAACGGATCATGACCATCATCACTATCGAGCAGGCTGGCAAGTACGACGGGCAGGAAGTCACGATTCGCGGCTGGCTTTACAACCTGCGCGAATCCGGCAAATTGATGTTTCCCATTTTTCGCGACGGCACCGGCATTATCCAGGGCGTCTGTGCGCTCAAGGAAAATCCCGAAGCATTCGAAGCTCTGAAGGGCTTGACGCAGGAATCGAGCGTCATCGTCACTGGAAGGATTCGCGCCGAGCAGCGTGCCCCGGGCGGCTTCGAAATGGGCGTCGCCAAAATTCAAATCGTCCAAAAGGTTTCGGACGCCACGCCTTTCCCGATCCAGCTCAAAGAGCACGGGGTCGATTTTCTACTCGATCAGCGCCACCTCTGGATTCGCACACCCCGCCAGGCTGCCATTCTCCGCATTCGTGCAGAAGCCATCCGGGCCGCGCGCGAATTCATGGACGGCCAGGGTTACACGATCGCCGACGCGCCGATGTTTACGCCCGCCGCTTGCGAAGGCACGTCCACGCTTTTCGAAGTGAATTACATCGACGACCAGAAAGCCTACCTGACGCAGAGCGGCCAGCTCTACGCCGAAGCCATCGCCATGTCCCTCGGCAAGGTCTACACCTTTGGCCCCACGTTTCGCGCCGAAAAATCCAAGACGCGTCGCCACCTCACCGAATTCTGGATGCTCGAGCCGGAAGCGGCCTACGTCGAGTTTGACGAAGTTATGGAGCTGGCCGAAGGGCTCGTAAGCGCGATCGTGCAAGGCGTTGTAAAAAACAAATCGCGAGAACTCGAAACGCTCAAGCGCGATGTTGCAAAGCTTGAAAACATCAAGCCGCCATTTCCGCGCATCAGCTACGAAGACGCTGTGGCGGTCTTAAACAAAGGCGGCAACCCCGCAAAATTCGGCGACGATTTCGGCGGCGACGAAGAAACTATCATTTCCAGCTCCTTCGATCGCCCCGTGCTCATCCACCACTATCCGACCGCCATCAAAGCCTTTTACATGCAACCCGACGCTGAACGGCCTGAACTCGCCCTCGCCTTCGACATGATCGCACCCGAAGGCTACGGCGAAATCATCGGCGGCAGCCAGCGCATCCACGATTACGACTTGCTCTTGAAGCGCCTGCGCGAACACAACCTGCCCGAGGAATCCTTCCAGTGGTATCTCGACTTGCGCCGTTATGGCAGCGTGCCTCACTCCGGCTTTGGCCTGGGCCTCGAACGCACCGTGGCCTGGATTTGTGGAACCGAGCACATCCGGGAAGTCATCCCCTTCCCTCGCATGATTTACCGCGTGTATCCTTAGTGCGGGGTAGTTGCGCAGCCGCAGTTGGCTCGCTTGCAGGTCAGTCCGCGTTTTCCGCATTTCGTAGCGCCAGCTTCCAGCTGGCGTTTTGATTCGCTGCCGCAAGGCGGCTTCGGTAAGTTTTGGCACGTCGCGAGTTCGACCGCGCAGAGTGCCTGAAGCCAGTGGCATTTTCCTGCTCGCCACTCGCCGCTCGTCACTCGCTACTTTCTTTGGAATCGAGTAGAGCCATGCATCAAAAAGTTCGCATTATCGGCGTACCCATGGACCTGGGCCAGAGCCGCCGCGGCGTCGATATGGGCCCTTCGGCCCTTCGCGGCGCCGGCCTTCAGGCGCGTATCAAGCAGATCGGTGTGAGCGTCGAAGACATCGGCAATCTGGAAGTAAAACAGCCGGAAGAAATGCAGGTTGGCGAAAAACGTGCCAAATATCTTCAAGAAATCGCTGAAACCTGTAGAGATCTCGCCACCACCGTCGAAAAATCTCTAGGTGAGGGGTTCCTCCCCCTCGTTCTCGGCGGCGACCATTCGATTGCCGCTGGCGTTGCTGCGGGCGTCGCTTCCCACTATCGCAAAGACAAAAAGGAGATCGGCTATCTCTGGCTCGACGCTCACGGCGACATGAACACGCCCGAATCCTCTCCATCAGGCAATGTCCACGGTATGCCGCTCGCCAGCATTATGGGCTACGGCCCGTCCGAGCTCGTCGATCTCATGGGCTTCAAGCCGAAAGCTGAGCCGGGCAACATCGTGATCGTTGGAGCGCGAGATCTCGACGCCCAGGAACGCAAAATCGCGAAAAAATCCGGCATCCACGTTTTCACCATGCGCGACATCGATGAACGCGGCATGCGCGAAGTGATGGCCGACGCCTTAAAATACGCCATGGACGACACCGCCGGCATCGCCGTCAGCCTCGACATGGACTTTGTTGACCCCAGCGACGCTCCCGGCGTTGGCACGCCCGTCCGAGGCGGCGTCACCTACCGCGAAGCTCATCTCGCCATGGAAATGATCGCCGACTCCGAAGCCATGGTCTCACTCGAAGTCGTCGAAATAAATCCCATCATCGACGAACACAATCGCACCGCGCTCCTCGGCGTAGAACTAGTCCTCTCCGCCCTCGGCAAAAAAATCCTATAGTTACTCGATTTGCGGTGTCGCACGCCCAACTCTATTTCGGCGGCGCATCCATGCAACACTATCTTGCCTGGTCGATTTCGTCCTTCGTTAGCGGCACGCCCAAAAGCGACATCCCATAGCTTTCAAATTCCGCTCTGCGCTGTTCTGGAGTTTCCGGAGCGTCATCGCCTGGATGAGGATCCCATGAAATATCCATGAGGCCGGCTGGCGTGTAGAGATGGACCGCGCCGCAGTGCGGCTGCTCAGCGATACTCCAGCGATGTGGAATCCTCATCGGCATCAGGAGAGAGTCACCAGGTTTGAGGCGTATTCGCCTGCCGCCGACTTCAGCCACAAATTCGCCTGCCAAAATGTGTATCCATTCGTCTTGTTCGTGGTGCAAATGAAGCGGCGCGCCGCGATACGGCTTGTGCTCCCCGACTGGAACCACAAAGGCTGCAATCCTGCCTTCGGAATCAAAAGAACGAACCACCGTTTGTTGAGACGTCGTGCCTTCTTGCGTCCCGTCAGGCTTGCGAGTGAAACCGGCACGGACGAGCACGGGTTGTCTATTTGTTTCTGGCTTTGAGGACTGGCTGGATTCCCGCGCGCCTTGTGGCCGAGGAAAGGAACGGAACGGAGATCCTGCGATTGCTACTCCCGAACTAATTGCAAGAAAATCTCTTCGATTCATGGCAGCCTCACACACACCGACCGGGTTCACGATACATGGTCAAGGTTCGAGGCTCAAGACGCTTCTATTTGTTTTGACAGGATTAAGTCGACTCGCTCGCCGGGCAAAGTCGATGGTCCACTCTTCGTTCAACTCATCCGTAGGGCCGCCATCGGATCGATCCGCGATGCTCGCCGTGCCGGCAAATATCCTGCCAGCGCCGCTACTCCAGTAAGTATCACGAGCATCCCCAAAAACGTGACAGGATCACTCGACGTCACTCCAAACAATAGCCCGCTCAAACTTCGCGCCAACACCCACGACGCTACCGCTCCCACAACCATGCCAATTGCGGCCAGCCCAAGCGTCTGCAACAAAATGCTTCTTTGCAGGGTCTCTGCCGACGCCCCAAGCGCCATGCGAATCCCAATTTCCTGCGTCCGCTGGCTCACCGAATACGAAATCACCGCGTAAATTCCAAGCGAGGCCAGCACCAGCGCAAATCCCGCAAACCCCCCAAGCAACCACACTACAAATCTTCGCGGCGAAACAGCGTGATCCACCATCGTTTGCAGCGTTCGCATATTCGCCGTCGGCAAATCCGGCTCGATCGGCCGCAGCGCCTCCCGAAGCGCGGACGCGAGTTGCCCCGTCGGCAGCGACGTCCGCACCACCAAATCTACGGTGCCGTAATCCTGCGTCTGGCGCATGGGAATGTAAAACTCGTTGCCCGACCCTTCTTCCAGCGCCATGTGATGAACATCGCCAACCACGCCCACTACCGTGCGATCCGGATCATCCGCGCGCACCATTTTCCCGATCGGATTCTCCCCAGGCCACAAATTCTTCGCCAAAGTCTCGTTGATAATAATCACGTTTAATGATCCCTTGGTGTCGCGCTCCGTAAAATCGCGCCCCGCCTTCAACGGAATCCCCATGGCATGAAAATATCCGTCGCTGATAATCCTCGGAAATCCATTCGGATAATTCTGGGGTGTGTACTGCACGCCCTTCGCCGCAACTCCCCAGCTCCGGTTATGTCCAAGCGGCAGCGAATCCGACAGCCCCGCACCCTCGATCCCCCGCACCTCCATCACGCGATGCAGCGCGTCCGTAAAATAACTGTTCCGCTGCTCTTGCGTCTTGTACGACGAATTCGGATCAATCCGCAAAGCCGCCGCTCGCTCCGGCCGAAACCCCATATTCACATCCAGCACGCGCAAGAAACTCCGTATCAAAAGCCCTGCCCCGACCAGCAACACGCAAGCCAGCCCAATTTCCGCCACCACAAGCGCCCCACGAGTCCATGCATGTCCGCGCCCCTGGCTCGATCCGCGATTTGAATCCTTCAGCGTGTCGTGCAACTTCAAATCCTGCACCTGCAGCGCCGGCACCAATCCAAATAGCAATCCCGTCACGAGCGCCGCCACCAGCGTAAATCCCAGCACGCTTCCATCAATCCGAACATCGCTCAGCAAAGGAATACTGACCGACGTCAAATGCGCCAGCGCCCGCGTCCCAACAAACGCCAGCACCAATCCCAGCGCCGCCCCGCAGCACGACAGCACCAAACTCTCCGTCAACATCTGCCCAATCAACCGCCCGCGCCCCGCCCCCATCGCCGTGCGAATTGCAATTTCTTTTTTCCGCCCAGCTCCGCGCGCCAGCAACAAATTCGAAAGGTTCGCACACACAATCAGCATCACCACGCCCACCGCGCACGCCAGCACCACCAGCGTCGGCCTCAACTGTCCGCTCACGTGCTGCGCCAACCCGGAAACTTTCGGTTCAAAGTCATTTCTATCTTTGTGTGCCTGCTGCAAAAGCTTCCCGAGGACCGCCGTCTCCGCCGCCGCACTTTGCACGCTCACACCAGGCTTCAGCCGCCCAATAATCGCGACCGTATTTCCCTCTCGGTTCATCTCCGGCGACAGCGGCAGCGGCTCGAACATGTCCACGCGGCTCCCCGGCGTAAACACGGTCGAAAAATCAAACGTCGCGGGCAGCACGCCCACTACTGTCACCGGCCCGCCGTCAAACGACAGCGCTCGTCCCACAATGTTCGGGTCCGCCGCGAATTTTCTCCGCCACAATCCATCGCTCAGCATCGTCACTCGTGGCCCGTTCTGTTTGCACTCTTCCGCCGAAAACTGCCTGCCAATTTGAGGCTCCACGCCCAGCAGCGAAAAAAAGTTCTGCGTCACCGGAACGCTCGTCAACCTCTCCGGTTCCACTCCTCCAATCATCTTCGCATCGCCCAAACCATAAAACGCGAAGTACGCCGCCAAATCCTCGTACGACTGGTTCTTCGCGCGTAGATCCAGCAGGTAGTCCGTCTGCGAGGTCTTCCCGGACATGTCGTTCGTCTCGTCCTGGTGGTTCGCGATCCACACCAATCTTCCCGGATCGCGAAACGGCAGCGGCCGAAGCAAAAGCGTATTCACCACGCTGAAAATCGTGCAACTCGCCCCCACGCCCAGTCCCACAATCAATATCGCAAACGCCGCAAACCCAGCATCCCGCAAAAGCGTCCGCACGGCGTACCGCACATCCCGCCGCAAATTCTCCAAAAACGGCGTTCCACCATTCTCTTGTTGAGACACGACGGACCTCCTGCCAGACTCCCGCACCTCTGTAGACGATAGAACCCAGGAAAGGTTCCGTCGCATTTTTAATTTCCCTGTAGGGGAGGGACTTGTTTACCCCGCTTGCCCTGAGGGACAAAGGGCGACCTGAAGGGCCCCTCCCTCCGTTTTGCTCACCTCCACGCACTTTCGCCAAATCTCCGTTGCTACTCCAGAACCAACGCGCCACTTCCCCCGCGACAACTCCACCCCTTTGCCCTATAACTAAGAACTGGCGCCCAGGCCACTAAACCGACGATTCCCATGACCCCTGACAAAAAACGATTGCGCATTGGCGTCCTCTTCGGCGGCCGCTCCGGCGAACACGAAGTCTCCCTCGCGTCCGCTGCCTCCGTAATTCGCGGCCTCGACCCCGACAAATACGAAGTCGTGCCCATCGGCATCACCAAAGAAGGCCACTGGCTTATCGGCGGCGGCGCCCAGAAATTGCTTCCCGAAGTCCTCCGCACCGGCCAGCGCGTCACCATGAGCGCCGACCCTACCGATGCCGCCCTAGTCCGCCTCGACGGAAGCGCCGGCGGCCAGCGCATCGACGTCGTCTTCCCCGTCATGCACGGCACCTTTGGGGAAGACGGCACCATCCAGGGCCTGCTCGACCTCGCCGGCCTCCCCTTCGTCGGCGCAGGTGTCTTAGGCTCCGCGGTCGCGATGGATAAAGACGTCGCGAAAAAGCTGTTACAGTCCGCGAAAATTCCGGTAGTCCCGTGGCTCTGCATCCACCGCCACGATTGGGAACGCAACGAAAACATCGTCATTCACCAAATCGAAAAAGAATTTCCGTATCCGCTCTTCGTAAAACCAGCCGCGCTCGGCTCCAGCGTCGGCATGACCAAAGTCCATTCCCGACAGGAGCTCACTCCCGCGCTGAATCTCGCTTCCGAATTCGCCATGAAAATTTTAGTCGAGCGCGCCGTCAACGCCCGCGAAATCGAAGTCTCCGTCCTCGGCAATCACGACCCGCAAGCCAGCATCCCCGGCGAAATCGTCCCGCACCGCGAGTTCTACGACTACGCCGCGAAATATCTCGAAGAAGGCACAAAACTACTAATCCCCGCCGATCTGAAGCCCGCGCAAGTCAAAAAATTCCAACACCTCGCCGTCCTGGCGTTTCGCGCCCTCGAACTAAGCGGCATGGCCCGCGTCGATTTTTTTCTCGGAAAAGAAGGCGGAAAAATCTATCTCAACGAAGTGAACACCATCCCCGGCTTCACTTCCATCAGCATGTACCCCAAACTCTGGGAAGCCAGCGGCATTCCCTTCTCTCAACTCATCGACAAACTCATCGAACTAGCCCTGGAACAACACGCCGAAAAAGCCCGCACCAAATACGCCATCGAACTACCCGAAGGCTCCGCCGGCGCCCTCGAAGGCTAACCGCGTCGGGGACGCATCCTCTGAGTCTTCATCTCACTCTGTAATTGCGCACGTACGTTTCCGACAACGCGGCCACACCGTAGTTAGCTCGAGTGGGGGGAAAGTCCAGCCTACTGCCAGCACTGATTCCCACTTTCCATCGCCTTAACTGATCGTTCAACACACCATTTGCCAGACGTTCCCTTCTGCCAGCAGCGTCTTATGATTGCGTCATGGTCCCATCAAGTCGCAGACCATGGAAAATTTGGTCTAACGTCCTCCTAACCGTTGGCGGGGGAGGATTCATGGCCATATTCCTTTGGTCATTCGTGCTGATTGGCTACTACTCCTCCAAGCGCCCGACAGAACCGACGCCGGAACGAAGTTGGACGGAACCGTTGCGTTGGACTCACGGGCATTATGGAACTCATGCAGAAAATGAGCAGCAGCTCCGACTGTTTAATTGGGAATTTCCTTTTTTCATCGTGGCGGCTGCTGGCGCAGCGATAAGACAGCTTCACGAAAAAAATGAGCCGTGGCGAAAAAGGTGATTGTGCGCATTTGGCGAATCGGGAAGTGCGAACGCGTCCGATAAGTTAGCTGCAAACCTTCTTCTACTCGCTATTCACTACCCACTACTCACTTTCATCCAAACCTAGCCATCCCGCCCAGAAAAGGTTAATTTAGATACGCTCACAATACGTTCAATCTGCCTCGCAGGGCAGGAGACTACGGAATGTCACTTCTCGAACCGCCCCCGGACGTACACAAAAAATCTCGGGCCATGATTTTTACCATGACGGCGGCTTTCATCATCGCCATCATTGCCGTATGGTTCTGGCTTCGTTTTTATCCCGAGAAAAAAGCCACGGAGCAATTCTTCAACGCTGTCGTAGCCGGAGACATGAACACCGCCTACCAGCTTTGGAAACCCGGCCCTGGCTCCAGCTACAAAATGCAGGACTTCGTCGCCGACTGGGGCCCCACCGGCTACTACGGCCCCGTAAAAAGCTACAGCATCCTCAAAGCCAAATCGCCGAACGGCTCGACGACGAGCGTCGAGGTCCGCGTAGCCATCAGCCCGTACTCGCCCATGCCCATCGCCAACAACGACCCCGAAAAAAGCCAAAAAACAAAAGTAGTCAACGTCTGGGTCGACACCAAAGACAAATCCTTCAGCTTCCCCCCATAGCCCTCTCTCTTTGCCTTCGTAGGGGCGCAACTTGCTGCGCCACTACTGTCACGCGCTAATCCATTTGTGGCTGCGCCTATTGATGGTGTCATTCCGAGCGGAGCGAGGAATCTGCTTTTTCCCTGCTCTGCGTCCTCTGTGTCTCTGCGTTTCGTTTCTTTTCTCTTGTTTTCTCTTCTCCGTGAACTCTGTGCCCTCAGCGCCCTCTGTGCAAAATTCTTTCTTTTGAACTGTTAGCTGTCAGCTGTGAGCTCTCAGCCTCTCACCGCCGAATATCCTCCAACGCATTCCCCAACTCTTCCGGACTAACACTCGCCGTCCCCAACTTCCCCACCACCACGCCCGCTGCTGTATTCGCCAAAACCGCCGCATCCGGCAAAGACGCCCCCGCCGCCACAGCCAGCGACAGCACGCTCAATACCGTATCCCCCGCCCCCGTCACATCAAACACCTGCCGCCCGGTCGCGCCGCGCTCCACGCCGCTCTGCCCGACTCGCGCGTAAGTCACTTCAAAACTAGTCGCCGGAATCTGCAAATATCGCGGCGAGGTCTCCTCGAAAACGCTCATCCCCTTTTCGCCCCGCGTGATCACCACCGCGCTGCACCCAAAATGCGCGAGCAGCGCCCTGCCGGCCTCTTCCAACGACTTTTCATCGCCCAACGAGCGCGTAACAAAAAATCCCGCTTCCTTCGCATTACAAACGATCGCCCGCGCTCCGCGATACGCATACAGACGTGAAGTCTTCGGCTTCACAAAAACAGGCACTTTCAATTGATGCGCCGCGCTCAAAACGCGGTCGGCGAAATCATCCGTAATCAACCCTTTGTCGTAATCAGAAAGCACCAGTGCATCCAGACTCTTCAATGCGTTGAAAAGAACGCCTAGCAAGTTTCTTTTCCGTCTCCGGACGCAAAGGCTCTCGCCGTTCCCTGTCGACCCTGACGACCTGGTGGTGGCGGGCAATAATTCGCGTCTTCAGGGTTGTAACTCGCTTCGGATCCGGAACGACTCCTTTTTCTACAACGTTCTTCTCGCGAAGGCGTTTCTGGACAGTCCTCCCCGCTTCGTCGGTGCCAATGACGCCAAACGTCTCGACGTGCGCTCCGAGAGCGGCCAGATTCGCCGCCACATTTCCTGCGCCTCCCAGGCATTCGGTCTGAGATTCAAAATCCACCACCGGCACAGCCGCCTCTGGGGAAAGCCGCGTAGCCGTCCCCCACCAATAACTGTCCAGCATCAAATCGCCGAGCACGCCGATGCGCTTCCCGCGCAATTTAGGGATGAGTTTTTTCAAACGAGGCAGGTATTCAGCAATATTCGTCGGCATGTGCGCCCGTAGATTTCTCACTCTGATTTGAGTTCTGAATCTTGTTTCTGGTCGTAGCCGTCTCCAGTCATTGCAAGCCGTCGACCATCCGCTACTCACTATTCACTACCCACTACTCACTTTCCCTCTTCAATCTTGGCCTCTTCCGGCAGCATCACAGGAATATCATCGCGCACCGGATACACCCGCCGGCACGTCGCACACTTCAGGCCAAGGCTGTCAGTTGTAAGATTGACCGGCGTCTTGCAGATCGGACAAACCAATATTTCCAGCAAGTCTTGCGAAATCGCCATACATGTCTCCATTTCCAACTTTAACTCATCATTTCAGAACGAGCGGTCACTGTATCAAAGCGGCTCCAACGCGAGCAACACGGTGGGACAGGCTTCAGCCTGTCTTCCGCAACCCAACAGATGCTATATCTACAATTTCCGCAAAACAAATCACAGTGAGCAACAAAACGATGGGATCAATTGGATGTCGGTAGCGCAGATCCGCATGCGTCAAATAATATAAACAAGGAAAAACCACCGGAAACACAGCCAGCGGAAACACCACGGCACGCGTCATCTCCTCAGCTTCGTCCCGCTCCGACTCTGCGCCGTCTCTGCGCACTCTGCGTCTCTGCGTTATCTTTTTCCGTCGCACCCACAAAATCACTACACCGCACAACGCGCCGGCGGCGGTCAAAAAACTAGTAAGCAAAATTCCAGCGGATCAACCAAGAATCGGTCTTCCGAAAATTCTTTACCGGCGATTCCGTCCCCATCCAAAAGTCCACAAACTTCCGCCCCGCCAACTGCAACTCCAACCCCGGATGATCCCTCATAAAAGAGGTAGCCAGTTCCCATTTCTCCGCCATGTAAGCCGTCTCGCCAAGCTGCGTGTATCTCCGAACTTCTTCCGTTCGAGTAATCGACCTTCTGCCATTCCGCGCTTGTTCATCAAAAATGTCGTTGTTCCCCAGCCACAATTCAAACGGCAAATTCGATCGCACCGGAATAAACCGGTGGAAAGCCACGTAGTTGCGCACAGTCCACGGCACGCAACAGAAAATCGCTACGACAGCCGTTGCCGCAGCGCGCTTCCACCGCACTCTGCTTTCTCCACGCCCCCGAAGCGCCGCCCATCCCAGCAAGAATGGCAGCAGCAAACCCAGCGCCGGATTCGTCATCAGCGCCAAGCCCCACAACACTCCGTACACGCCCCAGTCGATCCACTTTTCGGACTCCACCAATTCCACAGTCGCCCATAAAAGCAGAGCAGCGAGTAACGCCGACAGTGACGTATCCCAAATCCATTCAAACGGCATCATCACCGCGCTGGGAAAAACCGCCCAAAGCCATGCCGCCGCCGCTCCAACTCCTAATCCACCGATCCGCTTTCCGGCAAAGAAAATCGGCACGACAAGCCGCCGAAGAAAAAAGTATGTTCAGCCCAGCACACGCAAAAAATGCTTGCGCTGTAAACGTCCCGAATAGCTTAAACGCCGCCGCCACAATCAACGGATACACCGGTGCGAGCCACGCAGTCGGACCCGTCTCCGTTCGGAAACACGTTGCTGAACCCTTTGCCCTGCGCCAATGCGTACGCAATATTCCCCGTCTCCTGCTGAAACGGCACAATTCCCAACACGCCCGGCGCAATCTTCCGCGCCTCATTCCAGGCAAACGCCACGCGCACACCCATCGCGACGATCACGATGAGCGCTAACGATGTCGCTGCTTTGCGAAGAGCGCTCTTCATCCTCGTTGCATCACTTTTTCACGTCGCATTCATCATCCCTTTGGTCCGCAAACAATCTACTGGCTGCAGCAAACTGTGACAAGCGCGCGTAACAATTTCACGCTACAATGGGAGGGTTATGCTCACAGTCAACAACATATCTATGCGGTTCGGACCCCGGGTCCTCTTCGAAGATGTGACCTGCACCTTCATGGCCGGGCGCCGTTACGCCGTCACCGGCCCCAATGGCGCCGGCAAATCCACATTCATGAAAATCCTGACCGGCGAAATCGAGCCGACCAAAGGCTCTATCTCGCGCCCGAAGAAAATGGGCGTCCTGCGGCAGGACCAGTTCGCGTTCGATCAGTTTCGCGTGATCGACACCGTCATCATGGGAAACGCGTCGCTATGGAAAGCGCTCGAGGAGCGCGATGCGCTCTACGCCAAGCCCCATGAAGAATTGACCGACAACGACGGCATGCGCCTCGGCGAACTCGAAGGCATCGTTGGCGAAGAGGGCGGCTACACCGCCGAAGCCGACGCCGCAACTTTGCTGGACGGCCTCGGCATCGAAAGCTCGCTCCACGAACGCAAAATGGGCGAACTGCAAGGCGGACAGAAAGTTCGCGTGCTGCTAGCACAAGCTCTCTTCGGCACGCCTACTGCCCTGCTGCTCGACGAGCCCACCAACAACTTAGACCTCGATTCCGTGCACTGGCTGCAACGCTATTTGACCGAGTACGAAGGCGTGCTCATCGTGATTTCTCACGACCGCCATTTTCTGAACAGCGTTTGCACGCACACCGCGGACATCGACTACGAAACGATCATCATGTACGTCGGCGGGTACGACGACATGGTGGTGGCGAAAACGCAGGTTCGCTCGCGCATCGAATCGGAGAACGCGAACCGCGAAAAGAAAATCGCGCAACTCAACGATTTCATAGCGCGCTTTTCGGCCGGTACGCGTTCCGCGCAAGCCACTTCGCGCAAAAAAGAGGTCGAGCGCCTGCAGACCACTGAACTGGCGCGCTCGAACATTCAGCGTCCCTATATCAAGTGGGACATGAAGCGAAATTCCGGGAAACATCCGCTGGAGATTCGCAGCGTCGAAAAATCCTACGACGACCTGAAAGTGATTCCCCGTTTTTCCGCGTCGGTGGTTCGCGGCGAAAAAATTGCTCTCATGGGCCGTAACGGAACCGGAAAAACCACGCTGCTCAAATCACTCGTACTCAACGCGCCCGGTTTCATCGAAGACGATGACCGCAAGTTTAAGATCGATGGCGGCGAAACCAAGTGGGGCCACGAAGTGGCCGTCGGCTACTTCGCGCAGGACCATGGCGAATCGATCACCAAGGGAATGACGGCTATCGACTGGCTTTGGCAGTTTGATCCATCTGCCAATCAGCAGGAATTGCGCGGGCTGATGGGCCAGATGCTTTTCAGCGGTGAAGATGCGCTGAAGCCGACTCGGGCGCTTTCCGGAGGAGAGTCGGCGCGGCTGATTTTCTGCCGCTTGATGCTGCAAAAGCCAAATTTCCTGGTGCTCGACGAGCCGACCAACCACCTCGACCTGGAATCCATCAACGCGCTTAACATTGCTTTGCAGCGCTACGACGGAACCGTGTTGCTGGTGACGCACGACCACGACGTGATTGATGAAGTCGCTACGCGCATCTGGCATTTCCACGACGGCAAGATTGAAGACTTCAAGGGCCCGTACGAGGAATTCGCCGTTTATACCGAGCAGAAGAATCAGGCTCTTGTAAGCGCCGCCGGCCAGAAGCGAAAGTAGTAAGGCTTTTTCTTTTTTCTATTGGGCGTCGCCTAAAGCCATGTAAGGCGTTTAGAGAAAAGCGGCAGCAGAGCTGCAGCACTCCAAATCGCTCGCTTGCTTCCGAGCCGAACGGAACGATGAGAGACTCAGCCTCTGCGTTCGGCTCGATCTTTTTTCGACTTGTCCTCGATCCTCCGTTCAAAGAGACAGACTAAAAGTCTGTCCCACTATGGTTTTGTGGCGCGATCGATGAAGCTGGCGATTTGGTTGTGCAGGCTCACGCGATCTTCGTCGTGGAGGTACATCATGTGGCCGGCATTGTAATAGTCCAGCTTCACGTTCTTTTGCAATTCGGCGGGAAGGCCGAGGTGCTCCATGGTGAATTCGGTGGCGAAGAACGGGGTGGCCATATCGTAGTAGCCGTTTTCAACTTGGACGAGCAGCTTGGGATTGGTGAGCATGGCTTGGGCTAGATCGCCCTGAACATTGGGACCGCTGGGGAAAAATCCGCCGCGTCCGCGAGAGTTGCGCGTCCAGTTCCAGCCGCCACCGCCGCCGGTGGTGTTGTGATAAATCTTGTCTTTGCCGAATTTCAGCTCGTCGTGATTGTAAGCGTTGAGTAGCGCGGTGAACGCGCCGCCGACGGCGGGGCCTTCAGGATCGCCTTGCGCATTTTCCTCGAGCAAATCAGCAGTGTAACCAGAGAAGCGTGCGTCAATTCGCCCAGTGGTGAGGCCGCGGCTGCGCTGGAGCTCGGCCATGAATTGGCCGAGATTTACGCGCAGATCGGCTTTGTTGAGATAGTCCTCGCTAAGCCCAGTGAAATAGGAAAGTTTCTTGGCGACGGCGGCCTTTTCGCTTGCGGAAAGTTCGGCGCCCTTGAAAAGCGCAGCGGAATATTCGCCTTGCGCATATTTCCTGGCTTCTTCGATGAAACCGGGCAGATCCGCGGGGCGATCTTTCAGGACTTTGTGATACCACGCAACGGCGGCGTAGCTGGGGAGATAGTAGACGAAGGAGCGGTCGTCACCGGGAGGAAAGGTGATGGTGGAAAGGTCGAGCACGGAGGAAATCAGGACGATGCCGTTGAGGTGAACGCTGTCGCGCTGCTGCAAGTAGTTGCCAAGCGCGGCAGAGCGGAAGGTGCCATAGCTTTCCCCAATCAGGAATTTCGGCGAGTTCCAGCGGTCATTGCGGCTGAGATAGGTGACGATGAATTGAGCGAAGGCTTCGACGTCTTCGTCGACACCCCAGAAGTCTTTTTCTTGCGCTTTGCAAACTGCGTGACTGTAGCCGCTGCCCATCATGTCGATGAAGACGAGGTCGGACTTGTCGAGAAGGCTCTCGCCGTTGTCGACGAGCTTATAGGGAGCGGGCGGAGTGAACGTGCCGTCGACGGTCCATGCGCGACGCGGACCGAAGGCGCCCATATGCAGCCACATCGTGGCGGAGCCGGGGCCGCCGTTATAGAGGAAAGAAACGGGACGCGTGGTGAGATCTTTCACGTCGCTGCGGGTGTAGGCGACGGAGTAGAGCAGGCCGGTCGGATCGCCCTTGTCGTTTTTTAGGAGCGTGGTGCCGGCAGTTGCTTTGTACGGAATCGTTTGGCTACCGATCTTTATGGTGTGATCGGTTACGGAAGATTCTTCCTTGGTCGCTGCGGCGTCGCACTTGTCGGGCGCTTTGGCCTCTGGCGCGTGGCCTTCTCCCGCGGGCGCTTGCGCGGCCAGGCGCGTTGCTTGTGCCGAGCACAAGAAAAGCACTGCGGCAAAAATCCAGAAACACCTTTTCATTGCGGTATCCCCCACCTGTTGAATTGGATTGTGCTGCATCCCCTGAATCCCGCGGGATTGTATGTTGGCGCGGTGGCAGAGTCAAAGGACAGGAGACTGGAGAGAGTCGACCCTTCGGCTGCCCTCAGGGCAAGCAGTTGACAGTTGAAGGTCGAAAGGTTCAACCGCAATTCGGGCACGATGAATCGTGCCCCTACAGGAGGTGGAGTGGTGGTCATGAGGGTTTCTTTGTGGGGTCGGGTTCGGTGGTCCAGGTGGAGGCCACGCTGTCGACTGGTTCGGCGGACGGTGAAACATTGGACGGAGAGGCTGCGGCATCGGCGACGGCTTCTTCAGGCGTGGTGGAATCGCTGATGTCAGCTTCGTTTTCGGCGTCGATGGCGGGTAGGGTGCGGAGCAGGAGACTATTGATGTAGGCGAGAACGGCGGCGCGACGCGGGGAGATGTAATTGTTGGCGAGGAGTATATAGAGATTGCTGAGGGAATAATTGATGCCCTGGGCGGTTTGGAAGCCCTGGGAGCGAGTGAGAAGGGCGGTCTTGAGATTGAGACTGTCGGCTTTATTGAACTCCTGGGTATGCGTGAAGCAAAAAGGAGCGCCGACGGAAGTGACTGGAAGTTTGCAACGGCGGCCGGAGGGCCTACGGTGCTGGCACCGATTCGCGTCACTGACAGAATCGATTTCAGTGGACTGAGGTTTTGTGTTTTCTAGCGTGGTCATGCGATTTTCTCCAGATCGGGGACGGGTATACCCCACCCCGGGTGTTTTTTGTAAGAGTGGCAGACAAAGGACTTATGCTTGACGCGGCGTCAAGGACGGCAAGATGGTTCAAGGTTGAGAGTTCAAAGTTGAAAAGTGGAGGCCATAGATCGGAAAAAGATAACGCAGAGACGCAGAGGGCACAGAGATGACGCTGAGACGACGGGGTCGTCGGAAAGGGACAGCACCTTCGAGACACAAGACATGGTAGCGCGATAGTTACTGATTGTCAATACATTTTTCGTGTGTACCGCATGGTCATTCGAACGGAGAGGGTTGGTTCGAATGAGAGGGGCGGAAGTTGCGGGATAGAAAGGACTTGGCAAGTGGGTTAGTGGAATGATACGGGTGTGGAAATGTGAGGACCAGCCAAAATCTGCGGCCCTGCAGACGGACGCGGCGGGCAAGAACTGCCACTTGATGTAGGGGGTTGCCAGCCGCCCATTAGTTACAATAAGGTGAGTCTATGGTTTCAGCAATCACAACCTCAAAGCAATTCTTTCTTTGGGATTACGAAAGCACTCTCTTTCCATTGAGAACGAACCGGCTTATGGTCGACAAGTACTCGAAGGAAGTACTCCAGTTCATCCAAACGGAGTGCCTTTCTCTCGAAGGTGGATTTCAGAGCCAGCATCGTGTTTTTGCAACCAAGCGGGGGTGGTTTCTTAGGCCCACTGTTAAGCTTGACCCAATCGCCGAGTTCTTTTTATACGACTTTGTCTACCGCAATCGTTCCCTCTTTAGGAAGTCGCCGCTTCCAACAAGAAAAGTTCTCGGCTACCGCATCGTAGGCGGCACACCGATCCCGATCCTTCAATCCTATTCAGATTACAAGAAGGCGATTGCTAAGAGCAGGGAGACCTACCATTGCCACGCCTACTTCGACGTTGCTGCATACTTCAACCGAATTTATCATCATGACCTTGTGACTTGGATTGAAGACGCTGGCGCCAGCTCGGACGATGTTGTACTTTTCGGAAAGTTCCTTCGAGAGATTGCGAGCGGACGAACGGTGGACTGCCTGCCGCAAGGCATTTACCCTGCGAAGATGATCGGTGCCGCGTTCTTGGGGTTTCTCGAAAACTCAAACAGAATTCGCTGCACAGAATCTGTTCGACTGATGGACGATATGTGGCTCTTTGACAACGAGTTCACGACCCTCACATCCGATTTTCTGGTGGTTCAATCACTCCTCAGCGATCGGGGCCTTTCAGTGAACGAGCAGAAATCGAGAATTGTCGAGAGACCCGACCAGCAGCTTGAATTGCCCCTAAGCCGGGATGAGATGAAGATCCGACTGCTTCAGAGAAGACGTGAGGAGCTAAGCCATGGATGGGGTTATGCCGATTCCGATGACGACGAGAGGCTCGAGGAGTTAAGCAATGCGGAACAAGAGTACCTGATCTCTTTGCTGAAGCCCGACAATTTCCCTGAGGAAGATGCCGAGCTGGTGCTCACACTGATGCAGGACCACTCGTCGGACGTAATTGGATACGTTCCAACCTTAATCCGCGACTTCCCAGGTCTCGCGAAACGCATGTACCACTTTTGTGCGAACGTTGACGACAAGGATCAAGTGGCTGAGGCGATTCAGCGCTATCTCGAAGCGGGCACCCAGATAACTGAATATCAGCTCTTCTGGTTTGGAATGATGGTGGAAGACTACTTGCTCAAGACATCGCGCGCTGGCCCACTAGTGATGTCTTTATATGAACACGAGAATGCGACAGACATCAGCAGGGCCAAAATATTGGAAATCCCTGATAAGCGATTTGGACTAGTGGACCTTCGCGACGAGCAACTGCGGTCGGGCCACTCGGATTGGCCCGCTTGGGCAGCTGCAATCGGTTCTCGTGTGCATCCAAAAGGCCAAAGGAATCAACTCCTAAAGTACTTCCGCAAATCTTCGAAAATGAACCGCATCATTGGAGAATTTGTCGAGAACGCATTCTGAGAGAGTTCATTCTTGCGCAATTGGGGTGGACGTTAAGAAACAATGCAGGGCACAGCCAGGATTGGCTGAGCCACTGTACTGGAAGGAAGAGCGGCGAGGGGAGGGAAACCGCCCGTCCCAGCCCTGGAAACCGGCCAATTTCGCTCCTGCTCGCCACCCAACATGGCCATCTTAGAGAGTGGCTCAAGGCCTGCGCTGTCCCCTTTTATACAGTTTTGTAGAAGGCCTTCTTGATAGGGTGAAGAGGGTCGCGGAACGACCATCCAAAGATGGTGTTTTGACCCGAATATGAAACCACAAAAGCCTAAAAAGGACGGAAAGAACGGCGCTTTCGACGCGCAAGCGTTTCTCGATACAGCGGGGGTGTCGCGAAAAATTGCCGAATATCACAGGCGAGAATCGATCTACACGCAGGGCGATGCCGCGGATAGCGTGATGTACGTGCAGAAAGGGCGGAGTGAAGCTATCGGTGGTGAATGGGTCTGGAAAAGAAGCGGTGGTGGCGATGTTTGGCCCGACAGATTTTTTTGGCGAAGGCTGCATGGCTGGGCAAACGATTCGGATGGGCACGGCCACGGCCATTACGCCAACGACGATTCTCGTGATTGAAAAAGCGGAACTGCTGCACGTGCTGCACACCCAACAAGGGTTATCAGACCATTTCATCCGGTACATGCTGGCGCATAACCTCCGGGTGGAAGAGGATTTGGTCGATCAATTGTTCAATTCGAGCGAAAAGAGGCTGGCGCGGACGCTACTGCTTCTGGCGCGGTATGGAAAACAAGATCAGCCGGTGCGCACATTGCCAAAGGTTTCGCAGGAGACGCTGGCGAGCATGGTGGGAACGACGCGTTCACGCGTGAATTTCTTCATGAACAAATTCAGGAAGCTGGGTTTCATCGAATATAATGGTAAGATTAAAGTTAACAAGTCGTTGTTGACAGTGGTCTTGCACGAGTAAAGCCCTCCTTTCCCGTAACCGGGACGCGATTCGGGATTCGACAGAAAAGCTGGGTGTTCCAGGCGCCTCCAGGGCGCGCATTACTTGGGTTGTCACGCGGCGATTCTTCCGCAAGTCGTAGGCTCACTGGAAATCAAATGTCACTGCCAAAAATACTACCTCTCACAGAAAACGAAGCGGTGATCGAATTGCAGTCTCTTGTGTTGGACGAGCGGACGGTCTCACTGACGCCGATCCCGCCGCGTTCCGTGCTTCCCAACCGAATTGCGGTGGTGGGCAACTACCTTCCGAGGCGATGCGGAATCGCGACGTTTACGACAGATTTATGCGACGCGCTGCACGCGGAATACGCCACGACGGAGTTGCTGGCGCTTCCAGTAAACGATACCGAAGAGGGTTACGCGTATCCCGCGAGAGTGCGGTTCGAATTGTCGGAGGATAATTTGGCCTCCTACCGGCAAGCCGCTGACTTCTTGAATTTCAGCAACATCGATCTGGTTTGCTTGCAGCACGAGTATGGGATTTTTGGAGGTGCGGCAGGCGCACATATTCTGGAGCTCTTGCGGCGCCTGCGAATGCCCTTTGCGACGACCTTGCATACGGTACTTCGAGAGCCGAATCCGGACCAACGCAGGGTGTTGGAGGAAATTGCCGCGCTTTCGGACCGCTTGATCGTTATGAGCCGGCAGTCAGCGGAAATTCTGCAGGAAGTGTTTCACGTTCCGGCCGAAAAGATCGATCTGATCCCGCATGGCATTCCTGATTTGCCGTTCACTGATCCGAGCTTTTACAAGGACGGATTCGGAACGGAGGGAAAAGAGGTCTTGCTGACCTTCGGGCTGCTCTCGCCGAATAAAGGCGTGGAGAACGTAATAAAAGCGCTGCCGCAAATCCTGGCGCGCCACAGCAATGTTGTTTACATGGTTTCTGGTGTGACGCACCCGCATATCCTGCGGCGGGAAGGCGACAAATACCGGCATTACCTGCAGAACCTGGTGAAAGAGCTGGGCGTAGAGGCGAACGTAATTTTCCGCAACCGATTTGTAAGTCCGCAGGAGATGGTCGAGCTGATCGGGGCTGCAGACATTTACATCACGCCATATAAGCATAAGGAGCAGGTCGTTTCGGGAACGCTGGCTTATGCATTGAGTGCGGGAAAAGCAATTATTTCGACGCCCTACCTGCACGCCATCGAACTGCTAGCCGATGAGCGAGGCGCGCTGGTTCCTTTTGATGATCCGGAGGCGATTGCTGCGAAGACGGTGGAACTCCTGGACAACGATACGGCGATGCATGCGATGAGGAAACGCGCTTACTTGTATGCGAGAGACATGGTTTGGAGCCGCGTGGCGCAGAAGTATATGAAAAGCTTTGAACGCATTTACAACGAGCGATTGCGAAATCCGCGCGCAACATTTCTGGCGCGGAATACGGAAAAGAATCTCGACCGGCTTCCGGCCATAAAGCTGGATCACCTATATCGAATGACGGACCACACGGGAATGGTGGAGCATGCGGTTTTCGTGGTGCCCAACTATCCGGAGGGTTATTCGACCGATGACAACGCGCGCGCATTGATCGTAACCACACTATTAGAAGAGATTGGGGTTCACGCGCCGGCAAACTCGGCCGATCTCGCTTCCCGTTATCTGGCTTTCTTGTGGCATGCGTATGATCCCACGACCAAACGCTTTCGAAATTCCCTGACATACGAATGCCAATGGCACGAAACCGAACACTCGGAAGACAGTCATGGCCGAGCGGTATGGGGCTTGGGAACGGTGCTTGGAAGATCCAAAAACGCGGGACTGCGTGGAGCCGCGGGACGTATGTTTGAGCTCGCGGTGCCCGCAGCTGTCGAATTCAAGAGTCCCCGTGCGTGCGCTTTCGCGTTGCTGGGAGTGCAGGAGTATCTCGACTCATTCCCCGGAGATCGCGCGGCGCTGAGTGCTTCGGACGCGCTGGCAAATAGACTGCTGACTTCGTACCGTGCTCACCGAACCGAAGATTGGAAGTGGTTTGAAAATAGTCTGGCCTATTCGAATGCGCGATTGCCGCAGGCGTTGCTGCGAGCGGGAGTACGCGCTGGGAATGAAGAGATGGTGTCGGCGGGACTGGAAGCGTTGGACTGGCTGGTCGCGCTACAGCGGTGCGAGGTAAAAGGCCATTTCGTGCCCATCGGTTCGCAGGGCTTCTATTCCAAGACAAGCGAGAAAGCCCGGTTCGATCAGCAGCCGGTGGAGGCCTGTGCGGCGGTCTCGGCGTGCCTGCAGGCATATCGGGCGACCGGGAAGGGCCGCTGGCGTAAAGAGGCGTGGTCGGCCTTCAATTGGTTCCTGGGAGACAACGATCTTCAGATCGCCCTGTACGATGCCGCTACGGGCGGTTGCAGAGACGGCCTGCATCCTGACCGCGCCAATGAAAATCAGGGCGCGGAATCAACGCTGTCGTTCCTGATGGCGCTTCTGGAAATGCGCCATGTGGAAGACCACGACGGTACGGGAAAAAAGATCTGAAGCAACTGGCAGTGGTCTTAGAGATTGATCGAAATTGCGGGAGCTCTCTTCTATGAACGTAATCACAATTCCCACGAAAATGAACCAATACGAAACGCTCTTTGAGCGTCATCCCGGTAATCCGATTTTGACGGGAAAGGATTGGCCGTATTCCATCAACAGCGTTTTTAACGCTGGGGCAACTCTCTTGCCGGATGGTTCCACTTTGCTGCTCTGCCGGGTAGAAGATCGACGCGGGCTCTCACACCTATGCGCGGCGCGTTCGGTGAACGGCGTGGACGACTGGCAGATCGATCGCGAACCAACTCTGGAACCCGATTCGGAGAAATATCCGGAAGAAATTTGGGGCATCGAGGATCCGCGCATTACGTACGTGCCGGAACTCAAAAAATATGCGGTGGCGTACACGTCCTATTCCCGCGGCGGGCCGGGAGTCTCGCTGGCGCTGACGAGCGACTTTAAGAGCTTCGAGAGACTGGGCGTGGTGATGTCGCCGGACGACAAGGACGCAGCGCTGCTGCCGAGAAGGATCGGGGGGTTCTGGGCATTGATTCATCGTCCGATGACCCCGCTGGGAGCTCACGTGTGGATCTCTTATTCGCCCGATCTGCGGCATTGGGGAAACCACAAGCTTATGTTGGAAGCCCGGCGCGGTGCTTGGTGGGATGCGAACAAGATTGGCATGTCGCCGCCGCCGATTGAGACTCCCCAAGGCTGGCTAATGATTTATCACGGCGTCCGCCGGACTCCTTCAAGCTCGATCTATCGACTGGGATTGGCTCTCTTCGATCTTGAGCAGCCGGACAAATGCATCAATCGCGGAGATTCCTGGATGTTTGCGCCGGAAGCAGAGTACGAGCGTCACGGAGATGTGCAAGATGTTGTATTTCCTTGCGGCTACACGGTGGGGCCCGACGGGGATACTATCAATCTTTATTATGGGGCCGCTGATTCAAGCATTGCTTTGGCGCGTGGCAGCATTCGAGCTCTTTTGACCTGGTTGGAAGCCAATGGGCATTCGGAGCATGGAAACGACCGGCGGCATAAATAGTGAGTAGTGAGTGGCGGGAGCTGCGAAGCTAGTAGGGCGTAGTTTTGGGCTCGGAACCGAGCACTTGCGCCGGAATGTTAGAGTCAGGATTGCAAGAGAAGGCCACGGTTACGCAACCATTGCGTTTAGCCTTTGTCGAAACCTCCGCTGAGTGCATCACTGGAACATTCCCCCGAAACTCTGCAATGGAAAAAATTTCGCCGGGATTAGGAAAAATCCCGGCGAATTGGTATTTGGTCACTTCCAACTATTAGTTGGAGGCGCGTTTTGAATCGTTGACTGGTGAATGCTTCTCCAGCACGTTGACGAGATGGCGGCCTGTTTCCGGAACGCCGGTATGTTCGCCACGCACGATTTCACTTGCCTTCATGGGGCGGCCATAAACATCGGCACTGGCGTCATCATCGGGACGAATCGTGGAGCCTTCGAGGGACACTCCAGCAAAAATTCCCTGCGAGCG
The DNA here is from genome assembly GCA_963745095.1 of uncultured Acidobacteriota bacterium. GTDB lineage: Bacteria > Acidobacteriota > Terriglobia > Acidiferrales > UBA7541 > Acidiferrum. The sequence continues at coordinate 46,552 of CAVUWC010000013.1, read as the reverse complement.
TGAATAGCTGAGGATTTCAGCGCGCATCCAAGCATCGGTATCCGCGGAAGCGGTACGTCCCTTCGGCCCCGCGGCAACGGAAGCATCACCACCCAACTTCACCTTGCTGCTGAGGATGGAGTCCATGCCTCGGGCATTCATGACCAGCAGGACTAAGTCCGTTCCTTCTCCGCCGATCTGGAAGCCGATGCTGGCGCCTTCGAGAGCGTACATCGCCGGTGCTCCCCAAGCTCCTCGGAAGTGTTCGCCGGTGCGGCAAACCATAGCGCCGCGTCCGTACTCAGCTCCGATTCCGAAAGCCAATTTCTTGACGCTCGGAACCACGATGACGCATTCGGCTTTGTTCAAAAGATCCTGAGGAATGTCGTCGGGTACATGGAGAATTTCTGACATGACCACGCCACATTCTTCGAGGCGTCTTTGTTCCTTGTTGAGTTTCGCGGCGTACACTGCACTTGCAACGAGCGTAAGACATGCTGCTGTAACCAAAAATTTCTTCATCACTGACCTCCCTGGTCAAGACTTCTCTTGCCGACCTTTACTTCTACAAAATCCATGGTTGAAGAACCTTCAACTCGATTCCGTGCGCGAGAGGGTTGTGCGTTACCCGACTCTCAGGCGGGCCCTTGTGCAGATTCGAACTAAGAACTCTTCTTACCGCCAACGACGAGCAAAGCAATTCCGCCAACGAGCGCGAGTCCGCCGAGAATTGGCGGGATGGGAACACTTTTTTGAGTCTCCGCCGTGACATGCATCGGCCCAACGTCCATTACATGATCGCGATGCGTGTAGTTAAAGCCGTGATAGGCGAGCGCCAAGGCGCCCAAAACTATCAACACAATTCCGACGAGAGAGATTGGTTTCATATTTTTAATCCACTTATCAGAAAACTATCCTTCGGCCCCGAATGTCCCTGAATCAGGGAGTCAGGACGGCCCAAGCCCAAGAAATGTCGAAGAACCTAACGAGAGAGAAGGAAGTGAACAAACCCCAGAGGTACAAGACAAATCGGAAAATCGAAATGTCCAGAACCTGATGATCCCGTTTTGCGATTACCGAGGTGCAGGTCTAGAGCTGAGGCCATTCGGCGGAAAGGAATGGGTGGATCCGCGAAACAGCGCCGGGGCTACCCTGCACTAAGGGATGTTAGACGAGTTGAGAAAATGTGTCTGTCCGGTAGTGCACACATTCGTAGATCGTTCCGATTCGGGATTCGAGAGTAGTCGGGACCGAAAGGAGCAGGACTGCGGGCATTCTGTAAATTTGGCCGCGAATTTCCGAAAATCGTTCAGCGAAGAGGAAGCGGTTCTGTGGATGGAGAGGCCAGTTCGCGCGCACGAACTACAAAGCGCTTTGGGGCCGGGCCAATGTAGTCAAAAGGAAAGCAGGTGATGAGCGTGAGAGTGTGGCCGGGCGTTGCGTTTAAGATTTCCACGGCGGTAGCTGGAACGACTTCGGTGGATTCCACAAGATACTGAAACGCGCCATTGGAGGTCTGAAGAGTGATCGAATCGCCCGGTCGAATATTTCGAAGCGGGCGGAAGAAAGTGTCGCGGTGACCGGCGAGAACGACATTGCCAATTGTTCCAGGCAGGGCCGTTTCGGGGACATGGCCGACGGCGCGGCGCAGAATTGTGTGCGAATCACCTTGAACGATGATGGCTTTCAACTGAAGACGAGGGACCTGGATTTCGCCAATCACTCCACCTTCGACAAGGGGAGGGGCTGGTTCTTTGGCGCTGACATTTTCGAATTTGGATTGTTCGTAAGCCTGGTAGGCGTGTGCGTCCACGACGACGTACGCGGCATAGCCGAGAGCAAGCAGGCCCACTGTCAGAAAGAAAAAAGACCCCGCGCGTGAAATGGAGGCACTCCTTCGTCCGGGGCCGGCTCTGGCGCGGTAAGGTGATTTCATAGCGCGCTCTTGCCGGATGGTGGAGAAGAATGACTTGAATCCACGGCAAAGTAGCCGGGCCGATAGCGGACGCGGAGCTTGCCGCGGCCGGTAGCAAGCACTTTTACCTGAATTTTTCGAAAGGAAGCGTCATTGCCTGCTTTTTCTGGCGCGAAGCCCAGGGTGTATTGATCGCGGAGGTCACGGGCAATGAGGGCGGAGATGCTCGCGATGCTTTGCGAGGGGCTTGGGAGGTAGGAAATCCCTCCGGTGCTCTTACTAAGATGGCGGAGGGCCCCAGGATTTTCTTCCTGGCCGTCGCCCTGCAAGACGATCGAATAGATCAAAACTTGCGAGCGTTGGGCGAGATCGAGGATCTGCGAAAACTTTTGGTGACTGGCGTTATCGCCGCCGTCGCTCACAATGATCAGAGCTTTTTTCTCGCAGTGGCCGAAACGCAGGTGGTTGAGACCTTCGGCGACCGCGTCGTAGAGGGCGGTTCGTCCGCGAGCAGAAACGGCGTTGATTTCTTTCTCGAGATCGTCCGCGCTGTGGGTGAATGGCTTACCGCCGAGGATTTGGAGCCAGACATCGTCGTTGAAATCGACGACGAACATTTCGTCCTGAGGATTACTGGAATGAGCGAAAGCGGAGACCGCAGCAATGACTCCGGCGAGCTTGGGACCCATGCTGCGACTGTGGTCGACAACCAAGCCAACGGTGACCGGGGCATCTTCCTGTTGGAAGAGCGTGATCTTTTGCGGGCGGCCATCCTCGAAAACACTGAAATCCTGCAGAGTCAATCCCGAGACGACACCTCCGTTTGAGTCCGTGACGCGGACGGGAAGAGCAACGAGTTCCGAGTTCACGGAGATGGTGGCAGAAGCAGCGGAATCAGGAGGAGGAGATTGCTGGGATTGGGCAAGACCCGACGCCGCCAAGCTCGAAAAGAGAAGAAGAGCGACGAAGAGAAAGCGGCAAGGGAGCAGAGCGAGACTTTGCGATCGCATGGTCGGAGTCACTGGCAAATCTCCTTGCGCCGCGGGCTCCGTACGATGGATCAAGCCCGCGGCGCACTGGAGTTTCCTTACGTTGACGTGTGGGCCTTAGCTCGAAAAGCGCTTAAGAGCAAGCGCGGCGCCGAGCGACATCAGGCCGAACAGCACGATTAGAGGGAGCTGGCTGGCGGTCTGCGGCAGTTGCTTGGCTTCCACAACCGGCGCAGGAGCGGTTTCCACAACCGGCGCAGGAGTAGTGGTAACAACTTCCGCGGGCGCAGGAGTGACCATGATCACTTCGGCTACGGGAACTTCTTTCTGTTCCGGAGTCTCGGCAACGATCGGGACCAATTTAAGGTCCGTGGTGTCGGCGGCCAGCGCGGGAATCGGTTGTTTCACGATCACCGCTAGTTCGATGGCGCGCTGCTTGGGATAAACAAATTCCTGGCCGAAGTTATCGCCGGGATAAAACCACGCCTTGAGAGCTTCCGGGTTGTCGCCCGAGCGCTCGGCGAACTTGACGACAGTGTCGCCCGTCGGTTTGAGGCGGTAGTCGTTGATTGCCAAGACGGTGGCGATGAGGTGTGAGCCATCGGCGTTGAAGATTTGGACGATGTGGCGGTCGGCAGGAGAGTCGAGCAGCACAAACGTGTAGGTTCCAGCAGGCAGTATCTGCCCGGGAATTTCTATTGGTTGACTAAACGTCATTACGGTTTTTTTGTTCCACTCATCTGCACGAGCGCCAGGAGCTAGCGTGGCGCCGAGCAGTGTGAGCGCTAACACTGCGAAAATTGTCTTTACGAACTTCATATACATTTCCTCCCAAGATTTTACAAATTGATTTGGTTCTGGAGCAAAGAGCGTAGTACGCGGCGCAGTCAAAAATCTGTGCTGTAGGACACAGTTTCGTTGTTTATTTATGGATTCGGTGAAAAGTCCAGGGCATTGGAGGGAGGAGCGCGTGGTTGGAAGTAAATCAGGAAGACTCGGCGCAAAACGCGAGACCTTCAGAAGCCTCGCGTCTCAACGGGAGCCTTGTCCGCAGCTCAAGGTCTGGCGTAGGGCGCGATGAGGCGGCGGGAGAACGCGATCGCCTTTCGCAAGGCAGGCCGGGCGTGGCTTGCCATCCACTCGATGGCCCACCAAAGAAGAATCACTGCCGCGATAATGAGGGCGAGCAGTAGGAAAGCCGCACCAAGGAGAACCAGGAAAACCAAAAGCTCGCTTAGATAGTAGAGAAACAAATCACGACCTACTTAGTTCACGGACAAGTTTTTTCGCTTCCTTCATTCGCTCTTTGTAGAAGGAGGGGCTGATGAGGACCTTTTTCCTTCCGAGCAGCAGGTCCGTCTTGATCCCTCGCTTTGACAGGAATAAAGAGAGCGCCTGATAGGTCTTAATTTCTTTTTCGAGAAACGCGATCGCGTGCCGCCTGGATCCATCCATCGCTTGCCTCCAGTGCCTTGCTCGAGCCTGGCGGGGCAGGCAAAGTCTAGATGCGGCCGAGCAGCACGAGAATTACGACTATCACGAGAACAAGCCCGAGACCTCCGGTTGGCCTATAACCCCAGTCTCTGCTGTGCGACCAGGTGGGAAGTGCGCCGAAGAGCGCCAAGATTAAGATGATGATTAAGATCGTTCCGAGCATTGTTTTCTCCTTGCCGAGTGAGTCTTAGTGACGGGATACCACTTCCCCGCCCCTGCGAAATCATTTCCCTTTCGGGAGATTCGCACCGAGCGGGTGCTATTGGCTGAACCAGGATCAGAAGCTAAATCACTACGCTGATGGAGAAGCGAGCGCCGGGATAATACGGGTTGTACATGTAATAGCCGCCGTCCACGTAATCGATGTAGACGTCGTCGGTGTAGTACCAGCCTGATGGCCAAGGTTGGACGAATCCAAACCAGAAGCCGCCGTACTGGAAGCGGGAATATCCGCCGACGAGAACGGGGTTGCCCATGTGGAAATTGTGTCCACTGCCAAAATTGGCGTGGAAACGGTCGTCAGGAATTCGGCCGCTGCCCCTGGCGCTGAGACGGAGAGCTGGCTGCGCTCGTTGTGTTGCCATGGCTTGCTGAGTACGTTGTGGAGCGTGTGAATATCCGGCTTGTTGTTGATGCGCTGGCTGTTGCTTTGCAGAATTGCTCTTCTGCGGTTGCTGCTGTTGAGCTTGCTGCTGCTGTTTTTCCGGAGCAGCGTGTGGTTCCTGTTTCGGGGCTTTGGCCTGCTGCTGTTGCTTTTCAGGCTTAGCCTGTTGTTCCTGCTTTGGCGCCTTTGCTTGTTGTTCCTGCTTGGGAGCCTTGGCTTGGGGCTGCTGCTTCTCAGGCTTAGCCTGTTGCTGCTGTTTCGGAGGCGGAGCCTTTTCTTCCGGCTTCTCTTGGCGGCCGTTAGCCGGTGCAGCAATACCGAAGAGAAGAAACAGAGCTGCTGTACTCAATACTCCGATTGGTTTCATGTGATACCTCCATTGCATCTACTTATGCGCTTGTCACTCTGCTGAAATGGTGCGCCTTTTGTTTCAAACCGTTGACGGCAACCCGTCGTTGGCAATTCTTTCCTTTGCCTCTTATTTAACCGCGCTCGTCATCCCACGCGGATATTCGAGAGGGAGTGGAACAATCCAAATACGTTGAGGAGCCAAATCACTACGCAAATGACCACAACAGCGTTCAAGATTGACTTGATACTGCCTGCCATGGGGATGAACCGATTCACCAGCCACAGGAGGACGCCCACGACGATCAGGGCTATGAAAACTTGAATGAGAGGCATTCTTTTTTACCTTTCTGTCTGCGCTGCGAGACACTTCCACGCCGAACCCAAGAATTACCGTTCGCCCTGCCCAGCAAGAAGAATGCCCTGAGCCGATTCGATTCAACGAATAACCGGACCAAGACCCAAACGAGCGGTACGAATGATGTGTTGTTCGATGTCCTCAGCGCTTATGCGGGACGAGGTGTTCAAGCGGAAGGGGATGAACTGGCCAACACTGCAGTCCCTTTAATGCAGCGCCATCGTAGGCTTTGCAAAGACGCATGTCTGTTCACTTCTGTACAAGTTTTCGATTTGTTGTGGCGGGAAAGGGAGGCAGCTGTAGTGCGAATCTTGCATAGAGCTTCAAAATACCGTTGCGCGATGAAAGGATCGAAGTTGCTGTCGCTGGGCAAAAAAGAGGGACACAGCGAACTGTGTCCCTCTCGCGTTGCGTGATAGTCGAATGGAAAGTTGGCTAGCTGTTGCCGAGATACTCAACGTGGCAATAAGTGCCAAGCCGCACGTTGTAGGCAAGGTACCAGCCATCGTGGTCAGGATCCTCGTAGATCACCACCTGATCGGTGCTCCAGTCCCAGGCATCGCAGAAGGCGAAGTCAACGGGAGCGACGGTGAAGTAGAAACCGCCGAACCAGAAGCGCTCTCGATTGCCGCCTGCAATGCGCCACACGTGGCCTTTGCCGAAACCGCCGTTGAAGTGCCCATGCTCCCAAGGATGATCGAGATGATAGTGAGGATCATCGCGACCGGTATCGTGGCCGACCCATTTATCGTTGGTGTGAACGTGAGGAGCGTCGGGATGGCCATTTTTGTCGACGTATTTTGGTGGCGCGGGATGCTCCACAGGCTTGGCTGGAGCAGGACCATGAGATGGGACGTGGCCGCCGCCCACGCCTTGAACGGGTGGAGGAGCCGATGGATGTTTTTCTTGCGCGAGAGCCGGAACGGAACAGATCAAGAACAGGGCAAGAACTCCTAGATATGATTTCATACGAACCTCCAACGAAATTTGTATTTCCTCCAAACTTGAACCGGGAGTTTTGCAACTTCGTACCGACCGGGCCTTGGTGCTTACACCTAATAAAACCCAGGAGCGCCACGAAAGTTGCTTTTGTGAAACTTGAACCGTGGTAAGGCAATGCTGACCTTTAGACGCTTTTTGGCGGGGGTTTGGTTACGAGCTATAGATTTTTTGCGGCGCGGAAAGCGCGGACTACGGCGGCAACGTCGCGTTGGTCGGCGTCGACTTGGGCGTTGAGATGGCGCATTTCTTCGGCCGAGATTTTGTTGTGCAGATCGGCTAGGGCGGCGCGGAGTTGGGGAAATTTCTCCAAGGCGTCGTGGCGAACGATGGGGACGGCGTCGTAGGGTGGAAAGTAGTGGCGATCATCTTCGAGAGCGACAAGATGAAGAGAGTCGATGAGTCCGTCGGTGGAATTGCCAGCGACGATGTCAACCTGGTGATCGACGAGGGCGCGATACAGGAGGCCGAGGTCCATGACATTGGGAGGAGCAGCGAAGTGGAGAGCATAGCGGTCGCTCCAGCCGCGGAAGCCGTCGGGGCGTTCCAGGAATTCGTAGCCTACGCCGGCGTGCCATTTGGGAGCGATTGGAGCGATATCGGACATCGTGCGGAGATGGAGATTTTGTGCGTCGTCGCCGCGGATGACCATGGCGAAGGTGTTTTCGAAGCCTAGTGGTTCGGTGAGTTCGAGGTTGAAACGCTGCGCGTATTGCAGTTTGACGCGATTGTAGATCACCGTGGAGCTGTCTGTTCCGGGGGATTCATTGAGGACAGCGGTGAGGGCGGTACCGGTATATTCGACGTAGAGATCGAGATCGCCAGAGAGGAGGGCTTTTTGGACCAGGAGTGTACCGCCGAGGTTGGTTTTGCGGTTGACGGGGATGTTGGTGCGGGCTTCGATGTGTTGGGCCAGGAGCTCGGCGAGGATGACTTGCTCGGTGAAAAATTTCGAACCGATGGTTAGATGGGGTTGGGCGGGTTTGCGGCAAGCCGCGGTGAAGAAAAGGAGGTTGAGGAGGCAAAGGAAATAAAGGAAGTAAGGGATTCGGAGTAGGCGGTGGCGCATGTTATGTGGTGAGTTCCATTGGAATGTGGAATTTAACACAGAGGTCGCAGAGAACACAGAGAAGAGGAAGCAATCGAGTGAAGGAGAGATCAGACGACTTTGAGGCGGCGTTCGAGTTGGGCTAGGAGTAGGTCAGCGGCGATGGCTAGGAGGGCGGCAGGGATGGCGCCAGCCAAGATGACAGAGTCGTTGACCATGGCTACCCCGCGGAAGATGAAGGTGCCGAGGCCGCCGGCACCGATGGCGGCGGCGATTGTGGCGACGCCGATGGTGATGACCGTGGCAGTGCGTATGCCTGCGAGGATGATGCTTAGAGCGAGCGGAAAGCGGACGCGGAGGAGGATTTGCGAGTTGGTCATTCCCATGGCTTCGGCGGCTTCAAGGATCGTGGGGTCAACTCCGCTTAGGCCGACGTAGGTGTTACGAAGTATGGGGAGAAGTGCGTAGAGGATGAGAGCGACGATGGCGGTGCGTCTGCCGATGCCCCCGATGAATGGGATGGGAATGAGAAAGCCGAAGAGGGCGAGGCTGGGAATCGTTTGAAAAACGCTGGCGATGCCTAACGCGATGGCGCGAAGGTGGCGATGTTGCACGATGAGCATGCCCAGCGGTACGGCAATGGCGATAGCGAAAGCCATGGCGATGAGGACGAGGGTCACGTGATCTATCGTGGCGCTGAAAATTTCGGAGCGATGAGTGAGGAAGAAGGTCCAGGGATTCATTTGTAGGCTTCCTCGGATGGATCGAGACAGGCGCAGAATTTGCGGACTTCGGGATGTTCGAGACGGACGAAATCTTGGGGAGGGCCGAGGGCGACAAGTCGTCCCGCTTCGAGAAGAGCGATGCGCTGGCCGAGTAGAAGCGCTTCGCGGATGTCGTGCGTGACGAAAACGATGGTTTTATTGAGGCGGCGCGCCAGGGCGCTGAATTCGCGCTGAAGTTCGGCGCGGGTTACGGGATCGAGTGCGCCGAAGGGCTCGTCCATGAGAAGAATGGGCGGGTCGGCGGCGAGGGCGCGCGCGACACCCACACGTTGTCGCTGGCCACCAGAAAGCTCGCGCGGGCGGCGGGTGGAAAATTCGGCGGGGTCGAGACCCACTACCAGCATCAGTTCTTCGACGCGAGCGGCAACTCTTGCGGGGTCCCATTTTTCAAGAGAAGGGACGAGACCGATGTTTTCTGCAATGGTGAAATGAGGAAAGAGCCCTGCCTCTTGAATGACGTAGCCAATGCCGCGCCGAAGGAGAATAGGATCGTAGTCAGAAGTGGCCCGGCCTTCAACAATAATCTGCCCTTGCGAGGGAAGGAGCATCCGATTGATGAGTTTCAGGAGGGTAGTTTTGCCGCTGCCGCTACGTCCGAGGAGCACGAGAGTCTCACCACGCGAAATGGTTAGTGAGACACTTGAGACAATGGGCCGGGCAGGAATATCGTTTATGCAGTAGTTCACGCCGCGAAATTCGATGGCGACATCCGAGGGAGCTGCGGGTTTCGCATTCATTTCGATTGACAGCCTCAAGCCACAGGGGGAACATCGTACCCCACTCAGCCGCCCCCAGCGTCGAATTTAGGCGCATCCTTCTTGAGGAAGGCGCATCCAAGTTAGGGGGAACACGCCATGGGAGCCACCGCCACAGTTGTCCGCACAAGGCATGACCTTCACACCCGCCTGTTGAACGCGCGCGCGCAAACCGATGATTTATTTCGGATAGTGCGCGACGAGGCCATATACGACAGGCCCATTCCAGAGCGGCATCGAATCGTTTTCTATCTTGGACACGTGGAGGCATTTGATTGGAACATGCTGGCGCAGCGTGCGTTTGGGCTGCAGTCCGTGCAGCGAACATTCGATGACCTTTTTGCATTCGGCATCGATCCCGTGGGCGGTGGATTGCCGAACGACGGGCCAAGTGATTGGCCCAAGCGCGAAGAGGTGGATCGCTACAACCAGCGCTTGCGGAGTGAACTGGACGCTGCGATCGAGCACGCACTGGCGCGACCGGCCGAAGGACATCCCCAGTTGATTCCCATGCTGGAAGTGGCCATCGAGCACCGGCTGATGCACGCGGAGACGCTGGCCTACATGTTGCACAGGCTGCCGCCGGATAGAAAAATCCGCGGACCCATTGGTCCGAGCTTTGGAGCGCCGCCATTGAAGTCCCAGCTTGTGGAGATACCGGCGGGACCCGCGACGCTCGGCCTGAAACTCGTGATGGGCGATGAATTCGGCTGGGACAATGAATTGGACTCGCATGCGGTGGAAGTGTCAAAGTTTGCGATCGAAAGCGGCAATGTCACCAACCAGGATTTTTTGCGATTTATGCAAGCCGGGGGTTACGAGAACCCAGAGCTGTGGAGCGCGGATGCCTGGGCTTGGAAAGAAACAGAGAACGTGGAGCATCCGGCGTTTTGGAAGCGCAATGGAAATATTTGGATGTACCGGGCGATGTTCGACGAAGTCCGCTTGCCGCTGGATTGGCCTGTATACGTGAGCCACGCGGAAGCCACGGCGTACGCCAAGTGGCTGGGGCGCGCGCTGCCGAGTGAAGAGCAGTTTCACCGAGCGGCTTATGGGACGCTCGACGGCTTGGCCGAACGAGCTTATCCGTGGGGCGAGGACGCACCGAGCGCGCGGCATGGGAATTTTGATTTTAAGCAGTGGGATCCTGCTCCATCGGGCTCGCATCCGGACGGGGCGAGCGCGTTCGGAGTTCACGATCTGGTGGGCAACGGGTGGGAGTGGACGCGGACGAAATTCGCGCCGTTTCCTGGGTTTGTGGCGATGCCCTTTTACCCCGGCTATTCCGCGAATTTCTTCGATGGCAAACACTATGTGATGAAGGGAGGCTCGCCGCGAACTGCTGCTTGCATGTTGCGGCGATCCTTCCGGAACTGGTTCCAGCCGCATTATCCGTACGTCTACGCGACATTCCGTTGCGTGGAAGACTAGCTACATAAACCCGGACCCTTGGGAGATGACATGCTGACGCAAACCCTTCCGTTGAGACATGTGTCCGAGTTCGCGGCCGACGTACGCGAAGGCCTGACGAAAAGCGGACAGCGCGAACTGCCGTCGAAATATTTGTATGACGAAGTGGGCTCGGCCTTGTTTGAGACGATTTGCGTGCTGCCAGAGTACGGTCTGACGCGTGCGGATGCGCGGCTGCTGGAGAAACACGCGCGTGAAATCGTGGACCTGCTGCCGTCGCCGGTGCACGTTGCGGAACTGGGCAGCGGAAGCGGGAAAAAAACACGATGGATACTGGAAGCGCTTTCGCGGCGGCAGAAAACGTATTACTTCCCGATCGAGATTTCTCCTTCCGCGCTGGCGGCATGCGAAAAGGAACTGGGGCAGATCGATCTGGTGAGCATCGTTGGCTATGAGCAGCCGTATCTGGAGGGGCTGCGTGCGGTGGCCCGCGGACGAGCTGACGGCGACCATTTGCTGGTGCTGTTTCTCGGTAGCACTATCGGTAATTTCGATCGCGATGCAGGCGAGGAGTTTCTGCGGAGCGTCCGCAATATCTTGCGCGAAGGCGACGCGCTGCTCTTGGGCACGGACCTGGAAAAAAGCGTCGAAGTTCAAATGCTGGCATACGACGACCCTGCTGGAGTGACTGCAGCATTCAATATGAATCTACTGGCGCGGATCAACCGAGAGTTGCGTGGGGACTTCGATCTCGCGAATTTCCGGCATGAGGCGCGGTGGAACGCTACCGAGCGGCGAATGGAGATGCACTTGCGTTCGACCTGCCGGCAACGCGTGGAGATTCCAGCGGCGGGACTTCGTATGTCGCTGGATGAAGACGAAACGATCTGGACGGAGAGTTCGCACAAATATCGGATCGGCGAAGCTGCGGAAATGGCGAAACGAACCGGATTTCGGTGCGAGGGTCAGTGGGTGGATGAAGACTGGCCCTTCTCGCAGAATTTGCTGATTGCGGAGTGAAGGAGAGTTGAGACTCGCAACGAGTCTCTTTGTTGATCCCTGCATGCCCGGGCGGGGCAAGCCCCGCCCCTACAGGATCTCAGTTCCCCCGCCGTTGAGGGTCACACTGGTCAAGGATGATTCGTAGTTTTCCTTCGCAGACCGCACTAGAAGGATTCGATGCGCCAGACGAGGCGCGCGAACCACGGCTCCTGGGCCACCAGGGTTGGATGCCAGATAGCTAAAATCTGAGACCCCTGGTAGACGCGCTCGAAACCTTCCTCGGATTCGGAAACCGTTTCAATTGGAGCGACCCAGAATTCCTTTGCGCCTGGCGCGTGCAGCGTGATGCGTACGCGCTGCCAACCGTCTTCCATGCGAAGTAACGGGCCGGGCAAAACGCCGCTGAAGCGGAGATTTTGCGGACCTTTCGCCGTTTCAAAAAAACGGTCGGCCTCGGCAGGCGCGAGGAGATTGATAATCGATTCGATGCCGACGGCGATCGGCTTTGCGAGAGAGTTCTTCAGCTTCAAGCCAATCTCACAGCCGACTTCACAACCATTTGGAGCGGGACCGAAGGAAAAGCGCTTCGCCAAGGAAAGGCGCGGCGCGGGAGCCCCATTTTTCGCGGCGAACTTCAATTCGTCTTCGCGAATCAACTGTGCATCGCTGGCGGAGGAGGAATTGACGTGAAAGGCGCCGCCGGCAAATCCAGGATCTTCCTGTAAATCCAACGTTTCATACTGGGCCTGCGTGCGAGCGGGGTCAAAGAGCAGTGTGCGAAATGCATGGCGTGGCCAACGGTCGTAATGGAGAAAACGTTCGAGGCCGGGCTCTTTAACGAGAGTTTGCTCGTGAATGGAGGAGACAGCTCCGGGCACGGCGGTTTTCGCAGCTTCGCGCAGGCGCGCATGGTAAGCCTCCGGCCTGCGCTGAATAGAATTGATAAGAGTCGCGGCAGCGGGCGGAAAGTCGAACGCGGCGAGGGTGCCGCCGTCCGTGGGTTTGAGCAGCGCTTGATACTCGGGGGCGGTGAAGAGGTGCTCGTGCGCGCCGTCGGCGTCGTAGTCCAGCAATTCGACGCGCGGGACGAGTGCGCCGGCGGTTTGCCGGTCCGCGATGGATTCAGCGCGAATTAAGCTGCGCCAGAGTTCGGTGCGGAGATGGGGAGCGTACAAACCGCCGAAAATGCCGTGCCAATAAGCGTCATTGCATTGCGCACGCAAGAGCATGTCGCGCGCCTGGACAAGTTCATCGTTGGCTTTCGAACTGGAATGGCGCATGGGAACTGCAGCGATGCGCCCGGACACACGCAACATTTTTTTATGGAGCAGGTTCGATTCCGCGTACTTGCGGAAGAAACCGCGCCAGGAACCGCCGCGTAGGAACGAAAGCACTTCGGGACGCGCACTGAACTCTCTCTGGACAGCGTTGAAGCGTTGACGGACACGCGTGGGCAGCACCCACTCCATCATTTCGGTATAGGAGGCTGTGGGAAGATCGGCGCGGCCCAGAGGCGAGTGATCGGCGAGATATTCACCCGGCGTCGATGCACGCAGCCAAGAGGAATTTTTCTCAAGAGCCGTGAAGAAATCCTCAAGCCAGCCGTCTTTGTAGCAGTGGGCGTTGGTGCCGGGCCAGACGCCAAATTTTTCCATGTCGTCGCCCATCGACGCCATGCCGCCAGGATGCAGAGCGGCCGCATCGCGCAGATAGGTGATGACTTCCTCGACTTTACCGAAGGGGATGAAGTAACGGAGTGCTTTTTGCCCGGGAAAGAGCCAGACGCTCTGGCCTCGGTCTTCGGCGATATACGCGCCGAAGAGCTCCTCGGGTTCAAATCCGGCGGAAAGGAAATGGATGTCGTCAACCAGAGTGTAGTTGACAGCGGCTGCGGAAAGCGCGGAGGGAAGCTGCGGTTCCCAGACACGCTCGGCGATCCAGGCGCCTGTCGGACGACGGCCAAAATGCTTCTCCAGATAAGTAGCCAGGCGGGTGATCTGTTCGCGCTGGTCTTCAGGCGGAATGGAAACGAGGATGGGCTCGTAAAAGCCGCCGCCGATTAGCTCTACTTGTCCCGCACTGACGAGGGCTTTCAGGCGCGTGAAATATTCGGGACGATGCTCTTCGATCCAGGTGAGCAGCGGGCCGGAATAGTGCAGGCCCATGTGCACGCCGGGATGTTTTTCCAGGAGTTCTATGAACGGCAGATAGGAATCTTTGTAGGCCTTCTCGAGGACATGGCCGAAATTGCCGCAAGGCTGATGGGCGTGAATCAACAGGACGAGATGAAAGCGTTCTGACATGGGGACAATTTTGCTCTCAAACATCATACCGTGTGACGCGACATTTCGGATTCATGAGATGTGAAAATACGCTTAAGGCGCACTTTTCTTAGACGCACAGGGACGGCCCGGAGGCACAGCCGACGCAGGAGATTGACACTCCTTCGCGCGTATGAAAGGCTTACCAAAGAATCGAAAATACTATGCGAGTGACAGCAAAAGGCGAATACGCCACACAAGCGGTGTTGCATCTGAGCCTGCAATACCCTGAAGTCGTGACCATCCACGAAATTGCGCAGAGGCACCATATTCCGCTGAAGTATCTTGAGCAAATCCTGCTGGAATTGAAACGCGGAGGGATTTTGGAGAGCCGGCGGGGCGTGCGTGGGGGCTATACGCTGGCGCGGGCTCCAGAGGAGATTTCCGTGGGGGCGGTCTTAAGGGTCGTCGATGGAGCCTTCGCCGAGTCCAGTTGCGTGCACAACGAAGCGATGGGCGGGGTGTGCGTCGAGGGAGAAAGCTGCGGGCTGAAGCAGATTTGGAAGGATGTGCAGGGAGCGGTGGAAAAGATTCTATTCGCGACGACGTTCGAAGAAGTGCGCAGGCGGACGCTGAGCGGCGGAGCGGAGCGTGCGGAAACGGCGAGGCTCAAAAGCTGAAAAAATAAAACGGCACGCCGAGGCGTGCCGTCGTGAAGGTTTGACCCCTGATAGAGAAATAATGAATGGTGTTATTTTGCGGTGTAAAAATCTGCGTTGACCGGCGTGTAGCTGTTCCACTTCTCCGGCAAGTCTTCTAAAGCAAAGATCGCGGTCACCGGGCAAACCGGGACGCAGGCGCCACAGTCGATACATTCCGTGGGATTGATATACAGCTGGGTGACCTTTTCATGCTCCGGCTCATCCTTGCGCGGGTGGATGCAATCGACGGGACAAACGTCCACGCAGGCGGTGTCTTTTGTGCCGATGCAGGGCTCAGCGATTACGTAAGCCATTCAAATCTCCTTTGCTCGGACAATGGGCCGAGAGCGGTTCCAGCGGATAGAAGCGCCCGGCGGAATTTTCTTATACCACGCCCCTGCCGGGGCCAACAAGCGACTGAACTGATTGTACTGTGCGAAGAGACGATTCTCAACTTCCGCGCATGCGGCTAGAATGGTTGGGGAAGGTACATCGATGAAGATACGGACAACCATTGCCACAGTTGTGTTATTTGCCGCCGGGACGGGCTTTGCGGCCCTTGCCGCGCCGCAAGCCACGGCGCCGCACGATCCTGAAATGATCGACGCAGTTGGATTTCAGAAGATTCTGCAGCAGAACCATGGCAAAGCGCTGCTGGTGAATTTTTGGGCGACCTGGTGCGAACCCTGCCGGGACGAGTACCCGATGCTAAACGAGTTGGCGAAACAGTATGCGCCGAAGGGGCTACAGGTCGTGGGCGTAAGCATGGACGATGACGGCGATTTGATTCTGATGAGGCGGTTCCTCGCGCGATACAAGCCAATCTTTCCCAATTACCGCAAAACCGCAGGAGCTGAAGCGGCTTTCAGACAGTCCGTGCTCCCAGGATGGACCGGGTCGATGCCTGTCTCCGTCTTTTATGCGAAGGACGGCAAACAAGTAGCCCACTTTATTGGCGAGAAGAGCCGGGAACAATACGAAGAAGCGATTCGCGCGCTGCTGACGGGCGGCAGCGGCGCTTCTCAATAAGAATAAGGCTTCGATTTAAAAGGACCAGGGGAGTGGCAATGCTCGACATGAAAGGCAATCGAATTACTTATTTTGGACACAGCACATTTTCGCTGACGACCCCGTCGGGGCAAGTGGCGATCATCGATCCGTGGGTGATGACCAACCCTGCGTGCCCGGACGCGCTAAAGACCGTACCGCGACTGGACGTGATTTTCCTTTCCCATGCACACACGGATCACTCTGGCGATCTGCTGGCCCTGGCAAAGCAGCATAAACCGAAAATTGTGGCCATCTTCGAGACATGTCTGCTGTTTGCGAGTAAGGGGTTTGAAAAAGAGATTTGCCCGATGGGCAAAGGAGGCTCGCAGAAGGCCGGCGAGTTTGAAGTGACGATGACTCATGCGTTTCATTCGAACTCCTGGGATGAAAATGGCGTGCGGCAATATGCAGGCGAGCCGGCCGGCCTCCTCATTCGCATGCCTGGAGGATTCACGATTTATCATGCGGGAGACACGGCTGTGTTTGGAGACATGAAACTTATTGGAGAGCTTTATAAACCCGATTTGGCGATGCTGCCGATTGGTGATCTCTTTACGATGGGGCCGCGTGAGGCCTCGTATGCGGTCCGGCTACTCGGAGTGAAGCACGTCATTCCGATGCATTACGCAACTTTCCCCGTTCTGACAGGCACTGTAGAAGGACTGCGGCAGGAAACGCGAGACATCGCGGGGCTTGAGATTCATGCGCTTAAACCGGGAGAAAGCTTGTGATTCGTACAGACAACTTGAGTAGCGGCTATATTCAGGACGACGTCGAGCAGTATATCTACGAACTGCTGCCGGAACGGGACGCGGTCATTAGCGAGATGGAGCGCTATGCCGCGGAACACCGCGTGCCGATCATTGGGCCGGCGGTGGCGCGCTTACTTGCGTTGCTCGCGCAAGTTTCTGGTGCAAAACGAATTTTCGAAATGGGCTCCGCGATTGGCTATTCGACGATATGGCTGGCGCGGGCCGGCGGGCCCAAAGGGAAAGTGATCTACACCGATGGAGATCCGGCAAATGCTCAGCGAGCACGCGAGTATTTCCGGCGGGCGGGAGTGGCGAAGCGCATAAGTGTCCAGGTCGGCGACGCGCTCGAATTGCTGAAGAAAACCCCGGGGAAATTTGACCTCATCTTCAACGATGTGAACAAGGACCAATACCCTGACGCTTTGCGCGTGGCGCTGCCGAAGCTGAAGCGGGGCGGATTGTTCATTACTGACAACACGCTGTGGTCGGGCAAGGCGGCCCGGCCAGCGTCTCCGGATGATGCCGCAACTCGCGGCGTACAAGAATTCAATCGGCTTGTGTATGCCTCGAAAGAACTTTATCCGGTGCTGATCCCGCTGCGCGATGGCGTGACGGTTTGCCGCAAGCAGTAAAGCCCGGAGCAAGCTAAGAACGCAAGAAGCTGCGAACGAAGAAGCCCAGGTTGGCGGGGCGCTCGGCAAGCCGGCGCATGAAATACGGAAACCAATCATTGCCGTAGGGAATGTAAACGCGCAGGCGAAAGCCGTCTTTCACAAGCATGCGTTGTAAATCGGTCCGCACACCGTAGAGCATCTGAAACTCAAAATCATCTTTGGAAATTTTCTGGGCGGCGGCCCAGCGGATGGTTTCCGCAATCATTCGCGGATCATGTGTGGCAATCCCATGGTAGAAACCACTTGGCAATAAAATCTTCATCAAGCGGATATAGTTAAAGTCCGTGTCGCTTTTGCGGGGATACGCCACATCCGGCGGCTCCTTATAGGCACCTTTGCAAAGCCGGATGCGGCAGCCACAGGAGAGCAAAGACTGAACGTCCGTTTCGCTCCGATAAAGGTAGGCCTGGATGACCGTGCCGATGGCGGGATTCCGTGAGCGCACATTTTTCACGACGTCGAGGGTGCGTTGGGTGTAGGCCGACCCTTCCATATCGACGCGGAGAAAATTGTCAAACCGTGCCGCAAACTCTACGATAGACACAACCAAGCCCTGACAGAAATCAGCATTGAGGTCCAGCCCAAGCTGAGTCAGCTTGCAGGACACATTGGCGTGGAGATTTTCCTTGTGGATGCGCTCAAAAACTTCCAGGTAAGCATCGCGCGCACGTTGGGCGTCGGAAGTGTTGGCGCAGTTTTCACCAAGATAATCCAGGCTGACGAGCATCCCGTCATTGTTGCAGGCGCGGGCGGCTTCAATAGCTTCATCGAGCGTTTCGCCGGCGACGAAGCGGCGCGCCATACGGCGCGTGGTGCCGTTGGAAGTAACCCATTTGGCGAAGCGGGGACTCTCGGAGAGTTTGAGAAGCGTCGCGCGGAGCATGCAATATGATTATGCCCGTGTAAATCCCTTGGGACTAGCCCGTGTGCTCTTCCAGGAACTTTTCGGCATCCAGGGCGGCCATGCAACCGGAGCCCGCAGCGGTGACGGCTTGGCGGTAGCGATGATCCTGCACGTCTCCAGCAACGAATACGCCGGGGATGGACGTCAGAGTGCCATGTTTGGGGATGAGGTAGCCGTTGGCGTCCATCTCCAGCTTGCCTTTGAAAACGGTGGAGTTGGGATCGTGGCCGATGGCGACGAAGATTCCATCCACCGCGATTTCGCGGATTTCTTTCGTCTGCAGATGGCGCAGACGCGCGCCGTCGACATGTCCTTGGGGGGAAAGAATCTCTTCGACTACGAAAGGGGTCACGAATTCTACTTTCGGATTCGCTCGAGCGCGGTCAATCATGATTTTGGAGGCGCGAAATTCGTTGCGCCGGTGAATGAGATAGACCTTGCTTGCATAGCGCGTCAGAAAGTTGGCCTCTTCCATTGCTGAATCGCCGCCGCCTACCACGGCGATGGCCTTTTCGCGAAAGAAATAGCCGTCGCAGGTCGCGCATGTCGAAACGCCGCGACCTATTAACTCACGCTCTCCCTGCAGGCCGAGCAAGCGTGCAGTGGCCCCGGCTGCAACGATCAGCGCCTTAGCTTCGTAAGTGTCCTTGCCGGCCGTGATCTTGAATGGACGCTGCGTGAGGTCGACCTCGCTGACGGCGCCTGCTTTGAACTCCGCGCCGAATTTCTGCGCCTGTTTGCGCATATTTTCGATGAGCTCCGGACCCAAGATGCCATCGGGAAAGCCGGGATAATTCTCAACATGGGTGGTGAGAGAAAGCTGGCCGCCCTGCTCGTGGCCATCGATCACTAAAGGCTTCAGATTGGCGCGCGCGGCGTAGATCGCAGCGGTCAGGCCGGCGCAGCCACTGCCAATAATCACGACATTGTGCATTCCTATTATCTCCGTACCATTGGATTCAGCAGCGCACCCGTTCGATTCATCTCGCGGATACATCTCAACGAAACAACTCGAGGTTCGGTATTGTAGCATCCCCTCCCTAGCGAACCGGATTGCGAAGCGTCCAAATTGGAGCAGCCTTTCAGCCGCCTCGCGTTGACCGTCGTTGAGCGCCAAAGCTATAGTCACTGCCATCGGCGAGTGGAAGATCGAGGTTGCCCGAGGAGAGACTCAGATGGATCCCCGCTATCCCATTGGAAAATTCGCACTGCCCACGCAAGTGACGCCCGAAAGGCGACAAGAGGCCATCGAGGAGATCGCTTCAACGCCCGCCAAGCTGCGCGCGGCGGTGAGAGGCCTGACTGATTCGCAGCTGGACACGCCGTATCGCGAGGGTGGGTGGACCGTGCGCCAGGTGATACACCACGTTCCGGACAGCCACATGAATGCGCTTGTCCGGTTGAAGCTCGCGCTCACGGAGGATAAGCCGACAATCAAGCCCTATAACGAAGCGGCGTGGGCTGAGTTGGCGGATTCGAAAGCGGCACCCATAGAGAGTTCGCAGCTGCTTCTCGATTCCGTACACACGCGCTTTGACCGCCTGTGGCGATCGCTGAAGCCGGAGCATTTTGCGCGTGTTCTCGTGCACCCGGAAAATGGCGAACGCAACGTCGACTGGCTGCTATTTCTCTATGAATGGCACGGCAAACACCACACGGCGCACATCACCGAATTGCGGAAGCAGAAGGGCTGGTGACCGGCGCAAGTGGCGCGGGCCGAGGCGGCTCGTGTAGGATGAATTAGTACACGAGGAGAATGCATGAGCCGACCATCAGGGATGTACGCGATTTTCGAGACGTCGCAAGGGAATATCGTTGTGAAACTGCTCGAAAAGGAAGCTCCGAAGACCGTCGAGAATTTCGTGGGGCTGGCCGAGGGCACGAAAGAATTTACCGACGAAAGCACCGGCAAAAAACTAAAAAAGAATTTCTACGATGGACTAGTGTTTCACCGTGTGATTCCGCAGTTTATGATTCAAGGCGGATGCCCGCAGGGCACAGGCCGCGGAGGGCCGGGGTATCGGTTTGCGGACGAGTTTCATCCTTCCTTGAATCACTCGAAAGCCGGCAAGCTCTCCATGGCCAACGCAGGGCCGGGCACGAACGGCAGCCAATTTTTCCTTACTGTGGCCGCAACGCCCTGGCTCGACAACAAACACTCCATCTTCGGCGAAGTGGTCGAGGGGCAAGACGTGGCGAATAAGATTTCGAATTTGCCGCGTGACTCGAACGACCGGCCAAAGACGCCCGTGGTGTTGCAGAAAGTTCGCATAGAACGTATCCCATAAACTCGTTGTATGACGATGCTGACACCTCAGCGCGCGCTGCGGCTCACGATAGAAATTATATTTTTACTCTTGGGTGTGCTTGTTGTCTGGCTGGCGCTCACGGGCCGGATACTTGTCGAGCGCCAAAAACCGTCCTGGCTTATCCTCAGCGGCGCTTTAATCCTTTGGGGACTGCGTGCTCTCTATGGTCCCAACAAATGGTGGGCACGCTGGGAAAACTGGACACGCGGGCTTTCACTGACTCTTCTCGGCATGGTGATGCTGGCAATCTCGCGAGCGCCTTTTTTGTGGGTAGCGCCGTTACTGGCCACCGCTGGCGTACTGATGAGCTTGCGCGGGGTTATCGGGGCCGCACTCGTCTTCCGAACACGCTAAGCTTCGACCGTCGGTTTCCTTCCTTAATTTTCTCTTTGCTTCGGCTATAATCCGCACCACGAACGGCCCTCTCTGCTTCTGCAACCGCGCAGAGGCGATCGTTTGACCCACGCCACGAAAAGGAGACGCACATGCTTAAGGAATTCAAAGAATTTGCCATGCGCGGCAACGTGCTGGACATGGCCGTCGGCATCATCATCGGCGCGGCCTTCGGAAAGATCGTCGCGTCTTTCGTCGAGGATGTCCTTATGCCGCCGCTAGGCAGGCTGTTGGGACACGTCGATTTCTCAAATCAGTTCATCAGTCTGAACGGGCAGCACTACGACACGATCGAAGCCGCGAAGAAGGCGGGAGCAGCACTCAGCTACGGCTCGTTCTTGAACACCATCATCAATTTCCTGATTGTGGCGTTCGCTGTGTTTCTTCTCGTACGCATGGTGAATCGCTGGACCACCAAGCCGCCCGCTCCGGCAGCGCCCACGACGAAGGACTGTCCGCAATGCGCCATGAGCATTCCGATTCAGGCCAAGCGCTGCGGCCACTGCACGACCCAGCTGGCATAAATCCAAGCTGCAGTGATGATGGGGAAACTACTGCTGTCAATCCACTAATTCAAGAGGACGGTGTTTTTTTCGACTGATTTCCGTCAAGGTGATCGCGCAGCCGCTTGACGACCGCATCTTCCTGGCCATCCTCAATCTCTTTCTTGACTTCCTGCAGCGCGAAGTGCACGACATCGTGGTGATGCAGCTCTTGCGGCGCCAGCACATCGCTGAAGCGCAGCCACAAGCTATGCAGAAGGTTGACTTCGTTCGCCGTCAGGTTCGGAGCATGCGGCCCAAGCACCTTGTAGATTTTGTCGCCGTTGGGCAAATGAATTTCGAGGTTGAATTGCGGCTTGATGTCGCCGAGTTTTTCCCACGCATCGCCGATCTGCCGGGCCTGCTCTTCGGTGTTGTCCTTCGCCGAGCGCCCGATCACAATCGTGCTGGACTGAAGCGAAGCACCGGCGCGCAGGATGCCTTCCCAGAGGTCGTTAGACGCAACCACCGCGAGTCGAATGGATTTACCGCGCTTCTCCGCCATGGAAAGCGCTTGCGAGAATAGATGTTGCTCGATGCTGCCGAAGAGCTGATCGGCATCCAGTTCGTTTTCACCGGAAGCGGAGCGGCGCAACAAACGCACGTGTAAGACGACCACGTCGCGGCGTCCGGGCTTGATGCGGTCGAGGACGTTCCCCAAATGGTAGAGATTGAAGTGATTGCTTACCGGCACGAGAATGTTTCCGGCCCGTGCGCCAACTGCTTCAGGCGTTAGTTCCGACTCCAGCTCCAAGTTGAACTGGTCCATCTCCATGTGAGCCGCGCCACCTCGGTGTGCGCGGCGCTCGGAAATGGAGAAGACGATAAAGAGCAGAATGGAAAAAGTTCCGCCAGCCATCGTAGCTACGGGTTTCGTAAAAAGATTGACGACAGCGATGATAAAAAGAGTCAGCGTAATCAAGCTGAGGCCGACGGGAATCTGCACGCCGCGAATATAAAAATTAAAGGGCACCTGAAACTCGCGCACTCCCGGCCTCGTGTATCGAAGTACAAGGACGGCCAGGCCGTTCATCGTGAAACTCCAAATGACGCCGAACGCGTAGAGGTTTGCAAGAAAAGTGACATCGCCGCGGCTGATAAAGATGGTGATGATCTGCAGCGCCACCACTATATTGATGATGCGGTAGCTCGTGCCAAATCTCGGGTGAGGCTGCCGAAACCACGCGCTGAGTACTCCATCTTCAGAGACGCGATTTAGCACGCCGTTCGAACCGACAATCGCGGTATTGACTGCTCCGGCCAAAATGAGCGTACCGACAACAACGACGAACGCATGGAAGATCAAGCGCGCGATAAGGGGCCCATGCAGACTCATCGCCAAGCCGCCGATAAGATTTTCCAAGTAGTTCTGCCTGACGTCGTCGGGAATGATCATCACCGCAAAGAAGGAAACCAAGGACGTGAAGACCAGGCTGTAGATGAAAATGACCATGCCGGCCTTTTTCAGGTTCGGCAGTTTCGGGCTTTCAATTTCGCGGTAAACCTGCGCCAGCGATTCCTCTCCGCTCATGGCCAGTACCGAATGCCCCAGTGCGATAAAGATCGCGATGATTCCAAACATGTGCGGAAGCGGACTACCCGCAAGCCAGCCGAGCGCGCTGGCGTTCAAACGCAGATTGCGCGGGTGCGGCCAGGGCGGAAGCGGCGAGTGCCTCAAAATCGCGGTGTAAATACACCATCCGATCAGGAGCACCACCATCACTGTCACCAGCTTCATGATGATCAGGGCTTTGTCGCTGGACTCCGGGATGCCCTTCGTGTTCTCCCACCAGAAATAAACGGTGACAAGAATCGCAAAACTTGCCGCGATGAAGCTCACCTCGTTTGGGGTGAGCGCATTGCCCAGATGCGAATACTGCAGCAGCTCGCTGATTAGTCCGGCCAGGTACTGACCGGCAGCAACTCCGCTGATAGGGCCGGTGAGGATGTAATCAAACATCAGCGCGGAAACGCTGAATTTCGCGAGCGTTCCGCCGAGCGACTGCTTCACCGCGCGGTACACGCCGCCGCGCACGAACATGCTGCAGCTCTCGACGTAGACGGCGCGCACGGCGTACGAAAACAACATGATGGCCAGGATGAACCACGGCGCCGTTTTGCCGATGTAGCCTTCCGCTTCGCCGCCTGCGTAATACGCCGAAGAGGCCAAATCGTTCAAAACAATAGCGGCTGCTCGCCAGAAGGAAATAAATGTAAGGAGAGCGGTAGTGGCGACGATGACGCGCGGAATACCGTTGCCTCGGCTGCCTGCGGCAGCAGGGGTTTTGGAAGAGCTGCTCATGTACGGGTGATCTCGATCAGCGGATTAAAATGCTCGCACTTTTCCGGCGCGAAGTCTAGCCGAACGGTCCTTTTTATTAGCGCTGAAACGATTTAGGAGGCGGTTGTACCCAGAAACTTGGCACACTCGGAACACGGGCAAATGGCGCGCAAATGTTCGTAGCTGTAGATGCCGGTGGCATGGCCATCCGTAAAGCTGATTTGCAGGGCATAGTTGCCAACGACGGTGGCCGCCTGCGCGCTCGGCTTGGGTTTAAACATGGGAAGCGGAGGGAAGGCAGTGGCGGCGGGCGCTGCCGTGGCGAAAGCTTCCTTCTTGCCGCGCTCGTCGTTGCACGTGGCGCAGGGACACTGCTCGCGCAAATAAGCGAAGTCGTAGTGGCTGGCGTGGCCGTCAGCCCAGGTGATGTCAACTCCAGCGCCGGTCTTGACGTGCACCTTGACGGTAGACGGCTTCCTTCGCGGATCGAGTGGAATCGGCATGCGCGAGGCGGAATCAGCTCTTCGGTTTTCCGTTGCAGCAATCGCCGGGCGGAATGGGATTGCCGTGCGGGCAAGTTTTCGGATGGCCGAGGAACGTGCAGATGCGCTGATCGAGCTCGGGACTGATGATGTGTTCGAACCGGCAGGCTTGGGTGTGAGCTTCGGTGTCGTCGACGGCGAACGTATCTTTGAAGAGGCGTTCGGCCAGCCGATGCCGGCGCACGACGCCGCGCGCGCGTTGGCTGCCCACTGCTGTAAGTTGCGCCTCGCCGTCTTGCAGTTCGACCAGATGCCGCTCGCTCATGCGGCTCAAGGTTTTTGCTGCCGACCCTTCGGGAAGAACGGGAAGCTCGCCAGCGGGTCCGGATGTTTGTAGCAGCGTCTTAATGTTCGCCGACTTGCCTTCTTCACAACAAATCCAGATTTGCTCAAGAAGGTGATCGAAGCGAATCTCGTCGTCGGGTGAAGCAGGAGTACAACAATCAGCAGTGTCAGCGAGCGGACAGGCGAGGGGATGGCCGGGGCCGTGTTGCGCGGTGTCGAAGTGGAGGCGGCCGTGGGCGAGTTCGATGCGGCGGTCGGCTTGGCGCGCGATGTCCGGGTCGTGCGTGACCATTAAGATCGTGTGGCCAGCTTGGTGCAGCTCGCGAAAGATCTTCAAGACGATCTCTTCGTTCGCTTCATCGAGATTGCCGGTGGGTTCGTCAGCCAGGATGATCTTCGGCTGGTTAATCAGCGCGCGCGCGATGGCTACTCGCTGTTGCTCGCCACCGGAAAGCTGCGCCGGAAGGTGCGTCATGCGCTCGGCCATGCCGACGCGGCGCAAAGCTTCTTCCGCCTGCTTTTCATCCGTCACACTGTGAAAATATTGAGCCAGCATGACGTTCTCGACCGCGTTGAGATACGGCACGAGATGAAATTGCTGGAAAACGAAGCCGACCTTTTCGGCGCGGTAGCGGACCATCTCATTTTCGGAGAGCTTCGAGAGGTCGACGCCATCCACAACAACGCGGCCAGAATTGAGCTTATCGAGCCCGCCAAGAATGTTGATCAGCGTGGTCTTGCCCGACCCGGATGGACCCATGAGCGCCACCCATTCGGCAGCGTCTACATTGAAACTGAGATCATCGATAGCGCGCAGAGCGCCATATTTCTTGACGAGGTTTTCGATCGCGA
Source organism: uncultured Acidobacteriota bacterium (assembly GCA_963745095.1). Taxonomy (GTDB): domain Bacteria; phylum Acidobacteriota; class Terriglobia; order Acidiferrales; family UBA7541; genus Acidiferrum. The sequence continues at coordinate 21,320 of CAVUWC010000013.1, read as the reverse complement.
CTTGCGGCGCCGCCGTCTTCAGCTCGGGCAGAATCTGGACAGGCGCGCTCACGCTTCACCTCGAAAAACCGAAGCGGGGCGAACGCTGGCGAGCCGCCGAAGCGGATACGCGCTGAGAATCGCAACGATTGTGGTAAGTGCCACAGATACAGGATACACAATCAACCGCGGTTGCGCTGCCACGCCAAATACCTGCTTGCCCAGCCAGATCGAAAGAAAAATCCCCGCCGCCGCGCCAATCACGCCACCAGCAAGTCCGAGCAGCGCCGCTTCCATCATAAAAAGACGCAAGACGCGCCGCGTCGCGCCACCAATCGCTTTCATCAAGCCAACGTCGTTCCTGCGCTCCATCGCGACGTTGGTCATTGCGGCCATCACGCACAGGCCCGTAAGCAAAAGGACAATCACCACGGTCGCGGTCAACAACCCACTGATGCGGTTCGTAGATCTTTGTTTCGCCTTCGGTGAACTGGGGAATAGGCCGAATGTCGGCCTGCGGGAGCTGCGCCTAAGCATTAGTAACGCGGTCGCTGATTTCCTTAGGCGTCCCGAAGACCACCAGTTTCACCAGACTGAGACGGTCTGGCAAGTCCCGACTAGACGTTGGGAGATGCGCAGAGACACGAAAATCTGGTCGTCCTCCGACCCACCGGTCGAAACAACCACAGCCACGGTGCATTGCTCTGTATGGTCGCCACTCTGGAGGTGTGCAATCGATCCCGCTTGGAGGTGAGATAGCTGTTGCGAGGTTCACTCCTGCCATGCAATCCGTTTCCGACGACATGGGAAGACTTTTGGAAACGACTCTCCAGCCTGGTCCACCAAAACCGGGAAACCCGAGATTAGTGCCAGCTACAACAGCCTGTTTGGCCTCTGGCGACTTCTCAGAAGAAACGTTGGCAATAAGATAGAGATATGGGATTCCATAAAAATTTGATTCGTGCGGCTTTGACTTTATGACAGTGACGATGGATTGATCGAGAGTTCTGGATGCGACTGTACCTTCAGAGATATCGCGAGGAACGACCACAAAGTTGGGCCCGAATATGGATAATTCCGAGGCGATGCGTTGCTTGGCATCAACTTGGAGATTGAGGAGTGCGGCGGTGACAGCAGCTCCCGCGCCGAGCGCCAGCAGATATAACGAATAAACGGCCGCGATTTGCTGCGAGCAGTCGGCGAACAATGCGCCAGAACATGGCTCGATTGCCGGTGCGAAGCGGGGTCATCATTCGCCTCGCAGGATGGGCGCCGGCTCGTATCGAGAAGCGCGGCGCAGCGGAATGGCGCTACCGAGAAGCGTGACCCCCGCGGCGAGCGCAAGGACCGCAACGAGAACGAGCAGCGACGGCGCAGGAGCAACACCGAAGATCTTTTGCCCAACGAGACGCGCGAGAATTATTCCGAGCGAATAGCCAATACCACCGCCGACGAACGCGAGAAGAAGCTGCTCCGCAGCCAAAAGAAAACCAACGGTGCCTGAACCAGCTCCCAAAGCTTTCATCAAGCCGATTTCAGTACGCCGTTCAATCACCGAAGCCGCCGAAGAAGCGCCGACAGCCAGCGCCGCAGCTAAGAGCGCCGCGAGCGTCACCATCCACAGCAAAGCGCGGACCCGCGTGAGGATTGTTCCCTCGCCTTCGGCCACGCGCCGAATCACGCGCACATCCGTCCCCGGCAGCGCCTGCTTAATCGAATACGCAATCGAAGAAACATACGGGCTGCACGACCATCGCTCGAATTCGGCCGCTTTCATCGTCTTAGGATCGCGCCGCGCAAAATCGTCTTCCGGCTTCGTCAACGCACTGAGATAGAGCTTGCGATACTGGCCCGGTTTGTTCGGCTAATTCCTGAACGTCTTGGCAAGCGGCATCAGCAGCGCGTCGTCTTCCGGCCCGCCCGAGGACAAAATTCCCGTGACGTCACACGACTGCATATTCTGTGAATTCTCGAGCCTTCGCGACGCTCACGACCACTTGGTTCCCCGACATTTATATTCCGTCGCGCCGCCAGTTTTTCCCCGACGACACACTCTGGCGGTCCGGGCAAATAGGTGTGCCCCATCGGGAGCATTCTCGATACGCTCGAGTTGGCGCTCGTCCGAGAACCACTTCCCTTCCACGTGAAACCATGGGTTGGTTTTTGCAATCCCGGTTACGAAAGTTCCTCCGTCCGGCAGTCGCACGTGATTCTCAGACCAAGTGCCAATCAGCGGGATCTGCATGGTCCGGAATGGAACGACTGGGAGACCCGTACTTTGAAATCGTCATATTCGGAAGCATGGCTGACACTTCCAGAACGGGAGCAAACGCGATGATGTTGTTGTGCCAAAAAACGGTCTTGATTTTGGGCAAGTCCGCTTCCGGCAAATACGCACCTGCGTTTACGGGGCGGTAGTCCACGCCACCAATCTCAAGCGGCAACGAATCTGCCTGCGGAGTAACCACCAAGTTCGCGCCGAGGCTGCGAAACTCGCTTGCAAGGCGATCACCCACGTCGAGCGAAACGCTAAGCGCCGCCGTCACCACGGCCATGCCCAGCGACAACGCAGCGGCCGTCAGCACCTTGCGGCGCGGGCGGCGCGTAAACGAATCGGCAACAAGTCGCAAAAACATAAAATCCGTAGGGGCACGATTCATCGTGCCCGCGTACGAAATCTCCTTGGTCGCGCGCCTGGGCACGATGAATCGTGCCCCTACGGAATCTCCTTGGTTGCTTGCACGAGTGAAGATAAATCTAGAACAAGATCAGCGCCGTCCACATGCGAAGGCACGCCAATCGGATTGCAACCGCCCGCCTCGCCGACTGTCGGCACATAAATCGCCGAGCCACAGTGCCTGCAAACGACGTTCTGCCCATCCTGGCGATAACCTTCCGCGCCGCAAATGCGGCAAGCATCCAACGCCGTCCCGTAACCGTTCGGCTTCTTAATGATCATGAAGCGCAGCGACTGCCCACCGGCGCTTATGGTAAACAAGTGCATCTTGCCGTCCTGCACTTCACTCACGGGGATTCGCACCTCATTGCCCGCGGCGACGATCGACCGCGCCGAAGGCGGCGCAGCATTCACACGCGTATAAACGAAGTCACCCGTCAACAGCAAAATCACCGAGAGGCACCCCGCTGCTGCCGCGATCATCCACCGCCGCTGGCGCCGATTCTGCGCCTCAAGCAGCCGCTTCTCCGCCTCGCCAGCCGCTTCTTTCGAGGCGCGCGCATGCGACGCGGATTGCCACTCACGCAAAACCAGCAGTGTCGCAGCGCCAAAGATCAGCACAAAGAAAAACAGCTCATTCCGCACGACCGGCCCAATGACGGCCATCTCCGCTTTACTAGACGGCAGCCATTGCGCTTCGCTCAGCTCATGCAAGCCAGTGAGGGCGAGCTGAAAGGCAACAAGAATCAGGATGATGCTAGTTACGCCAAAAAACCGGTGCAACGGAACCCGCAGCGTCCCCTTGAAAAAAAACACGCCCACCGCCACCGCCGCGGCAATTCCTAAAGCCGTCCCAATCCAGATCTGCAATCCCTCGGTGGACAGTTCCACCGCCCGCAAAATGATCGCGAGCTCCGCTCCTTCACGCAAAACCATCAAAAAAACAAAAAAGAAAATGCCCCAACCCGCCGCCGCTCCCGCCCGCCCCAGGTAACCCTCAATCTTCTGCTCAATTTCTTTTTTCAGGTGGCGCGCAACGCGATTCATCCATAAGATCATCGTAATAACGAACACTGCGGCGACGAGGTACATCACCCCCTCGAAGCCGTCTTCGCTGATACGCCAGCGCTCCAGTGCAATCGCTACACCCAAGCTCAGCGCCGCGGCAGCAGCAACGCCATACCAAACAAAACGCGCCAGTTGCGAGCGGCCCGTACGCGAGAGATACACGAGGATGATGCCAACCACAAGAGAGGCCTCGACACCTTCACGAAGAGCGATGAGAAACGCAGGAAGCAAAGAATCTCCAGTTGTTATTCATTTGCAACTACATTCTAAGTCTACGCTTTGTATGAATTTACGTCAACCGGACCAATCTAGTCCGAGTTCCTGTTTAAACATACGGTAAAATACATAGCCCGCTTAATTCAATGACGATTGCAGTCCATATCCGCCAAGCCATCTCCGTCCTGCTGACGCTTCTTCTTTGTTGCGCACAATCCTTCGCGCAAGCTCAGGCTCCCGCGCAATCCCCGCCCGCCCCGCCGCAGACAGTTCCCAACGAATCGCAACTGGACATGACTCCACACCCCAATCCAAAAATCGCCAAAAAAATCTCTGAGCTGGGAGACAAGGCCCTCGCCGACGGCCATTTTGATGAAGCGTTGAATTACTTCCAGCAAGCCGCGCGCTACGCGCCGCAGGACACTGCCCTCATCGAGCGCATCTCGTCCATGCGCTCAAAACTCGTTCGCGACCACGTACAGGCCGCCGAGCGCGACGCCCTCGCGGGCCACGCAGATGTGGCCACGGAGGAATTGGCTAAGGCTCTGCTCATTGATCCGGGCAACACCATCGTCGCAGAGCGCATGATCCAGATGAAGGCAATGAAAGATGAACCTGACGCGGTGCCTGACATGAAAATTGAAGGCTTGCCAGAGCTGAAGCCCCTCTCGGGCAATCAAAACCTCAATTTGCGCGGTGATACCAGGTCGGTTTACGAACAAGTGGGTCAGCTATTTGGTGTAAAAATCACATTTGACCCGGACCTGCCTGAGCGACCTGTGCGGCTACGCGCGGACGACGTAGATTTCTCCACGGCGCTGAAGATTCTCGGCATCCAGACCGGCACATTCTTCCGCCCGCTAACGCCCAATCTCTTGTTCGTGGCTCAGGACAACATTGAAAAGCGCCGCCAATACGCTCCAGAGGCCAAGCAAACGTTTCTCTTGCCCGCCTCTGTGGGATCCGACGAGATGAACGAACTGGTGCGCGTTCTGCGAGAGATGACGGGGTCGACCCGCGTCGAGCTCGACACAAAGAGCCGCGTCGTCACCATTCGCGACACTCCAGAGAGACTTGCACTAGCTGGAGAACTCATTCGCCAATCCGAAAAGGCTCGCGGCGAAGTGATGCTGGAGATCGAGATCCTCGAGGTCGATAGAAATAAAGCGCGCACCCTGGGAATACTTCCGCCTCCTTCGACGGAACTGATTTCTCTTTCTACAGGTATCATCACGCAGTTGGAAGCGGCGAAGGACGCTGGCACGCTGATCACCCTGCTGGCGAGCATTTTCGGAAATAGCGGCAACGCCGCCGGAACTTCCCTTAGCTCGCTCATCCCTCCAGTAGCACGGGTGGGAGGCGGACAGTCAACGTTTCTCCTTACCATGCCGACCTTCGCAGCACAGTTTTCCGATGCGCTGACGCTCGTGCACAGCGGGACGCAGGTCCTGTTGCGAGCGCAAGACGGTAAGCCCGCCTCTTTCTTTGTCGGCGATCGCTATCCGGTCACTCTATCGCTTCTTTCCGGAAGCCTAGGCGCGTCTACCGCAGCCACCTCGATTGGCGCAGTGACGGGCGGCCTCCTTCCTAGCGTCTCTTACAACGTTGGCATCGGGCCCGTGGCGCTCACCTCCGCCGATTTCCGTAACGTTGGTTTGCAAGACCTCGCCGTAGTCAACGAGATCGATAACACTCTCACGATTCTCCAAAACCAGGGCGTGGGACTTTTTCTCCAGGCAGGTCAGCCCATCTCGCTTGGCGCGGCGCGAACCACAGCACCCGCGATTGCTCCTTCCATTGCTTCCGCAGTGCTGACGACGAGCGGCTTTCATGATCTGGTAGTCACCGATCCGGTCGCCAACACCGTGGAAGTCCTCCTCAGCAATGGCGACGATACCTTCAAACAAGCAACCGGTTCGCCCATCACCGTGGGCCAGGAACCTAGCTCCATCGTCCTCGGCGATTTCAACGCCGATGGCAATCAAGATTTTGCGGTCACAAATTTCGAGGACAGCACGCTTTCTCTTTTTCTCGGCAACGGCGATGGCACCTTCAAGCAAGCGACGGGTTCACCCTTTACGCTGCCAACCACGACGACAGGACCTATTGCGATGACCTCGGGCGATTTTAATTCGGATGGCAATCTGGATCTGGCGCTCGTGAATGAGACCACAAACAATGTCACCATTCTTTTGGGCAATGGAAACGCCACCTTTTCTCTGGCGGCTGGTTCTCCGTTTGCCGTGGGAAAATTCCCGGTCGCCATCGCTTCGGCTGACCTGAATGGCGACTCCCATGCCGATATCGTAGTTGTAAACCAAGCGGACAATACCATCAGCGTGTTGCTCGGCAACGGCGACGGTACGTTTACTCCGGCGCTAAATTCGCCTCTCGCTACGGGACAAGCGCCGACGGCCGTCACAATCGCCGATTTCAACGGGGACAGTCTTCCAGATATTGCAGTGACGGACCCGGAGACGGATAGCGTTTCGGTCTACCTCGGACTTGCTCAGGGAATATTCGCCCCAGCCTTCGAGCTCCCTGTCGGCACCAATCCCACCGCCATACTGGCTGCCAGCCTCACTGGCGCTTCCTTGCCCGATGTGGCGATTACAGACAATCCTTCCGGAACCGCGGGTCAAGTCACCGTAATCCTGAGTCCCGCGAGCCTGTTCGCAAATCTGTCAGGGTCAGTAGCGCAGCAGCCCTATCCCGGAGCGGAGTACGAAGATATCGGCGTCAAGATCAAAGCCACTCCCACTCTGCATCCGAATGACGATGTAACGCTGCGGTTGGAGTTCGAGATTCGCGCCCTCGCGGGCTCCAGCATCAATGGCATCCCGATCATCACTAACCGGACTATTTCGCAAACCGTGCGTATCAAAGAAGAAATGCCCACAATCCTCAGCGGGCTACTCGACACGGAAGAGACTCGCACTATCACTGGCCTCCCCGGCCTTGCGAATCTTCCCGGCGGAGCTGGCTACCTCTTCGGGCAGAGAAATAACACGGCTCAGGACACCGAGATGTTGATAATGATCACTCCCCACAAATTGCGGCTTCGCGACCGCGTTTCCCGCTCTATCTACGTCGGGCGCGATACGTCCGGAGGCCGTGGTTCCACAGGCGTTCCTTTGCCTTCGCAGCGGCAGCCCTAATTCAATAGTTGAGAAACGCGGCAGGCCGGGCTTCTCCAGATATTTTCGAATTTATGCCAATGGATCGAAAACAACGATGGGCTGATAGGTGCGAGGCACAAGCGCTTCAGCGATGGCCACAAGCTTGTCTTGCTGGCTGAAGACCCGCAGACGCGGCGGCTTTAGTTCTCCCGCGTCCAACTGCAAGGTTGACCCGGGTGGCAGCTCCACTCGGCCGGGCTGAATCTGCGAGACTTGCACGTTGAATTTCGTCCCGTGCCGCACACGCTTCTCAATGACAGGCAGCACATTTACACGCGGAAAATTCGGCAACAAATTTTCCAGCCGGATCATGCAATCGGCAAATTTTCCCGCGCGCGACGCTTCCGCCAGTTCCTCCAGCTTAATAGCTTGCTCCAAGGAAAATTCGCCAACCGCCGTCCGCGTAATCTCCGAGAGGTGCGCCCCGCAGCCGAGCTTCTGCCCCATGTCGTGCGCCAGTGAGCGAATGTAGGTGCCGGACGAGCACTCGATAACAAAGCGCGCCACATGGCCTTCGATTCCCGTCAACTTATATTCGAATAGCTCGACTGGCACCGCTTTTAGTTCGACGGTTTGCTTCTTGCGCGCCAATTCGTACGCTGGCACTCCTTTGATTTTTTTCGCGGAAAAGGCCGGAGGCATCTGTTCGAAGCGGCCGACGCGCTCCGAGGCAAGCTTTTCGAGAGACGCGGCGTCCAGTATTGGCGGATTGTCTGGACCTTGCGCTTCCCCGTCCGAATCATATGTATCCGTCGCAAATCCAAACCGGAAACCCGCGGAGTAGCGCTTCCGGCGCCCGTTGTAAAACTGCACCAGCCTGGTGGCTCGTCCGAGCAGCAGCACCAGAACACCTGTCGCTAGCGGATCGAGGGTGCCAAGATGCCCAATCTGGCGGAATCCCGCGAGGTGCCGCACTGCATCGACGACGTCGTGGGAAGTTTTTCCCCGAGGTTTATCGATGATGAGCGCGCCGTCGAACGGCGCGGGCTGAGGCTGGCGTGGCATGGGATGAGTGGTCGATGTTCGAGGTGGAGTGGAAAAATGCACGCCCTTAAGACGCGGCCGGCTTGTCCTTCTTCATCTCTTTCAAGAGCTGATCGATTCGCTCCGTGTATTCCTGCGAGTGGTCCAGCGCAAAATGAAGTTCGGGAAGCCGGCGAAGTTGCAGCCGCTCGATCAATTCGCGCCGTATAAATCCGGAAGCATGTTCGAGCGCCTTGAGCGCGTCCTTCTGCTCTTTTGCGGACGCCTGTATGTTGATGAAAACGCGAGCGTGCTTCATGTCCGGCTGCACGCGCACTTCGCTGACTACCACCGAGCCTTCGAGCCTCGGATCCTTCAGCTCTCCCGCGAGCATGGCGTTGATTTCGTGAGCGATTTCCTCGCCCACCCGTTCGTGACGGTGATTGGCTGGACTCATTTCGCGATCCTTCTGCAATTACAAGGAAGTCGGTGAATATATATGCCAAACTTCGAATTCTTATTGAAATGTCGGCGCCCCGCGCCATGAGGAGAGAGGCTAAAGTGACAATCTCTTTTCGGGCCGCGGGCATGAGCGATCAGAACCTTACCGAGGAACTCCAGAACGCGAGGGCTTCCTTCGATGAGTACCGAATGGCGGTCCATTTTTGTAACCGAGAGATCGGAACGCCTTCGACCGTAGTCAGCGCAAACAGCATCCACTGTTCGAGATCCGGCTTTCTTCTTCGATTTCACGCTGAGGCTCCAACGACTCCGCGACTCAGATTATTTCCACTTGCTGGTTGATCAAAAACGAACCAAGTATGCGGTCCGCTTCATCCAGGACTTTTTGCAGCACTTCATTGAGATGCTTCTCTTCGTTAGAAAGTGTGACCACGCCAACCACGGACCGCTGCCACGCGTCGTGATGGTCCAACTCCGCCACCGCAACATTAAACTGCCTCCGCAGCTTATCTTTCAAGCTGCGCAGCACCTGCCGCTTGTCCTTTAGCGATTGCGCGTCGGGGATGTGCAGCTCTAGGGTGAGCAGGCCTACCGGCATGAACGCTCCGGGGGACTATTTTGGTCTACTTGCGGCCGGCCGTTCCACTGCCCTGGCCCGCCGCTTCCGCGGCACTCAACTTCTGAACGCTGAAGCACTCCAAAACGTCGCCGACTTTCACGTCATTGAAGTTTGCGATGCCCGCGCCGCATTCAAATCCGGTGCGGACCTCACTCGCATCATCCTTGAAGCGTTTTAGCGAGCTGAGCTTTGACGTATAGATGACCGCGCCATCTCGCACAACCCGAATCTGCGCGTCACGCTTGAGCACGCCATCCACCACGTAGCACCCAGCAACAGTCCCTGAGCCCTTGACCTTGAACGTGTTTCGAACTTCCGCTCGGCCAAGATACGTTTCCTGGATGACTGGCTCAAGCAGCCCTTCCATCGCCTTCTTTAGTTCATCCGAAACTTCATAAATGATTGTGTGTGAACGAATGTCCACGTGCTCCTGCTGCGCGAGTTCCATTGCCTTGCGGTCGGGCCGAATGCCGAAGGCAATGACAATCGCCCCGGAAGCCGAAGCCAGCAGCACGTCGTTTTCCGTCACCGCTCCTACACCCGAGCCGATAATCTTAAGCTTCACCTGGTCGGTCGAAAGCTTCGGTAGCATTTCGCTGAGCACTTCCACCGAGCCTTGCACATCGGCCTTGATGACGATTCCCAATTCCTTAACGTCGCCAGCCTTCAGCTGCTCGTGCAACTGGTCAAGCGTGATCCGGGCTCCGCTCGAGCGCGCCATTTGCGCATCGCGCTGCTTGCCTTGGCGATATTCGACGATATGCCGCGCCTTGGCTTCTTCGGTTACTTGGAAATGGTCGCCAGCATCGGGCACGCCTTGCAAGCCCAGCACTTCCACCGGTGTTGATGGCGGCGCATCCTTGATGGTCCGTCCGCGATCGTCAAACATCGCGCGCACTTTGCCGAACACCGCGCCGCAGATGAAGAAGTCGCCGGAGTTGAGCGTTCCGTTTTGCACGAGAACGGTAGCCACCGGGCCGCGACCCTTGTCAACGCGAGATTCCAGTACCGTACCGCTCGCCGGCGCATCCGGATTGGCCTTCAACTCGCGCAAATCGGCCACTAGCAAAATTGTCTCCAGCAGCCTGTCGATGCCCTTCTTTTGTTTCGCGGAAACTTCCACAAATTCCGTGTCGCCGCCCCATTCGGAGGGAACCAGGTTCACATCGGAAAGCTGGCGCTTCACGCGCTCCACTTGCGCTTCCGGTTTATCGATTTTGTTGATGGCCACGATGATGGGAACTTTCGCGGCTTTCGCGTGATCAATCGCTTCCTTCGTCTGTGGCATGACGCCGTCATCGGCGGCCACCACAAGCACCACGATGTCCGTCACCTTCGCGCCGCGCGAGCGCATCCGCGTGAACGCTTCGTGGCCCGGCGTGTCGACGAAAACAACGCTGCGGTCGTTTACCACCACCTTGTAAGCGCCGATATGTTGCGTAATCCCGCCGGCTTCGCCGCCCGCCACGTCCGCTTCGCGAATCGCATCCAGCAAGCTCGTCTTGCCATGGTCCACGTGTCCCATCACTGTGACAACCGGAGGCCGCGGCTTCAAACTTTCCTTGGTCTCTTCCTTCGCGACTTCCAGCACCATCTCTTCTTCAAGCGAGACGACGCTTACAACTCCGCTGAACGTTTCGGCAAGCGTGGTCGCCGTGGGCACATCCAAAGCCTGGTTGATGCTGGCGAAAACTCCACGATCGAGCAGCGTCTTCAAAAGATCTTTGGCGCGCACGTCCAGCTTTTCCGCAAGTTCCCGGATCGTGATGCCTTCCGTAATCGTCACTTCGCGCGGCGCACGCGGTTCCGGCGGCGCGATAACCGCTGCCGCAGAGCGCCGGTCCCCTGCTCCGGGACGCTGGCGAGTCGGATGCAGCTTGCGCTCACCCTCCTGCTCTCGCTTGTCCATAACAGGCCGCTGTCTCTGCGTAGGTTTACGCGTATAAAGCGGCTTGCCTGGCTCCGCCTTCGGCGGCATTTTCTCCGGAAACGCCGGAAGCATACCAGGACGTCCCGGCGCTCGCGGGCCCGGACGCGTGCCCGTAGGAGGTGCTCCGCGCCGCTGCTCAAAAGGTCGATTCGCTGGCGAACTTCCCGTCCCACCGGGGCCACCGGGCCGTGGTGTGTAGGGTCTACCTTGGCCACCTTGCTGCATCGGCCGCATCGGCTGGCCTGGACGTGGTCCTCCGCCGGAGCGCTGCCCGCTTCCTGGAGTCGTCCCGGGAACTGGACCACGGTTTCCCGTGGGTAGCGGCCGAGCTGGTACTGCTGGACGCGCACCCGGCGCACCAGGTGCAGCAGCCGCTGGTCGAATAGGAGGTTTGGCCCCTACCGGAGCTCCTGGTCGGGGGGCGGAAGGCGCCGCTGGTCGGGGTGCACCAGACCCAGCCGTTGGCTGTCCCGCTGGTGAAGGCGGTCGAATCGGTATTGCCGCCGGTGGCCTCGTTGGGGGGACTGCCGGAGCAACTGGTTTCGCAGCCGGGGGAACGACAGCTGGCGATGCGGCAGGAGCCGTGACAGGGGGCTTCGCGGCAACGGGAGGAATGGCAGGCGCAGTTGGTGCCGGAGCGACCGGAGCCGCTGCGGGAGCAGCTGGTTTTGCGACGGTCGGAACGACCGCCGGTGGCGCGACGGGCACAGCCGTGGGGGCAGCGGGTTTCGCTACCACGCTAGGGGCGGCAGCCACGGGAACTGGAGGAGCAGCGGGCCGCATCCGCGCAGCCCTGGCAGCCGCTTCCTTTGCCACGGCGTCGGCCTTGGCATCCGCTTCCGCCTTAGCCTCCGCCTCTGCCTGTCCCAAAAGGTTCTTGCGAACTTTCTCGGCGACATCCTCGGGGATCGAGCTCGAGTGCGTCTTTTTCTCGGTAACGCCATACCCAGGCAAAAGGTCAATAATCGCCTTGGCCTTGACCTCGAGTTCGCGGGCCAGTTCGTTGATTCGGACTTGATTTGCTTCGCTCATGCGTCCTGTAGACCGTTCCACGGTCAAAAAATCAGTCGGCCTCTATTCCAGCGAGGCCACTCGTTGCTTAATGCTTTGGCTCTTCCTCTGTTTTGGGGGCGTCTTCGGAATGCTCGGTCGCCGGTTCCGCTTCTGTTGCCGCTGCTTCACCTTCAGGCGCAGCACCCTCCGAAGTTTCCTCGGTCGCTGCAGCACCCTCCACAGTTTCAGAATCCGATTCCGTACTTCCTTCGGCCACTTCGCCTTCCGTAGCCGCCGCATCGCCTTCCGCCGCCATGTCGTCCGTGTTTTCCCCAGCCGTTGCAGCCGCCGCTGCATCTGCTCCGCCTTCGTAGAACCGGTTCACCGCCTGATAAATCTTGTCGACCATCTTCTCGCCGATTCCCGGAATCTCCATCAACTGCTCTGGCGTCATCCCAGCGAGCTTTTCAAGATTGGTAATTCCAGCGGCCTCAATCTTTTCAATCGTCTTCGGTCCGACACCTGCCAGCGCCGTCAAAGGCGTCGCCGGTGCCGTCAAAGCGGTCATCTGCTCTTCAATTTCTTGCCGCTTCTCTTCCTCGCTCTTGATATCGATGTCCCAGCCGATCAACTTGCTCGCCAGCCGGACGTTCTGTCCCTTTTTCCCAATCGCCAGCGAAAGCTGCGAATCCTCTACGATCACTTCAAGCTTCCGGGCTTCCGGATCGGTGATTTGTACGCGCGTCACTTTGGCTGGGCTCAGCGCCTTCTGCGCAAACGCAACGGTCTCTTCGCTGTACGGAATAATGTCGATCTTCTCGCCGCGCAGTTCGCGAATGATGGACTGTACGCGCATTCCCTTCATGCCCACGCACGCGCCCACCGGATCGACGTCCTTATCCCGGCTCGCCACTGCCACTTTCGTCCGCTCGCCTGCCTCGCGCGCCGCATGACGAATCTGCACTGTGCCGTCATAAATTTCCGGCACTTCCATCTCAAACAGCCGCTGCACCAAACTCGCATCCGCGCGCGAAACGATCACCTGCGGCCCCTTCGCCGCACGATCCACCATCTTGATCACTACGCGCAACCGCTCGCCAATATTGTATGTCTCAAGCTTCGACTGTTCGCGCTTCGGCAAACGCGCTTCCGTACGCCCCATGTCCACAATCAAATCCGGGCCTTCCGCGCGCTTCACAATCACCGTCACCAGTTCGCCCACGCGCGTGTGGTACTCGTTATAAATCGTATCGCGCTCTGCTTCGCGCACCTTCTGCAGAATCACCTGCTTCGCCGTCTGCGCCGCAATTCGCCCCAGCACGTCGGTAGGCTTCGCAGCGATAACTTCAGTTCCAATCTCCGCCGACGGATTCTTTTTCTTAGCCTCCGCCAGGCTCACTTCCTTCTTCGGGTCGGTCACTTCTTCTACGACCACATGCACCGAGAACACGTCCACTTGCCCGGTTTCCGGATTGAACTTGGCGCGCAAATCCTCTTCCGTCTTGTAATATTTCCGCGCGGCCACCACCATCGCGTCTTCAATTGCAGACACGACCACCGTCGCCTCGATATGCTTCTCGCGGCTCAACATCTCAATCTGTTGATAGAGCAGATTCGCCATGTTTCGTTCCCGATCGTCTTCCCGTTCCTAAAATCCCTAAAATCTTTTCTCTCTTAAACTCTTCCGCCTCTGAATCTTCTCTTCCTTCTTCTCTGCGCTTCCTCAGCGTCCTCTGCGTCTCTGCGTTGTCTTTTCTCTTCGGTTTTTCTACTCACTACTCCCTACCCACTACTCACTCTCTTCTAAAACTCCACCATCAAATTCGCCTTCCGTATCTTCTCCAAAGGCAACTCCACCGTCCGCGCCACTTTCCCCTTCAACTCCAACCGCACCTTCCCATCCGCAAATCCCGCCAACCGCCCCTCAAAATACTTTTCGTTCTCAACAGGCTCAGTCGTCGAAATCTTCGCCATCCGCCCGCGGAATCTTTCGTACTCTGCCGCATTCCTCAGCGGCCGGTCCATCCCCGGCGAACTCACTTCCAGGGTGTACCCCGCGGCCCCCGGAATCAGCTCTTCCACATCCAGAATCACGCTCAACTGCTGGCTCACGCGCTGGCAATCCGCGTGGCTCACACCCTGCTGCCCACCCTCGCGCGCCTCCGAAGGTGCCAAAATTTGTCCTGCCGAGTCGCTCATCGCTGCTCCGGCTTTCGGAACGCGATCGATACTCACCCGCAGGAAGCGCTGCTTCCCTACTTTCCACTCAACATCAAATATTTCTAGCCCTTCCGACCGCGCCACGCGCTCGGCGGCATCCCGAATTTTTTCCAAATCCAAACGAAGACTCCCCGAGTAATGCCGGTGTCCACTGCCCTCCAACCGGCCCAACAAAAAAGTGGGCTTGCGCCCACCTATCCGTGCGACCCGCTTCAGAGCGAAAATAGAGTATATTCCGCCAGCAAGGTAAAAGCAAGATACGGTGGAACATGGCCCCGCTCTTGGCATTCTCGATTCGTCACCAATGCCCGCAGTTCTGGTTGGCTCGCCGCCACGCTCGGCAGTGTGCCCCGGATAACACGCCGTGGCCAGCCAAACGCAACTCTTCTTCTTCCTCTCGCCTAAGCCTTTTAAAATCAATACGCAGAACTTGGCCCCCAGGCTGCTTTTGAGTCTCCCGTGACCCGAGCGGCGAAAATCTCCGGAGCAATGCTGACCTTGTTCTTGGTCTGTGCGGGGGCCGCTGCCTTTCTCCATCCCCGGCCCGCCCACGGGTTCGGCGGTCGCGTCTTCCATTGGCGCTCTGGAGATATACCGTTCGCCCCAGCAAACGAACGCGCCGCCTTGTTACCAAATGTAACCTTCTGGGCCTGGGAGCGCCCCGAAGACCTTCGTTTTCTCCAACCGGATCAGGCCGGAGTAGCCTTTCTCGCGAAAACAATTCTTCTCGAGACTCCCCCCGCGAATTCCTCTGCCGAGTCGTCCCCTTCTTTCACCGTGCGGCCGCGCCTTCAGCCTCTCCGCATCACTCCCGGCACGCAACTGATCGCCGTCGTCCGCATTGAAAACCCATCCGCTCCTCACAGTTCCTTTTCTCTCCAACAAAGCCAATCGGCGGCTCATCCATTTCCGACATTTTCCGATGCGCAGCGCGCGCTCCTCGCCACAGAAATTGCAGACCTGCAATCCACTCCAGGCGTTTCGGCGATCCAAATCGATTTCGACGCCCCCGCGAGCGCCCACGCTTTCTACGCCGCTCTCCTCCAGGACGTCCGCCGCAAACTCCCACCCTCTATGCCGCTCTCCATCACGGCTCTCGCCTCCTGGTGCATCGGCGATCCCTGGCTCGCCCAGCTTCCTCAAGGCACCATCGACGAAGCTGTCCCCATGCTCTTCCGCATGGGCCCCGACTCCGCAAACGTCGCAAAATTTCTGCACTCAAACGAGGATTTTCCCGTGGCCGCTTGCCGCGGCAGCCTCGGACTCTCCACGGACGAGCCTCTCTCGCACGATTTGCTGACCGCCAAATCCTCGTCGACAACTTTCGACTCGCGCGCAAAGCGCATCTACATTTTCGCGCCGCGCGCCTGGACCCCATCCGCCGCCCAAAACATTATTCAGGAGTTGCAACCGTGATCAGCCGCATCGCTCGCATCTTCGCAGCAATCTTTCTCGCTCTCTTGCTCATCCTGCCACCGCCGCTCGCCTTTGCCTGTGGCCCCGATTTCACCGCTCCCACCTATACCGATTTCAACGCGCCCGACGCGCGCGACTCCTCCTATGTACGCGGCAAACTCGGCCTGCTGCAGCGCGGCTACTATCACGTCTACCTTTTTGAGGCCTATCGCAATCTCAGCGGCAAACCGTTCACGGATGAGGAACTCGCCGCCTTGAAAAGTCAATCGGCCCCGTCGGGGACCTATGCAACATCCCAGCCTTCCGCCGGTGAACAGCAAGATTGGTACGCAAAATGGCAGTCTACTCGCGCGAACCTCCTGGGCGAAAAACCGGACAACTCCCCCATGAATCGCGCGCTTTCCGGCGTCTATCGAATGTCCGTGCGCGACGGTCAATACGTCGAGTATTACAACTGCATGGACGACGCATTCGCGAACGCCGTCCGCACCTTGCAAGATCGCGCGAGCCAGTTTGGCGCTCAAAGTCCTATCATTAAAGAGTGGATCGCCGCACAAGACCAAGTCTTCGAGAACTGTTCCGGCGGTCAAGGCTATCCTCCCCATTCAAAGCCCGCGGTTATTCCTGCGGTGGCACGCCCGGAAGATCCCGCCCTCATACGTGCTGACCGCGCCTATCAATTGGCTGCCGCGTTTTTCTACGCTGGCGATTTCGACTCCGCCCAAAGAGCCTTTGAAGACATCGCCAAGGATCCCGGCTCGCCATACCAGAAAATTGCTCCTTATCTTCGAGCGCGCGCGCTCATTCGCAAGGGCACTCTCGAAGGAAAAGATTCCGAATATGACGCAGCCGCCTTGTCGCAAGCAGAAGCACAGTTGAACGAGATCATCGCCGACAAGAATTCCCCCGACTTTCACGCCGCCGCCGAACGCCTACTCGGCTTTGTCCGTATCCGCCTCCACCGTCAGGAGCGCCTTCACGAACTGGAAGCTTCTCTCCAAAGCGGCGCCGCTTCGAAAACTCTTGATCAAGACTTAACCGACTATCTCTGGCTCCTCGATCGCCCCGTCCTCACAAAAACGGTCAACATCGCTCCAGCATCCGAAGGAAAGCCTGCGCAAAAAGGCGTCACCGTCGACGCATCCTCGCGCCTCGTTGGCGCCGACATGACTGACTGGATTCTCACCTTCAGTCATTCCTGCGGCGAATGCTACGACCATTCCTTGCAGCGCTGGAACGAAACGAAGTCGCTACCGTGGCTGGTCGCAACCCTTGCACAGGCCGACGCGAAAGAATCTGCATTGCCGGCGCTCCTCGCCGCCGTTTCCAAAATCGGCCCAGAGTCGCCGGCGTATCTCACTCTCACGTTTCATCGCCTGCGTCTTCAGGAGCAATCCGGCAATGCCGATACTGTTCGCCACGATCTTGACCAATTGCTTGCCCAGCAGGGAAACTCCATGCCCATCTCCGCAAGAAACGAATTTCTCGCCCTGCGCATGAAGCTCGCTGTAAATCTCGCCGAATTTCTCCAATTCGCGCCGCGCCTTTCCACCGACGCCACAGGCGGCGCTCCCATTCCCGCGGGCAAATCCGATTACGACCCCGGCACTCCCGAATACGCGGCCACTCGCCCTCATTTCGATTCCGACGCGAGCGTCGTCCTCACAGAAAAACTCCCGCTTCGACTGCTCGCCGACGCCGCCAAATCGAAAACCCTCACACCCACACTTCGCAGCGACATCGCCGTGGCGGCATGGACTCGTGCCATCCTCTTGAAAAACGACGCCATCGCCCGCGAAATGACGCCTGTCGTCGTAGAATTGGTTCCGGAACTAAAAGACGATCTCGCCGAATACTCCAAGACTTCGGACGCCGCAGCCGGCCAAGCCACAGCCATCTTTGCCATTCTCCGCAACCCAGGCTTCCGGCCATTCGTCAGCGCCAGCCCCGGCCGCGGCTGGTTCTACCACATCGGAAAAGTCGAATCGAACTTCAGCTCAATTGATAATTTTGGCGACAACTGGTGGTGTCCCTTCCTGCCGACGCAAAAAAATCAGCACCCTGTTGGCGGTTTCTATCTGATGTTTTCCACACTTCGCGCGCCGCTTCCGGAAATTTATCCCAGCGGCGTCGTGCCCGCCCCCGCGTTTCTCTCCGCTCAGGACAAAAACACGGCGACCGAAGAACTCAACGCCCTCGCTGCTTCTCGCTTCCGCCCCAAGTTGGCTCGGCCAGTTCACGATAAATTGGGCCAAAGCCCACCCTGACGACCCGCGCGTTCCTGAAGCTCTTCACAACGTAGTCCGCTCTTGGCGCTACGGCTGCACCGAAACCGACCATAAAGACGCACCCAACTATTCCAAAGACGCCTTCGAAATTCTTCACACCCGCTATCCCGACAACGACTGGACCAAGAAAACCCCTTACTGGTTCAATTAAGACGGGGTTTAAATCCGGTTTGCCCGTAAATGTCATCCCGCTTGCCCTGTCTGCCCTGATCCTCGAAGGGAGGGGAACGATCTGCTTTTTAATTCCAAACCTTTAACTTTTCAACCTTCCCTCCCCCGCCATTGCCGCGTGGCTTTCCGACTGCCCACAAAGCGATTACAATGTAATCAGTTGTAGTCGGGAGCATCAATGGCATCTCAAAAAATCCTTACTCTCCGTTTGGATGGAGGCCTCACTGGTAAGCTGGACAAACTTGCCAGAGCCACGCGCAGGTCGCGCTCTTTCCTGGCCGCGGAAGCCATTCGCGATTACGTTGCCTGAACAGTTGGCAAATTGAAGAAATTCACAAAGCACTGGCCGAAGCAGATCGAGGTGAGTTTGCCACCGAGAGCGAAGTAAAGCGCGTGTCGAAGAAGTGGTCTCGCCGCGCGCGTTAGCTGGCTGCGCGTCGCGCTAGCCAACCTCGAAACAGAAGCAGATTACATCGCGGAAGACAATCCAGCCGCGGCCGGCCGTCTAGTACAAAGAATCATGCGCGCGGTAGACCTGCTCACCAAGAATCCCGCCATGGGCCGCCCCGGCCGAGTTTCAGGTACGCGCGAGCTAGTCGTTGCCGACACCTCCTACCTCGTTCCCTATCGTGTCCGGGCAAACGCCGTCGAAATCCTTCGCGTCTTTCACGCCTCCCGCAAGTGGCCCAACAAGTTTTGAGTGCGGAGGTCGCACGGAACTCCTCGAATCACACCTGACCTCTTCGACCGCCCTCCCCGGCTACTGATACTGCGGCTTCGGCAGTGAACTTCTATACCCGTATCCCCTATCACGTTTCAGGAAAGTGACCAAGCCGTTCGGGTCCATCATTAAATCTGGAAAGAGAGCCTCGCGCCCACGGTCCAAATCCCGATTGTAGTGGTATTCAAAAAACGAACCGTCCGCGAGCTCTTGCTTAATTAGATAGCCGGTTGTTCCATAGGTATTCCGGAGGATCACTTTGCCGTCTCCGTGGGCGGCTGTCACCATCTCTGACCTTTCGTCATAAGTATAAGTGTCCACGTTTCCGTCAGAATTCGTAACCTTGCAAAGCCGCCCACCCGCATCGTATTCGTAAATCAAGGATTGCCCGGAAGATGCCGCGACCCGGGTCACGCGATGGGCGGCATCGTGCTCAAAGCGCATCCACTGGCCGTCCGGAGTCGTCAACGATTGCAGATCGCCGAACTTGTCACGCTCCATTTTGTATTCGTGCCCCTGAGGATCTGTGTAGCCGGTAAGAACCGTCACTTGGGTTTTGATCGCGTGCCCAAGAAAGGGAAACCTGAACTTCCAACCATCGGGCCGCGTGACGACCGTCAGGTTGTTCTGATAATTCGCCACGGCTCCCGAGAAATCTTCGCAACAACTGCTTCCGGCGTAGATGTCGCCAACCTGGCCAGGCTGGGGCTCAATGTGCCGAAACCTGGTTAGCCGGCCGTATTCCCCGACGATCTCGACGAAATTTCCCATTTCCCCCACGAGCATCAGGTCGAGTGAATCCATGATTCCCACGCCAAATTGCCGCGGTTCAAGGTCGTTGCTCATATACGTGCGGCTTAACTTGACCGGATATTTGCCTTCTAGCACAAGGTCCGTCGACTGCTCCGCGAATCCCCCGATGGCCAAGTTGGCCTCGAATACCTGGCCTGGGCTATCCAGCGTGGCTTGGTATAGTTCGCCGCTGCGCCACAGTGGGGGCTTGCTATGCATGTCATAGATAGTGGCTCCCGGAAAATTCACGCCAAACGACTTCCATTTCCCGGTCACCCCGATCAACTTGCCGCCCATAGCGTCTACTTCCAGCCCGGACAACCTCCCTCCGCAAAGCAGGCTGGTGCTATCGTCGCTCATGGACAGATTGAAGTAGAGCATGGCGATGTTTTTTGTCAGCATCTTCTGCAGGCGCGAGCCCAGCCATTCCGGATTCCCACGATCCCACAGAGAGAATGGATGAAGTCTTGCCGACGACACGACGACAAACCGCATTCCATCCCGGTAATTCACGGTGTATGCCAAGTCGTCGTGGGGAATGAAGATGTCTCGGGAAGTAACGATGAACAAAAGCGTGGATGGATCTCTATCCAGTTCGGGATAGAGGGACCGAACGTACGCGACGCACTTGTCTGAGTCCGCTTGCTTTCCTTTTGAATCCATGAATTCAGGTTTCATCGCGGCCGCGGGCAGCACCACCACGTCAATCCCAAACTTGGCTTTGTAATACGCAGGCGCCCAATCCAGCGACTCGCTCGGGTCCAGCCCGAGAGGCACCAGGTAGACTTTTTGGGCAGGAACCTTTGGCAGTACAAGCCGAGTTGGCGCCGGCGTCAAATCTATTCTCCCGCCTCCCGTCCCAGGCAAAAAGGAAAGACGAAAAAATTCCAGTTCCTGGTTGACTGTGTTGGCGACCGCATACAAACGGCCGCTACCCTTCGAGCCTGCAATTCCAACCGAAAACTCTGTGAAGTGCGAGCCAGACCGGGAGAACGTCTGTCCGTTCGCCATGCCCTCGACGTGAATGTCATTTCCAAGGCTTGATTGCAGTTCTGGAGAAGATCTGGCGATTCGCAGAGCCTCTTTATAAGCCTCCGCGGCCGTAAGCTGCGAATGAAGGAATAAGACAACAGCCACCAAAATTAGCAGCGAAATCCCGACCAGCACTCCAAAGACAGCGACGACCGCTCTGCTTGCGGAACGCGACTTAGCTTCGCTAACCGGCGCTCCCGCGAGAGCTGAATTGCACCGGCGACACACCGGCTCGGAGGCAGGCCAGACTGTCGCACAGTTCGGGCATGATTTCGTGAATGACCGTTCTGACATAGAACATAGTTAAGCACTGAGATTTGTATGCGAACCATAGTACCTGAATCGCAGAAGTGCCCGATCAGTTCACCCCGTAACGTGAGAACTAAACTTGACGGCGCCGAACGCCTCGCGATTACCAGTGAGGCCCTCATCTGGGTGCCTCAGACGCCGACTTTGGGTGTGGCTGTTTGGAGTTGGGTGGTGCAGCCGTAGCGACATCCAACGATTTTGACTTTGATTTTTTCTTGGGAGACTCACCCTTTCGGGCTTGTTTTTCGAAAAGGTGGGTCTCCCTCTTCTCTTTGTTATCGCTTA
>CAVUWC010000012.1:0-1350396 GCA_963745095.1 uncultured Acidobacteriota bacterium | reverse complement strand
AACCCGAAGGTCGTCAGTTCAAATCTGACCCCCGCAACCATTTCTAAAGCCCGTCTCAGGATAGGCTTACGCGACTAGTGACGGGCGAATTGATGCTTTCGATTTATAGCCCAATTCGCCCAATTCAAATCCCAGCCCAGCTTTCTCGCACCATTCCCTCTGATAAAAAACGTCGTACCGTAGTTGCGCCGCGTAGAGGTCGATTAAGTTTTGCGAATGGCCTAGCCACAGTTTGATGAGGTCGTCCGGCACTCCCACCTTGGGGAGTACCGCAAAACGAAAGCGGCGGAAGGCATGGTATCCCCCTTGCCTTCCCGCTCGCTGCAACACACCCAGGACATTGCGCGAGTCCAGAAGACGTCCTGCTTTCGTCGTGAATAGGTGTCCCGTTCTTCCTTTCATGTAGCGGCATAGAACCTGTGCCAGTGATTCTGGAACATCCACGAGTCGAATCGCGTTTGAAGTTTTCGGCGCTTGCTCACATCGGTGCCAGACGCTTCGCTTTAAGTGCAACACGTGGCAATCCGGGTCAAAGTCCTCGGTGCGCAAGGCGAGGGCCTCTCCGATACGTAGCCCTGTCCCCGCCACGAGCGCCACCAAAACAGCGTAACGCTCGTTCACGCTTTTCAATAACGCTGATATTTCCGTTTCCGTGATCGTCGGACGATTTTGCTTTTCTTTGATGACCAAGGGCAGTTGGATGAATTCGTGGTTCCAAACACGAGGGTGGAGTTGGTCGCCTTCCTCGTCGACCGCGGACGCCACGACCAGCTTCACCACCGTCACCACGTTGACGATCGTTTTCGGTGCGAGCCCTGCTGCGGACAGGATCTCGCACGAATTGGCGCAAGACACTGTTCCTAACTTCCGAAAGCAGCTTGTTGCCAAGGTTTGGGAGAATCCATTTGTTGAGGCAATGCTGCCATCCGTAGACTGTTGCGGGTTTTACTGGTCTCCTTTTCCGAATGGAGACTGAATCTATCCACCGCTCAGCTTGTTGCCGAAATGTTGTACCAGGAACAGGAACTTGACCAAAAGCGCTAGCAGCATTGATTCCTGCGCGCTCGATATAGTCACGCAATCGCAGACGCGCTACCGATTGCGTTGTGCACCGGCCGAGAGAAACTGTTTTACGTCTCCTTTGTCCACTTTGAACGTCAATCCAAAAACGACCATAGGCCGGCGCTTGTGGATTCCACTTTTCGAGAAAATGAGGTTGGTACACGTTGCCACGCTGTCCTTTTCTATTTGGCAAGGCTTTCCTCTCAATGGTTGATCGTTATGGGTGGGACTCCAGACACACCTCACTTTACCCATCGTTGAGCATAAGTGCTCGTTTCAAACACTTGTGCCTACAACGGTTTAGTAAATTTCCCGATTCCACCACGTTGTGTTCAGAATCAACAACATGAGGTCGAACGAGATGCCCTACTTCGGTTTAAAACATCCCTGTTCGGAAACATTTGTTCAACTATTGTGCAACCGCGAATGCGACGCATTCTCATATTTTTTGGGGTTGCCAAGACAAGACGCCCAACCGTTCGGTTAACAGACATTTTAATTTGTTCATCAAATTTTGCCGGAGCGGGTGTTTTCCGAGGAGAACCAAGCAGCTGCGATGAGGAGGCCATGGAGTATTATTGCGGCTGTCGAAGTTGTGGCCATTAGCCAGCTATGCATCCTTGCCTTGAGATGCGTTACTGTTAGCCGTTCCGCCCTGCGAACTCTTTGTCTCCCACAGTGATGAATGAAGAAGTCCAGCCATAACGTCCTCTTCGAACCGCAAGAAGTATCCCCTTCTTGTGAGCGCGGCCTTATATTCGGGTAGTCGCTTAACCTTGAGCCCCGTGGTGAACCGGAAAGCAGAATAAAGTCCACCTATCACGCCTCGCGTCCATAGGCGGCCGATTGGCCCATTTGCTTCACTGAAGTCAGAAACGATCCACCTCGCTTGCGGCATCCCCCAGCTCGCGAGTCGTCCCACGACATCTTCAAGTTCCTGATTTGAGAAGCAATCTAGAAAATAGTGTGTAACGATCAAGTCATAGTAATCTGCGGGTGCGGCAAAACTCCGCACATCGCCGGCGTGGAATCTGACTCGTTTTCGGAAAGCTCCGCCCATGCCTGCGACCCGTCGCTCCGCAAGCTCGACCATTGCAGAGCTGAGGTCAACGAAATCCACCTCCACCCGCGCGTTGACTCGAAGTAGGCGGGCCAGAAAGCGGCCGTCCCCCCCACCGCATACGAGGGCTTTTCGAGAGGTTATTATTTCGCCCAAGAATGCGAATCGCCGATGCTCAAGGCGCCTTCCAAACAGGAAATGCTCAAGAATCTCGTAGTAAGGAGCGATCCGGTTGCAATTCATCATAGTCATCTGAACCTGATTTACTCTTCCTCGAATTTTTCTCATGTTAGGTCAGTAGTGCGAGCCCCCCGGCCAAGACCAAAGTCGCGTCGGCTAGAACTCGAAGCGCTCTACCTGAGAGTCGATTTCTGTGACGGTTTAGGAGAAGAATTAGAAGCGCGGCTGATGAAATAGCCAGCAATCCAGAGCCGACCGGACCGTGTCGGCCTAGCATGAGAGTGGCAGCGAAGGCGGACACGGCCAGAACTGCCGCGAGCAGATTGATCCGCCGCTCTGCCCACGCGATTACCGGACTACACCTCTGGAACCATTCAGGATGACGAGGTTCGTTCTCCCAACACTCGATGGCCAGACAATTCAAGGAGCACAGAATCGCGAATAACCCGAACGGCAGGTAAACATCCCAGGAGAATTCTGAGAGGCGTGACCACACGGGCAGCGTTGTCCCGGCAGCAAACAGAACGCCAACTACTACTTCTTTCGGCACAAACCGTGCCATCGATCCATGGCCAGCATGGATGGTAGCCACGTATGCTCCAATTATTGCTGCGAGTTTCATTCCGGCGCTTATTTCCATCGGCGCCAAAAAGTCGGCTGTCACCCAGAGTACCGCGACGGCCGCCAGCACCAAGAGCCAGGTCAGAGCCCGCTGGTGCTTTGCGCAGAAGCGATGTCGCTCGCGCAACACCTGCTGATTCGCCGGTTTCAAGCCGTCGAACACGCGATCGCTTACATAGATGCACCAAACAACCAGTCCCAAAACGATTTCATCGGCGGCTCTCAATCGTGTATGACTTGGGCGTGCAAGAAGCAGCGCCCAAACCACAGCGACCGTCGGTGCATCGAGGCTGAGAATATTCCACCACAACCACCACGGTGTCGTGTGGGACCTTGCTCGCGCTGCCTGGACCTCGGCATTAAGGATATCGCGATGGAGAACGCCACCTGGAGCCACTGCTTGCGAAGCCACCCCGTGCGCACCGTCGTCAATCACTGAGGCAGAATTCGACATGCTCATACGGATGACTTTCGCGTCGGCTTCCAAATCCTGGCTTGCCGTTCTGCAGGCTTGGTCCACGTTCCACCGGCTTGCCAGTGGTGACATCCCCGAACCACCGTCGACAAGGAAGCCTCTAGTCGGGGTCAGTTTTCATGTTCCGCCCCAATAGCATAGAAATCCAGCACATCTTCCAGAAGTACCGCGCCTTCCAGCTTGTGCACGTCGGCCCGGCCTGCCACGGGCAACAGTTCGAATCCGGATTCCCCCAGACGCTGCAGGGCAAGCTGAAGTGACTGATCGGCATGAAGATGGGGAAACACCTTGCCGAGGGTCATCTTACATTCAGCGAGTCGGGGGCGGGGGTAAGTAGCCTTCTCCCTCGCGTTCCTTCAGGCGACATTGTTATTCGAAACTACAGTCCTCGTACCTGTTTTCCCTGGCATTGCTTTTTTCAGTTTGAGCTCGATCACTCCACCTCTGAATCGCGCTGTTGCGTGAGCTGAATCGATCTCTACCGGCAGTTGCACGCTCCGAAGCAATCGAACCGAGCGTTTCTGCGAGCGCGCGCTGGTGCCTGCAACTTGTTCCACCTGGGGGCGGCCCCTGCCAATGATGGTCACTCGTTTCGGTTCCAGATCGATCTCTAACTCTTTAGGAGTGAAGTCACGTACTTCAGCCAGCACTGTCACGCTATCTTGAGATTCACCAATATTAAGGGGTGTGCGCTCGAACAACTCCGCCTCTGCCTGCAACCAATTATCCAGGTCGCGCCCTTTGATCCTGCCTTTCGCTTCAAATATGTCGTAGGCCCGTCTGGCAATCGCGTCAAGCATGTCTCTCGCCTCGACACTCAGGCCCGTAGTCCTGATCATGATCGGTGGCTCCGTCGTTTGGTGTCTTACCACGTTTTGTTCGTGCATACCTGTCTCCTTTTCCCCTGAAACCGGCGGGGCACCATGGAATTAATTTACTATCCACCCGTGAAGATCTCCTCACCGCTCCATGCTTGAGATTGGGTCGGGAGCGGTTGTGTGCCGGGAAAACCCGCAAGTCATTGCAAAAAGCAACGGGACGATAAGTCAACGCGGGCCTTCCGGCACAATTGTTGTCACATCCATCAACCATGAGACGGACTTGCGTTGGCATGCTCGGTGTGCCTTGGAATGCTAGTAACAGCGTTATATAGCAAAGCAAAAATTAGCCCAGCTATCGCACCATCGATGAGTCCATCGACCGTTCCGAGAAGAACATTTCCCATGGTCCGTGATGCATGAAACCATGGATAGACCGAACTGGTCAGTTGAATGAAGTTGATGCCATAGTTGGGGTCGACCAAATTTATCAAACCCACGCAAAGCATCGCCCCGCCCCACAAGAGTGCTGCCGCAATTGCCGTGGCTTTCAAAGAGAGTCTCATCATTTAATCCTCCTTAGTCTCCGGGATGAACAAGCGAATGAAATTCCCACCTCCGTCTCGGGAGCCAGCGTTCCTTCGGCGGTCCAGCTTTTGACGACCGGACCGACGGTCCCGGTGAACGCCAGGCCACTCGAGGGGTGGGTAGGAAAAACCGCTTCAGTTGCCGGTATTGCTGGCGCTTGCCTGCTGGATGCTGGCGGTGGACGCTTTTGACAGCATCTCGACTTTCTTCAGTGGCGGTTCACGGCGCTGCCAAGTGATGCGTGCATCAGGAGCGTCAGCCGGATAAACTTTTGCCGATTGCTGACCGGTGGGTTCCAAGACAAGGTCCGCGCGGCGATTGAAGGCAAGCCAAGTTATTTTCTTGTCTTTGACCATCCAGTTGGCCGGCTTTGGGTTGCCTGTAACTAGGAGCGTTTCGGCCATCTTTTGGTCGAGTTGGTTATCTTTGCCTTCGGCGCGGGTCTTTATCTCGTCGGCCGGAATTCCCTTGGAGACCAGATAGTCGCGAATGAGGGCGGCGCGGCGCTCGCTGAGGGCGGTGTTGTATTTGCGCGAACCGCGCTCATCGGCGTATCCGACGACAACTAGGCTGGCGTTGTGTTCATACATCCCGAAGTTCTTGAATTGCGTTGCGATACTGTCTAGGGTCATTTTCTCTTCGGTCAGGAGACCAACCCTCGGATGGTGCTTCGTGGGATACGCGGTGGGGTAGAAAACGCTAAGTAAGGTAGCTGATGGAGGTGGATCAATGGAGCCGACGAGACGCAGCGTGGCGGTCTTGGTGGTCTGCCCGCCGCAGGCATTTGCGGCCGTAAATGTGTAGGTTCTGTTTTCATTGATTGGCCCCGTGCTCGTTTGCAATGGATCGGCGGTCACCGTCCGGGTCCCGCTCATCGAATTGCTGTCGAAAGGCTCGATTCTAGCCGAATCCGCGTTGGAAGCCGACCAGTTCACAGTAGCGGTATCTTGCTCCACTACTTTGTCCCCAATCTTGTGGTAACGGATTTCCGGTTGACTGACCGACAGCGCCGCCGTAGGCATCGCGTCAACATGAACTGTTACACTCTGGGTCGCTTCCCCTCCGGGACCTTTCGCCGTCAACACATACGTCGTGTCATGCGTGGGTGTCACACTCCTATCCCCGCGCCCGGGCACTTGTCCTATACCGGCGATAGTGGCGTCCGCTGCGTCGCTGGATTTCCATGCAATGTCCGTCGCCTGTCCGCAACTCAAGTCGGTGGACTGCGCCTGCAGCTGCGCAGTGACCGGAGCGACTGGCACGGTCGCACTAGCAATCCCAGCGTGGAATCGAGGCTGCGGCGGCATGTTCAAGCCCTCCTTCCATTCCTTGGTTTTCATCTCTCCGTTACGATCGAGGTAGACCGTCACTTGTTGGCCCGCTTTCGCGGTCACCGGCCCCGACCATATGGTGTTTCCTTCGTGGGTGACTGTGACTTGATATGTCCCAGGCTTCACGAGCAGGCGCTGGTGCCAAATCCAATTCCAATTGAATTCGTCGACATGGCCGACGAAATAGGCCGGAGTCTGGCCGTTTAACAAAACCGCAGCACGGGGATCACCCTTGAATTCGATGTCGGCGAATGGCCCCTCAACGACGTCTCCCGAGGATTGAAGGTTGACGCGCAGATCGGTCGTTTCCCCGGCACCCACGTGAACGTCTTGCGTCTTAGACAAATAGCCGTAGTTGTAGACGCCCACCTTGTGGTCGCCGGCAGCTAATTGGATCGTCTGACTTCCATCCCGGATGGCTTTCCCATCCACAAAGACATAGGCTTGTTTAGGATCAACGTGGATTTTCAGTTTCCCAGCCTCTTGTGACGACTGCGCGAAGGCGGGGACCGCACATAGATAACTGATGGCCGAGAACAGGGTCGCGATTACAAAACATTTCGTTCTCATCTAAGAATCTCCTTCCTGGAATTGATTCCGGCTCGGGTACGAATCACTGATCTGGGTATTCAGTCGCGGGGCCAGGGAGAGAAAGTGTTCTCTGGCCCCGCTTCGGCTCACCTCCCATGACCGTAGTCGGCCATCCCAGCCGGGAGGCGCGTTTGCAGCCTCAATATATCGTGATGCGATATACTTTTAACGAGTTGCCTTTCTTTTGTATCGTATTACGATATATATTCAGGGTCAGGACAACCAATGCCTGCGGACGTGCGTCTACTCGTTGGTAGGGGCCGAAGTTCCTGGCTGAAAACCTAGACAGTCTTCCAAGAGAGTCCTTCTGCCAGGCGATCCGGCTCCGCTGAAAGCCGCAAGTGTTCGCGGCTTCCTTGGAGGCCACTTCATGAAATTTACGTTTTGGATCTTCATGGCATCACTAGCGTTCTGCACCGTACCTCTGCAGACGGACGCCCAGAACCTGCAGGGCCAGCATTCGCAGCAGCTATCAAACTGTCTAGACGAATTCTCTACCTGTCATCGGTCGGCGCTGACGGCGCAAGAACTTCAAGTGGTGCGACGCGTTACTCAGGACCGCAATTTTGTGGAATGTTTCAAAGGATTCCCGAACTGCAACAAGACCCAGTTGAATCCCGAGCAGCAACTCGAGGTTGCCCGCAAAAACCGCGATCAAAACTTGCAGAATTGTATGGATGGCTTCGGTGAATGCAGCTTGGCTCGACTTGACGACCACGAGCGCCAAGAAGTTGCGCAGTCAGCGCGCGGGAGAAACTTACAGACTTGCCTGGACGGAATGGGCGAATGCGACGCGACGCAGCTTACCACCGATCAAAAACGGCAGGTAGCGGACGCCAACCACGACCGCAATCTGCAGAGTTGTCTGGAAGGGCTGGGCGAGTGCGATCACACACAGCTGAGCAGCCAGGAAAAACAGGACGTTGCGCGAGCCGCTAGCGACAGGAATCTTCAGGAGTGCCTCGATGGATCGGACGATTGCGACCACACTCTCTTGACAGCTACGGAGCAGCGCGAGGTGACCGATCTCAACGCTCACAGTCGGTTACAAAACTGACCGCACTGTGCGGCGGCGCTGCGACGCCATACGGTATAGTTCCCTTCCATTGAAGATCTGTGGTGAAAGTGTTTGGATAGCGTGGCGGAACGAGTGCAGCCGTAACCGATAGTTTTGTTGTGCGCGAACCCTGCCTAAGGTCTCCAGACGTCCCGAGAGCGTTCTAGCCTTAATATATCGCAGTACGATATATTCAGCGATGTCGGAGACATCCATATCGCACTACGCTACATCGTAGTAATTGGATGCGTGAAGCATCAAGTTTCCACGGCGCTGCGATGGCCATAATCTTCACACAAATCGAGAAAGCCTACTCCTGTTACGTTCCGCCCAAGCTTCTAAGTGCGCGTGCTCTTCCTTTAGTCGGGAGTGTTACCTCGCTCACCCAATGCGGAAAATTTCGAACATTCAGTCGTACCAGCCCGGAAGATCCCAATAAGTCATCCCGCGTGGAAGACCATTGCAACGAATCTACGATTTCAGAATACAGACAAGGAGAAGCAACATGTATAGCAACAATACAAACCCGCCGCCGTATCAGCTCATACCACTCAAACCGGGGACCAAACTGGGGTTTGGAGCCTTCGGTATCGGGGTGATCTCATTCTTGACGATGCTGGTCTTGGGACTCCTTCTTGTGGCCATCGTGCCACAGTCCGGGAACAGTACGTCGGCTGCCAGCAAAGTGCCACTTAAGACTGACAAGGATCCTGCAGCGGCAAACCTCGCCGAGTTCAAAAACGGATACGCCCCCGTCATTGATCCGGCTTTGCCAGCGGTGGTCAATATTTCCTCCACGAAAATGGTCAAGCAACAAAATGACAACCTCCCCGGATTTTCCTTTGATGATCCGTCTTTCCGCCAATTCTTCGGAGACCAATTCAACCAGCAGCGTGCTAAACCGCAGACGGAGCGGGAGTACAGCTTAGGGTCCGGCGTAATCGTGAATCCCGATGGCTATATCCTTACCAACAACCATGTCGTATCGGGAGCGTCCGATATCGAGGTATTCACGCAAGACAAGAAAAAATTCCGCGCAAAACTCATCGGGGCGGATTCTCGGACCGATGTAGCCGTCCTCAAGATCGACGCGACGCGCCTCCCTTCACTGACCCTGGGAGATTCCTCAAACTTAAAGGTAGGTGACGTTGTATTTGCGATCGGCGATCCCTTCGACGTTGGAGAGACGGCCACCATGGGAATCGTCAGCGCCACTGGGCGCGGCCTTGGCGGTGCTATCGAACACTATGAAAACTTCATTCAGACGGATGCAGCAATCAATCCAGGCAATTCCGGTGGCGCACTCCTCGATCTCCACGGCGATCTGGTCGGAATCAACACTGCTATCGTCACCGGCGGAAGCAGCGGCAACCAAGGGGTTGGCTTTGCCATTCCGATAGACATGGCCCGCAACGTGATGGAACAAATTGTAGACCACGGAAAGGTCGTCCGTGGCCATCTGGGTGTCTCCATCCAAACCGTGGACGCCGATATGGCCAAGGCCTTTGGTCTTAACCAAGGCGGCGGTGCATTGGTTGGTGATGTAACCCCGGGTAGCCCAGCTGCCAAGGCTGGCATCGAACGGGGCGATATCATTCTCGAGCTGAACGGCAAGACAGTAAGCGAACCAGACGATCTGAGCCTGCACATCGCAGAGACAGCCCCGGGCACGACCGTGCATTTGAAAATCTTGCGCAACGGCCAGACTCGTGACATCAACATTGTGCTGGATGAGCTCTCCGAGAAAGATGCAGAAGTAGCAGGCGGGGACAGCGCGCCGGCCGCTTTACGGGGCGTCCAGGTACAAAATCTTACCCCCACCGTTGCCCGCGACCTCGGGATCTCGGCGAATACTGCGGGAGTATTGATTACTGGTGTGGATCCCTCGAGCGTGGCGGCAGCGGTTGGCCTGCAACGGGGCGATGTGATTCAGGAAGTGAATCGCAAACCGGTCCGCAATGTGGAGGAATATAACCGGGCTCTCGCGGGAGCACATGATCAATCGATCTTGCTTTTGGTCAGCAGAGGCCAAGCAACCCGATTCGTTGTCGTTCAGCCAAACTGAGCTTCGAGGATTTTAATCGCTTCTTCGGTAAGACGTTACAAGGATTCAGGAGGGCCTTAAGGCCCTCCTGACCGCTAGGTAATTATGATAGGGATTCGAAGTGGATGACTTTATGGCTAAGCTTCAACACCGAACAATACGAACAACGCTTTTCCCACGATGGCATCGAGTTTACAGCTAATAGGAACAAGGTATGCATTCTCCTCACCGCCCGCGTAACTCCACGTCATTCCATCCGGAGATAGCCTCACTTGGACCAAGTAATAGAATCTGAGCGGCTTTCTGCCATTTATTTCTACGCTCCGCTCTTTGGAGTTGAAAGAAATGGTCAGTCCTTTGTCTTCTTCTCCGATTTTGAACACGTGGGACTCCGTGCTCGTGAATGTACTGCCCAGTGCGCCCATGCAACCCGGCTCGTAATTTACATCGTTGATTTGATCGTGAAATTCGCGCGCTATGTCAATTTTCAGAAACGCGAAGCCCTTGTCGAGTAATTCATCTTGGTTATTTTGCCGCGCGTTTGTGTGGAGGGCTCTTGTCCTGCGATCGTCGCATAAGATTCATTAGCAGGGCAACACCAGCCCCACCAAGCACTCGATGCTGGAGGTTGGCGTCATCTCAAAACGAGCCGCTGTCACGTATTCGAATTTTTCGACGAACGCCGCCCATCTGTGGTGGAAAAAGTGGCTCTGACTGCTGGTCTCAGAAGATAGACCAGCAGACCGCCAGAAATGATGGCGCCGGCCAGTCCCTTCGTGACGCCGCCCATCAACGCAGTCACGAAATTCGCCAGGACCTGCGTGACGATAATCACGATAGCCAGTCGCCATCCCCACACGCGATGCTTAAGCCAACCAGCTCCCGAAAAAGCCAACGTGATTCCGAGCAGCAGAAATGGAATCCCGATAGTTTTTCCGTAAGATGAGAGATGATTGTAGGCACGCGGATTTACTACCCACATGCGATCAAGAACCGTTCCTCGCCACAGCAAGGTCGCGCCTGCCAGCGACGCCAAGCCAGCCCCAAGTAGGAGAAAAATACCGAAGGCGCTCATACCGCGTGGTAACCGTGTGATTGAGGCTCTTGATGCGGAGAGACTCATACCTCCACCATACCCATGAACGCGTGACGGTTCATAACCCTATAGGCGCGCTGACCGGCTATGTGGATTCCACGTGCGAAATCTTGAAGGCGTACAGCTTCTTTGGCATCGATTATTGCTCCGCGAGTCGTTTTGACTTCCGATTGTATTGCTGCGGCAGCTAGTCCTGCGAACGTATCCAAAAGTTGACCGGAAATGACTTGTTGTCGACACTTCATTCCAAGGCTCCAATTTTCTGGTCAACGCGAGACAGGCACATATGCATGCCGGAATTGGGTAGAAGTTCGATTCAGTAAGCGCCGCGAAAAAAGAAGTCAATGCGGGTACTGACCTACTGACCGGTGACCTGTCGTCGATCCACAAAGGCTTGCCGGTGCTGTCCCGTAATTCGAGAAAGCTTGGGCCCTTCTTGAGCTCTTTAGCGATTATGAGAACAGGCAAGTGTTCGGCAAACTTGGAACCAGTGACTTCAATCTGGTCATCCTTCGCGAGAATAAAATGATGTTGCTCGAGAAACCTTGGTGGGCCGAGATGAACATCCACGGTTCCGTATTCGGTGTTTAAGATGGCATGAGTTCCAACCCAGGTAGCTGGGTGAATCACTTTCGAGCCCTGCCGCCTCCATCCCAGTGAGCACGAGTGTTGCTCGACAGACTGTACGGTTCCTGTAACGGTCACAACCGTCGCGGAATCGTAGATGGGCCCTAGGAGCTGTTGTGCGGAAATGCCGCAAGTTAAGAATATGAGTCCGACGAAGCCGAGAGCCAGTAGAGCCACTCCCCACCGCCGTAAGTGTGCTGTCAATCGCATTTGCTTACATCTCCTTTCGCCAGATAACTCGACTCGTCGGAGTCCCCGAAAGCAAGAAGCGGCAAATCGAAGAGTTCTGTAAACCTAAGGATCCGCGCGCCTTTTCCGGATATCGTTCGCTGACTTCTCAAGTCTGAGAAGCTGTCAGAGATGACATTCCATGGATATATCGTGATACGATATATAACGGAACGCAAGAACAAAAGTCCGCCGCCTGAGCATTCCACCAGGCGCTGTTGCGCCAATTATTTTTGTTATCGGTTGCCGATGACCTCAAATCCAAAAGAGCGTAAACGTTTGACACCGCCCTGGCGGGCGATCGTTGAGATCGGTTTCATAATCTTTCTGTTCTATTCCAATCTTCTGATGGGGGAGTTTACTCGTGCCAACGGCCAAGGAAAGACCTTGGCTTTCGCTTTTGAAGATATTTTCTCGGTGACAAATCTAGTGATTGCCACTATTTCCGGTCTGCTCGGCTACTTAGGTTTTGACTATCTCCGAAAGCGCCTTTAACGTAGTGATGTTAGCCACCCGCACGCCAATCTTTACAAGATTTTCAAGACCGTTGTGTCCGATTACCGAGCTAGAACCTCTGCTCACGAGACAGGGTGTCCAAACTCAGGACGCCCGCTTGGCAGGCGCACCCGTCCTTTGGAAATACATTCGCACGTCCTGGAAGAACGGTCCCAGCGTCCAACTGGCGTCCAAAACTCGGTCATTTTTGGTTGATTTCGGGGGTCTGACTCGTGTAAGGGCAATTGAATCATCAAGACTTAGGGTTTGCTCGTCGACTCATAACCCGAAGGTCGTCAGTTCAAATCTGACCCCCGCAACCAATTCGGCGTTGAAACAAGAAGGGTTGCTCGCTCCAGAGCAACCCTTTCTTATTGCTTCTAGCCCGATTGTGCCTGTACTGTGCCCATTCTCGAAAAACCTAGACGCTAAGTTCCTACTGGATTCTGATAGAATTTTCCAATCGGGTAGAAAGGAGCCAGGATGAGCGAGAAAAAAATAACTCCGCTCGATTACTACGTGGCAGGTTTCATCGTCACGTCGGGCTTTGGTCTCCTCCCGGTAAAAGGTGACTAGCACGGTGAACATCGAGTCAAAACTGTCATACATAACTACTACGGGCGTACCGTTGTAGTTTTTGAACTGGCACCCATATAAGAAAGGGCGCCGAGTTCCCCCCTCTCCATTCCAGCCCTAAACAATTCCCTGCCGCATCGAAACCACTTTTTGTTTTGATAGCGACCCGACGCCAGCGCATCAAACAAGAAACTGCAAACCAAAACGTAGGTACAAAACCGTAACATAGGCACCCAACGAATTTTTACCTTCCCATGGACTGGAGCGGCTAGATTCTTCGCATAGCCTCGGTCAGGCGGCCGAGAATTGTGAAGTAGGGCCATTCCTCCGTCCAATAAGAACGCATGGTGCATCGTACGTACCGACTGAAACCGTCTCCCGCGGCTTTGTACATATGCCTTGACACGTATATGCTTCGTGGAGTATATCAAGAGAATGCAATCTTTTGAAATCATCGCCGAACCGAACCGCCGCGCAATATTGAGTCTGCTGGTCTCATCCAAACAATCCGTTGGAGAGATCGAACGTCAGCTTGGTATGACGCAGCCGACAGTGTCAAAGCACCTGCGGGTGTTGCGCGAGGCCGGTTTCGTGGAGTCCACCGTGGACGCACAACGCCGTCTCTACCAGCTCAAACCTGGACCATTTCAGGAGGTGGATGCCTGGCTGGCGCAGTTCCGCCGGTTCTGGTCCGCTCACGTGGATGCCCTCGAGCGCCACCTCGACCGTATGGATCCTGTAACACCAACGAAGGCAACACCGGCGAAAAAGAAGGCAAAGAGAAATCGCCGCGGCGCAACCCGCGGAAATAACAAAGGAGAAATGAAGTGAAAATCAAAGTGACCACCCTATACGTAGACGACCAGGACAAAGCCTTGCGCTTCTATACGGAGACACTGGGCTTCGCCAAGAAAAACGACTTCAGCCAATGTCCCTACCGCTGGCTGACGGTGGCTTCGGCCGAGGATCCGAACGGCGTTGAGCTGCAGCTGGCGCTGAACAACAACCCCGCCGCCAAAACCTATCAGCAGGCGATCTTTCAGCAGAACCAGCCCGCGATCATGTTCTTCACCGACGACATCAAAGGCGACTACGAGAAAATCAAGGGCCGCGGGGCTGAGTTCACCATGCCGCCTACCGACGTGACCGGTTCGACCATCGCGATACTGAAGGACACATGCGGCAATCTTGTTCAGCTGACGCAACTGGCAAAGTGGTAGGGCGTCCGATCAGCAGCGTGGTCGTTGCGGATGGAGCGGCGCAGTACGACGAGGAGAAGAAAGATGAGCGAGGGCGCACGGTACATACCGGGTCCGGCCTACGGGGCGCAGATTCGCAAGGACGGAGAGAAGTGGACGCTCGTTCTGGTGAGAGAACTGCGCCACTCGCCGGAGAAAGTCTGGCAGGCGCTCACCGACCCAGCGCATCTGCGCGAATGGGCTCCGTTCGACGCCGATGGGAACCTCGGTACGGTTGGCGCCACTGCGAAGCTCACGACGGTGGGTGCGCCCGCGCCGCACGTTACCGAAACAACCGTGACCCGAGCCGACGCTCCCGAGGTCCTCGAGTACAAGTGGGGTGGCTTCGATATGCGATGGCAACTCGAGCCTCTTGGTAGCGGGACACGCCTGACGCTGTGGACCAACATCGGTCACCGCTTCATCGCAATGGGTGCTGCCGGATGGCACATTTGTTTTGATGTTCTGGATCGCCTCCTCAGCGGAACTCCGATTGGACGCATGGTTGGCCCCGAGGCCATTAAGTTCGGCGGCTGGCAGCAGTTGAACGCGGAGTACGCCAAGCAGTTCGGTATTGAATCGCCCAATTGGCCGCCTCAAACGGCTCAAAAGTCATGAACCTCGGCGCGCCCTTCGGGGCGTTGCCAAATTTAACCTGCCCAGCAGAGCTGATGTTTCTGCTCCCACGCGGGAATCACTTAAATAAGGAGATGAATACAATGAATCACTTGAATCAACACCCATCGCTCGCAATCAAAACCTTCAATGTCTTGCTGTGGACTTTGCAAATACTGTGGGGAGTCTTCTTCAGCTTCACCGGCTTCGGCAAAGTCCTCGCTTACGACCCGGCGGTGTGGAACCACATGCTCCATCAGGTGGCTTGGTTTTCTGCCGTGCCTCAAGGCCTGTTTGTCTTCATCGGAGTCTGTGAGTTTTTGGGAGGCATCGGCCTGATCCTGCCGGCGATGACCGGAGTCAAGCCGAAGCTCACGCCGTACGCCGCGATCGGCCTGACGCTGGTCATGATCCTAGCCGCTATATTTCACATCGTGCGCGGCGAGTCCCACTTTTTCTTGCCCGTCAATCTGGTTCTGGGAGGAGTCTCTGCCTTCATCGCGTTTGGCCGGTTGGCAGCCCTACCTATCGCGGGGCGCTCGACCAGCACTCTCCGCATAGTTACAGGGATGGCGATTCTGGCAGCTCTGGCTCTCGCCGGCTATGTTCCAGTCTGGTACCAGATGACGCACGCTCACTAGCGGTATTCTCATCTCCCGACTCGGTGGTTCAAAAATCATAAATCGAAGGAATTAAAACACTATGCAAAAAACATCTAAGAGCAGCACGAAACAGTTGACACGAGAACAGCGCGAACAATTGCTTAGAGTATTAAAGACACGTTTTGAGAAAAATAAGAACCGCCATCAAGGTCTGGAATGGGCCAAGGTACAAGCCAGGCTGGATGCGAATGCTGAAAAACTGTGGTCACTGAGTGAAATGGAACAAACTGGCGGTGAACCTGACGTTGTTGATCACAACAAAAAGACGGGCGAGTACATTTTTTATGATTGTTCAGCGGAAAGCCCGAAGGACCGCAGAAGTTTTTGCTACGACCGCGAAGCGCTGCAATCCAGGAAAGAAAATAAGCCCAAAGATAACGCGGTTGATGCGGCGGCGGACATGGGTATTGAGCTTTTAACCGAAGAAGAATATCGAGAGTTGCAGAAACTTGGACAATTCGACACGAAAACGTCGAGCTGGGTGAAAACGCCGCCTGATATCAGAAAACTCGGCGGCGCCATCTTTTGCGATCGCCGCTTCAACACGGTTTTTGTGTATCACAACGGTGCGGAATCTTACTATGCCGCTCGGGGGTTCCGAGGCTCGCTAAGGTTCTAGCGAGAACAATCATGCCTCAAACGTGGGCGGCGG
The DNA here is from genome assembly GCA_963745095.1 of uncultured Acidobacteriota bacterium. Taxonomy (GTDB): domain Bacteria; phylum Acidobacteriota; class Terriglobia; order Acidiferrales; family UBA7541; genus Acidiferrum. The sequence goes on along the minus strand of CAVUWC010000012.1, from coordinate 1,334,380 downwards.
CTGATCCACGGCGGAAAAACTAATCATGAAAGAAGCCACCAAAGGTTCGATTTCCCGCTAGATTAGGTACGAGATTTGGAGTTGAACATGAAAAAGCCCATCCCGGCGGAATCTGCCTCCGCATTCATCGACGACAGGATCAAGAAACTTGGGGACTGGCGCGGGAAGATGCTCGCTAAAGTGCGCGGAATCATTCACGAGGTTGACCCCGAGATCGTCGAAGAGTGGAAATTTATGGGGACTCCCGTCTTCTCCCACGGCGGCATCGTCTGCACGGGTGAGACCTATAAAAAAGTCGTCAAGATGACATTTGCCAAGGGAGCTTCGTTGAAAGACCCTTCACGTTTATTCAATTCCAGCCTCGACGCGAATGTCAGGCGCGCCATAGACATCCACGAAGGCGAGAAACTCGATGAGACGGCGTTGAAGGACCTCATCCGCGCTGCAGTGGAGCTCAATCTCACGGGGCCCAAGGGCAAGAGCAAGCTGAAGGCTCGGCGAGCGAGCGGCAAGCGGACCGGCTAGTTTCATCGCAACAGACTGATGTTAGTTGCTACTGTCCGCAATCGATCGTAGAAGTTGTACGAGTTCCGTTAGATTTTCTTTAAGGATATAGCCACTGGCTCCGGCTTCCGTCGCGGCGCTACGAATGCCGTCGTCATCGTAATCGGTGACGATTACAATCTTCGCCTTAGAATCGGCGCGGCGTAAAGTCCGTGTAGCTGCTAATCCGTCCATAAGCGGCATCCGCACATCCATCAGCACAATTTCTGGCTTGTGTTCAGCATAGGCGCGCTCTGCATCGGCCCCGTCGCTGCACTCCCAAATTGAGTTTGCGTCACCTAAAATTGCTCTCCGCAAGAGCCGCCGTACGCTTGGGTTGTCATCCACAATCAATACCGTCATATTGTTTTCGAAACCAACTTTTCCCCGCAGAACCTTAGACACCAGGTTTGCGGCACTGCAATCTGTGGTCTGACCAGACCGAGCACAGCAGACACCGGGCACGGCATTGCACCAGCATCATTCAACACACGCTGCAACAACAAGCACGTCAGCGACAAGCAAATCGAACATACGTCACCCGGTTCGACAAACCTATAGAGGCTGCTACACACCACCCATGTGGTACCACACGGGCTTGCTGGGCGAGCAGCAAGTCTTTTCTTTTCAATCATCCACAACGTGATATTCTGCCCGTGAATCAAGAAAAGTTCTGGCGCAACCAAGAAGAAGGGACGTCCATGGCGGTCTGCCGCCCACAGTCGGCAAATAACCAATCTCGCGCTGGCGGTCCACAACGCAAGCAGCAACTGCGCAACTTCCTTGTCCTTTTATTCGTGGTCTTTGCGATCGCAATTCCCGTTCGGGCGCAATATCGCCTCGACACCTTTACCGCCGACAGTGGTTTGCCTCAAAACGTCGTCCGCGGCATGTATCAAGCTCCCGACGGCTATCTCTGGATTGCAACCTTGGATGGGCTCGCTCGGTTTGACGGCGTCCACTTCACCGTGTTTAACAAAAGCACGGTGCCGGGGCTGACGACGAACCGGTTCGGTTCGATGCTTGGCACTCCCGACGGCGAGCTGTGGCTCACTACGGAAGCCAGCGGTATCACGCGCTATCGCCACGGTTCCTTCGAAACCTATGGCGCAACCGAAGGGATCCAAGGCAACATCATCCGCGGCATCACCGGTGATGACGCGGGGCACGTGTGGATCCTGACGCAAGGAGCCATCGCCGAATGGAACGATGCCGCCCATCGCTTTGCAAACCTGCAAAACCTGTCTTCTTCCAGGTACGAACCGCTCCTTTGGGATAACGCCGGTTTCTGGGCTGCCGAGCAATCCACCATGCATTGCTTCATCAAAGGAAAGTCCGTCACCTACGCGCTGCCGGCGTGGCTGCCCAGCAAATCGATCTGGGCGGCCGCAAGCGACCAAGCTGGGACGATCTGGATCGAAACTGTCGATGGTAAACGCGCCAGCATCACCGCGGATGGAAAGGCGTCCGGCCCTTTGAACGCGGAAGCTTCCACAAGCTACTCCGATCCTCACGGACACACTTGGACGATTCGCATCGGACCGCGCCTTACGCGATCGATGGAGTATCTTTCCTCCGGACAAACCAACTCCGTCCCATTCACGTCCGTCTACGAAGACCGCGAACAAAATCTCTGGCTGGGATCCGAGGGCCAGGGCATGCTGAGATTCCAGCCGCAATCCATTCAGGCTTATTCCAAGGAACAAGGTTTGATCGACCGCACCGCTTACCCGATCTATCAGGACCACTCTGGCGCGGTGTGGGTCGGCGCGTGGCACAGCGGCGTGAGCCGTTTCTCAAATGGAAAGTTCACGAACTACGTCTTTTCCGACAGTCTTGCCGGCAAACTCGCGACTTCCTTTCTCGAGGATCGGCAAGGTGCCCTTTGGGTAGCAAGCCAGGCCGGGGTGGGAATATTTCGCGATGGAAAACTCGACCGGCCGGTCCAACCCACTTTTCCGCCGGGAACCGTCGTGCAGGCGATGTTCCAGGATCGGCAGGGAACGATCTGGTTTGGCACCTCGACAGGTCTTGTATCCCTGAAAGACGGCGCAACGAAAAAAATCACTACGAAAGATGGTCTCGCGACTGACGATGTACGCACGCTGGCCGAAGGGCCTTCGGGTGAGCTCTGGATTGGCGGCTACGGCGGATTGACGCGAGTGCAGAATGGGCAATTTACTCGCTGGACCGAGAGCAATGGCCTGCCGAGTAATAATGTTCGCGCGCTCTACATCGATGGCGATGGCGTTGTTTGGATCGGTACCTACGATGGTGGCTTGGGCAGATTGCAGGACGGAAAAATTGTCCGTTATACCATTCACGAGGGAATGTTCAACGATGGCGTCTTCCAGATTCTCGAAGACGCGCACGGCAATTTCTGGATGGGCTGCAACCGCGGAATCTACCGCGTCAGCAAACGCGAACTGAACCAATTCGCCGAGGGTAAGCTAAGTTCCATTACTTCCGTGCCGTACGGAAAGATCGATGGAATGCTCAACGTCGAATGCAACGGAGGCTTTTGTCCCGCCGGAATCAGAGCTAAAGACGGAAAGCTCTGGTTTCCAACGCAAGATGGAGTCGCGGTCGTGGATCCGGAAGCGGTATCAATAAATCCGCAGCCGCCGCCAATTGTGCTCGAAGGGTTTACAATCGATGAGGTTTCTGTTCCCATCGACCAGCCAATAAAGGTTAGGCCCGGCAAACACAACCTCGAAGTTCATTACACGGCCCTCAGTTTCATCAAGTCGGAGCAAATCCACTTCAAGTACCGCTTGGAAGGACTCGATTCAGAGTGGACCGACGCAGGCGCACGACGCACTGCTTACTATTCGCACGTTGCGCCGGGCACTTATATTTTTCGTGTGATTGCCGGGAACAGCGACGGGGTATGGAACCAGGAAGGAAAGTCGCTGAGCTTTACCGTCGAAGCCCCGTTTTATCAGACCTGGTGGTTCCAAACGTTGCTTCTGTTCGCCGTAGCTGCAATCATCTTCGCGGCTTGGCGAGTCCGAATACTGCAACTCGAACGCGCTCACGCCGCCGAACAAGTCTTTTCCAGGCAACTCATCGCCTCGCAGGAAAACGAACGCAAAAGAATCGCGGCGGAATTGCACGATAGCCTCGGCCAACGACTGGTCGTCATCAAAAATCTCGCGCTGTTCGCCATGAAGCCAAAGAACGGAGCCGCAACTGCAGAAAACGAAACCCAGGCATTTCAAGAAATCAGCGAAGAAGCAGGCTTTGCCATCAGCGAAACGCGCGAAATTTCTTACAATCTACGGCCGTTTCAGCTCGATCGGCTTGGTCTGACCAAAGCGATTGAAGCGATGGCCCGTAAAGTCTCGACTGGCTCCGGCGTTCAGATCGGAACGAAACTCGACAATATAGATGATGCCTTCCCAGAGGATCTCCGCATCAACTTTTATCGGATTGTGCAGGAATCGCTGAACAACATCATGAAGCACTCGAAGGCGACCGAAGCCGAGGTAACCGTCAAGCGCAACACGGAGAACATCGTGCTTACGATAAGCGACAACGGGCGGGGTATGGCCCCTCCAGCCAAGAGCTCATCCCCAAATTACGGAGGCTTTGGCCTGACCGGCATGGCGGAGCGCGCCAGCCTTCTCGGAGGCGAATTTAGAGTACGTTCCGAGACAGACCGTGGCACCATGCTTACGGTCGAGATCGCGTTGGAAGGAAAGCACGGTGGATGACGAAATTCGGGTTCTGATCGCCGACGACCATCCCATCGTCAGAAAAGGGCTGCGTTCCAGCATCGAAGAGGATCCCGGCCTTATCGTTATTGGCGAGGCTGCAGACGGTGAAACGGCACTCGCTATGATCAAGAAGCTCAAACCGGACGTCGCTGTCCTCGACATCGATATGCCCAAGATGGATGGTCTCGCGGTCGGCCGAGAACTCGCAAAGCAAAAGCTAAAAACAGAGATTATTTTTCTCACGTTTCATTCGGACGAGGATTTATTTCGCGCTGCGATAGAAATCGGAGGCAAAGGCTACATCCTGAAGGATAGCGCATCGCAAGAAATCGTCGCCGGAGTACGCGCCGTCGCCGCTGGCCGCCCATTCCTGAGTTCGGCGATCACGGCGCAGATGCTGCAGAAAAAAGAAGCGCCGCCGAAAAAAGCGGGCGAAGAGCTCACGAGCCGCCTCACGCCCACGGAGCGCCGAGTCATGCATCTCATCGCGCAGGGCAAATCCAGCAAGGACATCGGCGCGGAGCTTTCCATCCATTACCGCACCGTCGAAAATCACCGCACGAACATCTGCCGCAAATTTGAAATTGAAGGCGAAGGCGCAAACGCCCTTCTCCGCTTTGCGCTGCAGAACAAAGACGCCTGGTAGTAAGCAAAATCCGAAATCCACCCGTCGAAGGCTCGTTTCACAAGAAATCCTTTCTGTCCGAACTCGCTGAAATCACGAACAATTTCCTCCACCCGTGTGGCACCACACGGCTCAATGTGTAGCAACCTCTATTCTCTCTCTGCATGATTGGCTGTATTTTCCTTGCACGCGACGCAAGCAGCAAACAGGTCGCAATCAAATAGGAGAATGTCATGAAGAGAATGAACGCGACGCTGAGCTTGGCTGGTTTTGCTCTTATGTCGCTGATATTTTGCAACACCACATTGGCCCAGCAATCGCCGGCACCCGCTGCCACATCTGCACAGCAGCCAGACGCTCAGAGCGCGTCAGCGCCCGGCACGCAAGACAATTCCTCGCCAGCGCCAGCGCCGCTATCGTCGGATCAGCTCAACGCGCTGGTTGCACCCATCGCGTTGTATCCCGATGCGCTAGTGGCGCAAGTGCTCGCGGCTTGCGAGAACCCCGATCAGGTGGCGTTTGCGGACGACTGGCTCGCGCAGAACAAAAGTCTGACTGGCACAGCGCTCGCGCAGGCCGTCGACCAACAATCGTGGGACCCGAGCGTTAAGGCTCTGACGCAGTTCCCATCGGTGATGGATAACCTGGCGCATAACCTTTCGTGGACGTCGAGCCTTGGCCAAGCATTCGCGAACCAACAAGCGGATGTGATGGCCGCAGTGCAAACGATGCGCGCGAAAGCAATGGCCGCGGGAACTCTGCAGTCCTCTTCGCAGGTCACCGTACAGCAGCAGAGTCCTTCCACGATAGTGATTCAGCCCGCGAACCCCCAGGTGGTCTATGTTCCGCAGTACAACCCCGCCGTGGTTTACGGAGCGCCTGTAGTGGTGCCGCTGTACGTGCCGCCGCCAATGCGCATCGCTGCGGTTGGTGTCTACTTCGGAGGTGGCGTCACCATTGGAGCCGCGTTTGGCGGTGGCGGATGGGGCGCGGGCTTCGGTTGGGGCTGGCACGCCTGGAATGTCAACTGGGGCGGCTGCTGTGGTGGCGGCGGTGGCGGTGGAACCATCATCTACAATAACAACACCTACATCAACAACCGGACCTGGAATACCACGAATTACAATAACTACCATCCTTGGGGACCGGGCAATCCCGGCGGCTATCGCCCGGGCACAGACACCCACTATGGTCCGAACGGCGCGTATCACCCGAATGGCTACTACGGCCCTAACGGCAGCTTTCACCACGACGTTCCCGGCACCAATCCAAACGACCAGCCGAATGGTGGTCATAACGGTGACCACGGACTAATCGGCGGCAACGGTGGCGTACAAAAGCCTGCGGCTGACAACGGGGGGCACGCCTACGTGCCCACCCACGATCAGCCAAATGGCGGCCACAATGGCGATCACGGAATGATTGGCGGTAGTGGTGGAGTCCAGAATCCAAACGCAGGTGCGACACCCAACGGTGGCCACAACGGCGACCACGGAATGATTGGCGGCAATGGAGGAGTGCAACATGCCACCGCTAATAATCCCGGCCGCGAGCAAAACAATGACAACAACAACCGCAATCGCTCCGACGGCGGCAATCAGAACCGCTCGCACATGAGCGGTGACGGTGCAGCAAACCGCGCCGCCAGCAATCGAGGCCACGCAAGCATGGCCCGGCCACGCCCGCAGCAGCAGCACACGGTCAGGCAACACGCGCCGGTTCAGCACCGCCCATCCGGCGGCGGTGGACGCCGTCGCTAAAGGCTCAGAAAACCTAAATCGAAAGAACGAATACAAAAAGAAAGGCAGATCAGAACTGTCAAAGGAGATTTAAAATGACATCGAATACGAAAAATGCGGGGAAGTGGAAGCAAGTTGTTGTAGTCGGATTAATGGTTCTCGTAGTCGCCGGAGCAGTCGTTCGAATCGTTGCATCGAGTAACGCGACTGCGGCCAACGAAACTCTCGCTCCGGAGACTTTTAGAACACCGGCGGAGGCTGGCAGTACACTGGCCAACGCTACAAAGACTGGCGATCAAACCGCGCTGTCACAGATCTTGGGTGTCGAGGCAAAAGCCCTGCTGACTGATGGAGACGCGGAAACCGACAAAGTAGCAATGGACAACTTCGCCTCCAAATATCAGCAGATGAACCGTTGGGTCGAGATGACGGATGGCAGCCGCGTTCTTTACATCGGTGCCGACAACTTTGCGTTTCCCGTGCCCCTGGCGAAGAACTCTTCTGGCGAGTGGTACTTCGACGCGGTGGCCGGAGCCCAAGAAGTGAGGGCTCGCGACATCGGCAGAAATGAACTGTTGGCCATCGATGCCTGCTTCGCGCTCGCCAACGCAGAGGAGATCTATTTCAACACAGGAGCCGCAGGTGAATATACGCAACGAGTCATCAGCACTCCTGGAAAGCAAGACGGACTGTATTGGCCAGCGCCCGAACTGCAGGCTTCTAGCCCTCTGGGCCACCTCAGCAAATTCCCGAAGTCTTCGCTTGCTTCGGCACCTACAGGCGACCCGCTGGTCATCGATGGGTACACGCTACGGGTGCTTAGCGCCCAAGGCGACGACGCCCGGGGCGGAACAAAGAACTATGTCATAGACGGAAAAATGACTGGCGGATTCGCCATACTCGCCACGCCCGTCAAGTACGGTGAGACTGGAATCATGACGTTCATGATCAGCCGCGAAGGCATCGTCTATGAACAGGACCTGGGCCCCGACACCCTCAAGCTCGCGGCCTCCATTCAGGAATACAACCCGGACGAGAACTGGTCGCCCGTCGAATAGTGTTTGCCCCAAGCCGGAAAGCGGGAGACGCGGAGTGAATGCGTTTCCCGTTTTCATGTTTTTGGCTGCGATACTTGATTGATCGCCTTCCTGATCGGCCTGTGCTCTCCAGAAAGAAGGGGTGCGGGCCCAAGCAGTCCGAGGTAGGTTCGCGGTTCCGCCTCACTGCTCAGTATCCAACGAGGAGCCAGTATTTCTTCCCCTGGCATCACGATTTACCCCTGAATCGCCTGGCTCGCCCAGCGTCTTCCTAAGTTCGGGCGTGGCTACGCTGTCGGGCCCTGGAAACTAAGCGGCCCTGGCATTCGCGATCTGCTTGCGATTGCAGCAAACAGACTGCGGCAGTCCTGCCACCAACTTCACAGCTAGGGACTGCCCGCAGGAAGGGCAGGTTGCCGACCAATCGCCGCCGCACGCCGGGCATTTCTTCAGGATGAGCTGTGCGCCGTCCAGCGATTTACCGTTTACGCGACGATCGAGAACAAAGTGACAGTTTGGGTTGTTACAGACTAAGAAGCGTTCCATAGGGGTAGCCTCCTTAAGGGCTTGGGGCTGAGTAGAAATACGCCTGAGGCAACGGACCGTCAATCCGGTAGATATACCTACATCATCCAGCTAGTTATAGGCAGCAGGCGTCAATAGAGGCTTGCCAGGCGGGACGGAAGTGTGGCTCGAAGGCTGTCGGCATATTCAACCGGTTCGACTGGCCGTAAGACATTGAAGTGGATTTTGCAATGTTGTGGTTCAAGCGAGAGCTGTCTTGAAGATGCTAGATGTTTGGGCGGGAAAAGATATTGGAAGAGTTGGTGGGAAGTATTCGGCGCACGCGCCGGGGCATGGCATGGTGTAGCTGAAATTACGCGGTAGCTCGTACGCAGAAAGCCTGCCTTTGTAGTGGCGCAGCATGCTGCGCCCCCCGCCGAGAATTAAGAGCAATGAAATTAAATGCCGACGCCGTTGCGCGGCCTTTGGATGCGAACAAATCGGGTGTCTTGGATAGGCTCGGATTCGCATTCAATCGCGAGAGTAGTGAGCGGATGATCCGGCGCGTCTGCCGGCAAGCCCGTGAAGCGTACGCGGAAGCGATCCTGTTCGAACTTGACCTCGGTACCGGAAGCAAAAAGGCGCGCGGATTTTACTTTCGTCATTAAACCTGCCAGAGCGACGGTTTCGCCCGGCCAGAAATAGACGTGCATGTAGAGCGTATTCCCCTGCCGCGTGAAGCCCGCAAACTCGGAAGCGTGCACCTGACAACGATCGATAGTGTGAATGGAAGCACCGTTGCGCGACATCCACTGCCCAACGTCCGTGAGTACGCGAACCGACTCTTCGGGAATCGAGCCATCCGGCTTCGGCCCGATATTCAAAAGATAGTTGCCACCATCGCGAGAACACTCGACGAGATTTCGTATGACTGTTTTCGAACTCTTCCAATTGTCATCCGCGCGTTGGTAGCCCCAGCTATCATTCAGCGTCATACAACTTTCCCAGGAGCGGCTTCCCTTCTCCGCTACGATTTCCTGTTCGGGCGTTGAGAAATCGCCCGGCAAACCATTGCGATTGTCCACGATGATGTCCGGCTGCAGCTCGAAGACCATTTTGTTCATGCGCTCGGACTCCCATTGCTCGGCGTTCAACGGCCAATCCACGTCGTACCAGAGCACATCGATTTTGCCGTAGTTGGTCATCAGTTCGCGGATGAGGCCGTGCGTATATTCAACGAAACGTTTGCGCGCTTCTGGATCAGTAGCACAGCGCGCGCCATCCGGATGGTGCCAATCCATCAGCGAATAGTAGAAACCGACGCGCAAGCCTTCGGCTCGCGCTGCTTCCAGATATTCCCGCGCGAGATCGCGGCCGGGGCCCTGCTTCGGCGCGGAGTAGTTGGTGAGCTTCGTATCGAAATTGCAGAAACCTTCGTGGTGCTTCGAGGTCATCACCATGTATTTCTGGCCGGCTGTTTTCGCCAGCTTGGCCCAGGCACGAGCGGCGTTCGGCTGCGGCTGAAATCGTTTCGCAAGGAGTTCGTACTCACTTACGGGGATGCCTTCTTCTTCCATGACCCATTCGTGACGGCCCAGGACGCTATATAAGCCCCAGTGAACGAACATGCCAAAGCGCGCTTCGTGCCACCATTTCATGCGGCGAATGCGATCGGCGTCCTGCGCTTCGGAAGTGGTTTGTGGCTGCGGGGGTGGAGTCGGCGCCCCGGGCTGCGCAAGCGCGGCCGCGCTACTCGCAGAAGCTGTGGCAAGCGTGACGAGCGAAGCACTCGTGCCCAACAACCAATCGCGACGCGGGATACGATTTGGTCCCATGGCATTAGCCTCCAAAGAGAGTTGTTTCCATTTCCAGAACTACGCATCAAGACAACGCAGCGGCAGCGGGCAGCGTCGACGAACAAGCCGACGCATATTCGGCTACTAAAACCTATTTTTCAAGCTTGAAAATATCTTTCCATCAACAGCCACTTTTCGCCGGGCTTGGCATTCGCAAGCGGCTCCTGAAATTTCCACATCAACTCTTCCCACTCGCGAACCTTCGAATTTTCGGCGTCTGCTTTCGCTTTCGCCTCGAAGGAAAATTGCTTGTTAACTTCCATCACCATGAACATGCGCGTGCCGAGCAAGTAGATTTCCATGTCTTCAATGCCGGCGCTTTTGATGCTGTGCGTGATCTCCGGCCAGATTTTCTCGTGGTAATGCTTGTACTCGGAGATAAGCTCCGGCTCGTCTTTCAGATCCAGTGTTAGACAGTAGCGCTTGTGCATTTTGCCTCGACCTTGTAGTGACTATGACGGCCGCAGAGTTCCTGGCTGCAGCCTGTGACACGTTTTGATTCGCTCGAACTAAATTAAGTCAGCGCGCGATCCAGATGCGTATAGCCGCCATCGACGAAAACGTGCTCTCCCGTGATATGCGACGCTTGCGAAGAGATCAAAAAGAGCACCATCGCGGCGATTTCTGCGGGCTGCGTCATGCGTTTACCCAACGGAATCTTAGAAACAATGTGCGCGAGCTTCGCTTCGGGATCCGGAAATGTGCTGACCCACTGCTTGTAGAGCGGCGTGCTCACTTCGGCGGGGACCAGAGCGTTCACGCGAATGCCAGCGGGAAGCAATTCCGCCGCCCAGTCTCGTGTAAGCGAAAGAATCGCTCCTTTTGCGGAAGCATATCCGGAAGTACCGCCTTGCCCCGTGATCGCAACCTTCGACGCGATGTTCAAGATGCAGCCGTGCGATTTCTTCAGCGCGGGCAAAGCGAAATGCGCCATGTTGTAATAATGAAAAAGATTGAGCCGGAGCGAACTCACAAACTTTTCGGGGTTGCCGCTCTCGAGGCCAACGTTATCGTTTGCGCCCACATTGTTCACGAGAACATCCAGCCGGCTGTATTCCTTAAGCGTTTGTTCGACGGCGCCGCGGCAATTTTCGACCGACATGACATCCGTGGAAATCATGCTGCAAGTAGCGCCTGCAACTACCAAGTCCTTCTGGAGCCGCTTGCCCGCCTCGGCGTCCTTGTCTACGAGTACAGGGATCGCGCCTTCGCGCGCGCAGCCTCGCGCGATGGCCTCTCCGATTCCTTTCGCACCACCCGTAATCAGGACAACTTTATCTTTGAGCTGCAAATCCATCAGGAGCCCCTTCAAACCTTATGAGTTTTACTTGATTTTCGATCTCGACGGAACCGCGCATCTAGCCAACTCATTGGCCATCCAGATAGTGAGTTTCCGCTAAGTTTCTCAGCCTCGCGGCGGCGCCTTCCGCGGTGATGTCGCGTTGCGGGCCAGCGAGCAGTTCATAGCCCACCATATATTTTTGTACTGTTGCGGATCGCAGAAGCGGCGGGAAGTAGTGCGCGTGAAAATGAAACTCCGGATGATTCTCGCCGTCGGTCGGCGCTTGATGGAAGCCCATCGAATAAGGGAAAGCCGTCTCGAATAAATTATCGTAGCGAATGGTCAATCTTCGGAGGATGTCCGCGAGATTTCCTTGCTCCTTGTGGTCCAAGTCTGTGAGGCTCGCGGCGTGGCGGCGGCTCAAAATCATCGTTTCGAACGGCCAGACCGCCCAGTAAGGCACGAGAGCCACAAATCCCTCGTTCTCGCAAACGATGCGCTCGCCGTCTTCGATTTCCAGCCGCAAATACTCGCACAACAAACATTTCTGATTCCCCGCTAGAAACGCGCGCATCACTGCTTGCTCTCGCACAGGGATATTTGGCACTTCTCCGTTCGCCCAAATCTGGCCGTGCGGATGCGGATTGCTCGCGCCCATCAGCGCGCCGCGATTCTCGAAAATTTGCACGTGCTTTACCCACGGCAAATCGCCCAATTCGCGGTGCTGCTGCGTCCACAACTCCACGACTCGCTGCACTTCTTCCTGATTCATGCGCGGTATCGTCAGGTCGTGGCGAGGAGAAAAACACACCACGCGGCAAATCCCTCTCTCCACGCTGGCAACGATCAAGCCTTCCTGGTCCGTCTCGTGCGGAGTGACATTAGGAAGCATGGCGGGATAATCGTTTTCAAAGACAAGCGTCTCGGTGTACGCGGGATTCCGCAATCCTTCCGCGCGTACATTCCCCGGACACAAGTAGCATTCCGGGTCGTACTCGACGGTCGCTGCGGGCGTGATCTTGTCGACCTTGCCCAACCAGGGCCGCTGTGTGCGATGGGGCGAAACAAGAACCCATTCCCTAAGAAGGGGATTCCAGCGGCGGTGCGGCGTCGTGCGAAGATCTGTTTCGCTCATATTCGTTGTGCTTGTCCTGCCATTGATATCGGGCTTGCGGAGTGTACTTCGATTTGCCTTGGAGGAGAACAGATACGGAGGAAATGGTGCGCCCGGGGGGACTCGAACTCCCGACCTTCTGGTTCGTAGCCAGACGCTCTATCCAACTGAGCTACGGGCGCGCCGTTCAGAAATATTAACATAGCGGTGCGCCGCTCATCCACTCGCGGCAAAATTCGGCGTTCGGCCAGTATCCGATTACGGCGCTAACCGTCCCAGTAGATTCATCATAGTTCGGCAAATATGGAATCACCCTCGACTTATGCGCTCACGCCTGAATTTTAACCGCCCGAATTCAACGAGAAGCGTTGCATTTGACGAAAACAAGAATTCCAAACTCATGTAGCGTTTGTTTACCGCCGTGAGTTCGTACGTCAGTAAATGCTCGACTCGGCGTGAGCCCCAGCGAGGGTCCTGAACTGGATAATTGAACGCCGCAGTCCGAATATCAGTACAAACGAACGAATACAACAGAGTTTGCTTGCGATTGAGGATCAGAATCCCGACTTTCGCCTTCTGCTTGTTTACGTCGAGTCGCTCTCTCCCATCCGCCGGATTGTCCAGCCCATCACCCACAGAAAAGGCCAGAAGGAGACCGTCATGGAGTCCCCAACCGCCAAATCCGAAAGCGAAGAAATTCCACGCTTGCCGCGAAATGCGGCCCTCAAGCTTGGCTAACTGTTTCTGGTAAGCCTTCGCGGATCTCTCGAACCTCTGGTCAAGTGCTTTCCGTTGCGCCCCGCTCAAGGAAGTTCTTTGCGTGCCTTCCGAGGATTCATGGGCAAAATATTTCATCTCAGCTAGTTCCATCCTGTTGGAGAATTACCTTAGAAACTCAAACAATATCGGTGCAACTGGTTAGTTCGTTCAAATGCTAGTTGAGTCGCGTAATCGGAGACAGGTCCACTGCCCAAATTCATTGAGAAATCGGCGCGCGCGCCGCGCGTCCCGGAAAGACGCCTTCCGTCAACTGGCCATCCTTCAAAACGGCAACTCCGTTCACGAGCACGAACTGTATCCCTGCCGAATACTGGAGTGGGTCGTCGAACGTAGCTTTGTCGATGATGCGGTCGGGATCGAAGACCGTGATGTCGGCATCTGCGCCGACGCGAATCCGCCCTTTGTCCTTGAAAACGGGCGCCCTCTTTTCCAGGCGTTGCGCCGACATCAGCGTCATTTTACGCAGCGCCAACATCAAGTCGAGCGCCTTCTCTTCGCGCACGTAGTGGCCAAGCACTCTTGAAAATGTCGCTTGCCCGCGCGGATGTACCTTTGCTCCCGTGATGGGCATGCCGTCGCTGGCAATCATCACGATAGGATTCGCTACGGCGATTCGCGCCGCTTCTTCTGGAATCGAGTGGATTACCACGATTCCGCCCTGCTTTCGGTACTTCTCGAAAGTCTCCGCAGTCAATCGCTCACCGGTGGCCGCCCACTGCACGTCCTTATACGTGATTCCCATATTTTCTTGCCATCCGGGATCGAAAATCGCGGACTCCAGCGCCGTGCTTCCCGCGGTATACGGGTAGCATTCCGTCGTCACATCCAGTCCATGCTTCTGCGCGCCCTCCACCATTGCAATCAGATCCGGCGTGAACTTCAATCCCATGCTCGTAATGTGTACGACGTGCAGAGGGGCGCCCGTCGCGACCGCAGCCGCGAGAACTTCTTCGAGTCCGGCAACTCCCGTCGTGGGCTCTTTCAATCCCGCATATCTCAGATGCACATGGACGGAGGCGCCGTACTTTGCCGCGATTCGGAACATTTCGACGATCTCCAGGCGCGTGGCACCTGGCGTGTAGTTCACGCCCATTCCCTCGGCCAAAGCGCCTTGCCGGAAGCCCTGCTCCATTTCTGCTTTCATCTGGGCGAGTTCCGCAGGGGTTGCTTCGCGATGGGCGGCCTCGCCCGTGGCCAGCAAGCCTCCCGAGGTATCGTGCAAAACTTTCATGCGCACAGGAATGTGCCCAACGCTCACGCCATAATTGATCAGCGACTTCCCTTCCCGCTGTGCATACCAGGCGGCTACGTCTGCGGTTCCTGCTTCGAGTTCCAGCGAAGTGGTGACCCCGTCATGCGCCTGGAACTGATAATTCCTGGGCTCTTGCCCATGCTCGTGCAAATCGATAAACCCTGGCGCGACGACTAGCCCCTTGGCATCCATCGTCGTCTTGCCTTGCAGAGGAGTGGACGAGATCGCGCGAATCTTCCCGCCGCTAATTCCCACGTTACGAACCGCATCCAACCCCGATTCCGGGTCCATCACCCGCCCATTCGCGATGACCACATCGTATTTTTCGTCGTCAGCGGCGCGCCCCACCCCGACCGCATAACTTACCGCGACGGCTACAAAAACAATCGCGATTGCAAGTGTTCGCATTCTCACAAATGTCCCCTGCCGCATTGATTCGCACCCTTTCCGCACACGCCTAACTTTGCGGCGCTAAGTCTCTTTCCCCAAGCGCCGGCTGTCAAAGGAAATCTGATTTCATCGAAGAGGCAGGGAGATTTTGCCCACGCCGCGGAGCCCGCTGTAGGGGCGGGGCTCGCCCCGCCCTCTGCGCCTACGCCAAAAAGAAAAACCCGGGTCGCTGGGGGGAGCGACCCGGGTGGGGGTTACTGCTGAGGGGGGCCGGAGGAAACTCGATAAATTCTTAGTTCACCTGGTGCACGGTCAACATGCAAATTTTCCGTAGCTCTTCGTAGGTGAAAAATGTCTCTTCTTGTTCTCCCGCGCATTCCCGGTGGCCCAATCCAGACTCGCCCGAGAGTCGCGAGAGTTCATCTTCAGAAATTCCAAGCAGCAGAGCCGCTCGTCCTTGCGTCACATACTTTGGCACTTGGCTATTCATCGTCATCTCCTCACGCGGGAAGCAACGCCATAGCATCTTGTTCAACAGCCAGGATCATCGCTTTATAGATGTCCACATCCCAGCCTTCGCCAATCCTCATCCGGACCGTTTCACTGCCATCTTTCAGCAGCGTGCCCCGTAGCGGCACCTTAATGTCTCCCAGGGCCACTTGCAGCACGACAGGCTGCCCAACCCATTCTGCGTATGCGCTTTCCATTCCCCCTCCTGCAGATGTTCAGGCCTTGCTGACAGGAACAGAATCGCTGAGCGCACATTTTCCGACAATGGTACAGCGAGGGTACTAGCCTAGTAAGTTGGTACTGCCTTTTTTCTCGCGCGAGAATTTGTGCCGATTTGATACAGAAGTACGTACGTACTGTTTTTTCAGGACGCGCGGCCCATTGGGTAATAAGGATGTGGATGGCATTCTTCTGGCATGACGCGTCCCGACCATTCTGCACTGGGCGGTAGGCCAGTGGCCCCGTCCGAAAGAACAGGGTTGGGCTTGGCTTTAGGTGGCGGGTTTTCTCGTGGATTCGCCCATCTGGGCGTCCTGCAAGTTCTCGAACAGAATCACATACCAATTTCTTATATCGCTGGCACAAGCGTCGGCAGCATTCTTGGCGCGGCGTTCGCCAGCGGTGCCCCTTTGGCGCGCATCATTGCTACTTGCCGCAAGATTCGCTTTCGCGACATCGGCCGATGGCGCGTTTCCCGTCTGGGCCTCGCCAGCAATCATCGGCTGGGAGATCTCATCGAACAAGTGTTCGAATCGAAGCGCTTCGAAGATCTTCGAATTCCCATGGCTGTGGTGGCAACAGACCTGGCAAATGGCGAACCGGTTGTTTTCACGCATGGAAATCTCTGCGAAGCCATCCGAGCGAGCTGCGCTTTCCCGGGCTTGTTCGAGCCCGTTAAAATTGGCACACGCTGCCTAGCCGATGGAGGTTTGGTCGCCCAGGTTCCGACGCGCGCCGCGCGCGATCTTGGCGCCCAGCACGTCATCGCCGTTTCGGTTGGCGTCGAAGACGGTCATCGCGGCGCACCATCTAACATCTTCCAAGTGGTCTGCCGCGCCGTCAGCGCCGCTCAGAAGCATCAGCTCGAGATATGGGAGCGCCACGCAGACTTGGTTCTCCGCCCCGACGTGCAGTCTCTCGCATGGGATGATTTCGACCGGGCCGACGAAGCCATCGAAGCCGGTGCTGCGGCCGCTCGCCGCGCACTTCCGCGCATCGAGAAGCTGCTCAATCCACCTCAAGACGCTCATGCGGAATTCCAGGCTCGGCTCGAGGCCGAAGCCCAAAGTTATCTATGGCTCGCGGAGGAATCCCGATGATTCGCCTGGCTTCTTTAATCGCGGCCGTTATCGCTTCACTCCTTCTCTGGCATGAATGCGGAGAAGACGTGGGAGTTTTCTGCTACCGTATTGGATTGGGTGCTTTTACGACGCTGCGTTCACGCGCGCTCGTGCCGGTGCCCGCTTCTCAAATAAACATTTCGAGGAACCGTTCCGCTTGCTCCAATCCATCCTCCACTTTCTCCACTCTCTCTATAGCCCCGAAGGACTTCGAGAGCTAATTCGCTCCGGGGGCGCTCCTCTGGTTTGCACCATCGTCTTTATTGAAACGGGCTTTTTTGTTGGTTTTTTTCTTCCCGGTGACTCGCTGCTGATCACTGCTGGCATCTTCTCGGCCGCAGGCGTTATCCCACTCAGATGGCTTCTGCTTCCCGTCATGTTTTGTGCTATTGCGGGCGATCAGGTTGGCTATTGGATTGGCCGTTCCGCGGGCGTCGCCCTTTACCGCCGCGAAGATTCCCTCTTCTTCCGCCGGAGCCACCTTCAGCGTGCGCACGATTTCTACGAAAAATACGGCGGCCGCGCCGTGATTCTCGCGCGCTTCGTACCTATCGTTAGGACGTTCTGCCCACCCGTCGCAGGCGCAGCAAAAATGTCCTATTCGCGCTATTTGCTCTTTGATTGTTTGGGCGGTGTCTTCTGGATTGCAGCCACAGTCCTTGGGGGCTATTCCCTCGGCCACCTGATCCCCAATATCGGCCAGTACATCCACTATGTTATTGCGATTGTCGTCTTTCTTTCGATTTTGCCACCCATTATCGGCATACTGCGTTCCAGAAAGACTCCCCGCGACGCTTCCAACTCAACCGTCTCCGGAAGCAAGGCCAGCTAGCCTATGCCGGCCCCGAAACTCCGCGCCATTATCTTCGACATCGGCCGCGTTCTAGTCCGGATTGATGTCGCGAGAGCCATGCAGGGCCTCTCCATGGGAGGATCACTCTCTCCTTCGGAACTCTGGACGGCTATCGAAAAGGATCCCCGCTGGCCCGACTGGCAGGAGGGCCGAATGGCCTCGAGGGACTGGTATCTTCATCTGAACCGGCGACTCGGCGGTGATTTTACCTTCGAGCAATTCACGGAAATCTGGAATCGCGTCCTCGATCCCAATCCTATTCAAGAGGATAGCTTCTTCCAGAAAATCTCCAAGATCTACAGACTCGCCCTACTGTCCAATACAGACCCGCTCCACGTCCAACATCTCGAAGCTAACTACAATTTTTTCAAGTTCTTCCCCACAAGGATATATTCCTGTTCCGTCGGCGCGAGCAAACCAAATCCCCTGATCTACCGGGAGGCTCTGCGTGCGCTTAAAGTCCAAGCTCAGGAAGCCGTCTACATCGATGACATTGCAGCCTATGTCGAGGCGGCTCAGCGTCTTGGAATGGGGGGCATCCAGTTTCAGTCCCCAGACCAGCTTACTTCCGACCTAAAAGCTCTGGGCGTCCAGCTGGAGTAAATTGCCCAGAAGCGTAAGAAACGCCGGAATGGTCATTCTTTGCGTAAAGATTGCAAGGACTAGTACTGCCCTCCCTCCGTGGTCGTCTTAGAGCCCTTCCAGCAACCCACGCTTATTCATAGATTTACAGAAATCTTCGCTCCTTGTTCCCTGTCCTTCCTTTGGCTCGTGACTTGCAATCTCTGTGTTACGGGCCGATTAAAAATTAAAATCGTTCGCCCACAATAGGGTGAGGAGAAAACACTTTTTATGTCTGAAGAACATATCATCGAAACGAGAAACGGTTCATCTTGGCAATTGCCCGCGATCATCGTGCTGGGCTTGGTTGCGATCGCCGGCTTGGGATTTGGTTGGAACGCATCGGCAAAGCTTGACGCGACACAGCAGGCTGTCACGACAGAAGTCAAGACTGCCCAACAAGCTGAGCAGCAAGACATGTCATCTATGAAGGATCGCATCGCGCAAGACGAGAAGGCCAATTCCGATCTCCAGGGCGATTTGAAGGTTGTCACCGACAAGCTGAAGATTACCCAGGGCCAACTTCGGAAGGCGCGTCTGGCGGCCGAAGCAGCAGCGAAGCAGAACGACGAGACGACGCAAAAGCTTAGCGCTCTTGACACGTCCGTCCACACCGAACTGGCGACCAAAGCCGGCACCGATGACGTGAAAAACGTCGACACGAAGGTAACGGCTGTCAGCACCGATCTAAACACCACCAAGGAAGACCTGAAGATGGCCAAGAGCGAAATGGGCACGCTGATCGCTCGCAACCACGATGAAATCGACCAACTCCGCCGCCTCGGCGAGCGCGATTATGTCGAATTCACGATTGCTGGCAAGAACAAGCCCCAGAAGGTCGGCAACATCACCGTCGAACTGAAAGGCGTCAACGAGAAGAAGAATCAGGTCAATATCGCGATGACCGTCGAAGACAAGCGCTTCGAAAAGAAGAACCGCGCTCTGAACGAGCCCATCTTCTTCTACATCTCCGGGACGCATATTCCTGAAGAAGTGGTCGTCAACAAGGTTGGCAAGGATCAGATCAGCGGCTACATCAGCATTCCTAAGGCGAACTCGCAGACCGCCAGCACTTCCACCACCTCCGGAAAGTAAAAAAGAACAGCAACCCTCGGCCATTTCGGCCGTCGAGGCAGCCAAGAGCGGGCAGGAATTCCTGCCCGCTTTCTTTTTTACCGGACCCTCTCGGAGCCCTTCCTTCTAGCCTTTTTTTAGAGCCATTCCCCGGTTTTCCCTGAAACTCCGCTAAGATGGAAGCTCGCATAGCGGAGAACCGTTTGCATCACACTTCTTTCATCCTGTACATCGCGATTGACGACCTCATTCCGGCACGTGGGAAAAGCGTTCCGGGACTCGACGAATTCACCGCCGCCCTCGATCATCGCGGAATCCCTGCCGTCTGGCTCACAAGCCGCACCCGCCTCCAATTGGATGAACCTCGCCGCAAGCTGGCTCACACTCACCCTTTTATCACCGAAGATGGCAGCGGGGTTTTCCTTCCCGAAGACTATTTTCACTTGCGGCCCCAAGCGACCACCGCGCAGCCGCGCGGCATTCCAACTGTGCGGCTAGGGCGCTTCACTTGCCTGCCGGTAGCGGAGCAGCAGCCTGCAGCCGCGGAGGCTTTGGAGAGCCTCGCCGCCGAGACTGGGGTATCCGTCGTGTCTCTGCGCTCGCTCGCGCCACGGGAGCTGGCCCAGAACACCGATTTGCCGCTGCGAGAAGCAGAGCTGGCACGGCAGCGTGACTTCGACGAACTGTTTTTCTTTGCAGGGGCCACTCCGAAGGACATCGAGAACTTTGAGGCTGTTGGGCGCAGCCGGAATATTCAGCTCCGCCAGCGAGGCGTGCTGTGGTCCCTGGCCATCGGCACCAGCGTTCGTCGCTGTGTTGGCGAGCTTTCCAAACTCTACGACCGTGCTCTGCGATCCCACGCGCGCAGCATTGCTATCGCCACTCCAGGCCAGGAAGGTTCCCTCTTTGCGGCCTGCGATCGCGCGATTCTGCTGACGAATAAGAGCGATGACGAGCCCGATGATTCGATTACTGAAGACGCCGCGCACACTAGCCGAGTAATAGAACTACCACTACGAGCCGCTGACACTTGGGAGCAAGTTCTTGCGAGTCTCGCTTCGAGACGATAGTCAGCTAGGCAATCCAGCAGAATATTTTGGAAACAAAGTGACTGGAATGCGACGACTTGTTCACATGATTGTCCTTTCTCTCGCATCAGCGATTTCTTGCAACTCACCCAAATCTCATGTTTTCGTAATGATAGCGATCTTCTCAAGATTCAACTTCATGGCCCTCAGATTGCCCGTAATAGGATGAGCATTAAGCACTGGTCCAAGCATTCAACTTCTCGGTTTAGCACCGGTCACTGAAATTTCAGCGAGCGAGTACTAGGAGAACCCCTACTATGGCATGGCTTATTCGCAAGCTTCGCATCCCAGCCTCTGAATCCACCAAGGGAGTCGTTTTGATGTTTTGCATCATCACGATGGGTCTCATGTCGGTGGCTCTCCTATGGCAGGCTCAGATCATTGCCAATCAGCGTGAAGCGATCCAGTGGCTAGAAACTCTTAGGTTTGGTGGTTAGTTTCCTTGCCTAGCCCCTGCTAATGCCAGGCGCGCCCCCTCCCGCGTGCCTGGCATCCCCTCGCCTGCCTTGGTGCAAAACTCTTCGTTATTGATACGCTCCGCTAAAGAATCCATCGAGACTTTCCAGCTTTCTTATGTTTCAATATCCCCACGGGGGATTTCTGATCCTTGGGAGATGTACCGTGAAACGTATATTGACTCTTTTTGTACTCGCCACTGCGCCGGTTCTCCTTACCTCCGCACATGAAAACACTCGGCAAGCGAGTTCGGCTCATGCTTCGACGGCCAGCAACGGCCAATCGCAATCATCCAACCCAGCATCTTCTCACGACCGGCACCATCGCCGGCATAGTCGCCATCACCGCCATCATCGTCCAAGCTCGCCGCAGCAATAGCTCGACAGCAGCATATTCAACTGGGATGGCTAACCGGCTGCCCCTATTTGCGAGTGCAATGTACATTCACTGATCTTCGTTACGTGGAGTTGTGTTTCTTGCCAGACTCGCATCGCCAGAATGATGGGTCTGACCTCTGTAAAGAAGGGCTCAGCGAAGAGGGGCATTCCTTACAATTCTCGCGCCCGCCAAAAGTCATGCTCGCAGATTAACATCGGCGGCTAAAGGAATCGTACAGCGAATCTCTGTCCCGCCTTGGAGTTTCGACTTTATCGCGATAGTGCCTCCAACCAGAGCGATTCGTTCTCGCATACTGATCAGACCAAGCCCCTGGTAGTTCATCGCAGTCGCGGGATCAAAACCGACCCCCTCATCGCGAATGGAAAGATGAACCGCGTCGGGTGTTCCTAACAGCCGCACTTGGAATAGAGAAGAACCGCTATGCTTTGTACCGTTACGCAAGGACTCCTGAGCCACGCGAAACAGGCAAATGGATATTTCCTTTGGCAAACGGCGAGGCAGGTCCGTCGCAACAAAATCTATCTTCACTCTGAAGTGTTCAGAGAATTCCTCGCAGAGACTTCGCACTGCCGCGTCCAGTCCGAGGAACTCGAGCTTCGAGGAGTGCAGTTCGTGGGATATTGCCCCGATATCTTTCAAGATTTCCGAGAGGCGGTTTTGTAACTCATCTACCTGCGGGCGAACCGCTGAACGGGATTCGAAAGCAGAGTTTTTGAGATTCTCCAATCCGATCCCTAATAGCGCGAGCTGTTGACAGATATCATCGTGAAGATCCCTTGCAATTCGGGTGCGTTCTATCTCTTGCGCTTCGATGAGCCGTCCCCCAAGCGTCGCCAACGCCTCCGCCGCATGTTTGTGATCTGTGAGGTCCACAAAGGTGACAAGATTGGTCTCTCCCAAGGACGCGAAATGAAACTCGATCTGGCGGTACGAACCGTCCTTGCAGCGAACCTTCGTCTCCACAGGAGTAATCTCACAGCGATGCTTGATGGCTTCTGCGACTCGTTCCTCCAAATCCTTAATGACTGCCTCTCGGTAAACGTCATCAGGATAGGCGTGAGGCCACCATTGGGCCAGGCTGGGAACTTCCTCCATCGAGTAACCGAACAGCGCCGTGAACTTTTCGTTGGCGAACTCGTTCTTTTGTTCCAATCCACGCGTAACGAGCATCGCAACCGGAGACTTTCTAACAATTTGCCGGCTGCGTTCTTCGCTCGCACGCAATTCCTCCTCCGCCTGCTTGCGCTCTGTGATGTCCGCGGTCATCCCAACCAACCGGACCATCTTTCCTAATTCGTCAAACTTTCCTCGACCGCTTTCTTCGAGCCACAGCAGAGCACCGTCGGGCCGAAACCTGCGATACTCTGTTCGGTAGGTGGGCACCTGGGGCGTCAATGAATTGGCCAGAGTCCAGAGCCTGGCTCGATCATCGGGATGGATTAAGCTGAAATAATCTTCCCCGACACCTTCCATGCCGGCGCCGGTCAAACCCAGAATCCCCGCGCATTCCGCGGATCGCTGCACGGAGTCCGTGGCGGGGTCCCACTCCCAAGCGTACATCCTGCCGACTTCGGCGGCGACGCGTAGCCGCTCCTCACCTTCGCGCAAGGCCTTCTGTGCTTGCAAAATGTCGGTGAAATCGTGCGCGATCCCGCGGACAATAGGAACTTCTACTCCCTCGGTCCGCACCGTGTTGGTGTACTTCCAGATCCGCGTTTCTCCGCTCTTGGTCCTGAGCCTCATGAATCCGCTTGAGGCACCTGTGTTTCTTAAATTAGCGAGATACGCGTCAAGTTGTCCGCGAACCTCCGGGCTTAAGAACTCTGACAAGTTCCGATTAACAAGTTCGCCAGGCTCATAACCCAGAATGCGCGCAGCGGCCAGATTGACGGTAAACAGGACCCCATTCAAATCATGGGTGCACATCAAATCGAGGCTGTTCTCGACTAGGTCGCGATAATATTCCGGGTCCTCGCGCAATTTCAGAACATACCTTTCTCCGAAGATGCCTCGGCACACTTGACGTCCAACTTCGCTGGTGCTTGCTGGTTCGATGCGGCAGAAGGCGATGCGGCGGCCACTCTCCGCCGTTACGGCCTACACTGAGTCTACTATTCTGCGCGGATTCGTTCATTGCGCGAAGGCAATCTTGTGCTCGCTCGAGGGCGTGAAGAAGAGCACTGGAGCCGCGGCGCGAAACGCAGAATGCCTACCTGTTCTTTAGAATCCCAAAGTAACGGAATTTCAAACCCACCGACGTCTGGTTGGTACCGCAAGAGTTTCCACTGCGTACAATCCAAGAAAACTGAGGTGAGACCTGTATAAGCCTCAAACTCTGCCTCGGAACACTTCCAAGTTTTGGACTTTATCCGGATTTCACCCTTGATGGCAGTGATGTAAACTGTCGCACGTCGCCAGGGTGGCTGAAACTCCTCATGGGCCCCGACGTCAGAACGAAGAATTCAAACGAGTCTCTCTCCTTGAGCCTAGACCCATCTCCTACAAGGCATCGCTTGGAAACCTCCGGAGCAAATCTTCCGCGGCTTCTCGAAGAGTTTTGCGAGCAAAACACGCTCGCTGCCCGCCTTCAACATTTTTCCAGAATTGCCGAATGGGTCAGGTCTGCAAATAAATCCTCTTCAGTTTCTGCACGGACCAGGAACCTGGAGGATGCGTTGTCGCTGCTCGAAGAGGATGCTGGGCTGCGAGCTCGATTTCAGAAGACTTTTCATGCATTGCTCGGGGAAGCTCAGACGGTGAGCCTGATTGCCGAGGCGGGCTTGCATCCGCGGGAAAGCCTCTGGTCCGAGGCAGTTCGAAGGTTGGTCGAGCGAATACTGCCCTCAGCGATCGAGGATTCCAATCTTTCAAAACTGGTCTACAGGCTTCACTCGGATGGACGCCACATTCAAGGATTCCTCGACGAACGAGATGAACTTTTCGCCCGCCTTGTCGCAGTCCTCACTCCCGCTAACGATCCTGCTGCTTGGCGTACACAACGCTTAGACCTGCAACAGTCCCTTTGCCTATTGGGAGCGCACGTGGCGGGAGTTGGCCTGTCACCAGAGGTGCGAGAACGATGCCACCCTTATCGCATAGATGAATCCCCATTCTATCGAGTGCAGCAGCTCGCTGATGAACTTGCTCATGTTGAATCTCCTTCGAAAGGTGCGCCTCTGCTGCACAGTTTTCGAGCAGAGACGGCCCGTTGCCGAGTGGAATTGGAGTACATGCATGAGCGGATGGAAGACAGAGGGGTCAGCACGGCACTTGAATTCGATATAAGCACGATCGAACGAGCTGTCAAAAGAATGGACTGCATCGCCAGCGTGCTCTTGGCCGACGAGGCAGACATCTATCGCGAGGTCAAAAGGCTCCTTGACGATGTGATGCGCGCCCGTTTCGAAGACTTAAGTCTTTCGGCCGTGGTGCGCGAAAATGCCGGACTGCTCGCTCGAAAAATTGTCGAACGGACCGGCAAAACCGGCGAGCACTATATTGCCAACAATCCGGGCGAATATTGGGGCATGTGGAAGGCCGCTCTAGGCGGTGGTCTGCTCACGGTGGCAACAGCAGCCATAAAGATGAAAATCATAGTGGCGGGGCTGCCTCCCTTCTTCGAGGGACTCTTGGCGGGGACGAATTACGCGATCAGCTTCCTCGTCCTGCAAGCTCTAGGCCTGGCGCTCGCGACCAAGCAGCCGTCGATGACTGCTGCGACCTACGCCAGGATTGTGCGCATGACGCAAGGCAAGGAACGCCTGGAAAAACTAACAGAATTCATGAGCCGCATTTCTCGCACCCAACTTGCGGCCGCGCTTGGCAATTTGCTGACAGTCAGCCTCGGAGCCGTTCTCTTCGCTCGCCTCTGGATCTATTGGTTCTCCAGACCTTATTTGCCGGTGTCCAGTTCCGCGCATGTCTACGAGACACTGAACCCGCTGGCCTCGGGAACGGCTTTGTTCGCGGCTTTGACTGGGGTCGTTCTCTGGATATCAGCGCTAGCCGGCGGTTGGGTTGAAAATTTCGCAATATATAACCGCTTGCCGGAAGCGATTGCTGACCATCCTTGGGGGTTGCACGTGGGTGTTGATCGGATGAAGCGCGCGGCAAATATTTTTGAACGGAATATTTCTGGTTGGAGCACCAGCATCGTCCTGGGCTATCTCCTCGGATTTATACCGCTTGTCGGTCACTTCTTTGGAGTCCCTCTCGACGTTCGGCATGTCACCCTATCGACTGGCACGCTCGCGCTCGCAGCCGCGAGCCTCGGAAGAGACTGGCTATACCGCGGCTGGTTCTTACATACCCTGTTTGGAATTGCGGTCATATTTGTGCTCAATCTTGGCGTAAGCTTCGGCATTGCCTCTTGGGTTGCGTTGCGGGCCTACGATGTTTCCTATGCCGATCACGTTCAATTGCTTAAGTACGTCGTCAAGAGTTTCTTCCGGGCTCCCGGACGCTTTTTGTACTCGACTCGTGCGTTCCCCACCGATCCTCGCTAAACACAGAAACCTGGCCATGAATTATCTAGTGGACGGACACGCCACCGGAACATTGAGCAAACACACCAATGCCCCGGCGAGTCTATTCCTTATTCCAAATAGGCCAAGTCTACTTAATGAAGAGGGTTTCGCGAATCTGATCCCTGCTCACGAAGGATTTCATCGTGCGGAATCGGCTAAACAAGTCTTGTATTTCGCGGTTCTGGTAGATTTTCTGCGCGGGGCACAATACCGTCGCTGAAATAATCTGAAGTGTGTTGGAATCGGCGATGCGGTAGCGCTGAAAACCTTCCGGTTTTTTGCTGTGGAACAAAGCGAATACGACTCCGCCTGGACGCAGCAACTCCGTCAAATTCGCGATAGCCTGCTTCGCCAGCGCGGGCTCCAGATAATCCAGAAGATCCCAGACAAGAACCGCGTCAAAGGAGGCGCGCGGATAACTTAGATTCGATTCGAGGAATCGCACGGCGCGTCCGGTCGGAGTCATGTCCACATTTTCAGAAACGACGCCCGGCTGGTGCAACCGCACTTCCTCCTCGTTCAGAAAGTCTTTCCACTCTCGCAAAATGTCTTCCGAGGAGACGCGAAAACCGCGCTCGATGAAAAAGCTTAGAGTGGTCTGCCACGCCGGCCCCAGATCGAGCAGCGTCCCGCGGCCAAGCCCGTCAAGGTTCCACAAGAACTCTTTCAATCCATTCGAAATGCGTGTGGACCCCGGCGCTTCTGGAGCACGAGGCGAACCCACGGCCGGGACGGGAGCTACATTGCGTGCGCGTCCATTTGGGGGAATCGGCCGCGAAACTTCGCGACTTGTTCCCGTTCCGATGCCAATCCCAAGTTTATGCAGAAAGCTCATGGATCAATCCGCCGCCGTTCCGGAGCTCAACGAAACTGGGCCAGACGACTTCCCTGCCGAAGACGAGGCCCCTGCTGCCGCGGCCTGCGCTTCGCCGGTCTTGCCTGGGTGTTTTCCAGCTTCGACTTTGCCGCGCAGCATCGCGCCGTCTTCAATAGCCAGCCGGTCGGTTTGCACTTCGCCGATGACTTGCCCGGTGCTCCAAAGCTGTACTTTGTCGCGGCCCGAAACTTTTCCTTCGACCGTTCCGCGTACGATTACTTCGCGTGCTGAAACGTCCGCTTTTACGCGGCCATTGGGACCAATTGTTAAGCTCCCATTGGTTAGATTCAGCTTTCCGTCCACTTGGCCGTCAACGAAAAGATCTTCGCTTCCCGTGACTTCGCCCTTAATTCTAATTCCTTGACTGATGCATGCCGCCGCCTTCGAAGAGACAGACACTTCTTTCGGCGTCTCACGAATAGGGGATGGAGTTGGACTCGGCGTGCTTATAGCGCCCGCAGGTGCTGTGGAAATCTCGGGCACTGCTTGGGGCTTACCGTCTTCTTTTTTCCACATCTGACACCTCGACATCGAAAATTGGATTTTCGAAGCCGCCGATCGAGTGCTGGGTTGGAACTGCGACTCAGAAGCGTGAAGATAGTACAGGACTTAGCGGCTGTAAACAAGTATGCGGGGTAGCAAATCTAGCGTGTTTCCTGAATCGCTACACCATATTTTGTGGTTTCAGTCCGGCTATATCCACTATGGATAGCGATATTACACTCACCCGGATTGCCCCCTTTCGCCGCCGAATTCCGACCACCCTCGCGGCCTTTTGCGTTGTTAACTATTTACTATAATAATCGAAGTGGAATCACTCGGCTACGTGCGCTCAGCCGCCGCCATCTTCCCCACCTCCTTCGGGGACCCGTTGTGAGAAATCTCGCTGTAAATTATTTCGATCGCCGCCGGCTTTTCGTTCGGGCGTATTAGAAGCGTGACACATGCATCCGCTTTGTTTCGTCTGAAAACCGGAGGCTTACGAGTCCGGATCTAACGAGCGCAAATGCGCGGCCGCCTGCTCGGGCAACTCTGCGTTGAAGTAAACCTCTTTGATGCTGTAGGACTTGCTGCGCTTTTCCACGATCGGCATGATTTCAATGTGCCAGTGGTAGTCGTCCGCCAAAGTTTTCCAATACCCGGCCAATTCGCCCTTTTTGCTCTTGGTGTTCGGCGCGGTGTGTACCACCAAATGATAAGCAGGCGCGACCTTTTCCAACCTGCGCAGTACACGACCGAGAAGGGCCGCCAATTGCTTGCGGTTGGAGCCGGGGCGTGGCTGTTCGAAAAGCTGATTGTGCCGCCGGTGCATGACCCAAACTTCATACGGCACACGGGACGCGTAGGGACACAGCGCGTAGTAGTCTCCCTGCACGTCGACGATCCGTTTTCCCTGCTTCTCCTCTTGCCGCACGAAATCGCAAAAGATGCATCGCTCTTTGTCTTTAAACCAATCATGTGCGGCGTGCAGTTCGTACTTGATTCGCCGCGGCACGAAAATCGTGGCAGTCACCTCGGAGTGCGCGTGTGGCCACTCCTCTCCTGCCATCACGCCCTGATTCTTGAACACGCTCACATATTTGAAGCGGGAATCCTTTTTGAGGTCGGCGATGCGCGCCGCCCACACCCACAAAACACGCTCAATCTCTTCATCACTGAGTTGCGGAAATCGCTTGTCATGGAGGGGTGTCTCCACCACGACTTCGTGC
The DNA here is from genome assembly GCA_963745095.1 of uncultured Acidobacteriota bacterium. Taxonomy (GTDB): domain Bacteria; phylum Acidobacteriota; class Terriglobia; order Acidiferrales; family UBA7541; genus Acidiferrum. Next base: position 1,306,086 of record CAVUWC010000012.1, on the reverse strand, counting down.
GCTCCCAGCGGACCCATTTTGTCGTACATGCCCTCGGCTAGGCGCCCTGGATCCCCTTCCACTCGGTAAAGCGGCTCAGGGTGTGGCACAACGCGCACTTGCCACGGCCCTTCCGGCGGCCAACTCAATATGGCTTTCGATTTTTCAATTCTTTCTGGTTCAAACGGACACTCAGCGAGGGTTTCGCCCCCGACTTCGCGCTGGCCTAATATTATCCAACTTTGAGTGATGGGATCTTTTCGGAGTTCCATTCAGGTTTCTTCAGCAGATCTCGCGCTTGTCGTGTTGCACGCGGCAAATCCGCGCGTGAGGTCCAAGAAAATCGATTTGCGATGCTTGCACCCAACTATTTCGCATTCACGTAGTTTGTTTATCCCCTCAAAGATTGTCAAGCATAGCGCAACGCCTCGCAATTGAATCGCACGCATCGGGTTCGGTTGGATCTGAGAGAAGCGCCGGACGACGGGGCCTTAAGAATGGGAAAGCGCTATTTTGACGGCGGCAAACGGCACCAAGCCCGCAATCACTTCCTTACCCCCCGCATGCTATCCTCACCCTAAACATGGACCCCGACGTTTCTTTCATGCAACTCGCCATCGAGGAAGCTCGCGCCGCGGCCGCCGCAGGCGAAGTCCCCATCGGCTCTCTGGTCGTCCACGACGGCAAAATTCTCGCACGTTCAGGAAACCGCACGATTCGCGACTGCGACCCCACCGCGCACGCCGAAATCATTGTGATCCGAGAAGCAGCCCGCCTTCTTCGAAATTACCGCATGGCCGGCGCAACTCTCTACGTCACCCTGGAGCCCTGCAGCATGTGTGCCGGCGCTATCATCCAGGCCCGTATCCCTAGACTCGTCTACGGCGCTGATGATTCAAAGGGCGGCGCCGTTCGTTCCTGTTTCGAAATCCTGACTAACGCCGCTCTCAATCATCAGGTGGAAGCCATTCCCGGCGTGCTCGCTGCCGAGTGCGCATCCATCCTTCAGACCTTCTTCGCCGCCCGCCGCTAAAATCTTACTAAGCAACGCCAGATTGCCGGAAAACAGAACCCTTGTTACGATTGAAGTTGCCACAACCGCGGAGAGGTGACTGAGCGGTTGAAAGTACTCGCCTCGAAAGCGAGCGTACGGGAAACCGTACCGTGGGTTCGAATCCCACCCTCTCCGCCATTGTTTTTTTCGCAGCCTGCGGGATCCAGTACGAAAAAGGCCGGGCAACTTTGCCAGGCCTTCGCGAATATGCCACCCCAAAACTAAATCAGAAGTGGCAGGAGGCAACCCCGCGCTTCTGCAAATATTTCTGGTGATACTCTTCGGCGCGATAGAAGGCGCCCGCCTGAGTGATTTCCGTCGCGATGGGCCGCTTTAACTTTCCGCTGGCCTCCAGCGCCTCGCGAGATTTCTTGGCGATGGCTTCCTGCTCTGGCGAATGATAGAAAATTGCCGTGCGGTACTGGGAGCCGAAGTCCGGTCCTTGCCGGTTCAGTTGCGTCGGGTCGTGCACTTTCCAGAATACGTCGAGCAATTGCTCGTAGCTCAATTTGGTTGGATCAAATGTTACCTGTACGACTTCTGCGTGCCCCGTCTCATCCGTGCAAACATCCTTGTACGTGGGATTAAGCATCTCGCCGCCGCTGTATCCCACCGCAGTATCGATCACTCCCGGCACTTGCTGAAAAGCCGCTTCAATTCCCCAGAAGCATCCCGCTCCAAACGTGGCAATCTCTGGCATGGCCTTCTCCTAAGCGAACGCGTTTTTGTTCGCGACTATGGATAGTCTCTCGCACGCACTGCTATTGGATGCGGACTCCCCCCGTTAAGTTTCGTCCAGTTCTTCAAGATGGCATTCGCGCTTGAGTTCGGCCGTCACCAGCTATCGGGCCGCTTGTTTCTCCGCAACGAACTCTCAACTCACGACTTCTTCTTAGCCGCATCGAACGTCTTCAGCTTGGCCTGGGCCAGTGCCTTGTATGGGCTATTCACCGACGCTGCCTGAGTGAACGCTTCCTTGGCCTCCGGGTCTCTTTTCAAATTTACCAGCGCAAACCCCAGCCTGTACTGATTGCGGCCGTAACTCCCGTCATCCGATTTCAGCAGCGGCGCGGCGGCTTGGAAATTCTGCACGGCTTGCGCGTTATCCTTTTTTTGAATGTTCACCTGCCCCAGAGCGCTAAGCGCAAGCCCTTTCTGCAACGAAACTTGCTGCTGCCACTGTTCATCGGTAACGCCTTCCGGCTTCTGCGCCGTGCCCAGCAGCGTGATCGCTTTCTTGGCGTCTGCTTCTGCTTTGTCCAGTTGTTCGCCTTTCTCGCTGTAATAATCAGAGAGCAGAAGCAACATTCCGATATTGTTCGGATCCTTAGCCAAGACCCCATTGGCCACCTCCAGCATTTTCGGCACATTTTGCGCCTGCTGATAGGAAGTCGCTGCCACTCCCAGCGCCTGATTAGCGAATTGCGAATCTGGGAAAAGTTGGGCGAATCGCGTCAAACTAGTGGCCCGTTTCGCAGGGCTCGTTATTCGATAAAAACCAAGGAACATGGCCTGTTCGATGTAGGTGATGTTGTCTTTGTTGTTGTCCAGCGTCTCTTTTAGCTGGCGTTGCCAATTCGTTGCATCGACTCCATCCGGTGCGGGTGAAGCCTTGAATCGCTGCAGGATGCCGGGCACCTTCTCTCCGTAGGCCATCAGTTTATCTGTGTCGCCCTTTTCGCTTGCCGCCCGGACCATATTCAGAGCGTTGGTAAAGTTGTCGGGATCGAGCGCGAACAGCTTGTCGCCGTACTCAAAGGCTTTGTCGTAGTTCTTCTGCGCAATGTAGTAATTCACGTACAGCTCATCGGCCACGATGGCCATATCGCCCTGGCCGAGGCTCGAGGAAAACTTGTCGATCAAGGCCAGCTTCTGCGCTGGATCGGCAGCGCCGTTGATTTCGGTGAGCGCATGGTCTGCGTCTGACCCTGCGGGGATTGGCACGTACTTGCCGATTGTTTGTCCGCTGGCAGGACGGACCGCGAAAATGAGTAAGACGAAAATCCCGATGAGCCAAGTGATTCGCTTCATGAACGCCTCCACAGGAAGGAAATTGACTGCATCTTAGTGCCGCTTGGCTCCGCGCGCAAACGAAATCCTCCAGAAGCTGGTGCTGCCCTCCCAGCGCTCCCGGATCCCGCGTTTTCGTCTAGAATAGAAGAGCCTTCGACAATGCCTGCCGGGAGGATTTCGTGGCAATGATTGAGTCGTGTCCCATTTTGTTGTCGCGAACCAGAGCCGCCTTTGCGTTGATGACAGTCTTTCTGTTCATCGGCTCAGCTCTGCGGACCGCTGCGCAATCCGGAATGAGTTGCCATGCAATGGACATGCGGGAGGAAGTCTCCCCGGAGCAGCTACCGCCGCCTCAGAAGCTCACCGGCATTGGAAACGCTCATATCCGCATTACGGCAACTCCCGCGGCGCAGATGTGGTTTGACCAGGGTTTGAATTTATTGCATGACTTTTGGGATTACGAATCGGTGCGAGCTTTCGAGCAGAGTGTGCGCGTCGATCCCCAGTGCGCGATGTGTTATTGGGGCGTTTACCAGGCCGAGAAATTTCGCCATAGCAATTCCGGGTACTTCGCTGATCCGGCCTTGGCCAAAGCGGTGAGCCTGAAGGGCCGCGCCAGCAAATCGGAACGGCTCTACATCGACGCGAGCGCCGCCGCCGATGCTGCCGAAAAATCCGAAAAGGAAGAAAAGAAAACAGGGGACTCGAAAGAAGTGCAGCTTTACCGAAAGCTCGTCAAGGGCAGTCCAACGGATATGCAGGCGCGAATTTTTCTGGCGAACGCGCTCTCTGATGGCTACGACGATAACGATCAGCCCAGAGCGGGCCAAAAAGAGGCTCTGACGATTTTTCTGGCCGTGCTGAAAGAGGATCCAGAAAACTCCGCGGCCAATCATTACTGGATTCACGCGGTCGAGGCAAGCCCGCATCCGGAGCAAGCACTTCACAGCGCTGAAATCCTTGGCCGCCTTGCTCCGACCTCGGGACATATGGTCCACATGCCGGGCCATATTTTCTATCGCACCGGCGACTACGCCCGCGCGAAGGAATCCTTTGCCGCATCCATGCAAGCCGATGAGCAGTACATGCAGGCGCAACACGTGGATGTCGACGACGACTGGAATTACGTTCACAACATTATGTATGCCATCGCCAATTTGATGGAGGCCGGCCAATTGAGCGAAGCAACCGCGCTCTCCGGCAAGGCTCGGGCCGCTCGCGGCCAGCTTTCCAATACGCTCTACCCCTGGTCGACGCGCGATGCGATTTCGCGACTTGATCCGCGCCTGCCCGTTGTTTTGCGCGCCGCGGATTGGGCTACGACTCTGGATCTGCTCAAGTCTGTGGACGCGCCTGCGTCGCTGCCAAATCTTCAGTTTCTTGCGCGCCAGTTGACGCAATTCGCTCTCGGCATGCAGGCCCTGGATGCGCATGATTTGTCTCGGGCAGAAGCGTCGTCGGCGCAGTTCGATGCGGATCTCTGGCGAATTTCCAATCGCTTGAAAGACGAGGCGGACGCCAAGTCCAAAGAAAAAGACAAAGACAAAGATGAGAAAAAGTCAGACGCAGCACCGCCAAAATTAGAGCTGATGCCGGATGCCATGCCCAAGCCGCTCGTCAGCAATTTATCGATTATGTCTCTGGAGCTGCGCGCGGGGCTTCTAATGGCCAAGAAGCAGGACGCCGAGGCGAAAAAACTTTACGTACGAGCCGCGCAAGAAGAAAAAGCGCTCGGCTACCACGAGCCTCCGGCCTACGTTCGGCCCGTTGGAGAAACCGAAGCAGCGGCCTACATGGCGGCCTCGGACTGGACTGCTGCAAAGGCGGCTTACGAAGAGGCGCTCGTCGAGCGGCCGCGTTCCGGTTTTCCGCTCTATGGCATCGCCAAAGCCAGCGAACAAGCCGGCAACGCTACGGCAGCAGCAGCCGAATACGCCGAGTTTTTGGCGGCATGGAAATCCGCCGACTCGGATCTTCCGCAACTCGCCCACGCGCGCGACTATGTTGCCTCTCACGGCGCGGTCGCAACCGGAAAATAGTCAGTCAGTTTAATGAGAGCTACTCCGGTCGGGGATTGGCCCAGAAGTCTGCGGAAGTTTGTACGGGAACAATTTCAAAATTCACTAAATCATCCCAACGGCTGACCCAGTCCGCGAGCGACTCTTCACGATCCGCCTCCATAATCTGGAAACAGCGACCGCCTTCCGCGTCCACCCAGATCACGTGATACGTAACGCCAAGCGGCAACATGCGCCCGTCGCGCGCGAATCGTTCGCCAATCGCCTTGGTATCTCCATTCTTGAACCGCTCAATGACCATAAATAACATGCGCAGAAGTCTAGCTGAACCTTTTCTTGTAACAAACTGATCTAAACCAAAAGGTCCAAGGAATTTGACGCACCGCGCATTTCACGAGACGATTAAAAGTTCGGACGAGGTGTAAATTTGGATCTGGGCCTTCAGGGTCGCGTAGCCATCGTCGCGGCCGCCAGTAAGGGACTTGGCCGTGCCGTCGCGGAAGATCTCGCGCGTGAAGGCGCCACTGTTGCCATCTGTGCGCGCACCACAAAGGAACTCGAGCAAGCCGCCGCCCAGATTCAGAAATCCACTGGCCGGGAAGTTTTCCATCAAACTGTGGACGTCACGAATCCTGACGCTGTCTCCCATTTCGTGGCGGCTGTCGAAGGGCGTTTCGGCCCATCGATATTTGTGTTACCAATTCTGGCGGTCCGCCATCTAAACTCTTCGCGGACACGAAGCCCGAGGACTGGCGGGCAGCCGGGGACCTCCTGCTCATGAGCGTCGTCTGCTTCGCCTAGGAAACGCTTTCGCGCATGCAAAAAAACAAATGGGGTCGGTTCATCACCATCACGTCCTCGGCCGTGAAGCAGCCTGTTGACGGTTTGCTGCTTTCGAATTCCATTCGCGCGGCCGTCACCGGGTTGGCTCGCACGCTCGCGAATGAGCACGTGGCCAACGGCATCACCGTCAATAACGTTTGCCCCGGCTACACGCGCACCGCACGCCTCGACAATCTAGCCGCTACCATTTCCAGGCGCACCGGCACCCAGCCGGACGCCGTTTTCGCCGATTGGACGCGCCAGATCCCCGCTGGCCGCATCGGGACACCTCAAGAGTTCGCCGCTGTCGTAGCCTTCCTCGCTTCGGAGCGCGCCAGTTACGTAAATGGCGCTTCGATTGCAATAGATGGTGGCATGATCAGGAGCCTTCTCTAGACTATGAATCTCGCCCAGCGCCACTTTCTACTCTCGATTCTGCCGGATAGCTATGCCATTGTGGGGCTTTCGCCTGGCTCGGAAATCCCAGGATGGGCCACGCAAGGCTCATTTTTCTCCGTCACCCGCACTCCCGACGAGCTCTCCATTGTCGTGGATGAGTCTCTCGTTCCCGCCGGAGTTCAATCGCAGGGCGGCTGGCGTGTCATGAAAGTGCATGGGCCTTTTGTTTTGTCGGAGGTCGGCGTGTTGGCTTCGCTCGCTGGACCTCTCGCCGCTGCGAAGATCAGTGCATTTGTTGTCTCCACTTTCGATACAGATTACCTGCTTGTGGCCAACGAAAATCTCGCACCAGCCGTCTCCACGCTCGAGCGAGCAGGACACACATTCCAGAAGGGCCCGACTGAATGACCAATTCGTTTGTCGCAAATATTCCTAGTCGTCCGCGCCGCCGGACGGCGTACCTTGCCGTTGCTGGCTTGCTCGCGGTCTCTTTCGTCTCGCTGCTTCTTCGCGCGGACGAGCCCTATGCTCGCAGCCGCGACTACGATCTGCAACATTCGCGCATCGCCCTGCGCTTCGATGTCGATCAAAAAAAAGTGATCGGCGAGGTCACTCACACTCTCACCATGCTTCGCGACTCAACCCCGAAAATCATTTTTGATTCCGCCGGCTTGACCATCCAAAGCGTCACCGTCAACAAATCCCCCGCCAAATTCGACACTAGGGACGACAAGCTCATCATTCCGCTCGCGGCTCCGGCCCACGCGGGCGAAAAATTCGACGTAAATATTCGCTACGAGGGCAAGCCCACCAAAGGCCTGTATTTCATCCTACCGGACAAGGATTACCCTGATCGTCCGAAGCAAGTTTGGACGCAGGGTGAATCCGAGGACACGCGCTACTACCTTCCGACGTACGACTATCCGAATGACCGGCTAACCACGGAAACCATCCTCACCGTGCCCGCTTCGTGGATCACCGTCGCCAACGGCAAGCTAATCAGCCTTACTGACGCCGCGAACGGCATGAAGACCTGGACGTGGAAAGAATCTGTCCCCAGCTCGACGTATCTCATTACGATTGTTGCTGGCGAATTCGACGAGGTAAAAGACACATGGCGCGGCATTCCCGTCACTTATTACGCGCCCAAGGGCCGCGGTGACCGCCTCGCTATCAACTACAGCCGCACTCCGCAGATGATCGAGCTTTTCAGCAAGAAGCTCGGCGTCGATTATCCCTGGGAAAAGTACGCGCAAGCCATGGTTGATGATTTCGTCGCTGGCGGCATGGAAAATTCCAGCGCCACGACCAATACCAGCAGTTCACTCCAGCATCCCAAACTCGCACCCGAATACCTTACCGGCCAGGATGACCTGATCTCGCACGAGCTCGGCCATCAATGGTTCGGCGATCTGGTTACGTGCAAAGACTGGGGCGATATCTGGCTCAACGAAGGATTCGCCACATTCATGGAAACGGTTTGGAGCGAAGCTCATTTCGGCAAAGACCAGGCCGACTATGAGCGGTACGTGAACGCCCGTGGCTGGTTTGAACAGGCCAATTTGTTTGACAAACCCATCGTCCGCCACGACTTTAACGATTCGGGGGAGTTTGACGGTAACGCCTACACCAAAGGCGGTTGGGTTCTTTACATGCTGCGCCATCAGCTTGGCGAGGATGCTTTCTATCGTGGCCTCAAGCACTACCTCGAAGTGAATCGCGGCAAAAATGTTGTCACTGCCGATCTTGCGAAAGCCATGGAAGAAGCCACGCATACAAACGTCGACCAATTCTTCAGCCAGTGGCTCTACGGCGCTGGCGCCCCCAAGTTTGACCTAAGCTACAAATACGACGATGCCAAGCACGAAGTCGCGCTCACCGTTAAGCAGACGCAAAAAGTCGAAGGCCGCGTCGGTCTTTTCCGCATTCCGACGGAAGTCGAAATCACCACAGCATCTGGACCTAAGCTTTTCCCTATTACCGTTTCCGGTGAGAAGGACAGCGCGATTTTCACGTTTCCAGCCGATTCCGCTCCGCTGATGGTCCTCTTCGATAAGGGCGGGCACGTCCTCAAATCAGCCGATTTTCACAAAGAAAAAAAGGAGTGGCTCTATCAGTTGAAGCATGCCACTGAGCTTGCCGACCGTGCCGATGCCGTCGCTGCTCTCGGTAAGCTGAAAGGCGATGAAGAAGTCGTAGCAGCCCTCTCGGAGGCGCTCCGCAACGATAAGGCCTGGGGTGTACGTGCGAATGCTGGCGATGCTCTCGGGCGTGCGGGCGGCCCGGCGGCATCCAAGCAACTCCTCGATGCGCTAAACACCGCCAAGGAGCCCTGGGTGCGCAATCGCATCGTCACGGCTCTCGCAAATTTCAAGGATGACGCCGCCGTGGTCGCCAAACTGAATGCCATCGCCGGCGATGACACCTCCTACCGCGCCCGCGCCGCGGCTCTTCAAGCGCTTGGCCGATTGAAGGCTCCTGGTGCACTGCCCACGCTCGAAGCCGCGGTCGCCGCCGACTCTCCTGACGGTTTCCTGCGCAACGCCGCTTTGCGTTCCATGGGCCCGCTTGGCGACGATAAAGCCGTGCCCCTCCTTCTCGAATGGTCTGCTCTGGGCAAGCCCATCGAGTCGCGGCAGGCCGCTATCGCCAGCCTCGCTCGGCTCCAAAAGGACAACAAGGAGATCACCAAGCAGATCGCTTCTTATCTCAACGAGCCTCATTTTCCCGTTCGCATGGCTAGCATCTTCGCGCTGGGCGCGCGGGGAGACGCTAGCGCTATTCCCGCTTTGGAAGCTCTGCTGAAAAGCGATGACCTTAGCATCGAGATGGTTCCCATGATCAAAGGACAAATCGCGACGCTCAAGACGCCAGCGGGCGAGCGACGTCACCCACGCGGCGAAGCGTCAGGCGAGGAGGAAGGCCCGGAAGCCGCTGCCGCCTCAACTGGAAACGATCAAGGCGCTGTCGTGAAGCGACTCGACCAACTCGAGCGCCTGCTGCAAGAAATGAGCGACCGCCTAAAAACGATCGAGACGCGCCTCCCACCTCCAAAACAGTAGCTCGAACTCGAAAAACAGAATTGAACCGAATGGATACAGCGATCCGCTTCACTGAGGGCGCTCGTCTGAATTTGCGGCGAGCGTGGGCGGGGCAAGCCCCGCCCCTGCAGGAATCTCAAGCCAACATTCCACAGTCCTACAGAACCGTGGAAACACTTCGGCAACACCCTGATGGGATGATAGCGGCGTAGTGTGTTAGTGTGATTTTCTCAAATTAGTTAAAACGGGACGAGGAGAACGATGGCGAAACCGAAGGTGCTGGCGACGCGACCGCTGTTTCCTGCGGCACAGGAGATACTGAACGCTGGGTGCGAAGCGGAGTACTGGACCAAGCCGGAAAGAATCTCGAAAGAGGAGCTGTTCAAGAAAATTAAGGATAAAGAAGGTTTGGTGTGTCTGCTGACGGAGAAAGTGAACCTCGAACTGCTCAGCGCGGCGCCAAAATTGCGGATTGCAGCAAACGTAGCCGTGGGATTCGACAATATTGATGTCGCGGCTTGCACGAAGCGCGGAGTGGTAGCCACCAACACGCCAGGTGTGCTGGATGAGACGACGGCGGATTTTGCGTGGACTCTCATGATGGCAGTAGGGCGGCGATTGGTAGAGGGCGATACGCTGGCGCGGTCTGGGAATTGGACTGGCTGGGACCTGGATCAGCTTGTGGGGACGGATGTCTGGGGCAAGACGCTGGGGATCGTGGGCTTCGGAAGGATTGGCAAGGCCATGGCGCGGCGGGCGCTTGGTTTCCAGATGAAAGTGATTTATGCGGACGAGAAGCAGGCGCCGGAGGCAGTGGAGAAAGAATTAAAAGCAGAGTACCGCGGAATGAATAGTCTGCTTGCAGATTCGGACTTTGTGAGCCTGCACGTTCCGCTGTTGCCGGAAACGCGGGGAATGTTTGATGCGCCGAGATTCTACAAGATGAAGCCTACGGCCTACCTGATCAACACGTCGCGCGGCCCGGTCGTGGATGAAGCGGCACTCGTGCATGCGCTAGAGAGCGGGAAGATTGCCGGCGCGGCGCTGGATGTGTTTGAGAACGAGCCGTTTATCCATCCGGGATTGAAGAGGCCGAACGTGGTGCTGGCACCGCATATCGCATCGGCGTCGATTGAAACGCGTACGAAGATGGCGTGTATGGCGGCCGAGAATGTGGTGGCGATGTTCAAGGGACAACGGCCGCCGAATATGCTGAATCCGGAAGTTTTGAAGGCCGGTTGAGGGAACTCGGCGACACTTCTATGGCGGAACTGAAGCTACTTGCCCGCCGGATTTTCCAGGAAACCATTTCGGCGATCGACATTTCCGCGGCCATGCAGAGGAAACTGCGGCGCGCGGGAGCGGTCTTGTGTCTCGACAATGCGGAAGTAAATTTACGCTCGTTTACGAATGTGCGCGTGATTGCGATTGGCAAAGCGGCGCACGCGATGGTGGAGGGGTTGGCGAGTTTGCTGGGCCGAGAATTTCCACTCGAAGGGATTGTTGCGGCGCCTACGCCTCCTTTGCTTGCCGTCGCAGGGATGAAGTACTTCGTTAGCGGGCACCCGACGCCAGATGATCAGAGCTGGAATGCTGCGGAGTCGATTTTGGCGTCGCTCAGGGAGTGCGACGAGAAAACAGTCGTGTTCTTTCTGTTGTCGGGCGGAGGATCGGCGTTGGTAGAGTTGCCGCTGGATGGGAGAGTGGCTCTCGGAGACGTGCGGCAATTGCATCGCGCATTGGTGACGTGCGGGGCGCCGATCGAGGCGATGAATACGGTGCGCAAACATGTTTCGGCGGTGAAAGGGGGACGGCTGGCGGTGGCCGCGGGGCGCGCGAAGAAGATTACCTTGGCTGTGAGCGATGTGCCGGCAGGAAAAGAGTCAGCGCTAGCTTCCGGGCCAACTTTGCCGGACCCGACGACTGTCGCAGACGTGCGCCGGGTCGTTGAAGAGTTTGCGCTGAGGGACAAGTTACCGGCGGGACTTTTGCGGTGGATGGACGAAGGGCAAATGCCGGAGACCCCGAAAGAGAATGATGCGGCGTTCGCCAACGCGCATTTTTCACTTCTACTTGGGCTGGACGATTTGTTTCATCCGGCACATCATGCCACGGAGGCGAAGGGGTTTGCGGCGTGCTGCGACAATGCAACCGATGACTGGCCGGTGGAGAAAGCGGCCGAATATTTATTGGCGCAGCTCGAAGAGGTGCGCCGCGCGAACCCCGGACAGCGAGTGGCGGTGATAGCGGATGGAGAAGTCAGTTCACCCGTGCGGGGCAAAGGGATCGGCGGCAGGAACGCGGCGTTTGTCTTGGCTTGTGTGAAGAAAATCGCCGGAAAGAAGATTGCGGTGCTTAGCGCCGGGACGGATGGAGTGGACGGGAATAGTCCGGCGGCGGGCGCGGTGGCGGATGGAGAAACATTCGAGCGGGGCCAGGCGATCGGCTTGAATGCGCGGTACATGTTTCGAGAGAGCGACTCGTACTCTTACTTTGCGAGGTTGGGGGATACGATTGTCACCGGGCCCACGGGAAACAATTTGCGGGATTTGAGGATTTTGTTGGCGGAAGCTGAAGAGAAAAAACACAAGAAAAGGAGCTAGCGTAGCCGCGCGGGTAGCACAGAGAACGTGGAGAGCGAAAGTATGTGGCGAGCACCCAGCCTGTGCGTCTCGCCGACTTAAAATCCCCGGGAGAAAAACGTTTTTCGTCTTGCTCCGTCTATGAATACAACGGAGGGCACACCATTGAAACGCCTGCTCGTGCTCATAACGTTCGTATTCTGCTCGCCAGCCCTTGCGCAAGACGCTATGTTTCGCGGGAATCCGCAGCACACTGGCGTTTACGCGGGGGCCGGAATTTCGCAATTTACGAAAATAAAGTGGCAATTCCATACAAACGGCCAGGTCCTCTCTTCACCCGCGGTGGCGGACGGCACGCTCTATATTGGGAGCAGCGATCGCTTTCTCTACGCGCTCGACGCCGCTACTGGCGCGCTCAAATGGAAGTTCGAGACTGCTGGCCGCATCACGTCGTCTCCCGCCGTTTCTGCTGACGTCGTCTATTTCGGCAGTTTCGATAGCAACGTCTATGCAGTTGATGCAGGCACCGGCAAATTGAAATGGAAATTCAAGACCGCCGGGGAACGCCGCTTTGCCGCTACACATCTGCACGGCGCGGAGCCTGAGGCCGAGACGATGCCCGACCCTTTTGATTTCTATCTCTCCTCGCCAGTCGTTTCAGGCGAGACTGTCTATTTCGGTAGCGGCGACACCAACATCTACGCACTCGACGCTGCTACCGGCAGCCTTAAATGGAAATTCAAAACCGGCGACGTCGTCCACGCTTCGCCCGCCATATCGGATGGCACGCTGTTTGTCGGCAGTTGGGATAGTTTCTTCTACGCGCTCGATGCCGCCACCGGAAAAGAGAAATGGCGCTTTAAAACTGGTGAGGATGCGAAAATCCACAATCAAGTTGGTATCCAGGCTTCGGCTGCCGTCTCCGGTGGCGTTGTGTATTTCGGTTGTCGAGACTCCAAGTTCTACGCCGTGGATGCCGCCGCCGGAAAACAGCTCTGGGTTTTCGACAACAAGGGTTCCTGGGTCATCGGTTCGGCGGCCGTGCAGAATGGCAAAGTTTATTTCGCGACGTCAGACTCCGGCTTGTTTCACGCGCTCGATGCCAAATCCGGCGCCCCACTCTTTTCCCTCGAAAGCAAGCATTGGCCCATGTTTTCTTCTCCCGCCATCTCTGGCGACAGCCTCTACATTGGCTCTCACGAAGGCAAACTTCTGGCCATCGATCTAAGGACTCAAAAATTCGCTTGGAGTTTTGAAACGGAAGGCCACAAAGAGAACGGCTCAACGTACACGAAGCCCGATGGCACGCCCAAATACGAAGCCGCCTTCACCGACTTTTTCTACGACGACATGGTTCACGGCGTCCAAAAGATGATGGCGGTTGGCGCCATTCTCTCTTCACCTGCAATCGCCAACGGCATTATCTATATAGGAAGTACTGACGGCAACATCTACGCCCTTATGTAGGACAGGCATTCTTGCCTGTCTTTTGCGATTTGTTTGGATGGAGACCGCAGCGACAGGCAAGAATGCCTGTCCTACCGCATGGGCTTCAACCCTGCCCAGACGCCTGGGCGGCACCGATTCTCATCGGATGTATCTCAAATTTATTTAGGCCTGCCAGCACGCTCGGATCCTTCTCCAGAACCGCGCGCACTTCCGCCACGTCCGCGACCTCAAACACCGCCATGCCGAATGCGCCACCCGGCGCCATCACTGGCCCGTAAATCAAAATCTTTCCGGCGTCAAAACTCTCCCTCGTATAGCGAGCATGCTCTTGCATCAACAACTTCTCATCCGGCGTAATGTCCATCGGAAACGTGGGCCGCGGCGGGATTAATCTGACGAAAAAATGTTGTTTGCTCATAGGCCCGGGATGATACCACGCTCACAATTCGCTAAGACACTCGGCATGTTCCGTTTTCACCTCCAAAAACGGCTCCGCCCCTTCCGCATTGATGGGGGCAGACGCGGAAAGGGCGTGCCGTCTTCAGGAGAGAAGATCGTTGCTTTGAGGACGCCAGCTTGTTGTACAGCTGCCAACGCCGGTTAGGATTGTGGGTGGCCGACTAGTCGACGGCCGGGGGAGCGCCGGCTGGCCCGCGGCCTCCGGGACCACCAGGGCCTCGCCGGGCTGCCTGCACCGAGTAGCCGGCCGGAACCGCAAACAGAGTGGCGGCCGGCTCAGTCCGCTGAATGGTGGTCACAGTGTAGGTCGTGGTCCCAGTGCGAGGATCGGTCCGCGTGCTCTTCAACACAATCTGAAGATCCGCCGAATACCATCGCTCGGAAACCACCTGGAGGGCCTTTTCATTTCCGATCTGCCCCGCGGGAATAATATGCGTAGTCCGCGTACCTTCTGCGACCACGCCGTTGATCATCTGCGTGCCGAGCGATTCTTTCTTCAGCAAACCGGCGGCTTCTTCCTTCTGCATCCGCTCCTGCATTCTTCCTTCGAAGGCCGGATCCGATTTCTCGTTCGCGCTGCCTTCACCGTGGACGTGCAACGTGCTCTTGTGCGCCACCTTCTGCTCATCGTCCAGCATGATGTGCACGCCTGCCACCGGATCGGAAATCATCACCATCTTCTTCGGTGCTCCCGAAGCCGACAGCGGTCCAAATCCAGTGAAAGTCGCTTCGTGCCGCGACCTTCCTTGGCTGTCGCGATACATCGTGACCTGCGAAGTTCGGTGAATCACCGAGCCGTCTTGCAACGTCTCCGTCGTTTCCGACGTAGCCGTGGCAGAAAACGGCGCGCCCTTCACGGTCTTCCCGCCGTGCATTCCTTCGAAGCCCATCAACTCCATCGGGCCTCCGAAGGGCGGTGGACCATCCGGCTCGTGCCGCTGCGCTTGCACCGCGGCAGAGCTCAACACCAGCACGCCACCAACAACCATCCACATTTTCATTTTCATCTTCAAGGTCATCGTTACCTTCTCCTCTTCTCTCCTAGACCGCGATGGCTTGCTCACCGCGGCAATCTCGTTTTAGTTCTCTTCCTCTGCCATCCGCACGGCTTGCGGCAGGCCGTCGTTTCCAACCAACAAATCCACTTGAATCCACTCACCGGCGCGCTGTTCATTCACGGGCAGTCCCAAGGAGCCAAGCGATCCGCGCTGTATACGTACGCGCAAAATGGCTGCTTCTTCCGTATCGTCCAAGGTGGCTCCCGGCAGCGGCGTAAACTCGCCCGAATCATCGGCAGCGGAAAGCCCCGCGGCGAGATTGCCCGACCGCTGGTTTTGCCCGGCAGTTTCGGTCGGCGCCAGTGCGTTCTGCGCCGCAACACTTTGTTTTTCGGCTTCCGCACGCCGCGCATGCTTCCAATTCCACGTATTTATCGCGCCCAGAAGAATTGCCGCCCCAGCCAAAGCCCATGCCGCCATGACCGCGCCACGCCGCACGACGGCGATACGATGCTGCGCGCGAAATTCCTGCCGCAGCCGCATCTCCACACGGGCGGGCGTTCGAGCTTCTACAGTCTCCGCGCCTAACGCTCGCAACTCTTCCTGCGCAGCGTCCCAGGACTCTTGCAAGGCCGCGCAACGCGGGCAATGGCTCAGATGCGCCAACGCCGCCGCGCTTTCGAGCGAGTCCGCGCCAGCATCACGCCCCAGGTCCAGTACAATCGCTTCCACTTGTTCGCAGTTCATTGCATTTTTCCCAAACGAATCCAAGATTTCTTCACCTCGCGGCTTTCATGCGCCGGGGCACATCCCGCAACATCTCCAATTTCGCCAGCAGCAAGGCGCGACCGCGATGCAGCCGGGAACGAATCGTTCCAATCGGGCAGCCCGTCATTTGTGCCGCTTCTTCGTAACTCATCTCTTCCAGTTCGCACATCACGACAGCCTCGCGAAATTCTGCCGGCAAATCCAGCACCGCTGCTCTCACCTGGTGCATGCGTTCCCGCTTTTCCACCCACATCGCCGGCGTAAAGTTGTCCTGCAAAATAATTCCCGCTCCCGTGCCGTCTTCGTTCTTTTCTTCGAGCGCTACCTCTCGAGGCCTTCGCTCCAGATGCTTCATCACCCGGTTGCGGGCGATTCCGAAGAGAAGTGCGCCAACCGTTCCACGCTCCGGGTCGTACTTTTTCGGCGCGCGAATCAAGGTCATGAAGACGTCTTGCACAATCTCTTCCGCGCCCCAGGCGCTTCCGGTCATGCGCAATGCAAACCGATACAACGCACCCTGATGCCGCCGGTAGAGAAGTGCAAAGGCCTCCTCGTCACCCTTCGCGGCACGTCGCAACAGAAGATCGTCTCTATCTTGCGGAGCTATCCCCGTCTCCCCCGTTACGGTGTCTCGACCAGTTCGAGATGCGTGTTCTGCCTTCTCCCTTATTTCCCGGGCGGGGCGCAAAAAGTTCCCAAGCTGTCTAAGAGCAGAATGCGCAGGATTGGTAAGCTTCGGTTTCACAATAGGTTAGACGTGCGTGGAGGCTGCCGCGTGTCGGACTAGGGTAACTCCGACGGGAGCGTTCCTCCACCGGAAAGATAATTTTCGGGAACTGAACGCGGATAGAAGGTTCGCAAATCAGCGAACAACTACAGGGACTAGGAGTTCTTATGAGGTTTGAACATACGCGCGGCGACGCGGGCTACGAAGCGTCGCGAAACAAGTCTTTGTCCGAGCACGCCGAGGTAATTCCCCAATCCAGAAATGACATAGCTCTTGCCAGCTGCGAGGGCGCGCAATCCCGTTTGCGCCACTTTTTCCGCAGTCTCGCGATTTGCTCTTGTGGCGGCGATATGCGTTTGTCCGGCGACATCCGCGAATTCAGACTCTGTGGATCCGGGGCATAGCGCGCAGACGCGCACACCGTACGGCTTCATCTCTTCCGCCAGTCCTTCGGCGAAAAGTAGATCGAACGCTTTGGTTGCTGCGTAGGTCGAAATGTACGGCACGCTCTGAAACGACGCGGTCGACGCAAGAATCAACACGTCGCCGTGGCGCCGCGCCACCATTCCTGGCAGATAGAGCCGCGTCAGATGGACGACGGCGGAGCAGTTTACCTGCACCATTTCCGTAAGCCTGCGTGGCTCGACCGTGGGAAATTCACCGTACGCGCCAAAGCCGGCGTTGTTAATCAGCAGTTCGATTTCAATGCCTTGTTCTTGTGTGAATTGAAATATTTTTTCCGGCGCGTCGGCTTCCGCCAGGTCGGCCACGAATATTCTCGTTTGGATTTTGTGCGCGGCCAGTTTCTGCGCCGACTCTTCGAGTCGTTCGCGGCGCCGCGCGGTCAAAACAAGATTCGTCCCGCCGCGTGCCAACTCCTCGGCCAGCGCTGTGCCAATTCCCGCGCTCGCTCCCGTCACCAGCGCCCATTTTCCGGACCACGATGTCATCGAGTGCCTCGCGTGCAAAGAGTTTCAGCCTATCACGGACTTGTCGACGCATTGCTCTGGCGGAAGAGTCTCATTCAGTATGCTCAAATAATTGTTAGCCCGCTGCGCGCGAAGTCTGAGGCAATCCGGCATCCTCTGCAGCAACGCGTCCGAGGACGGACCAATCTTTATCCTGATTCCCGCGCGCCATTGCTGTGATAAAACGGTCGCGCACCACGCTCGCGATGGGCATCGGCACGTTCGCCGCTTCCGCCGCCTGGAGCACGAGGCGTACATCCTTCAATCCAAGGGGCAGAGCAAAGCCTGCAGGCTCATGCTTGCCCTCGACGATCAATGCGCCATAAGTTTTGTAGACTGGCGCGTTAAACAATGTGGCCGTCAAGAATTCCATGAGCGCGCCAGCATCCACGCCAGACTTTCGCGCAAACGCGAGTGCTTCCGATAGCGACTCCAAAACGGTGGCAATCAGAAAATTTCCCGAAAGCTTTACCACGTTGGCCATCGAGGGACGTTGGCCAACCACGAACAACTTCGGCCCCATGGCTTCAAAAAGTGACTTGCACTTTTGAACGAGCGTTTCTGCGCCACCAACAACTATGGCCAGACGGGCTGATTCGGCGGCTTCGGGCCGTCCGAACACTGGGGCGGCGAGATAGCCTTGGCTAGCGTTGGCATGTTGTTCGGTGAGTCTTTCGCTCAGGGCTACACCAATCGTGCTGAGAGAGACGTGCACGGCGCCGCGCGGCAGCGACGCCAAAATTCCGCCTTCGCCAAACACGAATCCTTCGAGTGCCGCGTCGTCCGCAACCATCGTGAACACTACTTCGCCGCGGCACGCATCGGCCACCGAGGCCGCGACAATTGCGCCATCCGCGAGCAGCGCTTCCGCCCGCGACCGCGTCCGGTTATAGACCGTGACGCGATGCCCGGCTCGCAGCAGACTTTTGGCGATCCCCGAACCCATTTGTCCGATTCCAATCAGCGCAACTTCCATGATGCACGCCTCCTACTTCGTTGTGTGAACCAGCTATTCATGTCGCGGCATTCACGAACAAAGGCAGTTTCACCTATTGAGCCTCGCCAAGTAAAGAGTCGTGCTAGTCGCTTAGAAAAGCGGCAGCAGAGCTGCCGCACTCCAAATCGCTGCTTCGCTATATTAGGCGGGGTTCAGTGCGGATGGACATTCCGATATTTACATATCCGCCGGTTCATTCGATTCGGCTGAGTCCTTGGCGGGTGCATTCTTGTTGGATGGCCAGACCGCATCGCGCATGCGGCCACCTTCATGCTTGATACGGTCCATGAGCCGCTTGGCCCAGACGAATTCTGCCGCCAGCAAGCCCAAGCCGAAAAAAATCACCAGCCAACCGGGCCCCGGAGTGACCAGCATCACGATGCCAATCAGCAATAGCGTGAAGCCGCCAACGATTCGCGAGAGGCGGCGTACTTGCTCGACGGTGCGAAGGAGCATGAGGCTTTCTGGAAGGGGTCCCCTAGAGGAAAAAGAGGGATAGTCACCAGTTTCTTCCGCTCCAATTTTGGACTTTCGTTTTGCCGCGCGCAAGAGTGCCGGAAATCACCTGTGCCCAACCGTCCGGACTGGTAGCTCTATTTGGGAAAGGAAGTTAGAAGCTGGGGTGCTTGGCCAGGCGCCAGGACCACATCAAGAACGAAGTTGACGTAAGATCGATCCCCGGTTCGGTGGTTGTGAACGACTGCATATTGTCCTGATACACCGCTTTTTGCGATGCATCAAACACGCCCGCGTTTCCATTGAACTTCTTGAACGTGTCTACTCCGTTTGCAGGACACAGAATCATGCCGTCGACGACGCCTGAAGTGGCGGAATCCGATGGACCCTCGGTGGCCGCGCCCCAAAGTACGGGAATGCCCCCCGAAGTTCCATCAAGGGCGCCTGCCAAATTGGCGACCTGATGCTGGATACAATTCGGGAACGTGGTGCCGTCGCCGACGATGAAGGACGAGCCCCAGGAATTCGTTCCCAAAATGTTGGCCAGCCATCTCTGCGAATACGTGTCGTAGCTTTTGGACTGCGTCAAGTAGGACGCTTCGCTGGCCATGACCGAGAGACCCGCGCCATGCGAAGTGGTGTCACCGGAGCTCCATGCATAGCCGAAGCCCCAGGGATCCGTGGAAGCCTGGTCGATGGCGTCTGCCACTTGCTGCAGGAACTGTTTGCGAATGCTCGATTGCGAAACTGCTAATCCGCTGGGATTTCCCGCCATTTCCAGCGCGCGGTAGAGCTCGAAATGGGCGAGGCCGCTTACATCATAAAGATTTAGCGTGTCGGAGAATCCTGGAACGTAAATGTTGGCGATGTAATTCTGAGCGAATTGCGCGGCCTGCTTCAGGTAGTCCATGGGATTTGTGTGCGGCAGACCGGCGGGCAGATTCTTGACCCCTCCGGCGGATTGCAGCGCGAAATAGAGTTCGGTGGCGGCAAGCTCCATGTCGTCTTCCCAAACGTTTTCGGGATAGCCGTCGAACGGAGAGATGGTCAGCAAGCAATTCGTGCAAGATCCCGAATCGACCGTTGGCGCGGGATCCGGAAACGAAGTATTCGCGAGCGCAAAAATATCTTCCGCATTCTTAAGGCATTTATTCGCGAGAGCCACGTTGCTGGCGCGATTGAGCTGGTAGCAAAGCGCAAAATCCGCGGCTAAACGGCCGGCGAGATTCGGGCTGATGGGCGAACCCGCGGGGCCTGCCACATACACCGGGCGATTGCAGATGTAAAACGCAGTGAGCGGGTCACAAGCCTGCGGATCGCCGGATTGCAGGAAATTGTCCGCAGCCTGGGGCAGCGTCCAGATATCGTACTCGGTGATCAAGCAGTAGGGGCTCGAAAACGTTCCGCCGCAGTTAGGATTGGTGGAACTGGGATCGCCCTCGCCGTAGTAGTTCCAGTCTTGCGTGTTATCCACCTGATAGTAGAGCGTTTGCGTTTTGTCATCCCACATTTTCAAAAGCCAATCGACGCCAAACTTTGCTTCGGCCGTGAAATCAGACGATCTGGGCGCTCCCGGTGCGCTGTTGCCGGCAAAAGAGATCGAGCCAGGAGGCGCAGAGGGGTTCACGGTAGCGTAAGCGCCCATCTGGTTTGGAAAGTCTCGAATCCCTATCTGCATCAGTGCCGCGGTATAGCTGGTTGTTTGCACGAATTTTTCATAGTCGCCGGCGTCCCACCATCCGCCGGACGCATCAATATTTGGAAGCTTTGCCGGTATTAACGGCCACGCAGGGGGAACATTGTTGATGAAGTCGTTGTCGTCGAGCGCGGGCGATCGGTAGACGCGTGCGTTCTCGTCCTTCAAGTGCCCCGGCTCCGAGCGGAGCGCGTTGCGTACAAAGCCGGCGCCGTCGCGCTGCGTTTCGTAGAAAAATAAAGTGTTTAATAGTAGGCCGGAATAGAGCGCCTCCGGGCAATCCACTGCAAAGGGAGAGGAAGTCGCGGCCACTGAGCCAGACACGGAAATCGTGTAAAGATCGCCACCTGGAACCGAGAAGTCGAGAGCGTAAACGTCGAAAGTTTCCTTCTTGCTGTGGCTCCAGGTGCCAAGCAGCGCGCCGACTTTGCCCGAGTAGGCAGCGGCGCCCTTAGAGTTGAACACTTTGAATGTCGCGCCGCTCTCCGTGGCCGAAGACATCAGATAGGCGCGAAAGGGAGTCTCGCCGGTTTCGTAGCCAGCTTGGCTAACGCGCACGTAGGCAGACTGTGCCCGCGAGAGCGGGGAGAGCGCAATCAGCGCGAGCGAGATGCCCGCTACAGAAACGAGCGGAAATCGGAACGAGAGACGGGAATGGGAAGAGAACATGGCTTCCTCCTGGCCGCGGGGGTGGCCTGTATTAAATGGGTTTAATACAGGCGAAATAGTGCTCCTCTGTTTTCGGAGTGTCAAGGGAAGATTCGAAAGTCTCATCGGAATCGCCGAGCGGACGCGTCGGCCGCATGGAGAAACGCCAAACGACCTCGCGACGAGTACCATTCGGAGACAGGTGAAGGTGTTGCACGGATAGACGCAGAAAAATTGCGCTTTGCGCTGAAACTTTGGTAAAGTGCCGCGTCGGCTACCCACTCAGGTCCCACTGTCTCGGAGGGCCCAATTAGCATTCCCGATTTGCGGCCTCTGTCCATCGGCGAGTTGCTCGACCGGACGTTCAGCATTTACCGGCGGAATTTCTTCCTATTCCTGGGAATGTCGGCAATACCTCATCTCTTGGTTCTGGCTGTTCAGCTTACGCGACTGGTGTTCACAACCTCCAGTTTTCCGGTTTTTGCGAGGGCGACGTCGGAGTTCCAGGCCACTTCGTCAGGTTTTTCCCTGGAGGGATTGCTCGGCGCCGCCGCGTTTTTCGTCATCGGACTCGTTGTTACTGTGATTGCCTATTTGTTTACCCAGGGAGGAACGGTCTTCGCTGTCTCCGAGCTTTATCTGGGCCGGTCGACCACGATTGGCCAATCCTTGCGCCGGGTTCGGGGCGAGTTAATATCCCTTTTCTTTGTAGTTTTTCTCGCCTACCTAGTAATTTTTTGCGGATTCCTTTTCTTGTTGATCCCGGGGGTATACTTGGCCTGCCGCCTGTGCGTGTGCATTCCTGCGGCACTGCTTGAAAACCTTGGCGCATCCGATGCCTTCGGTCGCAGCTTTAAGCTTACGGAGGACAACGCAGGCCGCGCGTTTTTGATCCTTCTTCTCTATTGGGTGTTATGGTACGACGCGATTATCGTGGTGGATGTGCCTTTTGTTTTTGCAGTTCAAGCCGCGGTGCACAGTCCAGGTGCGATCCGCACGCTGACGGCTTTGGTGGACGTAGGAAACTGGGTGGCAAATGTGCTGATTATGCCCGTGTTTACGATTGCTTCCGTGATTTTTTACTTTGATTTGCGCGTGCGGAAGGAAGGATTCGATTTGCAATTGATGCTGAATCCACTACGGGCGGAAGTGGCGGCGTCGCCGGAGCCACCGATTGCCGCTGGCCTTCTTTCCTAAATGTTGCCGAAAAGCGCGTCGATCGAAAGTCCCAGGGCCGAGCATGCCGATGAGATATAAGCGTTTCGTGCGTGCAGTCGCTTTCCTGTTTTGTGTTATTGCCGCAGGCGGCGCGAGCGGGGCGCTTCGGCAGGACTCTGCTCTGCCCGCGGCTGGCGGCAGCAAAATTTATCCGGATGCAACGTCATTTGCCGGCGAGCTGAAACGAATCGGAAACGCAATCGCCAAAGAAAAGGTCAACCCCGCTGGGTTGGTTGTCTTGCGCAAGAGCTTGCCTTCCCACTGGGAAGTAACCACAGGCGATCAGCGCTATACCGTTTCCGCGGAACCCCTCAGCGGCCTTCTTCGTGAGGCTGAAACAGGGAAAAATGCAAAGACTACTTCCGCCAAAGCCGATGAAGCGGCAGAGTGGGCCTTCGATCTCGCCAATCAAGCGAAAGCCTACGTGCAATCACCACCCGACGGTGGGATAAACGTCAGGACGTCGCTCGAGAAGATCCTCAGCCGGCGCGAATTCGGCGGGGCGGAGGTTCCATCCAGAATGGAGCTGTTCCGGCGGCGTGTGCTCCGGGAGATTGAGCGTCTTCTGGTGCGCCTCATCGAATCCATCGGGCGCTACCCAATTGGCGCCAGGGTCTTTTTCTGGGCGATCCTTGTGGCTGGAGTTGTTTGGCTGGCGGTGATGCTCTTCCGTTATTGGACGAGGCGCGCGGCGCTGGAAGAATTGCAGGCGCCCGATTCGGTCGCTTACATTCGCACCTGGCAGGAGTGGATTCAAGCAGCACGCGAAGCTGCCTCGCGTGGAGACTTTCGAGAAGCGGTTCATTCCGTTTACTGGGCCGGCATCAGCTCCCTCGAAGACAATCAGATGGTGCGGAAAGATCGCACGCGCACACCGCGCGAATATATGCGCCTGGTTTCGAACTCCACACAGCTTGTTGCCACAGGCCGTAAAACTCGCGAGGCGCTTTCCGCACTGACCGTTATTCTCGAACAGGTTTGGTACGGCAGGCGGCCCGCAAACAATCAGGATTATGCGCAGGCTCTGCAAAGCGTTGAGGCGCTCGGATGCCATCTCCAATAGCTGCGGCAGATCGCAAAATTTTGCTTATCGCCGGGGTGGTGCTCATCTTGCTCACCGCAGGCCTTGCGCTTTTGGGAGGCAACCCCAAGGAACAAGGGACGCCGGTTCCCTCGACATACTCCGCCAATCCCGGTGGCGCGCGCGCGGCGTATTTGCTCTTGCAAGATCTGCACTACAAGGTTTCGCGTTGGGAGCGGTCGCCGACGGAGCTTTCCATCAACAATGGGCTTGCCGTTTTGATCCTCGCCGATCCGCTGGAAATACCGACCAAGCAGGAGGTAGCAGCTCTTCGAAAATTTGTCGAGGAAGGCGGCCAGGTGGTCTTCACGGGGGCGCGCATCAAGCTCTTCTTTCCCGAAGCGAGAGTCAATGACGATTTTCCCACGGACGAATGGAAAACATTCTCAGCGGATGTTCCCAGTAATTACACCGCGGGCGCTCAGAAAATCGTTCTGCAGACGGATGCGACCTGGCAAGCGCCCGATGCCAGCCAACTCGCGCTATACGGCGAGCCACAGTCTCCAGTCGTCGTAAGCTGGCGAATCGGTTACGGCAGAGTCCTGTGGTGGGCGGCGGCGACGCCATTGACGAACTCCGGAATCTCGAGCGAAGGCAATTTAAATCTCTTTCTCAATGCGATGAACTTTCCGATACGCGCCAAACAATTTACGGTGCACATTTACTGGGATGAATATTTCCACGGGGAGCGGACCTCGCTCTGGAGCTACGTGCGCAAGACTCCTGTGACGTGGGGCCTGGTGCAGATTTCTGCGTTGGCGTTTATCGTGTTTTTTACATTTGGCCGGCGGAGCGGACCGACTGTGTTACCACCGGTCGTTTCCCGCCTTGCTCCGCTTGAATTTGTGGACACGCTCGGAGGGTTGTACGAGCGCGCAGGAGCCGAGCCGGCCGTGGTGGGCTTTGTCTACCAGAGATTCCGTGCGACTCTTTCGAGGCAGCTGCGCATTTCCGCGAGCGCGGGCGATACCGAACTTGCGGACGCCGTGCAAGCGCGCCTGGGCTGGAAAGAAACGAGCCTGAAGCAAACTCTGGCGCGCGCTTTGGTGGCCAGCCGCGCTCGAAAAGTCGAGCCAGAGGAAGCGCTAGGATTGGTCCAGGATCTCGAACGCTACGAAGAACAACTTGGCCTGAAGAAGAAAATTGCAAAGGAGAAATCCTGAACGTGGAAAATATCACACGCCTCGCGGCGCACGTCCGCACGGAAATGTCGAAGGTCATTGTTGGCCAGCAGGAAGTGGTCGACCAGCTTCTGCTCGTGTTGATTTGCGGTGGCCATGCGCTCATGGAAGGAGTGCCCGGTCTCGCCAAGACGCTCGCGGTAAAAACTCTGGCGCGCATCTGCGGCCTCGGTTTTCAACGCGTGCAATGCACCGCCGACTTGATGCCCGCCGACGTCATGGGCACAAATATTTTCAATATGGCGACGAGTTCGTTTTCGCTGCACCGCGGGCCGGTTTTTACCGACCTGTTGCTCGTCGATGAAATTAACCGCACCTCGCCGCGCACGCAGGCCGCGCTTCTCGAGGCGATGGAGGAGCGTCAGGTGACCATCGACGGAACCCGCTACCCGCTAGGCGAGAACTTTACGGTTTTTGCCACGCAAAACCCCATCGAATTTGAGGGCACCTATCCGCTTCCCGAAGCGCAACTTGATCGATTCCTGCTGAAAATTTGTCTCGACTATCCCTCCGCCGCTGAAGAGGCGGATATCCTTTGTCGGTATGAACAGGGATTTGATCCGCGGCGTCTGGAGCAGGTTTCGATCGTGCCTCTCGATCCGGCTCTATTGGCAGCCGCGCGGCAAGACGTCAGCGCCGTGCGCATCGAGCCGACTTTGCGTCCGTATATCGTTACTTTGGTGCGCCGCACGCGCGACTGGCCGGCGCTTTCGCTAGGTGCCAGTCCGCGCGCCGCGATCGGACTTCTATTTGTTGCGCGCGCCCTGGCAGGCATCGAAGGCCGCGATTTCCTGATTCCCGATGACATCAAGTCGGCTGCCTTGCCAGTTCTGCGCCATCGTGTGCTCTTGAAGCCAGAAGCCGAGCTAGAAGGCTTGAATTCGGAGCGAGTCATCACGGAACTCCTCTCCACGGTTGAGGTTCCCAAGTGATTTACACCGAACCTCTGGGCCCTACTTCTGTGACGGCGCGCGCACGGAAGCACGGGAAACCCTCCTTTGCCTTCGGTCCAAGATTTTTCGTGGCTTTGCTTCTGGGATTCGTAGCGCTGGGTCCTGCTTGGTGGTTTCGGCAAGCTATCGCCGTCATGTTTTTATGGGATGGCGTGGTGCTTGCCGCGTGGCTTTGGGATTTGCTGAGGCTGCCACGCCCGGCACAACTGGAGGTTCGGCGCATCTGGGACAAGAGGCCGTGCCTTGGAGTTCCTGCCAGCGTCGCGGTGGAAATTCAGAACGATGCAGATGTATCCATTCGCGCGCGCGTCGTTGACGAAACGCCCGCGCAATTTTGCAGTGCGCCTCCCGATTTGGCGTTGATCGTAAAGGCGCACTCGTCTGCAGCGGCGAGCTACCCAGTAATGCCAGCCGAGCGAGGCGATACGAAGCTGGGGCGGATTTTTCTTCGCTATCAATCCCCGCTGGGATTGGCCGAGCGCTGGGCGGTCGCGGAGACGCAACAGACGGTTCGAGTGCTGCCAAATCTCGAACAGGCAAAGCGCCAATCGTTATATCTGATCCGTAGCCGCCAGGCGGACTTGGAAAAACGCCGGCGGCGACAGCGCGGCATGGGACGCGAGTTCGATAGCTTGCGCGAATATCGCGAAGGCGATGAGATTCGCGATATATCGTGGACGGCGACGGCTAGACGCAGGCACCTGATCACGCGCGTATTCCAGATGGAGCGCAGCCAAAACGTGTGGCTGGTTCTGGATGCCGGACGACTCCTTCGAGCGCAGGTGCGAGAGCCGGGCGAAGGTCCGCGATTTTCCAAACTGGACTACGCCGTGAACGCGGCGCTTTCTCTGGCGCAGGTCGCGCTTTACTGCGGAGATCGAGTGGGCCTGTTGGCGTACGGCCGAAAGGTGCAGCAGAATCTTTATGCTGGCCGCGGCGCTCATCACGTGCGAGCGATTGTCGAATCCCTCGCGCAAGTTCGTGCGGAGGCCTTCGAATCGGACCACGGACGTGCCGTACGCGCTTTGCTCAACGCACAGAAGCGGCGAAGCCTGGTGGTTTGGATCACGGACTTCGCCGAAACGGCGACCATCCCTGAAGTGATCGAATATGCGATGCAACTGACCCCGCGGCACCTAGTTGTTTTTGCGGCTATGGGCCAACCCGACCTCAAAACTCTTGCCGATACGATTCCCGCCGACACCGCGGACCTCTATCGTCATGGCGCTGCTCTCGAAATCTCTCAGAGGCGCGACATTCTGATGCGCGGCCTGCGCCAGCGTGGTGTACTGGCTCTGGAACTGATGCCCGGAATGCTGGCCAGTTCGCTCGTGACGCAATATTTGAATATTAAGGAGCGTAGCCTGATCTAGATTCGGTCAAACTGCTTTTGGTTCCGGGCGACCTACGCGAACGAGATAGGTTGTAAGCGCAGTGAACAAAACCGACGAAAGAAGAAATTTGAGCGGAGTGGCAAGTCCGGAGGGAGAAACGAATCCTTCGATGACGCCCGCGACGACCAACATGGGGATAATTCCAATCATCAGGCGAGCCGCACGGCCGCCGGCTAGCGTCAAAGATTCGCGCCTCGGAAGCAAACCAGGAAACAACATGCCTCGCGCGATTTCCAGGCCCGCCCCGCCTGAGATGAAAATCGCCGGCAACTCGAGCGCACCATGCCCCGCAACGAAACTCCAAAGCTGTAGCGCCATTCCGGCTTGCCATGTTGCGGCGCCGATCACCCCGATCAACAATCCATTGGTGAACATCATGTAAATCGTTCCAATGCCCACCGTGATGCCCATTGCAAATGTCGTGAAGCACACGGCCAAGTTGTTGGTCATAATGCCGGAAGCGGCGAGCGGCTTGATGGTCACGATGGATTTTGTCCACATCTCGCGTTTTTCAATCGTCGCCATCATCTCGGGTCCCAGCACGCGGTGCGCGAAGGCCGGATCGTGAATCGTCACTGCCCACGTTGCGATCCCCGTTACTGTAAAAATGAGAAAAGCGAGGAAAGTTTGCCAGAAAGTTTCGCGAAAAACCTGCGGAAACGTCTCCGCGTAGAAACGGACGAGCCCGCTGATCTTTTGCTTGTGGCCCATGTAGATAAGATTGTGCGCACGTCCAAGAAGCTGGTTGAGGTAAAAGGAAAGCTGGTTGCTGGTGACATCTTCCCGGACGGTGGCCAGGTCGGAAGCCGTCTGGCGGTACAATAGGCCAAGTTCCTGCAATTCACGATGATCGAGGGCGGAGATCCCGCCTTTGTTTGACCGGTCGACGAGCTGTTCGAGCCTGGCCCAATACGCTTTTCGTTTTTCCAGCCAGCGCGTGGAGATCATGACAGACCCATCACAAATTCGCGATCCAGGCGATTTCCGGGACAAGCTTACCATCGAAACGCCGGAACAAACTGTCCTCGAGTTTGAAGTTGCCGGAGTTGGCAGCCGATTTCTCGCGCTTGCTTTCGATACTTTACTGCAAATTCTGGCCGGCATCGGTTTGTTGATCATTTTTCTGGTCGCCGGAGTGGCCATGCCGGGCGCGGCAGATACTGGCATTTGGTTCGCTGCGATCATCGTGCTCGCCTACTTTGTGCTCTATTTTGGATACTTCGCGCTCTTCGAAATCCTGTGGAACGGCCAGACGCCGGGAAAGAAAAAGGAAGGGCTTCGTGTGATCAACGACTCTGGGCGGCCAATTACGCCAGCTGAGGCCATTGGCCGGAACCTGATGCGCATCGTGGACCAGCTACCCGCGCTCTATGCCATTGGAATTTGCAGCGTACTGCTAAGCCGTCAAAACAAGCGCCTCGGCGATTTCGTTACCGGTACGATTGTGGTTCACGAAAAATCATTGCTGGACGCCAAACCAATTTGGGAGTCACAGGCCACTGGGCAGTCGGGGCCCGCGACGTCCTTTGGATCGGAACGGCTCACTCCCGAGGAATTTGCACTCGTCGAAGCCTTTTTGAACCGTCGTGGTGCGCTGCCCGCGGACGTGCGTTTCACCATGGCGGATCAGATCGACCGGCAGATTCGGCCGAAACTTTCCCTGCCTCCAGGCGAATTGCTGTACGCGGAAAAACTTCTCGAGGCAGTCGTCCAGGAGCGCCGTTCGAGTGCCGGCTACTCCTAATTTCCTTCCCGCATGATATTCAGGCAGTTGCGCCCGTTCGGCTTAGCGCTCGGGCAGTTTCTGATCGAGCTCGCTAGCCAGCTTGTGTACGTCCGTGGTTTCGCTGAACCCCTGCACTTGCTGCGTTGCCGATTTTACGTCCACGCCGGTGTGTTGACACAGCTTTTGCAGCATCTGGAGCATCATGGTGAGCTCCTGTTCCGCCAGCATCCCAACCTGAAGATCGAGATGCGCGCGCCTTTCTGCCTGGCGCGACATTCGGTTCTGACTGATCAATACGAAGATGGTGAGAAACACGCTCTCCGAGGAAACAAAAAGCGCCAAAATTCCGAACGGGAACGGATCGAACACTTTTACGCCAGGAATCAAGTTGAGGTTCGCAGAGATCCAGCCCGCAACCAGAATCACATGCAAAAGAAGAAATTTGGGGCTGCCGATGAATCTTACGACGGTGTCACTCTGACGCTCAGTTCGTGTCCGGCGGCCAAGAGCTTCCTCTTCCAGTTTGGCAATGGCTGCAATATTGAATTGCGTGGGATTTTCTGCAATTTGGTCCGAAAGTGTTTTATTCATGGAGCTTCGGCGGTTAAGAGGCGGCGTTCGCGCATTGGATGAGATGGCGGCCGAGTACTTTCTTTGCGAGCTACTTTGGATTGGCGGCGCTGGTTTGCGCTGGGACTTCCGTGTCAGCCGGATAGACAATGATCTCAACGTTGCCCCAGCCGGAATCCGGAGCGTCACTCTTTCCTTTGCCGAGCCCAAGTGTTTTGAGTTGGCTATCGTCAAAGGAGAAATTGTTGACGAGGTAGTCTCGCACCACCATGGCGCGGGCCTGCGTGAGTACCAGGTCCTTTTGCTCATCTCCAGTGGTGCCCGCTGAAACGACAACCACGGCGACCCCAAATTCCGTGTCCGCCAGAAACTGTCCGGCGGCACGCAAGGATTTCTCGTTCTTTGGTTTGGCGGTATCTTGTTTGTCGAACAGCTTCTTGGAGTCGAAAGTGAATGTCTTCAGAGGAGTTGCCTCGGGAAGCTGCGGGATATCGTTTTTCCCCAGGTCCGCGGAACTTTCATAACCGCGTTTCTTGTAGAACCCGCGCACTAGGAAATTCTGCTTCATCGCTTCCATGTTTTCCTGGAAAGCTGTTACCCCTGCCTGGGCATGGCCGATGGTGTCGCGCAATCCGGCGGTGGTCTGATCCAACTGGGTATAAATTTTCTTATCGTTTACCAGGGAGCCGATCGTACCTTGGCCATTGTTAACCTTGGCCGTGATGTCACTTACATTTGCCGAAGCCACCGTGATGTTCTTCAGCGCTGCCTGGCTGGTGTCCAGAATGCCGTCGGCTTTTTTCATAAGGTCGGCAATCACGAGCGGAGCTTGGCTGCCGATCAATTCGTTGTCTTTTACGTTCTGAGCCTGCTCGGAGCCAATCGAGATCGCCACATATTCATTGCCCAACAGGCCTTCCGTCTCGATCGTAGCCACGGAGTCTTGCTTGACAATGGTGTGCGTCGAGTCTTGCAGATCCATCAGCACGGTAACTTTGTCCGCTGGCTTGCTCGGCAAATCGATCTCGCGAACTGTCCCGGTATGCACGCCGGCAATCCGTACTTCCGCGCCCGCATCGAGGCCTACCACCGTGGCGAACTGCGCCTTCAAGCGATACGTGTGACTGAAGAGATATTGCTTGCTCCCGATTACAAAGATCCCCGCTGCCAGAATCAGCAGTGTGGCGATGATAAATACTCCGAGTCTCGCCGCCCTTGACATATCCGCTCCCTATAAATCCCGTTTCATGAATTCCAACACAAATTTGTCGTCGCTCTTCGAAAGGTCCTGGAAACTGCCTTCGATCAACACATTTCCCTCGTGCAGCAGAGCGATGCGATCCGCGATGGTTTTTGCGCTCAGCAAGTCGTGCGTAACGACAACCGACGCCATATCGCGCTCCTCCTGCAACTTCAGAATTAGCTCATCGATTTCACCGGAAGTGATGGGATCGAGCCCGGCTGTGGGTTCATCAAGTAAGAGAATGCTGGGTTTCAGAGCGAGCGCGCGCGCCAACCCCACGCGTTTTTGCATGCCGCCGGAAATATCTCCGGGCATTTTCTTGAGAGCACTCTCCATGCCAACGCTGGCCAGCAATTCCTTGACACGATCCCCGCGTTCCGATTTCGTCATCTCTGTATGGCGTTTTAAGGGGAAAGCAATGTTTTGCTCAACGCTTAAAGAGTCATAAAGGGCTGCACCTTGAAATAGGAAACCCATTTTCTTCCTGATCTCCGTCATCTCTTGGAGATCGAGGTTGGCAATCTCCTGCCCCTGGACGAGAATCGAACCCGAGTCCGGCTTTTGCAGTCCGATGATCAGCTTGAGCAGGACACTTTTGCCGGTGCCGCTACGCCCGAGCATGGCCAATGTCTCCCCGCTCTTCACCGTCAGATTGACTCCATTCAGCACAACTTGCTTTCCGAAAGATTTGTGCAGGCCACGGATGACCACAGCAGGCCCGCCATTTTCCCCGCTGACATTTTCGGTGGACGCGGTGGCAGTTCTCTCCGGCGCGTCGAGCAAGATTTGCTGTTCAGGAAGCGTCATGGAAAGAACACCAGAATCATTTTCACCAGGATTACGTCTGCGAGAATGACAAACAGCGAGGACAGAACGACCGAACTCGTCGCCGACAACCCCACACCCGCCGTGCCCCCCTGCGTTCGCATTCCCTGGAAACAGCCAATCATTCCGATGATCAATCCGAATACAACCGTTCTAAACGTGGGCGCCAGAAAATCGCTGAAGCTGGTGCCGGAGAATCCGCGATGAATGAATTTTGTGAAGGAGATCGGGTCGGCCAATGTATCCGCGATCCATCCAAATAACACGCCGCAGAAATCGGCCGCGAGCGTCAGTAGCGGGAGCATCAGGACACAAGCAAGAATGCGCGTGAACGCCAGATACTTGTAGGGATTTACGCCGGAAGCCTCAATAGCATCAATTTGCTCGGTGACCCTCATCGAACCTAATTCGGCGCCGATGCCCGCACCAACCCTGCCGCTGACAACCAAGCCAGTCACGATGGGACCCGTTTCGTGAATGATGGAGAAGACGAGCGCCGCAGGAAGCATGGACTTGGCTCCGAATCGAACCAAGCTGCTGCGACTTTCTAGGGAAAGAACCGCGCCAATAGCCGCGCCCGCCAGAGCCACTAATGGCAAAGATTTGGAACCGATTTCGTCAAGCTGCCGCATCAGTTCTCGCCCTTCAAAAGGACGACGCACGGAAGCGCGCATTACCTGCCACGCAAAAATTCCGAGTTCCCCGAACCACTCCAGGAAGCCCTTGAACGGATTCCATAGGGACGCGAGTGTGGCGCGCATCACGGACGGAGCCTGCGGCACGTCCTGGTTGATCAATCGATGAGGAATGCTAGCGTTATGGCTCACAATTTATACTCAGTCTCCTCAGTGATTTGAGGCGTTCTCTGTCGAGTCCGCTCCCAGAGCTCCCGGGCGATCCAGCTGGCGAAGCAGCGTGTGCGGTCCTCCATACAGGAATTCGCGCGCGATGTTTCCAGCTGCCGCTCCCAGGAGAGCGTAGTTGCCCATCCGCATACTATCTTTGACACTGTAGCGGTCCGGATACCATCCATAGATTGCTGTAGTCGCTCCA
Source organism: uncultured Acidobacteriota bacterium (assembly GCA_963745095.1). Taxonomy (GTDB): domain Bacteria; phylum Acidobacteriota; class Terriglobia; order Acidiferrales; family UBA7541; genus Acidiferrum. The sequence goes on along the minus strand of CAVUWC010000012.1, from coordinate 1,273,768 downwards.
GCGTAGGGCGCAATCAGTGCCGGGAACGACAAGCGGCGATGCCCGTCCGCGCCGTGGCGTGCCGTCACCGTGGAAATCGCTGCATGCTCCATTCGCCGAAATACGCCGCTGCCCCCGCAGCCGTAATACAGCGTGTCTTCCCGAAAAGCTTCCGCCAATGCGTAACGCGTGGTTGTGGTGGCCAACGAGATTCCGAAATGCGACCCAACTCGTTCTCCGTAGGTTTCGAACCCTTGACCCCATTTCGGAGGCCTGTCGTGTGCTTGATTAACGGCCCCTAGGATCGCCGCACCAGCGACCGGATAAGGACGAAACGCATCGAAAAAGTAATTACGAATCTTAGTTTTCTCGTTGGGCCGAGTGTAGGTCAAATTTCGAGGTGCGTGCATTTTCCAGGAGAAAGACATTGCGGCAGTGTTCGAAGAGGACCCTTCGTCTGCGGCCGATTGCGCATTTCCCGCATGCGAAAGCGTTCCCATATATGTTATGCCGACCAAGAAAGGGACAACCCGCATCCTCTTCATACGAAATTCTCCTCACTTGATGTTTCCGTTTTCAATCGAGGATGGCTATAGCGACAGGCCAGAGAGGGACCAAGATCCTACGACCTACAGATACCACGTCGAGAATTTAGCTGTCTGTTCCAAATAGGACACAATTTGGCGGGCCACTGTTGTTGGCTAGCCCCGGAAGCCTACCGAGTATTTGCTTGGAGATTTTCGTTGTCGTTCAAAGAATGGCGAGCATCACTAAACGACGCGCGCTGGGGGGCGCGCCCTACTTCGATTTTAATGATCAGGAGGCGTAAGTGTCCGGGTCGGACACTGCCCCTTTCACAATAATGGCGGAGAGGGTGGGATTCGAACCCACGGTAGGGGTTAACCTACACACGCTTTCCAAGCGTGCGCCTTAAACCGCTCGGCCACCTCTCCCGCGATGGACGCAACCCTACCAATTTAGCAGAAACTCTCGCACTGCGCACATTTCAGTGGCTTCGCACATTCTTTTTCCTCTGCTAAACTATCGTCACCGGTTCCGGGATCGTCTAATCGGTAGGACATCAGCCTTTGAAGCTGAGTATCGTGGTTCGAGTCCACGTCCCGGAACCAAACTCTTCCCTTCCTTGGCGCGATGCTGCGCCCGCTCGCAATCAACAGACTGAAAAGAGCATCGATCGTATGGCTACCCAACGAATTTTGTGGGCGCGCCTGGTTTGTACAATCAGTCTGCGACAGCGGTATCGTGAATCATCGTCCGGATGAAGTTGGCTTCGTCTAGGCTATAAGGCTGGCCATTGGTGCGGAAAATTTCGTGGAACCACACTGTTGGTTCGCGATCCGTATAGGGATGTTTCCAGGAGTCCCACGGCAAATACGTCTGCGTTTTGCCCGCGACGAGTCCCCAATTGATGGCGGCCACGCGATATTTTTTGGCGACGGGCAGTGTGCCTTGAAACGTACTCCCATTTCCCCGTGCCATGTATTCCGTGCAAAGAATCGGCCGGTGATATTGCTGCAGCGATAGCACCCGCTTTTCGAAGACGTCCGGCGCATCATAATTGTGAAAAGAAATGACATCCGAAAGCTCAATCTGAATTTTTTCCATCGGTTCAAGCTTTTCAGGAGCCGACCAATCCCCTTTCCAGACACCGCTAGTGAGCGGCTGAGATGCACCTGCGGCACGAGCCCATTCGAACACTCTTGGCAAGAGTGCGAGCACGAGTTCGACTTTATTCGGCGGCTCCGCGCTCGCGTAGCTCCCATCGTTCACGTTGTCAGGTTCGTTCCAGACGTCCCACCCAAGAATTCTCTTGTCGGCAGCGAACGCTCCGACAACCCCTTTGACATAATCCTCAAGCCGAGGATATTCCGCGGGGTCTTTAAGCGCGGCGGCGCCGGGACTTTGCACCCAGCCGGAATTGTGCACCCCGGGCGTCGGTTTATGTTGTTTGCCGAGCTTGGGAGCTGGATCCCAGCAAGAATCAAAAAGCACAAACAATGGCCTGATTTTGTGTTTCTGCGCGATACTCAGAAAAATATCGATACGCTTCTTGAAACCGGCGGAATCCTGCTTCCAGAGCAGGTCATGCAGAAAAACGCGCATGGTGTTCAATCCCAGCGACTCAGCCCAACCGAGTTCTAAATCGATCCGCTTCGGGTCGAAAGTGTCTGCCTGCCACATTTCCAGTTCATTGATTGCAGTGGCTGGAATGTAGTTGCTTCCCACGAGCCAGGGTTGCTGCGCATACCAGTCATCCGCGGACTTCTCTTTCCAGCGGGCCGTCTGCGCCTGCGAGAAAGATGCAAACCCAAGCATAACCGCGATCCCACAAAGCAGGCGTCTCATCGTATTAGGTCGGCTCCCTTCCCTGTTGCGATTCACAGCGCGCCAGCTTTTTGCAAATCATCCTTCATCCCTGCCCAACTCTGCCGCGTAGACTCCTCGGCAGTTCCTGAGCCTCGCCAGTGGGTTTCGAGGCTGACGGCAAAATGGTAGCCGTCGCGCTTCAACGCCTCAAACTGGCCCGTCCAGTCGATAATCCCCTGCCCCATCGCGGCCCAATCGTAGCCTTTGCCGTCGGTCTTCTTAGTGACGTCCTTGCAATGGCAGTGGCCGATTCTTTCTTTTGGCAGCAGCGCGTATCCCTCCGGATAGGCCTTCTCTCCCCGCGCGGCAGCGTTTCCCGGATCCCAGTTCAGCATGAGAGAAGGGGTCTGGACCTCGGCGAGCACTTTTACTGCTTCCGCGGCCGTGCCCGTGTTGCATGCGCCTTCGTTTTCAAGCAACAGAGTGACGCCTTTCTTTCCTGCCAAAAGTGCATCCGCAAGCAATCTCGCATTCATCGCCGCGCGATACGGTTTCTGATCTTCGAGCCTCCAAAAATCGAAGCACCGCACGCGGTCAGTTTGAAACGCTTTCGCCAGTTCAATGCTACGTTCGAGAACTTCGCCCTGCTGCTCGAAGGTGAAATCGGCGTTAAACTGCGCGGCCTTTGGGCTGAATTGAGATTTCGGCGCGCCGGGCCAATCCACTTTGAAAAGCGGGCTGGCGATGTCCGTTACGCGCAATTTGTATTTTTCGAGGATGCGGCGCGCCTCGGCGACTTCTTTAGCATCGAGATTGAGGATGTTTTTGTTCCACATCGCGCGCAACTCGATCCACTCCAGGCCAAATTCGCGCGAAATAACCTCGCACGAACGGCCAAAGTCCTGGCTCACTTCATCGTTGATGACAGCGACTCGGAATGGCGAGCTCATACCGTTAGCCCCAGCTTTTCTTCCACATACTTCTTATTGATGATCGCGGATTCCTTTGGCGTTCGCGCTTTGTCCGGCACAGCGTCCAGTTCGACGATGGCCCATCCCCGAAAATTTATTTTGCGAAGCGCTTCGATCACAGAGGGGAGATTTACGGATCCGCGCCCAAGCTCCACGAAACGATAAGATTGTTTCGCATCCCCGCCCGGCAGTCGCTCGACATCCTTCAAGTGCAGAAAGAGCAGCCGGTCGCTGTATTTTTCGATGGCCTTGGCTGGGTCGCCGCCGCCCTGATAGTAATGCGCCACATCCAATTCCAGCTTTGCATAACGCGGATCGACGGCGGCCATGATCTGTTCCACGCCATCCGGAGTCTCTCCCATGCTTCCCATATGGTTGTGATAGCCAAGCTGGACGCCAAGATCGGCAATTCGTTTTCCAAGCTCAGTCAGCATCGCACCAAAACGCTTGTAGTCCGCCGCCACAATGGCGCGATCCTTGGGCTTCTCATCAATAATTTGAAGATATAGCCCGCCAGCATCGTGAAGGAATTTCGCATTCGCCACGTGCTTCGCGATTTCTGATGATTCGATGGCAGGGTCAATGCTCATGTTTCCGCTTGATAGGGCAATCATCTTGAGATGGTGCGCGTCGAGCGCTTCGCGCAACGCCGCTCCGCTGCCAAACTCTTGGACGCTGTTGGAACGAATTTGAATTCCTGGGAAGCCCACCGAGGAAATGTCCTCAATCGCCTGACGATCGTTGCCGCCCCAAGTGATCGCGGCATAACCTACATGAAGTTCGAAACCCGCCGGAGAAATCGGCGCATCAAAATAAGACAAATCCACCGGCCGATACAGCCTATCTCGAGCACTCAGCCAATCAGCGGGAAAAGCCGCCGCGGCGGTCAGAGCCCCGATGCCGGCAAGAAACTCACGGCGAGGTTTGCGAATGTCCATGTGCATTCCTTTCTGCTTTTTGTATGCAGACAAGATACAGCAATCGGCGGATTGTGGACATTTTTCTCAATTTGCACACTGAGTGTTCAAGCTGGCGGCTGAACACGCGATCCACCACGAACGTTTGCCAGCATTCCGATCAGACCGTATGATTTCATCGAAGCGGTCTAAGTATTCGTCAAGGAGCAGTTCGAGGTCTTGATGGCCCAGGAAACGGCACCAGCTCATCCTCACATCAACCCCTGGGTCATCGCCATTTCCGTGATGCTCAGCACCTTCATGGAAGTGCTGGACACCACCGTCGTAAACGTCTCCCTCCCCCACATTGCTGGCAGCCTGTCGGTAACAGTAGACGAAGCCACCTGGACACTCACCTCCTATCTCGTCGCAAACGCCATCATTCTGCCGCTTACCGGCTGGCTCTCCAATTTCTTCGGCCGCAAACGCATGTTAATGCTCTCCGTGACGGGCTTCACAATCGCATCCTTCCTGTGCGGCCTCGCTCCCAGTCTTCCCTTCCTGGTCGTTTGCCGCATCATCCAGGGCGCATGCGGGGGCGGTTTGCAGCCCATCTCGCAAGCCATCCTGCTCGAATCTTTCCCGCCGGAAGACCGCGGCAAAGCCATGGGCTTCTGGGGACTCGGTATCGTCGTGGCCCCCATGCTCGGCCCCGTCCTCGGCGGCTGGCTCACGGACAGCCACTCGTGGCGCTGGGTTTTCTACATCAATGTACCGATCGGCGTCGCCTCCATCGTGATGACTTCTCTCTTTATCTTCGACCCCTCCTACATCCGCCGCGCCTCGCAAAAAATTGATTACTGGGGCATCGGCCTCCTCGCCGTGGGTATCGCCACCCTGCAAGTCGTTCTCGACAAGGGCCAGGAGAAAGATTGGTTTGGCACGGATTGGATCACCGCCGTCGCCATCGTTGCCGTCGTCTCGCTCGTTGCGTTTCTCATCTATGAACTTCGCATCAAAGACCCTGTCGTCAATCTGCGCGTTTTCAAAGACCGTACTTACTCCACTGGTGTATTCCTGATGTCCCTGCTCGGCGTTGGCCTCTACGGCACCACCGTGCTGATCCCGCTGATCCTCCAGACCCTCCTAGGCTACCCTGCCGTTCGCGCGGGCCTTGCCATGGCGCCTCGCGGACTTGGCTCCTTCATTGCGATGCCGGTTGCCGGATTCATCATGGCCAAGTTGGATCCGCGCAAAATGCTGACTGTCGGATTAATCGTGTGCGGCTACACGCTCTTGCAATTCTCGCGCCTCAGCCTGAGCGCCGGTTACTGGGACTTTTTCTGGCCGCAGCTCATCATGGGCTTGTCGCTCGGTCTCATCTTCGTTCCGCTCACCACCATCAGCATGGCACCCATCAAAAAAGAAAACATGGGCAACGCCACAAGCCTCTTCAATCTTGTGCGCAACTTGGGAGGAAGCATCGGTATCGCCGCCGTCAGCACCATGCAGATTCGTTTTCAGCAGAGGAACATCAATCAGCTGGGCGCTCATGTCACGCCGTACGACGCGAGCGCGCGCAATATGATGAATTCACTTCGAGGGATGTTCATGTCCGGCGGATCGGACATCGCGACCGCCACTCATCAGGCGCGCGCCGCCATGTTTGGATTGGTCGAGCGGCAAGCCAGCATGCTGGCCTACAACAGCATCTTTCTGATTCTGGCGGGATTGTTCGTACTCATGCTTCCGTTTATCTTTCTGATGCGCCGCCCGCAAGCCAAGGGCGGCCCCATGTCCGTCCACTAAGCGCGCAGCGTCGCATCGTTGTAGTGGCGCAGCATGCTGCGCAAACAATCGATCCCAAATCACAACGCGCCTGCAACTACCCGCCGGCGCACAAAAATACCTCTGCACGAACGCTCAACAGTCCTTTGCTTTCTTTCTGTATCGCCAAAACGAAGCGCCTAGAAAAAACCGCGCTCCAGGGTAGGAGTTATCTACTGCTCGTCATCGTAAGGAATGGGCCCGGTCAGTGGTACGAGAATTTCTTCCGTCGAAATTCCCGCTTCCTTATCCGCCGTCTTATCCAATTTCCGCTGGACGCGCTTTTCTTCCTTCATTTTGCGCTTTTCCATTCTCTTCATTTCTTTTTGGCGCTTCTGGAATGTCGTTGTCATCGCGTCTCCTCGCAGGCGCTGTCCGGCGCGGCATGAGCCGTCGCCGCCAAACTACATACCTCTTCAAGTTCCGTTACCAGCGCGGTTCGCGTGGCTGCCGCGCTGACTCGCGGTAGTCCTCATTCGAAAATCGCTCGCGTCCACCGCCACCGCCCTTGCCGCGGCCTCCGCCACCACCGCTACCCCTATCCGGCCCGCCAAAATTACGCGGCCCGCGTGGTGGTCCGCCTTCGCCCTTCGGCCGCGCTTCATTCACCTTCAAATTGCGCCCGCCTAATTCTTTGCCATCGAGTCCGGCCATTGCTTTCGCCGCTTCCTCGTCGTTCGGCATTTCCACAAACGCAAACCCCCGCGCCCGCCCGGTTTCCCGGTCCATGGCCATATGCACACGCGTCACTTGTCCAAACGGAGTGAACAGGTCGCGCAGTTCGCCTTCCGTGGTCTGAAAACTCATGTTCCCGACAAACAAACTCTTCATCTTGATTCTCCCTGAACTCTTCGAAGCACCATGAGTGCAGGATCGCGGCAAGCTCTCGCTTTCCGGACGCTACGTTACACTGGCCTAAAATTGGCTGAATTCATCGGAGGGAGGGCCAAAAGCGCGCCCTTCAAGGAGTTCAGGCAACCCTACTTCGGGAGTCTACAGGAAGACAATAACACATTTGCGCTCGAAAAACTTCACGCTCATTTCGCCGGAAGGATGCTCCCTCCGCCGACCGCTTCTCATTCTAACTCTTCAAAATCTCGCCCACAGCACGCCAGGCTTGATCGATGGCCACGTCCGTATACGCACTCGCCCCAGCATCCGAATTCGCAATCGCAATCTTACCGAACGGCTTTCGCCCAATCACCCACGGCTTCTCTTCTTCCTTCCAGTCGGGATCGAAGAGCGAATTCGGCGTGTACGCATATCCGTGTGCCCATCGATTCACCGTAATCCCTTCGATGTCCTGAGCCGGATCAAATCCCGCGCCTCCGAGCATTCTCCCGAGCTGGTCTCTAATATTGCGCTCGAATTTCGAAAACGGCGTGTCCATCAATTCAATCCGCCCCATGCGGAACTGATCGCGCATCGGCAAACCCGGCTTGCAAGGAGTGCGCAGCATGAACAGCACCATCGGCTCTTCGGGCTTAGCGGGAAACTCATATCCCCCGATGCTCACCGGAAAATCCAGCGCCGTATAAGTGTGATAGCCGCCCGGCGCAACAATGTGATGAACGCCGAGCTTCGCAAACGAAGTCCAATTGCGAAGCGCGACATGCGTATACACCAGCGGCGTCTTTACAAGATACGAGAGCGCTTCCTTCTGTTTCTGCGGCAGCGTGGGGCAAATATACGGAATCATTCCGTTGTAGCAAGCCAGCACACAATTCTTCGCCTGAACTGATTGCAGCTCATTCCCGCGCATGTAGGCGATGTCCACCGTCTTCGCTGCGTTGGCCCCTTCGCTCTGCTGTACGTGGACCACAGTGCTGTTGAGCCGTATGCGCACCGTCGCGCCGTCCACATCCAACTTGCTGTAGTCCGCGCGAGCGGTCACCACGTCATCCATCGAGTGCCCCGGCATCGCGCCCGGAATCAGCGCCCGCACCAGCAGCCGCGCAACCGACGCATTTCCATCCGGGAAATGAAAAATGTAAGGCTCTTCTTTTTCATGTTCGCCAATTCCCAATCCGTCGAACCCCGGATACGTGAACGATCCGTAGTCATCGCCCGATTCGAAACACCCAAGCGCAGGAACCGCGTCAATCCCCACGCCGTACAAATCATGCGGAAACGTCTGAAAAAACGGCAGCGCCTCGGGATGCACCTTGCAGAACTTCGTCAAATAATCCGCGTAACTGATTTTAGCGAGCTTCGCGCGCTTCTCTTCCTTCGAAAGCCCTGCAAGATAATCCACTCTCTCCGTATAAACACGCGCGATGTCCTGTCTAGCAACGCCCGAAAGCGGCGCCTTCGCCAAAAATTCCGGCCACGGCGTCGCATTCATTCCCGTGATCAACCGGTCTTCGCCAAACGTCTCCTTATCAAAAAACGCCGCCGTCCCCATCTTCGAGTAAAGCTTCTGGTCGTAATCCTTATAAAAACGCTCCGTTTCAATCCCAATCTCTTTGATCAAGCCTTTAGCGACATCGCTGTAATTCCCCGGACTCTCGATCGATTGCGTGCCCCCATAACTCAGCACCATTCGCCCGCCCGCGCGAAACTCGTTACGTTTCGCGTGCCCGCCAAAATCGTCGTGATTATCGAGAATCAAAATCCGCGCGCTCGGTCCCGCGCTCTTCCGATAAAAATAAGCCGCCGCAAGCCCGCTTATTCCTCCGCCGACAACCACTAAATCGTAAGTCTCGCCCGTCTTCGCCGCCGCCCCTTCAGCCGTCCCAACTCCCCCCATCGCGCAACCGGTGCGCAAACGTAAACGTTCCATCATGATTCCCGCGCATCCCCATCAACGCCGGCGGATAGTACCCAGCCGCCTTCTCCGGCGCGAAATCATCCAGCGCCGCCGCTGCCAACAGGGTCTCGGCTCCAAGTGTGCCGCCCACAAGCGTCCCGCCGACTCCAACAGCAACGCCATTCAAAAAATCGCGCCGAGTAACCGAGCGATCCATCCCCAATTCGCGATCCTTCTTCTCTTCACTCATGTGAGCGATTGTAGCCCAGACACACGTCTCCGTGCCCTCTGTGTCTCTGTGTTAAATCTTCTCTCTTTTTCTTTTTTTTGTAAGCACTACGAGAAACTATAGTTCCCGCAAAGCCGTAGCCACCGGCAACCGCGCCGCCCTAATAGCAGGAAATATCCCGCCAATCACTCCCATCGCCAAAGCAAACACCACACCCATCACCATCAAGTCCGGCGTAATCTTGAACGCGAACGCCAAATTCGAAAACGTCTGAAAATTGATCGTGCTAGTAGTGAGTCCGTTCAACCTCAGCACCGCCAGACATCCCAACACCCCGCCCACAAACGAAATCAAAAGCGCCTCAATCAAAAACGAAAACACCACGGAAGGCCCGCCAAATCCCAGCGCCCTCATCGTCGCAATTTCCCGTCCGCGATCCGCCACCGCCGAATACATCGTGTTCAGCGCGCCAAACACCGCTCCAATCGCCATGATCATCGCCACAAACCCGCCCAGCCTCGTAATCAGCGTCGTCATGTTCGTCGACTGCTTCGCGTAATAATCAATCTCGCGGATCACGTCCACATTCAGCCGCGGGTCCGTCGTCACCGAATCCTTTAATTGACTCAACGCTTCCGGCGAATTGAGGTGCACCGTCACCGACTGAAACGACGTGTCTGGCCGGTTGTACGCCCCGTCCAAAAGGTGCGCGTCGCCCCACACTTCCGAGTCGAACGAACTCCCCCCCGCGTCAAATATTCCCACCACGTTCCACCGGACGCTCCCCAGCGCGATGGTGTTTCCCAATTTCAAGCCCGAGTACGTGTTCGTCGCGTTTTTCCCCACCACAATTTCCGCCAGGCCCGCCTTAAACATCCTTCCTTCCACAATCTTCACTTGCTTGCGTATCTCCAGCACGTTCGGCGAAACGCCTCGCAACTCCACATTCGCGTCAGTTCCTGTAGACACCAGCGGTATCGGCGCCATCATCACCGCTTCCGGCGTCACCAACGGTCCGCCCGTCCCTCGCGCAATTCCCGGCGCATCTTGAATGATCTTCACAGAGTCCAGTGGCACGCCACTGGTCATCTCTGATGTAGCTCCCGCCCGCACAATCAGCGCGTTATCTTCCGAGCCCGACGCCACCAGCGTCGCTCGAAATCCCTTCGCCAGTGACAGCATCGCCACAAACACGCCCACCGTCCCGGCAATTCCCAGCACCGCCACAATAGTCGACGTCCACCGCGCCTTCACGCTGCGGATGTTGTACACAATCGGAATTGCCATCTCAGACCCTCCGCAGCGCGTTCACTACGCGCATGCGCATCGCGCCAATTCCCGGTATCAGCCCGCTCACGGCGCCCACGAATACCGCAAACACAAGTCCGGCGGACAACATCGTCTTCGACAGCAGCAGCGGCGGCAGCAAACCCGTAAGCGCGACGCTAAGCACCGGTATCGCCGCCCACGCCAATAAAAGTCCCAGCATTCCGCCAAACAACGCAATCACCATCGACTCTCCCAGCACCAGGAACAGCACAGTCCCGTCGGTCACACCAATCGCTTTCAACACCGCCAGCTCGCTCGTTCTCTCCCTCACCGAAATCGCCATCGTGTTTCCCGTCACCAGCAGCAGCGTAAAGAACACCACGCTCCCGATCGCCAGAATCAGAAACTCGATATTTCCAAACTGCTTCGCAAACCCCGCCGCAAACGCCGATTCCGTCTCCGTCTTTGTCTCATACGAGGAATTTGCGAACTTCGCGTCAATCGTCTTTGCCACTCGCGCCGAGTCGTCCGCGCTATCCAGCTTCAGGATGTACCATCCCGCCGTGCTCTTCGCATACGCCGGCACGTTCTCATCGAAGAGCTTCCACTGAAACCAGAACTGGCTCTCGTCGCCACCCTCCTTCGCGGTATGGTAAATTCCGTCGAGATTGAATTCCCAGGTTTTCGTCGGTCCGTACAGCGTGTTCTTGATCGGTATCCGGTCTCCCACCTTCCAGCCGAACCGCTTCGCCGTCCGCGCTCCCACAACTGCTCCCTGCTGGTCCTTCAAAAACGCATTCCACTGATCGTCGGGCACAATGAATTCCGGATAAACCTTGCGGTGGTTGTCCACATCAATCGCGAACTGTGGAAAGAAATTCTTTTCGTCCTGGTACACGCCGCCAAACCAGTGATTTTGCGTGACATATTTCACGCCGGGTATCGCCCGCACTTGGTCTCCGTACGAAATCGGCATCGTCTGTATCAGCCCAATGCGATTCACAATCACCAGCCGGTCCGCCCCGGCAACATCAATCCCGCGGCTGAACGCGCTGTTCACCACCGCCAAAAACGTAAACAGCACCAGCGAGATCGCGAACGATCCCACCGTAAGGATCAGCCGAATTTTCTTCCGAAACAGATTGGCGAAGATCAGCCTGTGGAATTTCACGCCACACCTCCCGCCACGACCCCCTGCCCCAGTTTCGACGCTTCCACCAGCACCCCTTTATCGAGATGCAATGTAGTGTGTGCTCGCGCGGCCACCATCGCGTCGTGCGTCACCATCAACACGGTCTTGCCATGCTTGGCAACCAGCTCTTCAATCAGCGCCATAATCTCGTCAGCGCTTTTCCTGTCCAGGTCACCTGTTGGCTCGTCGCAGAGCAGAAACGTCGGGTCGGAGACGATTGCACGCGCGATGGTCACGCGCTGTTCTTGTCCACCGGAAAGCTGCCGCGGATAGTGGTTCATGCGGTCGATCAATCCCACAACACTCAGCGCGGTTTCCACGTGCTTCTTCCGTTCGGACTTCGAAAGGCTCGTCAGCAGTAGCGGCAACTCCACATTCTGAAACGCCGTCAGCACTGGAATCAGGTTGTACATCTGAAAGATGAACCCTACGTGCCGCGCGCGCCACTTTGTCAGCTTGCTCCCCGACATGTGCGTGATTTCATCGCCGTCCACGGTAATGCTGCCCTGCGTCGGCACATCCAATCCGCCCAACAAATTGAGCAAGGTAGTTTTCCCGGAGCCGCTTGGTCCCATAAACCCGACGAAATCGCCCTTATCCAAATCCAGGTTCAGCCGCTGCAGCACCTGAATCTCTTCCCCGCCGCGGCGATACGTCTTCGAAAGCCCGCGCACCTGAATCAAGCTTTTTCCGCTTCCCTGGCCATCCACTCGAATCATCGTCCAGCTCCTATGGATTGCGGCAGCTCTGCTGCCGCTTTTCCCAATCATCCGTCAAACTCACCGTGTCGAAAGGCCCGCTACTTCTTAATCTGCACAGCCAACCCATCCTGCATATTGGCCGGCCCCTTCACCACCACCGCATCCCCGGCCACAATTCCCGACATAATTTCCGTCTGCGCACCCTGCGCATTACCAACCGCCACCGCGCGCCGCTCCAGCTTGTCGTTCTTCACCAGAAACACAATCTTCTTCCCGCCGTCGTCATGCAAAGCATCCGTCGGCAGCAAAGCCGCAACAACCGGCGCCGACGCATCCACCTTCTTCACCGGCTCGTCGCTCAGAAAAGTCACCTTGATCCCCATGTCCGGCAAAATCCGCGGATCAAGTTTGTCGAAAGAAATGCGCACCTTCACAGTCGCCTTCTGCCGGTCCGCCGTAGGAATCACCGTCCGCACATGGCTCGGTATTTCCCAATCCGGATACGCATCCAGAATCGCCGTCACCTTCTGCCGATCCTTCACGCGCGCGATGTAAGACTCATTCACGTCCACTTCAATCTCGTTCGAATTCATATCCACAATCGTCGCGATACCCGTCCGCGTAAATCCGCCGCCCGCCGAAATCGGCGACACCATCTCGCCCACCTGCGCGTCCTTCGAAACCACAATCCCGTCGTACGGCGCAGTGATCGTGCAATTGTCCACTGCCTGCTGCGCCTCGCGAATCCGCATTTCGGATCCTTGCACTTGCTGCTTCGCCAGATTAATTTTAGCCTTCAGGCTGTCTACGTTTGTGCTCGCGGTATCTAGTTGCTCTTGTGTCTGCACACCGGCCTGCTGCAATTGCTCCGCGCGCCGCAATTCGATCTGCGAAAACTTGAGCTGCACCTGAAAATCCGCAATCGCCGCTTGCGAGGAATCCCGGTCCGCCTTCGCCGAATCCAGCGCCTTCTTCACATCGGAGTCGTCTAAGGTAGCCAGCAATTGCCCGGCTTTTACGTGCGTCCCTTCATCAAAGAACACGCCTGTAACTCGCCCAGTAATCTTGGCAGCAATCGTCGCGCGCCGCCGTGGCGTCACGTATCCGCTTGCGTTCAAAATCGCCGAGCGCCCTCCGACTTCCGGTTTCTGCGCCGTCACGACTTCCACAACGGGTGTCTGATTCCGAAATGCGTACGCGATTCCCGCGATGATAATGACCAGCCCGATGACCGCCGAGACGTAGCTCAGCACCTTCCCCGTCTTGCCGCCCGAACGGTGGCTGTCATGAATCCGCAGCGATCCTAAATCCGCCTTTGGATGAATTTCTGTTGTCGCCATCAATGCCCTGCTCTCCCTGCCAGACGCCCTTCACCTGCATCTACGCAATGTCTTTTCGAAAAATTACGGAAGGAACCTGGTTTTCTGCCCTTCATTCTACCCTGCTTTGTTGCCGCGCGTCCGCTTCCAGCGAACCGCTTCCCATGTATTCCGTACGTTTATGCTCAAGCCGCCTTTTCTGCTCTGGGTGCCCGCTAGCTCTGGCTGCTCTTTTCATTGGCTCTTTTGCTCTGGTTGCCCTTTTGCTCTGGGTATCCATTTGCTCTGGTTGCTCTTGTAGGGGCACGATTCATCGTGCCCTCTTTTCCGGCAATTCCCGCCACGCTCGCACTCAAATATATTTTCCCGTCGCAAATTATCTTAGTTCGTGAGATACTTAGGTGTCAAGATAAAATGAACAGATACACCAAACCTCGCACCAAACGTCAAGCATTGATCCGCCGCGTCGGCATGGAGCTCGGCCGCGAACTCAGCACCGTCTCCATCTTCTTTCACCAGTCCATCGCCACCAAACTGGGCATAAACGTTACTGATACCAGATGCTTTGAATTGATGGCCCGTTATGCGAACGGCCCCCTCACCGCCGGCGACATCGCCCGCCATACCGGCCTTACCACCGGCGCCATCACCGGCATCCTCGACCGCCTCGAAAAAGCCGGCCTGGTCGAACGCTTCCGCGATGCCAGCGACCGCCGCAAAGTCTTCGTCCGCCCTTGCATGGAGGCTCTCCAGCGCGTCGCCCGCCTCTACGATGGCCTCGCCGCCGCCTCCCTAAAGCACGCCGCCGCCTACTCAACCCAAGAACTCGAACTCGTAAAGTCCTACCTCGAAGGCAGCCTAAAGGTCCTCCGCGACCAAGCCGCAAGACTCAAATAACTCAACGGACCGCAGAACTATGCAGACCTCAGCGCCTCACCCATGACCCTTGGCTCAGAAAGATCAGCCAGGCAATACCGGGAGCAAGTAGTTGAAGTTACCGTGGAGTGCGGCAGCTCTGCTGCCGCTTTTCGAGGTCGAGGCCGCTCCAACCAAAGACCCCAAAGCCCGCTACATCGCCCGAGCACAGAACACCCAGCATTAGCCAACCTCACAGATAGCCTAACCCCTTTAGATGCAACGCTTACAAAAAAAGGGGGGAGGGGGTCCCCCATCGCCTCCACCAAACCATGTTCGCAAATGAGACGGAGAATCCCAAAATCGAACGCTTGCATCAGAGCTCGTGCTAGCCTGTGCACCTTAAACCTCGCCCTTTGAATAGCTTACATCGTATACTCCCAGGCACCCAGGGTGCGTACTATCCCAAATACGTTTGAATGGAGCTCTCCCCAATGCTCAACTTCTGGAAAGATATCCAGTACGCCTTCCGCACGCTACTCAAGAACCCCGGCTTCGCCATCATCGGCATCGTCACCCTCGCCCTTGGCATGGCCGCCAATACCACTATCTTTAGCGTGGTCAACGGGTTCCTGCTACGTCCCCTCCCCGTAGCTCACCCCGAGCAGATTACCGTTTTCGCCCTGGAGCAATCCGCAGTTCCCGGAAATCATCACTTTTCCTACCCGGATTTTGAAGATCTGCGCGACCAAAGCGATTCCTTCAGCGACGTATTTGCCTTTCGCGTCTCGCTTGCAGGCATCGCCGCTGATAAGCGCGCAGACCATTGTCTGATCAGCCGCGTTTCGAGCAATTACTTTTCCGCACTGGGGATTCAGCCAGCCTACGGGCGTTTGATTCTTCCCACCGAAGGGCGCACGCCCGGCGCGGACCCGGTCTTGGTTTTGGGATACTCCTACTGGCGCAAGAGATTTGCCAGCGATCCGGATGTCGTCGGCAGAAAAGTCGAGATCAATCAGCATCCCTTTACGATTGTCGGCGTCGCGCCAAAGCAATTTAAAGGAACCTACTCTGTCCTCGATATGGACGGCTATGTTCCGTTCAGCGCCGAAACTAGCGAGGACCCCGACAATCTCGTCGCGAAAAACTGGACTGACCGTACCAATCGCGGCCTCACGATTTTGGGTAGGCTCAAGCCTGGCGTGACGATCAAGCAGGCCCAAGCTTCGCTAAAGGTTTTGGCCCAGCGCATTGCCACTCAGCATCCGGAGACCGAGAAAGGCGTCGAGGTCCGGCTCTATGCAGAAAAGCTTGCCCGGCCTGAACCAGATCCTGAGAACCCTGTTCCAGCAGCTTCCATCGCATTTATGGGACTAGCTGGACTCGTACTTCTCGTCGCGTGTTTTAACATCGCCAACGTTCTCTTGGTGCGCGCTACGGTGCGTCAGCGCGAGATGGCCATTCGAGCGGCGTTGGGCGCCGGTCACGGCCGGCTGGTCCGGCAGTACCTCACCGAAAGTCTCTTGCTGGCGTTTCTCGGTGGCGGCGCAGGTCTACTCCTGGGCTCATGGGCGGCGGGAATTCTCGGCACGCTTCGTTTTGGGTCGGAGCTTCCTATCGAGTTTGATTTTCATCCAGATGCCACCGTTTATTTGTTCTCTCTAGGGACCGTCCTGCTGACGGGCTTGATTGTCGGGATCATGCCCGCCTTACGCGCCGCCCGAACAAACGTCATTTCCGTTCTCCACGAAGGAGGCCGCGGCTCATCCTCCGGTCCTCGCCGTCAATTTGCAAGAAACACCCTCGTCGCCGCTCAGGTGGCCGGCTCCCTAGTCTTATTGGTTGTGGCCGGTCTCTTTATTCGCAGTCTGGACAAAGCGCAGAAGATCAGCCTCGGCTTTAATCCCGACCACATCCTCAATCTCTCCGTGGATGTCGCGCAGATCGGTTACAAGGAGCCTCGCGGCCGGGAAGTTTACCGCGAAATGGAAAGCCGCATTCGCGCTCTGCCCGGAGTTGAATCCGTAGCACAAGGATTCACCGTGCCTATGAGCCTTATGAGCGCCGGCGACCGGCTTTCTTTTGAAAACCGTCCTCTGCAGGCAGGCGAGCAGCCACCCGACGTGAATTACAACATCGTGACACCCGGATATTTCGATACGATTCAGATGCCGCTGCTGCGCGGACGGAAGTTCACCGATTCCGACAGCGAAAAAGCCCCTCTCGTTGCGATCATCAATCAAACGATGGCAAAACAGTTCTGGCCAAAAGAAGATGCCCTCGGCCAACGCTTCAGTGACAAAGGCCCGAAAGGCCCATTTATGGAAGTTATAGGAGTTGTCCAGGACGCCAAATACCAGAATGTCACCGAAGATCCGCAGCCTTACTTCTATGTCCCGTTCGAGCAGAACTACATGTCCATGCGCACCTTCCACGTTCATACTTCCGTCCCTCCAGAAACCTTGGCCATCCAAATTGAGTCTCAAATCCACGATCTGGCATCGGACGCACCCATCACTCAAGTGCAATCCATGACGCAATCTCTTCAGGGTGCCAATGGATTTTTCTTCTTCCGCTTCGGCGCCCAATTGGCCGCCGTGATGGGATTTCTCGGCCTGATTCTCGCCGTTGTCGGAATCTATAGCGTCGTTTCCTACGCCGCGGCTCAGCGCACGCAGGAGATCGGCATTCGCATCGCCATGGGCGCCACGACGCGAGACATTTTGAAAATGGTTCTCCGTCAAGGACTAGGCGTGGTCGGAATTGGTCTCGCGTTGGGGCTAATTGTTGCCTTCGCCGGAACCCGCGTGATGGGTAGCCTGTTCGTGGGTATCAAACCATCCGACCCTGTGACGTTTACGGTCGTGGTGCTCCTGCTCACCGCAATTGCCCTCTTCGCGTGCTGGATTCCCGCGCGCCGGGCCACGCGCATCGATCCACTTCTCGCTTTGCGACACGAGTAACTGCCTTGCGGGCAGCGGGGCCCAGCCAAGAATGCGGTGTATCTCCGAGGCAATTTCCTATGGCCAAATTGCCGATATCGACTTTGGCTTTGAGGGGAACTCCCCCGGTTCCCGTTGCACCGGTGGAACTTTGGCCCCAATTTCTGTGCCGGTCTGGCACACTTCCGGTTAACCTTAGGTTTAAGCTCTGCTTTCCTCGATGAGTGCACATCGTGTCCTACGAACACCTCCGCCGCAGTAGTCGCATTCCAAAAGAGGTCGCTATCCTTTTGACTGGAAGCGATATGGACGGCAAGGGCTTCTCGGAAATGACCAAGACCGTCCTGCTTAGCCGCCACGGTGCCGGCATCATTTCCACCTACAAACTCTCCGCCGAGCAGGAGATCATCATTCGGTATCTGGATACCAACCGCGAAGCGTTAGTCCGTGTTGTGGGACGGATTGGCTCCGAGGGCGAGGTTTACACCTACGGCGTGGCGTTTGTGGATCACTCCAATATCGACTTTTGGGGCATCGACTTTGCCCCTGTTTCCGAGAGGGAAAAGCAAGCTCGTCGCATGCTCCTCGAATGCGGTAACTGCAAAGAACGCGAGACGGTGGAACAAAGCGACGTGGAATCCGACGTCTTTTTGATCAATGAGGGTATCGTCCGCTATTGCAAGCAGTGTGGAGATTCCACCCTCTGGAAGCGCGCTTCGGAAGTCCCTGAAGAGCAGCCCGTACTGGTAGGTGCCGGGTCAGTTGCTAATGCTTCCTCGTCGGCGGAAGCCCACAGCAGCGCTGGGACACAAACTCCTCAAAGCTCCAAGGCCGCACCAATCGCTACGGCCTCGTCCATTCTTCAGCCTTCTTCTGGCTCGCAAACTCCATCGGCGTATTCTTCGCCGACCGACCGTAAGGCCGCGGTTCCCCTGGACAACCGCCGCAAGCACCCTCGCACCAAGGTCAGTTACAAGGCTTCTATTCGTCGTTCGGGTTTTCCCGACGACACCGTTACCTGCGAAGACATGTCCAAAGGCGGCCTGTGTTTCAAGAGCCGTAAGCAGTATTTTAAGGGGACCGACATCGAAGTTGCGGTTCCCTATTCGCCCGGAGGCAATGCCATTTACGTTCCCGCGCAAATCGCCTGGGTCGTCGAGATCACCAAAGACAAGCTCTACAAGTGCGGTGTTTCTTATCGCCGAAGCTCTCGGGCCTCCTAAAGTCCCCCAAGCCCCTGTGAATCAAGACTGGTCCAAAGCCCCTCAAAAAAGTGCTTGACAGCTTATACTGTGCAGCATACAGTGTGCGGCATACACTGTATGTCGCCCGGTAACAACCAACACGACCTGTTTGAAAACCTACGGCTCGAGTTGCGCCGTGGATCGCTCATCCTCGCGGTCATGGCCTCCCTACAAACCGAACAATACGGATACACCCTTCGCAAGACTCTTACAGACCACGGCATGCCTATCGATGAGGGCACGCTGTACCCCCTGCTGCGGCGTTTGGAGACGCAGGGAATCCTGGTCAGCGAATGGCGCGAAGAGGACAAACGTAATAAGCGGTTTTACCGGCTTTCCAAAGATGGGAAAGAGATCTTCAAGCAGTTGCTCGCCGAGTGGCAAAGCATGAATTCATCCTTGAACGGGATTCTTTAGGAGCGCGCGATGGACATTTTGGAAAGCTACCTTAGGGCGGTGAAGCGTTGCCTGCCACGGGCGCAAAGCGACGACATCATCAAAGAGCTCTCGGACGAACTTCGCTCACAAATAGATGAGCAACAATCTGCACTGGGCCGCCCTTTCAACGAAAAAGAAATGATGGCTTTTTTCAAGCAGCACGGGGACCCGATGACCGTGGCGCGCCGTTACCGGCAGGATCATCGCAGCTTGTCTCTGGGATGGGAGCTGATCGGGCCCGAGCTCTTTCCCACCTATTTGATGTTCTTGTCCTTCAATTTAGCGCTAACCGTAGCGTCTGTTCTCGTCATCTCGCTGATCATTCACATGCCAATCACGCTACAGGCATTCATCATTCCGGTCCTGGCGCAGATTATTTGTCTCACGGTGGTTTTCACTGTTCTGAATCTTATCCGGAGCAAGTTTCCGCAGCCCTGGTATTACCCGCCTGCGGAACTTGCTCCCATGCTTCCTATCAGCCGCTGGTACTCGCTAGTCGGCCTGATCATGTGGGCAACCGTGGCCGTTTGGTGGCTCACGGTGCCTCACTTTCCTCAACTGATCCTGGGGTCGGGAGCAGCTCATTTAAAGCTTGCTCCCACGTGGCACAGATTTTATCTGCCAATGCTACTCCTTGTGCTCGCTTCCATGTCTCAGAGAGTTCTGAGCCTCTTGCGGCCGACCTGGACCTGGGTGGTGCCGGTGATCAGGATGCTCATTAATGGGGCGGCTGTGCCGATCTTGTGCATCCTGGTGTATAGGAGTCCGACTTTCGTGGCGCTTGCGGACGGAATCCAGAGCAATGCGCACTACGAGCAGGTGGTGGACAACTTCAATGGCATGATCCGCTGGGGGATTCTTGGGCCATGGCTGTGGATGTACACGGGCGTTAGCGCCGTTGTTTACGCGTGGTACAGCATTCCGCATTTGCGGCGCTGGATTCGACGCACGCGCGGGCAGGCGTCATCGGCTGCAATTTAGGCTGGCGCTTATTTCGAAAGGATCGAGTGTTATGAAGACTCTTTTCTTACTTCTTGAGTTGTTGACGGATAGCGACGTCATTCGCAACGTCCTGCATTCCTGCTTCACTGCTGGCGTCTTTAGTGTTGCTGTTCTCTTTTTGATTATCACTTATCAGGTGCTTCGCCGATTGTGTGTGCGCCGCGCTACGCCCGCGTCGTCGCGCGTCTAGAAACTCCAAGAAAGTTGGGAGGTCGAATCATGAACAACGAATTCTGGGCCGAGCTTTCGGGCGTGAAAAAACGCTTCGGAAAGACTGTTGCTCTCGATGGTCTCGATTTGCAAGTGCGGCCGGGCGAACTCTTTTCCGTGCTTGGGCCGAATGGCGCGGGTAAATCCACCGCTATTTCATTGTTGCTGGGTCTACTTAAGCCCGACTCCGGCGCTGCGCAGCTGTTTGGTGCCTCACCATTCCGCTTGGAGGCACGGCGCCAGGTCGGCGTCATGATGCAGGAAGTTACGCTCGCACCGGAGCTACGCGTTCGCGAACATGTCGCTCTCGTCTCCAGCTACTATCCACATCCATTTACTCCCGCGGAAGCCATGGAGTTGACGAATATTTCTTCGCTGGCTTCGCGCCCCTACGGAAAACTCTCTGCAGGACAGAAGCGGCAAGTGCAGTTCACGATGGCAGTTTGTGGGCGGCCGAAACTGCTGTTCCTTGATGAACCCAGCGTCGGACTGGATATTCGCGCGCGGGAAACGATGTGGGCCACGCTGCGCCAACTGGTGCACAACGGTTCGTCCATAGTCCTGACCACTCACTATCTCGAAGAAGCGGAATCGCTTTCGAACCGCGTCGCCGTTCTCAACAAGAGCCGTCTGATCGCTTCGGGCACGGTCAATGAAATTCGCGCGCTGGTCGTTCGCAAGCACATCACGTGTTCGACCTCGCTCGCCGCCGATCAGATCGCCGCTTGGCCGGATGTGGAGAGCGTCTCGCGCGTTCAGGAGCGTTTGCAAATCAGCACGAGCAATTCTGAAGGGGTCGTGCGGCGACTGCTGGCCGCGGATTCGAATCTCCAGGAACTGGAAGTTCGGCGCGCCGGACTTGCGGAAGCGTTTACGGAACTCACTCAGGAGGCCGCGTGATGAATGCCAGTTCTTTTGAAAACCCCAATGGGTTCGAGAGTCCCAAGCTGTTCGACAATTTTCACGACTCGCCTCTCGCCGTGGCGATGTCAACCGGCCGGCTGCTAAGCGCTTATCTCGCGGAGGCCAAATTCGAATCCTTGCGCATGTTTCGCGTGCTCGGTTTCTCGATACCCTTTTTAGTTCTTCCCGCCGCGTTGTATTTGCTTTTTGGAGTTGTGCTTTTCGGGGATGCCATTCGAAACGACCCAACCGCTGGAAAATTTCTATTCGCAGCGTTCGGCGTCTTCGGTGTGATGGGCCCGGGAATGTTCGGCTTCGGAGCCACCGTCGCCACGGAACGCGAACAAGGTCTGCTCACGCTCAAGCGCGCGCTGCCCGCGCCAGCCGGTTCCTATCTGCTGGCAAAACTTCTCATGACCATGCTCTTCGCGCTGATCGTGATGGCCACGATGATTCCCGCGGCTCTATTGCTAGGGCATTTGCCGCTTACTTTCGCCCAATGTGCGAGCGTGACGGCAATCAGCATGTTCGGCTCGCTGCCCTTCTGCGCTATCGGACTATTTATCGGAACGCGAGTCTCCGGCAAAGCCGCCATCGCGTTCGTGAATCTTATTTATGTGCCGATGATGCACATCTCGGGCTTATTCTATCCTTTGCCCAAATTTCTTCGGAGCATATCGCCCGTTTGGCCGACCTATCATTTG
Organism: uncultured Acidobacteriota bacterium; assembly: GCA_963745095.1. Lineage (GTDB taxonomy): Bacteria > Acidobacteriota > Terriglobia > Acidiferrales > UBA7541 > Acidiferrum. The sequence goes on along the minus strand of CAVUWC010000012.1, from coordinate 1,252,010 downwards.
CAACAATTGGTGTTCGCCGCGCTGGGCATGCCCTTTTACGGCAAGACCGCAATCCACGTCGCGGTCCTAGCGGCCGTTACCGTGCTACTCACCGCGTTTTCGATCCGTAGGCTGGCCCGTGTGGGTTGAACTCGAACCTGCCGCAGCAATTTAAGCGCAGGCATCCCGCGCTAGTTACTCAGCAACAAAGCCCTTATACAATAGGAAGCTTCAATCTTGATCCATGTTCGGAAAGGCCAGCGGTCATTTATGAAAGCACTGGCAATGCCAAAATTCCCGAGAAACATGCTCAGCCTCTTGGGGTTCCTCTTTACGGTGGCCTTTGTATTCCTCCCTCCGGTTCAGGCTCAGGAGCAACCCCAAGGAGTGATTCGCGTCGGCGTGAACCTGGTATTGGTGGACGCAACCGTGAAGAACAAGTCCGGCCAAATCATGGCGGACTTGAAGAAGGAAGATTTCGAGCTTCGAGAAGACGGCGTGGCGCAAAAACTGGATGTATTCAGCCGGGACGAATTGCCTCTCGAGGTCGCGCTCGTTTTGGATCTGAGCGACTCGATTGAGCCATTCCTCGGCCCTTTGCGAGACGCCGCAAACACCGCTCTCGCCGCACTCAAGCCCGATGACCAGGTCGCGCTCTTTACTTTTTCCACGCAGGCACAATTGCGCGTTCCCTTTACAAAGGACAAAAGCAAAATCTCCGAAGAGATCAATACGTTTCACGCCGGCGGCGCTACTAATATTAATGACGGGATCTTCCTCGCCTCCGAGAATCTGCTTAAACAGCCGCCCAAGGGTCGGCGCGTGATCATCCTTATCAGCGATGATGTCGGCACCGACGCTGGAGGTCAAGGCACGCGCGACATCGTCACGGAAGCTATCGCTGCGGACGTTGTCCTCTACAATCTCAAAATCCCCGGCTACAACCCACCGCAAACTCTGCTCTACGCCAGCATGGTTCCCGGCTTGGTAAATATTCGCAAAGTGATGGACCAGACCGGCGGCGAACTCTTCGACGTGCAAGACATCGCACACCTGGATCCGGTCTTTCGCGCGCTGATTCAGCGAATCAAGACGCGTTACACGCTGGGCTACTACACCAACGCCAGCGCCGCTCTCGGCAAGCCACACAAACTTGATGTTCGCCTGGCCTCTTCCTTCGGGAAAAAAGGCAAAGACTACGTCATCCTTTCCAAAAACGGTTTTTACGTTCACTGAGGAATGGAAGAGCTGTTGGCTGCGGATGGTGTGTAATTCAGTCGGAGTGCCAGAAGCGAGAGTGGCGCGTATTAAGGCACATCGTGCCATGCAACGAATTCATCGGGGCCCCATTCGGCGCCCATATTGTCGTCAGTGATTGTGGGGTACTTGTTTAGGCGAGGCCGAAGAGTCGCGGAAGTCTCGAGACCCACATAGGTAGCTGGTGCGTTGAGAGTATCGGCCAGTGAGAGGTATCTCGCGAGTGCTTCCTGAGCGCCTGCGTCCTCAGTCGGAAATACAAGCCGGCCATCGATTCGGAATTCGCGTAAATTGCGCTCCCAGCGCGCTTTGTCCACTACGATCGGCGAATCGCTGACCATAAGAACATTGATAACGCGCAACCCGTAGGGAAACTCGCGCAGAGCCGTCGCCATCGATTCGAACGAGCCCGTCGAATTGAAATAATAGATGCCGCCGGGATTTAGGTGCTGGCGAATCAGCTGGAAGAATTCGGTCGAGAGCAAGTTCGTGCTGTGATCGCGCCAGTGGTATGTGGTGTTGGCAACGATGATGTCGTAGCGCTCTTCGGGATGCGCGATGAGCCAGCGGCGGCCGTCGTCAATGTGCAGGTGCAGCTTGGGATTCTGCAAGAGCGACTGCACAATCGGGTATTGGGAAATCAGCTGCAAATAACCTGGATTGATTTCGACAACCTCGAGCGACTCCACATCCGGGTTATTTGCGAATACCTGGCCCCACGAACCCGAAGCAAGCCCGATCATGAGAACACGTTTGGGAGCCGGATGCACGGCGCTCACAAAAAACGCGCGAATGACGGAGTTGGCATCGTTCTGCGGATCAACGCGGAAGTAACCGTCGTAGACGGAGCCTCCGAAGAGGGCGCCCTCGGAAGTGACGCAAATGACGCCGTTGCGGTTTTCCACGACGTGGGCGAATGTGCCGGGGTCTCGATACCTTCCGCCGAACGCGAGTTTTTCATACAAGAGGGAGTATTGGTTTGACGCCACGAAGACCAGCGCCAGAGCGGCAAGTCCGAGAGATGCGGCCCAGAGAGGCGGCCGGCGGAATCGCAATCCTTGCTGGCTAACGACAAGTATGCCAGTTGCAATCGCGGAAATCCCAAGCAGCACCGCAATCTGGCGCAGAGTGAAATACTGCATCAGCACGAAACCGATCCCGAGGCTGCCCACCACGGCTCCTACGATGTTGGAGACATAGATCAGGCTCACTCCGCGTCCGGCTTGCTCGCCGGGGTTCACGGACAATTGGCACAACAGTGGCATGACCGCGCCAATGAGGGCTGCTGTGATAAAGAACAGCGGTGCGCTCGAAAGGTAAGGGATTTTGCGCCCCATCAAAGAAGCGACTAGCGGGGGCAGATAAGCGGAAATTATTCCGGCAACGATCATCATTACGCCAATGACCTGAAGCACGCGTTTTGGACTTACGTCGTGGGTGAAATGCTCCGCGAGATACGCTCCAGCGGCAACGCCTCCGAGGAAGATTGCCAGGAGGAGAGAAAACGCAGGAGCTCTATCCATCGACGCAATCGAGAAGACGCGGAACCACTCAATTTCAAAACCGAGCGAGATGCAGCCCGACAGTCCGGCGAGGAACATGGCCATGGGCAGCGAGATCGCGGGCGTGAAGTTCGCCACTGCTTGCGGTTCGGTGCCGCCCTGCAATGTCGTGGCCCGGCGGCTTCGGCCGTACAGGAATGCGGTTAGGCCAACGATCACGTTGAGGCACGCCGCGATTCGGACGGAGCCTGAGAGGCCGTAGTCTCTCAGCAGAAATTGCGCACAGAAATAACACGCCACTGCCGAGCCGAGGGTATTCACAAAATAAAGCCGCGAGACCGAAAGGCCGACGCGGCCGGAACGCCCTACGAGATGCTCCACCAGCAGTGGAAGCGTCGCGCCCATGAGCATGGTAGGCAGCAGCAGGAGCAGCAGACTGAACAGAGATCACGTGAAGAAGACCGGACCCGGCAGTGAACGATGCCGCCCAATGAAAGATCCGCAGGGAGAGAATACCGAACACGGCCACACCCATTTCGCAGGCGCCAAACAGCAGAATCCCGTGCCGCGGAAACCGTGCCGACAACCGGCCACCGAGAAGGCTGCCGAGGCCCAGCCCCAGCATGAACGCACTCACCACCACGGCGACGGATTCGACGTTGACACCGTAGATCGCAAAGAGCGCCCGTTGCCAAACAACTTGATAAATTAGCGCAGGCATTCCGGACGCGAAAAAGAGAGCGCTCAAGAGCAGCGATTCCCAACGGTGCGTCGATTTGTCGAACACGAACGCCGCCACCAGGAAGAGCAGCAGGTCGATCAGCAAGAGGCCTAGAACCGGTTGAATGAGCATGGTCGTCGAGGGGCCTCTCCAAAACGGCCCGCAGGCTGACTGGGCCTGCACAGTGTTTAAATTATGAGGGGGCGGAATGAATCGCGAACAGCGATGAAGATTCGCGTTGCGTAATGCCTAATATGCGGCGCGTCGCAAGAGTCTTATATCTTAAGAGGAATGTGTCTGTCGCCCTAGGACGATCACCTCGGGGAACGCAGGCTTACTGGAATTGCGTTACGACTTCTCCGTTCTCAATTTTCAGATTCGAGATATCTGACGGCAGTTTCAGCTTTTCGCGGTTTTCCGGCGATTCCATCATCTTTCGGACGGCAGCTTCCAGCACGGATTGCGGGATGGGCAACGAACCGATCTGGCCGCTCACCGGCTCGAACTTAAGAAAACCGTTGTCAGCGCCCAGCTTGCCTACGAGTTGCAGAGTCACGTCTTTGCCGTGTACATCGAACACAACGTAGGCCCGGACGTGGTCGTCTACCAGCTGGACCTTCACATCCTTTACGTTGGAACGCATCTGTTCGACATCGTCCATTGTCGGCTGTTCGGCGTTCAATGCCCCGTCAGCGCCACCGCTGGGAGCCGCACTCGGCGTTCCGGTCGGCGCGTTGGCATTGGCGTTGGCATTGGCGCTGGCATTGGTGTTGGCAGCCGGCAGGACCAGATGGGAAGCCAGGTACGAATTAAGTTCGGTTTCGGTCATATGCAGGGTAGCTGGCTGGCCTTGCGCCGCGGCCTGCTGAACATCCTGGAATTTCTGTTCGGCCCGTGCGGCAGCCTCTGGAGTCGTAGAGACAACCGGCGGCGCGGGCTTATGTAGTATTAGAATCAGGACAATGAGGGCAAAGGCGTAGACCGTCCAGCGAACAATTCGGAAGACGAGGACGAGAGTGCTGGCCTTTAAAGATTGTGGATCGGGCACCGGGTTGCCCCCGGCTGGGCTGGCGATACTTGGCATGGCTTGCTCCTTGCGCTTCTGCCCCTATGGTTGGATGTGCGCCCCCGCCACTAAGTTTCGAATTTTCAGCGACTCAGCCGTCGGCCAGCGAGCCTGGCACGGCGCGGGGAGACAGAGCATTCCGTCTACCCCTAACCCTAGAGTTCGCCTATGGTTGCGGCAAGAGAACCAAAGTACCCGCAACGCAAACTCGCCACCTGACCGCTTGTCCCTGTCCGGCAGCCGCCTCACTCTCTTTCCGGATGGAACCATGCAAAAGCAGAGAAGCTAGAAACAACGGGAGTGCGGGTGCGTCTACCTACTATATCGTCTGTCGATATAGTATGTCGGCTACCGATATAAGGGCGCCGGACTGTTCCGAAAGAGGCCTATGCCGTTGGGATTTTTTGCGGAGGCTTAAGATGCGAAGGATTTTAATTCTCACGCTCGCTGGATTTTTCGCAGGAGCAGTCGCGCTGCGCGCGAATCGCTCGCAGCCTGCTAGTGGTGCGACTCCGGCGCCGCCACCCGGACCGCAGTTCACCACGGACGGAAAACTTGTCCGGCCAGAAGACTATCGCCGGTGGGTGTATGTCTCCTCGGGATTTGGGATGAGTTACAACCCCGGTGCAGGAGGAAACGGGGCGCCGGCTTTTACAAACGTGTTCGTCGTCCCTGCGGCCTACGATTTCTTCAGGGCCAATGGGGCCTGGCCGGACAAAACGGAATTCGTTCTGGAAATTTACAGTTCGACGTCACGCGGCTCGATCAATCAAAAAGGGAGTTACCAGGAATCGCTGGTGGGGTTGGATGTCGAAGTAAAGGATGAGTCTCGCTTTACGGATCAGTGGGCTTATTTCAATTTCGACAATTCCGCAAAAACAGCGAGCGCGATGACTCCAAGCAAAAATGGATGCTGGAACTGTCATGAACAGAACGCAGCCGTGGAGCATTCCTTTGTGCAGTTCTATCCCGAATTTCTGAAAATCGCGCGCGAAAAAGGAACCATTAAGCCGACGGTTCCTCTGGAAGAAAAAAGCAAATGAACGAATGCAGAACTAGAAGATCGCCGCTCGTTCGAAGAGTACGTCAACGACCGGCCTGATGCGGCGCAATGTTTCGCTACTGGTGGCATTTCAAGTGACGCCACTAACCATCCTCGCTACGCGTTGCTATCGTCCGCAGTTTTGGTCTATGCTGCCGCCTCAGGGTGATGGTCGGCGAGGATTTTGTCCGCCTGTCGCGTTTGACCAGGACGCGAGGGCTACGAGAGAACGCGCAAGCTGAATACACGCTTTCTCTGTCCGGCCTGGTTCCACAACGGATCTGGATACGAGCCCCGGATTGACACTAACTCGATACGCAAAGCGGAGCGAACGGCATTCACGCAGGATTCTGTTTTGGATGGTACTTGCTGCCAGCGTTCCCGCGGGCCTCTTCCCTTCCGCAATGTTGGCACAACAGACTGACCCCGCAACGCCCGCAGTGGTGCAGCCGGGTGCGCCAGGAAAACCAAGCAAGACGCTGCCGCCGTCTACAAAGGGCACGCTGCCTCCGCGATCGCGCGCGGATGTGGAGTTCATGCAGGGAATGATCATGCATCATGAACAAGCGGTGGAGATGACGGCGCTGATTTCGTCGCACACGGAGAACAAGGCTTTGCGGTCGCTCGGCGCGCGAATTAGCAGCTCGCAGTCGGATGAGATAAAATTTATGCAGCGGTGGCTGGCGGCTCGGGGAGAAGCTGTTTCCATGGCGATGCCAGGAATGCCAGACATGGATGTGTCCGGAAATCCGATGCCTCTAATGCCCGGTATGCTTACGCCGGAACAGATGGCGGCGCTGCGCAAAGCGAAGGGCGCCGAATTCGACCAGTTATTTTTGACAGGAATGATTCAGCATCACAATGGCGCGTTGATCATGGTGAAGGATTTGTTCGACACCGCGGGCGCGGGGCAAGACGCCGACCTGTTCAACTTCGCGACGGATGCGGATAATACGCAACGGGCTGAAATCAAGATTATGCAGAGTATGTTGGAGAAAAAACCCTCAGAGGAGAAACGATGAACCGAGTGCCCAGTGTTGCTTTTCGCGTGGCGGTGGCCACCATCTTTTTGTGTTCCGGGGTGAGCCGGATTCGGGCGCAGGCGCCTACAACTCCGCCGACCGCACAGGCACCCGAGAAGAAGCCGGAGGCGGAAGAGAATCCGTTTGCTCCACAGCCGGCTCCGCCGCTACCCCCAGGAATGACGGGCGCGGATGTGAACGATCCACGCTTCAAGCTGACGCCGGGAATGTATGACGCTGGCGAGGCATCGATGGGCATCAAGCATCTGGCACTCATCAAGAAGCCGGATGCGTTTCAACTAGGCTCCGCTGACCCCGATAATCCGAAGGTGCAGAAGACACTTAGCCAGCTCGGCGTGGGTGACTCCTCAAAGATGCCAAAGCCGCTGCAGTTGGTGATAGCGCAGCTCGCTTTTGGAAACTCGGACTTTGCTTTCCAGGGCAACCACCTGTTCCAGGGAAATTTTTATGGCGTGAATATCTTTGACATCTCCAATCCTGCGAATACCACGTTACTGACTTCGCTGGTGTGCCCGGGTGGGCAGGGCGACGTGTCGGTCTATAAAAATCTGTTGTTCATGTCGGTGGAGATGCCGAATGGACGCCTGGATTGCGGCGCGCAGGGATTTCCGCCGGAGCCGCCGGCACCTCCTCCGGCTCCCGGTGAAGAAAGAAAACGCCGCATACCAGCAGCGCAAAAGGACCGCTTCCGCGGCGTGCGAATTTTTGATATTTCGGACATCAAGAATCCGAAGCAAGTGGCCGCTGTGCAGACTTGCCGCGGGTCGCATACGCATACTCTCGTGGTGGATCCGAACGATAAAGACAACGTTTACATCTACGTCTCAGGGACATCGTTTGTGCGTCAACCCGAGGAGCTGGCAGGTTGCTCTGGCGAAGCGCCGGACAAGGATCCGAATACGGCGCTGTTTCGTATCGAAGTGATCAAGGTTCCAGTGGCGGCGCCAGCGGACGCGAAGGTGGTCTCCAGCCCTCGCGTGTTTATCGATGCGCGGACTGGCGCGCTAAACGGTCTGACCAACGGCGGCAGCCACGGCAAGGATGAAGAGAAGCCAGCGGACACGAACCAATGCCACGACATCACTGTCTACTCGGCGATCGGGCTGGCGGCGGGCGCGTGCTCTGGAAATGGAATTATTCTCGACATCAAGGACCCGGTGCATCCGAAGCGTGTGGATGCAGTGAACGATCCGAACTATTCCTACTGGCACTCAGCTTCGTTCTCGAACGATGGGACGAAGGTGGTGTTTACCGACGAGTGGGGCGGCGGTCTTGGCGCGCGATGCCGTCCAAACGATCCGATGAAGTGGGGCGCGGATGCGCTTTTCAACTTGAAGGATGAGAAGCTGACGTTCGCGAGTTATTACAAGCTGCCGGCCGCACAGGGCGACACGGAGAATTGCGTGGCGCACAACGGCTCGCTGATTCCGGTACCCGGCCGCGACATCGAGGTGCAAGCCTGGTATCAGGGCGGCATCTCCGTCGTGGACTTCACCGATGTGATGCATCCGTTCGAGATTGCCTACTTCGACCGTGGGCCGATCGATCCGAAGATGCTGGTGCTGGGCGGCGACTGGTCAGCCTATTGGTACAACGGCACTATCTACGGTTCCGAGATTGCGCGAGGATTGGACGTATTCGAACTGACGCCGACCAAGTTCCTGACGCAGAACGAAATCGACGCAGCGAAAACGGTTCATGTGGCTGAGCTGAATGTGCAGAACCAGCAAAAGCTCGAATGGCCGGCAAAGCTGGTCGTGGCGAAGGCGTACGCGGATCAGTTGGAGCGCTCGCAAGGTTTGCCTGCGGACCAACTCGCAGCTCTGCGCGCGGCGATCCAGGGCGCAGAGAGTTCGCACATGAACAAGGGTAAAGTCGCGAAGCTGAAGAGCCTGGCTCCGTCGTTGGAGAAGAGCGCCGCCACGGCGAAGACTCCAGCGGACTCGGCGCGGTTGCATGCTCTGGCGAATCTCCTAAAGCTCCCGTTAGCTTAGCCGCCTGTCGAACGTTGCAGTTTTTTGATTGCGCCATCGGAGCGAAAGCTCCGCTGGCGCACTTTTCATTACAACTTCATTTGGCTGGTCACAAGAAGTCTCGTGCTGAGCGCTGGAGAGATCGTGCTCCTGTTGGCAGCGCGGTTTCTTGTGGCGGGCAGGGGTATTCTCCTACAATCAATGAGCGTGGGCTGCCGGTACGGATGCGCGCCATGCCATCACGCCGGAGAAAGTTATGCAGAAACTTATGACTGCTTTTATTGCGTTTGGCGCCATGGCGCTGGGCGCCATATACGGGCCTGGCACGGCCGCCGACGGGAAATTCGGGCCGTCGAACCCGTTTTATGCGCCGAGTACACTGCCTTTCCACGCGCCGCCTTTTGACAAGATCAAGGATGACGACTATCAGCCGGCCATCGAAGCGGGCATGGCCGAGGAGCTAGCCGAGATACAAGCGATTGCTGACAACCCCGCCGCGCCGACCTACGAAAATACGCTCGTTGCCATGGAGAAGACCGGGCAACTTTTGCAACGGGCGCTGGCTGCGTTCGGAGCGGTAACCGCTGCGAACACCAATCCCGCGCTGCAAAAAGTGCAAGCCGAGGAAGCGCCAAAGCTGGCGGCGCACCAGGACGCAATCAATCTGAACGCAAAACTTTTTGCGCGGGTGGCCGCCGTTTATAAGCAGCGCGAATCTCTCAAACTTGATGCGGAGTCGCTACGGCAGCTTCAGGTCACCTATGACGGTTTCGTCCGCGCTGGCGCGAATCTTTCGGACGCAGACAAAACCGAATTGAAGAAGCTCAACGAGCAAATCGCGACACTGGCAAATGACTTTTCGACGAAGCTCTTGGAAGCGACGAAAAACGGAGCCTTTACGACAACGGACAAGAGCGCGCTCGCCGGCTTGAGCGACTCACAAATTGCCGCTGCTGGGCAGGCCGCCCAAGGCCGCAAGCAAGACGGCTATGTGCTTCCGCTCCAAAACACGACGCAGCAGCCGGTGCTGGGTTCGCTCAGCGTCCGCGCGACACGCGAGGCCGTCTTCGAGAAATCCTGGAACCGTGCCGAGCGCGGCGATGCCAACGATACGCGCGACCTCATTTCGCACCTCGCACAGCTGCGTGCTCGCCGCGCACAACTGCTCGGCTTTCCCAGCCACGCGGCATGGAAGCTGGGCGACCAGATGGCCAAAAATCCGGAAGCCGCACTGAAGTTCATGGATGCGCTCGTGCCGGGCGCAACGGCTCGGGCAGCGCGCGAGGGCAAGGATATTCAGGATGTGATCGACGCGCAGAAGGGTGGTTTCAAACTCCAAGCCTGGGATTGGGACTTCTACGCCGAACAAGTGCGCAAGGCAAAGTACGACCTGAACGACGCGGAGGTCAAACCCTACTTCGAACTGAACAACGTGCTCGAAAACGGCGTCTTCTACGCCGCGCACGAGCTCTACGGAATCTCGTTCAAGGAACGCAAGGACATCCCGGTTTATCAAGCGGATGTTCGCGTGTTTGAAGTGTCGGATGCGGACGGCAAGCCGCTAGCGCTTTTCTATTGCGACTATTTCAAGCGCGACAATAAGAACGGCGGCGCCTGGATGGACGTCTTCGTAAACCAGTCAAAGCTTCTGGGCACGCTGCCGGTCGTTTACAACGTCGCGAATCTGCCGAAGCCCGCGCCGGGTGAGCCTGCGCTCATCAGCTTTACCGATGTGACCACCATGTTCCACGAGTTTGGCCACGCACTGCACGGCATGTTCGCGAACACCGAGTATCCGAGCCTCTCGGGCGCCGCAACCGCGCGCGATTTCGTCGAGTTCCCTTCCCAATTCAACGAGCACTGGGCGCTTTATCCAGCGGTCTTCAACCATTTCGCGAAGCACTACAAAACGAATGCGCCTATGCCTGCCGAGTTGGTGGCCAAAATCCGCAAATCGGCGACATTCAATCAGGGATACGCTCTAACGGAAGTGGTCGCCGCCGCCGAACTCGACATGCAATGGCACATGCTTCCCGCGAGCGCGCCGCTTCAACAACCCGACGCGTTCGAAAAGCAAGCCCTCGAGAAAATGCATCTGCTAATCGCGGCCGTGCCGCCGCGCTATCGCTCCAGCTATTTCAGTCACATCTGGGCCTTGGACTACTCCGCCGGCTACTACGCCTATCTTTGGGCGGAGATGCTCGATGACGATGCGTACCAATGGTTTGAAGACAATGGCGGGCTGACGCGCGCCAACGGCGACCGCTTCCGGAAGATGGTCCTCTCGCGCGGCAACACGGAAGACTTGGCAAAGATGTATGCCGCCTGGCGCGGCAAAGACCCAAGCGTCGAGCCAATGTTGAAGTACCGCGGCTTGCAAGAGTCCGCACACTAAATCGCGGCAGTGGTCGGTTTCCGATGGCCGCGTGAATCGGAAGCTGGTATCCAGAACCGAAATCGGAATGCGCGCCTCCTTACTTCGTCATTAATGACAACGTACCTCGCACGGGGTATCGTACTCTTCGTGGTTCGCATCTTAACTGCGCTTGCGTTAGCGCTAGTGGCCATTGCCGCTTCCGCGCAGAACCCGCCCCAAGCTCCGCCGATTCGCGTATCAACTCATCTGGTCCAGATTGGCGTTATCGTGCACGACCACAACAGCGCCGTAGGAAATCTGGCCAAAGAGGATTTTACCGTTCTTGACCGCGGTAGGCCTCAGACCATCAGCGTCTTCACTGCAGAATCAGGCGCGTCTACGCTGCAACCCGCTCCATCTCTGGCGCTGCCTCCCAACACATTCTCCGACCTCCCGCAGGTCAGCGGCCCGGCTATCCGCAGCATAACTATCGTGCTGCTCGACAACCTCAACACTCTTTCTGGCAACGGGCATCAAGGATACGAAACCGGTCCTTGGTGGATGGAAGATCTCGCGCTCTCCAATGCAAAGGCACATCTTGTCGAGTTCATCAAAACTCTGGACCCGAGAGACCGCGTCGCCATCTATGGACTCAGCGACGCTCTGCACGTCCTATCCGACTTCACTAGCGACCGCGACCGTCTTCTTGCCATCCTGAAAAATTATGACACCACTTCAAAGACAAGTCGCGAGACCGTCCAGCCGGGCGCCTACCACACACCTGTGCCCGGGGAATTCAACCCCCTCGTAAACGCGCAAGTGCTTCAATTGGCCACGATTACAAATGAGCGTCGCGCCGCGGCAACTATGTCCGCGCTCCAGTCCATCGCTTCTCACGTCGCCAACATTCCGGGCCGCAAAAACCTAGTTTGGCTCACTGCCAACCTTCCTTTTTCGGGCACCACCCTCGCCCGTATCCTGGGGCCTGCACAGATTGCTGCCTATCCTGTGGACGGGCGCGCTTTGCTCACCCGAAAAACTCCGGAATCTCAGTGGGAAATAGACGATCAACTCGGTGGCGTCTTGGGCGTGGGCATGCCGGCAGCGTCGTCGGCACCCATTGGCATTGACACCATGCAAACGCTTGCCGACGAAACCGGCGGCCGGGCCTTCGTCAACACCAACGACCTCACTGGCGCCATCCGTGACGCCGTCGAGGATTCCGCCGTCACCTATACGCTCGGCTTTTACATAGATTCCAGCTCGCTCGATGGGAAATTCCATGAACTGAAAGTTCAGCTTCATCGCCCCGGGTTAAACCTCCGCTACCCCAAGGGTTATTTCGCCTTCAAGGACGCGTCCGCCACACAAGACGAGCGTCACAACAATTTTCTGATCGCCATTAAGAGTCCGCTGGACTCGTCCGCCATTCCGTTAGAAGTGAAGGTGGATCGAGTCAATCAACCAACGCCCAATTCCATTTCCCTTTCTGGCTCCATTGGTATTCACGACCTTCAGCTTGTGCAGAGCGGCGAAATCCGCACAGGCGCTCTCGACATAACCGTTATTGAACAAGACGAGACGGGAAAGGTTCTCCGTGAATCTGCCAATCGCATCAATCTCCGCTTCACCGAAAAACAATATCCAGCCATACTGAAATCAGGAATAACCTTTCGCAAGTCTATACAGCCTCAAGCCGAGGTGACCACACTGCGTGTCCTCGTTCAGAACCCCACCACTGCCGAAATCGGCAGCCTGGTCATTCCACTGTCCCAGCTAAAGTAGCTAAAGCTGAATCAAGTTGTGCGATGGTGATACTTCCTTCGTTATAGATGACAACCTATCTCGCATGGAGTATTGTGCCCCTCATGACCCGCGTCTTAACTGCGCTTTCGTTACTTTCGTTCGGTCTGGCTGCGATTGCAGTTTCGGCTGGAGACGTGCCGCAAGGGCCTACGATTAACGTATCCACTCGGCTGGTGGAGGTGGGCGTCATCGCGCGTGACAGGAACGGCCCCGTCGCGGATTTGACAAAGGACGACTTCGTCGTTCTGGATCGAGGGAAGCCGCAGAAAATCAGCGTTTTCTCGATCGAATCAGCCGAGTCCACGCAACAGCCTGCGCAGCCGTTGCCGCAAAACACCTTCTCCGATCTTCCTCAATACGGCACAGCCACACCAAGGAGCGTCACTATAGTCCTGCTCGACAACCTGAATACGTTGTACGGTTCCGCGCCGACAATTTACGAGGACACGCCTCGCTGGATGGAAGATCACGCTCTTGCCAATGCCAAGGCGCACCTGCTGGAATACCTCAATAATCTTAGTCCGCAGGATCGCGTAGCCCTTTACGGTTTGAGTGACACCCTCCACGTGCTTTGCGACTTCACCAGCGACCGCAGCCAACTGCTGGCCATCGTACAGAGCTATGATGCGCGTTCGCGGACTAGCCGGGAAGTCGTCGAGCCCGGCGGGACTCATTTGCCCGACCAACCGAGCGGTGGCGTCCCTCCGCCAATTGATGCTGACCGCATGAGACTGGCGGAAAGTTCAAACGCGTCGCGAGCCGCGATTACTCTGGCTGCACTCCAGGCCATTGCCGATCACGTGGCTAACATTCCGGGCCGCAAGAATTTAGTATGGCTCTCCGCCAACCTTCCTTTCTCGGCCGAAGCCATGGCCGCCATCCTCAGCCCCGCACAGATTGCCGTCTATCCGGTGGACGGGCGCGGTTTGCTTTCGCGCTCCTCCCTGGCGCAAGAGAATGACACCCCAATGGATGACGTGGGATTGCCATCGGAGATGAATCAGGCAAACAGTTCGGCCGACTCTGGCCAGCCCACCGGAATCGATGCCATGCAGCGGCTCGCAGAGCTAACTGGCGGACGGGCCTTTGTGAACACCAATGACCTCACCGGAGCGATCCGCGAGGCTATAGCTGATGGTACCGTTCTCTATTCTTTGGGTTTCTACATTGATGCGCACTCTGCCGACGGAAAGTTCCATGAACTCAAGGTGCAGGTGAAACGCGAGGGCCTGACTATTCGCTATCCGAAAGGCTATCTTGCGACGAAAGATGCCCCTCCCACGAAGGACCAGAATTGGAAGACAGTAGTAACGGCGATGCAAAGCCCGATTGAATCCTCCGTAATTCCGTTGCGGGCAAAGGTGGATAGAGTAGACGAACCGCTGCCGAACTCTTTGAAGCTCTTGTGCTCGATTGACATCCACAGTCTTCGACTCGAGCAATCCGGAGATTTGCACAAAGGTGCCGTCAGCGTGTATGTCATTCAGCAGGACGCCGCTGGCAAAGTGCTTAGCCAATGGACCAAAACGTATGACCTCCAACTCTCAGAGAAACAGTATGTCGCTCTTCAAAAATCGGGAATGCCGTTCAGTCAGGATGTACAGCGCAAGGCGGGCGTCACGACGTTGCGGGTATTGGTCGAAGACCCGGCCACTGCCGAGATCGGCAGCCTGATCATTCCACTGTCCCAGCTAAAGTAGCTAAAGTTAAAATAGCTTCACAATATCGCCAATGCGCTGAGTGGGTGTAAACTGGTGCTGTTTTGGGGGCAAGAAGGAAGTCGCACATGAAGCAAATTGCTGTTTTCACACTTCTGGCCGTGTTGAGCGTTGCCTGGTCGATACCTGCCAGAGCGCAGAGTCCCGGTGTGGCGGAATATGCGCGCAATTCCCGGGAATTCGACAAGAAGTCAGCCAAAGCCCAGAATAAAAAGCTGAAGAAAGCGTCCAAGAAACAGCAAAAAGCGATGAGGAAGTACTCGAAATCGCAGCAGAAGGCTGCCAAAAAGGCGAATCGCCACGCCAAGTAACAATCGGAGTTCGCTCCGACCTCCCACCTTGAATTGCTGCAGTGTGCCAGGAAAATGCCGCAGACGTGTACTCGCTCTATCCAAACCCTCCGGTATAAAAGCCAACACGCTGCAAGGTACAGAAGAAATGACCTCATGAGCCACTGCAGCGCTGCTCATGCGACTCTCAGAGACCCTTAGCCGAGTTGTCCGATTGCGGAACGGCGCATCCCGAAGGCGAACAGCCGCGTTCCCCGCCAGCTTCCGACAATCGCCGTAAGCCCCGCAAGATCAATGAACTAGAGAGAGGGCAAGCTGGACCCGCGCATGCTCCTGCAGGGGCACGGCTTATCTTGCGTTTTTTGCTCACTGGATTCGAGGTGCCATGAACACTCTTCTTCAAGACATACGCATTGCCGTTCGCATGATGCTCAAGAATCCAGGGTTCAGCCTCGTTGTTGTGCTGACGCTGGGCCTCGGTATCGGGGCAAACACTGCGATTTTTTCCGTCGTCAATGCCGTGCTGCTTCGGCCGCTGGCGTACAAAGATTCCGGCTCGCTCGTCAACATCTGGGGAAAGTTTGACACGCAAGGCATTCCGCGCAATTGGCTTTCGGAACCCGAATACTGGGATCTGCGCGACCGGAATGAATCCTTCTCAGAGCTTGGCGCATATTCCTTGGGTAACGGGGCCAATTTAACCAGCAATGACTCGCCTCCAATGCAAGTCTCCGCTCCCGCAGCGACAGCGACTCTCTTCCAAATTCTTGGCGTCCCGACCGAGCTTGGCAGAACCTTCACCGCCGACGAGGACCAGCCGGGCCACGACCACGAAGCTCTATTGAGTTTCGCCCTTTGGAAGAGCCTGTTTGGCGGCGATCCGCAGATTGTGGGAAAGTCCATACAGCTGGACGGTCAGCCGTATGCCATCGTCGGAGTGCTCCGCAAGGATTTCGCTCTGGGAGGCAAACAAGACTTGTGGGTTCCACTTGGCCTCGACCGGGCAAAGCCGCAGGATCGCGGCTCTCACTATCTACGTGTCACTGCGCGATTGAAACCGAGGATCACCTTGGCGCAAGCGTCCGCCGAAATGGACCGCTTCGCCGCGCAGCTCGGGCGCGAAAATCCCAACAACTACGTCGCGGGCAGCGGCTGGGGGATGTTCATCGTTCCCCTTAAAGAGCAGCTCGTCGGCTCGGTTCGGCCAGCTCTCTTGGTCCTTCTGAGCGCTGTGGCTTTCGTTCTCCTGATTGCCTGCGTGAATGTCGCCAATCTGCTGCAGACGCGCGCATCCGCACGTGAAAAAGAGCTCTCCATCCGCGCCGCGATGGGGGCAGGACGCGCACGGATCATGCGCCAGTTTTTGACGGAGAGTCTGGTTCTCGCAGCCGCGGGTGGCGCCCTTGGACTCTTCCTCGCCTACTGGGGGGTGTACGCCCTGCGCCTGCTCGTTCCACAGAATTTCCCACGGATGGACGAGGTGGGAGTGGATCCGCTGGTCCTCTTATTTACGCTCGGAATTTCGTTGCTGACGGGCCTGGTCTTCGGACTTGCTCCCGCTTGGCAGGTGGGCCGCGTCAATCTGCAGGGCACATTGAAGGAAACGGGACAAAGCACTTCGGCGGCAAGAGGTACGCGTCGCTTGCGTCAAATCCTTGTTGTATCGGAGATGGCCCTGGCCGTACTTCTTTTGGTTGGCGCGGGTTTGCTGATTCGTAGCTTCCAGCATCTGCTGGAAGTCAATCCAGGTTTTCAGCCACAGCATCTGCTCTCGATGAGGCTTTCTCCCCCGACAAAGGCGTACCCGGACGGCGTCCCCCTACAGACCTTCTATCAGCAAGTCCTGGATCGAGTGAAAACGATTCCCGGGGTGCAAGCCGCTGGAGCGGTTTCTGAGTTGCCGTTGAGCGACTCCTCCTCTTCCGGCTCGACTTTCTTCGAGCAGACATCCGTTACGGACCTTCCGCGATATGCTCCGATGAACAATTTGCCGTACACCGAAATTGATTACCGCACGGTCGTGCCGGGATATTTCCAGGCCATGCAGATTCCTCTGGTGCGCGGCCGGTTGCTCACTGATGCCGACACAAGTGACGCCCTCCGGGTCGCCGTTGTGGACCGGGATTTTGCGAACCGCTTCTGGCCAAACGAAGATCCCATCGGCAAACGCATCGCGGTGCAGGCCATCGCCAAATCCAATCCCCCGATCCCTCAATGGTGCACCGTGGTCGGCGTAGTCGGGCACGTGAAACATTATGGGCCGGACGTCGAGGGGCGTGAGCAAGCCTATTTCCCGCTCGCTCAACTCTCATTTGCTCGGACGATGTATCTTGCCGTGCGTACAACACTCGAACCGGCCAGTGTGACAAGTGCCATCCGCCAACAAGTGCTCGCCGTTGACAGGAACATGCCGATCTACGAGGTCAGCACCATGGACCAGTTGCTCTCGAATTCCGTGGTTCAACCGCGCCTCAATTTGACGCTGCTGGTCGCGTTTGCCGCCATCGCGCTGGTGCTCGCCGCAGTGGGAATCTACGGAGTGATGGCTTACACCGTCACGCAACGTACGCATGAAATAGGCATTCGAATGGCGCTCGGGGCGCAGGGCGAAGACGTTCTAAAGCAAGTGCTGGGGGAAGGCGCGCGGCTCGCGGCCCTGGGACTTGGGCTCGGTCTGGTGGGCTCGCTTGTAGCCATGCGGTTGATCACGACTATGCTCTTCGGCGTGAAACCAACCGATCCGCTGACGTTTGCTGCGGTGGCGGTTGTCTTGGCAAGCGTTGCGCTCGCGGCGTGTTATATTCCGGCGCGGCGTGCCACTCGCGTGGATCCACTCACGGCATTGAGATACCAATAGCTCGTAGTTGGTCTTTCAAACTTAAGGCTGCAGAACCCGTCCAAATGTGAACATTCTGCCGCGAGACGTTCATTTCCGCGTAACAAATCTTCCATATAAAGCTGGCTGACACGCCAGCACAGGTACCCGCGGGCTGGCTCTCAAGTCGAGAATCTATAGGAGAGTTATGGCCGCAACAGCGACTGCACCCTCAACCACACCCCAAGTTCCGCACGCACTGACCGAAAAGCTGAACCGAAAACCCGGACGAGTCGGCATGCTGGCGTTCGGGGTGGTGCTGATCATCGGAGTAATCTTCATCGGTTACAGCCTGTCGCGCGACCTGGCGGGGTTGGAGCTGGGTTCGGCGCTGCCCTACATTCTCTTGGGCACGGCGCTGCTGGTGGCGCTGGGATTTGAGTTCGTAAACGGCTTTCACGACACGGCAAACGCCGTAGCGACCGTGATTTACACGCATTCGATGGAGCCGCACATTGCCGTGGTATGGAGCGGATTCTGGAATTTCGCGGGCGTCGTGACCTCGTCAGGCGTCGTGGCCTTCACGATCATTTCGCTACTGCCTGTGGAATTGATTTTGCAAGTGGGAAGCGGCGCTGGATTTGCGATGGTTTTTGCGCTACTCGTTGCGGCGATTCTCTGGAATTTGGGAACGTGGGCGCTGGGGCTGCCGGCTTCCAGTTCGCATACGCTGATTGGCTCAGTCATCGGCGTCGGCATCGCGAATCAATTGATGCAAGGCAGGTCTGGGACGAGCGGCGTGGATTGGGCGCAAGCGATCGGGATCGGGAAGTCGCTGCTACTCTCGCCGGTGTTCGGGTTCATCCTCGCATCTCTGCTGTTTCTATTCATGAAGGCGATCATCAAGGATAAGCGGCTCTATGAGGCCCCGAAGGGCGCAGAGCCACCGCCGTTTTGGATTCGCGCCATGCTCGTGTTTACGTGCACAGGCGTGAGCTTTTTCCACGGTTCGAATGACGGGCAAAAAGGCATGGGCTTGATCATGTTGATCCTGATCGGCACGGTGCCCACGACCTACGCGCTGAACCACGCCGTAACGGCGCAGCAATCGCAGGACTTCATTGCCGTCTCCACCCAGGCTGCGGCCACTCTCGACAAGTACGTGCAGCCAAGCGCAGCCATCGGCGATCCGCGCGAAGACGTAACCGAATACATTCGGACAAAAGAGTTCAAGCCAAACACGATGCTGGCATTGCGCGAGCTCGTGAACGGCGTCGGGACGGAAATGGCGATCTTCAAGGAGCTGTCGAAGGTGCCGCACGGGCAAGTGCGCAACTTCCGGAATGATATGTATCTGGTGAGCGAGGCCATCCGGCTGATGCAAAAGTCCGGAAAACCGGCACTCGCCGCGGGCGATCTCGCTGTACTGAAGAATTACAAAACTCACATCGACAAGGCAACACGGTTTATCCCGCTGTGGGTAAAAGTAGCCGTCGCGCTGGCGCTGGGCTTGGGCACCATGGTTGGGTGGAAGCGGATCGTGGTCACGGTCGGCGAAAAGATTGGGAAAAACCATCTAACATATGCTCAAGGAGCTGCGGCCGAAATTACCGCGATGGCGACCATCGGTGCGGCGGATGGACTTGGCTTGCCCGTCAGCACGACGCACGTGTTGTCGTCCGGCGTGGCTGGAACGATGATGGCGAATCATTCCGGTTTGCAATGGTCGACGGTGCGCAACCTGCTGCTAGCCTGGGTACTGACACTGCCTGCGGCCATGACGCTGTCAGGATTTTTGTTCTTTGCGTTCCGCAAACTGTTTTAGTTCGAACAAAGAGCGCCTCTAGGACGTAATCCGCATTCGCGATAACGGGGCAGGCAGGAGTGCCCGGTAGCACAGGCTTGCCCAGAGCCGCGAAGGGCACTCTTGCCTGTGCGGGGTTATCAGCACTTCCATTCAAGCCAATCCAGCAGCGAAACAAGAGCATGGGCAGGAGTGCCTGTGCTACTAAAGATGAACCGATGCGATTCGGGGCATATAATCCCTATGTCTGATGTTTGGTCTCCGCGGAGGATTTATGAACGCAACCACTGCACGCGCCGAACGAGAGCTTTGGCCCGAGCTTCCTCTCGAAGCTTGGCAAGACACCTACGCCACACTCCACATGTGGACGCAAATCGTCGGCAAAGTGCGGCTCGCACTGAGCCCGAATATTAATCACTGGTGGGGAGTGGCACTCTACGTCAATGCTTTGGGGCTAACGACCTCGGCTATCCCCTACAGCGGAGGCAATTTCGACGTTCAGTTCGATTTCATCCATCATAAGCTCGTCATTCGAACAAGCAACGATGCGATCCTCCCACTGGCTCTGGCGCCCCAGTCCGTCGCCGATTTTTACCGGGAGTTCATGGGAGCCTTGGCTTCGCTTGGGATCGCGGTGAAGATTTGGAAGATGCCGGTGGAAATTTCCGATCCAATCGCATTTGATCAGGACACCAAGCACGCCTCCTACGATCCCGAATATGCGAATCGCTTCTGGCGGATTCTGCTGCTCTGCGATGAAGTATTCAAAGAGTTCCGCGCCGGTTTCATCGGGAAAGCCAGCCCGGTGCATTTTTTCTGGGGCAGCTTCGATCTGGCCGCGACGCGCTTCTCGGGGCGCCGCGCTCCTGAGCGCCCGGGGGCGGACCCCATCACTCGGGAAGCGTACTCCCACGAAGTGATCAGCGCGGGATTTTGGCCGGGTGGCGGCGATATCAAAGGACCCGCGTTCTACGCGTATGCCGCGCCGGAGCCCGAAGGATTGGCGCAGAGCCCTGTGCGGCCTGCGGAGGCTTTCTATCACCCGCAATTGAAGGAATTTGTTTTGATGTACGACGACGTGCGGCGAGCCGCTTCGCCAAGAGAATCGTTGCTGGCGTTTTTGCAAAGCACATACGACGCGGGAGCTGACTTAGCAAAGTGGAACCGCAAAGAGTTGGAACGCGGACGAAGCTAGTGCAGCGCGGGACCGCGAACATTAGCTCGACCGTTATGACGCTCAACTGCAAACGCATGGCACTCGATGCCTTCAACAAATAAAACCAAGAACAACATCAGCCTCGGACCAACAGCTGCGAGTCTGCCCTTGTCGGCACTCCTCTCCCAAGTCCTGGTCGCCTTCATCATCGAGTTCGACAATGAATTCGAGCGGCGAATGCCGCATAGCACGACGAGGCATGGCTCGACTCTTGGCGCACCGCACGCTCCCTGGCTGGTCTCTCTGGTGATGTGGTCAAACTGCATGCAGTTCGTTAGCGAGAAAGGAGTACGCGTCCGTGAGCTTGAAAACCTCGCGCGCACGAGGACGAACTTGAACGGCATGGAAAGGTGGGGGTACATCGTCGTTGAACCGGATCCTGCCGACAGCCGGCCAAAGTCACCGCGCTCCGATTGGGTGATTCGCGCCACATCAGCAGGCCTCCAAGCCCAGGCGATATGGCGCCCGCTATTTGGCTCCATTGAGAAGCGCTGGCACGCCCGCTATGGCAAGAGCGAGATCGAGCAACTCAAAGAATCGCTGTGCGCCGTGGTCAGGCGGATTGACTTCGACCTGCCGGACTGTCTACCGATCCTGGGTTACGGCCTCTTTAGCAAGGGCGAAGATGGCGAACTGCGCGCGCTGGGCACCGGCATAAATCAGATTGGCTCCAGTCTCCCGCTTTCGGCACTCCTCTCACGCGTGCTGCTAACGTTTGCTATCGAGTTCGAGCGCGAGGCAGCGTTCTCTCTTGCGATCAGTGCGAATGTCGTGCGTGTCCTCGATGAAAAAGGAGTCTGGCTGCGAGACCTCCCTCCCCAGACTGGCGTTTCGAGGGAAGCCATCAGCATGGTTTTGGACTTCCTGCGGAAAAAAGGCGTCGCGTTGGTCGGGCTGGACCCCAGTGGTAACACAAAGGCACGAATCGTTCGCCTCACGCCGAAAGGTCGCGCCGTTCAGGATGAGTACCACACGCTAATCGGCGCGATAGAAAAACGTTGGCAGGAGCGCTTTGGAACGGCAGCCATCCGTGCCATTCGGGAGCCGTTGGAGCGGTTGGTAGGCGAACCTACCGCGCAACTGTCGCCGTTGTTCCAAGGATTAGAACCCTATCCGGACGGCTGGCGAGCGTCGGTTTCCAAGCCCACCACGTTGCCGCACTATCCTATGGTTCTCCACCGCGGCGGATTCCCCGACGGCAGTTGAGTCAGGACTGAAAGTTGGATTCAATAAAGAGATTGTTGAGGGCTTCGGATAGATTGGGGTGAGAAAAAATCGTTTCATGAAGAACCTGGTACGACAGCTTGCCCATCATCGCTAACTGAATCATCGACATCACTTCGCCGCCTTCCAGGCCAAGAACAGCTGCGCCCAGAATTTGTCCAGTAGCGGCATCGACGATAGCCTTCATGAAACCGCGGGACTCGTCGACTTCCAGCGCCCGCGCGACGCGGTTCATGGGCATCTTGGCCACGCGAACATTGCGATTCTGAGCACGAGCTTCCGCTTCGGTGAGCCCGATGCGGCCCAACTGAGGATCGATGAAAACAGTGTACGGCAGAAGCCGCCCGCCGGTGCTTGCGCTTCCCTTCTCGATGAGATTGGTGCGGATGATGCGGAAGTCGTCGTAGGAAATATGCGTGAACGCAGGCCCGCCTTTGATATCTCCGAGCGCGTAAATTCCGGCCACGCTTGTTTCCAGCTTTGCATTTACCTGAATAAAGCCGCCCTTGCCTACGGCAACTCCTGCGGCAGCAAGGTTTAGAGTGTCTGAGTTGGGCACGCGGCCGGTAGCGACGAGCAGATGAGAGCCGGCGAAAGTTTGGATTTCGCCACCGGTGTCTCCACCACAAAGGACGGCGAGCTCAATTTGCGCGCCTTCCTTGGCGACGCGCTCCGCCTTCGCGTTAAGCAAAACATCGACGCCATCCTCGTGCATAATTTTGAGAACTTCAGCGGCAATGTCAGCGTCTTCGCCCTGGAGCAGCTGCGCACCTCGCTGAATAATGGTGACGCGGCTTCCAAAGCGGCGAAAGAGCTGGCCAAACTCGAGGCCGATGTATCCGCCACCAATAACCAGAAGATGTTCGGGCACGACGTCGAGCTCCATGATGGAAGTGCTGTCTAGATACGGGACGCTACGCAGGCCTTCAAGTGAAGGCGCCGCGGGGCGACAACCAGCATTGATGAAAAATTTATCGGCAGTAAGCGTGCGTTGCGAGCCATCGTTCTGGCGAACTTGAATGGAGCGCGGTCCTGTGAAGCTGGCTTCTCCAAACAGAAGATCGAGATTGGGAGTATTTTCGATACGGGTTTGGTTTCCGTTGCGGAAATTGTTGACGATGTCGCGCTTGCGCTGGCGAACTCGTTCCATGTCAATCGTGATGCTGCCCGTGTTAACGCCATAATCAGCGCCACGTCGCGAGAGATAGGCAACACGGCCGCTCGCCACCATGGTCTTGGTAGGAGTGCAACCCTCATTCACGCACGTTCCACCAATATGAGCGCGTTCCACGAGAGCAGTGCGCAGGCCTGCATTAGCGAAAGCCTGGCAAAGCGGAGTGCCCGCCTGGCCGGATCCGATGACAATGGCTTGATAGTGGTCGGATCCGCTCATCGATAGTTCTCCACTTGAAGATGCCCTGCGTTTGCCTGCCAACAATTGGATGCACAACTCTTAGACACCCAAACGGTAGCGACAATTCCGGCTAACGCGAAACGAAAAAGTGCCGTCACTGCGGGCCGCGCGAGGCAGACTGCGTCTTACGAAGTAATCTCTGGCACAGCAGGCTCTGGCACGGCTTCGCGAGTCTCCGGGAAGAGCTGCCGAGCGCGGAGCGAGCCAATGAGCAGCGCGAGATTAGTGATCAGAATAACCGCAAAGGCTAGCGAAGGCAGAAACTCAAAATCCGCGCCACGAGCTTCCACAATTTCGATGCCCAGCACCGCCGTAATCAGCCCGCGAGGCAGAAACCAGACCATCAGCTCGCGCTCTTGAGACGTGAAAGCGCGCCAAGCGAAGCGCCCGGTCTGCACGGAGAGCCACCGCGCGATGAGCAGCGCCCCAAAACAGCCGAGCGCCAGGACGGCGTGCTTGCGAAGGCCATTGAATTCCACAAGCGCGCCGAGCAAAACAAAGAAGAATGTGCGAATCAAAAAAGCCAGCTCCCCGTGAAACGTGAGCATCTGCCCGTGATGCTGCGCGTGCGAGCGGCCAGGCTCTTGCTTGACGGGCGTCTCGGAAAACCAGTCGCCGCTTTCCGCATCCTCGCCCAGACGGAACCGCTTTTGCGCCGCTGGATAATTGGCAAGCGTCAAGCCGAACACCAGGACAGCCACGAGTTCATTCCCATGCACCGTGTGAACGCCCGAGTAGATCAGTAAAACAACGCCGAAGGTCAGCACATGCCAAAAGCGTTCTTCGGAGAGAAACGGCAAGAGATAAGACCACAGGATCCCGATGAGAACTCCCGATGCAACGGCCAGGATCACGCTGGAAAAAAGACTCCAAGTGATGATTCTTGCCGAAGCGCTGCCGCCGGCCGCGATGTCGAGAAGCGTGGTGACGGCCAGCACGGCGAGTGCATCGCCGAACGTGGCTTCGACCAGCAACGTGACTTTGACTTCGCGCCTAAGCTTCACCTGCTGCAGCACCGGAAGAATGATCGAGCTGCTGATGCAACCGAGCGCCGCTCCGGCAAGGAGCGCGGGAATCCATGCGAAATGAAGCGCGTGGCGGCAGACGAGAGCGACTCCCATCGCACTGAGTACGTAGCTGAAAATGGCGAGAAACAGGCCGCCGCCGAAGTGGCTGATAATTTCGCGGAGTTTGAGTTCGAGGCCGCCTTCGAAAAGGATGAGAATAAGCGCGAGCGAACCAAAGCCCTGCGTGGCCCCACGAAAAATTTCGGGATTCACCCAGTGCAGCACAGGCCCAATGACCACGCCCGTGGCCATGAGAATGATCACGTCTGGCACGCCCGTGAAGCGCACCAGTCGGTTGGCGACGAACGCCAGAACCAGCAAGCCGCCGAGCAGCGCGAAGAAAAGATTTAAGGCCATAGGGGCATCCGACGTGTTCGGCGTGTAGAAATAGTCGCGGAAATGCAGAATCGAAGCAAATGAATAATTGGATTACAAGAAGCGGCCGCGCTGGGTGGGTACGATTTTGCGAGTGGCTTGGAGTTAGTACTGAAATTAGTACCGAGAAACAATAAAAAGACCGGCGCCGATTGCGATAGCGTCCTCAAGAAGCGCAATGACAAAGTCTGGAACCTTTAGCGCTTTCACGAGGCCAGTACGCCACTGATGGCCGGCGAAGGCTCCCGCAATACCACCAATCGCGCCAAGGATGGCACCGGGCACAGGAGACTGTCCTGTAGAAACGCCAATGCAAGCCCCGGAAAGAGCGCCGGTGATAAAGCGGACGGTTAATCCTACTGGCGCAGTGCGGCTAGGCGTCGAGGGCAACTTATCGGTGATGATCTCAGCGATCGCGAGCACAATGAAGATGGCAACAGCGGCGGTCGAGCCCATGAATGCAAGCCGAGTGCCGGACAGATTGAGCCAGCCGCGATGCGCTGCCCAAGCCGTAACCGCAGGCGCCGTCATAGCGCGCATCCCAGACACGATACCAATCGCAAACGCCAGAACGAAAACAAAAGTAGCACTCATGCAAAGAGATGTATCCCCGATGCCGAAGAGTGTCAAGAAGTAAGAGCGAAAAGCGGAGGCCGGAGCTGTTTTTTTTTCAGAGCGCGGAAAACAATCGTTTTTTATTTGTTGAACGAAAAGAAAAAGGGCTATTGACTTTCGCTTTTTGTTCGCCTATAGTGCGGGGCGGTAGAGGAAACGGGAAACGGGCGGCGTTCAGCTCCATTGCCTCTTTGGCTCTCACGAACTGGGCGCCGCCCGTTGAAAATTCCGAGCCCTAAGCGGGGTGAGGGGTCAGCTCGAAAGAGAGATCCCTCGACTCCGGAAGAACCCAAAGAAATTGTACTCGGTTCTTTTCCTTGTGTTCACCGCTGTGCGGTCACGGTTAAGTTGGCCGCTTCGCGGCCACCATTCATAGGAGCCGTTATGGACGTCTGTGTCGAAAACGTATTCCCCGCAGTGGCAATGCCATTCAATCCTTTTCACGAAGATGCGCGCGAAGAGAAAGGCCACGGAGCGGACGCCTCGCATTCCAAGGCGATTCCAAACATCGTGCACGTCGATGTGGACGCGTTTTTTGCGTCGGTCGAGCAGGTGCTCAATCCGAAGCTGCGCGGAAAGCCCGTGCTGGTGGGACGCGGTGTCGTGGCATCCGCAAGCTACGAAGCAAAAATATGCGGCGTGAAAACGGCGATGACGTTTCGCGACGCGCTGCGTATCTGCCCGAAGGCCGTCGTCGTGCCCGGGCAGTATGAGCACTACGCGGACTTTGCGGAACGCGTGCGGCGGATTCTCGAAACATATACGCCCGCGGTCGAGACGGCGGCGCTGGACGATTTTTATCTGGATTTCGCGGGCACGGAGCGTCTGTATCCGAACTATGAAGCGGCTCTGCGACGCGTACAGTCGGACGTGCTGGAACAAACCGGACTGAGCGTAAGCGTCGGCGCGGCGCGGACGAAAGTGGTGGCGTCGATTGCGTCGCGACTGGAGCGGCCACGCGGCTTCCGTATGATTGCTCCAGGAACGGAAGAAAACTTTTTGACGCCGCTGCCGGTCGAGAAGCTGCATGGGATCGGGCATATCCACGCGGGAATGCTCGCGGAGCGCGGGATTGCCACGATCGGAGAGCTGCGGCTGGTGCCGCGAGCAGCTCTGGAGGCCGCGTTTGGCGAAGTGATCGGAGGACAAATCTGGGAGCGTGCGCGCGGGCTCGACGGGCGCGAAGTAATGTTGCCCTCGACGCCGAAATCGGTTTCACGCGAAACTACCATCGAAGGCGGAACGATCGACACGGAATTTCTCGGTGGACTCATCGAATATCTGAGCGAGCGAATCGGCTCGACACTGCGCGAATACGGCCGCCAAGCACGAACCATCGGCCTGCGTATCCGCTATGTGGACCATTTTTCGGCGCACCAAACAGTGCGATTGACACGGCCATCCAATGACGAGCGCGAACTGCTCGCGGAAGCCAAAGATCTTTTTGCGACATTATTCACGCGGCGCGTAGCTGTCCGGCTGGTAGGTGTAAATGTCACAAACCTCGAAGCCGACCGCCGCCAGCACGAACTCTTCGACACAGACGCCAACCGCCGCTGGTATCTGAATCGCGGCCTCGATTCCGTCCGCGGCCGCTATGGCTGGAACGCCGTCTTCTACGGCAATGGCCTCGAACTCCGCGAGCATTACGCAACAAAGCCGGGTGGGTTGGTGCTGTCGACGCCGTGTTTATCGCGATGAAGAAAGACCTTCGGGCCTAAAGCCTGAGCTGCAGAGTTTTGACATCGTACTTGTAGTGGCGCAGCATGCTGCGCCACTACAAAGAACCGATGATCAAATGTTGCTGAATTCCCCTTCCTGTTCCCTACCCTGATTTGAAAATAAAAAAGCCCGCTTTACGGCGGGCATCGGCTTCTTCGCGCTCGGATCGGGGCACTCATGTTCGTACATTTGCATTGTCACAGCCATTATTCGTTTTTGCGGGGCGTGGCGCCGCCGGAAGAAATTATTGCGGCGGCGGCGGCGCGGAAGATGCCTGCCGTGGCGCTGACCGATACAAATGGTCTGTATGCGGCGGTGCCGTTTTATCAAGCGGCGATAACGGCGGGAATCAAGCCGATTGTGGGAGTAGTTATTGATGTCGAATTTCGCGCTTCCGATTCCGAAGCTCGAAATTCGAAAAACGACATTCGACATTCGCAGAGTGTGCCAATGGTGCTGCTGGCGGCGGATATGGAGGGCTACAGCAATCTGTGCCAGTTGACGACGCTGCGGCATCTGGGAACGACCGAATTGGCAAAGAGCAAAAGCTCCAGCGAGGGCGACAGGCGGCCCGTAGAGAGCGAAGAACGGCCGGTGACGTTCGAGGAGTTGGCGAAGCATTCCAAAGGTGTAATCGCGTTGTGCCCGTTGCCCACGCGAATGCACGGTGCAGATGCCCGTAGGAGCACGGCACGCCGTGCCCGTCCCAGAACTGACACGCCGAGCAAGACAACATGACATGCATGACGGACACGGCGCACAAGATGGGCACGGCGTGCCGTGCCCCTACAATAGCTGGGCAATGCAGCGACTTCGCACAGCTCAAGGATATTTTTGGCGACCGGCTGTGGATCGAGGTGCAGCATTTGTCGCCAGGAGACGGGCGCATGCTGCGCGAGGCGGAGCGGATCGGACGCGAACTCGGCGTGCCACTAGTGGCGACGAACAACGTTTATTTTTTGCGGCCGGAAGAGCATTTGCATCATCGCGCAGTGAACGCGATACGCACCGGCGGACTGCTGACGACCGTGGCAGCACCGGACATTACGACCGCCGAAGCATGGTTCAAGCCGGCGGCGGAAATGCAAAAACTCTTTCCAGATCATCCAGAGTTACTGCGCGCGACTCTGGACATTACGGACCGTTGCAATCTGCAACTCACGTTGAACAAAACGATTTTCCCGGAATTTCCCGTACCGGAAGGCGAATCCGCATTTTCGTATCTATGGAAGCTGTGCTTTGCCGGCGTGCAGAGGCGTTATCGCCCGCTGCGGCCCGAAGTGCTCTCGCGGCTAACGCACGAATTGGGCGTGATCGAAAAGCTGCACCTTGCGCCGTATTTTTTGCTGGTGTCGGAGATCGTGGAAGAGGCCAAGCGGCGCGGGATTCCAGCAGTGGCGCGGGGATCGGCGGCCAGCTCGATGGTGACGTATTGCCTGGGGATTTCCTGTGTATGTCCGTTGCGCTGGGGATTGTACTTTGAAAGATTTTTGAACGAGCAGCGCGGGGATTGCCCCGATATCGACATCGATATTTGCGGCGCGCGGCGCGATGAACTGCTCGACTATGTTTATGAACGCTGGGGCGCTGAGCATGTCGCCATGATCGGAAGTTTTATCACCATGCACGCGCGGCTGGCAGTACGCGAAGTAGCGAAAGTGTTTGGCGTGCCACCGGGCCGCGTGGATCGTTTCACCAAGCGACTGCCGCACCGGCCGGTGCGCGAGATTCTGCAGGCGATTCGCGATCTGCCGGAGTGCCGCGATCTTCCTGTCAACGAAGAACCTTGGAAAACAATTCTGCAAGTGGCGTTGCGGCTCGACGATGCCCCGCGCCATATGGGGATTCATCCGTGTGGAACGGTGATTTCCGCGCGACCGCTTACGCGGTTGACGCCGCTGGAACGCGCGACCAAAGGGATTGTCGTGACGCAGTACGACATGAACGCGATCGAGGCGCTCGGATTGATCAAGATGGATTTGCTGGGGCAGCGTGGATTCACGACGATGTCGCTGGCGTTGGATAACATTGAAAAGGAAGTAGAGGAGGTAAAGGAAAAAAACAGCGTGGCGCCGGATGGGGTGACGCCGTGTCCAAAGCCGCGCGAGATTGATTTTGACGCGATACCGGAAAACGACCCTGCGACATGCGACGTAATTGCAGCGGGAAGAACGATGGGCGTGTTTCAGATCGAGTCGCCGGCCATGCGCGGCCTGCTGCACACGATGAGAGCGCGAACACTGGAAGAAATCGCTCAAGCTCTGGCGCTGATCCGGCCCGGGGCGTCAGAGTATGGATCGAAAGAGTTGTTTATAAAACGCCTGCGCGGCGAGGAAGCCATCGAATATCCGCATCCTGCGCTCGAATCAATTCTGGGTGATTCGCTTGGCGTGTGCATTTTCCAGGAACAGGTAATGCAGATTGCGCAGGTGGCTGGAGAAATGTCGCTGGCCGAAGCCGACATCATGCGGCGCTCGTCCGCGAAATTCTCCGGCCAGCGCGACCTCGACCGCTTGCGCAATAAATTTCTGCTGGCAGCGGGAATGATGGCACTCACCGCGCAGCAACGCGAAGAGACCTGGATGATGGTGGAAAAATTCGCGGGCTTTGGTTTCTGCAAGGCGCATGCGGCGACGTATGCGGATATTTCGTACCGCATGGCGTATTTGAAGACGCATCATCCAGCGGAATTTCTGGCGGCGATGTGCAGCGCGGGGGCTGGGTTTTATCACGTGTCGGCGTATGTGGAAGAGGCGAAGCGATGGGGGATCGAGGTGCGGCTGCCTTCGGTGAATCATTCACGGATGGAGTACACGGCGGAGGCGAAGAACACGGAGGCGGAAAGGCGACAGGCAGGAATGCCTGTCCCACTTTTGCTAGCGGATGAACAGTGCGCGCTGCGTGTCGGATTGATGCAGGTGAAAGGTTTGCGCGTGGGGACGATCATGGCGATTGTGCGGGCGCGGGAAGAAGGCGGGGCGTTTCGATCGCTGGAGGATTTTCTGCGGCGCGTGCCCGTGGAAAAAGATGAGATTGAAGCGCTGATCAAATGCGGGGCGTTCGATGAGGTGGGCGATGAGCCGGGTGATCGAGTGGATGGCGATGTGCATGGAATTTCGCGACCCGCAATGCTGTGGCGGTGGAAATTTTTGCAAGTCAGAAGCAAAAACGCACAACATCTTCAAAGCAAAAGCGCACAGCCCCTTCGAGGCTCCGGACGTACAGGAGTGATTGAGCCTCGAGCCGGGCTGGAAACTTTATTTGCAGGCGAGAACACCGTTGATGCGATTGATGCGGCGCTGGCGGGGATGCCGGCGGCAGCATACACGCAGGAACAGAAGCTGAGATATGAGCAGGAGATTCTGGAGGTGTGCGTGAGTGGGCACCCGCTCGATTTTTTGCCACGAAATGGTGAAGTGTGGAGCGACGAGCTGGATGGTTTGCTCGGAAAGCGCGTGACGTTGTGCGGGTGGGTTGTGACTTACCGGCATGTGGGGACGAAGAATTACCGGAACATGATGTTCGTGACATTGGAGGATCAGCGCGGGTTGTATGAGGTGGTGCTTTTTCCGGATGCGTATGACCGTTATGGCGGGTTGGTGTTTGAAACGCGGGCGATGCGCGTGACAGGGCGCGTGGAAGTGGGTGGTCAGATCAATGGTGAAAAGATTGAGGCGTTGAAGAAGTGAAAAAGCATTTGCACAGAGGGCGCGGGGAACACAGAGTGCACAGAGAAAATAAAGAAGCCCCCAACAATATGACGGTACGGAGCTGCAGGAAATGCTATTCCTGACAAGAAAACCAAATACGGCAGCGACAACTTCGGAAGAGCCGGCGGCGGGGCGGCCCGCGGGCACTGGTGAGAAGTGGCTGGGGCGGAACCGGAGCGCGAAGCGGCGGCTTTGGGAGCGGCTGAATCCACGACATCGGAAAGAGCTGCGCTTAATCGCGGAGGCCTTGGCTTTGCAGCAGACGCACGCGAACTTGCCGGAGCCGCTGCGGTCGCGGTTGGGCGAATCCATCGAGCAGGTGGAGCGATTAGCGCGGCGGATTGGGGCGCTGCTGGCGGAGGTAACACGGCGGACACCACCGCGCTCGTGACGGTTGCGAGGGCGTGGCGGGCGACCCCATACTGAAAATATGGCTGTCCCCAAAATGCGCGGCTCCCTGTTCGTAGCGGCGTTGGCCGCTCCCAAAAAGCGCCGATCCCTTTGTATTGCGGCATTGACCGTGGTTGCATGCTTCGCGATCACTACGGCGCGGGCAGATGAAATTCGGTTGAAAGACGGCAAGAAACTTTACGGCGTGATCGTGTCGTACGAAGACAACATGTTCAAAGTCAAAACGGACTTTGGATATGTGCTCGTGGAGAAAGACAAAATTGCATCGATCGTTCCGTCCACACCGGCCGGTGAGACGCCGAAAGCCGACAAGACACCCGTCGCAAAGAAAGATCCAGCCAAAGAAGCGGAGCCGAAAGCGGAACCAGCGGTGGCGTCTTCAGCAGAAGGAACAACGCCAGCGACGAATGCCAGCGTGAAATCCGCGGACCCTGCAGCGGGCAAGCGCGAAAAGCCAGCTCCTAAGATTACCAACGCCGCAGTGAAGCCGGAAGTTCCTGCGAGCACGAAGACAAATGCGGTAGCTCCAGCGATCGGGGCTCCCACAACAACACCTGCTCCTGCGCTGACAGCATCCGCAGCACAGCCTGCGGCGCCAAAAGAACCGGAACCGCCGGCGATCCGCGAAGACGTTCGAGGCAATCTCTACACGAATTACACTCACGGCTTCAAAATGTACAAAGCGCCGAGCTGGACGTTGATGGAGGATGCGAGGAAGGCGCTGCCGAATGCCGTCGTGGCATTGGGCACGCTGAACCAGTCGACACTTCTGGTAATCGGCGACGAAGAAAGCAAACTTGCGTTGGATCCGGCAGCAGCTACCGTCGAAAAACGGTTGAGCGAGATATACGAAAACTACAAAAGAATTTCACAACGCAAGACGCTGGTGGGCGGGCTGCCAGCGATCGAATATCACTATCGCGGCATGGCGGACGGCCACGATTGGTCCGGAACGCTGGTGGTGATTTCTCGAGGTGCCGATGTATTCACCGTGCTCGGCATGACCTACGCCGATAACGACCTCATTCAGATTCAGGAAAACGTGATTTCGAGGTCGATTGCGAGTTTGGATTTCAACGTACATTGAGAGAAGTGAGTAGCGAATAGAGAGTAGTGAGTAGTACAAACTCATTGGCGCGTACTTTTATCCATACATTGACGTTCCTCACTTCAAGTTAACAATAAGATCCTCCCCCCGGTTTTTTCATAAACGCTGATTCTAAAGAGAGATCAAGTCACGTGTTTTCAGACACTTTTGCAAGTGTTGATTCTAAGCAACTTGCCCGGCGGCAAAATTATGCACGAACTGATGATTTTCTTGCCTGAGAGGAAACGAGAACGGCCGCCGAGGGGCCGCGGCACCCCGCAGAAAGAAAAGCGGCAGCTGAGCTGCCGCAGACCACAATACTTTCCAGCGTAAAAGTAATCCCGAAGTAGAGTGAGTTCAAGTGACAAATTGGCGGCAAATCTGGCCATTTGCCAGAAATTCTAGGCAGGGATGAGTATCCGGATGAGTATCCGGATGAGTCGCCGGGTTTCAGGTATTTAGCCTAGCGAAGGAGGGCTTCGAAGCCTGCTTGGACGAAGTGGTGGTCGTGAGTCAGGGCGGCGGTGATTTGCTCGTTTTCCATGATTTGGAAGCTGGCGCAGTCGGTGAGGCTCCAGTTTTTATCCACACTCCGTTTGTAGCGCTGAAGCGCCCTTGTGAATTGCTCAGAAGTCTGTGGAAGCACGATTACCGCATTGCCTTCGCGAGCGTCTTCGACGGCCTGAACCGCGATCGATCGCATGCTTGGGCTGCCGTTACTAAAGGTGTTCAACAGTTCGGTTAGGACCAATTCGCTTGTCACCAGCCGCATAGTGGAGATCTCGCGCGACATAGCGATGACCTTTGCGTGTAGGTGGTCTGTCGGATACAAAAGCGCGATCCAATAGCTGGTATCCGCGAAGACCGCGTTCATTCTTCTGCCTTCTTAGTTCCGTAGAGATAGTGATCCACATTCTTCGACAGGTCGGCAGGGAGTCGCTTCCACTCATCTTCCGGAACGCCTTTTACGATTTCGGCGATCCTATCGAGAAAGGAGCGAAGATCCGCTGGGGCGTCAGTGGGTGGTTCGGGCGGAGGGGATTGCTCCGACTCTCTGGGCTCGGCGGCATAGCGGGTCTTGAAGCCCAGGTTCTCCAGGATGGCGACGGCTTGATGAGAGTTTGTCGAATCGTTGGGCTGAACACCTGCAGCTTCAAGGACCAGGGGCCTGGCGGGAAGTTCGCGGTTGTCAACGATGACGGTCCACTTGGGCATCTTCCGGAACCAGCGAAACTTGGTTGCAGTCGCGAGTACGTCTGCTCTGGTTAACTCTCTTGGGCTTCGCACGGCGGACTCCTATGGAACTCGGACGCCTTATTACAATTCATTCTACACATATTATTATTCACCGTCAACTTATTGCAGTCAATCAGGCGATCTCGTCTGATTCCCTGCTCGGCACGACCAAACACGCCGAACTGCGAGCTACCTGAGAATCTATGTAGGGGGGCAATCGAGGGCCGGGATCGTGGCGATTTTATGAGTTTAGATGCGGCGGGTGGAACGATCTCCGCTCCAACAATGCGGTTTTGGGTTAGTCCGAGGCGGCGGCTGCGGTGTCTGGGAATTTTTTGTGTTCGCGGATAACCGAGATTAGTGCTTGGGCGGCGCGAGGGAGGCTGCGGTCGCGGCGGTAGACGAGGCCTAGTTCGCGCCATAGGTCGACGCCTTCCACGTTGAGGAGCTTTACTTCGCCGGCTTTTACCTGGTCGCGCGCGAAGCTTTCGCTGATAAACGAGACGCCAGCGTCGGCGGCAACGAAGCGCTTGATCATGCCGATGCTAGGGAGTTCCATCGCGACGCGGAGGCGGGCGCGATAGGGGCGGAAGAGTTTGTCCAGCACCTGGCGGGTGAAGCCGGTGCGGGGGAAAATCAGCGGCTGGGCGGCGACTTCTTCGAGAGTGATCTTGGAGCGATGCGCCAGGGGGTTGCGAGTGCTGACCATGAAGCGCAGGCGGTCGCGCGAGATATGGTGAACTTTGAGAGTGGGCGATTTGATAGGCAGAGTGACGATGCCGACGTCGACGGAGCCGTCCTCCACGCGCTGCAAAATCTTGTGGCTAAAATTGCGGTAGATGCTGATGTGAACTTGCGGATAGCGGCGTTGAAAATCCGCGAACATATCCGGAAGCAGATAGAGACAGGTGGCTTCGTTCGCACCAAAAACGAGCGGGCCTTGGACGACGTCGCCGCGGTCAGCGACGACCTGTATGGATTCGTCGCGGAGGCGAAGGAGGCGCTCGGCGTAGTCAAAGAGGACCTGGCCGGCGGGAGTCAGCTCGACGGATTTGGCAGAGCGGTCCAGGAGTCGAGCGCGATAGGCTTGTTCGAGCTGGCGAATTTGCGCGCTGACGGCGGACTGCGAACGAAAAACTTTCTGCCCGGCGCGCGAAAAGCTCTTGAGCTTAGCAACGTAGACGAAAGTAGCGAGTTGGTCGAAGTCCATAGGCTGGCGGCTCGGCGATGATTATAGCGGAATGCCTCCGCTAAGTAACCGTAGAAACAGCTCCTTTCAAGCCGACAGAGGTGCTCGCGTGAACGCGGCGTTCTGCGGCGAACTGAAAATCACTTCCCGGTGTTTCAAACGGGCGAGCAGCGGCTCCCAAGTTGCTTCCGGAGTGCCCTGGAAATGGAGCGGCTGAACGCGCAAGAACGGGAGTACGCCACGGCGCGAGAGTAAGCGCGACGCTCGAGGACTTGCCGTAAGACGCAGATGCTCTTCCAGGACGGTGCGCAGCCAAGCTTCTTCCTGGGCTTCGATTTCGGAAAGGGCGACGAAATCGCGATGGATGACTTCGTCCGCTTCGCCTCGAAGAACGTAGGAAAGACCGCCGGTCATGCCAGAACCAAAATTGAGTCCGAGAGGGCCGAGGACGAGGACGACGCCGCCGGTCATATATTCGCAGCCGTGTTGGCCAACGCCTTCGACTACTGCAAGAGCGCCGCTATTGCGAACGGCAAAGCGCTCACCGGCACGGCCTGCGACAAAGAGCTGACCGGACGTGGCGCCATAGAGAACAGTGTTGCCAGCGAGCACGTCGCCGCGGCGAGAGGCCGCGGAGCTGGCGGAAATTGCGATGGTGCCACCGGAGAGACCTTTTCCGACGTAGTCATTGGCTTCGCCGGAAAGCGATAGGGTGATTCCCTCGGCAAGGAACGCACCAAAGCTCTGTCCCGCGCAGCCGTGGAATTCCTTGGTGATTTCCTCGGTATGAGGACGGTGCTCGCTGCCCGGACGACGGCGGCGCATCAGTTCACCGCTCATGCCGGCGCCAACGCTGCGGTCTGAATTTTGGATGGGCTGAGATTCCGTCTGGAGCTCGAAGGCGGCGCTGAGCTTCAGCGCGTCCTCGCGCGCAGCTGCATGCAGAGCCGGAGACTGATGCGGAGCAACGCGGCCCGATTCGGACATAGGAACGATCAACAGTGGATCCATCCCGGAGCGGGCACTGAGACGGTCGTACCAACCGGTTAAATCGCTGAGAGACCGGGCGCCAAGGTCGGCGAGGCGACTGCGGACTTGTTCGGCGAGGGAGCGGAAATAGGCAGCGACCATTTCCGGCTTTCCATTGAAGCGCGTGCGCAGCTTTTCGTCTTGGGTAGCAATGCCAACGGGGCAAGTGTTGAGATGGCATTGGCGAGCCATGACGCAGCCGATCGCGAGAAGCGAGGCGGTGCCGAAGCCGAATTCGTCGGCGCCGAAGAGCGCGCCAACGATGATGTCGCGCGAAAATTTCAGACCGCCGTCGACGCGCAAGGACACACGCGAACGCAGACCGGCGCGAACGAGGGTGTCGTGCGTTTCGCGGAGGCCGATTTCCCAGGGTAAGCCGGTGTTTTTGATGGAGGTGAGCGGCGAAGAGCCGGTGCCGCCGTTGTGGCCGCTGATAGTGATGACGTCTGCGCCCGCTTTGGCGACGCCTGCTGCGATGATTCCTACGCCCGCTCCGCTTACGAGCTTGACTCCGATGCGCGCACTAGGATTGACGGCGCGCAGGTCGTGGATGAGCTGGGCAAGGTCTTCGATACTGTAAATGTCGTGATGTGGCGGCGGCGAAATTAACGGCGTGCCGGGAGTGGCGTGACGAATGCGTGCGATATATTCGGTGACTTTGCGCGCGGGGAGCTGGCCGCCTTCGCCGGGCTTGGAGCCTTGCGCCATTTTGATTTCGAGTTCTTCGGCGTGGACCAGGTAATCCGCGGTGACGCCGAAGCGGCCGGAAGCTACTTGCTTGATTTTATTTGCAGCGGCGGGCTCGAAGCGGTACGTGTTGGGATCTTCGCCGCCTTCGCCGGTATTGCTGCGTCCGCCGATCATGTTCATCGCCAGAGCAAGCGTGCGATGGGCTTCGGGGCTTAGAGAGCCGAGCGACATCGCTTGCGTGCTGAAGCGGCGCAGAATCGTGCTGGTTGACTCGACTTCTTCGACAGGCACGGGAGTTCCGGGGACGGTTTCCAGCAAATCGCGCAGAAAGACCGTGCCCTGGTGCTCGGACAGTTCTTCGAAAGCGGCGAATTTGCCGGCCTCCGGGGCGCGCACGTGTGCGTGCATGCGCCGAACGACTTCGGGCGATGTCGCGTGAAGCTCGGCGCCTTTGCGGAAGCGATATAAGCCAGCGTCAGCAAGCTCGGTGGAGGCTGGCGAAAAAGCCGTTGTGTGCATGCGGACGTAATCCGCGAAAAGATCATCGAGCGTTTTTGAGCCGGGGTAGTCAGCGGCATCTTCGAAGTAATCGGCACAAAAATCTTCGGAGAGGCCGACAATTTCGAAAAGATGGCTGTTGCGATAGCTTGCAAGGGTGGAAACACCCATGCGAGCAAGAACTTTGCGAAGACCGGCAGTGATTGCGATGCGCATGCGGTCGGCTCCGCCGGGTTCGAGGGCCTCGGCAAACTCGTCGGCGAGATACGGCACAACGGCGCTGGCGCCGGCAGCAACCAGAAGCGCAACGTGATGCGTGTCAAAAACTTGCGCAGACTCGACGACGAGCGGCACATCCCACAGACTTTCGCGCACCATCGATTTCCAGACGGCGGCGGTAGCCAGCAGCGCGGGAAGTGCGGCGTTTTCCGCGTTAAGGCCGCGATCGGAAAGGAGGAGGAGGCCCGGGCGCCCGCTGCTACTCAGAGGGGTAGAAGATAGCTGAGCAATTCTGCAGCGCGCGCCCGAGACTCCCAGGGCGGAAGAGAAAGTCATTTCGATGCGATGCACAGGGCCGAAAAATTCAGTGAGCTCGTCGAGCTGTCCGGAGTTGAGCAGGGGCCCCGGCAGCGTGACGCCGTCCTTGAGATGCACGTCGAGCGACATGACGTGAGATTCGCGAAGCGGATCGATCGGCGGATTTGTGACCTGCGCGAAACGCTGCTTGCAATAATCCCAGAGCGTGCGCGGCAGAGTGGAGAGAAAAGCGGGCGGAGCGTCGTCGCCCATGCTCCAGTCGGCTTCTTTGCCATGGATTAAGGCGGAGAAGAGAGTTTTGAATTGATCTTCGGTCCAGCCGGCCGCAGCAGCGATACGCTTCGGTTCGTTTGTGGTTGCGGAGTGCGTCGCCGCGGAAAACGCGAGGTGGCGCGGCGGCGTAGTCGCGTTACGTGCTTGATGCATGGCCAAGCGCTTCAGGATTTCGCGCCAGCGGAGGAAAAGCCCGGTCGCGGGATTGGCTAGAATCATTTCGCCGGGGCCAAGCCGCTGGCGTTCCGCGATGCGGGATTCATCTAGATCGATCAAGCCGGTTTCGGAACCGGCAATCAGTAGACCGTCGTGCGTGAGCGTGTAGCGCAGCGGGCGGAGGCCGTTGCGGTCGAGCTTGGCACCGACGAATTGACCATCGGAGAAAATCAGGGCAGCGGGGCCGTCCCAGGGTTCGTTTTGCTGGGAGAGCGAGGTGAGAGCCGCACGGATGTCTCGAGACAGTAGCGGATCGTTTTCAAACGCCGGAGGAACCAGCGAGAGCATGGCTTCATCCGGCGCGAAACCATCGAGTAGCTTCAACTCGAAGGCGTTGTCGAAGCTGGCGGAATCGCTGACTTTTTCTTCGAGCGGAGTGAACCACGAGCCGACGGCAAGGCGAGCGCGGAGTTCGCGCTGCTTGGCGCGGAGCCAGCGGCGATTCGAGACGATGGTATTGATTTCACCGTTGTGGGCAACGTAACGAAAAGGCTGGGCAAGATCCCAGGAGGGTTGCGTGTTTGTCGAATAGCGCTGATGAAAGATGGCGAATGTCGTGGCAAACGTGGCGTCGCGAAGGTCTTCGTAAAATTGCGGAAATTGCCAGGGCGTGAGCAAGCCTTTGTAGACTACCGTTTGCGAAGAGAGCGAACAAAGGTAGCACCGCGCTGGAAGAAGCGATTCGGCGCGCTTGCGGAGGAGCGCGAGCTTCCACTCGAATCGAGTGACGCCTCGGCTTGCGTGAAAAGGCGCGACGAAGAATTGCCAGATTTCGGGCATGGTCTCGAGAGCTTTGCTGCCGAGAGAATTTGTGTTGGTGGGGACGCGGCGCCAGCCGAGAATGCGAAGGCGCTCGGTGTCGGCGGCGGCGGCGACCGCTGCTTTGGCGTCGGCCGTTACCGTGGCTGGGAAAAACGCGAAACCCAGGCCGAATACTTCTGGCAGATCGATGCCCTGCTCTTGCGCGCGGGCGCGGAAGAATTCGTAAGGTAGAGAGGTCAGCAGACCGGCGCCGTCACCGCTAGCGCCATCGGCGTCGACACCGCCGCGGTGGGTCAGGCGTTCTAGCGCTGTCAGCGAAATGTTGACGATTTCATGGCTGGCCGGACCGCCGAGGCGCGCTACGAAGCCCGTGCCACAGGCATCGTGGTCGGGGTGGCCCCAATTTGGGCGCCGATCGCTGCGGACGGGCAAGCACCTTTGGTACATGACTCTTTATCGAGCAGGCAGGGGTTGGATGTACAACGCAGAATTTGCATTTATCAAATCGGTTTTGTGCGGGAGGAGATTCTAAGCTGTGGATTATTAAAACTTTGTAACTTCCGAAAAGTGAAAATCGCGGACCTTCATCGCTGGGACCACCATTTCGAAGGCTTCTTCGCCGGTGGCGCGGACGGCGGGGCCGAGTTGCTCGATGTTGCGGAGCATAGCCAGGATGGACTGATTGAAGCGAAAATTGCGCACCGCTGTGGTGACCTTGCCCTTTTCGACCAGGAAGAGGCCGTCACGGGTCATGCCGGTCATTACCTTTTCGTAGGGATCGACCTCTCGAATGTACCAGAGGCGGGTGACCAGGAGCCCGCGGTCGGTTGAGGCAATCATTTTTTCCAGGGAGGAATCGCCGCCCGCGAAGACCAGGTTCATCGGAGCTTCGCCGTATTCATTGGGGAGCGCGAAACCGTGACCGGTGGGCTTTTTGCCCGCGGATTTGGCGGTGCTGCGAGCGTAGACGAGATTTTGGGGCACTCCACGATCTACCAGCTGCACCTGCTGGCGCGGGATGCCTTCGCCATCGAAAGGCGCGCCGAGCTGGAGAGGGTGGTAGGCGTCATCGGTGATGGAGATATTTTTGCCAAAGAGCGGTGTGCCCATGCGGTCGTTGAGGCAGGAGCGTTTGTCCTGGAGCGCGGTGGCGGCGAAATCGTAAAACAGAAAGCCGACTAAATCGAGGACCGCGGCGGGTTCGAGAATAACGGTGTAGCGGCCGGGCGGGAGTTCGCGGGCATCGGCGGCCAGATGTGCTTTTTCGCTGGCGCGTTGAGCGAGTTTTTGCGGATCGAAAGCGCGAACGCTGGCGGCATTGGCTTTGGCCCAGCTCGCGGCAGGGTTTTCCTGCATGGTGATGGAAAATTCCGCGTGCGTCTCGCGGTAGGCGGCGAAAAGCCCGCGTGAATTGCCGAGCGCGGATTGTTGGAGGCCGCTGGCAAAAATCCCCGCGGCGACCTGGCCGTTTTCGATGGCGAGATCGCAGGCTCGGCGGACGGCGCGAGCGCGTTCTTCGGGGGTGAGAGCGGCGGTGTCTTTTGCGAAGCGATTTACTTTGCGATAGCGCTGTTTGCCGGGGAGCGCGAGGAGATGCGGATCTTTTGGCTGGCTGTGAGCGAGGGACAAGGAAGCCTCGATTGCGGCGCGAAGAGAATCCTCGTCAATGCGATTGGTGGTGGCACGCGCGGTGCGGTGATCGACGACAGTTCGAATCGACACGTTGAGGCCGCGCTCGGCTACGTTTTGGTGAATGGCGTTGTTGGCAAAGCGGGTTAGCGAGTCGGCGGTTTCGTCGACGTGAACTTCGGTTTCCTCGGCGCCGGTGGATTTCGCGAGACGGAGAACCGTGTCGATAATGCGACGCAGTTCTTGTTCAGGAAATAATTGTGTGGAAGTCGCATTGCGATTCCCTGCTAAGGACTTGGCGGATTCGGATTTGCGCTGAGTGCTCATTGGTTTGAAAACGCCGAGCCGATTTTGACGTTGCGAAACCGAGATGGCGCTGCACCGTGGCCGGTGCCCATGGTTTGCATGGGCTGGCCTTTGCCACAGTTCGGCGTGCCC
Source organism: uncultured Acidobacteriota bacterium (assembly GCA_963745095.1). Lineage (GTDB taxonomy): Bacteria > Acidobacteriota > Terriglobia > Acidiferrales > UBA7541 > Acidiferrum. The sequence continues at coordinate 1,211,300 of CAVUWC010000012.1, read as the reverse complement.
CAGAGCGTCCAGTAGTCGCGTGAACAGATCGCGTCGCAGGAGTTCCAGAACTCCGTGGTGATGCCGCTGTAGCTGGGATTTTTCAGCAGGCGTATTTTCTTGCCGCCTTTGATTTCCCAGCCCATCTCGGTGGAGAACTGGAACTGGTAGCGGCGATCGTCGATCGACCACGAGCGGTTGGTTTCCATCAGAATGCCGTCGTCGGTGTCGGCGATCAGATCGTCCAATTCCCACGTGCCGGGGTTGAGGCTGATATTTGTCATTCGAATGATGGGTAGGCGGTTCCAGCTTTCGGTGCGCATTGTGCCGGAAGATCGCTTGAGGCCGATGAGATGCGCGGTTTCGCGATTCGAAAGGTAGCCTCGGAATTGGCCGTCTTTGATGATGTCGGTGCACTGAGCGGGGACGCCTTCATCGTCGTAGGCGAAAGTGCCGAGCCCCGGACCATGCTCGAGACGCGCATCGGCGACGACATTTACGATGTCCGAACCGTAGCGCAGCTTGTTGAGCTGATCGAGCGTAAGGAAGCTTGTGCCGGCAAAATTTGCTTCCTGGCCAAGGACGCGATCGAGTTCGATGGGATGGCCGACGGATTCGTGAATCTGCAGGCCGAGCTGGCTGCCGCCGAGAATCAGCGTCCCAGTTCGTTCCGGGCACTGCGCCGCGGAATGGAGCGCGGCGGCTTCTTCGCCGACTCGCGCTGCGTGTTTTAGAAGTTCGAGTGACGCGACCAGTTCGTAGCCCTCAAGAGCATGCTGGCCGCCAAAACTGTTTGGGTACGAGCGCTTCTGAATATCGTCACCCTGAAAGGAAGTGGCCGCTATGCCGCAGCCAGTGATCAACTTGCGCTGATGAATGCGCGAGCCGATGCTGGAAGCGAACCACGAATCAATTTTGCGAAACTGCATTCCCGTTTCCGTTAGGGTGACACCCTTGACGCGGCGCATCTCGGCGTCGGCGGCGAGCAGAAGAGCGAGCTGATTCTCCAGCGGGAGTTCGAATGGATCTTTGCGAAATGGGCTTTGCCAACTGTCGATGTAAGCGTCTTCCGGGACCATGACTACGTCTCCGCGCTTCGCTAGCGCGGACGCTTTAGCGATCGAGACGGCTTGTGCGGCGCAGGCAGCGACACCTTCACGCGTGAGGCGGTCTGTGGAGGCAAAGCCCCAGGCGCCGTTCACGAGGGCGCGGACGCCCAGGCCGATCGATTCGGATTGGGCTAACGTGCCGACCTGGCCGTTTTTGGTGGTCAGGTCGCGCTGGCGCAGGTGCATCATGCGGACGTCGGCGTACGTCGCGCTACGGAGGCGGGCTGTGTCGAGCGCGTTGGTGCAGAGATCCCACATTGGCTTGACCTGGACGAGGCTCGATTAAGCTTACAAGAAAATGGGGCGCGGTTTATTGCGCCCCACGATGAAAGTGCATTAGAGCAAACGGTAATGCCTGTCTCACTAAACCAGGAAAAAGCAAGAGCACAGACAGGAGTGTCTGCGCTACTTACGTGCCTTCTTGCCAGGAAGCTAGATAGTGTTCCTGTTCGGCTGTGAGCTTGTCGAGTTTGTGTCCCATGGAATCGAGCTTGAGGCGCGCGATCTCCTTGTCGAGATTCTGGGGCACGACGTAGACCTGCGGTTTCAGCTGCTTGTAATTTTGCAGGAGGTATTCAGCGGACAGCGCCTGGTTGGCGAAGCTCATATCCATAACGGCGGCCGGGTGTCCTTCCGCAGTAGCCAAATTCACCAAGCGGCCTTCGCCGAGAAGATAGATTTTGCGACCGTCCTTCATAAGGTACTCGTCCACGAGCGGACGCACTTCGCGCTTGCCGCTCGACAGCTTTGCGAGCGCTGGAATGTCGATCTCGACATTGAAGTGACCGGAATTGCAGACAACCGCACCACTCTTCATCGCTTCGAAATGCTCCGAGCGAATCACATCTTTGTTGCCGGTGACGGTGATGAAAACGTCGCCCTGTTTGGCTGCATCGGCCATCGGCATAACGCGGAATCCGTCCATCACCGCTTCGATGCCCTTGGTCGGATCGATTTCGGTGATGATGACGTCCGCGCCGTGTCCCTTGGCGCGCATGGCTACTCCGCGCCCGCACCAGCCGTAGCCTGCGACGACCACTTTGAGGCCAGCGAGCAGCAAATTGGTGGCGCGAATCACGCCGTCCAGCGTGGACTGCCCAGTGCCGTAGCGATTGTCGAAGAAGTGTTTGGTCTCTGCGTCGTTGACGGCGATGATCGGATACTTCAGCGTACCGTCTTTTGCCATTGCGCGGAGACGAATGACACCCGTGGTGGTTTCTTCGGTGCCAGCGATGACGTTTGCCACCAGGTCAGTGCGTTTGGTGAGAAGCATGGTGACCAAGTCAGCCCCGTCGTCCATCGTAAATTGCGGCTTGTGCTCGAGCGCCGCGCGCAAGTGCGAGTAGTAGGTCTCGTTGTCCTCGCCTTTGATGGCGTACGTCGGAATGTTGTAGTCGCGATTGAGCGAAGCGGCGACTTCGTCCTGCGTCGAAAGCGGGTTGGATGCGCAAAGAACCGCATCGGCTCCGCCGTCTCGCAACGCAATCATAAGGTTTGCCGTTTCGCTGGTCACGTGCAGACAAGCGGAAACGCGCAATCCCTTGAGCGGCTGCTCTTTCACAAAGCGCTTGCGAATAATTTCGAGAACGGGCATCTGCTGATGCGCCCACTCGATTTTGCGCTTGCCGGCGTCGGCCAGCCCAATATCCTTCACGTCACCTTTTTTTAGTTCAGCTGTAGCCACACTCATTCTCCTTAGTCGCAACATTGCGCGGCGAGGGGTCTCGCGCGGAAAAAATCGAGATGCCGGCGAACTAGCCGGCGTTTTCAGCAACTCCTACCGGTGAGCGGCTGCTTCCACAGTGGCCGCAGTACCGAGACCGGCAGCCTTGCGCAGAGCATCGGCGCGATCGGTGCGCTCCCAAGTGAAGCCTGGGCCGCTGCGTCCGAAGTGGCCGTAAGCTGCGGTGTCCTTGTAGATAGGACGGCGAAGATCGAGTGTTTCGATGATGCCCTTGGGCGTCAGCGAAAAGTATTCGCGGATCAATGCTGTGATTTTTTCGTCAGAAACGGCCGCAGTGCCAAAGGTCTCGGCCATCACGGAAACGGGTTCGGCAACGCCGATAGCGTAGGCGAGCTGCACTTCCGCTTTGCGAGCCAGGCCCGCCGCAACGACGTTTTTCGCAATGTAACGCGCCATGTAGCAAGCGGAGCGGTCCACCTTCGATGGATCCTTGCCGGAAAAAGCGCCGCCGCCGTGACGGCTGTAGCCGCCGTAGGTATCCACGATAATTTTGCGGCCCGTAAGGCCTGCATCGCCCATGGGGCCGCCAATAACAAAGCGTCCCGTGGGATTAATGTGGTATTTGGTCTTGCCGTCGAGCATCGCGGCCGGAATGATCGGACGAATTACATGTTCAGTGATGGCGTCGCGGAGATCGGCGTTAGAAACTCTCTCGCTGTGCTGCGTCGAAATAACCACGCAATCCACACGAACGGGACGGCCATCGCGATACTCGATAGTGACCTGGGATTTGCCATCGGGACGGAGAAAATCGACTTTACCGGACTTGCGAACTTCCGAGAGGCGCTGCGTAAGGCGGTGGGCAAGTTGGATGGGCATGGGCATCAGTTCGGCGGTCTCATCGCACGCGAAACCGAACATCAGGCCCTGGTCACCCGCGCCGCCAGTATCTACGCCCATGGCGATGTCTGGCGATTGGCGCTTGACGGTGCACATGACGGCGCACGTCTCGGCGTCAAACCCGTATTTCGCGCGATCATAGCCAACGCCACGGATGGTGTTGCGGACCAACGTATCGTAATCAACGATCGCGCTGGTCGTAATCTCCCCAGCAACTACGGCAAGGCCCGTAGTGACGAGCGTCTCGCACGCCACGCGCCCTTTCGGGTCTTGCTTCATCACTTCATCAAGCACTGCGTCGGAAATTTGGTCGGCAATCTTGTCCGGATGGCCTTCGGTAACGGACTCCGACGTAAACAGAAAATCGCGTAAAGCTTCGCTCAAGACAAACTCTCCTTCTTAGTTGCTGAGGCGGTGTTCCGCCCCGCACACTTACACTACTTATGCTCTGCTTGTATCCTTCCAAAGCTAGCATCTGAAGTGTCGAGAGTCAACGCATTGAATTCAAATGCGTTAGAAGCGCATCGAACGGTCGAATTTGGGGGTCGAACGGAAGGAAATTACCCTTTCTGGCGAACTTTCAGGCCGCATCTTCGTCGTCGTCGGGTTCAACCTCCAGCTTCCCCTTGGTCTTTTTGGCCATGAGATAGGAGCGGATGAAGGGGTCAATGTCCCCGTCCATAACCCGGTCTACGTCCCCGGCGCTGAACTTGGTGCGGTGGTCTTTGATCATGCGGTAGGGCTGCATGACGTAGGAGCGGATCTGGCTGCCGAAGGAGATGTCCAGCTTGGACTCGTCGAGTTTGTCTGTATGGGCCTGGCGCTTTTGCACTTCGAGATCGTAAAGCCGGGAGCGCAACATTTTCATGGCCATTTCGCGGTTTTTGCCCTGGCTGCGCTGGGCTTGGCAGCCCACCACGATATTGGTCGGCAAGTGCGTGATGCGAATGGCGGTCTCCACCTTGTTTACGTTCTGGCCGCCTTTGCCGCCAGAACGAAACGTGTCCACGCGCAAGTCCTCGGGACGAATGTTGATTTCGATTTTGTCGTCAATTTCCGGAATCACGAAGACGGACGCGAACGAGGTATGGCGGCGCGCCGCTTGATCGAAGGGCGAAATCCGTACGAGGCGGTGCACGCCGGTCTCGCCGGCAAGAAGGCCGTAAGCGTTTTCGCCGACGAACTGAATCGTCGCGGACTTGATACCGGCTTCTTCGCCGGGAGTTTCGTCGAGGAGGGTGGCGTCGATGCCTTTGCGCTCTGCCCAGCGCAGATACATGCGCAGGAGCATGGAAGCCCAATCCTGCGATTCGGTGCCGCCGGCTCCGGGCTTGATGGTCATGATGGCGTTGAGGTGATCGGTTTCGCCAGAGAGAAGTGTCCTGGTTTCGAGTTCGCCAACGTAGCTCTCCGCCGCCGTTAGTTCGCGGTCGAGGTCTTTCAGCAATTCGTTGCGCTGATCGGCGTTGGTTTCTTCGTTCGCGAGACTTACGTAAGTCTCGATGTCGCCGGAGATGGACGTGAGCTTATTTTCGGAGGCAATTTGTTCCTCAGCGCGTTTGCGATCCCGCAGAACAGCTTGCGCCTCCTCCTGGTTGTTCCAGAAGTCGGGCTGAGCAACGCGGGCTTCGAGCGATTTCAGACGTTCGCGGTATTGCGGCGCGTCAAAGATAACTCCGAACGAGTGCGATGCGGGGTTTGAGGCCTTCGTAACGATGTTGGAGATCTTCGAGAATCATGTCGTGTCCAGGGAGCGTCCCGGAGCTAGGCGCGGGCGCTACAGGGCCTTTCTAAAAGTTGAGGCTATCAGAATAACGGAAACCAGCACGCAGAGCCAAGCGAACCAATCGCCGAAGCGCGTATACAGAGTTTTGTCCGTGCGAAAATCGTACGGCAAATCGGCTGAGGCGCGTACGTCTGGCGGCATGGTACGGAGAATCCGGCCATAGGGATCGATCGAAACGGTGATGCCGCTGTTGGTTGTGCGCACGATCCAGCGGCGATTTTCGACGGCTCTGACGCGCGCCATGCGCAGGTGCTGCTCGGCGGCGGCGGAGTGGCCGAACCAGCCGTCATTCGAAATATTGACAAAGAGTTGAGCGCCATTAGCGGCGAAGCGGCGAATCTCGCCAGCGTAAATCGCTTCGTAGCAGATGAACACGCCGAAGGAATTCCCGTCCGGAAACTGGCCCACGGAATATTTCGTGCCCTTGCGAAAGCCGCCAACTTCGCTGGAGACGTTGCTCACCACGCGATGGATAAGCGGAAACGGTTCGTATTCGCCGAACGGAACGAGATGGACTTTATCGTAGGCAAAATCTCGGTGGCCCTGGGCGTCAAACATCAGCGCGCTGTTATAGGGCGCCATGATCTCGTGAGGCTTTCCGTTCGCGGAAATGGTCTCCGGTTTCCACTCCACCACGCCAACGATGAAAGGATGTTGAAAGCGAATCGCCAGGCTCGAAGCCAATGAAGCAAACTGCGTATCTTGCGCCGAAAAGGGCGCCGGAGCTTCCGGCCAAATCAGGAGATCAGGATGATGTTGCGAGGGCACGAGACTGAGCCGCTGTATCTCGGCCAGATCCGAGGCGTGCTGCCTGAACCAATCGTTCGGGTAGTCCTGCGCTTCGGGGAAATTGAGTTGCACGGCGCGCGCCGTGTGATTTGCCAGTGGCACCGGCACGAGGCGTGGCCCTACGATCATCACGATCAGCAACAAAACAGCCGCGGTGACTAGAATCGCAAGCCGCTGTTTCGGCGAATGCCGCGTGGCTGCGTCGCTCCATGCAAGAAGCGAATTGAACGCCGCGACTAGAAACGACAAGCCGTAGATTCCTGTGAGGGTAGTTAACTGCACCAGCCCAGCATTTGCCGAGGCTGGGTAGCCAAGCAGGTTCCACGGAAAACTGATTTCCGGCAGATACGTGCGAAACACCTCCAGCGTAACCCAGAGGAACGGAGCGCCGATGCAAGCGAGCGTGATACTTCGCAACGAAAGTCGGTTGATCGCCCAAGTGACCGCGCCGTTTCCCGCTGCCCAAACCGAGGCAATCAGCAGCAGGACGCCCCATCCGCCAGCGCGAGAGAGCCCGCCATGCACGGAAAGTGTTTCCGCGATCCACGAGACGGACGTCAGCACAAAACAGATGCCGTGCAGGAATCCGCAGGCGAATGCTACGCGCGGAGTCGCGCCGAAAAGCACGATCAACAAAATTCCCACGCATACCCAGGAATAGATGCCGAGATAAAAACCGGTGTAGGAAAACGAGAGAGCCGCGCCGGAAACCGCTGCGATGAACAGCCTCAGCCAAGCAGGAGTTTCACTTCCGGGATGCGGACGGAAATAGCCGAGCCACGGACGCCCAGGCATTAGTGCTTGACGATGGCCTTGAAGCCGGCCACCTCGAGGCCTTTCCTGGCGTTCTCGACTGCTTTCTGATCGGCGTACGGGCCAACCAGCACGTGGTAATACTTATCGCCCTGCGGCGACTGCACAAACGTTGGGAAATTCTTCTTGCGGAGCGTATTCGCGAGCGCCATGGCGTCCGATTCCTTCGTGAGCGCAGCGACCTGCAAGTTGATACCTCCGGCTGCGCTCAGCTGTGCGACGCCGATCGTCTTCGAAATCGCGCCAGGCTGCTGCTTCGTGGGATTCCCGCTTTTTCCCACGGCGGAAGTTGCGGAAGGGTTTACCGAAGGGGCCGCGACAGGCTTCAAATGGTCGTCAGTCTTGTTCGAATCGCCTGCGTGGTAAAACTCCCAATCGGATTTTGCCGGCACTGGCGTTTCGGCTTGAGTTTCGGGCGCCGGCTTCTTGCTCGAAGGCTTCGGCGCAACTTCGGGCTTGGGCTGAACGTCGCGCTCCGGGAATCCGTGGGGGTCTGTTGACGCACGCACCTGGCCGTCACGCCCCATGACGTAGCCCAACGTGAAGAAAAGTCCCGAAAACAGCAGCATCAGCATGAACAGGCCGATGACGTGCCGTCCTTCGAGCACTCGCTCCCCGGCGTTTCCTCGTTTTCCCCCAGAAGCCATTCTTACTTTTTCGATCCCCCTAACGCTTGTACCCAGCTATTAATAATATCGATGGGCAGAGGGAAAACAATCGTTGTGTTCTTCTCGACACCTATCTCGGTCAGAGTCTGCAGGTAGCGCAGCTGAATTGCCGAGGACTGCGTCTCCAGAACTTTCGCGGCGTCAGCCAGTTTTTGCGACGCTTCGAACTCGCCCTGGGCGTGAATCACCTTGGCGCGGCGCTCGCGTTCTGCTTCAGCTTGCTTCGCGATGGCACGCTGCATCTGCTCCGGAATGTCCACTTGTTTTACTTCCACCTTGGACACTTTGATGCCCCAGGGCTCGGTATCCTGATCGAGAATTACCTGCAACTTGGCGTTCACTCGGTCGCGCTGCGAAAGAATTTCATCGAGTTCGAATTGACCAACGATGCTGCGCAGCGTGGTTTGCGCGAGTTGTGACGTCGCGTACTGATAATTCTGTACTTGCGACATCGCGAGATTTGCGTCGACTACGCGAAAATAACAAACGGCGTTCACCTTCACGGAAACATTATCGCGCGTGATGATATCTTGCGGCGGAACGTCCAGTGTTTCGAGCCGCAGATTGATGCGATAGAGAGTTTCGATAGGCCAAAAAACCAAGCTGTACGCCGGCGGGTTTGGGCTCCGACAATAATCGCCCCAACCGCAGGACCACGCCGCGTTCCCATTCCTTGATGATGTATAGCGAATTCCAAAACCAAATCAGAAAAATCCCGACGAATATCGCAGCACTAAGAAGACCGAACTCTGGCATGTTTATCCTCCAAAACTAAAGTGCATTCTACTTGTTTTCCGTGACCGCCGCTTCCTCCGGCTCCACGTGCAGTTTCAGTCCTTCCACGCTGCGCACTCGCACCGGCTTTCCTTCCGTCACTGCTCGAGGAGAGACGGCTTGCCAAAGCTCGCCATGAACACGAATCATTCCCTTCGGTGCCGGCGCCCAGCCCGGAGATGGCAATTCCCTCTTCGCCGATCAGCTCTTCCCTGCCCGTAGTCGATTTCCACGAACGCGAACGCAACACCAGCCGCATCAGAAATACGGTGATGATCGCGAATGGAATGTCGCCGCCAAACGCCACTCCCAGGCTCACGCCACCGGCGGTAAGCGGCGACCGAATCAAAAACATCGCGCCTAGCATCATCGAAATGATTCCGCCGATAGCGAGGACGCCGTGGCTTGTGAATTTCGCCTCCAAAATGAATAAGGCGAGCGCCAGCAGTATCAACAGGACTCCTGCGAAATTTACCGGCAAGATGTGCATCGCATACAGCGCCAAACACCGCGCAGATGCCTCCAATTACGCCGGGCGCGATCATTCCCGGATGCGTAAATTCGGTGTACAGGCCAAGCACGCCGACCATCAGAAGCACGAAGAAAACATCGGGCTCGACGATGCGTGCGAGAAAACTCTGGCGAGCGGAAAGCTCGAAGGGAGTGATCACGGGATTCTTTAGCGACAGAACCATCTTGGTGCCATCGAAGCGCGTGATCGTGCGGCCATCGAGCTGATGCATAAGATCATCGGTGGAAGACGCGATCAGGTCGATCAGTTTCCCTTCCAGCGCTTCTTTCTCCGTGAAAGCTTTTGCGTCTGTCACGGCGGTTTCCGCGAGCGCCGGATTCCGGCCGCGCTTCTCCGAGTAGCTCCGCAAAAAGGCTGTAGTGTCGTTGAACATTTTCTTGCGCATCGTCTCGTCGATTTGCAGTTGAAATCCGCCAATAGAAACTACGGGAGACGCCGCACCAGTGTGCGTTGCTGGAGCCATGGCCGCGATGTCCGCGGAAAGAAGAATGAAAAATCCAGCCGAAGCGCCTCGCGCGCCCGTAGGCGAGACGTAGACAGCCACCGGCACCGGCGATGCCAGAATGTGCTGGATCATATCCTTCATCGACTCGCCCAATCCTCCGGGTGTATCCATGGTGATCAGAACGAGCGCAGCGTGCCGGCTCGCGGCGTCAGCAAGGCCCTCATCGATGTACGTGGCCAGCACCGGCTCGACTTCGCGATCGAGATTGAGCTGCAGCACGAGTGGATTCGCGGAATGCTCATCGGCGGTAGCGGATGGGAGCACAAGCAATGCCGCAGCGAGGCAGGCGCCGCAAAAGAGCGCGAACGCATAACCTCGGAGAACTCCAGATTCGCAATATCTTCGAACCAATCGATGAGCGCTCATTGTGCGCCTCCCTGAGGCTTCACTTTCTGCAAATGCTCCAACAATTCCTTAGCATCGGGATACTTGGGCGCCAGCTTCAATGCCTTCTCTAATTCGGCGCGCGCCAAGTCCACTTTTTTCTGCTCGAGATAGATGCGCGCGAGCGTGGTGCGCACCGCGGCGGAATCCCGAATTTCCAGCGAAGCTTGCAGTTCTTTGGCAGAGTCATCCAGTTTGCCTCGGCGCCGGTAGACTTCCGCAAGCCCGTTGTGCGCGGAAGCGCTGCCCGGATCGGCAGCCAGGGCCGCGCGGAATTCGGTCTCAGCGGCGTCCACGCGCCCGGCGGAGAGCTCCTGTCGTCCGCGCCGTATATGTGCCGCGGGAGTGTCTGCGACTGCAGCAGCAGCCGCATTTGCGGAATCCCCAGCCGACACAATTTCAAGCCGCAACGCGGTCGTATCCATCTCCGTGCGCACGCGTTCCAGATGCAGCAGCGTATCTTTCTTCCCGTCGAGTCGCACCACGGGAAGCGCGTCGGGGCCAAACGTCTCCGCAGCGGTATCGCGCTCCTGATCGGCTTCCGCTTTCTTGCCCGCCTTTTCAAGCGCAAGAATCAGCAGCGCGCGGTTTTCCGCTTTATCCGGCTCGCGTTCGGAAGCCTCACGAAAATGGTCCGCAGCCCCGGCGAAATCACTAGCGCCAAGCGCCAACAATCCCAGGTTGAAGGGATAGTCGTCCTCGTCGGGATCAAGCTCCGATGCCCGGCGAAGATCGGCAACGGCTGCCGCCAAGTTGTTCTGCCGCGCGCGTGCCAATGCGAGATTATTCAGAATCTCCGGCAGGTCCGCGCCTGAAACCAGGTTGTTGCGCAAAGCTTCCTGCAACGACGCAAAAACTTCCTCAGCCTTGTCCGGCTGGTTCATCAACAACCGGCAAACGCCCGTCGCAAACACGGCCTCGACATAGCGGTCGTGCGTTTTCGGAACTTTTGCGAACCATATCAGCGCCGAGTCGCAATCTCTGCGCGCGTAGTAGGCATCGCCAATCGCATAATCCGGATCGGGCCACTCGGGTTCGAGCCGTGCGGCTTCCCGAAGTTCGCGCAGCCGTGGATCATCATCGCTCGCCAGCAATCCGCGCACATAGTGTTCGAACGCATCGAGCCGCAACGGCCGCTGCGCTTTCGAGAATTCTTCGAGAGTTCGCGGGTAAGCGTGATCGTTGGCCGAAAGCAAACGCCAGAGCAGCTTCACATGCAAATCCATCAATGAATCGAGCGGGCCTGTTTCGCGGATCGCCGGGAGCAACTTCGTCGGACTCACGCGCAGAATCTGCGCCTCGACCATGAGGGTCTGCCCATCGGACGTAAATCTGCCAAAAATGACAAAATCCGCGTCCATGTTCTGCGCGATGCGCAGCATTGAGGCGCGGCTTAGTTTTGCCGTGGGCGGAAGCCCGGAGCGGTCCAGCTCACCCGTGCGCCCAGTGTGCGAATACACTTGCTGACCGGCCGCGGACAACCGCTGAATCGTAAGCTCCTCAAGCCCTTCGCCAAGCCAGTCTAATCGTGGCGACGCCCCCGCGTTCTCAAACGGGAATACCAGATAGATCCCCTGTTGCGAAACCTCGGACGCAGCTCCCCGAGCACTTTGGGCAGCACCAGCGCCTGCAGAAGCTTGTTGAGCAACAACGTAGGTAGGGACAAAGCAACAAAAGGCGAGTGTGCAAAACAGGACACGTGAATGCGCGCTGAAAACTGACTGCTTCATGCTCATTTCATTGTAGCAGAGGAGCACCGCGGCACCGCGAGCATTGCAGGAGACACGTTACATGACGATATTCTGTATTTTTTGCGGACCTGAGAAGGTCACGTGGCCGGACGTTCTTGCGCTGGCTGCTTCCGCTAGCCACTTGTTGATCTACAGTTGGGTAGCGTCCGCGGGTTTCGGCACGAGCAGTTCCTGCACAACAGGATCCTTAAGCGCCGCTCCAAACGCCGGATCTTTCTTTATATCCGTGAATTGTTTGTAGCCTTCATCCTTCGCCTTGCGAAGGTAGTGGATGCAACGGTCGAGGTCACCGGCCTGCGCGTAGGACTTCGCCAGCATGTAATAAAACCGCCCGCGATCTTCCACCGAGCGATCCTGCAAGATCGACCCGCTGCGCGATCCGTTATGCTCGAAAAGCTGCGGATCCAGTATCAAAGCCTGCCGGAACGCATATATCGCCTGCTCGTATTTCTTGTCGCCAAAATAGGCGTAACCAAGATTGCTATACAGCACAGCCATATCGCTCTTGATCGCAATCGCTTTTTGATAGGCCTTTACAGCCTTCTCGTATTTCTTGCGCTGATACCAAATCGTGCCGACATTATTTTCCGCGTCCGCGTATCGCGGATCGACTTTGACGGCTCGCTCATAATATTTCAGCGCCAGCCCCAGCGCTTCCTGCTGGTGCAAAGCGATACCTAGCTTGTTCAAATAAATGGGATTGCGCGGATTTTCATCCGAGAGCTTTTTGAAGAGCCCCGCGGCTTCGCGATACTCCTTGCGGACCATATACAGGTCGCCCATCTGCTCTTCAGTCAGTTCCGGGCGCACCACGATCACTGGGTCCTGCGGCGAAGGCACTTGCGCCACACCGGGCGCCAATACCATCGACCGAGTACCTTCGAGTGTTTGACCTGTTACGGGAATCGCAAGACTTAAGAGGAGAATACTAGCTGGAAACGCCACTCGTAGATGAGTCATGGCGAGTCTCCCTTCTCCGGCGGAGGCTTGTCGGCTTGAGGCTTAGCCTTGTCGGGGTCCTTCTTCTTGCCCCCAAAGATACCAAAAATCTTCTGTAAAGGGTTCTTTTTCTTTTCGCCGGGCAGGGCGGATGGGTCACTGGCCCCTTGGCCAGTCGCGTTGGGCGGCCGGTTCGGATCGTAAGGTGTTATCGGTTTGCCTTGCGCATCGGTTTGGGGCGGTTTGGGTTCGCCACCACCAAAAACGTGAGACAGCCAGGAACCCGACGAGGAAGCCGCAGCGCTCCCACCGTGCAATTCGCAAAACTGCGTCGGTGCGGAGCCCGCAATGTAAACCTCTTCGCGCGTCGTAGGACAGTTTGGAGTGGCAAGCTCCGTCGATTCGGGGTCGATCAAAACCGACTGGACGCCATCCGGCATGGTGAAGTCTTTGACGTCACGGTAAGCAGGAAGCGCCGTCGCGCGTAACATAAAATCCGCCCAAACTGGCGCCACCGTCGCGCCACCCGTCAAACCGAGGTCGCGATTGTCGTCAAACCCAACCCAAACGACCGTGAGCAGATTTGAGGTGTAGCCTGCGAACCAGCCATCCCGCGAAGTTCCCGTTTTTCCGGCTGCAGGGAGCGCAAAACCCCGTGCGCGAACCGTCGCGCCGGTCCCCTTATTCAGCACGTCTTTTAGCAAGCTGGTGACGAGATAGGCCACGCGCGGATCGAGTACCTGGTGAGTCTGCGGAGTGAATTTTTCCAGCACGCTGCCATCGGCGCTCACCACACTGTGCAGAAATTGCGGCTCCGCGCGGACGCCACCGTTCGCGAACGCCGTGTATCCTGCAGCCACATCCACCGCCGTCATTTCATAAGCGCCCAGAGCAACCGCCGGCGTGGCTTGAATGTTGTTCCCCAGTCCCATCTGACGCGCTATCTGAACGACTCGCCCATAGCCAATCAACTCGGCGACCTTCACCGTCGCCACGTTGAGCGAGTTCGTCAGCGCATCCCGCACGGTGACGTGCCCCATAAACTTCTCGCCGTAATTGTTCGGTGTGTACTCTTTATTGTCGAATTCGAAGGTCGTCGGCTCATCATCGATCGTGGTCGCTGGCGTGATTATAGGCTGCACCCCGTCCACTGCGTTGTCGAAAGCAGCCGCATACACGAACGGCTTAAACACCGACCCAGGCTGTCGATGCGCCAGCGCATGATTCAACTGGCTCTGGCCGTAATCGCGCCCCCCAATCACCGCTTTGATTTCGCCCGTCTTCGGATCAATCGCTACTAGCGCGATCTGCACCTGGGGAATCGCCTCGGTGCTTCCCTTTTTCGCCGCGTCCTTGCGCCACTTTTCGTATTTTTTCGCTAACAGCAAATCGACGTTCTTCACTCCCGCGTCCACCGCAGCCGCGGCAGCCCGCTGCAGCGCCGGATCGAGCGTCGTGTACACACGGAAGTTCTGGCTCAGCAGCTCGTTTTCGGAATATTTGTCGAGGAGATGGTCCTTGACCATGTCCACGAAATACGGCGCTTCGCTCGCCGACCCCGCCGTGCGCACGATCTTCAGTGTCGCGTGCTTCGCTTCATCCAGTTGCTCCTGCGTGATGTACTTGTTCTCCAGCATCTGCGTCAGCACGCGGTCTCGCGCCTGCGCTCCGCGCTCCGGATGCCGGTCCGCGGAAGAATAATAGTTAGGCGCGCGGATGATTCCCGCGAGGTAAGCGCACTCTCCGATCGAAAGCTGCCGAAGATCTTTGCCAAAGTACGCGACGCTCGCTTCGGAGAAGCCGCGAATCCCGAAGCTCCCGCGGTTTCCGAGATAAACCTCGTTCGCGTACAGCTCAAAGATTTGCTGCTTATTAAAGCGCTGCTCGAGCTCGACCGAAACCATCGCCTCGGCCAGTTTGCGCCGCATGGTGCGCTCGTTCGAAAAGAAGAAGGTGCGCGCCACCTGCATCGTGATCGTGCTCGCTCCCTGGTAGTGCGAAGAGCTGTGACGAATATCGGCCCACGCCGCGCCAACGATTCGAATGAAATCGAAGCCGCCGTGATCGAAAAACCGCTTGTCCTCCGCGGAAAGAATTGCGTGTACCAGTTCTGGCGGCAAATCCTCATAGCGCACCGGGCGCCGCTTCTCGCGAGCGCTGTCAAACAGATTGGTAATCAGCTCCGGCTCGATCTGCGCCGTATCCAAGCTGCCTCCGCCGGAGAGCGGTCGAATCGAGCGGATCGACTTCCCGTTGAACTGCACCGCCAGCGCGTTCGAACCACCAAAATAGGAAAGCGTAGAGGGCCGGATATCGACCGTGTTGCCCTGCACGGTGTACTGCCCCAGAGAATTTTCGTCCGCCTCGGGGCGGTACCCGATGCGCGTCAAATACGTCGTCAGGTCTTCCGCGGTCCAGGCCTGTCCAGTGGAAATGTATTCCGGCGCGGAAAAAATCTGCGTCGTGTTTTGCAATACTTTGCCGGACAAACGCGCGTCGATCATCCGCGAATATTTGACGTAGTAATAAGTGAAAATTCCGCCGGAGGTGAGGAATAGCGCGAAGACGATCCCCAGGAGCGTCAAGCCCAGTTTAGAAGTGAAAAAACCTTTTCGAATTCGAATGCGCAAACGATGGCTCCCGGGGCTGAGCTTCTATTGTCTCGCAACACCCAGCACTAAGAAAGACGGAGTTCGTGCCAGAAATGTTGCTCGAATAAGCGCACACGGAACCGCCTGCCGAACAGCTATCGCAGACCAAACCGCACGAAATGGCCCGGGCAGCATGACGGCTGCAACCCTGGTTCCAGCCATTCGAACGGAGTTCCCAAAATCACTGCATGAGAGATTTATTTTCACTGGAAGGTGAAAAGTGCAGCTCGGTACTGTAGAAAAACATCTCGACCGGAACCGTGTACTCCAGCGCGATCTTCACGGTCTGGAGCGAGACCGAGACTTTGATGTCTTCGCGCTTTATCGGAAGCTCCAAATCCTGCGCCACTTTGAAAACGTTGTCGCGAACCTGCTCTTCCGAATATCGGTTCACAATGCCGAATCGCGCCTGCTCCTGCATTTTGTCCTGCAACTGGTATTCGGAAACGTACGGCGGCACGAACTTGAACGCCAAATAGATCGCCATTAAGGCTACGAGCGTAAAGACGATCGCCTTCAGTTTGCCCTCGCCGCGCTGCGAGCGGCTGCGGCGCTTCATCAGACTCTGTTCAGGGGTAACAGCTAATTGCACGAAAATCTTCTCCGGGCGCCGGCAACGCCGATTCCAAAGCTAGGCACTGCACCGCAAGATTCAGACGCTGTCTTTCAATCAACGCTAGCACCCAGTCTGCAGAGTGTCGAGACGTTGCAGGGACAGGTGTTCCCGGAAAGCTACGGGGGAGTGCAGTGGGACGGGCTTCAGCCTGTCTTCTTTTGCGGTGCCCTGCTCTGGTTTCTTGGGTCCCCAGCCGCCGAGCAACCTCAATAAGCCCGCGCGAAAATAGCCCGCTCGGCAGCAGCATTGCCGCAGTAAACGCAGGCTCCCGATCCGCCAGTCTGCAAATTGGCGTCGCCCAGGCTCTGATCGATGGGTATGCACCGCATCGTCGCCCGCGTTTCTTCTTTAATCTTGGCTTCGCACTCACCGCTTCCGCACCAGTATGAATACGCGAAGCCCATTTCGACGGCCTTCTTCAAGTCGTCATACGTCTTCGCGTCGTGAGTGTTGGCTTTGCGAAACGCCAAAGCCTTGTCATGCAGCGCCTGCTGAATTTCAACGAGCAGCCCCGCGATCGTCTGCGGCATTCCCGCGAGTGGCGAGCTGATCTTCCCTTCTCGACCCGGACGATCCCGCCGCGCCAGTACGGCCGCGGCCTTCGCCACATCCTTCGGCCCAAGCTCCACGCGCAAAGGCACGCCACGCATCTCCCAATCGTTGAATTTCCACCCAGGGCTAGGCCCTTCGCGCTCATCCAAAGTAACGCGTACATTCGCGGCCACCAGTTCCGCCTTCAACTTCCGCGCCGCGTCCATCACCGAACTCTTTTCTTCATCGGTCTTGTATATGGGCACTATCACAACCTGATAAGGCGCGAGTTTTGGCGGCAGCACAAGCCCTTGATCATCGCCATGCACCATGATGATCGCGCCAATCACTCGCGTCGAAAGCCCCCACGAAGTCGTCCAACAATGCTGCAACTGCCCGCCCTGGTCGAGATACCTCACTTCGAACGCTTGCGCAAAATTCTGCCCCAGGAAATGCGAAGTCCCGGACTGCAGCGCTTTGCCATCGCCCATCATGCCTTCGATGGAAAAGGTAACGTCCGCTCCCGCGAATTTCTCAGCGTCCGATTTTTTCCCGGCAATCACGGGGATCGCGGCATCGTTCACCGCAAAATCCGTGTAGATGTCGAGCATCTGCCGCGTTTCGAATTCCGCCTCTTCGCGCGTCGCGTGCGCCGTATGCCCCTCTTGCCAATAAAATTCCAGCGTGCGCAGAAAGAGTTTGGTGCGCAATTCCCAGCGCACCACGCTATTCCACTGGTTCATCAAAACCGGCAGGTCGCGGTAAGACTGGATCCACTTCGACCACATGTGCCCGATAATCGTCTCTGAAGTCGGCCGGATCACCAGAGGCTCTGCCAGCTTTTCGCCGCCGCCAATCGTCACTACGGCCAACTCGGGCGAAAACCCCTCGACGTGGTGCTTCTCTTTATCGATAAAGCTGCGCGGAATGAGCAGTGGAAACGCCACGTTCTGGTGCCCGGTCGCCTTGAACCGCCGGTCCAGAGCCTGCTGCATGTTCTCCCACAGCGCCCACCCATACGGCCGCACGACCATGCAGCCGCGCACAGGTGCGTAGTCGGCAAGTTGCGCCTTCAAAACCAGTTGGTTGTACCACTCGGAAAAATCTTGTGCGCGTGTTGGGAGCTTTTCTTCAGCCATGCGGCGATGTAGTCCGTTCTTCTCAGAACAATAAATACGCCTGAGTAAACTCAAAAGCGTAACGGACGCGTTGCAGCGTGTCAACGAATGGGATAAAGAGCGCCTCTGCGGCCTCAGCGCGAATGGAGGCTGACTTCCGCACCGAAGGGTATCACGTGACTATGAGGACTGCCTCGTCATCGCAAAAGATTACTTGCACGATGCCAGTCCGCGCGATGAATCTTTGGGCGGACTTGAAACGTGATAAAACTTTTGGGATGGCCCAATTGACCCAGATGGAACCCGAAATCGAGACAGAGAGCGTTCCGAAGAAGCCGAGAGGCGCGGCGGAGGACCTCGCTCCCGGCTGGCGTACCTACGTAAACGCGTTTCTCGCCGCGGAGATTTCCTCGTTGACGAGATACTACGACCGCGTCATCCAGTGGCTGCCGCGTGCTGACGACAAGGGCGGGCTGCTCGCCGCGATCGATGCACCGCGTAAGGAAACCGTCGGCAGAGACGAGCCTTTTCCCGATTTGACCCACGAGCGCGACAAACGTACCGCGATTTTGATCAACGGGACGTTCAACCACGATTTCGACATTCAAGCGCTGTTGCTGCAGCTTAAGGCAAAACTGGGGCGGACCGCGCGATTGGTGGTCGTTCTCTACAATCCGTACCTGCGCTGGGCGTATTACCTGACGAATCGTATGGGAATTCGCAAGGGTGACTTGCCCAGCACGTTTGTGACGCGCGTCGATCTGGAAAATATTGCCAAAGTGGCGGGTTTCGAGATCGTGCGTCAGCGGCAGGCGGTCTATTGCCCGTGGAAAATGCTTGGACTCGGCACATTCATCAACCGCGTGATGCCGCTGGTCCCGCTCGCACGCTGGCTGAGCTTGACGTCAGTCGTCGTGATGCGGCCGCTGGTTCCGTCGTCGCAGCAAGGCGTCTCTTGCGTCATTCCTGCGCGCAACGAACGCGGCAACATTGAGAATGCGCTGAAGCGCTTTCCGGACCTGGGCCGCGAGGCGGAAATTATTTTTGTCGAGGGCCACTCCACGGATGAAACGTGGGAAGAAATTCTGCGTGTCTCCACGGTCTATCGGGATCAATTTCGCATCCTGGCTGTGCAACAGCCTGGCAAAGGCAAAGCGGACGCGGTGCGACTCGGCTTTTCGCACGCCAGAGAAGACTTGCTGGTGATTCTGGACGCCGACCTGACCATGCCCCCAGAGATGCTGACGCGCTTCAGCTATGCCTACGATCAGGGGCATGGCGATTTCATCAACGGCTCGCGCCTCGTCTATCCGATGGAGGGGGAGGCAATGCGCTTCTTGAACCGCATGGGCAATATTTTCTTTGCGAAAATGCTGAGCGCCGTCCTGGATGTGCGGCTTGGCGATTCGCTATGCGGCACAAAGCTTGTCACGCGGCACGATTATGAGCGCATGGTGGCGTGGCGCAAAGATTTCGGCGAGTTCGATCCATTCGGCGATTTTGAACTACTCTTCCCCGCTGCCGAACTGGGCCTGGAAATCGTGGATGTGCCAGTCCGCTATCTGGCGCGCACATATGGCGAAACAAACATCCAGCGCTTCAGGCATGGACTCCAACTTTTAAAAATGACGTGGGTTGGCCTCGTGCGCATCAAAATGGGTTTCAGAAAAAAGCCAGCGCCGATCGCACAAAGCCAACCTCTTCAGCAATAAACCTGATCTCACCCCAGCAACGAGACAATCCCCCGCAATACACTTGTAGGGGCGGGGCAAGCCCCGCCCTCGACATCCCTCTCCCCGGCCCCACGAATCAGCCTGCCTTCCCTCTGCATCTCACTTCCCGATTCTCGCCTTAAAGCGATCTCAAATGGAATTCACTCAAGGATTTTTCTTGCGCAAAGCAAATCGACGTAGCCAGAGCGCTTCACCGAGAGATCAATCGCGCGGTCATCCAGAGCAAGCGTGGTGGCAGCCCGCGTCAGAATGTGAAGCTGATAGCCGGCCGAACGGAAAAAATCGAGCAATGCCACAGGCTCAAAGCCCAGTTCCCGCATCCCGTCTGGGGCGTACTCGAAAGCGATACACATCGCAGGGAACTTTTCGATAGTTTTACGCATGCCTTCGCAAACAGCGAGCTCGTAGCCCTGCACATCAATCTTGATGAAAGAAATGTTCTGCAGATGGCGAGCGGCAACGAAGCTGTCCACGCTGGTAACGGCAACCGTTGTGATTTTTCTTTCGGCGGGCCGCGATGTTTTGAACTGCTCCGTGACCACGCGGTGATCGGCCGAGTGTTCTTCGTTATGCCAAAACTGCAGCGAACCATCCGCGCTGCCGACAGCCATGTTGAACACTTCCACTATGTCTCCAAGCTGTTTGCGGCGAATTGTCTCTTCGAGAGTCGCGAAGCTGGCGAGATCAGGCTCGAACGCATAGACCTTCGCCGGCGCCTTGCGGGCCGCGGCAAAAACGCAAGCCGTATAGCCGATGTTCGCGCCGACATCGAGAATTGCGCCGTTGGCGAAAAGTTCAGGACTGCGTTTCGCCAGCGCCCAGAACGGATCCTCGTACCAGCGCTTGTAGAGAAAATACGTAGAAAGAAATAGCCTTTTGAACAGCGCTATTTCGAAGAGACCAGCGGAACGCGCCAGGTTATAAATGCGCGTAAAAATGTTAGAAGAAGATTTATTGCTCATGCGCCGAGCCGTTTCCAATTGAGATCATTTCGCGCCATTGGCATCGCCCTGGACCAACGCGGATTTTTCCAGTACGAGCAAGACTCGCAAAGCTGCGATGCTGCGCCACAACGGAGACGTCGCGCGCTCGAACTTTGAAAGCGAAGGGTACAGAAAATCTGGCAGCAAATTCATCGGTTTGAATCCACCGCTAAGCAGATAGGCGAAAAGGCAAAAGGGTTCGAGCTCTGAGAGTTTCAGTTCCGGCAAAGAATCGAGAGTACTCGCACGATGCTTAGGCCCGAAGAGCAGGTACGGAATCGCTTGATTGCCGTCAAACGCCAATTTTTCAAGTGCTTCTTTGGATGGATTCACAACCCAGGGCGTTTCGGAAAGATCGCAACGCTCCTGATGAAGAAAACGGAAAATGAAATAAGAGAAGGGCGTGATCCAGGGTTCCACGAGAATCAGCCTGCCGCCCGGAATCAGAATGCGAGAGACTTCGCTAAGAAATGTCATGGGCGTGGCCAGGTGATGCAACATGTCCAGGCCGAAAACGTTGGCGACGCTGTTCGATCGAAATGGAAGTTGCTGCGCGTCGGCGATGGCATCGAGCCAGGGACACCAAATCAGGTCCGTCGAAAGAATGTCTGGCGCGAACTGCTTGAAAAAACCGGGACCCGCTCCGACTTCGACGGAAAGCCCGTCCGGGTTTCGAGAAGCGAGCAGGCGCGCAAAAAATTCGTCATTGTAGACGCGACGCAAAATGGGTTTTTGCTCCCAAACGCGGCGATGCCGAAGCAACTGCTCGTGAGCTTGCGTATCAATGGCCACGGTGTGTTTTTCGATTGTACTGAGTTCGGCGGCAGCTAGGATGAGAAGCTCGCGGGATTGTTCGGTTGTCGTTATCAAAAGAAGACTGGCGCGAGGACCGGTAACTAATGCTGTCGTTGCATTTTCGCGGCGCAACTGAACCTTACACAGTTTTGATAGTCTGGTCAGACTGTGAGTTCCCTTTCAAAAACGATCGATGACCAGAACGTCGGAAAGGATTTTCCGAGTCCAACGCCGCCGAAGGACTGGCGGCTTATCGCTTTCCTTGCCGTATTGCTGGCATTGGGAACGGCCGCGGTGTACGCGCCCGCGATGCGCAATGGATTCGTAAATCTCGACGATCCAGACTACGTGACGCGCAATCCACATGTCCTAGCAGGATTGACGTGGGCGGATGTCCGGTGGGCGCTCGGCTCCAGCTATCCTTCCTCGAACTGGCATCCTCTGACATGGATTTCGCACATGGCCGACGTGCAACTCTACGGCAGAAATCCCGCAGGGCATCACTTCACGAGCGTGCTGCTGCACATTCTGGGTGTAGTGCTGCTTTTTCTTCTGATCGAAAGCGCCACTGGACGTGCACTGCGAAGCGCAGCTGTGGCCGCGCTCTTTGCAGTGCAGCCTTTGAATGTCGAAGCAGTCGCATGGATCTCCGAGCGCAAATCGGTGCTGTGCGTGCTTTTCTTTTTAATCGCAATTGGAGCATATGGCTGGTACGCGAAAAAACCTGGCGTGGGGCGATATCTCTGGGTCGTTTTGTTTTTCGGTTTGGGAATAACGGCGAAGGTCATGGTAATTCCCTTCCCGTTCGCTTTGCTGCTGCTGGATTACTGGCCGCTGGGGCGGCTTCCGGGAGCGGATGCAAATGGAAACCCGCGCCAGTTTTTCGCGGCGTTGCGCGCGCTGGTGATCGAAAAGATTCCGTTATTCGTGATGGCCGCAGCAGGCGGAGCCGTCACCGTTTATGTGCACTCTCGAGAACATGCGCTGACGGCCACGATGCCTTTTAGCTGGCGATTGAAGAACGCGATTTTTTCTTACGTGGCATACCTGGGAAAAGCTATCTGGCCGGCCAAACTGGCTCCGTATTATCCGCATCCAGAAAACACGTTGTCCTGGACCCTCGTGGCCCTAGCGGGACTAGTCCTCGCGTCGATCTCCGTGTTGGTCTGGAGATTACGGGCGCGCAAGTATTTGCTGATGGGCTGGCTTTGGTATCTCGGAACGATGCTGCCGATGATCGGCTTTATACAAACGGGCCGGCAAGGAATGGCCGACCGCTTCATGCACATTCCGATGATGGGGTTGCTCTTCGCTCTGGTTTGGCTGATCGGAGATTTGGCAGTGGAGAAGCACTGGCAGAAAGAAATTCCCGTAGCGATTTTTCTCCTGGCGCTGGCACCGTTTGCCGCGGTGACCATCAAACAGATCGGCTACTGGCACGACAGCTACACGCTTTTTGCTCACACCCTCGAAGTGACCAAGAACAATGGCTTCGCGGAAAACGATTTCGGCGTCGCGCTGATGGAGCGCGGCGAACCGCAGCTTGCCGCCCAACACTTCGTGGCCGCGGTGCAGCTGAGCCCTGACCTGGCGTCGCCGCATTACAACGTCGCCGTGCTGCTGCAAAAACAAAACCGTCTGGATGATGCGGAGCACGAATACCGTGCGGCACTCGCGCTATCAAGCGATCAGGTGGAAATCGAGCAATCGCACAACAATCTCGGAATCCTGTATCTGGGAGAAGGAAAATATGCTGCAGCGCTAACGGAGTTGAGCGCGGCGATTGCCCTCGACCCAAACGCGCAAAACAGCTACATCGGCCGCGGTACCGCGGAGATGCAAATGATGAACACGGATGCGGCGATCGCGGATTTTACGAAGGCAGCGCAGATTGCGCCATCGCCACTCGCGCTCTACTGGCTCGGGCGCGCGTTAGAAAACAAAGGAGAAACTCAACAAGCGGCGAAAGCGTACGCGGCGGCGTTGCAACTGGCTCCTGCGATGTCGGAGGCGCGCGCCCGGCTGGATGCGTTGCGTGCGCTCCCTCAATAAAGGCGGCTGTCCATCGCGCAAGCCGAACTCACTCCGTTCTTCTTTTCGTTGCGAACAATCTGCCCTTGTCATTTCGCGGACGGTACCACGGTCTTTATGAAAGCGATGTTTCGCACGCGCCCTGCAAAGAGGTCGCAGCCGGTGATGTGGCCGGCAGCGTCGCGGCGGAAAACGATGGAAGTGCCAAATGGTCCCCCGAATTCATCACGAACGATTGGATCGAGGACCGCAGGCTCCTGCCAATTCGTCGCAAGAGTGAGCTTGCCGTCCTTGGCTGCAAAGCGGTAAGTAACTTGTAGTTCACTGCTCTTATATTCGCCCGAATATTGGACAAGGTCCACGGCAGAAGGCTCGATGGCTTGAAATCTCTCGAAAACTTGAGGAGCGCTATCCGCAGAATCGAGCGTAAGTCGCAACGGCTTGCCTTCGCGTGCTTCAAACTTCAAATCCAGGCCCTCGGAAGCGGTGAAATGCGTGGCGTCGAGAGGCTTGAGGCGCAGGCCGTAGACCGACAAATCACCGTCGGCCACGGA
Source organism: uncultured Acidobacteriota bacterium (assembly GCA_963745095.1). Classification (GTDB taxonomy): domain Bacteria; phylum Acidobacteriota; class Terriglobia; order Acidiferrales; family UBA7541; genus Acidiferrum. The sequence goes on along the minus strand of CAVUWC010000012.1, from coordinate 1,187,675 downwards.
GAGAATCAGCACTGAGTGTGATTCCGGGCTTCGATACAGCCCCACGAAAGGCTGAGGATCGACTTTCGCTGACCCGGCGGCGGGGGTGTTGGGCGCGAGTTGGGCATCGAGATAGAGATCCGCGACTTGATTGGCTAAACGGCGGGGATTGCTGGTACCAACATTACACAACGTGATGACGGAAAATTTCTGCTGGGGGAAACGCAAGAGTTCGGAGCGATAACCGAAGAGTGCTCCGCCGTGCTCGACGATGGGCAGCCCACGGTAGGTGCTGATGATCAGACCGAGTGCGTATTCGATATGCTTTCCGTTGTTGAGCACACCCGGCGTTTGTATCTCCTTCAGCAGCGTCCCTTTGCCCAGTTTGTTGGCGTAGAAGTTGCGATCCCAGAGGAGAAGATCGTCGACGCTGCTCATCAGGCCGCCGTCGCCGATTTTGTCGAAGTTGGTGGACCAGTCGATGCGGAAGCTGCCGTCGGGGAGCGGCTCGTACGCGGGGACGCGGCCGGGGACGACGACGGAGTGATCGTCGTAGAAGCGCGTGTGCATCATGCCCAGCGGCTTGAAGATATTTTCTTCGGCGAATTGCGAGAGAGGCTTACCAGTGGCGCGCTTGATAATCACGCTAAAGAGGAAAAAGTTTGTGTTGCTGTAGAGGTATTCGTCGCCGGGCATGTAGTTGAGAGCCTTTTGACGAGAGAGCAAATCGAGCAATTCTGGCGTGGGATGAATGTCTTCAAAATTGCGTCCGGCGAGCAGAAGCAAGCCGAGAATGTCTCGAAAGCCGCTGGTGTGATGCAGCATTTGGCGGAGCGTGATGGGCTTGCCATAAGAAGGAATCTCGGGAACGTATTTGCGGACGTCATCATCGAGCGAGAGATAGCCTTGCTCAGCGGCGAGCACGACGCTGGCGGCCGTAAATTGTTTCGACACGCTGCCCATGTAGAAAACGGATTGAGGAGTGAGCGGGACGCTTAGTTCGAGGCTGCCTTCGCCGTAGCCCTTTTTGTAGACGAACTCCCCGTCGCGCACCACACCGAGCGCGCAGCCCGGTGAATTGGGCTTATCGTAGGCCGCGAAAACTTGATCCACCTTGCGTTGCAAATCGGGCGAATCCTGCCGAGCGAAAGAAGCAGGCGCGGCGAACGAGCCAGCAAAAATCAGCACAATTGCAATATTGCGGAACAAGTTCATGGAAGAGGCCTCTTGGGATTCATTGAACCAGCGCGGGAGCCTATATCGGCGTTGCGGGCAAAGCAAAGGCTTTTGCGTACAGTAGCTGTTCAAAGCCGCGCCCATGGCATCCCCAAATTTTCTAGTTATTTTCGAAGGTAATGATTACTTTTCCGCGGGCGTGCCCTAGTTCCAGATAGCGGATAGCCTCAGAGATTTCGCTCAATCTGTAACGTCTGTCGATGACCGGCGTTATCCTTCCGGATTCCATTCGCTCGCGCATCCAGGTCAGATCCTGTTTGCTGGGTTTCGCAAGAACCATGAGCAGCTTCCGGCTCCCGAACAGCGACAGCACAAGAGAGGAAATTGCGCGCACCAAAGGACCGATCGTCCAGTTGTCGGTCGTTCCTCCCGCGCCGATGTAAATTCCCTTGGGATTTAAAACGCCCCTGGAAGCCAACAACGAATGGTTCCCAACGCCGTCGAAAAACAGGTCGTAGCGTGGTGCACTTTTTGTGAAATCCTCCTGCGTGTAATCGATAACGCGATCTGCACCGATGGACCGCACCATGTCGAGATTCCTGGTGCTGCATACGCCGGTCACATCCGCGCCAAACGACTTGGCGATCTGCACAGCGAATGTTCCTACGCCTCCCGCGGCGCCGTTAACCAGGACCTTTTGACCTGCTTGGATGTGTCCCTTGTCGCGAAGGCCCTGCAATGCGGTATAGGCGGCCACCGGTACGGAAGCTGCTTGCTCAAATGTCACGTTAGCTGGCTTCATGGCAAATTCAGATTCGGAAGCACAGACATACTCCGCAAAAGCTCCTTTGCACGAGCCGAAAACTTCATCGCCGAGTTTGAATTGCGATACTTTGGCGCCAAGAGCTTCGACCTGGCCGGCGACATCCACGCCTAACCTCGGTATTTTTGGTTTGCGCAGCCCCGCGATGATGCGAACGGCGTACGGCGTGCCTCTCATGAAGTGCCAGTCGAGTGGATTGAGGCTCGCCGCGCGAACTCTTATCAAAACTTCGTCGTTCTTGGGAACGGGCTTTTCGACGTCCGCGATCTGGACAACATCTGGAGGTCCATACCTCGTATAGACGGCGGCTTTCATTGGCGTTCCTCCGCTGGCCCGGCTTGATCCCTGCCGAAGACATATACCAGAACCGAGGCGGTTAATCTGCACCTGACTTGCTCTTGGTCGCATCAGATGGTTGAGCTCAACAGCAGCACTCGGATGAAAATTCGTTTTCAAGGTCGCAAGCAACTTGGACCGGGGCACTGCTGCGCTTTCGAGAGCGGCCAAAAGGAAATATGAATAAAACAATCTCAAAAAGAATGAGAACTATCGCCCTCAGTAGCACAGTTTTTGCGGCATCTACGCTTTCACTCGGACTGATTTTTGGCGCGGCCACCGCTTGTGCCCAACGACAGCCGGAAACTTTCTTTAAGACTCGTGTCGGCTTGTCCGACAGCGATATTCAGAAGATGGATCAAGGCCAGGTCGTGACCAAGGTCCTCGATTCCGGCGACAAGAAGTACGGGATGCTTGTGTTTGGCGGAGTCTATATCAACAGCACCGTGGAGCGCTTTGCGGAATCTTACCGCGACGTAAAGAGCCTGCTCGAGGACAAGGTCTACCTCGACGTGCAAGCGTTCAACGAACTCGGTTCCCCGCCCAAACTCTCCGACTTCGACCGCATCGCGTTCCCACGCAAGGATATTGATGCGCTGCAGAAGTGCAAACCCAACGATTGCGATCTCCAGGTCTTTGACGTTGTGGCACTGCAGAAACGGATCGACTGGAACTCGCCCGACAAATACGATCAAGTGAACAAGTTCGCCCGCCAGCGTCTTTTCGAAGTGGTGACAACTTACATCTCGGGTGGCCTAAAAGCGTTCGGCAGCTACACCGACCGCGAGAAGCCCTTCAACCTTTATGAAAACATGAAGTCGATGCTGGACAGTTCCTACTACCTGCCGAAGGACAAATCCGGCGGGATCTATGAACACATCCTTGACTATCCCGAAGGAAAACTCCCTGGGGCGATGGATTTCTTTTATTGGGAGAACATCGACTTTGGGCAGGGGCCGACTATCCGCGTGAATCGTGTGTCCATGTTTCCGAAAGGCGTTGGCGTTATCAAATACGTTGTCGCGAATGAACAGCTGTATGCCAGCCGCTACATTCGCATTGCCCTTCAAATGTTTTACTGCGTCCCGGACACCTCCAATCCGGGCAAGCCGGGGTTTTACTTGATTGAGATGAACGATTCGCGGCTTCCAGACTATGGCGGCTTGAAGCTCAGCGTAGTCCGAAAAATTGCGACAGGAAAGGGCGTCCAATCCACGGAGGATATTTTGACTCTTTATCACAAGAGACTCTCCGGGAAGTGACGGGTGGCGACTTTAAGTGAGGAGCTAGCAGTTTTTGGTTACCTCGCTGATCAGGCCAGTGGCGGAGGGCGTCGCAAAAAAGATGCAAATCGTCTAGTCTGTTCCGTCAAATGGTCTTTCAAAATAACTCGGTCCTCTGTTATTTGGCTGTTTCCATATCCTGGGAAGATTTCGGACTGTTCGCAATCGCGGCTGCGGGTGCCGTGGTAGCCGCCCTTCTCCGTAAAGCTCGGAAGCAGCCCATAGCCGAAGTGCCGCCCCTGAAACTCTTTAGCCCTCGCTTTAACCAGCGTTATGCCACAGCAGCCGTCGACCTGAGACCTAACCCAGTACGGCGCTATGCTTCGTGCCATTGCCTCGATGCGCAATACGAACCCGACGAACCCGAGGAAACGGGCGAAGAAGGTGCGCAAGCAAATGTCGTGCGCCTTGAGTGGCACGAGCTTTTGTTTCATACCGAAGTTCAGGACGAAACTTCCGATGCATGGAAATCCCTGGAAGCGTACATGGCGAAGATTCGCGAGGAAGGGTCCGACGAACTAAACCCGTTGCTAGGCATCGGTCCGGAAAAGTGGGAGCAAATCGTCACGCTGCCCAAGTCCATTGGGACACTAAAGTCCGTCAAATTCTTAAGTCTTTATGGGAGCCACCTCGTTCGAATTCCACCTGAGATAGGCGAGATGACGAATTTAGAAGAATTCGATCCTTATACCTCGCGTTGTCTACATTGGCTTCCTTATGAGATCACGCGCTGCAAACGGCTGTCTCGAAGTCGTGTAAGTACTCGGGGTCTTTACGGCAATTACAGATACAGACCCCCCTTCCCGAGATTGCCGCAGATTTCGCCAATGCTGACGCCGGCGACCTGCAGTGTCTGCAGTGGACCGTTCTCGCAAGCGCAGATATATCAAGCCTGGATTTCCCTGAGGGTTGCGACGGACGTGCTGCCGCTCTTGGTGCATGCTTGCTCCGAAAAGTGCGTCGAGGGCTTACCAAAGCCCGCCTTCGGTTACGTGCAGCGGCCGCATTTGGGCGGACTAGAGCTCGAACAGCCGCCCGCTGGGTTCACGCCGCCGCGTTAATCCCGCCTTAGGTGCATTGAGCTTCAGGTGAGACGCGCGAGCCGAAGCTGAGAAGCTTCGGGCCGGGTGTTCGGGTCCTGATGCGCGCTTCGAAGCAGAGTTGTCGGGCACAAGCTCTCCTTGGTGTCCATCCCTCCCTTGTATTTTGTAAACCCGGATTCTAAAGGACTTAGCTATTCTCTAAGTTCATTGGAATCAATGGTTGTGGGCATTCTTGCAAGCATTGATGCCAAGAGTTTTAGTGGCGAACCTAACCTTCGACTGAGTCAGCTGTTTCCACCAGTGCTGGCCCCGAGTCAAAGCGAGGGGGAAAGTGCAATTTCGGCGAACGAAAGCTATTATGCCACGTCAATTTGGCTGGATGGGAGCAGTCCGGATGGACTCATCGAAAATACGCTCTGCCGCGGTGCTTGCGCTCCGGATTACTGTGCCGGTCTTCGTCAGCGCGATCATCCTAGTGCCATTAGTTTCGATCATAAGTCGCGTTTTCAATGGCACGTGGTCTGTGCCCTGGCGCATGACCCTGATTCTCTCTAGCATCTTGACCGGATTCGTCTTTGCCTTCCTTTTCCTCGCTCAGGTACTCGAGACTTACGCGAAGGACCACAGAAGGCTGGCACAACGAATGGTCTTCCCTGCCGCGATGTGGCTGAGGGGCCTGTACCTTGCGTGCATCGTAATGGGTCTCGGACTGATGGTTGGCACGAATTCGGAAGGCGACCCGTTGTGGGTTGTGGTCACGCCCGCGTGTTTTGTATTTCTTGGATTTTTCGCGTGGCCAAGAACTATCGAGATTACCGAACACGCGATCCGACAGCGGCGCGTCTTGTTTGGTTTCAAAGAGATTCGGATCGATCAAATAGAGAGTGTGGCTTACGACGCTTCAAGGAGCGAAACGATTGTCTTTGGAAAGAATGGAACAAGAATTGTTCACACGGCGATGCACGTTGACGGTGAAAGATTCGCTGAGAAGCTACAATCCGCTACAAGGAAGGACGAATATCTCGTTGGTGACCTGGGATAGAACTGTGCGATGGATCGGAAGAGCCTGCAGCAAATCGTGGCTGTGCGACTTCGGCCCAAAATGAAAAAGCGGCAGCAGAGCTGCCGCACTCCATAGAATGTCCCAGACACATTTTACCATTTCCAGATGTTTTGCCAAAGAGCTGTTGCTTCGCAGAACGGCTGCTAGCGGAGTAAGATAGTGACCCCTGAGCGAGATTAAATGAACGAGCTGGGCCAGGCTGAATTGAAATTGAATTGATAGGACAACCGAGATGACAACCGAAGCTAACGAACGGATGCAGAGGCCGCTTGAGGCCGTGGACCCGGCGATTGCTGATTTATTGCGCGAAGAGGCGCAAAGGCAGGCAACTGGTTTGGAATTGATTCCTTCGGAGAACCTTGTCTCTGAGGCGGTGTTGGAGGCGATGGGGTCGATTTTTACGAACAAGTATGCGGAGGGTTATCCGGGGAAACGGTATTACGGTGGGTGCGAGTACGCGGATAAAGTGGAGCAGCTTGCGATTGACCGTGCGAAGGAATTATTTGGCGCGGAACATGCCAACGTGCAGGCGCATTCCGGGACTTCGGCGAATGTTGCCGTGTATATGTCCACTCTGCAGAAGGATGATGTGGTGTTAGGGATGAATCTTTCGCATGGCGGGCATTTGACGCATGGGCATCCTTTGAATTTTTCGGGGCGCATGTACAAGTTCATTGCGTACGGAGTGAAAAAAGAGGACGAGCGGATCGATTATGACGAAATTGACAAACTAGCGTTGGAACACAAGCCAAAGATGATTGTGGCAGGCGCGAGCGCGTACTCGAGGATTATCGATTTTGAGCGGATTGCGAAGGCGGCAAAGTCCGTGGGGGCTTTGTTTTTTGTGGATATGGCGCACATCGCGGGGTTGGTAGCAGCCGGGGTGCATCCTAGTCCGGTGCCGCACGCAGATATTGTTTCGACTACCACGCACAAGACATTGCGCGGGCCGCGCGGCGGATTGGTGTTGTGCAAGGCCGCGTTTGCGAAGGAACTGGACAAGCTGACTTTCCCAGGAACGCAGGGTGGGCCTTTGGTGCATACAATTGCGGCCAAGGCGGTGTGTTTGAAGGAAGCGATGGAGCCGAGTTTTAAAGAGTACCAGAAGCAGGTGGTGGCGAACGCGAAGGCTCTGGCAGCGGCTATCGCAAAGCGCGGATTCCGGATTGTGACCGGCGGGACGGACAATCATGTGTTTCTGATAGAGGTGCATTCGCGCGGCATTACTGGCAGCGATGCAGAGAAGGCTCTGGACCGCGCGGGAATTACCGTGAACAAGAATTCGATTCCGTTTGATCCCCTGCCTCCGATGAAGGGCGGCGGGATCCGGCTAGGAAGCCCGTCCGTTACGACCCGCGGAATGCGCGAACCAGAGATGGAACAAATCGGCGGTTGGATCGGGGAGATTCTCTCGCATCTGGGCGATGCGGAAACAGAACAACGCGTACGCAAACAGGTTGCCGATTTCGCGGCCCGCTTCCCGATTTACGAATCGCGTGTGCGGGGGACGTCTCGCGCAGAACACGCGAGGGTGTGAAGTTCACATGATACCCGGCGTTATTGACGCAACGTTGGCTTTCGAGAAGTGGCTTGAAGCCCAACTCCCAATTATCAAGCAGGATTTGCGCCTCAAGCATCGATTGATGGCGGAAGCCGCCTTTCCTTACTTTCGCGCGACATTCTACAGATGGTTGCAGCTTTGGCCCGAAGTTTGTACCGAGCTAGCCAAAGCTCCCAAAGTTCTCGCGGTGGGCGATTTGCATGTCGAGAATTTTGGAACCTGGCGGGACTTGGAAGGGCGGCTCATCTGGGGCGTGAATGATCTGGACGAGGTCTACCCCTCGTCGTATGCGATTGATTTGGTGCGGCTCACGACCAGCGCTTATTTGGCGATTCTTGGGGAGCACCTCGGCATGCAACGCCGCGAGGCTGCCGAAGCAGTCGAACAAGGTTATCGCGACTCGCTGGCCGCCGGCGGGAAGCCGTTCATTCTGGCGGAGGATCATCAGTGGCTGCGCCTGATGGCGCTGAGCAAGCTGCGTGATCCAGTTCATTTTTGGGACAAGCTGACCCACTTGCCGCCTTTCACCGCAAAAGCTCCGGACGAAGTGCGCCAACTGCTTGAGGAGTCGTTGCCACCAAAGAGTGTGTATTCGCTGAAGAAGCGAATCGCGGGCCTCGGAAGTCTTGGCCATCCCCGAATAGTGGCGCTTTCTTCCTCGGGCGGCGCCTACATCGCGCGCGAGGCCAAGGCCGTTCGACCCTCGGCATCCGCATGGCACTGCGGGACGTCGTCGGACGTCGTCTATGGACCAAGGCTCATCGGGCGCAGTTTGCGTGTATTAGACCCCTTTGTTCGCTGGCACAACCGGTGGGTGGTGCGGCGGCTGGCGCCAGACTGCTCGCGGATCGAATTGGTTTCCTTGGCGGCAGAGCGAGATGAAGCGAGGCTGCTCTATTCGATGGGTTGGGAGACGGCCAACATGCACTTCGGTTCGCTGCAGGCCATTCCAGAGGTCAAACGTGATCTGGCGCAGAGAAAAGGCCGCTGGCTGCATAAAGCGTCTAAAGCGATGTGCAAAGCCACGCTGAAGGATTGGGAAGACTGGCGCAAGGGCTGGAAGAAACTGACGAAGTAGATTTCGGCAACTTTCGCGCTCAGTTTCTGAACGGCTTGCTCGCCTGGGATCTTCAAAACGACAAAAGGCCTCGATTTGGCTGGATTTTGCCTACTGTCCTTCCCAGCTTCATTACTACGCGGGAGCGGCTGACCCAAGACTGTCCCACGGGTCAGTAGATTCCTGGGCAAAGTGCGCGTAGGTTCAAGAAGCACTGGGATGGGAACAGAAAACGCGACACCGCTCTCCGCTGCACAAAACACCAACTGGGTGAATGCAACATTCTTATGGGTGAACTCGAAGCGGTCATTTTCTTTCGTGACCGCAAAGCGGTCATTTTCTTTCGTGACCGCAAAGCGGTCAACCCAGCCAAGCCCGGCACCCGGGCGGTGAGTGTCCTTTATTTGCAGCGCGCGGCAAGTTTCCAGCTTCCCGGGGAGTCCGAATCCTAGCCCATCCTGAAAAGGACGGGGGCGACGAGGTGAATCTATGATGGACACGGAAGCGTTCCGCGAATTCAAGACCGGGTTGACGCTGCTTCGAGACAACTATGCGGTAAAGGCGCTGCCGCATATGAAGAAGGCAGTAGACCTCGATAGAAACAATCCGTACTACATGTCTTATCTGGGAGTGGTGCTCGCGCGCTCCGAGCAGAAGTGGGGCGAAGCCGAGAGGCTTTGCGACACGGCTGTGCGCATGAAGCGAAACCAGGCGCAGCTTTATTTGAACCTTGCCGAAGTCTATGCAACGGCGGGTCGGCGCGACGAAGCAGTGGTAGCGCTGCAATCCGGGCTGAAATTTGCGCGGCGAGATGTGCGCTTGACGATCGCCATGAACCGGCTTGTCGAGCGGCGGCCGCCGGTACTGACTTTCCTTACGAGGCAGCACCCGATTAACAGGCAGCTGGGAATCATCCGGCACAAGACTCTGAGGATGTTCGGACAAGATTAATTTCGAGTTTTCTCCAACCCCAAAGCAAGAGGGGGCGGGTGGCCTAAAGCCATCCGCCCCTTTTTGTTTTCGAAAGCTTTTTGTCTAAAAATTAAATTGAGTTGCGCGGAGCGCAGGAGCTACCTTCGCGTGGCCCAGGAGTCGTTGAAAGTCGGTTGTTGCGTCCCCATTTCCATGAGGATTTTCAGGCCGACGCCGAACATGCCGGTTGAAAGAGGATCTCTGCGCACGACTTCCGCGAGATATTCGCGATTCATGGCCATCGGACTCTGGGAATAAGGCAGAGTTACGAAAAGGCGCATGCCGATTTCATAGCCGGGTTCGCTGGTCTGGAAGTAAACGCCACTGCGAGAAACACTGAGGGTTCCACGCATATCGTCAAAGTGATCCTTTTCTGGATCAGAAGGACGAATGCGCATGAGCTGGGTGATCTTACAACGGCGGCTGCCACGCCGTTCCTGAGTTGTGGGTTTTGAAGCGGCGGCGCCACTAGAGCTGGGTGTTTTGCCCATAACGCTTTGCTGGGTCTCCATGAATGCCTTGCCTCTCGCTGATGGGACGTTTCTAAGGAGAGTGTAAGGCTTGGGTAAAACAAAACCCATAGAGGAGACGTACCTGAAAAGAGTAGGACGCTCCAAGGGGATGATAGTACGGAAGTACTGCGAAGGGAAGAGAGCGACGGCGTGTATTTTGGCTAAAAGGAAGAATAAGAAGGATTTAATGGAAGAGTTCCGAAGTGAAGTGGCGGAGGAGGATTAGTACCAATGTGGGACCAGGTAGAGCTACGGTCCCAACGAAGTCCGGCCCTAAGAGATAGGTACGATGGGAGATAAATGGAGAAGCAGGGGAGGAAGAGAAAACGGGGTGCGGCTGTGAAATTGCAGAAGTTGGTTGCCAGCCGCGAAAGCCAATTCCCTGAGAGGAAGGCGTTTGCGGTAAAGCAGCAAAGTTTGCAGGAGAATAGCCCACCATGAATACCGCAGCGCGCCGAACGCAACTCTCGACAGGACCTGGTCCGCGAAATGAGCTCTTGCGTGGAGAGCGCCGAGGCGGTCCCGCTCCGGTGGAGGAAGCGCCGCGTGTAAAAGCCAACGTAGGCGCTGAGGGGCGGTCGCGCGTGTATATCGCGGCGGAGAACCGGCTGTTGCGCGAGGCGCTCTCGCGAATGTTAACGAGGCAAGGGGATATCGATGTGGTGGGTTTTAATTCCACCGGGCCTTTCCAAGTGGAAGGGTTGCTCGATGAGAAAGCCGATATTTTGCTCCTGACGTCGCGCGGGAGCCTGGGAGAAGACGTTTTTGTGATTCGCCAGGTGCGATTGACAGCTCCTACAGTGCGGATCCTGCTGGTGGGAATGACGGAAGACGAAACCGAGTTTTTTCAGTATGTGCGGGCGGGGATCAGAGGATACCTCCCGCGCGATGCCTCCGCGGAGGACGTCCTAAAAGCGATGCATGCGGTGCAAGCGGGCGAGGCGGTCTGCCCTGGGTCGTTGTGCGCACTTTTGTTCCGGTTTTTCGAGAGGGAAGCTACGTCGGTGCATTCGGCAACGATTCACCCGAGGCTTGGATTGACGCGGCGCGAGCAACAAATCGTTCCGCTGATCGCGCAAGGGCTGACGAACAAGGAAATTGCGAACCAATTCTGCTTGTCGGAGCAGACCGTCAAAAATCATCTTTACCGTATGAAGCATAAAGTTGGGGCGGGCGACCGATTTGGGATTGTGCATCTTTGCCGCACGCAGGGATTTTTGGTGTAGGACAGGCATTCCTGCCTGTCTGCTTTTGCAGCACTCGTGAAAAACCGCACAGCCACTTCGAAGTTCAGCGCGAGCAAGAGTGGCTGTGCTACCAAGCACTTCCTACCTTTAGGTGACTTCCTTCCACCGTTTGTGCGATTCTCTTCCTCGACAAAGATTGAGGAAGGGTCGATGCTCAAGAAATTCAAGGATTTGACGGAAAAAGAGATTCTGGCGTTGGCTATCGCGTCGGAAGAGGAAGACAGCCGCATCTTCGGCGAGTTTGCGGACGCTTTGCGGGAGACTTATCCCGCAACAGCGCAAATGTTCGAAGAGATGCGCGCGGAAGAAGTGGTGCACCGGGACAGGCTACTGGCAATGTTCCGCCAACGCTTTGGCGACCACATCCCGTTGATCCGGCGCGAAAACGTGAAAGGGTTTTTACAACGCAGACCGACCTGGCTGGTGCGTCCACTGGGCGTGAACATTGCCCGGAAACAGGCGAAGGTCATGGAGATGGAAGCGGCGCGATTTTATACGCGAGCGGTCAGCCGTGTTACAGATGCTCCCACTCGAGAGTTGCTGAACAAACTGGCGGACGAAGAGCGGAAACACGAGGCTACGGCGGAAGGCCTGCAAGAAAAACACTTAACGGAACCTGCTCGCGCGGAAGAAGCCGAATCGCATCGCAAGCTGATTTTGCTGCAAATCGTGCAGCCAGGACTTGCCGGATTGATGGACGGATCGGTTTCGACACTGGCGCCGCTTTTTGCGGCAGCCTTCGCCACGCATCAGAGCTGGGACGCATTCCGCGTGGGACTTGCAGCCTCGATTGGCGCAGGGATCTCGATGGCCTTTTCGGAAGGGCTCTCCGACGACGGATCTTTAACGGGGCGAGGGTCGCCGTGGCTACGCGGTACGGTGACGGGGGCGATGACCACCGCTGGAGGCATCGGCCATACGCTGCCGTTTCTGATCTCGAATTTTCACTACGCCACGATTGTGGCGGTGATTGTGGTGTGCGTCGAGTTGGGGATCATCAGCTACATCCGGCACCGCTATATGGATACGCCATTTTTGCAGGCCGCGTTTCAAGTGATTGTTGGCGGCGTGCTGGTTTTCCTTACTGGGTATTTGATCGGCAGCTCGTAAAAATGGGCGAGCGCCGGCGCGGCGCTCCCCTGGCACGACAAATACCAAATCAAACAGAACAAGAACGAAGCAGCTTGGCGGATCAGTCTGCCTGGGCGCCCGCCGGAATGGGCGCGTGAGCGTGTCTACGCTTTCCCCGGAGCCAGGTCTGCAGACGATCCATGTAGATGTAAACGATTGGCGTGGTGAAGAGCGTGAGCATCTGGCTGACGATGAGCCCGCCGATGATGGTGATGCCGAGCGGGCGGCGAAGCTCAGAGCCGACGCCGGTGCCCAGAGCCAGAGGCAATGCACCGAAAAGCGCGGCCATGGTAGTCATCAGGATGGGCCGGAAACGCAGCAAACAGGCCTTATAGATCGCGTCCAACGGCGAGATGTGTTCCTCGCGTTCCACTTGCACCGCAAAATCAATCATGAGAATGGCGTTTTTCTTGACGATGCCAATCAGGAGAATGACGCCAATCAGGGCGATCATATTCAAATCGGAGTTGGTAATTCGAATGGCGAGAATGGCGCCGATGCCAGCCGAAGGAATAGTGGAAAGAATAGTGATGGGATGAATGAAACTCTCGTAGAGGATTCCCAAGACGATGTAAACCGCGACGAGAGCCGTGATGATCAGCAAGAGTTGCGACGAGCGCGAATCCTGATAGGCCTGAGCGGTGCCCTGGAAAGTAGCATGGACGGTTGAGGGAACACCGATTTCACGAGTCGCCTCTTCAATGTGCTGAACGGCAGGCCCGAGCGAAGCTCCCGGAGCAAGATTGAAGGAGAGTGTGATAGCAGGGAAGATGCCCTGATGATTCACGGAAAGCGCAGTGCTGGAGGGTTCGTAATGTGAGAAGGCGCTGAGAGGCACGAGGGGGCCGCCAGTGGCCGGCACATAAATGGACTTTAGGGCGGCGGGATCCTTCTGGGCGCTCGGCATGACTTCCAGCACAACGTAGTATTGATTAAGACCCTTATAGATGGTGGACACCTGGCGTTGGCCGAAAGCATCGCTCAGAGTGTTGTCAATGGCCTCCATGGTGACGCCGAGGCGGCTGGCCGTGTCGCGATCGACGACCAATGTGCTCTGCAGGCCGTGCGTCTGCTGGTCGGAGTTCACGTCGCGGAGCTCCGGGATCTTAGACAATCTTGCTTGGAGCAGAGGTGCCCAATGATTGAGGTCGTCGAGATTGTCCGCTTGCAGAGTGTACTGGTATTGCGCGGCGCCGAATCGCCCGCCCACACTGAGGTCCTGCACAGCCTGGAGAAAAAGAACGGCGCCGGGAACATGCGCCGTGGATTCACGAATACGCCCGATAACCTCGTCAGCGCTGATCTTCCGTTCGCTGAGGGGCTTTAGCTGGGCAAACACGCGTGCGGTGCTGCCGCCACTGCCGCCGCCAGTGAAGGAAGTGACCGTATCGATGGCGGGATCTTTCATCACGATATCCGTGAACTCGCGCATCTTCTGTGACATGGCCGCAAACGATAAATCCTGATCACCCTGAATGGCGCCGTTGATGCGCCCCGTATCCTGCTGGGGGAAAAAGCCGGAATTAACATGCACAAGGAGGTACGCGGCGAGCACGGCGGTAAGAAAGGTCATGCCCAGGATAAGTAATTGGCGGCGGAGAACCCACCGAAGCGAAACATCGTAGACGTGAAGGAGCCCGTTAAACGCGGCTTCGAAGAAGTTGTAGAGCCAGTTGTGCTTGCCGCTTTCGTGCTTTAGAAAACGCGCGCACATCATGGGCGTGGTAGTGAGAGAAACGAAGAGCGAGACGACGATAGCCACGCTGAGGACCACGGCAAATTCGCGAAAGAGACGACCGACAATACCGGGCATCATCAAAATGGGAATGAAAACGGCGATGAGCGAAGTGCTCATGGAGAGCACGGTGAAGCCAATTTCGCTAGCGCCCTTCATGGCGGCCTCAAACGGCTTCATGCCATTCTCGATGTGGCGAGTGATGTTTTCGATGACCACGATGGCATCGTCCACGACGAACCCGGTACAGATTGTGAGAGCCATGAGCGAGAGATTGTCCAGGCTGTAGCCGAAGAGGTACATCACGCCGAAAGTGCCGACGAGCGACAGCGGAACGGCAACGCTCGGGATGATGGTCGCCCAGGTGCTGCGAAGAAATGCGAAGACCACGAGGATAACAAGAATGATGGAAATGACGAGAGTGATCTCTACGTCGTGAACCGAAGCGCGAATGGTGACGCTGCGATCAATGGAGACAGTTAGATGCAGCGAGGGAGAGATCGATGCGCGCAGAAGCGGCAAGATGGCATTGATGCGATCGACCGTCTCGATCATATTGGCCGCGGGCTGGCGGAAGATGGCCAGAAGCACCGAACGTTTTCCACCGAAGAGACCCAGGTTGCGGGTGTCAGCAACGGAATCGACAACTTCGGCGACATCCTGGAGCCGAACGGGAGCGCCAGAATGGCCGGCGACGATCAGCGGATTGTACTCGTAAGCTTTGAACAGCTGGTCGGAATCGCCGACATTCCATGTCTTGTGCGCGTCGGAAAGAGAGCCCTTGGCCAGGTTGGCGTTGGCGGATTGCAGTGAAGCACGAATCTTCTCGAGGCTAATTCCGTAGCTATTGAGTTGGTAGGGATTGGCTTCGATTCGAACGGCCGGGCTGGCGCTTCCCCAAACGAAGACCTGGCCGACGCCCTCCACTTGAGCGAGCTTTTGCGCCAGGATGGAATCAGCGGCGTCATAGATCTGCGCTGGCGGAATATTGTCCGACGTCAGAGCCAAAATCATGATCGGAGCATCCGCGGGATTCACTTTGCGGTACGTGGGCTGGCCGGGAAGATCCGCCGGAAGCTGATTGCGCGCGGCATTGATGGCGGCTTGAACATCCCGGGCGGCGGCGTTGATATCGCGATTGAGATCAAACTGAAGCACGATGCCAGTTGATCCAAGGCCGCTGGAGGAGGTCATTTGCGTGACGCCAGCAATGCGTCCGAACTGGCGCTCGAGCGGAGTCGCCACGGAGGAGGCCATTGTTTCCGGGCTGGCGCCGGGCAAGCTGGCGCCGACAGAGATAGTCGGGAAATCGACTTGCGGCAGCGGGGCTACGGGCAGAAAACGAAAAGCCACCGCGCCGGAGAGAAAGATCGCGAGAGTAATGAGAGTAGTGGCGACCGGCCGGCGGATAAAAGGTGCGGAGAAATTGGTCGAAGAGGTCATGGTCTAGTCGCCGTGGGCCGGTTCTTCGATGGAATTGCCAATCTGAAAAGCGAAGCGGCGGGCCAGCCAATCGAACGCGAGATAGACCACCGGCGTGGTGTAAAGCGTAAGCAGCTGGCTGAGAATAAGTCCGCCGACGATGGTGATGCCAAGCGGCCGGCGCAATTCCGAACCAACACCCGTGCCAAGAGCAAGCGGCAAAGCGCCTAGCAGTGCGGCCATCGTAGTCATCATGATGGGACGGAAACGCAGCAAGCAGGCTTCGTAGATGGCTTCGAGCGGCGTCTTCCCTTCCTTGCGCTCGGCCTCGAGAGCGAAAGTCGATCATCATGATGGCGTTTTTTTGGACGATGCCTATGAGCAGAATGATGCCAATGAGCGAAACGACGCTGAACTCCATGTGAAAAAGGAGGAGAGCGAGGATGGCGCCCACGCCCGCGGAAGGAAGCGTAGATAGAATCGTGATTGGATGAATATAACTTTCGTAAAGGACGCCGAGAACGATGTAAACGGTGATAAGCGCAGCAAGGATGAGGACGGGTTCGTTGGCGAGCGACTTGAGAAAGGCCGCCGCAGTGCCCTGAAAGGTGGCCTGAACGCTTACGGGCATATTTAAATCGGACTTCGCCTTATTGATGGCGTCAACGGCATCGCCGAGAGCGGCGCCGGGAGCTAGATTGAAAGAGATGGTGACGACCGGAAACTGTCCCTGATGGTTGATAGCCAGGGCGGTAGCGCCCGGCTCGAAACGCGTGAACGCGCTAAGCGGAACCTGCGTGCTGGGAGCGGAGGTGATGTTGGCCTGTCCGTTTGTTGAAATATTAGCCGTCGCTCCGGAAGAAGCCTGCGGATTTCCCGTCGACTTTACGTAAATGTTCTTGAGAGAGTCTGGATTCTGGTGGAACGAGGGATCGACTTCCAGGACGACGCGATACTGATTGAGCTGGGTATAAATAGTGGAGACTTGCCGCTGACCAAAGGCGTCGTAGAGAGTGTTGTCGATATCAGCGGGGAGAATCCCGAGGCGCGAGGCGGTGTCGCGGTCGATAACGAGCGTAGCGAGAAGACCTTGGTTCAACTGATCGCTGGCGACGTCGCGCACAGCAGGAATGGATTTCAGTTTTTCGATAAAACGCGGCGTCCAATAGGCAAGCTCTTTCGGGTCAACATCCTCGAGGCTGTACTGGAATTCCGTGCGGCTGACGCGATCTTCGACAGTGAGATCCTGCACCGGCTGCATATAAAGCGAAATGCCATCGACACTTGCAAGCTGAGGCTGAAGACGGCGAATGATGTCGGAGGCGCTGGTTTTGCGCTGCTCGAGCGGTTTGAGATTGATCTGAATGCGGCCGGTGTTGAGGGTGGTGTTGGTTCCATCGACGCCGATGAACGAGGAGAGGCTTTCGACCGCAGGATCTTTCAGAATGACGTCGGCCAGAGCTTGCTGACGCAGGGACATCGCGGTGAAAGAGATGTTCTGCGCGGCTTCGGAAACGCCCAAGATGAGTCCGGTGTCCTGTACGGGAAAGAAGCCTTTGGGAATGTAAATGTAGAGCAGGATGGTTCCAACCAGTGTGCCGACCGTGACGAGGAGTGTGATGGTGCGGAACTGAAGTACAAATTTCAGAGTGCGGCCGTAGAACGCAATGATGGAATTAAAAACGAGTTCGGACTTGTGATAGAACCAGGTCTGGTCTTCCTCTTTTTGATAGCGAAGAAGTTTGGCGCACATCATCGGTGTGAGCGTGAGAGAGACAAAGGCCGAAATAAGAATCGTGATTGCAAGGGTGATAGCGAATTCACGGAAGAGCCGGCCAATGATATCGCCCATGAAAAGAAGAGGAATGAGCACGGCGATAAGAGAAACAGTCAGCGAAATAATGGTAAAGCCGATCTGTTCGGAGCCTTTAAGCGCGGCGTTGAGAGGCGTGTCGCCTTGTTCGATGTAGCGGCTGATGTTCTCGATCATGACGATGGCGTCGTCGACGACGAAACCGGTCGAGATGGTGAGCGCCATCAGGGAGAGGTTGTTGAGCGTGTAGCCGCAGAGATACATCACGCCAAAAGTGCCGACGATCGAGAGCGGCACGGCCAGCGCGGGAATGACGGTGGCGCGCAAGCTGCGCAGAAAAAGGAAGATGACCATCACGACCAGCGCGATGGTGAGCATCAGCGTAAATTGCACGTCTTCGACGGACGCTCGGATAGTGTTGGTGCGGTCAGTGAGAATTTGGATCTTCACGGAAGCTGGGAGCGAGGCCGAAAGCTGTGGCAACAGCTTTTTGACGCGATCGACCACCGCAATGATGTTGGCGCCGGGCTGGCGCTGAATATTTAGAATGACGGCAGGATTCTTGTTCGCCCAGGCGGCTTGGTTGACGTTCTCCGTGCCGTCGAAAACGGTGGCAACGTCGGAGAGCCGCACCGGAGCGCCGTTGCGATAAGCGATGATGAGCGGACGGTAGCTGTCGCTGGAGATGAGCTGGTCGTTGGCGCCGATCGTGTAGGCCTGATGCGGGCCATCAAACGTGCCTTTCGCCTGATCGACGTTGGCGGCGCCAAGAACCGTCCGCAAATCCTCCAAACTCAGGCCATAAGAAGCAAGCGCCGTGGGATTTGCTTGGACGCGCACGGCGGGACGTTGGCCGCCGCTAATGCTTACGAGTCCGACACCCGTGAGCTGCGAAATCTTCTGCGCCAGAGTGGTGTCCGTAAGATCTTCGACTTTGGAAAGCGGCATCGAGGTGGATGTCAGCGCAAGCGTGAGGATGGGCGCGTCAGCAGGATTGATTTTGTTGTAAATCGGAGGATTCGGAAGGCCTTGAGGCAGAAGATTGGAGGCGCCGTTGATGGCGGCCTGGACTTCTTGCTCGGCAACGTCGATGTTGAGATCGAGATTGAATTGCAGCGTGATGATGGAGCTGCCGAAAGAACTCGTGGAAGTCATCTGGCTCAGGCCGGGGATTTGGCCGAACTGGCGCTCAAGCGGGGCCGTGACGGAAGACACCATCACGTCGGGGCTGGCGCCTGGATAAAATGTCTGGACCTGTATTGTGGGATAGTCGACCTGAGGAAGCGCGGAGACAGGAAGCTGGCGATAGGCCACGAAGCCTACCAGCAGCACCCCGATCATCAGAAGGGTCGTTGCGACAGGCCGTAAAATAAACGGCCGGGAGGGACTCATCGAGCCTTGCCTCCCGACTGACTTGGCGCAGGATTTCCGGACTGCGATCCGCTCTGCGCGGCGGGAGCGGCGTTCGCGATGACCTTGCTTTTGTCCTGAAGCTTGTCTTGGCCGTCGATCACAACCACATCCCCGGCATTCAGACCAGAGCTGACGCCGATACTGCTGCCGCTGGTCTGGGCCACGGTGACCATCCGGATGTTCACGGTATCGCCGCCCGAGACAACATAAACATAGGTTCCTTGTGGCCCGCGCTGAATCGCCGCGGTGGGGACAACGACCACATTCCGCTTGGTATCGACGAGCATGTGCACGTTGACGAATTGATTCGGAAAGAGCACGTTGTTGTCATTAGAGAAAATGGCTTTGAGCTTGTATGTCCCGGTCGTCGGATCAATCTGGTTGTCGATGGTGGCGAGTTTGCCGTCGGCAATCTTGGTGGTGTCGTCACGATCGAATGCTTGGACGGGAAGCACGCCTCCACCACGGATCTTGACCAAAACCTGCTGAAGCTGATCCTGCGGCAGGGTGAAGATTACAGAAATCGGCTGCAACTGGGTGATGACGAGGAGCCCAGTTGTGTCGGTAGCGTGAACGATATTTCCGATATCCACGAGGCGCAATCCTACGCGGCCGCTTATGGGCGCCGTGATGCGGGAATAGACGAGCTGCAGCTTTGCGTTATCGATGGTGGCTTGATCTGCTTTGAGCGCGCCTTGAAACTGACCGACCTGGGCTTGCTGCGTATCAACCTGCTGCTTGGGGACGACACCTTCGTTATAAAGGGTCGTGTAGCGCTCGAAATCAACCTGCACGTCGTGGAGTTGCGCCTGGTCCTTCGCGAGCTGCCCTTCGGCCTGTTCCAGCATGACCTGGTAGGGCCGGGGATCGATTTCAATGAGCGCATCACCTTCATGGACGAACTGGCCTTCGGTAAAGTTCACTTTGACGATTTGCCCGTCGACGCGGCTGCGGACGGTCACGGTATTAAAGGCTGTGACGGAGCCGAGACCGATCAAGTAAACCGGAAGATCGCCCTTTTGTGCCGTGGTTACAACGACCGGAACAGGCCCGAACATGCCAAAGTCTCCGGGGCCTCCTTTTCCATAGGAGCCAGGGCCGCCCTTAGTGCCGGCCTCGCTCGTCGAATGTGTGCCACGGTAATACCAGATACCAACGGCGAGGACGCCGAGAACGACAATCCAGAGCCACCAACGGCTTTTGGTAGGCACTGTCGCGGAAGACTCACGCGCGCCCCGTTCGGGAAGTTCTAGGGAATCAAGATGGCCCATCCGTGCTCTCCTGTCGATAAAAGCCAATAAAAGCCCAAAGAAAATTACGTTCCGAGTGAGTCTGCCGGGCAAGACTGGGGCTAAGCTGCTTAGGGATCCCCCGCCGAACGCGTTGAGCCTACCGGAAACAAAAACCTGCGCATAGATTGGACGGATTTAGGGGGCAAATGGTTACGAAGTCCCCCTCTTTAGCCGGCCGATGCCTGCGTGCTGAAAGTGGAGCGGGGGGAATGCCGGGAATCGACGGCCCCGGCCGCATTTGCGCCCGCGCATAATTGTAGTGGGCATTCGGGTGGCCGAAAGTTTACACTATCGGCCCCGAGCTCGGGTGGTTGCGGAAACTAACGGCGGGGATTCTCAAGAGAGCGGGTGGATGAGATATGATAAAGGGCATTATTGTTGGCATTCTGCTCGGGATATTGCTGGTCGCCGGTAGCGGTTACTTCTACTTTTCAACCGGTCGCGCCTCAGTGGCTGTAACGGATCCCCCCATGCTTTTTGAGAAGAAACTTGCGCATATGGCTCTGGACGCGCGCATCGAGAGAGAGAAGATCCCGGCATCGCCGGTGGTTGCTGAGGAAAAGAGCTATTTGAGCGGCGCAGAGGTCTACAAAGAGAACTGCGCGGTCTGCCATGGCCTGCCGGATCAACCGAAGACGAAGATTGCGGAGGGTATGTTCCCGCCGCCCCCTCAGCTTTTCCACGGAACTGGCGTCTCCGACGACCCGGCGTCAGAAACTTATTGGAAAGCTGAGAATGGCATCAGGTTAACGGGGATGCCGGGCTTCAAAGGGCGGTTGACGGAAACGCAGATTTGGCAGGTTAGCGTGTTGCTGGCGAATTCGGACAAGATACCTGATTCGGTGAAGGCGGCGTTGGTTAGCGCTCCGCCGATTCCAGTTGCGACACCCACCATGAATCCGGTTGTGACAAGAGGCAATCCGAAGTAGAGGCGACTGCGACCGCTTAGGCGCAGACTTCCCTTCAGGATTACGGCACAGCAGAGCTGCAAACGTAAGAGATCCCTAGGACGATCTATTGGGCAGAGAATGGATCTGCTCTACCTTCCTTAGCTCCGGGAAGCACCAAGCCCAGATGGCCGTTACCACGAGCGTTCCAATTCCTCCGATAACCACGGCGGGTATAGTTCCAAACCATTGGGCCGTTAGCCCAGATTCAAATTCACCAAACTCGTTGGAAGCGCCGATGAATACCATGTCGACGGCATTGACGCGCCCGCGCATTTCATCGGGAGTGGCAACCTGGATGAGCACCCCGCGAACGATCACGCTGACCATGTCTGTGGCGCCAACAAAAACGAGCGCGATCAGGGAAAGCACGAGGCTGTGGGAGAGACCGAAAAGGATCGTGAAAAGGCCGAATCCCGCCACGCACCACAACATGATGAGACCAACTTTGCGCTGTATGGGCCGGTGCGCGAGGAAAATTGCCATGGCGGCCGCACCCACTCCAGGAGCTGTGCGGAGCAGACCGAGTCCCCACGGGCCCGTCAGTAGAATTTCGCGCGCGTAGACGGGTAAGAGTGCAACGGCGCCACCAAGGAAGACGGCGAATAAATCCAACGAGATGGAGCCGAGAATCAGTTTCTCGCGCCAGATGTAGCGAAGCCCGGCGGAGACGGTCGTGAAGTTGATGGGCTCGCGCGCGCGCGGCTTGGCTTGCGTATTGATTCGCAGCGTACAAATTATCGCCGCGATGGCCATGAACACAGCCAAAACATAGACGGCGCCGGGCCCGCGAAAGAACGCGTAAATGATTCCGCCCAGCGCCGGGCCGAGAATCGCCGCGCCTTGGAAGATGGTAGAGGCCCAGGCCACGGCGCTTGGAAAATGTTCTTCAGGGACTAACTGCGGAAGCAGCGCGCGGCTGACCGGGCCCGGTGAACGAACGTACGACGCCGAGAAGGACGAGAACGGCAAAAATGTAGGCGACCGAGCGAACGTCGCGCACCGCGGTAAGCAGCAGCAAACTGCAGCACAGCGCAAAACCGACATAGCAAACGACAATGAGTTTGCGGCGATCGTAGCGATCGGCAACATGGCCGGACACGAGAAAAAGAAGAACGCCCGGCAGAAACTGCGCCAAGCCTACGAGCCCAAGATCGAGCGGCCGCCTGGTGATCTCATAGACTTGCCAGCCCACCGCAACCGACTGCATTTCCGTGGCGAGGACGATGCAGAAGCGAGCCGTCTGAAAAAGTACAAAGCTGGGATATTGAAACGCGGCGCGGCCGGCGGCTCTGGAGTTTTCGGGTACGGCCATCGCACACTACTTTGCCACAAAAACAAATCGCGAACGAGTTCGGAGAAATGCGGGTGGAAGGCTGCGAGCCTACTCTCTTCCGGAGGGGGAGGAACCAAGTTCGCTTTCGGCTGGATTTGCACCTGCCACGAGTGCTTTGCGCCGAATCATCCAGTAGGCCAGCGAGATGAGAGCGAGGAATGGAGCGAACGCTGGAATGGTGTATCGCAGCCCGTCCACGTAAAAGGTACTTGCCGCGATTCCTAAGAGCGCGGCGATGCCCAATGCCGTCGAGTAAGGAAAAAATCGCAGGCGCATGGGAAGTTGGGCGACTCGCTCCAGGCCAATCGTTCGCCGGAACGCGATGTGCGTCAGAAGAATAACGATCCAAACGAAAAACATGCCTGCAACAGCTACGCCATAGAGCATCAGGAACGCGCGCGCGGGCGCGTAAATCGCCAGCAGGATTGCGGCGATCATGCCTGCGGTGGATACGGCGAGTGCACGACGCGGAACGCCGTTGCCGCTGAGGAGTCCGAGCCAGCGCGGGGCGTATCGGCCTCGAGAGAGAGAAAAAAGCATACGAGTTGTCAGATAAAGGTTTGTATTGGCGCTCGAAAGCGCGGCTGTGATGACGACCAGATTCATGATGCCCGCGGCGAATGGGATGCGCGCAATGGAAAGCGCGCGCACAAACGGACTCCCCGTTAAATCACTGCCGGTTTGGTTCCACGGCGTCATCGCCAGCATGATGCCAATCGCGAGAACGTAAAAGATCACCAGTCGAAACACAATCGTGCGCATGGCACGCGGGATGGATTTTGCTGGATCCTGCGCTTCGCCTGCAGTCACTGCAATCACCTCAACACCCATGTAGCTTGTGATCGCAAGCGTGAGCGCGAGCCAAACTCCTTTCCAGCCAAACGGAAGAAAGCCGCCGTGCGCCGTCAGATTGGAAAGGCCAATCGCGGGCGCAGGTCCCAAACCGATGAGCAGGGACAGGCCCAAGAAGATGAAGACAATAATGGCCACAACTTTGATCAGAGCGAACCAGTATTCGAACTCGCCAAATCGTCCTACCTGGAGTGTGTTGACGGCCACCAGACACAACGAGACGGCGACCACCCACGTCCATTGCGGCACGGCGGGAAACCAATATGCAAAATAGATCGCAACAGCAGTAACTTCCGCGCCGATAGCGATAATTTGCACGAGCGCATACGTGGCGCGCACGGAGAAACCTGCCCATGGACTTAAATAAGTTTGCGCGTACACACCGAAGGAACCTGCGACCGGCTGAACCACGGCCATTTCCGCCAGAGAGTACGCGACGATCATGGCGATGACCGCACCGATCAAATAAGTAATGATGACGCCGGGGCCGGCGAGACGAATCGTAACGCTGCTGCCAAGAAATAAGCCGACGCCGATAGCTCCGCCGATCGCGAGCATCGTGAGCTGCCGCTGCGTGAGCTTGCGCTTTAGCTCGTCGGTTTCTGGAGGAGCGGCAGTTTGCGAGCCTTCGCTGGAGGATTGTGGCGCTCGCGACGGAAGAGAATCGGAGGGATCAGCCATGCTTCGTCAGATCGAGCAGGGCGTTGCCGAAACTATGAATCTCATTCAATGTGTTGTAGTGAACGAGTGAAGCGCGCACGACGCCGCTGTCCAAGCGAACACCGAGCCGCTTCATCAGGCGCGGGGCGTACATGTGGCCGTCACGAATGCCGATTCCAGCACTAGCCAGAGTCTCCGTAACTTTTGCGGGAGCGACGTTGGGCAGATTGAAACAAAGGGTTGGCACACGGTCATGCACTTGGCTTTTTTCTGCCAAACCATAAATCGTCGCGCCGCAATCGTGAAGCACTCGTAACATTTCGAGCGAAAGAGTTTCTTCGTAGGCGCGAATATTTTGCATCGCTCGCGCTAGATTTGCGCGCTTCGAATGTTTGGTCGCGTCATCGCCACTGGATTGTTCTCGCTTGCCGAGCGATTCGAGATAGGAGATCGCGGCATCCATGCCCGCGACATTTTCGTAAATAAAAGTGCCCGCCTCGATTTTTCCCGGCGGCTCATCGGGGATAAACTCCTCGCGAAAGGTTGGAAGTTTTTGCAACAATTCGCGGCGTCCCCAGAGAAATCCCATGTGCGGCCCGAAGATTTTGTAGCCAGAGCAGACGAGATAGTCGCAGTCGAAAGCTTGCACGTCCATCTGGCCGTGAGGGCCGTAGTGAACACAATCGAGAAAAATCTCAGCGCCGTCGTCGTGCGCGATTTTGGCGGCCCCGGCGACATCCACGATAGAACCAAGAGAATTCGCTGCAACAGCGCAGGCGACAAGACGAGTCTTGGAGGAGACGAGAGGCTTCAAATCCTCGACGTGCAGGTTGCCATCCTCGCTCATCTTCCACCAAAGAATTTTTGCGCCGTCCTTTTCCAGCGCCATCCAGGTAGCGACGTTTGCTTCATGATCCATATCGCTGACAACAATTTCGTTTCGCTGGCCGAGAGTCTGTCCGATCGCAAGACTAATCAGCCGAATAAAGGAGGTAGCGTTCATCCCAAAGGCTATTTCGCTGGGGTGGCGCGCGTTCAAAAAATCGGCGACGCTCTCGCGGGCGTGTGCGACCGTCGCGTCAACTTGCTGGCTCTTCGCGTAACGCCCACCGCGCTGAACGTTGCATTCGAGGAGATGGCGGTTGATAGCATCGAACACGCCTTGCGGAACCTGGGCGCCGGCGGCATTGTCGAAGAAAGTGAACGCCGGCGGCCGGTGCAAAGCCGGGAAGAACGAGCGAATGGCTTCAATGGAATAATTCAGAGTAGGCTTGGAGTGAAATTCTGCCTGGAGAATATCTTGCGATTTGGCCTGCAAACTCTTGCTCCTGGGTGAATCCGAAAAAGCTGTATAGGAAGGCTCGCGAAAGGAACAACACGAAACCTATACCCCGACCGCACAAGGTGTCAAGAACGGAGCGCATTTCCTGAATGCTTTTCGTTTTCACGGGATAGAATATGTCGCGTTTGATTTCCAGAGCAAAAAGAATAGCCCGCATGAGCAACGGCACTGCAGAGATGTACTTCGCATTACGCCCGCAATTCCGCGGCAATTTGTTGCGTCCCAGCGACGGCGAGTACGAAGGAGCTCGGAACATTTGGAACGGCATGGTATCTCGCAAGCCGGGCTTGATAGCGCGTTGCGCCGATGTTGCGGACGTGCAGCTCGCGGTGCGGATCGCAGCGGCGGTGGGTGCGTTGACGGCGATTCGTTGCGGCGGGCATAGCCTCGCAGGATTCAGCACGTGTGACGATGGACTGGTAATTGATCTTTCGCGAATGAGCGCAGTAAGCGTCGACGCGCAAACTCAGCGGGCGCGATTTGAAGGCGGCTGCCTTCTCGGCGATATCGATAGGGCTACGCAAAAATCGGGCCTCGCGTTTCCTGCGGGAGTTGTCTCGCACACCGGAGCCGCAGGGCTCGTTCTGGGTGGCGGGACCGGCTGGCTGAACCGTTTGCACGGACTCTCTTGCGACAACGTTATGGGTTTCACGATGGTCGTGGCGGACGGTTCCATTGTTCGCGCGAATGCCAATGAAAACCCTGAGTTATTTTGGGCGCTTCGCGGGGGCGGCGGAAACTTTGGCGTCGTGACCGAGTTCGAAGTAAATCTTCATCCCGTAAGTTCCGTTCTCTTCGGCGCAGGAATGTGCTTCGGCGATGATATTCCCGGCCTGATGCAGCTTTGGCGCGACTTCATGCCGAACGCTCCCGATAATTTGCGCTGGGGCATATCTCTGACGATTGCTCCGCACACGGAAAATATTCCTGCGCATCTGCGTGGCAAACCGGCGGCAAGCCAGGGTTTGCTGTGGGTTGGCGATCTTGAAGAAGGCCGCCGTTATGTGGATCACGGGCTTTCTATCTGCAACCCTGTAGCCGTCACCAAGAGCGAACTTTCGTTCTTGAGCTTGCAGACTATGGCGGACCACGAATTTCCGCACGGGCGGCGGTATTACACAAAGTCCGGCTACTACAAATCCTTAGCGGATGACGACATTCAGCGCATGGTCGAAGCGCTGGCCACAATTCCCTCCCACATGAGCCAGATCGAACTCTCCTATCTTGGCGGCGCGGCGGGACGCGTGGCCGCGAGCGAGACGGCATTCGGAGATCGCAGTTCTCCCTTCATCGTGAACCTGCTGGGAAACTGGTCAGAACCTTCGGAAGATGCGTCAAACATCGCATGGGTGCGCGGATTGTTCGCCGAGTTGCGGCCTTCGATGACACCGGGGGTTTACGTGAACTTCATGAGCGGCGACGAGCAGGATCGTGTGCCGGAAGCGTATCGCGAGCGGTGGGATCGGCTGGTCGACGTCAAGACGCAATACGATCCGAATAATTTTTTCCGCTTGAATCAAAATATTCCAGCGCGCAGAAGCTAACAGGCCTTAACGGGCTTTCGCGAAGTATCGGGGCCCGCTCGATTACACCCATTTGGCTACTGTTTGTCGACGTTGATGTAGTAGAGATCGGTTGCCACCTCAAATTCGTCTTTCGCAAGCGGCGTCTTCATGGTCTGCCCTTCCATTGTGGCCTGGATAAGCTGCCAGCTGTCTCTTTTTCCGACGCGCACAGGCATCGCAAATCCAGGCTCATCCACTTTCCAGCGATAGGTGACAGTTCCCTCCGCCGCGTTGAATTTCAATTCAAGTGTAGGAATCGCCGTGTGCCGAAGATACTGGTTGAAGATCGGCGTCATGTCCTTGCCCATCTTCTGATTGAAAAACGCCACGATGTCTTCCGTCATGATGTTCTTGTATTTGAAATGTTGATAGAGATCGTGGATAAGCTTGAACCAGCGCGGGTCGTCATTCACTATGCTCCGCAGCGTGTTCAAAAATAACGCGCCCTTGAAATACTGGTCCTGCGGCGGCTCCGCATTGATGCCGCGCTCCGCGATGATGGGCTTGACATTCTTCACTTTGGATTTGTAGGCGTTCACATACGTCAAATAATCGTCGTGCCCGTACATATATTCGACGTATAGGCATTCGAGGTACGTCGTCCAGCCTTCGTGAATCCACATGTCAGACGGGTCAGCTGCGGTAATTGAGTTACCGAACCATTCGTGCCCGCTTTCGTGAATGATGATGAAATCGAATCTCAGACTGATGCCAACGCCAGTCCAGTCACGCTCCAGATAGCCGTTCGCAAAGTGATTGCCGTAGGCGACCGCGCTTTGATGTTCCATGCCCGCGTAAGGTACTTCGATCAATTTGTAGCCGTCTTTCTTGAAGGGATATTCACCGAAATAATGTTGGAACGCCTCAAGCATGCCTTTGGCCTGCGCGAACTGCTTTTTCGCTTTGTCTAAGTCCTCGGGGAGCGCGTAGAAATCTAGGGGAAGGTTGCCAAGCTTGTCGGAGAAATGTTCGTACTTGCCGATGTTAAGCGCGACGTCGTAATTGTTGATGGGATAGTGGACCAGCCAATCCCAACGCGTGTAGCCATCGCCAAGATCGGTCTTGCCCATGAACTTCCCATTCGAGACATCAACGAGGCCGTTCGGAATCGACACGCTGATTTGCATGCTTTCGACTTCATCGCGCCACTGGTCTTTGTTCGGCCACCAGATGCTCGCGCCGATTCCTTCGCAAGCGGTATTAATCCAGGGACGCCCGGCAGAATCTTTGCGAAATGCAATGCCGCCGAACCGGCCCGTCTCAAGAGGATTTCCCGAGTAATAGAAATCGATCGAGTAAACGCGCCCGGCGTGGAGCATCTCGGGAAAATCTACAAACACCGCGCCAAACTCGCGCTCATATTTAAGCGCGGTCGTGCCGAAGAGAATCTTGTCCACATTAAGCGCCTGGTGCAGGTCGAGCTGGATCCGCGTGTCGTCCTTGAGCATCTTGAAGCGAATGGTATTCTTCCCGCTGATGAATTTCTTCTCGGGATCGACGCGCACATACAGATGATAGAAAAGCAGATCGTTGTTGGCGCGATATTCGCCATACGCGCCGCGCAAGACGTCAGCACGCATCGGCCCAACGGAAGCTTGAGGCGTCTGCGGCGCCGGCGCTTGTTGCGGACTAGCAGTAGAAGCAGGAGGTGCAGTTTGCGCAGTAAGTGAGCCCGACGCGAAGGCCACAAAAATCAGAACGCGCGCTGCTCTCATGACCAAACTCATCCGAGACATACGCCTCCCCGTAAAAGTAGGTTGATACTTTATATCAAGCTTGTTTGCAAACTTAGCTTGCGTAGACGAGGCGCTCGAAAATCCCCAATCGGAAGTGACTGGAAGAAAACGCGGCAAACACCCAAAAAGATAATTATCGGATGAGCCCGTAAGCCGAAATCTTCGGACCCAGACATGTTTTCACTGACTCAAAGGGCGGATTGTGGCGGCCCGGGTGCATCGCTTTTTCGATTCGTCCGTAAGATCGTGATGGCGCGGGCTAACTTCAGCGAACTTGTAGCAGTCGCTTTCAAGAGCCTGGCTCCTTGCATGCGTTTTCTAGACTCAACTATCTGACAATCGGCTAAGGCTCGATGGTTCGACGGCAGGAACACCAGCATACTCAGTCTCTGCGGCGGGCAAAGATCCGGCGAGGAGAAGTGCAACTCCGGCCAAAGCTAAGTGGATTGCCAGATAGTTCAAGCCGTTTGCTATATCCGAGGGCTTGGCAATAGTAATCGGAAGGTAGATGAACAGAGCCAAGACGAGCACGGTTAAGCCTAGAACCGTCGCTGCGGAGCGGGCATATTTCCGAGTCGTCAGACCGATAGCGCAAACCACAAAGATTGTGCCGGTGAGATACGCCCAGAACACGTGTCCGGGAATCCAGTCAGGCATGGTGATGAAAGCCGGTCCTTCCTGCGGAATGCCCGGGACGAAGGTGGGATTCAGATATTGATCGATGCCGAAGACGGCGATTGTAGTCGCGAAGAGGAAACGTGCAGCGACGATCAATCTAGATCCAAAGCTCTGAATTCCCAAACTCTGAAACCATCCAAGCGTGCGCCCCACTTGGCTACCCTCGCATTGCGAAGCGGCGAAGGCCAGCGCACCGGCGGCAAGTGTCGAATCTCTAAGAACAATAGTCAGCCTGGTCTTGTCGTAAGGAGTTGCGAAGCACGAAGGAATATGAATCGTCAGCACAAAAATAAAAATCATAATTCCTAGAAGCGACGCGGATAAACGCGGCTGTATTTTTGTTGCCAGGCTGAGGGCAGCAGCGATAAGAGCGGCTCCGACAAAATAGGCCCAGAACAGGTGGCCCGGAATCCAGGACGGCACTGCCTTCGCGACGAATGGAGCCGCCATAAAGTGGTCACCGCCAAAGATGGCCATTGGAATCGCCAGCAACAAAGGTCCAAGGAAGATGATCTTCTCTAGTCCACGGGACTGCCCCACGAGATACTGCCGGGCCATTACGACTCCGATGATCAGAATCGCTCCTCCCGCGAAATATGGCCAGAGCTCGGGGCTAGAAATGGAGAGAGCAGCAAGAGCAACCGTAAAGCCGTGGAACTCGTGAAAAAAGTTAGTCATAAAAGGCCTGAGGACCCATTCCTAGTTAGGCGCGACGCTTTTCAATACCACGCCGATCACCTTGCCGGGTCCGGACTCCTGAGCAAACGCCACAATCCGAAGATTCGTCGGACCAGAACCAGGGGGACCAGGGAGCTTGAGCTTGATTCGAAAGTCTTGACCAAAACTTTTTCCAGGTTCCAGTTTGCCCACTTTTGCGAGTTCCGCCACGACTGCGACGTGGCTAAGATGACGACCGTTGTTTTCTCCCCGAGCGACCTGCGACTCTGCGTGGTCGAGGGCAATGGCGACGTACACGTCGGCCTTGTGTTTTTCGGAGCTTACGTCAGATTCGACACGCCCTTGAACGATAGCGGGATTCCCGGGCCCCACGCTCACCGATGCAAGCCGCATAGCAATTTTGGGAGCGGAGGCGGCCTTTTGAAGAAGTTGTACGACTTGCTCGTTGTTATGGGCCTGTAATTCCTCGGTTCCATCCACGAGGAATTGCGGAGTGAACGCGGTCTTCAGTCCAAGAGCGCGGACATACGCCCCCTGCCGATCGGTGATGGAAGCAGAGGAGAATGGATCTGTCCACCCATCATGGTTCCAATAGTCCACGTGTTCGCTGAGAACAATCAATTGCGTACCCGGAATAGGTTGCAAGCTGTCCATTTTTTCCAATAAAGCATCCGCCGGAGGACAACTGGAGCAGCCTTCCGAGGTGAACAACTCCACGAGTACGGGTGTAGTGGGCGCGCTGTCAGCGGCGACGAGATGGGCTCCTAACCAACCTGCGCTGGCCAATAGAAACGCAAGGAATAAACACATGCTAAGTACCCCTATTCGAATTGGAAGCGAGCCTATTCCTGGTTCGAAGTTCGGACGGATAAAGCCCTGCCTTAGGCGAGCAATCGAAGTTGTCTTGCGATTTGAGGAACCCATACTTAATCTGTTCAAGTTCGCTACTCCGAACGACTGAACGTCCTTCTCCTACTGGGTATATTCGTTGATCGCCCGGCTTGCGACAATGACCACATTAGCGGATTTCTTTATGACCAGTCGTTCTGCCGCTCAAACTCTTTTGACCGAAGAGCACGCTCTTAAGTTGGCGGACGGCCTTCGGCATCTCTTTCGCCATTGTGTTCCCAAATCCCAAGATAAATCCCTGGCGGGGAGTTTCGCCCAAGTACGCCGGGGAAAGCGGCCAAAGCCAAAGTTTCTCACGTGCCGCGCGCGTCGCCACTTCCTGATCGCGGAATCCTTTCGGCAAGATGACGGCGAGATGCATTCCAGCTTCCGATCCATGTATTTCCAATGCAGAACCGAATTCTCTCTGGAGTCCATCGACAAGCGCAGTCCGGCGAAGCGCGTAGAGCTGGCGCATGCGGCGAATGTGGCGTGCGAAATGTCCTTCATTCATGAAATCCGTGAGTACCGCCTGGAAAAAGTGTGGCGGCGCTATATCCATGGCATACCGCACGGCCGTAAACCGATCGACCAAATCCTGCGGGATAACGACATAGCCGAGTCGTAAGGATGGGAATAAAGTCTTGCTGAAGGTTCCGATATAGATGACGCGGGAGTTATGGTCGAGGCCTTGCAAAGAAGCGATCGGCATATTGCCATATCGATACTCGCTGTCGTAATCGTCCTCGATTATCCAGGACCCAGAACTTTGTGCCCAGTCGAGAAGTTGCAGGCGGCGTGAAGCGCTCATGGTTGCGCCGAGTGGGAATTGATGAGATGGTGCGACAAAAGCGGCTTTGGCTTTGGCGCACTTCTTGACGCCGAAGGCGACATCCAAGCCCTCACTGTCCACCGGGACGGGCACCAGACGGCAGCCCGCCCCAGTTAGCACCTGCCGCGTCAACCAATACCCTGGCTCTTCTACCCACGCCGCGCTTCGATCGTCAAGCAACACGCGCGTAGTAATCTCCAAAGCCTGCTGAGAGCCAGCGACAATCATGACTTGCTGCGGATCGCAACGAACTGCCCGCGCAGTTCTGAGGTAGGTACAGATGGCTTTGCGAAGCTCTTCGAAACCGAGCGGTCCACCGTAGTACATTTCCCTTGAATGGGGACTTCGGCAATGACGCATAACCAGACGGGACCACGTCGGGAACGGAAATTGGTCGATCGCCGGCTGGCCTGCGTTGAAAGCCCCCAAACCACGCAACCAGGGGTGCCTTTCGTACGGAGCAAGCAGCATCGCGCGTTTCGAAGTTGCCCGCGCACCGGAACGAATCGCGGCTGAACCGCTCGAGATTCGATCACTGGACGTCAATTGGTCTGGCAACGAACTGCAAACAAAAGTCCCCGCACCGGCGCGAGCCTCGAAATAACCTTCTGCCAGAAGTTGAGAATACGCGGTCAGAACCGGTATTCGGGATATCTTCAGTTCAATAGCAAGCGCTCGAGTCGATGGAATCTGCTGGCCCGCCCCCAGGTTTCGGCTGACGATCATGGAACGGTAATCGTCATAGATTTGTTTGTGCAAAGGTTTCGCGGCCTTCCGGTCAACCGCTATGAGCGGCGATAGTGCGCTCGGTACTCTCTTCATGGCTCCATCCAACTGGTCATAATAAATTCGGCTCAAGTGGATATTGCGCCAGACCACTCACCCACGCAACATTAAAAATATCGATATGCCGTATCTTCTTTTGCTTTTAGTTCCGGTGTAACAGATGCGGGGCGTCGGTGCCGGCGCCGCTGTAGGCCCCAAAAAGCTTTCCATCGCGGGGGACGAGAAAGCTATAGGCCTAATTTCTAAAAGGGGGTATCTCTAAGTGTGCATTCAAAAAAGTCTTCTATTTCAGCGTAAGAAGTCTCATTTGCGTTTGCTGTTTGTTCTTCTGGTTGCCCTCATTGGTTTTAGTGTTTCTACGTCTGCACAGCAAACCACCATTGTTGGGACAGTTACCGATCCGTCCGGTGCCTCCGTCCCGAACGTGGCCATCACCGTGATCAACGTTGATACCGGCGCGACCCGTACCATCCCGACGAATGACTCCGGCCAGTACGTCGCTGTCGATTTGAACATCGGCCATTACGTCGTCAAAGCCGAAGCCAAAGGCTTCAAGGTCGCCGAACAAAAGGATATCGTCCTAACGATCGGCGCCCGCATCCGCGTCGATTTCCAGATGCAATTGGGCGCCGCGCAAGAAACGGTTACGGTCGAAGCCAACGCCGTACAGGTCCAGACCGATTCTGGCGAGCGTAGCAACCTTATAACCGGCCAGCAGATGAGCCAGCTCGCTGTGGCCGGGCGAAGTATTTACCAGCTTGCCGCATTGACCCCAGGAGCCTCGAGCCAGATTGGCGTGGGTGGCATGGGTGCAGGTGAAGTCAATACTCCTGTGGGTGGCGACTCTGGCGTGGAATTCAATGGCATGCGCCAGAACCACAACATTTACCTGTTGGATGGCGGCGAAGATGATGACCGCGGCGGCGCCGGCGGCATGAGCATTGCCCCGTCTACAGACGCGATCGCGGAATTCCGCGCGCTTACTTCGAACTACAGCGCGGATTATGGTCTCTCGTCGGCCGGCACCATGACCATGGTGCTGAAGTCTGGAACGAGCCAATACCATGCATCGGCATGGGAATTCAATCGCAACGACTATTTCGACGCACAGAACTACTTCGTGCCGAACACCGAGCTGCGCCTCAACGTTTACGGCTTCAACGTCGGCGGCCCGGTAAGTTTTGGCCACTTCTACAACCCCGACAAAAAGAGGACCTTCTTTTTCTACAACATGGAGTGGCGCCCACTGGTTCAGGGCGGCGCGACGAACCAGCCAGTTCCCGGAACTGATACTTATCCCACTGCCGCTGGTGCCAATTTCAGTTCTCTCGGTACCCCGATCAATGTGCCCAGCGCGTCGCAGGTGGCTCCATCAGTCCTGGCAGGGACCTGCAATGGTCCTGGTCCTGGTGGACTGCCCGCAGGAATCACTCAGGGCCAACCCTTCCCCGGTAACGTTATTCCGTCTTGCATGATCAATCCGAATGCCGCGGCTCTCGTCGCGGCCGGCATTTTCCCGGCGAACAACGGGGTAACCTCCGGCAACAACCCACAACCCGAATTCAAAGGCGGCGCCAACTCGAACACGACCCTGCGGGAAGAAGTCGTCCGCATCGATCATAACTTCACCAGCAAGTTCTCTGTCTTCGGACATTACATCCAGGAATCAGTATCACAGGGTTTTGCAACGAGCCAGTGGAGCGGAGACAACGTTCCGACGGTTGGCGACACGTTCGGCAATCCATCGTATAGCGCCGTGGTCCACACAACGTATACGATCAGCCCAACGCTCATCAACGAAGTCGCTTTCAACTATAACGGCAATCGTATCAATATCGTCCCGTACTCAGCCTCCGGCCTTGCCAGCTTGTCTCTCCCCACTGGCTACGACGGCACGAACTCCAGGATCTTCTCTGGACCGAACAACATGAACCGTATTCCCAACATCGACTTGCAAGGCGCGAGCGGCGCGCAGTTCGAAATCTCTAGCTGGCCATGGAACAACAAAGCCGACGATTACCAGGTCCGCGATGACATTTCATGGACGCATGGCGCTCACCAGTTCAAGTTCGGCGGCAGCTGGGCTCTTTACAAGAAGACCCAGGACCTGTTTGGCCAGACTCAAGGCGGCTTCACCTTCAACGGCAGCTTCACCGGAAACAGCTTTGCCGACATGCTTCTCGGTACGCCTTCCGCTTATCAAGAACTAGCCGTGCAAGATAGCGGCCAATGGAACAACGTTTCCTGGGCCTTCTACGGCCAGGACAACTGGCGCGTGAACCGCAAGTTGACTCTGAACTTGGGCTTGCGTTGGGACGGCATTCCTCACACGTATGAAGCGAACGACCGCATGGGGAATTTCTATCCCCAGCTTTACAATCCGGCCAACGCCGCCATCATGCTGCCGAACGGCACCATCAGCCCCAGCAGCCCGGGTCTCGGCTTTAGCCCCAATCCCCTTATTGCCATCAACGGCGCTCCCGTTCCGCTCTATTTGAACGGGATCGGCGTCCCTGGCACAGTCGGCGTTCCGAAGGGCCTCGTGAACAATCATTGGGCCACCTTTGGTCCTCGCTTGGGCTTTGCCTATGACCTGACGGGAAGCGGCAAGACCGTTATCCGCGGTGGATTCGGCATCATGTACGAGCGCATTCAGGGCAACGACATGTACAACGCCGGTCCCAATATTCCTTTCAGTCTCCAGGTCAATTCCCCCTTCGTTACGATGACCAACCCGAGTGTCGATCTTCACGGCAATTCTGTGACTCTACCGATTAACCCTGCAGGCATCACGGGCTTGGATTATAACGATTACAAGCCGCCGGTCAGTTATCAATGGAGCATTGGCGTGCAACACGCCATCGGCACCAAGACGGTGTTTACTGCGAGTTACGTCGGCAACGTAGGTCGCCATCAGAATGACTATCGCAACGTCAACTTGCCAGACGAGAATTTGCTGGGGAATGTGGCTGGACTACCCGGTTTCACGCCTCTCAACTACAACCTGGCACCAGGCCTGCCTTACGTTGGTTTCAATTCGATTGCCCTTTCGGAAAACGAGGCCAACACGCACTACAACGGCCTGCAAATGGACCTCAATTCGCAGATTGGTCGTGACCTGACCCTTCGCGCTATCTACACGCTATCGCACGCTGTCGACCCCACCAATGGCAACGGCGGCCAAGACTTGCAAACCGTGTCCAATCCCTATGCCGGCTGGCAATACGACGCCGGATCGAGCGGATATGACCGCTTGAACGTGGTTGGCGTAAACTTCATCTACGACATCCCCCTCTTCCGGCATAGCGAGAGCAAACTCATGAAGTCAGTCGTCGGCGGTTGGCAAATCTCCGGCATCGTCACCGTTGAGTCCGGGCTGCCAATCAATATCACCATGAGCGGCGCTGCGGGCGGTTTGGGTGTGGGCGGCAGTAATCGCCCGAACCTGACAGGCCCGCTCACTACTCCGCATACCGTCAGCGAATGGTTTAACCCCTCTGCTTTCACGCAACCAACACCTGGCACTTGGGGAACTCTGCCACACAACGATCTGCGTGGACCTGGGCGCGATAACTGGAACCTGTCGCTCTTTAAGCGCTTCACGCTGTGGGAAGCCCGCGGCAGCTTTCTGGAACTGCGTTTGGAAACGTTCAATACGTGGAACCATACTCAGTTCAACGGCATTGCCACCGGGGCCACTTATCTTGCGAATGGCAAACTAGACCCAACCAGCAACTTCGGCCAAGTCACTTCTGCCTTTGACCCGAGAATCCTCCAGCTCGGAGGAAAGATCTACTTCTAACCACACCCCGGGAGTAGGCAAGTTATCCCGCTCGCATACCACACCATGCGAGCGGGATTTTTGTTTTCCGCTGCACCTCACTTGCGCATGTCTCTTGCACCTGGGCTTCTGAAGGAGGACTTGCGAGTTTCCAGTCGAACCTCGATCCCGTGTCACGTTCAAGGTTCGGTGATATGCGCTGGGGCGTATGCGCGAGTATTGAGAACCCGAGCAGCTTGCACACCTTCTTTCCTTCAAGTTCAGAGCCAGCCATACTAGCGGCATCGGACATGCCACAACACTTTCGCTTTTCCAATCTCCGTGAGCTGCTCGCAAAGGCCAATGAAGAAAAATCTGGCGATCAACTCGCCGCAATCGCAGCCTCCTCAGAGCGCGAGCGGATTGCCGCAAAAAGTGCCCTGGCTGATTTGCCGTTGTTCGATCTGCTGAACGATCCTGTGGTTCCGCCGGAAGAGGACGAGGTCTCCCGGCTCATTCTCGAATCGCACGATTCTACTGCCTTCGAGCGGATCCGCCGACCAGCTGAGCTCGCAGCCGTGACCGGACAGCATGCTTTTACATGCTCGTGCTACTTCGGGGGACTCGTCTTCCACTAGGGTTTTGAAGGGAGACCGTTGGATGAGCCGTTAGAAATGCGCGAGAGTGCCTGTAACTCATTGAAAATGGCGGATGAGCCTGTAAGCCGGATTCTGTGCGTCGTGCCATCCCGTGAAGGACAGCGCGCAGCGGCGATCATTCCTCTAGGCCGCAACTCGCGCTGCGGCTCCAGCAGCCTACCCGAGGGTTGCTCTCAACGACGGATTGCTCCATCGTCGAGGGAGATTGCTCACTTGCGTGAACGATCTCGGCGAGCCGGGCCGGCTCTCCCCTCCTATTTGGCCTTGCACCACGCGGGGTTTTCCGTGCCTCCGATGTTGCCACCGGAGCGGTGGGCTCTTACCCCACCTTTTCACCCTTGCCAAACTGAGCGAGCGTTTCGAAGACGTCTCGCAGGTTTTCCTGCGCGATGCCACCGTGCGTCTCCCAGCCGGCGGTATATTCTCTGTGGCACTTTCCGTGAACCGTGGCACAGGCTTTAGCCTGTGCTCTTCTCCGCCGCACGACTCACATCGCGCAAACGAAGCCGCACAGACTGAAGTCTGTGCCACCGCCCCCCTGGCGTTACCAGGCGCGTTGCCCTTTACCCTGAGCCCGCTAAAAAGCGGGCGAAGGGTTTACCCGTAAAGCCCCGAAGGACTCCCAGGCCTATTTCGTCACCGGCTCTTGCGAGCCTACGACGACGGTGTCCGGACTTTCCTCCCGCCCAGCCATCTTGCGATGACCAAGCCAGCGATCACCCGGCTCACCCGCCAGTTTTATTATATCGCGAGAATGTCTGGATTTAAGCGCGCACGGCGAAAATCATTACTTCAGCCCTAGCAATTTTTCATATTCGGTCTCGGTTAGGATGGTGACGCCGAGTTCCTTGGCTTTGTCATATTTCGAACCGGGGTCGGTGCCAACCACCACGTAATCGGTCTTCTTGCTCACTGAGCCGGAGACTTTTCCGCCGTGCTGCTGCACGAGTTCCCCAGCCTCTTCCCGCGAACGATTGGCAAGGCCTCCTGTAAAGACGAATGACTTGCCTGCAAGCTTCTGGCTTTTGACTTCGCGCTTTTCCGCAGTGGGGTGCACGCCTGCTTTGTTCAACCTCTTAATCAGCTGGCGATTCGCTGGTTCGGAGAAAAACTCAACGATCGAGGCCGCAACCTTTGGGCCAACTTCATGCACAGCCTCAAGCTGCTCTTCTTTCGCGGCGGCCAATTCCTCCAGCGAAGAAAAATTTTCTGCGAGCAGCTGGCCCGTTCTCTCGCCCACGGAAAATATTCCTAGCGCATAAATCAGCCGCGCCAAACTGTTTTTCTTACTGCCCTCAATTTCCTCAAGCAAATTCTGCGCGGATTTCTCCGCCATCCGCTCAAGCGCCGCGACATCGTCCTCTTTCAGCGAATAAAGATCGGCTACATCTTTCACCAGCTCCTTATCCACCAGTTGATCGACGATCTTGTCGCCGAGCCCATCGATATTCATCGCATGCCGGCTGGCGTAGTGCAGAATCGATTCTTTCCTCTTTGCCGGGCACGCAGCGTTCACGCAGCGATAAGCCACCTCCCCTTCGACGTGATGAATCGTGCTGCCACACTCCGGGCAATGCTTCGGCATGCGAAACGGCTTGCGGTTCTTCCCTTCCTTGACCACTTTCAAAACGTGCGGAATCACTTCACCAGCGCGCTCGATCAGCACGGTGTCGCCAATCTGCACGCCGAGGCGTTCAACCTCGTCCATATTGTGGAGCGTGGAGCGGCTGACAGTGACGCCTCCCACTTGCACTGGCTCAAGCACGGCGACCGGCGTCAGTGCGCCCGTCCGGCCCACCTGCACGATAATGTCATTGACGACCGTAGTCTCCTGCCGCGCCGGATATTTGAACGCGATCGCCCAGCGCGGTGCTTTCGATGTGAACCCCAGTTCATTCTGAATGGCAGTGGAATTGACCTTAATCACCACGCCGTCGATCTCGTAAGGCAATTTTTCGCGTTTTGCATCCCAATCGTCGCAATAGGCGACGACCGCATCGATTCCGTTGCACAACTTCCAATCGTCGGAAGCACGGAATCGCAATTGCTTCAGTGCTGCGAGACTCTCCGAATGTTTCGCAAAAGGCACTTTGCCATCGACAAAGAGGTAGTACGCGAAAAAGTCCAACCGCCGCGCCGCAGTGATCGATGGATCAAGCACCCGCACGGCTCCTGCTGCGGAATTCCGCGCGTTCACAAATATCTTCCCACCTGACAACTCCTGCTGCTGGTTTAATGCTTCAAACGCCTTGCGCGTCATCAACACTTCTCCGCGCACTTCAAACTCCGATGGCAGCTTCGCCTTCTTCAAGACCGCCGCATCCATCTGCAGAGGGATCGAGCGAATGGTTTTTACATTAGGAGTGACGTCTTCACCGGTCGTTCCATCGCCGCGCGTCACGCCGCGCACTAGCTTGCCTCCCGCGTATTGCAACGAGATGCTCAGTCCATCGAACTTGTGCTCGGCAATGTACTCGATTTTTTCCTTGCCGATGCCTTCGCGCACGCGGCGGTCAAAATCACGCAGAGCATCGTACGAAAACGCGTTGTCCAAGCTCAACATCGCCCGCGCGTGCCGCACCGTTTGGAAGCCGTCGCGCGGAGTGCCGCCTACGCGCACCGTCGGCGAATCCGGCGTAACCAGATCAGGATGAGCCGCTTCGAGTTCCTTCAGCCGCTCCATCAGTTTGTCGTAGGCCGCGTCCGATATTTCCGGTTCATCGAGAACGTAATAGCGATATTCGTGATGCCGCAACTTCTCGCGAAGCTTTTCGATTTCTTTCTTAACGGAAGCTGGCGCAGCTTTGGCCATGAAACCCTCTGCAGAAGGAATAGCTCAATTTCGCCTGACATTATATAGAATGAAGTCGGCAAGAAACTAACAGGGAGCCCGCCCTTTGGAGTGCGGCAGCTCTGCTGCCGCTTTTCTCAGCAACCCGCACCAACCTAATATTAGGAGAGGCTCACGAGCTCTGGCCCGAACAAAGCATGCCCGAGGAAATCCAAAGCGCGCTCCTGATTCACAACCCCAACGCCGGTAACGGTGGTCACGGCCGCCGCGCTTTGCTTGATGAAGCCCGCCGCATTTTTGCCGCCGGCGGCATCCAGACAGACCTTGCCGAAACCACCAAAGCGGGCGACGCCACCGAGTTCGCGCAGCGTGCCAACGAGGAACGCCGTCAGCTCGTCATCGCTTGCGGAGGCGACGGCACGCTCAATGAAGTCGTGAACGGCCTCGCAGGCCAAAAAAATGGCCATCGTGTTCCGCTCGCGCTTCTCCCAGGTGGTACCGCCAATATTCTCGCCAAAGAACTAAGCCTGCCCTGGGACATCCCCAGCGCGGCGGAAATGCTCGTTCACGGAGAAGTGCGCGAAATTCCGCTGGGACTCGCCACTCCGCTCAACGAACCGGCTAAAGCAAAATATTTTCTCAGCGTCGCCGGCGCCGGCCCTGACGGCATGATCGTCTATGCCGTTGATCTCGAGCTTAAGGCTCGCGTCGGGATGCTTGCCTACTGGTGGCAGGGCGCGCGCGAGGCCCTGCGCTACAAGTTCCAACACTTTCGCGTCACCGCCGCCGGCAAGTCTATCGATTCCTCCCTCGTCGTCGTCGGCCGCACCAAACACTACGGCGGCCCTTTCAAAATCACCACCGAGGCGGATTTGTACGAGGATCAGTTCGAGTTGCTGGCGCTGACCTCGCAGAGCGGCTTGCGATACCTGAGTTACTTGCCGTCACTCTGGCTGGGAAAACTGCGCGGCACGGAAGGCGTCCATTTCTGGAAGGCGGACAGCATCCTGTGTGAACCTCTGGAAAAAAATCCGATTTACGCGCAGGTGGACGGCGAGTCGCTTGCTCGCCTTCCCGTCGAATTCAAAATTGTGCCGCGCGCTCTTAAGCTGCTAGTACCTCGCAACGGCTCCTCCACACAATCGAAAGCGAACGCGAAGACTTAACCGTGGACATCGTCACGCATGGACTAGCGTCGCTCGCCATCGCCCGAGGGTTCTTTCCCCGCGCGGGCAAGGCGGCTATGGCGAGCGCCGTTCTTGCCGGGACGATTGCAAACATCGACTGGTTCAGCAGCTACTTTGGCCCGTCAGCTTATCTTGCCTGGCACGGAACCTATACCCACTCGATCCTCGCAGCCGTTCTTATTTCAGCAGTCTTTCCCGCGATTTTCTTCGCAAGAGTTCTCACGGGAGGAAAAGGCATTGCGACAGTAGCGCCGAAGGAGAATGCGCTCCCCTTTGACGTGCATGCCCTGCGGGTACTGATCTTGGGCGCGTTCCTGCTGCCGCTCTGCGCCGCTTTGCTCCACATTGCGATGGACGCCTGCCAATCCGAGGGCGTCGCGCTGTTCTGGCCATTCAGTTCACGCCGTTTTGCGGCAGACTGGCTCCCCGGAATCGATCCGTGGATACTTACCATCCTGATTGCATGCATCGCGCTGCCCGAACTATTGCGCCTTGTCAGCTCTGAGATCGGCGCCAAATCGAAAAAACCGCGCGGACAAACCGGCGCCATCATCGGCCTCACTTTGGTGCTCCTGTACGCCGGCGCGCGCGTAACGCTGCACTCGAATGTGCTGGCCTTGATGGGATCGCGGACGTTTCACGGAGAAACTCCGCGTCGCGTGAGCGCATTCCCCGAAACTCTCTCGCTCCTCACCTGGCACGGAATCGTGGAAACCGAAAGCGCGCTGAACGAGATCGACGTGGACGCTGCTTCTGCCGACAATTTCGACGCCGGCTCCAGCGTCAGGCAATTCAAGCCCGATCCATCGCCCGCTCTCGATGCGGCCAGAGTCTCAATCGTGGCCAGGCGATTTCTTGCGACGGCGCAGATTCCGAGGGCCAGCTTGGAAAAAACCGAAGCCGGCTACATCGTCGTTTTACGCGACTTGCGTTACGCCGCCGCAGGCGAGACGCAGCATGAAATCGCCGCCGTCATCGAGCTCGATTCAAGTAACAAAGTCATATCTCAAGAGTTGGTTTGGGCGCGCGATCTGCGCCGTTGATTTCTTCTCGCACTATTTTTGCAAATCATGATGCGGCTTATGCCGCAATATCCAGCGCGAAAGTCCGTAACTGACCACTACAAGCGCAATCACAAGCACCGTCACTTGCAACTTGTGAGCGACAAGATAAGGCATGGCGTCCGCGCCATAGCGAACGGCGAGATAGCCTACGCCAAAGTAGCGAAATAGACGGGCCAGCGTGATCGCAGAAGTAAATCCAAGCAGCGGCGCCTCGAAGACGCCCGCGGCAAACACAAATACCTTGAACGGCGTCGGCGGAGGCAGAAGCGCCGCGATCAACATTCCGCCAAATCCGTTACGCTCAACCCAATGGCGTATCGCAAAAGCGCGCGCGCCTGCTTTCCGGTGAAAATAAGCTTCTCCGCCCATCCGCGCCAGAAAGTAAAGCAACACGCATCCCAACACCGAACCCGTCGCTGCCATCAACGCATAAAGCGGCATTCGTTCCGGCCGCTGCATGGAAAGTTGAATGAGAAGGAGGTCGTTGATAATGGGAAACGAAAGCACCGACGAATCCAGGAATGAAATAAGGAACAATCCGGGCGCCCCCAGTCCGCTTGCGAAAGCAATAATCTTCTGCTTCCAACCGCTTAGATTCAACGCCACCCGCTACTCCCGCCTTCAGTCGTTTCCTTGTCGCAGAATTGCAACCTTGCCCTGCCAGACATGCAAGAAAATCCTTCCAACTGAGATTCGGACAGTCAGTCTAGCAGACAGTTCGATTGTTCTAGAGCAACAGCAGGGCCATCGCGCGCAACTATTGCGAGAACGCGGCGCGGTCGAAGTGGTTCATGAAGATCTGCATCAGGGCGGTCCTGTGAAGATTGGGAAGGCGCGGTATCTCACCGATGACTCGGACGTGCCCGAACTTTTCTATGGTCTCGCGATTCTCGCGGTTCTGATCGCCAATCAAGACCACGCCGTGCACCGGCAATTCCGCCGCGTGCAATGCTGCCAGCGTAAGCAATGTGTGATTGATCGTCCCAGCGCCGCTGCGTGCAGCAAGAATCACGGGCAGCTTGAACTTGACCATCATATCCAGCATGAACTGCTTCTGATTGATGGGAACCAACACGCCGCCCAATCCTTCGACCACCAGCCAATCATTCAGCAAGCTGGTCGGCATGTTGATTCGGCCGAGATCGATTTCCACGCCCGCCCAGCGCGCGGCCAGATCCGGCGAAACCGGCGGCACGAACTTGTATACCTCGTCTAGCGTGCGGTCTGTCCCAATGCCCGCGAGCCGCATTACCGTTACGCGGTCGGAGCCTTCCAGTGTCCCCGTCTGGATTGGCTTCCAGTAAACCGCGTCCAGCGCCGCGCACAGCAGCGCCGAGAGCGTCGTCTTCCCAACGCCTGCATCCGTGCCCGTAATAAAGAAATGATGTCTCACGCGGGTCCCGCGGCTTGATCGTGGAGGTTCTGCGCGCGAATGTGCTGCAGCCGGAACAACCCGTGGCAGCCCGACCCGGTTTCAAGGCGCTTTCCATTGTGTGCAACTGGCCTGATGGCAGCTACACCAATCGCCGCCGCCTGCGAAAAATCTCTGTTCATGGGCTCCCGTCTAATTCGGGTTGCTTCCTGCTCTGGCAATGAAGGCATGTTACCATCGCTTTGCAATTGTTTTTCGTCCGCATATTCGGCGCGATACCGTCCTATAAACGTCCAAAACTGGCCCCATTGCAGCCGCTCCCCCGGTCGATGCACCTCATCGTG
Organism: uncultured Acidobacteriota bacterium; assembly: GCA_963745095.1. GTDB lineage: Bacteria > Acidobacteriota > Terriglobia > Acidiferrales > UBA7541 > Acidiferrum. The sequence goes on along the minus strand of CAVUWC010000012.1, from coordinate 1,144,340 downwards.
AGCGCCCCCGCGCCGTTTGACCCGCCGCTCCGCTAAATGTTATAAATCAACGTTTTGTGTACGCCCGTGCTTGGGCCCAACAGGGGCTGCCCCGCATAGAATTTCGGCGGCAGATAGGTTGGGTGCGCGCGCTGGCAACTCCGGTCCTACTGGGGTAGCACAATAGCCTAGTTCCTGTCCCGTCTTGAGGTGGGAGCCTTTTGAACTCCGGCAAGGCCATCCCCCGGCGCTAAATATGCAGCGGTCGGACGAAATGGTGTGCCGGAAACGAGTGTGCAGGGCGGCGGTCGACCCTGAATCCGATTTTTCTTCATGGAGGATTTTTAATGCGTACCTGGCTTGCGAGTGCCTGGTCCCTGGGAAGTAGATTCGCAAAAAGTAGTGCCGCAGCCGCATTTCTGACGCTGGTCACAGGCGCGGCCGCCGCAGCTCAAGAAGCGGGCGGTGAAGCCGCCTTGAAGGTGCCCGATCTTTCGCAAGTCACCTTTCTGGGGATCGACGGTCACAAGCTGCTTCTGTTCGGCATCGTCTTTTGCGTCTTCGGCCTCATCTTCGGATTGGCCATTTACAGCCGCCTCAAAGGCATGGCCGTCCACAAGTCCATGCGCGACATCTCCGAGCTCATCTACGAGACCTGCAAGACTTACCTTTTCACCCAGGGCAAATTTCTCGTCTTTCTGTGGCTATTCATCGCCGTCGTTATCGTTCTCTATTTCGGCGTTCTTGCTCCCGTGCATCCGACCGCGGTAACGCTGCCAATCATTCTCATCTTCAGCGTTGTCGGCATGGCGGGAAGCTACGGGGTAGCCTGGTTCGGTATTCGCGTGAATACCTTCGCCAACTCGCGCACCGCTTTTGCTGCCCTTCGTGGCAAGCCCTATCCCATCTATCACACGCCGCTCGAAGCCGGCATGAGCATTGGCATGATGCTCATCAGCGTCGAGCTGCTGATGATGCTCTTCATTCTGCTGTTTATCCCCGGCGATTACGCGGGGCCCTGCTTCATCGGTTTCGCTATCGGCGAATCGCTTGGCGCGGCTGTGTTGCGCATCGCGGGCGGTATCTTCACCAAAATCGCCGACATCGGCTCCGACTTGATGAAAATCGTCTTCAAAATTAAGGAAGACGACGCGCGCAATCCCGGCGTCATCGCGGATTGCACCGGCGACAACGCGGGCGACTCGGTCGGCCCGAGCGCAGACGGCTTTGAAACCTACGGCGTCACTGGCGTCGCGCTGATCACCTTCATCCTTCTCGCCGTGAAAGATCCGAAAGTCCAGGTCCAACTGCTCGTTTGGATCTTCGTGATGCGCATCATGATGCTGGTCTCCAGCGCCGGAGCCTATTTCATCAACGGTTTCATCGCCAAAGCGAAATACGGCAACGTGAACGAGATGAATTACGAAGCGCCTTTGACTTCCCTTGTGTGGATTACCTCCGTCGTTTCGATTGCGCTCACCTACGTAATCTCGTATCTGATTATTCCCACACTTGGCACCGACGCTTCTCAATGGTGGAAGCTGGCGACAATCATCTCCTGCGGCACGCTGGCAGGCGCCGTCATTCCAGAACTGGTCAAGGCGTTCACTTCAACAGAGTCGCGTCACGTGCGGGAGGTCGTCTCTTCAGCAGAAGAAGGTGGCGCATCGCTGGGCATTCTCTCCGGCTTCGTCGCCGGCAACTTCTCCGCCTACTACATTGGACTCGCGATGGTCGTCCTCATGTCCATGGGCTACCTCATCAGCACCCTCAACCTCGGTCTCCTGATGCTCGCCCCAGCCGTCTTTGCATTCGGCCTTGTAGCGTTTGGCTTCCTCGGCATGGGCCCTGTCACCATCGCCGTAGACTCCTACGGACCGGTCACCGACAACGCGCAATCCGTTTACGAACTCTCACTAATCGAGCAAGTTCCCAACATCAAGCAAGAACTAAAGAAGGACTACAACATCGACGTAAATTTCGAGCGCGCCAAGGAAATGCTCGAAGCCAACGACGGCGCGGGCAACACCTTCAAAGCCACAGCGAAGCCTGTGCTCATCGGCACGGCTGTCGTCGGCGCCACCACCATGATCTTTTCGATCATCATGGCCCTCACCCACGGCCTCACCGAAAACGTAAACAATCTTTCACTCCTGCACGCGCCTTTCGTTCTCGGACTAATCACCGGCGGCGCGATGATTTATTGGTTCACCGGCGCAAGCACGCAAGCCGTAACCACCGGCGCCTACCGCGCCGTCGAATTCATCAAAGCCAATATCAAGCTGGACGGCGCCGCCGCGGCCAGCGTTGAAGACAGCAAAAAAGTCGTCGAAATCTGCACCAAGTACGCGCAGAAGGGCATGCTCAACATCTTCATCGCCGTCTTCTTCGCCACGCTCTCCTTCGCCTTCGTCGAGCCTTTCTTTTTCATCGGCTACCTTTTCTCAATCGCCATCTTCGGTCTCTATCAAGCCATCTTCATGGCCAACGCCGGCGGCGCCTGGGACAACGCCAAGAAAATCGTCGAAGTCGAACTCAAACAAAAAGGCACGCCGCTCCACGACGCCACTGTCATCGGCGACACAGTCGGCGACCCTTTCAAGGACACTTCTTCGGTGGCCCTGAATCCGGTGATCAAGTTCACCACGCTCTTCGGCCTGCTAGCCGTCGAGCTAGCCGTCCAACTCACCGCCAGCCAGGGAAGCAACCTGACGCACATCCTGGCAGCCGCCTTTTTCGTAGTCTCCTTCATCTTCGTCTACCGCTCCTTCTACGGCATGCGCATACGCGGCTCCGCCGCCTAGTAGGACAGACACTCCTGTCTGTCCTCTTGCCGTTGCCGTCCCATCGAGAAGTAAAACAAAAAAGAGCAGCCAGTAGCTGCCCTTTCTATTTAGAGCAGGTGCATTTACCAGCGATTCAGCGTTAGAATCCTCGCGCATAGGAGCCGAGGTCCGAATCATGAAAATAAGCCATGTCGTTTTTCTAGCCGCCGCAGTCGCCGTAAGCCCGAGCCTCTTGCTGGCTCAAGTTGATCCCAAGTGGGAAATCCACGACCGTAACCGTCCGAATCCGCCTGTGGTTACACCCGGCACCGCCAGCACGCAGGATGCGCCGGGCAAGCCGCCTTCTGACGCCACCGTACTCTTCGACGGCAAAGATTTGTCGCAGTGGGTCGCGAAAAAAGACGGAAGTCCCGCCAAATGGAAAGTTGAGAACGGCTACTTCGAGGTCGCTGCGAAATCAGGCGACATCCGTACCAAGGAATCGTTTGGCGACTGCCAACTCCATGTCGAGTTCCGAGAACCAGACCCGCCGAAAGGTGAAGATCAGGATCGCGGCAACAGCGGCGTCTTCCTGATGGGGCTCTACGAAATCCAGGTGCTCGATTCCTACAACAGCAAAACGTACGCGGACGGGCAGGTGTCAGCCGTGTACGGCCAATATCCACCGCTCGTAAATGCTGCGCGCGCACCCGGCCAATGGCAGGCTTACGACATCATCTGGCACGGCCCGCGCTTCGATGCATCCGGAAAACTGACTCGGCCCGCGCACGTCACTGTTTTTCAGAATGGCGTTCTCACGCAGGACAACGTCGAGCCCACCGGACCAACCGGCCACCACGTCCGTCCACCGTACGAAGCAGGCCCGGACAAACTGCCGCTCGCGCTCCAGGATCACAATCACCCGGTCCGCTACCGCAATATCTGGATTCGCGAATTAAACTAGGCACACTGAGTTTGTAGTGGCGCAGCATGCTGCGCACTATTGAAGAAGCCTAAGCGCGGATTAATCCCGCGAACTTTTGCGGCTTGTTGTCGAAACCAGGAAACACCGGCGCCAAATCCTTCACTCCAATGTGCCGCACCAAAATTTCCCCAATCACGCTGCGGAAATCCGTCGTAAGCGCCAAATCGCGCCCGTCATTCAGCTGGTGGTCATCCAACCCCGGCCACTTGCCATAAACGCGTCCGCCCTTCACGTCCCCGCCCATCACAAACATGCAGTTCGCATGCCCATGGTCCGTCCCGCGGTTACCATTTTCTTTCGCGGTGCGCCCAAATTCGCTCATCGTCACAAAAACAATATCCTGCATGCGGTCGCCCATATCCTGATGAAACGCCGCCAACCCCTGCCCCAAATCTCTTAACAAATTCGAAAGCTGTCCCTGCACGCCGCCTTCATTCACGTGGTTATCCCAGCCGCCGCAATCCACAAACAAAACTTCCACGCCGATATTCGCTTTAAGCAGCTGCCCGATTTGCTGCAAACTCTGACCCAATTTGTTCGTGGGATATTGCGCGCCGTTCTCCGGCTGATATTTCGAGGGATCGGCTTTGCGCAAAAGATCGATAGCCTCAAAAGTTTCTGCGCCCGTGCCATGCAGCGCGTGGTCCACGGTCTGCGAATACATCGCCTCAAATCCGCCTTCCACCATTTGCCCCGACCCGGGCGATTGCGCCATCACCTTAAATTGCTTCAAATCCGGCAGCGCGATCGCCGGAGCGCTTCCGCGAAGCATACGGGGCAAATTCGGCCCCATCGCCACAGCGCGGAACGGCGAAGCATTCTCCTCCGGCACAATCTCCAAAGCCCGATTTAGCCAGCCGTCATCCGTCGCCTTCAATCCAGGCGTTCCCGACTCCATAAAATCCTGCGCATCGAAGTGCGACCGCGTCGGGTCTGGCGATCCCGCCGCGTGCACGATAGCCAATTGATTCTTGTGAAACAAAGGCTCGAGCGGCGCAAGGCTCGGATGCAACCCAAAAAATCCGTCCAGATCTACGGCCGCATCGGTTCCGCCGCGTCGAGGCTGCGGAATCGCAATGCTCGGCCGCAAACGGTAATAATTCGGCTCACCAAATGGAACCACAATGTTCAAGCCGTCCGCTGCTCCGCGCTGAAACAGCACGACAAGCTGCTTATTGCCCGACGTCGGCGTCGCCGCCACCGCCCGCTGCAAAAACGCCGGCATCGCGCTCAACCCAACCATAGCTACGCCGCCTTGCTTCAAAAAATACCGCCGCGAAAACTTTAATCCTCGAACGCCTTCGCAACATTCATGACTCATGTGAACCTCTCGACCGCTCGCGTTTCTTCTCTTACACTTTCGACTTTCTACTGTCGACTGTCGACTTGCCCCTATCTCCTCTGAAACTCCGGCGCTCCCAAAACCAATCCCGCCACAACTCCCAAATCCACCTGCTTCACAGGATCGTCCAATTTCGCCTGCACCACTTGCGGACTATCCAGCTGCTTCTCCAGCGTCTCCACCGTCGTCGGCCCAACCTGCCCACCCAGAAAAACTTGCACAGCCCGCTCCAACGCCGCCTTCGCATCCCCAGACGCATCCACGCCAAGCAGCGCGGCAACATCCGTCCGCGAACCACGCATCTTATTCCCCGCCAGCGCCAGCGAAAAATTCAAACGGTTAAGCAGCGCGCCCGTGTTTACCCAAGCATCCGCCTTATCCGCATAACCGGTCGGCGGCTGGCACTGATAAATCGGCTCACCAATCCGTCCCACCCAGCCAACCAGCGGCTGCGGCATATCCACATCCGTTCCCAACGCGCGCGTCGCCGATACCACCAGCTCGAACGGCGTTTTAATCTTCGCGCGATACGTTTCCCGCGACCAGAACTCCGGCGAATAAATCATCGTGTGCATCACAACTTTAATGTCGCCATCGCTTTCCTTGAACGACTTCGCCATGCGATCCACCAGCGCCGGCGGCGGCGTATCCGAAACGAATCGCCGCGCTAGCTTCGTCGAAATAAAACGCGCCGTGCTCGGATCACGCACCAGCAGTTCGATCACTTCCTCGCCGTCCTTCATTCCGCCGGCATGAATCTTTTTCCCCAGCACATACTTCGGATCTGGATCGTGCAAACGCTCGTCAAACTTGAATTCCGGATGCTCCCGCGGCTTCTCAATCGTCCACCCAGTGAAAGCCCGCGCCACTTCGGTCACATCTTTTTGCGTGTAGCCGCCATCGACGCCCAGCGTATGCAGCTCCATCAATTCGCGGCCGTAGTTTTCATTCAACCCGCGTTCGTTTTGCTTTTTCTGTTGTCCAGGAGGTGGCATCGGCCGACCGTAGCCGCCATACCGCGCCTGTTGCCTCATCGCCCGCTCGGCTGCCAGCCTCTGCGCCGCGCGCGGATCGGCGCTCAAATAATTATCCAGATAAAACAGCATCGCAGGGCTCTTCGCCGATGCCGTCAAAAGGTCCTTGAATTTCCCCAGCGCATGCGGCTGAATGACGTCCCGTTCGTAAGCGGTCAGGTAATAGCGATCCTCGCCCTTCCCCGCAAACACGTTTAAATGATTGAACCAGAAATCATCCATCACCTGCTGAAGCTGCCGTTCGCTATAAATCGACCGCGTCACCTTCGCCATCGCCAATTCCGCAACCACGCGCTGCGGACGCTTACTGTCCTCGCCGATGGCTCGCGGCACATTGTTCGGATCGCTGCCCAGTGCGTCCCGCTTCCCTTTTCCTTGGCCACGCGGATTCTCTTGCACCGGAGTGTCCTTCATCGGCGCAGGAGCATTGGCATCTCCGCCCTCAGGTTGCCCCGCCGCGGGAGGCTGACTCGTATCCGTAGCCGAGGTTTCCGTGGGCGCCGGCGTCGGCATCATGTCTTTCGAGATAACAGCCGCCGCAACGTCCGAACGCCTCTGCTGCTCCTGTTCGACTTGCGCTTGCGCCCGTTTCGCAGCTTGCTTTCCCGCTTGCTTCGGCTGTGGATACTCTGCAATCAGGTTCGCGGAGGACATCTTCAACGTCGGATAATTCTCCAACCGCGCATCCAGTGCCTTGTCGTCGATCGAATTAGGATTCAGTTGCTGGTCAATCCACTTCGACAGCCCCATTTGCCGCACGCGCTCCACGTCACCAGGCCGCGGGCCATACGCCAAACGATTGAGCGCGTGGAGAATCGCCTCATCCGCGTTCAATTCCGTTATGGGTAGGTTTTTTAGGGCGGGATCTTGCTTCGGTTTCTTGTCTTTCGCAGCAGCTGGCTTTGCCGCCAGTGAGGGCACATCGATGCCCACTGAAAACACGCACGCCAAAGAAAGAATGGCCGCCAGAAAAGACCTGGGTGTCGCCAATATCGGAGCCGACTGTGAGGCAAGGCCTTGCTTCGCGCTCATGACACTCTCCTGCCGGGCGGAATGGTCCGCAAACACTTGTCGCTTCCTAGAATAACCCCACCCTTCCCAGGAAGTTGCACCCCGCAAAGGCCAGTGTCGAAACCCTACTTTGCCCTCTAGTACAGGCCTGTTCCTAACTGTTTCAGCCGCCTGGAGCTAGACCTCGTTTGCCCCGTCACCAGCGGTATTGACGCCCGGCACCTCTGCCCGTATCCTCTGGCTGCTTCTCCCGGGGAGGGTCCGTGCTGATTCGCAATTTCATCTTCTGGCTGTCCACAAAACGCGGCGTCACCGATCGCATCGCGCGCCACGGTATGAAAAACGGCTTCGCCCGCCGTTTCGTCGCCGGCGAATCCCTCGCCGAAGCCCTCACAGCCAGCCAGGAACTTTGCTCCCAGGGCCGCAACGTCAGCCTGAACCATCTCGGCGAGAACGTCACCAGCGAAGCCGCCGCACGCGAAGTCCGCGCCAGCTACATCCAAATGGTCGAAGAACTCCACGCCAAAAATCTCAACGGCAACATCTCCATCAAGCTCACCCAACTCGGTCTCGACATCGACAAAGAGCTCTGCCGTGCGATGGCCCATGAAATCGCCGCACGCGCCGCCGCCCTCGGCCGCACCATCGAGATGGACATGGAAGGCAGCGTGTATACGGACGTCACACTGGATATTTTTGAGAGCGTGCAACGCGAACTGGGAAATTGCGGTCTGGCCGTGCAAGCCTATCTTTTCCGCACGGAAAAAGACCTCGAAAGGCTCGCGCCCATCAAGCCGAAAATTCGCCTGGTCAAAGGCGCGTATCGCGAATCCGCAAAAATCGCCTTCCAGAAAAAAAGTGAAGTCGACGCCAACTACCAGAAATTAACGACCCAACTCCTCGAAGGCGCCGCCCAGGGCACTTTCCTACCCGCTATCGCTTCGCACGACTGGAACATGGTCGCTCACGCCCAAGCCGAAGCCGCCAGGCTCAAACTGGACAAATCCCGCTACGAATTTCAGATGATCTATGGAATCCGGCGTGACCTGCAAGCGCAAGTGCGCGCCGCTGGTGACACGCTGCAGGTCTACGTCCCGTTCGGCACCGACTGGTGCCCCTATTTCATGCGCCGTCTCTCTGAGCGTCCCGCGAATTGCTGGTTCGTACTGCGCAGCCTCTTCGCGGAGTCCGGCAGCGCCTCGCGCCAACCCGCAACCTGACCAACTGCAGCAACACGCCGCCGCGATTTCACTCAGTTGCTAGTCCGTCACGTCGAAATCGACGGTGCGATTGTTGGCATGGTGCCCCGCGCTGTCCACGGCCATCACCACCAGCCGATAGCTCCCGGGAGCCAAATCCTTCACTTTGATGGTCAATGCCACTGGCACCATCGGACTTCCCTTTTGAATGAAGTCATCCAAACGCACCGCCGGGGTCTTGAATATGACATTCCCGCTGGTTCGGTCTACTACGGCATATCCCGCCATCACCTGCGGAGGCGTCGCCGATGTCAAGGCCGGCGCGTACACCTCTGTATACAGCGCCACGCTATCCGCCTTCTTGAACCGATTACTTGCCGATGGATTGATTTGCAATCCCTTTACCACCAGCGGCGTGCGGTCCTCGAGCAACGCGGAATCGAGGCCCGTCGGAATATCCGTGAGCTTCTGCATCGAGTTCGTGAGCACCACTCCGCCCAGGCTGAACTGTTTGCCATCATAAGCATCGATCTGTAGCGGCGATTCGTATTTCCCGAAAGCATCGCCGCCCGAGCTCACCACAACGGTCAGCTTGTACGTACCCGAACCGGCATCGAACTGGTTCTGATAGAAATACGGTTGCTTCGTGAAGTCCTTCATCTCGTCTTTTTCCAAATCGAGATTCACCGTGTCGCTGAACTTCGCTCCAATGCTTCCATCCGGTTTATACGCAATCCCCAGCACATTCAGGCTGGCGTGATATTTTCCCTTGTCCTTGTTGAACTGCACGGTATTCGAAGGGATCTCCATTGCCAGATTGACTCGCGCCACATTTGGCGCCGTGTAAAAATACGGCGCTTCGAACGCGCCCTTCATCGTTCCGCCCTGCGTACCTGTCGCCCGTGCTTCCAGTTGCTTCTCCACCGGCGTGCCTTCCAGCACATTGGACGACTTTGTGTTGCAATAGCCGCTGCGCGACCTCACGTTTAGCCCGCCGCGGTTCATCTTCACTTTCAGAATGTGGCAACTGCCTTCCGCCGAAGCCTGTGGCACGTAGCCCAAAACATAAAACTCGTTTTGCTCGCGCCCGATCTTCTCAAGCCCTCCCAGCAAATCGTTTGTGTTGAAGATCGTGAACCCGCCGGTTCCCTCGGATAGAGCCGCTAGAATCTGCTGATTTGTCGACGCGGAAGGTGGAAATTGTGGAACGATAGTTCTCGGTTGCGTATAAACCGAATTTGGATTGTTTGCATTTGTTGCTCCGCCAGAGCGTCCAGTGGTTCCTCCGGTACCTCCGGTTGTGCCGCCCTTGCCTCCGGTTCCTCCTGTGCCTCCAGTACCGCCTGTGCCGCCTTTACCCCCGGTGCCTCCCGTTCCACCTGTGCCGCCAGTTCCTCCGGTGCCCCCTGTTCCACCACCGCCGCCTGGGCGCCCGCCTCCGCCACCTCCCGCGCCGCCGCCGCCCGTGCCACCTCCACCGCCGGGTTTTTGCGGCTCAAGTAGCCCCACGGAATAAGAAGCCATCACCACCCGCGCTCCTCCGTAAACATTTTTCGTATGTGACCGCTCTGCTACCGCGCGCTTCTCTTCGCTTTGGGGTTGTACCTGCGCTTGTCCGCCAGGGCCAGGAGGCGTGGCTATCAATCCGCGCACATCGAGCGAATAGATCGCCACGTTCGCTTTGTTGCAAGCGTCAATCGTTGCCGTCAACTCGCTCTCGCTCTCGCCCGTCAAAGGAAAGCCCGACGAAAAGAGCACCACCATCTTTCGTCCGGGAACTCCCCGCAGATTCTTCGCCAGGCTGCGCACCGACAGCAACATGCTCCGCGCTCCAAAATCCGCTTCAGCATTGCTCATCCCGGAAAATGGCGAGGACGTCCCCGACGATCCACCATATGGACTGGACGATGGCGAAAGACCCGCCGAAGCAACTTCCACGGGAGCCTGTGCATTTGGATCCACTGAGGAGCCCTTCGCTCCAGAAACCGCGGCGCGCAAACGGTCCGCGTTCGCCGTGAAATTTTGTACGATCTGCAGCGTTCCGCCAAACTCCACCACCGCCATCAACCGGTCAGGCCCGGCGTTGGCATCGATGAACTTCTTCGCGGCGTCTCTCGCCTGAATCTGATCCGGCATGGCCATCGTCGAGTTATCGAAAAACAGAATGAGATACTTCTTCTGACCCTGGGCCTGAATGGCCGTGTCCGCGCCAAACGAAAAACTCGCCACGGTCTGTTCCTTGTTGTCTTCGTACACCTTGAAATCGTTCTGCGTTAGGTCGTGGACGTAGCCTCCTTTCTTGTCGGTCACCACGGCATCGATCAGCACGAGGCGCGACTCCGTCTTAATCGCTGGTCCGCCCTGCGCGACGGCCCCCGTTGGGGGCGCGGCCGGCGCCGGCGCTTGCGGGGTCTGACCCGCAAGCTGCCCCAAAAACAAACACGATGTGGCCGCCGTTAATCCGGCAAGCCAGCCCCAAGTAATCCGCGTGCGATTCTTTTTTGTGTTCATTTGTTCCCCCATCAATTCGGTATGACTACGGCGCCATTGCGCGCCGCTAGCTGCGATCCTTCCGAGTCACGCACAACCTGTCTCACCATATATGTTCCCGGTTTCACGTCGAAACTTGATTTCAAATTGAGGCCCGACTTGATCAGCCGGTCATACGTCGGGTCCAGAAGCTTCATTTCCACAATCTTCTCTCCGCCTGTCACGTAATTCCCGTTCTCATCGAAGATCGCCGTCGCCACCGTCAAGTCGTCCCGCGTGCGCCCGTCAGCCTTCCGGAAGTGTACGCTTTTGATATCGACATGCGTGAGCACCGCCAATTTCGCCTGGTAATTGTCCGTCTTGAAGAATTGCATGTGCAAATCCACTGGCAAATCGCGAATTTCATCCTGCGAGAACAGCGCTTCCTGAATCTCTTGCTTTGCCGCTTCAACTGGATCGACCACGTGCCGCGGCGCGAAATATCCGTGCCGCGCCTGAATTTTGTAGTTGTTCTTGTGCACGAACGACACTTTGATCGTGTGCAGGCTCCCGTCAAGCTTCATGTTTTGCGGCGAAAACCCCAGCAAATACGTTAGGGACGGAGCGGCTCCAGCCTCGCGCAACCCCTCATCCACATCGTTCCGGTTGTGAAAAAAGGTCCCGCCCGTTCCATCCGCAAGCTGCGATAACACGTCCTGCTGCGCCGATTGCGCGGCCAGTCGGTAGGAGGCCTTATACCCCGTAATTTGAGCTGGCTCTCTGTAAGCGTCGCCGATATCCCCCATGTCGGGCGTGTACAACCCGCGCGCATCGATTGTATTAATCACGATATTCGCCTTCGTCGCCCGATCCACCAGTTCGCTTGTGTTTAGCTCCAGCGTGGCGGGAATAAATCCCGGCGAGACGAACACCAAAATCCTCTGCCCCGGCATCGTCGCCAGCCGGCGAATCACGTCCTGCATATGACTGTAAGTATATTGCGTCGACGAATCCTCTCGTCCCAGCACCATTCCCGATGTCGATTGCGCCATGCCCTGCGCTGCAACTCTCTGCGTTTCGTCTCCACCGAATGCGCATTGCACAGCGTCTTCCGTTGCTACTGACAGCGCCTGTGGATCGTTCTTGTTCTGGATCAAGTCCGCCTGGTAGTAGCTGATATCCGGACAGTCGTGGATTCCGGCAGTGGGCGAATGCGGAATTATGCTCAATAGCGCCTTGCGCAAAAGCGCGTGGTCGTCGGTAAATTCCAGCGCGAATTCCCCGGAAGTCGAGTAGATTCCCACTCGATCGGAAGGCGCCAGCGCATCCAAAAACTTGCCTGCCGCGTTCCGCACGAACATCGCATCCTGCATGCTGAGATGCTGATCATCGAACACCACGGAGACAAAGCGCTGCGGCAACCCCGCCGCTATCGTCTTCGCCACAGCGGGGTCGGGTGCGGCATCCGGGTCAGCGCTTGTCGTGGTCGCAACCACCCGCGATTCGGGAGTCTCCACCCCAAACGTCGAGATGATCTGTGGCTTGCGATTGTCTGTGAGCAGAAAATCTTCCTTTTTCAGGTCTGACACCACGTGGCCTTGCTGGTCGCGCACCACCACCCGCACTAGCACGAGATTCACCCGGACCTTGAACGTCGGAGCCGTATCGCGGCTCGATACTTCCGCATTCTCGTTGGAAGCTGGCGTTTGTGGCTTCGCAGGTTCGGCAGGCGGCTGCACTGTCACGGTAGCGGAGGGAGGGTCGGGAGGAGGCGGCGTTTGCGCTCGCGCAGTAGTACCCACACCCGTCAGCACCGACATCAACAAGACACACTTCCAGCGCCTTGCGAACGGAAACTGCGGTAGGTAGGACATCCTCTTCCTTCTCTGATCCGCATCCGCAGGCACCGCCGGCCCTTGGGGAAGCCAGCACTACGGGGGAACCTTGGGACCAAGCTCGCGGAATGACTATACGCTCTGGTTAATTTTTGTGTCAACGCGTTTGCCAGCCGCCATCTTTGACGCTCGGCGAAACGCCGTCAGGCTCCAGACATCTTGCCCTTCGTCATGCCGTAGAACATACCGGTCGCCGCTCTCCGCCAGCACGCGAAAGTAAGTCGCACCCGGCGAATACCAGCGGTCCTCCACCTCTGCAATCTCCAACGTATGTCTTTCGAACAGGATTCGCACCGGCCGCTCCTCCGCTTTATGGCCGGAGTAGCATTCCACGCGAACCAATTGTTCAGCCACGTTGTTCACTCACAGTGGTTTGCCGTCGTGGGCAACCTTCTCGCTCATCTAAGGCCGTAGGCGTCGCCGATTTTCTGCCAATTCCGCATTCCATGCCGCCCCCAGGAAAACAATCACTGCGGACAGTTGCATCCACACCATCAGACCGATGACCGCCGCCAGCCCTCCATACACAATGCTGTACGGCACGCGGCGCACATAAAACCCAAACAGCACATTCGTCAGCCACCAGAGCGAAGTTGCCACCATAGCCCCCGGCAGCACGTTCTTCATTCGTTCCGCTCCCGGACGCGCCACCCTGTAAATGACCGTCAGGGCCACCATCGCCAGCACAATCGCAACTGCTGGAAAGAAAATTGTCCACCATCCCTGCATGACATGCTGCGGACCCAATTCCTCGGAGAGCCAGCGCCGAATGGGCCGTCCAAGAACTCCCAGGATTGCCGCAGCTAGCAGAGGTGCAATCGTCACCAACAACAGTACCAACCCCCGAATCTGCCGGTGCCAGAATCCCGGCTGCTCCTGGTCTCCGTAAATTCTATGAATGCCTTCCATCAACAGCCGCATCACCTGCGAACCCGCCAGCAGCGTCCCTCCCCATCCAACCAGCGCAAGTTTCCACGCTTCCGGCCCGCGCTTCACCAAAAACTCCGAAACAATACTTTGGCTTCCCGGCGGCAGAAATGCCGTGAGATCCGTGATCAAGTCGAGCAGGCTCGTTCGCCCGCCGATCCGGCTGGTTGCGAATCCCACCATGATCAGCAATGCCGGGAAAAACGCCAGAAACAAATTGAAGGCGATCGCCTGCGAAATCATTCCGCAGCGCGGAAATACGCGTGCAACCATCCTAAATGTTCGGCCAAAGAGGGAAGGGTTCGAAACCATAGCGCGACATTATACGCATGCGAGGCCTTCCGCCGAAGCAAAGACTCCTGCTCGCAGAGGGCTCGAACCTCGCTCCGCAGCCGCGACCTACAAATGCCGGTACATCACCAACGCATCCACCGCGCCCAGCGCGGGATGCACAAATGCTCCTGGAAGCCGTCCCACAATTTCAAACCCCATGCTCTGCCACAATCGCACCGCGCGCTCGTTGCTGCTCACCACAAAATTAAATTGCATCGCGCGAAAGCCCCGCGCCTTGGCGTGCTCCAGCGAATGTTGGCACATGGCCCGCGCAATTCCGCGTCCGCTCGCCCACGGAGCCGTCATGTACCCGCAATTTGCCACGTGCGCTCCTCCGCCCTTCTGGTTGGCGCGCAAATAATACGTCCCTAAAATTTCCCCGTTTTCTTCCGCCACGAAAACTTCGTGGCCGGGCGAACTCCAATACGCAAGCGCATCCTCACGCTTCATGTCCGCCGGCAAAGTGTACGTATCTCCGCCGCGAATGACTGGTTCGAGGACTTTCCAAATCGCGTCACCCTCGCGAGTAGTGGTTGTTCGGATCTCCATCGCGGTTAATCCGGTTCTTTCGTTCCCGTGTCCTGTAGCAGTGCGCCGTGCTTCAAAGCCCACTCCACAAATCCGCGCGGCGCATTCTTCACGGCGAAAATATTTGCGTTCTTCAGATTCGCGATATGCTCCCAACGAATGTCGCGTAAATCAGCATTTGTCAGATCCGCATCCGCAAGACTTGCGTCTGTAAGGTCCGCCCCAGCCAGGTCGGCGCCGGTAAGATCGCTCTCGTCCAGACTCGCGCTCTGGAACGAGACCTGTTCGAGATTGCTTCTCCGGAGATTGGCCGAGCGCAAGTTCGCATTCGAGAGGTCCGCCGACGGAAATTTGCTATCGCGCACATCTGCCGCCGAGAAATTCGCCCGCAACAGCCGCGCTTTTTCCAGCCGCACTCCCTGGAGAAACGCTCCCGACACATCCACGCCAACCAGTGGAACGCGATCCGCGTTCAATTCCTGCAAAGCGTCAATCCTGCCGCCGCTGCCGCCTTTTCCTTGCGAAGTATTCACCACTTGCCATGCCTGGTAGTGCCGCTGCTTCACGCGGTCGCCCGACTCCGAAAAATAAAATATCACCGCGATCAGCACGCTGAAGGTCTCCAGATACTCCAGCACTTCCAAAAACTTCCAGTTGCTGAGTGCATACGCAATCCACTCCCACATCCACTCAAACGCCACAAACGGCAATAGCAAAGCGCGCTTCGTTTGAAGTTTCCGCTCCGCCCAAGCCACAGGTCTCTCTTTTCGGATGTGTACCTTCATCTTCCGTCTCCCAATAGAGCCTGCCGCATTTAATGTGAAATCTGGGTTCCGTGCAACTGCGTCCGAATTCCCTCGCGTCTGTTCCCTCCTACATCGTCAGCACCACGCGAAACTGCGCATTCCCGCTCATCATTCGCGCATACGCCTCGTTCGCCTTCTCCAGCGGATATTTTTCAATCATCGCCCTCACTCCCGTCTGCGACGAAAATCGCAGTGTATCTTCCGAATCCATCGCCGTTCCACTGGGCCATCCCTGAATATCCCGCCGGGCCATAAGCAACGAAACCACCGACACCTCCATCGGCTCAGGCGGGGCGCCCACCGCCAGCAATTTTCCGCCCGCAGCGAGCCCGCCGATCAACGCCGCCATCGCTTTCGCATTGGGGGCTGTCGCCAGGATCACCTTCGCGCCTCCCAGCTTTGTCAACTCTTCTGCAGGGTCCGCCGCATTCGTATCAATGTACACGGACGCCCCCAGTTTCTTCGCCAATGCACCATTTTCTGGCCCGCGTCCGATGGCCGCCACTCGATACCCAGCCTTTGCTGCAAACTGAATTCCCAGATGCCCCAATCCGCCGATCCCCTGCACTCCAACCAGATCGCCCATTGTCGCTCCGCTATGCCGCAGCGAATTGAAAGTTGTCACGCCCGCGCAAAGTAGCGGTCCCGCTTCTGCAGCGTCCAGATCGTCCGGAATCCTGGCCAACGCTTCATGCCTTGCCAGCATGTACTCCTGATATCCTCCGTCGCGCGTAATACCTGTGATTGCTTGATTCTTGCAAGTAACAAAGTCTCCCCGGCGGCACGATTCGCATACAAAGTCGTGCCCTCCATGCCAGCCCGATCCCACTCGATCACCCTTCTTCCATTCCGTCACTCCCGCACCCACTTCATCCACCACGCCGGCAACCTCGTGTCCCGGTATGCGCGGAAACACGATTCCCGGCCACCATCCTTCCTTCGTCACAAAGTCGCTGTGACAAACCCCGCAGGCTTGTACCTTTATCCGCACCTCGCCAAACCCCGGCTGCGGTATCTCCCGCTCCTGAATCTCAAAATCTCCGCCCGCCTTCGTAACCACTGCCACTTTCATCTTGGCCATCACTTGTCTCCTCAGCACTACGCGAAGGTATGCAACAAACCGCCCGAAACTCCCAGCCTTTGATGCGCCAGGATTGCAGAGAGTTAGGTGCGAATAGCGCCGGTTATCGGCGTGATGAATTTTGTGGGTGGCGAGAGGCTGGATTGAAGGGCGTACTCGATGGCAAGGCGTGATGGCTAATTGGCTGAATTTTCCAAAGGTCGCACGTCGCGCGCGACCTTGACGGCAATCTCATCTTCAGCGACCTCCAGATCGTAGCGAATCTGGAGATTCATCCAAAACACTGGCGCATTCTGAAAGTAGCGCGCGAAGCGAAGCGCCGTGTCCGCCGTAATGCCGCGCCGCTCGTGGACAATGTCGGCGATCCGCGTCACGGGAACTCGCAGATCCATCGCCATCCGGTTCATGCTCAATTTCAGAGGCAACATGAACTCTTCGTGCAGAATCTCCCCGGGATGCACTGGCTTGATTTTCTTCGCCATCGAACTCTCCTAGTGGTAATCCACGATCTCGACGTCATAAGCGTGCCCCTGCAGCCAAACAAAACAAATGCGCCACTGGTCGTTGATACGAATGCTGAACTGCCCATTCCGATCGCCCTTTAACGCTTCCAGTCTGTTCCCCGGCAGCGTTGCAAGTGTTCGGATATCTGGGGCGGCATCCAGCATGTCTAGTTTCCGCAAGGACTGCCGCTCGATAGCCTTGAATCGGCGCACCGTTTCCCGCCTGAAAAGACGCTCGGTATCCGCGCAACGAAAGGAACGGATCACAGTCCTAAGCTATACTGTTTTCCGGTAAACGTCAACCAGTATGCCGCCCTCTGGCCGCTCAGCGCTTGCCGCGCGTTTCCCCGCGTCGTACACTCGAACATCAACAAACCTACGCCGAGGAAGCACCCATGACCACACCCGCAAAGCCCGTGCCATCAACGCCATCTACGATGTCCCGCAGCGAAGAAGCCGTCGCCAAGCACAAAAAATACATCTGGCCCTCGGTGACCAACTACTACCAAAAGCCCCTCGTCGCCGACCACGCCGAAATGCAACATGTCTGGGACGTCGAAGGCCGCAAGTACCTCGATTTCTTCGGTGGCATCCTCACCGTCTCCGTCGGCCATTGCAACCCGCGCATCACCAGCAAAATCAACGCCCAGGTCAACAAGCTCCAGCACATGTCCACGCTCTATCCGACCGAGCAGATCGTCGCGCTCGCCGAGAAAGTCGCGCAAATCACTCCCGGAAATTTGTCGTCGAGCTTTTTCACCAGCTCCGGCAGTGAAGCCGACGAAGCCGCCATCCTCATCGCCCGCATGGCCACGGGTAGCTATGACATCGTAGCTCTGCGCCACGCTTATTCCGGCGGCTCCTCGCTCATGAAATCCGTCACCGCTCACGCTCCCTATCGCAAAGCCGCCGTCATCAGCGTCGGCATCGCACACGCCATCAATCCTTATTGCTACCGCTGTCCTCTGCACCTGAAATATCCCGAATGCGAAGTAGCCTGCGCCGGCGACGTCGAAAATCTCATCCAGACCGGCACCAGCGGCAGCCCCGCCGCCTTCATCGCCGAACCGATCCAAGGCGTCGGCGGCTTCATCACCCCGCCCAAGGAATATTTCAAAATTGTTTTCAACATCATCAAAAAATACGGCGGCCTCTTCATATCCGACGAAGTACAAACCGGCTGGGGACGCACCGGCAAAAAATGGTTCGGCATTGAGCAGTGGGAAGTGACTCCGGACATCATCACCAGCGCAAAGGGCATGGCCAACGGCGTTCCAGTCGGCCTGACGGTCACGACGCCAGAAATCGCCGCCGGCTTTCAAGGCCTCAACATCGCCACCTTTGGCGGCAATCCGGTAACCAGCGTCGCAGCCCGCGCCACGATCGAACTCATTGAAGAAGACAACCTCCTCGAAAACGCTCACACCGTAGGCAATTATTTCCGCGCCAAGCTCGAAGAGCTTCAAGAAAAGCACCCGCTGATCGGCGACGTCCGCGGCATGGGACTGATGCAAGCCCTCGAACTAGTGAAAGACCGCAAAACCAAAGAGCCCGCTCCCGCGCAAACCACGCAAGTCATGGAACGCGCTCGCGACAACGGCCTCCTCATCGGCAAAGGCGGGCTCATGGGCAACGTTCTCCGCCTGGCTCCCATGCTCAACACCACCAAACCCGACGTCGACGAAGCCATCCGCCTCCTCGACAAATCCTTCAGCGAAGTTGTGATGTAAATTGAGTTCAAGAACGCAAACAGTCATCGTATCAGCTTTAATTCTGTTCTCTGCGCTCCCGCAGGCAGTGGCTCAGGACAAAAAGGCTCTCTGGAAGCCGGTGCAATTCGCTGTCGTGCGCTTCGACGACAAAGCCCCTCAATCGTGGAATATCTACCACTCGGAAAAGCGCGACGCGCTCCTTGTAAAGATATGGAAACGCTTTCTCTATCTAGACATGAAAGAAGGCGAAGTCTACGAAGTCGATCCGCAAACCGTGAAGCCGCAAGGCGACAACGTCGAATGGTCGCTCTCCGACCTTCCCAGCGAACCCATTGAAATTTCTGACTGGAAAATGCGCGACGCCGGCCTGATGGTCCGTCGCGTCCGCTTCCGCTTCGGCAAAACCGGCCACTACCTGGACATTAACTTGCCCCTAAAACCCGACGGCAAACCCGCCTACTGAACCAGTAAGTAGCACAGGCACTCCTGCCTGTGCTCTTTCATTTCGCTTTTCGCTTTTCGCTTTTCGCTTTTCGCTTATTTCGCTTTCCTCCGACCTCACCTTCGATACACCCCGTAATACCACGGAATCCCCAGCGCCCCCGGTCCCACCGCCACGGTAACCTTATCCCCACTCTGAAACCGATCGAAATCATCCGGATCCACTGCCAATCCCTCCACTTTCTGCCCAACGCGCCAGGAACGTACATGCAACCGCCGGCTCCCTCGCACAATCCCCTTCATATTGAATTTGCTCTCGACAGTAGTCGGAAAGTACGCCAGATTTTTCTGCGAATCGAGCCGCCCGTTCACAAAAAGCGTGGCCGCCAGAATCCACGGCAGCGGAATAAATCCCGCATAGATACGCTTCAAGACTTCTATCTCTTTGTGCTGCCGCGCGCGCCTCTCCAGAATCACGGCAATCGTCAGCGCTAGAAAAAACAGCAGCCCGAAGAACACCAGCATCAGATCCAGATCGAGCGGAGGATAGATCTGGCTCACATAAGGAAATGCCAGCGAGCCTACCAAAAAGATCGCGGTTCGCCCCACCAGCCGCCGCCGGAACAAAAGCTCGGCCGCTACCGACGTCAAGCCGCAAGAGTCACACTGGTCAGCGGTTCGCGGGGAACCGCAATCAAGGCATCTGGTCAAACTCATGCGACCTCAAACGCCATTCCAATCGAAGGGGGCGAAAATAACTTCACGCAGCGCGCGCCGTACGCACCAACTCGCGCCGCCGCAAGCATAGTATAAGACGAGCTTAGGAACCTGTGTTGGAGAGAGAAGCCAGAAGATCTTGGTAGCGCTGCTCGTGCTGGCCTTCGGAAACCGTCACGGAAACGCCCATGCCACGTCCGGGCTCGATGCGCTTCACGGAACAATCCACTTTCACCGGCCGGTCCAGCACTAAATGCGCCGTAAATCCCGCGCCAATCCACAAGGGATCCACCGATTCGATGAACATTCCATTTGAGCTGATGTCGCGGGTGCTGGCGCGCAATACTGCCGAACCCCATTCGATATCGAGGTTGACGCGAAACGAGTAGCGCGGCGCCCAGCGTCGGTCCGACCGCCGGGACGATTGATCCCCACTGCCCATGGACTTGGTGAGCCCCCCTGCCAAGGATCCCAAGATGCGGCGCCAGGGCGATCTCGCCGCTTGTTCGTATTAAGCATACCCCTGCTAAGAGCACTCACATACGACGCCGGAAACCGATGTTTTGTTCCCAGCAATGCACCTGACTTCTTCGGAGACGCTTCCGCAACAGTAATCTTGAGGCTTTGGGTGAAATAGCACCGCTTAGTCTTGATTAGACGCAGCTGCGGGCCTGGGGGTATCGTCCTTCCGCGCGGATTTTTCTCCCGCGCGAATCCGCCGCTGCACTTCCGCCCGCAAATACTTGCGAAGGCTCTCCGGAACGATTCCCGGCGACGCCAGCTCGCGTAAATCGGAAACAGTAAGCTCCGGCAAGTAGGCCAGCACGGTAGCCAGTGGCGACAAAGGATGCCGCACCAGCGCAAGCCGCACGTTATAGCTGATCGACCATTTGCGGTGCAGCGAGATGGTCCGTACGACAACCGGCGGCAATTTTTCGCGCGAAAGCACTCGCAATACTTGCGCCTCCGTCAAATACGCGTTGTCCAAAACGATGCCGACGATTTGCGCATGCCCCTCTGCAAGAAGCGCTCCCGCCAGCCGCGCAGGCCCGCGCCTTGCTAAAGTAATCTTTTGCCCCAGCGGCAGTTGTGGCAACCGCGAAACCAACTGATCCTCCGCGTTCCGTTTCAACTCCGTCGGAATGCCCGCCAGCAGCGTAAGCTGCACCAAATCCATCAAGTAAAGGTCTCGCAGCAAGCGCAACGTCACGAGCCGTGGTGTCCGCGGATGAAACGCCAGCGCCTTCTTCACCCGATAATTTTTTAAAAGTGGTTTGCGCCGCGCCACTTCTTCAAGAATTTCCGCCGGAAGATTTTTTCGTTCCAGCAACATGCAAAGTTGCGCTTCCTCGAGCGAAGGATTATCCAGCAGCGCAAGCAGTACTTCCGGCTCGGCATGATGCAGCAAAGCCGCCAGCTCCTCGCCACCTGCAACGAGCGCGCGCTCACTATTTTTGTCCGCGCCTGCCATTTCAGTTCCCAGTTACGTCCTCGCTCGTTTCCTTCGCAGTGGGGAGCAGCCGCAACGCCAGCCGCGCCGCTGCTTCCGCCGGTGAAATTCGCAGTTGTCCAATTTCCGCCTGCGGGAACGCATTCCTCAAACGCTCATCGATCTGACTCTCCAAATATTTCGACCGCCCCATCATCCCGCCCGTTTTGGCAGTCACAAAACGCGTTTCCCGCAATTGCAAACGCTCCGCAAGATTTTCCGCGAGCGAAGCCAGATCAAACGCAGCCGCGCGCAGAATACCTCGTGCGGAATTCCTGGCCGCAGTTTCCGCTGAAGTTTCAGAGGGAGTTTCGATCCAATCCGCTACCATCGCGATGACAGAAAACAATCGCGGAAAAACTTCATCGGATGCAGCCTGCGCCCGCGCCTTCACCTCCGACCAGTCCGCACATCCCAACTCGCGCAGCAACCGTTGCCCCAGCAGCGAATCCGCGCCGGTGCGGTCGTTTTCATGCATCGCGGTCAAAACCGCGCGCCGCCCAATATCATAAGCGCTGCCTTCATCCCCGATTTGCGAACCGTATCCGCCCGCGCGGCCCGTTTCGCCCGACGCGTTCCGCCCGACCGCGAACGAACCCGTCCCCGCTAACAGCACGATCACTGGCCCATCGCCCGCTGCTGCCAACGTGAGATCGATATCGGTGCAAACCTGCACGATCGATTTCGAAAATTCCGCGGCAAGCAGCGTGCGAATCTTTTCCGCGGATTCGGGAGGCCCCGCCCCCGCGAGCCCTGCGCAAACCGCAGCCGCCGATGTACCCCCAGGCAGCCCTGCCAGCGCGATCGCTTGCCGCGCCGCCTCGCGAATAGAAGTAATCGCCGCGCCAAATCCAACACGCAGCGGATTAGCAGGTCCGGCCTGCGACCGCGCCAAAATCGCCCCAGACTCGTCCATCAACACGCAGTCCGTCTTCGTGCCACCGCCATCGAATCCCAAGACAAAGCGCATACAAAAAGCATAAGCGAGAAACGCGCTCAATGCATTCGCCTCAGGAATTAACGTGCGCAAACATGCGCCATCGTGACTCACGCCAAGAAGTTGTCATCCTAAGCGCAACGAAGGACCGTGCCTCGGTCCCCCACGATCGACCATCGACGGGACCAACTCCCAAGCGCCCCACTCCTCTCGGTAACCCCACGCCACCGCTACACATTCCTTGACCTCCGTACCCACTCCCACTATTCTCGCTTCTCTTTCTAATCGCAAATGCGCATCCACCCACTCGACCTAGCCATCGTCATCGCCTATCTTCTCGCCGTAACCGCGCTGGGCATGCGTTTTCGCGGCAGCAAAAAAGACGTCGCCAATAGCGACCGCGAATCCGTAAGCCTCGACTATTTTCTCGGCGGCAAGACAGCTCCGTGGTGGGCCCTTGCTCTCTCCATCGTCGCCACGGAAACTTCCACGCTCACCATCGTCGGCACGCCCGCTATCGCCTACGGCGGCAACCTCACTTTCATCCAACTCGTCATCGGCTATCTGATCGGCCGCGTCCTGATCGTCCTACTATTCCTCCCCGGCTATTTTCGCGGCCAGTTCCTCACCGCCTACGCACTCATCGAAAAACGCTTCGGCGAAAAAATGCGCGCCGTCGCTGCCAGCACGTTTCTCATCACGCGAGCCATCGCAGAAGGCGTTCGCATTTCAGCGATCGCGCTAGTCGTAAGCGTAGTTCTCGGCACTTCCGAACACCTCGCCGTCGTCATCGTCATCGCGCTAACCATTCTCTACACCTTCGAAGGCGGCATGACCGCCGTCATCTGGACCGACGTCGCGCAGCTCCTCCTCTATCTCACCGGCAGCGCCGTAACGTTTTGGATTTTGCTGCACCGCATCCCAGGCGGATGGACCGAAGTCACACAAGTCGCCGCAGCCGCTGGCCACAAACTACAAGTCTTCGATTTTTCCTTTAACCTCGCCACAAAATACACTTTCTGGTCCGGCCTGATCGGCGGCGCCTTTCTAACCATGGCCAGCCACGGCACCGACCAAACCATCGTCCAAAGACTCCTAGCCGCCCGCAACGAAAAAGACAGCCGCCGCGCTCTGCTAACCAGCGGCGTCATCGTCCTCATTCAATTCACAATTTTTCTTCTAATCGGTGTCCTTCTCTACGTCTTCGCGCAACACTCCCCGCTTCTCGCCGCAGGCGAGCGCACCGACCGCATCCTCCCACTTTTCCTGGTCCGGGAAATGCCCACCGGTCTAGCCGGCCTGCTCCTCGCGAGCATCGTCGCGGTAGCCATGTCCAACGCCAGCGGTTCACTCAACTCCCTGGCCGCGAGCAGCGTCCTGGACTTCTCGCGCCTCCGCGGCAATTCCACCGACCCCGCAAAATTTCTCCGCCTCAGCCGCCGCATGACACTAGTCTGGGGCGCCATCTTGATGTGTTTCGGTTTCGTAAAATGGGGCCCGCTCCTCGAAACCGGCCTGACCGTCGCCTCCCTCCCCTTCGGCAGCCTCCTAGGCCTCTTCCTACTGGGCACCCTCGACCGTCGCGCCACCGCCACCGGCGCCCTAATCGGAATGTTTGCTGGCCTAACCACCGTACTTTGCATTTGGCAATTCACCCCCATTGCGTATACATGGTACGTGCTAATCGGCAGCGTCGTGACTTTCGCGGTTGGCGTTGCCGTCGGTCGCATTCGCTCCGCAGGAAATATTGCCAATGCCTAGCCACTCTACGCCACGCGCCAAATCTGTGGGGGCACGATTCATCGTGCCCAAGGGGCAACCCGAAGCCACTAAATGAAGCCTTCGCACAACTCTCTATGACCGAAATTCCTTCTTCCACGGATCACGGAACACGGACCACGGGCCACGGCCCCACCCCCCGCCTCGACCTAATCCGCGGCCTAGGCGCCTGGGCCTCCGGTGCCATCGTCGTCGGCACCATGATCGGCACCGGCATCTTCCTAAAACCCGCCGAAATGGCCCGCGAAGGCCGCACCGTCAGCGTCGTCTTCGCCGCCTGGATCGTAGGCGCAATCCTCTCCCTCTTCGGCGCCTTGTCTTTCGCCGAACTAGGCGCCGCCATCCCCGAAGCCGGCGGCGAGTACGCCTACCTCCGACGCGCCTTCGGCCCAGCCTGGGGTTTTCTCTTCGGCTGGATGCACTCCATCGTAGGCCGCCCCAGTTCTCTCTCCTCCATCGCAGCAGGACTGATGCGCTTCCTGAGTTTTCTGCTGCCCGTTGTAGCTGGCCCAATCTTCACGTTGCACATCGCCATACCGGGGCTCACCACCTGGATCAAGCCTTACGATTTCGTTTTCACCTGGGCGCAACCGTTAGCCGTTCTCTGGATCGTCGGCATGACCGCGATAAATTATCTAGGCGTCCGCCTCGGCGGCGCCGTCCAGGTTTTTCTTACCGCCATCAAAATCACGTCCGTCGCCATTGTGATCGGCGTCGCGTTTTTTTCGCATGGCGCTCCGCACAGCACTCCCGATCCAATTTGGCCAAGCGCGCTCAACGGCAGCGTCCTTAGCGCATTTCTAGCCGCGTTAGCCGCAGCTCTCTGGGCCTACGATGGTTGGGAAGATTTGAATCTGGTTGGTTCCGAAGTAAAAGACCCGCAGCGAAATTTTCCCCGCGCATTAGTCGGCGGAGTCGCCCTAGTCGCCCTAATTTATTTCCTCTTCAGCGCCGCCTGCCTGAAAGTTTTGCCGTTCAGCGCGGTAGCCGCCTCGCCGCACATCGCCTCCGACGTAGTCCAACAGGTCGCCGGCCCCATCGCCGCTGCCTGGATCACAGTAGCGATGGTCATCAGCGCGTTAGGCTCGATGAACTCCTCCGTCCTCAGCGGCGCCCGCCCCGCCTACGCCATGGCCCGCGACGGCATATTTTTCAAAATCGCCGACGGCGTTCACCCAAAATATCGCACCCCAGCCCGCGCCCTAATTTTTCAATGCGTGTTAGCCAGCCTGATGGCCCTAACAGGAACCTTCGAAGAACTCACCAATCTTTTCATCTTCGCCGGCTGGATTTTCTACGGCCTGGCAGTAGTAGCCCTCTTTCGCCTCCGCTACACCGAACCCAACATGCCCCGCCCCTACCGCTGCTGGGGCTACCCCATAGTCCCCGGCCTCTTCGTAGCCGGCGCCCTAGCCCTAACCTTCAACATCTGGCTCGACCGCCCCGGCCGCTCCACCATCGGCCTACTTCTAATCCTCGCCGGCCTCCCCTTCTACCGCCACTGGAGCCGAAATATTTCAACGGCAAAGGACGCGGCCAAGGCCTAGTCGACGCAAATTCATATTTCAGTTCGTTCAACGAGAAACTGCGCGGCGAGAACGAAGAGCATTGCGACGAGTATCCAGATGCTACCGCTGATCGCCACCGGCAGTCTTCCAATCGTGTCCGTTGGAAGCGGCAAGTTGATGTGCCACCGCCATCGAATAGCAATCGCAAAATAGGGGAGGCCAACTATGATCGCCAAACTCGCGCCTATGCCCTTCAAGCCATTGCGAAGCACAGTTGTCAAGGAGTAGGTGAGGCAATAAATGTAGAGGCCATAAATCAATATGCTTCCCAGCTGTACAGTTTTCATAGAACCAAGAACGGTCGAGTGCAATGGATTCTTGCCATAGTGAGAAAGCGTTGCCCAGCCCACAAGAATATTCACGGCAGCGACCGCAAGCAATTCGGCAAACCCGACAGCCCAGCCCACCCACACAAAATACGCGCGGCTGCGCGGCTTCGTGAACAAAAAATGTGCTGTATTCTCCGCGAATTCATGGCTAGCGCCTATGGCTCCCAACCCCAGGGCCACGGCCATGAGGATTAAACCGAAGGTGTCTAAAAAAGCAGACGGCCCGAAGTCCTCCACTAGATGAGTACCCAGACTCACGACCGCAGCCACCGGCATCACAATTGCAGCAATTATCAAGAAAACGACAAAAAAAGATCGCGTGTCACGCCAGCATTTCCAGAAGTACATTACTGCTCCTTTCGGACAAGCTGTAAGAAGATTTCGCGCAGGCTCAGAGGGACGATATTCGCAATCGTTGCGCCGCTTTGAGACAACCCAGCAGCGAAACTGTCGGCGTCCTTAGTTACGACGTATCTGTAGAAATTTCCCTCGACCGCAACGGATAATACTTGTGTCGAGGTATGTGCCGGGAGGGAGTTACCGGCGGCGGTGATCAGCCTGAATTCGCTCTTGATGTCGTCCAGTCGGGACTCCATTAGTAGCTTGCCGCGATCGATAAATCCGGCATATTCCGCGATGCGTTCCACCTCCTCGATCTGGTGGGAGGAAAAGAAGACCGTGCAACCTCGGTCTAGAGCATCTTCGGCCAGCACATGCATCAACTGATCGACCGTAATCGGGTCCAAAGCAGTAGTCGGCTCATCCAGAATCAGTAAATCCGCACCTTGACAAAGCGCCAGCAATAGCCAGACCTTGGTTTGGTTGCCATTGGAAAGCATTCCAAATGGCCGTTTCATCGGGATTTCAAATAACGCTGCGTATTTCTCCACTGCGCTGTCCGACCAAGCCGGATAAAATCCCCGGCTAAATCTCACGAGTTCGGATGGGGTCAGCGACGGATACAGTGTCTTTTTCTCGCTGACGAAAGCGGTGCGCTGGAGAATGGCGATGTGTTCGCTGAGCGTGTCCATCCCCAACACTCGGGCCGAACCGCCGGTAGGGCGTATGAGGCCCAACAGCATTTTGATCGTGGTTGTTTTGCCTGCCCCGTTGCGGCCAAGAAATCCATAAATCGATCCGCGCGGGACAGTTAGGTCGATTCCGCCCACGGCACAGATGCTAGCGTATGACTTCGAAAGATTGTTGGTGTCTATGGCAAGTTCGTTCATTTCCGGTCTCCTACGCGTTCTTCTAGTCTGCTAGTTCGTCTCGCACGATTTTCAAATGTCTTCGTCCGAAAGGCGGAGTTGCGCCCCTTCGACTGCAATCTGTCGGGCATACGGCTGCAGGCGGCGCAACTTTTCCGATTTTAGAAATCGGGGGACATTCTCCGCGATATATGTGCCGCCACCAGGAACTGTAGCGATGACTCCGTCCCGCTCCAGATTCTGATAAGCGCGTGCGGCAGTGGTGGGATTGATCCCCAGTTCGGCGGCAAGCTTGCGCACCGAAGCCAATGGCTGCCCCTGCTTCAGGGCGCCAGCGGCAATCGCATTTTTTACTTGAGCTTCGATCTGCGCGTAAAGCGGCACACCCGAGGACGGGTTCACATAAAAAAGCATACTGTATGATTACAGCCATACAGTAGAGTTGTCAAGAGCAGCTGCGCCGCCGATACCTGTCCTGCGCTCGTGGTGGCCTGATGTTTAGCTCCTTATGAAGGGTACATCCAGCTCAGCGACTGACGACACGTCGAGAGCCTAGGCCACGCATAAGCAGGAGTTGCGCAGGAAGCCACCCGCAAGAAGTGCTACGAACGGAATCAAGACCCAACCGAACAGAGCCAATAAGAGAGCCATCGGCGAGATGTTGCGCGCGATAAAGTGATCGAAAATCAGACTGACCGGTAGGACCACTAGATCATGCAAAAAACGGCAGAGCAGAAAAAATCGTCGAGAGAAAAATCGCACGGCCGGAGCCGCCCGCGCGATAGGAAAAATAGGCGCCTATCGCTCCGACAAGCGGCAAACAAAACAACCAGGGAATATAAATGACTGCGACAGGAGGATGGCCCCAGGACATAATCCAGGGTTTGGGGCCGAAAACCTCCGTCAACGAGAGTAAAATCGTCGAAAGAACAAGGTTAAGAACCCTGGAAGCCAAAACTGCCTGACTCGATCCGTCATGATGTTCTCCTTCCTTCGCGCATTCTGAATCTTCCGCCGAAGCTATTGCCAATTCTTTACTTGCGAAAGCGTACGCTCGACTGCAGTTTTCTCCGAAAGCCCTTGCCTGCGTAATTCCTCAAACGTCTCTTCAAGGTGCGCAGCCAGCTCCGCAATCACTTCGCGCAGTTCCCCTGGCTTTAGACAGCTACCAGTTAGCTTTTCGCGGACCAGCGCTTCCCAATCAGGCATCATTCACCCCGCTAACCAATCGCCGTGTGCCGCGACGACAACCGTGTGCTCGACAAAAGGTGCGCAAGTAAGCCGCCCACCAAAAGCGCTGCCCCTGGAAGCAGGAGCCATCCAATCCCATCCTTCAGAAGCACGGTCGCCACAACACTAAAATCGACGCGCCTCCCCGTGATCCCCGCGAGGGCCAAACCAATCGGAAACATCAAGAAAAACGCGCCTGTAAGCGCAAGCGCGGGAAAAACACTGACAAAAACCATGGTTCCACGCGAACCGCCAGCCCGTGACGAAATGTAAGCCCCCAGAGCTCCGACAAATGGAAGCCCGGCTAGCCACGGGGTATAAAAGAGAATCGCGTTGGAGCCGCTCCAGATCAGCCGACCTCGCAATCCGAGTCTGTAAAGAACCGTCAAGAAAAGCATGGAAAGTATCAGTGTGAGGAACCCGGGAACCCATAGCTGCCATACGCGCTTCTTCATGGGCCGTTCTCTCCTTTTTGCGGCACAAATCTTGCGCTGCAAATCTCTCCAATTCCCTGCTTGCGACAAGGCTCGCCTCACCGCCTCTTCTTCCGTCATTCCCGCTCTACGCATCTCTTCGCAAGTCTCTTCCAGATGCGCCGCAAGTTCCGTGATCACCTCGGGCGTCTCCTCTGGCTCAAGCCCAAGACCTGCGAGCCGCTCTTCGACAAGTGCCTTCCAATCACGCATGAGACACCTTCGCCAGCCGTTTCAGCGCACGAAACAGTTCGCTCCATTCCGCACGAATCGGCGCGAGTTTTTTCTTACCCTCCGCGGTCAGTCGATAGCAGCGCCTACGGCGGCCGCCAGTGCTCGTCTCCCAAACCCCGCGCACCCAACCGCGTTTTTCCAGCTTGTAGAGGAGGGGATAAAGCGACGCCAGCGTGAATCGCAGCGAGCCATGCGTCTGCTCTTCAATGCGCCGCGCCATTTCGTACCCGTGCAGCGGCCCGTCTTCCAGCACACTCAATACCGCCAATTCCGCCGTCCCACGCTTGATTCCCGGTGCGATCATTCTCGTGCTCCCTATATATAGGCATCTTACATATACACACCGCAATGTCAACTGTACCGAAGACCAGCTTGCGAGAAGGCTATGTGGAGTGCGGCAGCTCTGCTGCCGCTTTTCCGATCGACGCTCACAACTCTAAAGTTGGAAAAGTTCAGGAGGCTGAAGCGGATCGTACGGAAGGCAGATGGACCGTGGCAGGCGGGCCACTGACAGGCGTCGAAACACTCTCCGCTTCCGGACTGACGACAACCTCCGGATGCAGAATTTTTGCCAGCGCCTCAATCCCGGCAATCAGTCGCGGCCCTGGCCGCGAAAAATATCCGCTCGCATCCAGCGCATACACGCGTGAATTACGCACTGCCGGAATCGCGCCCCACTCTTCCGGAAACGTCATTGCTTTGTATTCATCGCGAGCTTGCTGCGCGCTATAACCACACTGCGCGATCAAAAGAATTTCCGGCGCGGCATCAATCACATCTTCGGCGGTAACGCGGAACGAAGGCGTCCGCTTTTTTCCCAGCACATCTTTCCCGCCCGCAATTTCGATCATTTCCGGAACCCAATGCCCCGCCACATAAAACGGCTCGAGCCATTCGAGAATCGCCACCCGCGGGCGATGCACAATATCTTCGAGCTGGCACTCGATCTCGCCAAGCCGCGTTCCGATTTTCTTCAAGAGGTCTTCCGCTTCATACCCGCGGCAAGTCGCTTCCCCGACCCACAAAATATCGCGCCAGACATCCCCAAGATCCTGCGGATTCAAGCACAAAACTTCCGGCGGCTCAGGAAAACGAGCCAGCGTCGTAGCCAGATCATCCGGCGAGGCCGCACACACCTGGCACAAATCCTGCGTAATAATTAAATCTGGCGCCAATTCCGCCAGCGCCTCGGCATCCACCGAATAAAGGCTCTCGCCGCGCGAAACATATTCGCGCACGAGTCGATCAATCTCCAACGGAGGTGCATCGTGAGGCAGCCGGGAATGAATCACAACGCGCTTCGCGCGCGCCCCAGGCGGAAAGTCACACTCATGGCTAACGCCTACAACCTCTTTGTCGAAACCAAAGCAAACAAGATTTCCGTAGCCGACGGCAGCAAAGACACGATTCGCATGCCGAAACTCTAGCATAGGTGCCCAGAGGTCAGATATCAGGGATCCAAACGAGCAGAGCGTAACGCAGATAGAATTGTGTGTTTAGGTGACATTGCGGTAATTATACGTTCAACTTCTTAGCGCTAAGCACGAGCTCGCAATAGATTTTGCTATGGAAAAACCTAAGACCGACAAGAAAGCGCCGCCAACTTGCAGTTGCGAATGCGTGCGATGTGATATTGACAATCACTGCTTCAAGCGCCCGCTCTGTCAGCATCCTCGCTGGAACGAAATCCCGCCTAAGCGAAAGCGGCCTCGGGGCGGCTGACATCGCTTGCACGAGACTTCTTGGATTCCTCTTTTTTTACCCATTCGGCAAAGAGTTGCTGGAATTCGCCCTGCGTGTAGATTCCCTTTTGAATGAGCAGCGAATTCATGGCGTACACCGTCGCCTTGAACGCCTCATCCCTCGATGCTAGCCTCATCGCTTCTTCGTATGACATAAGGTTCCGACCTTTCCTGCCATCATCCAACTACGAGCAATCCTCGCCGACTCATGGTACCGCCGCTTGCTGTTAACTGACAATAACCTTCGCTTAGAGGTTCGATTTCTTACTTGTACAGAAAATATTTGCGGCGCGTTTGATCGAAATTCGCGAGGTCCGTGGACCAACTGGCGACGATTTGCTCTGGCGCAACGCCCGTTTGGAGTTGTCGGATAGTTTCTGAGTTGCCGACCAGGAAGAGCAATTTCGCGGGATCGAAGTTTTTTGGATATTGCTTTTGCAGAATGACGGCAATCTCCAAGCCCACGCGCACGGAGCGGACCGCGGCGCGGTCCGTGATCCGAATGCCTACGCCGCCGCAACGTTGCCCTGCGTAAAGCCCGGAGACTGGAATGAACGGTTGATCGGCGAAACGCAAGCCGGGCAGATGTATGGCGTTCAATTTGTCGGCCACGGCCATTCCGTCCATCCACGGCGCGCCAAATTCCTCGAACGGCGCCTCGGTGCCGCGTCCTACCGACACTCCTGCGTTCTGCAATATCTCGATACCCGGATACACAATCGATCCCTTCACCGTGCGCAAATTTGGAGATGGCGGAACCCAGCGAATGCCGGTGCTCTCGAAAAAATAATTGCGATGCCAGTTTTTCATGGTAATCACGTGAAGATCGCAATTGATGTGATTTTCCGCGTTGAAGAATTGCGCAAGCTCGCCGATGGTGAGCCCGTAACGAATAGGCAATGGAAAGTAGCCGACGATACTCGTTTTGTCGGAATCGAGTATCGGGCCTTCGATGACTTCGCCGCCGAGCAAATTTGGCCGGTCCAGCACGTAGAAAGCGATGTTGTGCTTGGCGGCTTCTTCCATGCAGTACGCCATCGTGGCCGTATAGGTATAGAAGCGCACGCCGGCATCCTGGATATCGAAAACGAGCGTGTCGATCCCGGCGAGCATTTCGTCCGTGGGGCGAAGCGATTCGCCGTATAGGCTGTACGTCGTAAGGCCGGTGGTCGGATCTTTGGAAGAAGAGAATTTATCGTCGGCGCGTCCTGAGATGCCATGCTCCGGACTAAAGAGAGCGACAAGCTGCACACCGGGCGCGTGAAAAAATAGTTCGATCGACGAGCGGCCCTGCGCGTCTAGCCCAGTGTGATTCGTGATTAACCCAATATGCTTGCCGCGAAGTGGAGCGAATTTTTCCGCTTCGAGGACGTCGAGTCCTGTTTGCACCCGGCCGGGGCGGCCAGATTTTTTTTGGGAGGCATGCGCTGGAACGCAAAGCGTGAGAAGAATAAGAAGAACGGATAAGACACTAAACTTTTTCTCGAGAGCGAAACGAAATTGGGCCAAAGCAATCCCTCCGGTTGTGCGTCACCAATGATATTCTGGAACGCTTCGTTCGGGGCTGCGTTGTGAGCATGAAGTGCGTGTGTTATATACAGCGCAGGATCCGGGCGTCAACCGGGAGACCCACAACTGATGAAAGGACGCGGTACAGGCGTTCTGCTGCTCATTCCTTTTGGTTTGTTCCTTCTTCTTATGGCCCACACGACGCGTAGTCAGAACAAGGCTTCTTCCTCAACTTCCGTTCCTTCGATGAAAGATGGTGTTGGCGCGAAGAAGAGCGCCACGCCGGCTAAGTCTGCACAAAAATTGTCGCCTGCGGCAGCGCAATGGGTGGAAACGACGCTCGCCAAAATGACGCTCGACGAGAAAGTCGGCCAGCTGATTTTTGCAACATATCACGGAAGTTTCACAGCGACGGACGCGCCCGCCTACGCCGAGATTATGCGCGACGTCGAGAAACTCCACGTCGGCGGATTCATCAACGTCACGCAAAGCTCGCCGCTCGGCATCGTAAAAAGCCAGGCGTATCCGACGGCAGTCCTGACAAACCAACTGCAAGCAAAATCAAAAATCCCTCTGCTGGTTGGCGCGGACTTTGAGCGCGGGACGGCGATGCGCTTGGATGAAGGAACATCGTTTCCAACCGCTATGGCGCTAGCCGCCGCGGGCAATCCCAAAGACGCTTACACGATGGGAAAAATCACGGCGCTCGAAGCACGCGCCGTTGGCATTCACTGGATATATGCGCCGGATTCCGATGTGAACAACAATCCGGATAATCCCATCATCAACACGCGCTCGTTCGGCGAGAATCCGCAAAAAGTCGCCGAGTACGTGACGGCGTTCGTACACGGCGTGCAAGAAAACGGCGGCCTCGCGACTGCTAAACATTTTCCTGGGCACGGCGACACTTCCGCCGATTCGCACATCGACCTGCCGGTGATTCGCGCGGATCGCGCACGCCTTGAAAGTTTAGAGCTGGTTCCCTTTCGCGCGGCGATTGCAGCTGGAGCCGACAGCATAATGACGGGCCACCTCTCGATTCCATCCCTCGAGCCGGACCCGAACACGCCAGCGACACTTTCCTCGAATATCTTGACTGATCTTCTCCGCACAGAGCTTGGATATCAGGGACTGGTCGTTACGGACGCGATGGACATGGGCGGCATCACGGTGCGATTTGCGCCGGGCGAAGCTGCGGTGCGGGCGTTTGCGGCGGGGGCGGACGCACTGCTCATGCCACCGGTACCGGACGCGGCGATCGATGCGTTGAAGGACGCGGTAAAGTCCGGGCGCATTTCGCGCGAACGGCTGGATGCCTCCGTGCGGCGCATCTTGCAAGCGAAGGCGCGGATCGGACTTTACAAAGAGCGCTTGGTGGATGTGAACGCGCTGAATAAAAATTTTGGGAAATTGGAATGGCAACGCGAAGCGCAGGAAATCTCGGACCGCGGCGTGACGTTGCTTCGTGATACACCGCATCGCTTGCCGCTCGATGCTACGAAGCCGACGCGAGCCTTACTCGTCGCGCTATACGCTGATCCCGAACCGTACCCTGGCGAAGATCTGGAGCGCGAACTGCGTTCGCGCTTGGATTCGGTGACCACATTGCGCGCCGACACGCGCTTTGTGAAAGCGGACAATTTGAAATTACCCGCGCCGGACACGTACGACGTGGCGATCCTTGCTTTCTTTGTGCGCGTCAGCGACCGCAAGGGAAATGTGGACATTCCCACGGAGCAGGCGGCGCTTGCGGAAAAAGTATTCAAGAACGGAAAGCCGGTGGTGACGGTTGGATTTGGCAGCCCGTACCTCGTAGAACATTTTCCGCAGGCGGAGACGTGGCTTGCAGCGTTCGGGATCAGCGACGTGGCGCAAATCTCCGCGGCGCGCGCTCTGTGCGGACAGACTCCGGTGCGCGGACATTTGCCGGTGACGGTGCCGGGCGTGGACATGAAGGCGGGATTTGGGATTGAGCTCGCTGCGAATCCGATGACCGTTCAGCCGATGGATGTGCGCTCTGAAGCGCAGCTGCAGCCGGCGTTTGACGTTATCGAGCGCGCAGTGGCAGACAAGGCTTTTCCGGGCGCGACGCTGGCTGTTGGCAATCGCGGACGGGTGGCACTGCATTCCTTCGGCAAGCTGAGTTATGAAACGAAATCTTCACAGGTGAATGCGCGCACGATGTATGACGTTGCGTCGCTTACGAAAGTGATTGTG
The DNA here is from genome assembly GCA_963745095.1 of uncultured Acidobacteriota bacterium. Classification (GTDB taxonomy): domain Bacteria; phylum Acidobacteriota; class Terriglobia; order Acidiferrales; family UBA7541; genus Acidiferrum. The sequence goes on along the minus strand of CAVUWC010000012.1, from coordinate 1,109,898 downwards.
ACGACGACGCTCGTCGAAAAACTTGTCGAGGGCGATTTTCATTCTCCACTGCAGCTGGATGCGCCAGTCGAACGCTATTTGCCGGAATGGGCCAGCGGGCCGCAGCCGGAATGGCGGCACAAAGTGACGGTGCGACATTTGATGACGCATACCTCGGGGCTGCCTCCGTTCAAGGAATATTGGCGCACCTCGAAGGGCAAGCCGGATACCTTGAAAATGATTTTTGCCGAGCCGCTGGAATCCGAGCCGGGAACAAAAATGGTTTATTCCGACCTTGGAATTATTTTGATGGCGGAGATTATCGAGCGGTTGACAGGACGGACGCTCGACGACCTTGCGAAAGAATATATTTTCTCTCCGCTCGGGATGAACGATTCGATGTACAAGCCGCCAAAAAAACTTTGGCCGTTGATTGCGCCGACGGAATTTGACGCGAATTTCCGCAAGCGGTTGATTCAAGGCGAAGTGCACGACGAAAACGCATTTGCGATTGGCGGCGTTTCCGGGCATGCGGGACTTTTTAGCACGGCGCCGGATCTGGCCGCGTTTTGCCAAATGCTGCTGAATGGCGGCGTTTACGCGCACCAGCGAATTTTGCGGCGATCGACGATCGCGCAATTCACCGTGCCGCAGCAACTTTCGGGCGGCACGCGGACGCTTGGCTGGGTGGTGCCAACGGAAGGCAGTTCGAGCGGGCACTTCTTTTCGGCGCATAGTTTCGGCCATACGGGATTTACTGGCACTTCGATCTGGATCGATCCGGATCGCCAGGTTTTTGTGGTGCTGCTGACGAATCGCGTAAACCCAACGCGCGAAAATCACAAGATCGCCGAGGTGCGGCCGGCGCTGCATGATGCGGTGATGCAGGCGTTGGGATTGGCTACCGTTGCTCCGGCGGCGAAGTAGGTTTCGTCGTCCGTGTCCTGTGATCTGTGCCGCGTGCTCCGTGATCCCCGGGAAAAGGGCACGATGCCTTCGAAGCTCAGGCCAAGGGATCGTGCCCTTACAAATCGGATAAGGTCGCCCTCCCCCGATTTTTTGTAAGCGTTCAGGATACAGGAGTTATGTAGCGTTTGGGCGCTGCGGAAACCCGCAGGTGCGGGATTGCTGTGAGTGTGGATTTCTCTTGGTAGTGGGCTTGAGCGGCGAAGATGCCGGGCTGAAGCCCGACGCTACAAAACAAAACGCCTCGGGGGTGGCGAGGCGCAGTGCTGAACGGAACCAATCTATCGCAGCTATAATGCAGATCAAATAAAAATTCGAGCCAAAAGAGAGAAGAGTCAAAACCCGCGGCCTTAAAACCGAAGGCTTCGGCACCCGACTAATTTTGTTTGCGATTCGACTGGAGGTGTTGGAGTGCATCCTTTTGGAGATCGTAGACGAAGAGCTGCGGTGCCTTCACGCAGGAGCTCTCTTCGTCTTCTTCTGTGGAAAGGGAGCGGGTAACTCTGACCAAAAGCTGGCCGTCGACTCTCCAGCCCGTTACATGATCCTCGAAACTGCAGCCTGTACCGAAGAGACGTATCAGTGCTTTATCCATGGCCCGGACCTCTCTGGCCGAATTGGTGGACGCGTCGTAGATTACGGGGATGTAGCCGAATCCGGCGTCTGACTCATACGTCCAGAAAGTAACTTCCGCGAGAAGCCGGTCGCCATTGGGAGCCCAATCGAGCAGGCGAATGCCATTACCGCCGCTCTCGGAGGTGGTGTAAACAGCTTTGAATTCGTTGGCACCCGGTGCCGCGACGAATAGAGCCGTTGTGTTCTCACAATCTGCACCATTGACGTGAACGGACACTTCGCCGTAAGCGCGAAATCCTTTGGGGGACTGCGTGACGGGCGTTCGCGCGGAGCGAGGGGCGGGCTTGCTCCATTCTTTGCCGGTCCACACCGTGCAGGAAAGATAGGCGGGGTTGGTGGCGGAGACGAGCGGCTCGTCATTCTTGTGCGGTGACTGCAGCCAACTGAAAAGTAACTCGGCAAACATCACAAACCCCATTGGGTGGCTCCTTGGCTAGGAATTCCTGGCTGATGGATCGAAGAGCTCAACTTGCTGAAGGTCGAGGGCGGCTTGGGCCAGGTCGGCGGGTTTGCCCAGATCGCGCCAGTAGGAATGGTCGTGGCGGAAAGCTAGGATTTTTTGGCCTTGGGAGGCGAGGCGGAGGTAGGAGTCGATTATGGAGAAGGGGCCGGTTTCGGTGAGCATGGGGAGGATGCGGGGAGAAAGGATGTGGATGCCGGAGAAGGCGAGTGGGAGGAGCGGGGAGGGAGTTTTGAACGGGGGAAGTGGCGAGTGACGAGTGGCTAGTGGCGAGTGGGCTTCGGCGCGGCCGGAGAGTTGGAGTTGGTCGTTGAAGAGGAGTTGGCGGCTGGATTCGCGCGCTTGGACGGCTAGCGTGGCAAGGGCTTGATTTTGTTTGTGGAATTGGAGCATGCCGGTTAGGTCGAAGGTGCTGATTACGTCTACGTTGTGGAGGAGGAAGGGTTCGTCGACGAGAGAGGGATCTTCTTGGAAAAACCAGGCGGCTTTTTTCAGGCCGCCGCCGGTGTCAAGAAGGAGATCGTCTTCGCGAGAAATTTCCAGGCGCATGTTGAAATTGTTTTTGGTTTTGAGATAGTCGATGACCATTTGGGCGTGGTGGTGGACGTTGATGATGGCTTCGGTTACGCCGAAGGATTGGAGGCGGGTTAGGGTGATTTCCAAGAGGGTGCGATTGTTTAGTTCGACCAGGGCTTTGGGGCGATCGTTGGTCAGTGGGCGGAGGCGGGTGCCTAGGCCTGCGGCTAAGATCATGGCTTTCATGGGTGGGGCTCGTGAGTAGTAAGTGGTGGGTGGTGAGTAGTTGAAAAAGACTCGGAAAAAGATTTAACACAGAGGGGCACAGAGACACAGAGGTCGGAGAGAAGAGAAAAGAGCGGACCTAAAGGTCCGCCGCTACAACCGCCAACAAAGGCGTAACCACGACGGCAGATACGACCGGAGTAAAGAGCGGCGGTCATTTGCGGAGATTTTCCAGGCCTAGGTGGCGGAGTTGGACTTCGACACCCGGTTTGGGGCGGAGACGTTTGGCTAGTTGCTCGGCCAGGTAGACGGAGCGGTGCTGGCCGCCGGTGCAGCCGAAGCTGACCATTAGATTTTTGAAACCGCGGGATTGATAGCTGGCGATGCTGGCGTCTACCAGGCTCAGGGCGCTGGCGAAATATTGGTGAACGGTTTCTTGTTGGTTGAGATAGTCGATAACTGGGGCGTCCTGGCCCGTTAACGATTTGAAGCGCTCTTCCCTGCCGGGATTGGGGAGGCTGCGGCCGTCGAAGACGAAGCCGCCGCCGTTGCCGGTTTCGTCCTTTGGCAAACCTTGATGAAACGAAAAGCTGAAGATTCGGATGACGAGGTTGTCGGCGTCGCTTGCGAGGCTTTGCAATTTTTCAGAGGCTAGCATGCCCTGGAACGCGCCCATCAATGCGGGTAGAGCGATTGGCAACTCGGTTTGATGCAAGAGCCAGCGAAGATTTTTGAGCGCGTACGGGACGCTTTGGAGGAAATGGGCTTTGCGTTCGTAGAAGCCGCGGAAACCGTATGCGCCGAGAGCTTGCATGATGCGGACGTAGACGTAGGCGTAGTAGTAGCTGAGGAAAGCTTCGCGATCGACGGGGATGAATTTCTCGAGCGCGCGAAGATAGTCGTAGAGAAGCTGCTGGCGAAGTTCGGGCGGGAGATCGGCTTTGGCGTCGTAAAGAAGAGAGGCGATGTCGTATTGCAGAGCGCCTTTGCGGCCGCCCTGGTAGTCGACGAAGTAGGGCTGGCCGTCGCGGAGCATGATGTTGCGCGATTGAAAGTCGCGGTAGAGAAAATAATCGCGCGGGGCGCTGAGAAGAAAATCGGCGAGGCGATTGAAATCGTCTTCGAGAGCATGCTCGTTGAAAGGGATGCCAGCCAGGCGGAGAAAATAGTATTTGAAATAGTTGAGATCCCAGGCGATGGACTGGCGATCGAAACTGGAGATGGGGTAGCAGACGGAGTAGTCGAGGTCGCGGCCGGCCTCGACTTGGAAACGTGGGAGGACGGCGACGACTTTTTTGTAGGCTTCGACGACTTGGGGGGAGATAGCGCCGCCGTGGCGATTTTTGGAGAGAAATTCGAAGAGCGTGGTGTCGCCGAGATCTTCTTCGAGATAGGCGCCGGCTTCGAGATCTTCGGCGTAGATTTCCGGGACGGGGAGATTGTGTTTGCGAAAATGTTTGGAGAAGGCCAGGAAAGCGGCGTTTTCTTCGCGGACGTTGTAGAGAATGCCGATGGCGGTGCGGGGGCCGGCGGAGAGGCGGATAATTTTGCGGCCGGAGCCGCCGAGTTCGCCTTGAAGCGGTTGGACGCGCTCGACGGGGGCGTGGAAGTGGTGTTCGAAGAGAGATTTCAAGGTGTCGATGGACATGGTTTTTGGTCGAGCTGCGTTGACACTTTCGCGATGCGAGCCGTTCCTAGGATAGCCGATTCGCGTTGATGCAACGGCAAAACAGGCGGAGATGCTGCAAATTCACTACTGCCGGATGGGAATGCACGTTGGCGGAGAACTTACTTCGCAAGGTCTTTCTGAAACTTAGGCAGCTGTTCGCGAGTAATTTCCAGAAGTCTGGACACGTTCACCTTCTCGCCTCTTTCGGTGCGCTTCGAAATCATAGTAAGGGCATTGACTTGAATGGTCGTGTCTCTAAAGCGAAGAGTCGGGTCGGTGCCAAGCTCATCGGTTATCATGACCCATCGCAGGGGAAGTTCGCTCGCCATCACGTCGCCCAATACAACGCCAAGGCTCTGTAACTCATAGGTCTGCGTTTTAGTGAAGGCATGGTCATCGATTAGGCGCTGTAGGACTGGCAGATCGGCCTTGGTTCGAACAAGTCCCGGGACTCCATACCGCTGCTTTGCAGCGGCTGCGACGAGCGCCCTTTGTTTGTCGAGGCTTGAGACGTCGTCGCGGGAGAGCTCGGTAAACTTCGGCGCGGCTTGCTGCTTAGGGCCAGATTGGGAGCTACTTATGCTAAAGGTCAGCGCGCCAAACGCCAGAACCGTCGCGAAGCAAACAACTGGCGTAATGCTTATCGTGGTAGTGATCACGGGATCGTGGCAAGACTCACCGGTGTTCGATTCTAGCGCAAGTGGGTAACGGCAAGCACGTATACAGGAAGCACCCGGATATAATTGTTAGATGAGATTGGGAAAGAAAGATACGAGACGGACGGAGCAGCGATTGGCGGCTTCGAAGAAGCTTGACCGCATGACGTCGGCGGAGATTGTGCGGTTGATGAATCGCGAGGACCGGCGCGTGGCGGCGGCGGTTGGGCAAGAATTGCCGGCGATTGCGCGGGCGGTGGATGCGATTGTTGCGGCGATGCGCGCGGGTGGGCGTTTGATTTATGTGGGGGCGGGATCGAGCGGGAGGATGGCGGTGTTGGATGCAGCGGAGTGTCCGCCGACGTTTGGGATTTCGCGTCGGCAGATGATGGCGTTGATTGCGGGGGGACGGCGCGCGGTGACGGGGGCCGTTGAGGGCGCGGAAGATTCGGCGGCGAATGGGGCGCGGGATTTGCGGCGGTTGAAATTGGGGCGGAGGGATGTGGTGGTGGGGATCGCGGCAAGCGGGACTACGCCTTACGTTTTGGGGGCGATGAAGTTTGCGCGGGGGCGTGGGGCGACGACTATCGCGGTGATGGCTAACCGGGATATGCCCTTGGCGCGGTTGGCGAAGATTTCGATTGCGGTGGGAGTGCGGGCGGAGGTTTTGACGGGTTCGACGAGGTTGAAAGCGGGAACGTCGCAGAAGATGGTGTTGAACATGCTTAGTACAGCGGTGATGGTGAGGCTCGGGCATGTTTATGAGAACTTGATGATTGATGCGGTGATGACGAATAGGAAGTTGCAGGGGCGGGCGGTGAGAATATTGATGGAGGCCAGCGGGGCGGGGGTGTCTGCTGCGGAGGACGCTTTGCGGGCGGCTGGACACAGTATGCGAGTGGGGTTGGTGATGCTGAAGTTGGGGGTCGACGCGAGAACGGCGCGGAGGAGCTTGGTGGCGGCTCGTGGGGACTTGCGTGGGGCGTTGGGGGAATGAAGAAAAAGATTTAACGCAGAGACACAGAGGCCGCAGAGAAGAGAGGAAGCGATAAGGAAAGAAAAAGGCGGGTGGCCGACGACGTTTAAAGATTTTGCTGACTCGGGCGCAACATGTTGCGCCACTACAAAGGAATAGAGAGCGAATGGATAAGTTTTTAATACGCGGAGGGAAGGCGCTGCGGGGGACGGTGGCGATCAGCGGGGCGAAGAACTCTGCATTGCCGGTGATGGCGGCGTGTTTGCTGACGGCGGAGCGCATGGCGGTGCACAACATTCCCAAGGTGCGCGACCTGGTTACGATGAGCAAGTTGCTGACGTTTATGGACGCGAAAGTTTACGTGACGGAGATGCCGGCTAGCGATTACGTGATCGAGGCGCCGACTTTGAATCATGCGGAGGCGCCGTACGAGTTGGTGAAGACGATGCGGGCGTCGATACTGACGCTGGGGCCGTTGATGGCGCGGCTGGGAGTGGCGCGGGTTTCTTTGCCGGGAGGGTGCGCGATTGGGGCGCGGCCGGTGGATTTACATTTGTCGGCGTTGGAAAAGATGGGCGCGGTGATTTCGATGTCGCACGGATATATCGAGGCGCGGGTGCCTGGGAATGGGGCGAAGGGCGGGCGGTTGAAGGGCGCGCATATCGTGTTTGAGAAAATTACCGTGACCGGGACAGAAAATATTTTGATGGCGGCGACTTTGGCGGACGGCGAAACGGTTTTGGAGAATTGCGCGCGGGAGCCGGAAGTGACGGACCTGGTCGTAATGTTGCGGAAGATGGGTGCACAGATTGAGGGCGATGGGACGGCGACTTTGCGGATTCGGGGCGTTGGAGAATTGCACGGGACGGAACATCGCGTGATTCCGGACCGGATTGAGGCGGGGACGTTTCTTGTGGCCGGGGCGATTACTGGCGGGGATTTGACGATTACGAATTGCGAGCCGGAGCATCAGGCTGCGGTGATCGCGAAATTGCGAGAAGCGGGCGTGTGCATCGAAATTGTGGATAAGACTACTTTGCGAGTGCGCGGCGGGAAAAAACTGGTGGCTGCGGACATGACTACCGAGGAGTATCCGGGATTTGCTACCGACATGCAGGCGCAGTACATGGCTTTGGCTACGCAGGCGGGAGGGGCGTCGGCGATTACGGAGACCATTTTCGAGAATAGATTTCTGCATGCTAGCGAAATGGTTCGAATGGGGGCGAATATTTCGATTGAGGGGCGGCGGGCAGTGGTTCATGGGCCGGCGGCGCTTTCGGGGACGACCGTGCAGGCTTCGGATTTGCGGGCTAGCGCGGGGTTGGTGCTTACGGGACTGGTGGCGAACGGAGAGACGGTGATCGAGCGCGTGTATCACATCGATCGCGGGTATGAGGGGATTGTGGAGAAGTTGCGGGCGGTGGGAGCGGATATTGAGAGAGTGCACGGAACTGGCTCGGGCGTACACGCTTCGGCACCAGTCCCGGTTGCCTGAGGATCGGCAGACGCTCAGGGGTTTGTGATGGAAATTTCGAGCACGGAAAATCCGGCGGCGTTGGCAGCTTGCGCCAAGCGACGGTCCGCGCAAATGAAACTCCTTCGAGCTGGCCGCGTTTGGCACCAGATGAGGGAAGCGGCTAGTTGCAGGGCGTCCGCAGCGCGCAAGACGTAGTTATCGAGTGACTCCGCGGCCAGATCGCGGATTTGATCGTCGGGAAATACTTCTCTCCATCCTCGGCTGAGCATGCGCAAACGGCCTACCGCACCTTGTTTGTTGGTGTCGTTGATTGCGTGCTCGCGATGAAGACGGCAAATAGCGCTATGAACTTCCACATAACTCCCCCACCAGACCACCGGGGCGAACTTTCTCAGGTAGAGTTGAGCCTGGCGGCTGCCAGCTTCGTGAATGCACAAAGGGACAAGCGCGCTGGAGTCCCAGAACGCTGTGGTCTTCTTCACAGTCCTTCTTCTCGATCAGCAAGGAGGGCTTCGACCGCCTTGTTTCCCTCGACGGTCCCGGTCGGGATTTTCAAGAGAGTCTTTATATCAAGCTGCTCTACGGGCATGCGCAACTTCCCTGCCGCAACTAGTTCGAGCTCCTGCTCGTCGGCACTTTCGGTGGAGAATGGGACGAGTTTGGCTACTGGACGGTTGCGGTCTCGGATCACGATTTCTTCGCCACTTTTGGCGAAGGTGAGGTATTTGCTAAGCTGGTCCTTCAGCTTTGCTACGTTGACGGTGCGCATTGGAGGCTTTTTCCTTCATGGCTATTATAGCCATGAGGCGCGGCTCTTGGGAAGGAATTTCGATCATTGGGACGATGTCCATGAAAATGTTGTGGTGTTGGCGATGTAAGGCCAAGGTGCCGATGCTGGATGAGGAGGAATTTCAGCGTGTCACCTCCCTTTTGAGAAACCGGAGCGGCAACAGCTCGAAGGAGATGTTTAGCGCGGTGCTTGAGGAATATGAGCGCGTCACTGGTTATCGGGAAACCAACGGGAATGCAGTTTTTCATCATAGGCTGGCGATATATGGTCCGCCTTGCTCAAGATGCGGAAAGCCGCTTCGAACACCCAGGGCGAAGATGTGCGGGTCGTGTATGGCGCCTGTAAATTCCAAGGCCTAAAGAAAGAAAAGGATAACGCAGAGGCGCAGAGTACGCAGAGCCGCGCAGAGAAAAAAGAAGGCCCCCGATTATATCGGGGGCCTTCTTTTGCGAGATGTGCGATGTGGTTGAAGCGGGAGGGGCCCTTCGAGACTCTGGGTAAACAAGCCCCTCCCCTACAGAAACATACCGAGCGCGTGGCGATTATTCGGCGGAGCCGGAGTCGCCGCCGGAATCGCCGCCGGAGTTGCTTTCACCGCCGGAAGGACCCTGACCGCCGCCGCCGCTGGCTGCGGCTTTTTGTTGCTTGTCGCGGGCTTCCTTGATCAGGGCTTTGCGGCTTAGGCGGACTTTGTTGCCCTCGATGGACAGGACCTTTACTAGGACCTGATCGCCTAGCTTCAGTTCATCGCGAACGTCGCGGATGCGATGTTCGGAGATTTCGCTGATGTGCAGGAGGCCGTCGGTGCCGGGGAAAAGTTCGACGAAAGCGCCGAACTCCGCGAGGCGAACGACTTTGCCGAGATAGGTCTTGCCGATTTCAGCGGAAGCGGTAACGTCGCGAACCATTTGCAGAGCCGCATCGCCGCCGGCGCCGCTGGTCGAGAAGATGTGGACCGTGCCGTCTTCGAGGACGTCGATTTTGACGCCAGTGGCTTCGATGATGGACTTGATCTTCTTGCCGCCTGGACCGATGAGGTCGCGGATCTTGTCTTGAGGAATCTTCAACTTGAAGAGGCGCGGAGCGTACGCGGAAATTTCCGTGCGGCCTTCGCTGAGCGTCTTCTCCATGGTGTCCAGAATTTGGAGGCGAGCTTTCTTCGCCTGGGCCAGGGCTTCGCGCATCATGCCGATGCTGATGCCGAGGACCTTGATGTCCATCTGGAGCGCGGTGATTCCTGCGCGGGTGCCTGCGACTTTGAAGTCCATATCGCCGTAGTGGTCTTCAGCGCCGGCGATGTCCGTGAGGATCGAATACTTTTTGTCATCGCCAACGACCAAGCCCATGGCGATTCCAGCGCAGGGGGCCTTCAGAGGAACGCCGGCATCCATAAGAGCCAGCGAGCCGCCGCAGACGGTGGCCATCGAAGAGGAACCGTTGGATTCGAGAATGTCGGAAACGAGGCGCATGGCGTACGGGAAGTCCGCCTCGGGCGGAAGCAGGTTGACGAGCGCGCGCTGCGCGAGAGCGCCGTGGCCGATTTCGCGGCGTCCGGGTCCACGAAGGAACTTTACTTCGCCGACGCTGAACGGCGGGAAGTTGTAGTGCAGCATGAAACGATTGAATTGATCGTGCTCGAAGAGCAAGTCGAGCCGCTGCATGTCTTCCTTGGTGCCGAGGGTGAGTGTGGCGAGAGCCTGCGTTTCGCCGCGCGTGAAGAGCGCGGAGCCGTGTACGCGGGGTAGCAAGCCAACTTCGCAAGAGATATGACGAATCTGGTCGAAGGCGCGTCCATCAGGACGGCGGCGAGTATTGAGAACGTCGTCGCGGAAAATATTTTCGCGGAGGCGTTCGATGGCGCGCTTGGTGAGGGTGCGCTTTTCGTCCATCTCCTTCTTGGGTTCTTCGGGGATGGCCTTGATGATTTCTTCCTTCAAGGCATCAACGAGGTGATAGCTCTCTTTCTTGGGATGCTTTTCGGTGTTGAGAGCGTCATGAAACTTCGCGCCATACTTTTTCTCGAGATCCTTGTAGATGGATTCGTCGAAGGGGACGGGCTTCGCAACAACCTTCACCGGCTTGAGTTGTGCGTGCAGCTCCTTGATGGCGGCGACGATCTTCTTTACTTGCGCGTGGCCGAATTCGAGGGCATCCACGACGGTCTCTTCGGAAACTTCAAGCGCGCCGGACTCCACCATGACGATGGCTTCTTCGGTGCCCGCGACAACGATGTTCAGCAAACTCTTCTTTTGCTGGGCGACAGTCGGATTGGCAACGAGCTGACCATCCAGCAAGCCGACGCGAACGCAAGCAATGGGTTTCTCAAACGGCAGATCGGAGCAGTAGCAAGCGGCGGAAGCGGAGGTAACGGCGATGACGTCAGGATCATTGTCGCTGTCCGCGGAAAGCACCATCGCGACGATCTGTGTTTCGTTGCGCCAGGACTCCGGGAACAGCGGGCGCATAGGGCGGTCAATCAAACGAGAGGTGAGAATTTCTTTTTCCGAAGGCCGGCCTTCGCGTTTGAAGAAGCCGCCGGGAATTTTTCCGGCAGAATACGTATTTTCGCGATAGTCGACAGTCAACGGAAGAAAATCGCGGTCATTGGCCGCGGACGACATGCAAGCCGTGGTGAGCACAACGGTGTCACCGTAGCGAGCAGTGATAGCGCCGTTGGCTTGCTTGGCAATTTTTCCAGTTTCGAGAATGAGGGAGCGTCCCCCGATTTCAACAGAGACCTGGTGTGGTGCTGGTGTGTGATTATTTTCAGACATAAGCGATCATTTCCTTTGGTCCCGACCGGGCCGGGACATTCTTTGAGCGTCCACAGGAGTGACGACCGTGCAGGAGTAAAGAGCCGCCTCGCGGCCTTAAACAATTGCCTGCTTCAAGTCGGTCGGCGTGAGCCTGGCCTGGATAACTCCAGAGAAGTAAAGAGGGGAGAAGTTCGTTTAGAGATGTACAAACGATCCGGACTAGAACACGAGAAAAACCGGCTAAAATGCAGCCGGCGGCCTGTTAATTTCACTGCCAGCACAACCGAACATTGAGCCGACAGACATACTTCTGGTTGAAGTTGTCATGGAGTGAAAACGCAAAAGCTTCCGCCCGGTGAAACTTTTAGATGTAGGGCAGTTACTTGCGCAGGCTAAGACGTTCAACAATCTCGCGGTACCGATCCGGGTCGCGACGGTTCAAATAGTCCAGCAGGCGGCGGCGCTTATTGACCATCATGATCAAGCCGCGCCGGGATGCATGGTCTTTAACGTGGGACTTGAGGTGCGTCGTCAGGTAGCTGATCCGCTCGCTCAAAAGTGCTATCTGGACTTCCGGTGAGCCAGTATCTTTTACTTCCCGCCGGAATTGCTCGATCAACACCGCTTTGGCTGTGCTCAAGTGCCCTTCTCCGTCGTCCCTTGAATTTTTCCTCTTCTCTTCGACTTACTCAGGCTAACACAGAATTGTTTTGAGTGTAAAGGAATGTAAACATGTTTGGAGGGCGGAGAATTTTGCGAAGGAGGATGGGAGTGAGTAGTGAACAGTGAGTAGTGAGTAGTGGGGAGGGCTCTTCATCTGGGTTTGCTTGCATGTCCTGTGATCGGAGATGCCCGCTGGCACTGAATAAGGCACTTATGGGTTGCGTCGCGGCTGCAAATTGGGTTGAATGCTTGGTGCGAGTGAAGAGATGGCATACGAGGAGAATGAAAAATGCAAAAACGAATCGCGATAGTTGCTGGACTTTGTCTTAGCTTGGGGTTTTTGGCAACGCAGGCGTCGGCGCAATCGGATAAGAGCAAGCGGCCGAGTCCGCCGGCAACGGCGACCTGCGACTTGGGCGGAGGCAAGACGCTTACGGTGGATTACTCCAGCCCGAAAGCAAAAGGGCGCAAGATCTTCGGCGGACTGGTCCCTTACGGACAAGAGTGGCGCGCGGGAGCAAACGAGGCGACGACTTTTGTGACGCCGGTGGATTTGAAAGTGGGCGGCAAGGATGTACCAGCCGGCGACTACACTCTTTTCACGGTTCCCGAAGAGAACAAGTGGACGCTCATCGTCAGCAAGAAAACGGGCGAGTGGGGAGTTCCCTACCCGGGTGCGGCCTCAGACCTTTTGCGTGTGGATATGAAGGCTGGGAAGCTGCCGAGTCCTTTGGAGGATTTCAAGATTTCATTCACTAAGACGGGTGGGGGCTGCACGATGAGCATGTCGTGGGAAACTACCGTGGCGTCGATAGAGATCGCGAAGAAGTAGGACAGGCATTCTTGCCTGTCGGGTTAGTTCTGCGTGTTTTTATAAGTTTTAGGAAAAGGCAGACAGGCAGGAGTGCCTGTCCTACCTTAGGAGTTCTTCGTTCTTACTAGGGAGAGAAATTCGTCGCGCGTTTGCTTGTTGTGGCGGAAGCCGCCGAGCATGGCGCTCGTCACGGCCTGGCCATGCTGTTTTTCCACGCCACGCATTTGCATGCAGAGGTGGCGGGCTTCAATGATTACGCCGACACCTTCAGGACTGATTTTGTCCTGAATCGCAGCGGCGATTTGGCTTGTCAGACGCTCCTGGATTTGCAAGCGGCGGGCGAACATGTTGACCAGGCGGGCGACCTTGCTGAGGCCGATGACGCGCTTGTTCGGAAGATAGGCGACGTGGCACTTTCCAAAAAACGGCAGCAGGTGATGCTCGCAGAGGCTGAAGAACTCGATGTCTTTTACGACCACCATTTCGTCATAAGAAACGCTGAAGGTCGCTCCATTGAGAATGTTTTCCGCGTTTTGCAGGTAGCCACTGGTCAGGAACTTTAGCGCCTTTTCATAGCGCTCCGGCGTCTTGCGCAGGCCTTCGCGATTGGGGTCTTCGCCGACCAGTTTGATGATCTCGCGCATATGACAGGCAATCCGGCGCGCATCGAGCGGCTTCTCTTCGTTCAGGATGATTTCTTCTGTCGGCTTGGCCATTGCTTTTATCCCTCAAATCCTTCCGGATTGTCTCCGGCGTATTCGAAACTGTTGTTGGGCGTTTCCTGGATGCGGACGCGTTCGAGTTTTGCTTTCGGAAACGTTTTCAGCCGGCGAAAAATCTCGATGCACAAATTCTCCGTTGTAGGAACTGTGCTGCGAAACGCGTCGACGTCTTCATTGAGCGACTTATGGTCGAACGGTTCAAGGACTTCGCGCTCGACGAAGCCGTCCAGGTCTGCAAGATTCGCAATCATTCCGGTGGCAGGATCGACTTTTCCGGACACGAGGACTTCGAGGATGTAGTTGTGGCCGTGTCCATACGGATTGTTGCATTTCCCGTAGAGACGATTGTTCTCTCCCTCGCTGAGATCGGGATTGTGCAGTCGGTGCGAGGCAGCAAAATGATAGCGCCGGCCTAGTTCTGTTTTCACGGCGCCCGTGCGTGTGGCGGGATTCATCAGGCTTTCGCCTTCTCTGATCCGTTGCGATAACAATCGGCGAAGAGATCCGGCGTTTCGTAGAGCCGCACGCGATGCAGCTTTCCTTGTTTGATTTTCGGATCGAGTAAATTCCAAATCACAAGGGCGATGTTCTCGCAAGTTGGAATCTGTCCGGCGAGCTCGGGGACTTCGTAATTCAGAAAGCGGTGGTCCATGCGCTGCATGACTTCGCGCTCGAGAATTTCTTTCAAATCTTTCAGGTCCAGAACCATGCCCGTTACAGGGTCGGGCTCACCGGCAACGGTCACTTCCAAAGTGTAGTTATGCCCATGTCCATGCGGGTTGTTGCATTTGCCGAAGACGCGCCGGTTCTCTTCCGGGGAGAAATCCGGATTGTGGTAGAGGTGTGAGGCGGCGAACTCGATTTTGCGCGTGAGCAGGACCATGGGGTTTCGTTTAGGGATCTTGTTATCTCGGCGCGCCGGGAAGAGTTACGGGGACTTCCCGTCCTTTCCATTCGACCTTTCCCCTTCACATAGCCTCGGTAAGAAGCCCAGAGCACACCCGCGTACAAAAGGACGGCAGGGACATAATAAATGATGAATTTAAAGGGATATCGGTTACGAGATATCTCCATGCCGTAGGTCATTTGGCGCATTAGTAGGAAACAAACGCCTAAAAGTGGGGCGACCGGAATTTTTATTCCGAGAAGAATGAGAGCGAGCGGAATCCATGGGATGGTGGCTTCCAGTTCGCGAAAAAGCGAGCGCGGGGTGCCACCGACGAGCAGATAGAGATTTTTCTTCCAGCCTTGCCACATCGCACGGAAGGAGCGGTACATGCGCACGCGAACGATTCCCTGCCCCGAACCAAACCAGAGGCGAAATCCGGCGGATTTTGCGCGTTTGGCTAGAGCGACATCTTCGAGAATTTCAGAAGCCACGCTCGCGTGACCGCCGATGGAATTGTAAGCGTCGCTTTGGATCATCAGGAATTGGCCGTTGGCTGCTGCTGCAGGCGAAGCTGGGTCGTTGACGGCTTCATAGGAAAAATGTTTTGCCAGGCGGCTGTAGACGAACGGGATAAGCGCTTTCTCGTACCAGGATTGCGTGATTTGCTCGGGCGAGAGAGAAACTAGCGCGGCGCTTGTTTCTTGGGCGATTTGCAACGCGTGTGCGGCCGCGCCGGGTTGTAATTCGGCATCGGCATCGGTGAACAGCAGCCACGGGCTTTTGGCTTCTTTCGCACCGAGATAGACTGCGTTATTTTTTCCGACCCAGCCGGATGGGACTTCTTGCGTTTCCAGCAGGCGGAGACGGGGGATTTTGGCTATCAAGCCGCGAACAATTGCCGCCGTCTTGTCCGTGGATTGGTCATTAACGACGAGGATTTCGGCGATTTCGGGTTGCTGTGCCAGAGATTCGATGCAGGCGGCGATAACGGCTTCTTCATTTCGAGCTGGCACGATCGCGCTGATCGATGGCGGGGAAGAGGCCGACGGAGGGGCGTGTTGTGCGCTCGAATTTGGCGATTCGTTAGTCACGGTAAAGTCAGGGGACAAGGACCAGTTTTCGATCCCAGGCGGATAGGCTAGTATAGCATTCGATGAGAATGGGGCCGAAGATACTGGCTTGGGGGGGCTTGGCGGCTTTCTAGGCATCATTGTCGTTTTTGCGTTGCCGAGTTACCGGCATGGCGAAGCGACCATCGCCGGCAAGCGGGCGGAAGATTTTCCCATGCAGCTTAATGGGAAGCCTGCGCATCTTTCCGACTTGCACGGGAAGGTCGTCGTGCTGAATTTCTGGGGGACGTGGTGCCCGCCGTGTATCGAAGAAACTCCCGCGCTGAACCGATTGCAGAAATATATTGCTTCGCGCAACGGCGTGGTTCTGGGCGTGGCTGCCGATGAAGATCCTGCTGTCTATGAGAAATTTCTTCGCGACAACGGGGTTATTTTTCAGACGTACCGCGACCCCGCCACTAAAGATCAGCATTCGCCGATTGCGCAGTCGTATGGCACGAGCATGATCCCAGAAACCTACATCATCGACCGCAATGGGAAAATTGCGCGAAAGATTATTGGGTTTCAGGAGTGGGATTCGCCGGAAATGTTGGCTTATTTCGATTCGATCCTTGGGCAGAGCTGAGTTTCACGTTTGACGACGGGGAGACAGACATGATTGTCTGTCCTACAGATTCAGAGCGGGGCTTTGCGGAGGCGTAGAGCGTTGGCGATAACCGAGACGGAACTGAAGCTCATGGCGGCGCTGGCTAGCATGGGGCTGAGGAGCCAGCCAAAGATTGGGTAGAACACGCCGGCGGCGATGGGAATGCCGAGGGCGTTATAGAGAAAAGCGAAAGCCAGGTTTTGTTTGATATTGCGGATGGCGGCGCGGCTGAGTTTGCGGGCGCGCACTATGCCGCGCAGGTCGCCCTTCACTAGCGTGATTCCGGAGCTTTCGATGGCCACGTCTGTGCCTGTGCCCATGGCGATGCCGACATTTGCTGCGGCGAGCGCGGGAGCGTCGTTTACGCCGTCGCCTGCCATCGCGACGATGCGGCCTTGATCGCGCAAGCGTTTTACAATTTCACCTTTTTGCTGCGGTTGGACTTCCGCTTCGAATTCTTTGATTCCGAGTTCGCCTGCAACCTTGGCTGCCGAGTCGCGGCGGTCACCTGTCAGCATCACAATGCGAATGCCCTCGTCGCGCAAAGCTCGAATTGCTTGCGGGGTGGATGCTTTGATCTGATCGCTCAGAAAAAAGGCTCCAGATACTCTTCCATCGACTGCCAGGTAGACGATCGTAATTGCAGTGGATGCGGGCAAAGGGGTTGCGGAGGACTGTACATCGGCCCATTTGATTCCCTTCCCTTTCAAAAATGTCGCTGTGCCGGCAAGAACTTGTTTGTTTTGAAGGTGAGCCTCGACGCCTCCGCCAGCGGTCGCGAGAAAATCGGTCACCGGCGTTAAAGGCAATTTCTTTTCTTCGGCGGCGCGCACAATGGCGCGGGCGAGCGGGTGCTCACTGGAACGCTCGACGCTGGCGGCCATGGACAGCAAATCGTCTTTTGTAAAGCCGGACCCTTCGAAAACTTCCACCCCTGTGATTTGCGGTTTGCCTTCTGTGAGGGTGCCGGTTTTGTCGATGACGAGGGTGTCGACTTTGGCGAGGGTTTCTAGGGCTTCGGCGTTTCGAACTAGGATGCCGGCGTGGGCGCCGCGGCCTACTGCGACCATGATGGACATGGGCGTGGCGAGGCCGAGCGCGCAGGGACAGGCGATGATCAGCACGGCTACGGCGGCGATAAGCGCGTGGGCGAAACGCGGCTCGGGGCCGAGGAGCGCCCAGCCCGCGAACGCCAGCACGGCTGCAACGATTACGGCGGGGACAAAATACGCTGCCACTTTATCCGCCAGGCGCTGCATTGGAGCGCGGCTGCGTTGCGCTTCGCTGACGAGTTTGACGATTTGTGCAAGGAATGTTTCGTTGCCGACGCGTTCGGCGCGCATCACGAAACTTCCGTTTGTGTTGAGCGTGCCGCCGGTGACTTTGTCTCCCGTGGATTTTTCCACGGGCATGGGCTCGCCTGTGACCATCGATTCGTCGACGGCGCTTGCGCCTTCGAGGATTACGCCGTCTACTGGGATGCTTTCTCCTGGGCGAACACGGAGGCGGTCGCCTACTTTGACGATCTCGAGCGAGACATCTTTTTCTGTGCCGTCAGATGCGAGCAGGTGGGCTTCTTTTGGCGCTAGATTTAGCAGAGAGCGGATCGCGCTGCTGGTTTGCTGGCGCGCGCGCAGTTCAAGCACCTGCCCGAGCAGCACGAGAGTTGTAATGACTGCTGCGGCTTCGAAGTAGGTGGAGACGGCGCCATTCGCGTCGCGAAACGAAACCGGGAAAATTTGGGGGAACAGCGTTGCTACAACACTTTCAAGATACGCGGCGCCGGTACCTAAGCCGATCAGCGTGAACATGTTGGGGCTGCGATTTATCAGGGAGGTCCAGAAGCGCTGGAAAAATGGCCAGCCGCCCCAGAGGACTACTGGTGTCGCGAGAACGAATTCTAGCCAGTTGCGAGTGGCGGACGAGATGGGGAGCTTGAGTGCATCGCCAAACATGGCGATCAGCAGGACCGGCAGAGAGAGAGCGGCACTCACCCAGAATCGAAGGCGCATCGAATCGTATTCGGGATCGGCTTCCACTGCGGCGAAGGCGTCCATCGGTTCGAGGGCCATGCCGCAAATCGGGCAGGTTCCCGGGCCAAGTTGAATGATTTCGGGATGCATGGGGCAGGTATAGCGCGAGTCATTGTTCGCGGCGGAATCTGGCGCAGGGGCGGCCGGAACATGTGCGGAATGCTGGCCATGGGCTACATTTGGAGAAGATTCCATCCCGGAAGCACCCGGCGCAGCCAAAAACTTTTCGGGTTCTTTTTCGAATCTTTCGGCGCAGCGCTTCGAACAGAAGTAATAAGATTGGCCGGCGTGCACGACTTTGCCGGCGGATTTCTGCGGGTCAATCATCATTCCGCAAACGGGATCTTTCACGCGCGGCGCGGATGCGAGAATGGGCAGACCCGTATTCTGTGGATCGGGCATGGGGAGTTGTTCGGACATCACATCATATTAGATGTCGAGCGTTCTTGGATGATTCAGATTGGGATTCGGCTATATGAACGAAATCCTTGCGTGGGCTGGTATAATCCCGGCATGACACTCGTGGAAATCACTTACGAACTGCAATCCCCGCTCACGCAGGATCAACTGCGGCGTCTCGGCGAGTTCTCCAATACGTATGGCCTACGTCGCTTTAACTTTGATGAGAGCAAGAAGCATTTGTCGTTTGAGTACGACGCTTCGCGGCTGCGCGAAACGCAGATCGAGCATGCGCTCGGGCAAGCGACGATCGCCGTGGCGCGCAAAGTGACTGAGACAGGCGCGCAGACGGAATTTAAGAATTAGTGGTCGGACAGACATTCCTGTCTGTCGTCTGCTTTTTCCAGAGCTTTGAACATAGGCATACCTGGCGGCACGCACGCTTTGCTTAGTTACTTTTTATTAGGAAAAGAGACAGACAGGAATGTCTGTCCTACCGGGCAAAAAAATGAGGCCCCCGCTTGGGATCGGGGGCCTCGGAGAGTGCGTTTCGTTGTCAGTGTCGTTTTCACACCGACGCGTGGGGTCATCCATCCTAGCTTCCCTCTCAGAGGCAGGTGGGAACGAATTGCGAAAAGTGGCGAGCAAGCCCCTTCCCCCTCGCTCGCCTCTCTTTTCAACTCGTCATGTGAAACGCACTCATGCCCCCCTCTAATGCACGGGCCGCGCCAATGTCGGCTGTGAATTAAATTTTGTCCAAGTCATTTATTAACAAACACTTGCCTGAGTCGGGGGGTTGTGTCCCTAGCCCCAGAGCAGTCCCGTCAATCCACTTTGGAACTCACCAAAACTGATTCGGGAAAGTGGGCTTTTCCGCGCTGACGTCCTGGCCGCTTGCACCTGGTTCCAGGACCCTGGTAACAAAATTTTCAGACTGCCCGCGCTATCGGTTTTATGGCGCGGTGCCCGCAGAATGCCTCCATGCGCATTTTCCCCGGTAACCAGCCCTCCCGGCGGACGTTTGGGGTCGCTGCCGCGTCTCTACTTTGTTTTCTTGCGTGTTCACTGATCGTATCGGCGGACACGCCGGGAGAGCTGCGAACCGCCAAAGTCGGCACTTGCTATTGCCATTGTGCGGGGTCTGGCGCGAACGACGCCTGTGTGAAGATGTGCGAATCGACGAAATATGCTGCGAGAAAGTGGGCGACGACGTGCGCCAAGCCACGGATGAAGCTGCCAGTTGAGAACCGCGATGCCGGCCCTCGCTTTGAGCGTCCGGGCCGAAACGAAAGAGCGCAGAACACCTCGCCTTCAGCTGCCAGCTAGGCGCTGACGTGCGCGTGGATCGCCGGGTCACTAGCCCGCTCAGTGCTTTTCGCTGGTTCGCCCAGGAGCTTCGCTAACATCTCTGGAATCTCAAAGATGGCGCGGTTGTCGAGGGCCGCGACATTTTTCTGAAACTCTTCCAGCCTGGCCGGCTCCAGAATCTGCTGAACGCCTGCCACAATATCGTCAAAACTTTTCAGGACAATGCCGACACGCTTTTCCTTTACCCATTCCGCGTTGTAGCGCTCCTGGGGGAGAGTCCAAGAATTGCACTCGATTAGGACTGGCAGCTTGCGAACCATGGCTTCGGCGATGCTGCCGGGGCCGGGCTTGCCAATCAGGAAATCGGCGGCGCGCATTAGTTTGTGAACTTCCTTTGTGAAACCAACAACATGCACGGACATGTCCCATTTTCGAGTGCGGAATTTTGCCGCCAATTCTTCGTTGCGCCCGCAGATTAAAATCAGCTGAAGCGGAAGGCCCGCCGTGTTTAGCCGCTCGGTTATGGAAAACATGACTTTGGAGCCGTGGCCGCCGAAGAGAACGATGGCGGTCGGCAGATCCGGTTGCAGGCCCATCTCTTTACGAAGCGAGACTGGGTCGACGTTGTCTTCCACATAAAAATCGGGGCGCAGGATCATTCCAGATGTCTGAAAAATATGGGAGTTGTCGTGACCGAAGGCGCGCGCTTGCTCGACGGCACGCTCGGTGCCAGCGATGACGTATTGCTCCTTGATGGGCTCGATCCAGAAGCGCGGCGGATAGTCGGCAAGGTCGGTAATCAGAGTTACAAACGGCCGACCGGGGTAGACGGCCTCCCAGCTTTCCGAAATCTCACGATTGAAGTGGGGAATAACGGAAACGAGGAGATCGGCCGGGTGAGCGCGCCAGAATTCTTCGAGCAGGCGCACCATGGGGCGGTGAAAAAGACGAATCGTAAGTTGCAGCACGCGCAGGAGATACTTGCTGCCGAGGGTCCAGCCGTTCTGCAGCATGATGTTGTATTGCTGCTGGATGCGGATGCCGGTGAGCTTACGGAGGACGTCCAGACGGTCCGTTAAGTCCTGGAATTGGACGAGTTCCACTCGCCAGTCTCTTCCCTGCTGAGCAGCGATGGTTTGGAGAGCGACGGCAGCATTGCGATGTCCGCCGCCGCCGTCGTGGAAAACAACGTGGATTTTCTTCATGGCGGAGATTCTGCCATGCGATTTCAGGTCTGTAACAAGAGCATGCTCCATGCCATGTGGATAACCTTGGAAGTCCAATGTGTTCAATAAGTTCCATGGACACATTCACCTACATTTAGCGACCTCTTCATGGCCTGTTCATATCGTGCGTTGACAATAGTTTCATGCGCTGCGACCTTCACGTTCATTCCATCGCATCAGGCATGTGTGACACTCCCTTTTTTAGCCGAATCTGCCGCGAGTCCTACAACCAGCCCGAGGAGGTCTACTCCCGGGTAAAGCAACTGGGTATGTCCATGGTGACCCTAACCGACCACGACTCGATCGATTCCGGGGAGGTTCTGCGGAAGTACCCGGATTTCTTTCTGAGCGAGGAAGCGACGGTGCAGATGCCTGGCGGGACGCAGATGCATTTGGGCGTCTACGGAATCACGGAACGCGATCATGTGGAAATCCAGCGGCGTCGTAAAGACTTCATTTCATTGATGATGTACCTGACCGAGAGAAAGCTCTTCTTCAGCGCGAACCACGTTTTCTCCGGGCTGACGGGCCGCCGCCTGGATGAAGACTACTGCTGGTTTGCTTCCTACGTGCCGGCATTTGAGACGCGGAACGGCGAGATGTGGCCCAGAGCGAATGAGGGCGCTGCTCGGCTGGCAACGCGCCTGGGAAAGGTCGCTATTGGCGGTAGCGATTCGCACACGATGGTGGGAGTGGGGCGGACGTACACGGAGGTTTCTGGAGCTCGGACCGTCGAGGAATTTTTTGCAGGGCTCCGAGCGGGCCAGGGGCGCGTGGGCGGTGAGCACGGAAGCTACGGCAAACTGACGGCGGACATATTTCACATTGTGTGGTCTTTGTGGAAGGAAAGGCCGTGGACTCTGGGGCTTATGCCTTTGGCTCCGCTGGTTCCTGTCGTTACGGCCGGGCATTGGCTTAACGAGATTCGCTTTTGTCGGAAGTGGGTGGCGGCGCTTGAACGGGGCGAAAAACGCCAACGGATGTTTTGGGATATGGATACTGGCTTCGAGCCTAACTGGAGCTAGAGGCTGGGATGGGCGGGGCAAGTCCCGCCCCTACACGGCTTTAGGAAGTATGGGCTAACAACCATGACTGTGGCACGCACTGTCTGGGGATTTATTGAGCGGCGGGACTACCGGCTGATGAGGCGGATGAATCGCTGGCGTGCGCCGCGGTGGGTGCGCCTGTGGATGATCCTAGCCACGAGGATGGGCGACGGGTGGTTGTGGTGGGGACTTGGAATCATGCTGCTGATTGATGGGGGCCCTCAAAGATTTTTTGCGATTGGAGCGGCTGGTAGTGCGGCGGGTTCTGGGGTTCTAGTTTTCAAAGCGCTGAAGAGGCTTAGCCAGAGGCCGCGGCCTTGCCAGTTGGAGCCGCATTGCTGGTCGAAAGTTTTGCCTCCCGATCGATTTTCGTTTCCGTCGGGGCATACGATGACGGCGTTTTCGATCGCACTGGTGGTGAGTTATTTTTATCCTTCCTTGGAGGGAGCGCTTTTTTTCCTGGCGATCAGCATCGCGGTCTCGCGGATTGTTTTGGGGATGCATTTTTTGAGCGATGTGTTGGCGGGGATGGTTTTAGGGGTGGCGCTTGGTTGCGGGGCGATTACGGCGTTTGCTTCGCTCGGGTGGGTTTAGATTTAGATGGACGCAGAAGATCTTCAGAGCCTTTGCCAAGACAGCCTATTCAGCCTTGGGGCACAGGTAATCGTGCTCATGGCTGACGAAAGCGGCAGCAGAGCTGCCGCACTGCACATCGCTATGCCATTTCGGCCGGAACTCGCAAGTAAGTGTTTCGCGGAGTGCGGGACAAGCGAAGAGGGCGGGGCAAGCCCTGCCCCTTCAATGGAATGCGTTCGGGTTGGCCATGCCTACATAAAATCACAGGCCAGGAGTTTGCGTCCTGCGTTTCACGGTGCGCGCTCGCCGCGAAGACGGCACGATGAATCGTGCCGCTACAGCGGAATGCGGGGCGGTTTAGTGGTTGCAGCACGAATAAAAATCGTTAGAGGGGTTTTGGGTGGGCGGCTAGGGCTTCGCGGAAGGCGGCTAGGTTGTTTTTGTCAACCGTGGCTGTGCCGGTGTCGACCCATGCTGGTAGCGGGGCTACTGGGGCGGTGCGCCAGTCTTTGAATTCGTGGACGGCGTTGTGGTGGAGGTCGTCGGCAAACTTTAGACCGTAGTAGGCCATGATGTAGGGCTTTTGCACGATAGTGGCGCTGATCCAGCCTTTTTCGATGGCGTCGAGCGTTTCTGGATCTTTGTCGAAGGCGACTACGGCAATCTTGCCGGTCATGTCGAGGCGGTGCAGGGCTTCGGCAACTCCTGATCCGCCGGAAGCTTCGAGACAGATGACCCCATCGACCTTTTCCTTTTTTGCGAGGAGGGCGGAGACGCCGTCATTGGCGTTGCGAGGATCTCCTTTGTCGTCGATGGTCTGAGAGATCTTGATGCCGGGGTATTTCTTGAAGGCGTCGGTGACACCGCGCACGCGTTCGTCAAGATTTGACTGACCCGGGATGGTGATGATAACGACCTGGCCCTGCCCCTTGAGAAGGTCGGCCATGCGCTTGCCGCTTTCCTGGCCGGCGCGGAAGTTATCGGTTCCAACAAAAAGAATGCGTCGCGAATCGGGGGCATCGGCGTCAATGCAAATGACGGGGATGCCCTGGAGGACGGCACTGTCTATCGCGGGCTTGAGAAGCTGCTGGCTCATCACGGAAATAAGAATCCCGGCGGGATGCAAAGCGACAGCTTTATTGAAAGAGTCCAGCTCTTCCTGCGGAGAGAGAGTGGCAGGGCCGTCCATTTCTGCTTTGACACCCATGCCTGTGGCTGCGTCGCGCAGACCTGCCTCGGCTTCTTGCCAGTAGGGCAAGCCGATATTTGCAGAGATCAAATAATATTGTTCTTCTTTTTGGTGATACGGCTCCTGGCAGGCAGCTAGCGCCGCGCTGAGAATGACAGCCGAAATGGCCAGGCTCTTGGGATGGAATTTCATTAGAGGTCTCCTTTGCAAGAAGTGGCGGCTCGGGATCGAAGAATACCTAAAACAAGAGACCCGAACTTTCTGGCGCAAGAGGGTACCACAAGAGTTGGATAGTACAACTGGTGAGACTGTCAGATGGTGGGCCGGTCTCCGATTGCGGTGGTGGTCAGGACTTGAGTGTCGGGAGTTGGTCCCAGCAAGTTTTCGCCGCCGCTACTTCATAAAGCTACGAACGAGCAGTGCAATCCGATCGGCTGCCGTATCGAGCGCGAAGTGTCCTCCGTCGACAATGTGGACTTCGGCTTTGGGGACGTCGCGGCGATAGGATTCCGGCTCCGAGGGGTCGAACGAGGACTCGTATTTGCCCCAGATCACAAGAAGGCGAGGCTGTTTGTCGCGCATCCACGCTTGCCATTTGGGGTAGTTGTCGACGTTGGTGCGGTAGTCGTAGAAGAGATCGCTTTGAATTTCGGCTTGGCCTGGCTGATTGAGAAAATAATATTCATCGATCCAGAGATCCGGGTCGTGGCGTTCTAAGTTGGGATCGTCGCCCACGTGACGCGAGCGGGTGGTGGCGAGCGACAAGAGGTTGGTGCGTAAGGCGGTTTCGTTGGGAGCGCGATCGGCCCAAAAGGCGCGGCGCGTCTTCCAATTTGCGCCCAGGCCTTCGTTGTGCGCTACAGCGTCCTGGACGATGAGAGCCTCGATGCGGTCGGGATGTGCCAGAACCATGCGAAAGCCTACGGGGCCGCCGTAATCCTGCATGTACAACGTGTACCGGGAGAGTCCGAGCGCTTCGGTGAAATGATTCATGACCTCGGCGATGTGATCGAACGTGTAGGCGAATTTTTTGGGGTCGGGCCAATCGCTGTGGCCGAAGCCTGGATAGTCCGGCGCGACGAGGTGATAGCGGTCGGCAAGACGGGTGAAGAGCGGCTCGAACATGCGAGACGAAGACGGCAGTCCGTGCAGGAGGAGAAGCGTCGGTTTATCTTTCGGGCCGGCCTCTCGGTAAAAAATGGAGAGGCCATCTATCTGTATAGTGCGAAAAACAGTCTGGTATTGCATGGGGCTTTCCTTTTCTTGGGCTTGGGCGGAGCATTGGAGGGATGCAAGCATCCCAGAGATTGCTAGCGTCACGCTGGAGACGCGTAGGCAGCGGATCCAACGTGGTGAGCTGAACAGGCGCATTGTGTGGCTCCCTACAGCGAGTTATTAGGGGGACAGACGCCGCAAGCCATCACCTTGAAGAGCACGTGCCCTGCAGCCGGCTTGGATATTTGCGCCGCCATCATGTGCGCCACCGCGGCTCTTGTCGTTGCCATAAGTCCTCCTACAAGCTTTCAGGCCTTGATCAGAGGCGACATCCCGCCTACAACTGAGTTTGGATGCGCTCTGCAAATGAATGATGCAATTTTTTGGTGATAAAAATGACATTGGAGCATGACCACGATGATTGTGATACTCCGCGCTGATGCTAGACTCGCTGGCGCCTAATTGCTGTGTGAACATGCAAAGAAATCTCTCTCTCGAGATCAGTGTGGAAACGCTCGAAGCGGCGATGGCGGCGGAGCGCGGCGGAGCGTCTCGGATTGAGTTTTGTGGCGATTTGCGGGTGGGCGGGACGACTCCGAGCGTGGAGTTGCTGCGGGCAGTGCGCGAGCGAGTGCGCGTGCCGATTTTCTCTATGGTTCGGCCGCGTGGCGGGAATTTTCTTTATAGCGAGGCTGAGTTTGAGGCCATGGGCCGGGATCTCGACGCGGCTAAGGAATTGGGGATGGATGGGGTTGTGCTGGGACTGCTGGATGCAGAGCGGCGAGTTGACATTGCGCGTACGAAAGAGCTTGTGGATAGGGCTCGGCCGCTGCCGGTTACTTTTCATCGTGCGTTTGATGAATGCGTTGATTTGCGGAGAGCTCTTGAGAATGTCATCCGGACCGGGGCAACGCGGCTGCTCACTTCGGGCGGGAGGCGGACTGCACCGGAGGCGCTGGATTTGATCGGGGAGCTGGTTCGAATCGCTGGGGAGAGGCTAATTGTGATGCCGGGTAGCGGGTTGCACGCGGGGAATATTCGAGAGGCGGTTGCGAAGACTGGCGCGCGCGAATATCACGCGGGGTTGAGTTCGGTGGTGGCGGATGCAGCGGGGAATATCGGGGCGTTTGAAGTGGAAGTTGGGCGGATGGTGGAGGCGTTGCGCGATTGCGGTTGAGGCGGAGGGGGTGATTTGCGGTGATTGGCGGATGTTTGGTCGATTGTGCGGAGAAAGAAAGAGGGGCGCGATGAATCGCGCCCCTACAAAAGCAAAAGCGGGAAAAGGAAAGTCAAAGAAGGAAAAAGAAAGAGGGAGGGGCAAGCCCCGCCCCTACTGCCGTGAATGGGATTCGGTCATGGTTGGGGTTCAGTCACAGTTGAGGATCGGGGAGTTTTTTGGTTTTTAGAAAATTCCAGGCGTCTTCGTTGATTTGGTCGGAGAGGGTGTAGTAGTTGTGGTCGTGGTCGCGGAGTTCTACGAAGTGAACCTCGAAATTTTCTTTGCGCAGCAGGTCTCGCGTTTTGCAGGTTTTGCCGTATAGATCGGGGCGTTCGCTGTCACCGACATAAATGGCTATCGGCATTTTCCGTGCGGCTTTGGCGACAATCCAGTAGTAGTTCTCGGAAATTCCCATGGCGTGGATAGCTGCGGCGGCGAAGTAGTTGGATTGGAGCATGGCGGCGTCGTAGGCGAGGTAGCCGCCCATGGAGTGGCCGAATATATAGATACGCTGGGGATCGAGGAGGACAGACTCCTTTGCGTCTTCGATCATGCAGCGAAAGACTTGCGGGGCGACTTCTTCGAAGGCAGGGGCCATGGGGAGCTGTGGGACGATTAGGGCGATGCCTTCTTTTTTGGCAACGGGCTTCCAAGCTTCTAGCATGGGGGCCGCTTGGTCGCCGGCTCCGTGGAGGATGAGGATGGCGGGAGAGGCGCCGGTTCTCGGGGGCGCGTAGAGGAGGTAATGGTATTGGTATTTTCCGCATGAGACGGATTTGGCGGAGGCGTCTGTGGTCGCGGCGCTCACGGCGCAAGCAGCGAATGGGCTGGCGCTAAGAAGGCAGAGAACGAGGAGGGCGCGAAATTTTTTGGGCACGGGATTCTCCGTGGGTATTTTAGCAGGCGGGGGAAAAAGAAGGGCGCGATGAATCGCTCCCCTGCAAGTTTCGGAAAAGGCGAAAGCGGGAAAAGGAAAGACAAAGAAGGAAAAAGAAAGACAAGACAAGAAAAGAAAAGGCAGGAAAAAGAAAGAGGGCACGGCCCTTCGAAGCTCAGGGTAAACGTGCCGTGCCCCTACGAGGAAAAGACGGAAGGCGGGGCAAGCCCCGCCCCTACAAAGAGTGAACCACCGATCAGGCTTTTTGGGCTTGGCGGCGGAGGAAAGTTGGAACGTCCAGGTCGTCCGCGGGGACTTCGTGACTTACTTCGCGGATGTTTTGTTGGACTTGGTGGACTACGTTGGGCAGCGTTTGCTGCTGTGGGGCCGGGGCTTCTACCTCGCGGCCGGCTTTCCAGGTTTTGGGGAGGAACTGGGGTTTTTGGGCGACGTTCTTTTTGTTGGCATCTTTGAAGCCGGCGGCGATTACCGTGATCTTTACTGCGTCTTTCATGGAGTCGTCCATGACGGCGCCGAAGATGATGTTGGCGTTTTCGTGGGCGGCTTTTTGAATGACGCTGGAGGCTTCGTGAACTTCATGGAGAGTAAGGCTGGAGCTGCCGGAAATGTTGATGAGGATGCCTTGCGCGCCCTGGATGGAATTGTCTTCGAGCAGCGGGCTGGAGATGGCGCGGTTGGCGGCGTCAATAGCGCGATTCGTTCCAGTGGCGATGGCTGTGCCCATGACCGCGTAGCCTTGGCCGTGCATGATGGCTTTTACGTCGGCGAAGTCGCGATTGATGATGCCGGGGACGGTGATGATGTCGGAGATGCCTTGAACCGCTTGGCGGAGGATGTCATCGGCGATGCGGAACGCGTCGAAGAAGCTGGTGCCGCGCTCGACGGTGTCCATAAGGCGCTCGTTGGGAATCACGATGACGGTGTCAACGCAGCCAATCAGTTCTTGCAAGGCTTGTTCTGCTTGGAGCATGCGGCGTTTGCCTTCGAAGGCGAAAGGCTTCGTGACGACCGCGACGCTCAGAGCGCCGAGTTCGCTGGCTAGCGAAGCTACTACGGGCGCGGCGCCGCTGCCGGTGCCTCCGCCGAGGCCGGAGGTGATGAAAATCATGTCCGAGCCTTCGAGAGCTTCGATGATTTTGTCGGTGTCTTCGAGAGCGGCTTTGCGGCCGACTTCGGGATTCGCGCCCGCGCCGAGCCCTTTCGTCAACTTCGCGCCAAGCTGAAGTTTCGTCGGCGCCTGCGAAAGTTTGAGCGCTTGCAAGTCCGTGTTGGCGGTGATGAATTCGACGCCTTCGACTTTGGCGCGAATCATGCGGTTGATGGCGTTGCATCCGCCGCCGCCCACTCCGATGACTTTGATTTTTGCGGGCTGCAGCTCCTCGCTGAAGCTCATACGAATACCAGTGTCTTTTGCGGTCATACGTCCCTCAGCCTTCTCCAAATTCGCGGCGCTGCGCTCGGGAGGGGTCACGAGGCACCTGCGAACATGGACTTCAATTTGGATACGAAATTACCGGAGCGCTGCGTGGCGTTGCGCCGCGTCTTCGCGCCGTACATCACCAGACCAACGACGGTTGCATATTCCGGCTGCGCTACCTGTTCGGGTAGATCAGCCAAACCTTTGGGCTCCGCGATCCGGACGGGCAAGTGGAAGGATTGTTCGGCGAGATCGATCAAGCCGTTGAGCCTGGCACCGCCTCCGGCGAGGATGAAGCCGGCGGGAATTTGTCCGTCGAGACCGGCGCGCTGGAGATCATCGCGGATCAGGGAGAGGAGTTCCATGGCGCGTGGCTCGATGATGTCCGTCAACATGCGGGCGAAGATAGTCCGCGGAGGGCGATCGCCTACGCTGGCGATTTCAATGGAAGTGTCTTCGTGTAGAAGCGAGGCGGCAGCCCAGCCGTGGCGGCGCTTGATTTTTTCGGCTTCGGGGATGGGCGTGCGAAGGCCGACGGCGAGATCGTTCGTAAAGTGGTCACCGCCGACGGGAACTGCTCCGGTGTGGCGCACTACGCCGCCGCCGTAGACGATTAATTCGGTGGTGCCGCCGCCGATATCGAGGAGGCAGCAGCCGAGATCGCGTTCGTCTTGCGTAAGACAGGATTCGGCGGAGGCGAGCGGTTCGAGGACGGTGTCGCTGACCAAAATTCCGGCGCGATTTGCGGCGGTGACTAAATTTTGCGTGGCGGCGATCGAAGAAGTGACGAGATGGACGTTGGCTTCGAGACGCTGGCCAAGCATGCCGACGGCGTCGCGAATTCCGTCTTGAGCGTCGACGGTGAATTCATGGGGGAGGACATGGAGGACTTCGCGGTCTTCGGGAAGCGTGATATTGCGGGCAGCATCGACGGCCCGGCGTATATCGTCGCGTTCGATGTCTCGCGAGCGGTTGCCAAGCGTGATGCCGCCGCGGCTGTTTACTCCGCGAACATGGCTGCCTGCTACGCCGATCACGGCGGATTCAACGGGAACGTTAGCCACGCCTTCGGCTTCTTCGACCGCGCGGCGAATCGAGCTCACTGTGGAATCGAGATTGACGATGAGGCCTTTGCGCAGGCCCTTGGATTCGGCGGCGCCAAGCGCGAGAAACTTTACTTGTTCTTCGTCGATTTCAGCGATCAACGCGCAAGTTTTCGTGCTGCCGACGTCCAACCCTATGATGTAACGATCTTTTTTTGACAAGCCGCCGCCCCCGCCTTGGATCTCTTAATTTTTCAGCTTCGCGGAATTCGTGTTGTTATCCGCGTTCACAACCACCTGCCGTGCATATTGCAAATCGATGGACTGCACATGGCCAGCGTTGGCTTGCCACTGCGCGAAATTCTCGACGAGCATCCGATATTTTTGTGTGAAATCGCTGTTGCCGAAGTGAATCGTTACGGCTTGCGAATCGGTTGCAGAGGCCAGGCCGGTCATAACGACGCGAAGATCCTTTGCGTTCGAAAGATCCACTTCGCTAACGCGGTCGGAGGATTCGGCGCGCACTACGTCGGCATCTCGTAGAAATTCCTGATAGGTCTGCATGCGTTTTTCGCGCTCTTCGCGTGGCATGCTTTCGGGAAGTCCTGCCACGATGGGGAAATGCAGGTCTTCGCCTTCGGGGCGAGCGAGAATCACGCCGTGAGCATCGATGAGGGCGAGATCGCTGCCATTGCGCAAGAATGCGATGGGAGTGCGTTCCGTTAGTTCAACGCGAATGCGATTCGGCAAAATGCGCTGCACGCTGGCGGATTCTACCCATGGCAATTCTTCAAGTTGGGCGCGGCGCGCATCGAGAGGAATGCGTAGCACGCTGCGGTTGCGGTCGCGCGCGAAAGGTTGAAGCACGGCTTCGCGTCCTACGATGTGGTTTCCCGTGAGCTCGATCTGATCGGGCTTGAGAAGAAGGACTTGTGGCGAATAGAGCAAGAAGCGGCTCGCCACGATGGCACAAGTGATACCAGTCGCGCCGACAACGGTCCATACCAAAGCGCGGCGGTAGAACGCCCAGCTCTTGCCGCCAAACTTTTTGCGGCGAATTTCGAGAGGCTTTTGTCGGCGAAGGTAGCGCGGCTCTTCGTCGGCGAGCAGCTCCGGGCGATAAGGCTCGGCGGCGGCGGCGTTGCCCCGTTGCATGGCTTTTACGCGCTCCAAACGACCACCTCGTGTTCGAGAATGACGCCGAACGATTTTTCGACGCGCTCGCGGACATCGGCGATTAGAGCGAGCATGTCTTTCGCGGAAGCTTTGCCTGCGTTTACGAAAAAATTGGCGTGGCGG
The DNA here is from genome assembly GCA_963745095.1 of uncultured Acidobacteriota bacterium. Classification (GTDB taxonomy): domain Bacteria; phylum Acidobacteriota; class Terriglobia; order Acidiferrales; family UBA7541; genus Acidiferrum. The sequence continues at coordinate 1,079,120 of CAVUWC010000012.1, read as the reverse complement.
TCGCTGACGCGGGCGTCGCCCACATTCAGGCCTTTGAGGCCCAGCTCATCAATCATGCGTCCGGCGGAAGCGCCTGGAGGGTTTTTGAAGATGCAACCGGCGCTCTTCTGCCCTAGCGGCTGGCTTGCGCGGCGCTTTTCGTTGCAGATACGAATCCCTTTGAGAATTTCGCGATACGGTTTGGAGGGTAATTCCAGCTTCACTGCGAGCATCATATCATCAGGCGCAAAAGATGTGTGGCGGTATTCGAAAGAAATTTGATCGCCTTCGAGAGTTTCCAGTTTGCGGGCGGCGGCGCGGTAAAGCTTGACCTGGCGGACGTAACTGCCGATTTGCATGCCGTAGGCGCCGGCGTTCATGCGGAGGGCGCCGCCGATGGTGCCGGGGACACCGATGAGGCCTTCCATACCGCCGAGGTCGTTTTTCGCGCAGAAAGTTACGGTGCGGCCGAGGTCGGCAGCTGCGTCGACTTGGGCAAAATTGCCTTCGAGGACGATGTCGGGCGTCGGAGAGGCTAGTTGGAGCACGACCCAGGGGAGTTCGCCATCACCGACGAGTAGATTTGAGCCACCGCCTAGAAACTTGTGTGGGACACCTTGCGCGTCGAGAAGATTTAGAAGGTCGGGAATCGCGTCGTGCTTCTCGATACGCAGTAAGTCGGTCGTGCCGCCGATGCCGAGCGATGTGAGTTCGGACAAGGATGTACCCAGCTTGAGCTGGACACCTAGCTCCGGCAGCGCGGCGACGATTTTGGGGTCTTCAATGCGCATGGTGAGTGGGATTGTGCGTCGGATCCTCGGTCCCCAGGAGGACCATCAGCTCGTTGCTCGCGCGGCTGATATTGCCTGCGCCGATAGTCATGATGGCATCGCCGGCGCGGGCTTCGCGCAGTAGGAATTCGATGCCATCTTGCATGGAGCGGAAATAATGGACGTTTTTGTGGCCGGCTTCGCGAATGGCGTTGGCGAGCGCTTCGCTGGTGATGCCGGGGATGGGCGCTTCGCTGGCGGCGTAGATGTCCGTTAATACTAATATGTCGGCTTCATTGAAGGCGCGGCTGAATTCATCCCAGAGATGCTGGGTGCGCGAGAAACGGTGGGGCTGAAAAAGAACAAGAGTACGGTTGAACTTACAGACCCGCGCGGCTTCGAGGGTGGCGCGAATTTCGACGGGGTGGTGGCCGTAATCGTCGATTACGGCGATGTCGTTCACGATCCCCTTGATGTCGAAGCGGCGGCCTACGCCCGTAAATTTGGCTAGGCCTTCGCGGATCAGGTCGCTCGGGACATTTAGATAGAGGGCGACAGCTGCGGCCGCGGCGGCGTTGCGGACGTTGTGGATGCCGGGCGGGTGCAGTAGGAGGAACACGCCGAGGTCTTCGCCTTTGAAGGTGAGGCGAAACTCGCTGTTCAGGCCTTCCAGTTTGACGTCACTGATGACGAGGTCAGCCTGGCTGGAAGTGCCGTAGGTGATGACGGGGCGCTTTACGTCTGGAAGAATCGCTTGTACGTTTGGTTCGTCGAGACAAAGAATCGCGGCGCCGTAGAACGGGACGCGGTTCACAAACTGTATGAAGGCGCCTTGAATGTCCGCGAGCGAGGTGTATTGGTCGAGGTGCTCGCGATCGATGGTGGTGACGACGGCTACGACCGGCGCGAGCATGAGGAAGCTGCGATCGCTTTCGTCGGCTTCGACTACGAAATACTCGCCTTTGCCGAGGCGAGCGGTGGTGCCGGCTTGATTGACGCGGCCGCCAATCACAAATGTGGGGTCCAAATGCCCGGCGGCTAAAATTGAGGCGACCATCGAAGTGGTGGTGGTCTTGCCGTGTGCTCCGGCTACGGCGATGCCGTATTTCAGGCGCATCAACTCGGCGAGCATTTCGGCGCGGGGGATTACGGGGATTTTTCTTTTGTGTGCTTCGACGACTTCAGGATTGTCTTGCTTGATCGCCGAAGAGGTGACGACCACGTGCGCGCCTTCGACGTTGATCGCTTTGTGGCCTTCGTGAATCGTGGCGCCGAGATTCTGCAGGCGCTCGGTGATGTTGGAAGGCTTGGTGTCGGAGCCAGAAACGGAATAGCCGAGCGTCAGGAGGACTTCAGCGATGCCGCTCATGCCGATGCCGCCGATTCCCACCAGGTGGATGCGCTGAAAATTGCGGAACGAGACCATCATGGATTTGCCCTCTGGCGATTTCCGAGCACGTTTGCGGCCTCTTCAATCAGGTTGACGATATCGCGCGTGGCGTTGGGCCGGGCGAGGGACCGCGCTGCCTTCGATTGTTTTTCGATTTGTTCTGGCTGATCGATGAGGGAGAAAATCTCGTTCGTCAGGCGCTCCGCGGTGAGCTCATTTTCGGTGATCAGACGGCCGGCGCCTGCGTTCGTCATTTCTTGCGCGTTGCGTAGCTGGTGGCTATCGGTGGCGGCTCCGAAGGGAATGAAGATGGCGGCGCGGCCCGCGGCTGCGATTTCCGCCGCGGTGATGGCTCCTGCTCGGCAAACGATTACATCTGCCCAGGCAAAGCGTTCCGCCATATTCGTGAGGAAGGGCACGACCTCCGCGTTGATTTCGCGCCGCGCATAGGCGGTGCGCACCGCATTATAATCGCGTTCGCCGGTTTGATGCACGATGGATAACTCATTTTTTCTGGCGGCTAGGCGGTCCATGGAATCGACGAACGTGCGGTTGATAGGGAGCGCGCCTTGGCTTCCGCCGGTCACGAGCAGGCGGAACGGCTTTTCGAGGCGGCGAGAGGCGATTGAGAAAAATTCTGGGCGCAAGGGGCAGCCTGTTACTACGGCCTTTTTTCCCCACGTGTGAGCAGAAATTTCATAGCCGGTGGCGATGCGTTTGGAAAGTTTCGCGAGGACTTTGTTGGTCAGGCCGGGTTCTGCGTTTGGCTCGAAGATTATATTCGGGACGCCGCTGATCCATGTCGCTAGCATCATTGGGCCTGCGGCATAGCCGCCTACGCCGAATGCTGCTACTGGTTTGTGCTTTTTCAGGACGCGGCGGGCGTCGATCATCGCCGGGGCTAGCATAGCGAGATTTCTTATTAGCGTGGCGCCGCCTTTTCCTTTTAAGCCGGCTACGCGCAGCGTTTCTAGCGGCAGGCCTGCTTGGGGAACTAGCTTCATTTCGATTCCGCGTTCGGTTCCTACTAGCACGACTTCTCTTTCTTTGTCGCGTGAAAGCCATTCCTGGGCGATGGCTATGGCTGGGATTACGTGTCCGCCGGTGCCGCCGCCGGCGATTAGGAGTTTCATGGCTGGGGCCTGGATTGTGGCGCAACCGTTAGGGCACGATGAATCGTGCCCCTACAACCTAAACTCCATCGCGATTCGATCCGCCGGCTCATGTTTCGGTGGCCTGTTGGCTGATGTTAAGGAGGACTCCTGTGGCTAGGAGCATCACCAGGAGGCTTGAGCCGCCGTAGCTTACGAACGGTAGCGGGATGCCTTTTGTTGGGACCATGCCTAGAACAACGGCAAAATTAACTAGTGCCTGGCTTATTACCAGGGCTGTGATTCCTAGCGCGAGCAAGCGGCCGAAGCCATCCGGGGCAGAGAAAGCGGCGCGCAGGCCGCGCCATCCGTATACCAGGAATAAGGCGATGACTAAGATCGCGCCGATGTAGCCGAGCTCTTCGCAGATTACGGCGTAGATGAAATCGGTGTGCGCTTCCGGCAGGTAGAAGAGTTTCTGTTTGCTTTCCATCAGGCCGACGCCGGTGAAACCGCCGGAGCCGACGGCGATTAGCGATTGCATCAACTGAAAGCCGGCTCCCTGCGGGTCGGAATCGGGATGAAGGAACGAGCTGAGACGCGCGTTGCGGTAGCTGACGCGCGTGATCAGCAAATAGATGATCGGCAAGGAAGCGGCGAATCCCCCGGCGAGCCATTTCCAAGACATTCCGGCGGCAAACAGGATGGTTGTGGCCACCAGGGCAATGTCCAAGGCCGTGCCCATATCGGGTTGGAGCAAAATCAAGCAGACGTAGATCAGCACGGGCCCGGCGGCGGGAAGAATTGTTTGAAGAAAATCTTGTTTGCAAAATTCCATGGCGGCTTTGTTGCGCCGCTTTTGATCGAGAAACCACGCTAGATAGAGGATCACGGCAAGCTTCGCCAATTCGGATGGCTGAATTCCAACAGGACCGAAGCGAATCCAACGATGCGTGGCGTGGGACTTGTCGAGAAAAAAAGTGCCGACAAGAAGGAGCAGGACCACGCAGACTGTCGAATAAACAACAGCGGGCTCACGGAGGCGGCGATAGTCGGTGCGCATCAGAGCGAACATTCCCAAGAGCCCGAGGACTAGCCAGGCGGTTTGCCGAATCAGAAAATAATAGGAGTGCGTGAATTCTTTGTCGGCTGTGATTGCAGAGGCGCTGAAAATCATTACTGCGCCCAGCAAACAAAGGGCGATCGTCACACCAAATAGCCAGCGATCCATTTCAAGACGTCTTGGCACGTTCGTTCACCTTTTTCCGGAAGTTGCGCCGGCGGCTTGCTTTTCGAGTTGCCTCACCAGATCTTTGAAGACGCGTCCCCGGTGTTCATAATTTTGAAATTGGTCGAAGCTGGCGCATGCCGGAGCGAGGAGCACGACGTCGCCGCGTTGCGCGGCATGCGAGGCGGTTTCGACGGCGCGCTCGAGCGTTTCCGCGCGGTCCAGTGCCACGCTTCCTGAAATTTGCTTTTCGATTTTTTCGGCTGCCGCTCCGATCAGCAGCGCGAGGATCGCTTTTTCGCGCAGCGGCTTTTGCAACGGCGCGTAGTCGCTTCCTTTGTCTTTGCCGCCGAGAATGACCAGGATGCGGCCGGGAAATGCGTCGAGCGCTTTGAGGGTGGCGTCGACATTGGTCGCTTTCGAATCGTTGTAGTAGCGGACGCCGGCGATTTCGGCGACGAATTCCAGGCGATGCTCCACTCCCGCGAACGAGCGCACGCCTTTGGCGATCGCCGATGCGGGCGCACCAGCGAGCCGCGCGACAGCGGAAGCAGCCAGCGTATTTTCGACGTTGTGCGCTCCCACAAGCGGAATGTCTTCAAGCTTTAGGAGGATTTCTTCGGCGCCGTCCTGGCGGAAGACGATTTCTTCGCCGCGAACGTATGTGCCCTGCGCGACGCGTTGTTTCCGGCTGAACCAGTAGACGCGAGGGAGGGACGGGGCGTATGGCGTCGTGGCTGCATCATCCGCGTTCAGAATGGCGGCGTCTTCACCGGTCTGGTTTTCGAAGATGCGCGCTTTCGCAGCGCCGTAAGCTTCGAAGGTGTGATGGCGGTCAAGATGATCCGGCGTCAGGTTTAGAAACACGCTGATGTTTGGACGGAACGTGTCGATTAGTTCGAGTTGAAAGCTGCTTAGCTCGACCACCGTGCAAGAGTCGTCCTTCATCACATCCACGCAGCCGATGAGCGGTGTTCCAATATTTCCTGCGAGAATGGTCTGCATTCCTGCCGTCTTCAAAATGTGTTCGACGAGCGAGGTCGTCGTAGTCTTTCCGTTCGAACCTGTTATTCCGACCAGCCGGCCTTTCATGAAGCGGTAGGCGAGCTCGATTTCGCTCCAAATCGCGATGCCCTTTGCGCGCGCCGCCTGCAAATGCGCTTCATCGGCCGGTACGCCTGGACTTGGAACAATCAAGTCTTGCTCGAGAAAAGTTTCCTCATGGTGGCGTCCGAGTTCGAGCGCGACTCCCGCGTTTTTTAGTTTGGCGATTGCTTCGCCAATCTCAGTTTCCGTGCGAGAATCCGTGGCCGTCACAATGGCGCCGCGCGCTGCGCAAAAGATCGAAGTGGCCACGCCCGTGCGCGCCAGCCCCACAACCAGCACGCGCTTTCCTCGCAACTCGATTCCACCTGGCATTCTTCTTTGTCCATTCCATTCGACTTCAAATGTTGTGTTACCTCAACTTCAGCGTCGTCAGTGCAAACAGCGCGAAGACGAGCGCGGCAATCCAAAACCGTACGATGACTTTTGATTCGCTCCAACCTAGCAATTCGAAATGATGGTGGATGGGCGCCATGCGGAAAATGCGCTTCCCGCGCAGTTTGAACGAGCCAACCTGCAGGATAACGGAGAGCGCTTCGATGACGAAAATACCGCCAACGAAGAAGAGCAGAATCTCTTGCTTAATGATGACGGCTATCGTGCCGAGCGTGCCGCCGAGCGAGAGCGAGCCAACATCGCCCATGAAGATTTCCGCGGGGTGCGCGTTGTACCAGAGAAAACCGAGCGACGCGCCGACAAGCGCTCCACAAAAAACAGTTAGTTCACCGACGCGCGGGATGTACTGAATCTCGAGATACGTTGCCCAGCGTGAGTTGCTGCTGACGTAAGTGAGTACGGTGAGCGCGCCGGCGGCAATGACGGTGCAGCCGATGGCCAAGCCGTCGAGGCCGTCCGTAAGATTCACGGCGTTCGAAGAACCGACGATAACCACACAGACGAAAGCCAGAAACGGAAGAAACGCCAAAGGCCATAGGTGCGGCGAATTCATCAGAGAGTGGAAAACCAGGTCCGGATGCAAACGCTTGAGAAACGGAATCATCAGTTGCGTGGAGTACGCGTAGTGGGTGACCAGAACAAGAAGCGAAATTCCCACGACTGTGCTGACCAGAACCTGAAAATAGATTTTCTTTTTCGCGGTAAGGCCGAGGTTACGTTGTTTCGAAACTTTTGCGTAGTCGTCGATGAACCCGATGATGGCAAAGCCGATGAGCGCGAACAGCGCAAGCAAAATGAAAGGATTCGTGAGATCGGCCCAGAGCAGAGTGGGTACGGCGGTCGACAAAACGATGAGCACGCCGCCCATCGTTGGGGTGCCAGCTTTTTTCTGATGCTCTTGCGGACCTTCTTCGCGGATGTATTGGCCGATTTGCAGCTCGCGCAGACGCCGGATCAGCCAGGGGCCGAAGACCAAGCCGAGAAACATGGCCGTCAAACTGGCGTAGACCGTTCGAACGGTGATGTAGCGAAAAACATTCAGCGGACTGAAGTAGCGCTGCAGAACGTGGTAGAGCAGGTAGTAGAGCATTTTAGTGCCGAACCTCCTGCCGCGGAATCTCACCCGGAGCGGCGTAACGCGTGAGCAGCACTTCGACGATGCGTTCCATTTTTACTCCGCGCGAGCCTTTGACCAGCAACACGTCACCAGGCGCGATGAGTTCCTCCAAAAATTTTGCTGCTTCTTCCGACGACGGAAAGAATTTCGTTTGTGTTCGCGGCGTGCCGGCGGAAACGGCGCCTTCCACGATTTGCTCGGCGTCACCTTCGACTCCGATCACCCAATCGACTTTCCCCGTTTTCGCCGTAAAAATTCCTGCTTCGCGATGGAGCGCGGGTGAAGCCGCGCCCAGTTCGCGCATTTCGCCTGCGGCAAGAATCCGGCGTTGAAAATTCGGCGTCGCGGCCAGCACGGAGACCATGGCGTGCAGGGCGGCCGGGCTCGAGTTGTAGCTATCGTTGATCAGCGCCGACCCATTCGAAAAACGCAGCAACTCGCCACGCATCGCGGGGACGCGCAGCGTTCGAAAAACGCTCTGCGCTTCCGCGGCGCCGATATTCCAAACACTGGCCGCCGCAAGTGCGGCAAGCGCGTTGTAAATCGCGTGACGCCCGGGAACGGGAAGCTCCAACCGAACGCGGCCTTCGGGACTTACATAGTCAAACGCCGAACCTAACGCCCCGCGGTCTTCGATCGCCGCAGCAGAAAAAAACGCGGGCGCATCGATTCCGTAGGTCAGCACGCGTCCCGGCGCAAACGCGCCGAATGCCGCAACGCGCGGATCGTCCGCATTCAGCACCGCAGTGGACTCGTGTCCGTTCAACCCTTCGATTAACTCGCGCTTCGCGAGAGCAATCTCATCCACCGACTCAAAAAATTCCAGATGGGCGGGCGCAACACGTGTGACCACACCAACGTCAGGTCGGGCGATGGCCGCGAGCCGAGCCAGTTCGCCACGGCGCGACATGCCCATCTCCAGTACGGCCGCCTGATGCGTGTCCTCCAGACGAAACAGCGTCAGCGGCAGGCCGTACTCGTTATTAAAATTTCCTTCTGATTTCAGGACCCGCAGCTTCGCGCCCAGCAGTGCCGCCAGGATCTCTTTCGTTGTGGTTTTGCCCACGGAGCCTGTGACGCCGGCAATTTTGCCGCCCCAGGCTTCGCGGACCGCGAGGGCGAGTTGTTTGAGCGATGCAAAGGTGTCGCCCACGACGAAGCAGCGATTCCGGATGCTATCGCTGTAGCGCTGAGCTTGCGGCTCCGCCACCACCGCTGCGATGGCTCCGCGACCCAACGCACTCGCCACGTGATCGTGTCCATCGTGACGCGGTCCGTGGATGGCAACGAACAGTTCTCCGGCACGTACCGTGCGAGAATCAATCGAGACGCCGGCCACCCAGGCCACGGGGTCGAGTCCCGCCCCCGCCCTAACACCCAGTGCGCCAGCCACCTGTGCAATCGTCCACCGCATAAATGCCTCAAGGGGTTTGCTTTACGCAGATACCCCGCGTATCGGTTCGTTTTCACCGTATTTGAGGGCTCCTCCTTTCGCGAGTTAACATCTGGCTCGCGCGCCCTCGCCACACTTTCCAGCTAAGCTAGACAAGCGCGCTACGTGCCAAACTTTGAGCCGTTTTTTGGCTCCCCGTTGCCAATTTCCGTCTGCGCTTCGCTGTACCCTCGTTCGCACAGAGCGCGCCGCGCCATATCGCGGTCGTCGAATTCGAGTGTGCGGTCAGCGAGAATTTGATAGTTCTCGTGGCCCTTGCCTGCGAGCAGAATGATATCTCCGGCGCGGGCTTCGTCCATGGCCACGCCGATTGCTTTTTCGCGGTCCGGTTCGATCAGATATTTTCCAGCGGTTTTTTGCAGCCCCACGATGATGTCGCTGATGATTTTCAGCGGATCTTCGGTGCGCGGATTGTCGCTGGAGAGAATCGTAAGGTCGCTCAGCCGGCCCGTAACCTCTCCCATAACGGGGCGCTTGGTGCGGTCTTTTCCGCCGCCGCATCCAAACAGCGTGATGATGCGGCCTTTGGGATTCAGCTCGCGGGCGGTGCGAATGAGATTTTCCAGGGCGTCGTCTGTGTGCGCGTAATCGACCACTACGAAATAGGGTTGGCCGAGGTCGATGCGCTGGAAGCGGCCGGAAACGCTTTGGAGGCTGTGAATCCCGGCTTCGATGATCTCGTTCGAAAGACCAAGCGCCTGGGCCGCTCCAATCGCTGCGAGAATGTTGTAGACGTTGATGCGGCCTACCAGTGGCGAGGCTACTTGCACTTTTCCATTCGGGGTTTGCGCTGTGAAAGTTAGGCCGTTAAACGTGAGTTGAAATTTTTTCGTGGTGATGTCCGCATCGGATTCGAGGCCATAGGTCACGGTTTTCTTGGCCAGGCCAGCCAGCCGCTTGCCGTACTCGTCATCTGTATTCAGCACCGCGACTTCCGGAGCGCCTGCTCCAGTGCCTTCGAACAGTGTTCTTTTCGCGGCGAAATAATCTTCGAACGTCTTGTGATAATCCATGTGCTCGCGCGTAAGGTTCGTGAAAACCGCGGCGGCGAAATGGCAGCCCCACAAGCGGTCCATCGCCAGCGAGTGCGAACTTGCTTCCAGCACGCCAAACTTTCCGCCTGCGTCGCGAATCTCCGCAAGAAATCCTTGCAGATCGACCGATTCCGGCGTGGTGTTGGGCGCGGGATATTCGCCGAGCGGCGTGTGATACGCGATCGTTCCGAAAAGACCGGTCTTCGCACCGGAAGCTTTGACGATGGCATCGATCACCGACGTGGTCGTGGTTTTGCCGTTTGTCCCGGTGACCGCAACAAGCTGCAGTCCAGCCGCGGGATGAGCGAAAAAGTTGGCAGCCGCAACGGCGAGAGCCTTGCGCGCCTGGGCCACTTGAATCCATGGCACGCTCGATGGAATAGCCGCAGGAGCCGCTTCTTCACTGGCAATCGCCACCGCGCCGCGCGAGACTGCGTCGCGAATGAACGTGTTCCCGTCGGCCTTCGCCCCGTGCAGGGCAATAAACAGAGCGCGCGGCTGTACTTTGCGGGAATCACATGCCACCTGGCGAATTTCCAATTCTTCCGCGGAGGCTGGAACGCTGGCTTCCGCGCCTTGCAGCAAATCGCGCAGTTTCATGTTTCGAACGGAGACGCGGGATTGCGACGAATCTTCCCGGCGTTCATCGGCGTGGTTCGTTTTGGGGTTGCTGGCGTCTTCTAGTTGGCTCAATCCAGTTCTCATCCTAATTCCTGATTCCCGGGTGCGGCTTTGATTTCTTCTCGAGCGGTGTCCCGAACTGCACGGTGATTCTCGCGCCGTGCCTCACTTTCGCTCCCGGCGCCGGCGATTGTTCGGTTGCAAGATTGCTGCCAACCAGCACCGGTTCGAGGCCCAGCCTCAAAGTGATGTCCGCCACGTCGCGCATGGTCTTCCCGCTGAAGTCGGGCACTTCAATGTCGCCGCCTTGATCGACCGCGACGGTCAAAACCGGCTTTGTGGAAGCGGCTTGCTCCCGCACATCGACCTTTACTATTTGCGATGCCGCCGGAGGCGGGTCAGGCTGGCCGGAAAAATCCATGCTCGAAGATTCCTCGAGCGCGCTCGGATCCTCGGCCGCTCGCTTCATATAAGCCGTCTCGATGAGCTTTGGATTCAGCGGCACATCGCGCGGCACATCGAGATAAGCCAAAACCTGCTCGGCGATACGTTTGAACACCGGCGCAGCCACCTGGCCGCCTTCGTGCGGCCCAACAGGCGAATCCAGCGAAACGAGAATCGTGACGGCGGGACTGTTGATCGGCGCGAAGCCGGTGAAGGAGGCAAAGTACTGCGTCGGCGAATAGTGTCCGGTCGATGGATCAATTTTTTGCCCGGTGCCCGTTTTTCCAGCCGAAGTCCATCCATCGAGATGAGCCGCCGGCCCCGTGCCGTGCAGAACAACTCCCTCCATCAGCTGGCGGAGTGTCGCGGCGGTTTCTGCGCGAATGACGCGCCTGGGTTCCACCGTCGCAAGCTCATCCTCGGCGGGCAACACCTTTTCATCGCGCCGCATTTCCGCAATGACGTGCGGCTTGTACAGTAAGCCGCCGTTTGCAATCGCAGAGACCGCGGTGACGAGCTGCATCGGCGTCACTCCGACTTCCTGTCCCATCGAGATCGCGGCGGTCGATACCGGTTTCCAGTCGAGCGGCTCCACTCGGCCGCGGCTTTCGTTAGGCAATTCGACGCCAGTCAGCGAACCGAATCCAAACGCGCGCACGTAATCGTAAAATCTCGGAGCGCCAAGGCGCAGCGCGACCTTGATTGCGCCCACATCGCTCGATTTCGCGAGAATATCCGAAACGGTTAGCAGGCCGAATGGCTTGTGATCGCGTATGCGATGTCCCGATATGTAGACCGCGCCGTTCTCACAATCAAACACTTCGTCAGGCCGCGTAATCCCCTGATCGAGCGCCGCGGCCAGCGTGATCAATTTGAACGTCGAGCCCGGCTCGTAAATCGCGCTGACGGCGCGGTTCATCCAATTTTCGGACGGCGCGTCGCCTGCCTTGTTAGGATTGAACTTCGGCCAGTTCGCGAGCGCGAGAATTTCCCCGGTGTTGGGGTTCATCACGATCACGGTGCCCGCGAGCGAACGCGTCTTCGCCATGGCCTCGGCGAGTTCCCGTTCGGCGATGTACTGAATCTTTTCGTCCAGCGTTAGAACGACGCTCGCGCCGCGTTCGCGCTTCGCCGCTCCTCCGTCAAACCAACGCTGCTTCGCGTCGGCCATCACTACGATCCGTTCGTTCTTGCCGCGAATCTGGCTGTCCAATTCGCGCTCGATGCCGCTCAACCCTTTTTCATCGACGTCGACAAAACCCAGTACATGCGCCGCGAGATCGCGCTTTGGATAAAAGCGCTGGTTTTCTTTTTGGAGATAGATGCCCTTCAGATTTAACTTGCTGATAGCGTCCGCTTTTTCCGGAGGCAGCTTTCGCGCAATCCAGGCAAAGGATCGCGACGATTCGAACCGCGCCTCAATCTCCTCCTGGGGCTTATTGATGACGCCGGAGAGTAGCCGCGCCGCGAGATTCTCGTCCGCAATCTCGGAAGGGACTGCAAACGCGGAGTCCACGGGAATGCTCATGGCGAGCGGCTTGCCATTTCGGTCGAAAATCGTGCCGCGCTCTGGAGTTATTTCGATGGTGCGTTGCTGCTGCCGCATCGCGCGAGAGAGATATTCGCTGTGCCGGTAGAGTTGAAGGTAAGTAAGCCGCCCGAAAACCGCGCCCATCCACAAGAAGGCCACGCCGGCAATGATCAGCAAACGGACATGGACGCGGTCTTGTTGCATGGCAGATTCAGATCGGCAAACACTCCGGGTAGAAGCTCAAAATAAAAGGAAAATCTTTGTAAAGGGACGCAGCGCCACTCGGCAAGATCACGGCGCTCGATTCGGTCGCACGAACCGCGCGGCGGCCACTTCGGCGCCCTCTGGCGCTTCGTACTCTTGCACGTGCGTCGGCAAGGGTTCGGTCAGGCCAAGCCGGCGCCGCGCGATCATGTCGATCCTCATCGGATTGCGCAGCCCGGCGATTTCCAGTTTCAGCTCCGAATTCAAAGCCGCGGCCTTCATGTGCTGGCCTTTCAGATCTTCAAGCTGAAAGCTCAAGTCAATGCAGCGAAAGTGCTGGAAAACATACAGCATGAAAAACGCCGCCACCACGCCGCCCAGCGCCACTGTCCGCCAAAGATTCCGCATCTTCGCCGGCTCGACATTGCGCACCAGCCGCGAATTATCAATCCGCTTGACGGTGTGAAACTCCGCCATTACCGCTTTCTTTCTCTTGCGCACCATACCTACACTCTTTCCGCACACCGCAATTTCGCGCTTCGCGAACGCGGGTTTCTCGCCTTCTCTTCTTCGGTCGGCTGGATCACGTGCCGGGTGAGCACCATGAGCGTCTTCTGACGCTCTTCCTCTTGGAACGCGTGCTTCACGATGCGGTCTTCGCCTGAGTGGTAACTAAGCACCACCAGGCGGCCGCCGGAATTTAATGCAGCAGGGGTCCGCGAAAGAAACTGCCCGAGTTCCTCCATCTCTCGATTCACCGCGATCCGCAGCGCCAGAAACGTTTTTGTTGCGGGATGCAGTCTCTGCCTTCCCCATTGCTTGCGGGCCCCTGCTACAGTCGTTGCCAAGTGCGCGGTATCCCGTACAGGCCGCGCCCGTACGATCGCCTTGGCGATCCTTCTGGAATCGTGCTCGTCCGCTTCGCGGTAGAGCAAGTCGGCGATCTCTTTTTCCGACCACTGATTCACAATTTCGTCTGCCGTCAACTCATCGGCCGTGTTCATACGCATATCAAGGGCGGCCGCTTCGCGGAACGAAAATCCCCGCTCTCCTTGATCAAGCTGCATGCTCGAAACTCCCAAGTCGGCCAAGACCCCGTCCACCTTCTGAATCCCCAACTCTTGTGCGGCCTCCGCAATCTTCGAGAACGGAGATTGCACGACCGTCACTTTCGCCCCAAAGATCTTCAGCCGCTCCCGCGCCAGCTCCAGCGCCTGTGCGTCCCGGTCCAGGCTGATCAATCTGCCTGACGTTAGCCGCTCGGCGATCGCTTCCGAATGTCCGCCGGCTCCCAGCGTGGCGTCTATGTACGTTCCTTCCGGCCTGATGCCTAGCCATTCCAGCACCTCGTTCAACATCACCGGCGTATGCGCCGCACTCAATCTGTTTAGCCCTTCGTGTTGCCGCCCCGCCCTGCTGCAATTTCGAAAATCGTAATTCGAAACTCGAAATTCGTTACATCTTTACTTCCCTACTTCTTTACTTCCTAAATCCCCAGCGCCGTATCGTCCGCTGCCGTATACGGCTCGTCCTTCAACTTATCGAGCAGCCGAGTGTGGTTCATTACTTCCAAATAGTTCAGCGACCCGAAAACGTCCACTTCCCCAATCGTCTGAGCGGCCTCGCGCAAAACCGCGGGTAACAGCACCCTTCCCTGCCCATCCAGTTCCGCCTGTTGACCGAAATAGCTGGTCCGCAAAAGAAACTTTTGCTTCGCGACGTGCGTGCTTGGCAATTGTGCAAGCTTGTCTTCGATCTCCGACCAGACCTTCATCGGATAAATCCTTGCGGTTTGTCCTGTCGTACTTGTGATATAAAATTGGTTGCCGTACTCCTTGAGCTCGTCCAGAAACACTGAGGGAATCTTGAGACGCCCCTTCTCGTCGACTTTCGCCGGACAGTTTCCCCGCAGCTTCATAGATCCTATTCAATGGCTGGTTTTGGACGCGCACATCGCCTACGTTCACGATTGCCCTCGAGAACGCCTGGAAAGCCCCGGGAGAAGCTCTACTTCGCTCTACTGCTGACCACTCTCTCCCACTTCTTGCCACATAATAGGTTGGTTTTGGCCATTGTCAAGAGAAAACATGCAGTCTTTTGAAAAATTTGTGTTTTCTTACGATCCCCAAAATCTGAAATTTTCCCTACCACAGGTTGTGGTTTCTTTTGAAGCCGATCTCTACCCTTCGTAGGCAGGCTCGCACTTCTTCCCCTGGCCAGTTTTTAGGTGGGTTCTTCCCTCTGAATGAGGTTCGTGTTATATTTGAAAACGGTTTGATTCTTAACTCTCGTCTCGCACAGGAGCCTCCGACCATGGAATGGACAACCCCTCAGCACGAAGAGATCGACCTGAACTGCGAAATTAGCTCGTACGCCAACGCCGAGCTGTAGAACCTTGACCGCGCCAAGCGGTCCTCTGGTGGCGAACCAGAATGCGCGTTAAAGTCCTCGGCTCCGCGGCCGGGGGCGGCTTCCCCCAATGGAATTGCGCCTGTCCCCAGTGTATGGGTGTGCGTTCTGGGGGATTGAAAGCACGCGCTCGCACTCAAACGCAGGCGGCTATTTCGACCGACGGCTCACGCTGGTTTCTCCTGAACGCTTCCCCCGATCTTCGACAACAGGTCCTCTCTTCCGCAGACCTTGTGCCCCCTGCCGGTACTCGAAACTCACCCATCACCGCTGTCGTTTTGACGAGTGCCGACACAGATGCCGTTATGGGCTTGCTCCATCTGCGCGAGTTCCAACCATTGCAAATTTTCTCGACGATTGCCGTCCGGCGTATCCTGACGGAAGAGAACAGCCTTTTTCGGGTGCTGGCTCGTTCCAACCCGCCAGTCAAATGGGAGCCGCTTCCGCTGGATCGCCTGATGCCGCTCATCCCGCCATCGCCAGCGGATAAAAAAAGCGGCCTTTTCTGCAAAGCGGTACCACTCAATGGGAGCTTCCCGGATTACGTAAGCGAGTCCTTGCGTAATAGCCTGGCTCCGGAAGAAGCCGTCATCGGCCTGACGTTGGTTTCCAAGGAAAAGAAACTCTTCTACGCCCCCAACCTGCCGGGGATTGGCGATCACTGGGTGCGCTGCGTGGAAGAAAGTGATGTCGCGATCCTTGATGGAACATTCTGGAAAGACGATGAACTGAACTCCATCCAAAAAGGAAGCAAGTCAGCGAGGCAAATGGGGCATTTACCTTTGTGGGGCGACCGCGGCTTGCTCAGGACAGCTTTTCGGCCAAGCAAGACTCGCCGCGTCCTTGTTCATATCAACAATACAAATCCAATCTTAAACGACGAAAGCCCGGAATCTCGCATCGTGCGTGATGCTAATTGGGAAATCGCCTATGATGGGATGGAACTCGCGATATGAGCCAGGCGCAATCCATCGAGTCCACTTTGCCGCTGCTTTCGGAAGCCGACTTCGTCGCCGGTTTTCATGCCATTGGCGAAGAGCGCTATCACCACAAGCATCCGTTTCATGCACTCATGCACGAAGGCAAGCTCACGCGTGGCCAACTGCAGGCCTGGGCTTTGAATCGCTACTACTACCAGAGCCGCATTCCCATCAAGGATGCAGCTATTCTGGCGCGCAGCGAAGATCCTGCGTTCCGCCTAGCGTGGCGGAAACGCATTCTGGATCATGATGGCGACGGCGTGAATCCCGGCGGCATCGAAAAATGGCTTCGGCTAGTCGAAGCCACTGGCATCTCACGCGAACTCGCCCTTGGTAGCGCCGGCATCTTGCCGGCTACACGCTACGCCGTCCAAGCCTACGTCGATTTCGTTTCTACGCGCTCGCACCTCGAGGCAGTGGCATCTTCGCTCACAGAAATGTTTTCAAAAAAACTAATCACGCTGCGCATGGATCGCCTCCACCAACATTATCCCTGGCTCTCCAGCGGCCTCGACTATTTCACCGGCCGCCTAACGCAAGCGCCCGAAGACGCCGACTTCGCGCTAGCTTGGGTCGTCAAGCACGCCAAAACGCGAGAGCAACAAGACCTCGCTCACGCCGCCCTCCGCGCCAAATGCGACATCCTGTGGGCGCAACTCGACGCGCTCTATTTTTCATACGTTCAACCGGGCTGGCCTCCTCCCGGTGCTTTTCGTCCTGCAGCAGAAGCAGGCTCCCGATGAGCGTTGAACTCGAAAGCCGCCCGCG
This sequence comes from uncultured Acidobacteriota bacterium, assembly GCA_963745095.1. GTDB lineage: Bacteria > Acidobacteriota > Terriglobia > Acidiferrales > UBA7541 > Acidiferrum. The sequence continues at coordinate 1,062,601 of CAVUWC010000012.1, read as the reverse complement.
GCTCGCTCCCGGCTGCCGCATGAACGAAAAGACTCAGCAGCCACGGACATTGTTGATGCCCGAACGCGCCTTGCGCCTCAATGGCCCAAGCCTGGAAATTGTCGAGCGCTGCGACGGCAAACACACGGTCCAGCAAATCATCACGGAATTGCAGCAGCTCTACTCAAAAGCGGAACCAGCCAAAGTAGAACAAGACATCCTGGGCTACCTGGCTCTGTTGCAAAAAGAGCGTGCTCTCGATTTCGAGCCCACGGGCGCGTCCGCATAATTTATATCGCGCAGCATGCTGCGCCACTACAAATTAGTTAGTGCTTTGATCGATTCCCATGAACGAAAAGCCGACCAGCCCTCTAGCCTTGATCGCCGAACTAACGCATCGCTGCCCTTTGCATTGTGTCTACTGCTCAAATCCTCTGGAACTCACGCAACGCTCGACTGAACTTTCGACCGAAGACTGGTCCCGCGTCTTCCGTGAAGCCGCCGCACTCGGCGTCCTGCAGGCGGACTTCACTGGCGGCGAACCGCTGACTCGTCCTGACATCCTCGATCTCATCCGCGCCGCGCGCGGCGCCGGCCTATACGTAAATCTCATTACATCCGGCATGCCCCTCGACGAACCGCGTCTCGAAGCTCTGGTCCAAGCCGGCCTGGATCATTTTCAATTGAGTTTTCAGGGCGCACGCGAACAAATCGCGCAGGAAATCTCAGGAACCAAATCGCATCTGCAAAAATTGCGCGTTCTCGAATGGCTGAAACGCCATCGACTCGCCGTAACTCTCAATTTCGTCATTCATCGTCGCAATATCGATCAACTTGCGGAAATGCTCGCGCTCGCCGAATCTTCCAGCGCGAGCCGCGTCGAATTTGCAAACGTTCAATATTACGGGTGGGCTTTCGCAAACCGAGATTCCCTTCTGCCCACGCGCCAACAGCTCACGCACTCCATCGATTTCTTGAAAAAGGCGCAGGAACGTTTGTCTGGAAAAATAAAAGTGGAGTATGTCGTCCCGGATTACTACGCGAAATACCCGAAGCCCTGCATGGGTGGCTGGGGCCGCAAGCTCATGCTCGTCACGCCAAACGGCGACGCACTTCCCTGTCACGCCGCGCGCGTGATTCCTGGCCTCGCTTTCGAAAATGTGAAAAATCGAAGGCTGCGCGAAATTTGGGAAGCTTCCGAGGCGTTTCAAAAATTCCGTGGCGAATCATGGATGCAAGAGCCTTGCAAAACGTGCGAGCGCCGCTCCCAAGATTTCGGCGGCTGCCGATGCCAAGCGTTACTTCTTGGTGGCGACCCCGCGGCGACAGATCCCGTTTGTTCGTTATCCCCGCAGCGCTCTAAAGTCGACGCCATTCTTGATAGGATTGCGCTCGTCGGAGCACAGGCTGAAGCCTGTGCCACTGAGGAGCCGTCGATCGCCTCTCGCGCCCCAATGGCCTCTGAATCACTGACAAAACCGGGCTGGCTGTACCGTCCAAACCCCTCTTAAGCCGTTGCTGGCGCTTCTGGTTCTCGCTGTAAAGGCATCACAACACGAAAAATAAAAATCATGCTCCCCAAAAAGCACAACGTCCCAAACACAGCCAGCGTCTTGGGCGCCCCGCTATGCTTCACCACTCCCGCAGCAATAAGCGACCCAATGGGCTGCACGCCCATAAACATCGTCGCGTAAACCGCCATAATCCGTCCGCGCAAGTGATCCGGGACGCGATTCTGCAAGGTGGTATTCGTGGCGGCCATTTGCACGGTCGCGCAGAATCCGACCACCAAAAGCACCACCATCGAAAGCCAGAAGTTCCGTGATTGTGAGAAAACGACCAATCCCACGGCGCAGGTCGTCGAAGTTGCGGCAATCCAGCGCGCTAATCCTTTGTAACTGGTCCTCGCGGCAAAATGCAGTGCACCGAGCACTGCACCAACTCCTGCCGCGCTCATCAATAACCCGAAACCTTTCTCATTTCGATGCAACACCTCAATGGCGAAATAAGGGAGAAAAACGGAATACTGCAATCCCAGCAAGCTCAGCATGCTTAGGAGCAGCAGCGTCGAGCGAATTGGCAAATCGCTCATCGCAAACCGAAACCCCTGCATAAGACTTTTGACTGGAGAGCCTGCCTCCTTCTTCGATTCTCTCTTTACGATGCGCATCGCCAGCAGCGCACCGATCACCGCCAGGAAGCTAAATCCGTTCAGTAGAAAACACCACGCAGGCCCTTTCCAGGCGAGCGCAAAACCCGCAATCGCCGGGCCGACCACGCGCGCCCCATTAAAAATGGAAGAGTTCAGCGCGATCGCATTCGGCAGATCGTCTTTCTTATCTACCATCTCAACAAGAAACGCCTGCCGGATCGGCACGTCGAACGCATTCACCACACCCACAAGAAACGCGATGAAGATCAGCTCCCATACCTGAATAATATTCGCGAACGTCAGCCCCGCAAGCACGAACGCCAGCACCATCGAAACCGTCTGCGTCCAAATCACGCCATGATGACGGTTATAGCGGTCGCCAATATACCCGCCGAGCGCGGCTAAAAATAAAATGGGAACTTGATTCGCAAAACCGAAAACTCCCAGAAGCGCCGCGGAACCTGTCAGCTTATAGACGAGCCACAGCTGCGCCGTCGTCTGCATCCACGTGCCGATGAGCGAAGTGAGCTGGCCACCAATAAATAGTTGAAAGTTGCGGTGTTGCAGTGCGCGAAAGCGCGGCGACAAAACGGGAATGGCTCCCTCCCCTCGTTTGATGCGCGCGATGTGAACTAGTCACGATGCCGCGAGAAGAGAGCCAGTTGTCAAACGAGCGCGCAAAAATCAAGCCTTACGCGCGAGCCAATGCCAGATTGGCCCTGATCGACCTTGGCCGTGATCGACCTTGGAGGGGCGCAATTCCTTGCGCCCGCCTTTGCCGCCCAAGCGGGAATGGAAGATGTTGTGAACTTGATGGGATTGTCTGTCGCTTCTTACTGCCGACCGTCAGTGATGAGCTATCGACGCAACTTACTCGCCCGGCGGATCAGGCGCCCCGCCAACATGCAAATGGCTCAAATCCCGCAAGGTCGCTTTATCTTCATCGCTCATGCCGCGCGTGAACTCAGGATCATTCAACCTCTGATTCCGCGCGGACTCCGGCATATTCTGCAGCACGCGCAATCTCTGCCGGATCGCTTGCCGCCGCTCCACAGGCATCTGCTTCCACTTGGGCAAGACGTCGTTCCGAATATGACTCTGCTGCTGAGGGCTTAAGCTATTCCACCGCTCAGCACGCTCTTTCAATTCTTGTCGTTGCGCCGGGGGAAGATTCCTGTACTTGTTGTTGTTCTCGAGGATCCTCTGCCTGTCCTGCGGCGGCAAGTCGCTGAATTTTTTCTGCGGTGGCGGCACGTACGAAGACGGCGGCCGGTTCGGATTGTTGTTCGGATTAGGGCTAGGACGCGGCACTGAGTTCGGCTGATTCGCGCCATTGCCTTGGGGATGTCCCGCTCCGCCGTTCGGATGTCCTCCGTTTTGCGGCGGTTTCGCCGCATTCTTCGGCTGTTGGTGCTGCGGCGGCCGGTTCTGTGATTTCGGAGGCGGCGTATGTTGCCGGGGCGCCCAATGGGCCACGCGGCCGTGCTGCGCCATCGAAGGGGCGGCCAGCACTGCGCCGAGCCCCATCGCCAGCAAACATCCCGCGAGTTGGAGTCGAAATCTCATCGATTACATCGTCTGACTATTGCCGTCGTTCTTCTGCTGGTTCTGGTTTTGATCCGGGTTGCTGTTGCCCGTGTCATCCGCCTGTACCGGCTGAGGCAAGTCCGTCAGTGCTCCGAAATCCGAAAGCACGTCATAGTTCTCGAGCACCGGCAAGTCCTGATTGATTTGCGCCTCGTCCGCCGCCGTAAGTGTACGATCCGTTGGCCGCGAACCAACCCACACCGTCGCCAGCAATAACAACGTAGCCGCAAACGCCACGCGCGGCGATGGCGTAAACCACGCCCACCAGCCCTGCTTCACCGGCTCCGCCGCCACACGCGCGCGCACGCGCACGTCGAACGCCGCCGACGGTTCAATCTGCGGCACTTCATCCAGCAGCGACGTCACCGCGCGGAATTCATTCACGCGCAGCTGACACGCTCCGCACGTCGAGAGATGCTTCTCCATCTCCAGCCGTTCGCTCTCTTTCAAGCGCCCGTCCACGTACCCTAAAATTTTGCTTTCCATTCGCGTGCAGCTCATAACAACCTTCCTTCTCTACCCAGGGCCTACTTCTACTTCCCGAGGAACCGAACTAAAGTTCGGCCACTACAACTTCCCCGGGGCTCGGATTGTAGTGGCCGGTCTTCTTGCACTGAACAACGTGAAGTGCAGACCGGTTCCTCTACTTCCCGCCTCTCGCCACGAGCGGGGCTAGTTCCACTCGCAACGTTTCGTATGCGCGAAAGAGCAACGATTTCAGCGCGCTCTCCGAGCATTCGAGAATCTTTGCAATATCTCCATAATCCAGCTCTTGATACTTATGCAAGAGCACCGCCGCGCGCTGTTTCTCCGGCAGCTTATCGATGGAGTGGCGGATCATTTTCTTCCGCTCTTCTTCCACAAGGTGCTGCTCGATATTCGGATGCTTCTCGGCAACGTCCAGCGGCTTCTCATCGCCATCTTCCGAATCGATGGTCACCGGCGCGTCTAGTGAGATTTCCATTCGCTGATGGCGGTTGTCTCGCACCGAGTTCAACGCCAAATTTGTCGCGATCCGGAAAAGCCATGTCGTGAATTTGGCGCTCGGCACATAATCTTTCCGTGCTCGATACACTCTCAAAAACACTTCTTGCGCCAAGTCTTCCGCCTCTTCCCGCGCGCGCACCATGCGGTAGAGAAAGTTGACAAGGGGTGTCCTGTAGCGCTGGAGGAGAAGTTCGAACGACTGCTCGTCGCCCGCCTTCACGTCCAGCATCAGTTGGACGTCCGACCTGGCCATAGCCGCCACATTCTATCGAACCCTAGCGGGCTCTTAAAGTTGCAAATGTTTATCTGGCGTTTAGGCGAACGGCGGGCGAAGCGAAGGCGAATTAAACGTGGAATAAGTGCTGCATTATCAGTACGGTAGCCACGCCAACAAAGACCAGCGCAGCCATTCTCCAATTCGGCTCGCGGTTCACTTCCGGGAGCAAATCCGTCGCAGCGACGTAAAGCGTCACTCCGCCAGAGATCGGCAGCGCATACTTTAATTGGCTTTGCAGCACGCTCGTGAGCAAAACTCCAAGCAGCGTCGCTGCTCCTAGTAACCCGGATGCGAGGATTGCGTTGCGCCGAGTTTGCCCGCTGGCGAGCACCAGCGACGCCACCGTAAAGCCTTCGGGAAGCTTATGAAGGAACACGGCCACGAAAATCATCGCCCCGAGCCACACGGATACGAGAAATCCCGCCGCAATCGCCACACCGTCAAAGAAAGTGTGGATAGTCAACCCCAGCAAAACGGTTGTTCGCGCGTGATGATGGCTGACTTCTTCGCAGTGCGTCTCTTCTCCAAAGTGAAAATGCGGCGCAATGGTGTGCTCAAACAAATGCACGAGGAAATAACCAAGAAGCACAAACACCAGCGCCTGCTCACCTGCCAAATGGATCGATTCAGGAATCACATCCAGGAACGCCACGGCCAGCATGTACCCGGCCCCCAGCGCCAAAAAATATTGCAGAAAGTGCCGCGGCCAGTCCCGCCGCACAACAAAATACCCGCCAATCAAATTCCCCGCTGCCGCGACCAACCCCAGTCCTGCCGCCAGCGCCGTCCGAAATGCCAAGTCGTGTCCCATGCCAGTGGCACAGACTTCAGTCTGTGCTTGCCCCCAAACCAATTCTCGGCGGTGTCCAATTGGTTGCCGCTCTTATCAAACACGAAATTGTTATCCCGAGTGAAGCGAGGAACCTGCTGTTTCTTTTCTTCTCTGCGTACTCTGGCTCCTGCGTTTAGTTCTTTTCTCTTTATCCCGAATGCCGGAACAAAATCACATCCCCTTCTTGCACAATGTATTCCTTCCCCTCCAATCTCACCTGCGCCTTCTCGCGCGCCGCCGCAATACTCCCAGCCGCCAAAAGATCGCTCCACTTCACCACTTCCGCCCGAATAAATCCCCGCTCGATATCGCTGTGAATCGCTCCCGCCGCCTTTTGCGCCGTGGACCCCTTGCGAATCGTCCACGCACGCACTTCCGGTTCTCCTGCCGTAAAAAACTGAATCAATCCCATCAAGTCATACGTTGCGCGAATCAACCGGTTCAACCCCGGCTCTTTCAATCCATACGAAGCCAAAAGCTCCCCCGCTTCTTTCTCATCCATCTCCGCAAGCTCCGCTTCGAGCCGCCCGCAAATCGCGATCACCGCCGAATTCGGCTTCCCTTGCAGCGCTCCCAACTTGTGCCGCTCCACCGCCGTGTCCAACTTGTCGGCTTCGTCGTCGCCCAAATTCAGCACATACAAAACGGGCCTTGCCGACAAAAACAAAAATCCGCCAATTGGCTTGCGTTCTTCCGGCGTCAACTCCAACTCGCGCAAGGGCTTCTCCGACTCCAGATGCGCCTTACACTTTTCCAAAACAGCTTTCTCCGCCAGCAAAAGAGGATCGCTCTTCTTCTTTAGATCCTTCTCCAGCCGCTCCAGCCGCCGTAAAATCTGGTCATGATCGGAAAAAATGAGTTCCAGTTCGAGGTTGGTCGCATCCCGCAAGGGGTCGATGCTTCCCTCCGAATGCGGCACCGACGGATCATCAAACACCCGAATCACATGCGCGATCGTATCCACCTCGCGCAACGGCGCCAGCGCATCGCGGTTCTTCTCCTTCTGCATGCCGCCAAGGTCCACGTACTGCACCGTGGCATACGTAATCTTCTTCGGGTTATAGAGCTTAGCCAACTCCAACAATCGCGGCTCCGGCACCTTCGCCACGCCAACATGAGTAGCCGACCCGCCGCCCTTCCCCTCGACATTCGCCTTCGTCAAAATCCGAAACAGCGTCGTCTTTCCAACCTGTGGTAGTCCAATAATCCCTGTCTGCAAGTCGCTTCCTTCCCTACGGCTTCATTCCCTCAACTCAAACCCACAATCCTAGCACACCACCCGTTCGGGACCTGTAGGGGCACGATTCGTCGTGCCCAACGGTGTCAGCCATCCACAATCTCAACGACGAAGCGCCGCTCAATTCCAATTTCGACAGCCGACCGATCTCACCACACCAAAGAAGGGCACAATGAATCGCGCCCACCAAGTACTGGAATAATTTCCTTGAAACTCTCTCACACATCAAACAGTCTTATCATCCAAGCATCTCGCAACCAGACGATGCTTTGAAAGCCAGACGCGTACCGTCTCTATTAGCGAATGATTTTTCCGCCAGAAACCCGCCGCTCGCCTTCGGTCAACAGATGACCATCACCGTTCTCGATCTCTCTGCCTATCTCGGCTTAACAGCGGTCGGCGCGATCACTATCAACATGCTCCTCGGCGTGATGATGGCCTTTCGCTATAGCCCCGTCCGCAACTGGCCGCATCGCCGCTTCAATTATTTCCGCCTCCACAACTGGACCGGCTACACCGCCCTCATCGTCACCCTCCTCCATCCCCTCCCGCTACTCCTCAACAAATCTCCCAAGTTTCGCGTCCTCGACATCGTCTATCCCGTCCACTCCCCGCAACAGCCGCTAGAAAACACGATCGGCGCCATCGCTCTCTACATCGTCGCCCTCATGGTCATCACTTCCTATTTCCGCATCCAGCTAGGCCGCCGCACCTGGAAAGCCTTCCACTTCTCCGTCTATCTAGGCGCCGTCGCTCTCTTCTGGCACTCCCTCTTCACCGACCCCGACCTAAAGGGCGCTCCAATCGACTGGTTCGACGGCGGAAAGGTTTTCGTGGAAATCTGCGCCCTCGTGATCCTGGTGACGATCATCCTCCGCGCCCGCCACTCTAGAAACAAATCCCATCTCGCTCACTCCTCTTCGCAACAAACACACACTCCTTAATGACGTTCGTCGCTGTTCTCCGCGATTCCTCTGTGTACTCTGCGTCTCTGCGTTATCCTTTCTCTTTTTCCGATCTCAGCCTAATCTATACCTGCTATGACGCTCCCCATCAGCTCCATCTCCTTCGATCTCGCGGAGGCCGTGAAGTCCCTAGCCGAACGCGACGAAAAACTAAAATTCCTCATCGCTGAAACCGAAGCTTTCCAGATGGACCAGGACCACCTCCAAAGCCCTTACGAAGCTCTACTCGAAGCCATTGCCTACCAATCTATCTCCGGCAAAGCTGCTGCCACCATTTTCGGCCGCGTCAAAGCGCTCAGTTCTACGGGCCGCGCACCCAACCCGCAAGAAATGCTCAAGCTCCGCAAACAAGCCCTCCGCAAAGCGGGCCTATCCGGCGCAAAAGTCGTGGCCATGAAGGATCTTGCGAAAAAAACCATCGAAGGCGTAGTGCCGACCCTTGAAGACGCACAAAAGCTCTCCGACGAAGAACTCGTCGAGCGCCTGACTTCCGTCCGCGGCATCGGCGCCTGGACCGTCGAAATGTTTTTGATTTTCCGCCTGGGACGGCCGGATGTTCTTCCCATCCATGACCTCGGCGTACAAAAAGGCTGGTCCATTACCTACGGCAAAAAACACAAGCCCAAGCCCAAAGAACTCCTGGCGTTCGGCGAACGCTGGCGCCCCTATCGCACCGTCGCCAGCTGGTACATGTGGCGCGCCTGCCAACGCGCCGGCAACGCCGCTTTACGCAAAATCCGCCCCGCCAAAGTCCGTCGCAAAACGAAACGCAAGGCCGTCGCCCCAAAATCTACTTAGCGCACTCGCCTGTAGGGGAGGAGCTTGTTTACCCTGGAAGGGCCCCTCCCGCTTTCTTTGCTCACCACCCGCCTCCCCGCTCCTCCTAATTCGCCTCGATCCGCGCCGCCCACAACATCTTCCCATTCACCGCAAACACATTTCCCATCGCCCGGCTTACATCGTGCTGCTGCGCCGTGGGCCGAATTACCATCTGCTTATTCGTCTTCTCATCGATCCACCAGATCTTTCCCGGCCCTTTTTCAGGCTCCGTTTGATACACGTCCAGGGTCCCATCACGATCGGTGGCACTCTCCACCAGGTTCTGCAGCGCCGCGGCGGAAAGCAGCGTCAGCCGGTGAACGCTTTCCCACTCCGCGTCCCCGAATGGCGCCCGAGCCATTCGCACCATCTCCTGTCCTTCTCCGGGCAACGGCCAATCGTCCAGAAACACGTCAGACCGGAACAGGGCGTTCAGCTTCGCTTCGGTAAACAGCAGTTTCCCGCTCACCGCGTCGTACCCGTCCGTATCGTTGTACCCAATCCCCACCACCGACGCCGGACCCGCCATCCGCAAGTAGTAAGGCGGAGCGTCCGTTTGCAGCTTCCCGTCAAGGAGCGATTTTCCCGTGGCCCGCTCCACTCGATGTAGCCCCTTCCAATCCGCATACACCAGCGTGTCCGACTTTCTTTCCCAAAGAAGATTCGTTGTGTGCCCGTGAGTCTTCGCCCTCCAGAGGTCCTTCCCGCTCGCTGCATCCACCGCGGCCATACGCTTCTCTCCAATCGCCACAACCAACCCTTCATGCACAAAAATCCCTGTCACCTTGCCCAGGTCCTCAATCGTCCACGCTACCTTTTCCGTATCGGGATCAATTGCCTGCACCTCGTTTGACACGTAAATCAGCCGGCCATTCGTCATCTCTAACGGCATCGGCAGGCTTCCTGACCACAAACGTTTCGCTCCGTCTTCCCACACAACTTTCCCGTTCGCCAGGTCCATGCAGCCCAGAAAGCGGTTGCCGAAATAAAGAAAAAGACGATCCCCGAATGCGCTCACGTAGGTAGTTCCGGGAGTAAACGTCCGCGGATATTCTCTATTCCATACGACTTTCCCCGTGGCGAGGTCCAATCGCTCCAATTCAAATCTGTAGGGATAAGGAAGCACGCCAGATGCAAAGAGAAATGGAACCTCGGAAGATACTGCCGCGGCCGCTTCTGCTACCAAGATTTTCTTTTGCACCCTTCTCGACACAACCACAATCTGCCCGCTCTCATAGACCGGAATCACCGTCATCATTTCGTCCAGCGGAGGCTTATCCCAAAGCCTCTCCCCCGTCATCAGGTTCAGCGCAATCAGTCGTCGCTCGGCGCTACTCGGCAATCTTGCTCCGTTCAGCAACAGCACACCCATCCAGGGTATTTCGAGCACATTAAGTCCGCGATTTTCCGCTCCCGGTATATCCGCAACTGAGGTGCTATCAAGTCGCACGTCTGCCAGCTCCCATAGTGGTCGCCCATCCTTGCCATCCAGCGCCGTCAGGACGTTTCCAGACTTGACCAGCAGAATCCCCGGCGAAGTTCGTACGTACCACGAAACCGGCTTCGGAAATTCCCTCGCCCAGTTGAATTTCAGTGTTTGCGAATTAGCGGTAGGTCCTAGGAACGACAAAGCACACAACATCAACAGAAGAGGAATCCAGCTTGGGCGATGCAAGGCGCCACCTCGCGTGCTAACTACCCCTGAGATTGTCGCCCATGGTATCAAAATCCTACAGCCGAGTGAACTTCGGCACGGCCTTTGCCGCGACTACGCTGGCTGCGGCGAGTCCGTTTTCCACATCCCTTCAGCAGCTAGCAAAAACCAAATCGCCTGCCCGAAAATCAACATCCCAAACCCGTGACGGTCTGGAGTCAACAGCCCCGAACAAATTCCCACTGCTGTTACCAATCCAAGAATTACGCCGTAAATCCCGACTCCTCGCCCAAGTGTCCGATACCGCAAAATCGACACCGACCACAGCACTAACGCCAGCGACGACCCCACCGCATACACCCGCGCAAATGCCTGGTTCATCTGGAAATTGAAATTCATCAGCGTCTGCCACATATCGCGAGTCTCGGGAGTTGCCGCGACAATTTTTCGCATTATCGCAGGGGCCATCAATCCGTCGCACACCGCCGCGTTCATCACCGCGATGCTCGCCAGCGCATAGACCACCAGCGCCGCCCATGCCAATCGGTCCGCGCCGCCAATGCGCCGCGTCATTCCCCACGCGCCAAGAAAAATCACCGGAATGCTCGCCAGCGCCAGCGAATGCACAAGAATCAACATCCGCGCCACGTGATCGACCTCCGCCGGGCTAATCTTGCCGCCCGGGTGGGAGATCATGGTTATAATCATTCCCACGGATCCTGCGATTAGCGCGATCGCGCTCCTGCGTTCGTCAGTCATGCGTCCGACAGTAGGAGTTGTTCGCCGGACCGTCAACGCTGATTCGCGGCATTTGCCGAGATACCGAACAAAGAGCCGCCCAATGTCCAGAAACGCGCCGCCGCGCGCGCCAAAACCCACACATGGAACCGCTTCGCAAGCCTCAAGCTGGCCTGCGGCAAAGAAAAAAGTCGCCGTGTCACGAGTCCCAAAGAAAATCGACCGCCGCGTTCGCGCCACTCGAGACGGCCTCGGCGACGCCCTCATCGCCCTGATGCACGAAAAGCCCTTCGAAACCATCACTGTCCAGCACGTCCTCGATCGCGCAAATGTCAGCCGCTCCACCTTCTACGCGCACTACAGCGACAAGAACGATCTCTTCCTCAGCGACGTCGAAGACTTCTGGGAGATGATGTCCACCGCCCTCATCCGGCAAGGAGACACCTCCAACCGCGTCGCTCCCGTCCAGGAGCTCTTCTCTCACGTCGCCGACATGCGCCAGTTCATCGCCTCCATGACCGCCTCCGAAAAAGTCCGCGACGTCATGGAACTAGGCCAGGGACATTTCGCTCGCGCCATCGACCAGCGCCTCGCCGCTCTGCCCGCAACACGCAATCTCTCCCCCACCCGCCGTTCTGCCTTGTCCCACGCCAGCGCCGGCTCCCTTTTCTCCCTGCTGAACTGGTGGATCCACCACGGCGGCTCGACAACCCCAGCCCAAATGGAGGCCCTCTTTCACCAAACCCTCTGGTCCGGCATAACCCCTCCCGCCCTGCGCCCAGCCGCAACGCCAACCGCAGCCCCAAAATCGACCGTCCCAGCCAGTCGCAAACCCCGCTAACCGGCCCGGGACCAGCCGCTCGAGCCGTTCCGCCGCCAAAGCGAACCGTGCCTCTCCCCGCCATATTTCCCTTGGAAATTAGTGCTTACGAACAGCCGGGACCGCTGAAAATGGGGTGACGTACAGACGGGCTAAGTCCTTTATCAGCAACGCTTACAAAAAACGGGGGGGTGATCAGACGATCGATCCTGAACAACTTCACCGGCCAGTCGTTAGCTCGCGAGCTCGCGCACCATTAAATACATCGCGGCAATTCCGGCCAGCAAGACTCCGCTCTCCAGCGAGACCGAAATTGTGTGCAGTCGGCTGAACTCGGCCAACAGAGGATTGTCAGCGGTGGTGGCTTGAATCGATCCCATCTGCACCCGTAGGATGGCCATCCTGGCGCTCACTGTGTACTGCGAGATTGCCGTCAGGGTGATCATGAGTAGGACGCAGAGCGCTGCTGGAGTCACAAAGCTCGCAAACGTTCGCGTCCGAATCAGCCTCACGAGTAAGAGCACGATGCCCAAAGCAATACCGCCAAGATGCATGCGCGTCAGCGCAAATCCCACGATCGCACCGGCCTGGTCGCGGTTCGGCGCCAGCACCCGAAACGCACCTGGCGCAACGACAAAGCTCAGGAACACATCGCTACCCAGCCACACGCTCAGAGCCAGAAACTCAATGGTCCGAAGGATGGAAGTCACGTCGAGATTATACGACGGCTGAGTGCCGCGTGAAGGATGCGGTGCTTACTCCACCGCACCGCTCAATTTGCGCGAGCCTGACACGTACGTCACAGTGTTGGTCACCATGTAAATCGGAGTAACGATCACAGAAATAATTCCCCATGGCCCCAGAAGAAGATTTTTGCCCATGAATTCCCAATACTTGCTGCGCATACACGTCTTGCACATATTCCCCTGGATGCTTCTGGTCTGCCGCAAAACGATCATCCCAACGTTGTGGTGAAACTTGACGGGGCTCGTCTGACGCATATTTCCGCAGACCTGGCACGGCCCCATTGCGCCGGCGGCGTTTGCAGGGTTGGCCAGATTCATTGGATTTGGATTCACTGTACCCACGGGTGCCTCCTCAAAAATGGATAAAATCGGATGGGGCCCACGCCGCTGGAACCGGCACGCAGTTATTGGATGGTCACTTATACGGCTATCGCGAAATTAATTCAACGGGCATCTCGGCCAGTCTACGTGCCTGTTCATCCAGACGTGCAACCACCGATTGAGCACACGTTTTGCGAGTTTTTGATTAGCCAGAGAGATTAGTGCCAGAATGAGTGGGTTATGGTGGGCGACAAAGGACTTGAACCTTTGACCTCTCCCGTGTGAGGGGAGCGCTCTAACCAACTGAGCTAGTCGCCCGGCCGGTACTGCCGCGACGCTCGAAAGCGTCATCTATCTATTTGTAGCAGGAAGGACCCAGGTTTTCAACAGATGCCGACGGCTACGTCCCAGATCGTCTCGCAACTTCAGCGCTCGATCTCCCGCGCGATCTACGGGAAGGAAGAGGCTATTCAGCTCGCGCTGATCACTCTTCTGGCGCGCGGCCATTTGCTGATTGAAGATGTACCGGGAGTTGGCAAGACCACTCTGGCCCAGGCTCTCGCTAAATCGTTTCACTGCACTTTCCAGCGCATTCAATTTACCTCGGACCTGCTGCCCAGCGATGTTCTCGGCGTCAGCGTTTACAATCCCGAATCGCGAGAGTTCGAGTTTCGCTCTGGACCGATTTTCGCGAACGTCGTTCTCGCCGATGAAATCAATCGCACCACCCCGCGAACCCAGTCGGCTCTTCTTGAAGCGATGAACGAAGCGCAGGTCACCGTGGACGGAAAAACTTTGCAGTTGCCACATCCTTTTCTCGTCATCGCCACGCAAAATCCCGTCGAGCATCACGGCACGTATCCCTTGCCGGAATCGCAACTCGACCGTTTCTTGATGCGCATCAAGATGGGCTATCCATCGCACGAGACGGAACGCGAAATTCTGCGCAAACACATCCATGACGATTCGCTCGCGACGCTGGAACCTGTCGCCGGAATCGCCGACGTCCTGGAAATGCAGGAATCCGTCGCGCGAGTGAAGGTGGACGCGAGCCTGCATGACTACGCGCTCGAGATCGTCAATCGTACGCGCAAAACCGAACAGCTTGCTCTCGGCGTCAGCCCGCGCGGCACCCTCATGCTGCAGCGCGCGGCACAGGCTCGCGCTTTTCTCGATGGCCGCGATTATTGTTTGCCAGACGACTTCAAGCAGCTTGCTGTTGCCGTTTTTTCGCACCGCGTGGTAGCCAGCTCTCGCCATGCTTCGCTGCAGAGGAAATCGGAGACGACCGAATCCGTCCTCCGGGAGATCGTCGACTCCGTTCGCGTACCTCTGTGAGTCTAGCCTCAACAGCCGCGCAGCTCTGGGCCAAAGCCGATCGCTCCGCTGTGCGTGCCTTCTTTCTTTCCATCACCGCGCTGGCTTTTGCTTTGCTCCTGGCCATTTATTCCGGCACCGCCGCGGAGTTGGGCCACCTGGCACTCGCTATCGCCTCCGCGCTCGGCGCTCTGCTCGTCGCGGCATGGGTAGCCGTTACGCTCGTACCGGTTCTCGCGAAGCGCACGCCCCTTCGCTGGATCGGCTACAAGATGGAGTACCGAGTTACGCGCGAAGGCTGGATTTATATTCTGGGAATTTTTTTAGTTGCTGTCGCCGCGCTGAACACCGGCAACAATCTTCTCTTCCTCATTCTCGCTAGTCTGATCGCCATTATCTTGATGTCCGGAGTTCTGTCTTCGATCACGCTCTCGGGAGTGGAAATGCGCTTGGATTTGCCAGAGCACATTTTCGCGGGTCAGCCCGTCCGCTCTCTGGTCGAAGTGCACAACGAAAAGCTGACACTGCCCTCGTTTTCGCTGCGCGTCGAAGCTGTCCGTGGAAAAAATGCCGTAAACGCGGCCATGCTCGAGACACCGGTTTATTTTCCATACATTCCGAAGCATGACCGCGTGCAGCAGCATGTCCCTATGACGTTTCCGCGGCGCGGCATCTACTCACAAGACGCTTTCCGCATCGTTACGAGATTCCCTTTTGGCTTTTTGCAGAAAGCACGCCGGATCGATCTGAAGTCGCAAGCACTCGTCTACCCATCGGTCGAGCCCACGCGAGATTTCTTTGAGGTTTTGCCGGGCATGCAAGGGGCGCTCGAAAGTCTGGCCAAAGGACGCGGTCAGGATTTATACGCACTGCGTGATTATCAGCCTCGCGACAGCTCCCGCCACGTGCATTGGAAGGCTTCCGCCCGGCTCGGTTCACTGATGGTTCGCGAGTTCACTCGTGAAGAGGATTGCCGCGTTGTTCTTGTGCTTGATCCGCACGCGTCTGCAGGCCTTGGCGCAAAGGAAGCGGACGCCCGTTTCGAGCGCGCTGTCAGCATGTGCGCCGCACTGGCCTGGCATTTCTACGAACGCGACGCCGTCATGCAGTTTCGCACCGCGGGATTTGAAACGCCGCTCGTCGATGCCGATGAAATTATTTTCGATATTCTGAAGCATCTTGCCACTGCAAAGCCGTTTCCGCCGGACCCGAAGCGCGCGCTTCTCTCCGAACTGGCCAGAGATCCCGAGGTTTTTCGGGTGATTGTTACCAGCGAATCGCGCGGTTCTATTCCGTCCAGCATTTGGAATCAGTCGTGGGTGATATTTCTGGAAGATCTGGCGCCTTAGACGGGCTTTCACCTCTCACGAGCAGGTTCGCGCGTCAACTGTGCAAGAATACGGCGTGATCACTCTCACTGGCCGCGAGCTCGGTACCTTTCGCAAGCTGTTGCTCGCGTGGTTTCGGCAGTTTCAGCGCGACCTGCCGTGGCGCCGCACGGAAGATCCCTACCGCATCTGGATTTCTGAAATCATGTTGCAGCAGACGCGCGTTGCCGCCGTGATTCCTTATTACGAACGATTTTTGACGCGCTTCCCGGATGTGCGCTCGCTCGCAGAAGCGCCGGAGGAAGCGGTGCTGCGGCTCTGGTCTGGCCTGGGTTATTACAGCCGGGCTCGCAATCTGCAAAAAGCGGCGCAACAAATCGTCGCGCAACATGGCGCGCGATTTCCGCAAAAAGAAGAAGCTGTCCTGGCGCTCTCTGGAATCGGTCCTTACACTGGCGCTGCGATTCTCAGCATCGCCTTTGGGGCGAAACACGCCGTCCTCGATGGCAACGTCGCGCGTGTGCTTGCGCGGCTTGGCGCCATTCGCGGCGATCTGCGCGAATCGCGGAGATGGCAATCACTGCAGAGCACTGCGCAAGAATTGCTCGATCCGAAAGCGGCTGGCGATTGGAATCAGGCGATGATGGAACTCGGCGCGATGGTCTGCACGCCGCGCGCGCCCCAATGCCTGCTGTGCCCCGTAGCAAAATTCTGCCGCGCGCGCCAATCGGGTGATCCGGAGTCTTATCCAGAAAAACGCAAGAAACGCGAAGCCGTCGAAATCGTTCTCGCAGCAGCAGTGTTTTGTACTCCGCGCGGCCAAACGCTTCTGCTGCCTCCGCCTCAACAAAAGACCGAGAACAAGCCCGCTGCCGACGATGTCGCCACTCTCGTCTCGCGGATGTGGCATTTCCCGACCGTCGCCATTCGCAAGGATGCTCAGACGGAACTTCGCAGCTTCTTGGCGGGGCTGTTGCCGGACAAAAACAGCGTGCTTCCTCTAGAGCCGCTCGCGCGCGTCCGCCATGCGGTGACCTATCGCAACGTAACGGTCCTTCCCTTCCGGATCGCCATCGCAAAAATCCCGCGCATCCTCGGCGCAAAAAGTATTCCATTGAAAGATTTCTCGGCGCTGCCGATCTCAAATCTCACGCGCAAAATCGCCCGCGCTGCACTTGCGGATCTAGCGGACCCAGCCGCGAAGCCGCATCCGCGAAAGGAGATGTTGAACCTGTAAACGTTATCGTTTCGCGCAGCCTCCAGCGCGGCACATGCGCGCAGTGCTAGGATTAAAGGGTCCCCCATGGCCGCCTCCGCATCAGTAACGAGTGTCCCCACGCTGCCCGCCGAGCGTTTCTTTCGCACCTCTCTATTCCTGCTCATGACGACGGCCGTGGCCACGCTGGTGAGCACCGGAAAGCTCGATCTGATCACGATGATTGTCGCGCCCTCCGCCGTGCTCTATAAAGGAGTCCGCTGGTGGCGGCGCTGTCCCGCCGAAATTCCGCAGCGCATCGCGACGCGGCTGGTAGTTGCCTACCTGGTCCTTTTTCCGCTAGACGTCGTTTTTCTGTCGCGCACCTTTGTTTCGGCCTCGTCCAATCCCGCGCTTTACGCCGCGCTGCTCGGCGCAATTCATTTTCTGCTTTTTGTCATGCTCATCCGGCTTTACAGCGCCAACACCGACCGCGATGCGCTTTTTCTAACGATGCTCTCCTTCGCGGCCATTCTGGCTTCCGCCGTTCTCACCATCGACACGACTTTCCTCGGGCTTTTCTTTCTATTTCTCTTGTTTGGCGTGGCCACGTTCGTTGGCCTCGAAATGCGCCGCGGTTCCAAAGGCGCCATCGCGCCGGAAGTGGACGCGCATCCAAAGCAAGAACGCCGACTCGATCGGGCGCTGGTCCTCGCGGCGCTCAGCGTGGCTCTCGGTGCCATGATTATCGGCGGCGCGCTGTTTTTCTTTTTCCCTCGTTTCAGCGCAGGCTATTTGGGACGCACCAGTTTGCAGCCGACGCTGATGTCGGGCTTCAGCGACGATGTGGAGCTGGGCCAAATCGGCGAGATCAAGAAAAACTCCACGGTCGTCATGCGCGTGAAGACCGGAAAGCCGGTGGGATATCCCACGCTGCGCTGGCGCGGCATCGCGCTCTCCTCGTTCGACGGAAAACGCTGGTCGTCTCCCGATCACGACTCGGTCACGATTCCCGCCGGAATGAATGGCTGGATAAACATTCTGGACCGGCCCACGGAGCCGGATCCAACGGCGACCATCTTGCGTTACACGATTCTATTGCAGCCCGTTGCGACGGACACCATGTTCGCCCCCGCAAACGCGATCTCCATACGCGGAAATCTTTCCGGGGAGGGTTCCAATCAGGAGGCGGGAGCGCGCCGTAGCTATGTCATTCGCGACGCGACCGGCTCTCTATTCAATCCTTTCCATAATTTCAGCACGCTGCGGTACGAAGGGTTTTCCTTGTTGCCGGCGAGGAATGTACCCCGGCTGCGCGCGGCCTCTGCGGAGTATCCCGCAGACATTCGCAGCACTTACTTAGAGCTGCCGAAACTCGATCCGCGAATTCCGGAATTGGCGAAGCAGATCACGGCGCGCGCGCTGACGCCCTACGACAAAACCATCACGCTGGAAACTTATCTGCGCTCGCACTACGCTTACAATCTGAACCTCACGGGAAAACCTGGAGATGATCCGCTGGCGCATTTTCTTTTTGAGACGCGCTCGGGCCACTGCGAGTATTTCGCTTCCGCGATGGCCATCATGCTTCGCACGCTGGGAATTCCGACGCGCGAAGTAAACGGCTTTTTGCCCGGCGAGTACAACGACCTCGGCGAGGACTACATCGTCCGAGCGAGCGATGCGCACAGCTGGGTGGAAGTTTATTTTCCGGGCACGGGTTGGATGACATTCGACCCCACGCCGCCGGGCGCCGAGGATGCCGGCGGTTTGTTTTCGCGCCTCGGGCAGTACATGGACTGGTTCGAGCTTTCCTGGAACGAGTGGGTCATCAACTACGATTTCATTCATCAAATTTTGCTGGCGCAGACCATGCAGCGCACTTCGCGCTCGTGGACGGAGATTGTGCGCTCCTGGTTTGTTCACGAACAGGCCAAGGGGCGGAGGTGGATGCGCTCCTGGAACAACGGACTTCGTTTGCTGATTCCTCTCGCCGTTGTGCTGTTTTTGCTGGCGCTGCGCTTCGATCTCGTGGTCGCTTTTGTGCGGCGGTTGTGGCTGTCGTGGCAGCTTCGTTCGCCAGAGCTGGCTCGTTCTAATCCGCAGCTCGCATCTCGGCTTTACGGAGAACTTTTGTACTTGCTTGCACGGCGTGGCTTCGCGCGCCAGCCTACGCAGACACCGTTTGAGTTTGCTGCCGCCGTTTCGCAGCCGCGATTGGCGCCTGCGGTGTACGAATTTACGCAGTGCTACACGCAATCACGCTTTGGCGGTGCGCCTTGCGACACAATTCGGCTCAGGGCGCTTCTCGAGCAGATTCGGTCGTCTTTCGCTTCGCGATGATATGAACCTGAGATTAAAATGCTTCGGGATCTTGTGCGTCTTGTTGACGCCAGTGGCTGCCTTCAGTCAAAAAGACGGCCCGACGCTCAGTGAGGAGTGCCGGCTTATCACCGCGGCGGATCTGGCCGACTCAAAGGCTCCCGCCTTCGCGGACTACCCAACATCACCTGGTGGAACGATTTCGGCAGTGAAGCTCGACCTCACGAGTAATCCGGTTGCAAAAACATATCGAACTGTATTGCGACGGGAAATGGCCGAAGGCCCGAACTACGCAGGACACTATAGGGTGGCTATCTGGGGATGCGGGGCGTCTTGTGCGATGTTTGCCGTGGTGAACCTGAAGACGGGTAAGGTCATAACAGCGAGAGAGCTCGCAACCGTGCTCGGGACACATTTGGCCGCTGATGATTTCCTTCCCGGCACCGGAAGCGATGCTTGGGGATTTCGCTTTACGAAAGATAGCAATCTGCTCGTCATTATTGGCGATCCCAACGAGGATGAATTGAGGTCAGGCGCCTACTATTTTGTGGTTCAGAGCGACAGGCTCCGGCTGGTTCACAACACCCTCGTGCGCAAGAATTGCGAAAACGTGACACCGCAGGGGAAATAGCCCGCGCTCAAGTAGGTCCCAGCTGCTTAGTATCCCTCCGCCGCCGCGTGTTACAATCAAGAATTGCGCAAAGGCGCCAATTTACTGCCTATGACTAAGGTCGGATTCGTCAGCCTGGGATGCCCGAAGAACCTCGTGGATAGCGAGGTGATGATGGGTATTCTTGCGCGCGAAGGGTATGAGCTGACGCCGCGCGCGGATGAGGCGGAGATCCTCGTCGTCAATACGTGCAGCTTCATTGAGTCTGCGCAAAAAGAGTCGGTCGACGCGATTTTGGAAATGGCCGAGCATAAGAAATTTGGCGCCGCTAGGAAGCTTATTGTCGCCGGATGTCTTGTCGAGCGTTTTCGCGACCAGATTCTCGAGCAGGTTCCGGAAGTCGATGCTGTTGTAGGAACCGGCGAAGTGGAGCGCATCCTTGAAGCCGTGGATGGCGATCTGCGTGTGTTGCCTGCGGCGCCGCCCGCGTTTCTTTATCACGACTTGACGCCGCGAATTTTAACCACGCCGCGCCACGCCGCCTACATCAAGATCGCCGAGGGCTGCGATCATCCCTGCACCTTTTGCATCATTCCGCAGCTTCGCGGAGCGTTCCGCAGCCGGCGCTTTGAGTCCGTGGTGCGTGAAGCGGAAAATCTGGCAGCCTCGGGCGCGCGCGAAATCACGCTGATTGGCCAAGACACGACTTCTTATGGCGAAGACCTGGGACTTCGCGATGGACTGGCGCAACTCCTGGAGCGTTTAGCGCAGGTGGAAGATTTGTTGTGGGTGCGCTTTCTTTACGCGTATCCAAATCGAGTGACACAGAAATTGCTGGACACGCTCGCAGCGCATCCGCGCCTCGCGAAATACATGGACATGCCTCTACAGCATGCCAGCCGCAACGTTCTGGCGCGCATGAAGCGCGGTTCACACGGCGATGCTTTCCTGAAACTTCTCGAACGGATTCGAACGACAATCCCTGGCGTTTCGCTGCGCACTTCGTTCATTGCGGGCTTTCCGGGCGAAACGGAAAAAGAATTCGAAGAACTTTGCGATTTTGTGCGCGCCGCCAATCTGGATTGGATGGGCGTGTTCGAATATTCGGACGTGGACAACGCGAACAGTTACTCGCTCGACGAGAAAGTTGATCCGGAGACGATTACCGATCGCCGCAACCGGTTAATGGCTATTCAAAAGAAAGTCTCACGCGAAAGATTGCGTGCCTGGAAGGGCCGCACAGCCACGGCGCTTGTCGAAGGCCCCTCGAAGGACAATCCGCTGGTGTGGGAAGCGCGCGTCGAAGGCATGGCGCCGGATATCGACGGCAAGCTTTATCTGACCGACATCGAATTGCCAACGGGCGAAACCGCCGAAACCGGCGACGTGGCGCGCGTTGAGATTATCAAAGCCGATGTGTATGACCTCATTGGCCGCGTGGTGGAGATTCTGCCGCGCACCGCAGGGGCCAAGAATGCCGGCGTAGCCGCTGTCACGGTTCCCCGCCTGCCCCCCGTGGAAAAACTCACCCGAATTTCTACCGGTGCTCCGCTTCGCGTCCTCGGCTGAGCTATACTCACTCTCCAGAAACTCTGACCTGCGGGCTCAGCAATCTCCGTGTTAGAACGGGATTTCAACACAGCGGGCGCAGAGTTCACAGAGAAGAAAAAATACCGGCATCGTGATTTGGCGAGAGGCGAACCGCGAGCCGTCGGGAGTCGTTTCCGGTGAAACATCGCTGTCCAATTTGTAAAACGCCTACTGATTCCGTAACGAACGAGGATTTTCCTTTTTGCAGCGAGCGCTGCCGCGACCGCGATCTTGGCAACTGGGCCACGGAGAAGTACGTCGTGTCCGAGCCAGTGTTTGACATGAGCGAACTCGACGCAGCTGAGGATCCCGGCGAGCAAAAAGCTGTGGCCGAAGACGAGGACGAGGATTTTAAGGGGTTCCGCAAACCCGATGACACCATCCACTGAAATTCCTGGCGGCACGCCGGCTCCGCGAAAGAGACCACGGCTCGCAATGGCCATTGCAACTGTGCTCGGCGTTGGCTATCTGCCGAAGGCCCCGGGCACTTTCGGCTCACTCGTGGGAGTTGCGACGGCTGTACTATCGGCGGTATTTTTTCTGCACCCCTCGTCGCCTCGGGGGCTCATATCACTGCATCCTCTTACGGATGCAGTGTTCTCCGACGACCACTTCCTGGTTCCAGGCAGCGACATTCACAATTCCACGCTCGCCCTGCCGCTGCTGTGCGCGCTCGGTCTTATGGTGATCATGGGAGCGATTGGCGTGTGGAGTTCCTACCGGGCTGCGGAATTCTCCGGCATCAAAGACCCGCAGTTTGTGGTGATCGACGAAGTTGCCGGGCAACACCTCACTTTGTTGCTTCCGCTGATTCCGATCGCACTGCCGCATCTGACGGAGCACATGGACTTCTCCACCTACGCCATCTTCTTTACGCTGAGCCTCGTGAACTGGAAATACCTGTTGCTGGGATTCCTGCTATTTCGACTGTTCGATATTTGGAAGCCCTTCCCGGTGCGCCAACTCGAAAGGCTCCCGCACGGCTGGGGCATCATGGCGGATGACTGGATGGCGGGCATCTACGCTGCTATCCTGTTGCGCGTGGCGTTACATTTTGGGTTGCTTGGTTGGGTATGAAATTCGGCTTCGGGTCTTCAGCAGAAAAAAACGGCATCCCCCGCATTGACAGAGTTGCGCCTGCTGCTGCCATTCCTGGCGGCGAGATTGTGATTCATGGCACCGGATTCGCTTCGCGCGCTCACCCCCGGCCTATCGTGCGTTTTGGCGAAGTGGAAGCTGGGCTGGCGCTCGCCAGCGAAAACCGGTTGATTGCCCGAGTGCCCGAGGGCGCGACTGGCGGCGTGGTCCGCGTTTTCAGCGCCGAGAACGAAAGCCAGCCGCATCCCGTTTCTATCGGCGTGCAAATTGCCGATAATCTGCACCCCATTGCAAATCCGGCGGTCGATGCGCTCGGCAATACGTACGTCACTTTTTCGGGGAATCGCGGGCAGCGCGTTCCCGTTTCGCTCTACAAAATTACGGCGAACTACAGCGTAAAGCCTTTCGTCACCTCGCTGGTGAACCCCAGCGGCCTGGCTGTGGACCGCGGAGGGAATCTTTTCGTCTCTTGCCGCAACGACGGCACGATTCACCGGATTACGCCGGAAGGCCGCGCCGAGCAGTGGATTGAGGGAATGGGCGTCGCCACGGGCATCGCCTTCGACCGCAACGAAAATCTTTACGTGGGCGACCGCAGCGGAACCATTTTCAAGATCAGCCCGAGCCGCGAAGTTTTTGTTTTTGCGACCATCGAGCCGTCGCTCGCCGCGTATCATCTCGCGTTTCATCCCAGCGGTGATATGTATGTCACCGGACCGACGACCTCCAGCTATGACCGCGTCTACCGCATCACGCAGGGAGGCGAAGTTACGACGTTCTTTCGTGGCCTCGGGCGTCCGCAAGGTCTGGCATTTGATCGCGACAGCAATCTCTACGTCGCCGCTTCCTATGGCGGGCGGCGCGGTATTATTCGCATCAACCCGCAGGCCCATGCCGATGTCGTCCTCAGCGGCTCCGGCCTTGTGGGCATGGCGCTGCAATCCTCGGGCCGCGCGATTCTCGCTACTACCGGAGCGCTCTTCACGCTGGATTGGGATGTCCGCGGTTTGCCACTCCTGGGATAATTGACACGATGAAAGCGGAAATAATCGCAGTGGGTTCGGAGCTGCTCACGCCGGACCGGCTTGACACCAATTCGCTCTTCCTGACGGAGGAGCTGAACAAAATTGGCATTGAGGTGGTGCGAAAGACGGTTGTCGGCGACAACCGCGATTTGTTGAGCGAGGCATTTCGCGACGCGTTGAATCGCGTGGAGCTCGTGATCGCATCGGGCGGACTTGGCCCCACCGAGGACGACCTCACGCGCGAAACTGTTGCGGAACTTTTGAGCCGCAAACTGCTGCGCAACGACGACATCCTTCGTTACATCGAGGGACGCTTTCGCGCTCTGAACCGCGAAATGCCCGAGGTCAATGTGCGCCAGGCGATGGTTCCTGAAGGCGCAGAAATCCTGGAGAATACGCGCGGCACGGCGCCGGGCTTGTGGCTGGAAGACGGCGGGCACTTCATTGTGTTGCTGCCGGGCCCACCGCGCGAACTGAAACCGCTCTTTCGCGAACAGGTTCTGCCGCGCCTCGAGCGCCGCGCCTCCAGCGTGCGCATGTTCCACAGCGAGATTCGCGTCACCGGGTCTGGGCGAATCGCACGTGGAGCAGCGCATCATGGGCATTTACAAACGCTTCCCCGACGTGGCCACAACCATTCTCGCCGCGCCTGGCGAGACCCAGGTTCATCTGCGTATTTGGACCGACGACGCGGAGCACGCCAAGAAAATTCTCGACGAAATTGTAAGTGGCTTCGAGATTGCTCTGGGCGACCGCATCTTCAGCCACGATGGCACGCCTCTCGAGGAAGTGATCGCGGCGGAATTGACCATGCACAAAGCGACGATTTCCGCGGCGGAAAGCTGCACGGGCGGGCTGCTGGCGCAGCGACTGACGAGCATCGCGGGCAGCTCTTCGTATTTTCTTGGCGGAGTGGTTTGCTATAGCAACGAACTCAAGACCGCGTGGGCTGGCGTGCCAGCGGAACTCATTCAGGCCAAGGGCGCGGTTAGCGCGGAGGTCGCCGTAGCTCTCGCCGAGGGAATCCGACGCCGCGTGGGCAGCACGTTTGGTGTGGGCATCACGGGCGTCGCGGGACCGGGTGGCGGCACCGAAGAAAAGCCCGTGGGGACAGTGCACATCGCGTTGTCACATGCAGCCGGCGTGAAAGAGCGCGGCGTGCGCTTCCCCGGCGACCGCGAATCCATCCGCTGGCAGGCTTCTCAGGTTGCGCTCGACATGGTGCGCATCCACTTTCTTTATAACGGCAAGCAGCCTCCGACTCGAACCTGAATATGCGCCTCTTCGTCGCCCTGGAGATTCCCGCCGCCGTGCGAGACAATCTGGCGGCACTGATCACGGAACTGCGCGAGCTGTCGGCAAAAGTGGCTGACAAGCGGTCGCGCTGGGTGCGCCAGGAGAATCTTCACGTGACGCTCAAATTCATCGGAGAGGTTTCGCCGGCAAAACTCGAAGGTATCCGGGACGCGCTGTCAGCAATTCGTTCGAATGCGCCCGTCGAGATCACGATCCGCGGACTCGGCTTTTTTCCCGATGAACAGTATCCGCGCGTTTTGTGGGCAGGGCTAGACGCTTCGGCGAACTTGCCGCCCCTCGCAGGAGATATCGACGGCGCTCTCGAAACGCAAGGCATTGAGCGCGAACGACGCGCTTTCACGCCGCACTTAACGCTAGCTAGGATCGAACCGCCCGGCCTGCACGAAAAACTCCGCGCGGCCATCCAGAAGAACGGCGCGCGAGAATTCGGCTCGTTCCAGGCGCGCGAATTTCACCTGATTGAAAGCAAACTGAAGCCGTCAGGCGCCGAGTACACTACTCTCGCGTCTTATCCTTTCGCGGTGGAGGCCTAGCACCAGATGGCCGAGCTGAACGCGACACTCCTCTCGATCCCAGCGGCTGCGTATCTTCTGGGATCGGTTCCCTTCGGCCTGCTGGTTGGCAAGCTCTTTGGCGGGGCGGACATTCGCAAAGCAGGCAGCGGGAACATCGGCGCGACGAATGTGGCGCGCGTCGCTGGTCCGCTCGCGGGAGTCCTCACACTTCTGCTCGACGCCGCAAAAGGCGCGCTCGCGGTCCTTCTGGCGGCACGGCTCACGAATGACAGCGCGCTGTGGATGATGATCGCCGGCCTATGCGCTCTCATAGGGCATTGTTTTCCCATCTGGCTCAGCTTCCGCGGTGGTAAAGGTGTGGCGACGGCGGCTGGCGTTTTTCTGGTGCTGTGCCCGCTCGCATTTGCCGGGGCTGCGGTTTTATTTTTTCTTGTTGTTCTGTATTGGCGCTTTGTGTCGCTGGGATCCATGTCAGCGGCGGCGGCCATGCCCCTCTTGATCTATTTCCTCTGGGCGCCGCATCATGCTCCGCCTTACGCCGTCACATTTGGTTCGCTGGCCGCCGCGCTCTTGATTGTTTACAAGCATGACGCGAACATTCAGCGACTGGTCCAAGGAGACGAGCCCAAGTTTTCGTTCACCAAGAAGGCAAGCAAAGAGGATGCGCCGTGAAGCGTATCGCCATACTTGGCGGCGGAAGCTGGGGTACGGCGCTGGCCATGGTGCTCTCCCGCACTCACAAGCCGCATGAGATTTCTTTGTGGGTGCGCGACGCCGTGCTTGCAGAATCCATCCGGCGCGATCGTGAGAACATGCTCTATCTCCCCGGCCACAAATTGCCGGATTCCGTGCAGGTCTCCCATGACGCCGCTGCGGCCTTGCTAGACGTGGATGTGGTCGTCGGGGCCATCCCTGCCGCGCATGCTCGAAGCGTTTATCAGCGTGTCCTGCCGTACCTCACGCGGAGAACACCGATTGTCAGCGCCACGAAAGGGCTTGAGCCCGCTACCCACGCGCGCATGAGTGAAGTGATCTCCCAAACAGTGTCGCCAGAATTTCCTATGCCTATCGCGGTTCTGTCGGGACCTTCGTTTGCAGCGGAGGTTGCGCGCGGTGAACCGACTGCCGTTGTGATTGCATCGCGCGATCGAACTCTCTCTATCCTGGCGCAATCCGTTCGGCGATACGACTACCTTGGTGCCGTGCTTCAGGAGGAATTCGCCGCGCCAAATTTCCGCTTGTATACCAACGACGACGTGCTCGGCGTCGAGCTTGCTGGCGCCATGAAAAACGTGATCGCCATTGCGGCCGGAGTTTGCCAGGGCATCGGACTCGGCTCCAATCCATTGGCGGCGCTGATCACGCGTGGTCTCGCGGAGATGACGCGCCTGGCCGTCGCTCTCGGCGCGCATCAGGGGACGCTCAGCGGCCTCGCGGGGTTGGGCGATCTTGTCCTGACCTGCACAGGCTCGCTGAGCCGCAACCGCCAGGTTGGGATCGAATTGGGCAAAGGCCGCTCGCTGGCCGAGATTCTGGAAGACATGAGGATGGTCGCCGAGGGCGTTGGCACGGCGGGCGCCCTTTTGGCCCTCGCGCGCGAAGCAGGCGTGGAACTGCCCATTACAGAACAAGTTAGCGCCATTCTGGAGGGAAGGATATCGCCTCGCGAGGCCATTCGGGCCATCATGGAGCGTCCACTCAAGCATGAATAGAGCCGCGCGAATAAGCTAACCCAAAGAAGCTCCAACCAAGCCCGTTCGGGGCCAGCGCACGCCTCGTTGCTGTCTCCAGCCACTAGTACCAAGGTTCCAGTTGCACATGCGCGACGGGGCCGGATTCGCAGCCCCCGCTGCCCCTGCTATTCCCCTAAAATTAGGAGTTGAGATGCCCGAACCCGGCTCATCCACGTGGCAACGCCTGCGCAAAGGACGTGTGCGCATTTTGTGGCTCGTGTTGGGCGCGCTTCTGCTCGTCAGCGCGCTGCCCATCGGTCTTTACCACCGCCAGGTGCTGCAGCTTAGCCAGGACAAGTTAAGCGACAACGAGCGTGTCCAGCAATCCGACTTAACGCGTTCGCTGGCCCAGGAGATTCAACTTTTCGAGTTCAATCAGACGCAGCAGCTCTACAGCGAGCGCCAGATTCTGACTTTGACGGGGCTCATTGACAATGTGCAGGATCCTGCCACCGAGCCCAGAGTTACGAGCCTGCTCCAGGAATTTGTCACCAGCAACCATGAGACATTTCTTTATCTGACCGCCGTCGACAAGTCCGGCAAAGGTACCAGCGCCTCCCAGGGTAATTTCCGCGCGGAACAAGATCCCTTCGTGGCCAAAGCGCTGCAGCGCGCTTTTCAGAACTGCATGCAGTCCGACGAGTTGCATATCGTAAAGTTTCGTAGCGAACCTCTCGCGCTCGCCCCAAATAACCAGCCGGCCTATGTGCTGGCTGTGCCGCTCAAGGATTTGTCCGGCAATTTTACGGGCATGCTGGCCGCGGTCGTTTCGCTCGAACCGATTTCGCACCGCTTGACGGACGCCAGCGTGCGCGGACGCACGGTATTCGTGATTGATCACTCCGGACACATCGTGGCCCATCCCGACTCGAAAAATTTCGTGCCCGGGGCTGAGGCCAGCGGAAAACTCGTCGAACAGATACGCGCCCTGCCGCAGGAACTCCGTAACACCGAGACCATTCGTTTTGTGGGAGGCAGGTCAAAGCACCCGGTCGAAATGATTGGGACGTATAGCACGTTCCCCGAGGTCAATTGGGCCGTCATTGCCGAGCGCAGCTTGAACGATGCCCGCGCCGACGCCGGCGTCAACGAACTGAATAAACAGGCGCTGGCTTTCGTCATCGTGGTCGTGCTGGTGGCCATTCTCTTTGGCTACTTTTTTGCGGTCGGCATCAGCGGACCGATTCGCGGCCTTGCGGCTTCCACACGGGCTATCAGCCGCGGCGAATTTCATCAGCGCTCCCCAGTGCGCGGCGCCTCCGAAATCAGCGAGCTGGCCGAAAACTTCAACAAAATGGCCAGTGACATCGAGGAGTACATTGAGAAGCTGAAGGAAGCCGCGGAGGAAAACCGCGAGCTGTTTATCGGCTCGATTCGCATGCTCGCCGCGGCCATCGACGAAAAGGATCCGTACACCCGCGGTCACTCCGGCCGCGTGGCGAAATATTCCGGGCTCATCGGGCGGGAGCTCGGGCTTTCGGCGGAGGAACTGGACAAGCTGCGCGTCGCCGCGCTGCTGCACGACGTCGGTAAAATCGGTGTGGAAGACCGCGTCCTGAAAAAGCCCGGTGCATTGACCCCGGAAGAATTCGATTTGATGAAGCAGCACACGGTGAAAGGCGCAAACATCATGCGCCCCGTTTCGCAGTTGAAAGAGATGTTGCCTGGTATCGAGTTGCATCACGAACATATCGACGGCCGCGGTTATCCCTACGGCTTGCAGGGCCAGCAAATTCCGCTGATGGCGCGCATCATCGGCGTGGCGGATACGCTCGACGCCATGACCACCAACCGTCCCTATCAGTCTGCAATGGACATTGAGTTCGCGCTCAACCGCATTAAGTCTCTCACCGGCTCGAAGTTTGACGCCGTCGTCGTCAACGCCCTCGAATCCGCCATCAATTCCGGGAAGCTCCGCCTCAGCGCCGTCGAAGTAACGGTCTAAAGCTCCGCGATATCTGGCCGTTTGCTCTGCTTGACCTGCTCGCGTGTTAGTGGGCTCGTGGGCTCACATCGGTTGCATCTGCTACAATTTTAGGTTGCGCTGACTGCAGAGCGCTCAACCGCATGATTTCTCTCTTTGGCAAATCGGAAAAAACGGAACCGTCGCTGCTCGAACGGCTGAAAGCCTCGGTCAGCAAGACGAAGGCCGCGCTGTCCGAATCGGTCGAGAACATTTTTCTCGGCGAGCGCAAGATTGACCCTGCGCTGCTGAAAAAGCTGGAAACCGCGCTGCTCTCCGCCGACCTGGGCGTGAAACCGACGCGCGAAATTCTGGATGCCGTACGGGAAAAGCTGGATCGCAACGCCCTCTCCGACGCGAGCCAGCTCAAGCGCGAGATCAAATCTCACATCGTTCGTATCCTGACGATGAACGACGGCAACGCCGCGAGCCCCACGTGCCGCGGCATCGGCGAAAAATCCAGTGAACTCAACTAACGGCTCTGGCCCGCGCGTGATCTTCATCGTTGGCGTGAACGGCGCCGGAAAAACCACAAGCATCGGCAAGCTCGCCAATCGCTTGCGCCAGGAAGGGCTCAGTGTCGTGCTCTGCGCTGCAGACACTTTTCGCGCCGCCGCCGTTGAACAACTCGAAATTTGGGCGAAGCGCAACGGCATTGACGTGATCAAACAAAAATCCGGCGCCGACCCAGCCGCCGTCGTTTACGATGCTATGGCTGCGGCGAAAGCGCGCGGTGCGGATGTGGTGATCGTGGACACCGCTGGCCGCCTGCACACCAAATCCAATCTCATGGCCGAGCTGGACAAAATGAAACGCACCGCGGCGAAAGTGATTCCCGGCGCGCCGCACGACGTGCTGCTTGTGCTTGACGCCACCACCGGGCAGAACGGCCTCGCGCAGGCGCGCGAATTTACTTCGACCGTCGCCGTCACCGGCATCATTCTCACCAAGCTCGATGGCACGGCCAAAGGTGGCATCGTGGTTGCCATCGCCCGCGAACTCGGCTTGCCCATTCGTTTTGTCGGCACCGGCGAGCAGATCAACGACATGGTGCCCTTCGACGCGGAAACTTACGCGAACTCTCTTTTCGACTAACTTTTCTAATCGAACGATGGACGCTCACGCCACTCGCTTCATGGAACACGCGCTGGAATTAGCCCGCAGAGGCATTGGCCTCGCGAGTCCCAATCCCATGGTCGGGTGCATTCTTGTCCGCGAAGGCCAAATCGTGGGCGAAGGATTTCATCGGTACGAAAAGCGCGACCACGCGGAGATTGTTGCGCTGAAGTTCGCCGGCGAAAAAGCGCGTGGCGCCACGATGTACGTCACGCTGGAGCCATGCAATCACACGGGACGCACCGGCCCCTGCACGGAAGCCATTATCGCGGCAGGCGTCCAACGAGTCGTTGCGGCCATGGAAGACCCCAATCCCCTCAACTCCGGCCGCGGCCTCGATCGCCTTCGCGCCGCTGGCATTGATGTCTTTACCGGCGCGGGTGAGGAAGAAGCTCGCAGCCTGAACGAAGCATTTGCCTGCTGGATTCACACAAAAAAACCGTTCGTTACTCTGAAATCCGCGCTGACGCTCGATGGCCAGCTCGCCCTTCCTCCGAAGCGAAACAAGTCCCGTAAAAGACCCAGCATGAAGAAAGTGGCGAACTGGATCAGCTCTGAAGAGTCTCGCGCTGAAGTTCACCGCATGCGCCACGCCTCGGACGCCGTGCTCACAGGAATCGGCACTGTCAAGATCGATGACCCGCTCTTGACCGATCGCAGCGGTCTGCCACGCCGCAGGCCTCTTTTGCGTGTAATCCTCGATTGGGGACTTACGATCTCGCCGCACTCGCGCATTGTGCAGTCCGCGGAGAACGACGTTCTGGTTTTTACGCAACAGCATGCAAATACGCGGAGAATTCGCGCACTCGAAAAAGCCGGCGTCGAAATCGTGCGCGCAGCTTCACGCAACGGGCAGATAGATCTGGAAGCCGTTCTCGCCGAACTTGGCCGCCGTGAAATGCTAAGCGTCCTACTCGAAGCCGGCCCGACGCTCAACGGCGCGGCGCTTTTAGCGGGCATCGTCCACAAACTTTTTCTCTTCTATGCGCCGAAAATCTCCGGCGAACCACGCGTCCCCTTTTGCATCGCGCCAAATTTAAAGCTCCCGCAGCTACAAAGGCTTCGCACACAATCCTTCGGCCCGGACATTGCTCTCGAAGCGTATCTGCAAGATGTATACCGCTGACTGTGGAGTGCGGCAGCTCTGCTGCCGCTCTTGCGATGTCGCTTGTGCCCAGGCCCGAAAGCGGGAGCAGAGCTCCCGCACTCCACACGGCTGGATCTCTCGCTGACGCCTAGCCCAATATCTTTGGTGCACGATACTCCTGCCATTCGATAAACTTGCCTGCAGCTCGGAGTATATCTATGCGCATTCTAACGGCTCTCTTTTGTGCCGCGATATTTTTTGACCAGTCGTCCTGGTGCCAGGACGAGCATCATCACGATTTGGGCGCGGAAGAGGTTGGGTCAGTTCACTTTTCGACGTCGTGCTCGAAAACCATCAGCGACAATTTCAATCGCGCGGTGGCGCTGCTCCACTCTTTCCAGTACGAGCAGTCTCGCGGAGCTTTTTTAGAAATTTCCGCGCAGGATCCCCAGTGCGCGATGGCCCAGTGGGGCATCGCGATGTCTCACTATCACGGACTTTGGGGAAACGGCGATACCGCAGCCGGCCGTGCGGCTCTCCAAAAAGCCAGCAATGTGGCCGCAGCCAATCCCACGACGACTCCCCGCGAAACCGCCTACATCGAGGCGCTGGCGGAAATTTACGTCGAGGACGGCAATAGTCCGGTCGCACACGCGCAAGCATTCGAACAAAAAATGGGCGATCTTCAGGCCGCGTACCCTGAGGACCACGAAGCCGCGATTTTCCACGCGCTGGCGCTGTACATCACCGCTCCGAATACAGACAAGACGTTCGCGAATCAGCGCAAGTGTGGAGAGATTCTCGAGCCGCTTTTCAAACTCTACCCACATCATCCGGGCATCGCGCACTACATCATCCATTGCTACGACAATCCGGTCCTCGCGGAAAAAGGCCTCGCCGCCGCGCGCGTGTACGCTGAAATTGCTCCAGCCTCGGCTCACGCCAACCATATGCCGTCGCATCTCTTCACGCGCGTGGGCTCGTGGGACGAAGCGATTCACTCCAATGTGAAATCCGCGCAGATGGCTGCAGGCGCGGAGGCCACTTCGAAAGACGGCGAAGCTCGCGAGCAACGGCTTCACGCGATGGACTATCTTGTCTACGCCTATCTGCAAAGTGGGCGAGTGAAGCAAGCCGAGGCTGTGCTGGCCGAGATGAACTCGTTTGCACCGGTTCCTGGATTTTCGTTCATCAGTAATTACGCGATCGCCGCGATTCCGGCGCGTTGCGCTATCGAACTTGGCGATTGGAAGCGAGCTGCTGGCCTGCAGGCCCAAGCTACGGGAGCTCCCATTCCGCGGGCCATCAGCTGGGCGGCAATCGGTGTTGGCAGTGCCCGTGCCGATGATCTCGTGGCCGCTGCGCACGCGGAGCGCGCTCTCGCCTCGCTCGCGGAATCGGCATCGATTCAGAATGACACCTACGCGTCGAAACAAGTGGAAGTACAGCGCCGGGAAGTAGCCGCCTGGATTGCGGAAAAGAGCGGGAAGAGTGCCGACGCCTTTGCCACAATACGATCAGCTGCAGAGCTGGAAGAAAGCATGGAGAAGAGTGGCGTTACGCCAGGAGTTGTCACGCCGGCGCGCGAGATGCTCGCTGAGCTGCTCATGTTGGAGAAGCAGCCTGCGGCGTCGCTGACCGAGTACGAAGCAGTCCTCGCAACTGCGCCCAATCGATTTAACGCACTATACGGCGCCGCAAGCGCCGCGGATGCCGCTGGAAACTCCGCCCGTGCGAATCTCTACTACAAGAAGTTGAGCGAGATCGCCGTCGGAGACGAGCGGCCGGAATTGGTAACTGCTCGCAAGAAGCTAAACGTATCAGCAGAGAAACATTCCGCCGCCCGGCCTTAAGGTTTGCACATCCGGAGAAAGCTCCGGCGATTCTTGATAAGCTGGAAATAGGATTAGCCGGAATTGCGGGTTCTCTGAAAACATGTTTACTGGGATCATCGAACATATCGGCGTCATTGAATCGTTGGAGCTGAAGCTCGGCGGCGGACGCATTACGATCCACGCACCCAGCCTTGCGCCCGCGCTCGCGATCTCAAAGAGCATTGCCGTGAACGGGTGCTGCCTCACAGTCGTCGCTCTCGGCAAGAAGCAGTTCTCCGCCGATTTGTCCGGCGAAACCATTCATAAAACTTCGTTCGGGGCGACAAGCGGCGGACTGAAAAAAGGTTCGCGCGTAAATCTGGAGCAGCCTCTTATTGCCGGCGCGGAATTTGGCGGCCACTTCGTTCAGGGACACATCGACGGCACGGGCCACGTGACCCGACTCGATCCGGAAGGTCCGGGAAGCGATAGCTGGTGGTTCGGTGTGGAAGTCTCCGAAGATTTTGCCCGCCACGTCGTGCCGAAAGGGTCCATCACGATCGACGGCATCAGCCTCACGGTCGCGCGATGGGATACAAAATCGCACGTCGTGGATATCGCCGTAATTCCGTACACCTACGAGCACACCAATCTGCGCGACCGCAAACCCGGCGACGCCGTCAACCTCGAAGGAGATGTTCTGGGAAAATACGTGGAGCGCTATCTCGAAGCACGCAACGAAACGGCAACCGCGTCCGCTTCGACATTCAGCCTCGAAAAACTAATCGCCGAAGGATTCTAAGCAAAATAAAGATTTGCACACGCTTCAGCCTGCAATTCCCCGTGCCTTGGCACGCGCCCCGCGCCAATAAAGCAACAGCCCAATCACAATTGTTGCGACGGTCCCGCCGACCAATTTCATCTCAAACCCAAATTTGTTCGCCGAATCACCCGGTGGAACCAGCGAAACGAAAATGCCGATCAATACAATCAGAAAGCCGGTACCCGAAACGGCCCATACGCCTGCTTTGCCGCCCGGAATCAGAATGGCCTCGGAGTTTTCCTTGCGATCCTCGCGCGAAAACAGGCGGATGGCCGCCGCGAACATATAGAGAAACGGAATGAAATATAGAATGTTTGTTGCGCTTACAAGAAAATCGTACGCGCCACGCGTCGATTCATTGATCTGACTGACCAAAAGGATCGCGCACGAGAGCACCGCCTGCACGAGAATTGCAATGTACGGCGTCTTCCATCGCGGATGAATTTTCCCAAACGCCTGCGGCAAGTAGCGATCGATTCCGACCACAAACGGCACGCGCGCGATTCCGGCAACGGTGCTTCCGACTCCGCCCGCATTTCCCAATGTCACGACGATCGCCGCAACAATGCCGAGAAACCCAATTCGCAAGGCAACCGAGCCCACGGTAATCGCGTGAAACACGCCGCTGGTGTTCGAAACGTCATTCGCAGGCACGAGCACCAGCACGGCCACTGTCGCCAGAATATACATTGCGGCAATCAGCCCGGCTGCGGCATAAAGCGCGCGCGGCAGCGTCCGGCGCGGGTTGCGCACTTCCTGGCTCATGGTGGACACCAGCTCAAGTCCGCTGAACGCAAACGCAATCTGCGACCAGAAATTCACGGTGTCCCAGTTCCACGTCGGCAAAATGTTGTGCCAAGTAAAATGCGTCACCGCGCCATGCCTCACCGCGATGATTGCAGCAACGCCGACGACCGCCATAAGCGGCAAATATGTCGAGACTCCGCCAACGTTTTGCAGCCATTTGCCGATGTTCAGACCGATGATATTCAGTCCGACGGCCACGATCAGGTAGCCCACGGAAAGCAGGAGCAGAAACGTGCGATCGTGCTCCAACACTGAGCCTCGCTCGCCCATGATGTAAGCGCTCATTGCCGCACTGGCCAGAAGCAATCCGGGAAAATAGAAAACGGTGTAGGCCCAGTAATTCCACCCGGCAAGGAAGCCGTGAAAATCGCCGAAGGCCTCCTTCGTCCAGACGTATAGACCACCCTCTTCCGGAAATCGCGACGACAGCTCGTTGATTACCAGCGCGGATGGAACGAAGAAGAAGACCGCTGCGATCACCCACAAGCTGATCGAAGATGTCCCGTTATGCGCAGCGGCGGCAACCCATCGCGGCCCGAGAACCGTCGCAATATTGAAAAGCAACACATCCCAAAAACCCATGGTTTTTGGCAATTGCTTGATTGGGTCGGATTGCGCGCCCGTTGTCTGGGTCACGCGGTTGTCCTTCTGCACTTGCTCTGCATCGAAGCCACCTTAGGCGTACAGACCTTTATAGTATCGGTACCAATCGCTTTGAAAGATTTCGCGAGGATCGTATTTCTTTTTGAGACTTAGAAAATCCTGGAACTGCGGATACGCCGAAGCAAGTTCCTCGCGGGAGGCGAAACGGTTATACGTGAGATAAAAACTTCCGTTCCGCTTGGTGGCCGCGCGAATGAGCTGCCGGCAAATCTCAGCGGTCTTCTTCAAATCCTGTGTTTCACCAGAGCTGTGCGGACAAAACACCGCGCACGCGTAGCGCTTCCTTGCCCACGCAAGAAAAGAATCCTTGTCCTGCTCGATGAACCGGACCGTTCCGTAGACCAGTCGCATCTCGCTCGCCAGAAGAATGCGGCGCGCTTCCTCGAGCAGTGGGATCAACTCGTTGCGCGGAACGTACACCTCGAGAATCAAATCTGCTCCGACATAATCCGCGCCAAGCCGTTTCTCGATTTCCTGGTGGTATCCGGCGGGATAGGTGCTTAGCTGGTGCAGATCCGACCACTCCACATTCCTGTCCTTGGACAGTTCCAGCTTTGCGTAGCGGCGATAAGCGGACCCGCGATCCCGATGAGCGATTTCCAGTAGAGAGGTCACCAGCTTCGCGTCGATATCGGTGTTCTCTTTTCCAAGTGGCGTCTCCGGCGGCACATTTTCATACGTGGTAAGAATCCCCGCGCGCATAAAATCCCGGGAGGTTTCATCAATCGAGTATTGAAAATAACCATATGGTGCGCCAGCCGCCGCGCGCCGCTCGATCAACGCGACCGCCTCGGCCGTGGTATGCACCTCAACATGCCTGCGGACTTTGCGCCGAGGCGCCAACCTTAACCCGACCGCCGTTATGATTCCAAAAAGTCCGTAGCCACCCACTGCCAGAGAAAATAGCTCTGCATTTTCTTTTCGGCTGCATCGCTTCACGCTGCCGTCCGCCATAACAATTTCAATCCATTCCACATCGCTGATGATCGGCGGAGAACCGAGATCGTGCCCATGCGCGTTCGCGGAAAGCGTACCACCGAGGCTAATCCGGTTGGCTCCGCCCTGTTTTTGGCGAATACCCCAACTCGCGTTTTCTTTTTGCAGAGACAAATAGCCCTGAATGAGTTCCGGCCACTCGGTGCCCGCCTCAACATGCAGCAGACCGGTCTTCAAGTCCAAGCCGATAACACGGTTCATCGCGCGCATGTCCAGAAGCACGGAATCCGTGGCGAACTGCTGCCCGCCGGTAGCGTGTCGGCTGCCTGAAACGGAAATCGCCCAGCCGCGTTTGGCGCAGTCTTTAACCAGGTTTTGAACTTCTGTGAGAGAAGTTGGACGGGAGATGCTCGCCACCCAGGTAGGGTTCAGACCGGTGTGAACGTCGTTGACGAGAACGCCCTTCTGTACCGGGAAGGCCTCTCCCACAGTCAGCAGCGGTGCGGCGGCTATTCCCTTCAAAAAATTTCGGCGCTTCATCCACGCGCCGCCTTGCTCACAGAGTCACGTCCAGCGCGGGAATTAAGGCATCCTGCATGCGGAAGTTGTGGAGAAAAGGATCTTTCGAGTTTTCAAAGTCGTCCCACGGCCCGAAAAACCCGACGCGCCCCTCTTGCAAGAACACCACGGTGTCGGCGAGTTTCTTGGCGAGATGCGTGTCGTGCGTCACCACGATCGATGTACGGTGAAACGCATCCTTGAGTCGCAGAATTAGATCGCCCATGTGTCCCGCCATAATGGGATCGACCATGGTGGTTGGCTCGTCAAATAATATGGCATCGGGATTTTGCGCGAACGCGCGCGCCATGGCTACCGCACGTTTCATCCCCGTCGATAATTCGCTCGGCAGTTTGTCGAGGACATCTTCGACTTCCAGCATCTTCGCTAATTTAACCACGTACGCATCGATATCTTCGTTCTCCAGCCCCGGCTGCTTTTCCAACGGAAAAGCGATATTCTCCGCGACTGTCAGCGAATCAAACAGCGCGCCCGACTGAAACACCATCGTCACTTTACGCCGCACTTCTTCGAATTGCTGCTCGCTGAAGTTCGTTACGTCCGTCCCGTCAACAAAGATATGCCCCGAGTCCGCCTTCATGAATCCCATGATGTGCTTGAGCGAAACAGACTTCCCGACTCCGCTGCGCCCCATGATCACGCACGTCTCGGCACGCTTCACACTGAAGCTCACATCCTTTAGCACGGCGTTATCGTCGAAAGACTTGCAAACATCACGAAACTCGAAAAAGTTTTCCGCGCGCGGCTCAGCGCTGTTGCTGGCGCTGCTGGCGCCCACCAGCCCTGACGCCCCCCGCGCTCCGCCCATTTCCATCGCCGCCACTCCGCGATTCATATCGTTTGCGTCTGCCATTGTCCGCTTTCGTTATCCCGTGTTCGTGTAAACCATGTGCCAGTTGTTCGAGGCATCGGTTAGGTTTGTTCCGCTTCTATAATCCGTCGCGCCTCTTCGTAGTCCGCCGCCGTATTCATGTTCCAGAAAAGCCGCCCTGCGCTATCAAATCGTTTCCAGTCCCGCGCGTCAAGAACTTCCGCACGCAGTAGTGAGATGCCCTGGTTCACACGCCGAACTCCGCTCTCGAAGGCGGCTCGGAGCGTATCCACCGCGTCCGCCCGCCAGCAAGCGCACAGCGGCTCCGGACCATGCTCCGAATGGGCCAGCACCACTTGCGCCTCGCTCTTGCGCGCCCGTTCGCACAGAAAAGTCAGCCACTCGCCCGTAAGAAAGGGCATGTCGCAACTTAAAATTAGACTCCAGCGATACCCGTACTTATTGACACCCGTCTTATGCAGCGCGGTAATAATGCCACCAAGTGGCCCTTCCCCCGGCCATCTATCCCTAACGCACCGGGCCCCAAATCTCCCGTACTTGGATTTCGGCCCAACGACGATCGCTTCGCGTGCTCCGCCCTCCTTGAGAAGATCGAGCGTCCTTTCCAAGACAGTCTTTCCTACCAAAGGTGCAAGAGCCTTGTCCTTGCCAAATCTCAAACTAGCTCCGCCTGCGAGCACATACCCAATAGTTGGCCGTGAGGCCCATAATTGTTCGGACCGACGGTTGCGCTCCCCCGCGTCTTTAATATGTTTTAGGATCGACAAATCTTGTCGAGGCACTATTTCTCCTCCATCGGCTCGCGCCCCGGCCGCCGAATTCCCAGCTCGCGCAACTTTTCCTGCAAACTCTGCCGGTGCAACCCAATCGTCGCCGCCGTCCGTGAAACATTCCAACGGTGATCGCCAAGCTGCTTCGTCAAATACGCCACTTCAAACTTCCGCTTAGCCTCGCGAAAATCCTTCTCGCCAAACCCATTCTCGCTCGCCCCATCCGAATTTCTGTGAGGCGCCGCTTCCCCGCTCACCACTTCCTGCGACAGGTCCCCTACGCTAATCTCTTCTCCGCGACACAACACCAAACTCCGCTCCAACGCGTTTTTCAGCTCGCGAACATTTCCAGGCCAATCATACTTTTCCAGCGCCGCCATAGCCTCGCGCGTAATCCTTGTAGGGGAGGGGCTTGCCCCTCCCACCCCAGCCGCCCCGCGCAATCGAGCCATATGCATCTGCAAAAACGCCTCCGCCAAAACCGGGATGTCCGCCTTATGCGCCCGCAACGGCGGCAACTCGATCGTCACCACCCGCAACCGATAAAACAAATCCTCCCGAAACTTCCCCGCGCGAATCTCCGCCGCCAAATTCCGGTGAGTCGCACTAATCACCCGCACATCCACCGGTATGGGATGCGACCCGCCAAGCCGCTCGATCGTACGGTTCTCCAGCGCCCGTAGAACTTTCGCTTGCGTCACCGGATTCATATCCCCAATCTCATCCAAAAACAAAGTCCCGCCCGACGCCAGTTCAAACTTCCCCTTCTTCTGCTGCGCCGCTCCTGTAAACGCCCCGCGCTCATACCCAAACAGTTCCGACTCAATCAAAGTCTCCGGCAAAGCCGCGCAATTCACAGCCACATACGCCTTCCCAGCCCGCGGAGACCGCGCGTGAATCTCCTGCGCCATCAAATCCTTCCCCGTCCCGCTTTCGCCGAGAATCAACACTGTCGAATCGACCGCCGCCACGCGATCCGCCATCTCAAACGCGCGTCGCATTTCCGCGGTTCGCCCGATCATCTGCCCAAACTGTCCCTCTGTCGCCATCCGCCGCCGCAACGAATCATTTTCTTTTTCCAGCGTCGCCAGCTTCAAAAGATTCGCCACCCGCTGCCGCAACTCTTCCAATTCGAATCCCTTCACCAAATAATCCGCCGCGCCCAACTGTAGCGCCTCCACCGCCGTCTTCGCCGTGTCCAAAGCCGAAACCATCAACACCGGCACATCGCTTCCCAGCTCCCGCATCCACCGCAAAAACTCCAACCCGCTCTGCCCCGGCAGCACCACATCGAGCAGCACAAGGTCCGGGTGCTCGCTATTTAAAGCCAAGCGCGCCGCCTCCGCCGAATCCGCCTCCGCAATCCGGTACTTCCCCTCCAGCGCCCGCCGCAATCCATACCGCGCCGCCGGCTCATCATCCACAATCAAAATTGTTCTCATCGCCACCTTCCCATTGCGTCTCTGTAGGGGCGGGGCTTGCCCCGCCCGTCGATCGACCACTCGGCCTAATCCGTCCGCATCTTTGCCGCAGCATCTCTTCCATCGTTTCGCCGCCTTCACGCTCACAACGGGAGGGGCCCTTCCAGGGTAAACAAGCCCCTCCCCTACAAAGGCAAAATCACCCGAAACCGAGTTCCGCGTCCGTCACGAACCGGGCTCTCCCAATCCAAATTTCCGCCAAATTCCGCAACTCGCCGCGCCACAATCGCCAAGCCCAGTCCCGTCCCCTGCGTCTTCGTCGTAAAAAATGGTTGCAGGATTTTTTCGCGCACACTCTCAGGAATGCCCGGACCGTCGTCTTCCACAGCGAACAAAAATCCATCCCCGTTCGCCGAACCGCTCACCTTCACGCGCCCGCCGCGCGCCGTCGCTTCCAACGCATTCACGACAAGATTCGACAAAATCTCGCTCACCGCCTCCGCACTGGCAGCCAACTTTGCCCCTTCCGCCACGACCGCGACATCAAGCGCAACGCCGCGCCGCTCAGCCTCGTGCCGCAAAACGCCGCTGACCTCTTCCGCCACAACCCGCGCATCGCAACTCGCCACAAAAACTCCCCCGCGAATCGCCGGCCGGCTAAACTGCAGCAGCTGGTTCAGTTTCGACGACAACCGTCCAATCTCCTCCAAAACCATCTTCGTCTCGCCGCGAATCGACTCCGGCAATTCCGCGCTTTCCAGTTGCACCTGCAAAATCGTCTTGATCGACCCCAGCGGGTTCTTCAAATTGTGCGAAATGCTGGCCGCCATCTGCCCCAACACCGCCAATCGTTCCCGCTCCGCCAATTCCCTCTCAAGTTGAAGCTTCTCCTCAATCAACCGGCACAAATCCAAGGCCCCCGGCAACTGCTCACACAAAAATTCCAGCGCCGCCGCCGTCTCGCCAGACAACATCGCCCCATGCGCCTTCACGCGCAGCGTGCCAAGGAGCCGTCCGGACTGCCTGATCACAAACTCTTCTTCGGACGCCCTGTCTCCCGGCCCAATTCCCACCTCGCTGCCATGAACGAGGATCACTTCCGCAAGTTGCAACTGCTCGCCTATCCATCTCTCGATGAACAAACTCAACTTTCCCAAATCACCGAGCCGCGCGACTTCCTGAATTGGCGCCATCATCCGCTGCGCATGATCCATCTCCGTCTGCGCAGTCCGCCGCAAAAGCTTTCCCACCCCTCGTTGCAGCGGTTCAAAAAGGACCACAGGCAGGAATAACAGAATGGCCGCCGTCGCCTCAGGCGGTAAATACGGATCCAGCCACAAACTGACTCGTCGGATCAAACTGAGATACAGCAGCCCCACAAATGCCGCAAACACCGAATAGATCAAATTCCGTTGCCGCCCAATCTGTAAAAAATTAAAGCGTTGGACATTGCGAATGAGAGCCACCAATGGTTGCAGCGCGACAACGGCGGCGATGCTGGTTGTCACAATTAGGGTGTCGTTACTTGTGATTCCCCACAGGTGAATCACCGAGATACAGATTGAAAGAGACGAAAAACTGTACATTAGGGACCGATGGAATAGCTTTTGCTCCAAGTCGGGAGCAGCCCTTAAGAATCGTTTTTGCCACGCAGCTGAAATCGCCAGAGAGCTGACCAGCCAGATTTGGAAAACCTTGCCAAGCGAACTTGCGGGCGCAACAAAATCGAAGTCCGTGTGCAAACGCAGGCCCGAGTACAGGTGTGGGAGTAGCAGCACCCCGGGCAAATAGGCCGCCACCAACCAAAGCCGTTTCTGGGTGCCGTGCCGGACCAGACCTCGAATCTCTGCATATTCAACGTGCAAATGAACCAGCAGAGACGGTACGAACCACAACCCGAGACAAACCAGGGTCCATGCAAACATTCCGAGTGATGGAGACAAAACCGAGTAGTAAAGTTTCGCGTTGAGAGCCAACAACGATCCGCCGAAAAGGAATACGAGGGCCAGACACAAGAAAAAGAAAATGCGCTCAAAATTTCGCTGTCGGCGATGCCCGAGGATGACCACGATCCAAAAAAACGGCAAGAGCGTCCCCGCCGTGAGCAAAATCAGCCGCAGATAAGTGGAGTAGCGCAATGCTCGACCCCGTCGCGATTCTATCCCTCGAAGGAGAGCACGGCAATCGCCAAGTGTCGTATTTTTCTTGCACCATCCATCTAATTACAAATAAACGACTTATATCGCCTGGAATTCCACAGCCACGCCACCTATCTGTCTCCTAAATCCTTGACATGCAATCCTTTTCTGGCTATATTAGCAGTCGACTGTGAGGAGTGCTAATTTCCCTTCCGTG
This sequence comes from uncultured Acidobacteriota bacterium, assembly GCA_963745095.1. Classification (GTDB taxonomy): domain Bacteria; phylum Acidobacteriota; class Terriglobia; order Acidiferrales; family UBA7541; genus Acidiferrum. Next base: position 1,020,271 of record CAVUWC010000012.1, on the reverse strand, counting down.
CTCCCAGTCTCTGTTCAAACCGTAAGATCAACTATGGAGGTTCTTCCAAGATGGCAGTGAATCTGACCCCGCTACACGACCGCGTAATCGTGAAGCGCATTGAAGAAAAAGAGTCCGTCAGGGGCGGCATCATCATCCCTGACTCCGCAAAAGAAAAGCCCATGGAGGGTGAAATCATCGCCGTTGGCGCCGGTAAGCGCGAAAAAGGCGAATTGATCCCGCTCGACGTGAAACCAGGCGACCGCGTTCTGTTCGGCAAGTACAGCGGCACCGAAATCAAAATCGAAGACGAAGAGTACCTCATCCTTCGCGAAGAAGAGATCCTTGCCAAACTAAGCGGCGCAGCCAAAGCCGCCAAGAAGTAATTCAGCCCCACTCTGTAGGGGCGGGGCTTGCCCCGCCCGCCGGTTCGGCACCTGTTGTGGCCGGTCTTTAGACCGGCGCAGTTCTCTTAAAATTCAGCAGTCAGCAGAACGAAATCAGGAGGAAATACTAGTATGGCGAAGCAGATTGTAACAGGTGAGAATTCCCGCCAAGCGATTCTTCGCGGCGTGAACGCTCTCGCCGACGCAGTAAAGATCACGCTCGGCCCCAAGGGCCGCAATGCCGTGATCGAAAAGAAGTTCGGCGCGCCGATCATCACCAAGGACGGCGTCACCGTGGCCAAGGAAATCGAGCTGCAGGATCCCCTCGAGAACATGGGCGCGCAGATGGTTCGTGAAGTCGCTTCGAAGACGTCCGACGTCGCCGGCGACGGCACCACCACCGCAACCGTGCTCGCACAGGCGATCTTCCGCGAAGGCGTCAAGACTGTCGCCGCAGGCGCCAGCCCCACCGCTCTCAAGCGCGGTATCGAAAAGGCCGTCGAAGTGGCGGTCGAAGAAATCCGCAAGCTCCACAAGGACGTAAAGGGCGACATGATCGCCCAGGTTGGCACCATTTCCGCCAACAACGACAAGCAAATCGGCGGCATCATCGCGGAAGCGATGAAGAAGGTCGGCAAGGATGGCGTCATCACCGTTGAAGAGTCCAAGACGATGGAGACCACCCTCGAAGTAGTCGAGGGCATGCAGTTTGACCGCGGCTACCTCTCGCCCTACTTCATCACCGACCCCGAGCGCATGGAATGCGTACTCGAGGACGTTCGCATCCTCATCCACGAAAAGAAAATCTCCTCGATGAAGGATTTGCTCCCGTTGCTCGAGCAGACCGCCAAGATGGGCAAGCCCCTCTTGATCATCGCTGAGGACATCGAAGGCGAAGCGCTGGCGACCCTGGTCGTCAACAAGCTCCGCGGCACGCTGCAGTGCGCTGCCGTCAAGGCCCCTGGCTTTGGCGACCGCCGCAAAGCGATGCTCGAAGACATCGCCACCCTCACCGGCGGCAAGGCCATCACCGAAGACCTCGGCATCAAGCTCGAGAACGTGAAGCTTGAGGACCTCGGCCGCGCCAAGAAAGTCACCATCGACAAGGACAACTCCACGATCATCGAAGGCGCCGGAAAGTCTTCGGACATCGAAGGCCGTGTGAAACAGATTCGTTCCCAGGTCGAAAACACCACCAGCGACTATGACAAGGAAAAGCTCCAGGAACGCCTTGCCAAGCTCGTCGGCGGCGTTGCCGTCATTAAAGTCGGCGCAGCGACCGAGACCGAATTGAAGGAAAAGAAGGCGCGTGTCGAAGACGCAATGCACGCCACTCGCGCGGCTGTTGAAGAAGGCATCGTTGCAGGCGGCGGTTCCGCTCTGCTCCGCTGCATCTCCGCAGTCGAGAAGCTAAAGCTGCACGATGACGAAGCCGTTGGCGCAGGCATCGTGAAGCGCGCTCTCGAGGAGCCTTCCCGCCAGATCGCACTCAACGCCGGTTTCGAAGGCGCTGTGGTGATCGGCAAGGTTCGCGACTCGAAGGACGAAAACTTCGGCTTCAACGCCGAGACCGGCGAGTACGGCGACATGGTCAAGATGGGCGTCATCGATCCAGCAAAGGTCACCCGCTTGGCGCTGCAAAACGCAGCTTCCATCGCGGGCCTGATGCTCACGACCGAAGCCCTCATCGCTGAAATCAAGGAAGAAAAGGCTGCAGCAGCTGGTGGCGGCGGCGCCCCCGGCGCAGGCGGCATGGGCGGCATGTACTAAAATCCAGGTAGCACAGGCACTCCTGCCTGTGCTCCGGGCGGCTTTACCAGCAGCCCAAAACCTCAATCCAAAGGGCGTCCTAGCCACAAGCTAGGACGCCCTTTTTTTTCGCGATAACTGGAAGATGGTGGGAAAGCGTCCGTTCAAATACCAATTCGGCTCGCGCTGCGAATCGAATCGCTGAAAACAATCTCACTGGTCATGTTTCATCGCCGCTTCAATTTCCTCGGCCGTATACGGCACGCCGGGGGTGAGAAGTTCGGCGCCCACCTCCGTAATTAGAAACATGTCTTCCAGGTAGTAGCCCTGTCCGCCAATCGACATAATCGGCTCGAAATCGATCACCATTCCCACTCGCAGCCCACCATCGATGGATCCGGTATCAAGATTTGAAGTATGTATTTGCCAGTATGGAACGTTTTTCCGATCGCTCCACGTTTCGATGGCTTGTTTAGCTAGTGGGCTTTTCACGAATGCACGATGCCGCAGCAATTCCGCCTTCCACGCATCAAACACTCGCTCTTCCGTATTTCCCGGGCGTAACTCTTTGACTCCGGCAAGATAAGCCGCAACAAAAATGTTCCATATCTCGCGCTGCTCCTCGCTGTAGTACCCCGACACCGGCACCGTCCGCCCCAAATCGCCCTGATAGTGCTGCCACTCGCATCCCACATCGAGTCTCACAAGATCGCCGCGCTGCAACACGGCATCGAGATGGTCATAACGAGTGAACGAGAAGAAGGGTCTCGGAAAAACGCCGTTCGCGCCGCCCATGACCCATGGCCAGAACGAAACGCCATGCGCTCCCGCATTCCAGCAAGCGCTCTCAACCACCAGCTCGATCTTCCGTTGTGAAATTCCTGGCCGGATACTTCGGATTCCCGCCATGACTGCTGGAACGGTTGCGTGCGCCGCCTCGCGGCTGAGCTCTTGCTCACCCGCGCTTTCTATATTCATCAACCCAGATAATTGGCCTTCGACAAACTGTATATCCAGTGTTGGCCATTTCTTCGTCAGAGCTTGAATCCACGTTGGCGTGCGCTTGTCTCTGGCCTCGACCAGGTTTGGAGGAAGCTCGGTCGTTCCTCTTTCGCAATAAATCTTCGCGCTCGCTTGAATAAGCCGCGTCAGGAAACTATCGAGCTCCGTCCAATCCACAACATGTTGCAGACCCAATTTCTGTGCAGATGCATCGCTGGGCTCGGCCTCCAGCGGCATTCCACGGTGCCAAGCATGCACAAACAGCCAGCTTTCTCGCGTCTTGCCGTCAATCGCAAGGATGGCTCCCGGAGTATTCTCCAAGCCTGTCAAATAGTAGAAAGTTGCGTTTTCGCGGTAACCGTCCGCGGTAGGGCTCACGTCTATTCTCGAGCGCACAAGAAGCACGCCATCTGGGAACGCCTGCGCCGCGTGCAGCCGCCTCGTCTTTAGTTCGTCTGTGCCAGCGGCCTGAGCATGAGCCGAAGAACAACACGTCGCCAGAACTGCCATCCATGTAATCCAACATCTCATGGCCGCCGAGCCTATCACCCGACCTCCAGTCGCGCAATGAGCCTCCTTTTTTGAGCTTCCTTGCCTCCCTCCCCCCTCCTCCGCTAAACTCGTCGAGCCTCACCACAGACTCTTCAGGGGAGAGTCACGACATGCCAGGACTTTTGCAGCGGCTCATGCCGCGTGAAGAGGGTTTCTTCGACCTTTTTGCCCTGCAAGCCGAGAATATTCACACCGGTGCGGAAGCTCTTCTAAAAATGCTCTCGCACTATACGGGCGTCCCCGAGCAAGTGCAGATCGTAAAGGCCATCGAGCATGAAGGCGACGAAATCGCTCACCATCTCCTCATCAAGCTGAACCAGACTTTCATTACGCCGTTTGACCGCGAAGACATCCACACGCTCTGCAACCAGCTCGACGACGTCATCGACCTCATCGACGCCGCGGCCAGCCGCTTCGTCCTTTATCGGGTCGACACCGTCCGCGAGGGCACCGTCGACCTCGTCAAAGTCCTCGTCTCGGCGACTGTCGAAGTCACTGCCGCCGTCAAAGCCCTGGGCACTCCCGAAAAAGCCCTCAAGCATTGCATCGAGATCAACCGCTACGAAAATGAAAGCGACCGCATCTGCCGCACCCTCATCGCCCAGCTTTTCGACGAAGAAAAAGACTCCGTCCAGATCATCAAATGGAAAGAAATCTTTGAAGTCATCGAAACCGCCGTGGATAAATGCGAAGACGTCGCCAACGTAATCGAAGGCGTAATCATCAAGAGCGCTTGATGTCGCCCATATTCCCTTCGTTTATCCCGCTCCGCTGGCCTGCGCAAATCGCGCGAACTTACTCACCTCGCCATCGCCAGATTTATCCTCGCCACTCGCCACTCATCACTTGCCACTTCTTTCCTCGTAAATTTCTTACCTCTTCTGTTTCTCCTAGCTCCTCCGCCTCATCGCCTTTGCGGAGCTTCTCCACTTGAGCAGCTTCAACCTCCTGATCGTCGTAATAGTTTTAACGCTGGCCTTTGAGTTTTCCAATGGCTGGCATGACGCTGCCAATTCCATCGCCACGGTCGTCTCCACGCGCGTCCTCACGCCGTTGCGAGCCGTCGCCTGGGCCGCTTTCTGGAATTTTATCGCCGCCTTCGTCTTCGGCACCGCGGTCGCCGCCACCATTGGTAAAGGCATGATTCACATCGAGATGATCAATCAGCAAGTCCTCCTCGCTGGCCTCCTCGGCGCCATTTCCTGGAACCTGATCACTCTTGTTCTTGGTCTTCCCACCAGTTCTTCCCACGCGCTCATCGGCGGCTATGGCGGCGCTGCCGTTGCCTACGCCGGCTTCAAGGCGCTGATATTCCATGGCTGGGTTAAGCCGGTGGCTTTCCTTTTTCTCTCGCCGGTCATTGGAATGATTCTCGCGATCATCCTAACCATCCTCACCAGCTGGATCGTCCGCCGTCAGCGTCCGCAGAAAGTGGATCGCTGGTTCCGCCGCTTGCAATTGCTCTCCGCGGCGCTTTTCAGCCTCGGCCACGGCACAAATGACTCCCAAAAAGGCATGGGCATCATTACTACCGCGCTCGTCGCCGGTGGCCTGCTGAAATCCTTCTCCGTCCCCTACTGGGTCATCATCTGCTGCCACTTAGCCATGGCAGGCGGCACCATGGCTGGCGGCTGGCGCATCATCAAGACCATGGGCCAGCGCATCACCAAGCTCACTCCCTTCGGCGGCTTCGCGGCGGAAACCGCCGGCGGCCTCACGCTGGTCATGAACGCGGTCTTTGGCATCCCTGTCAGCACCACACACACCATCACGGGCGCTATCGTCGGCGTCGGCGCCACGCGCCGCCTCTCCGCCGTCCGCTGGGGCGTCACCCGCCGCATCGTCTGGGCCTGGGTACTCACCATCCCCGGCGCTGCCCTGATCGGCGCTGGTGTCTTCCATCTCCTAGCTCCTATCCTCCGCTAACTCCGTAACTCTCGCCGTCGAATGCGGGTGGCTCTCGCCGTCGCCGACCGCAGCCTTCATCCCATCTTTGTAGGGGCCGGGCTTGTTTACCCTGGAAGGGCCCGGCCCGCCTCCGGCCACTGATCCAAAACTACTTGTTCTGCCTCCACACCTTCTGATACACAATTGCTATCGAACGAATGGAGGCCCCGATGGGCACGTTTAACCGATTGACGGGCAGCGCCCGTGAACTGAATCTCGAACTTCTGATCATGCGCGTCGCTTGCGCACTTCCCTTCATCTTCCACGGCTGCGCGATCCTCTTCGGAATGTTTGGCGGCCCGGGCCCGCAAGGCTTTGCAGCCTTCATGCACATGCCCGCCGCCGTTGGTTATCTCGTTGGATTAGCGCAGTTCGCTGGAGGCATCGCGATACTGATCGGCGCGTTTCTCCGGGTCGGAGCCGTGAGCGTAATCATTGTCATGCTCGGCGCCATCTTCATCGTCCATCTACCGAACGGTTACGACATCGCCCACGGCGGCCTCGAATACGCTCTAACCGAGCTACTCCTGTCCCTGGGCTTACTGCTCGCCGGCCCTGGCAGATATTCGCTCGCCGGCATCCTTCCCGCCCCGCTCCGGAAGCTGTAGCAGGCGACAAATTCGCCCTCGAACCGCATCATACGCGTACAATGCCAGAGGATAGCCTCTGGTAAACAAGCCCCGCGTTGGAGAACAACGAAGTCCGCCCCAGGAATTGCATTCGTTAACGAGGTGCCCAATGCGCTCGATGAGATTCGTCGCCCCTTCCTCAGTGTTCCTGATTGCCGCTCTGCTTTTCACCGCGCCATCCAAAGCCCAAAGCACGGACGACGATTCGTCTGGACCTCGAGGAAGCGTTCCCCGGTCCTCCGCGGACCGCTACCATTCGCATGCCCAGAGCGACGGCGCGAGTGCCGGAGCGGACATTCTCACTCCGAAGCAAGTGGGAAAAGTTTTTGTCTCCAATTTGAATCGTTGCTGCATCGTTGTGGAATTCGCCTTTTATCCCGACACGGAGACCGGTCCGCATGCTCTGTCGCTGGATGATTTCGCCTTATACATTTCCGGGAGCGACATAGGCACAAAGCCGCGAAGCGCCACGGTGATCGCTGCTTCGTTGCAAAAGAAAGCCGGTTCCGGGCCCCCGGTCGCAGTCCGCGGGGGCGCAACCGTTGGCTACGATTCCGGCACGGTCACCGATCCGAACACGGGTCAGCCCACAAGAGTTCATGGCGTCTATAGCGGGACGGAAGTTGACGTGAGCGATCCAAAACCCGCACCAGGCTCAACGGATCGGGATCGCCAGGTCATGGAAAAGGAATTGGACGAAAAGGGGCTGCCATTGGGTAAAGCCGCGGCTCCCGTCGCAGGTTACCTCTACTTTTCCCTTCACGATCGCAAGAAAGACGCCAAGTATCAGTTGGAATTCAATTTCAACGGCGAAAAGCTAGTTCTGTCGCTTCCTTGATCTCTACATTGCAACATTTGCTTTGCATGCAACCTTTTTGTCTCCTCGCAGCAACCTATCTGCAGCCAGTGTTGGTCTCGCATTCGTAACCAGGAGTGGGGGCGATGCGTTACAAATCCAGCCGTGTGTTCGAATTCGTCATTCTGTATTTTCTGTTCCTAAGTTCGGCCTCTGCGCAGACGCTCGTGCGCGTGAACGAACACGCTGCTCGCATCCAATTTGATCCCGACGACACCATCGTCGATCTGCCGGTAGAAAACCCAACGCGCGATGCCATCGCAGCGCATCTGCTCCTCCAACTGGTCGACCCAAAGGGATTGATTTGCGTCAGCTCGGAGCAGGATGTTTCGCTCCCTCCCGGCGAGACGAAACTCAAAGCAACCCTGCCCCTCGCTTACGACCTCGCCGATAAAATCGATCGAAATAATCTCCTTTGGTATCGCCTTCGCTACACCATCACGCAGACCGCGCCCGCAACCGCTATTCTCGCGCCCCTGGTAGGCATTCTTTCCGTGGGCGAAGCAACTCCAGGAATTTTCGAGCTGCACGCCGCAGCTCCGGAGTTAGTTCGAGAATCTGGACAGTACGCCATCCGCATTCGCGCCATTCACCCCGTAACAGGCCACCCCGTTGCCGGCGTCGCCGTCCAGGCATCCTTCGATCTCGACACCAATGACCAGAAGCCTCTCGTAACAAAGACTGCCTTCACCGATCGACGCGGTTTCGCGACGCTTCCGTTCGCGCTCCCGCAAAACGTCGAAACCAACGAAGTTGACGTAAAAGTGACTGGTAAGCTCGCGAACTATTCCGTCGAAGCTGACGACACTGTGCGCGTAGTTCATTACTCCAGAGCCTCGGTCAGCACCGACAAACCCATCTATCAACCAGGCCAGGCGCTCCACATGCGCCTCATGGCTTTCGACACCAACAAAAAAGCCATCGGAGGCGAGCCGGTGAACTTGAAACTCCTCGACCCCGAAGAAACTCTCGTCTATCGTGTGCAACTCAAAACCTCCGCCTTTGGCATCGCTTCCGCCGATTGGCAAATTCCCGATAACCTGCGTCTCGGCACCTATCGCATTCAAGCCACTTTCGGCAAAGGCCCCTACGAAGACTCCGGCGCGAGCGCCTCCGTTAAAATTAGCCGGTACGAGCTCCCCACTTTCACCGTAGCGGCAAAGCCAGATCGCGCCTTCTACCTCCCCAATCAAAATGCCTCGATTGATATTCACGCCGACTATCTTTTCGGAGAACCGGTCCGCCACGGCCACGTTCGCGTTGTTCGCGAAACGGAGCGCCACTGGAATTACCGCGAACAAAAGTGGGACACCGAAGAGGGCCAAACCTACGAAGGCGACACCGACGACCACGGCCATTACGTCACCAAAGTCGATCTATCCGATGACCATGACCAACTTGCCGCAGAAGACTACTCCCGCTTTCACGATCTAAAGCTCGCCGCCTACTTCACCGATTCCTCAACGGGCCGCACCGAGCAGCGCCGCTTCGATTTGCGCGTCACCAAGGATCCCATCCACATCTACATCATCGGCGCGGACTTTTCTCAACCGGGCGGCCTTCCTCTCCAGTTCTACATCTCTACCGATTACGCCGATGGTTCTCCCGCGTCCTGCGACGTGGAAGTCAATTGGACCGGCGATCAGCCATCCTCACAAAATATCGGCACCAGTGAACCAGTCGAGCAGTTTCTCCGCCGCGTCCACACCAACCGTTATGGAGTCGCAAAAGTCGCGGGATTGTCTGTGCCGAGCGTAACCGCGCCCGCTGATAGCGTCTCTCAAGAGTTCGATCTAAGTTTTCGCGCGAAAGATAGTAAGGGCGCGGTAGGCCGTCATGTCGAATCTCTGAGGTTTTACGATCAGCCGGGAATCCGCGTAGGAACCGATAAAATTCTGTACAAACCAGGCGAACCAATCCAAGTGCGGCTCACCGCGGCTGAACCTGACACAACTCTCGTCGTCGAAGCCGTGCACGACTTTCGCCTTCTGGCCTCGAAGCAGGTTCATCTTCGCCACAACTACGCAGAGGCCGTCTTTGACTCCACCGGCAAGTTTGAAAACGAAGTCACTATTGTTGCCTACACCTTTGGACGTAAGCCCGGCGAAGACCAATACTACGCCGCTACCTCAGGCTCACACACGGTATCCTTTCCCAAGAATCATGAATTGCAAGTCGAAGTAAAGCTCTCCAAATCCGTTTACCGCCCCGGCGAAGAAGCCACGGCAAATTTGCAAATAACCAGCCCCAACGGCGAACCGGCGAAAAGCGCGTTAGGCCTGGTAGTCGTCGATCAAGCTGTCGAAGAGCGGCAGCGCACCGACAGCGATTTCGGCGGACAAGGCGGCTTTTTTAATTTCCGCGATGACTGGGGCGACACTTCGAATATTGGCGGAATTAGCAAAAGCGACCTCGACAAGCTCGACCTTTCTAAACCACTTCCCGACGGCCTCGAACTCGTCGCCGAAATCCTTCTCCAAGGGAATAGGCTTTGGCCCAAAACCTTCGCCAGCGATTCTGGTCAGGCAGATTTGGCCAAGCTCTTCGCTTCTGAAATCAATCCTCAAATTGTACCCATTCGCACCGCTTTGGAAAACCGTTACGCTCAAAAGGGTGAATATCCCAAAACGGAAGCCGCTCTGGAAAGCATTTCAGCGGATGCCGGTGCTCTCTGGCGAAATGCGAAAGATCCGTGGGGCACGTCCTATCACGCCGCATTCAGCGTCGTTCGCGAGTCTGACATCCTGGAAATCTCAAGTGCTGGTCTGGACAAAATCATCGGCACCGAGGACGATTTCGTCGTGGCCAGAATGTCGTGGCCTTATTTCAAACCCAGTGCAGGGGCCATGCAACGAGCGGTGAACGAATTTCACACCCACACAGGCGTCTACATTCGCGATGCGCAAACGCTCAAGACAGAACTGACCCGATTGGGCGTCGACTTCGATTCCTTGAAAGACCCTTGGGGACATCCTTACCAATTATCCTTTGGTGTGAATGGCACCCACCTCACCATCACCGTGACAAGTGCCGGACCTGACGGTCGTTTCTCTACCAAGCAGGCTCCTTCCGATGATGACTTCCCCCTCACCACCGCCGCCATCGACTACTTCGTCCAAACGCGCGCGCAAGTCGATGCGGCTCTCACTGCAAATTTCAAGCAAAGCCAGTCCTTTCCGGAGACTCCCGACCAACTCAAAACAGCCCTCAATCGTTCGGGAATCAACTGGGACGCGCTTCGCGATCCTTGGAATCACCCCTATTACGCAATGTTCCGCACGGAGGCTCGCTTCTCCGACGACTTGAGCGTCGAGACCTACGAGCACCATACGCAAAAGGAACGACTGCACACCACCATCGTGCCCAAAACGCAGCGCATCAATTGGGTTCAAATTCGAAGCGCGGGCGAGGATGGTCTCGAAGGCACATCCGATGACTTCGATGTGGCCTCCTTCTCCCGCGGCGTCCTCGAACAAAGCAGCAAGGACAAAACGCCCGTTCCCAGCAGCAATGAGGCCGTCTTGCAGGGATCGAGCGGCGCTATCTCCGGCACCGTAACTGACCCCGCGGGAGGAGCGGTTGGCGGCGCGGAAATCAGCGCCAAAAATTCGGAGACCGCCGCCAACTTCACCGCCAATTCAGGCGAAAACGGGGACTACATTCTGCGCAATCTTCCCGCGGGATTCTACGTCGTACAGTTCTCGGCCAACGGTTTTCGTTCGTATTCGATCACCGATGTGCCGGTCCGCTCGTCCAATGTGACGATGCTGGACGCAACGCTCAGCATCGGCGCAGTCACGGAAACTGTCGAAGTTAGTGGCACAGCCGTTCAGTTGCAGACGGCCACGAGCTCTGTCGTCGAACCCAAACAGTCCATCGTCTTTTTTCCGTTTATGCCAGAGAAGCAACTTCCGCTCGCCACTCCCCGCCTCCGCGAATACTTCCCAGAGACTCTCCTCTGGCGTCCTGAAATCGTGACCGACGACAAAGGCCGCGCCCAACTGAAATTCCCTCTCGCTGACAACATCACCACCTGGAAGCTCTCCGCCATTGCGTCCACCATCAACGGCGAAATGGGCACCTCCGAAAAATCCATTCGCGCCTTTCAACCCTTCTTCGTCGAGCATGATCCCCCGCGCTTCCTCACCATCGGCGACGAAATCGCTCTTCCCGTTGTTCTACGCAATTATCTCGACCGTCGCCTCCAAGTGACAGTCGAAATGAAGCCTGCGCCATGGTTCACGCTCCAAAGTTCCGCCACGCTGAAGACCGCCATTGCGCCGCAAGATTCCGCGCGAGATATCTTCCGCTTCAAGGCCGTCGAAACCGTCAAGGAAGGCAAACAGGAAGTGCGCGCCATCGGCGCCGATGCAAGCGACGCGATCTCCCGCCCGATTACCGTCCGGCCCAATGGCGAAGAGAAGACGACCAGCGTCAGCCGGATTTTCGACGACACCACTTCTCTCGATCTCCAGGTTCCAGAGACCGCAATCTCCGGCTCGCTTCAAACGAGTCTTAAAATTTATCCGCATCTCACCGCTCACGTATTAGAGAGTATTGAGGCCATTCTAGAGCGCCCCTATGGCTGCGCAGAGCAGACCATCTCTTCCACGTATCCCAGCGTCCTGCTTCTCAAATTCGCCAAAGCCTCGCCATCCGAAAAATCTCCCATGCTTCCTCGCGCGCGCCGCTACACCCAGGCCGGCTATGAGCGCCTCCTCTCTTATCGCTCGCCGGATGGAGGATTTTCTTATTGGGGCAGGGGAAAGTCGGACCTGGCGCTCACCGTCTACGCCATCAATTTTCTCAGCGATGCGCGCGAATTCGTCGATGTCGATGTTTCCGTCATCCAGGAAGCCGCAACTTTCGTGGTGAACCAGATAAAACCCGATGGCCATTGGGCTGCCCTCGACTGGAACGGCAACGAAATCTCTCCACGCAGCGCCATGCTAACCGCTTACATCGCCCGCATGCTTGTCACTGCAAAGCTCGCCGCCGATGGCTCCGCCGGAAACGACCAAATCGTTAAGTCCACCCCACTTGCTGTCAAGCACGCCTTAAGCTATCTGCAATCGCATGTGGATGAGCTCGATGAACCCTACGTGATCGCCTCCTACGCTCTGGCAGCGCTCGGCGCCGGTGACAAGTCCGCTTTCACAACCAGCGTCGCAAGGCTTCGCAAACTGGAACGCCGCGAAGGCGATTCCAGTTATTGGTCGCTCGAAATGAACACACCCTTCTACGGCTGGGGCTTGGCCGGACGCGTGGAAACCACCGCCATCGTCTTACAAGCGCTCAGCGCGGACTCCGCCGCCTCACCTGACTCCGACCCATTGATCTCGCGTGGCTTGCTCTTCTTGCTTCGCAATCAAGATCGCTATGGCATCTGGTATTCCACGCAAGCCACCATCAACGTTCTCAACGCCATCGCCTCTCTTACAGCACGTAAGTCGGATGAGGCCGTTGACAAAATGAATGTTGGATCGAAAGCCGTAGTTCTGGTTGATGGCAAACAAGCCCTCTCCGTCGACTTGCCGCCGCCCAATGTCCTCAGCGCGCCAGTGATCGTCGACTTGTCGAAATTCGTCCAACCCGGCGGGCACCATATCGAGGTTCGCCGCCCCGGCGGCTACTCTCGCGCTTCCATTCAGGTACTCGCGAATTACTACGTCCCATGGGCACAAAAAGCCCCAGGTAGCGCTCTTTATCAGCAGGAAATGGTTTCAGACGCCCTCCGCCTCACCGTCCAGTTCGACAAACTTTCCGCCAACGTCGGCGAAACCGGTCCAATGCAACGTCGACGCCGAAAGAATCGGTTTCCGCGGCTACGGCATGTTGCTAGCCGAAATTGGCCTCCCGCCCGGCGCAGAAGTCGATCGCAGTTCCCTCGAACAAGCCATGAAATCTTCAGGCTGGGAGATCGACCAATACGACGTCCTACCCGACCGCGTAATCGTCTACCTCTGGCCCCGCGCCGGCGGCACAAAATTCTCCTTCACCTTCAAACCCCGCTTCGGCCTGAAAGCTCTCTCCGCCCCCTCCATCCTCTACGACTACTACAACCCCGAAGCCCAAGCCGTAGTCCAGCCTTCGCAGTTCATCGTGCAGTAAGCCTAATCGGGTGCTCGCCTAACCGAAGTACTTTATGATGGACTCGAGTGACAACTCGGTTTTGGAGTTAATCAACATACTATGTTCACTGAGTAGTTTCCTTAGTCGCTTTAATTGATCCGCGCTTGGCACCGCAAAGCTTCGGTTATATCTGGCAGACCACCGCGTGATATATCGCTTGCTCAATTCCACCAGGCGCTCGTCCGTCTCGCTCAAGGACTGAATCAGGTAAATAATGCTGTCCCACTTGCTGATTCGCGCTATCAGAAAGAGAACGAATCGTTTGTTGTGCGGATAGTGGCTCCGAACGTAGACCTCCCAAAACCGCTGCCCTCCAACCAAATTTGCCTTCCTGCTGAGCGCCAGAGCGCCTTCTCGCGCCACTCCGGCGCTCGCGTCCTCTAACGCCAAGACGAACGTCTCGATGTACGCATCCGGGTTGAGCTTCCCAACTGCATGCAGGGCGGCTGCGCGGACCCTCGCGGAGGGCTTCGCGAAAAAAGGCTCAAGAAGCTTTGCATCGGCCGCACCGCCCGTCTCTCCCAGACCGGCGATTGCCGCAGACAGTTTGCGGCCTCCACTTTCATTCAGACTCTGTGCGTAATAGCCACGCACATCGACATTGCCTTTCTTTGCGAAAAATTGCTGCGCCATTTCTCGAATCGAAATATTCGCGTCCAGCAATGCAGCCTTAAACTCCCGTTCAGCCTGCTCGCCAAACTTTTCCAAATAAATGTTTAAGGCTTCTCGTCGCACGCTGGCGGAGACGTCCCGTCTGGCCACAACAAGCAGGTCATTCCATTTGTTATTTGGCAAAATTGCGCTCAGCTTAGTCACCGCGGCCTTGCGCACCTCGAGATCCTGCATCGCGAATGCCTGTTTTATGGTCGATTCCACGCCCGCAACACAGGAGTTGAGCGCGACATCAAAACAGAACCGCCTCGGGAATTTGTCCTTCGACTCGAACCCCTCTTCTAACGTATTTCGGGCTTCGGGCGTCTCGAAAAGCTCTCGAATCGCCTTCAGGATCGTGGTGTTATCATTCCGTTTCGCCCCGCCCAGCCGGAGCGCCAGCGGCAGCCACTTCAGAAAGTGAAGCAAATTGTCGGATCGAATCCGGGCAATCACCAAACTCCGCGCCAGAGAGCCAACGGCTTCCACCCAGTCGTTGGCTCGAATAAGAAGGAATGGAAGCTCGGCCCCTGTGTCGATCTTTCCCAACCGTCGGGTTGCTTCCTCGCGGACATAGCCGCTGCCATGAAAACTGGCGATGCCCAGAATCGAAACGGACTCTTCGCCGATTCGCGCAAGATGTTCGACGTCGTTCGGCTTCATCCCGTACCAAGGCTCGCGCCGCTGGTGCCAATTCGACCAGCCCTGTCGCACGAATTGATCAAAGTTCACGAAATCAGCAGGCTTGAGTTGCCGCAGCAGCCCGTGAATCGCTCCTGCGCTTGCTTTAATGGACTGTTTGTCTCCTGTAAGAAGCAGGGGCAGAAGATCGGGAATGGCTTCAGGCTCGCCAGCATCCAATATCTTGCGAATAATATCTTGGGCATTTTCGGCGTGGACGAACCGGTTCCAGAGCCCCGCTCTGACATAGAGCTGCTCGATAAGTCCTTCCGTAGCTTGGGAGTGTGTCCGCCTCATGGGATCCTGGTTCGAAATCAAGATTACACAAGCAGTGATATTCGGGCTATCTCGAAACTGCCTGTTCAACACCGGCCTACGGACGCAGAAACGCCTGAATATTGTCTGGATGAACTACAGTGAGACCCGGGAACCGGCTAAAGTCTGAAACATTGAGCGTCAGGATGTGTCTGACGCCGTGAACCTACATGCTTGCCGCTAGACGCGCATCGTGTACCTGTACTCCAGATACGTTATTCTGAAACACGGTTCGCCACCACTCGCGATAAACCGCCTCACTATCCGCCAGCAAGCTCATCCCCGCCTCGATTGCAAGCACTTCCTGTTCTGCTTCAGCGACGGTCAAACCGAACCCATTCCGCGAGACAGGCCGCGTGATGGCATTCCATAGTTCTGCGATGTTTTGAGAAGTGTTGAGTAGCGTCGTGCCCGCTCCTGCTAGTCCCGCGAGAGCCGCGTCTATCTTGTCGTGCAGGGGATCACTACGTCGCGTGATCCGGAGCAGGATGTTCGTATCGTCCAGACACGAAGCAATTGCCATTTAATCGTGTTCCTGATAAATCCAATCGCGCGTGATCGTTTCTGGCAAAGGGGGAATCTTATCGGAAAATTGTGCCAAGGAATCTAGCCATGCTCGGATCTCTTCAGGGCTCTTGGGCCGCCGCGTGCTTGAACCGCCATTTCCACCACGACTGCCTAACTGTTCGGCAAGTATACTCTCGACGTACTCCTCGACCCGCACGCCTCGCTCTTTCGCTAGCGCGGCAATCCCATCCGGAATCTTTACCTTAAGTTCCATACAACAAATGTAGCACGAAGCACCGCCTCTGGCGCGGTGCTCGCGGTTTTAATCAAAGCAAGCCTACGCTGACTTCGCCTTCGTCCCCGCGGCCCCTGGCACCTTCGCCGCCAGCAGCTCCAACTTATGAACCTGCGGATCCTTCGCGAAAAGCTCCTTCGCCTTCCCAAAAAGCGCCTTGGCGATTTCTCCGTTGAGATGCGCCTCGCGCCCGTTCTCATCCGCAAACGTATCGAAAATTCCAAACTTTGGCCCGCCCATCCTTATCGCGTACCACGTAATCGTTCCCTGCTCTTTCTCCGCCAGCGCCTGCGCCAACTTCAAAAAATCCGCCACCTCCTGCTCCTTCCCCGCTTTCGCTTCCACTTCCGCCCAAATCGCTAGTTTTGGCATTGTTCTACCCTCCGGAACATAAGATGCTCCCGGCTCACTCTTGGTTCGCCTTATATTTTCGCCAACACTCCGCCTCTGATTCTAGCCATAAGCTCGTTGTCTTCGAAGTTCAGCCGGGGCACTCCAACTCGCACGCTCTGATTTTTCCACAGCGCGTTCGAACGGTACTAAAATAGTAATTGACATTACACATATCCCGTGCCACCATCGTTCTGTGCTAGTCGCCTTGCCAATCCCGCCGTCCTTTGGACTCGATCCCATCATTCCGCATTTCTCCTCCCTCTTCTCCGCGACCTTAGTGACCTCCGCGTTAAAATTCCCACGAGGCCTCACCACCCAACTCCACACGCGCGAGCATCAACCCAATCACTTCCCTCTTTTTCCACACCCAGTAAACATCGCGCACGCAGGAACGCCCGCAAACCTTTCCTCCTTTATCGTTTACTTCACAACTTCCGGATACCCCCGGGGTGGGGGGATCTGCCCTTCCCGTCCGCCTCGTTCGCATTCGACGCCGCGCTCTAAGCGAGTCCCAGCCTCACCCTCGACTCTAAATGCGACGTTTATGAAACTTCTTGCAGCCGCGCATTCTAAGACACTTGCAGCCAAGCTAAGTCCTTTAGGCGCAACGCTTACAAAAATCACGGGGGTCCCCTGCCATGGCTCGCAGCAGCGCCCTACCCGCTACCCACTACTCACCATCCACAACTCACCACCCACTACTCACCCCCCCAATCAATCGGCTACACTATCCCTTTGGGGCAACCATGAGCGAAACTAACTCTCCATTCGCCACCGTCGAAGAAGCCGTCGAAGAAATTCGCCAGGGCCGCATGATCGTCCTGGTGGACGATGAAGACCGCGAAAACGAAGGCGACCTCACTTTAGCCGCCGAGAAAATCACCCCCGAAGCCATAAACTTCATGGCCAAGTTCGGCCGCGGCCTGATCTGCCTCGCGCTCACCGAGCAGCGTTGCGACGAGCTTCATCTGCCGCTCATGTCTCTGATCAACACGAGCGTCCACGGCACTGCTTTCACCGAAGCCATCGACGCCAAAGTCGGCGTTACTACCGGCATCAGTGCCTCCGACCGCGCCATCACTGTCCTCACCGCGATCGATCCCAAAACACGCCCTCAGGATCTCGCTCGGCCCGGCCACATGTTCCCTCTTCGCGCCCGCAACGGCGGCGTACTCGTCCGCGCCGGCCAAACCGAAGCCAGCGTCGACCTCGCCCGCATCGCCGGCCTCAACGCGAGCGGCGTCATCTGCGAAATCATGAATGAAGACGGCACCATGTCTCGCGTGCCGCAACTCCACGAATTCTGCAAGCAACACAATCTAAAAATGTTAACGGTCGCTGACCTCATCCGCTATCGCATGCAGCATGAGCGCTACGTCCGCCGCGTAGCCGAAGCGGTCCTTCCCACGCGCTACGGCGATTTTCGCATGATCGCCTACGCCAGCGACGTCGACCACGATCAGCACATCGCTCTAGTCCGTGGCACTCTCGAAGGCGAAACGCCGGCGCTCGTGCGCGTACACTCGCACTGCCTCACCGGCGACGTCTTCGGCTCAACATCCTGCGATTGCAACGAGTTAGTCGCCCGCTCTCTAGCCACCATCGCCAAGGAAGACCGCGGCGTCTTCCTCTATCTCCACCACACCGGCCGTGGCTTCAGCGTCGAAACCGCCGAGGAACCTGGCGCCCTCCCGCAAATCCATTTTCACAAACGCGGCCAGCTCGATCGCGAGCCCGCCCGCCAGCGCATGGTCCAACACGAAAGCGGCATAGGCGCCCAAATCCTGATCGACCTCGGCCTAAAAGACATCCGCGTCCTGACCAATCATCCCAAAAAGGTAGTAGCCCTAGAGGGCTATGGCATCCGTATCGCCGACCAAGTTCCTCTCCGCGTCGAAGCGCCATCGCGCCCAACGCACCAAGTCCTCTGACGTGCCCACAACTCGACGCTTTCACGCAATCTGTAGGGGCGGGATTGCTTACCCTGGAAGGGCCCCGCCCGCGTTCAATTGGAGACGCAAGTCAAAATGAGGCAAGCACGGAAACAAATTGTCATTCCGAGCGAAGTGAGGAACCTGCATTTTCTTTGCGGCGCCAACCGCGCCACAAGTTATAGCGAAGGATCAGGCACATCTGCGGGAACAGCGGAAGGCTTTGGTGGAGACGCAGGTTTCGCGGGAGTTGCGGGCTTGTTCGCCGCGGGTTTGCTCTGCGACGCCGACTTGCCAACAGTCAAATACTTGCGCATTTTCTCAAGCCGCTTCGGCCCGATGCCGCGGACGGCACGCAAATCGTCCACACTCTTGAACGCGCCATACGACTTGCGCATCTGCAAAATCTTATCCGCGGTCACCGGGCCGATTCCCGGTACCAACTGCAACTCTTCCGACGTCGCCGTATTCAAATTAACGGGCGTAGGCGGCGGCTTCTTATTTGCGAGCAAGCTAGGTGTAACTGCGCTGAACGCAACGAGAAGAAGCGAGATTCGCGCAACCCAATGCCGCAACATAACGGCATGATAATACACGAATTATGTTAATACATCAATAATTATAGATATTCGAGGCCTAGCTCAGCTTCTTGCCTTGTGCATCAAAGACTTCGAGCTCGCCAAATAGCGCGGCTTGCGATTCGATTTGCGCGCGGTCGCCGACCACAACAATCTGCATGTTTGCGGAGTCGAGATATTTACGCGCTGCTTCTAGCAAGTCGCTCGGCGTGAGCGCTCGAACTTTTGCCCGATACGTCTCGAGATAATCGTCGGGCAATTCGTTCAGCGCCACGACCGCGATCTGCGACAGCAAACCGTTTTGCGTCGCAAGTCCCATGGAAAAGATGCCGCTCAAATAATTCTGCGCGTCGGCCAGCTCGGCTTCCGGAACCGGCACGGAACGCAGCTTGTCCATCTCGTAGAAGATTTCCGTGAGCGAAGCCGCAACCACGTCGTTGCGCACCGCTGCGGAAACTGAAAAGTATCCGTGCTCTCGCAACGCATTCACGCCGCTTCGCGGACTGTACGTATACCCTTTGTCCTCGCGAATGTTCATCACCAGGCGCGAATTGAACGCTCCGCCGTACAAACTATTCGTCAAGCCGAGCTTCACCCAATCCGGATGCTTTCGCGTAATCGCATGGCAACCCGTAAGAATTTGCGTCTGCACCGTGCCCGGCAAATGCACAAGATAAACGCGCCGCCCTCGCGGATTTGCCGGAGCAGGCGAATGTTTTGCGACGGGCTTCTTCCCTTGCCACGCGCCGAACACTTTCTCAGCGCTTTTCAACATTGCGTCCGGTTGAAAATCGCCGACGAGCAGCAGCAATCCGTTCTCGGGTGTATAAAAGTCTCGATAAACGGAAATCAAATCGTCGCGCTTGTACGCCGCGACTTGCTCCTCGTTCGGCGAGACCTGCGCGTACGGATGAGCGCCGAACAAAACTTTGCGCAACCGTTCACCTGCCAGAAATCCCGGTTGCGTGCGCTCTAGCTTGACCTCTTCGAGTTTTTGCCGCCGCTCGCGCTCAAACTCGGCTTCCGGAAACGCCGCATCCCGCGCCAACTCGTCGACCATGCCAAGAAGCGGCTCGGAAAACTCAGAAAGTCCGGCAAACGAAATCGCGCTGGTATCCGAGCCGGCGCTCATTCCGAGATCCGCGCCGATGCGCCGCAGATCTTCTTCGATTTGCCTGCTCGCGCGCTTCGTCGTGCCGGTTCGCGCCACAGTGGCGGTGATTTCCGCAAGCCCTGGGCCGCGATCGATGGCTGCCACGTTGCCCGAACGGAAATACAGATCACCATGAAATTTCGGAATCGTGTGCGATTCCACTAGGACGACTTCGAGCCCATTCGAGAGCCGCGCCCGTTTGCGGTTTGGCCATGTAACTTGGCGTTCGGCGGAAAGCGCCGGCACTGCATCGTTTACTTCGACCGCGCGCGTCGCCATTATGCTGCCTCTTTCTTGTCCGCGTCCGCAGGCGATCCAGCCACAACTGGAGTCCGGAACACGATTGCACGCTTTTCCCGGAGCAAATATTTCTTTGCAGCCGCCTGAATGTCCTCGCGCTTCACGGAGAGAAAACCATCGAGCACGGTATTCACAAGTTGTGGTTCACCATCAAACAGCGCGAAGCACGCCAGCAGGTGCATCAATCCATAACGCGGCATGCCGCTGTGTCCGCCCTCGAGAAGGGAGAAATAGTCCGATTGCCATTTCACTTTCAATTGCGCAAGTTCGTCTTCGCTGATGCCCTTTTCCTGAATTTCGCGGATCACTTCGTCAAATGCGGCGAGCGCTTGTTCGCTCGAATATTCAGGCTTGTGCAGAATTCGTGTCACCATTTGCGTCGGCCCGTTGTAGCCGAAAATGTCGTCGATTCCACCGTCGAGTTCCACGGCCACCTGTTTTTCGAGCACGAGTTCGCGATAAAGTTTTCCCGCGCGCCCGCCATGCAGCGCTTGATCGAGCAGAGCCATGGCACACCAATCGGTGGTACGGCGTTTCGGTACAACATATCCGATGGCCATCGCAGGCAGCGTTCCGAATTTTTCCTCCACGTGGCCGCGGCGCTCTTCGGCCTGCTCAGGCTCCGTTGGATCGGCAAACGGAGGCGGCGCGCCGGCAGGAATGTCAGCATACAATTTTTTCGCCAGAGCGAACCCTTCTTCCGGCTTCACATCGCCGAGCATCAGCAGTACCGCGTTGTTCGGTACATAGTAGGTCTTGAAGAAAGCTTGTACGTCAGCGAGGTCCGCGGCGTCGAGGTCGTTAAAGTCGCCATAAAAGTTGTGCGAGTTCGCCCAGTTGCGAAACGCAACTGGCGGCAAGTCCAGCCAGGGAAATCCTCCGTACGGTTGGTTCATGACGTTCACACGCACTTCTTCTTTCACCACGTCGCGCTGATTGCGCAAGTTTTCATCGTCAACTTTCAACGCGCGCATGCGGTCGGCTTCGAGCCAAAGCACGCGTTCGAGCGCGTTGGACGGCACGGCCTCGTAATAATTTGTCACGTCGTAGTGCGTCGATCCGTTGAGCACGCCGCCGCTCGAATTAATCAGCTTGATGTGCTGCATTTTCGGCGCGTTTGCCGAACCTTGAAACATCATGTGCTCGAAGAGGTGCGCAAAACCGCTGCGCCCGCGCGGCTCGAGCCGGAATCCAATCTTGTAGTACACGCCGACGGTAACGACCGGCGCGGTCGTGTCCGGCGCGATGACAACTTTCAATCCGTTCGCCAGCGTCGTGCTCTCAATCGCTATCTGCAGTTGCTTCACGCTTGTCCCCCTGTTGCTTTCCTTTTCGCGTTCTGGTTTACAGCCACTTTTTCCAGCTCTGCCTGCATCGCGGCCGAATCCTGCGCCAGTACCACTGCGGCCAATCGATTTACCGCTTCATAGGCCTGCGCAAATTCCGGCGGCAAATCTTTCATCGCTTCCGCATGCGCCGCCACAACGCCATAATCTCCGCGCGAAAGCGGCCCAGTCCACGCTGCTCGCGGGCCCAGCCGTTCAAAGTTTTCCAGCACCTGTCGTGTCAGCGGCAGCAAAGCGCGGACGGCTTCGCGGCGTTTCATTCCAGCCGCCGCCATCAAACGCGTCGCCGCTTCCATCAGAGCTAAAACACTACCCGCGGCCAGTGCGCCAGCCGCGTGGTAAAGCGGCTTCTTCGAGCCGTCAATCGGAACGGGAACGGCGCCGAGAGCGCGGGCCATCTGCCGGGCCATGCGCACCGCACCGGTGTCCCCCTCGATCGTAAAAACTCTACCCTCCAGCGGAGGCACTTCGACGCCGCTGAACGTTTGCAAAGGATGCATCGACCCAACGGCCGCACCGCACCGCCTCACGGGATCGAGAACGTCCGAGCTCAAAGCCCCGCTCGTATGGAGCACGATTTTGCCGCGCAACTCTTCCGCTCCGATGCGTGCCAAGTCCCCGGCAATCTCCGCCGTGCATCGATCCGGCGTGGTGATTAAGATGACTTGGGCAGCGAGCACCTGACGCGTCAGAAACGCGTGCGAGCGTCCTGCACCGATGGAACGCACGGCTTTGCGTGCGCTGGATTCGCTACTGGATACCACCGCGCCGATTTTCCAGCCCAACTCGCGTAACCGCCGTCCCAACGCGCGTCCTACGCGGCCTGCACCGATGATCGAAAGGGTCCCCGGCATTACATGCTAGGATAACCTGAGCTTGTCACTCGACACCAATCGTGATGCACACTTTTGGACTTGTTTTTTCCTCGTTGATTGCCACCTTCTGGGTGTTCTACGGCATCCGAGCCGCGTATGGCGCAACGAAAATCCCCTGGGTCAAAGATTTCGCGCCAGCCGAAGACGAGATTTGCCCGCGCATTTCGTTGATTTTCGCCGCGCGAGATGAAGAGGAAAAACTTCCCGCAGCGCTCGCGACTCTCGCAGCTCTGGACTACCCACATCTGGAAATCATCGCTGTCGACGACCGCTCGCTGGATGCTACGCCCCGGATCCTCGATGATTTCGCTGCAGCGTATCCGCATTTTGGAGCGGTGCACGTCACCGAGATTCCGAGCGGCTGGCTCGGAAAGACGCACGCGCTTCAAATGGGATTTGAGGCCAGCAGAGGCGAATGGCTTTTGTTTACCGATGCCGATGTACGTTTCAAGCCGGATGTCATCCGCCGCGCAGTCACGCTCGCGAAGCAACACAAACTCGATCACCTCACGCTGCTCTGTCATGTGGAGATGCATGGCTTCTGGGAAAAGACGCTAATTACTTTCTTCGGCCTTGCGTTTCATCTCGCGACGGACGCCTATCGCGTGAGCAATCCGAATTCGCGTGCGTACGTCGGCGTGGGCGCATTTCAGTTGCTGCGTCGCAGCACTTACGAGGCGATTGGCACGCACCGACGTTTGGCGATGGACGTGGTCGACGATATGAAACTGGGAAAACTTGTGAAGCGGTCCGGATTTCGCTCTTGCGTGGCGATTGCGCAGGAGTTTGTTACCGTGCGCTGGCATGCGGGCGCTGGAAACGTGATTCGCGGTGTCACTAAGAATTTCTTCGCAGCGTTCGGTTACAACCTGACGTTCGCGGCCGTGGCGCTTGCGGGAATGATTTTGCTCAACATGGTTCCCTTCTTTGCGGTTTTCGCGGCGCACGGATGGGTCCGGCTTTTTTCGGCGATCGCCGTAGCGGTGGCGCTTGCAATGCATGCCAGCGTGGATGTCGTGAACAGAGTCTCACCGTTGTACGCTCTAACGCATCCGCTTGGAGCGATCCTGTTTTGTTACATGATCGCCCGCTCCGTGACGGTCACGTTGTGGCAGGGCGGAGTGACGTGGCGCGGCACGTTTTATCCACTAAAGGAATTGAAGCGCGGCGTTGTTTAGCGCTTAGCTCGAACCGCTCGAGAGCGGGCGGGGCAAGCCCCTCCCCTACAGGTTAATGATGGGGGCCATTACGCCGGGGACGGACCTGGGTCGGGAGTGGGGGCGGGCTCGATGGCGAACAGGCCGGACATGTCTCTTTGTTTCAACGAGCGGATACGGTCGCGGAGTTGTGCGGCGCGTTCGAATTCGAACTTTTTTGCGGCTTCGCGCATCTGTGTTTCCAGCTGTTGCAACATTTCGGCGAGTTGCTGTTCGTTTTTAATCTTCGAGGTTGCGGCATCCAGTTCGGTGTCGTCCACGGGGATCGTCACGTAGTCGGCTTCGACGATGCGCGCGAGGTCCATGTCCACGGACTTTATGATGGACATCGGCGTGATGTTGTTTTCCTTGTTGTACTCGAGTTGTTTGGTGCGGCGACGATTCGTTTCGTCAATGGCTTGATTCATCGAGCCGGTGCGGCGGTCGGCGTACAGGATGGCGCGCCCTTCGATGTGACGCGCGCAACGGCCCATGGTTTGGATGAGAGACGTCGCGCTGCGTAGGTAGCCTTCCTTGTCGGCATCCAGAATCGCTACCATCGACACTTCCGGCAAATCCAAACCTTCGCGCAAGAGATTGATGCCAATGAGAACATCGAATTCCCCGCGGCGCAAATCGCGCAAAATCTTGATGCGGTCAAGCGTCTCGATTTCCGAGTGCAAGTAACGGCAGCGCACGCCGACCTCCGTAAAGTACTCGGACAAATCTTCCGCCATGCGCTTGGTCAGCGTGGTCACCAAAACGCGCTCGTTTCTCTCCGCGCGCTTGCGAATTTCTTCGAGCAGATCATCCACCTGGCCCTTCACCGGGCGAATCTCCACCTGCGGATCGACCAGTCCTGTCGGGCGAATCACCTGTTCAACGACGACTCCACCGGACTTCGTGAGTTCGTACGGACCTGGTGTTGCAGAAACATAAATGACTTGATTCAAGCGGTGCTCGAACTCTTCAAACGTGAGTGGCCGATTATCCAGCGCGGACGGCATGCGAAATCCGTAATCCACCAATGTCTGTTTGCGCGCGCGGTCTCCATTGAACATGCCGCGCACCTGCCCCACCGTCTGATGCGACTCATCGATGAACATCAGAAAGTCCTGCGGGACATAATCAAGCAAGGTTGGCGGCGCTTCGCCCGGCAGGCGTCCGCTGAGGTGACGCGAATAATTCTCGACGCCGTGGCAATAGCCAATGGTACGCATCATCTCGATATCAAACATGGTGCGTTGCACGACGCGCTGTGCTTCGACAAACTTTCCTTGCTTCTCAAGTTCTTTCTTCCACCACCACAGCTCTTCCTGAATCGTGACGATGGCCCGGTCTCTCTGTTCCTGCGGCATCACGTAGTGCGTCTTCGGAAAAATCGTTACGCGCGGCAGGTCTTCCTGGCCGGTCTTGACTTCGCCAGTAAGCGTGTCGATCTGGCGGATCGCGTCGATCTGCTCGCCCCACATTTCGAAGCGGAATCCGTCGTCCTGATACGGCGGATAAATTTCGATAATGTCTCCGCGAACGCGAAAGGTGCCGCGGCGCAAATCCTCAGAGCGTTCGTACTGGATATCGACGAGCTTGCGGAGAAGAGCCTCGCGCGAAGTGTGCTGGCCTTTTTCGAGCGTAATGAGCATGCCGTAATACGCTTCCGGCGAGCCGATGCCGTAGATGCAGGATACAGAGGCGACAATAATGACGTCGCGGCGTTCGAAGAGCGAGCGCGTGGCGCTCATGCGCAGCTTGTCCAGCTCGTCGTTAATTGTGGCTTCCTTGTCGATGTAAATATCGGCTGAAGGAACGTAGGCTTCCGGCTGGTAAAAATCATAGTAGCTGACAAAATATTCGACAGCGTTTTCCGGGAAGAAGGATTTGAACTCGTGATAAAGCTGCGCGGCGAGCGTTTTGTTGTGGGCAAGGACAAGAGCGGGCCGGTTGAAAGCTTCGATCAACTTGGCCACGGTGAATGTTTTGCCAGAACCAGTTACGCCGAGGAGTACCTGGTGCTTTTCGCCGCCGTCGATGCCACGAGAAAGCTGTTCGATGGCCGCGGGCTGGTCACCGCGAGGCTGATAGTTGCTGCGCAACTTGAAGTTCATGGAAGGGGTCTCCCGGCACGAATTTCGGGCACTGCCGAAACCTTTATTATACTCCTCGACGCAAATCGGCGTAGATGAGACCGGCCGGAAACATCTGGCTGCATAGCGAGCGCAGTTTTTCCATCGAGGTAGATGGAACAGCTCAATTCATGCCCGTAACTGCTCAGGGATGGGCGGAAGGAGTCGCCGCAAGCAGCATTACCTGCGCATGGCTCTCCGCGTCGATGTTGTAATGAACGCGATTCGAACCGTCCGTTTTCGCAACGATGACGTTCATCGTTTGTTTGGCATCGTCGGTCGCGCGCACGAGCAGGCCGTTTTTAAGGGAAATGTAGATGATGGTTTCGTTCTTGCCAGTGGCGAGGCCCATGGTGCGGAGGTCGTGCAACTTGTAGTCCTCCGGCGTGGCGTCCTTTTGAGAAGATTTTTGCTTCAGGATCGCGGTGGTCAAAATCACCGCGCAGGTTTCCGCAGCTTGCACTCCAGCAGCAAGGTCTCCCTGTGGGGTGACCTGCATTGCGCCGCAGGGTGCGTCGTTCACATATTCCGATTCTTTTTCCCAAGAGAGGCCCGTCAGCAAGGCATTCGAAATCGACTCCTCCGCTTTCCACTTGTCTCCAGGTTTTATGCCTTTTTCCGGGAAGGATGCGCCGGATCCAAATCGCGACACCCATTCCTGCCAAACGGCTTGTTCCTCAGCAGAAAGCCGATCGAGTCCTTCGACGTCCGTGACTTGGCCATCCGCGTGAAGAACAAATTCCACTGCTTTTTCGCGCTTGACGGATTTTGTCGCGTCAGAAGTCGCGGTATTCGCGGCGGCGGAATCCAGCTCGATGATTCGTGTACGCAGGCGCGCGACTGCCCTTCCCGCGTCCATGCGCAGGTCATCCACTTCCACTTGCAAGAGAAGACTCGTATTCGTTTGGCCGGCGCTCGGGGCCATGGGCGCGGCAACCGTGCTCTCCGTAGTTGTGTTAGTCGCGGCGCGATAGCCGATCTGGTAGCGGAACGTCTGGCCGACGCTGAGTTTGGGAAAAAGCACGACGCGATCGGCACTGTCACTCGCGGCGCACGGAAGCACGATCGAGAAGAGGCAGCAGCCGAGCCATCGTATGCATTTGTTCATTGCAGGTTATTTATGGCTGGTGACTCATGACATGTGATTTATGTCAGACTCCCTGCCCGCATCATTTCTCCGGCGACTTGAAATGCTTGTCGAAGAACTCGATCGTCGCGTGATACGCCGCCAGCCACGTTCGATGCAAAAGAAAGTCATGAATCTCGTCAGGAAAAACCAATTGTTCGAACTCGACGTTTTGCTTTCGCAACGCTTCGACGAGATCGACGGTTTCCGCGAACGGAACGTTGCGGTCGTCATCGCCCTGAATCAAAAGCACGGGAGAACGCCACGTGCTGATGGAAGAGAGCGGCGAGGACTCCCACGCGAGCCTTGCGGCATCAGGCCGTTCGGCGGATTTGTACGAGGCGGCGAAAGTGGGAATCTCGGTGTTCCAATCGTGGACGCCGTGCATGTCGACGCCAGCTGCGAACAAATCGGAGGCGCGCGCGAGGCCGAGAGCCGTTAAGTAGCCGCCATAACTGCCGCCCCACAGGCCAATGCGGGCGGGATCCACGTCGGGGCGCGAGCGCAGGTAGAGTCCGGCGCCTTCGACGTCGTTGAACTCGCTGGCGCCAGCTGCGCCGTAGTTGAGCGCCTCGCGGAAATTCAGGCCATAGCCGATGCCGCTGCGATAGTTCACTGCGAGCACGATATAGCCACGGCTGGCGAGGTACTGATTCATGGCGTAAGCATTGCTGTAATAAAACATGTAGTGAAAGCCGAGAAGCATTTGGCGGCGCGAACCGCCGTGGAAAAAGCAAAGCGCGGGATGGCGCGCGCCGTCGCCGGCATTACGCGGTAGAAAAAGCTGCGCGTGAATCTGCATTCCGTCAACGGAAGAAAGAATAATTTGTTGCGGCGTAACCAGGGCGCTTGCGGGAAAATCCGCGGGAACCGCGTCCGGAGCGAGGTCGCGGAGTTCGCTCTTGCCTGCGACAAGGGCTGGACGCATCGTGGTGTGCGCATCGGAACGCAAAACCAAAACTGTCTTGTTGTCGCTGGCAAGCACCGGCGCGGTTTCGATTCCCGTGCCTGACGTCACGGCTTCGGGATGATCACCGCTTGGCGAAACCTTCCAGACATGACGCCGATCGATGTCCTCTTGGTTCGACGAGTAAACAATGGACTGGCCGTTCTCGCTGGCGGCGACATATTCCACTTCGAAGTTTCCGGGCGTGAGCGGTTTTGCCGCGCCGCCGCTTACAGGAACGGACCACAGATGAATCCATCCGCCGCGCTCCCAGGGAAAAACGATGCGGTCGCCGGCCGCCCAAATCAACTGATTCTCCGCAACAACTTCGTGGAAGACACTGCCACTCCCGGCGTCGGCGCGCCAAATTTCCTGCGCCTTGCCCGTTGTGGCGTCGGCGATTCGAATAGACCATGGCTGCCCTTCGCGATCTGGGCTAAAAGGAAGCCTGCCCTTCGCCACGGCGATTCGAACGAAAGCGATTCTGCGGCTGTTGGGTGACCACGTGGCTTGGAAATCTGTATCCACGCTGGGATCGAGATAGATCAGCGACTTGGCCGCGACATCGTAGACGCCGATGAAGCCGTGGTCTCCGCGGCGACTCGCAAAAGCGAGCTTCGAGCCATCGGGCGACCAGCGCAGCTCACTCGTTCCGCCATTCGAATGGATCAACTGCTCGGCTTTTTCGTTGCCTTCGAGCTTCGCGATCCACACCTGTGTCTTGAAAATGTAGGCAACCGTGCCGCCCTTCGGCGAAACGGCAGGCGAGTGCCCTTCGCCAAGTTTTTTCGGAGCGCCTCCGTTCAACGAAACAGCCCAGATATTCTGCTCGACGCCCTGCGGCGAATTTTGCGGATTGGGATATGTGCCGTTGGCAAATTCGAGATCTCCGCCATGCGTGTAGACGATCGATTCGGCATCCGGCGCCCAACTGAGCATGCCTAGATCCTGGCCGTCGTCGTCCTTGTACGCAGTGATTTGGCGAGACTTGTAGCTTCCGTCCGCGGCAGGTTCCGCGATCCAAAGATTGCGCACGCCATTCGCGTTAAAGATCCACGCGACGCGGCCCTTGGCGGGCGCCGCAGTCAACTCCGTCGGAAACGGCGCGCTCAAAAATTGTTCGAGCGTGGGCGCTTTTTGGGCGTTCGCCGCCGGGCAAATCATCAGCGACGAAATGACTACGAGCAGAACGAAGCGATTCATCAACAGCCTCCAGGGGTGGCACATTAATTTTGTCCACGTACTCAGTTTTCTAAAATTGCTCTCAAATTTCAATCCGCCGGCTGGTGCGCCGCCACTTTTTCGACCGAAACGCGCGGTCCATCCAGCGGCCCGAGAATCTTCAGCACATGTCCGGTTTCGTTGATACCGATCGCCTTGCCGCGCCGTTTCCCTGCGCTGAACGTTTCGATCGTCAGATCCGCATCGCGCGCGAAATTCACCGTGCCTTGCAGCGAAGTTTTCTCGCTGGCAGATTCCAGCGTCAGATTCTCGACAATGACTCCGCGGTTGCGCATCGTAAACGTCCCTTCGCCGCTTGTCCACCGCGAAGTACCCGTGCGTGGTGCGCCGTCGGTTACGCTGGCGCTGACGTCCCAGCCGCGAAATTCCACTTTCTTGAATTGAACTTCGCCGCCGCCCGCCAATTTCTGCAAGAGTTCTTCGCGCCCCACGCCTTCCGTCTCAACATGCAGAGTTCCTGAAGCCAACCCTGCGAGCCGCTCTGTAAATCGCCCAGGCGCGGGAATCTCCGCAAGATTTACGCGATCGAGTTTTGCAGTGACATTATATTTCGGAAGGGGCGCGAACTTCGCGTGCAGTTGGGCATGCACAGTGCCGCCGGCCCACTGCGCATCGGCTTCACGAACATCGAGCTGCAAATCGTGCAACGCTCCTTCCGCGTGCACGCCAGCGAGCTTCAGCTTTTCGACCGTCAATTCGCCGATGTTTATCTCCCCATCGGCGTTCACTTGGCGAACCAACTCGCTCGCCGCGGGAGTCGGCGCGGATCCCCCAAGCAACGACGGCAGCAATCTCTGCAGCCAATTCGGACGCGCACGCGGCCCGACCCAGCGATCGAGCTCTGCGGCGTTCAGACGATCCGCAGCCAGACTAAAATTCCATCTTGGACGATCTTCGCCGCCGGCGATATTTTTCTCCGCGATGGAGCCAGACCAAGTGCCGCCGAATCCCGCGACCTTGGTCACATCCACGGACCGCACCCCCTCTTTCCAATTCAGTGTGCTTTCCTGCACTTCGAGAGGCTGGTTCAATCCGGCAATCGCGAGTTTCGCTTTATTAAAAAGAATTCTGCCGTTCCAGTGGCCGATGAAAGGGGCACGCCATTCCCATCGCGTCACCGCAAGCGCCTCTCCGGTTAATTCCCATCCATGATTCACCGGCCGCCCAAAAGCGACGGCAGTCTTCAGCACGTCTTCGAGCTTTTGCACGTGCCCTTCGATGCTGATCCCGCCAGATTGCGTCTCCAAATTCTGATCGAAAGTAATGTCCGCGGCATTTTCCATCAGCGTCGCCATGCGCCGCTTCTTGGGCGCGAAAACGTCGCGAGCCGCGCCGCCGAGAGCGATGCGTATCGGCTCTGACACCAGCAGATTTCGCTCGCGCCCCACGCGTAGGGGACCAATCCGAACGGGAACTTTAAGGCCTGGCACTTTTACAACGCCGCCATTGCTGGAAAATGCGGCCTCGCCGATTTCCAGCGGCCAGCCGCGCAACGTCATCGCGCCGGTAAAAAATTGTTCCGCCGAAACCCCATCATCCACACCCGGATGAAACGCTCTGTACCACGCCAGCAAATCCACCGCCTGAATCCCCGAGGAATCCAGATGCACTTCGAAGCCGGGTGCGGGGCCGGTCGCATAATTAGCCACTCCTCGCAAATTCGAACGCGGGCCCTCGACAGTCACTTCTTCCGCGTGCACGCTTCCTGCTGCAACGTCCCAATGACCCTTGACACCGAGCCTCAAACGGGGATTGTCGCTTCGTTCGATCAAATCCCAGCGATGGATTTGCGCCGCGCGAGCTTCCGCGGAAAAAATCCATTCTCCCGGAGAGGTTTCAGCACTCGCTGCGGTGTCAGGTGTGCCGCTCTTAAGCGTTCCGTCCAGCGTAAACACGCCGCGCATGCCGTGGTCCCGCCCGCTCAGAAGCCGGAACAAGTCGGCGAGCGAAACTTCCTCCCAATGCACGCTGATTTGCGCGGGCTGCAAGCGCGCCGAGGTTCCCGCAACGTCTCCTTGCACGCGCACCCTTCCTGCCGATTGCAGTTCAACACCGCTGCGCCACGGTTGTGCTTCGAGGCGCAGCTGCCAGCGGCCGGGCGCGACTTGGTTTACGTTTCCGGAGACGCCCGTCAACGCAAACGGCAGCTTGTCGTCAGCATTCTTGAAATTAACGCGGCCTTCGTCAAAATCAATTTTCAGCAGACGGTTGACAGGGGCAATCGCCGACGGAGGTCCATATACGCGCGCACTTGCTTCCCTCGCGGCTTTCGCTGGAGGCAGCCACCTCTCCAGGTTCCATCTTCCCTGGTTATTGCGCACCAGAATCAAACTCGGCCGGCTCAGCGAAAGCGTGCCGAATTCGAAATGGCCACGGAGCAGTCCCGCCCAGCGGAGTCCGGCGGACAAGTTATCCGCACGCAAGAAATATTCATTGCCGAACGCGGGGTCTTCGCCAACTGACACTTGCTCCGCATCCAGCCGGGGAGCAGGCAGCAACTGCACCGCAAAATGTCCCACCTCGACTGGCCGCCCAAATGCTCTCTCCAATTGCGCGGTCAGGTACGCGTGCATGCGGTGGGTGCGAACGAGCAGCGATACCCCAATCTGCATGGCCACAAGCAGCGCCACCATCGTAAGCGCCAGCTTCCACCACTTGCGCGGGATGTTCATCTTGTCCGGAAGTTTCGCAGACTGGACTGCAAATGAAAAGCTACTGTAAGAAGGACTTCGCCCAACTCTCATTTTGTTCCATGAGCCGGCTCTCCAAAAGTCCTCTCAAAGAAATGCCGTCAAAGAAGAATGGCAAGGCTCAGTGAACTGTGTGCAGCATCCGGCTCCAGCGCGTGCGAGACGGAAGATGCGCGAGCGTGTCGAAAACTCCCACCAGCCGCTGGGTAAAAGTGGTTTGTGTGTAGTCATTGCTCGTCGCGTCCACCGACCAATAAATCAGGAAGGGACGCCCCATAATCGCGCTGCGATCCACAAATCCCCAATAGCGGCTGTCTGAACTGTGATCCCGGTTGTCGCCCATGGCGAATAATTTTCCGGGCGGGACGACGATTTCGTCGCCTTGCACATAGCTGCGCAGCGTATCCCTCCAGCCCGATTCCGCAATAACTTGCTGTGAAATCATCTGATCGCGGCGGGGCGGGAACGAAGTGTTGAAAGGATCGTAATTTGCCAGCTGGTCATGGTCGTGGACAACATACGGCTCGTTCAGCGGCTTTCCATTAACAAACATTTGCTGGTCCACCATCTTCAAGCGGTCACCCGGCAGACCAATTACACGTTTCACAAAATGCTGGTGGTCCGCGTAGGGATATTTGAAAACGATAATATCGCCGCGCTCCAGCGGCCGGTATGGAAGCACTTTTTCATACCACGCGCCGCTGCCGCCGAAGATGAATTTGTTTACAAGCAGATGGTCGCCGATCAGCAGCGTCCCTTCCATCGAAGCCGACGGAATTTTGAACGCCTGAACCACAAAGCTGGTCCCAAACAGCGCCAGAAGCACCGTCACCAGCAGCGATTCCAGATATTCGGAAATCGTCGTGGGATCCTCGTGCGGCTCCTCTTTTTTCGTCTCAGCGGGGGCAGCCGGAGCAACCGGAACCAGCGGCTCTTCGACCTTCAGCGCGATCTCTTCCGCCATGGGCTCTCAGCCTTTCCATTCCTTGCGCATTTCAAGTTCGTTCCAACAGTTCCATCGCGGTCTGCGCCGCCCGCTGCTCGGCTTCTTTTTTTGTGCTGCCTTCGCCGCTAGCCATGCATTCGCCATCGATCCACACTTCCACTTGGAACACTTTCTGATGATCCGGACCGCTTTCGCCCGAGAGACGGTATTCGGCAGTCGGCTTTCCGTGCCCTTGCAGGAATTCCTGGAGGGCAGACTTGCGGTCCGAATCCGAGATTCGCTCGCCGCGTTCCTCAAGCGCTTGTTCGAAGAGCAGCCGCTTAAGCATCTCCCGTGCAGGACCCAGCCCGGCGTCCATATAAACTCCCGCGACCACCGCTTCGAACGCATCCGCCAGCAGCGCGGGCTTTTCCCGCCCGCCGGTCTTTTCTTCGCCGCGCCCCAGCCGCAAATGCTCGCCAAGCTTTACCCGTATCGCGGCTGCGTGCAAAGAGTGTGCATTCACAAGCCGCGCGCGGCTTTTGGAGAGCTGGCCCTCGCTCCACTCCGGAAACGACTCGAGGAGATATTCTCTCGCCAGCAACTCCAGAACGGCGTCCCCCAGGAATTCCAGTCTCTCATTATCCTGGATTGCAGCCGCTTCCGCGGAATCTTCCGTGCGCTCCGCACGCAACTCCGGGGCAGCTGAACTATGCGTCAAAGCACGCTCGAGAAGCTCCGGCCGCTTGAACCGATAACCGAGACGCTCCTCGAGTCGCCCTGTATCGCTTTGTGTCATGTGGTTTTGCTGCGTGCCAAACGCAGCGCCGCTTATTTCGGCGCGCTCAATTGCGTGGCGCCCAGCTTCTTCGCCTCGTCGGCGCCGCTCTTGCACCGATCCTGCATACTGCCGGGAACGGCGGCGCACTTGTTGAACGCCGCGACTGCGGCATCAAAATGCGAAGTCTTCTCGTCCGAGATCGCCAAGATATAGTAGTTCACGGGATCGGGCTCAGGATTCGGATCAACCTTCACAGACGCCTCAAATTCCGGAATGGCCTCGTCAAACTTACCCTTGCGGAAATATACGAGCCCCAGCCCGCTATGCGCCATCGCCAGCGTCTGGTTCTTGGCGAGGGTGAACTGGGCATCCGTCATCCCTTCGGGTTTAGGAATCGTGGGCGTGAGCTCAATCGCCGTCTTGGCAAATTTCTCAGCCTCGTCCAGTTGTTTAGCGGCGTTTGGCATGCTTGGGTTCCACACACGCGGCATCGTCTGTGCAAGAATCGCCATACTCTGCACGTCGTTGGGAGCCTGGGCGATGGCTTTCTCGCCGGCATCTTGCATCTTCTGAATCTGATTGTCCGCTAGATAGACTTTGACGAGGATGGAATACACCGGCGG
The DNA here is from genome assembly GCA_963745095.1 of uncultured Acidobacteriota bacterium. Taxonomy (GTDB): domain Bacteria; phylum Acidobacteriota; class Terriglobia; order Acidiferrales; family UBA7541; genus Acidiferrum. The sequence continues at coordinate 986,362 of CAVUWC010000012.1, read as the reverse complement.
GAGGTAGCGACTCTGCGGGTATTTCAGCACAAACGCTTCGCCAGACTGCGCCTTCTTGGCCCCATCCGTGAGAGGTATGACTTCGAACGCCTTATAGTCCTTATCCTCTTCCGGGTTGACCGGCGGCGGCGCCGTGTCCAGCGTCAGCGAATTCGCCTTGTCTTTATCCTTATCGGCCGGCTGCTGCGCCGGCGGCGCGCTCTGGCTGCTCTGACCACTCTGTCCGGTTTGGCCGCTGCCTTGTGCGGCAGCCCCAAGGCATCCCAATAAGACCAGTCCCGCACAAGCCCCTGCTCCCATCCACTTCTGCCACGTCCCCTTCATTTCCGGCCTCCTGTTTATTTCTTGAAATCGTCGCTCGATCCCGCAGGCTCGAGTTTCACCTTCTCGTTCTCCCCAAGTTCTACCGCTTGCCGTTCCTAAACTCTAAGGCCGCTCGGCCTGTTTCTCAAGGTTTACGGCTTCGAGCCCCTTTTGCGCCGCCTGCCTTGCCTGCTCTGGTCCTCCGGGCACCGCGAGCGCGGCCTGAAACTCGCTCTTGGCGAGTCCCTGCTGCCCCTCGTCATCATAAATCCGCGCAAGATAGACGTGCGACCACGTCATCACCATGGGGTCTTGCGCCGCAGCATGCGGCCCCGTTGTCAGGCGGCCAAAAATCTCTTTTGCGCGAGGTCCATCATGTTCCAACAGCGCCACCAATCCCAGACCGTACCACGCGCGAATTTGGTCCGGATATTTTGCCAACACTTTTTGAAAGGATAACTCCGCCCCGTGAGTATTCTTCGCCGCGATTTGCCGCTCTCCCTCCGTCAGCTCCGCGATCGCTTCGGCATCATTCGGCACGGTCGTTGGCTGAGGCAGCTTGTGAAGCGTCACCGCTTCCTTGGCAGGGTCGCCCTCGCTTCGTCCGCGATCCAGCAACGCAAATTTTATACCGTCCACCCGTTTGGTTTCCGTCGCCAAATTAATTCCTCTTACCAGGTCCGGAAAATACAGCGCCATGGACGGCTCGGAAGCTTCGTATTTCGTAAGCCCGTCAAACAAGGGCCTTACGAGTACGTAGCCGTCGGCGTCATCGGCGTCGAGCGCCGCGTCTCTCTCACCGGGAGATAGCCGCTTCAGTTTTAGTTCCACCGCCCGTACCACGCACTCCGCGAAGTACGATTCGTAATCTTCCTTGAGGTCCGGCGCCAGCCGCGGCGCTAGCGCGGCCTTCTCAAAGAGCGGCCGTTTCACGGCGAGTACATGCGGATACTGCTGCGAAAGCGGATCAAGCATGAAATGTAAAAAAGCATGCCTTATGATGTCCGTCGGAATAGCGTCCGTTCCGCCTAGCACGATCGAGTAGTGCTCGCCGGAGTTGCGCACGTTGGTGATGCGGCCGACCAGTGGCTCCAGAATGATCTGGAACGTCCGGTTCGCCGTAGTATCTTGCAATTGCCGCAGATAGCCCGTCGTCACAAACACTATTTGCGCCACGGGATCATGCACCTTCTCGATTTCGGCGTTGTACATGGGCTGCAGCCCTCGCCACAGCTGGCCGATCTTTTGCTCTTTGTAATAGTTCGACAGAATTTCGCTGAAGCCCTCGAGCGCCAGCACTTCCGTCGGCTGGTCGTCTCGCTTCAGCGTCATGTCGAAATTTGGCGCAGGCCCGGATAGCAAGCCAAACCAGATGTAGCGCGACAGGGTGGCTCCCGGATCGTTCAGCACGTGCTCCTTGTAGAACTGCCGCACCGCATCCACCGCCGGTCCTTGCTGATGCTGCATCTGGTCACGAAGCCGCGCGCGCAAGGGATGCCAGTTCTCGGCGCTCACGTTGGATTCGAATCCCGCGGCCAGCAAAGCGCACATCGTCGTGAACATGGCCTCGCTGCCGTCTACCGTAACGTTGGTGACTGGCACTGGTCGTTGAGGATTCGGGGGCAGGGGCACCTGTCCGGTCGCCGCGAATGGCCCCAAGAGAAACACAGCCGCCGCGCACAATACCGCCATCCCTCTTCGCCGTCGTTGTTTTGTCATGAACTCTGCCGCAGTTCTCGCTCGAGCTGGATACTTTCTCAAACGCTTATTCAACCTCTGTGGCGAGACAAGCGCCAGGTTTGTCTCCCAACTTCTCCGCCTACATCCCCTGGGGAGCACACGGTCCTGTGGCCACCCTGCAGCATCTTGTCAATTTACAAGCGCACTTCCCATCCGTCAAGGAATCAGCGGTCTGCCTGGCCCGCCTGCCATCCAACTTTTGCTACACTGCTCAGCATCTGGTAACAGTGAGGATGCGTTCACACCCGCCGCGGGATGGCCCGACCTGATGAGTTCCCTTCTTGCAAGAAAGGCTGTTCTTTTCCTTGGCGTTGGCGCCCTTGCCGGGGCCCCGCAATCGACTCTCGACGCCCAGCTCATTCGCGAGGACGCCGCCCTGGGAGCGCAGCATTTTTCGGCGCAAGCGCTCGTGCAGGCTTCGGCAAGCGCTTCCGCCCCGGCTGGCAAGCTCCGTACATCGCAAGAAGTTCAGCTCAGCGGCGATTCTTCCTGGGTTGATACGGGTGTTGTAGTCCAGCCCGGCGAACACGTTGTCGCCACGGCAACCGGAAGCCTTCGCTACGCCGACCAGCAAACGGACACCACTCCCGCGGGAATGGCCCGCGGCTTCAAAGACCTTCTGCGCAATCTACCTTTTAACGAAGCTGGCCGCGGCGCAGTCATTGGCCGCATCGGCGACAAAGAGACCTCGCAGCCGTTTCTCATCGGCGCCAAGCGCGATCTCGTTTCGCCTCTTTCGGGCCACTTCTCAGTCGGCATCAATCAACTCAGCAGCGATACCGGTGATGGCACGTATTCTGTTCGCATCGAAATTTACGCTGCCGATGCCAACACCGTGCTGTACACGGCAAAGGCTGTGCCCTCGATCCCCGGCGTCGACGAGGATCTTTTCTCCAAGATCCCGCGCCGCATCTCCGATAAAGCCGGAGATCCCGGTGATATGGTCAACTTCCTGATCATTGGCTCGCAGGCTGCCATGGAAAAAGTCTTCACCACAGCCGGCTGGGTCAAGGTCGACGCCAATGTCAAGGAAACCGTCCTCAACGGCTTTCTTGCCAGCATGTCCAAGGAGTCCTATCTCACCATGCCGATGAGCCCGCTCTACCTCTTCGGCCGTCAGCAGGATTACGGCTGGGCACACGCAGAACCCATCTCCGTCGTTGCTTCGCGCAATCACTTGCGCCTTTGGATGGCAGGCTTCGACGTCAACGGACGGACGCTATGGGTCGGCGCCGCGACTCACGATGTCGGCTTCGAAAAGGATCAGCGTAACAATGGCCTGACGCACAAAATCGATCCCAATATCGACCTCGAGCGAGACTACGTCGAAAAAACGCTCACCTCAACCGGCCTGGTCGAGGAAGTCACTCACGTCCTGCCGCAAAATCCCATGCAAGAAGCCAAAACCGCCACCGGCGGCAGCTTCCATTCGAACGGCCAAGTCCTCGTCTTGAAACTAGGCGAATCTTCCCAGAAGTAGTGCCGGATCCCCGGTAGCTGATCATCTCGAGGGAAGTGACGATCCAGGAGACGCAATTCGAAGAGTTGGAGTATGATGGCGCCCGCCGGTCGCCCTCTCAGCCGGCACGCCGAAATCACTCGGAGCCCATCATGGTCGTGACCAAGCCTCTCAACGAAACAGCCCGCCTCGCCGCTCTCGAGCGCTACGCCATCCTCGATACCGATCCGGAGGATTCCTTCGACGATCTCACCCGCTTGGCTTCTTTCATCTGCAAGACCCCAGTCGCCCTGATTTCGTTGATCGACGAAAACCGCCAATGGTTTAAGTCGCGTGTAGGCGTCGACGTGTCTGAAACTCCTCGCGAGGCGGCGTTTTGCTCCACCGCCATTCTGCAAACTGAACTCTTCGTCGTTCCTGACGCGCTCGAGGACGAGCGTTTTCGCGATAATCCTCTTGTCGTCGCGGACCCCCACATTCGTTTTTATGCCGGAGCCCCGCTTATCAACGAAGAGGGCTACGCGCTTGGCACGATTTGCGTGGTCGATCAAACGCCGCGCGAATTAACGCCGGAGCAGCGGGATGCCCTTAAAGCGTTAAGCCGCCTCGTGCTGGCCCAAATGGAATTTCGCCGCAACCTAATCCTGCTGAAAGAGGCCCTCAGCGACCGCACCAAAGAAGAACACGAACGCCAAGCCGAGCTCCTCAAACTGCAAGCAACCCTGATGCGCGTCCTCGGCCTGCGCCAGGCCGCCAAAACTAGATAATCATTTTTTGTAGTTTTAGTTTGTCTGCGTATCTATTTCTGTCTGCGGTTTCTCTGCGATCTCTGTGTCTCTGCGTTGATATTTCCTTGTGATTTTCTTTGCCGTTATTCAGCCCCAACCGCCCGCCGCAAAACATCCCGCGAAATATTCGCCCCGCTCACAACAAGCACAACGTTCTGGCCGAAATCTGTTCCCGCGTTCAAAAGCGCCGCCGTACTCGCCGCCCCTGCCGGCTCCGCCAAAACATGCTCCTCCATCAACAAAATCTCAATGGCCCGCAACATCTGCTCATCACCAACAAGAACGACATCGTCTACGAGTCGCTTAATACCGCTCACATTCGCAGCGTCCGGCGTCCGCGTGGCCAATCCATCCGCAATCGTGTCGCAAGTCTCCGTCCCCACCACGCGATTTTCCTTCCACGACCGAAAATAAGACGGCGCTCGCTCCGCTTGCACGCCGATGATCTTCACGCGCGGCGCAATCTGTTTCACCGCCGCCGCCACTCCGCGAATTAAGGCCGTATCCCCCATGGGCACGACAATTGTGTCAGTCGCTGGCAGTTGCTCCAGAATCTCGCAACCAATCGTCCCCGGCCCCGCAGGCAAATTCGCGTCGGTAGCATCATTCAAAAAATAAACCCCAGGCCGCTTCGCGTACTCGCTTGCCAATTCGAACGCCGCCGCCAAATCCGCCCCGCCACTCTCCACAATCTCCGCCCCCAGCGAAGCGATCTTTGCCCGCTTCACCGGATTGCATCCCGCGGGCAAAAAAATCCGCGCCTTAACTCCAAGCGAGTTCGCCGCCCAAGCCACCGCCGCTCCATGATTCCCCGTACTACACGCAATCACTTCCTTAATCGCCCCACTATCAGGCGCACGGACCTCGCTCGTCTCCGTCCCCGCAGGGGCACGATTCATCGTGCCCTCTTGTCCTTGCGCCATCATCCGCGACGCCAAACCCCATAAAGCCCCCCTCACCTTAAACGACCCAGTGGGCAGATCCGTCTCCAATTTCAAATAAACCCGCTTCCCGGCCCTCGCGCTCAAAAACGGCGCAGCAATCAATCGCGTCGGCCCGAAATACTCCGCCAGAAAACGTTGTGCCTCTCGAATCGTGTCTAACTGTGGCCGAATCTCCAAGATTTCCTCGCAGAACCGCGGAAGAACTATATCGCACTCGCGTTCCTCGCTTCGGGCCATGCTCAACTCTGCAGATCTCTTCAGGCAGTAACCCATCCACCGAATTTCCCCCAGTCCTTCTCCGTAAAATGCGTTATCATCGGCCAACTCTTCGTGCAGTGTCGCGAGTGGCCTACTCATACCTCGGGAGGTAACGCGAACATGCGCCCTTTCTCCTGGCTTCATAACTTCCTGCTCGATCTTCGCTATGCCGCGCGGGGGCTTAGCAAGAATCCTGGCTTTGTCATAATCGTTGTCCTTTCTCTCGCCCTCGGCATCGGCGCCAATACCACGATCTTCAGCGTGATGAACGCGCTCATCTACAGCCCGCTCTCTTACGATCCCCACAATCGCCTCGTCGCTATCTGGGAAACGCCGATAGGCCACCCGGATCAGTGGCAAGCGCCTTCCATCGCCGAGTCGCTCGACTGGCAAGCGCAGAACGACGTGTTTGAAGATATCGCCCTCATCGGCGACACCGAGTCCGCCCTCATCCATGGTCCCTCCGGCCAGGAATCCGTTCGCCTTTCCGACGTCACTCCCAACTACTTCTCCCTCCTCGGCGTCAAACCGCTTCTCGGCCGATTGTTCACCGCGGAAGAAATGCAGGAGTTCACGCAAACCGTCGTCATCAGCAACTCTTTTTGGAAAACTCATTACAACGGCGACCCGAGCGCCATCGGCAAATCGTTCACTGTTCACAGCCAGGGAATTCTCTGCACCATCGTCGGAGTCATGCCCGCAGGCTTCAACGATCTCTACGGCCAGCCTGTCGACTTCTGGGAACCCAAAAACGCCGCCAGTCCGCGCTATTCCGCCCGCCAGGATCTTGTTATTCGCTCCGCCCCTGGTATGCGCACCGAAGACCTGACTCTGTCTGTGAAAAAGATCGTCTCCGACCTCGACACCGACCAACCCATCGAACGAGTCATGACCATGAAGGCGATCCTGGACCACACCACCGACGACTACCAATTTTTCATGAAAGTTCTCGGGGCTTTCGGCGCTTTCGCCATGCTGCTCGCCGTGATGGGAATCTACGGCGTTATGTCTTACTACGTCAGCCAACGCACGCGTGAAATCGGCATCCGCGTAGCGCTCGGCGCGGAAACCACGGATGTGCTCTCCCTCGTCATCCGCCTCGCGTTGTAACTCGCGCTGGTGGGCATTACGGCAGGCAGTCTCCTCGCCCTCGCCGCCAGCCATCTGCTGATTCGTTTCCTCTACAACGTCACACCCAGCGACCCGCTCACCTATGCCGCCGTCGCCGCCACCCTGCTCGCCGTGGCCCTGCTCGCCGCCTTTATCCCGGCTCGCCGCGCCACCAAAGTAGACCCCATCTCCGCACTCCGCTATCAGTGAGGGCTGTTGATTTTTGTCATGCTCTCGTGGCGATCCACTCTGAACCGGTAAAATCTCGGCCGTCCTCTGGACCGCCAATATGCCGACTCGTAATCTTGCTCTCCCAAACCCGTTCGAACTAGGCTGAAAAAGGTGTGCTGAGCCGGATTCACCACAATTCCCACATGCCCCGGCCACGCAATCACGTCTCCCGCTCGGGGAAACTTCACGCGCGCAAAATTGCCGTCACCTGAATAAATTTCGAACGAACTCGCGTAGGGATAAGCAAATCCAGCAGCCGCGTACACCGCTTGTACCACGTGTGAACAATCCCGCGATCCCTGCTCCCGTTCATCACCTTGAAACGCCGTCCGCACAATCGCACGCCCCTCTGCAACACTCATCAACTGCAGATTTGGAGTGTTCTCTCTTGCGGGCAGGCCTGTCTGCGCCTCAGCGCTCGCGACGCCGACAACACAAATACATGCTGTCCACAAAGCAATTTTCGTATAGCTAGCCGCAAAGCCCCGCACCGCACGCGAACATGTCTCCATTTTCGCGCAGCTAACGCTGCGTAACGCCAGTTGGCAGAGTAAAGTTTGCAAGTCCGGAAAACCCATGGAGTCTCCCGCGTGCGGTCCCTCTCCAAAACGCGAGCGAGACCTACGCGACAAGGGAAAAAGTTCCCTTCGCTCCACGAGAACATTTGGGTCTGCTGCGAACAATAGAACTTTGCGTTGGACGTACTTGTCCCTACGGCCAGTGGCCAAGAGTAATGGGGGATCTGCTTCAATGTGCGGCTGCAGCCGCAGCGGCGTTTTCTTTTGCTCGAGAAGCCTTCCAAAGCTGGATGTACGGCTCAAGCTCGTTCATCATTTTTTGGAATTGCGGGATGTCCAGGGATTGTGCGCCATCGCTGATGGCCTTTTCGGGGGCGGGATGCACTTCCACGATCAAGCCGTCGGCGCCGATCGCAACGCCTGCGCGCCAATCAGTTTGTGTTTCCTTGGAACGCATCACCAGAATATCTCCATTCCGGCGAATGGTGCTGTGTCATACAGGCGCCCATTTGTAGTACAATCAGACATGCGTTCGGCGATCCAGGCAAGGCTAGATGACCGCTCCCGAAAAAGGCTCACGCTGCTGGTTCGCGAACTGGGCTGGAGCCCTTCGCGAGTCGTCCGAGAGGGCTTGCGTGTTCTGGAGGCAACCTACCTGAGAAAGAAGAAGCGCGGCATAATTGGCCTCGGCAAATTCTCGTCTGGTATCCCCGACCTGGGTTCGAACAAGAAGCACTTGCGCGGCTTTGGCAAGTGAAACCTGTTCTGCTCGACACCGGCGTCATCGTTGCCCTTCTGGACCGCGACGAAGGTGCCCATCGGATATGCGCCGCGGCCGTCCATGCAGCGGCAGCACCCCTCATAACCTGCGAAGCGGTAATTGCCGAGAGTTGCTATTTGCTGCGCAATTTCCCGGGCGCTCCCGAAGCGATCCTAGATAACTTGGTTGCCGGAATTTTCCAAATTCCTTTTCAAATATCCAAGGAAGCTACCAGCATAAAGCAGATTCTGAGAAAATACCGGGACCGCAAAATCGATCTCGCCGACGCATGCCTGATTCGACTGGCCGAAGAATTTGAAACCGGCGAAGTTCTGACATTGGACAAGGACTTCACAATTTATCGATGGGGAAGGAACAAACCCTTTCGCATCTTGCCGGAGTCACGTTAGCACCGCCTCGCGCCGTGCCTCTCTTCAGGCTTGCGGTTCTGATTTCTCAGCGCCGGCTCTGTGAACTCTGCGCCTCTGCGTTGTCCTTTCCTTGCTTCTTCCGTTTCGTAACCTCGCCACTTCCTTAATTCTCAGCCCGCTGCGACGGCCGATTCTTTCGCTCTCGATCCCTTCCACAATTGAATGTATGGCTCCAGCTCGTTCATCATTTTTTGGAATTGCGGGATGTCCAGGGATTGCGCGCCGTCGCTGATGGCCTTTTCGGGGGCTGGATGGACTTCCACGATCAAGCCGTCGGCGCCGATCGCTACTCCTGCGCGAGAGACGGCGGGGACGAGGCTGCGCTTCCCTGTGGCGTGGCTTGGATCGAGGATTACGGGAAGATGTGTCAACTCGTTCAGCGCGGGGATTGCTGCGATGTCGCACGTGTTGCGCGTTTCGGTTTCAAACGTGCGAATGCCTCGCTCGCAGAGAATCACTTCGGAATTTCCGTGCGCGACTATATATTCAGCGGACATCAAGAGTTCCTTGATCGTTCCGCTCATGCCGCGCTTTAGCAGCACTGGGCGCCCGCATTTTCCCAGCGCCTTGAGCAACACGAAATTCTGCATGTTGCGCGCGCCTACTTGCATGATGTCCGCGTACTGCGCGATCAATTCGACGTCGCGGTCGCTCATCACTTCCGTGATAATCGCGAGGCCCGTAGCCTTCTTCGCCTTCTGCAATAATTTCAGTCCTTCTTCTTCCATGCCCTGAAAATCGTACGGCGAAGTCCGCGGTTTGAACGCGCCGCCGCGCAGAATCTTCGCACCTGCTGCGGCCACTCCCTCCGCCGCGCGCATAATCTGCGCTTCCGATTCCACGGAGCACGGTCCTGCCATCACGACGAACTCGTCGCCGCCAATTTCCGTGCCGTTCACTCGCACGCGCGTCTTTCCTGCGCGGAATTGTTTGCTCACAAATTTGTACGGCGCGGAGATGCGCACCACTTTCTCGACTTGCGGCATGGACTCAACCGATTCCATGCACGCCGTGACGTCTCCCACTCCCACGACGCCAATCACCACGCGCTCTTCTCCTTCGATCGAGTGCACCTTATAGCCGAAATGTGCCACCTGGTTGCGCACTTCATCGATCTCCTGTCGCGTGGCGTGCAGCTTCATCGAAATAATCATGGCTTCTTCCTCTCACATCCATTTTTCTTCCAAACTTCGCATTGCAAGACTTTCCCCAAAAATTCTCTGACCTAAAACAAAAAACCCACTCGCTGCGAGTGGGTCGAAACTTTTTGCGCTGTTTCTAATTACAGAATCGCCCCTCGCATTCTAGATGGGTGGGTACCAAAATCGAAACCAATACGAGTAAGTGCCGCGATTCATGGGCGTATTGTATTTCGTCTTTCGCGCGGAAACAACAAATATTTCATGCCACCTCTTTTGATCTCGAAATTCCGCAAACACAAGTGCAGGAAACCGGTGAGGCACCGAGCCGCGAGGCCGCTGGCTCAAGACTTCAATAAAGCAGCACGGCAATGCGGTAGCGCGTGAACCCGCCGGCATCCCCTCCGAGGCACGCACCCACGGCTCCCTTTCGATAATTCCGGCTACTGATCTTCTTCAACAGTTCATTGGGAAGCTTGCTGAGATCGGTCACGTCAAACCGAATCACGTACAACACGGAATCGCCTGCATAGCCCTGGTCCATGCCGCACGTTTTGCGAGCATCCACCGTCGCCTCGGCTGTTTGCAGACTCGTTGCTTTCAACAGCGAAACGACTTTTTCCTCCTGCTGCTGCAGACTCAAATTCGCGACCTGCCGGGAGAAATCCTGCACCGCAAAGAGCCCGCCGCTTCCCCGCGTCGTTGCGATGCCGATGGCCGTGAGCTCGGCGTTGAGAATGTTTTTGCGATGGCCCGGTGAATGCATCCAACCGTCATGAATTTCCTCGGGATTGGGCCCGACGGCGATGTTTTCCGCGACCATCGCGAATTTTGCTCCGGCTTGAGCGACGCGCTGGTCCAAGGGAGCTTCACCCGAAAGTTGATGCGAGAGAAGATTCTCACGCGCCATGAGTTGTGCGTGCTGACGTGCAGCAGCGGCGAGGGTATCGTCCCACTTGAGAGGCTGCAAACCGGCTGCAGCGCGTTCGCGATTCGTGGCGTCGAGAAGAAATTTTTCGTCCGGCAAAGGATGCGGCGAAAGCGGCGAAGTTGGATGTGGCGGGCGATTCTCCGGGTGGACTTGAGAATGGGCGGCGCAAACGAAGAATATAAAATTGAGCATCGCGGCCGCGCCCGCGGCTCGGAAGAAGCGCAAGTTTTTCATCGAGAGTTAGCCGCGAACGTGGACGGCGCTGAAATTGAGAATAACGTGGCCGCCGGAAGTGGGCCGGCCAAAACTCAGCATCGGGCGGAAACGCGAGAAGAGAAGAATCTCGTCGAGCTGATGACGCAAGGCCGGGCTGGCGGGACCTGAAAGAATTTCATAGTCCACCATCTGGCCGCGCGCGTCGACAGTGACATAAACCTGTAAACCCTGCGGAAGAGATAGCTCAACCTCGTGCTGCTCGGATCCCCAAGCTTGCGGATAATCCGAAATGGAAACCAACTCGGCGGGACGGAGAATGTCGAGCGGCACATCGTTGGGTACCGCCTGCAAGGTGGCACCCGGCGCCATCAATTGCAGCACGAAAACGAAAACCACGACCGCGGAAAAAACTCCGCCTGTGGCGGGAACAGTGAGCGGGCGCAAAACGTGGTCGAGAAGAAGTTCGGCGCGATCGCGCATTTTGCGCAGACGACTGGACCAACCCTCGGAATGTTGCGCCTGCGCCGCAGCCACTTTGATACGAACAGCTAAATCGGCCGGCGGAACGTTTTTCGGCATGCGCGAAAGCAGGACGGATAGTTTGCGATAGGTTTCCAATTCGGCGCGGCAAACCGTACAGCCGTTCAGGTGCTCGCCAATCTGTACGCGCTCGGCAGCCGACGTGGTGCCCGTGAGAGCGTCGTCGAGATAACCCGCAAGTTTTGTCCGTACCGTGTTGCACTTCATGGAAGCCCCTCCCCCGCGGCGTTTGTCCGCAGGGAATTATTTTGCTCATGAGAAAAATCGTTGACGCGTCGCGCGGCAGTATAGGCGTCACCAAAAGGCGATGGCTGCGGCTCAACTACTGAACTGGCACCGGCATTGTGCGCGCCAGTGTGAGCCGGGCTGTGCGAAGAAGTATGCGACTCCTGCTCGCGGAGAAACGGCTCAAGAACTTGCCGAAGCGCGCGGCGCCCGCGAAGGATGCGCGACTTCACCGTGCCAACGCTGCACTCGAGGACTTCGGAAACTTCCTCGTAACTCAGTCCCTCGAGATCGCGGAGGATTACCGCGGTACGAAACACGTCGGGAACTTCCTGCAAACCGTGCTGCACGGCGATTTGGATTTCTCGCGAGGCCAACTGCTCAAAAGGCGTTGCGCCCACGTCTTCGATTTCGATGGCGGCATGGCCTTCTTCGGGTTCGGCGTCAATCGAAACATTTTTTTGCAGATGACGCTTGAACCAGCGCTTGTGATTGAGCGCTTCGCGAATGGCGATGCGATAGAGCCAGGTTTTCAAAGAGCTGCCCTGCCTGAACTTGCGAATACCGCGGAAGGCTTTCAAGAAAACTTCCTGCGAACCGTCGGCGGCGTCGGAGGTATCACCGAGCATGCTCAAGATCAGGTTGTAGACCGGGGCGTGGTAATGGGTGACGAGCCAGTCAAATGCCGTTTCCGAGCCAGCTTGCAGCTCAGAGACGAGTTCGGCTTCATCGCGGCCCCAAGAAAGGGCGCTGACCCATTCGGACACTGCCGGCCTTTCCGGCCCGGTTGCTGGATGCTACCCGGACCACCCTGCTGATAGGTCCACGTTAGAACGCTACGTTAGAACGTTGGACCCAGGCCTTCTTGCTCGTGCGACCCCTTCCTGCGTGGTGGGATCGACTTGCTACCGGGGCGGCGTTGCGGCTTGCCGTGCCCGATGTCCGCTCTCAGTTAATTAGACACCGACTGGAGCGGATATGTTTCCTGCCCAGGGTGCCATACTGGGCAACTGGCGTGATTCTGGCACTTTGCGGGTTGCGGCGCAACGGTACCGGGGGACCAGTGGGGCGGTGTTCCGTGATCCGTGATCCGTGGCCCGTGAAAGGCCGAAGAGCGACAGCCAAGATTCATCGCGCGAAATCCGCGCGATGGAGAAGAGTTTGGCTGTCCCACTCGGAGATACCCCCACCCCGGGCTCTCCGCGAATTAGGAAGTAAGTGGTATGAGCAGAATGGGATTGCCCCTGCAAACTGCGCTCGGGGTAAACAATGTTCGTGCGTGAGCGCAGGAACAGGAGGGGGCTAGTGACGAGTTGCAAACCTTTGGGGCACGGATGGGCTGGCCCCTCCCCCGGTTTTCTGTAAACGTTGCGGATAAAGGAGATAAAGTGGAGTGGAATCAACGGTTGTGGAAGTGTTGATTCTGAATGGGTTGGGAGGGAGCGTTTTTTATTAAGTGGTAACCTGGGCGTAGCTGAGGAATCTGCTGGGAATTTAGGGAAGGCCGGGCGGAGGCGCATAGGCTTCGGGATCACAGACGGTGTCCGTGTCCCACTCGACCTAGGCATTATAACATATTGGTACTTATTGTCAAGTATAAACTATAAGTTATTTGTTTGCCGCGGTTTGAAGGAAGATGTGGGAGCAGGAGGCCCGGGGGATCTCGGAAAAGCGAATCCGGCCTCCTCAGGACTGAGGAAGAACGGGTCGGCGGCTGAGGAGAATAGAGGTTGATAGGTTGAAAGGAACCGGGAAGGGGAATGCGGCGAGGTTGGGACTGCTGGTGGCGAGTGTGGGATATTGACTGAATCTCCTGTAGCACGTAAACTTGTGCTGCACGTGATACTGTGCTTAGGCAGGGCAAAATGAAGACGAACGTCACGTTAAAGCTGGATGCAGAGCTTTTGAAGCACGCGCGGGTTCTGGCGGCGGAGCAAGGGAGTTCGATCAGCCGGATGCTTGCCGACAAGCTGGAGGAATTGGTGCGGGAGCGCGCGGGGTACGATCGAGCGCGAAAGCGGGCGCTGGCACGGCTTCGCGTGGGAATGGATCTGGGCTGGACGCGGCCAGCTTCACGGGACGAGCTGCATGAGCGATAAATATTTTGTAGACACAAATATCCTGGTGTATGCGCACGACCTGAAGCAAGGGGCGAAGTATGAGCGGGCGCGAGCGCTGGTGCAAAAATTGTGGGAGAGCGAAAACGGAGTGCTAAGCACACAGGTGCTTCAGGAGCTTTGCGTCAGTCTGCAGCGCAAGGTGACTCACCCACTGTCGGCCGAGGGTACGCGCAAAGTGATCGAGGACTATGCCAGCTGGGAAATTGTGGTGAACACGGCGGAATCGGTGCTGATGGCTCTGGATATCGAGGGGCGATTCAACATTTCGTTCTGGGATGCGCTCATCGTACACGCGGCCGCGAGTTGCGGAGCCGAAGTGCTCTATTCGGAGGATTTGGCAGACGGCCAAAACTATGGCGACGTCCGTGTGGTTAACCCGTTGAAGTGAGGGAGCAACGGCGGCAAATTCAAAACCCGCACCCTTGAAAACCACAAGGAGTGCGGCACCCGGCCCGGGCTGAAGAGGCAATGCAATCGACAAGAACACGGGGGACTTCGATGCAAGGATCAGGGGCAACCGGAACTCCGGAGCGGGAGCGATGGAACAAGGTAGAAGAATTGTGCGACCGCTACCTGGGCGGGCGCCCGTCCGAAGCCACACTTCAAGTGCTCAGGAAGGCAGAACAGCAGCGGCCGGAAGTTCGCGATTTCGTGGAGCGTGCATTTCGTCTCATGGCGCTCTCGAAATTCGATCCGCGCGATTTTTCACCCTTCGTGGCGCGCTTCTTTACAGTGATTGCGCCTGGCATTTTGCCTGGTGCATGGGGAGGAATCGTGCCGCCCTTCACGCTTCCGGGACGGCACAAGAAAATTGACGCCTATTTGCGCTCGAATGAATGGGCGAAGTTCGAGCCAGGGACAGTCCTTTTGGACGTGGGATGCGGGTTTCCTCCTCAGACTTCGATTGAAGCGGCGGAGGCGTTTCCAGAATGGCGAATCGTTGGCGTAGATCCCACTTTTGAACAATATCTCCTCTACGACGAGCGCGAGAACTATGCATGTCTCGACCAGACGGGAAGAGTGCGATATTTTCAGGCGGGCCGCCCGGAGGAATTTCTCCGCCTATACTCCGATCGCGACGCTACGATGCAGCATTTTTCGCAGACGTTCGCGGAATTGCTCCCTAGCCTTCCACCTGATGAGGGGGTGCTGTCCAGCGCGGAACAAGGCGGGAGGCGCCTGATTCGCCATCCTATGAGTGCGTATGAGCGATCCAATCTCAAATTCGTTCAAGGAGGATTTGGATCCAGCGGCTTGCCAGAAGCGGGAGTCGTGCGGAGTTTCAACGTGCTCATCTACTACGACGCGGATTTTCGACGCGAGGCGGAAGAATGGTTGGCGCAGGTTCTGCGGCCGGGGGGACTGTTCGTTTGCGGCCGGGACGACTCGGGGTCGCTAAATGCTCACTATTCGGTGTACCGCTGCGAGGGCGGCCGGTTAGTGGAGAAGGAATTTGCGTTCGGCGTGGAAATGGTCCGTCATTCCGTGTGGTTTGCTCTTCACGATGGCGAGCGCGAGACCTGGCGGCTTGCGGAACTGTTGGGAATTCTGCGCTCTGATCCGGAATTCCTGCGGGATTACGATACCCGGTTGGACGCTCTGTTGGCAGAAAACGGGATGGCTGTTCGGGATGAGAACGGATGTCTTGCTGAGCCGCCGGACCCGATCGAGGCGGCGCGGGCGCTTCCGATTTACCACGAGATCGCGAGTTTGATCGAGGCGGAGTTTGCCGATCGGGCAGTATCCGTGCTTCAACGGGCCGGCCTGCGCGCGTGGCGAAATCCGGTGGGGCACGTTGCCGTCGGGCCAGGACGGGCGTGAGTGTACGGAATTTTTGAACAATTTCGGTACGGAGGTTGCTCAGCTTGATTTTTTCTTCGGGACTTTAGCGCCCTTTTTGCGGGCTTCGGATAGGCCGATGGCGATGGCTTGTTTGCGGCTTGTTACCACGCCGCCTTTGCCGCCTTTTCCTGAGCGGAGTGTGCCACGCATCTCTTTCTCCATTGCTTTTCTGACGCTTTCGCTGGCTGCTTTGCCGTATTTCGCCATGTATCCTCCTTGGATCTCGAGTGTCGAGCTTACCGCGGAAGTGGTAGCCGAGCCATCCGTGAATCACAGTAAAAACGGAGAGAAAAAAGATCAAAGATAACGCAGAGACGCTGAGTTCGCAGAGCCGCGCAGAGTTGGAGCCGAGCGTAGAGCGGATCAGGGCTTGGGATGGGCGGCGAAGAATTGCCACATGAGGTCGGAGGCGGGCACGTGATTGCCGCTGATGCGCAGGCCTGGCCACATGTGGTGGCCGCCTTGAATGGCGTAGAGGGAAACGGCGGTGCCGTCCTGGCAGCCAGAGTAGAAATCCGTGTGAACTTCGGCGGTTTCGGCGTGTTCGGGAGTGGACGAGCAGCCGTCTTTTTTGACCCAGAAGGAAATGGCGCCGGCTACGGAATAATCTTTGCGCTTGGAGCCCATTTGAAAGGGAGTGCTACCGCCGTCGAAGGGCACGAGATGGTCGGCGGTACCATGAAAGACGAGGAGCGATACACGGTCGGTGGGGGTGCATTCGACGTCTTGCGCACCTTCGACGGGAGCGATGGCGGCGATTTTTCCGGAGAGTTCGCACGCCAGGCGATAGGACAGCATGGCGCCATTGGAAATTCCTGTGACGTAGATGCGTTTGGAATCGACGTTTTCGCTGTGTTCGAGGTGATCGATGAGGGTGCGTAGAAAGCCGACGTCGTCGACGTTGTTTTGCATGGCGTAGGCGCAGCAGGCGCCGGCGTTCCAGGTGGGGACTCTGGCGCCCGCGTCGGGCCCTGTACCGCTGGGATAGACGGCGATGAAATTGTTTTTGTCGGCGAGTTCGCTCATGCGCGACATGTGTTCGGCGGATTCCGGGCTCTGCGTGGCGCCGTGAAGGACCATCACGAGCGGGGCAGGCTTGCTGGAGTCGTGGCCAGGCGGGACGTGGAGAATGTAGCGGCGTGTACGGCCGCCGAACTCCATCGTGAGGGACTTGCTGCCTGCCACGGATGCCCTAACGCGATGGACCACGGCGACGAAAAACACGCAGAGAAACGCAAGAGTTATGCCGCCAACCAGGATTTTCTTCGTGTTCATGGGCGTCTCTACAACCCATCTCATAAATCAGAGCTTCGGAAATACCGCGATTCTTCTGGGGCTAAAGTCCACTTTCTACAGCATTTTCGGCGCGGCTGAAGCCGTGCCCTCCCAAAGAACATTTGTGAGATAGCCTGTACTCAAATCCTAAACAATTAAACCCGAAATCCGTGGAGAAGTTGCCGCAGGCGGTGCGTGGAAGGAACTGGCGCGGGGCTATTGACTGCCTGCACGATTGACGCTGTAACGATTGCTGGATTGAAGCGCGAAGTAAAGGTAGAGTCTCGACAGCGGATTGCTTCCAAAGGTAAAGATAGAGCCAGCGTTAATCACGGCCAATTCAGAAGACCTTCGCACGCGAGCGGAGAATTACTGCCACCATGTCCACGCTGACCGAGCTCGAATTCCTGCTGGTGTCTAATGACTACGCAACGCTGACGGCAGTTTCCGGAGGCATGAAAAAATACGGAGCAAAGTTCAGTCTGGTGCCCACGGCAGAGGCGGCACGGGATTATCTGGAGCGGAAGAAGATCGACGGCGTGTTTGTGGATATGCAGGTTTCGGGAACGCTGGAATTGATCGAGGCGATTCGAAAGGGATCATCGAACGGCAAGGTGGCGATTTTCGCGTGCGTCCATAGCGCGGGGGAGACCACGGCTACGCTTAATGCGGGAGCGAATTTTGTGCTGCGCACGCCCCTCAGCAGCGAGGGGGTGGCACTGCACATCACGATCGCGAAGGACATCATGTTGCGTGAGAGGCGGCGGTATTTTCGTCACGCCGTCAACATCCCCGTGACGCTGAGAGACGAAGAAGGGGAACAACGCGGGCGAGTCATCAACCTCAGCGAGGGGGGTATGGCGGTTCGGGTAGTGAGAGGACTGAGACAGTGGACAGTGGTAGAGTTTGCGCTGGAATTGGCGCTCGGCGTGGATATCAGTGGAAAGGGGCAGGTGGCCTGGACGAGTTCGGAAGGAATGGCGGGGATATTGTTTCAGACCCTGCATGGAATGGGGCGCGGTTATCTGGGGGCGTGGCTGAGCGGGCGAGAGCAGCTTTCACATAAACCTGAAGAGGAGGAAAATCCGGGGTAGGATTTGGGGCTTGGCGATGTGCTGGACAGGCTAAGAACGGCGGCGCGAGAGGCAGCATTGGGGGATTGATTAAGTTGAAAAAGCCGGATTAGATAGGCACCTCTTGGGCGGAAAGCTTTAGTAAAATAAGAGTTTACATCGGTAGAGTGTGGCGTTTCGGGCTAAAAGACGGGTCCAAAACAGGACGCTTGCAGTGTATGCGCGCGATGCTTGATTCCCTCCCCCGGATGGAAATGGGGCGAGGCGGAGAATGCGGAATGACGCGGTCGGAAACGCAGAAAAATGTGGCTGCGGTGGCGGGTTTGGCTGCCGTGTATTTCGTCGCGGGGAAGCTGGGGCTTCAGCTGGCGTACGTGCACGCAAGCGCGACGGCGGTGTGGCCGTGTACTGGGATTGCGATCGCGGCGTTGCTGGTGTTTGGATATAGGGTTTGGCCGGGGATATTGATAGGGGCGTTTCTGGTCAATTTGACGACGGCGGGCTCGGTGGGGACGTCGATTGCGATCGCAGCGGGAAATACTTTGGAGGGTTTGGCGGCTTGCTTTTTGGTGCAGCGGTTCGCGCAGGGTAAGGAAGCATTTGCGCGGGCGCAGGACATTTTCAAGTTTGCGTTACTTGCGGGAATGGCGGCGACCACCATCAGCGCCACAATTGGAGTTGGGGTGCTTGTGGCGGCAGGATTCGCGGATTGGACTGCGTTTGGGTCGATGTGGAGCACGTGGTGGCTGGGTGACGCGGTTGGAGCGGTGACCGTAACGCCGCTGCTGCTGCTGTGGTGGGAGAATCCACGCGTTCGATGGACTCGCGAGCAAGTTACGGAGCTGGCTTTCTTGTTTTTGGGGCTTTTTGCCACAGGCTGGATCGTGTTTGGCAAGCCGTTCCACGGTGAACTAAAGAATTATCCGCTTGAGTATCTGTGTATCCCATTTCTTATCTGGGCGGCGTTTCGATTCGGGCGCCGGAAGGCAGCGACGGCGCTTTGCGGGATTTCGGTGATTGCAGCTTGGGGAACCTTGCATGGGTATGGACCCTTTGCCAGGGAATCGCAGAACACGTCGCTGCTATTGATGCAATCCTTCATGGGCATTATTGCCATCACAACGCTGGCACTGGCGGCAGAAGTTACGGAACGCAAGCGGGCCGAGGAGCGAGTGAGGCATTTGGCGGTGAGCGATCCTTTGACGGGGCTGGCAAATCACCGGCAGTTGGTGGAAGCGCTGGAAACAGAGATCAAGAGATTTGGGAGAAACGAGCGGCCGTTCGTGATTTTGCTATTGGATCTGGACGGGCTGAAGAAGATTAACGATGCGCTGGGGCATATTGTGGGAAGCCGGGCGCTGTGCCGGCTGGCGGACATGTTGCGGCTGTATTCTCGGGAGATGGATACGGCGGCGCGGTATGGCGGCGACGAGTTTGTGCTGATTCTACCGGAGACGGACCCCGATGCGGCGCGGCAGGTGGCACAGAGGATTTCCAAGCGGCTGGCGGAAGATGGCGAAGAACCAAAGATTTCCGTGAGTATCGGAATGGCGGTGTATCCGGACGACGGAGAGACTTCCAACGAGATTTTGGGCGCGGCGGACCGCGACCTTTACCGCGAGAAGGGCGTTCCGAAGAGGAAATCGTTGCTGTCGAGCTAAGATCACTCTTTCCTACCCAACAGAAGTTCGTCTCTTGTTGAGCACAATTCAGTTTGTACAGCGAAAATGATTTCGATTGTGATGGGGTGTGCCCGGGTGGGGCCCTTCGAGGCTCAGGGTAAACAAGCCCCACCCCTACAGACCTATTTTAGATTAGCGTCGAAAAACTTGGCGGCCATGGTGGCGGTTTGGGTGTGGATTTCGTCGCGTAGGATACCGGCCTGGTCAATGCAGATGCGCGGCTGGGTGCGGTCTCCGAGCTCGGCGCAGGTGCCGAGGAACGTGTAATGGCCTACGGCTTGGAGAATGGAAACTTGCGCGCCTGGAATTTTAGCGGCGAAAAACTTGGCGCTGGTCTCGATGGGGACGACGGTATCTACGGAGCCGGCGACGATTTGCGTGGGGATGGAGATTTTTGCAAGCGAGTCTGGCGAGAACGCTGGGCCGAGCGCGGGAGCCATGGCGAAGATGGCGCGGATGCGCGGATCGCGATGGGATTTGGAGTTTTCGACGAACGCGGCCTGGATGGCAGGATCGGTTTTGGCGAGAGCCGTGACCTTGGCCAGTAGGCCTGGGTACTCGATCGTGTCGGTGCACATGCCATCGGCTTTGGGCGATTTGCAAAAGTCTTCATAACGAGAGAACTCGGCAATGCCGCCGGCGAGTTCGAGGACGGTGAGACCTCCAAGAGAGAAGCCAGCTGCGCCGACACGCTTGGGATCGATGCGCGGCCCGAAGGTTGGGTCGGCGAGGAGGAGATCGAGAAAAGCGCTCATGTCATGTGCGCGCTGCCCCCAGAAGACAGCGCCTGGAATTGTGTAGTTTTCGAGAGAATTGTTGCCTGGGTGATTTACGGCGGCGGCGATATAGCCATGCGAGGCCAATGCGGAGCCAAGCCACGCCATCATGGAAGAGGAACCGCCAATGCCGTGGGAGAGCAGAATCAGCGGGAATTTATCGGAGCCTGGCAGGATAGGCGCGTTGAGAGCGGCTTTTCCGGCCTTGGCGAATGGGTTTTCGAGGGAGCCAATCCACTGCATCTGCTCCACCGAAGCTGGATCAGCGGGATACCAGATATCAGTGATGAGAGCGTGCGTTTTTGCGCCGCGCCAGTCGTAAGGCTCTGGCGGAGCGAACTGGCGGTTCATTTGGCCGACTTTGTAGACGACGGCTTTCGCTGGGAGAGCCGGAGCTCCGGATATAACAAAGGTTGATAAAGCGAAAAAGAGAGCAACGAGGAATGCGCGAGTGCGGTTCATGTGGTTTCCGTGGCCTTGGGATTTCAGAAACACTTTAGACGATTTGCGGTGGAAGATGCGAGCGGTTAGGGGACTGGCAATGTGACCGTTTCAGATAACGGCCGCGGGAGTTACGCTCATTCGGTTCTTCGCGGTTCCCCTACGCTTGCTATCCCATTTCTTCCATGTTAACTACTAGTCGTAATACATAACGGACTAGTGGAGGCTGCTTTGCCTAACAGCTTAGATCAAGTGCCCTTTGGAGGCGCCGAGTTTGCGGAGAACCCTGAACCTCGCTGCCCCTGCATCCTGCTTTTGGACACTTCAGGCTCGATGAAGGGTGAGCCGATGGCGCAGCTCAACGAGGGGCTGGTCGCATTCAAGGATGAACTTTCGGCCGACGCGCTCGCGCAGAAACGCGTCGAGGTCGCGCTGATCACTTTCGGCCCGGTTCAGGTCCACTCTGACTTTCAGACCGCCGATCTTTTTAAACCTCCCCACCTTGATACCACAGGCGATACTCCCATGGGCGCCGCGATACTGCAGGCTTTGGCTATCCTGGATCAGCGGAAGCAAGCCTACAAGTCCAACGGGATCTCTTACTATCGTCCGTGGATATTCCTCGTAACGGACGGTGCGCCGACGGACGCGTGGAAGGAAGCTGCCAAGAAGGTACGGGCTGGCGAAGAGGCTAAGGCACTCTCTTTTTTCGCGGTGGGAGTCGAAGGCGCCAACTTCGAAACGCTCGAAGAAATCTCTGTTCGCAAACCCTTAAAGCTGAAGGAGCTTCGCTTCCGAGATCTGTTCATCTGGCTTTCGAACTCACTGAGCGCTGTCTCGCGTTCGAACGTGGACGAGCAGGTACCTCTACAGAATCCCACCACGCCGGAAGGATGGGCTGCCGTATGAGCATGGGAGGCTGGCGCTATGTTGCCGCCTCCGTGATCGGAACATCCCACGAAAAAACGGGCGGTGCATGCCAGGACGCAAATGATTGCCAGATCTACGCGTCGCCTGCTGGAGAAAAGGTCCTAGCGGCGGCGGTGACGGATGGAGCCGGAAGCGCTGCTTGCGCCGGTGAAGGTGCGGCAACAACCTGCCGCGCGCTGCTGTCCCTCGTTAAGGAACACTTGGATTCAGGCAAGACCGTCGAACAAGTGACCAGCGACACGGTCAGGTCCTGGATAACCGCGATTCAAAATCTTCTAGAAGAGGAAGCCAAGGCGGTCTCCCGCGAGCGGCGGGATTTCGCCTGCACAATCCTGGGAGTCATCGTTGGTGAGTCTTGTGCCGCCTGCCTGCAAGTCGGAGACGGCGTGATCGTTCTCGCAGATTCCGAGGAACATGCTTACGGACACGTCTTCTGGCCGGATAGGGGTGAGTATGCGAATACCACTCATTTCGTGACGGAGGGCGATGCCATCGAGCATCTTCAATTTGAATCCGTCAAGCGGCGTGTGGTGGAAGCCGCTCTTCTCACCGACGGGCTGCAGGCGATCGCGCTGAACTATCAGCAACGAAGCGCCCACGAGCCATTTTTCAAAGGATTGTTCGCACCGCTGCGGAGCGCGGGGGAAGGCTGCTCTCGCGAACTCTCCGAGTCTCTTGCTGCCTTTCTCGCTTCGCCGCGCGTGAATGAAAAAACGGACGACGACAAGACTCTAGTGCTGGCCAGTCGTTCCGATACAGGTTTGGTTCTACCGGCGGTTTAAGTAATGCCACAGAACGTACTCTTTGACGACCAGGGAAGACGCGTCGGTTTGGGCGCGGAACTCGGCCGAGGTGGCGAAGCCGCGGTTTATACCGTAGAGGGCCAGCCCGAACTCGTCGCAAAAATCTATCACCAGCCACCCGGCGCGGAAAAAGCGGAGAAGCTCGCGCAGATGGTCAGGCTCCAGAGCGAGCGCTTACTGGCGCTCTCGGCGTGGCCAGTCGGAACTTTGTTCCTCGGTCGAGACAGGTCCTTGGCCGGCTTTCTGATGAAAAATGTCAGCCGCTTCAAGGACATTCACCTCCTTTACAATCCGAAAAGCCGGACTCGCGAATTTCCCCCGAAAGCCAACTGGCGATTCTTGATTCACACAGCATCAAACGTTGCCAGAGCGTTCGCCGCAGTGCATGAGTGTGGCCACGTCATTGGGGACGTCAACCAGAGCAACGTTCGCGTCTCCCCGGAAACGGCCGTTGTGAGCCTGGTCGATTGCGATAGCTTTCAGATTTCTGCAAACGGGAAAGTCTATCCCTGCGAAGTCGGGGTCCCTTTGTACACTCCCCCAGAATTGCAGGATACGGAATTCAGGGAAGTCGTACGAACGCCAAATCACGATAACTTTGGACTTGCTGTCCTCATTTTTCACCTTCTGTTCATGGGACGGCACCCGTTCGCGGGCAAATTTCTCGGCCGCGGAGAAATGCCTATCGAGAAGGCGATCGCCGAACAACGCTTCGCGTTTGCCCGGGACTCGCAGCGGACCCAAATGTTGCCTCCTCCTGCCTGCATCACACTCGTCCACTTGCCTCAAGAAATTGGCGACCTTTTCATCAGCGCGTTTGGTCCAGACGGTCCTGGGGGCGGGAGACCTGACGCCAAACAGTGGATTACAGAATTGACTGCACTGGCGAGCCGGCTGATCGTCTGCTCCAACAACAAGGCGCACCTCTTTTTCAACGCCCTCTCTTCTTGCCCGTGGTGCTCGATCGAATCATCGGGAGTTCTCTTATTTGTCGACTACACCATCGTGGATACGACCAGCGGGTTTGGCGTCGAAGTGATCTGGGCCCGCATACTCGCCGTTCCGAATCCCGGCGCGGGGAATGTACCTTCGATCCTCAGCTATATGTCCGCCGTTGAGGCTTCCCCGCGCGCAAAGGCCGCCGCGCGGAGAAAGCACTACAAGACCGCCGCTGTAATCCTGGGCGTACTTGTCGTTCTTGGATTGGTGGCGTTCTCTGACAATGGATTCGAGTACATGTACTTCTTTGGACTGGGTTTCCTTTTATTGAAAAAGATCCTCGATGGTAATGTCGAGACGAAGTTCGGAGAAGCCGCGAGAGACGCCGAAAGGCGCCTCCACAAACTTCAATTCTCCTGGAAGCTCGAGGCTACTGGCGAAGAGTTCAACGGAAAGCTGGACGAATTAAGAACTCTCACCGAGGAGTATCGAAGACTGCCCGAACGACGGAAGCAAAAGGTGCGCGAGCTCCAACGCGCCTTGTATGAAATCCAGCTGCGACGCTACTTGGAACAATTCGACATCGCTTCGGCAAATATTCCTCATATCAAAGAGGGGCGAAAAGCGATGCTTTCTGCTTACGGAATCGAGGATGCCGCGGACATCACGCGGCCAGCCCTCGAGGCGGTTCCGGGCTTCGGGCAGATCCTGGTCATACAGCTCATCATCTGGCGGCAGTCTTTGGTGAACAAATTTAAGTTCGACCCTAGCCGGGGCGTGGACCCGGCCGACATGCAAGGCGTGGACCGTGACATTGCCAAGCGGCGAGGTGAGATCGAAGCTCTTTTGTCCAAAGGCCCGTCCGAACTGAACGACCTCCGCCGCCGGATTATCGCCGCCCGCGGACGCTTGCAGGATCAACTCGAGAAGGCATTGATGGACGTGGCGCAAGCTCAGGCCGACGAACGCGCGGCCGTCTAGCAGGCATTTTGCCAGGCGCCGATGGCGTAGGGGTGACGAGTTCGGCCCAACGCGGAAATGGCAGCATGTCCTACCCTCGTCCATGGCAGTGGCTGGCTATATGTAAATCGTGCGAAGTGGATATTGCCCGCAATTATTTTTAAATCGTATTGTTCCGCTTAGAGGGTTAAGTCGTGGGCGGATCTCGGTTAGCGATTCCAGTGAGTTTGAATCCGACGTCGCCACGGCAAGAACGAACCATGACAGAGAAAACTCGATCCAGAATTATACCGACCATCGTGGTGATTGCCGTTGTATCGCTTGCATCCATCCTGAGCAGCGGGTCCTCTCAGAGCGCGACTACGAGCGCGAAACCGGCGAAGGAGAAAGTTGTTTACGTCTGTGCTTGTCTGAAAACAAAGTCCTGTTCTTGCATGACCGAGGCCAAAACTAAGGGGCCCTGCGCTTGCGGTACCGCTGGCGGGCCCCCCATGAAGGCAGTGCCGCCAGATAGTGACTGGGCCAAGGAAAATCGCGAAGCGCTCGCGAATTAACTACAAAGAAAAACGCGCTGCCCCTCTTGCCCCGCGATAGATTCCGAGGCGGGTTGACGAACCAGGAAATGCTATTTGAAATACCTAGCTGCTGGAGCGACGCCTTGACCTCTTCGCGCGAGGCATCGGACTGCCGATCGGCAGGTGCGATTCTTCGACGTAGATATCTTCGATTTCTGTATCGGTGGGCAACTGAAGCGCACCTGTTCGCGGACGGTCGTACTCAAGCAGGCGATTCACCATCTTCTCGAAGAACTCGTAGTAAATTGCATTCTCGGCCTGCTCTCTCTTGATGAGCTTTCTGGCGTCAGCCCACACGTGGAGAATCCAGTAATGGAATTCGACCGAAACGTCCTCAGTGTTGAGATACCCACCTTCCAGCAGATAACCCATGTGTTCGAAGAAATTCATTACGTCGTGGAGTTCTGGTGGCGGATTGTTCAAATCGAGTGGGGCCAGGACACCACCCGGGGCTCGCTTCGCACCCAGCGTTCGGCGGGTGCCCGCCATAGGCTCGCGCTCGAACTGGTCCACCAGCGAAATAAGGTGTGCGATTCTCGATTCTCTACGGAAATCTTTCAGTTGTTGTCTGGCGTAAAGTGCAGAGACGCCAGCGATCACCGCAAGCGAGACGGTCCCAACCGCGGTCCACGCTTCCCAATTCATTGAAAAATAAAGGTGAGCTAGCACGGAGCCAGATTCTATCAAGAGTGATGCTTTGCGGCGCGAAAATATCCAATCAACTTCGCGGAAAGATTTTCGTACACCGGGGCTTCGTGGCTGCAAGGATACGCTCTGCTAGTTGCTCGCCCTTAACGGAGTGGTCAGGAAAGGATTCGGAAGTCAGTCGGCACTTCTCCGATGGCTGGTGACTTCACGAAAGAAAAAACGCCAGCAGGGATGCTGGCGCTACGATTTGAATCTGCGCGCGCATAAACCGCTGGTGCGGCGCTTGACCTCGGTTAGCAAAGTCACCAGGCTGTCACTGGCTACTAGGCGAGGGCGAGATTGAGATTCTCGATGGCTTCGTCGATCTCGGCGGTGTTTTTGTAGCCGACAGTGACGCTATCGACGCCGGCGTTTTTGAAGGCGAAGCGCATGGCTGCCTGGCGATCTTCCCTGTTGAACGTACCCTCACCAACAAGCTTCATGCTGATGACACCCATGCCTGATTTGCGGGATTGCTGGACGTGGGTGACCACTTCGGGGACGTTGCCCAGTCCGTCGGTGTTGTAATCCTCGGCGTCCATTCGGACGCCCTTGTGATTCATGCGGATCATAGCGACGTCGAGCCATTTGTCTGACGGAACCTGGCGCAACGCGGGAAGGCCGTGAACGGACGCGCCGCGAGTTACGATAGCCTTCCTCGCTTGAGCCTCGAGAATTCCATCTTGCCACTTGACGGAGTCCGCCGGCCATGTCGCGGTGTGCTGCCAGTGCAACAGCATGATGTCGAAGTATTCGGTATTCGCAAGTTTGCGCAACTCGTCGAATTTTTCCTGGGGATCGACGCCTGGCCGGGTGGTCACCTTGGACATGATGCGATAGCTGTCGCGCGGGAGGCCCTTGAGAGCCACGCCGAGCATCCTGTGCATGTCAGTGTAGGATTCGGCCGTCTCGAAGAAGCGTATGCCGTGGTCGTAGGCATAGCGGACCAGCCTCGTGAAGCCGTCCTGGCCCAAATCGCGCTGAACCTGGCCGCTGAAGCTGCCGGTGCCAAACGCGAGCCGCGTTACTTTTACTCCTGATTTTCCCAGCGTTACCCAATCTGTTGCTGTCTGGCGCGCGGCGCGCAGCGGGAGGCTTCCGACGATGGCAAGGCCGCCGGCGGCAAGACCGGTCTTCAGGAATTCACGTCTGGTGGAGTGCGACACGGATGCACCTCGAATTGGGCGAATAATAGCGCAAGCGGAATGTAGCGGAGCGGACGCTGCGTCGCGGGCCGACTGAGTGTTCAAAGGCCATGACAAGCCAATCGTATTACGAAAAACGAATATCGGGTAGACGGAACATCCTGGGTGCAAGTCGGGTCAATTTTTTCCTACCCGCTTGCGGCGATCGTACGGATTTTTGTGCCGAGTTGCGCGGGGCAATTTGGTATGCTGCGTCGCGTGAAACTTCCCTTTCTGATTGATACCGATACAGCTTCGGATGATGCCGTCGCGTTGATCATGGCGCTGCGCTCTCCCGAAGTTGAGGTTGTGGGCATCACGACCGTTGCGGGGAACGTGGATGTCCATCAAGCCAGCCGCAATGCGCTCTACACGGCGGAGCTTTGCGATTCTATGGTGCCGGTGTTTACGGGCGCGCAACAACCTCTGAAGCGCACGCATATAAGCGCGGACTGGTTTCACGGACGCGACGGGCTGGGCGATCACGGCTATCCGGCGCCGCGCCGCGCTCCGGAAAGACAAAGCGCTCCTGCTGCCATCATCGACACGATTGAATCTCACCCGGGGCTGGTGATGGTCACGCTTGGGCCGCTTACGAATGTGGCGATTGCTTTGCAAAAGAAGCCGGGGATCGCCGCGAAAGTGAGCCGCTGTGTGGTGATGGGCGGGGCACCATGCTGCGAGGGCAACGTGACTCCCGCCGCCGAATACAATATCTGGTGCGATCCGGAAGCGGCGCGCATCGTACTGAGAAGTGGACTTCCGGTTGAGCTTGTTGGCTGGCACCTGTGCCGCGGCGAAGCGGTGCTGAATCCATCCAACATTCAGGAGGTTCTAGGTTTTGGCACAGCTGTCGCGAAATTCGCCATCGAGTGCAACAGCCGAGCGCAAGAGGCTTTTCTCGAACAGTCCGGCGAGCACGGGATATCTTTGCCTGACCCTGTTGCTATGGCCGTCGCGCTGGATCCGTCGATCGTCACTTTGCAGTCGGAGCATTTTGTGGACGTCGAAACAGGGAGCGAACTTACGCGCGGCATGACTGTGGTGGACCGGCTAAACGTCGCGCACAACGAACGCAACCGCGAGGTGTGGGCCTCGGCTATCGCGGGAGGACACAAAGCGAAAGTTTTCTGGACCATTGACAATGTCCGCTGGAAACAAGCTCTCTATGCGGCCCTGAGGTAGGCTGCAACGAGTGGAGGATCGCTGGAGCAGGTCGAGGATACAGAGCGTTGCCGAGAGACGGAAAGCAAGAACGCCAGCAGGGATGCGGGCGCTACCGGCGGCGCGCGCGTGGCTCAGTTGAAGAGGTTTAGATAAACGACATAGTAGAATTCTTCCAAGAGCTCTAGTAAAGGAGCACTGCGGTGAGCACAGCGATCGAAAATCTTCAAGCGGCACAACGGCGCGCGATGGCTGGCCGGCCGAAGGTTGGCGGCTTCCCCTATCTGGCTGAGACTCTTCGACGCGCGGGTGTGACGCGCAATCACTGGTTTTTGCCCGCATGCCAAAGCATCTATCTAACGCAGGACGGGCCTGTGGTAGTCCAGGGTGCCCCGTTGCTATCCGGCACGGCAGATGTGCCACGGTTCGACCAAGAAGCGCTTGTCGTTGCGCTGCGAACCGACCAAGCTGGGAAGAGCACCTTTCCTGAGTTTCTGCTGGCCACCTGGCGCGCTGGGGTCGTGCGCTATGACGTCGATTTCGCGGCGCGCACGTGCACGTATTACGGCTGCGAAGGCGAAAAGTATGTCGAAGATTACCCCGCAGTATCGATTGATTGACACCGCGTCATCAGCAGCCAACAGTCACGCGTCCGATTCCCACTCCGGCGAATGCCAGAGGACCCAGCTGAGCTACGCGACTCGCGCATTTTTTCAAAGGGCGCGCGAAGAGAATGCCAATGGGATTTGTAACTAAAAGGTCGCATTCGGCCGCAGAGATTTATTGCTGATGGGACCTGCTCGGTGATACTAGGTCTTATCCAGTACCGGAGCGGCCTCTCCAGGTGCAAATGAACGAGCAAGAACAAAGCGACCCGAAGAAAAGCGCAGGCATACGAGCGGTGATACTTGATTACGACCTCGTACTCTGCCGGCCGCCACGAGAAGAACATGTCGAGCGGATGGCAACCGCATTTAGAGTTGATCGCCCTACCTTTTGGCGGCTCTACGAACAAAATCGGGGGCCGTTGGATAAGGGTGAACTCACCCCGGCCGCTTACTGGAAGTCTCTCGCGCGAGACGCGGGAAGCAAAGTGGATGCGTTTACGATTGAGCGGTTGCAGGACGTGGATATCGACATGTGGGATACGGTCGAAGAGCGCTTATTGGAATGGGTGCAGTCGCTGCAAACGAATGGTTACAAGACCGCTCTGCTCGCAAATTCGCATCCACGGTTTGTGGCTCATCTTCGAAAGAACCGCCCCTGGCTGCGATTGTTTGACGTGTGCGTATTCTCTTCCGAAGTGCACCTCATCAAGCCAGACCCGGCCATCTTTCGCTATACGTTGGAGAAGCTCGGAGTGGAGCCATCCGGCGTCCTGTTCATTGACGATCGCTTTTCCAACGTTAGCGTGGCGCGCACATTGGGAATTGAAGCCATCAAATTTAGTTCGCTGGTCCAGCTGAATAAAGATCTCAAAGAGGCCGGATTCTCGCACCTCATTAAGACTCAGTGAATTTGCATCCCAGCCGGAGGAGTACTTTCCAGCCAGCTAGTGCGGAGTGTCTGGCTTTGCAGGTTGCCATAATTCGATCGGATTCCCCTCGGGGTCATGAATGCGGGCGAACCGGCCGTAGGGATAAGACTGTGGGTCCAGCTTGACCTCGATTCCAGCGGCTTGTAGCTGGGCCACCATTTTGTCGAGATCTCGGACTCGAAAATTCAGCATCCAGACTTTGGTCATATCCCCGAAATAGCCGCTCGTCTCCTTGAATGGAGTGAAAGCTGTGGGTCCGGCCTCTTGCTGCCAAGGGGATTCCCCCTCGATCTTCGGTACGAGCGAAATACCGAGGTGTTGCTGATACCAAAGCGCCAGCCCTTTCGGATCTTTGGCTCGGAAGAAGAATCCTCCGATTCCCGTCACTTTTTCCATTTCTGTCGCTGGGGCGATTCCATCGTGAGAAGCAGGGGGTGGGAGCTTTGGATTTGCGGGGGCCTGCGGGGCCGCCTGATCCGTTAGGCCGAGTTGGCTCCCGCTTAAGAGGAAGCTAGACCCGAAAGCGAAGGACAGGGTTTGCAATAGTTGGCGTCGTGGAAAAAACATCTCATCCTCCTTCGAAGAGAAGTGCAAGTCCGTCTACGATAACCCGGCCTCAGCATAATGCGGCACAAAATTCCGCAGCGGTTGGCGTTGCCGTTCCCATCATGGTTTCAGTGAGGTTTAAAGCCGCACATGCGAAACCGGCCGAGCGGTGCCGTGCCTTTTGTCAGGGGCCTTTTCCTTTTTGCGAGGAAATGGAGCAAATCGCAGATACCGGGCATTGCGTTCGGGACAAAATGAAAAACCGCCAGCAGGGATGCTGGCGCTACGCAAGAGCGCGACTCTAGAGTTTGGTTATCTTTCGCATCCGGCACGTATACCTGTCCCTCCGGTCAGTTTTCTAGCAAGCACGACTCGTCCTTGTCCTCATCGCACGACCGCCCCTCGAATGGCAATATCGAAACAACATCACCGGGTCCATCAACCACCTCTCCTTTGCAAAAATGGCCCCCGATTGCTGTTTTGTGCGCATCCTGAACGGACGGAAGATGACCGACAAAATTGAAAGTAAGGAACGAGGAAGTTTCTCGTTCATTGAGATACTGAGTGTTGGTGCGATCTTTCTGATCCTCGTAATGATCGCAAATCCGACGCCCTATACGAGTTGGAATCGCGGGTTCCCGGCTTCGCCTATTGCTTTGGGCCATGGATACACTCCTGCCGATTCCGGTAGCAGCGAGACGTTGAAGAATATCGGCGGCGGAAAGCCAACCTCTGTTGGTTACGCGTCCCAAGGATCACCTTTCGAGGTAAGAACCGTGGGTCAGCGGGAGTTCTGTGCCGATATGCCGGGTGTGGTTCGTTTCCGCACTGCCGGTGCGCCTTGTAAAAACGGGACGCTTGCCACTAATAAGTCTACTCCGCAGCCTCGCTTGCAACCGAGACCCTGACACGTGATTTGTAGTTAGCCGATATGAGTCTGACACCCGCACACACGAAACCGGCGTGTGCGGCATCGCGCTACCAACCGAACAACGAAAACCCCAGATCCAGGTTCAATAAACGTATCTGCGGCATCCGGCAAAAACGCCAGCAAGGATGCTGGCGCTACGGCCTCGTCGCTTAGGTGGTCGGTTTGGAAGTGGGCACGGGCTTGACCGTGAAGTCGGCGGTGCGGGTTACGGTTTTGTTGGTTAGGAGGTCGAGGACGTAGATTTCCAGGGTGTAGTGGCCTGGCTCTAGGGAGGAGAGAGGAAGGTTGCGCTCGATGGTTATTTGTTCGCGGGATTGGTTGAGCTGTTCAGAGGATTCGTCTTGCTTCCAGACCTGCTCATGAACTTTAAGAATGCGATAGGCGACAGAGACTTTTGTTTTGTGGGACTCGGCGTCGAGTTTCAAATTGTAAAGCTGGAGGAAGATGCCCATTTTGTCGGTGGAGGAAAATTCGGGGTTGATGCGGGGGCGGACTTTGTAGGAGTCCAGGACGAAGGAGCCTTGACCGACTTGCTTGGCGGGGACAGGACGGATTTGGTCGGCGAGGATCAGAGAGCTGGCGTCGAGGGATTCTTCCTCATAGAGCGGGACACGGAGGGCGGCGTCGATCACGCCTACGTTGCCGCTTTGCGCGTCTTTGATGACGACGTCGAGGCGATAGAGACCGGAGCGCAGCGGGACGGACTTCTGGTAGATGGAGGAAAGGTTTACGGAAGTCTGGAAGAGAGAGTCGGGGAAATCGCAGGTGACGACATTTTCGAAAGTTTGGACGACGCGGCCGCTGAGCGTGGTGATGCGGCCGTAGAGATTCAGGACAGCAGACTGCACGCCGTCTTTGGCTTTGTAGCTGAGATCGCGATTGGCTACTTGCAGAGTGATGGGAACCAGGACGGAATCGTGGGTGACGCGGAGAAAGTCAAAGCGATAGTCCATGTGAATTTGATTGCGGAGAATGCGCACATCTACCATTTCGGTGAGGTCTTTGAAATGTTCGGGCGGGCGCTGGACTTTGATATAGCGATCGAGATTTTCGAACTCATCCATGCCGGCGGAGAGGCCACCCATGGGCACCGGTAGCGTGGTGCCATTGGTGTTGCTGAAGCGTTGCGCTTTGGAGTATATGCCGAGTTGCTCGCCAGTGCTTAGGCCGGCGCCGGGGACTTTCGCTAGCGCGTCCTTTTCGCCGGGGTCCATGGTGATGTGATACTCGCCGGAGCCGGTGGTATCGACGAATTCGATTTCGATGTTGTCGCCGATGTCTTCGAGGTGGCGATAGCGCCAGAGTTCCCAGGGGTACGTGGTGGTCGTTCCGCCGCCCTGCTGGGCTGGGCGATCGTAGGTGCCGCCCGCGGGGTGGGAATCGATTTCATCGGGCGGGCCCCAGAGGATATAGATGTGGCCGCGATCGGTTTTCCAGCCGGGGATACCTGAGGAGAAGCGTTCATTGGCGTAGGCGATGCGGCGGTAGTGTTCTTCGCGGTAAGCGTTTTCGGGAGAATCAGGATCGGGATTGCGGCGGCGCCAGAAATCCTCGATGTATTGTTCGCGCTCTTCGTTAGTGGTGAGGCGCAGGAATGCGTCGCGCTCTTCCTTGGTGATGATGTAGAGCACTTCTTCGTTGATCCATGTGGTGTACGGAGCGCTTTCTTTGGCAAGTTTGCGGGCTTGTTGTTTGCGGTCTTTCGCGGTTTGCGGTTTGGGCGCGGCGGCTGGTCCTGAGCTGGCGATGGATCCTGCGCGGCGGCGGGGATTGAGGATAAAGTCCGAAGCAAAGAAGAACAGGAAGAATCGTCCAGCACACACGACGCATAAGGACACCTCGCACGCAAAGAGTTCTAAGGGTGGCGACGCACCGGTCGCACAATTCCCCTGGCCCGAAGCCCGCTTGCTACAAACTGCAAGAGACAGCCGTTATGGCACTCAGAATCAAAGATGGGCGGGCGGGTTGCCTGGGTTGGCGGCTATTTGGGTGGCGCGCGTGGGACGCGGCTTGGGGCATCAATCTACTGAGCTTCGCCAAAAATTTGGAACCGCAGCAGTGGCTGAGGAAAGCGGCAGAAGAGCTGCCGCACTCCACATTGGCTTTTCGAAATATTGGGCGGGGCGGAAACGGAACGACCAACGATCGGCGGATGGGGATTGACAGCGTGGCGTATACAGAATACCGTTCGCGGCCAATGAGAAACTTGCGTTGGGGCCGATGAAAAACAGATGAAAAACAAACTTTTATGGGCTCTGATTGTCGCTTCGACGGTGGCGATTGCCGTGTCGCTGCTGGATGGCTGGGGCGTCGTGTCTCTTCCGGGACCGGTGCCGGTGATTTTGCGGTGGGTGGCGATTGCTTTGCTTGCTGGGTATGCGGGGATGAAGCGGTCGCTGACGGCTTGGATTTTGGTGGGGTTGGCGGCGGGGGCGGAGCTGGGGCACGACTGGCCGTCGGCGGCGGAGAAGGTGCAGTTTTTAGGCACGATTTTTCTGCGATTGATCAAGGTGATTATTGCGCCGCTTTTGTTTGGCACGCTGGTGGTGGGGATTGCGGGGCACGCGGATTTGAAGAAAGTGGGGCGGCTGGGGATCAAGTCGCTCGTTTATTTTGAGATTGTCTCCGTGATTACGCTGGTGATTGGATTTGCGGCCATCAATATCAGCAAGGCCGGCGAAGGAGTGCACGCTTACGCGTTCGCGGCCACAGGGAGCGCGCCATTGAATGCCGTGCCGCATAGCGCGGCGCAACTGATTACCGATATTTTTCCGGAGAACATTGCGAAGTCCGTGGCTGAAGGCCAGGTTTTGCAGGTGGTGGTCTTCAGCATTTTGTTTGCGATGGCGCTGGCGCTAGTGCCGGAGCCGAAGCGGCGGCCGATGCTGGCGTTTGCAGAGAGCCTATCGGAGACGATGTTCAAGTTTACGAATCTGGTGATGTACGCGGCGCCGATCGGCGTGTTTGGGGCGATTGCGTATACCGTGGGCCATTTGGGGTTGGGAGTGCTTTTGCCGCTTTTGAAATTGCTGGCGACGATGTATGTGGCGTTGATCGTTTTTATTGTGGGCGTTTTATTGCCGATTGCTTTGCTGGTGAAGACGCCGTTGAAGGCATTCTTGCGAGCGGTGACCGAGCCGGTGACGATTGCGTTTGCGACGGCGAGTTCGGAGGCGGCTTTGCCGCGCGCGATGGAGGAGATGGAAGCGTTTGGAGTGCCGCGGGAGACAGTGGCGTTTGTGCTGCCAACCGGCTACAGCTTCAATCTTGGCGGATCGAGTTTGTATCAGGCGCTGGCGCTGATTTTTGTGGCGCAGGCGGCGGGGATTCACCTGACGATTGGTCAACAGACGGTGATGATGCTGACTTTGCTGATCAGCAGTAAGGGGACGGCGGGCGTGGCGCGAGCATCGCTGGTGATAGTCCTGGCTGCGGCGTCGTCGTTTCACTTGCCGACGGAGCCTTTGTTTTTGTTGTTTGGGATCGATCAGTTGATGGATATGGGTCGGACTGCTGTGAATGTGCTTGGCAATTGTTTGGCGTGCGTGGTGGTGGCGCGGTGGGAAGGCGAGTTTCGGGCGGAAGCGGCGCGTTGAAAAATTGGAGGAAGAGCTTGGACGTATTTCGCCGTGGGAGTTTTAGACTGATTCGCCCTCGCTAGATAGGGAGTCGTGCGTCATTGGGAAAAGCGGCAGCAGAGCTGCCGCACTCCATATTGGTTACATTTCGCGGTAATTCAGCAATAGAAGACCGATTAGAACCAGGCAGGTGGGCCAGAGCCACGCCATTCTGTCGCGCACTTTATTTTCTGAAGGCAGGCGCAGCTCGAGCCAGCGGGACCAGCCGGCAACCACTCCTAAAATCGCGAGAGGCGCGTGGCTGAGTTCGGCAAGGACTTCTTCTTTTATGTTGCCCAGGCTGTGGGAGTGCGTGAGAAGCAGAGCGCTCGCTGCGGCGACTAGCGCGGGAAAAACCAGCCGGGCGCGTTCAGTGGCGACGCGGCCGGTTTGCACGCGCCATTCAAAGATGGCCAGTCCAATGACCAGCAGCGAAAAAATTCGGTGAAGAAGGACTTCTGGGTCCTGCAGAGTCACCCAAAATCCGTTGGGGCCGAGCGGCCACGTCTCGGGATCGCTTCTCAAGAATAAGAACAGCGATAGGCCGAGAAAGAGGAGCGGCCAGTTTCGAGCCCACGGGAAGTGTTTTGTTTGGGCGAGAAAAGCAAGGAGTCCGATAGCCAGAACGATCAGGCCCGCCCAGTGATGGTTGTACTCCGACCAGGATTTTTCCGCGGTGGTGTTGGGGCGCGTACCGGCCTGACCAGGGACGAAGGACGCGGAGGAGAGTGTGCCCGCGTCGAAGGCTTTCACTTCGGCAGCGTAGACGTCTTCGGGGAGATCCTGAACGGACGGGCTTGCGAGGCGCGGGATTTGCGGCGCAAGCCGAGCGACAATTTCCTGGCGCGAGACGCGGTCGGCTTTTAGATCGATGGCTGGAGGAAGCGAGGTGAGCGAAGCGGCGGTGAGAATGATGGTGATGCCGATGCCGAGTTCGGCTTCGCCGAAGCTCTTCAGGCTGGCGATGACCGCTCCACCGGACGGTGAGCGAGCAATTTGAAAATTTAGTGCGCCGAGAAGCAAAAGCGTGCCGAAGAGTATGACTTTTGTGGCGACCATGATGCCGTAGGAAGTGCCGTACACAGCGGGGAGCGAGCCAACGTACGCAAGTCCCAGCGTGAATCCTGCAGCGGCGAGAACCGCAACGCTGATCAGTGCAAGTTTTGAAAAACGAGAAATGAGTTTGCGCGCGAACTGGTTATCCGGAGAGCGTGGGATGGCGATCAGAAGATAGAAGAGCCCGCCGAGCCAGGTGGCCGTAGCGCCTTGGTGGAGCGCTGTGACTGCGGCGAGAGGAAAACGGTAATCGAGACGAGCCATGGCGTGGCTGGTCATCACCGAGGAGAGAAGGATTAGCGCGGCTGGAAGGAGCAGTACCGCGTAATTTCTTAGACCATGCGCGCCAGCGAGAGCGGCGATGGTCAGCGCCGAAGCGATGGCGAGAACCCCGGCGAGGACGAAATTCGCACCGCTGACGTCTCCGACGGTCATGTCCGCGGACTGCATGAGGATCAATGAGCTCGCCAGGACATAAGCCAACTGCATGACGGCCAGCGCCAGAGCGGAGCGGCGAATCCAGCGAAGGCAAGCGCTGTTGACTGCTTCGGATGGGGAGCTTGCGCTTCGCGCCACGAAATTCAGAAAGACGATGCCACCGATGGTCAGAGAACCAAAGGTTAGCGTGCCGCCGCGGAACAAGACCGAGAGGAAGCCGAAGATTTGTAGGAGCCGGGCCATGGGTGAGCGTCAGGGCCGCGTGACTTGGAAGGGGATTTCGCCGCGGGTAATGTGGCCGTCGGAAGCCAGGACTTGCCAGCGGAGGCGGTATTCGCCGGGATTTAAGCCTTGGGCGTGCGATGCCAGCGTGTCGGCGGGAGCGTCTTTGATGATAGCTAGCGACTCAGTGGAACCGTCGGGCTTGAGCAAAGTAAGGCGAGAACGGGTCGCGTCGATGCGCACGTTGAAGCGGAGCTTGATGGGGATACCCGGTCCGGCGACGGTGCTGTTGAGCGAGGGACTGGATTCCAGAAGTATGGCGTGCGCCATTGTCGAACGGGCCATCCAGAACATGGCAACGGCGGCAAACATGGACACCGCGAGAAAAATTCTATGACCTGTGCGCATCGCTCCCCACTTCGTACGAGTCCGTACGACAAAACCGGCTTGTGACGAAGGCTCGGCCGAAAGACAATGAGAAAAAATCAATGTGAAACTGAGAACTATGTTATTTCAATCCGCAGAGACTGCCAAGCCGCACGACAGCTTTTTGAAGCGCGAGCAACCGCAAGCCACAACTAGCAGAACCTGAAAGAGCACGCAGCGCATCCAGAATTGCCACTCAACTTCCACTTTTTGCAAATGGAAAAATGACCATGGGAATGGGCTGCGCGAATTTTTTCTTGAGAAACCAGCACGGAAGATCGCCATTGTGCGGAAACAACGCGTGGACGCATACGCCGGTTTGCTGAGGCTGGACTGGATCAACGTCATATTCGGTCTTGCCGCCTTTTTCACCTATGGCGAGGATGCGCAACGTCGTGACTGTCTCAAATGGGTCGTTGGGCTTCGCATGCATCATGCGCACACGAACGGACGTGAAGTCGCAGGCGTAAACAATGGCAACTATCACGACGAGCGCGATGAGGATGCGCTTCGCAAGTATGCGGATTGGGGGCAAACAACGATACCTCCCCGTAAGTAAACACCACGCGAGGGGCTTTCGTCACCCCATTTTCAGGACCCTATTTGCAGAAAGGGGCTACGGCTTTTCCTTGGGGGCTTCGGTGGCCGGGCCGATCTTGATCGTCGAACCGAACCGCTTGTAGTTCTCGTAGCGGACGGTCATGCGCATGTGAATTCCGCCGCCGCTGAATTGCAGAGTATCGTCCGCGTGCGTGTAGGTCGGAAACCAGTATTTCCCTTCGATATTTTCACGGAAAGTCTCGAAACGCGGATAAAGATGTTCCGAGCCTCTCTTCCGGATATCGGGTACAGCTTTCCCGTCCGTTTTAACGATTCCCATATCCTGCTGCTCGACCCAAATGCGGCCTTGGAAGTAACGCTGGTTTTTCTCGATTTTTTTCGGTGCGACATCGAATACATAGGTACTGAGCTCGTCGAGTTGTTGCTGGCCTACGTACTTGACGTCATACTTTGGCAATTCATCGGTTGTGAGCACAAACGGCTGGACGCGCTCGAGGTCTTCCTTGTCCTGCTCATCCAGCATAATCCGCTGAAGCGACGACGCCGGAGCAAAAGTGTCATGTTCACTGCGCTTGCCCTGAGGATTAAACACGATGTCGGTGACCAGCCGATATTCGCCGTCGGGCTGGCCGGAGTAGTCGTCGATCGTCTGCACGACGACGGTTTGCGTGTAAGTGTAATTGTCCCGCTCTTTCTTAAACTCGAGTTCGCGCGCGGCGAATTTTTGAATAATTTGATCGGGAGGAAATTTAGGAGGATCGGTGGAAAGCGGCGATTCGGTGGTCGTCTGGTGAGGCGCGGAGGTGGGCGCGGGTGAGTAACCCGGTTGTGGCGCCGGGGTGGGAGTCGGAGCAGAGTAGGCCGGAGGCGGCGGCAATGGGCCGGTCTGCTGCGCGGCAAGCGGCAGCGACAGAAGCGCGGCCAAAAATGCGGCTCCAGCCAGCGCCGACAGTTTGATGGCTCTCTTCATTTGTGTTTCGAGGTTGACTTGCATCCCTTCCCAGTTCCTTTCAATGTCTGCAGAAGCCTTGGAGTTAAGAGCATCAGGATAGCGCCGGGGTTGCTTCACGTCCAGACGCTTGCGGAATCCGGCTCTCGAAGTGTGTGATGCACAAGAGGCCGCCAGGTTCCCGGCGGGGTGTGATAAACTTTTGAAGTATTCCCCGGTGGGGCCGTGGCGCAGTTGGGAGCGCGCCTCGATGGCATCGAGGAGGTCGTGGGTTCGAATCCCATCGGCTCCACCAAAATTCTTCCTAACTCGTTCTCTGGCCGTTTTCTTGTAAGCTAACAACTGCCCATGCAAACTACCGGAATTTTAATGACCACAAATCCAGATTCTTGCCCGCGAGGACCGCTCATGCCCAGGCGCCGAATATTGTTGCCCATTTTTTGTTTCGCTCTCCTTACAACATTGTCCCTGACACTAGCGCACGCACAGAGCGCGGGAGGCAGGAAATTTGCCACCGAAGTGCCGTTGCTGGATTGCGACGGCATGCCCTGCATTGAAGCGCGGATAGGGACGGGGCCAAACTTGAAAATGGCACTGGATACAGGAAACGCCGACTCCGTTCTGGATACGGTGTATGCGGAAGCAGCTGGCCTGAAGTCGACGGCGCCGTTGCCGGCAGGAGCCCCTCCGGGTATGTTCCAGACGGTAATTCCTTCGATAAGCGTTGGGAGCGTCAAGCTTACGAATGTGAAGACATTGGCGATGGTCCTCTCGGACATGATCTCGCAAAAACAAGTGCCGCATGTGGACGGCACCCTGGCGTACACAGCTTTTAAGGATCGCATCCTGCAAATCGATTTCGTGGCGCGCAAGGTGAGGATTTCGGAGGTGTTGACAGCGCCATCCGAATGCAGCGGAGCCTGCGACAAGATTTCTCTGATTAAATTCGGGAAAGAAGGGCCGCCGATTGTAGTGGCCGACGGGTTCGAAATAAATGGAAAGAAACTTTCGGCGCAGATCGACACCATGTATACCGGGACGATGCTGGTCTATACGGCCTCGATTGATAAATTACAGCTCACAACCGGGGCCAAGACCACCAAATCGAGGGATTTCCCTTTCACGGATGGAGGAGCAAAGATGAAAGAAGCTCCGGCGGAAAAGGAAACGTTTCGCGGATTGACCTTGAGCGGCCCTGCGCCGCTGGTCTACTTCCCTACTCCGGACGTGCACGAGCCGGATGGTCTGTTCGACGCGACCGTGGGGCTGGAATTGTTTTATAAAGCGGCGTTGACGCTGAATTTTCACGACATGACGATTTCCGTGGAAAAGCGATAGTACGGCACAAAACTCACAAAAGATAAATGCAGCGCCGCCTGGCGCTTGGAAATAGATCACTCTGCCACTGCAGGACGAGCACCGGCCGGAGGAACGGCCGAAGTGCGCCTTAGGAACGGTGCGGAGCGGTGGAGGCGCGCAAGTGAGAGAGAAACGCGTGATGCGCGCGGGATAGAGAGCGTCCGCGAAGTATGACGGCGCCGATGGTGCGTTCTGCGGCGGGATCGTCCAGACGCACAAAGCGGCAACGTGATTTTTTCTCGATAGCCATTTCAGGAACGATGGAAACGCCCATGCCTGCCCCCACCATGCTGAGGAGGCTGCTAAACTGGCCGCTCTCAAAAATAATTTGCGGATGCAAGCGCACGCGGTCGCATGCCGCGACGGCGGTATCGCGGAAGCAGTGGCCATCGCGAAGCAGCAAGAATGGCTGAGAGCGCAGGTCTTTGAGAGAGAGCGCGCGGCGCTTGGCAAATTTGTGGCCTCGAGGCAGAGCGGCAAAGAGCGGCTCTGTGAGCAAAGGGAACGATTCGAATTCGTGGCCGCGAATAGGGAGAGCGAGGACCGCGAGATCGACTTTGCTGGCGCGTAAGAGTTCGAGTAGGGCGGGGGTGATTTCTTCGACCACAGTGAGCTGGACTTGCGGGTATTTTCGCGAAAAACGCGTGAGGCGCTGGGGAAGAAAGTAGGGCGCGACGGTCGGGATCACGCCGATGGTTACGGAACCTGCCACGGAGTCTTTTTGCTCGGCGACATCTCCGCGGGCGGCTTCGAGCTCGCGGAGGACGGCGCGGGCACGCGGGAGAAATGTTTGCCCGGTTTCCGTAAGGCGCACGGAGCGGCCGAGCCGGTCGAAGAGGCGAGCGCCAAGTTCATCCTCGAGTTTCATGATCTGCTGCGAAAGGGAGGGCTGCGACACGTGAGATTGCTCGGCGGCGCGGCTGAAAGAGCCGGTCTCGGCGACGGCGCAGAAGTAGCGTAGTTGATGAAGCTCCATAGGCTATGCCTATCCTTCGTATCCGATCTATATATTGGAAGTATAGCAGCCGCGTGCGTAGCGTCTATGCAGCGTGCAGGATTCTGCCCCGAGGGCCGGTGCTGCAAGCGAACTGAGGAGGAACCATGGCTGAAGAGAAAAAAATAATGACAACCGACGCAGGCCGGCCGGTGGGCGACAACCAAAATTCGCTCACGGTGGGGCCACGCGGGCCGGTCGTTTTCGAAGATTTTCTGCTGTTCGAAAAGATGGCGCATTTCAACCGGGAGCGCATTCCGGAGCGGGTGGTGCACGCCAAGGGCTCGGGGGCACACGGGCATTTTGTCTGCACGAGCGCGGAGATCGCCAAGTACACGACAGCAAAGCTGTTTAATTCCGTGGGCAAAAAAACGCCTACATTTATCCGCTTCTCGACCGTGGGGGGCGAAAAAGGCTCGGCGGACACGGCGCGCGATCCTCGCGGCTTTGCGCTGAAGTTCTATACCGAAGAAGGCAACTGGGATATGACCGGGAACAACACACCCGTCTTCTTCATCCGCGACCCCTTGAAATTCGGCGATTTCATTCACACGCAGAAGCGCGACCCGGAAACCAACCTGAAGTCGCCGACAATGATGTGGGATTTCTGGTCGCTATCGCCGGAATCGCTGCATCAGGTAACCATCCTGTTTTCCGACCGGGGCACTCCCGATGGCTATCGTCACATGGACGGTTTCAGCAGCCACACTTTCAGCCTGATCAACGCAAAGAACGAGCTGTTCTACGTGAAGTGGCACTTCAAGACCAAGCAAGGCATCAAGAATTTCTTCCGCGAGCAGGCAGGCGCGCTGGAAGGAGCCGATCCGGACTATTCGCAGCGCGACCTCTTCCATGCCATCAAGAATGGAAATTTCCCGAAATGGCGGGTGAGCGTGCAAATTATGCCGGAGAAAGACGCGGAGACGTATCACATCAACCCGTTCGATCTCACGAAAGTGTGGCCGCACAAAGATTACCCGCTGCATGAAGTTGGCGAGCTCGAGCTCAACCGTAATCCGGAGAATTACTTCGCGGAGGTTGAGCAGGCGGCGTTCGAACCGAGAAACGTCGTGCCCGGCATGGGCTTTTCGCCCGACAAAATGCTGCAGGCGCGATTGATTTCCTATCCGGACGCGCACCGCTATCGGCTGGGCGTGAACTATGATTCCCTGCCTGTGAACAAGCCGCAGTGCCCGTTCCATACCTACAACAAGGATGGTGCGATGCGTTTCGACGGCAATGGAGGATCGGCACCAAATTACGAGCCGAACAGCTTTGGCGGCCCGACTCAGGATGCACGCTACACCGAACGGCCGAAGCTGGTAACCGGCACGGTGGCGAGGCACGATCACCGCAGCGACACCGATTACTTTTCTCAGCCGGGAAATCTCTTTCGCCTGATGCCGGCGGATGCCAAGCAGCGGCTGATTGACAATATCGTCTCCAGCCTCGGCAATGGCGTGCCGCAGCGGATTCAAGAGCTGCAGATTCAGCACTTCTATAAGGCGGATCCCGCTTATGGGAGCGGGGTGGCGAAGGGGCTAGGATTGAACATCGACACGATCATCGCGAAGAAGCAGGCCAGCGCAGCGGATTGAGCACAAGGAACCGCTGGGCAAATCGCCAGCGAGCAGAAAGCGCCCCGGGAAGATGGGGACGAGTTTCGACTCGTCCCTTTCTTCGTTTTGTGACCTTCGCCAAAGACAAAGCGTACTCAAAGAACAACCGCGCACCATCACGGCTCCGCCCGGCGAATTCTCAACGATTGCGCGAGAAGAGAACCACATCACTCGTGATTGAGCCTCGCGATAGTGCGACCTTACTTCCGTCCGCCGACAGGGCAAACTTGAAAATGTGCCCTGTCAAAAAATGAGTGAGTTGTTTTGGTGCCTCGCCAGTCAGCGAATAGGCCCAAAGATTGGGAGAACCGGAACGCCCGTCAATGTAGGCCAGCACATTCTGGCCTGGAATCCAACGGCCCTCGCGGAGTATCTGAGCTTTTGGCGGTGAGTTCAGGTACGAAATGGAAGTAGCGTCGTCCAAGCCAACCTTGCCAACGCGCGTCTTCCCGGTCTGGTCCATGGTCGCAAACAACAATTGCTTCCCGTCGGGCGCGAGATTGACAGCGACCACATCCATGGGAAGAAGGGGGGTATCCGCGCCGCCATCGAGAGAGATTCGCCGCAGATTCCCTCCCGCTATTGTTTCGTCCTCGCTGACGAAGGCTGCCCACCGGCCGTCGCGCGCGCATTGCGGGTAAACTTCGCCTACGCCATGTGTCAATTGCGCGGTGTTCGTGCCATCCAGGTCCGTTCTCCATACATGGTTTCCGCCGCCTGCATTTGAGACGAACAGAACGCTGCGGCCCGAATCGCACACGATGGGCTCACTGTGATATTGCAGGTTGCCGGAGAATACCTGTGCCGCGCCGACATCCAAGTCCACTGAGGATAGATCCCAGTTTCCTGAATCGTT
This sequence comes from uncultured Acidobacteriota bacterium, assembly GCA_963745095.1. Lineage (GTDB taxonomy): Bacteria > Acidobacteriota > Terriglobia > Acidiferrales > UBA7541 > Acidiferrum. The sequence continues at coordinate 943,207 of CAVUWC010000012.1, read as the reverse complement.
CGAGGTGAAAACGAGCTTCTGAGGCGAAACAAAATTCAGCCCGCGCATGCCGTCTTCTCGTCCCTGGGTCATTCTTTTGATCTCATCAGGGTGCTCGATGGAAGCCGTCCAAATATTCGCACTGATGTCTGTTTGCAAGGCAACAACCGTACCCTCGTCGGCTGCCGAGCTTACGAAACCATAGTCTTCCAAATCGTTTGTAACCCGCTGCTGTACCCCACTGGGATAGGAGATGTACCAAATCTGCGCCGGGCCTCCCGTCTGTTGTTGCGCCGAGATCAACAAGCCCTTTCCTTCCGCGGTCCACCAAAGGCTGCGAATTACCCGCCAGCGCGAGGGCAGCTTTTCCGTCTTCCCTGTTGTGAGGTCATATGTCTCGATATGCGCCCGCATTCCCTGCGGATCTTGTTCGACTAGCGTCTGATAAGCGATGCGGCTTCCGTCCGGCGACCAAGCCGGCGAATAATGGGGCGTCTCGAATCTGCCGAGCTGGCTTAGACCGGATCCGTCGGCGTTTATCTGGAAAAGACACACGCTGAAACCCTTGCAGTTCGAGCCGAAGAAGGCGATGCGCTTCCCGTCGGGAGCAAGCGTGAATTCACCAGCGAGGTGCTCAGCTATTTTTCGCGGAGTTCCGCCAAGAACGGGAACGACGAGCAATTGCGCATCGGTCATTCTGTCTGAGCTGCTCTTAGTGAAGTAGATGAAGTTTGAGTCCGCTGTAAACGCCGGAGAACTCAGGAAGGCCTCCCCCATTGGCGGCACTACCTCTTGCGTACTCGAAGCAGCGGTCTGGCGAACCCACACGCTGTTCCGTCCAGCGTCCCTTAAGACATAGGCAACATAGCGCGCGTCTGGAGAAAGCGCGGCCGCCAAGATATTTCCGCTGGTCGTAAGCCGGGAAATGCTGGCATTGGTGACCAGCGGCAAACGATCCAGGTCACTTTTTGCGGTAATGCGTTTCCATGCCAGAAATCCACCTGCAGCGACGGCCAGGAGAACAAGAACAATCACGATCGTACGCAGCGCTTCGGAGGACGGCGCGGCAGTTTGAGGCGCTGCGACAGTGCTTCTGCCGGAACTGCTATCGCGTCTTAGCCGCTTCAAATCCGCTTGTAACTCCCCTGCTGACTGGTAGCGCAGGTCCCGGTCTTTCTCTAGCGCCTTGTTAATAATGCGTTCCAGCTCTGGCGGCACCTCGGGATTCAATCGTACGGGCGCTACCGGCACCACATGCAGGATCGAGTCGTAGATCGCGGCTGTCGAATCTCCGCGGAACGGAAGCGCTCCCGTAGCCATTTCATACAGCACGACGCCAAAGGAGAAGAGATCAGTGCGTGGGTCGAGCGGCTTGCCGAGAACTTGTTCGGGAGACATGTAAGCAACTGTGCCCAGCGCGGTACCGGGACTCGTCAGATGCTCTTCCGAAACGGTTCGCACTTTTTCTAGCGCGCGCGTCGCTGTTTCGTCACCAGGCGGCGCGGCCCCCGTAACTTTTGCGAGACCGAAATCGAGAATCTTGGCTTGCCCTCTGTTTGTCACGAAGAGATTCGTGGGCTTGAGGTCGCGATGGATAATTCCCTTCTGATGCGCCGCGTCGAGAGCGTCCGCCATCTGAATCGCAAGCTCGACGAGCTTGTCGATCGGGACGGGCTTCCCGCTAATTTCATGCTTTAGCGTACGACCTTCCAAAAGCTCCATAACAAGGAAGGGCTGGCCGTCGTGCGCGGCGATCTCATGAATCGTGCAGATATTGCCGTGATTGAGGGCAGAAGCCGCGCGAGCTTCCCGCTGGAAGCGTTCCAAGGCTTGAGGACTCTTCGCGAGGGCTTCGGGGAGGAATTTTAAGGCGACGTGGCGGCCAAGGTTAATGTCTTCTGCTTCGTAGACAACGCCCATTCCTCCTCCCCCGAGCGTGCGGAGGATCCGGTAATGAGATACAACGGTCCCGATCATGGAGGGAAGTTCAGGCAATTTGCTTCCAATTTGGAGACGTCGAGCTTACCAGGCAAGCCTTTGGCCCTGCCCAATTTCAGCACGAATCCACTGGGCAGAAAGTATTGTCTGCGAGCGGGGGCAAGTCAACCAGAGAGGAAATGTGGACCGCGAAATTGCTATTGCATCAATGCTGTCTGGATAGGGTGTTGTATAGATTGGGCTCAGCTCTCCGCTTTACCGTCCGCTCTGAATCTCAATATTCTCCGATATCGTCTAGAATGGCAGACCTATGGCAAAGCTCACTTTTCTTGGCGCGGCGGGCACCGTCACCGGCTCCAAATATCTCGTGGAGGCAGCGGGGAAAAAGCTGCTCGTCGATTGCGGGATTTTTCAGGGTTCACAGGAACTCAGTGATCGAAATTACAAGCCGTTGCCTGTTGATCCCAAGACGATTGACTACCTAGTCTTGACGCACGCACATCTCGACCATACGGGGTGGTTGCCAGCGCTCGTGAAGGGCGGTTATCACGGTCCCATTTTCGGCAATCCTGCGACTATCGATCTCACCGGGCTGCTGCTGAAGGATTCGGCGCATCTTCAGGAAGAAGACGCGCTACATGCAAAGACGGACAAGCACAACAATCACGATGTTCGCGGGCCGCTTTATGTGACGGCCGACGTCGAACCTGCGTTGAAGCTACTGAAACCCGTACCGCGCACGGGGAGTTTCGATATAAGCCCGGAGTTCCATTTCACGGCCTTTGATGCCGGGCATATCTTGGGATCGACCAGCCTGGAACTAGTTATCACCGAAAGCGGAAAGAAGACTGTGGTGGTGTTCTCCGGGGATATCGGACGATACGACCAGCCGATATTAAATGACCCGGTAACGCCGTCTTCGATAGCGGACGTCCTTCTCTGCGAATCGACTTACGGCGACCGCGACCACGCGCCGGGGGACGCAGCGGAACTACTAGCGGGCATAGTCAATCGTGTGGCGAAGCGCGGCGGATCGATCGTGATTCCCGCGTTTGCCATCGGGCGCACGCAGACGTTCATGTATTTTCTGCGCCAACTCGAAGATCAGCAGCGCATCCCGCGTCTTCCCGTGTACGTGGACAGCCCCATGGCGCTCAGCGCCACCGATCTATATTTGAAGTACAAGGAAGACCACGACCTGGATTATTCGCACATCGATGCCGGCGGGAAGGGTGACCCGCTGGATGTCCACCAATTTCATCTGACGCGATCAGTCGAGGAATCAAAGGCTATCAATAACGTCAAGACACCGTGCATTATCGTCTCCGCAAGCGGAATGGCAGCGGGCGGCCGCGTTTTGCACCATCTGGCGCAACGCCTACCGGACGCGCGCAATGCCGTGATCCTCGCCGGTTTCCAGGCGCAGGGAACGCGTGGGCGAGCGCTGCAGGAAGGCGCGAAAATGTTGAATATCTTCGGTCAACAGATCCCGGTCGCCGCCGAAATCGTGGAACTGGGTCAGTTCTCCGCACACGCAGGGAAAAGCGAGCTCTTGCGATGGTTGAGCGGCCTGCCCGCGCCTCCGAAACAGACCTACCTCACCCATGGCGAACCGCAAGCAGCCCAAGCCCTGCAAACCGCAATAGTGGAGAAGTTCCATTGGAAGGCTGCAGTGGCACGCTACCTGGATACCGTTGATTTGTGAGGCTGATGGATTCTAGAAATATTTTTGAGGAATCAGGAAACTAAAATCGAGCTGCCCTCGTCTATATAAGCAAGACCACTCGCGGGGTAGGGGGCTAACCACCACAGGGCAACCGACCGTCAGTTCCCTACCCCATAAAACTCTGGAACTGCCGGTATTTCATATATTTAGATAGGTTTTAGAAGTTACTCCCACAATCCAACTTATAACCCCATGACACATTGTGTCGTTAGCGCGCTCGCGCGTATCCGGAGAGGCCGGACAGCCTTTGCTCGGCGGCTGCAAGCGTAGTTTCCTTTTTGCAAAACGTGAAGCGGACCTGATTGGCGCCATCGCGGGCATCGTTGTAAAAGCTCGAGCCGGGGACGACGGCAACGCCGATTTTCTCTACCAGGAATTTGGCAAACGAGACGTCGCGCGAGCCCGCTGGGTATTGGTCGGCAGGAAAATCGAATCCAGAGATATCCGTCATGATGTAGTACGCGCCGAGCGGCTTGTATACCGTGAAACCGGCAGCGGTGAGAATTTTGAGCAAACGTTCGCGCCGTAAGGTGTATTCCGCGGCGAGCTTGTCGTAGTAGGACTGCGGCGATTTCAGCGCGATGGCGCCTGCTTGCTGCAAAGGCGCTGCGGCTCCAACCGTAAGAAAATCGTGGACCTTGCGGATGGCAGCGGTTGGCTCCGGCGGGGCGATGGCCCAGCCTACGCGCCAGCCTGTCACGCTGTAGGTCTTGGACATGCCATTGATCACGATGGTGCGATCGCGCATGCCGTCGATGCGGGCCATGGAGATATGCTCGGTGCCGTCGTAAAGAATGTGCTCGTAGATTTCGTCGGTGATGCAGAACGCGTTCCAGCGGATACAAAGATCGCGGATATATTCCAGCTCGGCGCGGGTGAAAACTTTTCCCGTGGGATTGTTGGGCGTATTCAGGATGATGGCCTTGGTGTGCGGGCCAAACGCCGCCGCTAATTCTTTTTCGTCGAAAGTCCAGACAGACTTCTCATTTTCCGGTGGCCGCATCTTCACGAAACGCGGCTTGGCTCCGCTTAAGATCGCATCCGGCCCGTAATTCTCATAAAACGGCTCGAACACGACGATTTCGTCGCCAGGATTGATAATCGCCAGCATCGTGGACATCATCGCTTCGGTGGAGCCGCAGCAAATCGTAATCTCTCGTTCGGGATCGACGCGCACGCCCTGCGTTCGCTCAAATTTCTCGACTATGGCATCGCGCAGCGGTTTCGCTCCCCAGGTTATTGCGTATTGGTTGATGTCGTCAGCGATGGCTTGCCGCGCCGCTTCTTTGATTTCAGCAGGCGCCGCAAAATCGGGGAAACCTTGCGAAAGATTCACAGCGCCATGCTTGATGGCCAGGCGCGTCATTTCGCGGATCACGGATTCGGTGAATTGTTCTGCTTTAGCGGAAAGCATGCGGCGCGCTGCCTGCGCCATGCCGGATTCGGAAGAGGTCATTTAGCCTGCCAGACGACAGAGATTATCAGCGCAATCGAGCGGCACGTACTTTGCTCGTCGAAAGCTTATCAGCCTCGCGGGCTGCCGACGAAGGCGCCGCGCCCGACTGACCGTAAATCATCCGGTAGACTTCCGAATTGCGCAAGACGATTTGCACGTAATCGCGGGTTTCGGTGAACGGAATGGATTCCACGAGTTCCGGGATCTCGTCGTAGTTGCGCTCGGCTTTCCAGAGAGCGATGCGGTCTTCGCCGGCGTCAAACGCAGCCAGCGCGTACTCCGGTGCTCCGGTCAAACGCACTAAATTCGAGATGTACAACATGCCAAGCCGGATGTTGTAGTCGGGCTCAAAAAGTTTTTTGGTGGAAAAGCTTACGCGAAGCTGCTTGGCAAGAAGTTTTCCTGTCTTTGGCTCCACTTGCATAAGCCCAATCGCGTTCGTGGGCGAAAGTGCATCGGCCTGGAACGTGGACTCCTGCCGCATCAGACCTGCAGCGAGAAGGGGATCAAAATTATTTTTGGCGGCTTCGCGCCGGATCACCGCTTCATAAGGCAACGGATAAAGCACTTTCCAGACGCCGACAGGAACATCGTCAATTTTACGCGCGTCGAAATTGGGAACGATGATGCGCCCGTAAGCCATACCCGCTGCGAAGTGACCCTGGTCGAAAGCAACTTGCGCGGCTTCATACAAAAATCGCGGCGACGATGTGGCGAAATACGCGTTCTTCAACTCCAGCTCGGCGCTCGCGTCAAACGCGATCGTCCGCAACGCCTGTGCACGCGCCCATCGATCAGCCGCGGCCGCGGGAATCGGTTCATCGAACGACCGCAACGCCGGTGGCGGAGGTATCTTGTCCAATATCTCAGGCGGATCGCCGTCTCCGGGCGCCAGCTTGCTCAAACGCGCCGCGGCAGCGTGGCCGAAGTATGTCTGCGGAAAGCGATCCACATCCTTACTGTAGTAACTGCGCGCCTCAGCAACTTTACCGTTGCGCTCGGCATCGCGGCCCAGCCAATAGACTGCATCGGACGTGTTGGCCGAAGCCGGATATTTCACTAGAAAGTTTTTGATTCTGTCTTGCGCGTCGGGGTGCCGATTTAAGTAGGCGACCCAGGCAACACGCCATTCCGCGTTGAACGCATTTTTCCCACTCGGGAAAGTGTCCACCACGTGCTGGTAATAGCTCGCGGCCTTATTGCGGTCGAGGCCCACCCAATAATAATTCCCCGCCGCCATGAAGCCTTCTTCGTTCCATTTGCTCAAAGGATATTTCTGGGTCAACTCATTGAGAGTCGCAAACATCTCGTCGAACTTTTTATCGGAACGATAGAATTGAGAGAGAGAGTAGAGCCGCTCCGCATCGACTTCATAATCCGGCGTTTTTAGCGACGCAAGCAGTTTCGGAGAACTCTTCGGCTGCGTGCGGGCTTGCGCGATGCGAAGTTCGGCCAGTTGCCGGTTGGGATTCAGCGGGTCTTGAAGCATTCCCAAAAGCTTTTCAAATTCCGCCCGGGCTTCTTTCCACTTATGAGCGTCATAGAAAGCCTGCGCTCGCTGCTGCTGCAATTCGACGCCGGGGTAAGGATATTCCTTGCCCATCTCGTGCAAAATTCTCTTCAGCTCGGCATCCGTTACTTTCGCCTCATCGCTCTGGGAATGTTTATAGTAGACCGCCTGGTAATCCTTGGCGGCACGGTCGAGTTGATGCAAAGACTGATAAGCCTGGGCGCGCTCGAGCAACAAGGTGGGCCGGGTACCTGTGGCCGGATAAGAATTCAAAGCATCGATGGCATCCTGTGCCCGGCCCTGCTCCACGGCCAGCGGCGCAAGGCTTTCGAGCAACTGCTCCTTCATCGCCGTATTCGGATAGTCGTGCTGGATCGTTTCCAAATCGGCGAGCGCCTCTTTCGAACGCCCCAGCGAATGTTTCGCCTGCGCCGTCCAGTAAAGAACGTATTCGCGCAGAAGGGTGTCGGCGTTTGCTTTGGTGAACCATGCCAGCGCTTGCTGCGCATGGCCCTGCGATTGCTCTTCAAAGCCGAGCGCCAGCGCAGCGCGCGCCCCCCAAACGTTCGCCGCATTTTTCGCTGCAAACACCGAAAGATTGTTGTACGCGCCCGGCCCGGCGTTATGAACTTCGCGCGCCAGCCCCGAGAGTTCTTTTCGAAGTGCTTGATCTTCCGGAGTGTCGCCTGCGACAAGCCCCTGAGTAGATGTATCGGGTTTGCAACCGACGCGGCAAGGCACCGCCGGCGGCTTTTTTACTTTTTTCTTTTTCTTTTGCGGGGACAGCGCAAAAGCTTCCGAGGCACCACTGAAAACAAGCGCCAGCATCAGCGCCACCGCGCAAACGCTTCGCGCTGCCGCGGCCCACGTACGAGCCGCAGTCGTATTCCTCGCCGCAAGCTTAGCGATGACGTGCGGGCGTGGCGTACGGGTAGTCGCCGAGAGCGTGAGCATCGCCCTCCGCGAGGATCTCCACCGCCCAGCGATAAAAGTAATCCACTGGGTGGTCCATGATGGGTTTGAAACGCCGGTCGTATTCTCGATGAGCTTTTTCAATGTCGTCTTTCAATCGAATGCAAAGATCCTTTTTCTCGCGCCCAATGCGCACTTGCTCTGGTCTAAGCATCTTAATATCTTGCATCGAAACTTTCGCCACCCGATTTGCACGCCTGTGCAGTTCTTGTTCTTCCGGGGTTAGCTGGTTAACGTCAAAGTCGCTCTCGCCTTCAAATCCGGCTTCCGAAGAGACCGCCGGCGCCAGTGGTTCAGCCTCGCTTAACTCCATAACTTCCGGCTCGGCTTCCAATTCGATCAAGGGTTCCGGTTCAATGTGAGACGGTGCAACGGGTGGAGCAACCGGCGCCTCAACGCGCGGCTGCGCTTTCGGAGCGACTGGCGGAGTTGCCTGCGCTTGTACTGGCGCTTGCGCCATCGGCGTAGGAACCGCCGGGTGCGGACGCACTGGCTCCGCGGAGGGCTCTGCCGCGGCCGTACTGATTAAATGTGAAATTTGGGCTTCCAGCGGAGATCGCTGCCCCGGCTGGACCGACATCGTCACGAACCGCGACAATACTTCCAGCGCTGCAGACAACGACGCCGCCGAAGTCTGCGCCCGCAACATCGACGGCAGCGCATTCGTAGGCTTGGTGCTAGCGCACGCGGCCACGATATCGCCAACGGCCTGGTGCAGCTCGTCGGCATTTCGCTGAATCCGTTCGAGGTTCTCACGCAAGGCGCGCGATACGGCTTGTTCCACGGCAGTTGGCTCTTGTGGCATTCCTGGTTTCCGGGGTCTCTGTCCTCAACAAAAAGATCCATGCTGGTCTTTTCGCCAGTCCAAGAGAGACCTAATACCCCGTTTTGCAATTTTGGAAGCCAACCTGCCCGGAGTCAACCGCCTAGGAGTACCTATGTGCCTAATCGTTGCTTATCTGGGAGGCCCCAAGGACTCTAGACCGCTACTTAGCAACTGGCGGCCTCGAATTGGTCGTCCTTCCGTAACGGCTCTCGAATGGCCGTCGCGCAGGAGCCACGAAAGGTGGTGCATTCTTTGCCGGCTTTTGCGCGCGGTTCGACGACATCAACGATCAATCGAGATAACCATTGGTTATCGAATCTTGCTACAATCCCCTTCCGAAGTAACGCCACCAGGGAAATATTCCATGACCAGAAGACCCCTCCTCGTTCTGGCCGTTATGTTTGTCGTCGCGCTAAATCTGCTTCCCAAAGCTATCGGCACGGATATTCCTAAGGCTGCCACGCAAGTCTTAGCCAGACCTCCCGGATCGAATTCGCTCTACGCTTCGCCCACCATCACGCCGATATGGCGCGCAGCACAACCTGCGTCTTCAAACTCTCAGAATGCTTCCATCTTTGGCCCCGTGCCGCCGCCCGCACCCACATCCTCAACAACTTTCAAGAACGGCGTCGTCATTCCTGTCACTGGCACTGCTACTGGCACCGGCTTCCAGGGCTTCCAAGTCGATTGGGCTCCAGGTTTGGATCCTCTGCTCGGATGGCAAACCACAGGTATAACCCTCGCGGGAGCAGGGTCGGCGCCAGTCACGAGCGGCCCCCTAGCAACCTGGGACACCTCATCCGTCACCGCTGCCGGCTATTACACTATCCGTCTAACCGTAAATATCTCCGGCACGCCCACTCAAGCTCTAACAATGGTCTACCTCGAGCCCGGCCTGCTTTCCTCTAATTGGCCCCAATTGCTCAATCAAGGAGCTTATTTCAGTGCAGGAGTCGTCCCGGCACTCAACTCCGATGGCACCTTTCGGCTGGTTGTCGAAAGTCCGGCAGCTCCCGGGCCCTTCAAGGGTGAGTTCTTCTCTCTCTCGCTGGATGGCACGCAGTCTCAGGACGAGCTACTGGGATTTGGGAGCTTCCAGCAGCCTGCCGTCGCCGACTTCCAAGGAACAGGCAGTGATCAGGCTGTTTTCCCCGACGAGCGCTACTTCTTCGTTTTGGACCAAAACAACTCTGGCCCGTTATTGGTGAACATCCCAGCCCTCGATTACACACGGAACCAGATTCTCATGGAAGATCTTCTCGGGGATTCCCACAGGGAAGTTGTAGCACTTGGAAGCGATTACACCAACCAAGTGGCTTACGTGTTTGCCTGGAACTCCAGCGGCAACGACATCAGTGCAAACTTTCCTATCCAAATCCAGGACCAAAATCCCGTCAGTACTTGGTACAACCGAAATCGCGTGCTCGTCGGCGATGTTAACGGCGACGGCAAAAAAGAAATCGTCGTGCAGGAGGGCCTTTCGTCGGCCACATTTTCGCTCGACCTTTTCGCGAATGACGGTACACCCATTACCTGGAGCGCCCCTATCCTCACTGGCATGCCCGAAGCCATGGCCGCGGCCGACCTGGACCACAACGGCAAGCTCGAAACCATCCTCGTTCTTTATGCAGGTGCTTCCTACAACCAATCCATCGTTCACGTCTTTCAGCCCGACGGCACCGAACGCCCAGGCTGGCCCGTCACTCTGCCCAACCCCGATCAGTACAGTCAATCCTTTCTGGCCGTTGGCGATCTTCTGCAGAATGGCCACTATGAGATTGTCTATTCTCACGAAGCCTCACTCTATGTTTTGAACGCCGACGGCACACCTCTTTCCAGCGCCTGGCCGCTGTCAGCCGGCCCAAATGTCAACTCCGGCTTCGGAACCGTCGTAATCGGCGACGTTGACGGTGACGGCATCCCCGAAATCGTAACCACATTGAACACCGCGGAATCTACCACCGATCCCTTTTTCTCAAATGGCTCCCGCTACTATGACGAACAGCTCCTTGCCATTCGCGCCGATGGCACCATCTCTAAACAATGGCAGCTTACCGGCGCCAACGGCTACAACCTCTACGACTACCCTGCGCCAGCCATCGGCGATTTCAACCAAGATGGCCTCACCGAAATCGCCGTCGCCTACGAAGTTACAGGCTCACCAACCAGTGTTCCCGGTATCGTCACAGTTCTCAGTACCGGCTCAAAATTCAATCCCGGCGTCAACGACTGGCCTCTCACGCACCACGACCCACGCAACACCAGCGTCCTGCGTTGCTCCGATTTTTGTCTCGGTGCAAGCCCCGCCCAGCCTGTGACTGCCGGTTCGCCCGCTACATCCACCATCACTATCACTTCCAACGAAATTCCATACAATTTCGCCATCAAAAATTTCACCTGCTCAGGACTTCCCACAGGCGCAGCGTGTGAATTCGCATCACAGACTGTTACTCCCGGGATCTCCACGGCCTCCCTCTTGCTCACCATCAACACCACTTCGCGAACCTTGGCGATGGCTCGGCCGGCAGCCGCTTCGCAGCGATTCTTTTTCGCCACACTGCTGGGCGCGGGATTCTTCGGCGTTTTCACGATTCTTGCCACGCCTCATAAGCGCTCCCTGAAGCTAACGGGGCTTGCCTTCAGTCTGCTTCTCATCGGCTCGACTCTCGCCATCGGCTGCGGCGGGGGCGGCTACTCTGGACCTCAGCCAAATCCCAACGGCACTCCCGCTGGCGCCTACACCGTGACCGTCTCCGCCACCGGACAGTCCAACATGGCCAAAAGCGCCACGGTCACTCTGACCGTCAACTGATTGGGCGCCTGCCCTTCTCCCGATCAGCATCGATAGAACCTCCGCCCATCGTTATCTCGTTACATCCTCCATAGAGAAGACTTCCGATAAGACGCGATCAAGTAGTAGCGCTCCGCACTTGCATCCGTACTTCTCCCATCCAGCTATGCTCAAGGGTGATTCAAGGAAGACTTATCTCCGTGTCGCCTCCTGATGCATCAAAGGTGCGTTTGGCGGATGCGAGTTGCCCAGAAAAGGCAGCCGGACTAGGATAGCTTCCCCGGCGCCGCCGCTTAGCCAAATGCGAGGCCGAGGAGGCTCCCGTGAAACTCAGTTACGGTCCAAGCCGTGTGTTTTTGCTGGCCGGTCTTTTTCTGTCCGGAGCAGCAACAACTCTTGCGCAAACCGAGACGCCACAAAGTTCGAGCACGCCTGGCCAAGCCATACCCGGAACACAAGGAGTGAGCCCATTCGCCGGCAGCGTGCCGGCGAAGCTCGTTCCCGGAGTCGTGTCGCTTTCTTTGCAAGACGCCATCGATCGTGGATTGAAGCAAAATCTCGGGGCGCTCCTCTCCAGTACAGAAATTGGCTCGGCTCGCGGCCAACGCTGGCAGCAATTAAGCGCGCTCCTGCCGCACGTGACGTCGTCTCCCTTCGTGGCGGTTTCGGAGATCAATCTCGCTCAACTTGGCATTACAAGTCTTGGTGGCAACAAGATCCCGCCTTCGGATGGCCCCTTTTCTTATTTTGACGCGCGTGTGACCGTAACTCAGTCCCTGTTCGATTGGAAGTCCATCAACGCTACCCGCGCCGCCGGCCAGAATTTGAAATCCGCCGAATATACGTTCAAAGACGCGCGCGATCTCGTTGTGCTGGCCGTTGGATATACCTATTTGCAAGCCATCGCCGACGAAGCCCGCATCGAAACGGCGGAAGCGCAGGTGAAGACAGCGCAGGCGCTGTCCGATCAGGCAAACGACCAAGTGAACGCCGGCACTTCGCCAGCCATCGATGGGCTGCGCGCCAAGGTCGAGCTCCAGACCCGCCAGCAGCAGTTGATTCAGGCAAAGAACAACCTGGCCATCCAGAAGTTGACGGTGGCGCGCGTGATCGGCTTGGCTCCCGGGCAGGAATTCGAACTCACGGATAAGTCGCCCTACCAGCCCTTCAACAGCATCACTGTAGAAGAGGCCGTGAAACGCGCCTACGCGACGCGCTCCGATTACCTGGCAGCCATGACCGACGTACGCGCCGCCGAATTTTCCCGGAAAGCTGCGGTGGCTGGCTATCTCCCGTCGCTTGCTTTTAACGCGGACGTTGGCACGGCTGGGTCGCATCCCTCCACGGCAACCCAAGTTTTTGACGTGCGCGGGACGCTCTCGATTCCGATCTTTACGGGAAACAGCGTTCACGGTGACGTTTTGCGGGCCGATGCGAGGCTCCAACAAACCCGCGAGCGCCTGGACAATCTGCGCGCACAGATCGACTCCGACATTCGCACGGCGCTGTTGAACCTGCAATCGTCGGCGGAGTTGGTGAACGTCGCGCGAAGCAACATTGACCTGGCGGAAGAGACTCTGCTCCAATCGCGGGATCGTTTCAGTGCGGGCGTCACCGATACGGTGGAAGTGGTGCAATCGCAAGAGGCGGTCGCGAGCGCCCACGAACAATACATCTCGAGCCTCTACAGCTATAATTTTGCAAAAATTTCCATGGCCCGCGCTCTTGGCCTCGCGGAACAGGGCGTCAAAGAATATTTCAAAGGACAATGAATATGGCGGACGAGAACCAACCCCGTTCGGTGCCTGACGCTGGCGAAGAATCCTCCACGGATTCATCGCCACTGACGAGCCGTAGCTACACACCTCCGGCTCGCCAGAACTCCAAGCGCCGCAGAAATATCGTAATCCTCGCCGTGATCCTCGTCGTTGTTGTTGGCGGCGTGTTTTTGTGGCGCTATCTCAGCAGTTATGAATCCACCGACGACGCTCAGGCAGATGTCCACCTGTATCCGGTAAGTGCGCGCATTTCCGGCTATGTGGTTAAGGTCAATGTGGACGACAACCAGTGGGTTGAAAAGGGCGCCGTGCTCGTCGAGATCGACCCGAAAGACTACGAAGTCGCCGTCGCGCAGGCCCAGGCGAATCTCGCCAGTGCCGAAGCGACCGCTCAATCGCTCAACATCACCGTGCCCATCACTTCGGTGAACAGTTCGAGCCAACTCAGCTCCACCGCGTCTGACATCGTGAACACCAACGCCGGAATCATTGCCGCGCAGAGGCAGCTGGCCGCCGCGCAAGCTCAAGTGGATCAGGCGCAAGCCAACGACGTAAAGGTGCAAGACGACCTGAAGCGCTACAAGCTGCTGGTGGACAAGAAAGAAGTTGCCGAGCAGGTTTACGATCAGGCGCTCGCCGCCGCTAAATCCAGCACTGCCGCAGTCGCGGCCGCGCGGGCCAATGAGTCCGCTGCGCAGCAATTCGTCGAGCAAGCGCGGAGCCGCCAGGTGCAAGCGGAAGCCAACCATCAATACGCGGAGACCGGGCCGCAACAAGTTTCGTCTTCCAAGGCTCGCGCTCGCGCGGCCATCGCCGATGTCGAGGAAAAGCGCGCCCTGCTCGAACAAGCCCAGCTGAATCTCGGATACACCAAAATCGTCGCGCCGGTCTCTGGTGAAGTGAATAAGTCAGTTGTCGTAGGGCTGAACGTGCAAGCCGGCCAGCAACTGCTCACAGTCGTGCCTCTCGATGAAGTCTGGATCACCGCCAACTTCAAAGAGACGCAGCTCAGGCATATGCGCGTTGGACAAAAAGCGGATATTCACATCGATTCCACTGGCCGGACTCTGAAAGGCCATGTGGACAGCATTGCGGGAGCCACTGGCCCGCTCTTCAGTCTGCTTCCGCCAGAAAATGCCACCGGCAATTACGTGAAAATTGTTCAGAGGATCCCTGTAAAAATCGTTCTCGATCCTGGAGAGAATCGCGACCGCCAGCTTCGGCCCGGCATGAATGTTGTGCCAGACGTTTACCTCCAATGAGCACTGCCGCCATTACCATCGACCAGGTCGTCTGGAAGCCCAAGTTCAATCCCTGGCTGATTGCCGTTGTCGTGGCGCTGGCCGCGTTCATGGAAGTTCTCGACACCAGCATCGCCAACGTAGCCTTGCCCTACATGGCCGGCAATCTTGGCGCAAGCAACGACCAGAGCACTTGGGTCCTCACGTCTTATCTCGTTTCGAACGCCATCATTCTCCCGATCAGCGGTTGGATGGCCAACACCTTCGGACGAAAACGCTTTTTCATGGCTTGTTTGGGTATCTTTACGGTGAGTTCCCTGCTCTGCGGTTTTGCGCCGAGTCTCGGTTTCCTGCTTCTCTTTCGCGTCCTGCAAGGCGCGGGCGGCGGCGGACTTCAGCCGATGGCTCAAGCCATTCTCGCGGACACTTTTCCGCCTCATCAGCGCGGCTTGGCATTTGCCCTCTACGGCATTACCGCCATTACGGCACCCACGATCGGTCCCACCCTCGGCGGCTGGATTACCTTCAACTATTCCTGGCGCTGGATTTTTTTCATTAACATTCCGGTTGGGATCATTACCTGGTTTCTGGTGCGCCGCGTCGTGGAAGATCCACCCTATATGGCGAAGCTCAAGGCGGCGGGCGTCAAGTTGGACTACATCGGCATCGCCTTTCTCACTTTGGGCATTGGCGCGCTGCAAATTTTGCTCGACAAGGGCCAGGAAGACGATTGGTTCGGCTCTCATTTCATCACCACTCTCGTTGTTGTCGCCACCGTCTGCCTCATCTCCCTGGTGATCTGGGAGTGGCATCATAAAGCGCCCATCATCGACGTCCGCATGTTCAAGAGTTTCAACTTCGCCAGCGCCAGCCTGATGTTGTTCATGCTGGGAGTCCTGTTATTCAGCAGCCTGGTCCTGATGCCGCAATTCCTGCAAACCCTCGTCGGCTACACCTCGCAACTCGCCGGCCTTGCGCTTTCCGCCGGAGGACTCGTCTTGCTTTTTCAAACGCCCATCGTCGGTCAACTGACGACCAAGATCCCGGCCCGCTACCTGATTGCCTTTGGATGGCTAGCCTTGTCCGTCGCTATGTACTATTCCACGCAGCGCATCGACCTGCAGATCAGCTTCAAGGCCGCCACGTTGTTGCGCATCTCTCAGGTCATTGGCTTGGGCTTCCTGTTCACTCCGATTACGCTGGTCGCCTACATTGGTATTGCGCCAGAAAAAAACAATGCCGTCGCCGGGATCGCCAACTTCATGCGCAATATAGGGAGCAGCGTGGGAACCTCGATGGTTACCACGCTGGTTGCGCGTCGGGCGCAGCTCCATCAAGCCCGGTTGGTGGAATACGCGCGGCCCGACAATCCCAATTTTCAAAATCAGGCAAATGGTCTTGCCCAGCATTTGGCGCACGCGGGTCTTGGCGCGCATGAGGCTTACGCGCGGGCCGTCGCCACGATTTATCAGGGAGTGCAAGCACAGGCCACCACTTTGGCCTACATCGACATCTTCATGGTCCTTTGTGTGATCTCGGGGATCATGTTTTTCCTGGCTTTTGCACTGAAGAAGAATGATCCCGGAGGCGGCAGGGTCTTGGCCGAATGAGCAAACTAAATCCATTTGCAGTACGATCGTCTTTAGCCATATGGAGTGCGGCAGCTCTGCTGCCGCTTTTCTCAATCACTCACACAGCTCCACCCCTGGCGAGGCAAAATCGATGATCAGAATCCTCACAGTTGAACGCGAATACGGAAGCGGCGGCGGCGAAATCGCCCAACTCCTCGCCAAGCAACTGAGCTGGAAGCTCTGGGATCAGGACCTGACAGAAGAGATCGCCAGGCTGACGAATTGCCCCAAGGACATCGTCCAGGTCCGCGAGGAGCGCACCGACCCGCTCTACTATCGCCTCTTCAAATCCTTTTTGCGCGGAAGCTACGAAGGAAGCCTCAACGCCCACAAGCTCAACGTCGTCGACAGCGAAAGCATTTTGAAGATTACCGAGCGCGTCGTGCAACACGCCGCGAAAACCGGAAACTGCGTCATCGTAGGGCGAGGCTCGCAGCACTTTTTAAGGAATCGCCCCGACACGCTCCGCGTCTTTCTCTACGCTGCAAGGGAAGAGAAAGTGCGCCGCCTCATAGCGCGCGGCAAAACCGAGAAGGAAGCGCAAGAGCGCGTCGACACCGTTGATCACGAACGCGTCGAGTTCATCCAAAAATATTTCGGCGTCGAATGGCCCGATCGCACCGCCTACCACGCCATGATCAACACGGCGACAGGCGATAGCTGCGTCGCACACATGATCCTGGATCTAATGAAAACACTCGACGCAAAAACCGCATGCGCACCCGCCCCTGTGGCAAGCTGAGGCGGGTGGACCGGAGGCAGTTTCCCTTCATTTTCTTCTCGCACTTAAAAGTGCGGAGGGTGCCCCAGGTTCGCTTTTTGAACCTGGGTCTTGCGGTCGCCTTTTCCTCTCACTCTTCCAGATCAATCGCAAGGAGTCCACCTTCTCCGTAGTAAAACCACCAACTGCTCCAAGCCCAATCTCTCGGATGTTCCACCAACCCACGAATCACCGGATTCGCGTGCATGTAATTCAGTTTCTCCACCTCCTTTCCCCGACTGTATACGTTGAAATCATAAAATCGCGCCTGCCAGAACGCCCGCAAGGGTTCATCCGTCTCCCTACACGGCAATCGCGTCAGCCCCGCGGTGGGTGCCCCAGGTTCGGTGTTCGAACCTGGGTCTTGGGGTTGCTTTCCCTTCCTCAGCTCCCGCGCCACACGCAACTTCAGCTTCTGCATCACCGCCGAAGGGGTTCCCTGCTTCGGCTCGCTCATCAAAAGATGCACATGCTCGGGCATCACCGCATAGCCCAGGAGAAGAAAACCCATCTCGTCACGCACCTTACCTAACTCTTTCAAGAACAAGTCCCGCGCGCGCACCGTCTTCAACAGCGGCAACCGCCGATAGCAGCTGAACGTAATAAAATGCAGTTCACCTTTGCCGTAGTAGCGCTTCAGTCCGGCTGGCATCGCGATCTCCACGAAAAGAGCATCCACCCCAAGCCCCAGGTTCAAAAAGCGAACCTGGGGCACCCTCCGCGTCTCGATACTTTCCCGGGAAGTGCCGCAGTGATATTCTCTCCGCGATCCCAATGCCCACAAACACCAATTTTCCGAGTCTGGGTCACCCCCCAATAGGCGGATATCAGCGAAAGTGAGGCGAGAAACATGAAGACCGCATTTTGTGCCGTCCCGGCTATCATATTGTTGCTCGCGTCCGCACCCGATTCCGCAAGACAGACAGTCAAACGTAATATGCTGACTGAGCAGTCTGCCTTCAGTCTAGAATTACCGTTTGAACGGACAGTCAAAATACCTGACGCTATTCTCGACATCCTAGAAAACGACTCTCATGTATTAAGCGCGCCGTGCTACGGCGACCTATCGCGTTCTATGCTAGAGGCTGCGGAAGTTCATCTAATCAAAATCTCGGAACCAGCGATGCTAATTAAAGGCAAAGGCTGTCTGTTGGGTGCCAACATGGGACCATTTTGGATCTTCCGAAGCGCTGGCGATAACAAATTTCAAGAAATTCTAAGCGTCGACGCCATGGTAATCAAAGTGTGCATCAGCGAGTCAAAAGGATATCGAAACATTTCTGCCGGCGCAGTGGTCGGCGGAGGAAAACCCGTTTTCATTTTGTTTAAGTTCGACGGCACAACGTATCAGGAAGTGGAATCGGCGGACGATACGAAACAGTGTAGGTAGGAAGCCGGGTGGCCCGCGGATAGCTTTCTGTCATTTGCTCGCACTAAGAAACGCGGAGGGTGCCCCAGGTTCGGTTTATGAACCTGGGTCTTGGGTTGGCTGTTGCCGACACTGTCTTTCCAAACTCAAGAATTTCTCGTTTACCCTGAGCCCCGAAGGACCAACTCCTTCCATTCCCTCGGCTTTCACTGATCTTATTCGAATGATACTTAGTTTATAATACTCCTTGACAGTAATACAAAACCGTGCTAACATTTGGCGTGGTCGTTGGAAAACACACTCACTGCTCTCAGTGCACTCTGCGCCCTCTGTATTAAAAACCACGCTCAGCCCCGCCCGGACGCGGACGCGCGTTTAACTTCTAACTCCCGCAGAATCCGCACTTACGAAAAATATGTCTCTAACCCCTTTAGAATCCGCAGTTTCAAAACACACGACTTAAAACCCTTTAGAATGTGCAGTTCCAAGAAAACAGGGGGTGGTACTCCCTCCTCAGCGCGGCTCGGCGTACTCTGCACCTCTGCGTTATCCTTTTCCGTTCTTCGACATCCAACTTTCGACTGCTCGCCCAGAGCGGAGGCAATGGGTCAACCCCCAGTACTCAGCCGACTGCCAGGAGGCAGCACAACCCTCATTCGCCAAAAATGCTAAAATAGACTCGTACTTAGGGGGCGACTCGGTTTCGACGGAAGCTGTCGCGGCCCGAAGGCATGCCGGGACCCACCTGCCCGTAACTTGGTGGAAACTAGAAATGCCAACAACAACTTGGCACTTGCTGCTTAATTAATTAAGCGCACGCTTCCCCGGGCTTCGCTCACGGGCCCGGTCAGAGGCGTCACACTGTGAGCTGGCCTGGACCTTTCGGTCCGTAAGGTTCGGGCGAGAACCATCGGACTAGTTGGTTGCGCATCTTGCTCATTCCAAGCGCCGCCGGCGAACGCGCGATCATCCCGCAAGGGCCGGGTCGCACACCGAATTGAGATAAGCATGTAGGCTTCGTGTCGTAGCGCTTTTCGGACGGGGGTTCGACTCCCCCCGCCTCCACCATTTTCGCGCCGCGCGGCGCCCGGTTCGTTTGGACTTGTGGTTCTGGCATCGAACGCGGCGAGACTTGAATGATCGCAAAATGCCCGATCTAAACATTTCGATACCACACGAGTTGACTCAGGATGAGGCGCTCCGCCGCATCAAGTCCGCCATTGCAGACGCCAAGAAGCAATATGGTGAAAAGATCGACGAGATGCGGGAAAGCTGGAACGGTAACTCCGGAACACTGGACGTCACCGCCATGGGACAGAAGCTGTCTGTCGTGCTCACGGTGAATCCTTCCGACGTAACGGTGCAAAGCGCTCTGCCGATGATCGCCATGATGTTCCGTGGAAAAATCGAATCCGCCATCCGCCAAGAAGGAACGAAGCTCCTCGCTTAGCTGCGACCGGCGTTCTGATGCGACAAGACTCGCCGCCTGCCTAGCGAAGAAATGCTTCCGTCAAGCCCCCATCTACTGGAATCAAATGGCCTGTCGTGCAACGCGATTGAGGGCCTGCTAGAAATAGAATGGCCGCGGCGCAATCCTGCGGGTCGATGGGCTGATGCGTCAAAGTTCGCTTCGCATAAAATTCGGCGAGTAAGGTCCGGAGGTCTTCGTCCGGCGCTCCCGCGTCGAAGGAAATCGAATATTTGTTGAGCGAGGCGATGACGCGATCTCGCGGAAACATTGTCGAGCCTTTCACAACAGTGGCAGGACTGATTCCGTTCACGCGTATCTTTGGCGCCAGCGAGATCGCCAGTTCGCGAACGAGATGATTCACCGCGGCTTTGCTCACGTCGTACGCTTCGCTGCCTCGCTTCGGCACAACCGCATTCGCCGAACTCACCAGCACTACGCTGGCCGTTAGATCCTGATCGCCGAGTATTTTCGAGGCTTCTTCGATCAGGCGATGGTTTGCCGTGACGTTTATGTCCAGTGTGAGGCCCCACTGGCTATCGTTGATTTGGCCGTCCGGCGATGAAGGAAAAATGGCGGCGGTGTTGACGATGACGTCGAGTCCACCGAACGCCGCGACGACTTCACGAAGAGCCTGCCGAATCGATTCGCGATCGCGAATATCAATGGCGACGGCGAAGGCCGTTTCTTTGCCCCCAATTTTCTGAGCTTCCGCCGCGACCAGCTTGGCGGCTTCGAAATCCTTGTCGGCCACAGCAACGTGGGCGCCTCGTTGCGAGGCGAGACGCACCGTTTCGCGGCCAACGCCATTTCCGCCGCCAACGACGAGGCAAATCTGCCGGCTCAGTTCTTTTTCCGCCGGCTGGCGGCGAATTTTCGCTTCTTCGAGTTGCCAGTATTCGATGCGAAACGCTTCCGACGGCGGCAGAGCAACATAGTTTGAATGAACGCTGAAAGCATCCGTTTTTGCCGCAGGTCCAGCCTGAGGCAGCACGCTTGGCGCGGCCCCAGAACCAAGAGCGCTCGCGCCTTCCATCACGTGAATTGCATTCGTGTAGAACTCGCCGGTAATACGAGCTTCCGCTTTGTTCTTGCCGAAGCTGAACATCCCGATGCCCGGCACGAGTACCACGGTAGGATTAGCATCGCGAATCGCAGGAGAATCGGGCAGTGCAAACGACGAATAGTAAGAAGCATATTCTTGCCGATAAACTTTGAGCGCGCTGTCCAGTGCTTCTCGAAATCCGCTCAAGTCTGGCTTCGGAGTCCACGCCACAAAAAGAGGCCGAATCTTGGTTCGAATGAAGTGATCGGGGCAACTCGTCCCTAGATGCGCGAGAGCCGCAGCGTCGATGGAGTTCACAAAACGAAGAACCTCGGGCTGCGCGCTGAAGGATCCGATTAGTCGATGCTTGGCCGATACACGGCCACGAATTACCGGGAAGAGGCGCTGAGCGAGCGCGAGATGGTTTTCAAGAACGGCTGTGCCGCTTCCACCAAAAAGTTTTGCTCCGCGTTGCTCAAGATGTTGCGACACGAACTGCCCCAACTGGTCGATGATCGTGATGGTGTTGACGTAGCACTCGCGCTGCGTATGACCCCAGGTAAACAGCCCATGTCCGCCGAGGACGATGCCGTCGCTGTCCGGCGTCTTTTTTATAGCTTCGCGCAACATCATTGCCAACTCAAAGCCGGGCCGTTGCCACGGCAGCCAAATTAATTTGTGCGAGTACGTGCGATTGAACTCTTCCATTTTCTCGCGGCCATTTGCGGCAGCAGCCAGAGCGATGCCCCAATCCGGGTGCAGGTGGTCGATCTGTTTGGCCGGAAGGAATGCGTGGAGAGGCGTGTCAATCGAGGCCGCGACGCTGTTGCTACCAAAAGCGCAGAGGGGATACATCGCGACCATTTCGTCTTCGGCGCTAACGCCACGGTATTGCGCGTCGAGAGCGAGCACTTTATCCAGGTACAGCGTTGCAAAGCCTGACCGTTGAATACTGCCGATGTCGCCGCCGCTGCCTTTGATCCAGAGAACATTTTTCGTGGACCCGTCGAGCGGATCGGTATCGGTGATTTTCGAGCTGGTATTGCCGCCGCCGAAATTCGTGATACGAAGGTCGGACCCCAGAAGGTTGGATCGATAACGCAGTAGTTCGGCGGCATCGAGTCCGCTTGCAACGCGCTCGTCCCAGCGATCCTCCAAAAAACGTAACTTTTCCTTAGTTTTCATCGCGATTAGCCCCGAGGAATTGAGTATATCTCACGGCAAGCGCCGCCTAATAATTTCGAGAGGCACTCAGCTTCAGTATTGACCGTGGGCCACGGGGAGACTAGAGTCACCGCTCGTGTCCGGCTGCCGCCTCTGAGGCCGCTCCCGGCCCAGGTTTGCGATTCGCGGCTCCATTTCAGGAAGGAACTTCGTTGGGACCAAATCCTCTGCTTGGCGTTTTCTTTCACTGGTTAGGCGGCTTGGCGTCAGGCAGTTTCTACGTTCCCTATCGTCGCGTGAAAATCTGGGCTTGGGAAACGTACTGGCTCGCCGGCGGTTTTTTCAGTTGGATTCTCGCGCCCTGGCTCCTCGCGCTTTGGATGACGAACGATCTCATCCGCGTGCTTCGCGAAGCACCCAGCGAAAGTTTGTTTTGGGCTTACACCTTTGGAGTGCTATGGGGCTTGGGCGGGCTAACTTTTGGCCTGACGATGCGTTATCTCGGCATGTCATTGGGCATGGCTGTGGCGCTGGGCTACACCGCCGCGTTCGGCACATTGATGCCTCCCATTTTTCGCGGGCAGTTCGCCACGGAAGTGCTTGGCACAACTTCGGGGCGGACGATCCTTGTAGGCGTGGGAATTTGTCTTCTGGGGATCGTATTCGCGGGCGCGGCTGGCATCTCCAAAGAAAAAGAAATGTCGGAGGCGCAGAAACGCGCTTCCATCAAAGAGTTCAGCCTGAAAAAGGGATTGCTGGTCGCAACTTTTTCCGGAGTAATGAGCGCGTGCTTCGCCTACGGGCTGGCCGCGGGCGACCCAATCAAAGAAATTACCGTTCGCCATGGAACGCCCGCACTTTGGCAGGGACTCCCCGTTCTGGTCGTTGTGCTCCTTGGCGGATTTACTACCAACGTGATCTGGTGCGTGCTTCTAAACGTTCGCAACAAAACAGGCTATCAATATTTCACGTCCGAAATTCGGCGCCCGGCTTCACCAGGAAACCTTAAGCCAGGCCTCGAGAACGTAACCGACGCTCCCGCGGAAGAGATGGCCGAACTCGGGCTGGCTGACGGTCCCGTTCCTTCGAAAGCGCCCATGCTCTCCAACTATTTCTTTTGCGCCCTGGCCGGAACGACCTGGTATTTCCAGTTTTTTTTCTATTCGATGGGCGAAACCCAGATGGGCAGGTACAAATTCTCGAGTTGGACGCTGCATATGGCCAGCATTATTATTTTCAGCACGCTGTGGGGTATCGCGCTGAAGGAATGGAAAGGCGCTGGCACACGCACCAAGCTGCTGGTCGGACTAAGCTTGCTGGTTCTGGTGATGTCGACGATCGTCGTGGGCTACGGAAATTATTTGGGTGTATCCAGCGCGGCGCCGAAATAAAACCACCACTTCGATTTACGCTTTCCTGGAATTCCGGAGGGACAAATGCCTCGAGCTGCTTTCCGACTGCGCATCAAAGCCGGCAAAGAAGAACAATACGACGCCGCACACCGCAACGTCTGGCCCGAGTTGCTCGCCAAATTGAAAGAGGTCGGCATTTCCGACTATTCCATCTTTCGCAGAGATCAGGATCTCTTCCTGGTCATGCGGGTCGTCGATTTCGACGCCGCCTGGCGCGCACTGGACAACGACCCCATCAACTTAAAATGGCAGCAAGAAATGTCGCCGCTCTTCGATTCCGTACCAGGCCTCAAGCCCGGCGAGAAATTCGCCACCATGACCGAAGTCTTCCATCTGGAATAGGTCTCATTCGAACGGCGGCTGACACAGAGATTAAGCACGTGGAATCGTTTCTGTTGGTTGTGACCTTCGGGGTGGCGGGAGGCCTGGCGATCCCCAGAAAAAAAACATCCACCCCAAGACCCAGGTTCAAAAAACGAACCTGGGGCACCCTCCGTTTCTCGATACCTCCACAAGAAGTGCCGCAGTGATATTCTCTCCACGATCCAAATGCCCACCGACGCGAATTTTCCGAGCCCTGGCCACCCGCCAATCGGCCCTTATGTTTTTGCCGCAAACGAACGAAGCGTCGCCGCACTCAGCAATGATGCGGACTGTTCATCCAGATAAACCGTCGTCCCCGCATGGGTTCGCAATATCGAAGCGGGCGCCATTGGACCGATTTCTCCCTCGAGACAAAGTTTTACGGCCGGCGCTTTTCGCGTATCCGGAACAATCGCGGCAATCTCCCGGGCCTTCACCGTCTGCCGGATCGACATGGAAATGGCCTGCCGCGGAACCTTCGAAATATCGGCGAACCAGCCTTCGCCTACTTGTTGCCGCCGGCAAGCTTCATCGAGGTCGACGATCAGGTACGGCTCCTCGGTCTCAAAATCCGCAGGGGGATCGTTAAATGCGAGGTGCCCGTTTTCGCCGATACCCACAAACGCAATATCAATCGGCGCCGATTTCAAAAGCTCACCAATGCGGAGAGCAACTTCGGGCGCATCCGCTTCGCCATCGAGCAGGTGATACTTTGTAATTCCCGTTTTATGAATGAGATTTTTGAGAAGGAAGTTGCAAAAACCAGCTGGGTGGGTAACCGGCAATCCGATGTACTCATCGAGGTGAAACATCTCGACGCGCTGCCAATCGATATCTTCCATGCGAGTGAGAGCGTCCAGAAACTCCAACTGGGCTGCTCCCGTCGCCGCAATGATGCGCGCCTGTCCGCGATCAAGAATAGCCCGGCGCAGAGCGGAAGCTGCCTGCTCTGCCGCTACTCGTGCGAGTTCGCGCTTGTCCCCAAACACTCGGATAATCAACGATCGTTCTCCTTTGCGGCAGCGAAAATCGCTTGCTTCGAATGTCCTCGCCCCCCGCGTTACCTGGCTCCGCACGTAGAGCCTACCCCATTACCGCAGTTCTGCGCATCCCGGCTAACCGGAGCGACGAAAAATCTGCTTGAGCCGGCAAAACGCCGTGCGAAGAATTATCGAAATTTAATCGGCGAAAGTGTTCGAAACATGACATTACTTCCTACTCTTTCTGTCTAGTGTGGTGTCTGCGCATTGCCTCCCTCCTCGAAGGAGTTTCCTCAACTCGAACTCGCACTTTCGAGATAGCCGGTCACAAATCGAAAGAAGTCTGAACGCAAAGGAGAATTACAAATGTCATCTAAAAAAGTAGGAGTATTTGGAATTTACTCGACGCGCATCGCTGTCGAAAACGCCACGGACGAGCTGGTCAAGGCCGGCTTCCCCGTTTCGGATGTCTCCGTACTTTTGCCCGAAAGTCTCGGAGTACCTAAGGAAATGGGCACGGAAAAAGCCACGAAAGCTCCTGAAGGCACAGTCGCAGGCGTGACAACCGGTGGCGCTATTGGTGGCACGGTTGGCGTGCTCGTAGGCCTCGGCCTGTTGGCAATTCCTGGCCTTGGCCCTTTCCTCGCTGCAGGCCCGATCATCGCTGGGTTGGCGGGATTGGGTGTCGGCGGCGCAGTCGGCGGTTTCACAGGTGCTTTGATCGGTATGGGTATCCCCGAATTCGAAGCAAAACGCTACGAAGGCCGCTTGCAAAAGGGCGGAATTCTCCTCTCCGTGCACTGCGACACGTCCGGAGAAATCCTGCGTGCCAAAGAAGTTCTCAAGGCCACAGGCGGAGAGCATGTTTCCTCCACGGGCGAAGCTTCCATTGATAGCAAGCAACCGGATCGCGAACTCGCCGCGAAGGGAACGACCGGCTCGTATTAGTCAGAACGGAGGAAGTCTAAATTCGGCTTCCTCCTTTTGTTTTCAAAAACAATTCGGGAAGTGACACAGGCACTCAGCTACCCATCGAATACGCATCGACTAAGAAAAACCTGCCATAAAGGACGGACGCGATGAGCCACAATAATTGGTCCAATAAATACACTACATTTGCCGTGGGGGTTGGAGTAGGCGCGCTTCTTGCGCTGCTTTTTGCTCCAGCTTCGGGAGAGGAAACGCGCGACTATATCTCCAGCAGCGTGAAAAAAGGAATCGATGATGCGGCCTCTACCGGAAAGCGCTGGAAGCGCCGCGCGCAGGAGACCGTGGAGGACGTGAAATCCACCGTCGCCGGCGCCGTTGAGGCTGGCCAGGAAGCCTATCGCAGCGTCAGAGACGCGTAAATCTTCCGTCTGGCAGTCGTGTGATATAGTGCCGCGAACTTCTTGAAGTGTGTTCGCATCTAAGATTAAAGGAGGCTAACCTTGAAGGCAGAAAAAGAAGAAGCCACGGCACAAATCTCGCGTGAACAATTAATCGAGCGGCTGAATGAAGATCTTGCGGGCGAATACCAGGCCATCATTTCGTATGTCATTTACTCGCAGGTATTGAGCGGCGCTGAGTACATGAATATTGCCGGAGAGCTCGAGAAGCACGCGGCAGAGGAGCTCAGTCACGCGCTCATCATCTCGCAACAGATCGATTATCTTGGCGGCATGCCCACAGCCCATCCCATGCCGGTCAGGACGTCAGACAAAGCCAAGGAAATGCTTCGTTTCGATCTTGAGAACGAGGTGGCAACAATCCGGCGTTACCGCGAACGCATCCCTCAGTGCGAAAGTTTGGGCGAGTACGCGATGGCCGAGTTAATCCGAGAGATTCTCAAGGACGAACAGGATCATCTGATTGCCCTGGCTACCGCTCTTGGAGAAGATGTCCCGGTTATAAAGACAGGCGTGCGCCCGGCGAAGTAAAGAAGTTGCCCGCGGCTGGCCCTCAGCTGGCCCACAAACATTTTTCCGCGTCGCTCACGTCCGGCACCTTACATTTTCACCGGAGCGGCGGTGGATATTTTCTTGTTTTGCGGAATGGGACGTTTCCCGTCGGCGGCGCTAATGAGAGCGATGAATTTCGGGCAACGACGGACAGCGCGAAATCTACTGTCTTTCGCTGTCTTCGGCTGCGCGCATTTCTTTTTTTGTTCCGGTCTAGACGCGCGGGAGAATTGCAATGTTGAGGTAAAACTCGAGCTTCTTCCTGCCGAGACTCAGGCTGCCCTAGTGGCGCTCAGTGCCAAAAAACAAACTGCCGGTCGGGTGTATTTCTTCGATACGGATTCGCTCGATCTGCTGTCTCAAGGGGCTATCGTGCGATTGCGGAGTGGCGCTCAGAACGATCTGACCGTCAAATTGCGGCCGCCTAAAGGGAAGACGTTTACGGCTCCATCCGAAGGACTGCACGACATGAAGTGTGAGGTCGACCTAACGGGGGACGGAGCAAACTCCTCCTATTCAATAGGACGCAATCTCGCCGCTGAACGACTTCCTCAAACCGGATCCGACGTTTCGATGCTGCTGAGCCCAAATCAAAACAAACTGTTGAACGACGCCCACATTTCCGTGGACTGGACCCGCATCCAAAGAATTGCCGTAATCGAATCAACCGCTTGGCAGACGCTAGCGCAGCCACACTTTGGCAAACTCTCGCTGGAGCTTTGGGAATGGGCCGGAGGAAAAGTCCTTGAGCTCTCTACGAAAGTCTCGAAGGACGAGAGTTTGTCGGTCCACACAGAATTGCAAAAATTGGTGAAGACCAAGGGTCTTTCGACAAGTCCCGACCAACGAGCCAAGACAGCAATCGTTCTCGAAGCTATCGTGCACGGCAAGTCACACTAGTCATCCTCCAGAAGCACAGTTCACTGTAGCGAACGAAGAAATCTTCATGGCGTTTGGTGGAAAAAGACAAAGTGACAATCCGCGGTAGGGTCGTTGAAAAATTCCCCGCACTGTCAAAAGTGCTAGTTTCTGATGACGGGCTGGCTGGGTAGGCTACCATGCTGCCCGAGGAGGCCTCTGAGTGTTGAGCCTAATCCTAAGTCTAGTGCGCCCTTACCGGGGTACCCTCTTGATTATCCTGATCGCTATGCTGGTCCAAACAGCGATGAGCGTGGCAGGGCCGTGGCCACTGAAGGTCATTCTCGATAACGTAGTGGGCACCCACAAACTCTCGCCCGAAATGACTCACCTGCTTGGCCCACTTTTGCGCGGCGAAAGCAAAATGAAAATTGCAGAGGCCGCGGCAATGGCCGCTATCTTGATCGCACTGATCGGTGCGGTCATGTCCTACATCGCGAACTACTTCACCACCAGCGTAGGCCAGTGGGTGGCCAACGATCTGCGCATCAAGACCTATCATCACTTGCAGCAGCTCTCGCTCCAGTATTACGACACTCATGAAACCGGCACGCTTCTGAGCACGGTGACCGCCGACGTGCAAACGATCCAGGGGTTTGCGTCGTCCGCCACGCTGGGCATCATCGTGGACATGTTCACGATCGTCGCCATGCTGGTCGTGATGCTCTGGTTGAACTGGGATTTCACTCTGATCGCGGTGGCCGTTACACCTTTTATGCTTTTGCTTGTGTCGCGCTTCAAGAAAACCGTCAAGAAGGCCACGCACCAAGTCCGCAAAGAGCAGAGCAAAATCGTGGAAGTTGTTGAACAAGGCCTGCAATCCATGCGCGTAACCAAGGCCTTCGGCCGCCAAGCACTTGCTGAAGCTCAACTCGCGGAGGTGAGCCGGGCCACGGTGGACGCCTCTCTCAAGGCGCGCCGCATCAAGGCCCTGTTATCGCCGATCGTTGCCGTCACCGTTTCTCTCTGCACCGCGTTTGTTCTCTATCGCGGCTCCGCTCTAATCATCGCGGGGGCGATGACCGCTGGCGGCTTGACCGTTTTCCTTTCTTACTTGAGCAAATTCTTCAAACCGGTTCAGGACCTCGCCACCATGACGAACACGATCGCTCAGGCCGCCGTCGGCGTCGATCGTATTCGCGCCATTCTCGATGCTGACACGGTCATTCCGCAGCGCCCCGAAGCACGTGATCCGCAAGCTCTTAAAGGTGAAATCGAATTTCAGAATGTCGCTTTCTCCTACAACGACGAAGCTAAAGTGCTTACGGATGTAAGTTTCAGCATCAAAGCCGGTCAAATGGTTGGAGTCGTCGGTCCCACAGGGTGTGGCAAGTCCACCATCGTTAGTTTGATTCCGCGCTTCTACGATCCCACGGGCGGCAGCGTAAAAATTGACGGCGTGGACTTGCGCGATTACAAGTTTCTAGCTCTGCGCGATCAGATTGGCTACGTCTTGCAAGAGACCATCCTCTTCGCGGGCTCCGTGCGCGACAACATAGCCTACGGCCGCGAAAACGTGACCGAAGCACAAATCATGGAAGCCGCCAAACTCGCAAATGCCGATGAGTTTATCCAGCGCATGCCGCACGGGTACGACACTTTGGTTGGCGAACGCGGCGACACTCTTTCCGGAGGTCAGCGCCAGCGTATCGGTATCGCGCGCGCCATCGTTAGGAATAATCCCATCCTGATACTGGACGAGCCGACTGCCGCGCTGGACACTGAGTCCGAGCAGCTTGTTATGGAAGCCTTGGAGCGCTTGATGAAGGGCCGCACCGTGATCACCATCGCTCACCGGCTCAGCACTATTCGCGACGCCGACAAAATCGTCGTTCTAAAAGGTGGGGTCGTGGCGGAAGAAGGCACGCACGACGATTTGCTGGCTCGCAACGGCGTGTATGCGGAGTTGTACAAGATTCAATTCAGTTCGCCGCCGCCGGCCGCAGGTGCGGCCGCAAGTCCTGCTGTTTCGTAGGCTGGAGTTTTACCAGCAGAGGAACAACCAAGCGGGTAGCCAATCCTAAGCAAAAGGGTCTTTAGCAAAAAGGTGAGTTCGCCCCTGAGTTAGGCACTACGCGGGTCGCGGCCGCAACATGCTCAAGACCATTGCGATCTGCCCGGAATGGTAAATCGTGTGTTGCACAATTCCGTGGAACAACGTTTCGTAGGAATAGCTTCGCCCTGGAACTTGCTTTTCCATTTCCGCGGCGGGAAAATTCCGAATCTTTTCTTCGAGTAGATCACGACTTTGGTTCCAGCGAGTGACAAGTTCGTTCCAGGCAATCGGCGGCTCAGCCCATTCCTTTTCGGCCTCCCAACGCGGCATCGGATTGCTGTCAGAAGTATTTCGAACTCTTTCATTCCAAAGCAGCAAATGCTGCAGCAGCGCCGCAATGGAATGAGCACCCGGAACAGGTGGCGTAGTCGCAAGCTCCGGCGAAATCCGCGCTAACAATTCAGCGAGCGTAGGTCCGTACCAAGCACCCTTGATGGTTGCGGCGCGATAACTATCGGCGATTCGTTGAGTTTCGTTCATGTCTGCATTGGGGCCGTATGACGGCCGCCTCAGTTTGCAATTAGGAGAGCGTTCCGACCTCGAGAATTTGTCCTGGCCTAATGGACTTGAGCCCCACCAGCATCTCAGGTAAATGCGGTCGAATATCGTCAAAATCGTTGGAGGCAGCCCGGATGACCAAGATCGCGATCTTATCGATTTGAAATGTTTTGCTGATGCTTGAGGCTCTTGTCCACGGTGATCAGGACGTCAAACGTTCCCTCTGCCAGCGAAAGCAACTCACCATTTTCCTTGCCCCCAAACCCTGCTTCTCGGACCGTTTCGCAATGGTGCCCGCTACCCGAGAAGAGGAACTTCATTTTTCGCGGCAAGCACTCGTCGAGCAACAACTTCATTTCAACGCTGCTGCCAGACTTATCCTGGCTTCCTCAAGTGCGGCGATGGCCTCGTCCCTGGTCACGCCGGGAAAGTCCTCGAGAAACTCAGTCAGACTTCGCTCGTGCTCCAGGTAGTCGGTGAGACACTTGAACGGCACACGGGTGCCGCGAAATACCGGCTCCCCACTGAGAATCCCTGGATTGCTAATGATGACGCCGGATGACATTGTGCTAACTCTCCCTCCTAAGTTTAGCCCATTCTCGCCTGCTTAGTGCGGCCGCCTGCGGGTTTCGCTCTGTTTTTCTCCATTCCGTTTTGCTGCCGCTAAACTCTGAAAAATCTTACTCGGCAATGCCTTTGCTGGCCCGAAACACGTGTCCGTCCGGATGCCGCAAGTGCATCTCGCGAGCGTTCCACGGCATATCTGTCGGCGGAAATGTGACGTCCAACCCTGCAGCCACGCACTGCCTGTGGACCTCGTCGACATCATCCGCCCACACCGACATCCACACGCCCTTGTCGGCTGTCTGGTCTCCGTCAGGTCCAAACGTGGAAATATTCTTTCCTTTACCCCGGCTTCCCTGCCCTCCCAGGCAAAGAAAAATTTCGCATTCTCCTGAACCCACGGACCCGAAAGTCGGTGGCGTTCCCCAATCCCAGCACTTCTTCCAGCCCCACTTCTCAAACCAAGCAAAGCTCGCGGCAATGTCCGACACATTCAAAATTGGCGTAACGTGTTTGGCGTCCATGGCGCCGAAGCATACCACGGCCCGCGATTGCTGACCTGCGCATGGCAACCCAATCACGAGCCAATCCCTCGTCGCCTAATTTTTCATGTAGGGGCACGATTCATCGTGCCCTCTTTCTTTTTCTTCTTTCGTTACTCCGCGTAGGGGCACCACACATTTACCCTGAGCCTCGAAAGGTCGTGCCCGCCGGTGGTCGAAGCTTGAATCAGTAGATAGGTTCTGGTTGGCCCAACCTTGCGGGCAAAGCGGACGCCAAAGGTGCTCTCGAGTTCCGACATTTCAACTCAAGACGAAGCTGGCTAGAATTTTTGAACTTGACTACCGCGAGGATCGACCCGCTAACCCAAAGGCCGTGCAACGTTTGCGATCTTCGCATATCATCGCGTGCCATTAAGAAATGGATAACCACAACGCTGCTTGTTGCCACTGCCGCCTTCGCGCAGCAAACCCACAATCAATATGAGCCGCCGAACGGGCCGGGCGCCGGTCAGAAACTGCTTGCGCAATTTGTGGGTGACTGGGACGTCATCAAGACCTTCTTCCCCATGGAAGGAAAGCCGCGGGTGACGAAAGGCACGTGTAAACAGTACATGATCCAGGAGGGTAAGTTCCTGGAGTCAGACTTCACCTTCATCAATGATGACGGAACGAAAACCACCGGCACCGGAATTTCCGGATTCGATTCCAAAACGAATCGCTTCACCACGGTGTGGTACGACTCGCACCAGACCACCATGTCCATTCGCCAGAGCGACGGCACCTTCGACGGCAAGAACATCGTCCTGTGGACCACGCCCCTCGATACCGAGCATCCTGGGCGCAAGACCGTCGCACGCGCGCATCTTGAAGAAGACGGCCGCGTCCTCCTCCATCGCCATTTTCTGATCGATGACAAAGGGGAGGAGCGGTTGATGATCGAGTTCCGAATGACGCGGCAGTAGGTGCCCTAACCGGTCGAGTTTTTTGTTAAGCAGGTTCGGAAAAGGCTCGCAGCGCCCCGAACGGACACACGGGAGGTTTTCTGATACTTCTTCTAGAATTATCTTCAACCTTCAAACGCCGGACCACCCAACTTTAGCTTCTTTCTACTCACTACCCACTACTCACTGTCTGCGGCATCCGACTGACTATCCAGCGTACTGAGAACCCACTTCTGCAGCACGGCTCGAAACTCTGGCTTTATTTCACCAAACACAAGTCCGATACCCGAGGGCCTAACATAGAGGACGGATGCTTCGGCCTCGAAATATTCTCCGCTGT
This sequence comes from uncultured Acidobacteriota bacterium, assembly GCA_963745095.1. Taxonomy (GTDB): domain Bacteria; phylum Acidobacteriota; class Terriglobia; order Acidiferrales; family UBA7541; genus Acidiferrum. The sequence continues at coordinate 911,038 of CAVUWC010000012.1, read as the reverse complement.
AGTTGATCTTCACCAAAACAGGGCGCTGAATCTCATAAGATTCAGAAGTCTCCAGGAAACACCCGCGCAGGCTTAGCTCTGTCACCTGTGCAGGGACAAAGACAGTCGGCGCGTTTCCGAGAGCGATATCGGCGCTTGCGGTGAATGCAAATCTCAATCCACGACGTTCTTGGTCCATTGTGCGAGCCTACCGGATCTTTACGCTGATTGAGTTCATGCTTCTACTTTGCGCCAGGTTTCACGCATCCGCAAGCGCAGCGGCGGGATTCTGATACCTCTTTTGGAATAATTTTCAACCCTCAAACGCTGGGCCACTCAACATCGCGACGGTTTACTTCCGGCCTCTCACCAATTTTCCCCGTGATATACTCCCGCCCGTTTGCGCAAACCAATCTCCAAGCTCTCTCCACGGACCGGCTGGAGGCGGCAAATCTCTTGAACACTTTGCCCGAAGATTTCAATGTCGCCACTCACTTCGTGGATCGCAACGTCCAGGAAGGCCGCGGCGCGAAAATCGCCATCGAATGCGGCGACGAGCGGGTCACCTATCAGCAGCTCCTGGAAAATACCAACCGCGCCGGCAATGCCCTTCTCGCCCTTGGCGTCCGCCCCGAAGAACGCGTGTTGCTCTTGCTCCTGGACACGCCGGAATTTCTCTATTCCTTCTTCGGCGCAATCAAGATTGGCGCCGTCGCCGTCCCTGTCAACACGCAAGCGAAGCCGCAGGACTACGAATACGTGCTCAAGGATTGCCGCGCGCGTGTCGCCCTAGTCAGCGAACCTCTGCTGCCGCATTTGCAATCGATTCCGAAGGAAAAACTTCGCTATTTGCAAGAGATCGTCGTCAGCGAACTGGGCGCGGCCGGCAAAGGAAAGCAGGATTATCCGTCGGAACCTTTGCACTCGCATCATTCTCTGCAAAATCTGATGGCGAGCGCATCCCCAGAATTGCAAGCCGCGCACACCGGCAAAGACGATCCGGCTTTCTGGCTGTACTCCTCCGGGAGCACGGGCGCGTCGAAGGGTTGCGTCCATCTTCATCACGACATGGTGGTGTGCTACGAGTTGTACGCGAAGGGCATTTTGCAAATGCAGGAGAGCGACCGTTGCTTAAGCGTCGCGCGACTGTTTTTTGCCTACGGGCTCGGAAACGCCGGCTACTTCCCCTTGGGCTGCGGCGCCACAACGATACTCTCTCCCACGCGCCCAGTTCCCGCCACGATTTACGCTGATATCGAGCGCTACCGCCCCACGCTCTTTTTTTCCGTGCCCACAAATTTTGCGGCGCTGCTTGCGCATCATTGCGAAGCCGGGCGCGAATTCGATTTGTCCAGCGTGCGCCAGGCCATATCTGCGGGAGAATCCTTGCCCGCCCCCTTATTTCATCGCTTCAAGGAACGCTTTGGCGTCGAAATTCTTGATTCGCTCGGGTCCACGGAAACTTTGCACGTGGTAATCGCCAACCGGCCCGGTGATGCGAAGCCCGGCTCTAGCGGAAAAATCATCGCCGGTTACGAAGCCAGAATCGTCGACGAACACGGAAACACCGTCGCGCGCAACGAGATCGGCGATCTCCTGATTAAGGGTGATTCCACCTGCTCTGGCTATTGGAACAAACACGAAAAAACAAAAGAGACTTTTGCTGGCGACTGGTTCCGCACTGGAGACAAATATTTCCAAGATGAAGAGGGCTACTACTGGTATGCCGGACGATCCAACGACGTTTTTAAAGTCCACGGCCTATGGCTAAGTCCCGCCGAAGTCGAAAGTGTTTTGACCGCGCATCCGGCGGTCCGCGAAGCCGCAGTCGTGGCGCGCGAGGATATGGATGGCCTCACCAAAGCCGCGGCCTACGTGGTCTTGAACGCGGAGTTCACGCCGAGTGAGCAGCTGTCGCACGAACTTCAAGAACTTGTTGGAAACAAAATCGGCGGCTACAAGCGGCCTCGCTGGATCGAATTTCTTCCTGAGATTCCCAAAACGGCCACAGGAAAGTTGCAGCGATACAAGCTTCGCGAGCTGCAGGGTCGGCCAGAGTAAGATGCTGTCTGATTTTGAACAACACTTTCTAGAGATAGAAGAGGTTCGTATCAGCGGACAAATTCGCGAGGTCCGCCTTGCAACTCGTCGGCCCCTGAACGACAAAACGCCTGTGATAGAGCAGCAACGCGCGGAGACCAGCAAGCTCTTCGCCGCCGCCAGCTCTTCCCGGACCGCCATGCAGGCAACTGGGCACAACGTTTCCATGCCCTGTGAATTGGGCTCCAACGCTGGAATCGACAATCATGATGCGGCCATGCAGATCGCCGATGCCAAGCACCACGCTTTGGAGGAATGCGGGATCGTTCGCAAAAATCGAAGCAACCAGTGAGCCAAGGCCACGCCGCGCAATCGCGATGAGGTCTTTCACTCCGTCGTAAGCGACCAGTGTGGCCACGGGGCCGAACACTTCGATGTCGTTGACAAATTTTGCGTCGAGCCCTTTTTCGCAAGCGAGCAGCGTCGGCTGCACAAACGCGGACTTTTGCGCGTCTGCATCGATTGGTTGGAAATTTTCGTCGCCGCCAAACAAAACGGCGCACTCTTCCTTCAACTGTCTCAGTCCTTCGTGGCACGCAGCCTGTTGCGCTTTGTTCACCACCGGCCCCACTCGCACGTCCGAGTTTCGCGGATTGCCGACTTTCATGGAACTCAGCCGCGCGACGATTGCATCGCCGACCGCTTTCATGTGCTGCCGTGGAACCAGCACGCGCCGGATGGCCGTACATTTTTGTCCGGCTTTGAGTGTCATCTCGCGCACGACTTCCTTGACGAGGAGATCGAACAAGTCCGTTCCTGGACCGGCGTCGAGCCCGAGAATCGCTGAGTTAATGCTGTCGGCTTCGATGTTGACGCGAACGGAGCGGCGCAAGACATTTGGATTCGAGCGAATGCGTGCGGCGGTGTCCGCCGACCCGGTGAATGAAACGATGTCGCTTTCACCAACGTGATCGAGAATGTCGCGGGCCGAACCACAGAGAATCGAAATCGCTCCCGCTGGCAAAATATTTGCCTTCACGATATCTTCAACCATTCTCTGAGCCAGCCAAGCCGTCGGCGAAGCGGGTTTGATCACGATGGGAACACCGGAGAGCAGCGCGGGCGCCGCTTTTTCGCAAACGCCCCACGCCGGAAAGTTAAAAGCGTTGATAAAAACCGCAACGCCTTTTGTCGGCAACAAAAAATGCTGGCCGACAAAAACACCGGTCTTCGAAATGGAAACGGGCGCACCTTCCTTCAGAATTTTTCCGTCCGCCAGAGCTTGCCCAATTTTTGCGTAATACTTCATCGTGTAAATCGCGCCGTCCACATCAAACGAAGCGTCAGCTTGATTGGCGCCCAAGTTGAGAAGAGAGATTCGAAAGTATTCATCGCGGTTTGCCGTGAGCACCTCCGCAATTTTGCCGAGCAAATCCGCGCGCTGGCGATACGTGAGCGCTCGAAGCGCTGGACCTCCGTTCGAACGGGCGAACTCGAGAGCTCCCTTCACGTCGACACCTTGCGAAGAAATCCGCGCTAGTTCCTCTCCGGTCACCGGGTCGACGAGCGATTCTCCTGCGCCGGCGCCTGCTTGCCATTGACCGGATATATAGTTCGGCAGCTTCATGTGCAAACCTCCAGGCGGTGCGAATATTTTTCGAAACCGGCTCAATTCGAATCTTCGAGCGTTCAGAAAATCGACTACCCCGAACGCGCAAGGATGAAATGATAGCACGGCAGCGGCATAATACTGCATCTTCTGAGATTTCCGCCCAAGGGTTCCATATTCCCACTCACAGTTCAAGCGACATGTAACTATATGACACAGAACATCTTGTAAAGAAGCTGTCGAGACATGCGCTGGATTTGGCGCTAAAGCGCATCAAACTCTTATGGACTCCTTGACCGTAGAGCCTTTACATGCGGTATACTGCAGGTGCGATTCGGCCTATCCTAATATACTGTCATGCAGACAAGCGCGCACCCCAAAGAATCCCCGTCCGAACGCACGGCGATGGTTTCGAACGACGGTTTCCTTTTATTTCTCGGCAAGCGCGTGCGGGAACTCCGTAATCGGCGAGGGTTGACTCGCAAAATGATGGCGCGCGAGGCAAACGTATCGGAACGGCATCTTGCGCAGCTCGAGGCTGGTGAGGGAAATGTTTCGATCGTACTGCTGCGGAGGATCGCGGCCGCCTTACATGTCTCTCTGGCAGAACTGTTCGCCGCCGAAGCGGAAACACAGCATGAAAAAGTTTTGATCCAGCGATTTCTGGAACGGCTCCCGGCTCATCGCGTTGCGGACGCGATGTCCCGTTTGCTGCGCGAATTTGGCGACGAAGAGACGGCGCGGCGCAAGCGCGTGGCACTTATAGGGCTGCGTGGTGCTGGTAAATCGACGCTGGGATTGCGGCTGGGCCAGGAACTGAATATTCCTTTCATCGAACTTGACGGTGAAATTGAAAAAGATACAGGCATGCCGCTTGGAGAAATTTTTTCGCTTTACGGCCAGACCGGTTATCGTGCGATCGAGCGGCGATCCTTGGAACGAGTGCTTCATGAGCACGAGCATGCGGTGCTTTCCATTGGCGGAGGGGTGGTCTCGGAAAGAGAGACTTACGACTACCTACTTTCGAATTGCTACACAGTATGGATCAAAGCTCGGCCGGAAGAGCACATGTCGCGGGTGATCGCGCAGGGCGATTTACGCGCGATTGCGGGCGGCAATCAAGCGATGCACGACTTGCGCCAAATTCTCGAGGCGCGCGAACCGCTCTATCGCAAGGCGGATATGTATCTAGATACTTCCGGAAATACCGTGGACGAGAGTTTTGCAAAATTGAAGGCTGCATTGCAGACCAAGCAGCAGTAGGAGGAGTCACGTGGACGTTGCCGCGACGGAACAACCTCAGGCAAAAGTGGAACCGCCGGACTACCGGACTGACCCAAGCAAGTACAAACATTGGCGGCTTACATTTGACGGGCCGGTGGCGACGCTGACGATGGACGTGGCGGAAGACGGCGGAATACGGCCAGGCTACAAGTTGAAGTTGAATTCTTACGATCTCGGAGTCGATATAGAGCTGCACGATGCACTGCAACGCATCCGATTTGAGCATCCTGAGATTCGGTCGGTTGTGATTACCAGCGCGAAGAACCGCATTTTTTGTTCAGGCGCAAACATTTACATGCTGGGACTCTCCTCGCACGCGTGGAAAGTGAATTTCTGCAAATTCACAAATGAGACGCGAAACGGGATTGAAGATTCGAGCGCGCATTCGGGACTGAAATTCATCGCCGCGTGCAATGGAACAACGGCGGGGGGCGGTTACGAGCTGGCGCTGGCTTGCGACGAGATTATTCTGGTGGATGACCGCTCGTCGGCGGTGAGTTTGCCGGAACTTCCGCTGCTGGGCGTTTTGCCGGGCACCGGCGGCCTGACGCGCGTGACGGATAAGCGAAAGGTCCGGCGAGATTACGCGGATATGTTCTGCACAAATCCGGACGGAGTGCGCGGACAGCGGGCGAAGGATTGGCGCCTCGTGGATGAAGTGGTGAAGACGCAACAGTTCTCCGAACATGTGAAACAGCGCGCGCTTGCGCTAGCGGAGCGGAGCGATCGTCCCTCGAATGCGAAAGGCGTAGCGCTGACGCCTGTAAAGCGGACAGTGGACGAGGCCGGCTTGCACTATGAATATGTCGACGCGCAACTGAATCGCGAGGCACGTACGGTGACCTTGACGATTCGCGCGCCCGAGGCCGTCCCTGCGTACACAATCGAAAATGCGATTGCAGCGGGAGCGAGCTGGTGGCCATTGCAGATGGCTCGAGAGCTGGATGATGCCATCTTGAGTTTGCGAACGAATGAGCTTGATCTGGGCTTGTGGATCCTTAATACGACAGGAAAGCCCGAGGCTGTTCTCTCCACCGACGAATTTCTTTTGATTCATCAAGACAATTGGTTTGTGCGCGAGGTTCTAGGAATGATGCGGCGAACGTTCGCCCGGATTGATGTTTCTTCGCGGTCGCTTTACGCGATTATCGAGCCGGGTTCGTGCTTTGCGGGCACACTCTTCGAATTGGCGCTGGCCGCGGACCGGGTTTACATGCGCGATTCGCAGGATGCAGAGAATGTGGCCAGCGTCCTGCTCTCGCGAATGAATTTTGGGGCGTTGCCGATGGTGAACGGCCTTTCACGAATGGCGGCGCGCTTCTATCAAGATGCGGCGCAAATAGCGAGCTTGCAGAGGTTGATTGAAAAAAAGCTGAGCGTTCACGAAGCCATGGATGCGGGCCTAGTCACGGCAGCGCCCGATGATCTCGACTGGGAAGACGAAATTCGGCAGGCGTTGGAGTCACGCGCGGCGCTTTCGCCAGATGCGTTGACGGGATTGGAGGCGAATTTGCGATTCGGGATTAACGAGACTCTTGAGACGCGAGTTTTTGGGCGATTGTCGGCTTGGCAGAACTGGATTTTCATTCGGCCTAATGCGGTGGGGACGAATGGGGCGCTGAAAGTCTATGGAACTGGGGCACCGGTGAAATTCAATTGGGAGAGAGTTTAGGAGCGGCGGGCGGGGCAAGCCCCGCCCCTACAAGACAATGGGACGGTTTGGCGAAGTGAACGGTGGTTTCGAGTTTACTGAGGAGACGGCCATGATTGATTACACGGAAAAAATTCCGAATAACGTGGATTTGGGGCGGGACCGCGGCTTGCAGCGCGCGCTGGAACACTGGCAGCCGGCGTATATGGGCTGGTGGTACGACATGGGGCCGAACGAGAGCCACAACTATGAGGTCTACCTGCGCACGGCGACGAGCGTGGAACCGGACGGATGGGCTCAATTCGGCTATGTGAAGATGCCTGAGTACCGGTGGGGAATTTTTCTGCAGCCGCGCGATGAGAAGCGTGAAGTGAATTTCGGAATTCACAAAGGCTCGCCGGCGTGGCAAGAAGTGCCCGGAGAATACCGATCAACTCTGCGGCGTGTGATTGTGACGCAAGGCGATACGGAGCCTGCTTCGGTGGAACAGCAGCGACTGCTGGGATCGTCTTGTCCTTCGATGTACGACCTGCGAAATATTTTTCAGGTGAACGTTGAAGAAGGGCGTCATTTGTGGGCCATGGTTTACTTGTTGCACCGGTATTTTGGGCGCGATGGGCGCGAAGAAGCGGAGGCGCTGCTTGCGCGGCGTTCCGGAGACGCGGATAATCCGCGCATCCTCGGAGCGTTCAACGAACCTACGCCGGACTGGCTGGCGTTCTACATGTTCACATTTTTTACCGATCGCGACGGCAAGTTTCAATTGTGCGCGCTGGCTGAGTCCGGCTTCGATCCGCTCTCGCGAACGTGCCGGTTCATGCTAACCGAGGAAGCGCATCACATGTTTGTCGGCGAGACGGGCGTCACACGAATCATCAAGCGCACTTGCGAAGTGATGAAAGAACATAAACTCGAGGATCCGGCGCAAGTGCGGGCGCTCGGAGTCATTGACCTGCAAACGATTCAACGGTATCTGAATTTTCATTACAGCGTGACTCTGGATCTTTACGGATCGGATGTTTCTTCGAATGCGGCGAATTATTTCACCAACGGGTTGAAGGGACGCTTTCGCGAGACAAAGCTCGAGGACGATCACGTATTAAGCGAAGCAGAGTACCCGGTGTACGAAGTGATCGGCGGCAAGATCGTAAAGAAGAATGTTCCCGCGCTGACGGCTTTGAACGAGCGTTTACGCGACGACTACATCGAAGAGATCGCGGATGGCGTGGCGCGCTGGCAGCGCGTGATCGATGAAGCTGGCATTCCCTTCCGGCTGAATCTGGCACACAAAGGATTTCACCGGGCGATCGGAAATTTTGCCGGGCACCATATCAGCCCGACGGGAGAAGTGTTGACCGCAGAAGCCTGGAAGCAGCGCGAGTACGAATGGCTACCGAGCCCGGCGGACGAGAAGTTCGTGCAATCGTTGATGACCGGACGCGTCGTGGAGCCAGGGAAATTTGCGAATTGGATCTCGCCACCGCTTCGCGGAATCAACAGCAAGCCGCTGGATTTTGAGTACGTGCGCTTCAACTGAGCGCAATACTTTATATTAAGTGCCAACTTACTGGGGGAAGCTTTCGTGCAACCAGTCATAGACATCCATATTCACATCATGCCGTACCACATGATGAAGCAGGGCCCGACGGATTTGGTGAAGCACGGACGCAAGGACTATGAAGAAGTGTTGCGTTTTTGTGATGACCCCAATGCTTTTCTCGCGCACATGGATAGTCTTGGAATCGAACGAGCCGGATTGATCAATTATGTTGCACCGAAATTAATCGGGTTCACACCAGAAGTGAATGATTGGAGCGCAAAATATTGCAGTGCGGCACCGGACCGCTTGATTGCTTTCGGCGGTGTGCTGCCCGGAACGGTTCCCGATACCGGCGCCGAAGTGGACCGCATGTGCAAACTGGGGATTCGCGCGATCAAACTGCACCCTTCGCACCAAGTGCTCACCCCAAACGGATATATGAACGGCGACAGCGAGCTTGGCGCGATTTATGAACGGGCGCAGGCCAACGGAATGCCGGTGATGATTCATACGGGAACTTCGATTTTCCCGGGTGCGCGGAATTTACATGCGCAGCCAATGCTCTGCGACGACGTGAGTATCGATTATCCGAATCTTGTCGTTATTCTGGCGCACGGCGGAAGGCCGCTGTGGATGAACGAAGCGTTTTTCCTCGTACGGCGGCACAAGAATATGTACATGGATATTTCCGGGATTCCGCCGCAGAAATTGATGGAATATTTTCCTCGGATTGAAGAGATTGCGGACAAGGTCTTGTGGGGAACGGACTGGCCGGGACCTGGCGTCCCGGATATCAAGGGAAATATGGAGAAGTTTGATGCGCTGCCGATTGGCGCGTTAGCGAAGCGTAAGATTTTGTATGACAATGCGGCGCGTTTATTTCCGCGCTAGATCGAAATCCCTTCAAGGCAAGCAGGCACTCTTTGCGTGGCGATATAGATTTTTCTATTTTAGTTCGTGAACATACGTGAGATGCACAGGCTCCGTCGGAATCGGCTTAAAGGGATTTCCGAGCAAGACGTCCTGCTCTTCTTCGACGCTGGTCTCCCACGCCCCATAACTGATTTTCAACGAGGACATCGTGCGTTGCAGCATGCGGACGGTTTGCACAACGGTCATCACATCCTGAATAGCAGAGATAGCGCCAATTCCGCCCATCCCCATGCTCATGCCGGCGTTCGCGATTTTCATCCCGATCGTAAACTTCTCGCCGCCCGTAAGGCCCTCGGCGCCAAGCTTGGTATCTTCCAGGCCTGGGTAACGGACAAAAAGGCGAGCGTAATCGTTTGAAAACCTTCTCGCGAACGGGCCCGCTTCTTTTGGCGCGGTAAACGCAATCGCGAGCGGGGCAAGCCCGTACGTATCGTGCTCCAATTTGAAGTAAATCTGGCCGTTTACCGTCTGCACCTTTTTGACGTCGGAAAGCCTGAAGGCGAAATCTTCGAAATTGAGGGCGCGTGAAGCCTGCGGTTCGATGACGAGGTCTCCCAAACCGTCCTGGCCCGCTTTGCGTGAAGGGGGCTTGGCAACGCCATTTTTGTCGTACGAAGCGAGAAAGATGAAGCGGATGTGATCGCGGCTGAGTTCGCATTTAACCGGGCGATCGAGATTGTGACCGCGCACCTCGGCATAGAAAGAGACCGGCAAATGCTGGCTCGAGACGGCGTCAAACGCGCGGATCGCGGCGCGGCCGTCGAGCGCTTGCAAATAAACGAGCCCCATCAATTCATTGGCTTCGGCCCCGAGCGGAAAAAGAGCAAGAGCGGTTTGTAGATGCTCCGCGGCCTCGGCGATTTGTTGCTGCGCGTAAGGAAGCGGAACCGTAAATCCGCCAAGCATCTTGGAAGCTTTTCCTTGTTTGTACTTGCCGCGGCGGGCGTGCAAAGCGGAGCGATTTTCGAGACCGTTGAATGTAAGGTTCATCGAACGATTCCACAGATTTGCGATGATGTCCTCGGCCTCCGAAACCTCGTCCTCGTACTTCTCCCGCTTGGCATCCAGAATGCCGAGGTGAAAATCAGCGCGCTTTTGCGCCTCCGGGTCAGTCTCCAACTCCCGGCAACGAGTGTACTGCTTGCGAGCCTCGGCGACGTTGCCCATGGCCTCTTGAAGCAAACCCAGCTTCCAATGCGTGAGCGGAAAATCGGGCAGCAAATCCGCAGCCTTCGTGTACGCAATGAGAGCGCCATCGTATTGGGATTCCTCGATGGAGCGTTCCGCAGTAGCGTACAGCGCTCGAACCTGGACTCCCGATTGAGTTGGCAAGCCCTTGAGCGCCTCGAGTTCCACGATGCGTTGCTTGACCCTGCCGGCGTCGAGCGCATTCGGAGAGAGTTCCAGGTAGCGCCGCAGAAAGCGCATCGCTTCGTCGGGGCGATTGTTATCCTCGGCGCAATTTGCGAGATCGAAAACGGCTGCGGGGCTATTGGCAAGAGTTTCTTTTAGAGTTTGCAGAGCAGTGCAGGCGCTGGAGAAGCGGCTCGGCTTGCCGTTGTGCCCGGCATCGGTGGCCGTAAATTTCGTGGCCCCGCCGCGCACGGAGGCGGTGACGTCGGGAGAATCGCCTTCGACCAGAACCTCTTCATCTCCAAGTTCATCTTCGGCGGAAGAACCGTTGCCGAGAGTCTCCGCAAGACGATCAAACAGTTCGATCTGTTTCTTCGCGGAGTCGCTCGGCTGTGCAACCGTTTCCGCGGTGATAAAAGTTGTGCGCGTCTGGCTAAGCTTTCCGCGAAGTTTCGGCGCCCCAGCCCCGGCGATGGCCTGGTCCATATAGTCCACGGCTTTCTGCCGCTCGCCCACCTGGTTGTAAGAGATTGCCAAGTTGTAAGCGAGAACGGGGCGAAACGCCTGTAAATTCCAAGCTTCTTCGAGGGCTTGGGCCGCTTCCTTATATTTTCCGGCCTCGTACAATTTTTGCGAGGAAGCTACTGCTGCTTTGGCGCTGGCTTTCAGTGTGTCGTCGAGCCGCGAGATAGCCTGGGACGCGTCGCTCAGCTCGATGTAGCCGAGAGACTCCGCATACTTCAGACGTGCTTCCACGAGCTTGCCTGACTTTTCCAGGGATTTGGCCTCGTCGTTCAAGGCTTTCGCGGCGGCTTCCAACTCTTTCTTCTGAGACTTCTGAAGGTCATCCGCGGTTGAATACAGAGGAAAAACAAAAAATGCCAAAAAGAAAACTCGTGCGCACTGCTGCGCCCCCGCAGAGACAATATTCATGGCCGGCACTCCGTCGAAAACCTGGTCAAACGTAGGGAAATGCGATGAGTGAGAGATAGCACACAAAATGACCCAACTCAAGCGCGGAGCAATTGCTGAGGAAGGGTTGCGCTCAAGCTCGCAGACTGACAAGCGTTTTGTTTGAATCCGCGGATTACTTTGGGTGATCTAGAACTCGACATGCAGCCGGAGGCTCGGAACCAACACAGGTCCGCGGTCGCGGTTATAACCGGGATTGTTGATATGCTGCAGCCCAAAGGCCGGGTAGATGCCGCGCCAGGCGTGCAGCGTGTAGTAGGTTTCGACGATATTCTCACGGCCGTAATTCAGGTGACCGTCTCCCAGCAGAAAACCGTCGCCGCCCAGCGCCAGATATTCCGCGTGATCGTGCGAGATTCCATTGGACACGAAAACAACGCCCGCACGGTCCCACTTGCGATGCCAAAGCGTGCCTTTGACGGCGGCGCCAATCTGATCCGTTTGATCCACTTCGGTGTACGCGTAGGATTCGTGCTGTCCTTCGTTCCATCCCCAGCGTCCGAAAATGCCCATCCAGTCGTTTAGCGGCTGCTCGAAATTGCCGCTGAAGCCGTACTTGATCGTGGTTTGAAGTGGATGATCGGTGATTTCCGGTTCGGGCGTGAGCCCCGCAAGAAAATTGTTGATAGCCTGCTGGTACACACCCATGTTCGCGTGATTCACGTAAGAGAGCAGACGAAGCACTCCCGTTTGCCCCCCTATGGTCTTCTTGTGAAATTCAAATTCGATATTCTCCGCGCGGGCGCGAGCCATGTCGGCATCGAGATTGATTCCGTTCGCCACTTTGGGCATCAACGCTTCCGCAAACCGCACCGTTCCCCAATGGTCGTGATATTCAAACATCGCGGCGTACGTGAACCCGCGCGTGTCCGCCGCATAGTCGTAGGTGCCGGCATTGTCGACGGTCCAATTCATGAACTGAAAATTGGAGTCGGTTCCGTAGGAATTGAGATCGAAGAAATCGGCCATGCTGAATTTACCGAAGCGCACCTCGATGCGGCGCTCGGGGAGCTCGCGAAAAAGAGAAAAAGGAGTCTGGTCCGCAGGCTGTTTCGAGCGGCCCAGCGGAATGATCTGATGAATCATCAGCCGCGCAATGTAGGGCGCTTTGCCCAGCGAAGGATTGCGCACCACGTCCAGGTTCGTGAAGCCCGCAAGCCCCAAGGCTTCGCCGATTCCGTGTCCGCCCGTTTCTTGAACATCACAAAGCAGTTCGGTGGTGCCGGTGAGACGCAACCCGGTGAAGAGTGTGAACACATGCGAGGTCGCGTCCTGGGCTTCGGGAGTGAGGCTGTGGGGCCCTTGGTAAGGCGAAGGAAACGCCGGATGCCACTGCGAAATGATATTGGTTTGCCCCGATAGCCAGAGCCTACTCCACTCTTGATGCGGAAACATGATCGGAAGAGGATCGGACGCTGGCGGAGGCGCGGCGTTATCTGGAGAATCTTGCTGCGCCAGGACTGCATCTTGTGCGATCGCTGCAGGCACGCCAATGGCGAAAACCATCAGCCCGCCGAACGCAAGAACCGCCAATCTTGGGATGAATCGTCCCATCTCTATCCTCGGCTGCAGCTCCTCTCGATGGCAGGTCGATCTGAGCAACAAATATTGCAGAGTAAAGGGCCGTCCATTACAGGCGGATAAACGCCGGGCGCGCGATGAAGCGCAAAACGAATCAGTTGAAGTGCCCCGAGGCTTTGCACTACTGTGCAGAGTGCCGTTGCAGGTTGGGCCAGGACGTTGATACCATACCCCCATAGGGTATACAAGCCAAATGTCGCATACCACTCGCGAAAAACTCGATCTCGTTACCCGCACCAAGAAAGTGATCGGCCAGCTCGAAAGCGTCCTCCGCGCCCTCAACGAAGACGAGCCTTGCGCCGAGGCGCTGCAGCGGCTGGCCGCCGCTCGCGGCGCCATCAACAGTCTCATGGGCGAGCTGATGGAAGATCACATTCGCAATCACATGCCGCGGAATTCAAAATCCTCTGAAGAGGCCGCCGATGACGTCATTCAAATCGTGCGAACCTACCTGAAGTGATGCAAAAGTCAGTCGCATTTGCGGCTGTTTTTCTGTATCTTCCGTGCACCCAAGTCTTGGGAAAGCGAATCGAAGGCTGGAGGGAGATCTTCTGGTGACACGACTTTTCGCAAGCTTGTTGTTTGCAGCATTTCTATGCGCACCGGCCTTAAAGGCCCAGGCCGGACCAGTGGACGGCGGGCACGATCTACAAATTTGGACCGGCGGCGGCCATGGACTGAATGGCAGCACCGCGAGCAGCGGAGTGTGGAACGTCGGTCTACGCTACGGCTGGGTATTGACCGGGCCGGTTGGCCCCGGGTTTTTGCGGGGGCAATTCGAGTACGCTGTGGATGTGGTGCCCGTCTTCGTGGTGGACCAGAAATTCGGCACGGCGTATGGCTTCGGACTCAATCCGTTTGCACTGAAATGGAATTTTACAAAGCCGCGCAAAGTTGTTCCCTACTTCGAGCTTGGCGGCGGCACGCTATTCACGAACATCAACGTGCCACCCGGCACTTCGCAGGTAAATTTCACATCGAGCGGTGCATTGGGAATGCACTTTCTGCGGAGCAAATACAATTTCAGCGCCGAGCTTCGCTTCATGCACATTTCGAATGCTTCACTGGCCAACCTGAATCCCGGGATAAATACGCTGCAACTGCGCCTGGGCTTTGGGCGATTCACCCATCCGAACTAGCGTGTACTCTGGCAGAGCGGTATGATGTACCCCGTCCAGCCTATTCAAGCGTCGTAATCCTTGTGAAGTTACGATCCTACTTGGAATAAATCCGAATTTACACAGGTATAGGGCGGAGGGGGAGACCATGAATACGAAAATGATGAAGATTGCGGTTGGAGTGCTTTTGCTGGCGGGAGTGGTATTTGGCCTGGGAATTCGCGGAATGCGCGCGGATGGCAAAGCGCCTGCCGTTGGGACGGCTGCGCCTGACTTTACGCTGAATTCGCAAGAGTCCAAGCCGGTTAGCCTGCACGATTTCAAGGGCAAGTGGGTGGTGCTCTATTTCTACCCAAAAGATTTTACGAGTGGCTGCACGGTGGAAGCGCACAACTTCCAGCGCGACTTGGCTCAATACGAGGCGAAACACGCGGTAATCGTTGGCGTCAGCGTGCAGGATGAGGATTCTCACCAGAAGTTCTGCACCAAGGAAGGGCTGAGCTTCAAGCTGCTCGCGGACACCAAGACCGAAGTCTCCACACAGTACGATTCAGTGATGAATTTTGGCGTCGCGAAGGTCTCCGCGCGCCACACGTTTCTGATTGATCCAGACGGAGTCGTGCGCAAAGTCTATCTCGACGTCAAACCGCAACAGCACAGCGAGGAAGTACTGGCGGCGCTTGTGGAACTGCAGGGCGCAGCCAAGTAGGTCCGAAGTTTAAACCGCCTACCATTTGTGGCGTTAATTCTGGCGAGTATATTTCGCGACCAGCGGCCTAGCGATTCGGCAACACCTTGAGACCGGGTACACTTATTAATCTCTCATCGGCCGTGACAAGCGTCAGGTCATAAACCTTAGCCGTAGCAACCAAAAACCGGTCCGCCGGGTCGCGGTGGCTCAACTGAGTAAACCGCAGTTCGTGCGCGACTTCCCAAGTTAGAACGGCTTCTTGCAATTGGAGGGCTGTAACGGAGTCGTCCACCCACTGCCGAAAATCTTGCTTAAGACTAATCCTTCGCTTCTCGAGCAAGACAACTGTTTCCCAGACACTCACAGGGGATAGCCACAGCTGGTTGTCTGGGCTGGCGAGTTCCCGATTGATTTCTGGAGTGATTTTCCATGGCTCGAGTTCATTCCATATCCAAATGTGAGTGTCCAAGAGCAGGTTCATTTCTGATTTTCGTCCTCGCCCGACTCTGGATCGCGTGCCGCTTCCCAATCGGATTCGTCACCGATTGGCCCCACGATATCTCCCAGAATTACGCCGCTTCCAAGATGCCGCCCGAAGTGACGCGCGGGTTGCTGCAAAGTCGGTGGTTTGATTTCAGCTATGACCTGGCCGAAGCGTGTTACTCGGATCGGCTGTCCAGTTCGCCGCACCCGCTCCAAAACCGCCAAACAAGTCGCCTTGAACTTCGAAATAGCTATCTCTTCCATGGCTCTGCTCCCCTAGCGTCATCATACGCTCTGATCCGACCATGGTCAAACTATAGTCTGACCATGGTCGGATCAGAATCAATTGGGTTGCTGAATCGGTCTCGATAAACCCCGGCATTTTATCGCCGTCTATAGCAGTAGACTTCGTACCACCAGAACGATTCCAGCTTCGGAGGCAGTCGATAATGATGCTCAGCTGTTCACGCGCACTCAGCAAGTTCGTACTGATAGCCCTCTCTCTCGTGGGGGCCTGTTTCGTAGTTGGCGCTGTCCAGGCTGGCCGGCCGCCATCCGCCGCTGTCGAAATTCCCAAGACGCCAGCCGGCGAGCAATTCTCCGCATGGTTAGCTGCGTTCAATAGCGGCGAGAGGGCCGAACTCGAAAAGTTTCGCAGTCACTTCGATAAGCCCGAAGAACACAAGGTCGAGGGCATGTTGGGGTTCCGCCAGCAGACCGGAGGATTTGACCTCAAGAAAATCGAGGAATCGAGCGCGACGAAGCTCACCGGGCTGGTGCAGGAGCGCGATTCGGACCAATTCGCCCGGTTCACGATCGAAGTGGAGGCCGCGGCGCCATACCATGTCACGCATCTCGAAATACGAGCCATGGGCCGCCCGGCGGAATTCGCGCTGCCTCGCTTGAGCCAAGCCGAGCTAGTCGCTTCGCTGCGCGCAAAACTCGAGAAAGACTCCGCCGCCGACAAGTTCTCCGGAGCCGTGCTTCTGGCGAAAGACGGCAAGTCCATATTCACGGGTGCCTACGGCATGGCCGATCGCGAAAAGAAAATCCCCAACACGGTCAACACGAAATTCCGCATCGGCTCGATGAACAAAATGTTCACGGCCGTTTCGATCATCCAGCTCGTGCAAGCCGGCAAGATCTCGCTCAGCGATCCTGTGGGCAAATACATCACCGACTATCCCAACAAGGATATCGCCACAAAAGTGACCATCCAACAGCTCTTGACTCATACTGGCGGCACGGGAGATTTTTTCGGTCCGCAGTTCGACGCCCATCGCCTGGAGTTGAAAACTCTGCAGGACTATCTGAAACTCTATGGCGAGCGAGCACCGGAGTTCGAGCCGGGCAGCCGCTG
The DNA here is from genome assembly GCA_963745095.1 of uncultured Acidobacteriota bacterium. Lineage (GTDB taxonomy): Bacteria > Acidobacteriota > Terriglobia > Acidiferrales > UBA7541 > Acidiferrum. Next base: position 894,444 of record CAVUWC010000012.1, on the reverse strand, counting down.
GGAATACAGCAACTACGGATTCTTGATGCTCGGCGTGGTCGTCGAACGCGTGAGCGGAAAGAGCTATTACGACTACGTCAGCGAGAATATTTACAGGCCCGCAGGCATGATTTCCGCTGGTTCGTTTTCCGAAGATCAAAGCGTTCCCGATCGCTCGGTTGGCTATACGCAGGGCCCTGGCAACAATCTTCAGCCCAACACGGACACGCTCCCCTATCGAGGTACCTCAGCGGGCGGCGGTTATTGCACCGTTGAAGACTTACTGCGCTTCGCAAACGCACTCACCAACCATAAATTGTTGAACGCGCAAAACACCGAACTGCTGACCACAGGAAAAGTCGACACGCCGCGAGGCGAGAAGTATGCGTTCGGCTTCATGGACAGCGGTGCAGGCACCCCCGTGCGCCATTTCGGCCACGGCGGCGGCGCCCCAGGTATGAACGGCGACCTCCAGATCTTTCCGCAGAGCGGCTACGTCATTGTGGTGCTATCGAATCTCGATCCGCCGGCCGCCAGCCGCATCTCGGATTTCATCGTGAACCGCCTGCCTGCTAACTAGGGCTGAGCAGTCGGGAGGTGTCCCTGCGAGCTTGCCTTTGTTCGCACTGATCTCGGCCCTCGCCCTCGAAGGCCCCATTACGGCGAAGATGGCAGTTTCTTTTCATCCAGCTAGAATAAATCCGCGCCAAAGCCGTCTAAGCAGGATAACGGGGTGTAATTCTTTGGATGGGGGGAATCCGGATTGTTCATTTGACTCAACGGGGATTCAGTACATAATCCATCCCAATCACTACAAATAGCGTCTCGTGGTCAGGCGCAGGTGCGATTCGGGAGGGAATGCGGTTGATTCCTGATTTACCCATTCAGAGCAATTTGCTCGATCTAGGAATTGGGGGGAACGCAATGAAATATCGCATCTTAATTATATTGGCTTTAGCTAGCTTTTTGCCTGCAATGATCTCCGCTCAAGTTGCTGTCACGGGAAAAATCACAGGGGTTGTGACCGACGCTTCCGGCTCGGCAGTCCCAAACGCCAAAGTGACCGTCAAAGGGCCTGCCCTGATGTCCCCACGCACCATGTCTACGGGGTCCGATGGAGACTACCTTTTTGACTTGCTGCCTCCCGGCACCTATGAGGTCATAGTTACGTCAAATGGCTTTCAAACATTTGACGAAACTGGCGTCCAGATCACGGCGGGCTTCAGCGCCACCGTAAACCTCAAACTCCAGCTCGGCGAAGTTCAACAAACTATTAAGGTCGAGGGGCAAACGGTTGTGGATGTACAAAACGTCCAAACCTCCACCACGTTCGATCTAAATCTCCTGCAGAACATCCCGAGCGGCCGCGACCCGTGGTCCACCGTCGCACAAGTACCCGGCGCGACGATCAGCACTGTGGATGTGGGCGGAAACCAGAGCTACCAGCAGTCCACGATGCAAGTGCACGGCAGCACGCCAGGTGAGCAGGTATTTAGTTTCAACGGTCTGGACTTGAACTGGCCGGGCGCCAACGGCGGGTACACGCAGTTTTACACCGACCATGATTCGTTTGACGAGTTTCAGGTGGTTTCCGACAACGCTCCAGCCTCCGTTGCGATTGGCGGCGTATATATGAACATGGTGACCAAGTCGGGATCGAACGAGTGGCATGGGCAAGCGGCCGCGTACTACGCGAGCTCGGGCTTTGAGGCCGGTGCGAAATCACCAATCTTTAACGGTATGCCCGTCAAAGCCGCGTCACCGATTGTCCAGGACCGGGATACAACCGTAGGGGCGGGTGGTCCGATCCTGAAGGATCGGCTGTGGATCTTTGGCTCCTACCGCCGATATGATCTGCGTGAAGACGTTCTTTCTATCGTGACGGACACCGGCGGACCGGGCGTGGACGTTGACCACCAGACGAACACCGCGCTGCGCCTCGACTGGCAGGCCAACGCAAAGAACAAGCTCAGCTTCATCTGGCTCTACAATTCGCAGAACCGCTTCAACCGTCGCGACACCAGTTATCAATTTGTTTCCCCAGAAGCGAGTTGGGTGCAAATCGAGCCCGCCTACATTCTTGAGGCACTGTGGACGACGCAAATTACCAACAACCTGTTCGTCGACGTCCGCTTTGGCTATAACAAAGAAGTCTTCCCTCTGAATTATGCTCCGGGCACGCCGCCGACAGCCATCAACACAACGGATGTGACACTCTCGACGGAAACCGGCGCTGCACCGTATGCCTTCGTAAACCCATCCTGGGTGCATCAAACCTCTGCCAGCGCCTCTTACTACAAGAGCGGCTGGGGAGGGGCGCACAACATAAAGGCTGGCCTTGAGTTTGGCGGGTCTCTCAATCCTTACCTTTACACCATGAATCAGGGCATTCAAGAGCAGTTCAACAATGGTGTGCCGATCGACGTATTCGTTTATAACGCTCCTCTTACCGTCAAGACCTACATGAATGACTTCAGCCTTTTTGTCCAGGACGCCTGGACACTGAAGCGGCACATCACACTGAATCTGGGCGTGCGCTACGACCGGTTCACAACTCATTATCCGGCTCAGTCCATTGCTCAGTCGCCTTTCTGGCCGACGGTGTTTTCGGCTCAGCAATTTCCCGCCTCTGGCAATATCGTCGATTGGAACAACGTTTCTCCGCGGCTCGGTGTGGCTTGGGACTTGGGAGGCCATGGCACTCAGGTGCTCCGCGCCAGCTATGGCCGCTATTACTTGATGGAAGGTACTCAGTTGGGCGAGGCGGTGAATCCCGTTGGCCTCTCTTACGTGGAATATGGCTGGAACGGGGCGGTCGATGCCAACGGAGTTCCCACCGGCTTCCTGGGTACGACTCCCATCGGAAGAAGCGGCGGCGCTTTCACTCACATCGATCCCAATTTGAGCCGCCCCTATTCAGATGAAGTCAGCGTCAGCTACGAGAGAGAGTTGTGGCATGACCTGCGAGTTGGCGCCGCTTACTACTTTCGCCACAAAGGCAATTTGATCGGTACGGAGAACACGGCAGTCCCCGCCTCTGACTACGCCGCCATCACCACGCTCGGTGGACAGCCAATTACGAATGGCCTCACCGGGCAACCGCTCACTCTTTACAATCAAATAGCCGGCATCGGCCAGGTCAACGATTTGGTTACTAACATCTCGCAGCTCGACACCAACCGGTATGACGGCGTCGAGTTCACTGCTACCAAGCGCCTTTCTCACAACTTCATGGTGCTTGCGGGCTTTACGATCCAACAGCAGAAGGGCGTCTACGGCAATGGAAGCGCCGATGAAGCCTTGAGCGACAACTTCAACGACCCCAACCTGAACATCAATCGCCAGAACAACGTCTTGAATATGGACTCGACCTACGTGTTCAAGGTCAACGGCACCTACCAACTTCCGTGGAAGTTCAGCACCAGCGTTAACTATCAACACTACACTGGCTTTCCGATCCGCCCGACGGAAACCTTTTCGAGCCCGGATTTCAACCAGGGCAGCGAGACCGTCGCTCTGCTCCCAGCCGGCCAAGTCCGCTATCCCAGCGTCAATTTGCTTAACATACGCTTTGCTCGCGAATTCATAATCCGCGATCGATTCCGGATCGAGCCGATCCTCGACCTCTTCAACCTCACGAACGCTCAGACCGTGGTATCCGTGAACTCGGCGTTTGGGTCCGCTTACCTTGCTCCGAGCAATACCGTCAATCCGTTTTTGGCCAGGATTGGCCTGAAGGTCAGTTTCTAATCTCGCGGCCTTCCGCAGCTAGGCCGCATTCATATCCACGAGCTGGCAGTGGTGCCGCAACAAGCGGCACTGCTCCTTGAGACATGGGACCCCCATCTTTGGTATCTTTCGAGCGACCGAACTTGTGCGCGAGCTTGTTCGCGTTGCGCACAGGTCGATCATTCAAGTTACGGGGCAGTCCTAATGATTTTAGAGGTTGGCACCAGACAGCAAATACGATGACAAAAAAAATGAAGTTTCTAGCAGTTGTACTCGCCGTCACAACCTTTGGATGGCCCAGCGGCGCGGTTGCACAAACCGCCGCTCAAAAGCCCAAGCTCACTATCGAACAGTTGATCGACATCAAGCATCCGTCGGAACCGATCTGGTCGCCTGATGGCAAGCTCATAGCGTTTGTGTGGGACCGCGCAGGCGTGGCAAATCTCTACGTCGCCAATGCCGACGGCAGCGGCGCGCCAAAGCCGCTCACTTCGTTCACGCAGGGCCAAGTCGAAGGCGCGTTTTGGAGCGAGGATGGTGATCTTGTCTATTTTCCGCATGACGGCGATCTGTGGCAGGTCGCGGCATCTGGCGGTGCTCCCAAGCCCGTGTGGAGCAAGAGCGATCCGGGTAGCGGGTACGTACTCTCACCAGATGGCAAGCGCGTTGCCTTTGTTCGCAGCAGCCGCGCGGCAAAAGAAGATGCGCCGCGCTCAAGCGAATTGATTATCCGCTGGCTATCCGATGGCACCGAAGCGACCACTGCGCACGACGACGTAAGCATCGGCGGCATCCTCTGGTCTCCCGACGGCTTATCCCTCGCCTATACCGGCGGCGCAAAAATCATTCATCACGATGAATCGCCTTCTTACTCCGGCGCCAAACTCGTCTATCGCGTTTCCGAATACGTCCCCGGCCAAATCTACGCCATCAAACTCGCGCAGGCGAAACCAGTCGCCATTTCTAAGCCCGGCGAATACGGAGGATTGGCTTGGGTCGACAATGCACACCTCGTCTTTGATGGCCAATCCGCTGACTTCAAAAACTATTTCATCTACCTAGCCGACGCCACCACGGGTAACACAAAAACCATCCACGAAATCCACGAAGAAAAATTCTGGAGTATCCCCGATTGGGGCGAAGCAGGCGCACAACCGTGGCCCTCTCCCAATGGCAAGTGGATTGCTTTCCTGAGCGATGAAGACGGTTGGGACCATCTCTATGTCATGCCCGCGGCCGGCGGCGATGCCGTTCAAATCACCAAAGGCAAATTCGAAGCGTGGCGTCCTGCCTGGTCGCACGACAGCACACGCATCGCCTTCGACGCCAATCTCGAGGATCGACCTGGCGACCGCGTTCTCGGCATCGCAAAAATCGGCGACGATCCTGCTCACGCTGAGGTCACCTACATTCCCGCAACGCCCGGCACAAATATCGAGCCACGCTGGTCCGAAGGCGATGGCCGCATCGTCTATCAGCACACCGACACGCAGAACAGTGCCGATCTTTACACCATCGGATCCAACCCCGGTGCGCCGCCCGTGCGCCTCACAGACTCCATGCCCGCCGGCATGGATCGCTCCCAATTTGTCGAGCCGCAGTACGTACATTTTCCCGGCCCAGATGGCCAGCAAGTCCCCGGCTGGCTCTTTGTTCCAAGAAATATCAATAAAAACGTCAAACACCCCGCCATCATGTGGATTCATGGCGACGGCGTAAATCAAAACTACGATGGCTGGCACGTGCAGCGAAACTACGCCGTCTACTACAGCATCCATCAGTATTTCTTGCAGAAGGGTTATGTCGTATTCGCGCCAGACTATCGCGGCAGCATTGGCTACGGCCGCGATTGGCGCACTGGCGTTTACATGGACGTCGGCGGCAAGGACGCGAAAGACGCCTGGATGGGCGCGAACTATCTGAAAACTCTTCCGTATGTTGACGCGGACCGCATCGGCGTCTGGGGCCTAAGCTATGGCGGCTTTTTCACCCTGATCGCAATGACGGATCAACCGAAACTTTTCCGCGCCGGCGTGGACGTTGCCGGCGTCACCGACTACACAATGTATTATTCCGATCCGTACCACGGTGGTTGGACGGCAAGCCGCATCGGCACTCCGGAACAAAATCCTCAGGTTTACGCCAACGCCTCGCCTCTTTCGCATATCGATCGCCTCGAGCGGCCGCTGCTCATACTCCATGGCACCGCCGACGTAAATGTTCCTTTCCTCGAATCCGTCTGGCTGATGGACGAAGCATTGAAGAAACACAAAGGCGACTTGATTTCGTTCATGATCTACCCTGGCGAGTTTCATTACTTTACGCGCGAACATGTCCTGCTCGACGCGTGGCATCGCGTCGACGATTTCTTCGACGCCAATTTACGCGCCCCTGCGGCAACCAAACCCAAGCCGAAATAACTCGACCCCTTACTGGGACGGTTCGAGAATTAATTTCTGCACGCGCCAATTCAGAATTTCGGCTACATAGATCTCGTTTTCGGATGGGCAGGCGATTTCGTGGATCCAACCGAATTGCCCAAGCTGCTTCCCTGCTTTGCCAAACATCCCGAGAACTTTGCCGTCGAGGCTTAGTTTGTAAATCCGTCCCGGATATGCGTCCGAAGCATAGAGCACCTGCTTCGGCCCTGGCGTAATGCACACCGTCCACGGCGCGCCCGGCGACATCGTGCCCGTTGTCCCAGTAGGCTTGTTGCCGATCGCCGCACGCGCGTCCGGAGGTGCCGGCACATCGATCGTGATTTGACGCAAATATTTTCCGTCTCCGTCAAACACCTGAATCCGCCCATTGCCGCGATCCGCCACATACACATTCCCAACCGCATCGACAGCAATGCTGTGCGGCACGTTGAACTGCCCCGGCCCATCACCCGGCTCTCCCCAAGACTTCACCCAGTTGCCGTCCTTGTCCACCTTCGCCACGCGCGAATTGACGTATCCATCGCTGATAAACGTATTCCCCGCTGCGTCCCAAGCCACGTCCGTCACTTGCCGAAACATTCCGTCCACTGGGGGCAACGGAGGCTTCACATGTTTCAGCGGGCCGGTCCCGTCATCGGACGCTTCCTGTTTGCGACCAAAGACCATGACCACGCGCCCCTCGGGGTTGAACTTGATCACCATGTCCGACCCTTTGTCCGTCACCCAGATATTGTCCTGCGGATCGACCTTGACGGCGTGCGCGTAAGACCACGCGTAAAGATTGTGCCCGATCTCCCGTACAAATTTTCCATCCGCGCTGAACTCCAAAAGTTGCGCGCCCGCTGCCGCATACGCCGGACCCGTCGTATTCCCCCGCGAAAAAACAAAAACGTGCCCTTTCGAATTGACCGCCACTCCCACAGCCTCGCCCAAGTACATATCTGGCGGCAATTTCAAAAAATCCGGCACAGACGTATACCGAATTTCCGGCGGCTGCTGTCCGAAAATTTGTCCACCTGCGAATGAGAACAATCCACAAACGAAAACAAGAAGGAACCGTTTCATCTGAATCACCTCGCCTCGCCGCGTTGCGCCACGCATCATACGCGCCCGCATCGTATGTGCCAATCTCTGATAGGAAGCGAATGAACGTTTTCAGCCAAGCTCGAAAAACAATATCTGGTCAGCAGTCACCCGTCTGCTCGCTCTTCCGCGTTTAGGATGTGGACTTGGATTCGGTGTCGGTTGGCTCGAACTCAAATGTGGAGGTAGATGTGTCGTCAGTGGTAGTTACCGAACGTTTGGGCCGCTCGTCGACGTGCAGTTGGAAAATGTCGGGGCGCGAATAGTGACCGACGACATCAAAGTCGTACTTGCCGCGAATAATTTGTCTAAGATCGATTTCCGCAACGAGAATTGCTTCGCCTTCCGTGTCCGGGCCGGCGAGGAAATTCCCGAAGGGATCAACGATGCAGCTGCCGCCACGACAAATGACCGCGTCCGCATCGTTGCCGAAGGTCGAGTTGTAGTCAGCGGGAAAATCACGGCGCCGCTGGAACTGATTGCAGGAAAGGACGAAGCAGCGTCCCTCGATGGCGATATGGCGCACCGTGGCGAGCCAGGAGTCGCGCGCATCGGCCGTGGGCGCGCAGTATAGCTCGATGCCCTTGGCATACATCGCAGTGCGCATCAGGGGCATGTAGTTCTCCCAGCAGATCACGGCGCCGAGTTTGCCCAATGGCGTTTCGAACACGGGCAGCGTGGAGCCGTCACCGAAACCCCAGACCAGACGCTCGGACGCGGTGGGCATCAGCTTCCGGTGTTTACCGAGGAACGTGCCGTCTGGCGCGAAGAAGAGCACAGTGCAATAAAGAGTGGCCGCGTCGCGTTCGACGACCCCGACGACCAAATAAATGTTGTTGGAGCGAGCAGTGCGCGCCAGATGATCAACCGCCGGACCGGGAACGTCGACGCTACTTTCCCAGTAGCGGCGGAAATCTTCACGGCCGGCATCTGTTCGCGAACCCACGACCGCCCCGAAGTCCAACCCGCGCGGGTAAGCAGAAACAAAGGCTTCGGGGAATAGGACAAGTTGGGCGCCCTGCTGCGCGGCTTCGCGCGCCAGGACCGAGAGTTTCTCCAGCGTGCGTTCGCGATCAAACACGACAGGTGAAGCTTGCACAACCGCGACTTTGTGGCTCATGGAGTTTGAGATCCTTTCCCCATTTTGGCGATCTCAGGCGCCCGTCAACGCGGCGTATTGAGCCTTAGTCAGCGGAACTACCGAAAGCCTTCCTTCGCGAACAAGAGGAGAACCCGCAAACAGTTCGTCGGCTTTGACTTGCGCCAATGTCCACGGTTTCGCGATCGGCTTCCCAGCCTTGATTTTGACTATGGGCACTTTCGGATCGGAGGCGTCCACGGAAATCACCGTGCCCGTTCCGACCGCACTCTTTCGGCCGGCAGTTTCATAGATGACCAGCCGCGCCCCAGGCTGTATTTCGCGCAGATGTTTCACTCCGGCGGGACTCGTTACTCCGTCCCACACGGTGACGCCGTCTTTTTGCAGATCAGCAAACGAATACTCAGAAGGTTCGGTTTTCAATAAATAGTCTGAAGACATAGATACTCCTGCGCGGGCGATCCAACGCGCGACCATTCTACCTGTTCAACTGTTTGCACGCAGTTCTTTGATGAAGCGTCTCCCGCCGCAAGAAAGTTCTCTTCCCTTCCAGATCCGGTTATCACGCCGCGTCGTACCTTCGTCGCTCAACCGCGGAGCACGTCAAGCTTGCCGGTACTCTTCGCTTCTGGCACGATGCAAAGCACGTAAAGCAACACTTGCGCGGAGAAACTCTGGGAGGCAAAAATGGCTGGTTTTTGCAGAAATTGTGGCAGACCTTTAGCGGACGGACAGGCATTCTGCGATGGTTGCGGCACACCGGCAGCTGGCCCGCCAGTGCGGTCCTCGGCAGCGCCCCCGCCCCCTGCGTCCAGCGCCCCGCCGGCACAGCGCCCGCAAGCCGCCCCTCAACCCAGGCCGCAAGCGCCCGCGCCACAAGCCGCCGCTGCTGCTCCTGTGAAATCTGGCAACACTCTTGTCAAGGTGCTCTTGATTTTTGTGGTTGTGATTTTTCTCTTCGGCGCTATCGGGGTTGCGGGCATTTGGTACGTCGCGCATCGCGCAAAACAAAAAATTCATGAGATGGGCTTGGACGATCTCGCCACGGCATCCAACGAGCATCGCGGGCCCGCGCTTGGCGGCACGAATCCCTGCAGCCTGCTCTCGAAAGAAGACGTATCCCAAGTCGTCAAAATGGACGTGGTCCGGTCCGAACGGCCTGAAGGAAGTGACGCCGGCTGCGAATACAGCGTCATGGGAAATTATGTGGACCTCATCGCCAAACACGCTTCCCTGCTCAACAAAAAAGAAACCGATGAGTCTCAGAGGCAGGCGATGGAATCGTTTGCAAAAGCCGTTGGCCACAGCAACGATTCCCAGCAGAGTACGCCGAGGCATCCCGGCGAATCACCGGTGTTTATGTTTTCGGTCGACAATAATAGCGCTGCAGCTCAGATGAGCTTGACCCGCGCAACATTTGGCCGCATGGGCCCGGCGTTCACGGCCATCCCGTCTCTGGGCGACGACGCGTTCGATATCGCCAACGGCATGATGATGGTTCGCAAGGGCGACACCCTCATTCGCATCGTTTACATGATGTGTCCGTGCACCACGGAGGATGTGGTTCCGCTAGCTCGTAAAATCGTCGGCAACATGTGACGCGATTCGAATAATGCTATTCGATTTAAAATCCTAATTACGCTGGTCGCAATCTAGGGCGCCTTCGCCGCCACCACGCCGATGTCGGCGATGTTATCGCCCTTTTTCAGCGACGGCACAGCGTTCATATGAAGTATCACGCCCGCAACGGGTGCCCTCGCATCTAGAATCACTTTGCCGAAATAATCCGTCACGTAGCCGATCTTCATGCCTTCCTGAACATACGTCCCGCGCTTGACCAGTGGATACCAAATCCCGGGGCCATCCGAAATCACGTCAACAACTTTCCCCAGCCAAACTGGATTTTCGACAAAGTGCGGCTCGCCGGGAATCATTTTCAGATAGCGCATTGTGCTCAGCGTGCCGTTCACCAGCAAAGCCACATCGTCCGTCTCGACGGTCCCAGCATACCCCGCTTCCACAACGATCGACGGCTTCCCGCGGACAGAAGCGGTGTTGTCCAAATATCGAGTCGCCGTGGGATCGGTCGGACGCTCGCTCCAAATAATAATGTGATCCAGCCCGAATGCGAGCACCATCTGTTTGGAAACGCGGTCCTGTGCTTCTTTACCTACCGCTCCCCAGTACGCGTAAGGCCGCAGACTCTCATCCAAATCGCCGCCGTGGTAGTCGATCAAATAATCGCAGCGGTCCACGACTTCCTTCGTGATCATGAACAAAGCCCGGTCCGTTTGCGTGCCATCCATTTTCCCGGGATAAAAGCGATTCATGCTCTTGTTATCGACAGGATTCACGTGCGGAACTTTTTGCTCGAACGAAAGGACATTTACCAGTGGCACAAGAATTACGGTGCCGGAGAGCTGCGCCGGATCAAGCTCGCCGATCAACTTTTCGACTGCGATAATCGAAACGTACTCCGTCCCATGCGCCCCCGTAACTAGCGCGAGCACCGGCCCCGGCTTCGCGCCATTCACGATCACCACCGGAATGTTCGTGGCGGCATCCACGCCAGCCGGAACTTCAATATAGCCGTTCGCTTTCTGACCCGCGGCCGCAGTCGCCGTGCCGACCGTAAATGACGCACGCTGCGCAAGCACTAGCAATGGCAAGAACACGATCGCTGCGACAGTTGTGAGCAAGAATCGAAATGTGCGAAGCATGAACCCTCCTCGAAGCGAGTGAGCATAGCGCGAGCGAACTGGATCGGCAACTACGGTTGCCAAGTGACCTCAGCTGAGGAAGTGGAACGAAACGTGGCACGGCGGAACAGATGCAGTGATAATATTTCGGACGCTGGAACATTCCGGCTCAGGGAGTGTCGCATGATCCTCGACCGAAGAACTTTTTTGAAAACGGCAGCGGTGACGGGCGCGGCTGCGAGCTTCGGCGGCGTGGCTGCGTTCGATTTAGCCGCGGACACGAAGACTCCAGGTTCCTTCGACTTTGTTTTCTTCACCGACACACACATCGAACCGGAGCTCGAGGCACCACACGGCTGCGACGTGTGCTTCAAGAAAATCGCGGCACTCAAGCCCGATTTCGCCGTCATGGGCGGCGATCACGTTTACGACGCCACGTCGGTCGGGGCCGAGCGAGCCAACACCGTGTTTGATCTTTACAAGAAAACCGAGCAATCCCTGCAGCTGACCGTGCACCATGCAATTGGAAATCACGATCCGTTCGGCATCATCGAAAAAAGCGGTGTCCCCACCAGCGATCCAGCCTACGGAAAGAAGATGTACGAGGACCGTATCGGAAAGACGTACTACTCCTTCGATCACAAGGGCTACCACTTCATCGTGCTCGATTCAATTCAGCCAACCGAGGATCGCCTATGGGAAGCGCGGATTGACGACAAACAAATGTCCTGGCTTACCACCGATCTCCAGGCCACGCCGACCGGCACGCCCATCCTCGGCGTGGTTCACGTCCCGCTCGTCACCGCGTTCGCCACCTACGGCGCCGATCCTACTCGACCCCCGGCCAAATACAGCACGCTCACCGTCGCAAATGCCCAGCAGGTTTTGAAAACGTTCGAAGGCCACAATCTCATCGCCGTCCTCCAGGGCCATCTCCACGTCAACGAGAGTGTCGAATATAAGAACGCAAAATTCATCACCGGCGGCGCCGTTTGCGGAAACTGGTGGCACGGCTCGCACATGGGCTTCCCTGAAGGCTTCACCGTCGTCAGTTTGCACGACGGCAAGATCTCCACGCGCTACGAACTATCCGGCTTTCAAAGCGTAGACGTCCGGGAGAAATTCTGAAGCCACGAATGTCATTTGCAGTTGGGACCATAGCGTTCGTCTCGGCAATCGCTCCACTGAAGCGGAAATTCCCGATAAGCGATGTTTCTCTGTTCGCGGTAGTTTCCATCGTTTCTGGATGTTGCATCTAGAGCAAACCCTTCTCAGTAAAGCTCCCTCGAGACGAACTGTGACGATAAACTGGTTAGAGAAGCTGCAATTTTAGTCAAGGTCTGGCTCGGCGTTCCCCTCCGCCAGACTTCCCTCTTGGCACCGGCCCTTGGAGTTACACCCAGCTATGTTTGAAGAACGCCCAAAAAGTGGTAACGATTCTGTCGCCGTATCGCCTCAGAAACAAAGGACCTATCCTCGCTATCAATTCACGGGAGCGGCGGAGGCGCTGGATCAGCATCGCCGCACGCGCATGTGCGCCCGAGTCAGCGATCTAGGAAAGGGTGGCTGCTATGTGGACACTTTCAGTCCTTTTCCCCTGAAAACGGCGGTAAAAATTCGCATCACCAGAGACAAGATCTCCTTCGAAGCCGACGCGCGGGTAGTCTATTCAAAAATCGGAATGGGGATGGGCCTGGAGTTCACCCTTATCGACCCGCAGCAGGTGGGAGTCCTGGATAAATGGATCTGCGAGCTCAGCGGCAGTGCGCCGCTCGATTTGTCGAGTCCGGACGACCGCCATGTCAGTCCTGGTAATGGCGGCCATGACGCTTCGCCGAAAGAACCCGGTTACGTCTTGAACGAACTGATCGTCTCCTTGATGCGCAAAGGCATGTTGACCGAAGAAGAAGGCAAGACGATGCTCTTGCGACTCATTCACCACGACTTCATGCCTTAAACATTTCCTCGATCATTCGTCTTTTTCGCCTCTCGCTGCTTTCACCGCGGGAGCAGGCTGTGCCACTGGCGTGGCGGGCGTGGATTCGCCTTTGACGTAGTGGGCGTACCACGCGAGGTAGCGCTCGAGGCGGTCCTTGATGTGCGATGGCACAGTGAACCCGTGATATTCGCCGGGGTAAACGACCAGTTCCGTCGTGCGCCCAAGTGCTTTCATGGCTTGATACATCTGTTCGCTTCCAAGAATCGGCACGTTCGAATCGATCTCGCCTCCCATGAAGAGCGTTGGCGTCGTGATGTTTTTGACGTGGTAGAAGGGCGAGATTTTATCCCACAGAGCTTGATGCTCCCAGGGGTACCCGAGTTCTGTTTCGTAATCGCGCTGGTAATGGTCATGCCCGTAGAAGCTCGTGATCAATGCCACGCCCGCGCCGGAGATGGCGCCTTTGAATCGCGTGGTCTGGCCAATGATAAAGTCCGTGGAAATGCCGCCATAGGACCAGCCGCCGACGCCGAGCTTATCGGGATCAGCAATGCCTTGCTCCTGTGCGTAATCCACCATCGCCATATCGTCTTGAAAATCTTTGTTGCCCCAGTCCGCGTAAATGGCCGCGCAGAATTTCTCGCCGTATCCAGACGAGCCGCGCGGATTAGGCAGAAGAACGGCGTAACCATTCGCTGCATAAAGCTGCCCAAGATGGTAAAAGGACGCCTCATATTCGCCTACCGGACCTCCATGCGGATTCAGCAGCGTGGGGACCTTCTTCGTTCCGTCGAAATCGAGCGGTTTGTAAAGATATCCGGCGACAGCGGTTCCGTCTTTGCTCTTGAAGTGAACGTACTCCACCTTCGCTAGTCGCAGTTGAGAAATGAGGGCGTCGTTGGTCTTGGTCAAACGAGTGAGATCGGTACCGTTCTGAAGAAAAATCTCGTCAGGACGATCCGTTGTGCCGATTTGCGCGGCGATCGCGCCGTCCTTGCCGAGCGAATAAGACGCGACGGTAACGCGGCCGCCGATGGGTCGTGCGACATCCCCCCCACCGACCGGGATGCGGCAAAGGTTTTGCGTACCATCATCCACCGCGATGAAATAAATGGAGCTGCCGTCGGCGGAAAATTTCGGACGGCGCACGTTGCGGTCAAACACCATCGTGAGCACTTTTGCCTCTCCCCCGGTCGAAGGAGAGATAGCGAGGTGTTGCGTGGCATACCAGAAGAGATGCACGTCAAGCTGCGTGACGTACGCGATCCATTTCCCGTCGGGAGACCACGCCGGCTGACCGTCCGCCCCGGGATTCGTGGTGATCTGCGTCGGGTGCGCCCCTTTATCCGTGTTGTCTGCCGCAACCACCCAAATATTGGTATCACGCGAAGCGTCGGGATCGGGCATGCTCCGGTTGCTCGTAAAAGCCAGTTGCTTACCATCCGGAGACCAAGCGGGCTGCTCGTCGTCGAAGCTGCCGGAAGTGATTTGCGTAACGGTTTTCTTTTCTACGTTGAAAACGTAGAGGTGCGTGCGCCGATTATCCAGGTAGCCGACCGTGTCTTCCTTGAATTGAAGGCGGTCAATCACATACGGCGGCTGCGTTTTGGGTTTGCCGGGCGCCGGCTTGTCTTTATCTTTCTCCGCTTCCGCATCCTCCGGTTTAGGATCCTGGAGGACCAGCACGAGGCGCGTGCTGTCCGGCGACCACTCAAAATCGCCGACTCCTTGCGCAATGTCCGTGAGCTTAACAGCTTCGCCGCCAACCCGATTCAGAAGCCACACCTGGCTCTTGCCGCCATTTCGCGAAGAAGTAAACGCCAGATATTTGCCGTCGGGGCTCCAGCGTGGATGGCCCGAGGAGATTCCCTCCGCGGTCATCGGCAGCGGATCGCCACCGTGCGCGGAAACCATCCATATGCGCGTTTCGTTTTTATCTTCCTTAAGCATCTTGGTGCGGACGGCATACGCAACCCATTGGCCGTCGGGGCTCAATTCAGGCTGGCCAACATCGCGAATCTGGAAGTAGTCATCGATAGTGATGTTGCGCAGAGTGGCAGGAGTACGAGGCTGCTGCGGAGCCGAGTCCGCAGGCCCCGCCCAGAACGAGAGCGCTAACAGTAGGAAAGCAAAAGTAAGGCTGCGAGCCATTTTCATGCCGAAAACTCCTCCGAATGGAATGCCGAGATAAACCGGGCGAAGTGTAGCAGAGCGAGCAAGAATTTGACGCTCACGTTCGTATGGCATATCATACATGTAGTGTCTGTATGACAAGAGGAGCGTGGAATATGCTCTCCATTCGATTGAAGCCCGGTATTGAAAAACGATTGTCCCGGCTCGCCAAGGAGACCGGTAGGACAAAGACTTTTTACGCCAGCAAGCTCATTGAAGAGAACCTCGAAGACCTCGAAGACCGGTACCTGGCGGAAGCGCGTCTTGAAAAGCGCGGTAAGACCTACACGAGCGCGCAAGTCCGGAGCGAACTTGGCTTGGAAGATTGAGTACGACGTAGGGGCGCTCGCCGACCTCAAAAAGCTCGACCGCCAGATACTACGAGAAATCCTGGACTACATGGACAAGCGCATTGGGAAGGCAGAGGACCCACGTACGTTTGGTAAGCGGCTGCGACACAGCAAGTTTGGGCTCTGGCGCTATGGCGTGCGCGACTATCGGATCATTTGTGGACTCCGAGACGGCCAGCTGCGGGTGCTCGTGGTGGCCATCTGACATCGAAGCGCTGTTTATGAAAGATAAAAAGCAAACGCTGCTCCGAGAGCAACATTGGCATGGACAACCAAGTGAGGGCGGCGGAAAATGGCAGAGAGAGGAAGGCTAACACTTTGCAAGTAACGATCGAACTTCCTGACGAGCTTGCGGAACAGATCCGCGGGAGCTCCAGCGACATTGGACGGCGAATGTTAGAGGCCTTCGCGGTGGAGAGCTATCGCTCGGGAACGGTTACGAGCCGGCAGGTTCAACAGTTGCTGGGCCTGAAGGACAGATTTGAGCTCGATGCGTTTCTGAAGCGAGCTGGTATTTTCCGCGAGTACACCGCCGAAGAACTTGCTATGGACTTCGAAGCCAGCCGCCGTGCCAGTGGCGAGCGCACGCCAAGTTCGTGATCGTTATCGCCGATACTTCACCCCTCAACTACGCTGTAATGATTGGCGTTGCAGACGCCTTGTTCGGCCTTTATGGGCAGATTGTGGTGCCGGCCGCAGTCCACCGAGAACTTACAAGCTCGGGTGCCCCGGCTGCTCTTCGGTTCTGGGCGCAAGACCACCGAGATCGGATCTCGGTACGCGAAGTAAACTTGCCGGATGATCCAGAATTGCGCTGCCTTGATCCTGGCGAAGCTCAAGCAATATTCTTGGCTCAGCAAACACCGAATTCTCTCCTTATTATCGACGAGCGAGACGGGCGCGCGGAAGCACGACGACGCGGTATTAATATCACTGGGCTACTCGGAGTCATCCGTGACGGAGCGATTCGCGGATACCTTGATTTTGAAGATGCACTAAGAAAGCTCAAAGAAACCGACTTTCGCTTGTCGAAAGAGACAGAAGGGATTGTTCGGGAGCAGTACAGGAACGGCCTCGCTAAGGAGTAGGTTCGAGAGATTCAGAAAGTAGTGGACGGTGCCATGTACATACACATGTTTGCGTTTCGATTTAAGGCTGGCGTGACGGAGGTGCAGAAGGAACGCGTCGTCACGGAGATACAAAAATTGAAGGGCGAGATTCCGCAAGTGTTGGAAGCGTGGGTGGGGACGAACGATTCGCCGCGCGGGCAGGGTTATGAGTTGGGTGGCGTGATGAAGTTTGCGGATAAGGCGGCTTGCGAAGCCTATGGTGCTCATCCGGTGCATCAGAAATTGCTGGTTTGGCTGATGCCATTGATCGAGCCGATTGAAGTGGACTTTACAGTGCCCGCGTAACGGGACGTTTTCTATTCATAGCGTAGAGCGATGAGCGGATCGAGTTTTGAGGCGCGATAGGCTGGTAAAAAGCTGGCGAAGGCTGCTACGACGCTCAGCACGACTACCGCCGCGACGAGCGTGATCGGATCGCGCGGTTTCAATCCGTAGAGCAACGATTTGGCAGCCTGCGCCGCGCCCAGCGCGAGGCCTGCGCCGATCACCAACCCTGTCACGGTCAGCACCGTAGCCTCGTTGAGAATCAACTTTAGAACATCGACGCGCTCCGCGCCGATGGCCATGCGGATGCCGATTTCCTTAGTGCGCTGGACAACCATGTACGAGATGACTCCATAGAGACCGATGGCCGCAAGCAGGGCGGCGAGGAAACCGAAAAAGCCGGAAAGAGTTGCCATCAGTTGATCCTGCAAAAGCGATTCATGAATGCGCGTTTTCAGCACCTTAAACTCAAGATCAATTCCGGGATTCATACTGCCAACAGTTTCCTTGAGGGAGCCGATCAGACTGGTGAGCGGCAGCGATGATCGAATCAGGATTTGGTCGTACGGGCCGGGGTCGTCCTCCTGCGCGGCTGGAAAGTACATGAATGGCAGAAATTCTTCATGCATGTCCTGGTATTTACTGTCTTTGACGACTCCAACAATTTCATAAAGGGGACGGGGCTTACCCGGAGGTTGGTGGATACGAAACCGCTTGCCCAACGGACTCGCCGTCCCGTCAAGAATCTTGCGCACAAACGCTTCGTTGACGATGGCTACCTTGACGGATGTGGCGGTATCCCGATCGTTGAAATCGCGGCCAGCGAGCAGCGGCGTACCGATCGTTTGAAAATAGCCCGGGCCAAGATTGTTGATCCAGGAGACGCCTTTCTCGGCGTCGGATCCTTCCGTAAGCACGGTGTCGTTCGAGGTGTTTCCCCCGAAAGGCACCATCCGTGCGTCGGCTGCGGATTCCACTCCGGGCAAAGCCTGTATGCGTTTCACGATGTCTCGTTTGTATTCCGTGTAACGCTCCTCGGGAATCTTCAGGTGCTCGAAGTCAACTCCGGCAACCAGCATGCCGCTTTGCTGAAAGCCGGTATTGAGCGTGGTCAAGTTGCGCAAACTTCGCACGAAAAGAAGCGCGCCCATCAAAAGAACTACGGACAATGCCACTTGCGAAACAACAAGTATGCGGCGAAGACTGAAGCGCTCCTTACCGCCGGTGGATCCGCGACTGCCGGACTGAAGCAACGTGGCGGGCTCCGCGCGTGTTGCGCGAATAGCAGGAGCTAAGCCAAAGGAAATTGTTGTGAGGACCGCAAGAGTGGTGGTGAAAGCGAGCACACGCCAATCCGTTCCCATATCGAGGAAGATTTGATTGTCCGACGTACTGATAAATGTGACGAGGAGACGGCTAACGGCAAACGCTAAAAATAATCCGCAAATCGCACCGCCAAAAGCGAGCAGTAAGCTTTCGGAAAGCAGTTCGCGAATCATCCGCCAGCGCGTCGCTCCTAGTGCGCGTCGAATGGTGATTTGGCGTTCGCGGGCGCCGGCGCGAGCGAGCATCAAGTTAGCCAGGTTGGCGCACGCAATCAGCAAGACCAAACCGGAAATTCCAAGGAGCAGCCAGAGAGATGTTTCCGAATCCTGGCGCAGTTCGGAGAATCCTGTGCTCGCCGAAAATACGCCGAGCTTGTACTCGAGATATTTCTTCACACCGTTGGCGTCGTAAACAGGCGGAATAGTTTCTTGCAGGATCTGTGGAGTTACGGCATTCATTTGCGCGTTTGCGCGTTGAACCGTCCATCCCGGTTTCAAGCGGCCGATGGAGGCTAGCCACCAACTGGCGCGCTCGGGCAGGCGATTGTCGCGCGGGTTGAGTATCGGCTCGACGCAAATCGGCACGGCCACATCAAAAGCATCGCCGACGGAAATGCCGTTGAACCCGGGCTGCGTTACGCCGAGCACTTCAAAGGAATTGCCGTCGAGGTTCACGCGTTTGCCGATCGCGGACGGATCGCCAGCAAAATTGCGCTGCCAGAAAGCGTAACTGATGTTCGCTCCGGACGCGGGACAACCAGGTTGGTCATCCTCGGGACCGAGGAGACGGCCTATATGCGGCTGGACCCCTAGCACGTTAAAAAAATCGCCGCTGACGCGGATGCCTTTTGCGAAGCGCACCTCTCCGCCCGTGGCCAAATTGAACGACTGCCCGCCCCAGGCGGCAATCGACGAAAAGCCTTCCTGACGTTTGCGGATTTCTTCCCACATCGGAAACGTAAGTTGAGAATATTGGCCGGAAAAACTGCCGGAGCCCCAGTGGCGTTCGACGATTCGGACGGTGCCCAGCTCTTGCGGGTTTTTGACGGGGATGGTGCGTAAGCGAATGGAATCAATGAGTTGAAAGATGGCAGTGTTGGCGCCGATGCCGAGGGCGAGCGTCAAGATGGCGACGATGGTGAAGCCGGGGCTCAGGCGAAGCAGTCGAAAGGCGTGGCGAAGGTCGCGCCAGAGATTGGTCATGCCGTCTCCCAAAGCAAACTGCTTCCGTCAGAGTAATAAGACGAAACAAAGCTCAAAAGGTCACGTTGGCAGCAGGGCCCGTCAACATTGATCTCGCCAGTGCCTGCTGGCCAAGGACAACGGCTCGGGGCTTTGCTTTCCAGCCGGCGCTTTCCTGCCTTGACAGGGGAGGCGGCGCTGCCTACTCTGGGAATTATGCAGGTGCAATTCACGCCCGAAGAGGAAGCACGGCTCAAAAAAATAGCCACGCAAGTGGGTATTGATCCGGAAGAACTGGTGAAGGACGCTGCTCTGCGCTTACTCGAAGATGACGTTCGGTTTCGAGCCGGCGTTCGCAAAGGCATCGAACAGGCGGACCGCGGCGAATTCATCGAAGAAGAAGAGATGGATGCCCGCGTCAAGCGCATGTTCCGACCCTGATGCGAATCCGGTGGACTCCAGCCGCCGCGGAAAATCTCGAACACATCAAGGACTATCTCACCGAGCATCATCCTCAGTTCACACAATCAACCGTACTTGAACTTTATGAAGCCATCTGTTCCTTGAAGACTTACCCCAGGCGCGGCAGACCGGGCCGGGAGGAAGGAACGCGAGAGTTGGTGTTACCGCGCCTGCCTTATATCGTCGCGTATCGCGTCGGAGAACAATCGATCGAAGTCCTGCATATTTTTCATTCCGCCCAGAGCCGACCTTGATGGCGCCTCGCAGAGTAGGGCGAAAGCGTTGCTGGCATTGGGATTAGAAATGCAGAGGGCCGCCCAAGGGCGGCCCCTACAGAGTTGAGAGTGCGCCAGGATGGCACACTTTTGTTCGCAGACCTCATGGGAATTGGCGGACGGGTTGCGCTTTGGGTAGCGGTTTGCGAGGGAGCATTTCGTCGCGGTTGGCGGTTAGGTAGACGAAGCTCGCTACGATGACCGCCATTTGTTTCATGTCCGCTTCCTGGATGCGTTCGTAGACGTCCATGTTGGAGTGGTGGGTGCGAGTGTCGTAGTCCATCGGATCCTGGATGAATTGAAAACCAGGGAGGCCGACGGCGTCGTAGGAAAGATGGTCGGTGCCGCCGGTGTTGCGGATAGTCAGGGTGGTCATGCCGAGATCGTGGAATGGAACCATCCAAGCATTGAAAATGGGGGCGACCATTTCATTTCCCTGGAGATAGATGCCACGGATTTTCCCGGTGCCGTTGTCGATGTTGTAGTAAGCGTCGAGCTTGGCGTGCTCGGGAAGAATCTTGATCAGGTGGGTGGTGGCATCCCGTTCGACGTGGGGGTCGCCAAAATGCTGCTTGATGTAGGCGGCAGAGCCGAGGAGACCTTGCTCTTCGCCGGTCCAGAGGCCGATGCGGACGGTGCGGCGCATCTTAACGCCGGTGGCTTTAAGGATGCGCATGGCTTCGAGCATGACTGCCGAGCCAGCGCCGTTGTCCGTGGCGCCTGTGCCGGACTGCCAGGAATCGAAGTGGCCGCCCAGCATAACGACTTCGTCGGCCTTGGCTTTATCGGAGCCGGGGATTTCGCCGATGATGTTGAAGGAGTTCAGGTCGTCATCGTAAAACTTGTTCTCGATGTCGACGAGCATGGTGACGGGGACTTTCTTTTCGAGAGTGCGAACGATGCGGCCGTAATTTTCGTTGGCTACAGCAACGCGGCACGGAGCTGGAGGATCTTTCTCTTTGTCGCGACCGCCGCCCTGTTGGACGAAGACGGTGCCGTCATCACTGCGGGAAGGCTCGATCCAGGCGGCGACGCTCTCATCGATCAAGAATTTTTGAACTCTGAGTTGAAATTCCCGAGTGGCACGGAACTGGGCGATGCGGTCTTCCTGCCCCGTTTGGGCTGCCGGGACTGGCTGCGTTGCGAGGTCGGCAAGCTCGGCGTCGGTATAGCGGTGAGTCTGGGGATCAAAACGCTCAGGACTTTCCGGGATGGCTGCGGTGAGGACGAACTTTCCTTTGAGTTGGCCCTTGAACTTGGCGAAGTCTTCTTCTTTGGTAATCGGTGCGAAAACCGCATCGGCGGTGATGGGACCGTTGGTACCGGGAGTCCAAGCCTTCGCGTAGGCGATCAGTGGAAACGGATGCGGGGTGATGACCTGCACATTGGTGCGCTCATTGGACCAGCCGCGGCCGAAGGGTCCCCACTGCTCGAGGTGGACGTTGGCGAGTTTCCACTCGTTCATGGTGTCCGTTGTCCATTTGGCGGCTTCTTTGATATTGGGAGAATTTGTAAGGCGCGGGCCGTGGACATCGCTTAAGTAGCTGATGACTTCCATGACTTTGGAAGTTGCAGGGCTGAAGCCTTCTTCCCTGATCTGATGAATCGCAGCTAGATCGGCTTGGCTAACAGCGGGGGCCTGCGCTCCGATGGGAGCAACCGCCAGGATCAAGGCCAGAACTGCCACTACACTCGCATGCTTACGCACAATCTCCTCCGTATTTGGTGTTGCTCATTTGATTCTGAATGGAGCCGTCACAGGGTACTGCTTGCATGTGGTGTGACGGCAGAGAGGCAAGGCGCGTTTCATGGACTTGGGGCGGAGGAGCGCTGCGATGCGAGCAGAGGAAGTAAAGAGGTAACGATGTAACGAAGGCGAGACCTGGCGATAGGGCGAGTCTGGAGCAGAAGCAGAAGAAAGAAAAGGATAAAGCAGAGACGCAGAGGACGCTGAGCCGGCGCAAAAAAGAGTGGCCCCCGTGTTTTTTGTAAGCGTTGCAGCTAAAGGAGTTAGGCGAACAGTGGGTTCGAGGTTGAGTTAGAACCAGAACGGCGAAGAGAGAGTCAGGTCCCCCAGACGCAAACCCGGCGTCTGGGGCACCCGCGTCTGGGCCACCAGGCACATGCATTCCACAAATATCAAATTGGCTTCAGGGGATGGGGGCGGAGGGAGAGCGGAACACGAAGGCGACTGCCGTGCGGGATTGGATCGGATTTCCGTCGTAGGTGGCTGCGCTGAAATTCCAATTCTTTAGGGCCGCGGTTGCTGAGGCTGTAAGCGGCGGAACGTCCCGGAGCGTTACTACCTGGGAGGCGTTGCCATTTGTGTCCAGCGTGACATTCAGGACCACTGCTCCCTGCGCTTTGGCTTTGGCTGGATACGGGGCAAACGTTGCGGTGTTCAACACTGCTGGAAAATAGGGCGGATCGTCCTTAGAGATGGGCTGAACTTGCGAGGGAGGGGGCAGTGGAATAGTGTCGGCTCCGAGAAAGCCGGGGTCGTACTCGATGTTGATGGTGAGCGTTGATTGCACTGGTTTTCCATCCAGCGTGGCGGGTGTGTACGTCCAGGAGCGGACCGCCGCTGCGGCGGGGCCCGACACCGAGGGAATATCGCGCAGAATCGTTACGCCGAGGACCTGTCCGGTCTTCTCGACGTAGACCGAAAGGGTCACGACGCCCGCGTCGAGGCTACTGGCCGGGTACGGGATGTCGCCCGCTTTGCTCACGCTTGCCGGAACGAAATTCGCCGGCTTTTTTGCCTCGCTTCTTAGCGCCCACGCTGCGGCAAAAATCGTGAACAGCAACACGCTGCTGAAAATACTCAAGGTTCGCTTCATCGCAGAATTTGTCCTCTCAAAACTCTTCGATACTTCTTCATTTTGCACCACGCAAGCCAGACCAATTGTTTTCTGGTGTGAATCTTACGCTAATCATCAAGCATCTCCAAAAACCGCACTTTCTTCGCATCACCGCTCCATAGAGCTCTCTACGGTGCCTCTTTCATCGAGGGCGCAGCCGCAGCTGAAGCCTTCCGAATGGAAAGTTGCTTCAACGAATCATAAATCGGCGGATTGCGCAGAAGGGTGGGTATGAGCATCGCCCCGAAGCAGGCGCTGAGCATCGTAGGAAGCATGGTGACGTTGCCGGTCATCTCGGTGACGAGCACGATGCCGGTGAGGGGCGCGCGTACGACTCCCGCGAAAAAAGCGGCCATGCCCACAACGGCGAACGCCACAGGTTGAACGCCCAGACCGGGAAATAAGAACTGGCAACTGATTCCAAAAAACAAGCCGAGCTGCGCTCCTAAAACGAGCATGGGAGCGAAGAGGCCGCCTGGGGTTGCGGCGGCGTACGACACAGCGCCGAGGCCGAAGCGAATCAGAAACAACACTGGGAGCATGGAAAGCGTCCCCACGCCTTCGAGGACACGCTGCGTAATGGGATCACCACCACCGACAAGGGCGGGCACAAACCACGCCAATACGCCAACGGCAGCGCCGATGAACGCGGCACGAAGTTCCAAAGGCCATCGGCGCAGGCTCTCCGCCGCGGCGCTTGCGCCAAGAATCGCGTGATTGTAGGCGATGCCAGCAAGCCCAGCTACAGCGCCGAGCACGAAGAAGAGGAGCTTGATCCCGTTGTTACGCGTAAATTCCAACGCCTGGACATGGAAGTCCGGCCGGTAGCCGAGAAACAGATGCGCCACCGTGATGGCGGCTGACGACGCGCCGAGCGCCACGATGGCGATGCGCGGTTCAAACCGCCGGACTAATTCCTCGAGCACAAAAATTGCCCCGGCGATCGGCGCATTGAAAGCGACTGCGAGGCCTGCCCCCGCTCCAGCCGCGAGGAGCACTCGGCGGTCCGGCCAATTTCGTTTGAATAATCTCGCCAGGGTATCGGCGCTACTCGCACCCATCTGCACGCTGGGGCCTTCACGGCCGAGGGCGAGTCCAGCGCCCATGGCGAGCAGACCGCCAAAAAACTTCACCGGTATCAGTGGAGACGTCAGCTGGTGCAGCTCTCCCGCAAGCACGGCCTCAACCTGGGGAATACCGCTGCCCGAGGCGCGGGGTGAAAATCGGTGAACTAACCAGGCGGCCAAGGATGCTGCAACTGCGCAAGCTAGGATGAGCACTAAAAAGCCGAGAGTCTTGTGGCCGTGCGCCCGGAAAATTAGAGTATCGCGAAGACGGTCGCCGCGCTCCAGAGCAAGACGGAAAATCGCTCCAAGCAACCCCGCGATCGCTCCAGCGACGGGCGCGAGCAAAGCCAGCACGAGCAGACTGCCTGGGCGCTCGGCCGTCTCGGCTGGTGGTTGTGAATTAGAGGCCATCGGATCTGCGAATCCCTCTTTCCAGGATTCCAGGAGCCGTCCGCATCGCGACGAAGGTGTTCATTTAATGGTGTGCACTCGATGTCGCGGCCATTTTCGGAACGGTGTATCGGCTTATTTGTCGAAGGCGAAAATGCGCTTCCAGTCGTTTTTCATGCTGATCACGTTCCAGCCGCTTTTTTCTGCCTGGGTCAGTAGCGCTTCGGAAAAAGTTCCGACATGGGTGTCGGGGAGGCCCCTGGCGGGTCCGTAGGCATACTCGCGCTGGGCGTCGTCGTGGAGGACGAGCATCATGAGGCGCGCGCCAACGCCAGCTTGGGTCCATTCGAGCATTTGCTGATCACCGCCAGAATTTCCGAAGGCTGCGTAGGGGCGCTTGCCGATAAACATGTTGATGCCGATGGCTTTGCCTGGGCCATCGTCAACGAAGAATGGCTTTGGTTCGCGCATGAGCACGGGTTTGCCGCTCGAATTGTCAAACCTAGTCACAATGCTCGATCCGACGACTTGTTCTGGCGGCACGCCGTAGACTTGCTCGCTGTAGGTGCGCACGAACTCCTGCCCGCCACCTGTGACGATATAGGTCTTGAATCCCTTCTCGCGCAGGTACTTCATAACTTCCAGCATCGGCTGGAAGACAAGATCGGTGTAGGGCCGATCGAACCGCGGAGCCTTGGCTGTGGCGATCCACGGTTTCACGAGCGCCAGAAACTCTTCCGTGCCCATGCCGGAGTGCGTTACGGCGAGAATCTCCATCCAATCCTTCTCGGTGAACTTGGACATCGCTTCGCGGTCGCCTGCGAGAACGGACTTGAAAGGTTCGGTAGTTTTCCAATCGGGGTGCTGAGGAGCCATCACACCGAGGCGGTGGAGGGCGAACATGGCCTGGGTGTACAACGGGTGTTCCGTCCAGAGAGTGCCATCCTGGTCGAACGTGGCGATGCGATCCTTGGGCTCGACGTACTTGGAGCTGGATTTTTCCGTCGTGTCCTTGACGAAGGTGAGGATCGCTTCTTTTGCCGGGCCCTTATTCCAGGAGGGGAGCGGATCGTCAAACGCGAGAGATACATCACTCACAGCACCCAGGAGCGCCGTCGCCGCAGATACCTTGAGCAAGTCTCTCCGTGTGATCTCCATGGGCGGTCTCCTTGCGGCTCGTTGCCGTACCATTCAAAGGGACAAATTACAACTGGGCCACAAGGCTTGGAACTGTAAGAACTTACAGTCTTGGAGGGAGATCGGCTGGGATTGCGAAATGGACGCCAAATCCCTGGACGATCAATAAGCCCAAAGAGGCGCGCAAAGACTGGAAACCGAACTGTTCCCGACATTCCGGATGGTGAGATTGAGCGCGAGACGACGAGGTTAGTCGGTGGATTTGGGTAAGGGCTCGGCGGGGCGGGCCGGGGCTGAGTCACCTTTTACGAAGTGGGCGTACCAGGCGAGGTCGCGTTCGAGGCGATCTTGGATATGGGAGGGCAGGGAGAACTCGTGATACTCGTCGGGGTAGACGACTAGTTCGGTGGTGCGACCGAGGCGTTTTAGGGCTTGGTACATTTGCTCGCCGCCGAGGATAGGGACGTTCCAATCGATATTGCCACCCATGAAGAGAGTGGGCGTGGTGACTTTGGCGACATTCCGGAAGGGTGAGACTTTGAGCCATGCGGCGGGATTTTCCCAGGGGAGGCCTAGCTCGACTTCGTAATCTTTTTGATATTGGTCGTGGCCGTAGAGGCTGGAGAATTCGGCGGCGCCGGCGCCGGAGATAGCGGCTTTGAAGCGGGTGGTTTGCGTAATGATGAAGTCGGTCGAGATGCCGCCGTAGGACCAGCCGCCAACGCCGAGTTTGTCCGGATCGGCAATTCCCTGCTCGATGGCGTAATCGACCATGGCCATGTCGTCCTGGAAGTCTTTGTTGCCCCAATCGGCGAAGATTGCCTTGGCGTAGTCCTGGCCGTAGCCCGTGGAGCCGCGAGGATTGGGAAAGAGGACGGCGTAGCCGTTGGCGGCGAGAAGTTGGGCGAGATGGGAGAATTCGGCGTAGTAGGCCCAGACGGGTCCGCCGTGAGGTCTAAGAATACTCGGGACCTTTTTGCCGGAAGCGTAATCGAGCGGCTTGTAGAGATAGCCTGAGACTTGAGTGCCGTCTTTGCTTTTGAAGTGGACGTATTCGCCGTGGGAGAGCTTGAGCTGGGAAAAGAGAGCGTCGTTGGCGTGGGTGATCTGGGTGAGTTTGCCGCCAGGGATGGTGAAAAGCTCGTCGGGGCGGTCGATGGTGGCGATTTGGGCGACTACTTCGCTGGTAGGAGCGAGTGAATAGGCATTGAGCATGAGACGGCCGTCGATGGGGCGGGTGAGATTCTCGCCAGTCACGGAGATGCGGAGAAGATTTTGAGTTCCATCGTCGTCAGCGATGAAGTAGATAAATTTCCCGTCAGAAGAAAAATGGGGATTGGATACCATGCGGTCGAGGGAGAGAGTGAGGACTTTGGCGGGGCCACCGGTGGCGGGCGAGATGGCGAGGTGGTGTGTGGCATAGTCGAAGAGT
Organism: uncultured Acidobacteriota bacterium; assembly: GCA_963745095.1. Lineage (GTDB taxonomy): Bacteria > Acidobacteriota > Terriglobia > Acidiferrales > UBA7541 > Acidiferrum. The sequence goes on along the minus strand of CAVUWC010000012.1, from coordinate 867,428 downwards.
TTCGGATCGAGCATGGTCACGTAGGCGATGGATTTGCCGTCAGGAGACCATGCCGGAGACATGTCGATGCCGGGATTTGTGGTGACTTGGGTTAGGTGAGCGCCCTTGTCATCTGAAGGCGCGCCCGGAGAGCGGGCGACATTGTTGGCGGCGACGGTCCAGATGTCGGTGTTGTAGGTGGCGTCGGGATCTGGCGTGGATCGGTTGCTGGTGAAGGCGAGGAGTTTGCTGTCAGGGGACCAGGCGGGCTCGGAGTCGTCGAAGTCGCCGGAGGTGACTTGAGTTGCGGATTTTTTGGCGATATCGAAAACGTAGAGGTGGGTGCGGCGGCGGTCGAGGTATCCGATTTCGTCAACTTTGAATTGGAGGCGGTCGATGACCCAGGGATGTTTGGATTTGGACTTTTTGTCTTCGGAGTCCGCTGCGGCGGAAGGGTGAGAGGCTGTCTTTTCTTTGGCGGCGTCGAGTTCCTCGGGTGTGGGGTCGCGGAGGACGAGGACCATACGGCGGCCGTCGGGGGACCATGCGAAATCTTCGACATCTTGAGCGGTGTCAGTGAGTTGCTGGGCTTCGCCGCCCTGACGATTAAGAAGCCAGACTTGCGTTTTGCCTTCGTTGCGTTCGGACAGGAAAGCCAGGAATTTGCCGTCGGGGCTCCAGCGGGGGTGGGAGGAAGAGACGCCTTCAGCGGTCATGGGGAGAGCGTCGCCGCCGGACGCGGGGATCATCCATAAGCGCGATTCGGTTTTGTCGGTCTTGAGGGAGGATTTATCGACGACGTAGGCCACCCATATGCCGTCGGAGCTGAGTTGGGGGTCGTGGACGGTTTGGATTTGGAAGTAGTCGTCGATGGTGATTGGGCGGGGCGTGGGCGTCTGGGCAGACGCGGAGAAAGAATAACTAAACGCAGAGACACAGAGTACGCAGAGACGGAAAGACGGAATGGCTGAGCGAAACTTCATGCGAAAGACTCCTAGCTCGGGTGTGCGTGCAAGATCAAAGGGGCGAGTCTAGCACAGGGTAAGAGCGGTGATCTTCGGAAGGATAACCGTGGTTAGCGGTGGGAGTTCTTCCCGGCGGTGGGAGTTGCGATTGAAGAGCGTGCCGTTCGAAGACGCTTGCGCTCGCCTGAGCACAGGCTGAAGCCTGTGCCACCTGGGCTGTACACGAGGACAGTTTTCGTGGATGAAAAAATATTCAGCCCGATGCATTTTTTTGTTGCATGCAGGAATGAACCTTGTATTCTTCGAATGCGAACTCACTTTACCCAGCGCGCGAGAGAGAATCGCTAAGGAGGACGAGAGTAAAAATTGAGTTCTTTATCCCTTCCTGCCCAGATTCCTTCCGCCGCAATTTCAACCGCGAAAAAAAGGGTCGCCAAGCTGACGCTCTGGCCGCTTGTGGCGGCGACATTCTTCATGGTGTCTGGCGGCACGTATGGGACGGAAGAGATCGTTCACGGCGCGGGCTACGGGCATGGGATTTTAATTCTCTTGTTCTTGCCGGTTCTGTGGTGCTTGCCGACGGCCTTCATGATCGGGGAGCTTTCTAGCGCGCTGCCGGCTGAAGGCGGATATTACGCCTGGGTGCGGCGGGGGCTGGGAAATTTCTGGGGATTTCAAGAGGCTTGGTTGTCTTTGGCGGCGAGCATTTTTGATATGGCGATTTACCCGACCCTGTTTGTGTTTTATTTGAAGCAGATGTCGCCGTGGTTTGGGTCGGGGAGCCATGCAGTGATGGCGGGGCTGTTTGTGGTGGTGACCTGCGCCATTCTGAATATGCTTGGGATCCGCGTGGTGGGGATTACTTCGCTTTGGCTGTTCTTCTTTCTATCCGCGCCGTTTGCAATCATCGTGGTAATGGCACCGTTTAAAGTTGGAGCTTTCGCAAGCGGCAGCGGGCACGGCCCGGCTGAGGCGACTGGCCTGGGCTTGCTAGGCGGCGTGTTGGTGGCGATGTGGAATTACATGGGATGGGACAACGCCTCGACGATTGCGCAAGAGGTGGAGAGACCGCAGAGGACGTACCCGAGGGCGATGATCGCGGCGGTCGTTCTCGTTTCTCTGACGTACATTCTGCCCTTCTTGGCGGTTTACTTTACGGGGATTCCGGCTGCGACATTTGGCGCGGATGGCTCTTGGGCAACGATCGCTGGGTTAATGGGCGGAAAGATTCTGGGATTTGAGTGGCTGCGCTTTTTGATTGTAATTGGCGGAATGATGAGCGCGTTTGGGATGTTCAATGCGCTGGTGATGAGCTATTCGAGGCTTCCGCTGGCGATGGCGCGCGACGGGATGCTGCCGAAGATATTCGCGAAGACGACCGCGAAATCGCAAACGCCGTGGGTGGCGATTCTGGTTTGCGCTAGCTGCTGGGCGCTGTGCCTGGGATTGGGATTCAAGAAGCTCGTCACGCTGGACATCATGCTTTATGGCGCTAGCTTGATGCTGGAGTTCGTGACACTGGTGGTTTTGCGGATTCGCGAGCCAGAATTGAAACGGGAGTTTAAAGTGCCGGGTGGGCTTGTTGGCGCAATTTCCTGCGGGATTTTCCCGCTTTTGCTGATGAGTTTGGCAATGGTCGAGAGCGAAAGTGAAAGCATTCTGGGGATCAATGGGCTTTTGTTTGGCTTGATTATTATGGTCGGCGGAGTTTTGCTTTACGTGGTAACAAAGCCTTTGCGGCGATCGGTGATTGCTCCGGCGGCCACGCCGAACGCGGTTACGGGCGATTAGGGAACCTCGTCAAACGTAGAGATTTCTAGGCGTTGGAGAAAGCGGCAGCAGAGCTGCCGCACTCCAAAGGCTTCCACGCGACGTGCGCGCTGCTGCTATACTCCACAGTTCATTCCAAAATCCACTTTCCATTTGGAGATTAAACCGTGAAAAATTTGCGGGCTTTCCTACTACTCCTGCTAGTTGCCGGTGTGGGTATGTTTCTGCACGCGACGGCTGCGGCTTTGCCGGATGCCTCGCAGAAATTCGATCAGAGGGTCTTCGGAGAAATGCATTGGCGGATGATTGGGCCGTTTCGCGCGGGGCGATCGCTGGCGGTGACGGGAGTCCGGGGGCAGCCGGATGTCTACTACTTCGGGTCGGTGAATGGGGGCGTTTGGAAGACGAATGATGCGGGGCGGACTTGGAATCCTATATTTGATGCGGAGCCGGTGGGTTCGATCGGCGCGATTGCGGTGGCGCCTTCGAACGCGAATGTGATTTACGTGGGGTCGGGCGAAGCTGACATGCGCTCGAGCATTTCGTACGGAAATGGAGTGTACAAGTCCACCGACGCGGGCAAGACTTGGGCGCATATCGGGTTGGAAGATTCGCGGCAGATTGCGCGGATTGTGGTGGACCCGGACGATTCAGAGAAAGTTTACGTGGCGGCGCTGGGCCACGCGTATGGGCCGAACAAGGAACGGGGGATTTTTCGTTCGAACGACGGCGGGAAGACTTGGCAGCAGGTGCTTTTCAAAGATGAAAATACAGGCGCGATCGACTTGGCGATGAAACCGGGCAATTCGCAAATCCTTTATGCGGCTTTGCTGCAAACGCGCCGGCCGCCGTGGAGCATTTATCCGCCGTCGAAAGGGCCCGGGACGGGGCTGTTTCGTTCGAAGGATGGCGGGGATCATTGGGAGCTGTTGACGGGGCACGGGTTGCCTTCGGAGGAGCTGGGGCGGATGGGGATTGCGTTTGCGCGGAGCAATCCGGAGCGAGTTTATTTGATTGCGGATGCGAAGGAAGGCGGCATGTACCGCTCCGATGACGGCGGCGAGAATTGGACTCGCGTCTCGAAAGATGCGCGGATTTGGGGACGTGGTTGGTATTTCTGCGAAGTGAGCGTCGATACTAAGGATCCGGACACAGTGTATGTGCCGAATACTTCGATGTACCGTTCGCGCGACGGAGGAAAAACGTTTACGGCGGTTAAGGGCGCGCCGGGCGGGGATGATTATCACCAACTTTGGATTGATCCGGATTTTCCACAGAAGATGATCCTGGGGTGCGATCAAGGTGTGATCGTGACTCGGAATGGCGGGGAGACTTGGAGCTCCTGGTACAACCAGCCGACTGGGCAGTTTTATCATGTGGCGACGGACAACCGATTTCCCTACTGGGTGTACGGAGCGCAGCAGGACAGCGGAGCGGCGGCGACTCCCAGCCGAAGCAATTCGCGGGCACTGAATGCTCAAGACTGGCGGCCGATGGAAGCGGGAGGTGAAAGTGATTACGTCGCGCCTGACCCCGTGAATCCCGGGATTATTTATGGTGGGTCCGTGGTGCGGCAGGATTTCCATAACGAGGAAGTGCAGCAGATACCGCCGACTCTGATGTATCCCGGCGACTACCGTCGAACGTGGACTTTGCCGCTGGTTTTTTCGGAGATTGAGCCGCATGTGCTGTACTTCAGCGCGCAGGTTTTGTTTCGAACGGCGGACGGTGGAAATTCGTGGCAAAAGATCAGCCCAGACCTGACGCGCGAGGATCCTGGCGTGCCCGCGAATCTGGACGCCGCCACGGCGGCGGATATCCCGCCGGGTAATAGGCACGGCGTGATTTATACGATTGCGCCTTCGCCAAAGGTGGCTGGCGAGATTTGGGTGGGGACGGATGACGGGCTGGTTCATCTGACGCGCGACGAGGGGAAAACGTGGAGTGACGTTACCCCGAAAGAACTGACGCCGTGGAGCAAAGTGACGCACATCGCTGTGTCGCGCTTTGGCGCGGGCGAAGCCTATGCGGCAGTGGATCGCCATCGGCTGGAAGATTTGCAGGCGTATCTCTACCGCACGAAGGATTTCGGGAAGACGTGGCAGCCTGTTTCGAACGGGATTCCTGAGGGAAGTTTTTTGAATTGCGTGCGGGAGGATCCGAAAATTGCGGGGCTGCTTTATGCGTGCACGGAAAAGGGAGTGTACGTTTCATTTGATGATGGAGACAACTGGACGCCGCTGCAGCTTAATTTGCCGACTACCTCGGTGCGCGATTTGGTGGTGCACGGAGATGATTTGGTGATCGCCACGTTTGGGCGGTCCTTCTGGGTGTTGGATGACGTGACGCCGCTGCGGCAGTGGAGCGCGAAAGTGGCGAGCGCGGATGCGTGGCTGTTTGAGCCGCAGCCGGCGTTGCGGGTGCGGCCGGGCTCGGATCAGGGGACACCGATACCGCTTGATGAACCGCAGGCGGAGAATCCGCCGGCGGGGGCAGTGCTGGACTACTACTTGAAAGAGAAGCCGACGGAGGCCGTGCAATTGGAGATATTTGACGCAGCTGGAAAATCGGTACGACGATTTGCGAGCAACGACGAGATGCCAAAGACGAATCCGGATGAGTTGGATATTCCGATGTACTGGGTGCATGACGCTGAGCCTCTGTCGGCGGAAGCGGGGATGCATCGGTTTGTTTGGGATTTGCGGTACGCGTTTGCGGGAGCGCGGAGGCGGACTCGGCGGGTTGGGGGCGGACCGATTGCGGTTCCGGGGCGTTATAGCGTGAAGTTGACTGCGGCAGGAAAGACGATCGCCGTGCCATTGGTGATCACGATGGATCCACGCGTCAAGACGAGCGCTGCGGATTTGGAGCGGCAGTTCCAGTTGGCTTCCAGACTTGCAGCTGGCGTTGGAGAGTTTTCGGCGGCTGTCACGCGCGCGGACGATTTGCAAAAGCAAATTGTTGCACGCGAAAAAGAAGCAGCGGGGAATGCGGAGCTCGCGGCAGCGCTGGCGGATTTGAAAAAAAAGATTAGCGCGGCGGCAGGAGCGGGAGCGGGCGGAGGATTTGGGGGTTTTGGATTCGCTATCCCGGGGAATGAGCCGACGACTTTGCGGCAGGTGTCGGCGGCGATGGGTACGCTGATGGGAATTGTGGAGAGCGCGGACGTGGCGCCCTCGGCGGATGCGGCGGCCGCTAGCGAGAAATGGGAGGCGGCCGGGAAGGCTACGCTGGCGCGGTGGCAAACGATTCAGACGAATGATGTGACACGCGTGAATTCGTTGCTGGAGAAGGCGCATTTGCAGACATTGAAAGCCATCGAGGATAAACAGCACCCCTAAAGGGGTGCGCCTACAAAATCGCGGCCGCTATGGGCGCGACATTTTGGCGGGTCACGGGTTATATGAGAGTAAGAAGATAGAACGCCAGCCCAGAAGAGGACCCTCCATGAGTAGGAATAGCGTTTCGAAGCAAATTGCAATTGCCGCCGGATTTCTGGCGCTGACTTTTGCCGCGGGAATCACCCGCGCGCAAAGCAGTTCACAGACCCCGGCGCAAGATCAGAGCCAAGCGGCACCTGCCGCGCCAGCGCAGCACGAAGGAAGAATGCGTGGCGCAATGCAAGGACTGAACCTGACCGATGATCAAAAAGCGGCGATGAAAACGATTCACGAGTCCACGAAAGCGAAATTGGACACCGTGAACAAGGACGAATCGCTGACGGCGGATCAGAAGCAAGCGAAGATTCACCAACTGCGGCACGGCGCTCGCATGCAGATGGTGAAACTGTTGACGCCCGAACAGCGGCAACAGATGAAGGCGAACGTTCGTGCGTTGCGCGCATCACGCCGTGAACAGCAGCAGCAACAGCCGCCACAGGCCCAGCCGCAAGGGTAATGGGGCGGGACTTTGGAGAGGTCCGATTCATTGGAATGAACTGGCAATCGGCCGAATCAAGGTCGTAATCGCGATACGCAAAGGGACGGGACATGTGGCCGTCCCTTTTTCGTAGAGCGAGCAATTTGGGCTGCGCCGAACGGCGAAGAGATTTGGTATGCTGCTCGACGTGGCAAATATTGTTCGAATGCATGGACGCGCGAAAAGGCAGAACGTTTTTCGGGCTGGCGCGCTTTTCTTCTCGCTTGTTTTGGGTTTTGTGGCGCTAAGTTTTTCTTCGCAAGCGCCTTCTCAAACAGCACCGGCTGCTCCAGCAGCACAGTCACCAGCACCTCAAGCTTCGCCAACAACACCAGCGCCGACAACGCCGGAAGGACTTCCGCAAACTATTCCGCCACCAGTACCACGTGCAGGACTGAACGTTGTAGTGCTTGATCCAGCGCATGGAGGGACGGATCCGGGAGCACGAGGAACAGGTGGCATTCGCGAGAGCGAAATAGTGCTGGATTTTGCGGCCCAGGTGCGCCGCGCGCTGGAAGCGCAAGGATTCCAAGTGGTGCAGACGCGCCAGGGAAACGAGAATCCTTCGTTTGACGACCGCTCGGCGATTGCCAATGCGCAAAACGGGGCGGTTTTCATAACGCTGCATATTGCTTCGACGGGACTGCCGGGGACGGCGCGCGTTTACGTCAACTCGGATTTACCGCTGACGACCGATGCGCACGGGTTGATTTCCTGGGACCGGGCGCAGATGCCGTTTCAGGGATTGAGTAGAAAACTGGGCGATCTGGTGCAGGGATTGCTCGCACAGCGCTTTAAGGGATCGCCGAGCACGGCGCAAACAGCGGCGGTGAGACAGCTGCGAACGACAGCGGCGCCGGCGATTGCAGTGGAAATATCGAGCGTGGTAGTGGAAAACCGCGCAGACCTGGATCGCATGGCACCGGGCGTCGCGGATGCCATCGCAACGGGAGTGGCGACATTCCGACCGTCGTATGTGGTGCCGACAACGAGCGGAGGAACTCCTTAATGGCGCGCTGGATCCGATGGGTTGTGGGCGTGCTTTGCGTGGCGGTGCTCGTGGGAGCGATTTACTTTCCGATCCTGCGGCGGCGCCTGCGAGCAGCCGCGAAACTACAACAGCAAACCGCGGAGCAGGCGCGGAGAGAATTGACGCAGGCGGTACCAATAAATCCGGGCGAACCGAGAGTGAAAGCGAAATTATTCTGGGCGTCTGGGAATAGCGATGGGATGCTTGCGGACTCGACGGTGGAGTTGCCTCTTTCGAGCGATCCGGTGCTGCGCTCGAAACAAGTGTTGAACACTTTGCTGGCTGGGCCGGTGGACGCCGAGTTGCGCACACTGCCTCCGGACGCGGTACTCCTGGCGTTTTATCTGCTGCCTGACGGCACGGCGATTGCGGATTTTTCCGAGGCGCTGGCGACCGCAACGCCTTCGGGGATTCAGAGCGAGCAGCTGGCTGTGGATTCTCTTACGAGGACGCTCGAAGCCAATGTGCCGCGCGTACAGAGGCTCAAGATCTTGATTCATGGGCAGGAAGTGGAAACGCTAGCCGGGCACCTGGATCTGACCGGAACTTTTTTGGTCAACACGAAGGGCACACTGGTGGCGCCCAGCGCGGCGGCCGCACCGGTACCGACGCTGGCTGCTCCGCCGAGCGCAGATAAGCAGACGGCTCCCGCGACGGACAAGCCAGCCGCGGCCCCGGCAATAAAACCGGGCGCGAGGACGGGGGGGCTCGATAAGGGGTCCAGCAAACCGATGCAGCCCGAGAAGATAACGTAAGAGATTTTTTTGGAAATGATGAAAGTAGGAGGAAGAGTGCGAGTTGATGGCCGCGGCCCAGATCAGATGCGCCCGTTGAAGATGACGCCCGATTTTATTTCGACAGCGGAAGGGAGCGTGCTGATTGAGATAGGGAGTACGCGCGTGATTTGCACCGCGACGGTGGACGACGGCGTGCCGGGATTTATGAAGGGCACGGGCAAGGGCTGGGTGACGAGCGAATACGGAATGTTGCCTAGGGCGACGGAAGAGCGCACGCAACGGGAAGCAACGCGCGGGAAACAGTCTGGGCGCACGCTGGAGATTCAGAGGTTGATTGGACGGTCGCTGCGCGCAGTGACGGACCAAGAGGCGCTGGGCGAGCGCACGGTGTGGATCGATTGCGACGTGATTCAGGCTGACGGCGGGACGCGGACGGCCTCGATTACGGGAGCGTTTGTGGCGCTGGCGCTGGCGTTCGAACGGCTCGTGGCGGCGGGGATTTTGAAAAGCTCACCACTGATTGATACCGTGGCCGCGACGAGTGTAGGAATTGTGGACGACCGGGCACTGTTGGATTTGGCGTACGAAGAAGATTCGCGAGCGGAAGTGGATATGAACGTGGTGATGACTGGCAGTGGACACTTCGTCGAGATTCAGGCTACGGCGGAGGGGCGGCCTTTTAGCGGGAGCGAGATGCAAGACCTTCTCGCGTTGGCGGCGGCGGGGATTCGCCGATTGACTGAGGATCAGCGCGCGGTGCTGCCGGTTAAGTTTAGTGCGCGCGGACGTTAATGCGGTCGGATAGTAAGTTGTATCTGGCATCGTCAAATCCCGGAAAACTTGGAGAGTTTCGTGCGTTGGCGGCAACGGTTGCGCCTGGTGTCCCCAGTGGCGACGAAGCGCGCATTGAGATTGATTTGTTGCCAGGATTCGATTCCCTGCCCTCTTTCGAAGAAGATGCTCCAACATTTGCGGAGAACGCCGCGGGAAAAGCATTGCACTATTCGCGACTGGGCGGAGCACTCTTGATTGCGGATGACTCCGGGTTGGTGGTGCCGGCTCTCGGAGGAGAGCCGGGCGTGCGATCAGCGCGTTATGCGGGAGCAAATGCTACTAACGCGGAACGCATTGCGAAATTACTTGGGGAACTTCGTGGGAAAGAGGGGGCGGAGCGGGCAGCGTATTTTGTTTGCGCGCTGGCGTTGGGGGAGAGAGGGCGAGCGCTCGCGATTGTGACGGCGCGCGTGGATGGCGAGATTTTGGAATCGCCGCGTGGGAGTGGCGGGTTTGGGTATGATCCGGTGTTTTACTTCCCTGCTCTGGGGAAAACATTTGCGGAGCTTTTGCCGGACGAGAAGAATGGGATTAGTCATCGAGGGAAGGCGTTTCGGAGGATGTTGGCTTCGCTTAGGAGTTCGTAGGGCCACGGCAGGCTGTGCGGTTCCTCAAGCGCAAGAAACCCTCGATGGATGAAGACGACAGACAGGAATGTCTGTCCTACCGTGTGATATTCTTCGCTTCATGCCAACTAAGAAAATAAAGAAAAAACTTGAGGCCAAAAGAACCGGCAGAGCGAAGCCTGCGGTTATCGCGAAGAAGAGGGCTGTCTCGAAAAAGTCAGCGGCGGGGACTGATCCGAAGCGCGTCGCGGCTATATTGGCTAAGTTGGATGAGGCGTATCCGGCGGCGTCGTGCGAACTGAAACACGAAAATGCGTTCCAGCTTCTGATTTCGACGATTCTTTCCGCGCAGTGCACGGACGTGCGCGTGAACCAGGTGGCACAAACACTTTACAAGAAATATCCGACGCCAGAGGCGTTCGCTTACGCGAACCCTTCGGAGCTAGAACAAGAGATTCGGCCTACGGGATTTTTTCGGAACAAGACAAAATCGATCATGGGAGCGAGCAAGGCGATCATCGAGAGATTTGGCGGACAAGTGCCGCGCACGATGGAAGAGCTGCTGACCGTGCCAGGAGCAGCACGAAAGACGTCGAACGTTGTGCTTGGTACGGCGTACGGTATTGCGAGTGGAATCGTTGTGGATACACACGTAATTCGCATTTCGAACCGGCTGGATTTGACACGAAATGAGGATCCGAAAAAAATCGAGCTGGACCTGATGAAGGTGATTCCAAAAGAAAAATGGATTCTATTTTCGCACCAGATTATCTGGCACGGACGCCGAGTGTGCAAAGCGCGGAAACCGCAGTGCGTGGAATGCAACCTTGAGAAGATTTGCTATTCGAAGGACAAGACCGTTTAGACAAAGACGCACTCGAATTACGACCTCGAATCCCTCACAAGACCGTCTCCAAATAAATCCGCGGCAGCTGCTGAGTTGCACTTCCGTCAGAAGACTGCCATTGCGCTCCGGGCCGCGCTTTCACGTATTATGCAGCCATGCGGATTTTGCTGGTCGAAGACGATCCAGGCGTGCGGCGGTTTGTGATTAAAGGACTGCGTGAGCAAGCTTACGCGGTGGATGCCGCAATCACCGGCGAAGACGCTCTGTATCAGGCGGACATCAACGAATACGACCTGATCATTCTGGACGTGATGATTCCCGCACCCGACGGGTTCGAAGTGTGCCGCAGGCTGCGGAAAGCCGGCCGGCGAATGCCGATACTGATGCTGACTGCACGAGACGCTGTGGAAGATCGCGTCAGCGGACTGGATCGCGGGGCGGACGATTATCTGACGAAACCTTTTGAGTTTCGCGAACTTTTGGCGCGCCTTCGCGCACTGCTGCGGCGTTCTACGGAATTGCATCCACCGAGCCTCCGCGTTGGAGACCTTGTGCTGGATACCGCGGCACAAAGTGCAACGAGCGGGGGACATGCGATTTCGTTGACACATAAGGAATACGCGCTGCTTGAATATCTAGTGCGGAATGCCGGGCGAGTGGTGAGCCGTGCGGACATCGCCGAGCACGTTTGGGATGAGACATTCGATCCGTTTTCAAACTTGATTGAAGTTTATATCAACCGGCTTCGGCGGAAGATCGACCCGGATGGAAGCTCGGGACTGCTGCAGACGCGGCGAGGGGCTGGTTACATCCTGAAGTCTGTCGAGGATGCGGAGAGCGGAGGCCGTGCACCATCAACCGGGGCGCAAGGCAAAGCGAATCCACCGGATCGCAAGAAACATGCTTGATTCCGTTCGCGTACGGCTGACGGTGTGGTATTCGGCGGTCCTCGCCGTGGTGTTGGTGCTGGTGTGCGCAACCACATACCTGATTGTACAAAAGACGTCGATGCGACGAACGGACGAGGATTTGTCAGTGCTGGCCGATTCGTTTCTGGTGACTTTTCAGGCTGAGCTTGCGGATGGTACAAATCTCGGGGGTTCTGCGGTTTTGTCGGCGGCACGTCAGTCCATGGTGGAGCATCGCTCGAACAGCGATGCCTTTGTGGTGCTGGCGCCCGGCGGAGAGATTGTCGCCAATTCAAGCGATGCCAACTCCTCTGCTACTAGAGCAGGTTCCGCTGTCACCCGCGCCGTCGCGTCCGGCGAATTTCAGCGATTCAAAACAATGGCCCTGAACAACGAAGCAAGCCTTGAAACAATTCGGGGAGAGCATTCGCGATTCCGTGCTTACTCGCGTCAGTTCAGAGGGAACGCTCAAATCTACGTGCTGATTGTTCTCCATTCGCTTCATGCACAAAACGATATGCTGGAAACGCTGCGGCTGACATTTGCCTGGATGATTCTTGTGGGACTCCTGCTCGCGGGGACGGGCGGGTACTTTCTGGCAAGAAAGAGTTTGGCGCCGGTGGTAGAGATGGGAGCGCACGCACGCCGCATCGGAGCTACCAATCTGCACGAGCGACTTCCGGTGCTCGATGCCAACGATGAACTCGGTGAGCTGGCGACAATCTTCAACGATCTCCTCAACCGGCTTGACCAGTCGTTTGACCGCCAGCGGAGATTTATCGCGGATGCTTCTCACGAGCTTCGGACACCCTTAGCGATTCTGCGAGGAGAAGCCGAAGTAGCCATGTCGCAAAAGGGCCGAACGGCGGAAGACTATCTTGAATCACTGGGGATTCTGCACGAGGAAACGTCGCGTTTGATCAAGATCGTGGAAGACCTCTTCACACTGACGCGGGCCGACTCGGGGCAATATCTTTTGTCGCCAGAGAATGTATATCTGGAGGAAGTTGTAACCGACTGCGCGCATTCGGCCCGGACGCTGGCGCGGGAGAGAAATATTGAATTGAGCGTCGATGCTTCCTCGGAATGCCTGATTCGTGGAGACCAGGCGCTTCTGCGGAGAATGATCCTGAATTTGCTGGACAACGCGATCAAGTACACGAACGAAGGCGGACGCGTGGATATTGCGTGCCGCGTGGCAGCCGCCGGTTTTGAGATACACGTTACGGACACAGGACCGGGAATACCACCCGAGTTGCACGTCCGCATTTTCGAGCGCTTTTTCCGGGCTGACCCCGCACGATCGCGTTCGGGCCGCGAGGGCGGAGCAGGACTGGGGCTTTCGATAGTCTTGTGGATTGCCCAAGCGCATCACGGTCGGTTGGAACTGGTCCGGTCTGATGCGACGGGAAGTCACTTCGCGGTGTTTCTGCCGGGGGCAGATGTTGCGCACTCGGGAACGAATTAATCGTCTGTTTATCTCGAGGTCGCTACATTCAGGGTAGCGGAACGTGAAGGCCTAGGCCGCTCGAGAGAAAGTCTGTGAACACCCCATATTTTTGGTATCGATCGATGGTCTTTGTAGTGGCTGCGTTTGTGTTGTTCCCTTTTCCAGGCGCGAGCCAGCAACCAGAAAATCCTGCGCCAAAGGCAAGCACGGCCACACCGACTCTCACTGCCCAATCTGCGGCTGAGACGGCCTCGCCTTTGCAGTTGACGCTCCAAGACGCGATCGCGCGCGCGCGGAAAAACAGTGTGGAATTCCAAGCGGCTGCGACGGATGCCGCCATCGCCACAGAAGACCACAAGCAAGCCCGCGATGCACTTCTGCCGGCGGTCAATTACAACAACGAAGTTCTCTACACTCAGGGAAACGGCGCTGGCGGCGTTCGCTACATTACGAATAACGCGGTGCACGAATACATCAGCCAGGGAAACGTTCACGAGGCTATTGACCTCGCCGGAGTGGAGAGTTATCGAAAAGCTGGCGCCGCCGCTGCCATCGCCCGGGCGCGCGCGGAAATTGCTTCGCGAGGTCTTGTTGTAACGGTCGTGCAAGACTACTTCCGCGTCTCAGCCGCCCAGAGCAAGGTGGAAATCGCAAAAAAAGGCCTGTCGCAAGGGGAAGGATTTTTCAAGTTGACGGGGCAACTTGAAAAGGGCGGCGAGGTGGCGCATTCCGACGCCATCCGCGCCGAATTGCAAATGCGCGACAGGCGACGACAGTTGCAGGAAGCTCGGCTCGAACTCTTGAAGGCTAAGCTGGAATTGGCTGCTGTCATTTTTCCCGACTTCAATGAGAACTTCGAAGCCAGCGACGACTTACATGCGAGCGTTCCGTTGCCACCCCTGGAAGAAGTCCAGAAACAGGGCGCTCAGGGCAATCCGGACTTGCGCGCGGCGTTGGAGGGAGTTCAGGAAGCCAGGTACCGAGTCTCGGGAGCACGAACTGGCTACTTGCCCGCGCTGACGCTCGACTACTTCTACGGGATCGATTCAGCCCAGTTTGCAACGAACAGCCTGATTGACAACCAAAGGATCCACAACCTCGGGTCTTCGGCTGCCGTAACCTTGAACATTCCGATTTGGAACTGGGGCGCCACACAAAGCAAGGTGAAGCAAGCCGAATTGCGCCAGGCCCAGGCGCAGCGCGAACTTTCGCTGGCGCAGCGCAAGCTGCTGTCGGAGGTGCGGTCGTTATACGGCGAAGCGGAAACGGCTTTAAATGAACTAGAGGACTTGCAGCGATCCGCGGATCTGGCATCGGAGAGCTTGCGACTGGCGACGCTACGGTACAAGGGGGGAGAGGGGACGGTGCTGGAGGTAGTGGACGCGCAAAATTCATTCGCGGTTGCCAATACCAGTTACCAGGATGGGGCGGTGCGTTATCGCGTAGCGCTGGCCAATCTGCAAACACTGACGGGAGTCATGACGACGCCATGAGAATCAATTCCTTCTACGGCGTATCGCGGAGATTCCTTATAAGTGTCGCGATATGCGTGATCGCTGGCGCTGCTGCCGGATGTGGATCAGAGGAGAAACCCAAGGAACCGGTCGTCTCGGTGCAAACCACGGCAGCGCACCGAGTCACAATTTCAAAGACAATCTCGGCAGATGCCGTGGTGTTCCCACTGCAGCAGGCTGTCCTCACGCCAAAGATCACTTCCACGATCAAGACGTTCCTAGTGCAGCGCGGCAGCCACGTTCGCAAAGGACAAGTGCTTGCGATACTGGAGAATGCAGACCTCTCGGCGGCGGCCGAGCAGAGCAAAGGGGAATTTGAGCAAGCGGAAGCGGGGTACGCCACGACCACCGGCGCGAGCCTGCCCGAGCAAATTCAAAAAGCGGAACTGGACACCGCGTCGGCGAAGAGCGCATTTGACGCGCAACAGCAGGTCTACAACAGCCGCAAGGAACTTTTCGAGCAGGGAGGAATACCGCGGCGAGATTTTGATTCGGCCCAAGTGTCGCTCATGCAAGCGCGCAGCCAGTATGAGCAGGCGCAGAAGCAACTGGACGACCTGCACAGGATTGGAAAAGAGCAAGCGCTGAAATCCGCAAACGGTCAGCTCGCTGCCGCCAAGGGCAAGTTCCTCGGCGCACAAGCACAACTCAGCTATTCGGAGATTAAGAGTCCGATCGATGGAGTGGTGACGGAGCGGCCGCAGTATCCGGGCGAACTCGCGGCCGCAAATCAGCCGCTTCTCACGGTGATGGATCTCTCGAAGCTGATAGCGAAGGCGCATATCGCCCAGACAGAGGCCGTCTCGCTGAAGGTGGGCGATCCGGCAGAGATGCAGCTTCCCGGATTGGACGAAAAAGTGAAAGGCCGGGTGAGCCTGGTGAGTCCGGCTCTCGATCCCGGAAGCACAACTATCGAAGTATGGGTCGAGACTACCAAGCCTGGCTCAGCGCTGAAGCCAGGAATGACAGTGCAGGTTCAAATTGCCGCGGCTACGGCGAAAGACGTTCTTGCGGTTCCGGCCTCGGCGGTTTTCACAAATGCGGATGGGACGAGCTACGTGTTAGTGGCAGGCGCCGATGAAAAGGCTCATGTCAAGACGGTGGAGACTGGCATCAAAGGCGGCAGCGAAGTGCAGATCCTCAACGGGATCAAAGAAGGCGAGGCGGTTATCACGTCAGGCGGCTACGCGCTGCCTGACAAAACACAGATTAAAGTTGAGTCACCAGCGCCGGCGGAAAAAGATGCGACTTCCTCCGACGAGTCTGGCACGCAAAGCGGCGACAAGAAGAAGCCCGCGGAAAAGGCCAAGGACTAAAGGAAAATGGCCCGCGACGCGGATGTGGATTCGAGTGTGCCTGGCATAAGAACAGCGCCCTGGTTTGAACGGCTCTCGCGACCGATTTTGTTTCTCGTCATCAGCCTCGCGCTGGTCGGCGCCTATTTGGCATTCAGCATTCCTGTCTCGGTATTTCCAAACACGGACTTTCCACGCGTCGTTATCGGCGTCGACAACGGCGTCACCCCGATCGATCAAATGCTGGTGACCATCACGCGCCCGATCGAAGAAGCGGTGAATAGCGTTCCTGGTTTGCAGAGAGTCTTGTCCACCACGAGCCGAGGTTCGGCGGAGGTCGATCTTTTTTTCGACTGGAAGAGCGACATGATTCTCACGCTGCAGCGCGTAGACGCTGTCGTGGCGCGGCTACAGAGCGAGCTTCCTGCGACGGCCAAGATCGAGACGCACAGGCTCACGTTTGCGAGCTTTCCAATTCTTGGCTACAGCCTTACCTCCGACGCGATTTCGCAAGATAAGCTCTGGGAAATCGCAACGTATGACATCAAGCCGCGTATTAACCGCTTGGACGGCGTTGCTTCCGTCTTGATTCAGGGAGGGCGAGTGCCGGAGTTTCAGGTTTCTCCCGATCCGGCGCGACTACTTTCCACAGGCGTTACGGTCACCGATTTGCTTGAGGCCATACGGCGCACAAACGTGATCGATTCGCCGGGTCTGCTCGAGCACGATCATCAACTGGTGCTTGGCCTGGTGAGTGGCCAAGTGCACACGCCGGAACAGATTGGCAGGATCGTCGTCAAAAACACGGCGGCTGGTGTGCCTGTACGGATTGGAGATGTTGCGACGGTGGGGCCGTCGGTTGCGCCGGTTTACACGATCGTTACGGCAAACGGGAAATCGGCTGTGCTGCTGAGCATCAATCGGCAACCGGAAAGCAATACTCTGGCAGTTGCCGATGATGTGCACGCGCAAATTCAAGAACTCGCTGCGACGCTGCCGCCCGGCGTTCACCTGGAACCATTTTACGATCAGTCGACGATTGTGCATGACTCAATCGCCAGCGTCCGCGACGCGGTGCTTCTCGGCCTGATACTGTCTTCCGCGATTTTGGTTTTGTTTTTGCGGGATTGGGGAACGTCTCTCGTTGCCGGATTGGTGATTCCCGCTACTTTGCTGCTCACGTTCATCGTGCTGAAGATTACCGGCCAGAGCTTCAATCTGATGACTTTGGGAGGACTTGCGGCCGCGGTTGGCTTGGTGATCGATGACGCCATCGTGGTGCTCGAAAACATCGTATTGCATCGCGATGCGGGCGAAGGACGCGCACAAGCCATCCAAAGCGCGCTTCGGGAAATAACGGTCCCACTGATCGGCTCAACGATCACTCCTATTGTCGTGTTTCTTCCGTTGGTGTCCATAACCGGTGTCACCGGGAGCTTTTTCCGCGCTCTTGCAATCACCATGATTGTTTCCCTGCTTTCCTCGCTACTGCTTGCCCTCGCGTGGACGCCCACTTTGAGCCAGTACTTTGTACGAAGGAAGAATCTCACGACTGGTTTAACTCATTCCGAGGGAATGGAGCAAGCGTCGCTGGATAGCAGGGCGCTTCTGGTAGCAGAAGAAGCCCACATTGGCGGCTTCTTTGGCCGGATTGTGAATTTTTATGAACGCTCGATGAAGGGTGTGATCCGGCGGCCCATTGTCCTGGTCGTTAGTTCCGTGATGATCGTTATTCTGGCGTATGTGTGCTTCACGTTTCTGGAAACAGGCCTTCTGCCGGAAATGGATGAGGGAGGATTCATTCTGGACTATTTCACACCTCCCGGGAGTTCTTTAGCTGAATCAGACCGCATCCTTCAGCACATTGAAAAAATTCTGCGCGACACTCCAGAAGTCGAAAACACCTCACGCCGAACGGGTTTGCAATTAGGGTTGGCTGCGGTAACGGAAGCAAATCGCGGCGACTTTACCGTGCGACTGAAACGAGATCGCAAACGCGGCATCGACGAGGTCATCGACGATGTGCGCGGACAGATCAAGGAGGGCGAACCCGCGGCGGACGTCGAATTTGTGCAGGTGCTCCAAGACATGATCGGAGACCTTTCGAACGAGCCCGAGCCGGTGGTCATCAAATTGTATTCGCAGGATGCGCAACTGCTGCTTAAGACCGCGCCACAAGTCGCTGACGAGATTGGCAAAATTCACGGTGTCGTCGACGTTCTGGATGGAATCGAGAATACAGTAAGTGGGCCGGCGGTTACGTTTCAGATCGATCCTACCACCGCGGCGCGTTCAGGATTTTCGGTCGAGGAAGTCAGCACAGACGCCGCGGCGCTTCTTGAGGGCGAACCCGCGGCAACGCCTGTGATTTTGAATGATCGAGTCTATCCCATCCGTGTGCGATTCCCAGAGCGCACCCGTACCTCTCTCGAACAAATGGCCAACACTTTGATTGTTAGTTCGACGAATCGCACTGCGACGCTTGGCTCTCTGGCGACGATAGTGACGGACCCCGGTCAAACGGAAATTCGCAGGGAGAACTTGCAGCGGCTGGTCGAGGTGACGGCCCATCTTGATAAAATGGGGCTGGGGAGGGCGATTGCGGCCGTGCAAAAAGTAGTTGCGAACCTTCACCTGCCAGCATCCATCCGCGTCGAATATGGCGGGCAATATCAGGAGCAGCAGAAATCTTTCCGCGATCTGCTGATGGTTCTTTTTTTGGCGCTCGCGCTCTTATTCATTGTCCTGCTGTTCGAATTCCGGACTTTCTCCGCTCCCGTAGCGATTCTTGCATCGGCGCTGCTCTCCACGTTCGGAGGGTTTTTGGCGCTTCTTATTACGCGGACAAGTTTCAACGTCGCGTCGTTCATGGGAATGATCATGGTTGTCGGGATCGTCGCGAAAAACGGCATCTTGCTGCTGGACGCGGAACAGCGTTTCCGCAGTCTGGGTTTTTCTTCCGAAGAGGCCATGCTGCAGGCTGGCCGGCGCCGGCTTCGGCCGATTGCTATGACCGCGCTGGCCACCATCGCCGGAATGTTGCCCCTGGCTTTGGCACTCGGTGCTGGCTCGCAAATGCTGCAACCGCTAGCGATTACAGTGATTGGCGGCCTCTTGAGCTCTATGGTTTTGTCTCTTGTGTTCACGCCTGCGATCCACTACTTCCTGCAACGCAGTGCGGTTGTCGCGACCGAACCAGCAAAAGCAACCTAGAAACGACGCACCCCCAAGCATCCAGAATAGCGGTCGTAGTTCCCTTTCATTGACACTCCGAGTAAAATTAATGATGAGGATTACTTATTTTCATGCACAAGACAGTGGCAGTGAGCGGTGCGCAAATGCACGGGCGAAATCCGGCGATACCCCTAAGCAAGAACGAGCACCTTTTGCGCTGGGTGGAAAAAATGGCGGATCTTGCCAAGCCGGCTGCGATCCATTGGGTGGATGGCTCGCAAGAGGAAAATGAAGATTTGCTCAGGGAGATGGTCGCTTCGGGAACGTTGACCAAGCTGAACGAAAAGCTTTGGCCGGGATGCTATTACGCGAGGTCGGACGCCAACGACGTGGCGCGCGTGGAAGACCGAACATTTATTTGCTCTCTCTCCAAAGACAGCGCGGGCCCAACAAATAATTGGGAAAATCCGTACGAGATGCGGAAGAAGTTGAAGGGGCTTTTCAACGGCGCCATGCGCGGGCGCACAATGTATGTTTTGCCGTACAGCATGGGACCGTTCGGCTCGCCGATGTCGCAGATTGGCGTGCAATTGACGGACTCGCCGTACGTGGTCGTCAATATGCGCATCATGGCGCGGATTGGGTTGCCCGTTTTTCAGCAGATCGATACAGGGATACCGCGCGTCGTACCGTGCATGCATTCGGTCGGCGCGCCACTCGCTGAAGGACAGAAAGATGTGCCGTGGCCATGCAACAAAGAGAAATACATCGTGCATTTTCCAGAGACGCGCGAGATTTGGTCTTACGGCTCCGGTTACGGCGGAAACGCGCTGCTTGGCAAAAAGTGTTTCGGGTTGCGAATCGCCTCTAACATCGCGCGGGACGAGGGTTGGATGGCGGAGCACATGCTGATTCTGGGCGTGGAAAATCCAGCGGGCGAGAAAACTTATGTGGCCGCCGCTTTTCCGAGCGCTTGCGGAAAAACGAATTTCGCGATGCTCATTCCGCCCAAGGGATTTGAAGGATGGAAAGTCTGGACGGTCGGCGACGATATTGCCTGGATTCGGCCTGACGAACGCGGTCTGCTGCGGGCGATAAACCCGGAAGCGGGATTTTTTGGCGTGGCGCCGGGGACCTCTGTAAAGACGAACCGCAACGCTATGGCAACGCTTGCGAAGAATTCCATTTTCACGAATGTCGCGCTCACTCCGGACGGCGGCGTCTGGTGGGAAGGTATGACGGACACACCGCCAGCGGAATGCCTCGATTGGAAGGGACAGAAGTGGACTCCGGAGATCGCAAAGGAAACGGGAGCAAAAGCATCGCACCCCAATGCGCGATTCACGGCGCCAGCCTCGCAATGTCCCACGATTGATCCGGCTTGGGAAGATCCCAGCGGTGTTCCGATCAGCGCCATCATCTTCGGAGGGCGAAGGGCGACCACCATGCCGCTCGTTTTCCAGGCTTTCAATTGGAGCTCAGGCGTTTATATCGGCGCGACGATGGGATCCGAAACCACCGCAGCAGCGGCAGGAGCTGTCGGAAAAGTCCGGCGCGACCCGATGGCGATGCTTCCCTTCTGCGGATATCACATGGGCGATTACTTCCGGCACTGGATCAAAATGCAGCGGTCGCTTACATTAACGCCGAGAATCTTTCACGTGAACTGGTTCCGTAAGGATGCGGACGGGAAATTCATGTGGCCGGGATTTTCTGAAAATATGCGCGTTCTCAAATGGATTGTAGACCGCACGAAAGGCCGGGCATTAGCGAGAGAGACTCCCATTGGCTGGATGCCGCGCTACGAAGATATGGAATGGAAGGGGATGGATCTATCCAAGGAAAAGTTTGAGGAACTGCAAAAGTTTGACCGAGAACTGTGGCGCAAGGAAGTGATTGAGCACGAAGAGTTGTTCATTGGACTCCACGACCATTTGCCGAAAGAGATGGTTTACGAGAGAGAACTGCTGATCTGTAGGCTTTAGTTTAGCCCGGGCGGGGCAAGCCCCGCCCCTACAGATTCCTGCATGTTCGAACGTTTATTCGTAACTTTTTTGAAGTGCCACACTAGAAGTGAAGGTCGATGTAAATTAGATATGCGGCGAGGGCCAAGCCGAAGAGCGCGGTCATAATTCCGACGATGTCGATGATGAAGCCCGCTGGCTGGAAGTTTCCGGAGTCAATCTGTTCGCGAGTCCGCCGGTAGCGAACCAGGCCTGCGACGCAGACCAGCACTCCCGAAATGATCGCCGTTGTACCGAACCAAACCGAAAGTCCGGCAGTTGGCACAACATGCCCCTGGCCCTCCAGCTGCATCCACTGCCGGATGGCGACGGCAAAGCGGCCAATCGCGAAACCAAACACGACGATCGCGACACCTGTGCGCACCCAGGCGAGAAAAGTACGCTCATTGGCAAGATGATCGCGGGCGAGGTTAGGATTACTGGTGATCGACGGCTGAGGATCCTTCGCTGATGTTTCCGGCATAAACTCACAAGAGAAAAGCGTGTATTCTGCGACCGGTCTATCTTACTGCTAGTTGAAGGAGTGGCCCAGCACCACTGATGTTTTTTATCAGATCGGCGGGAACGTTGTGCCGGTTTTGTAGATATTCGGGGCTGTTCCAGGAGACCCACACTTTGCCCCCGGCGTCTTCCCAGACTAGGGCCTTCAGCGGAAGATCAATGGCGATCGTCGGAGAAGCCACCATCACGGGAGTACCGCCCTTGGGGCTGCCGAAAAGGATCAGCTGTGTGGGGTGCATCTTGAGACCGGCCTTTTCGGCTTCGCCGCTGTGATCGATGCGGCAAAAGATGGTCAGGCCCTTTTCCTGCAACAAGGACTCAATGCGCTTGAGAGTTTCTGGAACTGAGTAGGGACTGCTGAGGTGCTGCATCCCATTGTCTGTAGTTGGCGCCATGCTCCACCTCCTGAAGAGTAGAGAAAATATTGACGGAACGATATATTTTTCACGGACTTTTAGAAGTCACCAAGGATTTCCCGCTAAAGCGGGGTGCAGCACTCGGTTTCATCCATCCAGTGCGCTTTAGCTTGTTTGATAGCCATTTGTTTCTTGTTTTATCTTCTACCGGGCGTGCGCTGCCGCGTCTTCGATCAGAGCTGCAACCTCTTTGGGCCTAGAGATATAAACAGAATGACTGGCGCCTGCGACTTCGACAGTATGGCTTTTGGCTCGTGCGGCATACCACCGTTCAAGTGCAGGGTTGATTGTTCTGTCGGCTCCCGCAACCAGCATCCAGCTTGATTTGCTTTTCCATGCCGCGGTTGTGATGACGGCTTTGAAATTGTCAGCAAGGTTGAACACTTGCGATCGCGCCATGAAAGCGGCCTGCTCCGCGGACAGGTCGGCTGCAAAGTACTCGTGAAAGTGCGCGGGATCGATGTAGGTGAAACCATCGGCGGTCTTCTTTATTGCGCCAGACTTGCTGAGATCACTTGGGAAACGCTTTCCGTCGTCGGCCTCACTTTCTCCAACATCCGGCATGTGGGACGCGATGTAGACCAATCCGGCGACAGATGGCTCTGTCCCCGCTTCGGTGATTACCGCGCCCCCATAGCTGTGCGCGACTAAAATACACGGTCCATCTTGCAACGCGAGGACGCGCTTGGTGGCGGCGACATCTTCCTTAAAATTCGTTTCCGGCTCTTGAACGATGCTGACGTTGAAGCCATCCTTGACAAGAATGTCGTAGACACTTTTCCAGCCTGAACCATCCGCCCATGCGCCGTGAACCAGAACAATATTCCGAATGTGACGGTCTTCATTCTGCGCTGAGAGCGTGCAACATGTCAGCAAGAACAAAACGACGCAGAGTGACTGAGCCGCTTTGCTTACTCGTTGTATAGCTTTCATTGGATTACTCACATTTTAGATTTCTGTTGCGATGGACTTGTGTATTGTCTCGCCTGCGCCGCAGTCCAGCATAGGCCGCGCGGGCAGAGCTGTTCGAAAGTCAGACCGCGCTCATCGCTCGCTGACTGGTGGCCGGTGTCGAACGAACGATAAAGGGCAAATTGAAGTGTTTGGTGCGGGCGGATCTAATCGACTTGAGTCTTGGCGTTTTGCGTAACGCGACTTTTGCGTGAAACAGACGCGCTTTGGCTGCTGGAACGGAGATGCCGATCATCGCCGCTGTCTCCTTCATCGAATGTTCCTGCAGTTGTTGAAGTTCAATCACTTTGCGAATCGCCGGCCGCAAGGTCTGGATCGCACCGCGAAGAATATTTTCACGCTCATGCTGGGCGTAGCGCTTTTCCGGGTTCGGAGCATGGTCCGGCATTTCCCAGGACGCCGCCTTCATATCGGAATCCACGGAACCATCCATTGATATTTCGTGAGAAGTTCGCTTCTTCCGCAAAATCATAAGTGCGGAATTGATGGCGATTCGAGTCAGCCACGTGGAAAATGCCGACCTGCCGTCGAATTCGCCGATATGAATGAACGCGCTAAGTAGCGAATCCTGGAGAGCATCTTCCGCGTCTTCTCTGTTTTTGGTTATACGCAGCAGCGACCTGAGGATCCTAGGGGTGAGGCGTTCGCAGAGGACATCGAAAGCCACGCTTTCCCCGTACTTCGCGGCGGCGACCAAGCTTCTCTCGTCCAGTCCCTCGAACTCATCCCTAAGGGCCAAACTCTCCATTACCAGATTTTCTTCGGTACAAACAGCTACACGTTGGCAAGCCATATTTCCCTCAGCTTTCTACTATCTCTGCCGTTCCCTTGTGATCCATTCGCGAATATACGGTGAACAGTGCACAAGCTCGATTCCCATTGCCTCGCAGTCGCTCAGGAAACCCACACCCTCCACGTCTACCAGCGTTACATGCTCCAAATCGAGTACCGTCCCAGGTCCCATCCCCTCGGTCTGTGACTTCAGCTCTGCGAGATGCTCCAAACCGATTCGCCCACTTACTCGAAGAATCGTCTTGCCTGCATCCAAAGCCTTTTCAATTCTTAGAGTCATCCTGCCCTTTCAGCACAGTCACCAGGTGCAATCGAGTGGCCGTCAACAAGTAAATGAAAATAAACGATTTAACGCATAAAATTCCTGCCCAATTTCAGCATTTGCTGATTTTCAGCAAGCGGGTGGAGTTAAATGCAATTATTGCGAGGCCCAGGCCGAGAACTCCGACGAGGTGCGAAGGAAGCAATTAGAAGACAGGCAGCCGCATATAACACTCGGTTAAATACGGGCCCTTTTTGGCGAAGGATTAGACCGACTTGAATCTGTGCTTATTGATTCCCAGGCTGGTGATCTTAGATTCGAGCGTCTGTCGAGGAACCCCGAGGAGTGCAGCGGCTCCGGAAGGCCCCGAAACCCTGCCTGCGGTTTGCGTCAAGGCCGCTTCAATCATCTCCTTTTCCTTTGTTTCGTCCAAACGCCCGAGCCCCTTGGAAAACGAATTGGGCCTCGACGATTCGAAGGGCAGCTCGCGCTTCAGCCAGGTCTCTTCCACGGAAAAGGTCTCGCTGTCGCATAAAATGACTGCTCGCTCGACCACGTTCTGCAGCTCCCGGATATTTCCAGGCCAGTCGTAATCCTGGAACAATTGAAGAGTCTTCTTGTCGATAGTGCGGAGCTTTTTCCCCGCCTTCTTCGCGTAGCGTTCAATCAGGTACTCGACTAGCAGAGGTATATCGTCCGCGCGCTCGCGGAGCGACGGTAACAGGATGGGGAAGACGTTCAGCCGATAGAAAAGATCCTGGCGGAATGTGCCCGCGGTAACGGCCGCCTTTAAGTCCCGGTTCGTGGCCGATAGCACCCTTGTATCGACCGATACAGACTGGGTGCCTCCCACTCGTTCAAATTCGCGCTCCTGGAGCACCCGGAGAAGGGAGCTTTGGGTCTCGGCGGGCAGCTCACCAATCTCATCGAGAAAGATAGTGCCTCCATCCGCCAGCTCAAAGCGGCCCAAACGCCGCTGAGAGGCTCCGGTAAATGCGCCTTTCTCATGGCCAAAAAGCTCGGAGGCGATCAGGGCGGGAGGGATCGCAGCACAGTTCACGCGAATAAACGCGCGATTGGCGCGCTTCGACCGGCGATGTATAGCACGCGCGATCATTTCCTTGCCCGTGCCGGTCTCGCCGAGGATGAGAACCGTGGAATCCGTCGCAGCCACTTTGGCGACTTGCACGAGGACACGCCGGAGCGGCTCCGAGGAACCGACAATCTCCTCGAACATGGATACTTTGTCGACTTCTTCTCGTAGAGCGATGTTCTCCTTATAGAGCTGATCTCTTAACTCCTTTATTTGTTCAAAGGCGGTCTCAAGAGCCGCTCTCGCCTCGTATTGCTCGGTGACATCCATGGTAGTGCCGACAACTTCCGTGATTTCGCCCATCTCATTCATGACGGGATGGGCGATCGAGTGGAGGTGCTTTATCCTTCCGTCTGGAAGAACTATTCGATAGTCTCCGCCGGAATCCACGATCTCGCTTTGCGTGGACTCCATTTCCGCTCTCCGCTGGACCGCTGCCCGATCTTCCGGGTGGACTCTTTCGAGAATATGCGACCAGGTCAGATTTGTTTTCTCGGGGTCATATTCGTAGATGCGATAGTGCTCTAGCGACCAAAAGACAGCGCGGGTTCGCACATTCCAAGCCCAACTTCCGCTGCGGCTAAGCCTTTGCGCTTCCGCTAAGTACCCTTCGCTTCGCCGTAAAGTCTGCTCCGCACGCACGCGCTCGGTGATGTCCGTCGAGCTGCCGACGAACTGCATGAGTTCCCCGGATGCGTTCAAGACAGGATGGCCGACGGTGTGGATATATTTGATGGTCCCGTCCGGGAGGAGTATTCGGAATTCGATGTCGTATTCTGACTTCTCACGGATGGCTAGGTCGATGACAGCATGCCACCTGTCGCGATCCTCCGGATGAAGGCGCTGACGCCGTTCTTCCCAACCTGGCATACCCTTTTCCGGATCGAAGCCATATATGCGATACCATTCATCGGAGAGATGTAAGGCGTCCCCTCCTGCTACCTTCCAGACCCAACTCCCCGTGTGAGTGAGCCGTTGTGCTTCCTCAAGATACATCTCGCTGTGTTGCAGCGTCTCGTAGAGAGAACGTAATCTCGTCGCAGTATCGTTGAAAACCTGGCCAAGTTGGGCTAGTTCATCGCTGCCCATAACTGATACTTGGTGCCCAAACTCGCCGCGGGCCAACGCCTTCGAACCTTCCATGAGGAGCCCGAGCGGCTCAGTGATGCTGCGGGTAATGGCCAGACCCAGGAGTGCGGCGATGAGCAAGATGATGACGCCAGTGAGCGGAACAATCAAAAGAATTCGCTTTTGTAAGCTCGCAACTTGCGAAACCGCTTCTGCCTGTTCATCGACAACTTGTTGCTCAATGATCTTGACCAGCGCCGAACTCCTGGATTCCAGCGGCCGAACTTGGTTAGCTAAGCGCAAGCGAACCGCCTGCCAGTCCTTCGATTTGGCCAAGTCTGTGATGGCCGTGAGCTCCGCCGGTAGAGCATCCTGGATGGCTTCAAGGGTAGGCACCAGGGTCGGGTCCAGCTTTACCTCCGGCGGCAAGCGACTCAGGGCATTCCTGTAGCGCTGGCTGTCCTCGAGGAGGGCGGTACGAAGAGGTTCCGCTTCCGCAACAAGTTCCGCGGTGTTTTCGGAATGCGTGAGGGCGTCCACGCTTTGATAAAACGACATGAGATTGGCATGAGCCTGCAACACGACAATCAATTCTTGGTCGACGCCAGATAGACGTTGCGCCTGAACGCGAGCCTGATGGAACTGCCAAAGCAAAACAGCGTTTCCCAGCAGCATCGCTAGAATAATGAAGATAAAGCAGAGCGTTAGGCGGGGACCGATGTTGAGCCGAAGCAGGTGAAAGGTTCTCTCGCCCGCTTGTTTCGCCCATCCGGCAAGTTTCGCGACCACTGGTGACTCCCTATCGCTTGCCTCGATTGCACCTAGCCAAAATCGCTAACACGCGGACTCAAATTCGAAAACACGGAAACACATCTAAGACCTTCAGATGCATTTTCGCCTAAAGACTAGTTCAGCTTGGAGGGCGGCCCCTGGCTGAATCCGGTAATCCCAATCAGTTCCTTCTCCAATTCGGCAGCGGCTAAGGACGGAATCTTATCACCAGTCAAGACGGAGCGTACCGCGCGGATGTACGCTCTGCTCACTTCTTCGTATTTCTCGCCAGTCACTATGGATGGGCGCGCCACTACAGCGCCCCCGTGTGACCTCGATTGGGCAAGCTGGGGATAGGGATCCAAGATGGCCGGCAATTCAAAAAGCTCGGATTCTTCGGGTGGCCCGGTACGCTCGTTTTCGCGCATGAGCTGGTCATCTCTTCGCAAAAGGAATCGAATCAGTTCCAGGGCTTCACGGGGGTGCGCCGAGGCTCGGGAAATCGCCAAGCCGTTTCCGCCCAACGTGCTTGCGCGCCCTCCCGAGCCGCCCGGAACGCTGGTTACACCGAACTGGGTAGCGACACCGGGGAGCGTAACGGAACGCGAACCCAAGAAAGGCCAGCCGCGAGTGATAACACTGTAGTTGGATTGCCAGCCACGAAGGAAAGCTGCTTTACCTGAGCCCCAAGTGTTTTGGGCGTCCCACAATCCGTAGGCGGTCACCGCAGGAGGGGAAATAGAACCCACCCATCGCGCGGCGCGTTGCCATGCCCCAATCACTTGCTCGTTATTCACGCTAATTGTTTTGTTATCCTCGATGATTCGTCCGCCAGCTTCGCTGGACTGCCATTCCAAGCCGCTGCAGGTCAAATCTTCGTTAACGCCCCCCTGCCAAACGTAGCCCCAAAAATCCTTCTCGCCTTTGGCCCGTTCGCCAGCCTGAATACGGGCGGCCATTTTCTCGAGCTCATCCCATGTTTTCGGCGGCTCACGATACCCATACTTTCGCAAGAGAATCGGACGATAGTACAAAACACTGATATAGGCGTGATGCGGGATGGCCACCAGCTTCTCGCCGACGGAATAGCTCGCGAGCACCACTGGATTTTGCGAGGTAAGCTCAGCGGCGAAGTAGGGCTTCAGATCGGTCAGATACTGGTTCAATATTCCAGACCAGATCACATCAATGCTGACCACGTCGGGAGTGGCAGCGCCTTTCTTGAGCAACTCGCGCCAGAGAGCGAGTTGATTGAAAGAACCATCAGGACGTGGAATCCGCTTCACCTGGATCCCTGATTCCCGCGTGAAGTCCTCCAAGTCTTTCGCTAATCCAGGGTTCATTCCAGAGGTATCCCACTCCACATCCAGAAACGTGACTGTGACCGGTTCTTGGGAAGGTCGCTGGCAGCCGCTGAGGGCGAGAATAAACAGCAAGCCGACGGCGGTGGCGATCTTGCTGAAATCAGCCCAATTAAATGGAGCAGCCGAATTCGCGCGCTCCGACAGTGTGGTGGTTTTCAATCCGGTTGCCATTTTCACCAGTCACCCAGCTAGGGGGCAGAAAGTGTACCGCAAAAAGGACGTCTCTCCATAGACTCGGCACGCCCAAGCAAGTAACTCGATCGGAGCGTCGCCTCAGTTCATCGCCCTTTAGCGCCCTGGCCTCTCAAGACCATGCATGTCGAGGCTGCTTTTGCGACCAATTTGCCGTTTTCGTCGGTGATTTCGCATTCGACGTAACCGACAGTGGTCCCCCGCCGCACTACTTTGCCTTCGGCCTTTAGGACAGCCTTCCACACGGGGCGAAAGAAATTGATTTTGAGTTCAATCGTGGTGAAGGATTCATCGGGGGTCAAGGTGCTGGCAAAAGCGATTCCCATGGCTGCGTCGGCAATATCGCACAAGATTCCGCCGTGGAGCGTACCCATGGGGTTCGCGTGCTGCGCTCCTGCAGCGAGCGTGACGACGGCGCGGCCATCCTCGGCCTCTATTGCCTCAAAACCGATAAGACTACCCACAGGCATTTCATTTGCTTTGGCCTTGCTCCAGGAGTCGGGTTGAGGAGCTGCGTCCGATGTGCTCATGTTTTCTCCGTCTGAGCTTTGGACTCCTACGCGCGAATATTCGTTTCGAGATATTCCTCGAGGTGGCGGCAAGCTAGATTCAAAGGCGCGGGCGCCCGTTGCAGCCGTTCGAGATTAGGCCGCCTTCGAGCATGGTAACAATCCAGATGGTCATTTCCGAAGAATTAACGCCGGAGCCGATTTCGCGAACATCGCGGAAGTCCAGCATGATTTGTTTTAGCCGGACCGGCCGCGGAGCAGGCTTCGCAGGCGCAAATGAAGGAAATTGAAGATAGGTGCAGACAGAGGACGAGCCCGCCCCCTACTCTGACTATTTGCTGAGCTTTCTCAAGAGGCCCATGGCCTCGGAGTCATTGAGCATATTCTTGCCGTTCAGCAGGGCGATCAGTTCACCAACAATCTTCCGTAGTTCAATCTCCGTGCTCTTCGCAGCCTCGGGTTGTAGAAAGAGGTTCGACGTCTCCTCTTCATGCACTCTTCCGCCGCTTAACTCGTTCAGCCAGGAACCCAGTACGCGGAGTTGGTCGGGCTCGGCGGTCGTGAACAACAGCCCCATGCCCATGCCCATCTTCGAATAAACAACCTTTGCCTGAGTCTTGAAGGATTGGTTGTCTCTTGAGATGGTCAGCGTGACCGGAGCGTCTTTGGCAAACGGATTAATAGTATCCACATAGCAGCCATTCCTGCTGATATCGGAAAGTCGACCCATAATCCGGGTATCTGCCTCGAGATCAAGTGCTTCGACGGCCGGCGAAAAAGGATAGCGGGGACAACTGCGCTTTTCGACAGGGTCAGCGGGTGCTGGAGGAGGCTGACCATATTTCGTTTTGTTGAGCAGTTCCATTAGGCGAGTTCCAACTAGCGATTTAATTTTAGTGTATCGGCAGCAAACGCGAGAATAGCATTAGCGCGCGCGCATTTTTTCGCAGAGCAGATGGCAAGAAACGTACTCATCGATGAACCACAACAGCCGGTTCGGTGATCCCGTTCTTGAGCAGCATCGCGAATTGCTGAGGAAGCACAGGCCGGCTGAAATAGTAGCCCTGCGCCTCGTCGCAAAGGTGAGCCTGAAGAAATGCCAGCTCTTCCCTCGTTTCAACGCCTTCCGCAACAACCCGCAGTTTCAAGCTGCGGCCCATGCTGATGACCGCCGTTACGATGGTCGTATCGTCAGGGGCTGCGGTGATCTGCCGGACGAAGGATTGGTCGATTTTCAGCGCGTCTATGGGGAACTTTCTCAGATAGCTCAAGCTGGAGTAGCCGGTGCCGAAATCATCCACGGCAATCTGCACGCCTCTGGCTCTCAGTGTTTTTAGGACTGTGGCAGCGGACTCGGCACGCTTCATCAGAACGCTTTCCGTGAGTTCCAGCTCAAGCAATTTCGGATCGAGGCCGGTCTCTCTGAGTACAGCGAACACACTTTCAAGAAAATTGTCGTCACGGAACTCCATCGAGGAGATATTCACCGCCATCGTTCCCAGGGCAAGCCCAGCGTGAACCCACGCCTGCGCTTGTTTGCATGCTTCCCGGAGCACCCACTGGCCAATCGGGAGAATCAGGCCGCAGTCTTCGGCCACAGGGATAAATTGCGCGGGAGAGACCGGGCCTCGAACGGGATGGGTCCAACGTAAAAGTGCTTCCGCGCCGGTGATCTCTCCCGTCCTCAGCCTGATCTTCGGCTGGTAATGCAGAGTAAACTCCCGCCGCTCCACGGCTCGGCGAAGATTCTCCTCGATCGATTGGCGCTCGACGGCCCGGACGTTCATGGCGGGCCTGAAAAACTGGTAACTCTGCCGGCCGTTTTCCTTGGCCTGGTACATCGCCGTGTCCGCGTTCTTGATCAGCGTTTCGGCATCCTTGCCGTCGTCCGGAAAGACGCTGACACCGATGCTCGTGGTGACGTGAAGATCGTGCTGGTCAATAGTATGAGCCTCAGCCACAGCCTGGAGGATTCTAAGAGCTGAGATGGCGGCATCCTCGGATTGCTCCATTTCGGAGAGCAGGACAACAAACTCATCGCCGCCTTGACGACTGACGGTGTCGGAGCTACGGACACAGCTCACCAGACGTTGAGCAATAGATTGAAGGAGTTTGTCGCCGGTGGGATGCCCAAGCGAATCGTTGATGTGTTTGAAGCCGTCCAAATCCAAAAAGAGCACGGCGACTTTTTTCGAGTGGCGAGGAGCTAGGACGATGGCCTGATTTACGCGGTCGTTCAGAAGCATGCGATTGGGCAAGCCGGTCAGAAAATCGTGCTGGGCCGAGTGGGTCATTTGTGCAGCCATGGCGCGCGCCGTACTTACATCCCGGAAAACGATGACTGCTCCGGTGGCCTTCCCTTCCCGGTTATGGATGGGAGCAACAGAGTCTTCAATAGGCGTTTCAAATCCATCGCGACGTACGAGAATGCAATTCGCCGGCAGGTGCACAGTTCGGTCCAGCCCCATAGCCATGTCCATCGGATTCGCAGCTGGTTCGCGGCTCGCGGCATCCTGAATCTTAAACACTTCCGCCATGGGACGGCCCGCAGCTTCTTGCCACGACCAGCCGGTCATTTTTTCCGCAACGAAATTAAGAAACGTGATATTTCCAAGAATGTCGGTACAAACAACGGCGTCGCCGATGGAGTTCAGCGTGACCTGGGCCCGCTCCTTTTCGACGAACAACGCCTCTTCCATTGTCTTGCGCTCGATGGCGTAGCGGAGAGCGCGGAGCAGGCTGCGGGAATCGATCTGACCTTTAATGAGGTAGTCTTGCGCGCCCTCCTGCAAGGCCTGCGCGGCGAGCGTCTCGTCGTCCCGTCCTGTCAGTACCACCAGGGGGACGCGCGGCGCGGCTGCGCGGACCCGCCGCACCGCTGTCACTCCCTCCGCATCGGGCAAACCCAAATCCAGCAAGATGATGTCAACTATGCGCTCAGCTAGGCACTTCTCGGCGTCTTTCATGCACTGGGCATAAGTCATTTCCGTGGCTTGCGAGCCCTCTTCGTTGAACATCTCGCGGAGCAACCGTGCATCGCCAGGATTGTCTTCGACCAGAAGAAGTACTTTGATCGATCTCGTTCTCGGGCTCATCCAGTCTGCCTCTGCTGGGGCAACTTAACTTTAGTCAGCCAGAAATCATTGATGCTTTTTACCAGAGCCTCAAAGGCATCCAACTGAACTGGCTTACTCAAGTAGCAGTTCGCCTGCAGCTGATAGCTTTTCACAATGTCCGCTTCCGCTTCGGATGTAGTGAGGATCACTGTGGGAATCGTCTTTAGATTGGCATCTTCCTTGATGAGGGCCAGCACTTCGCGGCCATCCATTTTAGGGAGGTTAAGATCCAGCAGAATGAGCTCCGGCCGAGGGGCCTGGACGTGAATGCCTTGTCGCCTTAGAAATGCCATGGCTTCCACGCCGTCGGAAGCCACGTGCAAATGGATGGCCTTGTTGGCATCGCGAAAGGCCTCCTGCGTCAACCGGACATCGCCCGGACTGTCTTCCACTAAAAGGACTTCTATGGGCATACCTTCTCCTCCGATGAGATTCACGATTTTTTCTCGCTCTCTGCCAGGGTGAAGTGAAAGATGGATCCTTGCCCTGGTTGCGACTCGACCGAGATGCTGCCGCCGTGCCGCTCGACTATCTTTTTGCAGATGGCCAAGCCGATGCCGGTGCCGGCGAACTCTTCGCGCTTGTGGAGCCGCTGAAACATTCCAAAGATCTTTTCAAAATATTGGGGATCGATTCCCAGTCCGTTGTCTTTCACAGAAAATGTCCATTTCTTGCCGCCATTTCTGGAGGCCGTGATGTGGACACTGGGGATTCCAGAACTCTGGTATTTGATGGCATTGCCGATCAGGTTCTGAAACAGCTGGATAAGCTGCATCTCGTCCGCAAAGACGACGGGCAGAGGATCATGGGTAACGAGCGCGCCTTTTTCCTCGATGGCGCCACGCAAGTTAATGAGCGCCTGTTGAAGTGCTTCTTCGCTGGAGATATCGAGCAGATCCTTTCCCTTTGTTCCGACGCGCGAATAGGCCAGCAGATCCTGGATTAATCGCTGCATACGGCTGGCTCCGTCCACCGCGAAAGCAATGAATTCATCAGCATCGGAGTCCAGCTTTCCTTTGTAGCGTCTGGATAGCAACTGCGTGTAACTCGCCACCATGCGCAGCGGCTCCTGCAAATCGTGAGAAGCTATGTAGGCAAATTGTCCCAGTTCCTCATTCGACCGGTTCAATTCTTCCATTTTGTTAAGGAGATTCGCTTCCGCTTTCTTGCGAGCGGTTATGTCACGGACCGCTGCCGTCACCAGGATGCCTTCGGCGCTTTCCAGCGGGCTCAGCATAATCTCGATAGGAAACTCACTTCTATTCTTTCGCCGGGCAATCAGCTCAATCCCGGTTCCGATTTGTTGCGCCAGAGCGTCCTCCACGGAGCGAAGCGCGTCCGCGACGAGCCGTTCCGCGAAGCCCTCCGGAATAATGTTTTTGACCTTTTGCCCGACGAGTTCATCGCGGCTGTAGCCAAATTGTTTTTCCGCCTGAACGTTCAACAGAACAATTTCTCCGCCCTGGTTCACCACCACCATCGCATCCGGCGCCGCTTCCAACAGCCCGCGATACCTGCCCTCCATCTGCGCCAGATGCTTTTCCGCTGCTCTGCGTACGCTGATGTCGCGAATCGCTGCCGTCACCAGCGTTCCCTCCGCGCTTTCCAGCGGGCTTAGCATGATCTCGATTGGAAATTCACTTTGATTCTTCCGCCGAGCAATCAGCTCGATTCCTGTCCCGATCTGTTGTGCCAGCGCTTCTGCCGCGCTTCGTGTTCCGTCCGCGATCAGCCGTTCCGCAAACCCTTCCGGAATAATGTTTTTCACTTTTTGCCCGACAAGTTCATCGCGGCTGTAGCCAAATTGCTTCTCTGCCTGCACGTTTAGGAGGACGATTTCTCCGCCCTGGTTCACCACCACCATCGCATCCGGCGCCGCCTCCAACAGTCCGCGATACCTGCCTTCCATCTGCCCCAAATGTTTCTCTGCGGCCTTACGAACGCTTATATCGCGAATGGCTGCTGTCACGAGCGTTCCTTCCGCGCTTTCCAAGGGACTCAGCATGATCTCGATGGGAAACTCGGTTCCGTTCTTCCGCAGAGCAATAAGCTCGATGCCTGCGCCGATCTGCTGCGCCAGAGCGTCGGCCGCGCTTCGCGTTCCGTCTGCAATCAGCCGTTCCGCAAAGCCTTCCGGAATAATGTTTTTCACTTTTTGCCCGACAAGCTCGTCTCGGCTGTAGCCGAACTGTTTCTCCGCTTGCACATTCAGAAGGACGATTTCCCCGCCCTGATTTACCACCACCATGGCGTCCGGCGCGGCCTCCAGGAGCCCGCGGTATTTCGCATCCGATTCTGCGCCCTGGCTGACATCTCGGCTGACAACGGAAAACCCGCGCAGAGTTCCCCCGAGATCGCGCGAGGAGGTATAAGTGGTTCGCACGAGAAAGCGCGCGCCGTTTTTCCGCATACGCATGCCTTGCTCTTCGTATAAGCCGGATGAGGCGGCCAATCGAAGAATCTCTTCCGGCCTGCCTCGTTTGACGTCTTCAGGAGAAAAGAAGCGGGAATAGTTTTTGCCATAGACTTCTTCAAATTTGCAGCCCGTCATTCGCTCGGCGCCGGGATTCCAACTGCGAATCTCGCCTTGCGGGCCGAGCATCAAAATGGCGTAGTCTTGGACGCCGTGGATGAGCCTTCTATATTTTTCCTCGCTGTCGACGAGGGCACGCTCCGCAAGTTCGCGAGCGGAATAGTCTCGATGGGCACTCCAACCGGCGAGGCAGGTGATCAGCAAACCCAGGACGGTTCCGAGTATCAAAGCTGTTTCCGTTCGCCGGAAGCGGCGTTTGGCCTCTCCCTCGCGTACCACCAACAATCGCAACTCTTCGTCCTGCATCTGCGCGATGAGCGCTTGAAAGTCCTCCATGATCTGTTTGCCAGATCCTTCTCTGATGGCGCGAACGGCGGCGTCAAGGCCGGATGTCCGCCGCAGGTCAAGGACTTTCTCTGCGAGCTGGAATTTCCGGCCGGTAAGAGTCGCGAGCTCATCTAACCTGTGCTGTTGTTCGGCGTTGTCTAGCGTTATGTTGCGCACGATGGCCTGGTCCTTACCGGTCCTTACGATGGCGGCGCGGTAGACCGCGAGAAAGGATTCGTCGCCGGTCAAGAGGTAGCCGCGGGCGTTCGATTCCACGGTCTGCATGGCCGCGAGCAAATCCTGCAGACTTTCCAGAACCTCATGGGTATGCCGGACCCAACGATCGCTTTCCCTGGACTCCGCCATGCCGCGATAGGAGATCGCTCCCACTACGAGCAAAGCCAAAATGGCGGATCCGAACGCGAGTTGCAGCCTGCGGCTCGATAGAGACTTCGTATTCATCGCACTCCAAGCTGGTTAAGGAGAATCTACTTCGGACACGGTCCCGAGGGCTGAAAGAGGGCAGCCTGTAGCCGCGTGCCGATTTTATTCGAAGGGAGTTCAAGTCTATAACAGGCCGGCACTGGTTCCGTCCGAGTTTCCTAACCGGTGTCCAACGGGCTACGGGCTTGTTTTCCCATCATCATGCTCTCACTCACCACGCCGCACTCACCGTACTGGAGCAACGAGCTGCCTGAGAAGCTCTTCCGGCAACGTGTAGGAGTTGGTATCGCAAGCCACAAGTGTCCGCGCAACGGCTGCCGAATCGAGAGGCTTGGAGAAGAGATATCCCTGAGCAAACTCGCAGCCCAGCGATCTCAACCTGGTCGCTTGTTCGGCTGTCTCCACGCCCTCCGCGATGACCTTCATTCCCAGGTTGCCTCCAAGGCTCAAGATCGTCTTTACGATCTCCAGGCTCTCCGTGTTGTTCATCATATCGGCAACGAAGGAGCGGTCGATTTTCAGGATATCCAGAGCAAAGCGGCGCAAGTAACTCAGCGACGAATAGCCTGTCCCGAAGTCATCAATGCACAATCGCACCCCCAATTTTCTGAGTTCGCTAAGGATTCGAGTGGTGCGCTCCTCATCCCGCATGGTCACACTTTCGGTAAGCTCCAGCCTCAAGTTGCCAGGAGCAAGGCCCGTTTCGGCGAGAATATGGTCAACTTGGCTGACTAAGTCAGACTGTGCAAACTGCTTGGCGGAAATATTTACGGCCATGGTAAACGGGGGCGAACTTGGAAATTGCGAATTCCAGGCGCACAACTGACGGCTGGCCTCCTGCAAAATCCAGTTCCCAATCCAAAGAATCAGGCCAGTATCCTCAGCAGCCGAGATGAATGAGCCGGGCATTACCAATCCAAACTCCGGCCGCTGCCACCGCACCAGGGCTTCGAAGCCGGTGATATGAAAATCCAGCAAGGAAACGATCGGCTGGTAGTGAACGCGAAATTCCTGACGCTCCGTGGCATGGCGAAGATCCGTTTCCAGGCGGAAGCGGCCCGCGGCGGTGGCGTGCATCGAGGGATCGCACATTTCATAACGCGCCTTGCCGAGCGTCTTGGCTCGTGCCATGGCCGTATTTGCATCGCCCAGCATATCCTCCGCCGCGCTGTAACCGGTTCCGCTAAAAGCAATGCCGACGCTAGCCGTGGTGAACACGGGCTGTCCATCGACGTCAAATGGTTCTTGGATACTCTGTTGAATTCGTTCGGCCACTCGAATTCCTTCGCTCGCGTTCCGAATGTTATCCAGCAAGATGGTGAATTTGTCGCCTCCCAGCCTCGCCAGTATGCCGACGTCCTCCGATTGACCGGCCTTTCCTCCTGCTCCCGCCGAGCGCAACAGGGCATCATCCCGGCGAATGGAGCTGAGCAACCGGCCGGCTATTTGCACCAGAAGCCAGTCGCCCGCCGAGATGCCCAGACTGTCATTCACGACTTTGAAGCGATCCATGTCGATAGATAAGACTGCAAATTTATACTCCGGGTGGAGCATTCCCCAGCTGACACACAAGGTCAACCGATCGAGAAAGAAAGAGCGATTAGGGAGCTGCGTGAGAGGGTCGTGAAGTGCATCGAAGGTCAGTTTGTCTTCTAGCTTCAGAATCCGCTCACCTGACCGCAAGCGCGCTTTCAATTCTTCCGCGTCGCAGGGCTTCGTAATGTAGTCGTCGGCACCCGCTTCGAGACCCTTGACGACGTCAACTTTGGCTGCCTTCGCTGAGAGAAGAATGATGTAGATGTAGGGATACTCGGAGTGTCTGCGTATCTCGCGGCAAACTTCAGGCCCGTTCAGCCCGGGCATGAGCCAATCCAAGAGCGCCAACCGGGGGCCAGCCTCACTGGACAAAGCTTCCAGTGCCATGTGTCCGTTCTCGACCGCTTCGACTAAGTAACCTGCGCGCTCCAGCGTTTTTTGCAGCAGGCGTCGCGTGATAGCGTCATCATCCGCAATTAGGATCCTCGTAGCTTCCTGCCTCCCACGCCGCGTTGACCTCATTTGCATTCGCGGCCTCCCTGGAGGGCTCGGCCGGTCGCGGCCTCTGGATGAGACTGGAAGAATTGTGGCGATAGATTGTCGGGAGCACCTGAGGTCCGACGCGGACCCATTCCGCAAAAGTGGGCATGCTGCCGACGCACAAACAAATTAGCCGCGAGACGTCTCCACAAGAATGGGGATAAGCCCGATGCTCTGGCGCAAATTGGATGGACCCTTGTTTTCATCGTTCCCTTGCCGAAAGTCGGTTGACACCAGGTCGGCCAGAGCGCCGCGGAAGGCCATCAACTCAAGTAAACAGTCACTATTCTGGTTTGTGGTTCCCATGAGCTAAAGGAGAGAAAAATGCAGCTATAGGGAAATACTCTGGAAGGGAATTCAAGTATTCACTAGCGAATAGGAAGAGTCAAAGAGTTTATCGAGAGATGTCGGCAATTGGCCACGAGCCATGCCCGTCACTGAACCCTGAGGGTCAGAGGCGAATAGGCAGAATTCCATTGCGAAAGGGTGGCCGTCGTTGAGCTGGTCCCCGAGCTTTTGTTAGCTGGGTGTGGAAGGCTACGACTGTGGAGGAGCTGAACCGGGCGGCGGTGTAGTCGCCGGAGGTACAGCTTGCTTTCGATGCTCTTCGAGCTCTGCAAGAGTTGCCTTGAGTCCCTCGATTTCCTGCTGCCTATCATTAATCGCCTGCTGCTCGGAATTGAGCCTAGCTTTGCCTGTCTGCAAGTCCGTGTAATTAGGGTTCGAATACACGGTGTCTTGGTCCAGCGCGAACTCGCGTTGTTGCCACTTCAGTTTTTCTTCCGTCTCTTTGATTTTTTCCTTCAGCTTCGTGATTTCTGCACCCTCTGCGGCCGCCTCCTCCGCGCTCTTATCTTTCGTCCCTGCCTCTTTGTC
This sequence comes from uncultured Acidobacteriota bacterium, assembly GCA_963745095.1. Taxonomy (GTDB): domain Bacteria; phylum Acidobacteriota; class Terriglobia; order Acidiferrales; family UBA7541; genus Acidiferrum. The sequence goes on along the minus strand of CAVUWC010000012.1, from coordinate 829,105 downwards.
GGCGGGAATCGACGCAGAACCGGCAGCATCAGTGGCGGCTACCGCATTCACGCTGGGTTCCTCCGTCGTGGTCTTGGCAGGAAGGCCAAAATCAAACCCCTCCTGACCTCGTTTGAAATACTCAAGGTCCAGATCCTCGTTGCTAATCACCCGGGCTTGCTTTGCGGCGTTTTTCTTCTGCTCGCGGCTTTGCCGGGCGGCGTCAGCGATGGACTGGCCTTGTTGCGTTTGGGCATCCTGTGGGTGGGCCACCGCGAAGCTAGCAAGCACCAGGCACAGCGTCAACTGCGCGACGCTCAAGAGAATCAGCCAAGCACGCGACGCTCTGTTTCTCATAGATTTGCGGCTACAAACTACATTTTGAGCGGAACTGCAGTAGCCGCGCATCGAGCACACACACCCTGTTTCACATAAGGAGCGAATCAACCAGAGTGGACGGAAACAGGTCATCTGCATCGAACTCCTGCGAGCGTGCGCCGGCAATCCGGCGTACAACTTCTACTTGCTGCCGGTCACTATCAGATCAAAGTCCGAATTTCCACACATGCCATATGTAGAACCGGGATTGCAGGCTCCGACCGTGTATTTATAGCAACCAGGCTTTTTCGTTTGAACGGTAACGGGACGATCTGAGCCTCCCATAATCGTTCCCGCTGGATCGAAAGGAGACGAGGTGCCAAAGTCGACCATAATGCCGGTGTTTTTGCCCTCGCCTTTCCATGTCACGCTTGTGCCCGGCGCGACGCAAATCGGCCCCGGATCTTTCGGGAAGCCTGGAATGTTGGGGGTTACTGACGCATCGTAACCACCCCCTGTGCGCCGAATCTCCAGTTCGCAGGGAGAGCTACTCGACCCACAAGTATTTGCCGCGGTACAAAGCTGTTCGGGGTGCGGATTTGCGCATACCGACGGCTTGGTTTTCTTATCCTTCGCGGCGATGTTGCCATCCATGAGCAGTAGCCCGATCAACACCAGCATCAAACTACATCCAATCACCAGGAACGAATTCCTTTTCATATGACCTCTCTCTCCAGCTTAGAGTTCTGTATTGCGGAGACCTTATCCGCCCTCCAAAAAAATACTAAGAGGGGCAATTCCATCCTCTGTCGGAAACGCTGTCAGGCTGCGAGCGTGTTAATTGACGCCCTGCGTGCCCTTCCAATCGAGCACATCAACGAGCTTCCAGGCATTTTGATTGAGCTGGATTTGAAGTTGGCCTTCCTTGTCGATCGCCAGTTGGGCGGCTGGATACAACACACCCGTGCTTTTGCTCTTGTCCGTGTCGTTCAAATCGAACTCGCCGCCGGTAAGATTGAATGCCGTGGACTGAGAGTCTGCCCAAACCTCTCCGAACGTCAGGAGACGGTTGGTGACGAATCGAATTTTGCGTCCCGTCGGTGTTGGGATCATCTTTACAAAGGCCAAGTCGTAGCCCAGCGTGCCGGTAATCGAGATATGACCAACGGCGTGCATTTTGGTCAGAGCGTTGACGAGCCCCTGGTTCTGCCCTTTCGCAAATGCCTCGACCAGGATCTGCTTGTCTGCCGGCGTCGAGTACTCGTAGATTTCGACGGAGATCCCGACCAACTGGCCCATTTGGGTGCTCGTGCCCATGGCGGTTGCTTCGATGGTCTCGTCCTTGACCCCCCTCGCCGAAAGGGCCGGAAAGGCGGCCACCAGGAGCAACCCGGATAACATCAAACACGCAAGTGTCCATTTGTAAGACTTATTGCTCAATTTGTTAGACTGCGGCATACAGTTCAATCTCCTTAGCGTCTCTCAGGACGTATTCCCTACCCAAGGCCTGCATTCTTGAGCAAACGAATAGGGGGTGGGTATTGTCAAAATGCACAGGTAGTCCAATTTATTCGGCGGCTGCCTCGAGCTAAGACCATCGCAGGTCTGGATGGCGCTCTGGTCTGCGCGATGGCAGGAAGAGGCTGTCGCCATGCCGCTGGAATCTAAGGCGGAGGAGTTCAGTCGAACTACATGAGGCAGTTCTTGCGCAGCCGAGCTTAAAATGATGATGCACACTAGAAGTAAAGTTGGAAAGTGCTTTAGAATGAATGAAGCAGTTCATGTCGGGGCGTAGCGCAGCCTGGTAGCGCGCCTGCCTTGGGCGCAGGAGGCCCCCGGTTCGAATCCGGGCGCCCCGACCAACCATCTTTCTGATCTATTGACACTCAACAAAAACACGCAGGGCAAAAAAGACAGATAAGACCGACGCATGGCGTCAGGCAACATTCTCTGGTTGTTACCGCAGTTCACCGGTGCAAAACGTTACCTGTATGGCGCTGCGACCGATGGGGTTTTGGTAGAGTCTATGCATCAGGGCGTCTTCAGATAAATGTTGCTGATGTTGTGCGCACGCAGCATCGCGTTGAACGCCGCCACGTCTTTTTCCACCAACTGCTGAAAGCTCTGCGCTGCTTGGTCGCCGCGCTGCTTCAACTCTTCCTGCACGGCGCTCTGCTGCGTGGTGGGCGGAAAATCGGCACTGCTGTCCAGTTGGCTGAAGAGGTATCCGACCTTTTGCAGGAGCATCGGCGACCAGCGGCAGTCGTCCTGACCGCGGCCAGTCAGCTTGAGCTGCAAGAGCGTTCCCTCGATCCCAGCCAGCTTCTCCGCGAGATCGTCCGCGGCTTTGCGAACCGGTTTCGACGCCTCGTCGGTGCCTAGCTCCTTCCCAAAGGCAACGAGCTGAGCGCGGAGCGACTCGATCTGATTCACCGTGACGCCGATGGTATTCATCTCGTCGCGCAGGGCGATTTGTACGCCCGTTTGCGCCTGAATGTCGCTCTCCGAGCCTGAGGTGTGCGGATCCTTCAGGACGGTCAGCTTCTGGGTAAATTTTTCTTCTCCAACTGTGAGCGTGACCGAGTACGTTCCCGGCAGGGCCAGCACCGAAAGGCGTCCCACGGCGGGAGGCTTGCGCCAGCCTTCCGGTCCGAAGGGAACGTCCGGCGCATAGAGTGGCGTGGTTCTTAGGCGAATTTGCGCGGTGCGCTCGGAGCGCAAATCCCACCACACGCGGTTGATGCCGGCTTTCACTTCGCAAGGCGGTACATCGGGGTCGGGATCATCCTCATCGCTGGCCTTTTTGGCTTCGGACGCCCCCGGCTTCGGTGCGCGGCAGTCGATCTCGCGGACTTTTTTACCCGTGGAGTCCGCGATGGTCAGCTTGGCCACGTCCTTTTCTCCCAGGTTGGACTTGAGATAGAAATTGATGGACGCGCCGTACGGCGGATTTTTTCCAGTTGTGGGATCGTACTCAAGGGCAGCCGGCTGCACCACTTCCTTAAATCGATACGCATCGCGAGGCGTGAACAGATGCGCCTTGGCCGCGGCAACCTCGGGCGTTAACTGCTCGAGCGCAGTGATGTCGTCCAGGATATAAAACCCGCGCCCGTAAGTAGCCACTGCCAGATCGTGGAACCTCTCCTGAACGGTCAGCCAATACACCGGCGCGTGCGGTAGGCCAGCTTGGAGCGGCTGCCAGTTTTTGCCGTCGTCAAAGGAAACGTACAGCCCGCCCTCCGTTCCCAGATAGAGGAGTCCCTTGCGCACGGGGTCCTCGCGCACGCAGTGCGCATAGCTGAGCATGTTGTGTGGAATCCCGGCGGTGATCAACGTCCAGGTTTTGCCGTAGTCCGCGGTCTTGTATACATAAGGGTCGCGCAAGTTGACCTGATGGCCGTCCACAGTCAGGTAGGCACTGCCCGCATCGAAGCGCGAGGCTTCGATGTTGTCCACCGTTCCCCACTCCGGAAAGCCGGGAAGATTTTTCGTGACGTTGCTCCAGTTTTTTCCACCGTCGCGCGTCACTTGCACTTGCCCGTCGTTGGTGCCCACCCAGATCAGGCCCGCCTCTTTGGCTGATTCGGTCAGGGCGAAAATCACTCCCGCATATTCCACGCCGATGTTGTCGGGGGTAAGCCCTCCAGAAATCTGCTGGCGGCTCTTGTCGTTGCGCGTCAAGTCGGGACTGATGATCTGCCAGCTATTACCGCCATCGGTGGTGACGTGTACAAACTGGCTGCCCACGTACACCTTGTTATGGTCGGAAGGAGAAATGGCGATCGGGAATTCCCAGTTGAAGCGGTATTTCACTTCTACCGCGGGCGCTCCGGCCACATAGTCCGGCCACACCTCGACTTCGCGGTCCTGGTGCGTACGCTCATCGAAGCGGGTTACCGTGCCGCCGATGCTGCCTGATCCAGTGCCCGTGGACCAAATGATGTTGTTGTCCACCGGATCCGGAATGGCGAAACCGCTCTCGCCTCCCGCCACCGGGTGCCACGCGCCGCGCGGAATGCTGTTACCCCCGAAGCCGCCGAACTGCAGGCTGTTGCTTGGGCCACGCCACGAGGGGCCGTCCTGCCGGTTGCCGTAAACGAAGTACGGAATCTGGTCGTCCACGGTGACGTGATAAATTTGCGCGATGGGCAAGTTGATATGGTTCCACGTCTTCCCGCGATTCACGGAAATATTCACGCCACCATCGTTGACCACGGCCATGCGATCCCCGTCCGTGGGATCGATCCACATCTCGTGATTGTCCCCACCGGGATCGGAGGGCATCTTGGTGAGCGTGTGGCCTCCATCGAGCGTCCGGGAAAAGGAAGCGGAAAAGAAAAACACCTCGTTCTCATTGTCAGGTGCGATCTCCGTGCGCGTGTAGTAGTGCGTGCGCCCGCGGAGCTGCCGGTCGGAGTTGACCATCTCCCAGTTCTCGCCACCGTCCCCGGAACGCCACAACTCGCCGAGCTGCCCGGGGCTATTCGGCTGCGGGACGCCGTCGCCGGTTTCAATCTCCGCGTACACGCGGTTGGAATCCTTCTTGGCCACGCGCACGGCAATTCTGCCCACGGGAGAATGCGGCAGGCCATGCCCCTCCAGGCGCTTCCAGGTGACACCGCCGTCGCTCGACCTGAACAAGCCACTGCCGGGCCCGCCGCTGGTGCGGCCCCAGGTGTGGATTTCGATCTGCCACATACCGGCATAAAGAATTCGTGGATTGTTGGGGTCCATGCCCAGGTCGGAGCAGCCAGTGTTCTCGTCCACGAAGAGCACTTTGTCCCACGTTTTTCCGCCGTCGCTAGTGCGGAAGACGCCGCGCTCCGGCTGCGGCCCGTAAGCGTGGCCAAGCGAGCACGCGAACACGATGTCCGGATTGCGCGGGTCGATCTCCACGCGGCCGATGCGACCTGCCTTTTCCAATCCCATCAGCGACCAGGTCTTGCCGGCGTCCATGGATTTATAAATCCCTTGCCCCACGGAGATGTGGCTGCGGATGAATGATTCCCCGGTCCCCGCCCACACGATATTCGGATCACTCGCCGCTACTGCCAGCGAACCAATGGAGGCCACCGGTTCCGAGTCGAAAATGGGATCCCAGTGGATTCCGCCATCCGTACTTTTGAAAATACCTCCGGAGGCCGCGCCCACATACCAGATGTTCGGCTTCCCCGGAACTCCGGCGACGGACGTGGCACGGTTGCCTTCCGGGCCGATGTACCGATACTTGAGCTGGCCGTACACGTCGGGACTGATGGGTGGCTGCTGCGCCTGCAACAAACAAGGAGTACCCAGCAGCACAGCCGCTGCGATCACTACGGAATACATTGCGGCAACATATCTCGCACGCTTCAACATGGTGAGCCTCTCCGATGGAAATGAAATTGGGGTGCGCGGATGATACAGGCGGGGTAGAAACTGGTCAATGGCGGCGCCCAGCAAGCGCGATCGGCGCCAATTGAAATATCCGTGAGAATACAACTCCACTCTGTTAACGTGGGCGCGGGGAAAAAAGGCTATGGTTCCGAATCATCCGAGTCGTCTGACGCGGATACATGGGCCGGCGCGGGAGCAGAAAGAATCGCTTGCCAATTCAGAATGGTATTCCAAACGAGACGGTGATCGCCGCGATTCATGTCGCGGTGAAAAGGATTGAAGTTGAACGAGACGACGTGACCGTGGCCGACTGGCATGTCGAGAATTGCCGGTCGACGCAGAAGATTTTCTTCGCCCCAGGCCTGGCCGCTGATTACAAAGGGAGCGCCACCGGAGTCGCCCCATTCGAGAACGATCCCAGAACGGTCTTCGGGACCATCGAGGCACGTTGTGCAATAGGCCATGCGTAGCCAGGCGCGGGGTGCGCTGTAGAGCGGATAGTTCTGGCGGAAGACATGGGTGTGCGCTGGGTAACCATAGGCGATGGGGTGATCCGGCCGAGCAAAAGTCACACGCACGTGCGCGCCGGGAGTGCGCGTAACGGAATTCTGCGCGGCTGCGGCTGACGCCGAACCACCGCCAGCGATACTGCGCGGGACGCCGCCAGCGACTGAGCGCACCCCACGCACAATGCCGCCGTTGAGAGCGAGCATCGAACCGCTACCCAGGGTTACTAGCAAACCGCCGTTGTCCACGAAGCGTTGTATTTCCGCGAGCCCTGCATAACCGATACCGCCGGTGATGTCGTCGGACTCGGCGGGCGTGCCAAAGCTGGGGGTCTGCGGCGTTTTCTTGAAGGGCATAGGGCCCCAACGTTTGGGCAGGCCCTCAATTTGCTCAGCGAGTTCAAGATCGACGTGGCCGTAGAGAAGCACATCAATATGGTCTCGAAGATTACCGGCTCGAATATCCTCGTCGCGAACATACATATAGGGAACGCGGCGCTGATCGAGGATGTAGCGGATCCAGCCGATGGAATCGGTGTCAGCCCAGGGCACCCAAACTCCGATGCGCGGAACGCTTGCAGCGTGATGCGATACGCCGGGAGAAGCAGAAGTGCTGACGAAGTCCAGGCCAAGCTCGGTGGCAACAGAGCGTATCGCGCTGGCCAAGCCATCCCTGGCGGGCAAAAACCAGGAGCCAGCCGGAAAGTCGATCCCTCCAGCTTTGAATGGGTGCTCGGCGATTTCCACATCGAAGGCAGCGAGCCGATAGCGGGCCGCGAAAAGACTCTCCTGGCCGGTATCTCTCAGCAGAAACGCGGGACCTTCGCCAGAAACGGTGCCCGCCGGCCGCGGCGTCTCGTTCAGAGGCGTGAGCGCCGCGGATCGAATGGAGGCATCCGCGGTGGGGATGGCTACAAGATGGAAATTCGCGGGAAACTCCCAGGAGACATCATCGTAGGGTTCGCCTTTGTCCTTGGGAAATACCTGAGGCGAGAGGAGATCCACGGCGTAATTGCGATAGGGTTGATCGAGACGGACGACGTATGTGCCTGCTGGGAAGTTGCCCTCCTTGAGAGTGATGGCGTTTTGGGCGCGGGCAACTTCGATGCGTTGCGAGAGGAGACGGCCTACCATGTCGGCAACCCGCTTGCGATCTCCCTGATCTTCCGGAATGAGATAGGCGTAGGGAGGTTCGTCGATTCCCTTGCGCCACGAGTCCCATCCTTTCTTGTAGAAATTGCGAAGCATCTCTTTGGAATTGCGTGCGGCAAAGTCGAGTGCGGCAAGCGCGCCGGTTTCGTTGTAGTTGAGGTTGTCGCGCTCGGACCAGTCAAATTCGGCCGGAGGAGGAGCGGGACGGTACCACTCCATGGAGGTTTGTGAAGGACGGAGAGAATAATGCAGGGTCTCAGCGGTACCATTACCGAGAGTTTCATAGCCGCGGCCGATACTGTTGTGGTTCATGGCCACGGAATCAAGGTAGAGATGACTGAAAGCTTCGCCAAAATTCCAGGTTGAGACGCCGGGCATTCCGAGGGCCGTCATGGTTTGGACTTCGTGAAAACTGAGCTCGAGAAATTCGGTATAGGTGATGGGATCGATGTTGGGGTTGTAAGGACCGGTTCCGTTCCAGGTCATCAGGAGCGGCGAGCCTTCGTGGAGATCGTGGACGACGGTGGGATGCCATTCGTGAAACATGCGGTGAACGGCCTTGGTCGTTTCGTGGGTTTGCTGATGGGTGTCACGATTGATGTCGACGAAGGCGTACTTGGACCAGTACGGCGGAGACTCGCGGGGCATGGTGGCGCGATCGGTTTTGCCCTTGAGGTAGCGATAAAACCATTCCACCATTTTGTCGCGTCCATCGGGATTCGAAACGGGATTGATGAGAACGATGAGTTGTTCGCGGATGTGCCGGATGTTCGGCTGGTCGGAGACGGCGAGGCGATAGGCAAGTTCGAGCACGGCTTCCGCGGATCCGGTTTCATCGGCATGCAAGCCAGCGTTGAAATAGTAGATCGGCCGTGAAGTGGCGATAAGCGATTCTGCAGCGGCCGGTGAGAGAGTGCGAGGGTCAGCGAGTGACGCTGTGGCGGCCTTGAGGCGGTCGAGATCGCGGATGCCGGCTTCGTCGGCGACGGCGACCATCAAGATATCGCGTCCCTCTTCGCTGCGACCGATAGAGAAAACGCGAACACGTGGTGACGCGGCGGCAAGGGCACGGCAGTAGGCGTGCGCTTTCGCGGTGTCAACGAACTCACCGGGTGCGCCGGGGATGCGGCCAAAAAAGGCAAGTGGCGAGGGAACACCGTGCACCTGGGGAAGATAAGAAACCCATGGGGAAAGGAAACGCGGATCGCCGGTGGCTTTCGCGATCGCTTCGACAGAACCGGGCTCGGGAGTGTCGGGGGCTGCTGTGTCGGTGGAAAGCGCCGCGGCCGCAAGGGAGCTGAGCAAGGCCACGGTCATAAGTAACCATCGAATCATGGCCAGCCTCCGACTATCAAACTTGAGCTGCTTGAGCGAGCGGAGTGTATCACGGGCATGTGGAAAGCGACGAGCCTATGAGGCTTCAACAGGGATATGAAAGGAAGGTAGTTATTTCCAGGTTATGAGGGTACTGGGGGCGCGGCGAACGGCGACTAGATCACAGCGTTGGAGAAGCGCGGAAGTTGTCCTAAACGTGAGCTGTGATACGCTCGGTCCTATGCGGATCTTTTTTGCCCTCCTCTGGTGCCATTTAGCTCTTGGTCCCTGCTTCGCCCGCGAGCCCATACCAGAGAGTGCCTCCCGCCCTTCCGTTTTTCTCATAACCATCGATACTCTGCGTGCCGACCACGTTCACTGCTACGGGTACAACCGAATTCAAACTCCCGCTCTGGATCTGCTAGCGGAACAGGGAGTACGCTTTACCCAAGCATTCACACCCAGCCCTGTCACGAATAGCTCGCACACGAGCATTATGACCGGGCTGTTGCCGAGCTCGCACGGAGTCAGCGACTTCGGCGTTCCGTTGGCAGCTAAATATCCCACCCTGGCAGAATCACTCACGAATGGGGGCTACCAGACTGCGGCATTCATAGGCGCCGTGATCCTCGACAGCAAGAATCTCGCGCCCGGTCTTGATCGCGGTTTCGAGTTCTACGATAACTTTCCAGAGCGCGCTACAACTAAGTCCAGGTGGGGGCGCCTCGAGCGCCGGGGTATGGAAGTAGAGCAACGCGCAGAATCGTGGCTGAACGCGCACTCATCTGGCGCGCACTTCGCCTGGCTCCACTTCTATGACCCACACGATCCGTACGAGCCGCCCCCGCCGTATTCCGAAATTTACAAGGACCGGCTCTACGACGGAGAAATTGCCTACGCGGATTCGGCATTGGGTCACTTCCTTGCGTACCTCAAGAAACAAGGATGGTATGAGGGAGCAATGATTGTTGTGGTGGGAGATCACGGAGAAGGACTCGGCGAACACCAGGAGGACACTCACGGCATCTTTCTCTACGATTCGACGACCCACGTTCCATTGATTGTGAAGCTGCCGAATGAACGCGAGGCAGGCAGGACGGTTGACGCGCAGGTTCGCACGACAGATATTATGCCCACGATTCTGAGCCTGCTTGGCATTTCTGCTCCGTCGAGACTGGATGGTGAATCTCTGGAGCCATTCCTTACCGGGATCGAGTCGACTCCACGGACTGTAATAGGTGAAACCGATTATCCGCTGCGGTTCGGATGGGCCCCGCTTCGATCGGTTCGAAAGGAAGGCTTCAAGTTTATCGAGGCACCCAAGCCAGAACTCTACGATCTCCACAACGATCCAGGTGAAATGCGAAACCACTACGAGCCCTGGGATGGAACGGTTCAGAAACTGCGTAAAACGCTTGCGGAGTTGAGCGCCAAATCGCCAGCGTTTGGAAAAACCTCGCCTGCCTCCGTCTCCCCGAACACCATCGATGAACTGCACGCGCTCGGATATTTGGGCTCAGCCGACGCCCGGAGCGCTACGGATGTTCCCGAACCTTCCTTGTTGCCCGATCCCAAGGACAAGATTGAGGAGCAGAATCTGCTACACACCGCGATGATGGGGCTAGAGGAGGGGAATTCAGATAAGGCTCGAGCGGATCTTGAGAAGGTGCTGCAATTGGACGAAAGTTCCGCAATCGCCCTGACGCAGCTGGGCAGGCTGGAAATGGCTTCGAGGAATTACGCTAAAGCTGCCGGCTATCTGCGACGGTCGCAGGCCGCGCGGCCGAATAATACGGAGGATGCGACCGAGTACGCCCGTGCACTGGAATTGAGTGGCGATCTGCCCCGCGCGAGGGACGCTCTGCTAGCAAGCTTGAAATTGAACCCGAACCAATTTGAAGCGCGGCTCGCCCTCGGGCGGGTTTACCTCGGTTTGAACGATGCGAAATCGGCAGAGGACCAGTATGTAGCCGCGGTACTTTTGCAGCCCGGGAGTCCTCAAGCGCAGATCGCTCTGGCGAGGGCGCAGATCCGCCAGAAAAAATTTACCGATGCAGTAGAGCTGCTTGAGCCGATTGCTAATTCTTCGAGCGACGATGCAGAAATGTTTGTGCTGCTCGCCTCCGCCTACACTGGGCTTGGCCGGCGGCAAGACGCGCAGCGCGCTGAATTGCGCGCCAAGGAACTGCGAAAATCGAAACAGCCGCAGTAATCGGCAGTTCTACGGGATCAATGTAAGTTTCGCTTTACGGAACGGAATGACTCATAAGAGTTACTGCTTCGCGGCAACTTTATTCTCGGTACTCTCGAAAATTTCCGTCAGAACGCGGCCCCGCATCTGCTTCGGCTGTTCGACGCCGTAAATGTGCAAGAGAGTTGGCGCTACATCGTACACGCTGACTCCCAATCCCATCAGCCGCAAATCGTGCTTGATGCCAGGACCCATGGCAAAGAACGAGCCGGGGACGTCATCGCCATCGGCAAAATCATGCTTGGCGATAACCGGCGTGGTTTTCTCGTGGTCCATGTGCGCGTGGGGATCTTTCTCTTCGAACTCGCGCAGAGGCTTGATGCCGTGGTCGGAGAAGATAAACAGGTAAGTATTTTCATCGACATGCTTCAAGATCGAGCCAAGCACTTTGTCGAAAGCAATGTACTGGTCTGGGAAGGCGGAGAGGCGGACGCCGTTGATGCTCGGATTATAGCCAACATTGAACGGCGTGATGGGGTAGAGCCAATGCCCGGTGCGGTCTTCGCACGATTGCGCTAAGAACGTGAACTCTGTGGGGTGCGTCGTAAGCAGATAATCGAAAAGCTTGGTTTGCTGGTCGCGAATGAGCTGCACCTTGCCAAGCCACTGGTCGATCAGTTCCGTTTCATGACCTTTCAGATCTGCCGCGGCCGGCATCCGCTCGCAGTCAATGTAGAAGTCACCGACATTTTTCAAGAGCTCGGCCTGCATGCTCTTGGGATATACCGCGTCACCGCCCATCACCTCGCTCAACTTGGGCGCGCACAGCACGCCGTCTTCGCAGTTCTTCCCGCGCGTGAGCATGCCGCTGATCATGTACCCGTTCACGGGCATGACCGGAAAAGTTGCCGGGACATTGGCCATGCCCACGGTAACTCCACTTTTGGATAGCATCGACCACAGCGGCTCTTCTTTCAGCATGTTGGTGTTGGCAGTTATTCCACCAACGATAAATCCCGTGACGCCATGCTCCTCCGGATTCGTGCTCGTAAACAGCGTGCTATAAACTCGGGGGCAATTGGGCTTGGAGACGGTCCGGAGTTTTCCGTAGGCACCTTTTTCGATCACACTCGACAAATTGGGCATCAGGCCCTTTAGCATTAGCGGGCGGATCATGTCCAACTCCATGCCGTTCACGCCGATGACGATCACGTGCGGTTTCGGCTTGGGAGCGTTTTGTTGCTGAGCGACTACAGGAACGGCCAGCAAAAGTATCGACAATAACAATGAAAGTTTTCTGGAAACCATTGGACACCCCTGGAGATTAGAGCGAATTATATAGCCACGATTTGCGAGTGTCCAGAACCGGATTGGAATTCTCTGGGACGAAGCGCGTTACTGGTTCCACGCGAAGTCTACCCCCCCACCTATTTCGTAAGTGTTGCTTCTAAAGAAGTTAAATCGCACCGGAATTGTGCGATTGCGGGGGCGGGCGACACGTATATCAGAGGGGTGTCGCAACAGAAAAGTATGAATTCGTAGCCGGAATCTTACGGTGTCCGCTTGCGCTTTACGGGCTAGGAGCTTTGAGCCGGGCGGCTTCAGCGCGCTCGCGCGCGGCATCCGCCGCGCGGCCCAACTTCTCATATTCGTCCGCCAGGAAGGCATGCGCCTCACCGGAATCCGTTTGTACCGCCGCGGCCTTTTCCAGGTAGGGCAGGGCCTCGGCGAAAGTGCCGTTCAGAAACAGCATGCGCCCCAGAAGCAGGTTTGCGCGGTAATGGTCCGGCTCTCCCTGGAGGACAACGAGCAGATTTTTGGCGGCATCCTCAGGCTGTCCAGTTCGGGCATAAATGGAAGCCAATGAATAGCGAGCGTCGATCCAATCGGGCCGGTTTTCCACCAAGATTTCGAAATACGTGGCAGCGGTTTTCAGATCGCCAGATTCGTAAAGGCAGATGGCCAGCTCATACTGTGCCATCAGCGCATCTGGCCGTAATTCGACGGCTTTGCGTAGGGGAGGAATTGCTTTGGCAAAGTTGCCTTTCCGTGAGTAGGCGATGCCCAGGTAATACTGCGCCGCCTGGATTTGCGGATCTTTGGCCACCACGCGTAGCAGAAGCGGGATGACGGTGGCTTCCTTCCCCTCTTCGATGGCCAAGCTGGCGTCATGCATATCGTTGGCCACATCGATGCGGTCCTTGGGGTCAATGCGTGTGGGTGCGCTGGGCTTTGCTGAGGCCACGTAGCCGAGCGCAGAGAGCTTTTCCCGGCTCTTTTCTTCTAGTCCGTCCTGCAGGGCCTGAGGTGCCCCTGTGCTGATGCGCTTCACGAAATTATCCAATTGGATTGCTAGACGCACCGCCGCGGCGGGGTTCCCGGGATAGAGGTTTATCTTCTCGCCCGGGTCTGAGGTCAGATCGTAAAGCTCGGGCGAGGGGGCGCGCACGTAAAGCTGGTTGCCGACGCGCAGGGAAACAAGCGCGCTCCACCCGAATGAGCGTTCCGAATGGTCGCCAGTGGCAAACGAGGGACGGGCTTCAGGATGCGGGTTTCCGATCAAAGGGAGTAGCGAACGGCCTTGCATGGCCTCAGGCGGCGTCTGCCCCAGCGCAGCGAGAAGGGTTGGTGCCAGATCCACCAGGCTCGCCGCGGCATTGACACGCTGGCCTTTAGAACGATTGCTTGGAAGTTTGAGGAGCAGGGGCACGTGGATCGTGGAGTCGTAGAGAAAAATACTGTGGGTCAGTTCGCCGTGTTCGCCCAAGGATTCGCCGTGATCGGCGGCGACGGCGATCAGCGCATTGTCATACAGACCCTGGTCCCGCAAATAGTCAAGCAGCTTTCCCACAGTGGCATCCACGTAGGCGATGCCCCCGTTGTAAGGTGCATTCGGAAATCGGCTGCGAAAGGGCTCGGGTGGATTGTAGGGGTCGTGCGCGTCCCACAAATGAAACCACAGAAAAAACGGGTGGCCTTTCTGCTGGCCGAGCCATTCGAGTACGTGTGCCAGGGTCACCTCGCCGCGGCGCTGCATGGAAGCTTCGCGGCGTTCCCCGGTTTTCTGCCGGTGAAAGCCAGCATCATAGACGTCGAAACCGCGCTCGAATCCGGAGGCAAACCCGTTTTTCGGGTCGAGGATGATACTGCCGACGAAGGCTCCCGTCTGGTAGCCCTGGGCGTGAAGAATGTCGGGTAGAAAGGGGACGCTCGGAGGCAAGCGATCGCCGAAGTTGCGGATGCCATGGTATTGCGGATAAGTCCCCGTGAGTATAGTCGCGTGAGAGACGGGCGTAATGGGCGCCTGGGAATATGCGTGCTCAAATACCACGCTCTGACTCGCCAAAGCATCCAGTTGCGGCGTCAAACCAAGCTTTGAGCCAAGGAAGCCCATGCGATCAGCTCGGACCGTATCCAGGGTGATCAGGATAACGCTGGGCTGGTCTGCGGCTGCCGCGGCGAGCGCGGGCAACAGAAAGAAAAGACAAAGGATGCAAGCGCGCCGCATAAGAGAAAAGGGAGCCTGCATTGTAGCAGACTCCCTTTTCGGAACCAAAGTCTGGAGCTGAAGATCAGAAAATGATCTTCCCCCCAATCTGCATAGCGCGCGCACCGCCTTGAGAAAGGTACGGGTTGCCGGCGGCAATATCCGGTGTTTGCGCATAGTTGGAGAAGTTCACATTAGTCGGGTCGGGGTTGCTAAGCTTGCTCGCAGAGATCGTAGAGCTGCTCGGGAACGAGTTGAAGTTAGGATGGTTCAACAGGTTGAAGATCTCAAAGCGGACCTGGAGACTCATCCTTTCCGTGATCTTGGTGGTCTTGTTGAGGTTAAAATCCCACTGTTTGAATCCGGGCCCGCGGAAAGCGTTCCGGCCGCAGGTCCCGATGGTGTTGGGGGCCGGAATGGAAAATATCTGTTGAAAATTTGTAACGGTGGGGATTCTTGGATCACTGAACTGGTAGATAGGTTTTACACCCGAACAGTCTGGCCTTTGGTAAACCAGGTCCTGGCCGGACTCATCGGACAGGCTGCCCAGCAACGCGGTCCAAGGACGTCCAGTCAAAACCGTCACCACAGACCCGACCTGCCAGCCCTCTCCCATGCGTCCTGCTGCATGCCACCGAGGAAACTCGTAAACTATGCCGCTATTAAAGTTGAGCCGGACATCCGAGTCGCACGGGCCCTGGTTACTGCTGGGATTGTAAGGATTCTCCTCGATCGGAACAGTAGACCCACCGCCGCGATTCACGGAGTTGGTGTCAATACAGTTCGACCAGGTGAAGTTGGCCATGGTGTCAAGCCCATGCCAATCGCGCTGGCGGTAAGTCACCTGCATGGCGTTGTAACGGGAGTACCCATCGTTGGTCAATTGCATGATGTAATTGAAGTTGGGCACGCCATTCAACTGGTACACGGAATCAAACGGCCGGGCGCAATTGAGTGCAGTGGAATTCGTTGGGCTACCGGCTGGCCCGGTCTGCTGGCCGCCATTGTTGGCATCCCAACAACCAACGGGGCGGTTATTCAGGCTGCGCTCTAGAAGACTATTTGATCCGCGTGAGCCAATGTAGGTTACGGTGATCACGTTGTTTTTGAATAGCTCGTGTTGGAGTGTGGCGTTGTAATACTGGATTCTCGGAGTCTTCAAATTCGGAACGGTTCCGAAAATGTTAAACGGAGGTGTGCCAGTGGGGTTGGCACCCATGGTTTGGAAAGGCGTGTTCGGGTTCGGGCTTCCCGCTTGCGGACCAATGCAGACCCAGTCTGGCGTTGTGCCCGGTGTATTGGTGGCGGGGTTGTAGCACGTGTTCGGCCCGAACGCCTCGAACAGCCGGCTGGGATCTTGCGCGCCTAAAGCTGTGACCGAGAACACGCCCAGGTCCGAGTTTGTAAACGCCCCGGCTCGGGCGCCTTGAAAAACGTAAGGTGCGCTGAGGGCGGAAAAATTCGCCACGTCGTAAGCCATGGCGTAACCAGCTCGCAAAGAGGTCTTCCCGTTGCCGAAGACGTCCCAAGCCAGCCCGGCGCGTGGGCCAAAGTCTTTCAGGTCCAGGTTATAGAGGCGAGAGAACCCTTGCTGCACCTGGACCAGACCATTCGGAAACCCGGTTGGCGCGCAAACCGTAGGCTCTGGCGGAGCACAGGGGAAAAAATTGGAGGCATTCTTGTCGGCGTCACCCAACGCACCATTCACGTCCCAACGCAAGCCGTAGCTGACGGTCACGCGCGGCGTGAGTTTCCATTCGTCCTGGAAAAACAATCCCATGGAGGGCTGGTAAAGGTGGCGTGATGTATCGCCATAGGAGCGCGAAACCTCGTCGAGTCGGCCGGTAAGCAACTGGTCAATTAGGGTCTCAAAACTACCTTGGACACTGGTTAGGACAGGCCGAGCACGATTCCGCAGGCTGAACGTGGAAGCGTACTGATAGTTGCCGCCAAACTTAAAGTTGTGTTTGCCCTTGGTCCACGAGAAGTGGGCCGACACATCGTAAGTCTGAGTGGGGCGGGTGCTCAGCGGATAGCCTGCTATGCCACCAGGGTTCCCATAGGTCACCGAACTGGCATAAACCGGTGGCACGCCGAAATCGGCGGGGTTCAACGGACCTGTGTCGATGCCCAGGTCTTGAGGATTAACCTTGTTATTTGGCGCCAGGATCTGTGAGTAACGCGACCAGTTGAAGCGCACATCCAGAATTTTATTGGGAGAGAGGGTGTAGCTCCAGGTGGCACCGGCCATCTGCACGCGTGTCGGTGCGATGGTGTTAAATGCGTTAGATGAGAGGCCGCTGCCAGGCGCCGGGGGAAGCGTATATCCGCCGAGTGGCGCGATTTGGGTGCTGTCAGCGAACATATACCGCCCCGAGAGCTGCATCTTGTCGTTCATTTTATGGTCAATCTTGATGATGAAACTGCTCATCGAGTCGGTATTAGGGCTGGAAATGGTCTGGGTGAACCCGCCTGTGGGCACCGAGGCGTTTGCCGCGGCGGGCGTGCAGGAAACAATCGCGCCAGCGCCATCCGAACACGGATAATACTTCAGCAGGTTCAAGCCTGCCGAATTAAGTGGCAGGTTATTTGGGTTGATAGTGGGGCTCGCAAAGTCTGCCAAGGCCGCAGCCAGGTCGCCTTGCGTGGGGATGAGCACACTATAAGGCTCAAGGGCAGAGTTACGCTGTCCTTCAAACGCTACGAAGAAGAAGGTGCGGTCCTTGATGATCGGCCCGGCAACCGTGCCACCATAATTGTGATTGTGATAGGGGAGCGTGCTTGTTGAGAAGTAGTTCTTGGCGTTTAGCCAGTCATAGTCCCCGAAATAGAAGGCCGTGCCATGAAAATCGTTGGTACCGCCTTTGAGCGTTACGTTAATGGCAGCACCCCCTTTGACCCCGTTCTCTGCCGTCGGAAGCTGCTGAACGGTGTATTCGGAGATGGAGTCGTTGCCCAGAACAGAAGCCGGAATTCCCAGTACGCCAGGCTGCCCGACGACCTCGCTGCCATAGAAACGGTCGTTATTGGGCATGCCATCAATCATGTAATTGTTGGTGGTGGTGCGCTGGCCGCTGATGCTCACGTCTAAGAACCCACCACCTGGAGAGCGCTGCACACCGGGGGTAAGGGCCAGGATGGATTTAAAGTCACGGCCTTCTGTGGGCAGATCCACGATAGACTTCGTGTCTACCTCATTATTGACGCCCGGGGAAAACTCCACCAGCGGGCTGGCCCCTTCCACCGTAATAGTTTCCGTGCGCTCGCCCAACTGAAGCCGGAAATCCGCCTTGGTCTCCTGGGCGACCGTAACAGTCACATTGCGCACCGTGGTCTTGAAACCCTGAGAGGAGACCGAGACCTTATAGACGCAAATGGCCAGGTCGGTCAGCCGGTATTCACCGGCGCTGCCAGAGGGTACCGAACGCGTCTGGTTAGTGTCCGGACAGACTGCCGAGACGGTCGCGCCCGCCACTGCGGCGCCGCTCTGATCCATCACCGTTCCGGTAATTTCACCGGTGGTGATTTGGGCAGGCAGGCTAAGCGCAGAGCCGAGAATCAGGATGAGTGCACAGGAAAATCGCAATGAATAAGACCTAAGCATTAGACATCACCCCAGTTGCAAAATGTGGATCCCCGTGCAACGACCCTAAAATTGAGTTGAATTCTATTCAGGGCGGGGGGATTGTCAACTAAAATTCCGATAAATTAACAAATGAGAAGTCGCTGTTTAGTGAATCCTCAATTGGCCCGATTCTGACCGATCTCCAGACGCGGCCCAAGCTCAGGAGCTCCGCTTCGGTGATGTCACGGATGGGACTCGAGGATCGAAACCGATTATTCCGCGTCAATGCAGCCCGGTGAGACATGGAAAAGGTGTCTCCATTGAGAGCAGCGGCCCAATCCAGGCCGACCGGTCATCCGGATGAAAGCAGAATTGTTATTGGACATGGAGAAAACCTGTTACAGCCAACCCGATCGAGCTAATGGAAGTATGAGAGTTCCAGGCAATACGGCGATCTCCGGATTACCTCGGGCACATGGGTGCCTCGCCGCGCTGTTTCCCGCGAGATCTCTAAAGAGTCCTTCCCCGCACTGTGGGCGAAATTCGGGGGACCCTACTGCGACTGCTTCCCGCCGAAGCTGTCGCAGTAGCGGTTCTCCCAAGAACTTTCCGGCTCGATGTACAGCGTCCCCGTTCCCAGCTTCGC
Organism: uncultured Acidobacteriota bacterium; assembly: GCA_963745095.1. Lineage (GTDB taxonomy): Bacteria > Acidobacteriota > Terriglobia > Acidiferrales > UBA7541 > Acidiferrum. Next base: position 810,571 of record CAVUWC010000012.1, on the reverse strand, counting down.
AAGCCATTGCCTCAGCTCCTTCGCTACGAACTCCGGGCCAATGTATGTGCCAGCAAGCAAATTCCTGGCGATGGTGCGGCCGACGCTCCCTTCGCTGGCGGTGGCTCCAATGATCGCCACCCAGGCCTGAGAAACGAAATAGGTGAGTGGCGAGCGATCGTCGATTGGCGTCGCAGGGTTCATTGCGCAGTCTCCACCAAATTGGCCCACATCATTTCGCGCTGCTGCGGAAGACTCCAGCACACTTAGGCAGGAACGCTTGCCTTAAGTCGCCAGGGGGTCCGCGAATGCGAGCGATATCACGAAGCTCGGTGACATGCGTCACATCACCTCGTCCCGCCGTGAACGGAAAATGGCACCAGGAGGAGCAAGATCATGAAAACCGCCACTGCAAGAACGGCAGTACGATTTAGGAACATCTTATTTGCGACCGACTTCTCCGCGGCCGCCGCCAGCGCCATTCCTTACGTAAAACAAATCGTCAAACACTATGATGCTGACCTCGTAGCTCTGCATGTCCGGCCTCCGGTAGTTAATCCGATGACAGAACCTGCCTCGTGGCCTACCGACATCGAAGCCGCGAAAGCCGAAAATGAAAAACATCGCGAAGAACTTCTCGACGCGTTTGCGGGTGTCCGCACGCAAGTGCGCATCGAGGAAGGCAGTATCCAGGAGTGCTTGAGGACGGAGATTGAAAAAAATAAAACGGATCTGGTGGTTATTGGGACGCGCGGGCGCACTGGCCTTGGGAAACTTCTTATGGGCTCGGTTGCCGAAGAAATTCTCAGGGACGTGTCCTGCCCAGTGCTCACCGTGGGACCGCATACCGACGGGACGCGAGTGCCTGGCGGCCAGTTCCGTGAGATTGTTTTTGCCACGGATCTAAGCCCCGAATCACACGGTGCGGCTGCGTACGCCGTGTCCTTGGCTCAGGAGTTTCAGTCACGGCTGGTTCTCGTGCACGTGATACCAGAGCCAAACGCAGGCGAGCTCGTCACTGCCGCGGATGTTATGGCGTCCTCGAAGAGTTTATTGCGCAAACTCGTCCCTCCCGAAGCCGAAGCTTGGTGCAAGCCGGAATACTTTGTGTTTCGCGGCGAGGCCGCAGAGAAGATTTTGGATTTCGCCAATCTGAGGGAAACAGATCTCATCGTGCTCGGCGTACGGCCGGAAAAGGGCGTACCCGGCGCGGCAACACACTTGCCGATTTCGATGGCCCACAAGATCGTCGCTCACGCCGCTTGCCCGGTGCTGACGGTCCGCCACTAGACTCTTCCAGGGATACCGGGCCGTCTCTTGATTTGAAGGCTCGGAACGCGAAAGAGAGTGGGATGATTTTCTGAACCCGAAGTTCGCATTGGCTACTTCTCTATGGAAATCGTCGGAGACCCCCGTTTTTCAACGCATAGCGGGGGTCTTGGCGTTTTGGCGGGAGACACGCTTCCCGCTGCGGCGGAGCTTATAGTTGTGAGGTCAAGCAGCAGCAATAAGTCGCAACGTTTCCAGATTTTTCGAAGTGCCGGTGCAGCTCTTGATTAGCACACCGCGTGCATCGCGGTATTCAAGCGTATACGCTTGGCAGCACAGACCGCACAACCAGAAGTGTTGCACGGAATGAGTGTTGGGAGGTCTTTCACCGGGCGGGTGATCTTTGTGGAAACGGAAGAGCAGTCCTCGCCGATAGTCAAAAGGTGCGTGGCAATCCGGGTTTGCGCAAACTGAGAACATGAGAACCTCATTTCCGTTGACGACCAGACGTCAGCGGAGGGATCCGAATCTCGCCTTTACGTGGACCTCCGGATACTCAGAAGACAGGAGTGTCTCCGCCCTTACCCGCTCCAAGCGAGCAATTGCGTTCTTTAGCCAGCGCGCGACGGCGGTCTCCAGTTCTTCCTGCGTGCCGGTGTGATAGAAAGTGTCAATCGTATCTCCGTTTTCGCTCAACGGGATATAGCGGCAGGGTATCTTCCAGTCGCGCCTATCTTCGGGAATGAGCTGCGCCAGGACGCAATCACTGCACGGTTTTGACGGATGAGTAGGATCAAAATTCAAACATGTCGGTGAATCTTGAAAAATGAACTGTGGCCGCCAGTCCGCTCGCGCTGTAAGGCGGTAACCGCCCTTTTCTAGAAACTCCAATTCCGCCTTTAGAACATCCAGCAGGTCACGCGTGTCCTTGGTCATGAGAGGAACTCCCTTGCAATCTTAAGTTGACGCTAGCGCCACCATCTGAGCAGTGACGCACATCACTGCATCGCGTGCGGGCAGTCACCAGGGGCATCCTGGCCGGACGCTTCGGGATCGAGAATAGTGCGCTATAATTCGGCAGTTTTCTGACTTCTGATGAGTCTCGGCGCAGGCGCCGACAGCCGAGCTACCGATTGCAGTGTCCGCGAACGCAAGGAGTCACCTCGTGAGTGGAGAAGCGCCTCTCAAAATCCTCAGTGTCGACGCAAGCGGCCTATACGAGAAATTATTTGAATTCTCGCCCGATGCCATCGTAGTGAGTGACCACGAAGGAAAAATCAGCGAAGTAAACGGGCAAGTTGAGAAACTCTTTGGGTACAGCCGCTCCGAGTTGCTGGGCAAACCAATCGAGACGCTGATCCCCGAACGGTTCCGCCAAGCTCACCCTGGGCACCGCTCTGATTACAGCAATCAACCCCGCGTTCGGCCCATGGGCGCAGGCCTGGAACTATATGGCAGGCGCAAAGATGGAAGTGAGTTCCCCGTTGACATCATGCTGGGCCCGGTAGAAGCAGCAGCAGGGCGCGTGGTTCTGAGTGTAATTCGTGACCTTTCTGAAAAGCGAGAAGCCGAAGAAGCCCTGCGCCGAAGCGAACAGGAAAAACGGTATCTCGAAGAGGAGATTAACACCACCCACCAATTTGAGGAGATTGTTGGTGAAAATTCCGGCTTGAAGCGCGTGTTGAAACAAGTCGAAGATGTGGCGGCAACCGACGCAACGGTTCTTATCCTCGGAGAAACTGGAACGGGCAAGGAACTCATTGCCCGCGCCATCCACGAGCTGAGCCCGCGCCGCGATCATGCTTTCGTCAGACTCAACTGCTCGGCGATTCCGACCGGGCTGCTGGAAAGCGAGTTGTTCGGCCACGAAAAAGGCTCTTTCACCGGTGCGATTGCACAGAAGGTTGGGCGGCTCGAGCTAGCTCATCAGGGTACATTCTTTTTGGATGAGGTAGGCGACCTCCCTTTGGAGCTTCAGCCCAAGATTCTGCGAGCGCTGCAAGAAAAGGAGTTCGAACGCGTCGGCGGAACGCGCACGATTCCCGTAAACGTGCGACTCTTGGCCGCGACGAATCGCGACCTCGCCAAAATGGTCAACGCAGGGCAATTTCGCAGTGACCTCTACTACCGTCTGCGCGTCTTCCCCCTCACGATCCCACCCTTGCGCGAGCGCCGCGACGATATTCCCATCCTGGTGCGGTACTTCCTCGGAATTCATTCGAAGCGCATGGGCCGGCACATCGAGACCATTCCCGCCGAGACCATGCAAGCGCTAGTCAAATGGCCGTGGCCTGGCAACGTGCGCGAGCTAGAGAATTTCATAGAGAGATCCGTTATCCTTTCGCCGGGCCCGGCGTTGCGCGCGCCACTCGCCGAGCTTAAGGCCGTCGAGGAAGCCGCCGGACCGACGAGCTCGAATCTCGAAGCGGCCGAACGGGAACATATCCTTCGTGTCCTTCGCGAGTGTCACGGCATGATCGGCGGCGACGAAGGTGCCTCAAAGCGCCTGGGCCTAAAGCGAACGACCCTGAACTCCAAGATAAAAAAACTCGGCATCAAACGGCGAGACTACATTTAGTCCCGCGACGAAATCTCGTCTCGTCACTCCGTGATCTCGCGCACACCAGGACTTTCGATTTCGCCCCTCTCCATCGTGTAAGTGCTCCGCTTTGAGACACATGGGTAAATCCCTGTGCGAGCGGTCACGTTTGGCGCGTGACCTGCATTACTGATGTCGTCAGGCAGAAAAGGTGGATAGAGCAACAATGCTAAAAATTACAGTCGAGGAAAGCGAAGGAGCGGAAACGATCAAGCTCGAGGGAAAAATCGCCGGGCCTTGGGTGGAAGAGTTGAATCGCACTTGGCATGCTTTGGCGCCCTCACTTGGTCGCAAGCAGCTGGAGCTCGACATGCGCGGCGTAGGTTTCGTCGATGGCAAAGGAAGACGGCTCCTGCGTGAGATCTATCAGCAAACGAATGCTTGTTTTCTAGCCGATTCACCTCTGATGCGATATTTCGCCGATGAAGCCATGCGGCAATCTCCGAAAGACGGAGAAGAAGGAGCCTAAAATGCGTGGTCCTTATGGATTTGAACCAAATGAAAGCTGCCAGGCATGCAAGCTCAGGGGAAATGGTTACTTTTGTCAGCTCAGTCCGGCGGCGCTTAAGGACTTCAACGCCGTGAAGTCGCCCGCCACATATCCGGCCGGAGCGGTGCTGTTCCTGGAGAAGCAGGACTCGCGTGGGGTCTTCGTGTTGTGCGGCGGAGAAGTGAAGCTCTCCATCAGTTCCAGTGCAGGAAAGACTCTTATTCTCAGGATCGCCAAAGCGGGTGAAATTCTCGGGCTTATGGCGACTATGTCCGGAAACCCTTACGAAGTCACCGCGGAGACACTGCACCCGTGCCAAGTGGCATTCATTCGCCGCGAAGACTTTTCGCATTTCATCGCGAACCATCACGAAGTCTGCAAAGGAATAGTGAGTCAGCTCACTTCTCTCTACAGCGGCGCATGCGAACAGCTCCGCACGGTTGGTCTGTCAGCTTCGGCGCCTGAAAAACTGGCGCGGCTCTTGCTTGAATGGTGCCCAGAAACGAGGGATGCAAGACAAGCGACGCCCGTCAAAATGCCGCTGACACACGAGGAGATCGCCGAATTCATCGGTACGACGCGGGAAACGGTAACCCGGACTCTCAGCAATTTCAAAAGCCGACAGCTTGTGCAGCTGCACGGTTCGACGTTGATGATTTCCAACCGGCCTGCTCTCGAAACTATCGGCGCCGGGGATTAATAAGGCCTCCTCGGACGAAAAAGCAAAAGGAGAAATTCCATGAAAGTAAAAGAGATCATGACGCAATCCGCCGTATGCTGTAATCCCGAAACCAATGTGGGTGCCGCGGTAGAGCTCATGTGGGTGAGAAATTGCGGAATGCTGCCGGTCGTCAGCGCAGATCAGGAGCTTGTGGGAATCGTAACGGACCGCGATATCTGCATCGCCATGGGAACGAGAAACCGGCTGGCAGGAGAACTCAGCGTAGGTGAGATTGCCACAAGAAATGTCTTCACGTGCGAGCCGGACGAGGAAATCCATGATGCTTTGCGGACCATGGCTGGGAAGCATGTGCGCCGCCTGCCTGTTGTGAATAGCAAAGGCATACCGCTAGGAATTCTATCGATGGACGACATCATCACACATGGAGACCTCCAAAAATGGGAAGGGTGCTGCGAGCTATCTTCGGAGGAAATCATTCGAAGCTTGAAGCAACTTTATGGACAGACACTGCCATTGGTGCAGACGAAGGCCGCGGTAGCCTGACCTCGTCCACATTTTGTTCGATAAGCAATCCTTGAAGTCTCGCAAGAAAATAATGAAAGTCAGCTTGAGAATCAGGACGCTCGGTGCTGCGCCTCAGTCTTCGCGGCGCGGCTGCGCGCGAAACAGGGCGTGTTCGCCATCAGGCAAGACGTCCTACCCGAGGTAGTTCTCTTCCATCAGCCAGTTGTGCCAGATTCTTTCTTTCTGGCTCCTGGACAGACTTCTTGGCGAGCGAGGGGACGTCCCCACGATTTGTGATCTGCGCTTGTTCCCTATTTTTTTGACCCTTTGGCTATTCCCACTCCGAGTTGTTCTAAAAGATTTTCTCATTTTTTTAGCCAGGCCCATCGCGACCTTTCGCCTCCGGTTTTGCCACTCGCTAGTGCTTGCGATGCTTGAAAAACTCCACTTGCCGCAAGCGCTTCTTTGCGGCATCGAGCGTCTTGTAAGGTCCTCCAAGATTCTTTCCTTTGCTGGAAACGATTTGGTACCCCCCGCTCACCTTTTTGATCATCGCAACCTCGATCCTCGTGAGAAATGCTGCAAGCGAATGCGACGCGCCTACCCGCGAACCGTCAGTACCGGGCAGGGCGCATGGGCGACCACGTCGTACGCGATGGCGCGTTCCATGCGTGTCGCCACGCTCGTCAGCGTGTCCATTCCTCGGACACCCAGAACAATCAAATCCGCGCCGCACCTGTTTGCCGTACCCAAAATCTCGCGGCCCGCCTCGCCGTGCTCCACCGTGGGTTCCATCCGGCACCACAGTTCCGCGTCCGGCGGCACCAATTTCTCCAGCCGGTGCAGAGCTTCAGCCACAGAGAGTTCTCGCGGCTTCGCGGCCTTCCCCGGTTTTGGTGTTGGAAGCACGTGAAGCAAGATGAGCCTGGCTTGATTCTCTTGCGCCAGAGAGATTGCATAAGGAGCCGCAACGCTCGAAACAGCGTTGAAATCCGTGGCAAATAGCACGCAACGAAACTTCCCGCCGCTATGAGCGCCGCTCTTCACGGCCGGCCCGATCGTCAGCACGGGTACTCGCGCCCTGCGAAAAACCTCTTCAGCCGACGACCCCAACAGTAATTTCTGAGCACCAGTCCTTCCGTGTGTTCCCAAAACAATCAGGTCCACCTCGCCCTCTTTCAGCACATGCGACAAAACGGGCCAAACCCCGCCGCCGCGTTCTATGCTCGTTTCGCAAGGCAGCCCCATCAGTTCGGCCTCGACGCGCTGCATTTCGGACTTGGCTTGATCTTCCTGGTCGTCCAGAAGCGTAGCTGCCACATCCGGCGTCATGTATGTGTACGGCGATGGTTGCAGGACATGCAAAGCGTGCACCACGGAGCCATAGGCGCGGGCAATGCTTGTTGCAAAAGGTATGGCCGCGGCTGAGGAGTCAGAAAAATCCGTGAGAAACAGAATATTTTTCAACGCGATCCGCTTATTGGCTTCCATCGTCGCCATTGATGTACTCCTCTATGCGCAGTTTGGACCGGATAGACCGCCATGTTCCGTGACCCTCCGCACAACTAAATGTGACGTCCGTCACCGCCCCTCGGGGTGAGCCCTGTCACAGTGGCCGCGTAAGAAAGCAGAGTCCGCTGCGCCGCACGGCCGCTCACAAGATCGGAGATCCGTATGAAAGTGCTCATCGCCATCGACTCCTCGCCCTGCTCACAACGTGTGCTCGACGAGGCTTCGGCGCGACCCTGGCCCCTCGACACAACCTTTTTTGTGCTGAATGTGGTGGACTTCCAACGCTTCGCCAGGTTTCCATTGCTGATCGAGAACGCCAAGCTCGAAGCTGCCGAATTGGTGAATTCCGCCGCCACGCAGCTCATTCATGCAGGTCACAAAGCTCTCGCCGAAGTCAGAATGGGATTTGCGCGAAAGGTCATCTCTGAATGTGCAAAGGAATTGCAGGCCGACCTGCTCATGGTCGGCTCTCATGGGCACAGCGCTGTTGGACGCTTTCTCCTGGGCAGCGTTGCGCAGGCAGTGTTGAGAATTGCGCCCTGCCCCGTGGAAATTGTGCGATTCCCCGCGGGTAGCCCAGCACCCTCTTCCCGTCCAATGAAAATTCTTCTGGCCACGGACGGCAGCGAGTGCTCCATAGCAGCGGCGAACTCGGTCGCTGCACGTCCCTGGCCCGCCGGAACTATTTTCAAAGTCGTCGGCGTCGAGGAATTAATCGTCTTCGAGACCCCTATCGTTGCCTCTCCGCTCGCTTCCGTCTATCCAAGCACCCTTTTAGAAGAGCTACTTGTGGACGCCCGCACTCGAGCTGTCGAAGCCATCGACGGCACCAGAAAAATACTTGAGCAGGCGGGGCTAAGAGTGCAAGAGAGGCAGCCGATTCCCCTTGGCGATCCACGGAGTGTCATTCTTGCCCTGGCTCAAACGTGGTCGGCCGAACTCATCGTACTTGGTTCCCACGGACGGCGCGGTTGGGATCGCTTCCTCATGGGCAGCGTCGCGGAGAGCGTCGCGCTTCACGCGCATTGCTCCGTCGAAGTGATCCGCCCCCGAAGTGCTCTGAAAGGCTGATTGAAAGATCCGTCCTTCGACGAACAAACTGGATGCTAAGCCTTCGGGGATTGCCTCGCGCAAGATAAGGTGCTGAGCGAAGCGGAGAAGCAGACGAACGCCGATTTACTCGTTACGGGGCGCTATCCCTATGGCGGCCACCTGCGGACCCACCGTTACGCGATTATTTGTGCCGTTCCAATTCCCGTTCTGAACGTTTAAAGAAACGCACCGGAGCTTTCTTCCAACTCCAATCCAACCTTCATCGTGCGATGTCTTATTCCACTTGGCACCGGAAGCTTCTTCTATAGAGGCTGCCCTATCATCCTCCGGCAGTGGCGCGCGATCTGTCGTTCTTCCTCAGCGGGGACAATCTTGATCTTGTCTGCCGTGAGGCCGAGAAATTCGAGGCCGTTAGTAGCTGCGGAGCGAACATAGTCGCTGTGTTCTCCGATTCCGCCGGTGAACACCAGAAGGTCCACGCCACCGAGCAGCGCGACGTATGCACCGATTGCCTTGCGTACGGAAATCACGAACACATTCAGCGCAAGTGTAGCCTGTGGATCTTTGCCGCGGGCGCGATCTTCAAGCGACTTCACATCGCTTTCGCCGCAGGAGAGAGCGAAGAGGCCGCTTTGATGATTGATGAGGTCTTCCATCTCGTCGGCCCCCAGTTGCTCCGTGCGAAGAAGATAGACAAAGACCCCAGGATCGAGATCTCCGGAGCGTGTGCCCATAGGGATTCCACCGGTAGGAGTGAGCCCCATCGTGGTGTCGATCGATACGCGATTGCGAAGAGCGCAGAGACTCGCTCCGTTGCCGAGATGCGCGAAGATGGCTCGCTCGGGCAGTTGCGCGCCGAAATGATGAACGAGGGACTCGTACGAAAGGCCGTGGAAACCATAGCGTCGAACACCCGCTTGGAAGTAGCGCTGCGGTATTGCTAGATGCGATGCGACTTCCGGCATGGTTTGGTGAAATACATCGTCAAAGCAGGCGAATTGAGCAGCAGAAGGAAAGAGCGACTGTGCGGAGGCGATAAGCGAGAGAGCTTGGGGGATATGCAGCGGCGCGAAGTGTGTGGCAGAGCGCAGTTCGTCCAGAACTGGCGGCGTGATGAGCTGATGTGTGAGGAGGTGGGGTCCACCATGCACGACGCGATGGCCTACTGCTACCGGCGCGGCATGAATATGTTTCCGGATTTCCTCGGCAACCGTGGCCAGGGCATTGCTTTGCGACTCGAGGATACCTTCACGTCGTACGAGCAGTTCCCCCGTGGAAGAACGGATGTGCAGCGTGCCGTTGCCATGTCCGACGCCATCGGCGCTTCCGGTGAGCAGCGCCTCTTCGTCGCTTGCTCCCCGGTGATATACGCCGAACTTGAGCGATGACGAACCGCTGTTCAGCACGAAAATCAAGTCGTCTTTTCGCGCCAGCTCCTCCTGCACGTCTAACCCGGCCATTTCCAGTTTCGAATCTCTTCTTTATCGATGCCTTCGGCGTGGGCGTAGTTGATGCTCTCGACGATTTGGTCCTTCAGCCATTCCTTGGCGTGTGCGCCGATGGAGCTTAGACGCGGAACTCGGTCGATAACGTCGATCGCCAGATTGAAGCGATCGACTTGGTTGAGGATGGCGAGCTCGAGCGGCGTGTTGATATTGCCCTTTTCCTTATATCCGCGCACGTGGATGCTGTCGTGATTCTTGCGGCGGTAGCTGAGTTTGTGGATCAGCGAGGCGTAGGAGTGGAAGTTGAAAATGACCGGCTTATCAACCGTAAAGAGCGAATCGAAGTCGCGGTCAGAGAGTCCGTGCGGATGCTCGGTGGAAGGCATCAGGCGAAAGAGATCGACCACGTTGACGAAGCGAATCTTTAGATCGGCAAAGTGCTGCTTGAGAATCGCGACGGCCGCCAGTGACTCCATGGTCGCGATATCGCCGGCGCAAGCCATCACCACGTCCGGTTCCTTGCAATCGTCCGTGGAGGCCCAGTCCCAAATGCCAATGCCTTTCGTGCAATGCATTACCGCTTCTTCCATGCTGAGATACTGCAGATGATCCTGCTTGTCCGCGACAATGACGTTGACATAGTCCCGTGACCGCAGGCAATGATCCGTCACGCTGAGCAGGCAGTTGGCGTCTGGCGGCAGATAAATGCGGACCACGTCGGCGCTCTTATTGGTCACGACATCAAGGAATCCCGGGTCTTGATGAGTGAAACCGTTGTGGTCCTGCCGCCATACAAGAGAAGTAATGAGGAGGTTGAGGGACGGCACCGGAGCGCGCCAGCCCAGTTCCTTTTTCGATTTCTCCAGCCACTTGGCGTGCTGGTTGAACATGGAATCGATTACATGCACGAAAGCTTCGTACGTGGAAAAGAAACCATGGCGGCCCGTGAGCACGTAACCTTCAAACCATCCCTCGAGCGTGTGCTCGCTGAGCATTTCCATGACGCGTCCCGCGACGGCAAGCTCACCGCCGTCGGCGTCTTCCGGTTTGTATTCGGCAAGCCAGGTCTTCTTCGAAGCAGCGTAGATTGCAGTGAGCCTGTTGGAGGCCGTCTCATCCGGGCCGAAGACGCGGAATGAGTTCATATTCCGCCGCATCACTTCCGCCAGAAAGTGGGCAAGTACGTCCGTAGGCGGCGCGTACAAAGTGCCCGGATCTTTCATTGTGACCGCATAGCTGCGAAAGTCCGGCAGATCGAGCTCTTTGCGCAGCAGGCCGCCGTTCGCATGAGGGTTGGCGGAGATGCGGCGTGTGCCGGAAGGCGCAAGTTCCAGTAGCTCTGGAATCAGAGTACCGTTCGTGTCAAACAGCTCTTCAGGCTTGTAGCTGCGCATCCAGTCTTCCACTATTTTGAGGCTTTTTTTATTCGTGACCGGGTCGGCCACAGGGACCTGGTGAGCGCGCCAAAAATCTTCCACCTTGTGACCATTTACTTCTTTTGGTCCAGTCCATCCTTTCGGCGAGCGCAGTACGAGCATGGGCCAGCGCGGACGGGCGGTGTCCCCCGTTGACCGGGCATGATGCTGAAGCGAACGAATCTCCAGGATGCACTGCTCCAGAGTGGAAGCCATTTTCTGATGCATCGTGACCGGGTCATTGCCTTCGACGAAATATGGCTTGTGGCCGTAACCGATGAGCAGCGCTTCCAATTCTTCATGTGGGATGCGCGCGAGGATGGTGGGATTTGCGATCTTGTAGCCGTTGAGGTGCAACACGGGCAGGACCGCTCCATCGCGAATCGGGTTCAGGAATTTATTCGAATGCCAGGAGGTCGCAAGCGGACCAGTCTCTGCCTCGCCGTCGCCCACCGCGACGGTGACGATGAGATCTGGATTGTCAAACGCTGCCCCGTAGGCGTGCGAAATGGAATAGCCCAGCTCGCCGCCTTCGTGAATCGAACCCGGCGTCTCCGGAGTGCAGTGCGAGCCTATCCCTCCCGGAAACGAGAACTGCCGGAAGAATTTGAGCATGCCCGCTTCGTCGGCGCTCTTGTCCGGATAAATCTCAGAGTAATGGCCCTCGAGATAGCAGTTGGCAAGCGTGGCGGGCGCACCATGGCCTGGGCCGGCCACGTAAAGGATATTCAGGTCGTATTTCTTGATGAGCCGATTGAGGTGGACCCAAAGGAAGGATTGGCCGGGATCAGATCCCCAGTGTCCGAGAAGCCGGTTCTTGATGTGCTCTGGCTTCAGCGGTTCGCGAAGGAGGGCATTCGCGCGAAGATAGATCATTCCCGCTGACAGGTAATTGCACGCCCGCCAGTAAGCATCCATCTTCCGTAGTTCTTCCTGTGAAAGAGGCGTCAAAACTTGAGATGTACTAGCCATAGCCGTTCTCCCCAATGGAAGCTGCGCTTTGGGAGGCAGCATCGGACCCGCCGATGCCGCCTCCTAGAGCCTAAGCTTTTCTGCGGGAGAAAACACCTCCGAAACAAACTTCTAATCGCGCCTGGATGTCCGGAAGCAAGTTGCGGGAGCGGCTTTCAGGAATCCTTACCCGAACTCCCATGACACAATCGTTTGCGGCTGTGAATCTTTGTAGCGTTCCATCCGTGTCGGCAGTCTTCGCGTGGCTGGACTAAAGCGCGATCTTGGGAACAAATGGATTCTGTGAATGGCTGGGGGCCACGGTATACGAATGCGGGATTTCCTCGCGCCCGAAAGCTCCCCCGCTCATGCTACGACTGCCGCGTCGAAGAAGCGGCGCAGTTCACCGGCTACGATTTCGGGATTGCTCAAAGGAATGAAGTGTCCAGAGTCCACCACCAGGACCTTCGACTGAGGAATCAAAGCAGAAGCGCGCTGGGCGAATTGCTCTGGCACAGCGCTGTCATGAGCGCCATGGAAAATAAGAGTCGGAGCCGCAACATGCGGCAACATCGCGGGGACGGCAGCCAGGAGTTCCGCCGGATTCCCAAACCGTAGCACGGACATCAAACGCCACGCGCCCCCTAAACCGGAAAAGGGAGCGCGAAAATCCCTGAACGCCTTCGCTGACTCAGCACGTCGTGTCTTCAGCGCGAGACGCATAGCGACGTTCCAGAAAATGGCGCTCACGATGGGGGCAAGGAGTTCGCCGATCACAGGAATTCGGATGAAGCGGAAAAGGTAAAATGGTTTCAACTCGGGAAACATGGCGGGCGAAAGAAGTACCAAGCGGTCCACGCGATCTTGAAAGCGATATGCGTAGTGCACGGCGACGGCGGAGCCAGCGTCATGCCCGACAACGTGCCATTTCTCGATCTTAAGTTTCACGCGGAGTTGTTCGATCTGTTCGGCAAGGACCTCCAACTGTTTCGGACGGTAGGGAATTTTGGGAGATCTTCCAAGCCCGGGCAAATCGACAGCCAGGCAAGTAAAACGGTCAAAGAGCCTGTCGATGATGCCGCTCCAGAGCCCGCTGCTGGTGGGCATGCCGTGTATGAACAGGATTGGATAACCTGATCCGCGAGAAAGCAGATACATACACGCCACCTTTCCCGACAACTAAGAATTAGTCGGCATTCCTGCAGGCTGCGACAGCAGTCTGCAGAGCCGGTAAAAGAGCCAGCCACTCGCTCGGAAAAATCCCAGAATCAAACCAAGAAAAAAGGTCGAGAAAATTCCATTTGGTTTCAGACGCGCGTAGAGCAAGTTCATCGTCCAAGCGGGGCTGATGTAGAGAGTTCCCGAGTGTCTCAGGCCAATGCGATTCCTGATGGGCGGCTGATAGACGACATTCTCGATGCCACTATTGAAAAACCTGGCGACCTGCAAGACGCGGCTGCTGTAGGAAATCCGTGCGCTAAGCGGTAGTGTGCCCCGTTTGCGGTACTTCAAAATGAGGTGAGACGACTCCGCCGCATGCCGCAAAGCGGCTGTCACTCCGTTCGCGGTAATGGGATCCACCATGGATGCAGCCTCGCCCGCGATCAGCCAGTTCGGCCCTGCCACTCCGATATGAACGCGAGATCGGAAGGAAATAACGTTTGGGGCCTTCAAAGCACTGGTTCGCAGAAGCGATTCAAAACGGGGAAACCTCAACAGTTGCTGGCGAAAGATTTCCTCCACCGAAATTCCCTGCTCGCGTCTCGCTTTCATCGCGGCGCCCGTGGTGACGTACCCGACGCTGACTACACCTGGGTTGATGGGGATCTCCCAAATCCAGTCCAGGTATTCGGTCTGCTTGGGTTGCGCGTAGAGAGTGGTTCCCTCGATTGCGTCGGGAACCGGGAAATAAGTCCACATCGCCACTTTTGCGGGGCCATTGTTGATAGCGCGAAGCTGGAATTCGCGAGCGAGTAAGCAGGACGCGAACCCGGAGGCGTCGATGAACCAGGGTGAAGAAAATCGCTCACCGCCCGCCGTGTGAACGCAAGTGATTCGTTTTCCGTCTCTTTCGATCCTCACGGCCTTGTCCCGAATCAGCGTCACACCAGAATCGATCACCTTTTTCTGTAGCTCCTCGTCCAACCGGGACCGATCCACATGAAGCGTGCGCAGCTCGACGTGGAGGGGATCCCGCCCGAGCCACGGAGCAGGAATGTACTCTTCGGGAGCGCCCTCGGACGAATTTAGAATCACGTGTCGCTTCCAAGTCCCCATCTGAGCGGCAATCACGTCGTCCATGGGTAACCCGAGTGCTTTCAACAAATCGGGGGATGACCAATCCAGGGATTCGCCGACATGCTGGCGAGGGGATGCATCGGGCTCAATGCAGATGACTTTCAGCCATGCCTTTGCGAGGTGTAGAGCGGCCGCTTTCCCTGCCAGGCCTCCGCCAATGATGGTTACATCGCAGGCTGTGGCGGGTGGTCGGTCAGGCATGGGCTCGGTGTTTGAGGGCAAAGTGGTTATCGCTCAGTTCAGGTGGCCCAACTGGGCGGGAACCGTACCATCCTCGCCTGAGCGCAGCTATAGTAGGAAAGTATTAGGAGGACGGACGACGAGGGCGGCCGAGGCGAGGAGTTCCACGGCAACATGCTCACCGCTGCGGACTCTCATATAGAAGGAATACAGGTGGAACCGCCGCTTCGATAAACGTCGGAGGCCGGTTCGTCGGGTTTATCGCGGCGGAGACGAAGTTGTCTGGTTAAGTCCTGGCGTGAAATGAATGGGTGCGGAAGCGACAATTCCTTTGCCCTCTTGAATGGTGACGAACTGGTTTGGCTTTATGTCCGCGATCGTGTCCTTCCGACCGCTGGGCCAAATAATTTGCATGCGAACTATCTTCGTGCTGCCCGGCTTCCCCAAGCCAAAGGTTAGCGGCAGCTCACTCTGCGATAGATAGCTCGACCCGCCCTTAACCATGCGGGTCATCGCCGCGCCAGTGGCCGCGGTGAGCGTCACTCTTGCACCGATGGCGTCGCGATTCGATTTTGTACCTACCAGCTTTACGCGCAACACGTCGTTCTGATTTGCGTTGTCATTGCGCAGAAGCCGCGCCGAGCCATTGTTGGCGGTGATCACGAGGTCCAGGTCACCGTCGTTGTCAAAATCGGCATACGCGATACCGCGAGCGACGACGGGCTTCTGGAGGGCGCGGCCAAGTTTTGCCGATACGTCTTCGAACTTCCGATTTCCAATGTTCCGATAGACTCCGGCGGGCTGGGCGTACTTCAACGTTGGTTGAACAACGGCGATGTCGTCGGAGACGTGGCCGTTCGCAGCAAAGATGTCGAGAAGTCCGTCCAGGTCGTAGTCCATGAAGAAACAGCCGAAGGTGAGCGACTGGGTGGTCATCTGTGAAATGCCGGATCGCGGCGATTCGTCGGTGAACAAGCCGGAGCCGTCGTTTTTGTAGAGCGACATACTTTCGTTCGTAAAATTGCCGATCACCAGGCTGGGAAAGCCGGAGCCGTCGAAGTCAGCCGCGTCCGCGCCCATGCCGGCGCGCACTCTGCCGGAGTCGCTGAAGGCAACACCGACGGTCACGCCAACGTCGGTGAAAGTGCCATCGTGATTGTTGTGGTAAAGCTTGTTGGGCTCGGTGTCATTCGAGACGAAGAGATCCATCCAGCCGTCATTATCGTAATCGAGTAGCGCGACGCCAAGCGCTTTGCTTTTGGGATCAAGCAGGCCGGCTTGTTTTGTGACGTCTTCGAAGACTCCGTTCCCTTTGTTGTGATAGAGGCGAGAACTCTCGCCCTTGTAAGTTTGTGGCGTGCAGTACGATTTGTTTTTGTTGTCGAGCGTGCAGTATTGGTCCTTCTCGATGGACCAATCGATGTAGTGCGTAACGAAAAGATCGAGCTTGCCGTCGTTGTCATAGTCGAACCACACCGCGCTCGCGGAAAACCCGGGACTGGCGACGCCGGCTTTCGCTGTGACATCAGCGAACTTGCCGTTGCCGAGATTGTGGAAGAGGTGGTTGGATCCGACTGTCGTCAGATAAAGGTCCTCATAGCCATCGTTGTCGTAGTCGCCAACGGCGCAGCCCTGACCGTATGTTTCGATAGCCAGGCCGGCTTCTCGCGTCACATCCGTAAACGTTCCATCGTGATTGTTGTGGTACAACGCGGGAAACGACTTGCCGGTCTTGTGCTCCGGCCAGTCCATCGAATTCACCAGAAAAATATCCTGCCAGCCATCATTGTCGTAATCGATGAAACAGACACCGCTCCCCATTGTTTCCGGCAAGTATTTTTTGCCGAAGGCTCCGCTGTCGTGTTTGAAGTGAATGCCTGCTTGCGCAGTGACGTCTACGAATTCGATCGGACCAGAAGGCCTCGTAGGTTCGGCACTCATTTTCGGAATAGCTTGCGCCGGAGGTTGAACCGGCGAAGGTGAAGCCGCGACCGTTGGCGGAGGAGATATCGCTGGCGAACTCGGTTCAGCTTCAGCCGTTGGCTTAGGCTTGCAGCCGAAAGCGAGAGATGACGCTGCGAGTAAGAGGAGCATGTTTCGTTGCAGCTTCACTCCGAAAAACTCTCTAATTAGGGATTGCCGCTTCATGCAGCCACTCGAGCAGGGACGGTTCGCCGGGAATCGAACCACATTTCGATAAGCAGCGCCGCGGGCCCGACAAGAAACAGAGCGTAGAAGGGGGCATAGACCACGTGCGACAAACGAAGAATCAGCTCGACAAGCGCGACCACCGCTACAACAACGCATTGCCAGAACTTCGACCTGACCGTCGTCTTCGGGTCGGTAATCATGAAAAAAATGAAGAGCTGATACATGGGACCAGTCAGCGGAGCTATTTCCGACTGCCAGGGGCTGCCGGTGATGTAGCTGCGCAGGAAAGCAAAAACGATAAAGCAAGCGACGTAGGTTCCGGTGATGTGGAAACGATGCAGCCGCGCGATGATGATCGAGCCAAGAATCCAGATCACCAGCATCGGCAGCAAATAATTCCCCCACTGAATGCTCAGAGCCGCCACGGTTTCGGGCGCCAAAAAAAGTAAAACCGAAATGCTGAAGTTCGAGGGATTCCAGATGTGGCGGCCCTTCACGCGAAGAACGTACTTCGACATGATTGAGACGATTGCACAAACAGCGTATGGCCAGTACGCCGGAGACCGGACGAGTATGCCGACGCTTATTCCGCTGATGTAGGCGCTGGCGAGGATGGGCCACTTGCCCACAAATATCCGGCCAAGAATCAGCTCCGTAAGCAGGCTCGCTACGATAGCCAGCCCGGTTTTCTTGTAGCTCTCCAACATGCCGAACGATATCTGGCCTACGACAAGAATGCAGGTGATGAACATCGGTGCGAGATAGCGGTTCTCCATGCTGAAAAAGCGTTTCCACTGGAAGGGTTGAACCGGTTGCGGAGCCATCGCAATGCTCTGTTGGCTCATGAAGGTTCCTTGATCACGTGATTTTCGTTGGGAGCCGGGCTGTCGATGGTCTGGATTTTGCCGGAGGGCCAGCGAATCACGGCCTTTTGAATCTGCGGGAACTTGCCCAGGCCAAAATGCAATCGGCGTTGGTTTTGCGCGGCGAACCCACTGCCGCCAGAAACCTCTTGCACCTGCTGCTGGCCGTTCCAGAACACTGTGACCTGCGCGCCAATGGCGCTGCGATTGCTCTTGGTCCCCTCAAGTTCAAACTCGACCCACTTGTTTTCGGGAATCACTGTGTTTTTGTAAATGAGCAAGGGCCCTCGCTCGTTGGCCACAATCACATCGAGCACGCCTTGGTTCCATAAATCCGCGAAGGCCACCGCGCGTCCGTCATAGGTGTCCGAAACACCAACCGCCTGGGCTACATCGACAAATTTTCCGCTACCATCGTTTAGCCAGACATGCTTGGTTTGATAGCCGGACAAACTTCGCCCTTCCATCGCCGGCCAATTTTTCGCGTCGTTGATGATGGCGCTATGTCCGCCTGCGATCTTCGAAAAATCGTACCAGTAGCTTCGATTGTGATCGAGTGAGACGTAACCATTTGTCAGATACAAATCGAGCGTACCATCATTATTTAAATCGCCGAATTGCGCGCCGAAGCTCCAGCCGCCGATTTCCACGCCAAAATCGCGCGCCAGATTTTCAAATTGCAACTTGTCGCCGGCGGTGTTTTCCTTCGGCATCCACAAATTATTTCCCTGAATGAGCACGCCCTCTTCGGAAATGTTCGACACATAGACTGCGTAGCGGCCCTGGTTGAGGATGTCGCCAAAGCTCGCGTTCATTCCGCTTTTCGGAGCGAATCCGACCCCTGTTTGTTCGCCAACTTCATGAAAGCGTTTCCCGTCGTTGAAATAGAGTTCGGAAACTCCGTAGTCATTCGCGACGAAGAGGTCGGGGTGGCCAGTGCCACGGAGATCCGCTGCGGCAGAGGCCAAAGCCCAGCGGCGGCTTTTTATGCCTAATTTTTCGCTGACTTCTTCGAACTTGCCGTTTCCGAGATTGTGAAAGAGATATTTGCGGCCGCCGTTTTTTGCATATTCGAAACTATCCGGCATCATCTTCGTCGAAGCGAGGTGCCATAGGTCAACATCCTCGGAATAGTAGCCGCCTATAAATAAGTCCAGCAGCCCGTCTCCGTCGTAGTCGAACCACAGCGCGGTGTTCGCGTTAACCCAAGGAGGCAGGCCAACTTCATCGGTCACTCGAGTAAAACCGTGGCCGGCATCATTGTGAAATAACTCCGGCTTCCCCCACTTGATGAGCAAAAGATCTTCGTAGCCGTCGTTGTCGTAGTCGCCCCACACCCCGCCCATCGAGACTCCTGTGCCGGGGCGATTCACGTCCGCGATGCCCATTTCTTCCGCGACGTCCTTGAACGTGCCGTCGTGCATATTGCGATACAGCGCGTTCTTCGCGCCTTCCTTGCTGCTCGTGACATAAATGTCCGGCCATCCGTCACGATCAAAATCCACGATCGAAACCGAGGCGCCCATCGAAGCGACCTGCGGCATGATGTGGTTTAGCCGAGGATCGAGCGTGGGCGCTTGATGAACAAAATCCACCCCCGCTGCGTGCGAGACCTCCTGCAAATAGAAGCCATGACGCGCCAGTGCGGTCCGGAGATCCAGTTTCGTTTTCGATTCGTCATTACGCGCGGCAAAGCGCTTGATGATTAGAGGAGAAATCACTAGGCCCGCAAAGACGATCGCCAGAATAATTCTTGCTACGATGCCTTGCTTCACTTGGGCAGCGCGCTCCTGAGGGAATTTTGAAACACATCTGGCGTCACATAGCGCGTGTGATATTTCTCCCAGTCCTCTGGATGCTGGCGATAGACGTACTCGTCTTCCAGCCGTCCTGGCCGCTCGACATATTCGTTTTTCGCGTGATAGGGCAACGGCAATACCGTCTTCGAGAACGTCGAGTTAAAGTCGCCGTCTTTGATCCATCCGTCGCCGACAACAATAAAATCGCGGAGCCAGCCGGCCGGTGGCGGCGGTTGCTCTGCAAAACGCAGAGACATCTCGTCACCGGAGTTGACGATGACGTAGCGATCGTCAACGCGATTTAGAAGTTCGCGCACATCGCCGTATCTCGTGTAATAGCCAATCAAATCGCGCCAGCGTTGCTTCGAGCCCAGAATCTGATAGTAGTCCGGGATTTCAGGCGCGGGCGCACCCGGATCGGGAGTATCGATTGTCGAGTAGCCGCGGTAATGCAAGTCCGCGACTTCGGCATCCAGCGTCTGCGTTTTCACCTGAGAACCGGGATCGCCGGCCGCCCACTCGATGCAGTCCCAATAGATCTCCAGATTCGTTCGCAAGCGAACGCGCCGCGGAGTTCCCGGCCGGAATATATTCGTCAGGTTGAAAAGGACTGTCTTTTTGCGGCCGGCTGGAAATCCAAGATCCGATTGAGCCGCCACCCATCCGCCGCGTCCATCGGGAACTTCGACACTCATTCCTTTGGCATGCCAGCGATTACCTTGCGTGATGGCAACGTTGAGCGACGACTCGGTGTCGTGAATGGAACCTTGAGCAATCAAATAGAGTGGACCGCTCTTTGGAGCGTCGTCGCCGAGATCGATCTCAACATAATGGTCGCGCGTAATTCCCTGATACTGGCCCCGGCCGAAAGTGGCGAGAGCCCGACCGTCCAACGTGCTTACGATGTCCGTAACGTCCTTGCCGTTGTCGTCGATAGCGCGAGCAATCTTGTGCGGAGTCGCGACAGTCGTGAACCCAAGCTTCGCCGGTGGAATAACGAATCGCTCGTCGACGTAGACTTCCGTGCCAACTGGGTGGTCGACAGTCATCAGCGCGATGCGATCGTAGTAGTAGACCTCCCAGAGTTCGGCGGTGATGCGAAGGTCGTAATAACCGTCATGTGGAACAAGCTGATCGCGGCGGATTTTGTACCACTCGCCGGTTGCTGCGATTTTCGCCGAGCCCAGCGTGTTGATGCGCAGTCCGATTGCAGAACCCCACGGCACAGCGTCCTTGACGAATTCCATCTTCGTGCCATTCCATGCGAAAAGAAATGGACAGGACGCTTTCAGCCGCTGTTCCGTGACAACTTCCTGGTCGGCCTTCACGCCGAATTCCGCGCGTACGGTCCCGTTTGGCCACACCACGCGCACTACCTCGGCGCTCGTCTGGTTGCCAAGACCGAAATGAAGCTGTGGACCATTAATAGGTTGTTTCTGAACCAGCAGGCCCGATCTGATTTCGATTTCGCCGCCGACACCGAACGGATTGATGCGCTGGTCGCCAACCGCCTGCTTCGCATGGGGACGCACGACTTGCCAGTGATAGTTCTTCGAGCCATGATTCACGCCTTGCACTGGCTTACCGTTCGAATCGAAACCGAGCAAATCGAGGCGTCCGTTGCCACTCATGTCCGCGATATCAAAAATCCTGCTGGGACCCTGCGCGTGCTCCAAAAGCGTAAATTTCGATGTTGAATCACCAAGCCAAATCAGTGGCGCTCCCGGTGCTTGGCCCGCAGGCGGTGCGACCTGACTCAGTATCAGATCGAGCGCACCGTTATTGTCGAGGTCGGCGACTTCCAGCCGCACCTCGCCCGTCAACGCGGCCGTGAAATTGGGAATTTGTACGAGCGGCGTGACGTTCCACCCGCTCTTATCGCTAAACGAAACGCTGACGATGGCACCGCTCGACTCAACGGCCAGTAGATCCAATACCCCATCGTTGTCAGTATCCGCAACGCCGAGCGCTTTAACCGTTGGCAAATTCGCTGGAAGCACAACTTCCCGGAACTGCCCCTGCCGCTCGTTGTGAAAAATATGAAGATGCCCAGCGCCATCGACAATTGCCGCGTCGGCATTGCCGTCTGCATCGAAATCCGCCCAAGCAAATGCCTGGACTCCCGATATGCCGGGGAACGGCTGAATCACAGTAAAAGTGTCGTCGCCGTTGTTTCGCAGGACTTGCGGCAGGCCTTCTTTTTTTCCTAGAACGATATCGAGGTCACCGTCGGCCTCGATGTCTACGGCCCAAGCGCCTGTGTAGGACGTTTGTATAACATTTCTTGGCAACTTGGTCTTTGCCGTAACGTCGGTGAATTTGTCGGGAGCATCTTGGCGCATCAAACGCACGCCGTCCGCACCCGCAAGCACCAGATCCGTTTTGAAATCATAATTAAAATCGATCTGCAAGATGCCTTCAGGAAATGGCGCGATGCCCGACGAACCACCTGGAAACGGAAAAGTCGCCCCAGTCGCGAGGCGTACTTCCCGCCCATTCGCCAGCGCTACAACTGGCGCCCCTACACTCCCAAGCGCCACCGCGCCAATCCAGGTACACGGAGCAGTCCCGCCATTCGGAACCTGCTTCAGCTCAAACGCGACCGAAGTGTCCGCAGGCGCCGGAGTGAAGTCCGGAATCTCCAGCCGCAAGAATTGAGTAAACGGTTCCGCTTCTTCGCCCGGCGGCGCCTTCAACACCGCGAGACTCTCTCTGAATTCCGGAACGCGCATGAGCGTATTCCGCAAGAAAGTTGTGCGTGTCGCGGCCGCCCGCGGATTGGGGCCGTCGGCCGCAACTTGCACCGCGGATAACTGCGCTTTCACCTCAGCTGGCCAATTCGCGGAACGCGAACTGATTTGGGCCAACATCGATTTCAGAGTCGCGGAGTCTCCGGTCTTGGCCGCGACGCGGGCAAGCTCGAGTTGCGCAGCTAAATTATCCGGCTGAGCCGCCAGAATCTTCTGAATTAAGCGTTGGTACTCTGCGTCGCTGTTGGCGTCACCTTGGCGCTCGACCTCTTCGGCAAGCTGGTAGGCGGCGCGATAGTTACGCGGGTTAATTTCTATGGCTTTGCGCCAATCAGCGATAGCGTTCGCCGAGTTTCCGCGGCTGCTCTCCAAGAGCCCAAGCAGCTGATAAATCTGGTCGTTGTCGGGAGCGAGGCTTCGAGCACGCTCGATCCGTTGCGCAGCAACATCCAGTTTGCGCTGGCGCAGGGCCAACACGCCCCAATTCGCCCAGCCCGCCGGCTCTGCCGGTACAAGACTCGTAAGTTCAGAAAGCTTACTCTCCGCATGGACATCGTCGCCGACCTGAAGCGCGCCAAGTCCGATATAGAATGCGGAAACCGCCTCCGCATATTCCTTTGAAGATTTCTGAGGCAGCTTTTTCCCGGAGCCGCATGCACCCAAACCCACGCTCAACGCACCGCAAAAAATAAAAAAAACGACGCGATCCATAAGGAAAGGGCGTGATATGCGTCTGGAGACAGGCGTCGCGCAAACCACCCCAGGTTCATGGTTATCTCTGGTTTGCTGCATATGACCCCTTAATAGCAGCGCGCAAGAACGATGACACATCAATTTGCCCTTCAGTCTCTCACGCAGAAAGCGCTACTGCAAAACCTCACGAAACCTGCTGCGCCCGCAATTTCCTCAGCCTTCGACGCTTCGTGATGGCAGTAAACCACAAAAAACCAACTCCCAAGAATGGCAAAAGATAGAGCAGCAGATCCCATTGGCCAAACCCCGCCGGAGTTGGCACGACCTGTGAGATGGCCTCGCCGCCTCCTGCCGAACTCGCAAGAATGAGGCGGACCTTCCAGTTCTCCTGCTGGTCAAACTGAACCTCAGTCTTGTATTCCACCTGTCCGCGCAAATCCTGGAGCCACGCCGAATAGACAACCTCTGCGAGCCTGCCGCTAACTGGCTGCACTCCAATCTGAACCTTCAAATCTTTTGGGACGGTTCCACCTGGCATGGGATCCACCATGACGAAGAACGTCCCTGTGCCGAGGTCCGGATGAGTCCAAAGAGAAATGATATACGGTCCTACGTGCTGATCGGTGATGATTGGAAATGGCGGACCGTTGTGCGCCGTAGCATTCTGAGCGCAGAACATGGAGAGCAATCCGGCCAAAAGAGCAAGCGAGCAGCGAGCGCAACACCCGATAGTTACTCGTTCCATTCATCCTTAACTCTATGCACTCCATCACCCGCCCATGATCATTGCGCGCATTTCCATGGGCTGAAACATAAGCCAGACCGACGCCAAGCCTACCAACAAACAAACCATCGCCCAGGGAACAAAAGCGCGCATCGGCTTAGCAGGGCAATCTTCTTCCGCCAGTTGATGAACCACGAGAAGTGAACCAGCAAATCCCAGTAACAGGAATCCCAATTCGATCGGCTGAACAAAGCGCGTTGGCAAACCGGTCCACGTCCAAAGTGGCGCGCCGAAAAAATGTACACCCAAATTGGCGAGCGCCGCTTGGGTCACAGGCACGATAGTGAGAATTCCCGTAAAGAAATGGAAACCGTAGTGAGCCAGCCACATTCCAAATCCCAGAGGAACGAGGGCGTAACTGTAGCGCACGGCAAGCGGTAGGAACGCCAACTTGCTGCCGCCCAACGCGCGTGTGAGCCAAGAAGCTCCGCCGAGCAAGATCGCAGGTTCGACGACGAGAAAGACCAGGAAAATGATCCCCAATCCAGGCGCTTCGTGATTAAAAGAGAGAAATTTTCCCAGCCAACCCTCGAATGCATACGCAGGACTAACCATGCCAAACGCGTTGAGAAGCGCCCCGAAACTAAATGCGATCGCCAGCGCGGCGATATCTTTGCGGCGAGAAAAATAGCCGATACCCGAACGAATGGGGTTGATCATCAATTCCGAGGCCGGCAGCCGGCTTGTGACGCCGATATTGTCGTGCGGACAAGCGTGCACGCAGTCCAGGCAAAACGTGCAATCCATGTTGCCAACTTTGCGTGGCTGAAAGAGGGCGAGCTCGCAGCCGCGCTGCAGAATCACGAAAGAAGAAGCATTTCCGTCCGAGCGCGTACTTACTTCCTTTTCTGCGGAAGTCTCCTCGCGGGCGGCTTCGCGGCGACCGCGGATGCAATCCTTCGTCGCGCAGCGATCGCAAACACCGTGATCGCGAACCTGAACTTCCAGCGGCGAGAGAGTCGACGCAATAAAATTAAACTGGCCAATCGGGCAGACGAACTTGCAGAAGGAAGCGTGCTTGAACAGTCCATCGATTAAGAGCACCGCAACAAAGTAGGCCACCGCAAGCGAAGCTGTCCACCAGGGAGATGACCACAGGCTGAAAAGTTCGTACGTAAACAAGATGACAACGAAAAGCGCAATCGAAATCCATTTGTTCCGCAATGCTCTCGGCCAATTGAATCTAGGTCGAAACAATCGCCGCGCCACATTCCGCACGAGCATGAACGGACACGCAAGACAAAAAAAGTTGCCGGCACAAAGCAATACCAAAATGAGAGCCCCGCGGAAGTGAATCCACGTAAGCACAGTTGCAAGATTCTTGGGTGCCAGTGCAGGTCCAAAAAATCCGTGAAGGATCATCACGACGGAAACAATCAGCAATGGAATCTGCAGAATGGTGCGCGAATGCCGCCAGCGCAGAAAACCGCCGAGGAACGGAACGCGAAGCAGATCGAAGCGTGGCGCCTCAGCAGACACGTTTGCCGGATTGGAGGATGGCGTGGCCAATGAACTCAGGTCGTTTGAATACTTCGGATTCCGCTCCGCAGCCTAAGTTTGCGGCGCAGAAAAATCGGAAAGAGCTGCTACGCTGCGCAGGCTTCCGCGCTTTTCTCTGCTTTATTCCACTCGCAAGTACAAATGGACAAGCCTTCCTCCCCCTTACGCGGGAACATGTGGTAGTACATGCCGATGACCATCGGAACAAACACAACCGAGTTGTAGAAAAGATGCAACTCGACACGCGGAAAGTACAACTGGAGAACGCTCACCGGAACGGGCTTGCCCCAGAAATTATGATGCATGGTCGCTTGAGTAATCAGAAGGAGGTGCTCAATGTGGTGCCAAAATTGAATGACCAGAGCAACCGTCCACCAGGTGCGGCCTGTCCCCGTAAAGCCCTTGCGCAGAACCCAAATCCCGATCAGCATCACCAGTGCATAGCCATAATGGAGCACTTCCGACTTGATCAGCCAGGGATACCAAAGACCCAAAATGCCATTGGCCTGAGGCCGGGGCCATCCCATCACGTAGATCTGATAGGCCTGCACAAGATGCTCACCCCAGTGCCCCAGAACGATCACCATAAACACTTGAAGAGCGCGCTCATGCCACTTCGAGTTCAGCTTGTCGTACAGGCTCGAACCGGTGGTGGCCTGAAAATGTGCGCTGCCAATCGCAGGTGTGGAAACCGCCATGCCGCTATCCTCCAAAACTCAAGATTAAGCAGGAATTATAAGACTAGTGCTTCTCCGGTGAGGGATGCTCCCACACGACTGTTGGGCCATCAATAGTATATTCATACTAGTGTCCAGCCCACTCGCCGGCCAGCAGCGGACCTCCGCTTTGGCCTCCTGCGAGAACACTATTGACCCTATCAAGCTGAAAGATGAAAATGCCTGGGCTCGCGGCACACCGCTCGCTAAATCCTGTCGCACGAAGACCTTTTCGGAAATGAGAGAACGCTAAAATGTCTGACAATCATGTAATTGCAAACCAAAAGCGCATTTTGCAGAACCAGAGATCGATTCTCGCAAATCAGGGCGCCATCCAGTCAAATCAGGAAACGATCAAGAAAAATCAGGCTTCCATCTTAAAGAATCAAGCCACCTTGAACACCATCGTGCAAAACCAAAAAAAGATTTTGGCAAAGCTCAAG
This sequence comes from uncultured Acidobacteriota bacterium, assembly GCA_963745095.1. Lineage (GTDB taxonomy): Bacteria > Acidobacteriota > Terriglobia > Acidiferrales > UBA7541 > Acidiferrum. The sequence goes on along the minus strand of CAVUWC010000012.1, from coordinate 784,495 downwards.
TAAATCCGGCTGGATCCGGGTCCTTCTCTGCTTAATCCTAAATCCCGGGAGAAACTTGGCCCGGCCCGTCAAGCATTGCGTGGCTATGCTTGACGACCGTTCCGCTTCCCGGCGCCGTGTTACGCTGTCGAACTCCTGCTCTTGCATCGCCGTTCGGTTCCCGCACTCGACCACTCCACTACTAGTATTTTCCAATTATTGCGCACACATTTTTTCCGAATACACTGGCGACACATTTACGTTTCCGCCTCGGAATAGGACACCCACGGGGCGAATCAAAATTTATCACGTCGAGGATTTGTGCCAGTAAGTGCCCCAGGCAGCGCACCAATGCGCCGCTTGGAATACCCGTGAACTGGAGATTCCGTGAAAAGCTCACTCGTTTGTTTGCTGCTTCTGCTGGCCGGAACCATAGCCGCGGCGCAGGAACCGGACCCGCAACCCATCCAACTCGGTGGCGTGACCTTTTCCGGCAGCATCCGCGAAAGATACGAAGTCTGGAATTGGTTTGAGCCGCCCAGCGGAAACAACTTGTACAGCTACTCCGGAACAGTCATACGCTTTGGATTTTCGCAGAAGCACGAGCACTACGACTGGAACATCGAGTTTGAGGCGCCTATTCTGCTTGGTCTCCCGGACCACGCTGTCCATCCCGCGCCCCTGGGCCAATACGGCCTGGGCGGATCCTATTACGCGGCGAATGACAACACTCAGAACACCGCATTTGTCTTCCCGAAGCAGGCGTTTTTCCGCGTTAAAGGAGAGCACTCCAGCCTGCGAGCGGGGCGCATGGAGTTCACCGACGGCAGCGAAGTAACGCCCAAAGATCCTACGCTCGCCTCGCTAAAGACAGATCGCATCAATCAACGTTTCCTGGGAAACTTTGGCTTTTCCGATGTCCAGCGCAGCTTTGACGGGCTGCAGTACCTTTACTCCAATGGTCCGTGGACCTTCACGGCTCTTAGCGCAATACCGACGCGCGGTGTGTTTCAAGTCGACGGGTGGGGTTGGGTCAAGACGCCCGTCACTTATGTTGCACTCACTCGCCAAACGGAAATCGGAAGTGCTCACGCCGAGTGGCGCGTCTTCGGAATTTATTACAACGACGATCGCCCTCTCGTGAAAACGGACAACCGCCCGGCCCCCGCCAAAGCTACCGACCTCGGCGGCATCAATATAGGCACGTACGGCGGTCACTTCATCCTCGCCGCGCCGACTTCCTCCGGTACGTTTGATCTACTCGGCTGGGGTGCGCTTCAAAATGGCAGTTGGGGAGAATTGACGCAGCGCTCGGGCGCGGGCGCAATCGAAGGAGGCTGGCAGCCCACATTTTGGGAGCGCGTTCATCCCTGGTTCCGCGGCGGCTACTACTATTCGAGCGGTGACGGAAACCCCTCGGACAACACCCATGGCACCTTCTTCGCCATCCTCCCCACTCCACGCGTCTACGCCCGCTTTCCGTTTTTCAACTCCATGAACAATACGGACCTCTTCGGCGAGGTGATGCTGCGACCCACTAAAAAACTTACCATCCGGAGCGACGTCCACGGGCTCTGGCTAAGCAACAAGAATGACTTGTGGTACACAGGTGGCGGCGCGTTTCAGCCATGGACCTTCGGTTTCAGCGGAAGGACTTCGAATGGCGGCACCTCCCTCGCGACTCTCTATGACATCAGCGGCGACTACAAGTGGAAGCACGGCGTTTCGTTCACCCTGTACTTCGGCTACGCGGTCGGCGGCGACGTAATCAAGAAAATATATCCCACCAATTCCAACGGCGCGCTCGGCTACAGCGAACTTAATTACCGCTTCTAACGGGCACCGCCACCGGTCCACCGCGGGCCGCGGTGTTGAGCGGAATGACGCTCGATATCTTCAACAGAAATCCGGAAAAAGTGGCTATGGCGAATTGCGCGCAGCTTATCAACTGCTTGAACCGCTTGTATCTCGCCCACGAAGGCTAGTTCCTGATTACGCCCGTCGGCCACGTGTTCGAACTCTACGCGAGCCATCAAGGTGGGAAGGCGCTCCGCATGGTCTGCTATCGAGATTTCGCTACGTCCGAACGACGGGCGTCCAAACTTGCATCGGCGTCGCCGCACGGTTCGCCCACGCGTAATAAGGCACAAAGCTCAACTCCACTTGCCGCGCCTCGGGCGCTTCAGCAGTGTACGAACGATAGAGCGAGCCATTCGAATTGGACTTCACGTTGACCGCTCCCGTGTGTTTCAGGACCACGATTCCCCCGAGCAAATCGCGGCGAAGCTCCTCGTGAAACGCCGACGCGTCTTTCGGCCGCACATCTAGAGAAACATCAAAAAGCTGCACTCCATCCGCCTGATCCAGCTGCTCAAGGCAATAAACCAGCGGCCCACGCTGCACCGCCACGCGCCCATAGTCATCCACCACGCGCGGATTTGCTTCGATCACCTGCGGCCTCATGCTGAACTTCACGTTGATAACGTCGCCGGACGACCAGCGGCGTTGCAAAGCGAGATACTGACCCGGAGTCGCTCCCGAAACCGGCTTGCCATTGATCGAAACCTGCGTGCCGCTGGACCACCCAGGCACACGAAGATAAAATGTAAACTCGGTCGGCTTCGCCGGTATAACCGAAATCTCCACCGTACCGTCCCACGGATAATTCGTTTTCTGTACCACCTTCAACCCGGTCCCATCCTCAAGATGCCAATCCAGCTGCGAATTGTCATACAAGTGCAAGTAAAGTCCGTCCTTGCTGGTGCTATAAAAATAGCCGGGCAAGGAAGCGAACGTGCGTTCCAGGTTCGGAGGGCAGCAAGTCGTGTCGTACCACGGATTGCGAATGTGGTCACCGCCGGAAGGATCGAATCCCAGCGGATTGCGATAACAATACATGGTGCCGTCCAGCGACATGCCGGAATTGATGCCGTTGTACAACGCGCGCTCGATCACATCGGCGAATTTGGCGTCTCCTGTCGCCGCCAGCATCCGCCAGTTCCACATCATGTTGCCAATCGCCGCGCAACTTTCGCCGTACGCTGTGAAATTCGGCAGTTCATAGGAATCTCCGAACGCTTCGCCTTCGCTCCGCGCTCCGACTCCACCCGTCACGTACATCTGCGATGTCACGAGGTCTTCCCAAAGCACGTTGAGCGTCTTCCAGTAAGTTTGGTCGCCGGTTTCCAGGTAATAGTCGGTAGCCCCGCAGCAGGCATACATGGCGCGCACCGCATGGCCCTCGAGATGCGTGCGCGACGTGAAAGGAATTCCGGAGAAGTGGTAAACGTATCCGTCCTGCGGCAGCTTGATGCGATCGTCGCCTTGCAGAATGTAGCCCGCCAGTTCGAGGTAGCGCTTGTCTCCCGTGGTGCGGTAAAGCTCAATGAGCGCCAGTTCGATTTCTGGATGGCCAGAGAGAATCGGTTTTTTATCAGGTCCCGGACCGAAATTCGGCAGCAGGTATTCGTTCACGAAGCGAATCCCCGCATCCAGCAGCGTGCGGTCGCCGGTCGCGCGATAATACGCAATCGCGCCCTGAATCATGTGGCCGATGTTGTAAAGTTCGTGGCCCCATCGCTGGACTTGTGGTGTCATACGATCCTTCGCGTGGTCTCCAACATAGTAGGTATTCAGATAGCCGTCCGGTCCTTGCACTGCGACGACTTCCTTGATGATCTTGTCCGTCATCCCGCGCAGTTCAGGGCGATCGCCGGACTGCAGCGCGAAGCCCGCAGCCTCCGTCCACTTGTAAACGTCTGAGTCCGAGTAGACCGGACCGTGCTGCGCGGCATCGCTCTTGCCAACAAGCCGTAAGAAATTATTCATCCGGCCGTTAGCTTCCAGCAATTTCTCCATCGACGGAATGCTTTTATCGACGTTGGTCTCGCGGCGGGCTCCCCAAAATCCTTGGGTAATCGTCACCGCGTGTACTGGAATGTTGTGCAGCTTGGCGTAAGGAGATTTATCGACAAAGAGAACGCCTTCATCTTTCCACGCAGGATCGGCGGCGCCTGGATTGTCTTGCCCGGATGAACCGAGAAAAATCGGAATGGGCACGGAGCTCACCGCGGCAGCGGAGAGGGCCGCGCCGACAAATTCCCTGCGCGACAACCGCGATCGCTTTGGCATATTTGCCTCCCCCAGGACTCGTCTCTCGATCTGTCCGGCGGGCATTATACGCGCCGAAGAGCAACCGTCTACAGAAGTAGATTCGCCTTCTCGGCGATGTGGATCAACGTAGGAAGAACATCGCCGAATTTCGCATCGTGCGGCTGTCCAAAAGCGAAATAGAGCTTTTGATAGAGCGCGTACATAGAGTTGTAGATGTTCTCCGCCACAGGCTCCGGCTTAAACACGGCATGGTCGGGACAAATCTTATCCTGAGCTTCTTCCACAGTTTTGAACCTCCCGGCCGCGAGAAAAGCAAATATCGCCGAACCGAGACTTGTGACGCTCTTGCTCGGCACGAGAACTGGCCGTCCCAAAACATTTGTATACACTTGGTTCAATACGTTGTTCTTCTGCGGAATGCCGCCGGCGTTGATCACGCGTTTGATGTGCACGCCGTGCTCCGCCATGCGATCCAAAATAATTCGCGTGTGGAACGCTGTACCTTCGATAGCGGCAAATAACTCGTCCTGCGCAGTGGTCTGCAGGTTCCATCCGAGCGTGATCCCTCGCAAATTCGGGTTCACCAGCACTGTTCGATCCCCGTTGTCCCAAGTCATGCGCAAGAGACCAGTCTGCCCTGGCTTGTACTTCTCCAGTCCCTGGCTTAGCGTCGCGACATCAGTCCCAGCTCGAGTGGCAATGGCGTTGAAAATATCTCCCACCGCGGAAAGTCCTGCTTCAATTCCCGTACGCCCCGGATGCACGCTTCCCTGCACGACACCGCAAACTCCTGGCACCAGATTGACCGACGGCGTAATTCCAATGATGCAAGTCGAAGTGCCAACTACATTCACCATGTCTTCGGTACGGCAACCAGCCCCGATGGCATCCCAATGCGCGTCGAACGCCCCGACGGGAATCGGGATGCCCGCCCTCAGCCCTATCTTTTCGGCCCAAAGCGGCGAAAGCTTTCCGGCAATCTGGTCCGAAGTCACATACTCGCCTTGAAGTTTTTCCCGCACGCCGGCAAAGAGTGGATCCACTTTCACGAGAAAATCTTCCGAAGGCAGGCCGCCCAGCTCCGCATTCCACATCCACTTATGGCCCATGGCGCAAACGCTGCGCTTCACTCTGCGCGCATCGGTGATACCGCAGAGCGTCGCGGCCGCCATGTCGCAATGCTCTAAGGCAGAAACAAATTGCGCGCGCTTTTCTGGATTGTGACGCAGCCAATGCAACAGCTTCGAGAAACCCCACTCGGACGAATACACTCCGCCACACCAATGAATGGCCGCAAGCCCTTCTCGATGCGCCGCTTCCGTAATCTCAGCGGCTTCAGCTTTGGCCCGGTGATCGCACCAGAGATAGTATTCATCCAGCGGCTCGAGGTTTTTTCCAACAGGAATCACGGAAGATCCGGTGGTGTCCATTGCCAGCGCTTCCACCTGATCGCCAGAGATGTGTGCCTTCTGCACCGCCTCCCGCGTAGCCACTGCCAACGCGCGCATTTGATCATCATGCGACTGCGTGGCATATTCCGGATCTTCGCGTTTGCGGTGGAGCGAGTACTCCGCCAGTGCGGTCGCCAGCAATCCTCGTTCGCTATCCACGATGGATACGCGAACGCTCAAAGTTCCAAAATCAACTCCAGCCACAATTGCCATGAGATTTGTATTTGCTCCGGACGCATGATACCGCTACTCCGCGTGGTCGTGCATCTCCCAACCCAGGTATCGCGTTGTCAGTCATGCAGGGCGGGAGCCTCCGAGGAAAGATGGGCGGCCGCTAGATGTTCGAATGGCTACTTAGAATTTTTGCCCCCGGGGCTTGGCACGAATCGGTACCCTACACCTCGAACCGTAAGCAGGTGGCGAGGCTTACCCGGCTCCCGCTCAATATATCGACGCAGACGCACGATGAAGTTATCGATAGCTCGCGTGTCGGTGTCTTCGTGCAGATTCCAGACCTGCTGCAACAGCTGTTTGCGAGAGACGGCGTGCCCGCTATTACGGATGAGGCAGCGGAGCAGGTCGGATTCCATCATGGTCAGCGGAATCACTTGCTGGCCCGCGCGCAATTGCAGGTTCTGAAAATCCACAACTTTGTCGTCAAAACGAAAAATGTCCTGCGAAGGTTTGTCTGTAGCGGGCGGAGCGTCTTGCGCGGATTTGGAATTGGCTGCGCTCTGCCAATTCTTCCTGCGCAATAGACTCTCCACACGCGCGATCAAAATGGCGAGATCGAATGGCTTCGGTAAATAGTCGTCCGCGCCGGATTCAAATCCCTTCAGAACATCTTCCGGACGGCCACGAGCCGTCAGCATCAGCAGCGGTGTGTAGTTTTGGGCTTTGCGCAACTCGTGCGCGACTAAAAATCCATCCTTGCCAGGCAGCATTACGTCCAGCACGAGAGCATCAAAGCTTTCGTGGTCCTTCAACAAGCGCTTCAATGCGCCCTCGCCAGTGTCCGTAATCTGTACGTTGTGGCCTTCTGCCTCGAGATTGAAGCGCAATCCTTCGGCCAGATGCGCTTCGTCTTCGACGATGAGGATGCGGCTCACGCCTGGTAGACTCTGGGAAGGCGAATAGTAAACGTGCTGCCCTGCCCTTCGCCGGCGCTTTCCGCAAAAGCATCACCACCGTAGCGGCGCGCAATCGAGCGCACGATAAAGAGACCCAGTCCAGTTCCCTTCACCTTGTCCGTCTTGGAATTCGACGCCCGGTAAAAGCGCTTGAAGATTCGCTTCATCTCGTTGTGCGGGATGCCAATGCCCCGGTCGTGTACGCGCAGCAAGACCGTGTCGATATTGGGCGTGAGCAAATCCACTACAATGTCTTTCTTCTCTCCGGAATATTTAATGGCGTTGTCGAGCAGGTTAAAAACGGCCGTTCGAAATTCCTCGGGGTTTCCCAGGACCACAATTTCATCGGACGGCGCCGTACCAAAACTCAGCACCTCGGGAGAAAGATTCTGACGCAGACGGGTGAGCTCCAGCCCTTCGCGAACGATGGAGGAAAATTGCACTTCCTGCCAGTTTTTTCGCGCGCTGGCGTGGCGGACTTCGCCGGCCTTCAGCACCTGTTCGACGGTCCCAAGCAGCCGGTCGGTATCGTCAATCATGATGCGATAGAACTCGCGGCGTTTTGCTTCATCCAAGTTCCGGCTCGCCAGTGTTTCCAGGTAAAGACGAATCGAAGCGATCGGAGTTTTTAGTTCGTGCGTGACCGCGTTGAGGAAACTGTCCTGCTGTTCATTTCGCCGGATTTCGCGAACGAGGAAGATGGTGTTGACGACCAGCCCCGCGATGAGCACACCAAAGAAAATGATGCCGAGCACAAGCGGAACAACTTGCCGCCAGTGAAAAATAATCCAGCTGACATTGAGTGCGATCGTCAGGGCAACGAGGCAGGCCCCGAGCGCGATGAAAAACGCGATGGCTTTGGTGCGACGCGTGATGCGCATGACGTCTTAGTTTACGCCACGGCGAGCGATTGCCATATCGATAGGACAGCAACGAGAACTCGTGAAAGACAACTCGCGGCCCCCGTATCCCACGTGCGAATCTCAAATGGATCGCGGGGGTTGAATCAATCGCCGCTGGATATCACCAGGGGAGAAACTGTCGGTGCGGCCTCAGGCTTGATCACCGCTTGCCGTTCATCGCCGTGCGACGCCGGCGCAAGCTTGTGGCGCTTGACGTCCCACGCCAGCCCGACCGTTCGCAAAGCGCAGATGCCGTACCAGTTCAGATCGATTTCATACCAGACGATCCCGTGACGCGCCGACTGCGGAACCGCGTGATGATTGTTGTGCCATCCTTCGCCGAAGGTAAGCAGCGCAACCCAAAGACTGTTCTTGGAAGTATCGTCCGTAAGAAATCGCCGCGAACCCCACATGTGCGTCGCAGAATTTACCAGCCACGTCGAGTGCAGGCCGAACACGGTTCGCACAAATATTCCCCACAGGAGAAACGGCCAGCCACCGATTGCAAACAATGCGATGCCGAGCACGGTGAGCGGCACCCAGTGCCACTTGGTGATCCAGACATGAAATTTGTCTTTTCGCAGATCGGGAACATAAGCCTGCAATTCGTTGACGCTGTTGTGCATGGCCTGCCCCGTCATGATCCAACCCATATGCGCCCACAAGCCGCCATCCTGCGGCGAGTGCGGATCACCTTCCTTGTCCGTGTTCTGGTGATGCACCCGGTGTGTGGCCACCCAAGCGATCGGTCCGCCCTCGAGGGCGAGCGTCCCGCAGACCGTCAGAAAATATTCCATCCACTTCGGCGTTTTGTAGCCGCGGTGTGTGAGCAAGCGGTGGTAGCTCATGCCAATGCCGAGGCTGCCAGCGATCCACCAAAGAACAACCGACAGCACCAGCGCCTTCCACGTAAAAAAGAACAACGCGGCGACCGCGCCGACATGAAATGCAAACATGAAAAAGGAAGTGGTCCAATTGATGGGTTGGGAAAACGTTTTGTCGTGGCCTAGGATGCTCATGAATCCGAAAGTAGCACGCAGGCCGCTGCGCTTCTGTAATACTTGTGTAATCCTCGCGACGGAAGTTCCTTAGAATTGTGGCGAATCGGTTAAGGGCAATTTAACCCGCGCGCTCCATCGAATCGATCCAACTCACTTCTCGATCCCGGTGCTGGCGGAGGTAAATCCTTGCAGAAGAAGAAGTTAGCCGCGGGGTCAAAATGACTCCCAATTGACACGAAATTGAAGCCGAAAATAGCGTATACTGTGAACGAACAAATTCTAGAATAAAGGTACCGTCACCCGAGCGCGTCGGGATGAACTTGGTTGTCATGACGGTCACCGCGGCGAATCTACCGCCAGCAGTGCAGTTCGGATCCCGCCTTCTCGTTTGCCACAAATGCTCTTGGTCTATTTCCTTGGCCATGTTGTGGTGTGCAGGCAGGACCGGCAGTCTCGGGCGATACCGTACGGGGGAGAAAACGCTTGGCTCTGCTCATTCAAGAAAAACACGATCTGGTCGGCAACCTCATTAGCCTCGGCAAAAGCCGTGGCTACGTGCTCAACGAGGAAGTAAACGACGTCCTTTCCGCCGAAGAACACACCACGGAAGAGATCGATAATCTCTTTTCTACCTTTGAACGCGATGGCACCGAAATTTTCGAGGATGTTGCCGCCGCGAGAGCCGCGCACACGACGCTGGAAGTCACGCAGCGCGTCGAACTCGGTCCCACGGAACGACGCCATCCACGAAGAAGAAACCGAGATCGAACGCCCGGTGCACTCCGTACAGAAGAGCACCGATCCGGTCAGCACCTACTTGCGCGAGATGGGCGTGGTGCCGCTTCTAACGCGCGAGACAGAAATCGTTCTCGCCAAGCGCATGGAACGCGGCAAGTTGCGCGTACTGAAGACCGTCTCGCGCTCCCCAATCGTGGCCAAAGAATTGATTGCCGTTGGCGCGGAGCTTCGCAAGGGCGCTCTCTCCATCAAGAAAATCGTCCATCTCCAAGAAGAAGAACTTACCGACGACAAGATCGAAGAAAAGCTGCGCCAAACACTGCGGACCATCCACCAGATCGAAAAGGTCTACCAGTTGGGGCGAAAACAAGCGCTTAAGCTGCAGAACACAGCAAAATCCGAGAAGGTAGCGCATCTGCGCGGGCGGCGCCGGCTGGCCCGAACGCGCATCGCGATTTCCCATCTGGTCCGCTCCATCGAATTCAGCGACGCCGAGAAAAGGCGCCTGATCGATGTACTGCGCATAACAGCGGAGAGGCTGCATACCCTCGATCGCGAGATTGGCCGTTTGGAACGCCGAGTAAGCTCTTCCCGCTCCGAAAGTGCGAGCGGAGCGCGCGAGGAACTGCGTTCACGCCGGACGGAACGTAAGAACATCGAAGAATCGTGCGAAGTTGGTTTGGATTCGCTGAAGCGCGCGCTCGCAGCCATCCGGCTTGGCGAAGCGGAAACCGAACAGGCGAAAACTGAGCTGACCGAGGCCAACCTCCGCCTCGTCGTCTCCATCGCCAAAAAATATACCAACCGTGGCATGCAGTTCCTCGACTTGATTCAAGAGGGCAACATCGGCCTCATGAAGGGCGCCGACAAGTTCGAATGGCGGCGGGGATACAAATTTTCCACCTACGCGACCTGGTGGATTCGCCAAGGCATCACTCGCGCCATCGCCGATCAGGCGCGCACCATCCGCGTGCCCGTGCACATGATCGAGACCATCAATAAGCAGGCCCGCACCAGCCGGCAATTAGTGCAGGAGCTTGGGCGCGAGCCAACTACAGAAGAACTCGCAAGGCGCATGGATCTTTCCGTTGACGCGATCTGCAAAACAAAAAAGATCGCTCAGCAACCTATGTCGTTCGAAACGCCCATCGGCGAAGACGAAGAGTCCCACCTCGGAGACTTTGTCGAAGACAAGGGTGTCGTTTCGCCGTCGGATGCCGCCATCCATCTCAACTTGAAGGAACATCTAGCTTCCGTTCTGAAGACGTTGACACCGCGCGAGGAAAGAATCATCAAGATGCGCTTCGGCCTGGAAGACGGCAATGAGCTGACGCTCGAGCAAGTGGGCCAGTCGTTCGCCGTTACCCGCGAACGCATCCGCCAAATCGAAGCTAAAGCGTTGCGAAAGCTGCGGCATCACTCGCGTTCCAGGCGCTTCCGAATCTTTCTCCAAAGCGCGTTCTAAAAACGCACCCCACGGTCGCAGGCTTGTGCATGGCATCTTGATGCGGCCGTGGAAGTCCCATGGCTGGTCAACCGCCTACTCGGCTTGAAACATGCCGAATAATCGACTGGTGCAAATCCCGCCTCCCTAGACAAGCTAAGTACCGCACCTTCCAAATTGTGTGTTAAGAAGTTTCTAGCTATCGCGTCTTATGTTGTAGAAGGGCCGAGGAGGGATACTTGGCTGCCGCGATAGAAAACATCATGATGACGCAAGCAGCCGCTGAGCTCGAGGTAGTCTTTCGCGCACACCAGTCTTGTGTCCTGAAAGCCGCTTACCGCGTAACCGGAAGCATGGCCGACGCCGAAGACGTCGCACAATCCGTCTTCCTCCGGCTGGCCCGCGGCACAGTCGACCACAGTCGCATCTCCAATTTACAAGGCTACTTACACAGGTCAGCAGTCAACGCGGCTTTGGATCTCATTCGATCGAGGGGCCATCGCGAAGTCGTGCCAGTGGAAGCAGCCGACGAGTTGCACTTCAATCCCAGTCTCTCCCCGGAACGAGCGCATTCCTCGATGGAAATAAAAAATTGGCTTCGCCAAGAGCTTGCCAAGCTCAGCCCTCGCACTGCCGAAATGTTTACCCTGCGCTATATCGAAGGCATGGACAATCCCGAAATCGCGGAGCTTATGAACACGTCGCAAGCTGTGGTTGCCGTCACACTCCATCGAACTCGCGCCCGGCTCAAGAAGAGCCTTCGTGGTCTTAGAAAAGGTGCATCATGAATTTCTTCCGATCAAAGCAAGACGCTCGGCTGGATCAAGCAATCTCCGAACTCCGCGCCGAACAGCCCGACGCCAAGACGCTCTCCGCCTCCGCCGAACACGTCTGGCAGAAGCTGCAAGAGGGTCTAGGCGAGGAAGCCACCGCCAGTGCACTGCAACCCATCCGCGGTTGCTCCGATATTCGTGCCCTGCTGCCGGCTTTTCATCAACAGGAACTGCCCGCTGCTCGCGCGCTCATCGTCCAAGACCATCTGAAAGAATGCGTTTCCTGCCGCTCCTACGCTCATGGCCGCGCCGTTGACAGCAAGTCAAACGTCAGCTGGCGGATGGAACCCGCATCGCGCGGTTTCCAATGGAGTTTGGGTAGTTTGTCTTTCGCAGCGGCCTCATTGGTCGTAATCATTGCGTTGGTTTGGACTGGCCGCACCTGGTACATCGACGGCCCTCCTGGCAACCGCGCGCGTATCGATTCCATCGCAGGCCTTGCGTATCGCGTTGGCCCAACCGGCGAGCACACACTAAAAATGGGGGACGAAATCACCCAGGGCGAATTCATTCGCACGGCCGCAAATTCCCACGCCACGGTGAAGCTCTTCGACGGCTCCAAAGTGGAAATGAATCAGCGCGCCGAATTGGCCGTCAGCGCGGACCGCCGCAACACCACAATCCATCTCGACCAGGGCAGCATCATCGTCCAGGCAGCGCATCGTCGCACCGGACACCTCTATGTCAGCGCTCCGGATTGCACGGTAGCCGTCACTGGCACAGTCTTCTCCGTGAACTCCGGCACGAAAGGCTCGCGTGTCTCCGTCATCGAGGGAGAAGTGCACGTGAAGCATTCTGGAACGGAGTCCATCCTCCACTCGGGCGATCAGGTAGCGACAACGTCGAGCGTTGGGCTTGTTCCCGTCAGCCAGGAAATTGGATGGAGTAACGATCTCGATCACGAACTGGCTTTGCTTGCGGAATTTGGAAAGCTTCGCGAAAAACTCGAAGCCATTCCCACACCCGGCCCCCGCTACGAAAGCAAAATACTTCCGTTGCTGGCGCCGGATACCGTTCTCTACATCGGCATCCCCAATCTTGGCGACGCGCTCCAGCAAGCAAATCAAATCTTCCAGCAACAACTTTCGCAGAGCAAAGTTCTGCAAGACTGGTGGAACAAGAGCGGCAACTCCAATCAGCATCCAACTCCCGAGGAGTTGATTGGACAGGTTCAAGCCATCAGCCAGTACTTGGGCGATGAAGTCGTGATTACGTTTAGGGCCAACCCCGGCGCAAACGATCACGGCCCCGTCCTCCTGGCAGAAGTGAAACAGCCAGGGCTCAAGGATTACTTGCAGAATCATCTGGCTGCCACCTTGTCCAGCTCGCAAAGCAAATCCGATCTCCATGTCGTGGATCAACAGTCGCTCTCCTCCCTTACGGTCGGCGAGCGTGGAATGATCATGCTTGTCCGGCAGAACATGCTCGTTGTTGGCGGCGACGCGGCTTCCGTGCAGCAGATGAGCGCACAGCTCGACGCCGGTGCAACCCAGTTTGCTGCAACCGACTTCGGCCAAAGGATTCTGAATGTGTACAGCCAGGGTACCGAAACTGTAGTCGCCGCGAATCTCGGCCAAATTCTGAACGCTTCGCATTCCCAGCAACAGGAATCGAAAGCGCTCCAGAATAGCGGCTTCAACGACATAAAGTATTTGATCGCCACGCGCGGCGAAGCTTCCAATCATGGCGACAACCGCATCACCGTGGAATTTAATGGCCCGCGACGAGGCATCGCCTCCTGGCTGGCAGCTCCTGCCCCCGTGGGCTCGCTCGACTATGTTTCCGCCAATGCTGGCGCGGCTTTCTCCTTCGTCGCCAAGCAACCGGCGCTCATGTTCGATGATCTTTTCAGCACCATCGGCGCCTCGGACCCCAACTTCGGCAAGGGCCTGGCTGAGGCAAATGCCGAACTCGGCCTGGATATCCGCAACGATTTGGTAAGTGCGCTGGGCGGAGAGGTAACGATTGCTCTCGATGGGCCCGTGCTTCCCACGCCTTCGTGGAAAGCCATTTTCGAAGTCAACCAATCGGGAGCCCTTCAGCTGGCCATCGAAAAAATGGTGCAAGCTGCTAATCGCGAAGCCCAAAAATCAAATCACCCCGGCCTAACGCTCGATCAAACACAAGTCGGTGGCCGAACGTTCTACACGATCCAATCGCAATCTGCAGGAGTTACCGCCGTTACGACCGAGTACGACTACACCTTCGACGACGGCTATATGATCGTAGCGCCCTCACGCGCGTTGCTTGTCGCCGCCTTGGAAATCCACGCGAACGGCACATCGCTGGCTCGCTCCGCTTCCTTCCGCGCTCTCCTTCCGAGCGACAACCAAGCCAATTTTTCAGGAATGATTTATCAGAATCTCAGCCCCATTCTGAAACCACTTGCTTCCCAGCTTAATTCCGGGCAATTGGCGATGCTTCAGCAACTCGCCACCGACTCCAAACCGAGCGTGATGTGCGCGTACGGAGAAAGCGATCGCATCGAAGTGGCCAGCAGCGGCAAGCTGCTTGATTTGAATCCAGCTTTTCCAACTCTGCTGCACTTGCTGGGCTTGTCCGATCATGGAACTTCACGATAGGCTAATCCGTATAAACTTTTAGATGACCACTCCCACGATTGAGCTCAATGGGCTCGAAGTTAAACTCGGCGGCCGAACGATACTTCACGGCATCACCGGCGTTTTGAAGAGCCGCGCCATCGGACTCCTCGGGCCCAACGGCGCCGGCAAGTCCACGCTCATAAATACTTTGCTTGGGTTCCATGCGCCGACCAAAGGCAGCGCGCGCGTACTCGGACTTGATTCTCACACCAGCGGCAAAGCGCTTCGCTCCTTAGTCGGTTACATGCCCGAGAACGACGCTTTCATTGCAAAAATGTCCGGTGTCCGTTTTGTTCGTTACATGGCGGAAATTTCTGGCCTTCCTTCTGAGCAAGCCATGGAGCGCGCGCACGAAGCATTCGTCTATGTAGGCCTCGGCGAAGCGCGTTATCGACCGGTGGGAACGTATTCTCTGGGCATGAAGCAACTCGCGAAGTTGGCGCAGGCGATTGCGCATGGCCCCAAAGTTCTCATTCTAGACGAGCCCACCAACGGCATGGACCCGCCAGCGCGCAAACGCCTGATCGAACTCATTCGCGAAATCCGCGAGGCCAGCGATATCTGCCTGCTGCTCTCTTCGCATCTGCTGCGCGACGTGGAAGAAACCTGCGACGAAGTGCTCATCCTCCGTAACGGGCAAATCGCTTCCATTTGCAATCTCGTCGAAGAGCGGCAAGCCAATCGCAAGTTTCTCGAGCTGGAAACTATCGGGGCTGAAACCACATTCACCACCGCGCTCGAAAGCCTCGGCTGCGAGGTAGCAGTCTTCACCAGCGGACGCATCAAAGTTGTGATGCCAGACAGCGTCGAAATCCGCGAAGTTTTCAAAGTCGCCGCGGATCGAGGCGTACAAATTCGCCGCATGAATCACCGCCGCGACTCGCTCGAAGACATTTTCCTCAACGCCATGGAACAGACGGGAGTGCCGGATGGCCGTCTATAAGCGCCGATACAATCCCTTCACCGGTTCGCTCACGCCCACATGGTCGCGATTTTTCGTCCTCACGCGCTTTGCCTTCGCTGACCTCCTTAAATCCCGCTTTTTCGTTCTTCTCTTGATCCTTTGCATCATTCCCTGCCTGTTCTCCGCAGGGTTCATTTTCGTCGCCAATAACAAGACTCTGCAGCTGCTGATGCAGATGCGCCCCGATATGGATTTTTTCAAGGTGGAAAGCGAATACTTCGTCATCGTCCTGAGCGGGCAGGCTTGGGCAGCTTTTCTTTTGAATTGCTGGGTTGGCCCCGTCCTGATCAGCGGCGATCTGACCAATGGCGCGCTTCCGCTTTTTCTGAGCCGCCCCTTCAGCCGGGCCGATTATGTTCTTGGAAAACTCGCCGTCCTCGGCTTGCTTCTTTCCGCTGTCACTTGGATTCCCTGCCTGCTCTTATTCAGCCTCCAGTCTGGGCTGGCGAGGAACGGCTGGATCTGGTCGCATCTGTGGATGGTTGTTCCCATAGTGTTGTGCTCTGCGATTTGGATCCTGATGCTTTCGCTCATTTCGTTAGCCGTATCGGCGTGGGTTAAGCTCCGAATCGTCGCTACCGGCGTAATCTTCATCTTATTTTTCGTCCCTATGGGCCTTGGGGAGATGTTCAACGCCATCATGGGGACCATCTGGGGCCGACTGCTGAATTTCTCTTATATGTTCCAGTTGATTCGTGACTCATGGATTTCGCGAGGACTCATCTGGGCGGCTGGCCAGCCGGGGATGGAACGAAATTCCGGTTGCGGCGGCCTGGGGCTCCCTGATTTTTGTCTGCCTGCTTCCGCTCTTCATTCTCAATGCGCGCTTGCGCGCCCGCGAAACGGTGCGCGGATGACGCCAGACACCCGCCAAATCGTCTTCGAAAACGTCTCCAAGTTTTACGGAGAAGTTCTCGGCGTCAACAAAGTGAATTTCTCTCTCGATCCGGGAATCACGAGCCTGGTCGGCCCGAATGGTTCCGGCAAGACCACGCTGATGAACTTGCTCACTGGCCTGATCAAGCCGTCTCACGGCGCGATTTTCGTCCTCGGTCTCACGCCCCAGCAACCCATCGAATTCTTTCGCCAGGTCGGATACTGCACTCAATTCGACTCCTTTCCTCCTGCCACCAACGGCTACGATTTTATTTATTGGCCGCTGCGTCTCCACGGTTTTGGCCACGACCAAGCCACTAAGCTGACCAACGAAGCTCTCGAGCGCGCCGGCATGGCACAAGTCGCCCGCCGTAAAGTAGCCGGCTACAGCAAAGGAATGCGCCAGCGCATTCGCCTCGCTCAAGCCATCGCACATCATCCGTCCGTGCTCGTTCTCGACGAACCGCTCAACGGACTCGATCCCATGGCTCGCGCCGAATCGATCGCGCTCTTCGAAGCCATCGCCAAGCAAGGAATGCACGTCATTATCTCCAGCCACATTTTGGAGGAAGTCGATCGCATCTCCGATCGCGTCGTGCTGATGAGCAGCGGCTACGTCGTTGCCGAGGGCCAAATCAAAGAAGTTCGTCGCGAAGTCCGCGATCATCCCATGCAGATCCTAGTCCGCTGCTCGAATCCCGCGAAGCTAGCGTCCGCCGCTTTCGAACTCGATCATGTAGTCGAAGCCAAAATTTTGAATGATGGCCAAAGCGTCCTTGTGCGTACGCGCGATGCCGAGCAGTTCTCTCTCCTGCTCAACAAAATCGTCTCCAGCGGCTTGCTCGAAGTCGATGCCGTCGCCCCCGCCGACGACGACGTAAATTCCATCTATCAATATCTCATCGGATCGGATGGCAGCCCGACATGAGCCTCCAGCAATCGGTAGCCCGCGCCCAAAGCACTCTCAAGGAACAACCGTGGCGCCTCTATGCCAGTCAGATCTCCGTCCTAGTTCGGAACGAAGTTCGCCGCAATCTCTTTACTCGCAGGAGAATTGGGGTTCATCTGCTCGCTTGGATACCGGTGCTATTCCTTGCTGCCCATGTCATCTTCAGCAGGTACCATACCGAGTCCTCCCCCATCGAAGAGGATACGTTAGTCCTCGCCGGAATTATTCAGGTCTATTATTTCCGCCTGGGCATCTTCTTCGCCTGCATGGGGATTTTCACGTGGCTCTTCCGCGGCGAAATGGTCCAACGCACTCTCCATTACCAATTCTTGGTTCCGGTAAGAAAAGAAGTCCTGGTGGTTGGAAAATTTCTCGCGGGCGCGATTATTTCCATCGCGCTCTTCGAGGCAGCCGTGTTTGCTTGCTTCTGCCTCATCTATGCGCGCTTTGGTGCCGAAGGCAGAGCTTATGTATTTGATGGCCCCGGCCTCAGCCAATTGGGCTCCTACCTCCTGGTAACGGCACTCACCTGTCTTGGCTACGGCGCCGTCTTTCTCGCTCTCAGCCTGCTCTTCAAGAATCCGATCATTCCAGGAGTTATGCTGATGGGCTGGGAAACCATCACTCCCATCTTTCCTTCCTGGGCACAACACCTCAGCGTCGCTTTCTATCTGAAACAGCTCTGCCCCGTCAAACTACCGATCGATGGCCCTATGGCGATTTTCACAATCGTCGCCGAGCCTGTCTCTCCCTTCATCGCCGTCTTCGGTTTGCTCTGCCTCACCGTCGCAATTCTCGTTCTATCCTGCTTCCTCATTCATCGGCTCGAAATCACCTACACAGCCGAGTAGTCCCCAAGCCGCGCTAATCTTCCGTCGCGTTCACGCTTTGCTTCCCGCAGCGCTCTGCCCTTCGGTTTGCGCCTGTTGCTCCAACCGCAGGTGCGCCGCCACAAGCCGAATCTCTTCATACGTAATTTCTGGCGGCAAAGCCTCCTTCAACGGCTTGATCCGCTCAAATCCAAGCGACGCACAAGCCTTTTCGATTTGCGCTTGCTTACCTGCCTCCACCCAGCTCGACTGGAATTCCACTTCTCCGCGCTCCATCAGCCCAACAATCAGATTGACCACGCTCGAAAATTGCCGCCCGCGCGTCTGCGCAATCTCTTCCAGCGTCCGACCCTCCGTCAATAGCTGCTTCGTCTCTTCCACAGGCTTCGGCTTTTTCTCTTCCACCATCGCCGCCCGTGCGCCTCGCTCAAACTCCGCCAGCGCCTCCAGAATTCCCTGCCCGTACATCTCGGTTTTCTTATCACCAAATCCCGAAACTCCCCGAAGTTCGCTAAGCGAACGCGGCCGCATTCGGCAAAGCTCGTCCAGCGAAGTGTCATGCATCACGATGAACGCCGCGGTGCCGCGTTCTTTTGCGATTCTCCGCCGCCACTCACGGAGGAATTCGCGAAGCTCTGGGTCGATTCCGGCAGCAGCGCTACTCGCTCGCGGATCTCCCAATGGGATTCGCGTAGGCTCTCGTCGTGTTCCGCTCACCAGAGAAGAAGTAGTTCTGGTCGCGCCGGCCGCGGCCGCAGCAGCCTTTCGCTTCGTCGTCTTTTTCGCAGGCGCAGCTGCCGCCAGCCACTCTGGCTCCCCGACGCACACATCGCAGGCTCCGCAAGAGTTCCATTTCCTATGCTCGCCAAAATGCGAGCAAATCTGATGATGCCGGCAGGTCTGCCCTTCCACGAAATCGCGAATCTCGTGATACCGCTGCCAAGCGCGTCGTTTCTCCTCTTCGTCGCTCAACTGCTGCACGAAATACGTCAGCAATCCGACGTCGCGCTTCTGCCACAGCAAAATGCAATCTGCGGGCTCACCATCTCGCCCGGCTCGCCCCGCTTCCTGGTAATACTGTTCAATCGATTTGGGCAAAGAGAGATGAATTACCGCGCGCACTGCCGCCTTGTTGATCCCCAATCCAAACGCGACCGTCCCCACCAGCACGCGCACTTCGTCCGACATCCAGCGCTCTTGATTCTGCCTCCGCGTATCGCTATCCATCTTCCCGTGATAACCAATCGCCGCAATTCCCTGCTCCGCCAAAAAATCCACCGTCTCCTCGACCCGCGCAATTGTCGGCGCATACACAATCACATTGTTGTCCGCATACCTTCGCATCGCCCGAATCAACAGCTCATCCTGTGTCTTTCCCGCGCATTCCTTCACGATGTATTGCAAATTCGGCCGGTGAAAGCTCGCGATATATTTATCGGGCGTGCGCAGCGCGAGTTGCGCGATGATGTCGTGCCGCACCTGCCGCGTAGCGCTCGCCGTAAACGCCGCTATCGGCAACTTCGCAAAATGCTTTCGCAGCGAACTCAGCTGCCGGTATTCCGGCCGGAACTCGTGTCCCCACTCCGAAATGCAATGCGCTTCATCAATCGCAAAAAAAGAAACCGGCACGCGCTTCAGCCACGCAACCGTGTCTTCCCGCGCCAGCCGTTCCGGCGAAAGGTACAAAAGTCGGTACGCCCCCTCGATCGCCTTGCGTTGCACGCGCGACTGCTCGTCCCCAGCCAGCGTGCTATTCAAAAGTGCCGACGGAATTCCCATCTGTGTAAGCTGCGCCACCTGGTCCTGCATCAACGCAATCAGCGGCGACACCACGATCACCGTTTTTTCCTGCAAAATCGCCGCCTGGCAACTGATAACAAAGCGATTTCCCGCCACCGGTAGGCATCACCACGCATGTATCCCTCCCGCCCAGCAGGCTCTTCACAATATTTTCCTGCAAAGGGCGGAACGCGTCGTAACCCCAATATTTCCGCAGCGCCGAGAGCAACTCAGTATCCGAACTCATGCAGTGAGTATAGTTCCCGCCGGAGGCCTGGTCCATGAAGCTTGCCTCCGCGCTGGTTCTACGCCGATTGTGCTTCTGCCCCTCTGAGTCTCCATTTTTATTGAACCCAACCTTTTGTGAAAATTTGTTCACATACGTCGCGCCGCCGATTCCGACTTATCTCTTGACAATATTGCGTCAACGGCGTAACTCAACATCCGAAAAGCTCGCTTTCCAGTCCGGGCGGCACTCGGCGATTATCGGCAAGCCTCCCGCAAAGCGTTGGCGGAGTTCATGACTATTAATTTGGAACATTATTTCGTTCTGGAGGCCCAATTGTGACTTGGAATCAAATCTACGATCCCTTGGGCCACTGGTGGCTCTCCACACTCGTCGCCGCTCTGCCCGTCGTAGTCCTTCTTGGTCTGCTCGCCGGTTTCAAAGTCCGCGCCCATCTGTGCGCCGTTGCCGGCGCCGCCACTGCCATCCTTTGCGCTATCCTCGTCTTCCACATGCCCGCACAGATGGCCGCAAGCAGCTTTCTCTACGGTTCCGCCTACGGCCTCTTAAAAATCGTTTGGATTGTCATCGCCGCCGTCTTTCTCTATGACATCTCCGTCGAAACCGGCCAGTTCGAAATCATGAAGCAGTCCGTCGCCGCCATCACCCCCGACCGCCGACTCCAACTTCTCCTCGTCGCTTTCTGCTTCGGCGCCTTCATCGAAGGCTGCGCCGGATTCGGCGCACCGGTAGCCATCGCTGGCGCATTCATGATCGGCCTCGGCTTCAAACCCTTTCACGCCGCCGCGCTCAACCTCATCGCCAATACCGCGCCCGTCGCCTTTGGCGCTATCGGCACTCCCATTCACGCGCTCGCTTCTGTCACCGCCCTCAACGAAAGCGATCTCAGCGCCATGATCGGCCGCATCCTACCGATCACCGCCGTAATCGTGCCCTTCTGGCTGGTCCGCGCGATGGTCAGTTGGTCAGAAACTGTCGAAGTCCTTCCCGCCATCCTCGTCGTCGGCGTCTCCTTCGCCGGCACCCAATTCTTTTGGTCCAACTATATGGACAGCAATCTCGTGGACATCGCCTCCGGTGTCGTCTCCCTTATCGCTACCATGATCTTTCTCCGCTTCTGGAAGCCCAAGCGCATCTGGCGCTTCCCCGAAGAGCGCGACGCCGACGCCGCCAAAGGCGACGCCGCAACGCAGACCTCCGTCACCGACACCATGGGCGACGAATGGAAAATCCGTCAACGTTCCCTCGCCGGAACTCGTTACTCAGCCGGCCAAATCGCCAAGGCATGGCTACCCTTCGCGATTCTCTCGGTGCTCGTCCTAGCGTGGGGATTGCCGGGCATCAAACTCGCCATGAACAAAGCCACCACTCCCGCCTTCACCGTTAAAATGCCCGATGGAAAAAACCGTCCCGGCCCAGCTGGATGGGACTGGCCCGGGCTCCACAACAAAGTCTTCCGCACCACTCCCGTAGTAGTGAAACCCGCCGCCGAAGCCGCACGTTTCGACTTCAACTGGCTCACCGCCACAGGCACCGCCTGCTTCCTTGCCGCTCTAGTCTCCGGTCTGATCCTCGGCCTCAGCCCCGGCAAAATCCTAAAAATCTTCGGCGGCACTCTCTTCCGCCTGCGCTTCGCCATCATCGCCATGACATGCATGCTCGGCCTGGGCTATGTCACGCGCTACTCCGGGATGGACGCCGTCCTCGGCCTCGCCTTCACGCGCACCGGCTGGTTCTTCCCCTTCTTCGGCGCCTTCATCGGGTGGCTAGGAGTCGCTCTCACCGGCAGCGACACTTCCTCCAACGTCCTTTTCGGCGGCCTGCAAAAAATCACCGCCCAGCAGCTCAACCTCAGCCCCATTCTCATGTGCGCCACCAACAGCGCCGGCGGCGTCATGGGCAAAATGATCGACGCCCAATCCATCTGCATCGCCACCGCCGCCACTAACCAGGTAGGCCAGGAAGGCTCCATCTTCCGCTTCGTCTTCTGGCACTCGGTTGCTCTGGCCAGCATAGTAGGCGTCATAGTGATGTTGTACGCCTACGTCTTCCCCCACTTAATCCCCAACGGCCTAAGTTTCATCCACTAACGCCAACGCGGCTTCCTATCCATCTTAGTAGGGGCACGATTCCTTGGCCTGAGCCTCGAAGGCATCGTGCCCTCTTCATGTAAGGCCACGCTTCAGCCCGGCATCTGCTTGTCTTTCCTCGTTACGACGACACGCCAAGCCCCAGTTGCAGCCCCAATTCATCATCAACTAAACTACTGCGAATCGAAACACGCCCGAAGCAAGCACGGCCAGGTTGAGAAAAGCACGATGGCGGCATCGCAGGAATCCGGTAAGTTAGGAACTACGATCTGGGAACTTTCCTTTCCAGCGATCCTCGTCCTGTTTGAATGGGGCCTCAGACGAGTTGTAGGCGTCAACGCCTGGGAGTTCATGGGCCCGACTCTCGCCGCTGCCGGAATATCCTTCCTCGTGCCGCTGATCAAACCGAAATGGGAATACTCCGCGGTTGACGTCGGAAAGCTTGCGAGGACCCGATCCGTCTGGGACGAAGACTTCATTCCCATCGTGCATGTTTTCATATTACTTTTTCTGTTCGCTTGGTTGGCCACCTGTTACGTTTCATTGGAGCTTTCCGACCGGGTCGTCGCTGTCGGCTCATGGAACGTACCGCTGCATATCGTCCTCGGAGTGCTGGTCTATTTCATCAGCTTGGTTTTCACCGGGATGAAAGAAAAACTATGAGCGATTTTTTCAGCCAGATTGTCATTGCCGTGATCCTGCCGGCCGCCGCGCTTGCCGTCCGCTTGCTGCTTCAAAAAACCCCCGGTCCTAAGCAACGCGAGTACGTCGTAGAACTTCCAGAGGGACGAACGCGGTACATTGAGATTCCGTCAAAAGCCGATGTTTCCAAAACCGTTTTGCGCGAATACGAGCTGCAGGAGCGCGTCTTCAACGCCCTGAGTAATCTCCAGGAAACAGCTGGCATACGAGTCGAGCGCGGCCGCGATGTGGACTTTCTCGTCCACCTTCCCAATGACTCGCCAGTAGGAATCGATATCAAGACGAAGTTTGGCAAACACGCATTTAAAGAAATCGACTCGTTTATTGCCGGAAAGCTCGAAGTCCCAAAGCTTATCCTGCTCGTCTTTGACACAATTCCGCCTCGCATGATTCGCCAGACGGAGAAGCTCGTTGCAAGCGGCAAAATCCAGCTCGAGTCCATCGCCGATGCCGGCTCTGATGCCCAAACCCTCGAAACGCGCCTCGCCGCCCTGCTGGGAGCCAAACTAGGCACCGCTTAGCACACCGATTGAATCGCCCTTCTCAGAAATCGCCACATGCTCTTCGTTCGCCATTCACGGCTCAATGTCCCGAACCCGGCTAACTGATGGCGCCATTCGTGCGCACTCGCATATGGAAAATCGGGGACGGGAAAACCGGGGACGGACGGGACGTTTTCCGATACCTTCAAATCTGTTTGACTAGCCACGATTCGTGGCTCCAAAAAAGGGGAACGTCTCGTCTGTCCCCTTTTCCTGGCTACCCCTCCACGACGGGCACGCACTTACGCCGGTTCTCGAATCGCGTGGGTCCCAGCAGGCTACAAAAACGCGAGCGACTCATCGCTCCTACCTGCCCATCCTTCCCCCATCCGAACATGAACGCCTCTCTCCTCACCGAACTCCGCGCCATCGCCGGCCCTCGCGCCGTAATGACCTCCCCCGAAGAACTCCACACCTACGACTCCGACGCCCTAACTAATTTCCGCACCATGCCGCTAGCCGTCCTGCTCCCCTTCTCGACCGCAGAAGTCCAACTCCATCTCCTTGTGCGCAGGTCGGGGCTATGATAATCAGGGACCATGAAAACGCCAGTCTTCGCAATCACTCTGGCCCTTGGACTTCTCCCCTCGTTTGCCTTTTCACAATCGCAACCCGCACCCTCAGCTCCTGCACCGTCGGTCCTTGTGAAGGCCGGCAAGCTACTCGACGTTCGCAAAGGCACTTACATCGAGAACGCCGCAATCTGGATCGAAGGCGACCACATCAAGGAAGTTGGCCGCCTTGCAGAGGTGCAAGCGCACGCGCCTCGCGACGCCAAAATGATCGACCTCAGCCACGTTACTGTTCTGCCCGGCCTGATCGACTGCCACACCCACTTAATGGCCCGCTTCGCCAGCGGCCCGGACGGTTATTTGCTGGGTCTCGCCACAAAATCGCAAGCCTTCCGCGCTCTTGAGGGCGCAGCCGACGCCCGCGTCACGCTATATGCGGGCTTTACCACCGTGCGCGATGTCGAAAATGAAGGCTCGGGTTACGCCGACGTTGCCCTCCGCGATGCCATCCAACAAGGCCTGGTTGAGGGCCCTAGGATGCAAGTGGCCACGCGCGCCATCGCTGCGGTTGGCCAGTACAACCCATTCGGAATCTCTCCCGACCTCATGAATTTTCCTACCGGCGCGCAAATGGTGAGCGGCGTCGAAGAAGCCAGACGCGCAGTCCGCGAGCAAATTCAGTATGGTGCCGACCTCATTAAAGTTTATGCCGACTGGATGCACCCAACGCTCACGGTGGATGAGATTCGCGTCATCGTGGAAGAAGCTCACAAACAAGGCCTCAAAGTTGCTGCGCACGCGACGACCGCGGAAGGAATCAGAAATGCCGTGACGGCCGGAGTCGATTCCATCGAGCACGGCCATCGCGCTGATCGCGAAGCCCTCGGGATGATGAAAGCCAAAGGAATTTTCCTTGTCCCCACCGTCGGCGTGATCGATGCGAGTTTCGAACGCAGAAAGAACGAACCGATGAGTCCAGAAGCTCGCGCTGAGTGGGATTCATTCCTGCAAAGTATCCAGCAAGCCGTGCAACAGGCCAGGGACCTGGGCGTGAAAATTGCCTCCGGCTTCGACGCAAGCGGCGCCACAAACCAAGGGAAAAACGCCGACGAATTGGTTGCACTGACAAAGCGCGGCATGCCGCCTCTGGAAGCAATTCGCGCCGCAACCCTCAACGCCGCCGAGTTGATGAGCTGGCAGGACCGCGTCGGCTCCCTCGAACCAGGCAAATACGCCGACCTAATCGCCGTGGACGGCGACCCGCTCACCGACATCGCCGTGTTGCAGCAAGTAAAGTTCGTAATGAAAGGCGGAACGGTGGTGAAAAATTCATTGAACCACTGAGGCCAATTCATGCTCTTAACTCCCCATACTTCCCCCGCCGTAGTATCCTTCCCCCAGCCAAAGATGAACGCCTCCCTCCTCACCGAACTCCGCGCCATCACCGGTCCCCGCGCCGTCATCACTTCCCCCGAAGAACTCCACACCTACGACTCCGACGCCCTAACCAATTTCCGCACCATGCCCCAAGCTGTCCTTCTTCCCTCCTCCACCGTGGAAGTCCAAGCCATCCTTCGCCTCTGCCACCGCGAAAAAATTCCCTTCGTAGCCCGCGGCTCCGGCACGGGCCTGAGCGGCGGCGCACTCCCCGTCGAAAACGGCATCGTCATCAGCCTCGCGCGCATGAACCGCATCCTCGAAGTCGATCTCCCCAACGCCCGCGTCGTCGTCGAGCCCGGCGTCATCAATCTCGACGTCACCGCCCGCGTCGCGCCGCAGGGCTATTTCTACGCCCCGGATCCCTCCTCGCAATCCATCTGCAGCATCGGCGGCAACGTCGCCGAAAATTCCGGCGGCGCCCACTGCCTCAAATACGGCTTCACCACCACGCACGTCCTCGGCCTTGAAGTGGTTCTCCCCGACGGCACCCTCGTCCACCTCGGCGGCAAAACTCTCGACGCCCCCGGCTACGATCTCCTCGGCGTTTTCGTCGGCTCCGAAGGCACTCTCGGCATCGCCACCAAAATGATTCTCCGCATCGTAAAACGCCCCGAGTGCGTGCAAACCCTCCTCGCCGCTTTCCCGGATACCAATGAAGCCGGAGCCGCCGTCAGCAGCATCATCGCAGCAGGCATGCTCCCCGCCGCCATCGAGATGATGGACACGCTTGCCATCCAAGCCGCCGAAGCCGCCGTCCACGCCAACTATCCGATGTGCGGCGCGCTTCTCCTCGTCGAACTCGACGGCCCCATCGCCGAAGTCGCATCCCTCATGGCTCACGTCAACGAAATCTGCCGCGCCCACGCCGCTTCCGAAATTCGCGTCGCCCAATCCGACGCTGAGCGCGCCCTCGTCTGGAAAGGCCGCAAAGCCGCCTTCGCCGCCATGGGCCGCATCTCGCCAAATTATATTGTTCAAGATGGTGTTATTCCGCGCACCGCGCTCCCGCAAGTCATGAGCGAAATCGCGCGCCTAAGCGCCGCAGCAGGCATCCGCGTCGCCAACGTCTTCCACGCCGGTGACGGCAATCTCCACCCCCTCGTCCTCTACGACGCACGCATCCCCGGCCAGCAACACGCCGCCGAATCCCTCTCCGCCAAAATCCTCGACCTCTGCATCGCCGCCGGCGGCTCCATCACCGGCGAACACGGCGTAGGCCAGGACAAAAAATACGCCATGTCCAAAATGTTCGCCGAACCCGACCTGGCCACCATGCAAAGAGTCCGCTGCGCGTTCGACCCGTTGCAGCTCTCCAATCCCACAAAGGTCTTTCCGACGCCGCGCCTCTGCGGCGAAAAACCCGGCGAATACGTCCCCCACCCAAGTGAACTCTCCGGCGCCGCCGACCGCTTCTAACCTGCCCTTTCCGTTTGGCAGATGTAGATTCTCTCTTTGGTTTCAAGCAGTTTTTAGGTGGCGGCGAACAGCAATGCGCCGTCGAAAGGTT
Organism: uncultured Acidobacteriota bacterium; assembly: GCA_963745095.1. Classification (GTDB taxonomy): domain Bacteria; phylum Acidobacteriota; class Terriglobia; order Acidiferrales; family UBA7541; genus Acidiferrum. Next base: position 757,863 of record CAVUWC010000012.1, on the reverse strand, counting down.
TGAGGGTTCGGAACATTCCGTAGATGGCGTGCAGCAGCTTGCGGGCCACGGCCATGAGTGCCTGCGATTTGTTCTTTCCGCGTCGTTGCAGACGTTCGTAGAACTCCCGCACCTGCGGCTGCCGCCGGCTGGCCACCAGCGCCGGCATATACAGCGCTCGCCGCAGATGACGATTTCCCACTTTGCTGATGCGCACTCGTTTATGCAGCGAAGTGCCAGAGCTGCATTCGCGGGGATCCAGCCCGGCGTATGCCACCCACTGCCGCACGTCACGATCCGACGGCAACAACACCAATTCCCCCAACATATGGATCGCGCTCACCAGCCCCACTCCGGGAATCGTGCACAACAGTTCGTAGCAACGTTGCAGCTGGGCATCGAGCGCCATTCTTCGCTGCGCTTCCTTCTGCAGCCGTGCCATGCTCCGCTCCAAAAAGCGCAAGCTGTTGGCGATCTCTCTCCGCACCACCGCGGGCACGGCGTGCGACAATCCCGCCGCATGCCGGCGATTCTTCTCCGCTGCTCGCTGCGCGGTCAGCGCTTCCAGTCGCCGTGCAATGGCCCACAACTCCAGCCTGTTCTCCGTTGGCCGCGTCCAGGCACGAAACGGCATGCGCACGGCAAATTCCCGCAACACCACCGCGTCCAGCTGGTCGTTTTTGCTCCGCTGCATCATCGCTTGTGCAAAATGCCGCACCGCCCGCGGATTTGCCACCATCAGCTCAACCCCTTCTTCCGCGCTCAATGCCAACGCCACATCCAACCCGTACATCCCCGTCGCTTCCAAGACCACTCGCACTTTCCCCAAACGTTGCAGCACCCGCAACAATGCGCGATGCCCCACCGTGCTGTTGGCAAAGCGCCGCAACCGTGTTCCTCCTTGCGGCCCTCCCAACGCCACCACCAATTCCCGCGCACTCACTTCAATGCCACACGCTTCCATCTTGTCCATTACCGCCTCCTCGGAGTAGGCTGTGGCTCCGGCTCCCCGACCCTGCACATGTTCCCGACTGACCTTGCAAATGCAGGCTCTACGGCCTGTGATTCTCCTCAGTCTTTGGAAACTAGGGCGGGGGGCCGTTCTACAATCAGGCTCACCACAATGTGGCGGCCTCAGGGGCACCCGGCCTCCCTGCCAGAGCAAACTCGCCCAACTCCTACAAACAAGTTTCGCTCCTCTGTCAACATACAAGGGGCACGATTCATCGTGCCCTCCCTGCGCGCCCATCGTAGGCGCATCTTCCGTGGCGCACCTCACTTACTGAGTCCCATATAGTGTTACGCAGTGGCGATTTGGAGCGCGGCAGCTGTGCTGCCGCTTTTTTCAGTCGCTCGCCCGACTCTGTATTTGGCAAGGCCCAATAGTCGCGGGGCAGATGCCCTCCCTGAACGACAAGCCGGCGATTTCGGCAACGACTAGGCACCTGTGATAACCTTCACGACGTTTCTGGCCTGCGAAACGCTATGTACTTCGTAGCGATTGTGAGAAAACTTGACTGCCGTAACCGAGCGTCCAGTTCGAAAACACGCGGACGATTGTTTCTTTGCAGTCATGGCCCTCCTTATTCTTGGGATCGCGTTCATCGGTTTCGCGCATACGTATTATCTAGCGGGGGTATTCCATGCCAAACTCCCCAGTCCCCTCGTGCACGTCCATGGAGCACTCTTCTCCTGCTGGATACTCCTGCTCATCGCCCAGATAACTTTGGTGTCCGCTGGCCGAGTGAACTGGCACATGCGGCTCGGCATTTTCGGAATGATTCTGGCCGCATCGATGGTCCTTGTCGGGTTTGCAACCCTGATCGGAGTGGTGCGGCGGCATGCGGTCTTCCCAATGGGTTTGGATCATCTATTTGCCGACGACGTCCTCCAATTGTCCACTTTCGCGGTGCTCATCTCTTGGGCTTTTCTCACCCGCAGGGACGCCGCCGCGCATAAGCGGCTCGTGATCCTTGCGACCGTCGCGCTCCTGGGTCCAGCATTGGCCCGCTGGCCGTTCGCCTTTGTGTTTTCGAGTGATTTCGCCTTCTTCGGCATTCTTGATCTGATTCCGATTTTCATAATCGCCTTTGACTTGTGGTCGCGCAGGAAAATTCACCGCGTCACTATTTTGGGAACACTCCTCCTCCTGGTCATGCAATTCTCGATGCGCCCCGTAGCGCACTTTGCCTTTTGGCACCAATTCACGGTTTGGATCCAGAATCTTTGAACTGCTCGAAAGAGTCCGCTGCGCCTTCGACCCGCTAAATCTCAGCAATCCCACTAAAGTGTTTCCAACGCCACGCCTCTGCGGCGAAAAACCCGGTGAGTACAAGCCGCATCCGTCAGAAATCTCCGGCGCCGCCGACCGCTTCTGAAGTGCCCTTTGTGTTTGGTGGATGTAGGGGCACGATTCATCGTGCCCTTCCCGCGATACGACTGCGTCGCGTCCGTTTCGAAACCGACCGCTCCACTCACGAACACGCCCACACCGTCATTTCGAGCGCAGCAGACCGACGCATTTTCCTTCACGTTCGCTTCCCGCGAACGTGTCGGCCCGCGCAGCGAGAATTCTCTCCTCGACTTCAGCGACGACTCTGCGACCTAGTTTCTGGATTGAAAGTGGCCGCCCTACCTCTCTTCGATCTTCGGTGTCGTCCTAGATTGACAGCCGGATAGGTATAATCCAAGTGACTATGGGCGATTTGTTGCTCCTAGCTTTGATCTTAGCGCTCGTCGGATTGTCGATCGACAAAAGTAAGCAACGTGTTCAGACGAAGCACTACACACCAGGAGAAGTAGCCGCTCGGTTGGCAGACGCTGTGGAGGGAACACGATGACAGACGATGAAAAGCGAAAAGTTCTCGACGCGTACAAAGCTGCGGCGAAACCGACTGATAGAATGGAGGAACTCGCTGACTGGGCTGGAAAAATCTACGACGGCGCATATGACGCCGCCTTCAATAAAGGAAACCTCCAACAAGTCGGGCATACTGACGACAAACTGACCTTCGAGGAAGTGGCTCGGCTGGTCGCAGCGGAGATAGGAGAAGGCTTCTCCTTACGTTTTCTTACTGAACTATTCAAAAATGCAACACTATCCGAGGGATGGACTCTGAACGATGCCCTTCCTGTCTGGTATTCCCTCGGGAACCTAGCTTTGGTTATTGCGGTGTGGACGACCTTCGACGACAACACCAAAGCGACCCGCATTATCAGCCGTTGCAGGTCATTGCTCCAAACGCATTGGAATATGTCCGAGACTGTCTTTGAGAAATTACGCACGATAGTTGCAGAAACGGAGGCCTCCGGCTTTGCCTCCTTTGTCCGCTGCAAGGACGGCAAGAACCTAATGCTGTTCTTCGCTCGATATGTGAGTCGGATCTGCGGGGCTCCGGTGCCCTTCACCGAGCGTAGCTTGTTCGAAGACCATCTCGCGGGAATAAAATACGCAAACGACATTATTTTGGACGCGGCGGTCTGTCAGCTCTTCGTAGGCACCTGTGGACGGACGAAGGATTTCCTTACTAGGAGCTAATCTGCACCCTGCTTATGCTCCCTGAAAAAACTGCAAATCCGCCCGATGCTCTCCTGTTCGCCGTTTTTCGGCGGCGGCAAATCTCGCGGATTCAAAGTGTTTCTTCGAACTCTAGAGGAGTCTTACCGTAATGACCACCGAAGAGCGAGCGGTCTATCAGTCTTGCGAAGATGTACCTTTCATTCCTTTCGATTCACACAAACTTTTGGCCGAATATTATGCCATCTACAATAAGACTTATTTTAACGATTCCTTGCCACCCATATCCGAACTATTCGTTTGCACCTTCCAGGCACTGCCCAACGATATACAGGGTGTATCCATAGATTCGGAGCGGGCGGGGATGTTGTCCACATCCAAGGCTACCGTCAGACCAGGGATTAGAATCAATTCCAAGCTAGAACGCTTTAACCAATTCGCTAGACAGGCCCTACTACACGAGATGACCCATGTCTCCGGAATCAGGGGGCACGATGATGAGTTTACTGACAGCATTTTTCGGCTGGTAAAAGCTGGTGCTTTCAGCGACCTCATACTATAGGGAGCGCAGAAATCGCACGCCAGGAACTTCATGCGTTTTATGCACTAGGTAGAGTGACTTCTCGCTCTTCCGCTCGCCAGGCGGCGTAGCGCAGCGCTTGCAGAATATCCTCACGCTCAAGGTAGGGGTAGTCCGCCAAGACTTCCTCGATAGAACGGCCGGCTCCGATCTGGCCGACAATCATTCCCACCGTAACCCGCAGGCCGCGGATGCACGGCTTTCCGCCCATCACGGCGGGGTCCTGAGTGATGCGATCGAGTGTCGCCATGCCGGTCTCCAGCGATGCAATAATAATCTTAGAATATCACGCTCGGCTGTCGTCCGCCCTTTCACAAACCCTTCCCTATCCGTTCTTCCAATACCACGGTGACGATGTCGCCCACGTCTTTCCCGATCGCTTTGCGAATATCCGCCTTCACGGGCAGCTTATGCGTTCCATCTCCCATCGCCATAAACGAACTCCGAAACGGATGACCATCGATCTTGCCCCTGACTTTCACCAACCCACGCGTCCCAAAAAACTTTACCGACGCTGGCCAAATCACATACGTCCAACCACCCTTAGCCCTGCTCTTCTGCAACTTAGCCCTGAATTTTTTGTTCAACATCATTTTCGAACCTTTCCCTCAACAAATCCCTGAGACCTAACCCCGCGCCGCGCATCCAACTCCCCGAGGTATTCACATGCGATCCGACATCATTCCCGGCGCCACATTCCCCAACTACGAACTTCCCGACCACACCGCCAAACATCGCAAACTCTCCGACTTGCAAGGCCCCGACCCCACGGTTCTCGTCCTGGGCCGCGGAGGCTTCTGCCCCAAAGACCGCCGCCAGTCCGAGCTCCTCGTTCAACTCCATCGCGAACTCGAGGTCGCTTATTGCCGCCTGGTCACCATCAGCACGGACAATATCACCGAGACGAATGAATATCGCACCGGAGTCGGCGCCCACTGGCCTTTCCTCTCCGATGCCGGCCGCACCATCCAAAAAGATCTCGACATCGCCGAGTACACCGACCCCCTCCACAATCCCATGATCCCCCACACGATCGTCCTCGAGCCCGGCCTCGTCATCTACAAAATCTACAATGGCTACTGGTTCCTCGGCCGCCCCACCATGGAAGAACTCCGCCAGGATCTCCGCGCCGTCACCAAAAAATGCCGCCCGGACTGGGACATCACAACTCCCGAATTAAAAGCCGCCTGGCAGCAAGGCAACAAAAACCTCTTCTATCCCTACGGCAAAACCTACGTCCAAACCCTCGGCGAACAGGATTAGAAGCCGCGAATTCCAGAGAACTTATCCAAGCCCGGCGTCGTACCGTTTCCAATTTGACGCCACACCGGTCCATGATAGTCTCCCTTTGTGCGCACGAACTCTTGCTCACTCTCCTGTGAGGACTTCGATGGCCGGCTCAAGCACTCGCGCTCCCCTTTGCCAAGTCAAAGACTGGTTTGAAGATCCCATCGATGAAGGCACCTTGGCCCGAATCCGGAACAACCCTCCCGGCCCAGCTTGCCAAGTCAAATACTGGTTCGACGATTCCTACAGCGACGCGCCTTTCGGCAACTTTCCGCACGCTGCCTCCCCGGATTTTGGTATCCCTGCAGGAAGAATTCCCCTCGCCGATCGCGTCGATCCTGGTATCGAGACATTGGAGCGAATGGATAAGTATGGTGCCCCATACGTCAGCAGGACGCAGGGCAGGCTGTTTCGTTTGGAACCACGCACGGCCGCCAGCTTTCGTGCCCTCCGTGCAGCGGCGATGGACGCCGGCTTTGATTCTGAATTGTTCACTCTCACTTCCGACTACCGCAGCAGCCATAAGCAAGCTGGGCTCTCGGCAAGGGCAAACCAACAGTACGGAAGCAGAGACGCTGCCAGGATATTCGTCGCCGAGAAGTCCGAACACATTACCGGCCGGGCGATGGACCTAAATCTGGGAATTTCAAACTCCGGAGCTAATGCCCTGGCCCGCAATTTTGACGACTTGCCCCAATACCAGTGGTTGAAGGCTAACGCCGCCAGATTCGGCCTTAACCCTTACGCCTACCGCAATGAAACGCACCCTGGCGAGCCTTGGCACTGGTCCTACAACACGCAATAACTATGCCCGCGTCGAGTTCCTCCGGTCATGCTGGCGCATACATCCGTTACATTTTGTTACCGAAATCTTCCCCGCCCCCATTTTCCAATTGACAATCGATTACCCCTCATCTATAAGAGAAGTTAGGCAACATCGCGCCTCGTTCCGTGTAGCGCCAGCATCCTTGCTGGCGTTTTTGCTTTCGAGCGCCTCACTCGACCTAAGTCTCATACATGCAACCCCGGCGGGAACGCAGCGCGTGACCAATCTTTGCCGCACCGTAAGTCCTTCAAAATCAACACTTGCAGAATCGCCCGTAAGCACTGATTCTAAAAGGCTTAGCGGAACATTAAATCCTTTAGAATCAGCGTTTACAAAAAAGTAGGGGGTGGAGGCGATTATTGTTAACCGCCAGACGTGCCACGGAATCGTTGCCAAGTGAGTCGTAAGGTGCTAGAAACCTCTGACCCGGAATTCATATTTGCCCGATCATCAACGCCATCATTATCCGCAAATCGCCCGATGAAAAGAGCCTCTTGATGCAACGCACCAACCGGCAACTGATGTGGCATGGCATGTTCTTGTTTCTAATCGGGCTTTTGACCGGGTTCGCCGAGCACCATTTCGCCAATATCCGTATGGGTCTTGCCGCCCACCTGGAAGGCGTAATGAACGGTACCTTCCTTCTTGCTCTTGGAGCTGCCTGGAACGAGGTGCGGCTGTCGGCTCGACCAAAGGCTATCGCCTATTGGACCGCGCTGTACGGCACCTATGCAAATTGGCTCGTAACGACCCTAGCGGCGGCGTTTGGCACAGCAGCCCTCTCTCCAATTACGGGAGCAGGTCATAGCGGACAACCTTGGCAGGAAGGCCTTGTCACCGCCGGATTCATTTCCGTTGGCATCGCAATCATCGCCTCGTCGCTGCTTGTACTCTGGGGCCTTCGAGCCAAAGCAAACTCCTAAGCTCGCTACCCGCAAGACGGCGCGCCGCCCGGACTCGGCTCGTCCGCTTTTCCCATCGCTGCGCGATGCTTGAATCTGCCGCGAGCCTTGACGCCGAGCTGCTGTTGTAATGTACTGAATCTCGCAAATGCCAACGACACCTCTCGATATCGACAACGCATTTGGCGCGATTCTGGCTTCAGATTCCATCCGCACCACAACTGCGGCCGATGCAGTTTTCGGCGTTCAACCCCGCCTCGTCCTCGAACCCGCAAACGAACAACAACTCGCCACAGTTCTTCGTCTCGCAACTGACGCAGGTCTCGCCGTCATCCCGCGCGGCGGAGGCACCAAACCCTCTTGGGGTAATCCGCCTGCGCGCGCCGACGTCATTCTTTCCACTGCTCGGCTTGACAAAATCATTGAGCACGCGTGGGCCGACCTTACCGTCAGCGTCGAAGCCGGCTGCACCATCCAATCGTTGCAGTCAGCGCTTGCTCAGCACGGCCAACGCCTTGCGCTTGATCCTCTCTGGCCTGCACAAGCCACCATCGGCGGCGTTCTCTCAACGAACGACAGTGGCTCCCTGCGTCTTCGCTTCGGCGCGCTGCGCGACTTGATCATCGGCGTCACTCTCGCGCTTCCTGACGGCACTCTCGCTTCCAGCGGCGGCAAAGTCGTAAAAAATGTCGCTGGCTATGATCTCCCTAAACTCGTCACCGGCGCCTTCGGCACACTCGCGGTGATCACCCGCGCTATCTTTCGTCTCCATCCTCTGCCGCGAAACGAGAAGACACTCTCCATCTCCGGTTGCACTCTTGAAGAAACGCAGCGACTCATCCTCGCCGTGCAGGATTCCAAACTTGCTCACACCGCTCTCCAGGCGCGAATCGCGCAGGACGCCGAACCCGTAGTGGACATTCTCTTCGAGGGCACGGAAGCAGGAATAGCCGCGCAGGAAGCCCAATTGCGAGAGCTCGCCCGTCCCGCAACTGCGACGGATGCTCCACCATCTGTCTGGAACGCATCGCAAGAGCTCTGGAACTCCGCTAATTCCGAGCCGGTTGCGGTTGCAAAAATCACCGCGCTACCAGCCTCGATTGCGCGTACTGTCGAAACTGCCCGACGCGCCGCCACTTCCCGTAACGCACACTGGCAGTTGGCGATGCAGGCCACGGGAATTGGCTGGCTGCGACTCGAAGCCGCGCCAGAGAACCTCCACGCTGTTCTTTCGGATCTTCGCTTCGAGCTCGAACGCGCAGGCGGGTCACTCGCAGCGTTTCATCGTCCCGCGGAGATGCAAAGCATGGACGCCTGGGGCACACCCGGCGATGCTCTTCCCCTCATGCGCGCCGTAAAAAGACAGTTCGATCCAAAGAACACGCTGAATCCCGGCCGTTATCTGGGTGGCATCTGACCAAGGAGCCTTTCCAAAATGAAGAAAATCTGTTTTGTTTTTCCGCTCATCGCTCTTTTTTTGATTTCTGTTCCAAGCCGCGTCCTCGCGCAGACCGTCTCCGCTCCATCGCACCCTCAGGTTCACAGCCTCAAGATCACCATTCTCTCCACCATGCTTGCCGACGACGGCATCGGCGAATGGGGTTTCGCCGCACTCGTCGAAGCCGACGGTCACAAAATTCTCTTCGACACTGGCGCTCGCCCCAACACCGTTTTGGAAAACGCCCGCGAACTGAAAATCGATCTCGGCGATGTCCAGGACGTAATCCTTAGCCATTTTCATGATGACCACACCACCGGTCTCATGACTCTCCGGCGCGAATTTTCCAAATCGAATCCCAAAGCCCTTTCCCGTGTTCACGTCGCAGACGGAATCTTCCTAGAGCGTCGCGGCCACAATCCCAATCCCATGATCCAGATGAAAAAAGACTATGAAGCCACTGGTGGCGTCTTCATCATCCATGGGAAGCCAGAAGAACTTTTTCCCGGCATCTGGCTCACCGGACCTGTCCCGCGGGTCTATCCTGAAAAAAATTATCCGGCAGGCACGGAGGTCAACACTGGGACGGCTTGGGTCGAAGACACCGTTCCCGACGATCAGTCTCTCGTCTTCAACACTTCGCGCGGCCTCGTCCTGCTCTCCGGCTGCGGCCATTCCGGCATGATCAACACGCTGCAATACGCGCGCAGCTTTGTCCGTGACGCTCCCGTTGATGCGGCTATCGGCGGCTTCCATCTCTTCGCTGCAAACGACCAGCAGCTTGCGTGGACCGCCTCCAAGCTTAAGGAATACCAGACCGCCCGCATTCTCGGCGCTCACTGCACCGGAATCGAAAGCGTCTACCGCCTCCGCGAACTTCTCGGACTCACGCGCCAAACCTGCCTAGTCGGAACCATCGGCGCCGTCTACGATCTCAATAGCGGAATCACAACCGGCCCCATCGCCCGATAATCCCAAGTAAGGTTTTGTAGGGGCGCAATTCATTGCGCCCTTCCAGGCAACCCTGACGAGGTGCACGAATGACTTGCGTACTCATTTCGAGACGTCTTGAAAAATTAGCGCTGCGCTCTGGTGCTTGGTTTTTGTCTCTGCTAGCTCTCGCAACTCTGTCTTCAGCCCAGTCGCCCGCCGTCACGCCGCCGCCCGTCGGGCACACCAATCCGGCTGTTCTCCTTGAGACTCTCTCCTGGGACGAAGCCGAGCACATTCTCACGCCCGATACTATCGTCGTCATCGCTCTCGGTGCCGAATCAAAAGAACACGGCCGCCATCTCCAGCTCAACAACGATTTCCTAATGGCCGAATATCTCAAGAAACGCGTACTCGACGCCGCACTGCAAAACACAGTGATCGCTCCCACCATCAACTACAGCTTCTACCCCGCCTTCCTCGAATATCCCGGCTCCACTTCGCTCAGCATGGAAACCGCCCGCGCCATGATCACCGACATCGTTCATTCTCTCGCCCACTATGGCCCGCGCCGCTTCTACATTCTCAACACCGGCATCTCCACGCTCAGGCCGCTCGCTCAAGCCACAGCCGATCTCGCAAAGGACAGCATCGTTCTCCATTACACAGACCTCACGAAAGACGATCCCGTTGAGAAAAAGCTTCGCCAATCCGGAGGCACGCACGCCGACGAAATCGAAACTTCGATGATGCTCTTACATCGCGCCCGAATCTGTTCGCATGAAGAAAGCCGTCCGCGATCTCAATCCCAATCAACCGGGCGGCCTAACTCGCGATCCGCAAGGCAAAGGCACCTACTCGCCCACCGGAGCCTGGGGCGATCCCACTCTAGCCACACGCGAGAAGGGCCAAGCCATCGTCGAATCCCTTGTTGTCACGATCCTAAAAGACATCGAGGATCTTCGCCAAACGGCTACACATCTGGGCAAATGATTTTGCTCCCCCTCGGCGCGGCTCTGTGTTCTCTGCGTCTCTGCGTTATCCTTTCTTGTTCTTGCGTTGCGCAATCGCAGTTTGCCAGCAACACCGCCATTCGGTTATGTTCACGAGTGACAGCGCGCAGCGCTCCTTTATGACTACTCTTCCCGACGCAAATCCGTTACCAAGCGCATTTGACGCGCACCATCCGCCGTCCAAACAAATTATCGAGAACTGCGTCCACTGCGGTTTCTGCTTGCCTGTCTGCCCCACCTACGTTCTCTGGAACGAAGAAATGGATTCTCCGCGAGGCCGCATCTACCTGATGAAGCTCGCCAGCGAAGGTAACGCGACCATGAACCCGCAGTGGGTCAGCCACTTCGATTCCTGCCTCGGCTGCATGGCTTGCATGACCGCCTGCCCCTCCGGCGTCGACTACGGGAAATTAATCGAAGCAACTCGCGCACAAATCGAACGCCATCATCCACGCACCTTCGCCGAAAAACTTCATCGCCGTTTTCTCTTCGCCGTCTTCACGCGGCCGGACCGCCTTCGTCTGCTCCGCTGGCCGCTGCTCGCCTACCAAAAATCGGGCCTGCAATGGCTTTAGTTCGCGGCGCCGGCCTCCTAAAGCTCTTTCCAAAGCGCCTGCAATCGATGGAAGCGCTGATGCCGCAACTCGGACAAAACGAGCAAGTCCAGGAAACCACGCCGGCACAAGGCGCGAAGCGCCGCCGCGTCGGCCTCTTACTAGGCTGTGTCCAGCGGGAATTCTTTCCTCAGGTAAACGCCGCCACCGCTCGTGTTCTTGCCGCCGAAGGATGTGAGGTCGTCGCGCCGCAAGACCAGCCGTGTTGCGGCGCGCTAATGGTTCATGCAGGAGAAGAAGCCGGCGCGCTGGCGCTCGCCAGAAAAACCATCGAGGCATTCGAGCGCGTCCACGTCGACACCATCGTGACGAACGCCGCGGGCTGCGGCTCAAATGTGAAGGAATACGGCCACTTGCTTCGCGACGATCCGAACTACGCCGATCGCGCCGAAGCCTTCGCCGCAAAGTGCAAGGACATTACCGAAGTTCTCGCCGAACTGCCGCCGCGCGCCCCAAGAAACCCACTGCGCCTGCGCGTGGCCTTCCACGATTCCTGCCACCTGCAACACGCTCAAGGTGTCCGTTCGCAGCCGCGTCAATTGCTAGCAAATATTCCCGGCCTTGAAATCGCCGAAATTCCAGAAGCCGCCATCTGCTGCGGCTCCGCAGGAATCTACAATCTCGTGCAACCAGACGCCGCTAACGCCCTCGGCGATCGCAAAGCGCAACTCATCACCCCGCTCAACGCCGAAGTAGTTGCCACAGGCAATCCCGGCTGCCTGCTCCAACTCCAATCCTCACTAGCCCGCCAAGGCCAAGTGACGCCAGTAGTTCACACGATCCAACTCATCGACGCCTCCATCCACGGCACAAAATTGTAGGGGCGCGATTCATCGTGCCCGTCCGAGAATTGCCGCCCGCCTTGAAATCACAAACCGCTACCGCTGAATTTACGCGGCCTTCTTCGGCCATGCGCCGAGAATCGCGCCCATCAAACAAAATCCAACCAGCGGATAAAACTCATTGATCGCAAACAACTGCATCGGCCGCATTTCATACATGTAGGTAGTGAAAGTTACCGGCCCCACAAATCCAATCCACAAAAGTATCCCCAGCGCCGCTCCCCGCGCCGCCGTATTCGCACTCCGCCAAATGCAAATCTGCGCCAAAACAAACGCAATGAGCAAATTCAATATAAACGTGACGATGTAAGGCAAAACCGGATTCGTGCTGGCCGCTTTGTCCGCCGTCATCTGCTCCAGCGCCATCCACGGTTTAGCAAACAGCGCCGCATACCATACCGCCCCGAGTATCCAATACGCCAAAGCCGAAACAAATACCGCCGCATAATTCGTCTTCATCGCTCGCCTCTCATTCGCATCTCTTTCTCAAATGGCCTCATCGGTATCCGCGCACAAAAAAGTAAATCGTCATCCCTGCCCCAACAAAAATCACAAACGCCCGAATCCAAGACTGTGGCAGCTTCTGCGCATAATGTGCGCTCGAGAGCCCACCAATCAGCGACCCGGCTGTCATCACAAGCGCCTGCGGCCAAAATATTGCCCGCGTAATTACAAACGTCACTGCCGCAACTCCGTTGATCACGCCGCCGAGCAACACTTTCAACTTGTTCATCGCATGGATATCCGTCATGCCCATCGCTGCCAGCATCGCGAGATTCATGATGCCGATCCCGCCGCCGAAATATCCGCCATACACCGCAACGAACAACTCGAATATCGACGCGCCCACAACCGCGGCATTATTTGAATCGTGCGAGATCCCCGCCGAAATCCGTCCCGTCAAATGCTTGCCAAACGCGAACAGCAGAGTCGCGCCAAGCAGCAACCAGGGCAGCACCTTCAAGAAAGTCTGCGCGGGCGTCTTGATCAGAAGAATCGCGCCAGCCAATCCGCCTATCACGCTCGTCAGAATCAACGGAATCATCACGCGCCGCGGAATGTTCAACTTCATGCGGTACGCGCCGCCGCTCGCGGTCGTTCCCACCCAAAGTGCCAGCGTATTCGTCGCATTAGCGGGCACGGGCGGCACGCCAGTAAACAGCAACGCCGGGAACGCCACAAAGCTACCGCCGCCGGCGACAGCGTTGATAGCCCCACCCAGGGCACCGGCAAAAAACAGAAATATGGCGTTGTGTATGATCAAGCAAACCTTTTATCACGATTGGCGCTCGTCACTCCAGCGCCACCTATTTCTGTCCCTCATCTCTTCGTCCAAGTTTAAGTGGAGATGTGCTGGGCTCTCCGCCGCGCTTAAGTCATTTCTTGACAACGAGCGCCGGGCCGTATATGAACTGTGCGAATTATCAACCTTCCGCCACTGAATGCCTGACTCGCACCCTTTGCGGGTCACAGGGGGGATTCAAAAGGAAGGAATCACAACTCAGGTAAAAGTGTGTCTCGCGGCCGCTTGGACGGATGATCGTGTGCGCCCGGCCAACAAGTTATCGTCGGACCGCATTTCAACAGGAGGAAGCATGGCCAGTCAGGCAAACGTAATCGGAGCAGGCGGAGAAAAACGGGACAGTATCCCGAAGGTCATTATGGCCTCGGCCGTCGGCACCATGATTGAGTGGTACGACTTCTACATTTTTGGAAGTTTGGCCGTGGTTCTTTCTCCGAAGTTTTTTCCACCCGGCAACGATACCTTCGCCTACATCTCTTATCTGGCCACTTTCGCGGTTGGATTCATGGTGCGACCCTTCGGGGCGTTGTTCTTCGGACGGATCGGCGACCTCGTTGGCCGCAAGTACGCTTTCCTTGTGACGCTTTCCATCATGGGCGGCGCGACGGCGCTGATCGGATTCCTTCCAACTTATGCGACCATCGGGATTTTTGCGCCCATCATTCTTCTGACGATTCGCGTGTTGCAAGGTCTTGCGCTAGGCGGTGAGTATGGTGGTGCGACGGTTTATGTAGCGGAGCACGTGCCCGACGGCAAGCGCGGCTTCTACACCAGCTTCATCCAAATCACGGCGACGCTTGGCCTGTTCGTCTCCCTGCTCGTCATCCTAGGCACCCAAAAAGCCATGTCGCCCGACGACTTCAAAGCCTGGGGCTGGCGCATTCCGTTTCTCGCTTCGATTATTCTCGTAACAATTTCGCTCTATATTCGCTTGAAAATGAAAGAGTCTCCGATCTTTTCGCAGCTCAAAGCCTCTGGCATGACTTCGACACAGCCTCTGAAAGAAGCCTTCACCAAACCAGAAAATTTGAAAAACGTTCTGATCTCGCTCTTCGGCGCGACAGCTGGCCAGGGAGTAATCTGGTACACCGGCCAGTTCTACGTCCTCCTCGTTTTCCTGCAAACGATTCTTAAAGTGAATCCCAAACTCTCCAACATTATCGTGGCCTACGCTCTTCTCTTCGGAATGCCTTTCTTCACCGTCTTCGGCGCACTTTCCGACAAGATCGGGCGCAAGTGGCTCATGATGGCTGCCTGCTTGCTTGCCGTCGTCACCTATTTGCCGATTTATCACGCCATGCAACAAGCCGCGGGCAACAATGTTCAGACACTGAGTTCCGTTAGAAACAAAGTTACCGGGGCTCCAACACTCACCGCGCTCACGATAGACGACACCGGTAAAGCCGTTCCGGCGAAGGAAGCCTCTAACCCGAACGTGCCCATGCTGGTTTTCCTTGTGTGGATTCAGGTGATTTATGTCTGCATGATTTACGGACCGATCGCCGCATATCTTGTGGAAGCCTTTCCGGCGAAAATACGCTACACATCGTTATCTCTGCCATATCACATAGGCAATGGTGTCTTCGGCGGGTTGGTGCCGCTCATAGGCGTTTACTTATGCGAGAGCACGCATAACATTTACGCGGGTCTCTACTACCCCATGATCGTGGCCAGCATCACGTTCGTCGTGGGAAGCTTGTTCCTGAAGGAGACTCACGGCCACAAGATTTGGGACGAAGTCGGCGGGATGAAGTAGCGCTTCCACTCGTTCCATGCAGGCGTGCGCATTGACTCGTGCGCCTGCGTGGGAGCATCATTTTTGACGGACAAGTTCCTTTCGCGTGCGAAACGAGCTTATCCGAACCATGCTGTCCTCGTTGTAGCGTCACAACCGAAATCGATCTTCGAAGGGGAGTTGTCGCCGTGGCCAAAGCTCGCCAGAAAACAAAAGCGAAGGCATCCAAGGGCAAAAGCAAACTTACCGAAGCGCAGATTGCCGTTCATTGGAAAGAGGAAGAGTACTTCTACCCTTCCAAGAAATTTATAGCGCAAGCCAATCTCGCCGATCCTGCTTTTGTTAAAAAATTCAGCGAAAAACACTTCCCCGAATGTTTCGACATTTACGCAAAGCTTCTCGATTGGGACAAACCCTGGCGCAAAACTCTAGACACAAGTAATCCACCCTTCTGGAAATGGTTCGTGGGTGGAAAGCTCAACGCCTGCTACAACTGCGTGGACCGTCATCTCGCCAAACACAAAAACAAAGCCGCCTTGATTTTCGTCCCCGAGCCCGAAAACGAATCAGCCACCGTCATCACCTTTCAGGAACTCTACAAGCGCGTGAACGAAGTCGCCGCCATGCTGCGCGATTTCGCCGGACTCAAAACCGGCGATCGCGTCACCATCCACATGCCCATGATTCCCGAGTTGCCCATCACCATGCTCGCTTGCGCGCGTCTGGGCGTGGTCCACTCTGTGGTCTTCGGCGGTTTCAGCGGCGAAGCCTGTGGACTGCGTGCGGCCGATTCCGGCAGCCGCGTGCTCATCTACGCGGATGGATATCATCGCAACGGCAAGTGGGTCGATCACAAGCCCAGCGCCGACATCGCCGTCGCAACCGCAAAAAAAGAAGGCCAGCACATTGACAAAGTTCTCTTTTGGCGGCGCTACGCAGGCCACTTCCGCTCCGAATCGCCGATGATCATGGACCGCGATTACTTTGTGGACGACGTCCTCAAGGAGTATCGCAACCAAATCGTCGAGCCCGTCTCACAAGACGCCGAAGCGCCGCTCTTCCTCATGTACACCAGCGGCACCACCGGCAAACCCAAAGGCTGCCAGCACCGTACCGGCGGTTATCTCGCTTATGCCGCGGGAACTTCCAAGTATTACCAAGACATTCATCCCGAGGACGTGTACTGGTGCATGGCGGACATCGGCTGGATCACTGGCCACTCGTACATCGTCTACGGTCCGCTCGCGCTCGGCGCCACCAGCGTTCTCTATGAAGGCGTGCCGCAATTCCCCGACGCCGCGCGCCCTTGGCGCATCGCCGAACGTCTCGACGTCAATATTTTCCACACTTCGCCGACCGCCATTCGAATGCTGCGCAAAGCCGGTGGCGACGAGCCGAAAAAATATAACTATCACTTCAAACACATGACCACCGTTGGCGAGCCGATCGAACCGGAAGTCTGGCGCTGGTATTACGAAACAGTTGGCAAAGGCGAAGCGGTGATCGTCGATACCTGGTGGCAAACCGAAACCGGCGGCTTCCTCTGCAGCACGAAGCCGGCGCTTGATCCCATGAAGCCCGGCAGCGCAGGCCCGGCGGTGCTTGGCATCTATCCCGTCATCTGGGATGAGAACGGGGAGGAGATCAAACCCGGCACCGGCAAAGCGGGAAACATCTGCATCCGCAATCCCTGGCCGGGCATTATGCAAACGATTTGGGGCAGCTCGGATCGATTCGTCAATCAGTACTACAAAAAATATTGCAAGAATCCCAAGAGCAAAGACTGGCGCGATTGGCCGTACTATGCCGCGGACGGCGCCGTGCTTCCGGCGGACGGCTACTACCGCATCCTCGGCCGCGTCGATGATGTCATCAACGTTGCGGGGCATCGGCTGGGCACGAAAGAAGTCGAATCCGCTTGCCTCAGCGTCACGGAAATTGCCGAAGCCGCCGTAGTACCGGTCGTCGACGAAATCAAGGGCCGCGTTCCCGAGGTCTACATTTCGCTGAAACCAGGCGTGCCGTCGAACAAAGCGATTCAGGACAAAGTGATTTCCACGATTGAAACTATAATCGGCAAAATCGCGCGGCCGAAGCGCGTCCATATCGTTCCGGACATGCCGAAAACGCGTTCCGGCAAAATCATGCGCCGCGTCCTTGCCGCGATTTCCAATCACATGGATACCGGCGATATCACTACGCTCGCCAATCCAGACATCGTTGCGCAAATTCGCGAAATCGTGCAGGGTCGCAACGCCGCCCCTCTACAAGAAGGCCCCGAAGACATCAAACTGTTCGGAGAAGAAAAGTAGCCGTATCGTGCAACGCTCTGTAGGGGCGGGGCTTGTTTATCCTGAAAGGGCCCGCCCGATTCAAAAATTGCAATCCAGTCGAACGCAATCAAGGAGACCCAAATGCCCGAAATGCCAAGAAGAGAATTCATCAAGAACACAGCTACAACAGCCGCCGCGGTCGGTCTTCTTTCCGCGAGCGCGTTCGATCTCCACGCCAATCCGCTCGGGCTGCCGATCGGCTGCCAAACCTGGCCAGTGCGGGAAGGCATCGCCAAGGATTTTCCTGGCACCATTAAGGAGCTCGCGGCTGCAGGCTTTCAAACCATCGAGCTCTGTTCTCCGGTGGGCTACGAGGACTCCGGCTTCGGCGGCCTGGCCAAGTACAAAGGTTCCGAGCTCAAGAAAATGCTGAACGATTGGGGAGTTACCTGCATCAGTTCGCACTTCGGGATGGAAGAGCTGCGAAAAGATCAGCCGGGCCGAATTGCGTGGGCCCAGGATCTCGGCCTCAAGCAGATGCTCGTCGCCAGCCTCGACGGGCCCAAAAACCCCACAATGGATGACGTGAAGCGCGCAGCCGATGAATACAATAAAATGGGCGAAAAAGCTGCGGCAGCTGGCATTCGCCAAGGGCTGCACAACGAAAACTTCGAGACCTCCACTGTCGATGGCAAGCGCACTTACGACGTCTTGATCGGCCTTCTCAATCCCAAATTCGTCAATTTCCAATTTCAAATTTCCACCATCAGCGAAGGCTTCGACGCTGCCGAATATTTCATGAAATATCCCGGCCGCTTTTTCTCCATGCACGTGCAAGGCTGGTCCGCCACGACGAAAAAGATCGTGCCAGTGGGACAAGGAAGTCTCGACTGGAAGAAAATCTTCACAGCCGCGAAAACGGGGGGCGTGAAAAACTATTTCGTGGAAATGAACTTCGACTTGATGAAGGCCAGCGTCCCCTACCTGCGAGGTCTTCAGGTATAAGACAGCTATAACGCGAGAGTTCGCTTCCTCGCTAGAAAGCCTCGCCAACTCCCATGCCGAACGTGTGACCGTCTCTGCCCTGTGCGATGTCGGCGCGCAGATTAACGTGATACTTCTTGCTCAATTCGAATCGCAGGCCGCCACCGCCGCTGGGCAGGAAGTGGCTATTCTGGATTTGCTGTGTCAATTGACTCCCGCCAGGGATAACGCCACCGAGGCCGCCGAAAATAACTAGGCCAAACCTCTTCGGCAAGACCAGTCGATACTCCAATTGAGTTGCCAATGTGTAGCGAGTGAAATACTTCCCAGCCGTATAGCCTCGCAATTCATTGTTGACGCCGTAGACGCAGTTTCCATAGAAGGGGGGCTTTCCGGAGGTGCCGCAGAAATCGGCGTCATAGGCAAGCACCTGCTTGCTGCTCAAGCTCCAATATTTGTCGAACTGGCCTCTGTACGAGTGGAAGGAGTACTTGCTTCCTAAATCCTGAGAGAAGAAATCCGTGCTGAACTTAAAAAAAGTTCCACCCACGGGATAGAAGTGATTGGGGCGGGTATCCCTCGTCAGCATCGCGCCAATGGCGGTAAGAGTGGTGTGCAGCCCGACGTCCGAAGGGATCGGAAAGTTGGTGACATTATTGGGGCGCACCGTAATAAACGAATTGCCTGAAATGATTCGCGGGCCCGCGAAAAACTTCCAGAAAAGGCGGCGGAGAAATTCCCCGAAAAAGGCCTCGCCCGTTTGATTTAGTGGCAGCTTTAGGCCGGGGGCGATCTCGTTGCTGTATATGTTGTAGTTCGCGTTGCCGTGGATAAAGCCTGAAGTGATCTCGTACGTGTTTTCTTTGAAGAAGAGCTGTCCTCCCACAGCGAATCCCCGGCTGCCATTATCCGTAAAGAGGCCAGCCACTCCAATAGTGGAAGGGGGAGAGACCTTGTCGGTCTTGCTCAAGGGAAAGATAAAGCCAAGTACAGGGGTCATTCCCGTACCGAGGGCGGGACTGGAAATAGGAAGAGGAGCGACAACAATTCCTGCCGGGAGGGTGAACTTCTTCTTTTTTTTGGGCTGCGGCTCTGGCTGGGCCGGGGCAGCTGGAGCTTGGGACTGCGCCGTCGGCTGCGATCGAGGAGGCTTCACCTCCTGGTTCGCGCTGACAGCCGAGGCTTCCTCCCTTTCTGGTTCCTGGGCAAACGCTGGCGTGGTTACGAAAAGGGATAAGCCGTATGCTAGCAAGATACAGATGAGGCCCGAAATCAGACTCCTCGCGCGCGAAGAATTCAGACGCAAACCCCATCGGCAGATTCCAGTTCGCATATGGCCGCGCTTACCCTAGCAGAGTGTCAACACAGGTATACTGGCAAGAATGACAGGTAGCTTCCCCGGTCGCTTTGTAGTCAAAAGTCTGTAACTAGCCGCAAATTGCCAGGTTTTCGACAGGCTGTTGCTAAGTGTCTAGAAATCCCGTCACTTACAGCGATTGGCTCCCCCAGGAACTAACTACGGATGGCCCTGTCGCGCGGTTCGCGCGCTCGGTATGGGCGGTGGTTCTGCCACTCAAAGATGATGTTATGCAATTCGCAACGAACGACTCAGTGGCGTGGGACAATTGCAATCCGGATAGTTTAGGCTAGACACCATGCATCCAGACCGACGGGGGTTCCGATTCGTCGTAAATGCAGCTGCCGAGATCGCACCAGAAAATTCGCCGAGCGCAACGGTTTCCGTTCGCGCCACCGAAATCAGTCTCCACGGCTGCTACCTTGAGACTCTTTCGCCATTCGCAGAACTATCGCCAGTCTTTGTGAAAATTTTCTACGAAAATGAGTATTTCGAGGCCAAAGGCACCGTGATTTATGTCAAACCAGCTCAAGGCATGGGGCTGGAGTTCCGCGAATTAAAGCCTCACTGCCGCGTGGTGTTGCAGAAATGGATTCTCGCCGCGCTGCGCAACCAATCGAAGCCTGAGTAGCATATTACTGGTAGCTTCGCTCGTAGATTTCACATCCTGAATGCGCGCCCACTCAGCCTAATGGATTGGATCTGCGTGAACGGCCTATTCGCAAATGGCCTGTGACGCGATGCCCAAGCGAATCGGGCGCATCGCGATACTGTCTGTTATGACCCAACACGAATGTGCGCGAAGGAACTGAAAAGCCCAAATACGTTCAAAAGCCACAAGACCACCACGATTACCACAACGGCGTTCAAAATCGACTTAATCGTTCCCTGCATCGGTATGAAGCGGTTCACAAGCCAAAGTAGAACTCCCACAACAATCAAAACCGTCACGACGGTTAGTAATGGCATCGGTCAGCGACCCCCTTACGAACGGGTTTCCCGTTCATTCTCAAGGGCAGACTAAGCGGACAGGCTCGCCGACGCCATACGGGGAAAAAAGTAGAACGTGCACTGAGATGCGTTAGGTTCCTCTGCCTGGAACCGACTGATTTGTGAGTTTAGTGCGCGGCGCCGCAAAGGGCGCGCGTTTGTGCCAGGACGTCTGCATCGATCTGGGCGCCTTGCCAGCCATGGGTCGAGCAAACTTGTTCCGCGGTCAATCCGAGGGCGCCACGAAGATCCGCACCTGCCACATTGGCTCCGGTGATTTCCGTACCGCGAAAAATGGCGCCACCGAAAAAAGCGCCGCGCAAATCGGCGTTTCGCAGGTCAGCGTCCATTAAAATTGTTCCCCTAAACTGAGCACCGGTCATATTTGCCTCAAGCAATTTTGCGGAAGAGAAATCAGTCTGCTCCAAATTGGCGAAGGACAAAATGGCGTGATCGGCCCTTATGTCTCTCATGTCCGCTCGGGTCAGGTCCGTGCGCAACAATTGAGCGTTGCGAAGATTTACGGCATAGAGCGAAGCGCCGGCGAGTCTGGCGTTTGAAAGGAGAGCGTTCTCGAGAGTAGCGAAAGACATGTCGGCGCCGCGCAAATCGGCTCCGGTGAAGTTTACGCGGGTCGCTTCTGCGGAAACCATTACCGTTTTCGAGGCCAGGACACGATCTAAAATCGCATCGCGCAAAACGGCTTCGCGCAAATTCGCTCCTCGCATGTCCGCTTCGGAAAGATAAGCTCCTTCCAAATTTGCTCGCCATAATTTTGCGTTCACGAGGTAGGCTTTGTAAGCTCGCGCGAAACGCAAATTCATTTCGTTCAGTTTTGCTCCCGGGACCGACGCGAGCGCTTCTTCACTCCAATTCCCATGCGGCGGCGGGCCGGAGAGCGTCGCTTCCGTTAGTTCCGCGTAAGGCCTGTAGCCGATCGATTGCATGGCTTCCGAAGCCCACCTCAGTAAACTTGCCTGCGAATGTTGCGTGGCAATGTTGCTGTCGGACGGCAAACCGCGATTTACTCCTAGAGAAAAAATCAGTAGCGCACAACCGGTTAGGAGGGCGATGCGCGCGGTTGCGAAACTGAGCCGCAGCAGATTCTTTGACTTCTGGCGCAACAAATCGCCGGGTTGCAAAACGCGGGCCACGATCGTGGGTACACAGGTTGCAGCAGCCACGGAAAGCGTCAGGAGAAATGCGTGCAACAGCGTCCCGCGAAAATCCTGCCGTACGAGATAGCGCAGCCAGAACAAAAACAGCGTCGCCGGTACGACCCAATAGGCCAGCACGGTGGCTACGATGGTCTCCAGCACCCAAAACGGCGAACGACCTTCGCGCATCCAACGGAAGTGCCGTCTTACCAGACCCATCAGGTACCAGGGACCGTCTTTTTCGAGCGTTTGCCCATCCTTGAAAACCGCCGGCAAGCCCGACATGCTTCCCCACAAGCGCAACAGCAAAAAATGAAATCGGAAATACAAAATGAAAAGGACCAGCGGCGCGCCCAGGTAAAAACTCGTCATCGAAAGAATTTTCGGGAAACGCGCGACGGGAATCGCCGAAGCATCCACAATCAGGCGCACGTCGGTCGTCAATCCAATGAGCGCGATGCAGGCAAGACTCGCAGCCAGGATTAAGAAATAAAACCAGCGCGCAACTTTTGACGCATCCGAGATTGCTTTTGTGCTGTCGAAAGCTGCGATTGTTTCGGGGAGAATCGCATCAAATAAATTCGTTCCGCCAAGGCGCCCGACCCACACGCCTTCGGCGCCATAAAGATTAGCGCCCATTAAATTCGCGCCTCTGAGTTCGGTTCCGAGTAAATTGGCTTCGCGCAAATCGGCTTGGACCAGGCTGGCTCCGCGCAAATTGGCCATCGACAAATCCGCGCCGATCAAATTGGCGCGCTGGATGAAGGCGCCTTCGAGATTTACTCCTGTCAAGTCTGAGTGGGAGAGATTGACTCCACAAAGATCCGCTTTGACGCCGGATTCTCCACCTGTTTCCACCCAGATTTTGTGTTGATCGAGAATTTCCGCCAGATCCAGAAGAGAGATCGACCCAGTGGCCTCTTCGGCAGAAATCTGAGTAGAAAGTTGATTCTGCGTATCCTGAATATCCGCGAGCATCGTGAAACTTTCCCCCACTTAAAGAGATGGCACCCTGTTTTTGTTCACGGCGCTCACACTTCGGCTCACAATAGCCGAGTGTGACCGGCTCGAATCGCCGGCTTGCTTGTGCTGGTTCGCGGCTGGGCGAGTTCCATCATCCTCTACATCGCCAAGGAAAATCGCCTGCCCGGAAGTACAGGACGCGCAGAGGTAACTGTGCTTCTGTGGATTTCCCCGCGGGTCTGGCTTCGGATCGCCTATGCTGGGCCAGCGGAATGGCGCAAGCGCGAAAGCGGCAGCCGAGCTGCCGCACTCCACAAATGTCCACTCAGGAATTTTCTGAAATGTGAGAGGATTTGTGACATCCAAGCAAGTGCGAGGTGCCCGTGGACGATGTAACTGCTGCATCCGTTCCAGATTCGCCCATCAACCGCTCTGAAACGGTGGCCAGCCCCGTTCACACTGTATTTCTCCTGATGGTCCTTGGCGCGGTTTGTGCTCTCGGCTACCTTTCCGTCCATCGCCAAGCCGTGACGCAAAATCCAAATCGCCTTCTTTTCTACCTGCCGACGATGGCTTGGGAATGGCTTGTTGTCGCCTATATTTACTGGGGACTGCGCCGGCACGGAAAATCGATGCAAAATATTGCAGGCAAGAGATGGACAAGCGCGTCGGAATTCTTCCGGGATATCGGTATCGCATTTGTTTTTTGGATTGGCGCGATATTTATTCTTAGTATCGTTTCTCACCTAGTTCACGCGACGGGAATGGCCGAAGCCGCGCGCCTGCTCGCTCCACAGGGCTTGCTGGAATCCATCTTTTGGGTCGCTCTAGCTGTTACCGCTGGCGTTTGCGAAGAGACGATTTTTCGCGGCTACCTGCAGCGCCAATTTGTCGCCTGGACGCGCAGCGCTCCGGTTGGCGTGCTTCTCTCTGCGGCGCTCTTTGGCGCCGGACACATCTACCAGGGGGCGAAGGCGACGATCGTGATCGGCGTATATGGCCTGTTGTTTGGAATCCTTGCAGAAGTGCGGCAAAACCTGCGGCCGGGAATTATTGCGCACGCGTGGCACGACGCGCTGACGGGCCTGATCATTCGTTTCCTACCGAAATAAGGTGACCTGACAGAGCGCCGCTATAAGGGAGGCACTGGTTATCTAAAACGGGGAAGAGTCGCGTCAGTGCGCTTTGATTAGGAGGGTTGCTGCTCCGAGGATGCGCTCCGCCGTAATTCCAAGTACGCTGAGGCCAATCCCCAAACGTAGAGCGCGAGCAGTGCCACGAGGCAGACAGTGCCCAGCCGGACGTACCGATCAACCATCTGCAGAACCGTCCATCCGTACATTTCGGTGAGCAGGCTGGGATCGGAGAGATTCACTCCTTCAATCTCGCCAAACGGAAGGTCTTCGAGCGGCCCTCTCCACATCAGAAAAACGTGCACGAAGCTGAGCGCCCCGATGACCAGCAATCCCCAGCGCAGACCCCAGCTTTTATAAAGTCGGCTTTCGCGCGGCGCGTAAAACGTCGCCATCAGTAGTGTGGCCAGCACCAGTGCGCCGCCATCCCCGAAAAAAATGATCATAGCTTCTGCCGGCAAAGTTAGAACGACCAGTTGCAGGAGGAGCAGCGCAGCGGCGGCAAGAAGCCATCCCGGGCGTTCCATCTTCCACGCCAGAAATCCGGCAAAGCCAATGACGGCCGTTACCAGCAGAACGATCAGCCATGAGCGTTCTTGGCCGTGCGGGGTAACCCAGGGCAGCGGCACGGCCCAGCGGCCAGTGAGCCACGCGGTGATGGCGTGCCCGCTTTCGTGCAGCACCATGGCGAGCATGGCTGCCGCCATTCGCAAAGGCGTACCTGCGACGAGTCGCGCCAGAAGCAAAGCCAAGGGAAGCGCGAGGACGCGGTACCTCAACTCGGTCCGGGCATCGGCACGGCTAAGAGCGTCGTTGGCAGCGGTAGCAGGCTCGGCCTGTGCGGGAGAAGCGGACGCGGCCACTGCGACGTCCGGACTAACGTGGTTCGCGGCGACGCCCAGCGCCGCCTGGTAACGCGAGAAAATGATTCCACACTTCAGACACTCGGTGGTCTGCAGAGAATGATCGAATTGGCATTTGGGGCAACGCATCCCGAGTGGCTCAATTCCATTGTAGGAGAGCATCTCTGCGCACCTAGCGGCGTCGACGCCGTGCTGCCGAAACAGGTATTGGCATTCAGGAAAGACTTTGACAGCCGGCTGTGGTGATGGCGGTGTCTGAGTTGAAGGGGCAAACCACTAAGCGCAGCATCTAATCCCCTACCCAAGGCCAATGTTCAAAAGACGAACGCGGGGCACCCGTGCCGCGCGATTAGAGTTCAGCTGCAGGTCGGGCATCCTTGAGGGCCATTGACGCGAGCGCCTTGCCATCCTAGGATGATTCCATGAGCACTACCATTGCGGCTCCTCTGGACTGGGTGGAAGCTGTTGGAAAGCTTCATTTTCCATCGAAGGCAGACCGTCGCCTTCAGGAACTCATGGACCGCAACAACGAGGGTCTTCTCAACCCATCGGAACGAGAAGAACTCGAAGCCCTGGTGGAATTGAGCGAGCAATTGTCTCTCGTGCGCGGAGAGGCTTTGCAGATCTTAGGCAAGCGGCCCTAAATGGCCGTGACCGAGGTCCTGGCGCGGGCCGTCCGGTTGCGCGCACAGGGGCGATGCCAATACTGCTTCATGAATGAAAGTTTGCAGGGCGCCACTTTTCATGTCGAGCATGTCATCCCGCGATCAAAGGGCGGCGAGTCCACGTTGGAAAACCTTGCCTTGGCGTGCCCCGCAGGCAACCTGCATAAAGCTGACAAGACGAGGGTCGCTGATCCGCTGACAGGCGAGCAGGTACCCTTGTTTCATCCGCTCCAACAGAGGTGGTCGGAACACTTCCGATTCAAAGGCCATGAAATGGAAGGATTGACTGCCATTGGACGCGCAACTGTGGTGATGCTCAATCTGAATCACTTGCGGCGTCAGCGGATTCGCCAGGTCGAGGAAACATTCGGGCTGTATCCTGCAACTCGTTGAGAGATTCTTCCCTTCAGATCCGTCGTTTCCACGCCACCCATCATGACGTAATCACGAAAGCAGGTCGCTTTAGTTCCCTTGTGCATGCGACTGCACGGATTCGAGGTGCGGCGCAAGAAACGCATTTCGATCCTGCCCATAATTGAGAACCGCGGTTCCACCGGCGGTGAGAAAGGTCGCATCGGTAACGCCCAAGAAACCGAAAACAGATCTCAGATAGGGTTCGACAAAATTGAACGAGGCCATCTGCGTCTGTGCGTCATAGTTGCCACCAGTCGCAATAATGAACGTTGCTTTCTTTCCCACGAGCAACCCCTTGGGGGCTCCGTTTGCATAGGAAAAGGTCTTGCCCACGCGTGAGATCTGATCGATCCACAGCTTCAGCACCGAAGGCACGCCAAAGTTATGCATTGGCACGCCTATGACGTACTCGTCTGCCCGCTCCAGTTCGGCGAGGAGCGTGTCCGAAAGTGCCAGCAGATTTTTTTGTTGCGGAGTACGCGCCTCGTCCGGCGTGTATGCGGCGCCGATCCATTCGGCGGAAATTGGGGGTATCGAAGTTGCGTTGAGGTCGCGATCAATCACCGTCGCGCCAGACCGCAGAGTTTTCCATCGTTCCACAAACGCGCCGCTTAGCTGGCGCGAAACGGACCTATCATAAAGCGGGCTAGAGTCGATGTGTAGTAAAGTGGCCATGGCAATCATTCTCCGTTGCGATAATAGACATATGTCGCATACAAATCATATGTCGTATACAGGTCAGTTGTCAATTAGAATAAATAGACAAATGTCGCTTATGCATGGGTTGCTTAGAAGCTGGGACGGGGTTATTCTAGAGGAGTAATGGCACAGCCAATCCAACAAGCGGACGTGGCAGAATCGACCGATCCCCGCATCCTGCGCAGTCGCCGCATGTTGATGGATGCACTCCTCAAACTATTGAGTGGAAAGGAGTTCGAGGATATCTCTGTCCAAGAGATCGCCGACGAAGCGACTCTGAACCGGGCTACGTTTTATCTTCACTACCCTGACAAGAACGCCCTTTTGCGGGCGATGACCGCAGAGCGATTCCGCGACTTGATTGCGCGCCGGGCACTGTCCTTTACAAACTGCGATGGTGCGTTGCAGGCCATCGCGCTGGGTGTCTGCGACTACCTCGCCGAGGCTGCGGGCTGCCCTGGACAATTGGCGAAGACGCCCCTCGAGGGCTCCATCATCCCGGTCGTCGAGGACATGTTTCGGCAGGGGGCAGACCATCACCCGGTGAAACCCGGTGTTGATGCTGACCTGCTCGCAACTACAGCCGCTTGGGCCATCTTCGGAGCCGCTCGCCGCTGGCATCAGACACCCAACCGGATTCCGGCCGAGGAAATGGCTAGCAAAATTGTGGAGATGGTAAAACCGGTGTTCCTTAGCGCTTCCGAGCAGTTTTGATTTACCTGCTCACACGTTGATCTCCCTGTTTGCTTTTTCGCCCCAGTTGAATACAGGCTACCTCATAAATGCTCGTTAGCCGGGCACGGGTTCGGCCGTGCCGAAAACGCCTCGGATTCCCGAACGCTTAACAAATCCTTCTAAAAAAGATACCGTACCTGTCGATTGCACAGCCATTGGTTCGACGTGTAAGTAGAGCCAAGGTTCGGCCGGTTGAGGCCAGCTGAAAAACCTGGGATGAACAATCAAGCGACCCCTAAGGAGATAAGACGATGAGAGTCATGGTGATAATCAAAGCCGACAAGAATTCGGAGGCGGGGGTTCTCCCGACCAAGGAGACCAAGGAAATGTTTGCCGCCATGGGGAAGTTCAACGAGGCACTCGTTAAGGCCGGCTTGATGCTCGCTGGCGAGGGGCTGCAACCCAGTTCAAAGGGCAAGCGGGTCAGGTTTTCGGGACAACAGCGCACCGTGATTGACGGGCCGTTCCCCGAGACCAAGGAGCTCATCGGGGGCTTCTGGTTGTGGCAGGTAAAGTCCATGGAAGAAGCCGTGGAATGGCTCAAGCGCGCCCCGTTCGATGGGGGCACCGAAGTCGAGATCCGGCAGGTGTACGAAGCATCTGACTTTCCAGCCGAGGTCTTTTCTCCCGAAGACGCCGCGCGCGAGCAGGCTCTGCGCGACGAACTGCAGAGGAAAGCGGCCAAGCCGTAGAGCTATTTCGTTTCGATCTTGATAAATATCATAAAGATCGTTCGGCCTGTCGATTTCGCGCTCCCTCGTTCGACGCGCTAGTAGAGGCCAAGTTTTCGCGGCCACTGGTTGACAGAGTTCGTTTCAGGAGATCGAGACCGATTCGCAGGCGCGATTCCGAATTCAAAACAGGGAGAGGACAGCATGAAATTCCTGAGCATTTATAGGGCGGCCGAGAGTAACGCTCCTCCTTCGCAGGAGGAGATGTTCAGAATGGGCAAACTGATCGAGGAAGGCATGAAGGCGGGCTGGCTGCTGGCTACCGAAGGCTGTCTGCCAACCGCTCTTGGCGCGCGTGTGCGACACTCGAACGGGAAGGTGACTGTGACCGACGGGCCTTTTACTGAAGCGAAGGAAGTTGTCGGCGGGTTCGCTATCCTTCGGGCAGACTCCAAGGAAGAGGCCATCCAATTGGCGAAAGATTTCCTGCAAGTCGCTGGCGAGGGGGAGTGCGAGCTTCGGCAGATCTTTGAAGCGGACACGTGCGTGCAGAAGGCCCCGACGACCTAGTGCTGGTGTTTTGCATGGCGTCTTTGACAAAAACCTATCATGGAAGTCGCGTTAACGGAGAAGTCGAGTTTTCGTACAGCACTAATCCCGTAAGCATGTTTTAATGCGACCATTTTGAACGCCGTTGATTGGCGACTCCGATTCAGATCAGCCGCTCGGGAATCCAAACATCAGCCACGACTGGTTGGCTACCCAATGCGGATACAGCTCCGTCATCTGATCGAACAGCTCCTGGTCGGACTTCGCAGTTTTCTGCAGCCGATCGAAGTCCTGCAAGTAACGCTTGGTGTCTTGGATCGCCGACGGAGAGTCGGGCGCGCCAGGCTTCTTGTGACCGGCAACAACCATCGCCGGGTTCAGCGCGGCTAACCGGTCCAGCGCCGCGATCCAATTCTTCCGGCTCTCGGGGGTGGTGTCGCCGACGTACATGTGGCACTGGTTATACACAACGTCGCCGGCCACGATTAGGCCGATCGATGGAACGTGTAGAGACGTCGTATCGGCACTATCGGTGTAACCCTGCTCGATGATGCGCAATTCGTGGCCCTCGAGAGTGAAGGTGTCGCGCTCGTATCGCTCAGGGCCGACCAACTTAGTGGATATTTGCCCAGGAAACAACCGGCGTGCTAACCGCTCCACCGTGGGAGATAAATACGTCTGGATGGCGTTCACCGTCTTGGGCGTTGCTATTGCCCGAGCGCCCGGGAAACGATCGAGCAGAATGCTCAGCCCGTAGAAGTGGTCGAAATGGGCGTGCGTTATGTAGATGGTCTCCAAGTTGCGGTTGTGCAGAGCGACCCAATCCGCGAGCGCCTCAGCCTCGCCGACCGTCATCATTGCGTCGACCAGCACCGCGTCGTACTCGCCGAAGATCAAAGTAGACGTGATCGGGTCAAAACCGAGCGCTTCGCCGAAGGGCTTTGGCCGCTCGCCGACCATCACCTTTCCCGGTGCGGTAAAGATGTTGACGCCAAGCGTGCTAGACGCGATGGAGCCGGTCATGTGCGCGGCTCCTTCGATCCATTTGTGCCGTCCATTCGGTAGTCCTTTCGATGTCAGAGCGACTGACCGCTCCAGGCGATATTGGAAGAAGGGTGACGACAAGTCTCTTGGACGAATGTATCGATCCATACCAAAGCGGGCATCGATACATGGCAACCTGTTTTGGTCTTTGCGTACGCTGCCAGAGCCTCACTCGTTCCATAGCGAAGATTTGATCCGACTCAGGATGCGCCAGCCGCCTCACTCCTTTTCTCGTTGAGCGCCGGTATAAGTAGTTTCAGAAGCGCTTCGTCCGAGAAAGGGTTCTGACCTGAGATCAACTCGCGATCTTGAAGGACGTAGCTGCTCCATGGAGCGAGCACACTTACGTCACCGCCCGCTGTCTTCAAGGCAAAGTCTGGATAGAAGAGAACCTTGCCGCCAATCTCGAGCGGCTCCCGCTGCTGCTCTTCCGCCGTCGAAAAGATGGTCATCTTATATCCAGCATAAATCCATCCTTGAGCCTTTGCCCGCGCTCCAGCGGCATCGCCCGCAGCCAGCGCTGCGACCACCTCCTTCGAATTCGGAAGAGCCGAGAGAAGTGAAATCGGGCCATGGCAGAGCACCGCCGTAGGCTTGGATGTTTTATGAAAGTGTCTCATCACGATCCCAGCGTCGGGATCATCGAGAAGATCAATCATCGGACCGTGGCCGCCGGGGACGAAAACAGCGTTATATTGATCCAGGCCCGATGCAATGACCTCCGAGATGCGAGTTGGATTTTTGAGCCCAGTCAGGGTGTCGCGGAATTTTAGATAGTCCTGAAGCTTAGCCTCGTCCCCACCGAAGAACTGGGCTATAGCTGAATTGACATCCAATTGCGGCGTGTTGCCTTTGGGGTTGGCAAAAGTGATTTCGTAGCCTTCCTTCATCAAGGCCCGAACCGGAACCGTCAGTTCGTTGAGATAGTAGCCAGCGCCGGCATAAACCTTGCCATCTTTCAATGGCAAGCCGTGACCGCTCGAGACAAGCACCAATACTTTTCCTTTAGTTGTCATTTTGTTCTCCTCTCTGAAATCGAATCTGTTTCCCGAAATCTTAGCTTGCACAGACCAACCCAATTTGCGAGAGCCTCGGCCCCAGCGACCTCATCATTGAATCTACCGGCGCCGCGTCGTACTCGCCGAAGATGAAAGTCGATTTGCTCGAGTCAAAGCCCACCGCTAACCGTATTTGAGAGACGTGCTTTGTCCGACCTCGATGATGTAACCGTCCGGATCCCGGATGTAGCAGCGAATCTCGCCGTACTTGGGAATCGGCGGCGTGAGGAATTCGGCTCCGCGGCTTTTCCACAATTCGTAGCACGCTTGAATATCCGCAACGCGGAAATTCATAAAGCTGTTGATGTGGTTCGGATCGGGGACGCTGAGCGTTACCGTGGGCTTGTCCGGGGTCGGTCCGCCCCCGACGTTCAGAATCATCCAGATATTCGCAAGCTGAAGGTACGGAGGCGCGTTGCCGTCACCCATGGTCAAAATGCGAGCACCGAAGACCTTTTCGTAGTAGCGAGCCGATCGCTCGACATCGGCGACGGTGAGAAAATGCGCGACGGTGATCCCCTCTCGCGGGGGCATCTCATAGTTTTTCTGTTCGATTTTTACGGCGTCCATTGATAACTCCTTTCGATATAGCTCTCATTAAATGTACGGAAATGTACGGCGTCCAGAATCCTGCGCGCTCTTGTGACGGGTCGCTCCTCTTGAGCAGACTCCTCCTACGATTTGTTGTTTCGCGGATCGTCTTTCGCGCTCAGGTATTCCAGTCCAAGCGGCCCCATCGCTGTAATTTGCGTGACGTATTCCCCGGATTTCGCCCAATGAAAATGGTGCGTGTTGCCAGGGAGAATGATCACGGCGCCGGGCGGATAGGCTTCTAGCTTACTCGCGTCGAATTCATCGCCCAATCCAATATAAAAGACACCGGAAATCACGGTATAGACTCGATCCTCCGGGTGCTTGTGAGGCATCAGCTTCGCGCCGTGGGGCGCTTTGACTCTGATTGTGTAAGGGCCGGGCTCCGAGGGCTGACCTACAACGACGGCCAGCCGGACGGTAGGTGGGAACGCCGGGAACGGTTTCCAATCGACATCTTCGGGCAAGATCGCTTTGAAAACCTCCTGCCCGAGTTGGTGAGGCCCCACGTCGCTTTGCTGAGCACGCTTTACGCCGCTGGCTTTCTGAGGCATACAAACCTCCTCCGCGCGGAAAATATAAAACACCACGACTGACTCTCGAAACACGTCCGCCAAGATTGACTTCTAACGCCTGCCATCCTCAGCATCCCGAACTTGAGAATCGCATCGGACACCGACCTAGCCTGCGAGTTGGCCCAGATAATATCCCAGCCGGTTTTCGACATCGCCCGGCTTGTGGAAGCCGCGCGCGATCAGCGCCTTGATTCCCTCCTGGGCTGCAGGTCGCCCGAGCGAACCGATGCACGCATCCCACCCGGCGCCGAGTTCGACGTCCGGTGGCAGGCTGGTGTTGACGAGGCGTTTAGTCTGAGCGATCGCCCATTTGTCAAACTTGGCGATCCGCGTCGCGAGCGCCTCCACAAACGCATCTAGGTCGGCGTCGGGCAGGGCCCGATTTATGTAGCCGTACGCCTCGGCCTGGTCCGCTCCAATGTCTTCCGAGCTCAAGAGCACCTCAAGGGCGCGGTTTCGGCCGATGAGTTGGGGAAGCCGCGCCATGGGGCCGCCTCCGGCGACCATCCCCACTCCCACCTCCCATTGCGAGATGATGGCCTTCTCGCGACTGGCAAAACTCATGTCGCAGGCCAGCGTGATTTCGCTACCGTTGCCCGTGGCGCGACCGCGGATGAGGGCAATGGAGGCGACGGGCAAGCGGGTCAGTCGCACGAGAAAATCCGGCCACGGCGGCAAGCCTGTCGGCCCCGGCGGCATTCCCGTCAGATCCTCAAGCTTTGCCAAAAAATCGGAGTGATTCAGGAAGTAGTCGTCGACCGCGCTGTCGAAGACCACGACTCTGACATGCTCGTCGGTCTCCAGAGCGGCCATGACTTCCTGGAACTCCCGAACCATTTCTGGGCCCATCACGTTGATCGGCGGGTTGTCGATCGTGACACGCCAATAGGCGGGCGACCGGCGTGTTACTCGGATCTGTGCGGGCTTCGTAATTGCGCTTGCGGTTGTCATGGCGTTCTCCTGTCTATCTGTTTTTCCCCGAAACTGGTTATTCGTTCCCAACGATTTTTCGAGATTATGATCATTTGTTATTTGCCGGCAGTTGGTTGATGACTGCCGCCCCTGCCTCACTGACGATCTCGTCCTGGGAATCCGCGCCTCCCGAAACACCGATTCCGCCGATAATCTTCCCCTGTTCGATCAGTGGGATGCCACCTCGAGACGCAATGACTCCATCGAACGCGAGCAGGTAATTGAGATGCATAAGGTTGATGCCGTCCTCGAAGACCTTCGTTGGTCGCCGGAAGGTCACGGCCGCTCGAGCCTTGTGCTCGGCAATCTGAATGGAGGCGAGCATCGCTCCGTCCATTCGTTGGAAGGCCACGAGATTACCGCCGGAATCGGCCACCGCTAGATTCATCTTCCAATCCCGCTTCTTCGCCTCAGCCACCGCCGCATGAATCACAGCCTGGGCTCGATCCAGCAATATCGGTGGGCCATACGGAGTATCGAAAGGAATTTTGTCGGGCACAAAATCGAGAGGATTTGGCTCTGTGGACTGAGGCGCTCGGCTCGCACTGGCGGCGCTTCCTGTCTTCTCATTTGGCATACATCCTCCCTCGGCAGCGACCGCTTAGTTCGCAATCAATTAGATACCAGGCAAAATAAAAGGATGTTTTTTTCTCGTGACTGACTATCCGGGTTGGCTCCGTCGCAGGCTCCACAATCCGCGCACGGCGAAGATGCAGGCGAATAGGCCAAGCGCGCCGAGCACGCGAAGAGTGCCAACGAACAAGAAGGCTGGGCTGGGTGCCGCAGACGTTTGATGGGGTGCCGTATCCCCGCGGTTTTCAGGGTGCAAGTTTTGACTTTGTTCTAACTTCAAGACTCGAGCTTCTAGCCTGTGCCGGGTTCCTCAGGCTGGAACGATGCGGAAAGAGCGACGTTTGCGAATCATTTTGCCTAAGGCTTTGGCTGAGTTCGAGCAGCGATCATTCGACGTTAGGAAACGTGCCGTCTGTCCAAGAGCTTCCCGCTGCCACCCGGCAACGACTCGTTTCCAATCGAACGCTAGTGCGCTCCGGCAGGAAGAGGAGCAGTACCGTCCGACCAGTGGCCTACCGGAACCAGAAAAACGGTAAGGCGCTCCTCCGGGTTCTGAAGCGCGATAATCGGCGATCCTGGCAGACCCGCGCCCCAGGCTTTGGACTCGGTCTCGGGAGTGAAAAACATCAGATGCGGAAGCCAGGGTCCGCCAGCCTGGTCGCCCAAATAGCCCTGCTTCGACAACATGTAGGACATCGCGCCAGGCTCCGGCGCCGGCAGTTCCTTCTTGTCGATGGCCGCAGAGAGAGCCTCGAAGATCTGTGCTTTCGTCCGTCCCGCTATGACCAGTTCGGTCTTTTTGATCGTGCGCGGAAGGTAGGACCGCACTGCCGGAGCATTCAGGCAGAGAGGGCCGCGCAGTTTTGGATTCCAAAAGTTTGAATCGTTTATTCCAGCGGTCCATGATCGCTCTACCAGGCAAACAAAACCGTTCTTCCCTTGAACCGCCGTTTCGTAACCGTGTTTGCCGAGGACCAGGACTTCAGCGTCGCCGGAGATGGAGTCTGGCGCAGCGCTCCGCGCCATCTTGATCTCCTCATTGCGATCCGGCATCAAGTATTGTTCGAGCGGAGCCATGGCAGGATAGGGCGTCTTGGCATCCTGAGCTTGCGCTGGCCACGGCGCAGAGAAGATGGCCGCCAATGCGATGGTACGCATTGTGCTTGTTGCTAGTCTAATTTGCGTCATGATTGCTCCCGATTTGGAGGAATAAACACCGCACCAGGGCACAGCGATATAACATTGATATCAACGTATCATGTGCTGTGACCTCTTGGCAAGATACGTTGATATCCATATTATTTGTTTATGGCCGCTACCACGCACCAGTCGTTGAAGACCACCCACATGGTCCGCGATTGCTGTCTCTGCCTGCACGTCCAGCGGGCAGCGAGGGCGCTGGCACGGCGCTTCGACGAGGCGCTACGCCCTCTCGGCCTGACCAACGGGCAATTTTCGCTGCTGACGTCTCTGAACCGCCCGGAACCGCCGGGGATGACCGCAGTGGCGTCTCTACTGGCGATGGATCGGACTACGTTGACGGCAGCTCTCAAGCCCTTGCGGCGCCGCGGGCTGGTCCGGATCATGGCGGACCCGGCGGACCGCCGTGGCCGTCTAATGATGCTGACCGCTAGGGGACGAAAGGCGTGGGCGCAAGCAGTTCCGATTTGGAGAAAGACACACGCGGCCATCGAAGCGCTTCTCCGCGATGGCGACGCCGATCGGCTTCGAAAAAATCTACGCGCGCTCGCGTGACCCTTTGCCGACCCTGAAATAAAAAACCGGGAGCAGGCTCTCCCGCAGTCGGAGCCATTCTACGGCGCACTTAGTTGGGAGCCGAAGTACGCAGTTGTCCTTCTTCGGAAGATCGAGTGAGGTACAAGAAACCGATGTTGACGTTTCGGTAGCAGATGGGGACGGACGCGATGGATTCAGGAGATGTTTGTGGTCGCACAGGTGGAATTGCTGGCACTTGTCGGGTAACAGCGTTTACCAGGAACTTTCTTCGTCCGCTTCAGCGCCGATGTGGAAAGAGATCATGATTTGGACTGTTATTCGTGCCGCATCGCGAGCATCGGATCAACTCGTGTGGCGCGGCGGGCGGGGATGTGGCACGCGATCAGAGCGACAACGGCCAGAAGCAGCCCGACCGAGGCAAACGTAATTGCATCGGTCTCACTGACGCCAAAGAGTTGCGCCTTAAGCAACCGCGTGAATGCCACAGCGAGCACCGTTCCCACGACGAGGCCCGCCAGTGTGAGTCGGAGTCCCTGGTCGAGAACCAGACGGTAGATGCCTCCCTTCTCCGCGCCGAGCGCCATGCGGATGCCGATTTCTCGCGTGCGTTGGCGAGTGGTGTAAGCCACAACGCCATAGATGCCGACGGCGGCGAGCAGCATGGCAAGAAGGCCGAACGAGCCGGCAAACGTAGCGGCGACGCGTCCAAAAAGTGTACCGAGCTGCATGGTGACGGAAAGCGGATTCACATTGAACAGCGGCAACTCCGGATTGAGCTGATGGATGGTCTCTTCCACAGAAGAAGCCATGGTACGCGGATCGCCAGTCGTGCGCAGGTGAATGGTGGTGTCGTGGGTGGGACTGTAGGCCTGGTAATTCGGCAAATAGATGACAGGCTCGGTCGGCGAGGTGAGTAAGCGGTATTTGGCATTGCGCGCTACTCCAACGATGGTGAACCGATCACCGCCGTCTGTCACCTGTTTGCCGATAGCGTCTTCACCCGGCCAATAGCGATCGACAAAGGCCTGGTTGACGACGGCAACGAGTTGCGATTCCGCCGTATCCGCTGCGGTGAATTCACGCCCCGAAATCACGGAGGTGCGCAGCGTGCGAAAGTAATTCGGCCCGACGATCGCTCGGCTGATCTCCATCGATTCGTGCGGTTGCGGCACGTAGCCTTCAAGCTGCAGATAGTCGGTGTGGATGCTGAAGCTCAGCGGTGAAAAATCGGCCAAGGTCACGGATTCGACCCCGGGAAGCGCCGAGAGCCTGTCGAGCACCTGCCGGTCGAACGCCGCGCCCGTCGTGCGGGTGTAACCAGCTGGCGAGAGCTCGTAAGAAGTAAGCAGCAGATGACTTGCTTCGAATCCCGGATCCGATTGCTGTGCTTTCTGAAGGCTGCGGGTAAAGAGTCCCGCGCAGACCAAGAGAACGAGCGAGAGTGAAATCTGTGCCACCACCAGGCCGCTCAAGAGACGACCCTTGTGCAAAGTAAGCGAGACGCTAGTCGCTTCCTCCTTGAGAACAGATTGCACCGGCAGGCTCGAAGACCGCAGGGCCGGAAGAATACCAAAGAGGATCGCAGCGAGGATGGAAACCGCAATCGTCACGAAAAGCACGCGTTGATCGACGTGCGCGTCGTTTGTCAGCGGAAGAGAGCTGGGCGGAAAAAAAGCGACGATGCTGCGAGAAGTCCACACCGTAATCGCGATGGCCGCGGTACCCCCGAGCAGACCAAGCAGCAGGCTCTCGATCAAAAACTGGCGGATGATCTGTTTGCGTGAAGCGCCCATTCCCATCCGGATGGCAATCTCGCGGCGGCGTCCGACCGAACGCACCAACAGAAGACTCGCAACGTTGGCGCAGGCCAGCAGGAGCAGGACCACGGCGAGCCCCAGCAACATGGGAAGAATCTTGTAGAGATATCCGTTGATGCCGAAGGGAGAACGCCAAAGCGGGTCGAGAGAAATCTCGTTCGGACTATCCCGGTGATCCTCCGGGAACCGCTCGGCGATTCCCCGCATGAGCAGGTTGAGTTCGGCCTGCGCCTGATTCTTCGTGACACCCGGGCGAAGCTTTCCGAGCACGATCAGCCAGAAAATGCCGCGATAATCGGGACGGTTAAAACCCCAAACATCACGATCCATCGAGACAGGAATCCACAGTTCGGCGCGAAGCCCGGGTGCACAGCCAGTGAAATCCCGCGGGGCTACCCCAATAACGGTGTAGGGATGGCGATTGATCTGAATCGTTTTGCCGACGATTTGCGGATCACCCGCGAAATGGTTCTGCCAGACGGCGTAACCGATGACTATCACTGCAGCGCCGGCGCGCAGCGTTCCTTCTTCGCGAAGAAAAGTGCGGCCGAGAATCGCGTGGACGCCGAGAACATCAAAATAATTAGCGGTGGTCAGGGCCCCGTAAATGCGCTCGGGCTTCGCGACGCCGGTGAGAGACATGTAGTCATCGTGATAGCCGAGAAGTCCGGAAAAAGTTTGGGCGCGTTCGCTGAGGTCGCGAAGGTCGGGATAAGAAAATGGCGGGGTGGGATGATCGGTGCGATCGCCGCGCATGACGGTGACAAGGTCGCTCGTGTGAGCGACTCCCGGAATCGGGTTCAGCAAGGTAGCGCTGATCCAACTGAGCACAGTGGTATTGGCGGCGATGCCGAGCGCCAGGGTAAGAACGACGATGGCAGTAAAGCCTGGATTCTTCCACGACATGCGGAGCGCGAAGCGGCAGTCCCGTGCAAGTGTGTCGAACCATTCTCCGGTCCGTGCGTCTCTCACCTGTTCCTTCACCTGCTCGACGCCCCCCAACTCAATTTGCGCTGCTCGTTCCGCTTCATCTGGCTTCATGCCTGATAGCAGCTTCTCTTCGATCAACAAATCAAGGTGAGCGCTCACTTCCGCCGCAATGTCCAGTTCGTCTTTCTGCCTGCAGGTAACATTCCGAAAGAAGCTGACCGCGCGAGAAAGCCAGCGTAACTTTCGCTTCTGAGTCACGACGCCTCCAGAGTCCGCGAGATCCCAAGCACAATCCGCTCCCACTTCGCGGTTTCCTCCTCCAACTGTTTCAAGCCCGCCTTCGTCAGCCGGTAATATTTTGCCCGGCGGTTGGTTTCGGACTCTCCCCAAGCCGAACTGATCCAGCCTTCTTCCTGTAGCCGGCGTAGTGCGGGAAATAACGATCCGGACTTCACCACAAACGTGCCTTGAGATATCTGTTCAATCCTGCGAGAGATTCCCAGGCCATGCATTTCGCCCAAGCGCAGGGCTTTGAGGATCACCATGTCCAGCGTCCCTTGCAAAAGATTGGTTTGTTCCGGACTCAAGACGCCCTCCTGTAGAGATTCTACTGGAAGATTAGGCCTTCCCCTGTAGAATGTCAACGGGTCGCAGATCGAATATACGGAAATGACGGGTTCCGATCACTCCGTCATCTGCTCATCGTCACCATAGCATGATGAAGCGTCCGGAGTTCGACCAGATGGTTGAGCTTGCGGAGCGGCTCCCGCTGGAATTGGATTCCTCCGACCGCAAGAACCTGGTCGGTAGTCAGATAATTCCCGATAAGTCGAGTTCACGCTCACTTTGCGGGGGAAGTCGGGGACGGCCGAAACGTTTCCGATGCCGGGTGCCGCAGACGTTTGATGGTGTGCCGCTTCCCTGCGGTTTTCAGGGTGCGGGTTTTGACTTTGTTCTAACTTCCAGCCTCCAACTTCTACCCTGTGCCGGGTTCCTCAGGCTGGAACGATGCGAAAAGAGGGACGTTTCCGAATCATTTTGCCTGAAACTGTGGCTGAGTTTGGGCGCTAGTCATCGGCCGTTAGGAAAACTGTCCGGCTGCTCCTGGTTTGTCCCTCTGCGATTTCTGAAGGAGCAAAAGACGGGCACGATGTATCGTGCCCCTTGTGGCGGGAACCGCACAGGCTGAAGCCTGTGCCACCCGGCGGCCCAAATCTAGCTAGTTCTACTTGCGAGCGCAATCTTTGCGTCCCGTGTCTGCGACGCTGGCAATGATCCATTGACCATCGGCACGGACAACGTTGAACAAGTCGGTGCCGCAGTGGTCCACCTTGCCGTCCACCAAAAACTCGAAGGGAGCCCACACCACCGCCAGATCGTTATCGATCCGCACTAGCGGATCATGAATTCGCTCCTGAATCTGTGTGGT
Source organism: uncultured Acidobacteriota bacterium (assembly GCA_963745095.1). Classification (GTDB taxonomy): domain Bacteria; phylum Acidobacteriota; class Terriglobia; order Acidiferrales; family UBA7541; genus Acidiferrum. The sequence goes on along the minus strand of CAVUWC010000012.1, from coordinate 718,718 downwards.
GCCAGGTTTTCCTACCCGGTTCGCAAAATCTTCAAAAGTCATCTGAGTCGGCTTGCCGTCCCTCATCAGCACCATCGTCCCGCCGCTCAGCAAGGGTTTCTTAATCGCTGCAGCGTCGCGTTGTGCCATGCCATCAAACAATTGCGTGATGGGCGCCAGGACCGCCTGCTGCTCCGCGCTATCGACCGAAGGAATATCGCGGTCGAGCCTCGAGCCGGTGCCCGGGCCGGAGGAAGTCCGAGCGGTCGCAGCAGGAAACGAAGAAATCAGAAAAACGGCAAAGGCTGTCGCAACCGCAATGGAAAAAAAAGATAGCAGTGAACGGAAGATGATTTTCATGGGCACCGATTCTAACCTGCCTTATTCCCGATTCCAAAGCATTCGAGGTGGGGAGATCTCGTAGGAAGCGCAGGAGAGACGGGCACGATGCCCTCGCAACTCCCTTCGCGGCTCAAGGTAAACAGGCCAAGGAATAGTGCCACTACATTTTCTTACACGCTTGGGACGCGCTGAAGCGCGCCCCTACATCAGGCGGATTACGGATTTGCGCAGATCAGAGGCCAACAATATGAAGCGGAGGAAAAGTTCAGGGCACGAAAATCTCGGCAAAAAGAGAGGATGAAGAAGTGAAAAAATTAGAGGTGGAAGAAGCGTAAAAAATTGAGCCGGGGCGCTCCGCTGAGGGGCCGAGGGACCCCGGCTTATCCTGCCCGCCTCCGCAGTGAGCGAGCAAGAAACTTGTAAGAAACTTTGTGGCGGCGCGGACGCCTTTGCCACTCTGAACAGAACGGACCTGAAGGTCCGCCACTACTTGGAAGTATCAGAGCGCCGAGGTGACGCAGCGACGACGACGATTACGACTTCGAGTCTTCCTCGCCGCGCAGAAATTCGTATCGCTCGATCGCGGCGACGACGCCGATGGCGCCTTCGTCGCGCGGCTCGGTGCGCTGCACGCGGCCGAGGCAGCGCACGCGTACCGGACCGGCCAAAGTGATTTCATTCGGCAGAGTCAGAAGGATTTCGACGGGCGAGCCCTCACGGACGTCTTTGGAAAGAAAGAAGTAGACGCCACGAGAACTGACGTCGCGGGATTCGGTGCTAGTTTCGCCAACCGCGGCGCCCGTTGTCCACCGGACGGTGAGCGGTAGCCGCATTTGGAAGCGTTGCGTAGTGCGGCGTTCTGAACCGGTCAAGGAAGACCTCCTGATCGAAGTCAGAGTGTATCTGGGAGCAGTCTACGGAACAATAGGACTGCGGGTACAAAATCGATTCAATTTGGGAAGGTACCGGTGTACTAGGACGGGTCGGAAATGGCGTTTTGAGTTGAGATCGCGGACCAGAGCGGCATTGCGCCTGTAAGAGCAAGAATCGAAACGAGTTGCACCCAATGCAGCTTGTAAAAGCATGAAAATAAATGGTTTGAATGTCCGTTTTCTGACATTTTAACTCAGTGTGAACATCGGAAAGGAACGATCGGCGGAGGCTGTGGAAAGGTGTGGAAAAGACGAAGGCCGCATCCCTTCGTAACGAGAAAGGATGCGGCCTCCGGCAAGCCCTTTTTAGAATTGCAATTTCAAGGCGAACTGGATGACACGAGGGCCACCGACGGTTGACGAGTACTGGCCAAAAGCGGGGCTCCCAATGTCCGTATTGGTGATCGCAAAATTCGGATGATTGAAAATGTTAAAGAACTCAGACCGGAAGGTCAGGTTCAGTTTCTCGTTGATGGGTATTTTTTTGGAAACAAACCAGTCCCAATCTTGCTGCCAGGGGCCACGAACTTGCGGAATGTTCCGGCCGAGGTTTCCGATTAGCGCGCAAGGATTTGCCGTGGAGCAGTCACCGCCGACGACAAAGGATTGATTTCCGGTTCCACCGAAAGTGTTTAGACCTGAAACCGTTGTCGGGCCGGTTATCAGCGGCGTTGTGCCGATGATGCCGGTATTGAAGACGCTGGTGTTGGTGAAGCTCTCAGGGCTTCCGCTCTTCATCAGGTTGTTAAGGTTTCCGATGACCTCGGGAAAAGTGGAGCTCGGCGGCAGACCAAGAAGGTTCTGGGCGCAATTAGAGCAGGTGAAAGTGACCGGTAAGCCGGACTGAAATGTGGTGAGCCCGCCCATGGACCAATTGCCAAATACGTGGCCAAGAAGTCCGGTTCGGGGTCCGGGAATATTGTAGGTGTAGGTGACCTGCAGACGATGAGTTCTGTCGAAGTCGGAGAGCCCGCGAGCGGTCCGCAGATCTAGTTGATTTCCGGTGGTCGCACCGAGGTCCTGCTCTTCAGCCAAATTACCTGACTGATTGTCGATGGATTTGGAGAAGGTGTAGGCGCCCTGGAAAAACAGATTTCCCACTTGACGCTTCAGGGTAAGAACGAAAGCGTTGTAACTCGAATGACCGTTTTCGGTTACGGTGTTGAGACCCTGAGGAGAGAATCCAATGATACTAACGCGCGCAGCGGCATTTGCCAGAGTGTTGTCCGTAATGACAGTTTGGGGAACGCCGTTGAGACCACCGACGGTGATGGGATTCGCCGAATTGGCCAGAAGAGCTTGATTGACTTGCTGGCCGTCAAGGAGATGGACTCCCTCGGAGCCGATGTAACCGGCTTCGATGCTGAAGTGCCAAAGCAAGTCGCGTTGAACGGTGAGGTTCCAGTTACCGGAATAAGGGGTCACCATAGTGCGAACAAAGGGATTTAAGGTTAAGAGATTGTTGCTAAACATGGGATTCCCTCCCGCGTCGAATCCCGTGAAGGCCGGCGTCGGGGGAAACTGCGGAAACTGGCTGGATGTAGGGAGATTCGGGAACGGATTGGAAAGAGGTGTTCCAGGGAAGAGGACGTTCGATAGTTGGAAAAACGGCGAAGCAGTGATCAGCTGCAATAGAGTCTGATTGGAAATGCGGATGTAGTACAAGCCGTAGCCTGCCCGTACCGCCGTTTTGCCATCGCCGAATGGATCCCAAGCCAGGCCTACGCGGGGCGAAAAATTGTGCGGGCTGCTGCTGAACAACGTCGAGTTGCTCACGCCTGGAGTGCCTTGGATGGCGCCAAAGTTCGCGCCGGCCGGCAGAACGAACCCATCTAGCAATCCGTCGCCACCATTTTGTTTCGTTGCGGTGGTTAGAAGAGACGGATCAAAATTCCCAAGGCGGTCCTTGACGTCGGTCGAGGGTCCCATATAGTCATAGCGAACACCGAGATTCAGTGTGAGACGCTTGAAAATCTTCCAATCATCCTGGAAGTAGCCAGACACGTCCCGAGCGCGAAAACCACGATCTGTGATTCCAGTACCGACAAAGGCTACTTCGACATTGCCTTGTAGAAAATCCGGCGTGGATGCGAATTCGGTGACCCCGCGCGAGGCAAAATTGTTGAAGAGATTAATCTGATAACGGCGCATTTCGCCGCCAAACCGGAAGGAATGCTTTCCACGTGTCCAAGAGAGAGTGTCCGCGAGATGAAAGGTATTGGCGGTCTCGGCCTGATCGTTGTTAGTTGAGATGCCGCCGAATTCCTCACCGAAGTCATCCGTAAAGAAGAGCGGGATATCAGAAAACTGTGCGCTATTGAACCTGGTCATGCCAATGGAAGACAGGGTGGCGGGAATTTTTGGGACGTTTGCGAACGTGATGCGGTTGTATCCAAACCGCGCTTCGTTCACAAGGGTGGGAGAGATGATGTAGGTCCAGGCCAGCGACGCCAGACGGTTAGTCTGAGGGTTAGATTGGCCGCTGCCGAATCCACCGGGATCTTCGCCGCCAAGAGGATCGGTCAACGAAAGGTTGTCCCAAAAGAAGCGTTCGGAGATCTTGTTTCTCGAGCCGATGTTGCGGTCGAAGTTGATATCAAACTTATCTTCGTTAAACGTCAGCGGTTCAGATACGGTGAACAATCCAAAGGTGCACGCCACGCCGACACAGCCCGGCGTTGGAGTTGCGGAAGGCACGAGAAAACCTCCGAACGGTCCGGGGGCGTTAAGAAGCGCAAGTGCCGTGGGGTCGACGCTGGGTATGCCGAACTCCTGTTCGATATTCGCGGCGGTGCGTTGCGCAGGATAAACCGGGATGTCCGCAGAGATCGCGCTGGCGACACCGTTAATCTGGCGGGTTCCTTGGTAGGAACCGAAGAAATATGTGTCCTTGAGGATAGGAGTGACCGCGGGAACCGGGCCTCCGAAATTTCCGCCAAACTGGTTCTGTTTCAATTCCGGGCGCGGAGAGCCAGCGGAGTTGAAGAAAAACAAATTCGCGTTCAGATCATCATTGCGAAAAAACTCGTAAGCCTCTCCATGATAGGTGCTGGTGCCACCCCTCGTAAGAACGTCTATGTTTCCTCCCGAGGTTTTGCCCTGCGACGCATCGTAAAGACTGGTTTGGACGCGGAACTCTTCGAGGCTGTCCTGCGAAGGCACGGGAACAGCTATGAAGTTGTTGCTTCCGAGATCGTTGGCGTCGATCCCGTCAATCACCAGATTGTTGGCCGTGCCGCGCTGCCCTGCAACGAAAACGAAAGCGTCGCCGTGTCCAGCAACAGTAGGATCGGGCAAAGCTGAAGATGTGCCGGCATTGAGCGCAAGCAAATACTGGAAATTGCCCGTGGCCAGAGGCAACTCGTGCAGAACATTTCCCTCGAGCACATTGCCAAGCGTGGCGTTGCTCGTGTTTACAGTTTGGACGGCATCGCCAGTAACCATTACTTCGGCGGAAATTTCTCCGAGCTCCATGACCACACTAAGGTTCGTGACCTCGGTGACGTGGACGGCAACGGCGTGGAGAAGAGACCGTTTGAAGTTGGGACTCTCGACAGTTACGTCGTACGAGCCTGGATCGAGCAACGGAAAGACAACGGTTCCGTCAGGGTTGCTTTCCTTGGTCTGTGCAATTCCCGTTTTCGAGGCGATAGAAACCTTGGCGCCGCCAATGCTCGCACCTTGGGGGTCAGTCAGTAAAATGCGGATCGCCCCTTTTTCGGAAGTGATTTGCGCGAAGAGCGATTGGGAACAGAGGAAAAAGAGAACGATGCAAAACGAGCTGAAGAATTTTAAAAGTTTATGGCTTGAACCCATGTATTCCCCCAGTGACGAGAATTGGACACCGTCTGAGAAAGTGTCCCTGCGAAGGATGCAAAATTCTGGATGTCCACGGACCGTCGATGGAATCAGTCGCATCTCAAGCTACGAATGCGGGTGCAAGCAGAGAGCCAAAGAGGAGATAGAACGGCGAAGCCGAATTAATGTTTTGTTTTCTGAAAGTTATGTCGGAATGTTAGCCAAAGAATTGAATAATTGATTCTAAATTCATATACATACCCATATAAAAGCCATAAATTCCCTTCAGTTTCTTATCGCCGGTTTGGGGATGCATGACGACCAGTGGATCGTCGGAGGATCTTTTCGCAGACAAGCTCGTTTGTTCGCCGGCTGCTCGCTTAGGATTTTCCTGAGCCCTTCCGTGCTTCACGAGTTTCTGGAGATTCCACCAGTTGCGCCAGGCGCTCATAACTGGCAGCAACGCCGCTCTCCATGCCGCTCTTGAGGACCCCATCCCGGGCTTCACGCGACTGGTAGCGGACAATCTGCGTGACCGTGGTCTTTCCGCCTACTTCGGAAAAGAGAAACGTGCCGAGCGCCTCGCCCGGGTACCACGCTTTGTCGAACACCTCGGTGGAGACGATTCGTTCCGGCGGCATGATCTCGCGATAAACGCCCCCCATGCCCATCTCGGTTCCGTCGGAGTCCCGCCTCCACACGTAGCGGTAAGCGCCGCCGACCTTCAAATCGATTTCGCAGACTGGCATTGACCAACCCGGCGGCCCTAGCAGCCACTGCTTGACGAGTTCGGGCTTAGTGAAGGCGTCGAAGACCAGGCGGCGAGGCGCGTTGAACTCGCGGGTCATCACGATTTCGCGGTCGCCGCGCGTCGTCACTTTGAGAGTTTCAGGATTGGCCATTGGGGGACTCCTTTAGCGTTTTGAACGTGTCTTTTTCTTTTCTTTGGGCTTTGACTCATTGAGCTTGAGCTGCTCGAGCAGGGCGTCGAGGCGCTGGAAATTGGCTGCCCAGATGCGGCGGTGCTTCTCCAGCCATTCCGTGGCGTCTGCGAAGGGCTTGGCCTCGAAGCGGCGAGGGCGACGCTGGGCGTCGCGGCCTCGCGAGATGAGGCCGGCATGCTCGAGGACTTTGAGGTGTTTGGAGATGGCGGGCTGCGACATGTCGAAGGGTTCGGCTAATTCGTTGACGGAGGCATCGCTGGAGGCGAGGCGCGCAAGGATGGCACGGCGAGTGGGGTCGGCGAGGGCTGCGAAGGTGGCGTCTAGGCGGTCAGAGGAAGTCATTCCATAACCTTCGAGTTGTACAACCTTTTGGTTATATATAAGACGGAACGAGATGTCAAGTAGTTGGGAGTTCGCTGCCGCGCGTGCTCCTACCTAACTTGGCTGGCGGGCGCGGCTGCACATTCTCGTGGACGAAGAGCAGTTATTTTTGCAGCGAAGCGGCGGGCGTTCCTCGCTGTGCGTGAAGCGAGGCGAACGAACTCGACTGTCCGATGGGGGTTGATTTCGATTTGTGACTGGCGTGCGAATGGAAAAAGCGGGAGTCGCAATCGTGGCAGCGGAAAGGCTTGATAGTTAGTTTGGCCAAGAAGGCCTCGAAAAAGCCTCTGGTCTTGGATCTGCGGGTGCGCTCGCTCTGACAAATGGGACAGCGGAACGGCATGACAAACGTCTCCTGAATTAATGAATGGTTGCGAGGAAAGCAGAGAGCCGTCCCAGCCCGGGCTCTTCGATCTCTCGGAGAGTCTCGTCTCACTGCTCTCCTCGCATGCCTAGAATCGCGGATAGACGCTTAGCCGTCTATCCAGTAAATCCTGTAGAGGCGACAAGGCTTCTAAGTAGCAGGCGCCGTGACTTGCGCGGCGGTATTTACTTTGAGAAATCGCGAAGTTATCCTCTGGCATGCTCAAAACAAAGAGATGTACTTTGGCGTTCGCTGGTATCGCTGTATTCCTATGTGTTTTCGTTTGTGTGATTCCCTGTGGCGCGCAAGTGGCGGCAACAATGAACGCGTTGCCCAACGTGCCCACGCCGGAGTCGGTGCTTGGACACAAGCCCGGCGATGACTTTTATTTGGCGAATTACGACGAGTCTCGCGAGTATTTCCGCAAGCTCGCGGCCAGTTCGAACCGCATTAAGCTGATCAACGTCGGCAAAACAACGCGAGGCCTCGATTGGGATATCGCGATTATTTCTTCGCCGGAAAACCTCGCCAGCCTGGACAAGTATAAGGAGATTTCGCAGAAGCTGGCCGACGGGCGCGGATTATCGGAGGCGGAGGCGCGCGTGCTTTCGCAGCAAGGCAAAGCCATTGTGCACATCGATGGAGGACTCCATTCCTCGGAGGTGGCGGGGGCGCAGCAGTCAATCAATCTAGCCTACAAGCTGGTGTCTTCGCAGAATGACCCGGAAGTCGACGCGATCCTCAACAACGTGATTTTAATGCTGTGGCCCACGCTGAACCCCGACGGGCAAAACGAAGTGGTGGCTTGGTACCGCAAAAACTTGGGCACGACGTACGAGGTCAGCCCGCTGCCGGATTTGTATCAAGAGTATGTGGGGCACGACAACAATCGCGACGGCTACATGAACAATATGATGGAGTCACAGGATGTGACGCGGACGGAGATTGAATGGGATCCCGTTATTTTCTACTGTCACCATCAGACGGCTCCCTTTCCGACGCGGATATTTATTCCGCCGTTTGTCGAGCCGATTTCTTCCAACATTCATCCGCTGATGGCGCGCTGGCTGAGCGTGATGGGGACGAGCATGGCGGCGTACCTGGATGAACATGGCATGCCTGGCGCGGTGAACCGCGTGGGCTTCGACAACTGGTATCCGGGATTTTTGGATTACACGCACATTTTCCGGAACAGCATTTCGTTTTTCACGGAGACGGCGCTTTTCCGGTATGCGACGCCGCGATTTTATCCGGTGGATGAATTTCCGAAGGAGCAGCGCGGGTTGCGTTCGGAGATGTTTTACAGCAGCCCGTGGAAGGGTGGCTGGTGGCGGCTGCGCGACGCGGTGAATTATATGGAGGGGGCGTCGATGTCCGTGCTGGACACGGCCGCGAAATATCGCGAGGAGCTTCTCTATAACCGGTATCGGGCGGCGCGGGACAACGTGGAGCGGTTCCGCAAAGAGCCGCCTTTCGGGTACGTCATACCGAGAGAGCAGCGGGATCTGCCAACGACGGCCATGCTGGTGCAAAAGTTGATGATCAACGGAATTGAGGTGCAACAAGCGACGAAACCGTTTCACGCGAATGGCCGCGAATATGCGCCGGGCACCTGGGTGGTACTGATGGATCAGCCGTTTTCGCCGTTGGTGAAGGAATTGTTCGAGCCGCAAGTCTATCCGGATCTGCGCGAGACGCCGAGCAGCCCGCCGAAATTGCCGTACGACGTGACGGGCTGGACGCTGCCGATGCAGATGGGCGTGCAGGTGGCGCCGGTGCTGCAACCGATCGGAGCGGCGGAGCGCGAAGCGTTGACGAAGCTTGATAAGTTTGCGCCGCCTGCGGGGAGCGTGAGTGGGACGGGCGGCGTGTACGTCTTGAGCCACAAAGCTAATGCTAGTTTCAAACTTTTGAACGAAGTGCTGGCGAGTGGAGGACATGCCAGCTTTGCACCCGGCGATACGGAAACTTCTGACGGAACCGAGGCGGGCGCGATTGTGGTGTCCGGGATCGAGCGTGACAAGATCGAAGGATTTGCCAAGGAAAGTTCGCTGGCGCTCAAAGCTGTGGCGGCGGCGCCGAAAGATTCGATTAGCGTGAAGAAGGCGCACGTCGGCTTGTACCGGGCGTGGGTTCCATTCATCGATGAGGGATGGACGCGGTGGATATTGGAAAATTTCAAGTTTGATCCGGTGACTTTGCGCAACGGGGATATTCAGTCTGGAAATTTGCGCGACAGATTCGATGCGATTCTGATTCCGGATGGCTCGCCTGATGGAATTCTCAATGGTTTCGGAGTTGGTAGCGTACCGGGAGAATACGTGGGCGGGATCGGCGAACTGGGAGTGATGGCGCTGCGAGAGTTTGTACTGGCGGGAGGCACGCTGATCACCTTCAACAATGCATCGGTGTTCGCCGTCGATCAACTGGGATTACCGGTGAAGAATGTGCTAGCTGGCGTGAAGGATGAGGAGTTTTTCTGTTCCGGTTGCCTATTGCGCGTCGAAGTGCAGGATATGGCGCATTCGGCGACGTGGGGATTGCCGCACGATCCGATCGTGATGTTTGAGCGGGGTCCGGCGTTCGAGGCAAAGGATGGCTTCCGGGGACGCGTGCTGGCGGCGTACCCGAAGGATGAGAGTCCTTTGATGAGCGGGTACTTGCTGCATCCTGAGCGGATACAAGGAAAAGCTGCGGCGCTGGAAGTGCAATACGGCAAGGGCCGCGTTTATTTGCTGGGATTCCGGCCACAATGGCGCGGGCAGTCGCTGGGAGCTTACAAATTTTTCTTTAATGCGTTTTATGAATCGCAGGGGCTCTCGAAGCCGGGAGCAGCTACGCCGGTAAAGGGTGGGGAGACGTCGGCGCCACACCAAGAGCCCGCGCAGGCCAAGCCAACAGCACCATAAGTTTAAAGAATTCTTAAGCAAAGGGGTTCGGCGTCGGGACGGTCGCAGCGGGCGGGGCCGTTCGAGGCTCAGGCTAAACAAGCGCCAGCCCGATTCCACTCTTACGGTAACGGCGTTAATCAGGCCTCTAGTTCAAACTAGGCCGAGAAGATAAACTCGCGATTAGCTGGTAAGTGGGAGACCGTGAAAGAAGGGACTTCGAGAGCCATGCGAAAAGCAATTTGGGTAATGACCATCGGAGCAATAGTGATTTGTAGCGCGCTTGGGGTGCAGGAACATGATGCAAAACGCGAGCCAATGACGTTTGCGTTGAACTGCGCTGGGGGTGACTGCCCTTTGTTGAAGGGAACACCACAGACAAGCGGGATGCGCGGCGGGTCAGTAAGATTAAAACCGGGCGAAAGTGTGGGCTGGCACTCTACCAGCGGAAATGAAGAGGCACTCGTCATTCTGCACGGGAACGGCGCTGCAAACATCGAGGGCCACCCCGATGTGCCGCTTCACGAGAAGATGCTTGCGTATATTCCGCCAGCGACGAAACATAATGTCACGAACACCGGAACAGAGATTCTGGAATATGTGTGGGTAGTGGCACCGACGAAATAGCCCGAACTGCGAAGTCGTGCTAACTCCCGCGAGTAGACTTTGCGCAAGTGTTCCGCCGACGATCTGAGCTCGCAACGTTAATCAGGGCGTGCGCCGCTTCTTCGGGGTACCGACATGGAAAGGAACGCCTTGCTGTTTGAAATTGGCTCGTTCGTCCATGGGTTTGTTTGAATCCAGCGAATCCACACCTCTGGATCCCTGATACGATCAATCTAAGTTGGTCAGAATTCACTCTAGTCTGTTGTGCGGAATTCACCGTGAATCTGGGTTTTATATAATGTATTATTGGGCGGCCTTAACAGGTCAGGGAGAGTTGCTCGCGGTGAGCTTACGAAAAGAAAAACGGATGCGCCTGGTCGCCGGATGGATTTGCCTGCTCGCTGTGGCGTTCATGTATGCGCCGCTGGCGGGTGCGGCGTGGTTCGTGAATTCCGATTGTTGCGCCACCGGCTACTGCAAAGTGCCTGCGCATCATCAGGCCGGGAATGGAGCCGCGCACACCCAGCAGATCCCACCACAAGATCGGGAGATGAAGTGCGAGCACGACGGTGATAGGCGGATGGCATGCAGCATGTCGTGCTGCCAGGACAGCGTTCGGCCTGCGCTGATGCCAGTGGCGTTTATTTTGCCTGTGGCGACGATCGTGTCAGCACCTGGCGCAACGCTTCGCCCAGTGTCAGTGACAGCCGTTAGTGAGATTCCGCAGTTTGTAGAGCCTCTTTCTCCCCCTCCGCGGTTGGCCTCTTTCGTCCTCTAAATCGCGCCCTTTGGGTGCGGTTTCTACTGAAGCACTGATTCATCCACCTTTGGGGTGTCGCTCCTCGACCGCTAGCTGCTGTTGAACAGCAGCTACGGATCAGCCGCTTACACTCGAACGATCCGCGGCAGATTTATGCGGAGTTTCGTTTTCACTTTCACCACTGACCCAGCGCTTGGCAAATTATGCCGAGGCGCAGGGTTGAGTCCGGCTCGTTCCTGTCTCCGAGGAGCGAGCCGGGCTCCTGCCTTATCTTATGAAAGGACCGCTTAGCCATGAATAGAAGAGAACTTTTTCATAGAGCAGCTGCGTTTGGTTTTGCAGGAGCAGTGCCTTTGTCATTTTCTGGGTTGGGGAGTAATTCCTTCGAAAATGCCGATTCACGAAATGATCAGAGTTCCGGTCTTTCCGGATCTGCAGTAATTCCGCTGAAACCGCCCGCTCAGGGAAGCATCCCGGTTGCCTTCGTTGTTTCAGACGGGGCCGTGGTCATCGACTTCTCCGGCCCTTGGGCAGTTTTCGAGGCCGCGTACGTTTCGGGACGCCGCGAGAATCCTTTCCAGCTGTACACCATTGCAGCAACCACAAAGGCGATTCGGGCAAGCGGAGGACTGAAAATCATCCCCGACTACACTTTCGAGACCGCTCCTCCGCCGAAGGTCGTCGTAATTCCGGCGCAGGACGGGAGCACCCCGGCAATGCTCGATTGGATTCGCAAGTCGTCAAAAAATACGGACGTGACCATGTCGGTTTGCACCGGAGCACTTCTACTTGCACAGACTGGCCTGCTATCCGGCCGGTCCGCAACAACTCATCACGGTGCCTACAAAACATTCTCGACGGATTTTCCCGACATTCGAGTCAAGCGAGGTGCACGATTCACTGAAGATGGCAATGTCGCCACCGCGGGCGGACTCTCGTCCGGTATCGACTTGGCGCTCCACGTTGTCGAACGCTATTTCGGCCGCGACGTCGCTACTAACACGGCGTACCAAATGGAATATCAAGGTCAGGGTTGGTTGAGCCCGGATTCAAATCAAGTCTACGCTCAAGCGCCAATCTCTACACAAGAGCACCCCTTGTGTCCCGTTTGCGACATGGACGCAGACAAGACGGCTCCGACTTCGGTTTACAAAGGCAAGACCTACTATTTCTGCATGCCGGAGCACAAAGCGCTGTTTGACAAGGCACCTGAAAAGTACTTGCAGGCTGGCTAAGCGCAGTAGCTTTGATCATTTCATGAGACTCCCGAATCGAGAGCTTCGTGCTGCCCAGTTAGTCGGGCTACCGGAAATTTGAATTCCACATGGACGATAACCGCGCTGATCAGGGACCTGGGCTAGCGAAGCGCGAGGGGTTTGTAAATCAGACCGATGACTATTCCGATGATGGTCCACTGGAAGAAGTAAGCCACAACCTGTCCCAGGGCGAGCTTTAGCCCGATGTTGAGGTTCACGTAGTTGTGCAGCACGAACGCGCAGACCACGAAAAGGCCAATGAGAACGCCGAAGTGCGCACCTGCCAGAGCGCCCGATCTTCCGTGATGCATCAACGCGAACATCAAGGCGGCAACCAGGATCGATAGGAACGTTGCGACGAATCCAACCGGCATAACCTTCATCATTTCTTCCTTAGGCCGGAATACGGCCGGGTACTTGTGGGCCTCCTTGATAAGAGCTGGCACCAGCCAAAGCACCAAGAAACCAAAGGCAAAAGCCGCGACCGTGCCACCAAGCGCCGCCAGCGCGAGACTTGAATAGTTCATTTGCACTCCTTTGCCAATTGCGGATCAAAATCGCAGAACGTTGGCGCGATCATACAACCGCTTACTCGGAGTTCAAAAAGGAAATACGGGGTGAGGCATTTAGTTGAAGAGCAAAAAAAGGGCGCGGGGCGAGCCCCGCCCCTACAGGGAATTTGTGTGACTTGCGCGTGAATAGCGAAAAGTTCGTGAGCTACGTTTGGTCGATCAGGCGGTGGTGGATGGCGTAGAGGGCTAGTTCCAGGCGGTCGGAGACGCCCAGTTTATCGAAGATGTTGTGCAGGTGATTTTTTACGGTTTGCTCGCTGATGAAAAGTTTCTCGCCGATTTCTTTGTTGCGGAAACCCTGGGCGACGAGTTGGACGATTTCCTTTTCGCGGTCGCTGAGTAACGGTTTTTCGCGGCGCGGGCCGGACTCGGAAGACTTCGAGAATGCTTTCATGACTTCGGCGGTCATGCGATTGTCGAGCCAAATTTCGCCGGCGTGAACGCGGTGAATGCTCTTCACCAAAAGATCCGTGGCGGACTGCTTGAGAACTACGCCGCGAGCGCCTAGGCGCATGGCGCGGACTACGTCGCGATCGTCTTCGGCGGCGGTGAGAACGATGACGCGCGTTGGCAGCGTATCAAAATTAACTTCTTCGAGAACCGCTAGGCCGTCTTTATCGGGCATGCGGAGATCGAGCAGGAGAATTTCCGGCTTGAGCTTGGCGAGGAGCTTGATGCACTCGGCGCCGTTCTGGGCTTCGCCAACAATGGTGATGTCCTCGTCGGAATCGAGGAGTTTGCGGAGGCCATCGCGAAAGATCGCATGGTCATCGGCTAGCAGGACGCGAATTTGTTGTTTAGTTTTGGCCATGTCAACCGAGCGGAACCTCGATAGTCAGTCGAGCGCCATGGCCGGGGTTTGACTCTACAGTCAACAGGCCCCCCACGGTACGCGTACGCTCCTTGATGGAAATCGGACCCAATCGCAGGCGGTCGAGCTCATCCCCAGTGAACCGGCCAGCGAAACTAAAACCCTCGCCGTTGTCATCAACAACCAAAACGATGCGACTGTCGTCCTGCGACAGTTTTACCACGACATGGGAAGCCTTCGCATGCTTTTTTATGTTGTTGAGTGCTTCACGGTAAATCTGGAAAATCTCGCGACAGACGCGGTCGGGAGCGTGGAGGTCGGCGGATTCGATCATGACGTCGAGGGCGAGGGCGGATTCGTTGCGATAACGCTCGGCGAAACCCTGCATTAAATCGACGAGATCGGCGCTCTGGACGCGGAGGGGACGCAAGTCGGTGACCATGCGGCGGAGCTCGGCGGACTCGTTTTTGACGGTTTGCTGGAGGTTGCCGAGGTTGGCTTCGGCATGATCGGGGGCGGATGAGACTTTGCGGCGGAGGACGTCGAGCTGAATTTCGATGCTGAGAAGGGTCTGGAGAATGCCGTCGTGGAGGTCTCGGGAGATGCGGCTGCGTTCGCCTTCGATGGCGCGGGCGCGGAGATGACGGAGGAGGAAGACGTTTTCGAGCGAGGGGCCGATGTGGCGGGAGATGCGTTCTAGCCAGGCGAGGTCGGGTCGCTCGAAGGGCTTGCGGCCGTTGATCAGAAAGAGGCGCCCGGCGGGCTGGCCCATCTGGTCAAAGGCCACGCTCAGCATCGAGCGGAGATGGAGCTCTTGCTGGGTGGGGCCCGGGAGGCGCGGGAGATTGGCAAGTCGGCGGCCATCGCGGCGGTCCCAGCCGAAGCCGCTGCCAGCGCCTTGGAGGCTGTTCCAGCAGACGGTGGCGTCCATGTCGTCGAGGAGGAAGCCGTCGGCGCGGGCAAGGGAGTAGCTTTCTGGGACGAGGCGCTCGCTTTCGCCGGCTTTGAGGCGCCAAAGGTAGATGCGTTCGAGATCAGTGTCACGATAGGCGAGGAGGGCGACCTCTACGTGAAAGGCTCGTGCGAGTTCATCGAGGAGGAGGCGTAGGGACTCGGCCAGGCCCTGGTCGACCTGGAGGGTGGCGGTAATGCGGGAGAAAAAGTCGTTTTGCGAGGCGAAATGGCGGCTGCGGTCGGCCAGGAAGGCCAAGGCTGCGCCACCTGCGAAGGTGCCGCCAACGAGACCTACCCAGGCAATGACACGCATCCAGCCGATTTCACCTTTGTTGGCGGTGAGCAGAACGAGAATGAGCGCAAGAGCACCGGCGAGGGGGATGGTGGCGCGGAGTCCCCAGCGCATGCCCGCAACCCAGCATACGAACAGGTACGGGAACCAGACGGGAACGGACAGCGGGCTGATGTACATGAAATAGCCCAGCGCGAGAATGTCGCATGCGATCGGCAGGTGCCAGGATCGCTTGCGCAGGAAACGCTCGAGGGGAATATTTGCGAGAGAGAGGATTAGATAAGCGACCAGGAACGAGATGGAGCGTTTGGCGGCCTGAGGATCCGGCTGCTGGAGCAACGCCAGAATCGAAAGCAAAACGATAATCGGGCGCGCATAGACGATTTGCCGCTCGAGATGGCGGCGATCCGTTTCGTGGGGGCTCATGCGCGGGGACGCGATTCCTCTCAAAATAGTTTAGCAAGGGGAGGAGCGGGCGCGAGAAGTGCGTATTCGGGTTGCGACGATTTAGGCAATGCAGAGCGAGGCACGCCGTAAAAGCCACTCGCAGTTCTATGCTGCTGCTTTTGCCCTGAGATTAGGGCACGTATACGCAGATCGCTCTGAATTCGTCGGACCGAAAAATGGCGTAATAAAGGAATTGATTGCTTTTAAATTGGTTTAAGCTTTATCTCTCAGGAGGACTATCTCTGCATGATCACATCCCGGCTAGCTATTCTCTTACTACTTGCGCTGACTTTGGCCCGAACCGGAGCGGCCTGCTTCTGCGCTCCAGTGGTACCGGGTGAGGAAAATCTCAGGACTCAGGCTGACCTTAAGGCTTCTGACATCGTATTTCGCGGCGAGTTAATCGCCCATAGAGGCGGCATGGCCATCTTCCGCGTCCACGAGGAGTGGAAAGGGGACCTGAAAAACGAGGTCAAGGTAGGTGGCGCCGAGGAGACAGGGGAGATTGCAGCGGCTTTTGGCCTGATGACCTAAAAGTCGGGAATGAACTTCTCGTC
Source organism: uncultured Acidobacteriota bacterium (assembly GCA_963745095.1). Classification (GTDB taxonomy): domain Bacteria; phylum Acidobacteriota; class Terriglobia; order Acidiferrales; family UBA7541; genus Acidiferrum. The sequence continues at coordinate 702,835 of CAVUWC010000012.1, read as the reverse complement.
TTCGCGAGAAAAGGTCATGACGCTGTATATCGGACTAACATTTGCCTACCTACGATGCTCGCTTCCACAGCCCAACGACTGCTTCGCGACCTAGGCCCTGGGAAGACTGAACCTTAGATAAATTGGCCATTTCAGTCACGTAGCCATTCGGCGGGGGAGCGCATCAAAAATCTTATGAAGTTCAAGAAGATCGAACCGGATGCTTTTGTATGTACGACGTCGGCGGCGCGGCCGTTTGGGTGCATGGAATTGTGGGCGGGGAACGAGAGGGCGCACCGGACGCTGGAGCTGGCGGGGTTGGAAGCGGACGTTATCGCTATACCGTCAGGGGCGGATCGGGGCGGCGACCTTTCGGCAGTGTTTTCTTGCAGCGACAATATCGCGCGGGTGGTGCTGGCGGATTGCGTGGGGCATGGGTATGTGGCCAGCGGAGTGGCGCGGCACGTTCATCATTTGCTGCACAAGTTTCAGGATGTTCGAGATACGGCGGGGTTGCTCGCTTCGTTGAATGATGAGTTCACTTTGGATTCGGAGAAATCGAAGGGGGCGCTGCGGTTGACGACCGTGGTGACCGGGACTTTTGATGGCGGGACGGGGGAGTTTAATTTTGCGTATGCGGCGCATCCGCGGATGCTGCTTTGGCGGGCGAACGAGGGGAAGTTTTTGGAGCTGGGAGAGGGGATGGAAAATCTGCCGCTGGGATTCGTCACGGGAGAAATGTATAGCGAGCAGAGTGTTCAGTTGAGGCCGGGGGATATGATTTTGGCGTTTTCGGATGGAGCTACCGAGGTGCAGTCACCTGGCGGCGAACAGCTTACGCCGCGCGGGTTTCTGCGATTGGCGGAAGCTACCTTGGCTAAATTCACTGGGCCTGTGCGGCTGCCTGAGTTGTCGGCGGCTTTGCTGGAGGGCGTGCAAGTTCACAGGGGACGCGCGGAGCTGGACGACGACGTGACTTTGCTGACTTTGCGGCGCACCGGGTGAGCACCTTGGCGCGACCTCACTGCGGATAAAGTATCAATCACGAATCAAGTAAGACGGGGACGGCCCTTCGAAGCTCCCTTCGTTCCTCAGGGCCAGCAGGGTAAACCTGCGGTGCCCCTGCGGGCGGGTCAGGGCTTCGTCGCAGGCGGGGCGGGCGGATGCTCTGCGAAGTATTGATCCAGGCTCCCGCGGAATTCCGCTACGGCTTGTTGAACATTCTTGTCAAGGGCGGCAACAATCGCGCCAACCTCTTTTCCGGTGACGGGTTCATCGTGCGTGTAAAAGTGCGTCCAGACTGAGGTGCCCGTCTTGATGTTGCGCAGCTCCATTTCCATGGTGACGCGGCCAACAATAGTAGCGCCGGAGACTTCCTTGAAGTCATAGAGGCGCCCGTGCAAAAGAAAGTCTCCGTGAATGTCGCTTCGCAGGGTATAGACGCCGCGATAATGGCCGGAGGCGCGGAACTGCCGGAGCATAACTTCCGCGATCATTTCCGTGGGGGGCTCCGACCAGCGTTGATATTCGTAGGTCCCCATGCTCTCGCCGCCGGTGCTGTAAACGATTTGATCCGCACGATAGAGAGCCGGGCCCGTGAGGCGGCCTATGAGCAACGTGACGGGAACTGGATTGGGGTTGGCCGCGGGGGCTAAGTCGCCGGGAACGGTGAGCTGGTAATATTTGCTCGGCCGGGAGGCTCCGCACCCGGCCGCTAAACCCACGGCCAGCGCAAGCATCGCGAGTATCGTTTTCGCGGTGATCATTGCGCGAACAGGCGAAAGTATACGGCCGGCGCGCGGTAGTTGCATGGACGCTTCAGTGGTTCTCGTCATGAGTTCTTCATTTCCTCGCTTCATTTGTGCTCACCGGGTTTGTGGTCGGGTGGATTCGTGGCGCGAATGAGAGTGTAGGGACGCTTCTTGATGGTGTCCGTGAATTCCTTGAGGTTCTGGGAGACTTGGCGGAAATTATCGAGAAGTTGGTCAATATTCTCGGAGTTGACGTCGAGCGTTTGATCCACGCGCGAGGTGATGTCGGTGAGAGTCGCCAACGATTTGCGAAGATCGACGACGGCCGCGCGAACGTCGTCGCGATTCTCCCCAAGGACCTGGTCGATCTGGTCGAGGGACTTATCGGCCTGCTCCAAAGTCTTGTGGAAATCCCGAAGCAGCGGTTCGATTTTCTGGCTGGCGGCATTAAAGTGCTGAATGGTGGACTTTATCTCTGGGCGATTTTCTTCGAGCATGCCGCGCGTGTTAGCAAGCGTGGCGGAAAGATTCTCGCGATTCCGGTCGTTGAGGAGGTCATTCACCCGGTCGACCGTCACTTTCAGTTCCGTGACGCGTTCGTTAAGCGATTGGATGAGTTGCTTGGCCTGCGGCGCGAGGTCATTGATTTGAGCGGTGAGGGCGTTGAAGTCCACATAAGGGTCCGAGTGCAGCAAGGTACCTGGAGGAGCGGGGGCGGCTTGCGCGCTGCCAGAGAAAATCTCGAGATGATTGTCTCCCAATGGACTCATGCTCATAATCTTGACGCGGCTATCCGTCTTGACGGGTAGATCGGTATCCACGCTGAAAACCACGTCGATTTGCGCAGGATTCTTCGGGTCGATGGCCAGCTTGTCCACGCGGCCCACTTTGGGGCCCCCTGCGTAACGAACGGTCGCGCCTTGCTCGAGTCCGCCGGCGAATGGGAAATAAGCATGATAGGACTTCGCGGAGCGGCCTAAGATACCCGAGATGGCAGAGACCATGCCGATCAAAACCGCAGCGGCGGCTATAACGAAAAGTCCCACGAAAACCTGGTCGCGCTTCCCTGCCATCACGTCCTCTTTCCCCTGCTAGCGCTCGTCACACGCGGCGTCCTTGCGTAAGCATTTGCAGATAATCCATTTCGCGAGCGACTTCCGGTTCGGGCACGCGATCGAGGAATTGGCGCAGGCGCGGTTGCGTGCTGGCGCGCATTTCCGCGGTGGTGCCAATGGCGACGACGTGACCTTTGTCGATGAGCACCATGCGATCGGCAATCAAGTACGCGCTGGCCAATTCATGTGTGACGACGATGATAGTCATGCGGAAGGCTTGCTTCAATTCGAGGATCAGTTGGTCGATGCCGGCGGCGATAATTGGATCCAGGCCAGCTGACGGTTCATCGAAGAAAAGTATCTCCGGGTCCATGGCGAGAGCGCGCGCCACGGCGGCACGCTTCTTCATGCCGCCGCTGAGCTGCGACGGCATGTAATATTCAAAGCCCGCGAGGCCTACTTGTTCCAGCTTGAGGCGCAGCATGATTTCAATCGTTGAGTCTTCGAGCTTGGTGTGCTCGCGTAGCGGCAGCGCCACATTTTCGCCGACAGTCATCGAGCCAAACAACGCGCCGCCCTGAAACGACATGCCAATCTTTTTGCGAATCTCGTCCATTTCGGCATCGGGGATGGCCGCGATGTTTTTGCCTTTGATCCAGATTTCCCCGGAGCTGGCTTTTTCAAGGCCGACCAGGGTCCGCAAAAGTGTGCTCTTCCCGGAGCCAGAGCCGCCGAGGATCACAAGCGTCTCCCCACGCTTCACGTCAAACGAGATGCCGTGCAGAATCTCGACCTCGCCATAACTGACGCGCACGTCGCGCAGCGAGAGCATCACGTCCGAATCGAGCGAATCCGCGTTTTCCATTTCTGATGCCAAGGTCACTCTTCCTTAATTGCCGCTGACAAAAAAGAACAGGGTAGTAAAAACCAGATCCACAAGCACAACAAGAAAAATCGAGACCACAACCGCTCTGGTGGTCGAGCGGCCGACTTGCTCGGCGCCAGCGCCGGTGTCCAGTCCCTCTTGGCATCCGACGGCGGTAATAGTGATACCAAACATCACGCTCTTCACCAGTCCCGTCATAATATCGCGCAGGAGCAGAGAATCCAGCGAGGCTTGAATATAACTGGCAAATGTGAAATCAGCTTTAGCTACGCCGAAAAGCGAACCGCCGAGAATACCCATGGCGTTGGCCCAAATCGTAAGGCAAGGAAGCATCAGAATCATGGCCAGAAATTTTGGCGTGACCAGAAAACGAATCGGACTGATGGCCATCGTTTCCAGGGCGTCGATTTCTTCCGTGACTTTCATCGTGCCGATTTCAGCGGCGAACGCCGAGCCCGAGCGGCCGATCACCACAATGGCGGTAATGAGCGGGCCAAGTTCGCGCGACATGGAAATCGCAACGGCCGTAGCGACATAGCTCATCGCGCCAAAACGGCGAAGTTCATACGCGGCCTGGAGCGCGAGAATCAATCCAATAAAAAATGTGATGAGAGAGAGAATCGGCAAAGCGCGGACGCCTACGTCCATGGCCTGAGAGACGGCGCGTTGCACACGCAGAGGCTTACCCTGGAACGGCCCGACAAAGGTGTAGTAGGCCGCGCGGCCGCCGAGCGAGGCGAGAGAGCCGACGTACGCAAGGCTGTTGATTACGCTTCCGCCGATTTGTGACACGAACTGCATCGCTATTTTGTGTAACGCAAATCCTTGTAACGCAACTCACCCAAACCTGAATCCGTGAAAATCCGCGCCACCGAAATATACGTGTTAGCCCGCCAGCGCCTGCTCTTCGTTGTCGTAAACTTCAAAAATCTTCAGCAGGCGCGAGAGTTGCAAGACTTCCCGCGCGGAAGTGCTCAATCCAAACAAAATGAAGCGCGAGCCGACATCTCGCGAGGCTTTCAGGCCTTCGACGAGAGAAGCCACACCGGAGCTGTCAATGTAGCGCACTTTGCTCAAGTTCATGACCACGCGAGGCGTGCGATTATCTCGCACTTCCTTCAAAAGCGCCTTTCGAATCGCGGGCGAGTTCGCCAGGTCAATGTCTCCCGACACATCGAAAATCGTGGTCTTATCGAGTTGCCGGCTAGAAATCTGCACAGTGTATTCTCCTTCGGACTCTTACTCGTTCCCATCTTGCTTTGCGGCGCGCACGTACTTGACCAAGCGGAGACGGTTGGTCCCTTTCGCGCGCTTGAATTCGACGACATCCATACTTTGTTGAATAAAATGCAGCCCAAGTCCGCCCGGCTTGACTTCTTCGAGTTCTCGAATGCACAGTTGCGCGCGCTCGATGGAAGGCCCTCGATCGCAGAGCTCGATCTCGAGCCCTCCGGACGACTTGTCATTGGCTTTCCGGCGAACCGAACGGAAAAACATCTCAATGGGCCGGTCGAGCCGTCCCTTGTACGAATGCCGAATAATATTCGTTAACGCTTCGTCTACGGCGCGAGTGACGGCGCGGCAATCCTCCGCCGCAAATCCGAACGATTCCGTCAACCGTTCCACAGCACCGCGTACCGCGCACAACAAACTGGGATCGCTGTTCATCTCCAGCCTGAGCAGCAAGCCGCTGCTTTCATCCCCATTGCGCTCCTTGGCTTTGTTTCGCCGCACTGGATGAAGAATTTTCATGTGAAGCTCAGTTTCTCACTCGCTTTTATTCGCCTGCGACGCCTACACCTAACGCAGCCAAACGATTCCTACCAGGCCGTGCAAAAACTCCCGCCGCAACTTGTGTGACACGAAAAGCCGCGGCTTCTTGCAACGCTCATTAAAAAGGCCCAAATAGAGACGGCGATTCCGAATACCTGCGGAAGGCCGCCCGGGCAGCCACGGAGAACAAGGTGCGGAACAGCGGGTCCTCAGGCCTGGGCTGAGTCTTGCTCAGCGTACTGTAAGCGTTTGGGGCTGCTTCTTGCAATGCCTGTTACAAATTTTGGATGCTCGGGGCGGACCCTTAGATTCCTGGAAACCGGCGGTCCTGGATTGGACTACATGCTTCGCAAATCACCCGAGAAGGCTGGTTCACTGGAAGCTCTTCCCAGGTGCTTTTCCATCGCGAGAAAGTAGCGTAAACTAGGTAAATCGAACGGTGGTGGGAGTAGCTCAGCTGGTAGAGCGTCGGTCTGTGGCACCGAATGTCGCGGGTTCAATCCCCGTCTCCCACCCCAAGCTGCTCTTAAAATCTTACAAATTGTTCTGCTAATTCCCGCAAATCATGAGTTTCACTTCGTATTTGAGAAATGTGCGGTCCGCTGTGAGAAGCAACATATTTTCCATGCGGGCTTGGGCGATGAGCATGCGGTCGAAAGGATCGCGGTGATGCGGCGGAAGTTCCCCGACCGCCAGCGAATGGAAATGACTGATTTCCAAAGAGCGAAGTGCCAGCACACCGATACCATTGGGGACAAACTGCGAAGGCGGTTTTGGAAGAGTAAGACTGCCGAGCGCGTACTTGATGGCAATCTCCCAGGAACTGGCTGCGGAAAGGTAAAGTTCGGCGGCGCTTGAGGATAGTATATCTTGCGCTTTATGGTTCAGCTTGTGCTCTGCGCCGAGACTCCACAGGAAAATGGTCGTATCCAGCAAATATTTCATGCTTTCTTTTTCACGGGCTTGCGAGACCCTTCGAAAGCGGAGAGCAGTTCTTCCGGCAGCGGCCCGTCAAAGTCCTCTCGCATCGCTATTTGACCCGCGAACGCCCCAAGTTTGCGCTTGGCGGCCGCTGCAGTCACCGGGACCAGGCGAGCCACAGGAACACCGCGGTTCGCAATGGTGATCTCTTCACCGGCGGCGACGCGCCGCAGCAAGCGAGAGAACTGGGTTTTGGCATCGTGTGTGTTTACAGCTTTCATATACTCATAGTGGACTAAGTTATTAGACTAAGTCAAGTGGTGGGCTTTCCCGCAAGACGCGAAGCGCGAATGACCCGAAACGAAGCGTTTCGATTGCCAGAGGATGAGGCTAAACCTTCCCTGTTTTCTTCTACTCCAGTACTCTAAAAGTCTTTCGGGACAACGTTTTTGATGAAAGGCAAAAAACTCTAACGATGACCTTGATTCAATGTGGCGCCGTTTTATTCGACATGGATGGCGTGCTCGTGGATTCTACTCCCGCCGTAGAGCGTGTCTGGACGGGCTGGGCCCTCGAACACGGATTGCTTCCCGACGAAGTCGTACGCAGAGCGCACGGGAGGCCGAGTCTCGCCACAATCATCGAGTTGCTGCCGCAGGGCGATCACGAGGCGGAGAATCGCGAACTCGAGCGCCGGGAAATCGAGGACGTCGCAGATGTGATCGCGCTTCCGGGCGCTTTACAACTTTTGCAAAGCATTCCCCCAAAGCGCTGGGCAATCGTGACTTCCGCGTCGCGACGGCTGGCCAAAGTGCGTTTGCTGGCTGCAGGATTACCCGTTCCAGAACACCTCGTTACGTCGAACGATATCCAGCACGGCAAGCCCTTCCCCGATCCGTATTTGAAGGGCGCGGAAATACTGGGAGTCGCTCCGACGGATTGCGTGGTCGTCGGAAGATGCCGCGTCGGGCGTCCGCGCCGGCAAAGCGGCAGGAGCGAGAGTACTAGGGCTGCGCACCACTTCCACGGACGAAGAGCTTCTGAGCGCAGGCGCGGATTGGCTTGCGGAAGATCTGAGCGCGCTTTCCATTGCGATGCAGGCACAATCCTCCAACCTCGCGTTTCAATTGCAAGAGAAGAAGTAGCGCGAGCTTGTGTCAAAAAGAGATACAATCCTGCAATTCGCCGAGTGGCCTAATTTAATCTGATGAGGGAGTGTTTCGATGAGCATTTCGAAGAGCTGCAAGTTTGTCCTGATGTCGGCCTTGTTTTTTTCTGCGTTGCCTCTGAACATGCTGGCTCAGGATAAAGATGCTAAACCCGCGGACAAGCCGGCGGACGCGGCGGCGGCAACACCCGCGGCGAAGGAAGAATCTTCCGTCACGGAACACTCGATCAAGATCGGCTCGCAAACGATCCCCTACAAGGCGACGGCGGCCACGATTCTCCTGAAAAATGAAAAGGACGAGCCCACCGCTTTGCTCTACTCGACGGCCTACACGCGCAGCGACGTGAAGGATCCGAGCACACGCCCGATTGCATTTGTCTATAACGGTGGGCCGGGCTCTGCGTCCGTGTGGCTGCACATGGGCTCGTTTTCGCCGAAGCGCGTCGTCACAGTGAACGCCGACGCGACTCCGCCGGCTCCTTACAAGCTGGTGGACAACCCGAATTGCCTTCTCGACAAAACAGACTTGGTTTTCATCGACCCCGTTGGCACGGGCTTTAGCCACGCTGTGGGCAAAGCGCAGGACAAAGATTTCTGGGGCGTGGACCAGGACATGAAGTCGCTCGCACAATTCATCAACACCTATGTAAGCCGAAACAATCGCTGGAATTCGCCGAAGTTTTTGATTGGCGAAAGCTACGGCACTTTTCGATCGGCGGCGCTTTCGAACTACCTGCAATCGCACGATGGCATGGACTTCAACGGCATCGTCCTGATTTCCTCCGTACTGGACCTGGGAACGATCTCCTTCAATCCCGGCGAAGATATGCCTTACGTTTTTTATCTGCCCAGCTATGCGGCGACGGCGTGGTATCACAAAGTGCTGAAAGATCGCCCCGACAATCTGCCTGCGTTCATCGAGGAAGCGCGGAACTATGCCCGGACGTCCTATTTGAACGCGCTGGTGAAAGGCTCGAAGCTCGGCGCCGCGGAGAAATCCGAGGTGGCAAAACAGCTCTCGCGCTTTACGGGATTGAGCGAAGACTATCTCATCAAAGCCGACCTGCGCGTAAATCTACCGCAGTTTATGAAAGAGTTGCAGCGGAGTCGCGGCTTGACGACAGGCCGCCTCGATGCACGCTTCTCCGGCTATAGCTACGACTTACTTGGCGAATACGCCGAATACGATCCGCAGGACACTTCGATCACCGGGCCTTTCACCGCGGCCTTCAACACTTACGTTCGCGAGGAGCTGAAGTTCGGGCAGGACAAGGTCTACCACACCGGCTCCGACGAAGCCGGCAACAATTGGGATTGGAAACACCGCAGCGGCGACAATTTTGGTTTTCCCGGTTCACCGAATGTCGAGGGCGATCTGATCCAGGCCATGCTTACGAATCCGCATTTGCAGATTGAAGTCGAAAACGGATGGTACGATTTGGCCACGCCGTTTTTTGCTACGGAATATACGATGGAGCACCTGGGCCTTCCGGAAAAGCTGCAGAAAAATATCCACCTGCAGTATTACGATGCGGGCCACATGATGTATTTGCGCGACGAGGATCTTGCCAAGTTGAAGGCAAACATCGCCAGCTTTATCGACGGCGCTTCCAAATAACATCCAGGGCAACTTAATTCCCGCGAGCATGCCGGGCCGGCATGGAGACTGTGCTTCGTTCGTGAGCGGGCCGGCAGTGCGCTCGTCCCCGCGGCCGCGCTGTTCGACTCCACGTGCCGTATCGGAGCATGGGCCGGTTTCATTTCTTCCAATAACTTTTAGGCACGTCTGCGGAGAGTGCTCCCCCGCGTCGTGCCATGCTCCCGCTATAATCCCTGTTGTCGTCACTCGTTCGACCTAACCCCTTCCTTCAGGTGATCTGGTTAAACATCTATGGGAACTCCTACACAAGTGGCACCAGCGCAGGCAGGACCATCTTCAGTGGCCCCCGTGCAACGCAAATTTGATACCCCGCAGCTTATCGCCGCCATGCTGAAGGCTCGCGGGCATGTCAGCGATCTGATTTTTTCGCCGGGGCGCGCCCCGCAAATTGAGCTCAGCGGGCAGCTTGTCGAGCTGAAGTTCAAAGGGCTCGAACACTTGACCCCGCAGGATACCCAGTTGCTCGCGCGAGATCTCTTGGACAACAACGAGCATGCAACCGGGAAGCTCGAGCGAGATGGCTCGGCCGACTTATCCTATGGCGTTGCGGGCGTGGGCAGATTTCGCGTAAATATTTTTCGCCAGCGCGGAAGCATCGCGATCGTGATGCGCGTCATCCCCGATGCGATTCCGGGATTTGAAGAGCTTCACCTGCCGGCCCAATTGAAAGAGATCGTGCAGCTGAAAAACGGAATCGTTCTGGTGACTGGGCCGACCGGCTCCGGAAAGTCTTCCACTCTCGCCGCGGTCATTGACATGATGAACGAGGAGAAGGCATATCACATCCTGACCATCGAGGATCCCATCGAATTTCTGCACAAGCACAAGAAGGCAACGATCCACCAACGGGAACTCCACAGCGACACGCCGACGTTTGCGCTGGCGTTGCGAGGCGCTCTCAGGCAGGCTCCGAAGGTCATTCTGGTCGGCGAGATGCGCGACCGCGAAACGATTGAAATCGCTTTGGAGGCGGCGGAAACCGGGCACCTGGTGATGTCCACCCTGCACACTATTGACGCCTCTAAAACTATTGAGCGAATCGTCGGCGCTTTCCCTCTCAGCGATCAATCAGCGATCCGCAATCGCTTTTCGAAAGCTTTTCGCTGCATCGTGTCTCAACGGCTTCTGCCGCGAAGAGATGGCAAAGGAAGAATCGCTGCGATTGAAATCCTTAAATCCACCATGCGGACCCGCGACTACGTTGAAAAGGGCGAGGCGGAAGGCAAGTCTTTGCTCGATGCCATGCGCGATGGCGATACCGAAGGAATGCAGTATTTTGACGGAGAGATTGGCAAGCTAATCCGAACGGGTGTCGTTGATTTCGAAACGGGACTTACGTTTTCCTCCAACGCGGGAAACCTGCGACTCGAGCTGGCTGATTTCACGGAAGGACCAGAAAAGACCGCGGCGTCAAAAAAACCCGAGCAAGAAGTCGAGATGGAAATCGAGCGCTGATCTCATACCCACAGACAACAAATTCTTCTGGCACCGCCCTGAATCGTGTCCTCTAGCGCGCATTCCAGAAGCAATCCACGTTAGAATCCCTTTCGCGAAATGAATCCACTCGGAAGCCAATCGGATACGCATTTCTGGCCCTCGGCAGAAATTGCGCTGCTGCTTACGCTTTTATTCGGGTTGCTGGCTTTGTGGAAACCGAATATCGGGAGTGGCGCCTTTCAACAAATCGAAAGAGCACTCTCGCGATTTGCTGAACGCAAAAAACTTGCTGTTGGCTTGATGTTTCTTGGCGTCGCGGCTATCCGCCTCGCCGTGTTGCCGCTATTACCTGTGCCCATCCCCGGGATTCACGACGAATTCAGCTACCTGTTGATGGCGGACACGTTTGCTCACGGACGGCTCGCCAATCCGACTCACCCGATGTGGATGAGCTTCGAAACATTTCACGTGAATTGGTTTCCGACGTATTCCTCGATGTACCCACCCGCGCAGGGCTTTGTGATGGCCATCGGACAGTTGCTCGGCAATCCGTGGTTCGGCGTGCTGCTGAGCGATGCCGCCATGTGTGCCGCGATCCTCTGGATGCTGCAAGCATGGATGCCCGCGCGATGGGCATTATTGGGCAGCGTGTTTGCGGCACTGAATTTGGGAATCACAAGCTATTGGATGAACAGCTATTGGGGCGGCGCGGTCGCGGGGACCGGCGGAGCACTTGTTCTCGGAGGACTGGCGCGGATCTTGCGGCGCGCGAGTGTGAGCAGTGCCCTGCTGCTTGGGTTGGGTGTTGCGATCCTCGCGAATAGCCGGCCTTATGAAGGATTTCTTTTTTGTGTTCCGGCGGGGCTGTGGCTTTTGTCGTGGATGATCGGAAAAATAAAACCTCGCGAATCCCTGCGGTCGCGCATTCGATTGGTCTTGTTGCCGCTTTCCGCAGTCCTCGTACTGACTCTCGCTTTCATCGGTTACTACAACTGGCGGCTAACAGGAAATGCGTTGCTCATGCCGCATGTCCTGAACACGCGCACGTATCATTCGACGCCGCTGTTTCTCTGGGAACATCTCAAACCCGAACTTACCTACCACAACCAGCAATTCGAGGATTTTTATAATGGATGGGAGCGCGAGGACTACCATACCACGTGGAAAGATGCGAGGGACGTCACGGCAGAAAAATTAGCGAGGATGGGCGTGGAGTTCTTCTGGCCGGGCGTGCTGTTCCTGCTACCAGCGCTTCCGTTTGCGCTTTATGCCCGCAAGATGCGTCTGCTCGTCGTCACACTTTTCCTCTGCCTCGCCGGAGTTTTTGCAGTGATCTGGTCAGCGCCGCACTATGCGGCGCCCGTCACTTGCATTGTTTACGGGCTACTCGCGCAAAGCACGCGCCATTTGCGAACCATGAAATGGAAGACGCGCCCAGTTGGCGTCGCGCTGTCTCGCGTGCTCGTGGTACTGCTGGTGCTGAGCACCTGCGTTAACATTGCGCGGCGCTCCTGCGATCCGCTGTGGTGGACTTGTACGGGAGATCCGAGCCGCGTCGCCGTCTTGAAGCAGCTTGAGGGTACGCCCGGAAAACACCTGATTGTCGTGCGCTACTCTGACGATCACAACATCCACGATGAATGGGTTTACAACGGCGCCGACATCAACGGCTCGAAAGTCATCTGGGCCCGCGAACTTGATGCAGACCAAAACGCCAAACTTTTCGCCTACTTCAAGGACCGCCAAATCTGGCTTGTCGAACCGGACACTGACAACACCGAAGTAAAACCCTACACTCCCCCGCCAGATCAATGATTGCTGCCCGCACTTTATGCCACCGCGATACTCAGCGAAATGCAACCATCAGATTGTTGATGCCAAATTCGAATCGTCGATGAATGAATTTTCGAAAGCCGATGCGCTGTAGCATCTGTTGCAGCGTTTCGACGGGGATACGTTTCTGGTGTTCATCACTTTCCATTTCATCGCTGATTAGGTGTAGGGCGTGCAGCACATTCAAAATTGGATCAACCATCGCGGAAGGCCATGTCATGATCAATGAGCCGTCCGGCGCGAGCACTCGGTGCGCTTCGCGAAGCACCTTCTCGGGTTCGGTGAGATGCTCCAGAACGGCGAGCATCACAACGTGATCGAACTTGCCATCCGGTAGGGGCAGCGGCGAGCGCAGATCGCCGCGAACGCGTTGCCAGCGGCCTTGAACCCCTTCCGCGACTTGATCGTCAACGCCAACGCCCGTCGCGATGCGGTCGGAAGCGTAATCCAGAAAAGCGGCTTCCAGTCCGCAGCCAAGATCGCAGACGTTCGAACCATGCCGAATATGCGGATAGGCGGCGCGAAAACGCATTTTTGCGATGAAGTGGTCGATACCTGTGTAGGGCATTTATTTTAGGTCGTAGTCGCCGATGTATGTGCCGCGGCTGATGCCCAGCATGCTCAGAAAAAAAGAAGCGAAAATGACTTGAACACCGAGAAACAGCCACATCGACCAGAAAAGAACCTGCCGCACCTGCGCGAGCGGCCCGAAGCCGCTGGCGGCCCACTGCCAGGTGACCCAGGCGCATCCCGCAAAGCCGGCAAGAAAGAGTGCGCCACCCAGGAGCAGTCCTGTTTCCAGCGTGACGCGTTTTAACACGCGCTTCAGAGAAACGGTGTTGCGGTCGAAGCGCTCGGCGTAGCTGAACACTTTTGCAAACGAGCCGATCGATAGGATTTGCACTCCGAGCAAGGTGAAAATAACGCCGAAAATCATTGTGTGAATATCCAAAACAACGTTTGGAGAAACCCTGCGCGGCCCTGGCAGCAACCAGAACACGATAATGAGACCGATGATCAAAAGCGACGCACCGGGCAGAAGAAAAAGCCAGTTCGGCGCGTACAGCAGCATGAAACGCAAATGCCGCCAGCCGTCGCGGAAGCTTCGGAGGTGCGGGGGACGGCCGCGTTTGTCTGGCCAAAGCGTGATGGGAATTTCCGTGATGCGCGCGCCAAGCTGCGCGGCCTTGATGACAAACTCCGAAGCGAATTCCATTCCCGTACTGCGTAAATCCATGCGGTCGTAGACGGCTCGACTGAAACCGCGCATGCCGCAATGGCTATCGCCGATGCCGGCGTGAAAGAAAAGATTCAAGACCGAAGTAAGCACGGGATTGCCAAAATATTTGTGATGCCAGGGCATCGCGCCGGGCTTGATTTCGCCGCGGAAGCGGTTGCCCATCACCACGTCATAGCCTTGCCGCCACATTTCCACGAACCGTGGCACCTCGCTGAAGTCGTAGCTATCATCCGCGTCCCCCATGACGATGAACGCGCCGCGCGCCGACGAAATGCCCGCCCGCAGAGCTGCGCCGTAACCGCGCTGCTCGACGCGAACCACGCGAGCGCCGAGTTTCTCGACAATTTCGATCGAGCCGTCCGTCGAACCGTTATCGGCGACGACGACTTCCCCGCGCAAACTAGCGGCCTGAAAAGACTTCAGCGCTTTTTCCACGCAAAACGAAATCGAATTCGCTTCGTTCAGGCACGGGATTACGACAGAAACGTCCACGGGCGAGGCTTCGCCACTCTCGTCGAGCTGTGTGGTCATCTCCGCCTTAATTGTCAGCGCACGATCTACTTCCAAGTCCGCAGCCTCCCCGACCGATTAGAACAGAACCCGCTTGCGACGATTCTTCAAATCGCTGACTTCCAGCTTGCATTTTGGCGCATCGCCATTATGATGGCGGAGTTTCCGAAACACACCTGAGACTTCACATTGTCTAACACATCGGACGAGTCTTCCACCAGCACCAACACGGCGGCTGGCCCGCAAACTCGCGGCACCGGCAAGCTGCTCCAGGTGCTTGGCGTCTGGTTTGGCATCGCCGTCGCGGTTGGCAACGCCATCGCCGCCGGCATTGTTCGCACACCCGGCGATATCGCGAAATTGCTGCCAAACGCGTGGCTCTTCATCGGCGTATGGGTTGTTGGCGGACTGTACGCGCTTTTCGGCGCATCGTCGCTCGCGGAACTCGGCGCCGCGATTCCCCGCAGCGGCGGCCAATACAATTTTTCGCGCCGAGCGATCGGCGAATATGCGGGCTTCGTCGTGGGCTGGAGCGACTGGCTCTCCACGTGCGGCACGGCTGCTGCCGTCTCGATCGTCATCGCCGAGTACAGCCGGTTTTTTATTCCCGCTCTAGCAGGCCGCGAATCCTGGCTTGCCGTTGCTATCATCTGCGGATTTTTTCTGCTGCAATGGCGCGGCATTCGCTGGGGCAGCGGCACCCAGCTCGTTACCTCTACACTCAAAGCGGCTGCATTCGTGATACTCGTCGCTGCTTGCTTTGCGTTAGGCGGCCATGCCCGCGCGGCCTCCTCCGCCTCTGCTTCCGTGCTTCCGGCAATGCCCAGCGGCTGGCTATTTGTCATCGCCGTCATTCTCAGCTTGCAGTCTGTTGTTTACACGATTGACGGATGGGACGGCGTCGTCTACGTCGGAGGCGAAGTGCGCAACCCAGGCCGTGACGTCCCTCGCGCGATCTTCGGAAGCGTTTTTTCCGTCATGGGGATCTATCTCCTTCTCAATCTCGCGGTGCTCTACGTCCTGCCGATGAACGAAATCGCTGGAAACAATTTTGCGCTGGGAGCGGCAGCAGCCCGTATTTTTGGAAAATACGGCGACCCGGTCATCCGTTCGATCATGATTGTTTCGATGCTGAGCTCGATGAACGCCAATCAGATCTTCTGCACGCGCACTCTGCATGCAATGAGCTGCGATGGGCTCTTTTTCCGCCGCGCCGCCCGGGTAAACAAAGGAGGTACGCCCGTACTCGCGCTTCTTCTCAGCACGATAGCCGGCGTGCTCTTTTTGCTGACCGGAACGTTTGAGCGCGTGATCGACATGCTCGCGTTTTTCTTTGTCGCGAACTATACGCTTTCCTACGCGTCACTCTTCCTACTGCGCAAGCGCGAGCCGGAGATGGCACGGCCCTATCGCGCCTGGGGTTATCCGTGGACCACCGGGATCGCGCTCGTTGCGTCGGTGGTGTTTCTCGTCGCCTCGATCGTGACGGACGTGCAAGACTCCTTTGTGTCAGGTAAGTTTTGGCCGCCGAGCCCGGCGGTCCTGGCGCTGGCAGTCTTGGTGCTAAGTTATCCCGTGTTCCGCGCGCTGAAGTGGGCGACCAGGGACAACGCTGAGACGTCGTCTAATTCTTAGGCGGGCAGCTTCTCGGCGACGCTTTTACCCTGCATAAAAAGAAGCAAATAATCTTTCCCGCCCGCTTTGGAATCGGTTCCGGACATGTTGAAGCCGCCGAAAGGATGCGCGCCGACCATCGCTCCGGTGCACTTGCGATTCAGATAAAGATTGCCTACGTGAAAAGATTCCCGCGCTTTTTCGAGTTTCTCCGGATTCTTCGAATAGACGGCGCCGGTTAACCCAAATTCGGTGTTGTTGGCAATTTCGAGAGCGTGATCAAAATCCTTCGCTTTAATGACCGCGAGGACAGGCCCGAAAACTTCTTCCTGTGCGAGGCGCGCTTTAGGATCGACGTCCACGATAACAGTGGGTTGCACGAAGTAGCCATCGCCGGGAGCGCGTTCGCCGCCGAGGACCAACTTCCCTTCCTTCTTGCCCAAATCGATGTAGCCTAAGATGGTTTTCATCGCAGCATCACTCACGACAGGCCCCATGTAGTTGCCCGATTCTTCGCTGGGACCAACCGAGATTTTCTTGGCGCGCTCAATTAATTTCTGGACGAACGAGTCGTAGACTTTCTCGGACACGATGGCGCGCGAACAGGCAGAGCATTTTTGTCCCTGGTAACCGAACGCAGCTTGCGCCACGCCCTCGACCGCGGAATCCACGTCGCCTTCCGCGTCCACGATGATGGAATCCTTGCCTCCCATTTCGAGCACGGTGCGCTTAATCCACATCTGTCCAGGAACTTTCTTACCGGCGTTTTCACTGATGAGCAGACCGACTTCCTTGGAGCCTGTAAAAGCGATGAAACGAGTCTTGGGGTTTTTGACAAGAGCGTCGCCGGCGGTCTCGCCTGGGCCGGTGAGGAAATTCAATGCTTCCCTGGGAATTCCCGCCTCATAAAAAATGTCGACGACTTTGGCGGCCACGAGGGGGGATTCCTCCGACGGCTTGAGAACAACCGTGTTGCCAGTCACAAGCGAAGCGGCACTCATGCCTGCGGCGATAGCGGCGGGGAAATTCCACGGCGGAATGACGGCGCCGACGCCTAGCGGAATATATTTGAGATAGTTTTTCTCGCCTTTCATCGGCACGACGCTTTGTGGCCCGGCGAGGCGCAGCATTTCGCGGCAGTAAAATTCAAGGAAGTCGATCGTCTCGGCAGTGTCCGCGTCGGCTTCTGCCCAGGACTTGCCGACCTCGTAACAAATCCAGGCTGATAGCTCGAATTTGCGCTTCCGAATGATGTCCGAGGCGCGGAGAAGAATCTCAACACGCTTCTCGGCAGGGACGCGCTTCCAGGAATCGAAGGCTTTGTAGGCCGCTTCGACAGCTTGGTTGGCGTGATCAGCCGTGGCTTCCTGAAAAACGCCAAGAACCTGCGCCGGGTGCGAGGGATTGGTCGAAGTGCGTTTCGCAGTAGTGATGACTTTTTGCCCGCCAATGTACATGGGGTATTCGCGGCCGAACTCGGACGCTACCTTTTTCAGCGCGTCTTCCATAGCCTTGCGATTTTCAGGTTTCGAGAAATCGACAAAGGGCTCGTTCGTAAATTCAGTCATGTGGATTTTCGCTTCGGCCGTGGCCATGGCGGGTTTCCTCCTCGATAGGCAAACAAGAGATTGTACTGCGAGGGCTGAATTCGCGACAAGGTGGGTCGATGGGACTCGAGATGTGTCGAGTGGGCGAAATTGAAAGCGGGCACGGCCCTTCGATGCTCAGGGTAAACATGCCGTGCCCCTAGGAAATTAGCTCGCGTGTGGCTTCGGCGAAGATTTTGGTGTGGAGGTCGATGTCGGCTTCGGTCGTGGCGGGGCACATCAGCGCCATGTTGTGAAACGGAGTAAGGAGGACGCCGCGGTTAAGCTTGTAGAGGTGGAGGAAGCGCTCCAGTTCGAAGTCGGCAGCAGCGGCAGATTCGCCGCCATTGCGAGGCGCGCGTGGGGCGAATGTGTATTCGGCGCGTGCGCCCAGGCGAGTAACATTCCACGGGAGAGTGGCGACGCGGATTTGATCGGCTACGGCATCGGCAAAGCGGTTGGCTAGCGGGATCATGTGAGCGAAGGCTGCAGGAGTGAGGATGTGCTCGAGCGTGGCGCGCATCGCGGCCACAGAGAGCGCGTTGCCGGCTAGAGTGCCGCCGATTCCGCCGACGTCTATATCTTCCAGGTGAAGGCGCGCGGCGATGCGCTGGGCGACTTCCTCGGTTACGCCGTAAGTGGCGCCGGGAATGCCGCTCCCAATGGGCTTGCCGAAAACGAGCATATCCGGCTGGAGATGCCATTCGCGGGTGCAGCCACCGGGGCCGGCGCAGATAGTATGCGTTTCATCGGCGATAAGAAGCGTCCCGTAGCGACGCGTAAGTTCTCGCGCGGCGGCCCAATAGCCATCTTCGGGGAGAATGATGCCAACGTTCGTCATCGCAGGCTCGGCCAGAACGCAAGCGACGTCGTGATGCTTGAGGGCGTCTTCAAGAGCTTGCAGATCATTGAACTCGACGACGCGCGTGGTTTCGGCGGGATTTACTGGAGGCCCGATATTGCCGCGGCGCGGACCGACGACGCCGCTTTCGAGAGTGGCGAAAGTTTCGTCTACCGTACCGTGATAGCAGTAATGGAAGACCAGAATTTTGGGGCGCCGTGTGATTTCGCGGGCGATGCGAATCGAGAAACGGTTGGCGTCGGTAGCCGTGAGCGTGAACTGCCAATAGGGCAGACCGAACCGTCGCTGGAGATCTTCGCCGACCCATAGCGCGTCTTCCGTAGGAAGCATGAGCGTGATGCCTTCGCGGACGCGGCGAGCGACGGCGTCCGCGACGATCTGAGGCGAGTGGCCGGTCATTGCGCCAGTGTCCCCGAGGCAGAGATCTACATAGTCGCGCCCATCAACGTCGGTGAAGTGCGCCCCGCTGGCGGTTTTTACGAAAAGGGGAAAAGCGCCGGCCCATTTGTTCATCCAGTTCATGGGAACGCCGCCGAGGAGAGAGGCTTGCGCGCGGAGGTAGAGTTCAGCGGAACGCGGGTGCTCGGCAACGAAGCGTTTTTCTTCGCGCTGGTGGAGGGAGTGAAGTTTGGCGCGGTCGATGTGGGTCATGAGTCTACCCTCGACAAATCCTCAGCGAAGATCGCGGATAATTTCGCGAGCAGCGTTCGCACCGGATGCTCCGGTGAGGCCGTTGCCGGGATGCGTCCCGGAACCGCAGAGATAGAGACCGCGGATGGGCGTTTTGTAGCGGGCCCAATCGAGCACCGGACGCATGGTGAAGAGTTGATCCAGAGCGAGTTCGCCGTGGAAAATGTGGCCCCCGGTAAAACCGTAAATGGTTTCAAGATCGTGAGGAGTGATGACCTGCATGTGTTCAATGAGGCCAGGAAGATTGGGAGCGTACTCGGCAAGAGTTTTGACTACCGTGTCGCCGAGTTCTTTGCGGCGTGCGTCCCAGTCCCCTGCTTTTAGCTTGAACGGCGCGAATTGGACGTATGCAGAGAGGACATGCTTGCCTTCCGGAGCGAGCGCCGGATCGAGAAGCGTTGGGATCGTCAGATCGAGATAGGGTGAAGTGGAAAATTCGCCGTATTTGGAAGCGTCGAAGGCGCGTTCGAGATAATCGATTTCGGGGCCGATATGAATGCGGCCAGAAAGTGCTTTAATGAAACCGTCGGGGGCGATCGCGTCAGTAAGCGCGGGAAAAGTCGGCAGCCCGCCAAGCGCGAGATTTACTTTGGCGACGGTACCATTGGCGCGCACGTTGCGAATGCGCAAAGCGAATGTTGGGTCGAGCTGAGTGGGGTCGATGAGTTTGAAGAAAGTGCGCTTGGGATCGACGCCCGAAACGATGGCTTCTACAGCGATTTCTTCGCCGTCAGCAAGAACGAGGCCGGTGACAGCTCCATCTTTTACGCGAACGAGCTGAACTTCGGCGTTGGTGCGAATTTCCGCGCCGGCGGCGCGGGCGGATTCAGCCAAAGCGCGCGTGAGGGATCCTAGGCCTCCGCGAGGAAACGCAGCAGAACCCGCGGGATTGGCATCGACGGCAGCGCGCAGAAGCAGGACAGCCGTGGAACCTGCCGACCACGGGCCTAATGCAGTGCCGAAGATGCCGCGGGCGGCGATGACGGCGCGGAGCAACTCAGTCTCGAAAAATTCTGAGACAAAATCCGCAACGGCCATCGGGCCCCAGCGGAGGAGATCAAAAATGCCGGTCTTGCCAAGGCTGCGAACGTGGCGGCCCGTCTTGAAAAGATGCCAAAGATCTTCGGGAGATGGCGATTCGATGTCCGGCGGCGTGATCGAACAGAGTTGCGCGAAGAAGCCAGAGATTTCTTCGAGCGATGAAGCGAACTGCGTGTATTTTTCTGAGTCTTTTGCGGAGAGATGAGCGATGCCACCGGCAGTCTTTGCAGGGCTGTCATAGAAAAGAAGCCCTTGGCCGTCAGGCCGTGGGGCGAAGACGCGTGGATCGGGGCGAAGTATCTCGCAGTCGAATTTCTCTAGTTGTAGATCGCGGGCGACGTCGGCGCGAAGCGGGCCGACGGTGTGCGCGAGAGTGGAAACGTGAAAGCCTGGATGAAATTCCTCGGTAATGGCGCCGCCGCCAACCATTTCGCGGCGTTCGAGAACGAGCGGCTTGAAACCGCCCTTTGCGAGATAGAACGCAGTGATGAGCGCATTGTGGCCGCCGCCGATGATAGCTACGCGCTGTCCGATGGGCATGATTAGTTCTTGCTCCCGGAAGCGCGCGAAACCTTCGAACTCTTCCAATCTTTAAGAATTACCTGGCTGGCGATGCGCCCGGGTGCGCCCATGATGCCTCCGCCGGGATGCGTCGCGGAGCCGCACATATATAGATTGTCGATCGGGGTGCGGTAGTACGCCCATCCGGGAACGGGTCGTAGGAAAAAGAGCTGCTCGAGGGAGAGCTCCCCTTGAAAAATATTTCCTTGCGTGAGGCCAAACTCGCGCTCCAGGTCTAGCGGCGTAAGAATCTGCCGGCCAGTGATGATTTTTTTGATGTTGGGCGCGTGCTCAGAGATCGTGTTGATGACGGCGTCGCCGAACGCTTCGCGCTGGTCGTCCCAGGTGCCCTTGGCAAGTTTATACGGCGCGTATTGCACGAAGCAGGACATCACGTGCTTGCCGGGAGGCGCGACGCTCGGATCCGTCAGGCTAGGAATCACCATATCAATGTAAGGCCTGCGCGAAAAATTCCCGTACTTGGCATCGTCGTACGCACGTTCCATATATTCGATGCTGGGAGAAATGGAAATCGCCCCGCGAAGATGAGCGCCGGGGCCGGGCAGACACTTGAAATCGGGAAGCGCATCGAGCGCGAGATTCACTTTGCCCGAGGACCCGCGGTATTTGTAACGACGAACGCCTTCGAGAAAATCCGAGGGCAGCTCGCTCGGATCGAGAAATTTCTCGAAGGTGAGATGCGGATCGACGCTGGACGAGACGACGTTGGCGGAGATTTCTTCGCCGGATTGGAGCGCAACGCCGCAAGTGCGGCCATTTTTGACCAGGATTTTCGCGATAGGAGCTTGCGTGCGAATCTCAACGCCCGCTTCGCGAGCCGCATCGGCGATGGCATTAGAGATGGCCCCGGTGCCGCCTCGGCTGAAACCCCAGGAGCGAAACGCGCCATCGATCTCGCCCATGTAGTGATGAAGAAGGACATAAGCGGTGCCCGGCGAGCGGATGCCGAGAAAGGTGCCGATGATGCCCGAAGCGGACATGGTGGCCTTCAGGACGTCCGTCTCAAACCACTGGTCGAGGAAATCGGCGGCGCTCATGGTCATGAGCTGAACGAGGGTATAGCGCTCGTCGGAAGAAAGGCTTCGGAAACGCTGGAGTAGAAAGTGGAGCTGCTTGAGATCGCCAGGCTTGAGCGTGGTGGGGTCCGGCGGAATCATCGAGAGCAGAGGCTTTACGAAGCGGCACATCGGCGTCATCATTTTTGAAAATTCATCGTAGGCTTCGGCATCGACGCGGGAATGGCGGCGAATTTCGCGTTGCGTGCGCGCATGGTCGTTCATGCGCCAGAGGTGGTTGCCGTCGGCCATGGGCGTGAACGTGCCGTCCAGCGGAAGAATTTCGAGGCCATGCCGCGGAAGGTCTAACTCGCGAATAATCTCCGGGCGAAGAAGCGAGACTACGTAGGAACACTCCGAGAATAGAAAACCAGGAATGATTTCTTCAGTGACCGCGGCCCCCCCGAGAACATGGCGGCGCTCCAAGACAAGCACTTTCTTCCCTGCCTTGGCGAGGTAAGCGGCATTCACGAGCCCGTTGTGACCACCGCCAATCACAATAACGTCGTAGTGCTGCGCCATGCAGAATGACCCCGTCAAAGGTGCGCGCTGAAGAATAATGCGATGCGACTAGAAGACGGGACATTTTACTGGCAGCGGGGGTGTGGCACAAGGGGAGGCGGAATGAAACGGTTCTGGGCCAAATTGGGCCGATTTCCCATTTTGGACTTCCCGATATGGAGCTGGGCACGAATGTCGCTTGCCCCATGGGCTGACTCTGTGAAGGCTAAAGACGCGTAATTATTAAGTTTTTCAGAGACTTGCCCAGAGATTCGATCTAACAGAATCTCCAAGTCTCCTGTGGTATTGGGCTTGCATTCTCTCCAAGCAACACTCGCCCAGAAATCGAAGCGGGTGAATTTGAAATCATTCTTGGGGGACGAAATGCGCACAATGCATCTGATGCGGTTGATAGTGGTGTGTTCACTGGCTGGGAGCAGTTGCGCTCTTGCCCAAGAGCGGCGAGTGGAAGCGCAAACGCAGAAGGAGATTGCAGCCTTGCACGACCGGCTTGTAGATCAAAGTGCGGCGGCGGCTCAGACTCTTCAAGCGCCAGACGGAATGAAGGGAATAGTCGAACGCATCTTCAAACGAGAAAATCAAGAGCAAGAGATTATCTCCAGCTATACGCCTGTAATCGAGACTTACATCCAGGTTGAGAAATCGGATCCATTAATGGGTACAGTTCCGAAGAACGACTTCTATTTTCTGGGGTTGGCCGATTTTCGTGGGAAAGACATGAAAATCCATTCGATGACGCAGCGGACGTCCAAAGGTTCGCTTATGTGGTCCTTCGAGCCCTCAGGATTCCTGCAGATGGTCTTTCCAGATTGGGGCGGATTCAACCAGGACAACTACAAACTTTCCTACGTGAAACGAGAATTTCTGGGGGAAGTACGTTGCTATATTTTTAACGTAGAACGGACGTCGAAAGCGAAGGGCGCGCGATTTGTCGGGCGAATTTGGGTGGAGGACCAGGATTTTACGATAGTAAGAATGAATGGAAGTTATGCTCCGGAAATAAAATTCTCCGTCAAGCATTACGAGGACGAGTTTTACGTACACTTTGACTCCTGGCGCACCAACTGCAAACCGAATGAGTGGCTTCCCAGCGATATCTTCAGCCAAGAAATGAGTGAAGCTATACCTACGGGAGGCCCAAGATTTAAGTCGCGGGCGCATCTGTGGGGCTATGGGGTTTTGACGCGAAAGCAGCAGGAGGAACTAGGGCGAATTCTGGTCGAGGGTGGAACGGGAGTAGAGGACGAAACGAATCAGCACGATCAGTCTCCGCTCGATCAGCAGCGCGCGTGGAGACGTGAAGGGGAAATCAACGTGATGGAACTGTTGGAGAGCTCCGGGATTGCTGCACACCCAGGAGACGTGGACAAGGTTCTGGATACGATCGTAAACAATTTGATTGTGACGAATGGGCTTGAAAACCAGCTATCGAATTTGCACTGCAGGGTGCTCCTGACTAGCAATCTGGAATTGTTCTCAGTGCACAACACGATTGTGTTGAGCCGTGGGTTGATTGACGTCGTTCCGAACGAAGAGACAATGGCAACACTTTTGGCGTTTGAATTAGCCGACGCGATGGTTCCCAAGCCTGCGCAAGACCAATATGGGTTCAGCGACATCCTGCGATTGAAGCCGACCCAAGTGATGAAGAAGGTTTCTTTTGTGGACAAACACGATGAAGCCACGAGAAATAGCGATAGAGCAATGGAACTACTGAAAAAATCTCCCTACGGCGGGAAATTAACCAACGCGGGACTTTTTCTTGCGCAACTACAATCCCAA
Organism: uncultured Acidobacteriota bacterium; assembly: GCA_963745095.1. Taxonomy (GTDB): domain Bacteria; phylum Acidobacteriota; class Terriglobia; order Acidiferrales; family UBA7541; genus Acidiferrum. The sequence goes on along the minus strand of CAVUWC010000012.1, from coordinate 678,888 downwards.
CGAAAAGCGTTGAAGAGTCTGATCAGCGCAAGGCTGGGAAATCAAGTTTTTTTCACCTCTCAACTCTTACAGTTGGCACCCGCTCTCGATCCAGCGAATTTGCAACAGAATGGAGCGCTGCCGATGGGATCGAGAATTAAGGTGAATCCGTGGAACGATAGCGTCACTTTGCTGAAGACGCAGCAGATGGCTCCGATTTCCCCACGCGAGAAGATTCCGTTCGAAGTGACGCCAATCAACCTGTACTTGACGCGCTATGTGGAGTCAGCCGAAGGAGAGCACACCATCGTGCCGAGGTCGCAATTCCCCGTTGCCGACGGCAGAAACAAAAACTGAAGAGTTAGCCAAAGTTAAGTGGGCTATTTCGCTTTCGGCGGATACGGCGGCGGAATTTCGGCGTAGCCCGGCGCCGCCGTCTTTAGGTTAGGCGAAACCGAAGCGCTCGCATCGCCTATAGCCCATCGAATTCCACCTGCAAGCAAGTTCAGAAAGAAAGTGTTCTGCCAGTTTTCAGCACGGTCACCGATGGCATTGTAAAAAACTCTCCCACGCCCGTTCATACGCGCCCACACAACGGGATACGGCGCGCGCTTGTACGCGAGGCCATTCATCGTCGAAGTATCCAGCGTGCAGATCACATGAAGGTCCGTCGCAAAATCCTTCATCGAATACCACTCCTCCATTAAACTCACTGGAGATTGCACCCCGTCGAGTCCCGGAAACTTAGGATCGTTAATGATGACGTTCGCGGTCTGCAAACGAGGGTCCTTCTCTTGGCCGTGGATGATGAACTCGCCGCCGATCATCCGAATATATGGATCGGACTGTTCGCCATGCGCGATGTAGCGATTCGAAAGATCTGGCACGTCGGGCGGCGTGTGGAAAGTGTCCGTGGCGGCGTGAATGCCGACGAAGCCCATGCCGTGCTGAATGGCATCGAGAAAAGCCTGCTTGCCTTGCACAGACATCGGCGGATTTTTGTCGGTCCCCTCTTGAGTGAGATCGCCGGTGGTGAAGAACACAACGGCGGCGTACTCTTGGAACTCCTTCGAATCAAAAATGCGGCCGTCTTTTGAGGCGGTGAGGTCGAAATGGTTCTGCGCGGCGAAGGAGCGGATGGCAGTTTCGGCAATGCTGGGCTTCCCGTCCGTCACTTTGATGACCGCGTGCTCAAAGCCCGACGATTTCGTGAATAGCAGGACGGACTTATTTTTCGCTGCACTGGCCGGATGCGAAAGCAGTAGTCCGGCGCCTGCGGCCGCCGTTGTGCGAAGAAAATCACGTCGAGTCGAAAGTGGATTCATTTTGTTTGTCCGTTGAGATCGAAGATTCGAACTTTCTCTGCCAAATCAATCTTAATGAAAGACGGCGTAGTCTACTGCGGGCGCCAAAGCGGGGCAAGTCCACAAACATAGTTTCGGCACATTGACCGGCGGCACAGGGCGGGACTCGCGCCGAGCCTCACCCGTTCTCGCAAGGCGCGAAAGGTAGCCACCGTTTCTAGCATCTTATGGGATACTCTGCCCGTCGATTCGACAAAACTCTTCCGCAGGATCATTGCGGGAGACAACCCGAGAAAACATTTTCATGCCCGCGACTCTGAACCACACGATTTCTGACCCAGACCGCGTCCCCCGGCGCAGATGGACGATCGCGTGCCTCCTCGGCTTCGGAGTCCTCGTCAACTATTTCGATCGAGTGAATCTTTCTGTTTCGAAAGATGCGCTCACCGCGGCCTTTGGCATTTCCGCTGTAACGTTCGGCTATTTGTCCAGCGCCTACAACTGGACTTACGCGGCGCTTCAGTTGCCATCCGGTTTATTGCTGGACAAATTCGGCGTTCGGCGCGTAGGCCGCATAAGTACAATTCTCTGGGCCGTGGCTTCTTTTGGGGCGGCGGTTTCCACTGGCATAGGCGGTTTCCTCGCTGCGCGCTTGCTTCTGGGAGTCGGCGAAGCCCCTACCTTTCCCGCAAATTCCAAAGCCATCGGCTACTGGTTTCCGAAACAAGAGCGTAGCCTCGCGACAGCAATCTTCGACTCGATGGCCAAGTTTTCTTCCGCAATCGGAGTGCCGCTGCTCGGCATTCTCCTTCTCCATTTTGGATGGCGATGGAGTTTCGCCTCAACGGGATTCATCAGCATTTTGTATTTTATTTTGTTCTATGCGTTCTATCGAAACCCAAGCGAAGACAAGCGCCTCTCGGAGGTAGAGCGCCAATTCATCGCGAAAGGCGGCGCACAGCCCGAAGATCAAACCCGAGCCGCGAAAGGAGCGCCGCTCTGGTATCTAATTCGCCAGCGAAGAGTCAGCGGCCTCGCGCTGGGATTCTTCGGCTACAACTATACTTTTTATCTGCTCCTGACCTGGCTGCCTTCCTATTTCCTGGCAGTCCACCATGTCGATTTGCTGCACTCTGTCGTTTACACCAGCGTGCCCTGGCTGTTTGCAACTCTGACGGATCTTATCGTTGGAGGGTGGCTCGTCGATGCATTGATCCAGCGCGGATGGAACGCCGTTCGCGTTCGCCAAACTGTTCTCATCGCAGGCACAGGTTTCGGACTCGGCATTCTCGGCACGGCTTACGCTCAAAGCGCCGCTGGTGCGGTTTTCTGGATCAGCATTTCTATCGGCGGATTATCCGCAGCGTCGCCGGTGGGCTGGTCAATTCCCTCGCTCATTGCTCCAAAAGAAAGCGTTGGCACCGTGGGCGGAATTCTGAATTTCAGCAATCAACTTGCGGCGATTGCCGCTCCGATCGTCACTGGCTACGTCGTGCAGATTACGCATTCCTACGCGTGGGCGTTCGTGGCGGCGACGGTGGTACTTCTCATCAGCATCGCGGCTTATATCTTTCTACTCGCTGGGATGGAGCCCGTTCCCGAACCTGCGTGAATGTCGAAAACTTAGTAAGGCTGCGCGCAGTCTTTCGCTGCTTGCGTCTTTGCGTTTCGAATTTCGATACTGCCTAATCAGATTCTTTAGAATTATCCGCCGTGATCTTTGCTGGCTGAACGAGCGCGCGCGTTGCGCCCGTTGAGATTCCGCCATCCACGAGCAGCGTTTGCCCTGTTACATAGCGGCTCGACTCCGCCGCAAGAAATACGACCGCGGCATCCAGATCCTGAGGCTGGCCCGGCCGTTTCAATGGGATGCGGTCGCAGAGATATTCAACCCACTCTTTATTCTCGTACAACACTTTGTTTTGTTCAGTGCGAAACCATCCCGGTGCAAGACAATTCACCGTCACGCCGTACTTGCCCCAGTCGTCGGCCAGACTCATCGTCAATTGCTTGATGCCGCCGCGGCTCGCGCCATAAGGCGCAAGTCCGGCATAGCCGGCAACTGTGGTCACTGAGCCAATGTTGATGATGCGCCCATAGCGACGAGCGATCATGCCGCGGGCGACGGCTTGCGCTACGAAGAAACTGCCGCGCAGATTGGTATCCAGAATCAAATTCCAGTCGTCCCAGGTTACGTCGAGCGCCGGTTTCCGCACGTTGCAGCCGGCATTGTTCACGAGAATATCCAGATGGCCAAAAGCAGCTGTGGCCGCGGCGGCCATTTTCTCGATACTCTCCTGGTCGCGAACGTCGAGCTCGACGGAAAAAGCGCGGCGGCCGAGAGCCTTTATTTCCGCTTCGAACGGCGCCAGGCGATCAAGATGCCGGCTTGTGAGAACAATATCTGCACCTGCCCTCGCGAGAGCGCGCGCCATGTACTGACCGAGTCCGCGGCTGGTGCCAGTAACGAGCGCTACGCGTCCGCTGAGGTCGAAGAGCCCCTCGCTCACGAAACACTCTCCGGAGTGAGAATCACTTTCATCAGGTTAGGTTCGCGCGCATAAAGTCTTTCAAACCAGCGCGGACCTTCTTCCAGCGGAGCAACCGCAGTGATGAAGGGGGTCACTTGAATCGCGCCACTTGCCAAAAGCTCGATCGCGCGCGGATATTCTCCAGCGGATGCGCAAGAGCCCTGCAAGCGGATTTGTCGCGTGACGACTTTCTGCAGAGGAAGCGTCACTTCCGGCGAAATGTTGCCAACCAAAACGACCGTGCCTCCCTTTCGAACACTCTCGATGCTAGCCTTCACTGTCTCGTTTCTGCCCACAGCTTCGATGACCACATCAACGCCAACTCCGCCGGTGAGCTGCATCACTTGAGCCGCTATATCTTTCTCTGATGACAGCACATCAGTCGCACCAACCTCTAGCGCCAGTTTGAGCCGTGTGTTGTCCAAATCAGCGACATAGACTGTCGAACAGCCGGCCGCACGCAAAGCTTGCAGAGTGAGCAAACCGATCATTCCCGCTCCGACAACCAAAGCCGTGCTCTCCTCGGAAATTTGCGCCAGGGAAACGCCATGAAGCGCAACCGACACCGCCTCGAGCATCGCTGCTTCGTTGAACGAAAGATTATCCGGCAAGCGATAAAGAATGCGCGAAGGAACGGCGATATATTCAGCAAAAGCGCCCGGGCGGCGAAACTCGGCGCACGAAACTCCCAGGACTTGGCGGTGGTCGCACAGATTCACATCTCCACGACGGCAGTTGTTGCAAGCGCCGCAAAAGATAGTCGAATCAAAGGTGACGCGGTCGCCTTCCGCGAATCCGCTGACTCCAGCACCGAGAGCCGCAATCGTTCCCGCTGCTTCGTGTCCCATGACAATCGGCGGAATGCGTCGACCAGAAGAACCATCGTAACCATGAACATCGCTGCCGCAGATCCCGCAGGCAGCCACGTTTATAAGAACTTCGCCGACGCCGGGCGTCGGATCTGGAAGGTCAGCGATCTCCAGTTGCTTGTATTGCGAAAGCAAAAGAGCCTTCATACCTGCTTGCGATCCATTTTCAAAGCGAGACTCCTCGTTTCCACGGAATAAAATCGTCCTGAGCGAGCAATTCGGCTTTCGTGCGGGCTTCCCCGCTCACGACCTGAATCACGCGTTCCAATATTCTTTCGCCCATTTGCTCGATGCTCGTCTCGCCCGCGATGATACCGCCAGTATCGATGTCGATGATGTCAGCCATGCGCTGCGCGAGATTCGAATTGGTCGAAATCTTCAGCACGGGCGCGATCGGATTGCCAGTTGGCGTTCCCAGCCCCGTCGTAAAGAGAATCACGTTGGCCCCGGCTCCCACCTGCGCCGAGACGGATTCCACGTCGCTCCCCGGCGTGCACTGCAAGTTCAATCCTGGCTCCGTGCAGTATTCCGGATAATCCACCGCGGCGGTGACAGGAGATGTGCCGCCCTTTTTCGCTGCTCCTGCGGATTTCATTGCATCCGTTAGCAATCCGTCCCGGATATTGCCCGGCGACGGATTCATCTCGAAGCTTGCGCGCACGGCCTTGGCGCGCGCTGCGTAGTCCCTCATCAGGTGCGCAAAACGATCCGCAACTTCTTTGCGTGCGCAACGATCGATAAGCTGCTGCTCCACGCCGCACAACTCCGGAAATTCTGAGAGGATACCGATGCCTCCGAGCGCCGCGACAATGTCGGAAACGTGCCCGATGGCCGGATTCGCCGAGAGTCCGGAAAACCCGTCGGAGCCGCCACATTGCAGGCCGAGTGTGAGTTTTGATAATGGCGCAGGTTGCCGCGTGATCTTGTCTGCCTCCACCATGGCCAAAAAAGTTTCGCGAATGGCCTTGCTCATCATCGCCGCTTCAGAAGGGCTTTTCTGTTGTTCATAAATCAAGACGCGCTTCTTGGAGTTCGGATCGCGGCGCTTGATCTCTTCAAGGAGCATGGAAACTTGCGCATGCTGGCAGCCGAGGCTCAAAACCGTGGCGCCCGCAACATTCGGATGATGAATGTAACCAGCCAGCAGCCGCACAAAGATTCCTGGCATCCTCGTGCGTCCCGCCGCATCCGGCCTCGTGCAATAAGAATTTGATGCCATCGAGGTTCTTGAAGAACTTTTGGGGCAGCGCTCGCTCGCTGCGTCTCTCCGAACGCGGCTTTCTTCAGTTCGTCCGACTTCCCTTCACGATAAAGCCGCGCCAACTCCGCAACCTGGCTGCGGTAAATCTGAGGTGCCGCAAAACCGAGTTCCTCCTCAAACGCCTGTTTCAAAACAGCCAAATTGCGGTTTTCGCAGAAAACGAGCGGAAGAACGAGCCAGTAATTCCGTGAACCGACTTGTCCGTCATCTCTGTGATATCCAAGAAATGTTCTGTTCGCCCATCTGGAAACGTCCGGAGGAGTCCAGTGCTGACCGGCGACCTCTGCTTCCTGGAATGACGCAGCCGCGTGACGGATGTTGCGAGTGGAAAGTAAATCTCCGCGCCGAAGATTCTCCAGCGCATGGCCCACCAAAACGCCGTACATAATAACGTCGCCGCCGGCGTTAACGTCTTGCGTCAGAAACTTATGTTTAGCAGGCACATCGGACAACAAAGAGTATTCGTTCCCCAAATAGTTTACGGCTTCGCCTTTGCGCAAATCCGTCAGCGCGACAAGGACGTTGTCCTTCGCGTCGAGCCCCAAAACTCTTGCTTGCGTTGCGCCGTTGCCAGACATCTATATCCCGCCTTTTTCCCGCTTCCCTGCTTATTCTATCCGGGTCGTTTCCTACAAGCCAGAGTGGCACACCACGTTTCGAATACTCTGCCGCAGGCTCGTTACGCGAAATAAATTTCTGGAATGACACCTTAAAGCCGGCGAAGCCACAACCAGCGGCCGCGCCCTCTGCTCATGAGGAGATTCGGGTTGGGGCTACTTTTGTTGCACGAAACGAGCGATAGTGCCTTTCGGACCGGCCGCCCAGATATTTCGTTCATCAAGAACTGCAATCGCATTCAGGCTGAGAGAACCGATCCCTTCCCAGTGTCCGCCACCATCGCGACTGAGGTCTTCTCCGGTGGGGCCCACAACGATAATAGCCTCGCCATTTAGGACGGCAACGGCGGAGCGAAATCCCCCTGGTTGCTGTGTCGTGAGCTGCCAGCTCTTTCCTTGATCGCGTGAGAAAGCAGCCACGCGTTCACTCCGCGGCGGGTCATTGTAATCGCCGCCAACGGCAAAGAGAATTCCCGCCCCGGCGGAGAGCGAAAAAATGCCAGCGGTGGGTTTGCCGCTCGCAATCGGCGTGTTCGTCACCGTCCATGTGCGCCCCAAGTCGGAAGAATGAAACACCCTCGCCGCCGGGCTACCAGTCCCGAAGTAAATATTTTCATCTTGGACGATAAGACAGCTTCCGCTGGCCGCGAACGCTCCTTCCTGCGGCAGAGCCTCAGGCATTTTGTCGCTTGGAAGCTCCTTCCAATGCTCTCCGTCCTCCGTCACCAATATCACAAACTTTCCGTCGATGGGATCGCCGAGAGCGAAGCAATGGGTTTTTGAGAGACAAGCGATTGCGTCGAGAAAAAAGTCTTTTCGTTTGTCTGCGTATTGCGGTTTCCAGGTCTCGCCCCCATCGGTCGTTTTGTATATCCGTGATTTCTCGCTCAAGCCGACGGAGACCACGTACGCAACGTTGGAATCGAATGCTGCGACGCCGCGAAAATTAAGCGTATCTCCGTCTGGCACATGCAACCGCTTCCAAGTCTTTCCCGAGTCCGTCGATCGAAGAATTACGCCGTTGGAACCGGCAACCCAAACCGCGGCAATTCTCGCGCCATTCGCGTCGAGGAAATAGACTGCGCCGATACCCCGGAAGTCTGTATCAATTCCGCTCGTCTGTACGGACCACGACTGGCCCTGCGCAGCAGTGGCAAAGGAGAAGAAACAGAAAAGAGCCAGCCATCGGATCGAGGTCATGCCAAATACGTTATCTCGAGTGAGCCCCCAGCCGCTAAGATTCTTTGCGGCGAAGACTCCCCTTCCCTATAATCCCTAGCGAATCCATAGGAGCCAACTGTGCCCGTCGGAACTGCATTTCATGACAAAACGCTCGCGCTTTGCGAGAGCCTGAACTACCGCGAATGGTCGGGCTATTACACCGTCAGCGTGTACGAGATGCACCACGAGCATGAGTACAACGCCATCCGCAATTCCGCCGCGCTGATCGATATTTCACCGCTCTTCAAATACCGCATCACGGGAAGCGATGCGACGCGCTTCGTGAACCGCGTGATTTCGCGCGACATCAATAAAGTGGCGATCGATCAGGTGATTTATTGCTGTTGGTGCGATCCAGAAGGAAAAGTGATCGACGATGGAACCATCACTCGTCTGGGCGAAAACGAGTACCGCTGGACCGCCGCGGATCCGAGCTTACGCTGGTTTCAGCAGAACGCCCTCGCGCTTGACGTGAAAATCGAAGACATCTCAGAACAAGTCGCAGCGCTAGCGTTGCAAGGGCCGACTTCAGGAAAGCTGCTTCGCGCCGTGACGGACGCGGACATAGCTAACTTGAAATATTTCCGAGTGACGCGTGGACAAATCGCCGGCGTTCCCGTGGACATTTCGCGGACGGGCTACACGGGCGACCTGGGATTTGAAATTTGGATGCCGTGGAAAAATGCCGGAAAAGTGTGGGATGAGCTGATCAAAAAGGGGAAAGCCTTCGACATCCATCCAGCGGGCATGATTGCACTGGACATCGCCAGAATTGAAGCAGGCCTGATCTTGATCGAAGTGGACTATACATCCAGCAAGAAAGCGGTGATTGAATCGCAAAAGTTTTCGCCGGCGGAGATCGGCCTCGAAAAACTCGTGGACTTGAAGAAAGACAATTTTGTCGGGCGCGAAGCGCTAGCTCAGGGAAAAGAAGAAAGGCGGCGCCGCGCGCGCTCTCGTGGGACTGGAGATCAATTGGAACGAGATGGAAGCCCTGTACGACAAAATGGGAATGGCCCCGCAGGTGCCGAGCGTGGCATCGCGTGTGGCAGTCCCCGTTTATCACGGCGGCAAGCAAGTAGGAAAAGCGACGTCGACTACGTGGTCGCCGACGCTCAAGAAAATGATCGCGCTGGCCTGCGTAAACCGCGACAAATCGGCTGTCGGAGCGACCGTTAATATCGAGATGACCGTCGAAGCCGTGCGCCACACGGTTTCCGCAAAAGTGGTGCCACTGCCGTTCTTCAATCCCGCGAGAAAGACGGCTGTGCTGGCGATTTAGAGCGCTTGCGCAAAGTTGAAACAGTGACTTTCATCTCGGCGAGAAGAACGTACAGAAATCTCTATGACTGATGGCGCAGTCCACATTCGTTAGCTTAATGAGCTTTAGCGAATTCCTCTTCCTTACTTAAGACTTCGTCCAGAAGATTGCGGTCCAGCAGTTTACCGCGGAGGACCACGGCGCGGATTTTCTGTGTGTTGTGGATGTCTTCTAGCGGACTGGCGTCGAGAATCACGAGATCCGCAAACTTGCCTTGCTCAACGGTGCCTTGCGTTTGCAGCTTACTTAAAAATTCGGCTGGCAGTTTCGTCGCAGCCTGCAGCGCCTGCATCGGCGTCAGTCCTGCTTGAACCAAAAGCGCCAATTCTTCGTGCAAGCTCGATCCCGGGAAAACGAACGGCGCTGTAGTGTCCGTGCCTGCCATGATGGGGACTCCCGCCGCTTTCATCTTGCCGACGACATGAAGCGACGCTTGCATGAGCCTGGTGCGCAGGGAAAATAGCAGCGGCGTAGCACCTTTATCGCGGTCCTTCACCCCTTTCTGCCAATTCGCCAAAACCTGTAGCGGTATGTACTTTCGCCGGGGATCGCGCGATGGATCCGTCTCGGGCGTGGGAAAGGCATCGTTTCGGAGCAGAATCAAAGTTGGAACTTGCCAGGTTTGATTGCTGATGAATTTTGCAATCAGTTCTGCCGCTTGCTTGTCGGAATAGCTTTCTAATAGCTCGCGCTGCCAAGAAAGTTCGCGGTCTCGGGATTGCGCCTTCGTTCCTTTCTTGGGGCCGGCGGCAAACTGTTTTCGAATCAGCAAAGGCTCGTCGCTGGAACAAGCGCGAAGCACTCCCGTGAGATGCTCAATGCTTTTCTGGCCAGCATCGGAAGCTTCGGCGGCCGTGACCCGATCGGGAACGTGCCCAACAAAAGTGATGTGCTCGTGGCGGCACACTTCCGCGATAGCAAAATACGCGTCGCGGCTAAGATTGGATTGCACCTTGATAAAATCAGCGCCGCGCGACACAAGAGAGTGAATATCTTTGCTTGCCTCAGCAGAATTGGTAACAACTAGCGACGGCTGGAAAAACGGCGGATTCCCATCGAGGTATGGCCCCGCAAAGAAAATCCTCGGAGCCTGCAACTGACCGTGCTCGATTTCGTGGCGAAGCTTGAGCAAAGAGTCGAGGTCGCCGCCCATGTCGCGGGCCGTCGTGATCCCATTGGCGAGTAGCAGCGGAAGAATAAATTCGCGGCTGCCCGTAGGTTCCGATGCGCCGGTCAGATGAACATGCATATCGACAAGGCCGGGGATCAGGAATTTGCCGGTGGCATCGAATGTTTTTGTCCCGCTCGGAATGGAAACCGAATTCGACGGGCCGATGGCGGCAATCTGCTCGTCGGCCAGAAAAACAGTCATATCCGGCTGCCGAGCGGCGCCGGTAGCATCAATGATGGTGACGTGAGTGATGGCAAGAGATGGTGGCGGATGCGAAGAACAAGCGCATGCCGAGAGCAGGACCGAAAGTAGCAGAAGTGTTCGCCACAATGACCAAAGGCCGGAATCCGCACGCAGTGCTTTCGATTGTCCAGCGCTGCTGAGAAAGTGTAAGTGCTCCGTCATTGCGTGAGGCGATTGTATTTCTTGAGAACTTCACGCAGCCGGTCATGCGGCAGGGCAATTACCTTATGGTTCTCAATACCAGTCATTGTTTCCGCAGCGACCATAGCATTGATCACCGCTTCTTCCGTGGCTTGCACCGTCGAGGCAAAAACCTCTTCAAGCAGGTCGTTGGGCAGCATTTTTAGATCTACAACGTGATCAGCGCCATCAACGCCCGAGTTTGCCGTCGAGAAGGCAATGAAAATATCTCCTGAGCCGTTCCCGGAAATGCTTCCGTTGCGGCCGAGCCCAAGAGAAACGCGGCGCGCGAGTCGTTTCAACTGATGGGAAATCAGCGGAGCATCCGTGGCAACAACCACAATGATCGAGCCGCGATCCACCTCGCCAAACGAAGCAGCGCCGTAGGCAGCATCCTCAGGAATTTCCTTGCCGACGGGAACGCCCGCGATGCGCAGATTCGGCCGCACGCCGTAATTGCATTGCACCAGCACGCCCACTGTATAATTCGTGCCCTTAATCGCGAACCTGCGCGAGGAAGTTCCAATCCCACCTTTGAATTCATTGCAAATCATTCCCGTGCCGCCGCCGACGTTGCCTTCTTCGACGGGCCCGCCGTGCGCGGAGTCAATCGCGTGAAATGCGTGTTCGGGCTTAACGTGAAAGCCATTGATGTCGTTCAGCCATCCATCCCACGTTTCCGCGACCACCGGCAGCGACCACCAATAACCGGTAGGATCCGGCTGGCCATGGTTGACCCGCCACTGAATGACGGCATCGCGAACCACGCCGACGCTGTGCGTATTGGTGATCATCACAGGCCCTTCAAGAAAACCAGATTCCTCGACCCATGTCGTACCGGTCATTTCGCCATTGCCGTTGAGCGACCACCAGCCAGCAAACACAGGGTTGGACATCGTATCTTTTCCACGAGGAAGAATTGCGGTAACTCCAGTGCGCACTGGACCTTTGCCAACCTGGAGTTTTCCTTCTCCAGAAATAATCGTGGTGTGTCCGACAGTGACGCCGCTAACGTCGGTGATAGCGTTCAGCGGACCGGGAATGCCGTCAAAAGGAACGCCGAGGTCGCGCGCCCGGGGCTTGGTGGTGGTCTTGTCTTGAGCAGAAACCAGAAACGCTGCGATGCAGCTTGTCCAAAGCAAGAGTGTAATCTTGAAAGAGAGACGGCGCATTATCAATCTTTCTCCTCAACAGAATGAGCTAGCAGCCTACGCTAGAAACAAGAAAAACAGCGACACGTTAATCAGGAAATATTTTCGCGAGGGCGGATGCCAGCGCCGCCGCGATAAGTGCCGATTCTTCGGGCGCAATGATGAACGGCGGTGCAAGCAGGATGTGATCGCCGTTGGTGCCGTCAACGCAACCTTGCGTCGGATAAGTCAAAACGCCTTCCTCCATCATTGCCGCCCGAATTTTTTCAGCAACCCCGTGTGACGGATCGAAAGGCGTACGCGTGGACTTGTCGCCAACGAATTCGATACCAACGAGCAGGCCCAGCCCGCGGATGTCGCCAACGTGGCGGTGGGAAAGAAGCGGAGCGAGGGCCGTGCACAAAGCTACAGCCGCTGGAATGACGCTCGCGAAGAGTTTGTGCGATTCGATGTAATCGAGTACAGCGTTTCCGGCTGCGGTGGCGGCAGGATGGGCCTGGTAAGTAAATCCGTGTTTGAAGGTTCCGCTGCCGCTTTCGAAAGCTTCCACGACGTTTGGAGCGACGAGCACAGCCCCAAGCGGAGCGTAGCCGCTAGCGATTCCCTTCCCGGTAAGAATAATGTCCGGCTCGATGCCCCAGTGCTGCACGGCGAAAGTCTTGCCGGTCCGGCCCATGCCGCTCATGACTTCATCCGCGATAAGGAGAATGCCGCGCTGGCGGCAAATCTCGGCAATGCGAGCAACATAACCGTCTGGCGGAACGACCGCGCCAAGAGTTGCTCCCACAACGGGCTCGAAAATAAAAGCGGCGGCAGAATCCGCGTCGTTGTCGGCAAAAAGAGAATCCAAGTCATCAGCACAAGCGAGTTGGCATTGAGGGAATGTTTTGTCGAACGGGCAGTGATAGCAAAAGCAAGGAGCGATGTGGCCCCATTCCGCAATCAAAGGCCGATAAGGCGCGCGGCGAGCGACGTTGCCGCTGACGGTCATCGCGCCAAGAGTGCTTCCGTGATAGCTCTGGCGGCGCGAAAGAACGCGGTAACGAGCGGGCTGTCCTTTTTCAATATGATATTGCCGGACGAGCTTGATCGCCGTTTCAGTAGCTTCGGAGCCTCCCGAAGTGAAGTAAACGCGGCCGCCTTTTCGAAAATTTGGCGGAGCCATCGCGAGGAGCCGACCGGCGAGTTTTTCCGCGGGAGGAGAATGAAACTGCGAGGTGTGCGCAAACGCGAGTTTCGAGGATTGCTCGGCCATCGCCCGGCCAATTTCAGGAACACCGTGGCCGATGTTGATGACCGCAGCCTGGCCCGCAGCATCAAGAAATTTGCCGCCGTCCGCTGAAAAAAGCCAGCAGCCCTCTCCACGGACGGCTACAGGCATCGCCTGGTGAAAATTACGCGGAAAAAGAGCGGCGTCGTTGGACATGCGGGCTCGCTGAGCGATTGTAGCAGACTCGCGCGCTCCACCACGAAGCGCGCGCGGATCACGAACGGGAGAAGAACGAATTTCTCAGCATGCTTACCCGCACAAAAATTATGCTACGCTGGCCAACGTTTTAGGGAGATCTCATTCATGTTCACGCGCATTCCCTGCTGGATTCTGCTGACGATTGCTTTATTCCATTTTTCCGCTGTTCCCGCGCAGGCGCAGGATCCGCGCAAGCCGGTGCGGCTCAACGTGGATATGCGCGAAGCCACGAAGCACATTTTCCACGCGAAACTGTTGTTCCCGGTTGCAGCAGGTCCGCTCACGCTCGTGTATCCAAAATGGATCCCAGGTGAACACTCTCCCGTAGGGCCGATCGTCAACCTAACAGGCCTTTTCTTTCGAGCGGGCGGCAAAGAAATCGAATGGCGGCGCGACGACGTGGATATGTTCGCCTTCCACTGCCAAATTCCCGCGGGAGCGAACGAACTCGAAGTTTCGCTGGATTACATCTCTCCATCGAGTGTGAGTGGAGGCCGGGAAAATCCTTCCGCGACGGCGCAATTGGCAATTCTGAACTGGTACACCGTGCTCCTCTATCCACAAGGTGCCAAGAGCGACGATCTAACTTACACGCCCAGCTTGCAGATGCCGGCAGGATGGAAACACGGGACCGCTTTACCAGTAGCAAGCGAGACCAGCGAATCGATCGAGTTTCAACCAGCGAGCCTCACGATGCTAGTGGATTCGCCAGTGCTAATGGGCGCTCATATGCGCGTGATTGATTTGTCTCCCGGACAGACACCTGCCCATCACATCCACATCGCCGCGGAAACCGATTCCGGCCTGGAGGTCACGGGGGACTTAGTGCACCAATGGAAGCAGTTGGTTGCGGAGACGGGGGCTCTTTTCGGGGCGCGCCATTACCGTCATTACGATTTTCTGTTGACGGAAAGCGACAACGTGGAAACGGATGGCGTCGAGCATCATGAATCCAGCGACAACCGAGTGCCGGGACGAACATTTCAAGATCCAAACATCTCGGACGCGATGACGGATCTTTTACCTCACGAATTCACGCATTCATGGAACGGAAAATATCGCAGGCCCGCTGGGCTGGCGACACCGAATTATCAAGAGCCCATGAAGGGGAATTTGCTCTGGGTCTATGAAGGGATGACGCAGTATTACGGCACGATCCTCTCGGCTCGGATGGGAACTTGGACTCCGGAGAGATTGCGGGAGAATCTCGCGTGGGTGGCTGCCTATCTGGATCAGCGAAAAGGACGAACCTGGCGCGGCCTGGAAGATACGGCGGTTTCGGCTCAACTGCTCTACGCATCGCCCGAAGAATACCGGACATGGCGGCGCGATACGGATTACTACGATGAAGGCACGCTGATCTGGCTGGAGGCGGACACCATCATCCGGCAGGTGACCAAAGGGAAAAAATCGCTGGATGATTTTTGCCGAAAGTTCGAAGGCGGCGAAAATACCGGGCCGAAAATCGTCCCTTACACTTTTGATGATGTCGTCGCGGCCATCCAGGAAATTACGCCATACGATTGGCGAGAGTTTTTCACGCAGCGCGTGCAGACGCATGGACCAGGCGCGCCGCTGGGAGGCCTCGAAAATAGTGGATGGAGATTAATATTTACTGACACGCCGAACGAAAGCCGCGAAGCCAGCGAAGTTGCCATGCATCTGACAGATGTACAGTTCTCGCTGGGATTTTTGGTGCGCGACCCGGGCGGTGAGAACGGCGACGAAGTGATCGACGTGATTCCAGAGTCGCCCGCCGCGCAAGCAGGAATCGCTCCGGGGATGAAACTCGTTGCAGTGAATGGACGCAGGTGGAACCCCGACGATCTGCACGCGGCGATTCGGCAAGCACACGAAAAGCACGAGATGATTGAGTTGCTCATCGAGAATGAGGATTTTTTCCGAACCTATCGTGTCGACTATCAAGGTGGCGAGCGTCATCCTCACTTGGAACGCATCAACGGCAAACCGGACTTGCTCAGCGAAATTGCAAAAATGAAAGCGGCTCCTGTGCCCGTGACGAGAGATTGAGCCGCACGGAAGCAGCGTTGATGCAGCCCTCCCGCGGTCTCGTGCGAACCATCGGACGTTGGAGCCTCGCCGCGTTGATGCTCAACACCATGATTGGCGCGAGCATCTTCGGGCTTCCGTCCCTCATCGCCGGCTACCTGGGAAAACTCAGTCCCGCTGGATACTTGATCGCGTTTGCCGGAGTAGCCGTGATCGCCGCGTGTTTAGCGGAGGTTTCCTCGTATTTTCAGGAAGCCGGCGGCCCCTATCTCTACACAAGGGTCGCGTTCGGACGATTTGCGGCGATTCAAATTGGCTGGCTCACTTGGCTATCGCGGATCACGGCCTGCTCCGGCGTGGCGAATCTTTTTATCACCTACCTTAGTTCGTTCTTTCCAGCAGTGACTCGCGGCTGGATCCGTGGAACGATCATCACGGTACTGATTGGCTTTTTGGCCACCGTGAACTATCGCGGAGTTAGTGGCGGAAATGCGTTGAGCAATTTCTTTACCGTAACGAAGGTGTTGCTATTGACGCTCTTTATTGCCGGCGGATTCGCGGCGCTTGCGTTCCACCCGAGCGTGCGCGTAACTCCGGCTGCAGTTCCTTTAACGGCGGCGAATTGCTTCCAGGCCATCCTGCTCATGGTTTATGCCTACGGTGGATTCGAGGCGGCCCTCTTCGCTTCCGGCGAAGCCAGCGATCCGCGGAAAGATGCGCCGGTCGCGCTCTTGATCGCCATAGTAACGGCGACTCTACTCTACATTTGCGTGCAGGTCGTTGTGATTTACACGCTGGCAAATCCGGGCGCTACGACAAAGCCGGCAGTGGATTCTGCCCGCCAATTCCTTGGGCCGATCGGCGTGACTCTCGTCGCGGTCGGGACGCTGATTTCCGTTTATGGCTACCTGAGCGCCAACATGTTACACACGCCACGCGTTACGTTCGCGATGGGAGAACGCGGAGACTTCCCTTCTTTCTTCGCAGCCATCCATCCGCGCTTCCGGACGCCGCACCTGTCCATTGTGATTTTCGCGTTCATGCTCATTTTATTTTCGATCGGCGGAAACTTTCGCTGGAACGCATCGCTCTCCGCGATCTCGCGCCTCTTCATGTATGGAGCGGTGGTTGCCGCGCTGCCGGTCTTGCGAAGAAAGCGTCCAGAAGGAGGCAAGTTCCGCCTTCCAGCCGGAATGTTTTTCGTGATGCTCGGACTAGCGTTCGTAGCGATGCTCTTGGCCCAAATGCATCGAACCGAATTCATCGTCATGTCGCTTACGTTTGTTCTAGCCTTGTTGAACTGGCTATGGGCCCGCAGCCGCGCGCTTGGAATCGTCCAAGAATCGTGACATCATCCAGCGTTCCACACAGGGAAATTGCAAGTCGCCGTACTCCCTCAGGAGGAAATGTAATGAAGCGCGCCTTTCTGTGTTGCAGTTTGTTCAGTGTGATGACCTTGACTACTCAATCCGCAGCGACCGCGCAAGAAACATCAAAGCATGCCATCACATTTGCCGACATGATCCAGATGCATCGGCTGGGAGAAGCACAAGTTTCGCCCGACGGCAGATGGGTGGCTTACACGGTGACGACGCCGGACATGGACGCGAATCGCGGCGTGAGCAATATCTGGATTGTGCCCGCCGCCGGCGGAGCATCGCTGCAACTTACCCAGAGCGGGCACGATTCGTCGCCCGTATGGTCACCGGATGGAAGGACGATTGCTTTTTTGTCGTCGAGGAGCGGCGATTCGCAGGTCTATTTGCTCTCGATGGAAGGCGGCGAAGCGAAGCAACTGACACAACTTTCAACGGGAGCGGACAACATCAAATGGTCGCCGGATGGAAAGACGATTGCCTTTACGTCGGGCGTGTACCCGGACTGCAAAGACGATGCTTGCAATAGCTCGCGCGACGCCGAAAAAGAAAAAGACAAAGTGAAAGCGCACGTAGCGGAGCATCTTCTCTACCGGCACTGGACGCACTGGAACGAAGGCAAGCGCAGCCATTTGTTTGTGCTGGCCGCTGATGGAAGCGGGACTCCGCGCGATCTGACGGCCGGAGCAAATTACGATGTACCTCCGGATGAACGCGGCGGCCCCAGCGATTTGAATTTTTCGCCTGACTCGAAGGAACTTTGTTTTACGGCCGTGACTGATCCTGTCGAAGCTATCAGTACGAACGGGGACCTGTTCGTCGTGCCAGTCGCAGGCGGCGCAGTAAAAAAAATCACAACGCAGCCAGGCTTCGATGGCGGCCCGGCGTATTCTCCGGATGGAAAGTACATCGCGTATCACGCGCAACTAACAGCGGCGTACGAATCTGACCGCTGGCGCGTGATGCTCTACGACCGTGCGACGGGCAAGATTGAAAATTTATCCGAAGCATTTGATCGCAGCGCAAACGAACTGACTTGGTCTCCCGACAGCAAAACGATTTATTTCACCGCCGAAGACGAAACGCTGCAGCCGATTTACTCGATGGCCCCGCGCGCGGGAGACGCCCCAAAGAAACTGATCGCGGGCAGCTACAACCTGGGAATCTCGCTGAGCAACGATGGCGAGACCCTCGTGTTTGAGCGTACTAGCTTGGCGATGCCCGCCGAGATTTTTGCCTCATCGCGCGACGGAAGCGGTGTGCGGCAACTTACACATCAAAACGATTCCATCCTGGCCTCGCTGAAAATGAACGAGCCGGAAACGTTCTGGTTTGAAGGAGCAGGCGGGACTAAAGTGCAAGCCATGCTGATCCGACCGCCGGATTTCGACGCGAGCAAGAAATATCCTTTGCTGGTGCTTCTGCACGGTGGCCCCCAAACGATGTGGTCGAACGCGTGGGGCTACCGCTGGAACGCACAAGTGTTTTCCGCAGCCGGGTACGTAACTCTGATGATCAACCGCCGCGGCTCGACGGGCTACGGGCAGAAATTCACGGACGAGATCACCAACGACTGGGGCGGCAAGGCGTACGTTGACGTGATGAACGGCGTCGATTTCGTCCTGAAAAAATATCCGTACACGGATGGATCGCGCATGGCGGCTGCCGGCGGCTCTTACGGTGGCTACATGGCGGACTGGATTGCAACGCATACGGGACGCTTTAAAGCAATCATCAGCCACGCCGGCATTTACGACAAAAATTCCATGTACGCCACGGAAGAGCTGTGGTTTGAAGAACACGACATGCAAGGCATGCCGTGGACAAGCGGCGAGAATTACCGCAAGTGGGCGCCGTTGACATATGCGGCCGACTTGGGAAAATTCAAAACGCCGACGCTGGTGATTGCAGGTGAACGGGACTATCGAGTGCCGTACACGCAGTCGCTGGAATTTTTCAACACCATGCAACGGCAAGGCGTGCCGTCAAAGCTGGTTATTTTTCCTGATGAAGGACATTGGATTCTGAAACCTCAGAACAGCCAGTTTTGGTACAAGACGTTTCTGGATTGGCTCGCGACGTATTTGAAATAGCCGCGGATTTAGACAGCAAACAAGCGTTGCATGGCACGGCGTGCAAACCGGAAAAGATGAAAAAGCAGGAACACCGACAGCGCAACGAGTGCGACGACGATGATAGTTGTTGCTAGAGGATGCGCCGTGGCCATCCACGTCAGCCAAACTGCCAAAACATCTTCTCCGAAACTCAGAGCCCAATTGCTAAGCGGTTCAGGAGTAGTGTTCACCGCGGCGCGAGCGCTGGCTTTCGTGCCGTGTGAAGTCAGCGCGACTCCCCCGGCAAGTAGGCGCGGCGGCCCAACGCCAGTGGGCTGGCGCGGCGCCTGCTGCGCTATACGCAAGCAGCGCGGCCGCGGGCGGACGAATGAAAGTGTGAAGCATGTCCCAAACGGTATCGACGTAAGGGATTTTGTCCGCAAAAAATTCCACAAAATACAGAACGACAGCGATCGCAAGAACAGCGGGATGCGCAAGCGCATGAAGCGACGGCGGAAGGTGGATGACACCGAAACGCTCGAGGAGGCCAAGTGTCGCAACGGTCGCGTAAAGATTCAGGCCCGAGGAAAATCCGGCGCCCAGGGCCATCCCCAATGTTTCGATGGGATTCATTCCGCCCATCATAGCAAAGCGGCCTAGCACTAGTGGACGTTACTTCTGCTCATACAAACGCCACGTTCCGTTTGACCATTTGGCGAAGGGCAGAGATGCTGTCCACAAGGCGGTCGTCCATGTTTGGCTTAAGCCACCTTTTTTATCCTTGGGGATTCATCGTACAAATTTTCGCGATGGTGCACTTCGTGCGCCGCCGGCCGGAGAATTATTGATTCTTCGTTATTTTCTTCGGCGGATTTCTCGGTGCAGGCGTGTACATCGTCGCGGAAGTGCTGCCCGATCTCGGCTTGTTGCGCGGCGTGTTTCAGGGATTCGGCCGAAGATCGCGCATTCAGATCGTCGAGACGCAAATCCTGGACAATCCATCCGCCGCAAACTACGAAGAGCTTGGCGAACTATACAAAGATCAAAAACAATTCGCCAAAGCGCGCGAAGCGTTTACCAGCGCGATCGCGGCGCGCAGCGATTCCGTCTACACGTTCTTCTACCGCGCGCAGGCCTCTCTCGGGATGGGCGATTTCGTCACGGCGATTCCCGATTTGGAGCGTGTCGTCAGCAGCGACCCTAAGTTCGACTACTACCGCGCTGCGGGACTGCTGGCCGATGCTTACGCGCAAACCGGCCAACTGGAGCGCGCCGCTCAGCTCTATGTCGATGTAGCACAATTTTCGACGACGACCGAAACGCTCTACAACTATGCGTATTTTCTGAAGCTTGCTGGCCACCGCGAGGAAGCGCGCGAGTGGGCGCAAAAGCTGCTCGCGAAGAAACGGACTCTCCCGCGCTACATGCAGAGATATGAACGGCCGTGGTTCCGCAAAGGCAAAGCGCTGTTGAAAGAACTAGCCGCGACGTAGGGGCGAATGCCGGCTGGCGACCGGTTGATACTGAACCGCGCACGCGGTTTGAACAGGACGTCTGGTTAACGATATTCGACCCCCTCCCCCTGTTTTTTGTAAGCATTGCATCTAAAAGACTTAGCGTTCCTGTAAGTTCTTTAGATGCAACACTTACGGAGAGGCCTGTAAACGCTGTATCTAAAGGACTTAAGTTCACATAGTGTGGTCGTCTTCGGTATAGGGCCGGGTTGCAGTATTCGACCGGGAAGAACGGGTCTAAAGACCCGCCACTACGGCCGCCGGAAAACGCTCCAAATAAAAAATGCGGCAACGTGGTTGCCGCAGCTCTTTGCCAAAATCATTCCCAAAGAAATTATAGCAAAAATTCAGTTCGCTTCAAAAGAGAAACTCAGACCGGCCTCAATGGACGGATCACTCGTACATTGTTGCGGCCATTAGCATGTGGGCAAACGTCTTCCATTCGGGCTTCTCGGGCACCGGCAATTTTAGGTTCAAGTAAAACCCGTCCATGTCTTCTGTCCACGCAGCTAGCGCTTCCAAGAAGCGCTCAAGCGTGTTGTTCTCCCATGCTTGCGGGTTGTCACGATGGTCTTGATGGAGTTCTTGCAAAAAGACGACTAGGTCTTCTCGAGTGCGAATTTTCTCGATTTGGTCAACAGTTCGATTCATTCTTCAGCCTCTCAATCAATCGAGACGGTGGGGCCGGAGGAGGTGGCGCTGACTTCGGCTATGCGGGCGGTAACGGCGCGGGCCAGGGCGTAGAGGCTTTGCGTGCCGGGGGCGGATTCGCCGAGGCCGGCTACGGGTTTGCCGGTGTCGCCGCCGATGCGGATGCGGGGATCGATTTCGATTTCGCCAAGGATCGGGACGCCGTAGGCGATGGCCGTTTTTGCGCCATCGCCATGGCCGAAAATGTCGATGGGCTTGTCGCAGTGGGGGCAGCGAAACGTGCTCATGTTTTCGACTACGCCCAGGACTTCGACGTTGACCTGGCGAAACATTTCGATGGCTTTGCGGACGTCGGCGAGAGCGACGGTGGACGGCGTGGTGACGACTACCGCGCCGGTGACGGCGACCGTTTGGATGAGCGTGAGCTGGACGTCGCCGGTGCCAGGCGGAAGGTCGATAATGAGGTAGTCGAGTTCGCCCCACTCAACGCTGCGAAGAAATTGCGTGATAACGCTGTGGAGCATGGGGCCGCGCCAGACCATCGGCTTGTCGCCGGGATTGAGCAGGCCCATGGAGATCATTTTCATGCCGGCGACTTGAACCGGAATGATGTGCTTTTCGGCGGTGGCTTGGGGCTCTTGGAGCGTGCCGAGCATGATGGGGACGTTGGGGCCGTACACATCGGCGTCCATCAGGCCGACTTTGTGGCCGAGATTGACCATGGCCAGGGCGAGATTAACGGCGACTGTGGTTTTGCCTACGCCGCCTTTGCCGCTGGCCACAGCAACTAGATTTTTTACGCCGGGGATGGGATGGCGTTCGGGTTGCTGCATGGGTGCTGGCGGCATTTCGGTGGCCTCATGTGGGACAGGCATTCTTGCCTGTCTCCATCTTTCATAATTCGATCACTGCTAAGCGAGACAGACAAGAATGTCTGTCCTACTCAAGCGGTAGCGCCGTGGCATTTTTTGTATTTTTTGCCGGAGCCGCAGGGACAGGGATCGTTGCGTCCTACTTTTGCGCCTGCGCGGACGGGCTTCGGCGCTTCGGCTTGCGCGGGGCCGGTTTGGTACTGCAACTCTTTTTGCTGGCGCTCTTGTTTGCGCTCCATTTGGCGAGCGAATTCGGGTAGGCGCTGCGGTGGCGGTTCGCTGGCGCGGGCTGCGGCGGCGCCGGCTACGGCTGCATCCGCACGAGGACGCGGCGGCTGTGGCGGCTGGCCTGGGCCCGTCGCTCCCGGTCCACCTTGCGGAGGCTGCTCGTTCTGCTGGACCTGAATGTGGAAGAGATAGCGGATCGTTTCGTTGTCGATGCGCGCCATCATGTCTTCGAACAGGACGAATGCCTCTTTCTTGAACTCGACGAGCGGATCTTTCTGGCCGTAGCCGCGAAGGCCGATGCCTTCCTTCAAGTGGTCAAGCGAGAGCAAGTGGTCTTTCCACTGTGAATCGACGACATCGAGAATGATGCGGCGTTCGAGCCAGCGCATTAAATCGGCGCTGAACTGTTTTTCTTTTTCTTCGTAGCGAGTAGTGACGGCCTTCGCGGTGGCGTTGGCGAGTTCGTCGTGACTCAGAGTGCCGGGATCGGCGCCCGCGGCTTTGGCATCGACGCCAAACTGGGCGTTCACTTCCGCGAGGAACTGCGTGGCGTTCCACTGGTCGGGATGCTGCTCGCGCGGGCAAAAGGTGTCGACCAGTTCGCGCGCAACATCCTCCGCAACGCCGAGAACGTAGTCACGCTGGTCTTTGCCTTCGAGCGCGGAGCGGCGAATCGCATAAATCGTCTCGCGCTGCCTATTCATCACGTCGTCGTATTCGAGAAGGTGTTTGCGAGCGTCAAAGTTTTGCGCTTCGACGGATTTTTGCGCGTTTTCGATACGGCGCGAGATCAAGCCGGATTCGATGGGGACACCTTCGGTCATGCCGAGGCGGAACATCAACGCCTGCATGCGTTCGCCGCCGAAGATGCGCATGAGATCGTCTTCGAGCGAAAGAAAAAAGCGCGAGGAGCCAGGGTCGCCCTGTCGGCCGGCTCGTCCGCGCAACTGGTTATCAATGCGGCGGGCTTCATGGCGCTCCGTGCCGAGGATATGCAAGCCTCCGAGCGCTACGACTTCATCGTGCTCCGCTTTGCACTGCAGCGCAAAGTCATCGTAGATGGGTTTCCATTGATCCGTGGGTACCTGGAAAATCTTCCCTTCGTGCTGAAAAAGAACCATGGTGACGGCGGGCAGTGCGTCCTTGCCGGGTTCGGCTGGAATTACGGCGGGCGCAGCGGCGTACGGTATGGCCAATTTGTTTTTTAGAAAATAATCGCGGGTCATCTGCTCGGGATTGCCGCCGAGAAGAATGTCCGTGCCGCGGCCGGCCATGTTGGTCGCGACGGTGACGGCGCCTTTGCGCCCGGCTTGCGCGACGATGCCCGATTCGCGCTCATGCTGCTTGGCGTTAAGCACTTGATGCGGAACGCCGGCCCTCTTCAAAATTTCAGAGATGGCTTCGGACTTTTCGATGGAGATCGTTCCGACGAGTACTGGCTGACCGCGTTCGCTGTAGTGGCGTATGCCGTTAGCGAACGAATTATCTTCCTGGAGGATTCCGTTGACGACCGCTTCGAACTTCTCTTTTTCCGTGCGGTAGACGACGTCGCGGTGCTCTGTGCGAATTAGCGTGCGGTTCGTGGGGATCGCGACGACATCGAGGTTGTAGATTTTGCCGAACTCCGCGGCTTCTGTTTCCGCCGTGCCGGTCATGCCGGAAAGCTTTTTGTACATGCGGAAATAATTTTGGAAGGTGATCGTCGCGAGAGTCTGGTTTTCCCTTTCGATCTTGACGCCTTCTTTGGCCTCGACGGCCTGATGCAATCCATCCGACCAGCGGCGGCCGGGCATCTGGCGGCCCGTGAACTCATCGACGATTACGATTTCCCCGTCTTTGTTCACATAGTCGACATCAATTTTGTACAGGGCGTGAGCGCGCAACGCCTGGTACACATGATGCATGATTTCGATATTGACGGGATCGGACATGTTGCTGAGGCCGAGCAGACGCTCGCACTTGCTGAAGCCCTCCTCGGTGAGCGTCGCCGTGCGGTGCTTTTCGTCGAGGGTGTAGTCGATGTCCTGAATGAGCTTGGGAATAATCTTGTCGATCTTGGCGTACTTGTCCGTGGACTCTTCGGAAGGGCCGGAAATGATCAGCGGTGTGCGCGCTTCGTCGATAAGAATCGAGTCCACTTCGTCGACGATGGCGAACTGATGCCCGCGCTGAACGCATTGTGCCAAGTCGTACTTCATGTTGTCGCGCAAGTAGTCGAAGCCGAATTCGTTGTTTGTGCCGTACGTGAGATCTGCTCCGTAAGCCGCTTTACGTTGCTCATCGTCCAGATCGTGAACAATCACGCCGACAGAAAGTCCCAGGCCGCGATAGAGCGGGCTCATCCATTCCGCGTCGCGCCGCGCGAGGTAGTCATTCACGGTGACGACGTGCACGCCGCGGCCAGCCAGCGCATTCAATACAGCGGGGAGAGTGGCGACTAGCGTCTTGCCTTCGCCCGTTTTCATCTCGGCGATCTTGCCGTCGTGCAGAACCATGCCGCCGATCAGCTGCACGTCGAAGTGCCGCATGTTCAGAAAGCGGCGGCCTGCTTCGCGGACCAGCGCAAACGCCGGAACGATCGCCGGGTCCAGAACCTTCTTTAGCAATTCTTTGTAGGAAGCTTCGCTGGGATCGGCGTCCTTGAGCTGCTCGTGGACTTCCGCCTTGAGTTCGGCGAAGCGCGCCTTTAGCTGATCGTCGCTAAGCGCGCGTGTTTCGGCTTCGAGCGCATTGATGGCTGCGACGTGTGGTTGCAGTTTTTTGATGTCGCGCTCGTGCTTGGTACCGATAAAGCGCGCAACGATTTTGTCGATGAACTTGGCAATGTCCATGAAAGGCTTCGCCGTCTCCTGACGGTGCTATGGGTGTGTGAACGCACCGGCTGCCCTGCCGCAACCAGTACAAACATTCTATTCTATCTGTTTGGATGCGTCAGCGCCAAGAACGGCGACACGGCGGGGGAGCCTCTAGGAGGAAGCCACCGGGGTTTCGGCGGCTACCTTTTGGTTCTTGGTATTCGGCGCCGACGGCGCCTGCGAGTGGTTATCGACGAGCATGCGGCGGTATTTCCCGCGCTCCTCAAGACTCATATCCACAATCTCGAAGGCCATGTCCTGAGCCCGGTAGTCCCGCATCAGGGCCGTAGCAAGCACGTTGCGCATCCCGAGCTGCATCTTGAGTTGCACGTGCGTACCAGGAGGGAGATGCCGGCTTATGCTCGCAAATCCGCCGGAGAGGCTCGCCGTCTTAATTTCGAGGCGGCAGTTTTCTTTTAGATTTGTGCTGACGGCGGTCACCGTCTTGTGCAGCCGGACGCGCGTGTGGCGGCGCTGGCGGACGAATTTTGAGTTGGGAATGACGTCGAGCGGCGCCAAGGCCAGATCTTCCCGGTCGAGTCCACTCTTGGCCACAAAATCGCGTGCCCACTCCGGATCCAGTCCCGCGAGCGCTTGGAGCGCCGCAATGCGCAGTTCCTGGGGATGAACCCACCCAAACATTTTCTTGGCCTCGACGATACGCTTGAGGGTAATCGTAGATTCCGGCGCGTGAATGCGGCCGAGCGCTTCGATGGCTTTCACTTGCACATAAGGACCGCCGCCTACCGGCAGATCGCCGTCCACGATCGTTAACAATCGGCCGAGTGCTTCGCGGTCGGCAGTCACTCCAATCTCATCGATCACCAGAGGCATGATCAGTGGATCGACGTGATCGAGCATCTCGAGGAGTATCCGGCAACGTCCGGGTCCGCCGCTCGCGGATATTTGCCGAACAATGCGATCTTGTGAGGTTCGCGGAAAGTCCTTCATTCGCGACGGCAAGAATACTTCCACCGCTTCAGGGTCCAGCTTACTCAAAAGCCCGGCCATCTCGACGGCTTCGGTGATCGGCCCGCCTCGCACGGTGCTGCGCAAATATTGCAATCCCTCTTCGCCGAGATCGGCGGCCAAGTTGGATATGTGCTCGGCGTCTTCTCGCAAACTGCAGCGGTTGAAGCGCATGGAAAGTTGCTCCATCGCCGTTTGCGGAAGCATTTTCAAAACGTTGGTCATGCCGGCGGCGGCTTGCCGGGCTCGCAGAGCTTCGTCAACAAACTCGGGAACACGCTCTTCTATACCCATCTTCGGGCGTAGGCTGCGACCGATGCCGGGCCGTTGCGCTTCGACGCCGGAAATCAAATCGAGGGCCTGCTCCATCACCGAGAAGCACCGGCTGGTGGCTGCTTCCTGACTGAGCCTGACGAACGCGGCGCTCACGAGCGTCTGCAAATCGGAATCTTGCTCGACGCTCAGCCGCAGGCCCAGATGCCGCAGCGCTTCGCCGAGAAGTTTCGGATCGGCTTTCGCGTAAAGCTCAGCCATTTCGGACAAGCCCATCGCAGTTTTCTTGCGCGCATCGAGTTCTTCGCTGTCGGCGCACGATGCGTAGTTCTGCAGAATGCTGATGGCTTGTGCGACGTCTCCCGTCTCGATCAAGTGAGCCACATAGGACTGTACGTTTTTCGGCGGGATGCACCATGCGTCGGTCGATAGAAGGACGGCTTGCTTGCCACTTTCCGGAACGGCTGCCCAAAACTGACGGTCGAGAATCTCGCGGTGGGACTCGACCAACATTCCGGCGTCGGTCATCTTGTCTTCGTGCGCGCCGAGAATCTTTCGGAGGTTTTCGATTTCCGAGTTCATGCGGTCCAGCATCTGCCGCACGGCGTTGACCTTTACTTCACCGCTTTCGAAACGCTCCAGCGCAAACCGAATCGCGAGGTGTTCGGCCAGCTTCACCAGCACCGACTCATCGGGCTGGCCCTCGGGCGCTTGCGCCGCAAGTCCAGCGATTGCGCGTTTAAGAGTATCTTGAGCGGTGCCAGGCAATTGATTCATCTGCTGCTGGAACTCTCCAGCCGCCGCAGCGCCGCCGTGTCCTGCGCCGACGTTGCCGAAGCTGGTCAGCGCGCCCAAAATTCCATAGATTTCATCTTCGCTTGGTCCGGCGCTCTTGCCAGTCCCGTGCCACGGTCCGCCGCCCGAACCGTTGCCTCCGCCGCCCGTGCCTCCCGGCCCGGCTCCAAGCATGGTTCCTGCAACACCTGAAACCAAGCCAGCAACCCCGGAGCCACCCGCTCCAGTCGCATACGCTCCGCCCGGAACCCCGCCTCCGAAGACCTGTTCCTGCAATCCTCCGACGCCAGTTCCTGATCCACCGACTCCGGAGCCCCCAACACCAGGTCCGCCGACGCCCGAACTACCTGCGCCATCCGAGTTTCCACCACTTCCTCCGCCGCCAGTCCGCGCAACACCTTCGCCACCACCGGAGCCGGAACCGCCAGATCCTGTGCCCGTGCCAACCGATCCTCCACCCCTCGAGCCTTGCGCAGCAGCAATCAATTCCAGCAATTTCTGCGGGTCATTCAGCCATTTCTTAAACTCGTTCTGGTCTTCGCCTAGAGAGGCTGCGGCAAGCTGCGCGGCCACGCTGGCGTCTTTCAGGCGTGAGTCCGTGGCGACAAAGCAGATCTCGTTTAACCGTATGCCCTTGGCGCCGGCAAGTGCGGCCTTCAACTGGATGGCGAGTTCGGTGGGCTTGGCTTTGCCCGTTGGAAACGCCCGAGCGAAACTGCAGATTTCTTCCTGCGTTACGGAAGGGAAAAACTGAATGCTGGCCAGCCCGGCAGCGGAAAGCAACTGAGCGAACTGTTTTTCGGCGGGAGCGCCTTCCAGAGGAACGCCATCGAGGAGTAGCTGAGAACCAGTCGCGCCCAGCATCAAGCCCGCATCCGTTCCGGCCGGAATGGCCGCGTGCAGCTCGCGCCAGGCGATGTCCAGCTGTTCGATGGTACGGCTGTGCTCGAAGCCGTACAAACGGGCAAACTTCAGGAGTATGTTCAAGCTTCTTACGAAGGCCCGTCCTGAAGTCGACTTGGTATCCGCTATCATTCGCCGCCGTGCCCGCCCCTTAATAGGACTTCCTGTCTAGTACCGTAGGGTTATGGCTCGTCAGCGGCAATGGTACAGAGGTCCTATGTGTCGCCGATGTCAAGCCGTCGTGAGGACGGGTGCGGGACCTGCTCGAGCGGACGGGTTTCGTCCGAGTGAGTACAGGTAGTAGGAAGGGGGGTTGCGCGCTATCGCACGCCGTCGAATTCTTGTCCGAACTACTTGTTCATTGCTACTCGGCCGCGCCGTTTGCTGCGATTGGTTACGGCCGAAACTTGCGGAAGTCCGCCAAGCTCCATCAAAACCTTTCGCAGCCTCGAGCGGTCTTCCATGTCCATGTCAACAAATTCAAACGCCATCGCCTGCGGGCGCGCGCCGCGCACGATGGCCTGGGCCTTGATGTTTCGAACGCCGTGCGACAGCTTGAGCGACAGTAGAGAACCCGGCGCCAGATGCCGCTGACCCGCGCCGATTCCGCCGCCCAAGTTGAGCTCCGGGATCGACAGCTTGAAATTTTCACGCAAGTTGGTGGACATGGCGATCAGATTTCTAGATAGCTTCAGACGCGCGTAGCGCCGCTGGCGCATCGCGGAGGAGTTGGGCTCGGGATCCGTGGGCTCGAGCGTCAAATCTTTGCGCTCGAGTCCGCTGGAGTTGAGTTTTTCCAGCGCCATGGTGGGATCGATGCGCATCAATGCCTGGACGGCCGCGATTCGCAATTCAGTTGGGTAGACCCAACGCCACACCTGTCGCGCTTCCAGAATATGCTGGAGCGTGGGGCTGGCAGCCGAGGCCCGCAAGCGGCCCAGCGCTTCGAGAGCCTTTAGCCTGTGAAACGGAGGCGTGTGATCGTTCTGTGCCAATTCCACCAGCTTTGGAATGCATTCGTGCTGGCCGCTCATGCCCATTTCGTCAATCGCGAGCGGACGGATCAGCGCGTCGAGGGAATCGTAGAGCGAGACGAGCAGTCTCGCGCGCTGTTCGGGCGGAGCAGAAGAAAGCTGGCGCACGGCGCGGTCATGCGAAGAGCGCGGCCATTGGCTCAGCCGCACGGGAAGAATTTTATCGACTGCATCGGGAGCGAAATGGCTCAGCAAGCCGATCGTCTCCGCAGCTTCATTCGCGGGCGCAGTTTGCAGAATTTCCAGGAGGCGCTGGGTGGAATCTTCTCCCAGCCCTCGCACGATTTGGCTAAGCACTTCGCAATCTTCGCGGAATCCACAATGGCCGAAGCGGTTCGTCACGTAGTGCAGCGTCGCCTTGGGCATCAACCCCAGGATTTCCGTCATGCCATCGGCGATATGGCCGCCGCGCAGAGCCTCTTCGATGAATTCTGGCAAGCGTTCCTCGGCGCCGATGCGGGGACGAAGACTTTGTGTCGAGCCTGGCCGCTGCTGTTCGATGTTATCGAGGGAAGAAAGCGCCTGCTGCATCGCCGGATAACAGCGCTTTGACGCGGCTTCCTGGCTCATGCGCACAAACGCCGCACTGATCAGCGTTTGTAGCTCCGGCTCGCGTTCGACAGCCAGCTGATTTCCCAGACGGCGGATCGACTCCATCAGCGCGCTGCCGTCTCCGCTGCCGTATAGCTCGGCCAGATCGGAAAGCCCAATCGCCGTGGTGCGCCGCGCTTCGGGCGCTTCCAGCGCAATACAAGCCGCGTACTTCATCAAAATCTCATTTACGGTTTTCAATTCACCGCGCCGGAGCATGTCTTCCAAAAACGCTCTTACGTTTCGCGGCGGAACGCACCACGCCTCATCCGACGTCAGCACTTCCTTCTTATTTTCTTCCGGCACTTGCTCCCAGAACTCTTGATCGAGCAGTTCGGTGTACGTCTGCACCGAGAGCCCCGCCTGGGCCATCATTTCTTCCTGCGAACCGAGAATTTTGCGCAGTGCTTCGATCTCGGAATTCATGCGATCCAGGAGTTGCTTGACGGCGTTCACGCGCAGCTCGCCGCGCTCGTAACTATCCAGCGCGAATCGAATCGCCACGTGTTCCGCAAGCTTCAGCAACATCGGCTTGTCCGCTTTTTCCGATGGCGCCTGCGCCGCCAGCCCTGCCAGAGCCTGCTGCAGCGTGAATTGCGCGCGCACTGGCATCGAGCTCAAGCGCGACTGAAAGGTCGGAACGTCCATCTTCGCTTCGGGATCTTTGCGAGACTTTCCAAGCTGTGCAAAGAGCCCCAGCATGGCGCGGACATCTTCTTCGGCTACGCTAAACCCAGCGCCACCCGCGCCCGCCCCGGCACCCAACCCGCCAGCCGCGGCGCCACCACCGCCAAGACTGCTGCCTCGAAGCAATGCCGACGCAGTGAGCCACTTTCCAGGTGCTTCGCCTCCGCCGCCAGTTCCAGTTCCTGCGCCGCCTCCTGCCCCAGTACCGCCACCGCCACCAATGCCAACTCCGCCAGCGCCAGATCCGCCGCCAGATCCCGCACCAGTTCCACCCCCAAGGCCAACTCCGCCGCCTCCACCAGAACCGCCGCTGCCGCCAACTCCGCCGCCACCGGAGCCACCAGTTCCACCAGCACCTCCGCCAGCACCAGAGGTACCTCCGAAGCCGGGGCCACCACCCGGACCGCTGCCTGGCCCGCCCGTAGCGTTACCGGTTCCTAATCCGCCGCCGGAGCTGCCCGAGCCACCGCTGCCTTCCCAAAGACTGCTGCCAACCTGGCCGGATGATCCCGATCCTCCACCCCCACCGGTGCCAAAGCCGCCAGCGCCCGTACCACCGCCGCCAGGCACACCACTCGAGCCGCCTCCACCGGGACCGAATCCGGGGCCTGTTCCCCCGCCACCTCCACCGCCGCCTCCGCCCCCGCGCGAACTTTCCGCGGCAAGGATCATCTGCAGGAGTTTGTTGGGGTCTTCAAAGAAATCTTTGAACTTGTCGCCCTGGGCGCCGAGGGCCTTCGCGGTAAGTTGCGCGGCCATCTTGATTCCGGCCACGGAAGAATCTTCCGCCACGTAGCGAATCTCGTTGACCTTGATGCTCGTTTCACCGGCGAGCGCGGATTTCAATTGTTCCGCGAGAGAGGAAGGCTTCGCATTCCCGCTTGGAAAGCCGCGGACGAAGCGGGCAAATTGTGGTTGCGTCAAATTCGGAGAGAAATGAATGCTGGCAATACCAGAGCCGGTCAGCAGCTGCGCGAAACTTTTTTCACCAGCCGATGCACCGAGCGGCACACCGTCTAGCAAGATCTGATTCCCGGAAGCTCCCAGCAATAGCCCGCTGCCAACGCTCTCATCGAGCGCACTTCGGAGCTCTTTCCACGCAGTTTCAAACTGCGCCGCCGTTCGCACGTGGCCAAATTCATAGAGGCGTGCGAACTTAAGTAAAATGTTCAGGCTGCGGACGAAAGCCCGCGCGCCCCCGCGTGATTCGGGACTCATTCTATTCGGCGAGGAAGCCGGTTCTCCCCCATGCTTCCTACTAGACTAGAGACCTCGCGTGCTACAGACAAGCCTCTCGGCGTTTATTGTAACCTTCTCAATAACATAGTGTTGGCAAGAAGGGCACGAACTCTGGCCTCCACCGGGGTGGTACGGTTGCGTCAAAACCCATTTCCAGACTACCCTGTGTTGCCCGATATTGCGTATAGCTCTACAATAACCGGGCAACGGATCCTTGGCCCAACTACCGCCGCGGGAGCCTGCAGGCAGGGTCTATCTTCGGCGAAAACTAAGAGCACGGCAAATTCCTATGTCGGACCAGTCCCCACCTGACCGCTACAAGGCAGAGATGCCGGAGATTCCCGGAATTTCCGCGCAAAGCCCGAACCGCAATCCTTTAAATAACCCAGCGGTCCGGATGGTTGGCGTACTTCTCGCCGTTCTGCTGGTCGTTTTTTTCGGCGGGCGATGGATTCTCCGCCCCAGACATATCGAGGCTCCTCCGGCAGAACCTCCTCCTCAAATTGAGGTACCGTCTCCCGCTCCTGATCCGAATGCGGCGCTGCCACATGCAACGCAACAGGATCCCGGCATCGCCACTGTCACGGAGCTGGCTCAGCCCTGGTCCTCGAAGCAGTTTTTTATTCGTAACGGATTGACTGGAGAGAGTGTCCCCGGCCTGCTGATTCGTTTGCCGTCGGGTTCTGGTTCACAAGTGAATGGTTACTGGGCGTTTTCGATGAGTGCTCCGTACGGAAATTGCCAGCTCGAGTACATCACGGATCTCGCCAAGCTGAAAAGCGATTATGACTTCAATGCGGCGAAGCATCCGATGGTTGGCAATCCCTGCAACCGGACGCTTTACGATCCCACCAAAATGACAAATCTGCCCGGCAACGTGTGGGTGCGTGGCGCGATCGCGCAAGGTTCGGATCTGCGTCCACCTCTCGGCATTGAACTTAAGGTTCAGGGGAAGACTATTCAAGCCATTCGCATGGAATAGCGCACACGGAATTTTCTCCGAACTTTTCTTCTGCCTCTTCTTCTCATTGGCTTTTTCTTTATCTCGCTTGACAAGCTAGGCCTTCGCCAGTTAAACGTCTTCTCCACACTGGAGAAAACATCGATGCCCATCCATTTCGGTAGTACGCGCAGGCGCTTTCTGCAAAGCGCTGCTGCGGCTTCTTCCCTGGCGCTTTTGCCTGAGGCGAAGGCACATGCTGAAACTTCGCAAGACGCTCCTAAGGCGGACTTTTCGAGTTTGAAACCTCTTGGCGATCGTCTTAAACCCATCACGCCCGACGAATTCCGCGCCCGCATGGCCCGCGCGCAGCAATTAATGGCTGAACTGAAGCCAAGTTTTGACGCTCTCTTCTTCGCCCCGGGCACTTCGCTTTACTACTTCACTGGCATTCGCTGGGGTTTGAGCGAGCGCCTTGTCGGTCTTGTTCTGCCCCGCGTCGGTAAGCCTGTTCTCGTTTGCCCGGGCTTCGAAGAAGGCCGGTTGCGCGAACAGCTGCGCTTCCCGATCGAAATCCGCATTTGGCAGGAAGATGAAAGTCCCACGAAACTTGCCGCGGCCGCGTTGGCCGATCAAGGCGTTCGAACCGGGCAGCTTGGCGTGGAAGAGACCGTTTACTACACGTATTCCGATCATTTGCGCGCCGCTGCTCCGGGATTTGAATACGTTTCGGCTGATCCCGTTACCATCGCTTGTCGCGCGCGCAAAACTCCTCACGAGCTCGAATTAATGCGCCTCGCCTGCGAGGCCACGTTCGACGTCTATAAACCCGTTTTCGCCGCGGTTCGCGAAGGAATGTCACAAGACGACATCGCGCATCTTGTCGAGGCAGGTTTTTCGAAGATGGGTTTGCGCGGCGGCGCGCTCGTACTTCTTGGAGCATCGGCCGCCCTTCCGCACGGCACCAAACAGCCGCAAAAGCTCAAAGAAGGCGACGTCATATTGATTGATGGCGGTTGTGCCGTCGATGGTTATGCTTCCGACGTCACGCGCATGGGCATCCTCGGCAAGCCTTCGGACAAAATAGCGAAAGCTTATGAACTTACGCGGAAAGCTCAGGATGCCGCGTTGGACGCGGCCCGTGCTGGCCGGTTATCTGGGACTGTTGATGACGCCGCACGCGCTGTCATCACCGGCGGCGGCTATGGTCCCGACTACAAATTTTTCACGCATCGACTGGGCCACGGCATCGGCCTCGACGGCCACGAGCATCCGTATCTCGTTCGCGGCAGCAAGACCAACCTCGAACCTGGCATGACTTTTTCCAATGAGCCGGGCATTTACGTTGTCGGCGAGTTTGGCATTCGGTGCGAAGACGACATGGTCATCATGGCCGACGGTCCCGCGCAACTGTTGACGCCCAACTTCCAGGTATCGCTCGAAAAGCCGATGGGCTGATCTCACGTGCGACGAAGGGCGTCGCAAAACTCGACGATTCTTTGTTCTACCCAGAATCGCTCCGCTCCGGCGCGATTCGAAATAAAGCCGCAATGTCCGCCGTGTTCTGGCGTGACAAACTTTATCGCCGGGTTCTGCCCCGGATTTGCGCGGCGAAATAACTCGTAAGGGACAAACGGATCATCCTGCGCCGCAATCATCAGCATCGGCACGCGTACCCGCGCAACGACCCTTTTCGCTCCCACGGCATCGTAATAATCTTGCGCGTCCTTATAGCCGAATTGCGGCGCCGTAATCTTGTCGTCAAACTCACGCACCGAGCGCACCGCTCCGAATCCATTTTTCGGATAGCGCGCGGGGAAAAGCTCTGACTTTCGCGCGTACCGCGCCATCAACCCTTTTACAAAATGCCGCTGGTAGAAAAAATTGTCGCGCCGCTCGAGGGCATCGGCGCAAGCTCCTAAATCCATCGCTGGACAGACCACGCACACACCGCGCAGCGCTTTCGGCGCGGCACCTGCAAACTCACCCGCCATTTTGGTCACTAGATTCCCGCCCATCGAATAACCAGCGAAGAAAACCTGCTCGAATCCGTCAACGTTCGATAATTCTTCCAACACCGCTTTGTAGTCCGCACTCATCCCGGAGTTGTACAACGTAGGGGTGAGTGCTTCCGTACCGCCGCAATTTCGCTGGTTCAACCGCACCGCGTGAAATCCCAGCCGGAATGCTTTCTCCGCGATGCCGCAGACGTAATTCGATTCGCTCGACCCTTCAAGCCCATGCACAATCGCGATTACTGGCGCATCTCGCCGCTTTCCCGGCTGCCAGTGGCAACGCCCCAGGATTCGCGACTCGGGATCCACCTGAAATAACCGGTCTTCTGCGGGGGGCAAATCAAAACGGCGCCGAACAAAGGCCGATGCAATCGTCATGGCGTGCCCGTTCTTCAGCAGCGCGTGCGGCTCAAATTTTTCCATCTCTCCAGCCATGAATTCACTGTAGTGCAGCGCTAGACGCGAGGCAAGCCGCCGACATTGCACCACTTACGGCTGCTCGAGCGCTGTTAACACTCGCGCCTCCTTTCCCGTCAATCTAGCCGATGGGAAAACAAGGAGTTATCCTCATGAAATCTCGCTTTTTTGCCTGCGCCGTACTCGCGCTGTCCTTCGCCGCTCTGCCGATATTCTTCCACGCGCAAACGCCTTCTTCGGATCCAGCCCTCACCACGCATGAATGGGGCACATTCACTTCGATCGTCGGCAAAGACGGCCGCGCAGCCGAGTGGCTGCCGTTGACCGGTTCAACGGATCTCCCGGCCTTCGTCGAGCATTTTCAAACTCCAGATTTCAAGGGCGGCCTTCGCGGAACTGTGCGCATGGAAACGCCGGTTCTCTATTTCTACACCAACCGCGCCACCACGCTCTCCGTACACGTCTCCTTCTCGCAAGGCCTCATCACCGAATGGTATCCGCATGCCGACCGGGTCGAACCCGTTGGTCTTCAAACGCAAGCGCGGATGGTCTCCTATCTGAATGATTGGAGCCGCAGCCAGAAACAGCCCGACAGCAGCATTTCCTGGGACTCGGTCACGCTAGAGCCGGGTAGTTCTGCAACGCACCCGCGCGAAGACAGCACAAACCATTACTACGCGGCCCGGCAGACGTCTTCCACTCCGTTGCGAATCAAGACGCAAGCCGGCGACCAAACCGAAAAATTCCTCTTCTATCGAGGCGTTGCGAGCTTTTCCGTTCCGATGTCCGTGAAGCTCACTCAGAGCGAAAAAATAGTCGCCCAAAATCTCACCACACAAGAAATTCCCGCGATGCTGCTGTTTGAACGCCGCGGCGACAAGATTGGGTTCCGCCTCGTGGATGCTTCCGCAGCCCAATCAACTCTTGACCCTCCCCGGCTAAATGCCGGTATGGATTCACTTAAACAGGCCGTGGAAGAAATGCTCATCGCACAGGGCCTCTATCAAGACGAAGCGCAGGCCATGTTTGAAACCTGGCGCGACTCCTGGTTCGAGGAAGGCAGCCGTTTGCTCTATGTCGTCCCGCGCCAATTTGTTGACAACGTTTTGCCGCTTTCGATCAGCCCTGTTCCCGCCAAAACGGTCCGCGTCTTCGTAGGCCGCCTCGAGCTCGTCACGCCAGCCACGCAACGCGCTGTCGAGCAAGCCTTCGCCACTGATGACCACGCAACGCTCTCACGCTACAACCGCTTTCTGATTCCCATTCTCGAGTCCATGATTGCGGGCGAAAAGAACTCGGCAAAAAAGGCGCAATTTTCCGAGTATCTGAACGACCTCTACGACACACAAATCAGCCTAAACACATCGAACTAAACCTTGTAAACTGCGCATTGCAAGGAGCAAAACGATGCGCAAGATAACCTACGGCACGGCCGTTAGCCTGGACGGGTTTCTGGCCGGCGCGGACGGTTCGATCGACTGGCTGTACTTCAGCAAAGATGTCCAACGGGTCATCGCTGACTATTGGAAGAACGTTGACACCCTTCTGTGGGGTCGTAAAACGTACGACGTCTCGGTCGCCATGAAACCTGCATCCGCGAAGAAACCTGCCAAAGCGAAAAACTCGAAGCGCAAAGAGCCAACTATGCGCAACTATGTTTTCTCGCGCACGCTCAAAACGCTCGACGACCCCGCCATGAAATTAGTGACCTCCGACGCTGTCGAATTCGTCCGGACCTTGAAGCAACGGCGCGGCAA
This sequence comes from uncultured Acidobacteriota bacterium, assembly GCA_963745095.1. Lineage (GTDB taxonomy): Bacteria > Acidobacteriota > Terriglobia > Acidiferrales > UBA7541 > Acidiferrum. Next base: position 642,392 of record CAVUWC010000012.1, on the reverse strand, counting down.
AGAAATCTGCCTGATGAGCGGCGGCGCACTGGCCCGATGCCTGCTGGCTGCAGGTCTACTGGACGAAATCCGCCTGAATATTCACCCAATCCTTCTCGGCTCCGGCGTCCCCACGTTCCGCGATCCTGGCCATCGCGTGAAACTCGCCCTCTTCGAATGTCGCAAACTCGATGGCGGCTGCATCCTCGCCAGCTACAAGGTCCTCCACCCGAAATAGTGGCTCAACTTGACCGCAATCCCGTTGCCCCCTAGAATAGAAGTTTCACAGTGATTTATTTTTGCAATCTAATGCATTCATTTTACCGCCCAGCGACCGCGCGCTGGGCTGCGCTGTTTTAGGGCGCAAATTCTCAGAACCGAGGTTGTAATGATTGAAGGTCCAATTCCTGAGGGTCTTACTTTCGATGACGTGCTTCTCCTGCCCGGAAAATCTTCCGTGCTTCCTGCCGAAGTCGACACGCGCACCTGCTTCACCCGGAAGCTATCGCTAGACATTCCGCTGGCCTCGGCAGCCATGGACACCGTAACCGAATCCCGCCTGGCCATCGCCATCGCCCGCCAGGGTGGCATCGGCCTCGTGCACCGCAACATGCCCATCGACCGCCAGGGCGAAGAAGTCGACCGCGTAAAGCGCTCCGAAAGCGGCATGATCGTCGACCCCGTCACCATCTCCCCGGACATCACCCTCCGCCAGGCCCTCGAAATCATGAACAAGTACCACATCTCCGGTCTTCCCGTTACACGCGGCTCTCGCCTCACCGGAATCCTCACCAATCGCGACCTCCGCTTCGAAAAAAATCACTCTCAGCTCGTCGGTTCCGTGATGACGAAAGAAAATCTGGTCACCGTAGCCGTCGGCACCACACTCGAAGAAGCCGAGCGCATCCTGCAGAAACACCGCATCGAAAAACTCCTGGTCGTCGACCAGGATTACAATCTCAAAGGCCTTATCACCGTCAAAGACATCCAGAAAAAACGCGAATATCCACGCGCCGCAAAAGATGAGCAAGGCCGCCTCCGCGTCGGAGCCGCGGTCGGCGCCACGGGCGATTACCTCGAACGCGCCGTAGAAATGTCGAAAGCCAAAGCAGACGTCCTGGCCATCGACACTGCCCACGGCCACACCACTCGCGTGATGGACGCCATCAAAGCCATCCGCCAGCGTCTTCCCGAAGTACAAATCATCGCCGGCAACGTCGCCACCTTCGAAGCCGCGAAAGATCTTATCGCGCTCGGCATCGACGGCCTGAAAGTCGGCATCGGCCCCGGCTCGATCTGCACAACGCGCGTCGTCACCGGCGCAGGCGTTCCCCAGATCACGGCCATCATGGAAGCCGCGCGCGCCGCGCAAGGCACCGGCGTCCCCATCATCGCCGACGGCGGCATCAAGTATTCTGGCGACATCACCAAAGCCATCGCCGCGGGCGCTTCCTGCGTAATGATCGGCAGCCTCTTCGCCGGCACGGAAGAAGCACCGGGCGAAACGATTCTCTTTCAGGGACGCACGTTTAAGTCCTATCGCGGCATGGGTTCCATGGGCGCGATGGACGCCGGCTCCGACCGCTATGCGACCGTTCAGGACATGGAAGAGCGCGGCAAGTCCGTTCCCGAAGGCGTCGAAGGCCGCGTCCCCTACAAAGGTTCGCTAGGAGCGCTCACCGACCAACTCGTCGGCGGCCTCAAAAGCGGCATGGGCTACGTAGGCGCACCAACTCTGCGTGAACTCACCGAGAAATCTCGCTTCGTACGCATCACAGCAGCAGGCCTGCGCGAGAGCCACGTCCACGACGTCATCATCACTCGCGAAGCCCCGAACTATCGCATGGAATAGCCAAGGAGTGCGGGAGCCCAGCTCCCGCTTTTCCGGCAGTTGACTATTCCTCTCACCACGACCAACCCGTCTCGGGAAGTTAACAGTCGATAAGCTAAACTGAAAACGTAACCGGAGATTTGAACTTGCCCGAACAACCCTGGCGCAATCCTCGCCCCGCACCACAATTGCCGGAAATGCAGCCCCGCCTGCACAAGCTGCTGATCCCCGCCTGGCTCCGCGCCTGGTGGCCCGCCGTCGTTTGGGCCGGAGTCATTTTCACTCTCTCGACAGACTCTTTCTCCTCCGAACACACAGCAAATATTCTCTCCCCAGTCGTGCGCTGGCTTTTCCCTCATCTCACCGAAGACCAATTCCATTTCATTCACCACATCATCCGCAAGAGCGCCCACTTCACCGAATATTTTATTTTCTGCATCCTGATCTACCGCGGCGTTCGCGGTGACCGCAAAGGCTGGCGCTGGACGTGGGGCATCGCCGCACTCTCAGTCGCAGCAGGCTATTCCATCATGGATGAAATCCATCAAGCCTTCGTCGTCAGCCGTACCGCTTCACCTTACGATTCCCTTCTCGACTCCATCGGCGCCTTTTTCGCCTTCGCCGCACTCTGGCTCTGGTTCCGCTTGCGCCGCACTTCAGAATAAAAGTCCCAGCTACGGGCCTGGCAGCCCCATCGGCGTGCAAGTGGATCGCACCCTCATCCATTCTCTAAGGCTCGTACACCACTCCTGCAAACAAAACTGCGCCGCTGCTTCTGTCCCTCAGCAACACCGCGAAGGGGCGATCAAACACCAGCGTCTTTGTCTCGGGCTCTCTTCTCACCTTTGCAGACGAGCACAGGACCATCTCGGACGTTGCAGCCGCGGCAACCGTTCCCTCTTCATCGACTTCCACTCGCGTTTTATGCATTACAGTCGCAATGTAAAAGAGATCTGAACCCATGGGAACGAAATCCGCTCCCGGATACCGAAGCGCAATCCCCATTCCCATCCGCTCCAGCGATTGGTTCAGACGGCTCTCAAAATCCATCTTGAATCGCGGCAAAGCGAGGTTCAGCACAATCTCCTCGTTCGGGTTCCGAAAGAGGGGCGACAGGTCTTCCCGGAATATCTTCTCCGGACTGTCTTTCTCTGGCAGAATCAGAATCAGCTCGATATCCGAAGCTCTGCGAAAACCCTTAATCTCTACGCCGGCGTACCGCAGAGCCGCCGCTTCACATCCATTCCCGCTGCGGTACTGCGCTCCCATGCCCACTTTATGCATCATGAGCACCTGCTTTTGCTGGCCATTCGCAAGATGGAACGGCCTCGGCCGAGTCGCTTCCGCTCCAAACGGAATGTGAAACTTCCCTTTGAAATACACCGCGTTAGTGATCAGCGTCGCAGCCTCTCGCAAGGCCTCCCCGCTTACGATCGAGGGAATCTTCCCCCGCGTCTTCTCCGACACCCAGTCATTGATGATTTTCGCGGAGGCTGGATTCTTCATCTCTAGAGTCTGCACCAGCGCGTCGAAGTACTCCGCGCATAAGCTGGCGAACTCCGGAGCAAGCGACAACTGACTATCGATCCATAAGGCATTGCCGATGGACAGCTCGATGCCCGGTTTCTTTTGCAGCTCTTGCACGAGCTGTTTCGCTTCCACGTTCCACTTCAGCGCCTCGGCATCGGCAGCGATCCGCAGCGCTCTCCGCATGACCTGCTTTGTTTCTCCGCCGGCTCCGTTTTCCGCCATGGCCAGCGCCAGGTACACGCTCAGGGGCGAAATAAATACGTTTTCCCGGGGCAGCGATTCACATTCTTGTTTCAGTAACTCCAGCCCAAACGCCTGAATCGCCGACGGGACATCCCTCTTCGCCGCTAACTCAGTTGTCGATTCCCGCCTTATCGATTCTGGCATCGCTGACTCCTGCCTCACCGACAGCGTCCCCGCCTTCGGCGCATTCGGATCGCTCTCCGCCCCAAGCAAACGTTTCCATAGTGAACTCATTGGCGTACCTCTTTGCGCAAGTGTACTCCCCTCGCGCCTGCCCGTTTTATTTTGTCACCGTCCCGACTCCTCCTGCATCCAACGCCCTATTATGGAATTCAGACAACTCGGCCATTCCGGCCTGCAAGTTCCGGTTCTAAGTTTCGGCGCTGGCACATTCGGCGGCGGCAACGAATTCTTCAAAGCCTGGGGCGCCAGCGACGTTGCCGAAGCCACGCGCCTCGTCGATGTCTGTCTCGACGCGGGCGTCAATCTCTTTGACACCGCCGACGTTTATTCGCGCGGCCTCTCTGAAGAAATCCTCGGCAAAGCTATCAGCGGCAAACGCAACCGCGTTCTCATCTCCACGAAAGCCACCTTCGCGATGGGCGACGGCCCCAACGATGTCGGCTCTTCGCGCTATCACCTGATTCAATCCTGCGAAGACTCTCTTCGCCGCCTTGGCGTCGACCACATCGATATCTATCACATGCACGCCTTCGACGCCCTCACGCCCATCGATGAAACCCTCGACACCCTCGACACGCTCGTCAAAAGCGGTAAAGTTCGCTACATCGCTTGCTCCAATTTTTCCGGCTGGCATCTCATGAAGTCGCTCTCGATTTCCGAGCGCTACGGCTGGTCGCGCTACGTCGGCCACCAAGTCTACTACTCGCTCATCGGCCGCGAGTACGAATGGGAGCTCATGCCTCTTGCGCTCGATCAAAAAGTCAGCGCGCTCATCTGGAGCCCCCTCGGCTGGGCTCGCCTTACCGGAAAAATCGGCCGCACTCGCCCCATTCCCGAAGTCTCGCGTCTGCACAAAACCGCCGACGCCGGCCCGCAAGTCGATAACGAATATCTATATAAGGTCGTAGACGCCATCGAGGAAGTCGCGAAAGAAACAGGCAAATCCGTTCCACAAATTGCGCTCAACTGGCTGCTGCAACGCCCCACAGTCGCCAATGTCATCATGGGCGCCCGCAACGGAGAACAACTCCGCCAAAACCTCGGCGCCGTCGGCTGGAACCTCACCAAAGAACAAGTCGCCAAACTTGACGCCGCAAGCAACACACAACCTATTTACCCTTACTGGCACCAGCGCATAACTTTCGCCAACCGCAACCCCACGCCTACTCCCATCTCTTAACCACGCGTCACGAGTTGCACAAAAACGAAACGCCCGTCACGGCTTGGCCGTGACGGGCGTTTGGGAAAACTGGATTTGCGATCCGTGGATTAATTCTTGTAAGGCAGATATCTCCACATGTCGTTGAGGTAGCCGTTTCCGGTTGTACTCGTGGAATCGTAACCTTCACCGCCAAAGAGCCAGAGCTCTCCGAGGTTGTCTATAAAAGCCGTCCCATTGCTGCGGCCGCCAGGTGTCCAGATGTAGTAGGTCTCGTAGGGACGCGTCAGGTTGCCGTAACTGCCGTTCTGGCTGCCCGTGTTCGATCCCTTAACCCAGGTCCACGTACCGGCCAGGTCGGGGTTCGCGTTCGGAGTGTAGACCCACAGGTCGTTGAGGGCACCATTTCCATTCGTTGCGGTCGAATTCAAGCCCCATCCACCAAAGAGCCAGAAATTTCCGCCCTGATCCACCCAGCCGGAGGCACCCCAACGCGATCCCGGGAACGTCCCGGTCGCGCCGGTTGCCAAGCCCACTGTACCAGCTGCACCTACGGTTGTTGGGGGACCCACAAACGGCTGGGTTCCATAATCGCCGGTCTGGTTTGCAGTCTTGGACCCTGCTACCCAGGTCCATTGGTTGGTGCCGATTTTGTACACCCAAAGATCATTCAGAATCCCATTCGCTGTCCCGACGGAATCAAGCCCCTCTCCACCAAACAGCCAGAGGTTTCCGCTGGCATCGGCCCAACCAACAGCTTCCTGGCGCCCACCAGGCAAATTGGCGCCGGGGGTACCTTGTGTGCCGTAGCTTCCATTCACGTTCGTTGTCTGGTTCCCCGACACGAAGACCCAGTTGCCGCCGGTGTACTCCCAGAGATCGCTGAGGAATCCTTCGTTCGAGCTTCCGTCGAAGCCGTATCCACCAAAGAGCCAGAAGTTTCCGGCATTATCCTTCCAGGTAACCGCGTTCACACGAGCGCCGGGGACTTGCCCGCCTCCCGTGTAAGTGCCCTTTTGGTTGGTGGAGCTGGATCCGCCCTGCCAAGTCCATTGGCCCGGAGTGGAAGTGAAGGGTGCACCCGTCAACTGATTGTAGGAAGCCGGGTTGTAGCTGCTGGCATTGAACTCCCAAAGATCGTTCAGAAGTCCCCTGACGCAGCAAGAGTTGCCATTGCCGCCGAACATCCAGAGATTTCCAGCAGCATCCGTCCAAGTGGCCGCGCCGTAGCGTCCTCCCGGAATGCCAGCGGTTCCCACTGTGTTATATGCGCCGCCTTGGTTTGTGTTTTGTGCGTTGACTATAACCTGTGCGCCGACTGTGGTGGCTGGTGGGCCGGTAATAACTGTCGGATCATACGAGCCGATCAACTGCCATTGGCATTGATCGGTAACCACAGGACAAACCCAAAGGTCGTTCATTGGTGCATCCTGCGTGGAGGGCGTCTGGCTCCCCGACAATTCCCACCCTTCCCCGCCAAACATCCAGAGATTTCCGTGGCTATCGCTCCAACCGGCAGCGCCATAGCGCCCGCCAGGAGTGTTGGTATAAGGATTCGGAAACGTGGTAGGTGCCGACGTTGCGACCGTTCCGTACAGCGGCGAGGCGACCGTTCCGGATGTTTTTGTTCCGTCGATCCAGGTCCAGTCGTCATGGGCGCAATCAACAACGATACTCGTGACGCTTGCTGTCACCACTCCCTTGTAATCCCAAGTTGTGCATCCCTGGAATTGGCTGCTGGGAGGCGTGAATATCGAAACCTGATACTGGTCGTTGAGGGCCACAGGGGTGGCAAAAGTAAATGCCCCGTTGGCGCTTACGTTTAGGGTGTTACCCAGGTTGTTCTGCAGGGCGAAGCTGTTATCCGTAAGCGGACCATTGGTGGTGGCAGCTTTTCCGGCAAGGCCAACGACTGTCCCGCCAACGCTATAAGTTACCGCGGGGCAGGTGATCGAGACCGTTGTGACGTTGGAGGTAACTGTGCCGCTACCAGTGTTTGGAGCGACGACGCAAGTCTGTGTCGGCCCGGTGGGCTGAGCGGAAATGGATACCGTATAGGCCGTGCCAGTGGGGACAAGCTTTGTGAACGTGAATGCCTGATTCCCATTGGCGGGGCTAATCGGGAGCGCTTCTGAATTGAAACTGTTTAGGAGGATCAAGCCGGTGCCGACTAGACCGCTGACGTTGCCGCCGATGCTAAAACTCAATACGCAGTTCACCGCAACAGTGGTGACGTTTGCCGTGGCCGTTCCGCTTCCACCCGTTACCGTGCAGATCTGGTTGGGGTTGATCGGTTGCGTGAGAACCGTGACGGCGTAGACGTCCGCGCCGGTGACCGGAGTCTTAAAAGTGAAGGGTATAGGTGCAGCTGGCGCGGTCGCCGAAATCGTGAGGCTATCGCCGCCGTTGTTCTGCAAGATCACACTCGTATTGGGAACTAGACCGGTAACCGTACCACCGATGGTGGCGCTGACCGGATTCGTGGTACACGCGACGGTCACTCCGGTGACATTGGCGGTGGCCGTGCCACCACCGGCGGTCACGAGGCAAGTTTGTGCCGGGTTAGCGGGTGCGGAGAAGACAGTTACCGCATAGATGCCGCCGCTGGCAATGGTGGTCGGAAACGTGAAGGCACCGTTTGCGGAGACGGTAAGATTATCTTTGCCGTTGTTTTGCAGAACGACGGATTCGCCCGCAGCAAGTCCGCTGACCGTTCCACCGATCGTGTATGGCCCGCCCGTACCGCCGCCGCCACCGCCACCGGACCCCGCAGGGTAACCGCTGCAACCAGCAACAAGCAGCAATATCGCCGTTAGATACGTCAAACACAAAGTCTTTTGGGCGGGTTTCATGACCGTTTTATTCTCCTCGCGTTCCCTGCCAATTTTGGCGCCGGACTCTTCGAATGCCGTTCGCGCTGCCCTGTCGCACAGCCAAGCATTGTGCGCTGGGCCTGACGAATCCTAAATCCACGGACGAATTGGGCTCAGTACTACTAGCCATGCTCAGGATACGGTCTGAATTATCGGCAAATCAATTCACTCGGGAAGGGGGTGTGCTCACATGCGCAATAACCATCTGCGCCAACGAATCACTGCGCTCGCTTCGACGCGCTAGCAGCCCTGGCGCCAAGCCGTTGCGAGGAACCTAGCCAATTGGTTATTGGCAGAGCACTGCTTCGATACTACCGTACTCCGTCATGCTAAGAGTATCAGACAAATTGACCTGCCGCCGCCCTTCCAGGCGGCTATTTTTTGCCTGTTCGAGCTCGGGTCGGTTCATTGATTCCTTACGGCACGATCAACAGCGTGCTTCAAACAGGGATTTCTATTCGTCAAAATCGTGCTTTTGGGGAGTTAGCTGGCACTTCTCCTGTGGAGGTGGTGCATTCAATAGATCGATGCGAGACCTGCTGACATAAATCTTCCTTCCGAGGTAGCGTCCGTGACGCAAGGGAAATACGTGGAGCTTTCTGCGGAGCAGCGGACTGACGTCTGGTGCCGCTGGAAAGAGGGAGAGTCGCTGCATAGAATTGGGCGAGCCTTTGGCAGGCCGCATACATCCATTCACTGGCCGTTGGCGCTTCTCAGTGGCAATTCCACTGCTTTACTGAACTCCTTCGGAGTATCTTGACGGTCAGAAAACTAGGAATCTCGTCCGCTTACTCCAACTTGGCGTATTCCGTCTTAGCTTGCTTGAAGATCGGGACGTTCGGATCGGCATCTTTCCAGAGGCTCAGGAAGGATTGGTAGGCGGATTTTGCGGCGGCGTTGTCTCCGGATGCGGCCAGAGCTCGAGCTTGTTGAAGGTGGGCCAGGGCACCGATAGGTTCGTTCACGACCTGGCCGGGGCGGTCGATTATTTTTTGGAACTCGACGTTGGCCTGGAGGCCTTGGTGGGCGGCTAGATAAGCTTCGCCGCGGACGAAAGCGGGGAAGAGCTTGGCTGCTCCCATGTCAGCTTGCTCGTAAGGGATGGCGGCTTGCAGAAGTTCGATGCCCCTGGCGGGATCGTTGTTGCGCAACGCTAATTGCGCTCGCAAACTTGGCACGTAGTTGAACTGCACTTGCGTGTCTTCGGGAAATCGCTCGTTCAAATCGTCGGCGATCGATTGCGCCTCTGGGGAATCTCCCGCGATTGCGAGAGCCAATGCCGCTGCATACACCACGTCCCGGCCTCTCGAAAGGGCGAGCGCTGCCGCAGCCCTTTGCCGGGCCTCAGCCGTATTCCCGAAAAGCGCCTCCCTCAAAGCTGCACTTGCCGCGTGGTTCGCAGCAGCTTCTTTTTCTTCGGCGCGTTCGGCGGTGGTGATGGCGCGGTTCGAGAGGGCACGGGCCTTTGCCAACTGTCCAGAATATGCGGCGGTGTCAGACATATATGCCAGAAATAAGTTTTCGTCTCCGGGCTTGTCTGAGATCGAAGCCACTTCTCGGGCCATACCTGCGGAATCATTTTGCAAAAACGCAAGAATGTAGCGGCGGTGACGCAGAGCGGGATAATCGAGTCTTTTCTTTTCGGCTTCCTCTAGAATTGCGCGGGCCTCTTGAAAGCGGTTCAACCTGATATACACGATGGCCACGTTGGAATATGGCTGGCCACGATTTGGATCGAGACGCAGGACCTCAAGGGATTCCGGCAGCGCCTTGTCAAATTGTCCCAAAGCGCTGTATGCAAAGCCAAGCGCGCGGTGCGCGTTTGTGTCCCTCAAATACGTTTGCACCCAAAGCTCAGAGGCCTGACGGCTTTTTTCCATGTTGCCGGTGGTCGTGAAATAATATTCGGCCTCGATGGCGAGTTTTTCGTTATCGCTGACGCGCTCGCGGAGTTCGAAAGCCTTGCGCATGTTCTCCGAACCGAGATTGTCTTCGTGAATACTCCAATACCCCAGTCCAAGTGCGTAGTAGGCCATTGCAAAATTCGGATCAAGTTGAATGGCGCGATTGAAAAACGGGACAGCCGCGGAAAACCCATCCGTTCCGAAAATCTTGGCACCACTAGTAAAGGCTTTGAGAGCCTCCAGGGAAGGCGTAGTGGCCTGCTCCAGAGGGGTGTCAAACCTCTGGATGGTGCTCAGCGATTCGCCTAACTTATTGCGCATTTGCGAAGCGGTCCTTCCAAGAGCGTTCAGGACCTGATTCTTGTCGCCAGCTTGAGCTTCCGTGCTCACAAGTGTTCCGCCATTTACGCAATTGACCGCTCTTAGCGTCAAAAGATATCGCGCGCCGATCTGTGCTATCGAGCCGTCGAGAACAGCTGCGCTGGCCGTGCGCTGACAAAGTTGCTGCGCGAGCTCAGGAGTAATTTTGGAGCCGCGGTCCTGACCCATCATTTGCAAAGTTTGTTGTATTTGTGGCGTGGGAATGATGCGGAGAAAGGGAGATTGCTCAAGTTCTACGGCCAGACCCTGGCGCAACGTGCCGTCAAAAACAGGGTCGCCAGTGGAGTTGGTGAACTCGGCGAGAACTAATGTGTCTTTCTCGGTGAGAATTCTTGGAGTGCGTGAGAAGAATCGCAACGTCCCAGCCGCGACAACGAGAAACAAGAGTATGGCGCCGACGAGAAACCATTTGCCGGATTTGCTCGACGCAAGCGCCGTTTCAGGAAGCTCCGCCACGGCAGGACTTGATTCTGCGAAGGCGATCGATGGCGTGGAATCGCCTGACTTCGAGGCGGGACTGAGGAACCGATAACCTCGTTTCGGGATTGTTTCGATGTATCGAGGATTCTCCGCGTCGTCGCCTAAAGCCTCTCGCAGCTTTCGAACCGCGACTCGGAGGCCGCTGTCAAAGTCTACGAAAGTATTCTTGTCCCAGATGCGGTTCTGGATCTCCTCACGGGAGACAATATGGCCGGCATTTTCGAGGAGAATTACCAGCAGACGAAATGGCTGTTCCTGGAGTTTGATGCGGGCGCCCAGTTTTAGGAGCTCGCCAGAGGCGGCGTCCACCTCAAACGCGCCGAACCGGTAGTTCGTTCCAGTGGAGATTGGCATAACCTGACTCCGAGGCGGTGACTGGCAGGAGAGTTTAGCACGCCTGCGCGTGGTTTACAGACGCGGCGTATTTCCTTCGGTCTCAGAGAGTTGCGGGATAACAAAGAGTTTACGGGGAGTTTCTTTGACGCGCAGGCCTGAGTAGGTTCTTCTGATGACCGAACCGAGAGCTGGACCAAATTTTTCTGAAGGTTGAACAGCTCAAAAGCGAGGCAGAGATGAAATTTAATATTGTGAAATTGGTTGGTGTGGCGGCAGGCGTTTCTATGCTAGCGCTGCCGTTTTCGCTGAACGCACAGGAACAGGCCGGAACGACACAAGCCAAGCCGAATGTTAGCCAGTACACGTTCGAGGATCTTGGCACCCTTGGCGGCGGGTTTAGTCAGGCCGTTTTCGTGAATGAATTTGGTGCATTAGGCGGTATCAGCCTTCTGTCGAACGGAGACCAACATGCGTTTGTCTGGCAGGGCGGGCCAATGAACGACCTTGGCACTCTCGGAGGCCACAATAGCGTGGACTTCGGCTCACCGAATAATCTGGGCCAAATCGTCGGCGAATCCGAGACTTCCGCGTCAGATCCTAAAGGAGAAGATTACTGCGGATTCGGAACGCATCTGGTTTGCCAGGCGTTGGTGTGGGAACCCGCCTCTTACAAAAAATGGGCGATGGTTCCTCTGCCAAATCTCAAAGGGGGCATCAATTCACAGGCGACTTGGTTGAACGACCGCGGTGAGTTTGTCGGTTCTTCCGAAAATGGCGTCGCGGACAGCACATGTCCGGGTGCTTCGATTGCGCCGCAACTAGCGGAATTTAAGCCTGTGGTTTGGTACAAGCCATTCAGCTGGTTTCCGGCGGTCGTCAGCGCATTACCGACTCCTAAAGGCGATCCGGACGGAGTGGCGTTGTCCGTCAACAACGAAGGCCACGTCGTTGGCTCTACCGGGAGTTGCGGAACCTTCAATCCCAACCAATTTACCAATCTATCGCAGGTTTTGGATTCTCATGCCGTGCTTTGGAAAGACGGAAGAATCATCGATCTGAAAGGCAACGGCGGATCCTTGGGAAACACCGCGTTTGCGGTCAACGACTTCGACCAGGTTGTGGGAGTTTCTGATTTGGAAGGTGACGCGAATTTCCACGCATTCCTTTGGGAGAACGGTAACGTCACGGACCTCAAGCCCATCGACGGCGACGCCAACAGCGTTGGGTTGGGGATCAACCGCAGGGGACAGATTGCAGGCCTTTCTCTGGATGCCGACTTCAATCTGAGAGCTGTACTTTGGCAAGTCGGCAGCGATAAACCGACCGACTTGACCGCGATGGCAACTTCGGATTCTACGATCATTCCATTTGTCGCCGAGTGGATTAACGATAAGGGAGATATCGTGGGGTGGGGCCTTGAGCCGATCTCGGGAGAGATCCATGCGTTCCTGGCGATCTCAAATCCCGGAAAAATGAGTGAACACAAGGAATGGCCGAAGATTCACCTCTCGGATAGTGCCCGTCGGCAGATACTAGAACACATTAAGATGGGAAAGTCAGCGGTTCAAGCAAGTGGACAGAATCTCAAGTAGCTCGCGCCCGGAACCGAACCGGACTAGACGTAATCGAGTGGAAAGCGCGCCTGCTCTCGTCATCGGGATACTGGATTGTCGGCCATCCGGAAACCTGCTCCGGCGACCAATTTAGAATAAGTTTACTCGCAACAACCTTCTGCGGCTTCACGTGAATGGCCAGAAGGCACCGCTTGGGCGGCAAGGCCGAGTCCCAGGCTCGCTGATCCGCGTCATGGGGTCGATCTTCAGGACGGCCACCATGACGTGCCACCTCTCGGCTCACGGTCGACGCTGCGCTCCAATTGAACGCCGCCCGACTACCAGCTTTAGTAACCGGGCGGCGCGAAAGCATCAGGCTTGCTGACCGGCGCTTTCTTGCCGTCCCGCAAACCCCTTTGCAGCTTGGTCTGCAGTTGGAAACAAATCGATCAGCATGTCTACCTTTGTCAATTTCAGGCTATGTTCAACCATCGGATGTGCAGAGGCTATACGGAGCGCGCCGCCCGCACTCTTCAGCTTCGTGAAGCACCTTACGATCGATCCAATCGCTGCACTGTCGGCGTGCGTCACGCCTGCCATGTCAAAAATCACCCGCGTCTGTTGCGCCGCAATCATGCCATCCACTTCCCGTTCCAGCCGGGCACATTCCGGTCCACAGTGTATGCTGCCTTTCATCTCGAGCACGGTCACACCTGGGTGTAAAGTTCGTTTTGCGAAGTCCATCATTGCGACGCACCGCTTTCCTCGCCCTCATACGGAAACTGCCGGATCAGCCTCACGCAATCCCCAAGCGCGGAAAAAATCGAAGTCCCCCAGCCGCACGGCACGAACGAAGCCGTTTTCTGGTTCACCGCCTTGTCTGCCTCCGCATAAAACCGCAATCGCTGCCCGGGAGGCGGCGTGGCAAACTCCTTCACGGTGATGGCAAACGTTACGCTACCGCCGGCCGTCTGCTTCACAATCGAAAAGTTATGCAGCTGCGTCAACTGCTCCGCGGAATTTGCCTGTATGTGAACCCAATCGCTCATCGATCCATTCCTCGTTGCCTCTGTTTTGCTCTGCCGCGGATACTAGGTTACCGCAAGGCCCAAGTCAACGTGGGTGTCAGCTCACTAACTCCTTTGGAATGCGCATTTCCGGAAACACACCTCGAAACTCAATGGAATGAGCAGTTCCGAAACATTGAACTTAAAACCCTATGGAATAAACAGTTTCAGGAAAACAGGGGAGGGGCGGCCTGGCCAGGCCCTCGAAAGCAAAACGCCCGCCGCGGCCAAGCCGTGACGGGCGGAAACGAAAGTTTGAATTTTGATGGTGTTTAACGCGGCGAGACGGCGTCAGCTCTTCGCTTCGACGGTCTCTTCCTTCTTGGTTTTTTCTTTCTTTTCCTTTGCCTTCAGTTCGTAGCCGACGATCTCGAGGATCGCGACCTTGGCTCCGTCACCAACACGGATGCCGGCATGAATGATGCGCGTATAGCCGCCGGCGCGGTCAGCGAATTTTGGCGCGATTTCGCTGAAGAGTTTTTTCGTGACGGCAGGGGTCATGATGTACGCCGCCGCCTGGCGCCGCGATTGCAGAGTGTCGCGCTTGCCGAGCGTGATCATCTTTTCCGCCACAGGCCGAGTCGCCTTCGCGCGCGTCAGCGTTGTGGTAATTCGTCCGTGCTCGAACAAGTTTGTGACCAGGTTCCGCAGCGTCGCGCGACGGTGCGAAGGGTTGCGTCCAAGCTTTGATCCTGAATTGCGATGCCGCATCGTTGGTCCTTATCGCTTTCGTTAGAGCCGCTGCTCCGGGGAGCTCGCGGGAAAATCTTTTTGGGCTGCGCCGAGAAAATCGCACTGTTCGGCTCGCAACGTTTGAACCGTTGAAACTTTGCACGTTCAGGGCACGATGAATCGTGCCCCTACACGGGAGGGGCAAGCCCCTTCCCTACAATGCGTTACAGTCCGACCGTATCTTCGCTAGGCGGCGGTGCCGTCTGGCTCGGCAGCGGCGGCCAGATAATGCGGCCGTGCTCGTCGAACTTCATGCCCAGGCTGAGGCCCATCTTCACCAGTATATCCTTGATCTCGTTGAGCGATTTTCTGCCGAAGTTTTTCGTCTTCAGCATTTCGTTCTCGCTCTTCTGCACGAGTTCGCGGATCGTCTGGATGTTGGCGTTCTTCAGGCAGTTGTAGGAACGCACGGAAAGTTCCAGTTCTTCCACCGAACGGTCCAAATGCTCGAGGCGCGGATCGTTGGCGATTTCCTGTGGCACGTCCGGCATGTCTGTCGGCTCTTCAAAGTTGATGAAGATGCTCATGTGATCCTTCACCAGCTTTGCAGCCAATCCGATCGAGTCCTGCGGCGTGATCGCGCCGTTGGTCCAGACTTCGATCATCAGCTTCTCGTAGTCGGTCATCTGACCGAGACGCGCTGCTTCCACGGCGTAGTTGACCTTACGCACCGGCGAGTGAACGCTATCGACCGGAATGTAGCCGATCGGCAGGTCTTCGTCGTAGTTGCGGTCCGCCGCCACGTAGCCGCGGCCGTTCTTGACGCGCATCTCGATTTGCAGCTTGCCGCCTTCGCTGACCGTCGCGATATAAACGCTCTTATCGAGCACCGCGAAGTCCGCGTCTTCCTCGATTTGCGCCGACGTCACCGGCCCGGGATGCTCGACGTTGAAGAAAATCGTCTTCGGCAGATCGGTGTTCAGCTTGATGGGTACTTGCTTCAAGTTCAGGATAATGTCCGTCGCATCTTCCACAACGCCCGGAATCGAGGAGAATTCGTGCAGCACTCCTTCGATCTTCACCGCAGTGATGGCAGCGCCTTCAATCGAGCTCAGCAACGCGCGACGCAGCCCGTTTCCAACTGTCGTTCCCCATCCACGCTCAAACGGCTGCGCGGAAAACCGCCCGTACTTCTCGGTCAAAGATTCGAGTTCGGATGCTAGGCGCTTCGGCTTTTGAAAACCCTTCCACATCGTGTTCCTTCCTTCTGGCAGCCGCACTTTCGGCCGCCTAAAACCAAACCACCGTCCGGATCCGCCGGACGCGTGCGGCGAAAAACGCCGTGCTAATCCCAGGGCTGTAGGGGAGGGGCTTGCCCCTCCCGCTTTTATTTCGAGTACAACTCAACAATCAACTGTTCGTTGATCGGCGGCGTCTGCACATCTTCGCGCTTCGGCAACGCCACGACCTTGGCCTTGAACTGCTCGCGATCCTGCTCAAGCCACGGCACCGCGCTCTGGCTCTGCGCCACGTTGCGCGCTTCGAGAACCATCGCGTTCTGGTGCATCTTTTCCTTGATGGCCACTTCTTCGCCAACGGTCACGAGGTAAGAAGGAATGTTGACCTTCTTTCCGTTGATGCGAACGTGCCCATGCAGCACGAGCTGGCGCGCCTGCGAACGGGACGACGCCAATCCTGCGCGCCACACCACGTTGTCCAGACGCCGCTCGAGCGTAATGATCAGGTTTTCGCCCGTCGGACCTTTCGCTCGCACAGCCTTTTCGAAGTATGTACGGAATTGCCTTTCGAGCAATCCGTAGGTGCGCTTGACCTTCTGCTTCTCGCGCAACTGTAGGCCGTATCCTGCGACCTTGGGGCGCCGCGACTGTCCGTGCTGTCCCGGAACGAAGTTGCGCTTCTCAATCGCGCACTTCTCGGTAAAGCACCGCAGCCCTTTCAAAAATAGTTTCTGCCCTTCCCGGCGGCACAGGCGGCAGACTGCATCTCGGTGTCTTGCCAACTTAACTCTCCTTTAACTCAGGTGACGACCGGTTTACAGGCTGGCTGCCCTTCTTCCCGGTCCATCGTACTTTGCTTCGACTTGCCATTGATTCCGGCTGGCGGAATCAGGTGGCGTTTGCCGAAGCGAACTCAAAGCCGCACAGGCAAGAGTGCCCTTCGAAGCTCAGGGCAAGCCTGTGCTACAAAATCAAACGCGGCGCCTTTTCGGAGGACGGCAGCCGTTGTGCGGAATCGGCGTAACGTCGCGGATCAGCAAAATGTGCAGCCCCGCCGCCGCCAGCGCACGCACGGCCGACTCGCGTCCCGAGCCCGGCCCCTTCACGCGCACTTCCACGCTCTTCATGCCGTACTGGTCGCGTGCCGTACCGGCTGCGGCCAGCGCAGCCTGCTGCGCTGCATACGGCGTGCCTTTGCGCGAGCCCTTGAAGCCGATGGCGCCCGCGGAAGACCAGCACATCACGCGGCCATCCGTGTCCGAGATGGTGATCTGCGTGTTGTTAAACGTCGCCGCCACATAAACAATGCCGTGCGGCACGACGCGCCGTTCACGCTTCTTCTTGAATTCTTTCTTGCGCTTTGTAGCCGCCGCCGGTTTTGTCGGCGCTGCTGTTGCGTCCGGCACCGCGCCTTTTTGTTCTTTTGCCACTGTTCACTCCGTTTCCGAATTTCGCCGAATCTGAAACCTTGCTTGCAAGGGCGCAATGAATTGCGCCCCTACAAGGAGAAATTGTTAGCCCTTCTTGCCGGTTACCTTTTTCTTGGCCGCCACTGCGCCGCGCCGCGGCCCCTTCCGGGTGCGGGCGTTCGTGTGCGTACGCTGGCCGCGCACTGGCAAATTGCGCCGATGCCGGATTCCGCGGTACGCCTGAATTTCGATCAGCCGGCGGATGTTCATCTGGATCTCTTTGCGGAGATCGCCTTCCACGCGGCCTTCTTTTTCAATTTCCTGGCGGAGATGGTTCACTTCATCTTCCGTCAAGTCGCGGATCTTCTTCGTGTGATCGACGCCCGCCTTCGCGGCGAGCTTTCGTGCGCGCTCCTGCCCGATGCCGTAGATCGAAGTCAGTCCGACCCAAAGGCGTTTCTGCGGCGGAAGGTCTACACCTGCAATGCGTGCCATTCTGTCTCCTTAACCCTGACGCTGCTTGTGCTTCGGATTGGCGCAGATTACCCGCACCACGCCGCGCCGGTGGATCACCTTGCATTTGTCACAAATCTTTTTTACCGATGCCCGTACTTTCATTGCCTTTTCCTCATTCCAGCCGCTTTTTGCGGCCAGCGGCTCGCCTCGGAAGGCGCGCCCTGCAAACCAGGGGTATTAGATGTTGCAGCCCCTTCCAAAGTCGCAAAACCTAAAATCACGGGTCTAAAGACCCGCCACTACAACGTCAGCCGCCAAACCCTGCTACTTGTACCGGTAGACGATCCGGCCGCGCGTCAAATCGTACGGCGAAAGCTCTACGGCTACTTTGTCTCCTGCGAGAATGCGAATAAAATTCTTGCGCATTTTTCCGGAGACGTGGGCTAGAACCTGATGCTTATTCTCTAGCTCCACGCGAAACATTGCGTTTGGCAGCGGCTCAATCACCGTGGCCATTACTTCTATGGCGTCCTCTTTGGGATTGCCAGAGTCCTTCTCTTTCTTCTCGCGAATCGGTCTCGCCATATGCTCCTGCGTTGCCAGCGCCGGGTTAAAACCTGGTCACTGTGTTGCTCTTGCCCTTGCCAACAGCGGGCACGATGAATCGTGCCCCTACAAAACCTTTACAGAACATCCTGCGCAGCATGCTGCGCCACTACAAACCCTTGTTGCGGCGGCCTGCGAGCTTTACCAGGACGGGCCGGTCATTTCCTTCGGCCTGGTCAAAATCCAGGGCCCGTTCGCCGTGATCGCTACCGTGTGTTCGAAGTGGGCTGACGGGCTGCCATCTGCTGTTTCGGCTACCCATTCATCCCGCATCCGAACTTCCGGACGTCCTGCGTTGACCATCGGCTCGACCGCGATGACCATGCCTTCTTGCAACCTGGCGCCGCGTCCTTCTTCGCCGTAATTCGGCAGGTTGGGCTCGTCGTGCATCTTCGTGCCGATGCCATGCCCGACAAACTCTCGCACTACCGAATACCCATGCTGCTCGACCCAGCTTTGCACCGCGTGGCCCACATCGCCGAGCCGGTTGCCGGCGCGCATTTTGTCAATTGCGCGGTCCAGCGATTCGCGGGTTACATCCAGCAGCTTCTTCACTTCCGGCCGAATCTGACCGACCGGAACAGTGACCGCCGAATCCGCGTAATATCCGTCCACCTTCATCCCGAAGTCGATCGAGACGATATCGCCCTCGCGCAACTTCCGCTTCGGCGACGGGATCCCGTGAACAATCTCGCTGTTCACCGAAGTGCACAGCGAACAAGGATAATCGCGGTATCCCTTGAACGCCGCTTTGCCCGGCTTGCCGGCGATTTTTTCCTCGGCAAACTTCTCGAGGTCCATCGTCGTCAGCCCGGGCCGCACCATCTCCCGGAGCTCGGTCAAAATCTCGTGCACGATAAGCCCCGCGCGGTACATCTTTTCCAGCTCTTCGGCACTGCGCAGTTGAATAGCCATCGTTCGTTTCTACTAACGGCCCTTCCCGGGCTGATCCATCTCTACGCGCGGCCCTCGCCGGGCCACTAATGTTTTCCGCGCGCGTGGTGCAGAGTCTTACAAATCTGCTGTTCCACTTCTTCCACGCTTTTCGAAGCGTCCACATCGTGCAGCAGGCCCAGCCGTCTGTAATACGCCACAAGTGGCTCGGTCTGCTTGTGATACGCCTGCAGCCGGGGCGCTACAATTTCTTCCCGGTCGTCCGGCCGCTGCAAAAGCTCTCCGCCATCGTTGTCGCACCGACCATCGACCTTCGGCGGACACTCGAAAAGATTATAAATCTCGCCGCCGGTCTTGCACATGCGCCTGCCGGTAATGCGCCGGAGGATGAGCGCCGTATCGACCAGCAGGTGAATCACGATCGGCCGCCGAAATCCATGCTGCTTCAACAACTCGCCCAGGTACTGCGCCTGAGCGACGGTTCGCGGAAACCCGTCGAACACGAAACCGTGCGAACAGTCCGGCCGCTCGATGCGTTCCGCCACGATCTTGAGTACCAGCGAGTCTGAAACCAGCTCGCCGCGGTCCATGATCGGCTTGGCCTTCAGTCCAAGCGGCGTGCCCTGGGCTATGTGCTCCCGAAGCATGTCACCGGTCGAAAGGTGCGGCACCGAATACTTGCCCGCAAGCTTTTTCGCTTGCGTGCCTTTCCCCGCGCCCGGAGGCCCAAGGAAAATCACGGCGCGATTGAGCTCTTCCGGGGGCCGCTTTTCCGGCACCACTGGAGTCGCCGCCATGTCTTACCGCCGGCCGCGCAACCGGCCCTTTCGAGCAAAACCTTCGTAGTTCCGCATGACCAGCTGTGCCTCCAACTGCTGCACGGTATCCATGGCCACGCCAACGACGATCAAAAGCGACGTCCCGCCGAAATAGAACTGCACGCCCAAACCCTTCAAGAACCATACGGGAAAGTGATGGTCAAACCACAATCCGATGCCCCATCCGAGATGGTCGAGGTGAATACCCGCGATCATCCATTCCGGCAGCAAACAAACAATCGCAAGATAAACCGCGCCGATGAACGTCAGCCGCTTCAGAATCTTGCTGACATGCTCGGACGTGTTGCGCCCCGGCCGGATACCCGGAATAAATCCGCCATTCTTGCGCATGTTGTCCGCAAGCTCCGTGGGATTGAAAACAATCCCGACGTAGAAGAACGAGAACAGCAAAATCATCGTGATGTACACGACGGTGTAGAGCGGTTCGCCCCAAGCCAGCCGTTCCTTGATGGTGTTCAGAAACGCCCACCGTGTGCCGAGCATCAGTGCCGCCGTCGCTGGAAACGCCAGCAGCGAACTCGCGAAAATCGGCGGAATCACGCCGCCAGAATTGACGCGCAGCGGCAAGTACGACGATTGCCCGCCCATCACACGGCGGCCAACTACGCGCTTGGCATACTGCACCGGAATGCGGCGTTGCCCGCCTTCCACAAACACGATGAACGCCACAACCGCGACCATCAACGCAACCAGAAAGATCAGCGCCAGTCCGGTGAACGGCCCCCAGGCGGCTGTTCTCGCCTTGGTGACCAAGTCATCGACAGCGCGCGGCAAGCCGACGACGATGCCGACAAAAATAATCAGCGACATCCCGTTGCCGATGCCGCGTTCGCTAATCTGTTCGCCCAGCCACATGATGAACGCCGAACCTGTCGTGAGAGTCAGAATGGTCATCAGCGTGAAACCAAAGCCCGGACGATACACGAGCGACTGGCCGCTCATATTCGTCGCTTGCAGCGTGGTGGCGATGGTAAACGACTGGATGATGCTCAAGACGATGGTCAGATAACGCGTGTATTGCGTGATCTTTCTGCGCCCGAGTTCGCCCTCTTTTTGCAGACGCTCGAGGTACGGAAAAACCACCTGCATCAACTGCAAGATAATCGATGCCGTGATGTACGGCATGATGCCCAGCGCGAAAATCGTGAGCTTGCGGAAACTGCCGCCGCTGAAAAGATCGAAGATGCCCAGAACCGAACCCTGCGCCTGTTTGAACATTTCCGCGAGCACGTCCGCGTTGATACCAGGCGTCGGAATGTGCGCACCAATGCGGTACACGCCGAGCAGAGCCAGCGTAAACAACACGCGGTTCCGCAAGTCCGGGATGCGGAACATGTTCTTGAGAGCTTCGACGAATCGTTTCATTCGTTTACCCTGGGATTCCCGTAACCTTACAGCCTCGCGTTACAATCCTATGCTACAACCTCAAACGTGCCGCCAGCCTTGGTGATCTTGTCTTTGGCCGACGCGCTGAACGCATGCGCGTGAATGGCAAGCTTGGTCTTCAGTTCGCCATCGCCCAATACCTTTATCGGATCGGTCACCCTGCGCACAAAGCCATGCGCGCGGAGCAAATCCGGCGTCACCGTCTCGCCTTCCGGAAAAACGTTCAGTTCTTCCAGATTCACCACCGAGTACGTCACGCCGAACGGATTATGAAAACCGCGCTTCGGCATACGGCGATGCAACGGCATCTGGCCGCCTTCAAATCCGCGCCGGCGCGAATAGCCGCGGCGGGATTTCTGGCCCTTGTTGCCGGAACCGGAAGTTTTGCCCAGCTTCGAGCCGATGCCGCGGCCCACGCGCACCTTGCGGTGCCGCGAACCCTTGGGCGGCTTTAATGTCGACAGGCTCACCGCCGATTTCGGGTGGCCCGCTTTTTTGGCGCCTTTGCGGCCGCCTGTAGCTTTTTTCGCCATCGCTTTACTCCACCACTTCCACGAGGTGACGCACTTTGTGGATCATGCCGCGAACTGACGGCGTGTCCTCGCGCTCCACCACTTGATGCATTCGGCGCAGTCCGAGACCGCGAATGCACTGGCGCATGTCATCAGTGCAGCTGATGAAGCTTACGACCCACTTCACCTTGACTTTGCCGCCCTTACCCTTGCCGATTCTCTCTTCGCTCGATTTTTTCTTTGCGCCCATTAGCTGTTCTCACCTGCGGCCACTTTTTGGTAGCGTCCGCTGATTTCGTCGATGGTCTTCGACCGCGTCTCGGCCACTTGCGCTGCGTCTTTCAAACCGAGCAACGCGGCAAACGTCGCCTTCACCACGTTGTGCGGGTTCGACGTGCCCAGCGACTTCGTCAGCACGTTGCTGATTCCCGCCACTTGCATCACCTTGCGGACCGGACCGCCGGCGATTACGCCCGTGCCATCCGGAGCGGGCTTCAGCAGAACTTGCGCCGAGCCGTAGCGTCCCAGTACCTGATGCGGAATCGTCGAGCCCTTCAGGTTTAGCTTGATCAAATTCTTTTTCGCCTGCTCGATGGCCTTCTTGATAGCCATGGGAACTTCACGCGCTTTTCCCATGCCGAAGCCGGCATGGCCGTGGCTGTCGCCAACCACTACCAGCGCCGAAAAGCTGAGATTCTTGCCGCCCTTTACGACTTTGGTGACGCGGTTGATGGCGATCACGTCGTCTTTCAAATCCGAAAGATTGACCGACAAAAGCCTGCGTACCGCTAAACTGTCTCGCAAAATTTGCTTCGACATAGGCTTAGAACTGTAACCCCGCTTCCCGCGCCGCGTCGGCGAGCGCCTTGACGCGGCCGTGATACTTGTACCCGCCGCGGTCGAACACTACTTTTCCCACTCCAGCAGCCTTGGCACGTTCGGCAATGGTCTTGCCGATCACTTTGGCTGCCGCGATATTTCCGCCACCTTTTAAATTCTTTTTCGTTTCGCCGTCCACGGAACTGGCCGAGACCAGCGTTGTACCCGTGCGGTCGTTAATCACCTGCGCATAGATGTGTCCCAGCGAACGGTACACGCAAAGACGCGGGCGTTCGGTGGTGCCTTCGACGCGTTGACGTACGCGATCGTGGACGCGAAGGCGGTGAAGATTTTTCGATAGCTTGCGAACTCTTGCCGATGCCACTGTTTCTTCTCCTGAAACCCGAATCTTGAATCTTGATCAAGCTTGCCCAGAAGGGCGCAATGAATTGCGCCCCTACAAATTCTTTGGGCCTTGCGGCCCTTAAAACTATGCCGTGCCGCCGGCCTTTGCTCCTGCTTTGCCGGCCTTTTTCTTGAGACGCTCGCCGGTGATGCGCACGCCTTTTTGCTTGTACGGATCCGGCGGACGCAGCGCGCGCATATCGGCAGCCACTTGGCCGACTTTGCCTTTGTCCGCGCCGCTGACCACGATGTGCGTCTGCTTTTCTACCGTCACCTGAATTCCCTCTGGAACGGGAAACTCGATGGGGTGCGACTTGCCGAGAGCGAAAGCGACAATCTTGCCCTTGAGCTCAGCGCGGTAGCCGACGCCTACGATGTCCAAATCTTTCTTGAAGCCCAGCGTCACGCCATGAACGGCGTTGGCGACGAGCGCGCGCGCCAAACCGTGCAGCGCGCGATGGTCTTCGGTGTCGCGAAGAGCCGTGAGCACGCCGTCTTTTTGCTCAAACGTGATGCCGTGCGGCAGCGGAACTGTCAGCTTGCCTTTCGGCCCTTGCACGTCGACTTGCCCGTTTTGCAGAGCGATTTTCACGCCTGCAGGAACTGGAATTGGCTTGCGTCCGATACGTGACATCTGTTCGTCCTTAGCTCCAGAAACTCAAACTCTTGCAATCCCAAAAACCGGGCACGATGAATCGTGCCCCTACAAATTCAAATTACCTACCAAACTTCGCAAAGAATCTCGCCGCCCACTTTGGCTTTGCGGGCGCTGCGTCCGCTCATCAAGCCCTTTGGCGTCGTCAAAATGTTGATGCCCAGGCCGCCAACGACCGGCCGAATGTCGGTTACGCCGAGATAGCGGCGCGAGCCGGGGCGCGAAATGCGCTTGACGCCCGTGATGACGCTGCGTCGATCAGGCGTGTACTTCAGAAAAACGCGCAGCATTTTGCGCGTCTTGTTTTCGTCCACCATCTTGAAGGTCGAGATATAGCCTTCTTCCTTCAGAATGCGGGCAATCTCCGCTTTGAGCTTCGACGCCGGCACGTCCACGCGCTGGTGCTTGGCGGCCGCGGCGTTGCGAATGCGTGTCAGAAAATCGGCAATAGGATCCGTTTGCATCTTCTCTCCTGTAGTGCGCCGCTTACCGCGGCGACTACCAGCTCGCTTTCGTGACGCCGGGAATTTCTCCCTTGAGCGCCATACCGCGGAAACAGATGCGGCACATCTGGAACTTGCGGATATACGCGCGGGCACGGCCACAAACGCGGCAGCGATTGCGAACACGTACTTTGAATTTCGGTTTCTTCAGCGACTTTGCGATTTTTGCCAGGCGTGCCATCTATTGCGCTCCTCCAGGAACGCGCAGGGGAACTCCGAGACCCTTCAAAAGTTCCCGGCCTTCCTCGTCGTTCTTTGCCGTCGTTGTCAACGTGACGTTCATTCCCTTGATCTTGTCCACGCGTGTGTAATCAATTTCCGGAAACACCAGCTGGTCGCGCAGACCCATGGTGTAGTTTCCGCGGCCATCGAAAGCATTCGAAGGCAGCCCGCGGAAATCGCGGACGCGCGGCAGAACCACGTTGCACAGCCGGTCGAGAAACTCGTACATCTTTTCTCCGCGCAGCGTGACCGCGCAGCCGATGGGCATGCCTTTGCGAATTTTGAAGTTGGCGATCGATTTCTTGGCGCGCGTGATGATCGCTTTTTGGCCGGTAATCTGGCCGAGCTCGACGGCGGCGGTATCCAGCAACTTGGCGTTCTGGCTAGCTTCGCCGAGGCCGATGTTCACCGTGATCTTCTGCAGTTTCGGAACGGCCAGCTTGTTTTCCCAGCCAAAGCGCTTCATCAGCGCGGGCACCGTTTCGCTGCTGTATTTTTCGTGTAGTCGCGTCTTCATTTCTTTTCTCTGCCTTGTCCTTTACTTATCGAGAGCGGCGCCGCAACGGCGGCAAGCGCGCACTTTGGTTCCATCCGGAAGAATGTTGTGTCCCATCCGGCTATGTTTCGTGCAGCTCGGGCAAACGATCATTACATTCGAAACGTTGACCGGGCCTTCTTTTTCCACGATTCCGCCCTTGATGTTCTTCCCCGGGTTCGGCCGTGTGTGGCGCTTGATGATCGAAGCATGCTCGACCACCACGGTATTTTTCTTGGCGTTGATCGAGAGCACTCGCCCCGTCTTGCCGGAATCGCGTCCGGCGATGATTTTTACCTGGTCGCCTTTGCGGATACTGATGGTGTGCCGCTCGGCTCTTTCATGTCGCAGTGTCATTGCTTACCAAACCTCCGGAGCCAGCGAGACGATCTTGGCAAATTTCTTGTCGCGCAGCTCTCTTGCTACCGGGCCAAACACGCGCGTTCCCACGGGTTCGCCCGCATCGTTGATCAAAACCGCGGCATTATCATCGAAACGGATGTACGTGCCATCCTTGCGGCGCCGCTCTTTTCGCATTCGAACAATCACAGCCTTCACGACCGTGCCCTTCTTTACCTGGCTTTCCGGTGTCGCTTCTTTTACCGACGCGGTGATCACGTCGCCGAGACCCGCTTGCAGTCCAGCGTCGCCGCCTACAGGCATAATGCACATCAGCTTCCGCGCGCCGGAATTGTCGGCTACCGTCAGCCAGGTTCGCATCTGAATCATTTTTCTGCTCCCCTGTCCGCTTACTGGGCTGACGCGTTCCGCGTCAGCACTTCCTTCAGCCGCCAGCGCTTCAGGCGGGAAAGCGGCCGCGAAGCCACAATCCTCACCGTGTCGCCCTGTTTTGCCGCACGCAGTTCATCGTGCGCGTAAAATTTCTTGGAGATGCGCACCACGCGATGATACTTGGGGTGCTGCACTAGCCGAACGACTTCGACGACGATGGTCTTTTCCATCTTCGCGCTGGTTACTTTGCCGGTGAGTATGGTGCGCTCGCCGCGTGCATCGGTGTTTGGTGCTGTTGCCGCTGGTGTTTCGGTTGTCATTACGCCTTCCCTGCTGCTTGCGACTTCGAAGCTGATATTTCTTGTGCGCGGAGAAGAGTCTTCACGCGCGCCAGATCTTTTTTCGATTCACGCAGGCGCTTCAGCGCTTCCGCCTGGCCGGTAGAAAGCTGAAACTTCAGCCGGAAAATCTGTTCGGTCAGCTCTTTTTGCTGTGCTTCCAGCTCGTTGACCCCTGCTTCACGAATTTTTTCAATGCGTCTCGGCATGATTACAAGCTCCCCGCGCGAGTAATAAACTTCGTGGGAATCGGCAGCTTGTGCGCCGCCAAACCCATGGCCTGCTTGGCCGTGGCTTCATCCACGCCCGACATTTCGAACATGATGCGGCCCGGCTTCACAACCGCGACCCACTTTTCCGGAGCGCCTTTGCCCTTGCCCATGCGGGTTTCCGCGGGCTTCTTGGTAAACGGCTTGTCCGGAAAAATGCGAATCCAGAGTTTGCCGCCGCGCTTGATGAATCGCGTGATAGCCACACGCGAAGCTTCAATCTGGCGGTCCGTAATCCACGCCGCTTCCATGGCCTTCAATCCGTAGTCGCCGAAAGCCAAATCGCCGCCGCGCCAGGCTTTGCCATTGCGCCGGCCGCGCATCTGCTTCCGGTACTTCACCTTCTTCGGCATCAACATCGCTGTATTCTCGCTTCCCTAATCTCGTCGGCCATTATCCGGCCCGTTCGAATGCTTTTACTTTTATGCCGCTGCGACGGCGTCACGTTCTTTTTGAATCTTCGAAGCGCGCTTCGGCACGTTCTCACCTTGATAAACCCAGCACTTCACGCCAATCAATCCATACGTCGTGTGCGCTTCCGCGGTGCCGTAGTCGATGTCCGCACGCAACGTCTGCAACGGAAGACGGCCTTGCAAATACCATTCTTTGCGGGCGATTTCCGCGCCGTTCAAACGACCGGCGACGCGCACTTTGATGCCTTTGCAGCCAAAACGAAGCGCGGAATCCACTGCTTTGCGCATCGCGCGGCGGAAAGCCACGCGCTTTTCGAGCTGCAACGCGATCGATTCGGCCACAAGCTGTGCATCCAGCTCGGGACGGTGCACTTCTTGAATGTCGATGTGCACTTCGCGCTTGGTGCGCTTTTGCACTTCTTGCTTGAGCTTGTCGATTTCCGCCCCTTTGCGGCCGATGATGATTCCCGGACGCGCCGTGAAGATGCGCACCACGAGTTTGTTGGCGGCGCGTTCGATCTCGATAGAACTTATCCCCGCGCTTTTGAGCTTATCTTTCAGCTCGCGGCGCAGCTTCACATCTTCGTGAAGAAGATCGGCGTAATCGCGGTCGGCATACCACCGCGATTTCCACGGTTTGTTGTAGCCCAGGCGAAACCCGTAAGGGTGTGTCTTCTGTCCCATTACTTCTTCCCCTTTTTCGGCGCTGTGCGCTTGCCGGTCAAAGCTTTGCGTACGCGGCGTATCGTTCCGCGCGCGCCCTTCTGCGATTCCGCTTCGGCCAAGTTGGACGCCACGCGTTCGGCAGCAGCGACATGATGCTCGGCAACGCCGACCCACAAATGCGCCGTGCGCTTCTGATAACGGAACGCCCGGCCCATCGGCGCGGGACGAATCCTCTTCCAGCGCGCGCCTTCGTTCACGTAGCACGTGGAAACATACAGTTCATCGACATCGAGCGGCGAACCGGAGTCTTCCGCTTTCCGCTCAGCGTTAGCGATGGCGCTGCGCAACACTTTTTCGATGTGCTTCCCAGCGCGCTTCGGTGTGTAGCGAAGCGTCTGCAGAGCGTCTTGCGCTTTCGCTCCGCGGATCATATCCATCACGAGACGCGCCTTTTGCGGCGACATCCGCACGTGCCTTGCCAGCGCGTGCGCTTCAATCGTTCCGGCGGTTTGTGTCTGTACGTCAGCCATAAATTATGCCTTCGGCGCCGCAGCTGCGCCGCCCCCTGCTCCACCCGGTGCCGCGCCGCCAGCCGGAGCCGCGCCTGCAGCCCGCTCGAGCGCTGCCTTTACCGCGTGACCTTTAAACGTGCGCGTCGGCGAAAATTCGCCCAGCTTGTGCCCAATCATCTGCTCGGTGACATACACGGGAATAAATTTCTTCCCGTTATGCACGGCGATGGTGTGCCCGATCATTTCCGGCACAATCGTCGAGCGCCGCGACCAGGTCTTTACCACTTTCTTTTCGTTCCGCGTGTTCAGTCCTTCGACCTTTTCACGCAGGTGGCCATCCACAAACGGCCCTTTTTTCAGTGAGCGTGCCATCGATTCCCTATTCCTCCACTCGGCGCAAGCGGCCCCATGGCGCGCGCCGCATCTTCTTGAATCCTCTTACTGGTCCCGGAACGCGATGCGACTTCGGACAAAACGGGCACACAAACCGCGTGCCTTGCGCGTTCGGAATTCTTTCTACAATCACTGCCCAGCCCGGCTTGCACAGCTTGTACAGCACCGGCTCCGGCGGCGGTACCACTACTTTCCCTGTTGGCCGCACCGGCTTTGTGCTCTTCGCCGTTG
The DNA here is from genome assembly GCA_963745095.1 of uncultured Acidobacteriota bacterium. Lineage (GTDB taxonomy): Bacteria > Acidobacteriota > Terriglobia > Acidiferrales > UBA7541 > Acidiferrum. The sequence goes on along the minus strand of CAVUWC010000012.1, from coordinate 614,168 downwards.
CGCGCTTCGTGCTAGCCTTAGCGGGCCGAGCCGAGCGCTTCGCTGCCGCTCGCCGTATGGATCCCCGCCGTCCTGCTGTCCTTGCTCTAGCCGTTCGTGTTGCTCTCATCGCGTTTGCTCTCACTGGGCCGCTCTGCCATCACCGCCCAGCTTCCAGCGCTTGCTGCGTCACGCTTGTTCGAATCCGTCCGTTACTTCCTTCTCTCGACGATGTTGCGGTCCGTACGCTTATTGTTGCGCGTCTTCTTGCCCAACGTCGGGAAAGCCCATGGCGTTTGCGGGTGATTGCCCTTCACTTTGCCTTCACCGCCGCCGTGCGGGTGATCCACGGGGTTCATAGCCACGCCGCGAACCGTTGGCTTGATACCGCGCCAGCGCGTGCGGCCCGCTTTGCCGAAAGTTTCGTTTTCATGGTCGAGGTTGCCGACCTGGCCGACTGTCGCCATGCAATCCAGCGAAAACTTGCGAACTTCGCCGGACGGCAGTTTCACCAAAGCAATGTCGCCTTCCTTGCTCAAAAGCTGCGCCGAGCCGCCTGCCGAGCGAACCACTTGTCCGCCGCGTCCGGGATTCAGCTCCAGGTTGTGGACCATCGTGCCGGGAGGAATGTGCTTGATCTGCAGCGCATTGCCCGGAAGAATGTCCGCGCCTTCGCCAGTCGAAACCGTCGCGCCAACCTCAAGCCCCACTGGGTGCAAGATGTAGCGCTTGTCGCCATCGGCGTAGTGCAAGAGCGCAAGGTTCGCGCTGCGGTTCGGGTCGTACTCAATCGCCGCCACTTTCGCCGGAATGCCGAGTTTGTCGCGGCGAAAATCCACTTTGCGGTACTGCTTCTTGTGGCCGCCGCCGCGATGCCAGACCACGATTTCGCCGTGGTTGTTTCGCCCGCCCGAGCGCTTCTTCGGCTCGAGCAAAGCCTTTTCCGGCTCTTGCTTCGTGATGTGGCTCTTGTCCACGACGGTGATAAACCGCCGCGATGCCGTATATGGATTAAAGCTCTTCAGTCCCATCGCTGCCTCTTACCTCTTACTTAATCTCGTCTCGCTCGCTGTGGCCCAACCGCGCTTTACGTGCTACAGGTTCTCTGCGTACTCGATCATCTTTTCGTCTTTTGCGAGCTTCACGTACGCTTTTTTCCAATCGCGCCGGTAGCCTTCGTTCTGTCCGCGGCGGCGCATTTTGCCGACATAATTCGCCGTGCGCACCGCAGCCACTTTCACTTTGAAAATCTGCTGCACCGCTTCTTTGATCTGCGTCTTGGTAGCGTTTGCGGAAACCTCAAACACCACCGTGTGCTGCGTTTCTTTCACGCCCAGGCCCTTTTCCGTAATGATGGGCCTGCGAATAATTTGATAGTGCGGGGCAGCCATGATTTATCCCTTCCCCTTTTTCTTGGCCGGCTTTTTTGCAGCTTTCTTTGCTGCCGGCTTTTCTTTCTTCGCTGCCGCTTTTGCTTTCGGCGCTGCGGCTTTCTTCGCCGGAGCTGCTGCTGCAGGTGCAATCGTTTCCACGTCAGGAACCACAACCGGACGCTTCTCCGGATCGAGTGTGTGGCTCAGCCGCACAACCGAATCCTTCGAAAGAATGACCAGGTCATGTTTCAGCACGTCATAAACATGCAGAACGTGTGGCGCGGCGACCTTGACGCCTTCGAGATTCCTGCTGGCGAGTTCCAGATTGCGGTTTTCGCCATGCGACACAAGCAAAGCCGACTTGCTGCCGTTCAACTTCCCGAGCGTCTCGCGCAATCCCTTGGTCTTGTGCGTTTCGAGATCCAGCGCATCCACGACGGTCAACCTCTGCTCCGACAGTTTCGCGGACAGTGCCGAGCGCAGCGCGCCAAGCAACATTTTCTTTGGCAACGCGTAACTGTAATCGCGCGGCTTCGGTCCGTGAACCGTTCCGCCATGGCGCCACAAAGGCGACCGAATCGAGCCGACACGCGCGCGGCCAGTGCCCTTTTGCCGCCACAACTTGCGGCCGGCGCCGCTCACTTCGCTCTTGTCCTTGGTCTTGTGGGTGCCCGAACGAATCTCGCGTTGATACCAGCGCGTCGCTTCGTGCAGCAGGTGCGGATTCACCTTCGCGCCAAAAATCGCGTCGGCGAGCTCCACTTCGCCCACTTTCTTGCCACTCAAATTGACTACGTCCACGACCGGCATAATTTCTCGTCCTTCTCGAAACTCGATAAAGTCTTACTGCGCCTTCTTCTTTTTGCGCGTTTTGCTGATAAAAATGTACGTTCCGCTTGGCCCCGGCACGGATCCCTTTACAAGCAACAGGTTTTCGTCTGTATCCACTTTCACGACTTTCAAATTCTTTGCCGTCACTTGCGCATTTCCCATGTGACCCGGAAAGTGCATATTCTTCCAGACACGCGACGGAAACGAACTGCCGCCGATGCCGCCCGGTGCGCGGTGAAACATCGAACCGTGCGTCGCATCGCCGCCTGCGTAATGCCAGCGCTTCACGCCGCCGGCAAAGCCCTTACCCTTGCTGACGCCGCTTACATCCACTAGCTCGCCTGCCGTAAAATTCTCCACCAGCACGCGGTCGCCGACTTTCGTTTCGTCCGCCGACTCTTCGATGCGCACTTCCTGAAGCACTTTCATCGGCGCCACACCGGCCTTCTTGAAATGCCCGGTCATGGCCTTGTTCACGCGCTGCGGCTTGACGAATTCCACGAGGCCGAGTTGTGCGGCTTCGTAGCCGTCCACTTGTTTTGTGCGGCGTTGCACGACGACGCACGGCCCCGCTTGCAACACTGTGCATCCGACAAGAGTTCCGTCCGTCTGGAAGATCTGCGTCATCCCCAGCTTGATTCCGATAATCCCGTTGACCGCCATCGCTTCGTCTCTCTCTTTCGCAGCTTGTCTCTCACTTCGGATATTGGCTGCGTACTGCTCAAGATGCCGGGCTAAAGCCCGGCCCCTACAAAACCGTTTTTACTTTGCTGCTGCGTGACCGAATGCTTTGATCTCAACATCAACACCCGGCGGAAGATCGAGCTTCATCAGCGCGTCTACCGTATCCGGCGTCGGCTCGAGAATGTCGATCAAACGCTTGTGCGTGCGCATTTCAAACTGCTCGCGCGATTTCTTGTCCACGTGCGGCGACCGCAAAACCGTCCACCGGTTAATCGTCGTGGGCAGAGGAATCGGGCCGGCAACTTCCGCGCCGGTACGCTTCGCTGTCTCCACAATTTCTTTCGTGGACTGGTCCAGAATTCTGTGGTCGTACGCTTTCAAACGAATTCGAATTTTGTCGCCTTGTCTCATTTAATTAATCCACAACCCTCTCTCTTGCCCAGAGGCCCGATTCCGTCGGGCCGAAGGGTAATCCGATTACTCGATAATTTCCGTTACCGCTCCGGCGCCAACCGTGTGGCCGCCTTCGCGAATCGCGAACCGCAATCCCTTTTCTAGCGCGACTGGCGTGATCAGCGTTACTTCGCAGCTCACGTTATCTCCAGGCATCACCATCTCGACGCCTGTCGGCAGCTTCACGTCGCCTGTCACGTCCGTTGTCCGGAAGTAGAATTGCGGCCGGTAGCCCGTGAAAAACGGTGTGTGCCGTCCGCCTTCTTCCTTCGTCAGTACGTACGCTTCCGCCTTGAACTTCGTGTGCGGCGTGATCGAGCCCGGCTTGCAAACTACCTGCCCGCGCTCCACATCGTCTTTTTCCGTGCCGCGCAATAGCAATCCAACGTTGTCGCCGGCGAGCCCTTCATCGAGCAACTTGCGGAACATTTCCACGCCCGTCACAACCTTCTTCTGCGTCGGACGGAATCCCACGATCTCGATTTCTTCGCCAACCTTCACCTTGCCGCGCTCGACTCGGCCCGTAACCACTGTTCCGCGGCCGGAGATCGAGAAAATATCTTCAATCGGCATCGCGAACGGCTTATCGATTTCGCGCACTGGCTGCGGCACGTTCTTGTCCACCGCGTCCATCAAATCGTCGATCGACTTTTCCCACTTCGCGTCGCCATTCAACGCTTGCAGCGCCGAACCTTTTACGACGGCAATCGTGTCGCCAGGAAACTGGTAGCTCTTCAGCAACTCGCGCACTTCCAATTCCACGAGTTCCAAAAGTTCCGCGTCTTCCACCATGTCGCACTTGTTCAAAAACACGACAATCGCTGGAACACCGACCTGCCGAGCGAGAAGAATGTGCTCGCGCGTTTGCGGCATCGGGCCGTCCGTCGCCGCCACCACCAGAATCGCGCCATCCATCTGCGCGGCGCCGGTGATCATGTTCTTGATGTAGTCGGCATGACCCGGGCAATCCATGTGCGCGTAATGACGATTCGGCGTTTCGTACTCCACGTGCGAAACGGCAATCGTGATGCCGCGCTCGCGCTCTTCCGGCGCGTTGTCAATCGAATCAAACGCGCGGAATTGCACTTTCGGGTTGTGCTTCGACAGCACTTTCGTAATCGCCGCCGTCAGGGTCGTCTTGCCATGGTCAATGTGACCAATCGTCCCAATGTTGCAATGCGGCTTGCTGCGCTCGAATTTCTCCTTGGCCATTGCCTTCTGCTCCTCAGTCGAATTCGTAAACCGACTAACTCAAAACTTGACTTACTTCTCGCCCCGTTGCTTCTTGATCACTTCCTCGGCCAGCGCCGCGGGAAGTTCCGCGTAGTGCGAAAAATGCATCGTGAACGTTGCGCGGCCCTGCGTGCGGCTGCGCAAATCCGTGGCATAACCGAACATCTGCGCCAGCGGCACTTCCACGCGAATCACGTTGACGCCGGCACGATTTTCCGTGCCTTGAATCGCGGACCGGCGCGCATTCAGATCGCCGAACACCGGAGCCATATATTCTTCGGGAACGACTACTTCCACTTTCATGATGGGCTCGAGCAGAACCGCTTTGGCGCGCGCACAAGCTTCTTTGTAGGCCATCGACCCGGCGATTTTAAACGCCATTTCGTTGGAGTCTACATCGTGGTAGCTGCCGTCGATCAGCACGACCGCGACATCAACCGTGGGAAAACCGGCCAAAATACCATTGTCCAACGCTTCGCGAATACCAGCCTCGACCGGCGCGATGAATTCGCGCGGAATCGAGCCGCCAATAATCTTGTCGATGAAAAGGAACCGGTGTTCTTTGTCGAATTTCCATTTGCCGGGATTGCTGCTTCCGGTCACTTCTTTCGCCAGAGCGTCGATGTCGTCGGTGGACATCTCCTTCATGCTCTCGTGGCTCGAGCTCGGAATCGGGTGCAATTCGATTTTGCAGTGGCCGTACTGTCCTTTACCGCCGGTCTGCTTGATGTACTTGCCTTCGGCAATCGCCTTCTTGCGAATCGTTTCGCGGTAAGCCACTTGCGGACGGCCAACGTTGGCTTGCACGCTGTATTCGCGCAACATGCGGTCGACAATGATTTCGAGGTGCAGTTCGCCCATCCCGGAGATAAGCGTTTGCCCGGTGTCTGGTTCCGTGGAAACACGGAACGTGGGATCTTCCTGCGCCAGGCGCTGCAAGGCGACGCCAAGCTTGTCCTGATCCGCTTTTGTCTTCGGCTCGATAGCCACCGAAATGACGGGAGCCGGAAAATCAATGTTTTCCAGAATGATGGGCTTGTCTTCATCGCACAGCGTATCGCCGGTGTTTACGCTCTTCAATCCCACGCACGCGCAAATGTCGCCGGCGTAGATTTCGTCGATCTCTTCGCGCTTGTTCGCATGCATCTGCAGCAAACGGCTAATGCGTTCGCGCGAACCTTTTCCGGAATTCAGAACGTAGCTGCCGGATTTCAGAACGCCCGAGTACACGCGAATGTAAGTCACGTGACCGACGAACGGATCGGACATAATCTTGAATGCCAGCGCGGCAAACGGCTGATCGTCCGCGGCACGCCGCAACGCCACTTCATCCGTATTGGGATCCGTGCCTTCCACTGGAGGAACGTCGATAGGCGACGGCAGATAATCAATCACCGCGTCGAGCAGCGGCTGAATGCCTTTGTTCTTGAACGCCGAACCAGCCAGGACCGGAACAATCTTCAATGCCAGCGTGGACTTGCGCACCGACCGGCGCATCTCTTCGAGAGACAGCGTGCCTTCGGTCAAATACTTGTCGATCACTTCGTCGTCGTGCTCGGCGATGTAGTCCACCATCTTGCCGCGATGTTCATCATAGAACTTCTTGTCAATCGCGGAACCCTTCAGCGCGGCGGCAACGTCTGGCCGCGAATCCACGAATGCCTTGTCCCACAACCTTTCGACCGGAAACTCCTCGAACTTTGCGCCGAGAGTCTCTTCGAGCCAAACAATTACTTTTTCTTCGAGGAAATCGATGATGCCAATGAAATTGTCTTCGCGACCGAGAGGAAACTGGAGGGGAACGGGGTGGGCGCCGAGGCGTTGGCGAATGGTGCGAATGACGTGGTCAAAATCCGCGCCCATGCGGTCCATCTTGTTGACGAAACAGATGCGCGGAACGCGGTACTTGTCCGCTTGACGCCAAACGGTTTCGGACTGCGGCTGCACGCCAGCGACGGAGTCGAACACGCAAACCGCGCCGTCCAAAACGCGCAGCGAGCGCTCCACTTCCACGGTAAAGTCCACGTGGCCCGGCGTATCGATAATATTGACGCGATATTTCTTGCCAAAGCGGTCCCATGAAGCGGTCGTCGCAGCGCTGGTAATCGTGATGCCGCGCTCGCGTTCCTGCTCCATCCAGTCCATGGTGGCGGTGCCTTCATCCACGGAACCGATCTTGTACGTCACACCGGTATAGAACAGGATGCGCTCGGTCGACGTGGTTTTGCCCGCATCGATGTGCGCCATAATCCCGATGTTCCGCGTATCTTCGAGTTTGAAGACTCGTCCCATGATCTCTTGCGTCGCCCCTTTTGTTTCCGTTGCCATGAATCTTTCTTTTGACTCTTTTCTACTACCGGTCTAAAGACCGGCCACTACACTTACCAGCGCCCGCCTTACCAGCGATAGTGCGCAAACGCCTTGTTGGCTTCCGCCATGCGGTGAACGTCTTCCTTCTTCTTGATCGCTCCGCCGCGCGCATTGGCCGCGTCGATCAACTCATCCGCGAGCTTGTCGATCATCGTCTTGCCCGCGCGCTCGCGCGAATACTGCAAAAGCCAGCGAATTGCCAGCGACTGCCGCCGGAACGGATTCACTTCCACCGGAACCTGATAGTTCGCGCCGCCGACACGCCGGGTCTTCACTTCCAGCGTGGGCTTCACGTTCTCGATGGCTTTCTTGAAAATCTTCAAAGCATCGTCGTTCGTCTTCTTGGCAACCTGGTCCATCGCGCCGTAAAACACGCGCTGCGCCGTCGACTTCTTGCCTTCCCACATCATCGAGCAGATGAACTTCTCCACGATGTCGCTGGCATAGACCGGGTCGGTCGCCTGTGTTCGCCGGAAAACAAGTCCTTTGCGTGGCATTGCTCTTTATCGCTCCTGAATCTCTCTGTTTCTTCTTCGCTTCTTCCGCTTTTTCTTTACTTCTTTACATCTCTACTTCATTACTTCTTTACTTCGCTGCCGCAGCCTTAGGCCGCTTCGCGCCATACTTTGACCGCCCCTGCTTGCGATTCTCCACGCCCGCCGCGTCCAAAGTTCCGCGCACGATGTGATACCGCACTCCCGGCAGATCCTTCACGCGGCCGCCGCGCACCAGCACGATCGAGTGCTCCTGCAAGTTGTGGCCGATGCCAGGAATGTACGTCGTCACTTCCACGGAATTCGTCAAACGCACGCGCGCTACCTTGCGCAATGCCGAGTTCGGTTTCTTCGGCGTCTGCGTGTACACGCGAATGCATACTCCGCGCTTTTCCGGGCAGCCGGCCAGCGCGGGAGACTTCGTCTTGACCAGAACCTTCTCACGTCCCATTCGAACAAGTTGTGAAAACGTCGGCACAGTCGTCCTCTTTATCCGTGACCGCACAGCGGTCAACTCTATGCGTGACCACACCACGGTCACCAAGTACGCGCAAAACTTTCGTGGCTCTCGCAAGGCGCGCAAACAAAAATGCGCGAGAGCACACATGTGTGCTGAAAGGTCTACTGCGAATCCGGAGATACAACCAGCAAGAAACTCCGTACGCACTCCAGAAGGCAGAACTACGCTTCCGGCTTCATTTCGGAGAGGCTTACTCGGCTTTGCGGGACTGGCGTCCCATTCCGGCCGCTCTTCTGTCCCATTCCGTCTTACTTTGTTCCGGGACCGAAGATAATTCCCTTCCAACCCATCGACCTCAACTCGGTCGACCCTAGTCAGGGTAGAAACATCCCCAACAAAACGTAGAGTATAAGGAAAACAACGTGCTCTGTCAAATTTCTTTCACAGGCGAAAGGGAATGCTCTGTGGAAAAACGAGCTTCGACCCTCTTAAATCGAATCTCTTACCTCAATGATAACTCGCCATGGTACTCATTTGAGGTTTCCCGGGCCACCTTGCTCCCGCGCGGCCTTCAAAATTGGCGCCCAAGGAATCCTATAAATATTTCCAAGCCCGTTTCGAATTCCCTTCATGCCATCCTCAAACTGCTGATAAGCAAGGGGTTGCTCTATCTTATCGTAGGGCATGCCTTTTTCGCTCGCAAAATAGAGCCACTCGCCGTCGGCCGTCACCCGGGGGCTATATTCGCGAGCCGGGGTGTTGATTGTGGGTCCCAAATTGACCGGCTTGCTCCATGCCCCCTTGTCATTAAAACTCACAAAAAGGTCGGAGTTGCCATACCCACCTTCGCGGCCGAAGCTGCCGATCAGCAAGTAACTCTCATCCGGAGCTATCCAAGCCTCAAGACTGGCGATTCCCGCTCCGTTGATATTGGGTCCTAAATCCTCGGCTTCCTCATATTTGCCGTTCACGAGCCGCGACCGAAAAATATCGTAGTTCCCCGTTTTTCGGCTGGACGTGAAATACATTGTGCCGCCGTTCGTCACCGAAGCAAAAACTTGGCTGCCCTCGCTATTAATCGCGCCGGGCACTAGTGTGGGTTCGCTCCATCCCCGATTCATTTTTTTAACTTGCCATATTTGAAAGCGGCGCTCATCGGCAGCCTTTGGCATCACTGGACGGTCGGATGCAAAGAACATCGTTTCGCCGTCGGGCGAAAGAACAGGATCACTGTCGCGATAAAGCCCCGAAAACGGCAACACTTCCGGTTTACTCCATTTCCCGTTGACGAGCTTCGATTCGCACAAAACATACAAATAATGTGCTGGGACTGTCTTATCGAAATACAACGTCTTCCCGTCAGGCGCCAATGTTCCGCCGAACTCGTCGTCTGGCGTCGATACAACGCCTTCGCCAATCATCTCGGCCACGATTGCAGTTTTTTCTTTTTCATCCGCCACTGCGGACGAAGAAAAATTCCTCGACACAAGTATCACCACAGCCAATAACCCAATCGCAATCGCCCAAGCGCGTTTCATGTCTGCTTCCTTACTTTTCTTTCCCGATGCCGAGTACATCTACCGGAATCGTATAAATGTTGCCGCCGCCATTCAAAGTACCGTGCAGCTCTTTTTCGAGTTCGTCCATCGTGAGCCTGTGCGCTACGGGCACAGTGAACGGACTCCGCTCACTGGAAAACACGAGATGCTTCCCGTCCGGCGTCAAGGCCGGGTAATCTTCGTTAAACACTGTATTCACGCCATGTTCCAGATGTTTCGCCGCAGTCCACGCTCCGTCCACCATGCGGCTGAAATAGATATCGCCCCTCGCATAGGGATATCCGCCGGTGTAGAGCAAGCCTTCGCGATGGTGCCCTGCGGCAGGGTCGTCCCCCGCGGCCACAAAAAACAAGATCGTCTCATCCGCATTGATGAACGGATCGAAGTCGCCGAATTCCGAATTAATGGGAGCGGCAATTTTTTCCGGCTCCTGATACGCTCCGTTGACGAACCGCGAGCGGTAAATTTTCGGCCGTCCGGGCTGCTCTCGATCGGAGGTAAAATAAAGCGTTCCGTCTTTCGTCGCCGAAGCTCCCCAGTTCCAACTGCTCTCCGGGGCATTCACCGGCGCCGGCAATAATTGCGGCTCACTCCAACCGGCTTTGCTTTTCTCCACTTTCCATATTCGCAGAACGCGCTTGGTCGTCCCCGGTGCCGGCCTGGAAGAACTGAAGTACATCGTTTGCCCATCCGGCGAGAGCCGCGGTGGAAGATCCAGATACCTTCCGGAAAACGGCAGCACTTCCGGCGTTGTCCACTTTCCCTGCCGCCAGTGTGAAACACAGAGCAAACCAATCCGAGGAAATGTTGTCGTCGGATTGAGCTTTGCGAAATAAAACTCGCCACCGTCTGGACTAAAGACGCCGCCCTGCTCGTCGTCTGGCGTGGATATCACACCCTTCGCAAAAATCTGTGGCGCATCAACGCGCGTGGGTAACACTTCGAACGACGCTGGCGCAGGCCCGCCAGCACGACTCAGCGACGCTCCGCCAAGCACGAGCACACCCAGCCCCACAAGGCTCTGCCACCAGGCAATCCTGTGCTTCGTTTTCATGAACGCCACCAGAGAAACACTTCCGCTTCTCCAATGGACGCATCGGCTGGGAAAAGGACTCTTGCTTGGGCCTTGTCTGGCAAATCGGGCAAGCCCCGCGTTTCGATTTGTTAGGTTACTAGTTCCAGGTTACTGGTTCGAAGTAGCGTCGTGCTTCTCGATGTCGGCGAACGCCTTGGGCCACATCCCAAACGCCTTGAGCATGGCGTCTTCATGCTGGGCGATCAGCATCCTAGCGGTCTTTTCAGCGGACCATGGCGAAGCCAGACGTTCTGGCCGGTCCGCAATCCAATAGGCCGCCAGCGCCATCAGGGTGGCGTCTTGCGCCAACACGTCCGGTTTGACTGCTTCCAGCGCATCCGCCGCGGAATGATGTGTGTACTGATACTCCGGCGAATCCTGATCCATATTTATACCCGGCAATCCCGCAATTGAAAACGGTAGCGTATCCGTTCCATCTTCCACCTTGTCATCCACTTTCACTTCGCGAATATCGGAGATCGCTGCGGCAAACTGTTTGAATGTTTCCACCAAGTCGTCGCGCCCCCCCATTTGAAAGGACCTGACCGGCCCCTGTCCGTTATCCAAAATCAAACTCCCCAGATGATTCGCCATTTCCGCTTGGTGCTGCCGCACATACGCAAACGAACCATCGATCCCCTGCTCTTCACCCGTGAACAACACGAAGCGAATAGTCCTGCGCGGTTTCATGCCGCTGCGTACGATCGCATCCGCCGCTCCGAGTGCGCAGCTCGAGCCCATTCCATTGTCCGTCGCTCCCTCGGAAAGATCCCACGAATCCAGATGCCCACCCACGACCAGCACTTGCTCCGGATTCTCACGCCCGCGAATTTCGCCCACCACGTTCGCGCTTTCCACAGGCCCGTTGGTAAACGTATTTTGCACATTGAAGCGCACCCGCGGCACCAACCCGCGCGCGAGGTAGCGCTCCAACTGCCCCTGATCTTCCGCCGTCATCGACACCACTGGCACCGCGAAGTCCGCGTCAAGCCCAAGGATTCCCGTGTGCGTCAGGTTCATTCCGGCGGATTTCCCGCCGCCCTGCCCGCCGATCACAGCGATCACGCCCGCTTTTCCAGCGGCCCGCAGAAAATCGCCGAGTTGGGCAAACAGTTGAATAAAACTCTTGTTCGGCTCGCCGCGCAGAACGATCAGCGGAATCTTGCCGGTAAGTCGCGACATGTTTTTCATTTCGCCGTCGAGGTCAAACAGGTTCACCGCAACGACGTCGCCTTCCGCGCCCCCCGCAGGCGTGGACCCTGTCCACCCCATCGCGTCCACATGCAGTGGCCGGCGAATCGGCGTCAACATCTCCGCCTCTGCCGTCCCTCGAGTCCACCCGCGCCACAATTGCCATTTTTCCGCGTGCACGTTCTCAAGCCCAATGGCCTTCATCTTTGCCAGGCCCCATTCGATCGCCTTCTGCGCTTGCGGCGATCCCGTCACACGCGCGCCCACGTCGTCGCTCAATTCCGTCAAATACTGATATGCATGTGAATCCAACATTCCCTCGCCAGCAATCTTGACGAGCGCCGGCTTGGTGCCGTCCTGGTTGGGTCCTTTTGCAGCCGTCCTGTTCTGCGCTTTCACACCAAACGCCGCAACAATCGCAACGAGCGCAATCCCCGCGAAAATCCTTCGCATTCCCGTTCTCCTCTAGCCCAACCGATTCGGCCCGCAAAACTCTACCATGCTCTCAGACGCACAACCCTCAAATCCGTTTCCCGTAGGTGCACGGCACGTTTACCCTGAGCCTCGAAGGGCCGTGCCCTCTTTCTTTTTCTTTATCTCTTTTTCTTTATCTCTTATTCTTCTCCTCCCTTTCCTCTCCTCCCGTCATCTGCCACCCATCAGCGGGGCCGCTCTTAACCGCCGCTTTACGCTCGTGTATACCGCGCAACGCCGCGCAAGGCGCCGCTTTACGCCACTTCCTCTCTCGCCCTAAACTTCCTCCGAGGACATCGTGAAAGCCACTCGCTTTTTTTTCTGCGCGATCCCCGTTGCCGCGGCAATCATTGTTGTTTTCGGCGCATCAGCCGCAAATCCGCGACAAACGCAGGGTGCATCACCAAAGCCTGCTGAAAAAACTCCGCAGAAGACTCAGGAAAAAGCGGCAATTAAGCCTGCGCCTAAAATCCCAGCCGAAATCGAACTCCTCGAAACGCGCATTCGCTTTGAAGCCAACGGCGACAGCCGCAAAGAAGTCCACGCCCGCGTCAAAATCAACGACGAACTCGGCGTCCGCCAATTCGCCCGTCTCAATTTCGATTTCAACCGCGCGTTCGAAAAAATCGAGATCCCGCTCGTCCGTGTCACGCACCCCAGCGGCGGCACCGCCGACGTCCTCCCCAGCGCCATCACCGACACTCCCAATCCCGCCGTCGTCAACGCCCCTGCCTATCAAGACGTCCGCGTCAAGTCCGTCCGCATCCTCGGCCTCGAACCCGGCGACTCGCTCGAATACCGCGTCATCACTACTGTCTCGCACCACCCGCTCGCTCCTAACTTCTGGATGGATCACACTTTCGATCGTACGGGTGTCGTCTCCCATGAAATCTTCGAATTCGATTTGCCCACCTCACTGGCTGAAAGTGCCAAGGCGAACCAATACAACGTGCCATTCACCATCAATCCGTTGACACCGGTCAGTTCTACTTCAAAGTCGGGAGAAGGCAGCTCAGGGCGGACCCTGTATAGGTGGGATTTCAAGAATCTTAGTGACCCATCTCACGACGCAGAAACAAAAGAAGATTCTGGGTCCGATATTGAGTTCTCAACATTTAGCGATTGGCAATTTATGTCCATCGAGCTTGCGAACAAATTATTGTCGGGCGCTGTGCCAACCGAGAAGCTGCAAACATTTCAATCTTCAGGGGAGAAGCTGAATAGTGAATATGAAGCGACGCCAGCCATAAAGGAAAAAGCCGCGGCGCTCACGGCGCAATCCAAGAACAGCGCGCAGAGTCTCGAAGCACTTTACGAGTTCGTGTCCGGAAAGATCTCAACGATAGACTTGCCGCTGGGCGCGACGGGATTCTCTTCGAGGCCAGCAAAAGACGTTCTTGAATCTGCATATGGGACACAGGAGGACAAGTACGTTCTCTTTGCGGCGCTAGCGAGCGCCCAAAACCTGTCTGCGCGAGCTGCTTTGTCGGGCTACTGCAATGAGAAAGGAACTCCGCGTCCTTCCCCATTTCGGCATTTACTCGTTTCAGCGCGGGATGGCAAATCGACCATTTGGCTCGATCCCGGCGTCGAAGTGGCTCCCTTTGGAATGCTGCCGCCGAATTCTGGAAAGTGCGCATTCGTCTTGGACCGCGACTTTTCTTTTTTGAGTTCCCTGGGACACGGCTGGGAACCGCTGCATGTGGTGCCTCCCTTCCCGTCATTTCAGCGAGTCAGCCTGGAAGCAACGATTTCAGCAGACGCCAAACTGGTCATCAAAGCGAAGTACGCCGTGCGGGGAGAGAATGAGTTGCTTTTGCGCGTAGCGTTTCACACTACTCCAAAAGAGGGCTGGAAAAACGTCGCGCAACTTCTGGCACTCTCCGACGGCTTCCGCGGACAAATCTCGAATGTAACCACGTCCGATCCCTACGCAACCCGCGAACCCTTCACCGTCGAATACGAAATCACGCAACCTAAGTTTATCGACTGGTCGAAAAAACCTCTTCGCGTTCCGGCGTTGCTTCCTCTGCTCGGACTTCCCGAGCCGCCGGCAAAGCCTGAAGTGGGAGCAGCCGCGCCGCCCATCGACCTGGGCACTCCGCTCGATGTCGATGTGAGCGTAACGCTTCACCTTCCCACCGGAACAACAGCGCGCATTCCCACGGGCACGTCCGTCCAGCGAGACTTTGCCAGCTACACTTCGCAATATTCCGCAAAAGATGCCACGCTCACCGCCAGCCGCCACCTGAATTTCATCCTGAAAGAAATTCCCGCCGACCGCGCCAGCGACTACAACGCCTTCCTCCGCACCGTTCAAAACGACGAATCCCAGGTCTTCACGCTCGAACGCAGTGAAGCAACTCCCGCGGCACCGCCAAAAACACAATGACACCCGACGCCATGCAAGGCTGGCACGACTTCTTCGTAGCCGAAGCCGGCGCCTCCGCCGCGCTTGCCGGCCTTCTCTTCGTCGCCATCTCCATCAACCTCACCCGCATCCTCGAGTACCGGCATTTGCCTTCGCGAGCTGTCGAAGCGCTCCTCGCGCTCCTGTCGGTCCTGGTCATCGCAACGTTCGCACTCGTTCCCGCTCAATCGACGCTCGCCTACGCCGCGGAAATCGGCGGAACAGGCCTTGCAATTTGGGCCGCCCAGACTTTCGCACTCGCCCGAACGTGGAAAGACGCTCATCCGCGCGCCAAAAGCACAGCACGAATTCTCAACAACCAACTACCGCCTCTGCCATTTGTGATTGTGGGAATACTGCTTGCCGCAGGCCATCCGACCGCCATGTACTGGGTCGTGCCGGGAACACTACTTTCGTTCGCCGCCGGCATTTTCGGCGCCTGGGTCCTACTAATCGAAATCCAACGCTAGGAACGGGCTAGGCAGGCTTGCCAACTTGTAGGGGCACGATACATCGTGCCCTCTTTCTTCACGTCCTTACTTCCTACCTTATTGCGTCGTTTCATCTTCTACTTTATCTGCATCACTTCTTTTTCCTTCGCCGCGCTCAAATCCTCAATCTTCTTCGTCTCCGCATGCGAAAGCTTCTCCAACTCATCCAGCGACCGCTTCTTGTCGTCCTCGCTGATCTTCTTGTCCTTCTCCAACTTTTCGATCGCTTCCTTCAGATCTCGCCGGATATTCCGTACCGCCGTCCGGTGATTCTCCAGCACTTTGTGCAGCTGCTTCACCAAATCCTTGCGCCGGTCTTCCGTCAAAGAAGGAATCGGCACGCGCACCACTTTCCCGTCGTTGGTAGGATTCAACCCCAAATCCGACGTCCGAATCGCCTTGTCAATCAAGGCCACCGCGCTCGGATCCCACGGCGAAATCACAATCATCGTCGGATCAGGCACCGTCATGCTCCCGAGCTGATTCAGCGGCATCGGCGTCCCGTGATAATCCACGCGCACGTTGTCTAGAAGCGTGGCGTTCGCGCGGCCCGTGCGAATCGTCGCCATCTCCTTGCGGAAATCGTCCACGGCTTTTTCCATCCGCGTTCTCGCGGCAACCATCGCATCTTTTGTTGTAGCAATCGTGGTCATATCTTCCTCAGTCGCGCTAGCTCTCCCAACGCAAGCCGCTTGTCCCCCAATTTCGAGTTTCGAATTTCGACTTTCCGATTTCGAATCTAAGCCGGAGTCACCTTGGATCCCACGCGTTCCCCCATCACCACGCGCTTGATGTTTCCGTGCTGGTTCATGTTGAAAACCACGATCGGCATCCCGTTATCCATGCACAGCGAAATCGCCGTCGCGTCCATCACCTTCAAATTCTGGTTCAGCACGTCGCGATAGGTAATAGCCGCGAAAAACTTCGCCCCGGAAACTTTCTCCGGATCGGCATCAAAAATTCCATCCACGCGCGTCGCCTTCAAGATCACGTCGGCCTTGATCTCCATCGCTCGCAACGCCGCTGCCGTATCGGTCGAAAAATAAGGATTCCCCGTCCCCGCCGCAAAAATCACCACGCGCTGCTTCTCCAGATGCCGCATCGCGCGCCGCCGGATAAACGGCTCCGAAACCTGGTTCATCTCAATCGCGCTCAAAACCCTTGTAAACACGCCCAGCTTCTCGAGCGCATCCTGCAAAGCCAGCGCGTTAATCACCGTCGCCAGCATCCCCATGTAGTCGCCTGTGGCGCGGTCAATCTCAAATCCCTTCTGCCGCGCCCCTCGAAATATATTTCCGCCGCCCACCATGATGGCAATTTCGATCCCCAACGCATGCACTTCTTTCAATTCCTGCGCGATGGCCTGGATCGTTTCGCCGTGAATCCCAAATCCCTGCGGCCCCTGCAGCGACTCCCCAGAAAGCTTCAGCAATATGCGCCGGTAAGCCAACTGCGCATGTCTCGGCGTTCTCTTAACGGTTTTCTTTGCAGCCTTCTTCAGTGCAGCCATGTCGCTCCGGTCGATGCTCTCTAAAACTTCGGAATTGTAACAAACTATCCCCGTCCCCGCACAATCTGGAGTGCGTCAGCTGTGCTGCCGCTTTTCTACCTCTATAAACGCTTTCAAAGTAATACAACAGAACCGCCCCTCTCTTCATCTGAACAGATGCCGACGTTCCACACAGATCGAGGAAACGCAAACCGATATTCAGCCGTTTCATAAGAGGCCATCCAGTGCCCCAGCCCCGCCCAATGAGCACACAATGAGAAGTCGCCGCATCTGTTATCTGCTCTGGCCTCTCGCGGCCGCCTTTGCCATCGCTCCGCTCCACTCTCAGGCTCCCGCTCCCAACGCTTCCACCACCACTCCTGCTATAAAAGTAGAAACGCGCGTAGTTCTCCTCGACGTCGTCGTGACCAACCACAAGGGCGAGACCATCCCAAACCTCCGCCAGGAAGATTTCTCCATCGAGGAGGACGGCAAGCCGCAAACCTTTTCCGCTTTCGATGAGCACTCACGTCATACCGCGCCGCCCGTCAACCTTCCTACTCTGCCGCCAAACGTCTACACCAACGTGCAAGCCGTCAAACCCAGCGACTCCGTCAACGTCCTGTTGATCGATCTCCTGAACACGCAACCCTGGTCTCAGGAGGACGTGTGCAACCAAGCCGTCAAATATCTGAAAACGGTTTCGCCCGGCACGCGCCTCGCCATCTTCACGCTCAACACCCAGCAGCTCCGCCTCGCGCGCGGCTTCACTACGGATTTCTCCGGCCTTTCCGCTTCCTTAGAAGACAAATCCGGTGTCGTCCCCGAATCGTCGTGGCTCAACCAAACACCCTCACGCAACGACGCCGAACTCAGGGGCGTCCAGGCCATGATCATGATGGATGCCGCCCCGGCTGCCGTGGGCGCCGTGCAACAGTACCTCGGCGAAGAAGTCGTCGCGCGGGCCAGCGAGCGCACCGAACTGACCCTGCAAGCCTTTCAGCACCTCGCGCGCTATCTTTCCGGCATTCCTGCGCGCAAAAACGTCGTCTGGTTTGCGGATTCTTTTCCCATCAGCTTCATTCCCAATGAGAAATCCCACGCCCCACAACATCAGCAACGCGTCCGGCAAACATCGGACATGCTCACGGCCGCACAAATCGCCATCTATCCAGTTTCGGCACACGGCCTCGCAGGTGATCCCACATTCGAAGTCAGCGACATTCTCGGCAATACTCGCGAAAGCATGCTCTACAACCAAAGCACCAGCCAAATCGCCGCCGAAACCATCGCCCAGGAAACCGGCGGCCGCGCCTTCTACAACACCAATGCCCTCGACGTGGCCATGGCTAAAGCCATCGACGAAGGCTCGCACTACTACGCCTTGGCCTATGCTCCGACCAACAACAAGACCGACGGCAAGTACCGCCGCATCGAAGTGAAACTTTCCAACCACGACTACAAGCTTTCCTACCGGCGTGGCTACTACGCCGATAAACCCGAGACACACCAATCCGCCGAATCGGGCGCCGAGGACCCGCTCATTCCACTTGTCGGTTTCGGCATGCCCAACTTCGATCAAATCACTTACGAAATTCAGGCCAACCCGCTTCAGACGCAGCCCGCCCCGGAAGCGCGCCGCGCTGGCCTCAACACTGAATGGAAAGGGCCTTTCACTCGCTTCGGCGTGGACCTCTCCGTCTCTCTGCAAAATTTCTCACTAGAATCCGCCCCCGATGGCGTGAAACACGGCCGCCTCGAAGTGATTCTCGTTGCCTACGATCGCACCGGAAAAATTATCAACATCGCGAAGCGCACGAGCCGGCTGGCTCTTCCGACTAAGGATTTCCCAACTCTCCAGGCCAAAGGGCTTCCCCTGCATCTCGAAATCGACGTCCCTCCCGGCGACATCTACCTCCGCACAGGTATCTATGATCTCAACTCCGGCAACGCGGGCACCCTCGGCATCCCGTTGGGAAAAGTTGCCGCCTCGAATAGCGCGAAAAAATAAGCCCAATCCCCGTCGAATGCCTCCGATGAAAACAATTTGTGCGGTCGCTCGCACAAATAAAAAAGAGCGTCCCGGTGCTACCGGGACGCTCGGGAATCAAGTTATAAATATTTGTCTTACGCGCTGACAGGCGCTGGTACCGGTGCCGTTTCTGCTCCTGCTCCGCCCGGCCCGCCGATTTCGCCGACCTTGAAGCGCACGAACCGCCGAATGGAAATATTCTCGCCGAGCTTCGCGATCGCCTGCGTAATCATCTCGCCGATCGTAACGCTCTCGTCCTTGATGTAGTGCTGCTCGTACAAGCAGTTTTCTTCGTAAAACTTTTCCATCTTCCCGGTGGTGATCTTGTCGACCACGTTTTCCGGCTTGCCGGTCGCCAGCGCCTGTGCCCGGTAAATATCGCGCTCCGCCGCGAGCATCTCCGGCGTCACTTCCTCGCGCCGTACGTACCTCGGATCGAGCGCGGCGATGTGCATCGCAATGTCGTGGCAAAGCTGCTGGAAAGCTTCCGTGCGCGCCACGAAGTCGGACTCGCAGTTGATCTCCACGAGCACACCAATCTTCCCGCCCGCGTGGATATAGCTGCCCACGAGCCCTTCGCTCGCTTCGCGCTGCGCTTTCTTCGCGGCCGCCGCTTGACCCTTTTTCCGCAAAATCTCGATGGCTTTCTCGATGTTTGCGCCCGCTTCGACGAGCGCCGCGCGGCAATCGCTGAATCCCGCTCCGGTCCGTTCGCGCAATTCTTTCACGAGGTGCGCCGGTATCTGCATAGCTGGCTGTTGTGTGCTCATCTTTTTTTCTCTTTGCTCGTTTGAATTCTCTTATTCGATATCGTTGTTTGCAAAACGGCCCACCCCGAACCGCATGGGGCGGGCCTCACGAAACTCCTACCCGCGCAAATTGTTTAGTGAGATTCCGCGTCCGGTGGCACCGTTGCTGCAGCAGCTTCCGGGGCATCGGCGGGCTCAACAGGCGCATCTGGAGGAACTTCCACAACCGCTCCCTCCACGAAGTCGCCTTCCTGCTTCTCGTACTGTTCGTACGCGCTCGTGTCCACGTACTCCACGCCATCGACAATCGCCTGATCTTCCGCCGACTTCTGCTCCGCCACTTGCGATTGCTGGTAAGCGGTATGCCCTTCGAGCACCGAATCCGCGATCTTCGTCGTAAAGAGGCGGATGGCGCGCAAAGCGTCGTCGTTGCCCGGAATAATCCAGTCGACCACGTCCGGATCGCAATTCGTATCCACAACCGAAACCACCGGCACGCCCATGCGCCGCGCTTCCTTCACCGCGATCTCTTCCGCATTCGAATCGATTACAAACATCGCGTCCGGAAGCTGCGACATGTTCTCAATGCCTTCAAGGTTCTGATTCAGGTGCTTCAATTCGCGGCCCAGCCGCGCCTTTTCTTTCTTCGAAAGCTCGTTAATCCGGCCATCTTCTGTCATGGCCTTCAGCAGCTTCAGCCGCTTGATCGATTTCTGCAGCGTCGCCCAGTTCGTAAGCGTCCCGCCCAGCCAGCGATGGTTCACAAAAAACGCCCCGCAGCGCTTCGACTCTTCAGACACAGCTTCCTGCGCCTGCCGCTTGGTGCCGACAAACAATACGGACTTTCCCTGCGCGGATAGATCGCTAACAAACCGGCTAGCCTCGCGGAACATCTTGAGGGTCTTCTGAAGATCAATAATGTGAATCCCGTTGCGCTCTCCGAAAATATATTCCTTCATCTTCGGATTCCAGCGCCGCGTCTGATGGCCGAAGTGAACTCCAGCCTCCAGCAACTCTTTCATCGTAATTTCTACTGCCAAGTTTCCTCCTAGTAGGATAGCTGTTTGCGGTGGCCGCTTTTGCCGTTGTAGTGGCCGGTCTTTAGACCGGTTCCGCTAGTGACAAAAACAAACCACAGAACAACCTATTGCCGGCTCCTTGCCGGCCGTGATCTCGAAAGGTTCACTCGCGCAAACCCTCCGGAGCTCGTTGCAACCCCGGCCCCGCCGAGGCCCAAATCTCTACCGCTTCGTAAACTGGAAGCGTTTCCGCGCGCCCTTCTGCCCGTACTTCTTGCGCTCCTTCATACGGGAGTCGCGCGTCAAAAATCCGTTCTTACGCAAAGCGGGCCGCAGCTCCGGGTTGTACTTCGAGATCGCTCGCGCCAATCCCATACGCACCGCTCCAGCTTGCCCGCCAACGCCGCCGCCATGCGCGGTCACCTTGACGTCCACCTGATCTGCCAGGCTCGTAAACTTCAGCGGCTCAATCGCGTCATGCTTCCAGGCGTGATTCGGAAAATAACTCTCCACTTCGCGCCCGTTCACCGTGAACTTGCCGCTGCCCGCGCGCAAGAACACTCGAGCTACCGACTCTTTACGCCGGCCCGTTCCAAGAAACCAAGTTTGTGTGCCCGCCATGGGCGTACCAGTAGAACTCAACGTTCCTCCTAAGTAGCACAGGCACTCTTGCCTGTGCTCTTCTCGATTCCAGACACCCATCTGTCCAGAACCATCAACTCCACGACGGTTTTGCTCCCTGCCTAAGGCACCACTTAGAGGTGACCACTACGCGGCCACACTTTTCAAGGAACAGCAACGTGCAGAATCTTTGTAGCACAGTCACTCTTGACTGTGCTCTTTCCTAAAGCTCGGGGTGGCACAGACTTTAGTCTGTGCTCCTTGCTACTTCCGAACAGTAGGACAGACTTTCAGTCTGTCTTCCCTGCCGATACTACCAAGCCCCAACTGCCTGCGGCTTCTGCCCAGCATGCCGCGCCAAACCCGCCGCATCCCGGTATACCCGCAATTTCTTCGCCCGGCGCGCCCGCAGCTTGTTCTTGGGCAACATCCCCAGAACCGCCTCGCGAATCATCCATTCCGGCTTCGTCCCTCGCAACCGCTTTGCCGGAACCGCCTTCAATCCGCCCGGATACCCGCTATGCGAGTAATAAATCTTTTGCTCGACCTTGTTCCCGGTCATGCGAACCTTGTCCGCATTGATCACCACAACGTGATCCCCCGAATCCAGGTACGGCGTAAAACTGGGCTTGTCCTTGCCCATCAGCATCCGCGCTACTTTCGTCGCCAGACGCCCCAAAACCTGGTTCGTCGCATCAATCACAAACCAGTTCGCGCCCACTTTCAGCGCCTCTGCTTCTTCTCCCTTGGCTACGTACGTCCTCATCGCTCTCAGCCACACCTTTCCCTATAGAGACAAACGCTAATCTTAAAGTACAGCCAGCGTCCTGTCAACGCGATTCCAGCCGGTCCATCCGTTTACTGTGGCACAGCCAATCCTGGCTGTGCGCTTTTGCCTGACGGAGCTGCGTCCGTTCCGTCCGGGAGATAACACACCCGCAATAATATCTCGCCGCGGGAAAACTCGCCCTATTGGCCGCTATTTCTTCTGGCAGTAAGAATCAAACTTGCATATCATTCTGGCGGCTCAGCCAGCTTCAAAATTTTGCGATACGAGGAAGGACAAATCCA
Organism: uncultured Acidobacteriota bacterium; assembly: GCA_963745095.1. Taxonomy (GTDB): domain Bacteria; phylum Acidobacteriota; class Terriglobia; order Acidiferrales; family UBA7541; genus Acidiferrum. The sequence continues at coordinate 592,110 of CAVUWC010000012.1, read as the reverse complement.
TGACTAAGAAAATCTTGATGGTATGCGTCGCGCTCTGCGCGGCCTTTGCCCTCGGTGCAGCTTTGTTTGCGCAACGACCTCCGGTAAACGTTGGCGAAAGACACGGAAACATGCGCGCTGCCCAGCAACTCATCCAACAAGCTTGGGAAAAAGTTGACGAAGCCCAAAAAGACAACAATTACAATCTGGGCGGTCACGCAGGAAAGGCCAAGGAACTTCTCTCTCAGGCGACTGAAGAGATCCGCCTCTCCGCCGACGCCGCCAATTCCCACCGCTAAGAACGGTCTCCAGTGTTGCCACGATAAGCGAAACTGACGCGTGAGTGGTGGGGTGCCCCAGGTGCCGGTTTTGCACCTGGGGCTTTTGACTTTGTTTTTGACTTTAATCGGTAAGTTCGAATGTCTTAGGGTTTTCTCCCCACTCTCAATCACTCCCAGTTTCTTCCCCGCTAGCCCACCACCTGAGTTCTGCTCAATCAAAATTGCCAACTTATCCCGCAGGGCCGCGGCATCCAACTTCGGCGCTACCTCTCTGCAATTAATCTCCCGGTTTCAATTTTTTGATTCGCTCCAGAATCGAAGGTGGGCGTCGGCAACTAACTGACTGATCGCATCCCGGTCGACCTCATCCGGAAGCGGCGAATTCGCCTGAGCAGCTAGCGCCTCTGATTCTAGTTGTGTGCCAAGCTGTTGAATTTCGGAAAGAGAATACTTACCCTTTCGGATTTCGACCAACTCCTCCCGGTTTGGTCGCGGCAGCGTGATGCGTCCGTGCTCCATAAGCTCTTTCGCTTCTCCGTACAAACGGATTACATGCATCGCGTACTTGGTGTCGTATCCGTGCTTGCCTTCAAGCTCAGCGCGGTGAACGTTTTTCTGCCCCTTCTGCCCGAGCAATCGCTTCATCTGGTCATCCGCGAATCCGAGGAATGGCTTCACATGCCCCTTCGCGAGGAAAAGCTCAGGCCGTGCGGAAAACTGGTCCCACGTGTTCGTTGTGAACTCCAGCGGCGCGCACAAGAAATGCAGAGCCGATGGATTGCCTTTAGCAGCGAGCCCCGCCCATTTCATCAGCGTGTACAGGCACACATCTACATCTTGGGGCCCGTTGCCTCCTGGTTTGCCACCGGTCGTGAATACGAAATGCTCCTCGCGGTCGAGTCCAAGAAGTTTGGTCGGTGGAGGAATGTAGAGTCCGTACCAGTCGGTATCATCGGTCGCACCCAATTTTGCACCGTGCGCTTGCGATCCGCCGATACACGCCATGATTAGACCGTCTTGGTGAGCGAATCCGTATTGTCCGAAGTCGGGCTTCATCCTCTAATCCTTGCTGCCGTAGATAGTACCCCACTACCATCGAGACCGTTCTCAGAGGTTGTGCACCATCTCGCTTTCTGAACCGGAGCGGGTGCCCCGACGGATCCAGAGCCCATTCGCCAATCAAGACTTTGCGGGGGGTGCCGCAGGTTCGCAGTTTGAACCTGGGTCTTGGGGTTTCATGCATGTGGCCCCACGCGCCATGCTCACAGCTATCAACTGTCGGGGCACGTGTAGGGGCACGATTCATCGTGCCCTTCCGCCTCGCCCGCCGCATACAGTTCTGTTCCGTGCCCTCAACTTTAAACATTCCACTCAAACCAGTGGCACAGACTTCAGTCTGTGCAAACCGAACTGCCAAGAAGCCGTCATGATTACCGCGATCACAAATAAGGCGCCAGGGCTCCCTCCCCGACTTCGACTTTCAACTGTCGACTGTCAACTTGCTTTCTCACCCTTCCACGCGCGCCAAAAACTTCGGCGCCTTCCTGAATTTCGTCGCCTGCTCAAACGCGTACGCCAGCTTGATCAAAACCGGCTCGCTCCACGCCCGCCCAAAAAACGAAATTCCCACCGGCAAACCGAAGTCAAATCCCGCCGTCACATTGATATTCGGATAACCGGCCACCGCCGCAAACTCCGAGCTACCTCCGCCAAACGAGTCGCCGTTCACGATGTCCGTCAGCCACGCCGGGCCTCCCGTCGGAGCAACAATGGCATCAAGCTTGTGCTTGTCCATCGTCTTGTCGATGCCCTCTTTGCCCGCCAGTTCATGATTCTTCGCAATCGCCTCAACATATCCCTTCGTCGTCAGCGGCCCCTTTTCTTCGGCCTTCACAAAATTCTCCTGCCCAAAGTACGGCATCTCCTTCTCCGCATTTTTGTCGTTGAACTCAATGACGTCCTTCAAGGTTTTCACCGGGGTGTTCGGCCCAAGCCACGCAAGATAGGCGTTCAAATCTGCCTTCAACTCATACATAAACCCGAGAAATTCCGTCTCGCCAAACTTGCCATACGTCTCAAACTCCACCGGATCCACCAAGATCGCCCCCTGCTTTTTCATTGCGTCGAGGGCCGCTTCCATTAATTTGTCCACCGCGGGATTGAACCCAAACGCTTTCCGCAGCACTCCGATCCGCGCGCCCTTCAACCCGTCCGCATTCAAAAACTGCGTGTAATCCTTAAAGAATTTTCCATCGCTCGCCACCGTCGCCTTGTCGTCCACGTCGCCGCCGGCAATCGCACCCAGCAGTATCGCCGCATCCCGGACGGTTCGGCACATCGGTCCCGCCGTGTCCTGCGTATGCGAAATGGGAATAATCCTGCTCCGGCTCACCAGCCCGACGGTAGGCTTGATCCCCACCAAACCATTCGCCGAAGAAGGACACACGATCGATCCGTCCGTCTCCGTTCCGATCCCGATCGCCGCAAAATTCGAGGAAATTCCCGCGCCCGTTCCCGAACTCGATCCGCACGGATTCCTGTCCAGCGCGTACGGATTTTTCGTCTGTCCGCCTCGTCCGCTCCATCCGCTGATCGAATGGTTCGATCGGATATTCGCCCACTCGCTCAGATTCGTTTTTCCCAGAATCACCGCGCCCGCTTCGCGCAATTTCTGAACGATAAACGCATCGCGCGGCGGCTTCGATCCCACCAGCGCCAAAGATCCAGCCGTCGTCTGCATCCGGTCGGCGGTCGCAATGTTGTCCTTGATCAAAACAGGAATTCCATGAAGCGGCCCGCGCGGCCCTTTTTCTTTTCGTTCTTTATCCAAAGCTTCCGCAATTTCCAGCGCATCGGGATTCGTCTCAATCACGCTGTTGACGCTCGGCCCGCTCTTGTCGATCGCCGCAATCCGCGCCAGATACTTTTCCGTGATGGCATGTGCGCTATATTTTCCAGACTTCATTCCATCTTGCAATTCGCCAATCGTAATTTCGTCCAACTCGAAGGCCGGAACTTCCTCTGCCGTGGTATTCCTTTTCGACGCCCCAAGCACCGGCTGCAAAACCGGACCAGCCGCGATCGCCGCTCCCCCCAGCAAACTGGCCCGCAAAAATCTCCGCCGACCAGGCGTCTCGCCGGCGCCATTCCGTCGAACGTCATTCCCGGATTTCGCCGTGCCCGCTGCCGCTTTGCCGAATTTGTCTTCCGTCTCTCTTTTCATGTTTGGATCCCCCCGGCCTCTCCCTCGTACGAAGTCCACAGATAGTACGCCAAATAGGCTTCTTCTCCCCTCTGAAATCCTGCGTTCCCTGGGGTTTATCTCCAGGAACGCTCTATAAGAAAATATTTTCCCTAGGACACAGACTCCGCTACAATTCTTCTTACGCGGAGTCCCCCCGTAGTCGGTTTGCCATGCAACTGACTTACTCAAACGGCCCACTGCCTCTCCAGCCGCGCCGCTCAGGTGCAGGGAAATTTTTGCGTTCCCATCGGTTTTCTGCCCCTGCAATCTTATTTTTGAGTTTTGCCACTCTCGGCGTGACCGTTTCTCGCGCGCAAGACCAACAAAGCCAATCTGTCGCCGAAGCCGCACGCCAGGAACGCGCCCGCAAACAAGAACAGCAAAAATCCGCCAAGCACGTTTACACCGAAGAAGATCTCAAGCATCCGAACATTCTGACTCCGGAAGACCGCGCGCAAATCGAAGCAAAGAAAAATGAATGCGCGCAGAAAAATAATTGCGCACCCGCCGCTCCGCAAAATCCGCCGGCAGCTCTCGACGCAAATTCACAAACTCCCGGAACTTCTCTTGGCGAAGTCGCGCGTCAGCTTCGCAAGCAAAAAGAATTGCAAGCTCTGAAACCGAAACAGTCCGAACCATTTCATCTTCCCTTCGAGACTCCCGCGCTCGCCTCTCCGATTTTGCCGGAGCGCTCCGCGATCCGTCCTCCGGCTCAACCGGTTCTCCGTCCCAAAACGAAAACGCCTTCCAATGTTTTTCGCCGCGATCCGTTCTCTGCCGTTCCCGTTCGTCCCGAAGTTCCCCGAGCCGAAGTTCCGCGAACTGAAGTTCGCTCGAATGCCCACTCGGCTGTCCCTGAAAATATTCGCCCGACGGTTCAACCCAAAGTTAGCAACAACGTTCAACCCAAAGTTAACGAGGACATTCAACCTAAACTTCGCGCAGAGAACCTCCCCGCCGTCCGTCGCAATGTTCATCCCGCAAACGTTCGTCCGGATTTTAGTAAAGAGGTCCGCCCGACTCTTCACGCTCACGGCCGGCTGACGATCCCGGCCGAACCAAAAATTTCTTCCCGTCTCGCGGCTCCGGGCATCCTTATCCAACTGGTGCAACCGCCCGCTCCTCCAAAGTCCCTGCAACCCTCCGCGCCCTTGGCCCCAATCTCAATGACCCGCCCGGCCCAACCGAAGCCGGCTGCCAATGCCGCAACCGTCGCAACACAGAAGAGCGTGACCGTGCACCGCGGCGATTCTCTCTGGAAGTTGGCGCAACAAACTCTGGGCCACGGCAATCGCTACCCCGAACTTCTTGCAGTCAATCCCAGTGTCGTCAACCCCAACCAAATCCGCGCCGGTACCGAACTCCTTCTTCCCGCCGTCGCCGCAACCCCCGCCTCAGCACGCAGCGCCACGAACGCCACCGTCGCTACGATTAAAGTCCGCAAAGGCGATACCCTATGGAATCTCGCAAAAGCCAATCTGGGTCGTTCCTCCGCGTGGCCCTGCCTGGCGGCTGCCAACCCCTCCCTAAGCGATCCCAATCGCATCTACGAGGGCCAGAGTCTAATCATGCCGGCTGCTTGCTCCTCGGCACTGGCTGTTCCGGCATCTTCGATGTATACCTCTCCAGCCGGCCGACCGTAATTCGCCTCCTATGAACTTGTTTTCCTCTAAATCCATTCTAAATGGCTTATTTTCTTATGTTTATAAACCTGCCCCTTGGCCCGTAGGTCCCCCATCCCAATTGGGCTACAATATTCCTTCACTAGCTGCTATAGCCCAGCCACCTGAGGCCGAGGAGAGCGCGTGATCCACAGCAAGATCTTTCACAACGAAAACCTGCTATCCATTGAAAAGGTTAGGCTTTCGCCCGGTCAGGCTGGCCTGCTCTGTGGCTGGGGCCTCTTTACTACCCTGCGCATCTTCCACGGCGAAGCTTTTGCTTACGAACGCCACTGGCGCCGCCTGGAAAAAGACGCCGCCATCATTCATTTGCCGATGCCTTACACTTCGGCCAAAGTCCGGCTGAATCTGCATGAAGTGATTCGGGCCAATCAAGTATCGGAAGGCGCCGCGCGCATTTATCTCGTCTATAACAAAGTTGGTTTTTGGCAGAGCGACGAAAAAAATCCCGAGGTGGATTTGATTATTTACACCGCGCCTCTTCCGCAATATCGCGAACCGGTGCGGCTTGCGCTTCGCGAACAAGGGCGCCACGCGGCTTCGCCGCTCGCTGGAGTGAAAACAACTTCGTGGCTGCAAAACGTTTGGGCGGTTGCCGAAGCGCAAAAAGAAGGATTCGATGAGGTTGTTCTTTTGAATGAGCGCGGCGAAATTGCGGAATGCACGGCCGCAAATATTTTCGCGGTAAAAAACGGGAAGGTTTTGACGCCGCCCTTGAATTCCGGCTGCCTCGAGGGCGTGACGCGCGGGATTCTTTTCGAGATTGCACCTGAAGCCGGAGTCGCGGTCATCGAACAGTCTCTTCGACCGGAAGATCTTTACACCGCTGACGAGATTTTTATTTCTTCCACCAATCGCAACCTTATCGGTGTGGGAGAGATAAACGGCCACAAAATCGCTACCGCTCCCGGTCCCGTCACGCACCAACTCAACGATCTTTTCGACGCTTACGTTTCGGACTACGTAACCCGCAGGCTCGCCGCAGCTTCGCACTGACCCACGCAGAACCCAGGTGACTGTTTAGAGGCAGACAGACTGAAGTCTGTCCCACTAGCTTCTCTTGACAATCGAGAGGAGTAGCCTATACTTCTCTCGATTCTCCAGAGGAGTGACTGGAAAGCACTCTCTCCAGCCACGGACGCAAAGGACAAACGATGACCGATACATCCGCGACCCTGGTGCAAGGGACGCTCGACATGCTCATTCTCAAGACGCTGGCGCTTGAACCGCTTCACGGTTGGGGGATTTCGCAAAGAATTCAACAGCTCAGTCATGGCGTGTTCGAAGTGAACCCGGGTTCCCTGTTCCCCGCGTTTCGCCGGCTCGAACGTAGCGACCTTATTGCGTGCGAGTGGAAGACCTCGGAAAACAACCGGCGCGCGAAATATTATTCGCTGACAAAGGCTGGGCGGCAAAAGCTGAAGAGCGAAACGAAAGAGTGGGAGCGGCAGGTGGCGGCAATTGCCAGGATTTTGCAGACGGCTTCGTAGGGTGGGCAGAAGAAGTACGGGCTAGACTTTGCGCGGCCGAGGACATAGTGAGGAGTGCGTCACACCAAAGAGGGCGCGATGAATCGCGCCCCTACAGGGAGGGCGTTTTGGCTTTTTGGAAAAGTGCTTTTGCGGGCCTACTAGGCCTGTTTCGCAAGAAGCAGGTTGAGCAGGAGCTTGACGACGAGTTGCGCGATTTTCTTGATAAATCTATCGCAGACAAAATGCGCTCGGGAATGACCCGCGAACAAGCCTATCGCGCCGCGCGCATAGAAATGGGCGGCGTGGAAGTCGTAAAAGAGAATGTGCGTTCGTCAAGTTGGGAGACGCATCTCGAAACTCTTTGGAGCGATCTGCGCTTCGGCGCGCGGCTGCTGCGCTTCAATAGAGTGTTTGCGGGTACGGCCATACTTTCACTAGCGCTCGGAATCGGCGCTAACACCGCAATTTTCCAACTGCTTGACGCAGTCCGCCTGCGCACGCTTCCCGTGAAGAATCCGCAGGAGTTGGCGAGTGTGCGAATCGATCCACTGCAAGGAATGAGCGGGAGCTCCCGTGGGCGTTATTCCGATCTTACCTACGCCATGTGGGAACAAATCCGGGCGCAGCAACAAGGGTTTTCCAGCATTTTTGCGTTCAGCCCAACGGAATTCAACATTTCGCCTTCCGGACAGGTTCATGACGTGCAGGCACTGTGGGTTAGCGGAGAATTTTTCGAAACGCTTGGGGTTGTGCCCGCGCTTGGCAGGCTGGTTACCGTGGCCGACGATCGTCCCGGTTGCGCTTCGTCCGGCGTGGTGATCAGCCATTCGTTCTGGCAACACGAATACGGCGGAGACCAGTCCGTGATTGGGCGGACGGTTAGCATCAACCGGCATCCGTTTCCAATCATTGGAGTGGCCCCGGATGGATTTTATGGTGTGGAGATGGGGCGTTATTTTGATATTGCCGCTCCTCTTTGCGCCGAGCCGATTGTGGACGGGGTGGAAGATGCGATGCTGCCGCGGCGCGACGGCTGGTGGCTGGCAGCGATGGGCCGGCTGAAGCCTGGGTGGAACGTGCAACGCGCGTCGACCCAGGTGAAGGCAATTTCCCCGGGCCTGTTTGAAGAGACTCTGCCGCCGGAGCTCAACCCGGAGCAAGCGAAACGCTTCCTGGCCTACCGATTGGCGGCTTTCCCCGCGGGCACCGGAGTTTCCGACCTTCGCGAGGACTATGAGAATCCGCTGTGGCTGCTGCTCGGGCTTGCCGCGCTGGTGTTGGTGATTGCGTCGGCGAACCTCGCGAACCTGCTCCTGGCGCGCGCGAGCGCTCGGGAAAAGGAAATGGGAATGCGCATGGCCATCGGAGCTAGCCGATGGCGGTTGATCCGGCAGTTGCTTGCGGAGAGTTTGCTTCTTGCGGGGATTGGAGCATTTCTTGGCGCGTTGCTAGCGCGCAGCGTGAGCCAAGTATTGGTGGCGTCTTTGAGCACGCAGAACAACCCCTTGTTTGTGGATTTGAGAACAGATTGGCGCGTGATGGGATTCACGGTCGGAATGGCCGTGGTTACCTGCGTTCTTTTCGGATTGGCGCCGGCATTGCGCGCCACGAATGTATCGCCTGGCGTGGTACTTAAGGAAAGCGGTAGAGGATCCGCAGCTGGGCGCTCGCGTTTCGGATTGCGGCGCATTCTGGTGGTCTCGCAGATTGCGCTTTCGCTTACGCTGCTGGTGGGCGCGTTGTTGTTCGCGCGCAGCCTGGACAAACTTGCTTACCTGGATGCGGGATTTCAACGCGACGGCATTCTCGTGACCGACATGGACTTTACGAGCTTGAACCTTACTATGGAGCGGCGCATCTCTTTTGCGAAGGAGTTACTCGATCGAGTGCGGGCGATTCCCGGAGTGGACTCCGCGGCGATATCGAGGGTCGTGCCGCTAAGCGGGAATGGAGAAGCTTACGACATTCTTCCGGGAGTTTCGGGCACGCCGGAGGGGAAGGTTTCTTCCGCGGCGTTCAACCAGGTGAGCCCGGGATTTTTCGCGACGATGCGCACGCCGATGATTGCAGGGCGCGAATTCGACGAGCACGACGTGGCGGGCGCGCCATTGGTGGCTATCGTGAACGAAGCCTTCGCGAAAAAATTCATAAAGGATAAGAATCCGATTGGGGCGCTGCTGCGGGTACGGCAAATGAGCAAGATTTCGGGGCCGTATGAGATCGTCGGATTGGTTAAAGATACGAAGTACGTGGAACTGCGCGAGGCGGCGCAAGATATTTTGTACACGCCATTGGCCCAACTCAATCGGCCGGATGCGGACGCGCAGATTTTGATCCGGTCGAATGCGCCCGTTTCAGCGCTGATTTCGTCCGTGAAAAGTGTGGCGAGCGAGGCGAATCCGAATATGGATATAACCTTCGTTGTGTTTCGTGAAATGATTGAAGAAGGATTGCTGCGGGACCGCCTGATGGCGCGGTTGTCTGGATTTTTTGGCGGGTTGGCGGTATTGCTCGCGGTGATCGGGTTGTATGGCGTGATTTCGTACATGGTGGCGCGGCGTCGCAATGAAATTGGGATTCGGATGTCTCTCGGCGCGGACCGGCGTTCCATCATCGCTCTCGTTCTGCGCGAATCGCTATTGCTGCTTGCAATTGGATTGACGCTCGGAATTGCGCTTGCGCTTGGCGCGTCGAGCGCGGCGACTTCCCTGCTATTCGGCCTGAAAGCGCATGATGCCACAACCCTTGTTATGGCCACAGCCATCCTTGCCGTGATCGCTCTGGTGGCCAGCTACGTTCCCGCGCTCCGCGCTTCTAAGCTTGACCCAATGGATGCGTTGCGGAACGAATAGCCTCTCTGCGTGCTACAATCCCGTCGCGAGTATTCCATGCCTGATACAGCATCCATGTCGATGGGAGGATCGGTTCTCGAAGTCGTCTCTCCGGACGGCGCGCGACGATTCGTTCGCGTCACGCAGACGCCGTTTCTGATCGGCCGAGGAGCGGAAACCGGCAATCATCTTCAACTTTCCGACCGCCGGATCTCTCGCAATTGCGCGGCGGTGGTTATCGAAGCGGGCCGGCTGTATATCGAAGATCGCGGCCAGCGCCGCGGGCTCTTTGTCAACGGTGAAAAGGTCGAAAGCCGGCTTCTGAATGACGGCGATTCCATTACCTTCGGCCTGGAAGATTCTTACGAAATTCTATTCCGGTCCGGTGCTTCGAGCGGCGAAGAATCGCTTCCCAATATCCTCACGCGTATTGAGCACATCACGAGTTCCGAGCCTGTCGGCGGCGGTCTCCGAAAGTTAAACCTGCTTCTCGAGGCCACGACACTGCTGCACTCCCAGCTTCCGCTGGATTCCGTTCTCGGCACGATGCTCGATCACGCCGTCTCCGTGACCGACGCTGATCGCGGCATGCTTCTTGAGGCCGACTCTACCGGTGCGCTGAAAGTACGCCTTGCGCGCCGAACGGGCGGGCTGCGCCTTCCGCCAGAGAGCATTACTCCGAGCCAGACCGCTATTCAGCTCGCGCTGAGGCAGCACTCGCCTGTGGTTACCGAAGATATCGAACGCGCTGAGATGGATCTGCAATCAGCGCAGAGTATTATCGCGCAGCGGCTTCGCGCGGTGGTCGTGATTCCTCTCTTTGCCGTGCACCGCTCCAGCTCTCCAGATTCCAGCAGCTCGACCCCCGCGGTTGGGCATTCTCTTGGCGTGCTCTATCTGGATTCGCGCCGGCCCGCGGCTTTCTCAAAACTCGACCGGCAGATTCTGGACGCGTTGGCAGCGGACGCGGCCAGCATTCTGGACAATGCGCGCCTGGTGGTTCGCGAACGCGAGCGGCAACGCATGGAAGAGCAAATCAACATTGCGCGCGACATTCAGCAGGCGCTGCTGCCGCGGAATTTCCCGGATCATCCGCACCTTGCCGTTGCCGGCGTCAACTATCCTTGTTTATCGGTGGGAGGGGACTACTTCGACGTTTTTCCGCTGGACAACAATCGCACCGCGTTTCTGATTGCCGACGTTTCGGGCAAAGGTCTCGGCGCCGCTCTTCTCACAACGATGCTGCAGGGCGCCCTATCCGCGATGACGCTGGGTACCGATCCGGCGCGCGTGTTCAACCATGTCAATCGCTTTTTGTGCGATCACGCGGAAGTGGGGCGCTACGCCACGATGTTTTTCGGTATTCTGGATGACGACGGACACCTGGAATTCATAAATGCAGGCCATCCTTCACCGTTTCTGATTCGCCATGGGGTGGCTGAGGAACCATTTAGCGAAGGCTCTTATCCTGTGGGGCTTGTACCTGAGGCCGAATACACAACAGCGCGGCTCAAGCTCGAACCTGGGGACACGATTGTCCTGTTTAGCGACGGCGTGACCGAGGCCATGGACCCGGACGAAGAGCTTTTCGGCGTTCCACGCCTTCGCGAAGTGCTTACAGGGCAGACGGAATGCCCGCTCGATCATCTGCAAAAATGTGTTCTCGAAGCGGTCGAAAACTTCGCGCGCGGTGCCAGCCAGGCCGACGACCTCACGCTCCTTATCGTTCGTTATCGTGCGGCAGGGGCCCGCGCCACAACCGACACGGACGCCTCCCCCGCCAGCAAATCCGTTTCGGCGTAGTGCCTCACGCGCCGGCGCTACTCCTGACGAAGTGCATCCAACGGATCAACACGCATCGCGCGCCGCGCGGGTATCGAGCAAGCCAGAATCGCAACGCCAACCAGCAACAAGATAATTGGCACAAGAACAGCAGGTTCCGAAGAACTAACACCAAAGAGAAGCGCCCGCATCGGGCGTGTGATCAGCAAAGTGCCCGCGAGCCCGGTGAGGAGTCCTGCAAACGTCAACGCTAAACCTTCCCGGAGAATGAGCGCCATGACACTGGCTCTTCCGGCTCCCAGGGCCATGCGTATGCCGATCTCATGAGTCCTTTGGCTGACATCATGCGCGAGGACCGCGAACAGGCCAAATGCGGCGAGAAAAAGAGCCAGGAGCGAATAGACCCCGGAAACCAGTGCAATGGTGCGCACCGGGGCGACCTGTTTGGCGAGGCGTTCATCGAGCAAAGCTAAGTCATAAATCGGGAGAGCAGGATCGAGCGAGAGCACGGCGGCCCGCAGCTCTTGCGAGATACTGCGAGTGTCTCCTGTGGTACGCACGGCGACCGTGACGCCTTGATTGGGTCGCTGGAGATACGGGAAATAGACGTCGTACTGCGGACCAAGGCCATGGGGACGGATTCCTGCCGCAGCATCAGTGAGGTCCATACGGGTCGCGTGGTGAGCGTCGCGTGCGATCCCTACCACCGTGACCCACGGAAAGTCTCCGACCGCGCTGCGCATGCGCTTGCCAAGAGCGTCCTGGCCCGGCCAGAGTTTCTTTGCCACGCTTTCGCTGACCACGGCGACGAATGGCGTATCAAGAGTATCTCGCCAGGAAATTTCGCGTCCCTTGAGCACGGGAATTTCCAGATTGGCCAGGGCGCCGGGATTGACGCTGTGGCGTCCCATCATGAGTCGCGCATCGGCATCGTCGACCGAGCGGCCTTCGGGATAGGCGATATAAACCCAAGTGGCGTGGCCGAGCATGCTGGGCCCCCACAAAGTGACTGACTGGACGCCCGGAAGAGGCTGCAAGGCGTCTACGAGGGTGCGGGCAAATCTAGCGCGGGCTGCAGGCTCGGTATAGCGCTGCGAGCGCAAATCCAACCTTAGTGTAAGCAAGTTCGCGGTCTTGAAACCCAGGTCCGTCGAAGAGAGCTTCTTGAAACTATCCAACATAAGGGCCGCAACCGCTAAGAGTGAAAGAGCCAGAGCGACCTCTGCAACAACCAGAATCTTTTGACTCTTGCGCCTCGCCAAACTTTGGCCTTGGCGGCCGCCTTGGCTCAGGGCGTCGCGTAAATCCACTTTTGAGCCGATGATCGCCGGGGCCAAGCCGAACAAAAGGCCAGTAAGTAAGGAAACCACCACAGAGGCAGAAAGAGCGCTGCGGTCTGCTTCCAGCTGGATTACCGTCGGCAAATGGGCCCCCGCCCAAGATCGAAGTGCGTCCATTCCCCATCCAGCAAGAAGCGTGCCTGCCGTGCCTGCCATCAAGAGGAGTAGAGCGTTCTCCATCAGAACATGGCGAGCCAACTGGGGCGGCGATGCGCCTAACGCGGCACGAACGGCAAGTTCACGCTGGCGAGACATCAAGCGCGCCAGGAGCAAATTGCCCACGTTCGCGCAGCCGATTAGCAGCAAGAAAGCCGACGCGGCTGTGAGGATCCACGCCGGGCTGTAAAATTGGCCGAGAAGTTGATCTTTCAATGAGCGCGCCACCAAGCCATAACCTCGGAAAGATTCCGGATAGGCTTGGACAAGATGCTGCGCCAGAGCGGCAAGGTCGGCATGGGCTTCGGAGACGGTTACGCCGGGTTTGAGGTGCCCGATTCCCCAGAGGATTCCGCTACCGCGGTCGTTGGGATTGGCGTAGCCAGTCAGGCTGTAAGACAAACCCAGGGGAATCCAAGCGTTGCCTTCTTCGCCATACTCTTGTTCGTAAAGCGCATCATGAAAATCTTTGGCAGTAACGCCGATTACGGTAAATTGCCGGTCGTTGAGATGGATGGAGCGTCCGATGATGTCGCGTGAGCCGGAGAATTGGCGCTGCCAGAAGGAATAGCTAAGAACGACGACGGGTTCGGCGCCGTTAATCCAGTTTTCTTTCTCTTGAATTACGCGACCCAGCTCGGTTGGGACTCCAAGGAGAGTGAAATAGCTTGGTGTGCAGTACGTTACCGCAACACGCACGGCTTCGCCGTGATCGGTGAGAGCCAGAGGGCCGCTGATTTGATAGGCGGCGAGGGAATCGAAGGACCTGTTTTGCTCCAGGATGTCGCGAAAGGTGGGGTAAGAGAACTGTCCGCCGCCTTCCGGGAAGCCGGGATAGGACTGCGAGACATAGACCAGTCTGGAGGGATCGGGATAAGGCATTGGGCGTACAAAAACACTGTGCGCCAAACCGAAGATAATGGTGTTCGAGGCAATCCCAATCGCCAGCATGAAGACTACGGCAGCGGTAAACCTCGGAGACTTGCGAAGCATTCTGAGAGCAAAGGTCAGGTCGCTCCATAGTGTGTTCATGCGGACCTCCTCGGGTGTTGTGGAATTAGACGCGGCAAAACTGCAACTTACGCAGGCGTTTGAATGTGATTGATGGCAAATATTTTGCCCAGATTGTGCGTCGGCAGTGAATTGGAGGCGTGCGATTGTGGGACAGCTGTAGCAGAACCGGACAGGATGATATGTGAAGGATGGAGTGAGAAGAGTTTTGCGCAATGCTTGCTTGTTTGTGGTTGTGGGCTTGTTGTGAAATGCTCTCAGCTTTGTTGAAGCCAAGTTGAAACACAAAAAGCGGCCATGCACGACTAGGAGCGAGATGAATACGTTAAATTCTGAGCGAAGAAATGCAATCAAGGCTGGCCTGGCAATACTTGGCGCGAGCATTCTTCCTGGCGCGGCAGGCGCAAGCGAGAAAGAGGCGGCGCAAAAACGGGCGGCGGCCACGGATTCAAAAGACATCTCGGCTTGCGGGTGCGAGCGCGCGGTGGATGGGTCGCTACTCGATATCGCGTTCAGTGAGTTGCGGCCGATGATTGAACGCTACCAGGTCGATCTCCGCGATATTTATCGCACATATCCCATGACCGCTTCCCCAACGCGAAGAGCGAAGCTGGATGCTTTTTTTGCGGGTCAACTGCAATTGCTGAATGCGGTGCACTTTGATGCTCTGAGCCAGGATGGGCGGCTGGACTTCACTTTGTTTCGAAGCCTACTCGAGCATCAGCGGAAGCAATTGATCGAGGAGGATCGTAAAAATTCCGAAATCGCGCCGCTCGTACCGTATCAGGCATTCGTCATTGAACTTGAGGAGGCGCGCCGCCGGATGGAGCCTCTCGATCCACAGAAAGCTTCCGCGGTCTTGACGACGGCGCTCGTCGAAATCAAGAAAGCCGCGGCTTCTCTACCAAATCCGAAACCGCGCGCCGGTTTGCTGGCTCGGGCGGCGAATCGGATTAACGAACTTCGAGCCGGGCTGCGCTGGTGGCACGATTTCTACAATCTTTACGATCCGGAATTCGCGTGGTGGGACGACAACCTTTACAAACAAGTGGACGCCGCGATGGATCAGCACCTGCGCGTGCTACTGACCGCGGCGGGGATCAAACTGCCGCCAGAAGGCGCGCAGCCTCCGGCAGCGACCGGGTCCGGCAGCGGACGCGGTCCTCGAGATGAATTCACCGCCCCGCCAGAAAGCGGCGACCTCGCAGGCGTTGGCCCCGCAGGCCGCGACGCGCTCGTCGAGGCGCTGCGCTATAACGTGATTGCTTACACGCCAGAGGACCTCGTCGTGATTGCGAATAAGGAATTCGCGTGGTGCGACAAGGAAATGCTGCGAGCTTCGCGCGAGATGGGCTTTGGCGATGACTGGAAAAAAGCCCTGGAAAAAGTCAAAAACGATTACGTCGCGCCGGGAAAGATGATTTATCTCGTCAGGGACCAGCAGAAAGAGGCGCTGGAATTTATGGAAGCGCACGATCTGGTCACCATTCCACCTCTGGTGCGCGAGGATTGGTGGGAAGAGGCCATGACGCCCCAAATGCAGTTGGCCAGCCCCTTTTTTCTGGGAGGTGACGTCATCATGGTTTCTTCGCCGGCCAGCACGATGGCGCTGCAGGATCGCCTGGAAGTTTTGCGGGGGAACAATACGAATTTTTCGCGCGGCATCGTGTTTCACGAACTGGTTCCCGGTCACCACATGCAAGGCTATATGTCACAGCGCTACCGAGTTTATCGCGCACCGTTTCATACGGCGTTTTGGACGGAGGGAATGGCATTCTATTGGGAAATGCTGATGTGGGATTTGGGCTATGACCGAACTCCGGAGCAGCGCATCGGCGTTCTCTTCTGGCGGATGCACCGCTGCGCGAGAATTATTTTCTCGCTCAACTTCCATCTCGGGCAGTGGCCGGCGCAGAAGTGCGTGGACTTTTTGGTGGAGCGGGTTGGCCACGAACGCGCGAACGCTGAAGGAGAAGTACGGCGATCTTTCGACGGTTCTTATGAACCGATCTACCAATGCGCTTACATGCTGGGAGCGCTTCAGTTTTACGCACTGCACAAAGAGTTCGTGGCACCGGGCAAAATGTCCAATCGCGCTTTTCACGATGCACTGTACACGGCGGGGAACATGCCAATCGAGCTCTTGCGGGCTTCGCTCGCCAAGGCGCCTGTGAACCGCGACTATCAGCCGAGCTGGAAATTCTACGGCCCCATTACGGGGTGAGGTTTGTCACCCGCTATCACGTAAACGGTTGTTCATACTTGAAGAGTCAATATTTTTCCAACTGGACGATTTTACGTATCTTTTCATCGTGGGCGTACGTCGAATACTTGACTTTCCGGCGCTTTGGAAGTATCAAATGCATGTCGAGCGCGGTCTGTTTGTCTCTATCCGAGGGGGTACCATGCAGGCTTCCCGCAGAGACTTTCTGAAGTTCACCACGATTGGCGGGGCGGCCGCCGCCGTTTTCGGTTTCGACCTCCAGCCCGCTTACGCCCAACTCCGAGTACTGAAAATCGCCCGAGCTAGCGAAACGCGGTCGACGTGTCCCTACTGCGCGGTGGGTTGCGGCACGATTATCTACACCATCGGGGACAAGGCTAAGAACGTGACGCCGCAAGTTGTTCACGTGGAAGGCGATCCAGATCATCCGACCAACCGGGGGACTCTGTGTCCCAAAGGCGCTTCGCTGGAACAAGATATTCTGAATGACCGCAGGCTGCTGAAGCCGCAAGTGCGGCGCCCGGGCGGCACGCAATGGGAAGATATTTCCTGGGACAATGCGCTGAATGAAATCGCCCGCAAGATAAAGGATACGAGAGACCAGAACTTCATCGAGAAGGACGCAAAAGGAGTCACCGTTAACCGAGCGGAAGCGATCTCGTGGATCGGCGGCTGCACGGACACGAATGAGTTCAATTATCTGGTGGTAAAAGCGATGCGCGCCCTGGGGGTCGTGCATTTAGAAAATCAGGCCAGAGTTTGACACGGCCCCACGGTCTCAAGTTTGGGACCAACGTTTGGCCGGGGCGCAATGACGAACGGCTGGGTGGATATGAAGAACACCGACATGATGCTCATCATGGGCGGGAATCCAGCCGAGAATCACCCGTGCGGATTTAAATGGGCCATTGAAGCGAAGCGCACGCGAAGCGCGAAGATGATTTCCGTCGATCCGCGCTTTACGCGGACGTCCTCGGTGGCGGATATGTTTTGCCAGATTCGCGCGGGAACGGACATCGCCTTCCTTGGCGGCATGATCAACTACGCGATCGAAAACAAACGGATCGCGAAAGACTACCTCATCAATTATACGAACGCGGCGTTTGTCATTAAGAGCGACTTCAAGCTGCCCGCGGATACCGACGGCGTATTCTCTGGGTTCGATGCGACCAAGTTCAGCTACGACAAATCGACGTGGAATTATGATGCGGCCGGGGGACCGGCGCACAACACGGCCGTCGCGGGGGCTCCGCCTGCCTTGCCGGGAAGCGTCGATTACGACCTGACGCTGCAGAATCCGAATTGCGTGTTCCAACTTCTGAAAAAGCACTATTCCCGGTATACGCCGGAAATCATTGAGCGCATCACGGGAATTCCCAAGGAACAATTCCTTAAAGCCGCCGAGCTTTTTACGTCGATTCGCATAGACGGCAACATGAAGAAGGCCGGCACGATCATCTATGCCGTGGGATGGACGCATCACAGCTTCGGTACGCAAATCATTCGAACGGCGGCGATGCTGCAGCTGCTGCTCGGAAACGTCGGGCGAGCGGGCGGAGGCGTCAACGCACTTCGCGGACATTCGAACATTCAGGGCGCCACGGACATGGCTGGACTGTTCGACACGCTGCCCGGTTATTTGAAGGTGCCCACACCGGGCGACGGTTCTTTTGATGGTTGGATGAAGAGAGCTACGCCTACCGCTTCCAAGCCAGCTCCGTGGGATTCCTGGAACTACTACAGCAATACGCCGAAGTTCACGGTCAGCTTCATGAAGGCAATGTACGGGGATGCAGCCACTAAAGAAAACGGGTGGGCGTTCGATTATCTGCCGAAAGTGGACCGGGATTACTCGTGGACGAACTTGTGGAACGACATGTACAACGGCACCCTCAAGGGGATGCTGGCTTTTGGCATGAACGGCGTGGCTATCGGACCAGATTCGAATAAGAATATTGACGCTTTGAAAAAAGCGGACTGGCTTGTCGTTGGCGAGATTTATCAGGACGAGACCAGCGAGTTCTGGAAGTCGCCTCGCGTTATCGCGCAAGGCGACATGAAAGACATTAAGACTACGGTCTACCGGTTGCCGTGCGCGGGTTTTGCGGAGAAAGACGGATCGTTTACAAATTCCGCGCGCTGGCTGCTCTGGAAGAATGCGGCGCTTCCCACACCGGGAGATTGCCGGCTGGATCATGCGATTGTCGCCCAGATATTCCTGAAAGTTCGTGATCTATACAAAAAAGAAGGCGGCAAATTCCCCGATCCGATCCTGAATCTGACCTGGGGCTACACCACTCCACAGAGCCCGGCTTTGAGCGAGGTATTGAAAGAGCTGAACGGCAAGGCGCTGGCCGATCTGGAAGATCCGGTTACGAAGGTACAGATCAAGGCGGGCCAGCAACTTCCCGGGTTTGCCTGGCTAAAGGATGACGGCACGACAGCTTGCGGAAATTGGATCTATTCCGGGGCGTTTACGGAGGCGGGCAATCAAACGGCAAGGCGCGATCCTTCGGATCCCTCCAACATGGGCGTGCATCCAGGGTGGGGATGGTCTTGGCCGGCGAATCGGCGAGTGCTTTATAACAGAGCTTCGTGCGACGCGGACGGCAAGCCGTGGGATCCGACGCGCAAGCAAGTCTGGTGGAACGAAGGAGCCCAGAAATGGGTGGGGAACGATGTTCCCGACTTTAAGGCCGACTCTCATCCCAAGGATCACATGGGGCCGTTCATCATGAATCCCGAAGGTGTGGGTCGCATCTTTGCGCCGCTCTCGGCGTTTGCGGACGGACCCTTCCCCGAATATTACGAGCCGATTGAAAGTCCCATCGACAATCTGTTTCATGCGGGGCGCACGCATAATCCGGTGGTTACGAAATTTAAGGATGCTGACGACAAATTCGGGACCGTCAAAGAAGGGTACAACGTGGTGTGCACCACGTTCCGCCTCACCGAGCATTATCACTTTTGGACCAAGAACAATCCGATGAACGTGCAGCTCGTGCCGGAACCATTTATTGAGATGGCCGCCGAAATGGCGGATGAAATGGGAATTCGCGGCGGAGAACACGTGAAAGTTTCGAGCGCCCGCGGCGAATATATCGCCAAGGCGATGGTGACCAAGCGCATCAAGGGGATGATGATCGATGGGAAGAAGACCTACCAGATTGGGATTCCCTTCCACTGGGGGTACCGCGGCATCCCCGAGGACGAGGGCAAGACCTCGAGAACACTCGTGAACGCGCTATCGCATACGGCGGTGGATCCGAACGCGCACACGCCGGAGTTCAAGGGATTCCTCGTGAAAGTGGAGAAGGTTTAGAGGACGCGCATGAGCCAAGCTACATTACGCGTTCAGAAAATGTCCGGGCACGCGGGAAGCGTTCCCGGCGAAGACGCCCAGCGCGAATTCACCGTCTGCAAACTGATCGATACCACGACGTGCATCGGCTGCAAGGCTTGCGAAGTTGCCTGCATGGAGTGGAACGATCTACCCTTCGGCGAGACCGTTTTCGACAACACATATCAAACGATGCCGGAGACGCGTTGGAATTATTGGAACCTGATTCTTTTCAACGAGCACGAAAAGGAAGATGGCTCGTTGATGTGGTTGATGCGCAAGAACCAGTGCATGCATTGCGCGGACCCCGGTTGCTTGGCGGCCTGCCCTGCCGATGGCGCGATCGTGCAGTACACGAACGGCATCGTGGATTTTCAGCAGGCAAATTGCATCGGCTGCGGCTATTGCATCACGGGTTGCCCGTTCGACATTCCAAAGATGAACCCGAAGACGAATCGCGTGTTTAAGTGCACGCTATGCGCGGATCGAGTGCAAGAAAGCTTGGAGCCAGCGTGCATTAAGTCGTGCCCGACGGGCTGTCTCCACTTCGGCAGCAAAGAAGACATGAAGGATCTCGCGGAGAAACGCGCAAAGCAGCTTCGCACTGACTACAATTTCCCGAATGCGGGCGTATACGATCCTGCAGGGGTCGGCGGCACGGGCGTGGTGTACGTGCTGCATGACGCGACCAAACCGGAACTTTACGGCGGGCTGCCGTCCAATCCGAGCATTCCGTGGTCCGTGAAGCTTTGGAAGGGTCCGCTGAAGTGGCTGGGAAATGCGGCGATGATCGGGGGGATCCTCGGACTTGTCGTGCACTACTTACGGTTTGGTCCGAAAGAGCGCGAAGAGACGATCAAGGAACCGCATCAAGGAGCGGAACCGTGAGCGAAACCGAACAGGTTGTGCCACCCGGGCACGTGTTGCGCTACAACTTCAAGGAACGAATCACGCATTGGATTGCGGCGGGCTCCTACCTCTATTTGCTTTTGAGCGGGCTGGCATTCTGGTCGCCGTGGCTTTTCCCCTGGCTGGTTGCAATCTGCGGCGGCGGGCAAGTTTCGCGGATGCTGCATCCGTGGATGGGGCTGGTTTTCGCTGCTTGCGTAGTAGTGATGTATGCCATGTGGGCTTCGCATATGCACGTGGAAGAGAACGATAAGAATTGGTTCAAATCGGTTGGTTACTACGTCCAGAATGAAGACGAGAAGATGCCGCCGGCGGGGCGCTACAACGCGGGACAGAAAGCACTGTTCTGGGGTTTTGTCGTTTGCATAGTCCTTCTCTTGCTGAGTGGGCTTGTGCTGTGGTTCCCGGAGAATATTCCCTGGAGCTGGCGCTACCTGCGTTACGCGGCGGTTTTGATCCACGCATCTTCGGCGCTACTGACCATCGGGCTTTTCCTGCTTCACGTTTACATGGCCGTTTTCGCTGAACGCGGCGCGCTGGATTCCATGGTTCACGGAGACGTGCCCATGACTTTCGTGAAAAGGTATCACCCGGGCTGGTATAAAGAGATCACCGAGCAACCCACCTCGCCGAAAAATGACGCCTCAACAATCGGCCAGTAGCGAGTACGACGTGCGAATCCGGCGCGCCGAAAAGCTCATCGCGGACAAATCCTCGGCCAGTGAGCTTCTGTCTTTCTACAAACGAATCGCGAGCTTCCAAAAAAGTTTTCTGGTGCGATTTTCCGTCGACGGCGCGCAGCAGCCAGAAAACCGGCAATTTGATTCGGTACGCGAAGGGCTAGATCTCACTCTGCTTCTGCCGCACTTCAGGAATTTTCTTTCGCTCGTGGAACAAAATGCTCCCAACGCCCTGGCGGCCACCGCGCGCGAACTTGCGGCAATGCCGTCCGATGCGTGGATCACACTTTTGAGTTCGTATTGGGAGCTTGGCGGGGTTTTCGATCAGCAGATTGGGGCGTTTGCGCAGTTTTTTCCGCGGGCGTTTCTGCAGCCGTACGCTGCATACGTGGCGGGGCGGACTGCCGTGCCGCCGGTGCTGGCGACGCCGAGGGTTTGCCCGTTGTGCGGCGGCCGGGCGCTGTTCGGAGTGCTGCGGCTCGAAGGTGACGGCGGGAAGCGATGTATGGTCTGCTCCTTTTGCGGCTATGAGTGGGAGTTTCGGCGGATTCTTTGTCCCACGTGCGGAGAGGAAGAAGAGAAAAAACTTCCCGTGTATGTGGCGGAGCAGTTTCCACATGTTCGCGTCGAGGCTTGCGAGACGTGCAAGTTTTATGTTCGAACGATTGACCTTACGAAAGATGGCAATGCTGTGCCAGTGGTGGACGACCTCGCGGCGATTCCACTTACGCTTTGGGCGCATGAGCATGGGTATAGCCGGTTGCAGCCGAATTTGCTGGGTAGCTGAAGAGTGCCCCCACGAATTTATGAGAGATTCCCACGCCTGGAGCTCAGCGGGCGGGACAAGCCCCGCCCCTACAGGCAGCTAAAGAAGAAAAAGAAAGAGGGCACGATGAATCGCGCCCCTACAAAGAATTAGGCCGTTGGTGAGCGCTCTTGGTTAGGGATGGGGGAGATTGGTCACTGTGCCGCTGGGCGGGGCGTCTGGAACCACTGTCGCGGCGTGGAAATTCTCACGTTTCAGGCGCGTGTCGCCGTTCACGTAAGCCGTGATTTCCGTGCCTTTGGGAAACGTGATGTCTTTTCCGTGCATCACTGGAATGACCATGCCGGCCGAGGAACTGGAGCCTTTGGCTTCGCCTCCGGAGCGCAAGACGGCCTCTTGATTGTTCGCCAGGCGGACGCTCCTGACGAGCACCCCGAGTTTGCCCCCGCGACCCATGGCCTTTTTAGGTTCGGCTTCATTGACGACACCAGCAGCGATTGCGCCCTTGGCAATGACGAGGAGTCCGTCCACAACAACATCTTCTGAAACTTCGAGATCCACTTCGTCCCCAACCTGAGCGTCAGCGGAAGAAAGAGCTCTGCCGAGTTTCATTCGAACCGGAGTGCTATCCAACAAAACGAGAAATTGTGCGGAAGCGGAAGCGTTCGAAGGAGGCACGGGAGTTTTGGCGGGAGGGTCGTACGCCGTTTTCTCTCTTGGCAAATCCTGAGTCGGCGCGAGCACAGGCTTTGCGCCCGGAGCGGTTTTCACCAACAGCAGATAATCCAGAGGAACGTATCCGACTTGGCCGTCGGCGGTGCGAACGCCGAAATATCCATCGTAGCGACCGGTGACTTCCACCTGCTGGCCGCATTGGAGAGTGGCGCGAACATCGAGGGTGGTCATGGAACTGTACAGATAGACGAAACCGCCGGGACGAGCGCACTCGACCTGACCGACGCTTTGCGCTTTGCAGATTGCGGGCGCGACGAGACAGAGCACTAGGCCGGACAGCCGCAATGGCCAGTTTCCTTGTTTACGAAAAATGTGTTGGAGCATGGAGTTCACGTCTATATCGAACCGTAATAGACATAGTTGTGGCAATAGAACGACGGGCGGTGCTGTTCATAAAGAGATACTGCAAGGGTTCAGAAGGCCCGCAAAAGAAACGTTGATGAAGTAGGGACGGCCCGGGAGGCGCGGGCGCCTTGCATCGTGCCGGCGGTTGGGGCAAGCTACCGTCCGCCGCGGAGGAGTTTTCATGAAAAAAGCGATTGTCTGTTTGGCTGGCTTGTTGATTTGGGGAGTGGGGAGCTTGCGCGCGCAGACTGCGCCGCCGTCTGGCTCTCCGCTGACGGTGATTCGCGCGGGAACGTTAATTGATGGGGCTAGCGATACACCGCGGAAGAATCAGCTCATTTTTGTGCGAGGCGAACGCATCGAGAAAGTGACGGACGGTTCGGCGGCGATCCCGCCCGGCGCCAGGGTGATTGATCTTTCGGGGGCGACGGTTTTGCCGGGGCTGATTGATTCGCATACGCATATTTTTTTGTGGGGCGAAGATCCGGCCAAGGGCGGGTATGACGTAAACATTTTGAAGGCGGGGATTGCGCTGCGTGCGGCGCGGGCGACATTTGCGACGCGTCGAGCGCTGGAGCAAGGGTTTACGACGCTGCGCGATTTGGAAACCGAGGGAGCGGGATACGGCGACGTCGAGATTAAACAAGCAATTGAGGAGGGAACCATTCCTGGGCCGCGGTTGTTTTGCGCGACGCGGGCGATCTCCACCACAGGCGGGTACAACTTGGAAGACTATGCGCCGGAACTGGATATGCCGAAGGGGGCGCAACTTGTGGATGGCCCGGTGGAGGCGCGGAAGGCCGCGCGGCAACAACTCGACCACGGTGCGGATTGGATCAAGGTGTACATGACGCACAGGTCTTGGGTAGACAAGGAGGGCAAGCTTGTATCCCAGCCGACGCTGACGGTCGAGGAGCTGAAAGCGATTGTGGATGAGACGCATGGGTGGGGGAAGAAAGTGGCGTGCCACGCCTATAACGGAATTGGGTTGCAGCGCGCGCTCGATGGTGGGTGCGATTCGATTGAACATGGGCTGGAGATTACTGACGCGCAGATCGCACAAATGAAACAGCAGGGAACATGGTATTGCCCGACGCTCGCGCCGTATTACGGAGACTGGGCTCCGGCGGATACACCCGGCGGAAAGCGGGACCGCGCGCGGGCGGCAGTGCACGAGATTTCGTTTCGCAAGGCGATGCAGGCGCATTTGAAGATTGTCTACGGAACGGACATGGGCGGGATTCCGTGGACAGAGCCACTTGCACAGGAATTCGGGCGGATGACTTCCTTGGGAATGTCGCCGATGGATGCGATTCAGTCGGCGACGGTACGAGCAAGCGAAATGCTGGAGATGAAGGGCGACATTGGCGTGGTGGCCGCGGGGGCGTACGCGGATATCATTGCGGTTCCTGGAGATCCGCTGAAAGACGTGAACGAATTGGAGCATGTGCATTTTGTGATGCACAATGGGGCGGTTTTTAAGGATGAGATGAAGAAGTAAGGAGTGAGTGGTGAGTAGTGAATAGTGAGTAGTGAATAGTGAGTAGTGAAGAGATGAGCGTGTTCCCACTGGCGATAGTGAATCCGATCCGAGAATTTGTCTTGGGGATTCGAATTAGCAATTCGAATCGTGGCCGGGACTTTTAGCTCTTGCTGGGTTCGACGGTCACGCCTTTCCAAAACGCGATCCTTCCTTTGATTTCGGAGGCGGCTGGGCTTGGCTCGGGGTAGTACCAGGCCGCGTTTTCGTTTTTCATGCCATTCACTTCGATGTGATAGTAGTGGGCTGTGCCTTTCCACGGGCAGGTAGAGGTGTGCGTGCTGGATTTCAGGACATTTTTGGTGACGGAGTCGGGAGGAAAATATTGATTGCCTTCGACGACCACGGTGTCGTTGCTCTCGGCAATCACTTTGCCGCCCCAGATGGCTTTTGCCATGTTTTTTGCTCCTCGTCCTAACGCGCGGCTTCTTCGAGCGATCGAAATAAGTTTACCTGACACTTCGATGCACGAGCGGGGAGAAACGGTTCAAGAGAATGCGGGGAGAGACGAAAGTTCGATGCGCGAACTGCGGCGGCATTGGGTTGCGGGCCGTCCGGACGAGAGCTTCTGTTAGAATTTGCACGCAACTTGGAGGATAGAGATGGCTGAGCAGAGTTTTGAGAGTCACGCGAAGTGGGTGCCCCCGTTTCATTTTTTTGTCTTGCCGGTGTTGCTGATCAACTTGGGATTCTCCCTTTATTGGTGCTATAAATCGTGGTTCACGGTTAGCGGAGTGGTTTCCGTGCTGGTCGCAGCCGCGATTTTTGTAGGAATTGGGATAGCACGCGGAACGGCGCTGAAGGTGCAGGACCGGGTGATTCGTTTCGAGGAGCGCCTGCGATTCGAACGCGTGTTGCCGGCGGATATGCACGCGAGGATCGGGGAGTTTACGATCGACCAGCTTGTGGCGTTGCGTTTTGCGAGCAATGCGGAATTGCCTGAGCTCGCGCGGAAGGTGCTTGAGGAAAAAATTGTTGAGCGGAAGGCGATCAAGAAATTGATCAAGACCTGGCGGCCCGATTTTGCCCGGGCTTGATCGGAAAGTTTGTTAGATTGAGCGGGCGGGGCCCTTCCAGGACAAACAAGCCCCGTCCGCACAGTGTGTAAACCTCACTTCTCACCGGGCCACCGCGGCCGCGGCTGCGCCTTCGATTTCAGTGATCTCTTCTGCCGAAAGCTTTAGTTCACCTCCGCGCATGACGCCTTCGGCTTGCTTTGCGTCGCGTGCGCCGACGATCGCTCCTGTAACGGCGGGATTGCTTAAGACCCATGCGATCGCGACTTCGCCGGGGCTGCGGCCGTGGCGGGCACCGACTTTGCGGAGCCGTTCAACGAGTTCGATATTTTTGGAAAGGCGCGGCTCGCGAAACTCCGGATTTTTGCTGCGGAAATCATCGGGGGGAAGTGCCGCGGCCCGCTCGCGCGTCATTGCACCGGTGAGAAGGCCGGAGGACATGGGGGCGTAGGAAATGACACCGATGCCTTGCTGTTTGCAATAAGGCAGGATTTCTTTTTCAACCGCACGGCGAATCATCGAATAGGGCGGCTGCAGCGACGTCGGCGTGGCAATTTTTTCGGCGCGCTTGATTTGTTCGACGTTGAAATTTGACACGCCGATCCAGCGGACTTTGCCTTCCTTTTGAAGGGCGGCCATGGTTTGCCAGGCTTCTTCAAGGCCTGGGCCATTGTCGGAAGGCGGCCAGTGCATCTGGTAGAGATCGATCACTTCGATTTGCAGGCGGCGGAGACTGTCTTCGCATTCGCGGCGGATGGACGCAGAGGTGTGGTTCTGAGTAATGTGGCCTTTGTCGTCCCAGCGGAGAACGCATTTTGTGAAGACGTAGGGCCGAGGGCCGCGCCAATCCTTTAACGCGTGCGCAACCATTTCTTCGGAGTGGCCGATGCCGTAGACGGCGGCGGTATCGATCCAATTCACGCCAAGTTCGAGGGCGCGATGAATCGCGGCGATGGAGTCGGAGTCGTCCTGGTGTCCCCAGGCGAAATCCCAACCGCTGCCGCCGATGGCCCACGCGCCGAATCCCACCGAAGTTATTTGCAGATCGGAATTGCCAAGCTTGCGCGTTTGCATGATTCGTGCCCTCGCCTCTAGATTGAGCGCTGCTTTGTGATGCTCGTTTGCAGGAGGAATTCTACATTGCATGAGATGAAAGAATGGTGGATTTGGTTAGGGGGAGATTTGGGAGAGAAGTGGAGGAGCGAGTGGGGCGTGAGAGAAAAAGGAAAGGAAAAGCTAAGAGAAAAGAAAGAGGGCACGATGTATCGTGCCCCTACCTCGAGAGTATGAGTTAGTTGGCGATGTAGGCGGCGTCTAGGGAGACTGTTTCGCCGTCGGGATTTGTGATGGTGACACGCTGGGCGCCGGCAGTCACTGCTGGAGTTACTACCGTTAGCGTGTTCATGTCTTTGAAGGTGACTGCGGCGGATTTTCCGCCGATGGTGACGGTGGCGCCGCTTACTAAGCCGCTGCCGCGAATCGTTAGCGTGTTACCACCTGCGGCGGGACCACTTGCAGGTGTCAGTGTGCCAATGCCTAGCGGTACGTTCGCCAACTTTACGACGGTTATCCCCGCGTTTTGCGCGGTGCCGTCCGTGGAAGTGATGGCGAACAATCGCTGTCCGTTTTCATCGGTGGCGAGAAAGCTGCCGTGGAGCCCGTCCACGTCCGTCATGAATTGTTGGTGCAAGAGAATTCGGAGGCGAAGTTGCCCGGAGTGCGCGTCCAGGATATCGATGCCGCCGTTCACGCCGGCGTTTCCGGCGGGTCCGGTGAGAAATGGCTGGTAGAGGAGCGCGCCGCTTGGATGAAGAGCGAGGCCGGGAACAGGATTGCGACCGGGGATTTGCAAAAGCTCTGGATTAGCGGGGACGGACGCGAGCGAGAGATCGGCTCCGCGAATTTCGGTGGTGCCGTTGGTTATGAGAGCGAACATGGTGCCGTCAGCGGACGCGCTGAGATCCCAAGCGGAGTCGTTTGCTGCGAGGGTTGAAAACTGATTGGGAATGGCGGCATTCCAGAGCGCGAGCGGCCCACCAGGGGCCGCGGCAAACGCAACGAAAACCTGACTGCCATCGCCGTTCGATTGGACGAGAGGCGCACCCGTAATGCTCGTGACTTCGGCCTGAGTGGCGGGTTCAAGAGTGGGAGGGCTGGCGGATAAATTCAACTGTCCCAGACAAGAAGTGCAGGCTCCCGCAGTGCCGGACTCCGCGCTTAAACCGACAAAGACATTTTGAGTACTGGTGGCGGCCACGCGGGCTGGGCCAGAACTTGCATAACCCGGGACGCCTCCGACAGCGAGGGTCGTTCCGGAACCGCTGACAGGGTCCAGCAAATAGATGCTTTGCGCGCCGAAATCGGCAACGACCAGCTGGGTGCCGTCAGGAGTGAGGGCGAGACCACGAATCTGTCCCGACGGCGGAGGACCACCAGGCGGCTCAAGAAGGCCGCTGAAAAACGGCCCGGATAAATCGAACACGTCGATGTGATCGATATCGCTAAGATAGAGCCACTGGCGGGGCTGGTCGTAGACGACGAATTTATCAAAAGAGGGTTTGGCGTAGAAATTTTCGCTCTGCAGGTATTGAAACGCTTTCGGGGAAGTGACAGACCCGGCGAGCGAAGTAATGGCGATGTCGGACTTCCCTGCTGAGCCTGCCGGCGTTTGCAGGGTGATGCATTCGAGGGGAAAAGGATAAGTCGAGTCCAGGCCAAGAGACGGCCCGACGGCGACCACGTTTTGGATCTGTTGCACAGGGGCGGTTGCGCCCGCAATTTTCACGGTGAGTTTCGTGGGGTCATTGCCGAAACCGTAGCCATAGATTCGGATGGTGTCGCCCCCGGCCGGCGTTCCCGCGTTGGGCACAATCTGGAGCACCTGCGGGCCATAGCTGAAAGCGTCGGGAGCGATGGCGAGCCAGCCGCTGGGAATATAGGCCGCGATGTTGACGGCGCCGGCAGAGGCGTTCGGAGGCGACGTCGCATTGATTTGCGTCCCGGACGCAACAGTTGGGTTGGTGACAAGTTGGTTGCCAAACAGAACTTGTGCGCTCGCTCCGAAGTTCTGCCCTGTGAGAACTGTCGGCGTTCCGCCTGCGTTGGGGCCTTCGGAAGGCTGCGCCGTTGGCGCTGCTGCGAAAACTGGGGCGCCCGCGGAAAGCGAGATGGGGCTTGCGGCGTCTACAAAGCTCAGGCCGCGGTTGGCAATGCCAAAAAGAAGCTTCGTGGAGTCCGAGTCTTCAATTTCCGAGCGTTTTCCCCCGATCCATAAGTCGGGAACTTGTCCGACGGCGGCGAGAGTGTGGGCATCGAGGACGGAAATGACGGGCGGCGCGCCAACGTTTTCGCTCACATACAAGAACTGGCCGTCGCCAGAAAATACCACTCCGTATACGGCCGATGACGCATGCACGGCCACCTGATTCAACGAGTTGTCGAGCAGCAAGACTTGGGAAGCGCCGTTCGAAACGAAAACCGCAACGAACATGGAACCGTCAAGGTTTGCGGCGACAAGCGGAATTGTACCAGTGCCCACCGAGCGGGGACCGGCTACAACGCTTCCATTTGCATTGTAGACGGCGAGTCCGCCGCTAGAATCGCCCGCAGCCACAAGCAGCTTGGTGTGATCCCCCGTGCGAGCCATGGCGCCGAGACCATTTTGAA
This sequence comes from uncultured Acidobacteriota bacterium, assembly GCA_963745095.1. GTDB lineage: Bacteria > Acidobacteriota > Terriglobia > Acidiferrales > UBA7541 > Acidiferrum. The sequence goes on along the minus strand of CAVUWC010000012.1, from coordinate 563,111 downwards.
AAAGTTGCGGTTCGCTGGAGGTCAGATTTGTAAGCGTGTTCGACGACGGCTCCCACAATGCTAGCAAAGCCTCGCCTGTTTGGGATTGGCGAAGCCGCATCATCAGATTGCCGTTGGAAAGTGCGAGCAATTCTTCAGGACGGTCGAAGAGCGTATTGGGCAGAGGTTGCTGGCCCGTGATTTCATGGCGCGCTTTGACTTGTAGCGAAGTGGTATCGATTGCGGCCACTTGTTCGGTGACTGTGCCAATCCAGACGGTGGAGCCGTCGGTGGAAAGATCGGCGCTGCTCGCTCCCGGAACGCTCACTTGAGCGACGCGAGTGGCGGTCGTCGATGAGAAAACCTCCACGCGATTCATCGCGCGGTTGGCGACGAAGACGAGTTGATGAGCGGCATCGTAGGCGATATGTCCGTGGTGGGGTTCGCCTGATGGATCGTCCATCGCAAAATTGGAATCCGTCCTGGCGTAAGTGGTTCGCGGGAAATTGGCCACGACTGCGCTTTGAATCGTGAGCGCAAGATTTGCAGCGTGAGTGAGTGCGCCGCTGGCGCCCATGGCGATGATCGTCGAGTTTCCTGTTGAAGTATTCGGCGCAGCGGAAAAAAGTACTGGCGTGTTCGAACTGGCGGCAACGCTGAAGGGGCTAGGGGGATTTGAGATAACTCCGCCGGGCAAACCGGTCAGCGTGACCTGGACGGAGCCGGTGAAGCCGTTGAGCGGGCTGACGGACAACATTACCGCAGAACTTGTTGCACCTTGCTGAAGGTTGAAGGAATTTGCGGAAAATCCGATGGAGAAGTCAGGTTGTGCAGGCGGAGGAGGAGGCGGCGGCTGAAAGTTGGAGGAACCGCCGCCGCATCCGGCGGCTGCAAGTAGAAAAAGACCGAATAACAAATCCGGGGCGTATCGTCTGGGCCGTGCCATTCAGAAGCCCCACGTTCCTTGCGGGTTCCAGGCTGAGGGAGACTTGCCGTGGAGAGAAGGCGGCAAGAGCCGGGACGCGCGGAGTTGAGAGGATTGCGGGAAATAAATTAAATCCAACACTTCTAATTGTCAAGTTGATAAATATTCCAGACGTGAGGAAGAAAAAGGCTAAAAAATCGAAGGGCGGCGAAGACTGAATGTCCGCGCCGCCCCGAGGAAAAAGTAAAATTGTTCAGACTGAATTAAATGGTCTTCGTTGCTGGAGCGCCGACAGGGGCGTTCGAGCTCTTTGCGAAACCGCTGTGTGCGGAATCCTTCTCGGAGCTCTTATCGATTTCGATGGAGCCCTTGAAGTAGGCGCCGTCTTCGATCATGATGCGGGCGGTCGTGAGATCGCCGTTCACGGAGCCGTCCTTCTTGATCTCGATACGGTCCTTGGCGCGAAGATTTCCCTTCACGGTGCCGTAAACCACCACCTCGCGGGCGATGATATCGGCGGTGACCTTTGCGGTAGTTCCGACGGTCAGCTTCCGCTCATCAAGCTGGATCAGTCCTTCGACCGAGCCGTCGATCAGCAGATCCTCGTTGCCGGAGATCTCGCCTTTCACGTGCAGGCTGGCCCCGAGCCGCGCGGTCGCGCGGTCCGCGGTTGCACCCAGTGGACGCATAGCATCTGTACTCATTGCGGGTTTATCCTCCCAAGTCGCCGGAGCGGACTTCGGCGGCTGATTCGATGGAAAATTTTTTTGCTCCGGTTGCGCGCTTTGCGGCGTGTCCGGTTTCTTATTACCCCACATCGGTCCCTCCCAAAGGGATAGCACCACCCCGCACGGAAAGTCGCTTGGGGTATTGCAAACTGTATTCCTCAGTATGGCGCACGGCAAATGCAGTCTTCCATGGCCGTTCGTGAGAGTAACTAGACTTTAGGACAGTCCGTTCGTCCAGTGTTCGCGGTTAGGGTTGGGTAAATTTTTGATGACGGTGCACGGGGGACCTGGGGATCGAGGAAACATGAAAAGGATGGATGGCGCGACCAATTCACGAGTAGGCGCACGGCCCTTCGAGGCTCAGGGTAAACATGCCGTGCCCGTATGAGGACTCTGCGCGCTAGGAGCTTGGCCTCTCCGGGACTGGCTGTGTGGCCAGAAAATCAGCTTGAAATCGTTTTGAATACGAGTCTAAAAGTTCTTCAATGCGTTCAGGCTTGGGAGATTTTAGGACAAAACCAGCGTGATGGTATTTGGTGATGCGATAGACGATTTCGGGGTCGTTGTAGGCGGAAGTGTCAGGACGCTCCTGGCGAGCAAGCGAAACGAGTACGCCTGCGTAATCATGGCTGGTGGGCGGAAGTTGATAAGGCTGCTTCCCTGCTCCCACTTCGAGCCGTGCCCATTCGCGCCAAAGATTAATTCCAGTGGCGGCTTCGATGACATCGGAAATATAGGCGCCTCCGACGCGTGCCGCGACTTCCAGGAAATAGAACTTTCCGTCGGAGTGTGCCCTCAGGAATTCGGCGTGGGTGACGCCGCGCAAGAAGCCCAACTCATCCAGGACTCTGCGATTCATTTCGAGCAGAGTTTCCACTTCGGCGGAATCGCGCGGAAGAGTGCGCGTAGTGAAAACGCCGCCTTGATGCGACGTTTCGAGCGGAGGAGCGCCGTAGGCGTGGACTTCGGCGAAAACAACTTCACGCTCGGAGGCCACGCTGTCAACGTGGTAGACGCTCCCTGGAATAAATTGTTCGAGCAAGTATGTGGACTGCGCGTCCCCGAGCTGATCGAGCCAGGGCCATAGCTCGGCGGATTCGTGAATCTTTTTCATACCGATGCCGGAGGCTTGCGACCGCGGCTTGAGCAGCCACGGTGCAGGGACGCGGGCCATGAACTCGCGCAGAGCATCGTAATTAAGTACGGGAACGAAGTCCGGAACAGCGATGCCTGTCTCTTTTGCGCGGGCGCGCATGGCGAGTTTGTCGCGAAAGTAGCGAATGGTAGTCAAACCCATGCCGGGAATACGCATGTGCTCGCGGAGAGCCGAGACATTTTCCATGTCGAATTCGTCAAGGGCCACGATGCGGTCGATGGGCTGCGATCTGGCGGCGAAGCTTACGGCGTTGATGAGCTGTTGAGTCGGAAGCTCTTCCGGCATGAAGAACATTTCGTCGATAGATTCGCGGGGCCAATCCGCATCGCGAAGTTTTTCGACCGTCAGAAGGAGAACGCGGCAGCCGATCGCTTTGCAGGTACGCAGGAATTCCTGACCCTTTTCGTAGGAGCTGACACAGAGGATGGTGAGAGGACGGCTCTCTGGCATCGATGACCTCTGAATACCGCGCGGCCTTTACGGGGGCGTTTATAAACGGCGCGCGACAGGTGCGGATTATACTTCGGTCTAGCGGACCGGATACAAGAATTGAAGAAATGGACCGACCCGCTGGGCCCAGGCGGCCTCATTGTGCTCAGCCCCTTCGACGCGCTGGTAGTGCAGGTCTCTGTCGATCTGCCATCCTTTTTGCAACAGCACATCGCGAAATTGTTCAACGTCCTGCACGATCCGCGGCCCTTCACGCGTGCCGATATCCAGCCAGATGCTGGGGCGTGGATACACATTTGCCGCTTCCGCGAACCGATGCATCACATGCTGGTTCCACCAGACGGAAGGCGAAAGCGCGGCTATCTTTCCAAAAACCTCTGGAAGCCGGAGACCGAGATAGAGAGAAACGAGGCCGCCGAGCGAAGAACCGCCAATCCCTGTTTTTTCAGGGCCGGAAATAGTGCGGTACTCGCGTTCGACGAACGGCTTTACTTCTTCGATCAAAAATTTTGCGTAACGATCCGCGCGGCCACCGCCAAGTCTGGGAACGTGCGTGGGCGTGTACTCACGAATGCGGGCCTTCGTGTTGTACATACCGACGATGATGAGCGGTTCCACAGAGCCGTTACAGATGGATTGGTCGGCCGTCTGGCCGACGTGCCAGTCCATGCCGGGGATGAAAGAGGTTGCGCCATCGAAAAGATTCTGCCCGTCCTGAAGATAAAGGACGGGAAAGTAGCGGCCGGGTTGATCGTCGTACCCGGGCGGGAGATAAATGATGAGGTCGCGCTGGTTTCTGAGGAAGCGCGAACGAAAACCTTCGACCTTGCGGAGATTGGGGCCGTTCACGGGGCGATTGTCACCAGAAGATCTTTGGCTTCGACGTGCTGTCCTGGCGTGACGAGAAGCTTCGTAATGCGGCCGGATATGGGCGCGTAGATGTTCGATTGCATTTTCATGGCTTCCAGGGTCAAGAGTTTGGCTCCCCGTTCGACTGGGTGATTGGCTTGCACGGCGATCCCGCTGATGACTCCCGCCGTTGGTGCCGCGACCTGGCCAGGATCAGCAGGGTCAGCTTTCGGGTGCGCGCGCTCAACGACACGCAACGCAAGATCTCGCACATTGACTTCGCGCGGCTGGCCGTTTAATTCAAAAAAGAGCGTGCGCGTTCCATCGGGATGCGGATCGCTCGCCGTCAGAAATTTCAGGATGAGCGTTTTTCCCGGCTCGATTTCAATGGTGATTTCTTCGCCTGAAGCGAGGCCGTAATAAAACGCGGGCGTTGGAAGAACGCTGACATCCGCGTACGTCTGGCGGAACTTGTCGTACTTCGCGAACACATCCGGATAGAGAAGATAGCTCAAGAGGTCGTCAGGCCGCACCGCATGACCTAATTTTTTCTGGAGAGTAGCAGACGCTTCGGCAAAATCCACGGCTTCCAAGCTCTCGCCTGGGCGGCCTTTGAGCGGGGCGGCTCCGCGGAGGATTATTTTTTGCAGTTTGCGCGGCCATCCGCCGGGTGGAACGCCGAGGACACCAGAGAACATTTCGACGACCGAATTCGGTAGAGAAAGATCGTGCTTCTCGTCGAGCTTGAGCACATCGGCTGGCTGCAGCTCGTTGGCCATGAGAAACAGCGTCATGTCGCCAACGACTTTGCTGGACGGCGTGACTTTTACGATGTCTCCGAAAAGTTGGTTCACTTCGGCGTACATTTTTTCGACTTCGCGCCAGCGGTGACCCAACCCCATGGCGGCGGCTTGTTCGCGGAGATTGGTGTACTGGCCGCCGGGGATTTCATGTTGATAGAGGCGGGCGGAGCCGGCTTTTGGGCCGGAATCGAAAGGCAAATAGTAGGTGCGCACAGTTTCCCAATAGTCAGAGCACTCGTTGAGCGCTTCAATGTCGAGATTTGTGTCGCGCGGCGTATGGCGAAGTGCTTCGACGATGGAATTGAGATTGGGCTGGCTGGTGCCCCCGCTCATCGCGGCGATTGCGGCATCGACAACATCAGCGCCCGCGTCAGCGGCTTTGAGGACCGAGGCGGAATTTATGCCGCTCGTGTCGTGCGTGTGAAAGTGGACAGGGATAGCGATTTCTTCGCGGAGGGTTTTCACTAGTTCGTACGCCGCGTAAGGCTTGCACAGTCCTGCCATGTCCTTGATCGCGAGAAAATGCGCGCCGAGTTTTTCTAGCTGTTTAGCCATTGAGACGTAATACTTCAGCGAATACTTCGGCCGCGATGTATCGAAAATGTCTCCCGTGTAGCAGATGGCAGGCTCGCAGACAGCGCCCGTTTCGAGCACTGCGTCGATCGAGACGCGCATGTTTTCGATGGAGTTGAGGGAATCGAAGATGCGGAATATGTCGATGCCCTGGGCGTGGGATTCGCGAACGAACTCGACGATCACGTTGTCTGGGTACGAGGTGTAGCCGACCGCGTTCGCGCCGCGAAGAAGCATCTGAAAACAAATATTGGGAATGCGTTTGCGCAAATCGCGCAGCCGCTGCCACGGGTCTTCGTGAAGAAAACGCATCGCGGTGTCGAACGTTGCGCCGCCCCACATTTCGACGCTGAAAAGATTCGGGAGGCGTTGCGCGACGGCGCTGGCAGTAGCGAGCAGATCGTGCGTGCGGACACGGGTGGCCATCAGCGATTGGTGAGCGTCGCGAAACGTCGTGTCCGTAATAAGCAGGCGCTTTTCTTTTTTTGCCCACGCGGCAAATTTCCTGGGGCCTAGTTTCTGCAACAGTTGGCGCGTTCCAGGCGGCGGTTCGACGCCGGGCACGCGCGGCAGCACCGGCTGTTCGAATGTTTTAGGGACCGCTTTGCCTTTAACTTCGGGATTGCCATTGAGAATCACGTCCCCGAGATAGGAAAGCAGTTTTGTCGCCCGGTCACCGCGGCTTTGCAGACGAAACAACTCAGGCGACTCATCAAGGAAAGATGTGGTGACTTCCCCAGCCCGGAAACGCGGATGATTCACGACGTTTTCGAGGAACGGAATGTTCGTCTTGACGCCGCGAATGCGAAACTCGCGCAGCGCGCGATCCATACGCTGGCAAGCTTCCGGAAGCTTTGTTCCCCACGCTGTCACTTTTACGAGCAGAGAATCGTAGTAAGCCGCAAGGACAGCGCCAGCGTACGCCGTGCCGCCGTCGAGCCGAATTCCAAATCCAGCCGGGGACCTGTACGTCGTGAGCTTGCCGTAATCCGGCGCGAAATTCTTTTCCGGATCTTCGGTGGTGACACGGCACTGGAGCGCCGCGCCATACAGCGGCACGTTCGCTTGTTCCGGAAGCGCAAGCGGTTCTTCGTGCAGCTTGTGACCCTGCGCCACGAGAATTTGCGAACGCACCAAATCGATGCCCGTCACCATTTCCGTGACGGTGTGCTCCACCTGAATGCGAGGATTCACTTCGATGAAATACCATTTGTGCGCGTCGACGTCGTAGAGAAACTCGACGGTCCCAGCGTTGCGGTAGTTGGCCTTGCGCGCCAGCCGAACCGCGGCATCACACAATTCCGCGCGAATGGCAGCCGGCAAATTCGCGGCGGGCGCCACTTCGACCACTTTCTGGTGACGCCGCTGCACGGAGCAATCGCGCTCATAGAGGTGCAAAAGATTGCCGTGATTGTCGGCGAGAATCTGGACCTCAAGATGCCGCGCGCGTGGCAAATATTTTTCCAGAAAGACGCTCGCGTCCCCGAACGCCGATTTTGCTTCTCCCTGCGCTTCTTCGAGACGCTGATCTAGCTCCGCCTCGCTGCGCACTACGCGCATGCCCCGCCCGCCGCCGCCCATCGCGGCTTTTACGATGACCGGATAGCCGATCGAGGCAGCGAATTTCCGCGCTTCGCCTGCGGAACTGATCGACTCCTCCGTTCCAGGTAGCACCGGCACACCAGCGGAATCCGCCAGACGTCGCGCGGCCGTTTTGTCACCCAGAAGTTCGAGCAATTCCGGCGTAGGGCCGATGAAGACAATCCCGGCCTTTTCGCAGGCCCGCGCAAACGCTGGATTCTCGGACAAGAATCCGTAGCCTGGATGAATGGCGTCAACGCCTTTTTCCTTGGCCAGCGCGACGATGCCCGCGATGTCGAGGTACGCCACCACAGGACCCTTGCCCGCGCCGACTTGATACGCCTCATCTGCCTTGAACCGATGCAATGCCAGGCGGTCTTCCTGCGAATAGATTCCGACGGTGCGCAGACCAAGCTCGTTTGCCGCACGGAAAATCCGAATGGCGATTTCGCTGCGATTGGCAGCGAGCAACTTTCGTATTGGTTTGTTCTTCTTCATCCCTGAGCCGATAAGTAGGGTACGCGAAACTGGATATTGTTTCACGCGGACATAGCCCAACTGGAGCACTTTTTTCGATGCAAGCGACAATCAAATTGAATCCGAACGACCCGACGCGTTGGGAAGTCGTGCCCGAAATGCTCACTAACAGAATGGCTGAAATGAAATTACGGGACGCTTGGGGCGCCGACTACTGCCACGGATGGCGCGGCACTCTTCAGTTCGGTCAGCTCCGATTGCACGACGGCCCAAGCTTTGGCGTCACGCTTGGTGGCATAGGGAGCGTCGGGCTCGGAATAAAAGTGCAGCAACTCGTCGCGCAGCTCGGGTGAAACGCCGGCAAACTTTCGGTCGGCGAGCTTGCCCAAAAGCTCTGCGTGCGCATTGTCATTCATCGCGTATTTGCCTGGCCCGGTGGCTTCGCCCACGTCAAAATTGTCGTTCGGCAACGCGAGATGGCCGCTTCCCAGGTCCGCGATCATCCCGCGGTATCGGTCCATCGTGGCATTGAAGCTATCTCGGAACATGTGCTGCGCTTCCGGCGTCGGCGTCTTGAACTGAAGCACCCTAAGCGGGCCGACCTTAGGAAGCAGCTTGTAGAGGAACGCGAGAAATTTCTCCCAAGCCGTCGGCTGCTGATAATTCTTGCCCCACTCTCGCTCATAGTTTGATTTCGAAATATTGTAACGAAACTTTTTCTTGGTGATCCCCGGCAAGTCGGCCTGGATGTCGTCTTTTTTGAGGCTCCAGGCGACCTTTGTAGCCATCGGAATCGTTTTGCTGACAGCATGACGATAGGAGTTCAGCGCTTTATCCTCGTCCTTGATGATGTCCTTCAGCTCTATTCCATAGGTTTGCATGAACGCTCGATCCAGCAGATCTTGCGAGACTTCAAACCCGATCAGATCGTGATAACCGTCCGGCGCGTAGCTTTCGTGCGCGACTTCGAGAACGTCGAAACCAAACTCCGTTTTGGTGTGAGCGAGCGGGTCTTGTTCGTACCAAACGATGTCGCCATACTTTTTTTTAAGTTTCGGATAGAGAAGAGGCACGGCGCGATTTGTAGCCAAGCGATGGCCGTCGTTGTCCGCCGCATAGTGCGCCATGGCGCCAACGGCAAATGCGTATTCGTCCAGGTCTTGCGCATCGCGAAGCAACGCTTGCACAAAATCCCCGCTGCGCACGTAATGCGTCAGGTCGCTGAAGAAATGGCTTCCATACGGGTAATAGCCCATGTCCTGAATGATCGAGCCACCGTACGCATAAGCTTGGGCTTCGCTCAACTGTTCTTCGGTCGAACCAGGAAAGCGAGCGAGCAGGAGCGGCTTGATGTGCGTTTCCCAGGCCGCGTCAATGATGGCTTCGTGAGCAAGCACGGCGTATGCCGTGGATGGGCTTGGCCAGACCAGTGCGAACAAGAGTATGCAAACGATAACCGCGCGGAGAGCTCGAATCTTCCTGTGCTTCCTCGGTGGCGAAACAGGCGCAGGCACTAGGCTCCGATTCTCATTTTTCTCGCCATGAACGTAAGTCACCCTAAGGCTTGAGCAGCGGCTGTGCATACCGAATAGGAACACCAAAGTTGGAGCCACCGAAGCCGCGAACGACAGCAAACGTCACGCCAATCACCTGGCCGTCGCGATTAATCAGCGGTCCGCCGGAGCCCCCGGAAGTGGTTTGCGCATCGTAAACAATTTTATCCGTCAGTACGTCGCCGATGTGTCCCTGCGTCACCAGCGGACGGATCAGCTTGCGTTGCTCGAGCTCGTCCACTATTTTTTTCGGGTCGCCGCCGCTTATCCTGACGATGTCTTTTACAGTATCTTCTCCCGCGCGTGCCATGATGGCGCTAATTCCCGTTGCGTACCCAAGCGAAATGAGCGGCTGGCCGCTGACGGCGGCTTCTTTGCGCCCATCGAGTTTTAGAACAGGGCGTTTCAGCGAGGAAAGGTCGCCGCGGAGAACGGCGAGATCAGCTTCCTCCGAAATCTGCGCGATGTTCAAGGGAATGCCAGCCGAGGCCTCGGGAAAATAAGCGGTCATTTCCGCGATGGCAGGCTGCAAGCCCTGTTGTAAAGCGGCGCCCATCTCTTCATTCTTCCACCAAGGTTGCGCGACATGATGGTTGGTGAGAATTTCATTCGCGCCGACGATAAAGCCGGTTCCGAAGAAATCCTCGCGAACTTCAGGGGCGCGTCCATCAAGACTGTAGACCACGTTGCCGTCGCTGTCTTTAAGCGGCTGGCCGTCGGGATTGATTGCGCCATAACGCAGAGGGCGATGCGAGGCCTGATCTAGAAAGGAAACCGAGACGTGCAATAAGCATACGCTGGGAGCGTTGGCGCGAATGACGCCTTCAGCGGCATCGGATTGCGTTTCCACTTTCTTCAGGCGGCTCGTCGTCTCATCCAACTGTTTGCGCAGCCCGGAGACATCCCTGGCGTCGGCTGCGGAAAGCTTCTGCCGAAGATCGTCCGTCTGTTTCTGGAGCTGAAGTTTCTGCTCGGTGATGTCCGATTGCTGCAGCTCTTCGCGAGCTTTATTGGCTTCCGCCACCAGGGCTTCTTCCGTGTGTACGCCGTGCTCGAGCTGCGCAAGCACGGAATAGGCTCGCCGGTTTTCCTTGTCCGCTCGCCGTGTGAAGAGCAGAAAAATAATGGAGATGACGGCGGCAACCGTCAGCAGGGCGGCAACCCCGATTTTCAAAGCTCGCCCAAGTGAGAACGCGTCGCGCGTCATCTTTTCCGTTACTGCAAGCGCTTGAAACGCATTGTGCGCGATTTCCTGGCCTTCTTCCGCGATGCGCGACTTCTGCTGCAATTCTTCGAAGGCACGCTTCTCGCGCAATTGCACGCGCACTCGTGCCAGAAGTTCAGCGGGCTCCCAGGGAGGCGACATCACATCATCGGCACCCAAATCCAACGCTCGAGCCCGCACGGCACCGCCGCCGCTCGCGAACAGAATCACCCGGGTGTTGGCGGTAGATCCCAGGCCTTTGATTTCCGCGAGAGAATTGCAACAGAGAACGTCCGCCAGGTCCGCGGAGAGCAGAAACACGTCGACCTTGCCGGTCTGGACGAGGCGAAAGCCTTCTTCTTGAGAAGGTGCGGAGGAAACTTCATAGCCTGCAGAGCGCAGCGCGGCCTGAAGCTGATCGCGGAGTGTTTCGTCGAGCTCGACAATCAGTATGTTTGGGCTTTTGGTCGACAAGTTTGATGGTTCCCCTGGCAGCGGCATTGGAAGCACGCCCTGCCTCGTACCTTTGACGCTGTGCCTCTCTAGGAGGCTACAGGTAATCTACATAATATCTGGAAATTGTAACGGGTGCTTGGATCAGGCCGGCTAAAACAGTCCTGTGACGAGGATTCGGCCATAGCTGAAATTAAAGAGTCGGGAACAAATCCAGTGATAGCAGCGGGGTGAAAGAGGTACCTCAATCAGCGAAAGGGCGGCTCGCCACCCGAAGTTCAGTATTTTCGCAGCACACCGATCACGCGCCCCTGAATCTTTACATCATTCGCGGCGACCATAATTGGAGCCATTTCTGAGTTCGCGGGCTGAAGGCGGACCTTGCCAGCGCCTTCGCGATAAAATCTCTTGAGGGTGGCTTCCTCGCCACCAATCAACGCCACAACGATGTCGCCCGCGTTGGCCACCTGGGTCTGCTCGCAGACCACATAATCGCCATCCATGATGTGATCTTCAATCATGGAGCTGCCTTTCACCTGCAGCACGAAGGAGTTGCCGCCACGCGCAAAATCGCCAAGCGAAATCGTTTCGCGTTCTTCCACTGCTTCGAGCGGACGGCCTGCGGCGATGCGGCCCACCAGTGGCAGCTCCTGAATCCTTCTGTCGCTGATCTGCTCTTTCACCGGCTTCGGCAACTGCAGAATTTCGATCGACCGGCTCTGATTGTAGCCGCGGCGGATAAACCCTTTTTTCTCGAGCGTGGTGATGTGCTTGTGGACAGTAGCGAGCGAAGTCAGCTTCAGCCCCTTGCCAATCTCCTCAAAGCTGGGGGCGTACCCGTGCTTGTTGTCAAAAGAGACCAGGTAATCCAGGACTTCTTTTTGGCGTTTTGTCAGGGCCATCGCTCGCCTCCACAAAAACTTTTTAAGCATCTCAACTTTAGGCGAAAAGAAAGCGAACGTCAAGCACCAAGTTGTCTTCGCGTTACTTTCCCTTCTCTATGACTGCACTTCTGGAAATGATATACATACGAGCCGCAGACAGATTTTCCTTCTGCTTGCGAGGATGGCCTGCAAATGGACCCGCTTGCCAAAAAAGAATCCCTCCCCGCCGTAACTGCCGCCGGTGTCATCGCCATCATTTTCAGCGCTCTGGGTGCATTGCTCGGCGTGTTGGTTGAGGTTTCCATGCTGGTAGCGCCCGGTCTGCAAACGTCGGAAGGAGCGCCAGGCATGCCCCCTGGCACCCGGGCGATTGTAGAAGTGTTTTGGCTATTCGGACTAGCCGTTGCTGTCTTTGGCTTCTTTGTGGGCATCGGCGTCCTGCGGCGACGCAATTGGGCTCGGATCTCGATGATTGTCTGGGGCGGCCTTATGGCTGTGTTTTCGGCGATCTCCATTCCTATCATTCTCATTGTCTTTAATTCCCTCCCCTCCACCCTGCCCCCTGGTGCTGCAACTGGGCCCTTTATGGGGTTCCTGAAAGTTTTCATGGTTCTCTTCTACGGGATACCGCTCGGTATTGGCATTTGGTGGCTAGTCCTCTTCACTCGTCCACGCGTCGCGGCAGCTTTTACAACGTCCACCGCTTTGGCCGGATATCCACCTGCAGTGGATGCCTCCGGGTTCCCCTCGCCAGAGCCGAGAATCCCTCTGGCCACTTCTCCGAAAGCAGCTTGCCCACTTCCCCTCATGATTTTCGCGGGCTTTTTGATTTTCTCATCCGTCTGCATGGTCCTCTTCATGCTTTTCCCAATGACGGGCGAGATGCCTTTCTTCTTCTTTGGGCACTTCTTCAGCGGCATTTCGGCCAAGGCTTTCCTGGGGATGATGGGCCTCGTGTTCGGCATCGGAGCCGTCGGGATACTCAAGCTCAAGGCTTGGGCGCTGGATACTGTTCTCGTGCTTCAACTCGTCCTTCTTGTAAACGGCATTCTGTCTGTTCTGAATCCTCGTTTTCTAGCGGCGATGCAAGAAGCGATGCAGCGTGCGGACGCCGCAAATCCCGCGTTCCCAGGAGGCAATCCCTTTTTGACCGGATCCTTGATCCATACGTTCCTGATTTTTGGCGTGTGCGTCGGCGCGGCCATCATTGCTCTCTTGCTTTTTTACCGCTCGCGCTTTCTGGAAGCCGCATCGGCTGCCAAAGATTGAGATTGCTTTTCTGTCGGCGAACTCGCCGCATTACCCGCCATCTTTTCCATCACGACACATTCTTGCGCGGCGGTCACTCTTCCTTCCTCATGGGGGCCGGTATGGTATTCTCTTGCTGTCGGGTTCGGGGGTCGGCTAGAGCATCCAACCTGCTTATCGCGCCGCCCATCTAACAATTTAAGCTTCACTCCCTTGGGAATTTCGTTTGGGAGTCTAGTCACAGCGGAGCCTTGGTCACTATGTCAACTTTGATTGAAACGCCGCCGGTAAAACACAAGAAGGAAGTGATTGATCGCGCCGTCATCCGCTTCGCCGGCGACTCCGGCGACGGCATGCAGATTACCGGAAGCCAGTTCACCAATACCGTCGCTCTCTATGGCAACGACATCGCCACCTTTCCCGATTTTCCCGCGGAGATTCGCGCTCCCGCAGGCACGCTACCCGGCGTCAGCGGCTACCAGTTGCATTTTTCTTCGAGCGACGTATACACGCCCGGCGACAGCGTCGATGTGTTGATCGCCATGAATCCGGCCGCGCTGAAGATGAATATCGCGGACCTCAAGGCCAACGGGATCCTGATCGTCAATTCCGACGCGTTCACGGAAAACGATCTTCGCAAAGCGCAGTCGAAGACGAATCCGCTTGAAGATCATTCGCTCGACAAATACCGGCTCTTTTCCGTGGAGCTGGAGCGCCTTACAAAAGTAGCTCTCGAACATCTCGGTATCGACGCGAAGTCCATCAGCCGCTGCAAAAACTTTTTCGCCCTCGGCATGTGCTACTGGCTCTACAACCGCTCGATGGAACCGACGGTTCGCTGGATTGACGCCAAATTCAAGAACAAGCCGCTTCTCGTCGAAGCCAACAAGCTCGCGATGAAAGCCGGCTACTCGTATTGCGAAGCGACTGAAGCTTTCCAGATCAGCTACGAAATTCCGCCGGCGCAGCTTGCTCCTGGCTTCTATCGCAACTTGAGCGGAAACCAGGCGCTCGCACTGGGCTTTGTCACCGCGTCGCAAAAATCAGGTTTGCCACTTTTCCAGGGCAGCTATCCCATTACGCCTGCGTCGGACATTCTTCACGAGCTTTCGCAATACAAAGACTTCGGCGTCATGACCTTTCAAGCCGAAGACGAAATCGCCGCCATCACCAGCGCGATCGGCGCAGCCTACGCAGGCGCTCTGGCTATCACCACCACTTCCGGCCCCGGCATGGCGCTGAAAACGGAAGCGCTCGGTCTCGCCGTAGCCGTCGAAATCCCGCTGGTCATTTGCGATATTCAACGCGGCGGCCCTTCCACGGGATTGCCGACGAAGACCGAGCAAGCCGATCTCTTGCAAGCCCTCTTTGGGCGCAACTCCGAAGCCCCGATTCCCATCATTGCCGCTGCAACGCCGAGCGATTGTTTCTGGGCGGCGCTCGAAGCTAGCCGCATCGCTGTTAAATATATGATTCCTGTCATCATTCTTTCGGACGGCTATCTTGCCAACGGCGCCGAGCCGTGGAAGATTCCCAACGTCGATGACATCCCGGCATTCCCGGTGAAGTTTGCAACGGAAGCCAACGGGCCGAACGGCTATCTCCCTTACAAGCGCGATCCGCAAACGCTCGCGCGTCCCTGGGCGGTTCCCGGCACGCCTGGGCTCGAGCATCGCGTCGGCGGCCTCGAAAAGCAGGACGTCACCGGCAACATTAATTACGAGCCACTCAATCACGAAAATATGGTGCGCATCCGCGCCGCGAAAGTTGCGGGCATCGTGCAGGAGATTCCGGATATCGTCCCAGCCGGCGACGCGGAAGGCGATCTTCTGATTGTTGCGTGGGGATCAACGCACGGCGCCATCACGGCTGCGTTGAAGGCGCAGCGCGAACAGGGCCGCAAGATTGGCCACGTTCACTTGCGCTATCTCAATCCGCTGCCCGCGAATCTTGGCGAAGTGATGCAGCGCTACAAGACGGTCCTTGTGCCCGAGCTGAACATGGGCCAGCTTCTTTGGGTGCTGCGCGCCAAATATCTGGTGGACGCCATCGGCCTCAACAAAATTCAGGGCCGGCCCTTCAAACAAATCGAGATCGAGCAAAAGATTGAAGAGATTCTTGGGGAGAATTCCCGATGAGCACTGCCACGCTGCCACCCATCACGCCTCTCACCAAGAAAGATTTCCAGACCGACCAGGAAGTTCGCTGGTGCCCCGGCTGCGGCGACTACGCGATTCTTTCCGCGGTTCAGTCCGTTTTTCCGGACCTAGGTATCAAGCGCGAGAATTTCGTGGTGGTCTCCGGAATCGGCTGCTCCAGCCGTTTTCCGTATTACATGAACACGTTTGGCTTTCACACGATTCACGGGCGTGCACCCGCGGTTGCCACGGGTATCAAGGCGATTCGCCCCGACCTGGAAGTTTGGGTCGCGACGGGCGATGGCGATGCGCTTTCCATCGGCGGCAATCACACGATTCACATGTTGCGCCGCAACGTGGGCCTGAAAGTTTTGCTCTTTAACAACCGCATCTACGGCCTGACCAAGGGCCAGTATTCGCCGACATCTGAAATCGGCAAGAAAGCGAAATCAACACCGTTCGGTTCGCTCGACCGCCCGTTCAATCCAATTTCGCTTGCCATCGGCGCTGAGGCTACTTTTGTCGCGCGATCCGTGGACGTTTTCCAGCAGCACCTCAAAGAGACGTTGAAACATGCCGCCGCACATAAAGGCTCGGCATTCGTCGAGATCTTGCAAAACTGCAACATCTTCAACGATGGCGCATGGTTCAACCTCACCGAGCGCGACGCGCGCAGCGAGAACATCATCCAACTCGAACATGGCAAGCCTCTTGTCTTCGGCAAGAACCGCGACAAAGGCATTCGCCACAAGCCCGACGGCGACATTGAAGTCGTGCAACTTGGCAACGGCATCACCGAGTCGGACATGGTCATCCACGACGCGCATCATCCGCGCCCGTTCTACGCGTTCATGCTTTCCCATATGGAGCAGCGTCCCGGCTTCCCCACGCCCATCGGCGTCCTTCGCGACTGGGACGATCTCCCCCGCTATGAAGACGTCATCAACCAGCAGATTAAAGACGTCATAGCAAAGCGCGGTCCTGGCGATCTAACCAAACTCCTTCGCGCAGGCGACACCTGGGAAGTGAAATAGCCCTTCAATTAATGCTAACGCCCAACTAGCTCATGCGACTCTTGTAGGGGCGCAATTCATTGCGCCCACCTTGGCAACCAACGATCCTCAAGCTCGACCGGCTCACAATGCCTTGCTTAGCCCTTCCCGGAAATAAACGCACACCCCTGTGACCGGGCAACCGTCGCGCTTCGCCTACCTCTTCCCGCAAGTCTCCAGCCCCCACATCGTTTTCTGCACCCAGCCCTCCGCCGCCCGCATCATACCGGTAGCCCAAAAAGCGTATGATTGGGTCCCGGGATTCCAGCAATTCCGACCTACGTTAGGAGATAGACTCATGAGCCCCAAAAATAACAAGCGCGAACCTTCCTACAGTCAGCTCGAAGAAGGCACGCGCCACGCTCGCCCGATTCAACACCAGCACGCCCCCGAAATCCAGCCTTACGGTAAAATCGCCAAGCTGCCGATCGCTCTCGACGAGAAAGTCTGCGCCGGTAGCACCGAAAACCTCAACCAGCTTCTCGCGGATACTATGACGCTGCGCGACATGTACAAAAAACATCATTGGCAGGTATCGGGCGCCACGTTTTACCAACTGCATTTGCTCTTTGACAAACATCATGGCGAACAGGACGAACTCGTGGATGATATCGCCGAACGCATTCAAGTCCTCGGCGGCGTCAGCCTCGCCATGGCGGCGGATGTGGCTGAGACGACTCTGATCCCCCGGCCCCCACGCGGGCGCGAGGAAGCGCCTGTCCAGATCTCGCGCCTCCTCGAAGCTCACGAGCTCATCCTGAAAGAAGCCCGCACCATGGCCAAACAGGCTAGCGATGCCGGAGACGACGGAACCAACGATCTAGTGGTCTCCAACGTAATCCGAACCAACGAACTTCAAGTGTGGTTCCTGGCGGAACACCTGGTGGACGTCCCACTCGTTCGCGCCGACAAGGCTAAAGCAGCCGCATCCTAAGATTGGCTGCTCCCCCGCAAGAACGCGGCGCGGTAAAGAGGCGCGCAAGGAAAAAGCGCTTCGGCGCGGTGCCGCGTCTATTCGGATAGGTCGAAATCCGGCTTCAGGATCCCGTGGAGACAAACGTGAAATACTTTCTTCTCGGAGTCCTGGCCACAATTGCAATTATAGCCATCGGAGCCTTTGCGTATCTGGGCCTCGGTCTGGCGGAAACACGCGCCGACTTGCCTCCATCCCAGTTGGAAAGCCTCTTAATGACGTCCGCCGTCCACGCCTCAGTCCGCCGCGAAGCACCGGAAATGCAAAACCCGGTTGCTCCCACGGACGAAAATCTCATCGCCGGTGGGAAGCTCTATATCGATGGATGCGCCGGCTGCCACGGCATGCCTGGAAAACCCAAAAAGGAAGGCGACGACGGACTGTTCCCTCCGGTCCCGCAAATACCTCAAGTCGGCACCGAGTACACCGAAGCGCAAATCTTTTGGGTCATTAAACACGGCATCCGCAGAACCGGCATGTTTGCCAACGGCAAGTGGAATACGGACAAGGAAATATGGACCATGGCCGCCTACATCAAGCGGATTCAATCGCTACCCGCGCACGTCCAGGAAGAAATCGCCAAGCCAAAGGCCGCCACTCCCGGTCAATAGCCGCAAGCATCTTTTCTCCTGCAAAGCGAAAAGGGCGGAGGCCGTAATTTCCGGCGAACCCGCCCTTTTCACACTCTGGTACTCTCAACCGAAATGAGTGATCGTCCGCGAAAGCTGCGAAACTACGCTCCCGCGGCTTTCAAATCGTCTTTGGCTTGCTTCTCCGCCGTCTTCGTCTCCGCCTTTGCATCAGCGTCCGGCTTCATCGCGTGGATCGCTTTGCTCAAGCTTATCGACTTGTCCCCAGCCGGGCCCTTGCACGCGGACATATCCGCGCTCGTTTGCACGCCCGTCAGGTTTGACTTCAGGCAGTTGAAATCCAGCCCCACGTTTTTGCTGGCGTGCAGTGCGGCCACGCACTCGTCGAGTGCTTTGAAATTTTCGCAGGCGCTTTTTGCGTCGGTATTCGCCGCCAGAACGCCTTGTCCCTGCAAGTTGGCGGTCAATCTTTTGTCTTGCTCGTCTTTGGCATCGAGCGTATCGCTGGCCGACTTCGGATCTTTCTTCACCCACTTGATGGGATTCAGCGAATGCGTCCCGCTCGAACTGCTCGAGGATGCTGACCCCGCGCCAGATCCCTGCGGACCTTGCGCCGCGGCTCTAGCCGCACCAAACGAAACGCTTACCATCGCCACTGCCACCAGGAACATTAACTTTTTCATTTGCCCTCCGATCACTCTCTCAGGCCGAACTTGCGAGACCCGGATGGATCCCGTTCATCAGTAGGCCACGCGGTTCTGCGGGTAGCGAGGGATTGGAGGGCGAGTACTCCCCCAATCGGTCACGTTGTCCTTTGGGACAGGCCCATTTGGGGTGCGGCAGCTCTGCTGCCGCTTTTCCTCGAGACGCGCAAGACTCATCCACGTCGAAGCTCAAGAACTGAGTTATTGTGAATAAAGCTTGCACACTCCCAACGATTCCGTGCCGTTCTTCCCCCGCCTCCACGCCTGGCTCTCGCCCGCCGATGCCCCGCGCAGCGCCGACCTTATTTTCGTACTAGCCGGGAAGGTGTTTCGCAAAGAATACGCACTAGACATTTTCCGGCAGTGTTTCGCGCCAAGAATCCTGTTCAGCGTGGGCCGTTTCGAAATCCGCCGTTTCTCAAAAATGGCCCTGCCGGTTCCATTGGATCTTCTGAAGCTGGCACAAGAGTTGCCACCTCCGCAGCGCCACTACTTCGCGCTCTTTGAGGGGCAACACGTACGAACGGAGCATGTGCTCCCACGCCGATTCGGCACTTTAACCGAGATTGATGCGCTCGCGAGATGGCTCAGCGAGCACCCGCACATCGGCTCCGTTCTCATCGTCAGCAGCGATTCGCACCTGCGCCGAATTCGAATGTGTTGCCGCGCTTTGCTACACCCGAAGCTGAAACTAGCGTTCCTCGCCGCTCCGCTCCCGCCAGAGGAGAGCTCTGCCTTCTCCTCCGCAAAAGAGGACCTGCTGGAATTGTTCAAGCTCGCGATCTATTGGTTTTTGCTGAAGCTTCGCTAAAGGATTGGATCTCAGAGGAAACGCTTTGACGCCGTAAAATATTTTAAGGCTCGAGAATTCTTCCGCGTCAGGAACGCATCCGCAAATAAATCCCGTAAAGACACATTCCCAATCCACCCAGAAAAACCACTGGCGACAAGTACACAGTGACCACGGGATTAAGGGGATAGGGGAGCGTCAGCGCGCTATAGCCGCCGGCGAAATAATGAATCACTGCGCCCAGGAGCATGTAGATCAGCCCCCGACGAACTTCACGGCGGCCATCCTTGCCAACGCGCGAGGACAAACGAACCTCGGAAACCTCTTCGCGACAGTGAGGACAGCGGGTCATACTCGCAGGCACAGGCTTTCCGCAGTATGCACACGGGCGTGAAGTCCCGGCCTGCCCCTGAGAAGGATTCATTACAGCTCCAATCCTCCGTCACTAATAGCCTAAGTAGGCGGTCGGGCCCCGTCAAGCGAATCCGCGAGCAAAAGCTAGCAAGAAGCCTTGCCCGGCAGCCGAAAACATCAACAGCTTCTGAAACCGATTCGTTTGTGCTACATCTAATAAACCAGCCAGCGCGGTTCATTCATCCATGGAAGACACCTCTCAACTCGGAGCCTACGGCATTCTTGGCGACGTGGACCCCGTCCCACCGAGCTTTCTGAACGCTTACCCGGAGCAGGCCAAGACCCTCGCCTTGTTGTATGACGTCAGCCGCGAACTCACCTCCATCCTCGATCGCGAACAACTGCTCTTCCGTGTCGCTCAGCGCGTCAAACGTCTCGTCGACTACCACGCTTTTAGCGTCATGCTCTGGAACGAGGCTGCACAGCATCTTGAGAGCGTTTTCACCTTCCGCTATGAGGATCCGCGTCCCGTGCGCCTCCGCATGGCGCTCAACGAAGGCATCACTGGCACCGCCGCGGCCGAGCGCCGCAGCGTACGCGTAAATGACGTCACGATCGACCCCCGCCACGTCACCTGCGAGATTGGCTTAGCCACAGGTTCCGAGCTGGTAATTCCACTTCTGCTCCAGGATCGCCTGATCGGCGTCCTCGACCTCGAAAGTCCCCAGAAGAACGCTTTCACCGAGCAACACGAGCGCATGCTCGCGACGCTGGGCTCCTACATCGCTGTTGCGCTCGAAAACGCGCGGCTCTACGAAGAAGCCCGCGAGAATCAGGCCCGCCTCCAGGATGACCTCAATACCGCTCGCGAAATTCAACGCCAACTGCTTCCTCATGGCGCGCGCGGCATACCGGGGCTTGATCTTGCGGCTGCGTATGTTCCCGCACGCGAACTCGGTGGCGACTTCTACGATTTTCTTCCCTATGGCCAAGGTAAGTTGGCGATGGCTCTTGGGGATGTATCCGGCAAAGGAACCGCTGCGGCGCTCTATGGATCGCTTGCGATCGGAACGTTGCGCGAGCTTGTGGTCAGCAGCACGTGTAATCCCGCGAGCATGCTGCAGATGCTCAACCGCCGGATGCACGGCGCGCGCCTCGATTCGCGCTTCATCGCCATGCTCTTCGCCATCTACGATGCAGCCGCGCACCGCCTTACGCTCTCCAATGCGGGCGGGCCTTATCCTTTGCTGGTTCGCGAAGGAAGCGCGCGAGAAATTCGCGTCGAAGGCGTTCCGCTGGGTCTTTTCCCCGACAGCGAATACGACGAAACGACCATCGATCTTCAACCCGGCGACATCGTTCTATTTGCCTCCGACGGAATTCTAGAGTCGGAGAATGCTCGCGAGGAAGAGTTCGGCTCGGCGCGCTTGCATGCGTTGCTCGCGAGCACAGGCCCTGAAATCTCCGCGAATGAGCTTTCGGAAAAAATAATCGCGGCGACCGACGACCACAGCGGGCCTGGCTTGAGCCCACACGACGACCGCACCCTGCTGGTTCTCCGCGTCTCCAGCGAAGCGACCGCCGACTACTCCAAACTTCCCGTCATCTATTAGAGATATTAAAAAGCAGGTACAGAAAGACAGGCCAGTAGGTTCTTTAATGTCCTGCAACGGCAGGAACAGCCGCTTGCAGCAACTCAGGCTTCTTTAGGAGCGGGAGCCATCTCTCCCGAACATCGGCAAATTCCGGCAGATCCTTCTTGGCGACTGGATCGGAAGGCGGCAAACCGAGCTTCTCGAAATTCTTGTACTGGCCCTTCTGCAAAATACGAAAATCCAGATGCGGTCCCGTGGCAAGACCTGTGCTTCCAACCAAGCCGATCGTCTTCCCGATTTCAACATGCTCGCCCGCGCGTACATACATGCGCGACAAATGCAGATACATCGTTTCGTAGCCGTTCGAATGGGCGATGTGCACCATATTCCCCTCGCCGCCCTTTAGCCCTGCAAACAAAACTTTGCCGCTTCCGATTGCCTGTACTGGTGTCCCGGTAGGCGCGCCATAATCCGTTCCCATGTGAGGGCGAACGGTCTTCAGAATCGGATGGTAACGCGCCGCGCTGAAGTGCGAAGTGACCGGCGCGGAAAATTTTAGCGGCGAGCGCAGGAACGCCTTTTGCAGCGACTTGCCGTCGGCGGTGTAGTAAGCGGCATGGCCAAATTCGTCATGGAAAAGCAGTGCCTGGTATTTCTTCCCGCCGTTATCGTACTCAGCCGCGAAAATCTTTCCGTAGCCCGCCGTCTTGCCATTGGCATACTTCTTTTTCTCAAGCAAGACGCGGAAGGTGTCTCCCTTGCGCGGGTCGGTATAGAAATCCAGGTCGTAACCAAAGATTTGCGCGAGGCGCATCGCGATTTCAGGTGACTCGCCGGCTTGCTCGATGGCATTAAAAAGAGAATCGTCTAGCTGCCCCGAAATCGCCGTGACTTCCGTTTTTGAAGGAATCTCTTTTACTTCAGCGGTAAAGCCGCTATCCGCCGGCACGATCTTCAACATGCGGTCCGGATCGATCTTGTAGTCGATCTCCCGCAAGTCGCCTTCAACGGATCGTCCCACCGTGATCGTATTTCCCGCGCGAACTTGCCGCAGGTTAAACGCATGTTGCGCCGCCGATGAGGCGTTGGACGCATCCGCATGGCTCAGTCCGAACTTTTCGAGCGCCGAAGTAAAATTGTCGCGCGCAAGAACTCTCTTCTCCGTCGGCAGAATAAGTTGCGAGCGAATCAAGGCCGCCTCTTCCTGGCCAAGCTTCACCTGATGCTCAAATTCAGCCAAGGCAGCCAGACGCAACCGAAATACATACGTAAGCGCACCAGCGCCAAAACACAGCACAATAACCAGCATAATCGCAAAGCGACGATTCACTCTTTCCCCCTGCCATTCGCCAAGCTTGCCAAACCTGCCGACTCGCTGCGCGTTGCCGCGCAGCGGCCCAAACGCCCAGCCGCAAGCGATGCAATGCAGATTACCACGAACACTTTTGTATCAAACCACTCTCACAGTCAAACGCGAATCCAACCCCTGCGCCCAATCGCGTAACCTCCCGGAGCGCGGCAGCTCTGCTGCCGCTTTTCCAAAAGACCACCACAACTCCACATTCGGCAAAGCGCAACAGTTCCTCTAACCTCGTTGATGAAATTAAGCTATTTCTCAAGTAGGATGCACCCATGACTTCAAAAGCTTTCTCCCGCCGTCATTTTCTGGCTTTCACCGCAATGCTGCCTTTTGCTCTTCGAACCCAAGGAGCAACCCCGATCCCCGTCGGTCTCGAACTCTATTCCGTGCGCAACGCGCTGAAGAACGATCTGGCCGGCACGGTAAGCGCAGTCGCTAAAATGGGCTATCAATGCGTCGAATTTTACTCTCCCTATTTCGAATGGACCGTGAGCCAAACCAAAGAAGTACGCAAGCTCCTCGATGACCTCGGCATCCATTGCTATTCGACACATAACGACAGTTCGTATTTGGGCGCGGAAAAAATCTCGCGCACGCGCGACCTGAATCTGATTCTCGGCTGCAAATACGTGGTGATGGCCAGCTCCCATGAGAAGCCGGGTCTCGACGGATGGAAAACTGTCGCGGAGTCGCTGAACTCTGCCGCAGAAAAGCTGGAGCCGTCAGGATTGAAAGCCGGCTACCACAATCATCAAACCGAGTTTACCCCCGTCGAGGGTATCCGCCCCATGGAGATCATCGCAAAGAACACAAAACCGTCCGTCATGTTGCAGCTCGACGTGGGCACCTGTATCGAAGCCGGCTCCGACCCGGTAGCATGGATTCGCTCCAATCCCGGCCGCATTCGATCGCTTCATCTTAAAGAATGGTCGCCGGAGGCCGGGAAGGGTTACACGGTTTTATTCGGCGAGGGTGTTGCAAAGTGGAAGGCTATTTTCGAAGCAGCGGAACGCGTGGGAGGAGTCGAGTACTACCTCATCGAACAGGAAGGCAGCAGGTTCTCCGAACTCGACACCGCAAAAAAGTGCCTCGAAACATTCCGTGCCACGTACCACTCTTGATTTGAAGCTGGTGTTTCGTTTACTTGCCGGACTTACTTGCCGGAGACGAGCGAGTTGCTCGGCGTAGCCCGGGCCGTGGACTCGGCGAAATAATTCTGCTCGCGCAACTTGCGGTAAATACGGCCAGCAACGACGGCCGCCATCGGTCCCTTTACAGTGCGCGTATTTCCGCGAAGCAGAACAGCCAGCGCAATCTTCGGGTGAGCCTCATCCGCATACGTAACGAACCAGCCGATATGCGATGGCGTAGTGTGATCGTCGCAAGTCCCCGTCTTGCCTAGCGGAGTTTCGTCCCCGCCGTGGTCGAAGCTGGACTTGCCGGTGCCGTAGAGAACAGCGGCCAGCATGCCTTCGCGAATTTCCGGCAGAATCGAGCCAATATTCAAGTCGCGCTTAATACGCGGCGCAAAGTTTTGCACATCTTCCGGCGTGCGCGGATATTGCAGATAGTAGAGCGTCCCGCCATTCGCAAACGCCGCCGCAAGCGCGGCAAGCTGCAACGGGGTGATCTGAATTCCTTCGCCGTAACTGGACATCCGCGCCACGCCGCCAAGTGCAGGCGGAGCACTCGGGAATGCTCCGGGATGCTCTTCCGGCAAGTTGTAGCCGGCAAGTTCGCCGAGGCCCAAAAGGCGCGCGTACTTCGAAACCGTATCAAACCCCATGCGCAGTCCAAGCTGCTCAAAAAACACGTTGTTCGAATGCGCCATCGCATCCGTCAAATTCATGTACTTGCGATAGCTCACCTTGAGCATGGTGTCCCGCGTAATGACATTTTCTTCAAGAGCAGCGAGCGCGATGGTCGGCTTGATCGTCGAGCACGGAATGTAGCCATCGCCAAAAGCAATCTTTTGATTTACCACCGTGAGGATGCGGCCCGTGTTCGGATCGACAGCGACAACAGATCCGTTATACCGCCCCAGAGCTTCGACAACCGCCGCGCGGACAACTGGGTCATCGAACGTTGTTACGTCAGCACTGGTGGAATCGGCGAAAGTAGGAACGCCGCGGTAGCGCGAGGCATATTTGCGGGACTTTGCGCTGGATGTCGAACCGCCCGGCGCAGCGGGAATTGGCGCGGCAAACAGCGCCGTCATCAGAATTGCGAGAACTGATTTTGCTGCTTTCTTCACTAAACCGCCTTTGGTCCGCGACTTCCCCCGAAAATGCCCAGGGGCGAATACTTACCTCATCCTGTACTTACGGTCAACCTGCATTCACAGGCCGCTGTCCAAATCGTTAAAACTGAGGAGCACCGCGCCGCCCGAACACCCACTGGTATTGCACCCAAATCGCCAAATCACAAGCGTACTCATTTGATGCGACTTAGTAGCTTGGCGCTGCGCCCATCCTGTTCCGTAGAGAAACAGCATCTCTCACGTTGAGACACATTCTAGGCACTCGGAGGGATAGTACGCAATAGCTCAGCCGCACCAGTACGTCGGTATGTGCTTTGTTATCAACGCCTGACCATCGGGACAGTCGGACTTATTTAACTGACCCTGCGTCCGGTAAGGATCACGGTCCGCGCATGGAAGAAAAGTCGCCCTGTCGCATCTTGAAACGGGCGTGTGCCGCTCAGATCGTGCAAGCGGTCTTCTTCCAGAAGGCGCCGCACCTCGGCAGCGCGCTCTGGGGGCGCCTTTGTGGTCGCGAGCCAGCGCTCCACTTCCGGAGTCAAATCTTCCGCGGTGGTCACTGCATCCGTTTCCACCCCTGCATCTCGAAAAAGCAAAAGCAGTTCGCTGAGCGACAGCGTGCGCACGTGCGAAGGATCGCGAAGAATTTCCCAGCGGTCTTGATACGCCGCTCGCTCGGGATGTTCGCTGGCATAAATGTCTTCCACCACAACCGTGCCGCCAACGCGGCAAACACGCACCATCTCGCGTAGCACTTGCAAAGGCTTCAGAAGATGATGCAGCGCGAGTCTGCACACCACAACGTCGAACGCCCCATTTTCGAAAGGAAGATTTTCTGCATCCGCGGCACGGAAAGAAACGTTTGAAACGCCGCGTTCTCTCGTGCGTTCTTTGGCGATCGCCAGCATCGCATCCGTCAGGTCGACGCCAACGACTTCTCGCGCAGCGCCAGCGAAAGCTTCCGCGATGTATCCCGGACCCGTCGCGATATCCAATACGCGCTCGTTGCCGATCAGGCGCGCCGCGGCGACCAGCCGCCGAATGCGCTCTTCATCGGTAACCCAAGGATTCGCCGCAAAAGCCTGGGCCTGTGTCGTAAACGATTCCCGAATGACGTCGTTATGTTGCGCCACGCGAAAATCTTAGCACATGGCCCGCGCCCAACGCCCAGTCTGCAGCGGCAACGCCGCGAAGCCCTCCAAGTCTGACACTAAAAATCCGTCCGACTCGCCACCAAACGAACTCTCCACCAAACAAACTCGCCACAAAACAAAAATGTAGGGGCACGATTCATCGTGCCCCTCGGTGTAAACAACGTGCATATATTGAATTAGCGCCGAGACCTAACGCGTCGGACGAACTTTGTTAGCGTCAGCCGCGCCCGAAGTGCCCGCTGCTGCAGCGGCCTTCAAATGTAGGGGCACGATACATCGTGCCCCTCGGTGTAAACAACGTGCATATATCGAATTAGCGTCGAGACCTACCGCGCCGGACGGGCCTTGTTAGCGTCAGCCGCGCCCGAAGTGCCCGCAGCTGCCGCTGCCTTCATGGGAGGCTTATCGCCATGAGCAGTCGCTGGCGCGTGGCCGTTAGCACCAGGCGCTGCCGCGTTCGAACCGCCAGGAATCGCGATCTCCAGCTTCTTGCGCAGAGCGTTTTCCAGCTTGTCTCGGATGTCCTTATTTTCCTTCAAGAACGTGCGCGCGTTTTCGCGGCCTTGGCCCATGCGCTCACCGCCATAGCTGAGCCACGTGCCGCTCTTTTCGACGATCCCTTTGTCCACGCCGAGATCGATCAAATCGCCCTCGCGCGAAATGCCTTCGCCATAAACAATGTCGAACTCCGCTTCGCGGAACGGCGCCGCCACTTTATTCTTCACAACTTTGGCGCGCGTGCGCGAACCCACCACCACGTCGCCTTCCTTGATCGCCTGGATGCGGCGAATATCGATGCGCATCGACGCGTAAAACTTCAGCGCCCGCCCGCCGGTGGTAGTTTCCGGATTGCCGAACATCACGCCAATCTTTTCGCGGATCTGGTTGATGAAAATCAGGCAAGTCTTCGACTTCGACACAATCGCCGTGAGCTTCCGCAGCGCCTGCGACATCAACCGCGCCTGCAAACCCATCTGCGGATCGCCCATATCGCCTTCGAGTTCGGCCTTAGGCACAAGTGCCGCAACCGAGTCCACGACCACAATGTCCACGCCGCCGGAACGAATCAACGTCTCAGCAATCTCCAAAGCCTGCTCGCCATTATCCGGCTGCGAGACCAAAAGATTGTCCACATCCACGCCCAGCTTCCGCGCATAGACCGGATCAAGCGCATGCTCCGCGTCGATAAACGCGGCCTGGCCACCCAACTTCTGTGCCTCTGCAATCACGTGCAACGTCATAGTCGTCTTACCGCCCGACTCCGGCCCGTAAATCTCAATCACGCGCCCGCGCGGAAAGCCGCCGACGCCCAAAGCCGCGTCAATCGACAAACATCCGCTGGGAATCACGCTCACAGGTACCAACACGTCCCTGCTCCCCAAACGCATAATCGCGCCCTTGCCATGATCCTTTTCAATCTGCGATATCGCCGCTGCCAAAAGTTTTTCTTTTTCTTCAGTCATTTCACACCTCGGTAGAGAAAATTACGAAATTTCATTGCACTTGTAACTTGTAGTGGCGCAGCATGCTGCGCCCCAAGCTACCCAAAATGAAGCCGTGGCCCGAAATCATAGCGGAAGCTGCATAGTAACACTTCAATTATCATTCCGTCACGCCTTCTTTTCTTCAGAGCCAAACGGGGTCAGCCCTGGCGTTCGCAACCGTGCTCGGCGACATGCTCCTTCAAGCGCGCGATGGCCATCGCCACTCGAACCGCCAACTGCCGCTCTTCGGCCTGCGATAAGTTCCGGAGCCGTACCAAGCCCCGCATCCGATCGCGCGCCTCGATGAACTCGCTTTCGAGCCTAGCATGTTCCGGACAACTTATCGCCAGGCCCGCAGCCGAATACATCTAGCACCTGTTGAAAACCGCGAACCGCAAATTACCATCAAGGCGAACAAAAAGCAAACACTATCTTTCGCCTTATATTCGCCTATGGAGTGCGGCAGCTCGGTTGCCGCTTTTCCCACCGCCTCGCCGCACACACCCGCACCTTCCCGCACCAATTAAGCCGTATACGTATAAAATCCCCTCCCCGCCTTCCGCCCCAGCCACCCCGCCGCCACATATTTCTTCAACAACGGACAAGCCCGATACTTCGGATCCCCCAACCCCTCATGCAAAACATGCATGATATCCACGCACACATCCAATCCAATAAAATCCGCCAACTCCAGCGGCCCCATCGGATGATTCATCCCCAGCTTCATCACCGCGTCCACCGCCTCAGGAGTCGCCACGCCTTCCATCACGCAATAAACCGCCTCATTAATCAGCGGCATCAGCACGCGGTTGGACACAAACCCCGGCGCATCATTCACCGCCACCGGCGTCTTCCCCAGCTTCTTCGCCAACTCCATCGTCGCCGAAAACGTCGCATCGCTGGTCTGCAGCGCCCGAATCACCTCCACCAATACCATCACCGGCACCGGATTCATGAAGTGCATCCCCACAAACCGGTCCGCCCGCTTCGTCAACGCCGCCAAAGTCGTCATCGCAATCGAAGACGTATTGCTAGCCAAAATCACTTCCGGCCGCAAAATCCCATCCGCCTCCGTCAACACCGCTCGCTTAATCTCGATCTTCTCCGGCACCGCCTCCACAACAAAATCCGCAGCCCGAATCGCCGCCATGTCGGTAACGCACTGCACCCGCCCCAGCACCGCCGCCTTCTCACCCTCCGCCAACTTCCCCTTCTTGATCTCCCGATCCAAATTCTTCCCAATCGTCTCGATCCCCCGCTCCAAAAACCGCGCCTCCACGTCCCGCAAAATCACGCGATAGCCCGCCCGCGCGAACACATGCGCAATCCCATTCCCCATCGTCCCCGCGCCCAACACCGCCACCGTCTTGATCGCATCGATTGACAACGTCATAGCCTCCGCATTCTCACCAACAACAATTTCCGCTTAATGTCACGAACTCGCGATATGGAGTGCGGCAGCTCTGCTGCCGCTTTCCTCGGCGCCTCGCGCAGCCATCTATTGGACTAGGCCCAACGCGATAACTTTCCCAAGGGAAAATAAAAGGGGAAACCAAGCAAACGCTAAGAATCAGGTCACGCCGGCGGCGCGCCTTCAACAATCTCCCTGATAATCTCCCGCGCCAACATTTCCTCTTCCGGCGGAACGTACACGGTTGTTTCACTCCCACGCGTCTCGGCCCGCGCCGGAATTTCGTTTTCCTTCAGCGCCTCGACCAAAAAGCTTGCGCGCGCTTCATCGGCGCCAGTCCACACCGCACAAGTAGTCGCGCTCAAGTGCGCGGGTTTCACGTCCGCTACTCCGGGCTGCTCCGAGTCATTCGCGGCAATCTCCATATCCGCGGGTTCCTGGTCCAACAGCTTTTCGAGAATCTTTTCGGCCGCAGCTCGATTCGAGGAGGGCACTGCCACTTCAAACCCGAATTGCGTTTTCCAATCGATAGGAAGGATATCCGCCGAAGGCGCCACCTGACCGTCACCCGTTGGCCTGTCGACAAAGGGAATCCCCGCTGCGTCCAATTCCTCGATCAGCGAAGAATGCAGCACCGTATCTTCCCCCGCCCACAACATGATGAGTGATCCTTCGGGTCCAAATCCTGCCGCCATATGTTCCTCCTTCACGATCGCCCGTCAAGTGTACACAGTTCCCGTAGGGGCACGATACATCGTGCCCTCCGCTCCGCCAAGCACTCTTCCGACACGAATGGCAACCACCCACCTCACTCCGGCGGCACACCCTCCACAACTTCCCGCACAATCTCCCGCGCCCGCGTCCCGTCCCCCGCCAAAACAAAAAGCCGAAAAGCACCTCGACTCTCCGCCACACGCGAATGAATCTGATTCTCGCCCAGCGACGCCGCCAAAAGCTCGCCCATCTCCGCCTGCCCGCCCTCCCAAATCTCCAGCGTCGCGTCCTCCGGATACCAATCCCCAGGGTCCCACTCCGATCTTAATGGTTCAGGATCATTCCCGGCAGCAGACCGGACAGCGACCGGTTCGGCTGGCGGCGTGTCTTCAGTCTTTTGGCCTCCGGACCATGCAAATCCCCTCGAAGCAGGCAGCCACGGAGCGATCGTCTTCGAACTCCCCACGCGCTGCTTTTCGTATGGGGTCAGCGCAGTATCTTCCGGCTCCGCCGCGGAACCATAGGCCTCTTTAACGATCGCCTCCGCCTTCTCAAACTGCGAGAACGGTATCCCAATCTGAAATGCTGCGTATCTAGCTATCCGGAAGAGATGATCCTCACGGCGAATAGTTTTGTGAGGAATACTTTCCTTGCCCAGCAATTCACACAGCTCGGCATGCACTCGCGGATCATCGCCGCTCCAGAACGAACAGAACGGATCTTCGTCCGGATCGCCAGGCGCCGCAGCAGGCTCGGGCGCAACAAGCGCCCCTGCAGGCAACTCATTCACGAGTTCCACGCCGCAATCCGCGCACCGCGCAAACCCGCTTCGATACTCCGCTTTGCATTCTGGGCAGAACATGGCGCCAACAAAAGTCTACTACACCGCGTCAAGCTACCACGTCCGCCCCACCTCCCTCTCCTCCGTGTCCTCTGTGCTCTCCGCGACCTCTGCGTAAAATCCCTTACTTTCCTTTGCTGTGCCGAAATTTTTATTTGCTCCGCATGCTAGTTGAGATATAATCTTCTCGTTCAGTACTACGCCTCGCCACTCGCGAGGCGTTTCGTTTTTGTAGCGCCGGCATCCTTGCCGGCATCTTTCTTTTTTCCGTCCCCAATTTCGTATTTCGAATTTCCAATTTCGCTTTTCCGCAACTAAAAAACTAAATCAAGGAGACTCCAATGCCTTCTCTCAGTCCAAAGGACCGCGCACCACTCTGTCTATTCACCTACGAAGACCACCGCCGCTGCCGCACCCCACG
Organism: uncultured Acidobacteriota bacterium; assembly: GCA_963745095.1. Lineage (GTDB taxonomy): Bacteria > Acidobacteriota > Terriglobia > Acidiferrales > UBA7541 > Acidiferrum. The sequence goes on along the minus strand of CAVUWC010000012.1, from coordinate 532,407 downwards.
CAAGAACAGCCACCCGCACTTCTGCTTCTACCACGCCCAAAAAGAATCCCAATCCCAGTCCACCGAAAAACTAGCCAAAGACCTAACCTATTTCTTCTCCGGCGACTACCTCTCCGCCAACGACCTAAACGCCGCCCTCGGCCGCCTGATCCCCGCCGTAATCCGCGGCGAACTCAAACCCCGCGTTGCCCGCACGGTCGCCTACATGCTCCAAACCCTGATGCAGTCCTCCCGCCAAGCCCAACACGAATACATCAACGCCTTCAGCACCGGCGCCTGGCGCGACGCCATCTCCAATTCCGTCAACTCCAACCACAAATACCTCCACCCCCCAAAACCCAAACAACCAACCCCATCCCCTACAACCCCCGCAACTGTAGGGGCCGGGCTTGTTTACACTGAGACACGAAGTGCCCGGCCCGCTGCACCCGCCGCCCCGCCCGATTGCTCCGCCCAACCCGTTTCGTCCCCCGGCTCCAAAGGTGCAACCTCATCCCCACCCCAACCGCCGCCCCCAACCACCCCTCAACCCACCTCCGCGACGCCGCCAACTCCACCCCCAACCCGCCCCTCCCCCGCCGACACAGAAGCCGCCCTCAAGGTCGCCCGTTCCCTCTTTCCTGACCGTGCCCACACCCCCGAATCCCAGCCCAACAGCACCCCGCCGCCCACTCCGCCACCCCAATCTCCCACGCCACCTCGCGACCCCTCCGAGATCCGCATCCCGCACAACTCCCTCCGCGTGGACGGCAAACGCTGGTAACCCAAAACGTAACGCCGGGCTTCAGCCCCGCATCTTCGCCTGTTTCGATACCACTCGGGCCAATCGTAAGTCCTTTATCAGCAACGCTTACAAAATTAAGGGGGGACAACGACCTCATCGAATCTGTAGGGGCACGACTCCTTGGCCTGAGCTTAGAAGGCATCGTGCCCTTCTTCGCGGCGTGTGAACTCTGCACGTAGACTCCGTAGGAGGATCTTGTAGCTGCCGGGCTTCAGCCCGGCTCTCTGAGCCCTATCCTTCTTCATCCACCACGTTAAGTTCAAGCACTCCGACCGCCTGGCCCGCCATGCGTCTTTTCGTCGCTCCTCCCCGTATACCCTGTAGAATGAGCGCGACATTTACAACTCTGACCCCGGCACCACTAAGGTCGATTCTTCTCTTCTCCACCCAGATGGCCGACGACAACAAGGCCCTCGCCCAGGGGCTCAAGCGCCGCGACCCCGATCTCCTCGATCAACTGATCGAGCAGTATCAATACCGGCTCTTCCGCTATCTGCTCTACCTGACCTCCAGCCGCGAGCGCGCCGAGGATTTTTTCCAGGAAACCTGGATCCGCGTCCTCGAGCGCGGCCACCAGTACGACGGCAAATACAAATTTGAAGCCTGGCTTTTCCGCATCGCGCGAAACCTGGTGATCGACTGGCAACGCGCAAAAAAAATGCAAAGCCTCGACGCGCTGACCGACCCTGAAGACGGCGCTCCGATGGAGTTCGCTGCGCAGAATCAGCCTTCCCCTCTACATCTGGTCCTGACCGCGGAAGAAAAATCCGGCATCCACGCCTCGCTCGACCGCATTCCCACGGTCTATCGCGAAGTTCTCGTTCTCCGTTTTCAGGAAGACCTCGGTCTCGAAGAAATTGCCGGCGTGTTGGCCGCGCCGCTTTCCACTGTGAAGTCGCGCCTCTATCGCGGCCTCGAAGCCCTGCGCGGCGCCATGCAAGGAGGCGCGGTATGAACGAAAATCCACACACGAGCGCCGAGAAACTGATCGCGCAAGATCGAATCGAAGGAATTTCGCAATCCGAACGCGACTGGCTCGCCGCACATCTCCGCGACTGTGCGACCTGCACCCAAGTCTCTCAGCAAACCAATGACGCCCTCCGCGCGTTGCGTGGCCTGCCGATTCCCCTCCCCCGCGGGCTCGCCGCGCGCACCCAGTTCCGCGTGCAGTTGCGCGCGCAGGAAATGCGCGAACGTGAACCCAAGCGCCGCTTGCTCTGGATCATGTGCGCGATGTCCTGGGCCCTCGGCATCGCCACCGCACCCTACGTCTGGCGCACGTTTGAGTGGGCTGGCGAACGCATCGGTCTGCCTCGGCTCGTTTGGGAAATGGGTTTTGGTCTTTGGTGGACAATCCCGGCGCTGGTCGCCGCAGCAGTCGTCGTTCTTGAAAATCTTCGCCAAGCCCATGAACGCGATCAAGCACGATGAACTGAGAATGCCCATTCAAAGCGCTTAGAAGTCTTAGAAAGTTTCAAGTTTCAAGTTTCGAGTTTCGAGTTTCTAGTTTCGAGTTTCGCGAGAGGAAAGCAAATGTCGGACTATCAACAAAAAGTAAGCGGTTCGTTCAACGAAAGAATGCGGCTCATCCGCCTTCGCCGAAAAAAGGAGAACCTCAGGTTTTGGCAAGAATTCCGCATTGTTCCGAAGGGCCTGATCTGGACCGTCGTGGTGCTCTTCCTCGTGGCGCAGGCGATCGCCTTCTCGGTCAATCACTGGAACTTCGCCCATTATGGCGACATCGTTCCGCCCGACTTCCACGATGAACCTGTACTCGCCTATCTATCCATCGCCGGCATCGTAACCGCAGTCTCTCTCGTGCTTTCGGTCTTTATTTTCCTGACCGGCTATGTAAATCGCGACGCGAAACGCCGTGGCATGAATTCCGCACTTTGGACGTTATTCGTAATTATTTTTATGCCTTCGTTTGCTTTTCTCGGCTTCCTGGTCTACCTGCTCATGCGCGAACCGCTGCCTTACCCTTGCCCCCAATGCGCAAAATCCGTTGGCGCACGCTTCAACTTTTGCCCCAATTGCAAATGCAACCTGCACCCCAGCTGCCCCAACTGCAAACGCGAAGTAGTGGAAACTGATAAGTTCTGCCCCTACTGTGCGCAGGAATTGGGAGGGCAAGACGCAAACGCTGTAGGATCAGCAGCGACCTCGCCGGAAACGCTGTAAGCCATCAGCCCACGCAGCAAATATGCGTCGGGCCGGTCTCAGGGAATGTAGGTTGAAAATACGTAGTCCTGGTCTTTTTGCGGTGTGTGGCATACGAAGCAAGCAGGGATGGCATGCGCTGCGTCGGGGACGAGCGGTTTCGAGGGATCACCACCGGCCCACACTTGGAATCCCCAGCCGCCCGTCGTCGGATACTTCTTCGCGTCTTTCACCATCACAGTGACAGCCTTCTTGCTGCCTTCGACGTAAGAACCGTCTTTCACCGAGAATTCATGAACGTCATCCGCGAAAACGGTTCCGTCGGGATACGGAAGCGGGCCGCCTTTTTTCAGCGTCGGCAAACCCTTCGTGTTCACGTAAATGATGTGCATGCCGCCGATTTGCCCGAACATCGGGCTGTCCTTAGTGACGATCATCGAATTCACTACGAACCAATCGCGAAACCCATTTGGGAAAGGAACATCATCCCCAGCGGATTTCGTCGAAACAGCGCTCAGCAAAATCAACATTCCGGTTAGGCCAAAAACTCCAGAAGTTCTGCGCAGCATGGATCCCCCCTCGAAGCCAGATCTCGGAAAGGTATCACTAGCCACCCACTCTCTCTCGGGGCGAGCCTTCCCACAGAAAACAGGCACTCTATTGATGCAAGGAAAGAGGGGAAAGGAGCAGGATAATTAGTAGCGCTCGACGGCGAGGGCGACCGCGTTGCCGCCACCGAGGCAGAGCGCAGCGATGCCGCGCTTCAGATTGCGGCGTTGCAATTCGTAAAGAAGAGTGACTAGGATGCGCGCGCCGCTCGCGCCGATCGGATGGCCCAGCGCCACAGCGCCCCCGTTCACGTTAACCTTTTCGGGGTTGAGACGGAGCTGCCTCGTAACGGCGATTGCCGCGACCGCAAAAGCTTCGTTTAGTTCGATGAGGTCCACATCTTTATTGCGGTCCCAGCCCGTTTTGGTGAGCAACTTTTCTACCGCATCCACCGGAGCCATCATCACCCACTTCGGCTCTACGCCGCTAACCGCCTGCGCCACGATTCGCGCGATTGGCGCCTTGCCGAGACGCGCCGCATTCCGCTCGCTGGTCACTACGAGCGCCGCCGCTCCGTCGTTCGTGCCGGGAGCATTTCCCGCCGTCACGGTGCCGTCTTTCTTGAACGCCGGCTTCAGCTTTGCCAACGCTTCCAGCGAAGTATCTTCGCGCGGCGATTCGTCGTACTTGATGACGATCGGCTCGCCCTTTTTTTGTGGCACTTCGATCGGCAGAATCTGAGCTTCAAAAAAACAAGACTTACGCGCGCGCACCGCTTTCTGGTGGCTCTCGACGGCGAAGCGGTCTTGCTCTTCCCGCGTGATCCCGTACTTCTCGGCCACCAATTCGCCGGTCATGCCCATATGAAAATCTTCGTACGCATCCCACAAACCGTCGTGAATCATCGAGTCCACTACTTTTTGATCGCCGAGCCGATAGCCTGTACGCGCGTTCGGCAGCAAATACGGACAGTTGGACATCGACTCCATTCCGCCGGCCACAACCATTTCCGATTCGCCAAGTTGCACGGCCTGCGCCGCCAGAGCCACTGCTTTCAGTCCGGAGCCGCAAACTTTATTGATCGTCATGGCCGCAACGCGCGGCGCGCAACCGCCTTTGAGCGCGGCTTGCCTTGCTGGATTCTGCCCCAGCCCCGCTTGCACAACATTGCCCAGGATGGCTTCGTCCACTTCCTTGGGATCGATCCCTGCGCGCCGAATCGCCTCAGCCACGATTTTGCCGCCAAGCTCGACTGCCGAAAATCCGGCCAGTCCGCCTTGAAATTTTCCGATGGGCGTGCGAACACCCGAGAGTATGACGGGAGAATCCATGTGCGTGGCAAACCTCCGGAGGAGCTACGCCCATCATTATACAGCGTTGCGACCGGCGTCGCCGGGAGAGAAACAACGCGGAGGGTAGAACGTGATGCGAGGCAAAGGGAACAGTAGGCTAGACGGACACTGTCCGCCTAGGTCGGGAACGCGCTCTCCTCAAGCCCAAACTTTTGCTGCCAGGCTTGCGTAGCGCCAGCATCCTTGCTGGCAGCTTTCGGTTAGGGACGAAACAGCCGGGAGGGATGCCGGCGCTACCAGTTCGCACTTTCCCTGCGCACTTTTAGCTCGCGGCTGCTGCCGAATCCGGCACGGCTTCGTCAGCGCTCGGTCCGTAAAGCCCGGGAACAGGCACGCCCATCAAACGGAAATAAACGGTGAGCTGTGCGCGGTGATGAATCATGTGATTCATGCACATACCGCGAATACAGGCGATTTTCGGGAGGGTGAAAATTTCCTTGCCGCCTGCAAGGAGCTTCCAGCCCTTCATCATGTCTGCGTCGCTCACGCCCGCAAGTGCGGTGCGCGCTTCGGCGCTCTCTTTGTCAAAAGCGGCGAGAAGTTCCTTGCGGTTCGTGAGCTTCGGCAGCTCGTAGCCTGGCCCGTTGACTGGCGCGTAATCCAGCTCGTCCGTGTTGATGGTCATGGTGATCCAACCCGGGATCGTGCCGACGTGCGAAGCAAGCCAGCCTACCGTGCCGGACTTCTCGTGTGGCTTCCAACCCCACTTGTCGTCGGGCACGCGCTCGAGCACTTTGCGCGTGTTCGCCATCTCCTGGTCAAATTCAGGCAGCATCGATTGTCCAATGGTCATATCGTCCTCCAGCAGAATCGAAATTCAGCAGCGCGATAGTGGCGAACAAAAAGCGAAATGTCAAGCGCTTTCTTTTGCCGCACAATCATCGGGATTGTAAACATTCGACCTGCGAGTTCCAACCGATTCCTTGTGAAATACCGTTGACAATCTCTTCCGCCGGAACAAAATATCCTGATGCCGCACCAACTCAGTACATCTTATTTGCAAGATTCCATCGGACTCTTTCACTATTACAAAAAGTTGGCCGATCGCGCGATGGCGCAATGCCCGGACGATGCCCTCTTCGTCACGCTGGACGCGGAATCCAATTCCATCGCGATCATTGTGAAGCACATGGCCGGCAATATGCGTTCACGCTGGCTCGATTTTCTGACGACCGATGGCGAAAAGCCCGATCGTAATCGCGACACTGAATTTGAGACTCCCGCCAGCACCCGCGCTGAACTGCTCGAAATGTGGGAACGCGGCTGGAAGTATTTGTTCGATGCGCTCGAACCGCTGACCGAAGCCGACCTTACGCGCACGGTTACGATTCGCACGGAGCCGCACTCCGTGATGCAAGCCATCAATCGCCAAGTCGCTCACTACGCACATCACGTCGGCCAAATATTGTTTCTCGCCAAACATCTCACTTTCACCAAAACCGGAAAGTGGGAATCGCTCAGCGTGCCGCGCGGACATTCCGCCGATTTCACCGCACGTGTGGCCGCCGGTGAGAAGTCTCAGAGATAGGAACGGCGGATGGATGCACACGTGGTGACGATTCTTAGAATGGCAGCGGGCCTGCTCTGTTTCTGTGCAATGGTTACCTGTATCTTGTGGGCTGTAGTCATCAGTATCGATCGAGTCGAGAAGGTGAACGCGCGTCTTCCCCCTGGAGAGAAAATTGGGTATCCGCTGGGTTTCATCGGGCCTGAGAGGAACTGGAGATTTGAAGTAGAGTACGAGAGATTCTTCCCCGATTGTGCTCTGCGCAGAAAAGAACGATGGCTCTGGCTTCTCGGTGCAATCTCCCTGGCTGGACTCGCGTTTTGCGCGGCACCGCTCTTATAGCGTCGTGCCTTCGTTTCCTCTTCGCTACGATTTCCGCTACCCTTCTTAGGTCATGGCTACACTGTTCGATCTCGATCCTCCAGCAGAAAGCGGACTGAAACTGAATGAAGCGCAGCGCCGGGCGATCACCCACGGCGAAGGGCCGCTGCTCGTTATCGCGGGGGCTGGGACCGGCAAGACGCGTGTCATCACGGAACGCATTCGACATCTGCTGCAATCGGACGAAACACTTTCTGGCGAAAATATTCTTGGGCTGACGTTTACGAACAAAGCTGCGGGCGAAATGAAAGCTCGTGTCGTGCGGGCTGCGGGCGAACGCGGAAAAAATGTAACGCTCGCCACTTTTCACGCTTTCTGCGAGAGGCTTCTGAAGGAGGCCGCTCCGGAACGATTGATGATCGACAAGGTCGATCATTGGATTCTGCTGCGCCGGAATTTGGAGCGGCTGAAACTCGACAAGTACCGCCGGCTCGCCGATCCCGGCCAGTTCTTGAATGACTTTGTGGAATTTTTTTCGCGATGCCAGGATGAGCTCGTCTCAAGCGAGGATTATCAACGCTACGCAGACGGACTTGCTTCACAACTCGAGACTGAACGTGAAGCACTCGACGAAGAAACTTTCAAGGAACACTCCGAAGAAGTGACCTTGCAGCAGGAAATTGCGCGCGCCTACCGGGCAAGCGAGGATTTGTTGCGCGAAAAGAAGCGCGTCTCTTTTGGCTCGCTCATCACCGGCGCCGTCGAACTGCTCGAAACCGACGCCGAGCTCCGCCGCGCGCTTCAGGAAAAATATCGCTATATCCTTGTCGATGAATTTCAAGACACCAACATCGCGCAGCTTCGCCTGCTTGAACTCCTCGCGGGGGACACAAAAAACATCGTCGCCGTCGGCGACAACGATCAGGCCATCTACCGTTTCCGCGGGGCATCCTTCGGCAGCTTCAAACTTTTCCTCGAGCGCTTTGCCGGCTGGCGCGAGGGTGCGGACTCGACTCCATTCCGTGTTTCGCTCGTCGAGAACTACCGCTCCACTCCCAACATTCTCCGCGTAGCCACACAAGTGATCGCGCAAAATACCGTCAGCGCGGACTTTCCGAAAAAAGTGCTCAGCGCCAATAAAGAAGAAAGCGAAAAAATCCGCATCGTCGAATTGGAAACGGAACACGACGAAGCCCGCTGGATCGTCAGCGAGCTCCAGCGCCTGCACGCCGCGGGGCGCAAGTGGCGCGATTTCGCCGTCCTTTACCGCCAGCACGCGCATCGCGACGAACTTGTCGAACAGCTTTCCTTGCACAAAATCCCTTTTGTCATCAGCAAACTTTCCATTCTCGATCACCCGCTGGTCAAAGACGTACTCGCCTACTTGCGGCTCATCGCCACGCCTTTTGACGACATCGCCTGCGCCCGTGTTCTCGCCGCTCCAGCGTGGTCGCTCCAGCCGCCTGATCTCGTCCGCTTTGCCGAGCGCGCAAGGAAAGAAAAGAAAGCGCTCTACGACATGCTGCAAGCTCCACAAGGGCAGCTTGCCTTCGATCCTTCGCACGCCGCGCTTGGCCGTCTCGTGGAATTCCTCTCCGATCACCGCAAAACGCTGCGCCGCCGCACGGCGCGAGAGATACTCGCCGACCTGCTCGAGTGGCTGGAAGTCGCGCAGCGCGCCAGCGCGCAAGACCGAAAATACGTTACGCGCCTCACGGAATTCGTTAAAGAGTGGGAACCCAAGAGCGAAACGCGCGGCCTATCCGAATTCGTCGAGTATCTCGGTTACTACTCGCAAGCCGGCGGAACCATCAGCCTCGAAGACGATTTCCCAGGCGACGCCGTGCAATTGATGACGGTCCACGGCGCGAAAGGCCTGGAGTTCCCGCAGGTTTTTCTCCTGCGCATCAACAACAAGAAAGTTCCCGGCCACGGAGCGTTCCCGCGTGTTCGAATTCCCCGCGGCTCTGATGAAAGAAGGCGAGCCCGCCGAGCAGTTTCACAATCAAGAGGAGCGCCGCCTTTTTTACGTGGCTCTAACGCGCGCGGAAAATCGGCTTACGCTCACCACGCTCACCGAAAAAAAGGGAAAGATCCCGGTGTTCATCGAAGATATCCTGCTGGATCCGGCTGTAAAGCGACGCGACGTCCACCAACTGAGCCCCAAGTTGCCCGAAGTGCTTCCCACCGCAAAAAAAGAATCTTCGGGCGCCGCCGATGCGCAGCTCTTTCCTGCTTCCGCCGAGCCCGCAAAAATTTTCTCGCGCATCGCGGATTGGGCGCTGGAATTTCATCCTCCTACTCCGGAACCGCTCACATTGAGCCCTTCCGCAGTCAGCGGGTATCGGAGTTGTCCGCAGCAATTTCTCTTCAGCCGGTCGTGGTCTCTTAAGGAAGGGCCTAAAGCTGTCCTCAGCTTCGGCAGCGTAATGCACACGACGATCAAACGGTTCGTGGATCAGCTCCGCAAAGGCGTAAGGCTTCCGTTCGAAGATGTTGCCAGAATTTTCGAAACGGAATGGACTTCAGCAGGCTTCGAAGACGACTATCAGGAATCCGGGTACAAGAAAGACGGCATGGAACAATTGCGCGCCTTCCACGCGTCCACGCTGGAAGCTCCGCCACAAATTCTCGAGCAGGAAAAATCCTTCGAGCTTCCGCTGGAAAACAACATCACCATCATCGGCAGAATGGACCAGGTAAATTCGCTCGGCCGCAAAGACGTGGAAATCATCGACTACAAAACCGGCAAGCCCAAGAAAGACGCCGACGCCAAGAAGGATTTGCAGCTCAGCCTCTACGCGCTAGCGGCAAAAGAAATTTTCGAGTGGAATCCCGTGCGCCTGGTTTTCCACTACCTTCAGAACAACCAGATTCAGGTCACCGCGCGCGACGCCAAGCAACTGGACGAGGCGCAAAAAATCGTTCAGGAAGCCGCCGCCGACATTCGCGCCGGCGCATATCCGCCAAAACCGGGATTCGTTTGCCGCAACTGTGCTTACAAACCGATTTGTCCCGCCCATGAAGAGGCGCTCAGCAATTAGTTAGGCCGAGTTGGCCGGGTTTCAGGACTGCTCCGAGCTCCCCGGCTCCCGATCGAGAGGTGCCAGCGTGAATCGAAAGATGCTCTACTTGCTTCTTTGTTTTCTCGGAGTTGCGCTTCCGTATTCGCAATTCGTCCCCTGGGTCATCGAGCACGGATTGGACATGCGCCTTTTCTTCCACCAGCTTTTCGCAAATCGCATCGGGGGATTCTTCGGAATGGATGTTTTCGTCTCCGCTGTGGTTCTGATTGGTTTTGTTCGCAACGAAGGCAGGCGGCTCAAGATGGAGAGACTGTGGCTTCCGATCGCCTCAGTTCTGCTCGTGGGAGTTTCTCTCGGTCTCCCGCTGTTTCTCTATCTTCGCGAGAGAGAGCTGGAGAGGCGGGCTTCGGCGACTTTCTGAATTGGCGGCGAATCCCTGACTGACAATATTTCTTTTTACTGGGCGGCGGCGCCGGTGTAATACTTGTCGCGGGCAAGGATCGTTAGCCCTTCGCGCTTCACGCGGACTTCCACGGTGTGATAATCCTGCGCACTTTTTACGCCTCGCGGCACGTAGGCCAGGGTGTACTGGTTGCGCGCCTCCTCGGTTACTCTGGAATAGAGATCCTGCAGGGATTCCTTCTTGGCCGCGTAATAAACATCGCCGCCGGTGGCATGCGCGTATTCGGAGAGCCGTTCAAACTTGCGGTCGTAAAACGCGCTTCCCACACCCACTGCGAACACGGAGATGCTGTGTGCCAGCACTTCCTTCACGGTATTGTCGTAGGTATTGGTGTTGTACTTCTTTCCCCCGTTCACACCATCACTGATGATAAATATGATCTTGCGCCGGTTTCTAGGCCGGTCTTTCAAAAGCTGCGCCGCTCCGTAGACGGCATCATCCAGCGCCTTCGTGGGAGCCGCAAGAATCTCTTGGGTGGACCCAGCGACCGAGGGCGATCCGTCCGCGGCGTGGCCATTGACACTTGGCCCATTAAAGGGCCCACCAGGGGACAGCACATTGGTCTGGCTGTCGAGCTTGGTGCGCCTGAGTTCCACGAGGAGCTGGTCTTGATTGCTGGTGAATCCCTTGCCAGGATGAAAAAACTGGTCAAATTTACAAACGAACGCTTCGTCCAGATCGCTCATCCCGCCAATAATGGCGTCGAGGCTGTTTTGCACTTCCTGGGCATAGTTTTTTTTCAGATCGTTGTCGACCAGAATGATCATCGACAGGGGAAAAGCCTCCGTCGTGAAGACGTCGATTCTCTGTTCCACGTTGTCGTCAAAAACGCGAAATTCGTCCTTGCCGAGGTCGGGGACCAACCGGCCGGAGTGGTCTTTCACGGTGACCGGTAGCACCACCAGGCTGGCATTGACCTTGATCATCGCGCGCGCATCGCTCAGACGAGGGTTGTCCGGCGGCGGAGAGGGATCTTGAGCGGCCGGAGGATCCTGTTGGGGTGTGCGCGCAGAGATGCCAAGCCACAAAGCTGGAGCTGCGAAGAATAGGACGCCTGTTACTGTCCTGCCCGCGATTTTTCGTAGACTTTTCATATCCCTCAGGCCAAACTTCCTCTCGGAGTCTGTGCGTGCACCACCGCCGGCTTTCCCGGCGACGCATCCATCGCACCTCTTACAAGCATCTTAACGTGGCGAAGAACCCCAGCGGACCGTTTTCAGCCGGGCATCTCTCGTCAAGGAAAGTATACATGCCTTCTCTCAAGAAACTCGCGGCACTGTGCGTGACGCCCCTGCTTGCCGCAGCCATCGCCCTGCCTGCGCTGTCGCAGGAGCCGGAAGCTCAGGGCCCGATCATCAAAGCCAACGTAAACCTGGTGAACCTCTTCGTCACGGTGCGCGACAAGAACAAGCGTATCGTCACGGACCTCAAACAGGATGATTTCAAAGTTGCCGAAGATGGCCAAGATCAAAAGATCGCCTTCTTCTCTAAGGAAGTGACGCAGCCCATCACTCTGGGGTTGCTCATGGATACTTCCGGCAGCGAACAATATATGCTCGGCGCGATCCAGGACGGGGCCAGCAGCTTCTTGAACCGCGTGATGCGCAAGGGCGACGAAGCGATGATTATGACTTTTGACCTGGACGTCGATCTGCTCGCCGATTTTACGGATAATCGCTCCGAGCTCAATCGCGCCATTCGAAAAGCGCAAATCAACACGGGTGGTGGTGGCGGCGGTGGCACGCCGGGAACGCTCCCCTCAGGCAACAAAGGTACAAATTTCTACGATGCTCTCTATTTGGCGTGCAATGAGAAGCTTTCGACGGAGGCGGGCCGAAAAGCCGTGGTCGTATTAACGGATGCCGAAGACAACGGCAGCAAAGTCCGTGTCGAGGAGGCCATAGAGGCCGCCCAGCGGACTGACACGGTCGTGCACATTCTGCTTGTGTATGACCCGCACTACGGGGCCAACGCCAGCATTGCTAAGAAAATCACGGACGAGACTGGCGGGCGAATGATCGTAGTGAATAACGAGAAACATCTCCAGGAAGCTTTCGACCAGATCTCCGAAGAACTGCGCAGCCAGTACACGCTTGGCTACTATCCGACGAACGCGGCGCGCGACGGCAAATTCCGGAAGATTAAGGTGGACGTCAGCGGCAAAGACTTGAAAGTGCTGGCGCGCAAAGGCTACTACGCCCCCAAGAACTGAAATGCGAAGAAGAGGGATGCTTCGTTCTTAAAAAAGCAAACCTTTGCGCATGGCAATTCCATTTTGACAATTTGGACCGTGGCAGGGCATGGAGAAAAGCGCACAGGCTGAAGCCTGTGCCACCAAAAGCAAACATTCAGCACGGTCTACGTGTTGCACTGCCCTTCAGGCTGCGGAAGGGCTAGAAATTGTAGGAAAGACCTACTAGCGGAATGGCGTTGCTGCGAAGACCGCCGGCATCCAATTTGAGAAGCACGTTGCCTGTAACTACCAAGTCGGCCGACCATGCGGTACTTCAGGCCCAGCGACGCTTCGGTGATATTCACGTCCGTGGTTCGCTGCGCGATGTCGGGATGAGTGGTGCCGGCGGTATACGTGCCGCAGGTTGCGCCGGTCGGGTCCGTGGGACCGGAGCAATTGCCGAGATCCGTATAGGATTGAGAGACGAGTTCGGGGCTATTGAATAAGCGCTGGCCGTAAATATCGAAAGCGGCCGTGAGGCGTTTCACGACGCGAATGTCGGCACCCACAATGTAGGTGAAACGATTGGGAAGCTTACCCGTGTTTGTTGGCGTTACGCCGGCAGAAGCCGGAACGATGTTAGTCCCCGCTAGTGTGGAATTTCCGTTCCATTCAAAGCCCGCTTCGGCGTGCGGAGAGATGCGGGCCTTGTACGAAACGACTCCGAAGGGCTTTACGCCGGTGGCGCCGGAACCCAAAAAGTTCAATTCATCTCCGGTGGGCAGACGCACGTCAACTCCGGCTGCCACGGCCCAGCGCTCGCCGTTGTATACGGTGTATTTTCCGCGAAGAACGACGTCACCGATTCCGGAGGCGCTGTTGTAATCGGAAAACTTGGCGCTGAGGCATGGAACCTGCGTAGCGCATTGGGAAGTGAGGACCGGATTCGTGGGATTGAAGGAATGCCAGACATTGCCGGGGGCGTTCGCCCCGGCTGGGGCAGAGGAGTTAGGAACAATCGTAGCCTGCGAAGTGACACCCATCTGAATATTCAAAATCGGGATGGCGACCGAAACATCGAGGCGATTTGTGATTCCGTAGGTCGCATAGATTGTGTATTGATGAATGGTGAGGTCGATGTTGTTCGTTGTTTGAATAAAGTCGCGCACGAAACAAGGATCACCCGCATATCCATTCGTGGTAGTCAGTCCGGTTTGGTTGTCGCACGATGGGATGTTTTGAGGATTTGGAACGGGAAACGGTTGATGCTGGAGGACGGTTTGAATGTTGTTGGTGTTTTGTCCATCGATCGAGCCGAAATTAAAATATTGGTAGCTGAATCCGACGAAGAGCCTATGCTTTCCGATGGTGGTGGCACGATCGCCGATGATGGGCCCGAGACTTTCGTCGGTGGAAGGGGCAAACGTTTTGAGCGATGGGTCATAAACGAAGGTGATGCCGGAGGAAGGCGAAGCGAGGGGCAGTTGTGAGGCCTGGATGCCGACGTCTTCATTGATGGGCGCAAAAGAGGCAAGGAAACCGTTCGAAAAGTGAGCCTGGTGATGGTCCCCGGTGAATAAGACCGACTACGGGTCGGGTCCGTCGCGGTGCCGAATCCAAACGGGCCATAGACCTGTGGAATTACGCAAACCAGTTTGTTGCTCAACGTGCCGTTCAACGGGCAGGTTTGCGCCGAGGCGTTACCGGCGACAAGCAAAGAAAGGCCCAAAAGACCGACCAGCATCCAGCTCTTCATTTGACTTCTCCCCTCATTCAACAGAACCCGTGCATCGCTATGCTAGTTTTATGCTTCTCCAGCCTAATCTTCGTCCGACGATGCATGGTTAGACGAGCTGGCCAGAAGATAGTGATTGACGTGGCCGATTCATATCACCCGAAGGCGAGTTGGGCCGAGTTTATCCACGCGGTCTATTTTGGTCAAGCAGTTAAGACGGCTGGTAGGGGGTTCAGCTCACCGCACGTCCAAAATGACCCAAGAACCGTTCGACTTCGCGAATTGAAAGATGGTGCGGAACTTAACGCTTTTTGGCTTCGCCCCTTGAGGGGTAAATTCCTGCGTGACTTGAGCGATCACTGTTGCGGTATTGCCGTCAGGAGAGATGCTCACGCTCTCCGTTTGCACCTGCATCTTGATGGAAGATGCGCTTTCAAATGAGGTTTTTAGTCCAGCGTATCGTTTGCCGATATTTGGCCAAATCTGGCGCAAGGCATCCGCATTTCGTTGCTCATACGCCTGCGAGTAGCCTTTGACCAGAGCAAGGACAGCATCATGATCGGCCGTTGTGGAGGACACGTCGGGCTTAACGGGTGTCACCGGAGCGGGAGGAGGCGCGTTGAGGGCGGCAAGCTTCGTGTTGATGACGTCCACATATTTTTGGGCTTCGGCGGCGTGAGGGCCGCCAGCTTGTCCGACGGACTGGAAGGCAGTGCGCGCGGCATCCAGACCGGCCTTATCATTGGCGCTCGATGCCTGCTGATACCTGGAAACGATTTGCTGGTACGCGGCTTCCGAACGCTTGCCCGCCGCGCGGTCATGCACTTCGCGAATGGCCGCAGGCAGGTTATTGACGAAGCCTTTGGCTTCTTCAGACTTGGGACCCGCACCGTCAATAATTGGCTGGAAGCCTCGCTGCAGGTTGCTGAGTTGCTGGGCGGCAGCGTCATCGTCGCTTTGTTTGAGTTGGTTAAACTGTCCCTCGAGTTGGCTGAGGCGGGATTGTTCGGCTTGATCGATCTCCGTGGAGAGCGGAGCGGCGTCGCCGCCACTCTGCTGGAGCTGACTGGCCATCTGGCGGGCGGCATGAAAATCGCCCCGCTGCAAGTCTTGACGAGCAGCGCTGGCGTAACTGCTGGATAGCCTTGCACGGACGTCCTGCAGCATTTTCTCTGCTTCGGGCCTGCGCGGATCATCTCGTGAAACGAGTTTGCCAAGAATATCGGAGGCGCTTTGGAGGCTGTTTATATCACCCTTTTGCGAGGCCTGGCGCGCTTGAGTGAAGAGCTTTTCTTCGGCCTGGCGGTCTGGGATGGTGTGCGCGAGGGCTTGCTGAGCGTCGGATTTGCGCAGGCCTCCGTCGCCTAACGCAAGTACTTGATGCAGCTTTTTCTGCGCATCCGCAAAGCGTCCGCCGGTGATGTCATCGTTTGCCTGCTGCCACAGCAGCTCTTCCTTGCGGCGGAGATCGCGCAAGTTCTGATTTTGCATGGACTCTTCGATGCCGGCTTGCTTTTTCTTGATATCAGCGGTTAGTGGACCGTTCAGATCCGCTGCGGGTACAAGGATTTTCAGTGCGCCTTCGAGATCATTGGATGCAACCAGCTTATCCGCGGCATTCAGAGCGTTGCGCTGTTGAGCTTCCAGGGGATTCGGCTCTGGCTTCGCGGGGGGTTTTGCAATCGTGGGAGTGGGCGTGGCCTCGCGCGTGCGAAGCAACTTAACTATCCGTGTGGAGCCCCAAACGACTCCTATCGCGCACAAGACCAAGACACCAATTTGTGCGACCCTCTTTCGATTTGGAGGTGGAACTGACGCGGGAACAGGGATGGTCTCGGGGATGGAGACTTGAGGAACCGGTTCCTGGATCTGCCTGCGCGGCGGCGGCGGAGGTAAAGCAACGGTTGGGGTAGGAGATGGAGCGGGGACGACCGGAGCGGCTGATCTAATAATTGTTTCGGTAATTGGTTCGGCAGGCGGTTTTGCAATGGGTTTCTCAGCCGGTTTCTCGATGGGCTTCGCGGGACGAGGAGGCGGCGGCGAAACACGAGGGGCGCTAACCGCAGGTTGTGGAGGCGCGGGCGGTGGAACGATTGACGGAGCCGGCGGCGGAACGACTGGCTGCGCAGGCAATAGAACTGTTTGGCCGGCAGACGCTTTTGGCCCCGAAACTTCCGACGGAGGTCGCGATTCTTCTGGAGTGGCAACGTCTGGCTCCGGCGGCCCTTGCAGCCAGGCATACTCCTTGGAGCGAGTCACTGGCGGCGGGGATATTACGGTTGCGGCGGCGGCCGTTGCAGCAGACTTCGCGGCATCCAACTCTTCACAGACACGCTGAACACGAGGATCGAAGACCTCAAGAATCTTGGCCTCGACGGCCAGATCCAAAGTTCTTGTGGCCTCGACGAGTTTACCCGCGCTGATCAGAGCACGGATACCTTCCAGCTTTTCTTCCTGGTCTTTCTTTTTCTCACGAGCTTCGAACTCCACGCGGGCGGAGTTCAACAATTGATTTACATCGGTGTCTGGCCCCAGAGTCATGATGGTCTGCTTGGCCAGGTCTATCGCATCGCTAATCTTTCCCCGGTTGATCTTGACCTTGATTTCCTTAATTCTCTGTTCGATGTGCTGCCGCGTTTCAAGCTTCCGCTGCTGGTTATCGGCCTGCTCGCGCAAAAGCTGGAGTTCCTTGTTGTCAGGAAAGGTCTTGAGACCGGCCAAGGCAGCCTGGTAGGCCTCCTCAAAACGGGAGGAATCGAAGAGCTTTTTCACTTGCTGATAGATAGCTTGCTGCTGGGCTTCCCTTTCGATCTCGGCCTGCTGGGCCTTCGAGAACTCGATGAGCCGGCTCAAATCCGTGTTGCTGGGAAATTCCTTGTGAATCCTTTCTGATTGCGCGAGAACCTCGGTATATTTCTTTTCGCTGACCAGCTTTTTCAAGGCCTTCAATTCGTTCTGCTGGCGATCGAGGCTGTCCTGTTTTTCCTTTTCCTGAAGAGCCAGAGCGCGAAGCTTGATGACCGCAGCATCCTTGGGGTGAGCCTCGCGAAGCGCGTCGAGCACGCCCATAGCGTCCGCAAATCGGCGCGCCGCCAGATGATTCCGAGCGTCCGCGAGTTGGCGCTGCTTCTGTTGTTCGGCGCGATCCTCGCGTGCTATCTCGATCAGTTTTGCGATGTCGTTGTCTTTTGGATATTGGCTTTGCAGCCTGGCAAGCGATGCCAAGCACTCTTCGTAATTGCGAGAGGTCAACAAACTCCGGGCTTCCGACAAACTCTTCAGCTTGATCTGCTCGGCCTGCTCCGCGCGAGCTGTCTCGATGAGTTTGGCGACGTCGTTGTCATTAGGATGTTCGCCTTGCAGCTTCGCGAGCAGTGCGATGCACTCCTCATATTTCCGGGAGTGCAGCAGGCTGCGGGCTTCGGTGAGACCTTGAAGCTTGCGTTGCTCGGATTGATCCTTGCGAACGGCATCCAGGAGCTTCGGGATTTCGTCGTCTTTGGGGAATTGTTTCTGCAATTCCAAAAGCAAGTTATTACACTCGTCGTACCGCCGGGCGGCGAGCAATTTTCTGGCTTTCGCGACGCTTTGCTGCCGCTGTTGTTCGGCCTTCTCCGCCATGGCGGCTTCGAGCAATCTCGAGACATCGGATTCGTCTGGAAATTCTTTTTGAAGAGATTCCAGCCGCGCGATGCAATCGTCGAAACGCTTCGCGGCCAGAAGGTTTCGCGCCTCGTTGAGGGAATCCAGCATGCGCTGTCTTCGCTGATCGTCGAGTACATTCTTTTGAAGCAGCAGGGTTTCATCGTCGCCCGGGAATTCCTTGAGTATGGAGTTCAACAAGGTGGTACAGGCGTCGTGCCTCCTCGCCGCAAAAAGGCTTCGCGCTTCGGCAATGGACTGCGACCTTCGTTCTTTCCCCTGGTCCTCGAGGACATTTCTTTGAAGCTGCAGGACTTCTTCGTCGCCTGGGAACTCTTTCAGGATGGAATTCAGGAGGGACGTACAATCGTCGTAACGCCTTGCTGCGAGCAGGCTCCGAGCTTCCGCAACGGATTGCGCTCTTCGTTGTTTTCGCTGATCCTCAAGCACTGTTTTCTGGAGCTTGAGGATTTCGTCGTCGCCGGGAAATTGTTTTCGTAGTTCCGTGAGAAGCGCGGTGCACTCGTCATAGCGGCGATTTGCCAGCATGCTGCGGGCATCCGCGAGACCCTGTGATCTTTTCTGGTTGGCCTGATCTTCCTGGGCAGTCTCGAGGAGCCGGGGAATTTCGTCATCATCGGGAAATTCTTTCTGCAATTCGACGAGAAGCTGTATGCATTCCGCATAATTCTGCTGGGTCCACAAGGCACGCGCCTGCTGCATTTTCTCGAACAGGTGCACGCGCCTCTGGCGCTCCGCCTTTTCGTTGGTCACCTGTTGCTGCAGCGCTTTTGCGTGTTGGTTAGCCGGTTCCGTTTCCAGGACTTTAGCGAGCAACTCCTCGGCTTCTTCGAGGATGCCTTGCGCCAAGCGCTGCTCGGCGGCGTCAATCCATTCCGCAATTTGGCGAGCGCGGTCCATTTCTTGGTGGACGCGCTTCAGCAACTCTTGAGCCGGCTCAAAGGTGGGGTCCAACTGCAAGACAACTTCTGCCTCCACCCTTGCTTCTTGCGTTTTGCCTTCGGCGAGCAACTCCTGTCCCTTTTCAATTTGCTGCTGCAACTTAGGACGAATCAGGATGCGCCGGAGCTCGGCATTGGCTTTTTCCAGAAGATTCCTGGCTTGCGTGTTCGTGGAATCGATTTGAAGGGCTTGGCGCAGCAAATCACGAGATTGGGAATAGTCACCCTGCTCCGATAAATTGCGCGCCTGAACGACCAGCGCGGCAACCGACTCCGCCTGCAAACCCTTGCAGATGGGATCCAGGTCAAGGAGGACTTCTTCCATCGACTGGTATCGCTCGTCGGGCGATTTGCGCAGAACCCGTTGAATTACTTTTTCGAGGGCCGCGGGACAATCGGGGATCGTATCCTGCAGAGGGGCCGGCTCCTGCTGGCAAATACTGTGCATAAGACTCGCGGGGGTCGAGCCTCTGAATGGTCTTTGATACGCGAGCAACTCATACAGAAGCACCCCGAACGACCAAATATCGGAGCGGGCGTCCGCGTGCTCGCCGTGATATTGCTCGGGAGACATGTAGGCGAAGGTGCCGAGAAGCATGCCGGTTTGCGTTTTGGATGTTTCAAGGACCCGGGCGATGCCGAAGTCCACGACTTTCACCGTGCCATCTTTGGTGAGCATCACGTTATCGGGCTTGATATCGCGATGGATGATTCCGCGTTTGTGAGCGTAGTCCAGCGCGCGGCAGGCTTGCAGGGCGTAAGTAAGTTTCAAAGGAACAGGCAGGGCCGCGCGACGGCTGATCAGTTGATCGAGGCTCTCGCCTTCGAGCAGCTCCATCGCGATAAAAGGAATGCCGTCGGCGTCTCCCAAATCGTAAATCGTGACGATGTTGGGATGCTGCAAGCCGCCCGCAGACTGAGCCTCTTGGTAAAAACGCTGGAGCAAATCGGGGTATTCGGCCAGACCGGTAGTGATCGTCTTCAGCGCGACGAGACGATTGATGACGGGATCGCGAGCGCGATAAACCACACCTCCGGCTCCGCGCCCAAGCTCCCTCTGAATCAGATATTTGCCTAACTTCTCCAAGCTCATTCCCCTGCTATTGCGAGCCCGTCGAAATTCATTGCGCCTCGCCCCAAACTGCAAACTTAGGTACGAGGAGCAAAACAGCATCCTTCTAGTTAAGTCTAGTTAAGTCCAAATGCGTTTTGACGAAGGCCAGCGATGGTTCGGAGCAACTCGATTCGGCAACCGCCAAGCGAATACCAGATCGCCTTAATCGTGGTAACTCCAAGCATGTGATGGAAATCTGCTCACACCGCTCCCTATGCAGCGGCCACACGCACCTAAACCTTTGAGCGCTAGCGGCCGAAACATTTCAAGCCAGTTACCGGGAGACGACACCTCCGGCAGCCTAGTACGTCGAGGCTAATATACCTTAAAGGGGTGGCGATATTCTCGAAATGCCAAATTCTACTTCCGAACGATAAACTGACGGCTGTAGGAACAATCCCAAACCTGGGATGGAGCAAATCGCGGATAACAAATGGCGTGTCCGCCGCGTGACCAGTTACTGGATTACTATCGGACTGTCAGTTCGCATTGACCGAAAATCCCCGACCGTTTAACATCGCTCTTGCAACCCAAATCATGATCAACGAGACGGTCGCCCACTACAGGATTCTGCGTAAACTCGGCTCCGGCGGCATGGGTGTTGTCTATGAAGCCGAAGACACCAAGTTGGGTCGGCGCGTTGCCCTGAAATTCATCCCCGAAGAAAACCAACGTGACAGCCAGACGCTGGAACGATTCCTGCGCGAGGCACGCTCTGCTTCGGCTCTAAATCATTCCGGAATTTGCACGATTCACGCGATTGAGGAGCACGACAGCCGCACCTTCATCGCCATGGAGTTGCTGATTGGCGAGTCGCTCGACAAACTGATTGCCGCAGGACCATTGCCCATCGCGCGAACGCTCGAGTTTGGAATTCAACTCGCCGATGCCCTGGACGCCGCACACAAGAAAGGCATCGTCCATCGCGATATCAAGCCGGCAAATATATTCGTCACCGAATCGGGATCCATCAAAGTGCTGGATTTTGGTCTCGCGAAGCTGCTTCCGCGGCATTCCGAAGATCTCGCCGGGCATACTGTCGATGCGCACGCGGACACGATGCTCACTAGCCCGGGCATGGCGGTGGGCACCATCCACTACATGTCCCCCGAACAAGCCCGTGGCGAAGAAATTGATGCGCGCAGCGATCTGTTCTCGCTCGGCGCCGTGCTCTACCAGATGTTGACCGGGAAACAAGCATTCCCGGGATCGACCAGCGCTGTGGTTTTCGACAACATTTTGCACAATGCTCCCGTAGCGCCGGTCACGGTGAATCCCGATGTGCCGCCCGAATTCGAGCGCATCCTCAATAAAGCTCTCGAAAAAGACCGCGACATGCGTTACCAAGTCGCCGCTGAGTTACGCGCGGACTTAAAGCGCCTGCAGCGCGAAATCGATTCGGGCAGCCGCCCCGCGAGCACGCAAAGAACCGCCGCTCGCGTCTCTGCGGTGTCCGCGGCAGTGCCGTCTGCGGCGAAAGTGACGCCATCCGGCAGTTCCGCGATCGTCGACGCGGCAAGAAAACACAAGGTTGGCACGGGCCTGACGATTCTCGGTGTGCTTGTTGTGGTCGCGGCCGCTGCTTATGGCATCTACTCCATAGTTCTACGCAACCGCCATGTGCCCTTCGAGACCTTCACTATCGAAAATCTAACTAACAACGGTCATGTCGTCCTCTCCTCTATTTCTCCCGATGGAAAATATCTTCTCCACGTGCGCGAGGAAAATGGACTGCAGTCGCTTTGGCTTCGCCATATCGCTACCGGGAGCAACACCCAGCTTCTCGCTCCCGCACCCACTCGATATGCCGGCCTCACATTTTCTCCTGATGCAAACTACATTTACTGCGTTCGTCGCGATGAGGCCGAGCACACCCTGGCGTCCCTCTATTCCGCCCCTGTGCTGGGGGGAACGCCACGTCTACTGATCAAGGACGTAGACAGCCGTGTGAGTTTTTCTCCCGACGGCAAACTTTTCGCCTTCTTGCGGGAAGACCACGACTCTCCGACGTACGAACTGATCATCGCGAACAGCGATGGTTCGCCCAATCGCACGCTCTTCAAGGATGTTCCGCTGGCTGGCAGCGAGGGCAACTACGCACCGGCCTGGTCTCCGGATGGCAAGATCATCGCCATCACTGAAACGCAGTTAGCACAGGGCGCCACGGCGGCGATTCTCACCGTTGACGTTGCCTCGGGGAAGCAGCAGATCAAGACGCTAGGGATCAATGTAGTTTTTCGCAGTCCGGTGTGGATGCCCGACGGCTCGGGCTTACTCGTCTCAGGTTTTGGAGAAGGTGGCGTCATGAATGGCCAGTTGGGAATTGTGAGCTATCCCGGCGGCGACTACCGACGTCTGACTACGGACACCAACTCCTATCTCTACCCCACCGTCGCCAGCGATGGCCATGCCATTGTTGCAAACCAGGCCCAATCGAAGTATGAGTTCGAAGTTGCCAACCTTGCTCAGCCGGATGACATACACCCAGTCACGTTATCGTCCAGCAGTTCTGTCTGGAATTGGGATTGGACGAGCGATGGACGGATTGTGTTTGCGCAGATTCCTGATATTCGCGCGGTCAAACCTGAGGGCGGAGAAACTCTCATCTACTCGGATCCTACTCACGTTTCCGATCAAGTTGTTTCCTGCGGCGTGGGCGGACATTACTTTGTAATTCGATCCGCAGGCCGCGCGGGCAAGGTTTCCTTCAATCTCTGGAGAATGAGCGCAACAGGAACGGACTTCAAACAGCTGACGTTTGGCTCCTCCGAAGCGGATCCCCTGTGCTCCCCAGACGGTAAATGGGTGTACTACGTCGATTACGCCGACAGCCAGGCCCTGAAGCGTGTTTCGATCGAAGGCGGCGCGCCGGAGACGATCCTGGCCACGGCTCAGGGAGCCGCCGAAATTTCTCCGGACGGCAAGAGCGTGGCCAGTCTGGAAGTTCGTGAGCTGGACCACAGGCTAGTTCTCAACATTTTTTCGATCGAGGACAAGAAGACCGCTTACCATGACATCGATCCGCGCGCTTCCTGGCCGTTTGCGTTCGCTCCCGACGGGAAGTCCGTAGTCTTTGCGGTCCGCGAAAAAGGGGTCAGCAATCTCTGGATGCAGCCTCTGGATGGGACGGCGCCGCACCAGCTCACTCATTTCACTTCTGAGCGAATCGAAAAGTTCCTCTTCTCGAAAGACGGCACAAAAATAGCCATGCAACGCGGCCACGTCGAGTCCGACGCGGTGCTGCTCCGTGACACGTCCAGGTAGTAAGACAGACATTCCTGTCTGTCTTGCCGAATCTCTTTATTACGAGGAAGACGGTTCTTCTCACAGGACTGCAGCCATTCAGCGATATCGGCGCAGGAGAAGACGACAGACAGGAATGTCTGCCCTACTGGGGCCGGTCGGTTTACAAGATCTAAGGAGAAGCGGGGCCTGAAGGACTTGGTGGTGCGGCGCCTTCGCGATTGGCACGGGCAAAATATCCGCGGCGCGCTCGGACTTGATAGCCCTTGTGGTCGGGCACTTCGATGCGAATCTTGTGGTAGCGCCCGTCGAGGACGTAGTTCGTGGGAATATACGCAATCGTATACTGATTCCGCAGTTCGTCGCCGATGTCCTGAAACGACTGATCCAAATCATCCACGTGATAGGGGAAAAATGCCCGTCCGCCGGTTTCGTCGGCGAGGTCCTGCAGAATCTTGTCGCCGTCCGTCAGGTGCGTCTTGCGATTGGCGAGTTTATCGGGATCGGTTTGCGAAAGCTGAATCCACTGGGTGCTGGTGCTGATCGTATAAATCACAACGCTGGTGCGCTGGGCCATCTCGATGGCTTCGCCGCGAGTGTGGGTGGAAAGATTGTCGTCCCCGTCGCTGATCAGAATCATCACACGCCGCACGATGTCCGGCTGATCGCCTGGGGGGCGCGGGGGATGGCTCAGTTCGTTGTGGCAGGCGTCGTAAATCGCATCGTAGATGGCCGTGCCACCGCCTGCGCGCGTCTGCATTATCTGATCGCGCAGCAGTCCGGCGTCGCCAGTGAAGGCCTGTACCACTTGCGGTTCATCATCAAACGTCATCACGAACGCTTCATCTCTTCCGCGCCGCAAAACGCTGAAGAGAAAATTGATGGAAGCATCCTGCTCGAACTTGATCCGGTCGCGGATGCTGTTTGAAGTGTCCACGAGCATCCCGATGCGGAGGGGCAAATCCGACTGTTTGCTGAAGTAACGAATGTCTTGCTGATATTTTTCGTCAAAAATCTGGAAGTCTTCTTTTTGCAGATCGGGTACCAGCTTGTTGCGCCGGTTGAGCACAGTGAACAACACGTCCACGAGGTTGACAACTGCCTTGATCCCTGGCGGGTTCTGCGGCGGCTTCTCGCCTTGCTGAGGTGCCGCTGGCGGGAGTGCCTGAGGAGGTGGCGCGGATTGCGCGGGAGGCGCTGGCTGCTGGGCGCGGTCGCTGACCGCAGCCGTCAGTAAAATCGCTACGAGAAGTGAAGAAATCAGTGCCCTGGACATGTCAGTTGATTATAGGTAGGGAGCAAGCGCAGCGTCAATTCGCTCCGAATCCTCTCCCGCGGCCTCGGAAAGTTTTGTAAGGAACTCGTGCAATTCCTCGGGGAGAGGCGCACGCACTTCCGTCCAGGCGCCGGTTCGCGGCTGAGTAAAGCCGAGGCGCGCCGCGTGCAAAAAATTTCGTCCCAGCGCCGGCATCGTGGCCATCTCCCGGTCTTTAGACGCGCCGCGCACGCTTTCGGCGCCTACGCGAATCTGCGAAGCCGCGCCGTACAGCGTATCTCCCACAACGGGATGGGCAATCGCGGAGAAATGCACTCGAATCTGATGCGTCCGCCCGGTATGCAGTTGTACTTCGACCAACGTCGTTCCATCCACTTCCGCGAGCGCACGCCAATCCGTGCGAGCTTCGCGTGCGCCGCTGCGTAGCAAGCTCTCCTGAAGAGCGCTCCCTGGTTTCTCTTTAAAAGCCGCCATGCGCGTGCGCCGGTGGAGATCCCGCCCAATGGCAAACTCAATGCGCCCCTGCTTTTCCTTCAACAATCCCTCGACCAGCGCAATGTAGGTCTTCTTCACCAGGCGTTGCCGAAACGCTTCGGAGATTTTGGCGTGCGCGAAATCGTTTTTCGCGACCAGGATCACTCCGGAGGTTTCTTTGTCTAGCCGGTGCACAATCCCTGGCCGCAACAAATCGCCGCCGCGCGAAAGCGTTTGGCCTCGACCGAGCAGGGCGTTCACCAGCGTGCCTCGCGGGTTTCCCGCGCCCGCGTGGACCGTCATCCCCGCGGCTTTGTTCACCACGATGAGGTCATCGTCCTCATAGAGAATGTCGAGCGGAATGTCCTCTGCCTCCGCGCGCATAGGCGGGCGAGCCTGCGCATCGACAGCGATCTTCTCGCCCGCACGCAATCGGTGCGAACCTTTCGAGGGCTTTCCGTCGACGAGCACTAGCCCCGCCTCAATTAATTCTTGAATCCGCGTGCGGCTAACCTCGGGCAATTGCAGCGCCAGATAGCGATCCAGCCTCTCGCCTGCATCGCTCCTTTCAACTTTGAGGTTATGTGTGGTGGAGGAACGCACCGAAGGATTCTAGCAGCTTGTCTGCGCCATGAAACAAACCTGCGGCAACACGAATTGCGCAAAGCCACGTCAGAGAACAAAACCGTCCGCCACTTACTTCTTGGGATGCGAATTGCTAAGCGCGGAAGAGGAAAGCAAAAACTGCCCTTCGGCGTAGTCCGCCAACTCGAGCTTGATCCTGCCTGAAGCTTGCGTGACTTCCTCAAATGTCATTCGAAGGTAGTAGACTTTTCCGGCTTCTACCGTCAGCGACTTCGCGCCGCCGACTCTCTGCGACGTTTTCTTGAATACATTTGACTGCCATTCCGTGCAGATACTGTGCTCGCCGGGAGCCAGGGAAAAATAAATGAAGGACTTGCCAGTAGTTGCACCAACCCAGGAGCCATCCATCCCGATTCGCATCGTCGGGCCGGCAAGATCGTCCTCGAAAACATAGACGATGGCCTTGCCCTGCTCAGGCTGCGCCAGCAGATGCAGGTTGTCGTCCAGTTTCGTATCGAACTGGGTTTGGCTTGGGCCGCAGCCCGCCGCCGTGCGCGCCGCGGCTGCCTGGTCTTGCGCGAGGGTTGGCAATGCTGCGGCGAAAAACGCGAATAAAACAACACAGAAGTGTTTCCGCATGAGCGCCTCCGTGATCCCGGCACACGTGTAGCGTCACACTTTCGCACACGCGTTGCCTTTGGTGATCCATCAACCTGGAGGATGCATTAGGTTGCTGGGCTGTTCTTTGAATCTCTGCTCAATCCATAAGACGCGTTTCGGGCCCGCCCGGTTTCGGGCGAGAAACGCTAAAAGTGTCCAATCCATTCTATTTTTTTTCGTTAGTTTTGGTCGGAGTGAAAATCAAATCCAAAATCAGAAAAATCGCGCCGATGGTGATTGCGGAATCCGCCACGTTGAACGCTGGCCAGCGGTAGCTGCCAAGCCAGACTTCAAAAAAATCGGTGACCGCGCCGTGAAGAATGCGATCCGTGACATTCCCCGTGGCCCCGCCCAGCAGCAGCGCAAGCCCTGCACTCGCCACGGCTCCGCTTTGCCCCGCCACCAGCAGCCATGCGAGCGCGCAAATCACGACGAGCGACCCGCCCGTCAGCAAAATGCGCAGCCAGGGCGAGTGGGAATCCGCAAAGATGCTGAACGCTATTCCTGGATTGCGGCTGTGCACGAGATAAATAAAATTGTGGACGACTTCGTGCCGCCAGCTTAGATCTGTTTGCGTTTCAAACCATGCCTTGGTCGCGCGATCTACAACCACGATTCCCAGCGTGAGCCACAGCCACCGCAAGCGCGCGGGCAATTTCATGAAGGGGGATGCTCCAATCCTTCGATTTCCGCAAGCGCTTCGCTACAGCGCTCGCAGATGCCAGGGTAGCGCGCATTCTCGCCTACATGCGTCGAGTAGTTCCAGCACCGTTCGCACTTTGCGCCGGGTGCCGCTATCACGCGCAGCGCCAAACCCGGAAAAAGGTCGGAACGGAAAGAATCTCCATGGAGGCCGCGTGTGCGGATGCCACTTGCCGAATCCACGGGAATTCCTACTTGAGAAACTATCAACAATTCTGGAAGCCATTGCGCATATTTTCGCAGAGCACCCAGGAGTTGGACTTCCGCAGCCGGCGTGAACAATTCGAAATTCACTTTGGCCTCGAGGCTGGAATTGATTCTCTTCGCATTCCGGGCGGCTTCGAGGGCTTTCAACGCTTCACCGCGAATTTTGGCTAGGAGATTCCAATCCGTGGCCACCGACGCGGGGAGGTCTGTCTGGAAATCCCGCGCCTCGGGGAATGGCGCCAGATGCACGCTGTCGCCGGCCCCGGAAGCTTTCGGCAAATGGGTCCAAATCTCTTCCGAGGTGAAAACCAGTATGGGCGCGGCCAGTCGTACTAGCGCGCTGGTAATTTTCCAAACGGCGGTTTGCGCCGAACGACGAGAGCGGTTTCCCGCGGCTTTGGTATACAAGCGGTCTTTCAGCACGTCAAAATAAAACGCGCTGAGATCCACTACGCAATAATCGTGAATCGCGTGATAGACGCGGTGAAAATCGTAGGCCGCATACCATTCGCGGCATTTTTTGATCAGTTCGGCCGTACGTTCCAGCATCCACCGATCGATTTCTTCAAGCTGCGCATTGGGCAGGGCGTCTCGCGCAGGATCGAAGTCAAACAGATTTCCAAGCGCGAAGCGGAAGGTGTTGCGAATCTTGCGATAGGCCTCGCTGAGCTGGGTCATCACGCGCTCGCTCATTTTGACGTCGGCTTGATACTCCTGCGACGCGACCCACAATCGAAGAAGATCCGCTCCCCACTTCTCGCAAATATCGCTGGGCAAAACTACGTTTCCGAGCGACTTGGACATGGGGCGGCCATGCTCATCGAGCGTCCAACCGTGAGTCACAACGCTTCGGTAAGGCGCGGCATTACGCAGCCCCGTCGCGATGAGGAGCGAACTCTGAAACCAGCCGCGATACTGGTCGGGGCCTTCGAGATAAACGTCGGCGGGCCACTCATTTTTCTTGAGAACGGCGAGATTGGAAGAGCCGGCATCAAACCACACATCCAGGATGTCATTTTCTTTCCGCCACGATCCGGTGCCGCACGAACATTTTGTTCCGGCGGGCAACAATTCCTCCGCCGTGTGCTTGTACCAGGCGTCCGCGCCTTCCCTTTCGAACCACTTCACAACATTCCGCAGCGCCGAAAAATCTTCGAGCCGCGCGCCGCAACCTTCGCAATAAAAGACGATGATTGGAACGCCCCAGAATCGCTGGCGAGAAACGCACCAGTCCGGCCGCTTCTCGATCATTTCGTAGATGCGCTCTTCCCCCCAGGCTGGAATCCACTTCACGCCGTGAATTTCTTCGAGCGCTTCCGCGCGCAACGCTTTTTCTTTCCCGTGCGCTACTTGATCCATCTTGATGAACCACTGCTCGGTCGCCCGGAAAATCACTGGATTGTGACAACGCCAGCAATGCGGATAGCTATGCGTGTAACTGTGATTTCCAAGAAGCGCTCCGCGGTCATCGAGCAGTTCCACAATGATGGGATTGGCCTCAAATACATTTTTGCCTTTGTATTCCGGCAATCCTTCGAGATAGACGCCTTTGTCATCGATGGGCGCGTAGATTTCGAGGCCGTATTTTTGTGCAGAGAGAAAATCATCCGAACCATGCCCCGGCGCGGTATGCACGATTCCGCTGCCTTGATCCAAAGTCACGTAGTCGGCCAGAATTCCCGGCACCTGTATCGGTAAAAATGGATGCTGGAATTTCATGCCTTCGAAATCCCGGCCCTTGCCTTTCGAGCGCACGCGAACTTCCTTTATTCCGCATTCTGATTGCAGCGCCGCAACGCGCTCCGCGGCGAGCAGCAGCGCTCCCTTCTCCGTGTCCACAACCACGTATTCGTAATCTGGATGAAACGCCAGCGCCCGGTTGTGGGGAAGGGTCCACGGCGTAGTCGTCCAAATAACGGCGCTCACGTCACTCATTTCCGCAAGCTTGCTCTCTGCGCCGCTCGTCAGACCAAACTTCACCCAAACCGAAGGGCTGGTGTGATCCTCGTGCTCGACCTCGGCTTCAGCCAGTGCTGTCGAATCGTAAACGCACCAATAGACTGGCTTTCGGCCGCGATAGGCGTAACCCTTCTCCATGAAATCGAGCAGAGCGCCTGCGACAATGGCCTCATAGTCGTGGTTCATCGTTAGATACGGCTCATCCCAGCGCCCAAAAACTCCCAATCGTTGAAAGTCCCGTTTGTGCTGCGCCACGTAGCGCGTTGCAAACTCCCGGCAAAGCTGCCGGAATTCCGCGGGCGAAACTTTTCCCTTACCGCCGAGCTCCTTTTCCACCTGGGTTTCGATCGGCAATCCATGGCAATCCCAGCCGGGCACATAGGGCGCGTAATGCCCCGCCATGCTCTTGGATTTGACGATCATGTCTTTCAGGATTTTGTTGAGCCCAGTGCCTAGATGAATCGTGCCTGTGGGATAAGGGGGGCCGTCGTGCAAGATGAACGGAGGTTGACCCTTACGAGCCTCAAGAATGCGCTCGTAAAGCTTCGATTTTTTCCAGGCTGAAAGCTGTTTCGGTTCATTTTGCGGAAGGCCGGCCTTCATCGGGAAATCGGTCTTAGGCAGGTTCAGTGTCTTTTTGAGTTCTAGAGGTTCGGCCATTTCTATGTGTGTCCGCAGATTCCCTTGCTGGGTTCGGATGCCGTCCCCTATCTTGTGTATCTTGAATGAAGTACCGCCGTACCTTTGTCGCCGTACCTTGGTTCAGGTATTCAGCCAGAAACATCAGAAAGCGTTGTAATTCCATATGTTACAATGATTGACAGTCGGTGTCAGCGGCTGGGGCGGCGCAACCTTTCCCAGCTCTCGCGAATCATATCGATTCAGGACACCCTACGCGGGCCAGCTGCGTCTAAATCAGGGGGAAGATGGTGCCGGACCTAATTGTTAATCTCGTTCCGCCTGAAGCAATAAAGCCGGGAGTGTCTGCATCCCGAGACGAGGCCGTTCCAGTACCGGCTGCGGCGGTTCCCAAGTTTGGCGCGCCCGAACTTCTTATTCCCGATAATTTTTGGTCTAACCTCAAACAATTTCTAACGGAGCGGCCCGTCAACGTCGCGAATCGTCCCGGAGCGCCTTTTGTGAAACCGGCGTTTGGCGCGGGAGTTGTGAGCAATTTCAAAGACTTCTTCAATTCACGTTCCGTGCCGAAGGGGCCGGTGAACAGCCGCCTGGCAGTCTCGTGGGGGGCCAATTTCGGCGGCTTCGGCTCACGCCTCAAAGAGACTTTTTTCCCCGCCAAGCTTCCGCCTGCGAACTTCACTAGCAAGCCCGTAAAGGTGAAGGACATCTGGACGAAGGACGAAAACTTCGGCTGGACCCAGATCATTTCATTTGCCATTCACGGTAGCGTCTTCGCTTTGGTTATTCTGATTCCTTTGTTCTGGCATTTCGGCACCAAGACTGAGGCAAAGAATAAAAATAACGTGGACGTGACTGCGATTGATCTTTCGCCCTACATGGCGAAGCTCCCGGCGGGCGCAAAGAAAGCCGGCGGCGGCGGCGGCGCAAATGATCACACTTTGGCTCCCGTGAACAAAGGCAAGCTTCCGAAGTTCCAGTGGACGCAGTTCACTCCACCTCAAGTGAAGATTCAGAATCCTGATCCCAAGCTGGCGATGGACCCGTCGTTGCTCGGGCCGCCTGATCTGAAAGTGCCGAATATTAACGCGGCGAATTTTGGCGATCCTTTGGCCAATGGCGTTAGCGAGTCTCTTGGACATGGCAATGGCACGGGAATCGGAAGCGGCACCGGCGGCGGTCTCGGGCCTGGCGAAGGCGGAGGCACGGGAGGCGGCGCGTTCCGTGCGGGCGTCAATGGCGTTGGCATCCCGGAATGCATCTATTGCCCGCCACCGCTCTATTCGGATGATGCGCGCAAAGCAAAGTACATGGGCACCGTTGTGTTGCAGGTAACGATTACGCCCGACGGCCGCGCGGTCAACATTTCGATTCTGAAAGATCCAGGAATGGGCCTCGGTGAAAAAGCGGTGGAGTCCGTGCGTACCTGGAAGTTCCGGCCAGCGGCAGGACCGAACGGCAAGATTGTTGCTGTGCAAGTGCCAATTGAAGTGACTTTCCGGCTGTATTAATCCCTCCTCTTCGAACTGACTGCAGACTTTTCTATTTCACTTTTTTCTTACTGCTCAATTTTGTCCCTGCGGGCAACCAAAGGTTGTTTGAGCACTTCTCACTAGCCGACTGGTGCCCGCCTCCAGACGTAGTTGGGCCGAACCGTGAGGCGGAGACGGAGGCCTGTGTATGCGCGATCCATTTCTGCGTCCATTTTCCGGCAACGATTCCACAACGGGTTCCTGGCTCAACCGCGTTCGAGAAAATCTGGGCCAACTTCTCATTCCTTCCCATTTCAAACCGTCGGCGGCGAACGGCGCGCCAATTCATCTCTTGAAGTTCGACAAATCGATGCGGCCGGCGCGTGCGCAAGGCGCTTCGGTTCTCACGCATGTGGCGGTTTTTGCGGCAATCCTTTTTCTCGTATCGCGTGTGCAGTCCCCGCCCATGCCTCCCCCCATCAAGGGATCGACTCCGCTGACTCGATATTCATTTCCAGTCATTCGTACGACTGCTAGCGCAAATCCTTCCAGGGGAGATGGCAGTGGTGGCGATCACAACCCAGTCCCCGCGACGAGCGGAAACCTTCCTCCCCGCTCGTCCATTCAGATTGTGAAACCCACGCTTCCACAGAACCAGAGTCCCATCCTGGCCGAGCCTCCAACTATTCTTGATCCGAACGCAGTTGCCATCCTTCCCCCCAATGAAAAACTAGGTCTGCCTTGGATGTCGAATGACACGAACTCTCCCGGCCCGGGCGATAAACGCGGCATCGGCACTGGTAAGAACGGAACTCTGGGAGATGGCGACGATGGCCCCGCGGGCATCGGTGGTTCAGATCGCCCCTACGAGCCCGGATTCATTCCGCCTGGATGCGCATATTGCCCTTCTCCGACGTACACCGACGAAGCGCGGCACGGCAAAGTACAGGGTTCGGTGACGCTGCAAGTGCTCGTGGGAACCGATGGGCGCGCAGAGGGCGTTCGCATCGTGAAAGGGATTGGTTTCGGCCTGGACGAACGAGCTGTGGAAGCCGTGCGCGGGTGGAGGTTTATCGCGGCTCGCGACGGAGCAAAGCACAGCGTGGCAGCGTGGGTCACTGTCGAAGCTGTGTTTCGGCTATTCTGACTGTTCTGTCGGCAGAGGTGATTGAAGCAACACAAGCGAGGCTTCTTCTATCTGGGCTGTGGACAATCTGTTAGGATTTCGGCATGAGAAGAGTAACGGGCATTTCGTTGGCAATCCTCGCTGGTTGGGTGTGCTTCGCGCCCACGGCTCGGGCGCAGAGTTCAGCAGCCAGTTTGGACATCACGGCACGCCTTTCGCCGACGGCGGCGCGGCCGGAACCCGTCCGGCAATTCACTTTGTACATTTTGACGAAGAGCTATGCGGACATCGCCAAGAATATCGCGGATCAGGACGTGCTGCCTCCGCGCGATGAATTCATCGACGGATTGAAAGTGTCGAAAGAATTGAAGGTCTGGCTAAAATCCCACGAAACACTCGACCTGACGTCCCCTGATCTGGATAAATTGCTGACGCCCGACGAAATCATTCATGTCCCGGAATTTTTGCTGGCGTACCAGCACACGAACAGCGGAGGAGTCACTACTGGCATTCCGAAGCCGAAATACAAGGATACGGACAAAGAGGCTAATCCGGATAAGTACGAAAAGGACAAGCAGGCTTACTATACCGCGCTGAAGAAATTCATAATTGCAAATCCGGCAACGGTTTCGGGCGTGGAGCTGGAACTGATGGCTGTGAATCCGCAGACAAAGTGGGCGCTGCTGGTGAGCAATCAGAAAAAACGCGTGATGAAGCTGGCTCCGGAAGTGGCACAAAAGCAATACATGGCAGCCAAAGTGGATACAGACCTGGAAGGACATGCCTATCTCCGGGAGCTCGCGCCGGGCAACTACTGGATTAGCTCTCTGAATCTCGACGCAAATGCAGGTGACGTGCGGGTACGCTGGGACGTGCCGATTACGATTCAAGCGGGCCAGACTTTCCGCATCGAACTCACCAACCTCAATGCCACGGACACGCTGGCAGCCTCGGGACCTTCGGCACCCTAAGGCGCGCTCGCCACAACAGCCATGGGCACACCTTTCCTTTGGCTGATCTTTAATCTCTTCGTACTCGCCGCGATTGCCTTGGATCTTGGTGTCTTCCACCGGCGGCCTCACAAAATGGAAACGCGGGAAGCGGTCACCTGGACGCTGGTCTGGGTCGGACTGTCGCTTGCGTTTGGGCTGGCCGTGATGCATTTCTCCGGCGAACAGCGCGGGCTGGAGTTCTTCACCGGGTACGTCATCGAAAAAGCACTCAGCGTGGACAATCTCTTTTTGTTTTTGGTGATTTTCCGCGCGTTTGCCGTGGACGAAAAAATCCAACACCGCGTTCTGGAATGGGGAATTCTCGGGGCGCTGGTGATGCGCGGGGTGATGATCGCGGCGGGAGCGGGGCTGATCGAACGGTTCAGCTGGGTGTTGTATGTATTCGGTGCGTTTCTGGTGTACGCGGGATTGCACATGCTCTTCGCGAAGAAGGCGGAGATGCATCCCGAGGAAAACCGGATTTCGAAGTTTGCAAGGCGTTATCTGCGCGTCACAAAGGAGTATTCGGGAAGCAAGTTTTTTGTTCGGGATGGCGGGAAGTTGTTCGCGACGCCTCTGTTTATTGTGCTGCTGATCGTGGAGATCACCGACATCACGTTGGCGGTCGATTCGATCCCGGCGATATTCGGAATTACGCGGGATCCCTTTATCGTGTACACGTCCAATGTGTTCGCGATTCTGGGATTGCGGTCGATGTATTTTCTTTTGGCTGGCGTGCTGGGGCGGTTGCGGTATTTGACGGCGGGCCTTTCATTTGTGCTGGCGTTTATTGGGGCGAAGATGATTGTGGAGCCGTGGGTACACATTTCGGTGGAGATCTCGCTTGCGGTGGTCGGGGGGATTTTGTTGGTGGCGTTGGCGGCTTCCTTGTTGGTTAAGCCAAAAACAAAAGGGTAATGCGGGGAGATCGGTGGGCGGAGCTTGTCTAGACGGGGCACAGCATGCTGTGCCACTACAATGGCAGGCTGGGTGCATGAGATTAACGCGGGCGGGGCCCTTCGAGGCTCAGGGTAAACAAGCCCCGCCCCTACGAGTTGGGTGGAGAGGAATAATATGGCTGATGGGATGAGACGGTTCGCGCGGATTGCATGCTGCGTGTCATTTTTGATGGGCGCTCTCTGCGCTTCGGCGTTAGGCGCGGCGGGGGCGAAAAAGATTATTTTGGACACCGATCCAGGGACCGATGACGCGATGGCCTTGATGCTGGCGCTGAATTCTCCGGAACTGGATGTGCGGGCTATAACCGTTGTGCCGGGGAATGTTACGGCGAAGCAGGGGCTGGAAAATGCGCTGAGGATGGTTTCGCTGGCGAATCGTTGCGATATTCCTGTTGCGGGAGGGGCACAGCATCCGCTATTTCAGAAACTGATCACAGCGGAGTTTTGGCACGGCAAGAATGGGTTGGCAAACATAGAATTGCCGGCAAGCAAATGTAAAGCGGACGCGCGATTTGGGCCGGACCTAATCATTGAACTTGTGCATGCATATCCACACGAAATCACGCTCGTGCCTGTTGGGCCGCTGACGAACATTGCTCTGGCGATTGAAAAAGATCCGGGCATCGTTCCGCTGGTGAAAGAAGTGATTCTGATGGGCGGGTCGCTGAAGGGCGGCAATGTGAACGCCGCGGCGGAAGCCAACATTTACAACGATCCAGAAGCGGCGCAAATCGTTTTTCAGGCAGGCTGGCCACTGACGATGGTAGGACTCGACGTTGGAGACAAAACTCTGTTCGGCCGCAAACAGCTGGAGCAGCTCGGGCGGACGCACGGCCCGGTGAACGATTTCATCTACGGAGTGACGAAATTCCTTGTGGAGTTGTCGGAGAAATTCGGGGACACCGGGACGCCGATGTACGACCCGCTGGCGGTGGGAGTGGCCATCGACGCGGCGCTGGTGACGGCGCCGGCCATGCAGGTCGACGTCGAAACACGGGGCGAATTTACGCGCGGAGAAACGGTGGCGAACCGGCGGAATGAGATCGAGCGCAACGTGCTGCGGCATTTTCCGGACGGCGATCGTTATGTGATTGAGGGGCTGGACAAGGTCACGCCGAACGCCAAGGTGTGCATCGACGTGCAAGCTGACAAATTCCTGGCGATGTTTGTGTCGCGGATTCAAAACAAGTAGCGCAGCCACCGAAGAGCAACCTGCCCCAGAAAAAACTTATTCACTCAAAAGCACCATCGATAGCACAACCTCATTAGAGTCTTCTAAGTTGACCCGCATAAGGAAGCCCGCGGTTTGGCCCTCCGAGCGCTAGGAAAGCATAGAGGTGTGTGCGTGCAAGGAGCAGTTGTTGAAGCTGAGGGGAACCGTGAAACCGCTGAAGTGACAGGGATTAGCGCGAATTTCGCAAAGCGAGGAATCGGTCGGGCGAAGATCGTTTGTAGAGCTTTTTTAGGCCGGTTTTTCATTTTGGAACATGATTGCGCGAGGCGGATTGCGATCGAACGAACAGGGAAATTGACACCTCGTGGGCCAAGCCTGCGAACGCACGAATGCCCAACCGCGGGAGGGTTGATTGACTCCTGAAAGGACTTGGAAGCTACGACAGGTGATGGTCGCGGTGTGTTATGTCGTGGTGTACGTACTGGTGGATCGAACGACGGTGTCGTTTCAGATTTGGACGGAGATCAGCGCGTGGTATCCGCCTACGGGGATGGCGCTCGCGGCGCTGATTGGACTTGGGTGGCGCTACGCGCCGGTGATCCTGTTGGCGGAGAGCATCGCATCGGTCGTGAATTATCACCTGCCGGTACATTCGTATTCCTTTCTGCTCGGGAACGTAGAGTTCATCTCGGTGTACGCGGCGGCGGCGGTGGTATTGCGGCGAGTGGTGAAGATCGATTGGCGGCTGCGATCCATGAGGGATGTGACGTGGCTGCTGCTGATTGCGGCGTGCGCAGCTTGCGTAGTGGCGTTCGTCGGGACCAGGTTCCTAATGGCGGACCACTTGATTCCGGCGTCGGGATACCTGCTTGCGACGATGAATTGGTGGGTGGGAGATGCAGTGGCAATCGGATCGATCGTACCGTTTTCGCTGATTTATATCGTACCGTGGCTGCGACGGTACCTGGGCTACTCGGAAAGAAAAAGGAAGGCAGGGAATACAGGGCACAGAGTCGGCAGGCATGAATTGCAGGGACTCGGGCGGGCCGTGGAATCGGGACTGTTCGCGGCGGGAATTGTGGCGGTGCTGTGGGCGGCACTGAGCGGAAGGTTTTCACGCGGGAACGAGATGTTTTACTTGCTCTTTCTGCCTCTGATTCTGGTGGCGGTGCGGCGGGGGTTACGAGGCGCGGCAGCCGCGATTCTGGCGCTGGATACGGGGATTATCCTGGCACTGCAACTCTATCAGCGAAGTTACAGCGAACTGACGCTCCTGCAGTTCTTGATGCTGATTCTATCGCTCGCCGGACTGGTGTTGGGAGCTTTGATCAGCGAACGAGACGAGAGCGAACAGAAATTGTCGGAAGAAGAAGCGCGGATGCGGTTGCTGCTGGAATCGACAGGGGAAGCGATCTATGGAGTGAACAACCAAGGGGAATGGACATTCTGCAACCATGCGTTGCTTCGATTGTTGGGCTACAAATCACAGCAGGAATTGCTGGGGCGAAACATACACGACGTGATGCACCATACGCGTCGGGATGGGACGCCGTATCCGCGGGAGGAATGCTCGCAACTAACAGAACTCAGCGCCGGCAAGAAAATTCACGTGGAGGAGGAATTGCTGTGGCGCGCGGACGGGAGCAGCTTCGAGGCCGAGATCTGGAGCCACCCCTTGGTGGAGAACGGCGCCAGTCTTGGAGCAGTGGTCACGTTCATAGATATTACGGATCGAAAAAAAGCACAACGCGCCCTGGAACATGCGAAGGAAGATGCGGAATCGGCGAACAGGGCGAAGAGTGATTTTCTGGCGAACATGAGCCACGAGATTCGGACTCCGATGAACGGGATATTGGGGATGACGACGCTGGCGCTGGAAACAAACCTGGACGCGGAGCAGCGAGATTATTTGAGCATGGTGAAGAGTTCGGGAGAATCTCTGCTGACCCTCCTGAACGACATTCTGGACCTTTCGAAGATCGAGGCAGGCAAGCTGGACCTGGAGATTGCGGACATGTCCGTGGAGGACTGTATCGAGGATGCGCTGGAGCCCCTGGCGCTGAAGGCGCAGCAGAAGGGCATCGACCTGGTGTGGAATGTAGGCAAGGATATTCCGAAAGTGGTGCGCGGCGATCCCACACGATTGCGGCAGGTATTCATCAACTTAGCGGGGAACGCGCTGAAATTCACGAATGCAGGACAAGTGGCCATTTACGGGCGGCACGCGGGGACCACCGAGGATGGATTGATGCTGGAATTCACCGTCTCCGACACTGGCATCGGAATAGCAGAGGAAAAACGGAAAAAGATTTTCGAAGCGTTTGCGCAGGCGGATATGTCGACGACACGGCGATACGGCGGCACAGGACTGGGACTTTCGATCTGCGAGCGGCTGGTGAACTTGATGGGCGGGCGCATCTGGGTGGAGAGCGAAGAAGGCCGTGGAAGCGAGTTCCATTTTACGATGAAGGTGTATTGCGATGCGGCTAAGGGGAAGCTCACAGCTACATCAGACAATGGGGCGCAAGCGAAGAAACAGCCGATGGTGCGGCGCGTTCTTGTGATTGGGCACAATCCCGTCAACCGCGAACTGCTTGAGCGCTTGCTGCCGCGCTGGAATATGAAAGCGGTGGAGGCCGCGAGCGCTAAAGATGCGCTTGTGCTTTTGAAGAGAGCATCTGCTTCGGGAGAGAAGTTTTCGGCGATGATGATCGACAGGGACATGCCCAACCCGGGAGGGCTCGCGCTGCTCGCGGCTTTGCGGACCACGGTCTCACCTGATGTTGCGGCGATTCTTGTCCACGCGCGGCCACTAGGCGCAGCAGAGAGGAAACGATGCGAGCAAGCAGGCGTGACTTGGACGCTGCTCAAGCCGTTCCGCCGTTCGGCGGTGCATGAGGCATTGCAAGAATGCTTAGGAGAAGCGAAAGAGATGGAAATAGCCGCGGCCGCGGCGCCATCGGAAGAATTCCGAATCGGGCTGCGAATATTGCTTGCGGAAGACAACACTGTAAATCAGCGGTTAACTTCAAGGCTTCTTGAAAAAATGGGGCACACGGTGACCATCGCCGGCAACGGGCAAATTGCGCTGCGGCTACTGGCGGAAGAAGATTTCGACTTGGTGGCGATGGATATGCAGATGCCGATCATGGACGGGTTGGAAGCCACGGAACGGATTCGCGCCAGTGAGAAGAGATCGGGAAGGCACATAGCCATCGTCGCGATGACGGCGAACGCGTTTGAAGAGGATCGGGAGAGATGCCGGCAAGCTGGGATGGACGGGTACATCGCCAAGCCGGTCAGTTCCAAGTCCATCGAAATGGAAATTGCGCGCGTGATGGCAGCGCAAGAGAAAGCCGAAAAGGTGGAAGTTCCGAGAATAAGGTAGTGTTGGGGCTGGAAGCTCTCTAGCGGCGCTGCAAAGGAAGTAATTCCTCGTTTATCACCTCACTCGATAAAATCTCCTATTAGACAGATCGTGTTGCAAACCAAGAGTGCGTGTAATACAAAACATGTGCAGGTGTCGAATTGACTCGCATTGATCCAGCGATCGAGATTCAGCGCGAATATTACACGAAGAGAGCTTCGCGCTACGGCACGGTGAAAAGTAGAGTGACTTCGAAAGAAGGCACAGCGTGACGAAACGCGCTTCGGCGGTCGAATCCATTTCTCCAGCCATTGCCCGGACAAAGCGGTTGCTGTTCCAGCCGTTCCGTTTTGGTTTGTGGGCGCGGCTGGCGGTGGTGGCTTTGATAACCGGAGAAGCGGGAGGAGGAGGCAGCGGCGGGGGAAGCATCCCGAACTTGAACCCGCGTCAAGCTCAGGGCGGCGAAAATCACTGGGCAGCGGTGGCACATCCTTTCAGCGAGGCGAGCTGGGAGCAAATCCAACCCTATCTGGGGTGGGTTGTGCTAGGCGTGGTGTTGGCGCTCGGGGTGATCGTCCTATGGATTTACAGCGACTGCGTTTACAGGTTTATTCTTTTGGATACCGTGGTCAGCGGGCAGTGCCGGTTGCGTGAAGGTTGGCGGCGATGGAGAGCCGCCGGGCGCCGATACTTTTTGTGGGTAATCAGCTTTGGACTCGCTCAGTTCGTTTTGGTGGGGACTGTGGCGGGAATACCGCTTTTGCTTGCGTACCGGGCAGGATGGTTCGAGCATCCAGATCAGCACCTCGGAGCGTTGATCGGTTGGGGAATTTTGCTGGCTCTGCTGGTGATTGCGCTGGTGGTGGTGCTGGCGATCATAGACATGCTGGGGCGAGATTTTTTGGTGCCGGTGATGGCGTTCGAGGATGTGGGAGCACTGGAAGGCTGGGAGCGCCTGCTGGCGATGATGGGTGCGGAGAAGTCCGCCTACGCCGTGTATGTGCTGATGAAGATCGTCCTGGCAATGGCCGGGGGGATTATTTTTGCGATCCTCGATTTGATCGTGGTTTTGATTTTGCTGATTCCGTTGGGACTGTTGGCGCTAGCAGGGTACCTTGTC
The DNA here is from genome assembly GCA_963745095.1 of uncultured Acidobacteriota bacterium. Taxonomy (GTDB): domain Bacteria; phylum Acidobacteriota; class Terriglobia; order Acidiferrales; family UBA7541; genus Acidiferrum. The sequence continues at coordinate 492,664 of CAVUWC010000012.1, read as the reverse complement.
GGCAGCGGTATGGGCATTGCGTGGAACATTTCGACGGAGTTGCTACTAGCAGGTGTCGGGTTGCTGGCGATCTCAGGGATCCTTTACGTTATCGGGTTTGTGTATGCGCCGGGGCTGGTGTTCTTCCAGTCGTACACGGTGGAATTTTTCGCGCCGCGATACGGGCCGTTGGGAAGCAAGATGCTTCCGCTGAGACCGGCGGCACCTCCGTTGCCACCCCCGATGCCACCGATGGTTCCCGGCGGCGCATTTCCTACGTGACCTGATTAAGAAAAGCGCGTTCTGCGTTTGCGCGCTAATCCTCTTCGAACATCAATTCGTCGACGTAGCACCACATCCAGCTTTCGCCCGGTTCGAATGAGCGGATAACGGGATGTTTGGTGACATGAAAATGCTTGGTGGCGTGCTTATTTTTTGAGGAATCGCAGCAGCCGACGTTGCCGCACGTCAGACACAGCCGCAGGTGCACCCAGGTATCGCCCAGCTTGATGCACTCTTCGCAACCCTTGGATTTAGGCTTTGCAGGATGAATGTGCTGAATGTGCGTACAGACGTCGGCCATGGTTCTCTCCTGAAACGGTTACTTTCCCGCTTGAATTGGGATGCGAACTTGAAAGCGAGTGTCGCCGGGTATCGAGGTGACACTGATCTGGCCACCGATGTTCTTGATGATGCGGTTGACAACGTCGAGACCGAGGCCAGTGCCTTCGCCGACGCCTTTCGTGGTGAAAAATGGATCGAAGATGCGCGAGAGCGCTTCTGGCGGAATACCAGAGCCGTTGTCGACAATTTCGACGAGGACAAAATCATTTTCGCGCACAGTGCGGATGGTGAGTTTGCCGTTGTCTTTCATGGCATCGGCGGCGTTGTCGATGAGATTGGTCCAGACCTGGTTTAGTTCGCTGCCGCTGGCCATGACTTTCGGAAGATTGGGAGTGTAATCACGGATCACGGTGATGCCGCGCTTGAGCTTGTGATTCATGATGGTTAGTGTGGTTTCGAGGCCGCGCTCGATGTCGACTTCCTGCATGGGGCCTTGGTCCATGTAGGAATATTCCTTTATGGCTTTGATGAGATCGGAGATGCGGGCGGAGCTGTGTTCGAGTTCTTCCGCGATGCGTTCCATCTCGAGAAGTGTCGCGAAACGCGTGAGTTCCGGGCCGACGGACGCGCCCGCGACAGCAGCAAAGGTTGCGAGGTGCACATCGGTCAGGCCGGCATCTGCCAGCGATGGTGAGAGTTTCCAGGCATCCTCAACATTGTGCGCCTCGAGCCACGCTTGAATCGCTTCTTCGCGCTCGACACGGGCAAACTCATCCTTGAACTGCGCGGGCTTAAGAGAGGCACGAATCTCCTCTTCGCGCTCTGCCAAGAGGCCGCAGTCTTCGGGACCGATATCTGTTGTGCGGGCGGCTTCGCGCAGGCGCGCTAGGCAATCGCGCAGAGCTGCGGCGGAACGGCGGGCCGCAGCAGAGGGATTATTGAGTTCGTGGGCGAGACCGGCGGAAAGCTTGCCAAGCGCGGCGAGCTTCTCGTGCTGTTGCTCGGTGCGTGTGACGTTGCGAACGCGGTCTGTAAGCAAGCCGACGAGGCGGCGGACAAGTTCCGGCAGTCTTCTGAAGAGTTCGATGAATTGGCTGACGGGAAACCCTAGAAAGTGGGAGGCAACCACGGCGCGACCTGTGACGCTGATCACTTTCAGCCGCGAAAACGGCAGCATACCCGTCACATCGCCGGTATTTATCGTGAACACTGGGCCGTCAGCCGGGCCATGCTCGGCCCTGGCTCGCATTTCGCCTTCCAGCATCACCAACATGTAGTCGGGTGCGTCGCCTTCGCGCATGATGATCTCGCCGGGAGCGGCGCGGCGTTCCTCGCTGACGGAAATAAACCAAAGTAGTTCTTCGCTTGGTTGATCCTGGAACACAGGAATCTTGACAAGTTCCGCGAGAATCTCCTCAGCGTGCGATTGAGAGGGAATTTCGGTCATTCGCGACCTGCTCTCCTGGTAGGCAGGCTCATTGTACCTTGGCCAGATATTGATGCATGAACTGGACGACGACGGCGCCTTCGCCGACACCGGAAGCCACACGCTTTACTGAGCCATGGCGAACATCGCCGACGACAAAGATGCCTGGGACGTTAGTTTCAAGCAAGCCGGGATCGCGGTCGAGCGTCCAGGATGCGGGGCGCTTGCCATCGTGTAGTAGGTCTGGGCCAGAAAGGATAAAGCCGCGCTCGTCGCGTTCGATCAGGTCGCCGAGCCATGCGGTGCGGGGCTGTGCGCCAATGAAGATGAAAAGGCTTGAGGCGGAAAGCTCCTTGCGTGTACCGCTGGGCTCGCATTGCACGGTGATTCCCGTCAGGCGCGTTTCGCCCTGGACCTCGACGACAGTAGTCTGTGGCCAGACTTCGATGTTGGTAACTTTTTCGATTTGCTGGATGAGGTAGTGAGACATGGTGCTGGCGAGCGATGCGCCGCGGACGAGCATCACTACTTTTTCCGCATATTTAGAAAAGTGCATGGCGGCCTGGCCGGCGGAATTCGCGCCGCCGATAATGTAAACAGTTTCGCCGCGGCAGGCGATCGCTTCGGAGGTGCCACCACCGTAGTAGACCCCTGCGCCCTGGAGGCGTTCGATGCCGGGGACATCCAAGCTGCGCCACTGAACGCCCATCGCCAGGAGCAAAGCGTTGCAAGAGATCTCCGAGCCGTCGGCAAGCTTGATGAAGCGGTAGGGTCCATCGATGCGTAGGCCAATCACGTCCTGAGGCGAAAGAATCTCGACACCGAAACGGCGGGCTTGCGCTACGGCGCGGAAAGCCAGGTCGGCGCCGGACAGCCCGGATGGAAAGCCGAGATAGTTTTCAATGCGAGAGCTGAGGCCGGCTTGGCCGCCGGGAGCTTCGCGCTCGATCATGACCGTGCGGAGGCCTTCAGAAGCGCCATACACGGCGGCGGCTAGTCCGGCGGGGCCTCCTCCAACAATGGCGAGATCGTAGAAATTTGTCAGAGCGTGGGTGCGCAGGCCGACTTTGTCGGCGACCGTGGGGAGCGGTGGCTCAGCCAGCCGGGTGCCATCGGGGAATAAAACCAGCGGAAGCGTTTCGGCCTCTGGGCCGAGGGAGGCGATTAGCGTGCGAACGTCGGGATCGCTTTGGGCGAGCTCGACGTCGATCCATTGGTACGGGACTTGGTTGCGAGCCAGAAAATCGCGGAGTTCGTAAGAGCGGTTGGACCAGCGAGTCCCGAGTACGCGTATGCCCTCGTACAGCGGGCGGAAGGTGGAGTTCCAGTCGGTGAGCAGGTCGTCTATCGCGGGATAGAGCTTTTCCTCCGGTGGGTCCCAAGGCTTCATCAGGTAATAGTGGATGCGCGCTTCGTTGATGGCGTCGATTGCGGCAGTGGTATCGGCGTAGGCGGTCAGGAGGGCGCGCTTGGCCTGGGGATGGATTTCCATGGCTTCGGAGAGGAAGCCGACGCCGTTCATTTGGGGCATGCGCTGGTCGGCCAGGAGCAGAGCCACGGGATTGTTGCGGGCTTTGAGCTCGCGAAGGGTGGAAAGGGCTGCGCTGCCGGAGCTGGCGCGCATGACGCGATATTTGTCGGAATAATGGCTCCGAAGATCGCGCTCGATGGCTCGCAGGACCTCTGGATCGTCATCCACCGTGAATAGAACCGGTTTTGGCATATCCCTCAGATGATTTGGCAGCGCGAATCGTTGCAACTTTCGCGCCAGTATCAAACTGGCGTCTGATTCCGGCGGGGTAGTCAAGTTACAATCTCCGAGACCACTATGTCCAGCGCACTCACTACGCCTATAGCAGGGCTTTGTTCCGCAGAGGCTTCGGTACGCGAAAGCGCAGCTGCGGAGATTTACGCGGCCGGACGAGCCTCCGCGGAGCACTCGGTAAAGTCTTGGCTCAGCGACGCGGAATTATCGGCATTGCTGCTCGGGCCGAAGCCTGAAGCCACGGTGGGGCTGGCGGTTCAGCGGGAGACATTTTCGAAGATTCGGACGGCCAATAGCGTGTCGCGTTTGGCGGATGTGCCCTCGGATCAGGATGCGGAAGAGTTTGAGCTGCACTTTTCGAATGGAGTCTCTTTAGACATTTTGACCTCCCGGGCGCCCGGTGGCGAAGGGGCTCTCGCGCGGTACCTGGGGAAATTTGGTGAGGGCGTGCAGCAGGTGGAATTTCGGTGTTCGAACGTGGACCGGGCGACCGAGATTTTGAAAGAGAAATTTGGAGTTTCGGGGGTTTATCCGGAGACGAGGCCAGGGGCGGATGGTACGCGCGTGAACTTTTTCCTTATGCCTGTTCCAGGCGGGGGCAAAGTCCTCATCGAGTTGTTTGAGCGAAACGAAACGCAGCGGTGACGACGAGAGCCAAGATTCTGGCGGGAGTTGCGATCATCCTCTTGCTGCTGGTGTATCCATTCAACGTGACGGTAATGCCCGAATGGAATGTTAAAGTGGTGGATGAAAATGGCGCGGGGCTGCCCGGGGCGTATGTTTCTGAGTTTGCCACGCAATGGACGCTGGATTTCCACGATGAGCAGTCGCTATGCAGTGACTCGAAGGGCGAGGCTCACTTTGCGCGCAGGACGGTTCCCGTAAGTGCGATCACTCGCGTTTCAAAGTGGATTTCTCGACTCGGGCCTCACAGCAGTCTCGGGCCGGATGTGAAGATGAGCGCTGAGCGGATGGGATATGGCGACATGCCTAATGAGGCCACGTGGACGACCTGGAACGGCTGGTCGAACCACGTGAACTCGAAGTTTGTTCTGCACAAATGTCCGAGTGGGCTCACCGCATATAGATGCAAAATTGGCTACGACTACTTTTTAAGGCTCAATGGCTCTTCTGGCAGAAAAATAGCCGCGTGCCTGTCTCCGGGACAGTAAGACGATTGTAATCCCCTCAATCTGATGCCGAAATGTCCCTCCAGGCGCGGAGGATTTCGCCGACCGTCCAGGCTTGGGCAATGCAGCCGCGCGGAGTGTGCGGCGGATCGCCGTCGAAAATCTCGGCAAGGGTGCCGAGGCCGTACGAGCTGACGTTACTTCCAAGTGGCTCAAGATAACGCAGCGCTGCGGCGCGGTCGCCGTAAACGCGAAGATGTGCCACCACGAATGGTCCGAGCAGCCAACCCCAGACGGTTCCTCGATGATAAGCAGAGTCGCGCGCGAACTGATCGCCGCCGTAGCGGCCCTGATAGCCCGGCTCCCCGATCGCGAGGCTCCGAAGTCCGTAGCGGGTGAGCAGCCGTTGCGCGCAGACATCGACCACGGATTTCTGCTGGTCCTTTCTCAGCGGGCTGACGGGTAACGATACGGCGAGAATTTGATTGGGTCGAAGCGTGGGGTCTTTGCTGCTGCTTCTCGCAGGGCCGGGAGCGTCAATCACATCGAAACAACAGTCTCGGTCGGCATTCCAAAACTTTTGGAAACTGTTTTTGGCCTGTGTGGAAAGGCGTTCGTAACTGTCGGCGGATTTATTTAGAATTCGCGCGAACTGCGACATCGTTTCGAGAGCGTTGCTCCACAGCGCGTTGATTTCCACCGGCTTGCCGGTGCGGGGCGTAACGACCCAGTCGCCAATCTTGGCGTCCATCCAGGTAAGTTGAGCGCCAGGGCCACCTGCGTAAAGAAGGCCATCGGTGGAATCGACATGAATGTTGTAGCGCGTGCCCGCGACATGAGAGTCAATCATGCCTGCGAGTACGGGATACAACTTCTGCAGCGTCGCCCTGTCCTGCGTCGCGGCAAAATACTGGCGCACCGCTTCGAAATACCAGAGCGCGGCATCGACGGTGTTGTATTCCGGCTTGCCGCCCGCGTCGGGAAAATTATTGGGGAGCATGCCGCCGTCAACATAGGCCGCAAACGCCAGCAGTATTTGTTTCGCGACATCGGCGCGGCCGGTGACGAGTGCCAGACCAGGCAGAGCAATCATAGTGTCGCGTCCCCAATCGCCGAACCAATGGTAGCCAGCAATAACGCTACGGCCGTCCGGCTCATCGGGAAGGCTGCGCCTTACGATGAACTGATCCGCGGCGAGAACGAGTTGGCGGAGCCAGCCGGGAGCGTTGGCAGAAGATTTTTCGTTCAGTGTTTGCCAGGATTGGAGTAGCCCCGCTTCGTGAACCGCGCGATGAGCGAGCGAGGCTGCGCCATCAAGTGCGGTGCCGGCTTCCGTGCTCGCGACGATGGTGAGAGACTCGCCGAGATTCAGCTTGGCGTGAAAGAGCGCTGCGAAAAGCTGGTCCTCGCGATCGTCGAGGCCGCGTTCGGTTTCGAGCGGCAAATAACAATCGCGATACCACACATGTTGTAGCGCGCACGAGGCTTGGGCACTCCTCAAATAGAACGGGGTGGCGCCTTCAAACGGCAGAACCATCACGCCATGTTCCACTGGAGTGATATTCATGTGCCAGTCGCCGGCATGGGTCAATGAGTGAAAATCGCGATAATTTACGAGAGCTTTCAAATCGATTTCGAATGGCCCGTTTCCTCGCGAGAGAGTGTACTGAACGAAGGTGGTGTTTTCGCCCTGCACCATCCAGACGCGTTTTTCGAGAACGGCACCGGCGAGCGCATAAGTCCAGACAGGAGTCGCGCCATCGAGACGAAAACTCGCGAGGAATTGAAAGCCCTTCGGGTCAACAGCGCCGCTGGCCCAGCGGTGGGTGGCCAGCGCATACGTGGTGCCGCCATAGCGAACGGTTTCATCGAGCGCCGCGACAAGTTGATTGCGGCCAAGCGGCGGTTGGAGCGCGGCAATGAGCAGGCCGTGGTAGCGCCGCGTCATGCCCGTGGCAATGGTTCCGGAGGCAAAGCCGCCGATGCCGTTGGTAACGATCCACTCGCGTGGTTCGGCGGCTGAAAGATTGGCACAGACTTCGCGCCCAAATTGAACTTGAGAGGGGAGTCCGGGCTGCGATTCGTCGCGTTGAGGCGGCACAGCTCTCCTTGTGTTTGGCGTTGGCCTTACTACGCTTCGCCTGTTCCGTGTTTACCGGGCTTCAGCCATTTGGTCATCAGGAACCGCGCGTGGTCGTCGTAACCTGCTCGGCGATAAAGCTCGGCAGCAGGTTCGTTACCCTGATCGACCTCGAGATGGATGGCGTTCACTCCCAGTTCGCGGGCGCTCTCTTCGACAAATTGCATGGCGCGCTTGCCAATACCCTGCCGCCGATATTGCGGCTCGATGTACAGCTCATCGATAAAAGAATCTCGCCCGTAATATTCGAAACTATAGCCAAACGTCAGAACAATGTACCCAATGGGAGTTTCTCCATCCAGGAAAACCCAAGCCCGGCCAAGGTCTGGACTCGCCAGAAATTTTCGGAGCACTTCGCGGACAGCCTGTTCATCGAAGAAATAAGCGCCCGGCTCCTGCTCCGCCAGACTGCGCATCATGCGGAGAAGCGCCTGCTCGTCCTCCGCGCCAACGGGGCGAAAAATAACGCCAGGCACGTTACTCTCCGCTCTGCTCAATTAATTTAGCGACCAGGGAAGTCCAGCCCGTCTGGTGACTTGCGCCGAGACCGGCGCCGTTATCCGCGTGGAAGTATTCATAAAAGAGAACTAGGTCCTTCCAATTCGGATCGCTCTGAAAAAGTTCAGTGCCACCCGCTACGGGACGGCGGCCATCCTTGTCGCGAACGAAAATATGAACGAGGCGGCGGGAAATCTCGGCGGCCACTTCCCAAAGATCCGACTCATTGCCGCTACGAGACGGCGACTCGACTTTGAAGTCCTCGCCGTAATAGTGGTGATATTTCTGCAAGGATTCCACAAGAAGATAGTTCAAAGGGAACCAGATGGGACCGCGCCAGTTCGAATTGCCGCCAAAGATGCCGCTAGTGGATTCGGCGGGTTCGTAGTCGACACGGTTGACATGGTCATCCACTTGAACTTCGTAAGGATGATCGAGGTGATAGCGGGAGAGAGAGCGGACGCCATACGGCGACAAGAATTCCGTTTCGTCGAGCATGCGGCCAAGAATCCGCTTTAATTGTTTACGATTCGCGAGGGAAAGCAATCGGCGAACACCGCGAGCAGAGCGTTGCGTCGTTTCGATGTGCTCCGGAACGTCCGCGTGATTGTCAATGAACCACTGCATGCGGCGCTTGAAGCCAGGCAAACGGTCGACGATCTCCGGCTCCAGAGTTTCCACAGCGAACAGTGGAATGAGACCGACCATCGAACGAATCTTTAGAAAATGATCTTCGCCGTTGGGCAGGTGGAGGACGTCGTAGTAAAAACCGTCTTCGTCGTCCCAGAGAGCGATGCCTTCCGTGCCCATGTCGTTCATAGCGTGGGCAATGTTCACAAAGTGTTCAAAGAATTTGCTGGCGACATCCTCGTACGCAGGGTCTTCTTTGGCTAGTTCGAGCGCGATGGCCAGCATGTTAAGGCAATACATGCCCATCCAACTGGTGCCGTCGGATTGTTCGAGATGGCCGCCAGTGGGGAGCGGCGCGGAGCGGTCGAAGACTCCAATGTTATCGAGACCAAGAAAGCCGCCCTGGAAGATGTTCATGCCGTCGGGATCTTTGCGATTCACCCACCAGGTGAAGTTGAGCAGAAGTTTGTGAAACACTTTTTCAAGGAACCCGCGGTCGGCTACACCGCGCACCCGCCGTTCGATCTTGTAAACACGCCAAGCGGCCCAAGCGTGCACTGGAGGATTGACGTCGCCAAAGGCCCATTCGTAGGCGGGCAACTGCCCGTTGGGATGCATATACCATTCGCGGAGAAGGAGGATCAGCTGTTCCTTCGCAAAATCGGGATCGACGAGCGCGAGTGAGATGCAATGGAAACCCAGGTCCCAAGCCGCATACCAGGGATATTCCCATTTATCCGGCATCGAGATGACGTCGTCGTTATAAAGATGGGTCCAATCTTTGTTGCGGCCTTTCAGTCGCTCAGGAGGTGGCGGAGGACCAGCGGGGTCCCCATCAAGCCAGTTGCGGACGTCGTAGTGATAGAACTGCTTGGACCAGAGCAAACCACCGAAAGCCTGGCGCATCACGCTTTTTGCATCGTCGGATAACTCCGAGGTGACGCGCGAAGCGTAGAACTCGTCGGCTTCTTTCTGGCGAAGAGTAAACACTCCGTCGAAGCCCGCGCCAAAATCATTCGAGGCTGGCACGCCCTCGGGGCGGTCCGCGTGACCTGGCGAAGTGATGGTGCCAACGACGCTCAAACTTCGTTCCATGGAAGCGAGAGGTTCCATGTCGGTTAGTCGAAGCTTGATTGTTTCACTTTGGCCGGGTCCAAGCTGCAGAGGATAGTACGCGGCCATTTTTGTCCCCGTCCGTTGAGGGTTCACGCAGGATTTGTTTCCACGAATCAGATACTCGTGAAAAGCGTCCTTTACATAGGGCGAGCGGTTCTTGCCATTGAAGAGCTTGGCAAAATCCGTTTCGTTTTCGGTGAAGAGCAGTTCAGGCTGCCCGGCGCAGAGAAGCCAACGCTTGCCGTACTTCCAGTGGGCAATTTCGGCGTTAACACTGTCTGGAACGCTGGTCGATCTTTGCACGCTGGGCCTGCGCAAATCTCTGCCCCAGGACCACGTATTGCGAAACCACAACGACGGGAGGAGGTGCAACGTGGCCGCTTCGGGGCCGCGATTTACAGCGGTGATCTTGATGAGTATGTCTTCCACGTCGGCTTTGGCGTATTCGATGAAGACGTCGAAGTAGCGGTTTTCGGCAAAAACGCCGGTATCAAGAAGCTCGAATTCGGGCTGCTCGCGGGTACGCCGGGCATTTTCTTCCACGAGGCCCGTATAGGGAAATTCCGCCTGGGGGTATTTGTAAAGCATGCGCATGTAGCTGTGCGTGGGCGTCGAGTCCTGATAAAAGTAATATTCCTTAACGTCCTCGCCGTGATTGCCCTGGTTCCCTGTTAGACCAAACAGTCTTTCCTTGAGGATAGGATCTCGGCCATTCCAAAGCGCAAGGCCAAAGCAGATCATCTGGCGGCGGTCGGAGATCCCGCCGATGCCGTCTTCCCCCCAACGGTAAGCGCGGGAACGCGCATGATCGTGCGGGAAATATTCCCAAGCCGTGCCGCCAGGGCTGTAATCTTCGCGTACGGTGCCCCACTGGCGCTCCGAGAGATACGGTCCCCAGCGTTTCCAGTATTTCTTGCGTGTGCGGTCTTCGTCGAGCCGCTGGTCTTCCGTGGATTGGACTCTGGCCATGATTGGCAACCCCTCACTTGCCGCACTCAAAGTATGGTTTATGGTCGCATCTTTTGCGAATTGGAGTGGAGACCGGTGCACCACGCGTGCCCCTTCCGGCACACCCTGATGAACGAAGCGATATTTCAGGGGCTAGGATGCTTTGGTCTTCGAATCGTCGCCAGCAATTTTTCAGAAAGCTCGGAAAGGTGGACTGGGTAAGGTTTGACTTGCCGAGCAATCCATTCCAGGAGCGAACGAGTGCGGCGGTTCTTAAGATTGGAAGAATCCTAGCTGCCTGCGCACTTCTGCGACGATCTGCTCTGGAGCGGGCCCGGCATCCACGGTGATCGCGTCCGCGGGTTCTTCGAGTGTCGCGAACTGGCTGACGAGCAGATCTTGCTTGGCAAAATGGCCTTTTCGGGCGAGCACTCTCTTCGAAAACAGTTCGTAGCTACCCTTCAAATAAACGAACTTCACGCCGGACCCAACGCGGAGTTCATCACGATAGCTCTGTTTGAGCGCCGAGCACGCCAGGACGACGTTGCGCCCCTCCGAATTCCATTGGATGATTTTATCGTGGAGCGCTTTCAGCCAGGGTTCCCGGTCCGCATCGGTCAGCGGAATGCCGTGCTTCATTTTCTCGACGTTCGCGGGGGGATGAAATTCATCGGCGTCCACGAACTCCCATCCAATTCGCTTCGCGAGCAAGCCACCAATCGTGGTCTTGCCGGAGCCCGTCGTGCCCATCACGATCACGATCATGGCAACCTCATCGGGGGAATCGGACATTATCGAAGCAAAAGATATTTGGCTGGGAGGCCTGGACTCGAACCAGGATAGCCAGAGTCAGAGTCTGGAGTCCTACCAATTGGACGACCTCCCAGCCGTTGGGAGGAAAAAAAAGAACCGCGACAGAATCCCGTGGTTCGGGACAGCCACGATTCTTCTCATCTAATTTAATCGGGATTCGCTGGTGCGTCAACCGCGAGCCGAGGTCGCGGGTGTGGAGTCGGCTGCTGCGGAAGCAGCCACGGGCACCATTTTACCTTTGTGCATGGTGAATTCCTGGCCGCCCCAGGTGATACGGTTGGAAGCGAAGCTGGCTACCCAGACGGCCGAATAGAGAGCGTCGCGCACCGGGACGAGCCAAAGTTTGCGGCGAAGCACGTCGTCGCCGACTCCCCAAACTCCGACGGTCCAAGCCATGACGTGCCGCAACACGAGGTAGGCAAGCAGGTAGGCCGCGGCAATCCACTTCGTTGGAGCCACAAGCGCCGCCAACAGTGTCCAGGGCAGGCCCAGCGTGAATATCAACCCAAAATAGGAGAGCGGGCGGCATAGACGCACCGTTCTCGCCCAGCGAAGTTGGTGGTTCCAGAAATTCCTGGCTGTTTGCGCGGGGTACATGGTCCAAACCGTCTCGCGAGAAAGTAGAACGCGCCCCCCAGCTTGGGCGATCTGCAGACCCAATTCATAATCGTCGGCGAGCATTCCGGCAATAGACTCAAATCCGCCGATTTTGGAGAGCCAGCGTTTCGTAGTGACGATGGATGCGCCCAGGGCAAAATTGATGCCCTCGGTCCACTCCGCCATCAGCACGCCGGCGAAAAAATCACTGGATGCGCCGATGGCTTCGAGCTCCGCGCCGAGATTGAGCTCGGCAATGCCACGATAGAAAGAGGTTACCGCCCCGATGCTCTCCTCGACGAACGGCGCAACGACTTCGCGCAAGTAGTTCGGGCCAACGCGAACATCTCCATCGGTAAGAACAAGAATTTCGTGCTGGGCATCGCCGGAAAGGCGCGCGAGCTTGTTGACCTTTCGATTCGCTCCCAAATCTTCCGCCCCAACCAACAAGCGAATCCGGCGGTCTGGGAACTCGGCGGTCAATCGATGAATCAGTGGAACTGCCGGGTCGGCGGCATCATTCACCGCAAAGAGTATTTCGTATTCGGGATAGTCCTGGCGGCAAAAGCTGGAGTAGTTTTCGTAGCTCGCAAAATCCACTCCCCGGACTGGTTTCAACAAACTCACGGGAGGGGTGTAATTTCGTAGCTTGTGCTTGCGCTCGCGTCGAAAGAAGCGCCAAGCCGCAATGGTGGCCGCAATGTAATACGCAAGGGGCGCGGCTGCCAAAAGCAGCACCGCATCGCGCCATCCTGAATGAAATATTGTCACTCTTGGGTACTCTTCTTGTTTGCCAAGGGTTCCTGGATCGATTGGTTGAGTGCTTCCTTACTAGCTTGCCACAAAGAAGAACTTGCTGACATTTATCAATGGTTCGTGAGTCAAAGGAAGTACGGAGAGAACCGCACCGCCGGCGCAGGCATTTCTATTCTTAATGCTTCCCGAACCAGACGAGCGTGACGCCGACGCAGACGATAAGCACTCCAGCCCAGCGGCGTGGTGTCACACGTTCCCCGAGAAAAAATTTGCCGCCCAGCGCCCCAGCCGCATAGTTTAGCGCCGTCATGGGCACGACAAAGCTGACGTTTTCAATGGAAAGCACGCCCAGGAGCGAAAAAAAGGCCAGCGCCATCATCGCTACGCCGATCCACATCCAAGGAACCTTCAACGCGCGCAGAATAACGCGCACAACCGCCAGCGGACGAAAATCCGTCACCTCTCCCACCCGCTTCATGGCACGCGTCACACAAATCTCTCCACCCGTTCCGCTAACGACAACGAAAAATAGCAGGAGGGCTTCGCGCATGTTCAGCGCACCTCGGTGGTGCGGGGCGGTGTATTTCCGACCACAAATACACCGAGGCAGATGACTACAATGCCCGCCCAGTGGAGAGGGGAAATCTTCTCACCCAGATAGAAATAACCCAACAATGCGACCACCAAAAGCGCGATCGAGGAGGCCGGTTGCACATAACTGAAATCGGCCCAGGAAAGAATGAGCATATAGGCGACGAAAAACGTGAGCAGAGAGGCGATACCGAGCCAGATGTAGCCGGACGTCAAAACTAGCGAAGCAATTTGTGGAAGTTTCGAGGGCGACCAGCTGACTGCCAAGCTGACACTTTTCATGCCCTTCCCCAGCAACACGTTACCGAGAGGCGCGAACACGACCATGATCAAAAGCATGCAGTACGTTTTAAAGTGCAGGCCCTGAGAAGTGGTCATGCTGCAGGTGCGCCAGAGAGAAGTGTAAATGGCCGATGACGTTGGATGGCAGACGCGGAACTACAGTTCCGCGGGGCAAACCATCGCGGACATTCAATAAAAATCGTCACAAGTGAGAAACTCAAATCCATTCAGAATCTCGCCTTAGTTATTATCACACGGTTTTCGATGGCACCCCAATAGCGGCGCTTGGTGCCAACGTCCAACTGGGGCAAAACGATGGCGAGCAGATGGGTTCGATCCAAGCTGGCGAACAAACTACAGGCATGGCTTTTGGGGAAGTTCAAACCGCTGCAATTTGCTATTCTTTTGAGGCTCGCAGTAAACTCCGCAAATATTCTGAAAGGACCGGCTTCTGGACAAAGAATGATTGCCGCCTTGAATTGGATTTCTGGCTTTCCGCTCCATGGACCTCGCATCGAGAACGCAAACGCCGATCAGCGTATAATTCCAGAATCGCTGAGAAATAACGCTTTACTATTCCGCCGCGGGTGCTTCAATGACGGCGAATAGTCTCGCGTATATTTTTCTGGGCGTCGCGGCAATTCCCTTTATTTACTATTTCCTCGCCCTTTATAGTTCTTGGCAGTTTTTTCGTCGTTCCCAAGATTCGGTCCAGCCTGCGGATTACACCCCTCCCGTAAGCAACCTCAAACCTATTCGCGGGCTAGATTCCGAGGCGTACGAAAACTTCGCCAGTTATTGCAATCAGGATTATCCCGATTATGAGCTGCTTTTTGGCATCGGTGACGGCGACGAAGCCGTCTTGGAAGTCATTGAAAAGCTGAAACGCGATTTTCCTCAGCGGCGCATTCGAGTGGTCCACGTCTCCGGCCATACCGCGCCAAACGACAAAGTCGTGAAGCTGGCCCGCCTGGTGAGCGAAGCACAAAACGAAGTTCTGGTCATGAACGACAGCGACGTTCGTGTCCGGCCGGACTACCTCCGTTCCGTGGTCGCGCCGCTTCGCGATCCAAAAATTGGCGCGGTTACGTGCCTTTATGTTTCGACGCAGGAAAACACGTTTCCCCAGAAACTGCAGTCCATCGGCATGTTCTGCGATTTCTATCCAGGGATAATGGTCGCCTGGCAACTGGACGGAGTAAAGTTCGCCTTCGGACAGACGATCGTCACCACGCGAAAGAATCTCGCGGGTTTCGGCGGCTACTCCGCGATTGCGAACCGCCCCGCGGACGATTTGCTCGTCGGCCGATTGGTAGCTGGACAGGGTTTTAAAGTGGAGCTATTGCCGTACACGGTCGAGACGGTGGCTGACTTTAAATCCTTTGGCGAATTTTTCTTCAAGAGGCTTCGCTGGATGACCGTGATGCGGCATATGCGGCCTTGGGGACACTTCGGCCTGATTTTTACCCAGGGGCTGGCGTGGTCGTTGGCTGCTGTGGCGGTTCATCCAAGCGCGCGGGTTGCAATTATTTATCTCGGTGGCTATGTCTGCGTGCGCGCAGCGATGACCTGGCTGATTGGTGTATGGGGTCTGAAGCAAACCGGCGTATGGAAGAAGATGCTGCTCGTGCCCGTATGGGACGCCTGGGCCTTGCTGATTTGGCTGCTGAGCTTCGGACGCAGAAGCATTCGCTGGCGTGATATCAACTATCGCATCCGCAGGGGAATGCTTGTTCCGATGTCTCCGCCTGCCCCTCAAAAATGAACGCGCCAGAGAAGGCCCGCTTCCGTTTTACGCTCCACTCTGCAGATAAAATGGTTGCGAGAAGTTGCGATGGCTGAAGGACCTCCTTACGTGATCGTCGGCCGGGGACGCTGGGCCGCGCGGATGCAGAGCATCCTCACTGCGGAGAATCGCCCCGCCGCCGTCATTCGCGAGACGCGCCGCGCCTCCGAAGAAACCGATTCCGCCTATCGCTCGCGCCTAGCCGATGCACTCCGTGCAAGCGACGCCAAAATCGCGTGGCTGTGCGTGCTACCAGGACCGCATGTTCCGCTGATGATCGGCGCCGCACTGGACGCGGGCGTGGACATCGTAGCGGAAAAGCCGTGGCAAGCTTCGCAAGGCGTCACCTCCGAGCTTGTTGCCAGGTCCAAATCGCTGCGCCGTCTCATTGCCGTCCATTTCGAATATTGCCTTCTCGATGAGGTAGAGCGGTGGCGCAGGGATTTCCAGTCAGGAATGGGACTTCGCTTCGGGGGCCGCTTTTTCTTAAGCCGGCCCGATCATACAGGAATGTCCGCGTTGGACAACCTCGGCTCTCATCTGCTCGCCATACGGGCCTACGCTGCCCCGAAGTCCGCGTTGCAGGAAATTCTTTGCGGTTACGAGCAGCCGGATGAACGCTGTGTTTGGCTGGAGAAACGGAACACCCGCGTGGCTTTCATCGATCTTCTGGCAAACAAAGAGCCCATCATCCAGCGCTTCATCGCCAAAGTGGAAGCCTCGCTCGAAGGAGCAGACTTCCCCCTTGATTTGGAATTTGCTTTGCGCGTGGCGAATGAAACCGAGGCTCTCCGCTGAGAGCCCCTGTCACTTACCAATTGAAATGTTGGCGGCGGAAATGCTAGCTATGGGAATGCTTCTTGGTCTTTTCCGCGGGTTCGCCCGCAGTTTGTACTCGCGATGCTCCCAAAGAATTCCTCGCGGTCTTGCTCATCTGCAAGCGCCGGTCATTGCGAGGCTCGCGCCAGTTCACCTGCGGCAGCATCAACGAAGCATCTGCGCGGTCGCGGTACTTCACCGCAATGTTCATCAGCGAGTCCAGCAAGGAATCGGAGAGCAAATGCGGCTTCAATCCCAGGTCGATTAGTTTCGAGTGCTTCGCGTTGTAATAATGCTCTTCGGCTTCAACGCGCGGATCCTGCAGGTGATCGACTTCGACGTTTAGACCGAGCTTTTTGCCCGCGGCCACAGTCATCTTTGCGAGCTCACCCACCGAAAATTGTTCCGTAAACTGGTTATAAACACGGCATTCCCCGCGAGCGGCTGGATTTTCGCAGGCGATCTCGATGCAACGCACGGTGTCGCGAATATCCAAGAATCCTCGAGTCTGTCCACCCTTGCCGTAAACGGTCAGAGGCTGCCCGATCGCCGCCTGAATGCAGAAGCGGTTCAGCACCGTGCCAAAAACGTCATCGTAGTCAAAACGATTGATGAGCGCCTCGTCCATGGCCGTTTCTTCGGTCGTCGTGCCGTAGACCACGCCCTGATTCAGATCCGTAGCGCGCAGTCCCCAGATTTTGCAGCTGAACATGATGTTGTGGCTGTCGTGTACTTTCGAGAGGTGATAGAAGGAGCCGGGTTGCTTCGGAAACGGCAGGATGTCTTTCCGACCGTTGTGCTCAATGGTGATGTAGCCCTCTTCAATGTCGATATTCGGCGTGCCGTACTCACCCATGGTTCCGAGCTTGACGAGGTGGCAGTCAGGACGGTATTCGCGGAGGGCAAACAACAGATTCAGCGTGCCCACGACATTGTTAACCTGCGTAAAGACCGCGTGGCTCCGATCGATCATCGAGTAAGGCGCGGAGCGCTGTTCGGCAAAGTGTACAACGGCGTCAGGCTCAAACGTGCGGATCGTGGAAGCCAGAAATTCGTAATCGCAAACGTCTCCGTAGAAGGATTCGATGGTCTTGCCGCTTACCGCTTGCCACACGCGCAGGCGGTCGGAGAGCGGGCGAATGGGAGTCAGCGTTTGCGCATTGAGCTCGTGGTCCCATAGCCGTCGGACAAAATTGTCGACGATGGCGACAGAGTGACCTTGCTTCGACAAGTACAAAGCGGTTGCCCATCCACAATATCCATCTCCCCCAAGCACAGCAATCTTCATCGTTCCTCCTTAGTGAAATTCCCCTGGGTCTACGCACTCGTGGAGAGGCGCGTTTTCTTGCGCCAGGCCTATCTGGATAAGCAGGCGAGCTGAGAGCGCCCAGCCGTAATCTCCGTCGAGCATTACTAAATACAGTATACGTGATTAGCGCCAAAATACGCCCAATGGGGCTAGAAAAATCCATCACGCATTCCATTCAGATTGGACGCACCAGCCGTTCTTTTCTACAAGCTAGAGCATGCCAAAGCAAGCCGCGAAATGTGAAGTTGGCCAAAATGCCATCCGTGATGAAAAATCGTTTGAGAATCTTCCCGGCGGCAGCATTAGTTTCGTTTGCGTAGCCTCGATGGAAGCAGCAATTGGATGATTCGTCAGGACGCTCTTCCCCCCACTTCGAGCCAATAAGTTTAGCCGGTCGCGTCCGACAAGATTCTCCAGCCCGGGTATGCCCGAGTCCAGCGCGACCAGGTAATAGCGTTCTGGCCTGTAGCCAAAGCTCTTTGAATTGTTCGTCGCCAATAAAGACGCTCGGCGCCCCCGGAGCATAGGAGCCGTACTCAAGGTTGTTAAAGCGCCCATTCAAAATCAGCGCTGTCCTGTTCGTATAAAAAAAGATCGAAGAGAATGTGTAGTAAGCCCGGCCAGAGATCAGTTTTCCTTCTGGAGCCCGAAGCAAGGCTTCCGCAAGGGGCCGCGAAGAAAGATAAGGATCGAATACGACCATGGCCATGCGAGCCGCGTGAAAGAAAAGCACCATCATCAGCGCCGCGGAGAGAAATGCGCGCAACCCCGCCGAGCGGAACGCACCAAGCGCGCCAATCAGAAACGCGCCCGCCGCAACCAATAGCGGAACACGCAGGTACGCAAACGACTCAATGGTGAGGTCCTCCATGTGTCCGAGCGAGAGTTTGTAGGCGGTAGGATGGTGGCTGAGCGCCGACGAAATGTCACCCGGTGCAGGCACGTGGCGCACGAGAATGAACAGAGTTAAAGTGGCGATCGCCGCCGCCGCTGCAACTCCGCAGAGAACGTACGTCCCCCGCCGTATCCAACTCCCTCCCGCTGCCATCGCGGAACCAAGAAGCAATGCCAGTGCCGGATAGCATGGCATCGAGTAATATTCCTGCGTCGTCGAAAACGTGAAAAAGACCAGGAGAAAACCGGTCCAGCAAAGCGCCATCAACCGCACTCTGCCCGCGCGGTCCACCGGTCTAAACGAAAGCTTGCAGATCGCTGGAAAGTAAAAGCCCCACGGAAAAAGCCACAACAGATGGAACAGCCAAAAATAAAGCCGCGGAACCGTATCGTAGTCGCGTGGATAGCGGAGGTTCAAAAAGCGGAGTAGCTGCTCATTGATGAAGAAAAACCAAAGAAATCCGTGGTACTGTCCCGGGCCGCTGTGCAAGCCAAAATAGAAGTAGGGAGGATTGCGGAGCGCGGCGAGAATATGCCAGGGTGCCGCAATCAGGAGAGCGATGAGCGCACCGCTGAACGGATGCAGCCGTTTCCAAGTCCGCGGGGAAAATAACTGCCGCGTCAGAAGCAGATAGATGATTCCGCCGGCAATCGGAAACAATACGCCGACGAGACTCTTAATCAAAAGTCCCGTGCCCAGGCTCGCGGCGAGAACGGCGGACCAAAGGCGCGGATGCGGCTCTTCCTCATCAAGCGCGCGCAGCAAGGCCCAAAAAGCAAGCGCGACCGTAAACGTGAGCATCACGTCCGGGATCAAAATCCGCGTGAAGAGAAACAACCCAATGCACGTGGCCACGCACAACCCAGCGTAAAACCCCGCGCGTTTGCCGAACGCCCAGACGCCCATCGCCGCTGTCAGCCACGCAAGCCCCATCGAACACAGTGCAAATGGAATGCGCGCCGCCCAATCGTGAACGCCAAAGATTTTGTAGGAAAGAATTATCGGCCAGTAATACAACGGTGGCTTTTCGAGGTACGCGACGCCATCCAGGCGCGGCGTCACCCAATCGCCAGTCTCCATCATCGTCCGGGCAGCTTGCGCCACCACCGCATCCGTATCGTCCATCAACGACGGCGGAGAAATGATGCAGCCAAGATAAATAGCGCCCGCGAAGAGCAGGACGGCTAAGTAGATATACCTGTTTTTTCCTGTATCCAGGAAGCTGGCGCGGGAGAAGCCGCCGTCTGAATTCGCCATTTTTTCATCCATAAGAACAGAAGCAGCAAACCCCACAAGTGGTAACCGGTATTTATACGGCGCTCCAAATGTAGCCGCACCAAATCCTGAACCGTGCCCGGCGGGAAAAGTGATTTGTGCTCCGCCAGCCCTTCACGCATTGTATCGAGCAGAAGTTCCCGCAACGGCCCGCGCATCCACTCGTGCGCCGGAATGTCGAAACCAACTTTCTTCCGCCGGAGGATCGTCTCGGGGAGTTTGTCCTTCATTAGCTGCTTGAGAACAATTTTCTGGCGCGAGCCCTGTATCTTGAGCGCAGGCGGCAGCGTCGCCGCAAATTCCACGATGCGGTGATCCAGAAATGGCGGCCGCACTTCCAGAGAGTGCGCCATGCTCATACGATCGACTTTGTTCAAGATATCGTCCGGCAGAAAGTATTTTTGGTCCCACCAAAGATACGGAGACACTCCGTCTTTGGCCGCCGGAGAATCGCGCAACTCGCCAAGAATAGTTTGAAGAGAATTTGGCAGCGGCAGCGCTGAAAGCGAATGCGCCTCGGCGTCGGAAAAAGTTCCGTTCCAATAAACGTGTGCGCGCTCCGCAGGCAACAGACTTCCCGCAAGGAAACGCTTGACCATATACTCGCGACTAATTTTGTCATCCGACACCGGCCAAAGCCGCGCGAGTCCCAGCCCTGCGCGCAGCGACCACTTCGGCAGCCACCGCATCGGCCGCGCCAGTTGGTTCGCCCGATACGTCAGGTAACCGCCAAACAGTTCATCCGCCCCTTCCCCGCTTAGCGCGACTGTCACTTGCGCCCTGCTCATTTTCGAGAGAAACCACACGGGTAAAGCTCCGGCATCCGAACTGGGCTCATCCGAATAATAAGCAAACTGTTCAATCGCTCCGCGCAGATCGGCCTTTGGACTGAGATCGAATTCCTGATGATCCGTGCCGTACTTCTTCGCAGCACTTCGGATGTAGTCCGTCTCATCAAAGCTTCTTCCAAGAAAAGAAACAGACAACGTTTTTATCGGCCGCGAAGACGCCGTCGCCGCATAGTGCAGCACTGTCGAAGAATCGACGCCTCCGCTCAGCCACAGCCCCAGCGGCACGTCCGAAAGCATGTGCTCGCGAACGGATTGCTGCAAAAGCGAATCCAGCTCTTCGCAAGCCGAGCCGAGCGAACGCTCGCGAATCGGCCCCGCCGGCAAACTCCAGTAACTCTCGACGCGCACTTTTCCATCAAGCCATTCGAGCCACTGCCCCGGCGGCAACTTCTCAATCCCCTCTACCAGCGTCCACGGACTCGGGACATAGTTAAGCGAAAGGTAGCAATCGAGCCCCGCAAGGCTTAAGCGCCGCTCGAACTCCGGATGCACAAAAATAGTCTTGAGCTCGGAGCCAAAGAAAAGGTCTTCCCCGCGCCGAGCGATATAAAGCGGCTTGATGCCCATCCGATCGCGCGCCAGCACCAACCGTCGCGACGATTTAGTCCAAAGCGCAATCGCGAACATGCCGCGCAACCGCGCAAAGCATTCCGTATCCCACTCCACAAATGCATGCAGCACGGTCTCTGTATCGGAATGCGAATGAAAGCGGTGCCCCAGCTTCTCGAGCTCCGCGCGCAATTCCAGATGATTGTAGATTTCCCCGTTGAAGACAATCGCGGTGTCGCCATCATCGGTGATGATGGGCTGGTCCCCGCCCTGCAGGTCGATGATTTTCAGGCGCGTCGCGCCCATTGAAAGAATGCTCGAGCGGAACACTCCGCGTTGATCGGGTCCGCGATGAGCCAGGGTAGCGGTAGCGTGCTCGATGCGCTCCGGTTCGGGCGCCCAATTTTTATGTGTAAACCCGGCTATCCCGCACAAATTCCAGCACCCTTCGCCCGCCCTCTGAATCAGCTGGCGCTTCCGCTACAACTTCCGCGGCGGCTCGAATCGCAGAACCGCGCTCTGGCAGGATACATCGCCTATCCCAACGCAACCAGCGCCACTCCCGCGCACACAAGCACCACTCCGGCCCAGCGCGCTGCGCTCACCTCTTCACCCAAAATATATTTAGCGCCGAATGTTCCCACAACGTAGCTCAATGCGGACGCCGGAATCACAAAACTAATCGGCTCCCAGGAGAGCAGCACCAGCAGCGCGTAAAACGACAGCGCCATCAGAGGCACGCCCGCCCAAAACCAGCCGTTACACAGAGCCTTGACCAGAAATCGCAGCATCTCCCTCGGCCGCAGCCGCTCTGGCTCTCCTGTGGCCTTCATGCCCCGGGTGATGGCGATCTCTCCGCCAGTGCTACCAAATATCAGGAAGGAAAGAAACAGAGCGACGTGCGTCATGCCAGCGCCTCTCTGGTTACCGGCGTCGTGCGCGGCTTTGTCTGCCCCACCAACAGCACTCCCACGCAAATCAGAACCACGCCTACCCATCGCCGCGGAGAAACTGCTTCGTGCAGAAACACCACCGCAAAAAAAGTGAGCAAGGCGTAACCAAACGCTCCCGCAGGCATAACGTAGCTGTAGTCGGCCCAACTCAGCACCGTCATATAGCTCAGCATGAATCCGCAAAGGAAAAATATGCCGACCCACAGAGTGCCGCTACTCACGGTCATCCGGAAGGCGTGTGCAAGCCCCGGCTCGGAAAGCTGCACAGCGCCAATCTGCAACATGGCGCGCTTGAGCATCAAGTCACCGGCGTTGGCGCACACCACCATTGCGCACACCATGACCAGGGTCTTGACCCGTAGCCTGCCCTCTGTTGCCATCTTGTTTATATTTTAGTCGTTTCCGGAAGCCGACGGCGTCTCCGGCACGGAAATCATCGGCTTCTGCGCGTCGCCGCCCTGCCGTACCCACTTCCAACGCTCCGAGCGCAACTTCAGAAAGCTTGTCGCTTCATGATACAGCCGCTTGCGTTCATTCGAATCCCACAGCGCTTCGCGCACGATCCGCCACACTACACGCGGCCGGAAGTAGTACTCATCATAGAAACGGTTCACACCGCCCATCATCTCTGCCTTCGAAAGGTGCGGATACTCGATGTGTGGCAACTGGTGTCCGCCGGAATCCGCCAGCGCTTCCACCTTCAGGAAGCCTTCCTTCGCCATGGAGTCATACAGCTCGGTCCCTGGCATCGCATGCGCCAGTGAAACCTGAATCGTCTCGCAATCCAGTTCCTTCGCGAAATCGATGGTCTTGTTGATGGTCTCTTTGGTCTCGCCCGGCAAACCAATAATAAAGTCGCCGTGGACCTTGATGCCCACCTTTTTGCAGTTCTTCATGAAATCGCGCGCCATCTCTACGGTCGCGCCCTTTTTAATATTCTTCAGAATCTGCGCATCGCCAGATTCGAATCCCACGATGAAGAGACGTGCTCCCCCATCCGCCATGGCCTTCAACTCTTCATACTTGCTGTGACACCGCGCCGTGCAGGACCACTGGAATTTCAGTGGCTTGAACTTCTGGCTCAACTCAATGGCCCGGTCTTTGCGGATATTAAACGTGTCGTCGTCGAAGAAAATCTCTTTCATCTGCGGAAAATACTCGAGGGCCTGCTTTACTTCCCGAGCCACGTTATCCGTCGACCGCGTCCGCCACGCATGGCCCGAAATCGTTTGCGGCCACATGCAGAAGGTACACAGCGCTGGGCAACCGCGGGTCGTGTAGAACGAAACATAAGGATGCAGAAGGAACGGCACGTTGTAGCGCTCAATTTGCAAATCGCGCTTGTAAATATCGGTCGCAAACGGCAGCGCATCCAGTTCTTCCGTGTGAAGCTGCGGACGCGGCGCCGTGTGAACGACTTTGCCTTCCTTGCGATAGCTGACACCCATGATCTGCTCAAGGGGCTTGCCGTGTGCGTATTCCACCACGGAGTGATCAAACTCGCCATGCGTTACGAAGTCGATGTCTTCGCTCGCCATCAACGTCTCGACTGGCTTGATGTGCCCATGTGGGCCTACGAACGCGATCTTAAGACTGGGATTTGCTTCCTTGATCTTGCGGATGAGCTTGACGTCGCTGCCGAAGCCGACCGTGGAAGTGAACAAAACCAAAAATTCGTAATCCTTGCAAATCTCTACCGTCTGCTGCCAGTTCACCTTATGGGGCGAAGCATCCAGCAGGCGGCTTCCCGGAATCATTCCGGCGGGATACGTCAGCCAAACCGGGTACCAATACGACTCAATCTCACGCGTCGCGGGCCACCGCGAGCTCGCTCCGCCGTCGAAATTCTCGAAACTCGGCGGGTTCAACAACAAAGTCTTCATTACATCCGGCATTCTTCACCCTCAGTCTTCCAAATCCTGCAGCAAAGCTGCGGTTCTTCCCTATTTGCGCCCAACGAGTACACCTTGACCTCGTCTGCGGCTCGCCCAGATAGACCCTTACATCTAGATAACAGTTTACCTGACTTGGTTGCATGCGCTCAATTGTTTCTGCGAATGGGCCCTTTTCTGCATCGAAACCCTAACTACGCCCTAAAGCGCGTAATTCCTGGGTCGCTCCATTCCGAGTTTGGCTGATCGCCTCGCATTTTTTGACCCGCAACCAAACCTCGCAGTTGAAATCGCCCCCTCGAACTCCCCGCGT
Source organism: uncultured Acidobacteriota bacterium (assembly GCA_963745095.1). Classification (GTDB taxonomy): domain Bacteria; phylum Acidobacteriota; class Terriglobia; order Acidiferrales; family UBA7541; genus Acidiferrum. Next base: position 468,787 of record CAVUWC010000012.1, on the reverse strand, counting down.
CGCTGGCGCCCATTGACGGGCAAGCCTGCTCCAGGTTGCGCTCCCCAACCCTATCGAAAATCCTTTCTTTCCTTCGTTACCGTGAGTATAAAAGCGTTTCATTGTTTACTTTTCTGTAATATACTTTGCCGACTTTAAAGAGCATTCGAAAAGCTCTCCAGGAGAATTGAGGCGGCGATGCGCGGAAGGCAATCTGAAGCCACCACTCATCCGGTCATTCTCGTCGTCGAAGACATGGAATCTCTTCGCCGGACCATCCAGCAGATTCTGGAAGACGCTGATTACCTCGTCCTGCCTGCGGCGAATGCCGGCCAGGCAATCGAACTGGCTCAATCCTGCGCCGGCCCCATCAACCTGCTGATCACCACCTTGCATCCAGAAGGGATGCCCGGCCCGGACCTGGCTGTTCGTCTGCGATTACGCTCCCCGGAAATGAGCGTTCTCTATAGTTCCGCCAATCCCCTGGCGGTTCTGGAAATTCCCGACCCTGCCGAAGCGGTCGCCTCCATGCTTCCCAGGCCCTTCAGCAAAACAACACTTCTTAGCCGGATTAGCGCTCTGCTCGCGCCACACTTATGACCTTCTGGGGTTCCTGAAGTGCGGAGTGTGTTCCGCCTTACGCGCCGAGAACTTCCGATGTTGCCGATGAAAGCTCGTCCCATATCCTGGGAATCCAGTCGAGGTGCTCTGGCTTCATCAGCACGGAGCGCAGGCAAGTTATAGTTTCCCGGTCCCGCGACATCGAGCCCAAATTCGCAGCCCAAAAAGCCGTTGGTAGCTCCGCTACGGCGAGGTGCAAATTCCTCCGAGCGGCTGCATCGAAAATCCGTCGCGAAAAGGCAGATGCTTCACTCACGCTCTTTGCTCGCGGAGCGAAAATCACTATGTCCAGCTCTGGCGCGAACGCCGTTGCGAACCGGTCGTCCTGCCCGAGCCTCTCGTAAAATGCCAGCGCTGCTGCCCTACCTCGTTCTAGGCCACAGGCGAATTCCCCGCCCCGCACAAGTGGCAATAGCCTTTGCGTCGCCCACAGCGCGGCCGCCGAGGCGCCTGGCCGCGAACACTCCAGACTAATCTCTCCCAAATGTAATTCCGCCGAACTGAAATAGGTGTAAGGGGAATCGTGCTTGTAAAAACGCCCAACAGCCGGATCGCGAAACAAGACGCAGCCGCATCCGTATGGCTGCAATCCATGCTTGTGAGGGTCAATCACAATGGAATCGGCGTCGCCAATTCTGCCAAAGCTCCGGGCCGCCTCATCCCCCAAATTTCCCGCCAGTCCAAAATAGCCGCCGTAAGCAGCGTCTGCGTGAACTCGAAAACCGTGCTTCGCGCTCAGCCCGAGAATTTCCGGCAGCGGGTCGACGGAACCTGTCGCCGTAGTTCCCATCGTCGCCACCACAGTGCCCACATCGCCGCGCGCCACGCTTTTTGCAAGCGCGTTCACGTCCATCCGCCCGTTTACATCGCAGGCCACGCTTTCAAATTGCAATTGAAGTACCGCGCTTATCCGCTTGTGCGTGTAATGAGCCTGCTCGCTCGCCAGAATTTTCTTCTCCGGATGTACCTGCGAAGCCACCCACAGCGCTTCGAGATTCGCCATCGTCCCGCCGCCGCACAAGTGTCCAAGAAACTCTTTCCAACCAAACATCGCCGCAATCTCCGCGACCGCTTCCTTCTCCATCGCGGAGGTAGCCCGCCCTCCGTCCAGCGCATGATTATTGGGATTGATCCACATCGCCAGCGCATAGGCCAGCCGCGCCACAGGATGTGGCGGCTTCAGCATCTGCCCTGCATACAACGGGTGGAAGTAAGGATAATTGTCGTGCAGCCGCTCAGCGGTAGCCGCCAAGGCCTCAGCGATCCCAGCATCACTAAGTGCCTTCGACTCGAACGTGGGCAACTCAGCGAAGCCCGCGTCCAACTTCTTAACCGCCTCAAGGAACGCCTCTAAATTCTTCTGTTCCAGCTGCACCAGTCACCAATCCGAAGCACTACTCACTATCCACTACTCGCTACTCACTTCCTTACTGCCACACCTTATCCAACTGTCCCGCCGTCTTCAGTAAGTCAAGCTGCGCCTGCTGCCTCTGGAAATTCGCGTCCAGAAAAGCCATCCACTTTTCATTCTCTTCGAGGCGCGCCCTCTCTACCTCGCGCAAATTCACTTTGCCCTCGGTGTATTGCGTCTGCAGCACTCCGATATTTTGCTGCGCCAGCTGCAGTTCCAGCCGCGCCACTTCCTTCGCCGCATCCCGCTCCCGCAAGTGCCGCGTCTTTTGCCGCACATCGGCGCTCACCTGCGTCTTCTTGCTCGCCAGCGTCGCCTGCGCCGTCTGAAGATTAATCTGCGCCAACCCGATGTCCTCTCTCGTTTTCGCGCTGAATATCGGCACTTGCACCTGCACACCGGCGTTGAAATTGTTCCTCTGGAATTTTTTGTAAAACTCGCTGTAATTATTGAAGCTGGCCAGCACGCTGTAGGTACTGACCGCCTCCACCGTCGGCAAATTCCCCCGCTTCTCGCCTTTCAACCGGAATTCTTTCGCACGGACATCGGACTCCGCCAGCAAAAGCCCCACGTTATTCTGCAGCGCTATAGCCACAAGATTCGCGCCTTCCTGCTCCGCTTCCCCCGGCAATTCTTCCGGCGTAACTTCAATCGCCTGCTCTTGCCCCAGCCCAAGCTGACCCTGCAAAAAAACTTCCAGCTCGTCTTCTCGTCCCTCGAGCTGCAGAATCCTTTGCGTCACCTGCGCCTTCGTAAGCTGGGCCTTCGTCACTTCCACCGGTAGTTCGTATCCTTCTCCCTGCCGCTCCTGCGTCACCTGCAAAATCTTATCCGCGCTCTCTTGTTCCGCACGCAGCAGTTCCAGCGAATGCCGCACCTTTCCCAACTCCAGATAAGCCATCGCTGTCCGCACGATCACACTGTTCTTCACGTCCTCCATCACAATTCTCTGCGACCGCGCCTGCTCTTCCAGCTCTTTCCCCTGTCCCTTGAGCGGCTCGTTAAATATCTCTTCCGTGTACGTCAAGCTGAAGAGTGACGGCGCGCGTCCGCCTGGTGTCTCCGGGATTCCATACGTATAGCCCGCTCCTGACCCCGCGTAAATATTTGGCAAAAACCCCGCTCTGCTCACCTGTGTCGCGTGTTGCGCCATGCTGGCCTGCAATTTCGCGATTTGAATGTCCCTGCTGTTCCGCAGCGCCATCTCAATCGCACTCTTCAGCGTGAGCGCCACAGGAGCGCCCTGCTGGCCCGCTGTCTGGGCGCGCAATGTCCCTCCCAAAAGTAAAACCCCAACTCCCAGCGCGCACGCCGCACCTCTGCCAGCCGCAATTATCTTCAGCATGCTCCGCTCCTTCGCCCCAAATCTCACGCTTGCAGGGGCGGGGCTTGTTTACCCTGTAAGGGCCCCGCCCGGTGCACAATGTGAACTCGCCTCACTCATACCGCAACGACTCAATCGGCTGCAATTTAGCCGCCTGATTCGCCGGCAAATATCCAAAAAACAATCCCGTCGAACACGACACCACGAACGCCAGCACCACGCTCAACGGCGACACCGGCACCCGCAAGTTCCCCGGAAGAAACATTTGAGCTATCGCAGGTAACAGCAATCCAATCAAAATCCCCAGCACCGCTCCTCCCCCGCTGATCAAAATCGCTTCCGTCAAGAATTGATACATGATCTCTTTGCGGGCCGCTCCAATGGCCTTTCGAATCCCGATCTCACGTGTGCGTTCCGTCACCGTCACCAGCATGATGTTCATGATCCCGATTCCGCTGATCAACAGCGCAATGAACGCAATCACGATCAGAACAATCGTCAGCGCCAGCGAAATCTCCCGCGCCGCCGTCAAAATCGCCGCCAGTGTCTGCACGTGATACTCCGCGCCGCCTGGATGCCGGCTTGCCAACAACTCCGCCAATCGCCGCTGTACGCTTGGCACATCCTCGGGCGTCGCCGCTTGCACGTCCAGCACCTTCAGAGTATTCACGCCTGTGTAGTATTTGATTAGCCCAAAAGGAATCAGCACCGTTTCCGTCTGAATGTCGGATAGCCCAAAAGTTTCCACGCGCTCGGTGAATACTCCGATGATCGTGAATATCAGCTCTCCCACGTGCAAATCGCGTCCCACCGGATTGTCCTGCCCGAAAAGTCTTTTCGCGAGTTGCGGCGTTATAACGCACGTCTTGCTCCGCGCTTCCAGGTCCAGCGCGTCAAGATAGCGCCCACGCAATACGACCAGCCTCCGAATTTCCCGGTATCCCGCGGTCACCCCAATTAGCGTGACTGGCCTCACCGTTCCCTGCGCCACTACCGTCATTTGGACGTCCGTCGTCCCGGCGACCTGCACGATTTCCGGAATCGCGTTTTTCGCCGCCTCCATATCGTCCAGCGTCAGTTCATAGCTCAGCGGCTGGGCTTTCTCCGAGCTTCGAACCAGCTCCGCCCACACCACGTTTGACCCCACCGCTTCAATTTTCGAGATGACAAATTTCTTGCTTGTCAGCGCCACCGTCACCACCAGCACGATCGACGCGCTTCCAATAATCACGCCCAGCGATGTCAGCATTGCGCGCAGCTTGTTAGCCCGCAGCGCATCGATTGACACCGACAGCGTTTCTTTCAGATCCATCATGAAGGTTTACTCGCCTGGCTCTATCCGGCCAGGTTTCACTCGCACGTCGTTTAGTTCTTCTCTACACGCCTAAGCGATTCGCGCACGCTCTTGTCTTTCGGATCCAGCTGCAGCGCCGCCTGATATTCTTTCTCCGCCGATTTCTTGTCGCCCTTGTTTTCATACATGCGGCCCAGCCATTCGTGCGCCACCGCGTATCGCGGATACTCCGCGCGCTTTGGCGCTTTCTGCAAATATTCTCGCAACAATTTCTCGGACGCTTCCTGCTTCTCGTTTTTGAGTATCAGACCCACAGCTCGATAAAACATGCCACGCGGATCGGACGGAGCGACTTTTTCCCCAATCTCTGCAACTTGCATCAACTGCGCGGCCTGGCCATGTCTCATCGCGTAGTCCCCGATGTCATAAATCAAGTCCGCCCTCTTCGGGTGGCTCTCCAGCGCCAGCTTGAACTCCGCATCGGCTCCCGCGAATTCCTTTTTCTGTTTGCGGCAAACTCCCGCCGCAAAGTGCCCCTCGGAAGCGTCCATGGCCTGCAGTTTCTCAATCTCTGGCTTGGCTTTCTCCTCGCCGCCTCCCACGATTCCGGGAGCGTCGCAGTAATACTCGATGAGCGCCTGCCGCGCTGCAAAATTCTTCGCATCCAGTTCCACGGCAATCTCAAATTCCCTATGCGTTTTTCTCGCCAGCCCCAGCGCGGAAAACATCGACGAATGGTCCGCCTTCTCTCCGTAAGCCCTTCCCAACCATTCGTGATACACCGAACTCTTTGGGTCGATCGCCACCGCTCGTTCCGCACTCGTGATCGCCGCGTCGCGCTCCTGCAGCTCCAGGTAGGACTTCGTCAGCAGCAACTGTATTTCTCCGTTCTGTGTCTCCTTCGCTGCCGCGGCCTGCAACTCCAGCACCGCTTTCGAGTAATCGCTGCTCTCATACGCCTGCCGCCCAGCTTCGAGCGCGTCGCTCTGCCTTACCGCCGCCAAAACACTCATCGTTCCAGCCAACAGCGCGGGTAACAACACGGCCGGCACCAGCTGCCATTTTTTTCGCCCGCGTATCCCCATTCCCAAACTACGCCGCATTCGTATTCACAACTTGAACGGCCATGCCATCATGCAGATCCGTATCTCCCGGCAGCGCGACCATTTCCCCTTCCTGCAATCCGCTCATCACCTCGTAGCTGGTCGCGTCCGCGATCCCCACTCGGATCTCTCGCTTTTCCAGCCGCGATTTTCCCACGCCCAGCTCGTTTTTCATCACTACATACACGTAACGCCGCCCACCTTCGGTCGCCACCGCGCCTCGAGGCACCGCCAGCACATTCGCGCGCGCTTTTAAATTGATGCGCACATTCACATTGATATTCGGCAGCAGCTCGATCTTGTCGTTGCTTACGCCGCAGAGCAGTTCCCCCACGCTCCGTGTCCCGTGCGGAACCACTTGCTTAGGAATAATCTCCGTTTTTCCCGCCCAACTTCGGTTCGGCAGCGCGTCCCACGTGATCACGACTGGCTCGTCCGCCTCAAGCCCGCCCAGATCCGGCTCATCAATAAACGCTCGCACACGCACCTTGTGCAAATCCGCCATCTCCGCCAGCAAATCGCCGAGCTTCACGAAATCGCCTGCCCTCACTGGCAGCGAATACAACGTCCCATCCGCCGGCGCAAAAATCTGCCCGTTGTTCACTTTGTCTTCGAGCGCCGCCATTTCGCTCAGCGTCTGCTGTACCTGCAACTCCCCGCGCTCCGCATCCAGTCGCGCCTGCCTGTCAAACTCCTGCTTCACCGCTAGCAATCGCGTCACTTCCGCCTTCGCGTTTGCCAATGCCTGATCGTTCGCAGCAAGATCTTCTTTGGTCGCCGCTTGTCCCGCCGCCAATCTCACCAACGAATCATGATTCCGCTGCAAGCGGTCGCGCTCTCCTTCGGCCTTAGTCAGATCGCCGGCCACCTTGGCAGCCTCGTCCGTTTTGCCCGCCCGCTCTTGCGGCCCGCAAATCGTCTTGCGCACGCAAAAGTTTCGACCGCGTGTCCGCCAATTGCGCCGCCACTTCCTTCACATTCAACTCCAGCAAAAGCTGCCCCTTCTTCACCGTCTGCCCTTCGGTCACATAAATCTTTTTCACAAACGTATTCAATTGCGCTCTCATCACGTAAGGAGAAATCGGCTCCACTTTCCCGTTGCTGCTGATCGACGACACGAGGTTTTCCCTCGTAGGCGTCACCGCCGATATTTTCGCCGCCGGCTTCCTCCCCGAGATCCACACGAGGAAAATCGCCGCCACGACTGCCAGCAGCAGCGAGATCACAATCCGGTTTCGCAGTCTGCGTTCCATGCTCTCCTATCCAAAAAGTCCAGCGCCACGCGCGCCGCAAGACACACAAACTCGAGTGCCCCATGGCCTTCTTCAATCTTGTCCGTGGCTTGCTGCCTTGCGCCTGTCTTACGTCTGCCCAGCGTGTGCCGTATTTCCGCCCTACCCCGGATGGACCCCGAAGCGTTTCATTCTAGCAATAGCCGCGCCGCTTTCTCCACCTAGCTTGCGAGTAAGTGTCTCATCTCCAATACAATACAGATGCGCCGCCCAACCTGTAAGATGCGCGTCTCTTACTCCCCCATTCGCAACTCGCCATTCCCGATTCCCCATCTCCCTGTAGGGGCGGGGCTTGCCCCGCCCGGGCGTAACCCATGAGCAATATACGTCTCCCAAACGATCGCATCGGCGAACGAAATTTCCCCCCAACCCCATCCGTAGTAAACTCAGAAGCCTTATTGCCCTGTCTTCTGATTACTGCAAGCGAGGGGTCCGTTCATGATTGATGCTAGAAGCTTGTCCAAGCGCTTCCAGGACAAGAAGCGCGGCGAAATCCGCGCCGTAGACAACGTCAGCTTCACCTGCCAACCCGGCAAAATTTACGGCCTTCTAGGCGCCAACGGCGCCGGCAAAACCACCACGCTGCGCATGTTAGCTACAATCCTTGAACCCACCGACGGCACCGCTATCATTAACGGCTTCGACGTCGTTGAGCACCCCGAAAAAGTCCGCGCCAACGTTGGCTTCCTCTCGACCGCCACGGCACTCTACCCTCGCCTCACCGCGCAAGAAATGGTCGAATACTTCGGCCGCCTCAACGGCCTCGATGAACCCACCCTAAAAAAACGCATCGAAGACATCTTCCAGCGCCTCGACATGAACAGTTTCCGCGATCGCCGCTGCGACAAACTCTCCACCGGCATGAAGCAAAAGACTTCCATCGCTCGCACCCTGGTCCATGATCCACCGGTCATGATCTTCGACGAACCCACCACCGGCCTCGACGTCATGACCGCCCGCACGATCATCGGCTTCATCGCCGACTGCCGCGACCGCGGCAAAACCGTCATTTTCTCCACGCACATCATGAGCGAAGTGGAGCGTCTCTGCGACCACATCGGCATCATCCACGGCGGCAAACTCCTCGAAGAGGGCACCCTCTCCGAGCTCCGCGCCAAACACAACGAACACAATCTGGAAGAAATCATAGTCAAGGTCGTTGGCCCGCTCGCCAACGCGGAGGCCTGATCGTCATGAATTTTCACGCCATCGGCGTCGTCTATCGCAAGGAACTCACGGAGTGGCTCCGCGACCGCCGTACTCTCATTTCCACGGTCCTGGTCCCTCTGCTTGCTTTTCCTATCCTGATCTCCGGCATGATTTCGCTCTCGGCGGTGTTAATCGGCGGCGCAAAAAAAGAAGTACCCAAAATCATGATCATTCACGGCGAAGATTCTCCCGCCGTCGTCGATGCTTTAAAGACCAACAAGGAACTCGAAGTAGTTCCTTACGCGGACAACTGGAAAGATCAAATCTCTGAAAAACAAATTCGCGCCGCCGTCGAAATCCCCGAAGGCTTTCAGGTTTCTCTCGACAAAGGCACTCCCCAAACCATCCAAATTCATTACTACGAAGGCGAACTCAAATCGGAATTTGGCGCTGAGCACGTTGAAAAATCTCTAAAAGCGTATCGCGACGACCTCGTCAAAAAGCGCCTCGAAGCAAAGAATCTTCCCGATTCGCTAATCGCTCCCTTCGACACCAAGCAGCACAACGTCGCTCCACCTGAAAAAGTCGGCGGCGCCAGCATTGGCAGCATGATCGGTTACATGGTCATCATCCTCTCGATGACCGGCGCCATCTATCCCGCCATCGACCTTACCGCCGGCGAAAAAGAGCGCGGAACCATGGAGACCATTCTCTCCAGTCCCGTCTCGCGGCTCGATCTAGTCCTCGGAAAATTTCTCCTAGTCTTTTCCGCCTCGTTAACCACCGCCATTCTTTCCGTCACGTCCATGGGCCTTTCCTTCGCCTACATGGGACACGCCCTCTCCAAGTCCGCCGACGCTTCCGGTGCAGGCATTCACATGAACCTCGGCCTCACCTCGGTAGTCGCCGTCTTCCTAATGGCGCTTCCGCTGTCGGTACTTTTCTCCGCAGTCCTGATGACGATCGCCCTCTTCGCCAAAACCTACAAAGAAGCCCAAAGCTATCTAACTCCCATGACCTTCATCGTCGTCATTCCCGCCGTAGCCAGTGTCCTCCCCGGCGTCGAGCTCACCCCCAAGCTCGCCCTAATTCCCATCCTGAACACCAGCCTCATCTGCAAAGAAATCATCACGGGCACCTACCACTGGGGCTCCATCGCCGTTATTTTCGCCTCCACCTGCGTCTACGCCGCCGCTGCCATCTTCATCGCCGTCAAAACCTTCCAACGCGAATCCGTCCTCTTCCGCTCCTAATCCCAGCGCCTTCCCGCACCATCCGTCTCCTGTAGGGGCGCAATTCATTGCGCCCAATCTCGGCACCATCTATCATCGAGAACTCCCACGGTTTCCTCCTTCAACTAGGCCCATTCTTCTCCGTGTCCTCTGTGCTCTCCGTGCCCTCTGCGTAGATCCCTTCTTTTGATTCTGGTTATCTTTTTCGCCATCCGTACAAAACCACAAACTTTTCCCGCCATCCGGTGTCCAATACTAGAAGCATGCCTCGGCTCGCCCAAAATCGCCCGGAGCCTCCCTTTTCCCAAAAGGCCCCCACATGAGGCTATTTGTCAAACCTTCCGCCTGGACCGCCCGCAAGAAACGCGCCCCGCTTCGCAGCCTGATTGACGTCTCCGGATTCGCCAGCGTCATGCTTGCACTACTTTTTCTGATGATGTTCGGTCTCCGGTATCCCATGCATCCTCGAACCGCGCCCGTGGACATGTCAGTCACTCAAAACTCCACGCTGCAGCCCGCTGCCCTCCGCGAAGACTCCCTGGAGGTCGCCATCGCCCGAGATGGCTCAGTCTATTTTCGTAATCACCGCATCCTGCCCGCGGACCTCCCCGATGCTCTCCGCGAAGCCGCACGCGACGGCGCCGAAAAGACCGTCTACGTCAAAGCCGACGCCCGCGCCAAATACGGCGACGTCAAAGCCGTCCTGGACCTGATCCGCAAATCCGGCCTCCAAAACATCACCTTCTTAACCGATCACACAACCCACTAATGCGGCGTTCGCTCCATCTTTTGTAGGGGCGCAATTCATTGCGCCCTATCCCGGCACGATTCATCCGCGTCCGCGCGTCCGTTTTGTTTTGTCCTGCTCCATAGTTTTCCTCCACGGACAAAGAACCGAATAACAAGGCGTGGCCGTCACGCTTACCCGACTCACCCCCACCAGCTTCCTCCGCACCAGCCACCCCACCGCCGACTGCACCGAACTCTTCGACACCCCAATACTCTCCGCCAACTCCCGGTAACTAATCTCCACCACCCCATCCCTCCGCCTCGACTCCGCCGCCAGCCACACATACACCAAAAAGCAAACCGGCCTTCGGTCGTGCCCCACCAGGTCGCGCATCAACACATCAAAAACGTAATCGTCCAAAGAAATCATAGCTGTACCAACTATTCCTATAGCAACAACTGCCTGATTGCAATCCCCAAATGCCCCAAGTTATCTTCTCGAAAGTTCTGTAAAAGGAGGCTCAATGATTCGCGGCATCAAATTCGTCAGCATCCCAGTACGCAACCAGGACGTTTCCCTAAAATTCTTCACCGAAGCCCTCGGCTTCAAAGTCATTACGGATCAACCCTTCACCCCCACCCAGCGCTGGATCGAACTCTTAATTCCCGGCGCGGACTCCGGCCTGGCCCTCTTCACCCCCGAGGGCCACGAAGACCGCATCGGCCAATTCCAGTCCATCGCCTTCTGGTGCGACGACCTCTTCGCCACCGCCAAAATCCTAAAATCCAAAGGCGTCCAATTCACCAAGGAGCCCAAGGCCGAGCAATGGGGCTCCAGCAGCGTCTTCAAAGACCCCGACGGAAACCAGTTCGCTCTATCCAGCAAATAACCACCCGACTTGTAGGGCGCAATTCATTGCGCCCTTTTTCACCCAGCCACAATCCCGGCGCAGTCCAATTTGTCCCTTGAACCAAACGTCCGCCAAGCGTATTGTTACATCCAGGGAAAATTTCGAGAACGGCAGCCACAAGCTGCCGTTTTTGCTTTTAAGTGGCACAGGCTTCAGCCTGTGGTATTTTTCATCCATAAACCCCTTAGAATGATATTCTTAGCAGCCACCTACCACATAAATCCCGTGTTTTCATATTCTTACCAAAACAGGGGGGGGGTGGCATGGCACAGGGAACACATATCTCGATAGCTTTCGAACAAGGCCACTCGTTTCCTTGTATATTAACTAAGACTATGTCGATGACGTTACGCCGCCGCATAATCCGTATCTTATTGATCCTAATCGTCTTGCCCCCAATCCTAGCCGGAATCGGAGGCTGGCTAGTAGCCCCTGGCTTCCTCCATCCCATACGCCGCGAACTCACTCCCGACCTGATCCGCGAAGCCGACGCCTCCTTCGCCCACAGCGGCGGCCATCGCGAAGACTTCGACGTCCGCGCCTCCGACGGCATCCTGCTGCATGGCTGGATAGTCCGCCCCGATCATCCCAACGGCAACTGGGTCCTCCTCTTCCACGGCGTCGCCGACAATCGCATCGGCGTGGTCGCCCAATCCGAATTCTTACTCCGCGCCGGCTATAGCGTCGTCATGATGGATGCCCGCGCCCATGGCGCCAGCGAAGGCCAATTAGCCACCTACGGCTGGCTCGAACGCAATGACACCAAGTCCATCATCGACGCCCTCTTCACTCAGCTCCGTCGACGAAGAACCGACATACAAGTGCAGCTGGGCCTCAGACCACCGGAGCTCTCGGGAGATTTTCCCGAAGCGTCTCTGCATCCACCGCCGCCACCAACTCCGCATATTTTCGCCCTCGGCGAATCCATGGGCGCGGGCATCGCACTGCAATCAGCAGCTGCCGATCCGCGTATCGAAGGCGTCGTCGCCGAAGCGTCTTTCGCCAACTTGCGCGAGGCGACTTACGATTACGCTGGTCTCCGCCGCTCGCCGCTCCTCGGCAAAACGCTCTTCGCCCCGTTCAGCTGGATGCTCCTCTATCGCGGCGAAAAACTAACCGGCCTTCCTGTCGCCGAAGTCTCTCCCGAAAAAGCCGTCGCCGCCCGCGCCTTCACCGTCCTACTAATCTGCGACGAGAATGACGACGCGCTTCCCTGCCGCCACACCCAACGCATTTACGCCGCCGCCCGCGGCCCAAAACAATTCTGGGAAGTCCCAGGCGCATTCCACACCGCCGCCATCAGCTTCCAACCCGCCGAGTTCCAGCGCCGCGTCCTCGATTTCTTCGCTAACGTAGCGGAAAGTAAAGCCGTCCAATAGCCTGGTAGCACAGACACTCCTGTCTGTGTGAGTTTTGTAGGACGGGCATTCCTGCCTGTCAGTTTTTTATCTGAGCAACACTGTCGCGAAACGCAAAAGTAAAAAGACTTGCGACAACGATTAAGCTTTACCGATAGAGTGAATCACTCGCGCCAAAAAACGTGCCGCACCGGTCTTTTCACCTCCGCGTGCTAAAATCATAGATTCATGCCGGACGCTCCCCTCATCTCGGTCCATGCCCTCTCCAAGCACTACCGCAGTTTCAAGAGGCGAGAAGGCATTCTCGGCGGCTTGCAAAATCTTTTTCATCGTGAATACAACACCGTCAAAGCCGTCGAGAACGTAAACTTCGAAATCGGGCGCGGCGAAATGGTTGGATATATCGGCCCCAACGGCGCCGGCAAATCCACCACCATTAAAATGCTCACGGGTATTCTGGTGCCCACGTCCGGCGAGATGCTGTCGAATGGTTTCGTCCCTTGGAAGCAGCGCGCCGCTTACGTAAAAACAATCGGTGTCGTTTTCGGCCAACGTACGCAATTGTGGTGGGACATCGCCGCGATCGAATCGTTCAAGCTCCTGCGCCGCATCTACGACGTCTCGCAGCGCGACTACGACGAGCGCATGGAACTCTTCAACCAAGTCCTCGGCCTCACCGAGCTGCTCGACGTTCCCGTGCGAAAACTTTCGCTCGGCCAGCGCATGCGCTGCGATCTCGCCGCCGCGCTGCTTCACAATCCGCCAATCCTTTTTCTCGACGAGCCCACCATCGGCCTCGACGTCGTTGCTAAAGATCACATTCGCCAATTTCTTCGCGCCATCAACCAGCGCTACAAAACGACAGTCCTTCTCACCACTCACGATCTCGACGACATCGAAGAACTCTGTCGTCGCATCATGATCATCGACCGCGGCACCGTCCTCTACGACGGCCCACTCTCCCGCCTCAAAGAGCAATTCCTTCGCACCAAACAGATTAAATTTATTCTGCGCGACGGTGATCAAAGCGCGCGCCTGGCCGCCTTCGAGCAGAATCTCCCGGCGCTTTCACCCAATGGCAGCGGCGCCGCCGCGCTGCATCTCGAGCGCCTCGACGAAATGACGTGCCGCTTGCGCTTCGACCGCGCTCGCGTCTCTTCCAGCGATTTGATCCGCCAGATTCTCGCTGCGGTCGACGTCCGCGACTTCGTCATTGAAGACGAGCCCATCGAAGAAATCATCAAGCGCATCTATTCCGGCGAAGCCGAAATGAGTTCAGTCCAGAAAGCGGAAAGAGATGATTCGCCAGTCGCACGCTGAAGAAGATTGAAATGGCCGCAACGCAAACATTGCCGCTTCCTGTTCGCAAGCCTTCGCCACTCGCGAGCCTGAAGGTTTACCGCGAGTTCGTCCGCATTGGCTTCGTCAACATCCTTGCATTCCGCTTGCGCTACTACACGGGAATCATCACGTACCTCATCAACGTGACTGTCTACTTTTTTATTTGGCGCGCGGTCTTTGCCAACGCCACCGGCCCCATCGCGGGATTTTCTCTGCCGCAAATCCTTACCTATGTCAGTGCCGGCTGGATTCTGCGTTCCTTCTACTGGAACACCATCGATCAGGAAATGGCTTACGAAGTGATCGACGGAAAAATCGCGATGGATTTCATCAAGCCCGTCTCCGTCCAGGGTATGTGGCTTGCCCGCGCCATGGGCGAATCCGCTTTCCGCCTGATCCTTCTCACTGCGCCAACGGCCATCATCGTCACTCTGCTTTTTCCTGTCCTGCCCCCTGCCTCAAAACTGAATTTCGCTCTGTTCATAGTCGCCGCCATCGGCAGTTTTTTCATCATGGGCGCGCTGAATTTCATCATCGGCACGTGCGCCATCCCGCTGACCTCCATCCTTGCTCTGATTCGCGCGAAGTTCTGGCTCATCGAACTGCTCAGCGGCTTGCTCATCCCGCTTAATTTTTTCCCGCGCCCCATCCAGGTACTCTCGTCGTGGCTGCCGTTTGAGCACATCGCCTACACGCCTCTGCAGATTTATCTAGGCCGCCTCTCTCTCAACGAAACCCTGCGCCTCCTCGCCATCGAATATTTCTGGGTAGCCGCCCTCCTTCTTCTCGGCCACTTATGGTGGATTCGCGCCACGCGCAAGATCACCATCCACGGCGGGTGAAGAATTTGTCTCCTAGAAGTGGCGCAGCATGCTGCGCGCTGTTGTAACGGTGCAAACAAGTGAAAGAGAAGCTCCTCAACTTCAAACGCCACGCCGCTCTGCTCGGCTCTTACTTCGCGCAGTACGCGAAAGTCCGCGTCAGCTATCGCGGCGACTTTTTCATTTCGGCAGCCACTTCCATGGCCGCCACTATTTTTTCACTCGGATTTGTCTACGTTCTCTTTAAGAAGGTGCCAACCCTAGCCAACTGGCGCATGGAAGAGGTCATCTTCCTCTACGGCTTTTCGCTGATTCCCTTCGGACTCTTCAACGTTTTCTCGCTCAACCTCTACGAATTCGGCGCCACCTACATCATGGAAGGAAAATTCGACCGCGTTCTCTTGCGTCCGCTTTCTTCCCTTTTTCAAGTGGTCTTTGACGCCTTCCGCATCGAAGCGCTGCAAGAAGTTGTCGTCGGTCTGATCGTGGTGGTCTGGGCTACGCGGCGGCTTCATTATCACTGGAACGTGCTCGACGTTCTTCTGCTTGCTCTCTTCGCTCTCTGCGGCGGCGTCATCTATCTCTCTGTGTTCCTCTTTCTTTCAACGTTTTCTTTCTGGTTCGAGGATCGCATCGGCATCCATCCGCCGTTCTGGAATCTTCTCGCCTTCGGCCGATATCCTCTCTCCATCTACTCTAGCTATATTCAATTTTTGCTCAGCTGGATTATCCCGTTTGGCTTCGCTACTTTTTATCCAGCGTCGCGCCTTCTTGGCCGCCCCGAATTTCGCGTCTATGCATTTCTGATCCCCCTCGTCGCCGCGGCAACATTCGCGCTCGCCGTCACCGCGTGGCGCATCGGCTTGCGCCGATATTCGTCGACTGGCTCGTAGAAGAGAAAGAAAAGGAATTTACACCGAGGGCGCGGAGAGCACAGAGGACACAGAGAAGAGAAAAAAGAGGATCAGCAGGCTTTCATCACCATCAAAATGCGGTCGTCTTCGTACATTCCGTTGCGCGAGTGCGTTTCCACTTCGGCAAGCACTGCGCGCATGATTGCTTCGGGACCGCGCTCGCGCACTCCGACGACGAGTTCCGCGAGGCGCTGCCGGCTAAATTCCGTCCCGACGGAATCCATCGCCTCCGTGATTCCGTCAGTGCAGGCGACCATGAGATCTCCCGGCGCAAGCGCAACAGCGCCGGACTCGAACTGAATATCCGGCAGCAGTCCCACGATCATTCCGCCTTCTTCGAGCCATTCCACTCGCCCATCCGCGCGAATCACCGCCGGCGGCACGTGGCCGGCGTTCACGTAACGCAAGCTCCGCCCTCCGCTTTCGACCAGCGCGAGGAACATGCTCAAATACTTCGTCATGCGCCCGCCCGTTGTCGACGACGACCGCGCGCCCATCAAAAGTTTGTGATTGATCGTCGCCGGCAATTTTTCCAGCGTCTCGACGTGATCCGCCAGCGCGTGCAAAGTCGCTTGCACGTTGGCCATCACCAGCGCCGATGCCGCGCCCTTGCCCTCGACGTCCGCTACAACCAGCAGCAGCGATTCCTTCCCATCCACCTGCACCGGAAGAAAATCGTAATAGTCTCCGCCGACCATCTGCGAAGCGCGATGCGACACCGCGATTTCAATTCCTGGAAACACGGGCGGCGCTTCGGGCAAAAGTCCCGCCTGAATTTCCCGCGCCAGGGCGAGGTCGCGCTCCATTTTTTCTTTCTCGACGCGTTCGCGGTGCAGTTGCGCTTTTTCCAGCGCCAACGCCACGTGCGCCGAGAGCGCGTCCAGAAAGGCTTCATCCTCGTCCGTGAAACCTTCCGCTTTGTTCAGCAACTGCAACACGCCGATGATTGCGCCCGCTTCATTGCGGATGGGCAAACAGAGAAGTTGCCTGGTCTTGAATCCCAGCCGCCGGTCGATGTCCGGCTCGAAGCGCGCATCGTCGTACGCATTTTCGAGCCGCACCGCGGAACCTTCGCGCGCCACCCAGCCGGCGATGCCGCGCTCCGCAGGCAAGCGAATCACTTGTTGCTCGAGCCCCAGCCCCACCAGCGACCAGATTTCGTTACGCTCGCGATCCACGAGGAAAACAGTTCCCCGTTCCGCGCCCGTTTGCCGCGTGGCAATTTGCAAAATGATGCTAATGAGCTCGCCGAGGTCGAGTGTGGAGTTCAGTTTTTTGGTGGCTTCAATAATGCTGGAAAGCTCTTTCATCGCGCCGCGACGCTCCGCAAGCGCCAGCACCACGGCGGCAAAACGGGCCAGCAAATCCATCTGGCTGCGGACGCGGTCCTCGAGCGGCCCTGCGCCGCGCACCTCGAGAACGCGCACGCGGAAATCGTCGCTTCCCAGCGCTCCGGCCCAAATCGTGGGATCTTTACTGGTGTCGCTGGGCAATCCCGGCTTCATCCCTGTTGCAGCCGACGCGGGAAGAGTCCCTGCTTCCGCCCAGACTTCCGCTTCGCCGCGGTCCGCGCGCCAAAGCCGGGCGCCTACAACGCCGGGCTGGCCCATTGCGGCGCGCACTACGCGCGCGGCAATCTCATTCGCCGGAAAGCGGCCTTCGAGCAGCCGCAGTCCATCGAGCAACTCCGGGAAAAGTTCATTCACCTTTTGACGAGCCGGTGATTCACTCATGTCTTACAGGGCGCAAAAACGGCCGCCGCAATGGAGGTAAGCCTAGCAGGAGTGCCGGGGGTTGAAAAGAGAAGGTTAAGCGTGGGCAGGTGAATTGAACCCTCACAAATGCGTCGGCCAGCAAGGAGACGCTCGTGCTAGCTGATATGCGGAGCATCGTGCGAAGTTGCGTATGAAGTCACGCGCAAAGTGACGGGGTATGGATGACGGGAATTCCGCGCGCTAAGGGCGATTCGAAGCGCTACGACTGTTACACGGAATTCTGGCGTGAATCCCATTCCGTGCTGAGGCGGCGCACGGATTCGCGCAGACGAACCGCCAGCGCGGCAATCGTTTCAAGACGTTGCGGAGCTCCTTGAGGCAAACGGCCGTCGTTTTTCCGCCGAATTTCGGAGAGGAGGAGCTCGGCGTTTCCCAGAATGCCGGTGAGCGGGTTGTTCAGTTCGTGCCGCAAGACTTCACCAAAATGCTCGTGCTCCATTTCGGTGAATACGTCCGCTTGCTGCGTTTCAGGCGTTCCTCCCGCGGAAGGACGCGCATGAGCTTCGCTCTGGGCTTTACGCAAGCGACGCTCGACAAGACCAAGCGCCACCGTCAGGCAATCGCCCGCGCGCACAACATAATCCGCAGCGCCCGCGGCCACCAGCCCGGAGAGTTCCGTCTGGTGCTCCGCATCTCCGATCACCACGACTGGTGCGTACGTCGCAAGCGAGGAAACGGCCACATCCAGTCTTCTTCCGCGCTGCTGCACGTCGCCGGCTTCCAGCGTCACAGCGGCCTCGGTGAGTAAAATCACGGCGGGGGCGGCGTCCTCGACGATGCGCCGCGCGGCGTCCACGGTGCTCACCGAAGAGACTCGCCGGCGCTCATCGATGGTCTCGAGTTCGTGGCGCGCCATGTCGCGGAGGGCGGCGTCATCACTAACCAACAGAATCGTGTGTTCCCGGGGAGTCATGTCACCATCCATTTTTCCGCATTCTTAATTCCCTAATGCGCTTTCTTGGCAGCCGCTGCACGTCCACCGCGCGCGAGCTGGCTGTCCAAGAGACTAAAGACTTTCTCGGTGAGCTCCTCCACGCGGAACGGCTTGGCCACGTGTGGAACATGGTTTCGTTCCAAGAATTCCTGGGTTTGCTGGGCGATGACGTCGCCAGTAACAAACAGGAATCTTTCCTGAAGAGGATTGTGCGCGCGGGCCAGCGACTGGTAAAAATTCTGGCCGTCCAGTCCGGGCATTTTCATATCGCAAATCACGAGATCGAAAGGCTCGCGTCCGGCGCGATCGAGCGCTTCGCGGCCATCGAGCAGCACATCGACGTGCAGACCTTCATCCTCCAGCACATCGGCGATCAGCCGTGCCACGGTGGGCTCATCTTCGACGACTAATACGCGAGTTCCACGATGGCTAGAGCGCAGCGCAGGTTGGGGCTGAGCCCGTGGCAGCGACGGTGGACGATTCTTGCGGCCTGCGGCCGCCTGAGACGGCGGTACGACTTGCTCATCCTCAACGAGAAAGCTGCGGCCCGGTTCGAAGATAGACTCGGCTTCCAAGGGAAGCTCGACGGTGAACACAGACCCGCCGCCCGGGGGGCTCGACACGCTTACCTGGCCGCCGTGTTCGCGCACCACGCTGAGCACGATGGCCAGGCCGAGACCCGTGCCGACGCCGGCGGGCTTGGTGGTGAAAAAAGGATCGAAAATGCGCGCAAGAATCGCCTGCGGAATACCGGGGCCATCGTCGATGACCTGCAGCACCATGCGGCGCTCTCCGTTTCGCGCCGTGCGCAGCCGGATGGTTCCGGCTTTTCCTTCCTGGACGAGGGCCTGGCGCGCGTTGCCAATCAGATTCATCAACACTTGCTGCAACTGGCCGGCGTCTCCGAGCACGAAGGGGAGAGTGGGGTCGAGGTCCAGCTCTATGCGAATTTTTTCCGAAGCGGATCCAAAGCGCTGCAAGTCCATGGTGCGCTGAACGACTTGATTCAGAGCGACTCGCTTGCGTTCTGGCCGAGCCTCACGGGCGCTCAGCAAAAGCTGGCGCAGGATGGTGCCGGCGCGCTCGGCTTCCTCATAAATCTGGCGCGCTTCTTCGGTGCGGCCCGCGAGATCTTTGCGCACCAGAAGCCGCTGCGAGTAACCCAGAATGCTGGTCAGCGGATTGCTCAACTCATGCGCAATGCCAGTGACCATCTGTCCGAGCGCCGCAAGTTTTTCTGTTTGCAGGAGTTTAGCCTGGAAAACGCGCTGGGCGGTCAAGTCGCGATAAATCTCGACGCGTCCGAGGCGGTGGCCGGCACGGTCCAGAACCGGACGTACAGAACGCTCGAGCACACGGGGCACCGGCCGCGCCAATTGGAGTTCCTCGCGGCTTCCGCCTTCCGCGCCGCGAGCGAGTTCCCGCCAGCGTTTTGCAAACTTATCGGGTTCCGCGGCGCGTTCCGCAAAATGGCCGATCAGGCTGTCCAGCGTGGTGCACGCGGAGGCTTCTTCCGGAGACAGCCCGGCGATTTGCGCGAAGCGAGTGTTCATGGCGCGGATGGCATGATTGGTGCCGAACAGCAGGATTCCTTCTTCCACCCACTCGAGCACATTGTGCAGCTCGGCCTCGGAGCGGCTGCGCTGCTGCACGGCTTCCTCTCCCGCCGCTGGAGCCAGCATCACCGCGGCAAAATCGTCCCCTGCAAATACGGGAGCGTGAAGGCGCACGCGCACGCCACTGACAAGTTCTGCTTCGCAAACTTCCTGAACCTCGATAGCCTTGTCGCGATCGCCGGCGAGCGCGCGGCTCGACCATTCTTCGATGCGCGGCTGTTCTCGTGCGCAGAATAGATAGGAGAAGCGGCCGCCAAGCGCCCAGACGGGTTCTTTGAGGGCACCCTTCAAATCTTGCTCTTGCGGGGATTCCAGCGTTAGCGCGCCACGACTTTCCTCGAGCAAGACCTTTGCGCTGCGGTTCAAGCTGGCGATGTTGCCGAGGGCATCGAGAAGTACCGTGGGCTCCGGGCTGCACTCGAGAAGCGCGTGCCGCCGCGCGGTGCGGCGAGCTTGCTCCGCGCGATGCCTGCGGCGTTCCAGTGCGGAGACGGACAACGAGGCTCGAAGCTCGAGGCGCTCGAGCAGGGCCAGCGAAGCGGTTTTCTGCGAGATGCCCGCGACCAGGACGCCTAGAGTCTCTCCAGCGGAGAGCAGAGGGATAGCTACCAGCCGCGCCAAGCCTTCCTTCGACCATGCCGAGGGGGGCTCCGTTCCCAGGACTCTTCGGGTTTCGAGAGCCGTCCGCCACAAGCTTGCGAGCGGCTCCCGCTCGATGGCGCGAGTCCAAGCCTGATCTCCGCTCTCCCAGGCAAATTCCATCTCTACGGGGGCAACGGAGAGCGGCTTTCTGGCAGGACGATGCCCGATGACAGCGAAGGAGGCGCCGGCACCCGATCCGTCAGCGGACTCTTCGGTGCAGCTGGCCACGAGCTGTTCGAGAATCGTGTCAGCGGATGCGTTGCCGCCGAGAGCGCCAAGTATTTGTTTGCTGAGCCGCATATCCGCCTGGCGCTCGCGGGCGAGCCGCTGCTCCTGTTCCAATTCAAGTGCCAGCGCAAGTTCGGCGGCGACTGCTTCCGCTAAATCGCGGGGCATGGCTGGATGTTTTCTGCGAGACCCTGTGAGGAGCACTCCGCGAAGATGGCCATTCCCCTGGATGGGAGTCCACAGCGCGTGACGCAGGCCTACCAGAGGGCCAATCATCGGTTGATTCGGAGGATGGTCCTGGAAACCGTCGAGTTCCTGCTCGACGCTTTTGCCGGAGGCGAGTAGTTCTTGCGGTAAGGGGGGCTCCAACGACAACTTCTTCCATTCCTCAGGCGTATCTTCTCCCGGTGTTTCCCAGATTATCCCGCGAAGGCAAGCGGCTGCTTGGCCGTCAGCGCCGATGGGTGAATCCTGCTCCAGCCAGACGCCGATGCGGTCAGCGCGCCCATCTCTCGCGAGGGAGTGAATCGCTTCCCGCATTAATTCTTCGCGGGGCGCGCCCAAGAGTCCGGCCCTTGCCGCACCTCGCCAGGAGCGTTCCTCCTCTTGCTTTTTTCGCCAGGCCCACATCTCTTGTTCGCCTCGAATCTGCTTTCGCCGCGAAGACAGCGGCGACATGCCGGCAGGAATATGCTCCTACCGAGAAGAGGTACATGCACTGACAGGCCCAACCGGAGATCTTCGTAATGCTTGTGGAATCAGTTATTTGCACGACTAGAAGGAGAAGTGTGGCGAAGGCGTGAGTCCCATGCCGAGACTGGCGCTGTTCTCCTTCCCAGAGTGGACCGGAGGATGGCGAGACCTGGGAGATCCTCGGCCGCGAAGAGCGTGGGCTGGGAATCGGCGGGACGAACGTGCCGAGGATGGAATGGGCAGTCGCTCCAGAAGAAAAAACTGGCGCTAGTGGCTTGAAAAATTCTGCGAAAGAGAATTGTGCACAATGGCACAGACGGTACTGGCTTGGGCAGCTTTAGTTCCTTATTTGTGGCTCTGCCCTTTCTGGTCGACCCTTTTTCATGCTTGCGCTTGTTCCATTTGATATTGCTTGAGTTTGCGATAGAGCGTGGTTTTTCCGATGCCGAGCATACGGGCTGCAGCCAGCTTGTCTCCGCCCGTTTCCCGGAGTGTGCGAAGGATGGCGCGGCGTTCCAGCTCTTCCATCGGCAGCAACTCATCTTTGTCGGGAACACGCTCGCTGCTCGGGTAATGGAGGTTCGAGGGCAGATCTCCCACGTGAACGATGGGGCCGGAGCCCATGGCGACGGCGCGTTCGATCGCGTTTTCAAGTTCGCGCACGTTGCCGGGCCAGTCGTAGGCGATCAAGCGGCGCATGGCGTCATCGGAGATGGTCCGTGGAGGGCCGTGTGGATCAGAGAATTTTTCGAGGAAAGAAATAACCATAAGCTGAATGTCGCTCTTGCGTTCTCGAAGGGGAGGAAGCTTGACCTGCACTACGTTCAGGCGGAAATAAAGGTCCTGCCGGAAGGCCCCCGTGCGGATGGCCGACTCCAAATCGCGATTGGTAGCGGCGATGATGCGGATATTGATGTGGCGACGTTCGGTGGAGCCGACTGGTTTCACTTCGCGTTCCTGCAAGGCGCGCAAGAGCTTGGCTTGCAAGTCCACGGGCATGTCGCCGATTTCGTCCAGGAAGAGCGTGCCGCCCTGGGCTGCTTCGAGCAAGCCCTGCTTGGATTGCATGGCACCGGTGAAAGCGCCCTTCACATAGCCGAAGAGCTCCGATTCGATGAGCGTGGGAACCAGCGAAGAACAGTCCACGGGCGCGAAGGGGCGCTCCTTGCGAATTCCAGAGTAATGAATGCTCTTGGCGACGAGTTCTTTGCCCGTGCCGCTCTCGCCCAGAATCAGAACGGGATACTCATGCTGGCTGACCTTTTCGATCATTTTATAGACGCGTTGCATTTTGGCGGAGACGCCGATCATTCCGCCAAAGCCGGGCTTGGAACGCAACTGCTCGCGCAACAGACGGTTCTCGCGGTCCAGATCCATGTCGCGGGCCACGCGCTCGAGGCGCGCGCGAAGGTCATCGATGTGAAAGGGCTTGGTGACGTAATCCACGGCGCCCATGCGCGTGGCGGCGACGGCTGAGTCGATGGTGCCGTATTGCGTGAGCACCAGCACGGCGACTTGTGGGTACATTTCGTGAACTTGTTTCAGAAGATCGAGGCCGCTTGAGGGAGGCAGGATCAGGTCAGTGACAATGATATCGACGGCGTGAGTCTCTAGACGCCGGAGCGCTTCCTCCACAGAGCTGGCCACTATCGCCTTCATCCCGCAGGATTCGGCCACGTCCGCGCAGAGCTTCCGCGTATTTTCTTCGTCTTCGACAACGAGAACGCTCATGGGGATCGCGGAGCGTTGTACGGCGGTATCTTCGGTCATGGGCGTTCACCTCGCGGAGTCTTCTGCGGGTTTCAATTGCACACTCAGTGCCAATTCCGGAAAAGAGTACGATTCATTCATAATGCAGCAAGTTAGCTATTCTAGCATTTATCAAGCAGTTCGCATTCGGGAATTACGCTTCCGTAAATCATGCCGGTCCAGGCCAGAAATGCGCGGGTAAGTCGCGATTTTTCATTTGTTTGCCAATTCAGAAATCGATGAGTTCCCGTTTCGGGAACAGAAAGGGCGGAATTGGCACCTCGGGAAGGTTGGACCAGGTGGGGAGCCTTAAAAAACCCGGTTAGCTATTCGTGGAGCTACTCAGTTGTTTTCATGCAGGCCCTGATTGCAAATCGGGAGAGGGACCTCGGCTTCGTTGCCACCGTCTCGCCGATAAAAGAGAAAGGGGTCCTCCCGGAAAACTTCCGGGAGAACCCGTTTTACACAACGTTTTGTCAGCCGCCTATGTGGCGAGTGAACTTCCC
The DNA here is from genome assembly GCA_963745095.1 of uncultured Acidobacteriota bacterium. Taxonomy (GTDB): domain Bacteria; phylum Acidobacteriota; class Terriglobia; order Acidiferrales; family UBA7541; genus Acidiferrum. The sequence goes on along the minus strand of CAVUWC010000012.1, from coordinate 445,165 downwards.
GCCATCCAGCAAGCCATACCACGTAAGACAAGTGTAGATCGCAACCCGGCCCAAACCACTACGGCTTGGGAGCGGGCTTCTTGGCCGCGGGCGCTTTCGCTGCCGTGCCGGCAGGCGCCGCGCCTCCCCGGCTAAGCAGGGTCAAGGCGTCATGAGCGTTGAAGGGGAAGCGTCGAACGGACTGTTCGCCCGTGGTGCTGAGGGTGACGTCCACGCGCCGGTTGTTGGCCAAGCGGACGGTTAGCAGGTTCTTCATGAACTTGTCCTTTTCCGCGGGAGTCAGGTCCGGATCGGCTTCGAGTAGCTCTTTGACCTCAGCGTCAGTCATGTTTTGTTCCTCGCCGTACGCCTTGGTATCGATGTGATCGGCGGGAACGCCCTTTTCGACGAGGTAGCTCTTGGTTTTTTCCACGCGGCGTTCGGAGAGAAGCTGGTTGTACTCCTTGCCTCCGCGAACGTCGGCATGGCCGCCCAGGATCAAGTGAGCATTTGGCCTGTAGGTCAGATATTGCGTGAAGTCGGCTGCCAGCGTGTCGAGAGTGACTGCCTGGCTGGCCATCAGCCCGCCATTGGGTTTCGCAACCGTCGGCAGTGCCGTCGGGAAGTAGATGCTGTGCAGGGCTAGCTTGGTTTCCAGCTGATGAACCTGCGGAGCTTCCTTGACCTCGACGTTACCCGAGGCATCGGCGGTGCCGCCGCGTCCGTCGTTTACGGTGCACTTTACGGTATACGTTCCGGGTTGCAATCCGGTGGCATCGAACGTCGCGTTCGCGCCTGTACCGGTAACCTGGCCGCCGGAAGCGGAGTAGCTGTACGTCAGCGGATCGCCGTCCGGATCGTTGCCCATGCAAGTGATTCCGGTGTGCTCACCAGGAAGAATCGGGCTTCGCTCGACGGACAAGGAAGCCGTTGGCGGACGATTCGGGCGTTCTTCCAACTTAATGTCGGTTGCGCAAGACGCCGTCCCGCCCTTTCCATCGCTGACCTGGGCGGTGACCGTGTAACTGCCGGGAGTGGCGCTGCCTGCATTCCAGCGCGCGTCGGGACCGGAGCCATCCACCGCGCCACCTGTGGCCGAGTAGCTGTAGGTGAGCGGATCGTTGTCCGGGTCGCTGGCGTTCACGTGGACTGCGATCGTATCGTTCGAACCGGCAAATACGGATACGGGGCTCGCGGAGCACGCGGCCACCGGCGGGTGATTCACTGGCGCCGGAGGAGCTTCGTGAGGCAAACCAAATCGTAGAACGATACCAGTTCCCAAACGCAGGCTATTCTCGTGGCCACCAGCGGCGAGAGAGTCACCGTTAAAGTTGGTCGAAAAGTAGTCGATTTCCGCGAAGCGCCACACAATGTTTCTCGTTAACGCGATGTCCACGCCGCCGCCCGCCACCAGCGCGAAGGCGTTTTGGCTGTTGTTGCCGGTCATATTCGCGCCTGCGTGGGCGGAGCCCATCATGAGTTCGATGTATGGGATAAAATAATCGAATTTGCGAAAATTCACACGGGGACCAACCATCGCTGTTGTGATTCCCCCATGCAACGAGGTTCCGTTGACGTTGCGGTTGTAGCTCAACCCGCCGAGTTCTTCGGTGACACCGAGCCAGGACGTGGCGTTCCAAGTGAAGGAGCCGGAGCCGCCCAAGTTATTAAACGAACTGAAGCCCCCTCCTGGATTGAAACTTACGTAATCGAACATGCCCGCAACCTCGAAACGGGGCACAACTCTGCCGGGCGGCGTGTCGCTGTTTGATTTTCCACCGGACGGAAGAGGCTTCGGGCGCGGAGCTTCCGGAAGCGCAAAAAGATTTCTCGAACCGGGAACGATGTCACCCGAACCCGTTTTGGCGGGAGTTTTCTCCGCCGCGGCTGCCGCCGCGCTCGCACCATCGCCGTTCTGCTGGGCGCACAAAGGAAAAGCCAATAGAGCGCTGAACGCCACTGCCACACACCAATTACGCATGATTCGTCTCCCTAAGTAATCTATTACGGAACCCAAGTTGCCTTTATTCCTGTTGCGGCGCCTTGTGTGGCGCTGCCACAAATCTTTTGGATCCATTGCGGTAAACTATTAGCCAATTACCGCCTCACCGCCGATACCTTCCCCCACTCTTCCCAAACACCGGGAGCAAATCCAAGGAGTGACATAAAGCGGCGCTGTAAGCCTATTCCAGAATTCCCATGATTCGCAAGTGTTTCCTTCCAGCAATCGGGCCGTCAAACGGATCTTTCGCGGCGTCTCGCCGATAAGATCCAGTGCGAAGTCATTCCTGCCTGTAGGTGCGATGGAATGCAAAAAAGACTGACGCGCGGCCAACATCCGGCGCAGATATTTGTTCGCGATAAGTATCTAGTGGGTTACCGACCGTTGTGCTAGGATGGCGCCACTTTTTGTGGTGGACCTGCCTCTGACGGAATTTTGAAGCTTGGGATTCACCGTCTGGAGACATCGCGCTGTTTACCCAGCTGCTGTTCTCGGCGGAAGCGCCTCCACAAAGACCTCGATTTCGATATCGTCTGCTGGGTGGGCAGATTATGAAAACCAAAATTGCAAAGCTGTTTTCCGGCTTCTCCCTCTTGCTGGCGATCTTGCTTTTGCCGTGGCCACGAGCGGAAGCGCAGACGTCACATGCGTCTTCACGCATCACACAGGCCGTGGATGAGAATAATCTGGCGGTGCTGAAGGGCAACGTGAACCCGCTGGCACGCGCGGAATTCGATCAGGGAGCCGTGAGCGATGGCCAGCCGTTGCACCGCATGCTGCTTCTTTTGCAACGAGGCGCGGATCAAGAGGCGGCCCTGCAACAACTTCTCGACGATCAACAGAATAAATCCTCGGCGAACTATCACGCATGGCTGACTCCCGCACAGTTTGGCCAGCAATTTGGACCGTCGGACACGGACATCCAGACGGTGACCAGCTGGCTAGAGTCTCACGGCTTTCAAATCACCAAAGTGACCGCGGGACGGACGCTAATCGAATTTTCCGGGAATGCCGCGCAGGTGCGTAGCGCATTTCACACAGAAATTCACAAGTATCTGGTGAATGGCGAAGCACGTATGGCCAATGCCAGCGATCCGCAAATTCCGGCCGCGCTTGCGCCCGTGGTTGTAGGTCCTGTCTCACTGAATAATTTTCCGGTAAAGTCTCACGTACGCCAGTTGGGAACCTTCCAAAAGTCAATAAAGACCGGCGAGACGAAACCACTCTTCACGTTTCCCGGCTGCCAAGCGGGATCCTGTTTTGGAATGGGCCCGGCGGACTTCGCGGCAATCTACAATACCGCGCCGTTACTAAGCGGAACTCCGAAGATTGACGGCACGGGCCAAACCATCGCTATCGTGGGCGAGTCGAACATAAACGTTCAAGACGTGATCGATTTCCGCAACATGTTCGGGCTCTCGCCGAATTTTTCAAGCAACAACGTTATCTTGAACGGACCGGATCCGGGCATCAACGACAGCGAAGGCGAGTCTGACCTGGACGTGCAATGGTCCGGCGCGGTGGCGCCTGGCGCTGCCATCAAATTCGTGACTTCCGAGCCGACCGAGACCACCGGGGGAATTTTTCTTTCGGCGATTTATATCGTCGAGAACAATCTCGCGGGAGTGATGAGCGAAAGTTTCGGCAGTTGCGAACAGCAAATCGGAACTCTGAATCAGTTTCACAACTCGCTGTGGGAACAGGCGGCCGCTCAAGGCATCACCGTGATGGTTTCGTCGGGCGACGGTGGCACCGCGGGTTGCGACGATTTCAATACGGCGCATACCGCGAGTTCCGGGTTGGCGGTCAGCGGGTTTGCGTCGACGCCTTTCAACGTTGCCGTGGGTGGTACGGATTTCGACGAGGTCAACCGGTGGACGCAATTTTGGAACTCGACCAACAATTCCATGACGCAGGCTTCAGCTCTGGGCTATATCCCGGAAATTCCGTGGAATAATTCCTGCGGCCAGCTCGGGATTACGGGATGCGGTGCATCGGCGCCTCAGGGCTCCCTGAATATCGTGGCGGGCAGCGGCGGAGTGAGCACGCTTTACCCCAAGCCTTCCTGGCAATCGGGTACCGGAGTGCCGCTGGACAGCCACCGGGACTTACCGGACGTGTCGTTTTTTGCCAGCAACGGATTCAACGGCAGCTTTTACATTTTGTGCCAGAGCGATGCCAGCGGCACGGGCTCATGCAACTTAAATGATTTTGGATTTACGTTTCAAGGAGCCGGCGGAACGTCTATTTCCACGCCGGCATTTGCGGGAATCATGGCGCTGGTGAACCAGAAACAGGCGACCGCGCAGAATCCCGCGCCGCGCCAGGGCAATGCAAATTATGTTTTGTACCAGCTCTTCAAGAAGCAGGTGAACACCACGCCAGCCCTCAACTGCAACTCTTCCTCCGTTCCCGCGCCCAGCTGCACGTTCAATGATGTAACGCACGGAAACAGTGCACTGGCGAATAGTTCCGTGGGAAACAACGACGTGCCCTGTGCGGGAGGATCGACCAATTGCAGCAGTAAAACCGCAGGCACTAACGGAGTTCTTGTGACCACGGCGAGTCCGACTACGCCGGCTTATTCGACAACAACGGGATACGACTTGGCGACGGGGTTGGGTTCGGTGAACGCCGCGAATCTGGTGAATAACTGGGGGGCGGTTACGTTTCTGCCGTCCACCACCACTCTGAGTGCCACAGTGAATGGAAGTTCGGTTACATCAATTACCGGGATTACGCACGGTTCGGCAGTCAATCTGAGCAGCAGCGTTGCCGCGGGACAAGGAGCGACGGGAACTCCGTCAGGGCAAGTTGCACTGATGGCTACGCCAAATCCAACACCTGGAAACTTATCCAGCAATCTTGGGATTGAAGAAATTGCTCTCACGAGCGGCACAGCGACGGGAACGGGCGTCATCTTGCCTGGCGGTACGTACAATCTCACCGCCCATTATCCCGGCGACGGAACGTTTGGATCTAGCGACTCACCGGCGCCCGGAATTTCCGTCAAGATCACCAGCGAGAGCAGCAAGACTCTCATTAGCATTCCGGTTTTCAATCCGAACACGGGTGCAGAGACCAGCAACACGCCAACGAGTTTGATGTATGGGTCGCCATACATCGCGCGCATCGATGTTGGCAACTCGCAGGCGAAACTTTCCTTACCGGCACAGCCGGTTTGCACCCCGCCGGCCTGTCCGACAGGAATCGTTACGTGGACGGATTCCGTGAATGGCGCTCCTGCAACGCCGTTGGATGGCGGAACGTTTTCGCTGAACAGCAAGGGCTTCACGGAAGACCAGCCGATCCAGCTTTCCGGTGGAATGCATGTACTTTCCGCGAGCTACAACGGCGACAACAGTTTCGCGGCAAGCACTGCGAATTACATGCTTACAGTCGCGAAGGCTCCAACTTCGACGACTCTCCAGGCGTCAACCGGTCCTTACATTGTCGGTACCGAATCTGATTTTCCAACGATGACAACGGCGGAGAGCTCTGGAGCTGCACCAAGCGGAACAATAACTCTCACTCTAGATGGAACGACGGTCGCAACTGGCTCAGCTCCATACCCCGGACAGAGCGGTGAGACGACCGGAACGGTCTCTCTGCAGGTTATTACTCCTGTAACATTCACCACTGCTGGCACGCACACGCTTGTAGCGAGTTACAACGGTGATTCGAATTATTCAAGTTCGACCAGCACAAGTGCGTCGATTCAAATCGTAAATCAAGACACGATGAGCTTATCCGTTGACAATTCCAATATCGTTGTCGGAAATGCAGCGACTTTCACCGCTTTAGTGAGGACTTCTACCAAGTCGCCGGCAATCTCCCCCGGCGGAATAAAATTTCTCAATCAGGAGGGGCTTCAGCTCGCTGGCACGACAACGTATTCGGTTTTGACGGATGCGAGCGGCAACACCGAGCTACAGGCTACTCTAGTAGCAACGCCGCAATTCGGCGGAGGCATCCTTGCGTATTACAGCGGAGACTCCAATTTCGAGCGCAATCAGTCAGACTTGGTCTTTATCAGTGTCATTGTGCCTGATTATACGATAGGCCCGGCGCAGCCCTCGTTAACGGTCGCTTCAGGGCAATCAGCAAGCGTGATGCTAACAGTGACACCCACAACGATGTTCAGCAGTACAGTACAGTTTCAGATTCCAGATGGAACATTGCCGCCAGGCTTTACTTGCGGCCTGACTCCGAGTACCGTGCAACTCACAGGTGGAACTCCGGCCACTACGACCTTCACCTGCAGTTTGCCTGCAGCTTCAGCCAACACTTCAACAACGATGACGCTGCCAATCTGGCCACAAAGTATTTCTACGAGGAACCAATGGTGGGGAGTTAGCTCCCTTTTGGGCGTTCTAGCGATTGTCTTATGGCTTTTGCCAAGACGATTGTGCCTGCGCCGCTTTTCGTACCCATCTCTGGCATTGTGCTTTTTGATTTCTGCCCTGGGATGCGGGGGTGGAGGTTCCGAGGGAGGAAATCCCGGAGGAGGCGGTGGCAATCTCTCACCATCGAGCGTTTCTCTTTCCGTGGCAACTACTCACGTCCCAGAGTCCACGAATCTGACTGGCACAATCACGATAAGCGGCGCGAACCCTGGCGGGACAGCGACTTTGGTGGACCGGACGCTAGGAAGTCAAACAAATCCTGTTGTGGGCGGAACAGCTCCATTCTCATTCTTTCTCGGACCACTAGGCGCTCATACGGTAACAGCAACTTATTCAGGCGACGCGCACAATCTCCCGTCGCAGACCAAAACGCCTCTTACTATTATTCAATCGGGAGTAGCAGTGAACTTGATATTAAATACGACGACGGGACCCGCAACAAAGCAAACATTTTTTTCGCTTTCCGTGCCGTGATGAGAGCGGAACGGAAGCTCTAACGGGCAGGTCTTCCAACGGCGGACTTCCCTGCTCCAACTCGCGTTACACTACAAGCGCGATGCTGAGCACAACCGTACTCGATACAAACTGGCTGGGGCATGCGCGATCGATTGCGGCGGTGCTTCTGGAATCGGATGGGCATCGCGCGATTATTGACCCTGGGCCGGCTTCGACTCTTGCTACGCTTCGACAACTTTTGGATTTGCGCGGCATCGGCGTTTCGGATTTGAATGCCATTTTGCTGACGCATATTCATTTGGATCATGCGGGGGCGACGGGCGCGCTGATCAAAGAAAATCCAAATCTTGAGGTGTACGTTCATAAGGCTGGGATGCTGCACATGGCTGATCCGACGAAGCTGCTGGCTAGCGCGGAGCGGCTTTGGCCAGGCGAGTTGGGGCATTTGTTTGGTGAGACGCTGCCTGTGCCGTTTGGGAATTTGCGGATGCTGAAGGGTGGGGAGACGCTCTCGCTGGGAAGCCGCAATCTCGAAGTGGTTTACACGCCAGGGCACGCTTCGCATCACGTTTCTTATTTCGATTCGTCGGATGGCACGGCATTTGTGGGCGATACGGCTGGCTTCCACATTGAAGGCGAGGATTACGTGGTTCCACTTGCGCCGCCGCCGGATATCGATCTGGAGATTTGGAATGCTTCGCTGGATGCGATCGCGGCACGCGCCCCTGCACGGCTTTTTCTCACGCATTTTGGCTATTCCAATAATCCGGCGGCGCACATCGCGGAATACCGAAAGAATCTGCAGCGATGGGCGGCGCTTGCCGCGAACGTCTTGCGTAGCACGCCGGATCAGAACGCCGCGCTTGAAAAATTCGTCTCGGAGGCGAGCGCGGAAATCAAGCAACGCCTCTCCGCTGCCGAAGCCGCGCATTACATTTTCAACTGCGGGCTAAACCTTACTTGGCTGGGGCTCGCGCGTTACCATCGCAAACGCGCCGAAGCCGCCACGAACGCAGCGAATCCGTTGTAGCGGCGCAGCATGCCGCGCCACTACACGACGGCGAGGCCAATGGCCTAGATGGAAGTTTCAGAAGAAGAAATTTCAGGCGCATCAGCCGCGGGCTCAGCGGCAAGTATGCCGGACGCGCCGGGGGCCTCTACGCGGGCGGAGAGCGCTTCCACCAGCAAATCAACGAGTTTTTTTGCGCCGCTGCCGTCGGGATCTTTGTCCGGGTTGTACTGCGCGACGACAATCCCAAGAAGATTTTTGTGTTTTGCAAATTCGCTGAGGGCCGCACGGACGTCGGCAAGGGGCAGGCCGCCCGTTCCGGGCACGTTCACTGCGGAGAATTCGTCCACGGCGATGACGTCGGTATCGAGATGCAGCACAAATTCGTGGGCATCGGCGTGTACGTAGGCCAGGCCGCTCTGCGCTGCCGCGGTTCCGCCTTTCGCTTGAACTTCCGCGGCGTCAATGTGCCGCATCGGCGATTTGCTGAGGAACTCTTGCTCGGGCGGATCGAGCCTTTCGAGGCCGAAGAGCGTTACATCTGGTTCGCGAACGAGCGCCGACTCGCCAAAAAAGCGAACCAATTCCGGAGCGCCGCGCCCGATCACGTGGGCTACGACCATTCCATCGATTCGGCCGGAAGGTGTCGAGGCAGGCGTATTCAAATCCGCGTCGCGATCGAACCACAATAGGTTGACGTGTTTGTAGTAGCGGCGCGCGCCGGTCAAAAGACCGATCACTTGAGCGCAATCTCCGCCTAATACCAGCACAAGTGCACCGCTTTTTACGGCAAGTTCGGCGCGAACTTTCAGGTCATTCAGTCCCGCGACAATTTCTTTCAAGTTGCGGGCGCGTTTGTGCTCGTCGTCGTCGGCAAAAAGTCTCGGTGCGCAGTCACCGTGATCGACGACTTCGAAACCGGCGCTTTGCAGCCGTTCGACGAGTCCTGCTGCGCGCAACGCGGCGGGCGCTTTCTCGCTGCCCGCCAAAAACGCGGCCGCGCTCGACGGCGCGCCTATCAAGGCAATCTTCTTCGGCTGACGGACGATTTTGACCGCCAAGGTTGAGCTCCCTGTTTTGTGTGTCCCCGCCTACCGCGCTGGGTCTACTGCAAACTTCGCGGGACGATGGCCCGCCCCTGTGTTTCTACTGCGCTACAAATGAAACCGCTAATTCTTAGCGCCGCTTCTTAACGACGAGGGGCCGGCGCAATCGTGGCCAGCTCCGGAGGCAGCGTGAAGCGCACGTCCTCGCGGATCAAATCGAGGTCGCGCTGATCCGTAAAACCAAACTCCGCCAGGCGCTCGCTCACTTGCTCGACGAGCACTTCGGGAGCGGAGGCGCCTGCCGTCAAGCCTACGCGCTTTACGCCTTCGAGCCAGTTCACGTCGATATCCTTGGCGGAATCGATGAGTTGGGCTTTCACGCCGCTGCGCTTGGCGACTTCTACCAGGCGGTTCGAGTTCGAGCTGTTCGGCGAACCCACGACCAGTAGAAAATCCACGTCCTTGGCCACTTGCTCGACGGCTTCCTGGCGATTCTGGGTGGCGTAGCAAATATCGTCGCTGGCAGGGCCTTTAATCAATGGGTACTTTTGCCGTAGGCGGGCTACGATTTCTTGCGTGTCGTAGAGACTCAACGTCGTTTGCGTGAGGAACGACAGCTTGTCCGGTTCGGCTACTTCCAGCGCGTCTACCGCCGCTACCGAATCGACCACGATGGTGCGATCGGGAGCTTCGCCCGACGTGCCGACGATTTCCTGGTGATCCTTGTGGCCGATCAAAATGATGGTGCGCTTTTCGCGCGCGAATTTCAGGGCTTCCAGATGCACCTTAGTAACGAGCGGACAGGTAGCGTCGATTACCTTTAGCGCGCGGTCTTTGGCTTCCTGGCGGACCGTTGGCGGCACACCGTGGGCGCTGAAGACCAGCACTGCGCCGTGCGGCACGTCGTCGATGGACTCCACAAAAATCGCTCCGCGGCGGCGTAACTGCTCCACTACGTAGGTGTTATGCACGATTTCGTGATGGACGTAGACCGGCGCGCCGTACGCTTCCAGCGCCAGCTCGACGATATCCACCGCTCGCACCACGCCCGCGCAGAACCCCCGCGGCCGTACCCTCAGCAATACCTTCCCATTTGTCGCAGTCTGCATCGTTATCCTAAGTGAGTAATTTCCGAAGACTCTATCATACCTTACGGCGTGGCTTGCCCGCACCGGGATTCCTTGCATTGTCACGGATATCGCTAACAGCGTTTACTGTGCGCCTGGAATGGAGGAGGCGTTAGTGCATTTGCTTTCGACATTCAGAATCCATCACTTCGTTTCTCCCGTCGCCGTATCTGATGCGTCTCTCGGACGGAAGGTCCTTCCACGCAGTGGGCATGAGTTCACAGACGTGCCTACATTCTCTCAATCGGGTCAAGCAGGAGAGATTGAAATCGAAACCCTTTTTGTATTCCTCGGAAGTTGCTCCCGCGCTCAGCTCCACATTTAGCGACTCCGTGGGGGGCCCAGTTACGTGCGCCTCATACACGTAATACGAGACTCCTTTTGGCGCAGCAAATGGCGTGCTCCCCACAAAGCGTACGGAAGCGGACAATTCCAATCCATCGGAACACCGGGACCCAAGCTCGAAATAGACCCTGCTCAGGTGACCGTTCTCTACCGGAAGGTAAGCCAGCGCTCCCCATGCTCTGCGCCCGGGAAGGGTTTTATAATTTTGTCCGACAGCCAACATCGGACTCCAGATAGCAACCGAGTAGTGCGCTGGTTCTTCTGAATCTCCGTGTTTCTCGGCCTTAAAGTATGTGCCTTTGTATTTCTTGGCGAGAGCCTGGATTTCGGCTTCAGTCGTCACCCCCACGCGGAGTTGTTGGACATCAATTGTGAGTTCTTGGACTAATCGGCGTCTGCTCCGTTCGACGGAGTAAGCCAAAGCATAGGCAATGGTGAGAACGAAAATACAGGCAAGAATGATTCGGCGGACAGCAACCACTCCAGAGTTCAAGCTTGGGGTACCGCTTCGTGAGGATTCCATTGCGAGCCTATAGTATCCGACTCCAAATAGCGGCAAAAGTTCCCGTAAATCGGTTCGACTCTCAGTGGCTCGAGTTAAAGGAGACCTGAGTCGGACTCCAGAGATGTGGGGATCTGAAGGACACTACTGCCCGAAGTAATAGCCGTCGCGGGCTTGGACTGACTAGATCTTTTTGCTTGCCGACCGCGAGATGGATTTTGTGGTAGCCGATCATGTTGCCCTTGTCTGGCGTGTAGGCGAGGCTGTACTGGTTGCGTAGGTCTTCTTCGATTTCGGCGTAGATGGCGTCGACCGTTTCTTTCTTTGTGACTTTGAACATGCGGCCGCCGGTTTCTTTGGAAATTTGCTCGAGGATTTTTTTGCCGTCGGGGCGCTGCTCTTGCTGCGGATAGCGTCCACCGCCGCGGCCGCCGCCCATTCCACCCCCATGCATCCCACCGGGCCCGCCCATCCCGAATCCGCCGGGGCGGCTATTTTCATCTTCGTCGGCGAATAAGATGGAGTAGATGATCGTGTCGGCGCGCTGTGCGGTTGCGATAGCCTCTGCCATGGTTTCTCGGCTGCCGTGATCCACGCCGTCGGAAAGAATAATCAGCGCCTTGCGGCCCTGCTGCTTGCTCATGAGCTCGTCGGAACCGAGGAAGATTGCGTCGTAGAGCAGCGTTCCGCCGCCGTGTGAGCCGCGGCCGCGTCCTCCACCACCTCCGCCGCCATTTCCACTTCCGCCCCCACCGCCATTGCTACCTCCGCCTCCGTCGAATTGAGGCGTCGATAGTTTTTGCAGCGCGGCCTGAAGCTGGGGGCGCGAGGGAGTGAAATCCTGCAAAAGCTCTACTTCCCTGTCGAAGTGAATTACGAAGGCCAAATCCTTGTCCTGGCGGAGAAGCTTATCGAGGAAGCTGTAGCTGGCGCTGCGTTCCTGATCAAGGACCTTCCTCTGGCTCAAGCTGGTGTCCACGAGCAGGCCCAGGCGCAGCGGCAGATCGCTTTCGTGCGCGAAATAGTTGATGGTTTGCGGACGGCCGTCTTCGTCCAGCTGAAAATCGTCTTTGGTCAGGTTCGAGATGATTTTTCCGTGTTTGTCGCGAACGGTCGCGAGGACGCTTACGGTTTTTACTTCGACCGCGATCTTCGGCTGCCCTTCTTGTGGGCGCTTCAGTTCTGGCAGCGATTGCGCCGGCTGCTGGGGCGGCGGCTGTGTCTGTTGTTGTGCGGGTGGTGGAGGCGGTTGCTGCGCGCGAAAATCCTGGGCGGCGAGCATCAAAAGTAAAAGGGCGATTGCAGAGAGGCTAATGCGAAAGAGTCGCGACCCTTTGATGGAACGGGATCGGGAACAATTCGTTAGGCGATTGATAGTGGAGTCTTTCATCTTTTCCTAGTTCAGGTTCGAAATGGTATTTTGGGCATTAAGTGGGTCCCGGAAATTCAAATGGCGCCCGCTCGCATTGCGGCTTGTAGTGGCTGGCGGTTCTGGTCGGCCCGGGCTTGGCAACATGGGCGGGGCAAGCCCCGCCCCTACAGGTGATTCATCCCTGGTGGGCAGAAAGTTCCCGTACCCTTCAGAAGATTAAGACGTCGGCTTGGTCGTTTTGGTTTACTTGCCCGGATCAATCCCTTCGTTTACTGGCATTTGGTGGGGTGGCGAGTGGCCAAATTGGTGCTCCTCCGGCCCGCACTCGCGCTGTAAAATGCGGTCTGCGTTCACACAACAATGACTGCTGAAATGATCGTTGCGCCAGTTACTCTTGAAGGCCGCCATGTGCGGCTTGAGCCACTTTCGCAGGCGCACCAGCCTGATCTTGCCGTCGTCGGACTTGAAGAAAGTCTGTGGCGCTGGATTCCAGTTCCCGTGCGCACGCCAGAAGAGATGTCCGCTTACATCGCTACCGCGCTTGACGAACAGGCGCGCGGCTTGTCGTTACCGTTTGCGCTTGTCGAAAAAGCCACCGGGCAGGCCATCGGCAGCACGCGCTACGGCAATATTGACCGCACGCATCATCGCGTGGAGATTGGCTGGACTTGGGTCGCACCGCCCTGGCAGCGGTCCGCCGTGAACACGGAAGCAAAATATCTTCTTTTGCGCCATGCGTTTGAAACGCTGGGCTGCATGCGCGTGGAATTAAAGACCGATTCGCTGAACGAAAAGTCTCGCGCCGCGATTTTGCGTATCGGCGCGCGAGAAGAAGGCACATTTCGCAATCACATGATTACCGCAAGCGGGCGCATCAGGCACACCGTTTATTTCAGCATCCTCGATTCGGAATGGCCTGCCGTGAAATCCCGCTTGCAAACCATGCTGCTCCCTTGACAGCTGGGCAAGCTCGGGCGCAATGAATTGCGCCCCTACAAGTTTTGAGTCGATCCGCTGCTCCCGACATTGACGTTTACCAATGCACGGCAACGATCATTCCGTGTGCGGGCGCGCGGGTGGCATAAGTTAGACTATTAACTGGGCATACCAGGTGATTCGCATGTGCCCAGTGTGCCGGCCCGGCCACGCTGCCGCAGTACAGGTGTCTTGGGAGACGGCAATTGGGCTTAGCCTGAATGCCTCCCAAAGGCTTGCAGCGAACACCGCCGCTTAACGGAGAATCTCGTGCCCTCTTCCGATGCCGCCAACCGGCGACGCAGCGAACGCGTGATGCTGCAGATACCGGTCAAGGTTCTCGCCGAGACGCCTGACAGCGTCCATGTCGAGGAAGACACGCATACGCTGGTCGTGAATGCGCATGGCGGCCTGATGAAATTGAAAGCGGAGCTTCTTGTGGGCCAGCCGTTCATTCTGGTGAGCCCGCATACTGGACTCGAGCAGAGCTGCCGTGTGGTGCGCGTCGACCAACCTACCGCGGATTACTTCGCCGTAGCTTTTGAGTTTGATCTGCCAGCGCCGAAATTCTGGCCAGTCACTTTTCCTCCGCAGGATTGGGGAATCAAGGGCTCCTGATGCTTTGTTCTTTTAGGACGAACGGCAAACCACGGCACAACCAATTTTCCCACCGCAACTATCCAATCAGTGTGGGGTTGAACAAGGCAGAGGATAAATACGCCTTTGGAGGCTCGTCAGATGCGGTTTTCACGTCCAATTAGTACAACCAAGCGGCTTTTGACCGCTGTTGCATGTCTTTCTTTGGCTTTCGTCGCCGGCTGCAATGAGTACGTCACGTCCGAGCGCAATCCGGAAGTTCCCATACCTAAGAAGGCCACCTGGGCCTGGAGACCAGTCGAAGCGGCATCTGCTCCCCCCCGCGAGGCACGGCCTGTCATCTCGCGAGACGTGCACCATATCAAGGTCCAAGCCCGGTGCCCCAGAGCGAAGCGTCGACGGAAATCCTCCGCGGACAGATTCGCGTAGCGATCACCAAGGCTTTGGCCGAAAAAGGCTTTAAGGAAGTGACTGATCCGAACGCTGCGGCTTTTCTGGTCGATTATCACATTGCTGTGAAAGACCAGAGCGCGGCGGTGCCCGTTGGCTACGGCGGCGGGTATCCAGGAGTCGTGTGCGGTCCTTATGGCTGCGTGCAATCTTGGGGTTGGGGTCCGCCAGCGTACGGCTACCAGAACATCAAATTCCGCACCGGGACGATGGTGTTCGACTTTCTGCAAGCGTCGACCAGGAAGGTGGCGTTTCGCGCCATTGGGAACAAACCCGTGAAGGCAGGCTTTACGACCTTCACGCAGAGCGACGTCAATTCGCTGGTGAATGCTGTGCTGTGGAAACTCAGCGCGGGTAAATAGGCGAGAATTTTTATTATTGAACTTTGCTAAATGTGGAGTCGGGCGAGTCGCTGAGAATAGCGGCAGCAGAGCTGCCGCACTCCAAATCGCTGCTTCGCAGCATGAGGCGGAACTCGGTAATTCGTGAAGCGGGGCTCTTATCAGAGATTAGGGCAATAAACCAAACACCACGACGCTATTCGGCGTGCCGACGTAAACTTTGCCGTTGGCTACCATTGGCGTGACGTACTTGTTGTCGCTGAACTGATCGCGGTTGTTGGTGGCTTGATTCGAGTTGTAGAGTTCCGTCGTCAAGTTCGACGCGTTATAAGCGTGCAACACGCCTGTCGAACCATTCTCCACGGCCCACACAATCGCATTGGATGTACCGTTCGCGGAAATACTCGGCGTCGTCCCTGGGTAGCCGAAGCTGGTGGAGCTTTGTGTTGCGGGGATGGTCGCAAGCTTCGCGCCGGTGATCGGAAAAGACTTCAGATGGTCGCCGACCGCGCCGTAGTAAACCGTATTGTTGAAATAGCTGGGCTTGGACCACACGCCGCCGATTTGCCCGTTGATTTGTTGATAGATATTGTTCGTGCTGCTGTTGAACTTCCCCATGTTGTCGCGATCCACGACGTAGATGATCGCGTCCTTGCCGGAGCCCACCGCGAGGTGGCGCGTGTTGCCGTTTGCGTCCACCAGATCGGGCAAAAGCAGCGGCCCGCCCGAGCCGAAATCCGTGTCGGCGTTTGATTCCGAAACGGTGTTCGACGGCGTGAAATAATCCAGCAGCTTGATCGGCGCGCTGGAAGTCAGCTTTACGTAGCATTGTCCACAATCGCCCTGTGACGGGAAGCCGCTCGCATTCAGCGTGGTGTCGAAGTCTCCGTTTCCAACCATGAAATAAATATTTCCGGAGGCGTCCGCGGCGGGAGCGGTTCCGGCCATCCAAATGCCGCCTTCGCTGCCGTTGGGGACGAGGTTGAGGACGCTGGTTTGCGTCAACGCGTTCGCGTCATACGACATCACCCAGGAAGTGTACGGGCGGTCATCGCAATGCGAGGACCACGTCGTGTAGATGGTGGTGCCGATTTCGAGCAGGCCCGGGCGTTCCTTATATTGCTTGGCGTCGAAGACCACATTTCCGTTCGAGCTGTTGTCGCCTGTGCCTGGGTAAGTCGCTTGCACTGTTGTCGGCCCGCCGAAAAGTTCCGCGCCAGTGGTCAGATCGAGCGCGTGCAGGCGTTGGAAGTAATTTCCGTTTGCGTCTTTCGACATCGCCACTACATAGATTGCCCCATGCGTTCCGCGAGCGCGGTCAATCACGGGCGTGGCTGTCACGCCGATCTCCGGCGACACTTGTCCGCAGCCGCGGTCGTCGCTCGAGGTTTCTCCGCTGCCGAGCATGGAAGCCTTCCACAGAAATGCGCTGGTGTTGCCGTTGATGGAGTCCGCATCAAACGCATACACGCTGTCGTGCTCCGTGGCCACATACAAAACGTTTTTCGTTCCCACGTTGGGGATCGCGACTGCGGAGAGATACAGAGGCTGCGCGTCTACTCGCCCGTCCACGGTAAATGCGCCAAGCTTGCCGAAGGTGGTTGAGTTCACATTGGCCTGGGTGAGAATCGTTTCGTTGAGGTTCTGCCCGGTGCGCAAATTGTCGTAGTGATAGGTCACGACATTTATTGTGGATGCGCTAACCGCATTCACGGTCAGCGTAGCCATCGAACTCGTCTGGCTGCTCACGGCATTGCTGACGACTACGTCGAACTTCGCACCATTGTCCGTCGTCACCGCGGCTGGTGTGGTGTAACTCGCAGCGGTCGCGCCGCTTATGTTCGTGTTGTTTTTCTGCCACTGATAGCTCAGCGGCGCCGTTCCCGTTGCGGTAACGTTGAACGTCGCCGTTTGTCCTGCGTTCACGGTTTGATTTGAAGGTTGCGCTGTAATTGTCGGCCCCACGGCTGCGGCATTCACCGTAAGCGTGGCCATCGAACTCGTCTTGCTGCCTGCGGAGTTGCTCACGACTACGTCGAACTTCGCGCCGTTGTCGGTGGTTGCCGTCGCGGGAGTGGTGTAGCTCGACGCCGTTGCGCCGGTGATGTTCGCGCTATTTTTCTGCCACTGGTAGCTGAGCGGCGCAGTCCCTGTCGCCGTCACGCTAAACGTCGCCGTCTGCCCTGCGGTCACGCTTTGATTCGCGGGTTGCGTCGTGATCGTTGGCGCGACGACTGCCGCGTTGACGGTCAAGATTGCGATCGAGCTCGTGATGCTTCCCACCGAATTGCTCACCACCACATCGAATTTTGCTCCGTTATCGCCCTCGATTGTCGCTGGAGTGGTATAGGTCGCCGCTGTCGCACCACCAATATTTGCGCTGTTTTTCAGCCACTGATAGCTGAGCGGAGCCGTACCAGACGCCTTCACGCTGAAGGTCGCTGCTTGCCCGGCTGTCACAGTTTGACTAGCAGGTTGTGCGGCGATCGTCGGCGCCACCGGCTTAGTTCCGGTGTTCGAGTTATTGGATGAAGTCAGCCCGGCGCAGCCCGCAAGCGCGAGCGCAATAAGCATCGCACTAGCCTGGATCAGAGAATTTGGTCGGCGCATGGACGTACCCCCGAGTCGAAGTAGCGGCGGGCCTGGGTGGGGCCGCAAACTCTTGATAACGGGCGGCATGAGCCGGCCCGCAACAAAGCACACTCTCTTAGCCTTAGCTTAGGCAGTGAAAGGGTGAATTGCACCTGAACAGAAGTACAGTTCTTGGCCAGAGCGTTATGTTGCTCGTCTCTGCACCTACGGTACCAGCTGACCTCACGGACGAAAGTTTGCCGCGCCCTTTCGCAAATCATAGATGCTTGTCACGCTAGCGCGCTACCGCTATCCTCAAGTCCCTATGCTACTCGAAGACCAAGTTGCTTTGATAACCGGGTCGGGCCGCGGCATCGGCCGCGCTATTGCAAACCTGTTTGCCGCGGAAGGTGCGTCGGTATTCCTGACGGCGCGGACGGAGGCGGAGTTAACAGCAACCGCGAAAGAGATTTCCAGCAATGGCGGGCGCGCGCATTACTCCGTGGGAGATCTCGCGCAGGAAGCGGATTGCATGCGCATCATCGCCGAAGCGCGTGTGCAATTTGGAAAGATCGATATCCTCGTCAACAATGCTGGCCACTACGGCCCGGTCGTTCCCGTGGAAGACTATCCCTTGGCGGAATTCGACAACGTCCTGGCCGTGCACTTGCGCGCCGCGTTTCTGCTGAGCAAACTCGTCCTTCCGGAAATGTACGCGCGGGGCTCCGGAGTCATTCTTAATATCTCGAGTCTCTCTGCAAAGGCTGCGTTTCCGTGGGGTTCTGCTTATGCCGCGGCAAAAGCAGGCATGCTCGGCCTTACGCGCATCACGGCCGCCGAAGCTGCGCGTAAAGGCGTGCGCGTCAACGCGATCTGTCCCGGGCCTGTTACAGAAACGCGCATGTCCAAGGAATTGGGCAACACTCTCGCCACGAAACTTGGCGTTAGCCCGAAAGAACAACTCGCCGGCTTTCTGAACACAATTTTGCAAGGCCGCGGGCAAACCGCCGACGAAGTCGCCCGCGCCGCGCTCTTTCTCTGCTCCGCGCAATCCAGCGCCATCACGGGCCAATCCATCAACGTTGACGGCGGCGCCGCTTTCTTCTAACCGACTATTTCAAAATGGAATTGCAGGGGCGGGGCTTGCCCTGCCTCAGAGCTTTAAGCGCGCGGCGGTTGGCAAAATCTGAATTGTGCGCAACCAAGTTTCCACTAACTGAGGCCACGCCGTAACGGGAAGCTCCGTCCGGCGAAGCCCATAGCCATGGCCGCCTTGCGCATACAAATGCAACTCCGCGGGAACCTTGGCGTTCTTCAAAGCTAGAAAATACACAGTCGAATTTTCCACGTGCACAGGATCGTCCTCTGCTTGCACGATGAAGGAAGGCGGAGTCTGCTCCGTCGGGTGAATATCCGCATTCGCCGCGAAATTTTGCTCCGCGATCGCCAGATAACCTGGATAAACAATTATGGCAAAATCAGGCCGGCAACTGATCTGGTCAGCGGCATCGATGGGATCGTAAAGGCGCTTATCAAAATGCGTGCTAAGTGCAGCCGCGAGGTGCGCACCCGCCGAAAATCCGAGCACGCCGATCCGCTTCGGATCGATATGCCACTCCGCGGCGTGAGAGCGAACAATGCCAAGGGCTCGCTGCGCGTCCTGAAGCGCCGCAGCGGATTTCGGGTACGGCCCGGTATCGGGCACGCGGTACTTGAGTAGAACGCACGTGATGCCTGACGAGTTCAGCCAGTCGCACACTTCCGTGCCTTCCAGATCGATCGCAAGAATGCGATAGCCGCCGCCGGGAAAAACTACGACGGCCGCGCCGGTATTCTTACCCGAAGGTGTGTAAAGCGTGAGCGTCGGAACGGAAACATTTCCGAGACGAACGAGCGGCTTGCCCGCGATGAGATTCTCCTTGGCGGTCGTCGTGTCAGCTTCCGGCACCGGATTGGCCGTCGCACCCGGAGCTCCGTGCGGCCAGACATTTAAGGTGGTGTGACCAGGTGCAGGCGGCCACTGCGCAAACAAACCTGTGGATGTCCCGATGATCGCAAGGAGCAGAATCAAGAAGTGGCGCACGCGGGAGACCTCGAATCTAGAATTTGTGGTGCTGATCGTAGCATGAGCCAAGTATGGGCGGCCGTGATCATCGCTTATCCCTTCTCGTCCACCGCCATTCTCCGCTCTGCCCATGAGCTAACTGCACGCCAGTTAACAAGTGAAAGAATTAACTGGCCCAATCCAGGCGATTGCTTGACCGAGCCGAAGGCGTCGAATAATATTGAAACCTAATGTCGGAAACCCCAGCTTTAGTTGGTCAAGTTTTCTCCCATTATAAAGTCACCCGAGAGATAGGCAGCGGTGGAATGGGCGTGGTCTACGAGGCGGAAGACACGCGTCTCGGACGCCGCGTCGCGCTTAAGTTTCTGCCGGCCGAAATGGCGAAGGATTCTCAGTTGATTGAGCGATTTCAGCGAGAGGCGCGCGCCGCTTCCGCGCTGAATCATCCGAACATCTGCACTATTCACGCTATCGAACAACACGACCGCCAGCATTTTCTGGTGATGGAGCTTCTCGAAGGGAAAACCCTGGGGCAATTGATGGACCGCCACCCCAGTTCCATGGAAAAGCTGTTGCCCATGGCCATCCAGATTGCCGACGCGCTGGAATCGGCTCACTCCAAAGGAATTGTGCACCGCGACATCAAGCCCGCGAATCTTTTTGTGACGGACCGCGGCCAAGTGAAGGTGCTGGACTTTGGCCTAGCGAAAATCGAGGGCACAGAGATTCGACCGAGCGGTTCGTCGCCGTCGAACCTGGACACCATGGTGGAGGGAGAACTTACTTCCCCGGGCGCGACCGTGGGCACGATTTCTTACATGTCGCCAGAACAAGCGCGCGGCCAACTGGTGGATGCGCGAACGGATTTGTTTTCCCTGGGAACGGTGTTGTACCAAATGGCGAGCGGAGTGCTCCCGTTCAAGGGAGATACCTCGGCGATGGTTTTTGATGCGATCTTGAATCGCGATCCGGTCCCTGTTGCGGAGTTGAACTCGGCGCTTCCGGGTGAGTTCGGGCGCATTCTCTCGAAGCTCCTGGAAAAAGACCGCACCATGCGTTGCCAGTCCGCCGCGGAACTCAAGACGGACCTGAACCGCCTGAAGCGGGACCTTGATTCTGGAAGCAAGCGCGCCGCGGACCTGACTGAGTCGAAATCTGGCGCCGCGAAGCAAAGCGCGAAATCCGTCGCGGTTCTCTACTTCGAAAACCTCAGCGGCGTAAAAGAAGACGAGTATCTGCGCGACGGCATCACCGAAGACATCATCACGGAACTCTCAAAGATTCGCGGGCTCAACACCTATTCGCGGCCGACCGTCCTGGCATTTCGCGACAAACAAGTGACTCCTGGACAAATCGGGCAGCAGCTGAAAGCTGCGTATGTTTTGACGGGGAGTTTGCGCCGCGCAGGAAACCGCTTGCGCATAACGACGCAATTGGTGGACACCGCCACCGATTTTCCGATGTGGTCGGAGCGCTACGATCGTGAAATGAAAGACGTCTTCGAAGTACAGGACGAAATTGCCCGCAAGATTGCTGAAGCTCTGCGCGTAACTCTTTCTCCGCAAGAGCTGGAAGCGCTGGCGATCAAGCCGACCGAGAATCTTCAAGCTTACGATCTCTATTTGCGCGGCAAGCGATATGCGCGGCGACAAACGAGGCAAGACCTGGAATTCGCTTTGCAAATGTTTGAAAACGCCGTGGCCATGGATCCCAGCTTCGCGCTGGCCTACGCCGCCTGCGCCAATGCCTGCGCCATGTTCTACTGCAACTACAGCCGCGAAGCCATTTGGGTCGAGCGCGCCAGGAATGCATCGGGAAAAGCCGTCGCACTCCGCTGGGATTTGCCGGAAGTCCAAGTGAGCCAAGCGTGGGTCCTTTACGCCACCGCATTGCACGATGAATCCGTGCGCATGGTGCTAAAAGCGATCGAGCGGAAAAAAGATTGCGAGGGCGCCTACTATCTTTTGTGCCGGGCGCTTTTTTCTGCCGGGCGCTATCAAGAAGTTGTGGACGTGATGGACCAGGCGCTCGAAGTAAGCGGCGAAGATTACAACGTGTATGTCCCCATTGCGAACGCGCTCGGAGCTCTGGGAAAAAAGGACGAGTACCGAAATTTGCTGCTGCGCCGTATCGTGGCGCTTGAAAACCACTTGAAACAGGTACCCGAAGACGCGCGAGCTCGCATTCTGTTGTCCGCGGATTATGCGGAACTCGATCGCGTGGAAGATTCGCTGAAAGAATTGAATCTGGCAATCACGCTTGCGCGCAAACGAGGCTTCCATTTTGTATAATGCTGCGTGCACCTACGCGCTCTTGAAGAAAAAAGCGGAAGCGCTCGACACTCTTCGTATGGCCTGGGAAGCGGGCTTCAAGGATTCCACATGGGTGCGCAGAGACCCGGACCTTGCAATGCTACGCGACGAGCCGGAGTTTGATCGCCTTTACCCGGCGACGGAAGACTCTGGCACTCAGACGGGATCCCGCGTTCCACCACCAAACTGAGTCGCGCTGCCGCGCGGCCGATTCTTGGTAATTCCCCCGCGCCTTTGTTATGCTCCTGAAATTCGTTCACAAAAGAAGGAACCTCATGCGCTCATTTAGAATTTCCACTCCAGCCGCAATTCTAGTCGCAGGCCTGGCGTTTTCGTTGTTCGCGGCGGACAAAGACAAGAAGGAAGCGGCTTCAAAAGATGCGCCTCGTGCTTCCTACGAGATGCCGCAACCCGAAAGAGAGTCTCTCGATCTCGCGATGTACGAGAACATCCGCGACGAAGCTCTTACCCACTCGCACATCATGGAATACGCCTCCGGCCTGATGGATGGCATCGGCCCGCGCTTGACGGGTTCGCCAAATCTGAAGCACGCCAACGAATGGACACGCGATCAATTCACCGCTATGGGCTGCACCAACGCGCACCTCGAAGATTGGGGCGAATTCGGCATGGGTTGGCAACAACTCAACACTTGGGTGCGAATGACTTCTCCGGATACGGCCGTGTTTATCGCGCAAGCCGCGCCATGGTCGCCAGCGACAAAAGGCGCTGTCACTGCTAGCGCAGTTTGGGTGGATATAAAAACCGAGGCCGACTTCGACAAGTACAAAGGCAAGCTCGCTGGAAAAATCGTCTTCTTTGGCGACATGCGCGAAGTGAAGCCTGTCGACAAGCCACTCTTTACGCGCGACGACGAAGCCGACCTCAAGCGCATCGAAACCTATCCAGTGGACCTAAGCGCTCCCTTTTCCTTCGCAAATTATCTCAAGACTCTTGCCTTCCGCGAAAAAATCGGCCACTTCCTAGCTGCCGAACAAGCGGTTGCGGTGATCACGCCAAGCCGCGATGGAAGAAACAACGGTGGCTCCGGCGGCACGATTTTCGACGACACCGGCGCAGGCTTCGGTTGGCTCATCTATCAGCGCGAACACGCCAACGCTTTGCCCGTCGCCGTCACCGCGATTGAAAACTATGGCCGCGTGTACCGCCTGCTGAAAGCCGGCGTCCCCGTGAGCATTGAACTCAATATCGACACGAAGTTCACCGGCGACCACGAGCACGGCTTCGACACTATCGCCGAAATTCCTGGCACCGACCCCAAGCTGAAAGACGAAGTCGTCATGCTCGGCGGCCATCTCGATTCCTGGGCTTCCGCCACCGGCGCCACCGACAACGGCGCGGGCTCTGTCGTCGCCATGGAAGTGATGCGCATCCTGACCGCGCTGCAAGTGAAGCCTCGCCGCACGATTCGCGTTGGCCTCTGGACCGGCGAGGAAGAAGGCGAGTTCGGCTCCTACGGCTACGTCAAGCAACACTTCGGCTTCGTCCCCCGTTCGACTGAGCCCGACCAGCTTTTGGTCACCGAGTATGACCGGGACGCCTCCGGCCCCATTCAGCTCAAGCCCGACCATCAAAAGCTGTCCGCGTATTTCAATTTGGACAACGGAAGCGGAAAAGTCCGCGGCATTTATTTGCAAGGCAACGCCGCCATCGCTTCGATTTTCGAGCAATGGATTGCGCCGCTGAAAGACCTGGGCGTCACAGCGATCACCATGCGCGACACAGGCGGTACGGATCACGAAGCGTTCGACGCTATCGGCCTTCCCGGATTTCAATTCATCCAGGACCCGCTCGACTACAGCTCGCGCACGCATCATTCGAACATGGACACCTACGAGCGCCTACAGGCTGAGGATCTCGCCCAAGCCGCGCTAGTCGAAGCCACTTTCGTCTACAATGCCGCCATGCGCGACCAGATGCTTCCGCGCAAACCGCTCCCGCATCCCGAACTCGAACCCAAACGCATCCAGCCGCTCAAGAACGTAATGCCCGGCGCGGAAAACAAAGATTAATCCGCGCAATTCTTGGTGATGTGTCCGTTTTCGGGACACAACTTGTAAGCAGTAATGTTGCGGTGCGAGCGTGACTACGCACATCACCAGCTGATCCATCTGGGTACCCTTCAAGCCCCATCCTCCTGCTAACGATGAAGCGGCCCCCTCGTCCATATAACGAAAGGGACCATCGCGTCTGCCGCATGACGGGGCGCGCGCAAGGGAGACATTCGTGTTCTCATTCGTCCAAGACCTACGCTACGCGCTCCGGATGTTGCTCAAGAGCCCCGGGTTTACCACTGTTGCGGTGCTCACTCTTGCCTTAGGGATTGGCGCCAATGTCGCCACTTTCAGCGTAGTGTATGCCGTACTTCTGCGGCCTTTGCCCTTCCCTAATTCCGAGCAGCTGGTGCGCGTCTTTGACGACCTTCGCGGCACCAACGAGCAGGACGTGGGTATGTCCGCTCCTGAACTCTGGGATTTACAAGATCGCTCGGGCGTGTTTCAGGAGATTTCGGCAGTGGCGCCGAGTAACTCGGCAATCGGCGGCGGAGATCGGACGGTCCGTGCCGAAAGTCTTATTACTAGCCCTGATTACTTCGCATTACTGGGAGCTAAGCCGCAGCTTGGTCGCGTCTACACGTCGCGAGATACCGTCCCAGGATACCTGGAGCCCGTCGTTATCAGCGACGGCTTTTGGCGCCGTAACTATGGGTCGGACCCGAACATTGTCGGGCGCAAGATGCGGCTCGATAACGACATGTACACGATTGTGGGCGTGATGCCGCCAGGCTTTCGTCATCCGGGCCGGACGCTGAATACGGACGTGGACGTTTGGATCGCAACCGGCTTTAGCGGTCTTCCGTTTCCGGTTCCCGCTGTGCGGGCACAGAGAATGCTTCCGGCCGCCATTGGGCGCTTGAAGCCCGGTATGACGGTCCCTCAGGCGCAAGCGCAGCTCGATGCGTATATATCGCAACTCAGCCAGCAGTATCCCACCGAATACCCCGCGGCGTCTAAATGGGCGGTGCGACTTGTTCCGATCAAAGAAGACTTGGTGGGACCGCAGCGCGCGGAATTGTTCATCCTTTTTGGAGCAGTGGGATTTGTGCTGCTCATCGCGTGCGTGAATATTGCCAACCTTCTTCTAGCGCGCTCTTCCGGACGACGGCGTGAAATTGCGATTCGGTTGACGATGGGTGCGAGTCGGGCGCGCCTGGCGCGCCAACTCTTGACCGAGAGCACACTGCTATCGGCAATCGCCGGCATAGTCGCTCTGCTTACAGTTCTTCTCCTGAAAAACGCGATCATAAGCCTTGCTCCCGCGGATATTCCACGGCTCAACGAGGTGGACGTCAGCGCCAGCGTGCTTTTTTTCGCTTTCCTGCTCTCACTATTCACCGGCGTACTCTTCGGGCTGGCGCCGGCGCTTCAGTCCGCGAACCCCAATCAGCTCGAGAATCTACGGGAAGGCGGGCGCGGCTCGGGGGTTGGCAGACGACATACGCGACTTTCGCGGATTCTTGTCGTTGCGGAAGTAGCGCTTTCGATTGTCTTGCTGGCAGGCGCAGGTCTGCTGCTTAAAAGTTTCTGGCGAGTGCTCGATGTGCGCCCCGGTTTTAATCCCAGCCATCTGACCACGGTACAAATCTGGATTCCAATATCCAACAATCCGGCCAATGATCCTTACAGCGTCGAGGAGAAGCGGGCCGATTTTCTGCTGGAGGTCTATCGCCGCGTATCTGCGTTGCCTGGCGTGGAACAGACCTCGATTTCCGGGAACGACACTCTACCGATGAATTCGGGGAGGAACTACTCTCAATTCTCGATCCAGGGGCGTGCGACGGAATCGGAGCGCAACCCAATCGCTGACATTGCTGTGGTCGATGCGCAGTATTTTCGCACCATGGAAGTCCCCTTAGTAACGGGACGCAATTTCACCGGCTTCGATACGTACAAGACCCAACCAGTTGCCGTAATCGACCAAACCCTTGCACGGCAATATTGGCAGGACAAGAATCCCCTCGGCCAACAGCTTAAGTTTGGATTCGGACGAGGTTTACAGGGTGTCACGATTGTCGGCGTGGTTGGCGATATCAAGTCGGACGGCTTCGAAGCTCCCAGCGTGCCGCATATTTATGTCGCCTTGGGTCAGTTCGCGCCAGTCAACGCGGTAGTTTTTCTCCGCAGCATTGCGGGTGTGGAGAATCTCGGCGAAGCCGTGCGGCACGAAGTGGAAAGCGTTGATCCCAACGTTCCGGTGCACAGCATCAGCTCCATGGATCAAATCATCGCCCGGTCCGTGGCGGACCGGCGGTTCGCTCTCGAGCTTCTGGGCGTTTTTGCGGCGGTTGCACTGCTGCTTGCCGCCATCGGCATCTATGGCGTGATGTCGTATTCCTTTAGCCAGCGCACGCACGAAGTCGGGGTGCGCATTGCTCTCGGTGCCCAGCGCCTGGATATTCTGCGCATGGCGTTGGGAGAAGGCATGCTGATCGTCGCCATTGGGTTGGTTTCGGGGCTCGTCGGAGCCGCTATCATGACGAGATTTTTCCGCTCGATGCTTTTCGGTGTTGCGCCAACCGACCCAACTACCTTCCTCGCCGTTTCCGCTATTCTTTCTGGCGCCGCGTTGCTCGCATGCTACATTCCGGCAAAGCGCGCAACCCGCGTGGATCCTCTCGCCGCGTTGCGAGAAGAATGAAGCATGTCGCCTGCGGCGGCAAGACTTCCCTCCCCCGAGACATCTGGCAAAACGAGCACCTCCAACACGAAGACCTGCCCCAAGCGAGGCTCGCGGAAGCCACCTGGAACTACAACTCCACCATGCGCAACCAAATGCTTCCGCGTAAACCGCTCCCTCATCCCGAACTTGAACCCAAGCGCACGCAACCTCTGAAAAATTTAAAGCCCGGCGAGGAAAACAAGCATGAGTCCGCCAAATTTTTGCACTCTGTCAGTCTCCAATTTCGAGACTACGTATCCCGGTGAACGCTGAGCAACCGGGTCCCAGGATAACTTCCGTGTAGCCGACAATCCGGGAACTGCTCCATGTAATGGACACAAGCGCGTTTGCCAAGAGCTAACTCACTTCTGAAGTGGATTCCCATCGAAATCCTCGGGCAAGCACACCGAATCCGCTTGAGCGGATATCCAAAGATTCGGCCCACGCTCTTGGGGTGTAGAAGCGTGGGCCGCGCCGTGCCGTGGTCATCCGGCGGAAATGGGAAGTTGATCCTTCAATCGACGGTTATGCGAGTAGCGGCTACTGCTCCCTTGACCTCTGCTATTGGCTTTCCGATGCCGACGGCATCATAGCTGGGAGGCCAGAGTTTGAAATCGAAAACTCCTTTATAAGTTTTTCCGTCGGGCGCGACCGTGTTCGTTTCGTCGTCGGTGAAGATGGCTGAGAGGCTCCCATCCGAGTTGAACATTAAACCAATGTGGTGCAGCTTGACGGTGCCCTTGCCCAAGTCCTTCCAGACGCCGTAGCAGATATTCCCGCCAGCGGGTGGAACGAATGCATTTTCAAATTCAGTTCCATCCGCGTGCCAGGTCTTGAAGGATTCAAGGAACGGGAATGGGGTGGTGGGATAAGGCCCTCCGGGAGGGAAGTTCTCATCGTAATTTGCAGTCAAATTCACATGCCACAGACCTACGATGGTGGCATGCTCGTCCCACTCCCCGTCCGCGTGGGGGCTAACGAACGGAATTGCGGGGATGGATCCAGCTCCAGCTTTATAAGTAAAGGCGCAACCACCGGCCTGGGCGCCGGCAGCGGTAAACAATAGCCCTAAAGCGATCAATGCCCCAAGAGCGAAAAACCGCCGGCTCCAAAGAGCTCGAGATACATTCTTTCGATTCATTGTTTCTCTCCTTCGAGTTTTGCCTCAATCTCATTGCGCTCCATGCTTGGCGTCCGGAACGACCCCCAAGTGGAAATGCTGGGGCAGAATGCGGAAACACGGGCAGCTGTACAATGCGCTGTCCATCACTTTCTGTTCAATTCTTGAGCATCAGCTAACGCCATCATGTATAAGGGCTTACCACTTGGAATCTGGAATGATTTGGAATTGACCATAGCTTTGGCGGTCTGCTAGCATCACGCCACTTCATCGGATTCCGGTGAGAGTGACCAAATGTCCTCTTCGGTCGACAAGTCAGAACGAGCATCGGGTGGCAACTCCCACCGAGTGGCCTTCGATCGTTTTGAACTGGACCTGCGTTCAGGGGAATTGCGCAAGGACAGACGAAAAATCCGATTGCAGGCGCAACCTTTTCAGTTGTTGGCATTGCTGATCGAGAATGCCGGAGAAGTAGTGACGCGGGACGAAGTGTGTCGCGCCCTATGGCAGGCGGACACCTTCGTCGACTTCGATCACAGTGTGTCCGCCGCAGTGAACAAGATTCGCGAGGCGCTAGGCGATTCGGTGGAATACCCGCGGTTCGTAGAGACGCTGCCGAAGCGCGGCTACCGATTCATCGGGAAGATCAAGCTTGAAGCGCCGGTGGTAATCGCAGTTACGAAGCCGCAACAATCTGTGGAACTTGTGCCAGTCCCTGCGGCAAATGCCTGGTCGAGTCGGAAATGGACCCTTGGCTTGGTAGCCGCAGCCGTCCTGGTGGCAGCCGCGGTTCTTTTCGGCTGGCTATCTCGCAAACCTGGCGATTCCCAGCCGATGACAGTTGTCCCCTTCACTTCCTACCCCGGCTGGGAGACAGCCCCTTCGTTTTCGCCAGATGGCTCAAGGATCGCTTTCTCCTGGGATAACGGCACGAGCAACCGCTCGGGAAAGCCGGGGTTTGACTTGTATGTAAAAGCAATTGGCAGTGAAACGGTGCTGCGGTTAACCAACCATCCTTCCGAATGGATTAGTTCGACGTGGTCCGCCGACGGCACGCAGATTGCCTTTCATCGCCTGGCTGCTGACGATACTGGCATCTACGTTGTGCCCGCATTGGGCGGACCGGAACGCAAACTCCTCGCCACCCATATACCCTACTCTGTTGCCGCGCCCATCAGTTGGTCCTCCGACGGGAAATGGCTCGCCTTTTCCGATACCGAAAACGGACGACCCGACGGCCGCGCCTACCTGCTCAACATGGAGACTCTCGAATCTCACGAGTTTCCGCATGATCCGTCCTGCAATCACGAGGGAAACTTAACGTTCTCGCATAACGGGCAGGAGCTGGCTATGCTCTGTCTCCATAACACGAGTTCCTTCGAGTACTTTGTTACCGATCTTCAGGGGAAATCCAAACGATCGCTGGCCACGCGGCACGAATTTCCCCACGGACTAGCTTGGAGTGGCGATGATAAGTCGCTGATTGTGGGAGCGGAAGATTTCTATGTAATCCGCGTGAGCGATGGCGATGTGCACAAATTGCCGGCCGTAGAAGGAGAATGGCCAACGATTTCTCGCGATGGGCACAAATTGGCCTTCAGCCTGGCGGACGACCTCGTGAACATCTGGAGAAGAGACCTGGAACATCCCGAAGCTCCGGCGTTGCGGATGTTGGCGTCGACTCGGCACCAAAACAACAGCCAATATTCTCCCGACGGCAAACATGTGGCCTTCAATTCGGCCCGCTCGGGAACCTGGAACGTCTGGGTGGCCGACTCCGATGGCGGCAATCTCGTTCAGATTTCGCACGAAGGACCCGCCGGTTTCCCCAGCTGGTCGCCTGATTCGCAGAAAATTACGTTCGACATGGCAGAACCCAGCGGTCTTGCGGGCGTGTACACGGCGGATATATCGGATCGTGTCGCGCACAAACTGAAAACCAATGTGCGCAAGGCGGACCTTCCATACTGGTCGCACGATGGAAAGTGGATCTATTTTCGCGGCTCCGAAGGCGTTGGTCATCAGCTCTACCGTTGCCCTGTGGAAGGAGGTGACGCCACACTTCTCGCGGGATCCCTGGACCTTGTCACTTCCATCGAGGCTTCCGACGGCAAGGCGCTTTACTTTCCTTCGAGAATTGCCAACTCGAATATGATGATGCTTGCGCTGGACCGTTCCGGCGCGATCCCCCAGGAAGTTTCCGGTATGCCGAAATTATTTAATTACGCTCAGTGGACGCTCGTGCACGACGGAATCTACTTCGCTCCTCAAGACAGCCCACGGAGCATTTCCTTTTTCGATTTCGCTACCCGGCACACCCGCGAAATCTTCAAAGCCGATAAAGGCCTGGGCGATGGCATGTCCGTCTCTCCCGATGGCCGCTACATGCTCTACTCGCAAATTGACGAGAGTAACGCCAACATCATGATCGCGAATTACTTCCACTAGCAGAGCCTCCTCAGGATAAAGGCGTGTAACTCATATAATTGGTACTGCACTAGACAGGGTTAAGTCCCGATAAGTCGGCTTGTAGGAAGTGATCGCGACCGCTTCCGGTTGACGGGCAACTCGGAAGTAATCCACATGCTCGACTAACGCGTTTCCGGAAACTTGCCCACCACCAAGTTTTTCGTTCGCGTGCAATCCACGATTCGTTATGTTAGAAGCCCAAGTGGCATAAATTTGTCGGCTTCCACAAACTCGATTGGCGACAGCGGTCGCCACACGATTGGCATCTCCGCGCGACGCCGCATCGCTGGGCGCCTATTGCCTTTTCTCTTCACTCTTTTCGTGATTGCGTTTCTTGATCGCGTCAACGTCAGCTACGCCGCCCTGGAGATGATGCATGACCTAAGCTTCAGCAATCGCGTTTTCGGCTTCGGCTCGGGAATATTTTTTGTCGGCTATTTGCTCTTCGAGATTCCTGGCTGCCTCATTGTCGAACGCTGGAGCGCTCGCAAATGGTTCGCGCGCATCATGATCACCTGGGGACTCATCACCGTCCTGATGGCGTTCATTAGAACGCCAACACATTTCTACATCGTTCGAATCCTTTTGGGCGTCGCCGAAGCAGGTTTTTTCCCCGGGATCCTCGTCTACCTCACTCACTGGTTCCGTTCCGAAGATCGCGCGAAAGCCGGTGCGATGTTTATGATTGCGATTCCCGTCGCCAACATCGTCGGTTCGCCACTCGGAGGCTGGCTTCTCGGCGTACATTGGTTTGGTTTGCAGGGATGGCGCTGGCTTTTTATTGTCGAAGGAATTCCCGCGATCGTTTTTGGCGTTATCACGGTTTTTTATCTTACAGACTGGCCAAGCGAAGCTCGCTGGCTCGCCCCGGAAGAGCGCGAATGGATCACCGCCGAACTCGAACAGGAAGCGCTCGCAAAGAAAGCTTCGCGCTCTTACAAAATTTGGGAAGCGCTGCTACAGCCGACCGTCATTCAATTGACGTTCATCTATTTCTTCGCCGTCAGCAGCATTTACTCGCTGACGATCTGGCTTCCCACTTTTCTCAAACGCGCATCTGGCATGTCGAATATGGCCGTGACCATGTTATCGATGATTCCCTACGTCGCGGTGCTCCTCGCCATGCTGTTCAATGGCTGGCATTCCGACCGCACCAGGGAACGCCGCTGGCATACTGCCATCCCGCTCATGCTCGGAGTCGTGGCGTTCTCTCTCCTCATTCTCGCCGGTTCGCATTTTTGGCTGGCGTTCGCGTGTATCGTCGTCGCATCCAGCGCCAACGCGTTCCTTCCGTCCTTCTGGCCCGTTCCTTCCGTTTTTCTCGGCGAGTCCGCGGCAGCCGCGTCCATTGGCCTTATCAATTCCATCGGCAATCTTGGCAGTTTTGTTACTCCCTCCGTGATCGGCTATTTTCTCGACCGCACGCACTCCTTCACTCCAGGATTTCTGTACGTCATCTTTAGTCTGCTCATAGCAATCGTTCTGATTTTGACGCTACGCATGCGCCCAGCGCCTCCCTTGTAGGGGCGGGGATCGTTTGCCCGGCTTGCCCTGAGAAACGAAGGGAGATTCGAGAGGCCCCGCCCTCGGCGCACCGCTGCTGGCGAACTGCTCCCCCGCAAGGCCTACTCGTATCGCAGTACGATGATGGGATCGACGCGCGTGGCGCGGTGTGCCGGAATGTAGCACGCTAAAAATGCGGTCGCTGCCAGAACGAGCGCAGCGGCACTGAACACCAGTGGATCGGTTGCCTGCACGCCGAACAGCAGGCTGGCCAGCAAACGCGTGAGCGCCAGCGAAGCAACAACTCCGAGCGCCACCCCGAACATCGTCATGCGCATCCCCTGCCCCACTACAAGCCGCAAAATATCGGCAGGCCGCGCACCGAGCGCCACGCGAATTCCCATCTCTTGGTTACGCGCACTCACCGTGTAAGCCATCACTCCGTAAATTCCAATCGCGGCAAGTAGTAACGCAAACCCAGCGAACACTCCCACGAATTGCATCGTCAATTTCGGCTGGGCGACGGAAGCGCCCACGACTTCTTCCATGCTCGATATCCCGGCCAGAGGAAGACTGGGATCGACTTCCGCAATCTTTGCGCGCACTCCGGCAACTAGAGATTGAGAGTTGGCTTCCGATCTCACAAGCAGCGTCGTATTCGGCCAAGGAACCTGCGCCATCGGCAAATACATCTCTTCCACATTGGTAGCGTTCAGCGTGTTGAATTTCACATCAGCCACCACGCCAACAATTTCGCGTTGCACCATGTCGCGCGAATTAGCGATATGTTTTCCGACTGGATTTTGCCCGGCGAAAAAATGCTTTGCCGCGGTCTCGTTGATAACTGCGACTAGCAATCCTTCTGCGATATCTTTTTCGTCGATGGTTCTTCCGCTGAGAAGCGGCGTTCGAACCGTCTCGAAATATCCCGCGCTAACCTGCCGCACGGCGCACGTCGGATCTTTTCCAACTCCCTCGCAGGCGCGGCCCTCCGGGCAAACAAAAACATATCGCGCGGCGCCACTCAGTGGCAGGTAACTCGTGATGCCCGCAGCTTGCACCTCTGGCATTGCCTTGACGTGATCCAGAATCTGACGGTAGAACTGCGCCTGAAGTTCGGGCTTGGAATACCGGCTGGGCGGCAGCGTCAACGGAAACGCCATCAGATTCTTCGGCGAGAATCCCGGATTGACCTGCATCAGGCGCGAAAAACTTTGCATCAAGAGCCCTGCCCCCGTCATGAGCACAAGAGCGACGCCGATTTCCGCAACCACCAGTGCGGCGCGGAAACGTCCCCGGCCTCCACCCTCGGAAGAACTGCGACCACCTTCCTTGAGAGTTTCGTGAAGATCTTTCTTCGAGGTTTGCAAAGCGGGAACCAGCCCGAAAATAACTCCCGTGATCACGCAAAGAAGCAGCGCAAAAATCAGCACCACGCCATCGATTTTTGCCTCGCCTAGGCGTGGCACGGCACCCGGACTTATCGACCGCAGTGCAGGCATCAGCGCGCCGGCGAAAAGCATTCCAAGCGCGCCGCCACTTACGGAAAGCAGAATGCTCTCGCTCAGCAACTGGCGCACCAGCCGTCCGCCGGAGGCGCCGAGCGCCTTTCGCACAGCAATTTCTCGTTCCCGCGCGGTGGCGCGAGCCAGCAAAAGATTGGCAACATTCGCGCACGCAATCAACAGAACGAATCCCACCGCGGCAAGCAACACAAGCAGCGAAGGACGCAGACCACCCACGAGGCTGTCTTCGAGCGTCTGCGCAAAGATTCCGAATTTCGTCGCATCGGCATTGCTCGCAAATTGCTGCCGGTAGCTCGCGTTAATGGCGTCGAGTTCCGCCCTGGCGCGCTGCAGAGTTTCGCCTGGCCGCA
The DNA here is from genome assembly GCA_963745095.1 of uncultured Acidobacteriota bacterium. Taxonomy (GTDB): domain Bacteria; phylum Acidobacteriota; class Terriglobia; order Acidiferrales; family UBA7541; genus Acidiferrum. Next base: position 411,902 of record CAVUWC010000012.1, on the reverse strand, counting down.
AGCGGGCGATCATATTGAAGTAGCTCGCGCCGCTGCGAACCTGCGCCGGAGTCAGCAGAACGGTCTCGGAAGGCCGAGGCAGCCACACGTCCGGCTCAGGAAATTGCAGCGGGAAGCGGAAACTAGCGGGAAGTATCCCGACTACGGTCGCGCTTTTCCCGTCAAGCACCAGTGGTTTGCCGATCGCTGCGGGATCGCCTGCGAAATGGCTGTGCCAGAATCCGTCCGAGATCACCGCGGCATCCGGGCCGCCGTCCTGTTCTTCTTCAGGCGAAAAAGTGCGACCGCGTGCTGGGGAAATTCCCAGCACACGAAAAAAATCGATGGAAGCCCGCGCTCCATTCACAGCTTCCGGTTCGCGCTCGGTAACCAAACTAAGTGTCAGCGGATAGTAACCCGCCATGCTCTCAAGCGTTTTGCTTTGTTCCTTGATCTGAGTGTATTTGGTGTACGACATCAAAGCGCCGCTAGCCTGGGTCTTGAGGTCGATTTGCGCGAGGCTGATAATGCGCCCCGGCTCTTTGTAGGGCAGCGCCTGCAGCAGCACAGTGTTAACGACGCTGAAAATCGCTGTATTGGCCCCGATCCCCAGCGCTAGTGTGAGAATCGCGACGACGGTGAACCCGGGATTCTTCTTCAGCATCCGCAAAGCAAATTTCAGGTCCTGCCACAAGGTTTGCATTTCGCTTACCCCTAAATGTTCGATCTCGAGTCGTTAGACCTCTCAGCGCGAACTCTGTGAGCAGCCAAATTGTCTTGTCTCGCGTCTCGTTGTATCGCTAGCGCATCTCGTTCTTATATACGGTCCCAGCTTTCATCACGAATTTCACGCGCTTTAGTTCGGTGATGTCTTTCAGCGGATCTCCGCCGACCGCGACGATGTCCGCCCACTTCCCTGCCTCAATCGTTCCAACCTTGTCGCTCCAACCAAGAAGTTCCGCAGGTACAACCGTGCCAGCGCGAATCGCCTGCATCGGCGTCATGCCATAATTCGCGTAATAAACGAACTCTTCGGCCTCATTCAATTGCTTCCAATCGAACCCGCCCGCATCCGTGCCGAGAGCTATCTTTATATTTTTCTTGAGAGCTTTCTGGAACGCGGCTTTCTCCAAGTCCACCATTCGCGGCCAATTTCCGCCGCGGCCTGGAGCGACATATGCTCCGACCATGATCGTGGGCACCCAATACACGCCTTTTTTGGCGGCTTCATCCAGCAGAGCATCCGTGAACCCATCGCCATGCTCGATGGTATCCACGCCGGCGCGCAACGCAGCCGCAATCCCGTCAGATCCGATACAATGCGCTGCGACTTTTTTCCCCAGCCGGTGCGTTTCGTCCACGATCGCTTTCGCTTCTTCGTCAGTGAAATTCACCATGCTGTACAGTACGCCGTCATCTCCAAAGTGATAGCGCCGGTCCGAGTAATATTTGATCCAGTCCGCGCCGTACATCACCTGCTCACGCACCGCCTTCCGCGCGCCTTCCACTCCGTCGACGGCCTGTACGCCCACTGGCACTTTCAATTCCCACGAATAACCGAGTAGCGGGTACATTCCTGTCGGAGCCATGGCGCGCGTGGCCACCTGCATTCGCGGGCCAGGAACTTCGCCTCGCGCGATAGCCTGCTTCACGTCCACATCCGCGTACATCGCCCCTTCCGTCTCTACGTCGCGAATGGAAGTAAAACCGTTTTCAAGCGCAATACGTGCGTTGCGCGCGGCAAGAATCGCGCGATAAGGAATGGATTCCTTTAGAAGTTGGTCGTCGTAGTCTGCCGCCGTAATGTCCCCGTTCAGGAGTACGTGTGTGTGGACATCGATAAATCCAGGCAGCACGGTCGCTTTCGAGAGATCGATGACTTCCACTCCAGCGGGCGGCGTTCCTCCAGGAGTGACGGAAACAATTTTGTCGCCTTCAATGACGATCATAACGTTGAGGATGGGTGTGTCATTTTTTCCATCAATCAAACGTCCCGCCCGAATGGCGATTTTTTTGCCTGGAGCTTTGTCTTTTTCCTGCGCTAGGCTGGTAGAGCAAAACGAAACAGTCAGAAATGCAGCGACGCCGGTCAATGCCGCCAGTCTGGTTCGCCGGTTCATGACATTCTCCTCAAGTGGTCCCTGCGGGATGCGCTTTTGCTTGTCACGGGCGCAAAGAGTAGCACAAGCGCGAGCAGGAACTCACGCACCGGAAAACTCTCGATCTTCTATGATTAGCCGGAATGGTCTGTAGGGAAGGGATTGTTTACCCTGTAAGGGCCCCTCCCGAGTGATGGAAAAAATCTACAAGGGAAAAGTCGGCAGACAATTGCCGGAAAAGGGTACCAAATCCTCAACGCCGTATTCGTCGGGACTCAAGCTCCGAAACGCTCCGCAGCTCGAGCCTTCGCCTTTGCCGCCTCCACTGCTCGATCCCTGGGTGGCGCGCTGGTTTCGAGCGAGTGGAGAAGGCGAGTCGAGATCGCCGCAATCTCCTCCACAGCCTCCAGGAAGCGCGCTTCATTGGCCTTCGACGGCTTATTGATTCCACTAATTTTTCGTACGAACTGGAGCGAGGATGCCCGTACCTCTTCCGAAGTAACAGGCGGCTCGAAGTTAAAAAGAGTCTTGATGTTTCTGCACATGGGTGAGGACCTTCCGTTGCGAAGTTCAAACGTTTCAAACGGAAATGAAAGTCCGCCGTCGCAATCAAGCGGCGGTAGGCCGAAAGGCCCAGGTTAATCCAAGAGCAGCCAGTTTACTCGGATCGCAGAGCCTGAATAACATCAACACGAGCGGCTCTGGCAGCCGGCAGCGCGGAGGCGGCAATGGCGGCTACAAGAAGAATGATCGCCGAGATAACCACGGGCAGTGGGCTAGGCATTTTCATATCGAGCAGATAGCTGCCGGCCAGGCGCGCGAGCAGGTAACCCGAAACTGCGCCGACCGCGATGCCCGCCGCAGCTATCACCGCTCCTTCCCGGATGACACCTGCAAGGAGACTGCTGGGCTGAGAACCAATCGCGAGACGAATGCCAAATTCGCGGGTTCGTGCGCTAACGGAAAACGCGAGCACGCCTGCCACTCCAACGATAGCAATCGCCAGCGCGACAAGCGCGAATCCACCGAAGACGACCGAGTTGAGCCGGTCCGGAGTCAGCACTTCTGCGCGAATATCTTCGAGCGTCGCAGCTTTCTCGACAGGCTGGTCGGCGGACATATCGCGAATCAGCTTCGTGATGGGCGTGACCAGCCCGTAAGGATTCGAGTGCGTATGCACAAAAAGACGGCCCGCGAAAAGTCCTTGCTGTTCCATGGCGTTGTAGACCGTGAGGGTCGGCTGCGGGATTACATGCGTACTGTCCAAATCGGCGACCACTCCGACGATGCGGCGCGGTTTCGAATCCATGCCGATAAACGCGAGTACGGGATCCGTCCACCATATATGGCGGTTGAGAGGATCGCGGCCAGGGAACATCTTCTGCGCAAGGCTCTGGCTGATGACGACCACGGATTCCTTGCCCTTGCGATCCAGGTCATTGAAATCGCGTCCTGCGAGAAGAGGCACGCCAACCGTCGAGAAAAATCCAGGCGAGACGCTGCGAAGCTGGGCACGAGGATCTTCTTCACCGGGGCCCTTAGTGTGATCATCGGCCGAGAACTGCAATGCGAAGTCGAAAGTCGTGTCCCGCCAGGGAACGGAGTCGCCGACAGCGACGCCGTCCACTCCGGGCAACTGGCCTACGCGGCGAACCGCTTCTTCGTAAAAGCGGAAGATCTGGTCTTCAGTCTTTCCGTAAGAGTCTACAGGTAGGTTGACGGCCAGCACCCGGGGCGTGTCGAGAATCGTGCGAGCGTTCTGCATGTCGAGCAGGGTCTTCAGCAACATGCTGGCGCCGGCGAGAAGCAGGAAAGAAGCGGCAATCTGTGTCATCGCGAAAAGACGTAGACGCCGATTGGTACCGCCGGTTATGCGCACACTGCCCGTCGCGAGACCGAATCCCTGGGAAGAGTTGGCGAACGGGAGACGCGGCACGAACGCAAGAAGAACAGCCGCCACGATAGCAAGACCGGCGCCGACCCACAGCATGCTGGCGTCAACCGTCAGATCAAGAGCTCGGATGGAAAAGCGCGACGCGTACCGCGCGAGAATCGCGACCATCGGGCGCGCGACAAGGACTCCAAGCAGCGCGCCTGCGCCGCAGAGCAGAAGACTCTCCGCCAGAAGCGTGCGGCGAAGCGTTGCGCGGCTGGCGCCGAGAGCGGCGCGGATGGCCAGTTCACCTTCGCGGCGAACGGAACGCGCCAGGATAAGATTGGCCACATTCGAAACGGCGATGATAAAGACAAGTCCAGAGGCCGCGAGCAAAACGAGGAGAACCGTGCGCGCGCCGGAGGTGATCTGGTCGCGCAGGCGCGTGGCGCTGATTTGAGAATCCGCTTGTTTCGAGTACGCTTCCGGATGCTGCGCCGTCATCGAGCCATACACGGCGCGCAATTCGGCGCGCGCCTGTTCAAGCGTGGCTCCGGGTGCGAGGCGTCCGAATAGTTCGGTCATGCGATGGACGCGGCCTTCCACCATGGTCGCCGAGAGGTGGTGAGGGCTGGTCACGATATTGGCGATGATCTCGGTATCGGATGGATAGGGGATGGAAGGCTCGAGCACGCCGATGATGGTGGCGCTTCGCGTCCCCATAGGACCACTGCCAAGACGCACGGTTTTGCCGAGGACGCCCGGGTCGCTATGAAAGGCGGAGGACCAGAAACGATAGGTCAGAACGACGACGCCGTCGGCTTTAGGACCATCGTCTTGCGGGCCTACGAGTCGGCCGAGGACGGGATGCAGCCCCATCACTTCAAAATACTTGCCGTCGACAACGCCCGCTTGCACCTCGCGCGGATCGCCCAGGCCGACCATGGTAAAGCTGATGGTCGAGAAATCACCGTACTCACTTATGCTGCGGGTCCCGGATTCGATGTCCTTTAGTTCCGGTACGGAGAAGTTGCTGTTGGCGTTGCCGATCCCGGGCGCACTTTGCCGGATGTAGATCAGCCGGTCCTCGTCGCGATTGACCAGCGGACGAAGCAGCACACCGCGCACCAGAGTGAAGATGGCCGCATTGGCACCGATGCCCAGCGCCAGCGTGAGGATTACCGTGATAGCAAGGCCCTTGGCGCGATAGAGCGAGCGCAGCGCTACTTTCAGGTCTTGAAGGAACGGTGCAAGTGTTAAATTCATCTTCCTATCTCCTCAATTCAACGCGCAATCCGTGCGCGCAAAATCCTTTTCATCCGATGCGGTTAGCTACGCAATGGGATAAGTACACGGACTCGAGAATCGCGAAAATAAACTCATACCCAGTCTTCTCTTCCCTACTGTCGGTCCTTGTTCGTTCTGCGTTCGGGGCGCGCAATCAAGCGAGCCTCTTGAAAAACTGCGAGCATCAGCGCAGGTGCAGGCATATGGGTGAGTGTCCCGCAGAAAGTGGTATTGGACAATGACCACTTATAGCGAGACTTCTACAACCAGTATGACCAGCGACGGACGCACAAAATGCTACGCGGCCGCCTCGGCTGCTTGCTCGCAATTGAGCATCCAAGGAATCCCGAACTGATCCACTAACATGCCAAACCGAGCCGACCAGAAAGTCTTCTGAATGGGCATCTCCACAGTACCGCCCTGCTCCAACTCATGAAAGATACGTTCTGTTTCGGCGGGATCTTTCATAGAGAGCGAGACGGAAAAACCGTGAGGCGCTCCATGATAACGGCCAGGAGGGGCGTCGGAACCCATCAAGATCATGCCGTCAATGTTCATGCGCGCGTGCATTACTTTGCTTCCCCATTCTGCTGGCACAGTATGTGCCATCGGGGAATCTCCAAACGTGAAGATCGATTCGATCTTGCCGCCGAGGCACCTTTCGTAAAACTTGAATGCCTCCTCGCACTGTCCGTTGAATATGAGATATGGATTTATTTGCATTTTGTCCTCCTGTATCTGAGTACGACGTTTCGTTGCAACTTCTGTTTCCACACTAGTTTCGAATTTCGTACGAATGGATTGCTGACGATCTCTTCTTGCTACCTCAATCCTTTTTTCAACGCCCGCTCTTCTCCTCGGCCCGTTCTTTCACCCGCATCAACTGATGACTCCAGTACCGCTCAAACGTCCCTGCCCACTCATGCAGAGGCCGGATCGCTTCCGCGTTTGTCCGATAAAACATCTGCCGGCCCTCCCGCCGTACATGCACCAACCCAACATCCTTTAAGACGCGCAAATGCTTGGAAACGGAAGGCTGCTCCATCTCCAAAGCATCCACAATCTCTCCCACCGGCCGTTCCTGCAGTGCTAGATAATTGAGTATCTCTCTCCGCCGCGGTTCAGCGACAGCGTTGAAAGCATCGGAAGTGGTTGCAGCTCTCGCCATGACCCCGAAGATACATTCCGATACTAGAATATGTCAAGCCTTTATTTCTGCTTCGAAAAGGCAGTCTGCCAATCTTACTTGCAAAGCGCAAGTGATAATTGCTACGCTCAGTCCGTGAATAAAAAGAAAGCGGAGCATAATCGCCGCTCCGGTTGTCCGCTGAATGCCTCAGTGGAGATGTTGGGAGATCGTTGGTCTCTGCTGATCCTGCGCGACATGATGCTCCGTGGATACCAAACCTTTAGCGAATTTCTCAGCTCGGACGAAAAAATCGCCACCAATATCTTGGCCGACCGTCTCCGCCGACTCGAATCCTACGGAATAATCGAGACGGAACTAGATCCCGCAGACGGCAGAAAGCTGATCTACACGCTCACGCCCAAAGGAATTGACTTGGCGCCCGTGCTGACAGAGATGGTCCTGTGGGCTGCAAGACATGAGGAAACCGGCAACCAAGTCTTGGTCCAGCAAATGCGAACTGGCAAGGAACAACTACTGGCTTCCGTGCAGCAGCGATGGGCAGAGCTAAAGAGGGAGAAAGGAGGGCTTGCCGCCGCGCGCAGCGAAATTTAAGTCATTGAAAATGAATGGTTAAGAGGGGAAAAGACAGACTATAACGAGGGAAGAAACTGGAACTGTCAAAGGCAAAGAAGAAGGCCAGCCGTTCTCTCAGGGCGGCTGGCCTCTTGCTTCTTTTAGTATCCACAGAGTGTTTGACCATCCTGAAGGAGGCAGGACGTGCAGCCCTCTGTGTCTGCTTGCTCTGGCAAAAAACTGCAAACTTGCTGGCGGCTTAGCGAGCCGCGGCGGAACCCGGTCGGCGCAACGGCCGGCGCGCCAGATCCTCGACGGCGTTAACACCGCGCCGCGCCATATCTACCACAGGGTGCTGGCTATCGGCCACGCGTTGTACCCCGGTTTCCCAAACCTTCTGCAGCATGTACAGGCTCATAACCACAAATGCGATGGCGGCGAATCCCAGTGCAAAGAGCGCGAAGGCCGCAACCAGTTCGCGCACAAAATAGAGCTGCAGCGCGATTACGACCCCTAAGAACCACCACATCCATTTGCGATTGCTGTCTTTTGTCTTCATCGTTCCTCTGTTGTTGATCCCCGCTTGTCCGAACATTTGCTGCCCCCTAGACTCTTACTTGCTCTCTCTGTTGACCTAGCCCTTAGATGCGGGAGCCCTGTCTTTTGGTCCAGCCCCTCTTACCTGACCCATTTGACACCCTGGGGGTTGCAAAGGCGATGGTACAGAAGGCACATTTTAGGGTGCAAACCATAGGCTCAGTACTCTTATGACCCGTTCTGAAACACAATAAGTCGCTTAGAATCAGTGCATTATATCTAGCTAACCTTTCGCCTGTAGTTTCGCCTGTTTTTCCCTGTACCTGGAAATGGCGACCTGTCCCTCCGTACAGGAGTACAGGTGCGGATTTGGGCCGCTAAGTGGTGAAGGTTGAGAGCCATCCGTATCAAAAGGAGGGGCGCCGCAGGGCATGTTTTAGGCAGAGAGGGAGGTTAGGTTGGGCCCTAAGGGCGGCCCGGAGAAGAAAATCGCGCCGCCGGGCAATCCTACTCCCGGCAGCGCGATGGGTTTGCCTCGGATTGTTTCGATTAACCCCAGAGATGGGGCGTCAGGCCCTTTTTAACATTCGCGTGATCGCGACAAGGATGACGGCCCCGACGAAGGCGACGATGATTGAGCCCAACATGCCTCCGGCCGGCCAGAGGTTCAAACGCCCGAAGAGCCAGCCCCCAAGCCAGCCGCCGACGATTCCGAGAAGGATGTCCACGATGATTCCGTAGCCACCGCCCTTCATGACAAGTCCTGCGAGCCAGCCAGCAATAAGACCGACAACGAGCCAATAGATCATGTGGTGCCTCCTTTGTTTAGATGCGAATGGAAAGGGTTAGTGCGCCAGCCATTTAGAACACAGGTTTGCCGAATGTCAAGCGCACGCCTGTGGATAGAAGCAGGTCATTCGTTTTGAAGCCTGGGAGAGGATCGCTGATGTAGCGGTCGCTATAGGTCACCTGCCAACTGAGCCAATTTTTCAACTTGGTGGCAATCGTGGTGTCAAACTGGAAGCGGTAGTTGCCGGTGTTCGAGATGTTGGGGTAGATGCTGAACTGTTCGGTGACGGTAGTGCGGCTGTTGAGCTTGGAGTTAAACGTTTCGCCGAGCACGATTTCGCCTGTCTTGCTGGTAACAGAAGGCTGGGCCGGCTCAGTAGCGGTAGCCGCCAGGGCTCCGTAGAACGCCTGGTTGTAGCTGCCGCCGCCGAAGACGTCGAAGGTCGTCTTCTTGGTGTTGATCACGTGATAGCCCATACCGCCGCCCAGGACATTACGCAGGTCGAGATCCTGAAACTGGTCGTATTCGAAGTCGGTGAAGCCGAAAACGAAGAGGTGTTCGCTGACGTTTAGGTCGGCGCGAATCCCGCCTCGAATGGCGTGGGCGGTGGTGGAGCTGACGCCGTCGACGGTGCTATCGCTGTAAATAGCCGTCGAATACAAGGAGATTTTGTCTCGGTCCGTGGTGCGAGCGGCCTTGCCATTGAGCGCAAAAGTGAGCGACTGCGAATTGCCCCTGGTAAGGCTGAGGCCGGTATCCAAAAGGCCGCTCCAGAAATCGGTGAGGTGCGGATGGCGGAGGCGGTCGATTTGGTCGTCGTAAGCCTTTTGCTCGGCGTCGTTGCGGACCCCGACCACGATGTCCTTCGAAGCGGTCACGGCACCGGCATCTTTAGTGGCAACCTCAAATTTGCCATCGCTTGTGGTGACAACTCCCACGATAGTCTGGCCATCTTTAAGCGCGAGATGGAGGGCCTCAGTGGAAACGATAGAACTCACGGCGTCCCACTTAAGGGTCACATCGCCTGCAAACTCGGTTTTAAGCAAAAGGGTCTTGCCGTCGGATGTGACGATGGTTCCGCTCAGCCGGTCGCCATTTTTCAGCGTTACCTGATCGGCCAGCGCTGCTGCGGCGCAGACGGACAAAAACACACCCGCAATTAGGGTTCGAAGCATAATCGTTCTCCTCTTTGTTGAGTTCCCGGTTTAATTCACGTACGCAATGCGGCTGGGCCTTCTCTGGGCGTGGCAGGCTGCTTGGTCTTGCGTAACTTCCCTTACGAAGCTCGAATATTGTAAAGGAGGTCCAGAGGAAACCCAACGACATTGTTGCAGCAGTGAAGGGCCGGGCCCCGGTTACATGGCTTATTCATTCCAGCCTTTCGGAACTTAGCCGCATGGCCTGATGATACGATCCGAGCTGCCGACAATACATCCGGAATGCGAACTCGGCTTGGGGTGCATGTACTCTAGCCCCCTGCCCGCTGCTCGGCGCTCCATGCATTTCAAGCCTTTGAAAATTCTGAAAAGCCCCCACGCAACAAGGCTTGCGGGGCGCCCTCGTGGTCGAGTGACCTCAACGGTCAGGGCCGCCGCCCTTGCAAGGGAGGGAAGGACCAAACGTCGTATAATCCCGTGCGCGCAACGGGGGAGCAGTACATATGAACGTACAAGAACAAATCAAGAAGTATATTGCCAGCCAACCGGAGCCAAAACGCAGCGACATGCGAGAGTTGCATCGGCTCACACTTCACGTATCACCAGAATGCAAATTATGGTTCTTCGATGGTAAAGACAGCAAAAATCATACTGTTTCCAACCCTACGATTGGATATGGATTTCACACAATAAAATATGCCAATGGAAAAAGTAGAGAATTTTTTCAAATTGGTGTGAGCGGAAACAAAACGGGAATCTCTGTCTATCTTCTTGGTCTCAAGGATAAGAAGTACTTGGCCAAAACGTATGGAAAAGCACTAGGCAAGGCGAGCGTGACTGGATATTGCATTCGGTTTAAAGCTCTAAAGGATATAAACATCGATACGCTTGAAGCGGCAATACGATATGGGCTTGCAGCCCAGAACGAAAGAAGCGAGCTGACGAAATAATTCCACCGTTAAAGGCAAGCAGTTATCAATGTAAAGGCGCTCCAGTATAGGACCCCTACAGCCCTGGCCCGCGCCACAAAGCCATTCTCTATAAAACGGGTCTCCCCCAATAGTCGTGCGGCTGTCTGTCAGCGCTCCCTGCCTTTCTCTGTTTGCCGTTGCCCACTGCGGAAGTATCACGGGTAAGCCGGATGCAATTCCACTTGCCTGATAAACGCGCAGCTCGAAAACTGGCCACTACCGTTGGAATGCGGAGAAATGTGGACTAGGAGCAAAACCGGAAGACATGGGTTTACAGCCTCCTGTATACTGCGTCACATTCGGGGAACGGACGAATTGCGAGGGACCTGCCGTAGTCAGGCAGGGCGATGCGTCCAGTCCGGCGTTTCGACGTCTGACATGCTGAGGCCTGACGGGTCTCGCGGACTTTACAAAAACTCATTGATCTTGGGAGACTCGATGGCTTTACGCATTCGATTTTTCACGATTTTGGTTTTGGCGGGGGCTGTTTTTTGCTGTGCATGCGGCAAGACGCCGCCAGAGAGCGCTGGGGCCAGGCAAGCAGGAGCGGCGGCGCGGCCGACAATTGTGTTCATGACGGATTTCGGGACGGCCAATGACGCGGTTGCAGTGTGCAAAGCCGTGATAGTTGGGATCGCGCCGGATGCGCGGCTTATGGACATTACGCATCAGGTGACGCCCTTCCAGATTGAAGAGGCCGCGCGATGGCTGGCCGGCGTAACACCTTACTACCCGGCGGGCACGGTTTTTCTTGTCGTGGTGGATCCGGGCGTGGGTACTTCGCGCAAGGCCGTCATCGTGAAAACGAAGAAGGGCCAGTATTTTGTCTTGCCGGATAATGGAGTCATTACGCCGGTGATCGAGCGGGATGGATTGGACTCCGCGCGCGAAATTACGAACACTGGCTGGATGCTGCAGCCGCAAGTTTCTTCGACGTTTCATGGACGAGATATTTTTTCTCCGGCGGCAGCGCATCTGGCCGAGGGCTGGGACTTCACGATGGCCGGGCCCGTGGTGCCGCAGTTGGTGCAGCTCACACCAAAAGTTTCCAGCGCGTCAGAACGCGGAATCGATGGAGACATTATTGGTTTGGACGATCCCTTCGGATCGTTGGTCACCGACATACCGGGAGACGAGTTCAAGAAACTGGGTTACGTGCTTGGGGACAAGATCATTGTCCAGCTGAATAAGAAGCCGTTTAGCGTGCCCTATGCGAAGACGTTTATGGATGTTCCTGTGGGAGATCCGCTGTTGTATATCGATTCACGCGGACGCGTCGGGTTGGCGCTGAATCAAGGAGATTTTTCGAAGGTGAACAAGGTTACGCCCCCCGGGACGATCTTCATCCCACGGAAAGGCGCGGCGATTAAGAAGTGATGTGCACTTCGGCTGCGGATTCGATGAGGCGATAAAGATCGAGAAAGAAGACAGGCAAGAATGCCTGTCCTACTTTCTTCACGCGGCTGGTAGATTTCCCCTCGTGCAGAGCCACGCCGAAATACAGTCTCAGTCTTGTTTTTTTACGTTTGCTGCTTGCGGCCCCTTCGGCCCTTGTACGATCTCAAATTCCACCGAATCCCCTTCCGCCAAACTCCGATACCCATCGCCTACGATTGCGGAGTAATGCACGAAAACGTCCGGCCCATCCTCCCGCCCCAGGAATCCATATCCCTTTGAATTATTAAACCATTTTACCGTTCCAATCATCTCGCCTCGCTCCTTAGTTTTGTCCTGGGGGCCATGCAGGGAAAATGCAAACTTCGGAAACGCCTCTGAAGCCCTAGGCAGTCATTCCACTACGAGCGGACCCACTCGTGTCCGATCCATATTAAATAGTCTGGCCTTAACACTAATATCGCGGACTACGTGAGTTCGTTGCTCTAGCGCAATTACCTGCCAAGAGCAGCCTAAATGTCCAAACAGAGGTGTACTACGGAAAATTGCCGACAATAAATGCAGGGACGGTTCGCGGTCTTGTATGACGTGCCTCGCCCGTCGGTGATTTGCTTTTCGAGGCTAGTCGCCCAACAATAAGAAAGAAGTCCACCATTGTGAGGCTGCCATGCCTGAAGCTGTGATTGTTTCCTCCGTTCGTACGCCAGTTGGGAAAGCCTTTAAAGGATCCTTGCGAGCGACGCGGCCTGATGATTTGGCGGCGATCGCGATTAAGGAAGCGCTTGCGCGAGTGCCTGGATTGGACGCTAAGGAAATAGACGACGTCATTCTTGGCTGCGCTATGCCTGAGGGCGAGCAAGGAATGAACGTGGCGCGGATCGCTGCGCTGCGCGCTGGCCTGCCGATAGAAACTTCGGCAATGACTGTGAACCGGTTTTGCTCTTCAGGGTTGCAGGCGATTGCGATGGCGGCAGACAGGATTCGCGGGGGAACGGCACAAGTGATTGTCGCGGGTGGAACTGAATCGATGACCATGGTGCCCATGGGCGGTAATAAGGTTTCGCCGAATCCCTGGCTGGTGGACCACAACCCGGATGCGTACATCAATATGGGGCTGGGGACAGAGAATATCGCGCGCAAATTTGGGATTACGCGGGAGCAGGCCGACCAGTTCTCCGTGGATTCGCACAAGAAGGCGTTGGCAGCTATCGCTGCGGGACATTTCAAAGACGAGACAGTTCCGGTGGAAGTGAAAATTACGGCGGTGCCGAACGGCAACGGGGCTTCACTAGGCGATGCGAAGTCAAAGGCCGCGGCAAAAGCAGCGACGCAGACTTTTACGTTTGAAACGGACGAAGGGCCCCGCGCGGACACTTCGCTGGAGGCGCTGGCGAAGCTGAAGCCGGCGTTTCACGTCAAAGGAACCGTCACTGCTGGGAATAGTTCGCAAATGAGCGATGGGGCGGCTGCCGCCGTAGTGATGAGCGAGGAGCGCGCGAAAGCGCTGGGACTGAAACCGCTGGGGCGCTTTGTGGCGTATGCCACGGCTGGCGTTCTGCCAGAAGAGTTCGGGATCGGCCCGGTGGCGGCGATTCCCAAAGTGCTAAAGCTGGCGGGACTGACTTTGAACGACATCGCGGTGTTCGAATTGAACGAAGCGTTTGCGGCGCAGGCGCTGGCCGTGATCCAGCAGGCGGGACTCGATCCTTCACGCGTGAATCCAAACGGCGGAGCGATTGCGCTAGGTCATCCCCTGGGCTGTACTGGCGCGAAACTTACGGCGTCCATTCTGCGCGAATTGCAGCGGCGTAACGCGCGGTACGGCATGGTGACCATGTGCATCGGCGGCGGCATGGGAGCAGCGGGGATCTTGGAGCGCCTCTGAGCATTCGACGGAAGGCTGAAGTCCAGCGAGAATTCTAATCGCCCATTTCGTAGCCGCCCACCTCGTTCTGTGATTTCGCTGATTGCGGGGAATTACGCCTGCCGGTCTCTATTTCTTGGCTTTCCACAAACCAATCATGTTGCCTTCGGGATCCTGCATCCATGCGAAGGTTCCAGTCGGGAGTTCGATGGGCGGGACAAGCATCTTGCCGCCAAGTGCAGCGGCATTCGCCAGATAGGCAGCCACGTCTTCCACATCCACGTAAAAAGTTGTGAAGTTGTGCGGCTCGTGGCCCAGCGCGACGATGTGCCCGGGAATTCCGTTGGGCTCAGCAGCGATCATCGCCGCCGGACCCTCATGTGAGATTTTCCAGTCGAAAAGCTGAGCGTAAAATTCCGCCGTTTTCGTTTTGTCTTTGCACCCTATTTCAAAATGTATCACTGGACGTCCCATGTGCCCTCCGTAGGACAAGCATTCCTGCCTGTCTGCATTTTTTTTCGCTCTGATCGACCCGCCGATTTGGCCTCCTCCGATCTCGAAACAAATGAGTCCGAGTCTTATCAGTTTTGAATGATTTCAGGCAAGCGCCGCTCTCACTTTTTGTTGAATACTTCGGCCCTCAATGGGTCGAGCACAAACACGGATAACCATACTTGCACTTCGATGCTAGCGAGCGCGCCTTCGATCATCCACCACAAGAGCGCATCGTTGAGCTCGTGGATTATGGGGTAGAAGCCGCGAGGCTCACGCACAAATTCCATTCGACCGCTGTACGATTTGCCTGTTGTGGTTGCGGGAGAATAGGCTTCGACGGGTTTTAGCGCAGCTGCCGGATCTTACTTGGAGAGCGCGCCAGCCTTTGCGGCCAACGAAGCTCGCGCGTTTAACGCTGTTTACCTGCTCCAGTTCGGAGGAGTAAAATAGGGTGTTGCGCAAGCTTTCGGACATCATCCACTGGTATTCGAGACACTCACGGAAGAGCTGCGGGCTCGGGGTAGGGTAGCTTCGAGTCAGTGCAATTTTTGCCGAGGATGAAGGGGAGACAAACTGAAGTCTGCCCTACCTTACCGCGACACAGGAGACCACGATGGCCACAGCAACGATCAGCAAACCAGCCGCCAAGGGCGGTAGTTTTCTCCTCGATACTTCCCTCCCACAGGACGTTTTCACGCCTGCCGACCTCACCGACGACCAGAAGCTGATCGGCCAAACTGCCGAGGAGTTTGTCGTCAAAGAAGTCTTGCCGCTGGTAAAAGACCTTGAGAACAAGAAGCCGGGCCTGATGCCGGAGTTGGTCAAGAAAGCAGGCGAGGTTGGCTTGCTGGGCGGCGGAATTCCGGAAGAATATGGTGGCGCAGGCCTCGATAAAATCGCCACGACGGTGCTAACGGAAAAGCTATCGATTTACGGCGGATTCGCTGTTACGCACGGCGCGCACTCAGGCATCGGCTCGCTTCCCATCGTGTATTTCGGAAACGAAGAGCAGAAGAAAAAGTATCTGCCCAAGCTGGCCACTGGCGAATGGATTGGCGCTTATTGTCTTTCCGAGCCGCAAGCTGGATCTGACTCGCAGAATTCGCTGACTCGCGCGGAACTGAACGCGGAAGGCACGCACTACATTTTAAATGGCCAGAAAATGTGGATCACCAACGGCGGATTCGCGGATGTTTATATCGTGTTCGCGAAAATCAACGGGGAAAAGTTCACCGCCTTCATCGTCGAGCGAACCTTTCCCGGATTCAAGCCAGGCAACGAAGAGCACAAAATGGGCATTCACGGCAGCTCGACGACGCCGATCTTCCTCGAGAATTGCAAAGTGCCCAAGGAAAACGTGCTGCACGAAATTGGCCGCGGACACATCGTTGCGTTCAACATTTTGAATGCGGGGCGGTTCACTTTGGGGGCGTCCTGCGCCGGCGGAGCAAAGCGTGTATTGCAAGATTCCTCCAAATATTCAAAAGAGAGAAAGGCCTTTGGCAAGTCCATCGGCGATTTCGGCTTGATGAAGGAAAAACTGGCGGAAATGGCCATCCAGATTTTTGCCCTGGAATCGATGGTTTACCGCTCGGCGGGAAACATTGAGTCGGCAATGGTGGCAGCTTCAGGCTCCGGCGACAAAATCCAGAACACCATGAAAGTGCTCGAGGAATACGCCATCGAAAGCTCCATCGCGAAAGTATATGGAAGCGAAATGCTGGACTTCGTCGTCGATGAAGGCGTGCAGATGTTTGGCGGCTACGGCTTCCACGAGGACTATCCGGTCTGCCGCGCCTATCGCGATTCGCGCATCAACCGGATCTTTGAAGGCACAAACGAAATCAACCGCATGTTGATCATCAGCATGCTCATGAAACGCGCCATGGGCGGCCAGCTCGCGCTGATCCCGGCAGCGATGAAGTTGGCGGATGAAATCCTTGCCGGTCCATCATTTGAAGAAGCGCCGGAAGGCGTGCTTGCTGACGAAGTCCGTGTGGTAGCGAATGCCAAGAAAATGTTTCTCCAAGCGGCGGGTGGAGCGGTCCAGAAATTCCGCGAGAAACTCGCCGAAGAGCAGGAATTGATCGGAGCGCTCTCCAATGTCGTGATGGAAGTGTACGCGATGGAGTCTACGCTGCTTCGCGCGCAAAAGGCAGCCGCGGCCAAAGGTGAAGCAGCCACGCAGAACATGATCGACGCTGCGCGTGTCTTCATCGCGGACGCCGCGGAACGCGTCGAGCACGAAGCCAAGCGCGCCATCGCATCCGTTCACGAAGGGGACATGCTCACCACACAAATGGCCGTTTTGAAGCGCTTTGGCAAGCGCGCGCCGGTGGATACGATTGCGCTGCGCAGGCGAGTCGCAGCGGCGGTTCAATCTCAGGACCGCTACCCGTTCGAAAGCCGCTGAGAGACTCGCGTTTGCAATTTTTGCTCCTTCGGCGATGAACAGCTGAATCTGCCCTGCTTCTTTGTATACAAATCCAAAATCTCGCCGGCTGCGGACCGCGCATTCTTGTTAACGTTTATTAAGAACGCTTATCAAGTTCGATGCGGTTTTGCCAAGACACACCAACTTCCGTCAGTAAAAAGGCATACGCCATGAAACGACTCGCGCTCGCAACGCTTGCCGCAGTGATGTTTTCCAGCGCCCCATTCGCCCAGGAAAAAATCGTGAGTGTGGACGAGATCCGAATCAGACAACTGGAGCGTGCCTGGAATCAAGCCGAAGCCAAGCAAGAGGTCAAGGAAGTCTCTTCCCTGCTGGCGGACACTCTCGTTTACACCGATTACGATGGCTCGTTCATGAACAAGTCCGAATACATGAAGTGGGTGGCTGCGCCGCAGCAGAAAGCGGATCACCTTTATGACGAAGGCCTGAGCGTTCAGCTTTACGGCGACGCTGCCGTAGCCACAGGCATTTATCGCGAGACCGGCACGAACAAAGGCAAAGCCTACGTTATACGCTCGCGCTTCACGGATACCTGGATCAAGCGCAACGACTCCTGGCTCTGTGTGGCTAGCCACAGCACGCTCATCCCCTCCAAATAACCTGCCGGCTCAGGTCTATTTCGAGAATCGCCGAACGCTGAAAGATATCGGCAGCCCGATGACGACCATGTGCACAACCAGCCCTAGAATCAGGTCATAAAGTTTGTAAGGGCCCCTGGAATGAAGTGCCGAGAGAGGCAAAACGACAAGATTCATCACCTCCTGCACGGCGGCACCAAAGAACAAGCCGCAAACTAGTGGGTGCTCAGTCATAAAGATCAGCTTGCGGCTCGCCCAGTAATAAATTGCCGCGGCTGAGCAAGCGATGAAGAAATGCAGTGCGACGCCAAGAATATAAGTCCCCACGCCGCCCTGGAACGCCTGTTTCCCCAGCAGGCCGCCGGCAATTACGAGCGGAATGTCCCATCCAAACAGGATGCAAGCCTGTAGAAGATCCAAAGTCCCGGCAACCCCGCCGCCCACGGTTATTGCCAATAAGGCGTTTCTTTTCTTCACCGGCGATCGTACAAATTCCCCAGTCATCTGAAACCCCCTCTTTCACCTCTGATTTGTTTGCTATCCGCGATGACAACCTACGCGAGTAAGGCCAGAGAAGTCCTGAGCTTGGTCTGAAACACTTTGAATAGTTCTGAATTCGCGTTACCTCGGCGATGTAAGGTTGGGGATTCTCTACCGCGTGGTATATTCGGCGAGCGTCGTAGACTTGAGACCGGGCACGGTTGCCGTGTCCCCACCTTTTCGGCGCGGAGGATGGCACCTGATCCTGTATGGAACGCCCGAGTACGAAAATGCTGCGCATCGGCGATTGGTGCGTCAATCCGAAGTCCAGTGAGATTTCACGAGATGGAGAGGCCGCACGCGTGGAGGTGCGGACCATGCGGCTGCTCCTGTGCCTCGCCGACCATGCTGGCGAGGTCGTAAGCATCGATGACTTGCTCAGCCAGGCCTGGTCTGACGTCACCGTCGCTCCAGACTCTGTCTATCAGGCCGTGACATCGCTCCGCCGTCTACTCGGCGACGACCCAAAGCAACCCGCGTACATCGAGACCGTGCCGCGACTAGGGTATCGGATGGTGGCAAAGGTCAGTCCCTGGACGGATCAGTCCGTCGCCCGCGCTGGGGTGGGCACGAGCGCACCAACACTCGCCTCGCCATCGTCGGTCCGCGAACAACCTGCTGCAACTGCCAAGGATGCCCCCGATGCGCCGAAGAAATCAGGACCACGCCTTCACCCTGGCTGGACGCTGGCCGCGGGCGCTGCGCTTTGCTTCTTACTCGTCGTCGGTCTCATGGTCTACGGCAAGTTCGCGAAGAACGATAGCTCAGCTTCATCCACCAATGGCGACATCGGCGCCGTTGCTGCGCAGCCACAGAAATCCATCGGCGTGCTCCCGTTTCTAGACCTGACCGACGAGATGAACCAAGAGCCCTTCGCCGACGGTATGACCGAGGAACTCATCGACAAACTCAGCAAAATCCCCAACCTTCGCGTGCCGAGTGCCACGTCCTCGTTCTATTTCAAGGGCAAATTATGGCCGCGTTCGAATGGGAATCCGCAAATCACCATCGCCGAAATCGCCAAGGCGCTGGGCGTCGCCTATGTGCTTGATGGGAGCGTGCGTAAGTCAGGCGCCAGGGTACGGGTCGACGCGCGCTTGATTCGTGCCGACAATAGTTTCGTTGTCTGGTCGGAATCCTACGACCGGCCCTTCTCAGATATATTGATGGTCCAGGACGACATCGCGGGTGAAGTCACAAAAGCTCTGTGGGCATCGATCGACGCCAAACCAAACTAAGTCGCAATTTGAACGAGTTCAGGCTTTTTGGCATCGGGAGGACCGTTAGAGCCCCAGCGCGATGGCCGCACTCCGTGGCGCCGCAAACGGTTGACGAGCGAGCCGACGCCAATGGAACTGCGCACAAAGTGCCCGACATGGAGCGGGCCGGCAACTTTGACTCCACGAATCCAGTGCAATCCACTGCTCGCAGCACATCCGCATTCCGCACAGTTTGGGGTGCCACCGAAGACGCAGGGCTCGACGCGCGTATCCAAATCCGCGGAATAGTTTGCAGACATTTTGGCAAAGAGGCAGTCTCCGGGATTCTTCGGCGGATGCAGAAACGCGCGGGCAATTCCATCATTCATCAGAAGCTTGGGATATTCCCGCGAGAGAGAAGGCAAAACGCGCGCCACTTCCTGTCGGTTTTCGGAGGTGAGCTTTTCTGCGCTCTCCTCACCGATCTGAGGCGTATACAAGCTCACCCAAATGCGATCGACCTCTGGGCGGGCATTCCAAAACGAAACGTAGTCTTCCAAGTAGCCGGGGCGCTCAAGCATGGGACGAGTGATCACCCAGTGGATGTTCACTTTGCGGCCATCGATATTTTTCAGGATGCGTTCGTAGGTGGCGGGCTTGCGGCGGATGTCGTGGTGTTCCGGAAGGCCATCGACGGAGATGGTGACTCGAACCCGCGGCAGATCCATCCATTCCAGCGGAATGGGAATCACGCCGCTGGTGACAACCAGCGAGAAGATATTCATGGCGCTCAGCGCAGGCAGGATAGCGCTTAGTTCGCGATGGCGGACCATTGGTTCGCCGCCGACGAGCGAGACGTGCATGGGCTTGTTTTTGCGAACCAGTTCGAGGACGCCGTTGACGAGCGCATCTCCCCGGAAATCGTTCAGTTCGGTGAGAAGTTTGCCTCCACCAAGGTGGGAATCGCCGTACGCATAACAGCCGGGGCAGCTGAGTGGGCATTCGCGCGTTATTTCAATGGACAGCATCGGCGCTTTGCCACCCAGGATTTTCCCCCAGGCGCTCATAATTTCTCGCGGAGTAATGCTTGGATTGGGTTGAGCGGTAGCCATGGGTGTTGGATGCTTGAGAATCGCTAATTGGCTGCATACTCATTGTAAGCCGGTTCGGTGCGTTTCTTTCAAGCGATTCAAAATCAGAGGCCTGGGGGCGTCGCTAGCCCTCGGAGATCAGCCGAATCCAGACCCAAAGCGGCCCTGGCTAGCCAGCCAATTCACCGGAAGTGGGTCAGTTCCCGATTAGGCGACGAATCAAGAGTTAAGTAGAACCCACAAATTTGAACTGAAATGATTGCATTTCTGTATCTTTGAACGAGCGCTCATGTACGATGCTTTCCTGTACGGTGGAGATGCCAATGACTATTTCTCGCAGGAACGTCGTTAAGTCCTTCATTGCAATTCCGTTTTCAACTGCATTCTCGGCTCGGACTCTGGCTGCGCAAACTGCTAACGGAGGCGCCGAGCCATACCCGATTCCATGGCTCGACAAGAACGGCAGTCACAATCAGCCCGCGGGACCAAACCTGGAACCATCGCATATTTTCCATTTCAAGGGTCGAGTTGCAAGAAGCAGCACCTTTGCTGGAATGGGTACCGATAACGCAGGAAATAGAATCGCATTCGGCAGTCCGACTACTGATTACGGGGTAATGACAGGTGAATACTGGGCGTCACGTTCCGCTCAGCGTGGCAGTTTCACTCATATTTGACTCACCCTCTTCCGGGGGCAGGCTGCCCCCTCAAATCAGATTCACGACTTCCATCCTCCGATTTCGCCGTCTGGTCTGTACTGGGTGGTTCCCGTTCCAGAGAGTAATTTGACGTTTGCTTCAGATGGGAATTCCGCGACGTTAGAAATGAAAAACGTGGAAGTCATTGACCAGCCGAAATGGCCTGCGCTTGACGCCATTGCCACACCGGCGCGCATGAGTTTCAAGATGGTATGGAAATCGACAGGCGAAGCGGTCAAGTACGAGGATGCTTCAAAACACTTTCGCTTTTCTGGAACCCGCGCGACATGCCAGATGGAAGCTCAAGTCGAGGTGCCATCCAATGGCTTCACTTGGAAATCAGACCCGATCGAGACCTCTAGTTGTGCTTTTGCAATTATCGGTGATGAAGTCAACGGGCGGTACTTCGACGCTTAGTACGCGGCTTCTATCGGAAAAGTGAGCGGGCCGGAAACCACTTGTCCGGTAAGACTAATCGGGACCCAGAGCTAGTATCGTCAGGACCAGGGAAATTTGATTGTCCCTTGTCTTTGAATCCGCTATTACGATATCAAAGACCGGGCAGGGCTTGCCACATGTCCGGTCTTGTTGCCGATCCTTAAGCCGTCTTACATGTGGTTCTTATTCGCAGCTTCCGCCGTTAATTTTAGTTCCTTGTTGACATGGTCCAGCAGTTCCTTTGCCTTTGCGGCATCACCTTGCATATCCCATTCAGTCGCTTCCTGCGCCGCCGCGAGGATTTCAACTTCTGGAAGTGGCCCCCGGCGAAGACGGTTTCAAGGAGCCTTCCTGGGTGCGGGCTTGGACCCGGCCGCTGCCTGCGACAGAACATATGCTTGAATCGATTGCACCTGGTCAGGTTTCAGCGCGTCTTTGAACGAAGGCATGCCGCGGGATTCGCGCGTGCCGCTTAGCACGATGGACTGGAATTGGTGATGAGTCTCCGCGGTGGCATACCGAAGGTCAGGCAGACTGGAACCGGAGATGACACCGACTCCGTGACAGTAGAAGCAGTAACGCATGTATAGGCCTGCGCCTTCGTGGATGGCAGCGGGCGTAGCTTTCATTTGGATCGCGGGCGACGGCGGGTCCATATGCCCGAACGGCGGAACTACCAGTTTTGTGTTTGCTCCGATGGAAAAAGTGAGTACACGGCCAAAACCCCTCTTCACCGGGCCGCTGCCGGGGGGATTGACAAGTCCCGCGGCTCCTCCCCAGCCCACCATCAGCGTCACGTACTGAACTCCATCGAGAAGGTAGGTGACTGGCGGAGCCATGATGCCCGTCCCAGTGTCGAATTCCCAAAGCTTCTTGCCATCTGTGGCGCGATAGGCGCAGAGGATTCCGTCTGATCTGCCTTGAAAAACGAGGTTGCCCCCAGTCGCCAATACGCCGCCACTTTCCACCAGGGGAAGATCGGCGCGCCACACTTCATGCTGCTCGATCGGATTCCAGGCGACTAGATGGCCAGTCATGGGCGGAGAAGCGAGCGCTTTTTGCATGACAGGTCCATCGTAGGCCGCATCCTCACCGCGATTCCAAAGCTTCGGGTTCGACTTCCAGTTTTTGTCCGGGGCACTGAGGAAGACCGAGTTTTCTCTTGCTGGGATGTAAACCAGGCCAGTGACGGGATGAAACGCCATGGGGTACCAGTTATGTCCGCCGCCGGGCGCTGGGGAAACAAGTACGGCCTGCCAGCCATCGTGAGCGCTCGCCGATTCCTGCGGGCGCCCAGTTTCAGGATTGATACCCGTGGCCCAAGTAATGCCATTCACGAACGCTTTTGCGGAGATGAACTGGCCGGTCTGGCGATCAAGCACGTAGAAGAAACCGTTCTTCGAGGCTTGCATGATCACTTTGCGCGATTTCCCAGCGATGGTGAGATCCGCGAGCATCAAGGGTTGGGTGGCGTCGTAATCCCAGTTATCTCCGGGCGTAACCTGATAGTGCCAAACCAGCTCCCCGTCGCTCGCGCGCAGCGCCAGGATGGAAGCGAGGTACAAGTTGTCGCCACCGCCGGGGCTGCGGAGATCGCGGAACCAGGCGATTCCGTTTCCGGTGCCGGTGTACACCAAATCGAGGTTAGGGTCGTACACGATGGAGTCCCACGGCGTACCTCCGCCACCCGCAACCCACCACGGGCCGTGCCAGGTTTTCGCGGCGGTCTCCATGGCCTTGGACTCGAAGCCTTTGGCAGGATCGCCGGGAACGGTAAAGGTACGCCAGAGGAGCTTGCCGTTCTCGGCATCGTAAGCGGAGATATAACCGCGCACGCCAAATTCTGACCCGGCGTTGCCGATGAGGACCATTCCTTTGGCGATTCGCGGAGCGCCAGTAATCGCATAAGGCTTGGATTGGTCAACCGTGATGACATCCCAGACTGGTTTACCGGACTTGGCATCCAGGGCGATTAGGCGCCCGTCGAGGGTGCCGAGATAAACCTTATCGTTGTAGAGGGCCACTCCGCGATTGACAACGTCGCAACAGATTGTGCGAACGTTTGCGCGAGGCACCTGGGGATCGAAGGTCCAAAGGACCTCACCGGTTTTTGCGTCCAGTGCGTATGCAACGCTCCATTCTCCGGTCGTAAAAATCACGCCATTCGAGACTAGTGGCGTTGCTTCCAAGCCCCGCGTTGTGCCGAGCTCGCGATCCCACAGCAACCCGAGCTGGCCAATATTCTGCTCGTTGATCTGGCTCAAAGGACTGAAGCGTTGCTCGTCGTTGGTCCTGCCGTACATTGCCCAATCGGCTCCCGTGGCGTCGGCCGTCGTGGGAGGGGTTTTCTTACAGCCTCCCATGGAGAAGACCAGTAAGCCGACAAGGAACGGCAAGACGCTGAGGCGAATCTTCACGAGATCTCCTGTAAGACTCGGTTCACTCTTCCAAATGTGCCCCTAACCGAATTACCTAAGCTGGCGAATAGAAATGCGGCTGATTAGAGACCGATATGAAGTGGGTGTCAAGCGGCGGTGCGCTCCCCAGCGAAACAACTTCGAGTTCAAGCCCTGAATATTGTGACTTTTAACGCGCGTACCGCCCAGATGGGTCCCAGTACCCATTTGTCCGGTTTGACGACTCATCAGAAGTGTGGATGTCGGACGAAAAATACGCTATACACCGGAACTTTAGCTTAGGGAGGTGCTGCGATGGCAAAACGATTGAGGCTCCTGTGCGTGTTCGTAACGATGACGACGATTCTCGTTGGGGCTAAAAGTGTCTCTTGTGAGGGGAAAATGGAACAACGTCTGGTACGAATTGCGGAACTGGAGATCGACCCGAATCAGCTTTCTGCGTACACGAATGCTCTACGAGAGGAGATCAGTACTTCGATACGTGTAGAGCCGGGAGTTCTTACACTGAGCGCTGTCGCGGTCAAGGGTAACCCGACGCAGATCCGAATTTTCGAGACCTACGCGAATCAGGCGTCATATGAATCGCATTTGCAGACTTCTCACTTCAAGAAATATAAAACCGAAACCCAGGGTATGGTGAAGTCCCTGAAACTGGTAGAGACTGAACCGATTATATTGGGAACGAAGTAGGCTTCCTTAAAACGTAGACAACTGCCAAGCTCGCGGCGGTTCGTTGCCGAGGACCAATACAGTCCCCAAGTCCTGATTGCCCCGTTATCGGAGAAGTGAAATCGAACCGCGTCTCAGTGCCCAGTTCGCCGACTAGTCGGGTGCGGTTAGGGCTCAGACACGATGGTGGTGCAGTTGGTCCCTGCGATGATGGCGGTGGTGGGAGCGAAAGAACCGCCCATCGCAGTCCGCGCAGCGATAAGGGTTTTGAAACAACACATGGTGAAAGAACCAATCTTTGAGTCCGCTTCTTCTCGAACGAAAGAATTTCCTGCCACCACAATGGGGACAATTAGGGATCGAAGCCTGAGAAGTGGGTTCGTTCATGGCAAAATCCTTTGGCGGGGGCGCCTATATGACTACTAACCAGCAGTTAGGCTGAGCCAAAGCCAACCGTAAGACTGTCCCATTTTATACACTCCGCAGACTACTCGCGAAAGCGTGTTGAGAATGGTCCCATGGCGACCAGTTGAGCTCTCATCCGTGACCGGAAGCCGGCCCACTTCCGATTCCAGGGGCCATTTGGCCCGGTGCATGCCAAGACACGTACCCGACAACGACGCAGATTCCGTCTACAATTTTCAGTTAAACTGACCCCTTAGCACTATCCATCTTCACATCTGAAAGAGAACGAGCAGGAATGCCCCGAAAGCTCCTCATTCTTGCAGCCACACTTGTCGGCGCTCATATTGCGCAAGCCTTGATTCTCGGGGTGTCTCCCGCAGGCACTCTCATCGCAAATCTCCTTCAGGTTTCGGCCAGCGCTATTGCGGCGGTTATGTGTTTTGGAGCGTCGCGGCGCGCGCGGGGCATGGCTCGTCCGTTCTGGGCACTGGTGGCCTGCGGCATGGCCGCTTGGGGATTGGCGAACCTCGGCTGGATGTACTACGAACTCGTGCTGCACACCATTCCCACGCCTCGGTCCGCGGTGCGGTTCTTCTTCAGTTTCAATGGGATTTTCTTTGCGATGGTGTTGTTTCTCGATCAGGACAAGGACTCGGAGTGTTTCGAACCCGAATTCCTTCTGGATTTCATCCAGATCGTGATTGTTTTCTTTTTTGTCTTTCTTGGTCTTAACTTTTTGCCTTCGCCGCAGTTTCAGCAGCAAAGCAGTTATGTCCGTCAGCTTTGGATGCAGTTTGGCGAAGAGACCGTCATCCTCGCGTTGGCTTGCATTCAAGCCCTCCGGGCGCGGACTCTGCTCATTCGCAAATTGTATGCGGGTTTTGCGCTATATTTTTTCATCTTTACGGCCAGTTCCGCTTTGTCCGCATATCTGCATTCCCTGAAGGCTGCGCTGACAGGAACGCTCGTTGACCTCTGCTACACTCTGCCGTTTCTTTGGGCAGCTTTCTGGGCCGCAGGCTGGCGGCCTTCGCCGGCCCCCGATGCCGCCCTGCCCGCTGGCCGGAAAACGTTCAGCGGCGTAGTGTTGAAGAACGCCATTTTTGTACTGGCGCCACTGATCGTGCTGGTGCAGGTGGCGCAATTCCCTTCCGAATGGCGCATTCTTCGCTTTTCACTCCTCGGCGTTTCCATCCTTTGTTTCGCCGCGCGAATCGGCATTAGCGCATACCGCGAAGCAAAAACCGCGGAGACAGTGCGGCGGCAGGCGCTGGCCATGGACGCCGCGGCGGACGGAATTTCCATACTGGGCGAAGACGGAAAACACATTTACGTCAATGCCGCGTTCGCTCGGATGATGGGCCACGAGAGTCCGGAGACCATGTTGGGCGTAAATTGGCGGCAGATTTACGACCCGCGCGACATCACCGTGCTCGAGGAGCAGGTTCGGAAATCCCTCGGGCCGGAGGGTAAATGGTCCGGGCAAATCAACCTTCGGCGGCGGGACGGAACCATGATTCCCGTCGAGATGGCAATCACTTCGCTTGCCAATGGCGTTACCGCGTGCATCGGCCACGACATCAGCGCCCGAAAGGAAGCCGAAAAAGCGCGCGCCGATGCTGAAAACAAATACCGCACGCTTGTCGAGCAGGTCGCGGCGATCAGTTACATCGCGGAACTGGGAATCAAAGGCCAGTGGCACTACATCAGCCCGCAAGTCGAGGCAATCACAGGCTACTCGCAGGACGAATGGCTGGCCAACTCTCGCGACTGGATGCGTCACATTCCTCAGGAAGATCACGCCGTTATCGAGGCCGCCGAAGAAGCGAGTTTGCGCGGTGAGCGTTTCCAGGCGGAATACCGGATCGTGCGCAAGGATGGCTCCGTCATCTGGGTAAGTGACACGGCCGTGGTGGTTTCGGGGAGCAACAGTCACCCGGTGATGGAAGGGATCATCGTCGACATCACGGAGCGAAAGCTGCTGGAGAATCAGTTGCAGCAGTCGCGAAGAATGGAAGCTGTGGGGCGGCTGGCTGGCGGCATCGCGCATGACTTCAACAATCTTTTAACCATCATCAAGGGCTATGCAGAGCTGGCGGAGCAGCGCACCGGCGATGCAACCGGATTTGCGGTCGGACATCCAGCAAATTGAGAATGCAGCCGAGCGTGCTTCCACGCTGATTCGCCAATTGCTGGCTTTCAGTCGAAGACAAGTCTTGCAGCCCAAGATAATCGACCTGAACGCCATAGTGCTGGGTTTGGACAAGCTGCTGGGCCGGCTGATGGGGGAACACATTGAGATGAAGACGCAGTGCGGCGCAAACGTTGGCCATGTGAAAGCGGATCCCGCGCAAATCGAACAAGTGATCATGAATCTCGTGGTGAACGCGCGTGACGCCATGCCGAAGGGCGGGCGGCTGACGGTGGAAACTCTGAACGTGGAGTTGGATTCGACGTACGCGCGCGATCATGTCTCCGTCCGGCCGGGCTCCTATGTGATGTTGGCCGTTTCGGACAGCGGTATCGGCATGAGCCCCGAGACTGTGGCGCATATTTTCGAGCCGTTCTACACGACCAAGGGAAGCGGGCAAGGAACGGGACTAGGGCTGTCCACCGTTTATGGCATCGTGAAGCAGAGCGGCGGATATATCTGGGTGTACAGCGAGCCGGGCAAAGGAAGCACGTTCAAGGTGTATCTGCCACGGGTCGCAGCACAAGTGGAACCAAAGCCGGAAGTAGTGGAACTTCCCGCGGCAGGTAAGGGTAGCGAGACGATTTTGCTGGTGGAAGACGAAGAAGCTGTGCGCGAGCTGGCTAGCAGAATTCTTTCCGCCAAGGGATATGCCGTGGTGGCCGCGCAGAGTACGAAGGAAGCGGAGCAATACGCCGAGAAGCACGGCGCGAAAATTCATCTCTTGTTGACGGACATTATTATGCCGGGGACAAGCGGACGCGAGCTGGCTCAGCGGATTACCGCGCGTCATCCTGGAACGCGCGTGCTCTATATGTCGGGTTACACGGATAACGTTTTGGCGCAGGGTGGCGTGCTGGAGGCTGGGCTTTCGTTTTTGCAGAAGCCCTTTACGCCAGGGGCGCTTGTGCAAAAAGTGCGCGATGTTCTTGACAGTCCTGTTCACGCCAAGTAGATAGTCTGAGCCTAGTGCAAAGAGGGCACGATGAATCGTGCCCCTACAAAGGGTGAGGCGCGGCGAGAAAAGCGGCAGCAGAGCTGCCGCACTCCAAATCGCTCGTTCATTGTTTGTCCGCCAAGTGAATCGTCTTGCCCGTCGCAGCGGATTGGCGCGCGGCATCCAAAATTTCTGTGACGATTAGGTTGGTTTCTAGCGAAGAAAGTCCCCGCGGTTGCATTCCATCCAAAACGACAGCTCTTAGATAATTCATGGAATCACTTTCTTGCGGATCGAGCGGCTTCGCATCAATAAGCTTTTCGTCCTGCTTTGCCAGGCGGACGCGGACGGAGTCGCGCTTCACCGTGATGGCGTAACCGGTCTGGCCGTAGACTTCCATGTCTTTGCGGTCGAACGGCCAGTTCCAGGAAGCCTGCAAAATCGCTTGAGCCTTGGGATACGAAAGGATAATCGTGGCTTCGTCGTCCACGCGCGAATAAATGTCCGGCTTGATTTGTTGCGTTACGGAGGTGACGGTGTTGGGCCGACGATTGTCCATGAGCCAGGTCATGAGATCGGCGCCATAACAGCCGAAGTCGAAGAGCGCTCCCGCGCCGTTTAGTTTTGGATCGGTGAGCCAGTTGAGGAACCAGGGTTCGACGTTGATTTCTTTCGGCCCGGAATGACCGTCGTGGACCACAACTTTTCGGATTTCGCCGATGGCGTTTTCGTGGACAAGATCGTAGGCGGCACGATTGCTGCGGTACCAGGTGGTTTCGTAGTTTACGAGGACCTGGATTTTCGCGCGTTGAGCGGCAGCCTGCATGGAGAGGGCGTCTTCGAGGCTTACGGCTAATGGCTTCTCCATCATTACGGGTACGCCATGACGGGCGCAGGCTTCTACTACGCTTCGATGATCGAATGTATTTGTGAAGGCGAGGACGGCTTGCGGCTTAGTCTTCTCGATCATTTCATCGACGCTAGCGAAGAAGATGTTGTGCGGTAACGAGAACTTTGATTCGTAGAACGCAGCGAGCTTAGTGTCTGCTTCGGCGACACCGACGATTTGGATGTCCGGGCGGTGCTGATTCTGCTGAAGAAAACCGCCGACGTGACCGTGAACGAGCCCGGCGATGCCGACACGGAGCGGCGCGGTTGGCGGTGTTGCAGATTGTGCCGACTGCCGTGCTGAAGCGGTTGAGGCAGAGAAAATCGCGAGTGCAGTGGTCAAGAATAGAGCGGGAGCGAGAGTATGGCGCATGTAAGTCCCTCGAATTCGGAGACATCCTAACATTAAGGGCGCGCGGACTCGGTAAACGGATACGCCAGGAGCGACTTGTCGGCGGCGCGCCTGCTGTCCGACGTCTCCCCCCCTGTTTTCTGTAAACGCGGATTCTAAAGAACTTAACTTTCCAACAAAGTTTTTATAATCAACCACTTGCGGACACCCTTGCAAGTGTTGATTCTAAGCGGTTTGGGGGTTAACCATAACCGGGTAGATTTGGGGAATGGATCGGCCATTGGGACGCGTACAAGGGGGCCTGCGAGTTTGTTGGATAGACGAATCCAGGCCGCAAAAATCGAAAAGCGGCAGACGAACTGCCGCACTCCAAATGACGGGGAACTACCTGTTCGAATTATAGTTTTGCGCTGCGGCGGTGCCAACTGGCCTTGTGGGCAGGGAGTTTTGCGACGGCCAGTTATTTATCTGGCTTATCAGCGACCGGCTCTCCGGCATTTTTTGGTTTCGCAACGGTGGAAAGGGTTTCGACATTGAAGCGTTTGTAGTCGGAGTAACGGGTGATGGCGTTTACCTTTAGTCCCTTTACGAGGAGCACGCGGACGCCGACATGCGCTTCCTCGTACGTGGGCAGCCATATTTCGTTGTTTAGGTAGGCTTGCTCGAAAATGAAGCTGGTTCCCTTCTGCAGATTGGCGAGCAAACCGCCGGCAAATCGGAAGTCACCCACAAAATACGCTTCGAGCCGCGCGACATCGTGCGCTTTTTCGTCGATCCAGATCACGCCGGCGAGTTTCTGAACAATCTTTTCCACGATGTTGCGCGGTTTGTATTCCGGATTGGGCTCGAAATCGAAGACCAGGACATCTTGCCCGTGGAAGCGCTCGCGCCGCGGATTCACAAACTGGCAAGTCCTCAAGAAGATTTCGATGCCGACGTCATCATCGTCCTTATCTTTCTTTCCTTCTTCCTTGGCTTTTTCGTCCTTGGCTTCTTTTTGGGTTTCGCGTTTCTGGATTTCGGTGATTTCTTTTTGGGTCTTCTCGTTTTCTTTCTTTTGTTCTTCGTCGCTGAGCGGCTTGTTGTCTTTTTTGACGAGTGTGGAGACTTCGTCGCCATTTAGATAGAAGAAAGTATATTCCGTAACTTCGGTCTTTTTGACCTGGCCATCTTTTTCAAAGTCGGTTTCTTCCTCGACGCGCGTTCCGGCGTAGTTTTCTTTCAGTTTGTCGATGGCTTTTTGGTTGTCGTCGATTTCCTTGAACAAGGCCTTCAAATCGGGGAGCTTGACTTGCGATTTTATAGGAAAGTCGAATACGCGTTCGCCGACTGTCCCGTTGATCGCCACGCGGGTGACATCGACGGCGTAGACTTCGCTGCCGCGATGAAGTTCGATCTTGTAGGGCACCATCACGCGGTCCACGGCGCGGTAGTCGTCATAATAAATCTCTTCGGTTACGCCGCCGAGAGCGCCGCTTTCCTTTACGACGAGGTGCGTTTGGGGATCAAAGAAAACCTGGCGTTTGACGCCGGTCGGTGCGGTGACTTCGATTTGCAGTGCGTCTTTTCCGCGAACCTGCGCGTGACCTACAAACCCCAGCGCCAATTTGTTTTTCTTCAGATTCAAGAAACGTGAGTTGTAATAACTGGATGCGGCTTCGAGTTGAAGTCCTTCCTGGCCGAGGAGCGTGCCGGGGTCTCCGGCTGTGCTCTGGTGCCAGGCGGATTTGCCGTTGTAGGCTTCGATGACGTTTTTGTCGCCTACCACCAGTTCTGAGTAGTAGCGGTTCGGCAGTTTCGTATCGAAGGTGTATGTGCCTGGCTTTCCGTCTGTGGTGTTCGTGAACGTGCCTTCCAGCATCATCGTCTGAATTTTGGAGAGGGTTTTGCTGCCGCCAGCGGCTTTGACGTAGTCGGAGACGATCTTGGCGGGGTCTTGGGCTCGGGCGCAAAAAAGCGGGCAGGCGAGCGAAAGCGCCAGCAGTATGGCTCTTGTCGGGTGGCGCATAGGAACCTCTCTTACTTGTAGACGTGGTTGGATGCGGAAAATTACGACCGCGGGCGAAAATATACATGGGGGCGCAGCATGCTGCGCCACTACAAATGTCGGGGACAGGAAAAGCGGCAGCAGAGCTGCCGCACTCCATGGGGCTATTCGTAGCGCAGGGCGACTAACGGGTCAACTTGGGTGGCGCGGCGGGCTGGGAAATAGGAGGCGGCGATGGCGACGATCGTCAGGAGAACGGACACGCCAATAAAGGTGATGGGATCGTAGGCGCTGATTCCGAAGAGGAAAGTTCGGAGGAGGCGTGTCAGTGCAAGTGCGGCGACCAGACCAACTCCAACTCCTACCAGTGCGAGCCGAAAAGCTTCGCCGACGATGATGCGAAATACGTCACCCGGTTGGGCGCCCATTGTGACGCGGACGCCGATTTCGCTGGTGCGCTGCGTCACGGTGTAGGACATCACGCCGTAGACGCCGACGCCTGATAGGACCAGAGCTAGCATGGCGAAGATACCGATTAGCCATGCGCGGAAACGCGGCTGCGCTACCGTGGTGGCCATGTTTTGCTCCATCGTGCGTACTTTTACGAGCGGTTGATTGGGGTCGATCTCCGCGAGCGCGCTCCGAAGCGCTGCTGTTTGGAGTGAAGGATCGCCGGCGGTGCGCATCACGACGGAAAGTTGAAAGACCGGGAGGACCAAATCCGCCTGGCGGTAGGGCAAGTACATTTCCGATTGCGGATCGATGCCGAGGCCGGGGAGAACATCGCCGACGACGCCGACGATTTCCATCGTTGGGACATCTTGCTCGGCTGTTGCTCCGAGTTGGAGACGCTTGCCGATGGGATTTTCATTTGGGAAAAAAGTGTTGACCATCGTCTTGTTGATGACGACCACCGCGGGCGAGTGGTCATTGTCGGCCTGTGTGAAGAGCCGGCCTTGCAGAAGCGGGACGCCAAGCGTTTCGAGATAGTTGGGCGTGATAGTGCGGTAGCCGGCGGCGATGAACTCTTTGGGAGATTTGGGCGGATGGCCGGTGATATTGAAGTGAATGATGCTGCCTCCGCCGCTTACGGGAAGAAACGAGGCCGCAGCTGCGGAGCGAACGCCGGGAAGCGTTCTGGCGCGTTCGACCAGGCGGTCGAAGAATTGGTAGCGGTCTTCGGGTTTGGCGTAGGCGGTGAGCGAAAGAGGAATATCGGCGACGAAAAGATGATCAGGCTGAAAACCTGGAGGGACTTCCTGGAGCCGGGAAAAACTGCGCAAGAGCAAGCCAGAACCGACGAGAAGCAAGAGCGCCAGCGCGATTTCCATGGCAACTAGCGCGCCGCGAAGACGATGCTGGCCCGGACCGGAAGTCGAGCCGCGCGTGCCTTCGTTGAGAGCTTCGCGCAAGTCCAGCTTGGCGGTGCGCAGCGCGGGAACAATGCCGAAGAGCAAACCGGTAAGCAGCGCGACTGCGGCCGTGAAGGCGAGCACGCCGGTATCGAGACCGATAGGAGCGCCTTGCGGGACACTGCCAGAGGCGATTCTCAGAAGAGGGCCGATCGAAGCCCATGCGATAAATATGCCGAGAGTGCCTCCCGCTAGCGAGAGCATGACGCTTTCGGTCAAAAGCTGGCGGATAACGCGGCCGCGGCCAGCACCCAGAGCGGTGCGAATGGCGACTTCCCTGCCGCGCGAGGCTGAGCGCGCGAGTAAGAGATTCGCGACGTTGACGCAAGCGATGAGCAAAACAAAACTAACAGCTCCGAGCAAAAGCAGAAGCGCGGGGCGCGAGTTCTGCACAATCTGATCCTGGAGGCCAATGACGCTGGCGCTGGTGCCGGTGTTATAAAGAGGGTATTGCTGCTCGAGGCGCTTGGTGACTCCGATCATTTCGGTGTTGGCTTGCTCTTTGGAGACGCCGGGTTTGAGACGGCCGAGAGCGAGAATGCCGGGATGCCAGTTGCGATCTTGCGGCAGCGTGGCGGCCCACGGAGCAAAGGGAAGAAAAACGTCAACGGACTGGAAAACCTGGAAACCCGCGGGAAGAACGCCGACGACGGTATAGGGGCGCGTATCGAGATTGATAGGTTTACCGAGGATTTCCGTGGAACCGCCGAAGCGCCGCTGCCAAAGACCGTAGCTGAGAAGGACGACCGGTGTGCCGCCGGCGCGATCCTCTTCTGGGAGGAAGGTGCGGCCGACCTGGGCGTTGATGCCGAGCATGGAGAAAAGGCCGGCCGTGGTCATTTGAACGTTCAGGCGCTCGGGTTCGCCGGCTCCGGTGAGCGTGATAGCGCCGGAACGGACGGCTTGCATCCCCTCGAAAGAGGAGGATTGGTCGCGCCAGTCGCTGAAGTTCTCGAAGGAGGTGCTGACCACGGGGAAAGGACTTTTCTCGGCGATCAGAACGAGGCGAGTTGGGTCGCGAAATGGCAGCGGGCGGAGGAGTACGCCGTTTACGACGCTGAAGATGGCGGTGTTCGCACCGATGCCAAGCGCGAGAGTGAGAATGGCGATCGCTGTGAAGCCCGGGCTCTTTGCGAGGAGCCGGAAGGCGAAGCGAATGTCCTGGAACAGTCTCGACATGGTTTCTCCTGGCGCATGACTATATCTTAGTTTTCAGACGCGAGTTTTGGGGAAGAGTTATCAGGGAATTGGAAAGGCCGGGATCGTGGGGATGGGTGGCAAGGGAGGGGCAAGTCCCTCCCCTACAAGGGGCGAAACAAGCATCAGCGATGATGCGCGCGCGTTTCAGTTGGCGGCAGAGGCTTTTGGCCGGTTTAGATACTTTTCGTAGAGGCGCTGGTGACGGTTGTCCATCGAGGTCTGCTGCCCTTTGATGAAGAGGAATTTGACGTCGGTCGTTATTTCGAGGGGGTCGCCGTTGGTGACGATGATGTTGGCGAGCTTTCCGGTTTCGAGTGTGCCGACCTGGTCGGCAACGCCAAAAATCTCGGCTGGGTAGATGGTGACGGCTTTCAGAGCTTCGTCGTAGGGCAAGCCATACGCAACAGCGTTTGCGGCTTGCTGGCCGAGGCGGCGCGCGAAGGAATTGTCAAAGCTGCCGAGCGCGAACTTCACGCCGGCGGCGGAGAGCTCGGCGGGTTGGGATAGGAGACGATCGTAGGCGTCGTCTTCATCAATCGGAAGGCTTAGGGTCGGCCGCAGAATTACGGGGACGCTCTTGGAGCGCAGAAGATCCTTCACTTTGTAGGCTTCCGCGCCGCCGGCCAGAACCATCTTCAGTTTTTGCTTGTCGCAAAATTCGATGGCGTTGCGGATATCGCGCGCGCGGTCGGCGAAGACCAGCACAGGCAACTGTCCGCGGATGACCGGAGCCATCGCTTCGAGTTTGAGGTCGCGTTGATAATCCGCGGGGCCACCGTGACCCATGGCTTGTGCATAGTGGCGGGCGCGATCGAGATATTCGGTCAACTCGTTGACTTGTTTGTCGTAGTCTTGTTTGGCTTCGGTGAACGGTTTTTCTTTTCGCGAGAACGTGGCGAAATCGAAGGAGCGCGTCTCAATCGTGGGCCAGGAGATGACCATGGCGACGCTTCTCTTGATAAGCATTTCGTTGATTGTCCAGCCAGCGAGATTGATCGCGGAGGCTTGGCCGCCGATGACGCCTCGCGAGCTGCCGGAGTCAAAGCCGCCGCTATCCGGCACGGCGAGGACTTCGGTAATGCCCGAGGCGCGCGTCACGGGGATGTGTTCGCTGGACGGAAAGACGGCTGTCGCAGCCACCACGTCCGGGTTGTAAGCGCCCGTTTCGGTGGTATCGACCGTGGCGTTTACCGCGGAAATTTCGCTCATGCCCATTTGCGTGATGGGATCGAAAAGGCCGGGATAAATTTGCAGGCCTTTGGCGTCGATGACTTGGGCGCCGGCAGGAACTTCGACGTTTGCGCCGACGGCGGCGATTTTGCCGTCGCGAATGAGCAGCGTGCCATTCTCGATGGGCGCGCCGGCCAGCGTGAAGATTTTTGCGTGAGTTAGAGCGATGGTGGACGGCGGTTGCGTTTGCGCGGAGACGCCCAGAGATAAAGTGCAAACCGCTGCCGCCAGTGTCGCGGAGCGCAGAATCATGTTAATGCTCTTCACAGCGCACCTCCGGAAACGGCGTCCGTTTGCGGCGGCTTGGGCTTCTCTTCTGTTTTCTTTTCGTCTGGTTTGGCACCGGGCTTTTTGCCAATTTCAATGGTTGCGTCCGGCTTTTTCTCTCCTGCCTTCTTTTCCTTTTCCATCAGCGCTTTCTTTTCTTTTTCGAGGGACGCGCGGTCAGCGATATCGCGCTTGCGGTCAAAGTACACACGGCCGTCGATCAGCGTTTGTTGGACGACGGCGTAGGCGCTGAGTGGATCGTGATTGTAGATCACCAGGTCGGCGTCCTTGCCAACGTCGATCGAGCCGACGCGCTTGTCTATGCCGAGCTGTATTGCGGGATTTATCGTGACGAGCTTGAGCGCTTCGTCATGGGTGAGGCCGCCATACTTCATGGTCTTTGCGGCTTCCTGATTGAGGTGCGTTGCTTCTTCGGCGTCGTCGGAGTTGATGGAGACGACTACGCCGCGGCGCGTCATGATCGCTGCGTTGTACGGAATCGCATCGTAGGCTTCCACTTTGTAGGCCCACCAATCGGAAAACGTGGAAGCACCTGTCCCTGCGGCGGCAATTTCGTCGGCTACTTTGTAACCTTCAAGGACATGCTGAAGGGTGCGAATCTTGAAGCCGAATTCCTTGGCGACGCGAAGCAGCATCAGGATTTCGTCTTCGCGATAGCAATGCGCGTGGACGTAGCGCTTGCCTTCAAGAACTTCGACGAGCGGATCGAGCCGTAGGTCGCGGCGCGGCGGAATTGCGTTTTTGTCGCCGGCAGCGACGCGCTTGTCGTAGTCCTCCCACGTCTTCTTGTATTCGCGAGCCTCGACAAACGCTGTGCGAATCGTTTCTTCTACGCCCATGCGCGTAGTTGGATAGCGCGGCGTTGTGCCGGGGATGCTGAAGTTGGAGCGCTTGGGATTTTCGCCGAGCGCGAACTTGATGCCGGGAACCGCGCCTTCGAACGGAAGCTTAGAAGCGGGCAGACCCCAGCGGAGTTTGATGACTACGGTTTGGCCGCCGATGGCGTTTGCGGAACCGTGCAGAACGTTGGCGATGGTTACGCCACCGGCGAGGTCGCGATAGATATCGACGTCATCCGGATTGAGGACGTCGGCGATGTTTACGATCGAGGAGACGGAGACGCTGCCTTCGTTCACGCTGCCGTCGACGGCGATGTGCGAGTGGCAATCGATAATGCCGGGCATAACGTACTGTCCAGCCGCATCAATCACCTGGGCATCTTTCGGCGCTTTGACGGACGTCCCGACTTCCGCGATTTTGCCATCCTTAATAAGGATGGAGCCGTGCTCGATGATTCCGTGGGAAACGGTGAGGATTGTGGCGTTCTGAATCAGGATCACCGGGGGTGCGTCAGGCGGAGTGGCCGCAAGAGTGACAAGGGGAAGCGCGAAGAAACAGAGAGCACAGGCCATAGCGATCCGGGAACGATTTTTAACGAGCATCGATGGAATCCTCACAGTGCACCCCCAGCGACGGATGATTCAATGCTCATTGAGCTCTGGATGTCAGATTGGGGAATTGCCGCGGCTTGCGCCGAGGGTTTTGTGCCGGTGAACTCGATCGAGTAGCCCATAACGTCAATCGTGCCTTTCAACGTGCTGCCGTCCAGCGTGCCGGAGAAGACCACGTCGGTCGGATTTCCTTCGATGGGAATGTTGATGGTGAAGCTGAATTTGTCGACGCTCAAGTAGCCGCTGATGATGCTGGTAGTGCCGCGCTTGCTGCTGGTCGTGCCTGAGAGAGTGCCGTCGCTGGCCATATCAAGATCAAGAGTGGATTCTTCCGGTCCCTCGGGCGTGGTGTACGTGAGTTTCCACTTGCCGGCCATGGTTCCTTTGGGAGGATCCTTTGGTTTTTCCGGCTCGTGCGTCTCGAATCTTTTGCCATCCACGAAAACCATTTTGATTTTGGTCTTCTCGGCAAAGAGATCGCCGTCTGTCACAACCAGATTGCCAATCTTGCCGACCTCAATGGATCCGGTCCTGTCGGCGACTCCGAAAATTTCCGCGGGCGTGAGCGTCATCGCACGCAACGCGGCATCGGGCGCGAGTCCGGCGTCGATTGATTTCTTCGCGGCTTTGAGGATGTCCTTGGGGGCGGTGATTCCGCCGGAGTAAAACGCGAACGAAACGCCGGCTTTGGCAAGCGCCGCAGGAGAAGACGGCGCCTTATCGCGGAATCGCAGCGTACGGAGCGATGGCTTTTCGTCAGGGTCCGTGTCTTTTTCCGCTTCCGGCCACTTCAGATTGACCAGCACGGGCATTTTCCGTTTACTTGCGCCGATTTCGCCGGCGACTTCGTAGGCCATTTGCCCGCCGTAGATAACACCGACGACGTTCCAACGATCGGCAAGCTCGAGGGCGCGCCGCAGCTGTATCGAATTGTTCGCGGGAATCAGCACCAGCGTGTGGTCCTCCATCGCCTCGCCGAGTACGGCTTCGGTGCGGTCGTAACGCGGCCGCGCGACACCTCGAGGATTCTTTTCGTAAATGGCTAACGCCGCCATGCTCCAGTCCGTGTCAATCCAGACTTGGTGGACATACGCGAGGGCGCCCATCAGCGAGCCGGGGAAATTTCCGAAACCGCCGCCCGGTTGCAAGGAAACTGGAAATGCTACCGGCGTTTTGACCACCATTTCGCTGGCGCGGTCGCCGGCCAGATCGAGAACCGCCGCCTGCCCGGGAAACATGCCGCCCTTGGGCGCGGAGACTACCGTGGTAAATCCGCCATTGCGCCAGGTTTCGATACGCTTGTCGCTCAGGCTGACTTCGTCGGCGGCGCTGCGCCACGGCGTGGTCGATGGACGGTCTTCGGGTCCGCGAGAGATTTCACCCGTTGGAGCAGCACGGCGACCGCCGCCGCCACCCTCACCGCCTGGAGCGGGAGCCGCTGCCGACAAGCCCACGTCCGTGAACGAATCAAACAACCCGGGGTAAACGGTGAGGCCCTTGCCTTCGATGATCCAGGCATCCGGAGGAATGGCAACGTCTTTACCGATCGCAGTGATGATGCCACGCGCCATGACCACGGTGGCGTTTTCCAACGGCGGCCCTGAAACCGGAACAATTTTGGCTCCGCGAATGGCGAAGTATTGCGGCTCGCCGCCCTGCGCGCGCATTTGGGGCGCGGCAACGAGAAGCGCGAAGAAAATTACAGCTAACGCGAGTGCAAACGCGCACGGGCGCGCGAGGACAGAACGCATGCAAGCTCCTTTTAGGGACACGATTAGAACCTGAACCCCCGACCGCATGTTCAGTAGACGCAAGAGGCTAGTCAGAAGTTACGGAGGAGTCAAGGAGAGTAGGGATTTAATGGAGTCGCGGCCCAGGGGCGGGCACAAATCCGGAGGGGCTCAAAAAAATCTTAAAAATACTGGAAACAAATAGCGGGCCAGCCTCGTTTCTTCTATTGTCTTCCCATAGGGCCTATGGCATCTTCGGTATGGGTATCCCATAGGAACAGAGCGGAGCCTGGTGAACCTCTGAAGAACAAGGAGAACGATGGGCGATAAGGCGAGCGACAAGAAGGATGTTTGGCAGGGCACTCTTGCTCTGATGGTGCTGAAGACGCTTCAAGCGATGGGCGCGCTGCACGGCTATGGCATTGCGCGGCGCATCGAACAGACCAGCGGCGATCTTCTTGCCGTGAATTACGGGACTCTGTACCCCGCGTTATTGAAGCTCGAACAGGAAGGCTACATCAGCTCCGAATGGGGCTTCTCGGACAACAATCGCAAAGCGAAGTATTACAAGCTGACGCGCGCGGGGCGGAAACAGTTGAACAAAGAAGAGCGCGAATGGGAGCAGACGACCGCAATCCTCGCGCGTTTTCTTACGCCCGGTGAAGAGCGGTCGTAGGCGGTATCGGAATTGCGGAGGATTTCCATGAGGCGGTTACGGGCGTGGTTCTCCAGAATAGGCGGGGTATTCGGGAAGCGGCGACGGGATCGGGAATTGGCCGCTGAGATGGAGAGCCATCTTCAACTGCACATCGAAGACAACTTGCGCGCGGGCATGTCGCCGGCACAAGCCCGGCGCGAGGCCAATATGAAACTCGGTGGCGTGGAACAAACCAAAGAAGCGTATCGGGAACGAAGGGGGTTGCCGATGCTCGAAACGTTTCTTCAGGATCTTCGGTTCGCAGTACGCATGCTGGGCAAATCTCCGGGGTTCACTGCGGTGTCCGTTTTGTCGCTCGCGTTGGGAATTGGCGCGACGATTGCGATCTTTTCGGTGATTTATGCGCTGGCGCTCAGGAAGTTGCCTGTCGAGCGGCCGGAGGAGTTGGTCGAGTTGGATCGTGGTTCAGGCTTGGGCCTCAACGAGCACTCGTATGCGGAGTGGAAAGCATTTCGGGATCGGCAGAATATCTTTTCTAGCGTTCTCGCTTACAACTACTCCGACGCCCGTTTCTTAATCGCGGACTCAAACGGACAGGAGGAGGTATATGGGGGCTATGTTTCTGGCGATTACTTCTCAACGCTTGGCGTCTCAGCCGTTTTAGGTAGGGTCCTGCAACCACCGGATGACATGCCTGGGGCGCCGCCGGTATGCGTGATTAGTCACAGATTGTGGCGGCAGCGGTATGACGAATCGACAAGCGTTCTCGGCCGGGCGATCCGCATAAATGGAAACGAATTCGTGATTGTTGGGGTGGCCCCGAAGTCTTTTTTCGGCGTGGAAACCAACGGCATACTTGAAATCTTCATGCCGCTCGAGGCGCAGAGAACGTATAGGGACTATCCGATCCGCTATGGCAAGCAGATGCCGTCCCTGGACAATCCGCTTGCTTGGAAGCTGAGCTTCGTGGCTCGGCTAAAGCCGGGAGTCAGCGTGAGCCAAGCCAATGCCGGATTGCAGGTGGTGGCTCCCGAGATATTTAAAGCCCTACCGGCCAACCCTAACGGAAGCAGAGGGCAATCCGTTCCACACGGATCTCTCGACGCATTCTCCATAACGAGCGGTATGTCCACTACCTGGCTGCAATCGACGGACATCATGCTGCTCTTGATGGCGATGGCCGCAGTCGCCTTGATCATCGCCTGCGCGAACCTGGGTAATCTGCTCCTCGCGCGAGCCGCAAAACGGCGAAGCGAAATCGCCACTCGTCTTGCTCTGGGCGCGACGCCGTGGCGCCTGGTGCGGCAACTGTTGACGGAGAGTGCCGCTTTATCGGTAGCCGGCGCCGCGATGGGGCTTATCGTCGCGCGTTGGGCGATTCAAGCGTTGCTGTGGGCGCTTTCGTACCCGAGCGACCCGATCCTGCTGGATTTGTCATGGGACGCTAGGTTAGCTGCCTTTGCCGTGAGTATCACTTTGGGGTGCGCCCTCCTCTTTGGGCTG
Source organism: uncultured Acidobacteriota bacterium (assembly GCA_963745095.1). Taxonomy (GTDB): domain Bacteria; phylum Acidobacteriota; class Terriglobia; order Acidiferrales; family UBA7541; genus Acidiferrum. The sequence continues at coordinate 371,436 of CAVUWC010000012.1, read as the reverse complement.
GCACCGGCGCTCGGTGCGACTCAAATTTCGCTTTCTTCGGCGATGAACAACGGCGTGACCACTGGAGCGCGCAGAAACCGGTTCATGAATTCCGGCCTGGTTGTGGTGCAGGTCGCTTTGTCCGTCGCATTGCTCGTCAGCGCGAGCTTGCTGGTCCGCACACTGCAGGCCCTCTTGGCACAGGATCCAGGCTATGACGCCAAAGGCGTACTCACGGCTCAGGCGACCCTTCCGGGTGCCGGCAAAAGCCCGCAGCGCGATGCAATTGTCGGAGAGGAATTACTGAGGGCCTTTCGGTCTCTGCCTGGCGTCTCTTCTGCGTCATGGGGCCGCACTTTTTCGAAGACGACGCTTGCCCAGTTGGTGGTTCCCGGGCCAGGAGGGTCCGTGCGAAGAACTGGCGCTTATCTCGGCTTCAGCTCGCCAGATTCTTTCCGAACTTGGCAGACTCCGGTACTAGCGGGCCGTGACTTTAATGACGCGGATACCGCCACGTCGGTTCCAGTGGCTATTCTCAGTGCCGACCTCGCCAGAGTGCTGTTCGGCAAAGTCAATCCGGTCGGGCTGACATTTCGTGAGAATGACGGTGAGGGTGAAGGGCACGATTATGTGGTCCAAGTCGTCGGCGTCGCTGGAGACATACAACTTCGTCGCCCCAGTGATCCTCCCCTTCCCATCTTGACCCGACCGGTTTCCCAATGTGGGAGTTCATGCTTGGGGATAGGCAACTACCAGATTCGCACTGCCGGCGCGTTGGCCGAAACAACGAAACGTCTCGTGGAGACAGCGGGAACAATCGATCCCCGGATCGTTTTGAAATGCGAGCCGCTCAGTAACATGCTCAGCGCCTCCGTCCATCGAAATCGTGCCATGGCCCTGGTTGCGACGGCGTTTGGTGTGTTCGTGGGGCTGCTGGCGATGATTGGTGTTTATGGTGTGACATCCCACGCGGCGGCGGAAAGAACGCGCGAAATCGGAATTCGTTTGGCTTTGGGCGCGGATCGAGGCGATGTGTTCCGCATGCTGCTTGGCGAAATGATGCGAGTTGTGTGCGTAGGCCTGGTGTTTGGCTTGGCCGCTGTTGTTCCGGCAGCGCGGTTCATTCGTGCGACAATCTGGGGAGTAAAGCCGACGGATCCGCTGAGCATTGGTTTGGCGACTTGCTTGATGATTCTCATCGCCGGAATTGCAGCGTTTCTTCCTGCGCGCCGCGCTATGCGCGTCGATCCCATGGTCGCTTTACGATATGAATAGCTGGTCAGCGACTTCGCCGCTTCCGTGTACACACTCCGTTTGCTCTCGAAAGTGCTTGACGGCTCAGCCTAACTACACTATTTTACTCTAGGCATTGAATCAAATAGCCTCTTCGGATGGCTCGGAGTCAATCGTGAAAAAATCGGAACAACGCGACCTCTTCCCCGGCGCGCTCGAGATGATGATTCTTCGAACTCTCAAGCGCCAGCCTCTTCACGGCTACGCTCTCGTGCAGCACATCAAGCGAACCTCCGACGATCTTCTCCAAATCGAAGAAGGCTCGCTCTACCCCGCTCTTCAGCGTCTGCTGAAAGAAGAGCTGGTCAAGGCTGAATGGGGCATTTCGTCCACGAACCGCCGCGTCCGCATTTACAAACTAACCGCCGCAGGAGCCAAGCATCTCGAGCGCCAGGTATCAAGTTTCGAAAAAATGCTTGAAGGAATCACGCGCGTCCTGGCGCGAGGTGAATCGTGAACTGGCTAAAGCAATTATTCTCGCGCCGTCGCCTCTGTAGCGATCTCTCCGACGAGATGCAACAGCACCTCGATGAAAAGGTCGAAGAACTCATTGCCACTGGCATGCTTAGAAAAGAAGCCACCGCCACTGCCCGACGCGAATTTGGAAATGTCACCCTGATGGAAGAGGACAGCCGAGACGTTTGGCGGTGGCTGTCACTCGAGAACTTTTTTGCGGACGTGCGCTACGGGCTGCGAATGCTGCGGCACAATCCTGTGTTCACCACCGTCGGCTTATTGACGATCGCGATTGGCATTGGCGCCAACGCCGCGGTCTTCAGTGTTGTGAATAGCGTGCTACTAAAGCCGCTGCATTATCCGCAAGCGGAAGAACTGGTGTCGCTGCACCAGATTGCTCCAGGCGCAGCAGGGCTTGCCGATTTCGAGAATGGCCTGCTTCTCTCGCCTTCGATGTATTTCGCGTATGCGGAAAACAACAGGACGTTTCAGTCGTTAGGGGTGTGGGATCCGGGAACGGCGAGCGTTACGGGACTGGCCGAACCGGAGCAAGTGCGCGTTGTGGGCGTGAGCGACGGAGTTCTGCAAGCGTTGGATGTCGCGCCGGAAGTCGGTAGATGGTTCTCCGCGGCGGATCAGGTGCCGAACGGACCAGCACGGGTGATGCTGAGCTACGGGTATTGGCAGCGCCGATTTGGCGGAGACCGCTCAGCGATCGGGCGGAATATTCAGGTCGATGCGCGGCCACTGGAAATTATTGGCGTGATGCCGCAAGGGTTTCGCTTTCTCGATACCGACTTCGATTTGATCAGGCCGTTTCAATTTGATCGCGGGAAATTGATTCTGGCGGGATTCGGGTTTCATGGCATCGCGCGATTGACGCCGGGAGTAACGATTGCTCAAGCCAACGCGGACTTGACGAGCGTGCTGCCGATCTGGATGAACTCGTTTTCGAACGGTCCGGGATCGAATCCGCATATTTACGAAACGTGGAAAATTACGCCGATGCTCCGGCCGTTGAAGCAGGAAGTCGTGGGAAATGTGAGCGAGGGGCTGTGGGTAGTGATGGGAACGATTGGCCTGGTGATGCTGATCGCCTGCGCCAACGTGACGAATCTCCTTCTCGTAAGGGTCGAGTCGCGGCAACAGGAACTAGCGGTGCGCGCCGCGCTTGGCGCCAGCCGACAGCGCATCATCAGTGGATTATTGGTGGAAAGCGTAATGCTGGGACTGCTCGGTGGAATCGTTGGCCTTGGGCTGGCCTACGCGGGCGTGCGTTTCCTTGCGGCGATTGGGCCGGCGAATTTGCCGCGGTTGAACGAAATTCTTATCGATGCCAGAACGCTAGGATTTGCGTTTTTGATCTCGGTGTTGTCGGGACTGCTATTTGGATTGGTTCCGGCGCTTAAATATGCCGGGCCGCGTGCTTCGTTAGAACTGCGCAGTGCGGGACGGACCATCAGCGTAAGCCGAGAGCGGCACCGAGCGCGGAATTTGCTGGTAGTCGGACAAGTGGCGATGGCGCTCGTTTTGCTGGTGAGCGCGGGTCTGATGATTCGCACATTCGAGGCTCTGCGAGCGGTTGATCCGGGCTTTACGGATGCGCGGCATCTGCAGCTCGTGAGGATTTCTATTCCGGATTTGCTTGTCCCCGGGTCGGAACGCGTGACGAGAACGCAGAGCCAAATCCTGGACAAGCTATCCGCGATTCCGGGAGTGAAGTCGGCTGGGTTCGCGAGCGAGATGCCAATGGAAGGTTTCGACTCCGATTGGGACACCATTTTTATTGAAGGCAAAACCTATCCCGAAGGAATTATCCCGCCGTTGCATTTTTACAAGCACGTTTCGCCTGGTTTCTTTGCCGCGGCCGGTACGCGGCTCATCGCCGGGCGCGAATTGGCCTGGGATGATGTGTACGGTCTCAGGCCGGTGGTTATGGTCTCCGAGAATCTGGCGCGAGAAGAGTGGGGCTCGCCGGAGAATGCAATTGGCAAACGATTGACAGAGGACCCGGGTCTGCCGTGGCGCGAGGTGATTGGCGTGATCCAGGATGTGCACGAAAAGGGCGTGCAAGAGAAGGCCACGGAAATCGTGTACTGGCCGCCCATGGTCGAAAATCTCTACGGGCGCGGACCGGCGCAGCCGATTCGAGAAGTTACGTTCGTGATTCGCAGCGATCGCGCTGGCACGCAAAGTTTTTTGGATGAAGTCCGGCAGGCGGTGTGGTCCGTGAATTCGAATTTGCCGGTAGCTTCGGTGCGAACGATGGAGGACGTCTACGGGAAGTCCGTGGCGCGGACGTCTTTCACGCTGGTAATGCTCGCGATCGCAGGCGCGATGGCGCTGGCGCTGGGCATCATCGGTATCTACGGCGTGATTTCCTACACCGTCTCGCAACGGAAGCGCGAAATTGGAATTCGTTTGGCGCTTGGCGCGCAGGGCGGAGATGTGGTCGGAATGGTTCTAAAGCAGGGCGCAAAGCTGGCGCTGGTCGGTGTTTGTATCGGAGTGGCCGCCGCCTTCGTTTTAGCGCGCCTGATGACGAGCCTGCTGTTTGGGGTAACTGCCCACGATCCGCTGACATTTGCCGCCGTCGCGGCGCTGCTGATCTCCATCGCGCTCTTGGCGTGCTACATTCCGGCACGCCGCGCCATGAAAGTAGATCCAATGGTCGCGCTGCGCTACGAGTGACCAGTATTGGCGATAGCTCGAAGCTGTTCAACGAGTTTTAGCGCGGAGTAAATCATGAACTGGCTAAAACAACTCTTCTCCCGCCGCCGCCTCTACAGTGATCTCTCCGACGAAATCCGCGAGCATCTCGAAGAAAAGATCGAAGACCTCGTCGCCAGCGGCATGTCCAGAAAAGAAGCCACCTCCGCTGCCCGCCGCGCGTTCGGTAATCTGACACTCATCGAGCACAACTGCCGAGACGTCTGGCGTTGGTCCTCCATTGAAAACCTTCTACTTGATGTTCGCTTTGCCTTCCGGATGCTGCGTAAGTCGCCGGGTTTCACGGCCGTTGTCATCCTCACACTCGCCCTCGGTATCGGCGCGAACACTGCGATGTTTAGTGTTGTGGAGGCGGTGGTGTTGGCACCATTGAGTTACCTTCAGCCAGATCATCTCGTAATGGTGTTGGAAAGCAACCTGCGCTTTCCGCAAGACACCATCTCATATCCCAACTTCTTGGACTGGCAACGCAGTGCCCGTTCGTTCCAGCAAATGGCTGTGGTCAGGCTCCAACAGGGGTTTGACCTGACAGGTCCGGGGACACCTGAGCACCTTACCGGGGACGAAATCTCCTCGGGCTTTCTCGGCACTCTTGGCGTAAAGCCATCTCTCGGCCGAGATTTCTCCCCGCAAGAGGACCAGCGTGGCGGAGCGCCAGTCGTCATCATCAGCAATCGTCTATGGAGGAGCCGCTTCGGTGCCGACCCTCAGGCGCTCGGCAGGTCTTTAGCTTTGGGCGGAATTGACTACACGATTGAGGGTATCCTTCCGGCAGAGTTTCATTTCATCGGCGACTCTGACGTGTATCTGCCGCTCGGCCAGCACAATTTACTGCTCCTCGAAGATCGCGGAAGCCATGACGCAATGGTTTCCATTGCCCGCCTAAAACCCGGCGTAAGCATCTCGGAGGCTCAAGCGGAAATGAGCGCGATACAGGATCATCTGGATCAACTCTATCCCGATGCGGATCGAGGCTTGGGAATAGACATCGAGCCCCTTAAGCAAATGATCGTTGGAGATGTGCGCGGAACGCTTCTGTTGCTGTTGGGTGCCGTCGGCCTGGTTTTGCTGATCACTTGTGCGAATGTTGCCAATCTCTGGATGGCGCGTTCCGCGGCGCGCTCGGAGGAGTTTGCGATCCGCTCGGCACTCGGAGCGAGTCGCTCTCGGGTAGTGCGGCAGTTGCTGACGGAAAGCGTGCTTCTTTCGCTCGCTGGTGGCGCGCTGGGCGTGATCGTTGCCATTTCGGGGGGCAGACCCTTGCTCGCCGTGATGACAGGAAACTTGCCGCGCAGCGAAAACATGGGCGTCAATGCTTCCGTGCTGTCGTTTACATTTGGTGTTTCGATCGCGGTTGGAATTCTCTTTGGGCTCGCGCCCGCCCTAAAAAGTTCAAAGGCTGATCTGCAAGCCTCGCTAAAGGAAGGAGGTCGTGGTTCCACGAGCGCCCATCATCGCGCCCAGAGCAGTCTGTTGATAGTTCAGATGGCTTTGACGCTGGTGTTATTGGTAGGCGCCGGTCTGCTGCTCCGCACGATCCGCCACTTATGGGAAACTAATCCCGGTTTCGACACACAGCACCTCATTACTTTCAAAGTAGGGCTCTCACCTTCGGCCACCAAGACAGGCGCAGGTATACGCACTGGCTTCCAGCAGTTGCTTGAGCGTATTCGAACCATTCCCGGCGTCCAAGCGGCGGACTTTACCATGCTCATTCCTTTGACTCCCAGCGATGACGAAGCGCCCTTCTGGATTAACTCTCAAAAACCCGATTCGGTTCAGAACGCGCCGCGCACACTGGTCTTCGGCACGGGTCCTGACTATCTCCGCACGATGGAGATACCGCTGCTCCGAGGCCGGTTTTTTACTCCCGAAGACACCACCAAATCAGCATGCGTCACTGTCATCGATAGTGTTTTTGCTCAACAGTATTTCCCTGACAAAGATCCCGTGGGCCAAACAATTACTTTCGGATACAGCACTCCTGTAGGCCCCTGCCCGATTGTCGGAGTGGTGGGCCACGTCAGCCATTGGGGATTGGGCGAAACCGGCACGTACACCCGAGCGCAGAGCTACTTTTCGCTCTACCAGGATCCAGACAAGTGGGTGCCGCTCAACTATCCTGACTGGAAGATTATCGTTCGCACTCCTCTAGATGTTGCAACGATGCTCCCAACGATCAAATCGGCCGTTTACGGGGCGAGCAGCGACGAAACGGTCTATGACATTCACACGATGCAACAAATTGTGTCGGAGTCGATGTCGTCACAGCGCTTTCCGATGATTTTGCTCGGGACATTTGCGGGCTTGGCTTTGCTGCTAGCGTCTGTAGGAATCTATGGTGTGGTTTCTTATTCGGTCTCCCAGCGCGTTCACGAAATTGGGATTCGCATGGCCCTCGGCGCTGAAAAGCAAAATATTTTTCACATGGTAGTAGGACAAGGTCTTCGCGTGGCCCTTGTCGGCCTCGCGATCGGCATTGTCGCCGCGCTCATTCTCGCCCGACTGCTCTCGAGCTTCTCGCAATTGCTCTACGGAGTCGGCACCAACGATCCGGCAACGTTCGTCGTCGTATCGCTTATATTGACGGGCGTTGCCGTTTTGGCGTGCTACATCCCAGCCCGCCGCGCGATGCGTGTCGATCCGATCATCGCGCTTCGCTATGAATGAACTGACGGACTAATCCAACACAACGTAAGACAAGATCCACAGCTGTCAACATGCCTACTGTGGCGGCTTCTTCTTGAAAAGGCCACCGAGACTTTTTACGGTATCGGCTGGAGCCGCGGCCGCACCCTTTGCGCTAGTGGCGCCAAGGCCGCCAACACAGCCAAGCTGCGATTTCATCATGCCGGCGGCGAGGCCGCCGACATCCGGAATGAATTTAGGATCCGCGGTCGTGCCCTGGATTTGGAAAGGCACGGTTGTACCACTCTTGCAGCCGTTGCTACCACCGCCGCCTGTCGCTTTGCCAAGCATTCCGCCAACACTCGAAACAGGGCTGGCAACATCGCCGAGTGCGCTCGTCAGAGTGGCGGCCATTTTGAAATCAAGAGTGTTTTTGGAGTCGATTGTGCCTCCGCCGGAAAGATTTGCGACCCCAGGAAGAACGGCGATGAAATTGTCCGCCTTCAAACCCTCCGGCGCCATGCGCAGATTGCTGGTCATCTTTTCAATTTGCAAATCCTTGCCGCTCTTGATGCCCGCAAGCGAAGCAACGCCGCTCATCTTCGAGCCAAGATCGAAGCCAGCCAAAACTCCTTTGAAGAGTCCGACGTCGCCCGTGGTAACCAATTTACCCACGGGTCCCGCAAGATCCAGGTTCGCGTTAAGCGTGCCAGCTTGAAGCGAAGCTCCCTTTGGAAGATTGATGCCAAGCGCAGGGAGAAATAACTCCAGGTCTTTCGCTGGCATGTCCTTCGCATTGACCTTGATATTCACAACCGTATCGTCCCCCGCCGTCTTGTATGTGCCATTGAGATGGGCAGCAGCATTGCCAATCTTCACCATCGAGGGGTTCAGCACGCCCGCATTTTTCCGCAGATCGTATTTCGTATCGAAATCAACTGTCACGGGAACGCCTGCAGGAGAGCCCCCAGCTATGAACAGCGCCTTGGTAATTTTTATATTGCCCTTGGTCACCGCTTCGCCATTTTGCGAAGAGAGGTTCGCCGTGAGATCGAGAATGCCCCCCAGGCCAGCCCTCGCATCGACGAAGCCCGTGGAACCGAGATCCAGCGAGTCCACTTCCAGCTTGGCGTCGATGGGAGTGAGCGAAGCGTCCGTCTGGTCGATGGGCCCGGCGGTTCCGTCGAGCTTGAATTTTCCGCCGGAAGGAAGACTGGCGGTTACAGTCACGGGAAACTTGGAAGTCATGGAAAAGTTGGACGCGACCACGTCCACATGATCGTAAGTGCTGCGCTTTTGGCTGGTAGTGGAGCCGACGGTTATGCGTCCGTCATTGAGCGTGAATTTCTCGACGGAGAAATCGCCAGGCGCAGTGGAAGACGATCCGGCTGGCTTCTGAGCGGATTTGGCGGCGGAGCCCCCGAGCGTGGAGTAGTTCCATTGGCCCGCGGGATTGTGAAGAAGATTGACCTCGGGATTCTGAATGGTGATTCCGGTGACATTGAGCGTCTTACTGAAGATCAGCGGCAAAATTTCGACGCCCACTTTGAGCGACTTGGCGGTCAGAAATGGCGAAGTGCTGAACTTGGGATCGTCGCCAATAGACAGATTTTCCGCCGAGATCGATCCGCTGAGCAGGGAGAGACTTAGCCCGCCGAGCTGGACCTGGCGGCCCAGCGCTTGCGAAGCTTTTTCTTCGATGGTAGGCCGGAACTTATCGACGGGGATCAGGAAAGGAATAATGACGAGAATAACCAGGAAGACTACGACGACGATGCCGACGATGCGAAGGGTGCGTTTCATGACAATCTCCAGCGCGGACGGAATGGGTGACCGGTGGGACGAGATGGTAGCACGGAGCGGCGATGGGTAACACCTCCGGAAACAAGGCGCTTCAGGGCTAGCTAAATCCAATTGCCAAAATGGGATAGGCGGCCTGCAGGAGGAAAGGAATCTTTCTAGCTATCCTTGGGCGCCTCTTCCTCATCTAAAGATATAAGAGCACTTGAGCAGGAAGGCGTGAGGGAGGTTCAAGATCATGAACACTTTCAGATGGGCCACAGAACGCTTCCGGCCCCAGTTAGCAAAGCGAGTTTTGGTTTCCACGTTGTCGTTGGGAGCGTTATTCGCGATCGGGCCCAAGAATCTGCCCGCCCAGCAAGACGCGCAGCCCCCGGTACAGAGCCAAGACCAAATCCAGCAGGAAGCACAGAGGCCGCAGCCTGCGCCCCAGACTCCCGAACAGCTCCAGCGCTTGGTAGCACCGATTGCGCTGTATCCGGATTCGCTGGTAGCCCAGGTGCTGGCGGCGTCCACGTTTCCCGAGCAAGTCGTCGAGGCCGACAGATGGGTGCAAGCGAATCCCGATCTCAAGGGCGAAGCACTTGGTCAAGCTGTTGACCAACAGCCCTGGGATCCCAGCGTTAAGGCACTTACTGCATTTCCATCGGTCCTTGGAAATATGGACAAGAACCTCACCTGGACTTCGTCGCTTGGCGATGCCTATTACAACCAGCAGCAGGATGTAATGGACGCGGTCCAAGTGATGCGCCAGCGAGCCCAGCAAGCGGGTAATCTTAAAACTACGCCTCAGCAAACCGTTTCCACGCAGGACTCAACAGTTGTCATTCAGCCGGCTGACCCCACTGTCGTTTACGTCCCCGCCTACAATCCGTGGCTGGTTTATGGCGGACCCATCGGGCCGTGGCCTGGATGGTACCCCTATCCTGGAATCTGGTATGGCGGTCCGTACCTTTCGTTTGGAGTCGGCTTCGGTATCGGCTTCTACGGCGGATTCGGGTGGGGCTGGAACAATTGGGGATTTAATTGGCACAACCACTACGCCATTTATAACAACAACCGCTACTACTCGCGGAGCGCGACATTTTACAACCGCAACAGCTATTACCGTGGCGGGGGCGCTCGCGGCGGCGTTTACAATCGCCCCGGCGCAACGACTAGGCCCTTTAACGGAAGCAGCCAGGCGGCGCGAGGTTACGCGCAACCGAAAGCGCAGAGCGGGACGAGATCCGGCGCGTTCGGCGGCTACGACCGTGGTGGCCAGGCAAGGAGCTATTCCTCGCGCGGAAGTTCCAGCTATGGCGGAGGATCTCACGGCGGCGGAGCACCTCGCGGGGGCGGGGGCGGCAGGCCTCACTAATCGAACTCTCGTTCAGTTCCTCCTAGATCGCGAAACCTATAAATGGAGAAAAACAATATGTCGCGGACGCAACTGGGCTTGAACAATTCTCTCCGGGGCAACTTTGCGCACAGCCTTGCCAAGTTGGCCGCGGTTGGCTTGCTCCTAACGATGTGCTTTGCGCCGCGCGCTGCGGCGCAGCAGCAAGGCCAGAAAACGTTCCCATCGGCGGAAGCAGCGAGCCGCGCACTTGTCACGGCGCTGCTGAATAATGACGAAAAAGTATTGCTGGAGATCCTCGGGCGCAATGCAAAGCAAATTATCTCGTCGGGAGACGAAGCCGAGGACGCCGAGACCCGCGCTAATTTCGTGCGGCGATATGAGCAAATGCACCGTCTGGTGGACGAACCCAACTCCACCACGACTCTCTACATCGGCGCGGAGAACTGGCCCACGCCTATACCGCTCGTGAGAAACGGGAGTACGTGGTATTTCGACACCGAGGCAGGCAAACAGGAAATCCTTTTTCGGCGAATCGGCGAGAATGAAATGTCCACCATTCGTGTTTGCGAGGAACTTGCGGCCGCGGAAAAGGAATATCGCTCCGCCCAACACGGCGAGTTCGCCCGCAAAATCTATAGTGATGAAGGCCAGCACAATGGCCTTTATTGGAAAACCGCTGAGGGCGAAACGCCGAGCCCCATCGGGCCGCTTTTGGCGATGGCCGTGGTGGATAGCGACAGTAAAACCCGACCGGGCGCTCAGGCTCCTTTCCGCGGTTACTTTTTCCAACTTTTGACGCGTCAGGGACCAAATGGCCCGGGCGGAGCGAAAGACTACATCTCCGGCGGCAAGATGACCGAAGGTTTCGCTTTCGTCGCATATCCCGCCGAATACGGCTCATCCGGCGTGATGACATTTATCGTGAACGAAAGCGGAGAGGTATATCAGAAGGATCTCGGCAAGAAGACCGAAGCACTAGCCAAATCCATGAAGGAATACGACATCAATCCCAGCTGGCACAAAGCTCAAGAGCAGCAGGAAGAGAGTGCCGCCGGACAAAAAACCAATCAGTAGATTGCGGAATGGCACGCGAGAGGTCGCACAACCGCGTGGCGGCGCTCAGCGCAGCGGCAGAGCGCCGCTATTTATTTGTTGGCCAAAATGATGCAGTAGCGAAAACGGAAGCCTACCAGAAACAGGGTAGGGACAAACCAGAGAGGACGCGTGTTAGAATTCAGATTGTGACGCTAAGGGCCCACATCCTCCTGGCAGCGGCGGTAGTTCTCCTCGCAAGCTGCGCTGCGAAAGCGCAGCAAAATCCCGATAAGCCGGGTCTTCCCGACGCTCCGAAACCGCAACAGAATCCAAACGGAACGGACCAGAACCAGCAGAAAAATCCGCTGTCGAATCCTATCGGATTGATTGCTAGAAGGTCTTACGTCTATCCAGATCTTGCCACGAGCGCGGGGCCTCTGAGCTCAAAAGAAAAATTCGAACTTTTTGTAAGCAAGACCGTTGCCGCGCCGCAGATCCTTAGTTCGGCGGCAGCAGCAGGAATCAGCGAAGCACGAGGCACTCTTTCGGGCTACGGCCAAGGTGGCGAAGGCTTTGGGAAAAGATTTGGAGCTTTCTGGGCGACAGGAGCTTCGAGCCAATTTTTTGGCACATTTGTGTTGGCTGCGGCGCTACACGAAGATCCGCGATATTTTGTGAGTCTTGATAGCCGGTGGAAGGGGCGAGTCGGCCATGCGTTGCGTCGCGTGGTCGAGATTCGAACGGACACCGGAGGAAAGAAGTTCAATTTGCCTGGAACCTTGGGGCCGCTCTTGGCGGAGGCCCTGGCAAACACTTATCTTCCGGACAATGAACGAACCACGTCAAAAACATTTCAGCGTTATGGCATTCGAATAGGATTCGGCGCGGCGAATAACCTGCTCAAAGAATATTGGCCGAGCATTTTCAGGAGCTTGCGGCTCAACAAGGTCGCTCCCGGATTGCAGCCAGATACGACCCAGCAGCCTGCAGCCACGGGCGGGCCGCCCCATTGATTCGCTGTGAAGGCGCAGTCAAGGGTTTTGAAGCGAGCGCCGCAGAACGTAATATAATGTCGGTGTGCGGGGCTGTAGCTCAGATGGATAGAGCATCGGTTTCCTAAACCGGTTGTCGCGAGTTCGAACCTCGCCAGCCCCACCAGATTTTTTCCTATTAAAAAGGTTTCGCCCTCCAGCCCGTTGCCAAGAGCGCATGTTTAAAACATGCCGCCCCCGCGCAAAATCTTGGAGAAAGGAGTGTGCTCTGAAACTAAGTAACAGCGCGCTGTTGACGAAGCGGCCGCACCGAGGTAGCGTGAGTGAACCGCATGCGCCGGAAGAATCCAATTCGAACCCACGGACTACGGAGCACTGTTTTTGCAGTATTGACCCTATTGGCGATTTTAATTGCGCCTGTGTGTGCACCGCTATGTGCGGCAAAGCATTGTGCTCCAGGCGGGCGCCTCGAGCAGTGCCACGAAATGACGAACCCGGGAGATCGCAACGGCGAGAAGTTTGTTGCTTCAGGCAAGTCATGCGAGATCGTGGATTTTTCCGCCATCTTGGTGAAAGCGGTAGAACGCTCCCCTCTTGAACGCGGAGCGCGGAGCGATCTGGCACTTGCACCGATTCATCTCTCGCTCGTAATCTCCGCTGAAACTTTGCGGACAAACCCTGCCCGTTGGGGCATCCATCGGATGCCATTGAAATCGCGAGACTTTCTTCCTTTGACGTCCATCCTCCGCATCTGAATTTCTGTTTCAAATCCATCGACTAATAAAAGCCCATTCGCAAGAAGGCGTCTAGATCGCACATTTTCTGTGCAAGCCAAAATCCAGCTAACCATGTAAGGCGAGCTCCACTTTGGCTCGCTGGGTGATCGGCTCTTAAAGGGAATGCAGACTGATTCCACTGCAAGCAACTTGAACACGGATTCGGGGAGGAAAGCATGAGCGGCACTCGCAGAAGATTTTTTCAAGACGCGGCGTTTTTCGGCGCAGGCGTTTTGGGATTGACGGAAGCCCTGCGCGGCGACACGCAAGTAAGCGACCCGCAAGCGGCGCGCGCCATGGAGCAAGGGCGTCACCACAGTCCCTATGGCAATCACAAGAAAAAAGAAGTGGCGCCGACTGGCCCCGACCCGTTCCTGCCGATGGTCACGCCTGACCTGCCGGACTTGCCGCATGAATTGGATGGCGGAGTGAAAGTGTTCAAGCTGGTGGCGGAACCGGTGAAGCGAAAAATCGCGCCCTTCAAAACCATCGAGGCGTGGGGTTACAACGGAACTTGTCCTGGTCCCACCATCCAGGTTCAACAGGGCGACCGCGTACGCGTAATTTTCGAAAACAAACTGCCGGAATCCACCTCAATTCACTGGCACGGCCTCGAAGTTCCCATTGATCAGGACGGCGTCCCCTGGATCAGCCAGAAACCGATCGCGCCCGGCGAAAAATACGTCTACGAATTTACGGTGCACCAGGAGGGAACATTTTTCTATCACTCGCACGGCGCGATGCAAGAAATGATGGGAATGATTGGATTTTTCGTAGCGCATCCCGCACGCGCTTATAAACCGCGCGCGGATCATGATTTCGGCATGATCCTCCAGGAATGGGCCGTCTTGCCAAACAACAGCGTGCCAAATACCGCGGCGATGGAATACAACTGGCTGACGTTTAACGGCGCTTCCGCGCCGTCCATCACCCCGATGATCGCTAGGCTGGGAAGCCGCGTGCGCCTTCGCATCATCAACATGGGGATGGACCACCACCCCATTCATCTGCACGGAAATCAATTTGTCATGACCGGAACGGAAGGCGGCCGCGCGCCGGAATCGACATGGTATCCGATGAATACGGTCTTAGTGGGCGTGGCGCAGGCGCGAGTTGTGGAATTTGATGCGAAATATCCGGGAGCGTGGATGGTGCACTGCCATCTGCCGCACCACATGATGAACAGCATGATGGATCTTCTGAAAGACCGCGCGATCGAAACGGCCAACACGAACGACGCAAAAGCGCTGGCGCAGATGGAAACATTGGCGAACGACGTGCCGTTCGAACACGTCCATCATTCTCCGATCGCAGCCAACGCGAATAGCGTTCCGGGATTTCCGCAGGATGCCTTCATGGAAATGGGAATGGATGACGCCGTGCAAAAACCGGAAACCCACGGCCTGCCCAAAAATTGGAGCGCCGGAATGATGGGCATGATGACATTGATCCGCGTACTACCAGACAAAGAGTACGACGAGATGACCCAGCGAATAAAAAACTCCGGCACCACAGAGCAAAAGGAGCACTCCCATGAATCGTAAGAAAAACTTTTCATCCGGGCTCCGACTCTTCTTCTCCGTGTCCTCTGCGCACCCTGTGAACTCTGTGTTGAAATCAGCTTTGGCCGCATGGCGATCGCAAATACGAAAACAATCTCAGGCGCTCGCCGCGCTGCTTCTCTGCTCGACGACGCTGGCAATTACATCGCAAGCCCAAGAGAAAACTTCGCCCATGCCCATGAACCAGCAAATGCAGCACGATCACGGCGATGTGCCGCTTGTTAAACCGGAATACCCGCGCATGGGCCGCTCGCAAGAGAATCCGGCGGGACCGCTTGTCACGCTAGAGCAAATGGAAAAAATGGCCAGCGAGACGAATCCCACATTGCGCCAGGCGGAAGCGGAGATTCGTGCCGCGAAGGCACGGCAGCAGCAAGTCGGTTTGTATCCCAATCCTTCCGTCGGCTATACCGGAGACGAAATACGAGGCGGCTCGGTCGGCGGAGGCAAGCAAGGGTTCTTCGTTCAACAAACAATTGTCACCGCCGGAAAACTTGGCAAGAGCCGCGAAGTTTCTGGAGCGGAGTCCAAGCTGGCGGAAATTGAAGCGCAAGAGCAACAAACGCGCGTCAACACCGCGGTCAAGATGGCGTTTCTGCGCGTGCTCGCCGCACAGGAATGGCTCGAAGCCCGGCGAGACCTCGCGAAAATTGCGCAGGATGCCTCTCAGACGCAGCGAGAATTGATGAACACCGGACAAGCGGACGAGTCCGAAGTACTGGAAGCGGAAGTCGAAGCACAACGCATGCGCATGGCGGCGCGGATGCAAGAAAACACTCTGCGGGAAGAGTGGCGTTCGCTAGCGGCGGTCATTGGACGGCCCACGTTGCCGATCTCAACGGTAACAGGTGACCTCGAAAGAGGCTGGCCCGAACTGAACGAAGAAGAAACCGTCGAGATGATCGCGAAGGAAAGCCCTGCCCTGCA
Source organism: uncultured Acidobacteriota bacterium (assembly GCA_963745095.1). Lineage (GTDB taxonomy): Bacteria > Acidobacteriota > Terriglobia > Acidiferrales > UBA7541 > Acidiferrum. The sequence continues at coordinate 355,916 of CAVUWC010000012.1, read as the reverse complement.
GATTGCGGAGACCGCGACAGGGCGGGCACGAGCAGTGTTGGCGCGCGCGCAGCGCGAGCCGATTCCGGACATATTGCTCCGCGGAGGAATCGAGTATAACCACGAAACATTGGGAAGTGTTCCGTGGGCCAAAGGCTGGGAAGGCATCGCCGAAGCCAGCGTGGAGATTCCCATTTTCAATCGCAATCAGGGCAACATTGTCGCGGCTCTCGCGGATATGGATCGCACCGATCAGGAAAAAATCCGCGTGGCGCTTACTCTGCGCGAACGCGCCGCAACAGTGGTCGACGAGTATTCGAACGCCCGGTTAATGGCCATGGAGTACCGCGACGAAATTCTGCCCCATGCGAAGAAAGCCTACAGCCTCTTGGTGGATAAATACGGCCGGATGCTGGCGTCCTATCCCCGCGTACTGGATGCGCAACGCAAACTCTTCGAGCTTCAGCTCGAGTACATTGCAGCCCTCGAAGGGGTATGGACCAACGGCCTCGCCTTGCAGGGCTACTTGCTCACGGACGGCCTCGAAGCACCCGCGCGACCGGGGGAAGTCGACCGCCCCATCCGCGAAACCAACGTACCCATGCCGGAGCGCAGCATGTCCCCCGGCGAAGGCATCCCTCGGCCCTAACTGCTGGTTTGACATGTATATAAGACCCCCACAGGACTGGCTCGCGTATGCAGCACGGAAGAGTACCTTTCCAGCGCGGGGGCGGCACGTGTCGAGTGCGAAACACTAGTACCCTGGTAGCGTTGACCAACTGAAAATTTAGTGGGTACTGTGCATGATAGGGCGCCCGGGTGTCAGCAAACGTGTCCTCGATGGACCGCCAACTTAATATCTGAAATCAGCTAGCCGAGATGCGGGCGGACGAGTTCCAAGAGGCGTGGGCGGATAGTTAAATAAAGCGATGTCAACAACAGGTTTAAAAGCAGGACGTTACGAGATTATCGGCGAGCTGGGCCGCGGCGCCATGGGTGTGGTCTATAAGGCGACGGACCCGGTGATCGGACGTACGGTCGCGGTAAAAACCATCAAATTGAGCGAAGAAGGCACGGGATTGTCGCGCCCCGAGCTGCTCACGCGATTCCAAACCGAGGCGCGCGCAGCAGGTTTGCTGACCCACCCCAACATCGTAGTCGTGTTTGACGCGGGCGAGGAAGACGGCCTGTACTACATCACCATGGAGTTGGTGGAAGGCAAAAGTTTGCAGGCGCATCTCGATGGTGGGCAAGCCTTTGCGCTGCCACGCGTGCTGCGGATTATGGAGCAGACGTGCAGCGCGCTGCAGTTCGCGCACGAGCGAAACGTTGTGCACCGCGACATCAAGCCGGCCAACATCATGCTCACAGCCGACGACACGGTGAAAGTTACCGACTTCGGCACCGCGAAAATTTTACAGTTCGGCACCATGCAGCAGACCGCGCACGTCATGGGCACGCCGAGCTACATGTCGCCGGAACAGGTGAAGGGCCGCGCGGTTGATGGCCGAAGCGATATTTTTTCGTTGGGTGTGCTGCTCTACGAGATGGTGACAGGCGAGAAGCCCTTTCCAGGGCAGAACATCACTACTGTTATCTATAAGATTGTGAATGAAGAACCGGTTCCGCCGCGGCAGATTGACCCGTCGATTCATCCGGGGATCAGCGCGGTGGTGATGAAGGCGCTGGCCAAAGAGCCGGAAACGCGCTACCAAAGCTGCCGGGAAATGCTCGAGGATTTGCGGAATTACCGCAGCATCGCCCCAGGAGCAAGCCCGGACAAAACGATGGTGTCGGGCGTTCCGGGTGGAATCGGTGCTCCGAACGCTACGCTTCCCCTTGCTGGAACGGGAGTCGGCGCGCAGGGCGGCCGGAACTACCACGCACAAGATCCCATGACCGAGGCAACGACACGCTCTCTGAATGCGCGAGCGTCTAGCCCCACCCAAACCCCCGTTGTACGCCGCACCGGGCCGATACAGCCGATCACTCTGGTAGAAGAACCGAAGAAGAAGAGCGTCATCGGAAGCATTTTCATCGCATTGATTCTGATCGGCGTGATCGCGTATGGAGTGCAAAAGCTGCGGCCGGTGATTGAAGATGCCCGTCAGATTAACGCCGCACAGAAACGCGCGGACAAGGATTCGGCTGCGGCAGCCACGCAGACGGAGGTCGCAACAATCGCCAGCCCAGTAAGTCCTGCTGAAAATGAAACTCCTACGCCGGCGAGCCCCGACGTGACAGCGCCGGAAAAAAAGTTGGCGGAAGCTCCAGTTGAAAAACCCACTCCGAAGAAAACCGAACCAGTTGTAAGCGCACAGGCAGCCGCTTACAAAGGACGAATTGACCAAGCGATCGCCGAAAAAGGTTTGACGGGACGGGCCAAAGTACAGGCCATTGGAAACACGCTGATTCTAGCGGGCAAGCTGCGTCCCGCTGAACATGGAGCGCTGCTCAAATTCCTGCGCGATGCGCCCGCGACAGTGCGCGTCGTGGACCATATCGAATACGAAGACGCGCCTGCGGCTGAGAATGGGCGCGACGCGGAAGGCGGACACCCCGTTCCGACGGGAGGCCGTGGAGCAATTCACGTGGTTACGGACCTAGTCGGAGCCACAGCCGTTCTGCGTGGCCCTGCCGGACGCGTCCTGAATCAGTGCCAGACGCCATGCAGCTTCAATGAACTTGGGCCCGCGCAGTACAGCCTGGAAGTACAAAAGGAAGGCTATCAGCCGATGCAGACCGCACTTCAAGTGAAGGCCGGAAATGTCATCGACCAGAAGGTCACGCTCGAATCTCTCGCAAAAGGCTTGCTCCTGACCAGCCGGCCGGCGGGCGGAGATGTTTTTATTAACGGCGCTAAGCAATCTGGCCAGACGCCGGTGACTCTGCCACTTGCGCCAGGATCCTACAACCTGGTAGTTCGCATGCCAGGCTACGAGGCCTACGCCGGAAGCGTGCAAGTGAAAGACAATATTCAGACCCAGCTGGACGTGACATTGAAGGAAAAGTCCACGGTCAAAGTGGCGTGGGCTCAAGTGGAGACGACTCCAAAGGGCGCAGAGATCTTTGTGGATGGAACGACAACGGGACAAACCACCCCCGCGCGGGTACAGGTGCCGGCAGGCGTCCACACGGTGACTGTGCGGCTCGCCGGATACCTACAGGTACGTCGGACCTTCCAAGCCAGCGAGGGCGGAACGGTCGACATCACCAACGTGACCATGCAGCCGAAGTAGGGGCCTCAGTCACCCGAAACGCGGTTCGCGCAAGCTGTCGAGCGCTCGCAAAGCGCCAGTAGAGCTAAGCCTCCCCCTACTAGGAACGTAACTTTTTGTAACCATCTCATTCTGCCAGTCCCAGGACCATCGAATCAACTTATTCAAAACAAGTAGGTTAGTTCAAGAATGCAGGGGCAGGCAGCGTGCTTGCCTTATAGGCAAGGGTACCCTGCCCTCGCGCTCCTTTCCTTTGGGGGTATGCAAGGCAGAGGTCCCTAATTTAACCGGTTGGCCGGTAATGGGCGTCGGTTGAGTGCGGGCGACGGAAGCAAGTGGGGAAAGCCTTGGTACTTCGAGCCATTGTGCCGGTGGAGGAGCAGCGTTACGACGCTGAGTCGCACCCGCACGCCGAGCTGCAGTCACGGAACGCGTCGCGGCCACTTTCTGGCGGCAGCGCCGAGCAGTGAGCGCGCCAACGCCGGATGCACGGACGGCTGGCCTCATTCATTCTCTCCGATGCCTTCATTTGCTGTTCCGCTCTGAACGTTTGTACGACAGAAACCACCCTCGGCGGCTGCAGAGTCTGGACGCCTCCTACGAGACATTGCACGATCTCGCCGGCGCACTGAACGGCATCGAAATCCATATCGAGCGCAGTGGACTTGTGGCGCCCAAGCTCAGCGATGCGCACCTTCCGGATGTGCGCGGCGAAATGCAGTCTCTTGCGCAGGATTTGCAACGCGCGGGAATCCAATCGCTGGCATTCGCAAGGCAATTTCATGTAGGCGAACTGGACACGCTCGCGCAACTCTTCAAAGCATCGTTGCTAAGATCAGAGGAGTCTATAAAGCGCGGTGGAAGCGCTTGGTGGGCCGCACGATTCCTGGAGAATCGCGTGGAAGGGATTTCCATTAACACGCAAACGGAACGGAAAGTGGATACGGTACTCGCGAGCCTGATGGGCGCGCTGGTGGCTTACGGCGGAAACTCGCCGCGCGAGGTCAACGAGACTCCCATTTTGCCGCCGGAAACTGATGATCTTATCAGCGCGCTGCGTTTGATTGGGCGGCTGACGCCGCCGCTTGAGGCGGCACGCGGACTTGCGCCGGAAGAAGCAGCGCGAGCGATTCACGGAGCGATGGAAGATGCGAGCCGCGAGACGGTGCGTATGCTGCTCAGTTCGATTTCGCAGTATGCTCCGCGCGAAGGCGAACGTCCGCAGCCATACCTGCTGCGTCTTTCGATGAGCTTGATTCTAGAGTTTCTGGGCGCTGAATTTGCCGCCGGAACGCTTGCGCCGGCTGCGGTGCGACAGACGTTTCATAAACTGAGCGACGTGCTGGTGGCATCGGGCGGATATACAGGCCCTCATTCTTCGCAGCACTTGACGCTACTGGCGACCACCTGGGCGAGCGACACGCACCGGGAACAAATTGTCGAAAAATTCTGGCTGGAACTTCCACCACGAGAGAAATCTTCCGTGCTGCGCGGGCCGGAAGTGTGGAGCGTGCCGGTTGTGGCGCTGAAGCGAACGCTTGGACAGCTGGCGGAAGCGGGAGCGGACGCTCCGCGGCGCGAAGCGCGAAACATTCTGCTGAATTATTCGCGGCGCGTGGAAAACGAGAACGTGAACGCGCGGCGAGCCGTGGCGGCGGGATTGAACGAAATGACGCCGATCATGGAATCGCTCTGGCCCAATCAGTTGCCGGAGGATTTGAGCCGCGGAACGATGAAGGCCCTGGAGAAGGAAACCATTCCGGAAACTGCGGCGCTGCTCGCGGCTTTCCTGGAGACGCTGGGACGCGTGGCCGTGATTCGCGCGGACTACGCCGGCTTCGAAAACATTTTGATCGGCCTGGAACGAGTGCCGAAAGATAAAGAGCACGATCACATGTCAGCACTGGCCCACAGGCTTGTGGCGCAGGACCGCTGGCTGCTTTTGGTGGATGCGTCACTGGCTAACCGGCCACTGGATCCGGTCTTGCCGCGGCTTTTGCAGCGCGACCCAGAGAGGCTGCTCGATCGCATGACGCTGCTTTTGACCGAACCGCGAGGTCCAGAGATGCTGCCGGCTATGGCGCGGCTGCTGCGAACGATTGGCGTGCCGGTGCTGAACCTTCTCGAGACACGGCTGTATGAAGCACGCAGGCAGCGCGTGAGCGCAGCGATCAAGTTACTGGCCGCCACCGACCCGGAACGCCTGCTGCGGGGCTTGGCGCGGGCGCTGGCAAGCTGGGAATGGAATTTGCAGGATCTGGCGGTGAGCGAACTATCCCGGCCCGCCAACGCCGGTTCGTCGCACAGCGCGGCTTTTGTTTTCTCCGCAGTTTTGGCAGACGCGCACCCGCTAGTCGTTCCGATGATGATCGATCAAATCGGATTGGCGCAGGAAACCACCGCCGTGCCGCAATTGATGGAGATTGCCGCGGGCGAGCATGAAGTCTTGCGCGACCTTTTTGTGCGCATCAAGGCGATCGAAGCGATCGGCCGCATGCACGCGGGCGAGGCGGCGGAGTTGTTGCGTATGCTGGCGGAAGGCCGCGAAGGGCTCGCGTTTGCCGAACCTTCGGGATTGCGTGCGGCAGCGGAAGATGCGCTGGCGATGATCGAAAACCGGCCGTCTTCGGCGCGGGCGCGCGCGGCTTATGAATCGGCTCCGCAGACGAATACCAGTTATGTGATACCGCGAAGGTATGCACGAGTTCCGCTGGAATCTCCGCTGCGAGCGCAGATTGATGGCTCGCAAGCAGGTCTGGCGCGTGTGAAGACCATCAGTCTCGGCGGGGCGTACCTCGAATCGCCCAAGAAACTCAGCGTGGGGGATTCGATCAAGCTGGAAGTTCGTTCGGGACTTCGCAAGATTCACTTCACGGCGGTCGTGCGTAATCTCGGTCCGGACGGTAGTGGCGTCGAGTTCGTGCACATGAAGGACGAAGACCGCGAGAAGCTCCGCAAGCTGGTGCAACGCCACTTGCAGATTTAAGTCTGTTTCCCCATCCAAGATCTCAAGTACTTGCGGCGAATTGCAAAAACGGCGACTCCCGGCGCTGCCTTTTGCGCTAAACTACGTGATTAGGACAAACAAAATGCCGCTCGATTGGTCACAATGCCTAGCTGTCGAAAGCGTTCCGGGAAAGGTGAGTGGCGCCTGGGTTCTTCGCGGAACACGTATGCCGGTCTCCGTCATTTTTGAGAATCTGGAAGCCGGCGCGAGCATCGATAACATCATGGAGTGGTTTGAAGGGCTAGACCGCGAACAGCTCAAAGCCGTGATTGAATTTGCCGCCCGCAGTCTTGATGCGGCCCCCTCAGCGTCCAGGCACTGATGCTGGTTCTCTTCGACTAGGGAACTCCGGACAAAAATATTCGTCACCAGCAAAATTTAGAGCCTCGCAGAATAGCGCTCGTCGTGCTGGGCAACCCCCAATGGCCAGTGCTCCGCCAACATGTCGAGCGTGTCGTCCTCGCGGTAAACGCCGCTCAACCAGGCAGCTACACTATCGTCGACATTCCCCTTCTATGAATGGGATGCGCGAGTGCGTTGAGGGCTGATGCGGCCATGGCCGGGGCCCCGGCCGCCCTTTTTTCGTAAATGTTCATTCTAAAGATACTTAAAGCCGCTTGTTTTTAAGGATTTACGCAAGTGCTCATTCTAAAGGGCTTGGTTGACCCGATTTGCACTAAAATTGTGCAGGTCTCGCAAGTGTTACGAATAAAAGGCTTAGGTCGAGTGGTGGGGCCAGAAAACAAAAACGCCAGCAAGGATGCTGGCGCTACTCCAACAGTACACAACTATATTTAAAGGCTACTATATACTAGCAGTCATAGGTCGTCAAGGAAAAAATGAGCAGTGGGTCGGTTGCCGGTTTAGCCCGTCAACCGGAAGCAATCGCGATCACTTCCCACAAGCCGACTTCGCGATACCTACGGGCGTGTCCCGATCTGGATTACTCCCGGTTTGCCGACTTTCGGTACCTTATTCCTTTCACCTTGCTCAAGATGCGGCATGTGGCAAAAGATTCGAAGACGCTTTAGTCGCCCGCAACAGCTGGGGCAACCGAAGGCCGCCGCAGTTGTTCATGTAGAAATTCGCTTGTCCGCCCGTTGGCGAGCGCTGCCGCGGCAGCATTGTAGTGTGCTCCATTATGCCGAGAGAAGGCATGATTCTGACCCGGATAGCTGTAGACCGTCGTGTTCGGTTTCTTAGCAAGCGCGGCTTTAATCTGAGCCTGCGCAGCCTTGGAAATGAACTCATCCTCCTCGGCCAGATGCATCAGCAGGGGCGCATTAAGCCCATCGGCCTCTCCTAGATATTTTTCAGTATCGCCGCCGTGATAAGCGACCGCTGCGTCGACGCCGTGGCAGCGCACGGCAGTCAGGAAGACCATCAGCGCGCCGAGGCAATAGCCGAGGACGGCGACCTTGCCGCTGCACTCTGGGAGGTTGCGTACTGCGTTGACGGTGTCCTGGACGTCCTTCGCGCCCGCGTCTCGGTCGTAAGCTCCGTACAGACGAAGGCCGTGTTGCCAGTCCGCCTCGGAGGTAACACTAAGGTCGACGCCCGGCTCCTGCCGCCAGAACAGGTCTGGCGCGACCGCAAGTAAGCCTTGTTCCGCCAGTTCGTCGCAGGTCTTGCGGATGTCGGCGTTCACCCCGAACAGTTCCTGCAGAACGACAACGGCGGGAGCGGGCGAAGTCTTCGGTCTTGCGATATAGGCGGCGAACGCGCCGTCGTGTCCTTCTACGGTGATGTGATCGTTCATTGTGTTCTCCTCAGTCGTCGACATCCATGCGGGCCTCCGCCGATGTCGTCGCCCGCATCGGCGGAGACCCACTATCGAGCGAGCCGGGTTCAGCCGGCGGCATGCTTGACGGCCGCAGAAGTGGCGGCTTCTTCGATGAGCTTGGCTGTTTCCTTCGGGTGAGACATGTAGGCCACGTGGCTCGCCTTCACTTCGACCGTCTTGGCTTTGGCGCGCTTCGCCATCATGCGCTCCTGATCCGGATTGATCGACCGGTCTTCGGCGGCCACCATGTACCAGGTGGGCTTGTTCTTCCAGGCGGGATTCGTAACCTTATGGGTGAACGCGTCGGTGGAGATCGGCACCTGCGATATAGCCATGAACGCCGCCTTCTCCGGCGGAATGTCCGCTGCGAAGTCGGCCGCGAAATGCGCCTCGTCTATCCACCAGTTGCCATTGCTGTCCGGCTTGAACGCCTTGGACGCTTGCGGCAAGCCCTGTTCGATCGACGCACAGCTCTCACCTTCATCGAGCGCAAAGGCGGCGATATAGACAAGCGCCGCAACCTTTGGATGATTGCCGGCCTCGGTGATGATGGACCCGCCATAACTGTGGCCCACCAGAACCACTGGCCCGTCCATGGCGTCGATGGCCGCCTTCGTGTACTTTTGGTCGTCGGCGTAGGAGGTCTCGGGGGGCTGCGCCACCGACACCTTGTACCCATCATTCTTGAGGATGTTAGCGACGGCTTCCCAGCCGGAGCCGTCGGCGAATGCGCCATGCACCAGAACCACGTTCTTGATAGTCATTGCTGTTCTCCTTTTGGTCGCTTCTCACGCACTCCGGATTCGAAAGAACCGGACATTGAAGACGGCGGCCACAACTTATGCGGAACGCCGGCAGCTTTCTTGCAGGATTTTGCTGTTTTTGTTGTTCATTGCCTAAAAATGAGTCGTACCTGCCGGCGGGTAGACGCGACGATTTGGAAGATTTGGAAATGGGGTCTTACGCGCGGAAATCCTTCAGCATGTGATGCCGTCGCCATCGTCCGGGGCTGACCCCGACGAGTTGGTGGAATGTGCGCGTAAACGCCGCTTGGTCATTAAATCCGGATTGAATCGCAATGTCGGTCAGCGGCATTGTGGTCTGGCTCATCAGTTGTTTGGCTTGATCAATACGATGTTGAATCAACCATTGGTGAGTGGAGATGCCGAAAGAGGTTTTGAATGAACGGGCAAAGTGGCTGACGGAAAGTCCGCATTCGCGGGCAATATCAGACAGCCGGATTCGGCCGTGCATGTTTTCATGAAGAAGTTCCGACGCTCGCCGCTTCTGCCATGGCGCCAGACCTCCCTTTGAAGGCCGCGCTGTTTTCTGGAGCGCTCCGTACCGCTGGATGAGATGCGCTCCAAGGATGAGACTGAATTGATCGAGAGCCAGCACCGAGAGAGCGTTGCTCCTCCCAAGGAACGGAAGAATGCTCTTCGTCATCTGGGCCACAACCAGATCATCTTCGAGCACTGCCAAGCGGTAGTCATCTATGCGGCCAAAACCAAGATCTTGCGCGATGTCATCTAGTCCCTTGCGGGGAACGGAATAGTGAACGTAATCGAAGGCGCTTCCTGCCCAGCACTTTGGCTGTGAATCGAAATCGATGACATTGGAGCGAAACGGGTGAACGATGGATGTGGCGATGAGCTTGTCTGCGGTCCACACCTGATAGCTGGATGATGGCAGAGACTTGAGAGAGATCGACACAAGCAGAGCGGGGACAGGCGATAACTTTGTGATTCGGTCAGGAAGGCCAGCCGGCGACTGGAGGCGAGTGATCGTAAAGGTCGCCGCGGTACGAAACTGCGACGGAACGGGGGTCTTCCCATCTAATTGAATGAAGGTTGTGAAGGGAGTTTCCGGCGACGTCTGCGGAGCCTTATCCGCCTTCGGCGAAGCGGTCTTGTCCATCGCGGACTCCGGCGCGGTACGACCTGTCGTCCGTGTGGGGACAGGTTTCGTTCAGGATTCTACCCGTACAAAGCGGCCGTGGCCAAGCGCGGAGATCGCTTCTGCAAGCCAACCTGTGTGAAGTAATCGTCTGCGGCCGCAGCCCGGCATTTCTATTTCGGAACAGTTCAATCGGCTGCGGGGCCGGCAAAGAGGATGAGATTCTCATCTGGATCCGAAACTACGAAGGTTGTGGCACCCCATGGCTCCTTCTTAAGTGTCTGATGGAAGGAGACTCCTGCATCCCGGTAACGCAGAAACAGTAATTTGATTTCGTTCGCGGTGGCAACGGTAATGGAAGCGGAGAGCAGATGTTCGCGTTTGCGAACATCGCCAACGAACACAGGTTCGGGGACTACCCTCAAGGCGAGTCGTGCATTGTCGCGAACGACCTGCCCATAGAATGGCGGCTCGCCATAGCTGAATTCGACCGCGAAGCCGAGCTTATCTATATAGAAGTCACAAGAAGTCTTGATGCTCGCAACGAAGAGTTGTGCCGAGATGGAATTAAGAATAGGACCTGGCGTCGTCTGGCTGAGTTCGTCGGTCATGGCATCTGCTCTTGATTTTAACGCCTTCCAACGGTCCACTCGCCGTGTTTTTTTGATTTGTAAGTGGGACGTCCGAGCTGCGCACCTGGAACGAGCAAGAGAAAGATAACGCGGAGGCGCAGAGTTAACAGAGAGTGCTCAGAGAAGAGGGCACGGCCTTTCAAAGCTCAGGGCAAACGTATCGTGCCCTTACATGGGAGCAAGATGGGCGCGAGAAAGTTGGGCGCAATGAATTGCGCCCCTACAGGAGTTCGGAAAACGGACGAACTACAGGGGGTGGGTGTGAGTGAGAGAGAAACGCTGGTTAGATTCAGGCGCTTGGCGGATAAGTTTTGATTGAAGTCCACAGGTCGTTGCAGTAAAAGCTGAGTATTCCATCGACGGCTTTCATTGGGCGGGGCACCCCGCCGCCGCTAGGGGTAGCGGGAGACGGAACGGTTTCCATCGGGAGGATTGAGATGCAACGACGCCATGGTGTGTACGCCTGGATCACGCTGTGCATGTTGGTGCTGGGATGCGCTGCGACAACTTGGGCGCAAGTCGATACAGGGACGCTTTCGGGAACGGTGAGCGACCCGCAGGGACTTGCTGTGCGAGGCGCGAAGCTGACGATTACCAACGCGGGAACCGGCGCGGAGCGCAGCGTGGTGTCTGACGAAGCGGGGCGGTACAAAGCGGTCAACCTGCCTCCGGGAAGGTACAAGGTAAGTGTCGACGGCGGGCCGAGTTTCGCGGTGTACGCGATCGATTCTGTCGTCGTAACGGTGGGAGAAGACGCCGGGTTTAATCCGCAGCTGGCGCTGAAGGGGACGCAGCAAACTGTCACCGTGACAGCGCAAACGGCGCTGATTGAAACCGGTAAGACGGAAGTCTCGCAGATGATCGGCCAACGCAGCATCGAAAACCTGCCAACCAACGGCCGCAATTACATCAATTTTACGCTCATCAATTCGCAGGCTACGCGCGACGTCTCTCCAACAATCGGCCCCGCGCCGAACAGCGGATTGAATGTCGACGGCGCGCGCGCGCGTTCGAACATGGTCAGCGTAGACGGAGCGGACGCGGGAGATAACTCGACGGACGGGATTCGCTCAACAGTGTCCCAGGAAGCGGTGCAAGAGTTTCAGGTGATTTTGAGCAACTATAACGCGGAGTATGGGCACGCAACGGGCGGGGTCATCAACATTGTTACCAAGAGCGGCTCCAACGAAATGCATGGAGACGTCTACGGCTATCTGCGAAACAAGGCGTTTCAAGCGCGAGATCCGTTTTCGGGAGTAGTAGACCCGGCAACTGGCGAGCTCGATCCGGTCAAGCAGCCTTACACGCGCGTGCAGGCAGGCGCAACGTTTGGCGGCTCGTTGAAGAAGGACAAGACCTTCTACTTTTTTTCCTACGAATACACGCAACACGAGGAGACGGATTTCTCGAGCATCGGAACGGCGTCGCCCGGGACCGGACCCTTCGGCATGGTGCCCGTTAACCTGGGACCGCTGACTGTGCAATTGACGCCGTCGCAAGCCACTGCCGTGCAGCAACTGGAAAATGCGGGGCAGCTGGCGCTAGCGCAGGAGTACGCAGTTTTCATGGGCTCGGCTTCAAGTGTTGCGTTGAACAAAGTGGACTTCGGGCTAGTGGCTCCAGGATTGACGGGCGGCTTGGTAAATCCTGGGCCTGGGGCGCAATTTCCTATTCCAGTGACGTGCCCTGTTGGGGCAACGATTGGCACAGTGACGTGTTCTTCGATTCCCGTGGCGCCGGGAGCGGGCTATTCCTATGGCGTTGCGCAACTGCCGGCGTCGTACGCGGACCTGAATAGCCTGCGGGGAAACTTCCCTGCATCGGAAAAAACCAGTTTGTGGTCGGGACGAATAGATCAGCGGTGGAACAGTCAGAACACTTCTTTCGTGCGTGTGGGAGTCTCGCCATCTCTTGTCACCGGCGTGGAATCGACATCGCAAAACCAAGTGTTCGGCCAGAACGCTGGGACACGCGCCGGAATCAATCAATATCGCGATATTACGGTCGTGTTCCAGCACGACACAATACTTAGCGACAGAGATTTCAATGAGTTCCGCTTCCAGGGTGCGCGCCGCGGCTTGCACTACGGCTATTCGGATCTTCCGGGCGGGTCGGACATCGGCGTGAATATTCCCGGCTATGCCTACTTTGGGCGCGAGCCATATTCCACGGTGGACCGCATCGAACGACGATTCGCATGGACCGATAACGTCACGCTGATTCGCGGGACCCATACGATCAAATTGGGCGGCGATTACTCGCTGATCCAACTTCGTTCGGGGAAGCCGCAGATTTTCGAGCTGGACTTCGGCGGAGACGTTAACTTCGGAGGAATTCCGGCGCAGTCGTTCGGCTTCCCTGCCTGCGTCGGCGGGACAGGCGCATCGTGCAGCGGAGGAATCGCACTGCCGGGGGCAACTGGTTTACAGGCATACGGTTTGGGAATTCCTACCTCCTACATTCAGGGAATTGGAAACTCGAGTTCTCCGTTCGACAATTTACCCTTGGGACTTTTCGTCCAGGACAGCTGGAAGGTAAACCGCAAAGTGACCATCAATTATGGGCTGCGATACGACCTGGAGATTACTCCCTTGTTTCGTCCGGCCACGGCCGTGAATGCGGCGGCAGAGCAGGCGTTGGGAGTGCAAGAAGGCGTGCCGCGAGATTACAAAAACATTGCGCCGCGGTTCGGAATCGCGTGGGATCCGAAGGGCGACGGCAAAACTGTGGTCCGCGCGGGCTTCGGTCTCTTCTTCGATCATCCGCTACTGGCAATTGCGTTCGACTCGACGACCGCGGACGGAGGCCGGTCCGTGCAATTACTTTCTGCCGGAGGCACCGCTACCGCGTGCGGATTGCTGCCGCTGCCGCAAGGTTCGCCTACTCCGCCTGGATTCTGCGGCTCAAACCTGGACAGCCCCACGAACCTGAACGGGTCTTCGATCTTCCAGGGAGTGCTGAACGCCAACTCGATCTATGCGGCCTTTCCCACTTCATTGACGCTGGGATACTTACCACAGCAGCAGCGATTTGATCCATTCGCCGCGGGCTCTCTTTTCGCGAACCAGGCCTATCTACAGAGCGGCTTCCCGTTGCCGATTCTGCCGTTCACGCTGCCGGTGACACAGAATTTCAAGTACGCTTATGCGGAGCAAGCGAATCTGACCGTGGAGCGGGAACTCTCGCCGTCGTGGAAAATCAGCGTTGGCTATCAATGGTCGCGCGGGCTTCACCTTTACCGGCCGATCGACGTCAACTCCACGAACCCGCAGCTGCTGGATCAAAACGCGTTCAACGCGGCAGCGTCTGGAATTTCGGTGAGCAATCCGCTGACGGTCTCGGCACCCTCGTCAAATATTCCGGCTACTCCCGGGACGTGCGGAGTGACCGTGGTCGCGGTCAGCGTGCTTGGCGTGCTCAATGGATGCCCAGCTCCGCTGGCCAGCTTGAATGGCCAGTATGTGAGTTCCCCAGCGTTCTTTAATTTCTTTCGACCGTCGGGACCTAATCCTTCGTTCGCGGCGCTCGTTGCGCCCGGTCAGCCGCTGGGCGTCGGGTATGCCGGACAAGTCGCGTTGGCGGCTCTTGCCGGTTACCCCCAAGGGTTTGGAGTGCCGGTGCCTTTCAACAGCGTGGACGCGCAGGCGTCGAACGGCAGCTCCTGGTATAACGCGCTGACGGTCAACCTGACGAAACGCTTCTCGAAAAATTTCGAGATGCTGTCCAGTTATACGTGGTCGCATTCGATCGACGATAGTACGGACTTGCAGTCCACGCTGGAGCCGCAGGACAGCCGCTTTCCGCAATTTGAACGGTCTAATTCCGTCAACAACCAGCCTAACCGCTGGGTGACCAGCGCTGTGTTCCAGACTCCCACCGGCGCGCAAGGCGAGAACTTCTTTAAGAAGCTTTACGGGAACATCACCATTTCGCCGATCGTGGAAGTTTCTTCGGGGCGGCCGTACAACGTGATCACGGGGCAAGACACGCGGCTAGACCTGGGAGCTTCGCAGGCGCGTCCCTCGGTGGGAAGCGCGGCGACCGGCGGGACCACCTCGCCTTACATTCCCGGCGTCGTCTTTACTCTGGCGAATGTCTGTTTGACGGATAGCGCCGAGCCGTTCACGGTGCCTGGATTCACGACAGCGGGCGCGGGATGCACAGGCAGCCTGGGCAGGAATGCGTTTAACATGTCGGGCTTTTTCACGTGGGACATGCGCGTGTCCAAGCTCATACCGATAGGCGAGAGAATCAAGCTCAACCTGATCGCGGAAGCTTTCAACCTTTTTAACAAGACCAATATTACGGCGGTAAACCAGCTTTGCGATCCGTCCGCGGGCTCGACGTGCAGCGCTGGGCAGCCGTCGGCGGCGTACTCGGCGCGGCAGTTGCAGTTTGCGATGAAGGTAAGCTGGTAGTAGGACTGCCGATCAGTTGACATCGTATAACTGCATAGGAACTGAATGACAAAGGGGCTTCGCGAAGGCGAGGCCCTTTTTGTTTGGCGGGAGCTTTCCGCCGCAGACAACTCCGGGTAAAGTAAGGAGACCGTTTCCCGAAGAGGGACTGGAGAATGTAATGACTGGGGTACTGATCGGGGTTGTGATTGTGGTGGCTGGGCTGGTGCTTTGGCTGGTTCTGCAGACTTCGCAGGAACAGAAAAAAAGTGCGCTGCTGGAAGGCCAGCTGAGCGAGCTGCGCCGAGATTTGCAGACGATTGGGACGGCTCAGGCGCAGAGCACGGGGCAGATGGCCACGATTGGCCAAAGTGTTTCGCAGCGACTGGAGAGTGTGACCAAGGCGCTGCAGGACGGCGTTTCCAACTCCGCGCAGATTGCCACGCAGGGACAAACGGCAATCGCCAACGAACTGAAGAACACCCGGGAACAGATCGGCCACATTCAGAAACAATTGGGCGAATTCCAGGAATTAGGACGAGGAATTTCCTCCGCGACAAAATCACTGGAAGGAATCCTGGGCGGGGCGAAGACGCGAGGGTTGCTTGGAGAAGTGACGCTGGAGCGTTTGCTGGAAGATTCCCTACCCTCTTCGCAATACGCTACCCAGTATCGTTTTTCGAGCGGCGAGGCGGCGGACGCTGTTATTTTCTTGCGGGACAAGAAGCTTGTTGCGGTGGACTCCAAGTTTCCTCTCGATGCGTTTCGAAGAATTAGCGCAGAGGGGGACGAAGCGAAGAAGGCGTTTGCAACGGCGGTGAAGGGCCACGCGGATTCGATCGCCAAAAAATATATTGTGCCCAACGAAGGCACTCTGGATCTGGCGCTGATGTTTGTGCCTTCGGAAACTGTGTACTACGAAATGCTGATGACGCTGGACAGTAAGGGCGAGGCTTTGGATTCCTATTGCCGCGGGAAAAATATTATCGCGGTTTCGCCGAATACGCTTTACGCACATCTGTGTGTCATTCACATGGGTTTGCGGGGGATGCAGATTGAGGAAAATGCCAAGCGGATTTCCGCGGGGCTCTCTGGGATTCAGAAGAATATGTCGACCTTTACCGATGTGTTTGAAAAGCTTGGGACCCATTTGAAGAATGCGCAGCAGAGTTACAGCGACGCGGACAAGCGGCTGGAAAAGACGCAGAACACGTTGGATTCATTGGTTGGGTCGAGCGCGGACGAGGCGTCCATCGAGAACGGCCAGGGTACGCTTGCCCTTCCAGTAGAGACTCGCGCCAAGACAAGCGCGTGACCCACGTCAGTTAAATTGTAGATAAAAGCTAGGGGAGTGAAATGCTTCGTATCATTGCGCCCGGGCAAGCTCGGGCGCAATGAATTGCGCCCCTACAAGGTGATCGCTGGGCTTTGCCCACTGCGGGCTAGAATTGCGGTTAATGCAGGCGCGGGGTGGAGCTTAGCAAGCGGATTGAGATCATGAAGCTGCCGCGTTTGCGGCCTACGACTTCGAAGTGCGCCACGTTTTCGCCGCCGCCCGAACTTGAAAACCGAAGTGGGTTGCCACCTGTAAGTTCAGCAATCTCTGGCGCGAGGTTATTCGCTTCTAGCGTGACTTTGTCTCTTGTGCCGCGGACGCGGACGGTGAGTTGACGATGCACGCCGGGCGCGAGCGGCGAAGAATCGGCCTCCAGGGTGAGGGTTACAAAGACGATTTCAAGGGGCGGGCCGTAGCGCTTTGCGCACGAAATGTCGACGGATGCGCGACCTGGTTCCAAATCCGGCGGGGGCAAAACCACCAGCGATGTCGGCGAGGACGCCAGCACGAAGGCAGCGTCGCCGGAGATGGTGATCTGGTTTGCGTCGGCTTCTCCGCAGAAACCACGGCCGGTGATCTCGAAACGGTCGGCGAGTGAAGCGATTTTGGGCACCGACGTCACCTGAATAGCGGTTGCGGCGGTCTCCTCCGGCGACAAAATCGTAACGGGAATGTGGCCTTCGCGGCCGGCGAGTGAGCCACGAATAACGCCAGGATTGAGAGGAGCGACGAACAGTGCGCGTCCCGTTGCGTCGGTGAGCAAACGATCACCATTCGAAAAGACAACTGGGGCGCGCGGAGTAAGGCGCCCGTTCGCGTCAAGCACGGCGAGAGTTGCCCGCTCTCCCGAGATGATGGTTCGCGGTAGCAGGAGAATGCGTCCGGCGGACGACGGCGGAGATTTTTGCGCGGACGCCGAGAAAAAAAGCGCAAGGAATGCCGCTGCCGGGCAAAGGGTTCGCAGAACGAGCAGCGGCGGCGGACGGCGCAGGAGCATGGTGTGATTGTAGTCGAGAGGCATTGCGATGAGGAAGCCGGGCAACGTCTCTTGGAGCATCCTGACGCGGGGGAGCGTCGCTCGTCAGCGACTGGCCGTGACGGGCGCTTCGTCTGGAGAATAGATAAGCACGGTGCGTCCAGGAACGCCTGCCGCTAATCGCCGCAGTTTGTAAACGAACGGACGCGGCCCTGATTTTCGAGAACACTCTTCCAACCGATAATACCGATCTTCATAGCGAACCACGCGGGGCGGAGTCCAGTCCGTTTTCGGCCGGCAGGCGCGGATTTCAAGAAATTCCTCTGATGAGTTTCTTGCGACGCACAGTTCATCGGGGACGTGGGAATGCGTCGCCGTCAAAACTTTTTCTTTCATGGTGCCCACGTAGGAGGAGACGTGACCTTGCGCAAATTTTACGGTTCCCGCGGCCTCAGGCCCTCCGCGGCGAAAAATCTTCGAGTAGATTTTGTCAAGTAAATAGAGAGGAAAAAGGCCAAGAACGGTATCCGTGAACGACGCGCACAAGCGTGAGGCGCCTTCGATGCAAAAAAATGCGATGAGCCACGTTAAAGGATGAGTAGCCCAAACGACGAGCGCGGCAAAACCAATCTCGTGGTCGGTGATCCCGGTGGCAGAACTTTTGTTCAGGACGCTATCCAACGCGTTGGAGACCCAAGCCGTCATGGAGTACGAATACCAGTACATGAGGCCGGCGATGGCTATTGCGGATTCCGCCAGGCCGCTGAGGATGGCCGCGGAACGCCACGGAACAGCTTGGTAGAACGGCAGGGCTTTGCGCCACCGCAGGGGAAGCAGCGCAAGAAACGGCCCAAGAACGAAGATTCCCATATCGTGCCCCGCAATTATTATAAAAGAGCTAAGAACCTTACGAGGCATGCAAGCGCACCAGACAAGCCAAAAAGTAATCCTCACAATAATTCTATTAAGCCTCGCCAGGCATAGAGTTGTGCGAGTCGCTAAGGAAAGCGGCAGCAGAGCTGCCGCACTCGAGATGGCTGCCTCGCAATATTAGGCGAGACTCGGTAGGAATCTTGGGCGGTTACTGGACGACTTTTGAGACGAGCCGGTAAACCTGGGCATCGAGGAATAGTCGGAACAGCTCGGGGTCGATTTCCTCGTCGCGGACGCACAGTTTGAGGATCTCCAGCGCGCGATCGGTGGGAACAGCTCTCTTATAAGGACGATCGGAAGCGGAGAGCGCATCGAAAATGTCGCAGATCGTCATCATCTTGGCTTGGACGGGAATTTCTGCTGCGGTAAGGCTATTTGGATAGCCCTTGCCGTTGAGTTTTTCGTGGTGGGCGCGCGCGATTTCTGGAATGCCCCGATATTCGGGCGTCCACGGAATCTGCGCGAGAAAATTAAAACTGTGCGTTACGTGCAACTCGATTTGGAGTCTCTCGTCCTGATCCAAACTGCCGCGAGGGATGGACAGAAATCTTGCTTCCTCCGAGGTGATGTAGGGACGTTCGACTCCTCGAGGGTCGTGGTACGTTTTCTGGGAGATTTCGGCAAGCAATTCGAATTCGCTCGAGGGCAGGATGGTCGGCTCGTTCACGCGCGTGATGAATTCCGCATAGCGGTCCAATTCAGAGATGAGACGGCCAGCTTCGTCATCGAGCAGTTTCAGGCGTGCACGAGCTTCCGCCTCTTTCTTGCGAGGCTGTCCTAGCAAGAGCGCTACCTTTTGTTCGGCGATGCGCGCTTCAATATCCCGACGGATGTAATCAAAGCGATCCACCAGCCGGGAATATTGAAGCGGGTAAAGCTTCTTGGCTTTCACCAGTACTTCTTCGCGGACGCCGACCTTGCCGAAATCGTGGAGCAGTGTGGCGTAGCGCAACTCCTTCATCTGTTCGCGCGAAAAGCGTAAATCCGCGTACGGTCCTTTTGGCTCGCGATCCACGGCTTCGGCGAGCGCCATGGTCATCTGGCAAACGCGCTGGGAGTGGCCGGAGGTCGTGGGGTCGCGCTGCTCGATGGCTTTCACGGATGCATTCACAAAGCCATCAAAGAGATTCTCGATGTCACGGTAGAGCTGCGAGTTTTCGTAGGCAACCGCGGCTTGCGAGGCGAGGGAGAGGCCGAGACGTACCGCGCGCTCGGGAAAGGGATGGACGTGGCGGCGCACGGCATTCGCGTCCGTCAGGCGAGCTTTCGGGTTGCGCTTACAGTTGATCAGCTGGAGCACGCCGAGTACTTCGCCCTTGCCGTTTTTCATGGGCAGTGTGATCAAAGAGCGCGTGCGGTATCCGGCTTGTTCGTCGAAGGAAGAATTGAACTGGAAAGGCCGCGACTTGGGGATGCGATAGGCGTCGGCTAGTTCGATGACTTCGCCATGGAGCGCGCAGTAGCCTGCCATGGATGACTCCGTGATCGGTAGAGTGTGCTCGGCGTACGGAAACTGTACGCTGTCGTTCTGGGTCAGGCGGAAGCGAAGCTGGCGTGTTTTTTCCGCGCCACCCATCGGGCTAGGCGCAGAACCGTTCGTGCTGCCGCCGGCTTGTTCCGCCAAGTAAAGCGATCCCGCGTCGGCGCCGGTGATCTCCCGCGCCTTCAGAAGAATCAAAGTGAGGAGCCGATCGACGTCGCGAGTCTCGGAAAGCGCGATGCCCACGCGGTTCAGTTCCTCGAGTTCGCGACCTGCCTGGGCAGCGGACAATCCCGTGTGCCGCGAAGCAACGACCCGCTTGCGCGGTGTTTTTCTAGCTTTGGCCATGATGAGGGGCGCCTGGACACCTTTGCTTGCTGGCTTGCTGGGTGAGAGGCAGATTATCACGGAAGTGTAAACGCGAGGCGCGTAGCGGAATGCGAGTTAATAGAAACAGGGGCACAAACTGGCCAATTTAGTTGTACCCTCGGGGAGTGCCGGGGCGGCAGTGGCACGAAAAACCAAGTAATCAGTAAGCGTCACAGCCTTTCGCCGCCGGGAAGGGTCTGCTAGCGTGAGAACAGGACTGCCGGGTACGGGTGTGGGCACGGGATCAGACAGCAAGCAGCTACGGGAGAATCTGTGCGGATCGTAAGCGGCGGCGTCACCGATTTGGGGCGGGTGCGCACGAATAACGAGGATTGTTTCCGCATCGTCGAATCGCTGAATCTCTTTGTGTTGTCCGACGGGATGGGCGGCGAGGCGCACGGCGAGGTGGCCAGCGAAATGGCTGTGGAAACCATCGTGAAACATTGCACGGAGGCCCAAAACGATGCTGGGGCCACGATGATGGGCAATTCGGAGTCAACGTGGAGCGAAAAAACGAAGCGTCTGACGAGCGCCGTGCATCTGGCCAACAAAACTATTTACGATTCCGCGGAAGCCCATCCGGAGCAACACGGAATGGGAGCAACCGTAACCACTGCGTGGATCGATGGCTCGAGATTAAGCATCGCGCATGTCGGAGATTCGCGGGCCTATCTGCTGAGAGGCGGCACTCTGCAGCAGCTGACCAGCGATCACTCGCTGGTGGCGGAGCAGGTACGGCGGGGCATCTTAACGGCCGCCGAAGCCGAAGAAAGCGAAATGCAGAGTGTGCTTCTCCGCGCGCTGGGCGCTTTGCCGGACATTGAAGTGGACACCGAAGAGCACAGCGTGTTTGCGCGCGATATTTTGATGCTCTGCTGCGACGGCTTGACTCGCATGGTGACCGAACCGGAAATTGCGGGCACTTTGCAGGCGGAAACGGATCCGACGAGAGCGGCGGAAAAGCTTATCGCCTTGGCCAACGAGCGCGGCGGCGTGGACAACATTACCGTCATCGTCGTGCGCGTCGGCGCGGAATCGCGAGGATGGTTTTCCTGGCTATTTGGTGGAGCGGGAAGAAAAGCGGCCAGAAATGGTGCCGCAGGAGGAGTGTGAGATGGCGAAGCTCAGCCTGATGTTTGAAGAAAAGACGGTGAAAGAGGTGCCGGTTGGAAGCCGGGCCGTGAGCATCGGGCGCTCGCCTGACAACGACTTGCCTGTCGACAACCTGGCGGTCTCGAACTATCACGCGCGCGTGTATTTTGAGGGCGGTCGGCTCGTCGTGGAAGATCTCGACAGCCTCAACGGGACTTTTGTGAACGACCTGCGCGTGGAGCGCGCCACGTTGCATGACGGCGACTCCATCTGGATCGGCAAACATCATATCAAGGTCGATGCTTCGGGCGACGCGCCAGTGCCGTGGGATACCGGGCGCAAAGCCAGCGCGCCGCGCATCAACGAGACGATGGTGCTGGACACCAAGGCACGGCGCGAAATGCTGCAGCAAGCGGCGGCCACTGGTGAGCGCGTGCAGTTTGCCGCGGGACGATTGAAAGTTCCAACTCTGATCGTGATTGGCGGGCGAACCGATCAGAAAGAATACATGCTCACGAATAAGCTGACTGTCATCGGAAAATCGGCGATGGCTACGGTAAAAGTCAAAGGCTGGTTCAAACCGCCGATGGCCGCCCAGATTAACCAGCGTGATGACGGCTACTACATCGGCCCCGGCGACAAAATGCCCACGGTGAATGGAACGCCCATCACCGGGCCGGTGCGGCTGAACGACGGTGACCTGATCGAAGTCAGCGGCGTGCGCATGAACTTTGTCTTCCGCGAGTAGCGCGCGAACCGAAATGGCGGCTCCGTCAGGCGGATGGTGGCAGAGGCGGGGCGGGTTCGGCCTCTACGAACTACTTCAGTCATGGTGGCGGCACCGCGTTTCATTCATCCTAAGCCTGAGCGTCACGATTGCGTCGCTCTTTGTCTATTACTATGTTTTTCTTCAGGAAAAAAGAGCTCCCATTTCGGAGCTCTTCGAGCGGCTGGAACTCGATACCCTGGACACTCGCTTTCGCTACAGGCCGCAGCGATTCTCCTCTCCTGATCCCCGCATCGTTATCGTAGACATCGATCAACGAGCGCAGGAAGTACTGGGTCGCTGGCCGTTTTCGCGAGCTTATTTTGGCAAGATGCTGGACGCACTTCGTGAAGATGGAGCCGAAGTCGCAGCATTCGATATCACCTTTAGCAAGCCCGATCAAAGCGCCGTTCCAATACGAGCATTAGCCGAAGAACTCGAGAAGCGCAAACAGGCAGGCGAAGCTGTTGACCCAAAACTGGTCGGCGAAGTCCAACAACTGGCCGCGAAATATGACGCGGACGCTCAATTCGCAAAAGCCATCAGGCGATTCGGCCCTGTTATTCTTGGAAATTATTTTTTATTCACGCGAGCCGACCTCGAAGGAGTCTCGGACAAGACGCTGCAAGCCTACGCGGATCAAATCGCGTTTTTCGCTTATCCGCCGGCACATCCTCTTCGTCAGCAGTTCGGCAAGGAAGACAAACTCCACCTCATGGAGATTTTTCAGGGTGCGGGCCTGGTGCCCAAAGGCGCCGAGGCCAATCTCGATAGTCTGACTGCAGGACTAAACGGAGACAGTTCCTGGACCGGTTTTTTTAACGAACCACCTGACACCGACGGTGTTGTGCGCCGTACGACGCTCCTCTTGCCCTACGGACGCTCGGAAAATCCGGCAGAGTGGGACCTCTATCCCTCCATGGATGTGATGGCCGCCCGCGCGCTCATGGGAAAAGAGGCGCTCGATACCAACCTTTATTACAACCAGGCCGGGATAGTGCGAATCGATTTCGGAAACAAGTTGTCGCTTCGTACGGACGAACTTGGGCAGATGTTGATCAATTACCAGGGACCATGGGGAACATTTCAGCACTTTTCAATCGCAGACGTGCTGGAGAAAAAATTTGCCCCGGGGACTTTTCAAGGAAAAGTAGTCCTCGTCGGCGCGACAGCGACGGGCATCGGTGATTTGCGCGCCACGCCTTTTGGGGGCACGAACTATCCCGGCGTAGAAATCCATGCCAACATTATCGACAACATTCTGCACGATCGGTTCTTGAAGCGGGATGCCAGATCCGCTCTGATTGATGCGCTGCTCATCCTCACGTTAGGCATTCCTCTAGGCATCTGGATGGCTCTGGCGCAGCCCCGTTGGATGTGGCTCGGCGCAGGCCTGCTCATTCCGCTCGTAGCCGTGGATTACGGAGCATTTCTGCGCGGCTGGTGGCTGAATTTCACGGTGCCTGCGATGACTCTCGTGGGGAACGTAGTGCTGGTCTCGCTTTATCGCGTTGTGTTCGAGGAAAAAGAAAAGCGTAAGGTGCGCGCAGAATTCAGCAACTATCTCAGCCCCGAGGTCATCCGCCGCCTTCTCGTCGATCCTCGTCTCGTCGACCCAAAGAAAACCGATATCACTGTCATGTTCAGCGACATTCGCGGCTTCACCACGATTTCGGAGAAACTCGACGCTCAGGAACTTGCTGTCTTTCTCAACCAATATCTTTCGGACATGACGCGCATCGTCTTCAAGACCAACGGGACGCTCGACAAATACATCGGCGACGCCGTGATGGCCTTCTGGGGCGCGCCTTTCGAAGAACCAGGCCACGCGACGAAAGCCTGTAACGCCGCACTGGAAATGATGAAGCGCGTTCGCGAGTTGCAAAAAGTTTGGGAAGCAGAAGGCAAGCCCAGCCTCGATATCGGTATCGGCCTGAACACCGGCGTGGCCAGCGTGGGCAGGATGGGCTCATCGTTGCGCCGTGGCTACACGGCGCTGGGCGACTCGGTGAACCTTTCTTCACGCCTAGAAGGTCTGAACAAGGACTACGGCACGCACATTATCGTGAACGAGACGACGTATCAATCCGCAAAAAACGACGGCTTTGTTTTTCGTGAGCTGGACCTGATTCGCGTCAAGGGAAAGCTGCAACCCGTCACGATCTACCAGTTAATGGGACGGCAGACGGATTTGGCCGCGGAGGGACGAGCGGAAGAGGTGCGTTCGCAAGTGGAACAGTTTGCTCGCGCGCGGGAACTATTTCGCAATCGAAAGTGGGAATCCGCGCAGCGCGCTTTTCAGGAATTTCTCGACAGATGGCCCGAAGACGGTCCCTCGCGCACCTACTGGAAACGGTGCCAGGACTATTTATTTGACGAACCGCCGATAAATTGGGACGGCGTTTTCGTCATGACCCACAAATAGCCGCTTGAGCCGGTTGCGTCCTGCGCGCTATTGCTTCTCCACTTCAACCAAATTATCTGCAGGGTCGCGGTCGATCAATTTATTGTATGGATCAATCCCCGCAAACGTCGGCTTCTCATCGACCACGAATTCAAATGTTACGTTCTCTTGGGTGATCCATTCTTTGTGGAGATTCAGCCGCTTCAGATGTTCCTTCGTTCCGCTGAATACCCCAACGTCGATCAGGTCGTGAATCGTCATCGGCGTTTCGTTGCCGGAACCGTCTGACTTCTTTTTCTGGGCGCTCACTTTCAGCGTCACTTTAAATTTATTGTCTGGCGTTTCGACATAAGTAGCCGAGACGGCTTTATTCTGGTACAGAACGATGGACTCGAACATGTCGGTGATCACGTATTGCAGTTCCGGCGGCGTCTGTTCGCGGAGCGCGGCGACAAACCCGCGCGTATCGGGAAACGGCCCGGCCGCATACTTGTTTTTCTCTAGAAAATTGCTCAACGCACGATTCACTTTGTCTTCGCCGATGTAATCCGCCAGCGCAAACATCACCATGGAACCCTTCTGATACCACACGTACGGTTCCCGCTGCACTAAGACGAGGGGCGGCTCATGCCGCGTTTCCCCCGCGCGTCCCCGCAGATAGCGGTCAAGCTCATAGCGCAAAAACTTCCGCGTCATGTCCTCGCCATACTTCTTCTCCATCACTTTTAGCGCAGAGTATTCCGCCAGCGATTCGCTCATCATGTTCGAGCCCTGCGTCTGGCTCCCAATCAACTGGTGACCCCACCATTGGTGCGCCAGTTCGTGGGCCGTGACGAAATATAAAAGATCGATATCGTCGGGCTTTTTCAATCGCTCAATAAATCCGATATCCTCGGAATAGGGCACGGTGTTCGGAAAAGACTGGGCAAATTGGCGGTAGCGAGGAAATTCCAGCACGCGAAACTGGTCAAACTGGTAGGGACCGAAGTTTTTTTCGTAATAGTCCAGGCCAGTTTTCGAGGCGTCCATCATCTTGTCCAGGTTGAACTCGTGGCCAGGCTGGTAATAAATTTCGAGCTTTACGTTTTTCCACTGGTCGCTCTTCACGCTGAAGCGGCCGGAAAGAAACGAGAAGAAATCGTTGATCTTCGTACTGCCCATGTCGTAGTCGAAATAGCGGCGGCCGTTTTCCGTCCACTCGCGTTTCAAGTAGCCGGGCGCTATCGCAATTTGATCGGGCGAAGTGCTGACGACCGCGTGAAACGTCACCCATTCGGAGTCCGTCGTGAACAAATTAATGTTGGAGTAGTACGGATCGCCCGGAGGCGCCATCTCTTCGAGCGGCGGTAGCTTCTCTTCGCGACGTCTCACCGGGTCATCAATCTCGATGCCGGAGTTGTAGCCGACATAGGGAAAATAGTCGCGGTCGAAAAACGTGCCGTTGTACGCGAACTCGGGGCGCTCGTTGCCGTCCTTAAATCCGCGAGACGTGTAGCCCACGCGGAAATTCATTTTCATCGTTTCATTGGGCTGGAGCGGCGTGTCCAGCTTGTAGATTGAATAGAAGTGATCTTTGTCTGTGAGCGTCTGCTTGAATGTCCGGTCGAACTTTATTTCCCGGATCGAATCCCGAGAGTCCGTGATGTGCACCTCGTCGATCGGCTTGCCGGTGTGATTGACGAGCATGTAGTAGCCGGTTCCAACGAAGGATCGTCGTTCCGGAAAAATATCTACGGCGACGTCCACGGCCGTCACCTTGGGCAGCGGCTGGCGCTCGTACTTTTTGTAGAGTTGCTCGTACTCGGCGGCGCGGTGGCGATTTTGCTTTGCGGTGCGGAATTCGTTTACCACGTGTGCGTTGTAGTAGAAAACCGCACCGCAGGTCCCTGCGAGCAGCAGAAACGCGGCCGCCACAGGGATCAAGCGCGCCGCGCGCGGCCGGGCGGTCTTCCATCGCGCACCGAAGGATTGTTCCGTTCCGCGCCGGGCAAAGAGCACCCCAAACACACCCAGCAAACCAGCTACGCACAGCCAATAGGAAATCGACCAGAACAGCGCCTGCACAAAATGCCCGTAACCGTTCATATCCGAGTAGGTATACGGTGTAATCTCGCCATACATGTACAACCGGTTCTCAAAGCCCCACGAGTACAGCGTCGGAATCAAGAGGAAAAAACCCACCACGACCGCGTGCCCAATGAACTTGTTTCCTAGAACCGTTTGCAGGAAGAGCGCCAGTAACACCACCATGAGCATTTGGGGCAAATAAACTAGATACAGGTCCTTGGCATAGTGACCCATCTCAAAGCGGAAATATCCCTGCATCAACTGAGAAATCAATCCGCAAATCCACACGACGGAAACCAGAACCGTTTCCACGAGTGCCAACGCCAGAAACTTGCTCACAAAATCGGCCCAATCGCGCAGCGGCAAAGAATCGTGAATCTGCTCGAATCTCACGTCACGCTCTCGCCAGATCACCTCGCCCGCATAGAGCGCGCCAACGATGATCAGGAACAGCCCTGCTTGGCCAGAAACCACCGACACCATTAGGAACGTGACTGGCCAAACCTCGACTCCGTTATTGTTTCCGGCAAAATGCCCGCTGATTAAAACGAATAGCATCATCAGCAGCGCAATGGCCCAGAATGGCAATTCGCGCACGATGTTGAAAAATCGTAAGCGCGTGAGCGACAGCAACTGTCTCAAAGTCGTCATGCCGCCGAAGACCTGGGTTATGTGTGGCAATTCCACGCCGAAGCGCTTTTTGGGCCTTCCCTGCTCCGCCGCCTCTTCAGCGCGCGCCGCTTTTGCATGTTTGGTCGACCGGCGCGACCCTAATACTTCGGCGGACATCGGGAAGAATACAAAGGTAACGATAAGCGCGAGCAAGCCGACGCCCATCCATAACAAGCGGTTGTACAGAAACACGCCGGTCCAATGAGGAAGCAGGGAGTTTCTCTCGACCACCGTCCAATAACGCGTCAAACTCTGGAGCATGATGATCCCCATCGGGTCGCCGATGGACGCCCAGGTGCGATCCAGCTTGTTGGACGTGATGACAGTGATAAGTTCGATGACATAAAGCGCGAATAGCGCCACGCCCTGCAGATACACCACGACGATGTTGCGCGTGAGCGCGGCGACACAGAAAAACAGGCTGCCCAGGAAGAAAATTTCGACGATTCCCATCGAGGCAAACACACGGAAGTACATGCCAAGATCGTTAGGAGCGAGGCGCAGCTTGTCGGCCCACGGCATGAGCGTGCCCAAGGCACAGCCAACCACGATTCCCGAAAAGACGAAGATGGCTGTAATCATCGAGCCGGCCCACCGGCCGCCGAGGTAGGCGTACTTGGAAACCGGCTTCGTAAAGATCAGCTGGTAGGTGTCCTGATTAAAGTCGCGCAAAATCGCCGGTCCAAAAATCGCCGCGAGCAGAATTGAGCCGTAAAACATTACAAACGTTGTGATCAACAAAACGGCGAACGGGCTGTTCAGAAAGACTTTTCCGCTTCCGATGGGACCGACGCCTTGTGTTGACACGGAAAAGAAAGGAAGGACCGCGGCAACCAGAAAGAAAATGTAGGTGGAGACGCTCTTTAGCCGGAGCTTTAGTTCGAAAAGTAAGAAGTTAAAGAACATGCTCTGCCCCCCGCTCAGTTTTTCTGGTGCCGCGTCAGGTTGAAGAAATAAACGTCCTCGAGATCGGCTTCCGTAGGGATGAAACCGTCCCCAGGCGAGGTTTCCGAGTAGACTCGTAACTCATTCAACCCGCCCACCATGTGCGCGGAAATCACGTGGAATGTTTTTTCGATCGCCTCACGCTCCGCCTCTGTCCCGACGACTTTGCTCCAAATGCGGCCCTTCAGCGTCTCGATCGTTTGCGCGGGTATGCCCTCCAGAATCAATTCGCCGCTGCTGATGATCGCCATTTTCGAGCATAGTTCCCGTACGTCTTCCACAATGTGCGTCGAGAGAATCACCACTACGTTGCGCCCGATGGAACTCAGCAAATTCAAAAACCGGTTCCGTTCTGCTGGATCAAGGCCTGCCGTCGGCTCGTCCACAATAATCAGCTTCGGATTCGCCAGAAGCGCCTGTGCGATTCCGAAACGCTGCTTCATTCCACCCGAATATCCGCCGAGCGCTTTTTTTCGCACATCCCACAAGTTCGTTTGTTGCAACAGGCCTTCGACAATTTCTTTCCGTTCGCCACCTTTTGTGATTCCCTTCATCACCGCCAGGTGATTCAGCATGTCGATCGCGGACATTTTCGGGTAAACGCCAAACTCCTGCGGGAGGTAACCGAGAAGCCGGCGCGTGGCGTCCTTATTCGCAATCAAATCGAGGCCGTCGAGAGTTGCCGTTCCCGTGTCGGGGTCGAGCAGCGTCGCGAGGATCTTCATCAATGTGGACTTGCCGGCGCCGTTTGGCCCCAGCAAGCCGAACATTCCGGGAGAAATTTCCAGAGAGACGCCGCGAAGTGCGCGGACACCTCCTGAATAGGTTTTGGTCAGGTTGCGAATGGAAAGCACAGGATATGCTCCTTCATAAACATCCCAGAAAAAAGCTCTCGCGATGGGTTAGACGCGGCAAATTAAATGACGATGGACTATACCCGAAAGACTCATCCATTCGGAAGATTTGGAAAGGCGAAGAGAGGCAGTCCAAATTGGCCAAAACCTGCATGTCACCCTCGCCCATTCGTGGGCATCCAAAACGGAGTAAGATTAGGCGGCGCGAAGACTTGTCTACCAGCTAACAGATTGACCTGTAAAGGCTTGGCCGCGATGCAGCGTTAGCTTGCTCTCGCACCGAATGCCTCATGTCGCGCTGGGTTGTTCGGGTTAGAAGCGATTTGAATGTTCACTATCTGCGCAGACGATATATCGTATCTGGTCGCTGGGGCGTACCCAAACAATTGAGTTCGCGAATCTAAGTAGA
The DNA here is from genome assembly GCA_963745095.1 of uncultured Acidobacteriota bacterium. Lineage (GTDB taxonomy): Bacteria > Acidobacteriota > Terriglobia > Acidiferrales > UBA7541 > Acidiferrum. The sequence continues at coordinate 326,701 of CAVUWC010000012.1, read as the reverse complement.
GAGTACCCCGACGGAAGAACCATTCCAATTTGTGGCAGGGCGAATAGCCCGTTAGAGGGATTTTCGAAATTCTATGTGGATAGTCCGATTAGCGCTCGCGAGACCTTACACCTTTGTGGTGCTTGCTCTCGTCATCCTTCTTCTGACGCCGGTAGTTCTCACGCGCACTCCGACGGACATTTTCCCTGAAATCAACATCCCCGTGATCAGTCTGGTGTGGAACTACGCGGGACTCCAGCCCCAGGAGATGGAACAGCGCATCACCAGCAATTCGGAACGGGCCGTCACGACGCTGGTCAACGACGTCGAGCACATCGAATCGCAATCTCTCAATGGCATTTCCGTCGTTAAAATTTACTTCCAACCTACCGCCAACGTGCAAGTCGCGCTGGCCCAAACGACTGCCATCGTCCAAACCATTCTGAGGCAGCTGCCTCCCGGCACCACGCCTCCCCTCGTGGCCATCTTTTCCGCGTCGACGGTTCCCGTCATTCAAATTGGATTGACCAGCGACAGCTTGAGCGAGCAACAACTCTTTGATTTTGGAAACAACTTCATTCGCACGCAGCTTGCCACCGTGCAGGGCGCGGCGCTTCCCTTTCCCTACGGCGGAAAGCAACGCCTGGTTTCCGTGGACATTAATACCGCCGCCCTGCAGTCCAAAGGGCTTTCCGCGGTGGACATCGTAAACGCGATCAACGCCCAAAATCTGATTTTGCCCACAGGAACCGTGAAACTGGGCTCCCTCGAGTATCTCGTCGAGATGAACGGAAGTCCTCTCACAATGGAAGGTCTCAACGAGCTTCCGATCAAGACGGTAAACGGCGCAACGATTTACATGAAAGATGTCGCTCACATTCGCGACGGGTTCAGCCCCCAGACCAATATCGTCCGCGTGAATGGGCAGCGCGGCGTCTTGATGAGCACGTACAAGACGGGCGGAGCATCGACGCTGGATATCGTTGATCGCGTAAAGCTAGTATTGGCTAACTACGCGTCCTCGTTGCCGGAAGGCCTCAAGGTCTCGACCTTCTTCGACCAATCCGTCTTCGTGCGCGCGTCGATTCAGGGAGTCTTGCGTGAAGCGTTGATCGCCGCCTGCCTCACAGCGGTGATGATTTTGATCTTTCTCGGAAATTGGAAGAGCACGCTGATCATCGCGGTTTCTATTCCACTCTCGATTCTTGTCAGCATTCTGATGCTCAGCGCTCTCGGCGAAACCATCAACATTATGACCCTGGGCGGCCTGGCGCTGGCCGTCGGCATCCTCGTGGACGACGCGACGGTGGAAATCGAGAACATCAATCGCAATCTCGCCATGGGTAAGGAAACGGTCCAGGCGATTCTGGATGGCGCTCAGCAAATCGCCGTGCCCGCGTTCGTTTCTACCCTGTGCATCTGCATCGTTTTCCTGCCGATGTTTTTTCTTTCGGGAGTGGCGAAATTCCTCTTCGTACCGCTGGCAGAAGCGGTCAGCTTTGCCATGCTGGCTTCCTACGGGTGGTCCCGAACCATTGTCCCCACGATGGCCATGTACCTCTTGAGCAGCGCGGACGAGTACAAACCCGAAGAGCATGTTGGTGAAAAGCAAGGTTTCTTCCGCCGCTACCAGCAAAAATTCGAGCATGGCTTCGAGAGATTCCGCGAAGGCTACCGTCACGGGCTGTCTTCCGCTTTGGACTGGCCAAAATTGTTTGGAGGCTGTTTTCTCCTATTTTGCGGGCTTTCCGTCGGCTTGGTCTTCCTTCTCGGCAGGGATTTCTTTCCCAAGGTTGACGCCGGGCAAATTCGTTTGCACTTCCGCGCACGCACTGGACTTCGCATCGAAGAAACCGCGCGGCTTGCCGATCAGGTTGACGCCGTCATTCGCGAGACTATTCCTGCCAAGGAACTGCAAACCGTTCTCGACAACATTGGGGTTCCCTACAGCGGCATAAATCTCAGCTATAGCAACTCTGGAACCTTCGGCACGTCTGACGCCGAAATTCTCGTGCAGTTGAAAGAAGAGCGCGGCAAACCCACCAGCGCTTACATCAATGAACTTCGCGAGAAACTGCCGCAACGGTTTCCGGGCACTCAGTTCTTCTTCCAACCCGCTGACATCGTGACGCAAATTTTGAATTTCGGCACACCGGCGCCCATCGACGTCGCAGTAACAGGAACCAATCAGCGCGGCAACTACCTGGTGGCAGAAAAGCTCGCGAAAGAGATTCGCCATATCCCCGGGGCTGTGGACGTGCACGTGCAGCAGGCCTTCGATGAGCCCACTCTGCACATGGATATCGATCGCACTCGCGCGCAAAGCGTCGGCTTGCAAGCGAGGGACGTGGCAAATAACCTTTTAGTTTCTCTCAGCTCCAGCTTTCAGACCTCGCCGGCCTTCTGGCTCGATCCCAAGAACGGCGTCGCCTACAGCGTGGCCGTGCAATCTCCGCAATACCGCGTCGACAGCTATCAGGCGCTGCAAAACACTCCAGTGACCGGCATCGCGGCAGGCACTCCACCGCAGATTATTGGAAACCTGGTGGACATCCATACCACCGCGAGACAGGCGGAAATTTCTCATTACAACATTCAGCCGATGATCAATGTTTACGCGGCCGTGGATGGACGCGATCTCGGTGGTGTCTCCGATGAAATCTTGAAGCAGGTTGCCGCGGTAAAGAACGAGTTGCCCCGCGGCAGCCATATCGAGGTTCGCGGCCAGGTCCAAACGATGCGAAGCTCATTCAGGGGCCTCGGCATCGGATTGGTTGGGGCAATCCTCTTGGCATACTTATTGATCGTGGTGAATTTCCAATCGTGGCTGGATCCTTTCATCATCATCACGGCGTTGCCCGGAGCCCTCGCGGGCATTTGCTGGATTTTGCTTCTGACGCACACAACTCTTAGCGTGCCGTCGCTTACTGGAGCGATCATGTGCATGGGCGTGGCCACGGCCAACAGTATTCTGATGGTTTCGTTCGCACGCGAACAACTGAGCGAAGGAAAGTCCGCGCGGGAAGCCGCGCTGCAAGCGGGCTTTGTGCGCATCCGCCCGGTGCTCATGACCGCACTCGCCATGATCATCGGCATGGTGCCGATGGCCATCGGTCTCGGAGAGGGCGGCGAACAGAACGCGCCGCTGGGCCGCGCCGTGATCGGCGGACTGATCTTCGCTACGTTCGCGACACTATTTTTTGTTCCTTGCGTCTTCTCACTGATTCATGGACGTCGCGAACGCAGAAAGCAGCGTAGCCAATCACCATCGCCTGCGGTAGCCTGAGTGGAAAAGAACGAGCGGAAAGAGTGGAGTAGCGGACAATGAAAGAAGGCGGATCACAGATGGAACCCGAACGAGGAGGTCGGCGGCCCGAGAAAAGTCCCCGGCTCTTCACCTATTTAACTGGCGCTGTAATTGTCCTCGTGATTCTAGGTGCGTTCACCCTGTTCCAGCGCCGCGCGCAATATCATGCTCTGGCTGAAACCACGGAAGCGCTAGCCATTCCTACCGTAGCAGTTACGCATCCAACATCCGAGGTTGCGCAGGAAGACCTCGTGCTGCCTGGAACGCTCCAGGCTTATGTGGAATCGCCTATCTATGCGCGCACCAGTGGTTACCTGCAAAAGTGGTACCACGATATCGGAACGCGTGTGGCAAAGGGCGAGCTCTTGGCCGATATTGATACCCCGGAAGTCGACCAACAGCTTTTGCAGGCGCGCGCGGACTTGAACACTGCCCAAGCCAACGCAAATCTTTCCAAGATTACTTCAACGCGCTATCAGGAACTGATCAAGACGGACGGAGTGTCCAAGCAGGAAGTCGATAACGCCGTCGGGGACTATGCAGCGAAGGCGGCGACCGTCCAGTCTTTTGCAGCAAATGTGGGGCGGCTCGAGGAACTGGAATCCTTTAAACACGTTTACGCCCCGTTCAGTGGCGTCCTAACAAAACGCAATATAGATACTGGAACGCTGATCAATGCCGGCAATGGTGGCGCTCAACAGGAACTTTTTACACTGGCGCAGACGGATCCCATTCGCGTTTACGTCAGCGTACCGGAGATGTATTCCTCGACGGTCCGGAACGGGCTTGGTGCTTTTCTCGAGTTGGCGCAATTTCCGGGCCAGCGCTTTGAGGGGAAGGTGGTCCGCACGGCAGAAGCCATCGATCCCAATACAAGAACGCTCTTGACGGAAGTGGACGTACCGAACAAAACTGCGCAACTCTTTCCGGGCGGCTATGCGCAAGTCCACCTGCAAGTGAAGATCGCAGCTTCCCGAGTGCAAGTGCCAGTAAACGCCTTGCTTTTCCGTTCAGAGGGTTTGCGCGCCGTGGTTGTGGATGCAAATAACAAAGCGCATCTCCGCCCGTTGACGATCGGGCGCGACTACGGGACCACGCTTGAAGTTTTGCAAGGCCTTGAGGCCACCGACTGGATCGTTCTGAATCCCGCGGACTCGCTCGACGACGGTCAAGAGGTCCGCGTTAAAAAAGTTGCGCAGCCAGTAGCGCCGGGAGCCTCTTCACAGGCGCCTCCGGCCAAAGCTCCGAACCCAGCCGGCGCGCCCGGAGCGAAGCAGTAATGCACCGGCGGAAGCTCTTCTTGTCGTTCGCGTTTGCCGGCAGCGCTGTTTTTCTGCTCGCGGGATGCACGGTTGGGCCCAACTACGTGCGCGCCACCGCGCCCACCACGGCGAAGTGGGATGTTTCGGAGCCATGGCGGCAGAGCGATCCGAAAGACGCCGCTCCCAAGGGCGAGTGGTGGAGCGTTTACCACGACGATGAGCTGAATGGACTCGAGAAGGACTCCCTTGCGGCGAATCAGACGCTGCAAGCAGCCATTGGAAATTATAATCAAGCGCGTGCCGCAGCCGCCATTCAGGTTGCAACTCTCTTCCCCACTTTTGGTACCAGCCCTAGCGCTTACCGGCAACGTATTTCCGGCAACCGTCCGCCGAGCGGCGCGGTTGCACCGCTTAGCCCCGTTACGCAAAACTCCTTTACGCTGCCGTTCACGGTGGGCTACGAAGTGGATTTGTTCGGCCAGCGCCGCAGGACAATCGAAGCCGCGGAAGCGTCGTATCAAGCCAGCGCGGCGAACCTTGGGAATGTCCGGCTCGTCATCACCGCGGAACTCGCCGGCGATTATTTCAGCCTTCGGCAACTCGATTCCGAGCTGGGAATTCTAAACCGCACCGTGGACGCTCTGCGCCGGGGATTGGAACTTGTGGATTCGCGCCACAAGGGTGGCGTCGCTTCCGGACTTGACGTCGCGCAGGAAGAAACACTCCTTCAGACCACGCGCACGCAAGCCACTCTTTTGTTGCAGCAGCGAAAACAGTTTGAAGATGCGATCGCTGTGCTCGTCGGCAAACCGGCGCCGGACTTTCACATTGCGGTCAGAGAACTGAAAGCCGAGCCGCCGCCAATTGATTTGGGCTTGCCTTCGGATCTGCTCGAGAGGCGCCCGGACATCGCTCAAGCCGAGCGCCAGATGGCGGCCGCCAACGCGCAGATCGGAGTTGCCAAAGCGGCGTATTACCCTTCCTTGAATTTGTTTGGAAATGGCGGCTGGCAGGCTGCCGACGTCGCAAAATTGGCCAATGTTTCCAGCATCTTCTGGGCGCTCGGCGCCAACGTGGCCGAAAGCATTTTCACCGGTGGAGCGCGCCGCGCGCAGGTGGAGTTTGCAAAATCCGGCTACGAAGTGACCATCGCAAATTACCGCCAGTCCGTGCTGACGGCCTTTCAGGAAGTGCAGGACGATGTTACCGGGCTAACAGTTCTCGAGCAGGCACGCGATACCCAACAGCTTGCTGTGGATGCTGCCCGCCGCACATTGAATCTTTCGGAGGATCGCTACAGAGGCGGGCTAGTGAGCTATCTTGATGTCGTCACGGCGCAGCAAAACTTGCTGAACAATGAACAGGAAGCCGCCGTGATTCAAGGCCAGCGGCTGGTCACTAGCGTTCTTTTGGTCAAGGCGCTTGGCGGTGGTTGGGATGCCTCGAGCCTGGCTGCTGTTCAGGTCAAGCCCAAGCTGAAAGATGTCGTCGCGCCCTGACGTTCTCCTTCATCATCATCATCATCATCATGACGGTCCATAACCCAAAATCGGACATGCAAATCGATCGCGACCAAATCACCTCAACGGAAAACATTATCCGGCCGCACATTCGCCGGACGCCGGTGATCGAAGCGGACGGCATCGATTTTGGCATCGATTCCATCCCTCTCATTTTCAAACTCGAATTGCTCCAGCATTCGGGCTCCTTTAAAGCTCGCGGTGCGTTCGCAAACTTGCTTTTGCGAAAGATCCCGCAAGCGGGGGTCGTCGCAGCCTCAGGCGGCAATCATGGAGCAGCCGTTGCTTTTGCGGCGATGAAGCTTGGCATCCCCGCAAAAATATTTGTTCCGACCGTTGCATCGCCTGAAAAAATCGAGCGCATCCGTGGCTATGGCGCGGAGCTTGTCGTGACCGGGGAACGCTACGCTGACGCGCTGGCCGCCAGCGAACGCTGGGCCGCCGAATCTGGCGCGCTTACGGTGCACGCCTACGATCAGCCGGAGACACTTCTTGGTCAAGGCTCCGTGGGGCTTGAGTTCGAGCAGCAGGCTCCCAACCTCGATTCGCTGCTCGTTGCTGTCGGCGGTGGCGGACTGATCGGCGGCGTCGCTTCGTGGTATGCGAACCGCATCAAGATAGTTGGCGTTGAGCCGGAAGCCGCGCCGACGCTGCACAACGCCTTGCAGGCCGGGCGTCCAGTTGACAGTCCCGCCGGAGGAATTGCGGCCGACTCACTGGCCCCGAAACGTGTCGGCGAACTTATGTTCCCCATCGCGCAGAAATTTGTCAGCAGTTCCGTGCTCGTACCTGACGACGCAATTCTACAAGCTCAAAAAGCTCTGTGGAAAGTCTTGCGGGTCGTCGCGGAGCCTGGCGGCGCTGCCGCCTTTGCAGCGATCCTTTCTGGCCGCTACAAACCGCAGCCTGGCGAGCGCATCGGCATTCTCGTCTGTGGAGGAAACACTTCTGCCGTTGATTTTGGCCGCATGGCCAGTGCCAATTAGGAAAAACAAGCGCCGCTTTCGCACGCAAATCGCTCCCGATTGAGCAATAGGAGACTGAAATGTCCGTCTACGAAAAACTTAAATCGCTGGGAATATCGCTTCCAGAAATCGCACCGCCCGCTGCTGCCTTTGTGCCCTACGTCCGTACCGGCAATCTCATTTTCGTCTCAGGGCACATCGCCAGAAAAGACGGCAAACCTCTGGCCGGCAAACTCGGCGCGGAGTTCGACACCGCTCAAGGAAAAGAGGCGGCCCGCGGCATAGCGATTGAACTGATGGGAACGTTGCATGCTGCAACCGGAGACCTCAACAAAATCTCGCGCATCGTTAAACTCCTGGTCCTCGTCAACAGCACTCCTCAATTCGTGGAGCAACACCTCGTTGCGAATGGCGCTTCCGAGCTATTCGTCCAGGTGTTCGGAGAGCGCGGCCCACACGCCAGAAGCGCTTTCGGCGTCGCGCAAATTCCCCTTGGGTCCTGCGTCGAAATTGAGTTGATCGCAGAACTCAGTTGAACCTGGCGTCGTCCAATTGTTTCTGTCATCCAGAATCAGCTCGGACTTTTCTTGCTCCAGCGGCAGCAAAGCAAATCCTGCCATCGAGCCGAGGAACTCACGGCGTGTCGGTCGTCTAGTCATGGGTACCTTTCGTCAAGAGAAGATTGCCGCGAATCCTGCGCTGCGCCGCTCAGCGCCTCAGTGCGAGCTGAATTCTTGGCCAGTCTCAACTCTTGACAACCTGAGCCTTTTCCCCTATATGTAGGACTTCTAGGCTTTAACGGTAGGACTCCTAGGTGTCCAGATGATTGACGAGAAGCCAGAGTTCCTCAAGGGAACTCTCGACATGCTAATCCTCAAGGTTGTCGCGCTCGGACCCATTCACGGCTACGCCATCTCCCAGCGCATCCAGCAAATCTCCAAGGATTTCTTTCAAGTTCCGCAAGGCTCGCTCTATCCCGCCTTGCACCGGCTCGAAGACCGTGCTTGGTTGGCCTCCGAATGGCGCGAATCGGAAACCGGACGCGAGGCAAAATTTTATACGCTGACCAGAAAAGGCCGCAGGCAGTTGGAGACCGAGCTCATTTATTGGGAAAAACTCTCCGATGCTGTAGCCCTGATCCTGCGAACCGCCGAATAGGAGGCGCTTCCATGCACTGGTTCCGCCGTCTTTTTCGCAAAGACCAATCCGAAAAACAACTCGACGCCGAGCTTCGCGACCATCTCGAGCGCCAAGTCTCCGACCATCTTGCCGCAGGCATGTCTCCCGAAGAAGCCCGCCGCCGCGCCCACCTCGATTTCGGCGGCCTCGAATCCATCAAGCAGCAGACCCGCGAATCCCGCCGCGGACATTTTCTCGAAACTCTGTTTATGGATTTGCGATATGCCATTCGCAATCTCCGAAAAGACCGCCGCTTCGCCATGATCGCCATTTTCGCCCTGGCTCTAGGCATCGGCGCCTCCACGATCGTCTTCAGCATTTTCTACAATTTATTTTTCAATGCGTTTGCTGCGAAAGACGCGAGCCGTTTGGTAGTTCCAGTCATTCAGAACACGGATAACACGGGCCAGTCGGATAATAGCCCGGAATCTCTCACCCTCCATTTGGCGGATCTCGATCTCATCCGCGAGCAGAATCAAGTCTTCGAAAATATCGTTGGGTATATCACTGCGGGCGGGATCGTGCTCGCCAACGACGGCTCCCAGATGTACCAGTTTTACGACGCTCGTGTTACCTCCGACGCTTTTGATTTTTATGGAGTGCCGCCTCTTCTCGGGCGCGGCATCGTTCCGGAAGATGGAAAACCCGGAGCTCCTCCCGTTTTTGTGATGAGTTATAAAGCATGGAATGTCGTTTTCCACGCGGACCCGAAAATTCTCGGCAAGACACTTACGATTGACGGCGAACCGCGGACGCTGGTGGGCGTCATGCCCGCGCGCTTTCAGGCCTACGGTACACAATCTCAAATCTGGATTCCGGTCACTCGCTCCCGCGACACCCCGCGCGCCGACGGTGAATATCCGGCCGAAGTGTTGGCCCGTCTAAAGCCTGGCGTAACAGTGGAGGCCGCATCAGCGGACCTCGAGGTTATCGTCAAACGCCTGGCTCTTCTTCATCCCGACGATTTTCCAAAACATTTCACGGCGCGAGTACTGTCCGCCGCTGACTTTTTCATGAGCCCGCCGAAGGGCTGGGGAGGAGTCAGTTCTGACCTAAGACATTTGCTCTACGACATGCTCGCAGCGGTTGCAATCCTGCTCCTCATCGCATGCAGTAACGTAGCAAATCTGCTCCTAGCCCGCGCGACCGCGAGAGAAAAAGAGATGGCGGTCCGCTCCGCCCTGGGCGCTACTCGCGGCCGCCTGGTTCGTCAACTCTTGGCGGAAAGCTCCGTGTTGGCGATGGCCGCTTGCACTGTGGGTTGTCTGTTTGCATGGATCGGCACGAAATTTATCCCGGCAATTGTTCCTCGCACGGGAGATGTCGCGGCGGGTGGGCACATCGGAGGTGAAACAGGACTCGGCCTCAATGCGCCAGTTCTATTTTTCGCCCTGGGCTTGGCCCTTCTCACAACGCTGATCTGTGGGCTCGCACCTGCGCTTCATGTGCTGCGCGCCGATTTGCAACCGCAACTTGCCGGCACCGGCAAAGGCGCAAACGGCGGCTTCCGCCACGGCACGCTTCGCGCAGGATTGGTCATCGCCGAAGTCGCTTTCTCCATCGTCCTGTTGATCGGTGCAGGATTGCTGATGCGCAGCTTTTTCCTTCTCACACGCGTTGACCTTGGTTTCAATCCGAAGAATGTTTTACTTCTCTACTTCATGCCCCCGCCTAGCCACGATAGAACTTCCAGTGCCCAAAGATTCGCTTCGCCTCAGGGGCGCGCCGTGCTGCTGGGCGTAGTCGAACGGTTGAAAGCCCTGCCCGGCGTGACCTACGTTTCGATCGAAGACGCGCTTCCGGGATATTCGCCCGGCAGTGGACCCCAGGTGACTGCGCCGGGAGCAACGCACTCCGAAGAGGCTGGTCTTATAGCTTGCGACGAAAATTTTCTTCAAACGTTGGAGTTACGATTAATCCAAGGGCGATGGCTTTCCGAAAGCGAAGTGCGATCGGCGCAATACGCCGGGGTGATCAATCGGCGATTGGCCCGCGACCTTTTTGGCGATGCAAACCCCATCGGCCAACGGGTCCGAGTGAAAGCCTTCAAGAGCATCACCCAGCCGGCACAAGATTCCGATTTCCAGGTCGTCGGTGTTGTCGCCGACATGAAAAATGCCGGACCTCAGAAACCCGCCATCCCCATGGTCTTCCTTCCCTATACCGTTCGTGGTGGACCTGCACTTCTGTTGAAGACCACTGTAGATCCAGCTTCCTTGAGAAACGCCGTCCAGGAACAAATCTGGGTAGTGAACCGTGACGAGATTATTGGGCTAGCCAGCCCGCTGGAAGATTTTCTGCAAAGATTCGCTTACTCCACGCCCGAGTTTGGTCTGTTGATTTGCACGCCGCTGGCAAGCATCGCGTTGCTGCTCGTCGTGATCGGCGTGTTCAGCGTGATGGCTTACACCGTCTCGCTGCAAACACACGAGATTGGCGTCCGCATGGCTCTCGGTGCGCAGCAGGGGAACATTTTAAACATGGTTCTCGCAAAAGGCGCGCGCTTGCTTGCACTGGGAATTCTCCTGGGCCTATTCGCCAGCTACGGTCTCACGCATTTCCTGGCGAGCCAAATTTGGGGCGTCTCGGCGACGGATCCATGGACATTCAGCGCTGTCGCAGCTCTCGTCGTCGCGGTGGGCCTGGCGGCTTGCTTCCTACCCGCGCGCCGCGCCACTCGAGTCGATCCCCTTGTCGCCTTGCGCTATGAATGAGAAGCCTAGCCCGGCGGCCAGCGAAATTGGCGGCCGCCGAGCAGGTGCAAGTGAAGATGAAAGACAGACTGCCCAGCGCCGGCGCCATTGTTGAAGACCGTGCGATAGCCATCGAGCAAATTGCGCTCGCGGGCGAGTTTCGCGGCTACCAGATGCAGTTTGCCAATCACTGCTTGATCCTCGTGCGTCGCGTCATCGAGGGAAACAAAATGCTTTCGTGGGACGAGCAAGATGTGCGTCGGCGCCTGGGGGCTGATATCCTCGAACGCGAAAATGTCAGGATCTTCGTAGACAATTTTCGACGGAATCTGTTTCGCGGCAATTTTGCAGAACAGGCAGTCAGCGCTCATCAATTCCCTCCTGAAGGCGTCGCCTCATCCAGACGCACCACAATCGGCGTAACTCCCTCGCGGCTGCGAAGCTGTTCGCCGAATTGGCGCGCGGCATCTTCTCCGGAAACTTTGCCGACACGTACGCGGTAGAAAGTGCCGTCAGGCGAATCGTATTGTTGAATGAAGATCGGCGAATAGGAGAGATTCAAGCGATCACGCAACCGCTGCGCGTTGCCCTGGTCCTTAAAGGCGCCGATCTGCACTGTAAAAAATCCGCCGGTGGGGTCGATGCCCTGTGTGAGAACTTCCACGCGCACGTGCACGACTCCGGGGCCAACGGAATCGATCTCACGCGCCGCGGCGAGCGACAGATCGATGATGCGATTGTCGACAAACGGCCCGCGATCGGTGATGCGCACAGTCGTCGATTTTCCATTATTGAGATTCGTCACGCGCACCATGGTTTCAAAAGGCAGCGTGCGGTGCGCCGCCGTCAATTTGTACATATCGTAGATTTCGCCATTCGAGGCGCGGCGCCCGTTGAAAGGCACTCCGTACCAGGAGGCGTTGCCCTCTTCGATGTAGCCCGCTGGGGCGGGACTCTGCGGTGGCTTGCTGCGTTTAGGCGAAGGCGTCGCAGGTGCTGGCGCTGGTCCGGCATCGGTTGCGCGTTTGGTGGATTCGATGGTGTCGGGTGATGCGGTGGACGGTTGCGAAGGAACGGGTTGCCCGCCGGCCGTAACACGGCGCGAACCGCATCCGGTGACTACGAAGGAGCACGCGAGGCTCAAGAAACAGAGGTTCTGCGGACAGAAGAGGCTCTTGCGGCGGCGCATGGCCCGGACGTAGGTCACAAGTTGGCTCGCATCATGGTTGCGATGGCGGTTTCTGCGCATCCCGTTCGGCGCGGGCCGCGGTGCGCGATTCGAGCTTGGTGGCGAATTGCGAGAATTTTTCCGAGACTTCGCGCAGAAATGTAGCCGTGCGCTTTTCCGTTTCGGGCGCAACTTCTTTGTCGATATAGTTGCGGAGGCGAGTTAATTCTTCGTCGATGCGGCGGCCGAATTCTTCAAATTTGTCCATTGTTATGCTCACGGCTCCTGGTTCGCAGTAAAAAGCTGTGAATTCTGTATTATAGGAACGCGGTGCGTGGCTCGCAAGGAGGAGAATTGGCGCTTTCGTATGTGTGGCAGCAGCGATTGGAGCGATGGAAGAGCATGCTGCGGGGTCTTTTTGGCGGTGGAGGGGAGCAGCAGCCCAAGCCGCAGATTTGCCCTGCGTGCGGCTCGCTTGTCGGAGTCAGCGCCACGAGATGCCACGTGTGCGGCACGAACCTGCGCTTTTCTCTTGCAGCCTTCAGCAAGAAATTTTCCGGAGTCTTCGGCGACCATGAAGCGCCGGTAACGACAGTGCTTTTGATCGCGAACTTTGTGATGCTGGGCGTCAGCTGGATGGCGCTGGCTGCCACTGGAGGCGGGGGCGGATTGAGCATCCTTTGGGGGCTGAGCGGGGAAACGCAATACCGTCTAGGCATGAGCATCCCAATACCGTATCTGATTGTGAGCAACGAGTGGTGGAGACTGGTCACCGCAATGTTTTTACATGGCGGCCTGCTTCACATTGGATTCAACATGATGGCACTGATGCAGTTCGGTCCGGCGATCGAGGAGCTTTATGGCTCCGCGCGGTATTTGTTTATCTATGTGTTCACGGGGGCGTTTGGATTCCTGTTGAGTGCGTACACCAACCACTTCTCATTGGGTGCGAGCGGTGCATTGTTGGGCCTTGTTGGAGTGATGCTCGCTGTCACCTCAAAGCGAGGGGGCGCATACATGAGAGACCTGCGCTCGCGGCTGATTAGCTCGGTAGTGATTCTCTTCGTACTGGGATTTTCTGGTTTCATGGCCATGGACAATTGGGCGCATGGCGGCGGCCTGGCGGCCGGATTCGTTTTGGGGAAAATATTCGCAGACCGCCAGCCCACGAGCGTCGGCGAACGGCGAATAGCTTATGCCCTGGGGTGGCTCGCAGGGCTGGTTGTCCTTGCAAGTTTTGTGCTGATGCTTCTGCACTACCGTGACCCTTTGCGTTAAGAGTCACCACAATCCGCCTCAACAGTGGGAAAAAGTGAGTTACTCTACTGAGAGTATAAGAGGCGCCAGCGTGGATCCACATTCCATTGTCGTTGTGAGTTTGCACACGCCCAAAGAGAAGGTTTGGGGCGAGCTCTTGGATATTAATCCTTCCGGCGTCACGCTTCGCGGGATTGATCTCAATTCCTTCGACCATTTCATCCGCCAGATCAACGAGCCTGACGGCGAACGTATTGGATTTCCGACGATTTTCTTTCCTATGAACCGCGTCGAACGCGTGTCTCTGGATGAACCGAGCGGGTCCATTCCCTCGATGAATGAACTTTTCGCGCGCAAAATCGGCCGCTCACTCACTGAATACCTCTCGCAATTCGCGTGACGCAATTTGCAGGGCATACTCCGCGTGACACATTTCCTGCCACCATGGCCGGCGGAACTGCGCTATCCTGAATTGCAATGAAAGGCCGCATCTGGACGGTTCCCAATCAAATCACGTTGCTGCGGCTTGGATTCCTGCCGTTCTTTCTTATTCTTATTTCGTACGAGCGGTATAAATGGGCTTTGCTGGTGCTTGTCGTTGCAGGTCTTTCGGACGGCATCGATGGATTGCTCGCGCGCAGCCTCAATCAGCGGTCGTCTCTTGGCGCTTATCTCGATCCTATTGCCGATAAACTGCTGCTTTCTTCTTCGTTCATTATTCTGGCGTTCAAAAAGCAGATCGCGTGGTGGCTTACGATTATCGTTTTTAGCCGCGACATTTTGATTCTGGTGGTTGCCGTGGTGATTCTGCTTATCTCGGGTTACCGCCCGTTCCCGCCCAGCATTTTTGGAAAGCTGACTACGGCTTTTCAAATCATCCTGGTATTCACCATCGTTTTTTCGGCGGCGTATCCGGATTTCCATCTTGCGAAGATCATTCACGTGCTCGTTTATGGCGTGACTTTTTTCAGTATTTTTTCCGCGCTTCATTATTCATTTAGCACGGCGCGGCACCTCAGCAGTTCTTCTTCGTAGGAAAAAACACTTACACAGAGAGCACAGAGGGCAGGGAGAAGAGTGTGCGCCCGGTCAAACCGGCATTGCTCTAGGACCTGTCGCTGGAATCCACAATTTGGGTTCGGTCACAGCTTGAACTTGTTCAAGAGTGACATCGGGGGCTAACTCGCGGAGGACCAGGCCTTCGGGAGTGACGTCGATGAAAGCGAGTTCGGTGACGATGTGGTCGACGACTTCGACGCCGGTGAGCGGGAGAGTGCATTTTTTCAGGATTTTTGGCTTGTTGTCGCGCGTGGCGTGCTCCATGGCGATGAAGACACGCTTGGCGCCGGCGACCAGGTCCATGGCGCCGCCCATGCCTTTGAGCATTTTGCCGGGGATGGCCCAATTGGCGAGAGTTCCCTTTTCATCGACTTGGAGCGCGCCGAGGACCGTTAGATCCACGTGGCCGCCGCGGATCATCGCGAAGGAATCTGCGGAGGAGAAATACGAGGTGCCTGGTAGTTCGGTTACGGTTTCTTTGCCAGCGTTGATGAGGTCGGGATCGACTTCGGAATCGAGTGGATACGGGCCGACGCCTAGCATGCCGTTTTCGGACTGAAGAATTACGTCCATGCCTTGCGGGACGTAATTCGCGATGGCTGTGGGCATGCCGATGCCTAAATTGACGTAGTAGCCGTCGCGCAATTCAAGAGCGATACGGCGGGCGATGCGTTCGCGTTTTTGTTCGTCGGTTAGAATGGGCAAAAGCCTCGGCCGTTAATGCATCTGGTGAAGCTTGTAGATTAAGACAAACAAAGGCAAATACATACAAAGCACGATGAAAGGCAGCATCAGAATCCCTGCAAAAATCAGGGTGAAATTGGCGAGCCACGCGCGCACGCCTTGCAAAGGCACAAATTGCTTTACGACAGCAACTCCCGAGGCGAAGAGATAAAAAAGCGGAAGGGACCAACGGTACGTTGCCATCAATAATTTTGTCGGGTACGGCAGGTCGACGCCAAGTCCCTTGAACAGCTCCGCGAAAATCGGAACGAAAATGAAGTAGCTCTTGCAAAGGATGACGAAGTAGATGCAGCAGCTAACGGTCAGCCACCAGGGAGACCGCTGATCTCCGGAGCGGTTCCTTGTGGCGAAAACGGGAATGATTTGCGCGCTCATGATTTACTCACCGTGCGGCGGGCGATGCGTCGGCGTTTTTGGTCGTCTGTTAGGGGCATGCGAAGTTCACAGTCGATAGTTTACAGTCAAAAGCTAAAACCCGGAACAAATGCGCCGGGCTAAAGCCCGGCCCCTACAAAAGCTTAGTGGAATTTCTTTTCAAACTTTGGCAATGTTTCGGCCAGGACCTGGCCTACGATGGCCAGGCTCTTGGGATCGACTTTGTCGAGCGTGTCTTGCGGCGTGTGCCAGTAGGTGTCGCGGACGGAAAAATCGATTAGGTCGCAGCCGGCGACGCCGCGGCGGATGAAAGAGAAATGGTCGTCGCCGCCGACACCATAGTCTTCGTTGACGAAATTGTTTTTGTAACCGAGCTGAGCCGCGGTGTCCCAGATGAAATTCGTGAGCCAGGGAGTGGAGCCCGTGTCGCGCGTGATTCTGACATTTGCGGGACCAATCATGTCGGCGAGGATCATGGCTTTGGTGCGCTTGAGTTCACCGGAAAGAGCCATTTGCGCGGCTAGTTCGCGGCTGCCGTAGGTGTTGTTGCTGGCGTCGTTGTTCCATTGAACGCTGGCTTTATCGGTCCAGTTGCCTTGGGCTTCCTCACCGTCGAAGAAAACGATCCAGACGTTGAGTGAATTTTTTCGCGAGCAGAACAAGCGCGCGAGCTCGAGCATAGTTCCCGTGCCGGAACCACCGTCGTCGGCGCCTACAAAGTTGGTCATGCGCAATGTGTCGTAGTGCGTGGTGTAGAGGACGATGCCGGGATTGGTGCCGGGAAGTTTGACGACGATATTCTTCATCGCGAGATTGCCGAGAACTGTCGATCCATGAAAATCGTGCTCCTCGACTGGACAGCCGAAGTTTTTCAGTTGGCCAATGATGTAGGTCTGGGCGCGATGAATTCCGTCTGACGCCGGGGGTCTCGGTCCAATCTCCACAAGATGGCGGACGTGCTCGTACGCGCGCGCGCCATCGAAGTTGCCGGATGAATTCTCGGGCAGGCCAAAGGCCAGCACCGGCATCAACGACATGAGCGCCACTATGGTCGAGAGGACAATACGTTCGCGTTTTCGGTCGGCGGTCAGTGGCACGTTCTATTTCTCTGTGACTGGGCGCAGCATGCTGCGCCACTACAAATTCAATGCTTGCGCGTGGTGCGGCGCTCGATGCGTTTTTCGTAGGCGGGGCCTTGGAGGATGGCGTCTACGAAGATGCCGGGCGTGTGGACTTGATCCGGCGGGAGCTGGCCGAGGTCGACTAGTTCTTCGACTTCGGCGATGACGTACTCGGCGGCGGTGGCCATCATTGGATTGAAGTTGCGCGCGGTCTTGCGATAAATGAGATTGCCCCAGCGATCGCCCTTCCAGGCTTTGATGAACGCGAAGTTTCCGCGGATGGCGCGTTCGAGAACGAATTGCCGGCCG
Organism: uncultured Acidobacteriota bacterium; assembly: GCA_963745095.1. Lineage (GTDB taxonomy): Bacteria > Acidobacteriota > Terriglobia > Acidiferrales > UBA7541 > Acidiferrum. Next base: position 309,763 of record CAVUWC010000012.1, on the reverse strand, counting down.
TCGAAATCGCGCGTTTCTTTGCCCTCGGCGACCATGGTGCCGACACCCGTTGGCGTGTAGAACGCGGGAATGCCTGCGCCACCGGCACGAAGGCGTTCGGCCAGGGTACCTTGCGGATTCAGCTCCACCTGCAGTTCACCGCTAAGGACCAGTTGCTCGAAGAGTTTGTTCTCGCCGACATACGTGGAGACCATTTTTTGGACTTGGCGATTTTGCAGGAGTACGCCGATGCCGAAGTCGTCGATGCCGGCGTTGTTGCTGACAATGGTGAGATTCTTTGTGCCTTTGCGGCGGACGGCGGCGATCAGGTTTTCCGGAATGCCGCAAAGGCCGAAGCCGCCCATGAGGATGGTGGCGCCGTCGACCAGACTTTCAATGGCTGCGTCCGCTGAGGCGATGCGTTTGTCCATTGGCGAGACCTATTTCAGCAGAGAAAAGCAGACAGGCTGAAGCCTGTCCCACTCGTTACCGCGCAGCAGTTTACTCCAACAGTGCGGAAAACATACAGTCCACGGCTTGGAAGATGAGAGACGGGCACGGCGTGCCGTGCCTCTACGGGAAAGTGGGAATGCTTTGGTTGTGGCTTTAATCAGAAATATCGATATTATAGTGGCATTTATTTCATGGTCGAGGGATGGTCCTAATGAAAATGAACTGGTTACGGCGTTTGCGGAGCAGAGCTTCCGCAGCGATTGGATTTGGTGTGCTTGCCGCTTGCGTGGTGGCGATTCTGGGGTTGGCTACAACGCTTGATGCCCAGCACCGGAACCCAGGACAACCGGTGAAGGAGGACCGCAACCATCCGTGGATGAACGCCAGCCTTTCGCCCGATGAGCGCGCGGCCATGGTTTTGAAGGAATTGACGTTGGACGAAAAGATCGATTTGTTGCACGGAATGGGGATGCCCGGCTGGCCGCGGGAAGTCCAGCATCCCGAACCCGAGCTTGGAAACGGCGGCGCGGGATTTGTGCTGGGAGTGCCGCGGCTGGGGATTCCGTTTATTCAAATGAGCGATGCAGCGTATGGCGTGCGAAACAGCGCGGACAACGGAAGGTATTCGACGGCGATGCCGTCCAACCTGGGTGCAGCGGCGAGCTGGGATCCGGAAGCGGCATGCGCGTTCGGCACAGTGATTGGCAAGGATCTGCGCGCTCAGGGATACAACATGACGCTGGGCGGCGGCGTAAACATCACGCGCGAACCGAGAAACGGGAGAACCTTCGAATATTTGGGCGAGGATCCGATCCTGGCGGGGACGCTGGTCGGGCATTTGATGAAGTGCGAGCAGGCGCAGCACGTGATTGGCGACATCAAGCATTACGCGGTGAACGATCAGGAGGCCGGGCGGAATGAAGTGGACTCGATCATCAGCAAGCGCGCGATGCGAGAGAGCGATTTGCTGGCGTTTGAGATTGGCGTGGGGATTGCGGATCCTGGAGCGGTGATGTGCTCGTACAACGCTGTGAATGGGGTTTTTGCTTGCGAGAATAAATATTTGCTGACGGATGTTTTGAAGAAGGAGTGGGGATTCAAGGGGTTCGTGGTTTCGGATTGGGGCGGAACGCATAGCACGATTAAGGCATCGGCAGCAGGTATGGACAACGAGGAGCCGCTTGATGAGTTTTTTGGGGCTAAGCTGAAAGCGGCCGTGGAGGCGGGCAAGGTTTCGATGGCTGAACTCGACGAGCACGTGCGGCGCGTACTGCGTTCTGAATTTGCAACCGGGATTGTGGATTTTCCGATGCAGAAGGGCGTGCCGGATATCGAAGGCAACTTAGCGGCGGCGCAAAAGGTTGAGGAACAGAGCGCCGTGCTGCTGAAGAACAACGGGATACTGCCCCTTAGCGGAAAAGCGGTGCGTTCGATAGCGGTCATTGGGCCTCATGCGAACGAGGGCATGATGTCGGGCGGCGGGTCGGCGCAGGTGGATGCGCCGGGAAGGCCGCCAGCAGGATGGCAGGCGCAAGTGTGGTTCCCGCCCTCACCGATAAAGGTGCTGCAAGCAAAATTCCCTGGGGCGAAGGTGCAGTTTGATTCGGGCGCTGATCCGGCGAGTGCAGCGGCGCTGGCGAAAAATTCGGATGTGGCGATCGTGTTCGTATACCAATGGGAAAGCGAAGGAATGGATTTGCCAAATCTATCGCTGCCCGTGAAGCAAGACGAAATCATCGAGGCCGTTGCGGCAGCGAATCCCAAGACGGTCGTGGTGCTGGAGACAGGGACCGCGGTGACAATGCCGTGGATTGATAAAGTTGGCGCTGTCTTGGAAGCCTGGTATGCGGGCAGCCGAGGCGCGGAGGCCGTGGTGAACATTTTGAGCGGCGACGTGAATCCGAGCGCGAAGCTGCCGATGACGTTTCCCAAGAGCGAAGCGGATTTGCCGCATCCGAAATTGACGCAGCCGGGGCCGGGACAGACCGGTGAAGAAGCGGTGATGAAGTCGGGCGAGCCGAAGCCAACGTTTACGATGCATTATGACGAGGGATTAAAGGTTGGCTACAAATGGTATGACGCGGAGAAAAAGGCGGTGCTGTTTCCGTTCGGGCATGGATTGTCGTACACAACGTTTGCGTATTCCGGGTTGAAGGTTGCGGCGGGGAAAGAAACGACGGTGAGTTTCACTGTGAAAAACACGGGAAAACGTGACGGTGCGGAGATCGCGGAAGTGTATGCAGCGTTGCCTGCCAGCGCGGACGAGCCGCCGAAGCGGTTGGTGGGATGGAGCAAGGTGTGGTTGAAGGCGGGCGAGAGCAAGGGAGTGACCGTGAGCGTGAGTGCAAAATACTTGTCGATTTTCGATGAGTCCGTGGACGGGTGGAAATTGGTGCCGGGCGGTTACACGTTTATGGTGGGCGGATCGTCGCAAGAACTACCGTTGAGTGCAAGAGTCGACCTGAAATAGAAAAGAAAAATTGAAATGGAGCGAGCATCTGGGCCGTGGTGTGCGCGGACGGTGGCTTTACGGCTGGCTATTGCGCTTGGCTCCAGGCTTCTTTTCGCCAGAAGGGATGACCTGACAGGCGGGCAGACGTCAATAGGAACAGCAGACCAAAAACCACGACTCCTGGCACGATGACCCATCGGCCTTCAATGCAATCCACGATAGCGTCCAATAACTGAATGAAAGCTGTCAGCAAGATCAGAGTGTTTAGAGTGCCTTTGGACCGGAAGAGCAGTGAAGCTACCAGCAAAATGGCTAGAGCGGCGTTGCGCGAAAAAAGGTATCCCGCATAGATGTGGACGGCGGCGTTGATTTCGTCGTGGGGAGAGACGAGCATCGCGGGATTTAGCAGGGCTATTAGCGCGCCTGCGGCCATGAGGAGAGCGCCGACGAACACGATCGTTTGCAGCCACCAGGGGAACAGGTTCGCTGCAGGCTGCGCTCCGAGGGAATTTGTTAAAGGGACTGGTCGAACGCTTTGAACTTCGGACATGGCTGCGCTCCATCTGGCGGCAAGCATGGCTTTCGCATGCTTCTCGAAGATGTCTACGCAACACGACGGGGATAAGTTACTTTGAGTTTCTGATATTTCGTGGCGCGAGGAGTGGGCGGGGCGAGCCCCGCCCCTACAGCGGACTTGGGGTGCGTTGGCGACGAGGTCTGTTTTGCGATTGGAGGATTGGGGGTTTGCATGAGGGGTCCAGCTTTAACGAAAAACTAAGACGAACCGTGTTAAAACCCGGAGGCAACAACGCGGTTGGAGTTGTTCTTCGCCAACCGGGAAAGAAGCCTCCTCATGCGCAAGCACGTCTCGGATAACAGTAAGACACCGCTTCGAAACAGCTTCACCTGCCATAATTCACAGCGCTGCGCGATTGGGATTTGTGCCGCGTTGCTTGTGTGGTGTCCAGTGGGCCGGGCGCAGGCGAACAGTTCGGCGCCAGCATCGGCGGAAGAGGTGAAACAATTGCGCGAGGTCGTGCAGAGTTTGCTGACGCGCGTGACGGAATTAGAAAGCGAGTTGAAACAGCGGCAGCCTGGTTCGACCGCTGGGATGGGGAGTGGCGCGTCTGTTCCCGGCTCCGTGCCAACGACTAGCGCATACGCGACGACATCTTCGCCGGCAACGGCGTCCATCGCCAGCGTGGGGGCGCCAACACCTTCGATGGTGATCGCTCCCGCGCAAAGCGCTGCTCTTGCGGCACCCACGGACCAAATAACCGCCGTGGATCGCGGTATTCTTGACTACCTGCACGGCGCTACGCTCAATTTCGCGGTGGACGAATATTATGAATACAACTTCAACGACCCTGTTGGACGCGTGAATGCGCTGCGAGCGTACGACGTTCTGAGCAACAACATCAGCTTGAATCAGGCGGATTTGGTTTTCGAGCGCGCACCGGATGTTGACGCGGGGCGTCCGTTTGGACTGCGGCTGGACTTGCAATACGGCCAGGCCACCGACACTCTGCAAGGAAATCCCGCGAACGAGCCACGGCCGGCGATTTATCAAAACATTTTTCAGGCTTATGGGACGTATGTGCTGCCGATCGGCAATGGGCTGACGGTGGATGTCGGCAAATTTGGTAGCTCGATTGGAATCGAAGGAAACTACACCAAAGACCAGATGAATTATTCACGATCCTACTGGTTCGATTATCTGCCTTTCTATCACATGGGCTTGCGGGCCGCGTACAAAGTGAACGATAAGCTGACGCTGAACTATTGGCTGGTGAATGGCACGAACCAGGCGGAAGCCACGAACGGTTATAAGGACGAGTTGTTCGGGTTCACGGCGACGCCGAATAAAAACATCACCTGGAATGTGAATTACTACATTGGGCAAGAACATCCCGACCGCGTTGTGGTGTCTTCCAGCGGGCCGATTCCGGTGCAGCCGGGACTGACGTTTCAGGCGATTACGCCTGCACCGAATGGAAAGCTGCACATTTTTGACAGCTACGTGAATTGGCAGGCCAATCCGAAGCTGACGTTTGCACTGGAAGGCGATTACGTGATCGAGCGTGAGTGGCAGAATACGAATACGGCCCTGGGACAATCGTCGTCGCCTTCGCACGTTATTGGCGGCGCGGGATATGCGAAGTATCAGTTCTCTCCAAAATTTGCCGTGGCGGGGCGAGCGGAATACCTCTCTGATCGCGGAGGGCTTTTCAGTGGGGTCACACAGGCATTGAAGGAAACAACCGTGAGCTTTGATTACAAACTTTCTGGTGGGTTTTTGATGCGGTATGAGTGGCGACGAGACTTCTCGAACCAGCCATCGTTTTTTACGGACAAGACGGGGGTGTTGAGCAAGGAACAGCAGACGCTTGGCGTTGGGATTGTTTGGTGGGTGGGGAGGAAAGAGGGGGCTTGGTAGGCGGAATGCTTAGTAGACGCACGAGTTGGTGTGGACTGTGGAGGAGCCGCTGCGGGCGGGGCAAGCCCCGCCCCTACAAGGAGCGGAGGAGTTTGTAGAGTTCGTTGGCGGCGTCGAAGTCGGCTTCGAGGTCGCGGGAGGCTAGGCGTTCGCGAAGATCGTCGAGGCGGCGCGCGAAGAGATCGAGGGCGGCGGAGAGAACTTCTTTGTTGGTTAGGACGATGTCGCGCCAGGTGGAGTACGGGCTGCCGGCCAGGCGGAGGGAATCGCGGAGGCCAGGACCGGCCAGCGTGATGGGGAGGCCGTTCTCGTCGAGATGATCGTAGAGGAAAGAGCCGAGAGCTACAGCGGCTAGTTGGGGGAGATGCGATGCCAGGCCTACGGCGTAGTCGTGTTGTTGGGCGCCAAGCCAGAGTGGGCGGGCTCCGATTTTTTCCAGGATTTTTAGGAAGGCGGAGATGCGCGGGTCGTGGTCTTGCACAATTGGCGCGGTCGAAATGACAGCGGGATCGGAGGGCGGGGCAAGCCCCGCCCCTACAGTTGACGAGTGGATCAGAGCATAGGTGTTGTTGCGAAAGAGATCGGCGTCGGCGTGGGCTATTCCGGATAGTTCCCTGCCCGCCATGGGATGGCCGCCCAGGAAGAGATTGGTTGAATCGGCGGCGAAGAGATCGGCCGCGTCCTCGGCGATGCGGACTTTGGTGCTGCAGGCGTCCGTAATGAGAGCGTTGGGGGCGACCAAGCGCGCGATTTCCGGCAGCAGGTCGAGAGTGGTGCCGATGGGCAGCGCGATGTAAACGAGATCGGCGTTTTCCAGGGCGGGAGCTAGTTCGCCGGAGAAACCTGCGTCGATCGCACCGCTGGATTGAGCTGCGTGGAGTACTTCGGAACGGTCCCAGCCAGTGATGTAAATTTCGGTGGTGTATTTGCGCAGGGCAAGCGCGAAGGAGCCGCCGATTAGGCCGGTGCCGAGGATGGTTACGCGGTTGATCAGGTGGGAAGTCATAGGAAGTCGACAGTCGACAGTTGAAAGTTGAAAGTTAAGACAAAGAGAAAAGAAAGAGAGCAGATAGCGCGGAGACGCAGAGTTCGCAGAGACGGCGCAGAGGTCGAAAAGCAGGTGCGTCGCTTCGCTCGGAATGACAGTGGTTGGGCTGCGGAATGTGTTGCGCGCCCAGCTGGTGCGGTTTGTGCTGTGAGGGCGGGCATGAATCAGGCCATGCGGCGGCCGATGGCTGGGGCGATGATGCGAAGCTCTGCCATGAGTTGAGTGAAGCTATCGGGGTGCTAGCGATTGCGCGCCATCGGAAAGGGCGTGATCGGGGTCGTTGTGGACTTCGATGAGCAAGCCATCTGCGCCCGCGGCGACAGCGGCGCGGGCCATTGGTGGAACTTTGTCACGGCGGCCGGTGCCGTGAGATGGATCGGCTAGCATCGGCAGGTGCGAAAGCTTTTTGATTACCGGAATGGCGGCGATGTCGAGCGTGTTGCGCGTGTAGGTTTCAAAGGTGCGAATGCCGCGCTCGCAGAGGATGACGTTGTAATTGCCTCCGGCGAGGATGTATTCCGCGCTCAGGAGAAGTTCTTCCATGGTGGCGGAAAGGCCGCGTTTGAGAAGGACGGGTTTGCGGATTTCGCCGAGGGCGCGGAGAAGAAAGTAGTTCTGCATATTGCGCGCGCCTACTTGAAAAATGTCGACGTACTCGGACATCATTTGGATTTGCGAAGCGTCCATCACTTCGCTGACCGTGAAAAGATCGAATTTGTCAGCGGCTTCGCGCATAAGCTTGAGACCGGGTATGCCCATGCCCTGAAAAGCGTATGGCGAGCTGCGTGGCTTGAAAGCTCCAGCGCGGAGAATTTTTGCGCCGGCTTTGGCGACGCTTTCCGCGATGGAAAGAATTTGTTCACGCGATTCGACGGAGCAGGGGCCAGCGGCGACGACCACTTCATTGCCGCCGATTTTCACACCGCGGCCAAGATCGACGATGGTGCCTTCGGGCTTGAACTGACGGCTGGCTAACTTAAATGGCTGCGTGATGCGCATGACTTCGCGCACGCCTTCGAGAAGCTCGAAATCGCGATGATCGAAGTCGCGATGGACGCCGACGGCGCCGAGAACGGTGTGCGATTCACCCGTGGAGCGGTGAACGTTGAAGCCTGAAGCGACCAGGCGGTCGATTACGTGCTGGATTTCGGCGTCGCTGGCGCCTTCTTGCATTACGATGACCATGGTTAGTCCTGATTCCCTTTCGATTGCGGCGCTTCCGCGTAGCAAAGATGCAATTTCAAAAACTAAAGAGCCGGTCTAAAGACCGGCCACTACAAGTGCTTTGACTGGCGAGGCTGTCATTCCTTCCCGCCTTTGTTTTGCTTGCCGTCTTGGTGCATGGCGTTGCGTTCGGCGGCACGGGCTTCGTCAATGATGCGTTCGAAGAGGCGACGGATCGCGGCGTCTGTCAGCGGGCCGGGATTGGTGCGTTCGGCGTTCGCAAGGACTTCGTTTTCGCGGTCCGGTTGATAGAGCGGGATGTTGGCCGCCTGTTTTAGTTTGCCGATTTCCAGGGCGCAGTGCGAGCGCTCGTTCAGGAGTTCGACGAGTTTTTTGTCGATTTCGTCGATGCGGCGGCGCCAGTCGCTGAGGTTCATGGGGCGACCTCGCGACGAGAGAGGCCATGGCGCGCGGCTTCTTTGAGCGAACGAATGCGGGCGGCAAGCGCGGCGGCCGCTCCGTCAATGTTGGCGGCGGTGGGATTCGCGGCGGTGGCGTTTTCGATTTCGGAGACAAGGGCGGAGCCGACTACGGCGGCATCGGCTAGACCGCCTAGAACGGAGACGTGGCCAGGGAGCGAAATGCCGAAGCCAACGGCGATGGGAAGTTGCGTGACTTTGCGCGCGCGACGCAGAAGAGCTGGGAGATCGTCAGGGAGGGCGTCTTTTGCGCCGGTTACGCCCGTGCGTGAGATTAGGTAGAGAAAGCCGGAGGACACGGCGGCGATTTTGGCGAGGCGCTCGTCAGTGGATGTGGGAGCGCCGAGGAAAATAGTGTCGAGATGGTGTGCCGCGAGAATACCGCGATAGTCGTCCGACTCTTCGGGAGTGAGATCGGTGATGAGGACGCCATCGGCGCCGGCGTTTGTGGCGGCGCTTGCGAATTTTTCCAGGCCCATTTGCAGGACGGGATTGTAATAGCCGAAGAGGACGATGGGGACTTCGCTGGATTTGCGGATTTCGCGGACTAAATCGATGACTTGGGCGAGCATCGTGTGGTGTTTGAGGGCGCGTTCAGAGGCGCGTTGAATCGTGGGGCCGTCGGCGAGGGGATCGCTAAAGGGAATGCCAAGTTCGATGACGTCGGCGCCAGCTTCGGCGAGGGCGAGGACAAATTTTCGCGTTGCGTCTAGCGACGGATCGCCTGCGGTGATGTAGGCGATGATGCCGAGTTCGCCGGATTCGCGGAGTGAGTCGAAGCGGCGGGAGATACGGGTCGAATTGGATGACGAGGCAGTCATTTGGAATCGCAGAAAGATTAGCAGAAATAAGGGGAAAGCCGGGAGCCGGAGCGATAGTTTAGGGCCGGGCAAGCTGCGGCGGAGCGGGCGGGGCGAGCCCCACCCCTACAAATAGCAGGAATCGCGCTCATTTCGTACCAAGGAGGCGGGAATAAGTGTCCATGTCTTTGTCGCCGCGGCCGGAGATGTTGAGGATGACTAGCTCGTCGGCGGAGAGGCGCGGGAGGCGCTCGATTAGGCCGGCGATGGCGTGGGCGGATTCTAGCGCGGGGATGATGCCTTCGGTGCGCGAGAGGAGGCGCGCGGCTTCGAGTGCAGCCTGATCGGAGACCGCAGAGTATTCGGCGCGGCCTTCGTCGGCTAGCCAGGCGTGTTCGGGGCCGATGGCGGGATAGTCGAGGCCGGCAGAGATGGAATGCGTGGTGGCGATCTGGCCGTCCTCGGTTTGCAGGATGTACGTGTAGGTGCCTTGCAGCACGCCGGGGCGCGCGCCGGTGAAACCTTGGTGAGCCGCGAGACGCGCGGCGTGTTCGCCAAGCTGGCCGCCGCGGCCGCCAGCTTCAATGCCAATCATTTTTACGGAAGGATCGCGCAGAAATTGGTGGAAGAGCCCGATGGCGTTCGAACCGCCGCCGACGCACGCAAAAAGATGGGTGGGGAGACGTTTTTCGGCAACGAGAATTTGCTCGCGAGCTTCGCGCCCGATGACCGATTGAAAATCGCGGACCATCGTGGGATACGGATGCGCGCCGAGAACCGAGCCAAGAAGATAGTGCGTGTTGCGGACGTTGGTGACCCAATCGCGCATGGCTTCGTTGATGGCATCTTTCAACGTTCGGCTGCCGGAATCGACGCCGATCAACCTGCGTGCCCAACATGCGCATGCGCGAAACATTGAGCGCCTGACGCGCCATGTCTTCCGTGCCCATGTAGACGACGCATTCGAGGCCAAGATGCGCGGCAACAGTGGCGGATGCGACGCCGTGCTGGCCGGCGCCGGTCTCTGCAATGATGCGCGGTTTGCCCATTCTTACGGCGAGCAGGCCCTGGCCGATAGCGTTATTGATTTTGTGCGCGCCGGTGTGGAGCAGGTCTTCGCGCTTGAGATAGATGCGAGGCCCGCCGAGATGCGAGGTAAGGCGCGAAGCAAACTGCAGCGGCGTAGGGCGGCCTGCGAAATTTTTCAGTAGATCGGCGAATTCAGCTTGAAACTTCGGGTCGGCCTTCGCGGCCTCATACGCGCGCTCAAGTTCGAAGAGCGGCACCATCAGGGTTTCAGGAACGTAGCGTCCACCGTAAGGGCCGAAGCGACCGGGAGCGAAGGTTGCGGATTGTAAAGTAGAGCTCATGGTGTCTTCTTCGAGGGATCGGAGACAGACAAGATTGTCTGTCCCACTGGCCTGGGCTGTCCTGTTTGTGGCGCTTTCCATTGTTCTTCGGTGCGGCGGACTTCGTCGATGAACTCCTTGATACGCGAGTGATCTTTCTTGCCGGGCTTGGATTCGACGCCGCTGGCGACGTCAACCGCATACGGCCGCACGCTGCGAATCGCCGCGCCGACATTTTCTGGTGTGAGACCGCCTGCCAACATAATACGGTGAGCGGAAACAGCGCGCCGGGCGACATTCCAATCGGCGCCGGAACCTGTGCCGCCAAATTGGCCCGCACGCGAGCCATCGAGCAGGAAAGCGAAAGCGTCGTGATATTTGTCCAGAGTGGAGAGCGGAAAGTCCGCGGCTACGCGAAAGGCTTTGATGACCGGAACAGTGCGCGTCACCTCGGAAACGATGGAGGGAGTTTCGTCCCCGTGAAGCTGGGCGGCAGTAAAACGGACGAAAGCGTGGAGCGAGTTGATTTCCGAAGGCTTGGCGTTCACGAAGAGACCGACAGCCTGTACACCGGAAGGCAGCTTCGCGCGCATGGTGGCGGCTTCGACGGTGGAAACGCGGCGAAGGCTTTTTTCGTAGAAGTTGAAGCCGAGCATGTCGGCGCCCGCATCGCAGGCGGCTTTGGCGTCCGGCCAATTGGTGATGCCGCAAATCTTGACGAGGATCATGGCTTGGTTAAACCGGCAGCTCAGCGCGGCCCAGAAAAGTTCCCAAAGCGGCCGCGGGATCCGGCGAAAGCATCAGACTTTCGCCAATGAGAAAGGCGTCGAAGCCAGCGGCACGGAGCTTGACGAGATCGTCGTGAGTGCGCAGGCCGGATTCGCTGACGGCGATGCAGGTATCGGGAATCCGCTCGATCAACTCGAAGGACGTTTCGACGCGCAGGCTCAGAGTCTTCAGGTCGCGATTGTTGACGCCAATGATGCGGGCTTCTGCGGCGAGGGCGCGGTCGAGCTCGGCCGCGGTGTGAACTTCCACGATAGGTTCCATGCCGATCTGACGGCCGAGCGCGATAAGGTCGCGAAGGAGTTCGTCGCCGAGGGCGGCGACAATGAGCAAGAAGCTGTCGGCGTCGTTCGCGCGCGTTTCCCAGACCTGCCAGGTATCGAAGATGAAGTCTTTGCGAAAGACGGGAATCTTTACAGCTTTGCGCGCATCGCGAAGATTTTTCAGCGAGCCACGGAAAAATTCGCCCTCGGTGAGAACCGAGAGTGCCGCTGCGCCTGCTGCTTCCAAAGTCTGGGCCAACTCGACGGGATCGAACGGGTCGCGGAGAATCCCTTTCGAGGGCGAAGCGGGCTTCAGCTCTGCGATAATGTTCAGGGAATCGCGGGTGAGAGCGGACGGAAAATCGCGCAGCGGGGTTGCAGCGTTCACGCCGTACCGGAGAGCCGCTTCCGGTAGGACGCGTTTGCGATGGTCGACCTCAAGACGGCGCGCTTGCAAGATGCGGTCGAGGACGGTGCCGCTGTCGGCTTGAGCGCTCGGGGCCATTGCTTTGTATGCTAGAGGCGGAAGGTAGTAGTGTCAATCGGGGAGCGGTGGAAGTCAAAAGTTGCGCGTTGAAAGCCTGCTGAAACTTGCTTTTGTGAAAATGTTGATCTATGGGAGAAGGAATGGGATACCGAGAAGAGTACGGAGCGTTGCTGGAAGAGCTTGCGAACGAGGCGGATGCGATCGCGATGCGGTTTTTTCGGGCTGAAGAGATTCGCATCGATAGAAAGGATGACGGCTCGGCGGTGACGCAGGCGGACCGGGGCGTGGAAGAAATGGCGCGGGCCAAAGTGGCCGCGAGCGGATTGGCGATGGACGTTCTGGGAGAAGAAATGGGCGGCGATAGTGCGAAAGCTCCTTCGACGACAGGCCGGGCTCGATTGATCATCGATCCCATCGATGGCACGGAGGAATTTTCGCGCGGGATCGCCACGTTTGGGACGCTGCTCGGTATCGAGCGCGATGGCGAGATTGTCGCAGGGATGGCGAGCGCGCCGGCGCTGGGCGTGCGCTGGTGGGCATATCGTGGTGAGGGGGCGTGGCGGAATGGAAAGAGAATTCACGTTTCGAACGTCGAACGATTAAATGCTGGGATGGCGTTCACAGGCGGGACTGGCCCGAACAAAAATCGAGACAAAATCGAGAAGATGCGGAGGCTATTGGATGCGGCGCGGCATGGCCGGTCGCTCGGCGGTTTCTGGCAGCACCTGCTCGTGGCGGAAGGATCGACGGAAGCGGCGCTGGACCTGAATTCGAAGGCGTGGGATTTGGCACCTCTGGGAATTATTGTGGAAGAAGCGGGAGGCCGGGCGACCGATGTAAACGGAAAACGTTCGATCTACAGCGGGAATATGGTGAGCACGAACGGGAAAATACACGAAGAGGTGCTTGCGATCTTGCAGTAAGGCAACCTTAGCGAAGCAAAACCCAGTGAGGAGAAAATGGATTCAAGGTATCTGGCGTTTGCTAGCATCGCGGCGGTGTTAACGATCACACCGGGAACGGATATGGCATTGCTCGCGAAGAACGTGTTCACGCGGGGAAGGAAAGGATCGTCCGCGACGATTGCCGGGATTTGCTCGGGGTTGTTCGTGCATGCGACGGCGTCGGCTCTTGGGCTTTCCGCTATCTTGGCGGAATCGGCGCGCGCGTTCGAAATTGTGAAGTGGGCTGGCGCGGCGTATCTATTTTATCTGGGGACTCGCGCATTGATACGCGCGTGGAAAGAACCTTCTATGGTCAGCTTGGAGCGCAGTCAGAGCCCCACGCTGAAAAACGTAACATGGCGGGCGAGCTATTTCGAGGGATTGTTTACGAACCTTCTGAATCCAAAGGTTGCGTTATTTTATCTGACGTTTCTGCCACAATTTATCGCGCCTGGCGATCCTGTTTTGCGAATCTCGCTTTTGTTGGCGTGCTTGCACGTAGCCATGAGCGTTGTTTGGCTGATGGTCTACAGTGTCGCGCTGCATAAACTGAACGCAACCTTGACACGCAGTGGCGTGCGACGCGGCATCGAAGCTATGACGGGTGGACTGCTCATGGCGCTCGGAGCGCGGCTGGCGTTTGTGAAACGGTAAAGTGGTGGCACATGGGAAGCGAGGCAAACGGCGATGATTAGAATCAAGCGCGTGTATGAAAAACCCGCCAAAGAAGACGGCTGGCGCGTACTCGTCGATCGATTGTGGCCTCGGGGAATGAAAAAAGAGGCGGCACACCTGGATGTGTGGATGAAGGAAGTGGCGCCGAGCGATGCGCTGCGGAAATGGTTTGGGCATAAACCAGAGAAGTGGAGCCAATTTCAGAAGAAATATCGGAGTGAACTCAAGGAAAAGAAAGAATTTGTCGCGGAGCTGAAGAAAATGGCGAAGGAGCACGGGACGATGACTCTGCTCTTTGGCGCGAAGGATGAGGCACACAACGAGGCAGTCGTGCTGGCTGATGCTTTGAAAGCAAGATAAAGCCTGGTCCGACGAATCATTCAGGCGGGAGAACTACCATGGATATTAGAGTGCAGGCGGAAAAGGCTGAGAAGCTCAGGCAATTGCATCGCGGGCCACGAATTTTGGCTTTGCCAAATGCGTGGGACGTGGTCAGCGCGCGAATTCTTGAGGAAGTCGGCCATCCGGCAATTGCCACAAGCAGTGCGGCAGTCGCGTTCGCTCACGGATATCCCGACGGGCAGCGAATATCTCGTGGCGAAATGTTGGAGGCTGTCGCGAGGATTGCGCGAGCAGTACGCGTGCCTGTTACTGCTGACTTGGAGTCTGGCTACGGCAAGACGCCGGAAGAAATCGCGGATTTCACGAAGTCAATGGTGGCTGCTGGAGCGGTAGGCCTCAATTTCGAGGACGTAACGGGAGACAACGAGAGCACACACGTCGAGTTGGGCCTTCAAGTGAAAAACATTCGCGCGATTCGGGAGACTTCGGCAGATCTCGGGGTACCGGTGGTGATAAATGCGCGAACGGACGTTTATCTGATGCCGATTGGTCCGGAAGCTACGCGATTCGAGCGGACATTGGAGCGGTTGCGCGCGTATCGCGACGCGGGAGCGGATTGCTTGTTCGCCCCGGGTGTATGCGATAGCGAGATCATTGCAAAACTGGTGAAAGCGCTAAGCGCGCCGCTAAACATTCTGGCATCCCAAGGCTGCCCATCGCTCGACGAGCTTGAAAAAATGGGAGTGGCGCGTGTAAGCGCTGGATCCTCGGCGATGCGCGCGGCGATGGGAGCCTTTCAACATGTGGCAAAAGATTGGCTGGCGCTTGGTTCCTACGATTCGCTGATGCAGGTAACTGTTCCTTATAACGAACTAAATCGCATGATGGCGCGGCCGCACTCCTGACGATTTTCCTCCAACTATGGCCAAGAAAAATGCCCTGCTCGGAGTCTTGAATAATGAGATCGTAGACTGCCGGAAATGCCCCCGGCTGGTTGAGTATCGCGAAAAAGTAGCGCGAGAAAAACGGCGGGCATTTCGCGATTGGACCTATTGGGGCAAACCGGTGCCGGGTTTCGGAGATGCGCGCGCGGAGTTGCTGATTCTGGGACTCGCGCCTGCGGCACATGGAGCGAATCGGACGGGGCGCGTTTTCACCGGAGACCGATCCGGAGATTTTCTTTATGCAGCGTTGCACAAAGCCGGCTTTGCGAATCAGCCGACTTCCGTGCGGCGAGACGATGGATTGAAATTGAAGAATGCTTACATCGCGGCAACGATCCGTTGCGCGCCTCCCGCGAACAAGCCTCTCCCATCGGAAATCATAAATTGCCGAGGCTATCTGATAAGTGAGCTGGACATTTTGCAGCCCCGCGTGGTGTTGGCGCTCGGAAAAATCGCGTGGGACGCCTATCTGGAAATCTTGAAGCAGCGCGGCTTGATCGCGTCGAGAGCAGCGTTTCACTTTGCCCACGGCGCCGAAGCAGAACCGCCGGGTGGAGGCGCGCGGCTTTTCGGGGTGTATCACCCAAGCCAGCAAAACACCCAGACCGGGCGAGTGACGCCCGCCATGTACGCACAGGTTTTGCGGCGGATTCGCAAGTTCCTCACAACTTAGTTTCTCTGATAGAAACTCGCGGCTTGGTTTTCAAATATCGCTGCACTGTCGGCGTTACCACGCAGTGCTGTGGCGCAATTTCCTGACAGGTGACCAATTCCCCCTAAAGCCTGTCCTGCCTCGCTTTCAAATGGCTGCGTTCTCAGCCACTTACCAACCCACCGGAAAAAGGGAATGGCGAACGGCCTGCATATTGATTTAGTTGAGATAAAGTCCGGGAGGCAATCATGCAGGCAAGAAATTGGGGACGATGTTTGGCAGCGGCGGCAGTGCTGACAGTGGCTGTGGGGTTCGGCATGGCCTGTGCGGCGCAAGAAGCGTCGCAAGATCAAGTGCCACAGCCGCCGCAGGAGAAGCCGATTGTCTCTGCTGACAAAATCGGGGCACCCGAAGATCAGGCGGCGAAGGTTGCCGATGGCAAGCGCCACGGGCTGCCGCTGGAGACCTACGGCGTTGTACCTGGAACAAAGTTTCTGGTGTCGCTGGAAGACAATCTGGGCACCAAGGGCACGGCTGAAAGAACAAAATTCAAAGTGAAAACGCTGGAGCCGCTGGAAGCAGGGAGCGGGATTTACTTGCCGTCCGGAGCGGAAATCGAGGGCCATGTGAGCCACGTGGAATCCGCCGGCACAACCGGGCGCGCGAGAATTTGGCTGACCTTCGATGAAATTCACACCAAGTTCGGGCGTTTGCCGATCGTGGCAGAGGTGGTGAGCGTGCCTGGCGAGCATAGCGTAAAAAACAAGCCCGGCCAGGAAGGCTTGATCGAGGGAAGAAGCAGCACGCAGGAGGACGCAGCGCAAGCGGCAGCTGCAGGGGCAGCGCTGGGCGCGGTGAAGGGCGTCAAAGATAAGGACAAGAAGGAAGCTGCGGAAGGCGCGGCCTTGGGCGCGATCACGGCGTATTTGGTGGAGTCCGGACGAGGACGCGAGTTGGAACTACCAAAAGGCGTGAAGTTGGAATTGGAGCTGGAACGGGCGCTTTATCTAGTGAAAGAGTAGAGCGGGGCGACCGCGCGTGGTCGACGCTTAAGGCTAAGTGAAGAAAACAGAAGGCTGAAGTTTGGGCCAGAAATAATTCATGGATTTGTCGACGCCGGGGATGAGCCGGCGCAGCGCAGAGGCTGCGCCGGCTCTGCGTTTTTTCGTCCTGCGACATTGCTCTGCGATCTGATTTGAAGATTCGAGGCGTTGCTGCTCCCCATTACACCAACGTAAGCTTGGCAAGCGTGGCGTGAGCTTGTTACAGTCGAAGTGTCCAGCCTGCACCAGAATCTGCGAAAATAAGACTTTCTGCGTGGGAGAGGCGTGACTGCATGGGGGATGAGTCGAGGAGTGCGGTGCGCGCAATGGAGCCGCTCGAGCGCAAGGACCGCGTGTTGATTGTCGAAGACGAAGACAACGCGCGCAAAGGCTACGAGCAACTGCTGCAAAGATGGGGCTTCGACGTGCTTGGCGTAGCGACTGCGGAGGAGGCGCTGGCGAAATTCGCCAGTTACCAGCCAGATACGTTGATCGCGGACGTCGAGCTGCCCGGAATGAACGGGCTGGACTTGCTGAAACAGCTCGGGCCGGAGCTACTGGATGTTCCCGCCGTAATCATCACAGGAAAAGGAAGCGAAGAGCGAGCCGTGGCTGCGATCGAGTCCGGAGCGTTCTGGTACATCGAAAAGCCGCTGAAGGGGCCGGTATTGAGGGCCTTGCTTGACCGCGCATTGAGCAAAGCTCGCGACGCGCGGCAGCTCGTCGTGCTGCAGCGCCAGTTGCGCGAGGCGGGACGGCTCGGCGAACTCGTGGGGGCGTCGAAGCCCATGCAAGAAGTGATGCGCATCGTGGAGATGGCTGCGCCCAGCTCGGCGTCCGTTCTAATCACGGGAGAAACTGGCTCTGGGAAAGAGATCGTCGCGCGAACGATTCACAAACTATCCCCGCGAGCGAATGGGCCGTTTGTCCCCATCAACTGTTCCGCAATTCCCGAATCGTTGATGGAAAGCGAAATTTTCGGCCACGAACGCGGCGCCTTCACCGGCGCGGCTGAGCGGCGTATCGGCTGCTTTGAACTTGCTGACGCCGGCACGCTGCTGCTCGACGAGATCGGCGAAATGCCCGCGCCGACGCAAGCAAAACTCCTGCGCGTGCTGGAAGACCGCAAAGTGCGGCGGCTGGGAAGCAAGAGCGAGACGCCAGTGGATGTGCGCGTCCTCGCAGCAACAAATAAGGACCCGGAAAAAGCAGTCTCCAGCGGGGAACTACGGCAAGATCTTTATTTCCGGCTGAACGTCTTCCACATCAATCTGCCGCCGCTGCGTGAACATAAAGACGACATCCCGCTGCTGGTGGAACACATTTTGCGCGACGTCAACGCCAAGCACGGAAAGCATGTGCGCGGCATTGGCGCCGAAGTACTGGATATTTTCATGAGCCACACTTGGCCAGGGAACATTCGCGAACTGCGGAACATTCTCGAGCGCGCTTCGATCATGTGCGAAAAAGAGTTGATCACGCGAGCGTGCCTGCCGGGAGAGTTTGGCAAGACATCCGCGAAGAGCCCTAGCGATCTGTCGTCGATCAAGTTTCCGGTTGGAACGACTGTTGATGCGATGGAGCGCGAGCTGATTTTGCAGACGCTGAACGCCACGGGAAACAACAAGACTCGGGCCGCGGAACTGTTAGCCATCAGTCTCAAAACGCTCCACAACAAGCTGAAAGAATACGGCGGCGAACGCGCCGAGGCAGAGTAGGAACCCGCGATGCAGCTCCGGCTGCGAACAAAACTCACGCTGGTGATGTCAGGACTGGTGCTGCTGGTGGTGACAGCGGTATGCACGGTCCTCGTCGCGCAATTGCTCGATCAGGTGCTCCAGCAGACGGACAAACGAGCCCAAGAAATCGCCAGCCAGGTGTTTCTGCAAGCACACAGCGCAGTCCTCGACGCACCAAATGCCGGCATGCGGCCCGAGTCATCGAGTCTGAGAGACGTCCATGACTACGTGCGGCACGTCTTCGAGATCGATGAAGGTTTGCGTGCCCAACTGAACGCCGCCAAGTCAACTTTCCCGATTTATGAAGTGTCGATCACGGATCAAGAAGGGCTGGTTCTGGTGTCTACCGATGATTCGATGCAGGGAAAATTTGCGACTCGGTGGACGCCGCTTTCTCAGCTAACGCAGCGCGGCTTGAGCCACGCGGTGAGAATTTTGGCCGGTCCGCCACGAGTGTATGAATTCGATTATCCGTTCAACAACGGCAAAGATCCATTCGGTGAGGTCCGCGTCGCTATCTCTTCTGGGCTTCTGGTCGGCGATCTATTGCCGAGCCTCAGGAAAATCGGAACGATCGTCTTGCTGGCAATGTTGATCTCAACGGCCCTCGCTGCCGTCGTCAGCCGGGCGGCCTTGGCGCCTTTGGCAAGAATTTCCGCGCAATTGGATCGCATATCCGCCGGCCAATACGATTCACCCATGCCCGAGATGAAAGGCTTTGCGGGAAGCGGCGACGAACTGGGCCAGGTCAGCCGGAAAATTACGCAAGTTGGACAGCAATTGCGCGGTGTGCACGAAATCTTCAGCACCATGCGCGAAAACATGAACTCCGTCATGGCCGGCCTGGAAGATGGCTTGCTGCTCTTCACGCGGGACGCGCGGGCGGTCATGGTGAGTCCGGCTGCGGAAAAATTTCTCGGCGCACCCGCAGGACAATTCCTCGGCAGGCGCGTGACCGAAATTTTTCCGATTGGGCATCCGCTGCGGGATGCGCTGCACCTCGAAGGAGATGAACTGAGAGAGGTCGCCGCGGAAATAGAATTGAAAACGACAGAAGGAGAAAAGCGCGTCAGCGTAACCGTCCAGGGGATTCAAGAAGATGGCGAACGGATGGGCGCGCTGCTGACGCTGCGGGATCTCGATTCCATCGAGAGCATCAACACGCAGCTGCAAGTGAGCGAGCGGCTGGCCGCGCTGGGACGCATCACAGCAGGCGTCGCGCACGAGGTCAAGAATCCTCTCAACTCGATGCGTCTGTGGCTCGAGAATTTGAAAGAGTCCCTGTCGCCAGATTCAGACGCTGGCGCGAAGCAAGCGGTGCAAGTGCTCGACAAGGAGATTGACCGCCTGGACGCCGTTGTAAAACGGTTCCTCGATTTCACGCGGCCCATGGACGTGCGGCTTGAGCCCACTCAACTTGCGCAATTGTTGGGCGAAGTTCTGGAAATAGCGCAGCCTCAGATGCAAAAGGCCAACATTCAAGTGGCACAGCTCTTGCCGATCGACGTGCCGGAAGTTTATGTCGATCGCGATTTGTTGAAGCAGGCCGTACTGAATCTAGTCCTGAACGCAGGGGAATCCATGCCCAGCGGCGGCCAACTGCGGCTGGTCCTGAGCCGCCGCGGAGAAATGGCGGAGATCAGTGTGGGCGACACCGGCAAAGGCATTCCGCCGGAAAACCGGCAAAAAATTTTTCAACTCTTTTTCACCACTCGCCCGGGAGGCAGCGGCATCGGGCTGGCCAGCACGTTCCGCATTGTGCAGCTTCTGAACGGCTCCATAGACTTCACAACAGAAGTCGGCAAAGGTACGACGTTTCGAATCGAACTGCCGCTCGCGGCATGACACACAGCGCGGTACGCTCTCCATCAAATACCCCGTAAGACTCTGCATAGCCCCAGCATGAACCTGGCACGCAGATGCGCTAAGATGACCGCATGAAGAAGTTTGATGTGGCCATTGCGGGCGGTGGATTGATCGGTGGATCCATTGCGCTCGAACTTGCGCGCGCCGGACTGAGCGTCGGACTGTTCGATCGCCAGGAACCTGGGCAGGAAGCGTCCTGGGCTGGAGCGGGAATTCTCTCGCCTGCACCGGAAAGTGCAGCCATGATTTCGCTCGTGCCGTTAGGCAAAGCGAGTATGGCAATCTACCCGGAATTTGTACGCATGGTGGAAGAAATCTCCGGCCAAAGCACGGGCTACCGTCCGAAAGGTACGTTGCAGGCGATATTTTCGCAGAACGCGCGGGAAGAGCTCAGCACAGTGATCGCGCTGCATCACGGTCTGGGGCTGAAAGCGGAGCCGCTCCGTGCTGAGGACGCGCGCGAACTGGAACCCTCGCTTAGCGAGGACCTCGAAGCAGGCGTGCTGCGTCCAGATGAGGCATCCGTCGACAATCGAGCCATGACGCAAGCCGTGCTGGAAGCGGCGCGGCGAACGGGCGTGCAGTTTTTTTCCGGAAGTAGCGTGGACGCAATCTGGCGCGAAGGTGACAAATGCGTTGGCCTTAGTTTGAAAAACGAAAAGATCGCGGCGCAGTGGACGGTTATCGCGGCTGGATGTTTTTCGGCAAGCATTGAAGGTGTAGCCGCATATGCGCCGGTGCGGCCAGCCAAAGGCCAAATGATTGCGCTTCGCTCCGACGATTTTAAAATCGAAAGAGTGCTTTGGTCAGAGAAAATTTATCTTGTACCGCGAAATGACGGAAGGATTCTTGCCGGAGCGACTGTGGAGTACACTGGCTTCGATAAAAGTTGTGACGGCAGGCGGCATTGAGAAAGATTCTTGCCGGAGCGATCGAGTTATCGCCGGGCCTCGCAAACGCGCGCGTGGAAGAAACCTGGGCTGGCCTTCGACCCGACTCGCCGGATCATTTGCCCATCCTCGGCCCCACCGACCTCGACGGCTTGCTTATCGCAACGGGACACTTTCGCGGCGGAATCCTTCTCACACCCATTACCGCAAGACTTGTGAGTGAGTGGGTGACGCAACAACGTGTCAGCGTGGATTGGGACCGTTTCAGCCCGATGCGCTTTCAGGCCGCTTCCGCACAGAGCGCGCCTGCTTAGAGCTGCGGCGCCGAAGGTGGCGTGATGGGCATGGCTCGCCCGCTGTCGCTGTAATGAATCTGACTCTTATCCAAAGTCAGCTCATGCTCCAGGACAACGTCGAGTGCCGAGCCGCGTGGAAGCTGTGCTTCCGGGCCGCGCGTCAAGAGAATCGCACCGAGCCCCGCAGCAGCTCCGATACCCGAGCCGATACCGAGACCTTTTGGTCCGTCGGCGATGGCGCCGATCCCCGCGCCCGTCGCGGTCGTTTCGGCGATGGTTTTTACGTCTTGTCCTTTGCCGCCCGCGCTGGTCACTTTTCCTTCCGAGTCCATGGTTTCTTTTCCGCCGGTATCCGCGCTGCGCGGAGTCGCATTCAAATCCACCGTATAGCCATTCGGAAAAATCAGCGTGTCCAAACGCATGCGAAATTCGCCGCGCCCTTTCACCTTGCCCGGGCGCTTGGTCTCGATCAGCTCGCCCCGAAGATACGAACCAACTGGAACGATGATGTGATTGTTCTGCGTAATAGGGAAAGAAGTGTGGAAATAAAGAGAATCTCCGACCTTCGCGCTGCCCGTGGAGATGCCGTTTTCAAGAACGACAGCCACATGCGTGCCGGCGGGAATTCGGATCAGTTCTGAAGGGGCCGCAGGATGCTGGGCAACTGGCTGCGCAGGTGTTACAGGCGGGGGAGGGGGCGGGGCCGTCTGCGGACCAGGCGGTTCTTGCGCGCGGGCGAGTTGCGCAAGCAAGAACAGAGCGACGGTGGCAAGGATGCAGTGAGAAGAAAAACTTCGGCGGGGAACTTCCCTCATGACATCCCTCCGTTACGCTTGGTCCGATGCACCAAGGCAGGTACTGGATGCCTAAGTATATCGCTTGCTTAGCCGGACATAGAACCGAATTCGCCAGCTCCCGCAAGGTTTCGAAGCGGCTTCAGTCAGCGATTATGCCGGTCAATATCAGTGGGTAAAGCACCACAAAGAGAGGAATCGCGACTATGCAGAGCGCAACTAGCCCCGTCACTTCCAAACCCTTCACCGCTCTGGTCCCCACAGCGAGAACAGGTCGCGGCGGCTCAGCCAACTGATCGTAGCGGACCGTGTGGCCGTCTCCCAGAATGTGCGATCTCACTTGGAACGAATCGTGGTCCGCATTACTTATGGTGCCCGTCAGCACTTTTCCATCCGCAAGCCGAACTTGAGCATATTGTTTCGGATGACTTGCCAGTTCGTAGACTGATTCCCTCAGCGCAACTTCGCGCGGCGTCAACGGGTGCTGGCGCGCACTATTGAAAAAGGCTGCTCGTATGTGTCGTTTGATTGGGCTGCCCGAGGATACGGCAGGTCGGAGTTCCTGAAGTGCTCGCCATTGATTGTCAGTGAGCCTTGTGGGCAAGGGCTCAATCTCAATGGACAATCCCTTTGGTGCTTCACTCTGCCATTCGCTTGCAGAGGATTCCTCTCGTTCTTGTGCCGAGATCACCTGTGACCAAGGGAACAGTAAGAGAATTAGGACCGTGGTCAGAAGAACCAAACGTTTGCTTCGCATGCTGCCCTCCAGCTCGGAATTGGGAGCTCACGAGCATGGCAATGGGCAAATCTTTGGCCAATGTCCTCAGGGTAGTCCGCTTATTACTGAATGAGATTGAACTGTCTTTTTAATGTCGCCAACGCATTGCAAAGACGAGCCTTGTATCGGCTCAAGCGAGTTGAATAACTTTCAGATTTCCCACGCCATCATCCGTCTGTCCCTTCCAGAAAAATGCCAGATGCAACCGCCAGCTGACACCTGGTGGCTCCCCACTCCAGGCGGAGAGATTGTTCGATGTGCGAAATCACTCGCAGTGGTTGACGACGCGGACGGAAACTGAGTAGCCTCATGGCGTCTCAAGATGCCACCAAGAAAGAGGGCAAGGGATATGGCGAAGCTGGCGCTGATCTATGGAATGCGGTTGCTCCCGGAAGAGGAGTTGGGTGAGGTAAAGGAAGCTACGGTTGTCCTAAAAAATGGAAGGACGGCGCGCATTTCCATGCACTTGATTTCAGGCAGCAAAGAAGAGATCGAAGCGACGTTCCATGAATCGGTCGCCGCATTTTTTGAATTGTATCCGGAGATTTAGATCTCGGAAGTTCGAGATTCGACGCCAGAGGTTCGCGAAAGAATCAGCGGTTGCCGAAATTCTCGGGATCGGCGTTGGGATCGCCCAGATTATCGTTGATGAGCACCGTCGATTGCCCCGTAAGCTCAAACCGTTTGCGGCATTTGAAGCAAGCTACGAGATCGTCGAGCCGCACCATGAAGGAAGTGGCCTTCGCAAATTTTCTGCGGTCTTCTTCGCCTGCTCCGCGTGGCAATTCCCTTCTCTTCCGCGAAACCTTCCAGCGCACGGGAAATTCGAACTCGCCGCGGCAACTCGGGCAGACGAGCTTGATCTTCCTGGTTTCTTCTTTTTCCGTGTAAAAGGCGCGTTCGTCCATGGCTAAGTGGCGGGTGCACTCACCGCGTCATCGATTGTAACAAATTCCAGCCCGAGGTCACGCCAACGTGGCAACCAATGTTCAAGAGCTGCGAGAGTCGGCAAACGGTCGGCGTTTAACTGGCGATGTCCACCATCGTGCAGGCAGAGAATGTCTCCCGTGCTGGCCGCCCCACTTGCGGCGTTCTCCGCGCCGCCTGACGCGCTCAAATTCCGCTGCGCACGCGTTGAGATCGCCTGCATGCGCGGAATGAGCCATTCCGAAGACGTCGCCATCCAATCGCCAGGAATGAGCGACCACATAACGACGCGCTGGTTCAGCTCGCGCGCCGTGGGAATCACCCAGGGGTTGCGAAATCCAAACGGTGGCCGGAACCAGCGCGGCGGAGCGCCCGTGGCCGCGACAATGGAAAAATTGCAGCAGCGCAGCTCGACCGTGATCTGATCCGGCTTCAGCCAGAAAAGATTGGGATGGGCATCGGTGTGATTGCCGATGACGTGGCCGCGCGCGGCCGTCTCTTTGAGAAGATCCGGACACTCGCGCGCATGTTTCCCAATCACGAAAAAAGTCGCGCGCGCTTTAAAACGATCCAGCAGATCGAGTAGTTTCGGTGTAATCGCGGGATTCGGCCCGTCGTCAAACGTAAGCGCAAGCTTGCGTGGCGAATTCGTGCGGCAAATTGTGGCGCCAAAGAGCTGCGAGCGAGGATAGACCGCTCCGTAGGCAGTGATGCCCGCAGCCGCGGCCGCAGTGGTCAAAAAGGCTGGCGCGGCGATCATCCAATGGTTCATTGCGTACATTCTCGCACTTTAGGACGCACATCACCTATACGAACCTGCTCAAAGCAGATGTTTCCTTAGGGAGTAGACGCGGCTGACATAATAAAGTCTGCAAGCGATTCCCCCGGAGGCATGCCCATGCGTTGCAAAGTCTGCGGGATTGATTATGGCGTCTCCCATGAGTGCTCGGGACTCTCGCCATTCATGACACTGGAAGAGGCGGCACCGCCGCCCTCGGAATTCGCGCCCTTCTACTACCTCCGCATGGCTTTCAACATTATCCGCTGGGACGATATGGCCATCCGCCGCGCATCGCGAGACCCAAACGCACTTGTTTACGGCGCGGCTCTCAGCGCCGCAAGCGCAGCCATCATTTTTCTAGTGACCGCGCTGCCTGGCATTTTGACGCGCGAGGGGAAAAACTCCGAGACGATCTTTTTGGGTTTGTTGCTGGGTCTCGTATTCGTTTGGGCCTATATGGGCTTAATCGCCGTCATCCAGATTGGCCTTTGCCACGCCATCGCGAAAGTCTTTTTAGGCGGCACCGGCACTCTCGTCGGCGTGATGCGCCCGCTCTTTCTGGGCTGGTTTGTGAACGTGCTGATTTTGATCCCCGGCGTCGGCCTCATTGCTGCTGGAATCGCGTGGACCGCGGTTCTCATGCTGGTCTTTGAAGAAGTCGACGGTATCGGGCGTATGCAAGCGTTCCTCATCTCGGCTGGAATCAACGCAGCCTTCCTGGCGCTAAGTTTCCTGGTCCCGCACTAGAACTCTTCAGCCAGGCAGGCCACGCCGCGATTTTAGCTCGTTTAGCAAGCGGTCAACTTCATTGTCGCGATCGAGCCGTATGAGCTTTTCGCCCATGTCATCTGTAATCAGCTCGACCTCCGCCGTCGCCACGGATTCGGTGTGGTGCACACGGTCCTTCAAGCGGTCAAACGTCGCGCTCTTTGAGTTGTCGCCCATCGCCGTCCCTGCACGCGCAGCTTTGCCAAGCGCCACGCTGCGGCGATGGCGCGCCAGCAGTAAATCGCGCTTGGACTTCGCCTCCTCAAGCTTCTGTTCGAGCTTCTGAAGCGCGCTCTTCAACGATTCGACCTGTGTTTTCTGGTCGTCGACTTGTTCGCGGTAACTCAGCGCCAGTCGCTGCGCCGTATGGAACCGGTCCAGCGCCGCGCGCGCCAAATCGTCCTGTGCTTTGTCGACGGCAACCTCCGCTTTTCGCATCCAGTCCTTCCCCGAATCTTCGTTTTCGCGAAGCTTCTTTTCGAGCATGTGCTGATCGGCGATGGAAACCGCTACCTGCGTTTTGACCTGTAGGTATTGATTCTCCATGTCCATCATCACTTGCTTGATCATTTTCTCCGGGTCTTCCGCGCGATCAATCATGTCGTTCAGATTGGCCCGGATCAAAGTGCCTACTCGTTCTAAAAGTCCCATGACATTTCTCCTTTCAAACTGCGTAAGAATTCGAAATGCGAAACTCGAAATGCGAAAATCGGGCCTATGCCGCAGCCTGCTAATGCGAGCGCGGGCTAGTGCAGGTGCCCGAGCAGTAGGTGCAGCATGCTGGGCAGGTAGGCAGCGCTGAAAGCCGCCACATGCTCGACCACATATACCGCCCCTCCCAAAAAATGCCGGGCGGCGAGAGTAATCAGCACGCTGCAGAAGATCCAGAACATCAGTAACTCGTCTTTCCACGTCATGGCCGTCCCCCAACTGCCACGGAGCGTCCCTGTGGGCCCCTGCGAGCCCACCGAGGACGGAAGCGAACGTTACGCCTTGGACGCCGGCGCTGCTGGTTTCTCCGGCTTCGGCGCTTTATCGCCGATCATGCGCACTTTGCCGAGCAGCTCCGACATCTGCATGCCGGAGAGCGCTTCGAAGAGCGCCGGCACCTGCGCGGCAATCTTCGTGATGTCGCCGGTCAGCTTGTAAGCACCGGCTGCGTCGCCATTTCCCGTGGAGACGATCGTGACTTTGTCCACTTTGCTGAGCGGCTCGGAGAGTGCCCGCACAATTTCCGGCAAACTGCTGATGAGCTTGTCCACGACGGCGGCCTGGTTGTATTCCTGGAAAGCCTCTGCCTTGACGTTCATGGCCTTGGCTTCCGCTTCGCCTTTCTTGAAGATGATCTCGGCTTCGGCTTCGCCCTGCGCACGGATAGCAGAGGCGCGGCCTTCGGCTTCGCTCATCAACCGCTGGCGTTCGGCGTTTGCGAGCGTTTCAATCCGCTGGCGTTCGATCTCCGCCGGCTTAAGCACAGTGGCAATCAACTCGCGTTCGCGGCGCGCGATTTCCGCTTCTTGCACCTTCACTTGAGACTCGCGCTCCACTTGCTGCACGCGCACGCCTTCGGTAACGACCTGCTGCTGCATGACGTTGGTTTCGATTTCGTACGCTTTATCGGCTGTGGCTTGGGCTTTCTTGGTCATTTCCAGATAGCTGGCCTTTTTTATGTCCAGGTCGCGTTCTGCTTCCGCTTGTTTTGCAAGCGAGGCCGTTTCGGCGGCAACGCGTTCCTGATCGGCTTGCGCTTTTGCAACGGCCGCGGCGCGTGTCGCTTCGGCTCGCTTGATCGCGATGTCGCGGTCGGCTTCGGCGGCGGCCACTTCCGCGTCGCGCTTGATGCGCGCGATGTCTGGCCGACCCATGTTGGTGATGTACTCGTTCTTGTCGCGGACTTCTTTAATCGTGAAGCTCACGACGTCGAGCCCCATCTTGCTCATATCCGCCGCGCACGTGGAACGCATGCGATCGCCGACCATTTCCGGTTCCTTTACGATTTGTTCGACCGTGAGCTGGCCGATGATTCCGCGGAGATGGCCTTCCATCACCAGCCGGATCAACCCCTCGCGCTGCTCCGGACGCTTTGTCAGAAACTGCTCGGCTGCTGTTCGAATAGACACAGGGTCCGATTTCACTTTGAGTTGAGCGACCGCCTCCACCGTGACGGCGACGCCTTGGTTCGTGTAAAGACTCTGCTGCGGAGCCACGTCAAACGACATTAACTCCAGCGAGAGTTCGCGGCACTGTTCGAGCATCGGCAGGATGATCGTGCCGCCATTGGTTATCGTCCGCGGTCCGCGAATGCCATAAATCACCAGCGCTTCGTGCGGCCCCGCCTTCCGCAACATCTTTGCGAACGTCACTAGAATTACGAGGATCACCAGCACCAACAACCCGGCCATGACCCATACACTCGAAAAATCCAACATTGTGGACCTCCCTTTTCCTCTGACCGGACTGTTTGTATCGTGCGTCAGTCCGAGAAACTTTTTGCTCGCATTCGCCACGTTTACTTCGTGAACTCTTCCCAACGCTTCACGTAAGCGATTCCATCGTCACAGCGTACGATCACTACTTCCGTCCCTTTACCCAAACTTGTGCCGTCTTCGCTCCGCGCGCCAATGCTCTTGCGCCCGCCATCCTGTTCAAAGATCACTTCGCCCGTCCCGCGCTCCCGGATGGACATGCTCACGGTCCCCACGGTTCCTTCCACTCGGTAATCCCAGTCCAGCATCGGCGCGCTGGTCGCTCGCACAAGCCGTGCCATGAACTGAAAAACAAGGAAGCCCGCGAAAAGCCCTGACAGCAGGGAAAATCCGAGAATGGCTACGGCCACAAAGTGAGAATGCTTCGTCAGGATGTAGCCGACGCCACCAAACCAGGCGAGGAACGCCAGCAACGTTGAAGCGTTGAACCAGGAAACGTGTCCGCCGGACTTCATGGCGCCGCTCTTCAAACCTCCGCCATGCCTGTGGCCGCCAGACGGCAAGCCGCCTGCGTGATGCCCAACGTGAAACGGCAAGTGAATGCGGAACGGAAGATGGATGTGGACCGCGCCCGCCAGAAACGAAAGAACGCTTAGCGAGAAGCCCACCAGGAAACAGAGCAGATAGTAGTCAGACCAGTTCATAAGACACCCCGAGACGCAGCACCCCGCCGCGTGGACTGGAATTCGAGACGCGACCCCTTCGGGTCAGTTGTTCAATGAACTCGCGGGCGGTGGATGTCCACTGCCCTGCTGCTTGCCCGAGTGCAAAACTTCCCCGAGCCGATCCGCCAAACCCGGCGTGCGAAGAATCTCGGCAAGGAGCAAAAGCGCCCGGCGCGAATCTTCGTTTTCCGCGATTACCAAAAGACCGCGGCGAAGCTCCGGATCGGCGGCAAACTGTTCCGCGCCGCCGTAGAGCCAGGAATCGATCTTGGCGTCCACGGCGCGTAGCGAGGACTGCAGCTCCGGCGTGTAGCCTTCCGGATCGTCCACCAGAAATCCCGGATAGACGCGGAAGAAACGCGCCAGCAGCGTGCGTGTGCCGTGCGTCAAATGCGGACGCGTGCCGCTCTCAATTTGCGAGAGGTAGGCCTGGCTTAGCCCGCGCCCCACTTCGCGCTTCATGGCCTTCGCCAGCTCCTGTTGCGTCATCGGACGGCCCAGCCCGCGCAAAGAACCTTCTACGGAGCGGAGCGAACGGAGTTTGTTGCCGAGAGTCATCGAAGAACCCACTTATTGCAATATGCAAATACAATATTACTTTTCGCTATTTTATGTCAAGAACTATATTGCCCTTGTTTTCAATGCTTTACGGGAATTTCTGCGAGTGAGCATGTGCACTTGTAGTGTCGCAGCATGCTGCGACACTACGAAGGGGGGAGCCCCATCCGACGAACTGTTTGCGTGCTTTATGGGGAACTAGCGTGCGTTCGAGAGGTCAGTCGGGTTTGCGCAGCGATTGCAAATCAATTCCTAGCTGCTGGCACTTCTTATAAAGGTGGCTCCGCTCCAGACCAAGCGCGCGAGCCACGTTGGTCATGTGAAAATTGTGCTTCTTAATTTCTCCGAGCAGCACTTCCTTCTCGAAGGCTTCCGTGCGTTCTGCAAGCGTTCCCGTTGCCGCCGCTCCGGCCATGGTGAACGATGCGGAACCGGCGCCAGAGTCATCTCCCGGAAGCACAAGCCTCACATCAGCCGCCGTGACCGAATCTTCCGTAGAAAGCAGTACCAAACGCTCCACCACATTACGCAACTCGCGCACATTCCCTGGCCAAGTGTACCGGCGCAGTTCCGCAATCGCGTCCGCAGCAAAGGGCTTCTCTTTCCAACCGTTCTGCGCAGCCACTTGCCGTGCAAAGTGAGCCACAAGTTCCGCGAAATCTTCCGGCCGTTCGCGTAGCGGCGGCAAAACCAACGGAAAAACATAGATGCGGTGAAAAAGATCGCGCCTAAACGCGTTCTGCTTCACCAAGTCCTCTAGGTTTCGGTGCGTAGCCACGAGAACACGGACGTTCACCCGGATCGGCTTGTCGCCACCAACGCGCTCCACTTCCCCTTCTTCGAGTACGCGCAACAATTTCGCTTGCATCGAAACGGGCATGTCGCCAATCTCATCAAGGAACAGCGTGCCGCCTTCCGCTTGCTCGAATTTGCCAACATGCTTTGCCGCCGCGCCCGTGAACGCCCCCTTTTCGTGGCCAAAGAGCTCCGATTCGATCAGCTCCGCCGGGACCGCGGCGCAATTCAGTGTAATGAAAGCATTGTCATGTCGCTGCGACTTCTCATGAATCGCACGCGCCACCAGCTCCTTGCCAGTGCCTGTTTCACCAAGAATGCAGACGCGCGTTTCGCTGGCAGCCACGCGATCGATCTGCGCCAGCAACTTCTTCATCGCCGGACCCGACCCAACCAGCTCGTGCTTTCCCAGCCTGTGGCGCAGCTCGCGGTTTTCGTCCTCCAGGCGCGAAAGTCGGAGCGCATTTTCCACCGTGACGAGCAGCTTGTCCGTCGAGAGCGGCTTCTCCAGAAAATCCAGCGCACCCAGCTTTGTCGCTTTGACCGCCATCTCAACGTTGGCTTGCCCGGAGATTAGAACGATCGGAGTCTTAATGCCGGCACGCTTCAGATCTTCGAGCAGCTCGATGCCGCTTTTTCCAGGCATGACCACGTCGGAAAGAATCAGGTCGAAAGATTCCGTGCGCAAAAGTTCCAAAGCGCGTGGCGCGTTGTCGCAAACAGTGGCTTCATGGCCGGCAAGCCGAAACGCCCGCGACAACGAAGCTAATGTGTTGGGATCGTCATCGACGAGCAGCAGGTGAGCTTTGCGAGGCAAATGAATATCCTTTGCGAGTGCGCGCGTCAGTCGGAAGCAACCGCTGTGAAGCTCTGCGGCGGCTTCTTCTCTGATGCTATTTCTTCCGTAGGGATCGCCGGATGCGCCGACTGGCGCTGTGGCAGTTCGATGCGAAACGTGGTGCCGTGCCCCTCATCGCTCGAAACGGAAATGGTCCCGTGATGATCGCTGATCACCGACTGAATAATCGCAAGGCCCAGGCCAGTTCCCTGGATTTTCGTCGTGTAATAGGGCGTAAACAGCCGCGAACACTCTTCTGGCGTGAGCCCTTTGCCTGTATCCGACACTTCGATGCGAATGCTACCTTCATGCTCCGTAGTGCGCATGGTCAGCGTGCCGCCCGCCGGCATGGCATCCAACGCATTCAGCACCAGGTTTTGAAACGCGCGGTGAAGCAAGTCGGCATCCGCGTCGATTTCCGGAAGCGGCTCGGTGAGAAAATATTCTGGAATAACAGGCGGCTTGCCCACGGCGTTGAATTGCGGTTCGAACAGCCGCACAGCATTGCGAAGAGCTTCGTTCACATTGACACGCGCAAAGTGAGGCGCCGGCATTTTCGAAAAATCACTGAAGCGCCCGACAATCGTGTTCAGATTCGCGAGTTCCGCTTTCAGCGTAGCCGTCGATTCGTTAAACACCTCCAGAAATTGTTTGGCGTCCAACTGCCGCGCTTTTTGTAGGTTCTCTACCGTGATTTGCAACGGGAAGAGTGGGTTGCGAAGTTCGTGCGCTAAGCGCCGCGCCAGCTCGCGCCACGCCGCCACTCGCTCTGTCTGGACAAGCTGATCCCGCTGCGCTGCCAGCGTCTGCGTCATTTCATTGAACGCGGAAGCCAACTGCCCAATCTCATCGCGCCCGCGCAAATCAATGACGGTATCCCAACGGCCGGAGGCCACTTCGCGCGCACCAGCGGCTAACTCCTCGAGCGGCCGCGTGATTCTTGCCGAAACCCACAGGCTGATCAGCAAACCAATCAATATCGCCGCACCAGCAACAGCTCCCGCAATCTGCAAAATGTGGCGCGTCAACAACACGAGTTCCCTGCGCGAGCTCCCCAGCAGCAGCACGGCGAGAAGTTCGTTGTTGCGCCCCATCAACGGAATCGCGTGAAACGATTCGGCGTCCGCGGCGCTCTGTGTCCAGTCGATGGTCCGTACTGTCGGTTTCGGCTGCTTCTGAATCTGCTCGATCAGTGGCTGCAGCCGGTCCGCCTGCTCGAAAGACCCGTTCACGTCGGTGAGCGACGTCGCCACAAAATTCGGCTCCAAATTGCGATAGAGCAACGCGCGAGTTCCCGCGGGAGGTACCAGGGAGGCTAGAAAATTTTGGTCCAGCCGCCGCCCGCCAATGATGTACATGTTTTTGTCGTTTCCGCCGGAGAGCATCCGCACGACCGTCAGCGAAAGCGCCACGCCATCTGGCAATTCTTCTTTCCTCAAGAAAGGCGCCGACTCGTTCCAGTTTTTGTTGGACGCCACCCAATCGTTTTTATAGCCGACGCGCGCCGGGTATTGCGCGGAAGAGATCAGCGTTCCATCCCAATTAACAAATTCCACAAAGTCCAGCCCATGATCCTGCGCCGCTCCTGCTGCATCGTGAACGTAAAGCGACTGATCCGGACGCGCCCCGGCTAAATCAATCGCCACTTTCAGCGTGATCTCAGCGTCGGTAATATTTTTTACTTGGCGAGCAATCTCATCGCCGCGCTGTGCATATTCCTTGTTGAACTGGGCGACGAGCGCTTCGCTGCGTTGTGCGTCCGATTCTTCGAACGCGGCCTGCGTGTAATGCGTCACGCCATAGGCCACCAGCGACACCGATGCGAGCACAGTAATCGAGAAAATAAGAAGTAATTTCGTGCGAAAGCTCATGGCTTTGCTCCGGAGTCAGCCGCCCGCGCTTGCTGGGACGATGGTGCCGCAGTATTTCCTGGATTCAAAGAGTCCGCAGCTGCAGGCTCGGGAAGTTCCAGCCAAACGTCAGCGAGATGCCATTCGCCCCAGCGTGCCGGCAACCAGTCACGCACCGCGGAACCAAGCCCAGCGGATTCTGCCTGCACAACAAGTGGCAGTATGCGCCGGTCTTCCAAAACTTTGCGCTCGCGTGCGTAAAGCTGCTCGTGATCCGTGCTCGTAGCGTTCACCTCGAAAGGCTCCATCAGATTATATGCCGCAAACAGCGAATCGAGTTCCGCTCGCGGAGAAAGTGACGAATAGTGCCACGCAAACAGGTGCACACCCGAGGGAGGATCTGCTGCGGCCGCCGAGGTGGTACTAGCCCGCGGGGCCGGCCTGGCGATAACTTGCACAAGAATCGCGGCTTGCCGCGCGTTCACTGCCACGCGCTCTCCGAGAAGTTTAGGCAAATCGCCCGGCGAATCTACGCGCAAGCGCAGCGGCTCCGCGCCCGCGGCTTCATTCACGGGAAGACCGCGACGCAATTCTTTCGCGCGTTCCAGGTTGGTGTCCACGTTGAAGAGGAAAGCATATCCCGAGAGCCACTGCGGCAAAAGGGCTGCTGCAGGTTCGGCTTGCTTCTGCAGCAACACGCTGGCCATGGTGCCGCGGTCGAGCGAAAGCGAAAGCGCCTCGCGCAGTCGAACATCCGAAGACGCACTTTGCGCATCGTCAAATCGCAAACCGTAAAGCGTGACGGGCTCCGACGTCCACACGTGCAGATTGGCCTGCTTTGCGCGTGGCACAAGGTCGGGCGCGAGCTCAATCAAATCGGCCTTCCCCAACTGCAAATCAAACATCGCACGCAACGCGGGTACTCCGAGCGTGACATCAATGGCGTCGACGAATGGCCGCCCAGACCATGCCTCCTCGTTCGAGCGGAAATAAAGATGCGCGCTTACGCCATGTGAAGCGCCGCTTCCCGCCGGGGCTTCTCCCAAAACAAAAGGACCGGTGCCCGCGAAGACGCCTTTTGCCAGCGCTCGATAAATAAAATAGCGGCCGGAAGCAAGTTGCTCCAGCAAGTCAGGCATCGCCGCCGCCGACTGAATCACCACTGCGTTGCCGGCGCTGGAAATTTGCAGCGTCGCCGGAAGTAACGGCTGGAGCGCCGCAACGATGTCCACAGCGCTCAACGCCGTACCGTCGGAAAATTTGACGCCCGGCCGAATCGTAAACTGCCAACGCTTGTTTGAACCATCGTGCGACCACTCCGCCGCCAGCACAGGCTGAAACTGCCCGTAATTATCAAGCGCCACAAGCCGTTCATACACGAGCGCAGCGAGCTTTTCACTTGTGGCCGATTCAAGCGATCCTGCTCGCCAATCCCGCGGATCGAGCGACACGCTCCCCGAAGACAGTTCGACGCGCAGCGTCCCGCCATAACGCGGGTGCTCCGCGGCTCTGGCAGTCGCGGCTCTCACAACTAAAACGCTACCTAGAACAAGTAATCGAAAGCTGATACGCCTCATACCGGCCTGTCTGGAGATTCCGGGTAACCGCGACAGCTCTCGCGTTCGCTGCCGCATTATCGGCCGTTCTCGTCGCTGGGGTGTGCAAGGCAATGATGGGACCGGAAAACTCCATGGGAGCGGAAACGGACTGTGCTCGGCTGTCTTTGAGGTCAACGGCCTGAATCTCGTCGGTTTTGGTCCAGTCGCCCTCGCCTGTCACCAGTACCTGCCAGCCGCTTCCGCACCCACTGTAAACGCTAGCAATCTCGCTGCCCCAATTCGAGAAAACAGCCACGGGCTCGGCACCGTCCTCATACAATCGCGCCGATCCATCCTGACCCGTCACGACAAGCTTGGTTGTTCCGTGCATTTCAAACTGTGCCGCCGAAATCCACGCCCCCAGCTTCTTGCCAGCCAGCACTGTGGGAGACACCGTCCGCACGGGAACATGCTCGGTGGTTCTCTCGCAGTTCCACCCTTTTCCACCCACGTAGGAAATCCCGCAGATTTCTCCGGGCAAATACACTGCCGCCGCATCAACCACTACACCGGAATACAAACCCTGTTCGGCGCGCTGCGGCGATCGATGAATAGGCAGTTGCTCGACTCCCGTCGACACCCACTGACCGCCTTGCCATTCATAGGAAGTAATTTCTTGCGTCCCAAGAGTGTGGGCATGCTTCGTATCGTCGTCTAAGACTACGTCCAGAATTGGAATGTCCTGCGAAAAAAGTAGTTCTCTGTGTAGCGTGAGGCTGAACGCCGGTTCGGGTGCCCCGGGGCCTTTTACGAGACCGATTGTCTCCATAATGGTCTCTATATTTTCTTTGCGCTGAATCTGCACAACGCAGATATATTCCGTGGGATTCTGCGTGACACTCACCACCAGAGTGGCCGCTGCCTCCGCAGGCAAAATCTTCACACCTCGCCGCTGTAACTCTTCCTGAAACGCCGCCGATACGCTTGCAAACTCAGCGCTCCCAAGCGACGAAATATTGCGGAACTCCAAGCTCACCGAAGACCTGTGGATAGACGTCCAAACTTTCCGTGCCAACAGGCGCGTGGATTCCTCCAAAGTATCTGCATAGGCAGGTCGCGGCGAGAAAAGAAGTAGAAAGAAAAAAGCTGACCCGAGAAGCTGGTGGAGAATGGCGAGGCCGCGCGAACGCGGCGGAGACATATTTTGCTTGGCGGACACTGGCTTGAAGGATGATGATATCACGCCTGTAAGCCAAGCTTGGGAGTGCTACAAGCCGCTTGTGTTCATTCCGTTCGATGAAGTCTCGTCATCGCTCGCCCAATTTGGTA
The DNA here is from genome assembly GCA_963745095.1 of uncultured Acidobacteriota bacterium. Taxonomy (GTDB): domain Bacteria; phylum Acidobacteriota; class Terriglobia; order Acidiferrales; family UBA7541; genus Acidiferrum. The sequence goes on along the minus strand of CAVUWC010000012.1, from coordinate 274,568 downwards.
AAAATACTTGCACCCCCGCGAAACAATTTGCGGCGGCGCACGTCCATCTGAATAGTCAGGTACACTGGGAAATCTTTGTCCTCAAGGATGACAATAATGAATCGGATCACTCCTCGTCTTAACGCGTTGCTGTGGCTGGCTGTGGCCGCGATGGCCTGCCTGACGGCCATCTCTCCCCTGCCCGTTCCTGCGCAGACTTCCAACGCGGCCGATCAAGTTCCCTCGGGACCTACGCGCCTCCTCCGATTCGCGGACATCTCCAAAGACAAGGTCGTCTTTGCCTATGCCGGCGACCTGTGGATCGCCTCTCGCGAAGGCGGCGCGGCCCGGCGGCTGACGTCGCACCCCGGCGACGAGCTCTATCCGAAATTCTCCCCCGACGGTAAGTGGATCGCCTTCACCGGCGAGTACGACGGCAACCCCGACGTCTACGTCATGTCCGCCGAAGGTGGCGAACCCAAGCGCCTCACCTTCCATCCTTCGAACGACATCGTCCTCGGCTGGACGCCCGACGGCAAAAACATCCTCTTCCGCTCCGACCGCTTTAGCACGTCTTTGGGCCGCAACACACGTCTCTTTCTCATCTCACCCCAAGGCGGCACACCGCAGCCGTTGCCCGTCCCGCGCGGCGATCTCACATCTTTTTCCCCTGACGGCGCAAAAATCGCCTATCTCGAAACATCTCAGGAATTCCGTACCTGGAAGCGCTACCGCGGCGGCTGGAGCCTTGCGATCGGCATCTACGACCTGAAAAAGAACAATTACGAAGAGCTACCGAAATCCGCCGGCATGGATTTGTTCCCCATGTGGCACGGCAACTCCATCTATTTCATCAGCGACCGCGAAGGCGTGATGAATCTTTATAGCTATGACCTCGCCTCCAAGCAAACCAAGAAACTCACCGACTATCAGGAGTTCGACATTAAGTGGCCCAGCCTCGGCCCGGACGCCATCGTCTACGAAAACGGCGGCGTACTTTACGAATACAATCTCGATAGCGGCAAAACGCGCAATCTTCCCGTCGTGGTCCGTACGGAAGACCTCGAAGCCCGTCCGGAATTCAAGAGCGTCGCTCAAGAAATCGGCAGCGCCGCCATCTCGCCCTCCGGCGCGCGCGCAGTCGTCGAAGCTCGCGGCAACATCTTCACCGTTCCCGCCGAGCACGGCAGCGTCCGCACTCTCACCACGGAACACTCGAGCATTCACGAGCTGAATCCCGCGTGGTCGCCCGACGGCAAGTGGATCGCTTACCTCTCCGACAAATCCGGCGAATACGAAATTTATACGCGCCCGCAAATGGGCGGCGAAGAAACGCGCATCACCACGGACGGCAAAATCTATCGTTACGGTCCAACGTGGTCGCCCGACAGCAAAAAACTCGTGTACTGGGACAAGTCCAACCAGCTCTGGTACGTCAGCCTCGACGACAAGAAGCCTGTGCTAGTTGATTCTTCCGATTACGGCCTCATCTCCGACGCTTCCTGGTCCCCCGACAGCCTCTGGCTTGCCTACTCGAGAACCCACCGCCGGGGCGCCAATGACGTTTTTCTTTACTCGCTCGCCACCAAGAAAATCACGGAAATCTCCGCCGGCTTCTACAACGACAACAATCCTGTTTTCGACGACAACGGCAAGTATCTCTATTTCACCTCGACCCGCTATTTTTATCCCAGCATCGGCCAGCTCGATCAGCGCTACAACTACTACGCCACCGATGGCGTGTTCGTGGTCACTCTAAAAGCCGATGAAGCCTCTCCCTTCAAACCTCAAAGCGACGAAGAAAAAACCGCCGAAGAAACTAAAGACAAAAAGAAAGACGACAAGAAAGCGTCCGCCGCCAAACCAGCCGACCAAAAGTCCGACGAACAAAAATCTGGTGAACAAAAAGAAGAGAATAAATCCGAAGCCGTCAAGCCCATTCAAATTGATCTCGATGGAATTGCCAATAGGGTAGTCCCCGTCCCGATTGAGGCAGGCATTCTAAGCAGCCTTGTGGCTCGGAAAGACAAATTCTTCTACATCAACACGCCGCAGGAAGCGCGCCAGTTCGGCACGCCAGATCAAGGACCAAAGAACGTGCTTCACGTCTATGACGTCACCGCTCGCGAAGACAAAGTTTTGCTTGAGGGCATCGACAGCTATGACCTCAATAAGGACGGCACCAAGGTTCTTTACAAGGTTGGCCCTCTCCTTGGCATCACTGATGCCGCTCCCGGTAAAGCTAAAGTCGGCGCCGGCAAACTGAATCTCAGCGGCCTGCAAGTGAAGATCGATCCCCGCGAAGAGTGGCGCCAGATTTATCACGAAGCGTGGCGCATCGAGCGCGATTTCTACTGGGATCCCAATATGACTGGCCACAACTGGCCTAAAATCGGCGCGCGCTATGAGGCGCTCCTACCTTGGGTGGCCCACCGCAGCGATCTGAATTACCTGATCGGCGAGCTTATCGCCGAGCTCAGCACCTCTCATACCTACGTTGGCGGTGGCGATCAGCCGAAGAAGCCCCATGTTAACGTTGGCATGCTCGGCGCGGATTTCGTCCCCGACGGCGGCTTCTATCGCATCGCGAAAATTTATCCCGGCGAAAACTGGAACGACGACGCTCGCTCGCCTCTAACCGAACCCGGCCTAAAAGTAAAAGCTGGCGATTATCTAATCTCCGTAAACGGCCAGGAAGCCCGCGCAACCCAGGACGTCTACTCCTACCTCCAGGATCTCGCCGAAAAACTTGTCACACTGAAAATCAACAGTAAGCCCAGCGCAGATGGGGCGTGGGACATCACGGTAAAACCCATCGGCACCGAAACTGTCCTTCGCTATGTCGATTGGGTTGAGGCCAACCGCCGCAAAGTCGCCGAAGCCACCGGCGGCCGCGTCGGCTATATGCACGTCCCGGACACCAGCATTCCCGGAATCATTGCCTTCGACAAAGAACTCACCGGACAGCTCGACAAAGACGGCATGATTGTCGACGAGCGATTCAACGCCGGGGGCCAGATCCCCGATTTCTACACAGAAAAACTAAAACGTTCGCTGCTTGCCGTTGTTTCGAGCCGCGATGGTAAGGACGTTCCCTATCCTCCCGTCGCGATCTACGGGCCAAAGGTCATGATCGTCAACGAACTCTCCGGCTCCGGCGGCGATCTCTTCCCCTGGCTCTTCCGCTTCGAAAAAATTGGCCCCATCGTCGGCACGCGAACCTGGGGCGGCCTCGTCGGCATCAATCGCGGCGCCCCGCTGCGCGACGGCGGATTCATCACCGCTCCAAGCGCCGGCTTTTATTCCTGGGCCAACGGCGGCTCATGGGCCGTCGAAAATCACGGCGTCGATCCCGACTTTGTCGTTCCGCAGCGCCCCGATCTAGTCGTCGAAGGCCATGACCCACAACTAGAGAAGGCCATCCAACTGGCAAACGAAGCCCTAAAGGATTACAAAGGTCTTCCACCCAGACCAAAATTCCCCGGCTCGAACTAGCGTCCCCAGTGACACAGGGCAAGACGTTTCGCTGTTAACCATTCATGCATTCGGCCGGGTGGGACTACTGTTGCGGAGAATCTTCGTTGCGCTCTTCGCCGAAGTCCACGACAACCCAATTACCTTGCCGTTCCTCCACCTCAAACCAAAAGGCTGGTCCATCGCCAAGTTCAACGCGTTCTCTCCCTATTCCGATGGAATTGGCCTGGATCTCCTCGGCGTAGAAATGCGGGGGAAGCTCCCGCACCAGGCGATCCGCAATTTCACTGGAAGCACAGTAGCCCCGAGCCGCGGCAAAGTCGCGCACCTGCGCGTACCCGATGGCTTTCGCAACCGGGACAAGGTCGGGACGATTGTAAGCTCGTGATTGAAACTTCACGTTGTCACCCGACAAATCGTACGCATCCACAGCGCAGAGGCTCGGATTGTCCCAGGTGTCAATCGCTGAAAACCAGCAGTACGGCAAAGCGATGAGCGAACTTTCCGTTCGCAGTTCGCCAATCTGAGGGAATCCCTCCACGTTGTCGTCCAACCCAAGAGAACCTTCCTGATGAATGATCTGCTCGAGTCTTCCGATTCTCTCGGGATTCCACTCGACGGCGTTGTAAACCACTCCAATGCTCCCTGCACAGCCAAAAGGCTCAATCCTCGCCAGGAATCTCGCGTTTCCCGAAGGTCCACGGTGCAACTCAAAAAGATCAATCAGGGATCTGGCCGACTCTTGTTCGACCGACACGTCATCCGAACCAACCTCGTGCCAAACGAGCGGGTCTTTCTCAGAAACCTCCTCATGCGGTATGCCAAAGGCAAAGTACCTTGCACTGGTGCGAAACTCCATCTTCACAACCAGCAGCGGCGGAACATCTAGCATCTGAAAGTGAAAGCGGCTGTCTTCTGGCCAATCCGCATTGATCTCGCTGCTCGCCGCCTGCAACTTCCCGAGAGCCGTCGCCGCTCGTTCCTTAGGCGACTTGGCGGAGCTGGAGGCCGCGTTAAGCGCTCCGGTGACGATATCCGCGGCTCGGGAGAACAGACGGAACTCACTGTCCGCTCGCGTCCATTCCTTCTCCTGGGGGGAAGGAGGGCCACAAGGATCGGGCGACAGTACTGCCAGTTTCTGCAGGCGCAGGCGGAAATCCTGCTGGAGATTCAGTTGCTCGTTCTCGGCGGCAACTCGCTTGTCCGGCTTCAGTAGCGCAAATGCGACGACACTGAGAGCAACAACAGCAAAGACTCTCGGTCTCATGATGGAACTCCTTCAGTTGGCCGAAGAATTTATGCCTCAAAACTTGGAACTGGACTTGCGGATGCGACGCAAAAAGGAAAAATAGTTAATGACAACCGCTAGCCGAGTGGCCCGAGCCGCGTCACCGGCGGAGGAATAATCTCCTGGCTGATGGGGCGAAGCGCGGCGGTGCTTGCCTGCATGCTCATGATCTTTCCTCCTTTCCAGCAACGCGTCCCGAGCCACCCACAGGCGTATTGGCTAGCGGAACTGGTGGCACAGACTTCAGTCTGTGCAATCTTGAAATAACAGCTCTCACGGCTTCTTCGGCGAACGCTTCTGCGCGCTTACCGTCGGAGCCGGCGCCGCACCGTCCGAATCCGCCGCGTCATCCGACGCCGCATTGTTGTTCCCGTTCGTCACGCCGGAAAACGCCGAGTGCATCACGTCGTTAGCAAAAAAGTTTTTCCCGTCCATGGGCACCATCATGATCTGCAGCTTGTCCGAAAGCCGCTCCGCAATAATCTTCTGGATCAGCATCGGATTCTGCTTCAACACGCTGGCTTCGAATTTCATCCGTTCGGCATCGGCGGCAGCAGTCACACGAATCCGGTTAGCCTCCGCTTCCGACAAATTCCTCTGCCGCTCCACTTCCGCCTTGCTATCGATGATCTTCGCCTGTGCCGCCGCCTCCGCGTTTTGCAAAGTCGATTCCTTGCGCGCCTCGGCTTCCAGCTTGGTCTGCTCGATCTGCTTCTGCTTCAAAGGCAGCGTGTACTGCATCGCATCCGCTTCCGCCTTAGCCTGCAGCACGCGCACCGCCGCCTGCCCTTCGGCCTGTTTCACGTCGCGGGCCTTCTGCGCCTCCGCTTCGAGCTCCGCGATGCGCACTTCTTTCAACTTGATGTCCTGCTCCGTTCCCAGCCGCTCGTTCTCCTGCTCTTTCAAGAGCAATCCTTCGAGCCCCTTCGCGTATTCAGCCGGAAGCTGCAAATCGCGCAGCAATACTTCGCGCACGAGTATTCCGTCGCTCTCCAGCCGCGCCGTAATCGCCGCCGCGGCCTTCGAACGCAACTCTTCCCGCTTCGTCGCAAAAATTTCCTGTGTGATGTAGTTCGGCGCAAGCTGCCGGTAAATCGTCGAGACCACCGGCGCGACCACCTCTTCGCCGACGGGCTGCGGCAAATTCGCGTGAATCGCATCCAGCCGCCGCGGATCCAACCGGTACCGCACCGAAACCGCCAGCCCAATATTCAGTCCTTCGCGCGCCTGCACAACCAACACTTCGTTCTCCGACTTTTCCGATTTTGCTGTTGCGCTCGCCACCGTCGAGTACACCTGCTCCCGCGTGTCATACAGCGCCACGCTATCGACGAGCGGCGTGACGAAGTGCACTCCCGGATACAACGTGCCGGGCCGCGCGCCCCAAATCTGGCTGACGCGTACGCCTGCGGACCCGTCCGGAATCACCACGATGCTCAGCGCCAGCAAGATGGGCAACACGCCCGCAATCGCCAGCCGCTGCGCCAGCCTCCAGCGGACCGGCCCAAAAGGGCGCTGCGCCGTTATCCCCGCACCGATAGCCGTCCCCGCTCCCGCTTCACTCGTCTTATTGCGCGCCAACAGCCGCCGAAGCTGCTCCGAAATGAATATGTCGTACACCACCAAAGAACCAGCGCTGCCAAACAATCCAACCCCGAGAATCATCAGCAAGTACTTCAAAGCCAGCATGGTGTTGCTCCTTCCCTCTCACTCCCGGGCGCTGCGGCTAAGCCGTGACCGCCATTCCGCCGCTAACGTTGGGCCGGGAATCCTGCCCGCTCCACTCTCGGGCTGCCGTCGAACGAGCGCCGTCGGGGAGGGGTTTGTTTACCCTGAAAGGGCCCCTCTAGCTCGCTCACAAGCCACGCTCACCGATGCGCTGCGTAAGCCCGCGCCAGCTGCGTAGTCCCGCGCACCAGCCGAGTCGGCGCACCCACCCGCCGCACAGTCGCTGGCCGCATCAAAACGAACATCACCCGCAAAAGCATGAAGTTGAATGCCACCGCGGCCGCCGCGGCAAAAAGGGTGGTAACAACAAGCGTTGCAAAATGCAGCATGGCGATCATGGCGTGCCTCCCAGTCCTACAATGTCCTACGACAATGGGAATGGCACGCTGAGCGCCACGCTGAATGTGCTGAAAACAAATGACTTACTTTCTAGGGAAAACTTATCTTATGTGTAGTGGGAAACACGCCGTGGCCACGCAGACCCACACATCTCGCTCCCGTTTGGCTGCGAGAGCAATCAGAGCTATTGTAGTAGTGTCAGAAGAGGGACTGTGCGGAAGCACATCAGGAATGCTGGACTAAGCACGCGAATCCGCTTTGCCTTCCTTTAACGGAGGCAAACTAGCTTTCAAAGACCACTCGATATGCCTCAACGCCCCGGAATGCGCCTCGGCAAAATCCTCGGAATACCCATCTTTCTCCACTCCACGTGGGTCATCATCTTTGCAGCTATCACCTATTCTCTCGCCATGCAGTTCGAGCAGCAGAATCCAGTCTGGGCCCCCGCCCAACAATGGACCGTAGCGGTTCTTACCAGCGTTCTCTTCTTTGCCTCCCTCCTCTTCCATGAACTTGCTCACAGCGTTGTCGCGCAACACTATAAAATTCGCGTTCTCTCCATCACTCTCTTCATTTTCGGCGGAGTCGCCAGCATCGAGCGCGACCCCACCAAGGCCATCCAGGAATTCAACATCGCCATCGCCGGACCGCTGGCCAGCGGTGCCCTCGCCTTATTCTTCTTGGGGCTGACAAAAGTCTTTCCCACAAACGCCTTTGTTTACTCCTCGGCGCTTTGGCTCTGGAGCATGAATGGGCTCCTCGCCGTTTTCAACCTCCTGCCAGGTTTTCCCCTGGATGGCGGCAGAATCTTTCGCGCCATCGTTTGGGGCGCTACCAAAAACTTCTCGCGCGCAACTCGCGTTGCCGGCACGACGGGGCGCCTGATCGCCTACGCCATGATTCTTCTGGGGGGGTTCACGGTCTTCAAAGGGAAAGAATTCATCGTCTACGGTCTATGGACCGTGTTCGTCGGCTTCTTCCTTTTGAACGCGGCTCAGGAAAGCGTTACCCAACTTGCCATTCGTGAAACTCTTTCCGGCCTGCGCGCCGCCGACGTGATGAGCAACGAAGTTCCCACCGTTGGCCGCGCCATCTCCCTCGAAGACTATGGCGCCGAAGTTCTGCGCACTGGCCGCCGCTGCCACCTCGTCATCACTGACGATCGACTGGTCGGCATGATGAACGTCCACACGCTCAATTCCGTCCCCCGCGATGAATGGGCCCACAACTCCGTCCAAGCCGTAATGATTCCTCGCGAGCGCATCCTCTGGGCCACTCCCGACGAACCGCTCCTCGGCCTCCTTGAACGCCTTCTCTCCGCCGATATCAATCAGATGCCCATCGTTTCTGGCTCCGACGATGGCGCAGCGCAAATCATCGGCATGGTTTCGCGCGACTCCATCCTTCGCGTCATGCAAACTCGCTCCGAACTCGGCCCTCTCGCTGTTGGCGCCGCAAGCAAGTAGATCGTTCCAGTTCAGAACCTCTCCACGCGAATTGCATGGCAAAGACCGTTCTTTGATTCTTGCTCGTATCTTCTTAACTCCAGAATTCATCTTAGGTATAGGATGGTGGTGGACCCAGATTTCGCATTTATCTAAGGAGTCGCGAATGGCAAAGAAGAGCAAGCTCGATCAAGTTGCAGCAAAAATCGGCGGCGCACTAGGCAAAGCAGACCGCAAAGCTCACCAAGTCGTCCGGGCTGGAACGCTTGCCAAGAAAGAGCTTCAAGATATTACAAAACAGGTGGACGCCCTCAAGCGCCAGCTTGCAAAGACCAGCAAGCGGCTCAAACACGCTCTGAGCTAGACTCGAACAGTCCCAGCACAACCTCCAAACAGCCTAAAGTAGCTGCACCTTCAGTGGCTCGGTATATGCCTGTCCGTACTCGCCCGAATTTGCCGAAACGCCTTGCACTCCGCTCACGTCCCTCCATTAGCCGTATTAAGAATGTCTCCCGCGTTTGGTTTATAATGCGCCGCCCGTGGGGGAAGTAGCCTGAGCAAGACTCACCAAAAAATTGGAGGAAGCGCAGCCATGAAATCGGCGCCTGCTGTGAAATCTTTGTCGTCAAGGTATCCGCGTTGGATCCGTTGGGGCACATTGGCCGGGCTGATCTCTTCAGCAATCTTCGTGGTAAACCTCGCCGCGCAAACGCCGGGCCGTTCCGAAAATGCGACGACCGCCACAGCACCCTCCGATGCCGGCACGCCTTCATCCCCAGCGCCGGTCACTACTCCCAACTATGCTCTCGAAGCCCGCTTCCTCCCTGCCAGCGTAAATCAACTTGTCTTCGACCTCTCCGTCACACCTCACTGGTTTACGCTCTCCGACAGATTCTGGTACAGCTATCGCACCACCGACGGCACGCACTATTACATCGTCGACCCCGTCAAAAAATCCAAGTCCCTTCTCTGGGACAACGCCAAAGTCGCCGCGGCTCTTTCCACTCTCACCAATTTTCCTTACGACGCGCAGCATCTGCCGATTCGCCGTCTGCGGCTCGTTGACAAAGACACCCACATGCGTTTCGAGGTGGAAATCCGCAAAGACGGCGTCATTCCCAACGAGCCCGAGAAAAAATCCGTAGACGACGGAAGCCAGCAAGGCAACGAGAGCGAAGTGAAACAGAACGAAACCAAGCAGAACGATGCCAAGCAAAACGGCCAGCAGGCCCAGCGCGCTGAACGCACGGGCCAATCTCCGGAACCTCCCGAAGAGCCGCGTATCCTTTCCTTCGAATACGATCTCGCCACCGCCAAAATCACGCGCCTCGATAATGTCGAGCCCATGCGCAAAAAACCCATGTGGGCCGCCGTTGCGCCCGACGAAAAAACCATCGTCTTTGCCCGCGGCCAGAATCTCTTCATGATGGACGCCGACAACTACGCGAAGGCCCTCAAGAAGGCCGGCGACACCACCGTCGTCGAAACCCAGCTCACCACGGAAGGCGTCGAAAAATTCGGCTATGCCCGCCGCATCCTGCCTGAACAAGAAGAGGAGCTGAAGAAAGAAGACAAGGGCGAGACGAACAAGGCCGGAATCCGCGCACCCGCCATCACCATCCACTGGTCGAAGGATTCCAAAAAGTTTGCCGTCATGCGTGAAGACAGTCGTAAAGTCCCGGACTACTGGGTCATTCACACACTCGCAAGTCCCCGCCCCACTCTCGAGACTTATCCCTACCAACTCCCCGGCGAAGACATCATGCCCGGCTCGCAACTCGAAATTCTCGACGTTGCCTCCAAACAACTTGTCGTCGTTCAAGCAAAAAATTTCCAAGAGCAAGAACTGCGTATCGCCGACGCGCCGCTCGTCGAGCGCGATCGCGAAGAACAGCGCCAGGAACAAGAGGGTAATCAGGAAGGCGGCCAAATGCCCGTCACGCGAGTAAGTCCGCGCTGGCTCTCCGACACTTCCGACAAACTCTACTTCATCAGCACCAATCGCGATTTTCGTAAAATAGACGTCTGCGTCGCCGACACCGCCAACGGCGCCTCAAAAACGCTCATCGAAGAGCGCTCCAACGTCTGGCTAAGCACGAAGCCGCTGCGCCTTACCGGCAACGGCCAGGAATTAATCTGGTGGTCCGAGCGCGATGGCTGGGGGCACTTCTACCTTTTCGATTCCGCAGGCAAACTTAAAAACCAAATCACGGGCGGCGAGTACGTCACCGACCAAATCGTTTCTCTCGATGAAAAATCCCGCACCCTCTATTTCACCGCCAACGGCCGCGAGCACGGTGAAGATCCCTACTACACCCATCTCTATCGCGTTGGCCTGGATGGCAACGGATTGCAATTGCTCACCCCTGGCAATTTTTCTCACGCCGTCAGCGCCCCAGATTCCGGCAAATATTTTGCCGACACATTCTCCCGTATCGACACCGCTCCAAAGTCAACCCTCGTCGACTCCCAAGGCGCCCAGCTTCTCGACCTCGAAACCACCGACATCTCGCAACTCCTCGAAGCCGGTTTCAAATTTCCCGAAGTCTTCAAAGTCAAAGCGGAAGACGGCATCACCGATCTTTACGGCGTCTTGTACAAACCCTTCGACTTCGATCCCGCCCGCAAATATCCTCGATCATCGAATTCGTCTATCCAGGCCCGCAAACCGAAAGCGTGAACAAAACGTTTTCACCCAAGGGTCCCAACGTCCCTTTATCTCAGCTCGGTTTTATCGTGATTGAAGTCGGCGGGCGCGGCGGAAGTCCGCAGCGCGACAAATGGTATGACAGCTACGGCTACGGCAATCTCCGCGACTACGGTCTCGCCGACAAGAAAGTTGCTGTCGAGCGCCTCGCCGCCATGCATCCTTACATCGATCTTTCCCGCGTCGGCATGTGGGGGCACTCCGGCGGCGGCTTTATGACCGCGGCCGCCCTACTGCAATATCCCGATTTCTACAAAGCCGGCTGGTCCGAATCCGGAAATCACGACAACAACGTCTACAACCGTGACTGGAGCGAGAAATACCACGGCGTCCGCGAAGAAATGCAAAAAGACGGCACCGAGAAATTCATCTACGAAATCGACAGAAATTCTGATCTCGCCAAGAATCTTAAAGGCCACCTCATGCTCACCACCGGCGACATGGACGAAAACGTGAGCATGGTCAACACCATGCACCTGGTCAACGCGCTCATCAAAGCCGACAAGCGTTTCGAACTCCAGGTCTATCCCGGCATCCGCCATCCCTACATGCCTATCGTCAGCTACGTCGACATGGCTCGCGGCGATTTCTTCGCCCACTGGCTCCTCGGCTCCTCCGACACTCGCGCCGACATCCTCGAACTCCAAAACCAAAAGCAAGCCACCCCCAGCAAAAAATTCAAAGAGTAGCTTTCAGCCTGGCGACGATTGCAAAAACTGATGGGGAGAGAGAATCTCAATTCCCTGAAACGGATTCAGCGCGAGCAGATCAGAGTCGCCGCTGATTATGTGCGTTCCGCGGCCGCTCACAGCGAGTTCGAGGAACTTGTCGTCCTTCGGATCCCGGCAGACCGAGATCCGCACATCTACCTCGACCCATTCGGCCTCTCGAGCCAAGGCCGCAAGAAAACTTCGAATATCTTCCTCATTTATATATCTAATGAATTTTTTTCGGCTAAGAACGGTGGAAAGTTCGGCGAGGGTCGCAAGAGAGAGCAGGACGCGCCCTTTTCGGAAAGCCATTTCGAATGCATGGCGAGGTATTGAATCGGGTAGCAGTAAGGCACTGACTAAGACATTCGTATCGAAAACGCAGCGCAACTACTTGTCCTTGAGGAGCGAATCCAGAATTTCCGGGGTAAGCCCGCGGTCCTTTGCCTTTCGTCCGGCATCTTCAAGCACCTGCTGCAGAGACGGATATTCCCCGGCAGCCAGCTCCCGAAGCCAAAGGCTCAGCAGGGCCTGAATCTTCCGCTTCTGCTCTGGCGCGGCAGACTCGTAGGCCCGCGCCGTCTGCGGATCGAGCGGAATCGTAATTGTGGGATCTGCCATCGCTTAAACCTTTCACCATTTTACGGCAGAAACTCGCCATTCGCCACCGATTGAATATCTCGACCACCATGAGAACCCTCGTAGCGCCGGCATCCTTGCCGGCACATCCCGGCAGGCCCTCGCCTTCAGCCCGGCAGCATTCCTTCAAAATTCAGCGGCCCAACCGCCCATTCGTTGGCCCGCCGAGATGAATTTGATCTAGTTTTTCACTGGGTTGGCCTCCCCGGCGTGATTCTTTCAAAGGATCAGCGCGTAACAACTTCCTCCCCCACTCGTCTAATTCCGTAGGCCCCCAAAATTACGGAACTTTTTAACTAGGTCGGGAGTATTTACAGAATGAAGTGCAGGAAAGAGGTGCGCTCATGACCGAACTTTGGCGCGACATCCGCTACGGCTTGCGTCTGCTCTGGAAGAGCCCTGGCTTCACCGCCGTCTCCCTCCTCGCTCTAGCCTTGGGCATCGGCGCCACCACCGCCATCTTCAGCCTTATCTATTCCGTACTCCTCGCTCCCCTCCCCTACGTCGATAGCGACCGCATCGTCATGGTCTGGTCCCACGACAAAAGTGGCGAGCGCAATGGCACCTCCCCCAGCGACCTCCTCGATTGGCAAAAGCAGGCCAAGGTCTTCGACTCCCTCAACGGTTGGACCGGCGAAGGCTTCACCATCTCCACTCCCGACTGGACCGAACAAGTTCAGGCCAGCCGCGTAGCCCCCGGCTGGTTCGACCTCCTCTTCAGCCCCAAGGTCACTCTCGGCCGCCATTTCGTTGCCGACGACGCCCTCCCCGGCAACGACCACGTCGTCATCCTCAACAACAAATTCTGGCGCGATCATTTCGGCAGCGACCCCGGCGTTGTTGGCAGAAAGCTCCGCATGAGCGGCGAACTCTATACCGTTCTCGGCGTTGCCGCTCCCAGCCCCTCCGACGTTGGCGATTCTTCGATGAATGTCCCGCTTTCCTTCAAACCCGACGAGATCAAGCGCGAAAATCATTTTCTTCTGGTGATGGGAAAGCTCAAGGATGGAGTAACCCTGGAAGCTGCGAACGCCGAAATGGCCGTAATCGCCAAACAACTTGCGCAAACCTACCCTAAAACAAATGCCGATCTCACGGTGACCGTCGAGCCTCTCAAAGACGACTTTCTTCCTAAGCAAACTCGCCTCGGCCTCTGGCTGATGATGGGAGCCGTCGGCTTCGTCCTCCTGATCGCCTGCGTCAATATCGCGAATTTGCTCCTCGCATGGGGCACCGCGCGCCAAAAAGAAATCGCCGTTCGTGCCTCGCAAGGCGCCACCCGTGCTCGCATCTTCCGCCAATTCCTGATCGAAAGCCTTTCCTTGGCCTTGATGGGCGGAGTTTTGGGCTCATTGCTCTCTGTAGCTCTCCTCCGCGGCGTAATGGCTCTCATGCCCAGAAACCAATTGGGCATACCCTACGAAGCCGATCCGCACCTCAACGTCCCCGTCCTGCTTTTCACCCTCGGCGCCACGCTCATCAGCGGCGTCCTCTTCGGCTGCTTCCCCGCCTGGCACGCCGCGCGCCAGAATATCAATGACTTGCTGAAAGAGGGCGGCCGCTCCTCTGCCGCGGGCGCGAGCCACAATCGTCTCCGCCGCGTCCTCGTCGTCGCGGAATTCGCTCTCGCACTCATCCTTGTCGCCGGCGCGGGACTCATTCTCCGCAGCTTCTGGAACGTCACCCAAGTCGACCTCGGTATTCGCCGCGACCACGTCCTCACTTTCAGCGTCCCCATCCAGCACGAGCGCACTACTAGCGCCGCACAAACCCGCTCCATCTATCGCCAACTCGAGGAGCGAATCGCCGCCGTTCCAGGCGTCATGAAAGTCGCCATCGCACCCGGCCTTCCCACGAACGGCGCGGGCCGCCTCCATTTCACCATCGTTGGCCAGCCCTCCGATGACACCGACAACAATCCCAACAAAGAACCGCAGGCGATGATCAATACGGTCACGCCAGGCTATTACGAAACCTACGGCATCCACCTCACCCGCGGCCGCTATCTCGACGCCCGCGATCTCGCCGGCGCACCCCGCGTCGCCATGGTCAGCGAAAGTTTTGCCCGCCAATATCTACCCGGACTCGACCCGCTCACCCAGCGCGTTAAAATCGTCGAGCTTGTCCCCGACAAGAATCCCCCGTTCGGCGCACCTATCGAATGGCAAATCGTCGGCGTCTTCCACGATGTTCAGTACGAAAGCCACCCCACCACCACTGGCACCGCCGAAATTGACTTTCCTTTTGACCAGAGCCCCTGGCCTAACACGACGATCGGCGTCCGCACCAACGGGAACCCCAGCTCCGTCGCCACCGGCATCGCCGCCGCCATTCGTTCCGTGAATCCCGATTTCCCCATGACGCGCGTCCGCACCATGGACCAGGTCATCAGCGAAAACCTCGTCACCGACCGCTTCACCGTCCTCGTCTTCGGCACCTTCGCTGTACTCGCGCTCTTCCTCGCAGCCATCGGCATCTACGGCGTCATGACCTTTTCTGTCGCCCAGCGTACTCACGAAATGGGCGTCCGCATGGCTCTCGGCGCAGGCAGTTCCCACGTCCTTAAACTCGTCGTAGGCGAAGGCCTGTTGGCCGCCCTCATTGGCATGGCCATCGGCCTCCCCGGCGTCTACTTCGTGGGAAAAACCCTCAAAGGCCTCCTTTACAACGTAGGCGCCCTCGATGTCCGCGCCCTCGCGGGTGTAACCATCGTCCTCTTAGCGTCGGCTCTCGTGGCGTGCTACGTCCCAGCTCGCCGCGCCACAAGAATCGACCCACTGGCCGCGCTCCGCCGGGAATAGCACAACTGAGCCCCGCTTCCTGCGCGCATCTCATTCTTGTCTGCGCCCTCTGCGAACTCTGTGTTAAAAAAGGCATTCCACCTAACTCGGACGAATCAAGCCGATGAAGCGCACAAAAGCGTCCGAAGCCCTGAAGACCGTCATAGGGAGGTTTCATGATTCCAGAAGCAAAAAATGCCGGGGTCACGCGCGCCCTGCGGGAAGCATTCGATGTCAGTGAGTTCGAAGACATCCGAATCCTCACCACCGGCCTTTCCTCCGCCTTGGTTTTTCGCATCGTGGTGCGAGGAACGCCATACCTTTTGCGTATCATCACGCGCTCGGATGCAATGAGCGATCCAACGCGCCAGTTCGCCTGC
This sequence comes from uncultured Acidobacteriota bacterium, assembly GCA_963745095.1. Classification (GTDB taxonomy): domain Bacteria; phylum Acidobacteriota; class Terriglobia; order Acidiferrales; family UBA7541; genus Acidiferrum. Next base: position 259,099 of record CAVUWC010000012.1, on the reverse strand, counting down.
ATGAAGAGTGCCGCCGCCGCAGGTCTTGCTCCCCGCGTCTGGTACACAAGCACCGAAGACCGAATTTCGATCACCGATTTCGTGGACGCACAACCGTTTCCCATGCGAGAAGCTCTCGCCCGGCTACCCGTTACGATTCGAGCGTTACACACTTTGCCGCCGTTCCCGAGAGTCGTGAATTACCTCGACGCCGTCGATGGATTCATCCAAAAATTCCAGGCCGCCAAGATTCTGCCCGAAAGTGAAACGAAGGAACTCTTCGAACGGTACGCCCGCGTGGACAGCGTTTACCCGCGTCACGATGCAGAGCTAGTCGCGAGTCACAACGATTTGAAGCCCGAAAACATCCTCTTCGACGGCTCCCGCGTCTGGCTGGTGGACTGGGAAGCCGCTTTCCTGAATGACCGCTACTTCGACCTGGCGATGGTGGCGAATTTCGTCGTCGCCAATGACGCGGAAGAAAATTCGTTTCTTCAGTCGTATTTCGGAGAACCAGTCTCAGAATACAAGCGAGCGCGGTTCTACCTGATGCGCCAGGTCGCTCACATGTCCTACGTGATGGTCTTCATGCGCCTGGGCTCTGGCGGCAAGCCGATCGAACCAAATACGAACGCGCCGGATTTCCGAGACTTCCACAACCGCATCTGGGCCGGTGAAGTCAGCTTAGCCACCGACGAACCAAAATTGCAGTACGCATACGTTCACATGAACCAACTCTTGCAAAACATGCGCACGACACGTTTTCAAGACGCCCTTCGAGTTGTCGCGCTTAGTTAGGTGGCCTACCTTGAGAAAATGTTAAGTGGGATGGCCTCACCCATGGCTTTGTATCCAGCAGGCGAAGGGTGCAGGTGATCGCCGCAATCGAGATCGGGCAACAGTTGGTCTGGATGATTCGGATCACGAACCACCGCGTCAAAATCGATTACGCCGTCGAAGTGTCCGGCGGCGCGAATCCATTGATTCACAACTTGTCGATCGGCTTCGCTCAACGGGCCTGGATGATAATAATTTGAGCCAACGTACGGTGTTATCGTTGCACCGAAGACGCGGAGGCCGTGTGCATGCGCGCGTTCGACAAGCTGCCCGTATGCCGAGAGAATACGTTCGACGAGTGCCGCATGGTCGGCTGGCGTCACTTCGCCTGTGCGCGCCAATCCGCCTAGATCGTTCACACCTTCAAACACAATAAGCCACCGAACGCCGGCCGGCGCCAACACATCACGATCGAAGCGTGACAACGCGTTGGGACCAAGCCCGTCGGTCAACAAGTGGTTTCCGCCGATCCCCTGATTGGAAACGCCGGTATTTCTTGTCTGAGGCGAGCTTTGCAGCCTTGCCGCGAGCACATCCGGCCAGCGGTCGTTGCCGTTCGTTGTGGCTCCGTGTCCATCGGTGATGGAGTCACCAAGCACGACTACCGCACCTGCTTCCGACGAAACCTGTACATCGATCTCTGAAATCTGGAACCAGTGATCCACATGCTTCGGCTCGATCAGAGTCGCTGCGCCGACCGCGTCGCCGTGCACGTAATAGCTGGTCGCCCGCGATCCTGGATGGCCAGTTTCACGCGCCGGTGGAGCATCGAGATGAAACGTCACAGCAAGATCGGAAAGAGCCGCCACTTTCAAGTCCACGGGATCGGAGACGAATTCCGCACCCTGTGGAACAAGTACGTCGGCTTTGCCCGCGAAGGTCAGCTGCCGATCACTTGCGGGGTCGATCGCCGGCGAGGTTGTCGAGAGTGGGCGCGCTATGTGGACGGAGGTAAAGTGCAACGCCTCGGTTCCAAACGTATTCGACATGTGAACGCGCAATCCGGAGCCGCCGACCGACAGATGAAAAAGCTGACGCACAGTCGCGTCACGCAAGTCATCGATTGGCAATTCATTCTGAGGCTCTGGGATCTGTTGGGAAGAACCCCACGTCGCCACCCAGACCTGCGGAATGGACGATGCCGCCAACCGCAGTTGAATCTGCGCGAATCCCAAATAAATCAAGAATCCAATGGTGACAAAGAATGCGCGTGCACGTTTCATAACGAAAGGTTTAGCATGGGTGCCCGAAGTAGATAGTTCGAAAACGCAGCGAATCATATCACTCTGGAGCGTCCGCGTGCCCTTCACTCGTAGGTCTTCACTTGCGTACATCTGCCTGATCGTAATTTTAAGCATTCCGTCATCTGCAATCGCGCAAACTTCCACGGCGCCGCCTCCGGTTACCTTCACCGCCGACCAGGATCGACAGAACATGATGGATCAGCTCGGAATCAAGGCTCTTCGGCCGGGCTACAGTGGAAACGAGAAAGCCCCCAACCATGCCAACTACGATGAGTCAAAAGCGGATCCGTTTCCAAATATTCCCGACCCACTCGTGCTGAACAACGGCCAGAAGGTGACCACGCCCGACATGTGGTGGAACATCCGTCGTCCCGAATTACTCGATATGTTTTCGAAGTATGTGTATGGTCGCGTTCCCCAAAATGTGCCGAAAGTATTGTGGACTGTGAAAACCGTGGATCACGAATCGATCGGCTTCACGCGTGTGATCGCCAAGGATCTGATCGGAGAAGTTGACGACTCGGCGTACCCGGCCATCAGCGTGAAGATTCACATGACTCTTGTGACGCCCGCGAATGCCAAGGGCCCGGTACCGGTGCTCGTTATGTTTGGACGTGCGGGTTTTCCGAATCCAAACGAGCCTCGCGGCGAGGAGATGGAACGCATCAACAATGCGTGGAAGGCGCTAATGGTTCAGCAGGATCCTTCGCTCAAAGACGTGTTCGTGAAACACCCGGCCTGGGACCCCGTGAAGGAGACGCCGTTCCAGTTTCCCCAGTTGAATGAAGACGGCGATCTGCCAAACACATGGCAATTGGTTGCCGCCGGCTGGGGCTTTGTGCTGCTCGATCCGGCAAGCGTACAAGCCGACGATGGCGCCGGAATCACGCGAGGAATCATCGGACTGGTGAACAAAGGGCAGCCGCGCAAACCGGAAGACTGGGGCGCTCTACGCGCGTGGGCGTGGGGAGCAGGTCGCGCGCTCGATTATCTGGAAACGGACCAAGCCGTCGATTCCAAACACGTCGGAATCGACGGCGTGTCGCGCTACGGCAAAGCCGCCCTAGTCACGATGGCCTTTGATCAGCGCTTCGCAATGGTGCTGGTGGGCTCATCCGGCAAAGGAGGGGCAACACTGCTGCGACGCAACTGGGGCGAAGCAGTGGAGAATCTTACCGGCGGCGAATATTACTGGATGGCTGGCAATTTTATGAAATACGGTGCATCCGAATCGACGTTCGGCAGCATGAACCCCGGCGATATTCCTGTCGATTCAAACGAGCTGATCGCGTTGTGCGCGCCGCGACTTACATTTATCAGCTACGGGATCCCCGAAAAAGGCGATGCTAAGTGGCTCGATCAGCAAGGCAGCTTCATGGCCACCGTGGACGCCAGCCGCGTGTTTACGCTGCTGGGCGCAAAAGGGATTGGAGTGGACCAAGACTATCGCGTCGCGAAGATGCCGCCCGTAAATCGAGGACTGCTCGACGGGCAGCTTGCCTGGCGCCAACATGATGGCGGCCACACAGACGCACCCAACATGAAGTGGTTCATCGAATGGGTCGACAAATTCATAGGCCACCCACCGTCGTGATGCCAGACGGCAGCTCAGTAAAACTCCCAGCCATCGCCAAAAAAAACACCAAAGCCCTCTTCCTTGCCCGATCTTCCTTGTAGGGACACGATTCATCGTGCCCTCTTTCTTCTTCTCTCTTTACTCCCGTAGGGGCACGACACGTTTACCCTGCCTGTCCTGAGGAGCGAAGGAAGGCTGGTGGCCCTCGCGGCCTTCTTTCCTGCCGTTGTAGTGGCGGGTCTTCAGACCCGTTCCTCGCCCATCCTCTGACCTCAGCGAACTCTGTGCCCCGGACCTACCTCGCCCGTCCAGATCTGATCGAGAACCCGCCCCAAGAGCAAAATCCCTAACGAGAGCTTGCGCACGCTACCGCTCTCCAAGCGTGCAAGAGAGAGCTAAAGCGGAGAAAACAATTATCCTATTTTCAAAGACTTACAAACAATAATCTCGCAAGCCTTTTCGATTCATAGGCTTACATGTGCTGGAGGGTACGTGTTCCTGGGCAGATTCTCCCCGCTTCCTTTTAGGCAGGTCACCGCTATCCCCTTTAGAATCATATTTTTAGCACACCAACACCCTCTAACTCCCATCGAATCAAATGTTTGCAAAAAAACCTAGGGGGGCGTGGAACAGCCAATCTTGGCTGTCCTCTGCGGCGGTTCGCTCGCTATGCACCACACGTCGCGGGGCGTCCGTCACATCTTCTCTGCGCGGCCCCGCGAACTCTGCGTCTCCGCATCATCCTTTTTCTTCGCCGTTCACCAATCATGAATCTTTCGCGTCGCTCGCCGATCGCCTCTTGGCTGCGCGCGATTCCAGCACAACGCGAATCCCGTACCGCGGCCGCAGCGTTATCGACGCCAGCGGTACCACAGGATGCCCTTCGACTAAGCGAAACCGGTACTGCTGCGCAATCGTCGCGAGAGTCAGCGCTGCTTCCATCAGCGCGAACGAATTTCCGATGCATTGGCGCGGACCGCCTCCAAAAGGAAAATACGCGAACCGCGGAATCCGTTTCAGCAAATCGCCGTCCCACCGCTCGGGACGAAATTCTTCCGGCGCGTCGTACCATCTCGGGTCGCGATGCACGGTCCACTGTGCAAACGAAACGCCCGAACCTTTCGGCACTGTGTAGCCGCCGATTTCATGATCCTCGATCGCCGTCCGCGCCGTTCCCCAAGCCGGCGGATACAGCCGCATCGACTCGGTGATGATGTGATTCGTATAGACAAGTTTTGGCAAATCTTCCAGCGAAGGCGAGCGTCCCGCGAGCACGGTTCGCAGTTCAGCGTGGAGTTTCGCTTCCACGGCTGGATTCTGCGCGAGCAGCCACCACGTCCAAGACAGCGTATTCGCCGTGGTCTCGTGGCCCGCCAGAAAAAGCGTGATGGCTTCATCGCGAAGCTGCTGATCGGTCATGCGCGAGCCATCTTCATCTTGCGCGGCCAGCAGCATGGAGAGCAGGTCGCCGGAATCGCGGCCCGAGGCGCGTTTCTCGGCAATCATTCTGTAGAGAACTTTTTCGATTTGTCGGATCGCCCGTTCCATGCGCAGATTCGTCGGCGTGGGCACCCAATGCGGAATGAAAATCGTCCTCCGGAAATTTGCGCTGAGTTCGAGCAGCAGCTCCATCGATTTGCCGATGTCTTGTGCATCTCGTTCCACGTCCGCATCGAAAAGCGTTTTGCCGACGATTTGCAGCGTCAGCCGCATCATTTCTTTATGAATGTCGCGCTCTTCCCCGTCCTGCCATTCGTGCAGCAACCGTTCGGTGTACTCCACCATCGTCGAGGCGTAGCCCGCGATTCGCGCGCGGTGAAACGCGGGCTGCGCCAGGCGCCGCTGCCGCAGCCAGAAATCTCCTTCGCTCGTCAGCAAGCCTCTGCCAAAAACGCGCTTGTTAGCCAGCAACACGCGACCTTTTATGAATTTTCGAGGATGATTCACCAGCACGTCTTCGATGTGATCCGGATGATTGAGCAGAAGGATGCGGAAATTCAAAACGCGAAGGCTGGCTATATCTCCGTACTCGCGCATGAGTCCCGTGAAATAACCAAGTGGGTCGCCGTTGTTGAGAGGACCCAGCGACCAGCGCTTGAGTCCAGTGGAAGGACCAGGAGGAAACTTGAGCTTCGCCGCAGAGCTCATAAAATCATGCTAAAGGCAGCACGCGCCCGCGTCAACGCGCCGCGCGAACAGCTTTGGCGGAATCTTACGCACGCGACGCTCGCAAACGGTATGCGCCACGCAGAAAATCAATGGACACGCTGGAAAATCCTGCCGCCGCAAGCCGTCCGGGCGCTGACGTTGGCGCCAGCGGCACGAACGTGCTGCGGATATGTCCAACACGCTGCAGCCATCCATCTTGAATTTCAACGGCCAGAAATACGCCGCCAGGTCGCAGCACTCGAAAGATTTCTGAGAATGCTCGCTCCTGCGCTTCTCGCGATTTCAAATGATGCAAAACCAATATGGCGATCGCCGCTGAAAAAGTCTTTTCTGGAAATGGCAATGCGGACGCATCGCCTTGCAACACGGCTCCGTTTGTCATTTGGCTTCGCCGAGCAATTCCCAATGCAAAAACGTGGCTATATTCCAGGCTCGTCACTCGTCCCGCGCGTCTTCGCAACTCTTCCGTCGCAGCTCCTGGACCTGCTCCAATTTCAAGAACGTGCTCGCCCAATTCCGTACCGGACACAATCCACGGGAGCACGCGATCCCGCGTCATGCGTCGCCAGATGGACGAACCGCAAAACCAATTCTCAAACCGATTCATGGGTTCCTGCCGGAAGCTCTAACTTGTCGAGCCTGATTATCGCAGCATTGGACGGATTCGCCGCAGCGAAGAAGCAAATTGATCGGCGTTGTACGCGGAAGGATTTTCAAGCTGGCGAAAAAGCTCATTAATAGCGGCGCGAACTTCGTCCGCGTTGCTGGGCTTCGCGTCTTTACTGTACGCGATGTACAACGAGTCCATCGCCATCGCCGCCTGCTCAGCAGCGCGCTCGTCGGCGAGCGAAATAGTTTCCGCGTCATCTGAAATTCGCTGCAGCATCTGAAGTACGAGCGCTCGATCATATTGCATCGCCGCGAGCCGCTCTGCATAACGCTGCGCAATTGGCGCAGCAGCGGAAGCTGAAGAAGCCACCGCATTGCGATCCGGATTCAGCTTGGACATTTCGCCAGCCACTTCGGCGAACTGGCGGTCAAGTTGCTCTGCGCTCGCGGAATCGATCTGTTTCGCCAACAAACGAAACACCGCGTAGCGTGAAGCATTCCACGCCGGATCGCCGGGACGTCGACCAGCGAATCCGTGCTCCTGCCGCCAACTGTCTTTTGCGGGAACGAGAGCATGGTGGCACGCAAAACAGGAAAGTTCGGAATATTCGGGCCACACATCTTTCTTGTCGAAGCGTTCGCCTTTCGCTCGCCACGAGAGGCGCTCCATTTCCGCGCGGAGTTGCACGGCTTGGCCTGCGCTCCAATCGCGGACGCCCGCCCACGCGGCATCTTCCACCGGTTTGCCGGGAGCGGTTTCGCGTGGCGATTTCCAGTGGCGCGGCATCACCGCGGAAAACGAATCCAATTCGAAGAAAAGATCCGGATGGCCTGCAGCGATCATTTCGTGGTCGACGAATTTGTCTTTCGTGCCCAGATGACACTCGAGACATTTTTCCGTGCGATGAAGTACGTTGCGCGTGTCGCGCATACCTAGCGCGACGGATTTCTCGTGCGGCCAGTCGCGTGTGGTGTGCGGACCGAGCCATCCAGAGGCTGGGCCGTGGCAATTTTCGCAGGAGACGCCTTCGGAGAGTTCGAATGGGCGGCCGCGCTGCTCCGGTGTTGTGTAAAGCGCATGGCACGCCAAACACTTGGGCGATTCTTCGGCTTTCGAATTGAGTTTCAGAATGCGGGCGATGCGTTCGCCGATTTCTCCGGTGAGTGCTTGATAGGCATGGCTGTGCTTGTCTTTTACGATCCAGGTTGAATATTCGTTTTGCAGAATGCGGCTGCCGGCGACGGGTTTGACGCTGCCATGGCAGCTTGTGGCGGCGCAGGAGCCGGGGCCGATATATTTCACTGGCTCGCCGTTCGAATCGGTGTTCGAATCGACTGGCTTGGCAGCAACGGCTGTCGGCGTTTCGGCGGGCTTGGCGGCTGCATCGGCGGTGGCGAATTTTGCGGGCTGGCCAGGGCCGTCTTTCGCCGCGGCCAGTCGAACAGCAAAGGCTAGCGGCACTAGGAGCGCAGCGCATAGCGCGGCGCGCAGCCAATTGGATTGGGGGATGATTTGCATTCGCAGTGACGGACGATTCGTTCGCCCAATTATCGTTTGGAAGCTGTGCCGGGCGCGTTGTCTTTTTCGCAGCGTGGCGCGAAAAGGCAACGGGGCTTCTATTTACACTAGTGTGGGGCGCCAGTAGTATGCAGGAGAATCCGTACTTCACTCCACGCCGGGTGGCACGACCTGACCGGCGCCTTTCAATGCGAGATGCCGCGCCGTGATCTTTGACGACCTGCGAGCTATTCAGCTTCGCTACGGCTTCTTGCCCAAAGCGGAACTCGAAGCGTTTTCCCAGCGTTCGGACACTCCTCTTTACCAGATTCATAGCGTCGCGAGTTTCTATCCGCATTTTCAACTGGTGCCACCGCCTAAGGCGGATGTGCGTGTTTGCGCGGACATGAGCTGTCACTTGAATGGGGCTTGCGAATTGCGCGCGGAATTGGAGCAGCGTTTCGCGAAGAGCCCTCCTGCCGATGTGCTGATTCGCGATGTTTCGTGCCTGGGACGGTGCGATCATGCGCCAGCGGTTTCCATTAACGATGAGATTTTCACGAGTGTGACGGCGGCGTCTGCGGAAGCGATGGCGCGAAGTGCGATTCTTGGCGAAGCAATCCCCGAGCCGCATCCGGAGGGTGCGCGCGTGGAGTGCGCGTCCGACCCTTACGGCGATGGGGCAAAATACGGCGTTGTTCGAAAGCTGGCCACAACGAAAGATTGGGAAGGTGTACTGGCGGAACTGAAAGCTTCGGAATTGCGCGGGATGGGCGGAGCGGGATTTCCGACGAGCATGAAATGGGGCCTGGTGCGCAAGGAACCAGGCGCCGAGAAGTACGTCGTTTGCAATGCGGATGAAAGCGAGCCGGGGACGATTAAAGACCGATTCATCATGACGCATCTTCCGCATCTGGTTGTCGAGGGGATGATCATCGCGGGACTAGTTACCGGGGCAAGAAAAGGGATTCTTTACATCCGGCACGAGTATCACTTGCAGGAAGAAATTCTTGGCGAGGAATTGCGACGCTGCTATCACGAAGGTTTGCTGGGAAAGAATATTTTGAAGAGCGACCTGACGTTTGATCTGGAGATTTTCGTCAGTCCTGGCGGCTACATTTGCGGAGAAGAAACTGCACTCATTGAGGCGATCGAAGGTAAACGTGCTGAGCCGCGGAATAAACCGCCGTTTCCTGTGCAGGCGGGATTGTGGCAAAAACCGACGGTGCTGAATAACGTCGAGACGTTTGCGAATGTGCCGCAGATATTGGCGCGCGGGGTGGAGTGGTACAAGACGCAAGGCGTGAGCGGTTCGCGTGGCTTGAAATTCGTGGGCGTTAGCGGGCATGCCGCGAAGCCTGGGATTTTTGAAGTGCCTATGGGAACGCCGATGCGCGAAGTGCTGTTTACCTACGCAGGAGGAATTCGCGGCGGGCGACAGCTGAAGGCGTTTGCGCCTTCGGGACCGTCTTCCGGGTATTTGCCGGCGTCGATGGTAGACGTGCGGCTGGATTTCAAGGCGCTGGCGGATGCGGGATCGATGCTGGGCTCAGGCGCGATAGTGGTTTGCGACGATACGACTTGCATGTTGGATATGGCTTTGAATGCTGTGCGGTTTTATCGGAATGAGTCGTGCGGAAAGTGCGTGCCTTGCCGGGTAGGATCGCAAAAGATGACGGATTTGCTGGTGCGGTGGACGCGCGGAGGACTGGCGGAAAGCCAGTACCGGGCGGATCTGGCTTTGGTCGATGAACTTTGCCAGGCGATGAGCCTTACTTCGATTTGCGGGCTTGGGCAGATTGTGCCGGCGCCGGTGCAGTCTGTTTTGAAATATTTTCGGGAGGAAGTGGACGCGCATGTTTTGAAAGGGTTGTGTCCTAGCGGGATTTGTTTTACGACGGCGGCGCGAGCGGGGGAGGCTTCGCGAGTGGGGATTCGACCGTAGCATCTTCAAAGGGGAACGTGGCTGCTTGAGGTGGAATGTGATTTTTAACACAGAGAGCACAGAGGACACCGAGAAGAGACGAGGATTGTGAGTACGGCGACTACACCGGCGGGACTTGTGGAGATCACGATTGACGGGCGACCAGTGCAGGTGGCCTCGGGGACCAGTGTGTTTGATGCGGCGCGGATGAATGGGACGCCGATTCCTACGCTTTGCCATTTGCAGAATGAAACGCCGGTGGGGGTTTGCCGTCTTTGCGTGGTGGATACTGGGGCGCGGGTGCTTACGGCTTCGTGTGTGCGGCCTGTCGAACCGGGCATGAAGGTGGTCACGAATTCCGAGAAAGTTCTGAACGCGCGGAAGACTTTGCTTGAGCTTTTGATGGCGGATCATCCGTCTCCTTGCGCGAGGCAGGAAAAATCGGGCGATTGCGAGCTGGAGACTTTGGCCAAGGCGGCGGGAATTACACAGCCGCGATTCGCGAAACGGACCGTTTCGCGCGGGATTGATGATTCTTCGCTGGCGATTGCCGTCGATCACGATGCCTGCATTTTGTGCGATCGATGTATTCGCGGTTGCGACGAAATCAAAAACAATTTTGTGCTTGGGCGGATGGGAAAAGGTTATTCGGCTGGAATTGCTTTCGATTTAAACGCGCCGATGGGAGATTCGACCTGCATTTCGTGCGGAGAGTGCATGGTCTCGTGCCCGACAGGAGCCTTGACGAACAAAACCGTGGTGGGCACGTCCATCGCAGCGGGGCTGGACTCGCAGGGATTCGAGGCGGAAGAGCTTTTACAGTTGCCGGTGTTCAAGGGCGTTTCGGGGACATTTCTTGAATTGAACCGCGGCGCGATCGTCAAACGGCGATTTCATCCTGGGGAGATTATCTGCCGCGAGGGCGAATTCGGCTCGACGGCTTTTTATATTTTGGAGGGTAAAGCGCGGGTATCGCTTTCGTCGCCGATCGCGCACGTGAAAACGCAGGGCGGGGCGAAGGGACTCTTTAAAAAGCTGACCAGCACGCTCGCGGCGCGGGACACGGATGTCCGCTCTGAGGAAACTCGCGACAGAACGATACCTATCGATGCGTCCGTGGATCTTGCTTACGGAAACCCGGTGGCGGAGCTGGGGGCGGGCGATTTGTTTGGCGAGATGACGTGCATGAATTTTTATCCGCGGTCGGCGACGGTGATTGCCGAGACGGATGTCGTGGCGTTCGAGATGCTTCGAAACGTGCTCGACATCATGATGAAGAACAAAACGTTTCGCGCGCAGATCGACCAGAATTACCGCAAGCGGGCGCTGGAGAACCATTTGCGCGGCGTGCCAATGTTTGCGGATCTCTCGACTGACTTTATCGAGCATTTGAAAAGCAGCGTAGAGCTGCAGCGGTTTGCGCCGGGGCAAATCATTGCGCGGCAGGGGGATGCCGCGGAGAGTTTTTATCTTGTACGCATCGGGTTCGTGAAGATTTCGGAGACGTATCCTGGCGGGGAGCTCGTACTGGCTTATCTTTCGCGCGGAGATTATTTCGGCGAGATCGGGTTGCTCGGCGGAGGAGTGCGGACGGCGACTTGCACGGCGCTGGACCACGTGGAAGTGGTGCGCATCTCTGGCGACGATTTTCGCGACATGGTCGAGCGGTTCCCGAGCGTGCGGCAGGGTCTGGAAGCAGTGGCGGCGGAGCGCGGTGCGGCGAATCAGCAGCGGATGCAGACGGTACGGAGCGTACCCATCGATCAGTTTCTTTCGCAGGGGTTGATGGAAGCGCAGAGTTTGCTGATTCTCGATTTGAACAATTGCACGCGGTGCGATGCGTGCGTGAATGCGTGCGCGGATGCGCATGACGGCGTGACGAGACTGGTGCGGGAAGGTTTGCGGTTCGAACAGTATCTGGTGGCGACTTCGTGCAGGCAATGCCGCGATCCGCTATGCATGGTGGGTTGTCCGGTGGGAGCGATCCGGCGGCGAAATTCGCTGGAAGTGATTATTGAGGATTGGTGCATCGGCTGCGGTTTGTGCGCGCGGAATTGCCCGTACGGAAATATCAATTTGCATCCATTCGACGTGATGGTGGAAGACCTGGAGCGTCCGGGGAGACAGAAAGCGGTGGTGAAGCAAAAAGCTACTTCGTGCGATTTGTGCACGCACTTGAAAGAGCCGAGTTGCGTTTACGCTTGTCCTCATGATGCGGCGCATCGCGTGGACCCAAGGACATTCTTTTCGGAAATGCTCGGGGGCGGGGCGGCGAATTGATGCGAAACCTAGATCACGCGCCTGATCGATCCGAATGCTCTCGACAGCAAGAGCACAGACTGAAGTCTGTGCCACTTGAAGGGCATGCACCTTGCGGATAGATAAAACACAGCGCGGATGGGCGATCGCATCGCTGATTGTGCTGGTGGTGTTCACGGGTGTTTATGCGGTGTATGCGACGAACGCGCCGAGCGGACCGAGGGGCGGCAGCGCGATTGGTTTGGTTTTTGGAGTGATCGGATTCGGGTTCATGATTTTTGCGGCGCTGCTGGGGGCGCGAAAGCGGGTGCCAACCTGGCGTATTGGACGCGCGCAGGCTTGGATGCGCGGGCACTTGTGGCTGGGATTGCTCAGCTTGCCGGTAATTTTGTTTCATGGAGGATTTCATTTTGGCGGGACGCTGACGAGCGTGCTGATGTGGCTGCTGATTATTACCGTGGTGAGCGGGGTGTTTGGGGCGGCGCTGCAACACTACGTACCGCGAGTGATGACGACCGACGTGAAGCTGGAAACGATTTACGACGAGATTGGGAATGTGCGGAAGGTGCTGCGGGAAGAGGCGGACCGTGGCGTCGAGGCGATTTGCGGGCCGCTGGGTATCGCGAAATCCGCGAAAGAAGATGCCCAGCGTGCGGGTGGGTTCAGCGCGGCGCGGACGATGGGGGCAGCAAGCGGCGGCGCAGCGGTGGCGGCGGCAGCAGAGACTGTTGTGCTTACAGAGGAGGAGTCCGCGCCTTTGCGAAAGTTTTATTTGGGCGAGATGCGGCCGTTCCTCGAACAGCCAAGGTTGCGCGGATCGCGGCTTGGCGATGCGGACAAGGCGCATGGAGCGTTTTCGGGATTGCGGACGTTGATGCCGCAAGCGGCGCAGGCGACGGTGCAGGATTTGGAAGATATTTGCGATGAGGCACGGCAGTTGGTGCGGCAGGAGCGGTTACACCAGCTCTTGCACGGGTGGTTGCTGGTGCACATACCGATTTCGCTGGCTTTGATTTTGTTGGGGGCAGTGCACGCGGTGATGGCGCTGCGATATTGATCAGGCGGTGGGTGGGGCAAGCCCCACCCCTACAGAAAAATATTCGATGGCGAATCGTAAATTGTGGTGGTTGAGACAACTTGGCTAGGACACGAACAACTAAGAAGTTGGCGCAGCGGATCGACCTGAATTATTTCAAGAGGCCGACTGCGCTGAAGCGCGCGAAGTTTTGGCTGAGCGTGGGGCTGCCGGCGATTGCGCTGGTTTGGATTGGCTGGCACGGATTTGCGCGGGACTCGCGCGTGTATTCGAGCGGGAGAATGAGCGAAGCGCACGCGGTGCTGGAGGCGGATTGTGCTGCATGCCACGTGCAGACGGCGGGGATGTTTTCGGCTGTGGCCAGCGATGCGGCTTGTTTGTCTTGTCACGATGGGCCGATACACCACGCCGTGCAAACGAAATCGGTTGCTTGCGCGACATGCCATACGGAGCATCGCGGGCGGGTGAACCTTGTTGCGGCGAAGAATGAGACTTGCGCGGAGTGCCACGGCGACTTGAAAACAATTGGCGGTGCGCCGCACTATGCAGCACATATCGAGAGTCTTGAGGACGGGCATCCAGAATTCGCAGCGTTGCGCGACAATACGCGCGATCCTGGAACGATCCGGGTGAATCATGCGATTCACATGAAGCCGATACGGCGCGGACCGATAGGACCGAATGTACAGCTGGAATGCGGGGATTGTCATCAAGCAGGGGCGGCTTCGACGGAATGGAAATACGCTGATGCGAGCTACGTATCGGCAAACGTGAATTACTCGGCGCAAGACGAAGTGCTTTCGCCGAAGAATGGGACGCTTCCGCGTCTGGGTCACGAAAGTGGCCGCGAATTGATGGCGCCGGTGAAATTTGCGACGGGTTGCGCGGGATGCCATTCGCTGGCGTTTGACAAGCGATTTAGTGAAGGCGTGCCGCACGATAAGCCCGAAGTGGTGCATGCGTATATGGTGAAGAAATTCAGCGAGTATATTGCGGCGCATCCGGGGGAGTTGCACGAGATGCGTGAGCCTGGGCGCGATTTGACGGGAAAGGCTGTGCAGGCGGCTGTTCGCGTGTATACGCCGAATGAGTGGGTCGACGCGAAGATCAGGGATGCCGAAGAACTTTTGTGGCGGAAGACTTGCAAACAATGCCATGCGCTCGCAGTTGGAGTGGGGCAAAATAACTTTCCGGTCGTGGAACCGGCGCAAACTACGGTGAAGTGGATGCCGCACGCGAAATTCGACCATGACGCGCACCGGGGATTTGCGTGCGCGGGTTGCCACGAGAAAGCGCTGAGCAGTACAGAGACGGGCGACGTGCTTTTGCCGGGGATTGCGACTTGCAGAACTTGTCACGCGCCGGGACCGGAGCATGCGGAGTCGCGGTGTTTTGAGTGCCACACGTATCACGATTGGTCGAAGCGGAAAGAAGTGAAGCCGACGTTTACGTTGCCGGCATCGCGAACGGGCGGGCGGTGATTCTGGCGGGGCACGTTGCGGTTTAATTCCGGACATCTTGCGTAGCCTCAAGAAGGGCGCAGCATTCCTTCGCATGCGCTCAGGATGAAGCTGCGCCACTACAAAGGCCAAGAAAGTTTCGGTCTATATCGAAAGAGGCTGTAGTCGATTATTCTAGGATGCATCGTGGCATCCGAAGCGAAGAATGTGGTTCCGGCCCCAACCGCTGCGGCTGTCGTGCAGGCTCCCGCGCACGAAGGGGCTGCGGCGAGCTTCTGGCGAATCCTCACGCGGTTTGATTCCTCCAAGTTACAACCTTATCTGGCGCTGCGAAATACGGCTGGAGTTGTGCTGCCAATCATTGCGGGCTATGGGCTGGGGATGCCGCGCGGCGGATTGGCGGTGGCGATCGGCGCGTTGAACGTGTCGTACTCGGACGGGAGCGATCGTTACGCGAAGCGAGCAAAACGCATGCTGTTGTCGAGCGTATGGTGCGCGGCGGCGGTATTTGCGGGCGCGATTTCCGGTGGCAATCACCCGGTGGCTGTTGTTGTAGCGAGCTTGTGGGCATTCGTGGGCGGCCTGGTCGTTTGCATCAGCACGACGGCCGGGGATTTGGGAGTGATCAGCACGGTGTCGCTGCTGGTGTACGCGGCGCAGCCGTTGACGGCGCGGCAAGCGGCGATTTCTGGGTTGCTGGCACTGGCGGGCGGGCTGCTGCAAACGGGGCTGTCGATAGCGATGTGGCCCGTGCGACGCTACGAGCCGGAACGTCGCGCACTGGCGGGTTTCTATCAGGAGTTGGCGCACATCACGGAAGTGCCGGCGCAGGCCGCGACGGTGCTGCCGGAATCGGTGTGCGGCAGCCAGGCGGAGGCGGCGCTCGCGGGCTTGGGCCTGGATACGACGATTGATGGAGTACGGTATCGCGCGCTATTGAGCCAAGCGGAGCGAATGCAGCTCGGGTTGCTGACACTCTCGCGGCTGCGAGTACGCCTGGAGCGGGAGAACCCTTTGCATGCGGGCGTCGGAATTCTTGACCGGTATTTCCGGACGGTCGGGAGCGTGTTGCGGTCGATTAGCGATTCGCTGCTGACGAGAAATTTCGTTCAAACGGCCGAAGCGCCTTTGGCAGAACTTGAAGCGACCACGAAAGAGCTGCGCGATGCCGGCGCGAGTACGACGGGTTCGTTTCTTTCCGCCGTGCTGCGAGAGGAACGGTATCAAGTGGCGGCGTTGAACGGACAGTTGCGGGCGGCGATGGAGTTGGCGAACCATGCGACGGAGATGGGAGAGGAAGCGTTCGCGAAAAAACAGGCAGAGCAGCCGTGGTGGCTGCGATTCCGCGGAGGCCTCGCAACACTGCGAGCGAATCTGAACTGGCAATCTTCGGCTTTCCGGCATGCGGTTCGACTGGCAGTTTGCGTAATGCTGGGGAATTTGGTGGGACGCGGATTCGAATGGCGCCGGTCGTATTGGCTGCCGATGACTGTTGTGCTAGTGCTCAAGCCGGACTTCACATCGACGTTCAGCCGTGGCGTGCTGCGCGTGGTGGGAACGATCGCTGGGCTTTTTCTGGCGACGGCACTGTTTTATTTTCTGCCCCAGACCGTGCCCGTGCTGATCCTGCAAATTGCGGCGTTCATGTTTCTGATGCGCTGGGTGGGACCGGGAAATTATGGGATTTTTGCGATCGCCGTGAGCGCTCTGGTCGTAGGTTTGGTGACCATTCTGGGAGTAGCGCCGAGCTTGGTAATCTGGGCGCGCGGAGTGAATACCGCGGCCGGCGGCTGCCTTGCGCTCCTTGTCTATTGGACTTGGCCGACGTGGGAACGCGCCGGAGTATCGGAGCGAATCGCGCAACTGCTCGACGCGTACGGGGAATACTTCCGCGAGCTGACGCAGGAGTACATGAATTCCGCGAGCGCTGGCGGAGTGCGAGCCAGGTTGGACGAGTCGCCCACTCTGGACGGAAAGCGCATGGCCACACGGCGGGCGCGGTCCAATCTGGAGGCGTCGATAGAGCGCGTGAGCTCCGAGCCTGGAACAACCGGGGAGCAAATGAGCCAGCTGAACGCGATGCTGGTGAGTTCGCACCGTTTCGTGAATTCTGTAATGGCTCTGGAGGCTGGCTGGCGGCACATGCCTCCGATGCAGGCCCGGGCGGAGTTCGGCGTATTTGCGGAAGACGTGGAGAAAACCGTGCAGTTGATTGCCAAAATGTTGCGGGGAGCGAAGTTGCGGGCGAAGGATTTCCCGGATTTGCGCGAAGACCACCAAAGGCTGCTGCAAGCAGATCCGACAAAATCGGAACAGTATGCGCTTGTAAATGTGGAGGCGGATCGCGTCACGAACAGCTTGAATACGCTTCGGGAACAAGTGGCAGAATGGGTGCGAGCGGAGAGGGAGGTTGAGTTGGGACCGAAGGAGAAGCGATGAGACGTCAGATACTCATAGTTCTCATGAGTGCGGGAGCCACGATATTGAGCGGAGCTATTTTCGTTGTTGCATTCTTTCACCAATTCGCTTTAGTCGAGGTGGCTGCCAGCTTACTCACCTGGCTACAGGTGTTTTTTCTCAGTTCGGCCATCGGCGATGTTTTGGAGGAACAAGCGAAAACCAACCGGCCGAGGAGTATCGCCGTAATTTCCCTCGCGCTTGGATTGGTGATTTTTTTTGCGATCACCGATCTCAGACACTCCTAAAATGAGTTTGGAAGTAACGCTGCGGCCGCTGGTTGTCCATAGGAGAGGAGGATGCCATGGGGGAAACAAGGCGCAGATTTTTGATGGCACTGATGGCTGCGGCGAGTTGTTCTGCCGCGGCGGGCGACTCTGTGTTCGGGCAACAGAGAAAAGAAAATCCGTTTCCAACACCACCACCATCGTCGGAGACACAGAATCCGGCGGAAGCGGGGGCGGCAAATCCCGATGCTCAAAGCGCGAAGCGAGCGGCGCTGAAACAGAATGAAAAGGAGTTTCGCGCAGAAGTGGATCGGCTGTATCAACTGGCGGGTGAACTGAAGGGGGAAGTCGACAAGACCGTGACAACCCAAGTCTTCTCGGTGAAGTTGTACAAAAAGACGGCGGAGATTGAAAAAGTGGCGAAGCTGTTGAAGGACAGGGCAAAAGGATAGTCAGCAGTGGGTAGTGAGTAGTGGGAGAAACCTTTTGCCTGGCAGAACCGTGAGATTCGCAAAATGGTTTGAGACGGAACGGGATGAAAAGCGTAAAGATTCGAATCAGGAAAGCCGTTGCGGCGGAAATTCCAGCTTTGCGGGAGTTGATAGAGGCGTCCGTGCGTGGGTTGCAGGCGCAGGACTATACGGCGGCGCAGATGGAGGGTGCGCTTGAGACTGTTTTTGGCGTGGATAGTCAACTCATCGCGGATGGGACTTATTTTGTGGCGGAAGCCATGAATGGCGACGCCTCGTCCGGAGCGGACAAAACTGGCGGAGCCGAAAATACCGGAGCGGGTTGGACGATTGCTGGGTGCGGCGGCTGGAGTAAACGTAAAACGCTTTATGGCAGCGATCATTGGACGGGGCGAGAGGATGCGCTTCTGGATCCGAAGCACGACGCGGCGAAGATCAGGGCGTTCTTTATTCATCCGGCCTGGGCGCGGCGGGGGATCGGAAGCAGAATTCTTGAAGCTTGCGAAATGGCGGCCAGCGCGGCGGGTTTTGCGAGCTATGAGATGGGAGCGACTTTGACGGGAGCGAGGTTATTCGGAGCGAAGGGTTATCTGGCCGTGGAGAAGATTGAGGTTCCGTTGAAGGGTGGGATTTCGCTTCCTGTGATTCGCATGGCGAAGCGAGCGTAGAGACAGGCGTTCGCAATGGCGGGGATTTATTTAGCCGGAGAATTTTTCGCGGCGTTCTAGAAAACCCGGACGGGCACGGCCCTTCGAGGCTCTGGGTAAACGTGCCGTGCCCCTACGAGAGGTTTGCCGCGGATGGTTGTGAGAAACGCGGTTTAACTGCCCATTAGGAACAGGGGCTTGGCTTCGAAGCTGGAGAATTGGGGGCGGAGGCGCTCAGTGTTGTAGTGCTCCTTGATGTCTACCACCTTCTTGGTGGAAGTGATCGTTTCGATGGGGATGTTGCCGTAACTGCCGTTGTGAAGAACGACGAGCCGGCCGTGGATTCCTTTTAAGAGCAATTCCAGGGCGATGTTGCCGTAAGCCATGGGGACGATGGAGTCCACGACGTCCGGGTCGCCGCAGCGGGCTAGATAGCCAAGTTTCTGGTTGACCACCTCGATGGTCTTGCCCTTGTTAAATTTCTTGGAGAGTTCTTTTACTTTGTCCGAGACGATGTCTCCGATGCCGCCAAGTTTTTTGTGGCCATAGGCATCGGCGGCTTCGCCTTCAAAAATCATTTCACCGCCTTCAAACATCGCGCCTTCCGACACGAGAACGGTCGAATAGCGGCTGGGATTCTTGTTGCGGTCATGGACGAGAAGCTCGGTGAGGCTCTCGATATTGAATTTGTATTCTGGAATAACGCATCGGTTGGCGGCGCCGGCCATGGTGGGCAGCATCGCGGTGTAACCGGCGTAGCGGCCGAAGACTTCGATGACCATGAAACGCTCGTGAGAGCCGGCCGAGGTGCGCAGGTCGTTGACGAGCTGCAGCGTGCGCGTGACGCAGGTGCTGAAGCCGATGCAGTAATCGGTGCCCGGGACGTCGTTGTCCATGGTCTTGGGGATGGCGATGACTTTGAATCCTTCTTTGTGGAGGCGGACGCCGTAGCTCAAGGTGTCGTCGCCGCCGATGGGGATGAGTGTGTCGATACCCAGCCAGGCGAGATTCTTGAGAACTTCGGGAGTGAGATCGTTTTTCTCCGCGGTGAAATTGTCTTTCAAGTGCGCCGGCACATTGGATTTGCTGACGCGTCCGGGATTCGTCCGCGAGGAATGCAAAAACGTGCCGCCGGTGCGGGCTGCGCGGTCGACGACGTCCTGCGTGAGAACCATAAAATTGTCGGAATTGTCGTAGTCCTTTTCGCGGACCATATCCACGAGCCCCGCCCAACCGTGGCGGAAACCAATGACCTGGTAGCCTTCATGAAGCGCGCGGGTGGTGACGCCGCGGATTGCGGGGTTGAGGCCGGGGACGTCGCCGCCTCCGGTGAGAATGCCGATGACGCCTTTTTTGGTATTGATGTTTGCCATGATGCTGAGCCCTTTCCGGGGAGTAGTGAACTGACAATTATCCACGCGCGGCGGAAATTTAGAAAGTGCGGATCTAATTATAAAGAAGCGTCGGCGTGACCAAGCGACGCGCGCTACCCATGAAATTAAGGCTGAATTTGCGTGCCGAGGGCCGTGAGCAGTTTGCTGAGATAGGCGCCGAGGGCGGGCCAACCGGGTGCTGTGATCAGGTTGCCGTCGACGAGCGCATCGGTCATGGGGAGGCTGACGAAAGTGCCACCGCCGAGTGTGACTTCGGGACCGGTGGCTGGATAGGCGTTGCACTTTTTGCCTTTGAGAACACCAGCGACGGCAAGAACCTGCGGTCCGTGGCAGATTGCCGCAAGAGGCTTATTGGTCTTGGCAAAGTGATGGACGATTTCGATGACGCGGGGATTGAGGCGGAGGTACTCCGGCGCGCGCCCGCCTGGGATCATGAGCGCATCGTACGTTTCGGGTTTTACGTCGTCGAAGGTGGCGTTGAGCTGGAAATTGTGGCCGCGCTTTTCGGTGTAGGTCTGATCGCCCTCGAAGTCGTGGACCGAAGTGGGGATAAATTCGCCAGCTTTCTTTCCCGGGCAGACGACGTGAATCGTGTGGCCGACCATTTGAAGCGCGTGGAAAGGAATCATCACTTCGAGGACTTCAGCGTAATCGCCCGCGATCATGAGAATCAGTTTCTTGGACATGTGGCCTCCGCGGAGGAAATTGTAACCGACGATGAGGAATGCGCAAAACGTGACGGCGATTCTGAAGGAGCAAGTAATCCGGGGGACTGAAACAAACGTTGAATAATGTGAGGTTCCTTGAAACAAACTGATCGAAGGCCTTGTGTCTCAAAACGAGACAAAGTCCACTAAAACGATTAAACATGAGATGTTTGCGAGGGAAAGTAATGTCTTGGACGATAACTACCATTCCGCCTGCAGCTTCATAACTCCCTGAATCCAGATGGTTTCCAACAATGTTCGGCACGGCACGAATTCCCATGGCATCTGGAGAGAGAAGTGCAATTAGAAGCCGGGCGTTAATTTCGCCGGACTTTCCGGCTTCAAGGACATAAACGTGAGAGAGGTCAAGCGAATAGTCGGAATGTGTTTGCTCGCCGTTTTCGGGACTGCAGGCGTCGCCACAGTTTCATTGCGGGGGCAAATTGCGGAGCTGCCCGAAACAAAACGCAAGGTCAGGGTGCTGGTGAAACCGCAATACACTGAACTTGCAAAAAAGCTGAACCTTTCGGGTCTCGTGAAAATCGAGGTAACCATCGGGGCGGATGGCAAGGTGAAGCGAGCGCACATCGTCGGAGGGCATCCGGTGCTGGCGTCAGAAGCGGAAAAAGCAGCGATGCAGAGCGAATTCGAACCCGGGCCAAAGGAAACAACGGAGATCATTGAATTCAAATTCAGCACACAGTGAACTTGTACATTTCCGTAAAAATAGAACGGGCGGCGATCCTGGCGAGGGATAGCCGCCCG
Organism: uncultured Acidobacteriota bacterium; assembly: GCA_963745095.1. Taxonomy (GTDB): domain Bacteria; phylum Acidobacteriota; class Terriglobia; order Acidiferrales; family UBA7541; genus Acidiferrum. The sequence continues at coordinate 237,841 of CAVUWC010000012.1, read as the reverse complement.
TTTCAACTTGTTAAGAATTCCGGTTAGTGCGCTTGTGCGGCAGAAGCCGCAACAGGCTCCGCGGAGTCTTGAATGATGAGCATGTCCGTGCGCACTTTGTCCCACTCCAGCAGGTTCAGCCCGTAAGACGTGAATAGCTTACGGATGTGCGCGGAATCCCAGCCCAGAACTTTCTCAAGCACGGGGACGAGCACGCTCATGGCGTTGTCGCTGAGGACAGTGCGTTTCGCCACGCGTGTGATGAACCTGGCTTCGGAGACGGCGATCGTGAGGCCGTCGTGCTGATTGACGTGCATCATCACGGGGATATCGGAGCTGCCGTCGCCCATGTAGATGATGTGGTCATGGCTGATGCTGAGTTCGGCGCGGCGCTCTTCGAGAACGGTGATTTTGCCCCATCCGGCGGAGGCGCGAATAATGGAATCAACTTCTCCCGTGGACTCATTGTAGCGAAAGCGGGTGCCGAAAATATTTTCCGGCGGGACGATTCCTTCGAGCGCGGACTGAATAATTTCTTGCGGAGCCGCTGAGATCACGTTGAAGTGGAATTTGTAGCCTTCCGCAAGATTGGCCAACGCGCGCGCGAAAAGAGCCACGTTGTGCTTCAGGCGGATGCGCTTGCCGGTTTCCACCAAGTGATCGCGGCGAACACGGCGGAAATCAGGGTCGTGCAAAATCAAATAGCTGAGTTCCGCGCCCTGTTGGACGAGGTTCATCTCTGCAAGGCCCTTGACCTTGTCGTGGAAGCCATGAAAGCCGATGAGCTCGGAGAGAGCGACTCCCGAGTCGTTGAAGCTTAATGTCTGGTCAAAATCGCTCGCCAGTAAGTAGTGCTTAACCATGTCCTAGTACTCCTTCTGCTTTCTTGTGTCTTGCGCTCGCCCTAAGCGAAGCATGTGCTCGCTTTCAGCGAGGTGGGCACCGCACTGAGTGCAGTGCCAGTACCCCCTACACGTACAACGATAGCCTTCTTCATCGGGGGTGCCCCACGAATTATTTTGATGGGTGCTATGCGTTAAAAACGTGAACGATTCATTATACCTTGATTGGATGTGTCCTAAGGTTAAAAGATACAAAGGAAAGGAGATGGGCGCCTTTTAGGGGCTCAAAACGAGCAAAAGGTGTGTCTAGAAGGAGATACCGGCAGCGAAGGAAAAGTGAAAAAAGTGCTCTGTAACATCGGGGCGGCCAGGGGGTTGAGGCCGAGCTAGAGGCCCAGCGCCTTCATCTTGGGTTCCTCGTAAATGTCGTCCTCCCCTGGATAGCGGAGGCGGTCCTTAAATCGACCCGTTTCCGTGGCTAGTGCCCAGACGAGGCTCTCGCCGGCGGGGAGAGTCTTGGGCGCGCTGTGGAAAACGTCGTCCTGGAAGGCGAGCGAGGCGTCGATCCATTGCCAGCCGGCGGTCTCGAAAGCGGCCATAACGTCGGGGAGGACCAGCGCGTTGAGCGTGTTGTAGTGAATGAGGAGTGTGTGGCGGATGTCGCGGCCAAGGACGTCAATGGCGAGTTGCCGGTAAAAGGAGGCGCGGTCGAGGAGATGCGCGATCAGGTAGTCACGATAGGGCTTGATGTTGAACTTGGGCTCTTTGGCGAGGCGATCGGCCATGCATTGGTTGACGTACCAATCGGAAGCGTCGATGGTGACGTAGCCGACGTGGTAGCCGCTTTCTTTGAGGAGAGTGCGGAAGCGGTCGCGCTTGTCGGCGGTGTCGCCTTCTTTGAGAAACGGGTAGCGGAAGAGAGGAGTTTTGTTGTGATAAGGGGCGATGACTTTTTCGTTTTTTAGAAAATCAACAGCAAAATCGGAGTAAGCGATGCGAGTATCGCAGTAATTCTTGTGGGAATAGGAATGGTTGCAGATCTGGTGGCCGGCTTGGTCCCAGGCGGAGATAAGTTTGGAGCCGTCGTATTCGTCAACGCGCATGCCGCAGACGAAGAGAGCGGCTTTGACGTTGCGGCTGTCGAGAGCTTTCAAGATGCGGGAGTTGGCTTCGGGCCAGCGGAGGTTGGCGTCGAGCTTCAAGTTTGGGTCGTCCATAGTGATAGCGAGCTGGGGGCGAGGGGCGTTGGCGTTGCGCGCAGGAGCGGCGGTTGGACTTTGGCGCCGCTCGGACACAGGAAGAGCGTTGGCGAAAATCGGTCCGCAGGAAGCGGCAGAAAGCGTTTTGAGTGTTGCGTCGAGAAATTTGCGGCGATTCATGGTCAGCACCTCAGAAAAAAGAATTCAGCCAAATGCGGGCGCGAGCGAAAAGAGATGTTTGGGATGAAGACGCGGGGGGCTGGATAGAATCCGCGGCATCGTCCGTGACGGAATAGAAAGCACCGTTTGCGGAGTGTTGGTAGAGGCGCTGGATTTCCCCGCGATTGAGCGGGCGAGCGCCGCGGCGGCCGAAGACGGCGAGTTGGTTGCCGGATTCGTCTACGGCACGGTCGCGGTCGATTCCTTTGGAAATGGCTAGTGCTGGACCGCTGGTGCGGGCGGTGGCTACAAGCTTTGGCATGGGACGCGGGCTGAAACCGGAGAAATGCGCGGGATCATCCCACGGCGAAATGATTTGCAAGACGCGAAGGCCGTTGTAGCCGTCGGCGACAAATGCAAAGACGCTGCCTGCGACCATGCCGATCTTGATGTCGTTTACTTCGTGCATCTGCTGATTGGCATTGAAGACCTGGTCCAGGCGCGGGGCTTCCGGGTTTTCCACGTCAAAGATTCCTATTCCGTTTTTTCCGGCGGCCACGTAGGCATAGGTCCGGGCTACGTAAATGTTTCGGGCATCGTCCAGCGCGGCGCGGCCCTTTTCCGTCATTTTTGGATGTGCAAGGTCGGTCACGTCCAGCGTTTTCAATCCGTAGCGATCCACAACAAAGGCGTAGCGGAACTGCACGGCGATTCCGCGAGGGTTATCCAGGTCTGGCGCGCCGATGGTGGCGGTGACGCGAGGCGCGAGAGGATTATCGAGATCGACGACGACTAGAGATTTGTCGGTGAGGATGTAGGCGTAAGTTCCGGCGATGGTGATGCGGTGCGCGCCGGTGAGAATGCCGTTGGGATTGAACGCTAGTGCGCGCTTGAGAAAATTGTTGGTGGGATTGCCGTCGAGAAGCGTGCCGACGCCAGGGCTGCTGGATTTCAGATTGGGATTGCCGATGACGACGAGGCCTTCTTCTCTGTCGGCGACGTAGAGAAAACCGTAGAGGAGATGGATCGGTTGCTCTTCGTTTTCGGGGAGTTGCTGGCGGAGCGGGTCGACGCCGAGTGTCGTCGGCGATGCGACGGCAACCGCATTTTTGCTCGGGACGAAGAAGCGCTGACCGATGGGAGAAACAGGAGCGGTGATCATGCGCTGGGAGAAATCTTTGTTGTCGATGTTGGCGATGTCGTAGACGCGCAGGCCACCGGCGCCGGTGGCCGCGTAGGCGTATTCGCCGCGAGCTTGGATATCGAGGACGGTGCCTTCGTGGCTTGCGGCGGTGGAGAGTTCGCGACTGCGGCCGACGAACTTTTTGTAATTGGCGGGATAGGCGATGCGCTGGAGATCGCTGCCATAGATGGCTTCGGGCTCGTCATGTTCGGCGACGGCCACGGCTTCGAAACCCTTTTTGCCGGTGGCGACGTAGACGTAGCGTCCCATGAAATTCATGAAATTTGTGCCTTGGAGCAAGAGCTGGGCCATCCAGGCGTTGTTGTCGTTGGCAGCGGAGACGTGACAGTCGCTGCATTGTTTCGTTTCTTTGGCGCGAACCGTGTGCGGAACAAATGTGCTGAAAGCTTGGCCGGAGAAACCTGGAGAGGAAATAGTTTGCTGCGTGTAGTAGAGCCAGTCGCGGTTCGCATTTTGCGAACTAACGAGGATGGCGCAGGAAGAACGCGCGGGTGCGATGCGATGGCCGGTGACGGTGCCGTCGACGCCGAGCATGTAGATGTCGTCGCGAAGAACCTGGAAATTGTAGCTGGTGTAGTTCCGCGTGGTGAGGCCTTCGTTGTGCAGCATGGGTTTGCGCGCGTTGGCGGTCATTTGCAGATGGCAGCCGAAGCAGGTGGGCGTCCAGGAAGTGTGGCAGGAGTAGCAGGTCATCGAAGAATTGGCGTGCGCGAGATGCTCGTCGTCTTGCGGCATTTGTTGCGCGACGGTGCCGTCCGTGGTCATTAACTTGGCGCGAAATGATTTCATGCTGAAGTGGACGTTGCCGGGCGTGACGGAATCGGCCGTCTGGACGATCTCCCACACTTTATTTTCTTCGGACATGGAGCGCTGGATTACGGCTCCATCGGCGCGCCATTCGAACCGTCGAAGGCCCCAAGGGGTGCGCAGAGTATCGAGGTGACGGCCGCCTTCGGGAGCGGCTGGGCCGGACGTGATTAGCGTGGCTTTGCTGCGAATCGTGCCGTGGCAATCGATGCAGTCAATTTCGACGGCGGCGCGCGGTTCGCCGTAAATTTTCCCGTTGCCGTGATTGTCCTGCGCGAAGTGGCAATCGTTACACTGCATCCCTTTTTCGAGATGGATGTCGGCGAGATGGACGGCTTTGCCGAAGCGGTCGGGATCATCGAACGCGATTTGCTTGCCATCCTTGTCGAGCCAGTTCCCTTTTCGGTCGTGATTGAAAACGGAACGGAAAACCCAGCCATGGCCGTGAAAATCGGCGAACTGCGTGGTTTTTAGTTTTGCGTTGAATTCGGGGCTGCCGAGATTTTCGAGGAATTTTTCATCGCTCCAAAGGCCGCGGGCGGCCGCTGCTTCTGGGTTGCGCAAATAGGATTGGTAGCGCTGCTCTTCAGTCGGATTGCGTTGCTGCGGCGGATACATTTTGTCGCCATCGATTTCGTTGTCCCACCAGGTGAGGCCAAAATATGTCGTGAGCATATTCGTGCCGGGATGGATATGGCAGACCATGCACTGACTTGAAGGAATGGAGCGCGTGAAAACGTGTTTGATGGGATGGCCGGGCTCATTCTTGGGAATTGTCGGGTCCGAAGAAGCGCTGAATCCTGAATGGCCGAATTGCGCATACGGGCCGGAATGCGAGGGATCGCGATCGTTTGCATAGACGACGTGGCATGCCGTGCAGCCGCTGGCGCGATAGTCGCCGGGATGATCGTTTGTGCCGGGCAGCGACATGACCGGATCGACCAGACGAGTTTTCTGCAAGCCGAGGAAGACGGGATCGGTGCGGAGCTCCGTGCCGAAACCGCGGTCGCCAAGTTTGGCGTCGGGCCTGCCGGGATCTTCTTCGCGGTTGGGATTGCCTAATTCGGATTTTTTCTCGCCGCCGCGTTCGAACACGCGAAGGACGTTTCCTGGCTGAGAAATTTCCCAGCGGTAAAGCGGATCCAGTTCGGGCAGTACGCCTTTGGTGCGAGTTTCTTCAGGCGTGGGAGGCGGAAAAGTTTTGATGGATTGTGGCTTGCCGTCGCTGTCATAGCTTTCGCCGAAATGAGTGTTTTTTGTGGGATAGCCGCCATTGTTGTAGAGGGCGGCGCCCCACAGGAGGCCAGTGTGAGTCATCATGCTGGTCGAGGAGGCGCGGACTTCTTTCGCATGGCATCCGGCGGCGCCGCAGGTTTCTGGAGCAACACGCAGATCGCCGGGATTTACAAATTTTATAAATTCCGAGGATTCTTTCAGCCATTTTGTATAAGTGCGTTCGGGCAAAGCGGAACGGTCTTTGAAGTTTGGATCGCGCGGCTGAACATGGGCTTTTTCCTTGGCGGCGTTGTACTCGGTGGAATTTGGCGCCGCGCTCGCGACGACAGAGATGGCAGAGTTGCCGCCGTGGCAATCGGTGCAGCCAAGAAAGACGGTTTTTGTGGGATGCATCGTCGGCTCATCGGTCGAGGTGTGGCAGGTGATGCAGCCTGTCGATTTACGGTCGGCTTCTCGTTGCGATTGGCCGCGAACAGGCGGAGCGTCCTGCTTCGCGTGGACCTTTGAGACTGAAACAGAATAAAAAACCAGGAAAAAAGATAACGCAGAGGCGCAGAGAACGCAGAGGTTGCGCAGAGGCGGCGTTTTGAATTTGTGCGACGAGGTCATCAATTGCGTTTCCTCAGAAAGTAAACTTCACAGAGCCGAAAAGCGAGAAGAGTGTGCGGCTCGTGTAGATATCTTTGAACCCATCGCCAGGCTGTAGTGCAGATGCCCCACCTGTGAGAACGATGTTTTCGCTTAGCGGCGGGCGGTACGTCACGCCAATACCAAAGTCTTCGCCGATGCTGTGTCGGATGGGAGATTCGAACAAAACGTATTCGAGCGACTCGGTACGCTCGAAGCGCAGATAGTTAAAATTCGCAAAACCCTTGAGCTTGGGAGTGATGTCGAAATCCGCGCCGGCGTTCACAAGAAAAATTCCAGGATTCACGAAATTGGCTTGGCCCTCTTCTTTGCTGGAACGCATCGACGGAATCAGGCTGCCATCCGTGGTCAACTGAACGCCGGAGCCGAGAAGGCGGATATCTTCGCGATTCCAGAAACTGAAAATGCCTCCGGCGAAATTCGGAAGATCGTCGATGGAATCGAAACCGCGAGCGCGGCCATCGCGCGGATTGGCGTCACCAGAGGTGTAGAAGGTGGAAATGCGATAGCGGATCCAATCGCGGTCATAGGAAAGCTCGACGGCAGCCATTTGTGCGTTCACGGTTACGGCACGTCCCGCGATGGGATTGAACGTGTCTTCGCCGACAGCCTGATAAAAAGCGTGCGTGAGATTGATACGCCGAATGTGACCGCTGCCCAGCCAGCCGAAATAGCCGACACGAATGCCGTGTGCGAGCGGACCTCCGCCCGGGCCTTGATTGATGACATTGCCGATGGGTGCGGGGCGCACGAGAAAGCCGTTGTCGTCGTAATGGATGCTCGGGTCGTCCTTGTTCCACCCGCCGACAAATTCCGCGGTGTAACCCGGAAAGAAAAAATCCTGGAGATAGACGTTGCCCAACACAACTTGCTGGTGCCGGCGGTTGAATGTATTGAGGCCGCTGTTGGTATTTTTCTCGAGCATCTGAAAGTACGTGGCGTTGTACTCGATGCGATCGCTGTGCCAATTGCCAAAGATGCGCACGCCGGGCTGCTCGTCGACGAAGAGGAATCCGCGGAAATCCGCATTAAATTGCTGGATACCGGCGCGCACCGAAACGAAATCGTAGTTGTTGCTGAGATCATGGAGCTTCACTTCGACGAAGGCTTCCTGAAGGCCCAGGTGGTAGTCGAAGCGGTTGGTGCCAGCGAGCACGTTGGGGCTGACGATGCCAAGCTCACGAACATCGAGATTGTTCAGACTCAGCTCGGGCGTGATGCGAATGCGCCAATCAACCGGCTTGAAAGACGCGTCGCCGTGGAAAAGATCGAAACTGAAGCGCAGAGTCTGATCGAAGAAAGCTTGCTCGCCGCGGCCAAAGAAACCAGAACTGCCGGGTTCGGCGGCGCTTACACCGCTTGGCGAAGGAACACGGCGGCCATCGAAAAATGATTCTGAAGACGCTGTGAAATTCAAGAAAATCTGCTGGCCAAGAACTTCCGGCCAGATGGGCTCATCGCCTTTGAAACGATTGCGATTGAAAGGGTCGTACCAGTGCGGCTTGGTGTAGAGATACTCGCCTTTCTGCGGGTAGCGACGATAGTCCGGTTGATTGAGGGCCCAGCGATCGGGGACAACGTTGTAAATGTCAGCTACAGGAGGCAAATATTCGGGGGCGAGTTCAGTAATGAAGTTGGGATCGGAATCGAGACGATGACGAAGTTCGCGATAACTACCGAGAGTGGGAGATGAACCAGAAGCGACGGCGGGACCGAGCTCCGGTAAGCGCGGAAGACGCGAAGTGAATTCGGCGCTGGTAATACCGACCAGAGAAATTTCCAGTGTGGTGACTTCGTTGGCGTTGAGCGCAAGATCAGGAATCAAGAACGGGGCGTCTCCTTCGGCTTCGACACGAAATTCATAGTGGCCGGGGGGAAGAAGAAGGACTCGGAAGACGCCCTCGACCGAAGAAGCGCCGCGTACAACCTGACCAGTCTGCAAGTGGCGAAGGGTGAGTTGAGCTGCAGCCACGGGCCGCGATTCGTTCGTCGAAATGATTTCGCGAAGAACGCCGTCGACGGCGGCGGTGGTCAAAGCTTGCTGGCGTGGAATGCGCTGCACGGGAACAGGCTCGGTGGATTTCTGGACGGTAGCCTGCCCAACACCTGCGGATTGCTGCGCTGGCGGGGATTGCCATGCACCGGCCGAATTTCCAATTGCCAAGAGAACGAGCAACAACCAGAGCGCGGCGGGAGCCGTGCCACTGACGCGTCGAGAGCTTCGCGAAGAGAGAGCGAGCATACCTGCGGCCTGAGAGAATTTGCGCAAGGAAAAGGGATCGCATTCTAGCTAACAATATCGCGCCCCAGCGGGCAACCCATTTCCGCGAAAGAGGAACACAAGCGATAACAATTCTTACGCGTCGCGCGCATTCACCGATAGGAACTGCGCCGTTCGCGAAGGATTGAGGGGTATGGGGAGGCGTGTTACTAAGGGAGATACCCTTCATGCTCAAGGAACACTCGATTCGGAGGCCGGTCGCGTCACGGCGCGCCCTGGAGCAGCGACGAAAGACGCTGCTGGTGGGCATTTTGGTGACGCTGGGACTCGCGGGAATCTTGGCGCTGCTCTTGGTGGGGTGCGGCGGGGGAAGCAGTACTCAGCCTCCTCCGCCGCCGGTTGCGTCGGTGCAACCGCTGCAGATCGCCGACGTGCAGAACATCGTGCAAGCCGCGGTGAATTCCGCGAATGTCGATATGGTCGTGGCGGTGGTGGACCGGGCAGGTTTTGTACTTGGAGTGTTTCGCACACAGAATGCGCCTGCCACGGCGGTTGGGAATTTCGGACAGGTATTGGACGCGAATGATGTAGCGGTAGCATTGGCAAGGACGGGAGCGTTTTTCAGCAACGATCAGGCGCCGCTTTCCTCGCGGACTGTGCGTTTCATCAGCGGCATTCATTTTCCGCCTGGAGTGACGAACGCGCCTCCCGCGGATTTGTATGGGATTGAGAATACAAATCGCGGATGCACGCTGGTGAATACCGTTGCCTTTCAGAGCCAGATCCCCCCGTCGCTCGCGCTTGGCGGAGGATTCGGACCCGGAGTGCTAACCGGCAAAGCCGATGTGATGGACTCCAATCCTCTGGCCGTGAATCCCGGCGGAGTGCCGATTTTTTATCAAAATGTTGTTGTCGGCGGAATTGGTGTGGTTGCGTCTTCGAGCGACATCAACGTGGCAGAATATGCGGCATTCGTTGGATCGACGACGCAGCGCACGGGATCGTCAGGTGCTTTCGGGCCGACACCGGCGGCGCCCGGAGTTGTTTTCATTGGTGGAATCGCGCTTCCGTTCGTATCACAGACGTCGCTGCCATCGAGCGTTTCCGTTGGACCGGTCGCTGGCGCAGGATCGTATTTCGTTGCGCCTGCGAACAGCGCTGGGCAGCCACCGGACGGCGATTTGATCACGCCAGCGGCAGGGCCGCTCGGCGGATTAAGCGCCACGGACGTGCAAACTATTTTGAACAACGCGGAAGCCACTGCAAATACGACGCGCGCCGCGATTCGCCTGCCGATTGGTGCGCGCGCGCGGATGGCGATTGCCGTTGCCGACCTGGATGGCACGATGATCGGTTTGCGGCGGATGCAGGATGCAACGGTCTTCAGCATTGACGTCGCGGCCAGCAAAGCGCGCAACATGGTGTACTTCAACAGTTCCGCGCGCACTACGGCGGATTTAAATCAGGTGCCGATGGGCACGGCCGTTACGAACCGCACGATCAGCTTTGGAGCGCAGCCTTTTTTTCCACCGGGCATTGACGGCTCGCCTGCCGGGCCATTTTTTAATCTTTATTTGCAGGATGTTGCGAATCCTTGCACGCAGGGGATGCAGGCGGGGCCGGTCAACGTCAACAAAAGCGGGATCGTTTTCTTTCCAGGGAGCGCGGGGTTGTACCGCAACGGAGTGCTCGTGGGTGGATTGGGCGTCAGCGGAGATGGCGTAGATGAAGACGACTACGTGACGAACGGCGGTACGACAGGATTCGAAGCACCAACGAATATTCGCGCGGACCAGATTTTGATTAACGGAGTGCGGCTTCCCTACTTCAAGTTTCCGAGAAATCCCACAGACTGATTCTTCAAGATAATTCCAAGTCGATCGCTCGCACCTTTACTTACTGGCTCCTGCTCCGTTGGAAGGATCGGGAGAGTTGGCTGTGTCCGCGTCCAGGAACCAAGTGTGAGCCGTGTCGCCGGGCGCGTAGCAGTTGCCGTCTGTGTGATAGCCCGGCGGACAGTGCGCGGTGAACTCTTTGCGGCGCGGCGTCTGCGCATATTGCCAGACCGACGCGTAAGAAATGCCGCCGGTCGCTGGCGACGGCGGATTCTGCGGGTAGGTGCAACCGGGCGAAGGCGGGCAAGCATCGTTGAAAATGAAATAAACGAAATCTGGTAAGGGTGCATGCGAGCGTATATCGTCCGCAGTTGTGATTGTGGCACCCGGTTCTTCTTTCACCGGCATTCCGGAGCAGTACGCGCCAGAACGATAACCAGCTTCCGCGAGCCCGTTCGCCCAGGAGTGCAAATAGGCGTGATACGCCGCAGGCAGGCGGCCTCCTTCTTCGATATCTAGAAAAATGATGGCTTGCGCTGGAAAGCCTTCGCTCTTTGCGGCGGAAGCTGCGTTGCGCGCGTCGAGAGTTCCCTTCTGTGAGGCTGCCGCATCGTTCTTGAGTTCGCGGCTCAGAGGGCCGCGGTATAGGAGCAAAAAGCCGAAACCCTGCGAACGCAAAAGTTCGCGCTGTCCGACCCAGGTGTTTGTTTTTTCGAGGGGAGGCGGACTGAGCCAGTAACTCGTGAAAGCAAAAGTCTTTCGCAAAACGGGAAGAGCCGCATTGCCTGGGAAAATATTGAGATCGAAGCCGAGATAGGCGCGTAAGGCTTGCTGCTCCTGCGAAGTGGGCTGAGTGCTAGCGTGGCAAGAAAATAGGATCAGCGCGGCGGCAATTGCTGAGAGAAACAGGAATGACAATCGCGGCTTCATTTTGTTCCCCGCTTTGAGGATGACAGAAGATGCACGCGGCGGCTAGCCTTCGCGAAGCTTGTGGCCGGCGAGGTTGCCGAGGCCGTCGTAGGCCGCGTATTTGTAAGTTTCGCTGAGCGTGGGATAGTTGAAGACCTGTTCGATAAATTCGTCGATGGACTGGCCGTTATCGAGAATCATCATGCCGATGTGGATGAGTTCGGTGGCGCTTTCGCCGATCAGGCTCACACCAAGAAGTTTGCGATCCGCGCGCGCGAAAATGAGCTTGAGCATTCCGGCGGTGTCTCCAATGATGTGGCCGCGCGCGTTGTTTTCGTAAAGGGCGCGCCCTACGCAATAGTCGATCTTCTTTTCCTTGCAGGACTCTTCCGTTTCGCCAGCGGCGGAAATTTCCGGAATGGTGTAAATCCCCATCGGAAGCATGGACGCAACGCGCTGTTTGTACTTGAAGCCAAATGCGTGGCACACGGCGACGCGGCCTTGCTCCATGGAAGTGGAAGCGAGCGCGGGAAAGCCGATCACATCGCCGGCGGCATAAATATTTGGAATGGAGGTGCGATAGTTGTCGTCAACGGGAATGTACCCGCGGTCGTTGATGGCGAGACCGGCCTTTTCCAGAGAGAGACCATCGACCGCTGCGCGGCGGCCTGCGGCAAATAACGCGGCGTCGGTCTCGAGCGTCTTGCCGCTCTTCATCGAAAGACGAACACCAGTGGACGAATTCTCAACTTTTACGGGACGCTCGTTGAACAAGAAGCGCATGCCGAGAGCGGTTAGGCGGTCGCGGAGACGGTCGGAGATTTCTCCGTCGAGAAACGGCAACAGACGGTCGCGACCATCCACAAGAGTGACCTCGACGCCGAGCGCGATGAAGATCGACGCGTATTCGCAACCAATGACGCCGCCACCGATGACGGCGAGGCTTTTCGGAATGCGGTCCATTTGAAGAAACGTGTCTGAATCAAACGTGTGCACGTCGTCGAACGCAATCTCGGAAGGGCGATGCGGCTTGGAGCCGGTGGCGATAAGGATGATCTCGCCCCGTAGACGGCGCGTGCCAGTCGCGCCACTGACAGTGACAGTGTGCGCGTCCTCGAAAGCCGCTTGGCCGCGGACAAGCTCGATTTTGTGCAATTCGAGATTTTTCAGAATGCGGCGGCGCTCCATTTCAACGACTTCGCGTTCATGGCGCATAAAATCGTGAACGGTGAGATTTTCCTTGAGCGAATAGTCGATGCCGTAGAGGCCGCGCTGCTTCAGCCCGGAAAAATAGAGCGCTGATTCGCGCAGCGTTTTGCTGGGGACGGTGCCGGTGTTGATGCAGCTTCCGCCCATGTGTTCGGCGCGCTCGATGACGGCGACGCGTTTGCCGAAATAGGCGGCCTGCGCACCGGCTTTTTCTCCTGCCGGGCCGCAGCCGATCACAATGAGGTCGAAATTTTCGGTACTCTCCACACAAGCCTCCCGCCGCGCTTCCCCGAGCGCACTTCCAGGGACGCGGCCATCCAGCTGGCAAAACCAGGACAAACCCGCTGAATCACAGGAAGTGTAGAAGAAGAGCGCGGCAAGAGAGGCAAGTTCCTGCGAAGACTGTGCTGAATCGTGGCTGGCGGCGGGTTCCAGGCTGCGGGCGAGTTGGATATAGAGGCCTCAGTTTGGCACCCCCCCTTATTTCGTAAACTATGATTCTAAAAGACTTAAATTTCCGACAAGTTACTTAGAATCAATATGTTACAGCCGGAATCGTAAGTGTTGATTATAAACAGCTTACGGGTAAGCATAATCAGAGTTCTTGATGAATTATTTAAGAGAAATGCGCACAGCCAGGATTGGCTGTGCCACTCTGCCACCACAAAAAACGCGGCGGGGCGTCTGCCGCGTTGAGAACTTGGAAAAATCCCCACTTGAAGTTTAGCGAAGGGGCTCGCTGTGTCAAGGTGAAAAGCACGGCGGCAGAGCGTTCTGGGTCGAGCTCGGTGAGAAGGGGGCTGCGGCCCCGAAAATGCGACGCGGCAGGGATCTCTCTTGCTGACCAAAATCCCAGGACGGCTATACTCTAGCTGCAATTGGCGGCCACGTTTCAGGGGCTGCTGGGGGAAATGCGCATGTCGATTGATGATGTCCCCATCAGCTACGACATTAAGTTCGAGAAGGACCATGCCAGCGTGAAAGTCACCTACGATCTCAACGTTCCGGTCGGCGGTCCTGCGCTCATCGCAGACTTTCAAGTCACCGTTGACGGGACCGACCTGATCAGCGGATTCCTACCCGGGCAGACGGCGTTCAACGGCGCGAAATTCCACTCTCTGCCTGATCCCAATAAAGACGCGCCTGTTTCCTTCACCCTATCTTCGAGCCAGGGGTGGGTGGCCAGCGATGATGACGTGCTGCGCGGCGAGAAAGATTACGACGAGGCGGAGTTTACCGGCTAAGAGTGCATGAAGCGCCGCAAGACCGCGCCGAAATATAAGAGACGGAAGGCTGCAGGTAATTCCGCCAACGAAGGCCTTTGCATGTGATTGGAAAAAATGAAGAGAAAAATGGTGCCCGGGGGGGGAGTCGAACCCCCATGAGGTAAAACCCCGGAGGATTTTAAGTCCTCAGCGTCTGCCATTCCGCCACCCGGGCCGGGCAGACACAAAAAATAGCATGTATGAGGCCCGCGCTCAACGTTTGGGACGTTTTGGCCGCTCGGTCGCGCCACCGGCCATCGCGAAGTAGCAGGACGCGCCGCTTCGTGTGAATGGTTTGTAACTTGATTGACAACGGTTAGGGGGCGCGGTAGTTTTTCTTCCTCTCCTTGGATGGCAGGCGGCCTCTGAGGAGTACCAAGCGCAAGCGCGCGGCGATTCTCAAACGAGCATCCAACGACTGCGAGCGTCTGCTTTCGTTCTGGCGTAAAATCACGTCATCCGTTCTGTTTCGCGGTGCATCAAAACCTAACGAGTGGTCCCGGGAGCCTTCCATCCCCGCCACAGGAGCCAATGTGAGTCAGCCGAATCTAGACCTGTTGAGCATCAACACCATACGCACATTGGCGATCGACGCCGTGCAACAGGCAAATTCCGGCCACCCGGGCGCGCCCATGGGTTTGGCGCCGGTAGTCTATGAATTGTGGCAGAGGCATCTACGCTACGACCCGGCCGATCCCCACTGGCCCAATCGCGATCGCTTCGTTCTTTCCGCCGGCCATGCTTCCATGCTTCTCTACGCCACGCTGCACCTCGCGGGCGTCAAAGAAGCGGCAAAAGACGGCAAAATCCTGGACTCGCTTGCCGTTTCTCTGGATGAAATCAAGCGCTTCCGCCAGATCGGGAGCAAGACGCCTGGCCATCCTGAATCGCACATCACGACTGGCGTCGAAACGACGACTGGTCCCCTTGGCCAAGGCGCAGGCAATAGCGTCGGAATGGCCATCGCGAGCAAGTGGCTCGGGGCTAATTTCAACAAGCCGGGCTTCGAGATTTTTGACTTCAATGTGTACGCCGTTTGCGGAGATGGCGACCTGATGGAAGGAGTGGCGAGCGAAGCGGCCTCGCTTGCCGGCCATCTAAAGCTTTCGAACCTCTGCTGGATTTACGACAACAATCACGTCACGCTCGATGGGCCCGCGGATTGGTCCTTCAACGAAGATGTCATGACGCGGTTTTTGGGTTACGGCTGGAGCGTTACGCATATAGCTGATGCGAACGATCTGGACGCGCTCGGGCGGGCATACGAAGTGTTCCAGCACACGGTAGGCCGTCCTACTCTGATTGTGGTCGATAGCCACATCGGTTACGGCTCCCCGCACAGACAAGATTCTTACGAAGCACACGGCGAACCGCTGGGTGAAGCCGAAGTAAAATTGGTGAAGAAAAATTACGGCTGGCCGGAAGACGCGAAGTTTCTGGTTCCTGACGGTGTCTACGATCAATTCAAGAACGGCATTGGCAAACGCGGCGCCGATGCTCATTCGTCGTGGAACGCGAAATTCGCCGACTACAAAAAACAGTTCCCGCAACTCGCCGATCAACTGAACCGCATGCAAAACGGCCAGCTTCCGGATGGATGGGACAAGAATCTCCCCTCCTTCCCTGCCGATCCCAAAGGAATGGCCACGCGCGAAAGCTCTGGAAAAACGCTGAATGCACTCGCGGCAAACATACCTTGGCTCATCGGTGGCTCTGCCGATTTGGCCAAATCCAATAAAACGAACCTTACCTTTGAAGGCGCAGGTGATTTTTTCCCCGACGCGTATCATGGCCGCAATATCCACTTCGGCGTGCGCGAACACGCCATGGGCGCCATCGTCAACGGCATGACGCTCTCCAAGCTTCGCGCCTTTAGCGCTACTTTCTTCAATTTCAGCGATTACATGCGCCCCAGCATGCGCCTTGGCGCGTTGATGGAAATTCCGGCCATCTATATTTTCACGCACGACTCCATCGGCGTCGGCGAAGACGGTCCAACTCACCAGCCCGTCGAACAGCTTGCTTCCTATCGCGCGATGCCCAACATGCTCGTCTTTCGTCCTGGCGATGCCAACGAAGTCGTCGAAGCCTACAAAATTGCCATACTGCACACGCACGGCCCCTCGACGATGGTGTTCACACGCCAGGCCATGCCCACTTTCGATCGTACAAAATATGCTCCCGCATCCGGTGTCGCCAAAGGCGCGTACGTTCTCGCCGATGCTCCGGGCGGGAAACCCGATGTCATCTTGCTCTCCAGCGGAAGCGAAGTCGGCCTATGCGCGGCAGCCTATGAAAAGCTGACCGCCGACGGCGTAAAAGCTCGCGTGGTCAGCATGCCCTGCTGGGAACTTTTCGAGCAGCAGGACGCAACATACAAAGAGAGCGTCTTGCCGGCAAGCGTAACAGCGCGAGTCTCCGTTGAAATGGAATCCGTTTTCGGATGGGACCGCTATACCGGGCCGAAAGGCAAGATCATCGGCATGCGTTCTTTCGGAGCGTCCGCACCACTGAAGGATCTACTGAAGAAATTCGGCTTCGAACTAGAAAACGTTCTCGCCGCAGTCAAAGAAGTCCTGGGAAAGTGAGCCCTGCATGAAAGTTGTGATTGGTTCCGACCACGCCGGCTTTCAACTGAAGAACGCCATGGGCGACGTGCTGCGTTCGATGGGCAACGATGTCCTGGACATCGGCGCTTTTAATGAAAACCCAAGCGACTATCCGGATTTCGCCGAAGCCGTTGGCCGCGCCGTCCTCGATGGCAAAGCTGAACGTGGCGTTCTCATTTGCGGCAGCGGTGTCGGTGCCAGCGTTGCCGCCAACAAGCTCCCCGGCATTCGCGCGGGAATTTGTCACGACACGTACTCGGCACATCAGGGCGTCGAGCATGACAATATGAACGTGCTCGTGCTGGGTTCCCGCATTGTTGGCGTTGCCTTGGCACAGGATTTAGTCCGGGCGTTCATGGGCGCGAAATTTACCAATGAAGAGCGGCATGTGCGACGCCTCGGCAAAGTGAAGGCTCTGGAAACGAAGTATTGCCCGGGGTCCTAAGCCCCAGCAGGTGGTATTAGCCAAAGTGGACGTGACCGGCACAACCACACCCCCAGGGAGTACAATAGACGTCCAACGAATTACCAAAGCTAGAGGAGAATTATCGTGACGACGACAACCACAGTTCCTAACCTCGGTACCGCGCAAGGCGCAAATCCTCTCAAAGCTCTTTTGTCATACGGGCAATCCCCCTGGATGGACTACATCCGCAGAGACCTGCTCACCAGCGGCAGCCTGAAGAAATATATCGACAACGATGGTCTTCGCGGCATGACTTCCAATCCGTCCATTTTCGAAAAGGCGATCACTGGCAGCGACCTCTATTCGGACATCCTCACATCGGCAGATGCAAAAAAACTCGACGCGAAGGGCCTCTTTGAAAAGATCGCCATCCGTGACGTTCAAGACGCATGCGATATTTTCAAGACTGTCTACACGGAGTCTAAGCGCCGCGATGGATACGTCAGCCTCGAAGTCTCTCCCTACCTTGCCAACGACACCAAGGGCACCATCGACGAAGCGCGCCGCCTCTGGAAGTCCGTGGATCGTCCGAACGTCATGATTAAAGTTCCTGCCACTCCCGAAGGCATTCCCGCCATTCGCCAGCTTCTCGAAGACGGCCTCAATATCAACATCACGCTGCTTTTCGCGCAGTCCGCGTACGAACAAGTTGCGGAAGCTTTTCTTGCCGCCCTCGAAGCTCGCGTCGCCAAGGGCCAGGACATTTCACAGATCGCCAGCGTCGCCAGCTTCTTCGTCAGCCGCATCGATTCTCTGATCGACGGAAAAATCGACGAAAAGTTGAAGACCGCCGCTGACCCCGCGCAAAAAGCGTTACTTGAGAGCATCCACGGCAAAATCGCCATCGCCAACGCCAAGCTCACTTACAAGAAATACCAGGAGCTTTTCGGCGGCGCTCGTTGGAATGCACTCGCTACCAAAGGAGCGCAAACGCAGCGACTGCTCTGGGCCAGCACCAGCACGAAGAACCCGAAGTATCGCGATGTCCTCTACGTCGAGGAACTGATCGGGGCTGACACCGTGGACACGATTCCTCCGGCGACTTTCGATGCCTTCCGCGATCACGGCAAGCTCCGCAACAGCCTGACCGAAGACGTCAATGCAGCGCGCACCACAATGGATAACCTCACCAAAGCCGGCATATCCATGAAAGAGGTTACGGACAAGCTGCTGACGGATGGCGTCAAACTCTTTGCCGATGCGTTCAAACAACTCCTGGATGCAACAGGAAAAAGCGCAGGGGTGGGTGCGTGAGCCTGAACCGTCTGGCCTACACCCTCCCGGACAAACTCGCAAGTGATGTGAACGCCTCGCTGCAGGATTGGAAGAAAAACGGCAAGTTGAAGTGGATTTGGCAAAGAGATAACGCGCTCTGGACTGGGACGGACGAGGATAAGTGGCTCGGCTGGCTCGATATCACCGAAGTGCAGATCGAAGATATTGAAAAGCTGAAACAGTTCGCCGCCGAAATTAAGAAGGCAGGCTTCAAGGATGCCTTGTTGCTCGGAATGGGCGGCTCCAGTCTCTGTCCCGAAGTCCTCCGCATGACTTTTGGTAAAGTCGCGGGCTATCCGGACCTGCACGTCTTAGACTCCACCGACCCCGCCCAAATCAAGGCCGTCGAAGAAAGCGTGGACCTCGGCAGCACTATCTGTATCGTTTCGAGCAAATCGGGAAGCACGCTCGAGCCGAACATTTACAAACAATATTTTTTTGATCGCGTGAGAAACAAGGTCGGCGAAAAAGAAGTTGGCAACCGGTTCATTGCTATCACTGATCCCGGGTCAAAGCTGCAACGCGTGGCCGATAAGGATAAATTCCGCAATGTCTTCATGGGCGTCACAAGCATAGGGGGACGCTATTCCGCGCTTTCCAATTTCGGCATGGTGCCCGCGGCAGTGATGGGCATGGACATCGCCAGGTTTCTGAAAAATACGAAAAGAATGGTGGACGCGTGCGGGGTGGATTCCGACGCCGTTACAAACCCCGGCGTCATCCTGGGAACGATTCTCGGTCTCGCAGCAATTCAGGGCCGCGACAAACTGACGATCGTCACCTCGCCGGGAATTTATGATCTCGGCGCCTGGCTCGAGCAGTTGCTTGCCGAATCCACTGGAAAATCAGGCAAGGGCATCATACCCGTGGACCGTGAGCGACTCTGCAAACCGGGTGCTTACGGCGCCGATCGTGTTTTCGTCTACTTGCGGCTGGAATCGGAGTCGGACAGGGAACAAGCCGCCGCTGTCGATGCACTAGCTAAGGCCGGGCATCCCGTCGTCCGCATCGTGGTGCCGGATATCTACAACCTCGGCCAGGAATTTTTTCGATGGGAATTTGCTACCGCTGTTGCCGGCTCTCTGATCGGCATCAACGCGTTCAATCAACCCGATGTTGAGGCCAGCAAAACGGAAACACGCAAGCTAACCACCGAATACGAATCCACGGGCAAGTTGCCAACTGAGACGCCATTCTTCACCGGCGATGGCGCGAAACTCTACGCCGATCTAAAGAATGCCGCCGCGCTGAAAGGCGGGGGGACCCTTGTGGGCTTTTTGAAAAAACACCTTGCTCGCATCGGCGAAGGAGATTATTTCGCGGTGCTCGGCTACATCACCATGAACGACGCGCATGATGAGGCGCTCCAAGCGATTCGCCTTGCTGTGCGCGACAACAAGAGAGTCGCGACCGTACTGGGATTCGGTCCGCGTTTCCTTCATTCCACCGGACAAGCGTACAAAGGCGGACCCAACTCCGGCGTTTTTCTGCAGATTACTTGCGACGACGCGATGGACATTCTGGTTCCGGCTCAGAAGTATACTTTTGGCGTCGTAAAATCAGCGCAGGCGCGCGGCGACTTTGCCGTGCTGGCGGAGCGCGGCAGGCGCGCGTTGCGGGTGCATCTCGGCAAGGATGTCGCTGCGGGTCTGGCGACGCTGACGGACGCTGTTCATCAAGCGCTCGCGTAAAAATTCGGTAGAATTGAGTGAAGGGTTACAAAACTAGGGCACAGGAGCAATGGCGATGCAACTTGGCATGATCGGGCTGGGAAGAATGGGCGCCAACATGGTCAGGCGCTTACAAAAGAACGGCCACACTTGCGTCGTATACGACCGCAGCGCGGACTCCGTGAAACAGCTCGCGGGTGAAGGCGCGACGGGGGCCGACTCGCTCGACGATTTCGTCAAGAAACTGCAAAAGCCTCGCGCTGTGTGGCTCATGGTTCCGGCAGCGGTGGTGGATGCCACACTGCACGAACTCACGAGCAAGCTGGATGTGGGCGACATCGTCATCGACGGCGGAAATTCCTACTACATTGACGATATCCGCCGAGCCAAAGAACTCTCGGGCCGGGGCATTCATTATTGCGATGTTGGCACCAGCGGCGGCGTCTGGGGCCTTGATCGCGGCTACTGCCAGATGATCGGCGGTGAACTGGACATCGTGAAACATCTCGATCCGATTTTTAAGACGCTGGCACCGGGCCGCGGCAACGTCGATCGCACTCCTGGCCGCGAAAAGGCCGGCGGAACTTCGGAGGAGGGTTATCTCCATTGCGGCCCATCGGGAGCTGGCCATTTCGTCAAAATGGTCCACAACGGAATCGAATATGGGTTGATGGCCGCCTACGCCGAAGGCCTGAATATTCTGAAGCACGCCAACGCTGGAAAGACGCAGCGAGAAAATGACGCGGAAACTACACCGCTTCGCAATCCCGAACACTATCAGTACGATTTCAACCTCGCCGATATCACCGAAGTCTGGCGCCGTGGCAGCGTGGTCGCTTCCTGGCTGCTCGATCTCACCGCCATCTCTCTCTTGGAGCAGCCAACGCTTGAACGTTTTTCGGGCCGCGTCTCGGATTCCGGCGAGGGCCGTTGGACTATTCTCGCAGCCATCGAATCCACCGCACCCGCGCCAGTCCTTACGGCGTCTCTCTTCGAGCGGTTCACATCGCGCGGTGAAGATGATTTCGCCGCCAAGGTTCTCTCCGCAATGCGCTTTCAGTTTGGCGGCCACATCGAGAAAAAATCCGGACACTAAACAATTTCTATTTTCTCCGGCCATCTGGCCGATTGAGACAGGACGAATGGAATGAACGCTACTCAACCCGACGTTGCTCCCATCGGATCCCCTTGCGTGATGGTAATTTTCGGCGCCAGCGGAGATCTCACGAAGCGCAAGCTCATCCCCGCTCTGATCAATCTCAAACAGGAAGGTCTCCTCTCTGAACAGTTCGCCATTGTGGGGTTCGCGTTCGATCAGATGAACACCGAGTCCTTCCGCGCAATGCTCGACGAAGAGATTTCAAAGTTCGAAGAGCAACCCGTGGATCCTAAGTTATGGCAATGGTTTCTCGATCGCATCTATTACGTGCAGGGCGATTTCAAAGACCCTGCAGCCTATCTGCGCCTTAAAGATCAGATCCAGGAAGCGGATAAAAACCATGGCACACAGGGCAATCTCTTCCACTATCTGGCCGTGTCCTTTAGCTTCTTCTCGTTGATCGTCCAAAAGCTAGGTGAAATCGGCCTTACCAAGGAAGAAAACGGCAAGTGGACGCGTGTGATCGTGGAAAAACCATTCGGTCACGATCTCCCGTCCGCGCAGCAATTGAACAAAGAACTGAAGCAAATCCTCACCGAAAAACAGATTTTCCGCATCGACCACTACCTCGGCAAGGAGACCGTCCAGAACCTGATGGTGTTCCGTTTCGCCAACAGCATGATCGAGCCGTTGTGGAACCGCACCTACATCGATCACGTGCAAATCACCGCCGCTGAGTCCGTCGGCGTCGAGCATCGGGGCGCCTTTTACGAAACCGCCGGGGCCCTCAAGGACATGGTCCCCAACCACCTTTTCCAACTTCTCACTCTTACGGCCATGGAACCGCCCATCTCGTTCGAAGCAGACGCCGTACGCGACAAACAAGCCGAAATCCTGCACGCCCTGCAAGTGCTTACGCCCGAGGACGTTTTGCAAAACGCGGTTCGTGGGCAGTATGGGGAAGGCACGGAAGAAGGCCAAAAGGTTCCCGCCTACCGGAACGAGCCAAACGTCGCGCCAGATTCGAACACGGAAACTTTCGTCGCGCTGAAACTGAAAATCGATAATTGGCGCTGGGCTGACGTGCCTTTTTACCTCCGCACCGGAAAGCGTCTCGCCAAGCGCGTCACGGAAATCGCCATCCAATTTCGCAGAACGCCATTCATGCTATTTCGAAAGACTCCTATCAAAGACCCGCGCACCAATCGCATGGTCATTCACATTCAGCCCGATGAGGGCATTTCCTGGCGCTTTGCTGCCAAGGTTCCCGGCTCGGTCATGAAACTCGGTCTTGTGAACATGGACTTCGATTACGCTCGCGATTTTGGCAAATCGCACAGCACGGGTTATGAACGCCTTCTTTATGACTGCATGATGGGCGACGCCACTCTTTTCCAGCGCGCGGATATGGTCGAAGCCGGCTGGGCCGCCATCGAACCAATCATTGACGTTTGGAAGGCACTGCCCGCTCGCGGTTTCCCAAATTACGCTTCAGGCTCTTGGGGACCAAAAGAAGCCGAGGACCTAATGGCCCGCGACGGCCGAGCATGGCGCAGGATTGGCGAGGAAGAGGAAGACGCGAAGAGTTCCGCGACCGCAACAGAAAATCTGAAGGGTCCTGGAACGATGACGAAGTAGCGCGGGGACGACTGGGCTCATGATCGACTATCAAGCGAACACCGAAGTTCGGGTCTTGCCCGATGGCGCGGCCATCGCGAAACGCTGCGCGCAAAGATTTGTGGAAATCGCCATGGCCGCGGTTAAGGAAAAAGGTTCGTTCCATGTAGCGCTGGCGGGCGGTTCCACGCCCAAAATTCTTTACAGCCTTCTTGTAGAGGATCCCGAACTCCGCTCGCAAGTGCCTTGGGATAAAATGCATGTGTTCTTCGGCGATGAGCGCCATGTAGGACCGGACGATCCGCAAAGCAACTTTTGCATGGCGAGGGAAACGATGTTCGCAAAGTCGCCTTTGAACCCGGAGCAGGTCAGCCGGATCAAAGGCGAGTTTCCGGCGGCTGAGGATGCCGCCAAGGAGTACGACCAAGCACTTCGGACGTACTTCAAATTGAGCGAAGGGCAGTTTCCGCGTTTTGACTTAGTGTTGCTCGGCATGGGCAGCGAAGGGCACACGCTCTCGATTTTTCCGGGAACAAAAGCGCTGCGCGAAAATCGCCGCATTGCAGTGCATAATTGGGTAGGAAAAGTATTGATGGACCGCATAACGCTGACAGCCCCGGCCGTCAACAACGCCGCCAACATCATCTTCATGGTGACGGGCGCGGACAAAGCCCCGGCCTTGACCGCGGTCCTGGAACGCTTTTATGAGCCGGATCAGTTGCCGGCTCAGTTGATTCAACCAGTAAACGGCACTTTGCTTTGGCTGGTGGATTCCGCCGCCGGAAGCATGCTCACGCGGGCAATTCGCGAATAACTCAGGAGAGCCATATGGCAACCACGACCAGCACAGGAAACATTGAAACGTATCTCGGTGCAAAAGCTGAATATTTTCTGGGATACAAAACGCCAAAAATTTCGAAGGAGCGCCTGCATCTTCCCGGCCCGGATTTCATTGACCGCGTCTGGACGATTTCCGACCGCAGCAGCCGGGTTCTCACCAATCTCCAGCGCATGTTCCATCACGGCCGTCTACACGGTACCGGTTATCTTTCAATCCTTCCCGTCGATCAGGGCATCGAACATTCCGCTGGCGCGAGCTTTGCGAAGAATCCCGATTATTTCGACGCCGAGAATATCGTCAAGCTCGCCATCGAAGGCGGCTGCAACGCCGTCGCTTCCACGTTCGGCGTCCTCGGCGCCGTCTCGCGCAAGTACGCCCACAGAATTCCTTTCATCGTTAAGATTAATCACAACGAGCTGCTGACCTACCCGAATCGCGCCGACCAGGTTCTCTTCGGCACCGTGCAGGAAGCCTGGAACATGGGCGCAGCCGCCGTCGGCGCCACGATCTATTTCGGCTCCGACCAAAGCACGCGCCAAATTGTCGAAATCAGCCAGGCCTTCGCCCACGCTCACGAACTTGGCATGGCCACCGTTCTGTGGTGCTACCTCCGCAACAACGCCTTCAAGAAGGACAAGGATTATCATCTCTCCGCCGACCTCACCGGCCAGGCCAATCATCTCGGCGTCACTATCCAAGCTGACATCATCAAGCAAAAAATGGCCGAAAATAACGGCGGCTACATGGCCCTCAATATGGGAGATTCCAGCTACGGCAAATTCGACAAGCGCATTTACACCGATCTCGCCAGCGATCATCCCATTGACCTCTGCCGCTACCAGGTGGCCAACTGCTTCATGGGCCGCTCTGGCATGATCAACAGCGGCGGCGCCTCCGGTGCCAACGATTTCGAGGAAGCCGTCACCACCGCCGTGATCAACAAGCGCGCCGGCGGCACCGGCCTGATCTCCGGCCGCAAAGCCTTCCAGCGCCCTATGGCTGAAGGCGTCCAACTCCTCAACACCATCCAGGACGTCTACCTCAGCCCCGACGTGACCGTCGCCTGATTCACCCGTCCCTGCGCAAGGCCGCGCAAGCGGCCTTGTGGATGCGGGGCTTTAGCCCCGCGCTTTTCTCCGAGCTTTGCCTTATTCTTTAGGATGTGCCGGTTACTTCCAGAAACGCCGCAGCAACAACGAGCGCCCCCGACTTGCAATCGAGCGAGCACTCGAAAAAAGTCCGTCGCCTCCTTCTTCTCTCTTTCACCTGGCTCCTAGCACTCCTCATCGGTGCGGGCATCGATGCTCTTTTCTCCCTTCGCCATCTAGATCGCGCCTCCCAGGAAGTCACGAGCCGCTTCACCGCCCGCAATCGCGCTCTCGGCACCATCGTCGTTTCCGTCCGCGTCTATGACGACCAAATCGAGCGATTCGTGCTTCAGGATCAATTACAAACGTCGGGGCCTGAGCCCTCCGACGTAGCCAACAAGATGGCGGCGGTCCGCTCCGCTTTACTCAGCTTCCCCGCCGACCGCGATCCCGATGAGCAGCTCCTGCTCACAGCGATGCAGCAGCAGCTTCAGGAGGAAGAAGACTCCTGCGCCATCGTCCTGGCTTGGCGTTCTGATCTTCGCCGCCAGCGCGCCTACCAATTCATCGGCCAGCAACTCATCCCTTGGCGCACGCGTATCTTTGAACTCTCGTCGCAAGTTTCCTCGCTCAACGAACGCAAGCTCGCCCTCGAAAATCTCGCCGTCGCCACACGTTTTCAATTGTTGGAATCCCGGCTCATCTGGCTGGTCTCTCTCGCCTTAATCGCCGGAGTCTTGATGTCGCTGATTTGCGGCTGGTACATCCTCCGCCTCGAGCGCCAGGCTCGCCAGCGCTATCAAGCGCTCGCCCAGAGCCGCCTCGAACTCGAAGGATTATCCGCGCGCCTCGTGGAAGCTCAAGAAGAAGAGCGCCGCTCCATCTCCCGCGAACTTCACGACGAAGTTGGCCAGTCCCTTGGCGCGCTCTTGGTCGAAGTCGGCCAGCTTTCCAAACTCGTCCCGCCCGATGACAAAGTCACGCAAGCTCAAATCTCGCATATAAAATCCGTTGCCGAAACCGCGGTCAAATCCATCCGCGACATCGCGCTCCTGCTTCGACCTCCGATGCTCGACGATCTCGGCCTCATCCCCGCCCTCGAATGGCAAGCCCGCGAAATTTCGCGCCGCAGCGATATGGAAGTGGAAGTTCACTCAGAAAACGTCTCTGAAGGTCTGGGCGATGAAATGAAAGTCACGATCTACCGCCTCGTGCAAGAAGCTCTCAGCAATGCCGCCACGCACGCCTCTGCCAAGAATGCGAAGGTCGCCGTCGCGCAAGGCTCGGACAAAATCACGATCGAAGTTACCGATGATGGCCACGGCTTCGATCCCAAACGCCAGCGCGGCATGGGAATCCTCGGCATGGAGGAGCGCGTCCGCCGGCTCGGCGGCAACTTCACGATCGAATCAGCCTCTGGTAAGGGCGCCACGGTCAAAGCAGAACTGCCGCTGCACCATGTGGATTCGCCCGCAAGCCGCCCATGACTCAATCATGAGAAAAATCCGCCTCCTTCTCGCCGACGATCACAAGCTCATGCGCGGCGGCCTGCGCCTCCTCGTCGAGCAGCAGCCCGATCTCTTAGTGGTCGGCGAAGCTAACGACGGTCGCGAGGCTGTCGCCTTGGCAATATCCCTGAAACCCGACGTAGTCGTCATGGACATCGGCATGCCCAATCTCAATGGCATCGAAGCTGCCCTCCAAATCACGCAAGCTAATCCGCAAATCTCCGCCGTCATGCTTAGCATGCATTCGGATGAGAGTTACGTCCTGCGCGCCTTGAAAGCCGGCGCCAAGGGCTATCTCCTGAAAGATTCCGCCGAATCTGATCTCATCAAGGCCGTCCATGCCGTCGCCGACGGCAAATCGTTCTTCAGCCCCGCCGTCAGCAAAGTCCTGCTAGACGACTACGTCCGCAAGCTCAAACGCAGCGGCGCCGAAGATGCCTACGACTTGCTCACCCCGCGCGAACGCGAAATCCTGCAACTTGTTGCCGAAGGCAAATCCAATAAGGACGTCGCCAACCTGCTGAATCTCAGCGTCTACACGGTTGAAACTCATCGCTCCAACATCATGGAAAAGCTGAATCTGCGGGGCATTCCGGAGCTGATCCTTTTCGCAGTACGCAGGGGCATCATCTCCTAAGCCTAATCATATGTGTTAGATACGACCTCTCCGTGCTGTCCTTTCCCCAAAACCTGATTCTCTCCCTACCCAATCGCAGTCCCCAATATCCCGGCTGGCAGGGAGAATCAGCCACCTGCCTGAAGGCGTCTGATTAAGTGGCACTGAAGACCGCGGCTACCACCGACGGGTCGGTTGCAGCGAATCGCATTTGATACAGGAGAGAAAAATGAATTCACGGACGTCCCTGCTCAGGTCGAGACCGGCAGCTCTTACACTTGGTTTTCTGTTGGGCGTGGCAGGCTTAGGCCTGGGCCACGCTACGGAAAAAGCACTATCCTCTAATCCCCCTGCCACTTTAAAACTGGCGGATCCCAGCGAAGGGCCGAGCAAAAGCAGCTACGCTCCCCTCGTTAAACAAATCTTGCCATCCGTCGTTAACGTTTCTTCCTCGAAAATCGTCCACAATCGCCGAGAATCCGCGGAAGAAATGCCCATGGATCCAATGTTCCGTCAGTTCTTTGGACAGGACGGCGACGGTGGGTCCCGGGCTCCCAAGGACTCCCGCGAGAAGGCGCTCGGCTCCGGCGTTATCGTCAGCCCCGAGGGCTATATCCTAACGAACAATCACGTCATCGATGGCGCAACTGACGTTCGCGTCACGCTCTCCGACAAGCGCGAGTTCCAGGCGCACATCGTCGGCGCCGATCCGAAGACGGACGTCGCCATCCTCAAAATTGACGCCAAGAGTCTCTCTCCCATCACCATCGGCGACTCCTCCAAAGTCCAGGTTGGCGACGTCGCTCTGGCCATTGGCAATCCTTTCGGCGTGGGACAAACCGTCACCAAGGGCATCATCAGCGCCACTGGCCGGGGCGGCCTCGGCATCGAAGCCTACGAAGACTTCCTACAAACCGACGCTCCGATCAATCCAGGCAATTCCGGCGGCGCGCTCATCAATGACCGTGGCGAACTCGTTGGCATCAACACCGCTATCATCTCCCACGGTTCCGGAGGCAGCCAGGGTATCGGCTTTGCCATCCCGGCTAATCTTGCTCGCCAGGTTATGGACCAGGTCCTGAAGAACGGCCACGTTACGCGCGCTTATTTGGGAGTCTATCCGCAGGACGTAACTCCCGCGATGGCTAAAGCGTTTGGCCAAAAACAATCCGAAGGAATCGTCGTCGGCGATGTCACTCCCAACAGCCCCGCGTCTGAGGCGGGCATCAAGACGGGCGACATCATTCTCGAGGTCAACGGCAAGCCCGTCACCGACAGCAACCAACTCCGCATGAGCATCTCCATGATGCAGCCAGGCACTGAACTCAAGCTCAAAACGTTCCGAAACGGAACGGAACGCGACGCCACCGTAAAACTGGCCGAAATGCCGACGGAATCCGCCAAGGCCGATTCGAATGACGACCAAGAAGACGGTAACAAGGCGCTGGAAGGCGTCGAAGTCACCAACCTAAACGCGCACATCGCTCAGGAACTGAATATTCCCACAACGACCAAAGGCGTCGTCGTCACCAATATCGACCCCGCCAGCAAAATGGCTGACTCCGGTCTGCAAAAGGGCGACGTCATTCAGGAAGTCAACCATCAGCCCGTCAGCAACGTCTCTGAGTTCCAGAGCGCCATTCGCAAGAGCGGTACCGAGCCTCTGCTCCTCGTAAACCGAGAGGGCAGAACGCTCTTCATCGCTGGCTAACCATAGGTCTCTGGACTAACTGCCTCCCTTCCGTCTGCCGGTGCTGGCCAGAAATGGTCAGCACTGGTCCGGAAGCGGAATCCAGCACGAGAAATAACCGAACGTCAACCGCACACCATCCCTTTGGCTTAGTTCTTGCTAGGAAACAAACGTGTAACGACCGCGTACCCGGGAAAGAGTCTCAAGAATCAAATAATGGAAGGTTTCAAGCGATGAGCAACAAGACGAACGACAAACAGACCTTGACCAGGGTTGAAGAGTTTCGCGAACGCCTTCACCGCGAAGACCTCGAGCGCCGCTGGCAGCTCGAAGCGCTGGACCATCTGTTCACAGAGTCCGAAAACCACCCCGAGCGGTTCCACAATCTCTGGGTCAAGCCGCTCATCACCGCCGGCGTTAGCCTCGAATCCGCACTAAACCTGGTAGTCGAAGCCTACTTCCGCCCCAACTGATCCCCACCTATCAAAAAAATCATGGAAGGGCCCCAGCATTTGCTTTTTCCTCTACACCCGAAATAGGGCCGAGACATCCAAGTGTTACTCTTGTCGGCGTTCCGATTTGGAATTGTCCTCTCGAGAGTAAAGGAGTTACTCGTGTCAAAACGCTTGGAAGGTAAGGTAGCGGCCATCACTGGTGGCAATCAGGGAATCGGCTTAGGAATCGCCGAACGGTTCATTCAGGAGGGCGCGGCAGTTTCGATCTGCTACCTCTCGGACAAACCGGGTACAGAACGCGTCGTCGAGGGGCTGCGAAGCGGCGGCGGAAAAGCGGTAGCCGTCCAGGCAGACGTCTCGAAGCTTGCCGACGGCCAGCGTTTCATCTCCGAGACTGTCTCGCAGCTTGGCGAGCTGGACATTTTGGTGAACAACGCCGGCGTCGAAAAACGTGCCAATTTTTGGGATGTCACCGAAGCGGATTACGACTTCGTGCTCAACGTAAATTTGAAGGGCCTCTTTTTCGTCACGCAAGCGATGGTCCGTTACCTGATGCAGGCCAAGCGCCCTGGAAAAATCATCAACATCAGCTCTGTCCACGAAGAGCTTCCCTTCCCGCATTTTTCTTCCTATTGCGCCAGCAAGGGCGGCCTGAAAATGATCACGCGCAACCTCTCGATCGAGCTTGCTCCTCTCGGCATCACCATCAACAACATCGCCCCCGGCGCAATCGAAACGCCCATCAACAAAACTCTGCTCAACGATCCGGTGAAACTGAAAAGTCTTCTGGAAAATATCCCTCTGCGCCGCCTCGGAAAACCGGAAGACGTAGCGTCGATCGCCGCTTTCCTGGCTTCAGAAGAATCGAGCTACGTCACCGGAACAACGTTCGTCGTAGATGGCGGCTTAACGTGGAATTATCAGGAACAGTAGCGGCTTGGGAGCAGCACATTCGCGGAGCGCAAGAGGGATCATTCCATCTACACCGGCAAGTGTAGGTAACGCGGATCATCAAACGCTAACGATTCGCCGCTTACGCGCTTTGACCGAGGTAGCCGCGCGCGCCGCTTCCAGCAGTTTGCGAGCGTTTTCGCGAATGTCGCCTTTGGCAAACACGGCGTTGCCGGCCACTAGAATTTCCGCCCCAGCGCGAACGATATCTCCAACAGTATCGAGGGCAACGCCGCCGTCGATTTCGATGCGAAATTCCAGCCCGCGGGACTCGCGAATGCGCGCGAGGGTTTCCACTTTCTTGAGCGAGTTGGGAATGAAATGTTGGGCGCCGAACCCAGGATTCACGGACATAATCAAAACGTGATGCACGATCTCGAGCACTTCGTCGAGCATGTACACCGGAGTCGCTGGATTGATCACTACGCCAGGCTTGCATCCATGCGACTCAATCAGGTGGAGCGTGCGGTCCAGATGAACACAGGCTTCCTGATGAACAGAGATCCAGTTCGCGCCGGCCTCCGCAAAGGCGGGAATAAACTCGTCCGGATTTTCAATCATCAAATGACAATCGAACGTCGCATCCGGAATGGTCTTGCGGAGCGAAGCAACGACAGGCGGGCCGATGGTGATGTTCGGTACAAAGTGTCCGTCCATCACGTCCAGGTGCAAAACCGTGCCACCGCCTGCGAGCGCGGCTTTCGCGTCGGCGCCTAATTGCGCAAAGTTGGCGGACAGTATCGAGGGTGCTAGATCAATGACGGAAGCCACTTCAGCGTTCCTCCCGCTTGCACGACTTTCGCACGAAATTCAATTATACGCGAGAGCCGTCCTTTACCTTTGGAAATTGGCCCCTTGCGTAAATCCAGTTGTCGCAGCGAGCACCATGCGGGTAGCGCTCGCGAGGACTGCTCAAATTGTTACCGGAACGGAAACGGTACGTCGTTCATTGCTGCTCTGGCGCGCCAATTCGAGCAGGCGCATTACGTTGAGCGCCCAGTCCGTGCTCACGGCTAGCTCTGCCTTGCCAAGGATTGCGTCGCGCAAATTGGCGTAAAAGTCGCGGTAGTCGCAATTGGCGGAGGGAACGCGGCGCTGGGTGAGCGCGCCATTCTCAGAGAGTGTCAGCAACCCCCAATTTTCTTCTGGCTCCGCGCCCCAGGCGCCATCTACAGGGACTTGACCGTATCGCAAATTATTTTCTTGCGGATCGAAAGACTGTTTGACGAACGCGCCTTGCGTACCATGGAGGAGGAAACGGGGACGAGTCGCGGCGGCAAGAATTGAGGATCGTAAGTCGGCGCGTAATCCGACGGGATAGTGAAACGCAAGGTCGAATGCATCATCTGCGACAGCGCCTTCGCGATCCATACGAATATCGGCCGTAAGCGCCTGCGGCATGCCGAACAGCAAGAGCGCGTGATCGATGAGGTGTGGCGCAATATCAAAGAGGATGCCAGTGCCAGGGCCGGAGCGTTCGCGCCAGGCATTCGGTTTCAGTTGTGGGCGAAAGCGGTCGTAATTTGACTCAAAGCGGACAATGCGTCCAAGTAGGCCGCTCGCAACGAGCTTCGCGACGGCCTGAAAATCGCCGTCGCAGCGGCGGTTCTGATAGACCGTGAGTAGGCGGCCCTGTTTCTTGGAAAACTCGACGAGCGAAATTGCTTCTTCGAGCGTCGTTGTAAACGGCTTATCGACGAGCACATCGCGTCCGGCAGCTAGACATTGATAGGCTAGCGGGAAGTGCGAATCATTCGGCGTGGCGATGACGACGAGGCGAATTTCTTTAATAGCTAACAGTTCATCCAGCGTGCGGACGATGCGGACATCGGGATATTGCTCGGCAGCTTCATTGCCGCTGCGCTGCAAAATCGCGGCCAGCCGCAATCCGGGTACCGCGCGAATCACCTGCGCGTGAAAGGCGCGGCCGGCAAGTCCAAATCCAATGAGTCCAACATCAATCATGAAAGCATCCAAAACCGATCACTAAAGCACCCTTAGAGCGGCTATAGAAGCACTTAAAAAGCGCTTCATACTATCGCATCATTAAAGCGAGCGACTAGTCTTTCAAAACGCAAGAAAAAGGCTCGTGGATTGGAAAGATCGAGTTTGAACAGGACAGATTACATTTTGCGGTAGCGAAAGAAGGTAACAAAAAACGCCGGGTTGCTCGCGGCGCCGTAGTCCTGCAAAATGGTTGATAACCCGTGACCACGCAAGCCATCGCCATCAACGCTGCAGCCCGCCAGCGCTATTTGCTAGTGCTGCTTTTTGCCGGATTCGTCCTGACCGGTCTCGAGATCACGCTGACAGGGCCGCTGATGCCGCAGTTTATAGCGCGCTGGGCGCTGAGCGATTCGCAAGCTGGCTTTTTGTTGGCCGTCGAGTTTTCCGGATCCCTTGCGGGAGTCTGGCTGTCTAGCCTGATTACGCATTATTTCGGAACGCGCACTTCTCTTGTTCTCGGTTATCTGATGATCGGCGCGGGCCTCGCTTCGATCAATACTTCCTCGATGGCCGTCCTCCAGCTCGCGCTTGGGGCTCTGGGAATTGGCTATGGGCTGGTAGTGCCTCCCACAAATCTTGCAGTCGCTGAAATTGGCGGAGCGCGAAGCGCTTCACTGGTAAGCCTGGTAAATTTCGCGTGGGGAGCAGGAGCCGTTTCCTGCTCTCCGCTGGTCTTGCTCGCCCTGAAAAACGGCTTTCTCCCGACATTTCTCTACTTCTTCGCGGGAGTTGGCGGCTTATTGGCATTTTCATTTCTCTTTGCAAAATTTCCCGAAGCAAAGCATGCCGCTTCTGATTCTCCGACGACTGCACCGCTGATTAGCCCAGGCTTGGTGACGACACTGACGCTCGCCGCGCTGTTTTTCTTGTACGTGGGAGTGGAAGTCAGCCTCGGAAGCTGGGCAGCTGCGTATGCAAAGCGGCTCCCCGGCGGCGGAGAAGGCATTTCCACACTGGCGCCTATGTTTTTCTATGGCGGACTTTTGTCCGGCCGGGCGTTCGCGCCCTTTGTTCTTGCACGTGTCCGTGAATATCGCTTGGTGATTGCGGCGCTGACGATGGTGATCATCGCAACTACGGTGTTCGTGCTCGCACCTACACAATACATCGCTTTCGCTAGCGCAGCCGTCGCCGGTCTAGGCTGCGCGGCAGTCTTTCCTATTTACGTTACATGGCTTTCGCGGTGGTACGGAGCACGAGCGGTGCGTCTCGGCGGGCTGATGTTTTCCATGTCATCTATCGGGTCCGCTGTCGCTCCGTGGTTCGTGGGCTTCGTTTCCGCACATGCGGGTGGATTGCGCGCCGGTTTGCTAGTACCGCTTTTCTCCGCGGTTGCGATGGTTTTTCTGCTGCTCCTCGTGCGGCGCCAAGCGGCGGCCTGAGGTATCCTCTTTTCGTGCCAACGCCTGCGCAGCGCTCACCGACAACGGGGCTTCTCCTCGGACTGATCATCACGCTTGCCGCCGTGGTGGCGTATTCGTTTTACATGACGGTGCAGCTCTCCGGTTTGCGAAAATTGCAGAGCGAAATGGTCGATCGGAATCGCCGAGATTCTCTGCAGCTTTTGCGAGTGCAGAACGATTTGAATTCGGTTGGGCTGGCGATGCGGGACATGCTGGACGCCAGCGAGCCTTATCCGCTGACGGCGTGGTCGGCGCAGTTCGAACGGATGCGCGAAGATCTGGATGTGGCGCTGCACCTCGAAGAGAAGCTGGCCGGTACGAATCGCACGGAGGAGCAGCGAAATTATCTCACGCAGTCGGTAGCGCAATTCTGGGACGCGGTGCATCGCATGTTTGCGTTGGCAGCGGCTGGCAAAGAGCAGGAAGCTCGCGAGCAAATCCGGTTTACGCTGCAGGCCCGGCAGGAGTCGCTGAGTACCGCCGTCTCGCGTTTGCTAGTGCAAAACAATGAGGGCGAAGAGCAAGCAGCGGGGCGCATTGCGCAGATTTACGACGGGGTGCAACGACAACTTTATCTGTTTCTGGGCGCTACGCTGATTACAATTGTGCTGACGAGCTTGTATCTGATTCGCACGAACCGGATTATTTTCGCGCGATTGGCGGCGCTTTCGGAGCAGCGCAGCGAATTGGCGCAAAAACTGATTTCAACGCAAGAGTCCACGCTACGGCACATTTCGCGCGAATTGCACGATGAATTTGGACAGGTGCTGACGGCCATCGGATCGCTGCTGGGCCGGGCGGGCAACCAGTTGCCGCCTGGCTCGAAAGTGCGGGAAGACGTGCAGGAGGTGCGCGAGATCGCACAATCGACGCTGGATAATATCCGCAGCCTATCGCAAGCGCTGCATCCGGTGCTGCTCGAAGAAGCCGGACTGGTGAGCACGCTGGACTGGTATATTCCAACAGTGGAGCGGCAAACGGGATTGAAGGTGCGCTACGAAAAATCGGGGGAGCCATTCGCTTTGGAAAGCGCGGCAAGCGTACACGTCTATCGAATTTTACAGGAAGCCTTGAATAATGTGAGCCGGCACTCGTTCGCGAAGGTGGCCTGGGTTCGCCTAAAGTTTAGCGCGGAAGCGCTGGAGCTGGAAGTGACGGACAATGGACGAGGAATGGCGCCGGCAAAAAATGGCCGAGGGATCGGCTTGATTGCAATGCGGGAACGCGCGGAGCTGATCGGCGGGACGCTGACGATCGAGGGAGTGATGGGCGGAGGAACTATAGTGCGACTGCGAGTGCCGAAGGAAAAGGCCGAAACACATGCCGGATAAGGTGCGAGTTTTGTTGGTAGACGATCACGCACTCGTACGGCACGGATTCCGGCGCATTCTGGAAGATGACGCGGAGATCGAAGTTGTGGGCGAAGCGAGCACAGGAGAAGAAGCGGTGCGTCTGGCGGCGAAAGAACGGCCGGCAGTGATTGTGATGGACTGTGCGTTGCCGGGGATGAATGGCTTGGAAGCAACACGTAAAATTCTGGCGGCCCGGCCGGAAGCGGCGATTTTGATGTTGAGCATGCATTCGGAAGATACGCTGGTACGGCAGGCGCTGGACGCGGGAGCGCGCGGATATATTCTGAAAAACGCGATGGATCTCGATTTGGCGAATGCGGTCAAGCGAGTGGCGAAAGGCGAACAAGTTTTGGATCCGCAAGTGGCGCGTCCGGCGGCGCTGAAGGGCGAGCGCGAGGGCGGGCTCACACCGCGAGAACTCGAAGTGCTGCAGCGCATCGTAGCCGGAAAATCCAACAAGGAGATTGCCGCGGAGCTGAATCTCAGCGCGAATACAGTGTCTGTGCACCGGGCGAACATCATGGATACGCTGGGAATTCACAAGACGGCAGAGCTGGTGGTTTACGCGATCCGAAATGGCCTGGTGAATCTGCCTTGAGGCGGCGCGATTTCCTATATAGCGGTTGCGCGGCGGGGATCGGGGCGGCGATTTCTCCGGCGCAGATATTTGCGCAAACGGGCAGAGATCCCAGTTTTCATCTCACGAATGTAACCGCTGCGGCCGGGATTCAGTTTCAACATAATAGCGGGGCGTACGGCGGAAAACTTTTGCCGGAGACACTGGGATCGGGCTGCGCCTTTCTTGATTACGACCGCGATGGCTGGCAAGACATTTTATTGGTCAACGGCATGGACTGGCCGGGCCACCCGAAACAGCGCTCGACGCTGAAACTTTACCGAAACAACCGCAACGGGACGTTCAGTGACGTGACCAAAGCAGCGGGACTCGATATTGAGCTATACGGAATGGGAGTGGCCGCAGGCGATTACGACAATGACGGTTTTCCCGATATTTTTATAAGTTGTGTAGGTCAGAGCAGGCTTTTTCGCAACACCGGCAAAGGCACGTTCGCGGACGTGACGAAAGCGAGCGGTTTGCTGGGCCGGCAAGCCTTGAGCACGTCGGCCCTCTGGTTCGATTACGACCGCGATGGACTGCTTGATCTTTTTGTCTGCAACTATGTCCGCTGGTCGCCGGAACACGATGTTTTTTGCAGCCTGGATGGGACGCACAAATCGTACTGCACGCCAGAGGCGTATCGCGGGGACACCTGCTGGCTTTTCCATAATCGGGGAAATGGCACGTTTGAGGACGTAACGGCTTCGAGCGGGATTTTCGACAGCAGCTCGAAATCGCTGGGCGTGGCCATGTTTGATTACGACCAGGACGGCTGGCCAGACCTGCTGGTGGCCAACGACACGCAAGCGAACAAACTCTACAAGAATTTGCGAAACGGAAAATTCAAGGATGTGGCAGTTGAAGCGGGTCTCGCATTCAGCACTGAAGGAAAAGCTCGGGCGGGGATGGGAGTGGATACGGGGGATTTTGAAAATTCCGGCAAGGTTGGGGTTGCGATCACGAACTTTGATAGCGAGATGATCGGGCTGTACCATTCCACGGCCGCGGGGTCCGCCGGCGGGGGAACTTACGACGATATTGCCGTCGCCTCAGGGTTGGGCGCCGCCTCGCGAAGCACACTTGGATTTGGGTGCGCTTTTTTCGATGCAAACCTGGATGGCTGGCTGGATTTGGCCGTGGCAAACGGACACATTGACGAGACGGTGCGAAACATTCGGGGCAATGTGGGTTATGCACAAGCGCCACAACTTTTTTTGAATCGGGGGGCTGGAAAATTTCGTGACGTTGCTCGAGAAATAGGCGGCGGTTTTGAAACACCGATTGTGGGGCGGGGACTCGCTTATGGCGACTTCGACCGCGATGGCGATCTGGATTTGTTGATGACGACGAACAACGGGCCAGCGTATCTGTACCGGAACGACCAGACGGCGGGAAATCGCAGCATCCGGTTTCAACTCATTGGAACGAAATCGAATCGCGATGCGATTGGAGCAACCGTGAGAATTTTCAGCGGTGGGCAAAGTCAATTACGGGTGGTGCACGGAGGGTCGAGTTATTTGTCGCAATCCGAGCTGCCGGTGACATTCGGCGTTGGGAAAAGCGAAAAGATAGAGCGGGTGACCATCGATTGGCCCAGCGGGCGGACGGAGGAGTACAAGGATTTGGCTTGCGGAAAGGCCCATGAAATCACTGAAAGTAAAGGAGTTACAAAATAGTTTGCGTTCTAATCGTTTTGCATTATTGCTAGTTTTCTGAGGGCTCGCTATAACACGCATAACGAATCAATTGCTTCCCACCTTACCGAGTTTAGGCGACGTGGAGGCACCCCAAAAGCACCCGTGGCCGGATGCCCGCACAGCATCCGGCCACCTTTCTTTAAGGTGGCGAGTTTGCCAGAATGAAGACTTCCCTTGGACTAATTTGTCTCAGCATTTTTGTGGAGCTACCTAGATGACCTGGATCAAGACGATTCGAATGGAAGAGGACGACGGCGTCAAGAAGGCGATCGAGGACGAGCGCAAACTTTATCCGGCGGAATATGCGACGCCAGTAGCCGCAGTTTTCGGCGGAGTTGAGCAGAGCATTGTGGGCTCACACTCGCTGTTTCCCGATGTGCTGTTTCATGCGTTCAGCACGTTTGGCGCTTTGATGTCTCCGGAATTGCCGCTGAAGCGGCATCAGCACGAAATGATCGCTACGATGGTGTCGGTGACGAACCGATGCCACTATTGAATCGAATCTCACGCAGAGTTTCTGCGTAGGGTGACGTTGGATCAAGAGATGGTGGAGGCGCTGAAGAAAGATTACCGGACGGCGCCGATCAGCGAACAGGACCGCACGATGCTGGACTACGTCGTGAAATTGACGAAGGATGCGACGAAAGTTTGGCCGGAGGATCACGCGAAGCTGCGGGCGGTGGGATTCGACGACCGCGGGATTTTGCAGATTACGCTGATCGCGTCGTGGTTCAACTACATCAATCGAGTGGCGGATGCGCTGGGCGTGGGGCGCGACGGGAATGCGGTGACGAAGTGAAGAAGTAAAGAAGTAGAGAAGCTGGTGATGGACTCGCCGGCACTCACAGAGACCGCCAGGATTGTTCGTCTGTTGTTTACACCCCGATTGCGCGAGCCCTAAAGCGCGCTGCAATTCCGCTATCCTCTAGCCACCTCCCTGTCGCTGTATGCGTTAGATCGTGACGGAGCAGCGCTCGCAGATCTGCCTCGTCGTCCACGTCCATTTCCAGCCGCTCGTTTCTTCGAACGATGATTTTTGCGCCGGCTCGCTCCGCTTCGCTGCGATGCTTAGCAAAGCTGTTGGGACCGAAATGCGACGGGAAAAGTGTAGGTGGTGTACGAAGAATCGCGTTGGTGCCGGTGCCGTCGCGGGAGGGAACCATGACTACTGCCGGGGCGGCGCATTCGGTGGTCAGAAGTTCGTCAATGTCGGACGGCTGGATAAGGGGGAGATCCAGCGGGAGGCGAAGCAGAGCTGCGATTCCGCGCTCGGCGCAGAGGCGCGAGGCAAAGTCGACGGAGGCGCTCTCCGAGATTTGATGCTCTTCGCGAAGGACTTCCCAACCATGTTTGGCGGCAATCTCGATGGCGGGCTCGTAATTTGTGATTACAAAAATTTTGTGCGCGCGCTGCACGCTGCAAAGGGCACGAGTTGTATCCGCCAGCATCGCTTGCGCTAGGCCAAGGCGTTCATCGGGAGTCAACACGCTTGCGAGGCGCTGCTTCGCGTTTTGCAAATCCTTGATGGGCAGGAGGACTGCGCAAGATGCGGACGGAACGTTTATACGCTGATCGGAGAGACTTTCCGCGGATTCTGGTTGGCCTGTAGTTTCCATGAATGGCCCGTTGGGTTGCGTGGTATCGTTTGCTCTCGTTGGTCGCCATGAACACGAAGAGCTAAGGCCATCGTACCAGAGGCGGAGGCGGGGAGCAGCCACAGCGGCGCTCGCTTCGAGTTCAGAGAGAGTGTGGGGAAAATCGGCCGGGCGGAGCGGAATTGCGATGAGCAGAAAAATTGGGATTCTTGGCGGGACGGGTCCGGAAGGATCGGGCCTGGCATACCGCTGGGCGCGGGTCGGTGAAGAGATTGTGATTGGGTCGCGGGACGCGCAGCGTGCAGAGGCGACTGCGGCGCAACTAGGGGCGCGTATTGGAGGCTCGGCGAAAATCTCGGGTGCAGACAATGCAGCGACGGCATCACAGTGCGAGGTTGTGGTGCTGACGGTGCCGTTTGTCGGGTGCGCGGGACTTTTGAAGCAGTTGAAGAGCGTTTGGAAACCCGGGACGGTGGTGATCGATACGACCGTTCCGCTGGCGGCGACGGTTGGAGGGGCGGCAACGCGGATGCTGGGTGTGTGGCAAGGCTCGGCAGCGGAACAGACCAAGGAGCTGCTGCCTGCGGGAGTCAGCCTCGCGGCGGCGTTTCAGAATCTTGGCGCTGAACTTCTTTCCAAGGATGAGGCTGTCGACTGCGACATACTGGTGTGCAGCGATGACGATCGTGCTAAACAGATCGCCTCGGAGCTTGCGGGGAAAATTCCGGGAGCGCGCGCGCTCAATGGCGGAAAACTTGAAAATGCGCGAATTGTGGAATCGCTCACAGCGCTTCTGGTGGGGATAAACATTCGCTACAAGGTGCACAGCGCGGGGATTCGCTTTACGGGATTACCGATTACGGGGCAGTAGGCAGCCTGCCTATTTACAGAAATTTCATAGAAAAATTTCTTCTGTCTGGGTGGCTTCACCAGCTGCGGCAGAAATTAAATTAAGGGTGCAACACTATGGGCGGGCCCACGCGCCCGGGAGGGTTGTGACCCGCGGAACTCGAACCTGGAACCTGCAGTAGCATTGCCGGATCGCCGAAGAAGATCCAGGTACGGCGGACATCGGTGTCGGTGACGCCGGACTTGGCTTGAACGATCGCGGTGGCGATGGGCATCGATGGATTGGTCTTGAGAATCTGGAGCAGCGCCTGGTTCATGGAAGCCTGGGGAGGCTGATTGGTGAATCCGGACGAAGCCCAGACAGCGACTGCGCCGCCATTGGGCGCGAGGATGAGCGATTCGGCCAGGCTGGTCGAGTAAACGTCCTGAAAGAAGCCGTTCAAACAATCCATGAGAAGGTAGACAGACAATTGGTTGCCGTTTGTCAGAGTGGCGCCGGAAGTATCATCTAGAAAATCAGCGAACGACCATTGTTCCACGGAGCCGTGGCCAGAGTAGTTGACCAGAAGCGGGCCACTGTTGAGCGCAGCGAGGATTTGCTGCGTGACGGCGTTCGGATCCATACCATCGGCAAAAATCTCCGTCGCTTGTAGTGAGGAAGGCAGATCCGTTGCGGCAAACTTCGTGGCGGTGGTGAAATCCGCGCCGATGTTTTGATCGGCAACGAGTAGAGCCTGCTGGTTCCCGGAACCGCCGCTAGCAAGTCCCTTTTCGTAATTCACTATCTTGGATACCACGAGCGCCGCGTCGGCCGCAGTTCGCACTGGGAGACGTCCCGTAGCGATGGTCTCAAATCCATTTTGCTTGAAATCGCTGAACCAATCGTCGGTAGCGGTCTTGAAGGCGGCGGTTTCGATGATGCGTGTGGGCACGAAGTCGAAATTGCCGAGACCGAGGTAATTGCGCGGGTCCAGTGAAGCGTCGCCGACCAGCAAGAGATATTGCGGCTTGCGGAAAGGCTGAGAGGCGGCGCTTTGCAGGAAGGCTCGAATGGCGAAGGGACTGCGTTCGCCGTAGTTGAAGGCGTCGAAGACTTCGTCGATCGTCACGACCTGGACGCTTATGCCCTTTGATTCGTGCATCTGCACCAGCGGCGTGAGCGCGGACTCAAAGTCGGGGTGCGTGATGATGATCATCTGACTGCCACTGTTTTGTGTGGCGAGCGCTGCGGGTTTGTGGAAAGCAAGTCCGGAAGGCGGCGAAATCTGATCGTCTGAAAAAACGAGAAGAGTGCGTTCTTCTCCGGCCGCTTGCGGCAAGCCAAGCGTGATGCCATAGCTGGCGCTTTCCTGCCGAACCGTGCCGGAAATTTGCTCGACGGCGAGAGGATTCGTGATGTCAAACACCTGGATCTGCTGATTGCTGAAACCGGTGATGTGCAGCGTGCCGCCTGCTGGCGCCGTGGCTTTGAGCCAATTCGCGTCGGCTTCGTAGGTGTGCGGATAGTGAAGCGCGATGGACTGCACGACGCTTACGTCGTTGTCGCCCTGCAGAGCGGTTAGCGTGACGGTATTGAGGCCATCCTGGAGCAAGCTGCGGTCGATGGAAAAAGTGTTGGTGACGTTTGCGAGATTCGCGAAATCCATTTCGCCGATGGAAGCGCCATTGAAGAATACTGACACGCTGTGTCCTTGTTGATCGGTGGCTCCTTGCAGCGTTACATCGACGGAAATCTGCATGCCGGAATTGGGATCGACGTGGGCGACGGTGAGTTGTTGATCCACCGGCTCGGACGTCACGGCAGCGCCGAAGAAGTTGTCGTTATTTTCGCCGTTGAGCAGAGTCGCGAAATAGGTGGTGCGCTGCTGGAGCACAACAGTGAATGGGAAGCTTTGCTGCTCGGAAAGTCCGGCGTTCACGGCGGGAATGGAATTGACGCGCAGGCCCGGGCGCGAGCCGCGAATGAGCCAGTAGACGCGCGTATCGGAAAATGGGGTATCGATGCCAGTTCCGTAGAACTCGATGCTGTCGTTGGGACCGAGCGCGCCGGTCTGATGGCCCAGGATCAGTATGGGCTGCTCGATGCCTTCGGCGTAGAGCTGAAGAGTGTGCGCGTCGGCGTTGGGATCAAGCCCAGCGGCGACGAGCTGAGCTTTCGAGACTTGGTACCAGCCTTCGTTTTGGACGGAGATTTTTACGGCCGCGTCGCCATCTAGCGATATGGGGGTTTGGCCTGCCGTGGGTGCCAAGATGACCGGCCGCGGCGTGGGCAGCCCTCTCCGTGGGATAAACGCGGGCTGCGTGGTCGCACGATTCAATTGCGTCAATAGAATAGGCTGCGAGACTGCGCCAGACCTTGGAGTTGCCGAGACATCGACCGAGACAGGCCCGTGCGCCATGCGCGTGCCGTTCAGATCAACGTCTTCTAGCTCGTATGACGATTGCGGGGTGCCGTTCGGATCCACCCACTGGTAAGTCTTTGCGGCATGCTGCGGCAGTCCGCCCCGAATTAGCAATGCAGAGCCGGCGATGATCGAAGGATTGAGGCGTTGGCGGCCGGAGCCGTCCAAACGAAATATGTTGAAACCAAGGTTCCGGATTTCTTCCCGGGTCTTCCATTCAAGAAGTATGCCGCCACCCTGACGCGGAAGGGCGTGGAAGGAAGCCAACTGGACCGCGGTGGGCGCAGCGATGGTAGAACTGACCGAGGAAGTATTGTTGGTGAGATTCGGGTCTCCGGTGGTTGCCGAAACCGTCGCAGTGTTCGTAGAAAGGGTGGAGGCGTTAAATGTGTTGGCGCTAGCGTTGATGGTGATAAGAACAAGTCCGCCAACGCTGACCGACCCAAGAGAGCAGCTTACCGTGGTTGTGGAAGCGGTGTAGGTGCATGTTCCCTGAGTCGTAAAGGACGAGACATAGGCAACTTCGGCAGGGATCGGATCACTGACAGTGACGCCTTGTGCAGCGGCGGGTCCGTTGTTCGTAACCTGCAAGGTGTACTGCAAGTTCGTCCCCTGATTGACGGGGTCCGGGTTGGCAGTTTTCGTGATAGCGACATCGGCTTGCGACGGCGAAGCGACGACTACACTCGTGGTGACAGAATTGTTGCCGCAATTCGGATCGTTGCCTCCTGACGAGCACGGAGTATTGATGTTGGCAACGTTAGTGATGATAGTTCCAGGCGTGTCACCTAGGCTCGCCTTGACGACGAGCGGGAAATTGACGGGCGTGCTCGTGTTGACCGCGAGCGAGCTGATGGTGCAGGTGATTGTGCCGCCGGTGCTGCCAACCGCCGGAAGAGTGCCGCAGTTCCAGCCGCTAGGAACTGCGAACGAGACGAAAGTCGTACCGGTCGGAATTGTATCGGTGAATGTAGCTGTGCCGGAGGTGGCCGGACCGTTGTTGGTGACAGTCTGGGTATAAGTAATGTTATTGCCGCCGGTGATGGGATTGGGAGTGGCGGAGCTGGTCACGCTCAGATCAGCTTGTCCGGACGTGGCGACGACGACAATGGCGGTCGCGGCGTTGTTGTTCGGATTCGGGTCCGAAGTGCCCGACGCTACGTTCGCCGTGTCCGTGATGACTGTGCCGGATGCGGTTCCCGAAGTCACCTGGAGAACTACGGCGAAAGATGCTGAAGCGCCGGAGGCAAGAGTTGCATTCGAGCAAGTGAGAGTGCCGGTGACAACCGAGCAGGTCCAGCCCGACGACGGAGTCGGTGTAGCGGAAACAAACGTTGTGTTGACAGGAATCGCTTCGCTGAAGGCGACGGTGCCTGCAGTGGCGGCGCCGTTGTTCTTGACCACGACGGTATAGGAGATGTTGTTTCCGGCAATTACGGGATTGGGAGTAGCGGTGTTGGTGATCGAGAGATCGGCAGTAGTGGACGAGCCAACAGTAGTCTGGACTGTCGCCGAATTGTTCGTAAGATTCGGGTCACTGTTTCCTGCGGTCGCATTATCGACGTCTGTGATGACCGTTCCCACGGCGACGCCTGTGTTCACGGCAACTCCCACGGTAAACGTGGTGGAAGCAGCGTTGGCAACGTCTGGATTGGTGCACGAAATCGTTCCCGCGCTTCCCACTGCAGGGGTGACGCAGAGCCAGCCGGAGCCGCCGGGAAAGCTGAGCGATTGAAAAGTCGTATTTGCCGGTGTTGTTTCGCTGAACACCGCGTTCACGGCATCGAACGGCCCGTTGTTTGTCACGGACTGCGTGTAGGTGATGACATTTCCCGGTCCAGGGCCAGCAAGAACTGGGTTCGGAGTGCCAGAATTAGTGACGGCAAGATCCGCGCCTGCACAATACGAACCAGACTGCGTGCCCGGCGTCTGCGTGATCGAGAGGTTTGGAAGAACTGAGCCAGCTTGTCCGGGAGTTGCGCCATACGCATCGTTCGCCAGAGTCGTTACACCGGGGCTGCCGCCGAGGACGCTAGTGGCAGCCGGCGCAGCAGAAGTCAGGATGACTCCGCCACCGCCGCCTGCGCCCGGTCCGTGACGATTGCCAGGAAATGCGGCTGGCGCCTGCTCGGGCCAAGTGGTTCCTCCTGTGCCGCCAATCGCGTTGGCCGTAAGACCGCCGAGGCCGCCACTGGTGGCAAACACGAGAATCGTTCCGCCCGCGCCGCCACCACCACCACCATCGTTTTCTGTCGCGAGAGCCGTTTGTCCGTTTGAGGTAATCGTTCCGACACCAACCACAGAGCCTGCGTGAATAATGACGATGCCGCCGCCCGCGCCGCCGCTGCTATAAATTCCGGTGCAATTCGCTCCGCAATTGTT
The DNA here is from genome assembly GCA_963745095.1 of uncultured Acidobacteriota bacterium. Classification (GTDB taxonomy): domain Bacteria; phylum Acidobacteriota; class Terriglobia; order Acidiferrales; family UBA7541; genus Acidiferrum. The sequence continues at coordinate 194,137 of CAVUWC010000012.1, read as the reverse complement.
GTTGCCGGTATCGGTGCTGGGAGTCCAGTAGGAGCCGTTGTTCGTCGTTCCGGCGCCAGCGCCTCCGCCCATGGCGAGTGCGCTCGTCGATACGGGAAACGCTGCTCCTCCGAAGCCTCCGACGATGCCTGCACTGTTCCAGCCGAATCCTCCAGTGCCGCCAAGACCGCCGTTTCCGCCGCCACCGCCGCCGCTATTTTGATCATTGGCCGTGGGATCCGCGTCCGTAGCTCCGCCGCCCGCGTTGCCAGGAGCGCCACGGGAATAGCTGCCATTCGGCAAGCCTTCGACGGTAGTGTCGGTCGCGACTTGCGCTGGGCCAGTAATGGTTCCGTTCACAACATAGCGCGGAGTGCCGGCGATGCCTTCGCCCTTGGAGCCGTTGGTCGCATCCGTCGCGAGTGTGATGTAGTCCGTGGCGGCACCGGTGCCGCCGCCAAGGATTCGCCCGCCACCGCCGCGGAAGCCGAGAGCGTCGACAGCAACAGTGCCGCCGAGAGTAAGTTGCGACGACACGTCGATGGCCAGCACGCCGCCAGTGGCGCCATTCCAGATCATCGCCGTGAGGCCGGAGCTCAGAATTGCGGAGGAGTATTGCGGAACGCGAACGACTTGGTACTTTCTCTGGCCTTGTGTTCCCGCGATGTAAGCAGCGCCTGTGTACGTGTTCAAGAGTCCGCCGCTGGCTCCCGTGCCTTGGAAGCTTAGGGTGCCTCCGGCGACTGCCACTGCACTCGTTGCAGTCACGAATTCAAAATTTCCGGAGTTGTTGATACTGGTCCACCCGGATGCTGGATCACCAGGGAAACCGTCGCCGTATGCGCCAGTGTTTGTCGAGTTGATCGCGGCATCCTGCGCTTGAATGAATAGGAGCAAATCGCCGGCAGCAATGGGGGTTTGTGCGCCGCCTGCTGCAGCAGGGCCGAGCACAATCGAAGTGGACCCAGCCGCCAGAGCTCCGGTGTTTGCCGGAGGATAGTAGGCGTTGACGATCCCAGTAAGCGTGCCGCCGATGCCATCGCGGCCAGGCGAAGCGCAAATGAGAGGCTGTACGACGGTCAGGACCGTGGCGCTATTGTTGGTTAGAACAGGATCCGTGGTGGACGAAGTCACACTGCTGGTGTTCGTAAGTGTCGTCGGGCTGGCAGGCGCAGTCACGGTAATCGCGACCGTGATGGTGGTTCCCCTTGTAATTGCACCCAGGGCGCACGTGACTATGGACGTCCCAGAACACGAACCTTGCGTGGTGGACGCCGACACAAATGTGGTGCCGGTCGGAATCGTGTCCGTTAGAGTCCCGTTTGTCGTGTTCGACAGACCGAGGTCTTGAACCTGTATTGTGTACGTCAAATTAGAGGAAATGAAGACCGGTGTCGGCGATGCCGTCATGGAGAGAGCGAGATCGGCGTCTCCCGTTAGTTCGACGAGGACGGAAGTCGTCGTGGCATTGTTGGAAGACAAGGGGTCCGTCGTCTGCGAGGTGACGTCGGCAGAATTGACGATGGATGTTCCGGCGGCGGCTCCGGCATTGACATTGACAGCGAACACGAATGTTCCCGTCGTTGTGTTGCTAGCCACAGCGGCGCTCGCGGAGCACAGAACCGTCCCGGTGGCATTGACCGCAGGTTGCGTGCAAGTCCAGCCCGTTGGAGGAGCCATCGACGCAAAAGTTGTATTGGGCGGAGTCTGCTGATAAAGGACAGCGCCTGTGGCCGCGTTCGGGCCGTTGTTGGTCACAGTTTCCGTGTACGTGATTTGTCCGCTGGGAGCGATGGCAGTAGTCGATGCGACTTGCGTCATCGAAAGATCAGCGCCTTGAACCTGCACGGAAGCGGTAGCCGTATTGTTGGCGAGATTCGGGTCCGTGCCTGTTTCGCTGACGGTGACAGAATTCGTGATCGTCGAGCCAACTACAGCTTCAGGGCTGACCTGGACGACGACTGAAAAATTGACAGAAGTTGAGCCCGCGAAAGTGCCGTTAGCGGTACACACGATAGAACCGGTGCCGCCAACCGCAGGCTGCGTGCCGCAAGTCCATCCGGCGGGCGGCGTAACAGACTGGAAGAGCGTGCCTGTAGGCGTGTTTTGCGTAAGGGTCGCTCCGAACGCGCCGACTGTCGCCGTATTATTTGTGACCGTCTCGGTGTAGGTGATGTTTGCGCCAGTCGCGACGGGATTAGGCGCGACCGTCTCGGTCACAGAAAGATCCGCGTCCTGCACCGTTGTGGTGATCGTGGCGGTGTTGTTGCCAGGCGTCGGATCTGTGCCGGTTTCGCTGACGGTGACGGAATTGGTGATAACCGTGCCGGCTGCAACTGTGCCGTTGACATTGACTAGCACGCTGAAGATGGCGGATGCGCCGCCCGCAAAGGTGCCCGTTGCGGTGCAGACGATCGAACCGGTGCCGCCAATCGCTGGCTGCGTTCCGCAGGTCCAGCCTGCTGGCGGTGTGACGGACTGAAAGGTTGTGTTCGCCGGCGTGGTCTGGGTTAGGGTTGCACCGGCGGCAGCCGTCGTGCCGTTATTCTTGGCGGTTTCCGTGTAGGTGATCGATGCACCCGGCGCTACGGGATTCGGCGAAACCGTCTCGGTCACAGAAAGATCCGGAACCTGCACAGTGGTGGTAGCCGTGGCCGTGTTGTTGCCAGGCGTCGGATCCGTTCCCGTTTCGCTTACGGTTACGGAGTCGGTGATCACAGTTCCTGATGTGAGGGTGCTGTTGACATTGACAATGAGAGAAAAGATTGAGGATGCTCCGCCGGCCAGTGTTCCTGTCGCCGTGCACACAATAGAGCCTGTGCCGCCGACGGCGGGCTGCGTTCCGCAAGTCCACCCCGCGGGTGGCGTGATGGACTGAAAAGTGGTGTTGGCTGGCGTGGTCTGGGTCAGCGTCGCGCCGACGGCCGGGACAGTGGCGTTATTATTGGTGACCGTTTGCGTGAACGTGACATTGGAAGATAGACCTACCGGATTGGGTGACGCAGAGTTCGTGACAGAAAGGTCGGGGATCTGAACCGTGGTCGTGGTTGTAGCGGTGTTGTTCCCAGGTGTTGGATCCGTCCCCGTTTCGCCGACGGTTACCGTATCTGTGATGGTCGAGCCCGAAGCGACCGCTGAGTTGACTTGGACGACTACGGTGAAGGTCGAGGAAGTATTAGCCGCAAAAGTTGCAGCCGTGCATGAGATAGTTCCGGTCCCGCCCACGGTCGGCAGAGTGGGGCAAGTCCAGCCGCCCGGAATCGTGATGGACTGATAGGTTGTGTTCGTTGGCGTCGTTTCCGAGAAGGTGGCACCTACCGCCGGGACCGTTGTGCTGTTGTTCTTAACGATCTGCGTGTAGGTGATGTTGGAAGCGACGTTCACGGGATCGGGGGCGTCCGCATTGGTCACGGAAAGATCGGGAACCTGGACCGTCGAAGTAGTCGTGGCGGTATTGTTGGCCGGGGTGGGATCGGTGCCAGTTCCGCCGACGGTTACGGTATCGGAGATGACTGTGCCGGAAGCAACTGCGGCGTTTACCTGGACTACCACCGTAAATGTCGACGACGCCGACGCGGCAAATGTTCCCGTTGCCGAACAGGCAATGGAGCCGGTGCCGCCGACGGCGGGAAGAGTTCCGCAAGTCCAGCCGGTTGGTATGGTGATGGACTGATAAGTCGTATTTGTGGGAGTGGTCTCGGAGAGCGTGACGCCGTTGGCCGGAATCGTCGTGCTGTTGTTCTTCACGACTTGTGTGTAAGTAATGTTAGAGGCTACGTCGACGGGATCGGGGGCGTCGGCATTTGTAACCGACAGATCCGGTGTCGGCACGGTCACATTCGCGGTGGCCGTGGCCGTTGTCGTGTTAGCCCCTTTCGCATTGACCGTGTCCGTGATTGTGGTTCCATTTGCCGTTGCCGCATTCACTGTGACGACGATTGTGAACGTCGTAGTGTTGCCGGAGCCATAGACATTTCCGGTGTTGTCCGAGCAGGTGATTACACCAGCGACGTTGCCGCAGGTCCAAGTGTGATGCCCCGCCGCTCCGGCTGAGACGAAGGTCGTGTTCGCCGGAAGATTTTGAGTGACGGTGAGAGGCTGAGCAATCGAAGCGCCGCCGCCGCTGGTCATAACCTGGGTGTAGGTGATTGTCCCGCCGGGCGGTACGGTCGTGGGCGCTGCTGTGTCTGTAATATTAAGAGTTTGACCGGAAACAGGCGCCGCACTCAGTAGCATCGCAAAAAAAATCGTCAGAGCGAAAAACGCTGAGGCCGACGCGAGTTTTACAGTGCGCAACGCGGCGGCTTGAGCGAACCGATAAAGGAAGCCGCGCCCAGCGTGTACATATTTTAGACCGGGGAACGCGAGCGAGTGCGTTCGGCCATTGCGTTCGATGGCGATTACCTTCCCGAGAACGCGATCGGTGGTTGCGTCATTTTCTTGAGCGGCATCGGCGCGCGTCACAAGACCGCCAGTCGCTGTATCGGCGCCGGCTACGCGGTGAACTCGGAAGCCGTCTCTGCCACAAGTCAAGGCTACATCGCCGCGTCGCAATTTTTCCTGCTCCACTGGAGCGATAGTTACGGCATCTTCATTGAGAATATTGGGCTGCATGCTGAGGCCGTTCGCTCGGAAGCGCACGTTTGCGCCGCGATGAAGGAGCGCATCGCAGATGGTGGCGAACTGCGCGGAGTTCCGCTTTACCATGGGCTTACGCATCCGCACGGCAGATGGCCTCCACAGCGGATTCATCGGGGACAAACTGAAAAATGGAACATGGAACTTCGCGCGCCACGCGATCGAGAAAACCCAACGTAAACTGAATTCCTTCCGCGGAGTGGTGCGTCACGAAGCTGCGTGTAAAGAGCTCGGCTGCGGCGCGGCCTGGGGAGAGCGGAACTCGGTCGTTGCTCGTGCCATGCTGCAAGAGATAGATATCGGAGAGCGGCGCAGAATCCGGCGAGGCGATGCCTGCGTCTCCATGCCATGGCGTACCGTACATCCAGATTTGGTTTTCCTGCGCGCGTAGAATGATGCGGTCGTCGCTGAGGATTCGCACTCCAGGGCGATCGATCCACAAACGAGCGGTCGTGCTTTTCCCAGCGCCGGAATGCCCAAGGAAAAGATGGCCCCTGCCGTGCGCGTCGGAAATCCCGACGGCGTGCATTTCCACGCCTTCCCCGCGCGAAAGGCGGTGAATCATCAGCAATTCGTCGAGAGGATACTCGAGAGGATAGACAGGACGTTCCGTATCAAAGTAACGGCGGGAGAGCAGCACACGCCCGGAACGAAATTCGGAATCAACCCAGGCTTCTTTGTATGGCGTCATCCCCAAGAGCGGGGAAAGAAAGCTGAAACGGTATCCCGTCGGTTCGGCAAAGAGCGACCACAGGCCGCCGGAATGAAACAAGAGAGTGGAGGTTGGTACCCGCAGAGAATCAGCCCATGCGACTTGCAGGTTCACGTCAGAAGTACCGGGCTCGACAGCGAACGCACGCAGTTCCCTTTCGGGCGTCAGCAGCAGTTCGCCTTCGGCGTGCAGACCAAACGTGATTCCCCCGATGCGGTACGCAAGCTGGGTAGCACTCGGGAACGCGAGTTCGTTGGAGTTCTTCACAGGCGAAAGCTCTTTTTGAGATCGCAGCATTTGGAGTTTCGGCCTCTCACGAACCCAGCGTCCTGCAAGAGATCACTGACCGGCAGGAGGAACTGGCCACCGGGCCCATGGCACCAGTTACTTTGCAGTGACCGAGCACGGCTTCTTCAGGCCGCAGACTCACACGAATGACTTTCGGAGGCTCGTAAACCCCATCCGTTCCCTGGCCCAGCAGCTTCTTGTCGTTCTGGTCGTTCACGATCACACGTCTTTCTTCATCGCTGCGTCCGGCATGAGCCGCATGCTGCGCCGTTGTTTCCGGATGTGGGCTGCAAAACATTCAAGACAGGAGAAGCGGTCCTGCCTCCCGACCGGATTCCTGCATCGGGTTTGAAATTCTTCAGGCGCTCAGCGGATGCCAGCAGATTTCCGTGGTGTTCTCCGGCTGCGCAGCACTTGCAATCCCCGTGCTCCGGGACGCTATAGCCCAACGCGTACGCGCGAAGATGCGCGACCTGGCATAGGAAATCGACGGGAGACTCCTGATCACCATTCTCGAGCTCGCCGTTTGCCGGACACATGCTGCAGAGCGACTGAATCTGGCACCGGTCGCAGATCGAAGGGCGCGTACGCGGCTGATTGCGAATTTCGCGCAACGGGCCTTCCCAGCCTTCGCGGAAACTGCCTTCGCGGATGTTGTAGCCCTGCTGATGCGAGATCACGCAGATGCTCATCGTGCCGTTGGGATCGATGGCGCAGCCCGCCACTCCTCCGCCGCAGGTGTATTTCTGCCGTTCCATGTGCTCCACGGACAGCGGCATGGACAGTTCCTCTTCGGCCATGCGCCGGTAGTCTTCCTTGCGTTTCGGTTCGGAGAAATCCAGTTCGACCACTTTCTCGGGCGAGATGCGCACAGCGAGAGGACTCTGCGAGCAATCGATTCTCGGATTGACCAAGGAATCAAACTTGAATTCCACGCCGAATTCTTCCTCAGCCAGCCTCTTCATCTCGAAAGTTTCATGCTGGTTGATGGTGGTTGGCACTGTCTTGAGCTTGAGCGGCAGCCCTCGCTCGAGAAGCAGGCGGATGCCTTTCATGCAGCGGTCATAGGAGCCGGGAACCTGAGTTAGCGCTTCATAGGTTTCGCGCGTCGCGCCGTAGAGAGTTATCTCGATGGCGAAGGGCCGGTATTCGGCAAGGTAATCGGCGATGCGCTCGTTGATCATCGTGCCGTTCGTGAACAGCGTGATCAGAAAGCCGCGCTTCTTGGCCTCGGTGTAAATCTGAAGAAAATCCTTGCGCGCGAAAATCTCGCCGCCGCTGTAGAGCAGCCACAAGCACCCTGCGTCGACGAGTTCATCGAGGAGGCGGCAGTGCTCGTCAAAGGTGAGTTCAGCGGTGCGGGCCGCGTGGTCGCTCATCGGCAGGTTGTTGTAGCAATGGAGGCATTCGAGCGGGCACCTGCGGGTGACCTCTATAGACACTTCAAGCGGCGCGCGTTTCCCGAGGAAATGCTCATGGACGATCGTCGTTAATTCGCCGTATCCAGCCGTTTGCACGTCTTGCCTTTCGCAGCTTACATTTCCAGGAAAGCTTCAGTACTCTCAGTACCGCACCTAGAAACGCACACTGCCACCCTCTTGTTTCGTGCCCGTTTAAAGGCGTGCGAGAAGGAGGGTGACGCTTTAACTTACGCGAATCAGGCCGATTTCCTGGAGTTCAGCCAAATAGCTCTGAACGTCCGCAAAAGCCTGCTTCGCATCCACTTCGTAATGCTTGGCAACCCAACTCGCCAATTCCTCAGCTGTGGAGCCATTTTCAAGAAGCTGCCACAAGACTCTGCCGACCGGATTGAAGGTGTAAACGGAATCGAGATCCCCCACACCACGGCAAATAGGTACAACTATCGTTTCGCCAGCGACTTCGCGAGAAACGATTGCCGTGTTCCGAGTGTGGCGGACCGGTGTCGTATTTAACGAAGAGGTTAAATACTCAGACCCTGGAAGCTCTGAGAGAGGCATTGCCATGGTTCTAGTGTCCGAAATGGAACGAGGGTTGTCACGTTTTGGGAAGGACAGTGTTCCGTACTAGTACCCGCATGGTACGGAGTGCCTAACGTGTAAAACGAGGCACTAAACCCTTTTTTAACTGCAATTTGGAGCGAATCGGGGGACCGGCGAACAACCGAATAGTTGAAGCTCCAGCAACACGTGGCTCCAGGGCACCTGATTGAGGGAACATGCAGCGAGAAAAGAAATCAATTTGGCGCACTGCTTCCGCCTGGGGTCTAGCTAATGGCGAAACCCTGCAGGTAGACTTGCAAGTTGCGGTTGGTAGCGCTAACGGGATTCGAACCCGTGTTACCGCCGTGAGAGGGCGGTGTCCTAGACCCCTAGACGATAGCGCCGAAGAGCTGTATGTGCGTAAACGAAGCTTCCGCAGTAAGCGTGCTATTTTCGCATGGTCTACTGGCTTGAGCAAGCAACTGTATTCCAACCTCGCCGCCTCTGGGCCCACCAGGCGAGAGACGAAAATTAGGAAAATTTCTTGAGGCCCAAGGATTCCAGCAGGACAAGCGCGACAAACTGAGTGCCATAAATAAGGTAGCGGCGCCAGAGCCGTCGCGGCTCGCGCCACAGACGGTAAAGCCATTCCAGTCCGTGATCGCGCATCCATGGCGGAGCTTGTGCGATTCTTCCGGTGTGAAAATCAAATGCGGCGCCCACACCGATCAGCAATGGCGCATTGAGTCGACCTTGGTGCTCGGCCATCCAGAGCTCTTGTTTTGGCGCGCCCAGCCCCACCCAAACGACATCGGCGTGAGCTTCGTTGATACGAGAGATCTCTTCTTCGTCCTCTGCTTGCGTCAATGGCCGGTAAGGCGGGCAACCGAGGCCCGCTGTCTGCAGACCGGAGAATCGAGCCGCCAGCCGGGCGGAGAGTTCCTCGGCAACTCCCGGGGCACCGCCGTAAAAGAAATGACGATATCCCTTTTGGGCGGTCCCTTCGCAGAAACGTTCCAGCAACTCCGGCCCATAGACGCGCCGCGGCAGAGGAAATCCTTTTCGGCGGCCGAGCCACACGAGCGGAAATCCATCGGGAACCACAAGGTCCGCATTTTCCAGAATCTTCTTGAAGCTCGCGGCATGCTGCGCCTGCATCAAGCTGTGCATGTCCGTGACGGCGATGTAACGGCAGGAATCGCGCAGCCCAATCCATTCTTCCATCCGTGACACCACGTCCGGAATTTGTACCGCGTCCACGCGGACGCCTAGCACCTGAAAAGATGCGGGTTTGCGTTGCGATATTGGCTCCACGAGATTTGTCATTGATGAAGTTCCATCACGGCTCGGCGCTTTGCATTTCAGGAAGGCCTTTCCAAAACCTGGCGGTAAACGTTCATCAAGTTAGCCAGCCCGCGTTTCGCCGTGTACTTTGCTTCGTATTCGGCGCGCGCTTCGCGCCCCATGTTTTGCATTTGCTCCGGGTGCGTCCACGCCCATTCCACCTTTGCGGCCAAGTCCGCATCATCGCCCGCGGAAAAATGCAGACCCGTCTTCCCATCCGCGACGATCTCCGCCATCGACCCCAAGCGCGAAGCAATCACGGGGACGCCGTTTGCAAAAGCTTCCGCAATCGTTATCGGAAAATTCTCGTAGCATAGGCTCGGCAGCACCAGGAAGCGCGCCTCATCGAATAAGCCAGCGATCCTCAGGGAATCGACCTGGCCCAATAAATCCACGTCATTGAGTCTCTCTTCCGCAACCTCTCGGCCCAATTCCTCTTTCAACTGGCCGGCACCAGCAATCCTTAGCGGAATGGCTACGCGCAGCCGCGCCCAGGCTTTCAGCAATACTTGCGGACCTTTTTCTTGCGAAAGCCGTCCTACATACAAGGCATATTCGCCCCGCTCTTTTTTGGGCCCGGGGTCGCGCCCAATGAAATTTGGTTTAACTACAATGCGCTCCGGTGGAAGACCTCCTTCGACGAATTTCCGGCGCGCGAACTCTGAGAGCGCCACATACACTTTCACTTTTTGCCGCCACGTGCCCATTGCTCGGTGCACGGTTAGCATTGCGGCCACAGCTGCTGTGGCCGCTCTGCTGTCGCGGTAACATGCGTGGATCACCCCCGGCCAGGCCACGCTCCTTCCCAGGCACGCTTCGCATACCTTGCCCTCGCGCATGAGGGTCGCGCTGGGGCAGAGCAATCGGTAATTGTGCAGCGTTTGTACTACCGGCACCTTTGCCTCAGCGCAGGCGTAGTAGGCTGCAGGCGAAATCAGAGGTAGTGTGTTATGAAAATGCGCCGCGTCCGGCTTCTCCCTGGCGATCAGCGCCGAGACTTCGCGATGTGACCGCGACGCCCACACCGTCTCGATGCCTGTTTTCAGTCGTACCAATCCGTGGTGGTCCTGAAGCTCAGCGTTCTTTCGCTTATAACGCACTACGGTGTGCCCGTTTTCTGCCAATAGTTGCGCTTCCGCCTCTACCACGGCGTCTTCTCCGCCTCGCTGCTGATACTCGTTGTGAATCACCAGAACCTTCACTCCCGTTTCACCGTCATTCCTGGCAACGCGTTATCGCTACGTCCTCCGCCGGTTTTGTTCGGCCCGAATAGTGGAGGGGAACTGGCTGTCCCTGGAATTTGCCAAGGAGGACCACGGACGGTGCGCTGTTGTTAACGGCTTCCAAATAGGTGGGACTGCCCAAAGATTCGCAAACTGCATACATCGTGTTCCGATAGCGCCGTGGAAGCATCCACCGCACCCCCATCCACATATGAGCGAAAAGGCGATAGGTATTTGAAGGTGTAATCTCAGGGGCCAAGTCATCCACGAAGTCGAACTTGACGATGCGCAAACCGCATCGCTCGGCGAGCGAATACAAAGTCTGTGGGCAAAACCACAAAACGTGTTCGGCATTGAAAGCACGGTTAAAATTCTTCAGGTACATCAGTCCGAGCATCGCGCAAAATGCGTTGGGTGTTGTAAGAATGATGCGTCCTCCCGGTTTCAAAGCTCTGCGGCAGCCTTCCAGACATTCGCCGGGATTCTGGAGGTGTTCGATCAGTTCCCCTACAACGATCGTGTCGAAGCAGGAGTCGAAGGTGAGGGCATGGGCGTCTCCCAAGACTGCATCAAAGCCCAGCTCGCGCATGCGGTCCACATTGACCGCGTCGTTATCGAGTCCAACGATACGGGCACTGGGAAAGCGTTCGCCCAGACGAAAATGCAGCCAGTGGGCCTTTTGCTTAGGTCCCACAGGCAGAGAGTGGCCGACACATCCTAGATTTAGGACATTGGGGCCTTTGACCGCGGAAAGAATCGCTTCTATTCGCTCTCGTTTCACTGTTTTCTCCTTGGCCCGACTGCAGCCTCCTCAACCATTCGTCCGCGGCGCACCTGCCGGCGCTCCAGGCAAGCGCGGTGATGAGTTCGCAGTGTCCACGTTTTGGGCCTTGTGCGAGACCTGGCGTGAAGTGTGGCTGCTATAACCGGCTATCATTGACGCTATGACGAGAGTGTATCCAACTCCTCCTGGCGACGAACTGTCGGCAAGGACGTTTTCGATAAGAAAGCTGAACAGCAGCGAGGCGGCTATCGCCAGAAACGCAAATCCCTCTTTCGATCTGTATTCCCTGACGTGCTTCCATCCCAATCGAAGAAGCACGCCGATAAACATAACCAGCAGGGCCAAGCCTGGCGCTCCCCACTCATACAGTGCCCGCAAAAACTCGTCGTGGAGCGCTCGGTTTGGGTCCACTCTGTCTTCCATGTCGATTTTGTTTTCGAGCACAATCATCGCGCTGCTGCTTGTACCGCTCCCCAGCAATAGATGGGTCATACCTCGTCCAGGCAATGCTTCCAGAGCGCTCTGATATACGTGCAAGCGCCATGCGAAAGAGCCAACCTCCTCAACAGTGGCCCCTGGAGTAATTATGGCCGACACCAATTCATCGATGCGATTCTCGGGGAAAGCTTCATGAATAAACAGCCACAGGCAAGCTATCAGCGCAAAGCCAATCGCCCCTCTCCGCGCAATGCGCAGAAAACTGATTCTCTTACCCGACCTCAATAGGGCCGCAACTCCGCCCAGTATTACCGCCCAGCCGAAACCAACGAAGACGGAGCGCCCTCCGGCAAGCAGTAGACCAACAAGCGCAGCGGCAGCGGCAACGATCGTCGCGAATCTCCACTTTTCCAGAAAGAGAAGCAGTATGAGAAGGGACAAGAGGAAAGGAGCAAACGTTGCCGCCCCCGAAAAGCTCGTGAAGCGACTTTCGAACTCTGGATTGCCGAACTCGTTTCCGAGGAAATACGTCTGTCCGACCGCGAAAAAAAGCGAACACCAAGTCACCAGAATCAGTGCCTTGCCGTTGAACCATCCCCTACGCCACCCGGTCGTGAATACCAGGAATAAAATGGTATACGCAAAGAAGTACCCCGCCATTTTGAGCGCAGAGAGCGGATAGGGGCTCCAGAGAATAGAAAGGATTGCGTATGATTCGAGAATTATCCAGATCTTGCAGAGCTTCTTGCAGGCTGGCGCCAACGGATCGAGAGGCCATGCTCGCCAGAGCAGAAATGCCGGAACGACAATGGCTTTGATGGAATTCTCGAGTCCTAAAGATCCCAGCGAGTAATTCCCTGCTCCATTTAGATCGAATTGGATCAGCAAGAGATAAACGATCACGGAATATCGAACCGGCAGGAGGACAACTAGAGTCAGTAACGACCAGAAGCAGAATTGCGCCACAAAGAAGGTCGTGGCACTCATATTCCCGCTCCCACGGAGTTGGGCACAGTGCATTGGACTCGCACGCTTCCCATCACTTACCTTACCGCTTCCATGAACAGCGACTCTTCCCGGCACTCAATGCGGTCAAGGTCAGGGCATCTCCCCTGATGGAATGTTTCCTTGAAAACATTTCGAAACCCGGCCGCTTCGAGACCGCGGCGGAGAGAAAACTCGCTATAGTGCCAGTGATGTCTGTTTTTCGCCGTTTTCTGACTGGATTCGAAGAGTTCCTCCAAAAATGCTTCCGGCGCTTCCGGCTTGTATTTCTTTACAACTTGATCCAGATCTGGCACCGCGATGCGCAAGACTCCTCCCTGCTTCAATACGCGCCGGCTTTCTCTCAGGCAGTGATTTGCATCATACGGATCCAGGTGCTCCAACATGTGCGACGAATACACATAGTCAAATGTTGCATCCCCAAACGGGAACCTGCGCGTAACATTCAGATACCGAAGCCTCGCGAAAATGCCCGCACGGTGTTGCCGGTAGCGTTGCTCCGGCAAGAGCCGCGCTCCCCGCAGCAGGTGAACGAGCCCGGGAATTTTGGCAACAACAAGATGCGGCGTAATATCAGTATTTACCCACCCTTCGAGGCCTTGATCGAACGCACCTAGCTGGAGTTTCTTCATGCGCGCCTGCTTGTTTGAGGCTTGGCTAGCTGCGCCAGATCGATCGCTTCCATCAGCCGTTTCGCGCCAAACTCAGGCCCTGTCCCGCGAGCACGCTCCCGCGCCATCCGCCTCATTTCCGCGAGGCGTCCAAGGGGCACCCTCATGGCCCGGTCCAGCGCTCCATACATTTCTTGGGCCTCATCCGTGCGAAAGGTCCAGCCGGTTACGCCGTCTTCCACCAACTCTTCTACCGCCTGGGCATAAATGCTGCCTAGAATGGGGAGTCCCGCGACCATCGCTTCACTCACCGGCAGACCCCATTCGTCTGCAAATGTCGGAAACACAAAAATGCCTCCTTGACGGTAGATCTGGCTCAGTTCGTCGGACTGCACACTCCCGGCAAATCTCAGCACGAGCGACGCAGGTCTGGGAAATCTCTCCAGGGCGTCGCGCAACAGGCCCCTCCCAGCGATCCAGAATTCGCACTTCTCAGCTGGATTTTTTTGCAGCCATTCCGACAACACGTGAAGAAACGGCGTCAGTCCCTTTCGTTCTATAAGCTGCCCCACAAAAAGCAATCGACGTGCTACTGCAGGTTCCCGCTCCAGCGGAACCGTAACCAGCGGATCGATTACCGTCCCATACGGTAGGGTAAAAACCTTTTCCAGTGGTACCCTCAGCTGCTTCAAATAGCGACGGGCACCCGCTCCGTTTGCAGACACGGCGTCCGCCCGGCGCAGCATCGCCTTTCTCAGCTTCTCTCTCCAGCTCGGTGTCCCCTTCTCGGTGTGATCGGAGATCCCCAGCCAGATGATTAACCGGCTTCGGCGAAATAGGATTCGGTACATCACAGCCTGCAGAGTTCGGAAGCCTAGTTGCTGCGTGATCACGACGTCGGGGCGATTGCGAATTAGAATCCACAGGGTGTCGTAGGGAAAGTGTCTCCACACCTTTTCCGCAAACGCTTGCCCCTGACTCCAGTTGCTCCAGTAGCTCCAGCATTTCTGAACGGTTACCCGCAGATCACCCCATCCCGACTCCCAGTCGCGGACAGGCAGCCTCTCTTTGCTTACAAAGAGCCGAAGATCCTTCTGCTTCTTCTGCAGATGCTCGAATACCCTGACGTCGTACGGCGAAATCGCGAGGGCAAAGACAAAGACCTTTAGATCGGAATTCACTTAATCGCTCCAAGTGTCGCCGCGACGCCCAGAGAGGTCCGGTTACAATGACGGTAGGAATGAAATCTCACGATGGAAAGCGGAGGCCCGATCCGAATTCCCAGACTCTTAAGCTGAGATACGCAGCTTCGGTGAACGTAAATCGGGTCTTCCGGGCGCGCTTGTTTTCTTCCCCCGAGTTGACATTTCTTAAATTCGAAAAAGAAGGGTCCCTCAAAACCCGCGAGGCTCATCCATCTCCGAACAGCCACGCCTTCTCCGCCCTCAATAAAAATGACTTTTGCCTTTGACTTCCATTCTCCCAACCCGTCAAGCACCTGGCACTCGTGTCCTTCAACGTCGATTTTTATGAATTCCGGCGTGATGCCTAACTCAACGCAAACCGCATGAAGAGGCTTGGCTTGTACACACATCAGCCGGCGAGGGGTGTCACGAGAAGATTCAATCCGGTTTAGAGCCGATTCGCCAAGATCCGTCAACTCCAGCAGGCTCTCCTGCCTGGATATGGCAAGGTTTAGACAGGTGACATTGGGCCGCTCGTTTCTTTTTATATTCTCCAGCAATGCGCCAAATGTTCTCGGATGTGGTTCAATACTCACCACTTTGGCGCTGGGCGTTTCCGATGCAATCAGAGTATAGGAGCCGACGTTCGCGCCCACATCCACGAAGGTGCAATTCCCCCTGGACAAAAGTAGTTCCAATAAATGCATATTGTTGAAGTCATATTCGCCCATCGCATTGACAAGTGCGGCTACGGCGCCGGGCTGCTTGATGATCATGACGGAGCGCGAGATTCGCAATTCGCACGGAAATCGCCGAAGAGCCTTTCTTAGCTGCCAGTTCAGGTGCCTGCCAATCCCGGGAATGATTCCCACGCTGTCAGAACGCGCGATTTGGGCCAACATGTTTAAAAAATGGCTCATGTATGCCCTCATTTGAGTTTCTGGAAACAAACAATCGATACCGTACCCAACACCAAGAAACCAAGCACCATACTCGAGGCCGCGCCGGCGAGCCCCCACCGGCGGATGAACCACACGGCCGAAAGCAACGCAATCGGCGCTGCAATTATGTTGGCAAGCAGATCGAACTTAGGCTTCTGGAACGCTCGCAAGGCCATCGAATATCCAATCGAAATTGCGCTCATCACCGGAACCAGCGCCAAGACTGGCATCAGCCAGGCATCAGCCGCATATTTCCCGGCAAAAAACGCCCGCTCTAACTGCCTGTTGAACAGCGCGAGGAATACCGCGAAGCACAACGCCATTCCTGCGAGCGACAGACTGAGGAGCGTGGCCTTATGCCGCAGCCGTTCTGTTGCTCCGCGGCCGTACTCTCCGGAGAGAACAGGCAAAAAAAGTAAGCCAGTAGCGGTGATAGCTTGCGTCATCATGAGAGAGGGCAGCTGCATGGCGCGCAGAACACCTGCACCCCCCAGGCCTAGAAAGGCAACGATAATAAAGATCTGTCCTTGGCTCACTGCTGGATTCAGCAAGGCACTCCCGATCAGCCACTTCCCATACGTCCAATTTTCTTTAAGTGTCAGAAGCCACCGCAGCCGTACGCCGGCGCTCGATTTTTCACCGAGCAGGTCTAGCCGCCACAGCAGCAATCCCCCAGATAGCAAGCTCCCGCAGCCCATCAGCGCAAACGCCGAAAAGGAGTTCAACCATGCCAGCTTCGCCAACACAAATAGCCCGGCACCTACGAATCCCAGATAGAAAGCGCTACCGAGCACCGCCTGCCCAGGCCGCTGCGTCACGTAGCACATTCGGCGAACTAACCACGTCAGCAGCAGGAACGGCAGAGACAGGCCCGCTCCCATAACCGCGCCGATGAGTGAACTCGCTGGAACGACTTTCCAAAGGGCCAAGCCTGCAAGTATCGATACTCCGGAGAGGGCCCCAACGAGAACTGCGTGTACTGCAATTTGTGCCCGGAAGTACGCTGTCAAATTTCCTGCGTATCGCGATGGACCCATCACGCTCATAGGTTCCAGTAACAGGACGTTATAAAATCCAGCGACGAACAGAAAGCCGGCAAAGGCTACCGCAAACCCGCCATACACTTCCGCAGTCATCCACCGTGCCAAAAGCAGGTTCACGCCAAAGCCCGCGGCCGACGCTAGCCCCTGGTCCACCAACGACAACACCGAAAGCCATCCCCACACACGCAGACGCCCGCGCGTGAGGAACCTCGTCGCGCCTAGATTTGCAACCCGGGGCGCAGCCGCAGTTTGACCCGATACCCTTGCCTCCGCCTCTTGCACGCGAGCGATGCGCGAGAATTCCGGGCTGGCTTCGAGCGTCGTTCTCGTTGTCCCCGGCACGCTCACCGCCCTCCTCCTTTGAGAACTGCAGAAATCGTTCGCAGAAGAATGTTTACGTCCAGCCGCAAGCTCCAGTTTTCGATGTACTCAAGGTCCAGCACCATGTTGGTTTCGAAGGAGGGATCCCCTCGCGCAGTCACCTGCCAAAGACCGGTTACGCCGGGCTTCACATCCAGACGGCGCAGATGCTCGATGGTGTACCGCTCGAAGTCGTCCACTGGATGCGGCCGCGGCCCGACTAGGCTCATCTCCCCACGCAAGACATTCAAGAGTTGCGGAAGCTCATCGATGCTGAACTTTCTAAGCCACTTTCCGCAGCGCGTGACGCGTGGATCGTTTTCCATCTTGAAAAACGGGCCTTCGCGCTCGTTCGCTTTGCGCAGCGTGTCTTTTTGCGCGTCCGCCTGTTCGACCATCGTTCGCAGCTTGTGGCATCGGAATTTTCTTCCTTTTTTCCCCACACGCGGCGCAGGATAGAACGCCGAACCGGGAGAATCGCACCGGATCCAAACTGCAGCGAGCGCCAGGACCGGAACAGCCAGCAAAAGCAGACCCGCAGCACCCACCAAATCGATGCCGCGCTTCACCGCCAAACCCAGCGCCGGAATCGGCTCACCGTGCAACTCGATGACCGGGAATCCTCCAA
Organism: uncultured Acidobacteriota bacterium; assembly: GCA_963745095.1. GTDB lineage: Bacteria > Acidobacteriota > Terriglobia > Acidiferrales > UBA7541 > Acidiferrum. Next base: position 176,998 of record CAVUWC010000012.1, on the reverse strand, counting down.
TGCTTTCCACCGGCGCGCGCCAGCCCAGTCCGTCGTAAAGATCGGGGACCACGTTTAGACTTAACCGCAGGCGCCGCGCCTCCAGAAAAATTTCTTTCACCATTTCGCGATCCGCGGGAAGGGTCACAAACAATTGGTCTGCAAATTGACCCAGCGCAACCTGGCGCAAATCGCCCACAGAACCCAAGACCCGCGCATCTCCGTTTGGATGTGGATCCAGGAACCCGCAGACTTGATAGCCCAATTGCCGGTTCTCTTCGAGCCAAGCCGCCAGCGCTCGCCCCAGCTTCCCCGCTCCCACAATCAATACGCGCGAAACGCCTTCGCCGCGCTGGGCTCTCCGAAGCACGTAGCGTCGCTTCGCATAGCGCCACCCTGCCAGAACACCTGCATTCCATGCCCCTGAACAGATCACCACGAGCCTCGAAATTTCCTTGTTCCCGGAAGTGAATATAAACAGCACGAGGAGTGCCGTCGCGAATCCGGTGGCTTTCACAACGCTTGCGCTTTCTTCCCAGGCACTTCGCTCCCGCGCCGTGCGGTACAAATCCTGGCTCATGCAAGCCAGCACCAGGAGCCCGGCATAGAGAAGCAAGAATCCTGGATAGCTTGCGGACAAGACTTGTTGCAAGAGACTCGCTGGAGCGAGCGCCGTTAGAGAAAATGGATTTGCTAAACCAAACCGCAGCCAAAAAACGCCCGCTCCGCCCGCGCAAACCAGCACAAAATCCATCGCCACGTAGACAACCTGGCGCGCGAGGCCGGAACGGTGGCGCGTGGCCTTTGCGCGTCCCGGCAGAGTATTTGCGCCTGGCAGCCACATTTCTGGCACACGTCCGAAGATAGGTTCCGCATTCGTCACGGAGGATGCTCGAGAGCGGCGTGTGGCGGTTCCGTTCATTTCTTTTTTATCCGAGGCCGTTTTGCGCTGCGCGAGAAAGATCCGCACCGTCGGAAGGATTTTTTTCTTCCTGGCCGCGAGAAGAGTTTTTCGAAGCGTCCGCTCGGCGCCGCACTCGCGCCATCCTTTGCAGAAACGCGGCACCCGCTGGAGCTAGCCGCAAAGCGTCCGCGCGAAGCGTTCCTGCAATTTCCACGGCAAATTGTTTTCCGGGATCTTGCGGATCGATTTCCTGCCAGGTTTGCCGAATCAGAATCCAAGCGCACATCGCAAGAAAGGCAAACCCCGCCCCCGCTACCATCAGCAGCGTCCTCGGAGGAAACGACTTCTTTGTCGGCACAACCGCTGCATCCAGCACTTTGACGCTGGGCACTTCCTTGGCTTCCTGGACTTTGGCCAGTTCATATTGCTGTGTCAGCAGTTCGTACACGGTTTCCTGAATTTTTGTTTGGCGATACAGATCGGCGTACGTCACACCAAGCAGTGGAAGCTGTCGGATGGCGGGATACAACGAAGCATCCGTTTCCGAGGACGGCGCCGCGGACGTTCCGCTCTCGCCTCCCATTTTTCCCAGCTGGGCACGGAGCTCCGCCACTCGGGCGCGGAGTGCGCGTACCCGCACGTTTTGGTCCGTATACATCGCTTCCAAGCCATGCCGTTCCGCTTCCGCCGCGATCAGCTGCCCTTCGAGGGTTGCCGCTGCTTCCACCATGGCTTTGCTTTGTGCCGGAATGTCGATCGCGGTGTTCTTGCTCGCGAAGATGCTGAATTTCTGCGCCGCGCTGTCGAGGTCCTGCTTAACGGCACGGAGTCTTTCTTCGAGGAAAACTCGTTCGCGCCGCGCCGAAGACGTGCTTACTTGTTCGACGAGACGGTCGAGTTCATCGACATACGCCTGCGCCATTGCTGCCGCACGTCGTGGATCGTGGTCCGTCACTGTGACCGCGATGATTCCACTCTTACGGTCTTCCGCAATACGGGTATGCGCCACGAGTTCCGCGCGCGCGTCTTCCATTTTTGCCGCGCGATACACGCGCCGCAGCTCAAATTGCGCGACCAGACGGTCTTGCACCGTGCGGCTTTGCAGTATTCCAACAAACAATGCACCGGAGTTTTTTACTCCCAGCAAATCTCCCGCGACTCCTCCGAGTCCTCCCGCGCGGCCCGCCAGCGCCGACAGCATGGCCATTCCGGAACTCGATTGCCCATCCGGGGGCATCAGTTGTGTCGTTGCCTCATATCGAGACGGAATCAGCAGCGCGACGCCTAGACTCACCAGAGCGCCGAGCATAAACGCTGCGAGCAGCAGCTTCCGCGCTTCCCAAAAAAGACGAAGCCGTCCTACCAGCTGCTGGCGCGTTTCGCGCACTTCGTTCCCGGCTGCTTCACTTTCCAACGGTGTAGGCAACGTACTCACGCTCTTGCAGTGCCCCTTCCTTTTTTCCCCGTCGACTGCATCTTTTTATCGCGCTGTCCCTTCAAGGAATTGCCACGGCTGCCGCCAATGCTCCGGCTTGCGCGATCTGCGCAATGGCCACTAAATTTTTCCAAACGTTGCTGCCAACCGTCGCTCGTTCCGGAACCATAATCGTGTCGCCGGGGCCGATGATCGAAGACTCAACTCCTCCGGACCACATTCCACTGCTCCCGCTAGTCACCGAGCCGCTTGCCCGAATAATGAAAATGGCTTTCTTGTTGGCCAGCCCAGTAGCGCCGCCCGCACGAGACAGATACCAGGCCATGTTTTTTCCCGGGGTGTACGTGATGGCATTCGAGTTGTAAACTTGGCCCACAATCAAAACGAATCCCGGCTGCTTGGGAATCTCGAGTGTGTCTCCCGCGCGCAATTCAATGTCGTCGGAGGATCCCTGAAAACCCTTCTGCCCTTCCCGGATGTGTACGACCAGCCGCCCGCTCACTGGCGCGCGTCTCAGCCCTTCCACTACCCGCTCGCGCTGTTGCACAGCGGCTTGCTGCAGCGCTGCTTCTTCGGAACCGCTGGTAGTGATCGCGGTCTTCACCACCGTCGATTCCTGCTCCAATCTCTGAATCAAATCCTGCCTGCTTTGCTCCTGCATCTTGCGCACTTCAACGCGCTCAAATCGGGCCGCTTGCGGATAGGCCGATGGCAGCATTCCGCCTGCGCGCCGCAGCAGAGAGCTCAATCGTTCGCCCGGCTCGATTCCGTATACGCCCGGCTTTACCACTTCGCCGTGCAGAGTTACCGTCGCTCCCATATCCTTCCAACGCGTTTGTTGCGGCACCGTAAGTACGTCGCCGTCGTTCAACAGCAAATTGGCGCCGACTTCCCCGTTTAGAGCGCTTGTCAAATTCACTGCCCGCTCTCCCGACGGCCGCGCCACCGCACCTTCCCAAACCGCGTAATGCACCAAATCCGCGCTCTCCGGATTTGCGCTTCGCAAAAATCCGCCTGCGGAGCGCACCAAGTCCGAGACGCGCATATCCGCGGCCAAGGGATAGCGTCCGGGCCGGCCGACTTCTCCTCGGATGTACACACTCGGCGGGTTCACTCTCTCCGGCTGGCGATGTACCAGAAGCCTGTCGCGCGGTTCCAGCAAAATATTGTTCAGCGGGTCACCTGACAGCGCTTCGCGCAGCGAAATGCTGAAAACTTTTGTCGTCCCATCCGGCAAGGCGCGGAAAAGCTGCGCGGATTCCAGCCAGCTATCCGGCGTAATGCCCCCTGCTTGATAAATAGCGTCGCGCAAATGTTCCTGCCCGGAAGCGCGATAGCGTCCGGCGGCGCGCACTTCTCCCATAACTGTAATTTCCGGCGCCGCTTCGAGGTCGTACCGTCCAAAAATGCGCACAGTGTCGAGCGCCTCGAGCTTGGGCGAATTTTCCGGGTGTTCGAGTGCTGCGGCGAGGTTGAAGCTCTCCACGACTGGCCGGTTATCCGGCTGGGCAATCCGCACAATCTCGGCGTAGCGCTCCGCGGGCTCCGGCAAGAGTTCTTTGTATGACGACACCAGATCCGTCAGTTTCATCCCATCGTGAAACGAATATTTTCCGGGACGCAGCACATGCCCTTCGAGATAAACGCTGGCGCTGTTGTAAGGAGCGATAGGGAAGATATGAATTTCGTCGCCGTCCTGAATGCCAAATTTCTCAAACGACGCGCGCAAGGAATCCTTGTCGCTTGTTTCTCCCACATCGAGGCTCAACATCGTGCGCTTTTCATGCGCTTCCATGCGTTGCACTTCGATGTGCCGTAGCGCAGCCGCAGGCAGAATACCTCCGGCCAGGTCTAGCACCTCATTCAAATTCTTTTCTCCATGAAGTTCGTAAATCGCAGGCCTGCGTACCATTCCTTCGACAGTGACAGTCGACCCCAGCGGAGGTACGCGCAACGAATCGCCATTCTCGAGGCGCTTTAAGTCTCCTCGAATCCCATGCAATAAAAGATCGTAAGCATCCACCACTTCGAGCAGCGCTTTTCCGCGGTAGTGCTCGATACCTCGCAGCGAGCCTCGTTGCGTTACTCCGCCTGCAGCAAAGAGCGCGTTCAACGGTGTCGAAAGTGAACTGACGTCGTAAGCTCCCGGTGAGGCCACTTCTCCAACCACATAAACGCGCACGCTTCGCAGCCGCAGCAGCGACACGTCCGCCGAAACGTCGCGAAACTGCGTTCGCAACACGCGCTGCACGGATTCCTGTACTTCTCCCAGCGATTTCCCGGATACCAGCAGCGGACCAGCTTCCGGTAGCTGCAGCCGCCCTTCCCGGTCCACCGTTCGAAACAGCCTTTGTGAAACTCCCCCCCATAAATCGATTGAAAGGCCGTCCCCTGGCCCCACTACATAATCCGGCCCTACGGGAAGATCCATCGGCAACGCTCCCGTGTTCGAGCGGTCGTGCTGAAAAACATCCAGTCCAAATCGCTCGGAACGCTGCATCGGAGCGGAAGCTTGCACATAAAGGTCGTACAAAGAGGGCACATCGGCGTAAGGATTTGGGCGGTGCACCATTCGAACAGGCTCGAATGCCGTCGCCGCGAATTCGGAAGCCGCGCCGCTCGAAACTCTGCGCTCGGGGCTGTTGGGGCTCGTGCGTGGCCCCGAAATATTTTCCGGCTGCGAGAGCGCCGTCCGCGACGAAGCCGGGAACTCGCTGGAACCGCTCGAAGCCGACACTTCTCCCTCCCTCGAGCCTCCTCTAGCGCGAGGATTCGTGGAATTGCCCGAAGCGTCGAGGCTTCCTTGGGGCAGAGAGGTCAGCAGAGCCTCTCCCGTATCGGAGGCGGACAAATCGGCGCGCAGCTCTCGCGGCGCTTGCGGCGTCTCTGTTCGCGAAGGTGCCGTCGGGTAGCTTTCGTAGGGATTGGTCTGCTCTGTAGGACGGCTCAGTTGCTCATCCCTGTCCAGAGGTGAAAAGGTTCGATTCGATCCCCGCGGAGGAAAATTGCAATCGGACGATAACTCCGTGTCGCAAGCCGCCGTCTGCGTAGCCGGAGGCAGCCTGCGCAATTCCGTGTTGGTCTCCACGGCGTGCGCTATTGCCTGGGCGCGGTCTTGCAAGACAAGGCTATGCTCGGCCGCAAGGTCGGAATCCGGATTCAGCTTGGGCTGCAGATATCCGTATCTTTGTAAGAGCCGTGTCGCGAGCACCCGCGCTCGCAAATCTTCGCTCAATCGTTCGACGACTGCGGCGTCCGTCAAATCCGTTTCATCCAGAAGCTGCCCGGCCGCACCAGCGTCCCGCGCCAGGAGCCGTTTGAACTCCACCATCAACCCGGCATCTCTTTTCAAAAATCCCAGAAGCTGATCCACCGTGGCGGCCACGTGGTCGAGATTGTCCGAGGCCAGGTCTGCAGCAGGGCGCATGCCTCGGCTTACTGTTTGTTGCAAGGTTTGCTTTCTTGTTTCTTGTTCCCTTGCCGCGTCGCTTCCCGTGGCCGTCTCCTGCGCAGAGACACTAACCACACTCGCCAGGCAAAGGTTCAAGCCAAACAAGAACTGACCGAAATGTGCAAGTGTCTTCCGGCACCGTTTCATGAAGTCGAACGAACTCACTCGGCTCACGATGCTTCTCCCCTTGTCCGTGTGCTCTTGCCCCGCATCACTTGCAACAAAGCTTCTTCGCTCGCTTCCATCGTTGTTGAATGAATCTCCATCGATGCCCAATAGAAAATTCCGATATTGGTGTTGGGTGCCACGGCGATGATCCGAAGCCCGGGAAATTTCCTTCAAAAGTTGGTCGCACAGCGGGGGACGCCGCTTCGATTCGTCCAGCGCTATCAACAAGAAGTCGGGCTTCGTCTCGGCCACCAATGACGGGACGTCCAGTTCGTTCTCCGCTTCTCCCACGATGCTGATCCCCGCTTGCTCCGACAATGTCGAGAGCACCAGCTCCCTCAACAGCCGGGGACGGTTGGCCACCAGAACGCGAATGCTCGTTTCCATGGACACCTCCCGTGCTCAAAAATCTTAGTGAGGTCTACGGTCTTGGGGCAGGCTGCAAATGGTACGGGGCGGGCGGTACTGCGAGGCCTTAGGGTGGTACTTTTAAAGTGGGACTGGTTGGGTACTAAATTAGTATTTTCCCGCGCCGTCTTCCGCGGCTAGCGCGCTGAGCTGTTCCGCCGGCAACATCGGTCGCAGCGAGAAAAAATTATGCCGGCATGGCACGCATCGTGCCGCAGGCAGCCCTAGCAGGCGTCCTACGACCGATGTAACTCCCAATACTTTCTCCGCGCCGATGCGCTGCAGTTCCAGGTTGCCGCAAACGCCGCATCGCGCATAGAGGAGATGCCTAAGCGGTATCGCCCGCGCATGGAAGCGCGTTTCGCAAGTTGTGCAACGCCAGGGAACAACACCCACGGCGCTGACCAAATATTCGGATACAGTCCGCCGCCTCGATCGCCGGCAAGCTCCGCCTTTGCATGCTGGGCAATTCATTGCAAGTTTCTGGAAGGTCCTCTTTGCAAGAGGATAGGGTATGCGGCGCATTTCGGCAAGTGGCTGTCGCCTCTAAGTCACCTAACAAAGTACAATAGGAACCGTCATGGCCGACTACACAACGGACCACGCCCGCGCGGGCATCGCAACGAAATTACCGAAACTAGATACCTGGCCTAACCAATATCCCGGCTACGTCATCACGACTCGATTTCCGGAATACACTTCCGTCTGCCCAAAAACCGGAATGCCGGACTACGGCACCATCACCATCCAATATATGCCGCGCAAGGACTGCATCGAGCTCAAGGCTCTGAAGATGTACCTGCTCGCCTATCGCGATCTCGGCATCTTCTATGAAAATGCCGTGAACAAGATTCTTCATGATATCGTCGAGGCTGTCCGTCCCGAATGGTGTGTGGTACGCGGCGAGTTTACACCTCGCGGCGGCTTGACCACTTCGATCTTCGCTCGCTGGCCGGAGCGCTCTACAGGCCGCAAAGCCCAGGGGAAGGTTCGAAGGCTGCGAAGCAAGTCCCGCTGACAGCGCCGTAGACAGGGCGCGAGTTGCGTTAGATAATTTTACAGGCATCCAGATCCCAGGCTGGAGCCATGACTGAGGAGGGGGAATGAGCATTTCTCCAAATGTGCCGAGTCCAGAAGAGTCGTATCGTTACGAATCCACGGGAACACCACGCTGGATCGCGGTGGTCTTCGTTGTGCTTGCTATTGTTATCGCCGCGCTCGGATATGTCGGTTACTCCGGCATCACGCGGCTCGAGCAGAGCCTTGCCAAAGAGCAGGACCAGGACAAAGTCTTGACCGCCCAGCTCGAACAAGCCAATGCGCGTCTTGCCGATTTGAAGGGCCACATTGAAGTTACGGAACAAAAAATGGGCATGACCGTCGCGGAACTGGCTCAGGCCAAGAGCCGTGCGGAATCCATCCGTAAGGAACAGGTGGAAGCGGATCAAAAGCTGACCGCTCAATTGTCCCAGGTCAAGAAAGAAAGCCAGGAACAAATTGGCGCCGTCGCCACGGAAGTCGGCGGAACGAAAAAAGATCTCGAAGCCACGAAGAGTGATCTCGAAGCTACCAAGGGAAAGCTGGAGCGCGTCACCGGTGACGAGGGCGTGATGAGCGGCCTTATCGCTCGCAACCACGACGACCTCGAAGAACTGAAGCGCCGCGGCGACCGCAACTACTACGAATTTACTCTCACGAAGACAAAGAACGGCCAGAAGGTCGGACCCACATTGCTCACCCTCAGCAAGACCGATCCCAAAAAGTCCAAGTACACGCTAACCGTCCTTGTCGATGACCGCACCATCGAAAAGAAAGACAAAACTGCCGGCGAGCCCATCCAGTTTTACGTCAAAGGCGCCTCGCGAATGGCCCCCTACGAAATCGTGGTTTTTGATGTCGGCAAGAACCAGGCGACCGGTTATCTTTCTACTCCAAAAGACGTAGGTGCAAGCGCTGCTCCTCCAGCCGCTCCTGCGCCAGCTCCAGCCGCGGCTCCTACAAAACCGTCCTAACCCGAGCATCGGATCACGTTAGGTAGAAATTGCAAGCCCTGTTCCGCGTTCTGGAAACTCTGCGCGGGACAGGGCTTCTGTCTTTCTCATCCCCATTCTACGATTTCAAATCGGACCATGCTTCTTTCCTCTCGATGCCGCGCGGCTTTATTTGCAGCTTGGGCGCTCTCGCTTGCACCGCTCGCTCTTCCCCAACAATCCTCCCAAACGCCTCCCAACATCCGCGTCAACGTGGACCGCGTCAACGTCGGAGTCGTCGTCACCGACGCTCGCGGCCGATTCGTCGGGGGCCTTCACCGTGAAGACTTCCACCTTTTCGATAACGGTGTAGAGCAACCCATCACCGATTTCCTCAGCGTCGACGAACCAGCCCAGGTCCTGCTTCTCGTCGAAGCCGGTCCAGCCGTATATCTCATCGAGGGCGGCCATCTTCAAGCGATTCACTCTCTCCTCGACGGCCTCTCGCCCAGCGACCGCGTCGCCATCGCCCGCTACAACGATGCTCCCCAACTTATTCTGAATTTCACTCCGGACAAATTTACCGCCGCTGCCGCACTCGACCAGTTGCGCTTCAATGTAGGATTCGGTCAGCTGAATCTTGCTTCGAGCGTCGCCCCCGTTCTCGATTGGCTCGCCCAAATTCCCGGCAAGAAATCTCTCGTCTTGCTCTCCACTGGGTTCGACACTTCCCCGCCCCCCGCCGCGGAGAATCTTATTGCACTCCTGAAATCTACAGACGTTCGCGTGCTGGCCATCTCCCTCGGCGGAGAACTGCGCGGATCCAATTCCGTCGAAAAAAAACACTCCAAGAAGGACCCGCCACCTTCGGAAAAAGTGCAAGCCGCTGCAGAAGGCTTTGCAGAGGCTGATGAAGAGCTGAAAGCCATTGCCAAAGCCAATGGTGGCCGCGCCTATTTCCCCAGAAATACCAAGGATTTTGCCGCCGTCTTCACGGAGATCGCCCAACTCGTCCGCCACGAATACAATCTAGGCTTCGTTCCGCCCGCGCACGACGCCAGGCTCCATTTGATCGATGTTCGCCTTACCGGTTCCGATGCGCCTACCGCCTCAACCCTTCGCGTCGACCACCGCCAAGCCTATGTAGCTCCCCAGTAGTAGGACAGACATTCCTGTCTGTCCGCCTTTTTTCCAAATCGACACACCCGTACCGATCAATTTCCCCTCTGTTGAATTTTCCGTAGTTTGAATTTCCCGAAGAACTGCTATTCGAACTGTTTCAAAGTCTTCGCCATCTCGCTCAACTTCTCATTCATCAACCCAAAAACAGTTCCCGCCTCAAACGTTCCATCCTCATTGCGCCGTCCAGCCGCCGACTTCGTCAAAATCTCAATCCCTTGTTCAATCCTGCGCACGGGCCAAATATGAAATTTCCCTGCCGCCACTGCGTCCATCACGTCTTCCCGCAGCATCAAGTCCTCGACGTTGGACTCCGGCATGATGATGCCTTGCGTCCCGCTCAACCCTTTGATCCGGCACACATCAAAAAATCCCTCGATCTTTTCGTTGATCCCGCCAATCGCCTGAATATCTCCCTGCTGATTCATCGATCCCGTCACGGCAATATCCTGCCTCAGCGGAAGTCCGGAAAGCGCCGATGCCAATGCGTAGATTTCCGTCGAGCTCGCGCTGTCTCCATCCACTCCCGAATACGATTGTTCGAAGCAGATGCTCGCCGCCAGCGACAACGGCTTGTCCTGCGCAAAAAGACTCCGCAAATAGCCCGAGATGATGTGCACACCCTTGTCGTGAAACCGTCCGCTTAGATTTGCTTCGCGCTCGATGTTGATAATTCCTGCCTTGCCAAGCGCCGCGGACGCCGTGATTCGCACCGGCTTTCCAAACGAGTACCCGCCGATTTCTAGCACGCTCAACCCGTTCACTTGCCCCACGCGCTCTCCCGCCACGTCGACGAGCAGCGTCCCTTCTTCAATCATCTCGCGAATGCGCGTTTCGATCAGGTTATGACGCTCCATCTTCGAAGCCAGCGCATCCCTCACGTGCGCCGCTCGCACCACTCTCTCGCCCGCTGCCGCCGCCGCGTAGTGCGCCTCGCGCGCCAAATCCGCGATGTCCACGAACCGCGCCGTCACTTTATTCCGCCGTCCCGCCTTGCGAACTCCGTATTCGAGCATCGCCGCAAACGCTCCGCGATCGAACGGGTACAGCCCCTCTTTCTCGGAAAGCGTCCGCAGCCGCCCCGCATATTCCGCGATGACGCCGTCGCTCATCGGCATCTCTTCGTCAAACTCCACGCGCACCTTGAAAATTTTCTGAAAATCCTCTTCGTACTCGTACAGCATTTCGTAAAGCTGCCGGTCGCCGATCAGAATTACCTTGACGTTGATCTCCACCGCTTCCGGCTTCTGCGCGCTTCCGCCGAACGGATAGAACATCTCCAGCGGCTGTATCTCCAGCCGGTTGTGGTTCAAGGTCCTCTTCAACGCCCGCCAAACTCCCACTTCCGAAAGCGCTTCCAGCGAATACATAATCAAAAATCCGCCGTCCGCCCGCAGCAAGGAACCGCCGCGCAAATCCATGAAGTCGCTGGTCCAGCCGCCGCGCGTGTCGTAAGCCCGCTGAATCGTCCCAAACAAGTTTGCGTACGTTGGCGTAGTTTCGAAAATGACCGGCGATCCCTCATCGTCGCCATGCGCCAAAATCACATTCACGCCATAAACTCGAAAAGGGTCGCGCTCCGGTCCGCCCGATCCTGGCATTTTCGGCAATCCGTCGGGCGTATCTCCCTCGGACTCGCCTTCCCCCTCCCGCTCTTTAAAGGGGTCAAGATTGTCCAACAGGTGATGCCGCACCTCTTCGAGATACTCCGCGACGTTCGTCCCCGGGTATTTCTCCTTCAATTCTTCAATCACTCCGTCTACCAGCACCGACGCCGCTTCCTGCTCCAAATAACTCAGCTCGCTCGCCAACTCCCGCGACAGCGTCAGTGTCTTGCGGTAGACAACCGTAAACTCCTGTCGAAACTGCTCGTACTTTCTCTCGATATCCTCCGCCACGCTCGATTCGAGCTTCCCTTCATGCACCATCTTCGAAATATCCTCGATCGGTACCATCTGCCCATCGAGCACCGGAAAAATCTCCGGCAGCGCTACCGCTCCCACTTGCATGTGTCCTAGCGCAAACTGCTCCCGTGCAATTCGCCGCGTAAAATCGTCCATCAACTCTTTTTCACGCACAGTAAAGCGCTCAACGATTCGTCCCTTTTGCCTCTGGAAGGGTTCGCCCTCAAACACTTGCGGTATCCGCCGCCGCAGAAAATCAATCCCCGCCTGCATGTCCTTCTTGAATGCATTTGCCTGCCCGCGCGGCAGCGATAGGAGTCTCGGCCGGTCGGTTATCTTGAAATTATTGACGTAGCAACGATCCAGCGAGGGTTTCGTTGGCGGGTGCAAGTCCTCAATCATCTTGGCGATAGTCCCGCCTCGGCTCGTTCCCGCCAAACCGCACACAAATACGTTGTAACCAGGCGCCGACAACTCCACGCCCATCTTCAGCGCCCTCAGCGCCCGCTCTTGGCCGATGAATCCTTCGCGCAATTCCGCCTGCGCGGTCGTCTCAAACGGTATCCGCGGAAGCTCACAGCGCCACCGTAGTTTCGTCGGCGCCAGCTCCGTAGCACTCGCAGCGGGTTTTATGTCCTTGGAAGTCATCCGAGCCGGGTACTCTAGCACACCCATGCCGTGCCGACTGTAGTTTCCCCGGCAACGTTTCCCAACTTGTCAGCCTCGATCTCGCAATGGCCAATTTGGCCGCAATCGCATAGCATCATGCCACGTTGGTAGGGGACACCCGAGCTACGGAGCTAGCGAATGGCAAAACCTGTCAAAGCAGCAAATCCGAAGAAACAACTCGATTCTTTTCTAGCCAAATTCAATCCCGAAATCGCCTCTTTCGCACGCCGCGCCTTAGTCACAATGCGCAAGCGACTCCCCGGCTCTCTCGAAATGGTCTACGATAATTACAACGCGCTGGTCATTGGTTTCGTTCCCAATGAGCGTCCTTCTGATGCGATCTTCTCGATCGCCCTCTATCCCGACCATGTCAGTCTCTGCTTTCTACAGGGCGCTGGCATTCCCGATCCTCACCATCGCCTCCTCGGCAGCGGCAATGTCGCTCGCCACGTAAGGCTAGAAGGCAGCGCCACTCTCGACGACCCAGAAATCGTTTCGCTCATGAACACCGCGCTTCACCGCGCGAAAGTCCCGATCGACCCAAAACAGCCACGCCGCCTCATCATCAGATCCATCTCGGCAAAGCAACGCCCTCGCCGCGCGCTAAAATAATTTCATTCTCGTGAGCTCGCTTGCTTGCGAATCTCCATAAATCTGCGCCGTTGCTGCAGCACTTACGCGCCCTTAGTTACTAATGCATCCCGATGCTCCATATACACTCGGAACACTCCCATCGCCGCAGCCACGATGGTCGGCCCGGCCACCAACCCCAGTAGCCCGAACGACTGCAAACCTCCCAGGACCCCGATGAACAGAAGCAGTTCATTAAGCCGGGTCCGGTTCCGCAACAACAACGGCCGCACGATATTGTCCGCGACCGTGGATATGCCACCGCAAATCGCCACCACCAGCAGACCCTTTCCCCAATGCCCGTTGACTACCAGCCATAGCGCTGCGGGGCCCCAAAGCAGCAAGGAACCCACCACCGGCACGAGTGAGAAAAATCCGATCAGGACACCCCAGAACAGTGGCGCCGCAATTCCCACTAGGGCAAACGACACGCCCCCCAGCACTGCCTGAATCGCCGCGAGAAGCAGACCCACCGCCACACTCGCAAATATCAGTTCCTTGGACTCTTCCAGCATGTCCGTCTGTATATCTTGATCAAACGGCAGCAGGTGTTTTGCTCCGCGCACGATTTCTTCGCCATCGCGGAACATAAAGAACAATGCAAAAATCATAATGAACAGATCCACAAAGAAAGTGACCAGATTCTTCAGCAACCCCGTAAATCTCGACCCCAGAAACGACGCGGTTCTCTCCGCCGCTTGCTGCACCGGATCCGAGATGTCGATGTTCCGCAACGATTCTGGCACCCGCATGCGGATCCATTCCTCGGCGTGCATCACAACCCCCTCGTCTGGCCCCTGGCCGTGCACTGCCATTTGGTTCTGTATCTGCGCTGTCGCCACCAGCGCTTCGCGCGCCGTAAGAGTCAGCACCACGATGGAAGGAACAATCAGCAGTAACGTGACACCCAGCGTGCTCGTCATTGCCGCTAAGGTAGGCTTCATTTTCCGCAACACTTTTTCATGCACCGGGTAAAAGAAAATCGCCAGCACAGCCGACCATGCCAGCGGCACCAGAAACGGCTCCACGATCAGGAACACGAAGTATCCTAAAAGTAGAATCGCCCCGTAAGAAAGTACGGTGGTTAACTGGCCACTTGTTGTAGTGTTCGAAGGAGTGACGGCTTTCATGCGCGGTATATAATCTCTCAGACTCTTGGGAACCAGGTCGCACGTGGACAATTGAGCAAATCAACTATGGCGTCGAATCCCACTCCGTTATCTTCCTATCAAATCCGCCTTCTTGCTGTACTTGCTTTGATCAACTTTGTCAACTTCGCCGATCGCCAGGTCGTTGTGCCCCTCCTCCCTCTTCTACGCCAGCAGATGAATTTGTCTGACGCCCAACTCGGTTCCCTGCAAACCTGGCTACTCGTCGTCCTCGCTGTCGCCAGTATCCCATGCGGACTCTTGGCAGATCGCTGGAGTCGCACGCAAATTATCGCTGCCGGCGTCGCTGTCTGGAGCCTCGCTACCATCGCCTGCGGCTTCGCCTCGTCTTTTATGTTCTTGCTCATTGCGCGCGCCCTGATTGGCGTTGGCGAAGCCGCTTACGCTCCCGCCGCCCAGTCCATGATTTCCGATTCCTTCCCCTATCAACGCCGCGCGATGGCTCAATCCATCTTCGCTTCCGGCATGCTGCTCGGCGGCGCCGCAGGCCTCGCCTTTGGCGGCGTTATGGGTGAGACCCATGGCTGGAAATACACCTTTATTATCGTCGGGCTCGTCTGCATCATTCCAGGGCTCTTCGTCATTAAATTGCCCGAACCGCCGCGCAGGCCGCGCTCCGAGGTGGTCCCCATCTTAAGCCTGCTCGCTGTCCCAGCATACTTGGCCATGATTGTCGCCGGAACGATGATTACGTTCGCGAGCGTATCTCTCCTCACTTGGGGGACCGATTTCGCTGTCAATTACAAGGAATTCAGTCTTCGGGAGGCTTCTCTCTCGATCGCCGTCGTTGCTTTGATCTCTTTGTTACTGGGTGTCCTCACGGGAGGGTTTCTCGCTGATCGCATCCAGAAGAAATATCCCTATGGTCGCATCCTGGTCATCGCGGCCGCCTTCTTATTTGCCGCCCCCTTTGTCCTCCTTGCGATTCAATCCGATGAAAAGTGGGTCTTCCTCGTCGCCCTCTTCATCGGTGGCTTCTTTATGTCCTGGTATCACGGGCCGGTAACTGCGGTCTTATGCGATTTGACGCCGCAGCGCGCCCATGCCACTGCTATCGGCGTCTACATGTTATTCACTCAACTTTTGGGAGCTCTAGGACCGCAACTCGTGGGGAAAATCTCTGACGCCAGTGACCTACAACTCGGCCTGCAAGTAGCTGTCGCCGTTATGGTCGCTGGCTCGCTCTTAATGTTTCTCGTGATCTACTTCGTCCGCCGAGACGGCCTGCACCACCCACGACTAGCGGCCTTCCACGTCGAACCCGGCGACTAACGCTCTGTAAGGGCGGGGCTTGTTTACCCTGCTTGCCCTGAGGAACGAAGGGAGCTTTGAAGGGCCCCGCCCGACGGTTTATAAAGATTCTCTCTATTTGCGGTACAGGCGCCGCAAACACACCCAACTACTTAATTCCGATCTCTTCAATCAACCTCAAAACATCCGCCTCTGGCACATCATACAACGGCCGTTCATCTTCTTCCTCGAGCCTCTCCCGCAAATACTCCGCCGCAACAAAGCTCGCCTCCCGGTCCGTCAAATCCCGACCTCGTTGTTCGCGGAATTTCACAAATGCCGTATGAGCCAGTCCCACGACGTGCGCCCCACCTTCGACAAAAAACTTCGTATCGATCGTGTCGCTATGGCGCGTCGCCACTCCATTCCACATATGCGAAAACCGGCACTGATATACCTTCCCGCTCAATTTCGATGTCACTTCAAACGTCCCCACAAACTGGCTCATCGCCCCAGCATTCGCAAGTACCGGCCGTGTCGTCACGATTCTCCTCTTCCTCTTTACGTCGTTACGTCTTTACTTCCTTACTTCGCCTTACCTATCGACTCACAGCCGCCGCTGTCTCCGCATGTGAGTAACTGTGTATCGCAGCCGCCATTCCAGCTCCCGCCGGCGCGCGGTAGCCCTGATCCTGCAACACTTTCTCCAACGCCGATAGAAACAAAAGCACGAACGGCTTCTGGCTGCAATAACCCATCAATCCCACGCGCCAGATTTTCCCCTTCACAGGTCCAAACCCACCCGCTATCTCTATATTGAATTCCTCGAGCAGCTGATTCCTCACCTTTACATCATCAATCCCGTTCGGAATCATTACTGCCGTAACGGTTGGCAGCCGGTCCGCCGGATTCTTCACCAGCAGCCCCATCCCCATCGCCTCAATGCCTGCAATCAGTGCCAACTGATTCACGCGATGCCGTTCCCAGCGCGCCTCAAGTCCTTCCTCGACGACAATCCGCATCGCCTCTCGCAACCCATATATCAAAGATATCGGCGGCGTGTGGTGATACAACCGTTCCTTCCCCCAATAATTCATCGCCGTCGTCAAATCAAAATACCAGCTCTGCACCTTCGTCTTTCGCTTCCGGAAAACTTCCTCCGCCGCAGGACTCACGGTAATCGGCGACATCCCTGGAGGCGCGCTAATCGCCTTCTGCGATCCGCTAAAGCAAATATCGATCCGCTCGCGATCCACATTCAATGACACTGCCGCCAGCGACGCCACCGTATCCACCACCAAAAGCGCTCCGAATTCGTCCGCAACCTTGCGATACGCATCAATCTTCGTCAACACCCCCGACGAAGTCTCCCCCTGCGCAAATCCAATCATCTTGATCTTCTTGCCTTTGCCCGCCCGCCGCACATCTTCCGCATCCACCGGTAAACCGTATGGCGCCTCCACCTTAATTACTTTCGAGCTTCCCCGCGACGCAATCTCAAACATGCGCTCCGAGAAAACTCCATTCACCGCCACAATCGCCTCGTCGCCCTCTTCCAGGACGTTGAGCACCGACGCCTCAATCCCGCCCGAACCAGACGCCGAAAGCGGCATCGTCAATCGATTCTCGGTCTGAAATATTTTCCGCAGCAAGATTTGCGTCTCATCCATACACGTCTTGAACCACGGGTCGAGGTGCCCCACCAGCGGCGTTGCCAGTGCACGGTACACCCGCGGGTCCACGGAAGACGGCCCCGGCGTCAGCATCAATCGGTAGGGTGGATTGAGTTCGCCAATTTGTTGCGTCATCGTTTTTGTCCCTCGTTTTCTTGCACTAAGAAGCCGTGATTGCCTTCGCCTGCATTCTGCTGGGGACCGTTAGAAGCTCGACAGGAACCCCAATTTTCGCCCAACAACTGCGCCACCGCAACCGACAAATTGGCTGGAGCCCGCTAGCCGCAGCCATTCTCATGCAGTTTGTTTGCCTTGCAGCCAACCCCCCGCCAGAAACAGCAGCCCCACGATCACAGACACGTAGACACCGAAGAATGGCCCCATAAAATGAAAGAGCATCGCCGCATTCACGATCATCGTCGCCGCACATACCAATACGATCCGTCCTCCCCTGTCCACTCTGCTCGCAACTACCGCAATCACGGCCAGCGCGATCATCTCTCCACCAAACGCCAGCCAACTGGCTTTCAATATCGCATCCAACGGCGCTTTGATCCCGCCGTCCACGACCATTTTTTGCACTTGCACGACTAGCGACTCATGCCCGATCCCCGTCAAAAACAAAATCACGCTCCCAATCCCCGTCATCCAGCGCCCAGTTTTCATCCTCCGTCCTTTCTTGCCAAATCCGTATCCCGAGCTCCGCCGCGCGCCGGATTGTACAATGCCCCATCCCGTATTGGTATTCTTCGCCTCTCGCAAAATCCCGAACCCAACGTTTCACTTTGGCACCGTTACTTCCCTGCTCTGCCTCGCCTCCTACCTCTGCTATCTGTCTGGTAATCTCCGCCTGACAAACGCATACTCAGGACAGAACGGTACACGGCTGCTCATACGCGGCACGCAACACTTGTAATCTCAATGAAGGCAGAGGCTTCGCGTTGCAATGGCAGGAAAGAAAATCTTAATAGTCGAGGATGAGGTCGTTCAGCTCACCGCTCTTGCCCGCCGCCTCAAGTCTGCCGGATTCGAAATCGTTGCCGCCCGCGACGGACTGACTGCCATTAGCACCGCCCGCAAAGAGCAGCCCGATCTCATCGTTCTCGATCTCGGCATTCCCGCCGGCGATGGCTTCGTCGTTCTGCAGCGACTGTCGCTGCTCCTCAACACTGGCACTATACCCGTCATCGTCCTTTCTTCGCGCACACCCATCGGCAATCGCGATGCCGCCCTCAAAGCCGGAGCAATCGCCTATATTCACAAGCCGGTCGACGTACCCGTCCTTCTCAAAGCCATCAACGACGCCCTCGGCCTCTCCCCGCCCGATGCTCCGCCTGCCCCTCCACCCCCCGCTCCCCAAACATAATCCCGCCAAGCCAGCCGCACTTTCTCCCCGATTGTCAATCCGAACAAACCGAGGAATCTGCTTCTCGCCTCATTCGCACTTGTGGCGATGGGGTTTGTTCACCCTGGAAGGGCCCCGCGCGAGCCCTTCTCGCCGATCATCCCATCAAAGACACCGTCGGCCCCAGTACCCAAACCTAGCTCTAGCTTTGTCCTCTGCAGCCGGCACGTTTAGCTTTCCCGGTACCTCAGTTCATTCGGATGGTAGGCAGCTTTGGCTTTGCAATGCGGACACTCAATCTCTAGACCTTCTGGGGGCAACTTAGGTTTCTCGGGGAGAAAATAGTCAGCGAGCGTGTTTCCTATTTTGGAGTGAGTGAAAAGCAGTTCGCAGTTTTTGCACTTCAGAGCCCATCTAGCCATCGGTCTAACACCAGTCTCAAGACTACCGATGGAGCTTAACGGGGCAATACACTGATTGATGTATCTGGCGGACGATCCTGCAATTAATTCGATTGGCTCTTTTTCTTTTCCTTCCCCTGTTCGGTTTCCTTCGCTTGTTCGGTTCCAGGCACGAGGTCTTCTGGTTCGGCGTCTTTCTTTGGCGTCGTCGCTTCCGATTCTGCAGCGATGGTAACCTCTACTTCAGCACCTTTTTTTAGACATACTTCGTTCCCAGCTTCATCCTGCAGCGTGTTTTCGATTCGAATCTCCCGGTACAACTCTTCCGCACCTTCCACGGCTATCTGCGCCTTGTCCGGTTCATCTGGATCAACAGAATGGATGATCTTTTCGACCGTTCCGGGAAGAGTGACAGTTGCCTTGTCGGTTGAGTTTTCAGCGTCCTTGGCTTTCACGCTCATAGAATATGCTCCATTCCATTGTCACGGCTGCAGATGCCAAAATTTTACCGAGAACTCCTCAAGCTTTCCTTCCGAAGCCGCATAGTTCTATTTCAGTACTAAAGGTACTGCGCAACCGCCATATTCCCCTACAAATTTCGCTGACGCTATACGGCGATTACTGTAGGAACACAGCACCGCATTGCCTCCAGTCTTGCGCTCGCCACAATACGTAACTTCGGGTATGGCTCAACAACCAGAGCGGAGCGAAACTCCTCAAACGATGAACGCACTCATGGCACCACAAGATGTTCCTGAGCGCGGTCAACGAAAGCGCCGAACCGGGGAGAGCAAGCGATGCCAACCGTCGAGAAGAGTAAACAGTCAAAGCAAACGAAGATTTTTGAAGATCAACTGCGTTCAAGACTGGCTGAACTGAAAAATCATTTGGATCTATTGCGCAAGGAAATGATCGTCGAAGACGAAGTCGATGATGAAGCCATGCAGGCGTCCCGGAACGGCAATCGCGAGTTCGCCATTATCACGATGGATCGCGAGATTCGCAATATTTCCGAAATCGAGCGAGCCTTGGAACGAATCGCCCACAACGAATACGGCGTCTGCGTCACCTGTGAATCCCCAATTCCTCACAATCGGTTGCGGGCCATCCCTTGGACACGCCAATGTGTGGAGTGCGCCGGCGGAGGAATCAAAAGCACACGGCAAAACTTACTTGGAGAGCATGCATTCAGGTCCGCGCTCGCGAGCTGATCAATCTCTACTTCCAGCGTTGAGCCACATATTCGCGCTTGCGCGAGACTCCCTGGCACGAATCTGCCACAACCTCAAACTAATTGCTGAGCGCGGCTGCTCGCCACACGTTTGTGCTTCAAGGCCTCATCCACCTTGCTAACCAAGGTATCTCGCGAAAATGGCTTCTGCAGAAAGTAGCTTCCTTCCAGAAATTCATCATCGCCCTTATTGAATTCCAAGTACCCGGACATGAAAATAATTTTCAAGTCCTTGCGGCCTGCTTTCAGAACCTTCGCAAGCTCCGGTCCCCGCATGTTCGGCATCACTATATCCGTCACCAGCACGCGAATCGGCCCGCAACTCTTGGCGACCGCCATCGCTTCCTTGCCGTCACTCGCGGTCAGCACTTTGTACCCAGCCGACTTCATAAATTCCGCTGCCAACTCCCTCACTGCCTCTTCATCCTCGACAATCAACACCGCACCGGAATGATGCGCCGCGCTTTTCCGCGTGCCTTCGGGCGACGCACTCTCCTCCGACTCTTGCACCACCGGCAAATACACTTCAAATCGCGTCCCTCTTCCGGGCTCTGACTCCACCCATATACACCCGCCGCTCTGCTTCACCACGCCATACACTGTCGCCAAGCCTAAACCAGTTCCCTTGCCTAACTCTTTTGTCGTGAAAAATGGTTCAAAAATTCGTTCCTTCGTCACCGCGTCCATTCCGTGTCCGCTATCTTCGACAGTGAGCTTGATGTAGTCGCCAGGCAGCAGTGGCGGCCGCATCTTGGCAAGCGCTTCATCCACGCAGACATTCCGTGTTTCCACAACCAGTTTGCCCCCCGTGGGCATCGCGTCGCAGGCGTTCACCGTCAAGTTCATGATCACCTGTTCAATCTGGCCCGGATCCGCTTTCACCCGTCCCAGCGATTCCCCCGCCTTGAACGTAAACGAAATATCTTCCCGGACCAGCCTCTTCAACAGGCTGCACATTTCCGCCACCAGCACATTCAAATCCAAAACTTTCGGCTCCAAAACCTGCATCCTGCTAAACGCCAGCAACTGCCTCGTCAAAGACGCCGCCCGGTTCGCTGCTTTCTCGATCTGTGTCGCGTTTCGTTGCAAAGGATCGCTGGCCTGCAACTTCTCCAGCATCAAGTCCCCATGTCCCTTGATGATCGTCAGAAGGTTGTTAAAGTCGTGCGCCACGCCGCCGGCCAACCGTCCTACCGCTTCCATCTTTTGCGCCTGCCGCAATTGCTCTTCCAACTGATGCTTCTGCGTCTCATCGCTCTTCAGAGTCTTCCGCATCCGGTCAAACGCTCGTGAAACGTGCGCAACTTCATCCGATCCCTCTGCCTCCACGGGATAAGAGAAGTCTCCTTTTTCCAAAGCTTGAACACCTTCCACCAGACGCGCCAGCGGCCTCGTGAATCGATCCGAGATCACAAAAACCAGCGCGCCTCCAGCCAGCACCGCCAATACCCCCAATCCGCCAAGCAACTGGTTCTGCTTCTCCAGGTACGCCAACGAATCGTTGTAGGATTTCAAAACGATAATACTTACGGGCTTTGCGCCACTCGTCAGCACCTTCGAACTCGCAAAAAATCGTTCGCCGTCCAGCGTGACTTGCTCTTTCCAATTCCCCGACCGCAACTCAGTTGCGAATTCCTGCTGCTTGAACAAAGAAAGCGTACTAGCCACGATATCGTTGCCGTAGCGAAACACCACGTGGCTAGACGAAACTCGCCGAAGTTCCGTCGCCTCTGGGTCGATCCCGCGGCCCACAATCACGGTTCCGAGCAGATTGCTCTTTCCAGGCGCTCCGCCATAGAAAGGCTTTAATACCACCTGATAAAGTCGTGTTCCGCTATACCACCAACCCGTCGTATTCCGCTCTTTCAGCTCATGACCAAGAATTTCCTGTGCGGTGGCCTGCGGAAACTCGTCCATGGTCGTATGGAGCGCCACAATCTTCCCGCTCGCGTCAGACAGCACCATCAAATCGCATTCGTCCGATTGCCAGGGGTCTCTTCCCACGTCATCAATCGCCGCAGGGTCCCCGTTTCTCAATGTCACCAGCGAAGCCAGCAAATCCGCCTTGTGCATCAGCGCCACCAGATGCCCGTGCTGCAGCACCTGAAACGTCATCATGGCATTCTGCGATTCTTCCTGGATTTCCCGCTGCACTCGGCCTTCAGCAGTCCGCCGCACTACAAACAACGTCGCCCAAGTCAGGCCGGCAATCACCACGGCCAGCGACACCATGAACTTTGTTCGTAGTCTCAAGTCAGCCCTTGTTTTCCGCGGTTTAGCCGCCGGGGACACCTCGCCCCACTCACCCGGCAGTCTCAACTAAACAGTAGTGTTTCGCGCTGAAGCCTGGGAATAGCACCGAAGTACCAGTGTTCTAGCACTGCAACCGCGCGCAGGGGCTTCGACCCCACCCTGGCTAACCCGTTTTTTGTTTTGGAAGAGAAGCTAGGAACGTCAGTTCACAAACTCAAGGAACAGACTGAATGCTTTGGATATGAATCGTCTTTGTCTCGCCGTCATACGTGCCGATGATCGTCACTTTTAGACCTGCAAACTCTTTCGGCTTTTCCTGATCGTCCAGCAGATACGTCGTCTTGTTACTGACGGCGTAGAGAACAAACGTGCCACCCGCGCCGGCGCATCCCAAAGTGCACTCTTTCGCGTTCTTGAACCCTTCCTTCTTCATCATCGCGTCGTGAGACTGCGGCGTCCCACACTCGTTGTCCATCACTTCGCCCGTGAACGACATCGGCGTATTGTTCTTCTGCTGCCCAGGCCACGCAGCAAATCCAGGCAGAGCAATCGCAGTAAAGAACAAGATTGCCGCAGAGCTGGTCGCAAGCCGCTTCATGGTGTCCCCAAACAAAAATCTAGTTGGCAGCTATTCTCCTCTGAATCAAGCCAATACGCCATACGCGGAAAAATGTATTGCCGGCCGCTCTCCATCCCTTAACCTGCTAACCTTCAAACCTTTAACCCTTCTTCCCCCTCACTCCATCATCTCCGTCCGCACAACGCTGCGCGCCTAAGCGAACCGGTTAAATCCCAGGAGATTCCGTCGCTGCCCCGCGCCCCCATCCGCCACAGTTTCTTTTCCAAAAGCGAACATCAAATCGCCAGAGTGCCCCAATTTGAACAGACGCTACCCGGAATATCTCCTACCCTTGCTCAAACGGGATTTCAAACTGGACGCTCTTGGGCAAACTCAGCGACTCCTGAGTCCGAAATGGAAATTCTGGCGAATAACTTCGAATCGAGGGAGATGAATATGAAAATAAAGTTTACCACCGGTCTTCTTGCACTGGCATTTGTACTTGGCTCCGCTGCTCTGGCTGCGACGGCAACTTCTCACCAGGCAAAGGAAAGGTCCAGCGCCACGGTCACGGTTGCTGGTTGCCTCCACAATGGCACAACCACAGACGTGTTCGTTCTCACTGCAAAAGACGGTAAAGCCTGGGATGTCACCAGTAAGACCGTGGACATCTCAAAACATGTTGGCCACACGGTATCCCTGACCGGTACTCCTGTCACCACAGCTTCCACCGACGGATCTGCCGCATCGGCGACGACTCGGCTGGACGTTTCAGATCTGAAGATGGTGAGCGAGAGCTGCCCGCAGTAAAGAACACTCCGTAGAGTGGACGCCTTTAACAGCGTCCACTTTCGCCTTCTAAGTAATCCACGCCCGCCCATACCTGAAGCTCAGTCTGCTGGAATTAGCGAATCATTCCATTGTGGTCAAAGTGTTGCCGCAACTCCCATTCTCAAAGCTCGCCCGTTTCCGTGATTCATGCGGGCATACGAAAACAACTGCTTTAGGCAGGCGGCCCGGACATCGAACGTTAGTAAATCAAACGACTTCATATCAAGTTCGTAGTTCACATTTGGATCGGCGCCGGAATCGCGCGTCGAAATCTCTGACCATGCGGCGCGTGCATTGTTCGTCGCTTGTGAGCCATTTCGAAGAAAGAATTCATTAAGACAAAGGACGAATTTCGCCGCATCCTTCTTACGCGTTTCAAGTGCCGAATCGATTTTGACTGCGTCGGCATTCGGGTCTATGGAAAGCAGAACATTTCTTGCCTGATCGTCAGTAAGCGGCGCCGCCCACCATAAATATTGCATTGGCCACCTCGTTGTTCCGTACCTATTTATCTTCCTTCTTTTGTCTCCGCCCGTCTGTCACTAACGGCACAGGATCGGCAATCCGGCTTTATCACTCACAGCAGGCCCGAGCAGAGAAGGCGTACTCGCGACGTAGGGCTAGCAGGTAGCCCAGGGACACTCGTTCAGTGGTCCGAGTTCTCATTTCCCGCTCGCGATTTCCTGCACTGAACGGCGTATACTCGCCAGACTGGCCCCGTCAGAGCAGGTGCGAAAATGCAAGACGAAGTGTGGATCAAAACACTTGCTGACGGCAGAAAAGTAAAATTCATCTACCAAGAATTGCCAGAAGCCGGAGCGTTTATGACCGCGCAGATTGCAGGCCATGAGGTCGTTTATTCAGTTATATTGCCCAAAGCAGGAAACCCGCTGAATCGCGAAGATGTTGAGAGTCATTTCAAGACCGAGCTTTCCGAGAAATAATATCCGAAGCGTGCGAAATGGTGCTGAATGTATTCTAACCGGCTGTCACGATTAAGTTGTGCGGCATCAGAAAGCCAGTAAGTTATCTGAGGATGTAATATATTCTGACGTCAAAAAGGAACTGGCGAAACCGCGTATATCTAAGTCAGTAAAAATCGCGGAACGAAATTTAGATAGTGCGCGAGTTCCCGAACAGCCAAGCGCCACCATGCCTGGAACCGTAGATAAAATCATCCCACCGCTTCGGAGCCGGCCGGAAAAGGCACAGATTGTTATCGAGCGCGCCGACCGCGGGCATCGCGATCTGCGAATTGAAAATTCACTAATTGACGAAAATGGCGATGAAGTGAAGCTCAAAAAAGGGGCCCACGTCGAAGTGACCGTCGCAGCCAAGAACGTAAGCCGCCATAACTAAGGCCGTCTGCGGTAGCGGCAGGCTTGGCTGATTGTTCCACTACCTCAAATCACGAAGATTCGTTTAGCGTCATGACTATGATAATCTAAGAGCCTGCCCCCGTTCTTGCTCCAGTGATCGTATAGCTATTCGGCTATGGAGCGATAGTCTTATGCGACAAAACGCGAGTTCAAGCCGTACAAAATTCAAGAGAAAATCAACTCAGAAGCGCGCTTTTGATGCCCACGCTTTTCTAGATTCTGCCGGCGTATCGAGAAAAGTCAAAGAGTTAAAAAGGCCGGAGGTCATCTACGCTCAAGGTGATGCTGCGAATAGCGTAATGTATATACAGAGCGGAAGTGTGAAGCTCACTGTCGTTAACGAAGTTGGCAAAGAGGCGGTTGTCGCCGTGTTGGGGCCGGGTGATTTTTTTGGCGAAGGTTCTCTGGCAGGGCAATCCGTTCGTATGGGAACAGCTACCGCGATCATGCCCACCACTGTGCTCGTCGTTGAGAAGAATGAAATGTTCAAGGTGCTTCACGCGGAGCATGGCCTCTCCGACCTGTTCATCAAGTTCATGCTGGCACGAAACATCCGCATCGAGGCTGACCTCGTCGATCAGTTATTCAATTCGAGCGAGAAGCGGCTCGCCCGCACTCTTCTATTGCTTGCCCGTTACGGCAAACAAGACCAACCCCACGGGGTTCTCCCCAAGATGTCGCAAGAAACGCTGGCGGAGATGGTTGGCACGACGCGCTCACGCATCAATTTTTTCATGAACAAGTTTAGGAAATTGGGTTTCATCAAGTACAACGGCGACCTGCAGATCAATACTTCCCTCCTGAGCGTCGTCCTGCACGAGTAGCTCAGGAAACAATGGATTCAGATCACTCCAAGCCAGTAAAGGCGAAACCGAGCCGCGCTGCCTCATGCAGAAAAGCTTTTGCACTTAGATAGACCGCGTGTGCCATATTCTCGATTCTCTCCTGGAGCGCAATATTCAATCGCGCCGCCAATGGCATCGGCTCCGCGGTGCAATCCGCCAGCATTGTGGCGGTTATCTCCGCCTCGGCGGCATAGCTCTTGAATGCACTCACGCAGCTTGAGTGCAACTCATTAAATTCCTTCTGGTCCATTGAGCATTACCTTTCAATAGTAGGCTCATTATACTTTTCAGCCTCTCCCTCAATCTGTTCGGATTGGCACACTTGCGCAGGAAAGGCTCATTGCGCCGCGGCAGCCGCCTCATTGTGACCTTATTTGTCCAAACATTTCAGGCATATTTTCTATCGAGGATTTTGAGAATGCTCATGTCGCCGAGTGCGGTATGGAATTCTTCACGCTCAGTAGTTTCTTCGAGGTCAATCCGCCATAGACGTTCTATGCACGCACAAATCGCCGGGGTTGCCCACCCTTTCGGGTTTGGTTATTGAACGGATGGGTCTTTCCCCGTTCTCTTCTGTCGTGTCCCTCAACACCCTGCGGTATTCAGACTGCCGATTTCACTTCGCCTCCCTCTGAAGCTACGGTTGGCCTCGCAAAAACACCATTTCCCCGTACCAAACTCCCGTCCATCCCCATTCCTCTAATCAACTTAGGCCCCACGCGCACGCCGTTCGAATCATTACTACATAAGAAATACCTTGACAAGTTATCAAGCGTTGCGGTAACATATACCGTGAACATTGCCACCCAGCGCCCCCTTCTTCTCCGCGCAACCTCTGTGCCCTCCGCGTCTCTGCGTTATCCTTTTCTTTCTCTCGCCGTTCATCCGGCATCGCTCACATCCGTAGAATCCGCAGCTTCAGAAATTCTCCTGTAAGCCCTTTGGAATGCGCACTTTCAAAACAAACGACTTAAAACCCTTTAGAATCCGCAGTTATAAGAAAACCGGGTAGGGGGTAGTCAACCAGACCGCAAACTCGCTTCAGATCCGGATTCTCAGCGTAGAGCGCTAGTTCTTTGTGGCGAGGGCTGCCTCAACGGTGGGGAAATTCGGCAGTAGCTTCACGAGGCCAGCCACCTGAAGCACCGCCATGCCCTGTTTCGTCAGACTCGCGATCGCAAACGACTGCCCGTTATTGCGCCGGTGGACGAACAGCGATACCAAGGCCCCGACTCCAGCGGAATCCAGAAAGGACACTCCGCTCATATCCAACACCAGGTGCGCGGCAGGCTCTGGCCGCAATGTCTGAATGAAATTGTGAACCGTCTCAAGACTCAACTTCCCGTTGAGCCGGGTTACGAGATTGGTTTCGTTCGATGCCGGAAGTTTTTCCAAGTCAAGTTGTGCTGGTTGCATAAGCTCCGCACGGTAACCTACGACGGGACCTTTGAACATTAACATTCATTAACAATCGATCCGCCCCTCACATCTGCCGCCGGGCCATCCTTCTGTGAACCGTTCAGTTTAGTCAATCTTTGGATATATGTTGTTGACGCCGCTCTCTTTGGAGCATACCTTGGATTTGCAAACGTTTCCCTCTTGGATTCACCGAGGCGCCGCTATTTTCTACGGCCAAGGAAGATACATGGCCCAGACACGCGAATTCTCTCTCCATTCGCACCAGCGCTCCAGCTTGCGCTCAAAGCTCAATTGGAAGATTCTAATCATCGCTTGTGCCCTTTTTCTGGTTGTCTTGGCCAGCCCGTCTGCTAGCGCCCAGGCCCAGACGCAGCAGCCCTTCCTCGTCGCGGTTCCCGCAGGAGTGCCGGAAGGAACCAATCTCGGAGCGATGACGTTTACTCGCAACGACAGCACCGGCGCCTTAGTGCTGCTTCCCAATACAACGGTCACCTTCGCGCACCCCTGCGCTCCCTTCAAGCTCGGTTTCAAAGAACTCTTTCTTTTTGACTTTTGCGGCGACGGCCTCTCGATGTATACGCTTGACGGCAACACCGGCGTCGTCGCCGAAGTCCCCACATCTCCTTTCGCCGCGTCTACCGCCAACTTCGCCGCCTTAATCGCGCCGGAAAGCACCGGACAGTACGTCTACCTGCTCAAGGCTAATTTCTCCGGCTCTACCTCCTCCAACAACCTTTTCCTGGACACCTTCAAGATCGACCAGCAGAATCTCGCCCTCGTCCCCACATCGTCTCAGACGCTTCCCGTCCCCGGCGCCTGGGTGGCCGGCGGCGCGGTGGCCGATCCCAACGGCCACGGGTTCGCTATTCTCCTGAATCAGGACCAGGGCGGCGCGCAGCCGGTACCAGTCTTGTACATGGTCACTTTCGATCCCTCCTCCGGCCTCCCGCTGCTGCCGGCCAGCGGCATGAACATGCCTGGGATCAACGCTGGCTCGCTTGAAATCACTCCTAAAGGCCAGTTCATGGCCGTCAACTTCGGGGCAAATAGCGAAATCCTTACCGTTCTGCAACTCTCGACGAGTAATTTCCAGGTGACCGCTTCGAACTCCGTGAACATCGGAACCGTGACGTTTCCCGGCCGGGGTATTCTTTTCGATCCTTCCGGGACTCTCTTGTACGTGCAAGTGGTGAATCCCGGCTATCCCGCTACCGGCGACTCCACCAACTTCCTGGTTTTCGACGTGGCCTCGCTCACCGAACTTCCCGTTCCCCCGATTACAATCGCACAAGCGAACAACCTGGCCTGTGGGGTTCTCGATCCGTACGGCCCGTTTGTCTACTGCGAGAACGCTACGGGACCGGGCGAAAACGTGGACGAAGGGATTACTGCCTATCAAGTAGACCCCATTACCGGCGTTCCCACTCTGGTCCCCAATTCGCCTTTCTACCCCAATCTCGCCATCTTCCCAAGGATTCTCACTGCGACCGCTTCTCAACAGAGCGGCAGCACACCGGCGCTGGGCTGGAGTCCCTCCACTGTGACGTTCAGTTCGACCACCGCAGGAAAATCCAACGGCCCGCAAATCATCACCTTGAAAAACGTTGGCACGCTCCCCGTCACCATCTCGTCCACCGCGATCTCCGGACCCAACGCAACCGATTTTTCAAGGTCCGATCAGTGCTCCTCACTCGTAGTCCTGCAACCCTCGCTCACCTGCACCATTTCGATCACCTACACGCCCGCCAATCCCGGCACCAGCCAAGCGGCTCTTGTCGTCACCGATGACGCTGCCGGAAGCCCACAAAGCATCGCGCTCTCCGGCACCGCTGTTGCGCCAGTGCCTGCCGTTACCTTGAATCCAGCGGGATCTTTCACTTTTTCGGGAACCACCACCCAGGGCACCGTCAGTGCCCCGCAAAACGTCGGCCTGCTGAACACGGGCGACGGTATTCTTCACGTGACGAACATCGTCATAACGGGCCTCAACGCCAATGATTTCGTTCTAGGCACATCCAATTGTGTCGGCGCTGTTGCCCCGTCCGCCAACTGCAACATCCCGATCACTTTCGCGCCGCTCGCGGCCGGAATTCGCACGACTACGCTAAGCATTACCGACGACGCGCCGGATTCTCCGCAGACTTTGACGATCAACGCAACAGCTACACCGGCCGTCGTCATCGGCGCGGCGCCTTCTGGTTCCACTTCAGCGACGATTTCGGCTGGGCAGACCGCCCAATTCAGTCTGCAGATAACTCCTGGCGAGGGCTACACCGGCACAGTCTCCCTCATATACTCCGGCGCTCCCCTGGGCGCGGCCATTCAAGGACCTTCCACACTTCAGATCATAAACGGCAACGCCGCTCCGTTTATGGTGTCGGTAACTACGAGCGGCGGCGCGAGCGGCATCCTGCCGTTCTCCAGCGTCCCCCGCTCAACGCCGTTCCTTGTACAACTCGCCGCTTCCAGTGTGGCCTTTGCAGTCATTATTCTTCTGCTGCAGGTACTCGGCGTAAATCGCCATTTGAACGTGCGGCCGCGGCGCCTCGTATTTTCGGGCACTTTCAGCGCAATCCTATTTCTGTTGATGCTGGGTGCAATGTTGGGCGCAGCAGGCTGCGGCGGCGGAAGCACGGCTATAACAACTCCACCACAGATCGTGACACCTCAGGGACAATCCACAATAATAGTCACGCCGTCGGCGATGTCTGCCAACGGCAAACCGCTCCAATTGCAACCGATTCAACTAATGCTAACCGTGAATTGATCCGCAGGTCTCGTCATCTTAGTGCGGCAGATCCGCTGTAGGGGCAGGGCTTGCACCGCCCTCAGCGCCGACCTTCACACAAGAGCGATCTGAAATGATGCTCATCCCACCTATTTCGCAACGGTGACGCGGTAAATCTTTCCCGCTCCATCATCGGAAACAAGTAAAGCTCCGTCAGGCGCGACGGCAACTCCTACCGGCCGGCCCGACACGTCTCGCCCCTTTGGATCGGGCACAAATCCGGTCAGAAACGCCACAGGATCGGCCGAGGGCTGTCCATCCTTGAACGCCACGAACGCAATCTGGTATCCCGCCCGCGTGGCCCGGTTCCACGAACCGTGCTCCGCGATAAACGCTCCGCCCCAATAGCTTTGGGGAAACTGTTTCCCCGTGTAGAACGCAAACTGCAGCGGAGCCACATGCGCGCCCAGCAACACATCAGGAATGATTGCCTTTGCCACAAGGTCCGGCTTCTGCGGCTTTACACGGTCATCCACATTGCCGCCGATATAGCTGTACGGCCAGCCGTAGAATCCGCCGTCCTTCACCGAAGTAAAATAATCGGGCGGCAAATTGTCACCCAGCTCATCGCGTTCATTCACGCTTGTCCATACTTCTCCTGTCACCGGTTCGATCGCCAATCCGACTGGATTCCTGAGCCCGGTTGCAAACAGCCGCGCGTTCTTCCCGTCCAGATCGCAAACCGTGACCGCCGCGCGAATCGGGTCCTCGCCCGTATTGATATTGGAACCCGATCCAACGGAAACAAAAACGTGCTTGCCATCCGGGGACATTGCCACGGAGCGAGTGATGTGCGCGCCGCCATTTGGCAGTTTCAGAAGTGGCTCCGCCTCACTCAGCCGTTTCGACGTCTTGGGGTCATACCGGAATCGCACGAGCGCGTTTATGTTTCCCACGTAGACGTAGTTGTCCTTAAAAGCGATGCCAAACACGCGCGACGTTCCCGTTGTGAACACTTCGCGCTGTTGCGCACCGCCGGTGTTCTGCGGATCACGCAGCACAACAATCTGGTTCGCTCCCGTCTCGGCGACGAAAATATCCCCATTTGGAGCCGTAGCAAGCCACCGCGGCACCTTGAAGCCCTCTGCAAATATATTCACGCGGAATCCCTGCCCCGCAGTCGGAAGAAAACCTGCTGGCGGCCCCTCGTTGCGCGGTCCGTTGCCAGCCGATTTCGTAGAGTAAGGCCCGGGAAGCACTGGCTTTTGCCCGTGCGTAATCTGCGCACAAAGAATCGCCGGTAAAATCAAAAAGCTGCCGATGGCAGCGACAGCACGAAGGCCCAATGACATGAATCTCTCCCCAGTTCGTTTTTTTCACTCCACGGCATGGTGCCGCGCAATTGCGCTTATTCCAAACTCTGAATTCTTAAGGAAGCTTTCCAAGAAGGGATCGGCCGCCGCACTCTGCCTGAATTAGCTGCATCACAGACCGAACACATACAGTACGCGGTCCGCGCTGATCGCGATCCGTTGCCGGCCATCGACATTGAATGAGATTGGATTTGCGGCGATAGCTCCGCCAGTCTGAAAATCCCACACTGCCTTCCCCGTCCGCGCGTCGAGCGCATAAAAATTGCCTTCGTCGGATCCAGAAAAAACCAGTCCACCCGCTGTTGACATCACCCCCGCCCATGGCGGCGAATGCAGCTTGAAATTCCACTTCGTATCTCCCGTCTTGGCGTCCAGTCCGCGAATCTCGCCCCACGCGTCGTCCGGCGGTAACTCATCTTCGCCCCCTCCCGCGTAGAAAGTCCCCACTTTGAATTCCGTCTCTCTTTTGAAGTACACGGACCCGATCTCGCGAACCGCAACGTAAAACATTTCCGTTTGCGGACTGTAGGAAGGGCTAAACCACACGGTTGCACCATTCGCGTTCGGCCAAATCAGGGCACCCTTCTCGGTTGGCACGGAGTCCGGAACCACGATTGGCCGTCCTTTTGCGTCCAACCCGCTTGCCCACGTTTGTTTGGCATACGGCTGCCCTGTAATGAATTCACCCGTCTCGCGGTCCAGCACATAGTAAAACGCATTCCGGTTGGCGCTCGCGATCAGCTTACGGTCGCGTCCGTCGATCTTTGCGTCGAACAGCACGGGAGTGTGAGCCGCATCCCAGTCGTGGGTGTCATGCGGCGTAAACTGAAAATGCCAGCGAAGCTTGCCGGTATCGCCGTCCAACGCCACGAACGAACAACTGTAGAGGTCGTCGCCCTTTCTCGCATCTCCATTCCAATCCGGGCTCGGGTTGCCAACTCCCCAATACACAAGTTTCAGTTCCGGGTCGTACACGCCCGTCACCCACGTTGGCCCACCCCCGGTTTTCCAACTTTCGCCTGCCCAAGTCTCGTGCCCCGCTTCGCCAGGTCCAGGAATTGTCCAGAAGCGCCAGGCCTGTTTCCCTGTCTTTGCGTCATACGCATCGACGAACCCGCGAATCCCCGCTTCGCCGCCGCTCACGCCTACAACAACCTTTCCCGCGATCGCCAGCGGAGCGACCGTCATGCTGTATCCCAATTTGTAGTCTCCTACCTTCGTGCTCCAACGCTCCGCCCCGCTTTTCAAATCCAGTGCCACCAGATAACAATCCAGTGTTGCCACGTAAAGCTTGTCGTCGAGCACCGCGGGTCCACGGCTAACTTTCCCAAAACCAATATTGTGGTAGTCCTTTGGTATCGCACGATTCCAAGTCCATAGAGTGCGCCCCGTGTGTGCGTCCAGCGCGGCAGCCCAGTTCGGTCCGGTAACGTACATGACGCCATCCACAACAATTGGAGATACCTCGTTCCTTTCGCTTGGAAATTGAAATGCCCATTTGACCTTCAAGTTCGTAACGTTCTCTGAGGTAATCTCATTCAACGGCGAGTATCGGTGTCCAAGAAGATCTCGCGAGTAAGTCAGCCAGTTCCCGGGCTCTTTGTCCGCATTCACGATTCGTTCAAACGGAACTTGCCCAAAACTCGCGGCCGAGATAAACGCGCTGAGTATCCTGGCGCAAAGCACTCTCATTGTTTTCCCCGCTGCGAAGCCAGATACGCCACCAAATCCTGCATTTCTGCCGCGCTCAAAATCCCTTCGAACGACGGCATAGGAGTTTCACCGGGCAACTTGCGCAACTCCTTCAATTCCTCTTTCCGCAAGCTGTGATAGTGCCCGCCGGAATCCTTGATCTGAATCGTGAACGAATCTTCATTTACTCGGATGCCTTCCATTGCTTCTCCAGAAGTCGTCGTCGCCTTTACCAGTAGAAAACCGTCAGGCAGCGCCGTAGCGGGTTTGCTGATCGCCTTCTGCAAAAACGCTGTGCTGCGCCGGTCTCCTATCCCCGTCAATTCCGGCCCATAACCCACGCCCGCGCCGTTCACAATATGACAACCGCTGCACGCACTTTTCGCATAGACGCCCGCGCCACGCGCCGCATCCCCTGGCACGGGGTCAGATGGGATTTTGCTGAGCGAACGCACAAACGCCGCCAGATTCGCGACATCCTCTTCGCTCAAATACCATCCCTCCGGCATATTCGGCGGAATCCCGCCGGCGATCACCGCCTTCAACGCCGGATCATCCGGAGCGTGTGGAAGATGCAGGCGATTCAAAGCCGGACCCCGCCCACCCTTTCCGTCAATCCCGTGACACAATGCGCAATGCTGCTCGAACAATCGCTTCCCCGCGATGGGATCGACGCGTGCGGAATTTTTCCCCGCAGCCGTTTGCCCCGACCAAGCCGCTGTCAGTAGTCCCGATCCGAGGACTCCTGCCAACACGAAGAGCGTTAGCTTTTTCACCTGCACAAGGCTCACCTTTGGGAGCGTTTCGAAAGAATGCCGCTCAGTGTTTGGGCAGCGTACCCCCGGCTACCCACGCTGTCAATTCCATGCCATAACGTGGCGCGCCTGTGAAACATCCAATATGTTGCGGTAAGCGTATATTCAGTAGGATGTGGTTTCGGGAGGATGCACCATGCGCGCCATTGTGATTGCCGTCTTGATTTGCGCCGGTCTGGGCGTGCTGGCCTGGGCCACGGCCAAGCCGAACGATGGCCGCGCCAGCGCTAAAGCCGCGTTTCCGAAGCCCGCTGTCGACGCTCCCCTGGCCTCTGCAAAAGCACAGGAGACTGCGGTTCTTTCCGGGGGTTGCTTCTGGGGAATTCAGGCTGTCTTTCAGCATCTAAAAGGCGTGACTTCAGCGACTTCCGGCTACTCCGGTGGGGCTGCGAAAACGGCGAATTATGAGGAAGTCAGCACCGGCGAAACCGGGCACGCCGAATCCGTCAAGGTCGTTTTCGATCCTTCGCAAATTTCGTACGGCCAGATTCTGATGATCTTTTTTTCCGTCGGCCACAACCCGACGGAACTCAATTACCAGGGGCCGGATCACGGCACGCAATACCGCTCGTCCATTTTCTATTCGAATGATGAGCAAAGGAAGATCGCTGAAGCGTACATCTCGCAACTAAACGCCGCAAAAATCTATTCGCAGCCCATCGTGACGCAAGTCGTTCCTCTGCAAGCCTTTTACGCCGCCGAGGGCTACCACCAGGACTATCTGAAGCACCATCCCTACGAACCCTACATCATGATCAACGATCAGCCGAAACTTACGAGCTTCAAAAAAGAATATCCCGAGCTATATCGTAACGACTGAAAATCGCATCCCTGTTGTTTTTGAGCGAGTCATTCCTTCGCTTACCTCACTGGTGCTCTGTCAAAACAATCTCGCGAGCAACACAAGAAAACCGCACCACCCACCGTATCTAAATGAGGACACCGCGGGCTACAGCGCGGAATAACTTTCATGCGAGCCGAGTTAGAGTAGTTGGATACTGCCTTGGGCAGTGTCCAGAAAGCCTTCGAAACCTAGAATGAGAGAGGTAATTCCAATGAGAGCAATCCTATGCGGGGTGTGTCTGGTCTTCACCCTCGCTTCTGCCGCGCAAGCCCAGGATTCCCACAGCCGCGCCGCTTCCAAACCAGTGATCGTTGATTTCAAGAACACAGAGGGTCAGAGCGTAGGCTCTGCACAACTTACGAGCACGCCGAAGGGCGTTAAAATCACGCTGGACATCAAGAATCTTCCGCCGGGCGAACACTCGATCCATATTCATCAAGTCCCCGCGTGTGATCCGCCCGATTTTAAGACCGCAGGCCCGCACTTCAACCCCGGCGGCGCGGAACACAACCACGATGGCGCCCCAGCAGGCGACATCCCGAATTTTTCACTCATCGTCAGCGCGGACGGTACGGCGCACGTTTCCGTAATCGCGCCTAACGTGACGCTCGGCACCGACGATCACTCCGTTTTCAGCAATGGAGGAACAGCGATCGTAATCCACGCAGTAGCAGGTGGCACGGGAACCGCCGCACCTGCACGCATCGCCTGCGGAATCATCAGCAAGCCGTAACGCGACACTTGGTGCGGGCGCTCGGACTAATGCTGGTACGGGCGCTCCGCAACTGGTTTACAACCCTTCAGACTGCGTGTACTACGGAGTCTTTTCTCTCAACGTCAACTGGCTCCCCAACTCATCCTTTGTCTTCGGGACTAACGATCTTGAACGCAGCGGCTGCGGCGGCCGCCCCGGCAAAATCCGCCACCAGATAAATCCAAATATTTGACCATGCCGACAATCCAAGCACTGAGATACCGACGGCAATCGCGGGATTAAATACTCCACCGGAAATGTTCCCTACGGCGAACGCTCCCACCACGACCGTAAACCCAATTGCCAATCCGTAAAAAGAATTCCCCGACGTGCCTTTGGCTGTGGCCGCGTTCAACACGACATAAACGAGCGCAAACGTGAACAGAAACTCAGCCAACAAAGCTGGCAGAGTTGCAGGAGTCATCGGAGTGACTGCAGTTCCCGCCCTCAGAAATTTCACGACGAAAGCCGCGAGCACGGCTCCGGCAATCTGGGCAATCATATACGGCAGGACGTCTTTCGTCTCGCACTTCCCGCGCAGCCACACTCCCAGAGTCACGGCTGGATTGAAATGCCCGCCTGAGATGTGTCCCCCGGCGTAGATCATCACCATCAGCACGGAGCCAATCGCCAGCGGCGCGAGCGCTCCTATGCTGTTCCCGATCACCGCGCAGCCGACCGTCAACACAAAGAAAAACATGCCGATAAATTCGGCGAGGTACTTGTTCATTTTGATTCCTCCCAAGTCTTGAATTCGTGGGTTTGAATGCGGAGTCCGCCGCGCACGATATCACGGTTTATTGCCAATGGGCCCTGTCAAAAACACCAGTCCGAAGGATAGGACTGTACCAAATTTGTCCCCTCGGCCAGTCGTTTCCCAGCGCCCCATCTTTCATAATTCTTTTTACTGGGCGCTTGGGTCGAAGGGCTGAATTACCTTCACTCCCGGCAGGTCTCTTTAGGGGGGTTATTTCCGTGCGGCGCAACTTACTGATTCTTCTTTCCTTGCTTGCTGGATTGCAAGTCGGTTGCGCGGGAGTTTCCGGTTCGCACCCCTCGCCCACTCCGCCGGCTGCACCTCCGAACCCTCCAGCTTCCGGCAGCGTTCAGGTTTCTGTGACACCCAATCCCGCCAGTGTGCGAGCTGGGAGCTCGCAGCAATTTGCCGCCAAGGTCACAGGAACAACAAATTCGAGCGTCACCTGGTATGTAAACAACGTCGTGGGCGGTAATTCTACAGACGGAACCATTACCTCTTCCGGTAACTACAGCGCGCCAGCCGTTTTGCCTAATCCGAACACCATCGCGATTCAGGCAACAAGCTCCGCCGATTCCTCTGCCAGTGGCTCAAGCAGCGTTACGTTACTTAATCCGACTCCCGTCCTCAGCGCGATCAACCCCACTTCGATGAATGTCGGCCCCCTCAGCCTCACTGTTACCGGCAGCAATTTTCTCAGTGGCTCTCAGATCCTTCTCGCCGGTGTGCCGCTCACCACGACTTACGTTTCCGCGACGCAACTGACCGCTACGGGCACGGCCTCCAGCGCAGGAATCTTCGCGATCTCGGTAAGTAATCCCAACCCCGGCCAAAGCACATCCTCCAGCATCAATTTGCAGGTCACTTCCACCACGCAAGCCAGCGCTTGCAGCGGCATGGCGGTCGGCGCGGGCGGAAGTCTCAACGGGTTTCGTCCCTTCCCTGCCAACAACGCCTGGAATCAAGACATCTCCGGCGCGGCTGTCGATCCCAACTCTGCTTCGTACATCAATTTCATAGGTAGCACGGTCCCGATCCATCCCGATTTCGGCTCTGGTGAATATCAGGGCAGCTTCATCGGCATTCCCTATTCCATAGTCGACTCTTCGCAATCCCCCGTGAATATTCTCTTCAATGCTTACGGCGACGAAAGCGACCCCGGCCCAATGCCAATCCCAGCGGGCGCAAACATCGAGGGCTACCCGAATCCCGGTACGGGCGATCGCCACGTCCTCGTCCTCGATAACAACAACTGCTGGTTATACGAACTCTATGGCTCCAGCGTAAACACCGACGGCACTTGGAACGCTGGCTCAGCCGCCGTCTGGGATTTGCAGAATTACACGCAGCGCCCGCTCACGTGGACGTCCGCTGATGCGGCAGGCTTGCCCATTTTCCCGGGCTTGATCCGGTATGACGAAGCCGCCAGCGGGCAAATCGCCCACGCCATTCGCTTTACGCTGCAACACAGCGTTGCTGCCTTCGTCGCACCCGCCACGCACTGGGCATCCAATTCGAGCGCGCAGTTCGCCGCTCCGATGGGGATGCGGCTCCGCCTCAAATCCAGCTTCGACATCTCCAGCTTTCTCGGCGACCAATCAGGTCATTCTTACGGCTCTCAAACAGTACGGCATGATCATGGCCGACAACGGCTCTTCGATGTACCTCGGAGGGGCTCCCGATGATCGCTGGAGCAACGACGATCTTCACAACCTCACGACGCTCACCGCGTCGGACTTCGAAGTCGTGGCGCTTGGAACTGTCTACACTTCCGCCAATGTTCCGCAGGGCTCGGCACCAACCATCTCCAACTTCACGGCAAGCACAAGCAATCCCGTCTCCGCCGGAACGGGCGTCACTCTCTCCTGGAGTGCTATGGGCGCTTCCTATTACATCGTCTCGCCGCAAATCGGAGCCGTTCGCGGCAACAGTGCTGTGGTCACTCCATCACAAACCACCACCTACACTCTCTTCGCCACCAACCAATTCGGCCGCACGACTGCTACCGTGATCGTCACCGTACAGTAATTCTCCTCAGCCTCGTGGCGCCGGCTACAACAGTTGACACATTCATGCTAGTGGAGTATTTAATCCTCAACGCGCGCCCCGCCTCTGCCTACCTGGTTTCGTCGCGCGAACGTCCAGATCTGCAAGGAGCCTTTATGCAAGACAATGTTCGGCCCATCCCCGAGGGGTACCATTCCTTAACTCCGGCCATTACCTGCAAAAACGCAGCCAGCGCCATCGACTTTTACAAGGAAGCCTTCGGCGCCACGGAAATCAACCGCATGCCCGGGCCCGGCGGCATGATCATGCATTCGGAGTTGCGGATCGGCAATTCGGTAATCTTCGTCTCGGATGAATTCCCTGGAATGTCTGCGGCTCCAACGCCGGGCGCGACTCCTTCCTCCTACCTATTTCTTTACGCGCCGGACGTCGATACCATCTTCAACCGTGCTGTGGCAGCAGGCGCCCAGGTCAGCATGCCTGTCGTGGACATGTTCTGGGGCGATCGCTACGGAAAGCTCACCGATCCCTTCGGCCATAGCTGGGGCATCGCCACTCACGTCGAAGACGTCGCGCCAGACGAAATGGCGCGCCGGTCCGCTGAGTGGACCGCCAAAATGACGAAAGTCGCGGCGGCCACCGTGGGCCAGAGCTAACCCGCAACGCCATGTAACTTTGGGCGAAAACCCTTGGACTTTTTCTTCGCGTCGTTTCGTTCCGTTACGCCGCCCCTTCCGCTCAGGAGGGGCGGTTTCATTTTCACCGCGGCCATTTCCGCCACGAGGCCACATCCCGCAACGATAACTCGTATAGTTTTCTTAAACTGCCCATCGCGTTGCAAGCTGGAAAACTCAAACTTCTCGCCGTCTTCCACACAATCACAAATGTTTGCACCGAGGATGAAACAAACGTTGAAGGTGATACTATTCCGGCGCACAAGCGTTTCATTTCAGTGGGGCATACTGCCGGGGGAGAAACACAAATGAATCGACGCCACTTTTTGGGGAAATCGGCGAAAGGCGCTGCAGGGGCAGCGCTGTTGAACTTCGGCCCGTTCCTGAACCGCGGTGCTTATCGCCTCTTTGCCGGCTCGGACCAGACCTATTCCGCCCATGCTATCGAACTTGTCCAACGCACGACCGTCATCGACATGCTGGCCCCGCTTTGGATCAGCCCCAGCCGCATGGAAAAAATGCTAGGAAATCCAGAAAATTTCACTGCCGCCGATTACGCCCCTTACAAGCAATCCGGCATTAACGTCTTTCACATCGCGATCGGAACCGGCGGCCCCGACGCCTACCTTGAAACTCTTCAATTCCTCTCTGGCTACAACACTTTCCTGGCACGCCACGACAATTGGTTCGAACGCATCGAAACATCGGTCCGTCTCGATGGCATCAAGTCCACTGGCAAAGTCGGGATTCTGCTCGGCGTGCAAAACTCCGAACACTTTCGCAAAGTCGACGACGTGGATTATTTTTACGGCCTCGGCCAGCGCGTATCTCAACTCACCTACAACGCTCGCAATCTTCTGGGTAACGGCTCGACCGAGCGCCGCGACGAAGGGCTCTCCGATTTCGGGATCGCCATTATTGAGCGCATGAATAAACTCGGCATGGCCGTCGACGTCTCGCACTGCGGGGACCAGACCTCGCTCGAGGCGTTCGACGTTTCCAAAAAGCCAGTCTTAATCACCCACTCCAACTGCCGCGCGCTGAATCCCAATCATCCCCGCTGCAAAACCGACGAAGCCATCAAAGCCATGGCCGCCAAGGGCGGCGTAATGGGAATCACCGAAGTTCGCATGTTCATCACGACCAAGGAACCCACGACGATCGAATCCATGCTCGATCATTACGACTACGTAACCAAGCTAGTCGGCGTCGAACACCTCGGCGTGGGCAGCGACATCGACCTGCTCGGTTATGACGCCATGCCACCAGAAGAATTGAAACAACTCAAGGCAGGATACAAAGGCAGCTATGGGTTTCGCGACAAGGTCGACATCGATGGCTACAACTACGCCAAGCGTCCCTTTGACCTCGCCGAAGGGCTGATTCGCCGGAAATATTCCGACGCCAACATTGAAGCTATCCTCGGCGGCAATTTCCAGCGGGTCCTGAAACAAATCTGGACTGTCTGAATTTTTCTAGTGGAATGTAGGGACTCTTGCCTCTGCTCTTTCTGTTCGTTGGTGCGCAGTGCCCGGCAGGCCACGCCTTTGCAGACGGGTGGTCGTTAGTTCAACCGAACAGCCATTCGAGAAATGACTTTTTCGGGCGAGGCCTATCCACTTGTTTCTTGGGGACAGGCTTTCTTATGGAGGATGAGACGTTAGGGGAGAGCGATCGCACGCGCCGGACGTCCGGCGGCTGCCAATATCCGTAGACGCATCGAGTACCGCGCCGCGAGCAGTCATGCGTATCGTGGATGACGCCATCGATCACGGCTGTCAGATGTTTTGATACGCTGACAACCAATCGTCCTGACGGCAACTCATCGGCGCGGAGATGGACGGTACAACCCGAACCAATTT
The DNA here is from genome assembly GCA_963745095.1 of uncultured Acidobacteriota bacterium. Taxonomy (GTDB): domain Bacteria; phylum Acidobacteriota; class Terriglobia; order Acidiferrales; family UBA7541; genus Acidiferrum. The sequence goes on along the minus strand of CAVUWC010000012.1, from coordinate 136,460 downwards.
GCATAGTAGGCGTCCAAACCCAACCTAGAGATTTCATGACTCGTTTGATCGAAGTTCTATAAACGCCCGTTCTCGCGTCGCTCTTTCCACGCTTCCGTTTGCCCGTGCGTTCGTGGACCGCTGCGCCGTTCACCAGGTCGTAGATTTGCTGGTACGGCTTCTCCGTCGCGATCGCGATCGCACGGACAACACAATCGCCCGCCTTGCCCTTGTATCCGGCAGCCAGTCGTCCCCCATCATCCAACTGAAAATGTCGCCCCAAGTCCCCTCGATCCTCCCAACCCAAGTGGCACGCCCCTAGTCAGAAGGCGCAACGCTTACATCCGGTCTTTGAGCATTTGTTCCACGTCGCGACGCCCGTGGAGAATGGAAACTATCTGCAAAGGATTCGTGGCGGTCCGGTAGACGATCAAATACGAGTAGACCGGAAAACACTTTACTGGCTCAGCAGTCAAATTCTTGCGCGAGTGCCCGGCGCGGGGACTTCCCGCCAGAAAAACGATCTTGTCCAGAATCACGGACTCAACGTGGTCTGCTATTTCGACGCTGTTTTGCTTCTTGATATAGCGCCAGATTTGAACAAGATCCGACGCGGCCTCCGGCGCAAGAACATAGCGCCTTTTCATTCAGGCTTTGCTTTCAGCTCTGCCAGGTCCGCACCGAGCCGCTCTTCGGGAATCCCCTCGCCACGTTCCAGTTGATCCATGCCACGCCGAATCTTTGCACCGATCGCCTCTTTGTTTTCAGAAAGCCAGCGATCCTGCTCCTCCTGTGTTTCCAACAGGCGGATCAATACTTCCTCGACGCTGCCACACCCAGTCGCTTGGAGCTGTTTTTGAATTCTGGCCTCAAGGGCCGCATCGCGAATTTCGATATTCGTTGCCAGTTCCTTGGGTGCCGCCGGTTACAGTCTAATTCCCATCGAATTCTGCTAGCTCAATTCTGCAACTTGAAGCAGTTTATCATGATCAAATCGCGGCGGGAGTCTCCTTGTGGCCGCGCTAGCTCACGCTGCCAGCGTTTGTGTTGCGAATCGTGGCTGTGCTTCTCCCCGGCTCGTCACAATAGAAGTCCATTTTTACTTCCTCCGCGCTTGACACCAACCCCTCGCAGGCCTATGTTCTTGCCGTAAGCAAGTGGAAGTCGCAAGCTCCCCCCTGCTCCAAAAATTTCCGCTCTGGAGGTACTCATGCCATTAAGCCTCGCAACACTCTCCTTGGTGGAGTCACCTGTCTCCATGCAAGAGGGTCTGAAAATTCTGGAACGCGATGATTACTGCTGCAAATACTGTGGCCTGGATGGCCGCGCAAGCTTTGAAAACGCACTGGTGATGCGCGTGGATTTCGTCCACCCTCGCGCTCGCAAGGGAAAAAAAGATCCCAGCAACCTGGTGGCCTGCTGCACTCCTTGCAACACCATCAAAGGGACCAAGGTTTACGCCAATTTCGAGGAAGCCAAGTCCTTCGTCCTAAAAGACCGCGAAGAGCTCCGCAAGGCCTGGCAATCCAAGAACGCACGGCAGTCTGCCAAGCCCGCAATCGCGTAAAACGCTTTCATCCCAAAGGGCGCACCAGCCTTGGTTTTGTGGCAGGGTCTCTTGTCTTTTCATTGTTCCGAGTGCTTCTCATCACTCGCTATTGCCTCATCCAAGCGGCCAATGTGCTAGCATGCTCGCGCCTTGTCGCGGAAAACACAAAAGAACGCCCTTTGGTTTTCCGTCGTAATTCTTTTCGCTATCAACATTCTCAATTTCTACGACCGGCACGTACCCGGCGCCGTCGTCGAGCCCATGCGCAGGGAGTTCCACCTCAGCGACACGCAGATTGGACTCCTCGGTAGCGCCTTCATTTGGCTCTACGCCATCATTGGCGTTCCGCTCGGGCTCCTGGCAGACCGCTGGAGCCGTAAGAAATTACTCGCCTGGGGCGTCATCGTATGGTGCGCGCTGACAGCGTCTGCCGGGCTCGCCACAACTTACGCCCTGCTGATGTTTTCCCGTGTTGGCGTTGGCTTGGGCGAAGCGGCCTGCGCGCCCACCGCAACCAGTTGGCTTGGAGATCTTTTTCCACCGGCCCAACGCTCCCGCGTGCTTGCACTCTTCATGATGGGCGTCCCTCTCGGTGGTGGACTCGGCTATCTGATTGGCGGCCCGGTGGCGCAGGCCTACGGCTGGCGCACAGCCATGGTTACCGCCGCTCTTCCGGCCCTATTGCTGCTGCCTGCCCTTCTCCTGCTGCGCGAGCCGCAGCGCGGCGCCAGCGAACCGCAAGGCACGGCACTGGCCACCACCTCCATTTGGAACGTACTGCGCATCCCAACGCTCTGGTGGATTATCGTGAGCGGCGCGTTGATGAACTTTTGCGCCTATGCCTGGGCCACTTTTATCACTGCGTTTCTCAGCCGCGTCCACGGCCTTTCCGTCTCCAACTCCGGCAAAGTGACCGGCGCGCTGTACCTTCTAGGAGGAGTCAGCGGCGGTTTGCTTTCCGGATATCTCGGAGATTACATCAGTCATCGCCGGAAGGATGGCCGCTTGCTTTGCGCCGCGGTCATGGCTCTTGTCACGGTGCCGCTTGCCTGTATCGGAATCCTGCAGCCGGCACACTCGCTTATTATGGCCAGTGTGTTTCTCGGCCTGATGTACGCTTCGCTATCGACCTACTACGGCTTCGTTTACTCCGCGATTCAGGACATCGTCGCGCCTAACCGGCGCGCTTCCGCCATGGCCATCTACTTTATGGCCATGTATTTGTGCGGAGCTTCTTTCGGTCCGCTCCTGACGGGAAAATTGAGCGATGTGCTCGCACACCGAGCCGCTGCACTCGCGGGGTCGCCTTCCGTCACAGAAGCGTTTCGCGCCACCGGGCTTCAACAGGCCATGCTGATCATTCCGGTTCTGTGCATTGCGCTCGCGTTTGTACTGTACATGGCATCGCGAACTATCGTTGCGGACATCGCGAAGCGCGAATCTTCCGCTCACGTCGCGCAGGCCGACGCGTCTTAGCTCTCGACAGGTGGAATGCGCAGTTGAAACGTCCTGCTAAAATGTAAAAGCGGAAGCTACAAGGTACAATGAACAAGTAGGTGAAGAATGAGAACTGTGAAACCACAAGACGAAAAGACGGAACAGACGGATGAGAAACTCTCCCGCCGGCAACGCATCCAGCGCGAGATCATCGCCTGGATGTGGGTCATCCTCATATTCCTGTTGATTAATGGAACGCTCGGGCAGGCCCGCGTGATTCCCTCCGGCTCCATGGAGAACACTCTGCTCGTCGGCGACCACCTCATCATGAGCCGCCTCGGGTACGACGCCGGCGTCCCTTTCACGCACTGGCATGTGCCCCTGTGGCGCAATCCCAAGCGCCAGCAGATCGTGATTTTCACGCCGATTGTCGCGCAAGAGACCTCCGACATTATTAAGCGCGTCATCGGTCTTCCCGGCGAAACCCTCGATATTCGCGACGGCTCCGTGTGGATCAACGGTCAGAAGCTCGTCGAAAATTACACGACTGGGCCGAGCGAGTCGTACGAAATGCACACACCCTACAAGATTCCGGAGAACTGTTATTTCGTTATGGGCGACAACCGCGGAAATTCTTACGACAGCCGCTTCACTGGCTGCGTTCCCCGCAACCACATTATCGGTACACCAGTGATGATCTATATGTCGCTGGATGCCTCGCCCGATGCCTGGGGAACCGGCCAACTTCGCGAGCGCTTCTTTGCCTATGCAAATGCCGTGATCCATCCGGGTACGATACGCTGGAAAAGACTGTTCACGATTTTTTGACCGGACCTGTCGCCCACAGCTTTTAGAATCTCGTTGAGGCTTCGCGAAGGGGATTGCACGACATGAACGAAACGGTTCAGCAGTATTCGCAGAGGATTTTGGGTCACGTGGAAGGAAAAGACGCGCTCAAGGCCCAGTCGGCAGCCGCGAAAAGACTGGACCGTTTGGTGAAAGGCGCATCCGCCTCCAAGCTGCGCAAGCGCCCCGCACCGGATAAATGGTCGGTCAGCGAAATCATCGCGCACATGGCCGATACCGAGATTGTCATCGGTTGGCGGATCCGCTCCATCCTCGGCGCACCGGGAACACATATTCAGGCCTACGATCAAGATGCTTGGGCAGGCGCTGGACTTTACGCGAAGCGAGATCCGCGCAAGAGCCTCGAACAATTTCGCGCCGTACGCGACGCAAATCTTGCGTTCTACAAATCACTTACTCCCAAACAGTGGAAATATTTCGGCATGCACGCGGAGCGCGGCGAAGAGAGCCTGGAAAAAATCGCGCGCATGATTGCAGGGCACGACATCAATCACATTTTGCAGATCGAGCGCATTCTCGCATCGAAAAAATAACTACTCGCTCTTCCAAAAGCGAATCGGCGGCGACTCTCATTCGTCGCCGCGAACTTGCCACCACTCAAGCCTTTCAAATTCGGCCAGCTTCTCCGCTCCGCGGTCGCGGTACCAATTCTTCCAGGCTTGAGGGTCTGCCGGAACATTCGCGTCCGTGATTTCATGCAATGCCATGTTGGACCACGTGTGCATTTGGGCGTTGGTATTTGGATCCGCGGCGAGATCGATGAATTTCGGCACCATGCGCATGCGCTGCGCGCGGGTGAAATTTCCACAATCGGAGAGATTGCATCCGGCGCGCTCTCGAACCGCGCTAGATGCATCATTCGTGAAGGATTCGAACAGCTCATCCAGCGTTTCGTCTTTGCCAAGATACCGCATGCCCTCGACGGCCCACTGCCGCACGCTCGCGTCCGGATCGTGCTTCGCGTAATCGAGCAGAACCGGATGAATGCGTTCGTAGGCCACGCCGCGCCCGGCGAGCATGCCAAGAAAATAGACGGCGGCGGCCCGGTAATGCAGATCCGTGCGGGCGCGTTCGATCAACATTTCGGCGGCTTGCTCGTTTTTCTGCCAGCCGTCCAAAGTTAAGTTAATGTCCGCATTCGCATAACGCACGCGCAAATCGCTCGAAAACTCCGAGCGGCGCTCCAGTTGCCTCATTGGATCGGTTAATCGGATGTGGCCGACCCAGCTTTCGACTTGCTGTTCGAACAGATCAAGAGCGCGTTGGTCGTGGCCGATGGCGCGTTCGAGCAACTCTTCCGCCTGCGCCTGAGCAGGGGAAGCGAGCACGCGCTCTGCATCTGCGTCGGTCATCGGCGCCGCCGCCACGCGATGCGGAGGAACAACGTTTGCAGTCTTGGCCACGCGCGATCCGTTCGCGCGCGCTTTGTTTGCGCGCGCGGCGCTTGCCGCAGCCTTGAACGTCGAGAATCGCCAGGCTTGCCAGGCAAACATCCCGCCGGCAATCATCAGGAACATCGCAATCGAAATAACCGTGGAAAGGCGCGATTGAGGCCTCGGTCGTTGCCAGCCGGCTCGCATTGCGGCGGGCCCCAGAAAACCAGTTCCCGGAGCGTTGAAAAGGGGCTGGCCGGGCTGCGGCGGCGGTCCGTAAGCCGAATCGATTTCGACATGCGTATCGATTTTCACGCCTGCGAGAGTTTCGATTTGCGAGACAATCCAGCGCGCTTCCTGGCGGCTGCTGATTTCGTCAGCGAGAACGAGACGGCGGCCATTCTTTGTGCGCAAGCGAATGGCATACATCGAATTTCCCTGAGCGCCACCCTGCTGTCCACTGGTGACGGCCACGATGGCGTCGACCTCCGAGAAAAGAAAATGTTTTGTGGAGCCGATGCCGAGAACTCGCTTAGTGGAAACGATTTCCCCATTGCCGACGCGGATTCGGGCGGTTCCCAACGCGACGTGGAAGAGACCAAACACCACAAACAGATCCATCAAGCCGAAAATAATCGGGAAAAACCACGGAGCTTTCGAATGAAACAGAAAATAAACGACGGCTGTCCAGATCACCGTGAAAACAAGCAGAAAGAGCGCACGAGAGGGAGTCCGGAAAGCCGGAAAGTAGAATTCCGTGCCGCCGTCTTGAGAGGAGATGATGACTTTCGGATGCGCTGGCGCGGAAACGGAAACCGTATTCGAATCGTCGGACGTTCCGGCAGCAAACCCTGACAATTCCGACGACGAATCCGATGGCGCCTGTTCCGCAGTGAAGGAAGTCTTAAAAACAGGCAGCTCGAAATCATCGGTGTAATCGATTCCGGGAATATCTGCTTGTGCGTGAAGAAGCCAGAGTACCTGATCGGACGAATTGTCGTGATCGGTGACGTAAGCATCGGATGGAATCACAAATTCCACTGGAATCGTCCGGCTAAACGGGTCCATACCCATGGCCCCCGACGAAATGTTTTGTTCTGTCTGCCAGAGCACGGTCTCCACCGTCGAGCGGTTGTTGCCGGAACCCGTGACCGTCTTGCGGACGCACGAGAGGCGAAGGTCGATGCCGTGCGTGGCCTCGGCATCAAGCTTCAGATGGATCTTGCCCGATAGCCGGCCGCCGGGCGAAAACGGCAACGAGGCAAACTCGAAATAGGTATTGCCGAAACGGCGGTGACGAAGAGTGGCGCGCAATGCAACCACGAAAAGAATCCCGCCAATCGAGCAAAAGCCAAGAATCAAGAAAACGCGAGGATCATTCCGGCGCGCAAGTTGCGGGATGAGAGTGACCGCTACTGGTATCATCACTAGATTGCAAAAGATGCAAGCCGCCCACGCGGTGATCTCGGTTTTCTTGCGTTCGCTTTCCGCTCTGCGATCGGCCCAATCCTTGCGCCACAGCCACGGCGAGGAAGGATTTGCTTCTTCGATCGAGGCCTGCTGCTTCAGTTTGCGATAGCCACCAAACGCCACGAGCACGAATCCCGCACCAATCACAGAAAAGAAAAGCGCGATTGCGGCGCCGACAAGCGTGCCGCTCGTGCCAGGGTTGTGTGCGTTGGCGAGAAACGTAAACAGGGAGAGCAGGCCCGGGACAAGGAACATCAGTCCGAAGCAAATAAAGAACGCAGCAGCGCCCTTGGAAGGCTTGGTCACATAACAATTTTAGAAGTTATCCCGGCGGGCGAAATGGGCCGGAAGTACAGGTTTGTTCTTATAGTTACAACGGGCCACGCGAGCACCTCCCCGTGTTTCGCCCGCACACAAAGAGTGAGAACGCCGACCGGCCCCACTGCTTGTGCGGATTGTATCCGGACGAAGGTCCGGGGCTGTAGTTGAACGCGGACGTAGCTCAGCGGGCGGCGCTCTTCCGTTCTGGGCGAGCAGGAACGAGGCCGAGCTGGCGCATTAGCCCTACAGTGTCAGAGCTGATGTAGGAATCGATGATCTTTCCGTTGGCGATGTGATGGATGGTGATGCCGTCCATCGACACTTTCTTATTTGTAGGACGAACTCCCCAGAATTCGCCCTTATGCGTGCCGGAAATGGTCCAGGAAGCGGCGACTTTGTCCTTTTCGACGACAGTGTCCTCGACCGTGAATCGCAGATCGGGGAAGGCCGCCAGGAAGACTGCTATCTGAGCCCGGTAGGCTTCAGGGCCAACCGAGGAGCCAGAAGAATTGTTGTCGTGGAGAGCGTGGCTGGGGGAAATTAAATCGCTCACTATCTCGAGCTTGCGTTTATTCCAGACATCTTCGTAGAGGCGACGGACGATTGTCTTGCTGTCTGTTGGCATGAGGGGCGGCCTCCTCCGCAAGCGGGAAATTGTGCGTTTGGAGCTTGGCCTTGGCTCGCGGAACCAGTGTCGGGGAAAGCTCCGCACGGCAAGGCTCGCCCGAGCGTACTCCCAAGAATCGCGGTTTGCAACGCGTTAGGACGTTGCTCACATCAGGACGATTCGTGTTGACGCATCGGAAGCAGGCCGCACAGGAATTGCGGAAGTATTTTGACAGCACCAATGGATTTGAATAAATTTCGGCCAGCGGTTGCATTGGCTTCGTTTGGATGGGAATTGCGGAGACTCGGAACAAGCCGAACTGGTGGGGAATCTTGAAGATCGTTCCAGTGGCCAACATTATCGTGCCGGGCTACCTAGCCTGGACAGATTGATCTGCTAAGCGTGCGAGGCGCAGTTCATCGCGGAGCGGGGTCGTTCCGATTGGCAAAAACGCTGAGAGTTCATCCGGATGTGGAGTTCGTCTCTCCGTGGGGGCGGGGCAACTCAACCGCGAAGGGTAGCGGAACACAGAGTTCCCCATGCCATGGATTTGAGATTTTGGAGAATCAGAAAAATGGTGGGGATCCTCGTGCATGGAAACAATCATTTCATATTGAGAGGGCCACCGCCAAACGAAGCGGACGCATCGCGTTTGGCCCGCTACTGGTCTGTGATTCAAATCGGTGTGGAAAAATCACAGTCATTCGGGCAATGGGAAATCCGAGCGAAGGAGTTCCGGGAAAATCTGGAATGGGCAGTCATTGTGCCCGGGGATAGGGATGTCTCTCCGGGAGTTACCGAATTGCTTGGAGAATTGGCTGGGCGAGGGATTGAAGTATGCCACTACAAGAGCAGCCTGTGAATACTCAACCAGTGCAGGCCCTCCGCAAATCCCACCAGGTCTTATCGCAAAGAAAATAAAATCAGCAGCGGGCCGAGGATGCGGCTCTTGAATCCCTCGTTTGGTGATACCTCGAAAGGAAAAACGCCGGGTTGAAGCCCGGCCTCTACACAAACAAGCCCAAAAACAAAAAAAAGGGCCACTCTAAAAGAGTGGCCCTTTGCGAAAATCGAAAAGCTCTTTGACCCTTCGCTAAAAACGCTCAGGATAAACTCGATACGATCTGACAGAATCCGCCCGAATCCTGGATTAAACCAGGTTGTAAACCGAACGTGTATCCCTGCAATTCGTGAGAAGAGCGGGATACATTTGCGTGGCATGATCCGCACACCATAGCGGAGTGAGCCACGACTACTTTAGAAAGGAGGTGATCCAGCCGCAGGTTCTCCTACGGCTACCTTGTTACGACTTCACCCCAATCATGAGTCATACCTTGGGCGCTTGCTTCCTTGCGGTCAGCGCGGCGACTTCTAGTACAACTCACTTTCGTGATGTGACGGGCGGTGTGTACAAGGCCCGGGAACGTATTCACGGCGTCGATCTGATACGCCATTACTAGCGATTCCGGCTTCATGCAGTCGAGTTGCAGACTGCAATCCGAACTGAGCAGAGTTTTCTCCGATTAGCTCCCCCTCGCGGGTTGGCAACGGTTTGTGCCCTGCATTGTAACACGTGTGTAGCCCTGGACATAAAGGCCATGCGGACTTGACGTCATCCCCACCTTCCTCTCCGTTATCCGGAGCAGTCCACGTAGAGTTCCCTCCTTGCGGAGTGGCAACTACGTGCAGGGGTTGCGCTCGTTGCGGGACTTAACCCAACACCTCACGGCACGAGCTGACGACAGCCATGCAGCGCCTCCACACTTGTCCCTTGCGGGAAGGCCATATTTCTATAGCTAGTCAAGTGCGCTTCGAGCCCAGGTAAGGTTCCTCGCGTAGCGTCGAATTGAACCACATGTTCCACCGCTTGTGCGGGCCCCCGTCAATTCCTTTGAGTTTCAGTCTTGCGACCGTACTCCCCAGGTGCAGGACTTAACGCGTTAGCTCCGGGACGACGCACGAACGTGCGGCACCCCAAGTCCTGATCGTTTAGGGCTAGGACTACCAGGGTATCTAATCCTGTTTGCTCCCCTAGCTTTCGTTCCTCAGCGTCAGTAGTGGTCCAGCGCGCCGCTTTCGCCACGGGTGTTCCTGCAGATATCTACGCATTTCACCGCTACACCTGCAATTCCACGCGCCTCTCCCACACTCAAGCACAGCAGTTTCGGAAGCAGTCTCTGGGTTGAGCCCAGAGATTTCACTCCCGACTTGCTACACCGCCTACGAACCCTTTACACCCAGTAATTCCGAGCAACGCTGGCCCCCCACGTCTTACCGCGGCTGCTGGCACGTAGTTAGCCGGGGCTTCTTATACCCGTACCGTCAGTTCCCTTGCGGGACATTCGTCCGGGTCGAAAGGGGTTTACACTCCGAAAAGCTTCATCCCCCACGCGGCGTCGCTGCATCAGGCTTTCGCCCATTGTGCAAGATTCCCCACTGCTGCCTCCCGTAGGAGTCTGGACCGTGTCTCAGTTCCAGTGTGGCTGGCCATCCTCTCAGACCAGCTAACGATCAAAGCCTTGGTAGGCCGTTACCCTACCAACTAGCTAATCGTGCGCGGGTTCCTCCTCCGACGCCTTACGGCTTTGAGTCCCCAAACCGAAGTTCAAGGAATGTTATGCGGAATTAGCTTCGGTTTCCCGGAGTTATTCCCCATCGAAGGGCAGATTACCCACGTGTTACGCACCCGTGCGCCGTGCGCCACCTGTATTGCTACAGGCGCGCACTCGACTTGCATGTGTTAAGCACGCCGCCAGCGTTCGCTCTGAGCCAGGATCAAACTCTCGTTTGAAACTGGTAGCTTGGCGAAAAAAAATGCCCTCTGATTTGCATCAGAGAGCCAGCCTGCCAAGCGAATTATTGTCGCTCGATTTACTCAGACCATTCGTGCTCGAATAAAGGACGAATGGTTTCGAACGGATTCTGGCACATCGTATCGGTTGTCAAAGAGCAAGTCCTCCCTGTCCAGCAGAAAGGCACGTCCACAGCCAAAGGAGAATACGACAGACGTTCCAGAATGTCAACACCATATTAACGATTTCCACAGGCTTCCACAGCGCCGCGCTTCGGACTCGGCTAAGGCTTTTGTTCGAAACGAGTTGCGGGGTTCTGGTATCGTGATTCTTGCGAATCAGTGCTGGACTTATTGCGGTTTTGAAATTAGCCTTGCGAGCTTCGCAGAGCGAAAAATGCAAATAGGGGTACGGCGAGAATTTGTGGCGTGGCGTCTTTGAGGGATCGGAAAGGGCATTGAGAAACTGCAAAAGCAGACAGGCAAGAGTGCCTGTGCTACTCGGAGAATACGGGACAACATGACGACTATGAAAAAAATGATGATTTCCCTTGGGATGATTCTGTGCGCCGTGTCGTTCGCTTCAGCGCCACTCGCACGGGCGCAGAGTGCGAATTCGGCAGAGCAGACAGGGCCTTATCCGTCGCTGGAGATTCGCGACGTTACTGTAATTGATGGATCGGGCGGGCCGGCGTTTGGGCCAGTGAACATTTTCATAAAGGGGAATCGGATTGACCGCGTCGTGCCGTCGGATTCGATATCGCGCAAGGAGAAGAACGAAGAGGGCGCGGTCAAGAAGGAACAAAAAAGCCCGGACCGCGTGATCGAAGGTAAGGGCATGTACGTGATGCCGGGCTTGATCGATGTACATATTCACATCAACTCGTCGAAGGACGTGCCGGCCGAATACATCTACAAATTACTGCTGGGACACGGTGTAACCACGGTTCGAACATTTAATGTGGGACACGACAGTCCGGCGGAGATGGTGGCGGAGAAGAAAAAGATTGCGGCGAACCAGATTATCGCTCCGCGCATGTACGTGTATCCGTTCTGGGGCGGGGAGGATCCGCGTTATTCGAATCCGGAGGGCGCGCGGCAAATCGTGGACGAGTGGCATGCGCTGGGCGTGGACGGAATCAAGGTCATTGGTAAACCGGGGTTGTGGCCGGACGTGTTTCACGCGCTTGCGGATCAGGCGCGAAAAGATGGCATGGGTGTGGCCGTGCACATTGGGCAGGACGGCGTTTTCCCGATGAACGCGGTGCAGGTGGCGAGCGAAGGCGCTTCGACGATCGAGCATCATTACGGCTATCCGGAGTCCTCTTATACGAATCAGAACATTCAGAATTTGCCGCCTGGCTATAACTACTCGAGCGAGCCGGACCGGTTTTTGGAGACGGGGCGGTCGTGGCTGCAGGCGGATGTGCCAAAGCTGCACGGCGAAGTGATTCAGTCGCTGCTGGAGTCGAAGAAGAAGACCGGATTCATCATGGTGCCGACGTTCAGCATTTATGAGGCGAATCGCGATGTGACGCGCGCGGCAAACCTGCCATGGCACTCAACGTACACGCTCCCCGTGGTTATGGATTCGTTTTTGCCGAACCCGGCGCATCACGCTTCTTATTTTTATGAGTGGACTTCCAACAAGGAGGCGGATTGGGCGCGCGCGTACCGGCGCTGGCTGGATTTTGTGAACGATTATAAGAATCAGGGCGGCGTGGTGGCAGTGGGGTCAGACACAGGATTTTTGTTCGAGCTATGGGGATTTGGAACGATTCGGGAATTGGAGATGCTGGAGGAAGCGGGATTTTCGCCGTTGGAGGCGCTGCACGCGGCTACGGAGAACGGTGCGAAGGTTGTGAAGAATCCGGAGCTGGGATTGGTGCGGCAAGGCTATTTGGCGGACCTCGTAGTGCTTTCGGAAAATCCCCTGGCCGATGTGAAAGTGTTTTATGGGAATGGCGTAACGCGAGTAGGCACAGATCGCAAAGAAGTTCACGAGCAGTGCGTGAAGTACACAATTCGCGACGGCGTGATTTTTGATTCGCAAGCGCTACTGAGCGACGTGCGGGAGATGGTGACGAAAGCCAAGCAGGCAAAACCGGGGCAAACTAAACCTTAGGGCACTGAATTATAAGAGCGACTCGTTTTCCTGGCTGCGGCAATTCTACAGGTGCCCCATATAGCCGATTACTCCAAATCGGGTAATCACCTCTACATAGTCGTCGATGAGGGCCAAGCACTCGTCCAAGTCTCGGTACGCGAAGGGTCCATCCGTTCGCAACGAAGTGTTTTCGACGCCAGAGGGAATCAGAACTGACTTTCGCAGCGAGGCAAAGTCATAGGTGTCAGCAATGGGCTTGCAATCACTTCTGGACATAGCACGACCAGTCCCGTGGCTCATGGAGTTGAGAATATTCGTGACTTTGTCTTTGGCCCTGATCAGAACGACATCACCTGACATGTGAGAAGGAAGAACTGAAATTTCTCCCGGCAGAAGCCGCACTGAACCCTTGCGTATAATCACGCTGCCGTCGGCGAACTGCTCGTAAGTATTGTGCGGCAGGTCGAGCAACAGTTCTGTCTCCCCAAAAACCGCTTTGACCTTTTCATAAATCGCGGCGCGATTGTCAGCAGCCCATTGGACAACCCGACTGAATTCCTTGTCAAAATTGTCGGGTGCGTCGATCAGGTTGTCGACGTGTCCCGATTCATTGCGGGATCCTGTGTGAATGAGGAAATGGAGAGGTCCGACGTCATACGGAACGATGGCGTCGAGAAAATGGTTGCCACCACCCAAATCTCCCAGCCCGCCTTTGTTGGATCGCAAATGGTCCGCTACCTTGTTCCAGCGCGCTTCGTCAAGGTCGGCCGCTTCGACGGTGGACCGCACCAGGCTCATTCCGCATCCGCAATCCGAAACCGCGAACCTTCGCCAGTTGCTTTGGCGTGTGAGAACCGCCGTCCCGGTGGGCAATGGTGACTTGCCTGGACAGGCGTCCGGCAGGAATACGACCTTGTCTGCAATAAGGTCATGCGGTATCCAGGAGTGGAGTCTCCCGAGCGGTTCCGCCGACAAATTAACTAACTCCATGCGACATTCCTGTTCTAAGCGAAAGTCTTCATAGTCTACTTGAGTGTTGATTTCTCGTGTACCAAGCTTGCTCAGGGATGGCGAGGCTCGACCTGTTTGGAAGGCATTGTTACCATGGCGGCCACTGCGTTCATGGCAGGCAGACGGAGGAAGAAGAATGAAGATTAAGAGAGCGGTGCTAATGGGATGCGGGATTTTGGCGGTGCTAGCTTGTGGATTTGGACGCGCGCAGGCGCAGAAGAAAGCGCATGTGGACAGGCCAATCGTTGAGGCGCGGGCCGAAGATGTGAGCACGATCGAAGGGATCGTGACGGCGAGCTACGAAACGATTTCGGGCGGCGCGGGTGTGCCGCGACAGTGGGGGCGCGACAGGACGCTGTTCGATCCGGATTCGCGGTCCGTGGCGATCCATGTGGATGCGAAGACAGGCGCGATCAAGACGGAGTCCATGACGGAACAGGATTTTGCGGACCGATCAGACGCATCGCTGGTGAAAGACGGCTTCACGGAACGCGAGTTGAAACATGTGATCAAGCGGTTTGGGAATGTCGCGACCGTGCTGAGCAGTTATGAAGGCTCGGCTTCAGGCAAAATGATGGAACGCGGCGTAAACATTTTTCAGCTGTATTTTGATGGGAAGCGCTGGTGGATTCTCTCGATGGTTTGGGATACAGAGCGGCCTGATAATCCCATTCCCAAAGAACTGCTGTAGAGTTTTTCTCACTCGGACAAAATCAGGTCCAAAGAATGCGCCGAGGGCTCCGTTTGGAGCGTGCTTCCCTGCTCTATTTCTACGATACTAGGCGCACTCTCAGCGAAAGGGACAAGGTCGCCGTTCGATTAGCGCTGCCATGCGTTCAAGCTTAGCTAGCCGCTTTCTTACATCGCTAAAAAAACAAGGAATGTTGCGTGCCGGAGAGCGCGTCGGAGTGGGTGTGTCTGGCGGTGCGGATTCGGTGGCGCTGCTGATGCTCTTGCTCGAATTACGCGAGAAGCTGGGAATTGTGGTCAGCGTCGTGCACTTAAACCACAAATTGCGCGCGAAGGCTTCGGAGACAGACGAGAAATTTGTGGCAAGGTTAGCGGCTAAGCATGGGCTGGAGTTTCACGTTGAGGGCGTAGATGTGGCGGCGCGCGCCAAGCGCGAAAAGGCGAATCTCGAGGACGCGGGGCGGCGGGCGCGGTATGAGTTTTTTGCACGACTAGTTGCGGAAGGGAAAGTGGATCTTGTGGCGGTGGCGCATACAGCGGATGACCAGGCGGAGACGGTCTTGGCGCATATCTTGCGCGGAACGGGATTGGCGGGCCTGGGCGGGATTCATCCGCAGACGGATAGCGTTGTGAGGCCCTTGCTCGGCATTCGTCGAACGGAGTTGCGTGCGTATCTGCGAGCGAAAAAACAGAAGTGGCGCGAGGACGCTACCAATAAAGATACGGCGCGCACGCGGGCCCGGATTCGAAAGAACCTGTTGCCGGTTTTGGAGAAACAATTTCACAGCGGGGTGGTAGAGCATCTTTGTTCGCTAGCGGAGTTTGCGCGAGAGGATGAGGAGTTTCTGGAACTGCTTGCGCGGGAGCATTGTACAGTGCTCGCGAGAAGTACTACTGTTGAAACACGAATCTCTGTGGGGGATTTGCTGCAGCCGATCAAGGGACAAAAACTTCACACAGAGGGCCCGGAGAGCACAGAGGACACGGAGAAGAAAAACCAAGCGGCCCTGACCAAGAGGATGCTGCGTCGTCTAATTGAAGAGCGGAAGAGCGGGGCGGGGCAAACTACTGGACAACATATCGCGGCCGTGCTCGAGCTGGCGCGGCGCGGGGAAAATGGAAAGGCGGTGCAGTTGCCGGGCAGCGTAGACGTTCGACGCGAGCGAAATGACGTGGTTTTCTGCGGAAATTCGTCGCGGCCGGCGCGCCGAATCGATAAAAAGCGTGCAGTAGAGAAATTTTCTGCGGTAGAGTATGAGCACAAAATCGATTTTACGAATACTAGAAATGGTGAGGTGATTCTGCGTGTTTCGCAGGCGCAGTGCGTTTTCCGCCTCAGGGTGATTGACTGGCCTGCCAAGAGGGGGGAAACTAGAGAACTAGGGGCGGTCTTAGACCGCGACCGGCTGCGTTTGCCTCTTGTGCTGCGCAACTGGCGTTTCGGGGACAAGCTGCAACCCGCGGGGCATCAGAAAGCGCACAAGCTGAAGCGGCTCCTGAACGAAAAACGCATCAGCCGATGGGAACGTGACGGCTGGCCGGTTTTGACGAGCGGCGGCGTTCTTGTGTGGGCTCGCGGCTTTCCAGTTGCCGCCGGTTTTGCAGCGAATGAGGGGACCCGAACAGGAATTTTGATCGCCGAGGAAAAGTCTTGATGCGTGACCGCCCAGCGGTCAAGTCGAGTGCTCCAGGCCGTGCGGCGTATTCTGCCGCGCGAATTGGCGCGAGAGTCGCGGCGCTCGGTCGGGAAATTTCGCGAGCGTACAAAGGGCGTCGGGTGGACGTGGTTGTTACGCTGGACCGCGGATTTATTTTTGCCGCCGACCTGATTCGCGAAATTAACACCGCGGTGGTTTGCCATTTCGTCCGCGAGGATGTACGAGACGTAACAGACGGCGGCAACGAGCGGCGCGAAGTTTATTTCGGCGCGCGGCCAGAGTTGAAAGGCCGCGATGTTCTGCTGCTCGATGCGGTGCTGGAGAGCGGCGTAACGCAAGAGTTTCTTCTGCGGCGGCTCGGCGAAAGCCAGCCCAGGTCGCTGCGATTGGCAGTACTGCTGGACAAAACCGCGCGACGGCGCGTGGGACTGGAACCTGATTACTTTGGGTTCCGGACAGCATCTAATGATGTATGGGTTGGGTACGGCCTGGCTGCGGACAATGGGACGGGGCGCAATCATCGGGCGCTCTCCAACGGACCAGCGCAGGTGAAGCGACGGCAAGGCAGCAAGAAGTAGTTTCGAAAGATTTGCCAGTCGCTTCCTCGCGGGATGAATTTCCGCGAGGCCAAGGACAAAGGTGAGGACAACGTGAATTCGAGTTCTACGGCAAAAACAATTCTCTTCTGGATCTCCATCGTGTTTCTCGGCGTGATGCTGTGGAAACTGGTCTCCGCGAATGGCAGCCAGGCGCGGGAGGATACTCCCGGTTACAGCGAGTTCATGGCCCACGTGGATGCGGGCGACGTCAAGGAAGTCACGCTGTACCTCTCGCCAAACAGCTATGAAATCCAGGGAGAATACCTTCGCCCGGCGAACCGCAAATTTACCGTGACGGTTTTCAAGGAAGCGGCTCCGGATCTCGTCAAGGAACTGAAAGACAAGGGAGCAGTGATTAAGGGGATGAAGGAGGTTCGCAGCGGGGATTGGATTTTGATCCTGCTGAACGCCGCGCCTCTGATCTTGCTTGTGGGATTTTGTTTGTTCCTGATGCGGCAGATGCAGGCGGGCGGAAACAAAGCGCTGAGTTTTGGCAAGTCGCGCGCGCGGCTGCTTTCCGCACAACAGAAGAAGGCAACGTTTAAAGATGTTGCGGGAACGGACGAAGCCAAGGAAGAGTTGCAGGAAATTATCGAGTTTTTGAAAGACCCGCAGAAATTCCAGAAGTTGGGCGGACGCATTCCCAAGGGCGTACTGTTAGTGGGCCCTCCTGGCACGGGCAAGACTTTGCTGGCTCGGGCGATTGCAGGCGAAGCGAACGTTCCATTCTTCTCAATTTCGGGTTCGGACTTCGTTGAAATGTTTGTTGGCGTCGGTGCAAGCCGCGTGCGTGATTTGTTCGAACAGGGGAAGAAGAACGCTCCTTGCATCATATTCATCGACGAAATCGATGCTGTCGGTCGCCACCGCGGCGCAGGCCTGGGCGGCGGACATGACGAGCGTGAACAGACTTTGAACGCTTTGCTTGTCGAGATGGACGGATTCGAATCAAACGAAGGCGTCATTTTGATCGCAGCAACCAACCGCCCAGATGTGCTCGATCCAGCGTTGCTGCGTCCTGGCCGATTCGACCGGCGCGTAGTGGTTGCCCGGCCAGATGTAAAAGGCCGCGAGGAGATTCTTCGGGTACATACGCGCAAAGTGCCTTTGTCGGATGACGTCGAGTTGTCGATCATTGCTCGCGGGACACCGGGCTTTTCCGGAGCGGACCTCGCTAATTTGGTGAATGAGGCCGCGCTGTGGGCCGCACGACAAAATCGCAAATTTGTGATGCAGATCGACTTCGAGATGTCCAAAGACAAAGTGTTGATGGGCGTCGAGCGCAAGTCGATGATTCTCTCGGACGAAGAAAAGAAGAACACGGCTTATCACGAAGCGGGGCATGCGTTGGTCGCGGCCATGACGCCTGGAGCCGATCCTGTTCATAAGGTGACGATCATTCCGCGAGGGATGGCGCTTGGTCTGACAATGCAGCTTCCTGAAGACGACAAGCACACCTACACGCGGGAATATCTCGAAGCGATGCTGGCCGTGTTGATGGGCGGGCGTTCGGCCGAAGAGATTTTCCTTGGACACATAACCACCGGTGCTGGCAACGACATCGAACGGGCCACCGACCTGGCGCGCAACATGGTCTGCGAATGGGGTATGAGCGAACTTGGGCCGCTGGCGTACGGGAAAAAAGATGAAGCCATCTTCCTGGGCCGCGAGATCACCCAGCATCGCGACTACTCGGAAGATACGGCGATCCAGATCGATAAAGAAGTAAAGCGCATCGTCAACAGCGGCTACGAGAATGCGAAGAGGCTGCTTTCGAACAATCGCGAGACACTCGAGCGCATTGCGCAGGCTTTGCTCGAACGCGAAGTGATCGACGCGCTCGAAGTGAAGATGCTGATGGAAGGCAAGCCGCTGCCGGAAAAGCCGCGGACGCCGCCTCCTCAGGCTCCGCCCGCGCCTAGCGCAGATCCAAAGGTGGTGCGGCCGGAATTGCGACCGGCTCCGGGATTCACGCGCGGGGAGAATCCGGCGAAGGCATAGAAACTCGATCGCGGTTGATGTGAAAATTGAGATAGCGGCAAAAAGGGGCACGATAAATCGTGCCCCTACATTTTTGGTCGTGCTGAATTATTGCGTCCCGGTGGCCGTGACCATTCGCGGCAAAATGGCGTAGAATGCGGCTATGGGTAAGAAGGAACCAGACAATCTGCAGGTGACCTGCCCGTGCTGCCAGGCGAAGCTGGTCGTGGACGCGGTATTTGGAGCTGTCCTTTCGCACGAGGTCCCCGTAAAGGCAGGGCCGAACGTCGATCTCGAAAATGCCCAGGGGATTCTTGCCGAACAGCGGCGTCAGCGCGAAGACAAGTTTGCCGATTCGTTTTTCCAGGAAACGCACAAAGAGGATATCCTCGCCAAGAAATTCGAAGAAGCGATGAAGAAAGCAAAAGACGCGCCCGCAGGCAAACCGCTTCGCGATTTCGATTTGGATTGAAGTAGGACAGGCACTCCTGCCTGTCTGCTTTTGCATTTAGTCTAGAACGGCTGACAGACAGGAATGTCTGTCCTACTTTAGGTTAAACTTCCATCCTGCCTTTCGCATGAATCCACGCAAAAAATTCCGGCTGAAGCTCCGCTCGGGAACGCTAGTTCTTGGGCAGCGCACGCTCGTGATGGGTGTGTTGAACGTCACGCCCGACAGTTTTTCAGACGGCGGCAAATACCATCAGCCGGAACTTGCCATCGAACGTGCGCTCGCGATGGAGATGGCAGGCGCCGACCTACTGGACATCGGAGGCGAATCCACCCGTCCAGGTTCGGAAGCGCCATCGGCTTCGCAAGAGCTGGATCGCATCCTGCCCGTATTGGAAGGCTTGCGTGGCCGGTTAAAGATTCCGGTGTCCGTGGATACGCGGCGATCCGCGGTTGCGGAACTTGCAATTCGAGCCGGCGCAGAGATTATCAACGACGTCTCGGGGCTAAAGCACGATGCGCGCATTGCCGAAATCGCGGCGAAGTATGGTGTGCCACTCATTTTGATGCATATGCGCCGGGAGCCTGGAACGATGCAGCGCGGGCCGTTCGCAAGAGACGTGCTGAAGGATGTTGCCCGTGGCCTGCGCGAATCCGTGGCGAAGGCGCACAAGGCAGGCGTCGCAAAGTCACAGATTATTTTGGATCCAGGGATCGGCTTTGGGAAGAGTCACTCGCAGAACTACGAGTTGCTGCAAAAGTTGCCGCTACTCGCTGCGCTGGGCTATCCCCTGCTAGTTGGCACTTCACGTAAAGGATTTCTTGGGGCGACTCTGGCGCGTGACGGGAAACCTGCTCCGCCGGAAGAGCGCATCTGGGGCACGGCAGCAACGGTCACGGCGAGCATTCTGGGCGGCGCGCACATCGTTCGCGTCCACGACGTGGCTGAAATGGTGCAAGTAGCGCGCGTTGCGGACTGCGTGGCTCATCCCGCGCCGCGCGTTCGTTAGACCCGGCACCCCGCCAGAGCCTGCGCGTTTTGTCTTCTCTTACGGTTTTAGCTCGAGCACGTCTGTTGTTTCCCGGTCGATCGCCTGCTTGGTGTAGCGCAGTGGAAAGTATTGGCCGTGGAGCCACAGCGGCAGCAAATCATCGTAGTGCGCGCTGCCGGGCTGCCCGCTCTGCCCCGGCACGTTGACACCAACGGCGTTGTCCCAGTCGCTTAAATCGAAAATCTCGCGGTAGCTTGCCCCGGACAATTGGTCAAAGGAACTTCCGCCGAAATAGGTGGCGTCCACAGTGGAGTTATCGCCAGGGCGCGGAAATGGCCCGCGATCGAACAACGCATCGGCGCCATGTGTAACGTGGTCGAGCGGATGCTTGAACGAAACGCGGTGTAGGTTCCCCCAGGCCCAGTTTTTGGGATCGGGACCGAGCTTGGCCGCGAGCTCCCGCTCCGCCGCCTGGAGCGTCTGAAGCAGCAAAGCGTCGCGGGCAGCTTCCGGACTTTGACCGAAGGCCGCAACCGGCGGATGCACCAGCGCTTGCAGGATTTCCGGTAGCGCGAATTTTCCCGCGATCTTTTGCGCGTCCGGGGGAACGGCTAGCTTCGTAACTGCATCGCGCAGCTCTGCGTCCCAGAATTCGTAAAGTGCGGCCGCTGTCGAATCGGCGGTGACTGCGCAGTCCCAATCAATCAGGAGTCTAGCTGAGCTGTTTGGCGCGCCTCCAGCTGCATGCTTCAACAAGAGTTGCAGATCGCGCGCTGGCAACGACACTACATCGTTCTGGAGATTCTCCATATCCGCAAGGCTGAGTTTGTGCTGGCTTTTTGAGGCGGCGTTGAGCACTTCCGAAATGCGCAGGAATCTTTCCGGCGATGCCCATTCATATCCAACCGCGTACCCGTAATTTTCCGGAATCATTTTGTGGTTGGCGGTGGCGACAAAACCCGAGGCTGGATTGTAGCTATGCGGCAGGTCCGCATTGGGTACAAAACCGCTCCATTCATAGCCACCTGCCTCGGGCACAGGTAGAAGGCCGGTCCAGTTTTTGCGAAGTGGCGCAAGTCCCGTGGAGTGTTCGCCAATATTTCCTTCGCGATCGGCGTAGACGATATTTTCCGATGGGACTTTCCAGCGGGGCATAGCCTGCTCAAACTCTTGCCAGTCTTGCGCGCGATCGAGCGCCAGTGAGCCAAGGTATCCGGCCGTGCCAGGTTCGGCGCCGACCCAATGCAGAGCTAGCGCGCGTTTCCCGTCTTCCCAGAGCACGGGGCCGTGGCGCGTGAATTTGAGTTTCGCAATAACAGACGCGCCGCCGCGCACGCCGATGGTTTCTGTTTTCACTTCCATGCGCTCCCAGCCGCGCTCCGTCTTATATTGTTCGGGATCGGCGGGATTCAGCTCGGCAAGATAGAGATCCTGCTGGTCGAGTCCGAAAATTGTGAAGCCCCACGCGATGTTTTCATTGTGACCTGCGGCAACTCCCGGGAGCCCTGGTTCGCCGGCGCCGATGACGTTCCACCCGGGCGCGACCAGATGAACGATGTACCGCAGCGAAGGCTCGGCGATCACTCGATGCGGATCGTTTGCCAGAAAGGGCTTGCCGGTGGCCGTTAGCGCTCCCGAGACGGTCCAGTTGTTGCTTCCTTGAACGGGTGTCTCCGGGAAATGTAGAGGCACATCGCTGCCGACGAGATTTTCCAAAAGCGCCGGGGAGAGGGCGGAAAAATCAATCCCGTGAGCTGGATCAAGTTTCACGGGCGGATCGAGTTCGAGAAGCTGAGCCGCTTTTTCGGAGCCGAGAAGCGCAACAAGTTGGGCGCTGTGAAGTTCGCTCGCGCCGTTTCCCGTAACCGAGTACGCAGCTAACCGGTTCAGGCAGTCTTCAGGCTTCCACGGTTCGGGCTTGAAGCCGGCAAGCTGGAACTCAACCGGGAGACCGATGCCGCCGGGCTTTTGGATTTCTTCGATATATGCGTTGATGCCGGAAGTAAAGGCTTCGAGGATTTCTTTCGTGTCGGGAGAGTAGCTTTTGTATTCAGCGTCCATGTCGCCGCGATAGCGCAGAAGGCGGGCGCTCGTGTCGCGCTTCACGTAAGAAGGTCCGAGGATTTCCGCGAGGCGGCCCTGACCGGAGCGTTTCCACAATTCCATCTGGAACAGGCGATCCTGCGCGACGACGAACCCTTGCGCGAAGAAAAGATCGTGCTCGTTCTGCGCATAGATATGGGCAACTCCCCAGTGGTCGCGCTGCACCCGCACAGTTTGCTGAAGACCGTGCACGTTGAGCGTCCCGCGAATCACTGCCAAAGCTGCCTTGGCCCGGGCATCCAGGCTCGCAGGAGCGGACTGGGCGGCCGACTGCGCCGAAGCACCGGCCGTGAACGCGAAAGTCAGCGCAAGAACGGAAATAAATTTTGTCATCGCAAATTCTCTCGGCCAGTTGGATTGTGCCGCCAAATTTCTCACCAAAGCGCCGCGAGCTTATACTACTCCCCGCCCGGATGCACGGCCTTGCCGCTGGAATGAAGCGGCCGCAACGCAGTCTCTTCACGGAGAGCATGTCGATGCACTACGTCAAAACCTTCTTTACGTCTTTACTTCTTTGTTTCCTTGCTTCGCTTTCCGCCTCAGCGCAACTGCCTCCGCCGAAAGATTCTCTCACTCCGGTCCAATCCAGCCAGAGCGCAGCGGCGTGCTCCGCGACAGATGCATCGAGCTGCGCGCAAGCTGCGGCGAAGATTGTGCCGCTGGTGATGGGGCCTTCGCCCATCGAAGAAAATCTGCGCCGCCTCACCGACGAAATCGGCGGCCGTGTCACTGGCTCTCCGGAAATGGCGAAGGCTGTAGAATGGGCCGTCGCTGCATTTCGCGCCCAGGGAGTGGAGGTTCACACCGAGAAATACTCGCTGCCTACGACTTGGCGCGAAGGCTCCACAATGCTCATGGCGACCCAGCCAGCACCGGACTATCCCTCCCATGAAATCTTTACCGGCCACTTGTTTGTGAACATGGTTGACCTCTACAACTTTCGTGCTCTTTCGGAGGCTTGGGGCCCGGCGACTCCTCCAGAGGGGATCGAGGGGGCGGTCGTCGATCTTGGTTACGGTACAGCCGACGATTTCTCTCGAGCAAAATCATCACTAAAGGGCGCTCTTCTCCTCATCCACACGGATGTCAGCTCCACTTGGGCCGATCTCTTCAACGAATACCTTCGCCCTCCAGAGATCATCCATCGTGCGATCGGGGCCGGAGCCTCCGCCATCCTTTGGATGGGTGCCCGCGAACACTTGCTGAGCTACCGCCACACCAACTCTCTCTCCGGCGGGATCGATAAAATTCCCCAAGCCATTGTGCTCCGCGAAGATGCGATGCGACTCGCACGCATGGCGGACGCCTACCCCGGCAAACTTCGTGTGCTGCTCAAGATGCCCAACAAAATTGGCGGACCGATCGAGCAGGAAAATGTTGTAGGTGAAATTCGTGGCTACGAGAAGCCGGATGAGGTGGTGATCCTCGGCGCGCATCTGGATTCATGGGAGCTAGGGACAGGCGCGCTAGACAATGGCTGCAACGCTGCACTCGTCATCGAGGCGGCGCGAGCAATTAAGGCCACCGGGTTGCTGCCGCGACGCACAATTCGCTTCGTTCTCTTCAGTGGCGAAGAACAAGGCACCATCGGCTCTTATGAATACGTGAAAACGCATCGCGCAGAGATGGACAAGATTCGTGCGATGATCACGTTCGATTCCGGCAACGGTCGTGTCACCGGCTATTCGCTGGGCGGCCGGCGCGACATTGAAGCCGGCGTGCGCGAAGTGCTGAAACCCCTGGAATCCTGGGGCGCAAACGATCACACTGTTGACGCTTCGTTCGGTACCGACAATCTCGATTTTCTGCTCGAAGGCGTGCCAAATCTGGTGGCCAATCAGGAAGTGTCCAACTATCTGGTGAACTACCATGCGGCCTCGGACACGTTCGACAAAGTCGATATTCGCGAGCTCAAGCTCAACACCGCACTAGCCGCGCTGACCGCCTGGGGCATCGCCGATCGCACCGAGCCTCTCGGCAAACGCCTAACGCGCGCCGAACTCGACGTCCTTGTTAAAGAAACGGGCCTCGACCAGCAAATGAAGGCACTCGGCTACTGGAACGCCTGGCAAACCGGCGCCCGCGGACGCAAACCCTGAGAACGCCGCCTCATTCAAATTTGACCAACACCGTCGCGCTAACCAATTATCAATTCTTAAGCACCATCTCGCATCTTCAGAATTGCTTCCCGGTATACTGGAATGGACGATATTCACTCGGGAAAGTACTGGCAGAAAACTTGGGCACGGAACAGACTAAAACCGTCCGCATTCTTGCTCTGGATTATGGGCGCGCGAGAATTGGTCTGGCCATCGGCAATACGGAAGCTGGGCTGGCACAGCCTCTCGGCACGCTGGATCGCATCAATCGCAACGAGGACATGCGGCGCTTGCGGGAGCTTGTGCGCGAGCATGGCGTCCAACAGATTGTAGTAGGGCTACCGCTGCGTCTGGATGGAACGCGCGGAGACATGGCCGAAGAAGCGTCGCGCTTCGGGCAGCGCGTGCACAAGCAGCTGGGATTGCCCGTAGAGATGGTCGACGAACGCCTGACGAGCTGGGAAGCGGAGCGCTTGCTCGAAGAACAGCAAGGCCGAACCATTCATGCGGCCTCCAGCAAACAACGCAAAAAAGAAAATCCAAAGCTGGGTGTTGACGCCATGGCGGCATCTCTAATTTTGAAGGAATATCTGGACCGGCGGCTGTCGTCGCAAGTCGTGCAAGACGCGAAGTGAAACACTTTTGCTTGGGATTCGCGAGGGAGACTTGAAGAAGGTCTTATTTATTGTTTTGGTGCTGGTGCTGGCCGCGGCGGGAGTCGGAGCGTGGGGATGGTATTGCATCACGCAGCCCTACCAGGGTTTCGCGAGCGGAGGCGTGTTCGTTACCATCCCACACGGCGCCTCCAGCCGAGGCGTGGCTCGTATTCTTGAAAGCAATGGCGTAGTCCGAAGCGCTGCGGCATTCGAAATCTATGCGCGTCGCCATCCGCGGCGTTCGCTCGAAGCCGGAGAATATTTGTTCGATCATGCCGTGAGTGGCCGCGACGTTTTCTGGAAGCTCGCGAAGGGCGAAGTTTACGAGATTCCTTTCACGGTTCGCGAAGGCGAAACGCTGTACGACATCGCACACGAACTCGAAGCCGGCCACTTTCTGCCCGCTGATGATTTCGTGAAAGCCGCCACCGATCCCATGATGATTCGCGACATTGACCCTCACGCGCTCACGCTCGAAGGCTATCTCTTCCCGGCTACCTATCAGTTGCCGCGCCATCCGGTCGCCGTGGAATTGACCGCTGCCATGGTGAAGAAGTTCAAAGAACAGTGGGCGCGCATCGCACCGCCGATGGCTGGAGACGATAAAACGCGCCTGGCGTCCGGCTATCCGATTTCCTCGATCGTTACGCTTGCCTCGCTGGTCGAGCGCGAGACCCCCAAAAAAGATGAGCGCCCTCTGGTGGCAGGAGTCTTTGAAAATCGTCTGCGCAAAGACATGATGCTGCAATGCGACCCGACGGTGATCTATGCTCTGGAACAAGAAGGCCGTTACAACGGAACACTAACTGGAGCCGACCTGCACGTGCACTCGCCCTACAATACATATGAGCACACGGGATTGCCGCCGGGCCCCATCGGCAATCCTGGCGAAGCATCCCTGCGCGCAGCGTTGCAGCCCGCTCAAACTGACTATCTCTATTTCGTGGCCAACACGCAGGGAGGCCATTTTTTTAGCGCGACACTGGAAGAACATAACCGAAATGTGACAAAGTACCGCCGTCTGCTGGCGGGGCTCCCGGCCGATCCTCCGCCTCCCCCGCCGCAGGCGCAAACGCAAAAGCAGACGCCGGCGCACAGCAAGAAAAAGGCGCACGCCAAACCGCGTAAAGGCACAGCTTGATGAGTGATTCGGAAAAATCGAAAAAAGACCTGATCCTCGACACGGCCCGAGAAATCGGCGCGTCGAAATGGACGCTCGCCGAGATCGATCAACTGCGCCGACGACTTCATGCCGAGCACGGCGAAGCGGGAAAAACCAGCTCGGAATATATCGGAGACGTTTTGAAAACGGCGGGCTGGAAAGTGCTGCTCACCCTGCAGGAAGAAGCCGAGGAGCAATACGAAGAAGAATTCGAAGACTTGCTGCACTTCAAAACGCTCGAAGACGCGGAAGTCAGCATCATGCGGCTCGACGAGCTGGCGCGAAAGTTTCGGGCGCACGGTGAACAAGCAGCAGTGGAACGCGTTCTGGGTATTGCGCGTCTCGGCAAACGCCGCGCGGAAATGATTTCGCGCAACCACAAAGTGGAACCGCACAAGCGCGAGGAAAAAACGGAGATCGCCAATTGGTTTCGCATCTGGCTCGAAACGCCGGATGCATTTTTCGACTGGCTGGACGTGCGCAAGCAGTCACCCGATTTCCGTGCAAGGTTCCCAGAAGCGGAGACGCTGGAATGAGTCTTCCCCCCGGCGCGCCCTCCGGTGCGCTCGAACTGCCTCCCTTTTCGCTCGATGTCGAAGCGCTGGATCTCGGGCCGGGTGTCAAAGCTGTCGGGCTCGAATTGATCGAAACGGAAAACCGCGAGCCCGTTCGCGGCAAGAAAGCGGCGGAGATTTGGTCGGCGGTCTTCCCCGCCCTGGCGCATGACGAACACTACGTCGTGGATTTCTTCAGCCACATCGATCGCGTCGAGGAATTTTGCAAGGCGCGGAAAATTGAGTATCGCGCGGCAAGCGTGCGCTGCGTGGTTCTGCCGCAGCCGCGGCAAGGCCAACTGTTCCAACTTTTCGAGCGCTTCGAAGGGGAAACGTTTGGATTGCGCGCAGGAAAGGTTGCAGAGACTCCCGACGCCGCGCTGGAAGGCGACCTTTCAAAGCGCGGCGTTGATGCTTACCAACTCGCTTACGAACGCTACGCCTTTTGCGCCGTCTGCGAGCCGGAAGACGGCTGGGTTACGCTGCTCAGCACAACACTCTGGGCCAGCGAAGTGATACGCCGCGTTCGTCCTGCAGCGCTGCCCTTCGATATCTACATCGCCCGCCCGCAATAGTTACCGCGATTCGCACTTGCTAACTCACAGTCCTAAGCCATCCTCCAAATTTCGCCCAATACGCGCTGGAAATTCGCTCCCAATACTTTTTCGATCACAGACGAGGGCTGGCCGCGCCGCGAAAGTTCTTCCGCGATGATGAGCATGTGATCCGGACCATCCAGGTCAGGCACGTAGGGATAACGGTCCTCGCCTGGCGCGCCGATGCCAAGCTTTTTGCGGCGCGCGATGTCCGCGTCGAAATCCGCTTTCTGCGCAGGCGTAAGAACAACTTTCTCGATCGAACCGTCCGAGCCGATGCCCACATGATCCGCGCCGCATACGTTGATCGCGTGTACCAGATGATCGAGAACGTGCTGGCGCGTCGGCACGGTCGGCGAAGCAACCAGATATGGCATGAGATACACACCGAAGTAGCCGCCGCGATCGGCGAGCGATTTCAGAATCTCGTCAGGCTTGCTGCGTGGATGCGGATAAACCGCCGCACATCCGGAATGAGATATCAGCACCGGCTTCGTGGATGCGGCGATCCCCTCGGAGGTCGTGCGATAACCGCTATGACTGAGATCGACGGCCACTCCGATTTCGTTCATTTTCTTGACCGCCGCAATTCCGGCCTTGCTTAGCCCGGCGTTTCCCGGCTCTAGGCAACCATCGCCAAAGACGCTGCGATTGTTGTACGTGAGCTGCATGATGCGCACGCCCAGATTGCGAAACAGCTCGATTCGCTCGGGATTCTCCTCGAAAAACGCCGTGTCTTGAAAACCGGGAAGAATGCCGAGCTTCCTCTGTTGCTTGGCAAGCGCGATTTCAGAATGTTTGCGCACAATCGCGAATGCGTTCGGATATTTTTCAACGAGCGCTTCGAGCGACGCGAGGTTCTCGAGCGTTCCATCAAGAGTGCGTTCCGAGACCGTGCAGTTGAGAGCGGTGATTCCCGATTGCCGAACCGCAGCAAGCAGCTCAAGGCTGGGAGACGCGTCCGGACGTTGAAACGGGCTGCAAAGTGAATCCATCACCACCGAGCGCTTGTAAAGCTCCGCGATGTCGCCAGCGTCGCTCGCCAGCGGCCGCGCAATCAGCCGCGGAGAGACGATCGCTCCAGCAGAAATCCGAAGAAGAAACGCATGAAATTCTCGGCGATTCAAAGGCATCTCCCTCGCAGCTCAAGTTCGACTGCCGAATTATATAACGCAGCATACTCTCTGTGCCCTCTGTGCCCTCTGCGAACTCTGCGTTAATTCTTTGTTTTGTGTAAGTTGCAAAGATCGACTTCGCCTCAGATCCTCGGGCTACCCCCCGCCGTAGCATTCGCAGTCTACCCGCTCCTTCGTTCATAATGAACAATGGCACTTGGTTGACGCCTGTAAACATGGTTGTTAGATTGCTTCGATTGTACGTAAAGGGGCGGAAGAGACTGATGTGGCGTGGGTTGGCATGCATGCTGGGGGTGACAGTGGCGGCGATTTCCTGCGGCTGCGGCGGTGCCGTCAGCACAAAGCGTGGCGTCGCGCCCACGCAGATCGTCGTCGCGAAGGATGCCACCCGCGAGGAATTGCTCGAGAAATACAACGCGATGGCGAAAGGCGTGAAGAGTGTGAACGCCACCGTCGAGCTGAAGCCCACAGCCGGCTCAAAATACAGCGGCCTGATCGAGGAGTATCATGAAGTAAAAGCGTTTCTACTGGCGGAGCGTCCAGCCTACATCCGGATGATCGGGCAAGCGCCGGTGGTCGGCAAGACGGTTTTCGACATGGCCAGCGACGCGGAAACATTTCGCGTCTCGATTCCGTCCAAGAACAAATTCCTCGTAGGGCCAATCGCAGTGGAACGGACCAGCAGCAAGCCCATCGAAAATCTCAGGCCGCAACATCTGCTGGACGCCCTGCTTTGGAGCGACATTCGCAAGGAAGAAGACGTGCTCTTCGAAGAGTTCAACGACGAGAAGGCGCGGTATTATGTGCTGACGGTTTTGCGGGGCGGATACCAGAGAGAAATTTTGCGGAAGATATGGTTCAGCCGCGCTGATCTGCAGGTTGCGCGATTGCAAGAGTTTGGACCAAAGGGTGCCTTGCTCTCCGATGTGCGCTACTCCGACTGGGAAGCTACTTACAGCTGACCAGGAGCAGAAGGCCGGAACAACGTCTGGTGTTACTTCTTTCCCGCGCACAATTCAAATTGATAGGCCCCATGATGATTACAGGTTGGACTTACAGGTGACCAAGCTGATGCTGAATGAAGACATTCCAGCGGAACGCTTCAAGCTCGAGCAGCCCGCGGGATCGGAACTGGTCCACGTAGGCGACGATGCGGCGGAGAAAAAACCATGATGGGTGAGCTGATTGTCCGGAACCTGCTGCACCGGCCCCTCCGCACTCTGATCGGAGTACTTGCCGTCGCGGTCGAAGTGGCGCTGGTCGTGCTCATAGTGGGGCTGACGTCGGGATTGCTGACGGAAACAGCCAAGCGTATCGAGGGCATCGGCGCGGACGTCATGGTGCAGCCGCCCGCCGCTTCCGTCTTCATTGTAATGAATCCCGCACCCATGCCTATAAAGATTCGTGAGAAGTTGGCGGAATTGAAATACGTGCAATCTGTCTCTCCGACTCTCCTGCAGTTCAGCTCCCAGGGCGGCGTGGACGTAGTTTACGGGATTGATCCAGAGAGCTTCCATGCCGTATCTGGCGGTTTTGTATTTCTGAAAGGGCATGACATGGAGGGTCCGGAAGACCTGCTGGTCGACGATTTGGCAGCTTCAGCGAAACACATTCAGGTAGGGGATACCTTCAAACTTCTAAACCACGACTGGCATGTAGCGGGCATCGTCGAGCACGGAAAAGGCGCACGTTTATTCGTTCCCTTGGCCACACTTCAGGACCTGAGCGGCACGCCTGATAAGGCTTCCATTTTTTGGGTGAAGTGCACGCGCCCCGAGCATACGGAAGATGTGATGGATGAGATTCGCCATCTCATACCCGGTTTCACGGTGCGTCCAGTGAGTGGGATGTTGACGTTGATGACCTCGACGAACATTCCGGGGTTGCAGACGTTTATCGACGCCATGATCTCCTTGGCCGTCGTCATCGGCCTTCTGGTGATTTTTTTGACGATGTATACGACGGTGATCGAGCGGACGCGCGACATTGGCGTACTGAAATCGCTTGGCGCGGGCCGGGCGTTCATCGTACGCGCATTGCTTACAGAGTCGGCGGGGCTCTGCCTGATGGGCATTGTAGCGGGCGTGGGATTGAGCTATGCAGTCCGCGCTGCATTTTTGGCCGGGTTCCCTACCCTGTCTATTCTCATCACTTGGCCTTGGGTTCTTCGAGCTGGGGCAATCGCACTGGTGGGAGCGATGCTCGGCGCCAGCTATCCCGCGTGGATGGCCAGCCGCAAAGACCCCGTCGAAGCGCTCTCTTACGATTGAAAACTAGAGAAATGCTGAAGGCTACAGTAGAAACGCGCGAACAGCGCCACTAGAAAGGAAAAAACGCCGCGAACGTACGCAGCGGCTAGGCAGAGATGGAAATCGCAGATACAATACAGCAACCTGCCGAAGGGCTGATTGTCCCAGGAAAAAAGAGCTTGGAGCCGATACTTAAAACAGAAAACTTGTGGAAGCTCTACCGCGCAGGGAAAGTGGACGTCCCAGCTCTCCGTGGCGTGAACTTCGCCGTCGCACCTGGTGAGTCCGTGGCAGTCATGGGACCGTCAGGATGCGGCAAATCCTCTCTCCTCTACGTGATTGGTGGGCTGGCGCAGGCGTCGAAGGGCCACGTTCTTGTTGACGGCAACGATTTAACAGCCATGAGCGACGCCGAACGCACCAAACTGCGCCGCAGCAAAATCGGGTTTGTCTTCCAGCGTTTTAACCTCTTGCCAACCCTAACCGCCAAAGGCAATATCGCCATCGCGCAGTTTATCCACGGCGACGGATTTGACCCACACCGCTTTGACGTTGTCACCGGGTTGCTGGGCCTTGCGGGGCGCCTGCAGCATAAACCGTCTGAAATGTCCGGAGGAGAACAACAGCGCGTGGCGATCGCCCGGGCGATTATCAATGAACCCAAAATTCTGCTGGCCGATGAGCCCACCGGCAATCTGGATTCAAAGAATTCGGAAATAGTGCTCCAGATGCTTCGGCAGCTCAACAAGGACTTGGGCCAGACCATTGTCATGATCACCCACAATCCCGAAGCCACCACGTATTTTGACCGCGTGGTGCACATGCGGGATGGCGTGATTGTCGACGGAATTCCAGCGGACTGAGATGGCGAGTCTCGGACAGATTTTCTCGAGGATGTTTTTCTGGGCCTACGAGCGCGGCACCTGGCAGTATGACGCCGCGGTCATCCTCATTTTGATTTTTGTTTTGGCGACGCCGCGGTCGTGGTTCCACGATCAGCCGCAGATGGGCCTCCCTGCGAACACTCCGGGCCAAGTAGTGCTTGTCAGCGAGCAAGGCGACAGCAAAATCTACCGCGTCGATGCCCGCATCCTCGCGCCTCCTGAGCAAACACCGGCGCTGGAGAATGAGCTCCACAACGCGATGCAAAAATCCCTCCCCGACCTTGGCAACAAGCGCTTCACGATTTCCAAAATCGAGCCGGTGCGCGACGAGCAAGGCACGGTTATCGCTTATCAAGTGGAAATTCACCGTTAGAAATCGAACTTCAGCGCCAGGAAAAACCTTCAGCCACGCCAAATGATCCCACCCGTAACTTTGGGCAAAGTTCGTGCATCTCTATCTATATGCTAGGATTTGAGAGTAGATAAAACGAGCCGCACGACCGAGTGCCACAGGGGATTCTTTTGACCAAAAGGCGTTTGATTCCATTTATTTTTGCGCTAGCCGCGGCGGCCATCGCAATGCGGGCCAGCGCCGCGCAAACCGCGACGAAGTGGACCATCGACAGCGTGCTGGACATGATGGATAAGTCCGCGAAAGATTTTCGCAGCCTCACGGCCGACCTTGAAAACATCAAATACACCGCCGTCGTGAAAGACACTTCCACCGAGACTGGACAAATCTGGGTCCGTCACGATCAAAAAATGCGAATTGAAATTACCAAGCCTGAGCCACGCACAATGCTGCGCGCCGGCAACTCGCTGTTCCTTTACAACCCCAAGCTGAATCGCGTGGAGGAATACGACCTCGGCAAAAATGGCTCAATGGTGGATCAATATGCGCGTCTCGGTTTTGGTACGCGTAGCGAAGACTTAAAGAAGAGCTACCTGGTTACCGTCACAGGCGAAGAAGAACTCGACCACAAGAAAACCGTTGTGCTGGATTTGACGCCGAAATCCGAACAAATGCGCAGCCAGGTCACGCGCATCCAAATGTGGGTCGACGAAGCTTCCTGGCTGCCTGTTCAGCAGAAGTTTTATGAAACCGGCGCCGGCGATTACATTCAGTTTCACTACACCAACATGATGAAGAATCTGAAGATCAGCGAATCCAAATTCAAGCAGGATTGGCCCAAAAACGCCAGCCACGAGAAGCCGCACGTCTAGAGCATTTATTTCGCCGCGGCTCGTTCTGTGACAAGCAGTTGTTCCTTGCGCGTGAGACCCCAGCGATAGCCCGCCAGATTTCCGTCCCCACGAATCACCCGGTGGCACGGAACCACAATCGAGACAGGATTTGTTGCGCAAGCGCGGGCCACCGCGCGGACGGCCTTGGGACGTCCTAGAGCGCGGGCAACTTGCGAGTACGTGCGAGTTGTTCCGCGAGGGATCCGTTGCAATTCCTGCCACACGCGCCGTTGAAATGCCGTCGCCTGCAGATCGAGTGGCAGATCCAGTTGGGCGGGTTTACCTTCGATGCGCTGAACAATTTCGCGGACCCACCGTTGGGCACTCCCGGTTGCGGGCGAGATTTCCGCGCGTGGATATTCCTCGCGCAATTCCGCAACGAGTTTGTTCTGCGTGTCTCCCAAATAGACCGCGGAGACGCCTCGTTCGGTGGCGGCGACCAAGACTTTTCCGAGCGGCGACTTCACAATCGTATATTCGATTTTCATACCTTTCCCTCCCTTTTGATAAGTTGCTGGTGTCATTCCAAGTTGTGCGTTGCTGCGTTCATAGACGCGGCTGGACGAACCGTAACCAGTCTCGTACAAAGCGTCGGTGATGTTTTTTCCAGCGCGGAGCAAACTCTTAAACCTCTTCACTCTAAGTGCTTCCGCCAGTTCGCGAGGCGACAAACCGGTGACTTGTCGAAAAGCGCGCCGTAACGTACCCGCATTCGAACTCATCTCTCGAGCGACTTCGGAGAGCCGCAGGCCTTCCTCCGGCGCCTGCGAAAGATATCTCGCAGCGCGCGCGACGAGTGCAGCCGATGCCGCAATCTCATTCGGGCGGCAGCGAAGGCAAGCTCGGAAGCCTTGTTTTTCCGCTTCTTCGCGCGTGTGGAAGAAAATTACGTTTTGCCGCAACGGCCGGCGTGCCGGACAGGATGGCCGGCAATAGATGTGCGTCGAACGCACGGCCAAAACAAATTTGCCGTCCGCGCGCGCGTCGCGTTCGACCGTCGCACGCCAGTACTCCGCAGCCTTGCGGGGCGAGACTTCCCTTGCCGCGGGGGCGTTCGAATTAGTCATCGTTTCCATGCTACGAAAATAGCGCAGCGTCCGAACCAAATCTATCCGGAAAGGCTCGTCAAAACAGATTCCAACGAATCGGCCGCAGAGGGCCGTCAGTGAGACGCGACGAGCGCGAACTTGTAGGGGAGGGGCTTCTTTATCCTGTAAGGGCCCCTCCCTCCGCTTCCGCGCTGCCCAGCCTTACCAGATACAGGCTCAGGCTTCGCCAGGGTTTGGCAAAACTTCGGCGGCCTCGACGGCCGTCTTGTGCGGTGCGGTAATCACTAATAAAACGGCCGTTAGAATGACCGCTGCGGCCAATGCAGTCCGCAGCGTGATAACTTCGCCGGCTCCAAGCCAGCCAAGAAAGAGTGCAACGACAGGATTGACGAACGCATACGTCCCTACGCGCGCCGCCGTGCTCTTTTTTAAAAGATAAACATAGGCCGTGAACCCAATGCCCGAGCCAAATACGATGAGGTAAGAGATCGCCATCCAGGAACGCGCAGTAATTGCCCCCAGATGCAGTTGGCTGCCTTCACCGGCCAGCAATCCCACAATCCAAAGTGCCCCTCCGCCTGCCAAGCTTTGCATGGCGACGCCGAGCATCGGCGAACTCGGAAGATCGTGGTGCTTCGAATAGATCGACCCCCAGGCCCAAGCAAAAGACGCGACGACCAGAATCCCGGCGCCGACAGGATTGACGCGCTCAGAGCCTCCCAGATGCGCCGGACCCACTAACAGCGCCAATCCGCCGAACCCCAAGATGAGGCTGGCAACAACTCTGGGCCCAGGCCGCAACCCACCCGGCCGCAGCCAATCGAGAAGCACCATCCAAAAGGACACGAGAGCGACGATCAAAGCAGCCACGCCGGTGGGTAGGGTCCGTTCGGACAGGCAGACTCCTCCGTTACCCACCAGCAAAAGCAAGAGTCCCGTGATAACGGCGGTGCGCCACTGGGTGCGAGTTGGACGAATCCCGGTCTTCCAACGCAATAAGGGATAAAGGATAAGGCCCGCGGTTAAGTGGCGGGAAGCAGCGAGCAAAAGCGGTGGAAAAGATTCGATGCCCACCGAGATAGCGAGATAGGTCGAGCCCCAAATGACATAAACCGCGGCGAAAGCCGCGATGAGCAGGATAGCGTCGCGTCTCGCAGGATCGTGCGACGAGGGCGCAAACGTACTTTTGTTTGTAGATTGCTCGGCTGTGGGAGTGGGCATTCCGCGAAGCCTGAAAAAGTGAGAGTAGAGTCAGAACGTACCGCTGTCGAGCACCATATTGGACGAAGATATTCACAGAGCAGTGAGCGAACTGCTCGAAGGGGGTGGTACCATTACCAAGTGTTTGAACTTAAGACACTTCGACTGTTTCCCACAGGTTGACGTGAAGCACCTGAAGTGGCATTTTATTCACCCACTCACCTAGTTTGGGTACCGGGGCAAGATCAACTCTAAGTGTGGTCGGGGCAAGTACAGTCGGGCCAGAAATGGCACCGACGCAGTGGCATCTCTGAGGGCTAGATGGGCGCGACGAACCGCGCAACATCAATTCGGTCGGGGGAAAAAGAAGCAGTCAGGGCCAAGCTGGCGCCGCCGTTGCAAGAAATGGCGGCCCAACCGGTGCGGGTCCCTGCTCTTCGCGTGACGCCTTTGCTCACGCCGGGACAGCCGCGCCGTTTTGTGCGCGTCCCGACGCACGCTGTGGGCGTGAACCACGAGCAGCGCGAATATCCGCGCGCTTCCCTGAAACTTCCACTGCGTCTGCGCAGCGTCGGTGCTCTCAAGGAAGATTTCCCCGTAACGCTCGTCACCCGCGACATCAGCTCCACAGGCGTGTTTTTCCTTTGCCCGAAAGAAATTGCCGTCGGTGCACAGGTTGAACTGGAAATCGTGCTCGTTAGCCGTCCCATGGGCCACGGCAGCGTGGTCATCGTCAGCGCCGCGCGCGTACAACGTATCGAGCCAGCTGCGATGCCCGGATGGTATGGCGTCGCTGCCGCGTTTGACGATGTGCATTTTGACCGCGATGATGGCTTGCCTTCGCGATTCCTCCGTCCTTGATTGCAGGTTCACATAAACTCAAATCTTCGCTTTTCGACACGCGGACTAGTTCATCTACCCAGCCGCGCAAGAATTGTGCCTTCAAACCAGAAGGCTTTTGAGGGGATGCTTCAAGTTCAGCGGGTGATAACAAAAAAATTTGGGGCTGTTCTGCTCCATCCATGGATGGATTGAGGACTTATCAGACTGGGGGTGTGGCTCTCGGCTCTATCGCTCATGTGAAGCGAATACCCATTTGCCAGGTAAGAAGGAATATCGCGGGAATCGGTGACCGGAATATATGGACCTTCCTTGCCCAATTGGACGTGATAGCGGTCGTCTTTGAAGCGATGCGGTAGCAGTCGGGCTCCGCGCTTTTTACCTCGAGAGACGGTAGCAAACAGCATGTGGTTCCTCCCAACAAGCAAAGCTTCGCCTATTCTACAAATGCAAGACCGTGCGAGTAAGTGGTCTGTCTGTGGAAAAATGTGCATCGTTTTTGGCGGTTGGATCAGGCACAACCTTCTCTGACCCTACAGAACCAGAGCTCTGCTACTCTAGGCCGTGATGGCTCCCCTGAAAAATAAAAGTTTGCAAGGAGTGCTGTTCGATTGGGACGGCACGCTGATCAATTCTTACGCCGCCGATTCGTCGGCGTATCTGGCGATGTTTCGCGAGATG
Organism: uncultured Acidobacteriota bacterium; assembly: GCA_963745095.1. Classification (GTDB taxonomy): domain Bacteria; phylum Acidobacteriota; class Terriglobia; order Acidiferrales; family UBA7541; genus Acidiferrum. Next base: position 100,125 of record CAVUWC010000012.1, on the reverse strand, counting down.
GGGATTCCGTGGGGCCTGGAAGAATTGGCGGAGCATTATTCGCCAAATTGGTACCGCGTCTACCGCGCAGCGAAATTGCCGCGTGCCCGCTGGGACGATGCGGACCGCGCTTGGCGCGCGCAGTATGCGAAGCATTCGCCGAAGCTGATTGTGGGCGCTCGGCAGGTACTTGCGCGGCTTGGCCAGGCGCATCACCTGGGTTTGGTCACAAGCGGCGACCGAGATCGTGTGATGCAGCAATTGCGCGCATTCCGGCTTACGCGCGTTTTTGGCGCGCGCGTGTGCAGCGGCGACACTCCCGAAAAGAAGCCGCATCCCGCTCCGCTGCGGCTCGCTCTCCAACAACTTTGCCTGAGGCCGTCAGCGTGCGTGTATGTGGGAGATTCGCCCGAGGACTTGGAAATGGCCAAGGGAGCAGGAGTCCGCGCCATCGCGGTCCTCGGCCCATTTCCAACGGAGAAGCGTCTTCGCGCAGCGCGCCCGGATTTTCTACTCGAATCAATCCGCGAATTGCCAGATGTACTGAAGACACTCAACAGCTGAACGTCGATTCCAACCAGATGCCTGGTGAGAAACTCTAGCATTCCCAGAAAATGGGATTGCGCCTGTAGGGGCCGGGCTTGTTTACCCTGAGTCTCGAAGGGCCCGGCCCGCTGCGATCCATGAAGCCGGCACTCTTCCCGATCTCAGGAATTCGGCTTTGGCGGGGTCACCGGCGGCGCAGGTGCCGCACCTGCAACTGGGATCGGCTTGTAGTCGGTCCACTTAATCACCAGGCGAACCTGAACATTCGCATCCTTAAGATTCAGCGTGTCATCGGAACGCATGTAATTCGGGAGCCAGTATTTTCCGTCCACGTTTTCCCGATAGGTTTCGAAAATGTTGAATGGCATGGTAGGGGAGCGTGTGTCGCCGAGATCATTGACCCACTTCCCATAAGTCTTCACGACTTCGAGATAAGCGGCGTCAACCCAGATGATCCCGTCGAAATAGAAATGCGCGCGCTCGACGCCCTTCGGCTTCACCTGAAAAATGTAACAGTCCACTTCATCGACCAGTTCCTTGCCCAGATATTTCAAATTATATTTTGCGAGCTGGCCAGTGGTGAGCGGGTAGGCCGGCATACGCGCCAAAGCCTGGAAATCTTCCGGCCCCATCTCAAGAAAATGCAAAGAAGTTTGCGGGCGTTCGACAGTCTTTTCGTAGATCTTCCCATCGGGTCCGGGCTTCGCCTCAATGACTAACAAAAGCTCCCCAGAGGGCTTGCCGTCTGGGCCGAATTCCTGGAGGCGGACCGTTTTTTTATATGTGTATCCAGCGCGGGCAACTATGTACTGATCTTCTTTTTGCGAGAAGCGCTTGATGATTTCTTCCGGGGCCATGGACGGCGGCGCTGGTGGAACGGGCTCCGTGCCAACGCGATGGATGTCGTGTTCCGGAGGAGGGGTGAGCGGGCCTTGCTGTGCAAGACAGGCGGGGCTTGCCGAAAGTCCGAAGAAAATTGCACAGAGAAGAAGAGAGAAATGGAGCAAGTCCCGGTAAGAGCTGTCGCGGCAATGTTGGGCGTGCGAGTTCATACCGAATAGGATGCGCCTTGCGCGCCGAAGAGCAGCTTCGATGGCGTGGCGAATCTGATTGAGTTTAGCGCAATTCGGCAAGAGCGTCTTGCGCGTCTCAGTCTGTTGCCGACCTGGCCCTTACGCGGGTACCGCTTTCAACAGAATGCCGGAGGTCTCTGCTACAATTTCGAAGTTTGTGGGCGACGAGAAACAAACCAGGCGCTATTTCGTCTCTGGAATCGTGCAGGGAGTAGGATTCCGCTTATTCGCGCAGCGCGAAGCGGAAAATCTGCATGTCGGGGGTTACGCGAGGAATCTCCATGATGGCAGAGTCGAAGTGCTGGCCGTCGGTTCTTCGGTGCAACTCGATGCGATGAAGAGAGCACTCGAGCGTGGGCCGCGATTTTCGAGCGTCTCCGGCGTTCAGGAAGAGCAATCGGAGCACGCGCCGCAATATGCAAAGGAATTTGTGATTGAACCAGCCGGTTACTGAGACCCGCATAATATTGCGGTTTGGCAATTAGGAGTGCGGCAGCTCTGCTGCCGCTTTCTCAGCAACTCGCACAACACTTTATCTGGCGAGTCTCAATAAGTAGGGCGCTTGAGAAGAATGAACAAGCAATGACAAAGAGGAGCCGTCCGAATGGATGATTTGAAAAAACTGATTCGCGAAGTGCCCGACTATCCCAAGCCAGGCATTCTCTTTTACGACCTGACCACGCTGTTGAAAGACAAAGTAGGCTTTCATACGCTGATCGACCGGCTCTGCGATCACTACAAAGGGCACACCATCGATGTTGTAGCAGGCATCGAGGCCCGCGGCTTTATTTTTGCTCCGGCGCTTGCGTACAGACTGGGCGCGGGCTTCGTCCCCGTACGCAAACCAAAAAAGTTACCGGCAAAAACCGCAAGTATTTCCTATGCGCTGGAATATGGGACAGACACGCTGGAAATTCATGAAGACGCCGTAAAGCCTGGCCAGAGCGTAATCATTTGCGACGATCTCCTTGCAACAGGCGGCACGGCTGCCGCTACTGCCAAGCTCATAGAGAAGCTAGGCGGAAAAACAGAAGGCGCAGCGTTTGCAGTAGAGCTAACATTTCTCAACGGCCGCTCGAAACTCAACGGCCTAGATATTTTCTCGCTGATTCAATACGACAAGTAGCTTTCGATTCTGATTTTATCTGTGCGCAAAAACCGTGGCTACACTGAGTGGTGAGTCAGTTTCCGATTACTTCTGCGGGCACGTCAAAAGATTAAAGCGCCCTTTTACTGATGTGAAGGCATAATAGAATTCGCTTTGGAAAGTGCGAGTGGATTTTTGATTATGGCGCGCGCATTTGGTTTCAGCTGCAGGGCCTTGCTGGCAAGTATATGCCTTCTGTCCACACTTTCCGGTCAAACCGCACAGCAGCCAGGCGAATCTCTCAGCGACCTCGTTGAGCAATTCGAGAGCACGACAATGTTTTGGGAACAATTTGAAGTGGCCAAGAAAATTGTCGCGCTTCACGATAAGAGTGTACTTCAAGATCTCGAACCCTGGCTCAGCAACGAGGATATGCGCAGGAGAGGCAACGCGGCGTTCATTTTTGCGAGCCTCGGCGATGATCGCGGGTTTCAGGTTATCAAGTCTATTCTGGAAGACCGCTCGACTAAACGTGCGGTGGACGAGATCGACAGCACAGGCAGACCGAGCCCAGGGCTACAAATCCGTGACGACCGTTATTACGCCGTGCACCTTTTTGGGGACCTGGGGGACTCGCGAGCTGTTCCCACTTTGGTTCCCTTATTAAAAGACCAAGAGGTTAATTCGATTGTTCCTTGGTCCTTGGGAGAAATTGGCGACAAATCAGCGATTCCTCCTTTGATTGAAACGCTAACGGATAACAGCTCGGACATGCGAGTTCTAGCTATCTACGCTCTTGAAAAACTCAAGGCCAAGGAAGCGCTACCACAACTTCGCGCTCTACTCGATGATGAACAAAAGATTCACTTTGATGGCCTCGGCACGGTTGCCGAAGCTGCCAAGGCGGCGATAGCCTCCTTGGAAGAAAATCCGCGATAGATCCTGGCAAGTCTCGTTACCGTAAACTGCGTTATTTTGAATGCCGCTGGCGGATGACTTCGAAGAGGACAACGCCTGCCGCAACGGAGACGTTGAGCGATTTCACTGGGCCCGTTGTGGGCAGCGAGACGACGAAGTCGCAGCGTTTGCGCGTCAGGTCGTGGAGGCCTTTGCCTTCTCCGCCAAGGACGATGCCTACCGGGGATGTGTAGTCGGCTTCCGTGTAGCTTTTGTCGGCGCGTTCATCGAGGCCGATGAGCCAGTACCCCGCTTCCTTCAGCTCTTCCATGGTCTGCGCGAGATTAGTGACCTTCGCGACCGGGAGATGCGCGATGGCCCCAGCAGAAGCGCGCGCGACGGTGTCCGTCAGGCCGACGGCTCGCCGCTCCGGGATGATCACGCCATGCGCACCGGCGGCCAGCGCAGTGCGAATGACGGCGCCGAGATTGTGCGGATCTTCGACGCCATCAAGTAGAACAATCAGTCCTTTACTGCCGTGCCCTGGACTTTTATTTGCTGCGGCCAGAATGCTATCGAGCGTGGCGGGCGCACTCGCGGCGGCTAGAGCGACCACTCCCTGATGATCTTTCGTGTTGGCCAGGCGATCGAGTTGGCCGCGATCTTCGAAGCGCACGGGAATGTCACGCGCGCGCGCCAGTTGGACAATCTCTTCGACGCGCGTGTCCTGGCGTCCGCGCGCGATCAGGATGCGATCGAACGGGCGCCCCGCGTCCAGGGCTTCACGAATAGCGTGGATGCCAGTGAGTTTATCCATCGGCCAAATAGTGTACAGCACGCAGGCACGATATATTGTGCCCCTGCAACTGAATCGCCGGCGCTACTCAATCTAGAGCGGCGCAGAATTCCAGGATGCGTTCACGTGCTGATTTAACCGCGACTGGAAAGGATGCGGCCGCGGCTTCGTCGAGCAACAAGATCACTCGATCAAGTTCGCCTTCGCCGGCACGGCCAGTGAGCGCCAAGCGAATGGGATGGAAGATCTCCCGGCTGCCAATCCCCACGCGGTCCTTCAAGACGGTGACAATTTCTTTGAATCGCTCGCTTGTCATCGGCGCGCCATCGAGCAACAAAAGCGCGAGATGGCGCAACACGTCGCGCGCGGCATAGCGAGCGAGAACGGCGTGACTCTCCACCTTGGCCAGCAGGTCATGCACGTTGTAGTAAAAAACCGGATGTAGCAGTTCGGCGAGTGACCGCCGTTCGCTAACCTGCGGACCGAGAAGTACCGCAGCGCGTTCGCACCACGCGAATTGCGCAGGACTTGGATCGGCCACCAACCAACCTTGCGTGTGCAGAATTTCGATTACGTCGCGAACTGTGAAAGTGTTCGAGGCAGTCACCGGAGCGTTCGGACTTTCTTGCGGAGGCATCGGGAGAATTCTAACGCACGTTGGCGAGATTGCCTGGGTGAGACGGCATGATTATTTCTGAGAGAGCGTAGCGACCACGTGAGCGGCAATCGCTTCGCCGCGGCCGACGGCGTCCACGCCTTCGTTCGTCTTAGCTTTAAGATGAATTTTGTCCGCGGGGACGCCCAGCGCGCCAGCGAGGGCTTCGCGCATTTTCGGAAAGTGCGGACCTAGTTTGGGTTTTTCGAGCACGACGACCGCGTCGACATGCTCGATCATAAAATGCTTTTCATCGAGCAGTTTTCGCGCGTGCTGCAAGAAAACCAAACTGTTGGCGCCTTCCCACTTTGGGTCCGTGTCCGGAAAGTGCGTGCCAATGTCGCCGAGCCCCGCTGCGCCAAAAAGCGCGTCGCACAACGCGTGCGCCAGAACGTCTCCGTCGGAATGCCCAACCGGCCCTTTATCGAAAGGAACCTCGATTCCGCCGATGATCAGCTTTCGCCCTTCCGCAAGCCGGTGAAGATCGTAGCCAATGCCGCAGCGCACGCTCATGCTTTGCGACGCTCTTGTTCGAGATAGAAGCGGGCGAGTTCCATATCAGCGGGCTTGGTGATTTTGATGTTGCGCTCCGAGCCGAGAACGACGTGAACGTCGTGGCCGATGCGCTCGACGAGCCCGGCTTCGTCGGAGGCGTTGACGCCATCGGCTTGCGCGCGGGCGAACGCTTCCTTGATCAGCTTTGTTGCAAACGCCTGCGGCGTCTGCGCCAGCACCACGCGCTCGCGCGGAATGGTCCCGATAATCAGCGCAACATCCTCCGGCAAACTCGCGCGTTTCACTTCCTTGACGGTGTCCATCGCTGGAATGCCGAGTATCGCGGCCTGGCAGCGCCGCGCCTCTTCAATCACACGCGCGATTTGCTCGCGAGTGACGAAGGGGCGCACAGCATCGTGCACCAGCACTATTTCCGTGTCATTGGAAACTTCGTTGAGCGCCAGCGCCACCGAATCTTGGCGCGAGTCGCCGCCACGCACCACGCGGACTGTCTGCATGAATCGCTCGCCGCGGATGCGCTCTTCGAGCGAATCGACGACGTCGGCGCGCGTCGCCACAATAATGTCGGTGACCAGTGGGCAAGACGCGATGCGGCGCACGCTGTGAATGACTATCGGCGTTCCGTCCAGTTCAAGGAATTGCTTGGGCGTGTCGGCGCCCATGCGAGTGCCGAGACCTGCGGCGGGGAGAATGGCAGCTATGCGGCTCATTTTAGGCGCGGCCCGACTGGATAAGAATAACGATGGGGCTGCAAACCTTAGAGTGTACCTCAAGCCGCGTTGGCAGGCGAATTACGCGGCTGTGCGATTAAACGGGGAGAAGGCAGAATTCGAGCTGGCTACTATTTTAAATAGACACGTGTCACACGCTGGCTTACGGCGCAGAGCAGGTCGGAGGTCACAGTACCGATGCTGCGGGCGATGACGTTGGCGGGGAGAACGTGTTCGCCGTCGCTGCCATAGATGGTGACGACGTCGCCAAGCTCGGCGCCCGGTACGTCCGTGACGTCAATCATGGTGACGTCCATCGAAACGATTCCCACGATGGGCGCGAGTGTGCCGCGAACCAGTACGCTTCCGCGATTTCCGAGCGAGCGGTGGATGCCGTCGCCATAGCCCGCGGCAAGCACCGCGATGCGCGAGGGGCGCTTGGCTATGAATGTTTCGTTGTAGCCGACGCCAGCGCCTTCGGGAATGTTGCGGATATTGATGATGCGCGTGCGCAGGCTCATCGCTGGTTTCAGCGGCAGGCGCGCTTCGATTTCGGGGCGTTGCTCGACCGGGTCGTAGCCAGGATGGTAGCCGTAGAGGATCGCCCCGGGGCGAACCATATCGGCCCAGGTTTCGGGACGTGTCGCGATGGCGGCGCTGTTGGCCAAATGAACGATGCCAGGATCAATTCCCATTGCGCGCAAGCGATCGAGGGCCACGTAAAAACGCTCTTCTTGCTGGCGTGTCTGTTCTCCTACGCGTGTATTGGTTAGCACTTCGGAAGATGCGAAGTGCGTGAAGACTCCGCCGAGCTCCAGGTGCTTGCACTTTGCCAACTGACCTGCAAAACATTCGACGTCACCGGGAGCGATGCCCAGGCGGTTCATACCCGTGTCCATTTTCAGGTGGAATGAAACACGTTTGCTGGCTGATGACCGAAACCGGCCTAAAGGCCGGCCACTACGGGCCGCGGCGCGATCTAGTTGTTTTAGTTGCTCGCAGCGGTGAATGACCGCTGTTAGATCGTGTTCGATTAAGCGTGACTCTTCACCGGGCCAGAAACTTGTGAGGACGAGAATTGGCCTGCGCACGCCTGCTTCGCGCACGGCGATGCCTTCCTCGGTACACGTGACGCCAAACCAATCCGATCCGGCTTTCTCTAGGGCTTTCGCTACCTGCGGGCCGCCGTGGCCATAGCCGTTGCCTTTGACGATGCAGAGAATTTTTCGCGGCGCCTTGCGCTTCTCTTCCGGCGGATTCACGAACTTGCGGATGGCGCGGAAATTTTCCGCCAGCGCGCCGAGGGAAACTTCCGCCCAGATTGGGCGTCTCGCTTCTTTGTGGGGACTCTTCTTTGTGCCTGACATGGGCCTTCCGAAAAATTTAGTTTACGCTATCGCGCCATCGCTAGCCGACAGCCACATTGGATGCCGCGAGAATGACAACACCTTCCTATGCAATTGCGAGACCTGCGGAACAATGCGGATGGCTTGTCAAAAGCCACCCCCCGTTTTCTTGTAAACATTGCTGATAAAGGACTTACGGCGCCTGTAAACCATTTAGAATGAACACTTATGAGGATGATGCGTAAACTCTGATTCTAAACGACTTAACCTCACTGTGGCGCCCGTCACATCTGGGTGAAGGCTGGGCCGTTCCGGGAGCGCATCGCGTAACTTAGCGTGGGGATTTTTACACAGAGAACGCGGAGAGCACAGAGTTCACGGAGAGTGCTGGGGCACCGGGTCGAGTTGACAGTTAAATGTGTAAGCCAAAAAACAAAAGGAGTCCTAAAGACCGCCACCACAGGAGCTTCCGCAGGGAGGGATGGACACATTGCAGATTGAGCAGTAGAGTCAAAATCCGCACCCTTGCAAAAAACGTAAGATTGCGGCACCCGCCGTAAAACAGTTCACTGGTTCTGGGATGGCCGGTTGTATCTAAGTCGGCGTAAAAAAGGATTAGTCCGCAGAGGGGAACCGATGAAGCGCACGTGGACGATCATTGGGGTAGTCGACGTGCCGGGCAGCTTCAAATGGTATCAGACGCTGTTCGGCCAGCCGGGTATCCCTTCCTGCCCATGATTATTTTGCGCAAATCCTCGATTCCGATGGAACTGTTTTGCTCTGCCTCCATGAGTGGGGCGCCCACGAGCATCCCTCATTGATGAGCCCCGATCGCGGGACACCCGGCAACGGGCTTCTGTTGTTCTTCCGTGTCGATGATTTCGACTTGGCGCTTCAAAGGGCGCGCGCGCTCGTCACTCGGCTCGACGAGGAGCCACACGTGAATCCGAACACGCAAACCGAGGAGTTCTCGCTCCGAGATCCGGACGGATATTACGTTACGATCAGTGCGCTCTCCGCAGCCTGACAGGGATGCGGAAGTCAAAACCCGCACCCTTGCAAAAAACGCAAGAGTGCGGCACCCGGCCATTGTTAATTTCCTCTCAGCTCATCAACGACGCCTTGTCCTGCGGACTCAGATGCACCCACATCATCCAGAATCCTGCTGACCTCTTGAGCAGGTATTTGCCCAATTCTCGCGATCGCGGCTACTCGGCGTGCGAGCGATGGGTGAGTCATGAAGAACTCAGAAAATTTGGCTGTCTGCATAGGGACTTCCTCGACTCTATGCAAATTCATCAGACCTCGTATTGCAACTTCTGGAGCATTAGTAAACTCTACCGCGACTCGGTCGGCAGCGTACTCCCACTGACGGGAGAAATAATAAATGACTGCAAGCGGCAAGAATATTACGGCAATTTGAGCGATGGCATGGAAAGGCGATGCATATCGAGAAAACCGAAATAGTAGTGCGGTCATCGCGGAGAAAATACCGAAGACCAATAGCAGATGCTTGCGGTTGTGTCTTAATTTGACGTGCGCAAGTTCGTGGCCGATGACGTAGTCCATCTGAGCCTTGGTCAGGTACTTCCCCAAGCTGTCCGTAAGCCCAATTGCATTCGACATTCCGTAGGCATTGGTCAAGTGTCCCTTTCCTGCAGGAACCATATAGACTCGTGCCACTGTCACACCCATCTGACTTGCCATTTTGAACGCCCGGTTGCGAAGCTCACCAGACTTCAAGCGGTTGAGTTTTATTCCCTCCGCTCGTCTCAGGAATCCCGCTCCGATGCGGGAGATTACGCCAGCACTCACGAGCCATGCTGTGCCGCTAATCCTTCCATCGAAGATAGCGGCGAAACCTGCAGCGACCATCTGCAAAGGAATCACAAAGCTGGCCAGTCTCCACCGTGCGCGCCGACCCATTTCAAACAATGACCATCGTTGCTTTAGGAGTGTTCTGTCGATTGCGTAGCAGGAAAAGAGAAATATAAAGAGACTCGCCATGGGTGCGACCCAAAAGACCAGAGCCTCAGCAGAAGATGTTCCAAGTGTCCCGGGCCAATTGCGGACGAGAATTGGAGGAAGCTCGGAGCGGCCGCGAAAATCCCATTCCACCCACCAACCAGTTACCGTGGCAGCCAAAATGAAACGACCAAATCCGCGGTAGTCAGCCCAGACAGTCTTTCGGTTCGCGTCACGGGCCCGAAGTGCGTACCGCCAGAACAACAAAGTCAAAACGATAGGCATTAGCAGAATGGCGCACGGAATCAGCAAAGGGCTCGACGGCACCGCCGCTGAGAGTATCTGCATGTGATTCGTCACGAGAGCGGAGTCTATACCAGACTTAAGGTAGTAGACATCAGCCGCACACGAAGAGTTACTGTGCGGCGAAATTTACATATCGCCGGGGTTGAATTGGGAGAAGGCGTCTGGGGCGGCTTCTTCGAAGCGCGTGAGGCGGCTGCGGAAGACGAATTTTACGTTGTCGGTGGGGCCGTTGCGTTGTTTGGCGATGCGGAGCTCGGTTTCTTCGCGTTCTTCGGGGCTGGCGCCGGCTTTGAAGAAGTGCGGGCGGTAGATGAACATGACGACGTCGGCGTCCTGTTCGATGGCGCCGGATTCGCGGAGGTCGGAGAGCTGGGGGCCGCGTTCGTCGCGCTCGGGGGCGCGGGTAAGCTGGCTGAGGACGAGGACGGGGATTTGCAATTCTTTCGCGAGGCCCTTCAGTCCGCGAGAGATGCTGGCTACTTCTTCCTGGCGGTTGCCGAAGCGGCCGCGGGCGGTGATCAGCTGCATATAGTCGACGATTAAGAGTGAGAGGCCTTTATCGCGCTTAAGGCGGCGCGCTTTGGCGCCAATTTCTAGGACGCTGATGGAGCCGGCGTCATCGACCCACAGCGGCGCGTTAGATATGGTGCCGAGAGCGTCGGTCATGCCGGCCCAGTCCGAGCGATTGAGATGCCCGGTGCGGAACTTGTGGGCGTCGATCTGGGCGACGGAAGCTACCAGGCGCTGCAGGAGCGACTCCTTGGACATTTCGAGGCTGAAGAAGGCCACGGGCTGGCCGGCGCGAATGGCGATGTTCTCCGCGAGGTTCAAAGCCATCGCGGTTTTTCCCTGCGAGGGGCGCGCGGCGAGGATGAGCAACTCGGAAGGCTGCAAGCCGGACGTGAGCTTGTCCAGCTCGACGTAGCCGGTGGGGATGCCGGTGATGCTCTTGCCTTCCTTGAAGATTTTCTCGAGGCGCTCGAAATTGTCTCGGACGATGTCCTTGACGGGAATCAAGCCGGCTTTCACGCGGTCTTCAGCGAGCAGGAAGATGGAGGATTCGGCGTTGTCGAGGATCATGTCGGCGCCGTCTTCGCCTTCAAACGCGCGCTGCTGGATGCTGTGAGTGGTGTGAATGAGGTTGCGCAGCATCGCTTTTTCTTTGACGATGCGGGCGTAGTGCTCGACGTTGGAAACTTTGGGCATGCCATCGGCAAGCGAGGCGAGGTACGGCGCGCCTCCGGAGGCTTCCAGATCTCCGCGGCGATGCAGTTCTTCGGTCAGGGTGATGAGATCGATGGCTTGCTGGGCTTCGCCGAGGGCGATCATCTGGGTGAAAACGCGGCGGTGCTGATCCAGGAAAAAATCTTCGGCGCGAAGACTCTCGATCGCCGTGTTCAGGGCGTTGTTGTCGAGCAGAATGGCGCCGAGGACGGAGCGCTCGGCGTCGAGATTGTTCGGCAGCGGCTTTTCGAGGGTGGTATCAACGGGCATGTGTTTCGCTTTGTATTCGCCTAATCTGATTTTTTAACATTTTTCCCGTTAGAGGGCAAGCGCGGAATTTTCTCGCCGCAAGTGAAAAGCGTTGTGATTCAAATTAAATTTAATTGCATTCAAGCTGGTGACGCATTGTGCGCGGAAGAGATGGACGCGTCAACGGGAGTGCTGTGCATCGTTTCGGAAATCGGTGCAAAACTTCGGGCAAATATTTTGACAAACACCGCGCGGATCGCACCTCTAACCGGAGCCAGTTTTGAGACGTCGTCCTCTCGCTCGCAATTGGGCAAGACCGGCGCATTGGAAGTTCAACTCATTAAGGGATCGGTGCGCTCGCTTTCTCTGCAGAGAGAACGATCGACGATTCGTCCGCCAACTGCAAATCCTGATAAAAAGCGCGAACACCGCTATATACACTGACAGGAAGATTGTTGTTTCCCAGGGTAACCGTGCGTGAGATTTCCGCCGCAGCCCCGGCATTCTTTACCTCCGTCACGTATGACAGAAAAACCAAGTTTCTGGATTTTGCCGCTGGCAGCACGTCGATACGGTAGCCCACGGGAATCGAGAGCGAAATGGAATCTCGGGTTTCCGAAGGAAACGGGAAATAGAGGTCGTGGACACGAGTTTCCAACTGGAACCACGAACGGTCCATGCCCGAGAAAACGCCTTCGGGACAGAGGAGACGTTGCCCGGCGGGCGTCGCCCAATCCTTAATCTTCACGTGGAACTCCGCGGTCAGCGTGGAGTCGGAGCGAGACCACTCCGGCTGATTTTGAAGAGTTGCTTCTGAGGGCCTCGGAATCCATCTTTGAAGCTCTTTCTCCAGACTCTCACGCCTGGCTAGGAGGTCGAGCGTTCGCGCATGGAAGCGCCGGTCGAAAGCTTCCAATCCCGAATATGTAATGGTGACGGTTCCTTCCAGTCCCCCGCTCTCATCAAGTTTTAGTTTGGCCCGGCGCTCCACCGCAGAATCTGAAGCGCGGGTAGCGGGTGTCGTTATGATCCCGCCGGTTACGGCATCCACGCGCAGGGCTTTTACAGATGTCTCTCCCCAAGGAAGCATGCCGAACGGCAATAAAGGTGTCGCGGGATCGAGAAAATATTCCTTTCCATTGAGATTAACCAGCACGGCCCGTGCCGGTAAGCTTGACAGGGATACACTGCCCGGCACGAAAAAGATTTCGCCGTCTCTTCGGGACACATCGAGGAGCCACGCTTCGACGCCCATGCGCTTCAACGATTCCAGGAACAGCAAGTCCAGCTCGCCCTGCCATCCGTAACCGTTTTTGAGGACGTCACTCACATTCTCGGCTCGTTTGAGATTCTCGTGTTTTGCCTGGGATCTTGTGTTCTCGTCCTCGAAGCTCAGGCTGCGCATGCCTTGGATGCGCTCGTACAGTTTTCGCACGCGCACTTCGGAGCTGTCATCCGGCTTGACGGTCTCTGCTATCAGGCGTTCGACTCCCTTATCCTGCGATAGATATTTCTCGATACCTTCGCTGGCAGACTTTGCGATATCTGCCCAGGCGGCGTTCGGATCACCGCTGAACATATGGCCGCCATAGTAGTAGAAATCGATTCGCGGCCGCGTCTCGGCTTCGGGAGGCATGAAATCCTCAGCCAACGAAGCAGGTACGTTCCTGAGCTCCAATCGAATCAGCCCGTCCTCAGCTGCCTCCGCGTGCACTCCGTTTGGCAACCGCGAAGCCACCAACCTCAAGTTTCGCGAATGGCTGGGGCGCCGCGCAAAGCTCGCGCGAACGGTAAAGAGGTTGCCGTTCACAACCCACGGATCGAAATACAATAAGTGATTGTCCCATGTAATATCGTACTGATACTCAATGATTGTCCCTGGCTGTACGTTGGGAATTGCCAGCGTCTTGGCCGACGTCTGAAACCTCCGGTAGCGGAGAATCACACTGTCGATGGCCGTGCCAGGATCCTCAGCGACAGCGCCATTAGGCTGCACAGTTCGCACATGCAGGTTCGTAAGATCCCAGACTCCTTTGGCGTACGGAATCACCAGATCTCCCTGGGAACGCCCCTCTTGAGTAAGCACTTTGATCCGAACGTAGTGGTGTTCCCGGCCCGCAATGTCATCCGTGAATACTTCCGAAAAAAGACAAATAGCAGGCGCGACAGACGTTCCGTCAACAGTGGTCAGTTTCATTTCGTCAGAGGTGATCGGCTTCCATTCCACGCTGCCCGCAGGCCGGCCGAGCAGGCTGGTCGACCCAAGCAGAATGAAAATGAGACTTAAAATCGTGCGAACAAACGCGGCCGAAATGGAAGAGCACATAGAAGAGTACATACTACCTTTTGAGTAGCGTGGCAACGTTTAGAAGCGCGGGCACATTGCCTAGGTGGCACTGCTAAGACTCTGGCCGCTGCGTTTTATTAGTCGTTACTACTCTTCTTTCGTGACGTGGACGATTACTTGGGCGGTTACGTCGCGGAACACCTTTATGGTGACCGGATATTCGCCGAGGGCTTTGATGGGTTCGGCTACATGGACTTGGCGCTTGTCGATCTTGAATTTTTGCGCCACTAGGGCTTCGGCGATGTCGGCGGTGGTGACGGAGCCGAACATCTGATCGTTCTCGCCGGTCTTGCGAGTGAACTTCAGCGCTACACCGTTGAGGAGCTCCGCCTGTTTCTGGGCCGCGTCGAGTTCGGTGGCGGTCTTTTTCGCAAGCGAGGTGCGGATGCGCTCGATCGCGTTTAGATTGCCGGCGTTGGCTTCAATGGCTAGCTTGCGCGGCAAAAGGAAATTGCGAGCGTAGCCGGGCTTCACTGTGACGACGTCGCCGCGGTGGCCCAGCTTTTCGATGTCTTCTTGAAGAATGATTTGCATGTTGTCTCTCTAAGCTCCTAAAAATCTCACGTGGACGCGTTTGACTCTCTAACTGCGGGGGACGGGCTGAAGCCCACCCCTACACAGGCGTAGCTGAGCTACGCCTTCGGGGCCTCGGGTGCAGCGGCTGGCGCGGCCGCAACTGGTGCGGCTACCGGCGCTGGTGCGGCTGCGGGTGTACCAGGCGCTCCATGAGCGGCCTGCGGAACGACCTGGCGCGGGGCTTGCGTGCCAGCGGCGCTGCCTGCGAACGGCAGCAAGGCGATGTTGCGGGCGCGCTTGATGGCGACGCCGAGCCAGCGCTGGTGGCGCGAGCAAACTCCGGTCATGCGCCGGGGCAGAATCTTGCCGCGCTCCTGAACGAATTGCGAAAGAATGTCGGCGCGCTTGTAGTCGACGAAGTCCATCTTCTCGACGCAAAACTTGCAGACTTTCTTCTTACGGAAATATTGCCGCTTGCCTCGCGGCCGGCCGCCGGGTCCGCCCGGACCACCGCCTGGGCCGCCTTCGCGGCGAGGACCACCGTGCCCGCCGCCGGGTCCGCCATGGCCGCCACCGCCTTCGCGACGCGGCGGTCCACTGTGAGACTGTGCTTGTTTCGGTTCGTCTGCCATACCGTCCTGCCTTTCTCTCTAGAAACCATTAAAACGAAATTCGAAAATCGAAAAACGAAAGCGGAAACTTAGCTCGCTGCCGGGGTTTGTTCCGGCGTGGGAGCTGGTGCATGCGCTGGAGCCGAAGCAGGAGCAGCCGTGGCGCGGCGTGGACGCCGTGCCGCGCGCTGTTCGCGCTTGCCGCCAAGCTTCTTCTGGCGCTTCAAATCTTCGTCGAGGCGCACGGTCAGATACTTGATGACCACATCTTGCACGCGGAGGCGCCGCTCGAGCTCGGCAATCAGCTCTTCGTGATTGGTGCGGATCTGTTGATAAACGTAGATGCCTTCGCGATGCTTGGCCACGCGATAAGCGAGCTTCCGCGTGCCCCAAAACTCGGTCTTCTCGATCTTCGCGCCCTTTTCCGCGCAAGTGGTCTCGATGCCGGTGATCACTTTCTTGATTTCGTCTTCCGGCGTTGCCGGGCGGGCGATAAAAATCAGATCGTACAGACGCTCTTGCATGATGACCTCTTTCCTCTTTGCGCCGAGGTTATCGGCGGCACTTCAAAAACCGTTTCGGGTGCAAACCCGGAAAAACCGTTCACTTTGTTTCCGGCTCTTCCGCTTCCGGCAGCTTTCGCCGGTTGAAAATATTCATGGCCGGTTCGATTCCCTTTACGAGAATCATTTCCACGGCGTCGCCGGCTTTGCCGATCATCTCGGCAGCTTCTTCCAGCTCCGCCTTTTTCATCGGCCGCAGCACAAATTCTTTGCGGCTGCTCAGCGGATGATCCGGCCCGCATCCTAATCGGATGCGCGAGAATTCCTGTGTCCCCACGGAGCTGATGACCGAATTCGCGCCGTTGTGGCTGCCGCCGCTGCCCTTTCGGTCGATGCGAATCGTTCCGAAAGGCAATTGCACTTCATCCCACATCACCAGCAAGTCCGCGGGACTCAGTTCGTACTTTTCCAGCAGCTCTCGAACTGACATGCCGCTGAGATTCATGTACGTCTGCGGCTTCGCCAGCAGTACATCTTCTCCGGCGATCTTGCCCTTGCCTACGAGCGCCTTGCCTTCCGGCCGCTCGACGCGAATCCCGCCGCGATTGGCAAGTTCGTCGATGGCCAGAAAACCGAGGTTATGCGGCGTCCATTGGTACTCCGGATCAGGATTCCCAAGTCCGACGATGAGCCGCATAGGCCTCTGTTCGGCAACTGGATTGACGCCAGCCGCCGCAATTTACAAACTGCCGCATTACTTCTTCTTTTCGCCCTTGTCGCTCTTCTCGGCCTTGGCTTCGCCTTCGGCGCCTTCTTCGCCCTCGACTTCTTTCTTGCCCTTCTTGATGACTTCGGGCTCGGCGGGCGTTGCAGCATCGGCGGCAACGGCTTCGGCGGGCTTCTCTTCTTCGACCTTGAGAGCCACAACGTGTGCCAGGACGCGCTCCGGATCGGTGATGAGCTTCATCTTCGCGGTGTCAATCGGCAGTTCCTTGGCACGCAACTGGTTGCCAAGCATCAAGCCGGTGACGTCCACCTTGAATTCGGTCGGAATCTCGGCTGGCAAGCATTCGATTTCCACTTCGCGCGTGACGACTTCGAAGACGCCGCCTTGTTGTTTCACGCCCGCGGGTTCGCCGAATGTGTGCACGGGGACCTTTACGCGCATGCGAACGTCCATGGCAACGCGCACAAGGTCAACGTGGAGAAGATTTCCGCTTACCGGGTCCACTTGCCAGTCTTTCAAGATGGCGGGCTCGTGTTTGCCGGCGAGGTCCACTTGAAAGAGGGTGTTGTGGCCGCTTTCGGAGCGGAGAATCGCGCCGATTTGTTTGGTGTTTAACGCAAGCGCGATGGCATCGCCTTTGCCGCCGTATAGAACAGCGGGAACTTTGCCGGTCAGGCGGAGACGGCGGGCCTCATTTTTGCCCCGATCGGAGCGGGGCGCCCCTTCTACGATAATTTGTGGTTGAGCCATGCTTTCATTCCTTCCATGAAAATCTTGTGTGACAAAAAGCTAAACTTGGGTGCTTCCGGTTCCGGCTTCACTTCTAACTTCTACTGCAAGACGACAGACAAGAATGTCTGTCCTACTAAATAAACAGCTCGCTGATCGATGTTTCTTCGTGAATCGAACGAATGCCGCGGGCTAGCAGGTCCGCGACGCTCAAAATTTTTATTTTGCCCATGCTCTTTGCGGCTTCGCCTAGCGGGACGGAATCCGTGGCGACCACTTGTTTGATTTGCGAGCTCGCGATGCGCTCGATGGCCGGGCCGGAAAGCACGGCATGCGTGCACGCTGCGTAAACTTGCGTTGATCCTTCGCGGATTAGGGCTTCGGCGGTTTTCACGAGCGTGCCTGCCGTATCGATGATGTCGTCGACAATTAGGGTGCTGCGGCCGCGGACGTCTCCGATGAGGTTCATGACTTCGCTGACGTCTACGTCGACGCGGCGCTTATCCACGATCGCGAGGGGAGCGTCTAATTTTTTGGCAAAAAATCTCGCGCGTTCCACCCCGCCGGCATCCGGCGAAACGACAGTGAGATTCGGGAGTTGCAAATGACGAAAGTGTTCGACCAGTACGGGAGAACCGTACAAGTGATCGACGGGAACGTCAAAGTAGCCCTGAATTTGCGGCGCGTGCAGATCGAGCGTCAATGCGCGGCTCGCGCCGGCTGTTTCCAGTAAGTCGGCGACGAGCTTTGCTGATATCGGAACGCGCGGCTTGTCTTTGCGGTCCTGGCGCGCGTAGCAGTAATACGGCAGCACGGCGGTGATACGCCAGGCCGATGCGCGCTTGAACGCGTCGATCATCAAGAGCAGTTCGAACAAGTGGTTGTCTACCGGGTAGCAGCACGGTTGAACGACAAAGACGTCGGCGCCGCGCACGTTTTCGAGAATCTGAAAATAAATCTCGCCATCGCTGAAGCGGCCGAGCTTGGCCTTGCCCAACGGCACTTCCAAATGGCGGCAGATGCTCTCCGCCAGCGGAAGATTCGCGGTCCCCGAGAATATTTTGAATCGGTCGTCGTTCACGAAACTCGCGCTCCGTCAGTTCTACGCCTGGGCTGACACGCTTCTTCGCCCTAATTCATTTCCATGGGTAACTACTTGCTTCTTTGGAGACGCTGCGGTTCAACCGAGGCAAACAGAGGACACAAATCTACTTCAACGAGTGCCCTGCATTTTACGAACGTACCTGTCGCGCGAGAGAGTCTCGCAAACAAAGGTCTGATCGTCCGGAAACCAAACAGCGGCTCGGCGCGCCATCGTTGGGCTCGGGAAAACTCCAAACACCGCCGAACCGCTACCCGCCAACGAGGCTTCTGCAGCTCCTCTTTGAAGCAAAGCCCGTTTGATTTGATCAAGACGGGGGTGACGCCGGAAAACAGGCCGTTCGAAATCGTTGGAAAGGCCGCTTCCCTGCGTGCTCCAGCACAGAGCACAGAACCTCCAAAGTTTAGGGTCTGCGGCGCTTTTTGTCAATGTCAGCGGACGCGCTTTAAGCCACCTATAAGCGTCTGGAGTAGGAACGTGAATCTCGCGCGGGGAAACGATCAGCACGGACAGCTTCGGGAGGTCAGGAAGAGGGTAGATCTCGTTGCCGCGGCTGATGCCCAATGCGCGGCCACCAAAGAGGAAGAAGGGGACGTCGGCGCCGAGCGAGGAGGCGATTTCTAGGAGGCGTGGAGCGGCCAGCTTGCGTCCAGTTAAGCGCAAATAACCGAGAAGGGCTGCGGCGGCATCGCTTGAGCCGCCACCCATGCCGCGGCCGGCTGGAATTGTTTTCCTTAGCTCGATTTCAACTCCTGTGCGAATTTTCAATTCGTGGCGGAGGGCATCGACGGCACGGTAGACAAGATTGTTTTGCAACGGCTCTTGGGAGAGAACGGCATTCCCGCGAATAGAGAGCGAGATTACGGGCTGGTTCGAGGCGCGCAGGCGCAGCTCGTCATGCAGAGAAACGCTTTGGAAAATTGTGCGGAGTTCGTGATAGCCGTCGGCGCGTTTTCCAAGAATATCCAGGCACAGATTGATTTTGGCAAACGCGGGGATGCGGACTTCGCGCATGCCGGCTACTGCGGTTTCGCGTCTTGCGGCGAGGATTTTTGCGCCACGCGATGCTTTACCTGGGAAAGCTTCTTTTCGATTTCGGCTATTTTTTCGGGCTCCACGTCCGCGGGGAGCGAGCGGTGCCATTCGGCCAGCGACTTCTCCCATTCGATCGCAGCGAGGTCCATGCGGCCGGACTTGGCGTATACGTCGGCAAGGTGAGAGCGAATGGTGGCGTCATGGCTATCGCGTTGGACGGCTTTGCGCAGCGTCGCTTCGGCTTCCGCGAGTTTATTTTCGCGATAATAAATCCAGCCGAGGCTATCGAGATATGCGCCACTTAGTGGCTCCTCTTTCAACGCGCGCTGCACGAGCGCTTCTGCTTCATCGAGCCGTATAGCGAGATCGCCAAGCATATAGCCGTAATAGTTGAGCACTGGCCCGTTTCGGGGATTTACTTCTAATGCCTTTTTGAACTCGACTTCAGCGCGATCGTAGAACTTCTGCCGCTCGTAAATGGCTCCAAGCAAGAACCACACCATCTCATTGTCATGCGGTTCGCCGGGGATCGCTTCGGCAGTTC
Organism: uncultured Acidobacteriota bacterium; assembly: GCA_963745095.1. GTDB lineage: Bacteria > Acidobacteriota > Terriglobia > Acidiferrales > UBA7541 > Acidiferrum. The sequence goes on along the minus strand of CAVUWC010000012.1, from coordinate 80,662 downwards.
GGGCTGCTTCTTCGGCTTCCTTGTAACGGCGGCCGCGCTCGTAAACCTGCGCGATGTTCAGATAAATATCGCGGTCTGCCTCGGTCTTGGTGAGCTGGGAGCGGAGAATTTTCACGGCTTCGTCGGTCTGGCCGTTCTCTCCGAGCAAAAGCGCGTCGGAAGTGCGAAGCCCGGGGTCGCTAGGATATTTCGTCAGAGCGTCCTTGCCGGCCTGGAGGGCTTTTGGCAAATCCTTGGCCGCGCGATAGGTGTCCATGATGAGCATGCGCGAGCGGCGATCTTCTTCTTCGCCTAGACGGCCCAACTCTTCAAAGGTATAGATGGCGGCCTGAAAATTCTGGGTGTCGCGATAGAGCTGGCCCAACTGTTGATACAAAATGGCCAGCGAACGGCGTCGCGAAGGCAGGACGGGCGATTGCGTCTTCAATCCGGAGACAGCGTCGGACAGGACGCGAATGGCGTCCTCGTAGCGGCCCTGGGCTTCGTAAAGCATGGCCTCGTTGTACATAACCTCGAGGCTGCCTGGCGCGTACTGGCGTGCTTTTAGAAGATTTTCTTCGGCGTGATCGAGCTGGTGCAGCTCCCGGTAAATCTGCGCCAAGCGCAGATACACGTCGGAATCGTCCGGCATCAAATCTGAGAGCTTCTGGTAAACGGCGAGCGCGTCCGCGAATTTTTCCTCTGCCAGCAGTGTTTGGCCCAAGCCCCGAACGTGGCTTAACTCGGAGGGATCCAGGTCCATAGCTTTGCGGTAAGCGGCTTCCGCTTTCGCGAGGTCATGGGTCTGCGTGTAGGCGTCGCCTAGAAGATCGAGCAAAGCAGGGGAAGGCGTGCGGCTGGTGATGCTTTCGAGCAGCAAAACGGCGTCCGCGGATTTGCCTTCATCGAGCAGAAGCTGCGTGAGCTGCTCGACAGCGGGCTCGTTCTCGGGGTCTTGTTTTAGGAGGTTACGTAGAACTTCTTCAGCCTTCTCGTGCTCATTGCGCAAGCGGTAGAGCCTGGCCAGCCACAGTGCGGATTCCGAATCCGTGGGATCCAGCCGGTATACTTCTTTGTATTGCTCGATGGCGCGCTCCGCCATTTCCGATTGCGCACTCGAACTCAGATCGCCCAGGCTGCGCAGGTAGATGCGGCCCAGAAGACGCCGAGTTTGCAGGTCGTTCGGGTCGCGCTTGAGGAGCTCCTGGGCTTCCGTCACCGCTTCGTGGACGCGCTGTGCTTTCCAGTACATCTCGGCAAGGCGTTCGCCGATAACGGGCGACTTTGGATCAAGCGCGTAGGCCTTCTTGTAGGCATCGATGGCTTGGGTGGCGTATTCGGCCTGATTCGTCGTCTCAAATTTCTGCTCGAAGAGATGGCCTATCGCGTAGTTGTAATAGGCGTCGGCACGAGGAGAGGGAGCGACCTGGGTTTCGGCAGCTTCGGTACCAGGCTTGGACTGTGGCCGGGCATCCTTCTGGATTTGTGGGTCGGGAGAAGTCTGAGCGGCGGCGACCACGCCGAGAAGGCAGGTGAATAGCGCTGCGAGAGTGATTCTTCTTAGGTTCATCGTAGCCCCAGAAACAAAAAGTATCCCATGCAGCTGGAATGCGGTCAAAAGCCAAACGTCAGCCGTTTCCAAGGCCCGTATGCGCCCATTACTAGGATGCAAGAAATTTCAAAAGAGTTGAAATGGAAACTTTGGATGCATCGCTGCGCGAATTAGGCCAGCTGCGTTCTAGTGCAGGAAGTGGCGCATGCCGGTGAAGACCATGGCCATGCCGAGGCGGTCTGCAGCGGCGATAACGTCATTGTCGCGGACGGAGCCTCCGGGCTGAATCACGGCGACCGCGCCTGCTTTGGCGGCTTCTTCGACACCATCGGGGAACGGGAAATAGGCGTCCGAAGCGAGGACGCTTCCAGCAAGAGAAGATTGCGCCTTCATCACCGCAATTTTTACGGAGTCCACGCGGCTCATCTGGCCGGCGCCGACGCCGAGTGTCGCGTCATCTTTCGCGAATACGATGGCGTTGGATTTGACGTGCTTGCAGACTTTCCACGCAAAACGCAAAGTTTGCATTTCTGAGGCCGTGGGCGCGCGCTTTGTCGCGACTCTTAGCTGATCTTCGATGATTTCGCCCAGGTCGGACTGCTGGACCAGTATTCCACCCAGGATGCGCTTGAGCTGCAGCTCGCGTTCGGGATCGAGCCCGTCGGGCGGCAGCTCCAGCAATCGCAGATTTTTCTTCGCCGCGAAAATTGATTTGGCCTTGTCGTCAAATCCGGGTGCGGCGATGCACTCGACGAAAAGCTTCGCGACTTCTTCAGCAGTGGCAGCGTCGATGGCGCGATTGAAGGCCAACACGCCTCCGAATGCGGAAACCGGGTCGGTCGCGAGCGCTTTCACGTAAGCGCCGAGTAGAGTTTCGCTCTGAGCCGTTCCGCAGGGTGTGTTGTGCTTGACGATGACGGCGGCGGGCTGTTTGAATTCCGCCGCGAGGCTTCGCGCGGCTTCCAAGTCCACGTAATTGTTATAGGAAAGCTCTTTTCCCTGGAGCTGTTTCGCAGCTGCAAGGCCGCTCGGGGCGCTCCCGGCCGAAACATAAAGGGCCGCGGATTGGTGGGGGTTTTCGCCATAGCGCAGGGGTTGTTGCATTTGCAGAGCGACATGCAGCCGCTCAGGCAGAGCGGGCTTCTCGCCGAGCACCACGTGGGTCGCCTCGGCATGGAGCCGCTCCAGTTCCGTTGTGATCATCCCGTCGTAACCGGAGGTGGTGGCAAACACTTTCCGGGCCAATTCAAGCCGCGTCGCGAGGGAAGTCTCGCGCGACGTTTCCAGTTCTTGTGCTACACGTCCATAGTCGGAGGGATCGGTGACAACGGTGACGCTTTCGAGATTTTTTGCGGCGGAGCGCAGCATCGTGGGTCCGCCAATATCGATGTTCTCGATCAATTCTTCGGCAGTCAGGCCCTGCTTTGCGGCGGTGGCTTCGAAGGGATACAAATTCACAACGACGAGGTCGATTGGAGCGATGCCGTGGTCGGCAGCTTGTTTCTGATCCTCCGGATGCTTGCGGCGAAACAACAATCCGCCGTGAACCTTTGGATGGAGCGTCTTTACGCGGCCGCCGAGCATCTCTGGCCAGCCGGTGAAGTCGGCAACGTCGCGGACGGCGACACCGGCATCGCGCAGCAACTTTGACGTGCCACCCGTCGAAAGAATTTCGATGTGCAGAGCCGCGAGCCGCCTGGCAAACTCCACGATTCCCGTTTTATCAAACACGCTGATGAGCGCGCGTTCCACCGCCATGCATTCCTCCCGAGAAAGAAAAGCACAATAGTGTAAGCGCCCGGGGTGAGTTTCGGAAAGTGGAAAGGCCGTGCTGGGCAAGATTAGCTGTTGAAAACGATCCGCTTGAGACGGAAACCGAAAAGATAGAAGGCATTCATATGGAATACCAGATTCATGACTCGCACGTCATGATCTGGCGCGTTCAAGCCTTGACGAGAGCTTTAAGCTTCACCTGACCGTTGACGACTTCGACGACGTACTCGACATCGCGGCAATTCTTTTGCTTCTGCAGATCTTTGGTCTTTTTCATGACAAATTCATTAAAACTGGAGCGAGAGAGTTTTCCCGTCTGTTCTCCAGCTTGCTGTTTGGCTTGCAGAAACGCCTGATAGAGTTGATCGACTTTCTCCCCCTCGCGTTCCGGCTCGGAGCAGGTCACGCGGAAGGCACCTTGGGCAGCGGCAGCGACGGACTCTGCCGGCGTCCCGGAAGCTTCTCCTGGCTTCTCAGGATTTTTGTGGGCGCGCTCGGCTTCGATCGCCTTCGCTGCAGCACCGAAATGGCGCTGAATTTTTCCTTCTTCCTTGTTCTGCGACTTCTTGCGGAAAATGTCTTTGTACTTGGCGTAAGTCTGCGTGAGGTTGTTCATCCGGAATCGCTGGCCGTATTTCAGCTCGGCGCCGCGCTCGGCATATCTTTTTACGACCAATTCAATACGCCACTCGATTTCCGTCGGCGGGCGTTTTCTGCCGCCGCCGAAGTACTGGTCGTATTCAATTTTGAGCTGACGGATGTCCCGTTCGAGCTGAGCCAGCTCTTCGTCGATGGTCGCCATGGGTGGAAATGCCCCTGAGTATCATGCTAGGAGCACAAAGCTGAGCCGTCAACCGGAGCGGTGGGTTGCGATACGCATTGTGTATCCCACCACCTACCGGCCGTTTTGGGTGCAGGGGCCGGCGAGTTGCGCGCGGAAAGCCTCATTGCTCACGGGGTGGCGGTGTGCTGAAATAAGGGCATGGAAGCGCGCGCGAAACAGGCTCTTTCCGCCGAACAGGCCGAGTTGCTCAGGCAAATTCCTTCGGTCGACGAACTGCTGGCTCAGCCGCGGCTTGCGGATCTGGCAAGTCGCGTGGACCGCACGCTTCTTGTGGAAGTTACGCGCACGGTGCTAGCGGAGCTGCGCTCACGACTTACGAATCAGGCCCATTCCGCACTGCTGGGCGAATTCGCGCTTCTGGCGGCCAATCCGGCGTCTCTCGAAGAGCACATCGGCTCGATCGTGGAGCGGATTCTTGCGCACTCTCTTCAGCCGGTGATTAACGCTACGGGGGTAATCCTTCACACGAATCTGGGCCGGGCTCCGCTTTCTGCGGGGGTCGTCGAAGAGTTTCGGCGGACGGCGACGCAATACACGAATCTTGAATATGACTTGGAAGCGGGGGCGCGCGGCAAGCGGGATGTGCATACGTCCTCGCTGCTCGAGCGGCTCACGGGCGCGGAGTCCGCGATCGTAGTGAACAATTGTGCTGCAGCTGTCCTGCTTGTTCTCGCCGCCTTGGCAAAAGGGGGCGAGGTCATCGTCTCGCGCGGTGAGTTGATCGAGATTGGCGACGGTTTCCGCATCCCGGAGATCATGGCGGAAAGCGGAGCGGTGCTGCGGGAAGTCGGCACCACGAACCGTACGCGGCTCGCCGACTACGAAAACATTATCAACGAAAAGACGCGGCTACTCTTGCGCGTTCACCCTTCCAATTTTCGCATCACTGGATTTGCGGAAAAACCGGGGCTTGAAGAATTGGCTGCGCTAAGCCAGCGGACACGGCTTCCGCTTGTTGAAGATCTTGGTTCGGGCTGTCTCGTCGATCTTTCCGCGAACGGAATCTCCGAGCCTCTCGTTCGGCAAAGCATCGACGCGGGAGTTTCGATCGTGATGTTCAGCGGCGACAAGCTGTTGGGCGGACCACAGGCGGGAATTATTGCGGGGAGAGAAGAGCTGGTTACGCGCGTGCGGCGGCATCCGTTGTTTCGCGCGTTGCGTGTGGACAAGCTCACGACCGCGGCGCTGGAACTGACTCTCGGCGCGTATTTGCGCGCGGCATGGGACGAAATCCCCGCTTTGCGCATGATACGGACAAGCGCGGCGGAGCTTAAACGGCGTGCCGAGAATTTTCTGCGCGAGCTTCGGCCGGAGCTTCCGCTCGATGAAGTGGAGATGGAAATTGTGGATGGCACGTCGCTCGCGGGTGGCGGCTCAACGCCGACGCAGGCGCTGCCGACGAAGATCATTCGCATCGCGAGTGCGCGTTATTCGGCGGCGCAGCTCGAGCAGCGGCTTCGCCGGGCACCTGCGGGCATTTCTGTGATTGCGCGCGTCGAGAACGACCGCTTGATTCTCGATCTCAGGACCGTCTTCGCTGAACAGGAAACGCTCTTGATCAAGACACTGGGCGCCGTGCTTCACTGATACCGCGCCAAACTCTTCCGTGCTCCTCAGGTTGTGTGCGGAGTCTGTCCTCCCCCCACAGAATTGCGGCGCGTCCTGTTCTCCCTGGATGAAACTCGAATGGCGCTTCGCGCGTCCTACAGATGTTTCGGGCGAGTGGAGGGATTCTCCCGAAATGTGGTTACACCTCTTGACTGCCCGAAAAACGTTTTGTAGAAAAAAAGGAGAATTGCGAAATGCGGAGAGATTGGTGCGTCCTCGCAGGAATTGCTTTGTCGTTTGGTTTATGCACGGCGTCGGCTCAGCAGCCTACGGTACCGGCGGGCCAGCAGCCGCCTCAGCAGCAACAACGGACCCGCCCTCCGGCGGAAACGGCGGCGCAAGGCGAAGGTGCTCAGGGCAAGCAAGCAGCGCGCCCCGCAGTTCCGGAAGAGAAATCATCGGTTACGCACCACTCGGCGCGCATTGGTGGCCAGACGATCAACTACACGGCGACGGCAGCCACGTACAACATCAAGGCAGATGATGGGACGGTGAAGGCGACGATGTTCTATGTTGCCTACACTAAGGATGGAGTCGCCGATCCTGCAAAGCGTCCTGTGAGTTTTGTTTACAACGGTGGGCCGGGCTCGGCTTCCCTTTTCACGCATATGGGCATGGGACCGAAGCGCGTGGTCTTGACTGCCGATGGCCACGGAATGCCGGCGCCGTATAGCGTGGTGGACAACGAGGATTCTTTTCTGGATGCGACCGACCTTGTCTTCATCGATGCGATTTCTACCGGATTCAGCCGTCCCGCGCCTGGCGAAGCAACCGCGCAATTCCACGGCATCATCGAAGATGCCAACTGGTTTGCGGATTTCATCTACCAGTACATCACGCGCACGGAGCGCTGGGCTTCGCCGAAATTTCTGATTGGCGAAAGCTACGGCACGACGCGTTCCGCTGAACTAGCGGGTGTGATTCAGGAGCGCCACCAAATTTATTTGAACGGGATCGCGCTGCTTTCGTCCGTGGCGTTCTCAAATTGGGGCGCTGACAATCGGACCATTTTCTTTTTGCCGACCTACGTAACTACCGCCTGGTACCACCACTTGCTGCCCGCCGATTTGCAGAGTATGACTATCGACCAGGTGGCACAAAAGGCGCGCGAGTTTGCGCATGGCGAATATGCGCAGGCGTTGGAAAAAGGCGACCAGCTTTCCCCTGCGGAGCACCAGAAGGTAGTGGAAGATCTCGCGCACTACACTGGGCTTTCGACAAAATTCATCGAGCAGGCGAATTTGCGTGTGAGCCCGTTCCGCTGGTTCAAGGAGCTGGAGCGGGACAAGCGTTTGACGATTGGGCGGCTGGATTCGCGTTTCACGGGCATGGAAGTCGACGCTGCCGGCGAGCGCGTGGAGTATGACCCGAGCGAGGCTTCTTACGAGGGCGCATTCGTGGCGACATTTCACGATTATGTTCGCCGGGAATTGAAGTGGGACAGCGACGCTTATTACACCGTCAGCGCAAACGTCCGTCCGTGGGACCAGACCGGGAATACGGAAGTCGCGGAAGTTTTGCGCGCGGCCATGACCCAGCAGACGTACTTGAAAGTGCTGGTTCTTTGCGGTTACTACGATGTGGCAACGCCTTTCAACGGGATTGAGAATACGTTCGCACACATGAATCTCGAACCGCCAGTCCGTAAGAACGTGAGTTTTGCGTACTACGAAGGCGGCCACATGATGTACATCGATGAAATCCAGCATCATAAGCTGCACAAAGACATCGATGACTTCATCAACGCGGGCTATCCGCACTAAGCGGAACTAGACTCAAACGACAAAAGTACGGCAACATGAACGGCATGTTTGCCTTTCAGGTTGCCAACAATAAGCTCAGACCAATTGTGAAGCCGCTCCCGAAGCTGCGGCCGGGATGGGCGCTGGTGCGCGTCCGGTTGGCGGGGATTTGCAATACGGACGTCGAGATTCTGCGCGGGTATCACGCGTTTCGTGGGACGCCGGGGCACGAATTCGTCGGCGAAGTTGTGGACGTTCGTGGCGTTTCCGGTTCGTTGAAGAAAAAATGGGTGGGGCGCCGGGTCGTTGGCGAGATCAACGTTTCCTGTTCGGCTTACCGCTACCGCCCTAGTTGCGCTTTTTGCCGGCGCGGATTGAAGACGCATTGCGCTCGACGCACAGTGCTTGGCATTGTGGCTCACGACGGCGCGTTCGCGGAGTATCTGACGCTGCCGGTTGAAAATCTGTACGCCATTCCGGATTCTGTCAGTGACGAGCAGGCTGTTTTTGTCGAACCACTCGCTGCAGCCTGCGAGATTCTTGAGCAGGTTAACATCAAACAATTTCGGGAAGCGGCCGTGCTCGGCGATGGCAAGCTTGCGCAATTGATCGCGCTGGTTCTGCGAACCGCTGTACCTCGCGTCGTCATGTACGGCAAGCACGAAGAGAAACTCGCGCTTGCCCGGCGCGCCGGAATCGAAATAAAAAAAGTGCGTGGCGATGACTCTGATCTGAAACACATTAAGAAGAGTTATGGTTTGCTGGTCGAAGCGACGGGCTCACCGAGCGGGTTTGCGCTCGCGCAACACATGACCGAGCCGCGCGGCACACTCGTTCTGAAATCCACATTTCACGGCGCTGCTCCCATCGAGACATGGCCCATCGTCGTCAAGGAACTGACCATTGTCGGCTCGCGCTGTGGGCCGATCGCGAGGGCAATCGCCCTGTTGCGTTCCGGCAAAGTCGATCCGACGCCGCTCATCACGCGCACGTTCGCCCTGAAAGAAACGCCAACGGCGATTCATTTCGCTCAGGAATCCGGCGTGATGAAGGTTTTGTTGAAAGCCTGAGAGCCGGGCCGCTTATATAAATGGCTCTACAAACGGTTGATGCACGATGCCACGCAGGCGGCGCCGAAACCGTTGTCGATATTTACGACGGTCACATTGGATGCGCAGGAATTGAGCATGCCTAGCAGCGCGGCCACGCCTCCAAAGCTGGCTCCGTAACCGACGCTGGTCGGAACCGCGATTACGGGCACGGCAACTAATCCGCCCACGACGCTCGGCAGAGCGCCTTCCATTCCGGCAACGCAGATGATCACACGCGCTTTCGTCAAATTCTCTCGATGCTCCAGAAGCCGGTGAATGCCCGCGACGCCAACGTCATACAAGTGTTCGGCGCGGTTGCCCATCATTTGGGCTGTGAGCAGGGCTTCTTCCGCCACAGGAATGTCGCTCGTCCCCGCTGAGACTATTAAGATGTTTCCTTTGCCGGTGGTCTCGCGATTCCGTTCGATAGTGATGACGCGGGAATTCTCGTGGAACTTGGCTGAACGGGCTAGTTTTCCGTTCGTGCGCTTAACGGCAGCAAATGTCTTCGCGTCGGTCCGAGTGACCAGAATATTGTGATGCGAGTCTTTTTTCTGGAGCATGGCGTGGACGATCTTCGCAACCTGCGAGGGCGTTTTGCCTTTGCCAAGAATGACTTCGGCAAATCCCTGGCGCAACGCACGGTGGTGATCGACCTTCGCGAATCCCAAATCCTCAAACGGTAAGTGTTTCAAGCGGTCGGCGGCTTTTTCGGGGGAAAAAGCGCCTAGCTTCACTAATTCCAGAATTTTCAGCAATTCCTGCTCGTTCATATTGTTTGACCGTCGCAAATTCTATCACTGCAGGGGCGCGGCGCCTCAACTTGACTTGCCCTAACGCGGCTGCGAGACTAATTCTATCCGCACGGAAACCATGCCTGATACGCAAAAACAAGTCGTCACCGTAGGTGTGACCGGGGCAAGCGGCGCGGTCCTTGCGCAGAAAGCCCTAGATTTATTGGAAAAAGATGCGCGTGTGGCTCGCATTCATCTCGTCGTCACCGAAGCTGGTCAGCGGCTCTTCTCCGAGGAGCGGGGAATCGCTTCCGGCGATTTGAAGCAGCTTCCCGGCAGATTGCTGAACCGCCCTGCGGCAAAAATCGAAGTTCTTCCAAACAGGGATATTGGCGCCGCGATCGCCTCCGGCAGTTACGCGGTAGATTCAATGATTGTCATTCCGTGTTCGATGGGCACGCTCGCCGCAATTGCCAGCGGGGTAAGCGACGACCTCGTCTCACGTGCGGCGGACGTCATGCTCAAAGAAGGCCGCAAGCTCGTTCTTTGCGTGCGCGACACTCCTTTCAACCGCATCCATTTGGAAAACATGTTGCGCATGCAACAAGCTGGAGCGGTCATCATGCCTGCGATTCCGGCGTTCTATCATCATCCGCAAACAATCGACGACCTGGTGACGCAATACGTCTATCGCGTTCTCGCGCAGATAAATCTGGCGCAGGAGAATATGTATCGCTGGACGGGCCAGACTGGCGTAAAGAAAGCGGAGGCGTAGATTCGCGATGGCTAGCCGTTTCCGAACCGTGCTCGAAATGATAAAGTTCGAACACTCCGTCTTTGCGCTTCCGTTTGCGTTGACGGGGGCGCTTCTGGCGGCACGGGCCACGCATCAACCGCCGAACGGCTGGCCGACGTTACGTCAAGTTCTGTGGATTGTGGTCGCCATGGTTGCGGCGCGTTCCGCCGCGATGACCATGAACCGCATCGTCGACCTTCGCTACGACAAAGAAAATCCTCGAACGAAGCAGCGTGCGCTTGCCACCGGCGCGCTCTCGCTTTCTTTCGCGTGGCTGTTCACCCTCGCCGCCGTGGCTCTGTTTTTCGTCGCAGCATGGGAGCTCAACTCTCTTGCACTCAAGCTCGCGCCATTGGCAATCGCGATTTTGTTTTTTTATTCGTTCACCAAGCGTTTTACACACTGGTCGCATCTCTTTCTGGGCTTCGCGCTTGGCATTTCACCCGCGGCCGCGTGGATCGCCATAACGGGCGGACTTGACTGGCGCATGCTGATTCTTTGCGCGGCAGTCACGATGTGGGTCGGCGGCTTTGACGTACTTTACGCTTGCCAGGACGTTGACTACGACAAACGAGCTGGCCTCTATTCCGTTCCCAAACGTTTTGGCATTGCCAACGCGTTGCGCATCGCGCGCGTCATGCATGTCGGCGTGGTAGCGCTTCTTTCGTGGCTTGCGTACAGTTTCGTGCTTCCGTGGCCTGCCTGGGCGGGCATCGTAGTAGTCGCAGCACTGCTGGCCTACGAACATTCTCTTGTCAAACCAGGGGACCTGAGCAAGCTGGACGCTGCGTTTTTCGCCGTGAACGGTTATATTAGTTTATTGTTCCTGCTGTTCTGGGGCGCCGCGGCAGCGGTTTGGAAGACCTGACGGGGCGGGATGAAACGGATGCTCCACTTCGCCCAAATCGGGTTTTGCTTGTTTAGTGCGATCTTCGCGGTATGGGGTTTTTACGTGCTCGGAAAAGAATTGGCCGCGTGGTTAGTTCCGTCCTCGATGAGATACGGCCTCATTCTCGCCTTGTTCGGTTTAATACTTTTAGCAAGTTGGACAGAACTCGGCTCCGCCATTAGCCGATTGATTGATGAGACCTCAGACCACGATTCGCTGTTCCGTCTCTCTCTGAGCAAATTGGAGCAAGTGGTGCTCTTACTGGTCATCCTAGTCGTGCCTGCGTTTATCGGAATCATAGTGGGAGAGAGGCATAAAAGTGCTGGAACTGTCTAACGAGCCGATCTTCACCGATCCACGGTTGAAGCCTATCGCGCAGAAAGTCCTCGCCGGCGAGCGCCTGAGCATGGAGGACGGCATCGCGCTGTATCGTTCGCCGGATCTTCTTGCGGTCGGCTGGCTCGCGAACTACGTTCGCGAGAAACGCCACGGCAACGTCACGTATTACAACGTCAATCGCCACATCAATCCGACGAACGTCTGCGTTGCACATTGCAAGCTCTGTGCCTTCGGCCGCGATCCCAATGCGCCCGGAGCCTACACGTTTGCGCTCGAAGAAATCTACCAACGCGCTGAACAAGGCGTTCGCGAAGGGGCAACGGAGTTTCACATCGTCGGCGGCCTGCATCCCGACTTGAGCTTCGACCACTATTTAGAGATGGTTCGCGGCCTCAAAGAACGCTGCCCCACTGTGCATATCAAAGCCTTCACGATGGTGGAAGTTCATTACTTCTCGCGTATCGCCAAACTTTCCATTGAAGAAGTTTTGCAGAAAATGAAGGCAGCGGGAGTCGATTCCTGCCCCGGCGGCGGCGCGGAAATATTTCACCCGCGCGTGCGCAAAATCATCTGCGACCACAAAACCAGCGGCCAGATGTGGCTGAACACCGCGAAAAAAGCGCACGAAGCTGGCCTTCGTTCCAATGCCACCATGCTGTACGGCCACGTGGAGACCGAAGAAGAGCGCGTCGACCACCTGATCAAATTGCGCGAACTGCAGGACGAAACGCACGGTTTCGTCACGTTCATTCCGCTGGCGTTTCATCCGGATAACACTGCGCTCTCGCACATTCCGAAGCCTACGGGCTACGACGACCTTCGCAACATCGCGGTCGCGCGGCTGCTTCTCGATAATTTTGATCACATCAAGGCCTACTGGATCATGCTTTCGCCGAGTATGGCGCAGATCGCGCAGCGTTTTGGGGCAAACGATTTGGATGGGACGGTAGCCGAGGAGAAGATCTACCACGACGCCGGCGCAAAAACGTCGGAGTTCACGCCGCACGCGGAACTCGAACGCCTCATCCGCGCCGCAGGCCGTGTACCGGTGGAGCGCGACACGCAGTACCGCCCCGTTGACCGCTCCAAAATGCCGCCAATCCAGCCAACGCCGCGAGCTGATCTGGTTTCTCTGACTCTAAACGTTTAGATCCTGCGGCAGCTGATCAGCGAATCGTTTCCGCCTTCGCCACCACTTTGGCAAGCAGTTCCTCGGGAAGCGGCGGATAACCTTGTTCCTGGGCAATTTTCTCGCCGCTGGTGTACACCCATTTCAAGTACTCCGAGACGGCACGGCCACGTTGCGAATCCTTCGCGACTGCCGGAACATAAAACCAGGTAAAGCTGCTAATGGGGTAGCTGTCTTTCCCGGGGGCATTGGTCAGCGAAATCCGGAAATCGTCCGTTGTCTTGCTGGTCAGCGCTTTGGCGGCGGCCGCGATCGAATGCGGTGATGGCTTAACAAACTCGCCATCAACGTTCCGGATGCTGGCCATCCGCAAAGAGGCCTTCATGGCCATATTCAGTTCTGTGTAGCCGATCGCTCCCGAAGTTGCGGCTACTTTTTCAACCATATCTTGAGATCTGCCCGCGGTCGCGCCCACCGGCCAGCTCGGCGATTCGCTACGGCCAACACGCGTAAGAAATTCGGGGCTCGCCTTCGACAGGAAATCCGAAAAAATATAGCTCGAACCTTTACCCGCCGAGCGGTGCAGCACTTGAATGGGGAGCGCTGGAAGTTTTAAGTCCGGATTCAGCTTCGCCAGGGCCTGATCGTTCCAGACCGTGATTTTGCCGAGGAATATGTTTGCGAGGACTGGCCCTGAGAGCTGGAGTTCGCCCGACACGCTCGGCAAATTGTAAACAACTACGATTCCAATCAGGACTGTGGGAAGCTCTACAATCTTGGCAGTAGCTCCTTTTAGATCCTTTTCCGGAATCGGAGCGTCCCCTCCGCCGAAATCACCCGTGCCTGTCAAAACGCGAGTGGCGCCAACGCCGCTACCCTCTGGCAGATAGCGCACTTGCAAGCCAGGCTGCTGCTTGTGGAACTCGTCGTTCCACAGTAAGTAGAGCGACTCCGGCATGCTTGAGCCTGTGACTACCAGCACGGTGGATGTTTGTCCATCTGTTGCGACGGGCGTCAGGATCGCAAGCGCCAGGAAAAGCACACAAATCTCTCTCACAATCCGTCCCACGAGATCCTCCACGTTTAAATGGGCCCAAGTTGCAAACCGGATGAGGGAAGCTAAAACGAACCTTCAACATGGACTTTATCGGAACGGGTCCTGTCCACTGAACTGTTTCGGAGTACAGGTGTGCAGAATTCGGCATTAGAAACTTGGGCGTTTGGTCATTTCGTGAGCATCGATGGGGCAATAAGGCGCCAAACGGGGCTCCTTCGCTGCGTTCCACACCTTTCATGAATGGTGTTGACTCCTACACACTAGCCGTTTATCGTAGCCCCAGGAGAACCACAATGCGGCGACAGTTTGTACTCGACAAGCGCACCAACAAATTACTCGAGGAACTAGCTTCCTACAGGGCGGGCAACCGCAGCATGGTCATTCGCGAAGCGATTCAGCTCTACGCCGATATGGAGGACCGGCTCGACAAGATTGAGGCCGATCCCGCTTTCCAAAAGATGATGGACGACTCCGACGCTGATATCAAAGCAGGCCGAGTGATGACTCACGCCGAGGTAATGAAACTGTCTCGCGCGAAAAACGCGCGGAGCAAAAAGCGGTGAAATACAGTGTCGTCTTGACTCGTACTGTCTGGCAGCTCTTCGCTGAGCTCCCAGACCGCGACCGTGAGGCGATACTTGAAAAGCTGCCAGCGCTGGAACATTTCCCGTATATGTACCCCGTGCGAACCAAGAGTAGGCGATTCCGCCGCCACCGCTGGTTTCATGCAGGAAACTGGCTAGTCTATTACCGCGTGGCGGGAAACTCAGTTTACATTCGTGGCCTGTGGCCTGCGCAGATTCCCTAGTTTGCTTGCAAGCGTGTTGTTACTGAGCGCGTTGCATTGCACAAATCCGGTACGGCCAAGGAGATTACGCCCGTGCGAACGATCATTCTTCTGACCATCTCGAACATCTTCATGACCTTCGCCTGGTATGGGCATCTGAAATACCGTACTTCGGCGCTCTGGAAAGTCATCCTGGTAAGTTGGGGGATTGCTTTTTTCGAGTACTGCTTTCAAGTCCCAGCTAACCGAATTGGCTCGTATGAGTTCAGCACGGCGCAGCTCAAGACCATGCAGGAAGTGATCACTCTTTCGGTCTTCTCCGTTTTCTCGGTGCTCTATCTCGGCGAGAAATTAAAATGGAATCACGCCGCGGGCTTTGGTTGCATCGCGATGGCGGTGTTCTTCGTTTTTCACAAATGGTGAGCACGCCAAAGCGAATCAGCGCACCGACCGCCGCGGCTGCCATACGACCACGTCCTGGCGCTTTGCAAAATGAAGCAACGGCTTTGCTGGCGGTAAATAAATTCCCGCGGCTTCCGGCATGGTATTGCTGATCAGCTCGGCTTCCGCGATTTGCAAGGGCCACGGCGCGTGATGAATTTCTCCGGAGATGACTCGCCCATCTTCACCTGTTGTATAAAGGCAATAGCGCTCCGTCAGAAAGTGTTCGAGCGACCCTGGGGCCGCCGAAAATACTTCGCCAGTCGCTCGATACCGGCCGTTCAGCACTCCGCAAGGCGCACCGCGATGCGAGCGTCCGCATTTGTACTCGATCCAACCATTCCGTTCCTCGCAAGACATTCGCGCGCGAAAATACGGCAGGTGAAACCACGCCCGCGCGATCGCCACGGCAATTCTGTTGCCCGCATCGAGGCTAAAGAACCACACTCCAGGCTTGCCGTCAGCCAGCACATACGTTCGAACGTTCAATTCGGGAAACGCCGAGAGCCACGGAATCGCGTGGGTGCCGCGCAGGCGCACGCCGGACATACGGAACGGCACAACTCCGAGCCATGCCTGTCCTTCGTAGGTATCGATCTCCAGTTCCGCGGGGATGTGCCGCCGCAACGCCGCTTCTTCCACGCGCCAGTGCGCAAAGAGCAGATCATGCCAACTCTGAGCCATGATCCACGGGCCAGCAGGCATCGGCCATGGCCGATGGGCCACTTGCTCCAGGTCTGCGCTCATCGGAATTCGCTCGCGCCGCTCGACATCGCCATTCCGCCAATATACCCTTCTCTATCGCTGGCGAATCGAATTCTCAGCATTCAAATCAAACGAATAATGCAAAAGGAGCGGCATAATGCAACGTAAGGCATCGGCAGTCTGGCAAGGCGGCTTGAAAGACGGCAAAGGCTCGATTTCCACGGATAGCGGCGTCCTCAAACAAACGCAATATTCGTTCAGCACGCGCTTTGAGAATGGCGTTGGCACAAACCCCGAAGAGCTTCTTGCTGCGGCGCACGCGGGATGTTTTACCATGGCGCTCTCCGCGCAACTCGGCGGTGCTGGAATGACGGCGCAAAAGCTCGAAACCACCGCAACCATTTCGCTCGAAAAAGTCGGCGATGGCTTCTCCATTACCAAGAGCCATCTCGATCTCGTCGCCACGATCCCCGGCGCCGACAAAGCCAAGTTTGACGCAGCGGTCAAAGCTGCTGAGACTGGCTGCCCCGTTTCGAAGCTATTCAAGGCGGAGATTAGCGTCAGTGCGACCCTGAACTCCTGATCGCATCGCCGCTCATCGACGGAACAGCCTAACGAGTACAATGCCGCACATGATTCCAGCTCCAGGTGCCTTCATCGCGGGTTTCGCGATTTTTGTGATCGTGTTGTGGGACGCCTTCGAGGCCATCATTCTGCCTCGACGCGTCACACGAAAGTTTCGCATCGCGCGGCTCTTCTATCGGTCCACTTGGATAGTGTGGAGGTTCACGGCTAGCCTGGTCACGTCGCGCAAAAGCCGCGAGGCGTTTCTAGGCTTCTACGGCCCTCTCTCTCTCCTCGTGCTAGTGGGCGTGTGGGCGGTCGGCCTGGTTCTGGGTTTTGGCTTGATGCAATATGGAGCAGGATCGGCCGTTGTCATAAGCGGTAGCGAACCAAGCTTTCTCACCGATATTTATCTCAGCGGCACAACATTTTTTACGCTGGGCCTCGGCGATGTCATTCCTCGTTCCGGCTTAGCTCGAGGGCTGGTCGTCGCCGAAGCCGGTTTTGGCTTCGGCTTCCTCGCTGCGGTGATTGGTTATTTGCCATTCATTTACGGTTCATTTTCAAAACGCGAAGTGGACATTTCGCTGCTCGATTCTCGGGCGGGCACGCCTCCCACCGCAGGAGAACTTCTCCGACGTCACAGTTACCCCCACGGACAAGAAGCCCTGCGCGAACTCCTCAAAGATTGGGAGCACTGGTCGGCTGAGCTTATGGAGAGCCATCTCTCCTATCCGGTGCTAGCTTTCTTCCGTTCGCAGCATGACAACCAGTCCTGGGTCGCCTCGCTCACGGCTATCCTCGACACTTCCGCACTTGTCATGGTGGGAATCGAAGGTGCCTGCGAAAAGCAGGCCGAGTTGACGTTCGCAATCTCGCGGCACGCTGTCGCCGATCTTTCGCAAGTTTTCGGGACAGCGCCAGCCACACTACCGTACGATCGCCTCCCCGCCGAACAATTGCGCCACATCCGGGATACTCTCGCCCAACACGGATTGAAACTCCGCGACGGCGAGGAAGCCGACGGTCGCCTCACCGAGCTTCGCCGCATGTATGAGCCGTACATTTACGCGCTGGCTGCCTATTTGAATCAGACGCTGCCGCCCTGGATTCCCGAGAAAAAAGGCAAAGACAACTGGCAAACTACAGCTTGGGGCCAGACAACTGGCCTTCTTGAGAAAGAGAAAGAATCGCCGCATGTGCACGCCGACGATCACTTCTAGAAGGATTCAAGACGCCACCATGCTCTGACGCCAAATTTCCTTCGCTGGGCACGGCACGTTTACCCTGAACTTCGAAGGGCGTGCCCGTGTTCAGGTAGAATTTCGCAATCGAGAGCGAAGCCAAGAGTCACAAGCGACATCAAATCAATTTTCCCAAGAACCGGAGGCCAAGAATGAAAGCGATAGTCGTCCACGAATTCGGCGGTCCCGAAGTGCTTAAGATTGAGGAAATCCCTACGCCCAAACCCGCTGCCGGACAAGTCCTGGTCCGGATCCACGCGGTTGGCGTGAATCCTTATGACACTTACATGCGCAACGGCACTTACGCCGTAAAGCCTCCGCTGCCGTATACGCCGGGCTCGGACGGCGCGGGCACTGTCGAAGCGGTCGGCACCGGCGTCACCAAAGTAAAAACCGGAGACCGTGTCTACGTGGCCAAGACCGTGACTGGCGCGTACGCCGAATACGCGATCGCTCTCGAAAGCCAAGTCCACCGGCTGCCAGAAAAGGCAAGTTTCAGCCAAGGTGCGGGCGTGTGGGTGCCCTACGGAACTGCCTATCACGCGCTCTATCATTCCGCGCAAGCCCACGCTTCAGAGACGGTTTTGATTCACGGCGCCAGCGGCGGTGTCGGTATCGCCGGAGTTCAAATAGCCCGCGCGGCGGGCTTGACCATCTTCGGCACCGCAAGCAGCCAAAAAGGTCTCGATCTAGCGACTCGCGAAGGCGCTCATCAAGTTTTCGATCACAGCAAACCGGGCTATCTCGATGAAATTATGAAAGCAACGGGCGGCCGAGGCGTGGACATCGTCCTCGAAATGCTGGCTAACGTGAATCTCGCCAACGACCTGAAACTCCTGGCCACAAGCGGGCGCGTCATCATCATCGGAAATCGCGGAGAAATCACCATCAATCCCCGAGACCTGATGGCACGCCGCGGCTCGGCTCGCGGCTTCACGCTTTGGGCAATCACCGCCGCCGAAGAAGCCGATATCCACGCCGGCATTATCGCCGGCCTCGGAAACGGCACGCTCCGCCCCGTTGTCGGCAAAGAATATCCCTTGGCCGAAGCTGCCCGCGCGCATAAAGAAATCCTGGAACCCGGCGCCGCCGGGAAAATCGTCCTGGTAACCTAGAGGCAGCGACACCGCGGTTCTGAAACGTCAGATCTGACGCTGGCGCATACGGCCCCCAGCGAACCAACCGCGGACCTTTCGCGGTTCGGGATTACGCCTTATAATCATTCCTCGATAGCCGAGCCATAGCACTTCGTCAACGAACAACAACTATCTCCATCGTGCTGACCCTGCTCTCCATTACAACCGCTCTCGCCACGCAATCCTCGCTCAGCCAATATTGGCACAAGCTGACGGACCGCACCTTCTCCGGGGTCTATCACGCGGATGCGTTTGACCTCGCGATGATGATCCCCTACTTCCTGGTCCTCTTCATCCTCGCGGCTTACGGACTGCACCGCTATTGGCTAGTTTACGATTACTACGTTTACTCAAAGAATGTCCCCGGGCCGCCGCCCGTGGTTAAAAACTGGCCGCGCGTCACCGTCCAGCTTCCGATTTTCAACGAGCGTTATGTGATCGAGCGGCTCGTCGAAGCCGTTTCGCGGTTCGACTACCCGCGCGAATTGCTGGACGTTCAAGTCCTCGACGATTCCACCGACGAAACTTGCCAAGTCGCCAGCGCGTGCGTGGAGCGCCACGCGGCGCAAGGCATGCCCATCGTTTACATTCACCGCACCAATCGCGAAGGATACAAAGCAGGCGCGCTCGAAAACGGTCTCAAGACGTCGCACGGCGAATATGTCGCGATCTTCGACGCTGACTTTATTCCCGAGCCTGATTTTCTGCGACGCACGATTCCTTATTTCGTCGATCCCGCGAACGGCCCCAAAATCGGCATGGTGCAGACCCGCTGGACCTACCTCAACCGCGACTATTCGCTCCTTACGCAGGTCGAAACCATCCTTCTCGACGGCCACTTCGTCGTGGAGCATGGCGCGCGCTCGCGCCGCGGCACATTTTTCAATTTCAATGGCACCGCGGGCGTCTGGCGTCGCGCAGCCATCGACGAAGCGGGTGGCTGGGAACACGACACCCTCACCGAAGACACCGATCTTTCTTACCGGGCGCAACTCAAGGGATGGAAATTCCTCTATCTTCCGCAGATTGAATGCGCTTCTGAGCTGCCGGTCGATATGAACGGCTTCAAAGCGCAACAAGCTCGCTGGGCCAAGGGCTTGATGCAGACGGCGAAGAAAATCCTTCCGCGCGTTATGAAATCCGATGCGCCCTGGCACGTGAAAGCCGAGGCTTTCTTCCATCTCACCGCCAACATCAGCTACCCACTGATGGTTCTCTTTTCTGTCATGCTGCTCCCCGCCATGATAGTGCGGTTTTATCAGGGCTGGTTCCAAATGCTTGTGGTCGACCTGCCGCTATTTCTGGCTTCCACCTGCTCGATCTCCAGTTTCTACATCGTCGCGCAGCGGGAGCTCCGCCCGAAAAGCTGGTGGCGGACGTTTTTCTACATGCCTTTCGTGATGGCTACTGGCATCGGCATTTCGGTGCGCAACGCGCAAGCCGTCTTGGAAGCGATTGTCGGTAAGAAGAGCGAGTTTGCGCGCACGCCAAAATTCAATATCGAAGGCAAGAAGGGCACCTTCGTCTCGAAGAAATACAAGAACAAGGCCGGCTGGATGCCCTACGCGGAAGTCCTTCTCGGTCTATACTTTGCGGGCACCATCGTGTACGCCGTCACTAATGAAAATTACGCCACCATTCCCTTTTTGCTTCTGTTTGTGTGGGGCTACCTCTATACCGGGCTCATGTCTCTTGGCCAAACTTACTTCGCCCACCTGCGCTTCGGGGTCAATGCACCAGAAATGCGTCCCGCAGCTACCGGCGCCCCGGGCTTTTGATTCAACTTCCGAGCTAAGACGCGGTTTGTTTCGACACTTCGCTCCCCTTTGACGACAGTTCAACCTTCCATTTCCACCATTCAATGATTTTGAGTTGATATAGGACTAATCTTGTCGTATATTTTACTTGCAAATGCTTTGCAACAACAGCCGTTCTGTCATCTGCCTGAAATAAAGTCTTGCCATTGTTTTCAAGTGCTCTGAGGGACAGATAGCTCCGAAATAGCTGAGAACAAGCTTCAGAAAACTAATCCGTCAGGCGACCGGTGCGGCAACTGGGGGAAGCCATTGATGGGTTTCACAAGGGGAATATCGGAATGGCCGGCACCACTCGAAATCACTTAACGGGTTTTTCTCGCCAGAGATTGAGGAGCTCTGGCCGCTTAGCTTTGCGGCTATCTCTTTCCTTCGTTCTTCTACTGGCCGTCGACGCTTGGGCTGGCGTGGGAGGAAGCATCTCGGGCACGATCACAGATTCGAGCGGCGCGGTCGTTGTTAAAGCCTCCGTCACGGCAACAAACACCGACACTGGAATTCATTTGGCGACCGCGACAGATGACAAAGGCTTCTATTCGTTTCCGAATCTTCCGATCGGTCATTACGAAATGGGAGTGACGAGCACGGCATTCCGGCCGTACCGGCGCACCGGGATTGTTATCGACGCGAACAGCGCTTTGACGATTGACGCAGTTCTGGCGGTAGGGAGCGCATCAGATGCCGTTACCGTCGTCGAAAACCAGGTCCAGGTCGACACATCGAGCACACAAAACGGCGAGGTGATTTCCGCCGCTCAGATGACGGCTGTGCCCTTGAACGGCCGCAGCTTTACGGATCTGCTGGCGCTACAGCCGGGAGTTGTCCCCGTAACTTCCATTACAGGCGATACGGTACAAGATGTGGGCGCTAGCGTACTCTCGCCTTCCGGCGATTTGAATCCAGGCACGATTTCTATCAACGGGCAGCGCGAATTCGCCAACAGTTTCATCGTCAACGGAAGCGACGTTGAAGAGGATGTGAACAACGGCGCATCCGTGATTCCCAATCTCGAATCCATCGCCGAGTTTCGCATTCTGACGAACAACTTCGACGCCGAGTATGGCGAATTCAGCGGCGGGCAGATCAACGTCGTCACGAAATCCGGTGCCAACGCGTTTCACGGCGACGGTTTTGAATTCCTCCGCAACACGGATCTCGACGCGCGCAATTACTTTTCCCCTACGCGCGGGACCTTCGATCAAAACCAGTTTGGCGGCACCTTCGGCGGCCCGATTCGCAAGGACAAGATTTTCTTCTTCGGGGACTATCAGGGGACTCGTTCGACGCAGGGTGTTGACTCCGGCCAAATTCCGGTGCCCTCGGTGCAGGACCGAACGGGAAATCTATCCGATCTAGCCAGTTCGTTCGTGACCACCGATGCCAACGGAAACTACGGTGCCAACCACGGTTAGTGGAGCAGGATTTGCCAGCACGCTTTCGCAAAAACTCGGCTACACGGTCACGGCCGGCGAAAATTACTTCACGCCAGGATGTGCGAGCAGCGGCCCAAATCCGTGCGTTTTTCCTGGCGCAGTAATTCCGCAAACTGCATGGTCCACGCCGGCACAGAATCTTTTGAAATATATTCCTTCACCGACCAACGCGAACGGCACATTTTCCACGTCGGCATTCAACCAGACTTTGCGCGACGACAAAGGCGCATACCGGGCCGATGCCAACACCCGATGGGGACTGCTCTCTGCCTACTATTTTCTCGACGATTGGTCGCAAGACAATCCGTATCCTGTCGCGCAAGGCGGAGCGAACGTCCCTGGCTTCAATGCGAACTATTCGGGCCGCGCTCAGCTGATCAGCCTGGGTGACACAAAGACAATTAGTCCTACGGCCGTGAACGAATTTCACTTCAGCTACCTGCGCAACGCAGTTGACCTCGGCAAGCCGATCGGAGGTCTCGGCGTGAGCTTGGCTTCTCAAGGCTTTACGGGAATTCTTCCTCTTTCTCCAAAAACCGAAGGTGTCGAGAGCGTCGCGTTCAACAGTTTCACAATTGGAACGAACACGAACGAGCTGAACCAGATTGGAAATACTTATCAATGGCTCGATAACTTTTCCAAGGTGATCGGAAGGCACACGATCAAAGCGGGCGGAGAATTTCACTACGACCAGGTTAATGTCAATGCCATCGCGCAGTTCAATGGCAGCTTTCTTTTCTTTGGGACCGAGACTGGCTCCGATTTTGCGGACTTTCTTTTGGGAGCTCCCAGCCAGTACAACCAGAGCCAGCTGCAAGCTTTTTACGGCCGCAACAAATATCTTGGTCTTTTCGCGCAAGACAGTTGGCGGCTGACACGTAATCTCACCTTAAGTTACGGCTTGCGCTGGGATCGCATTGAACCGTGGTATGAGAAGTACAACCAGATCGCGGCGTTCATCCCGAACGAGCAGTCTGTCGTTTTCCCGAATGCGCCCGCAGGCATTGTTTATCCTGGGGATCCGGGAGTCTCGCGCACATTGGCACCACCAGGTAATCGCGATTTTGCTCCGCGCATCGGCCTGGCGTACTCGCCCACCGCTTCGGGAGACGGCCTGCTTGCCAAAATTCTCGGCGCTCCCGGCAAGACGAGCATCCGCGCCAGCTTTGGAATCTTCTACACCGCGATTGAAGCGCTCTCCATTGGTGTTATGAGCGCCAATGCGCCGTACGGATCAACTTACACGAGCCCTGCTCCGCCCCAGTTTGCGAATCCTTTCGTCACGCTAGCTACCGGCCAGGATCTTGGCCAAGCGTTTCCACTGCAGCTAGCGCCGCTGGGGGCCACTGCGCAGCATCCTGATACAACGACGGACTTTTCGCAGTTCGAGCCTATATCCGGGCTTCCTAATTACCTGCCGAGCAATCGTATTCCTTACACCGAAGAATATATGCTATCGGTCGAGCGTGGGTTTGGTGCAGACACCGTGCTCAGCTTGAATTACGTGGGCAACCAGGGACACCGGCTTTTGGTGCTGGAGGAATCCAACCCCGGCGATCCCGCACTGTGCTTATTCTTAAGCAATCCCACCAATCTCGCGCCAGGACAAGTTCCATGCGGTCCATTTGGCGAGGACACCGCTTACACCACTTCAACAGGGGCGATCCAGCAAGGTACGCGTGGCCCGTTGGGACCGAATTTCGGCAGCAATGCCAACCAAGCCACCATCGGTAATTCCAATTACAACTCGTTGCAGGTCACACTGAGGCACACGAGCCGGAGTTTGACGGTGCTGGCCGGATATACCTTCAGCAAGTCCCAGGATCAGTCCTCGAATTTGGGTGAAGCCGTCAATCCCCTGAATCCTTCGCTCAGCAAAGCGCTGTCCTCTTTCGATGTTAAGCACAACTTCGTCGTGAGTTACAGCTACCAACTCCCTTTTGAGCGCTTGCTGCATGCCACAAATCGTTGGACGCAAGGTTGGGAGCTATCCGGGATCACGCGATTCAGCTCGGGGCTTCCGGTGACGCTGGTCAACTTCGGCGACAATTCCCTGCTCGGCGCGGAGCCGAACGGCATCAACAACTTTGGGATAGATGAGCCCGATTATTTGGGAGGACCGCTCAACCTCAATGGCAATCCGCGCAATGGCCGCGCGTATTTTAGTGCCGCGCAATTCCCCGAGAACGCCTTGGGAACGCCGGGCACCGCGCGCCGCCGATTCTTCTACGGTCCGGGAATGGACAATTACGACATAGCTCTTCTCAAAAACGTGCGTCTGACGGAAGCGAAGTCCCTGCAATTCCGCGTCGAAGCATTCAACGCTTTCAACCATGCGCAGTTCTTCGGCTCGCAGGCCGTCGACGGCAATATTGACAGTTCAACGTTCGGCGATGTCGTCAGCGCCGCTCCGCCGCGCCTCGTGCAATTTGGCGCGAAATTCTTTTTCTAGCGCAAACCACATCAACCAGCTGCTGCGCTAGAAAAACACAGGCCGCTGTCTCCGCGATTATCGATTTCTGAATTCCGGCGGCGCCTGGCCGGCGTCCGCCAGGGAATCTAAGGCTTGGCCGCGGGCGCCGGCGCTGGATGCGCTCGCCGGAACGCGTCAAAATCCCCCCACACGCGTTCAACGGTGGCTGCATCAATCGGCCTGCTTACGGGTGTGTTCGGATCTTTCTCGGAGTAAATCTCCAGGGTCATGTTTCCGCAGGCTGGTGCTACCGCATCGGCCGGGTACTCGTAAACTCCTTGAAACGTTGTGTCTACCTTTCGACCGCGCTGATCAACCAGATCGAATTCGGCTCGCCCTGGCAGAATCGGGGTCAACTCCTGGCCACCGCAAAGGAGCCGCATGCGCACGAATCCATTCTTGAAGCGAACTTTGAAAAGTACTCCAAACTTCGGCCGAACGCGCACTACCAGCACAGGGCGGTAGTCCTGTGCATCCTCCAGCACACTCGACGGCGGCTTCGTCGTCGCAGCGTCGCCACCAGACCGCTTGGCCGCCTTGCGCGCCGCCGCCATCTCCTCTTCATGGCTTAGGAAATAGCTAAGCGGAGGCGTCATAAACCACACGTGAAACTCTCCGGCGTCCAGTGAGTAGGGTTTCGTGTCGATCCTCTCTTGCTTCAAAACTTCACGGAGTGCATCAGCGGGAAAAAAGTCGGTGGGCTCCACGGGAAGCAGAACCGGCGACGGCGGCGTTGCTCCCACGATATCCTTGCGGGCCTGCTCGACCACCGGCCGAACGATTTCCACGGGCACGATGGATGCCAGATTCCGAAGTTCAGCCGTGGTGATGCCCGCGACTTGCCCATCGTAGGTGAACAAGGGGCCCCCGGAATTTCCGGGATTGATGTTGATATCGCTATTGATGGAATCTTTTTCGATCTTGCTCACCACTCCCGTGGTCAGCGCCTTTTCGCGGCCTAATGGATTGCCGATTGTGAAAACGCGTTGGCCGACAACAAGGTGTGACGCAGCGTCGTTCACCAGCAGCGGCGCTACGACTCCTTCGCGAAACGCAGCGGGATCAAACCAGAGCACCGCGACGTCCTTGTCTGCGTTCGACGCAATCAGCCGCGCCGGAACCTTGCGCTTATCGTCAAATTGCACGGCCAGATAGGTGGAGGAATTCACTACGTGGTTGTTGGTCACCACTAGCCCGGTGGAATCCACGAGGAAACCCGAACCGTTGCGCGATTCAGAATGGATGGCGACCACGGAATTCTTTAGTTTGTCGAAGAGTGCCGTCAACTCGCC
Organism: uncultured Acidobacteriota bacterium; assembly: GCA_963745095.1. Classification (GTDB taxonomy): domain Bacteria; phylum Acidobacteriota; class Terriglobia; order Acidiferrales; family UBA7541; genus Acidiferrum. The sequence continues at coordinate 55,240 of CAVUWC010000012.1, read as the reverse complement.
ATTGGCGGCGCCCGGCGAGGATTTATTCTCCCCGGGAGAGGCAGCACTGGGAGCCGCGTCTTCTATTTTGGCATTGTCGTTGGTGAGGTCTACGTGCTGTTCTGCCCCACCGATTTGGATTTCCAGATTCCATATGTATCGCTTGCCGCCGAGCTCCACCGGCTTCGGCGTGGAGATAACATAGCGGCCGGGTGCAAGTTGTCGTTCCGCTTTGCCATCCAGATCGGTCTTCAACTCCGTCGGAGCGTCGGTACTCCCCTGGTTCCGAAAGTTGACGATATAAAAAGGGACGGGCTTCTGATTCAGATCCTTATCCACCAGCAAGACACGCACTTTTACGTTTACAGGTGCCGCCTGCGGCCTCGCGTTTCCGCTAGGACCAAAAAACAACGAAGCCATCAACAAATAGACGTGCATGTCCTATTTCTCCTGGGGCCGATTGCACGCATCGTCCCATTTCTGCGCCTTCGGGTAAAGCGTCAAAGCAGGACATCACCGCGCCAAACGACGACAGCGGCCTGCTGTCAGATAAGTTTTATGCGAAACCACTGGGAATTAGGCCAGATCACTGGGACTGAGGATCGTCGCCTTTTCCAAGCTCTGCGATGGACAACTAAGAACTAGCTCTTCCCAAAAGTGTGCGTCTGACGGTAGGTTCAGTGGCTCGCGCCTAGAGCGAACGCGAAGAGGGAATCACCCGCGCCAACAACCACGTACTGTTTGCCGTCGAGTTCGTAGGTGATCGCGCCGTTGGCCTGATTGCCTGCGACAGTCGTGTGCCAAAGCGTCTTCCCGGTCGTAGAGTCGATGGCCAGGATATGGCCGGAGTTGTCGCCGGCAAAGAGTAAATTCCCCGCCGTGGTCAGCAGCCCGCTTCCCATGCCGCCCAGGTCATGGGTCCAACGAGTCTCTCCCGTTTTGTAGTCGATCGCCTTGATGGTCCCCGGGAAATTCAGAAAATCATCGCGCCCCGCAAATCCCTCGGCTTTTCCCTCGGCGGTCAGGTAGAAAACGCTGTAACTCTGCGAAGCCACGACGTAGAAAAGACCGGTCGCCGGATTGAAACTGGGTGCGAACCAATTCGACGCGCCATTCGAACTGGGCGAAACGAGCGTGCCATCACGCGATGGCTCTTTCTTTGGATTGGGAATGGGTTGGCCCTTGGCGTTGATCCCCAGAGTCCAATTGGTGTTGATGAAAGGCGCCGTTAGCAGGTGCTCACCGTTGGTTCGGTCCAGCACAAAGAAAAATCCATTCCGGCTCGCCTGCGCCAGGAGTTTGCGGTGCTTTCCCTTAAACTCGCCATCAAATAAAATCGGTGTCTGAGTTGCGTCCCAGTCGTGCGTATCATGCGGCGAGACCTGATAACCCCACACCAACTTTCCGGTGTCGATGTTCAACGCAACGATCGAACAGGTCCACAAATTGTCGCCCTTCCGCCCTTCGCCAGCGTGCACGGGATTGGGATTGCCGATTCCCCAATATGTCAAACGCAAGTCTGGATCGTAAGTGCCCGTCATCCAAGTCATGCCGCCGCCATGGGCTCGAGCTTCCGCGTCGGGCCAGCTCTCGAAGCCAGGTTCGCCGGCACTGGGTTCCGTGTTCCAATGCCATTGCACTTCGCCGGTTTCCGGGTCGCGTGATTCCAAAAAGCCGGGATTATCGAGCGAATCGCCGCCTACACCGGTGAGGATGTGGTTGCCTACCACCAGCGGCGACATGGTGCAGAAATACTCGAGCTTTACGTCCGCGATCTGTTTTCGCCAGCGCTCCTTGCCGTCCTTCGCGTTTAACGAAATGAGATTGCAGTCCGGTGTTTCGGTATAAATCGAATCGCCGAGCATGGCCACACCGCGCTGCCCGATGTGCCCGCCTTCGTTCGGCGGATACTTGTAATGCCAAATTTCCCGCCCGTTGCGGGCATCAACAGCCCACACGTTGTCCGGCATGGTGAAGTAAAGTACGCCATTCACTTCGAGAGGCGTCGACTTGATCATGGAGCCGAAGCCGCTTGCTCCGTAATTGCTGGCGCGATACATCCAGGCCGAGGTCAAGGAAGCCACGTTCGACGCGTTGATTTGATCTAGCGGACTGTGGCGGCGTCCCGAATAGTCGCCGTTATATGTAGGCCAAGTATCGGTCCCCGGCTTCAGGATAGTCTCCGAAGTCAGTGCCTGCCCAAAGAGAACAGCGGGCGCCAGGAAAAACACGAACGCGAGGGTCCAGACTCTCATTTCAATGTCTCCAGGTACGCCAGAAGATCGTGCATTTCCTGATCGGTGTATTTCGGCAGCAACGCTTCATGCGCTTCCCGAGGATTCTGTACATCCACAGTCACGCTCTCACGGGAGAAGGAACGGTAGGAGCCGGCAGAATCGTGCATGGTCACCGTAAATTCATCCAAATGATCAAGCGTTCCGGAAACTTTTTCGCCGGAAGCCAGCTGTACAGTAACTTTGGTGGGTGCAGCGGGCGCCACGGCTCGCCCGAGAAACACATCAATCATATTCGGCGCGGGATACAACATGCGCCGCTGCAACTCGACAGGTTCGTACTTGGTGGCCACATGCGCGAGATCGCCGGAGGCAGAGTGGCAGCTCCCGCAATGTCCGTCACCATTGAAGAACACCGCGCCTTTTTGCGCGTCCCCAGTAATCACATCGCCGATCTTGTACGCAAACCGATTCTTAACGTCCGCCGCTAGCGAATGCAAGAAGACGGAGATGTCGGCAATCTGCTCGGCGGAAAGCGCCGAGAAAGCCGGCATTCCCCGCTCGGGCCGCCCATTTTGGATAACAGGACCGATCACATTCCCTTTGTCGTCGTGAAGCACCAAAGCCGACCGAACGAGGTCAGGCCCGGTCTTCCCATGAGCATCATTGCCGTGACAAAACCCGCAGGACGGCACAAAAATCTTCCGCCCGCGTTCTGCCGCTTCTTTATCGATATGCGCGCCGCCCATTATCGCGGCAAGCGCATCGGCCGCATTGTCCTTCTGCGGAGCGCCTTTCTCTTGCCCACTCGCCGCCTTTTGCCTCTCAGCATTGGCGGCCTGATCGGCCTGCCCCGAACTCATTGACGCAAACAGAAGCAAGACAATTACAGCGCCGAAATAGCGATTGAACATTCCGTTTCTCCCTGGCCTCACGACTTCAGATTCTTCATGTACTCGTAATCTACTTTGATCGCTTCCAGAGCCGGCATCTCCGTGAAAGGAGGCTCCTGTTCGACAAATAGAGCACGAATGCGGGCCTTCTTCGCCGCAGCGAAAATTCCGCCATACTCGATCGCGCCTCGACCCAATTCAGTTGGCACCGGCGCGCCAGGATCCTTGCCCATCAAAGTCGTCCGCGGCGTAAATCCCTTTCGGAAATCTTTAATGTGGAGCAAAGTGTAGCGCTCCGGATATTTCGTCAGGTACGAAACTGGATCCTGGCCCGCAACAGCCGCCCAACCACAATCCAACTCCAGCTTGACTAACCCCGCATCGGTCAGCCGAAGGAATTCATCGTAACCCGTCACGCTGCCGTACGGCTTCCACTCAAAGTTGTGGTTGTGATACGCGAGCTGCAGCCCGGCTTTCTTAATCTGCTCACCGGTCTTATTGAACTGCTCGGCATTCCACTTCCAGTCGTCCAGCGTAAGCCCATTGATGATGGCGACAAACATTGCGAACTGCCCCAACTGCGGATCGGGCTTGAAGCGCGACGGATCGGCCACCCAGGGCACGGTGACAACCATAAACTCCTGCCCGAACTGATGCGCAAAATCAATCTTCTCCTGAGGATTGCTCATCAAGTCGGGAAGCATGTAGTGTCCCGAAGGATTTTTCAGGCCCGCGTCATCGAGCATTTTCTTTAGTTCTTTTGCCGATGTTTTAGCAAGCGGAGAAAGCTCCACTTGTTTGTAGCCGGTTGCCGCCACTGCTTTCAGCGTTCCAGCGGGATCGCTATCCATTTCTTGGCCGACGGTGTAAAGCTGCAGCCCGACCGGGAGATTCAGGGGATTGGCATGCATAGACGGAATCTCCAGAAAGGAAGCGGCGAAACCAGTGGCTGCCGCTTTCACAAATGTTCTACGGGAAGTTTTGCTCATAGGTCCTCACACGAAGAAATAAATTGGAAATGTCTCATTCCTATCAGAGTCCACGGCTTTGAATACATGGCGATCACGCTTGCTTCCCTTGCTTCGCCGCACGGCTTCGTCCGTGGAGTTGAATCTCGGCGGCCACGCCGTTCAAAATAAGGTTGAGAGCGCGCTCAAAGCCTTGATCATCGGGAATTTCCGCGGCCATCTCGATAAATAGCGCCACGTTGGGATAATTTCCGGTCGCGAGAATTGCTTTCGCGAAAGTTGGTTGATTCACCGATGGCCGTCGTCCTTCACCCTTGCGAGCGGATGATCCCGAACTCTCGGCGGCAACAAAGCCATTTACAAACACATACAAGACTCGAATAACCTGAATGGCGGCCCTCACGTCCAGCCCAACCGCTGAAAGACGAGTTAGAAGCCACTCGAGTATGCGGATACTTTCCGGGCCATATTCGGGATCTGCTGCGTGGAGCTGGTTCACCCACGGGTGCCGCTTCAGGCAGCGCCGGCTCTCCCATGCGAAGTGACACAGGACGCTTCGCCAGTCGGTGATAGCTTTCGCAGGCCATCCGAAGTCTGCATTTGCCGCATCCAACATCAAATTCAGGAGGTCGCGCTTACTCGGAACGTAGTGGTAGAGCGCCATTGGGCTCGAATCCAGTTGGGTAGCGATCCTTCGGATGGATACGTTTGCCAAGCCGTATTGGTCCGCGATAGCGATGCCGGCAGCAACGATTCTTTCTCGCGTCAAGCCAAAGTCGTTTTCCTCGTGAACAATCACATCCCAAGTGGACGACCCCTTAAGCCGTTGGGGCTGCAAGCGACTGCCATCTGGTTTCGGCGGCCTTTTCACCCGGACAGTGTACACACATTTCGTACGGTGTACGAATATTATTCCCAGAACCCGCAGGTCCAATACCCGATTCCATTCCGCCCCAATGGAGCGCAGCTCCACCCGTCGCTAACAGAACGAGCAGTTTGTCGTGCATGATCGATGTGCTCGGCGAGTCCGGCGAGGCGCCCGTCAGACAGACTGCCCTCGACCGTACCAGTTCCATCCGTGGTCAATCGACGCGCTAACCCGACAGGCTAAAGATGGCCGACTCCCTGGAAGTCCGTTTTCAGTAGAGCGAGAGCTCGATCTGTTGGGTGCGGCCGATTGCACGCGGATCAAGGAGTGCCGCATGGCATGCTCTACACGGATGCCATGCAGCCTCCCGGCAACAGCCTTTTGCATCCCCACAATCCGCCATTATCGTTTTGGGACCACCTCCACTGCCCCGCCTACCCACGCGCTAAACTATTTGGGCTGCATCACTTGGAGCGTTCATGCGGGGCAAGACCTCTGCCGCCTTTTTCCCAGCTATGATGCTGGTCCTAGTACTCGGTCTCAGTGCCACTCAGGCGGTGGCCACTGAGGCGCCTGTGCTTTCTTTGCCCCACAGGCCGCACTACGTTTTTCAGCGTGTTGGCGAAGACTTCGGCCTTAGCTCTTTGACCCCATCCTGCATCCTGCAAGACCTGAACGGCTTCATCTGGATCGGCACGCCCGACGGCTTGCTTCGCTTCGACGGCAATCGTGTTGTGCGCTATGGCATTGAGCAGGGCCTACCAAGCACCAATGTGAACCAACTCGTGCTGGCTCCCACAGGCCGAATCTGGATTGTCACCTCGCGCGGAATCTCATACATCGAGGGCGGCACCCTGCACCAACTACCGCTCGCCAAGGTCTATAATTTCTTCCGACAGCCTTCCGCCCTGGCCCTGGATCCCTGGGGCAAAGTTTATCTCGCCACCGAGGGCGGTCTCCTCAGGGTTGATCCAGACCGTCCGAATGACTTCCGCCTCTGGTCCGTCGCCGACGGTTTGCCCAGCCTGGAAGCGGAGTCGGTCAGCATCACCTCCGAGGGCCGCATTTGGTTTGCCTCCGGCCACCGCATCGGTTGGCTGGACGCGCAGGATCATGTCCACATGTTCCCCGCGCAAAGCGGCCTTCCGCATGAAAAGATAGTCAGCATTCTTCAGGATTTCGAGAAAATCCTTTGGGTGCGCACAACTGCCCATCTATACCGCCTCAACCCGGGGGCGACACACTTTGCCTCCGAACTTCCCGATCTTCCCCCCGCCAACGACTATGGCTCGCCCGCCCTGGACCGCTCCGGCAATCTGATGATTCCCACGGTGGCAGGCCTCTATCGCCGCATTTCCGGGCAATGGGAAGTCATCGATCAAAGCCGCGGCATGGCCGTCAACGCGACCTTTGCCATCACCGAGGATCGCGAGGGCGCTTATTGGATTGGCCTCGGTGGCGCCGGGATCGAGCGATGGATCGGCCGCAAAACCTGGTCCAGCTGGACGCAAGCTGAGGGTCTTCCTGACAACGTCGTTTGGTCCGCATTGCGCGACAGACATAAGCGCCTCTGGCTCGGCACCAACAACGGCGTCGCCATGTGGGATCCCCAGGCTGGCCACTGGCGAATCTGGAAATCGAAGGATGGCCTGAATGGTTCCCTGGCCCGCGAGATGATCCTCGGTCCCGATGGGGCCGTATGGGTTCTCTGCTACCCCGGAGGCCTCACGCGTTTCGATCCCGAATCTCTAACGCCAGAAAAAATCTCGACTCCCGAACCCGTTCCCACCGGTATCCACGTTGGTCCGGACGGCCGCATCTGGATTGCTAACGCTGAGTACCTTAAAGCGACGCGTCCGTCGCAACGGCCTTTTCAATTCGTGGATGTGCCTCTGCCTCCGGAGATCCATCAGGGCATTGGCCGATTCGCATCCGGCCGGGATGGCGTCCTGTGGGCTGTTGGCAGGAGCGGTATCTCCCGCTTTGACGGCAAACACTGGCTGCATTTCACGGCTGCCAACGGCCTCCTGCAGGATGAAGTTGTCGAAGCCGCCGCTGTAAGTGGCGAGGAAATCTGGTTTCGCTACGCGGATGCACTTGGTCTTAGTTGTCTGCGCCTGGTAGACGGAAAACCGCAGATCACTAATTTTGGCTTGGCCGACGGCCTGCCTTCCCTTGACGTTTACATGGTGGGAGCGGATCACGATGGCAACATCTGGGCCGGCGGCGCCTTTGGCCTCACGGAATTTCTGCGCAAGGGCCACACTCTCCGCTTCACCCGCGCTGACGGCCTCATCTGGAATGACCTGAGCGACAGCGGCTTTTTCGCGGAAGAGGACGGCACCCTTCTCTTTGGCACTAGCGGCGGGCTCGCGCGGTACAATCCCATCTCCGCCGACGAACGTGTGGAACTTCCGCCTCGCGTTGTGATTACTTCCGCGCAGCTCGGCACGCGCGAACGCGTCGGCGAGCGCAATCCAGGAGCGCCGCGCAGTGACAATACTTTCCGCGTGGAATTCGCGGCCCTTACTTTCCGCGACCCGGAAAATGTTCGCTGCTCCTATCGCCTGGCGGGCCTCGAAAGTGAACCTAACGAAACTGCCGAGCGCGAAGCTCGCTATCCGGCTCTTCCTCCCGGCAATTATACTTTCAGTGTCTCTTGCCGCTCCGCTCGCGGCACTCTTAGTTTTCCTGCGGAATTTTCGTTCACGGTGATACCTGCCTGGTGGCAGACCTGGTACTCGCGCGGGTTCGTCGTTTTGCTCGGCCTTTTCGGTCTCCACTCTCTGATGAATTACCGCACGCGCAAGCTGCAAAACGAGCGCGTTCGACTCGAGCAAGCCGTCGCCGAACGCAGCGAAGCTCTCGCCCAAGCCAACAAAGAACTCGAAGAAATGTCTCTCACCGACCCGCTCACCTCCGCGCGCAACCGCCGCTTTTTCCAGGCCACCATCGCCAGCGACGTCAGCCAGGCCGTTCGCGCCTACTCCTCGCCCGATCCGACACGCAGCCGTCGCAATCGCGACATCATTTTTTATCTGATCGACGCCGACCACTTCAAAGAAATAAACGACCGCTTCGGCCACGATGCCGGCGATCAAATGCTTATCGATTTGACCGCACGGATCAGCTCCGCCATTCGTTATTCGGATGTGCTGGTTCGCTGGGGCGGCGAAGAATTTCTGGTCGTCTCCCGTTTCTGCGAACGCAAGGAAGCCGCCACGCTGGCTGCACGCGTACTCTCCGCGGTTGCCGGCGAACCCTTCAAGATCAAAGGCGCAGGCCTTTCCCTGCATCGCACTGTCTCGATTGGCTGGGCCGCCTTCCCGTGGAACATGAATTCGCCGGTCGACGTTAACTATGAAGAGGTCCTGGCCCTGGCCGACCGCGCCCTCTACAAAGCCAAAGGCGCCGGACGCAATCTGGCCATCGGTGCTCTGCCTCCGGAAGCTGCCTCGGAGCCGCATACCGCTGTCGCTCACGGCGATTCAGAAGCACGCGTCTCGGAAATCGCGGCCACCGCCGCCTACGTCACCACTTACGGTCTCGAAACCACTTCCATCACCTAACCGACTCTAAATGCTCTGTAGGGGAGGGGCTTGCCCCTCCCGCTTGCCCAATGCAACTCCTGCCGAATTCCAATGTAAACTCTGCGTCGTGCCAATCGCGCTCGAAAAGTTGACCTTTCACAACGGCGCCATCGAACTACATGCAGTCGCAGCAGGCCCAGCAGACGGCCCCGTAGTTGTCCTCCTGCATGGCTTCCCCGAATTCTGGTATTCCTGGCACAGACAAATCGAGCCGCTCGCCGACGCCGGCTTCCGAGTCATCGTCCCAGATCAGCGCGGCTACAACAGAAGCAGCAAGCCCCACGGCGCTTCTTCTTATGCGCTCTCCGAACTCACTTCCGACGTCCTCGCCATCGCCGACCAACTCGGCCGAGAGCGCGTCTTCCTCGCCGGCCATGATTGGGGCGCGGCTGTCGCGTGGAGCGTCGCCCTCCTCCATCCGACACGCGTCGCCAAGCTCGCCATACTCAACGTCCCTCACCCGAGCGTCATGCGCCGCTATTTAAAAACGAACCGCCGCCAGCTTCGCCGCAGTTGGTACATGTTTTTCTTTCAACTCCCGTTCATTCCTGAAGCAGCTTTCTCCGCTTTCAACTTCCGCCTCGGAGTCCGCTCTCTAGTCCATTCAAGTCGCCCCAACACTTTCTCCGAAGATGATCTCGCCCAATACCGTGCCGCTTGGTCGCAACCCGACGCGCTTACTGCGATGATCAACTGGTATCGCGCCGCCTTCCGGTATCGGAGCAAATTTCCCGATTCGACGGTCCACGTCCCTACGCGCATTCTCTGGGGCGAGCGCGATGCTTTTCTCCTCTCCGCCATGGCTCATGACAGCCTGAGTTATTGCGACTCCGCCGAGCTCTACACGTTCGCCAACGCCTCTCACTGGCTCCAGCACGAGGAGCCCGCTCGCGTCTCTGAACTCCTCATCGATTTCTTCCGCAGCCTCCCAACCTGATCCAAACACATTTGTAGGGGTGGGGCTAGTTTACCCTGTAAGGGACCCACCCTCTTCTACCCCACGGCGAACTCGATCACCCACGTCCAAAATTCCCCCACTACGAGCCAACCAAACAAATCGCCATGCCTTCAAAGGTGATACGATTTGCGCCCATGGGATCCCTTATGAAATCAACGACGACGAGATCAACGACAACGAACACTTTGTTCCTGCTGACCGCCGTATTGGCGTTCCTTGGTGCGGCCACTTCCATCTCCTCCATACTTTCGCCCAAGCTCTCAGCCAGCAATCTCTCCTTCGTCCTCGATCCAAATTCACAATCCTCGTCCTCGAAAGCCACAGACACTGCTCTTGCTGCTCGCATCTCCCGAATTGAAAGCGGCCTTCTCCCCGCCGTCATCATCAAGGGCCAGCTTCCCCAACCGATGACCATCGCCGATCGCATGGCCCACTACAAAGTACCCGGCGTCAGTGTCGCCTTCTTTGACCACGGCCAAATTCTTTGGACTCGCGCATACGGCTTCGCCGATGTCGCCACCAAAAAACCAGTCACTCCCGACACGCTTTTCCAGGCCGCCTCCATCAGCAAGCCCGTCGCCGCTCTGGCCGCACTTCGCCTCGTACAAGATGGCAAGCTCAATCTCGACGAAGATGTCAACGTCAAGCTCCGCACCTGGAAAGTGCCAGAGAACGAATTTACTCAAAAAGATAAAGTCACCATTCGCCGCATTCTCAGCCATAGCGCGGGCCTCACGGTTCATGGTTTCGCCGGCTACGCGTCGGATGAACCCGTTCCCACCGTGGTGCAAATCCTCAACGGCGAAAAGCCCGCCAACTCCGATCCCATTCGCGTGGACATTTTCCCCAGCACTCTCTGGCGTTACTCCGGCGGTGGCTATGTAATCCTGCAAACTCTTATGTCCGACCTCACCGGAAAGCCTTTTCCGCAAATCATGCGCGAACTCGTTCTTGCACCCGCAGGAATGACCCACAGTACGTACGAGCAGCCGCTCCCGCAACATCGCGCATCAGAAGCCGCCACTCCCTATCGTCCCAACGGTGATCCGGTACAAGGCGGCTGGCACACGTATCCCGAAATGGCTCCCGCTGGCCTTTGGACTACTCCTTCCGACCTCGCTCGCATGGCTATGGAAGTTCAAAGTGAATACGCGGGAAAATCTTCTAAAATTCTTTCGCAGGACATGGCTCGCCAGATGCTCACGAAACAATTCGGCACCTGGGGGCTAGGCTTCGGACTGGAAACCTCTGGCAGCAAGCCATCGTTCGGCCATACCGGCGGCAATGAAGGCTACCGCTGCAACATCGAAGCGTACACCGACTCCGGCCAAGGCTTCGCTGTCATGACCAACTCCGATAGCGGCGGCGAACTCTACCAAGAAATCTACCGGGCCGTCGCCAAGGAATACGGCTGGCCCGATTACAAGCCGATCGAGCACACGCTCATCAAAATCAATCCGGCTACCTTCGCCGCGTACCCTGGCACTTACGAAATCCCCGGCGTCGGCAAACTAACCATCACCATGAAACCGACCGACCTTTACGTAGAAGCCGAGCCTTTCGGCCCCGACCCATTGGAACTCCTCCCCGAATCCGCCACCCAATTCTTCGTGCTCTCCGGCGACGTCACTTTCACTTTCCACAAAGACGCCCAAGGCGCCATCACCGGCTTGACCCTCCACGCCGGCTCCCAAACCTTCGAAGCGAAAAAAATCTGCTAGCCTGATCCTCTCCGAACGCGCTAGACAACTCACCGGTGTCTTCGCGCGAATGGGCAATATGAATCCCTCATTTCGGCGCGGCGCGCATTTCCGCTACAATCTCTGGTCCCTGGCTCTGCCGGGCACCCATTGCCCTGTGGGTGCAGCAAACCAACTGGTGGTGAGGTTGAGGAATGAGTGGTTGCCAAAGAAATCTCGCACCGCCTGTCGCCACCCAGTGGCGTTTCACTAGTAGGGCCACGGCACGCCGTGCCCTCGTCTCCTTTATCGCCGCGATCTCTGCCCTCTCAGCCTACGCGCAATCCTCCCTTGCCCAGGAACGCCGCGAGCGTGAAGCCAATAGCGTCTACGCCGCCCGCCGCGCCAAACTGGCCACCCAAGTCGATTCCCCGATCCTCCTCTGGGGCCTCACTGGCCGCGAGGAATCCGCGCAAACCTATATCTTCGCGCAGGAAGACAACTTCTATTACCTCACCGGCCACAACGAGGAAGAAGCCGGTTTGATTATTTTTCCGTCGCAGAAAATCGGCGGAAGTGCCCCCGCATGGGAGGGCCCCAGAGAAATCCTATTTCTACCGCCGAAGAATCCAACGAAGGAAAAATGGAACGGCCTGCGCATGTCTTCGTCCGATCCCGGCATCCAGGCTCGCACGGGGTTTGCTTCGCTTCTGCCATTCCCCGAAATGCGCGGCACTCTCGAAAAGCTCGCAAAACTGTATCCAACGATCTACACAATCCTCCCTTACGAAAGAGAAAACGGCGGCTATCCGCACGAAAAAGAAGTTGTGGATTGGATTCACACTTCGGTGCCGCAGACTAAACTGAAAGATATTCGCTCCAACATCGAATCTTTGCGTCAAATCAAGTCGCCCGGTGAAATTGCCTTCCTTACGCAAGCCATCGAGCTTTCGGTGGATGCGCAACTCGCCGCCATGCGCATGATGCGCCCGGGCCTCCACGAGTATGAAATCGCCGCCAAGATGGTCGAAGTCCACGCCATGGGTGGGTCGGAAGCGGAAGGTTATGCTCCTATCGTCGGCGCTGGACCAAATTCCACCGCGTTGCACTACGACAAGCTCGCACGCAAAATCGAAGACGGTGACATCGTCGTCCTCGACGTGGGCGCCCAATACGCCGGCTATTCCGCCGACATCACGCGCACGCTTCCAGCGAACGGCAAGTTCACCCCGCGCCAGCGCGAAATTTATGAGATTGTTCTAGGCGCGCAAAATGCCGCCCTCGCGGCGATCAAACCGGGCGCGGACTTCTGCCAAAAAGGCTCCAAAGAGCGTCTACAGAGTTAGCCTACGACTACATCAATTCCCATGGCAAGGATCTTCACGGCAAACCGCTAGGCCAGTATTTTATTCACGGCCTCGGCCACGATATCGGCCTCGATGTCCACGATCCCGGCGAATATTGCAAACCTCTTGAACCCGGCATGGTCGTCACCGTCGAGCCGGGCATTTACATTCCTGAAGAAAATCTCGGCGTCCGCATCGAAGACGACATCCTCATCACCGAAACCGGCTACAAGTTCCTAAGCGAATGCCTCCCCCGCAATCCCGATGAAATTGAAAAAATCATGGCCGAAGCCGCCACCCAGCGCGCCAAAGAACCAAAGAAGGACAACGACTAAAATCCGTGTATGCGGTCGTCCGAGGTAAAGGCAAATCTCTTGCCGTTTCCCATTTTTCAGCGGAGAATAAAACTCATGAAGCGCAAAGAAAAGTTCCTAACCATGGACGAAGCCGTCGAGAAGCTCGCGGCCATAACAGACAGCTTTCTGTCAAAGCTATCACCGGAAGAGCGAGCAAAAAGAACGCGCAATTTCTCGAAAACTATCGCCTCCTTAAAAAAGAAGAGGCTCGCCAAACCTTCAGCGCCTCGGCGAACTTCTCCGGATCTTCGTCGAGCCCGAGCCCACGCATAGCAATCAGAAATTCCTGTTCGCTTCTGGAAGTGAGCGCCACTCGCATGTCTTCGAGGTGCTTTCTGCGTTCCTTCAAAGCCTCGGCATCGCGAGGACGCCGGCCACGGCTTTTTTCTTCAGCCATCACCTCGCGAATGTCGTCGCCTTTTGTACCGTTTGGCATATCCGAAGCGCAAAACAATGCCGCTCCATTAATTGACAATCAACTACATTCGTTTGCCAAGCTCGGGATGCGAGCTATTGCGGATTCACCCTCTTCAGTAGAGAATCATGAACATGAAACGCAAGGAAAAGTGTCTGACTATGGACGAAAGCGTCGAATGGCTGGCGGATCTTACCGAACAAATTATGGTCAAGTGTTGTCCAAAAGAGCGTGCGAGACGTTTCCGCAACGTGGAGAAGATTATTGCCGCCGCGAAGAGAAAAAAGCGCTCGCTTGCTCCGCAATACGATTGACCTCCTCGAACACGGCCCTTTATACTGTTTATTCGCGTTGGGCGCGAAATTCCGCCCTGCGTGCCTCGAGTCATTCCGCGTGCACCGCATCGCAGAGCGGGCTGCCTGCAGGAATTTCCGAAATTTGCAATCGTTCAGGGAGCTTATGAGCAGCGTTAAAGCCACACAACTCCGCCCCGGCATGGTCGTTCAGCACGAGGGTCAGCTTTTTACGGTTTTCAGCGTCGATCACCGCACCCCCGGCAACAAACGCGGCTCCATGCAAACGCGCATGAAAAATCTCCGAACGGGCATCATGATCGACTACCGGTTTCGCGCCGAAGAATTCGTCGACCGCGCGATCCTCGACGAAGTGGAATTCGAATATCTCTACAATGAGGGCGACGAATTTCACTTCATGAACACGCAAACCTACGAACAGATGCAGATGACCCGCGAAGAGCTTGGCGAAACGGTGTACTATCTCATTCCGAATACGACCGTGAAGATCGAATTCTTCGAGGAAAAACCGATCGGCGTCGACTTGCCGGACACCATGGAGTTAAAGGTCCTGGAGACGGAACCTACGCTGCAAAAAGCAACGGCCAGCGCCGTGATGAAGCCGGCGACGCTCGAAACGGGCCTGATCATCCAAGTGCCGCCGTTCGTCAATGCGGGCGACAGGGTGAAAGTGGATACGACGGAAGCACGCTACGTTCAACGCGTCGAGTAGGCGTTCTGGTTTCGCCCCTCGGTTTGGTTCGCGATTTTCTCGTTTCGAATTTCGCTCTTAGAGTTTTCCGCCTCCGCAGCTAATTTCCGCGTCAGCGAAAATTAGAAGAGGCGAAAGGGCCCCGGGCAACCGGGGCTCTTCGTTTTTACGAATTGAATCGCGAAATTTTACGTCGAAAAAAAGCGGCAGCAGAGCTGCCGCACTCCATATTCTCAGGCGTTGTTGGCGGCGGATTTCTCGCCAGCGGGATGCGCGCCAAACACGCGGTCAAAAATCGCGTCGACATAGCGAAGCTGCCTCTGCAGATCAAACGTATGCGCAAGCGCCTTTACGTCCAGAAACTTCGTGATCCTGGAATCCTTGCCCACGCGCTCCTGGAAACTCGATTCCGTCTCCCAGGCAGCCATCGCGTTTTCCTGCACCGCTTTGTAGGCGTCGTCGCGCGGCATCCCCTTCTCGACTAGGTCCTGCAGCAGCTGGCCGGAGTACACCAGCCCGTGCGTGGACTCGAGATTGCGCAACATGCGAGCGGGGAAGACGCGCATTTCGGCGATAATGGTGGTCATCTTGGCCAGCATGTAATCAACGAGAATTGTCGAGTCCGGTAGAATGATGCGCTCGACGGAGCTGTGCGAAATATCACGCTCGTGCCACAGAGCCACATTTTCAAATGCCGCGAGCATGTTCGAACGCACCAGACGCGCCAGACCGCAGATTTGTTCGCACGTCACGGGATTGCGTTTGTGGGGCATCGCCGAACTGCCGCGCTGCTCGCCGCCGAATGGCTCTTCTGCTTCGCGAACTTCGGTGCGCTGCAAATGCCGAATCTCCAGCGCGATGGTTTCCAAAGACGCGGCGATGAGCGCAATCGCGCTGAGATACTGCGCGTGGCGATCGCGCTGGATGACCTGCGAAGCGACGGGCGCAACGCTCAGCCCCAGCTTTTTGCAGATACGCTCTTCCATTTCCGGGCCGAGGTGCGAAGCGTTGCCAACTGCGCCGGAAATCTTTCCGACGGCAATCTGTTGCGCCGCGGCGCGGAACCGCTCGATATTCCGCTGGTTCTCCGAAAACCAGTTGGCGATTTTTAACCCAAAGGTAATCGGCTCGGCGTGCACACCATGTGTCCGTCCGATTTGTGGCGTGTTGCGAAATTGATGCGCGCGCAGGTCTAGTATTTCGCCGAACAGAACAAGATCCCGCTCAATAATGTGCGAAGCATCGCGAAGCTGTAGCGCCTGCGCGGTGTCAACAACATCGTTCGAGGTCAACCCATAGTGCAGCCAGCGCGCGGCAGCAGGATCGCCGATGGATTCGCCCACATCCATCGTGAACGCAATCACGTCGTGTTTTACGCGCGTCTCGAGTTCGTGAATATGCGGAACATCAACCTTGGCGCGCGCACGAATCGTCGCTGCGGCGTCTTTCGGCACCAGGCCAGCTTCGGCAAGCGTCTCCGTAGCGGCCAGCTCGACGTCGAGCCACTTTGCGAAGCGATTTGCGTCGCTCCAAACTTGGCCCATGTCTTTGCGGGTGTAACGAGGAATCAAACCGTCTCTCCTTGGGCGTTATTCGAGTCTCGCCCGATCAGACTTTCCAATGGCCTGGCAGATATAAAGATCGGGTATGGGCGGTACGCTTTCGACTCCATCATACCGTAACTTACGCAGCCGAAGTATCTGCAGGGAAGCCCGAGGCAGTACCCGGTTGAGATCGAACGTTCCAGGATATAGATGGTCTATATGGTAGGATATAGGCGCTCTATAGCCATACTGGCAGGGGAGAACTTTGTGCCGTACCAAAACCGAATGGAATTGCTGCAAGGGACGCTGGACCTCTTGATCCTGCAAACGCTTATGTGGGGGCCTCGCCACGGCTACGGCGTTGCCCAGGCCATTCGCGCGAACTCGGGCGAGCTGCTTCAAGTCGATGCCGGATCGCTGTACCCGGCTTTGCACAGGCTCGAGAAGAAAAAATGGATCGGCGCGGAATGGAAAGTTTCGGAAAACAAGCAGGACGTCAAGGTCTACAAGCTGACGGCCGCGGGCAGGAAGCGCCTAACGCAAGAACGCACGCGCTGGGAACAGATCACGGAC
Organism: uncultured Acidobacteriota bacterium; assembly: GCA_963745095.1. Taxonomy (GTDB): domain Bacteria; phylum Acidobacteriota; class Terriglobia; order Acidiferrales; family UBA7541; genus Acidiferrum. The sequence goes on along the minus strand of CAVUWC010000012.1, from coordinate 38,832 downwards.
GCGATCGCGGGCGTCCTGAATCCGGCGAAGAAGGAGAACCAGCCATGAAGCACTGGTGGAACTGGCGCAGGCGAAGCTACGAGTTGGAAAAGGAGATCCAGCACCATTTGCAAATGGCAGAAACGGAACGCATCGAGCGAGGAGCCTCGCCGAACGAAGCGCAGGCCGGAGCGCGCCGAGAATTCGGCAATGTGGGACTGGTGAAAGAGCTGGCGCGAGACGCGTGGGGCTGGCGCTGGCTGGAGAATTTGTACGAGGACTTGCGCTATGGCGTGCGCGTATTACGCCACAACCCGGGATTTACCGTCGCCGCCGTACTAGCGATTGCTTTGGGAGTGGGAATCAACGTGGGAATTTTCTCCGTGCTGAACGGCGTCGCGCTGCGTTTGCTGCCAGTTCCGCAAGCAGAACAGCTGCTGAGTGTAGGCCAGGTCTTTCACGGGGACATCAACCGCAATGTTCACGGAGAGCAAAGCATGTTCTCCTATCACAGAATATCTGGACTACCGCGACCACAACCACGTGTTCACGGGGCTCGCAGCGTCTGAACCGTTTTTGGACGCGACGCTCGGCGGACCTCGGATGCGCGGTCTGATGGGAGCATTGACCTCCTGCAACTATTTCGACGTGCTGAACGAGCGCCCCGCGCAAGGCCGCACGTTTGTGGACACAGACTGCGCGGCGCCGGGCCAGAACAATGTCGTGGTGATTAGCGATGAGCTCTGGCGCGGAACGTTCGCCAGCGACCCAGCCATAGTGGGAAAGCAAATCATCCTGGATCAAACGCCGTGCACAGTGATTGGCGTGATGCCTGCTGGTTTTACGGGGACGGAGCCGGTGGCAAGTGCTTTCTGGGCTCCGGTGACGATGCAGAAGACTCTCGATGCGGGACGCGAGCGGCTGGGCGACAGCAACATGAGTTGGCTGGCGTTGCTGGGACGGGTACGGCCCGGAGTTACGCTGGAACAGGTTCGAGCGGATCTCAGCGTCATCGCCGCTCGAATGGACGAGTCGCATCCAGGGCGCCAGACGACGCTGGCCATTGCGCGAGCGGCCTTCTTCGGCCGGCCCGAAGAACACAGCCATCTGGTCCCTGCTGCTTCGATCGTGCTGGCGGCGTTCGGACTCGTGCTGCTGATTGCGTGCGCCAACGTGAGCAGTCTTTTGCTCGCGCGTGCTTCGGCGCGCCACAAGGAAATCGCGCTGCGGCAAACCATGGGCGCCAGCCGGTGGCGGTTGGTGCGGCAATTGTTGACGGAGAGCGTTCTGCTCTCGGCCGTCGGAGGCACACTTGGCTCGCTTTTCGCATTCTGGTCGTTCGCGGGCATCGTACGGCTGGTCACGTCGCAACTGCCGAAGTCGTTTCCGACCCTTGCGCTAAATGTTGCACCGGATTTTCGAGTGCTGGGCTTCGCAATAGGACTCACGTTGATAACGGGCATCGTCTTCGGGTTGGTGCCAGCGTTGCGGACTTCGTCGCTCGACCTCAACACCGCCTTAAAAGATGACGGCACGCATGCGGTGTTGGGCAAAAGGAGCGGGCGATTCCTTCGCAACGCATTTGTGGCAGCGCAGGTTGCGGTGTGCATGATTCTGCTGCTGGCCGCGGGGCTGCTGCTACGCGGGCTGCACTACGCGCAGACCGTCAACCCTGGATTTGAAATGAAGGGGCTGGCGACTACCTACTTAAATCTACGCGCCCTCAACTACGACGAAGGCCGGGCCACGGCGTTTGTGGGACAGCTGCGCCAACGTGTGGCGGCCCTTCCTGGCGTGACCGAAGTGGCGCAAGCCGAGTGCGGACCGTTGAGTTCCGATCATAGCGGAGACAGATTTTTTGTTGCGGGAAGCTCCGAACCGGTGGGCATCGAGTTCAACCACGTTTCGCCGGAATATTTTTCGGTGGTGGGGATTCCGATCGTGCGGGGCCGCGGTTTCGGATCAAATGACTGGAAGGATGGCGGCGCGATCATCGTCACCGAATCCACCGCACGGAAGCTCTGGCCGGGTCAGGACCCGCTCGGCAAGACGCTGCGCCCACGCTTGACCGGAGGGCTGTCCGGCCCAGAGTACGCGGTGATCGGCGTCGCGCGCGACGCCCAGGTCTCACGCCTCGGCGAGTCCGACACCATGTATCTCTACTTTCCCGGAGGTTCGCCGGGCGACAACCTGCGTTCGTATGTGCTGGTGCGCTTCTCGGGGAGCTATGGCGACTTGGCCGCTGGCCTGCGTGGAATTGCGCAATCGCTCGATGTCGAAGTACCCGTCGACGTGAAGAAGCTCGAAGACAACCTCGAGGTTTGGCGAGCCCCATCGCGCATTGCGACGGCGCTTTCAGCGGCGCTGGGTACGCTAGCGCTCATACTGGCGCTGATTGGCGTGTACGGCATGGTGTCCTACAGCGTGAGCCGGTCGGTGCGCGAGATTGGCATTCGCATGGCGCTCGGCGCAAACCCCTCCGAAGTGATGCGACAAGTGTTGCAGCAAGCGATGCGGCCCGTGGTGATCGGCGGCCTGATCGGCGTCGCGGGAAGCGCGGCGGTTTCATGGGTCTTGTCGAGCATGCTCTTTGGTATGAGCGCACACGATCCGGTCGCGTTCGTTTCCGCGCCTTGCTTCCTGGTGATGGTGGCCTTTGTTGCCTGCTACGTTCCGGCGCGCCGGGCCACGAAGGTCGATCCGATGGTGGCGTTGCGATATGAGTGAAGAAACGCGGAGGAAAGAAGTAGAGAAGTACATAGGTAATGACAGTGAAATCCGGAGCATTTGAGCTGTGTGCCTTGCGATGGGCAGGCTCCAGCAAGCAGAGTGTTTGCTTTCGAAACAGTCGCCGAACGGAAGGGCACCAGCCAGCTCTATGATATTGCCGCACTTACGGCCAGCCTTATAAAGTAGCCTCGGAACTGTCCGAATTCGGACATCCTGCACCTAACCGCAAGGCCTGTTTCCTGTCTAATGATTCGGATGAGCGAAAGCGCCGGTAGCACCCAAGACCGCGAGGCACTCCAGAACGCGGCCCGAGAAAGCGATGCCATCGCCGTCGAGCGCACGCTCGCGGGCGAGCGCGATGCTTTTCGCGTGCTGGTCGAGCGCCACAGCCAGCAGCTCTTTCGCCTGGCGTACCGCATGACGGGCAACGAGCAAGACGCCGAGGAAGTGGTCCAAGAGGCTCTTTTGCGCGCGTACAAGAATCTGGGCCAATTCGGATCGCGCGCGAATTTCGGCACGTGGGCTTATCGCATCGCCGCGAATTACGCCATTGACCGCATGCGGCAAAAGCGCACAGAAGATTCGCGGCGCACAACGCCGAGCACTTTGGCGGAAGAGTTGGATCAGGACCCGTTGGACTTGGTAGCCGACGAAAGGCCGACTCCAGATCGACTCGCGGGCAACACCGAGCTGAGGAAAAAGATGGAAGAGGCGCTCAAGGAATTGAGCTCTTCGGAACGAACAGCATTCGTGATGCGCCATTGGGAAGGCTGTGCGATTGAAGAGATTGCCGCCGTGCTGAAATCAACGACGAGCGCGGCGAAAAACACGGTTTTTCGATCGGTACAGAAGTTACGGCGGGCCTTGGAGCCGTACGTTGGAGCGCGAGGCGCGCTGCAAGCGAAAGCAGCAGGAGCAACACCGGAACCCAGAGGAACGGAACTATGAAACACCTGACAGAAGAAGAGCTGATTGCTTATCGAGAGGGGGAGCCTACGCAACGCGAAGCCATTGCCGAGCATTTGACGAGCTGCACCGCTTGCCGCACAGAGCTCGACCGCATCGAGACGTGCTCAGCGCTCTGGATAATCTCCCCGTCCCCGAGCGAGGCCCTGAGTACGGCCGCGCCGTCTGGCAAAAGATTGCGCCGCAGTTGCCGGAAAGAGCTGGGCGCGGATGGCGAGTGTGGCTCGAACCGCGGCGCTGGGTAGCCATCGGCGCGATGGCGGCCATGGTGATTGCAGCATTCGTTGCGGGTCGCTGGACCAAAAAGTCTGACCCCGGAGCACCGGCCGCCAGCGTGGCGCAAGTTCGCGAACGCGTTCTGGTAGTGGCCGTCGGAGACCATTTGGGCAAATCAGAAATGGTCTTGATGGAACTGGCCAATGCGGCACCGCCCGCCTCCGGACCGAAGCAAATCAATATCGCCGCGGAGCAGCAACGCGCGGAAGATTTGCTGGACGCCAACCGCTTGTACCGCGAAACGGCACAGCAGAATGGCGACGCGGCTCTAGCCGATGTTCTGGATGACCTAGAGCGCGTGCTGATGGACGTGGCGCATAGCCCGCAGGAAATGACTCCGGCGAAACTGGAATCGCTGCAGAAGCGCATCGAAGCGCACGGCATTTTGTTCAAAGTTCGAGTGGTCGGCAAGGAATTGCAAGAAAAGCAGAACAAACCGAATTCCGCTCCACCCGCGACGGAATCGAAAGCAAGAGAGAGGAACAAGGCATGAGCATCGGACAACGGACAAGCAGAGCGATCAAGATTTGGGGCATCGCGGCAGCATTGCTAGTCGCGCCTGGGATGGCAAAGCCTGCAGCCGCCCACAGCGCTGCGGCAGCCGCGGAATCCTGGCAGGAACAAAGCAGCGCGGACCGCGAACAGGAAGCGCGCGATCGCGAGCAAGAGAAACGCGACCGCGAACAAGAAGCCCGTGACCGTGAACAGGAAAAACGCGACCGCGAACAAGAGCACCTCGAACGCCTCGATGAGCTTTACAGCGAGGGCCGCGAAGCGCTCGACGAAGACCGCTATGACCGCGCCGCCGAAAAATTCAGCGAGCTCGCCTCGTTGAACGGGCCACAGACCGACGCGGCGATGTATTGGAAGGCCTACGCGCAAAACAAGCTGGGAAAAAGAGACTCCGCGCTGGCAACGATTGCCGATTTGGAGAAGAAGTATGCGCAAAGCCGATGGATCAAAGATGCAAAGGCGCTGGAGATCGAGGTGCGGCAGTCGAACGGGCAGCCCGCGCACCCTGAGTCTCAACCTGACGAAGAGCTGAAGATGCTTGCGATCACCGGCCTGATGAATAGCGACCCGCAGCGAGCGATGCCTCTGCTTGAGAAAGTGTTGAACGGCCCCGGCACACCCAAGGAAAAGTCGAAGGCTCTCTTTGTGCTCGCGCAGAATGGCTCGCCGCAGTCGCGCGAAATTCTCGCTCGCATTGCCCGCGGAGAGAGCAACCCCGACTTACAACGCAAAGCCGTCGAATACCTCGGAATGTTCGGCGGGCAAGAGTCACGGCAAACGCTTGCAACAATCTATGCATCCACGAGCGACGTCTCGGTGAAACGCGCCATCATTCGCAGCTACATGATCAGCGGCGACAAGGAACACCTGTTTGCCGCGGCCAAGAGCGAAAAAGATGCGTCACTGCGTGCTGACGCTATTCGGCAGCTCGGCTTGGTTCATGCACCGGAAGAATTGCGTCAACTCTATGCGGCCGAGACTTCCCCCGAAGTGAAAAAGGACATCCTGCAAGCGTTCTTTCTCTCTGGCGATGCGAAATTCCTGGCGGAAGCAGCGCAGAGTGAAAAGGACCCCGAGATTCGCCGTACAGCGATTCACAATCTCGGTCTGGTCGGCTCGGAAGACGCAAGGCAGGCTCTACTCGCGATCTACGCCAAGGAAACCAACCGCGAGAACAAGGAAGCTGTGCTCAACGCGCTCTTTATTCAAGGCAATGCGCACGCGCTGGTCGTCATTGCGAAGGGCGAAAAAGATCCAGAGCTGAAGAAGACCGCAGTTTCCAAACTTGCGCTGATGAATTCGAAGGAAGGCAACGACTACTTGATGGAGATTCTGCAAAAGTGAGCCAGGAGTGAGTCGTAAGCAGCGAGTAGAGAATAGTGGTTCGGAACAGGTGACTGATCGAAAGAGCGATATGGGAGCGAGGTCGATATGAAAACGAGGCGGATGATTCTGATCGGACACTCGATATTGGTAGCGGCGCTTTTCGCCGGCGGGATGGCGACCCCAGCAAACGCCGCGGAAACGCCGCAGGTGATCAACGCGAAAATTGAGACGCGGGCTGTGACCGGTTCTCTTGCGGAGACTCTTCACGGCATCCAGGCGCAGGCGGACAAGCCGGAATGGGTCGGCTACAGCGTCGCGGAGGTTGTCGGCGACCGCACGGTCTGCTGCGGAAACTACAACGATAGCTACGGCGGCTGCGGAACGTGTCGGCTAGAAAAAGAAAATGGCGTCACGACCACGAATTCGCAGAAAGACCAGCAGAGTGGAACTGTTCAGCTCGAAGGCTCGCGCCAACTCGTCGTGCTCTTCCGCCTCGAAGACAAACAAGTAATGCGCATTCGCGAAGCTTCTGAGAATTGCACGCTCGATGCCGGTGGCCTGTCATTTATCTGGCTGACCGGCGTAAAGCCCGCTGAAAGCGTGGCTCTGCTTGCAGATTTTGTGCACAAGGCAACGTTCGAAGGCCACGGTGAACACGAAATCGGTCAGGGCGCGCTGTCCGCGATTGCGCTGCATGACGACGCATCCGCGAACCGCGCCTTCGAATCGTTCGTCGCGGCGGATCAGCCAGAACAGCTGCGCAAGCACGCCTCCTTCTGGCTAGGCGCCGCGCGCGGAAAATCCGGCGAGCTTCTGCTGCAGAAAATGGCGAAGAGCGATCCCAGTCCCGAAGTTCGCTCGCAAGTGGCATTCGCTCTTTCCGTGAGCCACGAACCGGAAGCGCTCAACGAAATGATTCTCATGGCCAAAGACGACGAAAGCACACACGTTCGCGGCCAAGCGCTCTTCTGGCTTGCCCAAAAAGCCGGTCAAAAAGCCATGGGCGCTATCACCGGCGCAATCGAAAACGATCCCGACACCGAAGTAAAAAAGAAAGCCGTCTTCGCGCTAAGTCAAATGCCGAAAGACGAAGGCGTGCCCAAGCTCATCGAAGTCGCCAAGACAAATCGCAACCGCGAAGTCCGCAAACAGGCCATGTTCTGGCTCGGTCAATCCAACGATCCCCGCGCGCTAGATTTTTTTGAGCAAGTCTTGTCGCGCTAGGAGCCTAGCGGAGAAGATCTTCGAGCTGAATGCGGGAGTCAGTTTTGGCGTCGCGGTACTTTACGATGACCGCGCATTGTAGGCTCAGGCCGTGTTTCGCGCCAACGGGATGAGAGACAGCGCGCGAGCCGGGAACGACGATAGCCTCGGCGGGAATAATCAGCGGAGAGGTTTCGCTCGCGGTGTACACCTCGTCGCGCACCAGATCGTAAACGGGAATTGAGCGACTGAGAATCGTGCCGGTGCCGAGAACCGCGCGATGCTTCACCACAGTCCCTTCGTACACACCGGAATTCCCTCCCACCAACACTTCGTCTTCAATAATCACCGGCATCGCACCCACGGGCTCGAGAACGCCACCAATCTGCGAGCCCGCGGAAATATGGCAGTTGCGGCCGATCTGCGCGCAACTGCCGACAAGCGCATGCGAATCAATCATCGTGCCGTCACCCACGTACGCGCCCACATTGACAAACATTGGCGGCATGCACACAACGCCGCGCCCGATGTACGAACCATCGCGAATGCTTGAGCCTCCGGGCACGATGCGGATGCCATCAGCAGTCGTGATTGCGCGCACTGGATACGTGGACTTGTCGATGAACGGCTGGCGCGCGGCGTCAACGGACATGTCAACGACTACGCCCATACGAAAGCCGAGCAGGATTCCTTTTTTTACCCAAGCGTTGACGCGCCAGCCTGTAGGCGAGGCAGTATCCGGCTCCGCCGCGCGCACTTCGCCGCGATTTACGGCGTCCTTGAACTCGCGGAAGAGCCTGAAGTGTTCTTCGTTGTATTGAGCCGGCGGCTCGTCAAACAATCGTTCAATCTGCTGCGGCAGCATGAGCTCTTTCAAGCGGCGGCTTGCGCTGTCGCACGCTGCAACGTGGATGTCTCACGCGGTAGCGTGGTGGAATTGACCAGCTCCAGCGATTCCAGCACGGCGCGAATACGCGTCTCGCTCTCCGCTTTCGGCGCCACGAGCGGGAGACGCCACACCGCCTCCAGCAAACCCATTTGCGCCATCGCCGCCTTCACAGGGATAGGATTTGACTCGACAAAGTTTACTTCCATCAGTGCATGCACACGGCGATGAATTTCGCGCGCAGCTGAAAAATCACCTTCGAGCGCGAGCCGCGTCAGGCGCGCCATCTCCGCTGGAATTTCGTTGGAGACGACGGAAATCACGCCGCGTCCGCCAAGCGCGATTAGCGGCAAAGTGATCGCATCGTCGCCGCTAAGCACGTTGAAGTCGTGCGGGACTGCGTTCAGAATCGCCGCCATCTGCGAAATATTTCCTGACGCTTCCTTGATGCCGACGATATTTTCAATCGTAGCGAGACGTCGCACCGTGGAGGGCTCGACGTTCACGCCCGTGCGCCCCTGCACGCTATACACAACGATGGGAAGTGTAATCGCTTCGGCGATCGCTTTGTAGTGCTGGAACAAACCTTCCTGCGTCGGCTTGTTGTAGTACGGCGTCACGGAAAGAATTCCGTCCGCGCCAATTTCAGCAAGCTCGCGCGCGAGCGCGATCACCTCGGCGGTGTTGTACCCGCCCGCGCCCGCCAAAACCGGCACGCGTCCTTTCGCCAGTTCTACAGCGATCTCCACAACGCGCAGATGCTCTTCGTGCGCAAGCGTCGGACTTTCGCCAGTCGTGCCGCATGGCACGAGGAAATCAATGCCAGCATCGATCTGCCGCTTGATAAGCGCGCGTAGCGTGGGTTCATCAAGCGAGCCATCGCGGCGAAACGGAGTGACGAGCGCTGTTCCTGTACCGGTGAACATAGTGTTTCTCCTTCTTTGTCTAAACGTCGTGCTGCCGAAAGCCTCGGATGGCGGCCCAAGGGCCGCCACTACAAAACCGTGAGCGTCGGTCTCAAAGCCGCCGGCGCAGAAATTCTTCAACTCAATTCGCTGAGGATCTCGCGAAACTCGTAGAAACCCCTTTTTCCAGCGACCCATCGCGCTGCCTGCAGGGTGCCACGCGCAAAACCCTCGCGGCTGCGTGCCGTGTGGCGCAGCGTGATGGTGTCCGCGCCGGAATCGAAACCAATTTCGTGCGTTCCGGGAATCGCGCCGGCGCGATTCGAGCTGAGGCCGATAGGCCGCGTGTAACCCGCCGCGTGCATTTCTTCGGCAAGTTTTTTGAGCGTGCCGCTGGGCGCGTCTTTTTTCGCGGAGTGATGGATTTCCCAGCCCCAGACTTCGTACTCCGCATGTTTGGCAAAATGAGCGGCCGCGTGCGCAACCGTTTGCATAAAAAGATTTACGCCCACGGAAAAATTCGCAGCCCACACAAGCCCGGTTTTTGCGTGGACGACAGCTTCGCGCGCAACGGAAAGCTGCTCGAACCAGCCTGTCGTGCCGACGACAGAGTTGATGCCGAGAGCAGCGAGGCGGCGGATATTTACGGGAGCTGCCACGGGCGTGGTGAATTCCACAGCGACATCGATGCCGCGGAGAGTTTCGTGCGACAAGCCCTGTCCACTTGGATTGTCGCCGCCAGAGAATTTCGCGCGGACCTCGAAACCATATTCCGGCGCGAGCCGCTCGATGAGTTTGCCCATTTTTCCGTAGCCGACGATGGCGAGGCCCTGACTCATGCTTGCGAGCCTCCGGTAACCAGAAGCTGCTTGACCATGCGCGCGTAAATCTCGACCGCCTCCGACAATTGTTTTTTCGGAATTCGCTCCTCGGCGGTATGCGCCAGGTGAATGCTGCCTGGGCCGATCAAGAATGGCTTGCCCCAGGCGCCATTAAATGTGGGAATGTCCGTGGCGAAGGAAACGACCGTCGCGGGAAGGCCGTCGAAAGACGAGAGTCGCAACGCGGGCGTGTGCAGCACTTCGCGAGCTTCCGCGCGTCCCGCAACCGCAGCGAGTACGGCCTGGCGAATTTCTGCTGGCTCGCCGACGGTACGAAACATGATCTCCGCTTGTGCATGGTCGGCAACAACGTTTGGCGCGCGTCCGCCCGCGATGGTGCCAATGTTGAGAGTGCAAGGACCGAACAGCGGATCTTCCGGCAACGGAATGGAACGGATGGCCCGCAAAGTATCCAGCAGCGAATGAATCGCCGAGTGGCCCAGCTCGGGGTAAGCGGAGTGCGCGAGCTTTCCGTGTGCCGTGATTTCGTAGCGCAGCACTCCTTTCGTTCCCAAAGCGAGCTGATTTTCCGTGGGCTCGCCGTTGATGAGAAATCGCGCTCCACGCGGATTCGCGGCAGCAACCTTCGCGCCCGCGCTGTTGCGTTCTTCGCCGACAACAAAAAGCAGTCCGAAATTTGTGACGCCTGAGTCGAGAAGTTTTTCCGCGGCGGCAATCATCGCGGCGATGATGCCTTTTGCGTCGCACGAGCCGCGTCCCCAGATGAAATCCGCGTCTTCGAGCGATGGAAAAAACGGCGGCACCGTATCCATGTGCGTCGAAAGCGTGACGATGGGCTCGCCCCAACACGCGAATATATTGTCGCGATTCGGCTCGACGGCAATGCGTTCAAGCCGCCCGGAAGAGCGCGCAGCGAGAAACGACAGTTGCGCGAACAAAAAGTCCGCCACTTGTTGTTCGCGATTTGTAGTCGACTCAATATCGACGAGTGCGCGCGTGAGTTCGAAAAGATTCATGCGAACCGAATATTTCTGGAGGGAGCAAAACGAAAGGAAGGAACCGCGAAAAAAGTACTCGAGGCTGCTGCCTCTCGATAGCGCTCCATCCGGATTTAGCACTGGCGGCAATGCCGCCATCTAATCGGATGACAGTGGACAGGCCTTAGACCTGTTCCCCAACCCCAGCGGCAACAGCTACCGCTGCGATTTCGGCGGAGTACAACAACCTGGCCCCTTTGGCCGCGGCATCCGAAGCTGATCGGAACTGCTCACCGGGCTACTCATGGCCTCCGCACCTCTACCAAGAACAAATTAAGTTTAGTGGAGCGTCGGAGAAAAAGCGAGCCAAATTTCAGGCAGTGACTGTGCTTGCCAGTGGCACAGCCAATCTTGGCTGTGCTCCTCTGCATGAAAGCTCCAAGAACCGCACAGGCAGGATTGCCTGTGCCACGAAAGCAGATTCTCCGCTGCGCTCGGTCTGACACGTCTCTAAGTCGATTTATTCGTAGCGTCAGAGTTCGAGCGGCTTCAAGGGACGGTCTTGCGTAGCAATCATCAGCTCGCCTTGGAAGGCGCATTCGGCAGGACGGCGGTTGAGCGCTTCTTCGGCAGAGAGGCGCGCGAGATCGGGATTGTTGTTTTCCTGAGAAAGATGCGCAAGGACAAGATAACGAGCGCGCGCGTCAAACCCTTCCGGGTCGGAAAGATATTCGCTGACGGCGTGATTCGAGAGGTGCCCAGTGCGAGAGAGCACGCGCTGCTTGACGACCCACGGGTACGGGCCGACTTTGAGCATGTCCAAATCGTGATTCGATTCGAGGAGCAAACAATCCGCGTCGCGAAGATGAACTTTCACAAGTTCAGGCATGTATCCAAGATCGGTGACGAGCGCCATCTTCGTGCCATTGGTGCGGAACGTGAAGCCAATCGGATCGGCAGCATCGTGGGGAATTTGAAAAGCGTGGACATCTATATCGCCAATCGTGAAATGCTGGCCAGCCTGAATCGTCTCCACGCCGCGCAAACGCTTTCCTAGCCGGTCGGGCAGTGCACGGTGCAGCGCCTCCAGGGTGCCTTCCGTAACGTACAGCGGAGCTTTCCAGAGTCCGAGCATTTGCGGCAGCCCGTTGCAATGGTCGCTATGTTCGTGGGAGATGAGGATGCCGTCGATGCGGTCAACGTTTTGTTCGATAGCAGCAAGACGCGCCAGAGTTTCGCGTTTGCCGAGGCCGCAATCCACGAGGAGTCGGGTGCGCTGCGTCTCGAGCAGGGTGATGTTGCCCGAGCTGCCTGACGCCAGGATGGAAACCCGCAAGCCGATCGCTTTGCCCTCAATTGCAGTACAAAATATCTCAAAACGAATTTTCAGAATGATGGCATTTCAGTTCCCGCTCGTCAACGCGAAAAGAAAGATTAGAATGTTCGGGCAGCGTTCGAAATTGCGTGTAGCACAGGCACTCTTGCCTGTGTGGGTTTTTCCCGTTCTTGCCACAGAGCACAGGCAAGAGTGCCTGAGCTACAAAGCGGCACGTGCGTCGTTAGCAGGACAAACGAGAACGGTCGAGGGTAAAGCCGTTCAGGGGGCCGAGGACGGTTACGGCGATTTGCTCGGGACGGAAGAAATCGTGGGCTAGGGATTGAACTTCGGCGAGGGTGACGGTTTCGATGGAAGCGAGGATTTCGTCGAGCGAATAGAAACGGCCGAAATAGAGCTCCTGGCGGGCCAGATTCGACATGCGAGAAGTTGTGGATTCGAGCGAGAGCATCAGCGAACCCTTGAGATGATTTTTTGCGCGAGTGAGTTCTTCTTCGCTGACCGGCGATTCCTTCATGGCGCGAAATTCTTTGATAGTGAGGTCGATGACCTGACCGACGGTTTCCTTGGCGGTGCCTGCGTAGACAGTGAACATGCCGGCGTCGGAATAAGGCGTGAGCTCGCTGAAAACGGCGTAAGCCAAGCCTTCTTTTTCGCGGATGTTTTGGAAGAGACGCGACGACATGCCGCCACCAAGAAGATTATTGAGCACCGCGGCGGCGAAGCGCGCTTCGTGGCCAAGCGGCAGTGCGGGGACGCCAATGCAAAGATGAACTTGCTCGAGGTCGCGCTTGGTTTCGAGATGGATGGGTGCTTGCGTCGAAGGCGCGGTGTGATCTTCAAGGGCGCGCGCAGGGCGGAGATCGCCGAACTCGCGCTGGACGAGTTCCAAGACTTTTTCGTGGGTGACATTTCCCGCTGCGGTGATGACGAGACGATCGGGCGCAAACCAGTCGCGGAAGCGCTCGATCAGGTGTTCGCGGTTGAAGCTACGGACGGTTTCTGAAGTGCCTAGAATAGGGCGGCCTAGCGGATGCTCGGGCCAAAAACCACGCGTAAAAATATCGTGAAGCTGGTATTCGGGATTATCCAGGTCCATCTTGATTTCTTCGAGAACGACCTGGCGTTCTTTTTTTACATCGTCTGAATCGAATTTAGGGCGGAGAACAAGATCGGCGATGACGTCAAAGGCGATCGGCAGATGTTCGTCGAGAACTTTCGCGTTGAAGCAGATTTGCTCTTTCGATGTGAACGCGTCGAGCATGCCGCCTACGGAATCCATTTCGCGGGCGATGGCTTCGGCGGAGCGGCGCTCCGTGCCTTTGAAGACCATGTGCTCCATGAAATGAGCCAGGCCGTTTTCTTCCGGGACTTCGCGTCGCGAGCCGTTGCGAATCCACACGCCGACGGAGACCGAGCGGACGTGAGTCATGGTCTCGGTAATGACGACGAGACCGTTGCCGAGCACGTGCTTTTGGATGTCACGGACTTCCGTGGCAGTGGGCATAAGTTAATTGTGACACAGGCGGAGTGGAAAAGCGCAGCGGGCTGTGCTCCCACACATCTTTGCCGGAGCACACCAAAAGCGCACAGACAGAAGTGCCTGTGCCACATGCAAGGCTACAGAAGCTTTTCGTCGGGGTGGAGTGTGCCGTATTCGCTGGTGTAGTGGAGGGGAACGTCGCCGTAGGTGCCCTTTTCTTTGGCGTAGACTTCGCAGCTGTCGAAGGGCTTAGAGTAAACGTGGATGCTGACGGCGCGTTGATTGAATTCCGGTAAATTCAAGACTTGGTGAACGGGTTCCAGGGGATTTACGTGGACGGGATGTGCGCCGTCCATCTCGTAGATTTCCGTTGGAACGATTTTGCATGTGCCACAGCTCGCGTCTTTTTCGTCGACGCGGAAGTTTTGGATTTTCAAGCGGCCGATGGGCGCGGACATCCAGCAGTTTTGATCGCGATGATTGTGGATACGGCTGTGCTGGCCGACTTCCCAGCAGATGGTCATGCACTCGAAGAGATCGTTCTTGAAAATGAGATTGCGCGTGTAATTCCCTTTCGAGAAAAAAAGATATTTTTCCAGCGTCTCGGGTTTGACGGCATGCTGGATGATGTAGTCCTGGACGTTCTCGAGAGAGAAGTCGCGCTCGGGGATGGCTGCAAGTCCTTTGACCCAGTCAGAGATGGCGAGTTGCTCGACGGCAAGTTGTTTTGACATAGTAGAAAAATTATAACGCCGAAAAGATGCGGATAAAACACGCAAAGAAGAAATTCGTGAGCGAAACACGATATTCTGTAGGGTGATTCGCGGTGGGACGAAGCGGCAACTAGGTCGCGGGAATACTTGATGGAACTGCTTGGAAAATCGAAGAGCGAGTTGAGCGCGATGTGCGTAGCGATGGGGGAGCCAGCGTACCGCGGCGGACAGATCTATCATGCGTTGTATGCGGAGCGGAAACTTTCGCTGGCCGCGATGACGAATTTGCCGGCCGCTTTGCGTGAACACTTGGCTCAAGAGACGACGATTTCTTTGCCTGTCGTGAAACAGCGATTTGCATCGACCGATGGATCGGTGCGGTATTTGTTTTCGTTGAGCGGCGAAGAACAAGACAAGAATTAACACAGAGGGCACGGAGAACACAGAGGGCGCAGAGAAGAGAAAACCGTTGCGGGCGGCGTCCGTTGAGGCAGTGTTTATGCCCAGCGAGGGTAGGCAGACAATTTGCGTTTCTACGCAGGCTGGTTGCGCGGTGGATTGCCAGTTTTGCATGACGGCGCAGCTGGGATTGATTCGGAATTTGACGGCTGGCGAGATTTTGGCGCAGGTGTTGCTGCCGCTGGAGGAGCATAAGGAGAAGTTGGCGCCGCGGACGAATATTGTTTTGATGGGGCAAGGAGAGCCGCTGCTGAACTATGACGCGGTGATGGCGGCGATGCGCATTTTTCTGGACAACGCGGGGATGGGCATTGCGCCGAGACACGCGACGCTTTCGACGAGCGGCATTGTGCCAGGAATTGAACGCCTGGCTGGAGAAACGCTGCGGCCCAAGCTGGCGATTTCGTTGAATGCGTCGAATGATGAGCAGCGCGATATGTTGATGCCGATTAACAAGAAGTACCCGTTGCGAGTTTTGTTAGAAGCGTGCAAGAAATTTCCGCGCGGCGCGCGGGAGTATGTGACATTCGAGTACGTGCTGCTGGGCGGAGTGAACGATTCGCCGGAGGATGCGCGTCGCGTGGCAAAAATGATGACGGATTTGGGTCGCGTGAAAGTAAATCTGATTCCGTGGAATCCTGGGGCGCTGCCGTTCGCGGAGCCCGATCAAGGGCGGGTGGCTGCCTTTCATAAAATTTTGCTGGACCGGGGCGTGCCGGTGTTCACACGGTATTCGCGAGGGCGCGATGTGATGGCGGCTTGCGGTCAGCTTGCGCTGGCGGACGCGGGAAATTCGTTGTTGCCTGTGCTTGGCTAGACCTGCCGAAAAAGCTTCTTTTTCAGGACATTCATTAAGAAAACGTCGATTAAACGAAAGAACTTCTTTAGATCCGTTGCGCGAAAGCGCTAATCAAAGTCGATGCCTTTTATGTACTGGCTCAGCGGCACGGGTTCAAAGCGGCCGGAATTGATGAGCCATTGGGCAGCTGGATCATCGGCTCGGTAGTGCTTTCCGGTCTCGGTGCTGCGAATGACAGTTTGTTCGCGCAGAAAATCGGAGAAGCCGGCGGTCGTGCGATCCGAGCTTTCGGTGAGCTTATTGCTCCAATCGATGAAGTTTTCCGTGATGCGGTTCACTTCGTCTATTTCCGTCTTTATGATGCCGAGCATGACGCCGACATTGACGTTATAGCTGGGATAAATATGCGCGATGGTGTTGGCTTCCTGAGAGTAAAGCTGCTTGGGAATGTTCACCTGATAGATGGTCATCTCCCACCCGCCCAGCGCCAATTGGGCGGACATGACGACTCTGGCCACGAAATAAACGGGACCCTGGCCGTCGTGGGTGTCCATGTCGCCAGAGAATAAGAAGATCCTTCCGCCTCCCGTTGTAGGGACTTGCTGGACATTCCCGATATTTAGCGCGCTTGGAGGTTTGCGGTTTTTGATGGCCATTTGAGCGTTAAATTCCTTGAAGGCTGTGGCGCCGTCAATGCCAAATGGAATGGCGAGGAAGTTTCCGGGGCCGGTTCCGTTTCTGATTGGGCCTAAAGCGCTAGAGCGCGGATCTCGCGGGTCAACGATCGACATAGCCAAGCCAAAACGGAGAACTTCACCGCTCGGACCTTTAGCGAGGATATCGGCTTTCTGGGCAAAGGCGACGTTCCAGCCGGCAGGAAGGCCGATCGAGCCGGTACCGTCGGGGAATCTGTAGGTCTGAAGAGGAGCAGCCGGAGCGGTGGGCGCGGGAAGAGAGGAAGTCGAGCCCGATGGCGAGGCAGATGGAGAAGAGGACGATGGAGGCCCTAGCGCGGAGGGCGAAGCACTTATTTCTTGCTGGAGACGCTTGAACATCGGGTTCAAAGAAGACGCGAAGCGATCGGAATCGTCATAGAGGAGAACGGCGGCGGCCTGGCCGGATTTGGGAGCGGAAGCGATAACCATGCCGGTAAGCTTGTGGCCGTCCTGATTTTTCGCGGTCACGGTGAAGAGAACGGCGAGGATGTCGCCGTTGCTGGCTTTGAGGATGTTGGTGATTTGGGGGCGATCACCGCAATGCTGGCTGACGACGTGAAGGACTTTTCCTATGGCCGCTTGCGGGGTGAGCTGGCCTGGGAGTGGGCCAAACATGATGTGGCCACCGCCAGGGACGTCGACGGTCTTGATTCCATCGCCGGCGGGGCTGGCAGTAACGGTAGCGCAGGCCAGCAGAATTGCGGAGGATACGAGTAGGATAGTCGTCTTAAAAGTGGCTTTCATTGGTACTCCCGGGCGGAGAGTATATTTACAAGTCGACTAAAATAGCAAAGGACAAGAACAGGTCTATGGCACGTGGCGGGGGGTCGCCTCGGCCCTTTTTTCCGTAAGTGCTCATTCTAATAGAGATGAAATCGTGTATTTCGATAGGTTTACGGAACTGGTCATTCTAAAGAACTTGAATGGCCCAATTTGCACTAAAATTGTGCAGGTCTTGAAAGTGTTGCAAATGAAAGGCTTGGAAGATTGACGGGGCCCAGAAAGCAAAAACGCCAGCAGGATGCTGGCGCTACACGGAACGGAGCATGATGTTACCTAGGCTTACTTATACGCTTGAAGTAACCATTTGTCAAGCACCAAAATGGGAAACTGCTGCCGAGGTCGGATGCACAGAGTGAAGTCTGTGCCACTTTAGGGGCGGAGGGCGATTACGGACATTAGGCGGCCAGAGGTGGGGCCTAGTTTGCGGTAGGAGAAGAGTAGGTCGGGGTGGCAGGCGGTGCAGAGGTCGATGGTGTGGATGTTTTGGGGGCGGAGGCCGGCGGATAGGAGTTGGGAGCGGTTGGCTTTGCGGAGGTCGAGGAGGACGCCTTTGGGCGGGGGTTGGTGGCCGGGGGGCATCATGTTGAGCCACTGGATGGGGTTGGGCTCGTCACCGGTGCGGAATTCGTCGAAGTAGTCGGGGGCGTCGGCGAATTGGGAGAGGAATTGGGTGGCGACCTCGGTGCCGACTTCGTAGCAGCAGGGACCGATGCTGGGGCCGATGGCGGCAAGGAGGTCGCGCGGGTTGGTGCCAAAGTGCATTCGCATTTTGCCAATGGTTTTGGCGGCGAGGCGGGCCAGGGTGCCGCGCCAGCCGGCGTGGATGGCGGCTATGGCGCGTTTTTTGGGGTCGACTAGGAGGATGGGGACGCAGTCGGCGGTTTGGACGGATAGGAGGAGCCCTGGGCGGTTGGTGATGCTGGCGTCGCCTCGGCAGGGATCGGCGGGGGCGTCATCTAACACGTGGATTACGTCGGAGTGGAATTGTTTTAGGGTGATGAGCGGGAGATCCTCGGCGCCTGCGGCTTTTTGGAAACGGCGGCGGTTTTCTAGGACGTTTTCGCGGGTGTCCCAGTCGGTGAAGCCTAGGTTTAGAACCTCTTCGTTTTCCAGTGGGGAGATGCCGCCGGGTGCAGTGCTGAAGGCGTGGATCAACCAGGGGAGTTTGGTGAAGGCGGGGATTTGGAGAAGTTTGAGACCACCGGAGGCGTGGGTCGTCCAATTGGTTGCTGGAATGGATGGGGCGCGAGGTCTGCGGACGGGGCGCTTCGGCGATGTTTTAGTTGCGGGCACGATTGTATAAGTATAATCGCAACGGTAGTGAGAGAAGAAAAGGCGGGGAAAAAGATTTATTGCAGAGGGGCGCAGAGGCACAGAGATCACGGCGAAGAGGAAGAAAAAGAAAGAGGGCGCGATGAATCGCGCCCCTACAAGGGAAGATATTGAGCATGGGCGTGGATTTGACAGGGGGACAGATACGGGCGGCGATTGACCGAGATGTGGCGGCTTTTTGGGGGCGGGCGTTCACGACGGAGGGGTGATGCAGACTTTTCTGAAAGATCTTCGGTACGCTTTGCGAATGCTTCGCAAGAACTTCCTGATGACTGCGGTGATTGTGGCTTCGTTGGCGATTGGAATTGGCGCCAACTCGGCGATTTTCAGCGTGGTGGATGCGCTGCTTTTGCGCCCGCTTCCCTATCCGCATCCGGAGCGACTGGCTGCGGTGTGGCTGCATTCTCCGGCCATCGGAATTCTGCGCGACTGGCCGTCTCCGGGCGAATACATTGATGTCCAGAATGAGAATCATTCCTTCGAGGAGATGGCGCTGGCGCAGAGCCGGACGTTTGTGTTGACGGGGCGCGAGCAGCCGGAGCGGATTTTTGGAGCGCGTACGCAGTCCAGCCTGTTGGAGATGCTGGGGGCAAAGCCTCTGCTGGGCCGTTTGCTGCTGCCGGAGGACGACAAGCCCGGTAAGGCGGATGTGGCGATTCTGAGCGCGCGAATCTGGAAACGCTTGTTCAATGCAGACCCGGGGATCGTCGGGAAAGACCATTGTGCTGAACGGTAACCCGTTCATCGTGGCGGGCGTACTACAGAGTGACTTCGCGCTTACCGACGAAGTGATGCCCGCGGAAACGCCGATGGACAAGCTGGATATTTTTGCGCCGCTGCCGCTGGGAGCCGATGCTGAGAAAAACAGGGGCGACGAAAACTACAACATTATGGTGCGGCTGAAGCCGGGCGTTTCGGTGAAGCAGGCACAGGCGGACATTGATGTGATCGCCAGCAGGATTCGCGAGAAGGACAAGCGCGGCGCGAGCTTTGGGATGCACGTGGTGGGGCTGCAGGAGCAAGTTGTCGGTGACGTGCGCCGGGCACTGCTGGTGCTGCTCGGGTCGGTTGGGTTGGTGCTGTTGATCGCTTGCGCTAATGTTGCGAACCTGCTGCTCACGCGCGCTTCGGGGAGAGAAAAAGAAGTGGCCATCCGCACGGCATTGGGAGCCGGGTGGCAGCGGATAGCGCGGCAGCTATTTACGGAGAGCGTTTTGCTGGGACTTCTTGGCGGTGCGGCCGGGCTCCTGGTGGCGCAGCTGAGTATTTATATGGTGCGCACGATGAATCCCGGAAATATTCCTCGGTTGGAGGACATTGCCATCAATAGCGGCGTTCTGTTTTTCACACTGGGCGTTTCGCTGGCGACAGGCATCCTGTTTGGCGTGGCGCCGGTGTGGCGAGCCGTCAAAGTGGATTTGAACACTTCGCTGAAGGCTGGCGGGCGCAGCGGGCAAAGCGATGGTGGTTTGTATTTAAAAAAGCGCAGTCTGCGGGGGTTGCTGGTCGTTTCCGAGCTGACACTTTCCCTGATGCTCTTGATCGGAGCAGGGCTGCTGATTCGCAGCTTCGTGCGTTTGCAAAACGTTGCGCCGGGGTTCGCCACCGATCATGTTCTGACGATGGAGGTGGCGGCAGCGGGCAAAAAATACCAGGACGATAAAAACGAAAAACCGATCATCAATTTCTATAAGGAAGTCGAGAGCCGTGTCGCGCATCTGCCGGGCGTGGTGTCGGAGGGAGTGATTTCGGGATTGCCGTTAACGGGCGAGGTGGGTTGGGGACAAATTAACGTGGAGGGCTATGCTCCGCCGCCGGGGCAGGAATTGCAGGCGGATGAGCGCTTCGCCGGCGCAGATTATTTCCGCACGATGAAGATTCCGCTTCGGAAGGGCCGATTTTTTACCGAGGATGATGCGGCGGACAAGCCGCTAGTGGCGATCATCGATGAGAAATTCGCGGAACGCTTCTGGCCGGACGGCGATCCGATTGGAAAGCATTTGTGGTTCGACCCCAAGAAGCCGGTCACGATTGTGGGAGTGGTGGGCGTGGTCAAGCAATATGGTCTAGAAACGGATGGAAAGATTGCGACCTACTTCCCGCACGAACAGTTTCCCGATCAGAGAATGTTTCTTGCGGTGCGCACGTCATCGGACGCGGCAGGGCTGGCTTCAGCGGTGGTGAGCGAGATCCATGCGGTCGATCCGGATGTGGTGGTATATGGAATCAAAACAATGCAGGACCGCTTGCACGATTCGCTGGCACGGCAGCGCTTTTCGAGCACGATGCTGGGAGCGTTTGCGGTGTTCGCGTTGTTGCTGGCTGCCATCGGTCTCTACGGCGTGATGTCGCATCTGGTGACGCAGAGTACGCGCGATATCGGAGTGCTGGTGGCGCTGGGCGCGCGGCCGGGGAACATTATTGGGCTCGTGGTGCGGCAGGGGATGGGATTGGCGGGTATTGGAATCGTGGTGGGGCTCGTCGGCGCGGCGGCGTTGACTCGCGTCATGACCAGCTTGCTCTTTGGGGTAAGCACGACAGACGCGCTCACCTTCGCGGCCGTGCCGGCGCTGTTGGCTGCGGTAGCGTTTGCCGCGACCGTCATTCCGGCGTGGCGAGCAACTCTAGTGGATCCGATGGTGGCGTTGCGGGAGGAATAGCGGGGCGATGGGTGGTTGAGTAAGTAGAGATCCGAGTTAGAAAAAAGAAAGAGGGCACGATGAATCGTGCCCATGCAAGAGGCGAGGAAGGGACGCGCTGCCTTCGAAACTCAGGCCAAGAAAGCGCGCCCCTACATGAGACCTACAGGGAGACTACGTGATCGTTGGGATGGGAGTGGATTTGGCGGAAGTGGGGAGGATTCAGAAGGCGATTGAGCGGCATGGGGAGCCGTTTTTGCGGCGGGTGTATACGGTGGGGGAGCGGGAGTATTGCGAAAGATTTAAGAATAAGTATGAGCGGTTTGCCGGGAGGTTTGCGGCTAAGGAAGCGGCTATGAAAGCGCTTGGAACGGGCTGGAGGCGCGGGGTGCGGTGGGTGGATTTTGAGGTGGTGCGGGAGAAGGGCGGGCGGCCGACGATTCGGTTGGATGGCGAGGCGAAGAAGATTGCGGAGGAGTTGGGAGTAAAAAGGATTGCTTTGAGTATTACGCATACGGAAGCTCAAGCTTTGGCGCAAGTGATTTTTGAAGGCTGATGAAAAGAGAAGTAAAGAAGTAAGGACGTACTGAAGTAAAGAGAGAGAAGAAGAGAAGAAAAAGCTAACGTAGAGACGCAGAGTACACAGAGGACTCGCAGAGAGCGGATACTGGCTCGCCAACCAAGTAGTTCCCTTCTTCGGATTTGATTACGACATCTTGCCAGTGATTTGACGGGTAGATTCCTGGGACCTGGACTCGGAGGTAATTCGAGGTCACGGCCGGGGTGTATTCCGCGCCTGTTTGGTCGTTGATGGAATGCTGGTCGCGGTGGAGAGTTAGGACGCGTTGGGTGCGGCCGATTTGGGTACGGCGGAAAGCGGAGGATTTGCCTTCGCCCAAGGCGCGGAGTTCGCGGGCGCGCCGTTTGATGGTTGCGGCGGGGACCTGATTGGGCATCGATGCGGCTTTGGTGCCGGGGCGAGGGGAGTAGGAGAAGACATGGAGGTAGGTGAAGGGGCGGCGCTCGATGAAGGCGAGGGTGGCGGCGTGGTCGAGCTCGGTTTCGCCGGGGAAGCCGGCTATTACGTCAGCGCCTATGGCGGCGTTGGGTAGGCGTTCGTGGATTAGTTCGAGGCGGTGGGCGTAGTGTTCGGAGCGGTACCAGCGGTGCATGGCGGCCAGGATGCGGTTGGAGGCGGATTGGAGGGGTAAATGGAAGTGTTGGGCTATACGGTCGGTACTGGCAAAGAGGTCGATCAGGTCTTGCGTGACGTCTTGGGGCTCGATGGAGCTGATGCGGAGGCGTTCCAGGCTGGTTTCGTCGAGGATGCGGCGGATTAGGTCGAGGAATTCGACCCTTGGAGAGAGATCGCGGCCGTAAGTGCCTAGGTTGATGCCACTTAGGACTACTTCGCGGGCTGCAGAGGTAGTAAAGGAGGTAGAGGATGAGACGGACGCAGGCAGGAGTGCCTGCGCTACTGGGAGTTCGCGGGCGGAGGAGTGGACAGCCAGGATTGGCTGTCCCACAGGCGATTCGGAGACGTTTGGTGAGGTTAGGGCTTGGATTTCGCGGATGACCTGGTCTGGGGGGAGGCTGCGGCTTTTGCCGCGGACGTAGGGGATGACGCAGAAGGAGCAGCGGTTGTTGCAGCCGTCCTGGATTTTCAGGATTGGGCGGGTGTGATGGGATTCGCCGCCTTGGATGGGGGCGGAGAGGAATTCTGGGTGGGCGAAGATGTCGCCGGTTAGGATTTGGGTGAGGTGGGCAGGAGGCTCCGGTGTGGGGATCTCGCTCGGCTTGGGCGCAATGAATTGCGCCCCTACAAAGGCGTGGTAGGGGAATTCTGGCTCAGCGGGGATCAGGGAGATAGTGGGGACGAAATCATTTGAGATAGCGGGTACGGTGGGCGGGGCTAGAGGAAAAAGCGGATTCCTCGCTTCGCTCGGAATCAGAATTCGCTCGGGTTGCCGATTGGAGGCCCGCGGGAGAGCGGGGAGGACGATTTGAGTTACGAGATTGGGGATTTGGGGTTTGTGGGAATTGCCTACGACCCAGCTGACGCCCGGGAGGGCGGCAAGTTCTTCGGGGGCACGTTGTGCGTAGCAGCCGGTGACGATGAGGCGGGCGTGCGGATTTTGGGCGTGGATTTTTCGGATGGCATCGCGGGCCTGGGCGTCGGCGGCGGCGGTTACGGTGCAGGTGTTGAGGACTACGATGGCGGCGGTGGCGGGATCAGGGGCCGTGGTGAAGCCGCGATCTAGGAGTTGTCGCTCGAGGCCGGCGCCGTCGGCTTGGGTGGCGCGGCAGCCGAATTGTTGGATGTGGAAGGTGGTCATTTCATTCGCGAAACGGTGCAAAACGTTTAAGAAAAAAGTTTTACACAGAGTTCACGGAGGGCGCATAGGGCACGGAGAAGAAGATGAGAAACACAGGTCGTCGTGCCATGTGAGCGTCGTGGACAGGAGATAGGATAACTGCTTCGTCGGAATACAGGAAGGCGGTAGCGGGGAGATGCTCGGGCGAAGAGGCGTCTGCGGCAGAGGTTGGCTTTACTCTGTGCGTGGAGGGCCGTTACAATCTGTTGCTGAAAATGTGTGCATTGCGGCGACACCCTTCTGCGCTGGACAACCCGAAGATTTCGGTTGTGATTCCCGTTTACAACGAGAAAGCTACGATTGAAGAGATTTTGCGGCGCGTTCTGGAGACGGGGTTGCGCAAGGAGATTGTGATCGTGGACGATTGCTCGGCGGATGGGACGCGGCAATACCTGGAAGCCATGATGCAGGCACAGGGAAAAGGCGAGACATGGGCGCCAGCCCATGACGGCGGGGATCCCGTGGACGTGCGAGAACTGCGGATATTTTTTCAGACGCAGAATCAAGGCAAGGGAGCGGCGCTGCGGCGTGGATTTGCGGAGGCGACGGGAGACATTGTTTTGGTGCAGGATGCGGATTTGGAGTATGACCCGAAAGACTACCCGACTTTACTGGGACCGATTCTAGATGGGCGGGCGGATGTAGTGTTTGGGTCAAGATTTCTTGGCGGGCCGCAGCGGGTACATTATTTTTGGCATTATGTAGCAAACAAAGTTTTGACGCTGCTGTCTGATGTGATGACGAATTTGAAGCTCACGGACATGGAGACTTGCTACAAAGTCTTCCGGAAAGAAGTTTTACAGGGGATCAAGCTGAAGTCGAACCGGTTTGGATTTGAGCCGGAGATTACCGCGAAGATTTCGAAGGGCAAGTGGCGAATATACGAAGTGCCGATCAGCTATGCAGGACGGACGTATGAAGAGGGCAAGAAGATTACGTGGAAAGACGGCGTGAAGGCGTTGTGGTGTATTTTTTGGTTCAAAATAGCGGATTGATGAGAAGTGAGTGGTGGGTAGTGAGTAGTTCAATATCCATCCGACGAGCGATGCGCGCCGCCCGATTTCCCAGTTCCAGGTAAAACTTAGACGGACGCTGCTTCTGAATAGCCGTGGGGGTGTTTCTGTTTCCACTGCCATGCCGAGGTAATGATCTCTTCGAGGGAAGAGTGCTGAGCTTCCCAGCCTAGAGCGCGGTGAAGCTTTTCTTTGCTGGCGACCAGGACGGCGGGATCGCCGGGGCGGCGTGGGGAGACTTTGCGGGAAATTTTGCGGCCGGTGATTTTTTCGGCGGCGTCGATGACTTCGAAGATGGAGAAGCCGCGGCTATTGCCGACGTTGAACGCTTCGCCGGAAACGGTTTCGATAGCCTCGAGAGCGCGGAGGTGGGAATCGGCGATGTCCAGGACATGAATGTAGTCGCGGACGCAGGTGCCATCAAGTGTGGGGTAATCCGAGCCGAAAACTTCGACGTGAGGAATGACACCTTGAGCGGCATCGAGAACTTTAGGGATGAGGTGAGTTTCGACGCGATGGTGCTCGCCACGTTCCGTGGAGGCGCCAGCGGCATTGAAATAGCGGAGCGTGGCGTAGTGGAGGCCGGTGTAGGCGCGGTAGTCGGAGAGGATTTCTTCGAAGCGGAGTTTGGATTTGCCGTAGGGATTGATGGGATTCTTGGAATGATCTTCGGGGATGGGGACGGTGTGCGGTTCGCCGTAGGTTGCGGCAGTGGAAGAAAAGATTAGTTTTTTTACGCCGTGGCGGATCATGGCGTCGAGGAGATTTACGCCGCAAGCGATGTTTGCGGCGTAGAAGGTGCTGGGCTCGCGGACGGACTTGGCGACTAGCGCTTCGCCTGCGAAATGCATGACCGCGTCGATTTGGTGCTTGGAAAAGACCTCCTCGATTTCTGCGCGGACGCCGAGATCGGCACGACAAAAGATCGCTTTGGGCGGGACGGCGGCGGCGTGGCCTTCTTGGAGATTATCGAGCGCGATGACCTGGTGGCCGCGGGCTAGGAGGACTTCCGAACAGATGCTGCCGATATAGCCTGCTGCTCCGGTGACTAGAACGTTCAAGAAAGTGACCTCGCCTTGCTACGAGAAATGTGTGGTGCGCATGCGTACTTACTAAAACTATCAGGATGGGGGAGCATTGTCAGCTAGAAGAGGGCGGGGCCCTTCGAAACTCAGGGTAAACAAGCCCCGCCCCTACAAGGGAAGCACGAGCGCGTCTGGCTTGAGAAAACGGATTATGGAGCTGACATGCGGCGCTGGAAGGTGAGGAGGATTAGGTCGGCGCGGCGGCGAACGCCGAACTTGCTTAGCAAGTTGGAGACGTGAAATTTTACGGTGCGTTCGGCAATGTTGAGTTTGCTGGCGATTTCTTTGTTGGAAAGATTCTCCAGGAGAGAGTCCAGGACCTCTTGCTCGCGGCGGCTGAGATTCGTGACGGAATCGGTCTTGAGGCGGCGGCCTTGATTCGTGAGGATGGAATCAACGAAACCAGACAGGACCGAGCGCGGAACCCAGAAACCACCGCTGGCTACTAGCGGCAGCGCGCGAACCAACTGATCGCGGGCTTCCGTGTAAGTTAGAAGACCCTTAACTCCGAGACGCAAAAGTTGATAGCTGTTGGCGTCCGAGTGCTGTTCGCCGACGACGATGAGGCGGGCCTCGGGATGCCGTTCCATAAGATTAGCAAGGAGAGCGCCGGTGGCGGGGCGCGCGGCGTGTCCATCGATTACGTAGACTTGCGCGACGGGCGGCTCGAGATTGCGCATGTCGGGCGCGAGCGTGGATTCGAGTTGCTTGACGACGACTTTTACTTGAGCCTTCGACAAGACGCGTTCGAACTCGCTAAGCACGAGAGGGTGCGGCGAGAGGATGCAAACTGACAGTTTGGAACTTGTACGCTTGGTAGCCACTGTATGCCAGCGTAGTGAAAACTGTTCCAAGGGGCAAGTCTCTTGGAAGGGTCTGTTCTCGAATTGTTACGTGACAGGTAGGGCGCTTTTTCGATGGGGTCCGAGGGGCGACTTTCGGAGTAATACCTCAACAATGCGCTCGGCGGCATGGCCATCCCAGAATGGGGGAATGCGGCCGGGCTTACCGTTCCCCGCAAGAACCTGTTGAGCGGCGGAGAGAATTTTTGCAGGGTCTGTTCCGGTTAGCTGATTTGTGCCTTCTGAAATTGTGATGGGGCGCTCGGTGTTCTCGCGGAGAGTGAGGCACGGTACGCCAAGAGCAGTGGTCTCTTCTTGAATGCCACCAGAATCGGTGAGGACGAGAGTGGCCTTGCTGAGCAGGCAGAGGAAATCGAGATAGCCAACGGGAGGGATGAGCTTTAATTGGGGATGAGTCTTGATGCCGGCCTGGGTGAGGCGTTGCTGGGTGCGCGGATGCACTGGAAAAATAACGGGAACCTGGGCAGATATGGCGTCAATGGCGCCGAGAAGCTCGGCGAGCTTTTCGGTGGAGTCGACGTTCGAAGGGCGATGCAGGGTGAGAACGCCAAAGCGATGCCAGTCTGCGGCGTTCTTCAGACCAAGATCATTGCCGATGGAAGATTTTTGGGCGATGGGTAGAAAATGGCGGAGCGAATCAATCATGACGTTGCCAACGAGATAGATAGACTCGCGGGGACGGCCTTCTTTGAGGAGGTGCTGGATGGCGTCTTCTTCTGTGACGAAAAGATAGTCAGCGAGGGCATCAGTGAGGATGCGGTTGATTTCTTCGGGCATGCCGCGATCGAAGCTGCGAAGTCCGGCTTCGACGTGAGCTACCGGAATGCCGAGTTTTACTGCGGCTAACGAGACCGCGATGGTGGAATTAACATCGCCAACTACAAGAACGAGATCGGGTTGATGTTCTAGCAGGACGGGCTCGATGCGTTTGAGGACTTCGGCGGTCTGAACGGCATGAGAGCCGGAGCCAACTTCCAAATTGACGTGAGGCGTTGGAATACCCATCTGGCGGAAGAAAATATCGGAAAGGGCGGCATCGTAGTGCTGGCCGGTATGCACAAGGATAGGCTCGATCTCGGGATGACGCTGCATCTCACGCATGAGAGGCGCGATTTTAGGGAGATTGGGACGGGCACCTACTATGTTGATGATCCTTAGTCGGCTGCTCATAAATTGATCAGGTGCGTCAGAGGCCCGCAGTATAGCATTTGGGTTCAGGCGGTTCGGGGCGCCGGAATGACCGTTCGCGCCAAAAAAGCACTAGTTCGCTACAAGGCGTTCGATTCTGGGAGTAAAGCTGCGTAAAATAGGGGGTGTACTTCGGACGTGGCCTTCTTTGGTGGTGTCCCCATTCAAGAGGAAATCCGGTAAGGAGTTGTGAGTTTCCCGCAAATGCACAATTTGAACGAATCGGCTAGGGCTCTGCGAGAGTTGCTCTCGGAGCGGATACTTGTGCTCGATGGAGCCATGGGCACGATGCTGCAGCAGCGGAACCTGACCGCGGAAGATTTCGGCGGCACAGCGCTCGAGGGTTGCAATGAGAACCTTGTGCGAACGCGGCCGGATGTGGTGCTCGATATCCACCGGAAGTATTTCGAGGCGGGATCGGACATCGTTGAGACGAACAGCTTTGGCGGGGCGACCATCGTATTGGCTGAGTATGGACTGGCGGCGGACGCGCACTTTTTGAATAAGCGCTCTGCGGAATTGGCCAGACAAGCGGCGGATGAGTTCAGCACGGTGGGTAAACCGCGGTTCGTTGCTGGTTCTGTTGGGCCGACAACGAAGGCAATCACCGTGACGGGCGGCGTGACGTTTGATGGGCTGATCGAGGCGTATTACGCGCAGTCAAAGGGGTTGGTGGAAGGCGGCGTGGATTTGCTGCTGGTGGAGACGTGCCAGGATACGCGAAATATCAAGGCAGCGCTGCTGGCGATTCAAAAGCTTTCGAAAGAGATCGGGATGCAGGTGCCGGTGATCGTGTCGGTGACGATCGAGCCGATGGGCACGATGCTGGCAGGGCAGACCGTCGAGGCGATGTGGGCGTCGCTGCGACACGCTAAGCCGCTGGCGTTTGGAATGAATTGCGCGACGGGGCCGGAATTCATGACGGATCATATCCGGACTTTGAGCCAGCTCTCGAGTGAGTTTGTTTCGTGTTACCCGAATGCCGGGCTGCCGGATGAAGAGGGCAAGTATTTGGAGACGCCAACTTCGCTGGCGGCACAACTCGAGAAATTTGTAGATCATGGCTGGCTCAATTTTGTGGGCGGCTGCTGCGGGACGACGGAGAAGCACATCCGGGCTATCGCACAGATGGTGAGCGGTAAGAAACCGCGCGTGCGTCCGGGGGAATCACACCGGGCTGTTTATTCGGGAATCGAGACGATCGAGGCGGAGGACAGCACCCGGCCGCTGCTGGTGGGCGAGCGGACGAATGTGATTGGTTCGAGGCTGTTCAAGAACTTGGTGGCGGAAGAGAAATGGGAAGAGGCTAGCGAGATCGCGCGCCGGCAGGTAAAGGGCGGGGCGCATATCGTGGATGTTTGCCTGCAAAGCACGGAGCGGGATGAGAAGAAAGATATTCCGGTGTTTTATGAGAAGTTGATTCGAAAAGTGAAAGCGCCGGTGATGATCGATACGACCGATCCGACGGCGATCGAATTGGCGCTGACGTATTGCCAGGGCAAAGCGATCATTAATTCCATCAATCTGGAGGATGGAGAGGAGAAGTTCGAGCGTGTGGTGCCGATGGCCCATGATTTTGGGGCGGCGGTGGTCGTGGGATGCATAGATGAAGACAAGCTGCAGGCGCAGGCGTTTACGAGGGAGCGAAAACTGGCGGTTGCGCAACGCAGTTACAAACTTCTGACGGAAAAATATGGGCTAGGGCCGGAAGACATTATTTTCGATCCGTTGGTGTTTCCGTGCGCGACGGGCGACGAGAATTATATTGGCGGGGCGGTTGAGACTGTGGAGGGGATCCGGCTGATCAAGCAAGCGCTGCCGGATGTGCGAACGATTTTGGGGATTTCGAACGTGTCGTTCGGATTGCCGGCCGGAGCACGCGAGGTGGTGAATTCGGTTTTTCTGTACTACTGCACGAAAGCGGGGCTGGACCTTGCGATTGTAAACACCGAGAAGCTGGAACGGTTTGCGTCGATTCCGCAACATGAACGAGATCTTGCAGAAAACCTTTTGTTTTCGCACCCGCCGAAGGATGCGCCTGCTGACCATTCGCAAGCGGAGCTGTTCCGAAACGTTCCAGCGGATTGGCGCGAGCAGAAGAAAGAGCAGCGGGCGGCGGTCAATCAGTATCACATTGCGGCTATCGCGGAGTATTTCCGGACGGCGAAGAAAAAAGAGAAAAAGCTTGCAGCGGACCTGCCGCTGGATGAGCGGCTGGCGAATTACATCATCGAGGGGACGCGCGACGGCTTGATTGCGGATTTGGAGCGCAAGCGAGCGGAAGGCGCATCACCGCTGGAGATTATCAACGGGCCGCTGATGGCTGGCATGGCCGAGGTGGGGCGGCTGTTCAATGCAAACGAACTGATCGTGGCCGAGGTGCTGCAATCGGCGGAGGCGATGAAGGCTTCCGTGAATCATCTCGAACAATTCATGGAGAAAGCGGACACGGCGAAGCGTGGGAAGATCGTGCTGGCGACGGTGAAAGGCGACGTTCACGACATTGGAAAAAATCTCGTTGAGATTATTTTGAAGAACAACGGCTACGACGTGGTGAATCTCGGGATTAAGGTGCCGCCGGAGGAGTTGATCAAGGCGTATTTGCAGCATCACCCCGACGCGATTGGACTTTCTGGGCTGTTGGTGAAAAGCGCGCAGCAGATGGTGATTACGGCGAGTGATTTGCGGGAAGCGGGGATCATGATTCCGCTTTTGGTGGGCGGGGCGGCGCTGTCCGCGCGATTTACGCAAACAAAGATTGCGCCGAGCTATGGCCAGGCGGTCTGCTACGCGAAGGATGCGATGACCGGACTGCGGTTGATGAATCAACTCATGGATCCGGCGACGCGGGAACAAGTTCTGCAGGAGCACGCGGGGTCGGGTGGCGGCGTTGCCGTGGCGACGACCGTGGCTGTGGCCGAGCTGCCGCGAGTGGCGCGCTCGCCGAAGGTGCGCACGGACCTGCCGATTCCGAAAGTGGCGTATCTCGATCGAAAAGTACGACTGGTTCCCGACTTGAATGATTTATGGAGTTACATCAATCCTTTCATGTTGTACTCGCGGCATATGGGATTTCGCGGGGATTTTGAGAAGCGTCTTGCGCAACGCGACCCGAAAGCGGTCGAATTGTTTGAAAGCATGGAACAGGTGAAGCACGACGCGGCTGAATTCTTGAAGCCGCGGGCGGTGTGGCAGTTTTTTGAAGCGGAAGCGGATGGCCAAGCGATGCATCTGTTCGCGCCGGGAGGAGTGAAGCCCGTGCACACGTTTCAATTTCCAAGGCAGCGGGTGGGCGATTTCCTTTGCCTCAGCGACTATGTGCTGCCGCCGCAGGATGGGAGGCGCGATCACGTTGCGCTGTTTGTAGTGACCGCTGGCGAAGGCGTGCGTGAGCGATCGGAAAAAGCAAAGAATGAGGGTTACTACTTCAAGTCGCACGGGATGCAGGCGCTGGCGATCGAATCGGCGGAGGCTTGCGCGGAGTGGCTGCACAGAAGGATTCGCGAGGATTGGGGTTTTCCCGACCCGCCGGACATGACCATGGCGCAGCGATTTACTTCGCGCTACCGGGGAAAGCGGTATAGCTTTGGGTATCCGGCGTGCCCGAATTTGGATGACCAAGCCGGATTTTGGCAGCTGCTGCGGCCGGACGAGATCGGGGTGCAGTTAACTGAAGGCTTCATGATGGATCCGGAGGCCAGCGTGAGCGCGCTGGTGTTTCAGCATCCGGATTGCACATATTTCTCGGTGGGCGATGTCGGAGAAGCTTGACGGCTTGGTGGTCGAGGCCTCGCAAATTTCCCTACATCTCCATCTTTCCTGGAGGCAATAGACCCCACACGCGCCAGAATTCCTTCATCTCTGGAGGCGTTCCGAACGAAACGCGCACGTGAGTGTTCATTGAAGGAAAGAGCCGAGCAATGAGGATATTGTTTCTCTTGAAGTGTTCAATGACGTCGACGGCCATCCGGCCGGCGTTCAGCATCGCGAAATTCGCGTGAGAGTCGATTCCGCGAATCATGCGCGCATTAGCCTGGTTGAAAAACTCTTGACGATCGTCAGCGTTGCGTTTGGCACTGAGCCGGACATAATCGATATCCTCGAAAGCGACCAGCGCCGCGCGGGCACCGACGGCATTCAGGCCCTCCGGCAGACGCCGTGTGGCCAGAGCCTGAATTTTCTTAGGTGCGCCTACGGCATAGCCCACGCGAATCCCTGCAAGGCCAAAAACTTTTGAGAAAGTTCGCGCTACGATGACACGATCATCGTCCATGGGATTATCGATGAACGAGGAATAGTCCGCCGTTCGCTCCACGTAGTGATGGTATGCCTCGTCGATGAGGACGGTTGTAGCCGGCGGAAGCTTTCGAATGAAGGATTCTAAATCAGCGCGGGGCGTCAGGCTGCCAGTAGGATTATTTGGATTGCAGATGTAGACGAGGCTCGTCGCGGCGTCGGCTCGTGCAAGCATCGCCCCAAGATCGTGCGAGTAATTTCTGGCGATCGGCACTTCGACGACTTCCGCGCCCAGCGATTTTGCGCAGCGTCCGATGGATTCGAAGGTGGGCAGAGCCGTGATGAGCTTCTTAGCCGGACCAAGATAGGCAGAGGCGGTGATGCTTAGAATTTCCCCAGAGCCGCATCCCAGCACTATTTGCTCGGGCTTGATGGAATGGGATTTGGCGATCCGTTCGTGGAGGGCGCTTACCGCCGGGTCGGGATAGCGATTCGCAAATTGCAGGGAGTCCTGCATTGACGCGATTACCATTTGCGAGGGGCCATAGGCATTTTCATTGCGGCTTAAAATGATTGGGGCGCCTGGCTCGATTGCCAGGGACGCAGGCTCCCGTTTGCTATATGCGAAATCCGCGAGTGGGGGCAACCCCGCGGCGACAGCCGCACCAGCGGCTATATCGCGAAAGAAGTTTCGTCGTGTTATGGGCATAGAGCTCCTCGTTATGTGTTTGTCGTTGATAGCAGAGAAGGGTGTAGAGGGTCAATCAAACGTTGCTCGTCCGAAATACAAGTGTTCGCAGCGTTTGCCGCCGGGTCCGCCCACGGGAATGGGCGTCTTGGAATCAGCACGTACAAGAGGGGATTCGCAAGATGTCTTTTATGAGAAACATATCTGGATGGTTGTGTCGTGCTAGATTTCCGGCCCCTTCCCCGCTTTGCGGGGATGAGAGTTCGCAACGCAGGCATACTTTCCGGCCAGCGCACTCAACGATCTATGAGACTGTCCCAATAAAACCGGACCGGGAGCGACTGAGGCTCGGGAGCATGCCCAGAAGCGGGGAGAACGACCGTTTGCCGCGGCATTTTCCCGCTCTTCTCCCGGATGCGCTGTTCAAACCCATACAGGTTCGGAGCTTTCAGCTGGTCTTCCGCCCGGGTTACGACTAAGACACACGGATCGCGTGGTGGCTTTTGCTCACGGGTGACCGGCTGTAGAGTGAATTCGGAAAGTGTCTCAAAGAGAACAGAATCTAAGCGAGTGGTCCAATAGACTCAAGTCGTGAATCAAGCTATTCTTGTTAAGAGCGACCCCAGCTAAAAGCAAGATCGAGTACGCGGCGTAGTTCCCCAGCCCCCGCGCAAGTGAAAAACCGCAAAAGGCCCCCCGTTGCGGTTTCACAAATCAATCCAGAATAAAGGGAGAGGACTGTGCAGAAACTGCCGGGGAAGATGTTGCAGTTTGCCTTGCTGCTTATTTTATCGATTCTAGGAGCCAAATCTACCGCCGCACAGGCATCCGCCATCACAACACAACCCGCGAATCAAACAGTGACGGCTGGGCAGCCAGCGACGTTCACCGTAGTGATTGCAAACGGCCCGTGCCGCAGCTTTTGGTATATTAACGGCGCGGGATATTACGGCACTGTTGCTTCAACGATCTCCTATACGATTCCAAATACGACATTGGCCATGAATGGTTGGACGGTCGCCGTCAATCTTTACAGTTGTGGATCGGCCGGAACCTATTATTTGGGCAACTCCCAAACCGCCATTTTGACGGTCGGTTCAGGCACCTCGGCGCCAACGGTCTCGGCCCCGACGATCACTACGCAACCTACGAATCAGACGGTGACGGCTGGACAGACGGCCACATTTGCTGTGGCGGCCACCGGCACCGCGCCTCTCAGCTACCAGTGGCAGCAAAACGGCGTGAACATCAGTGGGGCAACCTCGGCCAGTTACAACACGGCCGCAACTACGAGCGCTGGAAATGGCTCCACGTTTAGGGTGGTGGTTAGCAACTCGACAGGGAGCGCGACGAGCAACAGCGCTACGCTGACGGTGAATCCCGCCGTAGTGGCGCCGGCGATCACAGCACAGCCTGTGAATCAGACTGTCAGCGTGGGACAAGTGGCTACATTTGCAGTGGCCGCGAGTGGCACACCGTCCCTCAGTTACCAATGGCAGAAAAATGGCGCGAACATCAGTGGGGCAACCACACCAAGCTACTCCACCCCAGCAACTACGATGGCGTCTAACGGGACCACGTTCCAGGCAGTCGTAAGCAATTCCGCGGGGAGTATAAAGAGCGGTGCTGCAACGTTGACGGTGAATTCGGTGGGAACCCCGGCTATAACGCAGCAGCCCCTGTCACAAACAGTTCAGGCTGGTCAATCAGCCGTCTTTACTGTCGTGATTGCCAACGGCCCATGCAGGAGCTATTGGTATATCAACGGCGCGGGATATTACGGCACTGTTGCTTCAACGATCTCCTATACGATTCCAAATACAACATTGGCCATGAATGGTTGGACGGTCGCCGTCAATCTTTACAGTTGTGGATCGGCCGGAACCTATTATTTGGGCAACTCCCAAACCGCCATTTTGACGGTCGGTTCAGGCACCTCGGCGGTGGCCCCGACGATCACCACGCAACCTGCGAATCAGACGGTGACGGCTGGACAGACAGCCACATTTACTGTGGCGGCCACTGGCACTGCGCCTCTCAGCTATCAATGGCAGAAGGCCGGTGCCGCGATCAGCGGTGCATCATCTGCGAGCTACACAACACCCGCAACGACTAGTTCCGACAACGGCACCACCTTCTCTGTGGTGGTTAGCAATTCTGCCGGAAGTACCACGAGTACGTCCGCGACACTGAACGTAACAGCCGCCGGCCAGCTCATGGTTCTCAGCCCGGATAAAACTCACTTGGTGAACACACTTACGAACAAGCCGGTATTCATAACCGGTGAAGATGCCTGGGACTTAGCCACTCAGGTGGACAACGCTGACGCAGTCAACTATCTGTCCAGCCGGGCCCAGCAGGGGTACAACTTCGTCTGGATGGCCGCGGTGGACAACACATATCAATCGAACCCACCTGCGAACTATTACGGAAACGTTCCTTTTGATGGCGCTGACTTCACCAACGAAGACGCAACTTATTGGGCGCACGTGGACTACGTGATTCAGCAGGCTGCGACATACGGCATCACGATTGGGCTCTCGCCCGCATTTGTGGGCTTGAACTCCACGTCCGGGTATCTGACCAGCTACGAAAACAGCTCGGATGCCACAATGACGGCTTACGGAGCCTGGCTGGGAAATCGGTACAAGTCGTACCCGAATATCATCTGGGTTCTTGGCGGAGACATGAACGTTTCGGCGGTCTACGGAAAGGTCGCGGATGTTGCCGTTGGCATTGCGTCCTCCGACCAAAACCATGCTATTACCGTCGAGACGTATCATCCGAATTCGTCAGTAACTGACTTCCCTGTCTCGAGCAACCAATGGCTCGGCATGAATTGGACTTACGCCAATTACAGCATCGGTGGGGATCCCAACGTGGTAGCAGCCTGCCAGAACAACTATGGCCTTACCCCTTTCCTTGCGCCGCTTCAAGGGGAAGGCTGGTATGAGCTTGAGCATTCGATCACTCAACTGGAGCTTGATGAGCAGGGTTACTGGGCGATTCTCTCGGGGTGCTACCTTGGCCAGGTTTTCGGCAACAACGCCATTTGGACGATGGGCGGCCCCGCTGATACCAGTGGTCAAACGTGGCAAAGCCAAATTGGTTCTCAAGGCTCTGTTACTCAATCTTGGATGGGAAAGCTGTTTAACTCACGGGAGCATTGGAAGTTGGTTCCCGACATCAATCACACGGTGCTGACGGCCGGGTATGGGTCAGGAAGCTCGATCTCGGTTGCCGCCCGAACCTCAGACGGTCAGACGATCATCGCTTATATTCCGAATGGCAACGCAACGACGATCAGCATCGACATGACGAAAATTACAAGCGCCGTGAGCACGGCTCAATGCTGGTGGTTCAAACCGAGTGACGGCACAACCGTACTGATCGGGAGTTTTGCGAATTCAGGAATCCGTACTTTTACGCCGCCGGATGCAAACGATTGGGTCTTGGTGATCGATGACCAAGGCGCGAACTTGCCCGCACCGGGAAGCGCTAGC
The DNA here is from genome assembly GCA_963745095.1 of uncultured Acidobacteriota bacterium. Classification (GTDB taxonomy): domain Bacteria; phylum Acidobacteriota; class Terriglobia; order Acidiferrales; family UBA7541; genus Acidiferrum. The sequence goes on along the minus strand of CAVUWC010000012.1, from coordinate 3,018 downwards.
CTATGAGAACACTCACGATTGGATCGGAGTCTTAGCGATCTACTCGTACGGAGAATACCACGCCCGACCAAGGCACTCGCGGCCACGGCGTTACTAACACCTTGCTCGGTGTTTGTGACGCCGGTATCGCGTCCCTTTTGTGCGCAATGTTTCCTTCGACTATTGATAATCCGGCGGGTTCGCTGAGAAATTGCGAGCAAGAAGAGTCCTGTTCCCCGCACCTGCCCCACAAGACTGTTCTTCGGCTGGACGATTGTCCAGTATCGAAATCCTAGCCATCTGATGTTAACTTATCGGAGGACACGCTAACCGCTGTGGCGCCGTTCCTCGCTAGAAAAGGCTGCATTGCGCTTTTGGGGATTTCTAAACGGTTACGACGAGCGTCTGTATTCGCCTAAGGGTGAATACTTGCATGCGTATTGACGGGGGTATCTCTTTGAGGAGACGGACTTCTAATCTAACGATTGCGCTGGCTGTGGCGGCGATTGGCTCTTTCGTCGCTGGCTGCGCTGGGGCCGTTGCGTCTAAGTCCAACGAAAGTCCCAATTCTGATCCTCAAGCTCCTTCCATCAAAACGCAGCCGTCAAGCCAGTCGGTTTCAGTAGGCCAGATAGCTACCTTCTCGGTCTTGGCTACGGGGACGGCATCCCTTAACTATCAATGGCAAAAGAACGGTGCGAACGTCACTGGAGCAACATCCGCTGCCTACTCAACACCGCCGACATCTGCCGCTGACAACGGAGCGACCTTTCAAGTTGTGATTAACAACTCGGTAGGAAGTGTGATGAGTAATCGGGTGTCTTTGACAGTGAACCCCTCGGCGGTGGCCCCGACGATCACCAGGCAACCTACGAATCAGACGGTGACGACTGGACAGACAGCCACATTTACTGTGGCGGCCACTGGCACTGCGCCTCTCAGCTATCAATGGCAGAAGGCCGGTGCCGCGATCAGCGGTGCATCATCTGCGAGCTACACAACACCCGCAACGACTAGTTCCGACAACGGCACCACCTTCTCTGTGGTGGTTATCAACTCTGCCGGAAGTATCACGAGTACGTCCGCGACTCTGACAGTGAATCCCTCGGCGGTGGCCCCGACGATCACCAGGCAACCTACAAATCAGACGGTGACGACTGGACAGACAGCCACCTTTACTGTGGCGGCCACTGGCACTGCGCCTCTCAGCTATCAATGGCAGAAGGCCGGTGCCGCGATCAGCGGTGCATCATCTGTGAGCTACACAACACCCGCAACGACTAGTTCCGACAACGGCACCACCTTCTCTGTGGTGGTTAGCAACTCTGCCGGAAGTACCACGAGTACGTCCGCGACTCTGACAGTGAATCCCTCGGCGGTGGCCCCGACGATCACCACGCAACCTGCAAATCAGACGGTGACGACTGGACAGACAGCCACCTTTACTGTGGCGGCCACTGGCACTGCGCCTCTCAGCTATCAATGGCAGAAGGCCGGTGCCGCGATCAGCGGTGCATCATCTGCGAGCTACATAACACCCGCAACGACTAGTTCCGACAACGGCACCACCTTCTCTGTGGTGGTTAGCAATTCTGCCGGAAGTACCACGAGTACGTCCGCGACACTGAACGTAACAGCCGCCGGCCAGCTTATGGTTCTCAGCCCGGATAAAACTCACTTGGTGAACACACTTACGAACAAGCCGGTATTCATAACCGGTGAAGATGCCTGGGACTTAGCCACTCAGGTGGACAACGCTGACGCAGTCAACTATCTGTCCAGCCGGGCCCAGCAGGGGTACAACTTCGTCTGGATGGCCGCGGTGGACAACACATATCAATCGAACCCACCCGCGAACTATTACGGAAACGTTCCTTTTGATGGCGCTGACTTCACCAACGAAGACGCAACTTATTGGGCGCACGTGGACTACGTGATTCAGCAGGCTGCGACATACGGCATCACGATTGGGCTCTCGCCCGCATTTGTGGGCTTGAACTCCACGTCCGGATATCTGACCAGCTACGAAAACAGCTCGGATGCCACAATGACGGCTTACGGAGCCTGGCTGGGAAATCGGTACAAGTCGTACCCGAATATCATCTGGGTTCTTGGCGGAGACATGAACGTTTCGGCGGTCTACGGAAAGGTCGCGGATGTTGCCGTTGGCATTGCGTCCTCCGACCAAAACCATGCTATTACCGTCGAGACGTATCATCCGAATTCGTCAGTAACTGACTTCCCTGTCTCGAGCAACCAATGGCTCGGCATGAATTGGACTTACGCCAATTACAGCATCGGTGGGGATCCCAACGTGGTAGCAGCCTGCCAGAACAACTATGGCCTTACCCCTTTCCTTGCGCCGCTTCAAGGGGAAGGCTGGTATGAGCTTGAGCATTCGATCACTCAACTGGAGCTTGATGAGCAGGGTTACTGGGCGATTCTCTCGGGGTGCTACCTTGGCCAGGTTTTCGGCAACAACGCCATTTGGACGATGGGCGGCCCCGCTGATACCAGTGGTCAAACGTGGCAAAGCCAAATTGGTTCTCAAGGCTCTGTTACTCAATCTTGGATGGGAAAGCTGTTTAACTCACGGGAGCATTGGAAGTTGGTTCCCGACATCAATCACACGGTGCTGACGGCCGGGTATGGGTCAGGAAGCACGATCTCGGTTGCCGCCCGAACCTCAGACGGTCAGACGATCATCGCTTATATTCCGAATGGCAACGCAACGACGATCAGCATCGACATGACGAAAATTACAAGCGCCGTGAGCACGGCTCAATGCTGGTGGTTCAAACCGAGTGACGGCACAACCGTACTGATCGGGAGTTTTGCGAATTCAGGAATCCGTACTTTTACGCCGCCGGATGCAAACGATTGGGTCTTGGTGATCGATGACCAAGGCGCGAACTTGCCCGCACCGGGAAGCGCTAGCCTATGAGAACACTCACGATTGGATCGGAGTCTTAGCGATCTACTCGTACGGAGAATACCACGCCCGACCGAGGCACTCGCGGCCACGGCGTTACTAACACC
>CAVUWC010000011.1:0-290166 GCA_963745095.1 uncultured Acidobacteriota bacterium | reverse complement strand
AGGGACTTCTTCCCCGCCCTGTGCGATTTGCGCCAGGAAGCGCCGCTCCTGCTCCGCGGGATCATTCAGCTCGGAGAAGCCGTTAGCCACTTCCATGCCCGCCACATAAATCTCGAATCGCTCCGTTAAGGTCGGATCTTCCGGCTTCTGCTTCGAGAGCGGCGAAATATCCGTTGGAAAATCGTATAAAATCGTGGGCTGAATCAGCTTGTCTTCCGCCATGGTCTCAAAGAGCAAGCCGGTCCACTCACCGTCTTTCAACGTGCCCTTCGAGGCGGCGTAGGGCGCGCCCGCGCCTTTTGCCCAAAGGTTGTAAAGCTCCACCGCCCCTCGCGGTCCGCCAGGCGCTGCGAGCTCAGCTTCCGTAGGAGCGGCACCCGCGCCGGCGGGCCAATAGTTAATGATGGCTTCGCGCATCGTGAGCTTCTGCATTTTCGAGAAATCCAGCTCGTGCTCGCCGTACTTCACCAAAGTGGAGCCGGTGATGCTCATGGCCAGAAGCGCGAACAGTTCTTCATTCAGCTCCATCAAGTCGCGATAGTTGCTGTAGGCTTCGTAGAATTCGAGCATCGTGAATTCCGGGTTGTGCTGCGTCGAGATTCCTTCATTGCGGAAATTCCGGTTGATCTCGTAAACACGATCAAACCCGCCCACTGTCAGGCGCTTGAGATAGAGCTCCGGCGCGATCCGCAGATAAAGATCGATATCCAATGTATTGTGATGCGTGACGAAGGGCCGCGCCGCTGCGCCTCCCGGGATGGGATGCATCATCGGCGTTTCAACCTCTATATATCCGCGTTCGTCGAAGAAGCGCCGCAGCTCCTGAATAATCTTCGCGCGGGCAACAAAAACCTCTCGCGCTTTGTCGTTGGCGATCAGATCTAGATAACGCTGCCGATAGCGCAGCTCGACGTCGGTCAGCCCATGCCACTTTTCTGGAAGCGGTAGCAACGCCTTGGCGAGAAATGTCAGCTCGTCAACATGGATGGAAAGTTCGTTGGTTCTCGTCCGGAAGAGATACCCACGGACACCAATCAAATCGCCAAGATCCAGCAGGTGAAAAAGGCCAAAGCCTCGCTCGCCAACAACGTCTTTCTTTACATAGATTTGTATGCGCTTGCCAGAGCCTTGCAGGTGGGCGAAGCCAGCCTTGCCCATCAGCCGGAGAGAAACGAGCCTCCCCGACACGCGCACTTCATGTTTGTCGGCTTCCAGCTCTGCAGCGGACTTCTCCGTGTACTTCTCCACAAGAGCAGCGGGCGTGTCCGTCCACCGAAATTCTCTCGGAAACGGCTCATATCCGAGAGCTTCTATCTGCTCGAGTTTCTTCTGACGTTGTTCGAACTGCTCGCGGGGCTCAAATTGCAATCGGAAATCCTTTCGAAGCGGAACCACGCGAGTATAGCGGTCAGCGCCTCTCCGGGGCAACAGCCTGCAGATCCCGTCTCTTTTTTCTGGTGTTGGCCCTCCATTCGTGACGAGTCACACCTGTAAGAAAGTTATTCTCTCAGAATTAGAATTTGTTATACTCCCCCTCCTGTTCCCTTGGGAGACCCCTTGTGAGAGACCGTGTGCGCCCTTCCTCAGCCCGCGGTATGACGGTAAAAGATGATTGGCGAGCCTGGTTACCGGAAGAAAAGGACCAGGTGTTTCGCGCGTATGTCCGTCAACTGGAAATCTCGTACAACATGTTGAGTGTTTCTCTGGACGAAGCTCTTGAGCTGCGCCAGGGTGGACGCGTGGATAAGGCCAGCCTGGCCGTCTGCGTTGCGCCCGACCTGTGTAACCGCTTTGCCCACCCTCTGGTCGCATTGCTTTGGTCGCTCAGCGAACATTCCAAGCACTATGGAACGATCCCCAATGCTGCTCCCCTCGACCCCTCCAATTTTCAAGGTGCCAGGGGCCAGCGCGCAGCACGCGTTAGCGGCTTGCTTTGCAAGGTCCTCTTCAGTGAACGCACCCAGTTTCTCTCCAAGTTAGGAACGCTGGGCGAGATGGTGGATGATCTCAATCACGATTTTTGTGCCGCCGCTAAGGAAATCGCCTACGGTGGCGGAGAAGACTCGTCCTCACGGTGGCAAGCAGTGGATGCGGCTCACTATGACTTGAATACATGCCTTCGGGAAGCCATCGTTCTCTTGAAGTCTTTCCTCATGGCGCTTCCTCATGAGGAGTTAGAAGCTTTCCAGACTACCGTGCAAATGCAGATGGGTGTCTCCAAACCCAAAAAGCTGACCCTCAGCCAGCGATTGATGCGGCATAGACGGATGGCCCCCGTTCAGCGGGCATAAAGACTCCTGAAATCTACACGGCTAGTTCCCGGGCTGGCGGCTAAATGCCGCTTCGCCTTTGATTTCGCCGGGGTTGTGCTCTCGACCTCAAACAGGGAGAATGAATTGTCCAGCCTGTTGGCTGGCCGCCAGGCTCAAAAGCCCGCGCATAATATAGCGTCCCAGCGTGTTTGATGATTAGGAACAGCCAGTCTTTGCGAGGACAACTCTAGGAGGGATTCGGTGCATCCGAAACGTTGGATGCGCCGCAATTGGACCGTTGGCCCGGAACCGACCAAGCGAGCCCAGTGTGCCGACTGCTTTAACGTCGCCTAATCGGGTGAATGCCACTCAGTCACCTCGATCGGCGACTGAAGCGGAAGCTATACGCCTGGCGCAGGCAGGGGATGCTGCGGCTTTCGAGCACTTGTACGGGCTCCATAGCCGCCGAGTCTATGCCTTGTGCTTGCGTATGGTTGGCAACCCGTCCGATGCGGAAGACCTGATGCAGGAAGCTTTTCTGCAGCTCTTCCGTAAGATTGGGACCTTCCGTGGTGAGTCGGCCTTTTCCACTTGGCTTCACCGGATGACGGTTAACGTAGTCCTGATGCGTCTTCGGAAAAAGACGCTTCCCGCGGCCTCTCTGGAAGAAACGACGGAGCCCGATGAAGAGACTGGCGGCCCAAGGAAAGATATTGGCGCACCCGATTTGCGGCTCAGCGGAGCGGTGGACCGCGTCAATCTGGAGCGCTCGATTGAAAAACTGCCGCCGGGATATCGGACCGTATTTGTCCTTCATGACGTCCAGGGATTCGAGCACAACGAGATTGCAGGCATCATGGGATGTTCGGTAGGTAATTCGAAGTCGCAATTGCATAAAGCGAGGACGCGTCTGCGCGAGCTGCTTCAGGAAGATTTGCGGGACCAGGCTCGAACAGAACGTCACGCAGCAAAAACGCAAGCTGGACTCGGCGATTGAGCTAGAATGTAGCCAACTGTCTGGCCCGGGGAAGCGTCTTACTAAGCAACGGTGTAGTCGAAGGTGTGGTCGAGCGGGAAGGCTACCAGGTCTTTAGCCGCGGAGCGAAGTGCCATGCAGTGCAAAGACGTAGAATTAGCGTTGGAGCAGGAAGGGCTTGAGCCTCTTCCCGAAGAGGCCCGCGCGCATTTGGTTGAATGCCGCGATTGCCGCAATTACATTGCGGACCTTACCAGCGTTGTCGACGCTGCGAAGAAACTGCCGCAAGAAATTACTCCCCCCGATCGGATTTGGATTTCACTTCGCGCGCAATTGGAAGCAGAAGGCATTATCAGGACCCCGGCAGACGTCATTCCTGCGGAGCCGGTCTCCTTGTGGCAATCGATCAACGCGTTCTTTAGCAACCGCGTCCTCGCGACGGCCATGGTCGGCATTCTCATCGCCGCCGCTGCAGTTTTTCAGATTCGGAGTGACCGGACCACGCGGGTAGAGCGGCCCGTCCAAACCGCCAAGGTTCAACCCGCGGTCCCTGCCGCGAAGCCGTCCGTGACCAAACCAAGTTTTACCCCGCCAGCCGACGCGGCGCCAACTGTTACTGCGTCAACCGTCGCGCAACCATCGGGAGAGTTTGACCGCACGGCGCGCGACCTGAACGATCAAGAGCCGGTCGCCACGGGAATGCTTCTCACAAGCAGCTCGCCGATCGACGTTTCGTTGCGCGACAATTTGAAAAAAGTGAACGAATTTATTGCTGAGTGCGAGCGCCACCTCAAGGAACAGCCTCAGGATGCTCTGACGCGCGAATACTTGTCGGCCGCCTACCAGCAAAAAGCCGAATTACTGTCCGCGATGATTGAGCGCGGAAGGAGCGTAAACTGACATGCGCCTTCGAATGATGGAAAACACTCTAGCCAGGCCAGTTACTTGGGCAAAGAGGAGCATTTTCCCGGTGCTGGGCGCCGGACTCTTACTGTGGAGCGCCGCTCCCATTCGCGCCGCTGGCACCGGACAGCGCATTGAAAAGCAATTCAGCGTTACCGGACGGCCCGTCGTCGTCATTCACAACGTGGCCAATGGCCGCATCGAAGTCAAATCCTGGAAGAATGCCGAAGTCAATATCGTCGGCACGCAAACTTCCAACAAAATTGGTTTCGATATCGAACAGGTGGGAGATCGTATCGACGTTACAGCCAATGTGCTGGATGCTTCGGCGCGGCCCATGGAGCTCGAAGCCGATTTACAGCTCACCGTTCCGGAAGAAACCGAACTTCAGCTCAAGACCGAGACCGGCCTCATCTATGTCGAGCAAGTCGTGGGCGACATGAAGCTTGAAAGCTATGCCGGCGACGTCCATCTTAAGGAAGTTTCGGGCTACATAATCGTCAAGACCACCAGCGGCTCGCTGGTCTGCACCCAATGCGCCGGCAAGCTCGACTTCAGCTCCATCGGCGGCAACGCGCAGATCCTTCAACCCCAGCTGAACAACGTCAACTTGATGACCACGACGGGAAACGTTCTTTTCGATGGAGACTTTGTCCGCACCGGCCTCTATTCCATGAAGAGTGGCCGCGGCTTGGTGGAAGTGCGCTTCTCCAGCACCGATTCTTTTGACTTGAAGGCGCAGACCGCCACTGGAGTTGTCGACAATCAAGCGAATGCTTTTCTCAAGCCCGATTCTCACGGCGCGAAGCATCTCCCCTCAAAGTTTGTGCATGGGCTCGTCGGCACCGTTGGCCAAGGCCTCGCCAAAGTCGAACTCTCCTCCTACAGTGGTACAATCCGCATCATGAAGCGCGATTAATTTCTTTGCGCTTCGGATGATCCGGCCATTTGTGGCCGCACTTTACATTGACCAGTGACTCAACCGCCCCCTTTGCGCGTCTCCACGCCCCGCTCTCAAGTGATTTGCCTTGCCGGTTTTATGGGTTCCGGCAAGACCACTGTCGGCACTCTGCTCGCGCGCCAGTTGGCGTGGCATTTTGTTGATTTGGATGAACGCATCGAGCAATCCGCCGGCCTCGCCATTCCCCAGCTATTCGAACGCTTCGGCGAACCCGCCTTTCGCCAGATCGAAGCGGATCAATTGCGCGCCGCTCTGGGTCGCGCGTCCGAGCTAAGAGAAGCCACTGTACTTGCGCTGGGCGGCGGCACTTACGCTCAACCCGGCTGCCCGGAATTTCTGCGAAACGCGGGCGTTCCCGTACTGTGGCTCGATTCGCCGATCGAGCTTCTACTTTCCCGCTGCATGACCATGACCGGCCGCCCACTCTTTCGCGATGAGTCCAGCTTTCGCGCACTCCACGCGCAGCGCCTTCCGTCCTATCAACTCGCTGATCATCGTGTAGACAGCTCCGGCGACCCCACCCAGGTCGTAGCGGAGATCCTCGGCCGCGGCATTGTTGTGGCAGGTGGCAGCGAAGCACATCTCGTCGTCGAAAAACCAAATTCCTGACTAGCCTTCGTTAGAATAAGCAGCGGAGATTCTTTCTCCGCAAATTTTACGTCGCACTTCGCCGGCTGCTGCGAAGGGGGATTTCATGAATAAAAAACTTTCAGGCCCTTGGCCCAGATTCTCTCTCTCCCTGAGCGTCGCTCTGATTCTTGCGTGTGCCACCGCGGGCCTTGCCGCTCAAAAAAAGAATGTCCCTCCGGCTGCCGCAGGCGTCTTCGCCGAAGACAAAGGCAAGCTCACCATCAAGCTCGATGGACAAACCGTTGGCCATGAAGAATTCGAAATCTCGCCCTCTGCCGGCGGCTGGCTCGCCAAGGGCAACGCCGACATCAAGCCTGCACAAAGCGCCGCCAGCAAAGTTTCGGGCTCGCTTACGCTTCTGCCCGATGGCGCCCCCGTCAGCTACGAATGGACCTCGCAAGCGGAAACAACCAACAGCGCGAACGTCCTCTTCGTAAACGGTATCGCGAAAATGACTCTGCAAATGCAGGGCGCTCATCCCTACGATCAGACCTTCACGTTCGGAACTCCCATCATCGCCGTCCTCGACAACAACCTCTATCACCAGTACGCCGTTCTAGCTCGCGTCTATGACTGGTCCAAACGCGGCGCGCAAACGTTCCCTGTCTTCATCCCCCAGGAACTCATGCCCGGTACCATCACCGCCGAGGCCACAGGTTCCGCGAGCGTCGGTGGAAAATCCTACGAAGGCTTTCGCGTCACAACAACCGACCTCGAAGTCGACCTCTTCCTCGACGCAAATCACCGCATGATGCGCCTGGAAGTCCCCGCCGCCAAAGTCTCCGTCATCCGCGACTAGCCCGCATTTCCATCTAGAATTTCGCCGGCCTCTCGGGTCTGCCCTCCGACACCCGCAGAGATTGAAGCGGTTGATGAAGTCTGAGGCTGCGTCATCCCGGGCGGGCCTACGGTTAGTGGATTTACGCCCCGGTCTCAGCCAGATCAGGTTCGGCAGCGGTAACTTGAATATTCGTTCATTTCTGACATCGTATTATCAACTTTCGATAACAAATAGTTTGACATCGTAGCCGCAGCAGCAGAATATCGGTCGATCAGAGGTTCGCCACGCCGTGAGGCTCCTCAGTGGAGGCCACATATGGCCCGCTTAGTGCTTATTCTTACGATTGCTGCCCTCTGTGGCCTAGCTTCGTCAGTCCAAGCCCAGAACTCGATAACCCCTCACCAACATGGGGCGACTTCCGCCGTAATCGACGGAGCTGTACACCCTGAACTCATCCCTGACTCGACTGCTTATCGTTTATACTTCGTGACGGTTTCAACGCGGCAAGCTCCGACGGATGAGGATCAGAAGTGCCAACGGGCGCATTTGAATAAGATCGGTCTTAAAGACGGCGACCTAGGAGTAATGGTAGAGATTCTCACTGAATTCAGAATGCAACATGATGCCCTCGTGGGCCAGTACAATCAGGCTGCAGAAAGGGCGACGGCGCGCGACGAGGTCCCCGATACAGCCGGTTTTCTCCGCCAACTGGATGGACTTGTCCAGTCTACACGCGACACACTGAAGCTGCGTTTGACACCGGGGGCCATGACTCAACTTGATGCGTTCGTGCAATCGGAAAAAAAGCACATGAATATGCATACGGGTGGCCAATGAGACGCGCTGCGCCTTACCTTCTTTGCTTGGTGGCACTTGCGTTCAACTATAGCTGTGCCTATGGGCAGGGCTGTGGCCTTTCGATGACTCCTGAATATGAAGCATACGCAAGTGTCAGCGTTTCAGGGACAACCATCTACACATCAGCGACAATTCAGGGTTATGCGGTAATACAACCGTCAGCCGGATGCAGCCTGAATGGCGTTACTCATCAGGGGCAGGCCTATAATATGTTATCTACGACTGGCGGATGGGTTTACGGTCCGTCTCAGTGTCCGTCCTGCTTTATTAGCGTCTCAAACAACCAAAGCATCGTAGCAAGCCCAGGGGTTACTTATCCGTTCACTTGGGATGGACTCGTCCACTGTAGCAAGGCTGGAACATTCTTTTCTCGGGGCGGAAGTAGCCGTGTTGACGCGCCGACTATTTCTGGTCCAGACACAGTTTGGTATTTCAATGGCCAGAGTCCATCGGCTTACCCTACGTCGGTGACGCTGACCTCAAGCGCAGGGGCAGGCACATGGTCGGTGACCTCGGGCTCAACTCGAATTAACCTTTCGACAACTTCTGGTGCGACGACCACAGTTACTCCTTCCGGGTCGCACTTCAGCGCAACCCAAGATGACACATGTGTCACAGTCACTGTGTCCGGAATAGCCTCGAGTCCGTTCTGTCTGACGGTTAGAACCCCCTGGAGGCTTGTTTCTAACCCCACAGTCAGTAACACAAGTTCGGATTCACAGTACGGCTACGCTACTGTCATAGGCTATGACCTTCACGATAATTTAGATGTCCTGGTTCCCCAAGATATCCTTTGGAATGAGGTTGTCGGGACAGCGCAGAATCTAAACGGCAGTAATTGGGCCACTTGCTGCGGCGCCATCAACGCCAGCGGGGGCAGTACAGGCCCGCTCTTGGATTTGCTGCAGCCGCCGTTAATTAACTACTCTCCTACGCCACCCTCTCCCACCCCAACCTACAATAATCCCCCTTCGGGTGCCACAATGTTCAGGCAAGCCTCTCAAAGTATCTAGGTTGGAAATGGCTTCACGCCTGGAGCGGGAGTGTTTGTGCAGAGTGACAATTTGACGTATTGGATTGACCACGGTACCCATGAAAATGTGGTTACCCCAGCGAAGCCACCGCAATAGTGCGGGGTGCCGAAAGAAAGAGAGGCATACCAGGATGAGATCGTGCAAGTATTTGATGATCGCAATCGCAGTCGCCTCATTGTGCGCAGCTCGCATCTGTCTGGGCACGGGGCTGCCTTCGCTGCGCATGTCTGAACTCGTGAGCCAATCGGATGTCGTGGTGGTGGCTGATGTCAGCGCGATCAAATCAGAGGGTCTTGCGGGCATTAGCCTCGGTGGTATTGCCATTCCAGCGGAGCGCTACAGCGCAAAGATTGTTACGCTTTACTGTCTGGTAGACTCTTGCCCGGAGCGATTTAGCTTAGAATTCGTACTCCCGAATACCGCGACTGGCTATAGGCCTGTGAAGTCAGGCGCGCGTTTGCTTTTTCTGAAGAAATCAGGAACTGTCTACAAACCAACAAATCCGTATTACCCAGATTTTCCAGCCTTGCGAGCTGTGCCGAGCGAATTTCATGGCGACGTAACGGCACTGGTTTTTGCTGAGCTCGGTGCCGTAATCGCTTCTGCCAACGCGTCCCCGAGTGACAAATGGGAGGTTCTTACTCAGTCCTTTGTTATCCCTGAGGGCAACACATTGTTTCTGAATGATCTACTCGTGGGTCTGCGGAGCACCGCCGATCCAGAATTACATCGCAGAGTACAGGCTGAATTGATTTCCAGAAATGATATTTCCGAACTTGGCGACGTGTGCGACGCATTGGCGGCCGATGGTGTATCTCCAACCGAAAAAGCAGTCCTCCTCTATGTCATCAGTCAACGTCTCAAGAACGAAAGTGCTGCGCCTACACTGGCACAATCGCTGCACTCGTCTGATCCACAAGTGAGACTCGCTTCGGCGCAAGCCCTCTGGCATATTGCGTCTCCCTCTTCCATCGGTGCACTAACTGAAGCCTTGAATGACCAAAGCATCGACGTCCGCTACTACGCAATTCGTGGTCTCGCTGCAGCCACTGGCGAACTGCAATGGGGCCCGAGCCCCAGCGAGTACGAGGAGCACGAGTCTAAATACCGCCAGCATTGGTTGGAATGGGCAAGTCAGCACGAGGTGCCTCTTAGCCACAACTAGTATGTCGAGCGAGGATTCCGGTCGTGGGTTTGTATCCAGCGGCGGGTGGAGCATCAACGCGATCAGACCGCCTTTGTGCTAGCGCATTAGACGACGGCGTCGGCTCATTCGACCGAGCAAACTTGGTTTCGCCTGTAGCTTCCAAAAAAAAGCGCGGTGTGACCTCTCATAGTCGCACCGCGCCAATTCGGTAAGCGTCCGATTTTAACCGTCTATGCGATGTGGGAGTAGTCGAGCAAGATGGCCTTTGTGGGCACTTTTGTTTGTGTCCACGAAGGGGCATCGTGGACACATCGAATGAGCTAGTCAGTGTGAGGGTAGCAGGGGCGAAGAAGCGGCGGCGGAGTGTGGAGGAGCGACGCAAGATCGTGGAAGCGACCTTGCAGCCTGGGGCATCGGTGTCGCGAGTGGCACGGCGTCACGATGTGAACGCGAATCAGGTATTCCACTGGCGGAAACTGTATCGCGAAGGGCGGCTGGGAAGCAGCACGAACACGAAACTTCTGCCCGTGAAGGTCACCGATGAGCGGTCCGTGAGAGAAACAGAAAGTGACGGAATCGCTTGGCGATCGGGAACGATAGAGATCCAACTCCCGAAAGGAACTCTGCGCATTGCTGGAGCCGTGGATGTGGAAGCGTTGCGCGCCGCGATCGAGTGTTTGGCCGGATGATCGGGCTGGCGGCGGGGACGCGCATTTGGATCGTAGCGGGAGTGACGGATATGCGGCGGGGATTTGTGGGGCTCTCCGGGGTGGTGCAGACAGCGCTCGCGGAAAATCCGTTTTCGGGGCAAGTGTTCGTGTTTCGTGGAAAGCGTGGGGATCTGATCAAGCTACTGTGGTGGGACGGCGATGGGCTGTGCTTGTTCGCGAAGAGACTGGAGCGCGGAAGATTCACGTGGCCGCAAGCGGCGAATGGAACGGTGTCACTGACGCCAGCGCAGTTGTCGATGCTGCTGGAAGGGATCGACTGGCGGCGGCCAGTGCGCAGTTACGCTCCGCAGATGGCGGTGTGAGCAAAATGGTTTTGTTTTCTTGTGGATTTTAATTTTGCTGTAAAGAAACTCTGCTAGATTCGCGGCAATGGTTGCTGCGAACCACACGCTTCCCGATCTCGACGCACTGAATTCCAACGAATTAAAAGCCCTCATCTTCTCGCAGCACACAGAAATCCACTCGCAGCGTGCACAACTCCTGTCGAAAGACGAACAACTGCTTTCGCGCGACGCCGAAATCGAACACTTGAAGCTGTTGATCGCCAAGCTGCGGCGGCTGCAGTTCGGCCGCAAATCGGAAAAGCTGGACCGCGAGATCGAGCAATTGGAGCTACGGCTCGACGAACTGGAAGCTACGCAAGCGGAGAACGCTGCGCCTTTACAAGCGCCATCTGTTGCCGCACCCGCAACGAATGCAGCAAAACCCGCGCGGCGTCCGCTGCCAGAGCATCTGCCGCGCGAAGTGCGGAAGTATCCGCCGAAACAGAAAGCCTGTCCGGACTGCGGCGGGGAACTGAAGCATCTCGGCGAAGATGTTTCAGAAATCCTGGAGTACGTACCGGCGCGATTCAAGGTGATCCGGCAAGTGCGTCCGAAGCTGGCCTGCGCGTGCTGTGAACGCATCGTACAAGCGGAAGCACCGAGCCGGCCCATCGAACGAGGCGTTGCTGGTCCGGGACTTCTGGCGCATGTTCTGGTCTCGAAATACTGCGACCACTTGCCGTTGTATCGCCAGTCGGAAATCTACGCGCGCGAAGGCGTGGAACTGGAACGCTCGACCTTGGCGGACTGGGTGGGAGGAACGAGCGCGTTACTCGCGCCGCTGGTGGAAGCGCTACGTCGCCACGTGATGAGCGCGACGAAGCTGCACGCCGATGACACGCCGGTTCCGGTGCTGGCGCCGGGCAACGGCAAAACAAAAACGGGCCGGCTGTGGACTTACGTTCGCGATGATCGTCCCGCGGGAAACGCAACACCTGCGGCGGTGTGGTTCGCCTACACGCCGGATCGCAAAGGAGAACATCCGCGAGCGCACCTGAGCAAGTTCACTGGCACGCTGCAGGCCGATGGCTACGCGGGGTTCGAGCAGATCTACGAAGCCGGACGCATTCGGGAAGCGGCCTGCTGGGCGCACGTGCGCAGAAAATTCTACGATTTGGTAGCGGCCCACAAATCGCCGATCGCGACGGAAGCGCTAGAACGCATCGGCGCACTGTATGCCATCGAAAAAGAAATTCGCGGGCGCTCACCCGAGGAGCGGCGCGAGGTCCGCAACGACCGAGCACGGCCGCTGCTGGAATCGTTGAAGCAATGGCTGGAAGCCACGCTAGGTAAACTATCGAGAAAATCAGACACCGCGCTCGCTGTTGGCTATGCGCTGGGCCGTTGGGAAGCGTTGCTGCGCTACCTGGAAGATGGCAGCATCGAGATCGACAACAACGCAGCGGAACGAGCCTTGCGCGTGGTGGCCCTGGGCCGCAAGAACTACTTGTTCGCCGGATCGGACACCGGTGGTGAGCGCGCCGCCGCAATCTACAGCCTCATCGGCACCGCGAAGCTGAATGACATCGACCCCGAAGCCTACCTGCGCGACGTGCTCACCCGCATCGCCGACCACCCCGTCAACCGCATCGACGATCTCCTACCCTGGAACCTAGCCTCAGAACTCGCTTCGTTAACGTAATCCACCGTCAAGACGGCCAGCTTCGGACGCTTACGAGGCACTCGCGGCCACGGCGTTACTAACACCAACCAGACACACCGAGTTCTTCAACATCGCCAGCAAGTACTCGAGGCTGCCTATCAACTTCATCCGGAACGCTTCGTGCGAAGCGCTCCATGACCTCTCGCCGACCCCACCGAGGCGTGAATCAACAAACTAGTCCGACTAACATGAAAAAACTAACTAAATTCCGTGAACTTGTGCCTTACGGTCGTTGACACGCGCCGTGTTGGGGAAGTGCAGGGCTGCAATAAAGTGGCTACTGCCAATCGGTCGCCAGTATTTCTTTGAAGTGGCGATGTGCGCTCTGGTCTGCAAAATGCGGAATCAGAGTTTCATCTCGAAAACCAGTTGGGTCTTGACCGGGTTCAGGTGCCGACGTTCCGGGATAGTACAGAGCGTCACTCGGTAAAAGCGTACGACCGTAGCTTTCTCTAGGCGCGGATCTTCTTGAACATAAAGCTTCCAGAGAGCCTGCAGGCGGTCAGCCGATTCGCCAGGGGTCCGCATCCGAAGAAGATTCTCAAGCAAGCCGCGAAATCTCTGACCCATAAATTTTTCACTGAGATCAGGCGCGCCCGAACGGATCTCTTCGCCTGTTGCGTCGAGTGCCTCTACTTGTAAAGAATCGATCTCGTCTCTCTGAATGAGGTCAAACAATGGATAACACGCAAAGGGCCAGCCGCTCACAATCCTCCGTCCGCCCGCATAGACGTTTACTACCAGCAGAAAAACGCCAACAATTACGACCGGTGCAATCCCTCTTCGGTGGCTCATCGTCGTATAAACAGGCTGAGGCGTTCTCTGTGGAATGCTGCAGGTTCGCAAGTCCGCAATTCGGCGGTACAACTCGGTTCCGACGACTTTGATTGGAACCAAATAGAGAAGGGGCACAATCGGCCAGAGCATCGGCACACGAGTCGCCAGGGCGCGGTATGCCGCAAAACCAACCCAAGTCCGGTCGCCGCACACGGCGTGCATGATTTCACCCGTGGATCGATGATCAAGCTGCAGGACCGCTTGTCGCGCTGTATCTACCGTATCGACCATACTGGCCAAGGTGATACGGTCTAAGATGTCGAGCACTACTATTACGGCAGCCGCCCGCCGCCAAAAATGAGAATTCTCATCATAATAGAGGGTCAATTTGTCGGGAAATAGCCAACGACCCAATTTCTGGAACCAGTAGTCGACATCAAAAAGAGCAACATAACATATCAAGAGGTCATAAAAAAAAATCCGCATGAACAAGGCACTGGCTGAGTGAAATGCTACGCCGCCGGCAGCGGCTAACGCCCGAAGCCGCGGAAAGAGGATGAGAAAAATGAATGAAGTCTCGAAAGTGAGGGTGCTTAGCGCGCCGATCTTGTACAACCAAGGATGCAAGTCCAGCCGAAAAAAAGGAGTCCAGCCGTTGAATTCCATCCACTTGGAATACATTTGGAACTTAATATTTTCGGACAAGGCCCAATCGAATCCGCAACTCCAAATCTTCCAAAATCCCGGAAAAAAATAAATGATTCCCAATAGCAGACAGGCAAAACGCAGAGGGAGGGAGTACATGATCGATATCGAGGGTCGCTCAGGGACTTCTTTCCTATCCGCTCGCTTGATAGCCACGAGAATCGCATCCAGAGATAGGGAATCGCCACATCGGCTAACTGCTAGAATCGCCAGAAACCACACCAAATGGTGATCGTGACTAACCTTTCCGTAGAACTGTGTAATTCCTAGTACGTAGAGCGAAAGAATTAGGGCCAGCAGCGTCGAAGCTCGCGTAAACAGCCCAACGAGGCTTGTAATGCACACAACAACAAACAAGATTTCTGCACCAATTGCCAGAGACTTAAAGATCGGGAGGTGAGGCAACAGCCACCTCATACCGAATGGGGCAAACTGCAGCTGGCGGGGGAGATTGCTGAACCATATTGCTGTGGAAGGGTCAAAGTCCAGCAAAATGGTGGCCGTAACTGCTATCCGGAAGACTGCAAGGTTCAAAGCCGAGCTGGGTGTTGTGAAAAAGTTGATAAAAACGCTCCTCATATAATCGTGAGAAATCGCAGCCGCAATGAACAGATGTGTGGCGATATAGATCACGATTAGACGCGAGAAAAACAGGTGCGAGCGTGTCAGATAGTAAGACAGTGGAGTGTTGTCAGTATTGTGAATCAGCCCGTTCAGAACGGGTAGTGATTCTCCTTTGTACATTGCAGTGATAACGTGATCCAGGCAGCAAGTATAAAAAATGAAAGCCGTGATGAGGCACAGAGGCAATGCAACAAGTGTGAGGAGAGCCGAAGGCCGGGCTCCCGGTGATTTTCCCTTTGCCATAGGTCGCGAAAGACCGCTCATATTTTCAATTCGAGGTCATAACGAATTTTGTCGTCTTCGACGAGAAACTGTCCCGTATAACATCGGCTGCAGCGCGTAGTCAATCGCCAATCAGCCGTATCAAGACGTTCAACAAACAACAAATCGCCCAACTCAAATGAAAATACTCAGTAAATTCCAGGTCCACCGGTTTCAAACTCGTCGACACGCGCCGCCGATCGGCAACACGCTTGAAGGAAGCATATCAGGCCTGAGGTCTCCTGCATTCTTGGGTTTCATTCTCGACCCACGTTATAGCGGGGCGGAAGACTCGGAAATCCTAAAACATTTGATGTCGGAGATGAAGTCTGAGGGTGATTCTATGGAGTTTCTCCAAAACACGAACGCCGATGGAGGGCGTAAAATTTTAGTCACAAACAATGAAGGCTAGGTCATGGTTTTCAACGACGCCTTCGCACAATGGCAACTCGATTGACATCCTTATTCACGTCAGCAAAACGCTTCCATCTCTGAACCACCGCATTTGACATCTTTGGATCAAGGAATAATATTCATACAAACGTGCTGACCCGGAGAAATCGCGTATGGCCCCGTTGTCTTCCGCATCTTGCGGGAAAGAATGCATGTCAGGCGATATCGCAAGGAATTCTTGCGCTTCTGATAGTCCTTCTGATGGGCTGCCAGCAAAATCGTTCTCCAATTATTCCAGCACAGCCGAAGAGTCAACCTGCGGGTTTACTGCGAGTATCAACGGTAAACCCGCGGTATTTCACCAGCGATGGCGTTCACGCCATCCTTCTCGCTGGATCCCACACGTGGGCCACTCTGCAAGACCAGGGAACGCCTGCTCCCGCAAAGTTTGACTACAACTCCTATATCAGCTTCATGGCGGAACACCATTACAATCTGATGCAGCTCTGGCCTTGGTGGTTCTCGAATACGGGAACCGTGAATAATGCCCCGATTCAATTTAGCGCTCCTCCCTACCCATGGATGAGGACCGGACCGGGTTTTGCAAACGACAGTGGACTGAAGTTTGATTTCACGCAACTGAATCAAGCCTACTTCGATCGCATACGCGCACGCGCTATTCAAGCAGGACAGAATGGCATTTACGTCTCCATTTATTTGTTCAACAGCTATGATTTTCAGTTCAACGTCAACGCAGCCGACGGTAATCCCTTCGAGATCATCAATAATATCAATGGAGTAAACTGCCCCGATGCTTGCCCGACCAACAATTCCCAAATCCCCACCCGGGTGTGGACTTACGAGAAGAACTACATTCACAAACTCATCGACGCTGTGAATGACTTGGACAACGTTCTCTACAACATCTCCAACGAATCCGGCTCACCCTATTCCGATAGTTGGGAGGCAAGCGTCATCACTGAGGTCAAGAACTACGAAGCGACTAAGCCCAAGCAGCATCCGGTCGGAATGGGATTCCAATTCAAAGGAGGCACCGACCAGAAGCTCTATAACAGCCGTGCAGATTGGGTATCGCCAGCCTTCGGTGGAGGAGGACTCAACATACCCACCGATGCCACCGGGCAATGTCCAACCCGCACTGGGAACGGCGGCGCGACGAACCCTTTGTCGCCCAACTGCAAGGTAGTCATCAATGACACCGATCATGATTGCGGTATATGTGGCACGCAGGCCTGGGCCTGGGAGAATTTTACTCGCGGCAACAGTGTGCTGTTCATGGATCAATACTTGGTCGAAGCTCCCCGCAACTCGTTTCCTGGCTATAACAACAATCCAGGCCCCCCTTGTTCGAATCAACAGTGCACAACCGTGGATCCTCAATGGGACCCCATCCGTAACGCCTTAACCGACCTTCTCACTTATGGGAATAAGATCGACTTGATCAAGATGGCGCCCAATGATTCACTTTCAACCAGTGGGTTCTGTCTGGCGAACCCCGGCTCGCAATACCTCGTCTACAGCACCTCCGGCAATTTCACACTCCTTACTATGGCCGGAACGTACGTGTACGAATGGTTTAATCCGACAACGCATGAAATTGTCAGAACAGGCTTGATGAGTACAGGCACAAGCAAATTCTTCTCCGCTCCTTTCAGCGGAGATGCAGTCCTCTGGCTACATCGATAGAACCGTGGAACTTCTGAGCTGTCTGCGGAACCATAGGAGTGAATTCTTTTTCCTTATAGCGGCAACTTCAGTGCCGCTCCCAATCGTAAGTGGCTGATAATAATGGTTTTATTATTCGGCAGCACGATTGCAATACTCCCCCAGAGCGCGGCGTAGTGTGTCCCATTCGATCCGAAGATATTCAACCCATCGAACCAAAGCGAGCCGTGAGGAGGCACCTCATGCAACGGCAGGCCCCAACGCATCTCGTCAAGCCTGGTACTAAATCTGTGTCTCTTCAGAACCTCTCGCTGTCCCTAATGGTGGGGCTCATAGTTGCCGTCTTGGTGATGGGAGCATCTGCAACATCGTCCTACGCGCAAGCCAATGTCACGGGGCAGTGGCAAACATTGCCGACGACAATACCTATAAATCCTGTCCACGTTGCACTCATGTACAACGGACAAGTCCTTATTGTGTCTGGCTCTGGAAATTACCCTGTGAACACTAATTGGGCAGCGGCTATTTGGAATCCAGGCACCGATACCATTACCACGATGCCCGTCGATTTCGATATGTTTTGTAATGGCATGATCGTTTTACCCGACGGCAGACCTTTTGTAATAGGAGGCACGCTTCAATACGATCCCTTCTTCGGATCTCCCAATAGTTCGTTGTTCAACCCCGTGACGGGCTTGTTTACAGATGGTCAGCAAATGGCAGATGGTCGCTGGTATCCCACTGCTACGGTTCTTGGCAACGGGCAGGTCATGGTTTTTTCTGGCTTGAATGCAACGGGGGGGACAAACAATACCGTAGAATTTTACACGCCGGGTGCGGGGTGGAGCCAGCCATATGCAGCTCCTTGGACCCCGCCTCTCTACCCGCGGATGCACCAGCTTCCGAATGGAAACGTGTTCTATTCGGGATCTACAACCGGCTCCAACCTCTTCAATCCATCCACACACACCTGGACGCTCAATGTTGCCAACACAAACTATAGCGGCACGCGCACTTACGGCAGCTCAGTTCTGATGCCTTTAACTCCGGCCAACAACTATAAGCCTCGCGTAATGATCTTTGGCGGCGGCAATCCCGCAACGCAAACGACGGAAATTATCGACCTTTCGGCTGCCAATCCGGCGTGGGTGTATGCAACTTCCATGTCGCAGGCGCGAATTGAGATGAACGCTACGCTTCTTCCCAACGGAAAGATCCTCACGACCGGCGGCTCTATTAACGACGAAGACGCTACCACGGCTAGCCTCAATGCGGATCTGTTTGATTCGGTAACAGGAGCGAGGACTTCGGGCGGCGCCAATGTTTATCCTCGCCTCTATCATTCCAACGCCTTGCTACTTCCGGATGCCACTGTCTTGTTGACTGGCGGAAATCCCTCCCGAGGTACCTACGAGCCTCACATGGAGATTTATTCGCCCGCCTATCTGTTCAACGCCAGCGGTCAGCTCGCTGCGCGGCCGGTTATCTCAAGTGTCAGCTCTACAGTCCTCGGCTACGGTTCGGCTTTTACGTTGCAAAGCCCAGACGCGGCTACCATTTCCTCCGCCGTACTTATTCGTGCAGGCTCCGTAACCCACTCCTTTGATATGGACCAGCGGATGGTCGGTCTTTCTTTCACTCCCGGAAGCGGTGTGCTTAATCTGATCTCGCCCCCCAATGGCAATATCGCTCCCCCCGGGTATTATCTTCTGTTTATTCTAAATGCTTCGGGTGTCCCCTCCATCGCCCAATTCATACAGCTGATGCCCAATCCCGGCGTGCCCCCTTCTGGGAACATCACTAGCCCGTCTTCAAATATTACAATTGGAGTGGGACAATCCGTAAACTTCAGCGGAACAGGAACCGCTTCCAGCGGGAACATAGCGTCGTACTATTGGACTTTCCCTGGAGGTAGCCAAAGCACGAGCTCGGCTCAAAATCCTGGCAATATCACTTTTGCAAATCCTGGAACATATACCATCTCTCTTACTGTGACTGATTCCGCAGGTCGCACAGATCCCAATCCTCCCACGCGCGCGATTACGGTTTTACCGTTGTTTTCCGTTTCCGCATCCCCTAGTGCCCAAATCGTCGCTGCAGGCAGCGTCGCGAGCTATACACTGACTGTAACAGCTGCACCCGATTTCAATGGTGTGGTTGCGCTCAGTTCCAGTGGATCACCACCAGGCACGACTCCGAGCTTCAGTCCTGCCACAATCTCCACATCGGGGCAGTCGACTTTCAACGTCTCCACGACCACGTCAGCCGCTTCTGGCGCCTATACACTGACCATCCTCGGATCGAGCAGCGGCATAAACTACTCAATTCCCCTTGCTCTGACGATTACGGGTGGGTCGAGCAGTTCCGGCATCCGCTTTGTACAAGGAGCGTACAACGATCCCCAAGCGAGCCTTGCCTCGATGACAGGGACGTACCCCGCGCTTCAAACCAATGGCGATCTGAACGTGGTGGCTATTGCATGGAATGACACGACTGCTCAGATAAGCTCGGTCACCGATACCGCTGGAAATACCTACACGTTGGCGGCTGGTCCAACCAAATTCACTGGCAATGTGACCGAAGCCATCTATTTCGCAAAGAACATCACGGCACAAGTCGAAAACACTAACACAGTGACAGTGGCCTTTAACGTCGCGGCTTCTTACCCCGATATCAGAATTGTGGAGTATGCCGGCGCCGATGCCGCGAATCCTTTGGATGTCGGAGGAGGTTCGACCGGCACAAGTCCCAACAGCACCACTTCCCTCACGACGACCAACGCGAACGATATCATCGTTTCTGCAAACTATATTGAACACAGCACCTCGGGATCCGGGCCCGGTTTTACGACCCGCATGATCACTCAACCAAACGCGGACATTCTGGAAGATGAATTATTGACGAGCACAGGAACGTATTCAGCGAGCGCTCCGCTCTCTCAGTCCGGATGGTGGGTGATGGACGCAGCAGCTTTCCGTCAAGCTAGCTCGAGTGATACGCAGCCGCCTACCGCGCCTTCGAATGTGGGTGCCACCGCAATCAGTAGTGCTCAGATCAATCTTTCCTGGACCGCTTCCTCCGACAATGTCGGAGTCGCCGGATACAAAGTGGAACGCTGCTCCGGCTCATCCTGCACCAACTTCGTTCAGATCGCCACTCCCAGCGGCACTACGTACAACGACACTGGTTTGGCGCCCTCTACTGCTTACAGTTATCGCGTTCGTGCGACTGATGCCGCCGGCAATTTGAGTTCTTACTCGAACGTCGCTTCTGCTAACACTCTAGCCGATACCACTCCACCCACTGCGCCCTCCAGTCTGAGCGCCACTGCAGTCAGCGCGGCTCAGATCAATCTTTCCTGGACCGCTTCCACCGATAATGTCGGAGTCACCGGATACTTCGTGGAGCAGTGCCAGGGATCAGGCTGCACCAATTTCGTGCAGATCGCGAGCTTGGCGGGAACAGTCTTAACCTATAGCGCCACCGGATTGACGGTCTCGACGTCCTATAGCTACCGTGTCCGTGCGACTGATGCTGCCGGCAATTTGAGCCCTTACTCGAACGTCGCTTCCACTACCACTTCAGGCGATACGACTCCTCCCACTGCGCCCTCCAGTCTGAGCGCCACTGCAGTCAGCACGGCTCAGATCAATCTTTCCTGGACCGCTTCCACCGATAATGTTGGAGTCACCGGATACAAAGTGGAACGCTGCTCCGGCTCATCCTGCACCAACTTCGTACAGATCGCCACTCCCAGCGGCACTTCGTACAGCGACACTGGTTTGGCGCCCTCTACTGCTTACAATTATCGCGTTCGTGCGACTGATGCCGCCGGCAATTTGAGTTCTTACTCGAACGTCGCTTCTGCCAACACTCTAGCCGATACCACTCCACCCACTGCGCCCTCCGGTCTGAACGCCACTGCAATCAGCACGGCTCAGATCAATCTTTCCTGGACCGCTTCCACCGATAATGTTGGAGTCACCGGATACTTCGTGGAGCAGTGCCAGGGATCAGGTTGCACTAGCTTCGTGCAGATCGCGAGCTTGGCGGGAACAGTCTTAACCTATAGTGCCACCGGATTGATGGCTTCGACATCTTACAGCTATCGAGTTCGCGCAACGGACGCTGCTGGAAACCTCAGCTCGTACTCGAACACTTCAAGTGCTATCACCCTGGCAGTCGCAACAAACATCACTTTCGTCCAAGGTGCGAGTGCCTCACCCCAGAGCACTACGACAACGGCCTCCGTCCCGTTCTCAGCTGCTCAAATGGCCGGCGATGTTAACATCGTTATAATAGGATGGAACGATACCTCCTCAGCTATACAGACCGTAACCGATTCCAGCGGTAACTCGTACGTTCTTGCGGTTGGGCCTACCAAGCAAGGCAGCAATACAACACAATCGATCTATTACGCAAAGAACATTGCCTCGGCGCCGGCGAACGCAAACACAGTTCAGGTTGTCTTCAACAGTGCCGCGGCCTATCCCGATCTGCGGATTCTTGAGTACGCAGGAGCGAATCTTGTGAATCCGATCGACGCGGGCGCGGGCGCATCGAGCACAAACGGCGCGGACACCGTCTCAGTGACCACGACCAGCGCTGGCGACCTACTCGTGGCGGGCAACTACATACAGCACGTGACATCGGGGCCTGGACCAGGATTTACAAGCAGAATGATTACCGCAGATGCCGATATCGTAGAAGATGAGTTGGTGACAGCCGCCGGGAGCTACTCGGCAAGTGCCCCAGTCAACGGCGGCTGGTGGGTCATGCAGGTCGTGGCTCTCAAGAAATAACGCGCAAATCGATTGGGATATCGTCGGCGAATCCTTTGCCGCTTCCGATTGGCGCGTGCAACTCGCCACGTTCTTGCGGCTCGCGAGGATTATCAGCTGTCTTCGAGGCTGGTAATAGGCATATGCTTTTCGCGGATTGCCAGTCCAGGAATTCCATTCACATTACTAATCGCCATGAGCTCCAACCTGGCTGATTTCTCCGAGGACCAAGTCTCGTTTGCGGAACGCGAACCCCGCTGTGCTCGGAAGTAGGATGGCACCTAGCGCAATTATATAGCAGCTGGCAGCGACGATTAAGACGATACGGAAACCAAAAGCCATCGCCAAGACTATGGCTAAGACCGAGCCGATCACAGTGAAGAAACCGTTCACGCCCCAAGCCCAGGGGACAAGCTCGGGCGCTTCCTCAGCAACGATGCGAAGGCCGTTCGGAAAAGGCATTCCAAGGAGAAATCCGAGCGGCGCGATTAGTACAAGCGAGATCGCCAATCGCCATGGCAATTCGAGGCCAAGGGCCATCGAGAACACATAGGGAGTGAACAGGATGGTTGCAGCGATCGCACTCAAGATCAGGGCAAAGACGCGAAGTAGCGACCCGCGAGAGATCCCATGGAAGTGTGCCGTGGCGTAGGATCCAGCACCGCAGGATAACAAGAGCCCGGCCAATACAGCCGCGAGCGTATAAACGGGCTGGCCCAGAAACAGAGTAAATCGTTGAAGCAATGCCAACTCGACCATGATGAAACCCAATCCCAGTGCTCCGAAATACGTAAGAAATGTCCAGCGATTCGATACTCGAAGGCCGTTCCGCGATAACCGAAAGAGTGGGATCAAGATAAGAATTGCCCCAATCCCGATTGACTGAATGAGAAGGATAGCTAAAGAAACTTCTGGTATCGGCTGCAAATCCACATTGGCCTTCTTTCCGGCAGAGAACACATCTCGGAAAGTGCTGGGGCGCAACGTGGCCCAGCGGATTCGCTGATTAAAAAATGGTTGATCATCAGTCGAAGGCGCTAGCAGTTCCCCACTAGCACGGTACATCGCTTGTAAGTCGCGCGTTTTCGCCAGCTGATAAAGTCGACGGTTGAATGACGATTCTTGTTGAGCTGACTCAAACGGCGAGTAGTAAATCTGAGGGACGTCGCCTCCTTCAATTAGTGGCCTTCCGATTCCGATTTGCGCCTCAATCGCGGCAACTTCGCTGGGAGTCCACGCAGATTTCTTCATCAGAAAGCAATCCAAGAGACGCTTGTGGCCATACGGGAGCACCGGACCGCGAAATGACACGATATGATCGGAGCCATTCCCCAAACCGCGGCGCTCGAACATTTCGCGCGTCGTGGTGACCAGCTTGGGAAGCTGATGTTGCGCCCGAGTCATCATCAAAACCCCATTCGGAGTCAAGTGATCGTAGTAATCGTCGAACGCTTCTCGCGTCAGAATATAAGTTTCGGAAAGGCTCATGGCGCCCGAGAGGAGCGCAGCATCGCTCATGGTCTGTACGGAAATGATCGCGTCGTACGTCTCGCGAGAACGATTTACGAAGCTGCGACCGTCTTCCGTCACCAGATGAACTTCAGGTTGCTCAAACAACCCTCCCCAATTCGATTGCAAGTCCTGAGTGACGATCTTGGTGATCACGGGATTAATCTCAACGGCTGTTATTGAAGAAGCTCCGAAGGTAAGGGCCTCCAAAACCTCCCGACCGGCTCCCGAACCGATGATCAATACCTTCGGATGCTGTTTTCCGATGTACGCAATGCCCGATCCATGGAAGTCATTCGAATTCGCAAGGTAATTTCGTACACCGGCGCTGAGGTCCGGAATCTCTGTTCCGGATGCGCCAGAATCAACAATGATACTGAAGCCTGGCTTGGGACGCCCCCGCTCTTGATCGGACGGCAGTTTGTATACGTCAATCTTCGAAACTGAACTCCATCCAGTGAAAATCGGTTTCTCACCTGTCGGCTCCAATGGATGGTTCTTGCTACTGAGGATGGAAATCGGGATCACGTGATCCCCAACCAGCGCAATAGGAATCATGATTAAGGACAACCCTCCACCAACCAAGGCGAGCCGCCTCGATTTGGGGTAGCCAAAAATCAGTGCTGACAGAAAAGCAAGCATCGCAGTGAACAAGATAGAACCTGAACCGCCGAAAGCTGGCATGACGACGGAGATTGCGGCGCATCCGATTCCAGCGCCAAGCAAGTCTGCAGCATACAGCCTGTTTACATGATTTGATCCGCGTGAAAAAAGGAGCGCAATCACAAGTCCGGAAAAGAAAAACGGCAACGTGAGGTTGAGATAGTACAGCGGCATGAACAGAAATTGCTTTCGATCAATCAGCAGCCCGAACGGATCAAAAGGAATATGCTGCATCAACCAATAACTGAAGATCGTAATGGCGCCAAGCGCCAGCGATAGAGCGGAAAGCGCAAAATCCAGCGGCAGTTCCTCGCGCAAACGAGTCCACAAAGTTAGCGTCACGCCAGCAGCACCGAATCCCAGCAAGGCCGTTGAAATTACCAGAAAACTGAAGTGATACCACAGGGCAACCGAAAGAGCGCGCGTCAAAGCAAGTTCGAGCAGAAGTGTTGCCGCAGATATGACAAAAATACCGAGATAATATCGCCTGCTCACAAAGCCCCCAATTGAAGAAACGCCGAACAAAAGTCAACGCTGGTCCACTTTTACGGTCTTTCAAAGAATGACCGTATGGACAAAAGAATGTGCACGGACCGCACTCTCAGCACGAGAATTTTCCGATCGTGTCAAATTGAGAAACCAATGAGGTAAATGGACGCCAAAACCCCTGCCTTGCTTTACGCGGCAGAGCGAACGGACCACACGACCGATGCCCCAGTAGCAACCCCGAACAGGTTGACTTCCAAACAACGGACGAAATAACTGCTTTGATTGCTGTGTTATCATTGATTGAAATACCTTGTTCCACTGGAAAATCTCGCCATGGCGTAGGCATAAGTGTGCAGACTTTTTCCCTATGACAGTTGAAACCTAATCCTGCTTCGTATATC
This sequence comes from uncultured Acidobacteriota bacterium, assembly GCA_963745095.1. Lineage (GTDB taxonomy): Bacteria > Acidobacteriota > Terriglobia > Acidiferrales > UBA7541 > Acidiferrum. The sequence goes on along the minus strand of CAVUWC010000011.1, from coordinate 265,618 downwards.
AGTTATGAGAGACCCATTACATTTGATTGAAATTGAAGGCTTTACTGGAACTCATAGGACTGCACGCTGCGGACTTGCCGGGACAAAAGAGTGCGCATGAATCAAGTCAGGCCAGCCACTGACTCCGCCAATCATTCTCAGCTTGTCATCTCTCGTTACAAGACCTCTTGCACTCATCCCTGCGATTGTTGGCTTCGTTTCGCCATCCAAATCTCAGGTTCCGAAAGCAAGAAGGACCGATCATCGTGACGAAAAACAAGAGTCGAAATAGAATCGCAATCCTGGGCCCCGTCAGTTTTGGAAACCTAGGTAATGCTGCACTCCAGGAGACTTTAACCCAACAGATAGAACTATATTCCCCTGGCTCAGAAATTTATGGCTGCTATATTGACCCGCAAAACGGGGAGTCTTCTCCAACCGTAAGACCTTTCCCGCTTAACCGGAGCATTCCGTGGAACATGCGCGGCCAGGCCCGCACAACGCAAATGGGCGAAGAGACCGCAGGTACTCCTCCCGTTTGGGTCGAGATGGTGAAGCGTATTCCGTTCATCATTCCATTCCGAAACGCCGCGAGGCGCCTTTCCCGAAAATGCAAACTGATTAACGACGAATTTGCTTTTTGGCTGAGAGCTTACACGTTCGCAAAAAGTTTCAGCATTATGATCGCAGGGATGGGTGGAATAATTGATGACGTTTGGGGCGGCCCTTGGGCAGACCCTTATGCCTTGTTCAAGTGGGCAGTCGTCGCGAAAGCCGCAAGAACTCCGTTTGTTTTCATGAGTGTTGGAGCCGAAAGGATCGAAACATCAATCGGGAAATTCTTCCTTAGGAACGCGCTATCCCTCGCAGAGTACCGATCCTACCGCGACGTTGAGTCCAAAGAGAAAGTGGAAAAGATCGGAGTACGAGGACCGAACCTTGTGTTTCCTGATCTCGCGTTCGGCTTGCAGGTGGAAGAACGCCCCAGAGAGGACTCAAAGAGCCCTTTCAGAAAAGTTGTAGGCGTCAGCCCGATGGCATATTGCGATCCCCGTTTCTGGCCTACGAAAAGCTCTACGCTCTACCACAGCTATCTTAAGACTCTTGCTCTGCTGATTGAGTGGCTTCTGCAGCGCGACTATCGAGTTGTGCTTTTTGCCACACAGATTCGAATGGATGAGGCATCGATCAGTGATCTCAAGGAGATCGTTCTTGCCCGCGTAGATACAGCCGCCGGAAAACGTCTGAGTGAAAATAAGCTTCGAGGGGTTCAGGACGCGGTTTCCCTCGCCGCGCAACTCGACTTTGTCGTGTCCTCTCGTTTGCACGGCGCGATCTTGCCATTCTTGGCCGGGACACCAGTGCTAGCGATATCGCATTCAAGCAAAATCAATCGACTGATGGAAGATATGGGACTTCGAGATTATTGTTTTGACATCGACACAGCACAACCCGCGGTCCTCCGGGAAAAAGTGCTAGAGATCGAAGCGAATCAAGAGATTTTGAGACAGAAGATCCGGTCCAAAGTGGCTTCATATCGAGTCTTGCTAAAGGACCAATTTCAGACCGTTCTGGGCCCCATCGGATGCCTCTGAGAATTAGTAAACGACCCTTGGTATGGACGGCAGTTCACTCGGCATCTTTCCAATCTAAGAATTTCTGAACGCTATACGCCACCCATACGTCCTGCCGTGAACGACGGGGTGGATCGGAACGACAAGCCAAGCTTTGAAGGGCTTCAGCGAAGCAAGCACTTTCGACATGGGAAAAACGTGGTTCGACTACCGGAACGGCGAAAAGCAGAATCCGGACGGGATTGACTTCATCTTACTCTCAGGGGAGTTACACCCTGTAGACGAGTATTTCTTGAACCCTTTCCGCTATTCAGACCTGCAATGGACTTTTTTGACTCTGGCACAGGCGACATAATGAAGCGGGTCATTAGTCAATGGCAAAAGGGTGTTCTAAAGGCACGCGACATGGCAATCAGCGGGACTAAAACCCGCTTTAGCCGTTATAATTCTCATGACAAATCAAAGCTCGGTTTGACTTGAAGGGGCTCTAGTTCATGGCTTCTACGGAGTTAATTCTACGTCCGCGCAAAGGATGGCAGCCTGTTGATCTGCGTGAGATGTATGACGGGCGGGAGCTTTTCGGCTTTCTGGTATGGCGGGATATCAAAATCCGCTACAAGCAAACAGTCCTGGGCGGGCTGTGGGCTCTATTCCAACCTTTGCTAGCGATGCTAATTTTCACCGTCGTTTTTGGTCGTCTCTCAGGCATCAGAACAGATGCTCCACCTTATCCACTCTTTGCCTATTCGGGCCTGGTCCTTTGGACGTTCTTTGCAAATTCCGTCTCGATATCGAGCAACAGCCTGGTCGGCAATCAGGTGCTTGTCTCTAAGATTTATTTTCCGCGGGTCTTTATTCCGCTCGCAAGCATAGGGGCTTTGGTGCTCGATCTCTTAGTCGGTTTGCTTCTGGTGTTTGGGATGATGATCTACTATCGATGGCCACTCTCCGCCTCTTGCGTTTGGATGCCCCTCTACATTTTGGGCACGCTGCTGGCTTCCAGCGGATTGGGCTTAATTCTTTCGGCTATGAACGTCAGCTTTCGAGACGTGAAATATGCGGTCCCCTTTTTCATACAGATGGGGCTATTCGTCAGCCCGGTTATATACCCGCTGTCATACGTTCCCGCTCGTTTCCGAATACTGCTGGGATTCAACCCGATGTCAGGCATGATTGCCGGCTTCCGGCAATGCATGCTTGGTGGAAGTACGGATTGGGGACTCGTTGGTACGTCCTTTGCGATTTGCACGAGCCTCTTCGTAGCTGGACTGTTCATCTTTCGACGCGTGGAGCGCCGCTTCGCGGATATTATTTGAATGACCACAATGATCGAAGCGGTCCATTTATCAAAGAAATTCAAGCTGGGCGCCGCACGGAGCCGCGAGGATAACTTTCGCGAGGCCCTAATGCACGGCCTGCGCGCGTCCGGGCGGGCGGTTCGGAGATTGTGGGGTGACGGCGGGAATTCGTCTGGCCCTGAATGGATGTGGGCCTTGCATGATATTAATTTTCAAGTCGAGGAGGGAGACGTTGTTGGCATCATCGGAGCAAACGGCGCCGGTAAGAGTACTTTGCTAAAGATATTCTCGCGAATCACAGATCCAACGGAAGGCTTCGTCCGACTGCGAGGACGAGTGGCAAGCCTACTGGAAGTTGGAACGGGCTTCCATCCCGACCTTACTGGCCGAGAAAACGTGTTTATGAACGGTGCGATGCTGGGCATGTCAAAGGCTGAAATCAAATCTAAATTTGACGAAATTATTGCGTTCGCCGAGCTGGAGAAATTTCTGGATACGCCAGTGAAACATTACTCGAGCGGCATGTACGTCCGGCTGGGATTCGCTGTCGCGGCCCACTTGGATCCGGAAGTCCTCATAGTGGACGAAGTTCTCGCGGTGGGAGATATCTCTTTTCAGAAGAAATGCCTGGGCAAGATGGGGCAGTTTGGACAAAGTGGCCGGACCATTTTATTTGTTTCTCACAATATTCCTGCGGTGCTCAATCTCTGCCAAAAGGGAATTGTACTGGAACATGGGCGGCTAGCATTCCAGGGCGAGGCTAGGAATGCTGTGGAATACTACGTCGGTGGGGCCTCACGAGCCGAACACGAAAGCGACACGCACATCATTGATTTGTGGAATTCTCCGAGAAGACTGCCGCAGTATGATCCATGGTTGCGGAAGCTGGAAGTGTTTTCGGGTGACGGAAAACCGCTCGCGGGAGAGCTGGCAACCGGCGCTACCATTCGGATCCACGTCGAATTTCAACTTCGCGAGCCGATAGTCAATTTCGACGTGCGCGTGAACTTCACAGACCCGTACGGTCAGATGATTTTTGCCGCGAGAAGCAGCTACGAGCCAAGGCGGGATTGGGGGCCTCGGTCTGGACTTCAAGAGTTCGAATGCGAAATACCCGAGCTTCCCTTGGTCCCGGGAAGATACCGCATCGAGGCAGCTCTGGTAGTCGACGACAAGTGCGTGGACTATGTGGAGGACGCCTGTCGGCTGGAGATTCTGGGTTCGGACTTTTACGAAACCGGGAAGATACCGTCGCTGGGATTTTTCGTTCATGAACAGCATTGGCGCTTGAAGTGAGAGGTTCTCCTTCTGGAACATGCCATCGAGTGCAGCCACTTCTCGTCTTCGAATCTTGCTGGATCCCGTATGTTGATTTCCCTGATCGTGTGCACGCGAAACCGGTGCGTATCCCTGCGAACCTGCCTTGAATATATAGAGCGCCTCGAGACTCCTGGTAACTGGGAGCTTGTGATTGTCGATAACGGCTCAACGGACAGCACGCCAGACCTGCTGCGGAAGTTTTCCGAGCAAGCTCGCTTTCCAGTGAAGGTGGTACAAGAGCCCAAGAAGGGCCTTGGCAGAGCGCGCAATGCGGGAATTGCCGAAGCGCAAGGCGAGATCTTAGCGTTTACTGACGATGATTGCTACTTAAGTCCCGATTATCTGAAACAGATGTTGGCGGTGTTCAAGGACGACGCAATAGGGTACATGGGTGGCCGAGTGCTCCTCTACGACGAGGCAGATGTTCCTCAAACCATACGAACGGAGACCGAGGTGCGCATCATACCCCCTCACAGTTTTATCCGAGCTGGCGAGTTGCAAGGCGCCAACATGGCCGCCCGGAAGTCTTTGATCGCGAAGATTGGCGCTTTCGATCCGGAGTTGGGAGCGGGCTCGCGATTCCCTTCCGGAGAAGATGTGGATTTTCAAGCTCGAGCCGCGGCGAGCGGTGCCACCGGAATCTATCATCCTGGACCGCTTGTGTGGCACCATCATGGCCGAAAACCCGGCAAAAACTATGACGCACTAATGAGAGGCTACGATTATGGCCGGGGCGCTTACTACGCGAAGTTTATTTTGAACCGGCAGACTCGGGCTTTATTTTTGAAGAACTGGTACTGGGGAATTCGCGGCAAAATTCGAGACAGGGAGGCAGGCGCGATCTTTCGAGAGTTAGCCGGGATGTGCCGCTACTGCCTCGCGCGGTTGCAAGAGCGATGGAATCGCCGGTCCCTCTAGCCAACACTCGTAAACGAAGCAGCGAAGATTCCCGCTAACGCGGGGGGAGAGCCGCGGGAGTTGCAGAGAGCCTCAGCGCTTGGGAAACGCGTAGGAACAGGTAACGGAAGAAACCAGATGCCAACCAGCCCAATCGCCGCAAACTCGCACCTTCTCCGTGGAAGAAGTTTCGAATTTCGGACTGAATTTCCCAGCGAATTGTGCGCGTGAGAGCGGGGCCGCCGTGGAGAACGTGCTTGGCGAAGAACGCTCCCCGTCCGACAGTGTAACCTCGCTTGATGTCTATTTCTTCCTGAGGGAGGCGCCTGCCGTGGCCGTGATAGACATACAAAGCGGGAACATAAACGAGTTTGTGGCCGTTTCTCCAGGCACGATAGAAAAAATCGACATCTTCATTCGTGTTGATGGGGCGCCCCGGACCCAAATCGGGGTCGAACAATCCAATTTTTTCCACGACTTCGCGCCGGACTGCAAAATTGCATCCGATGAAGAGATTGTAAGCATCGGTGACACCAGCAAACACGGCTCGCGCCGCGTGCCTCCGGATGGCAACGGGTAACTCTTCCTTATTAAGCAATTCAACGGGTCCCGAGATCGCCGCCAAGGCCAAGTCCGAGGTGAATTCTTGAAAAATTACCGAGAGCCAATCTTTGCGTGGCAAAATGTCGTCATCAAGGAAGGAGATAATCTCGCCCCGAGAGATTGCAAATCCAGAATTGGCAGCGCCGCTCTTACCGGAGACGGGGAGATGGAATCTTTGGAGCCGCCCGCGGAAAATCGATTCGAGTTCTTCCCAAACACTACCCGCTTCCGTACTTTCAGGGCCGTTTTCCATGACTAAGACTTCGTAGTCTGCTCCAGCCGGAACCTCCAGGGCACAAATAGATTCGAGCGTTCGCCTTAGCTTTTCCGGGCGATTTCTGGTGCATATCAAAATGGTAATCAGCATGAAGTTTCGTTTGCAGGATTCGAGCAGAGCGCAACTGGCGCGATTCGAGGCGTTCGCTCTGCTCCTTTTCGGAAATCCAGATTGAACGTCAAGAGGAGGCTCCAAGCGCTAAGAGTATAAGGCAAATGGACTCGCTTCTCCTCTTTTCTCGAGCTGCGGCTCTCCAACATTTGCCCAGCACTCACTGATGAATAATCCAACGTGGCGACTTTTCAGCGCGCCTCGGATGCATTTCCCCAGAGGCGCAACCTCTGGCTTTACTCATCTATGAACGGAAGCCAATCTCGTTTCACGTTCAAGATTCAGAACTAGTGCGAACCGCGCCGAAAAAGAATGAATTTACAAACCATGATGGCTACCTTAGCCAAGATTTCCAGCTGCCAAATACTTTGGTTTCACGGCCTGGAAGCAACACTCTGAGAGGCCCCAGCAAAAGCGTCCAGCTTTCCCGACGATCTCATTAGATTTAATGCTATCAATTGACGGCTATCCGTAAATCGCGCTGATGATGGCGAATGAAAATTAAGATCTGAAGAACTATTGAGCCGGGAAAAGTACTTTTTGTATTCAACTGCGTTGTGCCAGTGTTGTTCCCGCTTCACCTCTTTTTTAACGTTTGCCGCGAAGTCTTGGAGATATTTAAAATGCAGCAATGCTCCACGAATGTCCGAAGGGCGGGCGTTTTGCACAAAATGTGTCCCCTGGGATAGAAACATCCGCCTATTGAACTTGACGAGAGGAAACTTCGACAGGCACGCATTAACACCAAATACTCTTTTACGCATGCCGCCGAACTTGCGTTCCGCTCCTTCGTATATGATGTTTTCCTCGCGAATGTATAGCGGGCCTCCGCAACCCGTAGTATAGGGGCTTTTGTCAAACCAGGGAGCAGCCGACAATGGATCTGAGCCACTTTCATACTTCACCTCAGTTATTGGACCTTCCGGATACATATCTAGGAGCATGCAGTCCATTGCGTTAGAGGATTCTTGGTCCAGAAAAGTACATAGCTCTCTAAGTGTAAGAGTCTCGCAGTATGGGTAGATTAGTACCTCATCCGCATCCACGACCAAACACCACTGTCCCACGCCGTATCGTCGCAAGAGCAGATCAATTCGATGGGCTTGAGTGGCATGCATTTCATCGGTAAAGAAATGATGCGTGTTTTTTTCAGATCGTATAATGTCGGCGGTGTCATCCGATGAATTATTATCAACGACAAATATTCGATCAACGCCGAGCGAAAAATAGTACCGAAGCATAAAAGGTAGACGCAACGATTCATTGCGCACCGTCATAAAAAGTCTTATTTCCTGCGGAGCCGCGGGAATGACGCGAGGATCCACCTCCTTCAGGTTCCTCGCTGACTTATTTCTTGATATCGAACGCCTGAGTGCATATTGGGGCGCAAAGAAGGCTTTTTTGAGGGCCCGTTTGCAACGGAATTTGATCTCATTGATCATGCCATCCATCTTCCATGGTTTCGAGTGTGAGAGTTTCAAGTGTCGAAACGCGAGCCCCGTGGGTCATCTCCCGCCGCGCCGAAGGGTTTGGACGACCACGCTTTAGCTATTTTTGAAATAACTGCTGCGATCAATCCTCGGATCCCGGCTAAGCGGATTGCACAGGCAAAGGTCCCCAATAGCTCCCGATAGTCGCGATTGCGCCAGCCGGTGGCCGCCCTCCACCTCATCGCTTGAGCAAGTTCGAGTCGGACAGAAAGCCCGACCGATCCAGTACAAATAGAGCGAATCGCACTGGCGTTGCCAGGATAAAGCAGCGGGTCACCGCTGAGGTCTGACGCGAGCCTACGCAGAGCCGCACATTCTGGTCTGGACAGTGGCTCGTTGGAGTTGCATGCAAGTGCACTTCGCAGATCGTCCCGCATCTCCGCATGAAGAGTTTTCTTCCCCATGATAACCATGCGCTGGAGGTAGGCGCTGCGCTTGTGAACTGATGTACCGGTGCCATTCTCAAAAGATCGGGGCAGATAGGCGCCCAAAGCTAATGTCCGCCGAAGTTCCTTAAAGATCCGGACGTCATACTCAATCCACTTGGCCTGGGCTTTCTGTGGGTCAAAGCGATCCGCAGAGCTTCCTCGCAGACCCGAGTCCAGTCGGCGGTAAATGGTAGCTCCGGAAACTCTTGCACAGGGAAATTTCAGGCCGAGTCGTAGAGCCATCTCGTAATCTTGGCTGCGTATGAGATTCGTATTGAACGGGCCAAGTTCTCGGTAACAGTTCGTTCGGACAAGAATAGTGGGATGAATCAAGAAGCATTCTTCCATCAAGCGGATGAAGAACTCCTCTTCGGGAAACTCGGGCAGCCGCACTTCTCTCATAGGCTTGATTCGGCCGGTGTCTGTTTGGGACGTTGATTCGATATAACCACTATAGGTCCACCCCAATTCGGGGCGTCGTTTGAAAAGGTCGATATGGCGACTCAAAGTGTCTGGCAGAGCGACATCATCGTCGTCCATAATCCAGACGTAATCACCGGTGACTCGAGCCATGCCAAGATTCAGCGCAGAGGGCTTGCCCCGATTCTCAGATTCCAGATATTCGATTCTTTGAAAAAACGGCTCCAACGCGGACCTGGTATCGTCGGTAGATCCATCATTGATGACTATCACCTGTGCCGGCGGAAGAGTTTGGGCAAAGATACTCTCAAGCGATTCAGCAATGAATCGCTCGCGATTGTAGGTCGGGAGCAAAACAGAGACCCTTGGGATCGTCAGCGCGAACTCGCTTTCTGGTGATAACTACGCATCAGAATGGAAATAAGAACGCTTCAAATATTGGAATGCGACCGCCACATCTTCACTCAGACCACCTCTCCATCGTTTCCACCAAATGTGCATACGGGCATAGCAGCGCAGGCCTTCTATCAAACCCAGTGGTGCGCGATGGATTGCAGACAAAAAGCCTATAAACAGCCTCCAATTGGGGAATGAGAGCTGGCCGATTCGTCCAGGTTGAAACATAACCATCCGCTCGTATGGAGATTTGTATTTGACAGCCGACAGCTCAGAAGATCTTCGAAAAAAAAGGGGGACGGGCAGTTCAACGAATAGGCCGCGCAGTGCGAGTTCAGCGAGAAATGCAAGATCCGAATTCGAATACGTGCCGAAGGGGCGAGTACACTTCAAAGCACGTGAACGAATCAGGCCGAAAACAGCGTTACACATTCGAATGTTCCAAAGAAGGTGCGAGAGCCGCTTGTGAGGAGCCCCGTAGGGGAGATTCAGCCGGTCGTCGTAGTCGCTTACGGTGACGCCATTTTCGTCGATGAGGCGTGTTTTCGGATAGGCGAGGACGACCTCTGGCCGCTGGTCGAGTATGGCAACGCAGCACTCCAGCATTTCGGGAGCGCATAGATCGTCCCCGCCAGCCCATTTGAAATACTCGCCGCGAGACAAAGAGAAAGCCAGGCTGAAGTTGCGGGGGGCGCCAATGTTATCGGCATTGCGATGGTACCGAATGCGGGAGTCTCGCTCAGCATATGAACGGCAGATTTGCTCCGTTCGATCGGCCGAACAATTGTCGCAAAGGATGAGTTCGAAATCCCTGTAAGTTTGCACAAGTAAGGAGTCCAGGGCCTGCGGCAGATAGCGCTCGCCGTTGTGCACTGGCAAACCGATGCTGACACGGGGAGATTTTGGGGCTGGTGTGCTCATGCCATTCGACTTAAAGTCCTCGCGATTGAAAACCGAGATGCGCCTGCTGCGGCTTCTGCCTTTCAATCATTGCAGCTTCCCGTGGAAGCAAAGCTTTCGGCAATAGAATCCCTCAGCAAATCCTTCGAGCATGTTCGATTCGATCCCACGCAATCGCAAGGTAGCTCGGAAAGTGTCTTCCGTAAACCAACGCTTGCCTCTCTGCGACGGGAAGCAGCTCAAAATGCCGTGAATCTTTTGGCGACAAAGCGATTCCGGGAGGCCGACGAAGAAATTTGGAGAGCCGATGTCCCCATCGTATTTAGGTATTTCGTATTCCAGAATCAAGTGGTTCCGGAAACTATTCCACGTGAGCTCGCAGATCAGGCGATGATCTTGATGCAAGTCGCCACGGAAATGAGTGAAAATCAGGTCCGGAGCGAAGGATTTCTTCAGGATTTCAAAGGAATCCTTGATCCGAGCACCCTGAAAAGGAAAGTAGCTATCGCGAAAATTCTTGACGATGACACGAGAGGCAGCGGCAGACTTCAAGAAAAGACGAGCTGATTTCACCGCCTCTCGCTTTCGCGCCGGCGTGGAGCTGAAGACCATCCAATAGATTTCCAAACGAGGATTTTGCTCCTGCAATCGAAGAAGAGTGCCACCGCAGCCGATTTCGATGTCGTCACAATGGGCGCCCAAACAAAGGATTCTGCGCAACGGCTGTTGCTTGTCGCCAAGAGTGAAACTAACCATGTCGGTCGCTCAGGGGCACGCGCGATGGCGTGGTGGCAATGGCTTCATCCGTCCGGTTCCCAGCTGTGGCAGCCTCACCGTTCACCCTTTTCTTCCACACTTCCCAAGGCGCGTTGCCGCTCTCATAGAGATCGTCGAGTTGCTGCTTGTCCTTAAAAGTATCCATGGCGGCAAAGTAGCCGTCGTATTCGTACGCAGTGAGTTGCTTTTCTTGAATCAACCGCTGGAAGGGCTGCGACACAAGTTCCTCTCCAGGTTCGATGTACTTGAAAATATCTTTCTTGAAGACGAAAAGTCCCCCGTTGATGCGAATATCGCAGCGCGTCAATTCCTTGATATCGGTAACCATGCCTCCAGGCGCAGTTCGCACTACGTGATAACTGAGGTTCGGCCTTACGCTTGCGAAGGTGGCGACCGTGCTTTGCTGGCGCGCATAGTCGAGGTAAGTTGGGAGATGGAGGTCCGTCAAACCATCGGAGTAGTTCGCCAAGAACATGTCCTCGTCGGCGAGATATTTCTCGGCTGCTCGCAATCGTTGCCCGACGTTCGAGTTTACGCCAGTGTCGGCAAACGTAATCTTCCAATCGTGGATGTCACTGTTTGCGAGCTGCAAGTCTTTGCCACCATGGGAAAAGACGAAGTCGTTGGAGAGACACTCGTTGTAATTGAGAAAATACTGCTTGATGAGATCGCCTCGGTACCCGAGGCACAGCACAAAGTCCCGGTGCCCAAAGTGCGCGTAGTACTTCATTACATGCCAAAGGATCGGGCGGTAGCCGATCGGGACCATCGGCTTGGGAATGTGGTCCGCGAAGTCCCGTAATCGCAGTCCCAAGCCACCGCAGAATAGCAACACCTTCATAAGGTATCCCTTCTTACGTGGCGATCAGGAAATCACATCTGATATCCATCTCTTCTACCTGCTTCCGAACTTCCCTTTCGTAAGTCGGATTCGTAAGCAAGACGAGGTTGGGCCGATATTCTCGAAGGAACTCGGGCGCCACGACTTGTTGGCCAGTGCCGGGAATGAATCCGCCGCAGCGACTCGGGTTAATGTCAACGATATACGAGACAAACTGGCTAGCCCGAACGAGATTGAGGAAACTGATTCCTCTCCCGCCTGCACCCCAAGCAATGGCACGCTGCCCCGATTTGTGAATTGCTGTGAGCCTTTGTTCCCAGCTCGCAATTTTCCCACGGAACTCATTTGCGAAGGCGAGCACTTCATTCAGAGTTGCCTCACGGTCACGAAGAGAAGTCTCGTTGATGGCATTCGTCGCGCGCGCCGGAATGGCCTCGAGTTGCAGATACTGGCCGTCCTCATAGCACTGCTGCACGCACTGAACATCGAACCCGCACTCTGAAAACAAGCGCGCCAAGGATGCCGGCGTGAAAAAGGAATAATACTCGTATATTAATTGCCAGACAGAATGCTTTCTGAAAATCGCGCTCGCGTTGACGACTTCGAAATAGACCGGCGTGCGATGCTCCTGCCCGATGGTCCGGCGAACTACTCGTACTAGATCCTTTGGATTGGATATTGCGTGAAGCGCCTGTCTGCAACAAATGAAATCGTACGGGACCTCGGCGTAACGCTCCGAGAACTTGTCGCGGATGAACTCGATTTGCGTTGAGCTCAGCCTTTCAATCCCTTCCCGCTCCAAGACCGGGTCGATTCCAATTCCACGGTTATTGCCCAACTCGCAGAGCATTCGCAGGAAATGGCCGGTTCCGCAGGCGATTTCCAGCACGGTTTTCCCGCGAAGTTGATAGCTCTCCACAAGCCGCCCAGCTAATTTCTCAAGAAAATCCTGATATATGGGCGAAAAGTGCAGCGAAATCTCGTAGCCCGGAGAGTAATCGTGCTTTCCAGGTTCATAGGCTCGATTCCATACGTAACTGCACTGGTTGCAGAAAGACAGCTTTAAATCGCCTTTGATCGCACGAACAGCTTGTTCTCGAGTCGGGCACAGCGCCCCCACGGCCACCGGCAACCCAGATACTTCCAAGAAATCCATGCAATCGGCGGCCTCGCAAACCGGACAGGTTGCGCCCATCGAGGACATTGTCGAATTCTGGGCGCTGTTGATCACGAGAAGACTCCGACGCTAGGAATGGGGACGACAAACTGGCCGCCCCAATCGCGTATGTAAGCGTTTTGCTCCACGATCTCGTCTTTCAGGTTCCATGGCAGGATCAACAGATAATCCGGTCTGGTGAGACGGATTCTTTCGGGAGCATCGATGGGTATATGTGTCCCGGGGAGGAACTTGCCTTGTTTGTATGGGTTGCGGTCTACCGTATAGTCTAGAAAATCCGTACGGATTCCGCAGTAGTTCAGCAACGTGTTTCCTTTTCCTGGAGCGCCATAACCTACAATGGTCTTGCCGTTGCGTCTGGCTTCAATCAAGAATTCTAAAAGGGCCCGTTTGGTCTCCTTCACTCGACCGGCAAACGAGCCGTAACTTTCCAAACGCGTCATTCCGTAAAGGTCTTCGCGTGCACGAAGTTCATTGACGCGCGAGCTGGTTGGCTTCGAGTCGTCTCCGTCGTGGCATGCGTAAATGCGCAAAGATCCCCCATGCGTGGAAAGCTCATCGACGTCGAAAATCCTCAGGCCATGGGATAACAGGATCTTCTCCGCGGTGATCAGCGAAAAGTAAGAGAAATGCTCGTGGTAGATCGTATCAAACTGTGTTTCTTCCATGAGCCGGAGCAGGTGAGGAAATTCCAGAGTGATTACTCCCCGATCCGAAAGCAGTATCTTCATCCCCGCAACAAAGCTGTTGAGGTCAGGCACTTGCGCAAGTACGTTGTTGCCGAGAAGCAAGTCCGCGCTTTTTCCTCCCGCCGCCAATTCAGAGGCCAGCTCTCGATTGAAGAACTTAACCAGCGTCGGAACATTCCTCTTCAGCGCCGCCTCGGCGACGTTGGCCGCCGGTTCGATGCCAAGCACGGGGATACGGTGGGCGACGAAATACTGGAGCAAATAGCCGTCGTTGCTGGCTAGTTCGACGACTTGGTTGTTACGGCCCAGGCCAAACCGCTCAATCATCTGCTCGGTGTACTTCTTCGCATGAGCGAGCCAGCTATCGGAGTATGAGGAATAATAGGCATACTCGTTGAAGATGGATTCGACACTTACGAACTCTTGCAACTGAACGAGAAAACACTCGTTACAGACATAGACGTGCAAAGGATAAAAGATTTCGCCTTGATTGAGTTCCCCGGCGTTCAGGTAGCTCTCGCATAGAGGCGACATCCCCAAATCCACGAATGTTTGCGTCAAGGGGGCGTCACAAAACCGGCACGACGTTTGCACGACGCGCGAGGGGACTGCCGCTTTCTCGCCTGACATTTCTTGTTGGCGCATAGTCACGATTGCCCGAGAATGAGATTAGAAATCAATAGCCGCTACCTCGCCTCGCTCAATTAAACTTTCTAAAAACAGGCTTCACGGGCCGGCCCACCAGATATTTTTCGACTCCATCCTCCAACGCTTTGCGATAGACCAACAAAGCTTCACCGATCCCATCAATCGTACGATCGATATCCGCGTCGTTATGGGAGAAGCTAACCACGAGTGATGGAATCAGAAGTCCTTGCTGGATCGTCTCCTGAAGGAAAAGCGCACGAAAAGACTGAGAAGGTTGCTTTGCCCCATCGCGCGTCGCATAAATCAGATTGGGTTGCTTCCCCAAAACTTCAAAATACTCCGACAAGCCGAGGGATTCCGTGACACGATTTATTCCCGTCCGCAGCCGTTCGCCTTGGCGATAGAGGTGCTCGATGACGTTCTCCCGCTTATAAATTTGCATCGTCTGGATTGCAGCGGCCAAAGAATGGTTTTCAGCCCCATGAGTTGTGGACAAAAGGAAAACACGTTCTTTATCGTGGTGCAGCCCACCAAGCTCCATAATTTCTTTTTTGCCTGCCAGGGCAGATACCGAGAAACCGTTGGCCATGGCCTTGCCGAACGTCGAAAGGTCCGGCACGATACCGTGATACTTCTGCGCCCCTCCGAGGTCCCATCGAAAACCTGTAATCATCTCGTCGAGGACGAAGAGGGTTCCCTTCTGATGGCAAAGCCTTTGCACTTGGAGGAGAAAATCGGTTTTGGGTGCGACCGTAGTCTCAGCTTCCATCACGACGCATGCAATACTTTCGGGGTGTGCTTCGAAGAGAAGTTTCAGGCTCTCCAGGTCGTTGTACCGGAACTGAACCGTCAGATCGCGGACAGCCCGGGGAATCCCGGCGGACATCGGAGTGTTTCCGATGAACCAGTCATCCACGGAGAAAAAGGGATGGTCTGCGCACCGGGCGACCATGTCTCGTCCCGTATAGGCCCGCGCCAGCCGAACGGCGCCATTCGTTGCGTCCGATCCGTCCTTTGCGAACTTCACCATCTCGACGTTTTCAATCAAGCCGAGTAATTCTTCGGCGCACTCGAGTTCGATTGTAGCCGGACGCGTGAAATTGCTGCCAAGTAGCATCTGCTTGTAGGCGGCCTCGACTACTGAGGGGTAGGCATGTCCCAGAGTTACGGCGCGCAGCCCCATGCCATATTCAATGAATTCGTTCCCGTCCACATCCCACACGTGGCAGCCTTGGCCACGAACAATAAAACCAGGGGAAAGCTGAGGGTATTGATCGTCCCCTTTTGCGTAAGTGTGCGCACCGCCTGGTATCAGGGAGTGCGCTCTTGCTTGGAGGGCGGACGACTTCTCAAAACTCAGCCGCGCGCGCTGTTTTATTCCGGTTCCCAAAGACATCCTCTCTGATTTCAATAGCCTTCAGGCTCATCAGTCTTGCAGCTTGGCCGCCGGCAATTCCATATACATCGAAATGACGTCGTCTGGTATGTGGGCGAGATCGGTGCCATTCAAATAGTCTCCCATCGTTGTACCTGTACAAGCGGAATCGATGTTAATGGCGCCGAGGCGTGTGGCTGCGTCATCGAGATGCACCGTTCGGAAATCGATGCTGAAACGAGTTCTCCCAGACGTGTTGGGGACGGTCGAGTGCATCTGAGCTGCAGAAAAGAGCGTGATGCCGCCCACGGGAGTGGCTACTCGCAGTTGTGGATCAAGCTCCATCGGCTCTTCTGGGCGAGGTTGAACGCGCGTGTCTACTTTGATGTGCTGCGCCGCATTTTGGCGGCTGGTTTGGTTCCATTCCTGGTAATTGTATACGCGAGAGCTGTTCCGAACCGGTTGGCTCCAATAGCGAGGGTGGAACGCCATAATGTTTTCCGGTACGATTTCGTAAACCGGCATCCACCAATTGATCTGGCAGAGCGGGGCTGAATACCACGTGTCGCGATGTGGATGGAATGCATAAGAAATGCCCGAAGTGAGGTATTCGTCACTGGTGGACGTCCGCAAACGCGGCACATCGAAATAGGACTTTGCCGAGTCGCACCCCATCTCGCCGAGCAGCTTCTGAATCAAGCGTTTGCTCGTCGGATGATGGATGAACTTCGGCTTTAGCTCCGCTAGGATTGCGGCGAAGCGCTCGACCGGCAGTTGAAACTGAGCCAACTGCGGATCGTGAGGTGCAAACGCCTCCTCGCACATCTGACGGGCAAAGCTGCACAACTCGACGGAGCTCGGCCGCGGGGAGTAAACGTGAATCTGCCCATCGTAGAGTTGCTTCCGTCGGATCTCGTCACTCACGCCCGAGTCAAGAAACACAGTGCTCATTTCCAATGCCTCCCGGAAGATTTATTCGATTCGCTTAATACCGTTTCCAGAATGCGATACTCGCCAGCGTGCTTCGACGAGGCACTAGCCCGAAACCACTTCACTTGCAGTAGCAGGCTGCCTTCGCTCGTCCTGCTGAAGCAGCAAGCCGTGATGCTGTAAGGCATCTGCTGCCTGACGAATCAAGGTGAAGCTGAGACCGGAACGCTCGGCGATATCGAGCAAACTCTTGCTCCCATCGGATTGATTCAACACCCACAACATCGCCAATTCCCGCGTCCCCGAATCACCGTAACCGCCAAACGTCCGGTAAAGGCCTCGTTTGCCGAGTTGCGGCTCGCACTTTGGATATTGGTTCAGAAATACTTTGTTCTCTTCCAAAACTTCAAAAACGCTAAGGAGTTTACCGAGCGTGTCAGCAAGCGAGCTTGGGTCGACAAAATTCAAGTCGTCTGCCGATGTGTGGTATTCAGGGAATTGCCCATGCGGAGTCCGAGAGAGACATCCTACCGGAAGATCTATACCCGGCGAACAATATTGGCGCTCGTCATACCCGTAAGGAGAGAAGTCCTCGATGTTATATTTTTGTCCAGATTGCTGAAGCACGTGAACCATCGCTCGATCAATCACCGCATTGCCCGCTCGGCTCTTCTTATACGATGAACACCCACGGTCCCCAACGCACGCCAATACCAAACCATGCTTGATCTTGACAAGGTTCCGCTCATTGCGGCTCAACCAAGTGATCGAACCTATGGTTCCGGGAATAAACAAAAATCGGTAGGAGTATTTGCGAGTTGACGAGGTCAAGATCTTTGCGAGACCAGCTGCCACGGCGACTCCAGACAGATTGTCATTGCACAACGAAGGATGGCAGGCGTGACAAGAAATCAAGATTTCGTCGTCGGTGCTCCCGGGAACAAAGAATTCTCCGAATGTCAGAGAACCGTCTTCTAGTGTGGAATCGATGTGAACTTCGTACTCGTTCTCATTCAGTTGTTCGAACTGTCGCTGGCTTATACAAAAGCCCCAAGTCTCTCGGTAGTAGGAAGTCCGGTAGGGGATCCAATCAGGATGCTCAGGAATGGTGAACAAATGCCCTTTCAGCTCCTCCAAAGAAATCATTCTCGACGTGGGAACGCTATAGCCAACAATGTGTAGATTCGAATGCTGGAAATCTATCACCCTCTCACCGCGCCGATTTTTTACGTAAGCATCCCGAATATTCCATTCCTTGGGCACAGCCCAATCAAACGCCTCGCTTCCTGTCGGAACCTCATGAACCGTCAGCGAAATGTGTTTCTGAAGGCGAGCCAAAGTTTCCCGAAAACCGTTCCCTGTAATACTCCGACAGATCGGGTATAACTCAACAATGAGGTCGTAGCACTCTCGTCCGAGAACCGCCAGGTCAAGCCCCAATCTAGTGTCTGCAATCCTTTTCACGGGGGCGAACTTCCTTGTGCGCGGAAATCTGAATATTTCTGATCGCGCTCATTGATAATTCGTTTATCTGGCGGCCACTTAATATCGAAAGCCGGATCGTTCCAGCGCACCCCTCGAGAGTGCTCTGCCGAATAGAACTGCGACATTTGGTAAAAAACTTCAGTGTTATCCTCTAGCGTTTGAAAACCGTGCGCGAACCCGCGAGGCACGTACAGCATTGTGCGATTCCGGGCGGTTAGTTCAACTCCGAAGCTCCGCCCAAAAGTTGGCGAAGCTGGCCGCAAATCGATAATTGCATCGTAGATGCTTCCCATCGTACAGCGCACCAGTTTGGCCTCTTCGAAAGGAGCCACTTGATAATGCATGCCACGCAAGGTGCCTTTCCGCTCATTGAAGGAGATGTTGCACTGCGCTACCTGCACTTCAAGGCCGTGACCGGCAAATTCTTGCCGGCAAAAAGCACGCGCGAAAAAGCCTCGATCGTCTCCTCGCTTTTCCAGATCGATTATAAATGCCCCTTTAAGAAATGTTTCGACGAACACCAATTGTGTTGCTCTCCAGAAACCTAGTTCGCTGTTGACGGCGCGGGACTGAGGACTTGCCAGCGTAGTTTTCGGTCCAACTGTTGCGTGGTCAGCAACTGCCGAATTTGGTCGATCCTGTTATAGCGCGGACCTTCGAAGTCATCGACGCGCAGTCCAACGCTTTTATACGTCTCGTACAGCTGCGCCGCGCCCTTTCTGGCATCCCACTGAGGCTGGAAACTCGGCAGTACTTGTTCGATGAGACTGAAATCCACCCGATAACAACGCTTGTCAGGTCCCGCATCCTGCGCGTATTCGACAACGCACCCAGGGACGGTTTCTTTCACAATTTCCGCCAATTCGCTAATCCGGTAATTTTCGCGAGTAAGTCCAACATTGAAAGCTCGGTTGTGCACGACCTCAATCGGTGCGCTTAGCGCGGCAATGAAGGCTCTGCATATATCTTCCACATGGACGATAGGACGCCAGGGGGTACCGTCGCTCTTGAGAAAAATGCGCTTAGTAGTACACGCCCAGGCGACAAGATTGTTAAGCACAATGTCGAATCGCAATCGTGGCGAAACGCCGTAGGCGGTCGCATTGCGAAGGAAGGTAGGGCTGAAATTCCCGTCAGCGAGTTTTGCAATGTCTTGTTCTGCCAGAACCTTCGAATGCCCGTAGGGCGTTACAGGATTGAAGCCTGCTTCCTCCTTCAGGAATTCATCGCCGGCTGCACCATAGGTGCTACATGAGGAGGAAAATAGAAACCGCTTTATTCCAGCCTGCTTCGCCAAATTTGCAAGTTTGGCGCTACCCTCATGGTTAATTTCATACGTAAGCTCAGGACTTAGGTTGCCTAGTGGGTCATTCGAAAGCGCCGCCAAATGAATGATGGCATCGAATCCGCGAACTTCGGAGAGTTCAACATCGCGCAAGTCCTTGCGCAAGGATGGCCAGTCAGGAGTGAATGCCCCGAAGGTACAGTTTTGGTAGAGATCTGCATCGAGCCCCCAAACTTCATGCCCCACAGCCTGAAGCATGGGCATAAGAACGGTCCCGATGTATCCCTTGTCGCCACTAACAAGAATTTTCATTCTTTCTCCACAAAGACCCGCAGGTGACTCGTGGTTAGTCCTAGAGCCATGTCGCCCCTATCTTTGCATCCCAAATCGCCCCTAGGCGGTGGATCACCTCTTCTTTCAGTGGTTTTCACATCTTTCGGGTTTGATCCGCCAAACTTCTATATATCCCGCTCGAAAGGGACGAAGAGTCTAATAGTGCCAACCCGAATAGACTGCAAGCCGAATGCCACACCAGATGCTCTCAGTTCACGTTCCTGGCTGAAATCATTGGTTTTGAGAGGATCCTGCCATCTCCCAGCCGGCAGAGCAGGCCAGTATCCAAGCCATTTCCCATGTATGGGAAATCAATTGCCTATGCCTAGGCCAGACAGCCCGACCAGCGTCCTAGCCTCAAACCTTGAATCGAAGTTGGGAAATCAGCCTGGGGAATCGAGATTGGGCTTCTTGAATACCATGTGTATCCAGACTGGCCGCTGGGGCACGAAAGGCGCCTGCATATACTTGAGCAGCAAAGACAGTTTGGCGCATACCTTCTCGTACAAAGTCCGGTGGGCAACTGGAATGATTTGGTGGCCGCAATGAACGCAGCTTTCGTCTTGTTCGTAAGTGCCCCACGGATTCTGAGCTTGATCCATCAAAAAAGTTGCCAAAAAATTCGTTCTCTCCTTTGTTTGTCCTACAAAGGAAGTCTTTACAAGGAGTAGTTGATTAAAGAGTTTTTTCAGGCCGCTCTCATCGAAGCTGTTGACATGTCCCCAGCAAGGATTTGGTGTTTCACAGAACCTGCAAGTGGTTCGTCCAACTCGACGATCTTGCTCGTACGGAACACCTATCACGACGGCGTATTTTGCCACGCGACTGAGTTCGTTGCAGGCTTTGAGAAGAGCTTGAGGCGGGATGTGCTCCAGAACCTCTGTGCAAATTACAACATCGAAAGCACCGTCAGGATACTGCAGGTCAGTTATATCGCCTTTCGCCGTGAAGATTTTTTCATTAGGTACCTGTGGTTCCTCCAGGTCCAAAGCAGTTACAGACTCAAAATGCTGCAGCAAGAGATTTGAGATGTACCCGTCCCTGGCTCCGATATCCAGAATCGACGAATATCCCTTGGGGACAACCTCCAGCAAATCAGAAATTCTGGCCTTCTCTCGGGGACTAGCTCTATATTCGCCAAGATCGGCCTTATATTCACCCCCGGAGAGGAGAAGCCGAGAAAGCCTCTGGCTGTATTCCGGACCGACACCCGCTGCCATACTCTTCGCAATTCTGAGAACCAGGCCCTCCCAATCGTACCGCCGCGCCACTTCCTGCCGGGCCGCGCGGCGCTCCTGGGAATTTTCTTCTGGCCCGAGCGACTTTTCAATCGCAGAGGACCATTCTTTCGGTGTACTCGCCAGAGACACGACATCATTGAATTCGGTCAGAGTGCGAATCCGTGTACCTACTGTCGGACGGCCACCGGCGAGATATTCATGCAATTTGAGAGGATAGACGTATTTCGTATATTCATTAGCCTGGTACGGCATGATGCAGACGTCAAAATGTTGAGGGTAGGCGGGGAGGATGGCTGTGGGTTTGGGCCCGAGGAAATGAACGTTTGGGCGACTCCTAAGTTCTTTAATTGCCGCTCGAATATCCTCATGGGGGCTCAAGGGGCCAACGAATACAAATGACCACTCTGGATGTTCTTGGCTCAGACTAATGATGATCGACCAGTCAAGATGTCTCTTAATAAATCCAGTGTATCCAATACGAGGGTGGGGGATGCGCGCTAAGTCCTCAGGCTCCGGTAGTTTCTCCGAATAAGTTCCGAAGTCAACTCCGTTCGGAATCAAAAGCGTGTTCGGATTGATCTTGCCTTTTTTCTCAAGAAGCCCTGACGAGTGGACGAACACTTGATCTGTTCTGCTGATCAACTGTTTTTCGGCTTCGCTCAGCGGAAGTTCTACGGGTGAAAAAGAGTATTCGTCATCAATATGGTAGCAACTGAGATCATAAGGCCCGAAGTCAAGCGCTGGCAGAAATGTTGGGCGCCAAACATACAGAATGATTTTCTTACATCCGCGGCGGGCCAGCATACTGCGGACGTGCCTGAGCCTCAACCGCAAAAGGAACTCTTCGAGACGGTAAAAGCGATTAAATATCGCCGATAAGAAGCCCTGGTAGCAAACAGCGAATCCCGGCATTAAAGACCAAGGCTGCTCTCGTGGGATGTGTGTATTGATTCTTCGGTACTTGTTTAGATTTTCTTGCCAATCTCCTGCGGGCTCCATCCACACCACATGAAAATACTGCGCCAACCGACTGATCACTTGATGGCGTGGCTGCCATAAAACCCGCCACGCATCAGGCACCAACGCGATCACGCCGACATCCGGGAGCAAGGGCTGTCTCTCAGGTTTAGTCATCATCTCGAAACTCAAGGTAAGTGATTCCAAACCGGCCAGAGCCCTTCGGTCGTGACATTTTGGTCGATGCCCCCAATGGCTTTCGCTCGAAACCATCTCCGACATGGTGAAGAAATTTCTCCACAACGGGACTTTATCTCGAATTTCCGCTTCGCTGAAGAATTACATCCTACCAGATTTGTGCACAATGGGGCGCCTGATCATTAACCGGCCGCTTTGTCCATAAATGGTTCTAGATTGTTAGATTCAGATCTCGCTGCTCAGCTTGAAGTCCCATCATTCTCGTTAATTCGTGGTGCCGCTCGGCTATCAATTCTGCGGCTCGTCTTGTACAAGGCAGTTCGGCTGCTGTAGGGCTGCCGAGGTGGTCTTCAATCACGCGTGATTGGCAACCTGACCTAGCCGCCTCAACTTTTTAGCGCGCGCACCTTCATTTCGAGCTGAAAAGTAAGCAGTTTGCATGCCATCTGAACCGACTAAATGACGCCACATAACAGGTGTAGTTTAAATATGATAGGACAGGCATATCCTTGCATAGTGCCAATTTTCTACCCCAGGCGAGTCTCAAACTTGGAATCCATTTGCCGTTTTGATAACCGCTCGGATGTATTCTGAAAGGCAGCCCGACTTTTCAAGGACTCTCGGTTTCCCCTGGGCCCGACGCATTCCATCACCTTCGAGGATCAAATACTAAGGAACTGTCCGTGCCTCTGCGTGCTGCATTGAATCGGTCCCTTTTCCCGCGAGTTCGCTGTACGTGATTCGACGGTTTGCTAAATGGCGCATCACCATTCAAAAAAGAGCGCCATCGCCAACGAAGTGATTCTCGGCGGCGCGGCCGTCGTAGCGGAATGCCTGTTCGTCTAGATATCGGAACAATTCGAATGGCTCGACGTTCACGTAGCTACCTGTCGATTCGCGCTTGGGTCGGCTCCAGAAGTTTTTGAGTCCGTTAGTGAGGATCTGCCCGTCAACGTAACTTTTGGCTGGTCAGTCGTTTGGTAGGCGGAGACTAGAAGGTTCAACCCCTGATACGGGAAAAAATGCACCAGCGTGGATCGCGCTGTGGGTTTTGATGTGCCCCCGAATCTCCAACTGCAGCTGATCGGCACAAGATAGAAATAAGAAGGCAGCTGTGGTGGTCTCGCCGGAGTGGCTGCGCTATCCGACTCGTAGTCTAATCGACTCACATCAAATCAAGCGGATTGCGACGAAACAGTGATGCTCAGTTTTGAAGTTCGGGCTAAAATCAGCTATCTCATGGTGCGTGTCGTTGCGGAAGGAGAGTAACCAATGGAGCCGGGCTGCCGAGTCTTGCGAGTTCGAGACTCTTTGCTCTCTGTCTTTATGGTGTGCCTGGGCTGCGTGCTCACAATCCATCCGGTTACTTGGATTTGGGGGCGAACGAGCGGAATAGGGACACGAGCTCAGGGAACAAGTGGCAGCGAGATGGCTGAGCTGGCGGCTTCGATGCAGCCGGGCACGTGGGCACGACTCGCTACCAATAATTTCCAATCGGGTGGAATATTCGTTCCGCCGGGCGGCGGAAGTATTTTGGAGTATATGGATAAGGCGGCCTGGAACCCGATAAATCGCACGCTGATGATTTTGGGAATGTCGCATCCAAGCAGCGAGGCGACGCCATGCAACGAAATGCTGTTTCTCAAGTTCAGCGCACTGGACAACACATGGTCGAAGCTGCCGATTCCATGTCCTGAGCCAGATACGGCCACGACGGTGAGTCACGGGTACGAGCACATAACGATAGATCCGAAAACTGGAGATTTCTTCCACCGCGAGTACAACAGCGGGAACGTTATGTATTTCAGTCAAGCTTCCCAGTCGTGGATTCCGTTGCCGGCCTATAACACAACCGGGGCAATAGCCGGGCACTACCAGGTCGCGGGGGCTCTGGAGTCCTTCCCAGATCGTCACAGTCTCATTGCGGTCGACGGGGATTGGGGAGTCTGGGAGTACAGCCTGACGCAGTTGCCAAAGGGCGATTGGAAGCAGATAGCGAATACGAACGTGGCTGGACCGGGGAGGATCCCTGCACTCCTGATGGGCCATTACCATAACTTTGCAACATACAGCCCTGCGAAGCATGTGCTGGTATTCGGTGGAGGCAATGGCTCAAGCGCGATCTATCGGATGGACGCATCTGGGAAAATCACGGCGATGAAGAAGGGGCCCGTGAACTTGGGGGTGACGGCGACAATCACAACGGTAGATCCAATAGGCGGAAACATTCTGGTCTGGGACACGACAGCGAAGGCGTGGGAGTACGACCCAATCGAGGACACGTGGACGGCGACGGGGATTTCCTCCCCGATTCTTCCTAATCACGGATATGGAGGTGTGTTCAATACCATAGCGGCCCCTATCAGCACGTATGGCGTGTCGATCTTTGTCTCCTATAGCTTCGATAAGTCCAGCGTTTACCTATATAAGCATGGCCGGCCTGCTCAAGTCGAAAACCACATCCCTCGATCAGTCTCTGAAGAATCCTCTGAGCGAGAGCCTATGCCAGCGGCGGAAGGAAGCCAGGCGGCTCCCATCGAGGACATTACTGCGAAAACAGCTGTTTCAAATTCGAAGGTAACGGCTGCTTCGAAGCCCAGTGCCGCTGGCTCTGGCGACGCGGACTATTTAGCCCGTTGTAACTCTCCGGGCGTAGTTCGGTGTGTTGGTTTCGACACACCGAGCGACATCGCCGGCGGCTGGCGCGACAATTCCGGAATCATGTCCGGCGTCACAACACCCTCACTCGATAGCGCGGTAAAGGCTTCGGGGAACAGTTCGCTAAGATTCACGATCCCGTCGAAGGCGGGGGCGGACACTTCGGGTACGTACTTCACGAATTTCTCGAAAGATCTTTCCGTTCAGTTCGGGGAGAACTCAGAGTTTTACTTTCAGTGGCGGCAGCGCTTTTCGCCAGAATTTTTGAACGCGAATTACCAGGGCGGGGAGGGTTGGAAGCAGGTGATTGTCGGTACAGGAGATCAGCCACACCATCCTTATGGCTCGTGCAGCGATCTGGAGGTGGTGACGGTTGACAGCTATCAACGGGGTTTTGCGCAAATGTACAATTCTTGCTCCGGGTCGAGTTCCCATGGCCCTTTTGATCCTTTTCAAGTACGCTTCGGGGCATACGATTTCAAGCTGCAGAACGCGCGGCCGTCGCCTTTCTGCCTTTACTCACAGGGACATACCAATCCAGCCAGCTACTTTCCGAAAAAGGGGAACTGTTTCGGTTATTTTGCGAACGAATGGATGACGTTCCAAGTTCACATAAAACTGGGCCCACGAACGAAGAATGAGTTTTCCGATAGCCGCGTGCAATTGTGGATCGCCCGGGAGGGCCAACCGTCACAGCTGGTCATTGATTGGGGGCCGTATGCTCTTAGCGCAGGTGCCCCGCAGGAAGATCAAAAGTACGGCAAGGTATGGCTGCTGCCGTACAATACGGACAAAGATTCATCAGTCGCCTATCCGATAGCGTACACCTGGTACGACGAGCTCATCATCTCCCGGCAGAGGATTCCCGATCCAAAATAGTTGTGACCCCCGCATTTATCCCCTCCAGAACACCAAACGGTCCGGCGCATCTTCCATGGCGCGTGTGAGGGACGGGGTATTGACCTGTCCTTTCTTTGACCTTCGGTCCAGTAGTTTTCAACCAAATCCAACGCTAGGTTTAGTCAGGTGACACGAAGGGTTTGGCGTCGTAAAGGTCGGAGGATCAAGGAATGTTCGGTCAAGGGCTCTGGGGGAATCGCGTGTTCCGCTATTTGGTCAAAGGCGGCAGCCTATGTGCAATTGTTTTCCTGCTTGCTTCGTGCGCCGGCATCGTGAGCAAGAGCTTACCTGCGGCAGCATCAGACCCCACGTTGACGATTACCAATGTAACCTCGACCGGTATGACTGCGGGCGGAGCCACGATTGAATGGGTGTCTAACCTGAGCGCGAGCTCACAAGTCCAATATGGAACAACCACATCTTACGGGCAAAACTCGATCGCGAATGCCACGATGGTCACGAACCACAGCGTCACCCTTTCTGGTCTAACGGCCTCGACAACCTACCATTACCGGGTCCTTTCCAATAATTCCTCGGGCAATGCTATCTCCACGGACTTCACATTTGCGACTACGACTGCAGGGTCAGCCCCCGTCATCTCAGGTGCAACGGCCACGGCTATCCTCTCCACATCCGCCGTGATCGACTGGAGCACCAACGTAGCTGCAAACTCACAAGTGGAGTACGGCACGACCTCCAGCTATGGATCTAGCACGACGCTGGACTCGAATCTTGTTACGAGCCATTCGGAAAGCCTCACAGGGCTAGTTGCCTCGACGCTTTACCACTATCGGGTCCATTCCAGCAATTCCGCAGGGGCAACGGTCTCCGGAGACTTGACATTCGGGACAGCGAGTGGAAGTAACCCGGCGATCGCTATCGTCTCACCCGCCTCGGGAGCCACGGTGTCCGCCTCAGTGACTGTCAAGGCCAATGCGTCTGACGGCACAACAATTACAAGCGTGCAATTCCGTCTCGATGGGACAAATTCTGGCGCCGCCATCACCGCCGCTCCATATAACCTTTCTTGGGATACCACGAAAACGTCAAATGGCAATCACACGCTGTCGGCCACGGTTCTGGACAAGGCAGGTAACTCGGCGACGAGCGCAGGTGTAAGCGTTAGTGTGAACAATTCTGTGGCCTCCGCCCCCGCTATCTCGGGAGTAACGGCCGCATCGGTCCTTTCCACAACCGCCGTGATCGACTGGAGCACCAACGTAGCTGCGAACTCACAGGTGGAGTACGGCACGACCACTAGCTATGGATTTAGCACGACTCTGGATTCGAATTCGGTTACGAGCCATTCCGAAAGCATTGCTGGGCTGACTGTCTCGACGCTTTACCATTATCGGGTTCATTCCAGCGATTCCGCCGGCGCGGCGGTCTCTGGAGACTTCACGTTCACGACGGAGGCAGCCCAACTGAGCGGTGGCTCCATCGCAATCCTAGCGGCATCCATGCAGCCTGGAACCTGGGCTCAACTGAACACAAATAATTTTCAATCAGGGACGATATTCGATCCGCCCGGCGGCGGCAGCGTGCTGGAATACGAGGACAAAGGAGTTTGGGATCCGATAAACAACACGGTGCTGGTCCTTGGGATGTCGCATCCAAACGGGGCAGCACCAACACCATGTAATGAGATCCTGTTCTTGAAGTATACGGACTCTGACAGCACATGGTCGAATTTGCCGACTCCTTGTCCGAACCTGGATACTGCCACGACCGTGAGCCACAACTACGAGCACATCTCGGTCAATCCGGTGACAGGGGACGTGTTTCACCGCGAGTACAACAGCGGCAATATGATGTACTTTGCGCAAGCTTCGCAAGCGTGGACCGCGATGCCGGCATTCAATACAAGCGGTCAAAACGCGGGTAATTACGAAGTGGCGGGCGCGTTGGAGTACTTTCCCGATCGTAACAGCCTGATCATGGTGGACGGAGATTGGGGGGTGTGGGAGTACGCGTTGTCTCAGTTGCCCAACGGTACGTGGACGCAAATAGCAAACACTACCTCCGAGCCGATCGCTGGCCTGCCAACCCTTACGGGAATGGCGAACTACGACGAGTTGGCACATTACAGCCCGCTATGCAAATGTCTGGTCATCTCGGGCGGGAACACTACCTTGTGGGAGATGAGCGCGACGGGAACTTTTACTCAGAAGCAGAATGCGCCCGTCAGTCTGGGAATCACCTCGGCGCCTCCGGCAACGGGGTCGATAATGACGGTGGATCCAGTGAGCGGCCTGATTTTGGCATGGAACAACGACGGCACGGCCTACCGTTATGATCCGGTGCATGACACCTGGACAAAAACAGGGATCACGCCTCCGAATTTTCCCAATAGCAATTCAGGGGCAACGAACATTGTGCTGATCCCGATCTCGACGTACGGAGTTGTAATGGAGATATATGCTCCGTCGGATGGGGCGGCCGGAAGCATCTATCTCTACAAGGACTAAGCCAGCGAGGAGCGAGAGCAGCCGTACCCCCTGATGCTCCCGGATGCCGAAGCGTCACAGTTCGTCATGTTTCTCGCCTTTCTGCGCTGGCATAAGGCGTTCCTCCAGTCGAATTAGCGTTCTCTAAGATTTCGTGACTTCAAGGTAGATGATCCGCCTGTCTGAAACGTGCTCTAGGACACCCAACTAGGCCACTGGCGATTCGTGTTTGGAGCCAGAACCGTATGGAAACCCACTCGAAAGGCTAACTCCGAACTGTCCAGCGTACAGTGTCCATTACTTGGTACTACTGTCCTTTTTTCGGCCTTTAGGCCAGTTTCCATACTTCCTCGTTCCATCTAGCATAAGCGTGGTGGTCAGGGTGTGCGACTCCTTATGGAGGAAGCACGCATTTCGCTTCACTGCGTAGCTGGAATGACAAACGGGGGAATTATATTATGACGAGGATTCACGCGCCGGGGGCAAAGTCGAGGCAAATTACGATTGCGGCCCTCTTGATCCTGACCAGCTGCGCAATGTTCTTTACCGGATGCGCGGGCATAACCGCCTCGACGTCTAAGGGCCAGACACACAACACGCCCCCAAGCATTTCCATCACGTCCCCTGCGTCAGGTGCGAGTATTTCTGGCACCGTAACCGTGAGCGCGAACGCCACGGACTCCGCAGGAGTAGTTAGCGTACAGTTTCGAGTGGACGGCAGTAACGTCGGGTCGGCAATTACGGCCGCGCCCTACAGCTATTCTCTAAACACCACCACGCTTTCCAACGGGAACCATACGGTCTCGGCAACGGCGATAGATACTAACGATCTAAGCGCGACAAGTGCCGGTGTGACTTTCGCCGTAAAAAACACAAGTACACCGCTGGCGGTTTCCATTACGTCACCAGCCTCCGGGGCCACCGTATCGGGAACGATTACGGTGAGCGCGAATGCGACGGACAGCGCTACGGTGACGAGTGTTCAATTCCGTGTAGATGGGAACAACGCGGGAGCAGCGGACACCGTCGCACCGTACAACCTTTCGCTGAACACGACAACTCTCTCGAATGGTAATCACACACTGACAGCGGTGGCTACCGACTCGTCGAACAAAACAGCGACTAGCGGAGGCGTGATCATTAACGTCAACAATGTTTCGAACTCGTCTCCGACAGTCTCGATTTCTTCACCGGCGCCGGGGGCTCCAGTTTCCGGCACCATCACGATACGGGCGACGGCGTCGTCGCCCGCGGGCATTGCGACTGTGCAGTTCCTTGTGGATTCGGCGAATTTGAGCACACCAGTGATCGCGAGTCCGTATTCAGTTAGTTGGGACACCACGACGGTCGCCGATGGATCGCATACGTTGACGGCTACGGCTACGGACAACTCGGGAAAAGTGGCAACGTCCTCACACGTTATAGTTACTGTTGCCAACGCGGCCAGTGGGAATTCAAATGCGGACTACCAAGCTCGCTGCAGTGCAGGTGGAGTGGTAATTTGCGTTGGATTTGATTTGCCGAGCGACATCGCGGGGACCTATGGGGCGCCTTCCGGGATCCTGCCGAGCAGCAGCGGCATGGCGCCAACGCTTGATACAACGGTAAAAGCGTCAGGTGCCAGCTCGCTGATGTTCACCATTCCCGCGAACGCTGCCGCGGATACATCGGGAAGCTATTGGACGAACTTCTCAAGCGACTTATCGAAACAGTTCGGGCAAAATTCTGACTTTTTCGTGCAATGGAGACAGCGCTTCTCGCCTGAATTTCTAGACAGCAACCCTCCCGGGGCGGGGGGATGGAAACAAGTGATTGCCGGAACGGGAGACGTAACTGGCTGCACAGAGAGCACGAGTGCCAACGGCAAATGCAGCACGTCTTGTTCGAACCTTGAGGTCGTGACGTTGGATACAAACCAGCGGGGCTTTCCCCAGATGTACAACTCTTGCAGTGGCTCTGCTTCGCATGAACCTTACGATCCGTTTGAACAGCCTTACGGAGCATTCGATTTCAAGATGCAGAACGCCATGGCTTCGCCGTTCTGCCTGTACTCGCAAGGGCAAACCAGTCCTGTAACTTACTTTCCACCCACTGGGAATTGCTTCGGCTACTTTCCAAACGAATGGATGACTTTCCAGATGGAGATTCAGACAGGCCCGTGGGTGAATGGGGAATTCCAAAACAGCCACGTCAATCTGTGGATCGCGCGCGAGGGTCAACCTTCGGTGCAGGTTTTCAATTGGGGCCCGTACAACCTGAGCGCGGATCCGAGCTCGGCCACGGCACAGATGTATGGAAAGGTTTGGCTGCTGCCTTACAATACCGGAAGAGATGCGACTATTACCAACCCGGTTGGCTACACGTGGTTCGACGAATTGATCGTATCGACGCAAAAGATCGCCGATCCGAAGTACTAACAGAGCTACGATTACTTGATTTGTCCCGGGGCGCAGGAGTTCACTTGACCGTTGCTCGTTGGCCTATTTTGGAGCTTGGGTGCAGGAAGAAATAGTTTGAGAATTCCCCGTCGCGATAACCCTCGGTGGGAAGCAGACCACCATCATAAACGAATGCGCGATAGCCCAGCTCGTTGAAGGCCCGAAAAACGGCGTCGCTCGTGGGTCGGCTGACTTCAAGCAGCCACCCGGGTAGTTGCGCCTTGATGACGGAAAGGCCACCGTTGAAAATCTCCAGCTCGGCGCCCTCGACATCACATTTGACGAAGTCCAGATGATCGACGGCTGTCTCCGTCCACAGCTGGTCGAGGGTCAGAACGTCGACGCGCTCGGTCTGGCCTCGCTCCTCACCGTCGCTGAAATGGGCCTGGTAGTAGCCGGCGAAAGCAAACTCATCGCTGCGGGGAATAATCATTTCTCGCGAGCCAGAATGTGCTCCGAGCGCCGCGCGGAAAAGACGCACGTTAGTCATTTTAGCCTTACGTACGACGGACTGAAGTATCAAGAAATTGTCCAAGATAGGCTCACAAGAACACACAATTCCGCCCGAGCCAACCAGCGAAGAGAAGAGCACGGTATATAGGCCGACGTTGGCGCCCAAGTCGGCAACGGCGTCACCCGGGCGAAGCAGCTGTTCGAGACAGCGAGACTCCGGCTCTTTAGAGCCGCCTCCTCGAGAAACTTGCCAGGTAAGATAGCTGCGACGGAGTCGATTGCGAAGCCGAGGACCGCAGAGTTTCAGAACCAGCCGCTTGGAAAACGGCCCGATGTCGAGCACTTTGTTCACCGAGAACCAGAGATTAGCTGCGCAGTGGCGAACTATAGCTCAATGGATAGTGGACTACAAGTTTGGGTCTGGTTTCAAAAGTGGCTAAAACACCATCGAGTTTGAGCGATTGCGACCTAGGAATGCTAGGACCGGAGCTAATGATGGCTACGGGATTCCCGCACACGATCTACGGCTTGAACGATCAGGCTCAAGTCTTGAGCCGACAAGTTCTGATGAATGGGCAAAAACACGAGGTTCTTATAGAGAAATTCCAGATTCTCGAAGAGGCTTAGATCCAGGTCATCAGGTCTGACGCCCTCCCATGTGACAGCTGGTATACGTACGTTTCGAAGAGCTTGGGCGGCATCCTGCAGTTCATCAAAAAACAGAGGGAACACCCAGGGACAAACTCCATCAGGGAGCGCAGGTACTAGAAGGCGCAATCCGTCGCGCCGAGATAGCTCGTTCTGAAGAAATTTGTAATTGGCCCTGCGCTTGGCAGTGATGGCCGATGCGTTGGAGTGGGCTAGAACGAGCTTCGAGAGTCGAGACATCGGTTGGTTCACGAGACCGAGGTCGAAGGTGGCGTCAGTCTTCTGCACCGCCATAGAACTGGAGCTAGACGTCGCGGCTGAACGAACCAGCCGAGCAAGGGGCTTCCGAAGCGACTGCAACAAGAGATATGGCAGATGAAGAATAGACTTAGGGTTTTGCCCGATGGTCTGGTCAATCATATCAACGGCTTCTCTGAGGGTGAAGAGGGGGCTCTCGCGGAGCCAATCCACGTCCAGTTCGGCCCTTGGAAGATTGAGAATGAGCTCGCCACCGTCATAGAGAGGATAGAACTTTCGAAAGCTGAAGAGGCTCGCGTCACCGAAACTTCCGAGGGGCTCACCCTCGACTTCGGACTGCAGAACATGGCAACAGTCCTCAATCAGAAACAGACTGTGCTGCCGGCAGAATTGCCGCAAGCGAGCGATAGGTTGGGGGAAACCAAAAAAGTGCACGGCAACTAGCGCACGACTTCGGGAGTTAAGCTTTTTCTCCAGGTCAGAAAAGTCTGGCTGGCAATTACTATCCACGCCGTAAAACACAACTTTAGCGCCGAAGGCTTGCACGGCCTCGGGCACGACCTTGCATACATAGGCCGGGACCAGGACGCTATCGCCGGGATCAACCTTTGCCGCGCGGAGGATGTGGTAGATCGCATTGCGGGCAAAAAAAAAGAAATAGCTTCGGGAACTCTCCGGGAAACGGAACACGGATGCAGGCGATGCACGAAGGGAGAGAAATGTCCAAGAAAGAAATGGTTCTTGCGGAACGCAAAACTCGGACAAAGAATTGCTCATCCTAGGCGCTTGACCATTCTGCGAAGCCGCGCCACCGACTCAGTTCTAAAGCAATTGATGTGATACATCGATCGTACCTGATCCGTCCATTTGCGGTGCCAATCCAGCACGCGACCATAGAACTCAACGACTCGGATAGTCTGCTCCTCGAAGAGGCGCTGCAGGATTTCCTGGCGCATCAACAGGGCGGGAGACATTTGCGGAATCGATTCATCGTACGCGGTCTTGAGCACGACGAGCATGCCGTTCCTCGCAAGACACAGATCGCTTGCAACTACTTTCCCATCGAGAAGCAACTGGTAGATTACAGCTTCGCCCGTCGCGCTGAACGCCTCAAAAAGCTCTCGATAGAAATCTCCCTGCCTGTTACCCACCTCGATCGCGGTGCCCTCGCTTCCTTTCCAGCCTTGCGCTTCCAAGCGACCATACTCGCCAAGGGCACCGGCCACACTATCCGTCGTTCGATGACTAACCAATTCAAGGCGCGAGCATTTTTCAGCGAGCCGCTTGCGTTGTCTGGCCAGATTATGCCTCAGGTTCTGACTGCGGGATTTCCAGTACTGCTCAAAGTTGCCGACGAGCGGAAGCTTGGGAGTCTGGATGTAGTCGAGAATCTCTATTTGAGGGCTCTCGCGTGGCGAATCAAAAACCGGGAAGTCGGGGTCCTGCTGAAGAACTCCAAGCTGCAGGGTTATCCCCGGTAGCGAAAGCAGGATACGGAGAAGTGATTCCTGCGCGTCGGCTCGCCCCTTAAGGAGCAACATGCCCAAAGGAGCCTGTGCCGGCTGGAATGTTTGCCATGATCCGATGCTCGACTTGACCAACAGACATACGCCGCCCTCGGCTTCATCTTCGTTAATTCCTAAAAGTATGTCGGGCTCTCCAAAGCACCGCAAAGCAGCAGCAACAAAACGCGAATCCAGCAAAATGTGATTGTGCCCCGCGCGATTGACCGCATCCCAAGTTTGGGCACTTTTCGCGAAGGTTTGTTGCGCGGGCGTAAACTCCCAGTTCATTCCGGAGACCTCGGTTGGCGCTTTTGTCGTACACTTAGCTCTATACAGAGTTTAGCAAACCATGCTCCAAATGCTTGCTGGATGCAAATTTGTAGCGAGATTTTGGCTTAACCCAGCGTGGACATGGTTATAGGAGCCATTTAGAAGAAGCCTATGATCTGTCATTTTGAGAAGTTGGGACGTACTGCGGGAAATAAATCTCCGAAAATGGGCCCAGGAATCTCAGACTATGCCAAATCAGAGGTAATAGATAAAAAAGTCATTGAATCTAAAGGACTTAGCAGGAATCTAGTCCGACGGGCGCCGACCAGTTTGGAAGTGGGCTTGCACGATCCTACTTGAACGGAGTGTTTGCGATTCGTGGATATTCAAAGATGTAGACCGTGAATCCAGACCAAACACATTCTGATTGTGAAGACGTCAAGACTCCAAGTAGAAGCGCGAATGCAAATCTTTGCTTACCCGGCGAAATCGTGGGAGTCCGCTTTCTTGGGCAGCTTCTCAGGATTGGTGCCAGACTGCGGCGCCCTGTGGAGAGTGCGCATTCTAGAATCCGAAATTGCCGATAACTGTTCGTATGCGTTTGGCTATAACTGCAGGATTTTACTGTGGCGGCTGGACTCCCAGGGTGCGAGAGTGATTCATAGAGATGTAAGTTCTGGCGCCGTCGAGCGCCGTGATGAAGTTTGTCGCGAGGATACGGCTCAGTGAGTACGGAGCAGGATAGCAAGCGACTCGACAGCGAAGCCGTATCAAGTTTAGAGGCACCCCCGAATCGCGAAAACCAAGGGCCGCTTCGGCTCTTGCAGGTGATTAATCGTATTTGGATGGGCGGAACCGAATACGCGCTGCTGAACGTGATGTCTGGAATGCGCGCCGACCTGTTCGAACAGCGAATTTGCAGCATGCGGGGTTGCGATCCCGAGTTTCATCGTCTAGCCATGACAGAAGGAAAAGTATTTTTTGCCGGCGAGAATAACGGAAGGATCCAGTTTTCGATTTTGCGTCTTGCACGTATCATGCGGCAATACCGCCCGCACATTGTGCACTCCCGCAATTGGGGCTCCATCGAAGCAATTTTTGCGGCGCGATTGGCACATGTACCGGTGGTCATTCACAGCGAACATGGCTACGAGCTTGAGATGCTCACCGGTTTGCCTCGGCGCCAGCGGCTGATGCGTAGGGCGGCCTATGCTCTCTGCGATGGGATCTTTACAGTTACTAATGAACTTAGGGATTTCCATGCACGAGAGGCAGGTATTTCGGCAGACAGAATCCGAGTGATTCACAACGGTGTCGATACCAAGCGCTATTCACCAGGGTCGAATCTGCGCTTGAGGGAGCAGTTCAACATCCCGCAGCACCGGTTGGTTATCGGCACTGTTGCGCGCATGGTACCCATAAAAGACCATGGCACTCTGCTGCGGGCGGCGGAATCGCTGATTGAGAAGGGTGTAGATGCCCATTTCTTGCTCGCTGGTGAAGGTCCCTTGCTCGAGTCGCATCAAGCGTATGTTCGAAATTCCAAGTCGCTTGCTGACCGAGTTGTTTTTCTTGGGGGATCTGACGATGTGCCAGATGTCCTCCGGGCCATGGACGTCTTTGTGCTGTCCTCCACGTCGGAGGGGATGTCCAACACCATACTTGAGGCGATGGCGACTGGCCTACCCGTTGTTGCAACCTTAGTGGGGGGAAATGGCGAAGTCGTGCAAGAGGGGAAAACAGGCTGGCTCTTTCCTCCGGGGAACTCCGAGAAGCTTGCTGCGCGACTACAGTATCTCTCGTTAAACCCAGAACAACTGCGAGCGGCCGGGAGGGCTGGCCGGGAACGCATCCTGACGCATTTCGGTCTTGAGGTAATGGTCGGGAACTATGAGAACCTCTACATAGACCTCGCGAGACGAAACGCGCTGAAGGTCTGAGCCTGGACACGAGACAAATAAAATACATGGGGCCAAAGCTAAAAATCGCAATCCTAACGGGCCAAGACTCTATCGGCACGCGTGAGGCAATCTCCTTGCTTGCCGATCTAAAAGAAGTGGAAGTCGCGGCTATCATCAACGAGTGTGCGCCACAACCTTTCAAGTTGCGTCTCCGCAACCTGAGGCGGAACATCCGCCGAGAAGGTATCGGCTATCTCGCGCATCGCGTAATTGAGTTTTTCGGTGAGTTCTTCGAGAGCCTCGCGGTGCGTATAGTTTCTCCCGAAAAGGTCGATAGCCTTCTTCACGAATCATTCCCGGAGCGGGAGTTCTCGCTAGAAGACTTCAGCAGAAATCGGGGAATCCCGGTCCTGCCGGTTGGAAACCTGAACGGAACGCAGGCAGCTGCGGCGATTGCAGAATTGCATGCTGATCTCGGAATTGTCTTGGGCACCAGGATCCTGAAGCGTTCGACATTCTCTATCCCCCGGATGGGTTGCATCAATCTCCACAAAGGCAAAGTTCCTGAATATCGGGGATTGCCGCCGGGGTTTTGGGAACTCTTTGATGGACAGTCCACAGCAGAGGTTACGGTGCATAAGGTCGATGACGGACTGGATACGGGCGACGTGCTTGGGACAAAGGCAGTTCCTATCCATCCGAAAGACACGCCCACGACCTTGCGTAGAAAACTCGACCTGACTGGCAGCGAGTTATTAAGGCAGGTCGTGGCTGCGTGGGCGCGAGGAATGACGGAGGGACGCCGCCAGCCCCCGTCAACTCTCAAAGCGCGGACTTCTCCTACGCACCGGCAGCGTGTTGGGTTGGACAAAAAACTTGGGATTCGCGCGGATTGGAAGACATCGATCGCTTACAGCCTCAAGAGCCTTCTTTATCTGACTTTTTTCTACGGCCGTATTTTCCATCTGGTACGCGCGTGGCGCAGGCTTACAGGCGCGAGCCATACGTGCATTCTTTTATATCACCGAGTGAACGACGAGTCAGAAGACCCGTTGACGGCCAGCTTGCGACGATTTGCCGAGCATATGATCGCAGTTCAGAATTATTATCGTGTGGTTCCGACTGCTTCGATCGTGGCCGCTGTGGCGGCGAAGCAGGGGTTGTCTCGTCAATCAATTGCAATTCATTTTGATGATTGCTATCGGGACGTGTACACGAATGCGTCCCGAATTCTGGCACAGTTAAAATTTCCAGCTTGCTGCTTTATATCCTCGGGCTATGTGGGAACGGATCGAATTTTTCCGCATGATGCTGAAAAGTGCCCGTTCAGAATGGAAAATCTCCGAGCTGAGGATTTGGGCAACTTGATCTCCAGGGGTTTTGAGGTGGGCGCTCACACAGTCAATCACCGAGACTTGGGGCAGACCAATCACGAGGAAACCACAAACGAGGTAGTGCAATCCAAGAGCGACCTCGAGCAATTCCTCGGGCGAACCGTGACGCTTTTCTCATATCCCTACGGGGAACAAAAGAATATCTCGGAGGACGCTATCGATGTTGTGCGCCGCTCGGGGCACGAGGCCCTCTTTTCCGCTTATGGGGGTTACGTGGATGAAAATTCAGATCTCTACGACTTGCCTCGGTGGAGCGTGAGCAGCCGGTTCCGGCCGCTCGATCTGCTGATGGAGATTGAGGGTCTGTCCATCGCCGCTTGGAAACGCAGATGGAGCCGTACCTCTTCGCGACGGCGGACCACCGAAGCGCGACCGGCAGTCTCTCGGAACGTGCCAAGGACACATGAGTCGAGTCAAAGATAACTAAAATGTGCGGAATTTGCGGCATCTTCGAATTCGAGAACCGGCAAGATATTCCGGAGGTTGTCGTCCACCGGATGAACGAAACCATCGTCCATCGCGGCCCGGATGACGAAGGAATATACGTTGGGCCGGGCGTCGGTCTGGGATTCCGGCGATTGAGCATCATCGATCTATCGGGTGGTCATCAGCCGATATCCAACGAAGATGGACGCATCTGGGTGATGTTGAATGGGGAGATTTACAATTACCCGGAACTGCGCGAGGAGCTTCTGTCCAAGGGACATCGCCTCGCCACTCGTTCGGATACCGAGACGATTGTGCATCTGTACGAGGAGTACGGCGAGGGATGCTTCGAGCGGTTGCGGGGAATGTTTGCGATCGCTTTGTGGGATTCCCGAGAGCGGAAACTACTCTTGGCGCGCGATCGCGTTGGTAAGAAACCTCTGTTTTATTACGCGGACGGAAAGAAGATCATCTTCGGCTCCGAACTCAAGGCCTTACTGGCTGCGGACAGCTTGCCGCGCGATATTGATCCCCAAGCCCTCTGCGATTACTTCTCTTTTGGCTACATCCCCGCCCCTAAGACGATTTATCGATCGGTGCGAAAGGTTCTACCGGGGCATTATTTGGTCGCATCGGAAAAGGGCGTTCGCGAGGTGCGCTATTGGGACTTGTCCTTTGCCACAACGGAAGAACGAACCGAGGAGGAGTGGTGCGAGCTATTGCGGCACCATGTCTGCGAGGCTACTCGGGTACGCCTGATGAGCGACGTTCCGCTGGGAGCGTTTCTCAGTGGTGGGGTGGACTCTTCGTCGATCGTGGCGATGATGAGCCGGCTGATGAATCGGCCGGTAACAACGTGCTCGATTGGATTTGAAGAGAAGGCCTATAACGAGGCTGAATACGCCCAACAGGTCGCTCGCCAGTTTCACACAGACCACCATGAGAAAGTGGTACACCCCAACGCGATAGAGCTGCTTGACAAGCTGGTGTGGCATTACGACGAACCGTTTGCGGATTCGTCAGCGATTCCCACTTACCTCGTTTCCTGGGTAGCGCGTCAGCATGTAACGGTGGCGCTCGGCGGCGATGGTGGGGATGAAAGCTTTGGCGGGTATCGCCGATATCTGTTCGACAAATACGAAAATCAGATGCGGCGTTTGGTTCCACCGGTGCTGCGCCGCAATGTTTTTGGGCCGTTGGGCAGGATGTATCCTGGTCTGGCTTGGGCCCCGCGGGTTTTCCGCGCCAAAGCAACTCTGCAGAGCCTTTCCCGTTCTCCGCTGGAAGGCTACTTCAATTCTCTTTCGATTTTCCGACCCGACGAGAAGCCCAAGCTCCTTTCTGGAGCATTCCGCCAACAACTGGGCGGCTATGATTCCCTCAGCGTCTTTCAACACTACTACGACCGATCCGGATCCGATGACCTGCTTTCCCGAATTCAGTATGTCGACATTAAGACGTACCTGCCTGACGATATTCTTGCGAAGGTGGACCGTGCGAGCATGGCTGTTTCGCTCGAAGTTCGTGCGCCACTGCTCGACCATCATTTGATGGAACTCGTCGCGAAAATCCCGGCGTCTCTCAAGCTTCGCGGGCGAACGGGAAAGTACATTTTCAAGAAATCGCTCGAACCAATTCTGTCTTCCGAGATCATCTATAGAAGCAAGAAGGGATTTGCTGTACCGCTCGATCGGTGGTTTCGCAATGAACTTCGCGATCTTGCTTACTCTACAATATTCTCCGGCCCGGACGGAGTGCTTGAATTGAAGTACCTTCAGAAGATCTGGGACCAACATCAGAAGGGATACTACGATCGCTCGCCCCAGTTATGGGCGGTGTTGATGTTCCGAAAGTGGCAGGAAGCCTTCAAAGGCGGAGTGCAACTATGAGCGGTATTTGCGGTGTGTGCCGTGTTGGTGCGGAGGTGCCCAGCAGCGCTCTTGAACGGATGTTGCCTGCGCTGAAAATCGGCGAGGGCGAGATATTTGAAAAGATTCTCGGCACGTCGGTCAGCTTGGGCGTTGCGCAAAGGTGGCCTGGGCAGCAGGTCGCATCCGTCAGGAACGTGCAAATCGCTATCGATGCCGACCTCACAAATGTTAGTGAACTACGCACACTCCTTCAAGGCAAGGGGGTTGACGCCACCCGAAGCAGTTTGGCGGAGCTTTTGGCCTGGCATTACATGGTTTTCGGTCCCAATTTTGTCGACAAGCTGGAGGGGGCCTTTGCGATCGCGCTATGGGATGGGGTAGAGGAGAGGTTACTTCTTGCACTAGACCGGTTCGGCTTGCGAGCTCTTTATTGGAGTCAGGACGGCGACCGTCTGCTTTTTGCAAGCCGACCTGGATCGATTCGCGCCGCAAAAAAAGAATCCGGAGAGGTTAACCCGTCGGCGTTGGCGCAGTTCCTCATATTCAGCGTTGTTCCGGCGCCCTTGAGCATCTATAAAGGAATTTCGAGGCTCGACCCTGGAGTCCGTTTGTTGTTCGAAAAAGGGAAGGCGCGGCAAGAGCAGTATTGGGATGTGTCCTATCCGGAAGGCTCTGAAGCTGGTGTCGAGAACTGGGCCGGCCAAGTTCGTGAGGAGCTTCGCGCCGCCGTGCACCGTCAGGTGGACGGCTGCGACGCCGAGAAGGTCGGAGCGTATTTGAGTGGCGGGACCGATAGCAGCAGCGTTGTCGCATTCATGGCGGAGCGCCTTTCGCGGGTCAACAGTTTCTCAATCTATTTTTCGGAGACGCCCTACAGCGAGATAGGGTTTGCGCGAACCGCCGCGAGCAAGTTTCGCACGCATCACTCGGAGAGTTGCCTTACGCCCGCAGATGCTGCGGGGGTCATTCCGAAGCTGGCGGAGTACTACCAGGAGCCATTTGGAAACTCGTCCGCTATTGGAGGCTATTACTGCGCACGGCTTGCTCGGGAGAATGGTATCGATACCTTGCTCGCAGGGGACGGAGGCGACGAGATTTTCGGGGGCAATTCGCGTTATGCCGAGGACAAGCGCTTTGCGCTTTATCACTCCGTGCCGAAGTGGATCCGGCGGGGATTGATCGAACCTGCGGCAGGCCTATTACCCAGCAACGATGGATGGTTGAGTCTTGTCCCTAAATACATCCGCCGGGCAAAAATTCCTAATCCAACGAGAATTTTTTCTTACAATGTATTTCTCAGCTTTGCTCCAGAGGAGGTATTTGAAGGCGATTTTCTTAAGCAGGCCAGTCCTGAAAACTGGATGGAGATCGCAGACCGGCATTATAGCGCTCTTGAGGGAGCCAGCGAACTGAACCGGCAAATGTATCTCGACCTGAAGATGATCCTCGCCGACAATGATCTTCGAAAGGTAAACGGCACCGCAGAACTAGCTGGGATTCAGGTGCGCTATCCGATGCTCGATCGGAAATTGGTGGAATTGACCGGCCGCATTCCCTCGCGTCTGAAACTCAAAGGATTCGAAAAACGCTACATTTTTAAGGAGGCCATGAAAGGCATCCTGCCGGACGAGATTCTCTCAAAGAAAAAGCACGGTTTCGGCGTTCCCTTGGGTATTTGGTTGCTGCGGGACGCTCAACTGAACTCCATGGTCCAGGATCTCCTGAACGATCCACGCACCCAGCAGCGAGGGTACTTCCGACGCGATTTCTACAGCCGTCTCCAGCAACTGCACAAGGCTGAGCACACGGCTTTTTACGGCGAGGCAGTTTGGTACCTTGTGGCACTTGAACTTTGGCATCGACAGCATTTCGATATCCGGGCAGGAGCATAGTTTGCCTAACAGGATTACTGAAGCGCCGGACAATGTATTTGGCACAGACACTAAGGCTCCGCTGAAAGGTCATAGCGGATTTTTGATTCCGGATGCACCTCTGGGCTGGCGGGAGACTCTTGCCCGAGTGATGTATCGCACCGGAATGACTCGTCTGATGCGAGGAGCGTCTAAGCGCTACCATGGGGAGCTCGTTACGGGGACAAGATGGCCGCGATGGCAGAAGGTGAACTCCCCAAAATTCTTGATACTGTGCTATCACCGCGTAGGTATGGGAGGAATTCCTTTCTATTCGGAGCTCTTGCCTAGTGCTTTCGATCAGCAGATGTGCCACCTCAGAAAAAATTATCGTGTGATTTCCCTCGACCAGTTGTGCCGCGAACTGCAGGATCCGGTCGCGGATCACGGTGTGGTGGTGACGTTTGACGACGGGTACCGCGATGTGTTCACTCACGCTTATCCCGTCCTGCAGAAATACCAGATTCCGGCAACCGTATTCCTGATCGCCAACTCCATGGAAACTGGTCAAGTTGCCTGGTATGACCGTGTCTTTCTTTCCTTACAAGTGCTTCCGGCAGAAGTGCTAAGCCTGGAGCTGGATCAGACACGACATTTCAGATTCGTTTCCATCCAAGAGCGATATCGCGCCGCATTGGAGATTGTGATCCGCCTGCGCACTCTCCCCAATTGGCGGCGAAAAGAATGTTGTGCCGACCTGGAAAGACGCGTAACACTTCCGAAAGCGGAGCTTGCGGATCGCATGTTAAATTGGGAACAGGTGCGGACGATGTGTTCAAACGGTATAGCCTTTGGCGCGCATACTCTGACGCATCCGGTGGTCAGCCGGTTGACATTACACGAGCTGGAGAAAGAGCTCGGAGAATCGCGCAAGATTTTGGAAGCAAATCTTGGAAGGCCTGTTTTGGATTTTGCGTTCCCGTTTGGTGGCTTGGACGATTGCGGTTTTGAGGCCCAGGCCCAGCTCGGCCGGTTCGGGTACCGGTCCGCCGTAACCACAGTGCCCGGTCTAAACAGTCCTGGCGTAAGTCCGTTCGCGCTCAGACGAATCCAGATTGGCCAAGAGCCCAGCCTGGCAATGTTTGCCTTGCGCATGAGCCAAGCCTTTCTATTCTCTGAGCAGTCGGAACCGTCGGTTGGCACCAAATCTTCGCGCCAATCGCACGAAGTCACGGTGGTCAATTGAAAAATGTCTAGGGATAGCTTAGTGCGAAGTGCACGGCAGAACTGGAAGCTGGGCGCCATGGCGTCCGTCGCCGTTGCATTTTTGCTGCTACTTTCCCGTTCCGCTGCCGCGCAAGATTGGAGTTGGACAAAAGAGACTGTGGATACTTCGGGCAAGTCCACATCACTGGCGACGGATTCAGATGGGAATGTGCACATAAGCTATGGCGCGGATGGCGAAGGATTGAAGTACGGCTTTCGGCCAGCTGGTCGCGCATCTCGCTGGTTTACGTTGCTACTCGGTGGCGGCGTCAATTACACCGACATCAAGGTAGACCAACGAGGAAATGCCCAGATATGTGTCACCTACTTGTCCTTACCCCTTCGCTTCTGGCATTTCGACGGGAAGGAATGGGGGCACCCTTATGAAATTGCCCCCGACGACAAAATGGGCGTCGAGTGGTCTTGCTCTATAGGAATTTCGAACGACGGAACACGGAGTGCCTCCTGGTATCGAATTGGGCCTGACAATACGGCCCACATGCGGTATGCAGTCCTTATCGACGGTATATGGCAGATGAAGACCCTCGACTTCGCGGAACAGACAGGAAAATTTGAATCAATGGTGGTGGACTCCCAGGGTAATCCGAACATTAGCTACGATGCCTTCGTTAACGGCGAACTGAAATTCGCACATTGGGATGGAAAAGACTGGGTGATTCGTATAGTGGATTCCCGCGGAAGGTCGGGTTCGGACTATAACCTTGGGATGGGAAATCATCTGGCGTTAGACTCGGAGGGAAACGCTCATATAAGCTACTACACGACCAACTTGCTACGGTACGCCGCGCAGGAAGGACAAGGCTGGAAGATTCAGGACGTGGCCAGCGTTAAACCTACGGGTAGTGCGGTCGATTTCCGCAGCTCTGTAGTTTTGGACAAGGACGGGCGACCGCACATCAGTTATGAAGATTTTGGCACATTGAAGCATGCCTACTGGGACGGGCAAGCGTGGCGAATCCAGATCATCGCCCCGAGGGGAAGGTCGGCATCCAGGTTTAGTTCCATGGCTATCGACCCCAAGGAGAACATTCTCTATATTGCGTTCCAAGATCCTGTGGACGGCTCTCTTCAGGTCGCGGTTGGGCGCAAAGTCGCTCACTCGCTGCCGGCGGCTGGGACCCAATCGAAACCTACGAACTAGTGCAAAAATGCTTCGTCATCCTACTGGATGAAGCTGGTCAGAGTTTTGCTCGGAATGAGATGAGGCGTGCGAAGCAGCTTGTCTCAATACGCTGCCCAGATAACGTCCAACCGAATTCCAGCTGTAGTTTTTCTCGACCAGTTGACGCGCCGCGCCACCGAGTTCATTTCGCCTGGCCAGATTGCGCAGAAGTGCGACCACCTCGCGAGCAAACTGGCGAGGTTCGTCGGCAATGACGATGTTCTCACCAGAAACAACCGGCAGGCCCTCCGCACCAATAGTCGTCGAAACGACCGCTTTGCCCATTGCCATGGCTTCGAAGATCTTGATCCGCGTCCCTCCCCCCACCAGCAAGGGCACGACATAAACGCTGCCCTTCGCAATGAAAGGGCGGATATCAGGTACTGTACCAGTGACTATTACGTTCGAGTCGCGCTCAGCAAGTCCGGTTAGTTTTTGGGTGGGTCTGCGGCCGACAACCAAGAGCCTTACATCGGGCACCTCGTTCCGAATCAGAGGAAGTATTTTCTCAACAAAGTAATAAATCCCGTCTTCGTTGGGCATCCAATCCATCGAGCCAGTAAACACCAGCGTGTTAGGCTGCTCCATTTCAGGGGCTGGCTGGAAGTACTCCACGTCCACACCTGTGGGGATCACTGAGATTTTCGAGGGATCGATGAACCGCGCAAACGCCGCTCGATCAACTTCGGAAACCGCGAGCACATGTTCTGCACGTCGCAAGTAGTGACGTTCAATCCTTTCTATAGTGCGAAACTCGCGCCAGCAAGCCGCCTTCCAAATGGGATTCCGTGCCACTTGTACGTGCCGCTGCCAAATCTGAGCTTCGACGTTGTGAGTAAAGAGAACCCTTGTACCTGGTAAGTCCCAGGGAATTAGTGCCGCGGTCTCGAGAAAGTCGCACAGTATTACGTCGTAGGATTCCTGTTGCAAGTGCTGGCGCAATTCCCGTATGACGTGCGGCTGGCAGTATTTCGCGACGCAGTACGGACGTAGGGATATCAGATTCCTCGCATAGTCAAAGTAGTCGGCTGGACTATTCCGTCTCGGTATTTCGATCGGAACGCAAATGACGCGCGAGAAAAACTCTTTGAGTTCGTTGTGGAGTGCTTCCTCGACTGGAAGACAAGACATGAAAAGCGTTACGTCGTGTTCCTGCGCCAGAACTTTGGCCAGTTGGTAACTGCGGATCTTTCCACCGTGATCGAGGGGGACCAACCCCCCCGACTTCACCCATAGAATTTTCACGTATCCCCGCCTTACCAGCAGATGCCGATATACTTTTCCGGCCCGTCGTACCGGCGAGGCTTTTCCAGATTCACAACGTCCACGACGATTTGTCCGGGACGGAGCAAGAGAGCAAGAGTCTTTGCGTCCACGGATTTGGTGCCAACCACCACCACCTCCGCATTTTTTACTACATCTTCCATACTTTGAGAAAGAAGCGACCCGATGTGCGGAATGACCTCCTCGATGAACTGGCGGTTCGAGCCGATCAAGCGCCCAAGGGATACGTTGTCGTCCCACACTTGTAACTGACATCCTTCTCCGAGAAGGTGCTTCACGAGGTGAACGAGCGGACTCTCTCGCAGATCATCAGTTCCAGATTTGAAACTTAAGCCAAGCATCCCGACT
This sequence comes from uncultured Acidobacteriota bacterium, assembly GCA_963745095.1. Classification (GTDB taxonomy): domain Bacteria; phylum Acidobacteriota; class Terriglobia; order Acidiferrales; family UBA7541; genus Acidiferrum. The sequence goes on along the minus strand of CAVUWC010000011.1, from coordinate 220,889 downwards.
TTCCTTTTGCCTGTATGCATTATTGCTTCAAACGCTCGTTTAATATGCTCCGTGTTGCTGGGCATGAGTGACTCGATCAAGGGCAACTCGAGGTCTAGCTCTTTCGCGCGGTAAGTAAGTGCTCGTAGGTCTTTGGGGAGGCACGAGCCCCCGAATGCGAACCCAGGTTTCAGATAAGCCGGCGATATGTTCAACCTCGTGTCGGAGATGAAGATTTGAGCGGCTGTTTCCGTGTCGACTCCCATCTCCCTGCACAGTGTGCCGACTTCGTTCGCGAATCCGACTTTCAGCGCATGGAATGCGTTACAAATGTACTTGACCATTTCGGCGGTGGCAGGAGAAGTTTCATAATGCGGCCCCGGTGCCCACTCGAATAGCCCTCGGAGCGAGTCCAGTTCGTGGCTGTGCGTTGTCCCTAGAATCGTAAACGGTGGTTCAAAGAAATCGCCGACAGCGCTTCCTTCTCGCAGAAATTCGGGAGCAAAGCAAACACCGAAATCGACGCCTGCTTTCTTGCCGCTGTGCGCTTCGATGATCGGCAAAACCACTGATTCCGTTGTGCCGGGGAGCACTGTGCTACGCAAGATCACCCAATGATGCTCCTGCTTCTGCTTTAAGGCGGCGCCAATTTGCTCGCAGACGTGCTGAATACCTTTAAGATCCAACTTCCCGTTGCGCTGGCTGGGTGTTCCGACGGAGATGAACGACATCTCCGTGTTCATTACCGCAGTTGCGGTATCCGTCGTTGCGTGGAGCCGACCAGCCTTGGAACTGCCGGCAACGATCTCTTCCAAGCCTGGCTCTAGAATCGGACTGCGCCCTGATTCCAGCATCTCCACCTTGGAGGGGTTCAGATCAACCCCCACAATACTGTTGCCGAGGTGTGCGAGACAAGCCGCTGTGACCGACCCGACATATCCTAGACCGAACACACTGATTTTGCGATCCATCGATGGTTTGCACCTTTCGCGGTAGATTAGAGCAATCCCTCTGCCGACTGGGCAGGTTGCTCCAGCCTTGCCACAATTCTAACGTCTTTTATTTCTATCATTTACGACCCTAAGCTTTGTCGTATAAGGCTGACTCGCCCTTGACGTCCGGAAAACCTTTGCCTCCGCCGGAAAACCTATTCCAGGGCACCGCGCCAGCTATTCTATACTGGGGAAGGATCGTGAACTGTCTCTGTCGGCACGGAGTTGGCCGAAAGAGCAACACAACTTCATGTCTCCTGCGTACCTATTCCTATTATAATCAGCAGTTTGCAAGAATAGTTGTGCTATGCTGTTTTGGTAGTTCGATTGCACTAACTCACGTGTTATGAAGAACGCTCTTACCATAGATCTTGAAGACTATGTTCACGTCACGGCCTTTTCGGACAACTTTGGCCCTGAGGAATGGGCTAGCCACGAGAGCCGTTTAGAGCGAAACACTGACAAACTGCTTGATCTCTTGAACTCCAGAGCTTGCCGTGCGACGTTTTTTGTCCTGGGTTGGGTCGCGCAGAAATATCCGCAAGTCGTTCGGGCTGTTGCTGATTCAGGTCATGAGATCGCTTGCCACAGCATGTGGCACCGTCTAGTTTACAGACTCACTCCAGCAGAATTTCGTGAGGACACGCGGGAAGCAAAGGAGATCCTCGAGGATCTATCTGGCCAGCGCGTCCGCGGGTATCGTGCTCCCAGCTTTTCGATCACGAAAGACTCATGGTGGGCGTTTGCTGTTCTGGCCGAGCTGGGGTTCGACTATGATTCCAGCATCTTTCCGGTCAGACATCCGAACTATGGTTTGTCGCAAGCCCCCCGTTTTCCCTTCACCGTTCAAACTTCAGCGGGTGCTTTGGTTGAATTCCCTCTTCCAACTCTCCAATGGGGCGGTAAGCGGGCGCCACTCGGTGGAGGAGCCTATCTGAGAATTCTTCCCTATGCTTACACGCGTTGGGGAATCGATTTCATTAACGAGCAAGAAGGGCGACCGGTGTGTGTATATCTGCACCCTTGGGAGCTGGATGGGGATCAACCTCGAATGAATGCAGGGCTAACCGCACGATTGCGTCACTACATCGGGCTTCGAGGCACGGAAACCAAGCTGCGCAACCTGATTCGCGACTTCGACTTTTCGCCGTTGCACTTTTTGGTCGACGAATGGAGAGTTGGTTCGGACGCGGACGTATCAAAGCGAGTACTAGCCGGTGTTCCTTCGGCTTGATTTTCCCTTTCTTGGGATCGCTCGCTCAAATTCAGTGTATCGCTTCAATCAGTCTGGAATCCAGATCGGTCCTTTTCCATCGAGAGGCATTTCTCGCTTGTAGTCTACAGCGTCCAATTCAACGCACATGGCGATTGTGAGTGCCACTTCGCTTAGTGCTGTATTTGGTTTCGGAAATACTCAGTCACTTCCTCGGCAACCACTTTCCAAGTCCGCGACTCTGCGCTGCGAACCAGCGCTTGGCGATCCCAGGTGCGCTTCAAGGCTGCGTGAATTCCGTCAGCAAGTGAGCGCGCGTCTTCATCCACGAGGGTGCCAAGCTCTGGAGACACTAGAATCTCCGGTATTCCTCCTACTCGCGTTGCAACGACTGGAGTTCCGCAGGCGATCGATTCCACGACAACATTTGGCCAGCCCTCCCTGGAGCTTGCAAGGCAACTAACGTCGGCCGCGCTGAACCAAAGGTACAGTTCTCCGTTGGGTTTTCCGCCAACTAAAAACACGTTGTGATGCATTCCGTGCTCGTCTATAAGGGCTTGTAAGCTTGCGTGAAGTGGTCCTTCACCGACGATGTATGCCCTTAGTGTTGGTATTCGTTTGGTGACTTCTGATAACGCCTGAATCAGCATATCGTGCCTCTTCACGGGATTTAAGGAAGCCACGCACACGATCGTGGGGTTGTCGAGTTCGAGGCTCAGCCGCCGTCGCGCCTCCTGCCGGTCAACAGGGAAGAACCGTTCGAGATCGACCCCGTTGGGGATTACTCGAATATTGTCCGGGGGGCTTCCGAGCAACGTCATGCGATCTTTGAGCGAGTTTGAAACAGCAATCAAGCCGCTGGCATGGCGCAACGTCCATCGAATCATCGGACGTATCAGAGGAAAAGATGGAAAAACATTGATGTCTGTACCGCGGGCCGAAATGATGACGGGCACTTTGAATGTCTTGCCCAGAAGCACCGCGGCGAAGCCATCGGGATAGACATAGTGTGCGTCGATGCAAACAAAATCGAACTGCCGCCGCAGCCGCCTTACGGGAAATAGGCATCCCAAAAACATTAGTAAGCCGTGGAGCGGCATGAGCACGCCGGGCAAGAGCGGATACCGCGGATGCGATACGTTTATGCCCCCGACCTCTTCTTCTCGCGGGATCCGCCGATACATCTGCCAGCGCTTGGCCCGGAACCAACGCGGAAGAAACGGGATGGGCGCAATGACTCGGACGCTGTTGCCTTCGATCCGGGCAGCGTTCGCTACCCGCTGGTATATGAAAACGCCCAGTTCGGGCCTTGCAGCATTTGGAAACAGGCTTGTGAAGGTAAGAATCTTCATAAACAAAGGTTTGATTTTCGCAGATATCGCCGGTAGACCCTATTCTAATCTGATCGATTTTGATTTGGGAATTACAACTGAGGAAGATGTACGAAGCGAAGGTAGCTTGCGAACCGATGATTCAATTCCTCTTTGATCAGCAGATCACCAACGCGCGGGCACAATCTACGGGCACGATGAATCTGTAGCAGATAACCTACGTGCCTATCATATTTTTTCTAACAAGGAGTCTTTTTTGTGAGCGTACATCCGCTCACCAGAGCATTTCCCCGCCTTTAGGGCGAGGCCCCATTTGAAAAAGGCTCATTCGATACACTTCGCCGAGTCAGGACGCTGTCGTAGTGCGCCCCGCCAATTTTGAGAGGCAGGACCTCGTTTCTCAGTGCACTTGCAAAAGTCCAGAAAGCCTATTGGGGAGTGCGATTCCGCACCCCGAGGGGCGGCCGGTCGTAATTGTACTTTTCGATCCGACAAGCGGTGGATATTCGCGCATGTTCCAAGCTCCGATGCTCTGTCGTCCAGACTCGCCCCTATTTCAAGCTGCGATACAACCACCTGACATAGCTGTTGCCTTCCGGGCGATGATACGCCGTCCGGCTAAAGTCTGAGCGATCCCGCGGCGCCCACACGCCTCCTAGAAGTTCCTGCTCGGAATGCCTTCATGCACGCTCTGCCTTTCTCTTCAGGGGATCGATTGACTCGTGGTTTCCTGCCCGCGTCGCATCCTGTTTGGAGACCCTTATCTTACCTAACTTACGTGTCTGGCTTGTGTGGATAGCACCAAAGATCCGTCTCTTTGATCTTTCGAATGGTTAGCCAGTCTATTCCGGCGGCCAACGCTAGATGCTATTAGTATATGAAATCAATCCACGTGACGAGACTCGCCTAGCGCGCTGGTCTGTCATCAGGTAGACTGGCATGAAGTTGATGGAAAGCAAGTTATTGCGCAGCACGCAAGGAATAATCGTTCACGAATGCGGTCCACAAAGGAAGACACTGTAACAGGAGGGGCGCGCCCGAACGTCTCTCGAGCTGCAAGAAACGTTTTATCGAATTGGACCACGTATCTCATCGTCGGGGCTATTGGCTTTTTTCTTTCCCCTTTTATCGTCCGGCATTTGGGTAACTCAGCCTATGGAGTCTGGGTTCTGCTGGTTTCGCTTACGGGATACCTCGGCTTCCTCGATCTGGGTATTCGCGGGGCTGTAACGCGCTATGTGGCGAAGTTCCATTCGGAAAGATCCCACGAACAATCCAGCTATACGGTCTCTTCAGCGAGCGGCCTGTTTATTGCAGCCGGAATGGTTGCGATTGCGTTTTCCGTACTGTTCGCTGTTTTTGCCGTTCCTCATTTCCGGGTGCCACCAGCATATTCCAGAACAGCTCAAATCGTTGTCGTGATAGCCGGGGCAAACGTCGCCATCTCCCTCATCAGCGGGGTCTTCGGGGGAGTTCTCGTGGGATTGCAGCGGTTTGAGTTATATAACGCGATCGCTCTGGGCGTGACAGTGTTGCGCGTTGTCGCTATCGTCGGTGCTCTGAAAGGCGGAAAGGGTCTGATCAGCCTTGCACTGATTCAGCTGGGCTCAAGCCTTGCGGAATTCTTGCTGGGTTTCACTTTCGCCCGGAAACTCTATCCGGAACTGCGGCTTGCAACCAGCTATTTCAGCCGTCCCCATATCTCACTCATTTTTTCGTTCGGCTTTTATTCATTCCTTCTGCTCGTATCAAATTATTTGATCTATTACACGGATGCCCTGGTGATTGGCGTTTTTCTGCCCATCGGTTTTGTAACATTTTTTGCAATCGCCGGTAATTTGATCGTCTACGCCAAGGAGTTGGTCGGTGGGTTCAGCAGAACCATGACGCCTCTAGCCAGCAAACTGGAAGTGGAGTCTGGCCGGCAAGGGTTACAAGAAACAACATTAAAGGCCGCTCGTTTCTGCTCGTTAGCCGTGTTACCAATCTTCGTAACCTTTATGATTCGCGGACATTCGTTCATCGGGCTCTGGATGGGGCCCGCGTACGCCGACTTATCTGGCCACGTGCTTGAGGTTCTAAGCCTGCCGTGGTTCTTGGGCTCCAGCGTCGCTGTGATCACATCGGTTATGCTTGGAATCAGCAAGCACAAGCCGATTGTGCCGGTCGCGCTAGCCGAGGGGATAGGAAATTTGGTACTCAGCATCATTCTGGTTAGAGCTATAGGAGTATTGGGAGTCGCATGGGGCACTGCGATCCCAAACTTGGCAGTCACCTTGTTCTTTTGGCCTTGGTACGTTCGCCGAACTTTGGGAGTTCCAATCCGCAAATACGTGACTTCTCTTTGGTTCGTTCCAGCAATTGCCGTAGTTCCCTTCGCTATCTGCACCTATTTCCTCGACAGATTCTGGCTACCGCGAAGCTTGGTCTTTTTCGCACTGCAGACGGCCTTGGTTCTTCCCGTTGCATTTACAGGCATCTGGTACTTTGGCTTGAGGAAAGATGAACGCGCTATGTATTTCCAGGAGTTCATCTCTCCGCTGATCCGAGTCATTCGTAACAAGAAGTAGAAGCTTACGACACCTGTCTGGTACGGATCGGCTATCGGCTCGCCTTTCTCGTAAGGCCGCACTGAGATGAATTCTAAGTTCGCCCGCCGGGCCAAACGTTTGTTCAGCCGAGCCAGAGCCCGCAGTCTAACTCGGACCTGTCCTCTCACTGTCTATACGGCTACCTCTTCAGTCAAAGGCGGAGCCGAAACTACCACCTCAGGGGTTAGCTCCAGGGCGCGCACTTCATAACGATAGAGTATCTTCAGAACCACGGTAATCGCGACAACCTGAAAATACAAATCGAAATTAGCAAACCCGAGAAATGCTCCGCTCACCAAGAAAGTGGCGATGGAGACTTCTACTATGTAGGTATATGGCACCATCCAATTGGCGGAAGCGAGTTTCCTCGCCTGCCGCCTCAGACTGGACATACTGGCCAAGCAACTGAACACCAACGACAGATACAGTCCGAGCCCTACAAACCCGTTCTCTTCGAGTTCCTGAAAATAGATGCTGTGTGGCCCTGACGAGAGGAAGCCCTCGGGGAGAGGTTCGGACTGATAGCGTTGAAAGACCGCAACGTCTGGAAGGGCGTTGAATCCGCCGCCCGTTATTGGGTAGTCATGAACGAAATTCCACGTCGTCCGCCATGAAACGAGTCGTTGATTCGCCGAACTGTCGAGGTCGCCGTGCGCGAACCTACCCATTCGTGCCATCCACGCTTCGGGTGCAAGGGTTAACACAACCAGGACCCCAGCAACTAGCAGAAACCCGGCTATCAACCGATGTCGTGATTTCAGCGCTATCAACGCAAGTGCTGCCGCCAATCCCAGGAGCCCACCTCGTGAGTAAGTCAAGATCACGTTGAAGATCGCACAGACAAACGCGAGCTGCATGATTCTTTTAAGCACGCGATTCTCTTCGATTCCTGCCATGAAATACAACATAGGCAGCGACATGTTGAGTGCCAACCCGAATGCATTGTTATCCGAAAGGAAGCTGTCGGGTGGCCCCCAAACGCGAGATTCACCGCCAGTTTGCATTCCGAAGAGCGCTCCTTTAATGGCCAGCAGGCCAAAACTAAGCGCCGTAACGAGCAGGAGCAACTTCAGCCTTTCCCTCGTGGTAACCAGCAAGATCACAATCATTGTCATCAGCAGGATTTTGCTGACGCGGATCAACTCGGTTTGACTGTCTAAAATATGTCCCTGAAAGAAAGGCACGTACGTCGCATGGAGATAAGTGAAGCCGTACCACGTCCAGAGCACAAGCAGCAGAACTGATTCGCGCGTCAGAAAAGACTTGTTCATCTTTCGCGTAAATAAAGTCCCTACAAGGGTAGGTATCGCAATCACGATTGCTGCCGGAAAATTATAAGCAATTCCCCAAGTGAAGCGATGAGGGTTGAAGTAAGCAACCCATGTCCACATGAGAACCCCAAAATATGGGTTGAAGAGACACACCGGCGCGGCGCCGACAAAGATCGCTATCAAGATCAGGTCACGCATTTTTCTGCCCGGTAGCACATCCGGCTAAGCCGCATGCGTACCCGTTCCCCAACCGATATTTTGACCTAATCATATGATATGCCCGCTCAACTGCTCAACAATAAGGTCCCGATGGACGGTGCGTTTGACAGACGCGAAATGCGCCAGCCCCGGAACCATATGTGCCAAACAAAATACGACCGGCTGCCTTCAAACTGTCCAATCACAAATCCAATGAGCAACTTAACATTCACTCTACCACCCAAGTACACCCTGATGGTCGCTCTGACCTCAGTCATGAGCCTGAAGCGTTACAGCCCTGCCCAGCAAGGCGCGCCCGATTTCGCCGCAGTTGCCAACCGGTGTAAGGCACCAGTGCTCGTTATTTCGAAAGGAGAGAGCAGAAAGAGGGAAAACTATTCCGCAATTTATACAAGAGAACACCAAGCGGGGTGTGGTTGATAATAGACGACCCGGACGGGTGGAGTATTCTCAAAACCCACCGCAGGAGGTTCGGGATGAAGAATCCAGTACGCGAGTAGCTCTAGGCAAGGAAGGTGATGGCTAGCCTGCGGATGTTGCAGCTTGCGCGGCGCATAAGCGGTAATGTTAGTCAGACCTGCCGGTTCTTCGGAGTATCGCGGGTGCTCTTTTACACTTGGAATTGCCTGTGTGAGAGGCATGCCGTGGCCGGTCTCCTGGGCTTGACTCGAAGACCACACAATTACCGGTTTCGCATACCACCGGAGATCGTGTAGTTGATCCTTCGCATGCGGGAAAAGCGCTGCTAGGGTCCGTGCGAACCAGTCTCTATCTTCAACGGCCTTATCACGCGCTCGTCTCTTTCACGATCATTCTGGAGATATTTCGTCGTCACCCCGTCGGCCGCAATTCACAGAAAAAGTATCTACGGGCTCGGATTCAGCGGATGCACCCCAGCAGCTTTCGGGCCGCCCAGTCCAACTCGGTGTGAAGTTCGTTCCCCGTGTTGGAAGAGCCCATCATCGCTTTTGTTGGCTCACAGCGATAGATGAAGCTACGCGCTTTCGCGTCTTACGCATCTATGCTCATCCAAACACCAAGCCGCCATCGATTGCCTCCGGGGAGTCCGGGACCATTTCCCCTTTGCCGTTCAGAAAATTTAAACCGACGACGGCTCTTCGTTTGGGCCATAGTTTACCTGGCATCATTCCGACCTCCACATTTCGTACCGCCACATCCCTCCTGGATGCCCAGAAGTCGACGGCAAGGTCGAACGCAGCCACAAAACAGATTCGGAAGAGTTTTATTGAGGAATATATTTCCAGCACAAAAAGACCCAACTCGAAAACTGAAAAGGTGGGAAGCGGAATGCAACGAGGATCGACCGCATCTCGCGCCCAAAGGAAAGACACCGGCTGAATGCCTCCGCGAACTTTCTCAACTATCCACACGTGCAAGGGAGCTTCCCCGATTAATACAGAGTTGATTCTAAAGCGCTTAGGGGAGCTCTAACTTCTTTGAATTAAAGACTTACATGAACTGCGGGGGTGTTGTCCCTTAGGCTAGGCAGACTTCCCAGCAAGGAACTAGGCACAGCGCCAAACTCTCTTCGACCGAATACGGCGTGCTACTATGGTCAAGCTTGCTCAGGAAAACTTAATTTGGCTCACCCTTGAGTCTCGGTATCCGGCGATGCAAGGTGACTGCGTGCCGTCGCGCATCCGGGTGATTTTGCCATTACAGGCGGCCTCTTCGAGATCCGGGCGCGAAAGCCTCGGAAACTTGTAGAATTCTGAGAGCCCTGTCTGCAATTCGAACACTGTAGGCGACTCTTGCGGCATCGCTAACTCCTTGAATTCTGCAGGGGCGGCAGGCTCTGCAACGGCACGTATTTGCACACGAGTGCGGAGGGAAGATGTGCGGGATTTACGGCGTCTTTGATCGCAAAACCGATCACTCACCTGCAAGTGCGTTATTGGCCCGCATGGGAAAGGCCGTGGAACATCGCGGCCCCGATGACGAGGGTGTTTACTTAGGTCGCGGCGTTGCGATTGGAATGCGGCGCCTGAGTATCATCGACCTGTCCGGCGGACATCAGCCCATTTGTAATGAGGATGAGACCCTTTGGGTCGTCTGCAACGGCGAAATCTACAATTTCGAAGAATTGCGCGCACGCCTCATCGCGCAGGGACACAAGTTCCAAACAAAGAGCGACACAGAAACGATCGTCCACCTCTACGAGCAGGAAGGTCTAGATTTCGCCAAGTCTCTCCGCGGCATGTTTGCTATAGCTCTCTGGGATGCTTCCCGCGAACTTCTGATCCTAGTTCGAGACCGCTTAGGCAAAAAGCCTCTTTACGTCTGGCAGAATACGGATCGTCTCATCTTCGCTTCCGAGATTAAATCCATTTTGGAAGTGGAAGGTGTTCCGAGGGAATTGAACCTTGACGCACTTCCCGAATACCTGGCCTTGGGTTACACACCCGCGCCTCTGACGCTCTTCCGGGGAATCCAGAAAGTCCTACCAGGCCATATGTTGGTGTGCGGCAGGGATGCCGTCCAGGACAGAGAGTATTGGGATGTTCGGTTCGACGAGACCGACGACCGTTCTGAGCACGAGTGGATTGAGCTCGTACGCGAGAAACTCCTGGAATCCGTCAAGGTTCGTCTTGTCAGCGATGTTCCTCTTGGGGCCTTCTTGAGTGGCGGAATAGACTCGAGTGCCATTGTCGCGGCCATGGCGCGTCTGACAAATCGCCCCGTAAAAACCTACTCGATCGGCTTTGAAGGCGACGACAGTTACTACAACGAGCTTCCTTATGCTCGTGTTGTCGCGGATGCCTTCAAGACCGACCATCACGAAATTATCGTTCGACCGGACGTCAGCGAGCTTCTGCCGAAGCTGATCTGGCACATGGATGAACCCATTGCCGACTCGGCATCCATTACAACCTATTTGGTCTCCCGCCTTGCTCGCGAGAGTGTAACGGTGATTCTTTCGGGTGTCGGAGGCGACGAACTCTTCGGTGGTTATCGTCGTTATCTCAGTGACAATCTGTGGCGATACTATCAAGTGTTACCCGCCGGGGTTCGCAGAAGCCTATTGCCCGCGGTCCTGGGTCGACTTTCGCAGGATCGAGGCTCCGCATGGAAAAACAACATTCGCTATGCGGCTGCGTTCGTCAAGGCCGCCGAATGGGACGAAGTGACTCGCTACGAGAGCTACGTCGGGGTTTTCTCGCCTGACGTACGTGCCCAGCTCTTCCCCGCGCAATCAAACGGATCAAAGGAAAGACTGCCATCGGAAACTCTTCGACGCTACTTCTCTGCTTGCTCCTCCAGTGACAGCCTAAATCGCCTCATCTTTGTGGACCTAAAAACTTCGTTGGTGGACGACCTGTTACTTCTTACCGACAAAATGACTATGGCCGCTTCCATAGAATGCCGCGCGCCTTTCATCGACGCAGAACTCGTTGAGCTAAGCAGTCGCATTCCCTCTCATCTTAAAGTTCATGGGCTCTCGATGAAGTACCTGCTAAAGAAAGCTGTTGAGCCTTGGCTGCCGCCGGCCATCCTTCGCAGGAAAAAACGCGGCTTCGGAGCACCGATGGGTTCGTGGTTGCGCAAGGACCTCAGTTTCTTAGTGAAGGAAACACTCTCAGATAGCCAAGTCCGGAAACGCGGCCTTTTCAATCCGGCTGCGGTTGCGGAGATTATCTCGGCGCACGAATCTCAACGTAAAGATCACACAGATCATCTTTTGGCATTGATCAGTCTTGAGCTTTGGAGCCGCATCTTCCTGGACGGCACTGACTGGAAAACCGTACAGGGCTCTGCAATGGCGGGGCTCGAGCGGCGATGAGGATTCTCTACGTTTGTCACCGCATTCCCTTCCCGCCCAACAGGGGCGGCAAGATTCGCCCCTTCCACATGATCGAGCACCTGTCGCACAAGCACTCCGTGACGGTCGCCAGCCTGGCGCATTCGCAGCGCGAACTCGAGGAAGCGCAAGAGCTAAGCAAACACTGCGAGCAGGTTCTCGCGGACGTCGTGCCAAGCCCAAGGCGGTGGATGCAAGCCTGCTTTTCTCTCTTCTCCTCGAAACCGTCCTCGGTGGCGTATTTCTGGTCGCCTCGGCTCGCTGGAATGATTCGAAAGGCCGCGGAGCAAAAATCCTTCGACGCGATCTTCGTTCATTGTGCCTTTGCCGCCCAGTATGTGCTTGATTTGCGTAGCCCGTTGCGCATTCTAGATTTTGGCGACATTGATTCCGCCAAATGGTTCGAGTACGCAAGCTCACGCGCTTTCCCGCTTTCCCTCGGCTACCGCGTCGAAGCTGAAAAACTACGCAGATATGAGCGCTATCTGGCGTCGCAGTTCGATATCTGTACGGCCACCACTCAGGGTGAACTCGAGGAACTTCGCAGTTTCGGTGTTCCGGTTCCTTCCACGGTCATTCCGAACGGCGTGGACCTTAGCTACTTTCAGCCGCGCGCAGAGAACCCGCGCGACTCTGCCGTACTGGTTTTCCTCGGACGCATGGATTATTTCCCCAACATTGAGGGGGCGATATGGTTTGCGAACGAAATATTTCCGTTGATCCGAAGAGTCATTCCGCAGGCTGAATTTCGGATCGTCGGCTCGGATCCCGTTCGCGCCATCCAAAATCTTGCGACGATTCCGGGAGTCTCTGTCACGGGTCATGTGCCCGACGTGCGGCCTTATCTGATGGATGCGGCCGTCGCGGTGGCTCCGCTAAAAATTGCCCGCGGGACGCAAAACAAGATTCTGCAATTTCTTGCCATGGGCATACCTACAGTTACGACTACCGTCGCCGCTAAAGGCGTAGGCGCCACTCCGGGGCGCCACTTTCTAGTTGCGGACGGCGCGGAAGAATTCGCCGCGCAGGTGCAGCGTCTGGTGCAAGACCACGGTTTGCGCGAGACACTTTCCATCGCAGGCAGGGAACCGCTTCCGACCGCGCACTCGTGGCCGGCCTCCATGAAGATTCTCGATAGCCTTTTGGAAACGAAACCCGACCGCGTCGCCGAGCCCGAAATAGTCGGATCTCGCGCGGTGCCGAAATAGGTCCCGCGTAGGTTTACTTTTTCACGCCCAGCAGCATGGAACTGGAGTGGCAGAAGTTTGCCAACAGCCGCACGGGAGGCACGCCGCGAATCGTGGAAATTGCAAGCCTCGCCGCTGTCCCCTTATCGGAGGTGTCGACTAGATCGAAACGATCAAAGGACTGAAGTCCTCGGCGTCTCATTTCTTTGTGCAGCTGGTATGGCGTGAACCAGTTCACTGCGGGATATATGGCGTGATTAGCCAGCGCCGGCCGGGTTGTGGATGCGAGACGCTCGTAATGGCGTTTCAACGGAGCTGGATACCAGGAGTAGCCGAACAACTTGAACTCCTGCTGCCAGGGGCAGAGACAGTTTGTCGTCGAGAAATAAAGTACGCCACCTGGCCGCAATACCCTGACGAATTCATCAAGGCACTTCCTCCACTCGGCTACATGTTCTAGCAATTCGAGCGCGATGCAAACATCCATCGAGTTATCAGCCCACGGAAGCGAAACAGCCGATCCCAGACGGAAATCGATGTTGTAGCCTGAGGCGGCTGCCCGCTCGCCACCCAGCTTGAGTAGAGGTTCGTTCACGTCCAGACCATGCACGCGATGCCCTTGCTCCGCCCACACGAGGCATTGAGTCCCCGCGTTGCATCCGATGTCCACAACATCCAAGGTTTGGCCGGGCTCGCCGCGTTGTCCCATTCTGGCTAGAATGACCTTTTGGATTGACCGAAAATGTTGGATTAGCTCTGGACGAACACTCTTCTCCGCGTAATACTCAACAAACTCGGCGTGACTTGAGTGGTCCCAGGCTGGAGTTCCTTCATTGGGATTCATGAGTTGCTCCGGATTTCAACAAATCATTCTTGGAAGTCTCTTTCCTCAACATCAGCAGAAGCTTCCAAGCACAAGTGCATCAATGCTTTACCTTAACAGAAACAGAGGAACGTGCGGACAGCCTCATTGGAACGATTCATAATAGGTTCTCCAAACAAGTAGAAAGATGTGTCGACCATTAACGGCCCCGAGTCCTGATTGTCGGGCTGTTTCAACAAGGCTTCCGTCTAGAGCGCGTAGGAATTCGAGCCAAGGGCAAAGACTCTGTAGTGATTGGCATGCTTTTTAGCCACGGTGGTAGCACCATGCTATGCTCACACCACGCCAATTTCCTGCGGCACCCGTCGCTAGTACCTATCTTCGAACCGAGGGAATACTGGAGCCGTAATCGACAAATGGCTTTCCTGCTTGCAGCCAAATCAATCAGAAGCTACTTGATTGCACTTTCGTGGGTGCGAATTTCCACCTTCGGCGTTGGCTTAAATACCTGAGCAGCGCTCTTGAACAACCGCCTGAGAACGAGGGAGACGGCAAGCAGAACAGCACCAAGCATCAATAGCGAGCCCGGTTCCGAGATTGGGTTTTCCATAATCATGTACCCTCATAGAGCATGTAACCCTCCAAAACAGACATAGAATAAACCTATATTTTTCAGTAGGTTAGAAAGAGGCATCATGTCGTGAATTGGCTGTAACAGGGAATCTCGATGGGCTAATTCTGCATTGTTTTTCCCAGGGGCTCCGCCTAATATGCAGTATTCTCAATCCTGAAGAATCCCGCATTTTCCCCGTCACAGACGATCGCAGCTTTCTCCGCGGGTCTTTGTCCTCTCGATACTTTGGACGTTCAGCTCAACCTGGGAGGTCTATGGCAGATGGCTGCTGGGGCTTCTAGGGATGGAGACTAGGATTTTCCGGGACATGCCTTCCGCTGAAGGCCAATACGACACTAACGGATGTCTTCAGGGAAACAGCCGAACCACGGAAGGCCCCAACCACTTCGTTACTTGTAAAGGCAGGTTTTTCCAAACGCGAATGAACATGCCAAACTTCGGATTGACCGGAGAAAAGTTTGGTACCGTCTTACGCTTCACCAGGAGGACCTGATAGTCGAGTGGCTCAACGTTCATTCCCCACTGCGATTTAAAGGCGAACGAGCCGGTACCTCTCTTGCTCCGCCCAAAGTCAAATGTCTGAAAACCCTGCTCGCCCGCCCATCGGATTAGCTCCCAATACATATGATTGTTGGCAGACAAGTGCGTGGCTTCTATTCTAGAACCGGAATAGTACGGAAGAATCGTGTCCCGGAAAAAGAAAGAAAGCACACCGGAGACAGCCTGCGAACCATGATAGACAAGCATGAGCTGAGACTGCTTGGGAAACTCCTCTAAGATGTTTCTAAACAAGGCTTTTGGAAATACCGGTGTTCCCAATCGCCGGACACTCTGGGCAAAGAGGTCGTAGAACAAATCCATCCGTTCGGGATCCGAGCCGTACTGCACACTCAGGTTCCCCTTGGCGGCTTTGCGAATCATGTAGCGCGTGTCTTTTGGCAATCGCTTGAGATTTACCGCTGGGTCGGGAGAAAGCGGGGTGGTGAAGTTAACATAGAGCGTGTTCGGGTGGAATCCGTCCAGAATACCTTTCGCCCGGTAGCGCAATTCGATGTAATCGACGGGACTTAATCGAGCTACGTGTTTTACGTGTTCCAGGAGGGCCTGTTCGGTCTGCTCATCCTCCGCAACAATCCCGCCCTCGGCTGCAAGTGGCACCGAAACGAGACACCGCCCAACCAGCCAGTTGGAAAAATCGAAAAGCGGCGCGATGCCGGTGATTCTTCCGTTCGATTCGCTATAGAAATACCGGCTTCGATATCCGAACGTACGCTCCAAAACTCTCTTCCAGCCACTCAGATGGAAAAAGCTCGCGCCGGGTTGTTCGAGGACGAAGCGATCCCATCGCTCGGCGACACTCGAGTCAAAATCCTTAATCAAAGTGGGACACTCTGTAGTTTCGATGGAGGTAAGCGTTCCATACCTTCGATTAGTTGCTGTCAACACTGTCTCCGGCGTCTCTGCTCCAGGTTCACGAGCATCTTCGGCAGCGGACTGTGTCATCGGCTGGCCTTATCGTTGCCATAACCGTCGGAGTTCCCGCTCGGGTAATTGTAGTAGCTCTCGCGGTCTGCTCCGCCTTGCAAACCGTTGAAAACAATGCCGATTAGCTTTTTCTTATCAAGCCGGCTGACGCTTTTCTGCGCAATCTCGCGCAGCGTGGACAATGCTCTTACCACCATCAAAATGCCATCGCACCCAGCACTGATTAATTCCGCATCCGAGAGAGCATGAACGGGCGGCGCGTCCACGATGATCATGCCGTACGTCTGACTTGCCCTGGCGATGAACTCCGCCCAGAGCGGGCCAGCAAAGAGATCGGATGGTTGGCCGTTCAGCGCCCCTGCCCCCAAGACGAACAGATTTTCGTTTTCTGTGGGCAAGACGCTTTTCTCGGCAGTGACTTTTCCTCCCAGAAAATCAGACAAACCCGGGCTATCGGGGATGCTGAGCGCACGAGTTAACCCTCTTGATCTCAGGTCTCCGTCCACGAGAAGGACACGAAAACCATGAAGCTTCGCGCATGATATCGCGAGGTTTAGCGAAGTCCACGTTTTGCCCTCCGCAGGGACTGAACTTGTCACCGTGAGCGACCGGATGCCCTTTGACGCTTTCAGTTTCATAACTCGGGTCCGGAGTGATCCATACGCTTCCATGGCTTGGGCGGGCAGGGGATTGTCGGCCCGTGTGATCTTTATCGGAGCGATGACCGGTTTCTCGGCCTCAACCTCTGGCCTAATTCTTTCAAGCTCTTGTCTATAGCCTGCACCAATCTCCGCCACGACAGGCATATCAGCAACATCGGTGGGATCGAAAGCCAATGTGTCGCTCAGCTTGATAGCATCGATGACCGACACAACGTCCACGCTCCCGCTATCGGCAACCTGCGGGGCGCGCTGCTGCGCTTTTTGCGTCTCGTCAAAAAACCGGCTCATTCGTTACTCCCAAGTGGAAGTGCGCTTCCGTTTCATCGCTCCTATTAACAGATCCAGAGCAGACTCGACAACTTCCATATCGGCTTCTCGCGCTGCTAACCTTCGAGGCTCTTCGACAGGCTCAAGTGTCAGTTGCAGTTGCGTTGCGGATTCCTCGATGGCTTCCGGCTGAATTTGCCTCTGCCGCGCATTGAATCCGCTCACCAAGGCGCCATCGCATATCTGATTAATGAGACGCGGAACGCCCTGGGAATACACATGTAAAAGCTCGATCGATTTCTCGCTAAAAGGTGACGGTCCCGTTAATCCCGCGGCCTGAAGACGCTCCGCCACATAGCAATGGGTCTCCGATAGACTTAATGCCCGAAGCGAACAATATTGCGTGATTCTCTGCTGTAGGGCTCTTAGTTCACGTCGTTGTAGGAACGGCGTCAGTTCGGGCTGCCCACACAGGATCACTTGCAATAGCTTTTCTCGATAGGTGTCGGCATTGCTCAACAGGCGAATTTCCTCAAGCAATTCCATCGTCAACAAGTGGGCCTCGTCGACGATCAGTATGGAAGTCCCTCCCTGCTTTTGCCTTTCAATAAACATGTTATAAAGCGCCGCAAGGCGCGCTGGCTTGCTGGTCGAAGTGCAACTTACCTCAAATTCTGCTATCAGGGTCTCGAGGAATTCCTCACGGCTCAGTACTGGGTTCAGTACGAAAGCTGACGCGAGCGGGGCACTGCTGCTATTTAGCCGGGAAAGAACCTGCATCGCGGCATGCAGAAGGGTAGTCTTGCCTGTCCCGATAGGCCCGCTGACTACGAGAAAGCCCTTTCTTCGGACGATGGACTGCACCACCGTCTCCAGAGCAACCCGATAGGGTTGGGCTAGATGCAAAAACCGCGGATCCGGGGTCAAGCTAAAAGGTTCTTCGCGGAGCTGATAATATTTTAAGTACATTTAGAATATCCCCAATTTGCGTGTCACGACCGAGATCACCAGAGCAATACCAGCCGAAAGGGATGCCGTGAGCATGAGCGCCGCGGCAAACTTCATTCTTCTCACACGCAACTGCGCGTCACTGTAGAATTGAGGAATTCCCGCCAGCACTGGCAGTTTGAGAAGTTCGGTTGCTTCATGTTCGCTTCGAACGGATTGGTCCAACATCTCGATGGCAATTGCCAGGCCAACTCCGCCTAGCAGCCCGAAAATTAAACCTCCAAAAGAGATCAGGGCTCGGTTAGGACCGGCCGGGCGGCTGGGAACCGGAGCCGGGTCAAGAATCACAAACCGTTCTCCCTTTTGCCTCATTTCGAGTTCGGCGGCCATTTGGGCTGAGAGTTTCTTGTCTAACAGACTCTGATAGTGTGAGCGCAAAGAATCATAGTCCCGCATCAAGCTGGCTATTTGTTGCTCAAAAATCGGCACACGCTCGAGCTTGCCAACATGGAAATCGATCTGCTGCTGCAAGGGTCCCTGCAGCTTGGTCTGTTCTTGGATTTCTAGATCAAGTTTATGGAGCTGCGCCTCGATAACCGGGTTTTTCCTGGCGTTCCCCGTAGGGAGGGCCTGGTCAATTGGCGCCGGAGCGGGCTCCTGCGCCGCTTCGGCCGCCCGTTGCTTCTTCAAACGATCCAATTCTGCTTGCGCCTTGCGAACATCCGGGAAATTCGCGCCATATCGTCCCCGTAAATCTGCCAGCTTAGACTCCTGCTTCTGAATCTGGCCCTGAAGAGGCGAAGAAGCCACCGATCTTGATTCTCCATCCAGATCAACCGTAGGCGCGCTCGTACTCGCCATGGACTGAATCATCATCTTTTCTTGGTTGGCCTCGCGAACTCGATCTTGGCACGCGGCCAGTTGCGTTCTCAGGTTGTTTAGGGCTTCGAGGTGAAACTGCTTAGACTCAGACAGATCCATGATGTGGTCCGCTTTGACGGCCTGCAGCTGTTGCTCGCGTGCCTCCAGCTTAGCTTTCGTTTCTTGCAGCTCGTTGTCTAAAAATTCCGCAGTCCCAGCGAATTCTACTTCGCGCGCCTTTAAATTCTCTGCGATGAAGGTCGCCGCCAAAGAGTTGGCGATCGCCGCTGTCTGCTTCGCGTCGTCTCCTTGATAATTGATCCGGAAGGAACTTAGGCGGTTGCCCACCTCAACGGAGGTCGACTTCTGAAGTTTCAGTATCAGCGCGTCATCGCTGACCTTCCCCCTCAAGTCCGGGAAAAGTCCAAGCTTATCAATCATGACCTTCAGCCGAGTCGGGGACATGACTTGTTGTTGGATAGTTGACAGCCTATCCTGAATGCTTGTGCTTACTGTGCTCTCCACGTATCTGGAAGGAACCTGTTGCGAATCAACGAGGATCACCGTCTCGGACCGATAGAAATTTGGCAGGCGCCGCGCTATAACGAGTCCACAAAAGAAAAACCCTACTGTCACCAAGACAATGACCGCCTTCCGCCGACGGATTATGTCCAGGTAATGGTGGATTTCCCCCAACCCACCTCCCTCCAAAGAACCAGATAGGGCCGGTTGATTTGTGCTCACGCTACTTCCTCCAGCTTCGGTGAAAACTCACTAGGTAACAGGCTTTTGATTCCCACCATGAGTCTATCGCAATTTACACGCCAAAACGTACCAAACCACCCTGGCTATGTCTATCAAAGTACACCCCTTAGGAGTGGCGGTTTTCACGCCCTGCCGCTTGCGGTAAGCCTTATAACGCGTCGAGGGAAAATGTTTTCACACTACCACTCGGCCCAGCGGTTCCCGGTTCCGAGGAGAAGCAACGACCGTTCGGGCGGGCCTCTCAATCTCTGCAATGGACCTTGGCCAACTTTGAGCTCTAGGGCTAGGGGGCAAACCAATCAGCCGGGCAGTAGCGCTATCTTCAAGGAACGCAAAGAAGTCTCGATACGGGGTTATTCTTCACCTCGGCGGTTGTGATTGGGTAGACCACACCAGTCCCACGGTGCCAAGAAGACTGTGCCGGCTCTGCACGTACACCCCATCCCCTGTTTGATTCGTATAGGAGATGCTCGCAGTAGCACTAATCGTCCGGGCCAATGCAAGGTTGAACTGCTCAGTTCCGTACGTCCCAGATTGTTGCTGACTCGAACCGCCGGACGTTTTGAAGTAGGCCCCCGAGGTGCTAGTTGAAAAGCGCTGGCCCCAATGAATCGTGTGGACAAGATCAACCCTGTTCGAGGTTCCTGAAGCAACATATCCGTTGAACTGATGCCCGCGGTAGTAGTTGAAGGCGAAGGCCATTCGCTGAATGGACTTGGTGATTCCGGCACTTGCTGCTAGGCCTGCCTGCGAGTCGCTCCCCGAGTTACCTGCCCACCCCAAGCCCACGTTGAACCGCAAGCTTGCGCCCAATTGCTGGCCATAGGTAAACATCGCGTCTTGTTGCAACCCGCCAACCTGGGGACCGGCGGTAGTGGATGTATTCGAGTAGGCTGCATACTGCCCCATATAGCTAACCCCAATCGTCTGTGAGGCGCTAATCGAATGGGAAACATTCACTCGTCCTCCTCCGTAAAAGGCGCTTAGGTTCTCGGTGGAGCTCACTGAACCCGTGGCGTCTTGGTAGCTGAAGGTAGGAGTGAAGCTGACCGTGGTTACTGGGCTCCAGAGGTAAGTAAAGGTCGCCCCTAGGGTATTGTAGATAACGGTTCCTGGCCCGTTAAGAAAGGAGTTCTGCTGTACTGAGCCGAGTGAGTAATTGGCATCGAGCGACAATCCTGAATAATATCGCTGACTGCCTAGGTAGCTGAATCGATCCGACAGCTCAAGGCTCCACCTCGGGTCCAATTGAAATGCTGTATCCAATCCGGCGCTCTGGTTCAGCGCATTGGTGTACACATGTCCTTCGGTCACAAACAGACTGGGCGTGTACTGAACCGTAAAATGTAGTAGATGCAGACTCGAAAATGTGTGGTCTATTACGATCGCGGCCGAGAATTGGCTCGCGTTCAAATCTTCGTTTGAGGCCGGCATACCGGGATTGTTCACAGTCACATTGCCAAAGTATTGCAAATATGAAAGCGACCTGATCGAAACCCAGCCCCACTGCAGAGGACCATTCTGCCCACTTAGCGGATTCGCGCTGTTCAGCGCCCTGGCAAACAGCCCCTGAGATCCGCCGGCTGGATTTGGCTGATTTTGCGTAGGTACAGATGAAGGATCTTGCGCTGGTGTTTGCGCAGGTGGATTTGTCGAGCTGGGATCCTGCGTTGAACTTGAATCGGGTGGCTGCTGAGATAACGCCAGCATGGGAACCAAAAGGGCCGACGCGAGCAGCAGTCCTCGTACCCGCAAACCTTTCTCCCCAGTCATACTTGGCACCTTTTCCATTTCTTACAGGATCGTGTGACCTACGGCACGACGATGACGTCCCCTGGTTGGAGGACGATGTCTTCCTTGGTCTTGCCTTTTATAGCCTTCTTGTACTGAAACGGAATTCGCACTTGCTTGCCGTTCTCGGTCCGGAGAATGTAAATTGAATCTGCTTTCGCAAATGTGCCAAGCCCGCCGGAAACAGCCAGGAGCTGCAACGCCGTTTCGCCCCCATCCAGCTGGTAAGACCCTTGCTTACTCACGTTTCCAACCAAGAAAACCTTGCGGCTATGGATACCTTGTACAATTACGGTAACTTGCGGTTCGCTCAGAAACGGCTTGAATTTCTCGATCAAAATTTGTTGTAGTTCAACCGGCTTCAGGCCCACCACGTGGAGATCGTTGATGAGTGGCAGCGTTATCATCCCATCGGGGCGGACAGCTACCGTCATGGTCAGCTCCGGCTCCTTCCAGACGGAAATCATCAACTGATCGGACAGACCGATGCGATAGGCGTCCGAGTCAGCCGGAGCGCCGCTCTCGGGAGCTACCGCTTTTGCGCCATCCGAGCTCTGGGGCTTGCTCTTCGATTTATCATCTTGTTTGACAGAACCGTCTGCAGAAGCATCCGATTGGGCGGCAACCGTTTGCGCAAAAACCCCCACAGCTACAGCAACCGAAGCTGCGAGCAAAAGGCTTATCCTCAAACCAGTTTTGCCAGTCACTGACGGGAATCCATTTGTTAGCTTCAAGATAGTTCCCTCCGGTCAGCTATCTTAATACTTACCGATCACTTCAAGCAGTGAGAAAATCATCGCAGGGCGTCGACAACTCGAAAAGTGCGGTCATTCCAAGAATGTGATCTCGGCAAACCCCGGTCTAGCGAGCACTATATTCCCAGTCGAAAGGATTACGCACGCACATTTTTTTCTACTGCCTTGTCCGGGTCGCGTTCCACACCCTCTCGCTTCTTGGAAGGCTGCTTCTCTATGCTCTTAGCAACTCGGAAAGCAAACAAAAGACCGCTATAGGCCGTCACCCAGGCCGAGATCAACACTTTCTGCCTAAGAGTCTTCTGCTTCACTCTACTCATGTCCGCTCCAGCATTTATCCCTTCGGGACACCAATACTTCTTCTCGTTCATTCATTTGGCTCCGCGTCCATAGATCATTACTTTCGCTGTTTCAAAGAGTATCGCCAAGTCCAATACCATTGACATGTGCTTGATGTAGAAAAAATCGTATTCCAATTTCGTCTTTGATTCCTCCACGCTCGCGCCATACTGATATTTGACCTGCGCCCAACCCGTGATTCCCGGTCGCACCGTGTGTCGCAACTGGAAAAGGGGAATATTTTGTTCCAGCAATTGGCAGAAGTGCGGTCGTTCTGGGCGTGGCCCAACCAGACTCATCTCACCCCGCAACACGTTAAACAACTGCGGAAGCTCGTCAAACCTGCAGTCGCGAATAATACGCCCTATCCGGGTAACGCGCTTGTCGTCGCTAGAAGCCCACACCGGCCCAGCGTCCTCCGCGCTTTGGCACATCGACCGAAATTTCATGATTTTGAATATTCGGCCCTTATATCCTGTACGCTCTTGCCGGAATAAGATTGGGCTACCTGTCTCAAGCCAAATGGCGATCGCAACGAGGAACATTACAGGCAACGCCAAAACCAACGCAACGAGTGCGACGACGACATCAACGGCCCGTTTAACCGCATGCAGAAATTGAGACTTCCGGAATCCGTCGGATAAAATGAGCCAGCTTAGGGACAGATGCTCCAGATGGATTCGTCCGGTTACCTTCTCTATGAAACTGTGAGCATCTTCCACTTCCACGCCGCCAAATTTTAGCTGCAGCAGTTCCGATACAGGCATGTTTCCGCGTCGTTCCTTGAGCGAAAGAATGATGCTGTCGATTCGACGATCTTGCACAATCGATCCGACCTGTCTTACGCCGCCAATAATTCCAGGATTCACCAGCGACTTGCCAATGTTTTCGCCTCGTTCATCTAAGAATCCTTCGACCTTTAGATTTAGTTCCGGCCTTGCGATGATTTCCCTTACTGCGGAGATTCCTGTGGATCCGGTTCCAACAACAAGGACTCTTTTCGGGCCATACAGGAGCAGGCTCGTTTTGCTTAATATCGCTCTCGAGCTAAGCATAAATACGAAAACCGCCGGGCCAGACATCGCCGCCACGCCACGCCCCAAGCTGATGCCTTCGTCCCAGTAGTAGATCATCGCTAGGACGAGGCAAGCACTTCCGAGCGCCTGAAGCAGTCCCATGAAAACCTCGATGCCACGACTGATGTTGCTGCGCTCGTAGAGGTCGCTGTAGTACAGGGCGATTCCAAACACCACGATCACCAGGATAAATCGCGGGATTATGCGCGGGGCGCTCAGGTAATGAGCAATTGCCCGATGGTCCCACAGTCTCAAACTGATAGCCATCAAGAGGCCTACGACAACGGAAGCAGCATCAAGGAAAACGAGGAGCAGCGTACTCTCGGGGATCTTTTGTGCGCCGATTCTTACCATGACGGGGTCTCTAGTTTCCTATCAGACGTTTTGCACGGGATTCTTTCACCCGCCGTTTGATTCTGTGCGCTCTGGAGTCACCGCTTGAGCTATGGGTTTCAATCGGGCTCGAGATGAGTCGCGGTTGGCCAATCTACGCTAAACATGCCGGTTTGCGGCGACCTTAACAGGCTGCAGATAAGATGCTGCAAACCGAAGGCCTATTATCTTATATCAATGAAAAACAAGGACTTAGACAAATCTGAACGCTCGCGGGTCCTCTCCTCACCCCTCAAATGCCCCAAAGGAGGGAAACGGATTGCCCACGACCGAGATACTTTTCCCAATCGCGCGCTCTCGAGGTCACTCGTGACCTCGGATCCCAAAAAAACGGAGACCGGACCGCGCTTCGACCCAAATCAGCTCATAATCTATTGATTTGTAAAGACTTAGATAGGTAGCTTCAAAAAACTGACCGAGGGGCCGGTCTGCGGTTTCATCGATAAAATTGCTCTTAACTTGCTCCCTTCCATATCATGCATCTGGTGGTTAGCGTGCAAGTTTAATTGGCATCTGTCTGGCAGCTCTGTTCGAAGTTCCGGGAATTGGGCCAGAAGTGTCTCAACAGGCGTACGGAGAGGTGTTGTCAACTTCGACCATGTCAGCTCGTATCCGAACCGCGCACTTGGAAGCAGACCGACGCCTTTTAACCGATTTGTTATCTCAGAACTTAAGCCCCGCCGCCGCTGGCCGCAGATTTGACTGGCTCTACTTCGAGAACCCGCACGGGCAGGCCCGTGCTTGGGTCGCGACGGAAGACGGTACCGGGCGCGGAATTGGAGCAGCCGCTGCCTTTCCGAGAAGGTTAGTGGTTGGTGGGGAAGTTCGCCTTGGCTTCGTCTTGGGAGACTTTTGCATAGATCCGCACCACCGAAGTCTCGGCCTCGCACTTCAATTGCAGCGAGCTTGCCTCGATCAGCTGGGTTCCGTGCCGCCTTCGATTGCATATGACTTTCCGAGTGACCGCATGATGGCAATTTATCGTCGCATGCAAATCTCCCCCAACGCTCAAATGGTGCGCTGGGCAAAGCCACTTCGAGCGGACCGCAAGATGGGTGACCTTATCAAGTATCCTTCGCTCGCCAAATTATTTGCTTACCCGTTCAATCACCTGATGAAGTGGCAGGATTTCTCATCCTCTTCGACCGGCAGATATACCATCACGAATCACGAAGGGATGTGCGGTGAGGAATTTACGAAGTTGGCTCTCTCCATCGGATCGCGTTATGGTTCCTGTGTCGAGCGCCCGGCTGAGTATCTAAATTGGCGATACATGCACCATCCGATCGTTCATTACGAACTCCTAAGCGCGCGCGACGGTGGCGAGCTTAAAGGCTACGTTGTTTTCTCGCATACCGGTGACGACGCCAAGATTGTGGATTTGTTCGGTTTCAGTGACACTTCTATGTGGACTGCACTGATGGCCCGGGTCGTGGCGTTGTTGCGCGATCGAGGCGTCATTACCTTGAGTATGCCCGCGCCCGCGGCAAATCCCTGGTCCGGGCTACTCGAGAAATGGGGGTTCCGCCCGCGTGAAAACTCGCCGCTAGTCGTCTGCGAATCGCAGGCCGGGATGGAACCCGGCCAAGGTTTGCCCGAACCCTGGTTCCTGATGGACGGCGATAGAGAGAGTTAACTTCGAGAGAAAATATGGCAGGCAACCACGTAAATTCAGAAATTCGGAAGTTCATTCTTGAAAAATTTCCTTTAGCTCGAAGATCGGAGCTAAAGGACTCAGACGCGCTGCTAGAGAGCGGTATTGTGGACTCTCTGGGCGTTCTGGACCTTGTGAGCTTTCTCGAGCAACAGTTTTCGATCCCCGTCACGGATGAGGAGCTTATTCCTGAGAACTTCCAGACCGTCGAGCGCATTGCGGCTTTCGTTGAGACCAGAAGGGCTCGCAATGATTGAAGCTTGTGACGACGGGTCTATGCGCCTTCAATCTGAAATCCAAAGCTTTCGAGCGTTTTGTGATCTAGCCTGGCAAATTTTTTTGGGCTGCGCGGCTTCGGACGGTATGGCACTCCGTTCACCGTGGCTCTTTTCAAGGTCGCCTAACAAGGCGCGCGATCTCAGATCAACTCGTGACTATTGATACTTGCTCCGGAGGAAAACGAGGAATGGACTTCTTGATTCACCACATGCTGCGGTCAAGTGTGCTTCGTTTTCCTGACAAGGAAGCCCTCGTGCATGGGGAACAGCGGTTGAGCTACAGAGAAGTCGCTAGGCGTACATCGGGACTTGCTAAAGGGCTGAGGCGCGCCGGACTCGACCGCGGCGATCGTATCGGCATCTATCTTGATCCAACCGTGTCTCAAGTCATCTCGATTTTCGGCATCTCCGAGGCCGGCGGTGTTTTCGTCCCAATTAACGCAACACTCTTCCCTGAGCAAGTTGGCCACATCGTTAAAGATTGCGGTATGAAGGGCTTAATCACAACTCCAGCAAAGCTTTCGACCTTGGCCGCGATTCTCCCGCAGCTCTCCACACTAGATTTCGTGATATTGACGGGCGAGGAGAACGTCGAGACGGCGCTTCCAATTCATCGCCTCGAAGAACTGTGCGATCTTTCGACCGCTCCGGAATGGCGCGAGGACATAGTCAGTAAAGATCTGGCCGCGATCCTTTACACCTCGGGTTCCACCGGCAAACCCAAAGGCGTAATGTTGAGCCACGCCAACGTCATCGCTGGAAGCACCATTGTTTCGACGTATTTAGGCATCACATCCAACGAGCGAATCCTCGCCGTGCTTCCCTTCAGCTTCGATGCCGGAATGAACCAGTTGATGACTGCCTTCGAACAGGGGGGCACGATCGTCCTGATCAATTTTGTTTTCGCCCGTGAAGTTGTGCAGGTGCTGCTGAAAGAGCGAATTACCGGCCTTGCGGGCGTGCCGACGCTCTGGAGTCTACTTGCTCAGCCGAGCTCTACGCTACGCAAGCAGCCGCTCCCAGACCTGCGTTACATCACAAATACCGGCGGAGTGATGCCTCAGGCTGTTCTAGCTGTCCTACGCGAGGCGCTCCCCATCACCAAGGTCGTTCTGATGTACGGGCTCACTGAGGCGTTTCGCTCGACCTATCTTCCCCCGGATGAACTCGATCGTCGCCCAACCTCAATGGGACGAGCAATCCCCGATACCGAGATTCTCGTCCTGAATGAGAATGGTCGCCTCTGCAAACCCGGGGAAATTGGTGAACTAGTTCATCGCGGACCGACAGTTTCCCTGGGATACTGGAACCGCCCAGAGGACACAGCCCGGGCCTTGCGTCCTAACCCTCTGTTGCCCCCGGAAATGGGCGATTGCGAAAAGGTCTGTTATTCCGGCGACCTGGTAAAGATGGACGACGAGGGCTTCCTGTACTTTGTTGGCCGCCGCGATACGATGATCAAATCCTCGGGCTTCCGAATAAGCCCCAGCGAAGTCGAAGAAGTCTTCTTCCAATCCGGAAAGCTTCGGGGTGCCGCCGTGATTGGGATCCCCGACGATACGCTCGGCCAGGTGATCAAGGCATTCGTGGTCTCAAAAGATGGCTCAGCACTCGATACTCAAGGTCTCCTTGCGATCTGCGCGGAAAAGCTGCCTCGGTACATGGTGCCAAAATTCATAGAGGTGCTAGAAGAACTGCCTAAGACTTCAAGCGGCAAGGTAGACTATCCTGCGCTGCGACGCCGGGAAGGGCTTTGAGGATGGACCAGGTTCCTGGTCTGATTGGGCGCTATTTCCCCTCGTCGAAGCAAGAGCTCTCCATTGGCGGCGTGCTTATTTCCGAGCTCGCCAATCAATATGGAACTCCTTTCTTCGTTTATGATCGCGGGGTGATCGACCAGAAGTGGACGCTCCTGCGTGAAGGCCTGCCCGACGCGATCTCCATCTGTTACTCGGTGAAGGCGAATCCTAATCAGACCATTCTGAAACACTTTCTCTCTAAGGGAGCAGGGCTTGAGGTCGCGTCTGCTGGCGAATTCTGCCAGGCTTTGCGCGCCGGCTGCCCGCCCCAGGACATCATTTTTGCGGGTCCTGGGAAGACCGGGTTAGAGCTCGAACTGGTCCTCGAGAAGGGCATCGGAGAGATCCACCTCGAATCAGTTCGGGAAGCTGAGCGCGTCTCTTCCATTGCCACGAGAAAAGGCATTCGCGCTCGAGTTGCTCTTCGGGTGAATCCCAGCGCAGAAGCGGAGGGCGGCGCCATGCGCATGGGGGGACGGCCCGCAGCCTTCGGTATCGATGAAGAGAATTTGGATGCCGTACTTGATCGGCTATTGGCACTCGAAGGAATGGTTTTCCGCGGCATTCACATTTTCACCGGAACGCAGATTTTGGACCACCAAATTCTTGTCAACCAGTATCGCAAAGGACTTGAGATTGCCCGCCGCGTCGCCGCCCGCATGGGCGCCGCCCTCCAAACGCTTGACTTCGGCGGTGGTCTGGGAATTCCATATTTTGCCCACGAGCAGGAGTTGGACACTCGGAAGCTCAGGCAAGAGCTTGATGTTCTTTTTGAAGGCGTGCAAAACGATCGTCTTCTGTCCGGCACGCGGTTCATGGTTGAACCCGGCCGCTTTCTGGTGGGAGATTCCGGTGTCTACGTGGCTCGTGTTATCGACATCAAGTCCTCTCGAGGCAAGAAGTTTCTCATTCTCGACGGAGGCATGCATCACCATCTGGCTGCTTCAGGCAACCTGGGACAAACCATCAAGCGCAATTACCCTATCGCTGTACTCAATAGGCTTACCGAACCTGCAGAGGAGATAGTTGAAGTTGCAGGCCCTCTTTGCACGCCCTTGGATGTTCTGGCGAGGAGTGCGAACTTGCCTCGAACAGAGGTGGGCGATCTGATCGGCATTTTCCAATCCGGCGCCTACGCGCGTTCAGCAAGCCCGCTCGGTTTTCTCAGTCACCCTGCTCCGCCGGAAGTTTGGATCGAAGGTGACAGCCACCGCCTGATCCGGAGCCGCGGTGACTTCACGGACTACCTGCGCGACCAGATCTCCGATTCGCACCCGGCATAACTACCAAAGTGAAAAAAATCCTCATCGTTGCGTTTCACTTTCCGCCCCAGGCCGGGAGTAGCGGGTACCTGCGTACTTTGAAATTCTGCCGTTATCTCCCTGAATATGGGTGGCAGCCAAGTATTCTTACTGTCAACCCGCGTGCGTACGGGCAGACTGATCCCTCCGTGCTAAGCGATATTCCCGCGTCTGTCGAAGTGCGGCGAGCCTTTGCCTTGGACAGCCAGCGCCACCTTTCTTTCCGAGGTCGCTACCCTAGGATGCTGGCCCTCCCAGACCGTTGGGTAAGTTGGTGTCTCGGCGCCATTCCTGCAGGCCTAAAACTGCTTCGCGAGCAGCAGGCTGACGCAATTATGTCCACCTTTCCCATAGCCTCCGCAATACTGATCGCGTGGATCTTGCACCGCCTGACAGGAAAACCTTGGATCGCCGATTTTCGTGACTCTATGACGGAGCCCCACTATCCGGGAGATCCTCTTACCTGGAGAGTCCATCGTCGGCTGGAGAAGATTGCCGTGCGCAATGCTGCGGCTCTCACATTTACTGCGAGTTCTACCGTTCGCATGTACCTCGAGCGTTACCCCGAGCTCTCTCCCTCTCGATGCTCTTTGATTTCCAATGGCTATGATGAGGAAGATTTTCGACACTTAGTCCCAGGCCCTAGCGCGCCAAGCCGTCCTATCCGTCTGGTCCATATGGGCTTGTTGTATCCCGTCGAACGTGATCCACGGCCATTCTTCCGGGCTCTGTCGCAGTTGCAAGAAAACGGAACGGTCGATCCTTCCAGGGTGCGCATCGAACTTCGGGCCTCTGGATTCGACTCAATCTATGAACCAATGATCCGTGCCGCTGGTCTCGAAAATCTTGTGCATCTTCTTCCGCCCCTGCCGTATCGGGAGGCCCTGCAGGACTCTGCAAATGCTGACGGTCTTCTCCTCTTTCAGGCTGCCTGTTGCGATCACCAAATTCCGGCTAAAGTCTTCGAGTATCTCCGGCTTGGCAAGCCCATTCTTGCGCTCACTTCGGATGCTGGGGATACGGCTATTCTTCTGAGGGAGACCGGAGGCGCTACAATTGTGGATTCCGCTGACTGCGAATCAATTTATCGCGTCCTGCCTGAATTTCTGAAATCTGTTGAGATGCGCTCTCACCCACAGGCTGAGCCAAGTTTGATCGAGCAGTACAGCCGCAAGGGCCAAGCGCAAGCGTTGGCACATCTGCTTAATCAGGTGGTTAGGTCCGATTCCGGCAGCTCCAGATGAACAGCTGTATAGGAATTTCTGCGGATTTCTTTCTTGGTTTTACTTGGCAAACGTCTTAAATCATCTCAGCCGAATGGTATGCCCAACGGCCGAGATGGCCAGCACGAACGCCCGCATTCACGTGCGAACAGGATAATTAGTCCACGGGTGCAGCGGGCTTTCGGTCCAATCTTCCCGAGGCTTTCTGCCCCCCTGGCGCATGCCTTTCTGCGTTTTGCATGAGACCGGCATCCCGAATCTTATAGATCAGCGCTCGATAGCTAATCTTCAATATTTTAGCTGCTTTCCGTCTATTCCATTGATTGTTTCGCAATGCCTCCAAAATCACATTGCGCTCCATGTCTCGGATCGCCTGCTTGGCAATATATTTCAGTGGGACAACTCTCATTTCCACTGTCCGATTGTTTACTGATGTGGAGCGCTGCTGCGGCTGTCTCTGCGTCGCAGCAGCCTCGGGACCTATTAACACATGTCGCGCAATCTCATTCGAGAGTTCTCGCACATTGCCCGGCCATCGTTGCGACTGCAAATAATCGAGCATCTCCATGGCTAGTGGTTCGGACTTGATGGCAAACTCCCTCTCGAACGTATTCCTCAAATACTCGGCTAGCAGTGGGATATCTTCCTTGCGTTCGGAGAGGCTGGGCAATTTTATTTGCACAACGCTTATTCGATAGAAGAGGTCCAGGCGGAAGCGCCGCTCCCTGATTACTTGCTCCAGATCCCTGCTTGAGGAACAGACGAAACGCGTCTCGACGCGCCTCTCCATATTGTCGCCGATTCGTGAAAATCGCCCATCTTGCATAAAATGTAGAAGTTTGCTTTGAGAAGCCGCGTCCAATTCCGCTATCTCGTCAAGAAATAGCGTGCCTTTGTCAGCCATTTCGACGCGGCCTGGTTTGGAGACATGGGCTCCCGTGAATGCACCCTTCTCGTATCCGAACAGCTCGCTCTCGAGGAGACTCCCGGGAATCGCGGCACAATTTACCTTTACAAATTGTCCTTCGCTGAACGCCGAATGAGAATGAATCCATCGCGCCACCATCTCTTTGCCGCTCCCCGAAGGACCGCAGAGCAGTACAGGTATGTTCGCCTGACAGATTTTCTCGGCCCTCTTGCGCACCAGCGCCATCACAGGAGTGCCTCCAAACAAAATGGGATCCGGAGGCATATCGCCAACCGTTTCACCGTTCTGAGGGCAACCAGGTTGTTTCAAGGGCATAAAATTCAATGAACTAAAGCACTAGCTGAGATTAGAATTGCACTGCGCGGGCCAATCTCGATCCAAGCGGTTTCATTCATCCGCTGCAGCTAAACTATTTATTTACATAAACTTAGATAATGAGAGATACCCGCAGTCCTGGTACCAGCGCGGGTCTCGCCCTCGGTTTCCATTCTTCTACAGAGAAAAAATATGTCTCAACATTGCCAAGGTTTTTCACAGTTCCACACCACAGTCCCGGGAAGCCCCTACAGCGAGTTTTTTTCGGCTTTGTTGCCTTATTCGGTTGCTGTTTCGACGAGGAAGAGCCTACCACCGCCGTTGGAGCAAGGGTTGGTGGTCACTTGGCGGGTAAATGACAAATTCCCAATCTGGCAGGCCCTAGCTTAGAAAAAATCGGCGGATTCGAGAAAAAAATGGGATAGTCTCGCCACTCGAGATCCCAAAGCGCTAGACGGAAAACGCAAACTAGCCAGCAAGAGGCCGCGCTACGCCTTCGCCGCTTCTCCACGAATAATATCGTACCTCTCGATAACCGCAGCCACGCCCATCCGGGCCGTGCCATCTTCCGTACGCCGCTCCACTCTTACGACTTTTCCCATAGCCCGCACAAATACTTCCGTGCCATGCGTAATCTCCGCGGGCAGCGTCAAAGTAATATCGAGCTCCGATCCCGCCTCAAGATCCTGTTCGATTACGAAGTAAAGTCCCCGCGTCGAAATATCCCGCGTCTTGCCTTCTTGAGAATCAACGGGACGTTCGGTGGGTATTCGAATGATGACTGGCAAGGATAAATCATACCGACGCGTCGTCCGGCGTTCCGTCATTCCCCCGACCTCCAATATTTGCGGCGGTGACGTGCGTTGAACCGCGCTCTCGGTCTGTGAACTTACTAGAAACGGACAAACTTTGCCAGTTCCGTCTCTCACCGCATCGGCAGAAACGGCATGATCCAGCTGGCTTATTCGTTCCGGGTACCCACTGAGGCTGCCGTTTCCACCGCAGCTGGCGCTGCGGCCGTACGCCTCGCTCGCGGCGTATCCAGATTAAACTGCCTCATTTTGTAAAGCAGCGCCTTGTAACTGATCCCCAGCATTTTCGCGGCGTCCTTGCGGCACCACCGCGTCTTCTCCAGCGCATCCGCGATCGCTTCCATCTCCGCTTCGTCTTTCAATCCGCGGACCAACGCTTTCAGTCCCTGTTCACGAGGGGGAGCGGACTCTTCGCGCGGAGAAGTTCGTTGCCGCGCCGAAGACATTTCCACCAGTTCACGCAGGCTGCCTTCATCGTCCTCGAGAATCACATATCTCTTCACGAAATTCTCCAACTCGCGCAAGTTGCCGGGCCACGGATAATTCACAGCCGCATCGAGCAAATGCTTTGAAGGACCCGACGGCGTCTTCCCGAACTTCTCGCTGTACTGCTCCAGAAAATGGCGAAACAGCAGCGGAATCTCCACCAGGCGCTCGCGTAGAGGCGGCACCAGAATCGAGAGCACGTTAAGTCGGTAGTACAGATCCTCACGGAATCGGCCCGTCTTCATGGCCTCTTGCACATCCACGTTGGTTGCGGCCAGCACTCGGACATCCGTATCGATCAGGTGCCGACCTCCCAGCCGTGAGTATTGATGATCTTGCAGTACGTGGAGCAATTTAGCCTGCAACGGCGTGGTCATCTCCGCGATTTCATCCAGGAAGATCGTCCCCTTATTCGCCATTTCAAATTTGCCGGGCTTGCTTCGAATCGCGCCCGTGAACGCGCCCTGTTCGAATCCAAACAGTTCCGATTCCAGAAGTTCACCGGGCAGCGCCGCGCAATTCACCTTTATAAAAGGCTGGTTGCGCCGCTTCGAACGCAAGTGAATCATCCGTGCCACAACTTCCTTGCCAACGCCGCTCTCTCCGCAAATGAAAACAGGCACATCGACGGGAGCAATCTGTAGTATTTGCTGGCGAATTCTCACCATCTGAGGGCTGGCGGCAAGAAAACTCAAGTCTTCGGTCACCTGGTCGCAGTAATCGCGCAGAGCCTGATTTTCGGTCGTAAGCTGTTTCTTCTGGCGGGATTTCAACATCGCTGCGTCCAGCTCTGTCTTCTCAAACGGCTTCGTCAGGTAATCGTGCGCTCCGATGCGAATCGCTTCCACGACGGTGCCCACTTCATTCGAACACGACAACATAATTACGTTCAGGCTGCGGTCCGCCTGCATCAATTCTTTCAGTGTCTCGATTCCATTCAGCTCGGGCATGAGAACGTCCAAAATAATAAAGTCCGGCCGCTCTCCCCCGCTGATTTTCGCAATGGCTTCTCTTCCGGAGCTGACCGTCTCGACGTCGTATCCGTCCACTTCGAGCAAGGTCTGCAAATACTTTCGGATGCTCGGCTCGTCATCCACCACAAGAATTTTTTCTTTAGCGGCCATCGAATTCTCCTTCACCCTGCCCCAAGTCCTAAAAACTATCCCTGATCCATCGGCAACAAAAACGTGAATTTGCTCCCCACCTTCGGTTCGCTTTCGACCCAGATCTTTCCGCGATGCGCCTGAATCAAGCGTTTCGCAATCGCGAGTCCCAGCCCCATCCCCGAAGTGTTGCGGTCTACGCGCACGAAATCCTCGAAGATTTCCTGATGATGCTCCGCCGCAATCCCTGGACCTGAGTCCGCCACGGACACTTCCACGCTGTTCGGCCGCGGCAGTCGGAATCGCCGCCTCTCTTCAACCGGGGCAACCGCCGCCACGCGCCGCTCCCAAAAATGAGGTCCGGCTTTCAGCGTCACGCTCCCGCCCGCCGGCGTATGCTTCAGCGAGTTATCCAAGAGGTTCGCCGCCGCCTGCTGCACTTTCTGGTAATCGAACCGGAACGTCGGAATCGATGGATCGAAGCTGGCATCCAGCTTGACCCCTTTGCGTTGAAATGCCTCTGACCATCGTTTTGCGAGCTCATCCAAACAGTCGCGCAGGTCATTCTCGCGCAGCTGCAGCACCAGTTTTCCGCTCTCGAGTGCGGAATAATTCAGGAACATCGAAACCAGCCGCACCAACCGCTCGCAACTGTCCTTAGATTCCTCCAGGATGTCCCGCTGCTTGTCCGTCAAGCGTCCCAGCGAGCCCGTGAGCATGAGGTCGTAGTAACCTTTGATCACCGCGAGTGGCGTTTTTAATTCATGCGCCGCCGACGCCAGAAACACCGTCTTCTGCCTGTTTACTTCCTGCAATTTCAGATAAGCCGCCAGCAAATTTCGATAAGTAATCTCTCGTTCCTGCAGCAGCTCTTGCACGGTGAGCTGCGTTGCCGCATCCGGCGCCGCTTCAGCGGTCGGCTCCGTCTCCAGTTGAACGAGCAAGCATCCCGGTTCGACAATCCACTGAATGCGTGCGCGAATCTTTTTCTCTCCGCTCTGCACCAGCATTTCTACGTCGTGCTCACCCCCATCTATCTTCTGCCCGATCTGACTTGCTTCGATTTTCAAAAGGTCATGAAATACATTCGACTGGCTAATATCGATCCCGCTTTCCGGCCCCACATATCGCCGGGCATGTTCATTCGAGAGCAGTACTCTGCCGCTTTTTTCCGCTACCCAAACAGGCGTCTTCGACGATTCCAGAAGCGCCTTCACAAATCCGAAGGGCAAATCTAGGACCTTCCGGTGGTCGGCTACCGCAGGTGTGGTAATTATCCCAGGCATTGGGGGGTTCAACTCTCTCCGTCGCAGTAGGAAAATATTTTCCCTAGCTGAATCTTCATGCTCGCAGAGGAGTTTCAGACTGTCAATGGCAAAAGCGTTCCATTTGCACATTTAAGGAAACCGAGTGGAGTACGCATGAACTAGAATGGCTTAACAAAAAATTGTATCCGGGAGCTTTCTTCCAACTATATGTAAATACAAGATTTATTCTATTCAGCCCCGATTAAAAAGTGGCACTCCATATGCTTGCTTCCGTACTAGTTCCTTGGTACTAAGCGAGCTATGGCACAAACCGGTCTCCTGAAGGATGGTCAGCGCGTGGATCCCTCTAACTTACGACGATCCCCTCGCATCCGCTTGCAAATGCCCGTATTTCTGCGCGCGGCAGACACCTCAGGCGCCGAGTTTATTGAGCTCACAAAAACGCTCAACATCAGCGCCACCGGCGCCTGTGTAGCCTCTACCCACATTCTGCGTCCAGACCAGATTGTTCATCTCACCATCCCCGCGCCCTCCTCCGCTTCTTCGGGAATCGTTCCCAGCGAAACTCCTCCCATTACTGCCAGAGTTCTGCGGCAAGATTCCGCCGGCGAAATGCGGCTTTTTGGGCTGGAATTCCTCAAGCCACTTGAGTAAAGTATTGCCGCTTTGGTGGACGGCTTCTCTCGGCAAGGGTAGAAACGTTACATCATCCCGAATCGGAATCGGAGCCGCTTTCGGTCACTCGGCGCTATACCCAATTGACTGAATAACATAGCAAAGAATCCAGGCTTACTCAATTAA
Source organism: uncultured Acidobacteriota bacterium (assembly GCA_963745095.1). Lineage (GTDB taxonomy): Bacteria > Acidobacteriota > Terriglobia > Acidiferrales > UBA7541 > Acidiferrum. The sequence goes on along the minus strand of CAVUWC010000011.1, from coordinate 185,519 downwards.
CCCCGGAGCTGCCTGAGACCCTCGCTTATTTGGTCTCTCGCTTGCTCCTCATAGAAAGCGAAAGCCGTATGTGCTTTCCCCAAACCCCGCGGGGATAGGCTTTATTCAGGTGTATACCGGATATGCCCAGTCCCGGCGCCCCTGCGCCCCCGCGTTTGCCGATTGAGGATTCTTATCTCGAGCTGCTTGCTGAAACGCTCGAAGGCTTGGATATACCCGCGCGTGGTCAGTTCCTTCAGCGCTATTTTCGTACCATAACCCACCTCGACCTTCGCGAAGCCCAGTGCGTGCAGCTCTGGGATGACATGCTCACGCGTCGCCGCGAACTCAGCGAGCATATGGAGCGGCAAATCTCGTTGAAAACAGCTCTTATGGACGTGCTCACCTCCGCCGGACTTTTTCGCGTTCCCATCCTGATCGAGTACGACGAACTGAAGAAACTGCAGCTGAACGCCGTCACCGATCCGCTCACCGGCCTCTACAACCGCCGCCTGTTCAGCGAAGCTTTCGAAAAAGAACTGAACCGCGCCCGCCGCTACGGTCAGCCTCTGGGTCTCGTCATTCTCGATTTGCATCGCTTCAAGGAAGTCAACGACAAGCACGGCCATCCACGCGGCGATGAAGTTTTGCGCGCCGCTGCTACCACCCTGAAAAAAGCTCTGCGAACCTCAGACTCCGCCTTTCGCATCGGCGGCGACGAGTTCGCCCTTTTGCTCCCTCAGACTGATGCCGCTCAAGCCTTGGCTCTAAGCCGCCGTGTCGGAACCGTTTTTGAAGAATCCATCGCTCACTTTCAAATGGGTGTAAGCGTCAGCATGGACCATGGCGTCGCCACGTTTCCCCAGGACGGGGACCAAGCCGACCAATTGATACGCGTTGCGGATGAACGCCTCTACCGCTTAAAGCACGCGAATCATGGCAAGTCTCCCGCTGGCGGATCTCGCTCGGAATTTGTTTCCGCTCCCGCTGAGGAACCTGCAACACCCGCGCCTTCCGAGCGCCAGTCTTCCCCGTCGAAACCTATACCGTTCGAATCCAAGCGCAGCCCAGAAAAGCCCGATACCGCGATCTCCGCCGCAGCCTCAACGACAGCTTCGGAAATTTCCGGCAGTCATGCCCTGGCTGTTCCTCCACCGGCGCGCGTGTACACCGTCCCGCGCAAAGCGGAGCGTGTCTCCATGTCCGGCACCAACGCTTACGCCGTTCTCGGAGATCAAGGCATTCGACGCGCCCGCGTTCTGGATCTAGGTTTCGGTGGTGTTGCTCTCGAACTAGAGTCGCAGGAAGAAATCCCGGACAGCATTCTAGCTGTATTGCATGTGCCAATTCTTCCGCCCGTGCGCGTCAATCTAAAGCCCGTGTGGTTTCAGCGCACGTCGCAAGGCGCCTACCGCATCGGCTGCGCTTTCGTCTCCTGAACGTCCAGCCCACGCTTCGTACGGGCACGGCACCGCCGTGCCCGGTTCTTGCCCCAAGCGCGATCCTCAACCGCCCGTCTGCGCCAGATGCAATCGCAGATATCGAGAAGTAAAAAGCAGCGCCTGCTGTATGTGTGCAAGGCCCAGGCCCCAGCGCAACACAGCTTGCTCGGGCGACTCTCCGTTTGCGGCGAGCCTGATCCACAGTTCCAGTTCATTGAGAATTGGCTTTTCTTGCCCGCCCGGATTGCTTCCCAGCGTGCTTGTTGACCTTAGGCAAAGAGTCGCCTGAAGCGTTTCCCTGGAGCCCGCCTCTTTCAAAAGTTCGATCAATTTCTCAATCAAAGTAAAATGCAAACCTCTTTGGCACTTCAGTTCAGCCTGCCGAAATTCCAGCACAATGTCCTCAGAAAAAACCCGGCCGCTCGACGACTCCTCCGCTGACGGCCCTGTCAGCGGCTGTGCCACGCAAAACAACGAATCGTCGCTTTCAATCGCCGCTAGAAAACTTTTGATCGCCAAGCCGGCTGCCGCATCTCCGGCAATTGGCCCAGCTCCACCCACTCGTTTCGGCATCTCTCCAACCGCTTCTACGCGCATGCCTGCGAAGCTACGCGAAGGCACCCCTCGCCGCAAGCGCAAACACTTACGGACGAGATCACATCGCCATCGCTGACCGTTCTTCCGATAATTCCGGCAGCATGCCGATCCTGATAGAATTCCGCCCGCAAACTGGACTCTCCAGGAGGCCTTCATGAACGAACCTACTCCAAGCCGTCCCCACTGGCCCGACTTTGCAGACATGCCAGAGGATCCATCGAAAGGTCTTAAGCCCTGGAGTTGGGCCCTCGAGCGCCTCGAAAAATCTCACAATTATTGGATTGCAACCACTCGCCCCGGCGGTCGTCCTCATCTCATGCTGGTTTGGGGAGTCTGGTGGGAAGACGCTTTCTGGTTTAGCACCGGCCCCAATACACGCAAAGCGAAAAACATCGCCGCATACACTCACTGTTCAATCGGCACCGAGCAAGCCGATGAAGCCGTAATCCTTGAAGGCATCCCGCAGGAAATACAAGATCGCGCCGCTTGGAAGCGCTTTGCCGCTGTCTACAACAAAAAATACGGCGGAGACGTCGAACCCATGCTCGCAGCCTCCAGCGGTAACGTCTATCGCGTCGAACCACAAACTGCGTTCGGCCAGGACGAACACGCTATCAACTTCGCCGAATCCGCCACTCGCTGGCGTTTCTCAAATCTCTAGGCTGGCCCCCATCACTGCTTTGGCGCCTGGTTCCACATCTCCTGTTTAACCTTCCATTCCCCATTTGCCTCTCGATGCAGCACCAGCGCCATCTTTCCTCGGGAGTCGATCACCGGCTTCCCATCCGCTGGCTGCACCACCTGATGCTCGTTAGCCCACTCCGATGCCCAATCTCCCGAAATCTGAATATCGTGAAAATCTATCTCCTCCTTCACGACTTTATATCCCGTCATCTGCGAAAGAATATTTTCCACCCACGCCACAATTGCTTTCTTCCCGATCAGCGGCGCTTCTCCGGGCATCAAACTCACGCCATCTTCCGCCCACGTGGCAAATATCGCCGCAGTATCCATTTTCAAATGAACTTCCACATACCGCTTGTTGAACGCATCAATTTCGTCCTTTGAGCTGCGCGCGCCCGATCCAAACGCCACCGTCGCCATCACACCACTCACAACCGCCATTGCCAGCCCTCGAATCCAGTTCATTTTCTACCCCCATCCCAGCTCAGTCTCGGACCGAAAACATAGCCTATCCCCATTCTCAATTCCACTAACGAGAAAACGACTGCCACTTGGCATTTCCGTCCAGATTTGGAAAAGCCACCTACTTCCCCTATAATAGATGTTCCTCGCGACCTAGCGACGCGGCTGTAGGTGCACCCCTTTAGGGGTGCCGCCTTTCTCCCAGAGAACAAGCCAGCCGTGCAGACCGGACGCGAACGAATGGAGCCTCATGAAACCCGGTATTCATCCCGACTATCACGCCGTCACTGTGCATTGCGCTTGCGGCAACAATTTCTCCACACGCTCGACCATCAAAGGCGACATGCTCAAAGTCGAAATCTGCTCCAATTGCCACCCTTTTTTCACCGGCAAACAAAAGCTGATTGACACTGCGGGTCGCGTCGAACGCTTCACCAAAAAATACGCCGACGCCGCCGCAAAGGTCGAAGCCTCAAAAACCGCCGCCGCAAAAAAGTAACTCGCTTCCAGGTTAGTTTGACCCGAGGTGGGATGGACATCCCTGTCTATCTCCCTCTTTTTTTCTTCCAGAATCCCTTCTCTGTTCTTCCTTACTCCGCAGGAAAACCCTTCCATCCTCTCAGGTCTCTCTGCGCAACTCAGCGTCCTCTGCGCCACTGCGTTATCTTTTTCCTTTTAACTTTTGACTGTCGACTGTCAACCTCCGTATTTCGACTTCCCCCGTTCCCGCATCCATGTAAAATGACTCACCAACGTGGCCACTCAATCCCGCATGTTCGAAGGCGTCCCTTCCGGCGCACCAGTAGAGACCTCCGCCCCTCGCGTCACTCTCCGAAATTCCTTCGCCCACCCATTTGACTCCGCCATCGCCGCCGCCCGCACCTGCTACGCCGACCATCTCATCACTTCCGAAGAAATCACCGACAAGCAGCGCCTCAATATCGGCGCCGCCACATTCAATAGCGGCCACCATACCGTATTCCAACACGCCACGTTCGAGTTCGGCCTCGAAAACGTCAGCCGCCAATTCGTCTGGTCCTTTCTTCACGCCCATCCCTTCTACAATTCCGAGCAGCAAAGCCAGCGCTACGTTCGCATGGACCGCGTCCAGGCCTACGTTCCGCCTGTCGATCTATACTTCAGCGAATCTTGCAAAGAAATCTACGAACAAGCCATCGTCAAAGCCTGGGACTATTACCGTCAACTTTCCACGCTCCTGATCGCTGACGCGCGCGCGATTCTCGCCGACATCTGGCACGTTGGTCCGCAACTCCAGCCCCAAGCACATTCAGAAAATCGAGCGCGCCGCCGAAAAGCGCGCCATCGAAATCGCCCGTTACGTTCTTCCCGTAGCGGCTTTCACTACGATGGTCCACACCATCTCCGGCATCGTCCTTCATCGCCTCTGGCGCATGAGCGCCGCGTCCGACACGCCCAGCGAATCTCGCGCCGTAGTCAAAGACATGGTCGAGGAAGTAAAAAAAATCGATCCGCAATTTTTTGAACGTTTCGGAACCGAACCTTTAGAAGAACGCCCCGAATGGGCAGCAGACGCAACGAACACGAAAGCCGGCGAAGCCTTCGCCAAAGAATTCGACGCCAAGCTCGTAGGAAAAACGTCCAAGCTCCTCGACTATTCCCCCAACGCTCCGAGCGTCATGGCCGAAGCCTATCGGGCCGTCATCGGCCTAACTGAATCCCAATGCTCTGACTCCGAAGCCATCGACCGCCTCCTCAACCCCGCCCGCAATCCCTACCGCCTCGAAATCCTCGACATCGGCGTTCACGCTCCCATGATGCGCGCGCTCCAGCACGCCAATTACACCTTCGCCAAAAAAATCAGCCACACCGCCGACTCTCAAGACCAGCGCCACCGCATGGTCCCCGGCTCCCGCCCGCTCCTGACGCTCGCCGACACCCGCGACCCCGACTACATCACTCCCGCTCTCCTCACGCAAAATCCCCGCGCCAAAGAACTCTACGACCGCGCCATGCAAGACGCCTGGTCCGCCAAAAATAAACTCATCGACGCCGGCGTCCAGCCAGAAATCGCCCTCTATCTTCTCCCTAACGCCAAATCCATTCGCCTCGTCGAGTCCGGTTCCCTCCTCCATCTCCTCCACAAGTGGACCATGCGCACCTGCTTCAACGCCCAGGAAGAAATCTACGCCGCCAGCATGGACGAAGTCGCCCAACTACGCCAAGTCCATCCCCAACTCGCCAAACACATAGGGCCCCCCTGCCATCTCCGCGCCAACATCACCACCCCCATCTGCACCGAAGGCTCCCACTTCTGTGGCGTTAAAGTCTGGCTCGACTTCCCCAACACCCCCCGCCGCATCTAAGCGGAGGTATGTCAATGCGAATTCCGAGATTGCTCACGCTATTGAGCATTTTGTTCGTCGCTCTAGCAGGAGTTTCTGCAAGAGCTCAAAGCTCTGCCATGCCTCTCCGGCACACGGCACCGTGCTCTGTGCCCAAGGACGAAATTGAAATCTACGCCGACTACTTGTCACCGGGGAACTCGTCCGACGTCACTGTAGTCGTGACGAGCACTCAGCCATCAGACGCCGACGTGGATTCCCTCAATTTGCAGTTAGCTGTTCAGGGTCGCGGAATTCCGCCGGACGTTCGCGCCGACTTCAAACAGAAAGACAAATCCATTTGCTCGTTTGAACCGTTCCCTGCGGGCAAGGGCATCCGCTTCATCTCGAAGAACGAAAACGACATGATCTTCAAAGCGGGCTGGAAAGAATTTCACAGAAAATATGGAAAACAAGCATCGTGGCTTTACTTGTCCCGCGTGGGCTTCAGCGCCGACAAAAGTCTTGCCCTTCTGCACGTGTCCGTAGGCGCCGGTCCGATGGCAGCGGGCGGAAGGCTGTATCTGCTTGAGCGAAAGGCAGGCAAATGGTCGGTCAAAACCTCCATCGGAACGTGGACTACGTAGCAAAATTATTGTCCCGAGCCTGATTCTCTCCGGTCATGACCGGTGATGCCAACGCGCGCACTGCTTCCATCGCCTCTTTCTCTGTGGTTCCGTACGCCATCACGCCCGGAGATCCAACACCTCAGCGATCCAGCGCCCATCATCCTCGCGTTCCGTTTCCACTTTATATACAACGTGCGACATATCGAAATCCTGACACGCCCATGGTCAAGCGTCAGCCTATTGGCTAATCTCTGTTCCTTGCACGCCCATTTTCCGGAAAGGCCCAGCGATAAAGCTCGGGAAAAGTCTTCCGCACAAAACGATAATCTTCGGGTGAAGCGCTTGCCAACTCGCGAATCTTTGCTATCCGCTCTCTAGAGCACAGCAATCGGAACCGCCGATCAATCGCCGCTACGAGGTCCTTCTGCGGCATAGCCAGATTCTAGCACCGGCCCGCGGGCAGCAACTTCCGAAACCTTGCCCCGATTCCACTACGTCTAATTACTCGGAGGGCCACCCAGATGCGCTACCACCGAACTCAGTTTTGTGCGCTAGCCATATCCGCCCTGCTGCTCCCCCCATCGTCCTACTCCATGGACACGCCTCTCTCTGAAGAAGCCGTCCGCGACGCCTACTTCCTCGGCCAGCATCACGACCAAACGCTGGGGGTCTTTCTAAACAAATACACCCAGTTTCTCCCAATGCCCAAGACGGGCCCGGCCATAGCCTCGATCAGCTTCCTCACGCCGTTCGCCGTTCTGGTCCAGGAATCCAACCAGCGCACCATGAACTACAGCGCCCAACAAGCCGAGCAGGACCATCGCAATCAGGATGAAATCGTCCGAATCGTCATCCAGATCCAGCTCACCCAGACGTACCCCGCCCTGATCCCCACTCCGACGGGCTCCCGCTCCGGCTCTCCCATCGGCTTTGCCAAACGTCCTGACGATTTCTGGAAAGATTTCGAAGTCCAGGTCGTCGACAAGGATAGGACTCTAGTCCCACTAAGCTCGTCGGGAGACCCGTTCTATTCCTGCGACAACGACGGGGGCTGCATGCTCAGCGGCGCCACTGTCCGATTTGAATTTTCCGCCAAGGCCTTCAAGTCCGATTCCCCCACCGTTCAAGTCACGCCTCCCGAGGGCGACCTCGTCTCCGTAGACTTCGATCTCTCCCGCCTCCGCTGAGTCGCCGCTCTCACCGCCTCGTCACTCCCTCATTTGGAGTGCGGCAGCTCTGCTGCCGCTTTTTTCAGCAACTACCGTCACCCTGTATTTAGCGGGGCTCCATAAGTCCTCGCCTTGGCGAGAGGCCTCTTTGTGCTTACTTGGGACTACCCAGCAATCCATCTCCCAGTTTCGCGGCCCCTAAATTTCTAAGCCCCGTTCTTCTCAACAACTTTCGTGGCGATTCGAACAGTTACTAATAATTTATTTAAAATTAGATCACTATCGCTGATAAAATTCCCCATGCTGACTGCTAAATGTTCCTACCCGGGTCTCTCTCTTCTCTGTGCCCTCCGCGAACTCTGTGCGAAGAAAACCCGTCACCCCTGCCCAGTTTCACTCAACTGCCATACATACGGTTTCAGGATCTCGACTAACTCCCATCGAGTGATATTCTTAGCACACCCACGCCACCTAACTCCCATGGAATCATATTCTTCCAAAAATGGGGGGAGGGGGTAGGGGGGCGTTTGGAGTGGGACAGGCATTCTTGCCTGTCTCTCCTTCTTCCCAGCTACGACCGCCAATGCAAAGTCACTGGTCCAGGCATGGGATGCGCCATCGCCGCACCAGTCCGCCGCGACTCCAGCAATCCCGCCTTCAACCCGAAATACCACTTCGCCGGACGGTCCGCATCGTCAATCAGCATCAACCGCGGATTATGTTTCAATCCCTCGGCTTGCAGGATCATCGTCTCCTGGTCCTGCCGCAAAAATTTCTGCGCAAAAATTCGAAAAATCCAAACCGGCAAAAGCAAATTCCAAGCCGCCACAAAATCAATCCGGCAAAGATCGCGCCGCACAGGCGTTACGGTGGCCCGGCTGGAAAACCACAGTTTTCCACTGCGAATTTCTTCCGTCCGGATATTCGGCAGCAGGAAATCAATCGTCGTCGTCACCGGTTCGCCCGTATATTTCTGCAGCATCCGGTAAGGCGCGCTATTCGAGCTAGGCGTGTGCGGGCTCATCCGAAATCCGTTCGCAATCGGCTCAAACTTTTTTTCTTTTTCGTGGATGCTATGCCGGCTTCGCCAGTACCACGATTGATGCACAAACGGCCCATGCGCCGGATCCATCAATCCAATAATCCCCTGATCCACATGCGAAGGCAGCTCGCAAGCCAAATGCGTAATCCGATATTTCTCGCTGAACGTCGCCAATTTCGGCGCCCCGAGAAGCCCCTCCCCTGCACCTGTTGGGGAGGGGCTTGCCCCTCCCTCTTCTCCACGGTTCGTCTCTCCACGACCCGCATGAGCCGCCACCCGCGCACCCGAATTCATATACACCCAAAAATATCCATCGCGCTCTTCGCAAGGATAATGCCCTGCAAAAATGCGCTCCACTTTCAATTTATCCTGGCTAGTCAACGAAGGGATCTCGACACACTGCCCGCTGCATGCCTCAAATTTCCACCCGTGATAACTGCACTCCAGCGTCTTCCCATCAAAACGCCCGTAAGAAAGCGGAATCCCACGATGCGGGCAAGAATCCCTCATCGCGAACGCTTGGCCCTCTGCTGTGCGTCCCAAGACAAGGGGGACTTCCAGCAGCATCGCCGTATTCAATTGGTTGCCGCTAACTTCGGTACTCCGAAGAGCCGGATACCAAAAATCCCAAAGAAATCCGGCGTCGCTTTCGGCAACAGTTTCCCGCGCCACCGCCGCGCCAGCTTGTACCAAAGATTGCACCGGTTCGCTCATCGCTACGGCATCGTAGTACACCGCGTCGCACCGGAGCAACCAGCCATCGCGGCGGTCTCGCAGCAACACCGCCAAAGCGTTTCAGTGCGATACAGGACTTGCATCGAAGCAACCTTGCAGCGCATCCAATTGCGTGTTTCTGATTTCAGCGTTATTCTTAGAGTTGAGTCAAACGATGTACGCTGCGTTCTATTAGCTAATCCCGCCCGCTCGCCCATGTTGCGAGCCCTCTCTTTCTTTTGCTACTCACTATTCACAGCTCACTACTCACTTTTTTCGAGGACTTGCCATGGCCGTAATGACGTTGTCGGACAAATTGGATCAGCTGGGCACTCGTTACGACGAGTTGACCCAGCAGCTTTCGACCGCGGAAGTCGCCTCGGATTCCGCTCGCTTCCAGAAGATTGCCAAGCAGCATGCCGAGCTCGAAGAAATCGTTGCAAAGCACCGGGAGTTCAAGCAACTCGAAAAAGATCTGGCTGGCGCACACCAGATGGTCCTCGAAAACGAAGACGCCGAAATGAAGCAGATGGCGCTCGACGAAGAAAAGCAGCTCATCGGGCGCAAGGAAATTGTCGAGCGCGAATTGAAGCTGCTCCTTCTCCCGAAAGATCCCAACGACGAGAAGAGCGTTATCGTGGAAATTCGCGCTGGAACCGGCGGCGACGAAGCTGCTCTATTTGCGGGCGAACTCTTCCGCATGTATTCACGTTACGCGGAAACGCTGGGCTGGAAGGTGGAAGTCCTCGAAAGCTCGCCGTCCAACCTCGGCGGAGTAAAAGAAATCGTCGCCGCCATTCAGGGCCACAAGGTTTATTCCAAGCTGAAATACGAAAGCGGCGTACATCGCGTCCAGCGCGTACCCGCCACGGAAACGCAGGGCCGCATTCACACGTCCGCAGCTACGGTTGCTGTTCTCCCCGAAGCCGATGAAATCGACATCAAGATCGAAGCGAAGGATTTGCGCGTCGATACGTTCTGCTCCTCAGGCCCCGGCGGACAATCCGTAAACACGACCTATTCCGCCGTTCGTATCACGCACATCCCCAGCGGCTTGGTCGTTTCGCAGCAAGACGAGAAATCACAAATCAAAAACCGCGCAAAAGCCATGCGCGTTCTCCGCACCCGCCTCTACGAAATGGAATTAGCAAAACAACAAGCTGCCATCGGCGCCGAACGCCGCGGCCAAATTGGGACCGGCGACCGCTCCGAAAAAATTCGCACTTACAATTTCCCGCAAAACCGCGTAACCGACCACCGCATCGGCCTGACGCTTCATCAGTTGACGGACGTCATGGAAGGAAAGCTAGGCGCGCTGGTCGATGGACTGGTAAGCCACTACGAAGCGGAGCGCCTGGAGCAAGAGCTAGGCGCAGCATAAGAGCGCGTCGCCTGGCGAATCTTCTGCAATGCAAAACTCTTTCCTATTCCGTCTGTTTTTTCTTCTTCGTGTCCTATGTGTCTCTGCGCCCTCTGCGCTATTTCCTTTTGCATCGGCATGCCGGGTGCAGCGGTGATTGCGGACCCGGAACGCGTCGACGTTCGCACTGCGCTCAAACGAGGCATCGCCGAACTTCGCGACGCGAATGTCCCCTCGTATACGCTCGCCGCGGAATTGCTACTCATGTACGCCCTAGGCCGGGACCGCACATGGCTTTACGCGCATCCCGAAGAAGTAGTCCCCGGCCTCGAAGCGCATCGATTCATTTCGCTCATTCTGCGGCGCGCCGACGGCGAACCAACGCAATACATCACCGGCAAGCAAGAATTCTGGGGCATCGAGTTTGAAGTCACGCCTGACGTATTGATTCCCCGCCCGGAAACAGAACACGTCATCGAAGTGGCGCTGGATCGTTTGGCGCTCCGAGAAATTCGCGCTGGACGAAAACAAACCCTGACGGGCGACGGACTGCAAATCGTGGACGTTGGCACAGGCTCGGGCTGCATAGCCATCGCCCTCGCGAAAGAGCTTCCGGGTGCGCAAATTGTTGCGACCGACATTTCCGCGGCGGCTCTCGCTGTGGCCCGACGCAACGCCGCCCGCCACGCGTTTAGCGATTGCATCCGCTTTATCGAATGCAATCTCCTGGACGGTGACATAATTTCAGATACTTCAACCTCGGCTGCACAGGCGCAGCATGCTGCGCCACTACAAGGGCTGGTTACGCCACATGGCACGGCGCTGGCTGGTTCCTTTGATCTCATCGTGAGCAACCCGCCGTATGTAGGTCGCAACGAAAAAGATTCTCTGATGCGCGAAGTTCGCGACCACGAACCCGAGGTTGCACTCTTTGGCGGAGAAGAAGGGTACGAAATCTACGCCGAACTGATTGCGCAAGCCGCACAACATCTGAAACCCGGCGGCATCCTCGTGCTCGAGCTCGGCCACAACAGTCTCCCTGCCGTCCAACCACTTCTCGACCTGCCGAACTGGACGAACGTCGGCGTGACCAAAGATCTGGCTGGGTTCGATCGCGTCATCGCCGCTGAACGAATTTAGGCAAGGGCGAAGTTGTGGCGAAGACTGAATCGAGAGTAGGCTAACGGCATGCCGGAGATGGCGCGGTTTCGAGCGAAGCATGGGCCGCTAGAAGAGAGGGCGGCGGATGCGGTCGCAGCGATTCTGCATGTGGACATGGATGCCTTCTTCGTGTCCGTCGAGTTGCTGGAGCGGCCAGAGCTGCGCGGCAAGCCTGTTGTGGTCGGCGGCGGGCCGAATCAGCGCGGGGTTGTTACGGCGGCTAGCTACGAAGCGCGCAAGTTTGGCGTGCACTCGGCAATGCCCCTGCGCACGGCCGGAAAGCTTTGCCCGGAGGCAGTTTTTCTCGATGGACATCATGAAAAGTATGGAGAGTGGAGCGACCGCGTCGCGACGATTCTCGCGAAGTTTTCTCCCATCGTCGAAATGGTCTCGATTGATGAAGCCTATCTCGATTTAGCGGGAACCGAGCGGCTGCACGGGCCGCCCCTGGCTGCGGCCGACAAACTTCTTCGCACTATTACGCGAACGACGGAGCTTCCCTGCTCCGCAGGCTTGGCCACGACGCGGCTCGTCGCCAAGGTCGCATCGGATCAAGCCAAGCCGCGCGGACTCGTGTGGGTTGCGCCTGGACAGGAAGCGCGATTTCTTGCGCCGCTTCCTGTAGGAAAGATTCCGGGGATTGGCGAAGTTACGGAGCGGGCGCTCCGGGCGCTGGGCATCGAAACCGTGGATCAGCTCGCCGCAGTCGCGCCGGAAAAACTCGAAAAGATTTTTGGCCGATGGGGCGACGCGCTTTATCGCAAAGCGCGCGGGGGCGACTCCTACGAATTTGTCATTGACGCCGAACCGAAATCCATTTCGCACAATCATACGTTTGGGGAAGACACAAACGATTCGGAAGCGCTGCACTCTCTGCTCAGCCATCTTTCGCAAAAAGCCTGCAAACGTCTTCGCGAAGCTGGATTGGCGACGCGGACGCTCACTCTGACAATTCGTTATACCGGTTTCGATACGCACACGCGCGCGAAAACTCTTTCCGAGCCCACGCAGCTCGACACCGATATTTTTCGCGTGTTTCAAAAACTTTTTGCAGAGCACCGCGACGTGAAGCGCAAAATCCGTTTGCTTGGCGTGAGCCTCAGCGGCCTTACGCACGGCGGCGAGCAGCTTGATCTGCTGGACGCCGAGCGCCGCGAACGGCTGGAGAAATTGACCCGCGCTACAGACAAATTGCGCGACCGCTTCGGATTTGGAAAAGTACAATTTGGCGGCTCGCTGCGGGCGGACGGCTCCAGCAACCACCGCGACGATGCAAAGTGGGACGCGATAGGGCGCGCAAACCTCAAGAAGTCGAGTGAGTCGTGACGCCAGTCACGACGAATGACGGCGGATACCCTATACTTCTCGCATGAGTCCTGTAACACCTCCTTCCGACACAGCCGCACGCATCCGTGGCAGCAAACTTTCCGGATTCTGGCAACGCATCAGCGAAGGCCGCCGGATTGACGAGTTGTGGTCGCAGTTCAGCGCAGATACGCGGGCCAGTTATGGCTTCTACATGAAAGAAGCCGATGCCGAGGAAGAGCCTGTGAAACGGCGCGGTTGGCATCGCTGGAGCTACATCGTCAAGACGCTGTTCTGGTCGTTGACGATGAAGCTGACGCCGATGCGGCGAGTGATTCTAATTATTGCCTGCGTGCTGTTCTTCGTGCCGAACGTTAATTTCCATGGCCGCAATAATGTGACTTTCGATTTCAATCTGGGTGTGGTGTCGGCGATTCTGTTTTTGCTGTTGCTGGCGCTGGAGCTAGCAGACAAAGTAACGATGAAGCGCGATCTGGAGATCGCGCGGGAAATTCAGACGTGGCTTGTTCCCTCGAAAGCACCTGACGTAGCTGGCGCGGATATTGCGTTTGCTTCGCGGCCGCAGAATTCGGTGGCGGGCGATTATTACGACGCGTTTTATCCCACGCTGAGTGCTGCGGAAGATGGAAAGCTGATGCTGGTGATTGCGGATGTGGCGGGAAAGAGTATTCCAGCCGCTCTGCTGATGGCCACACTTCAAGCGAGCTTGCGCACGATTGCTGGCGAAGGCGCTCCCTTGGGCGAGCTTGTGGTGCGGCTCAATCGCTATGCTTCCGCGCACAGCCTTGATGGACGCCGCTTCACGACGGCAGTGCTTGGCGAGTATGAACCAGCAACGCGGAGGCTGGTTTATGTGAACGCCGGACACAATCCGCCGATTTTGCGTCGCGCCACCGGAGAAACGGAAAAGCTGGAGGTGGGCGGCTTGCCACTGGGAATTGACACTGGCGCCGTTTACGATACGGCTGCCATCGACTTGCGAGTTGGTGACGCTTTGATTCTCTACACAGACGGCGTGGTCGAAGCCTTTAACGATAAAGCCGAGGAATTTGGAAACGACCGCTGGATTGGAGCGATTCGGGCGCTGCCGGATTGGGGCGCTGCGGAATCGCTGCAATTTTTGATGAAGCGCGTGGATGATTTCGTGGGATTGACGCGGCAGTCCGATGACATTACCTGTCTCGTTTTCCGTTGCAAGTGACGTTTCCCCAATAGCCACTCGGGCGTCTCCCGGTTGTTATATCCTGAGCGAATGGAAGAGAGCAACGAGATGCTTGCGGCGCGGCTGCACTATCTATTCAGCGCAGCGTTCACGCGGAAGCCGTATCGCAAGCCAAGTGACAGCTGGGACCACGACCATTGCGAAGTGTGTTGGCGGACAATTGCAGAATTTGAAGGAGAAGATGTCATCCATACAGGATACGCGTCGACCGCAACGGCAAGGTGGGAAGCGGACTATCACTGGATCTGTTCGGAGTGCTTTGAGCAACACCGAGAACACATGCGTTGGGTCGTGGCGACATAAGGCACAAGAGCCATGAAGGCCAGAGAACTCGCCAATTCGATTTGTGATGAGTTGCAGCGTACTGGGCATCAAGCGCTGCTTGTGGGCGGGTGTGTGCGCGATTTGTTGCTCGGACGTGAGCCTGCCGACTATGACGTCACGACTGATGCGACGCCTGAGCGCGTGATGGAATTGTTTCCGGAAAGCATCGCGGTGGGCGCGCAGTTCGGCGTGGTGTTAGTGCCGCTTGATGGAGTGAAAGTGGAGGTCGCGACGTTTCGATCCGATGTGGGCTACTCCGATGGGCGGCATCCCGACCGCGTGGTTTATTCGAAAACGCCACAGGAAGATGTGCAGCGACGGGATTTCACGATTAACGGTTTGCTGATGCGGCATGACACTGGAGAAATTCTAGATTTTGTGGATGGCCAGGCGGATTTGAAGGCTGGCGTGATTCGCGCGATTGGCGAACCGGACCGGCGATTTCGCGGAAGACAAACTGCGCATGATGCGTGCGATTCGATTTGCGGCGCGATTCGAATTCGAGATCGAACATGCGACGTTTGCCGCGATTCGGCGCCATGCTGGCGCAGTTACGGATGTTTCGGCGGAGCGGATTCGCGAGGAACTTACCAAACTTCTGACAGAAGGCGCGGCGCGGAGTGGGATTCGAATTGCTGGAAAAATCCTGGCTGCTCTCGATTGTGCTGCCAGAAATCGCGGCGATGAAAGGCATACCGCAGCCGCCGCAATATCATCCTGAAGGCGACGTGTGGACTCACACATTGTTGATGATCGAGGGGCTTCCCGCGGGCACTTCGCCGACGCTTGCGTGGGGCGTGCTGCTGCATGATGTGGGGAAACCGCCGACGTTCAGGCCCGCTTCGCAGACGGGCGACCGGATACGGTTCGATCACCACGTCGATGTAGGCGTTCGAATGGCGGAAGCCATTTGCAGGCGGTACCGGTTTTCGAACGAAGAGACGGAGCAGATTGTCGCGCTGGTGGCCAACCACATGCGATTCATGGAGGTGGGGCGCATGCGGACTTCGACACTGAAACGTTTTGTGCGGCTACCGCACTTCGAAGAGCATATGGAACTTCACAAGCTGGATTGCCTTTCGAGCCACCGCAAACTGGACTCGTATGGTCTTGTGCAACAGTTTTTGGCGGAAACACCGGCGGAGGAGGTACGTCCACAGCGTGTCTTAACGGGTACTGATTTGAGCGAAATGGGCTATATCCCTGGACCACTATTTAGCGAAATACTGAGGGTCGTTGAAGATGCGCAGCTTGAGGGGCAGGTCACAACAAAAGCGGCGGCTATGGAACTTGTGCGCCAGAAGTTTGCTCTAAGTAAGAAAGGCCAAGGTTTGAAGTGAAAGGGATCGTGAGCCGATGGAGAGAGCAAGGCTAGGATCGTGTGTGGCGCGACCGTCCAGCATATAACATTGATATAAAAAGACTTATGTATGACTCTGCTGGGAAACAGGACAGATGTCAGAATATGAGCATGTTAAGCTAAGATTTCATGCTAATTGTACTTGCATCTTGCCGCATCCTTTTGCGTTCGGGTGCATCTAACGTTGTAAGCGCGGGACGTTACTCGCCGCGCCCGGATTTAGGGGACACTCACAATGGCTGAGAAAAAGCATGTAGTGCCAGAAATTCTCGCGATACTGCCAGTTAGGGATACTGTGCTGTTTCCAGGGGCTGTTCTGCCCTTGACGGTAGGCCGTGAGAGCTCTTTGGCGCTTGTTAACTCGCTAGAAGGCGAGGAGAAATTGTTGGGGGTTGTGGCGCAGCTGGACCCTCGGATCGAAGACCCTGCCGCTGCGGACCTGCACAAGGTCGGCACGCTGGCGAAGGTTCATAAGACCGTCAAAATGCCCAACGGGAACGTGGTTATCTTCCTGGAGGGCTTGCAGCGCGTAAACGTGCTGGAACTGATTGGGTTGCGACCGTTTTTGCGGGCGCGCGTGGAAGCGCAGCCCGAAATTACGGGGGACGTGGATGCGGAGCTTGAGGCCCTGCAGCGCAACGCGCAGGATCTGTTTCGCGACGTGGTTAGCCACTCGCCGCAACTTTCGGACGATTTGCAATCCGTGGCATTGAACATTGATGATCCAGGCCGACTGGCGGATTTTATCGCCGGGACGCTGCCATCTCTCTCGACGCTGTTGAGGCAGGAGCTGATCGAGACACCGAGCGTGCGCAAGCGGCTCGAAATGCTGATCCGCGAACTGTCGAAAGAGTTGGAAGTGCTGGAGCTGCGCTCGAAGATTCACGAGCAGGTGCAGGAACAGGTGGGCCAAAACCAGCGTGAGTATTTGTTGCGCGAACAGATGAAGGCTATTCAGAAGGAACTCGGCGAATCGGACGATTCTTCGCAGGAGATGGACGAACTGCGGAAGAAAGTCGATGAGGCGGGGATGACCGCGGAAGCGAAGAAAGAGTGCGACCGCGAACTGAAGCGTTTGGCGAAGATGACGCCGGCTTCGGCGGAGTACATGGTTTCGCGCACGTACCTGGAGTGGATGACGTCTTTGCCGTGGGCAAAGTCTTCCGGTGTGAGCGAGATCGACATCGCCAAGGGGAAACAGATTCTGGACGAAGACCACTACGATCTGGCGAAGGTCAAGGAACGGATTCTGGATTACCTGGCGGTGAAGAAACTGCAGCCAGGGATGAAAGGGCCGATTCTGTGCTTCGTTGGGCCTCCTGGCGTTGGAAAAACATCGCTCGGGAAATCTATTGCGAGGTCACTGGGCCGCAAGTTCGTGCGCATCGCTCTTGGTGGGATGCACGATGAAGCGGAAATCCGCGGGCACCGGCGTACTTATATTGGCGCGCTGCCGGGGCAGATCATTCAAGGACTGAAGCGAGCAGAGTCGAACGATCCAGTGATGATGCTGGATGAAGTCGACAAACTGGGCCGCGATTTCCGAGGCGATCCGTCTTCGGCGTTGATGGAAGTGCTCGATCCGGAGCAGAACAATGCGTTCCGCGATCACTACCTGGACGTGCCGTTTGATTTGTCCAAAGTGCTGTTCATCGCCACGGCGAACTGGATGGATCCAATACCGGAGCCTTTGCGCGACCGGATGGAGATCATCGAGCTGGCCGGATATACGGGCGAAGAAAAGGTTCACATTGCGCACAAATATCTGATTCCCAAGCAAGCCCAGGAGCATGGGTTGAAGGTTGGGGAGCAGATTGAATTCTCGGACGAAGCGCTGCGGGAAATCATCCACAGCTTCACGCGAGAAGCGGGCGTGAGAAACCTAGAACGAGAAATCGCAACGATCACGCGCAAACAGGCGCGGAAGATCGCCGAAGGCAGTCTGGACAAGATGGAAGTTACGCCGGAAATCGTCCGCGAATACCTGGGCGTGCCCAAGTTCCGGGCGGAAAAAGAGGTCGTGGAGCGCGTCAAGCAACCCGGCGTGGCTATCGGCCTGGTATGGACGCCGGTGGGCGGAGACATCGTGTTCATCGAAGCCAGCCGGATGCGCGGCGGGAAGCAGTTCACAATGACCGGGCACCTGGGCGAGGTCATGCAAGAGTCGATGACCGCGGCGCTGACGTGGACGCGTGCGAATGCGGACCGGTATGGGATCGATCCGGACTTCTTCCGCAAGCAGGACATCCACATCCATGTGCCGTCGGGCGGCGTGCCGAAAGACGGCCCGTCAGCGGGAGCTGCGATGGTGACATCGCTGATCAGCCTGCTTACGGGACGACCCGTACGCGAGAGGCTGGCGATGACCGGCGAGATGACGCTGTCTGGCGTGGTGCTGCCCATCGGCGGCGTGAAAGAGAAAGTCCTCGGCGCAAAGCGCGCGGGGATAACGGAAGTGCTGTTGCCGGCAGACAACGAGCCGAACGCTGTAGCGGATCTTCCCCCGGACATTCTCGGAGATATGAAGATCACTTACGTGCGGAATCTCGATGAGGTGCTGGAGCACGCGTTGTCCAAGGAAGCGGTGGCGCCTCCGATCGTGCCGCAGCCGGAACCGAAGCCGAAGCGCGTTGGCGGGGAAAGCCCGCGGGCGATTCATTGAAAAGGAAGTGAGTAGTGGGTGGTGAGTAGTGAGTGGGAAACCGGGCATGGCGGATAACGCTTTGCTGAAGTTAAAATAGGAGGAGCCCAGCGGACTTTAGTTCGCTGGGCTTTTTGTTTTGGGCTCGGCGCAGAGAACGAAAGGCAAGTCCTGCTAACATGTTTTCCGACGACACGAGGGCACGATGTATCGTGCCCCCGCACGAAGAGACTATGGATCGCGAAAAACTGATTATGACGGATGGGCCTGCTGAGTTGGCACAGCGGTTGACGGAAGGGTTGCAGCGTGAGCGGATTGTTCCGCGATTTGTGGATTCGTATGTGGTAGAGCATGGGCGGCATGCTTTGCAGGTGCACGCTTCGCTGTATCGGGATTTGCTGGAATTGCTGCGTCGCGAGGCGTTGCTTGCGGTTGCGGCGCGGGCGCTGGAAATCACTTATGCTGAGCCGCTGCCCGCGGGCAGAGCGAAGCCGCGGCCGATGTTGCAGAAGGATGGCGTCGCGTTTCGCAGGAAATTCCTGTCGGCATTGACGCGACAGCACAAATGGAGCGCGGGAGACGCGCTGGACTTTCAAACGGACTTGCAGATGTATGAAGACTTGCTGGCGCGGAACAGTTCTACGCGGCGAAACCGGAAGCCATTCGAAGCCGCCAATCATCCGTTTGTGGACCGGTGCGCGTTCTTGCTGGACTCGTCTTTTCTGGAAAAAGCGCGGATGGCGGCGAGCCGGGCGCTGAACGAGTTGGAAAATCTCGCGGCGCATGTCACCGGTTCTGTTTTGCACGGACAAGAGGCGGCGCCGCCGCGCAGCAAACGCTAACGACCGCGTTGCTCCCTAACTCTACTGCTCGAACGCCTTCATCGAAAACACCGGCTGGCCCGCGAGCGCCGTCCGGAAGCCATAAATCGTCAACACGGCGATGGCCGTCATTCCCGCTAGCGAAGGAGCGGCATACCACCGGGACAGGTGAATCGTCGCCGGGAAAATTAAGAGCACCGCCTGCACCACCAGCCCCACGACTAGCGTCAACAACCCAAACCGTTTTAGCACCAGCAGAAACGAAAGATACAAAAGCACCAGGAAAACCGCGCTTATCCAAGGATATTCGCTGTTATTACCGCCCAGCGAAAGCACCGTCCCCGCAATCGCCACCACGATCGCCGCGATCCAGGCGCTCCTCAAAATCCGCTGCAATATAAACAGCATAAAGAAAATCCCCAGCGAATCAATCGTCTGTTCCAAGACGAACAACAACACTTGCGCCAGCGCGTGGCGCAACCCAAGCAGGGATTCGGTCGAAACCCCTCCCGGAATCGGAGGCAGCTTCCCAAACAGCGGCAGCAGAAAATTGTCGCTCGCCTCCACCACAAAAAGCACCACGCCGTACACCGCTCCGATCAGCAAGTCTCGCCCCACCAGCGGATCACGCAGCTTCCCCGCCAGCAGCCGCGTCCACGAAATCAGGGTTTGCGGTTCCCTCCGCCGCACGAACGGTTCCAGCGCCACGTACAGGACCATCGCAAAAAAGCTCCGCAGAGCGGCCGAGGCCACCGCGACGAGAAAGCTGATAGCTTCGAGAAAATTCGCCAAGTGATGAGTGCTCAGAATCCAGATCACCAGGAAGGTCACAAACACGAACGCTCCGAGCCGAGCTGCTCCCTTCATATCGGCGCGATCCGCTTTAATATTCCAGCGCGCCAGCGCCACACCGCCCACAAACACCGTCAGGATCAGCAACACGATCATCACTGACGCTACCTTTTGCTGGCGCGTCATGGCCGTCTCCGTGTCCCGCCCAGGACTCGTCCACGGGAAGATCATTCTGTAGTACACGGGTTCGCCGTGAAACGCCGCCGCTTCCACGCGTACCTGCACGTCCGCGCGCCCCGGGAAGGTTCCCGCCCATGCAAGGCGCGAATCCGTCGGCGCCAGCGGTGCCCACTCTGGCGCGACCGCGCGAAACTCCGCGATATTCAACCCACTGGACACAAAAAATCCCGCCCAATCCACGATCTTTGCGTTCTGCACCGGCGCACTTTTCTCCCGCGGCACCACTTCGAAATGCACCAGCCGTCCCGTCGTATCCAGCACCACCAATGCCATCGCCGTGGTGTCCATCGAAGGATCACGCGGGTACACCTGCCCGCCGCCTACCACCCCCGGCCCAAAAAATTCTTGCGCAAAGAGCGGATTGGGACTCTGCCGGTACCAGAAGGTCATCGCCGGCACCCCACTTTTCGCCAGGGTCTCCCAGCGCGTCGGGCTCTTGTCATGCGACTGCACGTAGTTCAAATATCCGGCGTTAATCTCGAAGCCGTATGCCTCATCCGCCGCGGCATTCGCCGGCAGCCCAAGGCGCCCCACGATCTCTCGCGCACGCGTCGCTAAAACTTCCGGAGGACTATCGAGCGTGACCCGATTCACCAATTGCGTTGACTCCGCGATGAGCAGCGACGCCACCAGCCCGAGCGCCACAATCGCCAACAGCACCAGCGCAACTCGGGGCCGCATCCCTTCGTTCGCTCCAGCTGCCGCAACCATTTCCGGTGAAGGCGTTTCACCGGCGGCAAGTGCGGCGGCCAGGGGATCACCGCCGGGAAGCGCGGCAGCAATTTGCAGAGCGGATACAGGACGCTTCGCGGGATCAACTTCCAGACAGCGGAGGATGACGCGCTCGATCAATGGATCGAGATCGCGGACGAGAGTGGAAGGATTGGTGATGGTGCCTTGCTCGCGGAGCTTTATGAGTTCGGGCAGATTGGATGCTTCGAACGCACGTTTGCCGGTGAGAATTTCGTAGAGGATCAGGCCGAGCGAATAGATATCGCTCTTGGTGGTGACTTCTTTTCCTGAGAGCTGTTCGGGAGCCATGTAGGCGGGCGTGCCAGCGCGAATGTCCGCGCCTTGAATGCTTGCGGCAAGACCTGCGAGGCCAAAGTCGGTGATGCGAATTTTTCCGGCGCCATCAAGCATGACGTTGGCGGGCTTGAGGTCTCGGTGGACGACGCCACGCTCGTGGGCCGCGGCGAGTCCCGCGCAAATCTGGCGAGTGACTTCGGTGGCCTTGTCGGGAGAAAGCCTGCCAATGCGGCGGACTACGGAGGCGAGATCTTCACCGTCGACATATTCCATGGAAAGAAAGGGCGTGCCGTCGGCGTCGCCGATGTCGAAGACGCGGCAGACGTTTGGATGTGAGACTTGGCGCGCGATGCGAACCTCGGAATGAAATCGCGCCAGGGTGGCGGGATCTTGAGATAGAGCCTCTGGAAGAAATTTGATGGCGACGACTTGGCCGAGGGTCAGATCTTCGGCGCGATAGACTTCGCCCATGCCGCCGCGGCCGGCCATGGCAACGACACGATAGCGCCCGGCAATCATTTGTCCGGGGGTGAAGCGGCCGCCGCCTATGGGGTCGGAACTGGTTAGTTTTGCCCCGGAGCCAGGACTGGAGGGAGTGCGCGGCGGGCGCGCTGGAGTAGGAGCGAAGGAGGATTTGCGTGGAGTCGACGTAGGGGCGGGCGGCGCGATGGTGTTTTGCTCGGCGCTCAGATCGTTCGAATCGATGGTCGCGGCTGCGTTGAGATCGAGCGCGCCGCCGCAGGTGGAACAGAACCGCCCGTTGGAAGAAGCCTGTGCGCCGCAGGAAGAGCAGTACATGGGAGGCGAAATTCTACCACCGAGGGAGGCTTCTCGGCGAACTGGCTCGAAGGCTGCCGATGCGCGCTACGAGATGCGCTCGACCTGGACCGCGGTGCCATAGGCCAGGACTTCCGTGACACCTTGCATCACTTCGGTGGCGTCGTAGCGCATGCCAATGACGGCGTTAGCTCCGTGTTCGCTGGCATGCTGGAGGAGCAATTCGTAGGCGTCTTCGCGAGTCTTCTCGCAAAGATTCGTGAGAATAGTGATGTTTCCGCCAACGATAGTTTGCAGCGCGGCACCGAGATTCCCGATGACGCTACGGGAGCGAACGATAATGCCGCGTACAATCCCAAAATTGCGAACGATGCGGTAGCCCGGGAGTTCTGTTCCTGTAGTCACCATTGCAAATTCCACACGATTGGCCATGGCTCATCTCCTCAACCAGACGTTTACCTGTGCGATTCTACCTGCACACGCGGCCATACGCGAGCGCGCCGCGTCTGCTATTCTGAAAAGGCGTGGAAAACCTATCCTATTTTTTCTATTTTCTGGCTATTCCGCAGATCCTGCTCGGTCTTTATCTGATCGGGCTGGGAGTGCAGTGGCTTGGCTATGCGCGACGGCGCATGCACACGGATCCGGGATTTTATTCGCCGAAGGTCGCGGTGCTGTGTCCGTGCAAGGGAATCGAGGCGGCGCTGGAGCGAAATCTAGTGGCGCTTACGGAATTCGATTATCAAAACTACGAGATTTTTTTCCTGATCGCGTCGGCCACTGATCCGGCCTACAACATCGTGAAGCGCGTTGTCGCGTCGTCGCGAGCGAAAGCGCATGTGGTAATTACAGAGAAGCCGGACGGTTGCGGCGAGAAGGTGAACAACCTGCGGATGGGAATCGCGCAGTTGGATGCGGAATACGAGGTGTACGTTTTTGTGGACTCGGACGGGCGCCCGGGAAAGAACTGGCTGCACCGCATGGTTGCGCCGCTCTCGGATTCCCGTATCGGGGCCACGACGACCATGCGATGGTTGATTCCGAACCGGAGTAATCTGGCGACCGCCCTTCTCGCCGCGTGGAACGCTCCCATCGTCACGATGCTGAGCGAGAAAGGGAAAAATTTCTGCTGGGGCGGAGGGACGGCAATCCGGCGGGGCGTGTTTGACCAATCCGGAGTCTTGGAAGAATGGCAGCATTCGGTGAGCGACGATTATTCGATGACGCGGGCGCTGGAGAGGGCGAACCGTGCAATTGTATTTTTGCCGGAATGCATCGTGCCATCTTTTGTCGAGACAGATTTTACTGGCTTAATGGAGTTCACGAACAGGCAAGTATTGATCACGCGCGTGTATGCGGAGAAGATGTGGGGGATCGCTGCCGGCACTCACTTGCTCTACTGTCTGTCACTGACCATTGGAACGATACTGACGCTTAACGATTTTCTGGCTACGCGGCCGGCGTTTCATCTGGCGGCACTAACTTTCTTGCCGGTGCTGCTCTCGATGATTCGAGGGGCGTTGCGCGCGGCGGGCGTTTCAGAAGCATTGCCGGCATACCGGTCGCAAATCGCGGGCCAGGCATGGATCTACGTGCTGTTAACGGTGTTCATTCCGTTTCTATATCTGGCGAATTTCATCAGCTCGCTTGTGACACGGAAGATACGCTGGCGCGGCATTACGTACGAGTTGATTGCGCCGGAACAAACGCGGATTGTCTCGTATTGAAGAGAAAAGAATTCTAGTAGCCAAGCCCGGCTATTATTTTCACGGAGAGATTTCCACAGGCACTTTTCCACAGGCCGAGGCGCTTCACGGGCCTTCTGCACGCAAATCTTTTTATGTAACCAATCCTTCATCGTTAGGGATGAGCGCCTCTTTTTTCCGATGCGAAGCTCAGTTTTGTGGGATTTGTAGGAAGGGGTGAGGGATTAGGGAAAAACTTCGCGCACTATGCAATTCCTACCCGCGAATGCGCCCCGTTCGAGTTTTAGGGCCGACCTAAGTAGTCCTCTTCTGAACGAGTTGTAATTTTGAACCTTCGGAAGAAAAAATGCACAGATGAAGCGGTTCGACGTCTTAACAACGCAGGCAAATTGGCAGGGGGCTCCTTCTCGCAGCCCGGTGCGGGTTTTATGTAGATCCAGGCACCGGGTCCTCAGCGCCCTGTTTTGGCTTCTTGTTCGGTCGTTTGCCTACGCAGTGCAGCTAGCCTCCTGACGGAGGTTCAATCCAAATAGAAGCTTCGGTTGTGTTACGAGGCTGCATACTGAGGGGTGCGTGTGAAGCTTATTCGCAGAAATGAACAGCATCATCCATTAAACAGTCCCCGCCCAGCAATTCCCCGCGATCATTATTATTTTTATGAGAGAAACACTGGCGTAACGCATTTTCATGTGGAGGCAGGCCCGGACGGATGCTTTCCGACCGACCAGGCTGCCGGCCTGCTGGCGATGCACTGCATGGTGAGAGGGCAATCCCCGAGCGACTACATGGTGATGGTCAGGGCAGAAAATGACCTCCTCGAAGGACTTACAGAGAAGGCGGAAAAACTGCTCCAAGCGGGACATTCCGTCGGGAGCGCCGTCAAGCTGACTCGCCGCGAGGAAGAAGTGCTCGGCGGCGTGATGAAGAGTTTGTCCAACAAAGAGATAGCCTCGACACTAAATCTTTCCGAACGCACGGTGAAATTCCACGTGTCTTCGCTGCTATCGAAATTCCGAGTGCGAGGGCGCATGGAGTTGGTGCGCGAAGCGTCGCGTAACACGATTGGGTCAATTCCCATGTCGATGCCCGTGGCAACAAGGGAAGCACGGACGTTTGCGCCGGTACCGCAGAGTTATAACAATGGCTCTCGTGTCGGCACTATCGTCCCGCTTGCTAAACGACAGTTGATGGCTTAGTTCGAACTCAGACGAAACCAGCTTGAGAAAATGCTAAGGCCCGGTTCGACACTCTCGAACCGGGCCTTAGCGTTTTAGCGGATGCGCTCGCTGCGGGATTAATTATTTCTTTGCATCGGCGTAGTGCTGGGCGGCGGAATCCCAATTGACGACGTTCCACCAGGCCTTGATGTAATCGGCGCGCACGTTCTGATACTTCAGGTAGTAGGCGTGCTCCCATACGTCAATACCGAGTACGGCTTTGGCGCCTAGCGAAATTGGCGTGTCTTGATTCGGCGTGGAATCAATAGCCAGCTTGCCATCCTTAACGAGGAGCCAAGCCCAGCCGGAACCAAAGCGGCCAAGTCCGGCAGCGGCGAATTTTTCCTGAAAGCCGGCGAAAGATCCAAAACTCGATGTGATGGCCGTGCCAAGATCGCCTTTGGGTTCACCGCCGCCGCCCTTCTTCATTTGTGTCCAGAAGAGCGAGTGGTTCCAATGGCCGCCAGCATTATTGCGGACCGCGCCACGAATGTTTTCCGGAATGGAGTCCAGACTCTTGAGAAGATCTTCAAGCGACTTTGCCTGGAGATCGGCATGACCATCGAGCGCCTTGTTCAAGTTGGTGACGTAAGCGCCATGGTGTTTGTCATGGTGAATTTCCATGGTCTTGGCATCAATGTAGGGTTCGAGTGCGTCGAATGAGTAAGGCAACGGTGGCAAAGTAAATGGCACGAATTTTTCCTCCACTTTGAGTTTTGATGCAAAATCTGACGCGGTGCCGGAGCGCAAAACCGCAGAAGCGCCGCCGCTCACTCCAAGCATTCCCGCACCGACAATCCCGGTATGGACCAGGAATCTCCGGCGGTTCATGGGTATCTCCTGCGGCGAGGAGGCTGGCCAACCAGCCGACTGTATCATGCAGCTCAATCAGCCTGATGTATCATACCGCTCACCATGGAAAAGGCTCAATGCCACTCTGATTGAGTAGCGATTGGGCGGATCTTGGAGAGCATGGTGAAACGCAGAGCACTCGCCACGGTTATTGGATGCACGAAAGAGCCCATTGGGCAGATTCGGCAATCAGAGGCTCGGTGGAGGATGAGAGCCGCGTAAGGAGGGTGCAAGTTCTTTTGTAATCGTCCGAACCGTGAACGGGAAAGGAATTGCCGAGGGCGATGCAGGCATTGCGTACCAGGCCGCGCCACTTGGTGCGCTTGACGGGGCTTCCACGAAAGACCGTGCGGAATTGTTCTTCGCTCATTGCGGCCAGCCATTCGAGCCGCGGGAGGAAGAGAGAGTCTTCATCGCCACAGTGCGTAACGGCGTCAATCAACTCACCAGACCGATCTTTTGCGGGCTGTGGAAAAGCTCTTGGCTGAAACTCCGGAGCATGTGTCACAGGGGCACGTCGATTCCATGGGCAGACGTCCTGACAAATGTCACAGCCGAAGACATGACGGCCCATGGGTTCGCGTAAGTCTTCTGGAATGTTTCCGCGGAGCTCGATCGTTAAATAGGAGATGCAGAGGCGCGCATCCATTACGTAGGGCGCGACGAGCGCTCCCGTAGGACAAGCATCAATACATTTTGTGCAAGAGCCGCAAAGATCGGGGGGAGGCAGCTCGGCTGGGCCAAGTGTTGGCGGGAGATCGAGAGTGGTAAGAATGACGCCGAGAAAAAACCAGGACCCGAGTCTGGCGTTCAGCAGCAGGGTATTTTTCCCGAGCCAGCCGAGTCCGGCATGTTTGGCAAAGACGCGTTCGTGCAGAGGGCCAGTGTCCGCGTAGATGCGCGCTTCGTGCGGGTCGCTGAATCGTTGCGAGAGGCTGCCCGCCAGGCTTTGGAGCTTCTGCTGGAGGACTTCGTGGTAATCGTTTCCCCAGGCATAGCGTGAAATCCAGGCGCGTGGGTCGGTGCCGTCGGGCTGGAACGCGTCGACAGATCGCGGCGCGGGAGAGTTGTAGTTCAGGGCACAGACGATCACGCTGCGGAGACCTCGCATCACGCTTAGTGGATTGGCGCGGCGTTCGTCGGCGAGATAGTTCATGTCGCCAGCGTAGCCACGCTCCAGCCATTCTTTCGCCAGGGCCAACTCGGGAAACTTCTCGGCGCGTGCAACTCCACAGAGATCGAAGCCCAGCGCCCTGGCCTGCTCGACAATCCACGCGGTGTCGGAACTGTCTCGCGTAGATGTGGTGTGGGGGAGCATAAGAGAATTGTGCCGCAGGAAGGCGCTTGATGCGAGCGGAGTTAGCGTGGTTGGACGACGTCTCGGTTCGGTGCGGGGCAGATTACGCAGACTGCTGGAAACTGCTCAGGGCGGCACTCTCTTCCGTATAAACGTCGAAGACGGTATACAGCTTTGTGAGCTGGAGCAGATCGTGAACTTTTT
Organism: uncultured Acidobacteriota bacterium; assembly: GCA_963745095.1. Classification (GTDB taxonomy): domain Bacteria; phylum Acidobacteriota; class Terriglobia; order Acidiferrales; family UBA7541; genus Acidiferrum. Next base: position 158,169 of record CAVUWC010000011.1, on the reverse strand, counting down.
TTGTCAGGTGCAATAACTTAAGATCGCCGCCGCGGCCCTTGACTGTTGTGTAAGCACTTACGAGTTCGCCGATGCCGGAGCTGTCGATGTAATCGACGTCGGCAAGGTTGAGCACAATGTGCGTACGCTTATCGTCCAAAAGCCCGCGTACAGTCTTGCGGAGCAAGGCGCTGCCCTCTCCGAGGGTGATCTTACCGCTGAGGTCCACCACGGTGGATTGACCAGCATCTCGATGTGTTGCGCGCAGTGGCATGATTTCGTTTAGGCTCCTTGATGCGGGGAAGCGCCCTGGCCACCCTGGCCGTTCGTTCCCTGGTTATCCTGCAGGGGAAGTTTCTTTGCCATGACGATTTCCGCTCCGCCCGTGCGGCCTGGCACGACGTCAAATTCGTCCATAAAGGCGCGCATCAGGAAAATTCCGCGACCGGAAGTGCTCAAAAGATTTTCCTCGGCAAGTGGATCGGGCACATTGGCGAGGGTGAAGCCTGTGCCTTCATCGAGGACGTGGATGATCATCTTTTCGCCAGTGAGATCGACGGCGAGATGAATCTTCTTCTCGGGGCGCTCCTGGTTGCCGTAGTGAAATGCGTTGATGACGCCCTCGCGTACGCTCATGCCAATTTTGTAACAATCGTCTTCGCCGAACCCCGCGGCCTCGGCTACACGGATACACATCTCCTCAGCAAGATTGACGCTTTCCACTTGCGTCTCCAGCGTGATTTCGAGGTGCTTAGGGTCTGTGCCCATGCGCGGCGCCCTACCTGGGGCAAATTGCACCCAATAGAGCGCACTTATCGGTAACACAGCGGCTAAACCTAAGTCAATGGAGCACTTGGGGTTTTTGGGGTAGGTGGTGGGACAAGCATTCTTGGCTGGCTCTTGTCTGCAGAATTAAAAGGAGAGTTTTGAACCATTCTGGCGAGGACAAGACGATAGACAGGAATGTCTGTCCTACCTTTAGGGCCTGATCATTGGGCTGATTGCGCCTTTTCGGGCGCTCTAAGGACTGCGCTTGACCAGGGCCAATCCTGCGGATGTGGGACCAGGCCAGCGGCTACCGGATTATTTTCGATAAAGCGGACGGTTTTTGCTAGCTCCTCCGGATTTCGTACCCAATGGTCGAAAGATTCGTTCTGCCAGAACGCTTCACCGCGCTTGCCAAGAATCGTGTGGGCTTGGTGGGCAGTATAACCCTTGAGGGTTTGAGTGATTTTCTGGAGAGGCGCGCTGGCCTTGAGCAGAAGATGCACATGATTAGGCATGACTACGTACGCCAGAAGCTGATAGAAACCGCGAACTTGTTCGCCATGACGAAGCGCTTGCACAACTGACTCAGCTACCCGTGGGTCTCGTAGCCATTGCGGCCCAAATCTTCCCGCATCGAGCGTTCGGTCGAATTCAACAAATCGCCGGCCATCGGTCGTCTGAGTGCAAGAACGCCAGAAAGACTTCGGAAGGGAATCTGCGAGCCTCCAGGTGACGAAAAGCTCCTTGCCTGAAGGCTGCCAGTGAGGCAGATGTCGTTTGTAATATATTTTCGTAATAGGCGGCATTTCGAGCCTTTGTGGGACAGGCATTCTTGCCTGCCTTTTGCCTGTCTCTTGCCTGTCTCTTGCCTGTCTCTTTCCCGTTTCTTACTTGACTAACACCAACCAAAAACGACAGACAGGAATGTCTGTCCCACTACGCCCAGTAGGAGCGGTCCAGGGTGCGGTATTGGATGGCTTCGCTTAGGTGGCGCGGATCGATGTTTTCGGAGGCATCGAGGTCGGCGATGGTTCTGGCAACTTTTAGGATGCGGTCATGGGCGCGGGCGGAGAGGCCGAGGCGGGTGATGGCGTTCTCGAGGAGCTTTTCGCCCTCGGCGGAGATTGCACAGTGTTTGCGAAGCATCTTGGGCATCATCTGGGCATTGGCGTAGGTCTTTTTTTCTGTGCGATAACGTTCGAGCTGTCTGTCGCGTGCGGCGATCACGCGTTGGCGGACCGCCGCTGAGTCCTCGGAAGAGGACGGAGCGCGCAACTCTTTGTATTTTACGGCGGGCACTTCGATGTGAATATCGATGCGGTCGAGGAGCGGCCCGGAGATTTTCGAGACATAGCGCTGGATCATTGGCGGCGTGCAATGACATTCGCGCATCGGATCGCCAAAATAGCCGCAGGGGCAAGGGTTCATTGCCGCAGCGAGCATGAATCGAGAGGGGAAAGTTACCGAAACTGCGGCGCGAGAGATGGTGACGGCGCCGTCTTCAAGCGGCTGGCGCATGACTTCCAAAACATTGCGCTGAAATTCGGGGAGCTCGTCGAGAAACAAGACGCCGTTGTGGCCGAGCGAAACTTCGCCGGGGCGCGGGACGGCGCCGCCGCCGATCAATCCGGCGTCGCTGATAGTGTGGTGTGGAGAACGGTACGGGCGGGTACCGACGAGGCCGCTGCTGTCTTCGAGGACGCCGGCAACGCTGTGGATGCGCGTGGTTTCGATGGCTTCATCGAGAGTCATGGGCGGCAGAATCGTGGGGATGCGTTTGGCGAGCATGGTCTTGCCCGCGCCGGGAGGCCCGATGAACAGGATGTTGTGGCCACCGGCGCAGGCGACTTCGAGCGCGCGCTTTGCTGCTTGCTGACCGTGGACGTCACGAAGATCGACGGAATACTGGGCAGCTTCGGATAGCATCTGTTTAGCGTCGACCACGACGGGTTGGAAGGACTCCGGGGCGTTCACGAGATCGACGGCTTGCGGCAGCGTTTTGAGAGCGAAGACATTCACGCCTTCGACGACAGCCGCTTCGCGTGCGTTTGCTTCGGGCACGGCAAGGAACTTCAGGCCAAATTCGCGCGCCGCTAGCGCCGCCGAAAGCGCGCCACGAACCGACCGAATACTCCCGTCAAGCGATAATTCGCCGAGGAACATGCATTCGTTCAGCTGTTTGCCAAAAAAGTGGCCCATGCAACCGACCAGGCCCAGAGCCATTGGCAGATCGAATGCAGAGCCTTCTTTGCGAACGTCAGCGGGAGCAAGATTAATCGTGACGCCCTGGCCATGAGGAAACTCGAAGCCGCAATTGCGTAGGGCGGACTTGATGCGTTCGCGGCTTTCCTTGACGGCGTTGTCAGGTAGGCCAACCACGTTGAAGTCTTTCATGTAGGCCGAGCCCACGTCGACTTCGACGTCGACGAGGTAAGCGTCGATGCCGTAGACGGAGGCGCTTTGTGTTTTGAAGAGCATGGGCGAGGCAGGCCTAATACACCGGGGGCAGCATAAATCAATTAGGTAATATAGACCAGAGATAATCCTGCGATGGCGAGCGATTGGGAAAGAGGACTCATCGAGACCAAGCCGGGAGCGATCGGTGGCTCTTTACGCTGGAGTTTCGACGGCGGACTTTATCCACAGGCTCTTGATTGACGCACCTCTGTGGCGCGCACTAGAATCCGGCCACTTTGTATTCGAACGAATCGTCGGTGTTGTCGTCCGCCGCGAGTTTCTCCACGCGAGGAAAGTTGCGCTGGCGCGACCTTTACCGCGAGGCTGATCTGTACAAAGCGGCTGTGCGTATCTACACCAAGCCACTGTTTTCCTGGCGAAAAGCGCTGTTCGCTTCGACCGATAAAAGAGACCTGTACGATTTTGCGCGCTCCGGACTGCATAATCTCGCGGACATTCACCGTGCGCTGACGCGCGAAACGTTTTCGTTTCGGCCGGCGGTCGCGTTGCACCGCAATTTTCGCGGCAAGCGACGGACGCTTTACATCTATCCCTGGGAAGAACGGCTGGTTGACCTGCTGCTCTATCGGCTCTTGAGCGCACGGCTGCAGCATTGGTTTTCGCCGAACTGCTATGCGTATCGTTTGCGGGGATTTGGTTTGGACCGCTGCCAGCGAAGAATTGCCAAGCTGTTTGCTACGACGGAAACGCCGCTGTATGCGGTGAGGAGGGATATTGCGAATTATTTTCCCTCAGTAGATCACGGACTACTGCTGGCGAAATTGGCTGAGCTGGTCGAGCCGGGAGATTACTTGTTCCGGCTTCTTGAGGAGCGGGTACAGTTCCCGTATGAAGAAGATGGCCAGACTCTTCACGCCAAGCAGGGTATAGCGTTTGGGACTCCAATGGCGTGCTTCTTCGCCAACGTATATCTCACACCAGTCGACCGCCGGCTTGATGCACTTCCCGGTCTTCGGTACTTCCGGTATGCGGATGATCTGCTCTTGCTCTCAAGCGATCGCGAAACAATGGAAGCGGCGATGGGTTATTTTCAAGAGGCGTTGGGCGAGTTGAAACTGCGTAGCAAGGCCAGTCATGAAGAGAATTTACTTCTTTCCCGTTGCGGAGCATCCGCGACTAATTTCGTAGCCGCCGCGCGCATTCGGCATCTCGGACTAGAATTCTGTGCAGATGGAGCCGTCCGGCTTTCGCGCGACAAATGCCGTAAGATTTGCAATGTTTTCCGCTTTGCGTTTCGCCGCAAAAGGGCGAAACTCGCGCGCATCCTCGATCCGCGCAAACGCGCGGAGTTCGCCATCGGAACCGCACGACTTGCGTTGGAACAAAGCGTGCGGAACGTGGCCATTGTGGATTACTACCTCAAGCATGTGAGCGACGAGGAGCAACTCCGGCTTCTCGACCGCTGGCTCGCGGAAGAAATTCTTTCGATTGCGTTCAAGGGCGGGCATCGCAAATCCTATTTCCGGCTATTGCCATTCCGCAGCCTGCGAGCGATGGGATTGCCTTCGCTCGTTCACCGGCGGCGGCAAATCCAGCACGGTCACGTTGCCGCGCCATTTTTTGTCTGGAAAAGTTACCAGACCCAGAAAAGTTCCAGGGAGACGGCTGCCAGGCTGCGCCCGCAATCCGCGGGAGTGTCTGCTTTCTCTCCAAGCTCCGAAGCAGTGACGATGCAAACCTCGCAAGAGGGACTCGTGGGAGAGAGGCGTCACCTGTCGAGGGGCCTTATTGAAGTTGGTAAATCTGAAGATTTACCAACGTTTCCTTAGCCGTTTCCCTGGAGACTGTTTGCGGGAGGCTGAGCATGGGCCAGTTCGATGATCTCGTCGAGTGTCCGAAGTGCGGTGCGTGGGGCGCGAAGCAATTTCTGTGGAAAGTGAAATGCACGAATCCTTCGTGCGACAAATACGACGCGGAACATGCCGAGGCGTTTCGGCAGAACCGAATTGTAGGCAAGCCTGCCAGCGAAGTCTTCCCACATCTACAAGGTGATGCCGATCCAAACGACTACTCGATGCGCATCCAATATCGCAATTTTCAGGGAAACGAGCTTATTTATTCGGCGGACCCGAGGTCTGCGTACCAGCAAGGCGAATTCGTGGTGGTGCGACTTGCACCGACGGGCAAGCGAGTCTCGTTCAAGCTCGCGAGAATCCAAAATCGCGGGGATGTGGAATCGGCTCTCAGCGAGAATCCTCAACCAGTGGGAAATGAGCGGCGCGTGCTTCGCTATCACTCGAGGCGTGGTTCCTCATCGCCGGCTTTTGAAAAGCTGCGACTGAAATATCCAAAGTTTCAGGGATAAGTTCTCTTTCTCGGATAAAGACGCGGGTGGATCAAAACGCGCAGCATGTACTCGCGCAAATCAGGCTTTGTCGGTAGATCCAACACCGTACAGAGCCAGGACATCTTTTAGGGTGACGATGCCTTCGAGTTTGTGAATATTGGCGCGGCTGACCACGGGTAGGGCGTTGACCTGAAATGCGCCCATGCGTTCGAGCGCCAGGCTGAGAGAATGGTCGGCGTGAAGATGCGGGAAGTCGATTCCGTCGAGAAGCTCTTTCAGCTGCTTGGGCTCGGGGCCGGCCGCTGCGGCTTGCTGCAATTTCCCAAAACTTAGCACGCCGATCAGACCACGATCGTCGCTCACAGGCCAAGCGGTGGATTCGCTCGAAAGAATCTTTTCCAGAGCTTCCTGCACGGTCATATCGGCCGAAAAAATTTCCTTCGCGGGCCGCATAGCGAGGAGTACCTGCCGGAGACCTTCCTGCTGTCGAGTTTCGGAGGTGGGAAGATGAATGCCATCCTGACGCGCCAAGGCCTCATAGATTGGTTGCTTCTGTAGGCGTGAGGCGATGAAGAGGCTCACGAGGTTTGAGATCATCAGGGGAACAATGACCGCATAGTCGCGCGTGATCTCAAAAATCATCACGACGGAAGTCATCGGCGCGCGGACGATTCCGGCAAATACCGTGCCCATTCCGACGAGAGCATAGGCACCCGGCGTCGCCGTGTGGTTTGGGAACAGATTGTGCGCGACGCCGCCGATAGTTCCGCCAAGCATGGCTCCAAGGAAGAGACTGGGGCCGAAGATGCCGCCGGCGTTTCCAGAGGCGTAGCTGGTGGTCACCGCGAACAGTTTCAAAACTAAGAGCAAAACCATTAGGCGAAGTGCCATGCCTCCGTTTAGCACGGCGCCTACGTGCTCGTAACCGACCCCCAATACTTGAGGGACAAACCAGCCCATCAAACCGACGAGCACGCCACCGATTACGGGTTGGAACGGAAGCGTCTTGCGCGGAAATTTCAGAAAGCGCTCGCGCATGCCGAGCAAGAGCTTGGTGAAGGCTACCGATACGAGACCTCCGGCGACGCCGAGCGTGGCGTAGATTGCGAATTCCCATGGATTGACAAGCTGGTATTGCGGCACTTTGAAGAGTGGATCATTGCCTAGCAAAAGGCGGAGCACACCCCACGAAGTAGCCGCAGCGAGAACGACCGAACCCAATACGGGAGCGTGAAGATCGCCCACGATTTCCTCGAGAGCAAACAGCACCGCCGCCAAGGGCGTGTTAAATGCAGCGGCGATTGCCGCAGCCGCTGCCACGGGGATGAGTGCCTTCACTTTTTCGGGGCGCAGACCTAAGTGCCTGCCCAAGACCGAAGCGATTCCGGCACCGACCTGCACCGTTGGCCCTTCGCGCCCGAGGGGGATTCCGCTGGCCAACGTGGCGGAGGTACAGAAGAACTTGCCAAACATCGTGGCCGCGGTGATGCGTCCTTCGCGAGCGTAGAGAGCCGCCTTGGTTTGCGGGACGCCGCTCCCGCGCGCGTCCGGGAAATAGCGGTAAAGCAGATAGCCCATCAGAAGGGAACCGACGACAGGGATGAGAACACGGTGCCAGGCCGCTCCGCCAACAGGATAGAGTCGCGTGCCGACTCTTTCAGTTAGCAGGATGAAAGCTACGGCCATCAGGCCGACAAGCGCGCCGATCAAGAGCGTGAGTATCAGGAAGACTTGCTCTTCCCGCTCGTTGAGCAGTGCGTTCCACTGGCGCGACGGGAATCTCCACCAGCTTGCGCGTGTCTGTTGCGTGGCATCCGTCATTTTATCGTCGAGTCCACTCTTCTACCGGGGAGGAGGAATTTTAATTTCAGGGTTTGCTCTCGGCGGCGCTCTTCTTCCAAGTGCCTGGTGCGCGCCTTTAGCAAATCGTCGAGAGAAATGAGACCGAGAAATGTGCCAGACCCGCGTTCGACTACCGGCAGCCTCGTCACGCCTTTTTCCGCCATCCGATATACGACGACACGCAAGATTTCGTCGGGGTTTGTTTCAATTGTGCTGGCTCGCACCAATTCCCGGAGGTGAAGTTGCAGGGTGGCATCGCCTTCTTGTTCAATCCGTTCGCGGATATCCCCCCGCGTCAGCACACCGACAAGCTTGCCTTCTGCATCCACCACCGGAAGCAAGCGTTGTTTATGCGGGTGATCCACGTGAAGTGAGTTCAGTATTTCCCCGACACTCGCCTCCGCCGGCAGGACGACGACATTCGAGCGCATCACCTCGCGGACAAAAAGAATCTCGAGTGGGTCGACGGCGTATTCGCGGCTCAAGTGAAAGCCGCGCCGGGCGACTTTTTCTGTGAGGATGGACCTTTTCAGCGTCAAGACCGTGAAGGCGTGAGCGATCACACTCCCAACAAGGAGGGGCAAAAAGACATTTGCGTCGTGCGTGAGCTCAAAGGCGAAGACAATGCTTGTGAATGGAGAGCGCATCGTGCCACCAAGAATCGCGCCCATGCTGATCAGCGGCCAGAAGCCAGCGCCCTCGTTCGGCAGAAACATTGCTTCCAGGCCGCCAAGCGCGCCACCCATCATAAGCAACGGAGCAAGGACGCCGCCTGATGTACCCGAACCGAGTGATACCGCCCAGATGAACCACTTCACGAGCAGAACGCCCAAAATCACTTTTGTAGTTACGCTGCCTTGAAGCAGAGCCCCGATGGTGTCGTAGCCGACGCCTAGAGCCTGCGGAAAAATCAAACCGCCAACGCCAATGGCGAGACCGCCGATTGCGGGCCACCACATCCAATGAATCTTGAGATGTTGGAAGGCGTCTTCCGCGGCGTATACAGATAAAGTCAGCAACGCTGATAAAACTCCCGCGAGAAGACCGACAAGCGCACACCCCAGGAGCGCTTTGGGACCGATGAACAAGGGATGTTCGGGCACAGGAAAAAGCGGGCCAAATCCCAAGAGGTAGCGCCGAGCCACGGCGGCGACGGCACTTGCGAGCGCCACAGGGATCAAGCTGCGTGGTTTCCACTCAAAGAGCAGGAGTTCGACGGCGAGTAGTACGGCGGCGACTGGCGAAGCGAACGTGGCAGACATTCCGCCCGCCGCTCCGGCCACGAGAAGAGTCTTTCGCTCGGCGCTCGTCAAATGGAAAAGCTGGGCGATCATGGAGCCAAACGCGCCGCCTGTCATGATGATCGGACCTTCCGCGCCAAACGGTCCGCCGGAACCGATGGAAATTGCAGAAGAGATTGGTTTTAGAAAGGCGACTTTGGGCTCGACGCGGCTGCCGTTGATCAAAATCGCTTCGATGGCTTCCGGAATGCCGTGGCCACGAATGCGCTCCGAGCCGTAGCGCGCCATCACGCCGATGATAAGCGCTCCGCCAATCGGGACGAGAACGCTGTAGTAGCCCAGGTGGTTACCAGCTGGCGAAACCATCGCCGTGTTCCAACGGCCAAAATAAAAAAGGTTGGTGAACAAGCCGATCAAACGAAGCAGCGCGAGGGCGACAAACGCACAGAGCACCCCGATGAACATCGCCAGGCAGGAGATCGAAATGACGCGCGGCGTGGTTGTAAAATCACCCAACTCCTCGTTGTGATTGCGGGGTGCCTTGTTCGCTCTTACGTGTGGGTTCGGTTTCTGGTTTTCTTCAGTCACGTCCGTCTCGCACTTCCCTCTTGGATGCCTTCTTCATGTTCTTGCTGCTCGGTTGCCTGCGTTCGAGCAATGCTTCAATTGCACCAACCAGTGCCTCTCCGCTGGTGCGCAGTTCACTGATGCGGTTTTGCGCGACTTGTTCGAGCAGGCGTTCGCCACGCTGCAAAAGAGAAACGAAGACTCGGCGGCGGTCGTCACGGCTGCGGGTGCGGCGGACGTAGCCGTGTGCCTCGAGGCGGTCGATGAGCTCGACGGCGCTGTGGTGTTTTAGTGCGAGCCTCTCCGCAAGGGTCTGAATGGTGGCTTCGCTGCCTTCAGGGAGGCCGCGAATAGCGAGCAGCATCAGGTATTGCTGGGGCTCGAGACCGACGGCACGGGCCTTAGCATCGCCTTCGCGCAGAAAATGGCGGATGCGGTAACGCAACTCGGCTAGCGCGCGGTACTCGGCGGGGGTGATATCGGCTGTCACGTGACAAGTATATCGTAGTGCGATATACCTTGCTATACGGCGAGATGAGACTGTCTACAAGCAGTTATCGGCTGGCGAAGTGGGGAAATATTCACAGCGACTTGCGGAAAGCTTTCTGGGTTTTGTAGTGCTCGTAGCCCTGGCGGTCGTAAAATTTGTGGGCGCGCTCGCGGATCACGTTGGAACGCACCGACATGCTTGGGCAACCGTGTTTGCGCGCCCAATCTTCGGCTGCTTCGAGCAGTCGTGCGCCCGCCCCGAGACTCCGCTGGCCATCCGCGACGATGAGTCCATTCAATTCAGCGCGCGTGCCAACCTCCACGAGGTGCGTGACACTGACGTGTGTCCAGCCAACGACGCCTTGTTCAGGAGATTCCGCAACGAACAGGGCATTTTGCGACGCGGGCTTCAGTTTGCGTATTCTTTTTGCGATCTCCGCCGAGGTCGTCGGATACCCAAGCTGGCCGCTCAACTCCGCCAGCCGCTGCGCATCACTCTTTCGCGCGCGGCGAATTGTGACGGCTTGTTTTTGAGTTCTCCTGGACATTTCTCAGCCTGCTTTCTTGCGCAACCTTAGTTGTACCGCTTCGCTCTTCAGTTCACGAAGTGCGTCTGCTGCGATCCACCGGGCGGTGCGAGAATCTTGTTCTCGAATTCGTTCTGCAGAACGGATGGCCGCTGCATTGAGTCGTAGGTTTCTTTTTCCTATATTGCGCAGCGCCCAGTTGACCGCTTTTCTTACAAAGTTGCGTTCGTCGTATGCCTCGCGCTCGATCACGGGGAGAAAACGTTCGAACTTTGCATCCTCCGCAACTTTGTCTTTATAGGCGAGATAGGCGGCAAGCGAAAATGCCGCGCGCTTCTCAAACTCTGAACGCCGGGTGCTCCACTCGTAGATCTTCTCCCAAGCGGGCCTCGCTGACGCATAGAGAAAGCAGCACGCCGTGTCCACCAGATCCCACGAATCAAAATCACGCACCCAGCGCTCCATTCGCGCCGAGGTGATTTTCTCCGATTCGCCGACCAGTGCGGCCAAGATTCTCGCTTCGTGGATACCGGAGGACCAAAGTTGCTCTGCCAGTAATTGATCTTTTCCAATGTGCCGGGCAAAAGCGTGCAGCACAGGCGCTGAAATTCCATAGGCTTTCGAGACGTTCACGCCGAAATAGGTCAGCTTGGCTCGCACTTTTGGATCGCCGAGTAGTTCCAGTTCGCGAAGCGCCGCGTCTCTCGTCCACTTTTCGGTGGTGATTGAGCGGCGCCCTGAGCTAGAACGCTTTGTCGGAATCGAGGAGGATCGTGACTGGACCTTCATTTACCAACTCCACGGACATCATCGTCTGAAAAATTCCCGTCGCGACGGTTACACCCAGCCCCTGCATCGCGACGGTAAATTCTTCATAAAGAGCTTTGGCTAATTCAGGCGGAGCGGCCGAGATGAAACTGGGCCGGCGCTGGCCGCGCGCATCACCGTACAACGTAAATTGCGAGACGACGAGGGCCGCTCCTTTAACATCCAGCAGCGAGCGATTCATTTTGCCTTGGTCGTCTTCAAAAATGCGCAGGTTTGCCACTTTCTCTGCCAGAAACGCCGCAACAGCAGGCGTATCCTCGCGTCCGACGCCGAGCAAAATCGTCAGCCCGTTGCCAATTTCGCCTGCCACGCGCCCTTCGACGGTTACGCTCGCGCGGCTAACCCTTTGCACTACGGCTCGCATCCAGATTCCCTACTCATTTCGCGGCCTTCTTCGCCGACTTTCTTGGCAGGGGCAAAGCAGTGCATCCCTGCGGCGCAGGCTGGCACTTTGGGCAGAAATAACTGCTACGCCCCGCGACAATCGTGCGCCGGATCACCGCGCCGCAGCGATAGCAGGGCTTGCCCTCGCGCCCATAGGCACGATGGTGACGCTGATATTCGCCCGGCTGGCCATCGGCGTCAAGAAAATCGGAAATGGAAGAGCCGCGCATAACAATTGCTTTTTCAAGGATTTCACGCAGTACGCGATGCAACGTGGCGGCTCGTTGCTTATTTAGGGATGCACCGAGGCGGGCCGGATGAATTTTCGCGCGCCACAAACTTTCGTCCGCATAGATATTTCCAACGCCTCGCAGAAAACTCTGATCCAGCAGGAGCGACTTGATCCTGGCGCGCCGTGTTCGTGCCTGCTTCACAAATTCTTCAACGCCAATTTCCAGAGGGTCGGCGCCAAAGGTACGCAATTCTTCAGCGAGTGGCTTCGCGGAAAGATAAGCCAGCCGCCCGAAACGGCGCGCATCCGTGTAGCGCAGTTCACGGTTGTCATCGAGCAAGAAGCAGGCATGAGTATGTTTTTCGCAAGGCTGGGCAGCGGGATTCGGCGCGATCTGCCCAGTCATTCCGAGATGAACGAGCAGCGCGGCAGGCGCTGCGTCACCATTCGCAGCCGGAGCGCCGCTGATAATCACGGCCGAAAGCCGCAAGAGCATGAATTTTCCGTAGCGCTCGACGGCTTCGATTTGCCTGCCTGGTAGATGCTGCTCAAGCGCAGCCGGATCGTCAATGAAATCGGTCTTGCCCAGGCGCACGGACAGAATTCGCCTGCCGACAATCGTTCGCCGCAGACCTCGCGCTACTGTTTCGACCTCAGGAAGTTCTGGCATGAAGGGATCATAGACAAAATAGCACATCCCATCGCCACGACGCAGGCCGGCCACGCGGATCCATCGGGATCCGGGGCTGGCCGCGATATTTATAAATCACTTCTTTTGATAGCTGGGATATGGCGGAGGTCCCGGAATCACAACCGGATGCGCCTTCAACGCTTCCAGCGTGACCTGCACAGCACGCTCTAGTTGCGGATCGTGGCCGGCTGCGACAGACGCTGGGTCGTTCTCGACCTCGATGTCCGGCGCAATGCCATGATTTTCCACTTCATACTCACTGTGCAAACCAAAGATCGCCACGCGCGGAGCGGTCACGCCGCCGCCGTCCAACAGCGGTGGGTACCCGTAAATGCCGACCAGGCCGCCCCATGTGCGTGTCCCGACCAGCGGGCCTACTTTGTCTTGTTTAAACATCCAGGGCAAGGCATCGCCGCCGGAGCCGGACATTTCGTTGATGATCATCGTTTTGGGGCCGTAGATTTGCGCAAGAGGCGAGCAGAATTGCTCCCCTTCGCGCGTGATATCGCAATTGCGCAGCGGCCGTTTGAGCATATCGATGATGTAATCCGCAATTTGGCCGCCGTGGTTGTAACGCTCATCGATGATCGCGGCTTGCTTGCCAACTTGCGCAAAGTAATAGCGATTGAAATTGATGAAGCCGCCGTTAGCCGTGTCCGGCACGTGCACGTAGGCGAGTTTGCCGCCGCTCAGCTGATCCACCTTGCGGCGGTTGTCTTCTTCCCAAGCAAGGTTGCGCAGCGGAAATTCGCTGGGCAGAGGCACAACGGTTACTTCGCGCGCGTCTTTGCCGTCGGGGGTTGGTCCGATTTTGATTTTGATTTGTGTGCCCGCCGTATTTTCAAAGTAGCTGTAAACATCCGTTGGCGGACGAACTTCGCGGCCACCCACTTCGAGCAGATAGTCGCCCACTTTTACGTCGACGCCGGGTTGGGTGAGCGGCGCGCGCAATTCAGGATTCCAATTTTCTCCGTTGAAGACACGCGTAAAACGGTAACGACCGTTTTCGACTTTGTAGTCCGCGCCGAGGAGCCCGCCCTTCACGCGCGTCGGTTGCGGCACGTCGCCACCGCCGATGAACATGTGGCCGACGGTAAGCTCACCAAGCATCTCGTCAAAAAGATGATTTACGTCAGCGCGGCCCCCCGCACCCTTCAAGTACGGCGCATACTTCTTCTCTGCGGCAACGATATTCAAGCCGTGATGGTTCGGGTCGTAGAAGAAGTCGCGCTCGATGCGCCAGACCTCGTGGTACATCTGATTCCATTCGGCGCGAGGATCGGTGTAGACCTCCATCGCATCGAGATTCAGAGCTCCGTCGCCGGGCTTGGGCACAACTGCCGTCGGCGCAATAAACCACCCAGGGCCTTGGCGATACAACACCTTTTCGCCGTTGGCCGAAACCACAAAGCTGTTCAGACCTCCAAGGAAAGGTTCGGTCTTGCGCGTGCTGAGATCGAACTTCGAAACTGAGACAGCTGTCGGTTCGGTTATGCTCGGCACGCTTGGGATTTCGCTCAAGAAAAGTACGCCGGTCTTGCCTGTATCCAGGCCGATGTAATTGGCAGCTTTGATGGGCAGGGACACGATTCTCTGGCCGATTCCGTCCAGGTCTATCGTGACTTTTACTTCGTCTTTCTTCTCGCCTTCTTTTCCTTTATCTCCGCCCTTGTCGGCTTCTTTTGCCTTGTCTGCGTCTTTGGCTTTGTCGTCTGCCGCGGCTTTCTCCTCGTCACTTTGCGGTTCGACGGGAGAAGAATCGCCCTTCTTCAGCACAACCGCGTAAACGCTTCTCGACACGGGATGCTGATAGCTCGAAAGATCGAGCCAAGCAATGGAGAGACCCAGGTCCGTGCTAGCCGCGAAATAAAGCGACTTTCCGTTCTTGTCAAATACCGGATAACGCGCATCGCTCGTGCCGTCCGTAATCTGGGATTCTTTGGACGACTCGAGCGAATACACAAAGATGTTCCGCATGTGATTTTCGAGAATCTTCGCGTACGTCAGCCACTTGCTGTCCGGCGACCAGGTTTCGTTCACCGTGGAGCTTGGGTCTTCATAACGGTCCGAGGTCACCTTCACCGGCGTGCCCTTTTCGACGTCTACATACCAGAGATTCAGGCGCTTGTCGGTGTAAGCAATCTTCTTGCTGTCCGGAGACCACAGCGGGCTATAAAAAAACGACGGAGGATTGCCGAGGTTGATTTTTTTCACGGCGCCCAAGCCGGTTTGATCGACGATATGTAGCGCGTATTCACCGGATTCGTCGGAGAAGAACGCAATCGATTTGCCGTCGGGAGACCACGCCGGATCACGCTCTACAACCGCGGTGGTTCGCGTGAGGTTTCTTACATCGCCTTTCTCTGCCGGAACAGTCAAGATTTCGCCGCGAGCTTCGAAGACTGCGCGCGCACCGGTTGGGGATATAGCGGCATTCTGAATCTTGTCACCCACCTTTTCATAGTGCGGGCGGGTCGCCGGCAAATCGGCGGAGATGTGAATGCCGACCCTCGCCGCTTTTTCGGTTTTCAAATCGAGAGTGTAGATGCCACCGAACTGTTCGTAGACCAGCGCATCCGGTCCGGCGGACAGCGATTTCACATCGAGACCTTTGTTGTCGAGCACCTGTTTAACGTTTTTCGTTTTCGTGTCGTAGGCAAAAATGGATACGGCACCTTTGCGGTCTGATAGAAAATAAACGGTGTCGCCGATCCAGACAGGATCATCGTCATTCGAGTTTTCGCGAGGAACTTTCTCGAGCTGCAAATCGCTCAACCGCAGAACATAAACGGGCGTCGTTTGGCCGCCATGATAACGCTTCCAAGCGGTTTGCCATTTCAGATTGGGCACATATGCGATGTGTGTGGCATCGGGCGAAAAAGAAGCCGCTTCGCCGCGCCACATGGGCAGGACTTCCGGAACGCCGCCTTCGACGGGCACAGTGTACAAGCGGTCGAAGTCCGCATACGCTTCGCGGCCCGAACTGATTAGAACTTTCTTGCCGTCTGGCGTCCATCCGACAACCACATCTGGATCGGGATGCCAGGTCAGGCGCTTTGGCTCGCCGCCATCGGCGGGCATGACGTACGCGTCGATATTTCCATCGTACTGACCTGTAAAGGCGATCCAGTTGCCATCCGGAGAGAATTTTGGCTTGGCCTCGTGGCCACCGGTTGTAAGCTGGCGCGCCTCTCCGCCTTCGCGGGGTACGCTCCACAGATAGCCGCCGTAGACAAAAACGATTTGCGTCTTGCTCATCGTGGGTGCTTGCACGAGCAGCGGAGCTTCGTCCGCCGCGGCAGACCAACTCGCCGTGCACAGCAACGCAAGCAACAGTGCCCCAATCGTTGTAGAGATTCGAAAACGCATCATTCCTCCTGAAGAATTTCCAGCAAAACTTTTTGGGCTCCGTACATCGCGCCGTGAGCTTTTATTTCTGAGCTCCCGCCGGCGGAGGCCAGAAGCCGGGATCGCTAATGGGACGCTGGTCGATCTTGTCGGCGTACTTTTTTACGGCAGGCCCGATGGCAGAAGCGTTCCCAATCAACACAAAAACGAGATTATCCAGCGGAAAGTGTTTCTCGATAACTTGTTTTGCAATCGCCGGGGTAACCGCATCGAGCCGCGCTTCCAGTTGATTTACCTCGTCGTCGCCGAGGCCGTAAAACTCGTTGACCACGATGCGCCGGACAAGCTGGGCGGAAGTTTCGATGGTCGGCGGATACTGCCCCTTGATGTAACTCTTCGCCGAAGCGAGTTGCTCGGCGGTTACGCCGTTCGTGTGAAGCTTCTGCAGGACCTGAAGTGCAAGGTCAATGGCCGGAGTCGTGGTCTCGTTCTTCGTGAAACTGGCGATTTCAAATGGCCCAGGCGCCTTGTGCGAATCAAAAAACGACCGAGCCCCATAGGTATAGCCGGATTCTACGCGCAGGGCTTCATTGAGCTCGGATGTGAACCTGCCGCCGAAAATCGTGTTGACCACCCTAATCGCGACGCGGTCCGGATCGTTCACGGCAGTGCCGATGTTTCCGATATCAAAATAAGTCTGCGTCGCATCGGGTTTGTCGATCAGCAGGAGCCGCTTCCCTTTCGACGGCGGAACGGCGGTGATGGCTGTGCTTGCCACTGTCCGTGCCGGCCACGCACCCAATGTCTCTTCGAGTTTCTTTTTCATTTCCGCGGCATCGAAGTCACCGGCGACACCAAGAATTGTGTTCCCCGGCGCGTAATTGGTCTCATAAAATTTCGCGACGGCATCCCGCTGTATGCGTTTCAGTGAAAGCTCATCGCCATCCGACGGGCGGCCATACGGATGCGAACCGTAGAGATATCCTGCGAAGTACAAGCCAAGAACCGCCTGCGGCTCGTCCTTCGCGGATTTCACGCCGTCCAGGCTCTGCGCCAGGATCTTGTCGGTTTCGTTCTGCGGAAACGTGGGATGCAGAACGGCATCGGAGAAAAGCTCCAACCCGCGAGCCAGATCCTTGGTCATGAATTCCGCGCTGATGTTCGTAAAGTCCGCTCCGGCATCCGCGCCAAACGAACCGCCGATGTAATCGAGGTCCGCGGAAAACTGCTGGGCCGTGCGGTTCTTTGTTCCTTTGCGCAGGAGGCCAGCAGTGATGGAGGCCAGGCCTTCTTGCCCCGCTGGATCCGCGGCGGCTCCGGTTTTTACGAGAGCGAATACATTAATGAGAGGAACGCCACGCTTCTCCATCAGCAGCACTGTCAACCCGTTCTTGAGCACGAATTTCTCGTGCGGGGGGAGACGCAGCGATTGCGCGGGCGCGGCTGGGCAAAGAACTAGCAAGAAACCTAAGAGCGCAAAAAAGCGTAGCAATTTTCTTTCACGCGCCATTATTTTGCCTTCTCTGCGTTTTCGGGAAGCAACGTCGCCACGGTGCGGTTGTTTGTACCGAAATATTTTTTGGCTACACGCTGTACATCCTCTTTCGTGACCGTGGAGTAGTTCTTCGCGGCGACAAATAACTTGTTGTAGTCGCCCATGAAAACTTCATAAGTTCCTATTGTGTTGGCGCGCCCATTGATGGTCCGCATCTCCCGGTAGAACTCGACCAACCGGTTGTTCTTTGCTTTCTCGAGTTCCTGATCGCTGACTGGCGCGATCTTCACTTTTTCGAGTTCCTCGTAAATTGCTTTTTCGCAGGCCTGCGGGTCCACTCCCTGGCGCGGCTGTGCGACTATGATGGCCAGAGTGGGATCGAACGCAGGCTCAACCGAAGCCGAAACATCCAGCGCAAGCTGATCTTTATCCACGAGCCGCTGGTACATGCGCGAGCTCTCTCCCTGAAACAGGATGCTGCGAAGAATGTTGAGCGCGTAGAAGTCCGGATCGTTCGTTTGCGCAACGTGGTAACCGACCATGATGAGGGGCAATTCCGCCGGCTTGTGAACCACCAGCCGCCGCTCACCGAGCTGTTCGGGCTCGACGGTGGTGACGGGCGGAGGCGGCGCGTGGGAAGGAATCGGCTCAATAAATTTTTCGCACAGCTGAAAGATTTCCTCGGGCGAAACATCGCCGACGACGACCATGGTAGCGTTGCTGGGCGAGTAGCCCATCTCGAAGTGGTGCTTCAAGTCGTCCATGGTCCAATGCTCGATGTCGCTCATCCAGCCTACGACAGGCCATTGATACGTATGGGCAATGAACGCCGTGGCCCAAAGCTGCTCGTCAAGCAAACCTCCATTGTCGTTGTCGACGCTGAGCCGACGCTCGGACGCCACCACTTCGCGCTCGGACGCAATTTTCTTCGGATCGAATGTTAAGTCGCGAATTCGGTCGGCTTCGATGTCGTAAATCAGCGGCAAGGCGGAGTGTGGAAACCAGTCCTGGTAAACGGTCACGTTTTGCGTGGTATAGGCGTTATTCGCGCCGCCGTTTGCTTCCATCACCTTATCGAGATCGCCCGGCCCGTATTTCTTTGCGCCGTTGAACATCATGTGTTCGAAAAAGTGCGAGAGGCCGGTGGTCCCAGGGTGTTCGTTGCGCGACCCGATCCGGTAGAAGATGTACAGCGCCACGTTTGGAATGCTGTGGTCCGGCTGAACAAGCACCTTCATGCCATTTTTCAGGGTGCGAGTGCTGACTGGAAACTCTTGCGATTGTGCTCGCACGGGAGGAGCGGCTATTCCCAATGCACACAACAACATCAGTACGGTCCCGCGGAATCTGATTGTTTTCATGAACCCCACCCTCAACCGAACCCTCTAACTAAGACGTATGCACCCTGGGAAATGTTTACGCCTATCTGGACTTCCTCACGACAGCAGTGCAAATACGCGGACTGGCCCGCCCGAACCACCCTCGAGTTTGATCGGCGCCACAACAAGGAACGCGCCTTTTTCCGGCAGTTCGCTTAAATCCGAAAGATTCTCAAGGTGATAAAGCCCCGCTCCCAGCGCCAACCGATGCACTGCGAATTGGTCCGAAGCGCCACAATCCACGCTCATTGTGTCACACCCAATGCCGTTGACCTTCCGCTCGATCAGCCGCTCCACCGCCTCCACGGAAAATCCCGGGAAATGCATGCGACCCGCCGCATCCTGATTGCGGTAGCTCCGCACATCCGGCCAGCGTGACGACCAACCCGTCCTTAGTAGCGCGACGGCACCCACTGGAATTTGCCCATGCCGCCCTTCCCACTCGCTAATCCGCGCGGCTGGAAGCAAGTAATCCGCATCAGCAGCGCTCTCTGAGCGAGCATCGAATACCACGGCCATGCCAAAAAATTGGCTTGACGGGATCTTGTCGACAGTCGTCTTCCCTGGAGGAAAATGGATCGGTGCATCCAGATGCGTCCCGTAGTGCTCCAGCATCCAGAAGCTCCTGGTGAAGTAACCGTTTTTCTCAATGGTAGAATTAACCTTGGCTTCGAACCACCGTTCGTCGCCCGGCCAAGACACCAATTTGTCGTTGATGGCATACGCGAGGTCCAGGACCCGCGTCTTCCCGGAGAGAATGCCTTCGAGCATGGCGTCAGGGGAGCGGAATTCCCGGCGAGGCCACAATTCCGGACATACGCAGGATTTCCTGATACTCGGCTTCGGTAATCTGCGAAACCAAAATGCGCACGTTTTTCAAGAGCTTCATTTTTTTCAAGGCGGGATTGGCGCGCATTTCCGCCAATGTGACTTGTCTGGGCAAGCGGTCAAACGCGCGCAGGTCCGCGACGAGGTTCTTTTCCTTGTGGTCGTGAGGATCGGGATAAGGGTCGCGAGTGATTTCGGCTATCGAATAGAGGGTTTTCTCTGGCGTCGAGTGATAACAGAGCACGCGATCACCCTTTCGCACTTGTTTAAGGGCGCGGATGGCGTCAGGCTTGGACTCCGCACCGTGCCACATTTCCTTGCCCTTCACGAAAAGGGTGTCCCAATGGTAGTGGTGCGGGTCTGCGCTAAAGATCCAATAGTGTCGTTGCGAGGTCGGAGTTGCCATCGAGGCGTCGAGTCGGCAGCAATATACACGGGGAAGACCAAAAAGCGAAACAAAATGTTGGGGTTAGCCGAAATTCAGTCTGAGCTGAGGAAATCGGCCTAATTGCACCGAAAAACCTGAATCCAAAGCTATCTTCTTTGTTTTTATATGGTTATCAAGAATTTCAAGCGATATCGACGAAGATTTCTTCGCCCCTGACTTCTGTTGGATAGCAGGCGACTCCCATGCTCGGGTTCTGGAGGAGCTTTCCGGTGGTTACGTCGTACTCCCAGCCATGCCAAGGACAGGTCACAATCGAGCCCTGGAGCGACCCTTGACCGAGGGGCCCTCCCCTGTGCAGGCAGGTATTGTTGATAGCGAAGAACTTGCCGGCGACGTTTGCGAGTGCGACAGGCTTGCCACCGACCTGGAATTCGTGAACCGCACCTGCGGGAACATCGCTAATCTTGGCGGCTAGCACAAACGGCATACGCGCTCCTTGATGTACATCATGAAAGTACATCATGCCAAACGAAGAGCCGAACAGAGAACTCGGCAAGCAAAGTAGTTGAAAATCCATGCATTGCGCCGCCGAGTATAACTTTCAAGCCAAGCGACGTCAAAACAGCCACTTGCAGGAATCACGTCCCCGGGGCTGGGCCGCTCGCTCTTTTCGCCATCATTTTCCAGTATGTGGCCGGGCGGAGCCGCTGCACGATGTCTATTTTGCGGGCGTCGCTACCGATGAGGACGCGCGGTTCGCGCTTTTCCACGCCTTTTAGGATCCGAGCCGCGGCGGCTTCGGGTGAGGTGGGAGTTACCTTCTCAAAATAGGCGACGGCGGCTTCTCGCTTGGATTCGGATGCATGGGCTCCCAGGCGCGCGCGCTTTGCGATCGGCGTATGAATTCCACCGGGGTGAACGCACGAGACTGAGACCGAGGTGCCTTCAAGCTCGTGTCTCACGGCTTCGGTGAACCCGCGCACGGCGAATTTGCTCGCGGAATAGGCGCTCTGTCCCGCGGGACCAATAATCCCGAAGACGCTAGAAAGATTTACAATCTGGGCTCGTGGTTGCTGCTTCAAAATCGGCAGGAAATACTTTACGCCGTAGACGACACCCCAAAAATTGATGCCCATCAGCCAGCGTAAATCGTCGAGAGAGATTTCCTCGAAAGTTCCGTGAAGTGCTACGCCGGCGTTATTGATGAGCAGCGTCACGCGGCCGTGTCGTGTGGTTACGTCTTCGGCAAATCCACGAACTGCCGCTTCATCGGAGACATCGAGAACGTGCGTGGATAGCACCGCTTGCTTGGACGGTAGCGAGGCTGCCGTCTCGGCTAGTCCTTTTTCGTCAATGTCCGCAATCGCCAGCCCAGAGCCTGCGGCAGAAAGCTGCTGCGCGAGCGCGCGACCAATTCCGCTGCCAGCCCCCGTGACGACGGCGACTCCGCCATTAAGAAACGACACTTAAGCTCCCGCGCCCTGCACTTTGGCTAAGAGCTCGACAAACTTTTGCTTACGTTCGGATTGATCGTGGCCGCCTTCGGCCTCGGCGAGCTGGGTGATGTTCATTGAGCAGAACTTCGGCCCGCACATCGAGCAGAACTTTGCCTCTTTGTAAAAATCGTCCGGCAAATTTTCGTCGTGCATGGCCTTCGCGGTTGGCGGGTCAAGCGACAACTCAAACTGCTTGTTCCAGTCAAACAAAAACCTGGCATAGCTGAGAGCGTCGTCGCGGTCCTGCGCGCCGGGCCGGTGACGCGCCACATCCGCGGCGTGCGCGGCAATCTTGTAGGCAATCACGCCCTGCTTGACGTCTTCTGGATTCGGCAGCCCGAGGTGTTCCTTTGGCGTAACGTAGCAGAGCATTGAGGCACCGTGCCACCCGATCATCGCAGCGCCAATCGCGCTGGTGATGTGGTCGTAACCCGGCGCGATATCGATTACCAGCGGTCCAAGGGTATAGAAGGGCGCCTCGTGGCACCATTCCATTTCCTTGTCGACCTGCTCCTTGATTTTGTCCAGCGGCACATGTCCCGGGCCTTCGATCATCACCTGGACGTCGTGTTCCCAGGCCTTTGTCGTCAGCTCGCCAAGAACTTTGAGTTCGGCAAACTGCGCCTCGTCGCTCGCGTCCGCGATACATCCCGGCCGCAAGCCGTCGCCGAACGAAAAGCTCACATCATGCTTCTTGAAAATCTTGCAGATTTTTTCGATATTCTCGTAAAGGAAATTTTGCTTCTTATGGTGCTCCATCCAGTGCGCCATCAGCGACCCGCCGCGGCTCACAATTCCAGTGATGCGTTTCCGCACAAGCGGCACGTGTTCGCGGAGCACCCCCGCGTGAATGGTCATGTAATCGACGCCCTGCTCGGCTTGCTCTTCGATGACCTCGAGCATGAGGTCAATCGTCAAATCCTCTGGACGCCGCACCCGCGAAATCGCCTCGTACACCGGCACAGTGCCCACCGGCACGGGCGAGGCATCAATGATTGCCTTACGGATGACCGGAATATCTCCGCCCGTCGAAAGGTCCATTACCGTGTCCGCGCCGTAGTGCACGGCATGGTGTAGCTTTTTCAGTTCTTCTTCGATATTCGAGTTCGTCGAGGAATTCCCGATGTTGGCGTTAATCTTGCACTTGCTCGCGATCCCGATTCCCATCGGTTCCAAGTTCCGGTGATTCACGTTGGCGGGGATAATCATTCGTCCTCGGGCAATTTCGCTGCGCACAAGCTCTGGATCGATCTTTTCGCGGCCAGCGACAAACCGCATCTCTTCCGTGAGTACGCCCTGTCGCGCGAAGTGCATCTGCGACAGATTGCGGTTCCCGTTTGCCGTCGCGGCTTTCGCTACTCTAGTTTCGATCCAGCTATCGCGTATTGCCATGAAGCCCCCTCAGAAACCGCATCGAACCGATTTGGGATAGAAGAATTTCTCACACCCAACTCACACGTGCCGTCCGTGTGGATTATGGCACTGGGGGAAGGGTGCCGCAACTTGCGCGAGGATCCTCTGCACGCTTGGGAAATGAGAATGTTTGCTGCGGTGGAGTGAATTCTGCCGTGGCGAGAGCCCAGAAAAGACAAAGCACGGGATCTTGGTCCCGTGCTTTGTCGATTCCTTCTTCGACCGGTTGCCCGGTCAAAGATAGAGCTTACTGAAGCGCCGGGCTAGCTGCCGTGGCTCCAGCGCCTGAAGGGTCATAGCGGATCACACCAGATTGGTCAGAGAAGAACATGCGCTGACCGGTGGTGCCAACCGTGACAGGGGTGCCGGTGACGGAGTAGCCGACGGAAGGCGTGTTGCCGTCCGTGGTCAAAACGAACACATAGCCGCTCTTGGTGCCGCCAGCGAGAACCTGGTCGAGCAAGCAAGCAGCCGTAGAAACTGCCGTACAAGGTGTTGCACCACCCAAAGCCGCCAGCGAAGCTGGGAACCCTGCGTTCGGGTAGGTGGACGAATACGTGACAGCGGAGGTGTTGATCGTACGGATCGAACCAACCGCAGACGCTTCATTGGCCGCCATGCGGGACCGAAGCAAGTTGGGGATGGCGATAGCCGCGATGATCAGAATGATCGCCACGACGATTAACAACTCAATGAGAGAGAAACCTTTTTGCCGAGTACGCATTGCTGTAATTCTCCTTTTTCGAACCTGGGCTGAAGTCCCACGCGTTGGTGGGCCTCCGTATCCCGCCAATTATGCCGTCACAAAGCAATCGAGGCAATGAGACGAATGCTCCAGTTTGGTACAGCCCAAATGGTTCAGCTGAGAAGCATGATTGACTGGACTCAAGTTCTAGTACTAGCTATGCAAGTGCGGAGACTTGCTTACCAGAATCTGCGTTGGAATCGTTCCCGCAAACGCGGAGATCGGAAGGGGCATTTTCTGTAAGTGTATGAATATAAATAGCTTACAAATGAAAGACGGGGCGCGACCGCTCCTAGAGCCTCCAGAATTACACCAGGTGGAAGCACTAGCGTCCGGCAGGAAGTGTGACCGCTGGGAGCCGGAGTCAGATCCAGACCGCGAGGAGATTCAAGACCGCATGGCGGAGCAGGACTGTGCACGCGGGACGAATGGGCACGGACCAAGCGAAATCAAGGCATTAAGGGCTGAGCTGGAGACGACGCAGATGGGTCCAGTTTAGGGAGACACCAATTCCCGATAATCGGGTAGCCCGCCCATTCCCCACGATTTGCCTTGATGCCATACATAATGCCGAGGATGACGTTTGCAGCCCACCCAAGCAACCAAAACAGCCACAAGAAGGGGAAAAAGAAGATGAAAGTGGGCGGGGGCGCATTTGGAGTGTGTCCTCCGGAAGCAGCGTGAAAGACGGTTGCGAAGATTGAAAAGAAGAAAATCATCATCACGCCAAAAAGGATCGCCATATAGCAGAGCTGCCAAATTAGAGACTGCAGGGCGTGAAATTTAACGAAGCGGGAATCCTGTTTGACACAGAAAATGACAAGCGGCGCGATGAAACCTGTGAAAACCTGGAGCAGGTGGGCGAGAAATGCCATGGTGCGCTCGTCCTGCGTGGGCACAGGCAAAGAGGTCAGAATCGGCTGATCCGCCATGGGCGTACCCTCCAGTGTAATAATTAGAAGATAGCTTGAATTCTTCGCGTGCGCCCATCGAAGAAGCGCTCTTGTGCACAATAAGAGATCAGACAGGGCGTCATCGACAGAGTAATGATGAAAGTCCACTGTCAGCCGGGGTACGAACGGAAAAGCGGAGCTCTTGACAGTCCGCGGAGCGCTACTCAAGTTTGACCAAACGTGGATCATTCACTTAGCAACCGTCTCGCGAACCTCGTCCTGCCCGATTGCGACGGGCGGGAGGTTTGTCTTGGCTCTTTGTGGGCGAAGCAACCCGCCGTGCTGGTTTTCTTGCGGCATTATGGATGAATCTTTTGCCGCGAGCACGTCGCGCAGTTGCGCGAACACGAACAGGCCTTCCGTGACAAGGGAGCGGCCCTTGCCGCAGTTGGATTGGGCGACCGTCTTTACGCGCGAATGTTTCGCGAGGAAACGGATATCACTTTTCCTCTACTCATCGACGAAAGCCGCCGGGCTTATCATGCGGCGGGCCTGAAGTCCGCGAACCTCCTGCATCTCTTGCGGAGCGAGAATGCCGTGGCCAGGAAGCGCGCCCGCGCGAGCGGCCATCATCAGCACAAGCTGGGGCAAAACCCGTTTCAGCTCGGAGGAAGCTTTGTGTTCGGCCCTGGGAATGTGGACCGATTCGCCCGCATCAGCGAGACATTTGGAGACAACGCTACTGTTGCGGCACTACTGGAAGCGCTGCCATAGGCAGCGATGCTAAACATTCCACACACGAGCTCGGCCGTTCGCAAGCCCAACTGAAATTGCTGATAAAATAGAGCTGTGAAGAGTTCTGCCGCAAAAAGAAGATGGCTGGCGTTGCTTGGCGTGTGCCTCGCGACTGCTCTCGGCGTCGCACAAACAAGACAGGCAAGCGGGAACCCGCAGCAGGAATTCCTGGATAAATTGGTGGCGGCGGCCGTGGAACGCACAAACCATACCGTGAAATACGTTTCCGCATACGTTCATCTAGATTATCCGGGTGGAGACGTGCCGGCGGATACGGGTGTCTGTTCCGACGAAATCATCCGCGCCTACCGGGCCGTTGGCGTGGATCTGCAAAAAGAAGTGCACGAAGATATGGTTAAGAACTGGTCGGAATATCCGCCGAAAGCGAAATGGCATCAATCTCATCCGGATTCGAACATCGATCATCGCCGCGTGCCGAATCTCATGGTATTTTTCAGCCGCAAGGGAGAGAGCTTGCCGATCTCGATGCGTGCCGAAGATTATTCGCCGGGCGACATCGTAACGTGGGACTTGGGCGGCAACGTACCCCACATAGGAATATTGGTGAACGCGAAGTCCGCCAAGAGCGGCCGATTCTTGATCGTGCACAACATCGGGGAGGGACCGAAGATGGAAGATGTACTGTTCAGCTGGAAAATTACTGGCCACTACCGGTATTTTGTACCCACCCCACAGCAAAGTCACTGATTCTTCGACCTGCGAGACGCCAAGCGCCGCGTCAGGTAAGCGATTTGGACATAATGATGTAGTGGCCCGGGACTTTTGTCTGCA
The DNA here is from genome assembly GCA_963745095.1 of uncultured Acidobacteriota bacterium. Taxonomy (GTDB): domain Bacteria; phylum Acidobacteriota; class Terriglobia; order Acidiferrales; family UBA7541; genus Acidiferrum. Next base: position 132,284 of record CAVUWC010000011.1, on the reverse strand, counting down.
GAGATGGAGAAAACGGGGCCGTGCCGGTTTCGACGTATCCGAGGTGGCTGTAGAACGGTGGAAGCGGCGTCCGCTGACTGATGACACGCAGATCGACTGCGCTGCAACCTTTAGCGCGGAAATAATCCTCCGCAGCAGCAACCAACTTGCGTCCCAGACCCGCACCCTGACGAGCAGGGTCCACCGCGAGCAAGCCTAAATAGCCACGGTCTTTGCGAATCTCCAGATACACACACCCGGCGAGTGCGGCCGAGTCTTCCGCAAGGAGGAAGCAGCCGCTCTCCATGAAAGCTTGCGTCTCCTCGGCGCTGATCCGATCACCATCGAAGGCAAATTGTTCGACAGTGAAGGCAGCATTGATCAACCGGACGAGTGCGGGGATGTCTCCGGGAACCGCCTCGCGAATCGATACGCGCTTCTCTTTGGAAAAAGAGTTTGGGGCTTGTGCCATGAAATCACTTGAGCAAAAGCTCCGGACCCATTTCTTTTGGTTTGCTTTCCCGGCCTTTTGCGGAGATTCCTCTTCGAGTCCGTATGCTGGTGAAGCCTTCGATATGGCGGACGATTTTGGCGACCAGAAACGATCGCTGAAGTGCTGTGCCCACACTTACGGGAGGCCTTCGCCTAGCCGAGGGCAGCCTTTCCATTGAACCGCGCGGCCGAGCCTAGCTCTTCCTCAATACGCAGAAGCTGGTTGTATTTCGCGATGCGGTCGGTACGCGAGGCCGACCCTGTTTTAATCTGGCCGGCGCCAGTCGCAACGGCGAGGTCAGCGATGAACGTGTCTTCGGTTTCGCCGGAGCGATGCGAGATGATGGAATTGTAGCCAGCTTTGCGCGCCATTTCGATCGCGTCGATGGTTTCGGTCACACTGCCAATCTGATTGAGCTTGATAAGGATGGCGTTGGCAATTCCCTCTTTGATGCCGCGCGAGAGCCGCGTCGTGTTGGTCACAAAGAGGTCGTCACCGACAAGCTGAATTTTTTTCTTCGAGGTCTTTGCCCCGACGGATTCCGTCAGCGTCTTCCAGCCAGACCAATCGTCTTCCGCCATTCCATCTTCGATTGAAACGATGGGGTATTTTTCGACCCAGCTTGTCCAATAGGCCGCCAGCTGCGCCGAAGAGTGCGCGGACTTGTCCGACTTTTTAAAAACGTAGTTGCCACTGGCCTTGTCGAAGAACTCGCTGGAGGCCGGATCGAGTGCAATGCTGACCTGCTCGCCGGGTTTGTACCCAGCAGCATCAATCGCCTCGAGCACAATCTGGATCGCTTCCTCGTTGGATTTGCAGCTCGGCGCGAAACCGCCTTCATCTCCGACTGCCGTCGAATACCCGTGTTTTTTCAGAGCAGCCTTCAGAGCGTGAAATATTTCCACCCCCCAGCGCAGTCCTTCCGAAAAACTAGGGGCTCCAACTGGCATGACCATGAATTCTTGGAAGTCGACCGAGCTATCGGCATGAGCGCCGCCATTCAGGATGTTCATCATTGGGCAAGGAAGAAGGTTCGCGCTTTTGTCCGTGGAATAGTGCGCCAGATATTTGTACAGCGGTAGATTCTGGGCAGCCGCCGCGCCGCGAGCCGCCGCCATAGAAACAGCGAGGATGGCGTTCGCCCCCAAGCGAGACTTGGTAGGGGTGCCGTCCAGTTCAATCATGCGCTTGTCCAGCCCGCGCTGGTCTGCAGCATCAAACCCAATAACAGCCTTGGCAATTTCGCTGTTTACATTAGCTACGGCCTTCAGCACACCCTTGCCTAAATAGCGCGACTTGTCCCCGTCACGAAGCTCCAGCGCTTCGTGTTCTCCAGTGGATGCACCAGAGGGCACAGCAGCCCGGCCCTTCGCGCCGGTTCCGACGTAGACGTCGGCTTCGACAGTGGGATTCCCGCGCGAGTCGATAACCTGCCGCGCGATGACGCGAGTAATATTCGTGGACATGTCCGCATAGTCTCCTGGATAAAGTGAACTGAAGATTGTAGCAGACGGGGACCTTCGTGCGCGGTGCCGTGGTTAGGGACTGCTACACGGTGCCTTCCGTCACGGGAGAGCACAACAAAAAAAGCCGCCTCAAGTCAGCGACAAAGACACTCGATATTCGAGGGCCCAAACGTCCTTACGGCTGACTATTCCACGTAGAGCATCAACAGAACACCGAGCACGATCATGCACAACGGCCACAGTACACGGAAGATGCGTTGGCCTCGAAACGGCGCGTCCGACAATCCTTTGGAGAGTGCGATCCCAACTCCCGCAGCCGCATAGGAAAAATGTTGCATCTGAATGCGTTCCATCTTGTTCATTGCATCAGGACCGTGCATCCCGCCACCATGCACGTGGAACAGCAGCAGGATCGAGCCAGCAAACGCGAACACTGGAAAAACCCACGCGCTCCAAGCCGCTCTCAAGACGCCCATGGCGCGCCTCATTTCGATGACTCCAAGCGCGAGGAGAATCACGGCAAAGGTCTTGTGTTGCAAAACTTCGAGATTTCCGACTACGCCTGTCCACCAACTCTTCGTGCCGAAAGGCCATAGCTCGGTATCGCTGAAAATCATCACAAAGATGCCCGACAACAAAAAACATAATGGCCAGGCATAGCGCACGCCAGGCCATTGATTCTTGAGGCGCTCCTCGGAAAGGATGAAGATTCCAGCCAGCAGGACGAAAAACCCGGCAAGATGATGATTAAACTCACTTTCCTTCTTGTCTGCCAGTAGCTTGGCTTGTGCCGCGGGGCCCATCGGCTCATCCATCGCCATGGACATGCCGCCGTGTTCGTGATCCATGGGATGCTCCTGGGATTTAGCCGTAGGCTGATTCATTGCCAAGAGCATAAGCAAAGCAATCAAAAAAGGTAGCCAAAGAGAAACTAGCAGCAATTTCTTCGTATCAAGATGGCCCATGACAAACTCCGTCCCCTCGGAATATGGCTGGTGCGTCAGATTCTACTCTTATTCGTATTCGCGCAATGGCTGATCCGGCGGAAAGGCTCTCCCGGCTCGTGCTCCCCCTTGAGGGTTCATAACAGATTGGATTCGGAGGATCGGAAAACGGCTACAGAACACACGCGTTGAAAGTTTGAACCGCGCAGCGTTATGTCTTATCTAGGCAGTCTCGGGCTCTTCGATCAAGGACTCCTGGCGCACCACAACGACGATCCCAGAATCTGTCACATGAAACCGCCGCCGGTCGTCTTCCGTGTCATATCCTATCTCTGTACGCTCGGGAAGACTGACGTGACGGTCAATGATTGCGCGGCGAATGCGGGAGTGCCGACCAATGTTCACGTGATTGTAGATGATCGAATCGCTCACCTCGGAATAACTGTTCACGCGCACATTGTTTCCGATCACACATCGCTGCACCCGGCCTCCGGAGATCACCGAACCTCCCGCCACGATGGAATCGAGCGCGACGCCCATGCGCTCGGGGTCGGCAAACACGAATTTCGCGGGCGGATACTGATGCTGCCAGGTGCGTAGCGGCCAATTATTGTCATACAAATTGAACACGGGCGTGACGCTAACCAAATCCATGTTTGCTTCGTAGTAGGCATCCAACGTGCCAACATCGCGCCAGTAAAGAGCATCCTTCTGGTTTTCGTCCACGAAGTTATACGCAAACACCCGATGCTTCGAAATAATCCGCGGCAGAATGTCCTTACCAAAGTCGTGACTCGATTTTGGATCCTCGGAATCGGCCAGAAGGATGGGAATCATCAGTTGCGTATTGAAAATGTAGATCCCCATGGAAGCGTTGCAATTCCCCGGATGATGTGGCGACTGCTTCGGCTCGGCAGGCTTCTCTTCGAACCCGATAATTCGCCAGTCCTTATCGACTTCAATCACGCCGAACTGCTTCGCCGCCTCCGCCACGGGGATCTGAATAGTGGCCACAGTCACGTCCGCTGCCGAATCCACGTGCTGTTTCAGCATCTTGGCGTAGTTCATTTTGTAAATGTGGTCGCCAGAAAGAATGAACACGTACTTCGATCGCTCGCTGCCGATCGAATAGATGTTCTGATAAACAGCGTCGGCCGTGCCCTGATACCACTCCTTTGAAACACGCATCTGCGGCGTAAGCACCTCAATATAATCGCCGAGCCCCGCGAGCGGCGACCACCCAGCGCGGACGTGCCGGTTAAGACTCAACGCTTTGTATTGGGTCAATACGAATACGCGTCGCAAATCGGAATTGATGCAATTGGAAAGAGTGATGTCGATGATGCGATACAAAGCACCGAACGGAACGGCCGGTTTAGCGCGATCGCGCGTCAGAGGCCACAACCGCTCGCCCTGGCCTCCAGCGAGGAGTACTCCAATCGCGTCGCTCATCGCCGACATGGCAGGCCTCCGGTCACACTTTTGAAAAGCGGCCCATTCTAACAGCACCAGCAAGGGGGAGTACAAGGAGAGCTGGAATTATAAGAACAGCCAATAGTTCGCCGTAAATTGCCCCAACAGGCTGTATACTTAAGAATCAGCTCAGTAACTACAGGGATACTAAATCCGTTCCACACTAGGTTACCTACAAAGATTCCTTGACTTCTATACCCCCAATTGATTAGAAGATGCCATCTACCTCAGGGTGATTCCAGACCATGCAAGGGTGCGCAAGTCAAAATGCAGTTCATGGAGCATATTTAGCAGGACCCTCCGTCGGAACTATTAGCTGGAGGGCATTTGCGGTATGCGTGACCGCGTGGCGGTTGCCATGCGATAATGACCGGGGCGGTGTTCGAACCTAGCAGTAGCACCGCACGTAGCCAATCCGAACCGGATTGGGGGTGAATGTAAAAGTGGCTGAAGTCATTATCCAGGAAAGTGAGTCTCTGGAAAATGCACTGCGCCGTTTCAAGCGCAAGGTGCAACAGGAAGATATCATCAAGGAAATCAAGAAGCACAGCTTCTACATGAAGCCAGGCGAAAAGCGCCGGGCCAAAGAAGCCCTTTCGCGGAAGCGACTGCGCAAGAAGCAGCGGCGAGAAGCGGATTAACTTCCGCCTCGCTGCCTCTCAGCGCCGCACTTCCGTGATTTAGACCCCGGTTAGGCAGAGACGTTGGGTTTCTGTTGCAGATTCGCATACGCAGGCTCAAGGGACCCCAGCCCGGTATCCCCGGACTACAGGTTTCGCGACATCACTTGGCCCTCATTGCGAAATGTGCCCACCTCCCTCACTGACTCGGGCAAGGGGAGAGCGGCTCATGGAATACCACGACAGGGTTCTGAAGTGTGCGGAATGCGGCGCTGAGTTTGTCTTTACTGCGGGCGAGCAGATGTTTTTCGCCGACAAAGGTTTTAAGAACGAACCGAAGAGATGCAAAGGCTGTAAAGCAAAACGCGCTGAAGGTGGAGGGGGCAGCTCCTCCCAGATGCGCTCGGAAACAAAGACGACCTGCTCACAATGCGGGAAGGAGACGACAGTTCCCTTCCGGCCTACACAAGGGCGTCCAGTCTTCTGCCGCGAATGCTTCCAACAGCGCCGCGCTCTCGGCGCCGCGTGAATCGGGGCGCCCGACTTAAGATCGGAAGCTAGCATCGCACGGCCAATCGAACAGCGAACACAGTGGGACAGACACTCGTGTCTGTCTCATTTTTTTCTGTAATCCTTTTCCTTCCAAGTGCCCTTCAACCGTAGTTCCGCTCTTGAGTAGAGGCCAAACACTTAAGCTGCGGATTGGCTCGCGATTCAAACACGGTCTCTTACTTGTACCAAAACTGTACCTGCGGACAGGTGACACGCTCCGCGAAACCCCGTACCTTCTCGCCCACAGCAACCCAGCCTTACGCTTGGGCTCCCCCCACTCAGCCCTTCTCGACCAGGTTCCATCCGAGCGTTCTGATCACAGGCACGACCAGACAGTTAGATGTGTCTCCTTGGCGGGCCTCAAGGCTTTAGCTTAGGAAAACAGCGCGCTACGGGTCTGCCTTAAGGAGAAGCTATGCCATCCAGTGCATTGACACGTTTAGTCGAGAAATCGAAGTTCGTTCCTATACGCAAGCCGGTTGTCGCTCTTGCATTCTTGTTCGCGGTTTCATTCGCCACCGTCACGCTCGGACAGCATTCCGCGCAAGATCCTGGTGTCCGGGGGGGAACCGTCGATTCCGGTCAACCGCTGTCCTCGCTTCCACAAACTCCAGGTGCGTCTGACTTTTTTGCAAACGGGCTGCTCCGCTTTCAAGAAATCGAAACCGTTCAGGGAGGGCCAGACAATGGACTCGGCCCCCGCTTCAATAGCAACCAATGTTCAAGTTGCCATTCGCAGCCTGCCATAGGCGGAACGAGCCCCAGCACAACTGTATTTCCCTTTGTCGGCCCAAACCCAGAGACCCTCGTTTACAGCCTGGACGGTGCGCAGAACACCCTTCCTTCATTCATCACACCCAACGGCCCTGCCCGCGAAGCTCGCTTTAAGTTCTTCCTAAATCCAAACGGCAATTCTCTTAGCAGCACGCCGGATGGCGGTGTGCATGACCTCTTCGTCATTTCCGGCCGCTCGGACGCGGGTAATTGCAACATCAAACAACCAAACTTCCATCAAAATCTTGCACTGAACAATGTCATCTTCCGCATTCCAACGCCGACGTTCGGCGCCGGCTTGATCGAGAACATCCCCGACGAAACCATTTACGCAAACATGCAGGCAAACTCACGCCAAAAGCAGTCTCTGGGCATTTCCGGTGCTCCCAACCGCAATGGCAACGATGGCACGATCTCTCGCTTCGGCTGGAAAGCTCAGAACAAGTCTCTCGAGGTTTTCTCCGGCGAGGCCTATAACGTCGAAATGGGCATCACCAACGAGCTCTTCCAAAATGAGCGGGCCAGCCCCGACGAAGCCGTGGCCGGAGGTCTCCCCGCAAGCTGCAAGATAAATCCAACTCCCGAGGACGCCACGGTCATGAATCCTGCGCAATACACCCAAGTTCCTAGTGACGTCGTGCAGTTCGCGATGTTCATGCGCCTCCTCGCTCCGCCACTGCCTTCCAGCACTAGCCCCGGCGGTGCGCAATCCATCGCCAACGGCAGCCGCAACTTTAATGCGATTGGGTGCGCAATGTGCCACACGCCAACTCTTCAGACCGGAACCTCCGGTATCACACCGAGCCTGAATCAAGTGAACGCCAACCTCTACTCAGATCTTCTCGTCCACCACATGGGCACGAATCTCGCCGACGGCGTCTCACAAGGCGGCGCCGGCCCCGATCAATTCCGCTCCGCTCCTCTGTGGGGACTTGGTCAGCGGATTTTCCTTCTCCACGATGGCCGCACCACGGATCTCGTCGACGCCATCAAGGAACACGTCAGCTCCGGGTCGGAGGCCAACGGAGTGATCAGCAATTTCAAACAACTGAGCCCGCAGCAACAGCAGGATCTATTGAACTTCCTGCGTTCGCTCTAGCGGCACGGTGGGACAGACATTCATGTCTGTCCCACTTTTTTCACCTTGTCCCTCTGCCCCCGTGTTATAGCCCAGTTTGAACATCGAGTACCCTTTGAGAACACAATCGCTGTGGCGCCACGAGTTATTTTCCCCACTGCAGCGTTAGCTAGAGCCGGCGTGGATCTGGCTTCGTTGACTTGCCTGTCGTCGCAACCTAACATGTCCATTCAATGTCGGGCAACGACTCGCTCATCGGCCAAACTTTCTCGCATTACCGCGTCCTCCAGAAGCTTGACAGCGGGGGTATGGGCGTTGTTTACAAGGCTGAGGATACACGCCTGCATCGTTTCGTCGCGCTGAAATTCTTGCCCGATAAGGTAGCTAAAGATCCCCAAACACTCGCCCGCTTTGAGTGGGAGGCTCAGGCAGCTTCCGCGCTCAATCACCCTAATATTTGCACGATCCACGATATCGGAGAAGAAAATGGCCGAGCTTTCATCGCGATGGAATTTCTGCAAGGCACTACCCTGAAACAGCTCATTGCGGGGCCGCCCCTTCAATTCGATACGCTAATGGCGCTCGCCATTCAAATCTGCGACGCCCTCGACGCTGCTCATGGCAAGGGCATCGTGCACCGCGACATCAAGCCCGCGAACATGTTCGTTACCGAGCGCGGCCATGCCAAAATTCTAGATTTTGGTCTCGCAAAAGTCTCGCAGGATCACGTCTTCGGGAGCAGCGCTAGTGACGCTCCTCCCTCTGTCACTCTGGACAATCTTCTGACCAGTCCCGGAATGATAGTGGGTACGTTTGCATATATGTCTCCAGAGCAAACGCGCGGCGAAGCCGTGGACGCGCGCTCCGACATTTTTTCGCTCGGCTCTGTTCTTTACGAAGCCGCTACCGGTCGCCTTCCTTTCACGGGCCCTAGCGCCCTTGCCGTGATGCACGAGATCGCCACCGCAACTCCTGTGGCTCCCAGCAGTCTCCGACCTGGGCTGCCTGCGGCGCTTGAACATGCCATCGACAGATGCTTGGAAAAGACCGCAGCTCGACGGCCAGCGCACGCGTCCGAGATCGCCTCAGCGCTCAAATCGCTTTCGATTGGCTCACAAAGTGTAGTCATCACAAAATCCGACAGCCGCAGATCTGTCGCGGTCATACCTTTCCAGTTTCTGGCAGGGAGTTCGGAAGAGCGGTTTCTGTCAGTGGCCTTAGCGGACGCGGTGGCAAACCGCCTCGGCTCCGCCCCTTCGCTCGTAGTTCGCCCCATCAGCAGCCTCATGAAATACGCGGACGGGAAAACCGAGTGGACGCAAATTGCGCGAGAACTCAACGTAGACCTGGTGGCTGAGGGCAGCATTCAAAAAATGGGGCCTCGCGTGCGCGTTCTCGTTCAGGTGTGGCAGCATCGCGACGCGCGCGCTCTCCATTCGGCCAAAGTCGACGGCGAAATGGGGGACCTCTTCAATTTGCAGGATCGGCTTGCGGATTCCATCTTTGACGCACTCACTCCGCCGGTGCGTGACAGGTCTTCGAAGACCGCTGTGCCCACAGCGCGACACCCGCTGGCCTTTGAACTTTATATGCGAGCCGTGGATCGGTCCTTAACCTTTAGTAAGTTTGAACTCACTTCAGCGATCGAGATGCTGGACCGGGCCCTCGAGCTCGATCCTAACTTCGCGGATGCCTGGGGGTTGCTGGCCAGCATTTGTTGTCAAATGGGTACGCATTTGGATCCAAATCCGAGGTGGATTGTTCGTGCCGAAGAGGCTGTGGCTAGGGCCTTGGAACTCGATCCGGTCAACTGCGATGCCTTCTGCGCCCGCGGCCTCATCCTCTGGACTCCATTGCGTGGATTCCAGGTGCGGCCCGCTCTCCGGGCGCTCAACGCCGCCCTGACGATTAATCCGAGCCGGTATAACGCCCGCAATTATCGCGGCGCGATTTTGTTTCATTCCGGGTTTCACGAAGCCGCCTGCAAGGACAGCGATGAAGCCATTCTCGCCAACCCTCACTACGCGCTGGCGTATGCATCTCAAGGCTTTATTGCGTTCTACGAAGGTGATTACGATTTGGCGGATCATTTTAATCAACAGGCCCTGGCATTGGAGCCTGCTCTGGTCCACGCCAATGTTCAGTCGCCTTTGCCTGCGATCTATACCGGCGATTTGGGAAAGGCACGAGAGCAACTCCAAAAGGCACGCCAGATGGTGCCGGGAGAACCTCAATTCCTAAGTTTGGAAGGGCTGATCTTGGCCCGAGAGGGCGATACCAAGCGCGCCGAGCAGCTGGCGGACGAAGCTGCAGCCAGCACCCGGAGTGTACTCCATCTTCACCACGCCCTGCATTGCGCCGCGGGAGTCTATGCCCTGTGCGCCAAGCCGGAGAAGGCCATCGCCGAGCTCAAGCGGTGCGCGGAGATGGGCCTGCCGAACCATCGGGCCTTTGAAAAGGATCCGCACTTGCATTCGCTTCACAATCATCCGGACTTTATCGCCCTCTTGCGCGATCTGCGCCGCGACTATGAAGTCTTCCAGAAGGAGTTTGGCCTGACCGGATCAAACCTCCCCGCGTAAAGGCGCACCCCGCTGCACATAGGCCGGAAACGGAATTACGACCGCGTCTGGAGGGTACGTGTATTTTTCCCGCCTGCGGGGTATGATACCGCCTGAGCAGTCCCCAAAAAGACTACGGCCATCCGGAGGGCCACCTCATGGCTCACCGCTTCACTATCGGTGTTGAAGAAGAGTTTCAGATCATCGACCCAGCAACCTGCGCGTTGCGTTCTCACGTCATGCAGCTTGTTTCGGCCGCTTCTCCGGATATCGTCGAACAAGTCAAACATGAGATGCACCAATCGATAGTCGAGACCGGCACCAAGATCTGCGAAAACGTCGGCGAGTTGCGCATCGAAATGCACCGCACGCGCGGCGAGCTTGTGGCAGCGGCTGAGCGCGTTGGTTTGCAGGTTGCTGCCGCCGGCACTCATCCGTTTTCCAGTTGGATCGACCAGGTCATCTCGCCCGGCGAACGTTATGAACACATCGTTGAGGAACTCCAGCAACTCGCTCGCTCTCTCTTGATTTTCGGCATGCACGTTCACGTGGCCATGCCCGACAAGCAGACCACCATCGACATGATGAATATGGTCCGCTATTTCCTGCCGCACCTGCTCGCTCTCTCAACCAGTTCCCCCTTTTGGATGGGACGCAACACGGGCCTGAAGTCCTTCCGTACCACGGTCTTTCGCCGCTTCCCGCGCACCGGCATCCCGGAGCAGTTCGAATCCTGGAGCGCCTACGAAAATTTCGTTAATCTCCTGATGAAACTTAATTGCATCGACAACGGCAAAAAAATCTGGTGGGATGTGCGGCCTCACCCAGTGTTCGGCACTCTCGAGTTCCGTATGTTCGACGTCACCACCAAAGTGGAAGAAGCCGTTTCCATTGCCGCTCTCACCCAAGCCATCGTCGTAAAACTCCACCGCCTCTACGAACGCAATCAGAGCTACCGCCTCTACCGCCGCGCCTTGATCGAAGAAAACAAATGGCGCGCCGCCCGCTACGGCATTGAAGGCAAACTCATCGATTTTGGTAAAGAGGCCGAAGTCCCCATGCGCGAACTCGCTCTCGAACTCCTCGAGTTTGTCGATGACGTCGTGGACGACCTTGGCAGCCGGAGCGCCGTCGAATATATCCACACCATTCTCAAGGACGGCACCAGCGCAGAGCGTCAATTGCGTGTCTATCAACAGACTGGCGACCTGAAGGCTGTCGTAAGACATCTGGTCACAGAAACGCGAGGCGGCGAGCCTCGGGCTTCATCGGCACACGCTATCAATTAGAATGATCTGCGAGTTATAGAAGCATCTGCATAGCACCATGTCTCGGGTTCACCTGTCAGGAGAGAATTCATGAAAAAAGTTGGCCTTCTCTGCGGGCGTGAATACAGTTTTCCCCCTGCTTTTATCGCGCGGGTCAATGAACTCGGAAAAAAAGACGGCGTTGCCGCGGAATTCGCCAAGCTCGGCGGCACTCGGATGGGCGAATCCTCCGGATACAGCGTCATTGTCGACCGCATCTCACATGAAGTCGAATACTACCGTGGCTATCTCAAACACGCCGTTCTGCAGGGCGCCTACGTCATCAACAATCCCTTTTGGTGGACGGCGGACGACAAATTTTTCAACTATTCTGTCGCCTCAAAGCTCGGCATTGCCATCCCGAAAACGGTTCTGCTGCCGCAAAAGGGTTATCCCAGCGATGTAGACCTAACCTCGGAATCGCTGCACAACCTTACTTATCCGGTGGACTGGGATGGACTTCTCGACTACGTTGGCCGCCCGGCGATCCTGAAACCATATTCCGGCGGTGGTTGGAAGCACGTCTACAAAGTTCACAACAGAGAAGAACTCCTCGACGCCTACGACAAGACCTCGCCCTACTGCATGACTCTTCAGGAGTTCATCAACTTCGACAAATACGTCCGCTGCTTCACGTTTGGAAAATCGGATATCACTCCCGTTCATTACGACCCGAAGGACCGCAAATATCTCGTCGATCACAATTATCTGTCATCCGAGCTCGGAGCACGCATCGTCAAAGATGCCCAGACAATTAACGAAGCCCTCGGCTACGAAATGAATACGATCGAATTTGCGGTGCAAGACGGAGTGCCCTTTGCGATCGATTTCTTGAATCCCGCGCCGGATATGGAGCGCGACCGCATCACCGAATTCTATTTCGACCATGTCGTCGAGAAAATGGCACGGCTCGTGATTGACCGTGCTCTCCATGGTGCAGCTTCGTTTCCCTGGCCCCGCTGGGAAGAAATGCTCGGCATCGGCGCGGCGGGCGGTTTCACGGGCGCGCCCAAGAGCGTTGCCGCGACTCAATCATCGGCGCCAAGTCTATCCGTGAGCCCCTCGGCTGGATCAGCCGGCCCTAAAACAAAATGACCAGCGCGCCGACACCTTCGATCACTCCTCACAATCCCGCCGATGAGTGGAACGACATTCTGAAGGCTACGCTTCTGCGCGTTCCCGCTCTCCCGGAGGATTTGTTCAAACGGATGCGGCACGCAAAACTCACTTTCGGCGACCGTGTTCACTGCCCTTTCCTAAGGCCATTTTTTCTATCGCCAGAAGATGAAGAACGCGTCCGCACGGTTGCGGAAAGCATCGCAGACCTCGGCGAGCGTGTCGTCAATGCCGCACTCGAAGACAAACATCTATTTGCGCAGCTACATCTACGCCCCGAAGAAGAGCGTTTGGCCCGTCTCCCCGCCGCTTACGGCCGGGCCAGCACAGCTTCACGTCTCGACGCGTTCCTCCTTCCGGACTCCCTGAAGTTTGCCGAATACAACGGAGAATCCCCGGCGGGCGCGGGTTACGCCGAAACGCTCGCCGAGATTTTTCGCGAGCTTCCGGTCATGGGTAAATTCGCGCAGAATTATGCAATTCATAGTTACCCGCTCAGCGCCAAGCTCCTCGATGCCCTGGTGATGAGCTATAGGGACTGGGGAGGTTCGGCCAGCCCACCACAAATCGCCATTGTGGATTGGGGGGACGTTCCTACCTATAGCGAGTTTGAGATTCTGCAATCGCGCTTCGAAAAAATGGGTGTTCCCACACTAATTGCAGATCCGCGCGAACTGGAGTTTGACGGTAACAATCTTTTCGCCCACGATACGAAAATCGACCTCGTCTACCGCCGGGTATTAATAAATGACATTGTGGCCAAGCCCGCGGAGTGCGCGGCCCTCGTAAAAGCCTACACCGCCAACGCCGTCTGCGTTGCCAACACGTTTCGCTGCAAAATTCCCCACGTAAAAGCCTTTTTCGCCGTCCTCACCGACGAGCAAAACGGCGCTCTTTTCTCCCACGACGAACGTGAAATTATCCGCCGCCACATTCCCTGGACGCGCGTAGTCGCTGACGTAAAAACTTCGCACTACGGCAAGCCGGTCGAGCTCCTAGCATTCATCGGCAAGGAACGGGAAAACCTCGTCCTCAAGCCCAGCGACGAATACGGCGGCTCAGGCGTAACACTTGGATGGGAAACCGATGAAGATGCGTGGGACGCTGTGATCGGCCGCGCCCTCTCCGCAAAAAGCGGCGCCTGGATTGTCCAGGAACGCATCCCCATCCGCCGCGAGGTTTTTCCCTACATCGCCAACGTCGGCAAGGTGGACTATCGCGACATGCTTGTCGACTTCGCCCCGTACCTCTTTCGCGGAAAACTCTGCGGCTTCCTCACGCGCTTAAGCGCTACTGGCCTGGCCAATGTCACCTCGGGCGGCGGCCAAGTCCCTGCATTTCGGGTTACCCCGCGAAGGGTTTGATCCCTACTCGCGAAGCTCGATAGATGATCGGCCAGTTTCCATAACTTCGCCGAAATTCTCAGGCAGCCCTTCAAATTTCCGCCGATTCTTGTAAAATTAAAAGATGTACTTTGGCCACCCAGACCCAGAGTTGATGCCCGGCGCCAAGAACGCCGTGGAAACTTGCCTCAGCGTTCGTCCCGGCGAACACGTCGCCCTCATCGCCGACGAAGCCAGCCGCTCCGTTGCCGCCAGCATCGCCGCCGCCATTGAAGACCGTCACGCACAATACACCGGCCTGCTCCTGGAAGATTTTGGTCCACGGCCCATGAGCGCGGCTCCGCCGGATGTTCTGCAAGCTCTCGAAATCTGCGACGTAGGCGCGATGTGCATGACGCCGCAACCCGGCGAGCTCGGCGCGCGCATGGCCATCGTCCGTGTCGTCGAACGCCGCCAAATCCGCTACGCCCACATGGTCGGCGTAACTCCTGAAATTATGCAGCAAGGCATGCGTGCCGATTACCGCATGGTGGACCGCTTGAGCGACAAACTTCGCGAACGTATGCTTCGCGCGCAAACTCTTACGGTGAAAACCGAGGCAGGCACCTCAATCGCCGCCCATTTCGATCGCGGCCTCGACTGGGTAAAAACCAGCGGCCTCATCAGCCCGCGTTACTGGTCCAACTTGCCGGCCGGCGAAGTTTTCACGACTCCCGCCACGGTAGACGGCACCTTTGTCTGCGATGCCACCGCCGGCGATCATTTCAATGGGAAATACGGCGACCTGCAGACTACTCCGCTCGTCCTGACAATCGAGGGAGCCCGTCTGACAGGCGTGGATTGCGCACGCAAAGATCTCGAACAAGAATTCTGGCAGTACTGCCACACCGACGAAAACAGCGACCGCGTCGGTGAACTCGCCTTCGGCACCAATCTCGGCCTATCCTCGATGATCGGCATCCTTCTGCAAGACGAGAAATTCCCCGGCGTCCATATTGCTTTCGGTGACCCGTACGGCAGCCAAACGCACGCCAACTGGAAATCGAAAACACACGTCGACGTCCTCACCCGTAACTGCGACGTTTGGATCGACGACGATCAAGTCATCTCCAAAGGCCACTACCAACTAGATCACCTCGGCCTGGCCTGACATCGCCATCCTGCGTCTCTCAAGTTGTAAGGGATTATTTTAGAAAAGACGAGCGACGTACTCGCGCATCTGATGCTTCCAGTACGGCCAGTCGTGCCCACCTTGCGGGCCCCAATTATCCAGCGAGTGGCGGATTCCTTTGCTGGAGAGGATTTCGGACAGGCGGTACGTGGGACCACTCTTCTCCCAGGGTCCCGTCCCCGTGCTGATGTGGATGTCGCACGAGGCAAGTTGTCCCAGAACCCATGGATCGTTCAAGTTCGCGAGGTAATCCACCGGATTGTTGAAATAGAAATTGTCGTCGTACATTCCATCCATGAAGTTGCGGACGTCGTAGACCCCGGACATCGCCAAGCACCTTTTGATCACGTCGGGATGCTTAAATAGCGAGTTCGCCGCGTGATACGCACCGAATGACGCGCCCATCGTGGAAATGGCGATTCCGTGGCTCTGGCAATTGTCCCAGATGAAAGGAACAACCTCTTCCCGAAGGTAGGAATCGAAAACGGACTGCACATAGCTGCGGTGCAAGGGATGAGCGCCCTTGTTGTAAAAACTGAGGCCGTTGATGGAATTGATGCTGAAGACTTTGATCTTCCCGCTGTCGATGAAATCTGCCAGCGCGCCGATCATGCTCTGGCCTTCGAGCTCCGTCTCGTCGCCCGCGCTTGTAGGGAAACCGAGAATCGGCTGCCCCCAATGGCCGTGGACAAGCACTCCCATATCGATGCCTAGCCGCGGAGAATACCATCTGTGATATTCACGTTTCATAAAGTGCTCCTCGCACGCCGTACGGGGGAGAGAAAGTATGCCAGCCCAGCCCGGATGGGAGCAACGGAATTGAACAGCGAAACGGACACCTAGCTAGGTGTATATTTGAACTAACAAAACTCGGCAAACGGAGACTAACTGAATGGCTACGCCTTCCACCACGAACCGTCCGACCCCGGAACGCATCTTCGCTCTTTTGAACGCGTTCCAGCAGACCGCAGCCCTGAAATCGGGAATCGAGCTGGACGTGTTCACTGCGATTGGAGCAGGCACGAATACTCCTGCGCTGCTGGCGACAAAAATACGCGCTTCCGAGCGCGGTTTGCGGATCCTTTGCGATTATTTGACGATCATGGGCCTCATCTCAAAAGAGAACGGACGTTATGCTCTCACCGAGGAATCCGCTCTCTTCCTCGACCGGCGCTCGCCTGCCTCCCTCGCCGCCGTTACCGGTTTCCTGGGAAGCACGTGGCACAAGAAAAATATGGAAGCTTTGACCGATGCGGTGCGCAAGGGCGGAACCACGGGACTACAGGGAGACAACTCCAAACCGCAGGATGAGGTTTGGGTCGCGTTCGCAAGATCGATGGCACCGCTCACAGTACCGGCCGCGAACTTTATCGCGGAACTCATAGGCACCTCGGAAGGCAAGCCCTGCAATGTGCTGGACATCGCTGCCGGGCACGGAAATTACGGAATCACCATTGCCAAGAAAAACCCAAATGCCAAAATCGTCGCCGTGGATTGGCCGTCCGTGCTGGCCGTTGCCCAAGAGAATGCCCAAGCCGCTGGCGTTTCCGATCGCTACACCGCGCGCCCGGGCAGCGCTTTTGAAGCGGATCTTGGAAGCGGATACGACGTTGTTCTGCTGACGAACATTTTCCACCACTTCGATCAGCCCACGTGCGAAACGCTGATGCGCCGCGTCTATTCGGCTCTCAAACCGGGTGGGAAGGCAGTCACTCTCGAGTTCGTGCCCAATGAAGACCGCGTCACTCCGCCTGCGGCCGCAGGCTTCAGTCTCAACATGCTCGTGGGAACCGACGGCGGGGACGCCTATACATTTTCGGAGTACGAAAAGATGTTCACAAATACGGGGTTCGCGAAAACCACTTTGCATCCTGTCACTGGAATGCCTCAGCAGGTGCTGATATCCGGGAAACCAGAATGAAAAAGAAAAAAGCAACCACAAAAGCTACGAAAAAGACTGCGAAAAAAGCTTTACCAAAATCGCCGCGCGGTACGGATCGCGAATTGCGCGAGCAGGTGATTTACCTGCTAAAAGGTGGAGGAGCTCACGTTCACTTCGAGGATGCGTTGGATGGGTTCCCCGCGTCAAAATATGGAACCTTCGCGAACGGCCTTCCGCATACGGGCTGGCAATTGCTCGAACATGCGCGGCTCGCACAGTGGGACATTCTGGAGTTCAGCAGAAATCCAAAACATGTTTCGCCGGCTTTCCCGGCCGGTTATTGGCCAAAAACTCCCGCGCCCGCCGATGAGAAAGCTTGGGACGAAAGCGTCGCGGCCTTCCATCGCGATCTGCAGGACATGGTCCACCTCGTGCAAAATCCGCGCACGGATCTGTTCGCCAAAATACCACATGGTCAGGGGCAATCGATTTTGCGGGAAGCGCTCGTCCTGGCGGATCATAATGCCTATCACCTGGGCCAGCTCGTGTACCTGCGCCGCGCTCTGGGCACGTGGCCGGAGAATTGATGCTCGGTGCCTCACCGGAACGAGGACGCGCTCTTGCAACTCTCGCAAATGGCGGTAGGATGTTGCATTAGAGTTGTTCGCGGGCGTTGCAGCGCGGAAGCGAGGGCAGCATGATTCGAGTCGAAAATATATCTAAAATCGAATCGGAAGCAGGAAGCAACCGGCGCGATTTTTTGAAGGGGATGCTCGGAGCAGGCGCGTTTGTGCTCAGCGTTTCCATCATGCCAGAGCAGCTCCTTGCAACTGCATCCACCGCCGCGGGAGATCCATTTCCCCCTTCGGAGAAAGCTCCGCTTCAACCCAGCGTCTATTTGGCGATCGGCACGGACGGCACGGTCTATGTCGTCGCGCACCGTTCGGAGATGGGCAATGGAGTTCGCACATCCTTGCCGCGCATTGTTGCCGATGAATTGGATGCGGACTGGGCGCACGTAAAAGTCGTGCAAGCCATCGGCTCTGAAAAATACGGCGACCAGGATACGGATGGGTCGCACTCTGTTGTCAGCTTCTTTGTCCCGTTGCGCGAAGCGGGTGCAACCGCGCGGCTGATGCTTGTGCGCGCGGCGGCGCAGCAGTGGGGCGTCCCGGCGACGGATTGTTCAACCGAATTGAATCATGTGATTCACAAAGCGTCCGGAAGAAAGCTGGGCTACGGCGAACTTGCAACAGCAGCCTCAAAATTGGAAGTGCCCAAAAAAGAAGAACTGAAGCTGAAACCGCGCAGCGAATGGCTCTATATCGGAAAGCCGGCGGTGGCCTACGACTTGAGAGACTACTGCACGGGCAAAGCCAAATACGGGCAGGACACGCAAATGGCAGGGATGCTTTATGCGAGCGTAGCGCACCCGCCGGTGATGGGTAGCACGGTGAAATCGCTGGATGATTCTGCAACGCTGGCTGTCGCTGGCGTGAAGCAGACGGCGACCATCGACACATTTAAGCCTCCGGTTCTTTTTCAGGCGCTTGGCGGCGTAGCCGTGCTCGCCGACAGCACGTGGGCGGCATTTCAGGGCAAGAAGAAACTGAAGATCGAGTGGGAGACGAGCCCTCACGGCATTTTCAGCTCCGATCCTTACAAAAAAGAATTACAGGAAACAGCGCGAAAGCCTGGAAAAGTGGTGCGTGAGCTCGGCGACGTAGATGCGGCGTTTGCGAAAGGCGGAAAGATTGTCGAGGCGGAATATTACGCACCGCTGCTTGCGCATGCGTCCATGGAGCCTCCCGCAGCGCTCGCAGTTTACAAGGACGGAAAAGTGGAAGTGTGGGCGCCGTCGCAAAATCCGGTGGGCGCGCGAGACGCGATCGCGGCAGCAGTCGGAGCGAAGAAAGAAGACGTGACGGTGAACGTAACCCTATTGGGCGGCGCGTTTGGCCGGAAATCGTTCCCCGATTTCGCGGTTGAAGCAGCGGTGCTCTCCAAGAAAACGGGCAAGCCGGTGAAAGTAGTCTGGAGCCGCGAAGACGATATCAAGTTTGATTCCTATCACTCCGTCTCGGCAATGTACATGAAAGCGGCACTCGGCGATGATGGGAAACCGACGGCCTGGCTGCAGCGAACCGTGTTTCCGCCCATAGGTTCCACGTTCAACGCCAGCGCAGTTTATTCCGACGCGGATGAACTCGGACTTGGCTTCAGCGATTTGCCATTTGCGATTCCGAATCAGCGCTCCGAAAATGGGCCCGCCACGGCGCACGTGCGCATCGGGTGGCTTCGCTCAGTCGCGAACATTTATCACGCCTTCGCGATTCAGTCCTTCGAAGATGAACTGGCGCATGCGGCCGGAAAAGACCCGGTGGAGTACGCGCTCCGGCTTCTGGGGCCGGACCGCATCATTCCCAAGAGCGAGCTGCCGAAAGACTATTCCAATTACGGCGGAAGTTACGAACAATATCCGATCGACACGGCGAGGTTCAAGCGAGTGGTGGAGACTGCCGCTGAAAAATCAGGCTGGGGGAAGAGAAAATCGGGCAATGGCGCTGGGATGGGAATTGCTTTTCACCGCAGCTTTCTGACGTACGCCGCGTCGGTCGTCCAGATGCACATTGATGACGCAGGGCGCGTGCACATCGACAGAGTGGACTCTGCGCTCGATGCCGGCACAGTCGTAAACCCCGCAATGATCACGAATCAGTTTGAAGGGGCCGCGGTGATGGGGACCAGCATCGCGTTCTACGGATCGATTACGGCGACAAATGGCGTGATCGATCAATCTAACTTCGATGATTTCCCCATGGCGCGAATGAATACCGCGCCACGCGAAGTGCACGTCCATATCGTTCCGAGCGACGCCCCTCCCGGAGGAGTGGGCGAGCCGGGCTTGCCCGCGTTTGCACCAGCTCTATGCAACGCAATCTTTGCCGCGACGGGCAAACGTATTCGCGAATTACCTCTTTCCAAAGCGGGCCTAGCCTAACGTGCTCAAGAGATGTTTGCTGTTTCTTACTGCGCTCGCGGCGGCGGCCCTACCCATCCAAGCGCAGCGCAAACCTGTCTTGCCGCAAATTGACCTGCCACATCCTTATTATTTCCGCGAAATGTATCTGCCGCAATTGACGAGCGGCCCGAGCAGCGTGGCGTGGTCGCCGGATTCGAAAGAAGTAGTGTATTCGATGGCCGGATCGCTGTGGCGCCAGAAAATAGATTCGACGGAAGCGCAGCAAATCACGGACGGCGCAGGATACGACTATCAGCCGGATTGGTCTCCCGACGGAAAGAGCGTGATTTACGTTTCCTATCAGAAAGACGCGATCGAGTTGTGGCTACTGCAGTTAGCTTCCGGAAAATCAGCGCAGCTAACGAACGGCGAGGCGGTAAACCTCGAACCGCGATGGTCCCCGGACGGAAAACAGATTGTTTTTGTTTCGACTTCCTATAACAAACGCTTTCATATATTCCGTGCGGAAGTGAACGACGGAAAGCTCGACAACGTTGTCCGTCTGACGGGAGAAACGAAAAGCGATCTGCCACGCTATTACTACAGTGCGTTCGACACAGAGATCAGCCCGGTATGGACGCGCGACGGCAAAGAAATCCTTTTTGTTTCAAATCGCGGCCACATCCACGGCAGCGGCGGCTTCTGGCGGATGCGCGCGGAGCCCGGCGCGGAAGCCCGCGAGATTCACTACGAAGAGACAAACTGGAAAGCGCGCCCGGATTTTTCGCCGGACGGCTCGCGCATGGTTTATAGCTCATATTTGGGGCGGCAGTGGCATCAGTTGTGGCTTATGCCAGCAAACGGTGGCGATGCGTTTCCCATCTCCTACGGCGATTGGGATGACACAAACGTTCGCTGGTCGCCGGACGGAAAGCAGTTTGCATTTATTTCAAATAAGGAATGGAACACCCAACTCGCGATCCAGGAATTGGGGAGCGGGAGCGCGAGATCGCTCGTTGCGGAGAATCGCAAATACCTCCGGCCGAGAAGGACTCTCAGGATTTCGGTTGTGGATGCAAAGGGCAAACACCAATTTGCGCGCATTTCGGTCACAGATCAGCTTGGCAGATTTTACGCTCCTGTGGGCCAGTGGACCTGGATCCAGGCTGATGACGGATATGACCGGAGTCGAGCTCCGAGTGAGGGGCACTATTTCTACGCAGACACCGCAAGCATCGACGTCCCCAAAGGGTCAATCGTCATTGATGTGACGAAGGGCTTCGAGAACAGTCCAATGCACCGGACCGTCGATCCAAAAACTGCGACTTCCAGTGAACTGACATTCCATTTGCAAAAACTCGATTGGGGTCGCGACCCGGGCCCGAAATGGGTCAGTAGCGATTTACATGTTCATATGAATTATGGCGGTACGTACCGAAGCGAACGCAGCGTCCTCCTCCAGCAAGCCGAAGGCGAGGGAGTGCGCTTCGTCAACAATCTGGTCGTTAACAAAGAACAGCGATTTCCGGACGTTCAGTCGGCTGTATTCAACGAAGTCATAAAATATTTCTCCGATAGCGCGGATATTAATTTTGGCCAGGAATTTCACACGAGTTATTGGGGACATCGCGGAATATTGAATCTGAGAGATCATCTGCTCTTGCCGGGGTATGCCGGCTATCCGAATACGGCGGCGGCAAGCTTATTTCCGATGAATGCGGATGTATATGACATGGCGCATGCGGAGGGAGCGCTCGTGGGAGCGGTCCATCCGTTTGATGCAGAGCCAAATCCATTTGCCAATCCACCTGAGAGAATTACAGATGAACTGCCGGTGGATGTGGCGCTCGGCAAGCTCGACTATATGGAAATTGTAGGATTCAGCGATCACCGCTCGACCGCCGCGGTGTGGTACCGGCTGCTGAACCTTGGGTTCCGTCTTCCGGCAGGGGCAGGGACCGATGCAACAACGAACTATGCGGCGCCTATCCGAGGCCAAGTGGGTATGGACCGCGTCTACGCCTCGGTTCCGAGTGGACCCGTCAATTTGCAAGCGTGGATGGATTCCTTAAAAAACGGGCGAACGTTTGCGACGAACGGGCCGCTGATCGAATTCACACTCGGGGGACAAAGAGTTGGTGATGAGCTGAAGTTTGATGGCGCCCAGGCTGCGGTGCCGTTTACGGCGAAGCTGCGGTCGATCGTGCCGGTCGATCACTTCGAGGTTGTCTGCAACGGGCAAGTCGCTCAAACGTTGAAGCTCGAAGGTACGCGTGATTCCGCGGACGTCGCAGGCACGCTTCCGCTGAAAGAAAGCGGATGGTGCGTACTGCGGGCTTCGAGCGACAACGCCGAATATCCCGTGCTGGACAATTATGTGTACGCAACGACGAGCCCGGTTTACGTGACGGTTGGAGGCAAACCGCAGGCTTCGCCAGTGGACGCGAAATATTTTGCTGCGTGGATTGACCGGACGATCGACACGACATCGCATTATCCCGACTGGAATTCGCCCGCCGAAAAAGAGTACGTGTTAAAGCGCCTTGCGGAAGCGAGAGCAGTCTACGAAAAGCTGCAATAACATTGCGAAACTTTGCGGCCGCTCTGCAAAAAAAGAACGCCGCAGCTTAAGATGGCCGCGGCGTTCTGAGAAGCAAAGGAAACTACACAAAACTACTGGACGATCTGAATCGCTTCCTCGATGTGATGGTGCGCCTTGTCGATATGTTCAAGAGCGCGCTGTTGAAGCCCCTGGGCGAACGCGTTGTCTTCTTCTTGGGCGACATCGTTGTGGGCCTTGTTGACGAGCTCAAGTGAACGGTGGAGACGGCCGCGCCAGTCGAGGCCGGCGTCAACCACAGGATGATCGTTAATATCCTTGCCGTCGTCGATGGAAGCTTTCTTGATCTCGTTGATGGCTTCATCGATTTCGTGAATGGCTTTCTTCTCTTGGTCGCGCAATTCCCCGCCATCGGGGCGTTGCAGATGAGCGCGAGCGTGACGGAGATCCGTCAAAGCGTGAAGATAAGCAGGATGCTCTCTCGGAGGCTGCGCCTTTGCAGTAATGAACGCAGGGACGAAGAGCAGAACAGCAAAAACAGCGAACATCAGCTTATTGAGGCTTTTCATCTTGCGAGTAGCTCCTATTCAAATGAGTTAGACCTGTGAAAGACTCCGTCCGGCTGAGGCCATCAGCCAAACTTGACCGGAAAGAACAGCGAGCTCACGGCATGAGGCCGTGCTGGATTTACCGTACCGTGCGCCAATGTTGGGCACAACGCGGCGATTGGAACGTGACGCATGCCGGTTAACTGGCGCGACGTACAGGGCGAACACTTCCCGAAAAGCCGCCCCTGCAGAAACGGGGCTCGCATTGGAATCGTCCGACATGCGAAATCGCTCTGAAGCTTGGGTTTTCGCGGCGCTACGTGCGGCGGTGAATGCGACGCGCGGAGAGATTTTGCGATTCGGCGGGTGGAATGCGGCCCCCCTCCCCCCCTGTTTTTGCAAGAATATGATTCCATTGGAGTTAACGAGTGGGGGTGTGCGAAGAATATGATTCTATGCGAGTTAGAGACGAAAGCGTGATTGGAGCCAGAAACGGATTTGAAGAACGAGGGTAAACCCCACCCGGGTGTTTTGTACAAAGAGTGCGGAAGAGCATGAAACGACTGGAGATAGCATTTTTGACGGTGCAAAAGAGTGCGGAAGAGTATGAAAACAAAGAAGGCGTAAGATCGATGGGATGATATTGATACGGACTGCTGCAAAGGGTGGCGCGGAGCGACGTGAGCAGATGGGTGAGGGCCCAGAACGCGGAGAGGATCCGGAGTTCGAGAAGGAGAAGAGTGGACAGGGTGGGATTGGCCCTTCGAGGCTCAGGGTAAACGCGAAACATGCGAAATGGTAGCAGGACTATTTACCGATTGTCAATATGTGTGCGAAGGGCAATAATATACTTGGCTAACCACGCGGCCTTTGTTATTATGGGGCATGGAAGCGCCTGAGCTGGCCAGTGTTAGAGCAAAAATTGGCAGGGCAAAGGACCATCTCCGTGATATCGACTCGGCCCTGACTACGCTCATCGGTACTGACCCCACTGCAAACCACTCCGTCAGCATTGAATACGAGTCTGACGGGAAGGAAATGGTTGTTAAGCTTGCAGAGTGTAAGCCAATCGATCCAACGCTTCCGCTTGTCATTGGAGACTGCCTCCACAATCTGCGCTCCGCCCTTGACCATCTCGTTTACCGGCTCGCATTGAAAAACGGGACTTCTACCGAAGCCGCCGATAAGACCTTCTTTCCCATCTATCTGACTAAAGCCACGTTTGATGATCGGGTAAAAAAACTGCTCAAGCCGTTCATCAGCGATGCCGCTCTTACAGAAATCGAGAAGTGTCAGCCGTACAGCGCTTATGATGTTCCGGAAGAAGCCGACGTTTGGATTCTTAACAAGCTGGACATCTTCGATAAACACCGCTTGCTTGTGGTCGCAGCCCAGAAATGCGCCCCTGTGGAATTCACTATTACGGTCGTCGCTACCGGAGAGCAGTGTCATGAAATCATTTCTGAACCCAAGTGGAAGACCGTGATAGACGGCGCAGAAATTATCCGTTTCCGACTCGCTAATCCTCCAGGAAAAGTGCGCGTGCAAATAAAACTGGTGACTTCTATACAGCTGGCAGAAACCGGACTGGCTGCCGATGGAGTTCCCGTGCAAGACGCGCTTGGACAATGCATCGCAATCGTGTCCAGTATCGTAAGTGACTTCGGAAAGACTTTTTTTGGAGAGTAATTCTCGTTCTTGACTTTTTGGGCGCACCAATGCATCCTCTCTTCCGAGAGGTGTTTGTGGCGCGTAGCGCGAGACTTTCCGGCAAGAACGTATCGCTTGAATACGCGGCATTTGAAGACGCCTTGAAAACTGTTCTATCTGTCCCCCATTCCAAACTGAAATCTAAGCTCGATGCAGAAAAGCGGAAGAGAATCAAGAAGTCTTCCGCTTCCCGCGTGGCAAGCGAGTAGGATTAGCAACCCGCAGCCCCCACCTTACCAGTCACCTCTGAATAAGTGAGCCGCTTTCCCGCAATCTGCGATAAGGCTTTCTGAAACCTCTGTCCATCATTTACTGGAGTCTCTTTGCTACCGCGATTGTTGTAGCGGTAGACTTGCTCGTCCAAATAGCGGAACAGGTGAAATGGTTCCACGCTGATATAGGTGCCCTTCAATTGGCGCTTTGTCAGGCTCCAGAAGTTCTCTAGGCCATTTGTATGGATGCGCCCGTCAACGTATCGCTCGGCATGGTCCACAACACCATGCTTGAAATTTTGGTGCTTTAGCATGTCGTAAGATGCGAGATTGTCAGAATAGATCGCGGAATGCGCCTTGACGTGACTGTGAATCTCCGCTTCTACAACATGTCTGCGGCGAGTAGGAATTACGGTAGCGCGAACTTCCCCACCACGCTCTAGAATCCCCATGACCGCTGTCTTATCTTTACTGCCAGTGGAAGTGATTCTCCGGTGGTGCTTTTCCGCGTGCATATTGCGAGCCTTGCCGCCGACGAAAGTCTCGTCCACTTCGACATCGCTACCCGAGCACCTAGCTGACCAAAGAGCGATCTGCAAAGCAAAGCAGAGACGGGCACACAAACAAAGCTGACATCTGAGGAAACCCAAATCGCAGCTAACTACAAAAGAGCTAAAGCCGAACTAGCAGTTAACGAGCAACCAGAGCGCGAAAGCAACTAGACCAAACCAATCGCTGAGACATCAAAAAACGAGCCAACCTAGACCGAGAACAGCTAATAGCAAAACCAACACAACCAGCGCAGCAGAGACAACAAAAAAAAGAAGCAAAATAACAGTCTACCGTCGGGCAGACTAGGCCATCGGGCCAGCGGAGGGCCGCTACCGTGTCGATGCAGACCTGTTCGTTGCTAAAGTGCTTCATGGCTTCTCGTAGCGTTTTAGGCTTCATGATGTAAAAAATTCTACACCACAAAGATTGGTAAGTCAAGTATATTATTGCCGTGCGAAGAATATGATTCTATGCGAGTTAGAGACGAAAGCGTGATTGGAGCCAGAAACGGATTTGAAGAACGAGGGTAAACCCCACCCGGGTGTTTTGTACAAAGAGTGCGGAAGAGCATGAAACGACTGGAGATAGCATTTTTGACGGTGCAAAAGAGTGCGGAAGAGTGTGAAAACAAAGAAGGCGTGAGATCGATGGATTGATATTGATACGGACTGCTGCAAAGGGTGGCGCGGAGCGACGTGAGCAGACTGGGTGAGGGCCCAGAACGCGGAGAGGATCCGGAGTTCGAGCCGGAGAAGAGAGGACAGGGTGGGATTGGCGACGACCATGGGAGATGGTAGTAGGAGTAGTTACCGATTGTCAATAGTTTTTTGAATTACTGAGTCGGTATTCAAGCGGCGTAAACAGAAGTTGAAGGATTTTAAGGGGTTGGATGGGGGCTAACTAATTTGATATGGCCGTGGAAAAAACTCAAAAGCAAGGAAACGTCCCGTCTGTCCCCGGTTTCCCCGGTTTCCTCAAGAAGGACCAAGACCCACCTTTTCGAGGACCAAACCCGAAAAGGTGGGTCAACCGGAGTGCATTTTGGCAGGCGCGATTTTACGATTTCAACGTCTACAGCAAGAGCGAGAAGACGGGCAATTGAATTACGTACACCGAATCCGCTGATTTGCTGACCGGTGAAGCACCCGAGGGACTGGGCGTGGAGCATTTGGGAGGTTTACTGTGGTAGAGCGACGAAGCTCGTGGCCATCGACGTGAAAGAGTGAGAAGAAAAAGGCAACGCCAAGACCCAGGTTCAAAAAGCGAACCTCGGGGACCCTCCGCGATTTTCTAATGCGAGCAAGAACCGACTGGAAACTATCTCCGAGCCACCCGCCCTCAGGCTCACTTTTTCTTCTCGATAGAGATGACAATCATGCCTTGTCAGAGAATCTGCCCCGCCTTCTCTCCTACCGCCAGATCATCTACCCGAACTACTTTCCTTCTTAACCCATACTCATGCAAGATTGTGTCGAACTCTTTGAATGCGCCAACAGATGTCAGGAATTGATTAGCCACGCCTTCAGCTTGGTAGCAATATTTGCGTCCTGCACAAGATCTCCATTTCCCAGAGTGAAATACTGCATTTGCAACCCCTTCTTGAAGCTCGGAATTCTGCAACCATGTGCTAATCATCTCCAACTGGCTCGGATCGTACTGAAGCGAGGACATCTCGTGAAGAACCCGCCCGAGCAACTCTGCTTCTTCGCTTGTCGTAGGCTTAAAATCACCAATCGGCTCTAAGGACAGCACCGTGTGTCTGTCGCTTCCGTTTGGAGCACTCGACAATTTGAGGCTGACATCCCCATGGGGAGTGCTCAGCTGCCATTTTTTGATTTCTCTGAGAGTCTTTGATCCCTCATTTTGCGCCAAGCCAAATGAAGAACAGACGACGAAAGCGTAGACGATCACGAAGACCTTCATTTTATCCCCCAAAACAGAATGCTTGTCGGTGCTGGCCACAATTGGTATGGCTCCTTCGGATCGGCGACGTTGCTTCCGTTCCAGAGCGTAAAATGACCCGTCGCACGAAAGAAAGGTATGTTGAACGAGATAATTCCCGTGGAACCACTCGGCCCCGAAAACGTCCCGTCTCTCCACGGTTTCCCCGCCTCCAGCCGCCGCCTTACTCCTTTTTCAATGGAAAGTAATCATTCGCCACCTCCATAACAGTGTGGCCGATGGGGTCGATTAGCACATGTACTCCTGGGTCTTCATATTCACCACATGCATTCATGCCATCGGAAGGATTCAATGTGAGAGCGGTGATCGGTGACGACTTCATGCTGATAACGTGTGGGAGAAATCCGTAAGTTTGGAGGAATTCATTATCTGTCAATACCTTTGTTTCGATCGGCTGAACCGGAATATCTTTGCCGCAGACGTGAAGATGGTCATCGGTATAAACGAGATGGAGTCCGCTAATGAACTTTTCCTGTTCAGCATTAATTCCAATAGGGCCTGGAGTGTTGTAGGGTTTTCCAACGCTCCAATGGCCGATGATTCTTAGGGGGAGTTTCTCTGATGAAGAACCGGACATGATGAGAATCAGGACGACCGACACTATGCTGCTCAGGAGATTTACGGTCTTCCTCCGCTAATGACTGCTGTTATAAATGCCGCTCGCCTAGACATCCCACTCCGCGGCGGGTGGGCCACTGGATTCTCCGAGAGTTTCTGCTTGACGGCGGCGCACGAGGAGAGGATACCACTTTTGTACTTCACCGCGGGGTGAAGAGACGAGGGTGGCCCACCCTTTCTGGAAGAAAGGGTGGGTTCTTCTCCTATGCGGAGAAACCTGAAACGCCACTACGGAAAGGGCGACCTGCATTTTATTACGTTTAGCTTTTATGAACGCAGAAAGCTCTTGGGCACCGTCCGGGCCCGGAATCTGTTTGTGAAAATGCTCGAAGAAGCGCGGGATCGGTAGGGATTCTTGCTGGTGGGTTACGTGTTGATGCCCGAACATGCGCACTTGTTGATAAGCGAACCAAAGGAAGGGACGCCGTCGAAGGTAGTGCAGGTGTTGAAACAGAGAGTATCGAGAGCGATGCGCGGGAGAAAGAGACGTAGTTCCCAGGCACAGCTATCACTGAAATTTCCTGGAGAGGTGGGCGGACTGCGGCGATTTTGGCAAAAGAGATTTTACGATTTTAACGTGTGGAGCTCGGAAAAGAAGAAGGAGAAATTGAACTACATACACGCAAATCCGATACAGAGGAAACTAGTGCAGCATCCGAAGGATTGGCCGTGGAGCAGTTGGTCGTTTTATGCGAACGGGGACTCTGGGTTGGTGAGGATCGATCCGGTGGATTAGGAACGAGGATCAAGAAGAACCGAAGAAAAACAAAGCGAGTGCGGAAGTCCAAGACAAAAACGGAAGAGAAAGACCCACCCCTTCACGAAGCAAACCTGAGGGGGTGAGGCACCCCGAGAAGAAAAGACAAATGCAGAATCGTTTTGGCGAGTTGACGGTGTCCCACCCGCCCTGTCCCCATATTTCCTCGTTTTCGAAGTAGAAAGTCTAGACCCAAGACCCGCCCTCAAAAACCGAGGATGGGGCGCCCTTCGCATAGCTAAGAGTCCGGGCCACCCGTCCCGGTACGTTCTGTTACCTATGTGTCCGGGTCGGACAGCGAGTGGTTGGTGGGCCCGCCAGGATTTGAACCTGGGACCAACGGATTATGAGTCCGCTGCTCTAACCGCTGAGCTACGGGCCCCACGCTACTGCAACATCTTACATCGAGAAGGTTTAGGCCGCACGCCCTCACCAGCCTAAACGGGGATACCCAAGTGCTCTTATGATCTGCGGCTTCATTTATGCAGAGCGCCAACAAGTCGAACCAACCGCGAGTAACCGCCAGATGGATTTCTGACATTTCCTCTATTTCTTGCCGAGTTGGGCTAATTGCTCGCGAAGTTTCTTGTTGTCTTCCTGCAATTGATGCATTTGTTTTTCGACAGGCTCCAACACATCGCGAATTTCTTCTTCGCTGAATCGCGGAATGATGTGCTGCTGGCAATTCCAATCGAATGCCTCGACCTTGATCACGAATACGCGCTCGATCGTCGCTTTGTACTGGCGATCCCGGACTTTATCAATCCATTCCTTCGCGAGTTCGCCTTCGAATATTTCCGCGTGTCCCAGAATCTTCAGGCGCAACTGCCTCGGATAATCCACCAAAATGAGCGCCACCCGGTCATCCGTCATCAGATTGCCGGTGCTTACGTACTGTTTGTTCCCGCGAAAATCAGCGAAAGCGATGGTGCGATCATCAATTACTTTTAGAAAGCCTTTCGGACCTCCGCGGTGTTGCACATACGGCCACCCCGTCGCGCCGACACTCGCCATATAGAAAGTATCGCGTTCGCTGAGGAACTCTCTTTCCTCCGGACCCAGCCGCGCCGGCGTATTGGATTCCTTGCCCAGACTTGCATACTGCCGGCGACTCCCATACCGCTCTTGCAGGGCTTTGACGGCCGGCGTAAAAACGAGTGAGCCAAAGCTTTTTGTCATATCGATCCTCGGGAAAGATGTGCTGGCTTAAATGTCAGCAAGCAAGACTCTTGGAAGAGTGTAGCGGGTTCCGTTGTTTATGGAGAGAGCTGTCTCGATGCGGCTGAGGAGATTCTGAATGGCCGAGTAGACGGGAACGGTCTCTGGGAGCAAAAGCTCGGAAACAGCGTCACATAGACTGCCGGCTTCACTTTTTGGAGAGTTTTTTCTTGCATCAAATCCCTCGCTCAACGAATCCAAGTCTTAGCAAGTTCGGCGCGGGGCGTAACACGAGTCTCGGCGCACACAGAGGAAAAACAGCCATGACAATACGCCCGCCAGTCCCGCCTTTTACTCTCGAAACAGCCACCCAGAAGGTTCGTCTCGCGGAAGATAGCTGGAATTCGCGCGACCCCGACAGAGTTTCCCAAGGCTACGCGCTGGACTCCAAGTGGAGGAACCGTTCTGAGTTTGTGACCGGAAGACAGGAGATCGTGGCCTTCCTTACACGGAAATGGGCGAAGGAGTTGGATTACCGGCTGATCAAGGAGCTTTGGGCATTCACTGGAAATCGCATCGCTGTGCGTTTTGCCTACGAGTGGCACGACGACTCAGGGAATTGGTATCGCTCGTATGGCAACGAAAACTGGGAATTCAACGACGATGGCCTGATGCGCATGAGGTTTGCGTGCATCAACGATCTTCCTATTAAAGAATCAGACCGCAAATACCATTGGCCGCTTGGACGGCGTCCCGATGAGCATCCCGGACTGAGCGAATCTTGGTTTCTAAAATCATTCGCAGAATGACCGCCTAATCCAGCCACACAAACGCTACCATCCCGAGAGTGCCAGGATCAGAACAAACAGGTGGGACGAGCTTCCGGAGGCGCGCCAGGGAGGTCCGTCAAACTCGCGAATCGCTTCATCTAGAGGCGGCAGTATTCGCAGCTCGAATAAATTCAGAGGCGGCAATTTAAGAAGAACAAAGGTTAGAATAGCTCAAGGTTCGCTCAGAGATTTTGCCCAAGTTTGCCGCGCGGGAGGTTGTGCATTGACACTGAAATTACAATCGACTAGATTCCGGCGCAAGCTTTTGGATCAAGCCGCAGAGTCAGGTGTCTCCGAATGAAGCCGCGAACAACACTGGCACAGTGGATGATGATTTTGTTGCTGTTGCTCTGTCTAGCTCCACTGCAGGCGTCTCAGCAGCATTCCACCCCCATCAAGAAGAAGGGATTGATCGATGCTCTCGGGACCGGAGGGCTTGCGCCAACAGAGCTCATCGACCTAATCAATCAGCGCGGAGTCAATTTTCGCATTGGCTTTGACGACGAAGAAGACCTGCGGAACGCGGGTGCGTCACCTGCAGTGTTGGAAGCTGTGCGGAAGCATTACCGCAGTACACCCATTTCGCCAGCGGATAAAACAAACGCGGCAAACCTTTTGAAGTCGTCGCGAGCGCTGCTTGATGCGCGCGACGCGAACAGCGCCCTGCCAGTTGTGAACCAATCCCTAGCGCTGGACCCGGACGATGCCGACGCGTATATCCTGCGTGGACGAATCTACTTGGCGGCCGCTCAACCGAAAAAAGCAGAAGTGGATTTCAATATTGCCCTGCAGATTGCCCCCGGGAACGCTGAAGCGCAGCGCTTCCTGGCTACCGCGAAAAATCCGGGGAGCGTCGTGGCAGCGTCCGCAGCTGGTGGCCTGGATATCCCGGCCGCCGGCCATGTTGGTTTTATGGGGTTCCGCAGGGGGATTCGAAACGGACAAGCGATTGTCGTCGGTGTTCTGCCGCTGGGAAGCGGGGCGCGTGCCGGATTGATGGTAGGGGACGTTGTGCTGTCCGCGAACGGCGTGGCGTTCAAGGATTTCGTCGATCAGTTCATCACACCGGAAAAAGTAACCCCGGGCATGGCTGTACAACTTGAAATCCAGCGGCAGGGACAGCCATTGCAGCTGCAGCTGGTGGCGATGCCCCGGCCGAAAATCGGCGACGAGGCGATCAACTACTTCGGGCAGGTGATCCAGCAATTCCCGGGGAGCCCCGAAGGTTATTTGTATCGCGCTTCTGTTTTCGAACAACTCAAAAATTACGCCGCGTCACTCGACGACTGGAACATGTTCATCCGGCTCGAACCCGGCGATATTGTCGGTTATGTCGAACGCGCAAAGGTCAAAACCGCCCTCGGAGATCAGGTGGGAGCCAAGGCAGACCTGGACGAGGTTGCCCGGTTGAATCAACCGAACACAAACGCGCCCAACGCGCAGCCCGTCGCACCAGCAAATACAGCCGCATTACCGGAGCGATGGAACCTTCTGCAGTTGAACAAGAATTTTACCCTCAGGCAAATACAAGACCACATCTACTTTCAAGGTATCGATATTCAGGCAACCGCTGAGGCGGAGAAGACTACGGACAAGAAAGGAAACGTGGTCTACAAGGGCAAGTGGCGGCAGCAAAATGCCAATGGGACACTCAGCCAATGGAACATGACGTTGAAGACGGTAACGGCCGAGCGCATCGAGGGCACGGTGCTCACACTCGGCTTTAGTGGAATTGCTGTCACATTCATTCCGCAAAAATAGAAGGAGTTGGAAACGACTAGCGGAAAAGTCTTGTTGCTGATTACAGCATGGCCTTCTTGAGACCGCTGACGAGCCTCTCCGCCACCTTTTTTTCCCCGCCGTGAATCTTGGTGAGGTACAGCCCTTTATCTCCCGCTTCACCGACCCAAAGATCAGCGGTGCCCCGCAAGTCCATGATGGTAACGCTTCCCTGGCGATTTGTGGCGCTGCCTTTCATGATGGCGTCGGCATCCTGCGCATTCAGAACCACCAGCAACCGCCCGGGCATCTGACGCGAGATTTCGGCCTTGATAAATTCATCGAGGTCATTCGACATCTTTTCGATGTAGAGTCTTTTCACATCGCGAATCGATGTGATGACGGGTGCATTCGCGGGTACGGCAGGCTTGTCGTTATTTGTAGGCGGTTGAGAAGCCGGCGGCGTTGGCGGGGGTGCAGCGGGAGGGACGGCGGGCGGAGAGGCCGGAGGTTGAGTGCCTCCGCTCGAGGGCGCCACGGACCCAGTGCCGCGCTGGCCTCCGCGGACCGCAGCTAGCAGATCGGCATCCGCGCCGGCGGTTTTTAATTCGGTCTCTTTGTCGGTTGTAAGTGCAAAGTCCACGCCGCGAGATTGAACTATCTTGGTCAGCTCGGCATTCGTGAGACCGTGAGTTTTCAGCGAGTTCAGCAAACCCGTAAAAGTGATGGGCTTGGATGTCTGCGCAAGCGCCGACGTAGCACAAAGAAGTACAGCCAGCACCCCACAATACCAGCTTGGCTTCGAGTTCGAATCCTTCATGGAAGCACCGAATAGATCGAGTTCACTGGTCAAGTGCCTTCAAAGCAGCGGAACGCTTGGAATTCTTTCCACTTGAATCTTTGGTGTCGAGTGCGCGTAGCGCCGCACCCCGACGGTCGTCTGGAACACTCTTGCGCCCGACGACGCTGGATTTTCCAAGATCGGGATCGCTACCTGTTCCAGGGGCCGCTGGCAGTGGAGTTATCTGTTGACCGCCCCCCGAAGCATCATCCTGTTTCGGCTGATCTATAGGTGCGGACTGAGGAGCAGGGGTGACGACAACCCCCGGGGAAGCGGACGTTCCGCTGCTAGCGGCATTGTTGGCGCGCACCCGCAGGACTACCACGACGACTAACAAAACGGCAGCCAGAACAGCTGCGGCACCAAGGATTAGTGCCATCGGCGGCAGCTTTTGTGGAACGCGAGCTGCATTGGTGGCCGATTCGGCTTGCCAACCTGCTGTCCCCGCGCCCGGTTGTTGCTTGGTCTCGAAATTAGTCTCGGATGGTACGGTTCCGGCAAGCCGCGTGGGTTTCAAATACATTCCTGGCGAACTGCTGTTCCCTTGCGCCGCCGTCGCAAAGACCGGTAACCCGTCGCGAAATTCCTCTGCTGTCTGGAATCGTTCTTGAGAGGATTTTGCCATGGCCTTGCGCACAACGAAGTCCCACTCCGCCGCCGAATCGGTCCCAAGCACTCCTGTGAGTGGGGGTGGGTCCTCTTCGAGATGAGCCTTGATTAGCGCGAAATCCGTCTGAGCCGTGAAGGGGAGCTTGCCCGTGAGCATCTCGTAGAGCACCACTCCCGCGGAATAGAGGTCAGAACGCGGATCAGACTCATCGCCGCGGATGCGCTCCGGCGCAATATATTCAAGCGTGCCGATGATGCGGCCGGTGCGCGTCATGCGCGAAGAGCCAAGAACTCGCGCGATGCCAAAATCGGTAACCTTCACGCGCCCGTCGCTGGTTACCATGATATTGGCCGGCTTGATGTCGCGATGCAGCACACCCATGCTGTGAGCATGCCCCAACCCATCGAGGACTTGGCACATGATGCGTGCAGCCATCCTGGGATCCAGACAGCCGGAACTCCTAATCACCGATTCGAGCGGCTGGCCGCGGACGAACTCCATGGCCATGTAATAATCTTCCTTCTCCAAAAAGAAGTCGTACAGGATGGCAATGTTTGGATGGTTCAAACGCGCGAGGGTAACAGCTTCGCTGCGAAATCGATCGATCAACTCAGGCTGTCGGGCCAGTTCAGCTCGCAGGACCTTCATGGCCACTGGCCGCTCGGTCAGAGTATCCACAGCTTCATAAACAGCACCCATCGCACCCGAACCCAATTCCCGCACGATGCGGTACTTCTGGACTGTGCTGCCAATCATTTCGCCACCTCAACTTGCCGGGTGTCCTTGAGGACTTCAGGCAGGCCCTTGGTCGAGTATATCGCGACTACCGCCACCGTAATATTGTCATAACCGCCGCGCTCTTTGGCCATCTGAATAAGCTTGCGGCAAGCATCTTTCGATGATGAGCCCTTCACGACCGCCATCATCTCCGCATCTTTCACCAAGTCGTGCAGACCGTCCGAACAAAGTAAAAACACATCTCCTTGCCTCACATCCATGGGCTCGGGCCACCTCATCATGATTAGATCCGGCTTAGTTCCCATGGCGCATAGCAAAACGTTGCGATCTTCGTGATGCTCGGCCTCTTCGCGTGTCATCAATCCCTGCCGAACCAAATCTCTAATCACTGTGTGGTCTTCGGAGAGCTGATAAATGTCGTCGCCGCGCACAAGGTACAAGCGGCTATCGCCCACGTGAGCGGCCCACGCCTCGTTCCCGACGATCGCGAGGGCCGTGCAAGTAGTGCCCATACCAGCCATGTCCTGATGCTCCGTAGACAATTTAAGAATGATCTTATGCGCCACATGGAACGCCTCGTCAAGCGCTTCGCCCGGAGTGCCCTTGGTGCGCTGATAAACTTCCACGATCGTCTTTACCGCGGTTTGGCTTGCAACTTCGCCCGCCTTGTGTCCACCCATGCCGTCAGCGACGACGACCAGGAGTCCACCGCTCTCAGTGCCGCGGTTCGCGACGTCAACAATCTCGCCGGAATCTTGATTGATTGGCCGGTGACAGCCTACATCACTAAGCAAAGCCACGTCTCGCTCTGGCAGCGGAGCAGGGTCTGCCGTCTTCACTACCTCTTTCTTGCGCCATTTCGATAGCCAGGACAATCAGGGCTCTCCTACACGATCCATGGATTCTTCGTATTCCGAGCGCTCCGTCACGTGGAAGCTCACATCTTTCGGCTTGTAACCCTCGCTGCGCAGAACGACGCTCACTTTATCACCGATCTTCACCTTGAGCGGATACGGGGTCATGCCTACCAATTGGCCGCCGCAGAAAACCTGGGCGGAGACTCCAACGGTATACAAAGTTACAGTTCTCGTCTCTTCACCAGGAGTTTCCGAAGTTGAAGAAGCTTGCACGCACGACGACGCGGAGAGATTTTCCGGTGAGGAGCCGAACCAGTGCATCACGCCCGCAACGATCAAGGCAACCAATACCGCGCCTCCGGCACCGGCTGCCAACCATC
Organism: uncultured Acidobacteriota bacterium; assembly: GCA_963745095.1. Taxonomy (GTDB): domain Bacteria; phylum Acidobacteriota; class Terriglobia; order Acidiferrales; family UBA7541; genus Acidiferrum. Next base: position 96,511 of record CAVUWC010000011.1, on the reverse strand, counting down.
GAAACGGAAAGGGAGGTTTAGAATCCACCGGTGGTTTTGGCTCGACAGCTGGCGTGCGTTCGGCTGGACGTCGTCCATCCAGGGCATCGAGGGCAACGAGCAATTCTCTGCCCGATGCAAAGCGCCTGGTCGGTTCTTTCTGAAGGCAGCGATTGACGATTTTTTCGAAACCTGGAGGTTGCGATGGCTGGAGTACGGAAATTGGCGCGTACTTCGCGTTCACAATCCGGGCGTACAGCTCAGTCGTATTGTCCGCCTCGAAAGGCAACCGCCCGGTCAGCATTTCGTAGAGCATCACACCCAGTTGCCAAACGTCGGTCGCCGGCGAGAGCGTTTGTCCATTTACCTGTTCGGGAGCGAGCATTCCGGGAGTGCCCACAACCATGCCCGTACTGGTTAAGCTTTTTGTCGACTGAAGGCGGGCGATGCCGAAGTCCAGCACCTTCACTCGGCCATCGGAGCATATTTTGATGTTGCTGCTCTTGATGTCTCGATGCAGAACACCCTGTTTGTGAAAGTGCGCCACAACGGCCACTATGGCTCGAGCGATTTTAAGCGCCTCGTTCGCTGGCATCGCTCCCCTGCGTTCCAGAATGCTGAGGAGGGTTTCACCGTCCACATACTCCATCAGGATGCAGGGACGGCCTTGGTACTCGTAGAAGCCCAGGTACTCGGCAACTCCGGGATGCCGTAAGCTCGCTTGGATATTTGCTTCGCCGTAAAAACGCTTCACGGTGGCCGCGTCACTTCCTCCACCGGTCAGCACTTTGATGGCTATCACACGCCCGAGATGAGTGTGTGTCGCCTGATAGACTTCACCCATCCCGCCGGCGCCCAGAAGCTCACCTACACGGTATTCCCCGATCAATGCATTCCGCAGCGACGCCATAATGCGGCATCCCCTCGCACCAGAGCTCTACCTGGCTTCCATTGCTTTCACCGTCATCAGCTCCAGCCCATAGCGGATGGGGATTGCACCGCTGATCGAAACATCGAGTGTTCTGCCCAGCGTGAAAATGGCTATAACTCGGCCTCGCTCGTCGAACACCGGGCCGCCACTGTTGCCCGCGCCCGTCGAGTTGATGGTCAACTGATAGTAGTCGCCCTGGAAGACCTTCGACTGATCCAGCCCCGTGGCACCGCGCAAAACGCGGCCTATATTCCCGACCGAGAGCGTGGGGTCGGGTATTTCCTTGACGCTTATCTGTGAGTTAAATACGTCATGCGACGCGGCAACGCCATAGACGGCCTCGGACACGCCGGGGTACCCCAAAGTGACCACGGGATCGCCGACCTTGATCGAATCGTAGTTATCGTTTAACTCGGCTTTCTTGAGCGTCGAGGGTGTGTCGATTTTGACCATCGCGACGTCATTGCGATCGGAGGTGCGTACCAGCTTCGCGGGAATGCGAATCCGGTTCTTTGGAAAAGTCACGTCCAGATAGTCGTTGCGACCTTCAATCACTTTCCCCCTGCCTTGAAACTTCGGCATGGTTTCGAGAGTCGATAGGTTCTCGGCGGAGGTGCTGATCAACTTAGCGTAGGCGGGAACCCAGGAGACGCTTTGCTTTATGTTGATGGGGGTCAGTTTTAATCCCTTACCGCTTTCATCCTCGCCGATTAGCAGGCCATATTGCTCAGGAAAATGATATTCCGTGAACCATGTAGCCGCCACGTGGCGGTTCGTAAGGATGTAGCCGTCGTTGCTCACCACAAAGCCGCTACCGCTATGGCGGCCGCCGATGGGCGCATTATCGTGCCTCTTATCGGCCGTCTTGTCGTCCGTTGAAAGCCATGGTTCTGCCTTGCCCTCTTCGGCGAAGAACGCTGGCAGGTAATCATCGGCCCCCGGGATAATCTCTCTGTACTTGTCCTTTGTATCGGGGACTTTTACTCTGTTCGGGATAAGCACCTGATAGAGCTCTTTGCCTGACTCCGTGAAAATTAGCTTCCAGCCTACTTCCATGAACACGACGGCCTCGGTATTGGACTGCGCAATCGCTGCCGGCGGCATGGGAAGCCCTTCCTTAATTCTTGCAGCGACTCCGCCTTCGTCAACAGGTTTGGGTCGCGTCGCGTACAGCCACCAGGAAACCCCACCTATGATAAGGATGAGCCCAGCCGCAATCACGTAAGCCAGTGTTCGATTCTGAGACTTGGTTTGACTGATCATCCGTTCGACCGTGGCCTTGCCGATCGAAGCGCGCTCGCCCGAGGCTGCGCTCGCTCCCGCATTGGGTGACTGGCGGGTGGGAGCCATGGGTTGTGCCGATTCTCGCGTCGCAGCCAAAGTCGTGCCTGCCCCCATCGCGACATCGGACAGGCGGGTGGGCTTCATCATGCCAGCCGGCCGTGGATCAAGGTCGAACTCAAATTGCGGACCATCTGGGCCCAATTGCACCAGATCGCCGCAATTGAGCCGCGTCGGCTCGAAGATACGCTTTTTGTTGACCAGCGTTCCATTGCGGCTGCCGAGATCCGCGATGGTGTATTCGGGGACTTCACTGACCCTTGTGATCTTTGCGTGGCGCCGGCTGACCAAGTCATCGTTAGGATCAAACTTGATATCGCAGGACGGGTCTCGTCCGATAATCAGCTCGCGAGACTTGTTTGAGTCGAAGGCCTCAGTCTGGCCACCTTTGAATTTCATGTCGTTCTTGATCAGGACTCGAGATTCCACTTTTTTCTCCAGTGCTTCCAGGTAAAGCGTTCAGGGCCGGGTAGTGAATGTTTCACTTTTTCGCGACGGGTCCAGCGTGGGGTTCTCACACTAAGAGCAGTACTAATGCACAAACGGGGACAACCACTGCTATCTTGCGCGGCCACGTGGACACCGAACGGCGAACGGAACCACCTATTTATGACGCGGGATTTTGCTACATTCGCGTAGCTAGGTCAATGGGAATCAAATTAGAACTCTATGGGGAAGACTGAGGGCTGGCGCGGCGCTTGGCGGTTGTTTTGAGGCGTGAAGCTAATCGTCAGTCGTAATTTGTTTCAACTGATTTCTGTCCGTCCGCGTTTTGAATCCGCGAATATGATAAGTCTTAACCACGCCATTCATTTTATGCGGCTTGCACATTAGGCAGCCCCTGCGCCTGTTCTTCGGACGTTTGCGTTTATGATTCATTCAAGACTCCACGGCACTCAAGCGGCCGCATTCCAATTTTTTCCGGCGTACGGGCGCAGTTCAATCGTGCAGCGGCTTCATCTCCCGCCAATTCTCTCGCAACACTTGATTCGGATCGAAATTCCTGTCATTGCTCAAAATATATTCGCTCTGCCCATTGGACCACGCCTGCCCGTAGCCGCCGGCCAATTCTACTTGTTCCTGCGTGCCAGGATCGAGATAGTTCTGCACGCCCCGCAGCCCCTGGTCGTACGAACGCGCGAGGTGGTCCTGCGATTCCTGCTGTTTCTCGTATCGCTGCACGATCATTTGGTTGGTTTCGTTCGCATAATTCTGCCAAACCCTGGAACGGTCCACTGCGCCCTGGCTTTGCTGCGCATATAAACCTTGAATCACGGCCCGCACTGCGTCTTCCCACCGCGGATTCGTCCGCGTCGTGGCCATAATCAATCCCGCAAGCCTGTTCGCCGCTTGCATCTGTTCCTGCGGTGCGCGCACGCTGTACATCCCCACAGTCATCACACTGTAATCGTGCGACATACCCTGCCCGCCGTTCATCATTGCCGAAGGCGACTGCATCGGTGCCGATAAAGTCAGGATGTTTCCCAGAAGCGTCTCTTCGTACGCTTGGCCGTGCGATGAATATTCCAAGCTCACACGGCCTGAATCCACCTGTAAACCGTTGAGCATTCCGGCTTGTGCCATCTGTTGGAACACTTGCCTGTAAAACTCTGTCTGATCGCGCGATACGTCCGGCAACTCCTGGCCGCCGCTTGGCCGGACTCCTTGCCGGATGCGTGGCAGCAAAGTCTGCGCGATGTAGTCCGTCGCATTCAAGATGGGAGCCACGTCGCACGCCATGTTCATCGCCGAGCCGTTCTGCTGCGCCCGACGCGCCATTGGGTCGTCGTACCATTTCCACGCATAGTCGGGAAAGCGCTCGAACGTAATGGCTCCATCCGGGCTACTAATGCGGTAGTTCACCTGGACAACGTTTGAGGGACACCGCATATTCTGCACCAACCACTGCACCTGGCTCTCGATTTTCCAGTCGGACGGAATCAGCATCCGGTACGCCTCCACGGGCTGTCCAAAACCGGTCTGGTCCATCACGCGAACCATTTTCATTCGAATGTAAGCTTTCGAAGACCCAGGCTGATTTCCAACAGCTCCACCGCTTCGATGCACCTGCGCAACATTCCCAGGCAAACTGCCGCTGCCGTTATCAGGAGGCCTGGTGGTGGGAGCCGTACTCTTGTGTGAGTCATCCCCATTCATGGCCGCGGAGAAGGCATCGGATTGCCGTTGTGCACTTGCTTCTCTACTATCCTGCGTAGCTTTTTGCCGCGCAGCGTTCGAATTGTCCGCGGCACTACCTGTTGGACCTGGTGAGGCTCCTCCGAAACTAATACCCGCCTCCACCTGCCCCATCGCGTCCTTCAGCGAGTCATAATCTTTTTGCGGCACCGTCGTAATAACCATCAGCGATTGGCCGCCTAAGGAAACGGCCAGCACTTGGAAATAGGTCGCTACTCCGTGCTCATCGGTTCCCACTCCAGCCACCGCCGATGCAGCTTTCCCTCCGAGAGTCGATTCTCCTCTCCGAATCTCCCGGTAATTCGTCCAGTGCTGCCGGAAATCCCCGGCAACGCTGTCCGCAGCCGCGCGCGCGTTCGGAAGCTCGCTGAAAACAATTCCGGTAAACGCCGATCCGTCACGCGCCCCAGGGGCATTGCCATGTACCTGCAGGTTCCATCCGGCCGGTACCTGCCAGTGATAGCGTCCCTGTGGATCGTCATATTTATTTTGTGCTGCCGCGGGAGTAGCGGCCAAAACCACGCTAAACCCCGTTGCCAGCCCCAAAAGCACAATCGCTAACTTGGACATTCTCTTGGATGTTTTTGAACCTGCGCGTTTCGACAAGGAGAATGTCTTAGTCGAATTCATGTTTCCTCTTTCTTCTTCAATTCTCCAGCCCGCGGCATCCTATCCTGATCGTCGAAGAGTACCAAGCGAAGCTTTGGCGTTCACAAATGGACATCGCTACAAAAAGGGAATAGCATCGCGATGGATGATTAAGCTAGGGCGCATAGGAGACCAACGAGGATGACCCCACGGGCCAAAACAGAGGAACTTATTGCATCCGCGCTGGACTCATTTCAGATTGAATTGCCGTCCTGGGGCTTTGCGAATACCGGAACACGATTCGGTAAGTTTCTGCAAGCGGCTGCGGCGGCAACGGTCGAGGAAAAATTCAGCGATGCAGGCGAGGTTCATCGACTGACGGGAGTTTGCCCCACCATTGCCTTGCACGTTCTGTGGGACTTGCCCGAAGGTGTAGACGGTGTCCCGAATATCAACGCTCTCGCCAAGAAAGTTCGAGTGCGCCCAGGTTCGATCAACCCAAACGTATTTCAGGATCAACTCTACAAGCACGGTTCCGTGGGCAGTCCGGACGCCGCCGCGCGCACTGCTGCTATGGCTCACCTTCTTGAAAGCGCTGACTTGGCGAAGCAACTCGGCAGCCGCGACATTTCTCTCTGGTTTGCGGATGGTTCCAACTATCCAGGGACCGCAAATATTCGACTGCGGCGAAAATGGTTTGAAGAAAGCTTGGCGAAGCTACACGAGCGACTCGCCCCCAATCAGCGAATGCTAGTCGAATATAAGCCGTTCGAGCCAGCCTTCTATCACACGGACATCGCCGACTGGGGCATGGCCTTGTTGCTTGCAAAAAAGGCCGGGCCGAAAGCCAAAGTGCTGGTGGACACCGGCCACCACTACCAGGGCCAAAACATTGAGCAAATCGTGGCCTGGCTGCTCGCCGACGACATGCTTGGCGGGTTTCATTTTAACGACCGCCGCTACGCCGACGACGACCTGACACTTGGCTCGATCGATCCATATCAGATTTTCAGAATCTTCCATGAAATCTTCTATTTTGAATGGGAGACCGGCAAACGCGCGGACGTCGCGTACATGATTGACCAGAGCCACAATCTGAAGGGCAAGATCGAAGCGATGATTCAGACGGTGACCACCGCGCAAGAACTCTATGCCAAGGCGGCGATTGTAGATCACGAGAAGCTGACCGCGTGCCAGGCGAAATGCGCGCTGGTGGACGCGGAGGTCTGTCTCAAGGAAGCTTTCTCGACGGATGTCCGGCCCGCGATTCGCGAATGGTCCCGCTCCCACGGTTTGCCTGAAGATCCCATGGATGCGTTTCGAAAGAGCGGCTATCTCGAACGAATCACCGAAGTGCGGGGCAAGCGAAATGCTGCGTCGGTGTCGAGCTACGCGTAACGCTGCGAGACCACAGGCTCTCTCCTGAAAAATATGTCGCAACCATCTGGCGGATCCACATATCTCGCATTCGATCTGGGCGCCGAGAGCGGCCGCGGCATCCTGGGGCGATTTCACTCGGGACATTTGTCCATCGAGGAGATTGGCCGATTCCGCAACGAGCCCTTGATCGAAAACGGCGGCTTGCGCTGGGACGTTCCGCGCTTGTGGCGCGAAATGAAAATGATACTGAGTTCCATCGGCGCGCGGGACGTCGAACACCTGGATGGAATCGGAGTGGATACGTGGGGCGTGGACTACGCACTTCTCGCCAAGAACGGCGCGCTATTTGAGAATCCATTTCACTATCGCGACACAAGGACCGAAGGGGTGATGGATCGCGTGCTAGCCATTCTGCCCCCGGAAATGATCTACAACACGACGGGCATCCAATTTCTCCCCTTTAATACTTTGTATCAGCTGTATGCGACTCAACAGCTGACACCGCGCATGCTTGAAATTGCCGAGCACTTTTTGACCGTTCCGGATTTGTTCAATTTCTGGCTGACCGGGAAAATCGTTTGCGAGCGCAGCAACGCATCCACAACGCAATTCCTTGATGTGCATAAACGAGAATGGTCCACGGACATTTTGCACAGGCTCGGAATCCCTACTCACATGCTTCCGCCTCTCGTGGAAGCGGGCACAATCTTGGGGAAGCTGCTTCCAGAATTGTCCGAAGGTAATGATGCGCTGGCATGCACCTCTGTGATTGCTCCCGCCTGCCACGACACCGGTTCTGCATTTGCAGCAGTACTCTCCGGAAAAAACGTGGCCCTGATTAGCTCGGGCACATGGTCGCTGCTAGGAACGGAACTGCGCGACCCAATCGTCACGGAGGAAGCGCGCCAGCTTAATTTCACGAACGAAGGCGGCGTTGGCGGAACTGTGCGGCTGCTGAAAAACATTTGCGGACTGTGGCTCCTCGAGCGGTGCCGCAAGGATTGGCAGAGTGAAGGGAAGTCAACGGAGTATCGGGAACTGCTTGCGCAAGCCGCCGCCGAGCCGCCCCTGCAATACTTGATCGATCCAGATGACAGATCTTTCGTTCTGCCACAGCACATGCCGACGGCGATCGCGGAATTCTGCACATGGAGCGGCCAAGCAAAACCCACCGGACCGGGCCAGGTCACGCGGGCAATCTTGGAAAGTCTCGCGCTGAAGTATCGCCAGGTATTGGAATCGCTGGAGCGCCTGGCGGAAACAAAGTTTCAGGAGATCCGCATCGTTGGCGGAGGTTCTCGGATCGATCTGCTCAACCAGTTTACCGCCGATGCCACGGGGCGGCGCGTGCTTGCCGGCCCGGTCGAAGCGACAGCACTCGGGAATCTTGCCATGCAAATGGTGGCGACGGGAGCGGTAGCCACGCTCAGCGAAGCTCGCAATCATATCTCGACGAGTTTTCCTGCGCGAGTTTTTGAACCCAAGAATACGGATCGGTGGGAAGAAGCATTCGGACGTTTTCTTGCGCTGTCGGCCAACTCCTCTGACTGACTCTCTCATCCGTTTATTCGAGAAGAGCTTCTGGTAATCCGTCGGTTCGACCGGCTCATGTGTGGGAATTCGCCGCTCAAGAAATCCTGCTAAAAAGGAGCGCGACTCCATAGCAGGATCACGCCAGACCTAGTCGCTGCGCGCAAGACCGCAACATTTCAGGTTCCCACGAAGGCCGCTTCGGACTCTTCAGATGCGTCAGCATTGTTGGAATTCGCCCCGTCAAGTGCAAAAACGCCGCTGCCGAATGCTTGTATGCAGGAACGGGCTCGCGGAAAGCAACATTCCCTAGATACTGCAGCGCATCAGACAGAGCGTAATAGGCCTCGTCTCCTGTTTTCCAAAGGCGATCCCGTTCGGCAAACTTTTCCGGCGCAAAGGTTGCAAGTCCCAACAAATAGTCGGAACCATATTCAATCATGTTGATGCCCAGATCGTTTCCGGTGTAGATGCGAAAATCTGGGCGCCGCGCATCGCGCAGTGCTAGCCGTTCAAGCTCCACAAGCCGGTCCAACGAGGAATGTTTCATCCCTTTCAGTTCGGGGATATCCATCAACCCCCGTACCGTATCTTCATCGAAGATCTCACCGTTCGGCGCGAACATGCGCCCCAGTTCAAAACCGAGCACGTGCGGGTACCCGCAGCACGCGTCTTTATACGCCGCTACTTTTTCTTGCGAACCTTTTCCGTGTAGCCGCGCCGTTTGAAACAAGATGGGTATTCCACCCAGCTTGGCGATCGCGTCCATCTGCTGCCTGTACAGCGAAACAACATCGCTGTCTCGTCCTTCGATATATGCGCCGGCAACAAATGGCACATCTTTGCCCAGTGCTTCCCGCGTCCAGCCGAGCACTTCGAGTTTTTCCGCTTCGCTCAGATAATTTACGTAACCCGTATCCATGTTGACCGCATTCAGCAATCCAGCGCGGTGCGTGGCCACGAGATGGCGCTGAAACGCTGCGACAGCCACTTTCCCATTCGTCTCGTACGGCAGAAGCGCAGCGGCAATTCCCTGTACTTCACGATTGGGTTTTCGCCGCCCTTCGATGGTTTTGATCGTCATCCTGGAATTTTCCTGTCTTCTCTTCGCGAACTCCAACGCTATCGGCGTGCCTTCGCAATTTTGAGAAGTTCTGCTGACGCAGACTTTTTGTAATACATGTCCAGCGGATAGCACCCCGATGGCAATCCGTTGCGTGGAGCCGTCGTGCAATCGCTGAACGTTCTGCAAACAAGCTTGTGCTGAAACGTCCGGCCTGCCACTACATCCGCAAGCATCTCCGGATAGCTGAGCACCATGCGTCCCAGCCCGATCGAATCCACCCAACCCAAGCGCACCGCCGCTTGCGCCACGTTCGGAAGAAAATCCTGCAAATAACTATATGCGGTTCCAACAATAACAAGCTTTGGAAAACGCTGTTTCAGTTGCCGCGTTGCTTCCAGTTGCCGAGCCACGCCAGCAAGAGGATCTTCTGGCGGCTGATAGCCGTCCGACGGCGGATAAAATGCAGGGCGCTGGATGTGCGGACAATAATAAGGACTCCCCGCGGTAACATTCGCGAGACAAATGCTCAACTCCTCCAACAAGGAGAAGAATCGCATCGTCTCGGTCAGATCCGGCTGCGTTGGATCGTTTTGGTCGACACCAAATCCCCACCGATAGGGAACCAAATGCTGATGTTCCACCGGAATCCCTGGTCCCAACTTTCCCGGTGTCGAACGCGCTGGGTCAGGCCAATAGGGAATCGAGTCAAACGCCGAAAGCCGCACTCCAATTTGTAATCCAGGAGCACTCGCGCGTACCCCTTGCACCACTTCCCTCAAAAATCGCGTGCGATTCTCGAAACTTCCGCCGTACTTCCCTTCCCGCGTATGCGCGCTGAGAAATTCGTGCCCCAGATAACCATGGCAATGTTTAATGTCCACAAAGTCAAAGCCGAGATCGTTCGCAATGCGCGCGGCGTGATGAAACTGCTCAATGATTACTTCGATTTCTGCATCGGTAAGCAGCGGATAGTCCGGCGGCAAATTCAGCCGGCGGTCTAAGATCGGATGACGGTATAAAATGCGCGGCTCAGTACTGCCCTTTTTGTTTGGGCAGCTGTAACGGCCCGAGTGCGTCAATTGCAGTCCAATCAAGAGGTCGGCGTCCGATCCAGAAACCTCGCGATGCTCTGCGATCAGCGCGGCCTTCAATCTCTCCAAACCTACTTGCGTGTGCGAAGCGGCCAAAAGCTGATTCGGATTCGCGCGCCCTTCATGACAGACAGCGACCGCTTCGCCGCCCCAGATTAGCTTTGCACCACTACGCCCGAATCGTTGCCATCGGCGAAGCGTGTGTTCGCTGGGATTGCCATCCGGCGTTCCATCCCAGCCTTCCATGGGATTAATCGTGAAGCAATTGCCAATCGCAATTCCTTCGCGAGCGATTGGCTGCGCCAACGGAGACTCTGCTCCACGAATAAGTTCGCTATCGCATGGAATTGTTAGACGCAGCGCCGCTAGATGTTCCTGAAAATGCGCGACGTCCCGAAGGCTGCCCAAACGCAAGATTTCGGATGGATTCATGCAGCTCCGCAAGGAGAGTGTAAATTCTTATCCGCGGAGTTCGCGAGCGCGAACATTAGACATCGCACAAATCTACCGCTTCCCGCAGCGAAGTTAGCGGATCGCGCGAAGGCACGAACTCGTGTGCCACGTAGCCCTGGTAGTTGGTCGCGGCGATTCCGCGCATCACACCATCCCACTGCACTTCCTGCGTGCCGTCGAGTTCATGCCGGCCGGGAACACCGCCCGTGTGAAAATGACCAATCCACTGGATGTTCTGCTGAATGGTGCGAACCAAGTCGCCTTCCATGATTTGCATGTGGTAGATGTCATACAGCAGTTTGACGCGCGGCGAGTTCACCGCCTGCACGACTTGTACTCCCCAGGCGGTGTGGTCGCACATGTAATCTTTGTGGTCGACCTTACTGTTGAGGAGCTCGATACAGATAGTGACGCCGTAGTCTTCGCCAATTTTCTTAACGCGGTTGAGCCCAATAATGGTGTTTTTGGCGCCTTCCTCGTCGGACATGCCTCCACGGTTTCCCGAGAAGGTGATCACGTTAGGCACGCCAGCTTTCGCCGCCAGTGGAATATATTTGCGAAATCCTTCCTCGATTTTGGCGTGGTTTTCGACGCGGTTCATTGCTTTGCCAATTTCGCCGCCGTCCGCGTAGCCCATGCTGCAAACCAAACCATGGCGCGCCGGCACTCCATATTCATCCGGATTCAGCAGATCGACGCCCTTCAAACCAATCTGTGCCCCGTAGGCGCAGAGATCGTCGAGTTCAATCCCCTTGTAACACCATCGTGAAACCGATTGCTTGATATGACCTTTGCGCGGGATCGGAGCCTTCTGCTCCTGCCAGGACAAAGATGGGATAGAAGCCACGGTGGCTCCCGAAATAGCAGTCTTCAACATCGTGCGCCGCGATAGTTTAGTCATGTGTAATCCCCCAAAGTGTACCGGAGAACGCCGAATTCTGGCGAGCGCAGTTTGTGAAGCATCCGCCAGGAAAACCTCTTTCCACTACTTTTCCCAATTCGCACAATGAAGCGTTTAACCACGGTTGCCACCAAATTTTGCCCATTCCTCTCTCCTCCTCTTTGTATTTCGAGAATTCTCAGGTCATCCAGGAAATCAGTCTTTGCAGATCGGCCACCGCTGTCGATTCGGTTCCCCTGGGCATCGAAGGCCCAATGGCCACCGCTTCGCTGTGATTCTCAAACCACACCAGAAACGAGGATTGCTCCGCTCCCGTCAGGCGTTGCTGATTCAACCAGTTGTAATACGCTCCGATATCCGCATCTACCAACGACCCCATCGGATCGAGTTCCGCGCGGCTTTCCGTTCCAGAAAGCATTTCGTTCATCGGCTTCTGCCGCTGTCGCGGGGCGAAGCGGACCAGAAGGGTGAGTGGCTGCGCGCGGCGCAGCGCCTCGCGAGCCGACCATTGCGCAAAAGTCGTGCTGAAAATCTGTGTTCCCGATCCTTCCGTCAGCAGCTTGAGCTGAAATCGATCCAGCACTGCGCCCTGATCGAGACCAAGATCCGCAGGCCGCATTTGCGCGAGCAAAGTTCGCAACGTCTCCGGCCCCATGCCGGGCCGTTCGATTTCCACGCGTATTTTGCTCGACAAGGCTACGCGCACCGGCTCCAGCGCGTGATAAGAAACGCATACAAGTGCAGGGTCATGGTCGGCTACTTGCCCGCCGTCAATATACCAGTGGCCATAAGCGACAGGGTGCGCCTTGGCTCGAGCGTCCACCGCGTCGACTATCTGCTTCAACCCATTTTCCGGCTGGACTCGGCTGTAATGCACGCCGTGCGGACGCAGCTTGCGAAACAGCGGCTCTGGAGACGTGGTGACGCCCTGCCCGATGACGGTAATCCCCAGCCGGGGCATCGATGGCGGTTCCGGTGGTGCAGCCGCCCGCAAGCGTTCCGCGTATGCGAGCGCCGCCACGCGAAAAGCGTCCAGTTGGTGCGTAGTCCAAAGATACGCCGAGAGCTGCTCGACAAACTGCGCCGGCGCATTAACCCAATCGAATTGTTCGAGCGGCCTGGAAAGGTGGATTTGCTCGAATCCTCCAAACCAGTCCTTTTTTTGTTCCGGCGAAAGCGCGCTCAGATTCGCCAGTTCCCGCTCGAGCGCTTTGCGCTCCGCTGGAAATTTGAAATCGTAGTCGATTACCTCTCGCAACAAGCTCGGCAAAAAGCTCAACGGTAGCCGTTGCAGCGCGGCGAGATCATGGATGACTAATTTTCTCGCTTCCGGAGGGTAGCCGGTGAATTGCTCGGGTTTGAGGTCGGCGGGCAGCATGGAGTTACGCAATCTCGACGATGGGTTTGCCCTGCGCCTGCGACGCATTGAACCCAAGGATCGACCCGATCGACGGCACAAGATCGGTTGAATCCAGCGGGCGATCGATAACTACGCCTTCGCGAACACCCGCTCCCATGGCCATCATCCACGTTGTGCGAGAAAGCGCATCGCCAGTGCGGTGATGCTGAAATCCATTGCCGCCCGAATCCTCATCGGAGTCGCGGCCAAAATCCGGCAGGATGAAAAGAGTAGTGTTGCCGGCGTACTCTGGCTCGGTCTGAATCGTCTTCCAAAGCTCAGCGCAAAGCCGGTCTGTGCGGCGAATGCCTTCGATATAGAGCGAATAGGCACCCGCATGCGCGATATCGATGTCGTGTAACGTGATCCACAAAAGGCTTGGAGCGAGCTGCTGCATCAGCTGGCGTGTGATGTAGACGGAGAGTTCATCGGGACTCGAAAGAGTGCGTGCATGCTTTTTGAAGTCGTCCACGGAGAGCTTCAAAAGTTTCTGCAATTGTTGCAATTCAAATTCGCTGCCGCCGAGCTCTGGCGTGTAAAACGGCGTCTCGTAGTTGTCGCGCAACAAATGTTCGAAATCCGCGCCGCCTGAGGTTGCCGCAGTCAACAAATGCTTGGGCAAAATAACCCCGGCCCCAAAACCTGGACCGTAGGAGCGATTGTTGCTCTCCCCGATGCGATTGAAACCATTGCTCGGTGCTACCACCCACGCGTCGGACGCGGGGCGCTTTAGATCCTTGCGAAAATACTCAAATGCCGTCGGGTGTTCGGGAGGGAGTGACGCAAAGTTGTTTACGGTTTCATAGACCCCGGTGGCCAGACTCGCCGTCGCCACGTAATGCCCAAGGATTCCACGGTTAATGACCTGCGTGAAAAAAGTGGATTGCGGAATCAGCTCCCGCATCAGATGCGGGATATTTTCTTGTCCCTCCGGCGCAAACGTTTCCTGATCGCGCGCGCCTCCCCCGAAGGTGATGACGACCACTTTCCTTCTCTTTTGAGGAACCCCGGCACGGACGAGCAGCCCCGACCCGAGCAGGCTGCCGCCCAGTGTGACCCCGGTGGCGCTGCGCAAGAACTCCCGGCGGGATACGCTTAATTGTCTGGCGATCTCCAAGGGATTTGAGGCGCTCTCATTGGACCCGGAACTGGAGAAACGACCCAGAATTCGCGCCGTCTTGTACCGTAATGAGATGTGGTAGGTCATTGTAAACGCAATGCTTAGCGTAAGCTACGCCGTGCCCCCCATGAAGTCAAGCAATAGCGCGAAGCTGCGCCGCTGACCATAATTTCCCCGCCGCAGCCAGGTGGCAATCGCCTCAGGCAATCATGGCTTGCCGGACGGGCTGTCCTTGGCCGCATAGACAAATTGACGAATCTCCGCCCTTTGCTTCTCGATATCTGCCAGGTGCTGTTCGCGGAGCTTTTGATAGATCTCAATCTGCGCCTGAGCCGGCCCCTTCTGCCCCGTCCGGACATACGCCTGACCCAGGCGGTAGTGAGCATCGCCAAGATCGGGATCAAGTGCTAGTGCCCTCACATACTCGGGGATGGCCTCAGGATACTTGCTCTGGTCGGAGTAAAGATTGCCAAGCTGCAGGTGCGATTCAGCCAGCTTGGGATCGAGCTCGATGGAGTTCTTGAGAAGAGTCTCGATTTGATGGAGATCCAGTGTCGGGTCCTGCGCTCGCTTCCCCTTCCACAAGCTCATCGCGTAGTAGTAAAGGGCCTGACCATTCCGCGGCTGTAGTTCGGAATAGCGGCGGAATCGCTGGATGACCTCGTCGGCCTGCCCCGGCGAACTATCGTAAGCACGTGACAGAAAGAGGTAGCAGCTGGGATCCGAAGGGTTTAGATCAGCCGCGCGGAGCAGCGATTTGACGGCCTCATCATAGTTTCCGTGCGCGTAAAGAGCCATCCCTAGGCCGATGGCCACCCGCTGCGACGCTGGATAGCGCTGAGCGGCGTCCTGAAAGACTTCGATAGATGGTCCGAGCGTGCGGTGAAGCAAGAGCTCGCTGCCCCAATCAAAAAGATTGCTCTCGCTGGGATCGGCGTGCGCGGCGAGTTCGTATTCGTTGGCGGCCGGGACGAATTTCCCATCCTTTTCTTCCACCTCTCCCAGCAGGTTGTGCAACTCGGCTGTGTTTTTCACTTTCTGCAGTTCCTGGACTTGCCGC
The DNA here is from genome assembly GCA_963745095.1 of uncultured Acidobacteriota bacterium. Lineage (GTDB taxonomy): Bacteria > Acidobacteriota > Terriglobia > Acidiferrales > UBA7541 > Acidiferrum. Next base: position 81,476 of record CAVUWC010000011.1, on the reverse strand, counting down.
CGAGCATCGGAGAGACGCCCCGAGATAAGGTAAGCGAGCGACAGGTCGTAACCATTGTCATACGAGGATGGGTCGATGCGCTGGGCACGCTCCAGATAGGGCACGGCATCGGCGATTCTCTTAGCTTGGACGTAGAACTCGCCGAGGTTGTGATTGGTGTCGAAGTTTTGCGGCTCAAGCTCGACGGCCTTCTTGAACTGCTCTCCGGCGCCCTCGAGCCTCCCCAAACGGACGAGGTTGGCGGCAAGATTGGTCCGCGCTGGGGCGGAGCGGGGGTTCAGCCGGACGGCTTTCTCAAGGTGAGCGTTGGCATTGGCGTCTTGGGATTGCGCGGAGTAAACCAAGCCCAAAAGTTCGTGAACTTCAAAGCTTTCCGGGACCTGCTTAACCAGTTCCTCAAGCTTTGCGGCAGCTTCGGTATAGTGCCCCGAGTCATATTGAGCGACCGCGGCCTGGAACTCACGATCAAGGCGCTGGTCCTGGCTGGCCTCCGCCGTCACCACGAACGCGTACGCTAAGAGAACGAGAAGAACTGGCTTGGCAGAACGGCTTCCGATGAACACGGTTTTCCTAGACTACCACCGCACGATGAGCCGGGAAAAGACCGAGTAAAAAGGGTTCCCCGCAGAGCGCCCTCGACGAGCACTCTGCGGGGAGGTGTGTGGCAAAATTGTTAGAAATACAGCTTCAAAGCGAACTGGATTTGCCGCGGATCGTAGGGAGCATCGCGCGTGGAACCAATTTCGCCGAAGGCCGAGGCGTTGGTGAAGTTGGTCGATCCAGAGATCGCGACTACGCCATTGCCGCCGAAACCGGGTGAGTTGAAGTTCGGGTGGTTGGTTATGTTAAAGAACTCGGCACGGAACTGCAGGCGGAAGCGCTCACTGAGCGGGATGTCCTTGAAGACGGAAAAGTCCAGTCTGTGAAATCCCGGCCCGGGTACCTGGGTAACTCCGCCTAAGGCGGCAGAACCAGTCAAAGTAACGCATCCTGCTGGTTGAGACGCCGCTGCAGCGCCCAAAATGCAAGGTTGTGTGAACGCTCCAGGGTTTCCAAACCAGCTTATGTTACCGCTGGCGTCAGTGTGCAATCCAAGCTTCAATGGTTGTCCAGTGTAGAGAGCACCGCAGCCCAAGGAAGCTGCTGTGCCGCTGGGGCAGCTAAGGCTAATGGGCTGGCCGTCCTGCAATGTAGAACTCCAGTTGATGCTCCAGCCGCCCACAAGCCTGTTCATCGCCCCGGATGCGCTGGATGCGAACTTCTTGCCCTTGCCGAAAGGCAGCTCATAGCCGCCGCTGATGTGGACGACATTCCGGATGTCGAAATTCGCTAAGCCATAGTCAAAAGCCATTCCGAGGCCAGGAACCGACGGCGCACGGTAACCTGCCACTGTCCCGCCATTGAGCAAGTCCCCGGCATCCGACATGGTCTTCGAGTAAGTATAGGCGAACAAGAAGTTTAGCCCGTTAGCATACCGCTGTTCGATTTTGGTCTGGAGCGAATGGTAAGCACTCATACCGGCCGTGGCGGCATAGCTGGAACCAAATCCGAAATCTGGAAATGGCACAAGAGTGCTCTCAGCTGTTCCCACGGCCGCGATCGAAGTGGGGTTGTTGGCATTTGGAAACGACTCCAAGTGACGAGCCAATGAGGTCACATAGCCCGCTTGCAGAGACATCGACGGCGTCAATTGGTATTGGACGGTTAGATTGCCGCCCATGGAATAGGGTGTCTTATAGTCAAACTGAATGCCTCGCAACGCCAAGCCGCTCGCATTAACGTCGAGTGGTGTCAGAGAATTGCAAGAGAACCCGGCCTCAAAGACTGCAGTCCCTCCAAAAGGAGCCGTCGTTGCACAGTTCGCAAAAGGAGTGTTTGCACTAATGGGTGTAACGTCGTTGGGCGACGAATAAGTGAAATTGAACTGGAACGGATAGTTTTCGCCGAGGTTCGGTGAAAACCCGCGGTTTTCAAAGCCGTTGTAAAACATACCAAAGCCGCCGCGAACAACGAGCTTCGGGGTCAGCTGATAGGCGAAACCGACGCGGGGAGCCCAATTGTTATTCTGTGAATGCCCAAGACCGGCGCCGTAGGCATTCGTACTCTCGCACAGGATATTATCCTGGGGCGTCGCCAGCAATGAGGTGAAGCTCGTAGAGAGGTTTACCCCTGGCTGGCACGAGGTGGAGGCCGGCAATAAGTATGCGGCCTGTCCAAACGGCCCACCAGCGGGGATGAAGTTAGCCTGGTTGGAGTGATGCTCGAAAACCAAGCCGAAGAAGTCGTACCTAACGCCCAGGTTTAGCGTGAGTTTACGTGTGATTTTCCAGTCGTCATTCACATAGCCGCCGTAATAATTCTTGCCATTATCCGTGAGGGAGATGTTGGACAAGTCGACGTTGCTCGCGCCTCCGACGAAAGGCACTCCGCCCACGCTCGAAGCGACGGGTGAGAGAAGGAAATCCGCGCGCCCGGTGTTGCCGCTATCGAGACCAGGGATTTCGGTGTAATCGCCGTTGTAGTCAAATTCGCCGCGCGACCAGGGTGGCTGCAGCGTCGAGAACTTGACGTGCTGCCACTCAATTCCCATTTTGAACGTATGCTTGCCGTAAATCTTTGTGACACTGTCGGTTAACTGGAACGTAGAGGTAACTTCGTCCGAGGGCAGAAAGGCGTTGCTGCCCAGCGTAGCCAATCCATTGATTCCAAAAGCGGGAAGTCCACCATTCAAAGCCACCTGCGGGACACCCTGAATGCCAAACTGCCCAGGAATGTCCGTCAGGTCGTTGGCGGAAGGCGAAACGCGCGTCGTGTGGAGGTAATTGAATCCGGCGCGAACCTCGTTAATCAAAGTCGGCGAAAAGGTGTGTGTGTAGCCAATCGCTGTCTGTTCTGCGATGGCAGTCTGATTTCCCTGTTGAAAGCCACCGCCGTCCGCTACGCCTCCGAAAATGCCAGGAATAAACTGTGGATCGTCTACCAAGCTGAAGCGGAAGAAGAGTTGGTTCTTCTCGTTAAAGTTGATGTCCATCCGGGTATCGAAGGAGTTGCTGTGCTCATACAGCTTTGGGGAATTGCCGAAGTTGTTGAAAAGCTTACCCAGACTGTTGCTTGTCGGTAGAGGGTACAAGGACATAAGCGCTATGGCGTTTTGATCCAACCGTCCCGCATATTGGGGCAGAGCGAAATTGTTGAGGTCGCAGCCCGTGAGCGTGAAGACAGGCGTGCTCGGAGCGCAAGTTCCAAAGGGATCGCGGGCATACGCTACCGTCGTTCCGGGAAGCACGCCCGCCGGGCAAGCTGGGTCTGGCAGACCGCTGACGGGATCATTCTGGCCGCAGCCCAGCGGCCGCGTCGTGGCAGGGTCCAAGATGGTTCCGACGGGCATTGAGCGCCCCAAGGCGTCCGTGACAGTGCCCGATTGAGCCATGATGAGATCCTGGAATTGAGTGAAGGCGGTGGGGCTATTGGGCGCGCCGCGCTCTGTCATGGTGGGAACTGCGCCGCTCAGAATCGTTCCTTGAACCCGGCGCAATGCCTGGTAGTCGCCGAAGAGGAACACCTTGTTTTTGCCGTTAAATACTTTCGGGATGTAGAGCGGTCCGCCTGCTGTAAAACCAAATTGGTTTTGCTGCAAATCGCCTTTAGGCACCCCATTTGCGTTTTCAAAGTAGTCGGCGGCATCGAGGTGGTCGTTCCGGAAAAATTCCCATGCGTCTCCGTGAAACTCGTTGGTGCCGGACTTAATGGTGGCGTTGAGTACGGCGGCGCCGGAACGGCCAAACTCGGCGCTGAAGTCCGAGGTTTGCACCTTGAACTCTTCGACGGCGTCAACGGGAGGAAGCACGACGTAGTTCGTGCCGTTCAAGAAGTCCACCGTGTCCGAGTTGTTGTCGATGCCATCCAGCAAATAATTGTTCTGCGCAGGGCGAAGACCGTTGGCCGAGAAAGCGCCGGTAGCGGCGTTGCCGCGCGTGTCAGCTTGAGGGGTGTTGACTCCAGCAGCCAACTGGGCCAGGAATGTAAAATTCCGGCCGTTCAGAGGAAGATCGTTCACGCTCTTCGAATCGATGACTTGGCCTACGGAAGCGTCCTGGGATTGCAACACGGGAGCGGCGGCAGTGACCTCAACGGTGGTAGTCACGTTGCCCGGTTTGAGGGTGAAGTCCGCGACCACGTTCTCACCGACGTTCACCGAAAGGTGGGTCCGCGTGACGGTCTCGAAGCCTTGGAACGTGACGGTGAGCTTATAGTTGCCGATTCTTACCGGCGTGAACTTGTATCCTCCATCGTTTCCTGTAGTCGTGGAGAGGGCGGCGCTCGTCCCTTCGTTAGTGAGGGTGACGGTGGCGCCGCGGATCGCCGAACCCGAGGCATCGGTCACGGCACCCAAGATGGCGCCTGCATCCACTTGAGCGCGGAGAGGCGTTACGCACAAGAGCATAAGCACAAATGCGGCGGTGATTCCGAGGAATACCCGCCCGATCAACCTTGAACCCGAAATTCGCTTCATGAACTTCCTCCTCGGCACCCGCACGATGCCGTATTTCGCGCACTTCGAACCGGCAGAGCCATCATGCTGCAATGCCCGCCAGGGCACGCCGTTAAATGGAGCTAACGGCAGGCCACTGGATTTGACCACCAAATCAAATCCATCGAGCTAAAAAGCCCTCTGCCTCGCGCCTCAAACGTCAGTTAATTGGACAAACCCAAAGCCCCGGAATGGATGCACAACGCACAACCCCAATTAAGTGACCGCAAAGCACTTAACCGCTTAACCTAGCTAATATCACCGTATTTTGCGTAGTGTCAAGCACTTTTTTTGCTTTATACTCTGAGCCGCTGACGGATTTCCGATATTCGACGTTCTGGTGTACCTTCGCAATTGGTCGAGGAAAGCGAAATGCAAGCGTTATGGGACTAACGATTCGCGATGTCGCTAAGGCCGCGGGTGTGTCCACTGCCACGGTCTCCAACGTCTTGAACAAGACCGGCAAGGTGGGCCCGCGCACCAACCGCCTTGTGCTTCTAACGGTGAAGCGCCTCGGCTATTTTCCGAACGCGCATGCGCGGCACCTAGCGTCGCGCGACAGCCGCACGCTGGGAATTATTGTGTCGGACATCGTGAACCCCTTCTTCCCCGAGGTCATAAAGAGTTTCGAAACGCGTGCGAGAGAACTCGGTTACGATGCCATTCTCAGCGATACGAATTACGATCCGCGGAGAACACGTGAAGCTGCCGAGCGCATGATGGAGCACAATGTGCGCGGCGTGGCAATCATGACGTCCGAGATCAGCTCGCAACTTATCCAGGAATTGGAACGCAGAAGGATCGCCGTGACTTTCCTGGACCTTGCGCCGGTTCGCGGCTATGTCAGCAAACTGCGAATCGATTATTTTTCGGGCATCAAGCAAATTGTGGAGTATCTCCACAAATCCGGGCATCGACGAATTGCGTTCATCGCCGGGCGCCCAAAGCTCAAGTCCAACCTCGCTCGGCTGGAAGCTTACGAAAGTTGCATGCGGGATTTGGGAATGGCGCCTGGACCAGTCGTACACGGAGACTTGCGCTATGAGGGTGGCTTGGCGGCCGGCTTGCATATTGCAAAATTATCTAACAGACCCACCGCGGTGATGGCCGTCAACGATCTCACGGCCGTCGGCGTCATCAAGGGATTATTGAAAGGCGGCTGCCGCGTGCCGGAAGATATTTCGGTAACGGGGTTTGACAACACTCGCCTGGCCGAATACAGCAACCCTTCGCTGACCACCGTGGATATCCACCGGGATATGCTGGGGCAGATGGCGGCCGACGCTCTACACGAACTTTCTTGCTCGGCCAATCCTCAAGGCAGGGAGTACCACATTCCCGCCGAATTGATTTTGCGAGATTCCTCGGGGCCCGCTCCCGCTGAAAAGCCCTGATCGAAATCCCAGTGCATTGCGATTGGTGTGACTAAGCTCGCAGGTTGAGGCGCGATTGCCTCGGAACCTCCACGTTGCTCTTTGGAACCGCTTTGTCGCAATGCTAGCATGCAAAGGTCGAGCGAACGTAGCGGAGAAACGTAAGAATGGCGCGTCAAAAAGACGAAGACCATGCTTTTTCACGGCGCACCTTCCTGAAGCAGATGCGGTGGGCGCCGGTGCTTTTCCTTCCCGCGCCTCTCCATTCATCACCGCTCCGGCCGTTCCTCGCCGAAACCTCGGGCGATCGAAGCCCTGCTTTCGATTTCGCTGACTATCGTGTGACGCCCCACTATCCTGCGAAGTCTCCCTTGGATGACGTTCTGCGCAAAGTCGTTCCGGGCACGGACGAATACATCACGGAGAAGTATGCGTTTGAAATCATCCGGATTCTTAACGACTGGGGCCACGCTCTCAAGGAAGTGCCTCCGTCTTTCGGCGTCTTGGCGAAAATTTTGGACGCTTCGCTCGAAGCATGTTCGTTGGTTCCCGTTCAACAAACCGCCTTGCGCTCTGCGTACGGGATCGACGTTACTCGAAGGAAATTTGCGGCCAACGCGGTATTGGGGCGCGAGCGATTTCTTCAAGAAATGAAAAGCTACCTTGCGTCTATGTCACGCGTGGAGACGGCGGAATTCGAGATTACGGAGATCGTGGAAATGTCCGGCTCGTCGCCTTTGGTGCGTGCTGGCATTCGGTATGACCTTGTTGGCATCGGGGCTGACTCAGCGCGCGAGCAGCGCATTGGACATTGGGTGACCCAGTGGTCGCGCGATGCATCGAACGGATGGCGGGCACTGCGATGGGAAGCGACAGAGGAAACCTTCAGCCGCGCACGTGCGCCGATATTCAATGACGTTACTTCCCAGGCGCTCGGCCAAACCGAATCGTACAAAAAGCAGATGCTTCACGGAGTGGATTATTGGCGCACGGTTTTGGATGGCGCGTGCGGCGTCGACATTTACGGAAACAACGGTCTCGCAGTGGGTGATTTCGACAACGATGGATTGGATGATTTGTATGTCTGCCAGCCCTCGGGACTTCCGAATCGCCTCTATCATAATCGCGGCGATGGAACGTTTGAGGATGTGACGGAAAAAGCCGGCGTCGGCGTCCTGGATGGCACTGCTTGTGCGCTCTTCGCGGATTTTGAAAACAAGGGACTCCAAGACCTTTTGGTGGTTGGTGGCAGCGGGCCGTTGCTTTTTCTGAACCAAGGTAACGGGAAATTTTTGCTGAAACGCGACGCGTTCCAGTTTGCGCACCCTCCGCAGGGAACTTTCGCGCACGCTGCCGTTGCCGACTATGACCGCGACGGGCGACTCGATGTTTTTTTCTGTTTGTACAGCTACTACCTGGGACTGGATCAGTATCACTACCCTGCGCCCTACTTCGACGCGCGCAACGGGCCTCCCAATTTCCTGCTTCACAACGAAGGAAACGCACATTTTCAAGACCGAACAGAGGCGGCCGGTTTAAACGTCGACAACGACCGCTACAGCTTCGCGTGCGCATGGGGCGATTACAACGCCGACGGCGCGCCGGATTTGTACGTGGCCAACGACTTTGGGCGAAACAATCTTTACCGCAACAATGGCGATGGGAAATTCACAGTGGTCTCCGCGGAAGCAGGTGTGGAAGATGTCGGCGCAGGAATGAGCGCAAGCTGGCTCGATTTCGACAACGACGGCAACCAAGATGTGTACGTTTCGAACATGTGGTCGTCGGCCGGCATGCGTGTTTCCGAACAAAAACGTTTTCATGAGAAAGAGCCTGAGTCGATTCGCGCGCTTTATCGCCAACACGCGCGTGGCAATTCGCTGTACCGAAATCTTGGGAATGGGAAGTTTCAAAACGTAAGCCAGGCCGCGGGAGTGGATGTGGGGCGCTGGGCGTGGTCCTCGGACGCTTGGGACTTTGATCATGACGGTTACCCGGATCTGTACGTCGCGAATGGCTATATTTCCGGACCGCCTGCCTCGGAACTAAAAACCGCATGGCGCGAAGCGGGTGACGTGTCGAGTTTCTTCTGGCGGCAGGTCGTGACGAATTCGCCTCCGAACGCAACGCCGTCGCCGAATTACGAGCTGGGGTGGAACGCGATCAATGAGTTGATCCGCTCGGACGCTTCCTGGAATGGTCACGAGCGAAACGTTTTCTACGCGAACAATCATGATGGATCGTTCTCCGATGTGTCTGGCACATCTGGGTTGGATTTTCCGGACGACAGCAGGTCATTTGCGCTCGCGGACTTGGATCACGACGGGCGTTTGGAAGTGGTGCTCAAAAACCGAAACGCGCCGCAGCTCCGGATTTTGCGCAATGCAATGAAAGAGTTAGGCAACTCGATCGCGTTTCGTTTGCGCGGGACAAAAAGCAACCGCGACGCGATCGGGGCCGCGGTTATGGTTGAAGCCGAAGGACGCAAGCAGACGAGGTATCTGCAAGCGGGCACCGGATTTCTTTCCCAGCACACCAAGGAGCTTTTCTTTGGAGTAGGAAGAACAGAAGGAAGTGTCCGCGCGACGATTCGATGGCCCAGTGGACTCGTTCAGGTTTTCGAGCATCTGCCAGTAAACCGTCGAATCGAAATCGAGGAAGGCTCCGAGAATTTTGCTGCCAAGCCGTTTGGAGTTGCACCCGCAGCCTACGCGCATGCGGGCGAAACTCAAAGGCCTGAGGTGTTGCCAACTTCCGTCGAGACATGGCTCATCGAGCCCTTGAGCGCGCCGGAATTTTCTTTGCCCGACCTCACGGGCACTCTGCGCAATCTATCGTCGTTCCGAGGCGGCTTCGTGCTGCTCCATTTCTGGACAACGGCTTCGCCGATTTGTGGAGAACAGCTGCGCGCCTTCCAGAAGCATCTATCGGCTTTCGCCGCAAGCGGGCCTCGCATTTTGAGTGTCAATGTTAACGACCCTGCCGATGTCGCACAGGTACGATCTTTCGTGACCAAACAAGGACTCTCTTTCCCGGTCTTGCGCTCCTCGGAAGAAGTCACTGGCATTTACAATATTGTTTATCGCTACCTCTTCGACCGCCGCAGGGATCTTGCTCTCCCCACATCTTTTCTCGTCAACACGGACGGCATGATCGTCAAAGTCTATCAAGGTCCGGTGAATCCCGAACGCATAGCAGAAGACCTAAAATCCGTGCCCGAGAGTGCGGCCGCTCGTGAGCGGAGGGCGCTGCCATTCGAAGGGACACTCTATCAAGACGAATTTAAGCGCAACGACTTTACGTACGGGGTGGCAATGTTTCAGCGCGGCTATCTTGAACAAGCTGCCGCGTCTTTCGAACAGGTGATTGCGGCCAAGCCACAAGAGCCGGAAGCTTATTACAATCTGGGAACGCTGTACCTCCGGAAAAACGCTCTACCGGACGCGCGTCGGTACCTCGAGCAGACTGTGAAGCTGCGCCAGGATTATCCGGAAGCATGGAACAATCTTGGAATGATCGCTGCCCAGCAAGGCCAGACGGAAGAAGCCGTCCGCAACTTTCAACAATCCCTGTCGTTGAGACCTGGGTATGTGACTGCGCTGCTGAACCTCGGAAATTTTTACCGGCGGCAGGGAGCAGTGGAAGAAGCGGAAAAACTCCTGAGCCACGCTCTCGAATTGGAGCCCGATAATCCAGAAGCAAGTTACAGCATGGGGATGCTTTACGCGCGCCAGGATCAACTCCCTCGTGCCTCAACTTTCTTGGAAAAGGCGCTGAACTTGCGCCCGGACTATCCCGATGCGCTCAACAACCTGGGAGTTCTCCTTGTCCGTCAACAGAACTATCCCGACGCAAAAGAAAAATTCGAGACTTGCATTCGCGTGGCGCCGGGCTTTGATCAGGCCTATCTCAATCTCGCGCGACTCTACGTCGTTTTGAACGACAAAGAAAAGGCCAGGGAGGTTTTGCTCGCGCTGCTGCGCCAGCAACCGCAGCACAAATTGGCTCAGCAGGCGTTGGAGATGTTAAATTGATTTTTCATCTGCTGCTCTGCCAGGCACTCGGGAGAGATTTGCGAAATGGCTAGCGGCGCGTCCTTTCGGAGTCCTTTTAATAACGTCGGCCCCCATCCCTGGCTGTGCCGAATCCCTATGCTTTTGATGATTTTCTTATCTGCGAACGGATTTGCACAGCAAACCATTCCTGGCAACAGCAACCCTCGCCAGCCATCGAAAGTATCGCCGCTTCTTCAGGAAGCGGAAGCACTACTTCGCCAAGGTTCCATCGCAGAAGCCAAAATTAAAATACAGGCCGAGCTCCAGCAAAATCCCTCGAGCGTCGAAGCCTATAACCTTTTGGGAATTGCTTTCGGCGACGAAAAGGACTACGCAACCGCCCTGCAGTCTTTCCAGCACGCGCTGAAGTTTGACTCCAACTCCACCAGGACGCACGACAACATCGGCAAGCTTTACTTCGCGCAGGAAAAACTCGATCTGGCAGAAAAGGAGTTTGCTTTAGTTTTGCGCCAGGAGCCCAGTAATCGCGATGCGAATTACAACCTGGGGCTAATCTTCATGGCCAAGGACTCGCCCGCCCAAGCGATTCCTCACTTTCAGCTCGTTCATCCTCAAGACAGCGCCTCTCGCTTCAATCTGACCCGCGCTTACCTCCGTGCCGGCAGAACTGCGGAAGGGCTGAAGCTGGCCGCGGAGATTTCTTCGCAAAGCAAAGACGACGTGAAGCTGCATTTCACTCTCGGCGTTTTGCTCGCCTCGGAAAAACAGTACCGGCCGGCTCAGCTTGAACTGGAAAAGGCGGACGCGCTGCAGCCCGAAACGCTGGAGATTCTCTATGCCCTCGGACAGGCTTACCTCCGTGGCGGCGACTACGCGAAAGCGGAGCTGATGGTGAATCGAGCGGTGAAATTAAAATCCGATTCGCCGGATACGCTTTATTTACTGGCGCAGGTGTATCAGAAGCAAAACCGGTCGGTAGATGCTCTGGATTTACTGGTGCGTGCCCATAAGCTTGCGCCTGAGAATACCGACATCATTTTTCTGCTCGCCCGCGTCAGCATGAGCCAGAATTATTACGAAGATGCGATTCCACTCTTGGAATCGGGCGTGAAACTGGCTCCGCAGCGAGCCGATTTCCACGCAGCACTGGGTGAGAGCTATTTCAAGACAGAAAAAACGGAAAAGGCTATCGCGGAGTTCCAAAAACTGATCGAGCTTGAACCCACGGCGCAATCTTACGCATTCATGGGGATTTCTTACCGCCGTTTGGGGCGCTTTGAAAAGGCACGTGAGTATTTTGAGGCTGGCCTCAAGCGGGATCCTCGAAATGCCACTTGCTTGTTTAATCTCGGATATATCGAAGAGCGGCAGGGCCATCCAGCGCGCGCGGAAGAATATTATCAGCAGGCGCTTCGGTCCAACCCCGATTTTTCCGAAGCGCTGCTGCAACTTGCGGATCTGCGCGTCGCCAGCAAGAGATTCGAAGAGGCTGCCGTCCTTCTGAGGCGCTACGTCAAGGTAAGCCGCGACCCTGCTGCTGGCTACTACAAACTCGCCATGGTGGAGAAGAGCCTTCGTCAAACGGAGGCCTCGCGGCGGGATCTGAATGTATTTCAAGCGCTCTCCAAAGATTCCGCATCGGGTCCCCAACCGTATCAGCACATTTTTGACTACGTTGACGAACGCTCCAATCTTTCCCGCGAGGCACGGACTCGACAGGACCTCGCCAACCTGACCGAACAGCTGCAGAAAAATCCGGACCATCCCGAGGGCCTCTACCTGCTGGCCCAAACTTATCTGGAACTGGGGAAACCTGAGGAAGCCCGCACGACCATCTCCAAACTTGATCAGATAAGCGCGAGCGACTACAGGACTCAGACCGGCGTAGGTGTGCTCCTGGCGCGTTATCGGTTGTACGATGAAGCCATCCAACATTTTCAGGCAGCTTTGACCGCGAATCCCGACCTGGACGATGTGAAATTCGATCTTGCCGACGCCTACTTCCGAAAAGGCGACTATACGCAGGCGCTCGCCGCCGCCAAGCAAGTTTCAGCAGCGGGTCAGCAGGACGATGCTTTCCTCTCTTTGCTCGGAGACGTTTACGCGCGTCTAGGCGACACGGGCCGTGCAACACAGATTTTTTTGGACGCGATAAATCGGAATCCGGATAACGATCAATATTATCTATCTCTCGCTCTGGTCGAACTGCGCGAGAAGAATCTCGCAGGCGCGGACGAGACGTTGCGCAAAGGACTGGTGCGAATCCCCAGTTCAGGAAAAATATTTTGGGGTTTGGGAATCGTTTCTGTCCTGCAGGGCAAGACTCCACAAGCCGAAGAAGATTTCGTCCGCGCGGTGGAACTTCTGCCGGAATGGCCCGGCAGTTATTCCACGCTGGGATTCTTTTATTTTCAGACGGGAGAAATCGCAAAGGCCCGGGAAGTGTTAAATCGCTTCAAGGGCAGCAACGCGGCCGGCGGCATGGACATAAATCGCATCGAAGAGGCGTTGTCGCGGGCACAGGAGATGCCCTCTACGATTCGCGAACCTATGCCGATGGCTGCCAGGGCCCAATTACTTCAGTTGGCGCTTTCCCTTGCCGACCGGACGCTTTGATAGCGCAGGGCAAACTCACCGTTGAACACCTTGATGGCCAGGGCTAGAATGCGTGAAGAGATTCAACATTTGAAAATCTTGAGATGAAAAGGTCGAGAGCTTTCTTTGCCGCGCTGCTGATAGAACGGACACCTTCGAGATAACCTTGGAATGGGGAAAAACCCGGACACAGACAGGCGGCGGTTTCTTGTGAGCATGTGCTGCGCAATCCTGGCGCTGAGTGCGGTAGCTAGCGTGGCCCTGCATCAAAAGGCCTTAGCTCGGCAAACTCCAAGTACGAATTCGCAAGACTCTCGCATCGCCGTCCGCTACACCGACGTTCGCAAAGAAGCCGGAATCACTTTTCTTCAAGACTCGACACAAACCGAAGAAAAATATTATCTCGAAACCATGGGCACAGGGGTCGCTTGGCTCGACTACAACCAGGACGGCTTGATGGACCTCTTCTTCGTGCAATCGGGCGAAACGGAGGCTTACAAGCCTGCGCATCCCTTGCGCTCCGCGCTCTACCGCAACAACGGCGATGGCACTTTTACCGATGTCACTGAGAAAGCCGGCGTCGGAGGCATAGGACATTATGGCCAAGGTGTTGCCGTCGGAGACTACGACAACGACGGCTATCCTGATCTTTACGTCACCGGTTATGGCCGCGCGATTCTCTACCACAACAACGGTGACGGAACTTTCACGGAGGTCACCGCAAAGGCCGGCGTAGCCGATGAAGGCGGATGGTCCACCAGCGCAGGATGGTTTGACTACGACAAAGATGGCTGGCTAGATCTCATCGTCACCAATTACATCGAATGGACGCCGAAAACAAATCTGTGGTGCGGCGAACGCAGGCCGGGCTATCGTTCCTACTGCAATCCGAACAATTACAAAGGCCAGAAGACCAAGCTCTACCATAACAATCACGACGGCACTTTCACTGACGTGAGCGATGCGTCAGGCGTGGGCAAACCCGAGTCGAAAGGCATGGGAGTGGTCCTCGCGGATTTCAACGGTGACGGCTGGCCGGACATCGCCATCGCTAACGACACTTGGCCGAATTTTCTCTTCCTCAACAAACATGACGGAACTTTTCAGGATGTCTCGCTCGTTTCCGGCCTTGCCGCTAGCGAAGACGGGCGTTACGAAGCCGGCATGGGGATCGATGCCGCGGACGTGGACGGTGATGGATGGCTGGATGTTTACATCACTCATCTCGATTTCGAATTGAATCGCCTATACCACAACAATCACGATGGAACCTTCGATGACTACACGTATCGTTCAGGGATTGGCAACAAAGCCGTCCACCTCAGCGGAGTCTCCATGAAGTTCCTCGATTACGACAACGACGGCTGGAACGATATCGTTCAACTAAATGGCGCGATGCTGGACAACGTAACGCTCTACCATGGCGAGGTTAGTTACAAAGAGCCTTTGCTGATGTTCCACAATTTGGGAAAGGGCCAGTTCGAAAAAGTTTCCGACAATACGCTGGGTGCTGACTTCTCTCGCCCCATTGCGGGACGCGGCATCGCTACCGCTGACTACGACAATGACGGCGACATCGACATCGCCATCAACAATCGCGGCGATTATCCTGAGCTGTTGCGCAACGATGGCGGAAACCAAAATCACTGGCTGGAAGTTCTGCTGATCGGCACGCGTTCGGATCGCGATGGAATTGGCGCTTCGCTCAAGTTAACCTCGGAAGGATTCGTGCACGTCGAGCAGGCAAAAGGTGGCATGAGCTACATGTCGGCCAACGACCCGAGGATTTTCTTCGGCCTTGGCAAGCGCACGAAAATCGAATCCTTGGAAATTACTTGGCCGAGCGGTCAGGTGGACAAGCTGACGAATCTTCCAATCGACCGAATCGTCGCCATAAAAGAAGGCACGGGCATTGTGCCGCGTTCGTTTCCAAAAATAACGCCAAAGGCGGCGAGCCGATGAAGAATCCCCTCCGCCGCCGTTTTCTCGGCTCTTCTTCGGTTCTCTTGGGCGGCGCATTGTTGGATGCGCTTGCTAGCCCGCTCTGGAAATGGAAAAGCTCTCTTATTCTCGACGCAGCAGCTGAGCCAATTCTTCAAGCGGCGAAACCGAGCGTTTCCGCTTCACCAGCGACATCGCCGGTCGTGTTCGTCGATGTGGCCAAGGAAGCTGGCCTGACCTCCCCTAACGTCTGGGGCGGTGTCGATCAAAAAAAATACATCATTGAAGCCAAAGGCAGCGGTCTAGCTTTTTTCGATTACGACCACGACGGCTGGCTCGATATTTATTTAACGAACGGAACGCGCTTCAATACCAACTGGCCGCCGGGGAAAGCTCCCACTTCCCATTTGTACAAAAACAATCGCGACGGAACTTTCACCGATGTCACTGAAAAATCAGGACTCGCGCGCACGGGCTGGCAGACCGGCATCTGCGTCGGCGATTACGACAACGACGGATGGGACGATCTCTTCTGCTGCTTCTGGGGACATAACATCCTGTTTCACAACAACGGTGACGGAACGTTTACGGACGTCACCCGCAAGGCTGGCGTTTACGATGAACAGATTCGCTGGGGCTCGGGCTGCACCTGGCTCGACTACGACCGCGATGGGTATCTCGATCTTTTTGTCTGCCACTACATAAAACTCGATCCGGAAAAAACTCCGTCGCCAACCGAGCCTCCCGTGTGCCAGTGGAAGGGCATTCCCACGATGTGCGGCCCTCGCGGTCTTCCAGGGGACACCAATCTGCTGTATCACAATAACGGCGATGGAACTTTTACGGACGTCTCCCAGAAGTCGGGCATCTTGAAACCTGGTCCGCGCTATTCCATTACCCCCGTTTCCTACGATTTCGATAACGATGGCTGGCCCGATATTTATGTCGCTGTCGATTCGCAGCCCAGCATCCTGTTCCACAACAATCACGACGGCACGTTCACGGACGTCGCGGTAATCGCAGGCTGTGCCTACAGCGAGAATGGCCATGAGCAATCAGGAATGGGCGTGGGCGTTGCCGATTATGACTGCGACGGCTGGTTCGATATTTTCAAGACTAATTTTGCCGATGATACCTGCAACCTCTACCACAACAATGGAGACGGCACCTTTAACGACGTTACGTTTGCCTCTGGAATCGGAGTCAACAACCAGTATGTGGCCTGGGGCTGTGGATTTCTCGACTACGACAACGATGGCTGGCAGGATCTCCTTCAGGTCAACGGACACGTGTACCCCGAAATTGAAGGCCGCGACACCGGACAGACCTTCAAGAACCCGCGCCTCGTTTACAAAAACCTGGGCGATGGACGATTCAAGGACGTTTCTTCCCAAATGGGCCCCGGCATCAGCGAGCATTTCTCGAGTCGCGGCGCCGCGTTCGGCGATTATGACAACGATGGCGACATCGACGCCGTGATTCTAAATATGAACGATTTGCCTTCTCTGCTTCGAAACGACGGAGGCAACAAACAGAACTGGATCAAATTAAAATTGATCGGCACCGCGTGCAATCGTACCGCTATCGGCGCTCGCGTTCGCGTCGTAACCGGCAAGCATGCCCAGATGGATGAGGTCGCCAGCGGCACAAGCGTCATGTCGCAAAGCGACCTCCGCCTGCACTTCGGCCTAGGAAAAGCTCAAAAGGTCGATCTCATCGAAGTGAAGTGGCCGACGACACAGAAGTTCGAACGGTTCACGGATGTGAACGCCAACCAGATTCTCACTATCCGCGAAGGCAGCGGGATCGTCTCCGCTCTCAAACCCAAAACCAAATAGGCGAGACCGATAGGGAAACAGGTTATTTGCTCTTGCTTTTTACCGCGGCGGAGTGGCCGCAGGCTGGTCCTTCAGAATAATTAAAAACTGCCGAAGTTCTCCGCGCTGCCGTTCGATTTCGGCGGCCTCTGCCTTCTCGGCCTGCTCATACGCTTGAAATTCTCCTTGCGCTTTCACCTTCTCACCCGTTCGCTGATAAGCAAGACCGAGTTGACGGTGAGCTTCGCCCAGCTGCGGATTTATCTCAATCGCCTTCTTGTAATCGTGAATGGCTTGTTCGAAATCCCCGCGCGCGGAACGCAATATTCCTAGCTGAAGATAGGCTTCGCCGAGCTTGGGATCGATGGCCACCGCTTTTTCGAGTAGTGCCTCAGCCTGTTTTATTCCTGCCAGATTTTCAGATCCCTTTTCGCGCTTCCAAATGCTTATCGCGTAGTAGTAATTGGCAAGAGCATTTTCGGGCTGCTGGTGCGCAAACCGCGCCAGCTTCCGCTCGCTACATGGCAGCGGCGCCGGTGTCGTCTTTTCGATCTTGCCGAGAAAAAGATACGGGGCGGCCTCTGCCGGTTCCAAGTCAGAGGCCTCGCACAGGCGGCGCGCGGCTTCATCCCACGTTCCATTCGAATAGAGGGCAGCGCCGAGCCCGGTCAGCATTCTTGCCGAGCTCGGGTGTGCGCTGAAACCGCGCGTAAAAACTTCCACTGCTGGCTCGGCCGCTTTGTGCAGGAGCAGCTCGGTCCCCCATTCGAAATAGTTCTGTTCGCTGGGATCCATGCGAACAGCCTTCTCGTACTCGCGTACCGCTTCCAGAGGCTCGTTCAACTGCTCGTCAAGCTCGCCCAACAAACGATGACCTTCTGCATCGTCAGCCATCGCAAGCGCCTTTCGGACTTCCGCGCGAGCCCCTACAAAGTCTCCCTTAGCTTTGTAAGCCAAAGCCACCTCGTACTGCTTGGCCGAATTGCCTGCGCCCGCCGTTTCCGGCGCGCTGGATTTCAGTTTCAGGGTTTCCTTAGCGAGCGATTCGCTCGTCCGCGAACTTGCCGCGGACCCATGCAAGCCAAGATTGCTCCAATCCGTAACACCCGCGACGGTAAAATTGGGCTCGTCATTGAATTCCATCGCGTTTGGCGAATCTTGAGTGGGCCGCGATGATACGGAAGGATCGGGATCTGTCGACTGTAGCGCCAAGAGGACTAAATCCACGCGCTTTTTGTCTCCAAGCGACAAAACTATCGAGTCCATGACTGCGTCGCGCGACCCCGATTTTTTCGCCCGCACCGTATATGTTCCGGCGTGCCCAGCGGAAAGCACGAAGGCTCCGTCCGCGTTCGTCTGCGTCTCGACCTTCGTTGCGCTGTCTTTTTCTTCAAGAATCACAGTCGCGGCGGTTACGGGCTTTCCGGCGACGTCCCGAATCGTGCCTTGGACGGTCGCGTCGCCGGACATTTGGGCAGGACTGTCCTGCTCGAACGCTAACGCTCTCGAACTAATCATTAGTGCCGTAGCCGCCACCGCGAGAACCATATAGCGTCGAAAGTGAGTTCTTCGAAACGACCGCCACAATGGCTGCAAACATTTCATCATTCAGGTCAATTCCTCTTGTCCGTACACGAGGTTATCCCTGTTTTTCAAACTCCAGGCAATTCTAGACCCTGTGAAAGTCGCCCGCAACGAGCACTCAAGTTTGCGCTCAATCGTTCAAGACAGTCGTTCGATGTTTGGCGAGAGTATTCAACAGTAGGTACAACCGCTTGCGGCAAGCTGCGCCCTCATGTACCCTCCCAACTTTGCAGAGCCAATTCGAAAGATGCGTGGCTGGTGATGTGGATGGATAGGAAAAGAACGACGAGCCACGCGTCTCGGCTTCAGTCGGCTTTCGTCTAGGTGAGGATGAATGACACGACGATCGACCATCGTTGAGCGGTTTCGTGCGCGATTTGGCGCGGACCCGCACGTCTATCGCGCACCGGGGCGCGTCAACCTGATCGGAGAACACACCGACTACAACGACGGTTTCGCCATGCCCGCGGCCATCGAGTTTTATTGCTGGGTCGCCGTCGGCCCCCGAGAAGATCGCAAGCTCACAATTTACTCCGAGGAATTCTCGGCCGCCGCGGAAGCAGATTTGGATTCCACCTCACATCAGCCATCGAAAACGTGGAGTGACTACCCCGTCGGCGTGGCGCTGCAACTCGATCGCGCGGGCTTCACACTTCGCGGCTCGAACCTTCTTGTTGAGAGCGAAGTACCCATGGGCGCGGGGCTTAGCTCTTCGGCTGCGATCGAGGTTGCGACCGCCCTTGCTCTCGCTGATCAATCGGGCTGGACTCCAGACCGCGTGCAATTGGCGCAGCTTTGCCAGAAAGCAGAAAACGAATTCGTCGGCGCGCGTGTCGGGATTATGGACCAGTTCGTTTCCTTGCACGGGCAGGAGAAACATGCACTGATGCTCGATTGCCGCGCGCTCAGCTTTGAATCTCTTTTGATTCCCGATTCCGTCAAGCTCGTGATCAGCAACACCATGGTGAAGCACGAGCTGGCCTCCAGCGAATATAATCGTCGCCGCGCGGATTGCGAAGAAGCCGTTCGCCGCCTTGCCGGTGTGTTGCCTGGGATTCGCGCTCTTCGAGATGTGAGCCTCGAGCAGTTGGAACAGCATCGCAACATACTCTCCGAGATCATTTATAAGCGCGCTCTCCACATCGTCACGGAAAACGCGCGCGTGCTTGACAGCGCGGAGGCGCTTCGCTCCGGTGACATCACGCGATTCGGCATACGCATGGCCGAATCTCATCGCAGCCTCCGTGATTTATACGAAGTCAGCTGCCGCGAGCTGGATTTGATGGTGGATCTGGCTTACCAGCAAAAAGGTGTTTACGGCGCACGCATGACGGGCGGCGGCTTCGGCGGCGCCACCATCAATCTCGTGGATGCGCGCTACGCCGGTGAATTTAAGGAAAAAATGGCCAAGGCCTATCAGAAAGAAACCGGACTCGTGCCGCAGATCTACATTTGCAAACCGGCTGAAGGCGCGGGACCATTTCCAATTTCTGATCTTTGAAGCTGCAGGAATGGCCGCTGTCAGTTCCCCGGCGCCGGTTGGCCCCTCGCGTACTCGAAATCTCTATACAACTTCTGGAGCGCTGAGAACGATCTCGAAACTCAACTGCTGCGTGCCGAGCACAGGATGCTTTGCCGTCAGCTTCACCGTTCCTGGTTGTTCCTTCGCTCGAATCCAAATAGCGCCCGTCCCGCCAATCAACGCGAATGGATTGTCGCCAATAATTTCCGCTGGGCCTTCGAGTTCCAGCTTGATGGCGTCGTTTGCGAAAGGCCGAATGGCGCCAAATTCGTCGGTTACGCGCAAAACCACTCGGGTTGTATCCGCTCCATCCGCGTTGAGACGCGTGTCGTCCGGCAACAATGCGAATTTCTGATCGACACCTTTGCCTGAAAGCCTCTTAACGATTGCCTGCTTATCCCCGATATAGCCTTCAATTCGCAAATCTCCCCAATTAAAGACGGCCTGACTCAAATCTGCGACAAATGGCGCATAGCGAAGATGGGCGAACTCGGTTTTGTTCGGATCGGCTTCCGCCACGAGCTTGCCTGCAATATAAAACTTCAGATGGTCGCAGTTGGAGCAGACAACGGCTTTAGTGAAGCCGATCGATTCGTCACCGCGCGCCCAGTGGAATGCGGGCTCCAAAACCACTTCGTCCGCGGGATCGCACTGCGATTTGTAGAAACCTGCCGCGGGCTTTGGCTCGCGAAACATGTCGGTCACGCCGTGATAGCAGATCCGGTCGCCGCTGCCAAAGTCCCCGTGCGTGTTGTAGTCGAAGGCGCACCAGCCAATCCCGCCCGCGTACTGCGGATCGGATGCAAGCTGGTTGTGGATGCGCGCATGGCGCATGGCGTGTTCGGTCAGGCGCTCAACTTGATCTATAGTTTTTGTGGGGTATGTGTGACCGACAAATTCCGTATTGAGATAGCGCGGGTGATTCGGCTTCTGCAAGGGAAACCCGAAATCGTTCATTGTGAAAACATCTTCCAGGAATTCAGAGGATTGAAAATAGCGAATTCCGCCCGTCTGGCGAGTAGTGTCCAGACTGTGCGCTACCGCGTTGGTGCGTGTGTAGAAATCGTGGTCATCTTTCGATTCGTTGATGCGTACCCCCCACAAAATGATGCTGGGATGGTTCCAGTCGCGGCGGATCATGCGGCTGACGTTGTCGATGGAGATCAACTTCCACGCTTCGTTGCCGATGTGCTGCCAGCCGGGGATTTCTTCCAGGACAAGCAGCCCCAGTTCGTCGCATGCATCCAGGAAATGCCGCGATTGTGGATAGTGCGATGTGCGAACGATATTGCACTTTAGATTTTTCCGGAGGATGCGCGCATCGCTGCGCTGGGCGCGGCCCGGCATCGCCTGGCCGACGAACGGGAATGTTTGATGGCGGTCCAGGCCGCGCAACTTGAGGACCTTGCCGTTCAGCTCGAAGCCGTGGTCCGTGAACTGCGCCTCGCGAAATCCAATCGTGCGTCTGTCTCGATCCACCAGCTCTGTTCCCTTTAGCAAGCGCACCTGGACAGAATACAAATTCGGACGCTCCAGCTCCCACAGCTTGATCCCGCTGAGGTTTTCGAAATGCACGGTATGCGCCACTGGGTCCGGCGCGGCCTCGGCTGCCGGAACTCGTTGCGTGGCTTTGGCCACTACACGATCTCCCTCGCGCAGTTCTACTTCCAGCGTCAGCGCGTCATGCGATGTTTCCACATGCTGAAGGAAGCAGTCCACATCCAAGCCTGGATGTCCACTGAGCACCGCTTTGGGCTTCGCGAAAATATTTTCAATAAAAATTGTCGGAACGATGCGTAGCCACACTTCGCGGTAGACTCCTCCAAAAGTGAGGTAGTCGATTTGATTGCCAAATGGCGGGATGTCGGGCCGTTCCGATGAATCCACATCCACCGCGAGCACGTTTTCCCCATTAAAATCGACATGTGGTGTCAGGTCGAAAGAAAAAGGCGTGTAGCCGCCCTTGTACTCGCCTAGCTGCACGCCGTTGATCCAAACCGTCGAGGCGGTCATCACACCTTCAAAATCGACGAAAACGCGCTTACCGCGCGCCTCAGCCGGCAAGCGAAAATGCCGCCGGTAAATGGAGACAAACTCATACTGCTTGTCATCGAAGCTATGCCATGGCAGCCGAGCGTTCGTGTGAGGAATCACGACGCGCTCAAATGTGGAGTCATCGAACTCCCGAGCGTGCGCACCCTCGACAAATGCGTGGTTGTAGCGCCAATTCTGGTTGATCGGAAAAACCAGCCGGCCATCGGCGCTAGAAGCCGCAGGCGAGGAATCGCCAGCAAGCAATCCTGGCGCAAGGGTGGTTCCTGCAATCACCGCGCTCGTGGTCTTCAGAAAATCTCTTCGGTCCATGTTCTTCCTCTTCTGCGTACACTCGCACGAAACGTAGCACAAGATAGCGCCGCGAATCTTACCAGCTTTGTCAACCAGAGAACCAGCAAGCAGAGCAATCCAGTCTCAACACCTGCAATTTCAGTGTGACGAACGACGGATTGACGCCAGCCCTGTCTCTTTCTCCGAATTCATGCGCGAGCATTTCCTGGACCTGCTCATCGGAGTCGTGGAGCGTCACTCATATTAAAACTCGAAAGATTTTATTCTCCTGGGCCGCATCTCCGGCGCGCCGATGGGGCAACTGCTAAAACACATACACAAATGGAGTCTGCCTGGATGCTGGATGAATGCGTTTGCCTCCAGATTTTGAGAAAACGTGAGCCGCATTTTTGACTGACATATATTTAACCAATCAGTTAAATTTCCTGCTGCGATATCCCGGATGCTCTCTGCGCGGGCGCTCAGCCAATGGGCCCAAACCTCGCCCGAATTCCATGTAACCATCTATAGACAAATGACTTAGCAGGAGTGCGCTATATCCTTGCATGGTGCCTTTCAGGCTTCCCTTCACCCGCTCTAAATGTTGCTCCGGCATGGACAACCGACTATGCTGCTAGTGCCGCAACGGCCCTGCCGAAGGTACGCTGCGGGGTCCGGACCTCATGCACAAATTGAAAAAGTCTTTTGTTTGTTTGCTTTGCGTTTTCTTGCTGAACGCCGGTCCCTCTTTCGCGGGGACAGATTCAAAACCAGCGGGCAACTCTCTCGACCAGATTCGCGCTTACATATCCACCGGTTGGGATTCGCTCACGCGATCGCTAACGGATTGCGCGACTGTGCTGGACACAAAACTCTCTTCGGCTTCCGTGCTCTATCTTCCCGCTGAATTTGCTGTACCAGCCTCGGTTCAGCAACTTCAGAAACAATGCAATGTGCAGGCGCAGCATTTGCCTGCGGTGATTCACCACATCGGAGAAATGGAGCCCGGGAAAATCGATCCCGCTGGCCTTCTCTACCTCGAGAATCGCTACGTCGTGCCTGGCGGAAGATTCAACGAAATGTACGGGTGGGATAGTTATTTTATTATTCGCGGTTTGGTGCGCGACGGAAGAATCGATCTCGCAAAAGGCATGGTGGAAAATTTCTTTTTTGAAATCGAACATTACGGCGGAGTGTTGAATGCGAATCGCACTTATTATCTGACGCGCTCTCAGCCGCCGTTTCTTACGTCGATGATTCTGGCGGTTTACGACGCACAGAAAACCAGCGGGCACTTGAACAATGAATGGCTTGCGAAAGCATACGACTACGCCGTGAAGGATCACGAACTCTGGACAAGTGAACCGCATCGCGCGGGATCAACGGGTCTTTCGCGCTACTACGATTTCGGCAACGGTCCAGCAGCGGAAAGTGTAAAGGACGAAACCGGCCACTACCGCCAAGTGGCGGCCTATTTCCTGCAACAGGCTGATCTCGGCTGGAATTATGTGCTGGAATCAAGCGCGTCGAAGCCTTCACCGTTGGCCGCCGGGCCGCTGTTTGCACTGCAGATTTGCGACATTGCCAAGACCATGGCCTCTCCGGCTTGTGATCCGGCTGGAACAGTGGCACTGAGCGCGGATTACTATAAGGGGGATCGCGCGATGCGCGAGTCTGGGTTTGATATTTCCTTTCGCTTCGGTCCTTACGGAGCAGCGACACACCATTACGCTCCCGTGTGCCTCAACAGCCTGCTTTACAAGACCGAAACGGACCTGGCACAAATGAGCGCAACTCTGGGTCGCAAGGAAGAATCGGAAAAGTGGCGGCAGCGGGCCGAACAGCGCAAAGCCGACATTCAAAAATATCTCTGGGACAGCGAGCGAGGTCTCTTCTTCGACTACGATTTCGAGAAGCAGTCTCGCTCGACGTACGAGTACGTTACTACATTTTATCCGCTGTGGGCTGGCATTGCGACTCCGGAACAAGCGCGCGCTGTGATGCAGCACGTCGGCACGTTCGAACGGCCTGGCGGATTGGTGATGAGCCCCTACGAAACCGGTGGCCAATGGGATTTTCCGTATGCCTGGGCGCCAAATCAATTAATGGCCATCGAAGGGATGCGTCGCGCGGGATTCAATCACGCTGCGAACAGGCTGTCTTACAAATTTCTGTCGATGGTGATGGAGAATTTCAAGCGCGACGGAACGATCCGCGAGAAATACGACGCCGTGAAGCGTTCCTCAGAAACGCAGGTAACTGCAGGCTATCACATGAATATCGTGGGCTTCGGCTGGACGAATGGCGTGTTTTTGGCCCTTTTGCACGAGCTCCCGCCAGCGGAAGTCGCACGGCTATCCGAGGAACAGAGTCAAGCCCCCGGCTCAGTGCACTAGAGCTTCGCACTTCTTTCCTGTATCGCTCAGACGTCCGCGGATCGGATTGATTCGAGCCGAGCTTCATCGCGTGCGGGAGTAGCGCCCGTCTGGCTGGCGACCCACGAACCCATGCGATTGGCTGACTCGTTCATCATGGCAAGAGAATTCCGGCGCAGATAGTGATAAACGAGTGCCGCGGTGAACGCATCGCCCGATCCAACCGTGTCCGCCACCTGCACTCGAATCCCGGGATGTTCGTGCTTGGCATACTCGCTCAAAAGAAAACTGCCTGCCGCGCCACGTGTGATGCATACAAGTTTTATGTGAAATGTGTGCCGGAGCCACTGTGCCGCGGACTCTTCGTCGTGAAACGGAAAACCCAGCAATTGCACGACGGTTGGCAACTCATCGTGGTTGAGTTTGATGATGTCGGCGTGTTTCGCGGAATCGGCAAGAATTTGAGCGGAATAAAAAGACTGCCGAAGATTGACGTCGAAGATGCGCGTAGTCTCCGGCCGGATTGTTTTCAAAAACGAGAAGATGGTTTCGCGAGAACGCGGAGATCGTTGCGCCAGAGAGCCAAAGCATACCGCGTCTGCTTTTTGCGCCTGCGATTGCCACGTGGGCGTCCATTCGAACGCATCCCACGCGACTGGTTCGGCGATTTGAAACGTCGGCTGGCCTTTCGCGTCCACCTCCACTTGCACAATCCCTGTGCGATATGTGGGATCGAGCTGTATGCAGGATGTGCCGAGGCCGAGATGCTCGAGGCGGCGCTTGGCTTCTTCCCCAAGTTCATCGCTGCCAACTCGGCTGGCAACGATACCCTCATCACCCAAGAGATTCGTCATGTATGCAAAGTTTGCTGGCGCGCCGCCCAGTTGGCGGCCCTTCGGGAAAATATCCCACAGCAATTCGCCCAGCCCAACTGTCGTGAACTTTCTCATGGACTACCCGCGTTCCCCTGGCCAGACAGCGCTTTCGCGCACGGCTTGATGGCGTCTCTTTTCAGTTCAGCTAACGCACTAGGATCCCAAGTCCTAACGCCATATCGAGCCCAATTTCCAAATCGAGAGCGAGAGCACTTTGCCCCGCCCATCGCTCGAATACAACTCAATTCCGTCGCTTCCAGGCGAAGGGTAGATGCGGTCCGTCAGCACCACCTCGCCATCGTTGACGAATACTTCCACGCTGGAACGGTCCAGAAAAATGTGCAGCTTCAACAGAGAGCTCTGCCGCAGACTAGCTTTGTGCCGCCCGGGAAATTCCGGCGCGAAAGAAACTTCTCCCGAGCGGGTCCGGTCCACAAACACTTCCTCATTTTCAGGGACGACGCCCACTATTGTTTCTTCCGTTCCGCCCTTTCGCAGCCGAAATCCAATCTCTTTGGCATCTTCCGGAGCCAGCTCCGCTTCGATTTCGAGTGTTTCTCCATGCACATTTGCCAAGTGTATCGCTTGCATCGCCATCGGAACGGAAAGATTCGAGAGATGTAGGAATTCTCGTTCGCGCAGCGATTTCGTTTCCGCGATCGGTTTTTGTACCAGGCGGATTCCGTCCGGAGATTGCGCCAGGCTTAGCTCGCGCGGCAGCGACTGCCCTCCGCGCCACGTCACCGTTGGCTCGCGATTCGCGTATTGCCAATTACTGATCCATCCGATCCATATTCTGCGGCTATCCTTCGGCGGAAGATCCGAAAACGAATTCGTCGCGTAGAAATCCTTGCCGTAGTCGGCCCAGAACCCTTGTGCTACAGGAGTTTCGTTCGCAAAACGGGTTCCCTCGAAGCTTCCCACAAAATACCGCGTACCCGTGCCACCTGCAGGAGCGCCAGGGTTGCGATTCACGATCAGCACCCACTTTTTGTTTTTAGGATTGCCATCGACAGGCAAGTCGAATAGATCCGGACACTCCCACTGTCCTTTATCATTGCCCCCAATCTCAAACGAACTGCGGAAAGCCCAATTCTTCAAGTCTCGCGAGTCAAAAAACACCGCTTTTCGCTCATCAGCCAGAACAGCAACCATCACCCATTTCTTCTCAGCCTCATACCAAAATACTTTCGGGTCCCGAAAGTCAGGTTGTTTCAAATCCGCGATGGGATTCCCTTCATACTCCTTCCAAGTGCGGCCCCGGTCGTTGCTGAATGCTAGATGTTGTCTTTGTATTTTCGCTCCAGCAGCAGTATAGATTGCGATCAAACAAGAATGATCTTCCGCTTCCGTGTTCAAGCACAGTCCACTCGCGTTGTGCCAATCCACGACCGCACTGCCGGAATAAATCATGTATTGCCCGGGCACTTCGGGAATCGCGAGAGGCAAGTTTTTCCAGTGCAACATGTCCGAGCTGACCGCATGCCCCCAGCTCATATGGCCCCACTCGGCCCCCTGCGGATTGTATTGATAGAACAGATGGTATTCGCCCTTGTAGTAGACGAGCCCGTTCGGATCATTCATGAAGTTCTTCGGCGGAGTGAAATGAAATTGCGGCCGCCACGGTTCGTTATAGGTTTTCTGGGCAAGCAGTAGGCACGCGCACAGCGGGAAGAATGACAACGCAATCATTCCCTCCCGGCGAAACAGTGTCCTGCATAACTTTATGGCATGGCGCATCGGCTTCAAGGCTTCGAATTCTGCCCTTGCTCCAATTTGCCGGCCAACTGGAGCTCCCGGTCAGCCTCTTCGTTTTTGCCCAAATCGCGATACGCCTGTCCCAAAAGATGGTGCGGCATCGGATTGTTAGGGTCCATGGCCAGAGCTCGCTGCAGGGCGCGTACGGCCAGCTCCGTCTCGCCCTTCTTCTCTAGAACTTTGCCTAGCAGGATGTAGGGCCCCGTCGACGTAGCGTCCAGCCAAATGGAGCGTTGCAGCAGACGCTCGGCCTCATCGTACTTCTGCACGCGCGAATAGCCATCCGCCAGCTTGTAGTACGCCGCCGCGTTGCCGGGATTGATTTCCAGCTCTTTTCGAAACTCCGCGATGGCATCGTCTATTTGTGAATGATAAAGGTAAAGTTCTCCAAGAAGCTGGTGCGCCAGTGGAAGCTTCGGATCGAGCGCCACGGCTTTATGGGCATACTCTTCAGCCACCGGCCCATAATCCTGCCGAAGCAACATGCGCGCCGTAAACAAGTAGCTGGCTGCAGACTCCGCAGTCACATCGAACATTTTCGCAAAAGCTTTGCGCGCGTTCGGATAGTCCTTTGTCTGGATGTAGCAAATCCCAAGTATGTACGCCGCATCCACATTCGCGCTCGCGAACCACGTCTGCACCTTCTCCAGCTCGGGAATCGCCTCTGCAGGCCGTCCAGCCATGTAGTAGGACAATCCCAATAGCTGTACCGCCTCCGTGTCATCCGGATTCTGTTCCTGGGCTTTCTTCAAATAAACGATGGCGTTTACGAAATCGCTCTTCTTGTAATTCGCGGTTCCCAGTTCGTGCGCGAGGCCTTTCATCCCCGGACTTTTGGTCTCTATCCCGTGGAGCAGCAAAAGAGCTTCGTCGTATTTGCCTTGTAACAATAGATGGCGGGCCTGGTCGAAATCAGCCGAGGGGGTTTGCGATGTTTGCTGGGATGCGCCGAGCGGGTCGGGCGAGGACGAGTCTTGCGGTGCTTGAACGAATTTGGCACGCGCCGCCCTCGCGTTGAAGAGAAAGCCGCACAAGAGAGCGATGGCAAACAAGCGAACGTTTCGCATGAGAATAATCCTGCGCAAACCCAGAATCGATTAGAGCATAAAAAACGGGGAGCCCGTGAGGGCTCCCCGTCCGTTTGGGGTGTTTTTGTCTTGGTTTAGAACCTGACTCTGAGTCCAAATTGTAGTTGCCGCATGCCGATCGGCGATCCTGGTGAGGCGTCGCCTTCGATGTTGTCAATTCTTCCAGCATCGGGGTTAGTGAGGCAGTCGACGCAAGTGTTGCCCTGGTTAGAGTTGAAGCCCAACACAGGATGGTTAAAGACGTTGTAGGCGTCGAAACGGAATTGCGCGTTAATGCGCTCCGTAATCTTGAAGTTCTTCGACAGTGAAAGATCCGAGAAGAACGCTCGTGGACCAGTGAACGTATCAAATCCCGCGCCGCCAATCGAGCCGCAAGCGGGAAGAGCGAAAGCCCCAGAGGTGGGCCGTGCCAATGTGCAAGTATCCAAACCGACGTTGGCCGGGGTCACCGTGCCCGCGGGATACGCCAGCGGCGCAACGGGAGTGAAGTAGTACAAGCCACACTCCCCATTTGGTGTCCCGCAACCAGAGGTCACCATGTGAGGACCCTTGCTGAGAGACTGGCCAGCCACCAGATTCGGGCGGCAAGGCCCAGCGTCAGCAATATTCCCGCACTCCCCGATAGTCGCCGTCCAGGGCAAACCGCTGCTCCAGTTTAAGGTGTTCGAGACCTGCCATCCGCCGACCAAAAGGTCCATTGCTCGGCTGGCATCGCCCATGAACCGCTTTCCTTTCCCAATGGGCAATTCATAGACTGAGGTCAGTACGAACACATTTTCGCGGTTGTACTGGTCGGGGCCGTACGCGATCTTTGGATTGACGTCATAATAGGTTTGGTCGAAGGCATTCGAATGGGCGAAGGTATAGTGCGCTATGAACTGGAAACCGTTCGAGAAGCGCTTTTCCACCTTCGTCTGAAGCGAATTGTAATTGGTGCTGGAGTCGTTGCCGAAATAGGACAAGTCCACAGCGCAACACGTTAGGGGTTGTCCCGTACCCGTAACGTACCCGGGATAAGTAAACGACGGTACGCCGTTCAGGAAGAAGTTTCGGCGGTCCGAAGGCACTACAAAGGGTTTGAATGTAAGCCCGCAAGGTGGAATTGGATTGCCCATCGCGTCGTTCGCGCACCCTACCAAGTCCGTCCCCGCCCCTACCGCAGGTTCATTGTTGTTGTAGGAAGGCCCGCTAGGATTGAACATGTGCGTGCCCTTGTTTCCGATATAGGCGATTTCCACGGAAATGGTCTTTGTGATCTGCCGTTGTATCGTGGCGTTCCAAGCGTCAAGCGTAGGCAAGCGCTGCACTGTCGGCCTGATTCTGGAGCTCGAAGTGCCGTCCGGACCCAGGAGCGGCAATGTTCCGGCAGGTGAAATCTGACCGATAACATTCCCGAGATAGGTGGATGGCAACATAAAGGCTGGCGGTCCACTTGCGAGAGTAAATACAGCGCTCATGTTGTTTGTGTTGTTTGCGTTTAGATTGGAAGCCTGAAGTTGCTGGTTCGCCAAAACCGGCAGGTTCTGCGTCACGACGTGGCCAAAGTTCGACCCGAACACACCGATGTCAAAACTGCGCCCATAACCGAGACGGATCACGGTCTTCGAGTCCGGCTGATACGCTATGCCGACTCTTGGTCCAAACGCCTTGAAGGTGTTGGAGATGTTTCCATTCAAACCGATATCCCCGTAGCCGCCCACTCTGATGACGCCTTGCGTTAGGTTCGCGAAGCCGCCGTTACCCTTTGCATTGACATACTCAGGGTCGTAGATCTCCCAGCGCAGTCCAAGATTGACGGTTAGCTTTGGAGTGACGCGCCAGGTGTCCTGCCCGTAGAAGAACCAGCGCTTTTGGCGTTCCGCCGCATTCGTGCTGGTGCTTACAAAGCGGTTGAACGATGTCACGTCGCCAAGAAGGAAAGTGGCAAGGCTGAGGCCGCCCGTGCCGGCAAGAGATGTGTCGTTGGCATCGAAATTCAGGATACCCGTTCGGTTGGAGTCGCTGGGTACGCGTAAGTTCTCGGCGTAACGGATATCCGCGCCGAATTTAAATTGGTGGTTTCCCTTGATCTTCGTCCAATTATTTACAAATTGGAATTGCTGTTCGCTTTCCGTCAACGGACAGTTGCAACGGCCAACGTTGAGGCCATCGCCGAAGGCGGAGAATCCACCATTGCCGTTGAGGAAAAAGGAGGACAGGCCTCCGGTGGTCGGAGTCCCCAAGTTCAAGCCGGGAATGTTGAATCCATTCATGGGAGTTGAATTGGCATCGGAGTAAGCCGTCACAGGGTTATATTTAAAATACCCAAACCGGAAGTCGGTAAGGAGGGTTGTTCCGATCGCTTTGTCAAAACCAGAGGCCAAGCTGTAGTTATGAACGGTGGACTCTCCATTCAGACCGCCAGGACCAAATCCCACACCACCGAGGGTGCCCAAGGTTCCCGTCCCAGCGAGGTTGAAATAATCCAAGCTGAAGCGTCCGAATACCTGGTAGCCATGCGGCGCATTGTAGTCAACGCGGGTATCGAACGCGTTCTGATTGAAATTTCCTGAACCATTTCCGACGAAATTGTTCGATATGCCGGCGCTCGTGGGAGCTGGGAAAGCAGCCAAAACCGCCGAAGCTTGCGCCGAGATCAAATTGATTGGAATAAGATTGCCTTGGCCTATGCAAGTATTAATCGTCGACGCTGGCCCGCAGAACGGTGTCCGGCCTGTTCCATTCTGTGAGTTTCCGGTTGCCGGATTATAGATGAGATGGTTACCGGAGGAGATAGCGGAGGCATAGTCAGTCAGATTGCAATATCCCGGCGTGTCGCTCGCTGCGTTCGTTGCCTTATTGCAAGTGCTTTGGGCTTCGGCGTCCGGTATGGTCAACTGGTTCGAAAGGCCGCTGGTCTCTCGGATGCCCTGGTAATCGCCGAAAATAAACAGTCTGTCTTTAATGATCGGCCCGCCGAGCTGTACGCCAAAAGCCTTATAGGTAGCATTCGGAAGCGCTACGTTCGGGGGATTCGTGAACGGGTCACGAGCCGCTTGACCGCTGCCGTAATAGTCGAAGAAGCCGCCACCGTGAATTTCGTTTGTTCCAGACTTGGTCTGAACCGTGATAACACCTGCCACAGCTTTCCCGAATTCGGCGTCATAATTCTGCAATGCGATTTTTGTTTCTTGAATCGCGTCAATATTGGGATTAACCACGATGATTCCCAGGATCGGGTCCTGGTTATCCGTACCGTCTAACATGAAAGACGTGCCGCTAAAATGCTGGCCATCGACGAAAATCTGTTGGCCGCCCTGCGGATTTTCCGTGGCCGCGTGGCTCCAACCTACGAGCTTTTGTGTGCCGGGGGAGAGCAATTCGAGGTTGGTGAAGTTTCTGTTCAGGAGTGGAAGATCCTGCGTGTATCTCTCGTTAAATACCGTTGCCACATCCGAACGGTCCGTCTTGAGTTGTTCCACGTCCCCGCTCACCGTCACCGTCTCGGTGACTACGCCTACCGAAAGCTGGGCGTCATTATGCACCGAGGCGTCGGCAGAAACTTGTACGTTATTGATCTCGAACGCTTTAAAACCGGTCGCCTCGATCTTTACATTGTAGGCGTCCGGAATTAAGTGCGTGACCGTGTAGTTGCCGCTTTCGTTTGTCGTGGCCTGCTCGGCTGTCCCTTTGCTTACCGAGGTAATCGTTACCTTGGCCCCTGCAACCGCGTTTCCTTGCGAGTCTGTAACCGTGCCGAAAATGCTCCCGTAGACCGCCTGTCCTAAAGCGACCGACGCATTCAACATCAGCACGCAAAACAGAATCGCGAATCCCATCCCCATCAGTCGTTTCGCCATCCCACCCCTCCTAGCAGATCCGTCTTCTATATCTGTTAGTTTCCGAGTTCAATCGTTCAGGGGCTAGGCAGCAACTTCCCCAACTTCAACGCTGCCAAGCTCCCGCGCACTTTCGATTTGGTTGATTGTTACTAAGGAAGGCTGCACCCAAACTCGCGAAGATCGAGCCAGGCTCAACCGGTAAAGGCACCCCCAAGATACACTTCAGCGCCCTCGACTTGCGCCTCGCACTAAAAGCACTCGGCCTATTCAAGCCACCACGTTCCGCCCCTGACGCACCCTGCGCGTCGGCACCACTGCACAAGCGGATGATGCAGCAATAATGATGCGTAATATTCGTTTTTTGGCTTCCTGTTAGAAGTCTCAATGCGTCTGATACGGTTACATCAAATAACTCTCCATCTTGCTTGCAGATGCGCGGCTTGTTACACTCCTGTTACTCCGACGTATCAAGGACCTGTGTGAGCGAGCGGGAGCAACTTCTCGAGCAAATCAATCGGCTCGTCGGGAGCCACGCTCTACATGGCTCGGAGTCCCTGTGTAAGTTACTTCGCTATTTGGCGAAGCATGCCGTCGATCATCCTGGCACACCCATCAAGGAATTCCAGATTGCTACCGAGGTTTTTGGTCGCTCCCCCGACTTTGACCCGCAACTCGACTCCATGGTTCGCGTCCAGGCCGGACGCCTCCGCTCCAAGCTCACCGAGTATTACGGTGCGGATGGCCTCGAAGACCCTATCTTGGTGGAACTCCCGAAGGGTACCTACGTCCTTTCCTTTCACCACCGCAGCCCTTCCAGCACAAAGTCTTCCGCTGGCGGATCGAGCGAGGTAGTCACTAAGGAATCTTTGGAGAAGAGTACGGAGCGCAGGTGGGGTACGGAGGTCATCTCCCTTTCTATATTCCTCGCCGCGGCCATTACCGTCATCGTCTGGCTTCTGGCAACTCGCACCTCTGCTCCCATAGGTCTCGCCAGTGAAAGCGAACCAGTGCCGGCGGCTTTTCGCGTCTTTTGGCGAGGATTCGCCTCCGGACCGGAAGTGCCGTGGGTCGTTTTTAGCAACGCAGCTTTTGTCGGCCGCCCCGAAACGGGGATGCGCTACCGCGACCCGAAACGCGACGCGGACTCCCCTATCCTTGATCACTACACCGGGGTCGGCGAGGTCCTGGCGGTTCACGAAATAGATCGCGTCTTCGGCCAGCTCCACCGCCAGATTCGCCTCAAACGCGGCAGCCTTTTTTCCCTCGACGATGCAAAAAACAACAATTTGATTTTCCTCGGCTCACCTTCGGAGAATCTCTCGCTGCTGGAAATTCAGGGCACCCAGGAATTCGTTTTCCAGAGGCTGACGTCCGGTCCTCGTAAAGGCGACCAAGCTATCATCAACAAGCATCCGCAGCCCGACGAAGCCAAGGAATTCATCGCCACTCCCTCCGGTTTGCCTCTTACCGAGGACTATGCCGTCCTCGCCCTTTTAAAAGGGATGAATCAAGGTCAATCCGTTCTGATCCTTGCGGGCACCACTACGATCGGCACGCAAGCTGCCGTCGAATATGTTTGCCGTCAGAGCTCAGTGGAAGAGTTGCTCTTGCGTCTTTCCGTTTCGCAAAACGGCGAACTCAAGCCCTTTGAAGCCGTCATTAGAGTAAAAGTGGCTCGCGGCGTACCGGTAGAAACCGAATTAGTCGCCATCCGCAAATCCGCGATTTAGCACCCGGGCAACGCGCGCCATCGATTGATCCCATGATCATGCTGCGCGAAGAGTGAATCGGCTCTTCTGAAAACCTAATCGTCGACCAATTGAGACCGTCGCGTTAAACGGCCTTTGACCTCTCTCTGCACAGCTTCATTTCTTGAAATAATAGATCCAGGTCGGGCACTCGCGTACCCTGGCTCGCGCAGGCTATTGCCCCGGCGCTTTCAAATGCGGATCCAGCTCAAACGCTTTCTGAAATTCCTTAGCCGATTCTTCTTTGTTCCCTTTTCGCTGTAATGCGATTCCCAGTTGATAGTGCGCAGGGGCATACGCTGGTAACGACTGAATGGCTGTGTGGAATTGCGAAATCGCGCCGTCCAGATCCCCGGCGTTCAAGAGCTTGCGGCCAGAGTTTGTCGCGAACATTGCCGTCTGCTCGCTCGACTTCTGTTTCAACAGCTCCATTCCGGTGCGGCTCTCCGCAGCAGCTCCGTCCGCATCACCGAGTTGCCGCAACACCGCTCCCAGATTCGTGTGCGCTCCCGCAAAATCCGGCTGTAAACGGATCGCTTCCCGCAGCGCATCGGCCGCCGGCTCCAAATCGCCTTTCTGCTTCAACACGGAACCCAGAGTGTAGTAAGCCTCCGCATAGTCGGGTTTCGCCTGGACCGCCGCACGCAGCTCCTCCGCTGCCGCCGCAAATTCCCCCTGCTGCCACAACGTCACACCAAGCGTGTAGTGCGCATCCGCTAGCTTCGGATCGAGTTCTTCTGCTCTCTTTAGCTCGGCAATCGCTTCGGGCAAGCGATCTTTCATCTTCAGCGCCAAACCCAAATCGTAGTGAAACGCGGCGTCCTGCGGCGCAAACTTCAGCGCGGCCTGAAAATGCATTACTGCGGCATCGAAATCCGTCTGCTGTAAATACGCAGCACCCAGATTTCCTTCATATCCGGCGTCGTTCGGTTTCAGTTTCAGAGCCTCCTGAAATTCCTGAATGCTGCTTCGCGCATCGCCAACCTGCAGCAGGGCAAGTCCCAAATCGTTATGCGCATCCGCACTCTCGGGCCTGATCTTCACCACCTGCTGGAAAGCCACTATCGCATCCTCCCCGTTACCGGAGCGCTGCAGCAGAATCCCCAAATGTTTTTGCGCATCAGCGTTGTTGGCATCCAGCTTTGCGGCCAGCTGAAATTCCTGTAGCGCCGCATCCGCCGCGCCCTTCGATTCAAGCGTCAGTCCCAGATAGTAATGCGCCAGGGAGTTGTCCGGCTCTAGTCCCGCAGCTAAGCGCAATTCGGACCCCGCTCCCGCTATATCTTTTTGCTGCCATCGCAAAACGCCTAAATGCAGATGAGCCTTAGCAAATTGCGGCTGAAGTTTCACCGCTTCAGAAAACTCTGCCGCCGCTTCATCCATCTTCGAAAGTTGCACCAGAACGGAACCAAGATCATCGTGCAGTTCCGGCCGATTCACTTCGAGCGCAATCGCACTCTTTAATTCCGCCACAGCGCCGGTGGCGTCCCCGGCATACGATAGCGCTTGGCCTAAGATATGGTGTGTCTCCGAATCCCCAGCAGCCAGTCGCACCGCTTCGCGCGCCTCGCGCACCGCGCCCGGCGCATCTCCCTTCTGCAACAGAGCCCTGGAATAATTCATGTGCGCTTGCGCGAAATCCGATTTCCACTTCACCGCCGCCTTGAACTGCGCAATGGCGGCGTCGATTTCCCCTTGCGCCAGCAAAACCCACCCCAGCGAGTTGTGCGGCTCCGGGCTTTGCGGAATTAGCTTGATCGTCTTCTCAAACGCCGTGCGCGCACGCGCCAAATCCTGCCGTTGCAGAGCGTCCAGGCCTTGGCTGTAGTACGAATTTGCCGCCGCGGTATCAGGACTCGAAATTGGCTTATCGGTCTGCCCGCGGGCCCCCGCGCACACCAGTAGAAACGCCAGCGCGAACGCGCCACCCCTCAACCCGCGATGAAATTCGAATAAGGGCACGACAATTTTCTTAGAAAGCTCCAAAGAACAAAATTTGCGCAACGCAATCCCAATTCATGTTGCCAGAGAACACCAGTTAACGCTTCCTTGAACGCTCCTCCTTGACCCCGCCTAACCCGCAACTTAGTATGCCAAGAGTTCATGATTTCCGGTCCGACTCATCGTTCGCACTCGCGTTTCAACTCTTCTTGGATTTTGCTTGTTCTTCTTCTGCCTCTTTCGATTCTCTTCGGCGAAAGCCAATCTCCAAAAAATATCCCCAAACCCATCGCCCATTTCACCGACATCGCCAAAAAAGCTGGACTTACCGATCCCGTCGTTTTCGGTGGCGTGGACACCAAGAAATACATCATCGAAACCACCGGAACCGGCGTCGCCATCTTCGACTACGACAACGACGGCTGGCCGGACATCTTCATCGTCAACGGCACCAGTCTCGATGGGCCCGCCTCTGAAAAATTGCCCACGAGCCATCTCTATCACAACAATCACGACGGCACTTTCACCGACGTCACAAAAAAAGCCGGTCTCACCCACACCGGCTGGGGCCAGGGTGTCTGCGTCGGCGATTTCGACAACGACGGCTTGGAAGATCTCTACGTCACTTACTATGGAAAAAATGTCCTCTACCACAACGATGGCGACGGAACATTCTCCGACGTGAGCGAAAAAGCGGGTGTAGCTGGCTCCGGAAAAGCCTGGGGCAACGGCTGCGCCTTCGTCGACTACGACCGCGACGGCCATCTCGACCTAATGATCGCCAACTACGTCGACTTCGATCTCTCCACCGCGCCCGCTCCAGGCGAACGCGCTTCCTGCATCTGGAAAGGCGTCCCGGTGATGTGCGGCCCGCAAGGACTCCCGGCCGCAAAAAATATTCTCTATCATAACCGCGGCGACGGCACGTTCGAAGACGTCAGCGCACAATCTCACATCGATAAGGCGGATGGCCATTACTCGTTGAGCGTCTCCACTCTCGATTACGACGACGACGGCTGGCCCGACATTTTCGTCGCCTGCGACAGCACCGCCAGCATTCTCTATCACAATAATCGCGACGGCACGTTCACCGATGTTGCCATTACCGCCGGCGCCGCCTTCAATGAAGACGGCCACGCCCAAGCCGGCATGGGTTCAACCATCGCCGACTTCAACGGCGACGGCAGGCTCGACATCTTCAAAACAAATTTCTCTGACGACACTGCTACTCTCTATCGCAACAACGGCAACGGCACTTTCGACGACGTCACCTATCCCGCAGGCCTCGGCCTCAACACAAAATATCTCGGCTGGGGCGCCATGTTTTTCGATTTCGACAACGACGGCTGGCCCGATCTTCTTCTTGTCAACGGCCACGTCTACCCCGAAGTCGACAGCCAGCATCTCGGCAGTACCTTCCAGGAACCGCGTATCCTCTATCACAACAACGGCAACGCCACTTTCACCGACATCTCCGCCGACGCCGGCCCCGGCATCACCACGGCAAATTCTTCGCGCGGCCTCGCCATCGGCGATCTGTGGAATGACGGCCGCCTCTCCGCCGTCATCAGCAACATGAACGCCCTGCCCAGCCTTCTCGTCAACGACGTTCGCACCTCCAATCACTGGATCGCGTTCCATCTGATTGGCACTTCGTACCCCACGGCTTCGCATAAACAAAATTCATCCTCAGAGCCGAAACCCGCCTCCGCCCCGCAAGCGCTGCGCTCGCTCCCTTCTTCGTTCGTTTCCTCCTCTATTTCTTCTGCCTCCTTTGCTTCCTCGAGAGACGCCATCGGTGCGCGCATCACGATGAAAGCTGGCTCGCGCCTCTTCGTCGACGAAGTTCGCAGCGGCTCCAGCTACGATTCGAACAGTGACATGCGCGTCCACTTCGGCCTCGGCGCAGCCGCTAAGCTCGACTCCGTGCAAATCCGCTGGCCCAGCGGCCTCACCGAAACATTTGATAATCTTGCGGTCGACAAAATCCAAACGCTAAAAGAAGGCACTGGCGTCGATGTCAAACCCTCGCCGAAAAAGTAACTCGCGGCCTTTCGCGCTGCATACTAAAATCCCGTCATCCAACGTGACGCCCCGATGAAACCGAAATCAAAGCCCAAACAAAAATCCAAGCCGCAACCCAGGCAAGTCAGCAAATCGTTCGAAGCCACGCTAGAACGGCTCCGTTCGAATCTCGGCTGGGTCGTCATTCGCATTCCGTTCAACGTTCAGACAATTTGGGGAACACGCGGCATGTTTCGCGTAAAAGGTGAAATCAACAGCTTCCCCTTTCGCACCTCGCTTTTTCCCACGCGCAAAGGCGAACACTTCTTGCTGGTAAATAAAAAGATGCAATCCGGCGCAAACGCATTCGAGGGCAGCACCGCGGAATTTTTCCTCGAGCCCGATACCGAGGAACGCGTCATCACGATTCCCACCGAATTCAAGCGCATCCTCGCCGAGAACCGCACATTCCGCCGCTGGTTTGACGCGCTAAGCTATTCCATTCGCAAGTGGATTTCCGACTGGATCGTACAGCCCAAAAGCGCCGCTTCCCGCGTCCGCCGCACCGCACAAGTCGCCGAACAGCTCTTCTCCGCCATGGAAGCCGAGCGCGAACTTCCACCTGCGCTGCAGGTAGCTTTTGCACGCGATCCGCGCGCCCTTGAAGGCTGGAACCTCATGTCGCCGTCGCATCGCCGCGCCCAACTTATCGCTATCTTCTATTACCGTTCGCCCGACGCTCGCGCTCGTCGCCTGGAAAAAGTAATCGCCGAGGCCATCGCCCGCGCGGAGAAAAAATCGACGAAATGATTTGCCTTGCCGGCCGCAGTCGTCGGGTTACTTCAGAACATCCGCCCCAGCTTTAGCACACTGCGCGTCTTGCGCGCTGGCCGCACCCGACACCCCGATCGCCCCAACGATCTTCCCGTCCATCACCAGCGGAATTCCTCCCTCCACGGCCACAACTCCTTTCAACGTCAAAACTCGTAGCCCATCTCCGCCCGCCGCCAGCGTATCTTGGAACGCTTTCGTTGGCCGCTTGAAGAGCGCCGCGCATCGCGCCTTATCAATTGCCACGTTTGCGCTCCCCAATTGCGTATTGTCCATTTTCTCGTAGTACACGAGATTGCCGCTCGTATCGACGATCGCCACCGCCATATTCCAGTGATTCTTCTCCGCCTCCGCCAAAGCTGGCGCCGCCACCTTCTTGGCATTCTCCAAACTCACGTTCGCACCATAGGGACTCGGCGCCTGTGCCGGCGCCGGAGCCTGCGTTTGAGCCCGCGCCATCGCCAACCCGCAAAACAAAATCATCCCCGTAAGCACAGCCCTCACCACATTTTTCAGCGACATCCTCTCTCCTCCTTTGGCTTCCGCAATCAAAATCCGCGGCCGCCCGACTCTCGGGCCTCCCCACACGCCGCTCACTCCTCGCGCTTTATCGAAACATAAATCGGCCCCGCCCCTAGCATACTCACCAGAAACCAGCTAAACCGTCCCGCCCGGCTCGTCGTCTGAAATTTCAGATGATCCCCAACCGCCACATCCAGCTCAACCGTCTTCCAATTCCAGGTATTGTCCACGCGCAATCGATGATGTCCCGCCGTCACTCGAATCGAAATCGTGTCCCCGTAATACAATTCCCCGACGTTCTCTCCGTCCAACTTCACGATGATTTGACGCTGCTGCACATCTTCCGGCGATTTCCGCCGAATCGTGATGCTCGCCTGCCCGTCTGATGACTCGGACTCCATCTACACGCCCTCTTTCCAAGGTCATCGATGCTACTTCTTTCCGCGTGACTCTAACAAAAATTCTCAAAACACCGGGCCATCTATTGCCATCCCGCAAACCTCTGCTACAATCCCGTCCATGGACAGACGCACATTGCTTCAATCGCTTCCCGCAGCAGCGCTTCTCCCAACCGCAGCCTGGGCCGCTTCCGAGGCCAAGAACTCTTCCCCGCGAGAAGGCTCTGCGATGCCACAATCCCCCACCACCGTCTACGAACTCCGCATCTACCACACTTACGAAGGCAAGCTCGACGACCTTCTTCGCCGCTTCCGCGAACACACGATGCAACTCTTCGAAAAACACGGCATGAAAAATATCGCCTACTGGACTCCCACCGACGACCCGCTAAAAGGCAAAACGCTCATCTACATCATCTCCCACCCCAGCCGCGAAGCCGCCACCGCCAACTGGAAAGCCTTCCAAGACGATCCCGATTGGAAACAGGTTCGCGACGCCTCCGAAGCCAACGGCAAAATCGTAGAAAAGGTCGACTCCACTTTCATGACGCTGACCGACTTCTCCCCGCCAATTCGCTAACAATTCTGCATCCTACAAAACGAAAACCGCGGGTTACATT
This sequence comes from uncultured Acidobacteriota bacterium, assembly GCA_963745095.1. Lineage (GTDB taxonomy): Bacteria > Acidobacteriota > Terriglobia > Acidiferrales > UBA7541 > Acidiferrum. The sequence continues at coordinate 41,791 of CAVUWC010000011.1, read as the reverse complement.
ATTCGATTGTTGTTCTCTGTGACCTCTGCGCTCTCTTTGACCTCTGTGTAAAATCCCCTTCTTCTACTTCGTAACCTTCGCAATAAACGCCGAATAAGGCTCCATCGGCAATTCCATAAACATCCCTTTCACTTGTTTGTGAAAACTAGTCAACAAAACACTCACTTTCGGCTCCACAAATCCCGTAGCCGCCAGATCGAACCGCGCCTTCTGCTCCGTTGCGGACATATTGAGCATCACTAAGATCGCTTCACCTTTATACCGCCGCAGATACGCCAACACGTTCGGGTTATCATCGTTAATCGAAACATAATCCCCATCCAAAAGCGCCGGCTCTGTATGCCGGAGCGCCAATAGCTTCCGGTAAAAACTCAAAACCGATTCCGGGTCCTTCATCTCGCTCGCCACATTGTGAGTTATTGCGCTAGCCGGCACTGGCAACCACGGCTTGGCTACGCTGAAACCCGCATTCACACCGCCATTCCACTGCATCGGCGTCCGCTCACCATCGCGTCCTTTTTCAAGAGGCCACCCAAGTTTGCCAATCGGATCCTGCACATCGTCTTTGCTCTTCGGGTCGTTGTTCTCCATCCCGATCTCTTCGCCGTAATACATGATCGCCGACCCGCGCAAAGTCAAATAAAGCGCCGCCATCATCTTTGCGATGTCGTCGTTGTGCATTCCATCCGAATACCGCGTGTACGATCGCACGATATCGTGATTTGTAATCAGGTACACCGGCCAGTGCCCCGCCGCGTTCACCGCCGCGATATGCTTGCGATACTCATCCGCGGAGATCCCTTTGAAACCCGTCATCATCAGATCCATCGGCATCTGCAATTCGTCGTTCTTCGTTCCGTAGTAATCCTTCAGTTGGTCGACATTGCTCGTCCACGTCTCCCCGATCAGCACCGAGCCATATTCATCTGCCACCGTCCGCAGCTTCCGCATCGCATCGTGGACTTCCGGCAATTTCTTGTCGTACTTCTCGTCCATGTTTGGCCGCCCAAACTTGTCTTTGCCGGGTAGCACCGGGTTATCAGTAAGATTCGGATCTTCGTAAAGCGTATCCACCGCATCCAAACGGAATCCCGCCACTCCACGCTTGTACCAAAACCGCGTAACGTCCAGCATCGCCTTTTCCACCGCCGGATTTCGCCAGTTCAAGTCCGGCTGCTGCGGATAAAAATAATGGTAGTAGTACTGTCCCGTCTTCGAATCAAATGTCCAAGCCGCCGTCCCGAATGTCGAAAGCCAGTTGTTTGGCGGCTGCCCCGGTCCTTTGCCGTCGCGCCAGATGTACCAGTCGCGGTGCTCCGCGGTCTTTGACGACTTCGAATCAATAAACCATTTGTGCTGATCCGATGTGTGATTCACCACAAAATCCAGAATCACGCGAATATCCCGCTTCTTTCCTTCCGCCACCAGCTTGTCGAAATCCTCCAACGTTCCGTACATCGGATCGATCGCATCATAATCCGAAACGTCGTACCCAAAATCCACCTGCGGCGAAGGAAAACACGGCGTAATCCAAATCGCATTAATCCCAAGCTCTTTCAAATAATCCAGCTTCGAAGTAATCCCCTTCAAATCGCCCACGCCATCATTATTGCTGTCCGCAAAACTCCGCGGATAAATCTCATAAAACACCGCATGTTGCCACCACTGGTGGCCCTCCGCATCCACACCCTTCGTCTGCGCCCACGCCTCCGGCGCGCACAATTCCAGACTCGCTCCCGCTACGATCACCGCCAACGCCGCCGCCAAAATTTGCCGGTTCACGCGCACCTCCTCTTCTCGGTGATCTCTGCGCCCTCTGTGTTAAAAACCATCTTCTACCACCCCGCGACTCTTCCCGGAGCTCGCATCCGCGCCGCGTTTCTGCACTGCCTAAATTCACACTCTCTTATTTCAATGTTTTCCCAGCGGGATTTTTGGCGCATGCAGGTGAATCATAATCCGCTGGTGCGTATACTCTCCCCCGTCCTTCTCCGCAAAGTAGACCCGGAGCTTTGCGCCCCCGGCCGCGTCCTTCACCAATTCCGCCCCTTCCACAGTTTCGATCAACCCCGGATTCCAAACCGCCAGCTCGTACATCATCCCCGCTCGTCCAGAAAGTTCCAGATCCATCGGTGACGTCAGATCTCCCATCTCTTCGGAAAGAATGCGCAAATCCGAACTCGGGCTTCCCAGTTCCGGCAAGCGGAACGCATAGGACACGCCGAAATCGTTCGCCACCCGTATGCGAACGACATTCAATCCTTCCTTCAAAGCGAATCTTATTCTCAAATGATGATGCTCCGTCGAAATCTGTTGGTCGTAGCTTAGTGGCCGCCCATTGACTTCCAGGCGGCCGACCAATGCTGTGTTTGCCAATGCAGGCTCGAAATCCAGTGAGCATTCCCCGCCCGTACGCGTCACTTCCAGGGTGATTTCGCTCAAAGTCTTCTGGTAACTCAAATTCACCACGCTGTCGCCGATGCGCACGTTGTTGATCTTGAAATTCGTCCAATCCGAGGGAACATGCGGCACAAACTTCAGTGTCTTTTTTGTTGCGTCCTTCTCCAGACCAAACATTCCTTTTAGTAGTGGGCTTACCACCATTGCTGCCGACCAGATCTGGTGCGGCGAACTCGTCGCCAGCGGTTGGTAATAATCTCCCGAAAGAACTTCGGTCACATGCCCTAGAGATCCGTCGAGCGCCAGCAGCGCATTCGCTCGTAAGTTCTCGTACGCAGGAAATTCCTGGTGATACCGGTATTCGGCAACGGAAGCCCAACCGGTGAAAAGAGGCCACACGGACCCGTAGTGGTATCCGCCTCCGCTGAAAACCGCCGAACGATTGGAAATAATCCTCATACCCCAATCTGTTTGTTGGTCCGCATCTGCCAGTTGCCGGATGGTGGATATTCCCGTCTCCACGCTAGGCAATCCAAACCACATGGGCACGGTTGTGAGCACGGTTGGCTCATCTAGCTGCTTGTCATTCTTGTCTAGTGCAAACGCAAATCGTTTCTTGTCGGCGATCCAGAAACTGTCGTTTACGAGCGACCATCGCTTCGCGAACTCATTTTCCAGCGCCGCGCCGGAATCCGCCTGTCCTGCGTAGCTCGCTAGATTTGCAAGCGCCCGTAGTGCCTCCGCGCCGAGTCCACTCTGATAAAACTCGCTTTTAACCGGCAGCAGGGGCCCACCTTCCACCCACCCATGTCCCACCCCCTGATTTTGTGGCAGCCCGCGCGCGTCATACGTCGACTTCAAAAACTGGTAAGCCTTCCACAGACTTGCCCATTTCTCTTTCGCAAAGGCCGTGTCGCCGCTATTCACCACGTAATCGTTTACAGCGATGATGTAGAGTGGCGTCGCGTCCGCCGACGCGTACGGATACGGATAACCCTTGAACCAATCGACAAAATTCGCTCCCTGCGAAATTTCATGCGGAATCTTCCCGTCTTCCCGTTGAAATTTGCTCACAAATTCCAACGCAGTCTTGGTGTTCGCAAAATCTCCCACCGCGTTCAGCGCCAGCGAACTCCAAAACGAATCCCGCCCAAAGTACCAGGCGAACCCTGGCCGCTGGCTATCGCCCGACGTCCGGTATCCGGCCACCAGCCCCGTTCCAAGAAATGGATTGGTAACCATCCCCTGCACCAGACTCACTCTCGACCAGTCATACGCCTTTTGTAGTTGTTCGTCCGGCAACTCCAAGCTCACCGTCTGCCCGAGATAGTCGCGGTAATACTGCGCCGACTCGCGCAGCATCTCGCCGTATCCAGAAGTAAGCCGTCGATACACACGCTCTGCTTCAGCCCGGCCCGTCATCGATCCCGCAATCACAATGACCTGCGAGGCTTTGCCTTTTGCAATCGCGCCAAGCCGGAACGAGTTCTCTTGTGACTCGGAATAGTTCGTCTGAAATTCTTCTTCCGCGTTTTCTGCCGTCGGCGATCCCACAATCGCCGCGAACTTTCTCTGCTCTTCCCCAAGCGCAAACGCCTTTAGCCCCGAATCCCATCCTATATATGTAGCTCCCAGCGCCGCAGGCCATTCCAGCTGAAAATCCCGGTGAAACGCCGCCTCAATTTCCAGCGGGCTCTCCGTCTCCACTTCCAGCAGAATCACTGCGCCGGGCTCTCGCACCGGCACAAAGAATGTCTCGCGCACCGAAAATGTATCGCCTGTATAAACGATCGTGCTCGACTCCGGCCGCGTGATCAGCGTCCGTGCCAGCGAGTCCGCCGGAAGCGTTTGTCCATCCACGTGAAACTTCAAATGAAAATCGCGAAATATCTTCAACGGATAGACCCACGCTTCCATCCGCCCCGCTTCATTTCCAAGCAACCCCGCGCGAGTCCCCAACGCCGAGAGAAATTCCCACGGCCGGACCGCCCGGGTTGATTCCACAGCGGACGCTGAATCGATCAGTTTTGTTATGGATCTCCCTGTCGGCGGTGCTTGCATACGCGATAGATCCTGACCTTGCGTCGGTGCCTCCGCTTGCTGGTTTGGTGATTCCCGAGTTCCTGCAGATTCCATCGCCCGTTTAGCTCTGGGCGTTTTTGCGCTCGCGTTAAGAAAAAAACCGAGCAAAGCCAAGCCGCAGAGAGCCGCGCCAAGCGCATACATCCTTCGAAATGTCTCTTTTCTATCGCTCACGGTAGGAAGGTCTCGGCACAAGAGAACCCTCGATCTCTCGCGCCCCTCAGTTCGAATCGCTATTTGCCGTACAATACGGAGCGGCGGCAAATCTTAGCATGAGCCAAACCAGGGAAGGTATCATTCCATTTGTCTTCCTCACGTCGCGCGTTTCTTAAATCACTGAGCCGTTCCGCACTAGTCCTGCCGCTCGAAGGCGTCCTCGCGTTAGCGCGTCCCATTCATTCGAATCAAACTCTGGCAACCGCGGCCAATTCGAATCGCTATCCACCGCCGCCCGCTGAAATTGGCGTCAGCTTCATCAACGTAGCCCGCGAATCCGGCCTTAACGCGAAAACACTTTTCGGCGGCGAACACAAAAATAAATATTTGTTGGAAACAACAGGCTGCGGCGTCGCCTTCTACGATTACGACAACGATGACTGGCTGGACATTTTTCTGGTGAACGGCTGGCGACTCGAAGGATTTCCCAAAGGACAAGAGCCAGTTTCGCATCTTTTCAAAAATAACCGCGACGGCACTTTCACCGACATCACAGCGAAATCAGGTCTAATACATTACGGCTGGGGACAGGGCGTCTGCGTCGGCGACTACGACAACGACGGCTTCGACGACATCTACATCACATCCTTCGGCAAGAATGCTTTGTTTCACAACAACGGAAACGGAACGTTCACGGACGTTACCGAAAAAGCCGGCGTTGGCACAAATGGTAAACGCTGGAACACCGGCTGCGCCTTCGTCGATTACGATCGCGACGGTCATCTCGATCTTTTCGTCGCGAACTATATCGATTTGGATTTAGCGACCGCGCCGCTGCCCGAGTCTGGCCCGTGCGTTTATAAAGGCGTTCTTGTTGCGTGCGGCCCGCCGGGATTGATCGGCGGAAAAAACATTTTATTTCACAACAACGGCGACGGCACCTTCTCCGATGTTTCCGAGCGCGCCGGAATTCTCCAAGCCAATGGAACCTTCGGGCTCGGCGTGCTGACCGCCGATTTCAACAATGACGGCTGGCCCGATATTTACGTCGCGAACGATTCGACGGCCAGCGCGCTTTATCAAAACAAAAAGAACGGAACGTTTTCCGACGTGGCCATGGAAGCGGGGTGCGCGCTGAGCGCGGACGGCAAACCCCAGGCCGGCATGGGCGTTTCCGCCGCAGATTACGATCTCGACGGCAATCTCGACATCGTCAAAACAAATTTCGCGGGCGACACGCCGTCGCTGTATCACAACATTGGCGGCGGAAACTTCGAGGACGCCACGTTCACCGCCGGACTGGGAAAACATACGCAGTACCTTGGCTGGGGGTGCGGCTTTTTTGACATGGACAATGACGGCTGGCCGGACATTTTAATTTGCAACGGCCACGTCTATCCCGAGGTCGAGCAACTGCGCACCGAAGCCGGTTATCCGCAGCAGAAAATTCTGTATCGCAATTTGCGCGACGGCCATTTTGAAGATGTGTCCAAGCAAGGCGGCCCCGGAATCATGCACCCGGTTGCGTCGCGTGGCGCTGCGTTCGGCGATTTCGATAATGACGGCGACATCGATGTGGTGGTGAACACGAACAACGATTTTCCGCAACTGCTGCGTTGCGATTCGCGGCTGGAAAACAATTGGCTGAGGATAAAAACGATCGGAACAAAATCGAATCGCAGCGGAATCGGCGCGCGTTTGCGCTGCGTGACTCACCCTCCCGGAGAAACGAAGCCGCACCAGCAAATCGACGAAGTCCGCAGCGGCGGCAGCTACATATCGCAAAATGATTTGCGCGTGCACTTCGGCATCGGGAAAGCGGAGAAGGTCGAGCTGCTCGAAATCCGCTGGCCGAGCGGCGCCGTTGACACGCTGAAAGATGTAAAGCCAAATCAATTAATCGTGGTGAAAGAGGGCGCGGGAATTGTGCGATCCGCAAAATGTGAGAGCCAGAAAGCGCCCGCACCCGCGAAGCCGTCAGTGCCCACCAAACCAGGCAATCCTGAAAAGTAAGGAGACGCCGAAAATGTTTTTTCGCCATCACAAAATATTTCTGACGTTCTTTTTCTCTGCTGCTTCGCTGGGTCTCGCAGCGGCTGGATTTAACTTCGCTCCAACCCCGCAACACCTGCCTTTCGGCGAATGGCGGCGCGCATCGGAAACTCCGATTCTTTCTCCCGAAGGCACGAGCTGGGAATCTGCCGGCACTTTCAATCCCGCGGTGATTGTTGTGCCCGTACCCCGTCCCCTCTCTGCCTCGCCCAAAGAGCTGTTGAAGTCGGTAAAAGTCGTCATGCTGTATCGCGCGCAAGACACCGCTGGCACTTCGCGGATTGGTTATGCAGAGAGTTCGGATGGAATTCATTTTATGCGGCGTGCCGAGCCGGTCCTTTCTCCAGAGGCTGACTACGAAAAAAACGGAGGCGTGGAAGATCCGCGTCTGCAAAAATTCGGCGACACATACTATTTGACATACACCGGATACAACAAGAAGGATGCGCAGCTCTGCCTCGCCACATCGAAGGACCTGATTCATTGGGAGCGCAAAGGCGTGATCCTGCCGGCGTACAAGGGCAACTGGAACGTGGCGTGGACGAAATCTGGCGCGATCGTGCCGGAACAAATCGGCGGAAAATATTGGATGTACTGGCTCGGAACCGCCGCGGATAAGACTGACCAGATGGGGCTCTCGTATTCGGACGATTTGATTCATTGGAGGGAGGCGACGCAGACTCCCGTGCTCCCGCGGCGCCCGGGAAAATTTGACTCGCGCGTGGTCGAGCCAGGGCCACCGCCGATTCTGAGGCCCGAGGGAATCGTGCTGGTCTACAACGGGGCGGACGACAAGCTGGTGTATCGCACTGGTGTTGCAGTGTTTGACCGGGCCAATCCGCGAAAATTGATTTCGCGAACGGACGAGCCGATCTTTGCTCCGGAAAAAGAGTGGGAGAAAGTTGGACAGGTGCCGAACGTGGTGTTTGTCGAAGGCATGGTGAAGTGGGGCGCCAAGTTTTTGTTTTACTACGGCGGGGCGGACAAGTTTGTGGGAGTGGCCGAGGCGACGGTGGTTGAGGGTGAGAAAAAATATGGTTCCGTGTCCCGTGGCCGGTGATCCGTGAAAGCTGAAAGAGGACAGCCGGGATTCATCACGCGAAACCCGCGCGATGGAAAAGAGTGGGCTGTCCCACGCCTGAGGGCCTCCCAGCCGGATAGCCAGAGAACTTGACTCGTGTGCAAAAAGCGAACGCTGGGCGCCCTTCGTGTTAGTTTGAATTGTGAGTGAGTTATACAAGCCTATCCGCTAGAACTTTCGTCGCTACTGAACTTGAGTGAATCGTCCGCGACATGGCGGGGATACCAGATTCTGCAAACCAGATCGGAGATCACCATGAAGGTCGAAATTGTTCACTGCCCGACGTGACAGAACAACAAAGTAAAGGTCACGAGTCTCGTGAACCTCATCAAGAATCGCCCGAATATGGAAGTGGTCCTTACGCCGGGAAAGACTGGCCAGTTTGATGTGCTCGCGGATGGCGAGAAGATTGCCGAACGAGGAGGAAACTGGCTTACACGAAGCCTCGGCGCTGGGTATCCCGACCTGGATAGCGTGATGGAGAAGCTAGAAAAGCACCGAAAGTGATGCAGCCCGATCGACACTCCGTCCAGCATTTAACAGCCGAAGGAAAAGTAGACCGAAGGAAAGACCCACCATCCGTGTGACTTTGATTTGTGAGCGGGTTATCCGGAGACACTCGGGCCGGGTGGGGTGCCGGGACAGTAGCTCGACAGGAATCGGGCGGTTATGTCTCTAAGATCGTTGTCGAGGATGGACAGGGCTCGGTCGGCGATGGCTGGCGGCACGCCATAGTGCGCCTGGGCAATTCCGCCGGTAATGCAGGCTAGAGTGTCGCTGTCTCCTCCAAGCGATATCGCGTTTCGGATCGCGTCTTCGAAATCCGTGGATTCCAGGAAGCACACGATTGCCTCAGGAACCGTCCGTTGGGATGACTCGTTAAACTCGTAGGTGGGTCTAATCTCATCCACGGTTCGGGATAAATCGTAGTGGAAGGTCGCCGTTGTGTATTTTCTGATGTCGGCTTTCGTACTTCCCGTCCTTGCAAGAAAGATCGCGGCTGCGGTTGCTTGCGCGCCCTTGATCCCCTCCGGGTGATTGTGCGTCACGGCTGTGTATTCGGACGCTCGAAGCAGGACTTCGTCCAGCGTGTTGAACGCAAACCCAACCGAACTGATGCGCATGGCGGCGCCATTGCCCCAGCTATTGTACGGCCGCGATTCGGATGCTTGCGCCCAGCGGTGAAAAAAGCCCCCATAGCCTGCGTCTGGATAACGCCGATAGTAGGACTTCATCAGGGAAACATAGTCGGTGCCAGTCAGGAGCGATTCTGCGAGGGCAACGGTGAGGACGGAATCGTCGGTGAAGAAGCAATCCGGACTGAAGAGCTCGAACTGCTTGGTCTTGATGTTGTTCCACTCGTAGACCGATCCGAGAATGTCGCCCGCTATTGCACCGATCATTTCGATCTTCCTCGAAGGCGTCCGCGCGGCGCTTAGAACGCTTTAGAACACTCGGGCATTATCCTCGAAGAGAACGCGTATCGCCATCTCCCTGAAGTTGCAACGCGGCAGAGGGGGGATTTAAACGCAGAGGTCGCGGAGTGCACCGAAAAGAAGAAAACAGCAAATTCCTTGCTGCGCTCGGAATGACAATTCGCGGATTTGTTTGTAGTCACGGGAGGAAGACGATCAGGGTGTAGATGCCGAGAGTGGTGCCACAGGGAAGATCAGAGAGGGAGAGGAAGGCGGCGACTAGAGAGAGGGTGCGGGCGGATTTTCCGGCCAGGAGGGCTACGCCAGCGAGTAGACCGAAGAGGCCGGAGAGAGCCGATACGATAATGGCGGCGATGTAGAAGATGTGGAAGAAGGCCATCAGGGCCGCGTAATCGACGACGCGAGTTAGGAGCGCGCCGAACATGACCGTGGCTGTGCCCGCGTAGAGGACCATGAGAATTACGCCGACAAGGCGAAGGATGGCGTAGACGATCCAGAGGGAGCCGAGAGTGGTGGAGTTGGCGCGCGGGCTTTGTGGGTTTGCTGAGCTGGTGGACATGGGTGCTCCTTAGGAGTTCAAACTGTAGCCTAAGAGTCTGACATCGCGTGAAGCTAATTCATCTCGGGTAAATGCGGTAGGAGGCAGGAATGGGAAAAAGACTTTACGCAGAAGGCCGCCCCTACCCGGTCGAGGGAAACGCCGAACACAGAGGGCACAGAGAAAAGAAAAACTCTAGGCGCCGGAGAGGGTTTGCCAGCCGCGGCGGCTTAGGCTCCAGTAGATGAAGTAGCCGGAGAGAGCGGCGATGATCAGGAGAAGGATGCCGGGGAGCCATTCGTGGAGGACTAGTTCGCCGATCGAGAACATGGCGCAGTAGACGAGGAGGCAGCCGGCGATCCAGTCGTAGGTGCTGGCCGCGAGGTCGCGGACGGGGGTGACGTCGGGAGCGAGGGCGGCGATACGCTTCCAGCCGTGGATGGTGGGGCGGACGCGGCGGTAGAACTGGACTAGTTTGGCGTCGGGCTCAGCCTTGGTGATTAACGTGGTGATGAGCCAGACGATCGTTGTGGCGGCGGTGGTGATGAGCGCAGTTTTCGCGAAGACAACCGAGCTGTTGCCGGCAAACTGAACGCGCGTAAGGGACATGGAGACTACGAAGGCGGCGATCATGGAGGAAATTTCGCTCCAGGCGTTGATGCGCCACCAATACCAGCGGAGGAGAAGGACGGAGCCGGTGCCGGCGCCCATGCCGAGAAGAAGTTGCCAAGCGGATTGGATACTCGTGATGTTGGCGGCGGCGTAACCGCTGAGAATGACGAGCAGGACGATGATTATTTTGCTGGCGAAGACGTAGTGTTTGTCGCTGGCTTTGCGGACGAGGAAGCGGCGGTAGAAATCGTTGATCAGATAGGACGTGCCCCAATTTAATTGCGTGCCAACTGTGGACATGAAAGCGGCGAGGAACGCGGCGATCATAAGGCCGCGAAGAGCTGGCGGAAGAAAATCGCGCAGGACCATGACGTAGCCTTTTTCGGGCTCGGCGGCGAACTCGGCGCTGGGATGCAAACCGCCGTGGGGAGAATAGACGGCGACCGCGACAAGGCCGGTGATGATCCAAGGCCAGGAGCGCATCGCGTAGTGCGCGATGTTGAACCAGAGCGTGGCACCGAGAGAATTTTTTTCGTCCTTGGCGCTGAACATTCTTTGGGCGACGTAGCCGCCACCGCCGGGCTCGGCGCCGGGATACCAACTGGCCCACCACTGGACGGCGAGGTAGAGCGCGAAAGTGATTACGGGGAGAGTCCAGAGGGCGTCGGTCGTCCAGCCGAGGTGGAATGACGGGAAGAAAGAAAGAATGGAACCCGTCGTTTCGCCGGATTGGCGAGCGACGGAGTCAACGTGAGAGAGCTGGATTTTCAGAAGGGCCATCCCGCCGATTTTTGCTACGGCGATCCAGGCGAGGACGACGATCATGGTCATTTTCAGCGCGAATTGAAAGAGGTCGGTGACGAGGACGCCCCACAGGCCGCCGATGAATGTGTAAATTCCTGTGAACGGGACAAGGAGCAGGACACAGATCAGGAGAGCGGTGTGTTCGGGCGTGCCGAGCGTGTAGGTGGTGAGGTTGTGGCCGCCGAGTCCGATACTGAGAACGCGGCCTTGGGCGATAGCGTCGCCGAGAAGGACAGTGGTGATGCTTATCATGGCTTTGATAACCCAGCCGAGGATCAGACAATTCATTAATGCGCCGAGGTAGATGGCGCGGAAGCCGCGGAGGAAGGCGGCGGGTTTGCCCTGGTAGCGGAGCTCGACGAATTCGACGTCGGTGAGAATTTCGGCGCGGCGCCAGTAGCGCGCGAAATAGAAGACGGTCATCATCCCGCAAAGGCATTGCGACCACCAGAGCCAGTTGCCGGAGATACCATTGCGGGCGACGAGGCCGGTGACGAGAAGCGGCGTGTCGGCGGCAAAAGTAGTGGCGACCATGGAAGTGCCAGCCAACCACCAGGAAACGTTGCGGCCGGAGACGAAAAATTCTTCGGTGCTGCCGGAAGAGCGGCGACGGTAATAGAGGCTGATGAGGAGATTGAGGAGCAGGTAGGCGGCAATGACGATCCAATCGGTGGCGGTGAGGACCATTTTTCGTTTTGCTCCGCGAAATGCGCGAACTGGTGGTACGTTGAGCGGCTCAGTATACTGCTATATAGCTCTAGATGAACAAACTAAATTGGATTGGCACATTTTACTCCGAACGCTAGGATTTGCGAGGGTATTCCGGAAGCATTTTGCGAGACGCGGAAGCTTGGTATATATAGCACCGACTGGCATAGTGTTGTGTGGCCGATTCGGATAGATAGTATATGGGAACGGTCGCTGCTGACGATATTAGGTAGCTTCTAATTCTGAGGCGAGGTTAGGGAGAGCGGGGAGAACGGTGGGGAAATGCTGGTACTGCTGAATTCGAACTATGAGGAGTTGAGCCGAGAGGCGGCGCGAATAGTTGCTGGCGCTGTTAAGAGCAAGCCGTCGGTGACGCTGGGGCTGGCGACTGGCAGCACTACGTTGGGGATGTACAAGGAATTGGTGCGGCTGCATCGGGAGCAGGAGCTGGATTTTTCGAAGGTGGTGACGTTTAACCTGGACGAATATTTAGGACTGGGGGCGGAGCATCCGCAGAGTTTCCATTGTTTTATGCAGGAGAATTTTTTTGCGCACGTGAATGTTGCGCCGGGGAACATACATATTCCTGATGGGACGATCGGCGGCGATTATGAGGAATACTGCGCCGCGTATGAGCGCGCGATCCACGAGGCCGGCGGGATCGATTTGCAGATTTTAGGGATCGGGAGGAACGGGCACGTCGGATTCAACGAGCCAACATCGAGTTTTGGGTCGAGGACGCGGCTGAAAGTTTTGACGAACGAGACGATTGAAGATAACCGGAAGTTTTTCGGTGCGGGCGAAGAGATGCCGCAGTGCGCGATTACGATGGGGATTGGGACGATTCTCGAGGCGAAGAAAGTCTTGTTGCTCGCAACCGGTGAAGCAAAGGCGGAGACCGTGGCGGAGGCGATTGAAGGGCCGATTACGGCTTCAGTGACGGCTTCGTGCTTGCAGCTGCATCCGGACGTAACGTTTGTGATCGACGAGGAAGCGGGAGCGCGATTGAAACAACGGGATTATTACCGGCGCGTGATGGAAATGACGGCGCGGTTCACTCCCAACCGGCTGTCGTGAGGTTTATTGCTGGCCGCTACTTGATCCGAAAGGTTACTTCGATAGGAACGAGAGTGGCGACGGGGTTGCCGTCCGGACCTTTGGCTGGACGGAATTGCCACTGTTTCACCGTTTCGATGGCGCTTTGCTCGAGGCCATAGCCGGCTTTCCTCAGCACCGAAATATTTTCGGCGTGGCCGTCGGCGTTCACAACTACCTGCAGGACAACACTGCCGTTAAACTTCGCAGCCCTGGCTTCGTTCGTGAAGCTGGGACTTGGGCAGTAAACGCAAGCGGGAATGCTCACTCCAGCCACTCCGGGGCGCGCCGTTCCGGTTAATGATCCATTCGGCCCGCCCGTTGTATTCGGTGCTGCTCCTTGCGCAGGCGCTCTTTCATCTGTCGCGCCTGGGCCTTGCGCAACCTGCGTTGGCCCAGTTTCTTGCACGACTTTGTAGCCGTCGCCGATGGCAAAGAGCGTTGCGTCTGGCTCCTGTCTCTGCAGCTCAGAAACCCGAACCGTCTGCACGCCATAACGAGGATCCGTGCGCTTGGTCAATAAATTGAGCCTCAGCTCGGCGGCATACCAATACTCGGTCACAATGGAAAGCGGTCGATCGTTGCCAAGAGCGCCGGTGGGATAGGTCTGCGTCACTCGCGTGCCCTTGACGGGGAGCCCTTCCATTGTGTCGGTACCAATCTCTTCGCGCGTGGTCTCCGGCTTTGCTGTTGCCGCGACTGGAGATGCTTGCGCCGCGGCAGCAACGACCCACTGTCTGGCCAGCTTCGTCAAGGGGAACAAATCCGTTCTGGTTTTCGTTCCGGGATCGTAAAGCTCGATGCGAGTAAGCTTCGGCTCTTCGCCTTCGGCGGTGATCCAACTCCGCGCCTCGTTGTGCGTACGTCCCGCGCAATCGCGCGCGTCCAAATTGTAGGTCTTGTGCGTGATCTGCGTGCCATCCTGGAGCTGGCTAGCGGTCTCCAGTTCCACTTTTGCGGAAAAAGGCAGACCGCGCACAGCCGGGATGTGCTCTCCATACATCCATTCCGAAACTCGCCCCTCAGAGGAAACAGCTATGGGAGCAGAATCAGAGGATTGGGCATTTGCAGGAGCAGGGAGGAAAATCGCAGCAGTTGGTGCCGCGAGGGCCAGGGCAAGAAGCTTCATGAAGTCACCGCCAAATCTTAAACTGCGACTACGGTAGTAGTCACAGCCGCCACTTATGCGAGTTTACCACCAATCGGGTGGCCTGGACATTACTGCGAGAAAAATGTATCGGAGACTTACTGGGGCTTACTGGCTCAGGTTTGCTGCCGCACATTCGTTGGCGGAGACACTTGCCCGCGGTGTCAGGTAAACTATTGCCAGTTGTCACAGATCACCTTGGAGAGGACAAAGCGATGGGCAATCGAGATGCACGAGGCAGAGAGAAAAAGAAGCCGAAGAAAAAAGAAGTCAAGATAGCGTATCAGCCAGCGAGGCCGGCGACAGTTTACAAGCCGACCCCAGCGGCCCCCCCGACAAAACCCGCCGAACCGACGAAGCCCTAAGTTGCTGCGCGCTCCGCGGAGTGTGCTCACACATCTTATAGCGCGGCGTCTATCTCAAATGGGGTGAGAGGACGAAGCGTTAGCCTTGCTTCGGCCTATTTCGTTCGCTTGAGAATAAGGGAGAGGTGTGTTTATGCGCAAAACGTCTGGAGTTTTTCTGGGGCTAATAGTTGGAATCGGATGCCTGGCGGGCCGGGCGGACGCGCAATTTAAGAATGGGAGTCAGGCGACAGAGCTGAATTTGCCGACGCTGAGCCAGCGTGCTGTGGTGATACAGCGGATTGGACTGACGGATGTCACGATCGTCTATCACGAACCTTACGTGGGTGGGCGCGAAATCTGGGGAAAGACCGTGCCCTACGGCAAAGTGTGGCGCGCAGGTGCGAACGAAAATACGACGATTACGTTTGCGGATGATGTTTCGATAGAGGGGAAGCCGCTGCCAGCTGGCACGTACGGGTTGCATGTGATCCCGAACGCCGACCATTGGACGATTATTTTTTCGAAGAATTCGACGTCATGGGGCAGCTTTAGCTACGACGAAAAAGAAGATGCTCTGCGGGTGGACGTAACGCCTCATGCGGCGGAATTTCGGGAAGCGCTGACGTATACGTTCGACGACATCAAGCCAGAGTCGGCAGCGGCGACGCTGCGATGGGACAAGCTGGCGGTGCCCTTTCACATTTCCGTGGACGTGAAGACGCTTACCGAGCGCAGTATTCGCAACCAACTGCGAAATACGGGAGGATTTACGTGGGCCGGCTATGACGAGGCAGCGACGTGGTGCCTGGACGGCAACTGCAGCCTGGAGCAGGGATTGAAGTGGGAAGACACTTCGATTCTGAACGAAGAGAGGTTTGAGAATCTTCTAACGAAATCGCAGATTCTGGCAGCAATGGGAAAGAAGCAGGACGCGGATGCCACTTTTGCGAAAGCGCTGGAGAAAGCAAGCGGCGTGCAGCTGCACGTATATGGGCGCGGGCTTCAGATTCAAAAAAAGCAGGACGAAGCGTTTGCGGTATTTAAGATCAACATAGAGAGGCGTCCTAACGAGTGGTACACGCACGGCGAGCTGGCTCGGATGGCTTCGGCAAAAGGCGACTTTCCAACGGCGATCAAAGAAATGAAGCTGGCATTGGCGAGCGCTCCCGATCAGGCGAAAACGCAGATCCAGGGACTGATTGCGCGGCTGGAGAAAAACCAGGACATCAACCCTATTTAGCTTAGGTCTTGCGCAGGAGCTTATATAGGATGCGCTTGTTTCCGCGCGGCAGTTTTAGGAAGTGATGCCGCCGAAGCAGAGATATTTTATTTCAACGTATTCATCCATGCCGTATTTGGAACCTTCGCGGCCGAGGCCGGATTCTTTTACGCCGCCGAAGGGCGCGACCTCAGTGGAAATGATTCCCGCATTTATGCCGACGATGCCGTATTCGAGAGCTTCGGCGACGCGCCAGACGCGGGCGATGTCGCGGCCGTAGAAATAAGCGGCGAGGCCAAATTCTGTATCGTTGGCGAGGGAGATGGCGTCCGCTTCTGTCTTGAAGCGAAAGAGCGGCGCGACGGGCCCGAAAGTCTCTTCGCGCGCGACAGCCATTTGTGGCGTTACGTCGGTGAGAATGGTCGGTTCGAAAAAGCGGCCACCGAGCGCGTGACGATGTCCTCCAACGAGAATTTTTGCGCCTTTGGAATGCGCGTCGCGGATGTGGCTTTCGACTTTTTCGACAGCAGCATCATCAATCAGCGGGCCTTGCGTTGAACCTGCTTCCAATCCTGGCGCGGGCTTCAGTTTTTTTACCGCGGCGGCCAATTTTTCAGCGAACACGTCGTAGACACTGTCTTGCACGAGTAGGCGGTTAGTGCAAACACAGGTCTGTCCCGTGTTGCGGTACTTCGAAGCGATGGCGCCTTCGACGGCGGCGTCCAAGTCAGCATCCTCAAAAACAATGAACGGCGCGTTGCCTCCGAGTTCGAGCGAAAGCTTTTTTACCGTGCCGGCGCACTGAGCCATCAGGATTTTGCCGATTTCGGTGGAGCCCGTGAACGAGAGCTTTCGAACGATGGGATTGGACGTGAGTTCCGCGCCGATCTCCGTCGCTGAACCGGTAACAATATTCAGCACGCCTTTGGGAACGCCAGCGCGCTCGGCAAGCTCGGCCAGAGCGAGTGCGGAAAACGGAGTTTGCGAGGCGGGCTTCAACACCACAGTGCAACCGGAGCCAATGGCGGGCCCCGCTTTGCGAGTGATCATGGCCAGCGGAAAATTCCAGGGAGTGATGCAGGCCACGACGCCGATCGGCTGTTTGATGACGACGATTCTTTTGTCGGCTTGATGTTGGGGAATAGTGTCGCCGTAGACGCGCTTGGCTTCCTCGCCGAACCACTCAAGAAACGCAGCGGCGTAAGCCACTTCACCGCGCGATTCGGCGAGCGGCTTGCCTTGCTCGAGCGTCATCAGGCGCGCAAGGTCTTCCTGATTATCCATCATCAGATCGAACCATCGGCGGAGGACGGCGGCGCGTTCTTTCGCGGTTTTCTTGCTCCACGCCGGGAAGGCAGTGTTAGCCGCTTCAATGGCCCGGCGTGTCTCTGTGCCGCTCAGCTTCGGTACTTTGCCGATAATTTCTTTCGTGGCGGGATTGTCCACGTTGATTGTTTGGCCCGAGCTGGCCTGAATCCATTGCCCATCGACGTAGCAGGCTTCGCGGAAGAGGCGCGCGTCTTTTAGCTCGACGGCCGCGCTAGCGGATTTTGTAATTGTGTCTTGCATCGAATGCTCCTGAAGATCTCCTCACGTTAGATGCGGCTCGCGGCTATTGGACGCTTGCGCATAAATTGGCGCACGGCTACGCGTGAGAAAGCGCGGCCTGTTTGCGTTCTGCGACGCCTGCCAGCGCGGCTTCGAGCACGTCCAGTCCTTCGTTGAACTGTTCGTCGGTAACCACGAGCGGAACGAGAATGCGAATCACATTATTGAAAGTGCCGGCGGTAATCATGATGAGGCCGTGCTCGTAGCAATACTTGGCGATTTCTTTGGTCTCGGTGTCGGCAGCTTCGCGCGTTTTGGCGTTGCGCACCAATTCGATGGCGCACATGCCGCCAAGGCCGCGAACATCGCCGACCATAGACCACTTTTTCTGCCAGCCGCGAGCTCGTTTTTCAAAATGTTCGCCGATGGCGGTAGAACGCGCCAGCAAGCCATCTTTTTCGATGGTTTCGATAGCGGCAAGCGCCGCGGCACAGGAAGCTGGGTGTCCGCAGTAGGTGCCGCCGAGAGAACCCGGTCCGGGCGCATCCATGATTTCGGCGCGGCCTGTGACGGCGGCGATGGGCATTCCGCCGCCCAGCGATTTCGCCATGGTGATCAAATCTGGCTCGATGCCGAAATGCTCAGACGCGAACCACTTGCCAGTACGCGCGAAGCCGGACTGAATTTCGTCCGCGATAAAAAGGATGCCGTGCTTGCGGCAGATAGTTTGCAAAAGCTTGAAATAGTCGCGGGGCGGGATGACGAAGCCGCCTTCGCCCTGGACTGGTTCGACGATCAGGGCCGCGACAGATTCCGGTGCGACGGACCGTTTGAAGGCATCTTCGAGGTGATGAGCGAAGTCGGCGGAAGTCGTGCCAGACGCATTGCGATATGAATAGGCGAACGGAATGCGGTAGATGTCGCTCGCAAACGGCTGGAAGCCTGCTTTGTAAGGATGCGTCTTGCTGGTCAGCGACATGGTGAGAAGCGTGCGGCCGTGAAACGCGTCTTCGAAACAGATCACGGCGGGGCGCTTTGTGTGGGCGCGCGCGATTTTGACGGCGTTCTCGATGGCTTCGGCGCCGGAATTGAGAAGAATGGTTTTTTTCGCGAAATCGCCGGGAGCAAGCGAGTTCAGCTTTTCGGCGACGGCGAGATAGGATTCATACGGCGTGACCGCGAAGCATAGATGCAGATGTTTTTCGAGCTGCGCTTGAATCGCGGACATCACACGTGGAGAGCGATGGCCGACATTGAGGCAGCCGATGCCTCCGGCGAAATCAATGTAGCGGTTGCCGTCGACGTCCTCGATAGTTGCGCCTTCAGCGCGCGCGGCGAAAACTGGTGTGGCATTGGCGGGTCCGCGCGGAATGGCAGCTTCGCGACGCGCCATTAGCGCGCGCGAACGCGGACCTGGGATTTCCGTTCGAATCTGAATCGTAGCCATTTTCTTTTCCTTTTTTCTCTGGCCGCCGGCCACACGATAGCCGGCGTCCCGAATGCTAATACCAGCCGATGGGGGTTTCGTCGAGATTGACGAAGACCTGTTTCGTTTCGAGATATTCCTCGAGGCCCCACGGACCGAGTTCGCGGCCGAAGCCCGACTGTTTGTAGCCACCCCACGGCGCCTCAACGTACGTGGGCTGCATGTGATTGACCCAGACGATGCCGGCTCGGAGCGACTTCACGACGCGGAAGGCTTTGTAAATGTCGCGCGTCCAGACGGCAGCGGCGAGACCGTACGGCGTGTCGTTGGCAATGCGGATGGCGTCGGCTTCGCCGTCAAACGGGATCACGGAGGCGACCGGGCCAAAGATTTCTTCGCGAGCGATGCGCGCGGTGTTATCCACGTCGTAAAAAATCGTTGGCTCGACGTAGTAGCCTTTGCCGAATTGCTTTGGGCGGCCTCCGCCGATGGCGACCTTGGCTTCTTTCTTGCCGAGTTCTAGATAAGAGCTGACGCGGTCGTATTGTGCTTTGCTGACGAGCGGGCCCATTTTCGTTTCGCGTTCACTCGGAGGGCCCAGCTTGATGCGCTTGGCCTTTTCCGTCATGGCCTCGACGAATTTGGAATAAATCTTTTTTTCAACGAGGATGCGGCTGCCGGCGGAACAGACTTCGCCCTGATTGATAAACACGCCAAAGAGCGCGCCATCGATGGACGCTTCCCAATCGGCGTCGGTAAAGAAAATATTGGGCGATTTGCCGCCAAGTTCGAGAGTGACGCGCTTGAGCGTGTCCGCGGCGCTTTTGACGATGATCTTGCCGACGGCGGCGCTGCCAGTGAAAGCGACTTTGTCGACGTCAGGGTGTGCGACAAGGGCGGCACCGGCGGTTTCACCGAAGCCATTGATGATGTTCACGACGCCGGGCGGAAGATCGACTTCGCTGAAATAGTTTGCGAATTCGAGCGCGGTCAGCGGCGTCTGTTCGGCAGGCTTCAGAATACAAGTGCAACCGGCCGCAAGCGCGGGCGCAAGTTTCCAGGCGGCCATGAGCAACGGATAGTTCCACGGAATAATTTGCGCGGCGACACCCACGGGCTCGCGCAAAGTAAAGCTGAGCGCGTTGGCGGGTACAGGATTCACGTGGCCGAGGACTTTGTTTGCGAGGCCGGCGTAGTATTCAAAGCAGGTGGCGACATCCGCGATGTCGTACTCGGCTTCGACAATGGGCTTGCCAGTGTTGCGGCATTCGATTTCTGCAAGCAGGGCAGTATTCTGGCGGATTTTTTCGGCTAGCTTGAAAAGGATGCGGCCACGATCTTGCGCCGTGGTGGTTGCCCAGGGGCCGCCATCAAAGGCGGCGCGCGCGGCTTTTACAGCGTGGTCGACGTCGGAGGCATCAGCAGCGGCAACTTGCGCGATGACTTCCTCGGTCGAGGGGTCGTAGACTGGAAATGTTTCGCCCGAGGCGCTGGCTACCCATTCGCCGTTCACATAATTCTTGTACGTTCGAACTCCCGCTGTTGCACCACTGGACATCACAACCTCCCAAATCGCTATCGCGGAAACGCCCTGGCAGGGGCAAGCCGCGTTCAAACTACTGGGACAGCCTCCGCAAGCCTCTTCGCGGTTTTGCGCCGCCCATAAACAAAAAAGAAAAAAGCGGCAAGCCCTATGAAAAACAGTGTTCCCCCAACCATCCAGACTTCATAAGAAAAAATAGATGTGACTTGTTGCGCAGGAAAAAATGCCAAGGCAATTCCTAGAGTTGTGGTGACCAGTCCGCTTGCGCCTGAAAGAATCAGCGTCGTCTTGCTGTAGACGGCCTTCGAGAAAGAATTGCCGAACGCAATTTTGAGCAACGCGCCGAACATATAAAGGAAAGGAATCAGCTGAAGAACGACGGCGAGCGAGAGCAGCTTCTGGAACGTTTCCTGCACGCCCGTTTCGCTGGCGGTCAGATTTGCCGCGACAAAACCGAGCGACCGCAGGATGTAAGCTACGAACGACAAGCCGATCAGTTTGTTCCAGAGCCACCAGCCGCTGAAGTTCAGAACGACGAGCACCATCGAAACACTAGCGTGAACAATCAGCGCAGCGTACGGCGTGTGGTAACGCGGATGCACCTTGCCGAGCCAGGCGGGCATGTAGGAATCGAGCCCCGCGACAAATGGAATTCGCGCGGAGCCGCCGAGCCAAGCGGAAGCGATACCGGCGATGGAAAGACTCAGTAAAAAAGCGAAAGGCGCGATAATCCAGGCCACTCCGACGCGGCTAGCCATGTGGCCAACTGCCTGCACAACGCCTTGCAACACGTTGATGTCATTTTTGTTAATCGCAATGAGCAGAGTGAGCGTCGCGCCGATGTAGAGCACGCCAGAAAGCACTCCGCCCCAGGCGACGGCACCGGGCAGAGTTTTTTGCGGATTTTCGATTTCGTCGCCCATCACGGAAGCAAGCTCAAGCCCTACCAACCCAAAACAAATCACGCCGAAAGAATTCAGGACGAATTTTGGATTGGGCGGGATGCGAAAGTCAGCCCAGGTTACTCTGGTGCCGAACCGCAAACACACGACGATGCCCAGGCCGATCAGGACGGCGGCGGCGATACCTGTGCCGATCGCACCGAGGTTATTGATCCATTTTCCGACGCCGAGGCCGACGATATTCAGAACGACGAGAACGATCAGCAACAGCAGCGAAGCGGTCAGCGCAAATGTTTTGTTATCCCCCAACGCCTCGTGCCCAGAGCCCAGCGCAAAAACGGAAACGCCGACGAAGTACAGCATGACGGTCGGCACGTACATCATGTTGTTCGTCCAGTAGCACCAGCCCGAGAGAAAGCCGTGGAAGTCTCCGAAGACTTCCTTGGCCCAGAGGTAAACGCCGCCTTCGCCGGGATAACGGTGGGCAAGCTCGATGACCGCGATTCCCTGCGGCCAGAAAAACAACAGCAGCGAAATAATCCACAGCCAGATGGTGACGCCGCCGTTCGCGGCAATCGATGGAACGACATTCAGGTTGAAGACGGCCACAACGAAAAGCAGAACGAGGTCCATGCGTCCCAACACGCGCCGCAATTGCGGCGCGTCCTGATTCGCTGACGCGATGGCGGCCTCGTTCTGCAATGGAGCAGTCTCCTTGGATCAGTGGCCTGCTGCACCAACGAAATGCGCGCCGCGCTCGAGCTGCGCTGCTGCGAGATCGGGCGCGACTTCATCGAACACGGCGAGATGCTTGTCGATGTCAGCTTCCGTGTGCTGTACGGAAATGGTCCACTGCTCGTCCCACCAATAGGGCTGCGGAAGGACGCCGCGATTGACCATCGCGAACCAGTAGTGGCGCCAAAGATCGACGTCGATTTTCGTCCAGTCGCGATAGTTGCGAATTTCCTGCGGGTAAAGCATCAGCGCGCCGTTGACGCCGGCGCTTATGACGTAGGCCTGCAAATCCGTCTTCTTAACGATGGCGCGATAGCCCTCGGTGAGCTTCTTGCCAAGCTTATCGACGTGCGCGTAATTCTCGCGCGAAAGAATGTCACGGAACGTGGCTAGCCCTGCGGCCATGGCCACACGATTCGTGTTGTACGTCCCGCCGTGAAAAACTTTGTGCTGCGAAATAAGATCCATCACTGCCCGGCTCGAGCCAAACGCAGCCAGTGGCAGTCCGCCGCCGATCGATTTCGCCAGGCAAATCATGTCCGGCTTCACGCCGAAGTATTCGCTGGCGCCGCCCCAGGCCAGTTTTGCGCCGGTCTTCACTTCGTCATAGATGAGCAGCGCGCCGTTTTTTGTGGCGATATCGCGCAAGCCCTGCAGAAAACCCGGCTGCGGCATGCACAGACCGACGTTCATCAAAATCGGTTCGAGGATTATCGCGGCGATCTGGCCGGGATTTTCGCGGAATCGGCGCTCAACGCTCGGCAAATTGTTGAACGCAGCTACGACCACATTGGCGACCGCAGCTTTAGGCACGCCGCCTCCGCCCGGAACGGAATTCGGCGCGTCGGGATCGCCGTAATCTTCCGCCTTGGGTTTAACGCTGACGAGAGCAGTGTCATGCAACCCGTGATAAGCGCCTTCAAACTTCAGGATTTTCTCGCGGTTCGTGGCGGCGCGGGCGATGCGGCAAGCGTGCATGGTGACTTCCGTGCCGCTCGAGCCAAAACGCACCATCTCCACGGGATAGCGTTTGCAGATTTCTTCTGCGAGTTCCCATTCCATGTCGTGCGGCATGCCGAAGGTCGTTCCTTCATGCAGCTTTTGCTCGACAGCTTTCACCACCGCGGGATGGCAGTGCCCGGCCATCAACGCGCCGAAACACAGGTTGTGGTCAATGTATTCGTTTCCGTCGATGTCATGAATCTTGCTTCCCTTCCCATCTTTCACGAACAGAGGATAGGGCTCGTAGTGACGATAGTTACTGGCAACGCCGAGCGGGATGCGCTGCAAAGCGCGTTTGTACGCGTCCGCGGATTTTGGCGTGCGCTTTTCGTATGTGGCGATTTCCTTCTTTAATGTGTCGTGCATTTCCTTATTCCATTTGCTGTGTAGCCGCTAAGCGGCCAACGCTTACAGGTCTGTTCCCTGCGGTCAGTTTGTGGTGATGAAACCTTCGAGAGCGAGTTGCCTCTCTCTTTCTTCGAACGTGCGAAGGCGCCCCGACCAGGCCGGGGCGCCTCCAAACCGTTTTTGTTCTCAACTATTGTCTCAGAAACGGAACTTCAGCGAGAACTGGATCAGCCGAGGATCGTGTACGTGCTGAACCTGGCCGAAGGTGCTGCCCTGATCCGATATATCTCCGTCCACGCTGTAGAACTGCGCGTGATTCCAGATGTTGAAAATGTCGGTCCGGAATTCCATCTGGAGCCGTTCACCAAAGTTGGTTTCCTTCATGAAGCTCATGTCCCAATTGTTGATGCCAGGGCCGCAGCAAATCGAACGAGGGGCGTTGCCGATTTGTCCGGCTGGCACAGTGTCATTTGTGAAGAGGTTCGGGTCGAACACGAATCCGCCGTTCTGACGAATGTTTTGTGTGTGGAATGGCGCGGTGAGATTTGGCTCACCGGGAAATTCAAAGAGATCAGTGGAGTCCAACTCTTCCACGTCATCCTGGGAAGTGATTCGAATGGGGAAGCCGCTCTGGAAGCTCAAGATTCCAGACATTTCCCAGCCGTCGAGAAGCTTTCCCTTGAAGCCGTCGAACTTCGGAACCGGCAGGTCCCAAACGTAGTTGAAAACAAATCGATTCCGCGCGTCGTACGCCGAGAGACCGTAGGTCGCGTTGAAATTGAGCGGGTTAAGCGCGCTTTCAAAGCTCGACGCGTTGTCCATCGTCTTGCTGAGAGTGTAGGAGGCCTGAAACTGCAGGCCGTGCGAGAAATTCTTCTGGAATAGGACTTGCAAGGAATTGTAGTTCGACCTCGCAACGGTGTTCTCGCTGAAGATGCCGGAGAATACCGGTGTGCCGTCGGAGGGACATCCAGTGCCCGTCAAAGGCTGACACAGAGGAGACGAGTACTTGCGAAGTCCTACGAGCGTAATGCCGCCGCCGGGAGCGGAAACGGTGCCCGCGGGAATCGTGCTGCCGCCGGCACCAGCGTTGTACGGCAAAGGAAGACCACCAGCAGGAATAACTGCGCCGTTTGGAATAAAGTATGCACTGTCTTCGCCGAATGGTCCGCAGGTCGTCGGACTGCCTCCCGCGCCAGACAAAACGCTTGCAGGGTCATTCGACGACATCGCTGTCAAAACATTGCACGTTGCTGGATTTCCGGGATTGGCTTCGTAGCTCGCCAAAAGGCGATGCCCCTGCGATCCCACGTAGCCAATTTGAAAGAGAATGTCTCCCCGCAGTTGGCGCTTGATCGTCAGGTTGTACTGATCCGAATATTGCATGCGCAGATTGGGAGGAAATTCTCCAAAGAACGTCATCGGCCGGAATTGCGACCAGTCGATCGAAGAGCCACGCGGTGGATTAAGAATTCCGTTGAAGGGGTTGGGAAAAACGTCGCCGCTCTGATCAACGTAGGGAGTCTGCAAAAGCGGGCTGGTGATGAAGTTGCTCCCCCCGAATGGTGGCTCCGCGCTGAACTGCTCGAGCACAAGCTGCTCGATAGGGTTGTAGAACATTCCGAAGCCCATGCTAACGCTGGTTTTCGAGGGGCCGCCCGTCAACTTAGCAAGCCATCCGTCTTTCCAGCCGGGGCTCCAATTGAGTCCGACGCGCGGCGCGAATCCCTTGTAGTAAGTGTTGGTCAACGCTTCGGGCACACCCTTGTCACCCGGAAAAACTAGCCCGACGGGCGTCACGCCGGCCTCGTCGCACGACGTGCCAAGCGGGCTGCCCGGCGGAAGCGCGCAGGGATAAATCGTGGAAACCTGACCCGGCCGGAATGTCTGCACTTTCTGGCCGATGTCCGTAAGCGGCGTATTCATTTCCCACCGCAGCCCGTAATTCAACGTCACGTTGGACTTAATCTTCCAGCTGTCCTGCGCGTAGAGATAAATCGAAGTACTCCGCACGAGTTCGTGCTGTGCTGATCCCTGGAAAAAGCTATTGGCGATTCCGAGAAAATAATCGGGGTATATATCGGAAGAGCCCAGGTCATTTCCGGACGGAGGGTCGCAATTGGGAGGCGGGCCGGGAGGCGGAGGGTTTGGATTTGCCGGGCCGCAGATATTTGGATCGCTCGTAAACGACATATCGCCGTTGATGTCAAAATAGAGCAACTGGTTAAACATTTGATAGCGCACGTCGGCGCCAAACTTCAAGCTGTGGGTGCCAATGAGCTTGCTGTAGTTGTCGCTGAACTGGTAGGTGTTGCCGGTTTGCGGCAATTGCCCGTTGAAATTGTTTCCAATCGAGAAACCGCCATTCAAATCAATGAACGGCACTCCTTCTTTGGAAGGGCCAAGGCCGGAATGAAGACCGTAATCCGGATTCGTGCCGAGCGCGTTTCCACTGTCGTCAATCAGCGGAGTATCAGCTGTGCCCGTGAAGCAAAAAGCAGATACGGCACCGGTGCCGCACGAGGCCTGGATGGCATTCGTCCGCGTCGGCGTGTCGAACCTTTGCTGGCCCTCCCGGAAATAGCTAAAGCGGAATTCGTTCACCGCGGTGGCGCCGATTGTCGAGGTGTGCGTGACGTTTACCTGCTGCGTGCGCGTCGCGTAATCTCCTGGAAAATTTCCTGTCGTTGCGCCCGATGCCTGGAACTTGGCAAACGGATCGAGCGTGTTGTCATCATCGAAATAGTAGTAAACCGAGGTTTTCTGGTTGTTTGACCAGTTATGGTCGACCCGAATCTGGAACTGGTCACCGCTCTCCGTTTTATTCGGCGTCACTTGCACTCCGCCGCTTCCGCCCGATCCAGGAACGTACTGCAACAAACTTATAGCGACAGGGTCAAAACATCCCAGGGGAATCTGATTGTTGTTGAATATCGTGCTGTACGGCGCCGGCGCGCCACCCGTAGCGACGCCAGCCACCGCTGTTTGGGCCGTGGCAGACAGTCTTTGGTTCAGAGGCACCGTGGAAGGCGCCCCGCTTCCGCACCGGCTCTGCAGGATATTCGCCACGGTTGAGTCGGTCAGCGACCCAGTGAAGGTCGGATCAGCGGAAAAATCCCCATTGTTAACTTCAGCTCCGGTGGGCACGGAGAGAGGCTGCGACACAATTCCTTGGGTAATACGGCGCCCTTCGTACGAACCGAAGAAAAAGGTCTTGTCCTTCTTGATTGGTCCGCCGATGGTTCCGCCGAACTGGTTCTGTTTGAAGTCCGGCTTCGGCGCAGCAAAGAAAGTAAAGGGATGCGCGTTGAGCACATCGTTCCTGAAGAACTCAAAAATGCTGCCGTGAATATTGTTCGTGCCAGACTTGGTTACAACGTTTACGACAGCGCCCGAGTTTCGCCCGTATTCCGCATCGAAGGCATTGGTGATCACTTTGAACTCTTCAATGCTATCCGGTGAAGGCTCGATGGCCGGCAGATTGGCGAAGAGGTCGTTGCCATCGCCGCCGTTTACGGAATAATTGTTGGCACGGCCGCGTCCACCATTTACGGTCACGACTCCAGGCTTGTCCGAACCATAAAAAGTATCGTTGCCAAGCTGGGATTGCACGCCGGGCTGCAATTGCAGCAGTTGATAGACATCGCGCTGATTCAAAGGCAGTTGTGTCGAAGCCCGTTCGTTGACCACCGCGCCCAATTGCGTAGAACTTGTGTCCACGATTGGCGGAGCACCGGTAACCTCCACACTCTCCGTGGCCGCACCGAGCTGCAGCGTGATATCGACGCTGATGACCTGGTTCAAGTCCAGCGCAATTCCCTTGCGGATAAATTTCTTAAACCCCGCTTGGGTTACGTCAATCTCGTAACTGCCGACGGGCACCTCAATGAAGATATATTCTCCGGTGGGGCCGCTCTGCACGTCGTGGGCGGAGTGTGTTGCCTCGTTGATGAGTGTCACTGTTGCGGCGGCCACCGAGGCGCCGCTGGGATCACTCACCGTGCCGCGAATCCGGCCGCCGGTGCTCTGCCCAACGGCGAACGGAGCAGCGAAAAGAACAACCAGCGCGAGTGAAAGGAAAGAAAAAACGCAACGGCTACGGAGCGCGTTGCTCCGCCACAATGCGGCAGCCAATTTCATGAACTCACCCCTTGTCTCGAAAAATTCTCTTGGCAGAGGATTCTTCGAGGTTGCTGTGCCCCCGAAACCTTACTATAATCCCGCAAACTTAGAGAAAGCCGGGAGCCGTGTCAAGCGGAAAGAATTTCTCCAAGCCATCAGCAAATCGAACGGTTCGTCGATTGCTCCGCATTAGCGAGGTGGCGCGCCGCGTGGGTATTTCCTCTTCGGCCTTGCGTGCCTGGGAAGCGCTGGGCCTGGTTTCGCCGCATCGCACGCAAAGCCGCTACCGTCTCTACGCGGAAGCCGATGTGCGTCTGCTACAGCGCGCCGTATTTCTCCGCCGTGCCCGGGGTTTGAACCCCGCGGCGATCGTGCATGTCTTGAAACGGCAAGGAGTCGTTTCGGCACCAGCCGAGAGCGCTCCGCTTCCCGGCCAGCGCTTCCGGCGGCTGCGCACAAGGCGTGGCCTTTCCCTCGCCCAAGTGGCGCGGGCCACGAAAGTTTCCGTCGGTTTTCTGAGCGCCCTCGAACGCGGGCAAATGCGCTCCTCCATTTCCACGCTTCGCCGCATTGCACGTTTCTATAGAACGAATATCCTTTCGCTTTTTGAGACCGCGGCGGAAAATCCACGGCTCGTGCGTCCCAGCCAGCGAAAAATCCTGGAAACCACTCCAGGCGTCCGCATGGAACTTCTGGCGTGGGGCCAAACGGCCATGGAACCTCATCTTTTTCGTATCAAATCCGGCGGCGGCAGCGGCGAATCCTATTCGCACGAAGGCGAGGAGTTCTTGCATATTCTTCGCGGTGAATTTGAAATCTGGCTGGACAGTAAAGAACATTACAAGCTGAAACCGGGAGACAGCCTCTATTTTGAAAGTTCAACGCCCCATCGGTGGAAAAATCCGGGTCGCTCCGAAACCTGGCTGCTTTGGGTGAATACACCGCCGACGTTCTAAGAGGAAACTAATCGTGACTGGAGACCCGTGGGTGCCGCAAGAAACTCATATAGGGACGTTCGAATGACTGTATTGCGCAAAGTCGCGATCATCCTGGCGTGTGCCGTTCTAATTTCCCTGGGGGCCTGTACCGCGGTTGTCGCGCAAGACGCTAAAGCCCAGCCCGCAGACACCATCCTCATCCACGGCAAGGTTTACACGGTGGATGCCAAACAGCCCTGGGCGCAGGCTGTGGCAATTCGTGGCGAACAAATCATCGCTGTAGGCGATGACTCCGAAATCGAAAAACTGCGCGGGTCGCGAACAAGGGTGATTGATGCCGGCGGAAAACTGGTCCTGCCCGGCTTCGTGGACTGTCACATTCATTTCCTCGAAGGTTCCATCAGCCTTGGCCAAGCCAATCTCGAAGGGGCCAAAAATCCCGCCGACATCCAGCGCATCTTGCGCGAATACGCGGCGAAACATCCAGGCGATGGCTGGATTCTGGGCGGCGGCTGGAACTACGCAATGTTCGGCGAAGAAAATCTGCCCAACAAAAAATATCTCGACGAGGTTTTCCCGAATCGCCCCGTTCTGCTTTATGGCTATGATGGGCATACTTCGTGGGCCAATTCGAAGGCGCTGTCGCTCGCACAAATTAACAAAGACACACCAAATCCCGCCAATGGCGCCATCGTGCGCGACCCAAAAACAGGTGAAGCCACCGGAGCGTTGAAGGAGTCCGCAGGCAGCCTTGTCAGCAAACTCGTGCCGAAACCCACGCGCGCGGAAAAACTCACTGCCCTTCGTGCTGGCATGCATTGGGCCAACGAAAATGGTCTGACGCGCGTGCACAGCGCGGGCGGCGATTTCGAAGAGTTCGCTCTTTACGACGAACTGCACCGCAGCGGCCATCTTACTCTGCGTATGTACATCGCTTACTTTCTGGACCCGCCGGAGCTGCGCCCCAAAGATATCGACGAGATCGAAGAAGCCCGCAAAAAATACACCGGCGATTGGCTCTCAGGTGGCGTAGTGAAAATGATGATCGATGGCGTCATCGAATCGCACACCGCCGCGATGCTCGAGCCCTACACGGACGACCCATCTACAAAAGGTAAATTGTTCTGGGATCCGGACAAATACAAAGCAGCCGTCGCGGAGCTTGATAAACGCGGACTGCAACTCTTCACGCACGCCATCGGCGATTACGCCGTCCGCACCGCGCTCGACGCTTACGAAAACGCCGAGAATGTGAACCATACCCAAGACCGTCGCCCGCGTATCGAGCACATTGAAACCATCACCGCCATCGACATCCCTCGCTTCGGAAAGCTTGGAGTAATTGCCAGCATGCAGCCGCTGCATGCTTACCCTGACGAAGATACGTTGCGAGTCTGGGCTGGAAACGTTGGACCCGACCGCGCCTCGCGCGCGTGGGTCTGGAACAGCATCGCGAAGTCCGGCGGTCGTCTGGCATTCGGCAGCGACTGGAACGTCGTAACTCTGAACCCTTGGGAGGGTCTGCAAATGGCTGTCACACGCCAGACCACTGAAGGCAAGCCCGACGGCGGTTGGATGCCGGAGCAGCGAGTTACGCTGGCGCAGGCGGTCGAAGGCTACACGCTAGGCGCAGCTTACGCGGGACGCCGCGAAAAAACAGAAGGCTCGATCGAACCGGGCAAGCTCGCTGACCTCATCATCGTTTCACAAAATATTTTTGAGATCGACCCGCATGCGATCGCTCAAACGAAAGTCGCCAAGACAATCGTTGGCGGAAGAGTCGTCTATGAGGCTGACACGAAATAGAAAATGTCTTCGCCGCGCGCTCGCCGAAATTGGGCCGGCAAGAATAGATGCGCAGGAGGATGTTGATGCTGCGGAATCGAGAGGCAGTATGAACCTACGCACGATCGTCCTGGCAATCCTTGCGCTCGCGATGCTCTGCGGCGCGTGCAAGCAAAAAGAGGAAACCCTCAGCCTGCTTGTCTGGGAAGGTTACGCGGATCCCTCGTTCGTACGCCCCTTCGAAGAAGCGCACCATTGCAAAATCTCCGCGTCGTATATGGGCTCGAGCGATGAGCTGGTAGCCAAGCTGCGCGGCGGAAGCGCATCCAACTACGACGTCATCTCGCCTTCCAGCGACGTCGCTAGCTCGATCGTCCGCGCTGGTCTGGTAGCTCCGCTAGACCTTTCCAAATTTGCTTCGTATAACCAACTCTCGCCAAGACTTCGCAACTCTCCCCTCGTCAAAATGAACGGCCAAACCTATGGCGTCCCCTTTGTTTGGGGGCCGAATGCCTTGCTCTATGACACGACGGCTTTCACGCAACCTCCAAATTCCTGGAGCACTTTCTGGGACCCCAAATTCAAAGGAAAAATCTCGCTTTGGGATGAACTCTCCAGCATTTACATGACGGCTCAGGTCCTCGGCTACGACCAGCCCGATCCCTACCAAATTTACAACCTTAGCGACGACCAGCTCGAAGCCGTCAAGAAAAAACTGATCGAGCTCAAACCAAATGTACGCAAGTATTGGACCACCGGCGGCGAGCTGACGAATCTTTTCCAGAACCATGAAATCATCGCGGCCATGGGTTGGCCGCTTATGACTAACCAGCTCCGCAAGCTCAATTTTCCGGTCGGCGAAACCATACCGAAAGAAAACACCACCGGATGGATTGATCACCTGATGATCACTGCGGCCAGCCAACAAAAGGAATTGGCCGCGCAATTCTTGGAATACATGATCGAATCGCAAACGCAGAAAAAAGTGACGGACGTCACGGGCTATTCTCCTGCCAATCCCGCTTCGACTTCCCTTATGACCGATGCCGAAAAGAAAAACCTTCATATGGACGACCCCGACGCCTACATGCAGCGAATTTATTTTTGGCAGGACGTCCCGCGACGTGGCAAGTACAACGAAATCTGGAACGAGGTGAAAGCCGCACAGTGAGCTCCGCCGCCATTCCGCAGCCCGCTTCCGTGGACGTCGACGCTCCACTTCTCGAAGTGCGCGCGGTGGCCAAAGGGTTTGGTACGCGCGACGTCCTGAAAAATATTTCGCTCAACATCGCTGCGGGAGAATTTCTGACGTTGCTAGGCGAAAGCGGCTCGGGAAAGACCACCCTTCTCCGCCTCATAGCTGGATTCGAAAAGCCCACAGCCGGCGAAATCTGGATGTCCGGCGAGCGGCTGGACACGCTCCCGCCCTACAAGCGCCAAGTCAATACAGTGTTTCAGAACTACGCGCTGTTCCCGCACTTGAACGTGCGAGACAACGTCGCCTATGGGTTGCGCGTGCAAGGCGCACCGAAAAGCGAAATCCCAGGACGCGTCGCCGAAGCCCTGAGCATGGTGAAAATGGCGGAATTCGCCAGCGCGCGCCCGTCGCGCCTGAGCGGTGGCCAACAACAACGCGTGGCGCTGGCTCGCGCCCTGGTGAATCGCCCGCAGCTTCTCCTTCTTGATGAACCGCTTTCGGCGCTCGACGCCAATCTGCGCAAGCAAATGCAAAGTGAATTGAAAGCCCTTCAGCGCGAAATCGGCATTACATTCCTCTTCGTCACGCACGATCAGGAAGAAGCTATGGCCCTCTCGGACCGCATCGCGCTTCTTCGCGATGGCGCGCTAGAGCAAGTCGCTTCGCCGCGCGAAATCTACTCACACCCAGCAACGGCTTACACCGCGCAGTTCATCGGCCAAACCAATCTGCTGCGTGGCGAAATCCGCCGTAGCATCGCCACTTGCGGCGTCCTGCGCTGGCCCCTGGAAGAAGTGGACGGCCCCGTCGTCTTTTCTCTGCGGCCAGAAACGATTCGCCTCTGCCCAGACGGCAAACGCCAAACCCACGAAGTAAAATTCCGCGCTACCGTCCGTCAGCAAATCTACGGCGGCGCCAGCGAATTGCTCGAAGTAGATTGCGGCGCCGATCAAATCCTGCGCGTGCGCCTGCCCGCCTGCGGCCCGCTCACCGGCGAACATGATTTTGTTTTCTCGATCGCGGACGCCATCCGCGTCGCCGACTGACATCGTCATGTACTCGCGCGCCTACAAAGCAATCGTCTCCGCCCCGCCGCTTCTCTGGATAGGACTTTTCCTGCTGCTCCCCTACGCGCTGATGTTCGCCCACAGCTTCTGGGCTGTGCAAGACGGCGCCATCGTCCATAACTGGAATCTCAGCAATTACCAAAAGCTGCTGACGAATCCCCTCTACGCCGAAGTTCTCTTCCGCACCATGCGCATCGCCGCCTCAGTAATGCTCTGCTCTCTTCTACTCGGCTATCCGCTCGCCTACTACCTTTCGTTTCATTCCGGCGCGCGCAAGGAATTGCTCTATCAACTCGTAATCGTTCCGCTGTGGGTTAGCTATCTCGTCCGCGGCTACGCCTGGAAAACAATTCTCGGCAGCGAAGGTGTCCTCAACGGCTTCCTTCAATACGCTCATATCACTCACGAACCCGTCAGCTTTCTGCTCTACAGTCCGTTCGCCGTAGTCCTCATGCTCACGCACATTTACACGCCGTTCGTCTTTCTCCCCATTTACGCCTCGCTCGAACACATCCCGCGCCCGCTGGTCGAAGCCTCGCAGGATCTCGGCGCCAGCCCCTTCTCCACCTTTTTCCGCGTGATTCTTCCGCTCTCGATGCCTGGCCTTCTAGCCGGAGCCACTTTCGCCTTCGTTCTCTCGCTCGGTGATTTTCTCGCGCCGCTCCTCGTCGGCGGCTCTTCCGGCACCATGATCGCCAACATCGTGCAAACGCTTTTCGGCGCCGTCTACGACTGGCCGCTCGGCGCTGCGATTTCTGTCTGCATTCTGCTCCTCACTCTCACGCTGCTCTTCTTCACCCAACGGCTCGAAAAACGCTGGTCCTTCAAATGAGCCGCAAATCTCCAACTCGTCGTTCCCCCGTTCTCGCCATATATGCTGCGCTCGTCTTCGCCTTCATCTATCTGCCGCTCGTTGTGCTCATTCTCTATTCCTTCAATCGTGACGGCGTCGGCGGCTTTCCGCCGCAGCATCTCACGCTCGATTGGTATCGCCAGCTTTTTGCCGACGGTCCCATCTGGGACTCCGTGCTCAATAGCCTGATCGTCGCCAGCGGCGCGGTAGCGCTTTCGCTCACGTTAGGTTTGCTCGCTGCCCTCGCTCTCGATCGCGCCAGCTTTCCCGGCAAAGCTCTCTTCCGCCGGCTCGTTCTTCTGCCGCTGATTCTTCCCGGCATCATCACTGGCCTTTCACTGCTCATGTTCGTCGTGCTCTCCGGTTTACACCTCAGCCTGCTCACAGTTTTTCTCGGCCACGGCACCGCTCTCATCTCGGTAGCCACCACCGAGCTTTTCGCCGGCCTGCAAAAAACCGATCGCGCTCAAGAAGAAGCCTCGCTCGATCTTGGCGCCACTCCTTGGCAAACTTTCTGGCGCATCACGCTGCCGAATCTAAAGTTATCGCTGATCGCCGCCGGACTACTCATCTTCACGCTCTCGATGGACGAAATCGCCGTCACTTTTTTCCTGATCGGCCGCGACAACACGCTCCCTCTCGAAATCTGGGGACGCCTCCGACGTGGCATCACGCCAGAGATCAACGCCATCTCCACGCTGATTTTTGCCGTTTCCGTCGCGCTCATCATTATTTGGTATCGCTTGCGAACACGCGCCGTACATGCGGCAAACTGATTTTGTAGGACAGACATTCTTGTCTGTCTTGCTTGGATGGAATTAGAGATCAAGAAAGAGACAGGCAAGAATGCCTGTCCTACAAGAGCTGGGGAGGCAGGTATGCCGGGTTCACGTCGTGATTTCATCAAATATGTGGTTGCAGGCTCAGTCGCATCCGGCTGCCCGGTCGACGTCGCTCTCATTCCCGCCCCGGACTCCGCGTCGTCCGCTTCCAAGCCGACTGGCGCGCCCCTCGTCGATGGCGAACATTTCGAAATCTGCCATCAAGTGCGCGACGGCCACCATTTTGAACTTCCCGCCGCCGCTGCAAAAGCTGACGTCGTAATCGTGGGCGGCGGCGTCGCGGGTCTTTCCTCTGCGTATTTTCTTCGCGGCAAAGATTGGCTTCTGCTCGAAAAAGAAGACCACTACGGTGGCAACGCGTACGAGGAAGAGTACGACGGACAACCGTTCGCCACCGGTTCCGCCTACGCCTATCACGGCGACGAAGGCGACCAGCTCGCGTCCGAAATCGGCCTGAAACTTCCGATGGTCAACATGCCCGACCCCACGCTCGTTAACAAAACCTACGTCCCCGACACCTGGAAAACGGGAATCACACAGCTTCCTTATCCCAAAGCTGTCGTCGCCAGCTTCGTAAAATTCCGCGAAGACGTTTTGAAAATGAAAATTAACGAGCGCATGGCCGAGCTCGACGCTTTGCCCTTCTCACAATTCACCGCCGGCTACGCCCCGGAAGTTCAGCAGTGGTGGGACATCTTCGGCCCCTCGAACTGGGGCGCCACTACGCCGGACACGTCTGCATTCGTCGGCCTCTATAACGCCAATGACATTTTCACGGGAGGCGACGGCAAACGCGCCATCCTCCCCGGAGGACTCGGCTGCATCACGCACAAGCTCGTTGAGGTCCTACAGCCGAAATACAAGGAACGTATGGTGGGCAATGCGGCGGTCGTCGGCGTCGTTCACGAAAAAGACGCCGTGAACGTTAGCTATTTCCGCGAAGGAAAACTCACGACGGTTGCCGCCAAAGCCGTCTTGATGTGCACACCCAAACACATCACCTCGCGTATCGTTCAAGGTTTGCCTGCGGAACAACGCACCGCCATGCGCCGCACGCGCTTCGCACCCTATCCCGTCGTCAATCTCATCTTCGACAAGCCCGTCTACAATCGCGGCTACGACAACTGGTGCCCCGGCACGAGCTTCACCGACTTCATCGTTGCCGACTGGACCGTCCGCAACAATCCCGGCTATAAACAAAAAAACAACATCCTCACCTTCTACACCCCACTCCGCGAGGAATTCCGCTCCACTCTTCTCGACGAAGCAGACTGCAAGACGCTCGCCGCCCGCGTTCTCACCGATTTCCAGAAAATCTTGCCGGATTTCAACGTCGATCCGATCGAGGTACGAATTTATCGCCGCGGCCATCCCATGTTTATGTCAGTCCCCGGCCAATACACAAAGAATCGCATCGTGGCCGCTCACCCCATGGACCGCATCTATTTTGGCGGCAACGATTCCGGCGGCCCGGAATCACTTACTAGTGAGGCCGTGCGCCTCTCGCAGGTCGGCGCCGAATGGGCAAATCTGATTCTGGCTGGCAAACCCGGCGCAAAAGAGCTGGCAGAGAAAGCTCTCGCCGCAGCCGCAGATTAGCGGTTTTTCGGGTGCTCCCCTTCCCTGCGCCCTCCTAATTGTTATATAGATGATGCATGGAACGCTCCGCCCCTATTCTTGTTCGAAGAAAACCTACGCTTCAAATCGCCCGCCACTTGGCTGTTCCTTTGTTTTTGGCGTTGGCGCTGACTTGTGTACTCGCACGCTCGCAGGACAAGTCATCCTCCACTGTCATCATCAATGCACAGGTCGCCGACGGTACCGGTTCACCTCTGCAAAGAGTGAGCGTTCGCATCTCCGGCGATCGCATCGTCACCGTAGGAAACTTCAAGCCAGCGAAAGACGACCAAATTGTCGACGCGAAGGGCCTCGTCCTCTCTCCGGGATTTATCGATATTCACAATCATTCCATCGAGGGCCTCGAAAAGGATCCACTCGCCGAAAGTCAGATCGCCCAAGGCATCACCACGGTAATTCTCGGTCCCGATGGCGATTCGCCTTGGCCCATCGGGCCATGGCTCGACACTCGACGCAAAAATCCCGCATCGCTCAATCTTTCAGTCCTCGTCGGCCACGCTACGGTTCGCGAGGAAGTCCTCGGCAAGGACTACCAGCGCGCCTCAACGCCCGCGGAAATCGACAAAATGATCCAGCTCGTCAATCAAGGCATGCGCGAAGGCGCCATCGGCCTTTCCAGCGGCCTCGAATACGACATGGGCACCTATAGCACCACAGACGAAGTCGTCTCTCTAGCAAGCGCAGCCGCAAAGCTCCACGGCTTTTACATGACACACATCCGCGACGAAGCGGACCTCTCCTTCCAGGCGTTGGACGAGGAGATTGCCATCGGCGACCGCGCCCACATCCCCGTTGAACACTCACACATCAAGCTCGGCACCGTAAGCGTCTGGGGCAAAGCCCCTCAGTACATCCGCGTGATCGAAGCAGCGCGCAAACGCGGTCTCGATTTCCTCGCGGATTGCTATCCCTACGATGCCTGGCATTCGAATATCAAAGTCCTCGTGCCCGACAAACAATATGTAGACCCAAAGAGCGTCGCGAAAGCTCTGGCCGACGTCGGGGGAGCCTCGCACGTCACCATCGTTGAGTTTTCGCCAAACGCATCCTACGAAACCCATACCATCGAGGAACTCGCTGCTCAGAACAGCATTTCTCCGGTAGAGATGTTCATCCGCATCGTCCGCGAAGGCGATGCCGCCAACACCGAAGCCGGGATCATTGGGCAATCCATGGTCGAGCCCGACATTAAAGCGTTCTATCAACAGCCCTGGGTGATGGTCGCCAGCGACGGAGGCATCGGTTCGCGCCACCCGCGCGGGGCGGGCACGTTCCCGCGCGTGCTCGGCCTCTACGTCCGCGAAAAAAAGTGGCTCACTCTGCCCGAAGCCGTCCGCAAAATGACCGGTCTCCCCGCGCAGCGCCTCGGCTGGAAAGATCGAGGCACGCTTCGCGAAGGCGCTTTCGCCGATCTCGTCCTCTTCAATCCCGACACGGTCATCGATCGCTCCACCTTCCAGAAACCTTTCGAGCTTCCAACCGGCATCGAAAAAGTCTTCACCAATGGCGTGCTCGTTTGGGACACTGGCAAAGCCACTGGCGCGCGCCCCGGCCGCGTCCTGCCGAACTAGCCTGATTTAGTCCATAATAATCGCTACAACTTCGGAGGAACCATGGCGGACAGCCTCGACAATTTTCAGAAGTTTCGCGCCGATTTGAACGAAGAAATTCTCAATTGCGGCCACCTCGGCGTAAAGCGCTTCTTCGCTCTCGACAATCAGGCCTATGAACCCGGCGCCCTCGGCCCAAAAACGAAAGAGCTTCTGGGCCTCGTCGCCTCTGCCGTCCTGCGCTGCGACGACTGCATCACCTATCACATTGTTCGCTGCGGCGAAGAAGGCTGGAAGCGCGAAGAACTCATCGATGCCTTGAACGTCGCCTTGATCGTCGGCGGCTCCATCACTGTTCCACACGTGCGCCGCGCCTTCGCCCGCATGCGCGAAATAGATTCCCTGAAACCGTGACTCGTTAAAGCCGTGATTCGTTGAAACCCCGGCGCGGGCCGCGTACTCTAAGTAGGTAGATAAGATAAGGAAGTCAGATGAGCACGGCCCCAGCCACTGCGGCATCTCCAGTAGAAGGAACCGGCGCGCGCCTGCGCAACTTGGTGATCGGCGCTATGTTTGCCGCGGTTCTGCTAATCCCCAAAATTCTTTATATCCGCCGCAACGCCCAATCCTGGATGGCCTTCCGCATTTTCCTTGGCTTCGCGGGCGCCGCACTCGTCATTCTGCCGCTCAGTCTTTGGAACAGTTGGCTCGCCGCCATCGCCGGTCTCGGCATGTTTCTAGCGGCCATCCTTCTGCCCCCTGCCAAATCGCAGCATGTTCCCGACGACAAAGCCCGCGAACTGGGCGCTCTGGTCATCGTAAACGGCGGAAAATATCAGCCCGGCAATGCCGCAGCAGCGCCCGTCCAACTTTTTGTCGGTGCAGAGCAAATCTGGGCGCTCGACGCACACTTCCAGCCGCTGCTGGTCATTCCCGCCGCCGAAATCACCTCAGCGAATGTTTTGCAAAAAAAGGATCGCTGGATTTTGCAGGTTCGATGGTCGGATAAGACTGCCGAATTTTCCTATCGTGGCGTCTTCGCCGAACACCTCGCTCGCGTGGCCGAGAGCACTCTCGGCAGCGTAATGCACACTCCGCTTCCCATTTTGCCCAAGAGCCGCGCCGCCAGCGCCTAAGCGCTTTTTCGAACTTTCTCTCTCATAAACCCCGCACCTGCTGCAAAATGTGTCAGACTATAGGTATGGCACGAGGATGGGAAAGCAAGGATGTAGAGGCGCAGGTCGAGTCCGGCCAGGCACCCAAGGGACACTACGGCAACAACACCAAAAGCCCCGAACAGCTGCGCCGTGAACAGGAACGCAAAGACCTGCAGCTATCTCGCATAAGAATTGCCCACGATCTCGAATCCGCAACAAATCCCAATCACAAGAGATCTCTAGAAGCCGCTTTGGCTCACCTAGACAAAAAAATCTCCGACCTGAACTAACCGCCTCGGATTTCTCTTACGTTTGTAGTGGCGCAGCATGCTGCGCGCTTTTTCCGGCCTCTGTGATCTCTGTGCCCCTCTGTGCTCTCTGTCTAAGACTTTTTCTTTTCCCTTACCGCACAAAATCCCCCGCCAACCCCCAAAAATCATTCACGTAATAATGCGACAAAACGTTCCCAAACAAATAACAGATCCCCTGACACGGCGGAATATCCCCATACATCTTCTTCCCCCGCGAAAATATCTTCGCCAGCGACCCATGCCGCAACAAATTCCCCGCCACTTTCCGCAGCGGCTCGCACGGATAAAACACATCCCCGTTCGGATACACTCGCGGAAACATCGTCGGATAACACTGAAAATCCCGGAATCGCAAAAGCGTCTCAATCGTCCGCGGCGTCCCGTTGATCGGCTGCACACCGCTCCTCCGCCGCTCGATAATCGTATCCACCAGCGCCTGATACTTCGGATTCTGCAGCAACTTCAAATTCGGCATCTTTTCCATCTGCGCCGATTGCGCCGCAAACACAAATCCTTCCGCGCCGCACCAATCCAGCAATTTCTCCACTTCTCCGATGTTCCATTCCTCAATCACAGTGCTGATCGTTATCCGCTGTGGACTTCCCAAAATTTCCTTGGCCATCGCCAGATTCTGCAAAACCTTCGGCAACGCCGCCGGTTTCGAAAGCGCATTCGAAGGGTCAGCCGCCAACGCATCCAGACTCACCACCAACCCCGTCACCGCCCGCAAAATCCCCGGCTTGCGATCCAGCAAAGTCCCATTCGTAATCAAAAGCACCGACCGAAACTTGCAATGAAACCGCGCGGCGTCCACCAACTCCTCAATGTCTGCCCGCAAAGTCGGCTCGCCGCCAGTAATCACAATCGAGTCCGTCTCTTTGCGAATCTTCCGCAGCAACCGGATCGTCTCTCCCGTCGACAACTCGTCGCTGAAAACGTCCGGCTCCTTCTGCGTGCAATACGAGCAAGCCAAATTGCATTTGTGCGTCACATAAAACGTCACCGCATACGGCGCCACCACGTTCGTCCCCAAAATGTGCCGCCGCCACCCATTCCGAAAATAAAGCCCAAAGTTTTTCGCCACAAACGGCGCCTGCCGCACCAATCCACGGATCAACGCCACCTTCGAAGGCTTCCTTTTATCGAGAGCACTCGCAGGAACAAAATTGGGAGTTCGCGAACCAGAGGTAGACATAAGGCCAAGATTGTAGCGCAATGCCACGGCGCCCGCCGCGCATCACGATTTTTCCGAAGGGGCCCGGAAATATTCAGCTTTCGACGTACTGGAGGTTTTCGAGATGCACTTCTCGAATCTCCGGTTCCGCGTTGAGAATTTCTTTAACTATCCTTGTCAGTTCATCGCCCGCGCCGATCTTCCCTTGGCCAGTCAGCCGCTGTCTGATCGAACGTTTTTTTTCAACAATGATTCTCCACTCGCCCTGGTCCCTGTCCGCGCCAGACTCGTCAGAGTTGCCGCTCATGCACAAATAATAAGACCCGCTTCTGGCCATCACTGGGAGTTCCCATCCCCAGTCTTCTTGATAAGGATCGCTGGCCTGTAAGCCCCGCTCGCCGAGCTTGAGCCGAAGCCACGCAGCCAAGTCTTCTCCGAAGCAACATGGGTTGATGAAATGATCTCCAATTTTCGAAAGGTTGAGTCGATTGGTCTTAAACAAAACGTCCAATGCGTTCATGAACTCATTCCTCGCGTACTAGCCACCTTCACTCGTATCGCAACGCGATACGCTGCCAATCCCACTCCCTCTTCAATCTCTGCGCTATCTTCGGCCTCTGCAAAAGAGCTCTCTTCGCAGCTTATCACGCGCCTTATAAAGCTCGGATATCTTCCATCGCGCACTATTAACTTGACATGGACTTAGATTCATATCAACGTGTCTCCACTTTTCGTGGGCGAGGTTGCCATGACCCTTCTGTCCCCCAGGTGCCATCGATCGCTTTTCATCTTTCTTGTTGCGTTGATTCTAATCCCGCTCGCACCGCAACTCGCTCAAGCGCACCCCCAATCGGCCACACCGGCTCAAGCCGCGCCCTCACCACCACCACCACCTCCCGCGGTCGACCAGCAGCAGTTCGCTTCCTACTGGACCACCGAGACAGGGTGGAGCACCGCGTTGGAGCTCCGCAACAATCAGGTCAGCCAAATCCTGACCGTTACTCCCGTCCTTCGCACATCCGATGGAACCGAGACGCCACTTTCCCCCGTTATAATACTGCCGCAGGAAGTAAAGACTATTGATGTTGCCACCGCAATCGGGAATTCCGCACCGCAGCTTATCGGTACCTACGGATCAGTCGCTTTCCGTTACCGCACCCCGAGTCAAGCCACGCTATACGCGGTCTCCATGATTATGGGCGTCGGCCATTCCGTCGCCTTCCACATTGATGCGACCGGCGAAGACCAGACCGAGAACGTCGGAAGCCGCGAGGGAATTTGGTGGCTGCCGAACAGCACCGCGGACGATTACCTCGTCTTGATGAATCAAGGGCAGAACGCTCTCCAACTCGGTCTATCTCTTTTCGATGCGACTGGGAAAGCGTCCATCCAGAACCTGACCCTCGCACCTCGCGGAATGAGTCGTGTGTCTGTCCGTCAGCTTGTAGCAAAGGCTGGACTCGCAGGCTCTTACGGCGGCATCAAGGTTTCTGCCGTAAACCATGCAGGTTCCCTGGATACCCTTCATGTCCTTTTCGACGAAAGCGTGGGATTCTCCGCCGTCATGAAGATGTTCGATTACGACCCCAGAGCCCAAATCACGGAACGCGATTTCGCGGGAACCGGCCAGTGGACCCTACGCGCTCCCATGCTTGCTCTCTCTAGCCCCGATCCGGCCCTGGCGTTCCCTGTCGGAACCATACTGCAACCCCAGCTTTTCATCCGTAACACCACGTCAAAGTCCATCGACGCTTCGTTGTCCCTCAATTGGCGCAGCAACACAGCCTCCGGCAGAACGCCAGCCTCTGCCCTGCGACTTAACCCCAACGAAACTCGCCGCATCGACGTTGCCGCTCTTCAAGACGGCAAAACGCTCCCGCAAAACGCCCAATGGGCCTCCGTCACCCTAGCCACCAGCGGATTGCCAGACGAAGTCGTGGCCGTCGCCGCGAGTTACGATCAAGCTCTGCACTAT
>CAVUWC010000010.1:0-118583 GCA_963745095.1 uncultured Acidobacteriota bacterium | reverse complement strand
TTTTTCTTTCACTTTCCCAGCACTTTGGCTCTAGCCAAGACTAGTTCGCAAGCGTAAGCAAACCGCTCCTAGTTTCCTTTCGCGGACAAAGCCTGCTGAAGCGCAACGTGATTCAAGAATTCTTTCAACACTTCAGCCGCTCCCTGAGGACCCTGCCCATCTTCTGTAGCGAGCACAATGGCTGCGGTAGCTTTATGACTGCGCAAGAGTCGTGCACGAGCGAGGAGATACTTCGCGAAATATTCATTGCTGGTAAACCTGCCGTCGACCCAATACCAGTTCCACACCACCAAGGATTGTTGCGCGGAACGAATGAATTCCTCGTGCACGTTAAAGGATTGTCCGTCGACGGTCACGGCAGTTTCGTCTTCGCCTGTCCGCCACCAGTAATTTTTGTCAAACAAGACATTCGTTGAACTGACCAGCTTGGCGTCTTGTTGTGTCGGTCCATAACA
This sequence comes from uncultured Acidobacteriota bacterium, assembly GCA_963745095.1. Lineage (GTDB taxonomy): Bacteria > Acidobacteriota > Terriglobia > Acidiferrales > UBA7541 > Acidiferrum. The sequence continues at coordinate 118,128 of CAVUWC010000010.1, read as the reverse complement.
AGCCAAATGCAACTTCACGATGTGTTCGTTCGATTCGTAGGATTGAGTCAACTCGGCGCTTGGCCCCGAGAAACTCGGTTTCCAGCCGGACGGGTCTCTGCTGGATACGCGCCAAGGCATGGACGCTTCGGGCGCGGCGAGATTCAGGGGTAGTGACTCATCCGCCGGGCTCCAAATGATTTTGGCGGAGAGTGGGCCGAGTCCTATGACTAGAAAAAAAAGCGCGAAGAAAAAGACAGAGCGTTTTGCTGAAGCCTGTGGCCTTTCTCCTTCTGGGCGTTTACTAGGCAAATCTCGAGAGTCCGGCGTTGAGCGCGGAAGCGAGGCGCCTCCTCGTTGTGGTTTCTCGCGCCACCAGAAACCAACGCAAAATAGCGAAATCATGACTATCGTGAAGAAAATCCATCCATAGATCAGGTGATCGACGCCGGCTGCGATGCGGTTGCCGCTCAAATAGGCGAGGAGAATAATGCCGTATACGCGGACACCGTTGGCAAAGACCGGTACGACTGCGGACGCGAGCAGAAAACCTATCCGGCGAATCCACGAACGGTATGCCAGCCCCGCATAAAGGAATCCTATCGTTATCGAGGACGTAAGATAGCGCATGCCGCTGCACGCTTCGGCTACCTCCCATCGTCCGGAGGGAACGGAAATAAAGCGGCCTTCGAGCAGAACGGGTACTCTGGAAAAATCCAGCATCTTCACCGCAAACCATGCCGCAAAATCTTGTAATTTCGGGATGACACTCTCTCCGGCCGGCACTGCAAACATCAAGAAGGCCAAGGGCAACAGCAGGGCGCGCGCTACAAAGGTCCCCAGCACTCCCCAAATTGCCACGATGGTCATGGCTACGAAGCAGAACTGTTGAAGAACTCCAGTCACGGTCAATTGTGCAAGCAGCCAGCCCACAGCAAAAAGCACCACGAATAACAGGGCCCAAAAGTTAGGAACAGGCTTCAAGAGAGCGAGGCTCTTTCGCCGTGTCCAAACTAGATAAGCGCTGATAGGTACGATCAGAAAGCCATGCGCAAACGCCCTGGATCTCCACTGTGAAACGATGGCAACTATAGTTTGCCAATAAAGTAAAAAGAGTAATAAAAGGCAGCTGCAAAGCAGAATGTAGCTGCGGCGCCAGGCCAATGAAGGTGCAAAACCAGGCCACGACGCTGAGCCCGCATTGGAAAGCTCCGTCACGATTTCAGCGCTCCGATATGGCTTAAATGGTACACGAAGGCGTATACCTACCGCATGGTAGTTTGGGAACAGCGTTCCCACTCCTGGAATTGCCCGACGTTACCGAAAATCGTGCGAGATCGGGAGCAGCCCAAGCCACAAGAATTGACCTCTAGTTTCGCCCCAAGTAACGCAAAGATATTCGGATTGCCAGCACCCCGCTTCTACTGACAACTGCCTTTCCCACAAGAGTTTCTCCGCCTCGCTACGTCAACGAAGACAAACCGGAAATGGGGTGTCCATTGCGTCTGCCTACCCATTTGATATTGATTCTGGACAATATTAAGAACGGATTGTCCGAGCTTAGGAAAAGAATTGCATAACTCGAGCTCTTGGCCCAGCTTTGCCTCTCTAAGTTATAGCAAACAAAAGTGATGTTTTCCTCAGGTCTGCGATGATATGGTCTCTGGATTGCACCGAATTCACGTCCTCGAATACGAGAAGTGTGCACGGGGGTGCGCCTGTGAAAGCAACACGTTGGTTCCTGCTCCTAATTCTTATTGGTCTATCGTCCTCAGCCGCCATGGCGGACGGGATTGACCCAGCTCTTGGTGTGCGAGGTGGAGGTGATCAAACCCTCTGGCCTGGCACATTTACGTTTACGATAGATTCTGACACTGCAAGTTGCGACACGACTTGTGATTTCACGACCGAAGCTTTTTTCATCGACGAGGGGACCATCACCGCGTTCGACATAACCTTTGATACGCCGCAGGGGGCCTTCAGTGTGGAGGAAGGCTCTGCGTTTGGTAACCTGGTAACGGTAATACCAGGCATCGAAGCCATTATATCCGGCGGCACCATTTTCCCGGGATCGCAGTGCATAGAGTGCTCACCGGAAGGGAACCAAATCTTCGGCAACTTCGTTTTGGACATGAACGGAGTCACCCTCGGAAGCAATGGCGTAACGATGGTGACGGTGTCCTCCGCCGTGCCTGAGCCAGGGACACTGATCCTGATGCTGACCGGGCTTGGATTTCTGGGCCTGTACCGCCTTCGCCGCAAACAGCTCCAAGCTAATTTGGCTTGAGGAATTCGTTAACAAGCTTCTGGAAGCTGGGGTCTTTCTGAAGACCTTGCAAGTCTGGTTCGGCCTGAGCAATGGCTGGGGGCTGCCCCTTCTTAAATGCGTCCTGCAGGGCTACTAGAGCATTGGCATTGTCGTTTGCCAAAGCGTACGCCTGGGCCTGGTAATAGATTAAATCCGTGTTATTGGAATCAAGCGCGCGGGCTTCCGCGATGATTTTGAGCGCCTGCCGCGCGTCTCCCTTTTTGGCATACCAAAGCCCTAGCCTGCCTTTGGTGATGGCGTCGCGGGGGTTAACCTGCAACTCCTTATAGGCGAGGGAAATGGCTCGTTCAAACGTTGTTTGCGCGCGATCCTTCTGTCCGACCAAGCTATAGGCTTCAGCAAGGTTGCCTGCGAACATGTCGGATGTCGGCACGAGTTGAACGGCTTTTTCGTACGCGGAGATGGCCTTGTCGTAATCCTTTACGTAAAAATAGGCGATGCCTAGATTGCTGTAGGCCTGCCCAGCATCGTCAAATTCCAAGGATTTCTGCAGGGGCTCAAGCGCTTCACGAAATTTTCCGCTCTGGACCAGCACCGCACCCAAATTGTTGTACGCGTATGGATTCTTGGGATCGAGTTCAATCACTCGGCGATAGGATTCAGCAGCCTTTCCGTAATCGCCCAACTGGTAGAATCCGTTTCCCAGCGCGTTGTAATTAACCCAATAATAGGGATTCAGTTCGACTGCCTTCTGGTAGGCCTGGATCGCTTCGGTGCTGCTGCCACCGGACATGTAAGCGGCCCCCAGCCGACGGTAGGCTTCATCCGAATTGGGAGCGAGTTCAAGCGCCCGCTTCAGTTCGACAACGGCTTCGGCGGTTCGGCCCGAAGACCGATAGACGCTTCCTAGAGCCAAATGAATTTCGGGCTGGTCCTCGCCCAAGGATCGAGCCTGTTGTGCCGCACCTAGAGCTTTTGCCGACCAGGCGCTGTCATTCGTCTCGCGGTACATGATCAAGCTAGCATCAGCGACACCCGTGTAGGCCAGGGCAAAGCTGGAGTCTTTTTTCAAAGCCTGCTCGAAGAAACCAATCGCTGACTGAACGTTCTTGAGATCTTGCTGGCCACGCAGGGCATTTCGGCCCTTGAGATAGAGTTCGTAGGCTTCAATGTTTTGCGTAGGATGCGCAGTGGCACGCGCCTGTTCGGCATTGCTGGGCTTGAGTTCCAGAGCGTCCACCAGCGGCGCGTAGATCTGGTCCTCGATGGTTAGCAGATCTCCAGTCACTCCTGCAAATTCCCGGCTCCAAACCAATCGGTTTTCCGCCACATTTTCCAAATTGATGGTGACCCGCAGACTGCCGCCAGAGCCGCCTTGCACCGTTCCATGCACAATCAGGTTCACGCCTAATTGCTTGGCCACTTCCGAAAGCGGCGTCTTCGGATCGGTCTTGGCCGCCGCCGCCGAAGAGGCTAGGCGCACATCCTTCAGCTGGAAAAGCTTCGCCGACAAGGCTTCGTCCAATCCTTCGGCCACATAGCCGAGCGATGATTGATCCCCCAGCACACGAAATGGCAGGACCGCGACAAACTTTGCATGTGCGGCAGTTGGAGGCCCGCTCGTACTTGTAGTTGTAGCGTCACCGTTCGGCGATGCAAAAACCCAGTGTCTCGTTTTGGGAATCGCAAAGAATAGGCCGACGAGAATGAACACCGCCGCTCCCGCGGCGTACCACCAGCGTCGGTCGACGACCCGGGGAGCAATCGGTGCCGTTCGCACGGGAGACAGCAAAGGGCTGCGCCCAGCCTCCAGATCCGCGAGAATCTCTTTGGCGCTCTGATAGCGATTGGCAGGGTCCTTCTCAAGGCAATGCATGATAATCCGCGCCACGTATTCCGGCAGGGACGGATTAAGTAACTTTACGTCCTTGGGCGTCTCCTGAACCCGCTGATACATTGATTGCCAGGTGGATCCTCCAGAAAAAGGAACGTCTCCGCTCACCATTTCGTAGAACACCAACCCCATGGCGTATAGGTCGGCCCGGTTATCCACCGGCTTTCCTTCTACCTGCTCCGGGGACATATAGCGTGGCGTGCCCACCAGCGCTCCCGTGCGCGTCATTCCCATCTTTGCCGTTTCCAACGATGTGGCTAGTCCGAAGTCGGACACATAGGCATGGTCATCCCGCCCAACCAGAACATTCTGCGGCTTGAAATCTCGATGGACCACGCCTTCAGAATGGGCGGCGTCCAGCGCTGCGCACAGCTGCTTGGCGATTTTGAGAGAGCGCTCTAGTGGGAACGGCCCCGCTTCTTTCATTAACTGGTGCAAGTCCTGGCCTTCGATGAAGGCCATGGTGATGTACTTCACTCCATCGGCCTCGCTGAGGTCGTGGATACGCAAAATATGTTTGTGCGATATTTTGCTGGCGAGCAGCAATTCTTGTTTGAACCGCTCGATCAAAAGGGGATCGCTGACCAGTTCTGGTTGCAAGGTCTTCAGAGCCACCATGCGCGACAGCTCTTTATCAAATGCTTTGTAGACCTTGCCCATCCCTCCCGCGCCGAGCAGCTTTTCGATGCGAAATCTCGGGCCGAAATCCATGCCTGGTTCAAGACCGCCCGAAAACCCTGTCCTGCTGCCGGTTCTCGATTTCGCGCGAGAGCCGGCAACTCCTCCCGCCGGCGAAATCTCGTTGGCATCAAAGATTGTGCCTGGATCGGAACTATCAGCCGCGTCGTCCGCGGGAGAATGACCGGAAGGAGTTTTGCTAATTACTGAGGCCCTTTGCTCTTCTTTTTTCTGGGAACCAGCGGAAGGGGCCGTGCCATCTATTGTGCGGTCATCCCCGGGAGTCCATCGAAACGACGGAGGTGTGCCCTCAGGTGGGCCCGCCTTCGGCTTTCCACTCGACGGCGTGCCAGGATCTCGACTTTCCGTTGTTCCACCAGCCTTGGAGACCTGCAGAAGTGTTCCGCAGTGACGGCAGCGGACGGCGAGGGCAGGGTTTTCGCCTTTGCAAGAAGGACAACTCATGATCGACGACTGGCTAGAGCTCAGCTATCCCGCAGATTATCCTGCACATCCCAGGTCAGCAAGCAATATCTCTATAGTCGGCCTCCAAATTAGCAGCACTGCATGCAACTTACCAGTCGCTTGAGAAGTGCATTTGTCGTGGCTCATATCATCTTGTTAATCATACCGCTTGAGGACTAAAAAGGGCGGCGCTCACAACGAATAAGCCTTTTCGCCACCGTGCGCGCCGACTCTTGACCTTAATTTGACGGACCGGAACGCAAATGGCCACCTATTGACCGTTCAGGACATTCAACGCACACATATCGCGCTCACCTCCTTTAATCGACGCCGTACGGTGCTAAAATTTGACTTGCTACCTGCCCTGCATCAGCCATTTAGAGTAGAAATGTTTCGGATGGGGTCCGACCTGCTTGGGTCGAGACCAGGACAGATGGACCTAACGAACGGTCTTCGCGGATCTTGAGTTTTGCGAAAGGGAGTTTGACCGGTGAACGCATTGGGAAAAGTCGGTCGGTCGCGCCGTTGGTCCGCGCGTTTGCATATTTCTAAGACCTGCGTGATTTTGTCACTCGCGGCAGGCATTTTCTTTGCGGGCGCTTGTGGGAAGAATCCACATGCGAGTGCCGAAGAGCACTATGTCCGCGCGCAAGCTTATCTGAAGCAAGACAAGTTTGAGGAAGGCTTGCTGGAGTTGCGCCGGGCGATACAACTCGATCCGCAATTAACCAAGGCGCATTTCGACCTAGCCAACATTTATCTGCGGAGCCACAATCTGGCTCAGGCCGCTCGTGAACTCTCGCTTACGACCGAGCAAGACCCCGCCAATCGCGAGGCGCAACACAAGCTTGGTGAACTGCTCTTGCAATCGCGAGACTATGCGGCTGCTCAACGGCAGGCGGGCCTGACTCTTCAAAAATGGCCGGGCGACAGTGAAGCAACTTTGATCCTGGTGGAAAGCAATCTGGGATTGAAAAACGCTGAAGAGGCGCGCAAAAAGTTGGAGCCGATTCTCCTTGCTGAGCCGGACAACGCCCGTGCGCAATTGGACCTGGCTGCCGTACAGATAATGACCAAGGATTGGCCAGGGGCTGAGAAAAGCTTGCGCCAGGCCCAGAAGTTTGACCCCAACTCTCTGGTCGCCCCGTTCGTGTTGAGCAAGGTCCTGCAAGATCGCGGAGACATTAAGGGGGCCGAAGCGGTCATCAGAGAAGTCGCTGAGCGTATGCAAGACAACATATTGGCGCAATATCTTTTGGCGTCATTTTATGTCGGCTATCACCGCTGGTCGGAAGCCGAACAGGTCTATCGGCACATTCAAGTCCTCGGTTCTGCCAACCCTCAATCGCGCGGTGTGCTGGCGCTTTTTTACCTACAAACCAACAGACCGAAGGAAGCGGAACAGGAATTCGTGCGAATACTCGCCCAATATCCTGACGATATCTTGAATCGTCAACGGCTCGCCGACTACTATTTGCAATCCGGTCGGCGGCCTGATGCTCAAACAATCGTATCGGGCTTACTTAAGGAAAACCCTAAGGACTGGCGGGCACTCGAACTGCGCGGCCGGATTGAGCTCGAGGAGAACCGGCCGGACGCGGCGTTGCAGTCTCTGGAGGAGGCAAGACAAGGAAACCTCGACGATCCCAGCCTCTATTTTTACCGAGCCAAGGCCAATCTTGCGCTGGGAAAAGCCGATCTCGCTCGGGCGGACTTGTTGCAATCGTTGCACCTGGCGCCTGATTTTGGGCCGCCCCGCATCCTTCTTGCTGAAATCGAGGTCCGCAGCGGGAAATTGGATGATGCCGTCCAGGATCTTAATAAAGTTCTAGAAAAACACCCTCGGAGCGAAGAGCCGCAATTATTGTTGGCGGAGACCCTTGCATTGCAGGGCCAGTTCGACCAGGCAAACAACAGTCTCCGTCAGCTGGCTGACCACCCGCTGGGACAGGAGAAATTAGACACCGCCGCGTTGCGCACCACGGCCTGGGTGAAATTGCGCGAAGGAAAGTTCGAGGATGCGGCCAGGATTGCCTCCAAATCATTGGCTTCAAACCCCAAGGACGCCATTACCCTCGCCGTACTCGGTCTCGCCTACATCGACATGAAACAACCAGAGAAGGGCTTACGCGCGGTGCAGGATGTTTTGGTGAAGGTTCCGGATTGGCCTGCCGGTCAAGAAGTTCTCGGCGCAATTGCGCTTCGGGTCGGCCAGGAGATGGTGGCAGAAACGGCATTTCAGAAGACTCTTCAGTTGAATCCTAGTTCTGCCAATGCCTCGATGGCACTTGGCGATATTTCCAGGATGCGTAACCAACCCGACGCAGCCCGATCTTACTACCAAAAGGCCGTTAGCCTGGACCCGCAGTCGCCTGTTTACCACCTGCGGCTGGGACAGCTAGCCGAGAGTCAGTCAGACTGGAAGCAGTCGATCACGGAATACAAAAAAGCGATGGCTCTCGAACCTTCCAGCGGGGTGGCCAAGAACAATCTGGCATGGGTCTATGCCGAGCATGACGGTGATCTTGGGGTTGCCATGGGACTCGCGCAGGCAGCGCGTCAGGCGATGCCGGATAATCCCAGTGTCGCGGATACTTTGGGGTGGATTTACGTCAAACAGGGGCTTCCGTCCGTCGCGCTGCCATACTTGACCGAATGTGTTGCGAAAAACCCGGCTAGTCCAACTTACCGCTATCACCTTGGCACCGCTTATTTTCGGATGGGGCAGAAGGAAAAAGCGAAAGTACAGTTGGAATCTGCGCTTGGCCTGAAGTCAGATTTTTCCGACGCGGCAAACGCACGAAATCTGCTCTCCCAGATCACCTCCAACTAAGACAGTTCCATGCTATCCATACTAAAGCATGATTCGGGCTGCTTGTTCCAAGAGATCAGCGCGGCCTCTTCACTAACATTACTGGGATGGCCCAATTAGGTAAATGCTGGGGGGCCATGCAAACCCGAGGAGTGCTTCCAGCGAGGTAACTGCTTGCCTTTTCTGGCGGATACTCCTTATTCTGCCTGCGCACGCTGCGGCCGCATTAAGAGGCAATGGATGATCCTGAAAAAATTGCGCGAGGAAGTGTTGGAAGCTAATCTGGAGCTCGTGCGGCGCGGGTTGGTGCTGTACACGTTTGGAAACGCCAGCGGCATTTCGCGCGAAGAGGGGCTGGTGGCGATCAAGCCAAGCGGCGTGCCGTATGAAACGATGAAGCCCGAGGATTTGGTGATCGTCGATCTGGAAGGGAAAACCGTCGAAGGGTCTTTTCGTCCTTCTTCCGACCTGGCCACGCACCTGATTCTCTACCGCGCTTTCTCAGGTATCGGGGGTATCGCTCATACGCATTCCTCGGCCGCAACCGCGTGGGCTCAGGCGCAAAAAGAAATTCCATGTTTTGGCACGACTCATGCCGACTATTTTCGCGGGCCGGTTCCTGTAACCAAGCCACTGACGCCTGTCGAGATTCGAGCGGATTACGAAGCCAACACAGGTCACGCTATCGTGCGGCGGTTCAAGAAACTCGATCCGCTTCACGTTCCGGCGGTGCTCGTCGCTGGCCATGCGCCGTTCTGCTGGGGCAAATCGCCTTCGGAGGCGGCGCACATCGCCGTGATACTCGAAGAGATTGCGGCAATGGCCTTTCAGACGATGACCGCGAATCCCAAAGCGCGGCCAATCTCAAAGCATCTTCACGAGAAGCACTTCCTCAGGAAGCATGGAAGCGCCGCGTACTACGGGCAGGATAAGTAAGGTAGCGTGGGGAGTTTGGATGACGTCCGAGTGCGGCCTGCTGGGTTTAACGTCTGGTCTAAACCTATTTTGTCGTCGCCAGCGCGGAAAACTGCAGAGTAAGGGACTCCGCCACAATCTCATCAAGCTTGAGGCGGACGGCGCCGGCTTCCCGCCCAAGACGAGTTTCACTCTCTTTGCGTGCTTGCGATATCACCGTGAGTTCCTCGCCGGGCGTACTCTGCAAAATATTTTCCGCGTGCAGCAAACAGGCGAATACGTAGCGCTCAGGCTGCTGCTGTTTTCTTAGGAATTGTGCGTAGTTGAACCAATCGGAGGCCGCGCTCCGCGGATCGGAAAGCGCCGCATCAAGTTGCAGAGCCCGCTGGTAGGATTGCGCCGCTCCGCGTATGTCGCTTTGCTTTTCCTCTAAATCCGCAAGATGGATGAGTGCGAGGCTCTCCATCGTCTTCTCGCCGGCCTTCTCCGCAAAGTTAGCAGCCGCGTTGTAGCCTTTGGAAGCATCGCCATCATGGCGGATTGCAGCATCCGCGTCGGCCACTTTGATGAGCGCTGCAAGCAGCGGGCCTGCATTGGCGGTATTTTTCTCGCGGCGCGCCGCCATGATTTCGAGGTAGATGCGATAGTGCCGAGCCGCGGCCTGCAGTTGACCTCGTTGATCGAGCACTTGCGCGAGATATAGCTGGGCGTTGGCCTGTCCCGGATCGACGTCAACCGCGCGTTGCCAGTTGTCTACTGCCTCTTCGTCATGCCCGAGGCGATGTGCCAGCATCCCGTAGTCCACAAGCGCGTTTGCGTTTCGCGGCCAGCGGGTGATTATCCTCTGGAACTGCGCATACGCGTCGGCGTCGCGCCCCGCTTCAATCAAGTTCCGGCCGTAAGATTCCTGGAGCGAGAAATTTGCCGGGCCAAGTGCGGCCGCGCGCTGCATGGCCGCGAGCGCGGAGTCGCGCTGTCCGGCGAGTTGCTCGGCGCGCGCGAGGCGCACTTGCACGGCGCTGTCGTCTGGATTCAATTGCTCGGCGCGCTGAAGCGCAGGCAGGGCGCCAGTCTCGCTGGACCACCAAAAATGCAGCTGGTCCACGCCTGCCCAGAGGAAAAGCAGGACCACAGTAGCGATGCGAATAGCGCGAGCAGTTGGCGCTCGTCCTGTGAACCAATGAGCCGCCGCTGCGAGGCTGCTTTGTTTTTCGCCGCCGGTGCCTGGCGACTTTTGCTGGCCATCCAGAAGCAATGAGGCGACGCGCGAGTCGCGCAATTTCCAGATGGCGCCGTCGAGAATAAAGTGATGAATATTGACAAGCGCCGTGAAAGTCAGAAAGCTTGCGGCAAAATCGGCGTGAAAAATGCGGCTGACGATCCACGGCCCGGGAATGAAGAGCGCGATCCCGCCGGCAATCAGTGTCACCAAATAGCGCGAAAACGACCAATGGGAATCGCCCGCCGCGCGAGCCTCTTTTTTCTGGTAATAACTCGTGATCCACAAATACTGCGTGGAGTGTAGGACGGCGAGCAGGCCGCTACTGTAACGCGTCTGTGGAATTTCGCGGCCGCTGACGAGTTCAATCACCGCAGGCAAAAGGAACCATAGAAACTGCGTGATGGTGAGCGTAAGGACCGGAAGAATGGCGCGGAAGTTGCTCCTTCGCGCAAGCGACGCGAGCGCCCACCCACTGGCGCCGACAAAGAACAGCGCCAGAACTGCTCGCGCAGGCAGAGTGAACTTGGCCGCCAGCCCGAGTGAAAGAATCAGCGCGTCGCCGGACGGTCCAGTGTGAAAACTCAGCATCAACAAGATAAAGGAAGCGATAAACGAAAGCCTGAGCGCTCGCCGCTCCGCTTGCGTGGGCGAGACACCCGCGCGGCGGGCAAACATCAGCAGTAATCCGAAGTTTTGCCCCGTGTAGTGCCACGGGCTCCAGCAAATGTAGAGCGTGAAAATCCAGGGAAGCAGCCCGTACCAAACGTGCGTGACGACTCCTGCCGCCGCGAGCAGCAGCGCCACATGCACCGTGTAGATCCGATATTTCTCGAACTCGTCGCGCGTGTGGTACGCGCGGTAGACCGTGGCCATGAAGTGCGGGTAGTTGGAGAGCAACGCTAGAAAATAAAATGCGACGCTCCACCCGCGTCCGTACGAATTCGCAAAATAAAATCCGGCAAGCAAAAGCGGCGCAGACCAGGCGCCGCAGCCGACCGTCAAATCAATCCACGGGCGATAAATCCACGGACTTTGCGGACGAGACGGTGGAGCAGGCGCCGAAGCGCGCTCCTCTGGAGGCGCCATGGTGATTGTTCCCATGTCATTGCAGAGTAACGCAGGCGTACTACGCGTGGGCGCCGGGGCCCGTGAGTGCATGCGGAATCGGTTACTTGTACTTGCGAACGGGCTTCACAAAGCGGCCCTCGGCAGCCCGTGCTTCAGTTTACAGCGAGGAGGCGCAGCAGGAATCCAGCAAGCGCTCCGCCGATCAATGGCCCGACAACAGGAATAGGCGAGTAGCCCCAATCGGAATTTCCCTTTCCGGCAATCGGCAGAACGGCATGGGCGATGCGCGGACCCAAATCACGCGCAGGATTGATGGCGTACCCGGTCGTGCCACCGAGGGATAGTCCGATGCCCCACACCAGGCTGCCCACAAGATAAGCCCCCAAACCGCCGGCAGGACCCGTTGCGGAAACGCTCTTTGAAAAAATCGCGCCAACCACAAAAACAAGAACAAACGTGCCAACGATTTCGCTAAATAGATTCGCCGCAAAGCTGCGGATCGCCGGAGCGGTGCAAAAACATGCCAGTTTGCTGCCGGTATCCGGCGTTTCTTTCCAGTGCGGCAAATAGTGCAGCCAGACGAGAGCAGCTCCCACAATGGCACCGAGCATCTGCGCCGCGATGTATGGAGCGAGCTTCCCGAAACTCACGTCGCGCACCGCAAAACCCATTGTGACCGCTGGATTGAGATGCGCATCGCTGCTGCCGCAAGCAATCGATACAAAGACCCCAGCCATCACGGCGAACGCCCAACCCGCGGTGATAACCATCCATCCGCTGCCTTCCGCTTTCGATTTCTTCAGCAGAACTCCGGCCACAACTCCATTGCCGAGCAGAACCAGAATCATGGTGCCCAGAAATTCGCCCACAAAGGGGGAAGTCATTCAGCAATCTCCTAGGAGTAAAGTTGGCCGAGAAAAATGCCCCGTCTTGCGCATTAGTTTTCAACCCAGTCAAACGAGCGCGTGACCGCTTTCTTCCATTGTTTGTACATCTCCTCGCGTTCCGCTTCCGCGAAGTGCGGCGTCCAAGTCTCGTCCACCGCCCAGTTGGTGCGCAGTTCGTCCAAGCCCGAAAAAAATCCAACAGCCAGTCCCGCTGCATACGCTGCACCGAGCGCCGTCGTCTCTTGAATTACGGGTCGCACGACTTCGCGATTCAAAATGTCCGCCTGAAACTGCATAAGAAGTTCGTTCCCGACCATGCCGCCGTCCACGCGCAGCGACGACAGCGCGATCTGCGAATCTTTTTCCATCGCTTCCACCACTTCGCGCGTTTGAAACGCCGTCGCTTCCAGGACGGCTCGCGCCAAATGCCCCTTGTTGACGTACCGCGTCAAACCGGCAATCACGCCGCGCGCATTTTCTTTCCAGTACGGCGCATACAGTCCAGAAAACGCCGGAACAAAATAAACCCCGCCGTTGTCTTTCACTGTCCGCGCTAGCGTTTCGATGTCCGCGCTTTTCTCAATCATGCCCAGATTGTCGCGGACCCATTGCACCAGCGCTCCCGAAATCGCAACGCCGCCTTCCAGGGCGTAACAAGCCGGCGCGCTGCCCATTTTGTACGCCACCGTCGTTAACAAGCCGAAGTTTGATGGAACAGCACGTTCGCCTGTATTCATCAGCAGAAAACAGCCTGTTCCGTAAGTATTTTTCACTTCGCCCGGACGAAAACAAGCCTGCCCGACGAGCGCTGCCTGTTGATCGCCCAGTATTCCCGCGACTTCCACGCCAGCGATAGCTGGAAGCGTCGCTGCGCCGTAAACCTCGCTGCTGGACCGCACTTGCGGCAACATCGCGCGCGGAATCTCGAACGTGGCCAGCAACTCCGCATCCCAATCCAGCGTTTTCAGATTGAGCAGCTGTGTCCGGCTGGCGTTGGTCACATCCGTGACGTGCACACCGCCCTTCGGTCCACCGGTGAGATTCCACACCACAAAGGTATCGATATTTCCAAAGAGAAGTTCCCCAGCAGCCGCCTTTTCTCTTGCGCCATGAATATTGTTCAGCAGCCAGCGCAGTTTTAAACTGCTGAAATACGTGCTCAGCGGCAAGCCAGTCTTTGCACGAAAGCGGTCTTGACCACCGTTCTTTGCAAAATGTCCTACGTCTTCCGCAACACGCGTGTCCTGCCACACAATTGCGTTCGCGATTGGCTGGCCCGTGCTGCGTTCCCACACCACGGCCGTCTCGCGCTGATTGGTTATGCCAATCGCGGCCAAGTCCGAAGCGCGCAGTCCTCGCTGTTCGAGCGCCTCGCCGATCACTTCTTCGGTGCGCCGCATGATCTCCAGCGCGTCGTGCTCCACCCATCCCGGACGCGGGAAAATCTGCTCGTGCTCCTTTTGCGCGACCGCCACCACGCGCGCTGCTTTATCAAACACCATAAAGCGCGTACTAGTTGTGCCCTGATCGATCGCTCCAATATAGCTTTTCACGAGATCCGCCCCTTGCAGCCGGGATGCATTCTATGACGGAACGCCGCTAGTTCTTCAACTGCATGTAGACGCGATCGGCCTCCAACGCATCTAACGCAGTGGGATGAGAAATGGAGAGCAGTTTATGAACACAAACATATATCGAAGGGGGTCGCTCCTGCTGGGCGCACTCGTCGTGTCGTCACTTGTGCCTCTCGCTTTGATGGCAGCCGAGAACAGCGCTCCCGCGGCCTCGGATCCGTCTGCAGTCGTCATGACGGTTACGGCCACGGCCAAGAAAGACGCGCAACCGCCCGCGATAACCAAGAATGATCTCGAACTCTATCGAGGCAAGGAGCGCATACAGGTCGCTGACCTCAAGCGCGGAGAAACTCTTTATCTCGCCGTGCTCGTTGATGATTCGCTTCGCAGCAGCCTTGCAAATCAATGGAGCGATCTCCGCGCGTTTCTCATGGCGCAACCGCAAACCACCTACATCGCCGTGGCCTACGCGCGAAATGGCGTCGCCATGGTCGCCCAGGATTTCACAACGGATCATGCGCTAGCCGCAAAGGCTCTGCGCATGCCATTGGGCAACGCCGGCGTTGCAACCAGTCCATATCTTGCTGTTCAGGATTGGATCAAGCGTTGGCCGGCATCCGGAGAACGCAGTTCCATTATCCTGTTTTCTTCGGGCATTGATTATTTCCGCGGAGGTCCCGCTACTTTGGATCCCGATCTCGATACGGCGATCGCCCGCGCGCAGAAGAAAAATGTAAACGTCTGGACGATCTACGCGCCAGATTCAGGACGCCGCGGCCGCGGTTCATTCCGTGCCTTCAACTGGCAATCGAACCTGGACCGTCTATCGCAAGAGACCGGCGCCGAGTCTTACTCGCTCGGTCTCGGCGCACCCGTCAACCTGAAGCCGTATTTTGATCGCATCCAGATGCACCTCAACAACCAGTACCTGCTCGCGTTTCTGGGCGATGGCGGCCAGAAGGGCAAGTACGAGTCCGTCAAGGTCAACTCCGAGCTCCGAAACGTCGGGTTCCTGACGCCTTCGGAAGTGTTCTTGCCGGCAGTAAGATAATTTAATTCCACACAACTCCCTCTACGGGCGCGGGCCAAAAGGTCCGCGCCTTCTCTTTTCCGAAATTCTGGTAATTTTTTTGTCTCCCATCTGACAATCCGTGGCATCTAAGGGAAACAGATGAGGAATGGAGCAAACCCTATGAACAACAATCGAAAGTGGCAAGTGGCGCTGTTGTCGGCCGCAATGGCTGTTGCGGTCTCCCTGTCGTTCGCCTGGGAAACCCCGGCAGCAGATTCAGCTGCCGTGACGATGACCGTTACGGCCGTGGGCAAGAAAGAAACACAGCCGCCTGCGCTCACGAAAGATGATGTACAGCTCTACCAAGGGAAGCAGAAGGTGCAGGTGGCGGATTGGAAGCGCGGCGAAACGCTTTTTCTCGCCGTGCTCATCGACGATTCGCTGCAAAGCGCCGTCGCCAGTCAATGGGGCGATTTGAAAGAATTTTTCATGGCCCAGCCCGAGAACACCTACATCGCCGTGGCTTATGCGAGCAACGGCGTTGCCATGGTGGCGCAGGACTTCACCAAGGATCACTCCCTTGCCGCCAAGGCTCTACGCATACCGTTGGGTCGAGCTGGCGCTTTTAGCAGCCCCTATCTAGCGCTTCAGGATTGGATGAAACGCTGGCCGGATTCCGGAGAGCGCAAGTCCATCATGCTGTTTTCCTCGGGCGTCGATTATTTTCGCGGCAGCTTCGATCCCGTCGACCCTGATCTCGATAGCACCATCGCGCGCGCGCAAAAGCAGAACATCAACATTTGGACGATTTATGTTCCGGACGCAGGGCACGTCGGCAATCGTTCGTTCCGCGTGTTCAACGCGCAATCGAATCTCAGCCGCGTTTCCGAAGAGACGGGCGCCGAGTCTTACTACCTCGGCTCTGGCATGCCGGTTTCGTTGAAGCCGTACTTCGACGAAATCCAGATGCATCTCAACAACCAATACCTGCTCAGCTTTGTGGGCAACGGCGGAAAGAAAGGCAAGTTCGAACGAGTGCGGGTGAACACGGAAGCTCCCAACGTCGAGTTTCTCACGCCGTCGGAAGTGTTTCTGCCCGCCGTTAAGTAAGTTGGTGTAAACAAGCGATCGAAAAAGAGCGAGGCGCGTGCCGCAAGGTCCGCGCTTTTTGCTTTTTATGGAGTTGTATTACACTCCGCTGACCGAATACGCCGATTTTCTTGCGTTACAGGATCTCCCGAAAGCCACAGTCAACGCGTCGATGACCGTCTCCGATGCAAGCCAGGAAACCGCCGCCCACATCACTGTCGAAAACACCGGCTCCGGCCTGGCCTTCCTCGTCCGTCTCCGCCTCTTAAAAGGCAAAGATGGCGCGGAAGTCTTCCCGGTCTTCTTCGACGACAACTACATCTCCCTTCTCCCCGGCGAGAAACGCGAAATCACGGTTCGAGTGAGATGAGTGACCTAGGCGGAGCCAGGCCGCTCCTAGCCGTAGACGGCCTCGACGTAGCCCCTGTGCAACTTCCCTAGCGCCTGGCGTCGCCCGCAGGAAAATAGCCGCGATTCTTGGTAGTCGGTTGAGCTGGCAGTGTTTAGCAGGACTTGAGAGGTGTTCCACAGCAGAAGGCAAGATTCCAATTAGTCTGCGACCGCGTAAACCAGCAGTCTAGCGCCGTCCTCGATTACCGCAATTGTAGACGTCCCTGAGTGGTGGAAGACCGCGACGGCAGACCAATGGCGAGTCGAAAGTGGAATTGTAGTTCTCACGTCCAGTGTCGGTACGTCAATCAGTTGCAGATTAGCCTGAGTTATACGGGAAAAGGTGTCGAGAAAAGTATCCATTAATATACAAGACGTCAGCGCGGAATGCCGGTCAGGGGAGATGGCCGACACATGCCACCCTTGGCGACAGCGGGGAAGAAGGTCAGCAGAAACAAATTCCTCCTCTCCCAATTCATTGCGGGTACAAAGGCGGTCTGCTTCGATGATGTAATCCTTCACTGTTTCATCCTTGCCGATCCCAAATGCACTGGACCCAGGACGCATTTTGCATGTGGACTCAACGAGTTGAATGACTGGTTCGGGACCCAGAAGTAGATCACCTTGCCTTTGCATAGGACACTCAACCTTCAAGTCTGGCCGCAACCGACAGAATGAACGCCCAGTCTCTTCAAGGGGAGGCGCCCTGAAGTTTACCGTCTTCACCTCGCGAAGAGATCCGTCGAGAATGACAATCTTCCAGTCTGTATCTGTCGAATAAAGTAGCAGAAGGTCGCCCTTTGTACTGATTTGATCGGCGACCAGATTGTTCGGATGTTGGGTGACATCTGCGGAGGCGGACAAGCGAAATGCCCTAAGATCGAATGAAATGAGCGATGAAAAGGTTTCAACGCTGACATTTCTAACGGCTCCCGACGGAGGTGGCCCAGACTTGGCTGTGACGACCGCACCTTCAAAGACGGCGTAGGCGCGGCCTCCATCGGGACTCAGCAGAAGACGGGCAGAGAAGGAATCCCAGCGGCGAGTGGATTCTGGGTCAACAGGCTCTTGGGGAATTGAGAAGTCAATTTCCTCGCGTTTCGGTTCGCGCGAAAATGGCTCAGTCAGACGCACGAGATGCCAGTTGCCTACCTGGCGCATTCCGAACTTGTCGCGATAAAGGATAAGCAGCCGTCCAGCAGTGTCGAATTCGATTTGTGCATTCACACGCCATTCCGCGTGTGAGTGAAGGTCAATTTCGGCTATTGGAGTAATCTTCGGCTGAGCTTGCGCGGCCAGCGGAAACATCAAGAGCGCGAGCGGAATCGTATGGAAATATGTGCGCAGCGAAGGAATCAAGTTAAAGTGCCCTTTGGCGCCATCAATGCACTCTCACTGTGCACGCGGAATTCCGTTCCTCCAATCCATAAACCTTGCCTGTAGTTAAGGTTGAGAAGGATTGAGGTTTACAAAGAGTCCGGATTTTACGACACTTCAAGCATCGAGATTGCACCTTCAAACGTGCTAAGTCTGGAGAAGTCGCCGTACTGAAAACTGATAACCCACTACTTGATTTTCCTTTACAAGTGATGTGCCTTTTGATATAAAATCAATTAGGTAATACTTCGAAAGGCGGCGACTCTACTCCGCTTTTTTCTTTTCGGCGGGCATACAAGCTCGAATCTCAGACATCCCCCGGTCGTCGTAACCCCCTTAGAAGCAACACTTGCAGGCCGGTCCGTAAACACTGATTCTAAACGACTTGCGACGACTTGTAGAAATGCGTAAGTCCTTTAGATGCAACGTTTACAAAAATCGGGGGGAGGGGATACAAAGGCAAGGAAAGCTACATGGTCAATCGGCGCTTGAGTGCGCCACGTCGCGCGTCGAGTCTCGAATCACCAGTTCCGGGTTCATCTTCTGCCGCACGGTATTCCACTCGCGCTTCTCCAGTCCGGCTTTGATGCTTTCCATCACGATGTTGACGGCATTCGTTCCCATGGCTTCCAGTGGCTGGCGCACGGTTGTCAGCGAAGGCGCACTCAAGGCGGCCATCGCCACATCGTCAAAACCCGTGACGGAACATTGTTCCGGCACTTTCACTCCTGCCTTGGTCAGCGCACGAATCGCGCCCAACGCCGTCAAATCGTCAAACGCCATCAGCGCCGTAAACTTTTTCTTTTTCTGCAGCAGCTCTTCGGTCAGCCGGTGGCCGCCCTCGAACCCGGAGTTGGGGTCGAACGAGTCCGGCAGTTGCAGCACCAGTGCAGGATCGATCTCGATGCCCGCCGAGTGCGCAAACTTTTGCACGCCGCGCCACCGCGGAGCGCTGTCGATGATCATCTTTGGTCCGCGAATGAAACGCAATCTTGCGATGACCGAGCTGGTGTAAATGTTCAAGCGCCATGCGTCCGCCCGTTTCGTTGTCCACCATCACGGAGCTTACTGTATCGCCGGGCAGCTCCCAGCCAATCGTCGCGGCCGGAATATTTCGTTTGCTCAAGTCAGCCAATACATGAATATCAACCACCAACCAGTTGGCCACCACAATCAATGCTTCGACGTGATGCTCCAACAGCATTTCCAGGTAACGCTCGAAGCGGTTGCGCTGGTTATGCGCGTCGGCAAAAATCGGTACGTAGGACGACTGATAAAGCGCGTTCTCAATCCCGCGCATCACCGGGGTACAGAAAGGATCGGTAATGTCGAAGAACACCAGCCCCACAGTATGGCTGCGCTTGCTCCGAAGAAACCGCGCCATCGCATTCGGCCGGTAACCAAGCTTCTTGGCCACTTCCTCAATGCGTTTTTTTGTGGCGGGAGCGATGTAGCGCGCCAGCGGCGCGTTGTTCAAGACGATCGATACCGTTGCCGGAGAGAAGCCGCTGTCTTCCGCGACGTCCCGCATCGTCACCGTCTGATCTTTGCCGCTTGCGCGTTTCAAGGGGTGCCTCTAAGGTCGCCATCATTCTGCCAGAGTTCGCCCATTTTCAGTGAGAGAACGGGGCAGCAGCCAGTGGCCTATTGGGCCGGCTAGGACTCCCTGAAATCGATCATCACCGGAGCGGAGCGGAACCAGTTTGTCTTGTAGCCAACGTAGAGGAGACCGATCGCGAACCAAAGACCGCCCACTGTTTTCGCGATGTATGTTCAGATTCACACCAGATAAGGCCGCAGAAAAGAAATCCAACCAACGGCAGCAATGCGTCTCGCACAATGTTCATCGGAGCTCCCTGCTGCCGCCTTACGGAAAACTGCCAGAAGCATGCGAAATTTACTCCCATGAACGCGAGGAACGCGCCGAAGTTCATCAATTCTCCCGCGTGCTCGTAGGCGCTGCCGATGTAGTTCAGCATCACAGATCCAACAAACGAGAGCCCCCCGATTAGCAGGATGTTATTCGTCGGCGTACTCGTCCCGGGCGTTAGTTTTCCGAAGAACTTCTTTGGCAAGACGTTATCGCGGCCCATTCCGAAGAGCAACCGCGCCGCGCCGAGCGTGCCCGTCAGTCCGCTGCCGAAGGCAGCCACGATCAGGACGAAAGCCATGGACCAGGAAAGGATGAGTCCGCCAGCCCGTGCGCAAATATCCATAAAGGCGGTTTCAAGATTTGGAAACGATTGCCAGTTCGGCCACACCCGCGCGCCCAGGTACGCCTCGAGTCCACTGAAGACGCCGGCGATGACGCAGGTCAGCACCACGGCCAGCAGAACGTTTCGCTTGGGGTTCTCGACGTCTTCAGCTAGCGTTGTCACTCCGTCAAAGCCGACGTAAGTCAGAGCGGCAAACGAAGTCGCGGTGAGAATCTTGTGAGCATTGAACGTCTTCGGATCGTAGATCGGCTGCATCGAGAAAAGGCCCGCCCATCCTTGCCCGCCATACAGGAACCGAACCGCAGCCACGATAAAATAGACGACTACCACCGACATGACTGCTAACAGAACCTTGTTCGCGGTCGCGGAGGCCTTGACTCCAGCCAGATTCAAAGCCGTCATAATTCCGGCGATGATCAGGGCCCAGATGACAAAAGGAATCTGCGGAATGTGGAAGTACGCGGAGCGTTCGTGCAGCGCCGTCGAGATCCACACGGTATTGATCAGCGGCTGCAGCAGATAATCCAGGATCATCGCCCAGCCGGCCAGGAATCCAAGATGCGGGTTCAGCCCCTTGCCAACATACGTGTAGGCCGACCCGGCCGTCGGATAGAGCGCGGCCATGCGTCCGTAGCTGACGGCAGTGATCAGCATGGCAAGTCCCGCGATCAGAATGATGGTGACAAAGTGGCCGTCCGAAAGTTTCTGCGCCACGCCGTACAGCGGAATAGGCGCGATCGGCTGGATGAGAACGATTCCGTAGAAAATCAGGTCCGACAGTTTAAGCGTGCGCCGAAATTGCTGCCCGCCTCCGCCTGCTTCGTTGCTCACGTGCCTCTCCTTTTTGCGACCGCCCCATTTTTCGGATCGAGCACCACCGCGCGCGTCAAATTCTTCGGCACATCGGGATTCAGTCCCTTGCGCATGCCAACCGCCAGCCCCAACAGATGCGCTGGAATCGCCGTCAGGGCAAGACGCGCATATTCCGGTTCGTCCAGGCCCAACTCAATCACCAGATCGCTGTCACGCCGCAACGCTGGCGTCGCGCGGTTCGCAACCACGAAATATCGCCGAGCGCCCAATTTCTTCAATTCCCCAATCAAGCAAGCTCTCTTCTTGCTATTGCCGTGCGTCCGACAGAAGAAAATGTAATCAGCGTTTCCTTACCCGCGATCGATTTCGGCCCGTGGCGAAATTCCAGTGTGTGATACGCCTGCGAATACGAAGAAGACATCTCCGTCATTTTCAGCGCCGCCTCCTGCGCAAGCCAGTAATGTGCCCCTTGCCCCAGAAACACAAAATCCGCGAATCGCCGCTTCGTTCCAAACGCACGAATCTTATCAGCATTCGCCGCAAGCCACGCCGTCGTCTTTTCTGGCAGCCCGTCCAGCGCCGACGCCATCCCGGCATCGCCCGCGAATTTCGCGCCCAATCTCTCGAAGAGCAGCAGGATCGAGGTGAACGACCGCGTCATCACCATGCTCTTCTCGTCTGCCCACGGCAGCTTCAGCAGATGTGCGTGCACGTTTCTTCCAACGCGCTATCCTCGCTGCAAGTCACGCCGAGCGTGCTGCACCGTTGAGTTCCCCTTAAGCCAGTCCGCCGCGCGCAAGACCTCGGTTGTCTTGCCGGAGCGCGAAATGAGCACCACCTGCCGCGCTCCGCTCCGCCGCATCACATCCTGCGGTGCAAAAAGCAACTCTGACGCCGGTACCGCCGTGCACGCCACCTTAAGAAGTTTTGCCCACTGTGCCGCGATCGTCCGCGAGAGGTAGTAGCTCGACCCGCACGCCACAAACAACCACGGTTCATCTGGTGAAAAGTCGAGAAAGGCTCTGTCTAACTCGGTGTTTTGCTCCGACTGGCGCGTTGTTTCCATCCATGTCGTCGGCTGGGACAAAATTTCTTGGATTGTCTGGTGTCCCGCAGCGGGCGGCGCCAATCGTCCCCCGCGCGGAGCTCCTGCACTTTTCCTCAAAACTCTTCGTCTGTCTTTTTTCACTCGCAGAGAAGGTTCCTTTCGCAGCTCGAATCTGGGCTGGAGGCGCGTGCCCGTATGCCGCGGAAAATAGCAGCGCTACCCTGTGGTTGCGTTAATTATTGAATCGTTTCAATAAAGGCATTTTCTAAGAACTCTAATTTCCGCGCAAGCACAAACTTTGCGTCGCTCTTTCCCAGCAAGCGCATATTGCTCTTGCTCAACGTTAAATTTTCGCCTCGCACCTGTCCTTCCGTACAGTAGGAATAATTTCCACAGTCAGTGTCTCTTGGTTAAAGTCTCCTAACTTTATCCGCAACGCTCGACTCTCCGACGTAGTCTAATTAAGTAGCACCTCTCCCCAGACGAGGGCCATTAGTATGGACGGGGAACCAGGTATGGCCGGTCGCAGTCCCACAAAGGTTGTCTTGTGGCATGTTCTGGGCGTCCTGCTCACGTTCTTCGTGGCGTACTGGCTCCGCACCGTCTCCCTCGATCCCGACCCCGTTCTTCAAGGCTATCTGCAAGTCATCTCTGCGCTGCTGGCTTTCGTTTTTGCCGCGCTCACTCTCGTTCGTTTCCAGGGCACGCAGGATCGCATCTCGCTCATTCTCGGCGGAGGATATCTGCTTTCTGGCGCGGTCTTATCGGCTTCCGGCGTTCTCTTTTTTCAATTCCTGCAGGATTCTCCACTTCGTGCAAACTGGGCGCCTGTCGCTTGGTGGCTCAGCCGCATGCTCTTGGCACTTGTGCTGCTGGTCGCGCTGCTCGTCGAGCATTTCATTCCCCGTTCGCGCCACACGAAAGGGGAAATAACAGGCGCTCTGCTGGCGGTCGTCGGTTTCACGTATGTGGTCACCGCCGCGCTTCGCCGCCTTCCGCCGGAAGCTTCACGCCATCCAGCTTCTTTCGTGCCCAGTCCGCAGCAACTGTTGCCCGGAATAATTTTCTTCGCGGCCGTGCTCTGGTATCGCCGCCGCCTTGATTCTGAAGACACTGCATTCGACCGCACCATCTACGCCGCGGCTTGGATGAATTTCGCCGCTCAGATCGCTGCATGCCAGTCCGAACGTCTTCTGGACGCGCCCTTCGTGTTCGCGCAGGTACTCACCGTCAGCAGCTATGCTCTCGCGCTCGGCGGCGCGCTCCTCGATAACGCACGCCTCTTCGAACAAGTCCGCCATCTCGCTGTCAGCGATCCGCTCACCGGCCTCGCCAACTACCGCCGGCTCCTTGATGTCCTCGAAAACGAAACCGAGCGCACCAACCGCACGCGCAGGCCTTTCGCGGTTCTGCTCCTCGATTTAGACGGTTTGAAAAAAATCAATGACCGCTACGGCCATCTCGTTGGCAGCCGCTCTCTCTGCCGGCTAGCCGCCATCCTGCGCATTCATTGCCGTGCCATCGATACCGCTGCGCGTTACGGAGGCGATGAGTTCGCTCTCGTGTTGCCGGAATCGGAGGATGCGGAAGCGCATGGCGTTGCCAATCGGATTCGCACAGTTATGTCCGAGGACGAAGAAGTGCCCAAGCTCTCCGCGAGCATCGGCATTTCGGTTTACCGCGGGGATGGAGAAAGAATCGAGAAGCTCTTATCCGAGGCCGATCAGGATCTCTATGCGGAAAAAGCCCGGCGCGTAAAGCGCGGCATCGCCGCATTCCATGCCCGCCGCCGCACTCCAAAAACTTGATTCGCGGCCTCGCCGAGTCCCGCGCCATTTTACGAACTAGCGCCTTGGAGTGCGGCAGCTCTGCTGCCGCTTTCCGCACTGACGAGTACGACTCCATATTTAGCGGGCCATATAGTCTCTGCCGCGCACGCGCGCTTAATACACAGCCCGGTGCTGCACAGTTTCCTTAGTAGCCAGCGAATATCTCGGCTCAGGCGCCGATTTATCCAGAATCTGCCGCGAAACATATTCGCCCACCGCCGGCCCATGCTTGAACCCGTGTCCCGAACCGCCGCCAACAAACCACACGTTTTCCATCTCCGGATGCCGGTCGATCAGAAAATCGCCGTTGGAAGTATTTTCATATTGGCACACGCGCGTCTCGACCACTGGCGCATTACGCAGAGCAGGGAAACGTCTGCCCACATATTTCTGCACCACTTCCGCCTCCGCGGCCGTCGGCAAGCGCGATTGCGTGTCCGGATCGACGCGCTCGCCGTGATGATCAAGCGCAATTTTCAATCCACGGCCCTCTATGTCGGGCATTCCGTAATACTCATCCTCCTGAAAAAGCCACGTCGGCAAAGCCGGCGGCGCAAATCGCGCGTCTCCTGGCGGCACGCCAAAAAAGAAAACTTCCTGCCGGCTCGGAAATATTCTCTGTCCGAGAATCTCGGGAAAAACTTTGCCGAGCCACGACCCGCAAGCAAAAACAAACTGCCCGGCCGAAATCGTTTCTCCGTTACTGCAAGTCACGCTCGCGAGCCGCCCAACTCCATGTGGCTGCTCAATTAAAGCAACCCGAAAATCCACGCCCTGCTTGACGGCATCCTCGACCACCGCCGCAACCGCTCGGCGCGCCAGCAGCACGCCGCTCTTCGGCTCCAAAAATCCGCGCGACACCCGTTCGAATGAAATCTGCGGATAGCGCCGCTCCAGCGTTGCGTGATCCATCTCTTCAAAAGGCACCTCGCAGCGCTTCAGCGTCGTCATCGTCTCGCGCACGCGCGAATCATCTTCGCCCGCCAGCCACAGCACGCCTGTCTCGAGAAAAAGCCGCTGCCCGGTAGCCGCGCAAAAACTCTTCCACCGCGCCAGTGATCGTTGCGAAGACCGTGTATAAATCTCGTCCGTTCCATAACCCATTCGAATGATGCGCGTCTCCCCGCCCGAACTAGCCCGCGCGTTCGAAGGTCCATACGCATCCAGCAGCACCACGCGCTGTCCGCGCCGCGCCAAATGCCATGCGCTCCACGCCCCAAACACTCCCGCCCCAATGATCGCCGTGTCGTACGTTTTCGTAGCAGCCATAGCCGTTGCATCCTATCGCATTTGCTCGTGGTAGCACAGGCACTCCTGCCTGTGCCGTTTTTCCTTTTCCAATCAATCCATCTCTGCCGTAGTCTCGCTAATTTCAGGGATGGCGTTAAACAAGGACTGGTCAGGAGAAGTCGTGGAATGAATTCGTCAAATCAAAGGGAATTCGAAAAGGCAGGAAAAAAGAAGAGAGGCGCCCGGTAACTTCACAAGCGCCTCTCTTTACTGCTTCAACGTAAACCGTACCTCACAGGATCACCTCCTTCTCGGCGGGAACGCCGATGTCGACAAGAATGTCGAGTGCGCTCAGTATACCGCCGACTCCGGGAAGGGAATCAACCTCGAATTTTCGCCAACTGCCGGTACACATAAACAAAAGAATCGACGGACGCGCTATCGCGGCGTTTAATGGTGGTCACTGCGGTGTTACAAAAAACCCGTTACAATTTTCCGTCAACACACGGAGTGTGGATATGTTGGACGCACGAGACGAACATCTGCTTGAGGCTCTGCTGGACTCCTGGGATCGGAACAACGCTATCCTGGTCAATCTGCTCCGCGCCGTCCCGGAAGGCGGGCTCGAGACCAGGCCGATGGAGGGCAGCCCATCCATCGCGGAGTTGTTCACGCACATTCACTATGTCCGCCTCATCTTCGTCTCCGAAGACGCCCCCGAGTTCGCCAGAGACATGCCCGAGAAGGAGTGGGTGGCCGAGCGCGACCCCATTCGCATCGCGCAAATGCTAAACGAAAGCGCCAAGGCGGTGCAAGACGCAGTAAACGGCAGACTGGAGGCCGGCCAGGAAATGAATCTTCACTACGACCACCCGATCCTCCTGCTCCAGCACATGATCTGGCACGAGGGATATCATCACGGTCAGATCAAACTGGCTCTCAAGCTGGCGGGCCGTCCCATCACCGATGAACAAGCTGGTCCGGTCACCTGGGGCGTATGGATGCGCAAGAGCGAGCGGTCTTAGGGCGTTCCGCGCTTAATGACACGGTCGCCTCGAGGCCGGGGACGCTTCCAATTGGATCTATAGCCGGGTTACCGGAACTGAGACCCACTTCAATCTCTACTACTGTCTATAGTTAACGGCTCCTCCGGTGATACCATGCAACATCCTTTTGCTTATCGCCGGAGGTTTGCGTGAAATCGTTTCGCCAGCCCGTCTCGCGTTTTATCTTTGCTTGGGTCCTAATTTTCTGCGCGTGCGCTCGCTCGTTCAAGCGCAGCAGATCGATCCGAAAACCTACGGCGGCATGAAGTGGCGACTCATCGGCCCGTTCCGGGGCGGCCGCGCCATAACGGTTGCAGGCGTTCCCAGCCAGCCGTACACCTATTATTTCGGCGCAGTCAGCGGCGGCGTCTGGAAAACAACCGACGGTGGCATCTCCTGGGATCCTCTCTTTGACAAGCAGCCCATCTCCTCTATCGGCGCCATTGCCGTTGCTGATTCCGATCCCAACGTAATTTACGCCGGCTCCGGCGAAGCCTGTATCCGCGGAAATATTTCTTTCGGCGATGGCGTTTACAAATCCACCGACGCAGGAAAAACCTGGACCAACGTCGGCCTCAAAGACACTCGCCACATCGGCGCGGTCATAATCCATCCGACGAATCCAGATATAGTCTTTCGTCGCCGCGCTAGGCCACGCTTACGGCCCCAACCCGGACCGCGGCATATATCGCACTCGCGACGGCGGAAAAACGTGGGAGAAAGTTCTCTACCTAGACGATCGCACCGGCGGCATCGATATCGTTTTCGATCCTCACAATCCCCATGTTCTTTTTGCCGCGATGTGGGAAGGCTGGCGCACGCCGTGGACTCTCAATAGCGGCGGCGCGAAGGACGGCCTCTATCGTTCGAACGATGACGGCTCCACCTGGAAGCGCATCGAAGGCAACGGCATGCCCGAAGGCACGCTAGGCCGCATCAGCGTCGCGGTCTCAGGCGCGGATTCGAACGTTGTGTACGCGCTCATCGAAGCCAAAAAGGGTGGCCTCTATCGCAGCGAAGATGGCGGCGTGAACTGGACGCTCATCACCGACGATCATCGCTTCACGCAGCGCGCCTGGTATTTCACGCACGTCTGGGCCGATCCCAAAAATGTCAACGGCGTCTACATCGCCAACACCGGCCTCTACGGCTCAACAGATGGCGGCAAATCGTTCGAACGCATCAACGCCCCGCACGGCGATCATCACGCCTTGTGGATTGATCCCAACAACACCAATCGAATGATCAACGGCAATGACGGCGGTGCCACCATCAGCGTCGACGGCGGCAAAAACTGGTCGACCCTGGACAATCAACCAACCGCCCAGTTCTACCACGTCGCCGCCGACAACGATTTTCAGTATCGCGTCTATGGCTCGCAGCAGGACAATTCTTCCATCGGCATCCGCACTCGCAGCGATCACGGAGCGATTCTGCCGGGCGATTGGGACGCGGTCGGCGGCGGGGAAAGCGGCTACATCGTGCCGGACCCGCGCGATTCGAATATCGTCTACGCCGACGACGAAGGCCCCATCTTCACGCGGTTCGATCGCCGCACCTTTCAAGCCCAGAGCATCCAGGAATGGCCCGATGATCCTGACGGCTACGCGGCCGCCACACAAAAATACCGCTACACCTGGACCATGCCGATTGTGATTTCCTCGCACAATCCCGACGTCATCTATCACACCGCGCAGTATGTTTTTCGTTCGACGGATGCCGGACGCACCTGGGCCACCATCAGCCCCGACCTAACGCGAAACGACAAATCCAAGCAGCAGGATGCCGGCGGCCCTCTGACAAAAGACCAGTACACCGTCGAATACTACGACGTCATTTTCAGTCTCGCGGAATCTCCGAAACAGGAAGGCGTTCTTTGGGCCGGCACCGATGATGGCGTGGTCCAACTCACGCGCGACGGCGGCAAGAGCTGGGACAAAGTTACTCCGAAGGATGTTCCCGAATGGGCGATGATCAGCCTCATCGAAGCTTCACCCTTCGACGCCGCCACCGCCTACATCGCCGTGGACGCCCACAAACTCGACAATTTCAAGCCGTACATCTTCAAGACCAGCGACTTCGGCAAAACGTGGACAAAAATCGTGACAGGTCTGCCGGAAAATATTTACGTCCACGCCGTGCGTGAAGATCCCAAGCGCAACGGCCTGCTCTACGCCGGCACAGAAACCGGCATCTATGTTTCCTTCAATGACGGCGCAAATTGGCAGCCTCTTCAGCTCAATCTTCCCGTCACGCCGATCCATGACATGGTCATCCATGACGACGCTCTTACAGTCGCAACCCACGGCCGCTCCTTCTGGGTCCTTGACGGTCTCGGCCCGCTCCGCCAAGCCAGCGCAACGATCGCCGCGGAAGACGCGCATCTCTTCACGCCCGACACCGCTTTCCGCACGCGCGAAGGCCACGTCAGTCCACGCCGCTATCCTATCGGCGAAAATCCCCAGTCAGGTGCAACGCTTTATTATTATTTGAAGGGCGCGCCGAAAGATCCCGCGAAACTTGAACTGCTCGACGCGGGAGGCAAAGTCATCCGCACCTTCACCAGCGAAGAAAAGAAAACTGACGCCGGCCCCGACGAAGGCGAGCGCGACCTCCCGGTGGAACACATTCCCGTCAAACCCGGCCTCAATCTTTTCGTCTGGGATCTGCGTTACCAGGAGCCCACAAAAGTTCCCGGCCTAATTTACGACGCCGGCGAACCCGCAGGCCCGCTGGCTCTTGCTGGCAAGTACCAAGCGCGTTTGACGGTAGCGGGAAAATCCCAAACCGCTCCATTCGAAGTAAAAATGGATCCCCGCGTCCAAACCTCACCCGAGGATTTGCGCAAACAGTTCGACCTGATGCTAAAAATGAGCGAGCGCCAGGACCAGATGAACAAAACGGTCATAGCCATTCGCGACCTGCGCACGCAGCTGCTATCGCTGGAAAAGCGCATCGGCACCAGTGACGAAGCCAAGTCACTAGTGGCCGCATCCGCCGACCTTCGCAAAAAAATCAGCGCCATCGAAGAGGAACTCGTCCAAGTGAATTCGAAATCCAGCGAAGACCAAGCCAACTATCCCACCATGCTCAACAGCAAACTCGGCCATCTCCAAAGCCTGGTCGACAGTGCCGACACCGCTCCCACCGCCGCCGAATCCGCCGTCTTCGCCGATCTCGATCAACGCCTGGAAGCCCAGCTAACAAAATGGAACGAAGTCCTGGCGAAAGATCTCCCCTCGCTCAACGACTCCATGCGCAAAAATAACGTCCCGCTGGTAGCCCCAGCCGCAACCCCGGCCCACTGATCTACGCCGAACCTGTAGGGGCACGATTCATCGTGCCCTTTCTCGGCAAGGTGACAACATTGTCGCGCCATTTTTTCTTGATTGGGATTTCCGCGGGAAAATTCTGTCGAACTACTAATCAACCACCAAATGCGCCGCCGATCGCCTTTGCCCAATGCGCCAACGCCTTCAACGACTTTGTATCCGTCGGATCCAAATGCAACGGTGTGACAGACACCGCCCCATCAAAAATCGCCGCATAATCCGTATCCGGCTCGATGTCCTTGTCCAGCTTCTGTTCGTACAACCAAAAATAAATCCGTCCCCGCGGGTCTTTCCCCTCCGTCAACTGATTCCGCGTAATTTTTTTCGACTGGCGCGTAAACTTCACGCCGCCCTTCCACGGCTCCGGTACATTCACGTTGAGCAAAACCTGATCCGGCAATCCCTCTTTCAAAATGAGTTCCGCCGCCGCCCGCGCCACCCGCGCCGCCGATGCAAAACTCACCTTCTCACCCTTCGAACACAACGACATTGCCACCGCGGGCATATGATGCAAAGCCGCTTCCCGCGCCGCTCCCACGGTCCCCGAGTAATACGCGTTCTCTCCCAGATTCGCGCCGTGATTGATTCCCGAAATCACCAAATCCACTTTCTCCGTCAAAAGTTTGTGCAACGCCACAATCACGCAATCCGCAGGCGTCCCATCCACAGCCCATTCCCTATCCGCAACCGGGTGGCAAATGATCGGCTGCCGCAAAGTCAGCGACTGCGCCTTCCCGCTCTGCTCGCTGCTAGGCGCCACAATGCTCACGTCCGCGAATCCCGCAAACGCCGCCGCCAGCACGCGCAACCCTTCCGCGTGAATCCCATCATCATTGGTCAAGAGAATATGCGGCAATGGATTATTTACCCGGGTTTTTGAAATGCACCATACTCTGCACGATCTTTGTCAATCGCTCTGGTGATGCTGCCGTCACATCCAGGCTCAATATGTACCCATTCAAGAAAGTTGTGTAGATGCCTCGATAGTACCCTTGCTTCTCATTGCTCTCCCGCATGATCCCCGAAACAAAATGGACGCCAGATATTTCCGTGGAAGCTTCTTCGCTGACCGTGGCAAGTCCTTCTTTTTCCAGTTCATGGCGAACCGCTCGAACATACTGTTCTGGCGAGCGAATCAAGGGATTAGCGGATAACAAGGCCGCAAGGACGGCAATTTCATACTTCTCTTCCGGTTTTTTTGTAGTTGCCTCGGCATCCACGAGTCGAGCTCGCCCGCCATTGGAGCTCACGAACGCTCCACGTGTGAATTGCACGTTTTCCAGCGTGAGCGTAAGACCGAAATAATCGTTCGTGTATTCATGACCGTCAATTTTTCCATGAGCGTAGATAAATGAGATGTCTTTTGGGGAAGAGGTCTGTCCTAAACTGAGGGTAGACGCCAGCGTACTCAGCGTGATTCCAAAAACGAGTGACATTTGAAGCCTATTCAGCGACAGCTTCATCGTCTATTGTCCACCAACAAGAATTGAATTGAGGTAAGGTCAGGCTTCTGCACTTGAGAGAAATGGTCGGGACGACTGGATTCGAACCAGCGACCTCACCCACCCCAAGGGTGCGCGATACCAGGCTTCGCTACGTCCCGACCGACAGCAATGCGAAGTGGGCTTTACTGCTTTATCAGGCTATCACTTGCGTTCGAGAAGCGTCAAGAAAGCGCGCAAAGTGTCTCGCAGGTCTAACAGCATCTTGCGGCTCAAGAGTTGCGCCGTTCCTTCAGCCGCCGCCGCGCCTGTCGAACCGATGCTAACTGCCAGCCGCACCCGAGCTCTCGCCATCACCGTTCTGCTCGCGCAAATGCCGCCGCGCGCCGGCAATCGTAAACCCTTCGTCGTAGAGCAGCCGCTTGATCCGCAGCACCATCTCCACATCTTCTTGCCGATAAAGACGGTGCCCGCTCGAACTTTTCACCGGCTCGAGCATGGGAAACTCCGTCTCCCAATACCGCAAAACAAACGGCTTCAGAGCCGTCAGCCGGCTCACCTCGCCAATCCGATAAAAGTCTTTCTCAATGGTAGGCTGCGTCGCTGTAGCCGTGCTTGGCATATCGAATTCCTATCAGAGGGGGACGCCGCTATCCTAGCAGTTTCCAGCATTTTCCTGTAGGGGAGGGGCTTGCCCCTCCCGATGTGCTTGCGGCAAGCCGTGCGCATTTTGGCTTGCGTTTCCAACGCGATCACTCAAATCTCATTCCTCGTCTTTGTTTTTGTGAGGCCGCGGCTCGCGTTTTCTCAATCTCTGCACAAATCGCACCGGCGCCCCAAGAAATTCATACTTTTTTCGTATCTGATTCTCCAAGAACCTCTCATAACTAAAATGCATCGGCTCTTTCTGATTTGAAAAAAGCAAAAACGTCGGCGGCGCCGTCTTCGCTTGCGTAATGTAATAAATCCGCACAGGCCGCGCCTTGGGCGTAGTTCCACGCTGCAAATCAACATCTTCCTTAAGCCACCGGTTCAACTCCGGCGTAGCAATGTGCCTCCGCCGCGCCGCGGCCACCAGATCGATCAAAGGAAAGAGTCTCGCCGCGCGTTCTCCGGTTTTAGCCGAAAGAAACACAATCGGCGCATAACTTAAAAATTTTAATTTCCCGCGAATCATCTTCTCGTAATCGAAGGCCAACTTCTCTGGATTGAAATCTTCCGGCCGGTGCCTTTCCCCAGGAGCCCGCCGTGCTTTGCCTTTCGCGCTGTCCGCATCGCGCGAAGCCGCATTCCGCGCCGCCACCACCGCCAAATCCCACTTGTTAATCACAATAATCACCGATCGCCCGGACTCTTCCGCATAACTGGCAATCTGTGCGTCGCCCTGCGTCACTCCTTGCTCGCCGTCCACGACGAGCAGCGCCACATCGCAACGTTCCAACCCGCGCCGCGCCATCACGACGCTTAATTTTTCCGCCACCAAAGTCGTCTTGGCCTTCCGCCGTATGCCAGCCGTATCCACGAACCGGTACGACTTTCCGTCGTGCACCACTTCCGTATCCACGTTGTCCATCGTGGTCCCCGGAATCGGAGAAACGATGGAGCGATCCTCTCCCGCCATGCGGTTCAGTAAAGTGGACTTGCCCACGTTCGGCCGCCCGATAATCGCCACTTCGACGGCGTCCTCTTTCGCTTCTTCCTCTTCGGACTCAACGGCATCCACCTCAGCGAGCGCCGCGTCCAAAAGATCATCCACGCCAGTGCCATGCTCTGCCGCAATCGGAAACACCGGCACTCCCAGCGAATGAAACACTGCCGCATTCACTTCCTGCGACACCGCATCCACTTTGTTCACCGCCACCACAAAAGGCTTGCCGGTAGTGCGCAGAAGCCGCGCCAGCTCCTGATCAAGCGGCGTAACGCCCGCCTGGCTATCTACCACCAAAACCAGCAACGCCGCCTTCTTGATGGCCACATGCGCCTGCCGCAAAATCTCCGTTGGGATTAACGCCTTGTCATCCGGAACGATTCCTCCGGTATCGACAATCTCCAGCGCTTTCCCGCGCCACTCCGCCTTCCCATAAATCCGGTCGCGCGTAATCCCAGGCTCGTTCGTCACGATCGAGCGCCGCGTACCGGTCAGCCTATTAAAAAGCGTGGACTTGCCAACATTCGGCCGTCCCAGAATCACCAACGATGGAAGTATTTGTGTCATGTTATTAAGGCGGCGGGCGGACAATCGAAAACCGCAACAACGCTGCGACGTTCCACTGTACCGCATCCCAGCTGTTTTCGCTCGTTCTGTGGCACTCTGCCGAGTGTCACCCATCCATCTGAACGAGCACACGAGCGCAGCCGTCGCCACGGCGATCCACAAGCCAAAAAAAGAACCGCCCCGGTAGAGCTGGTCGGGGCGGCTCGGTTAATTGTTTTCGCAGCGGCTAAAAGATGATCTTCCCCACCAGCTGCGCGTTGCGCGGCTCGCCGGGGCCCAGCCCAGGAGCGCCGTTGAAGTCCCCAATCGTGTCGGTGATGAAGCCGGTGCTTCCGCTGACAGATCCGGCGCCGGAAGCAAGGTTTATCCTGTTTCCGATGTTATAGATCTCTCCGCGAAGCTGGAGCTTGACTCGTTCCGTAATGGAGAAGTTTTTGAAGATGGAAAAGTCAAAGTCCTTAAAGCTTGGTCCGTAGTATTTGTTGCGGGAGAGATCTCCCAGTGGACTAGTCGTCCCAGGGCAGCCCGCCGCTCCCGGTGTGCAGAACGCAGCGGGGTTAACCCACTGTTCTCCGCCGTTAGCCGCGCTGAACGTATGCGAAACGCCGGCAAATGGATTTCCAATCACGTTGACGCCGGGACGATTGGTGTCGCCGGTAATATTGAAAGGCTGGCCTCCGTGGAGGACCCAGAGACTGCTCAACTGCCAGCCATTGAACACTTGCTCAGTCCAGCCATGGGCCCACGGCGCTTTGGGCACGTCATAAATGAAACTAGCCGTGAAGCTGTTTCGCGTGTCGTAGTCGCCGTTCCCGTATTCCGCTTTCAGGTTGGTGCTATCCAGTGGGATAACACCGCGGTACTCGCTGACTTCGTCCAGTTCATGACCCCATGTGTAGGACACCTGCGAAGTCAATCCGTGCCATGACCGAAGTTTAAAAGTAGTTTGCAGCGAGTTGTAGTTGGAATCGCCCACGCTGTTGAGCTGGTTGATATCGCCGAACGCCGGGTATTGCGTCGCGTAAGGCCTCTGGCCGCCGGTGGTGAATGGTACTTGGTTGATATTCTGCATCACAGAGAGCTTATGGGCGTTGCTGCCGACGTACCCGATCTGGAAGACCGCGTAATTGCCCAGGCTCTTCTCGACCTGAAGGTTGAAATTGAAAATGTAAGGCGCCCGGAAATTCTGGCCGACGGAATAGATACCAAAGGGCCCGTTGGCGCATCCGGGATCAGTTGTGAAATCGTTGGAGCCGGTCACGCACGTGCTGACGCCGGGATATATGGAATTAGTAGCGTTAGCCATCCCTTGGTTGGGCGTCCCGGCAGGGCAGATCGGCTGTTGCACGGCGGTCCAGTTGTAGCCCCCGCCCGCGTTCGCTCCGCAAATTGGTATCGAGTAGAGTGAGACCGGTTTCGGGCCTGCCGGGTTGTCTTCCAGACCATCCGCCGCGCTGTTTGGCGGGCGGTAATCCAGAAACGGGTTCATGTTGATTTGGTCATAAAAGACTCCGATGCCGCCGCGCACAACCAAATCGTTCTTTGCAGTCGGTTGAAACGCAAAGCCGAAACGTGGCGCGAAGTTATTCTTATCCGGAGGGAAGATGCCGCTGATTCCATTCCCCTGGGTTAAGAGTCCACGTCCTGGAACGAAGACCACCAGATCCTGGCTGTCATTGTGAAGAGGTCCAAAGTATTCCCAGCGCAGGCCATAATTGATATTCAGTTTGCGCGTGACCTGCCACTGGTCAGCTCCGAAAAAGCTGAGGCCATTCACGGTAACGGTGCGCTCCGCATCCCCCACTGCGACAGCGGAATTGGACACGTCGCCAGCAAGGAAGTCCGCAAGAGCTAGCGTGTCCAGGCAAACCGCGGTATTCGCGGGGGCGCAGGAACCGGCCCATGGTCCTTGAGTTCCATCGAAAGTGAACTGGCCGAGCGAGTGACGGTAGTAGAACTCATTCACATGTCCTTGGCGCAATTCGCCTCCGAACCGGATTTGGTGTTTTCCCCGACTGTAGGAGGCGATATCTTCCAGCATGCCCGTGATGTCATTGCGTCCTTCCGGAGGTGTGATGCCAACCTGCTCAAATCCCCCGCCAGAAGGCGGAATGATGGCGATATTTGGCGCTCCGAAGATAGGCTTCCCGTTGATGAGAGCGTCAGGGCTTTGCAGCAATCCCATTCCCACGGTATCGAAACTGGCGTTCGCGTCGCGGAACGTTTGGTTGAAGTAGTTGACGCCGAAGAGAACCTGGTTGGTCAAAGTCGGCGAAAAGATGGAATTTAGCACCAGCGTGTAGTTCTGCACGTGAATAGGAGCTCGCTCGAAATAGTAGGGAAGGTTTGAACTGGCCACCGCTAGCGCTGTGCTGGTTCCCAAGGGTGCCGTCTGGCTGCCCTGGCCATTAAACATGCGTGCGGAAAGGTGTTGATTCGGCGTGAAGTTGTAATCCAGTTTGAGGACGCCGTTGTAGCTGTAGCCCGTTGATGGCGATGAGCTGAAAAAATTGCTCGTCGTTGCCGGCAAATCCAAAATGGACGACTGACCGGAAGTAGGCCAGAGTCCCTGGCCTGTGCTCGCGCCGGGGCATGCCGCGCACAGGGCACCAAGCATGTTTACCGAAATCTGGCTTGGCGCAACACCAGCATTGTTCAGCACACCCAGGGCATTGTTTACGAACGCTTGTGACGGCTCGGTGGCCACGCCCGAAAGCCCGATGATGTATTGCTGCTTTTCGAAGCCCACGAAGTAGAAGAATTTTTCCTTGATGATCGGTCCGCCTACCGTACCCCCGTAGTTTTCGTTGCGCAGTTCAGGGGACCTGGTGGGATTCGTGCTTGGGCAAGCCGGGTTTAAGCCCGAGCAATAGAAGGGCGATGGGTCGGAAAAGATTTCATTCCGCCAATAGTAATAGGCGGAACCATGGATCTGGTTCCCGCCAGATTTCAGCACCAGGTTTACTGTGCCGCCGGCGTTGCGGCCCGCTTCCGCGCCGGATTGCGTTTGCGCGGAGAATTCGTCGACTGCGTCAACCGGCATGATCACGCCAGCGATTCCCGAAACACCGCCCTGGTTGACCGCCGGAATGTTATGCCAAAAATCGTTGTTGTCCACGCCATCGATCTGCCAGTTCATTTGATTGGGCCGTGTCCCGTTGAGCGAGCCGTATCCGCCTACGGAGTATCCCGAATAGCCCGGCGCGAGAGCGATCATCTGCGTGAAGTCCCGGCCATTCAGCGGCAAGTCCTGCACCATCTGAGTTGCGATCGTCGTGCTCTGTGTTGAACTCGATGTGTCCAGGCTCAGCGCCGCAGCGGAGACTTCCACTGTGGTGGACTGCTGCTGCATGGAGAGCTTGATCGGCAGAGCAAAGATCGAGCCTGCCGCCACATCGACTTTATCCACGGTGTAAGGCGGGAAACCGGCCGCAGTGACCGTCACCTTGTAAAGACCCAGCGGAATGTCTTGGAAGGAGAACTCGCCGTCCGTGGTGGTTACCGTGTTGTGTTCGAGACCCGTTGCCGTCTCAGTGGCTTTCACTTGAGCGTTCGGAATCACCGCGCCAGATGGATCTGTCACCGTGCCGCTGATCGCGCCGCGGAATGTCTGTGCGTGGCTTGCGCAAACGAAGAGAGCGAGCACGATGGCTGTCGCTCCGATACGCAAAAATGCGGATTTAAATCCCATGTATCCCCTTTGATCTTGCCATTGCATAAATACACCCCTCCTCATAAATCGAATGTTCCTCGGCAATATTTGGTCGACCACTCCCCGTATGCGTGCTCCTAGTAGCACCGTTTTTGCACAATGTGTCAATTTCAAGTTTTGAATATGACTGGCGAAAAGAATGAATACTTCGCTTTGCAAAGCCGCGCGTCTATGGGCGCACTCACGTTTGCTCTTCTTTTCAGGTTCCGCGATGGCGTTTGGTTTTGTCCGCCGCCTTCCCCCCGGGCTGCCGAGAGCAGGTGGAGGGTAATATGACTTACTTGCGCGGGGGTGCTCCCAGCGTTCCCCCTCGGCGTCGCGACGTCCGTCGGGGCTGAGCGCCGCGGTTTGCCAGATCTCGTGCCAGGCTCTTCCGCGGCGCGTCGCCCGATATCGCAGGGAGTCGTGGTCCCGCCGGGCATTTCTGGTAGAGTGCTGAACACAGTAGAGATAGCCCCTCGCTGCAATATTGCTATTTGTGAATTTCGTGTAAGTTTTAGGGGCAGCCCTGCGTACTAGTCTATGGAACCGCTGAGACCAGGCCCGATGAGCGTGCCGGGAATGACGGAGACCACGGAGGCAGTTGCCCGGGCTCGGGCAGGGGATGCCGATGCCTGGGGTGAGCTTTACCGGGATTATGCCCCGGCTATCTTCCGGTTTTGCAGGAGGGCTCTGCCGACCCGGGAAGACGCCGAAGACGCCACTATGGATATATTCATGAAGCTGCGGGACAAGTTGAGCCAGTACGACGAGACGCGCTCCTTTTCCGCCTGGCTGTATCGGGTAGCCGCCAACCATTGCTGGGACATCCTGCGCCGCCGCAAGATCCGCCAGGACAAAGAGACCGAAGACGTGGAAGATGTGCCGCTGGAGCACCCAGACCCCAGCCAGTTGGACAAGCTGATTGAGCAGAAGACCAGCGAAGAGGTGCGGCAAGCTCTGCACAAGCTGGGCGCACGCGCGCGGATGGCTCTGGTGTTGCGCTACTACTCGGATATGAGTTATGACGAAATTGCCGATGAGCTCGGCGTGCGGCGTGCCTTCGTGGGCGTCGTGCTGCTGCGCGCGCGGCACGAACTTCGGCAGGCGCTGGAGGGGAAGAGTGCGCTGGCTGCGGGAGGGACCTCGTGAGCGAAGCTGCGAACCCGGTATCGCCAGAAGGACCGGGTGGGACGATGGATCATCTGGATGAGATGACGTGCCTGCTCTACGCAGAGCGCCAACTGGACCGCGCCCGCGCGCAAGCCGTCTCCGCGCACACGCAGGACTGCGCGGCCTGCCGCACTTTGCTGCGGGCGCTCGACCGCGAGTCGCGGCTACTTACGCGCGCCATGTTGGAAGAAGACGAACCACTGCCAGCGCGGCTGGCGGAATTTCAGGAGCGCGCGAGGAAATCATTTGGCTGGATTTGGGGCGTCGTTTTTGGTTTGGCGGCAACCGGTGTCTACGCTTTGTACACAAGCTTCATCGAGCCCGCGCAGCTGCGGTTGGAGCAGGCAGGATTTGGTGGAACGAGTCTTCTGAGCTTATTGGTTTTTCAAGGTGCCTTCTGGAAAGGATGGCAATCTGTGATCACACTTCTCGAGGTGCTGGCGATGGTGACCGTGGCGGGATTCGGCTTGGTTGTATTCCGTAAACGCTTGCGGCGCGGGTCGGCATTGGCTTTGGTGCTGGCGGGATTGTGTGCGGCTCTGATTTTGCCCTCTCCGGCACGCGCCACGGAGTTTCGCAACACGCACGGTGGCACCGCCGAGGTGAGGCAGGATGAAACCATCAAAGGCGACATTTACCTTTCGGGTGAGCGGATTCGCATCGAGGGAACTGTGGACGGGGATGTGTATGCCGCAGGCAAAGACATCGATATCGATGGGCACGTCACTGGGGACGTGATCAGTGGTTGCCAAGCCATGCGGGTTCGCGGAAAAGTGGACGGC
This sequence comes from uncultured Acidobacteriota bacterium, assembly GCA_963745095.1. Taxonomy (GTDB): domain Bacteria; phylum Acidobacteriota; class Terriglobia; order Acidiferrales; family UBA7541; genus Acidiferrum. The sequence continues at coordinate 79,680 of CAVUWC010000010.1, read as the reverse complement.
AATGTTCGCGCCGCGGGCAACAACGGGATTATTTCGGGAACTGTCGGACGAAGCGTCACCTGGTTTGGAGATTCCGTGACCGTAGATTCCACGGGAAAAGTAGGCGGAACCATCTCCATGTTTGGCGGCAATTTGGCCGTTGACGGCCAACTGGGCCGCGACATTCTTTTCTTTGGAAATGGAGTGAGCGTCAACGGCACAGTCCTGGGTAACATCTGGGAAAGAGGCGAATCGCTGTTCATCGCTTCTACCGGGCAGGTTGGAGGCCGGATCCAGTTCAAGGGCGAGCATGAGGCAAACGTAGCTTCTGGGGCGAAACTAGCCTCGCCGGTGGAATTTACCCAGAGGGAGCACAAGTCGGAATACACGACAGGGCACTATTACATCTGGCGGATCATTTGGACGGCGGCCTTTATTCTGCTTGGGCTTGTGCTGTTTTTGCTGCTTCCGAAATTTGCCTTGGATGCCGTTACTGCCGGGGAAAGGGTTGGAGCGCCTCTCGGGCTGGGTTTGCTGGTCCTGCCGGGGGTCTTCATTGCGGCTATTCTTGCCTGCATAACAGTTGTGGGCATCCCGCTGGGACTGCTTACACTCGGGCTTTGGTGGCTGGCGATCAATTGCGCGGAAATCGTGGTCGGCACGGTGGTGGGCAATTGGATTTTCGGAAGAACGAGCGATACCTGGGGCCTGATTGGAAGAATGGCGGCGGGTTTGGTGATCGTGCGCATCGTTTACACCCCGATAGCGCCCTTACATGTGATTGGAAAGCTCGTGGCACTGGGGATTTGGATGTGGGGAATGGGCGCGATTTCCCTGGCGCTGTATAAGCGGCTGCAGCCGAGGGTTTCTTCCAGCACTATGGGAGTGCCGGTGGCGGCAGCTTCGTAGCGACAAATCTGATTACCGCTTGCTTGAAGTGGGCTCTCGATCTTGGCATGTTTCGAGGCTGGCTGGATTCGGGGCTTGTCTCTTTCATTTCTTGGGTATCGCCCCCTAACGCTGCCCTGTTTTCCCGTAACTGCGCATTCTAAAGGGCTTTAAGTCCCGCGTTTTGAAACTGCGGATTCCAAAGGGGTTACGGGCTGCTTTTCGCAACTGAGTATTCCAGGGAGTTTACGGGATAGAACTGGACGATAAAACAAAAACGCCGGCAGGGATGCTGGCGCTACGGACGGAGAAAAGAGGGGCCGAAGCATCTGCAATGCTCCGGCCCTTTGCCTTTTGCGGAGGCGGGTAAAGTCTAGGGAATTAGTGTTGCTGGCGAACCTTGGCGGCGAAGAAAGCCGGGTTCTGACTGAGCGTCGGGTCTTCGAAGAACAGGGCACGCATGGCTACGGGGCTACTCACCGTCAAATTCGAGGTGTCGCCGGAGAAGCCCTGCAGGTTGGTAATACCATCGGCTCCCTGTGAACCGTTTGTGAAAGTCTGTACCCCGAAGCTGATCCCTTGGTTAAATCCGAAGTGCCCGGGAAGGGCGTTGATCGTGAAAACCCCGGAGTTGGCGGCGGCTGTGTTCGCGATAAAGCGCGTCCAGCGAAGGGTAACGGTATTAACCGTTGAAGAAGCTGGAGTAGTGCCATTGGCGGCGGTGAAGGCCGTGACATGGACAGCCACGGCCTGTCCCAGGTGGATGGCGCCCGTGTTGGTGCCACCCGCGAATTGATTGTAGATGCTGGGGAAACTACCCTGCACTTGCAGGCCTTTGCTATCGACGAAGAACGGAGTCGGATTGTTGGCTATGTTCACGGTGAACTTGGAGGCGACGCTCAAACTACCGATCAACGAGTTTGTTGCGGCCGGAATGAGGTTGGTAACGATCATACTAAACTGGGTCAGATTGCCTGGGTTCGTGGTGGAGGCGAGAGAGTAGACCGTTCCTTCGACTGTATCCACGATCGGGCTGTTGAGGAGTGGTTCGATTTCCTGGATGGTGAAGGTGCCATCGGAATTAAGGATCGCATCCATGCTCGCGGCTTGGTTGTTGGAAACGCAACTCGTCAATACAGTAGTCCCTGAAGGGCAGAGCGTGAGGGTTGGGTCCTCGTCGTAATTCGTGCTGCCAGTCAAGGCAGCGATCGGTTGAGAGTTCATGAGCTGCGCCGAAGGAGTGATTGTGACTCCTGTATTGGCGGCGTTGCTGACGACACCGGTAATGTCTTCAATGAGAGCGAGCTGGCCAGCGGCGAGATTGGAGTTGGTGCGGGGAATCGCGAAAGCGCTGGTGACTGGAAGGGCTCCGCCGTTGTCGAAGCTTAGGGACAGAGTGCCGCCGGTGAGGGTAAGGGAGTTCGCGAGATTAACGTCGATGGCGAAACCGGAGTTCGCATTTATGGCTTGAGAATTGGTGATGGTAGAGATAAAAGGTCCTGCAAAAGAAGCGACGCAGACTGTATTAACCGCGCAAGGCTGGCTCAGGTTGGTGATGGGTGTGTTCGTGCCATTAAAAAAGGCAAGTGTTGCGCTGGAGAAGGTGACAGCTATCGAGGTATACGTGCCTGTTGTGACTGCGGGCGCAGTGCCCAGAAAACCGGAATCGGATTGCATGCGAACCAAGTCATAGGAGTAGCCGTTCCCGCCGTTGATACTAAGCGTAGTTGTGGTCCCCGTGGCCGGAGTCAGAGTGATGGCGCTCGGCACAACCTTAAAGCTGATAAGTCCCAGGGTCGCTGGGGGAGTGTCGGAGACCAGAACAAAGCTTACTTTCACCGTGCTGGTGCACCCGACCGTGCAGACAGTGCCCTTGGGTAGGCCGCTGCAGGAACCCAAAAAGACGCATGCCACTAGAATTAGGAAAGGAAAGGCTTTATAGGATTTCATCGCACACCCCACGCAGTCAGACTTAGTTCCGCACGCCAGGAACCCCCGTCCCCATTCCGTGGCAGCATTTAATGTAACGCCGGGCAAAAGACAAGTGGTACATGAACTGGCGCGCGATGCCCAACTATTAAACCGTCCCGACGGGCATTTGTTAAGTGTCAGAAGTGGCAGGTGGGCGAGAGCTGACCAGGGGATATGTTATGGTTACGAATTCGGGAGTTGGGATTGAAGGGATAGGTGCGCTTGGCGAAGCGGGTTGCTAAAACGAAGTATGTTGAGGAAGACGGCGCGGCGCAGGAGGCCGTGGCGTTGCCGGTGCGCGAAGAGGTGTCTTTTGAGGATGATCCGACCGTAGGTGCAGCGGACGGAGGGAGGGGCCCTTCCAGGGTAAACGAGCCCCTCCCCTACAGAGCGGAGGAGGAGGGAAAGGAGGAGAGTGCCGTTGAGAAGCCCTCGATGCGGGACGTGTTTGGACCTGGCGGATTTTTGGAACGGTGCATGATCGGCGGGTATGAGCACCGGCGCGGGCAGCTCGAGATGGCCGAGATGGTGCACGACGCTTTTGAGAAGCATCATCACGCGATTTTGGAGGCGGGAACGGGAACGGGGAAGACGCTGGCGTATCTGGTGCCGGCGATTTGCAGCGGGCGGCGCGTGGTGATTTCTACCGCGACGAAATCTTTGCAGGAGCAGCTCTATCAGAAGGATATTCCGTTTTTGCAGAAACACTTTGCGCCGAATTTGAAAGTGGCGGTGATGAAAGGGCGCTCGAATTTTTTGTGCGTGGCGAAAGTGAATGCGATGGCGGACCAGGCTTTGCTGAAGGGGATGGATGAGCTGGACGCGTTTCAGCAAATCAAGCAGTGGTCGAAATTGACGGAGACGGGCGACCGGGCGGAGCTGACCTTTTTGCCGGATGATTCGGATTTGTGGACGCGGTTGGATGCGCGGCGGGATACGTGTTCGGGACAGAAGTGCCCTTCGTTTAATCCGTGTTTTGTGACGGGGATGCACCAGAGGGCAAAGGACGCGGATTTAATTATTGTGAATCATCATTTGTTTTTTGCGGATCTGGCTTTGAAGCAGGATGATTTTGGAAGCATTTTGCCGGAATATTCGGCGGTGGTATTTGATGAAGCGCACGAGATGGAGGATGTTGCCAGCGATTATTTTGGGCGACAGATTTCGAATTTCCGGTTCGATGAATTGGCGCGAGACGCAGACCAGACTTTGCGATTGCTGCATCTGGGAACGCCATCGCTTTTGCGGAAGACGCAGCGGATTCGCGAACGGAGCCGGACTTTCTTTGAAACGTTTCCGCCGCGCGATGGGCGGTATCCGTTTTCGCGGAATGAGCGCGACGCGTTTTTGGAGCAGAATCGCGAGGCTTACGACGATTTAGCGACGGCGCTGAAGGGATTTGAGACGGAATGCGCGGCTTTGACGCAAAAGCCGGAAGAGATTTTGCGGATTGCACGGCGAAGTTTTGATTTGCGGCAGGAGCTGACGTTTTTGTTTGAGTCGAACGAGCGGAATTTTGTGTATTGGTATGAACGGCGTAACAAAGGCGTGTTTTTAGCGGCGACGCCGATCGACGTCAGCCAGATTTTGCGGGAAAGGCTTTTTGAGCAGTTCGATACGGTGGTTTTGACTTCGGCGACCTTGACGGTAGGGAACCGGTTTGAATTTATCCGGCACCGGCTGGGTTTGGATCATGCGAAAGAGCGCGGGTTGCCGCCGGAGTTTGATTACGAAAAACAGGCGATGCTGTATTTGCCGCCGAACATGCCGGATGTGCGGAATCCTGCGTACACGGCGAAGGCCGCGGATGAAATTGTGAATTTGCTGGAGACCAGCCAGGGTAGGGCGTTTTGTTTGTTTACGAGTTACTCGCAGATGAATGAACTTTTCGAACGCGTGAGGACGCGGGTGCCATTTCCTTTGCTTTTGCAGGGGACTTCGCCGCGGTCGGTTTTGCTGGAGCGATTTAAGAACACGCCGGGGGCGGTGCTTTTTGCTACGGCTAGCTTTTGGCAGGGAGTGGATGTGCCTGGGGATCAACTTTCTTGCGTGATTGTGGACAGACTGCCATTTGCCGTGCCTAGCGATCCGATTGTGGCGGCGCGGGTGGCGGCTTTGCAGGAGGATGGACGGAATCCGTTTGCGGAATTCCAGGTGCCACAGGCGGTTTTGGCGTTGAAGCAGGGGTTTGGGCGGTTGATTCGGACGAAGACGGATCGCGGGGTTTTGGCGCTGCTCGATAACAGGATTCAGCGGATGGCGTATGGTAAGATTTTTTTGGAGTCGCTGCCGAAGTACAAGATGACATCGAGTTTGGCGGAGGTTTCTAGGTTTTTGGAAAAGAAAGAAAAGAAAGAAAAGAAGAAGAATTAACACAGAGACACAGAGGTCGCAGAGAAGAGTCGGAAGAAGTAACGAAATAGAGATAGAAAAGGCGGGGATGACAGACAGGAATGTCTGTCCTACTTATGTTTCAGGTTAGCGTGGAAGAGACATTTTCGGCTGGGCATGCGCTTCGCGGGTATAAGGGGAAGTGCGAGAACGTGCATGGGCATAATTATCGCGTGCGCGTTACCTTGGAGGGGCCGCAGCTCGATTCGATTGGGCTTTTGGTGGATTTTACGCGATTGAAGGCGATTGTGCGGGAAGTTATGGGGCGGTTGGATCACCAGTTTGTGAATGATCTGGAGCCGTTCAAGACGGTGAATCCTTCGGCGGAAAATATGGCGAAGTATTTTTATGACGAGGTGACGCGGGGGTTGAAGGATTTGCCGGCGGGGGCGCGCGTTACGGATGTGATTTTGTGGGAGACGGATACTAGCCGGGCGCAGTACCGGCCGAAGGATTGAAGAGAAGACAAGAAGTAAAGAAATAACGAAGTAACGACGGAAAAGAGAACGCGTGGCTAGCGAGTGGTGATGCGATGAATCGTGGCTTCTTTATCATTCTGGTTCCGGCATTTTTGGTGGCGATTGGGTATGTGGTGGTGTTTCACTACATTGGAGTTTCGCCGGCTTATTGGAGATTGATTTTGCCTGTGGTGCTTTTTGCGGGGGCGATGTGGTGGTTGGGTAGAAGATCGCGGAAGGAAGTAACGAAATAAAGAGGAAGATGCGGCAGGCGGCGCGTAGGGTTGGGTCGGGCGCATAGTAGAAGGCCCGGAGGTCAGCGCGGTTGAAGAAAGCGGCAGCAGGGCTGCCGCACTCCACATTATGTTCATTACCGAAATATTTAAGTCGATTCAGGGGGAAGGGACGCGGGCTGGGTTGCCGTGTGTGTTTGTGCGATTGACGGGGTGCAATTTGCGGTGCACGTGGTGCGATACGGCTTACGCGTTTCACGGCGGGACCAAGATGAGTGTTGACGACGTTTTGGCGCGCGTGGATGAGCTTGCGGGGCGGGCGGCGGGATTGTCTGGGGCTACGGCTAGCGTGCCGCTCGTGGAATTGACTGGCGGAGAGCCGCTGCTGCAAGAGGAAGTCTATCCTTTGGCGGAAAAGCTGATTGCGGCGGGGTATACGGTGATGATCGAGACTAGCGGCGAGCGCTTTACGGGGCGGCTACCGGCGGACGTGATCAAGATTGTGGATGTGAAATGCCCGGACTCGGGCGAAGCGGATACGTTTGAGATGAGGAATCTGGAAGTACTGGACGCGAAGGACGAAGTAAAGTTTGTGCTAATGACTCGACGCGATTATGAGTTTGCGCGGGAGTTCACGGCGCAGCATCGTTTGGCGGAACGCGTGAGGCAAGTTTTGTTTTCGCCGGTGTTTGATGATCCGGCTGGGAAGTGGAAAGGGTTGGAAGCGCGCACGCTCGTGGAGTGGATGCTGGCGGATGGTTTGCCGGTGCGGCTGGGATTGCAGCTGCACAAATTTGTGTGGGACCCGGCGACCAAAGGAGTGTGAGGTAGAGGAAGTGGAGGAAGTAAAGGATCGGAGGAGTGTTTGGGAGGTGGATTTTATGGGAGCGTGTGGACGCAACGATGAGCAATATGGATGCGACTAAGGCGGTGGTGCTTCTGAGCGGGGGCATGGACTCGTGCGTTTGCGCGGCGATTGCGCTCGAGAAGTATGGCAACGAGAATCTTGCGCTGCTTCATGCCAGCTATGGGCAGCGCACGGAGACGCGGGAAAGGCGCGCTTTCGATAGCATTGCGGATTGGCTGGAAGTGCAACAGCGTTTGGTGGTGAGATTGGATCATTTCCGGGCGATTGGCGGGTCGGCGCTGACGGACGCGAAAATCGCTGTGCCGGAAAATGAGTTGGGAGCGGCGGGGCCGCATGGAAGCGCGATTCCGGTGACGTACGTGCCGTTTCGCAACGCGCATTTTCTTTCGGTGGCGGTGAGCTGGGCGGAAGCCATTGGAGCGAAGGCGGTTTACATTGGGGCGGTGGCGGAGGATAGTTCCGGTTATCCGGATTGCCGCGCGGAGTATTACCAGGTATTTCAGGAATTGGTGCGAGTGGGAACGCGGCCGGAAACGCAGATTGAAATTGCGACTCCGGTGATCACGCTGAAGAAAAGCGAAATCATCCGGCGCGGAATTGAGCTGGGAGCGCCGCTGCATTTGACTTGGTCATGCTACCAGGGGGAAGACAAGGCTTGCGGAGTGTGCGACAGTTGCTTGCTCCGATTGAAGGCGTTCGCGGAGGCGGGAGTGGCGGACGCAATCGCCTACCGCTTGGCCGTGGGCGCGCGCTCGTAGGACCGGAAGAAAGTTTGGGGTGACAGACAAGAATGTCTGTCCTACTGGAGAAAAGGCTAGGGGCGACAGACAGGATTGTCTGTCCCACTTGGAAAAAGGCTAGGATTAAGGATAATAGGGCACATCCCGCCAGCCAGGCCGGGCAGGGTTCGCCTCGGCAAAAGGAGAAAGAGCATGAAGAGACTTGGGAAGTCCATGTGGCTTGCTGTACTGCTAGCTGGCGCGTTGGTGACAATTCTTTCGCCGAACGCAGCTGCACAGAATGGATCGATCTCCGGTACGGTTATTGGCATAGATGGAAAACCCCTGTTCAATCTCACAGTCGAGGCCGTAAGCGATCAAGGGGCGAAGACGGATGCAAAAACGGACGAGGAAGGAAGGTTCGTCATCCACAATCTTCGGCCTGGAGTGTACATTTTGTCGATTATCGCGTTTCCGCCGCCGAACGATAAGCAACCAGCTGTGGGGATGGGGCAGCTGAGGGTTACTAGTGGCGAAGATGTCAAAATGCCGGATATGAACTTCAAGGAACTGGCAGCGAAGGCGGGATCGGCTGCGGCAGAGAAAACCAAGAAGGACGCTGAGGATAAAGCAAAATTCGAGGGAATGAAGTCGCACTTCACAGCGGGGACGGCGCTTCTTGCACAAGAACAGAAGGCGAAGGATGATTTGGCCAAAGCGCCTGCCGACCAGCGGGATGCGTTGAAGCAAAACCTCAAGGAACTTTCGGACAAGGCGGCGGCGGAATTCCAGGAGGCGCAAAAGGCGGCACCCGAAAAAGACCCCAATCTGGCACTGATTTGGGGAAGCCTGGGATCGGCGTACGACATTGCGGGCCGCAATGATGAAGCAGCCGAAGCGTACCAGCAGGCCATCAACGCCAAGCCCGATAATCCAGGCTCTTACAACAATCTCGGGAACGTGCTGGCGCGCGCGGGGAAGATTGACGAAGCGCGAGCGGCGTATACGAAGAGCGCAGAGCTGGATCCAACGAAAGCGGCCACTGCATGGCGGAACTTTGGGATCAGCTTGTACAACGCAAATCGTGGAGCCGATGCCATAGAGCCTCTGCAGAAATCCGCGCAGCTGGATCCGAACAGTGCGCAGACCTGGTACCTGCTGGGAGCGTGCCTCATTTATAAAATGACGGTGAAAAAAGTCGGGGACAAAGATGTGCCGGAGTTTGCGCCGGGGACGATCGAGGCTTATCAGAAGGCGATTGAACTCGATCCTGACGGCGTTTTCGGTAAGCAAGCCAAGGAAGGATTGGCACAATTGCAGCAAATGGCTCCGGGCATCGACATCCGAGTGACGAAGAAAAAGAAGTCCTGAGGGATTTCGAGACTTAATTTATCGGGCCGGTTCCGCTTGGCGGGGCCGGCCTTTTTTTACAGAAAAGCGGGCGGGGCCCTTACAGGGTAAACAAGCCCGGCCCCTACAGAGTGCGCGTGGCGGGATTGAATATTAGCGGTGCATGAGTGTGCCGGTGGTTTTGGTGCGGCGGAGGGCCCAGGCGAAGACGGCCATCGATAGGGGCAAGAGTGCCGCAGCGAAAAGAAACAAGACCAGTAGCGGCCGCCAGACAGCCTGCAACCCTGCGCCGCCTAGCAGTGCAGCGCGCATGGCATCGAGCGCATACGTAACGGGATTCAGCTTGGATACGAACTGCAGCCAATCCGGAAGCACGCTGACGGGAAAAAGCATGCCGCCGGCGACACTCGAAATACCCAGCAGAAACCACTTTGCGGGATTGCCGCGCTTGAAAAGCAGAAGATGACTTGCGGAGAGAATTCCCAATCCGGAAAAGGCGAGCAAGGTGGCGAGAAGTACGGCGGCGACGGCAGGCCAGTTGGCATCGCGGAGCGGGAAGCCGAAGAGCAAAGCGCCCCAAGCGAGGTAGACCGCGATACGCATCGTCGTAGCAAAAAAAGGATAAATGGCGGAGCCGGCGAGGATGACGGGAAGTGAAGTCTGGGTTACGAGAAGGTGCTCGAGTGTGCCGGAGTCTCGAGCTTCCATGAGGCTATTATCAAAAGTGTCCATCGCGGCGTTCAGATAGTCGAGAAAGACGAAGCCGATCAGCGAAAAAGCAAAATAGCTACCACCTTGCGGGAGCGATGAAGAGAGTTGAGGACTATCGACGAAACGCGCGACATAGAAAAACATGGCGACCCCAAAGAGCGCTTCGACGGCTTCGAGGACAAAGACGGTACGGTAAGTCCGCGCAATAGAAAGATCGCGCCAGAAGAAGACCCATAACTCGCGCAGGGTGCGAATCATTCCGGTGCGCCCTCTACGATAAGGTGCGGGCTGCGGCCAGTGAGCCGCATGAAAGCTTCTTCGAGAGTGGCGGCGCCGGTGGTGTGTTTGAGGGCGGCCAGGGTGTCGCAGGCCAGCAGGCGTCCCGTGTCGATGACGGCGATGCGGTCGGCGAGCAGCTCGACTTCGGGCAGAGTGTGGGACGCGAAGAGCAAAGAAGTATCGCCGCGGCGGAGGACCTCGGACTTCAGGAAGCGGCGAAATTCGGAAGCGGCGATAGCGTCCAAACTGCGCGTGGGCTCATCTAACAGAAGAACGCGCGGCTCGTGGAGTAGAGCGCGGGCGAGGCTTAGGCGCTGGACCGTGCCGGACGAGAGAGTGCGCACCTGACGGTCAAGGTCTTCTTCTAAATGGAATTGTTGCGCGAGATGAGCGATGCGCTGATGGGTGGCGGTGTTCGAAAGATGGTTGAGACGGCCGAAGAAGCGGAGATTCTCGCGGCCCGTAAGCCTGGCGTAGAAGCCGATGTCGCTGCCAGCGTGATAGCCGAGCTGGCGGCGAACGGCACGCGGATCGAGAACGGCATCGTGACCGGCGATTTGCGCGCGGCCGGCGGTGGGTAGCAGCAACGTGGCGAGAATGCGGAGGAGCGTGGATTTTCCGGCGCCATTTGCGCCAAGGAGGGCCAAGGATTCTCCGGGACGCAATTCGAAAGAAATCCCGGCCAGAGCGACGATGCTCGGCTTCTCGAAAGGCTGGAGAAAGGCTCGCCAGCCGCTGCGGGCGGGCGGGAATAATTTTTCGAGAGCGGCAACGCTGATCGCAGCTTCGGGCACGAAGAAACTTATAGCGTGTCTTTGGTTCTAAGACAATCAGCTCGAAGGCAATCGGTGCGCGAGGGAAGACAATCGGCGGCGATTCTGGGGCTTCATAGTCTGCATAGCGAAGGGCGCGATTCCCCGGTAGAATGTAAGCGATCGAATTCAAGAAGAACGAAAGAAGCGAAACAGTAGCTTTTCGACGGAGAGCTGAGGGGCATAGTAATGGTGTCATTTGCGGATCGAGCTGAAGTGTTGCCGCACGTACTTGTGCGTTTTTTGGACAAGGAATCCGTGCTCCTGAATCTGGAGACAGAGCGCTACTTCGGGTTGGACGAAACCGGCACGCGGATGTGGCAGGTTGTGACAGCGGCGCCGAACATCGACACTGCCTATCAGGAACTCCAAAACGAATTCGACGTGGAGTCCGAATTGCTTCGCTTGCACCTCGCGGAACTTCTGGGGCGGCTCGTGGATAACGGATTGCTCCAAATCCAGCCAGCAGATGTGGGAACGGCTTCGGCGGTTTAGCGCTCTGGGGCGCACGGCGCGCGGACTCTTTCTGCGCGCGGCGGCGTTGCTGCCGCTGATAGCTCTAAGTTTGCGGCTATGTGGATTTCGCAAGACACAAACATTCCTTCAAAGTTTTTTTTCCACTTCCAAGAAGGACGCAGATTCCTCCTTGTCCGGCCGAGTCGAATTGACGGTGCGCATGGTACGCGCGGCGGTGCGCCACGGTGTCGGCCATCCTACGTGCCTGGAAGAGTCGCTTGCGTTGTGGTGGTTGTTGGGGCGCCAGGGGATTGCTTGCGAGCTGCGCATCGGCGTCCGCAAACAAGATGAAAAATTCGAGGCGCATGCCTGGGTCGAGCGCGAGGGAAATGCTTTGAACGAGCCAGAATCACTGCATGCTCACTACGCGGCGTTTGACGCGGCACTCTCGTCCACGCCGCCAGGACCGCGATGAGCGGCTTTGCCGGCATTGTCTCCGTGGATGGTGCAGCGCCGGATGCAAAGCTCATCGAGCGAATGGCGGAGTCTCTGGCGTTTCGCGGCCCCGATGCCACGCAAGTCTGGACCTGCCCGGGCGCGGGATTTTGTTTTACTCTGCTTCGCACCGGCCCCTCGCCGCAGGCTGAAACGCAACCATGTTCCCTCGACGGACGAGTGTGGCTGCTGGGCGACGTGCGTCTCGACGGCCGCGCGGATTTGCTGCGAAAGCTCGAGCAGCACGGCGAAGAAGTCTCCGTGGATGCGACCAACGAAGAGCTGATCCTTCGCGCGTGGCGCCAATGGGCGGAGAAAAGCTTCGAATCATTAATCGGCGATTTTGCGTTTGCCATTTGGGACGCGGAAGCGAGCCAGCTGTGGTGCGCGCGCGACTTGATGGGAGCCAGGCCTTTTTTTTATGCGCATGCTGGAGGCAAGTTTGTTTTCAGCAATACGCTCGAGGCTGTTCGTTTTACTCCGGACGTTTCAGCGAGGCTCGATCTGCATTTCGTTGGCGATTTTCTTCTGCAGTCGTGGTGTCCCGATGCGGAACGTACTGCGTTTCTAGGTATTCGCCGCCTGCCTGCTGGCCACGCTCTTAAGTTTTCGAATGGCGAACTATCCGTGAGCCGGTATGCGACTCTTCCGATCGAGGATCCTCTTTTTCTGAAGCGCCGCGAGGAGTACGTCGAAGAGTTCCGCAACCTTTTGGAGCAAGCAACTCGTGATCGATTGCCCGCGGGACCTGCGGGTATTTTCATGAGTGGAGGCCTGGACTCGACGAGCGTCGCGGCAATGGCGAAAAAGGTGCGTGCCGGTGGAAATTCACGCGATTCGCTCCGAGCATACACCATCGACTACACTCCCCTCTTCGACGACGAGGAAGGCGCTCTAGCTACAAAGGTCGCGCAGCATCTGGGAATCCCCATCGACATTCTCTCGGCAGCCTCTTGTCCACCGTTCCGTGGCTGGGAGGAGCCGTTTTTCAGCACGCCGGAGCCGTGCGCCGATCCATTTTTTTCATTGCACGTCGAGGACTATCGCCAAGTGGCGCAGCGGGCGAGGGTGGTTCTCACCGGAGATGGAGGAGACGACATCATGACGGGCCGGGCGTGGCCGTATCTCGTTTATCTGTTCAAGCGAGGCCGCGTGGACACAATCGCGGCAGCCTTTGGCGGATACGCTCTTCGCCACGGCAGGCTCCCTCCACTGCGGGCCGGGATTCGAACACACTTCCAGCGATGGATGGGCCGTAAAGAAGAGGAGCTTGGTTATCCGGAATGGCTGGAGCCGGGATTCGAACGTGATTTGCAATTGCACGCTCGCTGGCGGGAACTGCAGCAACCGGCGAAAGCGGTGCATCCGCTTCACCCCGATGGTTACGCCGCGCTGACCGGAGCTTTCTGGCCCAATGTCTTCGAAAGTGAGGACGCTGGGTGGACAGGCATGCCCGTCGAAGCTCGCGCGCCGCTACTGGACCAGCGCTTGCTGCGTTTCCTGTTGCGAGTGCCGCCGGTGCCGTGGTGCACAAACAAAGAATTGTTGCGCAGAGCCATGCACGGTTTGCTTCCGGAGGAAATTCGTGTGCGAAAGAAGACACCGCTTCAAGCCGATCCGCTGCAACTCCACGCGGAGAAGAGTAGCTGGAAAGCCGTCCTTCCAAACGGGGCTTGCGACAGACTAGAGAACTTTGTAAACTTCAGAATGCTCAGCGCGACTTCCCGCCCTGCCCTGGGTTTGTCTTTGTGGGCCGACCTACGACCTATCGCTCTCGATTACTGGCTAAAAAGCGTTGAAAACAGACAGAGGATTAAGTACAGTCCAAATGAGGGAAACTGAATGAGGCCGCAGCCAGAGCTCTCTGCGAAAAAGCCCTACCAAGCGCCCAAGCTTCTTGTTTACGGCAACTTAACGGATATGACCTTGGCCAAAGGGAATAAGGGGCATTTGGACGGAGCCAAAACGCCTCTCAATATGCGAAAGACAGCGTAAAGATGGTTGCGTCCTCGAGACGCCGGCCATTTTGAATTGACCTCGCCCCGTGACTTTTCGTTATCGAATATACGGCCTGGACCTCTCTTCAGACTTTCCAATCCCTGGATTGCACGAGGAACACGACGGCTCGAGTTACGCTGGCCTCAGCGTGGAGTTGCGCGGCGAGCCTCAATGGGTGCGGGACGCTCTGCGGTTACCGTCCCTGATTCTTCAAAGCATCCCTGCATCTCCTGAAACACACGACCCGGCGTTTGTGCTCACGTCATTCGGCAAAGGACAATTCTTTCGACTAGCGTATTCGGATGGATCCTCCTTTGTTGTGGATGGCGCGGCGGAGCATATCTGGGGCACTCCCGGCTTGTCGCAAACGATGGAGGATCTCTCCACTTATTTTCTCGGTCCGATCATGGGGTTTGTTCTTCGCCGTCGTGGTATCACGGCGTTGCACGCCAGTGCGTTTTGCGTCGACGACAAGGCCATCGTTCTGACCGGCGAGGCTGGGGCGGGAAAGTCCACAACAGCGGCCGCGCTGGCGCTGCGGGGGATGCCCGTGCTCTGCGAGGATGTTGCTCCACTCGAGGAAGTACAGGGAATCTTTTCTATCGAGTTGGGACATCCACGTATTTGCTTGTGGCCCGATTCCGTCGAAATGCTGATGGGGCGGCAGGATGCACTGCCACGATTGACGCCGAACTGGGAGAAATGTTATTTGCCATTAGATGGTACCGGAGCCTTTTTTGAAACGCAGAAGCGGCTTCTTGGGGCCATCTATATTCTGGCGCCTCGCGACCGAACTGCCCATGCTCCGCGGGTGGAAGATGTCAGCGGCCCCGAAGTGTTGCTGCATCTGGTGCAGAATACCTATATGAACTGGCTTCTGGATCGGCGGCAGCGCGCTGCGGAATTCGAGTTCCTGTCGCGACTGGTGTCGCAAATTCCCGTCCGCCGAATCGTCCCACATTCCGATCCCTCGCGCATCGGTGCCCTGTGCGAATTGCTCGTTGCCGATGCAAGAAGCGTGCTGACCAGCACCAAAGCGCGCATGGCCGTCGCGGCTGGCTAGTGGCATGTACCTACTCGATGAATTCGGCGACATGACCGCCGACAGCCTGCGATTCGCCGCCTATTCCCAGGCCATACAGAAGGCTGTGCGTCCAGGGGACATCGTAGTAGACCTCGGCTGCGGCCCGGGCATTTTTGCATTGCTGGCCTGCCGAGCTGGTGCGAAGCGTGTTTACGCCATAGAGAGCGGAGAAGTGATGCACTTCGCCCGGCAACTTGCAGTTGCCAATGGCTTCGCGGACCGCATTGAGTTTTTTCACGACGACTCAAGGAAGATCCAGTTGACGGAGCGGGCCAACGTCCTCGTCTCGGATGTGCGCGGCGCCCTGCCAATTTTTGCTGATGCGCTGCCATCCATCGAAGATGCCAGAGAGAGGTTTCTCGGCGAAGGCGGAATACAGATTCCGCGAGGCGACACGATATATGCCGCGATCCTTGAAACGCCCGAATACTACCGACGGTTGGTTTCGCCGTGGAAGGACGTGGTGAGTGGGTTGGAACTCACCGCAGCCCTGTCGATGGTTCTCAACAGCGTGTACAAGGTGCGTTCGGAAAGCCGTCAGCTCATCACAGATGCACAGCGCTGGTGCGAATTGGATTATGCAACGCACCTGAATTCTCGGGCTGGCGCAAAGTTGCGATTTCGCGTAATGCGTAGCGGAACGGCGCATGGGATCACAGCTTGGTTCGAGGCGCAACTTTTTGAGGACATCGGATTCTCGACCGCTCCGGGAAATATGGGAAGTATTTATGGCCAGGGATTTCTTCCGTGGCTCGAACCCGTGGCGCTCGAGGCGGGCCAGGAAATTGAAGTGGATTTGCACGCCGATCCGGTTTGCGGTGATTACATTTGGCGCTGGGATACGAAAATCGCAGCTTACAAAGACCAGCCCGAGCGAATCTTCCGGCAGTCCACTTTGCAGGGGGCGCAATTTACCGCTGACCGGCTGCGCAAACGCGCGGCGGATTATGTCCCTGTGCTCTCGGAGTCCGGGGAAGCTGAGCGCTGGCTTCTCGAAGCCATGGATGGCAGCACGCCATTGCAGGAAGTCGCGGAGGCGGCTGTGGCGCGATTCCCGAAAGTATTTCGCGGGCAGGATGATGCATTCCGGCGAGTTTCCGCGCTGGCTGAAAGATTTTCACGTTAGCGCAAATCATCGAACATTCGAGTAAGCTTCCTCGATAGCGTGGGGGAGAGTGTGACGGAAACGCTGCAACAAGGGGCGGAGGTTCTCGATGCGGAATGGGCGCTGCTGCTGGAGTGCGCAAAGCCGCAGCCGGATCCGAAGCGCCTCGCTGAGCTGCTCCGTGCGCCGCTTCAATGGGCTTCGCTGATTGAGTTTGGGGAAGTCCATAGCGTTCTGGGGCTCACCGCCGCGCAACTGATCAACTACAACGAGAGCGTCATACCAGAAGATATCCGCGAGAGTTTGCGCGTGTGGCGGCGTGCTTACACGCTTTTCACCATGAATTTGACCGCAGAGATGTTCCGGTTGTTTGATAGCTTCGGGGCGGCTGGAGTTGCGGCGTTGGTCATCAAAGGGCCGGTCTTGTCTGCGCGTTGTTATGGCGATCCGGGGTTGCGGCAGTACGGCGATCTCGATTTGATTGTGCGCGACAAGGATATTCAGCGTTCGACCGAACTGATGATCCGTCTCGGCTACGAACCGGCCGTGCCGCTAAAAGCGATTCACGCGAAAAAGATTCCTGGCGAGTATGTATTTCGCCAGTCCAGCACGAAACTTCTGGTCGAGTTTCATACCGAGCTCACGTTTCGCTACCATCCCCGACCGCTTCCGGTGGAGAACCTGTTTGGGCGGCAAGCGCGGGTAAACATCGATTCGCATCAGGTTCCCTCTTTATCGCCCGAGGATGAGCTCATCCTGATTTGCATTCATGGCGCGAAACATTTTTGGGAGCAGTTGAGTTACATCGCAGACGTTGCAGCGTTCGTGTCCCGGCAGGAACTCGACTGGGCGAGAGTACATTCCGCCGCGGAGGAAGTTGGGGGAGAGCGCATGCTGTACCTAGGCCTGCGGCTGGCAGCGGATTTGCTTCAGGCTCCGCTGCCGGAAAATGTTGGGGCGCTTGTGCGTTCGGACCGAATAGTTGGAAAGCTTGCCGGGCAGATTGTGCGCTGGCTCCCCGCGGCCGGCGCCGCGCCGCCGGGAATTTTCGAGCGAGCGATGTTCCGAATGCGCATGCGAGGCGGAGTTTTATCCGGCGCAGCGTATCTCTTTCGGCTTTCTTTTTCGCCCACCGAGGAAGATTGGGTGGAAGGTGCGGAAAACAAACGGCACTGGTTTTTGGATGCGTTAGGACGACCGTTTCGTCTCGCGCGCAAATATGGAAACGATGGCAAGCCCTGAATAGAACGTGCCCTAGTGGAAGAACTCGTCACGAATTCGTGCCCCAAAAAGAAAAAGGGCCCGGACAAACTGTCCGGGCCCTTTTTCTGAATGTTGCTTAGATATTGGTGCGTCGCGAGATGGCTCGCGGAGTTTTTGAGGGTGGCGGAGGCATCTCGACAGTGATCGATATCTCGCTCTTGTTACGCAGAACGCCGAGTTTCACCGTTTTTTCGTCGCGCTTGCCTGCTAATTTCTCGCGCAGGTCGCCGAGCGAGCGGATGCGATCGCCGTTGAGCGAAGTGATGACGTCGCCGCTCTTCACGCCCGCTTTTTCCGCTGGCGAGCCTGTATTCACTTCGCGAACGAGAACGCCCTCGCCGTCTGGAGCGCCAAAGTATGCGCCAAATTGCCCGCTCAAATCTTCGGCGTCGATCCCGAGACGAGGCCGCGAGCCGGCCAGCACAGCGAAGCCTTCCATGTCCATATCCGGCATGGGCGCGACTTCCGGCACTTCGATTTTCGGGAGCTGGAAAGAAAACGCGCGCGGCGCCGTTTTGAACCACATGTTGCCGTGATCTTCGGATTTGCCCAGCGTTACTCCGACGGATTGCGCCCGGCCATCGCGCCACACGGTAAATTGCACGGAGCGCCCGGCGGGAATTTCGTGAATCATGCGGCGGAACTGCGCGGCACCTTCGACGCGCTGGCCATTAATTTCCGTGATCACATCGTTGTCTTTCAGGCCGGCTTTGGCGGCGGGGCTGTCCGGCACGATGCGCTCGAGCAAGACGCCGCGTTCTGCAGGCAGCTTCAATTCTTTCGCTTTCTCCGAGCTGATTTCCTGCGATTCAACGCCGAGCCAGCTTGCGCCGTCATCTCCGAGGAACACCATCGCATCTTCGTCGCCCGGCTCTGGCGTTACTTCGATCCGTCGCTGCTGCTCTTGCGCTTCCTGAAACGCCGTTCTTAGGGACGCTTGCAATGCGCGCTGATCCAGGCGCTCTGCCATTCTTTCCTGATCACCAGCGAGCCGCTCCGCCAGGCGCGCTTGAAGCTGTTCTATTTTTTGCTCCATCTGCGCTACTTTTGCGTCCGCCGGCTCCTGCGAATTTGCAGGAGGGCTGGGCAGTGCCACGAGCGCCAGCCCGAGTGCCACGGCCCCGCCACCCATAAACAAATTTCGTTTCGTCATGATATTTCCCGTCCTCCTATTTCCGTTAGACGCGGCCCGCTTCAAACCGTCGACCGCAAGATTACGATTTGGATCCCGCCATTGACGGTATTCAGCCGGATGGGCGCTCCGCCTTTGCCAAACTTTCCGCGCATTTCCCTCGGACGGTCCGCGGCTTCCTGCGAAAACGGCAGCTCGGAATAAAAGTTTCCATTTAACGAGCGCGCTTCCAGATTCGCCTGCGTATCCTGCGGTACGGCCAGGAGCACGGAGCCATTGGTCGTTTCCGCCGCCATTCCTTTTTCGTCCAGAGCTCGCGACAGTTCGAGGTGCACGTTGCCGTTGGTGGTGTGTGCGTGGACGCTGCCTCCGCCCTCGTAGACCTCAATATTTCCGTTCACCGTGCGCAGTTCTTCCACGGACTCGACTCCGGCGATCTTCAGCGTGCCGTTGACCGTGCCGATGTGCTCCACATGCGCGCCATGCGGGACGCGGATCATATATTCGACCGCGACTTCCACGCCCTCATTTTGCGGATAGCGCGTGACGACAGAAACATCATTCGGCTTCGCATTGACTTCGATCGAGACGCGGTCGAGGTCTGACTCTTTATCTTTCGCAATCTTTACCGCATGGATTTCGATGACGTCGCGGTCCCATCCTTCCACTTGAACGGGACCGTTAACGTTTTGCAGTTCGAAGGTGCCGCCCGGCTGGAGCGGATAGGAGTGATTGAAGTCTTTGCTTTTCGCAAAGCCCGGCGCCGTCGTACCTACCGTAAGCGCCAGGATGAACAACACCGTCGTGCGTAGATTAGGACGTAGCATCGCGTTCTACCCCTTCGAGCCAATCTCACGAGCTATTGCTCGTTGCTGCGAAGCGACCGGGAAACCCGGGCCCAAACAAAATGTGTGCGCGATGAAGCGTCTGCCGCACTCGCCGTCAATGCGGCTCAAAATCAAAAGTGACCGTTGAAATGGTCTCCACGCGTGTGCCATTGATCGTCGCCGGGTTCGCGCGCCATCGCTTTACTGCGTCAATGGCCGCGTCGGCGAGAACCGGCTCACCCTGCAAAATCTTTTGTACTTCGACGCTCCCATCGGTTTTCACCTTCACTTGCAGTTTCACAATTCCCTGAATATGGGCGCGTTTGGCGAGCTCGGGATAGGCCGGACGAGGCGCGGCGATGAGCCGTTTGAAAAAATCGCTGGAGTCTTCCCGCAAGCCGCCCATGAGAGAGATCTCAAGCCTGTCCATCCAGCTCTCGAGCCAGTCGCTCGTTTCTCCCGGCGCTGGAGGTTCATCCGCTTTGGGCGTGCGCTCCGATATTTTGACGGGCAGAATGTCCGACTCGTGCTTGCGATTGATCCGTTCGCGCTGCTCGCGAATCAGCGAATCGCGCAATCCGGTGTCCGTATCCAGGAACTGCAGGCGAATCTTGCCCACCGTTGTGCGCAGTTTAAGGATTTCGCCGCCGCCGTTTAGCAGGCCTGTAGCACGCACCGAGCTGCCGCCGCGATTTCCGACCGGCTGGATATTCAAAAAAAGCGCCGGGTCGGCATCAATCCTGCTCAATCCGCCATTTTCGACCATCGCGTCTATGTTTGCCGCGAGATTCCTGGGCAAGAAAACAATGATGTCTCCGGCGCCTGAAGAAAGCTGAGACGCGCCAGCAAGGCTTACCTTCCCTCCGGATGAGCTCGCATCGGGATTTATCCAGGCTTGGATCGTGCCGCCGGCCGTGGCTGCTTGCACCGCGCCAGCCACGCGCGTCAGGCAGATGCTTCCGCCGTTGGATTCCACCTCCATCGGGCCGGAAACCGTGATGATGCGGATGCCGCCGCCGCCGGTCTGCGCGCGAACGGAGCCGCGCACTTCGCCGAAGTCGATCTGTCCGCCGCCGGTGCGCACACTTACGAAAGTTCCGGCCTGTTTTAAAGTGATGTTGCCGCCGTCGGTTTCCAACTGTGCGCGGCCGGTGATCTGTCCCGCGCGGATGTGGCCGCCCCCGCTACGCAGTGTGGCGTCGCCCGAAATATTTCCAGCGACAATGTGTCCACCGGCGGTGAAGGCATCGAGGTTGCCTGCAACGTCCTGCACCTGAATGTGCCCGCCTTGCGTGGAAAGTTTGGCGCTCGAATGGCCCTGCGCGGCGTTGCGATATCCGGTGAAGCCGATGCGCCCCGTTCGAATGTTGCCGCCTTCGGTGATCAAGCTTGCGGTCCCGCCGATGTCCTGCGTTTCTATGTCGCCCACACCGGTATTAACGTCGAGGTTGTAGCCAGCGGGAACGGCCAGTTCGAATTGCACGTAGAATTGCGCGTTGGCTCCGCCGCGGCCCGTCTGCGTCGGCGATGTACCGATGATTTCCACGCCTGAAGCCGTCGCTCTTGCCGTAAGTGAATAGCGCTCCAGAAGATTTTGCGCCAGCGGCGCGCGCGCATCGGTTTCAATATGGGCGGTGTAGCGGACGACTGGCGGCACACCCGGCTCGAGAACGACGATGCGCACGGAGCCGAGGTCGGCAGTCAAATGCAGCGTCAGACCGTCTCTGGTTTGCAGTGTTCCCGAGCGCTCCACGGAGGCCCGCGGGCTTGGATCAGCAGGAACGGTCGGGGTGACGGTATGGGGACCGAAGTCGTTCGCGGCGGAAGCCATCACCGGCAAGAGCGCGAGAGTAACAACAAGTGAGAGCGCGATGCGAGGGGCCGCGAAGGATGGACCGCTTGTAGTTTTGAAATTTGTAATCGCGCTCATCTCTCGCCGGCAATTCTTCTCAAATGACCTGGCTTCGCTGGCCGAACTTCTTCTCTGAAGCATTTTCTACTGAACTTCAATCTACTGAACTTCTTCTACTGAACTTCGCGTGGAGCAATCTGCCGCAAAGCCGCAGCGCTCCGCAGCCGAACGTAGCGGTTGGGGTCACTGCGCTGAAGCTCCTGGAGAGTGCGCACCACATGTTGCATCGAGGGATCGAGGGGACGTTCGACGCCATCCGGCGCAAGAACAGGCTCAGCATTGTCGGAAGAATCCAGACGCGCCGGGCTCCAGCGAGCGAACCAGAAGATTGACTGCCTCCACGCGCACGCCGGGATTTGCATCGTGCTCCAGCGCATCAATCAGCGCTTCACGCACGGCCATGTCGGCGACGGCATCGCGCAGCGATTCGAGTGCCTTCATGCGCACCGCGGGGTTCTGATCCTTGCGCGCCGCGTAAAGCAAAGCCCGGCGCACATCCAAATCGGCGTTGCGAGCCCGCAGCGCTTCCAGGCAATCCAGCCGCACTCCCGCGTCTGTCTGGTCACCGTTCTCGATAACATATGTCAAAACACGGCGAAGGTCTGGATCATCCACGCTGCCGGAAAGCACCAGAGGCTCTTCGGTGCGCATGCGAACTTGCAAAGTTCCCGGTGCGCCATCGGGCTGCGGCGCCAGATTGATCCCCGCGACGGCCATCTTCGAGAGTTGATCATCCGTGAACCGTGCCCCGGGGGAGACATTCACTGTTTGAGCGTTGGAATTGGAATCGAGGCGGGTTGAAATCCACGGCAGGAGTTGCGTGCCTAGCGCCGCGCCAAACAAAACAAGAAGAGCGCCATTTAAGACCGGGTGCATGACCATCGAGCGGCGCAGCCATCCAAAGTGCCGCCAACGCTCCTGCAACGGCGGAGCAGATAAATCGTCAAGCGCTTCGGCTAGTTCACTGCGGCATTGCGAAAGAAGGATGCCGCCGCTATCGCTCTGCTCGGAAGCTTGCAGAGCCTCCATCAGGGATTCGTGGAGCCCGCGCTCCTCGGCAAGTTGTGCGGCGCAGACCGGGCAAGCCGCGAGGTGCTTTTCAATCAGCGCGTTTTCTTGTTCGCTGGTTTCCCCGCAGGAGTAGAAAACCAGCAGCCCCGCAACCTCTCTGCACTGGGATTGTTGGGGCGCGCTCATCGCAGGCCTCCCAACTGGCTGCGCAACTTGCGCGTCGCGCGGAACAGCGAATTCTTCACGGTTTCTTCCGTCGTGCCCAGCGCGTCGCCAATGGCGCGCAATTTCAATCCTTGATAGTGCTTCAACTCGAAGACGAGGCGTTCGCGCGGCGAAAGCCGTTCCATTGCCAGAGTGATTCGCGCTTGAATCTCTTTGCCAAATAGCTGCCGTTCGGGGTCGAGCGTCGGCCGATGTTCGCGCTGGCGCTCGAAGAAATCGGTGATGCCTTCTTCATGATTTCCGGAATTTGATTCCGGCGCCTGATCTTCGGGCCGAGCTTGGCGGCGCCGGAGCTGATCGAGGCAGACGTTGGTGACGATGCGGTAGAGCCAAGTGTAAAAGCTGCATTCGAAGCGAAAACGGTGCAAGTTGCGGTAGACCTTGAGGAAAGCTTCCTGGTAAACGTCGCGCGCGTCTTCCGGACGCTTCATCAGGTTGAGCGCCAGCCGCAGCACGTCCCGGTCGTAGCGATGGACAAGCTCCTCGAAAGCCGTGCGGCTGCCGGCTTGAGCTTCCGCCACGAGGGTCCGCTCGTTTAGGTTGGGCAAAGAGTCCACCGTAGCCAGGGAGGCGCCGGTGCCACCCGCCAGGCCTGATTCATTAGCCAAAGCTAGAGCCCATCTTGGAAGCGGCATTTTTCGCTTTCTCTTCTCGTGTGTAGGCGTTGCTGCTTGTTTATCAACACCTTGGGCCAATTCTGTCAACCCGCCACAGTGAGAACGTTACGCGACCACCCAATTTGGACGTGCAAAGACGCCTCTGGGTGAGCATCTACTTCCACTTAGAGAACGAATATCGAACTCTATTTGTTTCCGATTTCCACAGCGGGCAAGGGGTTGCCCAGGGAAGGCAGGATGAATCGTGCCCGGTTGCTGCTTTTCGCATTTAGAGGCGCCGCCTTCAACTAGCGGCCCTACGTCGAGGCTGAAGGCCTCATTCGCCAGAGCGAGAGCGGCCAGGCAAGCAGCACTAGCATCATGACAATCACGGCGTAGCCGTTTACGCGATAGAAGGCGTCGGGCTGCGTTAACAATTGTGCGGCGGCTCCGAGAAGCGCAAGCAAAGCAACGGTGAGGAGGCAGCCCAGCACGTTAAAACGGATGACTCGGCTAACGCCGTACACGACCGCCCCCAGCAGAATCGCTTCCACCAGGAATTGTTTCGCGAAATCGGTGCCGGTGGCCCAATCGCTTCCGGCGAGAAACATCGCGCCCAACAGGAAAACCCCGACCCGCAACCAGCGAGCTTTAAGAATGGCTGCCACAAAGGCGGCGATGAACGCGATGAAGCCAGTTAGGAATAAGCTGCTGATCACTGCGCCGCCGAGAACGGCGCCTGCGGGCAAGCCAGCGTCGAAATTCTGACCGGAAGAGAACGGCAAGCTTCGGTGCACCGTTTGCCAATGGAAAGCAATAAATTCCAGCAGGCGTCTGATTCCTAGAAACCCCGCCGCGCCGCACACGCCAATCCAAAGCGCGTCGCGGTAATAAACTCCGGGCATGCGCGAGCCTATGGGAAGGCGTTCTTCTCCAAACGCCCGGTTGCTGAAGTACGATGCGGCGCCGAAGAGTATGGCGAGACCGCCGGGATAAAAAATCGCTCCGAGCAGAAGGCCGATGACCAGGGTGCCAAGCATGGCTTTAAAGGGAATCTCGGTCGGATAGCCGTTCAGGGAATGTTGCAAACCGCTACCGAAAACGACGATGAGTGCGTACGCGACAAGACCCCAGAGCGCCCAGAATGACAATCGCCGCCAGGGAACCGCGCGCATGGCTTCCGCGCGCAGATTCTTAAAGAAGAAGACCAGTGCGGTGATGCCTATTCCTCCGAACAAAAGAATTGGAACCGCGAAAGCATAGACAGTCCGGGAAAGAGTTTCTTCCTCTTGCTTGCGGCGCCACTCGTCGGGGATCTTGATATACATCCAGCGGGTTGCGCCTTCCCTGGCTTCAAGTTGCTCCCGCTCCTTCGGTTTCGAGTAATAGTCGCCGCGGTATTCGGAGACTTCATCGCCAAGCACCGCGAGTTTGATGCGAAGAAAGGCGTGGCTCACCGCATCGTTCGATGACGTCGAACCAGAATCTATCGGAGTGCGCTGTTGCCAGGCTAACTCGTGGTCGGTGCGGTGAGTGCGCTTGTCGGAGATCGCTTCGATGAGACTCCACTGGCTCAGATCCAGCTTCTTCACTTCACGCAGATATTTTTCGGCTTTGGCGACCGCTTCTTCCTTGCTTAGCGACGCGCCCGGCGCATCTTCGGCGAGCTTGTGATTGACGGCGAGCAATGGACCGTCGGGACTCAGCTTGATCGAATATTCTTCTGGCTGGCCATCCCGGAAGTAGCGCACTTGCCAGAGCGCCCCAGCAACTTCGGTGGCATAAATCTCGTTCAGACGCGCGATACCGACACGCTGGCGGAGGAATTCATTGGTAACCGGATCGGTAAATTCCGTGAAGATCGTTGCCGTGCGATACGATTTCGGATCGACGCCGCGCTGGCGAAGGATTTCGTTGGCGCGAGCTTTCGCGGTCCGTGCATTGACGGAAAGTTTCAGATAGTCGCCAAGAGAGGGAGTTTTGAGACGCCACGCCGCTGCACCACCGAAAACCAGGCAGGCCGCCAGGAAGATTAAGGTTGCGGGCGTCAGGGCATCGTATCGCCGCGCGGGGCCCGCCGCCGCTTCTCGCGCTTCCTGAGGCGGCTCAAAGCCAATCTCCTTAATCGGGTCAGCGCTATTGAGCAAATCTTCGTCCGGTTCGAAACGGCCGCGCGAGAGGTAAGAGATGCCGGCAAAAATCAGCGGCGCGAGTGCGGCTGCGCCCACGATCACGCCGGAAATTTTGAAGTACAAGCTGTTCGAACGCACCAGCAGCAAGCCGACGAGCGAAGCATCCACCGTGTAGTGCCAGATCAGTGTCGCCAGGATTCCCCAGCGCAACATCACGATGCCCGCGACGATGCCGATCAGCCCGACTTCGAGGCCGCGAATGTACGGCGGTTCGTTTGGATAGGCGGCGTGCAGGAAGCTCCAGCAGAATGCCGGGACGATCACCGCGATAATGCTCGAGCCCGTCAGCCGCTTTAGAAAGGGAATGGCAAACAGCCGGAAAAGAAATTCTTCGCTCGTCGCGGCGAGCAAGCCGATGGCAACGCCGGAGATCCAGGGGAACGTGGTGTTCACGGAGTTTTCGTAGTTCAAATCCTGCGGCGCCCAGGCTCCGAAGTGGCGCGCGACGATGTAGAACGCCACGATGAATCCTATATGCGCGGCCGCTAGCGATAATCCGACCGTCGCTGCGGAGAAAAATTCCTTCGAACGTATTCCGCGCCACGTGAACGCTTTGCCGAGCCGCAGTTTTCCCGGCTGCGACCAGCGGTAGAGCGGCTCGGCGCCCGGGATGACCAAAGCAACGGTAAGGGCCGAAAATATTCCAAAGAGAAGCGCATTCCTGATTTGCTGGAACACGAAAGAGCCATAGGAGGAATTCGTGTCATAGGCCATGCGCTCCAGCGGCCAATTGTTCAGCTGCATGAAAAACAACAGAATTGCCACGACGATTCCAAGTTTGATTGCGCCGCCCCAGCTGGTTTGCTTGCGAATCGTCAGCAATATCCCCAGCCCAATTACCGCCACCATCAGCGCCAGGTAGGGAATGATGGCCACTTGGTTGTACAGAATATTTTTTGAGCGAAGCTTTGCGTAGCTGCGCTCCCACGCGTCCGGCACTTGCAGAGATTCTTTCGAGCTTCCCGCGCGGTCGCCTTGCAGCTCCACTCTCAATCGATAGGGCGCATCCTTGGCGCGGAAGTCGCGCTTCTCCCACGTGAACGACCAGTCGAGTCTGTTTGGTTTTTTGCTGGAGTTGGCTTCTTCGGGAAGAAACGCCCACCTGCTCAAATCTACGCCCATGTTGCTGCGTAGAAAATTCTGCGCAGCGGCTTCGGCGGCTGCTCGATCTGGCGAAGCGCCGGCGCGCGCTTCTTCGATTTTGTGCTCGTAGCCGACGATTTCCCCCGCTGGGCTGACTCGCACGTAAAATTCTTCTTCTTGCTTCGGCCGGAAGAAGCGCACTTTCCAATACCAGATGTTCAGCTCGCTCGACATCAGCCGGTTGGCCTGCTGAAGTCCTACCTCGCGCTCCAGATACGTTTTCGCGTTGTCGTCCACGTCGAAAACGATCGCCGATTGGTAGCCGCTGACGTCTTCGCCCAGGCTGCCAACAAATTTCTGCGCCCGGGCGAGAGCCTCCGCGCGCGAAACTTTAAAGTCAACCGATGCTTCGGGAAACGCCTGGAAAAAATATCGCTGCGCAAACACCACGCCGACAATGCCCAGCAGCATCCACAGCAGCAGCGCGCGCTTGTCCGAACCTGTCAGCCGGTCTTCCGCCACCAATGCCTCCCGCAACGATTGCGACACGAAATGCCCGCTCTACTGATACGCAAAAAGCATAGCGCAAGTATCGCCTTTTCAGTGTGTTTCCACGGGCTGGGTGTGTTTTCTGGGGGGCCGGTGTGTTTTTCGCAGGGATGGTATAAAGAAGTGTTAATGACACTCAGTCTTACAACCGAAGTGCGCATGATCAAGGGCGTCGGCCCGCAGCGCGCCGAGCTTCTGGCCAAACGCGGCATTCACACGTTCGAAGACCTGCTTGCCTATTTGCCGTTTCGTTACGAAGATCGCATCCAGTTTTCGAATATCAAGGATATTCAGCCTAACGGTGTCTACACGATTCGCGCGCGCGTGATGAGCGGCCAGGCCATCCCTAATAAATTCGCTTACAACGCCATCTATCACTTGCTCGTACAGGACGCCGCCGGCGGTTTGCTTCCATGCAAGTTTTTTCATGGAGGCTATCTCGAAGGTCGCCTCAAACCCGGCCAGCAGCTCATTCTTCACGGCAAAGCCGAAATCGATAAGATGCGCCCTGCGCGCATCGAGATGATCAACCCGCAGCTCGAGATGCTCGGTGATGGCGAGCCGGACTCCACGGAAGTTGGCCGCATTGTTCCTATCTATGAAGCTATCGGGACGTTTGGTTCGCGAGCGATTCGCCGCGCGATGTACGCCGCCGTGCAGCTCATCGATTCGAACATGCCGGATGTCCTTCCGGAAAGTTTGCGTGCGCGGCTTGGTTATCCCTCTCGCCGCGAAGCGCTGGTCCACGTCCATTTTCCCGAGCCTGGAGAATCGCTCGAAGCGCTGAACACGTTTCGCACGCCGTCGCAGCAACGGCTCATTTTCGAGGAGTTCTTTCTTTACCAGCTCAGTCTCGCGCTTGACCGCAAGACCACGCGCAAGGAAAACGCGATCGCCTTTCGCATCCGCGAAGAAAAAGTCCGCGAAGCGCTTAAGCGCATCCTGCCCTTCAAACCTACCGCCGCGCAGAAACGCGTTCTTGCGGAAATTGCCGCCGATCTCGAAAAGCCAGCGCCGATGAATCGCCTGCTGCAGGGTGACGTCGGCAGCGGCAAAACCATCGTTGCTCTGCAAGCCGTCGTCATTGCGATCGAAAACGGCACACAGGCCGCGCTCATGGCGCCCACGGAAATTCTAGCCGTGCAACATTATCTTTCCGCGCGGCGCATCCTCGCTCCTGGCGGTTATCGCGTCGAACTTCTCATCAGCGGCCTCAAGCACGCCGAAAAACAAGCCGCGCTCGAACGCATTCGAACTGGCGAAGCCCAACTCGTCATCGGCACGCATGCGCTTATCGAAGATCAAGTCCAATTCGCGCGCCTCGGCTTCGTCGCCATCGACGAGCAGCACCGCTTCGGCGTCCTCCAGCGCAAACGCCTCATGGACAAAGCCGCCTCGCACGGACACGCGCCTCACGTCCTCGTCCTCACCGCCACGCCCATTCCGCGCACGCTCTCGCTCACGCTCTACGGCGACCTCGACGTCTCCGTCCTCGACGAACTTCCCCCCGGACGCACACCCATCCAGACGCGCCTCACCTCCGAGCCGCATCTCCCCGGCGTCTGGGAATTTCTCCGCAAAGAAGTCGCCGCCGGCCATCAGGCCTACATCGTCTATCCGGTGATCGAAGAATCGAAGCTCGAACTAAAAGCCGCGATGGACGAGTACAAACGCCTCTCCAAAGAAGTTTTCCCCAAACTGAAAGTCGGTCTGCTCCACGGCCGCCTCTCCAGCGAAGAAAAAGATTCCGTCATGGAGAGCTTCCGCAAAAACGAAACGCAAATCCTCGTCGCCACCACGGTGATCGAAGTCGGCGTCGACGTCCCCAACGCCACCGCCATGGTCATCGAACACGCCGAACGCTTCGGCCTCGCCCAGCTCCACCAGCTTCGCGGACGCATCGGCCGCGGCGCCGCCAAATCCCACTGCATCCTCGTCGGCCCCGTTCGCATGACTGTCGGCCGCTTAGCGGCCGCACATGAAGACGTCGCTCGCGCCCGCCTCGAAACCATGGTGCAAACGAACGACGGCTTCAAAATCGCCGAAACCGATCTCCTCCTCCGCGGCCCCGGCGAATTTTTCGGCACTCGCCAATCCGGCGACCTCGGCTTCCACATCGCCAACCCCATCCGCGACAAAGATCTCCTAGAGGTCGCCCGCCGCGAAGCCTTCTCGCTCGCCGGCGACGCGCAGCAATCCCCCGACCTCCAGCGCCTGCTCCGCCAACTCCCGAAGGAATGGCAACGCCGATACCACCTCGCCCGCATCGGCTAGCAGCGCTCAGATTTGCCAGGGAATCGGCTCAGAGCAGAGGTATGAGAAATCGACTCACCGCGAGTTGTCGCGCAAGCTCATCGCGGAGTTGCTCAACCGCTTCGATTTTGCTGTGCTTCCATTCTCTGAACGCAGGGAAGAAGCGGATTGACTTCGTTCGGGGAAAAGGCCGGAACAAGATGACCATCGGATTGAAGTCACGACCACCAGCGTAGGTATGGAAAACGCGCACCGGCAGAGACCATTTCTGCCAGGTCTTGCGCTCCGACCAGTTCAACAACGCCGCGCGTTCCCGCACTAAGGGCAAAATTTGATCCTTCATATAACCTTGCTAGATGGGACTGTCGGAGCAGACAAAAAGCACGTCTGTTCCGCTCCGCAGCCATAGAAGCCAGATCAGGAGCTACAGCGTGATTCGATACATCCAATAAAACCTGCCCATAGCAAGAGAACTCGCAGGAATAGAGCAACAGCGGGAGGAGGCGAACAGCTCTAGCTATTTTCCGGGCCCGGTCTTGTGTCGCGAACGGGCGATGCCTCTAGGTGTCTTCCAAGCAGTTAACTCTCTAGATTTGCACTATGCTACCTTGACGACCATGCACATCATCGCCGGCAAATATCGCAGCCGCATCCCGAAGAGCCCAAGGGGTTCGGGCTTCGTCCCGCTAAGCACTCGCTTGCCGGGAGCGCAGTCGGTTACCCCACTGCCTTCGCCCGCAAGCCTCTAGTTCAAAGGAAAACAATCCAGATCGTTTGCAAACTTGAGGGGGCCTGAATATTTCTTTTCGATCTCGGATTGCGTCTGACTTTCCTTGCCAAGAGTCCGAAGCATGCGATGAGACAAAACCAGCTCTTTGACGTGTGCCTCTTCGGCAATTTGCCCGATTACCGACGGAGGCATGTGCAGATTTCTTTCCACTCCGGTGACGCCTTCGGGCACAGCGTTGTGAGCAACGAACAAATCCGCGTTCGCCGCCAATAGTGGCAGACCTGCGCCTTCGCCGTTCGTATCTCCACTGAACACGATCACTTTGCCGCCAATTTCCACTCTCCACGCAAGGGCCGGAACTCCTCCGTGGACAACACGCACCGCTTGCGCCGCAATGCCGCCACGGCGAAATACCTCGGCCGGCTTCGCGCTTCCCGCAACATTGTGCGGCTGCAATTTATAGTCGCCTTCCTCTCCGGGCACCAGTAGCTCGCTGAGGTAGCGAAAAGCGCCGTGCTTATCTCCAAATAAATCGTAAACAAACTCTACCGTGGAAGGCATGAAGTCGTTTCCCTCCGGGCCATAGACCGGCAAAGGGCGCTTGCGCTCTTCAAACCACGAAGACTTGATCAAAGCGGCAAAGTCGCCGCTATGATCGACGTGAAAATGCGAGAACAAAATCACATCAAGCTGCGACATTTGCGCCCCGCTTTCGCCGAATCGCAGCGCGCTTCCTCCCCCCGCATCGACAAGTACTCGCGCTTGCCCATTTTGCCAAATCAAATAGCTACTCGAAGCCCGCTTGTCCTGCAGCTCAGGTCCGCCGGAGCCAAGCACCTGCAATGCGATCCCCTGCGCTCCGCAGGACTGCGCCGCCGCTGATGGCAGGAAGGCAAGACACAACACAAAGCTAAAGAGTGCAAGCGTCCGAATTAGATTGAAAAGTCGCAGCATAAGTAACTCCTCAAGGTTGAAGGCTGGCGGTCCAGGTTGGGAACCTCATTTTCTTTGATCCTTGTTCTATTTGATTCAGTCAGCGGTCTCTCGACTATGCTAATTTTTCACTAGCATGCGCATCATCGCCGGCAAATATCGCAGCCGCATCCTCAAGAGCCTGAAGGGACTCGCTCTCCGTCCCACCAGCGACCGCCTCCGCGAAACGCTCTTCAACGTCCTCGGCCCGGGCGTGGTAGGCTCGCGCTTCCTCGACGTCTTCGCCGGCACTGGCGCCGTAGGCATCGAAGCCCTCAGCCGCAGCGCCGCCGATGTAACTTTCATCGAGAATCACGCGCCCGCCGCAAAACTAATCCGCCAAAATCTCGACTCGCTCAAAATTACTTCCGGCTGTACTATCCTCGCCGCCGACGCCCACACCGCCCTGCAAAAACTCGCCGCTCGCCGCACTCCGTCCACTCCCGGCTTCGATTACGTCTTCGTCGATCCCCCCTACGCCGCCCACGTCGACTATGCCCGCACCCTGGAATTCCTCGCCACCGCCAATTTTCTAGCCCCCGACGCCCTCGTCATCTTCGAGCATCACCACAAATTCCAACTCCCCGAACACTTCGACCGCCTCCGCCGCACCCGCGTCCTCAAACAAGGCGACGCGTCCCTGTCTTTTTACATCTCATCCCAAACCCTGTAAGCACCCCGCCCGTCTGCGCTACTCACTACTCACTCTTTCCCAGGCATCCCCTGCGTGCTAAAGCGAATCCATCCTTGCTGAGCTCCCCAGCCACGGTATAATCGATCACTTCATGTCACTGGGCCAGGTCAATAGTGGGTACAACCTCTTAGGACAAGGCGCGGCCACCGCTGCGCGCATGGCTCCTATCCCCACCCCTCCGCCCGAGCCCGTGTTCGTTGAGCCAAAGCTGGAAATCCCTTGGGGCGACTTCCACCAGGGCGTCGCAAGCAGCCTCCGCACCCTCGTTTCCAGGCCGTTCAACCCCGGAAAATTTCTCGGCGGCGACTATTTCCGCGACTGCTGGGTGGAACGACGCTTCCCCTGGAGGGCTGTCGTCGCTGCGGGGCTATTGCACGCCGCGTTCGTTCTATCGCCGTTCTCGCTGCTTCCCACGACCGTTCGCCATAACTCCGCTTTTGACAATACCCAGCTCACCTGGTCCGGCCCCATTGAAGATTTCCCGACGCTCCAGATCCGCGCCGCGAAGCCCAAGACCATAGCGCACGGCGACCCGGACAAGTCGCTCCCGCCCAAAGGCGCCGACGCTTTTCATCCCCGCCAGCACATCGTTACCGATCCCGTGCATCCGAATCACCCGCGCCAAACCCTTCTCAATCCCGTCGCGCCGCAACTCGCGCCTAAAACTCTTCCGGACATGCCGAACATTGTTCAATTGCAGGCCCCTGCTGCGCCTGCCCGGCCACATATTCAGATCAGCGCGCAAGACCTGGCAAAACTCCATCCCCGCCAGCATCGCGTCGCCACCGTTACGGCCGCTCCGCCGCCGGACGTGCCCGCGTTTGATCAAAAGCCGGCGGATCTGACTCTAGCTGTTTCGCCAAACGCCCCCGCGCGCCCGAAGCTCGATTTAAACGCAGGCGCGGCACCTCGCGTTGCAGAGCGTGCGCAAACCGGCGACACCGTTGCCGCTCCGGAAATCAGTGCTGCTCAGCCTGCTGCGGACGGAAACCCTGCCACGCTCATCGCGCTTTCTGCTTCGCCCGCGGCTCCCAAGGCGGATGTACAGCCGCCGCAGGGCAATCTCGCCGCGCGCATTTCCATTTCGCCCGAAGGCGCCAAGCCAGGCGTGCCCGATGGTTCAACGAAAACATCTGCGGATGCATCTGGTGGCGCTGGCGCAGCGGCGGCGAGCAACGGCGGCGGGAAGAGTCCCGTAGGCATCAGCATCAGCGGCGGAAACCCGCAACCAAAAGCGGGAGCTTCTGGG
The DNA here is from genome assembly GCA_963745095.1 of uncultured Acidobacteriota bacterium. GTDB lineage: Bacteria > Acidobacteriota > Terriglobia > Acidiferrales > UBA7541 > Acidiferrum. Next base: position 47,195 of record CAVUWC010000010.1, on the reverse strand, counting down.
TTGGGCAGTTCTCACTCAAAACTGAGCTTGCCGTCCTCGCACTCGTTAATCACGCGCCCGGATCCCAATGGCAAGACCGAGGATGTCGCCGAACGCACCGGCCCTCCGAATTTTGCGACGCTTTCCCCCGGCGCAAAGCCCGAGCAGATTTTCGCCTCTAAGCGCGTTTACACCCTTGCCGTCAACATGGCCAATATCAATAGCGCCAGCGGGAGCTGGGTTTTGCATTTTGCTGAAATCGGCGGCGGGCCAGCGGCAGTAGGGCTTTCTGCCTCCGCAGAGCTTGCCATGCCTGTGCCCGTCCGAAAAGTCGATCCCAAGTTTCCGCCGGAACTCATCGAACAAAACGTTCAGGGCGAAGTCGTTCTGTATGGAATTGTTCACGCCGACGGTTCCGTTGATAGTATTCAAGTCGCTCGCGGCCTCGATCCACAGCTCGACGCCAACGCCAAGTCCGCCTTCGCCCAATGGAAGTTCCAGCCCGGCTCAAAATCCGGCACGGCTGTCGACCTGGAAGTCATCGCCCACATTCCCTTCAAAATCCGCGACGACCGCTAGTTTTCTACTAGTTTCAGGCTGATGCCCCAACGTTATGGAGCAGCCTCGACCGTCAGCCTTAGACCGATGACCTTAGTGACCGCAACCAAAGTGGACAGCCGCGGATTGCCCTTCTCTGACAAAGCTCGATAGAGACTCTCGCGCTCTATGCCAGCGGCCTTGGCAACTTTTGCGATGCCGTGAGCGTGTGCGAGGCGGCGTAGTGCTAGGAGCAAAACGCGCGGCTCGTCGGATTCCTCGAGAGCGGCCTTAAGATACTCGGCTGCGAATTCCGGATCCTTGCGAAGGCGGCGAACCATCGCTTCATCATGGGATACACTTGTTTTTCGCTTCATTTCGTCTTGTCCCTCTCCTTGTAGTTCCTCAGATATCCAAGCGCCCGATCGATATCTGCCGTCTGTCTTCTTTTGTCGCCGCCGTTCAGGAGCAATGCAGAATCTTTGCCAATCATTGCGTAATAGATTCGATAGCCTGGGCCCCAATCGATTCGCAATTCCCACAATCCATCTCGCAAAGGCTTGCCGTCTCCCATATTCCCGGCCGCCAGCCGGTCAATGCGTACGGCAATCTTGGCTTGTGCCCGTGGATCACCGAGTTGCGAGAGCCAGTGGTCGAAAATGTCGCGCCCCCCGAGGTTGACGTAATGGCGAATTTCGATCACTGGTGCATTGTAACTTATAAATTACACTGAATCAATCTATTGTTGACTAGAGGCGGCAGAAACAATCGCAGCACGTGGTTTGCGCCACGGCGAGCCGAGAGGGACTCTTGCGTCGTAACGTCGTTACATCTCTACGTCATTACATCGTTTTCTTTCTAAGGCTTTGCGGGCACAACCGGCAAATCGATGAAGCTGGCCGCTCCCGCCGCGCGATACACGCGCTGCGTGGCCTTCACGTAGTCTTCCGGTTTCGCAAAGAAAATATTGGGCACATAACTTTGCGGATTGCGGTCGTAGAGTGGAAACCACGTCGACTGTACCTGCACCATGACGCGGTGTCCCGGCAGAAATACGTGATTCACCGTGGGCAAGATGTATTTGTACGTCAGTGGCACATTCGAAGCGATCGGCTTTGGATCGGAAAAGCTTTCTCGGTAGCGTCCGCGAAAAATATCCATCGCAATCGAAAGCTCGTAGCCGCCCATCTCTGCATAGCTGGGCACTTCATCGGGAAACACGTCGATCAGCTTCACAACCCAGTCGCTATCGGTGCCGCTTGTTGAAGCGACGAGGTGAACGACCGGTGTTCCGCTCAGCCGCAAAGGCTCCGTCAGCACGGGAGTCATGTATGTCAGCACATCCGGCCGGTCCGCGACGAAGCGCTGGTCCTGCAGTAGCCAGGTGCTCCACGCCGTGCCCCGCACCGGGCGCGGAATGTACGGCACGGGCTTGGCCGGGTCGGAGACATATTCATCGTAGCCCGCCGCGGATTCCGCAGCTCCGCCGGGAGCAGTAAACGAAAGCCCGAATCCCGCAGTTAGATAAAGTGGCTTCGAAACCGTTGCGCATCCCGTTTCACAAGCCAGCGGCCACGATCTGAAACGGTCCCAATGATTTTCCCCCGTGTTGTAAATCAGGACCGGCGGCGTATCCGCCTTCGGCGCTCCATCTTTCAAATATTGATCGAAAAATGGCTTCAGCACGTCGCGCCGGAATTGCAGCGCGGTGTCGCCGTTCCACTTCATCGGCCCCAGCGTCGACCCGTCATAATTCACGCCGCTGTGCCGCCACGGGCCCATCACCAGATAATTCATGTTGTTATTCGTGTCGTGCGGCTCGATTGCCAGGAAAGAATGAATCGCGCCCCACATGTCTTCCTGGTCCCACAAGCCTTGAATCCACATCGTCGGCACTTTTAGCGGTTGCGCCGCCATGATTTTGTCGAGCGCTTGCTCGGACCAGAAGTCGTCATAGGCGGGATGCGATGAAAGTGTGCGCCAGTAGGGCAGCTGGTCCATCCCAGCCGCTTTCGCCATATCGCCGGCCGAGCCGCCGCGCCGGAAATTTTCGTACTCGTCGTAGCCTTCCCGCGTCATCGGCTCGCCGCCTCCACGCGCCGCCGTCTGCCCCGTAAAATAATCGAGGTTCGGCTGGCGGAAAGCTCCAAAGTGAAACCAGTCATCGCCCATCCAGCCGTCCACCATCGGGCTCTCGGGCGCCGCAACTTTCAGCGCCGGATGTGGATTCACCAGCGCCATCACCACGGTGAATCCCTCGTAGGAGCTGCCGATCATTCCCACTTTGCCGTTCGACTCGGGAATATTTTTCACCAGCCAGTCGATCGTGTCGTAAGCATCGGTCGAATGATCCACTTCGCTGTGGTTCAGCGGCCCGCGCAACGGGCGCGTCATTACATAATCGCCTTCCGAGCCGTATTTCCCGCGCACGTCCTGGAAGACGCGAATGTAGCCGTCCGCCACAAAAACTTCGTCCCCTTGCGGCAGTGTGGCCAGCATGCGCTCCGATTGATTGCGCGCCGCGCGATGCGCCGCGTCGTAAGGCGTGCGCGTAAAAAGAATGGGCGCATTCTTTGCGCCTTTTGGAATCACGATCACGGTGTAGAGCTTCACGCCGTCGCGCATCGGAATCATCTCAACGCGCTTCACGTAGTCGTTGTTCGAAGCTGGGCGCGTTGAATTTGGCAGGAACGTCCGACGGGAGCGGCGTTTGCGCGTAGCTCGGGTCCCGCATCCAAGCGCAACCGCTGACAGCAACGCCCAGCGAAGCAAAACAGAATTGCCAGTCATGAATCCTCCGAAAAATTGCCGCGCAGATCGGAAGGCTGCTCGCAGCCTCGTCGGCGGAGAGTTACTTTAGCAGACGCGCTGACTTCTCTACGAGAGAATCACCGGGGTGGCATTGGGTCAGTTCCCAATTGCGGCTGCGGGCGGGCGTTCGTTTGGCGTACAATTCTCGACATGAGATTTTGGAATATGCTGAGCAAGCGAACAAAAACTATGGGAGCGGTCGTTCTGTTTCCTGTCCCTTATGTATTGGTGGCGAGTTTGATTTGTATGCTTTGGCATACCCTATTGCCCAAGGGAGCCAAAAGCGGAGCCTGGTTCGACTTGTGCATGCCAGACGGTCTCTTTTTTAATTTTGGGTTGGTGTTCCTCTTGCTCCTAGCCGTTGTGCTTGCCGTTCCATTCATTATTTCAGCGACCAAAGACTATCGCGCAAGTAAGGTTTGAAATCAACCGGCCGGCGCAATCTTGACGTTCAACTCCGCTTTGTCGCCCCTGCAGTCATCAACCGCCTTGCTAGCGCGTCACCCTGAGAATTCGGCCAAAGTTTGCGCAAAGGCCCCGTCATAGGAACGACGCCGTTTCAGTACCGACCAGAGGAACTTCATCCAATGGGAGCGATTTAAGGCAGGAGAGAGAAGATGCTCCGGCGCAAGGCGAACAAGGCCGAGGAGTATTGCCAGCGGGCGAGAAGCCTTTCCGATTCCCCAGTATTTCAACTTCGCGTGCATAGCTGTAGATCCTTGACGATAACTCGCAGGCGAACACCTTGACATATGAGAGTTTCATCTTTTCGTTCCGGCATCGTTCTTTCGGTATTCCCATCACCGCGTGCTCCCTTCATGAATCTCTCCCATATTCCAGCTACTGCGCCACGCCTCTAGATTGGGCGGATGTTTAGAGCGATGCACTACTCGGGCGGGAGATTTACGAGAAAAATCACGAGTAGGGCAAAACCACCCAAGAAAAATAAGCAACCATAGATTAGCCTGTACAAATAGGGCCGTTCCTCAAAGCGCACAATGCCACCATGAGTAGGTATCGGCGTTTTCTCCCTAAAATTCCGAGCAAGGACTGAGAAATATGCAAATACCCATACAGTCCATCCTGACAGAGCGAGATACTTTGGATGGCTGGCCACTGAAAAAAAGATAACAAAACACACGAGTCCGCCAATAAATAATCCCAACGCAATCGAGAATTTCATTTTCGACGTCACAGATTCTGATTCTCGGCGAATCAAAGCAACGATTCGGAATCTCCCCAGAAGTAGGCAATCTATCAATTCGGTGGGAAAAAGGTCGCCAAGTGTGGATTAGTCGGATAATCGGAGACTGACCCACTACGAACGAGGTGAAGCTGCCGCGCCTTCCGCAAGTTTCACGAGAGTATAAAGCGCATGATGGACCGGTGTCGGCACGCCAAGCTCCGCGCCGCGCCGCGCGATGTAGCCATTCAAAGAATCAATCTCCGTACGCTTCCCGCGCATCATGTCCTGCGCCGTGGAAGAGTACGCCCCGGCCAGTTGCGTGGCGATCTTGAACGATCCCGCCAGCGCCACCTGCGGGTCCTCAAACCCTGGCGGATGCACACCCGCCGCCTTTGCAACCGCCAGCAGTTCGTAGACCGCCGCTTCCACCAGCTTTCGCGCATCGGGACTTGCCGCAATCTGCCCGTACGTCGCGCGGCCCAGCGCCGAAACGGCGTTCAGCGCGCAATTCCAGGTCAGCTTGGTCCAAAGTTCGCCTTCGATATTGTCCGCAACGCGGCAGTTGACGCCGGCGCGTTCGAACATCGCGGCGAATCGTTCGCTCTGCGGATTCCGCGGCCCCACCACGAGATCGCCGCGTCCCGCATGCTTCACGTGCCCTGGTTCCGGAACGGCCGCCGCCACATAAACCACCGCGGAGAGCGCGTCGATCCCCGATGCCGCGCGAATCTGTTCCGCGTTGTCCACGCCATTCTGCATGCTAACGATAATCGCGCCGGGGGCCAGCAACGGCGCGAGCGCGCGCGACGTCGCTGCATTGTCGGTCGTCTTCACGCAAAAAAGAACGACCTCCGCGCCCCGAACATCGCTCAACTCGGTCGAAGCCTCAACGCGCACGCTCTCCTTGAATTGCACCGTGTCGAGAAAAAGCCCGTTCTTCTCCACCGCTTCGACAAACGCGGCCCGGCCAATCATCATCACTGGCGCGCCGGCCCTCGCCAGCATTCCGCCGAAGTAGCCGCCAACCGCGCCGGCTCCTACCACGGCGATTCGGGGCCATGTGTGTTCTGTGGTCATGCGATCACCACCGCAATCAGCCGGTCGATGTCGCGTTCCGAGTTGTAAAGATGTGGAGACACGCGAATGTTTCCTTCGCGCAGGCTCACGATAATATTTTCGCCGCGCAATTTCTGATAAAGCTCGGCTGTCTTTTCCGGAGTCCGTGCCGCGAAGCATCCGTAGGCGCCTCGGCGTGCCGCATTCCAGGGGACTCGCTGGAACGCAGCGGTCTTTCGGCAGGCGTTGGTACATCAGATCGATCAGCGCCCGATTGTGTTTCGCCACAGTTTCAGGCCCCACGCGCACGACAAAATCCGTGGAAACATCCATCGCTACCAGATTGAAATTGAAATAGCTGGCTGGCTCCGCGGTGTCCCAGCGCTTCGCCGCGGGAGCAGGCTTCGGATTGTCGAAATTGAGCGAAGCAAAATTGTCGGCGCCGGCCACAGCCATCCAATAAAACGGCGCCGGCCGCATGTTGGCTATGTGCTCGCTCTTGGCCCAGAAAAATCCCGTGCCAAATGGACTGAGCAGCCCTTTGTATCCAGCGCACACGATAAAATCCGCACCTAGCTTCTCAACATCCATCGGCACCGTGCCGCAACACTGGCTGGCGTCGAGCAAAAGCAAAGCGCCCTGCGCATGGCACGCTTCAGCTACGCGCACCGCATCCAGCAACGAGCCATCATCGAATCGCACCAGGCTCACGGACACGAGGCGAGTCCTCGGCGTCAGCGCTGCCAGCAAATCATCAGCGGAGATAAATCTTTCGCGCGGCGCAACAATTTTCAGTTTTACGCCTTCGCGCTCTTCCATCGGTTTCCAAACCGTGTACTGCAGCGGAAACTCGCCCTTCGCGGTAATGATTTCGTCGCCCGGCTTCCAGGTGAGACCATACGCAACCGCCGCCATGCCTGTGGTCGCACCAGTGGTGATCGCGACTTCCTCCGCTTTGCCGCCAATAAGTTTCGCAATCGACGCGCGAATCCGGTTAGGCACCTCGAAAAAACTCGAGTCCGGCTTGTGATGCGGAAATTTCTTCCACTCCTGCGCCGCCTGCAGTGCGCGCAGCGAGACCTTCGGCATCGGTGACTGCCCCGCAAGATTCAGGTATGTTGCGTCCTCGAACTCAAACCATTCCTGCCGCCAATCGATACTTGTGGAAATACCAGGCGTTGCCATAAAGCCCTCCTGTGCGTGGCCTAGACAAGCTTAGACTCCCCCCAAGCCCAATCGTATCCAACATCCAAATTGGAAACATCCATTTGGAGTGCGGCAGCTCTGCTGCCGCTATTAGAAGCGACCAGCACGACTCGATATTCGCCGAGGATCAACAGGTAGAACTAAAAGTGCCCGCGCAGCTCGCGAAACGCCGGAACGATGACGAGTTTTCCCGCTCCCGCCATAACGGGTTCATGTTCGAGCTGCCAGGTATGCTGGTGAGGGATGTAGACAGCATTAAGTCCAATCTTCAAGGCGGGATTAATGTCGCTTCGCGGGCTGTTACCAATCATCCAGCCGTGCGACTTAACGATTTTATACTTGCGCACCAAACCGCCGTAAGTCTCGGGATCTTTTTCGCCCACGATTTCAATGAACTCAAAAAATCCCTGCAGCCCGGAACGTTCTACCTTCGCAGCTTGTTCGGCGGGCTCGCCTTTTGTAAATAAAATCAGACGGTGCCGCTCGGTAAGGTAAGCCAGCGTCTCCGGAACTCCATCGAGAATTTTCGGTGGCGTGCGCTCCAATTCCATGACGCGGCCATGAATTTGCGCCAGCGTTTCGCGGCGCACCATCTGGTCCGCGAGCTTCAGATAGGTTTCCTCAAGCGAACGGCCGAAACTTCTCACGCCGTACCCGTACTGCCGTATGTTTTTCCGTTCTGTTTCATTGAGGATATGGCGAATGTACGCGCGCGTGTAGCCACACGGCTCAACGAGGGTGATGAAATCCTCGATCAGCTTTTCGAAAAACACGTTGTTCTCCCACAACGTGTCGTCGGCATCGATCAAAAGTGTGTTGCGTCGCATGGGGACTCTTGTTCAGCAACCCTTATAGATGCGAAAACTAAAACTTGCGTCGTTTTATGGCCACGTCAGTCTACCAGCCTTAGAGCATCTTCGGCGATGGCTGCTGCCGCGTCTGGCTTGCCCATGGTTCGTGCAGCTTCCCGCATTCTTCCGAGGCGCGTCGGATCGTCCAGTAATCCCGCGATTTTCCACGCCGCCGCCGGCAAATTGTTGCAGCGAATCGCGGTTCCAGCCTCGAGCAAGTGATCTGCGTTGCGCTCTTCCTGCCCGGGAATAGGCTCGATCAATGCCATTGGCAACGCGCGCGCAAGCGCTTCCGAGGTGGTGAGGCCGCCAGCCTTTCCAACGAGAAGATCAGCCGCAGCCATGTACTTGTCCATATCCGTCGTGAAGCCCACGGGAACGAGTCGGGATGCGCCGCCAGAAAGTTTGCCCGCATCGCGAGAAATGTCGTCAAGGTGCTTACGAACTTTTTCTGCTTTGCCCGCGATCGCAACAATCTGCCATGGCCGCTGAAGTGCCAGCAGGTCGTTCACAAGCTGCTCGACCGGACCGATGCCGTAGCCGCCAGCAGAAATCAAAATCACTGGCGCACTCGGATCAAGACCGAGCGTGCGCCGCGCTTCTCCGCGATCCAGAGGCTTGGCAAAGAGTCGATCAACCGGAATTCCCGTAACGCGCAATTTCTCGCGCGGTACGCCGATGCGCGCCAAATATTCAGCCGCTTCATCGATGGCCACGTAGTAGCGATCGACCGTGCGGCAAAGCCACATGGCGTGCACGTCGTAATCGGTCACAACAATCGCATTGTGCGCGCTCAATTTTCGTTTGGCGATCAGCCAGGCCACAATTTCAGCCGCCAGGAAATGAGTAGCCACGCACAAATCCGGCTGCACCCGCTTAAGCATTCGAATCATCGGTCCAGTGTTCAGACGATCCATGGCCAGGCGCCGCCGCGGATGGTGCCAGGGCTGATCGAGGCGGTCGTACAGCAAGCCCATCATTTCCGGCGCGCGCCGCACCATGGAAATGTAAGCCTTGTCATAAACGCGCTGAAAAAGTTTGCTGACGTATTCGATTGTGTCGATGTGTTCCACGGCGCAATCGCCGCGGGCGGCAAACGCCTTTTCAAGAGCTTGCGCCGCCCGGACGTGTCCCGCGCCGGAAGAAGCGGACAAGAGCAGAACGCGCGGTTTCGCTTTCATCCGCGCCGAACTCCGATTTTGCCGGAGCGCATCACGAAGCCTTGCGGCGCCCCGCGGCAATTTTTTCGAGCACTCCGCGCGCCACGTTTTGCAACTCGCCAAAACGCGTTAGATAATCTTGGAATTCGTGGTTCAGCAGCTTCGCCTCTTCCGGCCCCAGTTGCGTGCGCAGAATCATGTCGCGCAGCCTGACCGGATGCGGCAGTAGCGCATCTTCTTTCAATTCTTCGAGCGCAATACTCGCGTCATAGTGATACATAATTTCCCTCGCGGAGAAGCGGGCATCGACCGCTATTCGCGGATCGGCCGACCCACGTCATTGTACTCGCCGATCGCGCCTCCAGGCGAGTGTCAGAAATTACCACGAAAGATCGATCGGAAAATGGATTCGGAACTGGCGCCGCGCCCGTTAATAGCGGGGAACCGACGCAACTTACGCAGCGGAAGCTGTGGCGGGCATGAATTCGTAGCGTTCAATCTTGGCGGCAATTCCCAAACGCCCGTTCGAAGTGGGCTCGACGCGCACAATCTGGCCGAGGCAGCGGATATTCACGTCGCCGGATTGCGTCACCTGCTCCGGCAACGTAATCACAAATTCGATTTCGCTGCCGACCGGAAAATCTTTTTCGGCGAGAAAGTAGAGACCGCGATAACTGACGTCCCGGGTTTGCGCCGTGAGTTCGGATCCATGCGGCTCGTGCGGAAGCACGCGCAGCGGTAGCGTCATGTTAAAACGCCGCGCTTCGCGGCGGTCGGCCCCGTCGCTCATTACTCCTCCACTCGGGCTGGAATTTCAACGAAAGCTAACATCGGCACCGGCAAACTGCAACGCGAAACTCAAGAAATTACGTCCTAGTACGCGGTTTTTGGCCAAACCGTATACTTTGCGGTACCTCGTAATTGAACTAGTACTGTTACTCCTACTCGGCGCCGGGGAGTTCGGACTTTTGTTCGTCATGCGGTAAACTTGCCCTTCTTTTAATTCAACTTATGAGCACAAGGCACGAATCTCGAAATTTTTTTCTCGCAGGACCCGCCGGTCGACTTGAAGCCATACTGTGGCGCCCCAGCGCGGATTCGCCGCGGATGGCTGCGGCCGTTTGCCACCCGCATCCGCTGTTCGGCGGAACGATGCACAACAAGGTGGTCTATCAAGCGGCGAAATCGCTGGACGCGCTTGGACTACCCGTGCTTCGTTTCAATTTTCGCGGAACGGGTTTGAGCGAAGGCAAGCATGATCTTGGCGCAGGGGAGCGCGAGGATGTCCGCGCAGCACTGGATTTTCTTGCGGCGGAATTTCCGAATATTCCGCTGCTCGTTGCGGGATTTAGTTTTGGATGCTGGGTAGGGCTTCGCGTGGGCTGCGAAGATGAGCGAGTCACTTCGATGATTGGCCTCGGAGCGCCGGTGAACAACGCGGACTTTTCATACTTGTCGAAGTGTGAAAAACCGAAGCTATTTGTGCACGGCGAGGATGACCAGTTTGGGGATGCGGGAAAGTTGAAGAGCATGGTTGCGTCGCTGCCGGGGGAGAACAAAGTTGTCGTTGTCGAAGCGGCTGATCATTTTTTTGTGGGAAAGCTCGATCAAGTCGATCGAGCCATCTCCGCGTGGCTCTCGGAATTAAGGTTGTAGGGGAGGGGCTTGCCCCTCCCTCCGAAGCCGGCCGCGATTATGCCAATCCGTTCAAGCGCTCTCGCCGCGCGTGAAAAGTTGGGTGAATTGATCCACCGTGGCGGGCGCAACACCCACAAGCTTTGCGTTCGCGATGACGTGCTCGACGTGCGACATTCCTACCAGAGCCGTTGTGATTCCCGGCGACGACCTTACGAACTGCAGCGCGCGCTCCGCGTCGTTTTCGAGGCCAAGCGCTTGGGCTACGAACACAGGTAAATTGCGCGCGACCTGGCCTTGCAGAAGTGACGCGCTGGCGACCAGCGTGATTCCCAGTTCGCTTGCGGCCTCCATCACAGTGCGGTCGCGGCCGCCGATGGATTGGTTGCCGAGCGTAAGCGCTTCCGTCATTCCCAGGTTGAAAGGAAGTTGAATGAAACGGAAACGGTGCTTTTCGCCGGCGATGTCCGTGGCGATTTGCGCGAATTCGGCGAGCTGCATGGCGTCTCGCGCTTTGGCGTCCTGGCGAAAGCCATTCCACGTGGCCATTCCGTAGAACTGAATTTTGCCGGCGTCGGCGGCGGACTCCAGATAGATGAACGCATCGCGCACGCGCTCGAGAAAATCCGGGCGGGAGACTTCGGTGAGCTGCGTTTCCGGATTGTGCAGGTAATAGACGTCGATGCAGTCGAGTTCCAGATTGCGCAGGCTGCGCCCGAGCTGATTTTCCAGGAAGCGCGGGGTCATGCAGTGGCTGCCCGCGACGATGTCTTTCGGCGTGAAGATGCCGGGCCGGATGTATTCGTGAAGAAAATATTCGGTCGGTTCCTCGGGCATCGAGCCATCGGGAGTTAGGTAGCCGCCTTTCGTGCAAACCACAAGCTCTTCGCGGGAGAACCCTTTGGTCGCAAGTTGTTTGATCGCTGAGCCGATGCTGCGTTCGCTGCGCTGGAAGCGGTAGTTGATTGCGGCGTCGATGAAGTTGATGCCATTTTCGGCGGCAGCGACGACCGACGCGGTGTAGCTCGCGTCCACTTTAGGATCGGGCTGGCCGAGATATGTGCCGATGCCGAGTGACGACACCACCAGGCCTTGCGTTTCGCGGAAGTGGCCGTCAGCGGCACGTCCGGCGAAGCGGTTGGCGTAGCGTTTTGTGGCTTCGAGTGTGGCGGATGTGGTCATAATTTCCTTTTGGATCGCGAATCGTGTTTGTAGTCGCGCAGCATGCTGCGCAATCTCAAAGAGGGCAAGATGAATCGTGCCCCTACAAAGGCGACGGGCCGGATCCGTTAAGACCTGCGCAGCATGCTGCGCCACTACAAAGACGGGTACGGCATGCCGTGCCCCACAAAGTCAAAATCGTCAAGGCGGCGGTGGATTGCCGCTCGCGGCGGGCTTGTTTGTTGGCGGTTCCTCCGCCTTCGGATTGAGGAGGCGCGAACAGGCCCGGAGAATCTTACGGTATGGCCAGTCTTTTTCGCGAAAGAAAATCTCGCCGTCGCGAGGATTGCTGTAGAACCAACGGGAGATGAGCGCGAGATGTTCGCTGAGCTCTTCGCGGACGGCAGACGCGGACCGCACCGGAGGAACATCTTCACTTTGCCCGGATCCGGCGGGGTTCGTCGAGATTGTCGCAGCGGGCTTCTCGCCGTTTTGCGTGGTTTCTGTGTTGCCTTCGAGATAGTCCTTAAAAATATGTTCCGCGGAGCGCGGCTGGCTGGCGATTTCCGCGAAGCGTAGGAAGAACGGCTCCGCAAGGCGTCCACCATGGATGCCGTAGACGCCGATGGATTGGTCTTCGGCGGCGCGCTGGAGAATGACGGCGTCGAGATCGGCGATGCGGCGGGCGAGTTCGGGACGGAAGCGCAACGCTTCGTCCAGCTTTTCGATGCGCTTGTGAAGCAGCGCGGCGCGCTCGAAATCGAGGTCCGTACTGGCGCGTTCGCGGTCGTCTTCGATGGTGGCGCGAAGCGAGTTGCCCTTGGTGTCGAGGAACTGTACCAGGCGCTGGACTTCGGCGTCGTATTCCTCTTTGGTGCATCCGGCAAAGCAGGGCGCAAGGCACATTTTCATTTCGGAATAGATGCAGCCGGGGAAAGTAGGGTCGCGGCGGATTTTAATCTGACAGCGGCGCACTTTAAAGAGATCGAGCGCCTGCTCGGAAAAAGCGAGCGCGGATTTTCGGGAAGGGAACGGGCCGTAGTAAGCGCCGGCGGTGGGTGCGCCGGTTTCGTCCACCGCGATGCGGCGCGTGACGTAGCAGCGCGGATAGGCAGTGCGCAGGCTGATTTTCAAGACGGCGGGCGGACGCAGACGCGTGAGTTTGCGATAGCGCTGCGGAAAAAGAAGTTTGGCGTGCTGGTAGTAAGTGAAGAATTGTTCGAGCGCGGAGCCAGTGAGCCGGTAGCGAATGCCGCTCGTGAGTTCGCGCAAATTGAGGCGCTTGCTCGTTGGATCGGCAGGGCCCAGGATTCGCTGCAATCGCCGGCGCAAATCCTGCGTGCGAATCAGAAATGGTTCGGCGTTTTCCGCCCGCGATTCAATCAGACAGACGGCGGGTTTGGGCGGCAGGGCAGGAAAAAAATCTCCCTCCGCGCGCTCGGGATCGAATTCGAGACCGCAGTCCAGATCAAGCACGGTGACAGGATATACCGGGAACCGGGTAGCCGACAGCTCACAGCCGATAGTCTCGGAGCGGGCAGCGGCTGCGGGTTTTGAATTGCGCCAGACGCCGGCCTGACCTCGCGCTCTTCCCGTCTTATCAAACTACAAAATTCCCGCCAACTCCTTCTAGCAACTCCATTTCCGCATCTCACGTTCGAATGATAAAACTACGGTACTATACCTTGACAGTAATTACGATTACTGTTACCATTTCCCGTGATTCGACGCGGCCAGACCGCACCGCTCCCCACGCACTCGCCGTCGTCTACCTCCAACTCACCTACTTCTTTGTTTTCATATTCTTATGCACTCTTTTGCGCAGCGAAATACAGTAACCCTTCCCGTTTCATATTCTTCCGCGCTCTTTGCGCAAAACACGCGGCGTGGGGTGTTCCGCCGCCCTTCGCGGCGAACTCCGTGGCTTCAGCGATTAGGTCAACTCGCGCCGCCATATCGAATGATCCGTTCAGCAGACTCCGCATCCTCAGCTTATCCGCTTCAGAACTAATGTTTCTCCAACTATCCGCCACTATTGGCATCTGGATTCATTATGTAAAAGTTAAATCCTTTAGATGCAACGCTTACAAAAAAACAGGGGGTACCCCCGCATGGTCATCGCGGTTCGAGGGAGCGTGGCTCGCCAACGGCGCTCGGAATAGGATGCGGGCCTTAACCCAGCGCTTACGCGCTGGGTTAACTTGTGACGCGCTTGCGCGCTTGGGATGTGACTTGTGATGCGGAGATGGGAGAAGAAGGGGGAGAGGCTTGGCTCATAGTTATGTGCAGAATGTGGTGCATGTGTTGTTCGGGACTAAGGGGGGGCAGGCGGCTATACCGGCGGAGTTTCGAGCGCGGCTTTGGGCTTACGCTGCGGGGATCTGCAAGAACGAGGGAATTTTTGTGCACGCGATTGAAGGCGTGGCGGGCCATGCGCATTTTTTGGTGCAGATTCCGCCTACCTTGACGCTGGCTAAAGCTGTGGCGACGATCAAGGCGAATTCGTCGCGATGGGCACACGAGCAGGGATTCAAGTTTTCGTGGCAGCAGGGCTATGGGGCGTTTAGTGTGAGCGCGTCGGTTGTGCCTACCGTGGTGCGGTATATACAGAATCAGGAGGCGCATCATCGGAAGATGAATTTTGAGACGGAGTTCGTGGCGTTGCTCAAGAAGCATGGAGTGGAGTTTGATCCGAAATTTGTATTTGGGTGAGCGCGGGGATTTGGGCATGTTAGCCCAGCCCGTAGGGGCTGGGAACCTAACGAACGTACGATTCCCGAGCACCGTAGGTGCGACACAATGCGGTATGACGCCAACCGCAACAGGCCTGAGGTCGTCCCACGTATGGCGCACCTACGGTGCTTGCTGGGAGGTCGAGGCTTCCCAGCCCTTGCGGGCTCGGTTAAGGTGTAACGCGCCTACGGCGCTCGCGTCGTGACGGATTTGCGGCGAGAGTTAGCGGGCGGTCCAGCCGCCGTCGATGACGATGGTGTGGCCGGTGATTAGGGAGGCGGCGGGGGAGGCTAGGAAGACGACGGCGCCGGAGACTTCGACGGGTTCGCCGATGCGGTGGAGGGCGGCGATGCGCTCGATGACATCGGCGCGAAATGCGGGGTCGGAGAGCGCTTCGTCGGTGCCGGGAGTGGCGATGAACGTGGGAGCGACGGCGTTCACGGTGATGTTGTGCGGACCCCACTCGACGGCGAGACATTTTGTGAGGTGCGAAACCGCGGCTTTGCTGGCGCAGTAGACGGATTCGGTGGGCAATGCGGCGAATGCGGCTTGCGAACTCATATTGATGATGCGTCCACCCTTTTGGCGCATCATGATTTTTGCGGCAGCCTGGCTGGCGAAAAAAGTGGACTTCAAATTTAGAGCCAGCGTGAGGTCGAAGTCGTGTTCGTTGACGTCGAGCGCGAGGCCGCTAGTGCCGTTGCCGGCGTTGTTGACGAGAATGTCCAGCTTTCCGAAATGATCCGCAGCTTTTTGAATGGCGCCCGAGATTTGCGCGAGGTCGGTGACGTCCATTTGAAGAGGCAAAGCCTTGCGGCCCATGGACTGAATTTCGCGGACGAGATCGGACGCGCAGCTAACGTCGCGTAAGCCGAGAGCGATGTCGGAGCCGGCGTTGGCCAAGGCGAGAGAGATGGCGCGGCCGAGGCCGCGGGCAGCTCCGGTGACGAGAGAGACTTGGCCGGAGAGATCGAAGCTAGGAAATTGAGACATGATGGCTCCATGAGCTGGAAGGATTGCGGCTGAATTGTGCGAGAAGGATGTTGCTTAGAATTCCGCGGAACGTCAACTGGAGCGGAGGGCGGGTGGCGTGGTGATTGACAAGAGCACGGGCAAGAGTGCGCGCAAGAGCCAGCCGAGAGCACGGGCAAGAGTGCAGGCGAGAGCACAGGCAAGAGTGCCTGTGCTCCTGAGGCGCTATTTCCTCACGGCCCAGGCCATGCCGTCGGGTTGCCCTAGTGGGGCGATTTCTCCTATTACGGCGAGGGTCTTCAGATCCACTATGACGACTTTGTTCCCGCCGCTTACGGCTACGAAGGCGCGGGAGCCGTCGGGGTCCACAAGAATTCCGGCCGCGCCGCCGCCCAGACTCAGCTGCTTCACTTCTTTGCGGCTAGCAACATCGAGCACCACAAGATTAGCGGCGGAGGGGGCCGCGCCGGGTCCGAACATTCCCAAGCCAGAAACCAGCACGAGCTTTCCGTCCGGGGTGAACTTCAGCCGGTTTGCGCCTTTGACCGAAATCGGGATGGTCTGAGTTACTTTCTTGCTGGCGAAGTCAATGACGCTCACCGTGCCGTCTTGCGCGTTGCCCGTCCATATTTCCTTGCCATCAGGCGAGACATCGAATCCCTCGGAGCCCCGGCCCACTGAAATGTTCGTGACTTCCCACGATTTCTGGTTGCCGCCGCCCGGGGGTGGTCCGCCTTGCGGCGCACCTGGAGGAGGCGTTGCACCGGGTGGCGGCCCGAATCCCATGTTAGGCTGCGAAAGCAATTCGATAATGCTGATGGTCGCGGAGCTGACGTTGGACGTTACAATTTTGTCCAGACTTGGAGCCACCCAGACCATGTGGGTCCGATCCTGGCCGGTGCCCATGACCCAGTCGATTGCTTTCGTCGATGGATTGTAACGACCGATGACCTTGTTGGTCTCCGCAGTGAAATAAAGTTCGCCACCGGCGAAGTCCAATCCATGCGTGCCGTGCAGCGCGCCCAGATCAATAGGGGCCAGCGGCTTCCGGGCTACCAGATCGATTACCGAGATCATGTGCAGGGAGCTTTGCGCTCCGCCGTAGTTCGAGATGAAAGCCAGCTTGCCATCGTCCGACGCAATTACCTCGTGGGGGTCCTGGCCCGCCGGGATCTTTGCCAGTGTTTTCAAGCTCACGGGATCGATGAGGTTGAGCTGAGTGCCATTTTTCTCCAGGATCAAAAGCACCTTGGAAGGTGTCTGCGCCGCAACAGCTAGACCCATGAGCAAAAAAGAACTCACGCACCCAATGATTGGTTTTAAAACCCTGCGAAGTTCCATCCGATTTCCTCCCTGTTGATTTTTCCCGGCAAGCGCAACAGATGCTCTGCGCACGTTACGCTACTCCCGCGCTCGGCGCTACGTTTGTTCGGTGGCTTTGCGTTCGGCGGTGTCGGGATTGATTTTCATTTCGCAAGGCGCGTCGAAGATCAAAGTGGGGCACTTTTCGGCGGTGAAGGCGGGCCAGGAAGGAATCCCGGCGTGATTTGGATTGCCGGTGCGAGCAAAGTGAATCCACGCTTCGCTGACTTGGGCAGCGAGATGCTGGGCTTCTGGGCCGTTCCCGGTCATGTTTTCGCAGCGCTCGGCATTGTCGAAACAAAAGGCGAGTTCGGCGCAGTGGAATGCGCGCGGCCTGCGATCCAGTATCGGGGTCTTCCAGGTGAACCAGTACAAATATGCGGGCGCAGCACTTTGCGCGGCTTTGCGCTCGCATTGCGTCACTGCTGCCTGGCGAACGCTGGACGCGGCGATCCTGGAAAGAATATCGAACGGTTTTTCTTTCGGATGAGCTTGCTGGAAAATTTCAATGATCTGCGCGCTCTTTTCACCGTACATATCGCCGACGCGTTTCTTGACTTCGTCGATGGTCATAACTTCGTATTCGGGATGACCGATTCCGTTGACGAATTCGTTCAGCACTGTTCCCACCAGCATGGGGACTTGCGCGGAGATTTCGGGAGCGTCTGGATCAAAAGGATGGCGAGGAACGACAGTGCCGTCGATAACCGGAGCCCAGACCAGGGTCTCAGCCATTCTGCGAATGTTGGGCAAGCCGACGCGCGCGTTCTTGCGCTGGACGGCGCCGCCGGCCTCGACTAATTTTTGATAAGACAAATCCTGGAGTTGGCTGACTTGCGAGCCGTCCAATCCAAGTTCGGCGAGAAGGTCGGCGGCGATTTTGGCGGAGCGTTCCATGCTAGCGACTCGCGCCATGGAGCCGCTTTGTACGATGGCGCGATGAAACAGCCCCTTGGCCGCGGGCATCACCATAAGCGTGCTAACTTTTCCTCCACCGCCGGATTGACCAAAAATGGTGACGTTGCCGGGATTGCCGCCAAAATTTGCGATGTTGTCGCGGACCCATTCGAGAGCGGCGACGAGATCGAGCATTCCAAGATTTCCCGAGTTGGCATAGGGCTCGCCGTAGGCGGCGAGGTTCAGATGGCCGAGCACTCCGATACGGTGATTGAGACTCACCACTACTACATCGCCGCGCCGGCTTAATCGCTCGCCGTCGTAGGACTTCAACTCCTGCCCCGAACCTGCCTGGAAGCCGCCGCCGTGAAGCCAAACCATCACCGGGCGCTTTTTATTGTCGTTGGCGGGAGTCCAGATGTTGACGCGCAGGCAGTCTTCGTTTGGAATGCCATCGTCCCAGGAAAACATCCAAGCCTCTTCGTCGTTGGCCCAGCCCGCGCGCGGACCCTGCGGACAGACGTAGCCGTATTGCATGGAACTGCGAACGCCGGTCCATGGAGTTGGCTTCGTTGGGGGTAGGAAACGCGCTTTTCCAGCGGTGCTCGCCGCGTAAGGAATTCCTTTGAAGGTATAAATGCCGTTGCGGGTGTAGCCACGGACTTTTCCGGCGGTGGTTTCTACGATTGCGTTTTCGTCGCTGGCGATGATGGGAGGTTTGGATGAGGCTTCGGCCGAACTCTTTTTCTGGGCGGCACCGGCGAGAGGCGACGGCAATACCGCGGAGGCGGCAACGGTGCCGGCGAGCGTCGCGGCGCCGCAAATTACGCTGCGGCGGCTGATGGGGGGCTGCGGCGTCTCAATCATCTTTTCGACGGGAGTCGGAATTTTATTTTCGGGCACGGAGGATTCTCCTTTTGCGTGTTGAGCGGAAGTAACTTACTGCCTTGTGCGTAGTTTTGGCAACCGCCAGCCTAAGCGGAAAGGCTCTCTTGTCTGTATGTGCTTGAGACTCGCGTCACGACCGCCAGGTTTCGGACTCGCGCTCGATTATCGCATCGCAACCCGCGCGCATACTGAAGCTGTGGTATACATCTGACGAATCGAAGTTACGTAATTGCGCAAACAAGGAGATTTTCAATGTCCTCAGGCCACCGCTGGAGAGTTTTGTCTTGTGCTGTACTTCTCTCATCCTGTTCAACGATCTCTCTTGCACAGAACACGGAGGGGAAAGCTCCGCCGGTGATTGATGTGCACGTGCACGCGATGGACGGAAACTTTCCTGGCGTCGCACCGATGTGCCCCAACACGTCGAAGTTCACGGCATCCGATCCTAAGGGGAAGGAGGAGCCGTTTGGTTGGGTGAAAGAGCCGTGCACGCCGGCGCTTTATCCGTCTGCGCCGGGCGAATATATGAAGGATGTTCTCGCGGAGATGGAGCGGCTGAACGTGACGGCGGTTGTTTTTGGCGATCCGAAGAGCGTGCAGAAATGGAAAGACGCGGCGCCGGCGAGGATTATCCCGGGCACGTCGTTCACGGGCGGGATGGGGACGGGCCAGCACGTGGCGCTCGAAGAGCTACGAAGAGACTTCACGAGCGGCGGCTTCAAAGTGATGGGCGAGATTGGGCTCCAATATGAGGGCATTTCACCAAGCGATCCGTCGGTCGATGCGTACTTTGCGCTCGCGGAGGAGCTGGATATTCCCGTGGCGGTTCATATGGGGACGGGCGGCTCAGGGCGCGCAAACATTACGTCACCAAAATTCCGCGGCTCGATGGGGAACCCGCTGCTGTTCGAGGAACTCTTGGCGAGGCACCCGAAACTGCGGGTGCAAGTGATGCACGCCGGATATCCGATGATCGAAGAGATGCTTACGCTGCTACAGGCGAATTCGCACGTTTACGTGGACGTTGCAGGACTGATCTGGAGCTATCCCATCAAGGAAGTGAATCGCTATATCGAGCGGCTGGTCGATGCCGGATTCGAGGACCGCGTGATGTTCGGAACCGACCAACTGCTTTGGCCCAAGTTGATGGCGTATTCGATCAGCATCATCCAGAACGCGGATTACCTGACGACTCAGCAGAAGCGCGACATTTTGTACAACAATGCGGCGCGGTTCTTGAGATTGGATGCGGCTCAGGGAAAGTGAGCTTTGCTTGAGAAGTTGTGAAGTGCTTGATTCAGAGCGCGTCCATGCGGCGGACGTGTACCACGCCAAAAACCGGCACACTTGGCGCTGAGGTACGCGACAGCATGCTTAACACTTTGCTATCGACGGATTGCGGCGTTCGGCCTGAGTGGGTCATTCCTCGGCGGAGCCCGGCGTCCGGGCTTGCTGCTTGAGAAAGATCTCAACTCGAGTCGTAGTCCAGACAGCGACACAGGTGCCGAAGAAATCGGCGTCCTCGGTCCAGATGGAACAGGCGAGGGCGAGAGCCGAGGCGAGAACCGGCCAGTCGCTTTCGTCACGGCCGCGCAGTCGCTGACGGGCTTCGGTTTCAAAGACTCCATAGAGCTCAGGTGTTACTGGCTCGATCAGGCTGCGGAGGTATTCGAGGGCTTCGGTGAGATCAGCCTGGGGTTTGTTCCGCTTTTTGGCAAAATGAGGCAGGTACCTATGCGCGTCTTCAAAGGCGACGTCTGGGGCGAAGAAACGAATGCCCTTAGAGGAATAGCTGTCGATGAGTTCGCGAACGCGGTGGCCGAGAATGGCGCGGATAAGAATGTTCGCGTCGAGGACGATCATACATTTCGGCGGGCGGCGGTTCTGTTGCGGCGACGGAATTCCTTGAACTCAGCGACGAACTCCTCTTCGTCTACGTCGGCTAGGGCTTTGGCCAGACGGTCGGCGGCGGCCTTTAGTTCCGAGAGGTCAGCGGTCCTTGGGCGTTTGCGGCGGGTGGGGACGTACACTCCTAGAGTTTCGCCGCGGCGGGTAACGGCAACCGGAGTGTCGGATTCGAGGAAGCTGGCGATGCGTTCGCGGAATTCGCGGACACCTACTTTGATAGTGGGCATGATGGTCGTTCCTATAGAGCAGTGTACACCTAGGCGTACACACGCGTAAAGGATACGGTCATCCTAGGAGGATGACGCCCTAAAGGGCGACGCTACAGATGCGCCGGTTATTCCGGCAGCGGTCGTCGAAACCTGAGTATGGTCCAGCGGACGGCTCCGACGACAAAGAGCCAAGCTCCGGACAAGAACATGGTCAGCGGCACAACAAGGAGTGTAAACGTCCAGGAATGTACGTTGACTATGGGAGACACTACGGTCAAAGCTCCGGCGGCCAGAGCCAACATGGCGATTCCGGTGAGAAGGGCGGTGGCCGCTCGAAGCTTTCGCGAAAGATATGCAGAAATTGTGACCAAAATTGCAAAGGCCAGGAAGAGCAAGCACAGACCTATTTTAGAGAGATACGCGTAGATGTCGTTGCGAGCGGTGTAAATGTGTTCGTTGTCGAGCTTCAATACCCAGAACGCTAGTGTCATGAGGGCAAGGCCGACGAGAATCGCGTAGATAACTTTTCTCACTGCCATTTTCCTAAGAGCGGAGAACCCAGGAGGAGATGACCAGGCGCTGGATTTCGGTGGTGCCTTCGTAGATTTCGGTGATGCGGGCGTCGCGGTAGTTGCGCTCGACGGGATATTCGCGGGAGTAGCCGTTGCCGCCGTGGATTTGGATGGCTTTGTGGGTGACGCGGGTGGCCATTTCGCTGGCGAAAAGTTTGGCGATGGCGGCGTCCATGCTGAAGCGGGCGCCGGTGTCTTGTTTCCAGGCGGCTTTGCGGACCAGGAGGCGGGCGGCGTCGAGGTCGGTGGCCATATCGGCGAGCATGAATTGGATGGCTTGGAATTGCGAGATGGGATGGCCGAAGGCGAGGCGCTCCTGGGAGTATTTGTGGGCGGCTTCGAAAGCGCCCTGGGCGATGCCAGTGGCTTGGGCGGCGATGCCGATGCGGCCGCCGTCGAGCGTGGAGAGCGCGACTTTGTAGCCTTCGCCTTCGTTGCCGATGCGGTTGGCGGCGGGGACTTCGCAGTCAGTGAAAATTAATTCGCAGCAGGCGGTGGCGCTGATGCCGAGTTTTTTTTCTTCCTTGCCGGTTTTGAAGCCGGGCGTGCCTTTTTCCACGACTAGCGCGGTGATGCCTTTTTCGCCTTTTTCGGGATGCGTGTTGACGTAGACGATGGCGGCGTCGGCGGCGCCGCCGTTGGTGATCCAGGCTTTGGTGCCGTTGAGAATGTATTTGTCGCCGCGGAGGATGGCTTTGGTTTGCAGAGCGGCGGCGTTGGAGCCGGCTTGTGGTTCGGTGAGGGCGTAGCAGCCGATTTTTTCGCCGCGGGCGTAGGGTTCGAGGAATTTCTTTTTTTGTTCGGGCGAGCCGTAGCGGTGGATGGGATCGCAGTAGAGAGAATTTTGGACGGAGAGAATGACCCCGGTGGAGGCGCAGCAACGGGAGATTTCTTCGATGACGATGGTGTAGGCGATGTGATCGAAGCCGGCGCCGCCTTCGGATTCGGGAATGGCGATGCCGGTGAGGCCGAGTTCGGCGGCTTTCTGGAAAGTAGCACGGGGAAAGTGGCCGGTTTCGTCGAGTTCTTTGGCGAGTGGGCGGACTTCGGATTCGGCGAATTCGCGGACGGTTTTTTGGAGGAGGGATTGTTCTTCGGTTAGATCGAGATTCATGGGTGGGAGTAGTCTAGCGCAGAAAGGAGCTGACAGCTTACAGCCGACGGCTGACAGAAGAACATGTTCAAGAGTTCAAGGTTTAAAAGTTTAAGCGTCCAAACATCGCAACTTACAGGGTCGCGTCGTTCACTTGGATTTCTGCGTTGAAGTGGAAGGATCTCTTAACACAGAGATCACAGAGAGCGCAGAGAAGAAAGGCAAAGAAGGGCGCGATGAATCGCGCCCCTACAAGAATGATGTTTTTGTGGATGGCTAGGCGGCTAGGGCTTTGCGGAGGCGGTCATAGGTGACTTTTAGTTCTTCGGGGTGGACGCGGGTTTCGCCGACCACGGTCATGAAGTTGGAATCGCCGAACCAGCGTGGCAGAGCGTGGAGGTGGAGGTGGCCGGCGACGCCGGCGCCTGCGGCGCGGCCGAGGTTCATGCCGAGGTTCATGCCATCCGGTGAGTAGTTTATTTTGAAGGCTTTCTCGACGCGCTGGGCGAGAGTCATCATCTCGGAGAGCGCGTCGACATCGCACAAATTCAATTCGGCGACGTGCGCATAGGGAACGATCATGACATGGCCAGAGGTGTACGGGAAACGATTGAGGATGACGAAGATTTTTTTGCCGCGATAGACGATCAGCGTGTTTTCATCGTCGTTGCGCGCGACGGCGTCGCAAAAAATGCAGTCAGGCTGTTTGCCGGCTGTTACTTGCTCCATGTACTGGTAGCGCCACGGGGTCCAGAGATAATCCATCGACACGCGTCCTCGAGGAAAAAGTTGCGCGGACAGCATAACGCAAAACGGCTCGCGCGTCGCACGGGCTTCCCGCGGCGGTGCGGCGACGGATTGTTGATAAATTCAGAGAGGATAAGAGAAGACCCACCCTCAAAAAACGATGGTGGGGCACCCGCGCGGTCCCGAAGTAGCGAGAGATTCGAAAAGACGATATGGGTTGTGAAGCCCGCGCCGTGTGAGATTCCAAGAGCACAGGCTGAAGCCTATGCTACCGAAAAGAGCACAGGCAGGAGTGCCTGTGCTACTTAGGGGTGCTTCGCGTCGCCGGAAGACGGTGCTATAGAGGTCGCTCCCGCGGAGGCTGCTGCTTCTGACGTGTTTACAAAATCCTTGAGTTCTTTGCTGGGCTTGAAAAACGGAATCTTCTTGGGTGGGACTTCGACTTTCTCACCGGTTTTGGGGTTGCGGCCTATGCGGCCTCGGCGCTGGCGCGTGCGGAAGCTGCCGAAGCCGCGAATCTCGATTTTGTCGCCATTCTGCAGGGACTCGATGATGCTGTCGAAGATGGTCTCGACGATGGACTCGGACTCCTTGCGGGGGAGCTCCGTAATGCGCAATACCTCTTCGATGAGGTCGGCCTTCGTCAGCGTCAGTTGCTTGGTCATCGTGCCTATGCCTCGTTGCAGAGCCAGTGTATCAGCGACCGCAGGTTCTTGGTGCGAAACGGTTTAGAGGGGCGTAACACGTCCGCGTGCCACTCTTCCTATCATTAAATTGACCCGCAGGTAAATGAAATTGTGCTGCCCCTATTGCCCTGCCGCCGGAGCGCCCTGGGAAGCGTAGCCCGGTTTGTTACAAGAAAGCCTGCCTTTCGCCGCCCACCGTCCACAAAGCTTAACGGCTGGACAACTTGGACTTGAGCGCGTCGCCGATGGTCGCCGTCGACGAAGACTTCGACGTGGACGTGGAGCGATATTGCTCGATTTCCTTGCGTTCGATCTGTTTGGCGGCGGCGCGGTAGCTCAAACCAATGCGGCGCGTCTCCGGGCTGATCTTGATGATCTTGAAATCGTACTCCTTGCCCGGCTCGAGCGGACCGGCGCTCTTCAGCGGACCGGTGCTGGTGCGGTGCATGGGTGAGTGGCCTTCGTCGCGGCGCTTGCGTTCTTCGATCTCCGTGTTGTGGCAAAGAGCTTCGATGTTATCGCCGAGTTCGACGAAAGCGCCGAAGGTGGCGATGCGCGAAACTTTGCCCTTCACGATTTGCCCGACTTTGTGCTGCTTGAACCATTCGCCCCAGATGTCGTTGACCTGCTTGATGCCCAGGGAGACACGGCGATTATCCGGATCGATTTTCAAAACCTTGGCGGTGACGGGTTCACCCTTCTTGAAAACTTCATGCGGATTTTTGATGCGCTCCGTCCAGCTTACGTCGCCGACGTGGACGAGGCCGTCAAAGCCTTCTTCGATTTCAACGAACGCGCCGAACTCCGCGATGTTGCGGATTTTTCCGGTGACGATGGTGCCCACTGGATACTTATCCGCGACGAGGAGCCAGGGATCGGGGAGCGCTTGCTTGATGCCGAGAGAAACGCGACGGTCGCTGGGCTTGATGTCCAGGACGACGACGTCGACTTCTTCACCGACTTTCGCGACTTTCGAAGGATGCAGAGCTTTTTTCGACCAGCTCATTTCGGTGACGTGGACGAGGCCTTCGATTCCTTGTTCCAGTTCGACGAACACTCCGTAGTCGACGACGCCGACCACTTTGCCTTTTACTTTGCCACCGGCAGGATATTTCTCCGAGGCGTTTACCCAGGGATCGGGCATCAACTGCTTCAGGCCGAGCGAGACGCGCTGCTTTTCTTTGTCGAACTTCAGAATGATCACGTCGAGTTCTTGCTCCGGCTTTACGAGGTCGGAGGGATGCTTGACGCGGCCCCAGCTCAGGTCGGTGAGATGGAGAAGGCCGTCGATGCCGCCGAGATCGACGAAAGCGCCGTATTCGGTGACGTTTTTCACGTGACCGTGGACGACCTGGCCTTCGGCGAGCGTTTCCATCAGCTGGGCGCGCTTGGCGTGCAGCTCCTCTTCGAGAAGAGCGCGGCGGCTGACGACGACGTTGCCGCGGCGGCGGTTCAGCTTGGTGACGCGGACCTGAACTTCGGTGCCAGTTAGATCGTCGAGGTTCTGCGTGGGCCGAAGATCGAATTGCGAGCCGGGAAGAAACGCCCGGACACCGATGTCGACGACGAGGCCGCCCTTGATGCGGTCAACCACTTTGCCGGTGATGGTTTCCTTAGCTTTATAGGCGGCCTCGATTTTTTCCCAGGTGCGGCGGCGCAGAACTTTTTGATAGGAAAGAATCGTGAAGCCGTCTTTGTGCTCGCCGGTGCGCTGCACTTCGATGGTGGAGTTGGGCTCGGGCCGAGGAATGTCCGTCTCCGAGAATTCCACGGCGGGGATCAGTCCCTCGGTCTTGCCGCCGAGGTCCACGACCACGCCGTGTTCCGTATAGGCGACAACCTTTACTTCGATAATTTCATTTTGCGAGGCAGCTTCGTGCTGCTCGTCGTACTGCTCCATCAGCTTGCTCATCTCTTCTGAGCCAGCTGCTTCTTCGGCGGCGGCTGTGGCTTCAGCGTCGGCTGGAGCGGGGGCAGCTGCTGCGTGCGCTTCCGGTGCGGCTGGAGCCGCCGCGGGAGCCGCGTGATCCTGTGCAGGCTCAGCCGCGTGGGCCACGGGCTCTGGCGCGCTCTCGTGGGCTACAGGCTCGGTCGCACTTGCTTGCGCCGGGTTCACTTCATCGGGAGTGGCGTTCTGAGTTGGTTCTGAATCGGGTGCGGGTGCTGCTGCGGCTGCTGAGGACTGGTTGTCATGGTCAGAAAACATGGTTGTTGGCCTCCGGAAGATAACTTCTATTCTGTCCACCCCGGCTAAGCCGGGATAACGCAAAACGTCGATAAGATTCCTTGCGAATTCCCAGACAGGGTTCCTACAAGGAGGTTAACCGCCGAGCGGTCTTTCGGGACAATGCTGCGGGCGTTTCGAGGCGCGCTGCAACTTTAAAAGGATACTCGCCGCGTCTGCTTTATGTCAATGAAACCGGTTTCGCCGAACTGGCCCAACCCCTAGTTTGCGGCCCCTGTGTAACTGAGATGCGAATCCGGAGGAAATATTTGGCTAGTAGAGATGTGTCGCGTTCTAACGAGATACGCGTTTTTTGATAGAGGAGGCCATTGCGCGAAGGGGTTTTCCACCTTCGTAGATATTGTTTTGACGCTTGAATTCGTCCCAGGTCATACCAGTTCTGATCGCGGCGGCGATCATAAGGAAATCCTCTCTGTGGCCTGCGACCTGGTCCTTGTTTGGTTTAACTCGAAACCCCAATAGGTTGCGTGCGCTGAACTGCCCCGAATAATGAGTCAGCTCTTCGTGAGCATGCGCGAGCAATCCGTCAACCTCTGTCAATTTCAAAAGCTCATTGAACTTTGTCCAAAGGTCGTCATTCCAGTTTGGCTCATTCGCCCATGCATCAAGAACATCAGCGATTTGGAGGCGAACGGGATCGATTTCAGGTGAGGGCATCATCATGCACGGGCGCGGCCGGCTTGGGTGCTTTCGCGGCGGAAATCCTGGGCGATGACTTCAACGGTGCGGCACATCTCAAAGAGTCGAGATCGCATGCGGCTGCCGATTCTTTGGTCGAGGGAATCTTCGCGGGTGGGCATGACTAGTTTCCCGCTGGGAAGGCGCGTGGCTTCGCCTTCTTGCGCGGGATTGTCGTAGTAATTCGTGGTGATGATGGTGGTGCGGCGCTCGTTGTAGCGGGCGTTCAGGACGATGCCGACGATGTCGCGCACCCAATCGGAAGGCTTGCTGGCGCCGAGATCGTCTAGGACTAGAATTTCTACCGTGCGAATGGGTTCGAGGATGCCCAGTTCCGTGGACTCGCTGGCTGGGTTGTAGCTGGCTTGGATTTCTTTCAGGAGTTCGCGGTAATCGCAGAAAAGCCCCGCGTGTCCTCGGCGAATTAGATCTTTCAGGGCTGCTACGGCTAGATGGGTTTTGCCGACGCCGGATGGGCCCATCAGGAGCAGACCCTTTTCTGCTGCACCGGGATAATCGCGAACGAATCCTTGGGATAGGAGCTTGGCTTTTTTCAGCGAGTCGGTTTGCTGCGGCGTGGCGCCGACGTCCGTGCTGTAGCTTTCAAAATCGCAATGTTCGTAGCGTTTGGGGATGTGGGCGCGTTCGATGACGCGTTCGGCGCGATCCTGCATGCCGCAGTCGCAGGCGACCGCTACTTTGCCAGCGGCTCCATCCTGCCGCAGGACGAGCTTCCAGCCGGTGCCCTTGCAAAGTTGGCAATTCTCGAGAGCCATGCGCACAGCATACGTTTGCGGAAGGTTTGCGGCAAGGTGTCTGCGTTGGGAAAACTGTGGAACGCGGACTGGGACAGGCATTCCTGCCTGTCGCTTTCGGATTACCGCAATGCTGAAGGGCAGAACAGCCGGACAGACAGATGGAAAAACCTGACAGACAAGGATGTCTGTCCTACTACTATGTGCGAATCGCGCGCGGAGTGGCGCGGACTATGGCGTGGCGCGGTTCTTTATTTTGTGTATGCGAGGAGGCTACGCGCGAGAGTTCTTGTTGGACGACTGTGGCGAACTCGGTCATTTGTTTTTCCATTTCGACCATTTTTTCGCGCATGTTCAGGATGATTTCTATGCCGGCCAGGTTTACGCCCATGTCGCGGGCTAGCGTGAGGATTACGTCGAGGCGTTCGAGATCGGAATCGGTGTAGAGGCGCGTGTTGCCTTGCGAACGCGACGGCTTGAGCAGGCCTACGCGTTCGTAAAGACGGAGGGTTTGTGGGTGCAATTTATAGAGTTCGGCTACGGCGCTGATCATGTAGCCGGCTTTGGCCCGTTTTCTGGCTCGCGGTGGCATCTGTTGCTCTCTTTACAAGAACCGCGCAGCATGCTGCGCCACTACAAGTTCAAAGGCGGGCGCGATGAATCGCGCCCCCACATTTTTACGGCATAGCTTACGGGCGGGAGTGGATGGCATGGCTTTATACTCCTGCTTTCGTGAACAGGTCTTTGCGCGGATCTTCGGGCGCGATCGTTTCCAGTTCTTTCATCAGCGTGCGCACGCGCTCGTCGGTTGGCTGCGGCACCACAACCTGGATTTCTGCGTATTGATCGCCGCGCGTTCCGTTCCTCACGCTGGGCACACCTTTTTCCTTCAGTCGAATCGTTTTGCCGCTATTGATGCCCGGCGGGATGCGTATGAGCAAGCGGCCGTCGATTGTCGGCACTTCTACTTTTGCGCCGAGAGTTGCTTCGGGTACGGTGACCGGAACCTTCGTGTACAGATCGTCGCCTCGACGCTCGAAGAATGGATGTGGCTTCACGTCTACCCGCAAATACAAATCGCCTGGAGGCGCGCCCATCGTTCCAGCATTGCCCTTGCCGGGGACGCGCACGCGCGAGCCGCTGGCAACGCCCGCGGGAATGCGCACATCGATCGTCTCGGTGCGGCGCAGGCGGCCTTCACCGCTGCACGTTGGGCACACTTTGCGAATTTTGCCCGTGCCGCCGCAGCGCGTGCAGGGAACATTGAATTTCATCTTGCCCGCGGCTTGCTGGATGGTTCCTGAGCCGTGGCACGTGGGGCAGGTTTGCGCCGAGCCGATTGCGCCCGTGCCGTGGCACGTTTCGCAGGTGTCGAGGCGAGTGATGGTCAGTTTTTTGACGGCACCGCGGACGGCGTCCCAAAAATCGATTTCGATTTGATATTCGAGATCGCCGCCGGGCTCATGCTCCGGTTCTTCGGCAGCGCCGCGGCGGCCGGGGAAAAACTGGCTGAAGAGATCGCGGAAACTCGACGTGCTGCCCTGCGCGCCTGAGCCACCGCCAAAATCAAAGCCGCCAAAATCGAAATTGACGCCTTCGCCGTCTTGCTGCGGTCCGCCACTCGGTCCACCGGGAGGCATGTTGTCGCTATAAAAGCCATGCTGGTCGTACATCTGACGCTTCTTCGAATCGGAGAGAACGTCGTAGGCTTCCTGCAGTTGCTTGAATTT
Organism: uncultured Acidobacteriota bacterium; assembly: GCA_963745095.1. Classification (GTDB taxonomy): domain Bacteria; phylum Acidobacteriota; class Terriglobia; order Acidiferrales; family UBA7541; genus Acidiferrum. The sequence continues at coordinate 18,138 of CAVUWC010000010.1, read as the reverse complement.
TTCCTCGGAGGATTTGTCGCCGGGATTCAGATCCGGGTGGTACTTGCGCGCGAGTTTGCGGAAAGCGGTGCGAATGTCTTTCGCGTTGGCTTTCTTCGCGACGCCTAAAAGGTCGTAATAATCTTGTTTGGCAGTTGTGGCCATGAGAACCAGTTAACAGTCGACAGTTAAAAGTTGAAAGTTCAAAAAACACAGCAGCAAAGCAAGAAGGGCGGGGCCCTTTTTCAGGATAAACAAGCCCCGCCCCTACAGGCTTTGGTCGCTTTAGTTCGGGCGCTTGGTTTCGTCGACGTCCACGTATTCGGCGTCGATTACATCGCCCGGCTTTTTGTCTTGCGCGCCCCCGGCTGAGCCAGTGCTGCCGCTCGGTCCAGCGCCTGCGCTTGCACCAGCGGCTTGTTCCGCGCCTGCCTTCGCTTCGTTCGCCTTGTAAAGAATCTCGGCGATCTTGTGCAAAGACTTTTCGAGGTTCTCCGTTGCGGAGCGCAAGCGAGCCGTGCCGCCTTCAGCGATGGCTTTCTTGGCTTCCTCGATGGCGTCTTCGGCCGTCTTCACGTCCGACTCCGCAATCTTTTCGCGGTTCTCGCGGATCATCTTTTCCGCCTGGTACATGATGCCGTCGAGCCGGTTGCGCGATTCGACTTCTTCCATGCGGCGGCGATCGTCTTCGGAGTGGGATTCAGCCTCGGTGCGCATCTTCTCGGCTTCTTCCTTCGTCAGACCGCTCGAAGCAGTGATGGTGATCTTCTGCTCCTTGTTGGTCGCCTTGTCCTTCGCGCTGACGTTCAAGATACCGTTGGCGTCGATGTCAAAGGTCACTTCGATTTGCGGAGTGCCGCGCGGTGCCGGCGGAATTCCATCCAGCTTGAACTTGCCAAGCGAACGGTTGTCCGTGGCAAACTTGCGCTCGCCTTGCAGCACCTGGATTTCGACGCCGGGCTGATTGTCGGCAGCCGTCGAGTACGTCTCGACTTTGCGGGTCGGAATCGTGGTGTTGCGCGGGATCTGCACGGTCATCACGCCGCCGAGCGTTTCAACGCCCAAAGAAAGCGGCGTCACGTCCAGCAGCAGGATGTCCTTTACCTCGCCTCCGAGCACCGCGCCCTGAATCGCCGCGCCTACGGCCACGACTTCATCAGGATTCACGCCCTTGTGCAGCTCTTTTTCGCCGAAGAACGTGCGAACGATCGCTTGCACTTTCGGAATACGCGTCGAGCCGCCAACCATCACGACTTCCTGAATGTCGTTTGGCGACATCTTCGCGTCTTCGAGAGCCTGCCTGACCGGCTTCATCGAGCGTTCGAGCAAATCGCCCATCAACTGCTCGAGGCGCGTGCGCGTCAGCTTCTGCTGCATGTGGATGGGGCCGTTCGCGCCCGCCGTGATAAAGGGAAGATTGATCTCCGTCTCCATCATTTGCGAGAGTTCGATCTTGGCCTTTTCCGCGGCTTCCTTCAGGCGTTGCAGCGCCATTTTGTCTTTGCCGAGGTCGATGCTGTTCTCTTTCTTGAATTCGTCGATCAGCCAATCCACGATGCGCTGGTCGATGTCGTCGCCGCCGAGGTGCGTGTCACCGTTGGTGGACTTCACTTCGACTACGCCCGCGCCAACTTCCAGCACGGAAATGTCGAACGTGCCGCCGCCGAGGTCATACACGGCGATGGTTTCGTCGCTCTTTTTCTCGAGGCCGTAAGCCAACGCAGCCGCTGTAGGCTCGTTGATGATTCGGACGACTTCGAGGCCGGCAATTTCGCCTGCCTGCTTGGTCGCCTGGCGCTGCGCGTCATTAAAATATGCGGGCACCGTAATCACGGCTTTGCTGACTTTTTCGCCTAGAAAATCTTCCGCGGCGGACTTCAGCTTGCCGAGAATCATCGCGGAGATTTGCGGCGGGCTATAAATCTTGCCGAAAATGTCCACGCGCGCATCGTCGTGCTCTCCCTTGACGACTTTGTAGGGGATGCGCTTCATCTCATCGCCAACCTCATCGTAGCGGCGGCCCATAAAGCGCTTGATCGAATACACGGTGTTTTCGGGATTCGTCACAGCCTGGCGTTTCGCTACTTGTCCCACGAGGCGCTCTCCGCCTTTGGTTATGGCGACAACCGAAGGGGTGGTGCGCGCGCCTTCCTGGTTGGGGATCACTACCGGTTCGCCGCCTTGCATGACGGCAACGACCGAGTTGGTGGTGCCCAGGTCAATTCCTATAATCTTGCTCATCTGTCATATTCCTTCCGGAACCCGTCTACAGCACTGGCCGTCCGGAAGGTGAAGAGTCCGGTGCGTGCCGAGGTCAATGGCGTGCTCCTTGGTCCAGTTCGAGGGGCAGTATATAACTTGAGTGTGTCTTTGTCAAGTTTTTCTAGATGTCCAGTTAAATGACTATATTTCATCATTTTACGGGACATCCTGCTATCCGTTCTTGAGCGTATATGTGATGCTGAGACTGGGGGGGCTGGTTACCATAAAAAAGCGCCCTAGCCATCGGGGGATTCAGGAGTAGAAACCTGTGATAGTCTGACCGGGAGATTGCATCTCAAAATTTTGAAGGCATTTGCGGGAGGGTCGCGTGAGTCGTCGCGCTGTTGTGGCTATATCCGTAGTCCTGGTGTTGATCTGTGGGCGGCTTCTGGTGAGCCGGGGCTTACACCCCGTCGCTGCGGCGCACTATAGCGTCGAGCCGCATGTGGCTTCTTCGCCGGAATTAGCGCCTACTGCCTCGGTTACAGCCAGAGAAGTGGACGCTATGCGGCCGCCAGCCATGCCGGAGTCCGTCGCAGGCGTAAATGACATCGATCCTCACAAAGCCTTCGGATCAAAAAGCGCGCCCATCGTGATGGAAGTCTTTAGCGATTTTCAGTGCCCCGCGTGCAAGACGCTTTTCCTGACAACAAACCGGCAGCTCATGGACAATTATGTCACCACGGGAAAGGTCTTTCTGATCCATCGCGATTTTCCGTTACCTATGCATGCGTACTCGCGGATTGCGGCGCGTTATGCGCGGGCGGCGGCGGAGATCGGAAAGATTGAGCTCGTTGAGAAAACCTTGTTTGAAAATCAGGAGAAATGGGAGCAGAGCGGTGATGTTGACGGCACGCTTGCCGCGGTGCTTTCCGCCGCGGATATGACGAAGGTCCGCGCTTTGGTAAAGGGCGGGACCCTCGAGCCTCTGATCGACAAGGATTTCGCGCTGGGGCAGATGTATCGTGTGAATCAGACGCCTACGTCGGTCTTCCACTCCAAGGGGCAGACCTATCCTTACTCGGGCGCGATGAGCTACGAAATCCTGCACCAGTTTCTGGATCAATTGCTCAGCCAAAAATGAGATAATTTTTTGACGGGACGCGTGAAAAGCCTTCCATGATGCAATCCAGCCCGCTCAACTTTCGCCGTGCGATCATCTGGATCGGCCGCTTGGTTCTCGGCGGCATCTTTCTTTATGCCGGCTACGCGAAGATTTTCCTTCCGAACCACAATCTGTGGCCTTTTTTCATCCTGAAATTCTCCATATCCATGAACCTCGCGAATTTCGGCATTCAAGTAGCGGCCTTCAAGTTGCTGCCGGACTGGGGAGTTCAATTCGTCGCGCATACACTGCCGTTTGCGGAAATTATTCTTGGGTTGCTGGTTTTGATTGGCTGGCGCTTGCGGATTTGGGCTCCGGTGCTCACGGCCATCATGCTGGGATTCTTCATCGTGGTTTTGCGGGCGTATTTGCTGCACATGGACATCAATTGCGGGTGTTTCTCTACACCACAGCCGATCAATCTTCAGAAAGTGTTGGAAGACGCGGCGCTGTCCGCGCTTGCGCTGCTCATGACTGTCTTCACCTTCATGGAAGCGCGCCGGCCACATCCGTGGACCGCCCAAGAAACGACGCGCGCGCAGACTTAACTGAGGTAACGCCCGAGAAGTCCGCACGCATACGAAAACGATGAAAACTCTGGATCAGTACTTGGAACTCGCGGCGGTTGCTCACGGGCATTTGTGCGCAGGTCAAGTGCTGGGCGTGCGGCTGGCGATGCTTGGGCTGCAAGAATTGGGGATTGACGATCCGATTGCCGAGCGCAAGCGCATTGTTACCTATGTGGAGATCGATCGTTGTGTGACGGATGCCGTGGCGCTGGTCTCCAATTGTAGGCTTGGGAAGCGTGCGCTGAAATTTCGCGATTGGGGCAAAGTGGCCGCCACGTTCGTCGATTTGCAGACGGGCCGCGCCGTGCGTATCGCCGCAAAGGAATCCTCGAAGCAAGCCGCGCGTGAAATGTTTCCAGAAATGGCGAAAGACGCAGGTCAGCAAAAGGCGTACGCCGAGCTCCCGGATGAAGTTCTGTTTGACAAACAGTGGGTAAAAGTCCAGGTGCAACCCGAAGACCTGCCCGGTTTCAAAGGGCCGCGGGTAGTCTGCGCTGAATGCGGCGAAGGCATCAATTTTAGGCGCGAGGTAACTGTGGAGGGTCGTTCGCTTTGCCGTTCCTGCGCCGGCGAACGCTACTACGAACCTGCCAGGGATTCCTGAAAGGCGACTTACCTTTTGCAAAATCCGATTCTGGAAATCGTTCTGCGATAGAATTGTCTTTCGATGCTAAGCCTGCCTCCCATTACACTCCGGCTACGTGGTTGGAAACTTATTGACCGCGTGGCTCTTGCCTTTCTGCTGCTTTGTTCGATTGCGCTGGGAGCGGCTTGCGGGTTGTTGTTTGTATACGCCAGCGACTTGCCGGAGATTCGGGCACTCGAAACGTATCGCCCCACCGTTGTAACCGAAGTCTATGCCGATGATGGGCAACTTGTCGGAAGTTTTGCGCTGCAGCGCCGCATTCTGATGACGTACGAGCAGTGCCCCAAAGTTCTCTACAACGCGGTTACCGCCATTGAGGACCAGCACTACGAAGAGCATTGGGGAATCGACTTTCCGCGCATAGCCGGAGCCGCTTGGCGAAAACTTGTGAAGGGCGGCAAAGTGCAAGGCGCGAGCACGATCACTATGCAGCTCGCGGGAAACCTCTTTCTCGACCGCAGCGAGATCAGTTTCCGCCGCAAAATGCAGGAGATTCTGCTGGCCCTTCAGATTGAACGGCGTTACACGAAACCGCAAATTTTCACGATGTATGCCAACCAGGTGTATCTGGCGCATGGCAACTACGGTTTCGCCGCAGCCGCGCAATTCTATTTCGGAAAATCCGTCACTGACCTGAAGATCCAAGAAGCCGCGCTGCTGGCCGGAATGATTCGCGGGCCGATTTATTCTCCTCTGGCCGATCCCGCACGCGCCCTCGCGCGACGCAACCTGGTGCTTCATCGCATGGAAGAGGAAGGGAAGATCACTCCTGTCGAAGAAGAGGCCGCTAAGAAAACGCCGCTGGGCCTGCACTTGCAATATCCACGCAACGATCTCGCGCCTTATTTCTTTGAAGAGATTCGCAAGTATCTGGAATCGACCTATGGCACGGAAGCCGTCCACGAACGCGGTCTGCGGGTTTACACCACGCTGAACATCAAGATGCAGCAAGCCGCCAACCAGGCACTACGCGACGGTTTACACAGCTACGACCGGCGCCACGGCTGGCGCGGCGAGCCTGCCAACATTTTGCGCGACAACCTCGGCAAGCTCGATAGCTATGAGGACGAAGACTGGCGGCACGCCATCGAAAAGGGCTCGTATGTCACTGGCTTGGTGCTTTCGGTGGACGAAAAGTACGCCACGATAAAAATCGGCTCTTACCGAGCTATTCTTTCGCCGCCTGATTTTGCATGGACCGGCCGCAAGAAACCCAGCGATCTCCTGAAAGTCGGCGACCTCGCGCAATTTTCGATTCAGGAATTACATGAAGCCACGGCGCGCGTGCAGCTCGAGCAGCAGCCGGCCCCGCAGGCTGCGATTTTAGCGATTGATAATTCCACCGGCGAAATCAAAGCGATGGTCGGCGGCTATAGTTTTGAAGATTCAAAATTCAATCGCGCCACGCAGGCATACCGGCAAGTGGGCAGCTCGTTCAAGGTCTATCTCTACGCCGACGCCATCGAAAAAGGCGCCACGCCCTTCGACACCATTGTAGACACGCCGTTTACGGTTACCAGCGGCGGGCAACCTTATTCGCCGCACAACTATGACGAGAAGTACGAGGGCACGATTACCTTGCGGCGCGCTCTGGCTGGTTCCCGCAACGTTCCCGCCGTCAAGCTCGCGGAGAAGGTTGGCATTAACTCCGTAGTGGATATGACGAAGCGATTTGGCATCACCACTCCGCTGCCGCCCTATCTCCCGCTTGTTCTGGGGGCGGCAGACATGAAATTGCTCGAGCACGTCTCGGCCTTTACCGTTTTTCCGAATGACGGCATCCGCATCGACCCGCACATGATTCGCCGGGTGACCAGCTACGATGGCGCGATGCTCGAAGAAGCGCATCCCGAAGTGCACGACGTCATCTCGCCAGAAGTCGCGCGAACGATGACCGCCATGCTGGAAGAAGTCATTCAGTTTGGTACCGGCGTTCAGGCGAAAGCACTGGGCCGCCCCGCCGCCGGAAAAACCGGTACGACGCAGGACTACACCGACGCCTGGTTCATGGGCTTTACGCCGCAGCTCACATGTGGCGTGTGGGTAGGATTCGACGACAAGCAAATTTCGCTCGGGAAAAAGGAAACCGGCGCACGCGCTGCGCTTCCGATCTGGCTGGAGTTCATGAAAACTGCGCTCGAAGGCCAGCCGCCCCTAGATTTTGCCAACGTGGTCACGCTCGAGCAGCAGGCGCTGGACCACAAAGTCAATGTAGACACGCCCGACACCGCGCCCGAATCAGACGAACCGGCCGCCCCCAGAGAGAAGCCCGTGGTTCCAACGACGCCAACCAAGACGACCGCGGCACCTGCCACCACCTCGGGAGTTCCTCCCGGCTTATAGCGCCAAGGGCCTACCGTTTTTCGGCACGAGGTTCTGTGGAAAGCGGGAGCTCAACGAGCCGGTTGTTGCCTCTTATCGTTATCCTATCGAGACTTGCGGAACGGATCCCACCCGAGGTTTGGAAGAGGCATTTGGCGGTCATCCTTGTCGATGAGAAGCAACGCCCTCTCTTTCGTGATCTCGCCAATCGCCGTGAGGCGAGTTCCATTTTGGGAACTGGGAAGGTGTTTCAGCTTCCTTCGGGGTACGGTAAAGAGCAATTCGTAGTCATCGCCGCCGTGTAATGCCAATTCAAGCGGAGCCAACTCTGCGCTCCGCCAACGCCTGGGCACTCGCACTGTGGGAATCATTTCAGATTCGATACGCGCACCCACTCCGCTCGCGGCACATAGCCGCGGCAGATCGGTGGAAAGGCCATCGGAGAGATCCATCATCGCCGAGGCCAGACGTTTTTCTGCTAGCCAGCGGCCCAACGCCAGCTGGGGTTCCGGGTAGAGATGCTTTTTTAGTAGGAGCTCGCGGCCGATTGCTATCCCTTTGCTCTTGCGGATCAAGCGAAGTCCAAGCTCTGCCTCGCCGAGCCGCCCGCTTGTAAAGAGCAAATCTCCCGGCTGCGCTCCGCACCGCAAGATTGCCCTGCCAGTCCTCACCTCCCCAATGACGGTTATATTGATAAGGATATCCGGTCTGCGGGTCGTGTCGCCGCCAGCCAGCACGCACCCAAATCTTTTTGCTGCGCGGTGCAATCCGCCAAGAAATTGCTCTAGCCAGATGCCGGTGTGTGTGGTGGGCAAGGCCATGCTCAGCAGAAAACAGCGAGGAACGCCACCCATCGCAGCCACATCGCTGATTGCCCGAGCGAGGCATTTCCATCCCACGGAATCGGGCGGATGCTTGTCTCGAAGAAAGTGCGAACCTTCCAGGAACCAGTCGCACGTAAGAATCTGTTCAAATCCGGCCGTGCCTTTGAAGAGCGCTGCGTCGTCCCCAATTCCCAGGCGCACCCCGGAGTTTCGGGTTCGCGTCCGAGCCGAGATTTCTTCGATTCTTTCGAGAACGCCAGCCTCTCCCACTTTAGGGCGCTTGGCAGGTAGGTGCTTTGTTTTCTTCATACCCGACGCTGAGTATAGCTCCCGGAGCTCGCTTCGTGGTCGGGGATGAAGAAAATCGCGGAGGCAGCGATGCTTTGATTCAAGCGTCGCCACCCTGTCCTTCCGGACAGTCCGGACGGTTTTTCACACCCTGTTCCAAATACCCCAAAATACAGGGTTGACGGGCAACGCTACAGAATTTAGTATGAGCCAAGTCGCGAACCGAGACTTACGGTTCAGATTTGAAGAGATGTAGGGTTCAAAGTGGTTCTCTTCCGCGGGCGCCAGGGCACAAAGCCCGCATTTGACAAGGTAAAGGCCAGAGGGGCCGTGTTTGTGATAACGAGCAAGCACTATACGTTTTATATTGCGACGACGCCTGGCAAGCTACAAAAGCTTGTTATCCCGGCGTACGTCCTGCACAGCCTCGCCGTGCTGGCCCTCATCGGCGCGGTTACGGTGGTTGCCGCAGTCGGGTCTTACTCCCGGATGCTTTGGAAGGTCGGCAACTACAACGCTCTCCGCCACGACCAGGAAACTCTTAAGAAGCAGTACCAGCAGCTCCAGAGCACTGTCAACGACACCAACCAGCGCCTCGACTCTTTGCAGTCTCTAGCCACCGAAGTGGCCATGACGTACGGCGTGCTTCGCTATCACCCCGCCGCTTTCGATTCTACGGACAGCCAAGTCACGCCGGAAGACGCCTTCGACCGCTCCATCGAGCAGTACACCTTTTTGAAGAGGAATGCGGCCGTCATTGCCGTTTCCTCGAGCGGCATGCAGCTCATGCCGGTGATGAATTTTGCCGACTCCTCATATACGCCTTCGATCTGGCCGGTGATGGGGCACATCACGGATAGCTTTGGAGAGCGGCTGGATCCATTTAACGGTGAGGGGGCGTTTCACACCGGCGTTGATGTGGCTTCCGATTACGGCGCGCCGGTTCACGCAACGGCGGATGGCATTGTAACCATCGCGGAAAACCATTCCGGCTACGGTCGTCTGGTCGTACTCGACCACGGTTTCGGCATCAGCACCTGGTATGCGCACCTCTCGTCTTTCTCGGCGGTGCCTGGCACGCGCATTAAACGCGGCGAGGTTATCGGCTACACGGGCATCAGCGGCCGTTCCACTGGTCCGCATGTGCACTATGAAGTCCGCGTGAACAATGCGCCGGTGAATCCGTGGCGCTACATGAAGGGAAGCTCAGTAGGCGACTAATCCGAATCCATCGCTACTGTGAGTTCCTCCCGCCCCGGTTTTTTCGGGGCATTTTTTATTGTGCCTGATTAATTTCGGATAGTGTTCTTGCTTGGCGGGAGTTTCTTTGGTGGAGCCTCAGGTGCAGGCAGCATTGTTGGGATTCGCGCGGCCTCGAGGAACTTAGGCGTCAAATCAAACATCAGACGGACTGATTTTGTGTCGCCGCGGTCAATCTGCGAGATATCCGCGCTTTTCAGCAGTTCCACGTAGGCCTCGTGCTGATCTGGTGGAAGTTGCCGCCGCAACTTTGGATCGCTGAGTCCCGCCTGCGCCAGAATGAGCAGCCCCTTGATCACTTCGGACAGCTGGCGAGTGGGCGCATCCGCAGCCCCTTCCCCCTCGATGACGACGCGCAGATGGTCGGCGTCCGGTTTTCCCGCGACGGTGATCCACTGCAGCTGGTCGATCAGAGCCGAGAGTTGAGGAGATTGCAGTCCCCCGGGGGCTTGGGCGCTTAGCGCGGCTCCGGCGCCCGCATCTTGGCGCACCACGATGAATACGGGCGAACCGGCGAGACGCCGGAATCGCTCGCGCCAGGCTTGGGTGTCCGAGTCCGTATGCGGTTGAGAGAGAGACGATTCCAGAGTTGCATCGTTCGTCAGCGCGATGCGATCGTTGCGCAAGAAGGTGAATGTGATTCGTCGTGTGCTGCCGGAGACTGGTATGGAGAAAATCTCTTTACCTGCGCGAGTTTCGCGCGTGCCAGACTGCGATGCGTACGCGCTAATCTTTTTTCGGTCGAAGCGCCCCTCGGCCACGGCAAGAAGTGTGCTCTCTGGACCGTGCTTCAAGAGTGCGATGCTCACGCGGTTTAGATCAGTCTCATAGTTGAATCCCGTGGATTGCAAGAACTGCGCGTAGTCGGCGTCTGCCTTGGGTTGCGGAGCCCATTTATATAGCTCCGCAAGAAAAGGAGATTGTCTCAGCGCGTCCACGTCGATGTAGAGCACCGTGCTCGCGTCGGCGGGCATCTGCGCAAGAAGTTCGTTGCGCGGGATAGCTCCGGAGCCGCCCCAGCGCTGATAGGCAAAGAGCACAACAGCGCCAACCACGAGAACGGCCGCGACCGCTGCCGCAATCTTTTGCTGCTTGTTCATCCAGTTTTCACCTGCGCTGCGAAATCTCGATAATAGCTGCTTGGTGCGTTTCTGCCCGAACAGGCGGCTTTCGGAAGAGGCGACATTTCATGGAGAAAACGCCGCCTTTAGCCTTCGCCCCGCCGGCCTTGTGCAGAAATGAGGCGTTGATGCTAAACTATAGAGGAATCGAAAGATAGAGGCGCTAGGAGTGCGACACAGGGAAACAGGTTTTCCACAGACTTGGTCCCCCACGTGCTCCAAATTTGATTCACCCCCTTGCAATTCCTGTGCCCGTTCTGCTATTATTACTCGGTTTGAGCGACGCTGGCGTAGCTCAGCTGGTAGAGCATCTGATTTGTAATCAGAGGGTCGGGGGTTCAATTCCCTCCGCCAGCTCCACCAAGAATTGGCAGGGGAGTGAGGCGGAGCAAATCCTTGCAGGGAAAATAAACGGGCTGGTGTCTCTTGACACGAGTCCTATTTGTGTTTTCGCTTTCTAGGAAATTTGTAGCGCGAGGATTTGCCAGAAAAGTTTTGGGGGACAAGCAGTTATCGTCCTTTTGTTTTCGCGGGACGGGTGGGTGAGTGGCTAAAACCAGCAGACTGTAAATCTGCCGCTCCTTGCGGGCTACGAAGGTTCGAATCCTTCCCCGTCCACCAGTCGCTCGCTGTTCGATTCGGCCGATCCCTTGGGTGATCGTCCGTGATCAGGAAACCGCAGGGCAATCGCACTAAGCGTTGATCGCTCGCGATCACACCAAGCGATGTTCGAGCGCGGACCAATTCGCGGCAAAGGCGCTGCTCGGGAATAGTGCGCCAAGAACGGCTGATTTTGGGGGAACACGGGTTAGGCCTGGGTAGCTCAGTTGGTAGAGCGCGTCCTTGGTAAGGACGAGGTCACCGGTTCAATCCCGGTCCCAGGCTCCAGAATTAGAAGTACGCAGTCGCAGGAAAGTTTGCAGTAAATGGGCGGGGGTAACTCAACGGTAGAGTCTCACTCTTCCAAGGTGATGGTTGCGGGTTCAAATCCCGTCCCCCGCTCCAGATTCAGAAGTAGAAGAGAAGACTTAACGCAAGAGGGCAAAGGAAAATGGCCAAGGAGAAATTCGAGCGCAGCAAGCCGCATTGCAACATTGGGACGATTGGTCACATTGACCATGGCAAGACGACCCTGACGGCGGCGATTACGAAGGTGCTGTCGAAGCACAACCCGAAAGTGCAATTCCGCGCGTTTGATTCGATTGACAACGCGCCGGAAGAGCGCGAACGCGGTATTACGATTGCCGTTTCGCACGTGGAGTACGAAACGCCGAATCGTCATTACGCGCACATGGATTGCCCGGGTCATGCCGACTACATCAAGAACATGATCACCGGCGCCGCGCAGATGGATGGCGCGATTCTGGTGGTGGCGGCGACGGACGGCCCGATGCCGCAAACGCGCGAGCACATTCTTCTCGCTCGGCAAGTCGGTGTTCCAGCGATTGTCGTGTTTTTGAACAAGTGCGACATGGTGGAAGACGCGGAACTTTTGGAACTCGTGGAATTGGAAGTGCGCGAGTTGCTGAAGAGCTACCAGTTTCCTGGCGACACGATTGCCGTCGTAAAAGGTTCGGCGCTGCAAGCGTTGAATGGCGACGCGAAGTGGGAAAAGTCGATCGACGATTTGATGGACGCGGTGGACAAGAACGTGCCGCAGCCAGTGCGCGAAATCGATAAGCCGTTCGCGATGCCGATTGAAGATATTTTCTCGATCTCCGGCCGCGGAACAGTGGTTACGGGCCGAGTCGAGCGCGGCAAGGTGAAGGTTGGCGAAGAAATCGAGATCGTGGGATTCCGTCCGACGCAGAAGAAGGTTGTGACGGGCGTGGAAATGTTCCGCAAGTTGCTCGATGAAGGGCTCGCCGGCGACAACGTTGGATTGCTATTGCGCGGCACGGAAAAAGACGATGTGGAGCGCGGGCAGGTAGTTTGCAAGCCGGGCTCGATCACGCCGCACACGAAGTTCAAGGCGGAAGCGTACGTACTGACGAAGGAAGAAGGCGGACGGCACACACCGTTTTTCACGGGCTACCGGCCGCAATTCTACTTCCGCACAACGGACGTGACAGGCGACGTGAAGCTGCCGACAGGCGTCGAGATGGTGATGCCTGGAGATAACGTGAGCTGCGAAGTGACGCTGATCACACCAGTCGCGCTAGAAAAGGGATTGCGGTTCGCGATTCGCGAAGGCGGCCACACGGTTGGCGCCGGCGCCGTAACGGAGATCATTGAATAATCGCCGGTTTAGCCTGAGCGCAAGCGAAGGGCGCCGTAACGGAAATCATCGAGTAACGCTTTTCCCCTCGCAAGCCGAGGGCTGGGTAAGAGAAGGGTTTAAATCATGCGAGAAATCATTACGTTGCAGTGCGGCGATTGCAAAAACCGCAACTACACGACGACCAAGAACAAGAAGAAGCACTCCGAACGCGTGGAGACTCGGAAGTTTTGCAATACGTGCCGCAAGCACACCGGGCACAAAGAAGTTAAGTAGTTTTCCGTTTTTTGGAGCAGGCATCGGGTGGAGCGGTTTTGGGTTTTTTAGGGGAGTCGTCCAACGGTTAGGACTCCGGTCTCCAAAACCGGGTATGGGGGTTCGAGTCCCTCCTCCCCTGCCAGAGATTAGTGACGGGCGATGTCGCCTGTCCTGTGAAGAGGACGAATGGCCACGCAGGCGGTCAAAGTGAAGAACGAAGAGTCGCAAGGCAACGCAATCACGGGGGCGGCGGCTGGCATCGGCCAGAAAGTGACCGGCACCGTCAACGACACGCGCGAATTTCTGCACGACGTGCGCGTGGAGATGAAGCAGGTGACTTGGCCGAGCCGCGAAGATGTTATTTCGACGACCGGCGTGGTTATCGCCACGGTTTTTTTCTTCGGCGTATTTCTGGCGATCGTGGATTGGCTGGTACAGCTGGGCATTGCAAGGATTTTTAAGATATTCGGTGTGTGAGGGGACTCAGAACTTGACGGCAATGCAGTGGTACATCATCCATACGTACTCGGGCTTTGAAAAGAAAGTCAAAGAAAGCCTCGAGAGCCGCGTGTCCGCATTCAGTTTGCAGGACAAGATCGGCCGCGTGCTGATCCCGATGGAAGACGTCGTGGAAGTGCGCGGCGGCAAGAAAGTGGTTTCGTCGCGGATGACTTATCCCGGCTACGTCCTGGTAGAGATGGACCTCGACGAAAACACCTGGCACATCGTGCGCTCGACGCCACGCGTTACTGGCTTCGTTGGCTCAGCGACTGCGCCGTCGCCGCTGTCCGAAACGGAAGTCGACGCCATCATCAATCGCGTCCACGTTCCGACAGACCGCCCGAAGCCGAAAGTGGTGTTCGAACGCAACGAGCAAGTCCGCATCGTGGACGGGCCGTTCGCGAATTTCAATGGCACGGTCGAAGAGATTGACAACGATCACAGCCGGCTGAAAGTTTCGGTAACGATTTTTGGACGTTCGACGCCGGTGGAGCTGGATTTCGCGAGCGTCGAAAAGCTGGGTTGAGCCGCGGCGCGGTAGCAGAGCACATAAAAAGAGATTGAGGCAGGGACATGGCTAAGAAAATACAGACGACGATTAAATTGCAGTTGCCCGCGGGCAAAGCGACGCCTGCGCCGCCGGTTGGCACCGCGCTCGGTCCGCATGGCTTGAACATCATGGATTTTTGCAAGCAGTTCAACGCCAAGACGGCCAAGGAACCGGACGGAATGATTTTCCCGGTGCTTGTGACGGTTTATACCGACCGCACGTTCACGTTCATTCTGAAGACTCCGCCGGCTTCGATTTTGCTGCTTCGCGCGGCGGGCATCGTGAAGGGCTCGGCTGAACCGAACCGCAACAAAGTCGGCAAAGTCACGAAAAAGCAGGTTCAAGAAATTGCAAAGATAAAGCTTGTCGATCTCAACACCACAAATCTGGACTCCGCGGTGCGTACCGTGATGGGTACGGCGCGCAACATGGGTCTGGAAGTCGTGGAAGCCTAGAAGTTCAGGCGCTACGAGATCCAAGGGGTAAGAGCTAATGACAAAGAAGGCTGGCAAACACATCGAGAACGCGCGCAAAAAGGTCGAAGCGCGTCCGTACAAGCTCGCGGAAGCAAGCGAGCTGATCAAAAAGACGCATCACACGAAGTTTAACGAGACGGTCGAACTGGCCATCAATTTGGGAGTCGACCCCAAGCATTCCGACCAAGTTGTTCGCGGCACGGTAGTTCTTCCGCACGGCCTCGGCAAAGCGGTTCGCGTTTTGGTGATCGCGAGCGGTGATAAAGTTCGCGAAGCTACAGAAGCCGGCGCGGATTTTGTCGGCGGCGACGACATGGTTACGAAGATCATGGGCGGCTGGACGGATTACGACGCCGTAATCGCCACGCCGGACATGATGAAGTCCGCCGGCAAACTCGGCAAAGTGCTCGGCCCTCGCGGCCTGATGCCGAATCCGAAGACTGGCACGGTTACCTTTGACGTTGCGAAGGCAATTAAAGAGACCAAGGCTGGCAAAGTGGAGTTCCGCGTCGACAAAGCCGGAATCGTCCACTGCGCCATCGGCAAAATTCAGTTTGACGCCGCGCACATCGCGGAAAACGCTCACGCGGTAATCGGCGCGGTGATCAAGGCCAAGCCGGCGGCAGCCAAAGGCAAGTACGTACAGAAAATCACGCTGACTTCCACGATGGGCCCGGGCATTCCGATCGATTTGGCGGAATCTGAATTATTGGCCGCAGCGGCTTAAGCGAAAATTTCGAGGAAACGGGATCATGAAAAAGCGCAGCGAAAAACAGCAGGACCTAGACAAACTGAAACTGGAACTGGCCAAGGTCTCGACCGTGATTCTCACGACCTTCCAGGGTATCACCGTCGAAAACGACACCAAGCTCCGCCGCGCCGTGCAGGCTGCAGGCGGAAAGTATCAGGTCGTGAAAAATACGCTCGCGGAGCGCGCCGGAGCCGGCACACCCGCGGAAAATTTGCTCAAGAACCTGAGCGGCACGAATTCCATTGCTTACACACAAACCGACGCGGTGGCGCTCGCGAAAGCGCTTACCAAGATCGCTAAAGACGTCCCGGCGTTTCAGTTCAAGTCCGGAGTCGTTGAAGGCCGCGTCATCTCCATAGCCGAGATTCAGCAGCTCGCGAATCTCCCTTCGAAGGAAGAGTTGCTCAGCAAGATCATGTTCCTGCTGAACGCTCCAGCACAGCGCATCGCTATGGCGCTCAACGCGCTGCCGCGCAATCTTGCGGTCACCGTCAACGAAGCCATCAAAGCAAACAAGTTTGGGTCCGGCGGGGCTAGCAGTTCCGAGCCGGCTCCTGTAGCGGCAGCAAGCCCTGAAACGGCCCAGTAAATTTATTTTTAATTTTGAGAGGAGAAGCAAAAGTCATGGCGAAAGTGGATACGATTCTGGAAGAAATCAAGGGGCTGACGCTGTTAGAAGCGTCTGACCTCGTGAAAAAAATGGAAGAGACCTTCGGTGTCTCCGCGGCTGCAGCTACGGTCGTGGCAGGCGGCGGCGGAGGGGCGGCTGCGGCACCGGCGGAAGAGAAGACGGAATTCACGGTCGTTCTCACCGACGTCGGCGGCAACAAGATCAACGTCATCAAAGCGGTTCGCGAAGTCACGAGCCTCGGC
The DNA here is from genome assembly GCA_963745095.1 of uncultured Acidobacteriota bacterium. GTDB lineage: Bacteria > Acidobacteriota > Terriglobia > Acidiferrales > UBA7541 > Acidiferrum. Next base: position 2,135 of record CAVUWC010000010.1, on the reverse strand, counting down.
TTGAAAGAAGCCAAGGACCTCGTCGACGGCGCTCCTAAGACCGTTAAAGAGGGCGTCAACAAGGACGAAGCCGCGACCATCAAGAAGAAGTTTGAAGACGCGGGCGCCAAAGTCGAAATCAAGTAGTTATTTGTTGTACGGGCTTCGGGAAGAGGCGCGGCTGCTTGCATTGGCCAATTTACCGGCTGGAACAAGCGTGATCCGTCGCGCCAAAGGAACTCACGTACGCAAGTCAAGGCTGGTTATTTCCACAACTCCAATGGTCCTTTTTGGACCCTATGCAGCCGTGTGCTCGCTGACTTCGGGCAGGAAGCGCGCTACACCGGCTGCATGAAGTTCTCCGGAATCTCCGCTATTTGCCCGAATGGGATCAGCCCGAAAGGGAAGAGGTAGACCAAGCAATGTCAAATAGTCACCAGCACGTCAGGGAACGCGAGCGTCTCGATTTCGCGAAAATTCAGGGCACGATTCAGATTCCAAACCTGATCGAAGTCCAGATGAAGTCCTATCAGCGCTTTTTGCAGATGGACCTCCTGCCGAGCGAGCGCGATGACGGTGGTTTGCAGTCCGTGTTCACATCGGTGTTTCCGATCAAGGATTTCCGCGAAATGTCGCAGCTCGAATTCGTGGACTACTCGATCGGCAACTGGGAGTGCAAGTGCGGCAACTTGAAGGGACTGCATCACCTGCGCGCCACTTGCCGCAATTGCGGCGCGTCGGTCGTCACCAATCCGTACCAGACCGGCGACGTGATCTGCCACAAGTGCGGCACGTTCAACAAGAACACGCCGACCTTCTGCAACAAGTGCGGCGATCCTGTCGCCATGCAGTTGAAGTACGACGTGAACGAGTGCCAGGAGCGCGGCATGACGTATTCCGCGCCTTTAAAGGTCACTATCCGTCTGACCATTTACGACAAGGATCCCGACACTGGCGCGAAGACCATTCGCGATATCAAGGAACAGGAAGTTTTCTACGGCGATATTCCGCTGATGACGGAGAACGGCACGTTCATCATCAACGGTACCGAGCGCGTCATCGTCAGCCAGTTGCACCGCTCTCCGGGTGTCTTCTTCGAGAGCGCCAACAACCGCTCCTACTTCCTCGGCAAGATTATTCCTTACCGCGGATCGTGGGTGGAATTCGAATACGACACCAAGAACATTCTCTATGTGCGCATCGACCGCAAGCGCAAATTCCTTGGCTCGATCTTCCTGCGCGCGCTGGGAATGAAGTCCAACGAAGAAATTCTGCGCACGTTCTACCAAGTGGAGCGCATCTCGCTCCGCGACAAGGATCTCTTGTGGAACGTTTCGCCGGGCATCGTGGACCGCAAGCTGGCTCACGAAATCCGCAACCCGCGCTCCGAAGAAGTGATCGTCGGCGCGCACAAGCGCATCACCGAGAATCTCTTCAAGGAACTCATCAAGGCGAAGATTTCGCAGGTCCGCGCGGCTTTGGTCGATCTCGAGGGTGCGTACAGCGTCGCCGATGTGGTCAACCGCCAGACCGGTGAAGTTCTGCTCGAAGCCAACAAACCGTTGACGCCCGAACTCTGGCAGGCTTTTGCCGAGGGCGGCATCACGGAAGTCGACGTCTTCTTCCCGGAGCGCGATGACATCGGCCTCGTTCTCTCGCGCACGCTCGACAAGGATTCGATCCGCTCTTCGAAAGAAGCGCTCATCGAAATCTACCGCAAGCTGCGTCCCGGAGATCCTCCGACGCTCGAAACGGCCACCAATCTCTTCCGCGGCATGTTCTTCGACCCGCGCAAGTACGATTTCAGCCGCGTCGGCCGCCTGAAGTTCAACATCAAGATGGGTCTCGACACTCCTCTGGATAACCGCACGCTCGATACGCCGGATTTCGTTTCGGCGATCAAGTATCTCTTCAAGCTGCGCAAGAGCATCGGCGTGGTTGACGACATCGACCATCTCGGCAACCGCCGCGTTCGCGCAGTTGGCGAACTTCTCGAGAACCAGTTCCGCATCGGCCTCGTCCGCATGGAACGCGCCATCAAGGAAAAGATGAGCGTGTACCAGGAAATGTCCACGGCGATGCCGCACGATTTGGTCAACGCCAAGCCGGTTATGGCGGCGATCCGCGAATTCTTCGGATCCTCGCAGCTCAGCCAG
>CAVUWC010000009.1:0-28129 GCA_963745095.1 uncultured Acidobacteriota bacterium | reverse complement strand
GCGGATGACGGAGACTTTGGCGGCGGGGACCTCCAGGCGCATCATGCGGTGATTTGCATCGAGGAAGAGATCGACTTCCAGGTCAGTGGTAGTGACGCGAAAGCCTTCGTAGTTTTTTCCGCCGACGCTGGCGGACCCTGTGGCCTCGGCGGTGATGGTACCGGGCATGAGTTCCTGGGGGATGAAAACAGGGAAAGTTTGCGCGCCGCGTTTGGACCAGTCATAGACGCGAGCTAGAACGGCGTACTGGTGATAGAGGTTGTTGTCGAGGACGGCGATGATGGGAGTTCCGAACGTGAAGGTCTGATCGTAGGGATGAGCGCCCTGCATTTGCAGAGTCATTTTCGCGATACCGTTTACGAAGAGGACGTTCGCGCTGTTGGTTGTTTCCGCTTGCGAGGTCCATTCGTAGCTGACGGGAGCGCCATCGGGCAGAAGCGTAAGCGAGCCCGAAACTTTGCTGGCGGCGCTTTGTGCAGGCTTGATGTCGGCGTTGCCCTTGGCGAGCCAGCCGCCGGCAGAGGGCGAGATTTCGAATTCTTCATGGCCAACGGTTTGTCCATCGAGCTTGATGGTGAGCTTGCCTTTGTCTTCGGCGAAGACGCCTGCGGCAGCCGGAGGGACATTCTTTTTTTGAGCGGCAAGGCCCGCGGTGGCACACGCAAGAATCAGAGCGACGCTCAGGGAGAGAGAGAATCTGGGCCAAGGGCCTGAAAGTTTTTTATTCATGAAATCCCCCTTCGCAGCAGCCGGCGAAGTGCGACGTAAAATTTGCGGAGAAAGAATCTCCGCTGCTTATTCTAACGAAGGCTAGTCAGGAATTTGGTTTTTCGACGACGAGATGTGCTTCGCTGCCACCTGCCACAACAATGCCGCGGCCGAGGATCTCCGCTACGACCTGGGTGGGGTCGCCGGAGCTGTCTACACGATGATCAGCGAGTTGATAGGACGGAAGGCGCTGCGCGTGGAGTGCGCGAAAGCTGGACTCATCGCGAAAGAGTGGGCGGCCGGTCATGGTCATGCAGCGGGAAAGTAGAAGCTCGATCGGCGAATCGAGCCACAGTACGGGAACGCCCGCGTTTCGCAGAAATTCCGGGCAGCCGGGTTGAGCGTAAGTGCCGCCGCCCAGCGCAAGTACAGTGGCTTCTCTTAGCTCGGACGCGCGACCCAGAGCGGCGCGCAATTGATCCGCTTCGATCTGGCGAAAGGCGGGTTCGCCGAAGCGTTCGAATAGCTGGGGAATGGCGAGGCCGGCGGATTGCTCGATGCGTTCATCCAAATCAACAAAATGCCACGCCAACTGGCGCGCGAGCAGAGTGCCGACAGTGGTCTTGCCGGAACCCATAAAACCGGCAAGGCAAATCACTTGAGAGCGGGGCGTGGAGACGCGCAAAGGGGGCGGTTGAGTCACTGGTCAATGTAAAGTGCGGCCACGAATGGCCGGATCATCCGAAGCGCAAAGAAATTAATCGCGCTTCATGATGCGGATTGTACCACTGTAGGAGGAGAGTTCGACTTTGGCGAGGCCTTGGCCAACGGTGCCGACGAGCCCATGCACAAACTTTGAGGGGAGATGCTTCGCGCCGTGAGAATCGGGCTTGAGAAAAGCATTCGCTTGATTGTCGACAACTCCAGTGGCGGTCTGCGCCTTCAAGTCAAAAGAATCGGTGCTGGAGAAGCGCACTTCCACCAAGCCGCGGCCACTCTTCATGGAATAGAGGCCGGTGCGGACAAAGTCTCCATCGAAAAGAACGTTTCCCGTCGTGGTCATCAAGTTGACGTTGTTCAGCTGGGGTTGAAGGATCTGCGCGTTGCCGCCGATGGAGCTGAAGTCGAGCTTGCCGGCGCATTGGGTGCAGACCAGCGAGCCGCTGGTGGTCTTGACGATTATGTAGCCCGAAACTTCCTTAAGATGGACGTCGCCGGCATAGCTTTCAAGCTTCATGTCGCCCACGACTTGCTCGACATAGATGAGGCCGGTCTCGGTCTTGAGCTGAAGTTCGGTTTCTTCCGGAACGGTGAGCTGTAAATCGGCTTCGAGCTCCATGGGCCGCGCCGAAGCGTCCAGCACATTGGCTGTAACGTCGATACGATCTCCCACCTGTTCGATATCGAAACCAATTTTGTTGGAAGTTTGCGTGCCGACGATATTGACTTCGGCATTCTTCCAGGATTTGACTTCGATGCGGCCATTGGCCACGTTGTGAATGACGACGACGGGCCGTCCGGTAACGCTGAATTGCTTTTCAATGCGCTGTCCGGTGCCAGCGGCGCGAATGGGAGCGGCGCTCCACAGTAAGAGTCCGGCGCCCAGCACCGGGAAAATGCTCCTCTTTGCCCAAGTAACTGGCCTGGCTAGAGTGTTTTCCATCATTCGAAGGCGCATGTCAGTTTACGCTCCTTCCGCGCTCAATCATCGCGGACAGTAATTCGGCTTTTTGCTGGTAGGCGGCCGACAAGTATTCGCGCGTCAGAGCATCCTGAGGCTGTTCCTTGAGGTGGCGCTCGCACTCAGCAATAAATTCGTTCACTTTTTTCAAATTGTCGCGCAACGAAACGTCGATCGGCGAGCTGCTTGTGAGAAGCATTCCCGTGGCGACCGGCTCTTGATCGTTCAGGTCGCGCGCCGTGCGGTCAAACTCTCCCGATGGTTGCGCGACGGTTGACGCAGTAACAGTTGGCGCCGCGTCGGCTGGCGGGGTAAAACTTGGTTTGGTCACGGACGGCTTCGCGGCAGGGACCGCGGGTTGAACCTTGGCGGTTTGGACGGGCCGCTCTACCCGCGTGGTCCGGTCACTCCGAATCTGAAAAACTGCAGCGGCGGCGATGAGAATGCCGACCATGGCCGTCGCGAGGACGCGGTTGCTAAAGAACGCGTTGATCGATTGCCACAAGGAGACCGGCTCGGCAGGAATGACGTCTGCCGGAGTCCTAATGATGCCTTCCGCTTCCAATTGCGCGCGAAGTGAAATCCAAATCCGATCGGGAGGAGTAATTTCTTGCGGCAGTTTCTTCGCAGCGTCGACAACGCTGGTAAGGTCCGCAATGTAATTGCGGCAATCGCGGCATTCAACCAAATGCGCGCGGGCCTCTTCGGGAAGAGGCTCAAGCCCTTCCTGCTCCAACACTAATTCTACGTCTTTGCACTGCATGGCACTTCGCTCCGCGGCTAAAGACCTGGTAGCCTTCCCGCTCGACCACACCTTCGACTACACCGTTGCTTAGTAAGACGCTTCCCCGGGCCAGACAGTTGGCTACATTCTAGCTCAATCGCCGAGTCCAGCTTGCGTTTTTGCTGCGTGACGTTCTGTTCGAGCCTGGTCCCGCAAATCTTCCTGAAGCAGCTCGCGCAGACGCGTCCTCGCTTTATGCAATTGCGACTTCGAATTACCTACCGAACATCCCATGATGCCTGCAATCTCGTTGTGCTCGAATCCCTGGACGTCATGAAGGACAAATACGGTCCGATATCCCGGCGGCAGTTTTTCAATCGAGCGCTCCAGATTGACGCGGTCCACCGCTCCGCTGAGCCGCAAATCGGGTGCGCCAATATCTTTCCTTGGGCCGCCAGTCTCTTCATCGGGCTCCGTCGTTTCTTCCAGAGAGGCCGCGGGAAGCGTCTTTTTCCGAAGACGCATCAGGACTACGTTAACCGTCATCCGGTGAAGCCAAGTGGAAAAGGCCGACTCACCACGGAAGGTCCCAATCTTACGGAAGAGCTGCAGAAAAGCTTCCTGCATCAGATCTTCCGCGTCGGAAGGGTTGCCAACCATACGCAAGCACAAGGCATAGACTCGGCGGCTATGGAGCCCGTACAAGTGCTCGAAAGCCGCAGCATCCCCTGCCTGCGCCAGGCGTATAGCTTCCGCTTCAGTCGCCGATCGAGGTGACTGAGTGGCATTCACCCGATTAGGCGACGTTAAAGCAGTCGGCACACTGGGCTCGCTTGGTCGGTTCCGGGCCAACGGTCCAATTGCGGCGCATCCAACGTTTCGGATGCACCGAATCCCTCCTAGAGTTGTCCTCGCAAAGACTGGCTGTTCCTAATCATCAAACACGCTGGGACGCTATATTATGCGCGGGCTTTTGAGCCTGGCGGCCAGCCAACAGGCTGGACAATTCATTCTCCCTGTTTGAGGTCGAGAGCACAACCCCGGCGAAATCAAAGGCGAAGCGGCATTTAGCCGCCAGCCCGGGAACTAGCCGTGTAGATTTCAGGAGTCTTTATGCCCGCTGAACGGGGGCCATCCGTCTATGCCGCATCAATCGCTGGCTGAGGGTCAGCTTTTTGGGTTTGGAGACACCCATCTGCATTTGCACGGTAGTCTGGAAAGCTTCTAACTCCTCATGAGGAAGCGCCATGAGGAAAGACTTCAAGAGAACGATGGCTTCCCGAAGGCATGTATTCAAGTCATAGTGAGCCGCATCCACTGCTTGCCACCGTGAGGACGAGTCTTCTCCGCCACCGTAGGCGATTTCCTTAGCGGCGGCACAAAAATCGTGATTGAGATCATCCACCATCTCGCCCAGCGTTCCTAACTTGGAGAGAAACTGGGTGCGTTCACTGAAGAGGACCTTGCAAAGCAAGCCGCTAACGCGTGCTGCGCGCTGGCCCCTGGCACCTTGAAAATTGGAGGGGTCGAGGGGAGCAGCATTGGGGATCGTTCCATAGTGCTTGGAATGTTCGCTGAGCGACCAAAGCAATGCGACCAGAGGGTGGGCAAAGCGGTTACACAGGTCGGGCGCAACGCAGACGGCCAGGCTGGCCTTATCCACGCGTCCACCCTGGCGCAGCTCAAGAGCTTCGTCCAGAGAAACACTCAACATGTTGTACGAGATTTCCAGTTGACGGACATACGCGCGAAACACCTGGTCCTTTTCTTCCGGTAACCAGGCTCGCCAATCATCTTTTACCGTCATACCGCGGGCTGAGGAAGGGCGCACACGGTCTCTCACAAGGGGTCTCCCAAGGGAACAGGAGGGGGAGTATAACAAATTCTAATTCTGAGAGAATAACTTTCTTACAGGTGTGACTCGTCACGAATGGAGGGCCAACACCAGAAAAAAGAGACGGGATCTGCAGGCTGTTGCCCCGGAGAGGCGCTGACCGCTATACTCGCGTGGTTCCGCTTCGAAAGGATTTCCGATTGCAATTTGAGCCCCGCGAGCAGTTCGAACAACGTCAGAAGAAACTCGAGCAGATAGAAGCTCTCGGATATGAGCCGTTTCCGAGAGAATTTCGGTGGACGGACACGCCCGCTGCTCTTGTGGAGAAGTACACGGAGAAGTCCGCTGCAGAGCTGGAAGCCGACAAACATGAAGTGCGCGTGTCGGGGAGGCTCGTTTCTCTCCGGCTGATGGGCAAGGCTGGCTTCGCCCACCTGCAAGGCTCTGGCAAGCGCATACAAATCTATGTAAAGAAAGACGTTGTTGGCGAGCGAGGCTTTGGCCTTTTTCACCTGCTGGATCTTGGCGATTTGATTGGTGTCCGTGGGTATCTCTTCCGGACGAGAACCAACGAACTTTCCATCCATGTTGACGAGCTGACATTTCTCGCCAAGGCGTTGCTACCGCTTCCAGAAAAGTGGCATGGGCTGACCGACGTCGAGCTGCGCTATCGGCAGCGTTATCTAGATCTGATCGCCAACGACAAAGCGCGAGAGGTTTTTGTTGCCCGCGCGAAGATTATTCAGGAGCTGCGGCGCTTCTTCGACGAACGCGGATATATAGAGGTTGAAACGCCGATGATGCATCCCATCCCGGGAGGCGCAGCGGCGCGGCCCTTCGTCACGCATCACAATACATTGGATATCGATCTTTATCTGCGGATCGCGCCGGAGCTCTATCTCAAGCGCCTGACAGTGGGCGGGTTTGATCGTGTTTACGAGATCAACCGGAATTTCCGCAATGAAGGAATCTCGACGCAGCACAACCCGGAATTCACGATGCTCGAATTCTACGAAGCCTACAGCAACTATCGCGACTTGATGGAGCTGAATGAAGAACTGTTCGCGCTTCTGGCCATGAGCATCACCGGCTCCACTTTGGTGAAGTACGGCGAGCACGAGCTGGATTTCTCGAAAATGCAGAAGCTCACGATGCGCGAAGCCATCATTAACTATTGGCCCGCCGGCGCGGGTGCCGCTCCTACGGAAGCTGAGCTCGCAGCGCCTGGCGGACCGCGAGGGGCGGTGGAGCTTTACAACCTTTGGGCAAAAGGCGCGGGCGCGCCCTACGCCGCCTCGAAGGGCACGTTGAAAGACGGTGAGTGGACCGGCTTGCTCTTTGAGACCATGGCGGAAGACAAGCTGATTCAGCCCACGATTTTATACGATTTTCCAACGGATATTTCGCCGCTCTCGAAGCAGAAGCCGGAAGATCCGACCTTAACGGAGCGATTCGAGATTTATGTGGCGGGCATGGAAGTGGCTAACGGCTTCTCCGAGCTGAATGATCCCGCGGAGCAGGAGCGGCGCTTCCTGGCGCAAATCGCACAGGGCGGGGAAGAAGTCCCTAAGCAGCTCGATGCGGACTACATTCGCGCTCTTTGTTACGGCATGCCCCCCACGGCTGGCGAAGGCATCGGCATCGACCGGCTGACGATGCTGCTGACCGATTCGCAATCGATACGCGACGTGATTCTTTTTCCGCTGCTGCGCGCAGAGGCGCGACAAGACTCCGCTACCGAATCTGGCAGCGCGTAAAGTATCCTTTCCCCAATGCGATTCGCCCATGCGATTTGAATGGTTCGTGGCGCGGCGGTACTTGCGTTCGCCGTACCGGCCGGCGGTGCTGCGGCTGGTGACTTTATTTTCGATTCTTGGCGTAGCGGCAGGAGTTGCGACGCTCGTGATTGCGCTCTCCATGAACACGGGATTCCGCGAGACGCTGCAAGATCGATTGCTTGGCGTAACCGCGCATGTTTCGCTCACGCGTCCGGGCTCCGCAATACATGACTATGAAGCGCTGGCGACGAGACTCGCGGCGATCCCAGGCGTGCGGTCGGTAACGCCGGCGACCTATCAAACGGTGCTGTTGTCGTTTGGCGGCGAGGCGATTGGCGTTGTTGCGAAGGGCGTAATTCCGGAGCGGGAGAGGCGGGGTGACGAAGCGCTGCAGCGGATTGTGGCGGGAAGCCTCGACTTCACGCCGGATGCGGATGGCATCGATGCGTTGATGGTCGGCAAGCAATTGGCCGACGAATGGAAGATGGCACCGGGCGACTATGTAACGCTGACGAGTCCGCAAGGGCGTTTGACGCCGTTTGGCTTGATTCCACGCACTCGGCGCTTTCGCGTGGCCGGCATCTTCGATTCCGGGTTTTACGACTACGATAAAAATTGGTGCTTCTTGACGATGCGCGCGGCGCAGTCGCTCTCTGGCGCGAGCGATGTGGTCAATGTGCTGGAGTTCCGGTTGGACAATCCAGAGCGAGCGACAGAAATCGCGCGCCTGGCGGAATCCATGGTAGGACAGGATTATTTGGCGACCACCTGGATAGAACAAAACTTCGCGTTGTTTCGGGCACTGCGGCTGGAAAAACTGGTCACCGCCATTTTCATAGGGCTGATTACATTTGTTGCAGGATTGAACATTCTCGTAGTGCTTTCGATGATGGTGACGGACAAAGCGCGTGACATCGCCGTGTTGATGTCCATGGGAACGCGCCGTGAGCAGATCCGGAAGATTTTTCTGTGTCAGGGAATTGCCATCGGGTTTACGGGGACGCTGATCGGTCTCTGCGTCGGCTATGCGTTTGCGATGATTGCGGGAAACTATCATCTCATTCCGCTCGATCCCCAAATCTACGCAGTCTCTTATGTGCCCTTTCATCCCAGCGCACTTGATGGCGTGTGGATCACCCTAGCGGCGATGGGGATTTCCATCGGGGCAACGATCCTGCCTGCGCGGGCAGCGGCGAGGCTATTGCCGGTAGAGATTCTCCGTTATGAATAGCGGGGCGGAGCGGCGGATTGATTCTAAGCAGCTTACGGGAGGGGTTTTGGCGCGTCGTTTGCTCCAATAACTGTGCAGAGGCCAGCGGGCAGAACTGGAGTGTCACCCTCGCCGCTCCAATGACGTAAACCCCGCTACAAGTGATTGAAAAAAGGAAGTTTAAGAGTGTTCCAAAGCCGACGTTTGCCGGGCGCTTTTGTGGCGGGCAGCCGTTTGGCGGAAATAGGAAACTCTTGGGCATTCGTGTCGCGTACTCGGCCACGGCCAAGAACACCTCTATGGCAGAGGTAGCATCTAAGTAACCAGAAGCAGTCAGCTAATCCGGGACAATGGTCGATCAGGCTTGAAAACAAAATGACCCAGCCGCAACACAACGCGAACCAGTCAGGGCAGAGCGGCGCAGCCGGAGCGCAAGACTTTGGCTCTATCGTGATGGAAGCGCGAAGCTTGAAGAAAATTTACGGACGCGGAGATAAAAAACTGTCCGTATTGTCTGATGCGAACCTAATTTTGCGCAAAGGGGAAATGGTCGCTATCGTCGCGCCTTCTGGAGCGGGCAAGAGCACTCTTTTGCATTTGCTGGCCGCGCTAGACACGCCAACAAGCGGTACAGTATACTTTGCGGATAAAGCCATTGAAACGAATGATGATGACGCGGCGCTTGCTGAATTTCGAAACCGCGCGGTGGGTTTTCTCTGGCAGCGTCATCAGTTGTTGCCTGATTTCACGGCTGCAGAAAATGTAGCCATGCCGTTGTTGTTGCGCGGCGAAGATTTCACTTCGGCGCTGGGGATGGCGCGGAAGTGGCTTGCGGAGGTTGGCCTGGAAAATCGGGCGGACCACCGCGCAGGGGAACTCTCCGGAGGGGAACAGCAGCGCGTCGCAATTGCCCGGGCGCTCGTCACTGGGCCATCCGTGCTGCTGGCAGATGAACCTACCGGAGATTTGGACGAGCAGAATGCTTGGGCTGTGTTTGAGTTACTGGAACGGCTGCATCGCGCGTATGGGTTGACGTCGCTGATAGCGACACACAACCTGGCTCTTGCTGCGCGGTGCGACCGGACACTCGGACTTGAACATGGCGTTCTGCAAACTCGCGGGGCTTCGGCCTCAGCGAGCGGAGCCCCCGGGGGAGAAGCGAGCTAACGTGTTCGAACGCTACACAGAGAAAGCGCGTCGCGTCATTTTTTTCGCACGATACGAAGCGAGCCAGTATGGCAGCCCGTACATCGAGACCGAGCATTTGCTGCTGGGATTGATGCGCGAGGACAAAGCGCTGGCAAACCGTTTCTTGCGGCAACAAGGATCGATCGAATCGATTCGCAAGGAAATCGAAGCGCGCATCACGATTCGCGAGCGCATCTCGACCTCCGTCGAGGTACCGCTCAGCGCAGAATGCAAGCGCATCCTGAACATGTCGGCGGAAGAAGCCGAACGCCTCGGGCACAAGCATGTGGGGACGGAGCATTTGCTGCTCGGGATCCTGCGTGAAGAAAAGTGCTTTGGCGCGGAGATTCTGATGGAGCGCGGGCTTCGTCTCTCCACGCTGCGAGAAGAGTTAGCGCGTACATCGGGCGAGAAGACGACGACGGCTCGGCCGAAGGAAACTTCGCTCTTGGCTGAATTTAGCCGCGACTTGACGCAGGCTGCCAGCGAAGGATCTCTGGACCCGCTTGTTGGTCGCGAGGGCGAAGTCGAGCGCGTCATTCAGATTCTCTGCCGGCGCACAAAAAACAACCCTGTGTTGATCGGCGAGCCTGGCGTTGGAAAAACCGCCATTGTCGAGGGCCTCGCGCAGCGCATTTCCGATGGCGACGTCCCGCCGTTCCTGGCGGACAAGCGCATCCTTTCCCTCGACCTTTCCTTGATTGTTGCCGGAACAAAATACCGTGGACAATTCGAAGAGCGCCTCAAAACCATCATGAAAGAATTGATGGAGAGCCAGAATTCGATCGTGTTCATCGACGAATTGCACACGTTGGTGGGCGCCGGCTCGGCGGAAGGTTCGCTGGATGCCGCGAACATCCTGAAGCCTGCTCTTTCGCGCGGGGAGATTCAGTGCATTGGCGCGACGACGCCCGGTGAATACCGCAAGTCAGTCGAAAAAGACCGTTCGCTTGAGCGCCGCTTCCAGTCCGTAAAAGTTCCCGCTCCCAACGAAGAAGAAGCTGTCCAGGTAATCCAGGGCGTGCGCGAACGCTACGAAAAGTTTCATGCCGTCAGCTATACGGATGAAGCGTTGCGCTACTCTGTCTATCTTTCGAATCGCTACATTCCAGACCGTTTTCTTCCGGACAAGGCTATCGACTTGATCGACGAAGCCGGCGCGCGTGTCAAGCTCCGCCAAGCCACTGTTCCCGAAGAAGTCGGCGAAGTACAGAAACGCGTGAAGTTCATCACGCATCGCATGGAAACGGCTATTGCCAATCACGAATTCGAAAAGGCGCGTTTCTATTCCGAAGAAGAGCGCAAGGAAAAAGAAAACCTGCGCACCCTTCGCGAGCGCTACAAGCTGGACGACGCTTCGACCGGTATCGTTTCCCGCGAGGATATCGAAGAAGTGGTTTCACGCTGGACCGGCATCGGCGTCACCTCGATCAAAGAAGACGAACAGCAGAAGCTGCTGCGCATCGAGCCAGAGCTGCACAAGCGCGTCATCAGCCAAGACAAAGCAATTACTGCGCTGGCACGCGCCATTCGTCGCAGCCGCGCAGGTCTCAAGTCTCCGCTGCGTCCGGTGGGTTGCTTCTTCTTCCTTGGGCCAACTGGAGTTGGCAAGACGGAAGTCGCGCGGCGGCTGGCGGAATTCTTGTTTGGTTCGGAGAAGTCGTTGGTGCGTTTTGATATGTCGGAGTTCATGGAAAAGCACTCCGTGTCGAAGCTCATCGGCGCCCCTCCGGGGTATGTGGGCTATGAAGAGGGCGGGCAGTTGACGGAGCGTGTCCGCCGGACGCCGTACTCGGTCATCCTCCTGGATGAAATCGAGAAGGCGCATCCGGACGTGTTCAACATCTTGCTGCAAGTGTTCGAAGACGGGCAATTGACGGATGGTCTCGGCAACACCGTGGATTTCCGTAACACTATCATCATCATGACTTCCAACTTGGGGGCGCGGCACTTGCAGAGGCGTACCTCCATCGGATTCCAGTCTGGCGCTGACGAAGCAAGCCAGAAATCCATCGAAGAGATGGTGATGAACGAAGTGAAAAAGGCGTTCAATCCGGAATTTCTTAACCGGCTGGACGAAGTGATTATTTTCAACGCACTCGGCGATGAAGATTTGCTCCGCATCATCGATTTGCTCGTGGGCCAGCTGAACGACACGCTGATTCACCGGCAGGTGCAGATCGTGCTGTCGCCCGAAGCACGCCAGTGGATCCTCGAGAAAACGTGTGCGGACCGTAGCTATGGGGCGCGGCCGCTGCGCAGGGCTCTTCAAAAGTATGTGGAAGATCCGCTCTCGGAGGCTCTTATCCAGGGGGGGATCCAAAGGCCGGCGACGCTGCAAATTTACGTCGCAGGAGAAGTCTTGGCCTTCCGTCCTGTGGTTGAGGCAACCCCGGTTATCCACTAGCGAATCTGACACAACGCACGGGTGGCCCCGATCAGGTCGGGGTCAGAAGAGACGACCGGCCCGCACCGGGTCCGGCGGGAGAATAACAAATTGTGTTTTGGGGGCGCGGCCTTGACGACCTCATCGGCCGCTTATAGGAGAGTCTGTTTGCCGTTTGGAGTTTTGGCGTTTCGGGTCACCTGGTTCGCGTCGCTGTTTTTGACTCTCGCGGCCAGCTCACCAGCTGCAACGCAAAAAAGTCTCCTCGGGGGACCGTCTGCATCCGCGGACTCGGGATGGTTGTCGCTGCTCGCCCATTCCCCGAAAACCGAGTCTGCTCCGACAGCGCAGTCAGCCGCCACCCAACAGACCGCGCAGCAACCTGCAAACGCTCAACCCCAAGCAGTAGTCGAGCGCATCGAATTCATCGGGAACCGCAGAATCCGTACGGACACTCTAAAAGCGCGTATCTTCAGCCGTGAAGGCGATCCTTACAATGAAGACACGCTTCGCAGGGATTTCCAGGCGCTCTGGAATACGCAGTTTTTTGAAGACGTAAAACTACAAGTGGAAGATTCATCCGATCGCCCGGACGGCAAAATTATCATTTTCACTGTCACGGAACGCCCGCAAATCCGCCGTATCCGCTACGAAGGCAATAAATCGGTTTCGGAATCGGATATTCTCGACCGCTTCAAGGAACGCAAAGTCGGCCTCTCCGTCGAGAGTCCGTTCGATCCCACCAAAATCAAAAAAGCCGAAGTAGTGTTGAAGGAGCTCGAGGGAGAGCACGGCCGCCAGTTTGCCACGGTCACGCCGCAATACGAACGCATCGCCTCGAGCAACGCGGTTATCCTGGTTTTTAAAATTGACGAGGGTCCCAAAGTCAAAGTCGGTACCATCAAGTTTACCGGCAACCATTCTTTCAGCGACCGCAAGCTTCTCCGGGCCATGAAACACGACCGCCCCTACGGAATTCCGCTCTATTTCTTCGACATCCCCGTGATGGCCAAGACCTACGACCGCGAAAAACTTAACGAGGACCTCGAGGTCGGCATCCGCGGCTTGTATCAGGACAACGGATTCTTCCGCGTCGTGGTCGCCCCCAACGGCCCCATTCTGCAAAACGTGGATGTCCAGCACAGTGGAATGTCCGTTCCTGGAGTGCGGCCAAAGACCGGAAAGGCCGTGAACATCACCATTCCGATCGAAGAAGGCGAGCAGTACCGGATGGGGACGCTAAAAATCGTCAGCTCGGACCCCGACAAAGCCCTTTCGCTCAAGGTCGAACCGCTGAAGTCTCTGTTCCCTCTTAAAGAAGGCGATATCTTGAACGTGGACAAGCTTCGCAAAGCCATCAAGAGCTATGGGGATGCGTACGGCCAATACGGCTTCATCGATTTCACCGCCGAGCCGGATTTTGATATTGACGACGCCGCAAAAAAAATCAACCTTACTCTCCGCTTTGACGAGCAGAAGCAATATTACGTCCGCCGCATCAACTTCAGCGGCAACACCACGACGCGCGACAAGGTCATTCGCCGCGAACTGCTCATCGATGAAGGCCAGCTCTTTAACAAGCGCTATTGGGACATCAGCATTCTGCGCCTGAATCAGCTGAACTATTTCGACAAAATCGAAGCAGACAAGGCCGTCGAACTCCAGAAGAACACCAAAGAAGGCACCGTCGACATCAATCTCAAGCTGAAAGAGAAAGGTAAGCAGTCCATTGGCCTGCAAGGTGGCGTCAGCGGCCTCGCAGGCGGTTTCATCGGGCTCACCTATCAGACAAACAATTTCCTGGGTTTGGGTGAGACGCTTACTTTCTCCGCGCAATTTGGAGAAATCCAGCGGACCCTGCAATTCGGTTTTACCGAACCTTATCTTTTCGATCGCCCGATCTCCACCGGTTTCACAGTCTTCTCCAGCAAGTACAATTTCAACCAAGCCAAGCAGGAAGCGCTGGTTACCGGCCAGCAGATCAGCGTCAATCCTCAATACATCCAGAATTACGACCAGGACAGTACCGGTTTCACCACCTACGCCAGCTATCCGATGAAGCGGTTTTCTTTCGCTAGGGTCGGTATTTCGTACGGCCTAACGCACACCAACATCACCGCGTTCAATGCGGCATCCACTCTCTTGTTCGAGCAATTGCAATTCCGCGCCATCGCCGGGCCTAGCGCGCTGGACGGTATCGTCACCAGTAGCATCACGCCTTCGATCACCTACAACACTATCGATAATCCGCTCAATTCGACCAAAGGCAAAAGCATCTACTATTCCGTGTCGCTCACTGGCGGGCCACTTGGCGGTAACGTAAAAACGATCGCCAATGTTTTTGATATCAAGTATTTCCATCCCGTCTACCACCGCCGCAATGCCATCGGCTTGCACTTCGGCGCGGCCTATATCACCGGGTACGGCGGAGGAGAAGTGCCTCCCTTCAACCGCTACTATATGGGCGGCGAAAACGATCTTCGCGGATTTGATATCCGCTCTATCTCTCCAGTGGTTTTCATCCCCGTGGTGACGCAGCAGACGATGTTCTATCGCGATCCCACTTCTGGTGGCGCTTTGCGATCCTTCGGCCTTCCCGTCCTGGTTTATACGGCGACCTTGCCCGGTGGCGATTTCCAGAGTTCCGCAAACATCGAATATCGCATTCCCATCGCGGGTCCTGTCACCATGTCCATCTTTGGCGACGTTGGCACGGATGGGATTTTTAAAACGAGTGCTTTACACCTGGACCCCACTGGCATCACGAATATAACGAACACGTTTCCGGATGCTCCGCTCGCGAGGACTCTCAGTATTTATCAGGGAACGAATTTCCGTATCAGAGACTCCGTGGGTATCGAATTCGGGGTCAATCTTCCGATCGTCCAGGCGCCATTCCGTATCTACTACGCCTACAACTTGAACAGATTGTATGCCCAAATCTCGGCCCCAAATCCATACGTCAACCCGAGCACTCTGACTACCTGGAAGTCCACATTGGATGGAATAACGCCGAATCTCTGGGAGACCCAAATACAGCCGCAACTGAATTTCTTGAGCAATCCAGGGCGGTTGAACTACTTTGAGCCCAAGACGACATTCCGCTTTACGGTCGGAAAGACTTTTTAGCCGCGCGCGGGGCGGCAAAGAAATTCGAATCGTGTCGAGAAACAATAAGCAGGCGTGGCCACAGCAATCGCGGCGCGCGTAAATCGGGAGGCAAGGGAAATGAAGTTGTGGAAGATTTCGAGCTATCTGGCTCTGGCGGTCATTGCGCCTTGTTTACTTTTGAACGGATGCGGCGGCGGAAGCAGCGGCGCCACGGTGACTTCCGTTTTCATTACATCGTCCGTTGGTCCCACGCTCATATTGGGTCAGTCGACTACCCTTACCGCTACGGTCACCGGTCCAACCAACACGAATGTAAACTGGGTGGGGTGCACCTACACCACAACCACCTTTACTACCGGCGGCACACCCGTAATTGCTACCGCCAAACCTTGCCCGAGCGACGGTTCCTTCGGCACGCTTTCCAACGAACAGACCACCGGAACCGCGACATATCTTGCTCCCTCGATTCTTCCCGATCCGGCCACTTTTCCGTTGTTGAGCATCATCATCACCGCTCAAGCCGTTGCGGACTCAAGTAAGCACGGCACGGGCACCATCAACCTGAGCATCGATTCCGGTATCGCCATCTCGCTCACACCAACGACCGCGGCCGTCCCGACGCTTGAACAACAGCCTTTCTTTGCCATCCTAACTAATGATCTTCAAGGGAAAGGTGTGACCTGGTCCCTCACCCAGTCGACTCCTACTGCGACAACCCCCACGACACCAAACATCTACGCGGCTCTTCCCACCTGCACCGTAACTGGCAATGCCACGGGATGCGGCTCCATTGATGCCAACGGTATCTATACTGCCCCGGCTGTTGTTCCTACAAACCCGACCGTTCCCACGACTGTCACCACGACGCCTCAGAACCTCACTATCGTTGCAACTTCCGTGGCAGATCCCACACGCTTTGCCCTTGGAACCATCACCATTGTTGCCGGCGGACCCATCACTTTTAGCGGCATTACGCCGACCATCGCTCCGCAAGGCGCCATCTATTGGGACATCTATCTCAACGCCCCGAACATGTCTTCAGCCTCCATCGTCACACTCACGGATGCGAACAACGGTAAAACGACCCTTACTTCGGGCTCTAACCAGATCAAGATCCTGTTCCCTATTCCCACGGGGACAGTTGCGAATCCGCCGTCGCTGGGAGCTCGCGTACGTTTATTTTCGTATAACCTCGTAAATACCGGCCCCGTCACCATCACCGTCACGGATCCCGCCGAACCTGTCTCGACGACTCCTGGTGGTGTATTCACTTACAACATTTTGCCTGTCCGCCCGACGTCTGTGGCTTCGATTCCGACCGACATTCTCCAGGGAGGAACCTCTTCGGGGAATATCGGTCTCACCATCGACGGTGGTTACTTTGGCGCGGCCGGCCAACTCGCCAATGTCGTTTTTCAGGGCAACACCCTTCCGGGCGCCACGAACGGCCAGGGACAGCCTCTTTCAGGTCCAAAGCAACTCAAAATGCAACTGCCCAGCGGCGCCATTAACAATGGGCCCCCAGGACTCTATTCTCTCGCCGTAGGACGCACCTCGCCGCCGCTCCCGTTTGAAAATAATCCGTCTGTCACGGATTTGGCCGTTTTTCCCAGCTACGCAGCGACTCCTCCCGTTCTCGTCGGCACTCCGGTGGCGGCTGGCACCAACCCTAGTGCCATCGGTATCGATCAGACGCTAGGAGTTGTTGCCGTCGCCGAGACCGGCTCAAATGCCGTGCAGTTCTACACTATTGGCACTGGCACTCTAACTCCCATCGGGGGACCGGTAGCTGTCGGTAAAGTACCTAGCAATCTTTCCGTGAATGCCACAAACCACACCGTTGCGGTCGTCAACTATCAGGATCAAACCATAACCGTCCTGCCGATTCCCGGAGCTCCCGTTCAAGCTCCTGGGACTCCGTTCACCCTCGATATTTCCGGTGCGCTACAGGGTCAGGTTAATCCGGCGCCTCTGCCTTATTCCATTGGCGTGGATCCCGATACGAACATGGGTGTGGTTGCCTATTCTTCCACCTCAGCTTCTTCCGCGGCCAACCTCGGGTTCCTCGTGAATTTGAACACGGGAACTAATCCCTACGGATGCATGAATTCTGGTGATAAGGCCCCCTGTCTCTTCGCGCAAGTTACTCTGAACACCGGTGCCTACCCGCAGGTCGCGATGGCGCCCGAGGGCCATATAGCATACGTTACGCCAGGGGGTTCAGGTGCGCTGCAGGGCGTAAACGTAACGAAGCCGTCCTCTTCGGCCTATATTTCCACGATTACGCTCGCCGCCGGAATCGTTACAGTTGTCACGACGGCTTCGAATGGTTTGGTTCCTGGCAATTCCGGGACAGTTTTGATTCAGGGCGTGCCTGCACCAGGAGACCCGGCAAATTCCACCACCGCGAACTTCAATGGCGTCTTCAACGTTGTTGCCATCAGTGACACAGCCTTCAGCTACGTTCTGAACAATCTTTCCAGTGGCACGGTGACCTTAACTCCTCCTGACCCTAAAAATCCCACTGTAACTGTCGCGCAAGTTTTTTATAGCAGCCCGAATTTGATCTTTGGCGGGCTGTCTCGCACTGCTCAAGGCATCTCCATCAACCCCATCACCAATACCGCTGCGCTTGCCGATGCCAACGCCACTGGCAGAAACGGTCCTCAGATCAATTTGATTAACGATTTGGATCAGAGCATCAGCTCCATCTCCTTCTTTGCTACCTGCACGTTTTATACGACCACTCTTGCGTGCGCCGATTCGGCTGAACTGCTCGGCACGGCGGACATAGCGTGGCAGCCCTATTCGGACTCTATCGTTTCTTACAACCCCCAGTTGAATCAGGTTTCCATTTCCGATCCGGTCACCCAGCAGCGCTATGCTTTTGTTTGCAATGCGACGCCAAGCGCTTGCCTGGTCAATCCGCAAAATCCCACGCAGCAAACGACGTTCAACACGCAAACCACTTTGCCGGGAACGGGCACTGCGACGATTACAGTGGCGAATGGCACAACCAACTCCCTTACATTGTACGGAGGCATTGCCGTTGATCCCGCCACCAATCAGGCGTTTGTAGTCATGTCCGGCAGCAGCCAGATCTACATTGTCAATCTTGGGCCCGTACCAGGGAACGCTCTAAAAACGGCGCAGATCTCGAACATCCTGGTTCCTAATCCCAACCCAGGGTTGGGCGTTATCGGCGGTATCCCTAACGCCAGCGTGCCGCAGGGTACGCTCACTTCGACGAATGATTTGCCCGGTGTGCAAGTCTTCGGCTCGGGTTTTGACGCTGCTTCCCAAGTTCGTTTGGACGGCACCGCCATCCCTTCCAGTGACGTTCATTTTGTCAGCAGCAGGGAGCTCATAGTTACTATTCCTGCGTCGAAACTTTCGTTCCCCCACAAGTATGCGCTCGACATGGTGAACGGAAGCGGCGTGCAATCTAACCCCACTGACTTTTTCGTGATTCAAGCGGTTGATTTGTCCAAGATCTGCACCAGCACCGGGGCCACGCTGCCGAGTTCCGTGGCCATTGCCGACCAGCTTGCGAACGGGCCTTTCGCCCCGATCGCCGTGGTTACTAACAGCGGCTGCAACAGCATTTCAGTGGTCGACATTAACCCCACCTCCACAGTCAACGGCCAGACGGTGCAGAACCCTAACTTTGGCAAGATTCTCAATTCCATCGCTGTTGGCGCGACTCCCCAAGGCATCGCGATCAGCCAGCCGTTCGGCATGGCCGTGGTTACCAACAACACCGCGGGCACGGCCTCGTTTGTCAATTTGCTCACCAATTCTCTCGCCGTTCCTGATGTCTCGACTGGGACCAGCCCGGCTGGAGTAGCCATCAATGACGCAACAGGTGTGGCCATAGTCGCCAACACGGGATCAAATACCGTTACGGAAATTGATATGTCCCCACTTTTTGGAGCCACTCCAGCGACCACGCTTACTCCGGTGAGCATCGGCGGCTTCCAACTACCAACGGCCGTGGCTATCGACCCGGACCGCGGTACTAATAATCAGGGACTCGCAGTGGTCACTTCGCTGGAACTCCTCAACGGTTCAGCTCCCGCAGGGGCCTTGCAAGGCGTGGACATCGGAACGTCCATTCCCATCCTTAGCGCCACGGTTGCGACGGGCAGCGTAACTGCGCCGACGACTGGTATTGTTTTTGATCCCACAGTGACGACCGGTACGGCCAACAACGGAGTGTTCTATGCAAGTTCCAGTGGCGGCAACGTGATCTCTTCGTATAACCCGGACTCCGGCAGCGTCGTCCCAGTAAATGTTGGCATCAATCCTACGGCGCTGGCCATAAACACAGAGACTGGCGCGATCCTGACTACGAACGTCGCGGGAGGCACCACCTCGCTTGTGGACACGAGCGCGAGTCCGTTGAAAACGGTCGGGACGCTTGGACTTCCAGGCTCGCCGCAATTTGGCGTTGCCATTGACCAGTTCACGAATCTTGCCGTCATCGTGGATCAGGCTAACAACCGACTGCTGATCTTCCCCATGCCCAACTAGGGCGTGCGTTATTTTGCCGTGGGTCCTTGGGGGGAGGAGGATCCTTGCGGCGCGCCGTTGCAGTGGAAATGAATCTGGGACTGAACTCAAAGAATGCGCCTGATCGGCAGGCGCTTTCTGATTGCAGCACGACGAGTGGCTCGGCTATACTTCGGGGTTTGTATAGTGCCCGTGGATGGCGCTGGCTGGCGGAAGAAGATTCAAGCCAATCCAAGATTGGCTCCGGTTGGTCTTGATTTCATCGGGATCATCCAAAAACAAGGAGAATAAAGTGAATTTGAGAACTGTTTTGACATCCGCTGCTCTGTCCGCAGCATGCCTTATCGGCACCGGTGCAGCGTGGGCCCAGGCCGCTCCCGCGGGTGGCGCAGCCGCACCTGCCAAGTCCGTAGGTATTATCAATTTGCGCGGCGCGATTGGAAGCACGTCCGAGGGCAAGCAAGCCTCCGCGGAATTGCAGTCGCAGTTTGCCCCGCGCACTGCTGAACTCGATAACTACACGAAACAGATTAACGACCTGCAGCAGAAGCTCCAGGCAAGCCAAGGCAAACTGAGCCAGGAAGAAGAAGGACGACTGACTGCCGAGGGGCAGCGGCTCACCCAGAAATACGATCGCAAGAGGACCGAGTTTCAGGATGACGTGAGTGCTGCGCAACAGGACGTCTTGGAGCGTATCGGCCGCAAGATGGTCGACGTTCTCGACCGCTACGCACGAGAGAATGGTTTCAGCGTCATTCTCGATACCTCAGGCCAGAATTCACCGATTCTTTTTGCCTCGAATCAGGTGGACGTCACTCAGGACATCATTCGCCTGTATGACCAATCGTATCCGGTTAAGAACGCGCCTGCGGGCACTACGGCAACTCCAAAGCCAGCGACACCCAAACCGGCCACTCCGCCGCCCACGAAGCCTCAGCAATAGTTTGCTGTCAGGCGCAGCCTCAAAAATTTGCATCGTCAGAACGCCCCCGTTGGATTCGGGGGCGTTCTCTTTTGCGGCGAAAAATAGTTGCCGCTCTGCACTATTTTATGAAACGCGCGCTCGAGAAGGGAGAGAGCTCCGGAGCTTACGCGAGCCACCAGTGACGAATCATCCGTTACTCTGGCCGTTCTTAACAGGAGCTAGCGCGAGTCCGAATCCGCCGTCAATGCCGCTTCACACCAACGCAAAATTCTCTCGCGCCATTGGGGCTCTTCAGCGAAAAATCCCGCTAACAAGGGAGCGCTTCGGAGCGTGGCCTCCTTCCACCGAGTCGCAAATTCGCGATCAGATCTCCAGCGGTATCTTTGAGACTTTTTCTTGTGCGGGCCCAAAATGGGTCTAATCCGGTGAGGTCGAAGTTCCCACAAGATAGCGCGCTTGTGTAATGCCGAGTCATATGATGTGTCAAATATACCGTCTACCTTGAAATTCAGGCTGATGGGAGTTGCAACTTGATGGCGAGCCTCAGATCTGTCTCTCCGCGCCGCCAGTTTCCATTTGACCGCGACGCCTAGCGCAGTATCACGGTCCTTCTTGAAAGCATTCCGTTTCTTATCGAGTATGGTTGTTTTCGCCAGAGCATCGGCTTCCGTTGCATCGCCTTCCGCCGCGCCTTCCCTCAAGCGGTTCAGAATCTGTGTTACGGCGCGGCGTTCTTCCATATGGCTGAGTTGTTTGCGGCGAGGGATGGCTTTCCGGCTAGCTTTGGAATTTTCATGGTAAGTATTGCGTCTGTCTCTCTTGAGGCTTAGCGTCTTTTTCTCGCGGGCAGATTTTATCTTACTCATTTGAAACCTCGTCGTGCCGCTGAAGGCAAAATCGGCCAGGGATATGACAGTTTACACAAAACTCTTTCTTCAGTGCCTGATTGGGCTGACGGCATTACTGTTCTTTCTCCGGCGCTTGCTTCGGTTTCGCTATGGTATTTCCGGTATCCACCGAAAATAACATGTAGTTCCTCAGCGTGTGCGTGTGGTGGTACCGCTTGCCCCGCAACTCCATGAACATCTCGGCGTCCCACGGCAGCCACAGTGTTGTCCCGCTGTGCTCAAAGTTCACCGGGCCATAGTCGATCAGCAGATGATCGCGCGTGAGTTCAAGAGCCTTCACTGGCTCGCGAAGATCCGTCTCAATGTGCAGCACATCGTAGCTGTTCGCCGCAACCCACACACGGCCTTTCAACGGAATGGAGTAGGTGCCGCGGCTGTTCGTCCACATTCGAATCCGCGACGGCACTTCCTTCTTTTGTTCGAAGCGCAGCCGCCAAACGGCATTGCCCCGCCATGTCCCTAGCCCTTCGCACTTGTAGACAAGATCTCTCTCGTAATTGGGGTCGAAAACGCTTAGTGCGAGAGCGGCCAGGCCTTGCGTGGCCAGCGATGTCGGGAAAGCCCCGAGGTTTTCCCCGCCATCGCGCTTCTCTTCCAGAAAGGACATGCCGGGCTTCGGGTGTTCCACGAAGATGAGGTAGTTGAAATCCTTCTCACGCGCTGGCCCGGGAACGCCGTCCGCGCTCACTTCTTGATGCTCGATGTGTTCCGTCGCCAAAAACTTTTCGAAGTCTCCCAGTTGTCGCATCATCTTGGCCTGCGTCCTCTGTACCAATTCATTTTCCGAGCACGCCACATCCTGAACGGCCGGGTATTCCTTGCTGTCGATGTCCGGAGGAGCCCACGCGCGCGTCGCCGCAGGCGGAGGGGTTGGCGGGGCCGGCGGCTGTAGTGGCTGAAGATTCGAAACCGTCGCAACCACCGGCTTGTCGAGTGCCGACAGCTGGGTTTTTGCCTCAGGTACGGCGGGATCGTTCGGAAAACTTCGGACCACTGTCTCGAACGCTCTCTTCGCTTCCTCGCGTTTTTCTTCCTGGACCAGAATTTGGCCCACGAGTATCCAACCCGGCGCTGCATGTTCCTTTCCCAATTCCGCCGCACGCGTGGCGTGCCGGAGCGCCTTTTCGTAATTCTTCTGTTGGAAATATGCATTGGCGAGCAACCAGTGGGTACGCCAGTCCGCGCCATTTACGTGGTAGGCCTTCTCAAGAGTCTGCGCCGCCGCCGCGGGATCTCCCGTTCGCAGTTGAAGCTCTCCGAGAGACAACAGCGAGCGCTCGTGCGAAGGATTGAGAGAGAGTGCCGCCTGAAATTTTGTGCGTGCCGCCTCGAAATGTTCCTGCGTGTATTCCAGCATGCCCAGCAAATACTGGATGTCGGGATTGCCCGGCGCCATCTTCGCGGCCTTTTCGAATTGCGCGCGTGCCGCGTCATACTGGTGGCGCCGCATCTTCTCTAGCCCCTTGTCAATTTCAGCTTCAAGGCGCGGCGTCATCACGGACCCATTTGGCGCTGTGTTTACGGAAGCACTCTCGCTTTCAGCGTGCAGATAAATGTAAACGGTGCAGACCGAGCCACCCGAGAAAACGGAAACGTGCTCCGTCCCGGTTTTGTAACCGAGGGCGGACACCTCGACATCATATTCACCCGCACCCATCCGCGGAAACGTGGCCGTGGAATTGTCCTGCGTGGATGCAGTCAGATGAACGCCGCCCTGAGAATTAAGTTTCACGATGGCATAACCGGCGAGTGGCATGCCGCTTGGTTCGCGCACGCTGACATTGACATCGACAGGCATCTCCCCTCCGCTCGGTAGGGAAGGGCCTGCCCCTCGCCCAGCGCCTTGCGTCGGAGATCCACCGGATGGCCGCTGCGCGCGAGTGCCTGGAGCAAGAAGAAAAAGGACGTAGGCAGTTAAGAGGCTTGAGAAGAAGATGACGAACGGGATGCGCCGAGCAGACATACGAATCTTGCCTGACCACCGAAATCTTTAGAAACAGTAGCGAAGACGCGCGCGGCTGGTCAAGTAAATCGTGACGCGGAGGCGCGTAGCCTGAGGACTGGCGTCGGTTACGCTAGAGCGTGAGAAACGGTCGTCAGGATAGCTTGGAATTCGATATAGTAGGCGAATCAGAAGCAGAAGAACGAGGAGGATTTTATGCCGCCAGCAAAATCGCGAATGGAACGGATGCCGCGACCGCCGGTTTTCGCAACGGCCGCTGAGGAGCGGCGCCACCGGAAACAGAGGTTGGCGGGAGCGTTCCGCTTGTTTTCAAAGTGCGGCTTTGACGAAGGCGTGGCGGGTCACATTACGGCGCGCGATCCGGAACGACTAGACCATTTCTGGGTGAATCCTTTTGGGATGCATTTCAGCCAGATTCGCGCGTCGGATTTGTTGCTGGTCAACGATCATGGCGAAGTCGTGGAAGGAGATCGCGAAGTGAACGCTGCGGCGTTTGCGATTCACTCGCGCATCCACAAAGCGCGTCCCGATGTGATTGCAGCGGCGCATGCACATTCGTTGAACGGGAAAACGTGGTCTTCGCTGGGCCGTTTGCTTGACCCGCTGACGCAGGATGCCTGCGCGTTTTATGAAGATCATGTCGTGTTCAGCGATTACACCGGCGTGGTCTATGAGGCGGACGAGGGCGACCGCATCGCCCAGACACTGGGCGACAAAAAGGCCGCCATTCTGAGCAATCACGGCCTGTTGACCGTGGGACATACCGTGGACGAGGCGGCGTGGTGGTTCATTACGATGGACCGGTCGTGCCAGGCGCAATTGCTAGCGGAAGCTGCGGGCGAGCCGCGCAAGATTCCTCATGAGACTGCCAAGCTGACACACACGCAGGTTGGCAATCCACTGGCGGGCTGGTTCCAATTCCAACCGATGTGGGATCGGATTACGCGCGAGCAGCCGGATTTGTTTGACTGAGATAACAGATGCGCTCGCTGCAGTAGTTCTGGTGTACAATCCGCGGCAAGACCGCAGTTAAAACGTCCACTTTAAAAACGGAGATGAAATGAACAGAAAGAGCTTTGTGTGTATTGGTGCGCTTTTGCTCCTCGCTGCTGGGACAGTCTACGCAGCAGGGAGCGCCGCGTTTCTGGGTACGTGGAAGATAAATGAAGCCAAGTCGAAGCTCGTTGCCGGTGCGACTAAGAATTCCACGGTTGTGTATACGAAGGACGGCGACAGCGTGAAAGTTGGCATCGACGGAACGGACCCCAAGGGCCAGGCCTATCACAGCGACTGGACGGGGAAATTCGACGGCAAGGATTACGCCCTTACCGGTGATCCCTCCGCTGATATGCGTTCGTATAAAGTGATCGACGACCACACACTGTTGGCTACCAGCAAAAAGGGCGGGAAAGAGATCAATACTGCCCGCATCGTCTTGTCGGCTGATGGCAAGACGCGTACGGTCACGCTAAGCGGTACAGATGCGAGCGGCGCGAAGATCACAAGTACGCAGATTTACGACAAGCAGTAGCTGCGCGATGGGAAGTTGATGGCGTGAAAGAGGAAGACCCACCTTTTCAAAATCCAAATTTGAGGAGGTGGGATATGCCAAAGATAGTCAGAGTCAAAACCCCTGCATGGCGCTAAGGTTGTCCTATCCGCCAAAGACTGTCCTACCCTCCGCTCGACATGGGTGTAGAATGCCGTTTTGAAACCCTTCGAAGGGTATCTGTCATCTAACGATCGAAGGGATTTGGAACCGAGGGTAGTGACATGAAGAAAACCAATTTATTTCGAGTCGTTGTTGTCCTTGCTGCGATGATTGCGCTTGGTTGGTTGCCGCAGTCAGCGCTTGCCCAGCGTGGAGGTCACGGCGGTGGAGGCGGAGGCGGGTTCCACGGTGGCGGGGGCGGTGGATTCCACGGTGGTGGCGGAGCAGCGTTTCACGGAGGAGGGAGTTTTAGCGGCGGAGCCCGCTCTGCGTATGTCGGCGGGCGCTCCTACGCCGGCTATCGTGGAGGCGCCTATGCTGGGCGCGGCTACTATGGAGGGCGCGGCTATTACGGTGGCCGCGGATACTACGGTGGGCGTGGTGGTTACGGCTGGGGCTACGGATGGCGTGGCGGCTATTGGGGCCGAGGATATGGTTACGGATGGGGCTGGGGAGTTGGCTTTGGGTGGCCGTATTGGGGCTGGGGATATCCGTACGCCTCTTATTACAGTCCCTGGTATTACCCGACGTACCCCTATTATTCTTACCCATACTACGGCGCTTCGGACGATCCCAATGGCAATCCGGATCCTAACAACGGGTACGACAATCCTCCACCGGCAAATCCCAATGCACGGCCGCAGCCGAACCAGAGCGGACCGGCAAGAGCTTGGAGACCTCCCGTACCTGGAAGCGCGCCCAACCCGAGCAATGCAAACAGCGACGCTGCGCCGCGCGGGCCAATTCTGTCCACTGACAGGGTGAGCGCGGCACCGAGCGGTTACCAAACCGCGGGTTCGGTCCCGGCACATTTCACCACAGTGCACGCGACCACGGCGCAGACCACCATAGCAAAGGCTACCGCGCAAGCGCCGCTTCGACCAGAAATGCAAAAAGCGCTGCAGAGATTGAGCGAAATGCCGCCGTTTGCCCGCGAGCGCGAAATCGAAACCGGCCGCTACAGTAAGTTTTCTGCCGCAAGAGAAGCAGATTCTCAGAAATGGCGACTAAGCGATAACAAAGAGAAGAGGGAGACCCACCTTTTCGAAAAACAAGCCCGAAAGGGTGAGTCTCCCAAGAAAAAATCAAAGTCAAAATCGTTGGATGTCGCTACGGCTGCACCACCCAACTCCAAACAGCCACACCCAAAGTCGGCGTCTGAGGCACCCAGATGAGGGCCTCACTGGTAATCGCGAGGCGTTCGGCGCCGTCAAGTTTAGTTCTCACGTTACGGGGTGAACTGATCGGGCACTTCTGCGATTCAGGTACTATGGTTCGCATACAAATCTCAGTGCTTAACTATGTTCTATGTCAGAACGGTCATTCACGAAATCATGCCCGAACTGTGCGACAGTCTGGCCTGCCTCCGAGCCGGTGTGTCGCCGGTGCAATTCAGCTCTCGCGGGAGCGCCGGTTAGCGAAGCTAAGTCGCGTTCCGCAAGCAGAGCGGTCGTCGCTGTCTTTGGAGTGCTGGTCGGGATTTCGCTGCTAATTTTGGTGGCTGTTGTCTTATTCCTTCATTCGCAGCTTACGGCCGCGGAGGCTTATAAAGAGGCTCTGCGAATCGCCAGATCTTCTCCAGAACTGCAATCAAGCCTTGGAAATGACATTCACGTCGAGGGCATGGCGAACGGACAGACGTTCTCCCGGTCTGGCTCGCACTTCACAGAGTTTTCGGTTGGAATTGCAGGCTCGAAGGGTAGCGGCCGTTTGTATGCGGTCGCCAACACAGTCAACCAGGAACTGGAATTTTTTCGTCTTTCCTTTTTGCCTGGGACGGGAGGCGGGAGAATAGATTTGACGCCGGCGCCAACTCGGCTTGTACTGCCAAAGGTTCCTGCCCAAAAAGTCTACCTGGTGCCTCTCGGGCTGGACCCGAGCGAGTCGCTGGATTGGGCGCCTGCGTATTACAAAGCCAAGTTTGGGATTGACGTGGTGGTGCTGCCCGCGGCCGCGATGAAACCTGAATTCATGGATTCAAAAGGAAAGCAAGCGGACTCAGACAAGTGCGTCGCGTACGTTCGGTCCCTCTATCCCGAACTGGATAGAGATCCATCCACGCTTTTGTTCATCGTTACTTCCCGAGACATCTTCATTCCCCACGACGACTTGGCATACACCGTGAATTACCGGGATGGAATGCGGTTTGTCGTCGTGTCGTCGGCAAGACTTCATCCATTCTCTCTGTGGGATCGTGGGAATCCGGAATGGCTGGGCTCGCGCCTGCAGAAGATGCTGACAAAAAACATCGCCATGCTCTACTTCAATCTGTCCATGAGCGACGATAGCACCAGCCTGCTTTGCGGAGGGAGGTTGTCCGGGCTGGAAGTAGACGCTATGGGCGGCAAGTTGATCGGGGTGACCGGGAAATGGAAGTCGTTTGGCGTGAATTTTCCGGGAGCCACTATCTATGACATGCATAGCAAGCCCCCACTGTGGCGCAGCGGCGAACTATACCAAGCCACGCTGGATAGCCCAGGCCAGGTATTCGAGGCCAACTTGGCCATCGGGGGATTCGCGGAGCAGTCGACGGACCTTGTGCTAGAAGGCAAATATCCGGTCAAGTTAAGCCGCACGTATATGAGCAACGACCTTGAACCGCGGCAATTTGGCGTGGGAATCATGGATTCACTCGACCTGATGCTCGTGGGGGAAATGGGAAATTTCGTCGAGATCGTCGGGGAATACGGCCGGCTAACCAGGTTTCGGCACATTGAGCCCCAGCCTGGCCAGGTTGGCGACATCTACGCCGGAAGCAGTTGTTGCGAAGATTTCTCGGGAGCCGTGGCGAATTATCAGAACAACCTGACGGTCGTCACGCGGCCCGATGGTTGGAAGTTCAGGTTTCCCTTTCTTGGGCACGCGATCAAAACCCAAGTGACGGTTCTTACCGGCTACACAGATCCTCAGGGGCACGAATACAAAATGGAGCGTGACAAGTTCGGCGATCTGCAATCGTTGACGACTCCGGACGGCCAGTGGATGCGCTTTGAGCACGATGCCGCCCATCGCGTGACCCGGGTCGCGGCATCTTCCGGGCAATCCTTGATTTACGAATACGATGCGGGTGGGCGGCTTTGCAAGGTTACGAATTCTGACGGAAACGTGGACACTTATACTTATGACGAAAGGTCAGAGATGGTGACAGCCGCCCACGGAGACGGCAAAGTGATCCTCCGGAATACCTATGGAACAACCGGCTATCTAATTAAGCAAGAGCTCGCGGACGGTTCGTTTTTTGAATACCACTACAATCGGGATTTGGACCGTGGGCGCGAGGCTCTCTTTCCAGATTTAATGATGGACCCGAACGGCTTGGTCACTTTCCTGAAACGTGATAGGGGATACGGGTATAGAAGTTCACTGCCGAAGCCGCAGTATCAGTAGCCGGGGAGGGCGGTCGAAGAGGTCAGGTGTGATTCGAGGAGTTCCGTGCGACCTCCGCACTCAAAACTTGTTGGGCCACTTGCGGGAGGCGTGAAAGACGCGA
>CAVUWC010000008.1:0-107614 GCA_963745095.1 uncultured Acidobacteriota bacterium | reverse complement strand
CGCGCGCTCCCTTCGCGCGCTCCCTTCGTTCCTCGGGGCAAGCAGGGTAAACAAGGGCGAGCGGAATGACAATTTTTGATGGCACGGCTAAAGCCGTGCGCCTACAACGGCAGCGAGTTGCTGCACTACAAAGAGGCGCTGCTGAGCGCGCCCACAGGATATCCGATCATGAAAAATCGTAAACGCAATGGGATAGGTGTGTCTGAACCCAGTCTAGAGTCTACAGTTCACAGTCGACAGCTGGGAAAAGCTGGGGAGGAAGGCGGCGCTTCGCGCAGTCGACAGTCCACAGTTAATAGTCGACAGGGAACAGGAACCGGGGAGGGAGGAGGCCACAGCGCGCAGAAAGAAATCGACGCGAAGTTGCTGTGGAAACAGGTGGAGGATGTGGTGGTGCCGCAGCTGGGGCTGGGGGTGATCGACCACATCGTGTATATCCATCTGTTGCGACACAGCCGGTTGGAAGGAAAGCGTAGGCTGCATTTTTCGATTCCGTGGCTGGCGCAGAATGTCAACCTTTCGACTTGCCCGACGCGCGACGCGGTTCGGCGGCTGGCGGCGTGCGGCGTTTTGCGGCTGGTGGAACGGAGCAAGCAAGGCCATGTGGCGGAGGTGCGCTTGCCCGAAGAGGTCCGTGGCGTGCGTGTGCAGGCCAGAGCGGCGGCACGGGCACGCGAGGCGGCGCAGGTTGACCGCTCGGACATCGAGCAGGTGGATTTTGTGAAGACAATCGAACTCCGCAGGACCATTCACGCGCGGGAGCGTGGGCGGTGCTTCTATTGCTTGCGGCGAATCCCCTCGCGGTTGGAGTGCCTCGACCATGTCGTGCCACGCGCGCGAGTGGGGTGCAATTCGTACCGCAATCTGGTCTCGGCGTGCATGGAATGCAACGCGCAGAAAGGAGAGCAGCCCGCGGAGGAATTTCTGCGCTGGTTGTTTCGCGAGCACCGGTTGGGCGCGGCGGAACTCAGAGGGCGGTTTGAGGCGCTGGAACTGCTTGCTGCCGGGAAGCTGAGGCCGGCGCTTCCGAGTGGCGCGGCGTTGGGATCATTGCCCTTGTAGAGGCCGCGCTTCCTCGGCCTGAGCCTCGAAGGCAGCGCGGCCTTCTTTCATTGTCATTCCAAGCGAAGAGAGGTTCCTCGACTCCGCTCCCTTCGAGGCTCAGGGCAAGCGGAATGACAGTTTTGCTGGATTTGCGGCACGAACGGCACGGCTAAAGCCGTGCGCCTACAACGGCGATAACGAGAATCGGCAGCATGCTGCCGCACTACAACGGGAATTAGTCGATGCGGAAGCGGAGGCGTTCGATGGACTTGGCGCGCAGGCGGCCGGCGGCGTTGCGCGGGCCATCGTCGTCGGTTTCGATTAGGACGCAGTTCATTTGGATGTCGCCGCTGGCGACTTCGAAGCGCGCTGGCAAGCCATCGAGAAACTTTTTGATGATGCCGCCGCGGTCCATTCCGATTACGCCGCCGTGCGGGCCGCTCATGCCTACGTCCGTGATGTAGGCCGTGCCGCCGGGCAGGACGTGCTCGTCCGCGGTGGTGACGTGCGTGTGGGTTCCCACGATGGCGGTGACGCGCCCGTCTAGGTACCAGCCCATCGCTATCTTCTCGCTGGTGGTCTCGGCGTGCATGTCCACGAAAACAAACGCGACGTCGGGTGGCACTTTGGCTAGCTCGCTGTCGGCTTTGCGAAACGGATCGTCGATCGGCGTCATAAACACGCGCCCCTGCAGATTCAGGACGGCGAACTTGACGCCATTTTTAGCCGTGCCGACGAAGAGGCCTGTGCCGACGTTGCCTTCCGGAAAGTTCGCGGGCCGAAGCAGCCGCGGCTCGTGCGGCATGAACTCGACGATTTCCTTCTTATCCCAGCTGTGGTTGCCGCCGGTGAGGACGTGAATCCCCAAGCCCAGCAACTCCTCCGCCAGCCGCGGCGTGATGCCGAAGCCCGAAGCGGAATTCTCGCCGTTGGCGATGACCAAATCGATCTGCCGCTGCGCGACGATGTCCGCAAGCCGGTCGCGGACAATCTGCCGCCCCGGCGACCCAACAATGTCTCCAATGAAAAGTACGCGCATGCTGTTTAGGTCCCGTTGATACAAAAATAGAGCGGACTGCTTGGCCGTGGGGAGCTAGGCCGTGAACCTCTGAATTAGGTGGGCGCCACGAGCCAACCGTTAGGCTTTCCTGCCCCGCTCGCCCGTCTCGAGTAGCACAGCCACTCTTGGCTGTGTTCTTGTCCTCCCAAGACGTGCCAGCGGGACAGGCCGTGCACACAGGCTGTCTATCCGCGGCTCCTCAGAGATTCGTCATTGGTTCAAACAGCTTTCGCTCCCTCACCTGCTTCGAAGGACCGCTCCGCTTCCTATTCTAGCAGGATGATTGTTCAAAGAAAGTCAGACGCGTGGGTGCCCGGTGAATATGTGCCGAACTTGCAAGAATTTGGACAAAAAGTCGGCCCTAGACGGGTCTTGCCGCCGCCGAACTCTCACAGAACGGGCTAATCGATGAAGTCGATCACCGCGCCGTCGCGGCGGTCCAAGAACCCGACAAACTGGCCGAAGTTTGGCGCCGTGACGTTGTTGTAGACGGCATTGAAGTTGCCATGATTGGTGATGTTGAGCGAATAGAATCCAAGGCGAATGTGGTGAATTTTGCCGCTCTTCTTGCTGATAAAAGGAACCGGGAAGACGCGGTAGATTTTGACATCCAACGAGAGATAAGTGGCAAAGCGCTGCCCGTTTGGCGTGCCCACGTAGTCTTGCAGCACATCCACATTCGAATAAGCGTACCCGGAATGCACGTCGAGGATAGGACTGAGTATGAACTTCTTCGGCAAGGAGAAAACCCCCCAGGTGATCAGTCTCTGGGGGACGTCAGAAGGCAGAATGCCGTAGACGTTTGGCCTGATGACGGGCTGCAAGAACGGAATCGTTACGTCGGAAAGATTATTCAAATCGCCGCGCAAGCGGCTCCATATATAAGACGCGTTCACCTCATTGTTTGCCTTAATGGTGAAGCGCACGGTGCTTTCCACTTCGCGATAATGGGAGGAACCCGTGTTGGTGAGACCGAGGAATGAGTTCTGGCCCGTCGCACCGGTGAAGGGATTGACGAGAAACATGTAAGTCGTGTGGCTGTCGATGTAGCCGACCCGCAACACGACGTTTCTCCGCAACTCGCGATCTCCCTCGACATTCCAGGTGAAATTGCGCGGCGTTGTGCCCGGGCCCTGTGGCAAAATGCCAGTAGTCAGCGGATTCACTCCGCCCACGTAAGCGTTGGTGTACGTCACGGGCGGGGCGATCAATTGGCCGGTGGGATCAAACAGGCTCACCACGCGAGTGGGGTTCACCTCAAAGTCCGAGGCCAGCAGAGGCAGCATACTGTAGAACAAGCCCGCCCCCGCCCGAATCACCGTCTTCCCATTGCTCCCCGGCGAGTACGCGATCGCCATGCGCGGTGCGAACGCGGCCGACCAGCCAGAAGTCTCGCTGGACAAACGCGCCCCCGCATCGATGGTCCAGTGAGGGTTCAGGATCCAATGATCCTGGACAAACTCGGCAACGGCGGTATCGGATGTGTTCTGAGCGGCCGAAGGTAGAAAGTTGATCTGTTCATCCAGCGTGCCGTTCTGCTCGAGGAGCTGAATGGGATTGGCTGTATTCACGCCGGCATAAGAACGATAGTTCACATCCACGCCCACATGGATCTGGTGCTTCCCCAGCCAGTGTTTGTCCGCAAATTGATAGCTAGGCAGCAATTGGAACTGCTTGCCTCTTCTGGACCATCGGTTGAAGAAATTTCCGCCCCAGCCCTGCGGCGTGATCAACATGTCATCCAAACCCTCGCCGTGGGCATTGCTGTCGAACCGCGTGTATTGCGAAATCACACTGAAAATCGCGCCGGAATCCAGCTGGTATTTGTCGGATAAATGGGTGGCGATACCCTTTTGATTCAAGTCGTTCGAGGCCGGCTCCGGAACAAGCGCATTAATGCCGACGTACCGCGTCCGAAGAGGAAACGCGTTAACCGTAAGAGTCAGGATTTGCTTGGGCGTGAGAATGAGCTCGACGGTCGTAAAAGAGTTAAATCCCTGTTTCTTGGTGATGTCGTCGGGCCACGGCAGTCCGCGAACCGTGGTTTTTTTCATGTCGTACTGAAAGACTTCCGAGAAGAACAGTTTGCCCGCGATCAGCGGGCCGCCAAAGTCAACGCCGGGTGTTGCTTGGGCGATGCCGGCAGTCGAGCCGTTCTTGCCGAGAATGGAAGGCACAAAATTCTTTACGTAGAAATTCCATTTTTCTGACGGGGGCTTGGTCTCAATGGTCGTCAATCCGCCCGAGAAACTTCCGAGTGCCGCGTTATAGGGCGTCTTGTAAACCGCGAACGATTGCACCGCATCCGTGGGCACCGCAATCGAGAAGCTTCCGGTTACCGGGTCGGCAGTCTGCGCGGAATTCACCAGGAAGAGGCTCTGATTTTCATCAGCACCTTTGAACGTGAGTTTTCCGTCGATCGTCTTTACCACTCCAGGGGTAATGGGAATCACTTCCCGGATTTTTTCTTCCGGCGTCGGCAGTGCAACCAGCTCGCGGTGGGTTACGGTGGCTTCCGGGTTGGCAACGCTTTCGGTGGAGATGACCTGAGTTTGCTCCTTAACCTCGACCTGCTCCGTCACCACTTGCAGCTCTAGCGTGATGTCTTGAACCGCAATCTGCCCTAGAGTCACTGAAACCGTTTTTGTTACCGGTTTGAATCCTTGCTGGCTGATCGAAACTGTATATTTTCCAGCTTTGAGACCCTTGAATTCGTAGTGCCCCCCGTCATCGGTATCGGCAGTCAGGGCATTCCCATCGGGAGGGACCGTAGCAAGGTTGACTGTGATTCCCGACAAGTCAGACGATGCTTCCTCTTGTTTGGTGGAGATGGTGCCGCGAATAGTTCCAGTCTGCGTCTTATCAGCGGCAGCGCGGGTGCTTTGTCCAAACACCGGTGAAGCCGCAATCGCCAATGCCATAAGCCATGCGCCGCATTTTGCCCACCCACAAGCGGGTATACGAAATGGATTGCCAACGGGAACGAGATTTACTAAGAACTGGAGAATTGCCTTTCGAAATAGTTTCATGATCTGGTCGACGGGAACTTTGTCTATAATCGCGTTCTTTCTTTAGAGGAAACGGTCAGTCCGATTGGCGGCGCCACACGCGCCCTTGGCCAGCCAGACAGCAACCCCTGTATTGTCAATTCGAAGTGCTCAAACAGGAAGCCCGGTGTGGTCAGGCTGTGCTTCAATCTCCAACTCCGTGTATCAGCGTGCCTGCCGGGCGCACCCCTACTTTTCCACAATTCGGATGTCTTTGCATCTTTGAGGGGTTGCCCGCGCCGCCGATGGAAACTTAGTTGTCCGCGTCCTTGTGAGCATTCTCCTCGCAGAGACGCTCCGCGTTTGCGTGCAACTGCGAGAGCACGGTTTCGAGCTTGTCGATATCGACGTTCTGGACTCCTTCGAAGAATTGGCTGCGAACTTCCTCAAATCTGATCTTCAGGTGCGGCACGATACGCCGCCCTTTATTCGTGGCCTTGATGATCAAAAGCCGGTGATCGCGGGAATCGTTCTTGCGGGTAAGAAACCCGCTCGTTTCAAGCCGATCCACGAACCGCGTGATCTTGCCTTTATCGCGGCCCATGGTCCTCGCGAGCTTTCCCGCCGAGGTTTCTCCTTCTTCCGCACAATGCAGTAGCACCGCCGCCTCCTGTGCCGTCATTCCGAATTGGCTGAAGCAACGGTCGAACGCCGTCTGCAACCGTATGCTCGTTCGAAAGAGCCGGGAAATGGAAAGCTCTGCTTGCCATTCCCGGATGCCGCCGTATTTCCACGGAGGCTTCTCCCTGCTTCCAGAAGCCTTTCTGAGGAGTCCGCCGCTCTTCCTGGTCTCGGTGTTTGTCGTCATCTGATTGGCCGTAACGACATCTCGCGTTAAATGCGCAAGCTGCTCCGTCCAGTTCATCTAGAAGTGAAACCCTAGTTCGGCCGTCAGCGCACGCGGCGTTACGTAGTGAGTCCCGCTGAACGTAGACAGGAAGTTGTATACCGCGGTCTTATCCGCCACATTGATCGCTGTGAGCCGAGCACTCCACTTAAAACGGTCGCCGTGGAAGAGGTTGTCGTGCCCGATGGCCACGTCAAACAAGTTGCGCGCGGCCACGCGCGGCGGATTCTTGTCGTCATTCTCGGTTCCCGCACCCGGGATCTGCAGTAATGTGGACCCGTACTGCGATGCAAGACAGGTGGAATTGGGACTGATTGGCGTGGTAGGCGTTGCATGAACTGACCCGCAGAAGAGTCCAGCCTGAAACTGCTGGTCGGGAGACAAGATCGAGGCGTCGACAAGCGTATCGGTCCCCAGCGGTCCGTTGGCGCAGTTGCCCCCCGCGCAAGGCACGGGGCCGGCCACGAGACCGCTGTCGTACCGCCAATTGAAGCCAACCCACGGCCCACGCTTCAAGATCTGGTATTGCATGTGGGCCGTCAGATTAAATTTCTCGTCGTGGTCAATACGGAACACCGAGAAACTACCCGGTGTGACGGGGACCGCACCGACACCGCCAATTTGAGGAGTGAAGAATCGAGCGGCTACGCTGGACATCACGACGAGCGCTGTAAAACCGTGGTAGTTCGGCACATTCGCGCGGATGGCATAGCCAGGGATCTTCGAATTATTCCAAGCAATCGGAAAAGTGATCGGGGTCGCACCGAGGATGCTGAAGTCGTAGGCGTTGTGCGTGTACTTCCAGATGTACTCACCGTCCACGACCAAATACTTCCCGAAGGCTTGCTGCAATCCAGCATGGAACTCATTGCGGTACCCGGCAGGCAATACGCTGGAGGCGGTACTGACAAGCCCGGTATTTGGGTCAGTGCAACCTTCACCTGCTAGTGCGAAAAGGTTGGCGACAACTACGTCCCTGCAGCCCACGCTGGAGAGCGCCAGGTTTTCATTGAACGGGCTTTCGAGGGTTCGTGCGTAAGAAACGCGAAGGACTGTGTTCGTCCGCTTGATATTGTAAGCAACGCCAAGACGAGGCTCCACCTGGGACTGTGAGGTAAAGCCGTTATAAATGTCACCGCGTATTCCCAGGTTGAAAGACCAGTTCTTCACATTGATCGTGTCCTGGATGTAGAGAGCGAGTTGTTTCACATCCTCATGTCCGTGAAACAAGTGAGTAGTGGCGGTGGAACTGGTGCAGCCGTCCGCAGCCGCCGGTGTCGGCCTCGTGAGGTCGATACACCCGAGTAGCGATACGAAACCGGGATTCGCTACGAAGGGCGCTGGATATGCAGAAGGGTTCGTTGACGTTGCGGTAGCGCATTGGTTCGGATCGTTGAGTCCGGGATTACCGACAAACACAGGAAGCCCGTTCGCATCCAGGCACGGCGCGTTGAAAGTGGGATCGACGATTCCAAAGTGATCGTTCTCCGTAAGGAACGTTTGCTCGTACACGATTCCGGCCTTCACGTTGTGAATACCCTTCACGTAGGACAAACTCGCGCGAGCGCCCGCATTGGTGAGCGTCCGGTCTTGAGCAACGGTCTCCTGTTGAAGATTTGACGGGCCTAGATCTGCGAATGGATTGTCGCTCGGATAATAGTTGTACGCGTCGCGCCGCACAAAACCGCCCAACGTGAATACGGCAGTGGGGCCGATCAAATGATTCCAGGTCGGCGCGATGTTAAACGTCCCAATTTTCGAGCGCTGGTCGGTGGGGCCCACAACATTGCCGTCGGGATCAAGGCCGTTGTTTGCAACCACCACTCCGTTCCACGCCGTTGCGTCTTGCGCATCAAACGAATTGGGCGTTTGGAACCAGGAACGCGTGTAGCTAAGATTGAGATGAAGAGAATCCGCCGTCGATATTTGATAGTCCACACGGTCGAACACGTTTTCCATGTTGCCCTTGTCGTGCATCACGCTGAATTCCGGCGGATCGAGGAATCGCCCGCTGTTGAGTCCGCCCACGGCAATAAAATTGCCCCACTTCTCGCCGCCGTAGGCTAAATCAAATCCCGCGTTTGACGTCCCGAAGCTCCCATACGACGCCGTCACGCTGCCATGTGGAGTTGTTTGGCCCTGGCCCGACCGCGTGGTCACATTAATTACCAGGCTCGTCTTGTCGCCGTATTCCGCCGGTGGCGCGCCGGAGATGACTTCGAGCGACTGGACCGAATCCAGGGGTATCTGATTCGAGAACACCTTGCTTTGCTGGTCCGTGATTGGCTGGCCGTCTAGTGAAAATGAGTTTTCCGCGTGATCCCCCAGCCCGTGGAAGAGCCCGTTCGAATCTGCCGCGACTCCGGGAGTCGAAAGCGTCACGAGAGAACTCAGAGACGAAGACTGGCTTTCCAGTGGGAGCTTGTCGAACAGGTTGCGGTCCACGTCTGTGTGAAAGGTCGAATCGTTTTCCACCATGTCGCCACCCGTAGCCTCCACCGTGATGCTTGTCGACGCTGCGGAGCCAATCTTCAGACTGATCGCCACGCTGACAGGTACGGTCGAGCGCACGTCCACGTCCTGCGTCAGGCTCGCAAAGCCGGGAGCCGTAACGACGAGGTGATACGTGTTCAATGGGACGTTCGTGAAGCGAAACGCACCATCGCTTCCTGTGGTCGTCTGTCTTTGGTAGCCGCTTACGAGGTAGGAAATCTCCACAGTTGCGCCGGCAACCACCCCTCCAGACGGATCTTTCACAACGCCTTCAATAGATCCCGAATTCCCCATCTGGGCACGACTGGGGATTGCACAGAACAAGAAAGTGAAACTCAAAACAAAAAATGCAAACTTTCTCAGACCCATTTGAATTTCTCCTCAGACCCCTTAGTTGGGCGATGTGTGCTTGCTGCTGGTGGAGTGGCCGCCTGGAAAAATGGCGGTAGCGCTGGCCTTGTTGAAGGTCAGCACTCGTTTGCGCGATTCGCTAGCGGGAGGTAATTACGCGGAAGGAGGCGCTCGAGAAGCGCGGTGCAGAGAAAAGGTATTGCTCGGCGCAGCATGCTGCGGGAGCGAAGTATATCGGGCGATCAGCTCGGGGGCAGCGACGAGGTCAAGCGCAGCCGCGGCCAGCACAGGCATGTGCAGCGACTGACAGATGTGGCAAGCAGTTTCCGAGCCGCCCGTATGATGATGGAGCAGGCTGCCGCCCGCCGCAAAGTAGAGCAAAACGGCGCAAGCCAACACCGCCAGCGCCCGATGCGCGATGGTCCGTCCGAAAATAGTCCTGCCCAGACGCATAAGTCTCAAAACCAGCCTAGCACCTTAGACGCGTCAGCCAGGGGCCTAGATGCAAGAAGTTACCCCTTGTCCATATCCGTTGCTTGACCCCGCAACCATTCCGGCCTAAGCTTCGTCTTAGTAGATAGATGTTCGCTAACCCTAAAAAGGCCCGATTGTGTGCTTTGCTGCTCGGAATCATCTTCCTGGCGGCGCAGTTCCACTTTTGTGCCGACCTGAATTCCGGGCCTAGCGGTTCGCATCCCTGTCAGCTGTGTTCGACAGCAGGCTCCGCGGTTACCACTCCGACGTTGGATCTAGCCGTGGTTCCCGTCGTGAATCGGCTCGAGGTTTTCGCGAAAATTGTCTCACCCTCTCTAGAAATTCAGAGTTTCACCTCCCCTCGCGCGCCACCGGCTCTGTAGTTCTCCGTACCTCTTCCATTTTGCTCGGTTCTCCATAACTGCATCGATTTGTCCCTATCGCAAGGGACTCTTGAGGAGTATTAACATGAGTAAAGGAACGGCACTGGCCACCGCGCTTTTGGCCTTGCCCATTTGCCTGCTGGCCCAGCAGAGCAGCACACCTGCGCCACCAGCAATTCCCGCACAGGCTGCACCGCCGCGCGCAGACACCAGCCAGCCCCCACCTACCCGTATCTCGCTCGATGAAGCCATCCGGCTGGCTTTGCAGCACAATCACGCGCTGCTTGCCGCGCAGTCGACCATTCTGCAAAATCAGGCCCAGGAAATCACCGCGAATCTACGCCCCAATCCCACTTTGTCCTGGGATACGCAATTCTTCCCGCTCTTCAATCCCAGTCAGTTCAACACGAGCTATATAGACAATCAGGCGCAGTTCGACGTCGGCATCGGGTACCTCTTCGAACGCGGGGGGAAGCGCAAACGCCGCTATCAGGCTGCGAAGGACGCGACCGCAGTTACGCGCGCTCAGGTGACCGACAATGAGCGCCAACTAACTTTCAACCTTTCCCAACAGTTCATCAACGTTCTGCTCGCGCAATCCACCCTCGATCTCGCCCAGCAGGACTACGACAGTTTTCAGAAGACCGTCGATATTAGTGAGTCCCGCTTCAAAGCCGGCGACATGAGCGAAGGGGATCTGCTCAAGATCAAATTGCAATTATTGCAGTTCCAGTCGGATGTATTTGCGG
This sequence comes from uncultured Acidobacteriota bacterium, assembly GCA_963745095.1. Lineage (GTDB taxonomy): Bacteria > Acidobacteriota > Terriglobia > Acidiferrales > UBA7541 > Acidiferrum. The sequence goes on along the minus strand of CAVUWC010000008.1, from coordinate 97,166 downwards.
CCAAACTCTCCAAAGTCCAGGCGCTTGCCGCTCTTCGCCAGCAACTTGGGTTCGAATCGGTACCCGATAATTACGATGTCGAGGGCTCTCTCGACTACCAGCCCGTTCACGGAAACATGGACGATTTCAAAGCGCTGGCTCTTCGTACTCGCCCCGATCTACTTGCTGCCCAATTGAGCGTAACCGCCGCACATAGCCAGGAATCACTGGCCGAGGCTAATGGCAAACGCGACCTGAACGTCACTTTTGACTACACCCATACAGCGGGCATCAACAGTGGAGCCTTCTTCTTCAATATCGATCTCCCGATCTTTGACCGCAATCAGGGCGAGATCGCCCGCACGCGTTACGCCATCACTCAATTCCAGGAATTGCAAAGCGAAGCCGCTCAACAAGTCCTCACCGACGTCGTGGATGCCTATGAGGCTTTGCACTCCAACGATCAAATCATTCAGCTCTACCGCGGCGGCTACGTCGATCAGGCTGAGAAATCCCGGGATATCACCGAGTACGCGTACAAAAAAGGCGCCGCCAGTTTGCTCGATTTTCTGGATTCAGAGCGCACCTACCGCGCCAACCAGCTTGCTTACCGCCAGGCGCTTGCCAGCTATATGACCGCGCTCGAACAGATGCGCCAAGCCGTAGGAACGAGGAATCTGCCATGAGTTTCAAAACCCAGTTTCGAGTTTTTAGCTGTCCCGCCGCCGTCTTGGCCGCGAGCTTTCTAATGGCTTCGCTTGCAGGGTGTGGCTCCGAGTCCAAGATGACTTCCTACTCGGGGAGCGAGTCCAGCGCGGAAACGGCCGCACTTTTCACCGTTCCTCAGGACCAGATGGCGCACGTTCAGGTGGTGTCCGTCGAAAAAGCTCCGCTCCCGCGCGCCCTCCGTCTGACCGGTGCCGTCGCCTACAACTCGTTTATGACCACCCCCGTTTTCGCCGCCATCGGCGGGCCCGTCCGTGAACTATTCGTCACGCCCGGCCAAATCGTGCACGCTGGGCAGCCGCTCCTCTCCGTCAATAGCCCGGATTATTCCGCCGCGCGCTCCGCTTACCTTAAGGCTCGCACTGCGTTTCATCTCGCGGATAAATTTTACACGCGGTCTCAGGATCTCTTGAGCCACGGCGCCATTGCCGAGGCTGACTTTCAGACCGCAGAATCCACGCGTGACCAGGCGCAGGCAGATCTCCAGGCAAGCGAAGATGCTCTTCGTGTCCTGGGTATCACCGACCTTGAATCACTGGAAAAAAATGCACCGAAAACCACTTCCCAAGTGCCGGTTCTCGCTCCTGTTGGCGGGGAAGTCGTCGAGCGGCTCGTAGGTCCCGGCCAGTTGCTTCAGGCAGGCACAACCCAGGTCTTCACCATCTCGGATATGAGCACGGTTTGGGTTCTCGTCAACGTCTATCAAAGTGAAGTCGCTTATGTGCGCTCGGGCGACAGCGTCGAGATCACCACCGACGCCTATCCCGACACATTTCACGGGAAAATTTCTTATATCGCCCCGGCTCTGGATCCCAACACGCGCACGCTCCAGGCGCGCATTGTGACGGAAAATCCGGGTAACAAGCTGAAGAAGGATATGTACGTCACGGCAACCGTAAACTCAGGCTCCATCGCGAATGCTCTGACCGTTCCAGACGCCGCCGTTCTGCGCGACACAGAGAACCAACCTTTTGTCTACGTGCAGTCCTCCACGAAACAAAACGAGTTCGCGCGGCGCCTCGTCCAGCTGGGAGACAGCCACGGCGGCCGCACGCAAATTACCGGCGGCGTGAAAGAAGGCGAGCACGTTGTGGGCGACGGCAGCCTCTTTCTGCAATTCAAGAATTCTTTGGAGCACTAAACGGAGACGCGGCCAAGAGAAATCACGATGATCCATCACATTGTCCAATTCGCCCTGCGCCAGCGCTTCCTCGTAATCATCATCACGCTGTTGATAGTCATTGCCGGCGCCGAATCTTTTCGCCGCATGCCCGTCGACGCGTATCCCGATCTTTCTCCGCCCATGGTGGAGTTGATCACCCAGTGGCCCGGCCACGCTGCCGAAGAGGTCGAGCGCCTTACAACACTTCCGCTTGAGCTCGCCATGAACGGCACACCGAACCTCAAGGTGATGCGTTCCATTTCGCTTTATGGTCTCTCGGACGTCATCCTCACCTTCGAGGACAGCACTGACTCCTATTTCGCGCGCCAAGTCGTTTTTCAGCGCCTCAGCGACGCCACTCTTCCCACCGGCGTCACGCCAAGCATGGCCCCGCTATTCAGTCCCAGCGGCCTCGTCTATCGCTATGTGATCGAAAGCCCCGACCGCTCTCCGATGGAGCTCCACACCTTCGAGGACTGGATCATCGAGCGTGCCTATCGCAGCGTGCCCGGTGTTGCCGATGACTCCGGCTTCGGCGGCCCCACCATGGAGTATCACGTCCTCCTCGACCCAGTTAAACTTTACAACTACCACTTGCCGGTCGTTCAAGTTTTGAACGCGCTCACCGCGAACAATGCCAATACTGGCGGCGGTTTCTACTCCCAGGGTGGCCAGTTTTATTACGTCCGTGGCCTCGGACTCGTAAAGACTACCGAAGACATCGGCGAAGTTGTTGTTGGCAGCGGCAATGGCGCTCCCATACGCGTGAAAGATATCGGCCGCGTCGTCATTGGAAACGCGCCACGCCTCGGCATTTTCGGCTTCCAGGATAAAGCGAAAAACGACAACGATGCCGTCGAAGGCGTCATCCTCATGCGCCGCGGGGAGCAGACGCAAAATGTTCTGCAGGGTGTCGAGAAAAAAACGGTCGAGCTGAACCGCGATCTTCTTCCGCCCGACGTCAAAGTGCGTCCCTACTATGACCGCAGCGATCTCGTCAAAGTCACCACCGACACCGTCGAATGGAATCTCGTGCGCGGCATGGTGCTCGTTCTCATCGTACTTATCTTTTTCCTGGTAAGTATTCGCGCTGCGGTCATAACCGCGCTTACTGTTCCTCTCGCTCTTCTTTTCGCCTTCATCTTTCTACACGCCACCGGAGAGGCCGCCAATCTTCTCTCTATCGGCGCCATCGATTTCGGCATCATCATCGACGGCACCATCGTCATGGTCGAAAACATCTATCGCGAACTCAGCCTGCGCCATGGCCAGGAATACAAAATTAACGATGTCATCCTCGCCGCGGCTCGCGACGTGGACCGCCCCATTTTCTACTCCGTCGCTGTAATCATCGCTGGTTACCTTCCCATCTACGCCCTCACCGGTCCCGCCGGAAGACTTTTCCATCCCATGGCGGACACCATGGCGTTTGCTCTCGTCGGCGCTCTCGTCCTCACGCTGACCCTGGTCCCCGTCCTCGCCTCTTACTGGTTTAAGAACGGCGTCCGCGAAAAACCCAATCGTCTTTTCGACCGCGTCCGCACAGGATATGGGAAGCAGCTTGGGTGGTGCCTGAATCATCCAAAGCTCACTCTCTTCGTCGTCACACTTATCTTTGGCGCAAGCCTGCTTCTCCTCCCTTTTATCGGGGGCGAATTTTTGCCGCACCTCGATGAAGGGGCTCTCTGGCTTCGCGCCACCATGCCTTACACCATTTCTTTCGAAGACTCCGCCAAATTCGCTCCGCAGGTCCGCGACATTCTGTCGAAATATCCGCAGGTCACGGTCGTTGGCTCGGAGCTTGGCCGCCCCGATGACGGCACCGACCCCACTGGGTTTTTCAATTGCGAGTTTTACGTTGGATTGAAGCCTTACGACGATCCGTCCTGGAAAACCGGCTCCATTCACACCAAAGAAGAACTTAGCCGCGAATTTGATAAGAAACTTGCTTCCTATCCCGGCGTGATTTTCAATTTTACACAGCCAGCGGAAGACGCCGTCGACGAAGCACTCACCGGTCTCAAGTCATCCTTGGCTGTGAAAGTCTTCGGCCCAGATCTCAATATCCTTGAGAAAAAGGCCGTCGAAATTCGCAACATTCTGGCAAAGACTCCTGGCTTCAAGGAGCTCACCGTTGTGCGCGAACTCGGCCAGCCTAGCCTCCTCATCGACGCCGACCGCGCCAAGATCGCGCGCTACGGCATCAATGTCGCCGATGTCGAAGCCGTCGTCCAAGCCGCCATCGGCGGGCAAGCCGCCACGCAAGTCATTCAAGGCGAAAAACTTTTTGATCTCGTCGTTAGGATGGAGCCGCAGTACCGCTCCAGCGCACGCGAGATTGGCGATCTTCTCGTTCCTGCGCCCGCCGGACAACAGATTCCGCTTTCCGAGCTCGCGACCATTAAGGAGAGCTCAGGCGCTTCCTTCATCTATCGTGAAAACAATTCTCGCTACATCGGGATTCAATTTTCCGTGGAAGGCCGCAACCTCGAAGGAACCGTCAACGCCGGCCAGGATGCCGTGAAGAAATCCGTCGCACTACCCGAGGGCTATCACCTCGATTGGGGGGGCGAATACAGCGAACTTCTCGAAGCCAAAGCACAATTCCTGATCATCGGCCCGCTGGCCCTTCTGCTCATCTTCATGATCCTCTTCGCGCTCTATGGCAACTTCAAATTCCCCATTACGATCGCGCTGGGCGTAATTCTGACCGAGCCTGTCGGCGCGCTCATCGCCCTCAAACTCACGCATACGCCCATCAGCGTCTCCAGTATTCTCGGATTGCTCGCGCTCCTGGGCGTTTCCGTCGAAACGGCCGTCATCCTCGTCAGCTATATCAACAAGCTGCGGCTCGAAGGAAAAAGTGTGCGCGATGCCACGCTCGAAGCTTCGCTTCTTCGCTTGCGTCCCATCATGATGACTGCGCTTGTCGCCTGCCTCGGCCTGCTACCCGCCGCCATGTCCACTGGAGTCGGCAGCGACACGCAGAAACCTTTCGCCATCGTCGTCGTCGCGGGCCTAGTCTCGCGCCTGGTCCTCGGCTTCTTCGTCAACCCGGTTCTCTACGAAATCGTCGCCCGCGAAGGCGACGTCCTCCAGGTCTAACCCGCCAGCTGAGGCTCAGCATTTAAGGATTTGCAGGGGCGGGGCTTGCCCCGCCCGGGTAGGCGAGGAATTCACTCAGCAATCGGTTGAATCGTTTAGGAATTCGGGTCGAAGGTGATAGCCACGGTAATCGTGCTCTCAGCGCCTGGCGCAAATCGCCACTGACGCACTGCTTTCTCGGCAGAATCGGCCAATGCCGGATTTCCTCCGATCACCTCAACATCCTTAACGGTCCCGTCCGCATGAATCGCGACTCTCAGCCGTGCTGTCCCCCCGATACGCATTCTTTTCAGGATGGGCGGATACTGTGCTTCCACTTTTTTCAGAATCTTGCGGTCATTGTCCTGCGCCCGGGCGGGCGTTAGGGTAAGGAGTCCAAATAGTAGACAGCCGCATGTAGCGGCGCATCGGGTCTTGCGGTTACGTCTTGTCATCTTGCGGCCTTAATGCAACGGTCGGGGACTTGGCTCTGGGACCACCCACGCCATAGCCACTCCCTTTTGTCAGACAGATGCTGCAGTCCGGCTACCAACTCTCTGCGTATTTCCCGCACGAGTTCCACCGGCGCAAAGCCATCCAGGGCGTCATGACAAGTTATTGAAAATAAGACGCTTGTGCTAAGAGAGGTAGCTCCCCTGCAGACGCCTTCCGCTACGCCGGTCCCCTCTCGAAGGCGGCTTTCTCAAGTGCCTTTCAATGCCCTGTTTCACAATGAGATGTTTTCTGTGATTTCTGTACCACGGTTGAGAGGCGCGCTCGAGCCTGTCGCGTCAATTACTTCGCTGGAGCAGGCTGTGCCGTTGGAGGCAAAATCCCGTTCAATCGCAAATAGATCGCTTGGCCCGCATAGTGGTCATACCAGTCGTCACTCAGGATAATCAGCGCCCCGGCCCTCGAAGTTTGTCTATTTCCGAATAAAGTTAACGGATCGCTCAGCTTCGAATCGTCCACTCCGGCCAGCGCCGCCGTGCAATACTCAAACGAAGCCTTCAACCCCGCCACTAGTTTGTCCTTACCGTCCGCGTCCGTCAGCTTAAATTCCGGCGCCGTCTGCCCTGAAATCTTCGCGCACAAGAAATAATTCGACTGCGCGATGTGCATCACCACATGCCCGAACGAATTCATCTCCGCGGTCGGTTTGAAACCATACTTCTCCGCTGGCATCGAGTCCGCCGCCGCCACCATATTTTTCTCGTAGCGCGTCAATTGGCTCTTCACCATCGTCGTCACCGGATTCGCCACCGGCCCGGATGGTGCCGCATCCTGCGCCGCGCAAATCGTTCCACTCACCAACAATCCCGCTAGCACTACCCCAATTCGCTTCATCTTCCTGTTCCTCCGTGCCTAAAGCGCTCATCTCTCGCGCCGCATGTTTGAACGCGGTCGCACGAAAGCATACCTCCGCGTCATCCCAGCGACAAGCCACTTTCCCGCTTCGGACTCGTCTCTCGCAAACCACCTGAGAAATCATACGGATACCCTACAGCTAGCGTTCGTTTCCTTGCGCGCAGTGAGGAGCACGAGCGCATTTCATTCTCTTGTTCGTCGCCTTTCTCTGCGAGCGATTATTGCGGAATTCGATACGCTCCATTCAAATTTCGTTTACCTTTCCGCCCCTATTAGCACTCATAATAGTTGAGCGTCTCTCGAAGCATGCCAGTCCGCTTCGAGTCGATCTCAAATCAGCGATCTGGCCGCATGCGGCCGGCATTTCTCGAAAGGTTGGAATCAAGGCCGCGGGTCACGGCCTGAATGAGGAGCTTATGGCAAGAACAAATGGAAATGGTTCATCAACGAAAACTAAATCCCCCTCCGCAAAAAAAGTTTCCCCTGAGCGGAAAATCGAGTTACGCGCTTACGAAATCTATCTCGAGCGCAACGGTGCTCCCGGCAACCCGCTCGAAGACTGGGTCCGCGCGGAACGCGAAATTCTCCAAAAGAGCCGCAAAATCACCAAGAAAACCGCCGCTGCCGCCGCTTAATTCGATCCGTGGTCCGGTCTCCCAACCGATCGTCTCCCCTTTCGTTTGTGTAGACGCGTGGCTTCAGCCGCGCGTCTTTCTGCTTTCTTCTCAATTTGCTTAAGGCCGCTCGCCAGTCCCCGCAGACATCCGCCGCACACTCCGCTACAATGGCCCGGCTCCAGATACGTAGTCCAAATTTCGCGAAGGAAAAAAATCCAGATGCCCCCAGTGTCACAAGATAATCGCCGCGCCTCGCGCAAAGCCGACAGCAAGTATTTCGTCTACGTTCTGGCATGCCTCTTGGGGTTCGTCGCGCTTTTGGGATCTTCCGTAGTCCTCCGTGCCGCTCCTCAAACTCCGCCCGCAAGAAACTCCGCCGCGCAACCTCGCTTCGCCATCTCTTTCGATTCGAAACTCAGCGCCACGCCGCTCGACGGCCGCGTCTACGTCGTTATCTCCACAACCAACAACCCCGAACCTCGTACGCAAATCCTCGAAGAAGAAGTAAAGTCTCAGCAAGTTTTTGGCGTCGATGTTGATTCCCTCGCTCCCGGCCAAAATGCGATCATCGCCGAGGACGCCCTCGGCTATCCCACCGCAAACTTTCGCGACATTCCCGCTGGCGACTATTGGGTACAAGGCGTCCTGAACAAATACACCACCTTCCATCGCGCCGACGGCCACACCGTCAAGCTCCCCATGGACGAAGGCGAAGGCCAGCACTGGGACTCAAAGCCCGGCAATTTCTACAGCGTGCCCGAAAAAATCCACATCGATCCTGCCGCCGCAAACGCCAACGTCATTCAAATTCATCTCACAAGAATAGTGCCACCCATCGAGCCAGCGAAAGACACCGAATGGGTCAAGCACATAAAAATTCAAAGCCCTGCCCTCACAAAATTCTGGGGCCGCCCCATGTATCTCGGCGCAATCGTGGTCCTCCCCGAAGGTTGGGCCTCTCATCCCAACGCCCACTATCCGCTGCTTCTGGATCACGGCCATTTCCCTCACGACTTCAACGGCTTCCGGACCACGCCTCCGTCTCACGACATGACCGGCTACGAGCTCGAGCGCGCTCAATCTCAATACAAGTTTTATCAGGACTGGAGCACCGGCAAGCTCCCGCACATGCTGCTCCTCCTCGTCCAGCACGCGAATCCTTACTACGACGATTCCTACGCCGTCGATTCCGCCAACGTCGGTCCCTACGGCGAAGCCATCAATCGCGAACTGATCCCCGCGATCGAAAAACAATTCCGCGGCATCGGCCAGGGCTGGGCCCGCGCTGTTTACGGTGGTTCCACCGGCGGCTGGGAAACTTTAGCCACGCAAATTCTCTATCCCGATGATTTCAACGGCGCCTGGGGCGCCTGCCCTGACCCGGTCGATTTCCACGCCTACCAGACTGTCAACATCTACGACGACCCCAACGCCTACTGGACCATCGGCCCCTTCGGCCGCATCGCGCAATCCGAAATGCGCACTCCGCCCGGCATCATCCTGGCTACCACCGAAGGCACCAATCGCTGGGAACTCGTCCTCGGCACGCACGGCCGCTCCGGCGAACAATGGGACATCTGGCAAGCCGTCTTCAGCCCCGCCGGCCCGGATGGCTACCCCGCCGAAATCTGGAATCAACGCACCGGCGTCATTGATAAGCAAGTCGCAGCCTATTGGCGCGAACACTACGACCTCACCGCCATCATGCAGCGCGACTGGCCCACGCTAGGTCCCAAGCTCCAGGGCAAACTCCACGTAATGGTCGGCACAGCCGATACGTTCTTCCTCGATGGCGCAGTTCACCTCATGCAGCACTCGCTTGAAGCCACCACCGCGCCGCACTCCGATGCCACTTTCGACTACGGCGTCGACCAACCTCACTGCTACACCGGCCCTCCAGGCAGCACGACGCGCGAAGGCGGCCAAACGTTCACCCAACGCGTCCTCCGAGAATCCGAATCTCACATGCTCAAGACCGCGCCTCCAGGCGCCGACACCACTAGCTGGCGCTATTAATTCGGCAATACTCCGCTAAAGGGGCGGGGCTTGCTTCGCCCTCTTTCTTTTTCCGCGTAGTGGCGGGTCTTCAGACCCGCTCTTTTCTCTCAGTGTCATTCCGAGCGAGCGAGGACCTTTTCGCCCCCGAGCGTCTTCCGCGAGGAGATTTTGCTTTTTGCCCCCATGTAGGGGCGCGATTCATCGCGCCCTCTTTCTTTTCCCACGCAATGGCAGGAAGTACGAGACATCAGCCGCACGCTCACGACTCCATCTGCGTATAATGTGCGCTCCAAAACAAGGAGGGACTCACCGATGAACTACCGCAGATTTGGGCGCACCGGATGGAACGTCAGCGAAATTGGCTACGGCATGTGGGGCATGGCCGGTTGGACCGGCTCGGAAGACAAAGAATCGCTCGCGTCGCTACAGCGCTCCGTCGATCTCGGCTGCAATTTTTTCGACACTGCGTGGGCCTACGGTGACGGCCACAGCGAACAGCTTCTCGGAAAAATTCTCCGCGCCAACCACGGCAACGCCGCCGTCGGCGGACCCGACAAGAAACTTTACGTGGCGACAAAAATTCCACCGAAAAATCGCCGCTGGCCCAGCCGCCGCGAATTTTCTGTCGACGATTGCTATCCGCCCGAATACATCGTCGAGTACGTCGAAAAAAGTCTCGCCAACATCGGCGTCGAAAGTCTCGACCTCATCCAGTTTCACACTTGGGAAGACAAGTGGATCGACGACGAGCGCTTGCAGCGCGCGATCGAAGCCCTGCGCAGCAGCGGCAAAGTCCGCGCCGTCGGCATCAGCATCAATCGTTGGGAACCGACGAACGGAATCCGCGCCGTTCGCGCCGGCCTCGTGGACGCCGTCCAGGTCATCTACAACATCTTCGACCAGAATCCCGAGGACGAACTATTTCCCGCGTGCCGCGAAAAAGATGTCGCCGTGATTGCGCGGTGCCCATTCGATGAAGGCTCGCTTGCCGGAATCCTCACGCTCGAAAGCACCTGGCCAAAAGGTGATTGGCGGAGCACGTATTTCGTCGCGGAAAATCTCAAGAGCAGTGTGGCTCACGCCGACGCTCTCAAGCCCCTTCTTAAAGATGGCCTGACCATGCCCGAGATGGCGCTGCGCTTTATTCTCAACAATAAAGACGTCAGCGCCATTATTCCCGGCATGCGTAAAACCAATCACGTCGACTCCAACCTGGCCGCCAGCGCCAAAGGACCGCTAGGCGCCGCGCTCCACGAGGAACTCCGCAATCACCGCTGGATCCGCACCCCCACCAGTTGGAGCCAATAGAATCTATGGCCAGGCACTTCGAAATTACGGAACTGAGGAGTTCCATCCGTATTTCGGTGGCCGAGGAGCTGCCGGTGTGGGGAAGAATTCTTGCCGGTTTGATCGTTGCCGCCGCGGCCCTTTCCCTAAGTTGGGCCCTGCTCGGAAATTGGAGCTGGATCGCCGCACTCTGCGTTGCGGGTGTCGCCCTCGCTAGCGCGAGAGGTTCGCGCGCGGATTTAGACGTCACCAACGTTGAGTTCGTGACCAGAGGAAACATCGGCCGCTGCGGCAGTAAAGCAACGCAAGTTGTATGCATCGGTAATGTTCGAGGTCTAGAGTTTCGGGATACAACGGGTTAGCGGAGCGGGCTCTACGCGCTAACGGCTCGTAGTTCGCAATGCATCCTGCCATTCGTTGGATATTCAGAAGCGATGGACGTGATTCGCGCGATTCAAAAGAAATTTCCCGGAGTGGCGGAGATTTGGCAAGTCGATGCTGGCGTTAGCGAACATTTTCTTACACTGGGTCTGGGCAAGGGGAAATGAGTGCCAGGGACGCTATGCGGTTTGCTTCAAGGCGCGTTCGACGAGTGTCAAGCAGCGCTCGGCTTGTTCGCGCATCAGGTCTTCGCGATCGCCGCGGTCTTTCTGAATGCTGTGGAGTTCGTCCGCAATCGCGAGCGCCACTAGCACGGCTACTTTTTGCGTGTCGACCGTGGCCGTGCCTGCTGCGATCGCGTGCATTTTTTCGTCCACGTACTGCGCGAGTTTGTGGACGTAGGCTTCGTCCAAATCGCCGCGGATCGCGTACGTCTGCCCGAATATCTCGACTTTTACCGGTGCGCTCATAGAGAATCGACTAGCCGACGATACCACATCTCGCTTGCAGGAGCGCAGCATGCTGCGCCACTACAAAGTTGGCTCAACCGTAGGGGCACGATATATCGTGCCTCTACTCATCAACTGGCGCGGAGCTGCGCTGAGAGATTGTTTTCAAGCGCGGCAATAATTTTTGAGGAGAATTCGCTGATCTGCGCGTCGGTCAAAGTACCTTCGCGGCTTTGAAAGGTTACGCGCACGAGTAGCGAATATTTTCCGGCGGGTACATTCTTTCCGCGAAACAGATCCGCGGCCTCGACAGACGTGATTTCGCTGATGTTGAGCGAGCGGATCGCTTTGACGACTTCCGAAAACGGAGTGCCGTCGGCGAGTAGCAAAGAAAAATCCCTCTCAACCGCGGGAAAACGCGGAAGCGGTTCATAGCGCCGTGCTTCTTTGGCCTCTCGAATCTGCGCGTACAGAGGATCAAGCTGAATTTCCGCCAGAAAAATATCCTGCCGCAATTTGAATTTCTCGGCGACGCGGCGCGCAAGTTGCCCTGTTGTTCCAATCAAAGGGAGATTTCTTGCTTCGCTCGAAATGACGGATTGCGGCTGCCCGGAACGAGGATCGGCGGATTGCAGATGGATCGTTCCACGCCGAGCGGCGTGCGTCCAGGGTGCTCCGCCTTGTTGCCAGTCGAAGCCGCCGGCAAGTGCGCCGATGGCGTCGAGGTCGCCTTTCAAATCGGCAAACTCGTACTGGCGGGCATTTTCGTGGATACCTTTTTCGCGCGCTTCGCCCGTTGCTCCGATCGTCAGGATCGGTGTCTCCAGGGACGCGCTTCCGTCGAGGCGATAACTGCGGCCGATTTCGAATAGGCGCACGTTGCGCTGGCCATGGTTGAGATTCCATTCGAGGGCGGCGGCCATGGTGACGAGGCCATTCGAACGGAGAACGCTGGCTTCTTCCGAAAGCGGATTCGAAAGGCGCGCGGGAGCTAGGCCATCAGGGCGAAAAAGCACGTCGCGGTCTTCCGCCACGTGAGGAATCGTCAAAATTTCGCGATATCCCAGACCTATCAAGCGTTCGCGGACGCGCAGTTCGGGCTCGTACTTCGGCAAGCGTTGCGCGCCCTGACGTGCGGCGGGCAAGCGCGGCGGAAATTTATCGAGGCCGTAGATGCGCGCGACCTCTTCGATCAAATCGATTTCGCGTTCGACTTCAGCGCGCCAGCTTGGCTGCGTGCATTCCCACGCGGCGAGCAGTGAGCCTTCCGAGCCGCGATTCTCGCCGATCCGAACGGGAGCAAAGCCGAGGGCGCTGAGAATCGCTTCGATTTGCTTATCCGGGACATCATCGCCCATGACACGAAGAAATTCCGCGCGCGTTAGCTGTATTTTCTTCGGAGAGCGTTTGCCGGGATAGACATCGACGACGCCAGCGAGCAGTTCGCCGCCAGCGAGTTGAAGGATGAGTTCGGCGGCGCGGCGCGAGGCGAGGTCGGCCGTTTCGGGATCGACGCCGCGGCCGAAGCGCGTGGAGGCTTCGGTGTGGAGTTTGAGGGAGCGGGCCGCCTTTCGAACAGCGATTGGTTCGAACCAGGCGCATTCGATCAGAATATTTTTTGTGGAGAAAGAGATTTCGGTGTCGGAGCCGCCCATGATGCCGCCGATGCCGACAGCGCGGGAGCCGTCGCCATCGAAGACGACCGACAGCGAGGAATCGAGGGTGCGCTCGAGTCCATCGAGCGTGCGAATTTTTTCGCCGGCTTTGGCGCGGCGGACGCCGATGCGGTGATCGCGGATTTTATCGAAGTCGTAAGTATGGAGTGGGTGGCCGAACTCGAGCATGACGTAGTTCGAAATGTCCACGACATTGCTGATGCTGGCGACGCCGCTGGCTTCGAGGCGGTCTTTCAGCCAAGCGGGCGACGGCTGGATTTTTGCGCCGCGAATTACACGCGCCGTAAAACGGCCGCAGAGGTCGGGAGATTGAATCTCCACTTTTGCCGCTTCGCCGACTTTTGTTGCGCCTTCGGCAGGCTTCGGCGCTACTGGCTTTAGCGGCAGCTTATAGACGGCGCCGATTTCGCGCGCAATGCCGTAGTGACCCAGGCAATCGGGACGGTTCGAACCGACTTCGGCGTCAATCACGGCGCCGTGCGGACCGTTTTCGACGCTGCCAACGTTGGTTCCAGAGAGTGCCAGGCGCGAGGCGACATCGCTTGGCGGGGCGGTGACATCGACGAATTCTTTCAGCCAGTTGTAGACGACCTTCATTTGTCAGTACCGCTCCGTGAAGCGAAGACCCACCCTCAAAAAACGAGGGTGGGGCACCCGTGCCAGATCGAATTTTTTTAAGCGCGCGGTGAGAACCGTGTTGTGGTTGTGGACGAGCTTCATGCGAGGTTCCAGTCTCGAGTGGCCGCGGGAGAATCGAGATTTGCGTTCAGGCGGCCAAAGTAGATGCGCGTGGCATATTCCAGGCGGACGTGGCCGAGTTGATTGTGATCAGCGAAAATTCTTTGGGCTTCGGCGAGCATCGGCTCAAAATTCGCATCGGTCGCGGTTGGCATGTAGGAACTGCTGCGCAGACGGCCAGCTAGTCCCTCGAAATCAAATTCCTGGAAATTCGGCAGAGTATGCGATGTGTAAGGGTTCAGGCCAAAGAAACCGCGCATTTGTTCTTCACGCGGATAGCTTTCGTGCACGCGTGCGTAGTCGATACCAAAGGCTCGAAGCAAGGCTTCGTAGCCCCGGAGGAAAGGAGTGGTGTCCGTCAGCCGTTCGTTCCAAATGATGACGACCCATCCGGCGGGCTTGAGGATACGAAGGAATTCGCGGCGCGCTGCGTCTTGATCGAACCAGTGGAAAGCTTGGCCGGTGGTCACGTAGTCCACGCTTGCGTCATCAAGCGTGGTGGACTCAGCCGAGCCGTTGATGCTGGCGAAGCCATCGTAGGACGCTAAATATTCTTCGCCCGCGAGCCGCATCGCTTCATTGGGCTCGACGCCAAAGACGCGGTTGCCGTTTTTCAGGAAGAGTTCACTCAAAAAGCCTGTGCCCGAGCCGATGTCAGCGATTACGTGACCGGATTTCAGGCCGCATTCCGCGCGAAGAAGATCGCGAACGGCCGACGGATAGCCGGGACGGTAACGGACGTAGTCGGCTACGCGGTTGGAGAAGCGTTGTTTGGAGTCGGTGAAGGTCATGAGAGCGTGGTCCGTGTCCCGTGATCCGTGTTCCGTGACCAGCGACTAGAAAGTAGTGAGTAGTGATTAGTGGGGAGTGAGTAGTGGGTGGCCATGGAGCGACAATCCAGTGCCCACGAGTGGGGAGCGGTAGAAAAAAAGAAAGGAAATAGATTAAGGCCGCGAATGGGGAGAGTTCTCTGCGGAGGCAAATGCGGCGACCGAATTGACGATGAAGAGGTCATGGAAACTGGCGCAAGAAGCGGACGTCGTTTTGGAAGAAGACTTGAATGTCGTCGATCTGGTATTTCAGCATGGCGAGGCGGTCGATGCCCATACCGAAGGCGAAGCCGCTGACTTTTTTGGCGTCGTAATCAACAAAGCCGTAGACGGCGGGATCGACCATGCCTGCGCCGAAGAGTTCGATCCAGCCAGCGCCTTTGCATTTGGAGCAGGTCCCGCCGCTGGCGCTTGTACCGCTGCCGCCGCAGAAAATACAGGAGACGTCGAATTCGACGCTTGGCTCCGTGAACGGAAAATAGCTTGGTCGAAAGCGTGTTTTTACGCCGGGACCAAAAAATTGCTTTACGAAATATTCGATCGTGCCGGTGAAGTCGCAGAAGGTGATATCGGCATCGACGGCCAAGCCTTCGACTTGGTGGAAGATGAAAGAGTGCGTGGCGTCAGGATTGTCGCGGCGATAAACCTTGCCGGGAACGATGACGCGCACGGGAGGCTTGCGCTTTTCCATGGTGCGAATTTGCATTGGAGAGGTGTGCGTGCGGAGAAGCAGCGGCGTTGGCGCACCTTTCGGCAGGTCGAGATAGAAGGTGTCCATGTCGTCGCGCACAGGATGGAATTCGGGGATGTTGAGCGCTTCGAAATTGTAATAGGGCGTTTCGATTTCGGGGCCTTCGACGACGGAGAATCCGATCGAGACGAAGATGTCTTCGATTTCCTGGAAGACCTGGCGGACTAAATGATGCGAGCCGATGGGGCGAGTGACGCCGGGAAGAGAGAGGTCAACGTGTTCGTGCGCAAGAGCGGTTTGATCGGCGCCGGATTCGATGGCGACGTGGCGAGATTCGATTTGCGATTCGACGTGGGCGCGAAGTTCGTTGAGGCCGGCACCAACGGCGCGCTTTAGCTCGGGTGAGGCGGGTTTCAGCCAGTTGTCGGTGATTTGGGCGAGGACGCCGGATTTGCGGCCTAGCCAGGCATCGCGGAAAGTTTTCCAAGCGGATTCGTCGTGGATGGCGGTGGATTCGGTGTCGAAGCGTGAGCGGATTTCGGCGAAGAGCGGCGGGATCGCAGCGGCCGTCGTTGCGCCTAATGCGGTGAGGGTCTTCGCGGTTGAGGTGTCGGTCGTCGGCATGATTCGCAAGATACATTACACCGTAAGGGCACGATGAATCGTGCCCCTACAAGAGAAAATTTTGCGCCTCGTTAGATTCAGGAAGGCCGGGGCCCTTGGATGCTCAGGGTAAAGAGAGCCCCGCCCCTACAGAATTCTAAAAACTACGACGCCTTTTTGGCTTGGGGTGGCGCGGCTGCTTTCGCGCTGGCAACCAGGCTTGTGAAGGCGGCGGCGTCTTTCACTGCGATGTCGGCCAGGATTTTGCGATCTAGCGAGACGCCGGCGGCTTTGAGGCCGTGAATCAACTGGCCGTAGGTCAAGCCGTTGTTGCGTGCGGCAGCGCCGATACGCTGAATCCACAGTTTGCGATATTCGCGTTTTTTTACGCGGCGGTCGCGCTTGGCGTAACGGTCGGCGCGATTCGCTGCTTCTTGTGCGGATTGGTAGAGCTTGCTCTTTGTTAGAAAGAAGCCTTTTGTGCGTTTGAGATACTTTTTACGGCGGGCGCGGCGTTTTGTGCCGCGTTTTACGCGTGCCATGGGTTTTTCTCCTTAAGTTTGGGAGACAAACGAGATGCGCTTACGCGAGTAAAGACGCGTAAGGCAGCGGGTTTGTCTCTGATTTGTTGCTGGCCGCTTCTGATTGCCTTGCGGCAAACATTTTGTGCGGCTTATCGGCCGGCAGGCACCCGTGAAGCGCTGCCTGGCACGATGCGCAGGGTTTGTGCCCTGTGTTTCGATCGCGGGGCACGATGAATCGTGCCCCTACAACGAAAATCTTGGCGCGTGCGTTACTCGCGGACGCGCGTAAAAAATCCTGCGGCTCTAGCCGTACGGCAACATTTGCCGGATGGCGGCTACGTCTCTGGGACTGACCAGCGTCAGCTTCTTCAGCTTGCGCATGCGGCCCGGAGCTTTGGTGCCCATGAGGTGGCGCTTGCCAGAGTGCATCCGTTTGATTTTGCCATTCGCGGTGATCTTGAAACGCTTTCTGGCGCCGCGATGAGTCTTCAACTTCAATTTTGGTTTCGATGAATTCCTTGGCATGACTTGAAATGCTCCTAAGATTTTTTGGCGTCTAATCGATGGTTACTACTGCGCCTTGGTCTAAAGCGGGCACAATGAATTGTGCCCCTACAAATTCTCTTGTGGTTCGCGCCGCTACTGCGATTGCTGCGCGTTCGCCGCTGGCTGGCCGCTTGGCTTGGCAACCGTAGCGCCTTTTTTCGGCGCTAACAGAGCTACCAGAACGTTGCCTTCCATGCGCGGCATCGTTTCAATCTGGCAAGAATCGGCGATTTCCACCAGCAAGCGATTCATTTTGGCGCGGCCCACTTCCTGGTGCGCCATTTCGCGGCCGCGATGGAAAATCATCGCGCGAACTTTATGGCCGTCGCCGAGGAAGCGGATAATCTGGTTTTTGCGAACCTGATAATCGTGCTCCGCGGTCGCGGGACGAAACTTTACTTCCTTGAGCTGCGAGCCACGGCTGCTCTTGCGCTGTTCGTGCGCTTTCTTGTTGGCTTGGTAGAGATACTTGCCGTAGTCGGTGATCTTGCAAACTGGAGGATCCGCCGTCGGCGAGATTTCCACCAGGTCAAGCCCGCGCTCGCGCGCCAGTTTCAGCGCTTCGAACGGCTGCATGACGCCAAGCTGGCCGCCGTCTTCATCGATCACCCGGAGTTCGCGCGCCCGGATCCTTTCGTTAACTCGGATACGGTCGCTCTGCCGGAAGCTGCGTTCTGCGATATTCCCCCCTAAGTGCTAAAAGGCGCCTTGCTGCCCGCCTCGCCGGGCTGGGCCTCAAATGGTCTCAAGCCCATCCATACGGTCGGAAATCCAACGATGGACGGGTTTCAAAGTATAGCATGCTCTGCGGGTTGCCCGGCAATACCCAAACTGAGCCTAGGGCGTGAGGCTTGGTGAGTGCGCTCAGCTGGTGAGGACAAGTTCACCTTTCGGACCAGCGATGGTTGCGCGAAGTTGTGCGTGCTCAGCTTTTGCGATTTTCACGTCGAGACCCAGGATTTCCACGGTCTTGCTTAGCTGTTCGGGCTCCGGAGTTGCGAGTTCGAAGCGAACAATGCGGCAACCGGCGGGTGCATCTGAGGAGGGATGAACGGTGTCGGCGTTCCACTCGATGAAAAACGGGAGAAGACCGGCGTGATCGTCCTTGAGATTGAGAGTTTTCCATTGGAGAAGGCGGCCGTCAGGACGTTTGCGTGAACCGGGATTCGGGCCGTCGAAGGCAATGTCCGCATTGCGGAGTCTGGTTGCGAACGAATTGAGATCGCCAGGATGGGCAGCCCAACTGACCAGGCGGGGCTCGGTGAGTTTTGCCAAGCCGTAATGATCTGGCGCGCCGGACTGCTGCGGATCGAGCGCAATGATTTCGAGGTAATGCCTTTCGCCGAATGAGAGGAGAGCGTTTTGCGTTCCACGTCCGGGATGGACGCCACCGAATGCGGCAGGGATGCCGGTGTGTTTTTCGACGAAGGCGATGCCGCGATCGAGATCGCTGCAGCCGAGGAGGATGTGGTCGAGCATCTTGGGGACCTCATCGCTCGCCGCCGCGAATTTGGGAGTCAGCGCGAAGCCGACCGTGGCTGCGACAAAGAATCGACGTGAAATCATCTCAACCCTTGCTCCGTCGTCGCTTGCTAATTCTGGATAATTCTTAAAGCGTCGTAGCACAGCCAGGATTGGCTGTGCCACTTCTAGATCATGCCAGGGCGCGCGAAGTGACTTCTTCTTGCAGTGCGGCGACGACTTCGGCGAGAGGCTTGGGGCCTTGGTCCCCTTTGCTGCGATGGCGGACGGAGACGGTGCCAGCTTCGGCTTCTTTTGCGCCGACGATCAGCATGTAGGGAATTTTTTGGAGCTGCGCGTCGCGGATTTTTGCCGGGAGCTTTTCGTTGCGGTCGTCGAGATGGACACGAATGTTGTGGCGCTTGAGAGTTTCGGTGACGTGCTTGGCGTAGTCGGCGACTTTTTCGCTGACGGGGCAGATTTGTACTTGCACGGGCGCGAGCCAGAGCGGGAACGCACCGGCGTAATGCTCGATCAAAATGCCGAAGAATCGTTCGACGGAACCGAGCAGAGCGCGATGGACCATCAGCGGCTGATGCTTGGCGCCGTCTTCCGCGACGTATTCCAGGCCGAAACGGGCGGGCAAGTTGAAATCGAACTGGACGGTCGTGAGTTGCCAGGGGCGGCCAATGGCGTCGATGAGCTTGACGTCGATTTTGGGGCCGTAGAAAGCGGCTTCGCCGGTGATGGTTTTATACGGGATATTGAGCTTCTTCATGGTTTCGGCAAGCGCGGCTGTGGCGCGTTGCCAGTCTTCCGGTTTGCCGGCGTAATTTTCCGGATGAGCGGAATCCCAATCGGAAAGCTCCACTTCGAATTTGTCAAAGCCGAAATTTTTCATCACGGCGAAGGCAAAGTCGATGCAGGCTTCCACTTCGCTCTCAATTTGCGAAGGCGTGCAAAAAATATGCGCGTCATCCTGGGTGAAGCCGCGTACACGAAGAAGGCCGTGGAGCACGCCGCTGCGTTCGTAACGATAGACGGTGCCAAGTTCGGCGAGACGAACCGGCAGATCGCGGTAGCTGTGCAGCTTCGATTTGTAAATGAGGATGTGGCCCGGGCAATTCATGGGCTTGAGCTGGTAATCGGCTTTTTCCACTTCCACCGGGCCGAACATGCTGTCTTTGTAAAAACCGGTGTGGCCGCTAGTTTTCCAAAGATCGAGACGCATGATGTGCGGCGTATAGACGAGGTCGTATCCGCGTTTGAGGAGTTCTTCGCGGAGCCAGTCCTCGACAATTTTGCGGATCAGGCCGCCCTTGGGATGCCAAAAAATCAGGCCGGGGCCAGCTTCTTCCTGAATGCTGAAGAGCTCGAGTTCGACGCCCAGCTTGCGATGATCGCGGCGCTTCGCTTCTTCGAGGCGGTTCAGATATTCGTCGAGCTCTTTTTGGGTGAAAAAGGCCGCCGCATAAATCCGTTGGAGCTGCGGATTGCCTTCCTGGCCCTTCCAATAGGCGCCGGCGACGTTCATCAGCTTGAACGCTGTGATGCGCTTGGTAGAAGGAATGTGCGGTCCGCGGCAGAAGTCGATGAATTTTCCCGTGGTGTAAAAAGAGACCATTAGCTCGTTGGCTTTTTCCTCGACGAGTTCACACTTGAAAATTTGGTTGTTCTTTTTGTAGAGCTCGAGAGCTTCGGGTTTGGGAATGAGTTTGCGCTCGTTCGGCAAGTCCTGCGCGGCGAGCTCGTGCATTTTCTTTTCGATTTTGGCGAGGTCTTCGGGAGTAAACGGCTCGTCACGGAGGAATTCGTAGAAAAAACCGGTATCGGTAGGGGGGCCAATGCCGAGCTTGACGTTGGGATACAGCTCCATCACTGCCGCGGCAAGCAAATGCGCTGCAGAGTGCCTGAAGACGTACAGTGCGTCCGGATCTTTTTCGGTGAGGATTTGGAGCTTGACGTTTTCCTCGAGCGGGCGACGCAAGTCGATCAGTTCGCCCAGATCGGGCGCATTGGGCAGCGGAGCACCATTGGTTGCAGTGACCCGCGCGACCAACGCGGCGTCCGCGAGACGAGGAGAAATTTTGCGCGCGATTTCCGCTGGAGTCGTGCCCTTGGGCACCTCTTGGACTTTGCCGTCCGGCAATGTGACTTGCACTTGCTCCATGATTAGCTCACCTGGAAGGAGAAACTCTAAGCTTATCGGCGCGCTGTAGCTGGGTCAAGGCGCTCGCGGAAAGACTCGCGAACGCTAAAGCAATGTGACGCGAGCCAATCCTTTGAAATGCGCGTCGGATGTCACCAACTCTGCTCCGTTTCTCTCCGCCGTTGCATAGATCAGAGCATCGGCCATCGGCAGCTCATGCTGAATGCTAATCACGGCAGCGGAGAGCGAAATCTCTTGATCCACGGGGACGACCGTGCGGCGCAGGGCTTCCGAAACAAAAAGGTCAGCGACGGTATTTGGCTGCCGCTGGAGAAGGACTTTGCGGACTTCGTAAAGAACGATAACTGAAACCAAGACCGGCCGGTCGCCTTCCAGATAGGGCGCAAAGAGGTCCGCCTTCGAGTCGGACGTGATGTATTCGAGCCATCCCGAGGAGTCTACAATGACCGGATCAGAGACGGTCGGAGCGGTCACGGTAGTCGTCCTTCCATTTCATCCCCTTGGCCGCGCCGCGGAGTACTTTAATGTTGCGAGGCGGGTGAAGCCGTATGGTTCCGTCCAGGGCGTAGATGTTGAGCTCCTGGCCAGGCTCGAGCTTGAGACTTTCGCGGACCCTCTTGGGGATTACGACTTGGAATTTGGGTGAGACTTTGACCGTGTCCATCTGCTTGCCCCCACATCATCGTATCGATAGTGGATCATGTATGTCAATATTTCTATCGATGCACGTACTGGTTGATCAGCGCGTGGAGGCCCATTCGCTAACTATTTGAATTGGTGAGGCTTAGCGTGGATCTGGGGTCGACGAAAGGAGGGCACGAAACTCGGGGGTCTCGCGCAATTTGGCAAAGGCTGGTTCGTCCGCGAGCCAGGCAGAGAAAGCTGCGGGATCATTGCTCTTTTCTTTCGTGCGGCGAAGGGCGTCGAGGGCGCCTTTGCGATCGCCCTCAAGGGCACACGTGGCTGCTACTTGGCTTAGCGCCCACAGAGATTCGGGGTCCGCGTAAGCCGCCAGTTCAAAATAAGTGCGCGCATGGGAGAAGTCCTTGGCGTCCAGGCGTTCCTGGCCTGTCTCCATGGCTTCGACGAAAATGCCGGCCAGAGCGCGCTTCGCAACGCGGCGCTTTTGAGGATTTTTCTCGTGCTCGGCGCGGTTGCGGAGCTCGGAGATCTGAAGTTCGACAGTACTGCGCGTGTCGGCGCGATTCGGGGCATCTTGACGGAGAGCAGCAAGCCCTGAAGAAATATCAGCGCTCAGACGGGATTGCTCTTCGATGTCCTGCTGCTCGCGCTTCGCGCCATCACGGACGGCCTTTTCCTTTTCCATCGCGACGGCGCGCTCGCGAAAAGCGGGACCCTCGCCGAGGCCGTCAAACGTGTCGGCTGCCTGGCGATACTCCTTCCAAGTACCGAAAGGATCGCCCGAGACCTCAAGAGTCTTCGCGCGCTTCTCAACTTCGGCGGCTTGGGCTTTCACGAAATCCATATCGCGCTCTTCGTGACCATCCTTCATCGAGATCAGACGAAACCAGGCCAAGGCCTCGTCCATGACGCTGGCTGGTGCCCATTGATGGGGACCATCGAACCTGCGCAACGAGTGCGCGTAATGAAGAGCGCCGAGTGTCGCGTCGAGATCGAGCACCTCGCCATAGTTAAAGTCGAAAGTGCCTACGGCCGCAAAAACAGAAAATGTCGCACCCGCAGCCGGTGGCCCCGAGGGCGAAAAGCCGGCCCCGTTCAACAACACACCCGCGGCACAATTGCACTTTTGCGCAAGCGTGGAAGCAAGGCGAGCGCCGCCAGAAAACCCGGCGAAATAGACGCGGTTGTTATCGATAGTGAGGCGCGCATGAGTGTCTTGAAACATGGCCTGGGCGGCGTCGGCCTCCGGTTTCCAGGCACCGTTGTGCGAATTGTTCGAGCCGACGACGATATAGCCGTAGCGTTCCGCAGCATCCTTCATCAATTCGACGGGCATACTTCCGCGCGCCCCGGGATCGAAGGCATAAACAATCGGCCAGCGTTTTCCGCGACTGTAATAAGAAGGAAGGTAAAGCGCATAGCTTTGCTCCGGCTGCGCTCCGCTGACGACTTTGGGCAGGACAACGCCGGGCTGCAAATTCTGCGCCGCTGGAACCGGGGAAGCGCTCTGTTGCGCGAAGGCCTGAGCGGAAAATGCCGCCAACGCGGCGCAAAGTAGAGTGAGCCATGACATGGAAATAGTATAGACGTGGCATAACTGATGTGGGGGAGCAGGACGCAAGCTGAAAATTTGAGGCCTCCGAAGAGATACTTTGACGCAACACCATGATGAGAGATTCCTGCCAGTTCGATATAGAATTCTTCGATGTACCCATCCTTCGAGACGATCCGCTCTTCCCAGTTTTATCGTTTGGTTGCGCGAAATTGCGCGCAAAAGTCGGGACCCATAGTGGCCCCAAGGGCGCGGGGGCGAAGTTGGCTCGCGATACTTGCTCTTTTGATTTTCCCGTTTATTCCAGCCATAACGCTCGCGCAAGCGCCGCCCTCGCGGATCGCGCAGGCCGACGAGCGCTATAAAGTGGACATTCTGCTTGTTGTGGCGCATCCGGACGATGAGGGAGCCGCAACTCCCTATTTAGCGCGGGCTATTGATGAAGGCAAGCGTGTCGCAGTCGCTTACGGCACGCGCGGCAGCAGCGGAGCCAACGAGGCGGGGCCCGAACAGGCCACGGCGCTTGGCGATATCCGCGAAATCGAAGCACGCCGCGCCAACGCTGTGCTGGGAATCGACAAGGTTTGGTTTTTGGGCGGGAAAGACACAGCGTCGCAAGATGTTTTGCAATCGCTGGCGAACTGGGACCACGGCATGGCGCTGGAAAATCTGGTGCGCATCGTGAGGCTAACCCGGCCCGAAGTGATTCTGACATTTTTGCCTGGCACGTTTATCGGCGAGGATCACGGGGACCATCAGGCGGCAGGTGTTCTCGCGACCGAAGCATTCGATCTTGCGGGTGATCCCACAGTGTTTCCCGAACAAGTCTCAGCGCCGCTACGAAGGCTTGAGCCTTACCTGGAGAATTTGCGCCCGTGGCAGACGAAGAAAATTTATTACTTTCCGGACGCAGACAAAGAAGATATTTTTCGCGACAAAGGTCCCAAGTATTCCGTAAAGGAAATTTCGAAGTCAGCGAAGCAGGCCTACTGGCGGATTGCATTGGAATCTTTTCGCAGGCATGAAACACAGGCGAAGAGTTTCATCGATACGCTCAATAAAATGGACGAGGCCCAAATCGAGAAGATGCTCACCGCGGATGGTTTCTGGAGCAGCGGGATAAGTTTCGTGCTTGGGAAGTCGCTGGTAGGTGGAAGCGTGACGGGAGATGTATTTGAAGGTATTTCGCCGGGCGCGATTCCTTTTACACGGCCAGAGATCACACCTGCGCCTTCGCAGCCCGAAGTTTCCGTCGAACTTGCTGGTCCCTGGCAGTACTACGCCGATTTTCGCCGTGCTCACGGGCTGACGCGTCTCACTCATCCGGAGCCGCCGGAAATCGCCCAACAGGCGGGCGGCACATTTGTGATTCCTTTGTGGCTCCGCAATCAGACAGCAGAATCGCGAGAATTCACACTTTCCGTGAATCTGCCGCCCGGATGGACGTTGCAAACGGGAGCTCTGAAATTTATGGTTGGAGCAAAGCAGACGGGAGCGGCGCGCCTGGAAGTGAACCTGCCTGCGCTCAGCGATCCGGCGCCGAAAAATCCCGAGCTTCAGGAAGTCAGCGTGCACGCCGAATCCAACGGCCAGCCGGTTGGAGACGTGAAGATAAAAATCGAATTGCGCAAGAAAGCTCTGCCGGAATAGTCGGCGTCAAGACTTTTTTGTGCGAGCCGCTTCGAGGCCATCCCAAACGGCTTCCGGCAGCATGAGAAGGTCGTTGAACTCGCCAGCGCCGCGCAGCCATTGGCCGCCGTCGATCACCACGCACTCGCCGTTGATATACTCGGCCATATCGCTCAAGAGAAATGTCGCAAGATTCGCCAGCTCTTCGTGACGACCGAAGCGCTTCATGGGGTGCTTGTCTTTGGCGTGCTCTTCAAATTGTCTCGAAGGCATCAGGCGCGACCAGGCGCCCTCAGTGGGGAACGGCCCAGGCGCAATAGCATTGAGCCGGATGTGATACTTGGCCCATTCGACGGCCAACGAAGTAGTCATGGCCAGCACGCCGGCTTTCGCGCAGGCCGAAGGCACAACGAATCCAGAGCCACTATTGGCGGCAGCGTAGGTGGTTACGATGCTCAGGACATTTCCACCGAGCTTCTGCGAAATCCAGCGTTTGGCGAAGGCTTGCGTGCAATGAAACGAGCCGTTAAGCACGATTCCTACAACGGTGTTGAATGCGTTAGGGGAGAGCTTTTCCGTGCGCGCAATAAAATTTCCCGCGGCGTTGTTGACGACCGTATCGATGCGCCCAAATTGCTGCTCGGCTTTTTCCGCCGCGGCTTCCACCGCGCCGTAATCGCGGACGTCGCAAGTCGTGAACGCTGCCGAGCCGCCCGCACGGTGAATTTCCGAGCAAACTTCCTTCAGCGGTTCCTCGCGACGGCCAACAAGGTACATCCGCGCCCCGAGTTCGGCGAATCGCAACGCCATCGATCGGCCCAAACCTGTGCCACCACCCGTCAGGAAGATCGCCCGGCCTTTAAGAAGGTCTTGTTGAAACACAAGCCACCGCCTTTAGAGGATATTTGCCGGTTCGGGACAGTCCGGAAACGCAATTCTAGTGTATCAGCGTTTTAGATTCGCGAAATGCAAGCAAGGATGCGATGAAAAACAACAAAGGATCGTTGGACAGAGGACAGAGTTTTAGAAAACGCCCGGGATGAATCGCGGTTTATTGGCCATCGTGGCCTGATATTCGGGATTGGCCAGCAGAACGCGCTCTTCGGTAGAAAGCCGCATCGAGAGCACCCCGATGTGCGCGAGCGAACCGACGAGGGCGGTAATCCATGCCGTATGGATCAGCGGCAGTGACAGCATCTCCGCAAAGACCGCGGCATAATTCGGATGACGAACGTATCGGAACGGTCCCGAGGAAATCACGCCGAGGCTGGTCGAATCCATCACTTGCACGTTCCAGTGATTCCCCAGCGTGCGAATTACCCACCATCGCACGACATTCGCCGCCAGAAAAATCACGAACATGACGGCGGCCAAAATAGGGATAAACGGGCGCCGAAGGAAAACAACTTCGAGCGCGGCGCCGATAAGAACGCCGGTGTGAAGAAGGACCATCCAGCGGAATCTGGGTTCTTCGACCTTTGCGGCGCCGCGGGCGATCATCTCTTTCTGATGCCGGCGCGAAATCTGCAGCTCCACAATCCGCAGCAGAGCCACAACCACCAGCAAGGCGAGAAACGCAATGACGCTTAGGTCCATTGCAGCAGAAGAAATTCAGCGCTGAAGCCTGGACCAAACGCGGCCGCCATCGCATATTCGCCCGAATTGAGAGGCCGCTTTTGCATCCATTCCTGCAAGATGAAGAGAATCGTGGCGCTGGAGAGGTTGCCGACGTTGCTGAGAATGTCCCAGGAGGGCTGCGTGTCACACTTGCAGAGCCCAAGTTCTTTTTCAACATTGCCCAGCAAGCGCGCGCCGCCAGGATGCAGTATCCATCCTTTTATGTCTTCCTGTTTGCGGCCGTGGCGTTCAAGGAATCCATCCACGAGACCCTTAATTTTCAGGCCGATCATTTCGGGCACGTCTTTTGAGAGCAAAATGTGAAAGCCCGAGTCGCGCAAGTCGAAACCCATCGCACCCAGAGAATCGGGGAACGTGTAGGTCTCCGAGACGAGAATCTTGGGGCCCTTCTGCTCTCTTCCCGTTACCAGGACGGCGGCTGCTCCGTCGCCGAACAGAATCGAGGAGATCAAGTTCGCCTGAGAGATGTCCTTGCGCTGAAAGGTAAGCGAAGGCAGCTCGACCGCAATGATCAGCACATTGCCGCCGGGATGGGCCTTCAAATAATCCGCGGCGCGGCTCAGGGCCATTGCTCCCGCGGCGCATCCAAGTTCGGTGAAGGGCATGCGGCGCACATTGGAGCGGAACCCCATCAGATTGATGAGGTGCGCGTCCAGGGACGGAATCATGAATCCGGTGCAGGACACGGTGATGATGAGATCCACTTCGTCCGGGCGCAAATTGGCCTTCTGCAAGCACTCTTCCGCCGCCTGCCGGCCGAGTTTCACCGCGTGCTCGATGTACTCTTCATTGGTCTTCGAAAGCGGACGAGGCTCAACGGTATATTCGATTGGAAAAATCGAATAGCGCTTGTGAACCTGCGCGTTGTCCGCAATAGCCAATAGCGCTTCCAAGCGCCGGTCCGGGATGTCGAACACTTTCCCCAAGTAGTACTTCACTTCCTCACGAGTCATCGTATAGGGAGGCAAAGCCGTAGCTGTCGCAGCAATTGTGCAGTGCGAGTTTGAGGCCCCATTCGAGGGTCCAATATTCACGTAATCCACCTGTCGATTCTGCGCGAAAGCTCCGCCAGAGCGCACTACCAATTAGCTAAGCCATTTCGTTACAACGGGCCAGCGGCGGGCTGCACATGAGCGCTAGACTCTACAACATTCCTGTCCCGGGGAATAGTTCTATTGAGACACCCGGTCACCCGCATGGTCCAGCGCTGTTCCCATCTAATTTATCCTGCTAGCGCGACTTTGTAAAATCCTGATAGGGGTTTGGGGTATTCTTTTGCGCATTATGGGGAACTCCAGGAACTCTCGAATTTTGGGTTGGCGGCGGGTGATTGCCGTTTTTTGCGTCGTTGGGCCATTGGCTGTTTTGCTCCTGACTGCAAACACCCAGGCTCAGAAGCAGGCTCCTCCGCTGCTGGTGATGATTTCTGTGGACGGCATGCGTCCGGACTACATCACCGAGGCTAACGCACATGGCGCAAAGGTGCCCAACCTGCGCCGCTTTTTGAAAGAGGGAGCGTACGCCGAGGGGGTGGTTGGAGTTGTGCCCACCGTGACGTATCCGAGCCACACCACGCTGGTTACCGGCGTCTGGCCGGCGAAGCACGGGATTCTTGCAAACACTACTTTTGATCCGCTCCGGCAGAATCAGGAGGGCTGGTATTGGTACACAGAAGATATTCGCGTCCCAACACTCTGGGATGTCGCCGGCGCCGCGGGGCGGTCGACAGCGAGTATTCAGTGGCCGGTTACGGTCGGTGCGCACATCGCTTGGAACATTCCCGAATACTGGCGCGCGAATACGCCGGACGATGCGAAACTGCTGCGCGCGCTTTCGACGCCCGGATTACTGCAGGAGGCTGGAGCTGAACTCGGCCCATTTCGCGACGGATCCGACACGTCAGCCAAAGCAGATGAGATCCTGGGGCGCTATGCGGAGTGGATCCTCGAGAAGAAGCGTCCCAGCTTATTGACGCTTCATCTCAGCTCGCTCGACCACATCGAACACCAAACCGGGCCGTTCAGTCCTGAAGACATCGCCGTTCTCGAGACTATTGATGCCACTATCGGAAGAATCCGCGCCACTGCCGAGAAGCTTGCGCCGGGCCGGGCATACGTCGCCGTTGTTTCCGACCACGGCTTCGTTCGAACGGATGCGCAGTTGAATTTGTTCCCTTTGTTCATTGAGGCGAAGCTGATCACCGTCAACGATAAGGGGAAGATTACGGACTGGAAGGCGATGCCATGGCCCACCGGCGGCTCGGCCGCGATCGTGCTGAGAGATCCCGGCGATAGCGCGACTTTGTCGGTGGTCCGCGAACTTCTTGCAAAGGTTGCGAGCGATCCGGCGAACGGCGTCGACCGCATTCTGGAGGCGGAGGAGTTGCACAAGCGAGGCGGCTACCCGACGGCGTCATTTTTTGTGGGGCTCAAGCCCGGATGGCGGACGGGCTCGGCTCTCGATGGACCCGTTCTTTCCAAGCTAAAAGTCGGCGGCACTCACGGAGCGATGCCGGACTTGCCCGATTTACACGCGTCGTTCTTTTTGATTGGGCCGGGCGTTCCGGCGGGCAAATCGCTCGGGACGATTGATATGCGCGATATTGCGCCGACGCTGGCTCATAAAGTGGGATTGGCTTTGCCGAGCGCCGACGGGAAAATACTCTTGCCTTAGCCACAACGCGTGAGACGAGGTGTCACAGTGCTGAGCGGATGTGCTGCTTCAGCTTCCTTAACGCAGGCCTACCATTCCTTTTGCTGAGTCGATCAGCTTGGCGGAGTCGTAGCCGACGCCGTCCTTGAAGACGAGTTCCACTTTCTCGATGTCCTTGATGTTAGCTGAAGGGTCTCCCAGCAAGACGACAATGTCGGCGGCTTTGCCGACCGCGAGCGTGCCGATCTTGTCCAATTCGCCAAGAAATTCAGCGCCGTTGGATGTTGCGATGTGAATGGCCTCGAGCGGCGTAAAGCCCGCCTCCACAAGCAATTCGACTTCGCGCTGGTCCCCGAAGCCGGCGATCACTCCGCCGTATCCGGTGGGATCGAGACCTGCCAGAAGCAAGCCGCCCTGCTTTGAAAATTCGTGCTCAAATTCCAATTCCTTCTTGAAGATTGCTCCCGCATCGGAAGTCGCGGCGTTATCGGAAATTCGCGCGCGCCTCGTTAGATACGCGAGGCGCGCTTCCGGCGTCATGGCGTCTAGTACGCGGCTGTCGAGCGGCGCGCGTCCGGGCACGGAGGTTTCGAACACCGGCAATGTGGAAGTGATTGCGACATGATGCGCTATCAGGTCGTGAATCATGTCCTGCATGGGTTTGCTTGCAATGTCGACGGAGAGCAGCGCTCTTGCGGCGGCTTGCGCGTTGGGGCAAACGCCCGGCTTTTTGTCGGGAAAAAATTCGGTGTCAACTTCGATGCCGTGCTCCAGGTCGTCAATGCCGAGCGCGGCCGCTTCTCTGAAACCGATCGAGCAAAGATGGCCAGTAACTTTTATGCCGTGAGCATGTGCGGCCTTTACGGCGGCTGCCAATTCATCGGGCGTGATGTTCATGTATGCCTTAAACGAAGTAGCGCCGCGGGCGATCCAGAATTCCACCATTTGACGCGCGTCTTCCGCGTCCTTCAGTTGATGCATCTGCAGAGCGAAGGCCCCTTCGCCCTCGAGATAGGGACCGGTCACGTGGATTTTTGGACCGACCAGTTTTCCGGCATCGATTGCTTGTTTGAGTTCGAGGTCGGCATACGGTTCGAGGCTACCCGTCGTTCGAATCGAAGTGACGCCGCCCGCGAGGTAGAGCCGTGGAAAACTCGAAGCATGTTCGGGATAGAGCGGCAGGCCGCCACCAGGAGCGGGATAGAACATGTGATCGTGCATACCGACAAGCCCCGGAATCACGGTGCGACCGGAAAGATCGAGAACTTTTGCGCCGTCGGGAATTTTCGTTGTGGCCGCATCGCCTAGCGCAACGATTTTCCCGTCCACGATGATAAGCGTTTGATCCACACGAGGGGCGGCGCCAGTACCATCCACGACCCGCACGTGCGTCAGCGCTATGACCGGCGCGTCTTCTTTTACGAAGGCGCTCACGGCAGGCGAAAGCTTAGGTTTCGCCTGGCACCAGGCGAGGGATGGCAGGAACAAGAGACACACGCTGGACAGAAGGATTCTTCGCACCAGACCACCTCGCCATTGAGAGTGTTGCCGCGCGTTGCAGTCTATTCATCGGACCAGAGCAACACAAGGGTCCGCGTAACAAGTGTCCATGCAAGGCCGAGCTTTCTCGTTTGTGATAGATTTTTCGTTCCCGGAGGTGAGAGATGAACAAATTCTTCAAACAGTTTTTCGTCGCGATGCTCGTACTAACGCTTCTGGCGGCTATGCCTTGTGCCGCCCAGCAGCCAATCAGCGCCGCGGCCACGGAAGGCGACTTCGTCATTCACAATTTTCAATTTCATTCCGGCGAATCGCTGCCGGAGTTGCGTTTGCACTACACGACGCTTGGCAAGCCGGTTAAAGATGCAGCGGGGCGCACGACCAATGCTGTGCTCATCCTTCACGGAACCGGCGGAACGGGGCAGCAGTTTTTCGCGCCGCAATTCGCTGGCGTACTTTTTGGTCCGGGACAACTCCTCGATAATTCGCGCTACTTCATTATTCTTCCCGACGGCATCGGTCACGGAAAATCGTCTAAGCCCAGCGACGGTTTACACGCGCACTTCCCTCAATACGACTATGACGACATGGTTGCCGCGCACTACCGGCTCGTAAGCGAAGGACTCGGCGTCAATCATCTTCGGCTTGTGATGGGCACTTCCATGGGGTGCATGCATTCTTTTGTCTGGGGCGAAACGTATCCCGATTTCATGGACGCGCTTATGCCGCTGGCGTGCGTGCCCGTGCAGATCGCCGGGCGCAACCGCGTGTGGCGCAAAATGGTGATGGATGCGATTCGCGAAGACCCGGAATGGAAGGGCGGCGACTACAAAGAAGAACCCAAGCAGGCTCTGCGCACCGCGCTGGATTTCCTGTTGATCGCCGGCGCTGCGCCGATTCCCATGCAGAAAGCCCTGCCGACGCGCGACGCCGCCGACAAATATCTCGACGACTATTTCCGTGCGCGATTCGCTGCGCTGGACGCCAACGATCTCTTGTGCCAGGTCAACGCCTCACGCAACTACGATCCTTCTCAACAACTCGGCAAAATCAAAGCGCCCGTAATGTACATAAATTCTGGCGATGACTTTATCAATCCGCCGGAGCTGGGCATCGCCGAGCGCGAAATAAGGAAAGTGCAAAATGCACAGTTCATTCTGATTCCTGCCAGCGAAAATACGCATGGCCACGGCACGCACACCTGGGCAGAGCTGTGGAAGCAATACCTTGCGGAATTGTTAGAGAAGTCAGGCCACTAGAAAAGGCTGCAGTCACTCAACATTTTAGGTTTTCAATCTCTGGTGGTGAAACCTTCTGTCCAGTGATCGCGATTCATCTCATAGGGATGGATCTGGAATCCACCTCTGGCGTCTATAAATCCGGGCTTATCCTTAAGGCGGCGTATAGCGGCCTTTGCCTCTTCTTCACTGCCGTACGCTCCGATGAGAAATTCATCCTCATCGGCGCTGTCCGGCGCGAGGACATACCAAAGCAGAAAAACTGAATCCATCGGAAATTCCTGATAGTCTCGAACGTTTCGTTATCGCGCCGTTTCGTGGCTGGCGCGAATTTCCTGCCAGCGGCGCGGACGTTTGTTGGCTTGCAAAACCTTTTTTCGAAGGCGAATCGATTTCGGCGTGATTTCGACGAACTCGTCGTCGGCGATAAATTCAATCGCTTGCTCGAGGCTGAGTTCGCGATGGGGAATCAGCCGAATCGCTTCATCCGCGCTGGAAGAACGCATGTTCGTCTGTTTCTTTTCTTTTGTGGCGTTCACTTCCATGTCTTGCTCGCGCGAGTTTTCGCCGATTACCATTCCTTCATAGACTTCGACGGCGGGGCCGATAAACAATTCCCCGCGTTCCTGAATATTCCATAGCGCGAAAGCCGTCGATGGTCCGGAACGGTCCGCCACGAGCGCGCCGGTCGGACGTAGCGCCATTTCGCCCGCATAATCCGTCCAACCGTCGAAAATCGAGTGAATCAGCGCGGTCCCGCGCGTGTCCGTCAGCAACTGGCTGCGCAAACCGATTAGCCCACGCGAAGGAATCTTGAAGTCCATCCGCACGCGGCCGGAATTGTGATTGCTCATCTTGAGCATCTCACCGCGGCGGCTACCCAGCGTTTCCAAAATGATACCGATGAAATTTTCCGGAACGTCAATGACCAACCGCTCGAGCGGCTCGAGCTTCTTGCCGTTTTCCGTCCGCACCACAATTTCCGGCTTGCCGACCATCAACTCGAAGCCTTCGCGCCGCATGGTCTCAATCAGAATGGCCAGCTGAAGTTCGCCGCGCCCCAGCACGCGAAACGATTCCGGCGTGTCCGTATCTTCCACGCGAATCGAGACGTTGGTGAGCAACTCTTTCGCCAGGCGGTCGCGCAAGTCGCGCGACGTCAGATAGCTGCCTTCTTTTCCAGAAAGTGGGCCGCTGTTCACAGTGAAAATCATGGCGAGGGTCGGCTCGTCGATCAGCAGCGGTTCGAGCGGCGACGGATTCAGTAGGTCCGTGATGCTCTCGCCGATCTGAATGCCTTCCACTCCAGCGATGGCAACTAGATCGCCCGCGCCAACAGCTTGCGCTTCATCGCGCTCCAATCCGCGAAACGTGTACAGCTTGGTGATTCGTGTTGAGATAAGTTTTCCGTCCAGCTTGCTGATGCCGACATCTTCGCCGCGCTTCAGTGTGCCGTTAAACACGCGGCCAATCGCGATGCGTCCCAGAAAATCGCTATAGTCCAAATTCATGACCTGAATTTGCAACACGCCATCCGGATCGCCCGGCGGCGCAGGGATACTCTTCACGATAGTCTCAAACAGCGGAAGCAGATCCTTTGAGTCGTCCCCAATTTGCCGATGCGCAACCCCATCACGCGCATTCGTATAAACCACGGGAAAATCGAGCTGGTCTTCCGTGGCATCCAGGTCGATAAACAAGTCGTAGATTTCGTCGAGCACTTCTTTTGCACGAGCATCCGCGCGGTCGATCTTGTTCAGCACAATCACCGGCGGAAGCTTGGCTGCGAGCGCCTTCTGAAGAACGTAGCGCGTTTGCGGCAAAGGCCCTTCGCTGGCGTCCACCAGCACCACAACTCCATCGACCATGCGCAATGCGCGTTCGACTTCGCCTCCAAAATCGCTATGGCCCGGTGTGTCAACGATGTTGATCTTCGTATCGTGGAAAAAAAGCGCCGTATTTTTCGCGAGAATGGTAATCCCGCGCTCTCGCTCAAGGTCGTTGGAATCCATCACTCGCTCGACAAGCGCTTCATTGGCGCGGAAAATCCCGCTCTGGCGCAGCATGGCGTCTACCAGCGTCGTTTTGCCGTGGTCTACGTGCGCGATAATGGCGATATTACGAATATTTTGGCTCATGATTTCTACGTCGGTCTTCGGACTACTCAGCGGCAGTCACTGCAAAGACAAAAATAGCTGCTGAAACAACCAGCAGCCCGGACGAATCTCCTCTATTCTCAGGTGTGGTCGAGCAACCTATAGTTTAGCAGACCAGCCCCATGTGGGACAGCCAATCTTGGCTGTGACTTTCTTAGATCTCTCTCAGGTCCTGGCGAGAAATTGAAACATCTGTTTCTCCCCGCGTTTCGTGTACTATCCTCACCCAGGTTGGACCGCCTAATTCTCAAGCGGAGTTGTTGGAGGGAATTCCAATGCGATTCGCGCGTTTGCTGTGGAACTGCAGAGTCTATCTATGGGCTATAGCCATCCTGCTGCTCTTTGCGCTTACCGGCCGCGCTCAGGCTCCAAGTGCGCCGGACTATTCGCTTCTCTTCGACAAAACCGACGTCATGATCACCGCGCGCGACGGCGTCAAACTGCACACGGAAATCTATACGCCGAAAAATTCCACCGAGCCGCATCCCATCGTCATCGAACGAACACCATACGGCATCGCCGACGATGACAAGGGCTACAGCCGCAAGCTCGGACGCTATGCCGAGATGATCCCCGACGGCTACATCTTTGTCTTTCAGGATATTCGCGGCCGTTACGGTTCCGAAGGAATTTTTGTCATGCAACATCCGGTTCGTGATCCAAAAGATCCGAAAGCCATCGACGAAGGCACTGACACCTACGACACCATCGACTGGCTGGTGAAAAACGTCCCGCACAACAATGGCCGTGCAGGCCTTGTTGGCATCTCGTACGGCGGCTGGCTCACCGTCATGGGAATGCTCGAGCCGCATCCCGCGCTCAAAGCCGTTTCCGAACAAGCTTCCCCCGCGGACATGTTTCTCGGCGACGATTTTCATCACAACGGCGCGTTCCGGCTTAGCTACGGCTTTGAATACTCCACCATGATGGAGACCGGCAAAACGAATTTTGCATTTAAGTTCGATCAGTTCGACACGTATGAATGGTATCTGCGTCTCGGCTCGCTCTCGAATGCCGACAAGAAATATATTCACGGCACCCTGCCTACCTGGAAGGACTTCGTCGCGCATCCGAATTACGACGCCTTCTGGAAACAAGAGGCCATGCCTTACATCCTGACGAAGCCAAAGGTGCCGAATCTAAATGTCGCGGGCTGGTGGGATCAGGAAGATGCTTACGGTCCGATGAAGATTTATGAACTCCTCGAGAAAAATGATCCCGACCATCTGAATTATCTCGTCGCGGGCCCTTGGAATCACGGCGGCTGGGCGCGTACCTCCGGCAACTCCCTCGGACCGATTTCCTTCGGCAGCGATACATCGCTCTACTTCCGTCAAAAAATTGAAGCGCCGTGGTTTGCCTACTGGCTCAAGAACAAAGGCAGCTTGCCGCTCAAAGAAGCTCTTCTCTTTCAAACCGGCAGCAATAAGTGGGTGCAATTTGATTCCTGGCCGCCGAAAAATGCGACAACGCGCGAGATGTACTTCCATGAAGACGGCAAGCTCTCTTTCGACGCGCCGCAAGCGGCCACTCCGCAATCTTTCGATAGTTACGTCAGCGACCCCGCTCATCCCGTCCCTTATCGCCATCGCCCGATCGACATGACTTATCCCGACGATCACCCCGGCGGCTGGCCGACCTGGCTCGTCGAGGACCAGCGTTTCGTTGACAATCGTCCCGATGTCCTGACCTGGCAGACCGAAGAGCTAACCGAGGACATGACAGTGACCGGCAGCGTCACCGCAAAACTCTTTGCATCAACCACAGGGAGCGACGCCGACTGGATCGTCAAACTAATCGACGTCTATCCGGAAAAATATTCGGACGACTGGAAACTCTCCGGCTACGAATTGATGATTGCGGATGAAGTTTTCCGCGGCCGCTTCCGCAAATCATTCGAAAAACCAGAACCCATCACGCCAGACGCGATCACACCCTTCACAATTGATCTGCACACCGCGAATCACGTTTTCAAAAAAGGCCATCGCATCATGGTGCAAGTCCAAAGCACCTGGTTCCCCATCATCGACCGCAATCCGCAAACATTTGTACCCAACATTTTTGAAGCGAAGGAATCCGACTTTCAAAAAGCGACTCAGCGGATCTACCGCTCGAAGGAATATCCTTCGGGAGTCGTGCTTTCACTGGCGCCAGCAACCGCGGGCAACTAGCGTCGTCTTATCAGCGAATGTGGTTCCGCGAGCGAACGGCGCGCTGAATCCGTTGTGATATTCTCAACTTTGCTGAAAAATTCCGATTATCCGCGTCACTCCGGGAGACCTTCCATGCCTTCCATCCGAAATATAAGCAGCGTTAGGGTTTTCCTCGCTCTGGCAGGACTTTTGTTCGTGCCGCTCTTTGGTGCTGCCCAACAGCATCAACGTCCCGACCTTGGCGCGCTCTTCAACAAAACCGCCGTAATGATTCCCATGCGCGACGGCGTCAAGCTTTACACCGAGTTCTACACGCCCAAAAACTCCAGAACGCCGCTACCGATTCTTATGAATCGCACTCCCTACGGAATCGCCGCCGCGGACAAAGGCGTCAGCAGCATGATCTACCGCTACTCCGATATGGTTCCGGAGGGTTACATCTTTGCGTTTCAGGATATTCGCGGGCGCTACGGCTCCCAAGGAAAGTTCGTAATGCTCCGCCCGCTTCATGATCCGAGCGATGCCAAAGGTGTGGACGAAAGCACCGACACTTACGACACCATCGACTGGCTTGTAAAAAACGTCCCGAACAACAATGGCCGCGTCGGTCTCGACGG
Organism: uncultured Acidobacteriota bacterium; assembly: GCA_963745095.1. GTDB lineage: Bacteria > Acidobacteriota > Terriglobia > Acidiferrales > UBA7541 > Acidiferrum. The sequence continues at coordinate 61,099 of CAVUWC010000008.1, read as the reverse complement.
CATTTCCTACGACGGCTTTCTCGTAACCATGGGAATGATCCACCCGCATCCCGCGCTCAAGGCCGTCTCCGAACAAGCGTGCATGGGCGACACCTGGCTCGGCGACGACTTCTTCCACAACGGCGCTTTTCGCCTCAGCTACGCGTTCGAATACACTGCCCTGCTCGAATCCTCGAACGAAAATTTCAGTTTTGCCTTCGATCGTTTCGACGTCTACGACTTTTATCTTCGACTCGGCGCGCTATCGAACGCCAACGCAAAGTATTTCCACGGAAAACTGCCGACGTGGAACGAGTTCGTCGCCCATGCAAGTTACGACGACTTTTGGAAGCGCCTCGCGGTTGCTTACGGCTTAAAGGAAGCGACTGTCCCGGATCTCAACGTTGCCGGCTGGTGGGACCAGGAAGATTTCTACGGACCAATGGCTACGTACGCACGCTCTGGAAAAATCCGACCCGAAGCATCTCAATTATCTCGTCGCTGGCCCGTGGAATCACGGCGGATGGGGCGGCGGCTCCGGCAAGTCGCTTGGCGCGATTCCCTTTGGCAGCGACACCTCCGTTTATTTCCGCCAGAAAATTGAAGTTCCCTGGTTCGAATACTGGCTAAAAAACAAAGGGACGCTTCCGCTCAAGGAAGCGCTCCTCTTCCAAACCGGCAGCGACAACTGGGTTCAATTTAATTCGTGGCCGCCGCGCGAAGCACAAACTCGCAATCTTTATTTTCACGAGGACGGAAAACTCTCTTTCGACGCGCCGCAAACGGATTCCGCCGACGCTTCCGACAGTTACGTCAGCGATCCCGCGCATCCCGTCCCGTATCGCCATCGCCCTATCGACATGACCTATCCCGAGGATCATCCCGGCAGCTGGTACACCTGGCTCGTGCAGGACCAACGCTTCGTCGACAACCGCCCGGATGTCTTGACGTGGCAAACGGAAGACTTAGCCGAGGACGTCACGCTCGCCGGCCAGGTCACCGCCAAATTATTTGCTTCCACGACCGGCAGCGACAGCGATTGGATTGTTAAATTAATCGATGTCTACCCCCAAAACTATCCTGACGACTGGAAACTCTCAGGCTACGAACTGATGATTTCGGATGAGATATTCCGTGGCCGCTACCACAATTCTTTCGAGAAACCGGAACCGCTCAAGCCGGGAGAAGTGACACCCTTCACAATCGATCTTCATACAGGTGATCACGTTTTCAAGAAGGGTCATCGCATCATGGTCCAGGTGCAAAGTACCTGGTTCCCGCTTTACGACCGCAATCCCCAGAAATATGTTCCCAATATTTTCGAAGCGAAAGACTCCGACTACCAGAAGGCGAACCAGCATATCTATCGTTCTAGGCAATTTCCATCGAGCGTCGAAATCATGACTTTGCCTCAGAGCGCGGTCAGCGCAGGAAACTAAGTCATCCCGTAATCCTCGCGGCAGGAGTACTCACTACTTCAGGCTCGCAAGCGGTCAATGTAGTTCCTCAAGAAGAAAAATCGAGTTTCGGGACCAAACCAAGGAAACTGTATTCAGATTGCGATGAACCGCATTCGAGCGCTGCGTTTTTCCCATTTGCGGACATCTGTTCATTTTCGATCGTCATTTCTCCCTAATCATTAAACATACAAAATGATTGATTTTGTCCGGACTTTTGTGATTTTCGGAAAGTTATTTCCGTCCATTTCTAGTTGCCCATAACTTGTAGAACAAAAAAAGGAAACTTCTTCATCGTATTTCCGTATTCTCCAGCAAACACCCGGACGTTTTGCGCGTCTAATCTCTATAAAGGATGGGGTGTATGACTCCAAACGTTATGCCAACAATGGATACCGGAATGGACGAACGAATAAACTTCGCGCCTCTTTCAGGCCCTCGTTTTATGCGTTTCGGTCCGTTTCAGGTGGATCAGCAGCGGCAAGAAGTAACCAAAAATGGCTCGCGGCTTAAGCTGCAGGGAAAGGTGTATCAGGTTCTGGTCGCGCTTCTCGATAAGCCGGGTGAAGTAGTAACCCGCGAAGAATTGCGTCAACGTCTCTGGCCTGCAGACACGCACGTCAACTACGACGCCAACGTGAACACAACGGTCAACAAGCTTCGCCAGGCGCTGGGCGATTCCACGGAAAAGCCCCTTTACATAGAGACGATTCCCCGCAAAGGGTACTGTCTTGTGATCCCCTCCGAAGTCTCCAATGTTCCGGGTGCGCCGCTTGAAGTTGAGGTTGTCCCGGATAGTGTCCTTGGTATGGCCGCTCCTGCTCCTACGAATAAACCTACTGCCAAAAGTTCCGGGTTCTGGGTGCCTCTTGGTGTTGCCGGGCTTATCCTTGCCGGAATGCTTCTCGGCGCTGGCATCACCCTCACGACTCTATTGATTGGCCATTTCGCGCAAACCACGCGTTGGCCGTAGTTCGACGCCAAATTAGTTTTTGGAAAATCCTGCGGACCTATTCGAACAGCTCGCAAACTTGCTGCATACGTTTGCGCACTACTGTTTTTGCGATACCGCCGTTTCCCCGGAATGAAACTCCGTCCACGGTCCTGCCTTCATGTCATGCAAGTAAGGCGCTTGCCACGCATATTCCTGATGCGCTGCCAAAAACGGCTTAGCTAGAAAATCTTCTCCGCAGGGATGTCCAACGCGCGCCACTATCTTCATCTCTTTCGTCATGCTGGAATCCGTGGCCTTGGCTTGTACAGCGCCGCCAGGAAAATACGGGGTCCATCCCCAGACATCCACGCCGCGCGGAGACGAATCCACGTGCCCGCACAAAGTCCGCTCATTCGTTTCCAGTTTGTGGTGATAGCTGTCGAGATGATCCCCAAGCATTTTCTCTGCGAGGCTCACGTCAATCTTTCCTTTGTTCTCTTTCAGCAGTTCATCCCAGCGCACGCGCCGCGCATTGGGCGAAATCTCCAGATTGCCCGGTTCGAATTGTGGCGCATCCGCCTTAATCACTTTCGGATCTCGCGCCCAATTCGATCCCGCGAATGCTCCGTCTTTCGTCCGCCACAGTTTGAAAGCTTTCAACCCCAGCTCGAGCTGCGCGATCTCGCCTGTCTTGCTGTCGCCCAGAAGCCAATCATTCGCATAGCCGCCGTTGTTTCCGTCCAGCATGATCTTTGTATATTCGTCGATCGACCCCGCATATTGCAGCGCCTTCCTCGCGCGCACGAATTCCGCTTTCCCGTTTGGATCCCATCCTTCGAATTGCGTGATCGTCGTCTCCGTTACCATCAGCCCATCGCTGTTAATTCCAAAGTCGTCGTCGCTCGCAATCACTCCCGGAAATCCATCCATCAACATCCGGTGGCCGCTCTTAGGCGCGATGTCAAAAACGATCCGCCAGCGCTCTCCGTTCGCGTAGTTCGTCCAGTTGTTGTGGGCCATCACGATCTTCCCGTCTTTCGTCCAGCTCCCCGTCGCCACAAACGCGCTGCAGTTTCCCGGGCTCTTCAAATTCGGCGCATGCGCCACTTTCTGCTGCTTGTTGAACCACGGTACATAGTAATCCGGCAGCTCTTCGAACGCGTTCATCGCCACGATATCGTCCACGTCCAGTTTTGAGTTTGTCCGCGCGCGCAAGCCGTCCACAATTCCCTGCAACTCCTGTTGATACTCCACGTCAATCTTGGGCCACAACATTTCGTGCGCTGCCTTGCGGAAGAAGGCCCAATCGCGTTGAGACTCATGCATCATCCCTGCGCTCACCGCCGCGAAACCGTCCTCAATATCAGCTGCCAGCAGATAGCCGTGTTGAAAGCCGACAGTCGCCGGATCGCCCTCGAGATGCACGTAAATCCAGCCGCCATCTTCGAAACGATGCGCGCCCACAAGCCGTGGATCGTTCGCTCCTGTTTGCTGCCGCCCTGACTCGATTGTTTGGTACACGGCGTCTTTGCCAGTTGTGACATCCGTTCCGCTGCCACCACGCCACCACAGCGCGGCTCCTCCCAGGACAACAACGAGAATCGCCGCCGTCCGTCTCATCGAATTCGTTCCCGCTGCTGCTTCCATCAAGCCTCCTACTTACCTGCGCTATCTCGGCGCGTAAAAATCATTCCTAGCGTGCGCCCCGCATCCAGCTTGAAGCCGTTTGTCGCCCCCGTCGCGTCTCGCACGAAGTGAATCGTGATTCCCATCTTCGCCAAACTGAACTCATCCGGGCCCGTTGCAGCAAACCCCTCCGCAGGCAAAGTGCTCGCCTCAAGGAACCCGCCTCCGTTCACCATATCCGTCACTTTTAGTTTGCCGTCCACAATTCCCACGCGGTAGGTCACACCCAGCTCACCGCTCCAATAATCGCCAGCGTAGGCTCGAAGCTGTTCCGCGCTCAGTGGAATCTCTTTCTTTTCCGCCGCTTCGCGTTCAGCGGCTTTCTTCTCTTCTTTCGGCTTCATCATGCTGCCCAGATAAATGTCCGCTACCTGGTGCGCGCGTCTTGTCGGATTCGCATCTCCCCGGTTGCACAAGCACGCCACGGAGAAGTGCTGATCCGGGAAGCGCAACAGTTCTGCCCGGTATCCACCCCAAGAGCCGCCATGGCTCACGGTGTGCAATCCGCGGTAATCGGCGATGCGCAAGCCCTTCGCATAGTCCAGCACTTTGCCGCCGTTCAGCTTGCCCGGCTCTTGAAGCTCCGCCAGAAAATCTCTTCCGCCCACTTGCCCGCTGTAAAAATTCTCATCCCACTTGAGCAAGTCTTCCACCGACGTGTGCACCGCGCCATCGCCGGTTTGTTCGAAATAAGAAACATCCAGCTTGAAACCATCCTTCTTTTCCTTCGGATCGTAGGCCATCGCCCGATCGGGGATCAACGCCGTGTGATCGTCGCGGTACTGCGTATGCGACATCCCCAGCGGGGAAAATATGTTCTCCGCTGCAAACTCACGGAGCGTTTTTCCGCTCACGCGTTTCACGATAATCGACAGCAGAAAAAATCCCGTGTTGCTGTAGAGCCAATCGCTCCCCGGCGCAAAGTTCAGCGCCTTCTGCCGCGTGATGATTTGCAGTGCGTCCTCGTCCGTCGTCACGCTGTCCGTATTGATCCCCGCGAGGTCCATCAGCGTCAGATAATCGCGCAGGCCGCTGGTGTGATTCAGCATGTGAAGGATGGTGATCTTCGGCCCGTAATCCGGCAATTCAGGAATGTATTTCCGCACGTCGTCGTTGACGGAAAGTTTCCCCTGTTTTTCCAGCAGAAGAATGCTAGAGGCCGTAAACTGTTTCGAAGTCGAGCCAATGTCGAATACCGACTCCGCCGTGATCGGAACATCTTCTTCAATATTCGCGAGCCCGTATCCCCGGCTGTAGCTCACCCTGCCATTCCTATAGACCGCCACCGCGCATCCCGGCGAACCCGCTTTCGTAAAATCCGCAAACACCTCGTCCACAGCAGCGGTAGCCTTATCCTGTGCGCGGCCTGATGGCGGAGCGCTACACGTGCCCAGTAGCAATACGCTCGCAGCTATGCCGCTCCCCGCTCTTCGCAAAACGTCCATCCGATTCCCCCTCGCCGGTTCCTGCGCGCCGAGTCTATCTTCTTCGCACCCGGGCTTCAATCTTTCGCGGAATTCTCGTGTAAACTCGCTCTTCCAACATGCTCACTGCCATCACGCGCGCCGTCAGTCCCGCCATTGTAAATTGCGAACTAAGCTTCATTCCGCGCCAGCCCATCGATCTACAAATCGCCAGCGCGCAGCACCACGCCTACGAAAACCTCCTCGCGAAGCTCGGCGCCAGCGTCGTTTCGCTCCCCGCCGAACCCGATCTTCCCGATTCCATGTTCGTCGAGGATCCCGCCATCGTTCTCGACGAGCTCGCCGTCATTTTTCCGCTCGGCACGGAGTCCCGCCGCCCCGAAGCCGCGTCGCTCGCGCAAGCCATTTCCAAATTTCGCAAGCTCGAGTACGTCACGCTTCCCGGCACCCTCGAAGGCGGTGACATTCTGCGCATCGGCCGCAAGCTGTTTGTCGGCGTTACCAAACGCAGCAACGCCGAAGGCATCCACCAACTCGCCGCCATTCTCGCTCCGCACAATTACAAGGTTATCGCCGTTCCCGTAACAGGCTGCCTGCATCTCAAGTCCGCAGTCACCTATCTCGGCCGCGACACGCTCCTCGCCAATCGCGCCTGGTTCGATCCAGCCCCCTTTTCCGGTTATCACTGGATCGACGTCGATCCCGCCGAGCCACACGCCGCCAATGCCTTGGCCCTTGCCACCACAATTATTTTTCCCCAGTCATTCCCTCGCACACGCGCCCGCATCGAATCCGCCGGCTTCCACGTCACCCCGCTCGACATCTCCGAACTCCAAAAAGCTGAGTCCGGCCTCACCTGCTCATGTCTCTTATTCGAGTCCCCTAAGACACATTGTCTCGGCTGATTCTCCCCTTTGCTCTAGGGACTCACGAGTATTTGAGCCTTAACCACTAACATCTTGGACACCCACAGAAGCCTTTGACGCATCTCATGGTTATGATAGAAGATATTTTCTTAGTATTGACCCAGTTCCCGTGGAGCCCTGCCATAGGACGTAGCTAGAAGGAGTTCTTCATTTCATGGGATCAACCGTGTTACTCGGTCGCAAATCTGACGCTCTTGAGATTCCTTCCTATGGAACCGAGGATGTAGCTCGCTACCTGCACATTCCCTATCCGACCATTCGGTATTGGACCCTGGGTGGGCCCTCTGGAAGACCCGTCATATCCATTCTACAAACGCATCCGCCGCTCATGTCTTTCATGGATCTGTTGGAATGTTGGATACTCGCGAGCTTGCGCCACAAAGAGGGGATTCCAATGCCCAATATTAGGGCAGCGATCGAAACCCTCCGCGAAAAATATAACTCCAAGCATCCTCTCGCTGAGTGCGAATTCGAGACTGACGGTGTACATCTCTTCGTCAGAGATGCGATAGGCTTGGTAAATCTCTCCAAACGTGACCAGCTTGCGCTCGAAGGAATTATGAAAGCATATCTCCGCAGGATTGATCGAGATATTGAAGGCGTCGCGCGAAGATTGTATCCCTTCACGCGAAGCGGATACTTAAAATCTAAAAATGACGTACCTAAAGTGGTTATGATAGACCCTACAATCTCTTTTGGCAGACCGGTCCTGATTGATAGCGGGATTTCTACTGCTATCCTTGCAAGCAGGCATCGAGGCGGAGACTCAGTTTCCGCGCTGGCTCGAGAATATGGCCGCAAAGCGAACGAAATCGAGGAAGCGATCCAGTGGGAAACGAGAGCGGCTGCGGCTTAATACTTTCGTTCTCTATCTGGACGAGAATCTTTGCAACTGCGCCGAACTACATCAGGTCTTGGAAAAATCTCGGATTCGCTACAAGAAGCATCTCGATCATTTTCCTGCCGGAACAAGGGATCCCGTATTTCTTCCGGAAGTAGGCAAGAAGGGTTGGACTCTCTTGACTTGCGACGACAATATGCGTCGCAGAGGACTTGAGAAGCACGCAATCTTGCAGAACCGAGTAAGGATGTTTGCTTTTACGTCCGGTAGTCTCAGTGGCTCGAGGATGGCGCAAATCCTGGAATTGGCCCTCCCTAAAATGAAGCATTTTGTCCAGACGCAACCTCCACCATTCATTGCTTCTATTACGGACCGAAGCGTAATTCATCTTAGGTTCGATGCTAGGGGAAAGTTACACGAAAGAAACCTACCTGATTCTCGCTCTCCCGATGGGTGAATCGTAAGCTTCCACGTTACCCCGCTCGACATCTCCGAACTCCAAAAAGCCGAATCCGTCCTCACCTACTCCAGCTTGATCTTTGAAGCGTAGTTTCTTATTTGCTCGAAGCCCTTCTTTCTTAGGTTCGCGCACAAAAAAACGGCCACCCCGATTTCTCGGAGTGGCCGTTTCCGTTGAGAAACTTCTTTGGTTTGAACCGTTAGTTCGTCAACTCCGTCACGCTGCGTGCCACAAACACCGGCTGGCCGCTGATAGGATCCTTCAGCACCACGCCGATCACGCGCAACGGATTCGTCGGATTGTTTGTCAAGTCCTGCAGACTCGTCAGCCCGCCGCCAAACCTCGTGAACGGGGTCACATAGACGGTCACAGGCCCGTTGAACAATACGCCCGCCAGTCCGTTCGAATTGAACTGGAAGGTGCTTGTGCCAGTGTTTGCACTTCCGCTCACCAATGTTCCCGTGTGTCCTTCATGCCGCAGCACCACGCGCTTCACCGTCACGGGGCCATTCGCAAACGGCCCGCCGATGCTCACGTGCTGCCCCGGAACGAGAAGGGACGCATTAAAGAAGATGTTGCTGAACCTCGAATTGATGAACACATTGTGCATCCAATAGATAAAGTACTTTTCGTTGCCCGTCAGGTTGATCGTTGAGATTTGCCCTGAAGTGAATCCCGTTCCCGCCGGCAGCACATCGCGCGCGTAAAGGTCGAAATCCTGCGCAGTGCCTGTCGGTGGATCCACGTAAGTGATCAAACCTCCCACAAAAAATTTGTCCTGCGAGAGAATCGCCACCGTGTCCGCCAGAAACGTCCCGTCGGTCCGGTCCAGCGTGCCGGAAATCGACACGATCGACGAACTGGTCAGATTATTGATGGTCTCGCTGCCTTCCCATTCCGTCTGATCGTTTACATTTACTGTAAACGCATGCCCGTGCGGTCCTTGAATCGTGAACGAATTCCCGGTGGCGTTGATGGTCGTTACGCCAGCGATAAATTCATCGATATACGCATCTGCATCGCTCGGCGTAATCGCCTTCACCTTGATCGACGGATTTACGACGCCCGTGATCTGGCCGTTCATGTCCACCGCTAGCGATTTACGGATGTCGAATTCGAAACCTAAGCCGATCACGTCGCCCGCGCTTACCACCAAAGGATTGCTCAGGCTGATCGTCACCGTGGACATCGAAAGCATCGCAGGCGGCGTACTTGTTGACGTCAGCGAACTGATCGTCGGCCGCGTCGGCGGATTTGTCTGTGGGTTCGTCACATTCAGGTAGTCAATTTCCGGACTCGCCAGCGTGACGATCACCGTATCGTAAGTCCCCGCCGGAATCGTGTTCAAATCCAGCAGCGTATGCAGCCCGTTCAGCTTGGCGAAGTCCACAGTCTGCGCGCCAGTTGTTACCGTTACGGGCGTACCTGACCCTTCCGCTACGCTGATTCCGGATATAACCACTTTGAATGAAACGACGCTCGGCAGAGGCGCGTCCCCGCCGGACACAAATACCGTCCCCGCTTGCTGCTGCGACACGGGCATCGTGTAATTGCTTCCTGTCCCACATCCCCCTGCAAACGCAATCAACACAAGCGCAAATAGCCCACTTAACCACTTCATTGGATTCATGGCTTTCTTTCCTTTCGTGCTCGAATACCCCGGAGGCGCACCACGCGCCCACCGACCCTTGCAGTTTCTAACCCAGCCGGCCGGAATTAGTCGCTCTCTGTAAGTTATTGATTATGCATTAGTTACTGAAATTCTCCGAGCCCATCCTCCGTACATCCAAGCTCCAGCTGCCGATAGCTCACGCACCCCAGAACCTTCTGGACACCATTTCGACTCCCTTTCTCAATCTCCGCTATGCGTCCGGTTTCTCTTGTGCTAATCTTTTTTCCGGCATGATTTCCATCGCGACGAAGCGAATTACCACTACGACGTCTATGTCGATTACCTCGACTAAGGCGAAGAAGACTATTTTCGCTTCCGGCGCGTGGAGAAACAGCTAGCAAGCTAGTAAAAGTTTCCAACCCACCGCCTGAAGCGAATCAGGCGGTGGGTTTCTTCTTTTAACCCCCGCCAGAGACGCTCCAGCGGAAATCAGGAGCGGATGTCATGATCCCGGAACACGTGCAAGAAGAAGTGGCTGCGGATAATTTCCTAGTTGAGCCTTTTGCGCTCGCTAACAATCAGCCTGGCGAGTGCACGGATCAACCCGTAGTCGCCCTGAAGTTTGGTGGCAGCTCTCTGCTTGGTGCCGAGCGCATGCTGCATGCTGCCGGCCTCGTTCGCGCAGCCGTGCAGGATTCAAGTGTCGTCGTCGTTGTCTCCGCGATGAAAGGCGTTACCGATCGCCTCCTCTCCATCGCGCGCGCCCTCGCCGAAGGCAAGCTGTCCCACGCCCGCAATGAAGCCGAGGGTGTCCTTCATCTCCATCTCAACGCGCTTCAGGATCTTCAGCTCGGTGAAGAGCGACAGGATCTCGTTCGCCTCGGCCTCCAAGCCCTCGGCCGCGATCTTCTCCACGAAGCGCCGTCCCATGGCCGCGTAGTCACAAGTCCCGAACTCGCCGATCGTCTTGCCTCCTTTGGCGAACGCTTCAGCGCGCGTCTCTTCGCCGCAGCTCTCGAAAAATCCGGCGTGCCCGCTGTGCCGGTCTCCTCTTCCGATTTCGTTCTTACTTGCGACACCTTCCGCGATGCCAAGCCGCATCTGGAAGAAACCAAACAACGCGGTCGCGACATTCTTCTTCCGCTTCTCGAAGCCGGCCTCGTTCCCGTCGTCACCGGATTCATCGGCGCCACTCCCGACGGCCGCATCACCACTCTCGGTCGCAATAGTTCCGATTTTTCTGGCGCGATCGTGGCTCACGTTGTGGACGCCGAAGAGCTCGTCATCTGGACCGACGTGGACGGGGTTTATACTGCGAATCCGCACGACTCGGTTGAAGCCAAACTTCTCCACAACCTGAGCTATGATGAAGCGCACGCCCTGGCAGCCAGCGGCGCCAAAGTTCTTCATCCCCATGTCTTACCGCTGGCCGCGGAAACGGATATGACCATCTGGATTCGCAACACCTTTAAACCACACGTTCGAGGAACGCGCATTGGCCTGCCGCAAAATCCAAACGGCCGCGCGCAATGCGGAGGTGCGGCATGAGCGCTCATTCTTCCGAAAACGGCGATAAGACCGGCATGGCGCAGCAAGCCGCCCAGCAGAGTGAAAATCCACTGCCGAGCGGCGCTACAAAAAAATGGCGCGCCGGTGTTCTGGGCGCAACGGGTCTCGTCGGGCAGCGCCTGGTAAAACTTCTTGCAGATCATCCGTGGTTTGAACTAACGGAAGTTGCCGCGTCCGAACGCTCCTCCGGCAAAAACTACTCCGATGCCGTGCGCTGGCACCTCGATGGGCCCATTCCCGAGTCCGCGCGCAGCCTGGTCGTCAAAAGTCTCGACCCCAGCCTGGATTGCGACTTCGTTTTTTCCGCGCTCGATTCAAGTGTCGCCGGCGGCGCCGAAGAAGACTTCGCCCGCGCCGACTATCCCGTAGTCAGCAACTCAAAAAATCATCGCATGGATCCCGACGTTCCTTTGCTCATTCCCGAGGTCAACGCCTCGCACCTCGACGCCATCCCCACACAACAAAAAAATCGTGGTTACGGCACCGGCTTCATCGTCACCAACCCGAATTGTTCCACGGCCGGTCTCGTCCTCGTCCTCAAGCCCCTTGCCGACGCTTTCGGCCTCGAAAAAGTTTTCGCCGTCACGCTCCAAGCCGTCTCCGGCGCGGGCTATCCCGGCGTCGCCTCCATGGACATTCACGCCAACGTCATCCCCTACATCAGCGGCGAAGAAGAAAAAATGGAGACCGAGCCGCAAAAACTGCTCGGCAAATGGGACGGCGCCCGTTTCCTCGACGCTGGCCTCGGCCTAAGCGCACATTGCAATCGCGTTCCTGTCCTCGAAGGCCACCTCGAGTGCATTTCCGTCAGCCTGAAAAAAATTGCCTGCCTGAAAGAAGTCCGCGAAGCTCTGCGCAATTTTGAAGTAAACGCCGAACTCGCCTCTCTGCCTTCTGCCATCCGTCATCCAGTGGTTGTCATCGATGGCGACGACCGCCCGCAACCCCGCCGCGACGTGCACACCGGAAACGGCATGGCCGCCGTAGTTGGCCGCGTGCGCGAATGCCCGCTCCTAGATATCAAGCTCACCCTGCTCTCGCACAATCTGGTTCGCGGCGCCGCCGGTGCCGCCCTCCTCAACGCCGAGCTCCTGGCCGCTCGCGGCTTCCTCAATCGCCGCGTCCAGGCAGAGGACGAGAAACAGCTTCCCGAACCGGTCACTCGTTAAATTAGCTCGCAATTTCGAGTTGAATGTTTTTGGCTGAGGCGTGCTTCTGCAGAAGTTCTGTCATTTGTTGGCCAGAGCGTTGCATTGTGTCCGCCACGCCAAACGAAATAATTATCGCAATCACGTGCTTGGTCGCCGGTGTTACCATCGTCCGCTCCGAATCGCTTGTAGGACTCCCATGAGGCCCGGCAGCATCGCAAAACACCGGCAACCCCTCCAGATTCAAATCGTATTTCCCGATCCCCTTGTAAGTCTCACCAGCCCGCCCCGCGCGAAACACAATGTCTCCTTGCACGTGCGCCAAGTCATACAACCCCACTGGCAGCCGGCTCTCGACGCTCACTAAGTTGATCACGTCCACCACGTTGTTAATCCGCGGCAATCCTTTCCCCGCGATCACTCGCCGCAAAAGCGCCTCCGACGATCCGCGATATCTCGCCGGATCCTTTCCCAGCGCCTTGTACCCCGCCCGCGTCGCCAAAATTGCCGCCGACTCCAGCACCGCCTTCGGCTCCGCCAGCATCAAAATTTTCTCTTCGCAACCACGCAGCTCCTGATCCAGTCCCTCCGGCGTCGCCCCGGTCGACACCTCCGCGGTCACGCACACCAACGCCACCCGTGGGCATTTCGCCTTCAACTCCGCATCAATATTGACCGTTGTCATCGCAATCGAATCTGTTACGTTTTGTTACTTTCCTGTGTTGTGGCGTCTTGTTGAAATCGCTTACGTTGGATTTGCCTTGCGGATTCGTTCTAGTCGAAGAGATGGTAGGCCCGTGCGGACTCGAACCGCAGACCTCGTCCGTGTCAAGGACGCGCTCTAACCAACTGAGCTACGGGCCTAATGCTCAAGTATTTTAGCACGAGTATCAGTCCTCACGGGCCAGCCATCTCGCATCCTATTTCCTTCCAACCCGTCGCTCAAAAAGCGCCGTGCCCAGCCTGGCAATCTCGATTGCAAAAAGACATCCCGCCTGAAAAATCCGTAGTCTAATGATTCCAGGCCCAGCAAAGCGGGTGTGAAATGCGGTTCGCTCGCCAACTTATTTCTGTTGTGGCATGCCTGTGCATTCTTGCGTCTCTCCAAACGCGCGCGGCCGACCTCGCCACCTGCACCGGCCTCATAGTCGATGAAAACGGGATCCCCGTCGCGGCCGTCCAAATTAAGTTGGAAGACACGGCGGGCCACATATCTCGCACGGAATCCGACGGCGCCGGCCGCTTCACTCTACGAAATCTCCCCGCGGGTGATTACAAATTGGAAGTCCGCAAGGAAGGCTTCTTCGTCATCGCCGGCCGCACTCTCATCCTGCAACCCGGCCCCAACGAACTCACTCTCACCATAAATCACGCCGAAGAAGTTCACGAACAAGTCCAGGTCACCGCTCGCGCCAATCAAATCGATCCGCAAGATACCGCTCAGCGCAACACGCTCACCGCCAGCGACATTCGAGATATCCCCGTTCCCAGCCCCCACGTCCTTGCCGAAAGCCTCGTCGCACTCCCCGAAATCACTCAGGACAATCAGGGCAATCTCCACATCGCCGGCGCGCGTTCCGGCGAAACGCAATATTTGCTCGACGGCTTCGAAATCGGCGACCCCGTAAACGGCCAGCTCACCTCTCGTTTCAACATCGACGCTACACGCGCCGCCGAAGTCCAATCCAGCGGCTTCGGCGCAGGCTATGCTCATGCCGGCGCAAACATTCTCAGTCTCGACACTCCAGATGGCGACGACCGTTGGCGCTTCGGCACCACCAATCCAGCCCCCGGCATTAACATTCAGGAAGGCGTTCACCTTGGCAATTGGTATCCGCGTTTTACTTTCTCAGGACCCATCAAGCGCGGTCGCCTCTGGCTTTCCAATTCCATCAGCATTCAGCACACGTTTGCCGTGGTCAAAGGCCAGCCTTCCGGCGCCAACACTTGGGAAGAATGGGCCGGAGACAATCTCCTCCGCCTCCAATACAACATCACGCCCAAGCACATTCTCCACGCCAGTTTTCTCTACAACATCGCGCGCGGCACCAACCTGGGCCTCGATGCTCTCGATCCTGTCTCCACCACGGTCACTGGCGATGAGCACCGTTACTTCGGCTCTCTCAAAGACCAGGTCTGGCTCGCCGACACGCTCTTCGATTTTGGCGTCGCTGTCGACGAAAGCATCCTCGCCTACATTCCACAAGGCACGGAAACCTACGTCCTTCTCGTCAACGGCTCCTCCGGCAACTATTTCCAGCGCCTCCACCAAGTCGGCCGCCGTTTGCAGGCTGTTGCCGGCATGCCTGCCGCAACGCGCCACTGGCGCGGCACGCATCAATTCGCCGCCGGCCTGAATGCCGCCAGCCTCACTTACTCTCTTATCGCCGACCGCGGCGAAATCCAGGCGCTCAACGCGTTTGCGACCGACGAATCCACTTGCAGCTCCGCTCTCCAACCCGGCTGCTTGGTGCGCCAAACTACTTTCTCCGGCCCTGCGACTCCCAACGTTTCGAACACTCAGCTCGGCGGCTACGTCCAGGACACCTGGTCTATTTCAAAATTTCTGGTCGTGCAGGCAGGACTGCGCACGGATTGGGATCGCTTCACGCAAAGCGCCATGGCCGAGCCTCGCCTCCACGCAAACATTCTTCCCTTCGGAGACGACACCTCAAAAATTTCCCTCGGCTGGGGCATCTACAATGTGCCGCTGAATCTTTCTCAAATTGCCCAGGTCTTCGACCAGCAACAGCTCGACACGTTTTACAACCCCGCCGGCACAGTCGTTGCCCCAGGCACGGTCGTCAGCCAATTCGTCCTGCCCACAAACGGCCTGCAACAACCCCGCTTCACGATGTACAGCGCAGGCTGGCAGCAGAAGGTGATCCACAACACGCTCCTCAATCTCCAACTCCTCGCCCGCAACGGCTCTCACGGTTTCGCCTACGTTGATCAGCAACCCACCCAGCCTGGAGGAATTTTTCTACTGCAGGACACTCGCAAAGACCGCTATCGCTCCGCCACCGTTTCGGCACGCCATGTGTTTTCTGAAGACATGGAAGTTTACGGTGCCTACACGCGCTCCGTCGCTCACTCCAACGAAGTCCTCAATCCCGCTCTCGGCTCCATCTTCTACGTCGCGCAGCAACCCGGGCCCGTCCTCTGGGACGCTCCCAACCGCATCGTCACTTGGGGCTGGGCTCCCACTCACCTCTGGGGCATCCAACTCAGCTATTTCTTCGAGTACCGCACCGGTTTTCCTTACAGCGTAATTAATCTCCAGCAGCAACTCGTCGGCCCACCCAACTCCTCACGCTTCCCCGCCTACGCCAGCCTCAATATCGGCCTCGAGAAAAAATTCGGCTTTCGCGGCTATCTCTGGGGAGTCCGCGGGGAAGCCGTTAACATCCTCAATCGCCAAAATCCCAACACGGTAGTCAACAATATCGACGCCCCCAATTTCGGCGCCTTCTCTGGCGGCCAGGGCCTCGCCTTCACCCTCCGTGTCCGCTTCATCGGCAGAAAATAGCTACGCCAACTCGAACCACCTTCCTCGCGCCCAGGCCTGTGTCTGTGCCGCACCCGCCGGCCACTCTTTTCACAAAAATTATCCAGTTTCAACTTGCTCGGCTAACTACGATAGACCTGGTGCAATGCGTGGTGCTAAAGTCACCACTCACAAATTCTGTTGAGCAAATGTAGCCAAAGTTCCGAACCTATGATCGACCGCCAGATCTGCTGGGATTATTTCCTCCAGGTTCTGCGTGGCCCCACTGTTCCCTGGGCCTTGTCCCCAAGCCCCCTTGGAGAGACGCAATGATGGTCACGCCCTCCGTGCCCCGCAGGCTGCGGTTCCCGCTTTCCCTGTGGTCCACTACGCTCATCGGATTCCTAGTCATCAAAGCCATCCTTTCGCTGGGCCTGGGTCTTGGTGAGAAGTTGGCCCTCTACGGCAGCGCCGCTTATTTTCTCCTTCTTCTTCTCGCCACCGCTTTCGCCATCCTCAATGCCGCCGAGCGGACGCTGGAACGCCGCCCCTTTTGGGTATTCATCTCCATAGGTTACGGACTCTGGTCGTTGGACCAATGGCTCTTTATCTATTACGGCTCGATTCGCCATATCGACGTCCCGGACAATTCCATCGCTGATCCCTCTTTGTTTCTCCACCTTGTGCCCCTCATGGCCGCGATTGCGATGCTCCCCCACGTGAAGCGGCCCGATCAAAAGGCCTACCGCGCCACATTGAACTTTCTTTTCCTCCTCGTCTTCTGGGTTTTTCTTTATGCCTATTTTCTGTTTCCCTACCAATATTTGTTCTCGAACCCCGCGATCTACAACCCGCGCTTCACCGCGCTATACGCCGTCGAAAATGCCGTGCTCGTCCTGATTCTCTGCATGGTTGTCCCTCGCGCACGAACTCCGTGGCGATCCATCTACTATCATTTGTTGGGAGCCTCCGCCTTGTACGCGTTAAGTTCCACGCTGGCCAACATGGCCATCGACGCCGGCAGGCCGTACAACGGAAGCCTCTATTCTTTGGCTCAAAACGCTTCTGTCTGCTGGTTTCTCTGGGTGCCGCTCTTCGCCCGGCAACCGGCTCAAGCGCGGATCGGTTTGGAGGAACTCGATGCCCGACGATAGCAAGTACACATCGCTCCTGGCGATGGTCGTAGTCGTCGCCGTCCCTTTAATCGGCGTCTGGGAAGTATTTCGACAAGATGAAACCCCCAGCCTCCGCACCTTCCGCCTGTTCGTCGTCCTCGCCTTCGGTTTGTTTCTCGCCGTCCTTGCCCTCCTAAGAGAGCAGCTCACCAAAGCCAACTTGAAGAGCCATGTACGAAAACTGGAAACCTTCAATAGCGATCTCGCTGAAATGTTTCGGTCCATCTTGCGGCTCGCAGACCCCGGTACTTTCCGAACCACGGACGATGGCAAATACATTTCGCTGCTGGTGATGCTCGCAGTCGTGGCGGTCCCTGTTATCGGCGTCTGGGAAGTTTTTCGACCGGATGAAACTCCCAGCCTGCGAACTTTTCGCCTGCTCGTCATCCTCACCTTTGGACTCTTCCTCGCGGTCCTTGCCCTCTTGGGAGAACAACTCGCCAAATCCGGCTTAAAGAGCGATGCGCGCAAGCTGGACTCCCTCAACAGCGAGCTCGTTGAAACCGTTCGCGCCATCCTTCGTCGCGCGGACCCTGCTACATTCCGGACCACGTTCGTCAACAAGCAAGCCGAACACATTCTCGGCTACTCGGCTGAATCTTGGCTCGAAGAACCCTCCTTTTGGGTCGAACATCTCCATCCCGAGGATCGCGAACACACTCTGCTCTTCACCGCAAAGGCTATCCAGGAGCACCGCAATCACGAGCTCGAGTACCGCATGATCGCCGTCGATGGCCGAACCGTCTGGCTTCAGGAAATTGTCAACGTCATCGTCGAAAAAGGCGTTCCCACTGGACTGGTCGGCGTGAGCGTGGACATCACCGCCCGCAAGCTCGCCGAAGATTCCACCAGCCTCTTCCGAAAATTGATGGACGGCTCCAACGACGCTATCGAAGTCCTCGACCCCAGAAACCTGCAATTCCTCGACGTCAACGCCAAAGCCTGCCTCGACCTCGGCTACACTCGCCAGGAAATGTTGTCCATGACGGCCTACGATATCAATGTCACCCTCGACGACTCCGTGCGGAATCACGTCGATCAGAGGTTGCGTGAAGCTGGCTTCGTCATCGTCGAGGCTCAACACCGTCGTAAGGACGGATCCACTTTCCTCGTGGAAATGAATATTAAGCACGTCCACCTCGGCCGCGGCTACATCGTCGCCGTGGTTCGCGACATCACCCAGCGCAAAGATACGGAAGAGAATCTCTCCAGTTTTAGCCGCAGACTGATTCAGGCCCACGAACTGGAGCGCACCCGCGTCGCCAAAGAGCTGCACGACGATTTGAATCAACGCATGGCTCTTCTCCAGATCGGCCTCGGCCAATTCGAGCAAGACGTTCCCGGCCTCTCACCGAATGCCCGGGATCAACTTCGCAGCATCGCCCAGGTCGCCACGAAAGTTTCCTCCAGCCTGCACACCATCTCCCAGCAGCTCCATCCCTCCAGGCTGGACATTCTTGGTCTGGTAGCTTCCCTCGACGCCTTGTGCAAGGAAGTCTCCGATCAGCACAAACTGCCGATAAAATTTGTCCATCGCGCCGTTCCCCGCCAGCTCCCGAAAGATGTCACCCTCTGCCTCTTTCGAATTACCCAGGAAGCCCTCCAAAATGTAGTCCAGCACAGCGGCTCCCCCGAGGCCACCGTTGAGCTCTCCGCTCACGACGATCGCCTGGAGCTCTCCATCTCCGATTCCGGCGCAGGCTTCAACCTCGCCTCCGCCAAGCTAGCCGCCGGCCTCGGCCTAATCAGTATGCAAGAGCGCCTCCGCCTCGTCGGCGGCCACCTCTCCATCGAATCCGAATTCTCCCAAGGCACCCGCATCCGCGTCCGCATCCCCCGCCGCTCTCTTGACCACGATTCATAGAGTCCCATTCGCACCAATCCCCAGCTCCTACCAAGCTACGGCCCAACTGTACCCACTTTTTCGGCCGCAAATGGGCTGTAAACTGGCTCACGCAACGAACATCCCGTACGAAACCTGTTACCAGTCGAGCTTCCCAAAACTTCAACTAATTCCTACCTCGACATGGTAGAGGTCTGGAGTTCGAGCTGTACGGATCCACCACTACTGTTATTTGATTCGACCATATACCCCAGGTTCCGCGTACCGCCTTCGGGGTGTTGAACGGGTTTTTGAGAGTTGTGCCGCTGAATCGCACTATAGTTTCCAGTACAATCTGACTGGTGAAGTTGTGAATGGCCTCCGGCCGGATAGAAAAATCACTGATAACTGGCTATTCTCAGAAAAGCACTTCACGTGGCACGATTCGATTATTCATTAGAGTGCGTAATCCCACGACCCAATCGAAACGCTCTGGAACATCCAGCAAAACGAAAACTTTTCTCCCTCCCCTTTCCAGCTATCCTTAGTAGGCACAATCCAAGGAGACGAAATGTTGGGCCATCCAAGAATATACTTCGGCGAGTTTGAGCGGCTCTCCGAGCAGATCCAAGAACCAGAGCACCTCATCTCAGCGGTAGCGTGCATCCACCGAATCACCCCGCAACACGCCACCGAGGTTTACCGCGAGTGGAGCAAGCACACCCAACGCCAACCCCTAACCGCCGCCGGCGAATAACCCCAAATCCCATCCTGTCCCATGTCCGAACGATCCCGGCCCGGCCCCGGCAAGCTTCACCAAAAGTCCAGCTGTCTTCTGCGTTGACAAAACGTTGTCGCCAACGTACCATACTCGGTAGGTAATACTGTTCACGGGTCCGGTAGCGCCAGCATCCTTGCTGGCGTTTTTGCTTTCAAGAGCCTGCTCCCATGACTTAACTCCTTTATCCGCAACGCTTACAAAAAACCAGGGGGGTAGTTGGTCTTATTGTTAACCGGGGAAAAAAGAAGAGCCCCAGGGGCACAACATTTTTATCATGCTTGCCCTGAGGAACGAACGGAGTCTCGAAGCGTGTGCCCGTCCAAATACGAAAGTATCTGTCCCCCTCTAGGTCGGGGTCCTTCGTCACCATATCAAAACAAGAGGCCTCTAACCCCTTTAGAATGATATCTTTTGCAGACAACCATACCCTAAACCCCATGTTTTCACATTCTTACAAAAAAGTAGGGGGCCAGGGGTTAGCCCGGTGGGACAGACTTTCAGTCTGTCGCCCATCGAGAACATCACCAATGCCAACAGCCGGACGACACTTCTCGACGAGCTGGCGTGAGGGATCCCTTCCTTCCACGGGCCACGGAAAACGGGTCACCGTTCGTTGCCTCCCCGCGCGGCTCTGCGAACTCTGCGACTCTGCGTTGTCTTTTTCCCTCGACTCCTCACTCTCTTCCTCTCCCCCTCAACATTTCTTTGGCGCACCGCCGCGACGGTGGTAGGCTTCAAAACTGGCAACGTGGAGGAAAGCAGTGAGCCTAGCCGCTCCCCCAGATCATCTTCAGTCTCTCTCCGGCTTGGAGGGCCGCCGTAGCACGCGGATCGATCGCACTGTTCCGCTCGTCGTGCTCGGCCAAACCAAAACCGGCCTATCCTTCCAGGAAAAGACTTCCACCGTAAGTTTCAATCTTCACGGCTGCCGCTATCCATCGCGCCATGAATATCCCATCGGCTCTTCCGTCGGCCTGCGTGTACTGCAGCCAGATGGCGAATCGATTTCTCCTGTCATTCGCGCCTTCGTAAAGTCCGTGCATCCGCCCGCGAGCCCTCGCGAACTTTTCCAAGTTGGCGTCGAGTTGGAATCTCCATCGAACATTTGGAATCTTTCTCCGGCGCCGTCGGACTGGAATCGCTTGCTCGGCGTCAGTACATCTCCAGCGGGAATGGCGACGGCCGCAGCTCCGGCGTTGGAACCCGCGGAGTCAGCGCCAGCGCCTGCTGCATTTTCGCCGTCGCCTGCGCCAAGCGTGAGCGGCGCAAACGGCGCGAGCGAAACGAGAACGAGCCAGATAACGGAATTCCCGTCGCCGTCTCCTGCCGCAGCCGGCACGCAGCCAGCGAAGGAATCCACTCCGTCAAAGCCGGAGCGAGTCGCCATCACCATCGATCAACTTGTCGCCGCCATGCAAGGCAAGTTGCAGGCCGCCGCAGAAAAAGTCGTCCAGAACGCGCTGGCCGAACACCTCGATGAGGCCATTGACGCTGCCCTGGCGCGCGTCGAAGGCGTCCGCGAACGCAATCTCCAGCAACTTGGCGAATTTTCCGAGCAGCGCCTGGAATCGCTGATGCGCTCTTCCCGCGAAGAAATTCTTGGCCACCTTGAGTCTCGCCTCGGCGAAGTGCAAAGCCGCTGGGAAGAGCAGCACAACGCCTTCCGCACTCAATCCGAAGAAATTGTGCAGCGCCTCGAAAAACTCGCCGCCGATACGCAGCGCAATCTTTCCGAAACGCAGAAGTTCGTGGACAAAACGACTGGCGAAATCGTGCCGCAGACGCGCGGCCGGCTGGACGAATCTCTAGGCCAGGCCACCGAACAATTTGAAACGGCGGCGGATCGCATTTCTGACCGTCAGCTGGTTCGCGTGATGGAATCCACGCGCATGGTCACCCGCGAGGCTGCCGCCCAGCTGGACGCCCGCGTTGCGGAGTCCCGCTCGCTGATGCAGACCGCTGCCGCCAGCACTCTCGAGGAATTTCGCCGTCAGGCAGAAGTCCAGGTCGATCTGGCCATCACGGAAACTACCGATCGCGTCCGCTCCGCGCTGTCCGCTCTCGACGCCGAAAATCGCGCCGCCTGCGAGAATCGCCGCCGCACCATGATCGACGAAGTCACGCGCACCACGGAACAATCCACCGAGCAATTCCGCTCCGGCATCAAGGCCTTTCTCTATTCCTGCCTGGTTGCTGCCGTTGGCGCCGTCGATGAACACGCAAAAACCACTCTCGACGGCCTCGTGAAGGATCCCAACAGCTCCCCGCGCTCCATCGACGACATCAAGATCATTCCACCCGACGACGAAAAACCGAATTAGCAAACGGTCGGGACGAATTCTTCGTGGGGAATAGCTCTGCTGTGCCCGTGTTTTTCAGCCAGCTCTTGTGTTGTGAAGGTTTGAAAAACTGTGGAAGGTGTGAAAAATATTTAGCTCGCGGGTGCGCCCAAGCCGAATTCGCGGTGCACGGTGAGTAGCGCGGTCTTCGCGGCTTTCTCTTCCACCACGAACGAAATATTCGACTCCGAAGATCCTTGAGCAATGGCGATCAGGTTCACGTTCTCGCGTCCCAGCGCGTTGAATGTTCTACCCGCGACGCCGGGAGTCCCTCGCATATTTTCCCCGACTACCGCAACGATGGCGATGTTCGTATCGATGGTGATGTGCTCGACCTTTTCGTGCGCCAAATCTTGCGCAAACTCTTTTCGCAGCGCTTCGACAGTTCTCTGTGCATCCGCCGCAGACACAATAAAGCAGATATCGTTCTGTGAAGACGACTGCGAAATGAGCAGAACATTCGCGCGCACTTCCGCCGTCGTTGAAAAAGTCCGCCCCACGACGTCCGGCAATCCCACAATCCCTGGACCACCCACGCTGATGAGCGCCACATCCTGAATCGCCGTCAACGCTTTTACGCCGCCGCCGATGCTGCGGCCTTCGGGAGTTATTTTTGTTCCCGGCCGTTCTGGCGCGAAGCTGTTGCGGATCCAGACGGGAATCGCCGCCTGCATCACCGGCTTCAAAGTTTTCGGATGAAGCACCTTCGCTCCAAAAAAAGCCAGCTCCGCCGCTTCGCGATAAGAAATCACGGGAATGGTTCGCGCTTCCGGCACGAGCCGCGGATCTGCTGTCAGCACGCCGTCCACGTCCGTCCAGATAATCACTTCATCCGCATTCAGCGCCGCGCCCAGAATCGTTGCCGAATAATCGGACCCGCCGCGCCCAAGCGTCGTCAACTTTCCTTCGGTTGTCGCTCCGAGAAATCCTGTCACCACGGGCACGTTTCCTTTTTCTAGCATCGGCTTCAAACGCACTTCGCATTCCTCGCGAGTGCGGTCCATCAAAGGTTCCGCGCCTCCATGAAACGAATCCGTGATAATCACTTCGGTTGCATCCACAGCTTCGCTCTGTAAGCCAAGCTCCCGCACTGCTCCCGCCACCAGCGGCGCGGACAGCCGCTCTCCCAAACTCGAAATCGCGTCCAACGTCCGTGGCGTCAACTCCCGCAGCAGCGCCGTTCCTTCATACAACCTGCTTCCTTCCGCAAATACTTCTTCCATTTCCTCTCGGATGGATAGGCGGGCACTCTCTTCGCGAACTAGCTTCTTCAGCGCCTCTTCATGCTGCGTGCGCAACGCCGCCAAAACTGCAGCACCTTGTCCGTTCTCCCCGGCACCCGCTCGCTTCGCCGCTTCGATCAGCCGGTTCGTCACACCGCTCATTGCGGAAACCACCGCGACGCAACCGCCGCCCCGCGCCCCCTCCGCAATAATTTGCGCTGTCCTCGCGATGCACGCCGCGTCCCCCACCGACGTACCGCCAAATTTCATTACCTGCAGTCGCGCGCTCATTTTTTCAGCCGTCCTCACTTCCTCTGAAATCTCTCTTGTCAGTTTACCTTGAGTATCAGCAGTCTTCGTTCAGAGGAATTCCGAGCGTTGCCTGTGGCGGGGGAGTCGCGTGCAGCGGAGAGGACTAAGGGCGATCCCAATCGAGGGCGTAAATTTCCTGGATGCTGGCGTCGCGGACTACCAGCGGTGAGTCGTCTGGAGCGAGGCCGCTCCAGTTTCCGAAGGCGCCGCCGGCAGCTTGAAAGCCTTTCAGGCTGAAGATGCGCTCGAGTTTGCCATCGCTGATTTGCACACGGAAGTAGCTCTCCTGGTTGTCGAGAATCCCGTCGAAACAGATGTAACGCCCGTCTCGCGACCACGTCGGATATGCGACGAAGAGATTGGCGAGCTCGGTCCATTTCTGCGTGGTGAAATCAAAAAGCATGAGTTTGAGCGAGTCGAGAGGAATGGCCGCGAGGTAGCGTCCATCGGGAGACCAGCGCGGAGAATACAGCCCATCGGAGCTTGGTAGTTTCGTTGGCGTTCGCGTCTTCAGGTCCAGGACGTAGACTGCGGAACCCTGATTGTTCAGCGAATTCTCTCCGAACGCGAGAGATTTGCCGTCCGGCGACCACGTTGGGTCCGCCGAGTTGGTTGCGCTTCGATAAATAAGTTCGGGAGTGCCGCCCTGCGCAGGAATCATATAAATTTGCCACGGCTCGCCGGGTGGATGACCAAAGAAAGCAATCTGCTGTCCGTCAGGGGACCAGCGAGGCAGGTACGCCTGCATGGGCGAAAAAACAAGTTGAAGCTTTTGCGTTCCGTCCGCTTTGCTTCGCCACATGGTGCCGTCGGACGCGTCGTTGTAGGCGACCCACTCTCCATCGCGAGAGAAGTCGAGCCCCATCGCCGAAATTCCCGAAAGGTAGGGAGCAAGCTGTTTTGATTTCACGTCGTAGCGCAACAGTTCGCCGCGAGGCTGCCAGCCCTGAACGAAAATCCTCTTGCTATCACGACTTGGAACAGGATTGCCTACATTCATGGGCCCAGTCGTCAACTGCACCGGCGGCTGGGGTGTTGTGCGAAAAAAACCACCACGTTCGTTGATGGCCCAGAGGTCCATCGTCGCGTCACGCCGTGCCTGGAAAACGAAATACTTTCCGTCCGGCGTCCAATCGCCGCAGCATTCGTTGGGCGCGTCGCTCCAGCCCGGAAGCAGGAGATGAAGATTGCTGCCGTCCGCGGCCGCTTGCCAGATCGAGCGGTAATTTGTCTTCGGGTCGTTCACCGTAAAACGCAAAAGCGAGCCGTCGGGCGACCAGCGAATATCGCTGGCAGTTCCACCCGCGACCAAAAGCCGCTGTGGCTCGCTGCCGTCGCTCCTTGCCAGGAATATTTCGTTCCCTTTACAGTAGGCGATCTTTTTCCCGTCGGGCGACCATGCTCCATCATGGCCTTCAAGATCCGCCAATCGCCGAGGCGAGCCGCCGAGCGCGGGCACGCTCCAAAGTGGACCGTCTAGAGAAGTTCCTCGGGCGGTGTTCATCAAAAGGACGGAACTGTCTGGCGAAATATCAAAGACATTAGCAAAGCCGGTATCTTCCAAAGAATTAGGCACCGGGAAGGTTTCACCGCCATTCACGGAAGTTTGGGAAAGTTTCGATTGCCCTTCAATGAAGTAAAGCCGCGAACTATCGGCGACGATATCCGATTTCGGGAGGTTCGTGTTGGTGAGTTGTACAGTGCGCAGCACTCGCGGCGCCGCCGCAGGCTGGGTCGCCGCGTATTTGAGAATTACCGCGAGGGTGATGATTGCGCCGCCCACGAGTGCCCAAGTCTGCCATCGAGGAGATGGAAGCGTTTGCCGAGTCTCCTCCGTAGCAGCCGGTATGGCAATACTTGTTCCGGATTGGCCCAGGTCCAAATCACGTTTCAATCGCTTCAAATCCGTGCGAAGTTCGGCGGCCGTCTGGTATCGCAGCCCGAGATCTTTCTCCAGAGCCTTGGCCAGAATATTTTCCAAGCCCACAGGTAAATTCGAATTCAACTTCCTCGCGGGCGCAGCTGAGGAGTTCAGGATGCCGTCAAAAATCAAACCAATCGCGGCGCCACTAAAGGGAACCATGCCAGTAGCCATTTCATAGAGCACGACTCCCAGCGAAAATAAATCCGTGCGCGCGTCCAGCTCCTGGCCGCGCGCCTGCTCGGGGGACATGTAGGCAACCGTGCCAACGGAACTGCCAGGATTTGTGACGAGTGCATCCTCCAACACGTGGCGGTGCGTGGACATCGAAGCCGCGTCGGCGGATTCGGCCGCAGGTTGCCGGTAAGCGGCGAACTTGGCGAGGCCGAAATCCAGGATCTTCGTGGGCCCTCGATCCACCAGAAAAATATTTGCGGGCTTGATGTCGCGGTGAACAACACCCTTGGAATGCGCAGCTTCCAGCCCGTCGGCAACCTGAGTTCCAATCTCCAATAGTTCTGAAATCTCTATGGACTTTCTGGAAATGCGGCGCTTGAGCGTCTGCCCCTCAAGCAGCTCCATGGCGATAAAGGGGCGCCCTTCAAATTCCTCGATATCGTAAATCGTGCAGATGTTCGGATGGTTGAGCGAGGAGGCCGCGCGCGCTTCGCGCCGGAAGCGCTCGATGGCTTGCGGATCCTGGGAAATGTCTTCCGGAAGAAATTTCAGCGCGACGTTGCGGCCGAGCCGCGTATCCTCGGCTTTATAGACGACGCCCATACCTCCACCGCCAAGTTTTTCGATGACGGTGTAGTGGGAAATCGTACGGCCGACAATGGAGAAAGTATCCGTCACTCGCCCCGCAGTTTACTCCAGCTCCTGTACACGGGCAATTGCGCGAGATCTGCGCCGCGCCGCATTCCTGTGTTCCACGTCACACTCTACTGTGCCCAATGGTACAGAACGCTCCTTGAGGCAGGGCTAGTGTGGAGATAGTTCGTGCGAATGGGAGATGCAAAATGCCAACTCTAAAAACCATGAAAGCCGCCGTTGTTGAAAAATTTGGCCAGCCGTTGACCGTGCGAGAAGTTCCGATCCCCGCGCCGGGCCCAGGGCAGGCGCTGGTGCAAGTATTTGCGACTGGTGTGTGCCACACCGATCTGCATGCGGTGGACGGCGATTGGCCCGTCAAGCCCATGATGCCCCTGATCCCGGGCCACGAAGGAGCGGGAATCGTGGCAGCTCTCGGGCCGGGGGTTACGCACTTGAAAGAAGGCGACCGCGTCGGAATCGCCTGGCTGCACAGCGCATGCGGGCATTGCGATTACTGCCTTGCCGGATGGGAAACGCTTTGCCCGGAGCAGCAAAATTCCGGGTATTCGGTGAACGGAACGTTCGCACAATACGCGCTGGGGCAAGCGGATTATCTGGGACGAATTCCCAAGAACATTTCGTTCGTAGATGCAGCTCCGATCCTGTGCGCGGGTGTCACGACATATAAAGGGTTGAAAATGACGGAAGCGCGGCCCGGGGAATGGGTAGTGATTTCCGGAGTCGGCGGTCTGGGCCACATTGCCATTCAGTATGCGAAGGCCATGGGACTTCACGTCGCCGCAGTGGACCTGGGGCCGGAAAAGATGGCGCTGGCACGGAAGCTCGGCGCGGAAGTCGCGATTGATGCAAAGACACAGGACCCTGTGAAGGAAATCCAAAAACAAATCGGCGGGGCGCATGGCGCGTTGGTCACGGCAGTGTCACCGATCGCGTTCAAGCAAGCCGTGGGCATGCTCCGCCGCGGCGGGACTTGCGTGCTGAATGGCCTGCCGCCCGGAGAATTTCCCGTTTCGATTTTTGACGTGGTGCTAAATGGCTACACGATTCGGGGTTCGATCGTTGGCACTCGCCTGGATCTGGAAGAGTCGCTTGCGTTTGCCGGAGACGGCAAGGTAAAGGCCACGATTGAGACTCTGCCGCTGGAATCGATCAATGATGTGTTCAGCCGCCTGAAGAAGGGGCAGGTCAACGGACGCGTGGTACTCAGCCTGAAAGAGGAAGTGTTTGCGAAGCCCGCGTTGGCGCGGCTCGCTAGCTGATCCACTTCGCCCCACAATTCTGATCTCTATTACGGATTCTGCGAGCTTAGCAGCGCGCGCTTGGTTAATCGCAGAGAAGGAAAACTCTATTTGATCTGCTGGTCAGGAGACAGAGCTTGATTAATGCTCTTTAATGTCTGGAAGCCGTCTTTGACCACCGTCGTCTTGATATTGTCTTTCGTCACGACTATGGGCTTCAAGAGGATGGCGGGTACGTCGGTCTTGCCATTGTTTACCGTTCTGTTTGCGCGCGTCTTTTCGCCTTTCGCGAGGCGAACCGCTTCGTCGGCGGCAACTTCCGCTTCATTTGTTACCGGCTTGTAGACGGTCATGCTTTGCACGCCCTGGGCAATACAGATGACTGCAGCCAAATCCGCATCTTGTCCGGAAACCGGTACTTTGCCGGCCAAATTGTGTTCGCGAAGGGCTTGAATCGCGCCGCCGGCTAGTCCGTCGTTCGAAGCGACAACAGCGGCGATGTTGCCCTGCGAGGAGTTAATGGCCTTCAGCATAAAGAGGTACGCTTCGGAAGGCAGCCAGTCTTTGGTATACGCATCCGCAATTACCTTGATGTCGCCGCGATCTATGTACGGCTGCAAAACGCGCATCTGAGCGTCGTGTAGAGTCTTCGCGCCTTCGTCGTTGGGAGAGCCCGCTATCAAAACATAATTCCCTTTGGGCGCTTGCTTGACGAGATACTCGGCTTGCTCCCAACCGATCTCAAGCCGGTCAAAGCTCACGTAGAGATCGACGTCGCTGTTCTGGATCAAACGATCGTAGCTTATCACTTTCACATGGGCAGACTTAGCAGCGTCTACCATCCGGCTGGCCTTGGCGGTATCGTGGGGAAGCAGAACGAGCACTTTGATACCCGATTTAATCATGTCCTGCACTTGTTTGAACTGAAGATCGTCGTCTCCGCCGGCGTCTGAGGAAACAACTTCCGCTCCTAACTGCTTGGCGCGCACTTCAAAGGCGTTGAGGTCGGTCTGCCAGCGTTCACCCTTCATCGCTTCAATGGAAAAGCCTATTTTTAGCTTGCTACCGTCTTGCGCTTGCACAAGTCGTCCGCCAAGGAACATTGCGAATATGGCGGACAGAACGGTCAGCCTGCGTAGCGCATTTTTCAAGAGATTTTCCTCCGTGAACATTTCAACAAGAGCATGGCCTGCTGAAATTCAACGTTGCTTAACAGAATGTTTAGTTCTGCAAAGAATCTAGCAATGCCGGACTTGCTTATACCGACCTGCGACGCAAACAATGCGGCTGGAAGCGCGCCGCTACGCCTAGCTGTTTGGACTTAGTCAGTATCTTGCCGACTTGGCAGGTAAGCAACTGTCCGACGCTAATCGGTCAATTCACGATAGCTTAATTTGCGAACTGATGGACAGCGGCGGTAATGGAAGCATTCTAGCGGCTCAGAATGGGCTGGAACTGATGCCAGGCTTTTTCAGCTAGCGCCTCGTGGTTTGCGATTACGGCTTCGGTTGAGCCGCTGGCGACCCGGATGCTATCCTGATTTCTATGGCGGATCCCGCTATCTTGCCGCCCGAACCAACGCCCGCAGCGCCGCTCGAACATTCCCGGCGCCAACTCGAAGCCTTGCTCGAAGTGGCGGAATCGATCGCGCAGCATCGAGACCTTGCGGCGCTTTTTCACGACCTGGCGGAGCGGCTGCATTGCGTCGTTGACTTCGATTTCCTTACGCTGGTGCTGCACGACCCCGATCGCAATGTAATGCGGCTGCACATTCTGGAGACGCGGCTGCCGACTCCGGTCAAGACTGGCAGCGAATCGCCGGTGGAAGGTCATCCTTCGGGCTGGGTGTGGCAATCGCAGCAGACGTTTGTGGTGACGGACACGGAAGAAGATCACCGGTTTCCGGATTTTCTGCAGCGGTTGCGCGACGTTGGCGTGCGCTCTTTGGCGATGGTTCCTCTCACCACGGCGCAGCATCGGCTTGGGGCGATGGGATTCGGAAGGCTTGTTCCGCAAGTGATCACCGACACAGAACTGCAATTCATGCAGCGCGTCGGCAGCCAGGTTGCCGTGGCTGTGGACAATGCGCTCAATTACCAGACTTCGCAGGCTTATCAAATCCAGCTGGCTCGGGAGCGCGACCGGCTCCAGGTGCTGCTCGAAGTGAACAACGTACTCGTTTCGACGCGCGAACTTCCCGAACTTTTCCGTGGCATTGTCACCTCGCTCGAGAAAGTGATTCATCACGACTACACAAGTCTCGCGCTTCGCGAATCCGCTTCTGGCCTTTTGAAGATTCACGCGCTGGATTTTTCCGGCCGCCCCGGCCTTTTCGATCAGGAAATCACCGTCCCGTTGGACACCACTCCTTCCGGCGTCTGCTTCACGACCGGGCAGCCGCTCCTCGCCCGTGGCGCGGAGATCGATGGTTTCCACAACGAAGTCATTCGAACGCTCCGCGCGGAAGGTGTGCAGACGATCTGCTGTGTTCCTCTCATTACGCACGGCCGCACTTTCGGCACGCTCAATCTCGCGAGTTGCCGCGATGATGCTTTCCCCCGCCAGGACGTCGAGCTTCTGCTGCAAGTTGCCACGCAAATCGCCATCGCGGTGGAAAATGCTTTGGCCTTCAAGCAAATTGATGCTCTGAAGGATAAGCTCGCGGAAGAAAAGCTTTATCTCGAGGAAGAAATTCGCAGTGAGTTCAATTTTGAAGAGATCATTGGAGATAGTCCTGCACTGAAGCGCGCGTTGGCCCAGGTGGAACTGGTTGCGCCCGCAGGCACCGCCGTTCTTATTACCGGGGATACTGGCACCGGCAAGGAATTGATCGCACGCGCCATACACAATCTGAGCCCGCGCCGCGAGCGCACGTTCGTCAAAATCAATTGCGCGGCCATCCCTAGCGGATTGCTCGAATCCGAGCTTTTCGGCCACGAACGCGGAGCTTTTACCGGGGCTCTGACGCAAAAGATCGGCCGCTTTGAACTTGCCGACCGCGGCACGCTTTTTCTCGATGAGGTCGCGGACCTGCCGCTTGAGCTGCAACCCAAACTTTTGCGCGTACTTCAAGAGCAGGAATTCGAGCGGCTCGGCAGCAATCACACGCAGCGCGTTGATGTCCGCATCGTCGCCGCGACCAACGGCGATCTCGCAAAGCTTGTGGCCGAGCGCGCGTTCCGCAGCGATCTTTACTACCGGCTTAACGTTTTTCCCATTCACATCCCCGCGCTGCGCGAGCGCCCGGAGGATGTGCCTCTGCTGGTCCGCTATTTCGTGCAAAAGTTCAGCCGCCGCCTTAACAAATCCGTCGCGTACGTTCCCGCGGACGCGATGGACGCTCTCGTTGGATATTCCTGGCCCGGCAATATTCGCGAGCTGGAAAATTTCATCGAGCGCGCCGTGCTGCTGTCGCCTGGCAGAGAGCTGCGGGTGCCTGTCAGCGAACTGAAATCAAGCGACGCCACAAATCTTGCAGGGAATTCCGCTGCGGGGATGGACTCTTCTTCGTCCTCCAATTCCTCAACTTCCTCTGCGTCGTCTATCTCCACTCTTGAAGACGCCGAACGGCAGCACATTCTGCGCGCACTACGCCAAACCGAGTGGCGGATCGCCGGAGGCAAAGGAGCGGCCGCGATCCTGGGCATGAAGCGCACCACTCTCCAGGCGCGCATGCGCAAGCTCGGCATCCGCCGCCCCGTCTAACACTCAAGCTGCGAGAAATTCGCGAGCTTCCTTATCCATTATTTCACTTGGCTTTCTTCTATGCGAGGAGTACATTTCTCTGCAACCAGCCACCTGCGAGGTCCCCATGAAACTGCTTGCCGGTGTTTTCACTTTCCTGTCGTTCGGTTTTCTCGCGTTCGCGCCGCCAGTTTCCGAAGCTCCCACCGGATTCGACAACAAGAGCAACGGAATGGTGGACGACGCCACCCACACCACGGATCAAAACACGTTCGAAGAGGTCGAGCATCTCGCCGACGGTTTGGGTCCGCTCTATAACGCGCAATCCTGCCGCGAGTGTCACCAGAATCCGACTACTGGCGGCTCGAGCCAGGTTTCCGAACTGCGCGTCGGCCACAAGGATGTGCATGGCGTGTTTCAAAATCCGGAAGTTCCGATCAATCATGGAGCGGAGGTCATCAAGGGGCGGTCTCTTATTAACGACCGTGCCATTTGCCCGAGCGGCGCTTTTCCCAGCACCGAAATTCAGGAGCATGTGCCGGACACGGAGAATATTCGAACGTTTCGAGTTTCATTGAATGTTTTGGGCGACGGTTTTGTGGAAGCGCTTGCGGACAAAACCTTGCTCGATCTCGCCAAGGAGCAGTGCAAAAAGAGCAATGGCAAAATTTGCGGCCAGCCTCTCTACGTTCCCATCGTGGAAGCTCCGGGCAAGACGGCTGTTGGGCGGTTCGGCTGGAAGGATCAGCACGCCAGCCTGCTCTCCTTTTCGGCCGACGCCTATCTTAATGAAATGGGAATCACGAACCGCCTGCAGCCGGACGAGGTCACCAACCTTTGCAATACCGCTTCCGAACCTAACGATAAGACCGACGCCGACGGGCTTGCCGACATCGATCACTTCGCGCGATTCATGCGTGCGTCGGAAGCGCCTGCGCGAGACGCTACGCTGTCTCAAAGTACTGAAGCTAAGAATGGCGAAGCGATTTTTGACAAAGTGGGCTGCGCCGCATGTCACGTCACGACGCTCACTACTGCCTCTGCCGGCACTGCGATTAACGGCGGCAACTTCACTATTCCGGCTGCGCTCGGAGAGAAGACGTTTCATCCTTACGGGGATTTCCTGATGCATGACGTGGGTACTGGTGACGGGATCGTCCAGGCGACCGTCGAGCATTACGGCAGAAGAATCGCCGCGCATGCGGAATTAATGAGCTCTACCTTTCCGAAGTTCCACAGCACCGCGAACAAGATTCGGACGGCGCCGCTGTGGGGTGTGCGGTTGCATTCGCGACTTATGCATGATGGGGCTTCGACTACTTTTTCGGACGCGATTCGGCGTCACCGTGGGGAAGCGGCGCACGTCACGGATGAATTTGAAAAGTTGAAGCCCGCTGATAGGAAGGCTTTGCTTACTTTTTTACAGTCGCTTTGACATTTGGGCTCGGTTGGCGGCGCGGTTTCCTTTTACATGGGACGGGCACGGCCCTTCGACACCCAGGGTAAACATGCCGTGCCCGTACGGTCCGTTAGTGGCACGCGCGAGATTCATTCGAACTGAAGTACGACAATCTCGGGATTCGAACCGAGGCGGAGCGGCGGTCCCCATGTTCCGGCTCCGCTCGACGTGAAGACTTGCATTTTTCCGATGCGGCTTAGTCCGTAAACAAATTGGCGATAAATGCGGCGCGCCATCCAGCTCCAGGGAATAAATTGTCCAACATGCGTGTGGCCGGAAAGTTGCAGCGAAACGCCGGCGGCTTCGGCGACTTCCGGATGGTCGGGTGCGTGCGTCAGCAAAATGCT
The DNA here is from genome assembly GCA_963745095.1 of uncultured Acidobacteriota bacterium. GTDB lineage: Bacteria > Acidobacteriota > Terriglobia > Acidiferrales > UBA7541 > Acidiferrum. Next base: position 28,441 of record CAVUWC010000008.1, on the reverse strand, counting down.
GGCGCGTTCGCGATCCACGCCGACGCCCGCCAGCACGGAAGCGAAATGCGCGTCATGAGTCGCATGCCGGTAGGGCACGCCAATAATCTGTAAGCCGTCCGCTTCTACCTTTTCGTTGCTGAGCACACGCACGCCGGCCGCTTCCACCGCGCGCAAATATTTGCTGTCGTCGCCAAATTGCTCGTGATTGCCCGCGACAAAATATACGCCGTGCGGCGCTGTTAGTTTGCTCAGGGGAGCGGCAGCGCGCTTGGCGTCGATGGCTGTTCCGTCATACAAATCGCCGGCGATAAAAATGGCGTCTGGCTCTTCCTTCAAAATCTTCGCCACCATGCGCCGCAGAAAACTGCCATTGCGCACGTGTCCCAAGTGGAGATCGCTGATCAGCGCGGCTGTTCGCCCGCGCCAGGCCTCGGGCAGATTCGCCAGGCGGACGGTAATTCGCGTGATGCGCGTCCAGCTCGCGTTGAAAACTCCGTACAATCCGACGAGGACGGCTGCGCTAAATAAAACTTCGACGATCCGATGGAAGTTTGCATTCAGCCCCGCCAATTGGGCGGCGCCGAAAACTATCCACGAAGAAACCGCCGCGAGGAACAGAAAGGTCAGCAAGCCGAGCCAAACTGCCGCGCCCCGGTAGAACAAGCGCAGCGCGCCACTGGTATAACGAAACGCCAAAAGCGAAGCCGCCAGGAAACTCACCGACAGTATGGCCACGGTCAGTTTGAGCCAGAGAGGACCGGCCGCATTGCTTTCTCCGGGTGAAAACGTCCAAGTCTCATACAGGAAAAAATGCGTTAAGAAAAGCACCGTCTGAAACACTGCAATAAAAACAAGCAATCCTGGTCGTATTCGCATAGCTAATTAGATTCGCTAACCCCCGAATTGTATTCATGGTCTTCGAGCCTATCTGCCACCCCCGGGGCGCATGTATCGCGACGAGGGGACGGAGTTCAGAAGCCTTTTTAAGAGACGTCCGTCTAACTTTGCGACGCGCATAGAATGAGCTGGCTCATACAACTCCACCCATGAACCAACTCCCGCGAGGAGACGAATTATGAAGAAAGCTCTGCTCTTACTTTTCTTGCTCAGCGCATTCCGCGCGGAGACTTTGCTCGCGCAAACGGCGCCGGAAGGAATTTGGCAGGGCTACGACGGCGAATGGCGCCACGTTTCCCAGCAACTGATCGCGCTTGCGGAAGCTACTCCGGAGGAAAAATTCTCTTGGCGTCCTGCACCGGGCGTGCGCTCTACCAGCGAGGTTTACATGCACATTGTCGAGGCCAATTTCGGACTGCTCGGTGTGACTGGGCCCAAGGTGCCGGCCGACATGAAAGAAGGCGTGGAAAAATCGGTTACAGCAAAGGCAGAAGTCATCAACTGGCTGAAGCGTTCCCTGGAGGCTGTGAAGCAAGCGCATCTGGCGGAAACGCCGAAAGATCTTCAACGTAAAGTTCACATTCACGATCGAGACGCCACCGTAGACGGAATGTACTTGCGCATCATTGTTCACGCTAACGAGCACATGGGGCAGTTGATTGCGTACGCACGGATGAGCGGCGTGGTGCCACCCTGGTCAAATGGGCCGTAGAGAGAAGACGGTTTTGCGCTGTAGGACGTCAGCGCTGTCGTTTTCGCAGAATTTGAGAGGGAAGAAAGCCAGGGCGGGGCAAGCCCCGCTCCTACAGGGGAAGAGGCACCTTTTTATCATCGCGCGTGTTATCCGCGCGCTTCGGTTAAAATTCACGGCATGAATAGGCACAGTTTGATCTCGACCTTTTGCTGCTTGTCCCTCCTGTTTCTAATGCTCGCGCTAAACGAAGGCCTCTGCGCTGCCCAGCAGGCCGCGCCCGAAGTTAATATCCAAGTTCACGCCGACCAAGCTGACGGCGCGCTGCCGCCGATCTGGAATTATTTTGGTTATGACGAGCCGAATTATACTTACGCGCCCAACGGCAAAAAATTGCTTGGTGAACTTGCGGCGTTGAGTCCTGTGCCAGTCCACATTCGCGTGCACAACTTGCTGACCAGCGGCGACGGCTCAGCCTCTCTGAAGTGGGGTTCCACAAATGTTTACACCGAGGACCCTCAGGGGAATGCGATTTATAGTTGGACGATTCTCGACCGCATTTTTGATACGTACCTCGCGCTGCGCATCAAGCCGCTCGTGCAAGTCGGCTTTATGCCGGAAGCCCTCTCAACGCATCCGCAGCCGTATCGCCACAATTTTCCTAAGGGTACGATTTTTACCGGCTGGGCTTACCCGCCGAAGGATTATCAGAAGTGGGCGGACGTTGTGTTTCACTTTGCCGCACATTTGCGCGAACGTTATGGGGAAGCCGAAACGAAGACCTGGCTTTGGGAAATCTGGAATGAGCCGGACATCGACTATTGGAAAGGAACTCCGGAAGAATATTTCAAGCTCTATGATTTTGCCGCTGCGGCGATATTACGAGCCTTGCCGGGCGCTTCCGTCGGCGGACCGGACACGACAGGTCCCGCTTCTCCGAAGGCGGCGGAGTTTTTGCGAAGATTTCTCGAGCACTGCGCGCACGAGCAAAATTTCGCCACTGGAAAAATTGGTTCGCCTCTGGCATTCATCAGCTTTCATCCGAAAGGAGCCACCGAGTGGCACGAGGACCACGTTCAGATGGGCGTGGCGCGACAATTAGCTTCGATTGAACAAGGGTTCAAAATCGTGGAGTCTTTTCCCGAATGGAAGAACACACCCATCATTCTTGGAGAATCTGACCCTGAAGGCTGCGCCGCCTGCACCGCGCGAACCCATCCGCAGAATGCGTATCGCAACGGCGCGCAATTCGCTTCCTACACAGCGGAGGTGTTGAACACGATCTACGAATTGTCTCGCCGCGAACAAGTCAATTTCGCAGGCGCGGTGACTTGGTCTTTCGAATTCGAAGACCAGCCGTATTTCGAAGGCTACCGCGAACTCGCCACCAACGGTTTGGACAAACCAGTGTTAAATGCATTTCGAATGTTTGGATTGCTTGGCACGGAACGCGTGAAGTCTTCGAGCTCCGCGGCGATTCCAGCCGAGGAGGTGCTTCGCGCTGGAGTGCGCGGCCAGCCGGACATCAACGCCATCGCCACGCACAAGGATCACGAAATCGAAATTCTAATTTGGAATTATCACGACGCAGACTTGAGCGTTGGCGTCGCGAAGATTGAACTGTCCATCGAGGGCCTGCCTGGCAACGCCAGCCACGCGCTGGTCGAACACTTTCGGATCGATGCTAATCACAGCAACGCGTTCACGGCATGGAAAGAAATGGGATCGCCTCAAACACCTTCTGATCGTCAATACCAGCAGCTCGAGGACGCTGGGCAATTACAGCTTCTGAATTCACCTTCGTTTCTAGCGATCGAGAATGGCACAGCGCACTTGCGATTTACGTTGCCGCGCCAAGGTCTTTCGCTAATCCGCGTCGGCTGGCAATAGTTGGACACTTGGCCGCCATTGGCCGCTCGTGAATTGGAGTTCAGTGAGTTTTGGAATCGCTCAACGCGAGAACGGCATAAGCTGTCGCCGCATCTTTCATGAAGCGCACGGTATCCGGACTGATGTGGTGTTCTTCGTTGTTATTTAAGGAGTAGGCCAGCCAATATCCGTCTTGGTGGTTCTGGTTAGCCGTCAGCCACGCGAGTCCTTTTTGCAATTGCGCATTTTCTCGCGATACGCCTGCCTGTTGGAGCGAGAAGATTATCAGCCCCGTCGCATATCCGTCGCTCTGGGCTACCTGCGGCGTTCCGTCATGCCGCTTCCAGCTTCCCGCCATCGATGTCAGACTCCACCCGCCGTCCGGCTGCTGCTTGCTGAGTAATTCGCTGATGATCGCCTTCTGGCGTTCTGCCTCAATCAACCCTGGCACCTTGGCCGAGGCCCATAGCAGCACAGCACGATTGCTCAAAGTCTGCGCCGCGTTTTCGCGATTCAAATATTCGCCGAGCATCTTAAGATTGTTTTGGATTTCTGGACGCGCGCGATAATTTTCCGGAGCCGTCCCGACTGCTATCGCCGCTAGCGCGGCTCCATAGAAATCCGAGTCATCCGCTTCCCAGGGCTCATTCTTGAACCTCAGCCAAAGCCAAGCGCCCTTTTGAGCGCCTGTGGTTTGTTGCTCGGCCCACATATTTTCAAACGCAGCGCGCGTGTCGTCGCTCATATGTCCGCTCGGTACACCGTTGCTCGCATCGTTGCAGGCAAGGATCAGCGCATTCAAAACCGATTCCGTCCCGCGAGATTCGACACTCTTGTACACGCCGCGATCCGCGTCCGTGTAAAACGGGGCCACTTCTTTCCAAAGCCGCACGCGCTTTGCGACATTGTCGAGCAGTTTTCGTTCGTTGGCGGAAGGCCCTTGTTCGTCAAGCGCCGCACGAAGCGACGGCCGCGACATCGCATAAGGCACCGCCGTATGGCACGACACACAAAAAGTGTCGTGATCCCGCTGCGCTCGCTGCCATCCCATCCACCAGCCCGCGCGTTGATCGAGGTAAGCCGCCGCTGCCTTCTGATCCCACTTGACTGCCACAGGCGTTTCCGTGCGCTCCCCGTAGGCAGCCTTATTCTTCGAATCGCGGGAGTCGGCAGATCCGGTTTCCGCGCGCCAACCCAGCGCAATCATTGCCGCAACGAAGCACGCCGCCAAACCAAATACTCGCCGTGTTGTCGTATTCATAGGGATTTTCTCCCGGCACGCACCGTTCAAAAGTGGCTCTCACTAGTCGCGAACGCGCCGCAAGAGGTATCCACCCAATATGAAAAGATTAGCACGAACACCGCGTGCCGCTTGTCAGTTGCTCCAACTGTCGGTGCTTACCCTCTCTCGCCCGTCCTGCTTGCGCACTCTAGGCCGTGCCAACTTCAGATAAGATTGCTCTGTGTCCAAGCACGATCCCATCGAGCAAGCTCTCAATAAACTCGCCGCGCTGAAATCGGCCCCTGCAGACACTGACCTGCCCAGAGACCTCCGCGGTTTCCTGCGCAGTCGCTCAAACCTCGTCGTCGCTAAAGCCGCCAAAATCGCCGGGGAACGCCGTCCTGCGGAGTTGCTCCCTGAACTCGTCACCGCATTCCACAAACTCATGGCTGACCCGGCTCGCCTGGACAAGCGCTGCGCCGCTCTCACCGAGATCGTCACCGCACTCTATGCGATGGATTATTCCGAGCCGGAGGTCTATCTCAAGGGAATCCGCCACGTTCAAATGGAAGGCTCTTTTGGTCCGCCGATCGATTCCGCTGCTCAACTTCGCGGTCTGTGCGCACAGGGCCTCGTTCGTACGCGTTTTCCGGGCGCTCTTGCAGAGGCTGTCACGCTCCTCGTCGATCCCGAGCCGCTCGCGCGCATCGGAGCTGTTCGAGCGCTCGCTGCCAACGGCGGCGAGGCTGGCGCTCTCGCGCTTCGCCTTAAGGTGCTTACGAGCGACCGCGTTCCGGAGGTTTTGGCCGAGTGTTTTTCCGGCCTGCTCGCTTTACCTTCCGCAAGCTCTATCGAATTTGTCGTAGGCTATGTCGACGACGAAGATCTCTCCGTCGCCGAAGGCGCGATCCTCGCCCTAGGTGCTTCCCGCTCCACAAGAGCCATCGATTCTCTCAAGGACAAATGGCAAAGAACGCGCCGCGGCCCGCTGAAAAAAGTTCTGCTCCTTGCTCTGTCAACATCCCGCAGCGAAGACGCCCTCCAATTCCTCCTCGGACTCCTCGAAACCGATCCCATTTCCGCGGCGAGCGAAATTCTCGCCGCCCTCGCCTCCCAGCGCCCCACGCAAAGCATCCGGGACTCCATTCATTCCGCTCTTACCCGTCGAGACGACGCAGCCCTCTTAGCCGCGTTTCATTCCGAGTTCCCCACGTAAGGAAACGGCACGCCCGCCCTTCCAGCTTGGCTTCTGCTCGCTGTAAGGCCCATTCACTGAAAAGCAATCCCTAAAGCGGAGGAATAGAAACAAATCTCTTCCTGACTCTATCGATAAACCAAAAATACGTGCACACTGGTTGCGGGGACAATCACATGCTCGCAGTTGCAGGGGTCTGGAAGAAAAAACGCGACGACTTAAAAGCCAAGCGTAACTCGCTATTCGAGAAATATGCGAAGCATCCCGAGGAATTTCACCTCGCGCTGGAAATCAAAAAGATTGACGACGAAATCGCCGATTGCACGCAGCACGTGGAGCATGAACGCCGCTCCGAACGTCCTGCTTCGCCTTCCAAGAAGCTACTGACGCCACAGAAGTAAAAGAATCCCTCCAGAGCGGCCCTCGGCAACGCGGAGTCTCTCCTAGCAGGCACTTGGCGCGCGCGCCTCATTGTGCTCTTCTATTAAGGACACTATGCGTCTGATCCGACTAACGTTTACCTGTCCGCAGACTGTGCTGCGCTGGCTCATTACCTTGCTGTTTCTTTTTGTCGCGCCTAGCTTGTCTTTCGCGCAACAAGAGCAGGACAACGAGCCCGTGATCCGTTTCGTTCGCAATCCCGATCCTGCGCCGGACTTCAAACTCACCGCGCTCGACGGCAAGCTGCTTACCCTCGCTGCGCTTCAGGGCAAAGTTGTCTTGTTGAATTTTTGGGCCACCTGGTGCGGACCTTGCCGCGCCGAAATTCCTGACCTAGTCGCTTTGCAGGAGCGCTACAAAGACCGCCTGCAAATTGTCGGGCTCAATGTCGACGATGAAGAAGCCGACATTAAGCAGTACGTCCAGGAAACCGGAATCAACTATCCGGTCGCCATGACTTCCAATGACGTCCGCATACAATTCGGCGGCATCCCTGCGCTGCCGACGTCTTTTGTTTTGGATAAGGAAGGCCGCGTCGTGCAGAAACATGTTGGCCTCTGGAATCCCGCGGTTTACGAAACCGAAATCCGCGCGCTGCTCGGCATGCCCATCCTGGCCAAAGTCGAGACGTTCGAGGACAAGGGCGAAGTTTTTCTCGCGCACGCCGACCGGGCTACCGAACTTCCCGGCGTCGATCTTTCGAAACTCACGCCTGAGCAAAAAAAGGCCGCACTTCACCGGTTTAACGCCGACGCCTGCACGTGCGGCTGCAAATTCACTCTTGCGCAATGCCGCATCTGGGATTCCGCTTGCGCGGTCAGCAAGGCCGCAACGGAAAAAATCATCGCCGAAGAATCTGCTGATCCAAAAAGTCCGGTGACTCCCGCCGCGCCGAACACTCCTGCAACTCCGTCGGCGCCTGCTGATAAGCCGCCTTCACCTGCGCAATCGCCCACGCCCTCACCAATGAAAGCAGCTCCGGCGCCTACGCAGCCTTAGGATCAAAAATAATCTCGGCCGCGGAATACCCTACTAAAATGCGGGTGAATTTTGCATAACTCTGCTCCGTCGCAATTAACCGCTTCGGCGCCGCGCCTGTTACTCTTTTTCCGTCGATGTCCCTGTTCGCAAAAATTCTTTTCCTTCTAGCGCTCGTCCTTTCGTTCACCGGACTACTTTCGCCTCCTGTAGCTCTCGCGCTTGGAATACTGTTCGGCTTGTGTTTTGCGCATCCTTACGCGGGAGCCGTACGGATATCCGCAAGAATTCTTCTACAGGCGTGCGTTGTGGCGCTCGGCTTCGGCATGAATTTGCACGAAGTGTTGAAAGCTGGCCGCAGCGGATTCGTCTACACGGCGCTGGGAATTTCGTTTGCGCTTCTGGCGGGCCTCGCGCTCGGAAAACTCTTACGGGTTCGAGGGAACTCTTCCTTTCTGATTACGGCGGGCACGGCGATTTGCGGGGGCAGCGCGATCGCGGCCGTTGGCCCGATTCTTCACGCCGACGACGAAGAGATGGCAGTGTCGCTCGGCACAGTTTTCATTTTAAATTCTGTCGCGCTACTCATTTTTCCGCCGATTGGCGGGGCGCTGCATCTTTCACAATCGCAATTCGGCCTGTGGGCGGCGCTGGCGATTCACGACACAAGTTCGGTTGTCGGTGCTGCGGCGAAATACGGTCCACAAGCTTTAGTAATCGGCACGACAGTAAAACTGGCGCGCGCCCTGTGGATCGTTCCACTAGCCCTCGGCACCGCAGCGATCATGCGCCGCAAGTCCAAAAGTCATGGTGAGTCCAAGATCAGCAGCAAGTCAAAAATTCAGTTCCCTTGGTTCATTTTGTTTTTTTGTCTAGCCGCAGTTCTGAACACTTACTTTCCGGCAATCTCTTTTTTCTCTCATTCGGTTTTTACACTTGGACGTCTCGGTCTCACGGCCACCCTTTTCCTGATTGGCACTGGTATTTCGCGGGCTACTCTGAAGGAAGTGGGCTGGCGACCACTTCTGCAAGGCGTGTTGCTCTGGGCTGTGGTGGGAATCACTTCGCTCTACTTTATTCGTATTGGTTGGATTGCGTTGTAGCCAGAATGTGGGTCTTCGCGCCGATTGCTTCGATCGACCAATTCGCCGGTAAAAACGCGGTATTTCCCGTCGTGTTCCACGCGATTTCGGGGATCTATTTTTTCAGGAGGTCCATCACGGCGGAGGTCATGGCTTTGACGCCGGTTCGAATGGCGGGATCGGGGAGGGGAGCGAATTCGCTGGAATGCGGGCCAGGCAGCCGCGTGCCTTTTTCCATCGCATCCTTTAGTTTGACGGGGTCGGAGGCGCCGAGCCAGAACATGCTGATGGGCGGTTTGGGATCCTCGAGCGCGAAAAGACTGAAGTCTTCGCTGGCCATGATGGGTTCACCAGCGAGCACGTTTTCTTTTCCGAGCGCGCGCTCGAGCGAAGCGCCAACGCGGTTCGTCAGCGCGACATCGTTGATCGTAGCGGGAACATGATCCTTGGCCACTACTACAATCGGCGCGCGCTCGGCTGGGACTCCTGCCGCGAGAGCAATGCCATTCGCGATTCTGGCGATTGCGGCGAGCACTTTTTCGCGCTGCTCGGGATTCATGGTTCGAACGGTGAGCTGCAGGTGCGCTTCGTCGGGAATGATGTTGTGTTTTGTGCCGGCGTGAAATGAGCCGACGGTGACGACTGTCGGAAGCTGTGGATCCATTTCGCGGCTGACGATCGTTTGCAGCGCGACGACAATTTCCGAAGCGATGACGATGGGGTCTTTTCCCGCTTGTGGCGCGGCTCCGTGGCCGCCATAGCCGCGCACAGTGATGTCGACGGAGTCGGCGCCCGCGAGGAGCGGGCCCGCGTGCCAGGAAACTTTTCCGGCGGGAATTGCGGAACTGTCATGAAGCGCGAGGACGAAGTCAGGCTTAGGAAATTTCGTATAGAGCCCGGCGCGAAGCATGGCTTGCGCGCCGCCGACGGTTTCCTCGGCCGGCTGGCCGATTAAAACCACGGTGCCGCTCCAGCGATCCTTGAACTGCGCGAGCATGTGCGCAGTACCGAGAAAAACGGTCATGTGCAGGTCGTGCCCGCAGGCGTGCATCACGCCAACTTCGCCGCCGCCCGCGCGCGCCACTTTCACGTGGCTGGCGTAGGGTAAACCAGTGTTTTCGACGATTGGAAGCGCATCCATGTCGGTTCGAACGTAAACCACAGGGCCGGGGCCATTCTTGAGGACGGCGACGATGCCGTAGGCGGTCAGACCAGAATCAGCGTATTGGCCGAAATGATCGGTGACTTCGTAGCCGGATTTTCTGAGATCCGCAGCGACGAGCGCCGAAGTTTCCTTTTCTAGCGTGGAGAGTTCGGGATTTTCGTGGAGATGTTTGTAGGTGGCGAGGAGCGAGTTGGCTTCCTTGCTGATGTGCTGGTCCAAGTCGTTCTGGGCGAAGACTGACGGGGAAATGCAAAGTGCGGCCGCAAGAGTAAACACGCTTATCCGGATCGCGAAACGCATTGGGTCACCTCGAAAAGGAAGCGGCATCTTAGCACTGGTTGCGGGTGAAGGCGCCCGCTCATTTCGCCTGGGCCGCGGGGCGGAGTGCACAGACTGAAGTCTGTGCCACTGGCTGGTTGCTACGGGGCGAATTGCGGGCTACACTCTCGTCACAAATCCTGGAGTTTATTCTCAAAAGAGATTTGAATGGAGGCAACGCGTGAATCGCCGATTTAGTTTTTTGGTCATCGCACTCGTACTTGCAGGAATTCTGAGCGTGCGCGGGGCATTTTCGCAGCCCACTCCGCAGACTACGCGCAAAGTATTCAATGCGCCCGAGAAGACGGTGCAAGCGCCTTTCAGCGACGGAATTCTTGCGGGCGATACCTTGTATTTGGCCGGCAGGATTGGGTTGGACCCGAAAACCGGAAAGCCACCGGCGGCAATTGAAGATGAAATCAAGCTCATGCTCGATAGTTTGAAGGGGACTTTGACGCAGGCGGGAATGACGATGGACGACCTGGTGTATGTGCAAATTGCGTGCACGGACTTGTCTCTTTTTGACAAGTTCAATCCCATCTATACGAGCTACTTCAAGACCAAGGACTTCCCTGCGCGGGAATTCATTGGAGCGTCAGCGCTTCTACGCGGCGGGCATTTCGAATTGCAGGCCATCGCCGTTCGCCACTGAGCTGGATCCAGCCGATTTCGCGGAAAGAGCATAGCGCCGACCTGCCGGGTTCGAAAAAACGGCCTGGGAGAAGTGTCGGCTGCAGCTAGCGCGGTCCTTAATCGCTGTTATCTGTGTGGGAGCTAGTTAGGGCGACCAACTGAACCCTCCTATTGGCGATCGACTCCTTCCGTAAGTAGTGGACTACGAACGTAATGGCGTCGAGTGTCATCTAAAGAATGAAGGACCGATTAGAGAAATGCCCGCATAACGTCACGCCATTGCTGGTGAGCTAGCGGCGATTGCCCAAATAAGGTCAATTCGTTCACTGCCCTGCCTCGTACTTTTTCCATAAATCATTATAAATGAACGGCTTAATTATGTATGAGAATTAATACCCAATGGAGGAGCGAGTGCATCATCTGAGCAAGGTAAGGGTGGGGACTATGTTGCGTATCACGACAGAAAAGAAACGGGGCAGAACGGTATTGAGCGTCGAGGGCCGCTTGGCGGGGGCATGGGTTGGGACCTTGGAGCAGTGCTGGCGCGAACGGACGCCGGAAGAGAAGTTCAGCGTGGACTTGTGCGGCGTGAGCTTTATCGATGCGGCTGGCAAGGTGCTGTTGAAGGAGATCCACCAGCAAGGCGGGAAGCTCATCGCGGAGGGGTGCTTGAATCAAGCAATCGTGGAGGAAATCGCAGGGCGCGGAGAGACCGGAAAGGGCGGGTGCTGGGGCCGGAAGAAAGGCACGCACATTATTTTCTATGTGGCGTTTTTCAGCCTGGTAGTAACACCGATGGTTGGGCGCGCACAAGGAACTGGGAGACAGAGTCCGCTTCCGGGTACGGCACCGAGCGGAGTGATGCGGCTGACTTTGGACCAGGCCGTAAGCCTGGCGCTGAAACAGAATCCGACCGCGCAGATCGCGATTATAACCGCCGCGGAAAGCGTTCAGGACAAGAATGTGGCGCGAGCGGCTTTGCTGCCACAGGCGAACTTGAGCGTGACGGACACCGTAGAGCGGATCAATCTTCAGGCGTTCCTTGGCGCGCGAATACCTTCATTTCCACAACATGCTGGTCCTTTTCAGGTGTTCTCGGCGGGGCCGACATTCAGCGCTCCGGTGTTTGATTTGACGTTGTACCGCCGGTATCAGGCAGCGCGGGAAACGGCGAATGCCAGCAAATCGGACAGTCTTTCCACGCGCGAGCAAGTGATCTTGCTGGTGGTGTCGCAATACATCGGGACGCTGCGAGCCGTGGCGAACGTGCAAGCATCGCAATCGCGAGTGGAATTAGCGCAGGCGCTGTATGACCAGGCGGCGGACGTCCAGAAAGAAGGTGTCGGCACAGGGATCGACACGCTGCGCGCGAATGTGGAGCTGCAAAATGAAAAGCAGCGGCTGCTCGAGGCGCAGGCCGACCGCGATACTTCGCTTTTCGGATTGAGCCGATTGCTAAATCTGGATCCCCGCCAAGTGATCGAATTGGGAGATTCGCTGAGCTTCTTCGACACGCCGCAGCCCGAGGTGGTCGCGAGCATTGATTCGGCGCTTGCAGAGCGTCAGGAATGGAAGGCGTTGCAACAACAACTGAAAGCGGCGGGGCTGCAAAAGAAGGCTTCGTCGGAATCGCGGCTGCCAAAGGTGGACTTCACCGGCAACTGGGCCTACCTGGGCGGATCGTCGACGACCGGTATTCCCACTTACAACTACGAAGCAGCGGTAAGCGTACCGCTGTTTACGGGCGGCAGGATTCACGCGGAAATCGTCCGCACGGACTTGGAAATTCAGAAGCTACAGCAACAAGAGGATGATTTGCGAAATCAGATCGCGCTGGACGTAAAAACGGCGCTGATCAATTTGGATTCGGCACGGAATCAAGTGGCCGTGGCGAATCTCGGGGTGCAGCTATCGAAGGAAGAAGTGGATCAGGCGCGGGATCGCTTCAAGGCCGGTGTGGCGAACAATATTGAAGTGATCCAGGCGCAGGATTCGCTGGCGCGTGCGAACGACAATCAGATCGCGGCGCTTTACCGATTCAATCAGGCGCGCGCGGACTATGCCCGTTCGATTGGACAGATGGAAAAGGTTTACTCGAAGTGAGGGGACGATGAGCGTTGAGACTGAAGCAGTACCGGAAAACGCGACAAAAGTGCGGCCGGTTGCGGAAGATGTGCCGTTGGAAAAAGAGACCCCAAACCCAAAGGGGCTTGCGAATCCGAAAATGCAGCGGCTGGCGATTGTTGGGGGCTTGGTGCTGTTCGTCGCAATCGTCGGACTGTTTCTCTACTACCACGACCGCGAGAGCACGGACGACGCGCAGATCGACGGGCACATCACGCCGATCGCTTCGAAGATTTACGGCAAAGTGGCAAGCGTTCTGGTGGACGACAACCAGGCCGTGAAAGCGGGGCAAGTGTTGGTGAAGATTGATCCGCGCGATTATCAGGCGGCGGTGGACCAAGCCAAGGGGGCGCTGGAGCTTGCGGAAAGCGAAGCGCGGTCGGCGGGAGTAGACGTGCCGAGGACCGCGGAAAACGTGGCTAGCGGGACTTCCAGCGCAGACGCGCAATTGTTGGGAGCACAGGCGGATGTCGCGAGTGCGCAGGCCACCTACGAACAGGCGCAGACGGCGGATTTGGCCTATGCGCAAGCGAACGTCAACAAGAGCATGGCGAACGCCGCGTTGGCGCAAGCAGATTTGGCGCGCTACAAGCCGCTGATGGAGAGAGACGAGATTTCGAAGCAGCAGTACGACGCTGCAAAAGCAAATGCGGATGCGACGGCGAGCGCGTTGAAGGCAGACCAGGAGAAATTGGCGCAGGCGCAGAGGAATGTGGAAGTGATGAAAGCGCAATTGGACGCCGCGAAAGCGCGTGTGATGCAAGCACGCGCCGGAGTTGAAGGAGCGTTGGCAGATAAAAAACAGGTAGGCATGCGCACGGCCGACGCGCAAGCGAAAGTGGCGAAAGTGGCGCAGGCACGCGGGGCCCTGGATGCGGCACTTCTGAATCTGAGTTACACGGAAGTGGTTGCGCCGGTCGATGGTGTGGCCACACACAAGCAAGTGGAGACTGGGCAGATCGTGCAGGCGGGGCAGGGACTGCTGGTGGTGGTGCCGCTGCAAGACGTTTGGGTGACTGCGAATTTTAAAGAGACGCAGCTGAGAAATATGCACGCGGGGCAGAAGGCGGAAGTGAAGGTGGATACGTATGGAAAAACTTTCAGCGGGCATGTGGATTCGATCGCCGGAGCGACGGGCGGAGTGTTGAGCTTGTTGCCGCCGGAAAACGCTACGGGCAATTACGTGAAGGTGGTGCAGCGGATACCGGTGAAGATCGTGCTCGATCCGGTGCCGGCGGACAAGGCGATATTACGGCCGGGGATGAACGTGGACGCGACCGTGATCACCAAGTAGCGCGCGGAATAAAGAAAGACCGTGACGAGTTTGTACGTATGAATAGGTAGAGGGTCATCGAGACGGAGTAAGAGCTGAACGCGCGATGAGGCACAGACTACTAGCCAAGCTGAGGATGCCGGACGGGTCGATAAACCCTTGGGTGATCGCCGTAACGGTAACGCTGGCGACGTTCATGGAAGTGCTGGACACATCGATCGCAAACGTCGCGCTGCCGCATATTTCGGGGAATCTATCAGCTGGAGCGGATGAATCCACTTGGGTTCTAACGTCGTATTTAGTTTCGAACGCGATCGTGCTGCCGCTTTCGGGATGGCTTTCGGGATTGATCGGGCGGAAGCGATTTTACATGTCTTGCGTGGCGCTGTTTACGGTGAGCTCGTTTCTGTGCGGACTTGCGCCGAGCCTGGGCGTGCTGGTGTTTTTCCGGATTTTGCAGGGCGCCGGCGGCGGAGGCTTGCAGCCGAGCGAGCAGGCCATTTTGAACGATACGTTTTCGCTAGCGAAACGCGGGATGGCGTTTGCAGTTTACGGAATTGCGGTCGTTGTGGCGCCAACGATTGGGCCATGGCTGGGCGGATGGATCACTGACAATTTTTCGTGGAGATGGATTTTCTATATCAACGTGCCAGTGGGAATTATTTCGTTGCTGCTGACGTCGGTGCTGATTTCGGACCCGCCGTACATGAAGCGAGCGAGCGTGAAGAGTGGATTCCGGATCGACTATATAGGAATCGGATTGATCAGCCTTGGTTTGGCCAGCATGCAGATTATTTTGGATAAAGGACAGCGCGACGACTGGTTGTCCTCTGGATTTATCCGCGTTTTCTTTGTGCTGATGCTGATCGGGATTATTGCCGGGATCATTTGGGAGTGGAGGCACAAGGATCCGGTCGTCGATTTGAAAATGCTGAAGGACCGGAACTTTGCGATCTCGACCGTGGCGATGTTTTTTCTGGGATTCGTGCTGTATTCGAGCACGGTTTTGATTCCGCAGTTTCTACAGGAGCTGCTGGGTTACACGGCGGAACTTGCCGGGAAGGCGCTTTCGCCGGGCGGATTGGTGATCATGCTGATGATGCCGGTCGTCGGAATTCTGGTGTCGAAAGTGGATACGCGGATTCTGATCACGTTTGGCTGCACAGTTTCGGCGATTGCACTGTTCTGGATGGCTGGTTGGGATTTGGGGCTCGATTACAGCCATGCGGTGCGCGCACGAATGCTGCAGAGTTTCGGGCTGGCGTTTTTGTTTATTCCGATCAATGTGGCGGCGTTTGCGTACGTGCCAAAAGAAAAGACGAACATGGGGACGGGGATCATCAATCTGGCGCGAAACATCGGGGCGAGCGTGGGAATCGCGACCGTTACGACCATGCTGGAGCGGCGGACGCAGCTCCATCAATCACATTTGGTGGAGAGTGTGAACAGTTTGAATCCCGCGCTGCTGAAGATGACGAACGGAAACACGGCGCGTCTAATTTCATATGGGTCGAGTGCTTCGCATGCCGCGATGCAGGCGAAGGGGATGGTCTACAACCTCGTGCAGCGCCAGTCGGCGATGCTGGCTTTCATCGACAACTTCAAGTTGTTGGGCGTGGTGTTTCTGGCAGTCATCCCGGTTTTGTTGCTGATGAGGAAGCCGCGAGTGCCGGCCGGAGGTGTTCCGGTGCACTGAGGCACGCGAGTGTCCATGCATCAGGCGAACGAGATTATTGCAGCGATTCTTTGATGACTTTTTGCAGCGACTTTTTGTTGTAATTGGGGGGAACAATGGCAACTCAAGCGGCAGTGACAACGCAAGCTGTAGTGGGAGCGCAGTTCAATGAAAGCAAGCTGATTCGCGCCGGGCAGAAAGGTGATTCGCAGGCGGTGGAGACGCTGTTCCGCCGATACCAGCGGCCGCTGTTTCAGACGGCGCTGCGCGTCCTCGGGAATACGGAAGATGCCGAAGACGCTTTACAAGACGGGCTGCTTTCCGCGTATCGGAACATGAAGCGGTTTGAGGGGCGGTCGCAGTTTTCGACTTGGCTGACGCGGATCGTGATCAATGCGGCGCTGATGAGGCGGCGCAGTGCGAAGGCGCGGCCAGCGGTTTCGCTGGACGAACCTCCGCGCGAAGATGAATTACCGATTTCGGAGCGATTCGCAGCCGAGGGACCGAACCCGGAGCAAGTGTTTGCGGGAACGGAGTTGCGAGAGATGATCAGCGAAAATCTAGACGAGCTCTCGCCGCTCTTGCGCACGGCGTTTGTGTTGCGCGAAGTGGAGGGTTACTCCACGGGCGAAGCAGCTAAGAAACTCGGAGTGACCGAGAACACGTTGAAGGCGCGGTTGTGGCGCGCACGACATCAGCTTGCCGAGCGCCTTGGGCAGCGCCTGCGGCGAATCAAGGATGACATGGCTGGTGGCATGGGTGATGCCGAGTGCAGCTACTGCTGAGAAACCGATGTAATGACGCAAAGACGTATTGAAATAAAGAAACAGAGAATCGATGTGAGAGGGCCGGCGAATTTTGCTGGCCCCTTTTTTGTGCTTGGAATGTTTGGCGCCTTTCGTGGATAGCAGATGCCCGGTGTCAGTACTCCCTTTGGCGCGAGCGGCGACGTTTCCAAAAAAGAAAAAGCGGCAGCTGGGCTGCCGCAGTCCAAGACTTTTTCCAGAATGATTCTGCCAGGGATGGGCCGCCGCAAAGGGCGGACCAGCGTGGCCAAGATGTCGTAGACTTACCGGGGGGACATCCGCGCGCTGGTGCGAGCTTTCTTTGAAGAGATTCGACCGGCCAGCCGACGTTTGCTAGCAGATGGCAAAGCCTTTTGTCAGCGTGCTCATCGATACGTATAACCACGAACGCTTTATTGAGAAAGCGATCGTGAGCGTGCTGGAGCAGGATTTTCCGGCCGCGGAACGGGAAATTCTCGTGGTGGATGACGGGTCGAGCGATCGTACACCGGAAATTATTCGAAAATTTGAGCCGCATGTGCGATTGCTGCGGAAGGAAAATGGCGGACAGGCTTCGGCGTTCAATGCGGGAATTCCTGAGTGCAAAGGGGAGATTGTCGCATTTTTGGATGGGGACGATTGGTGGGCGCCGGGAAAATTGAAGCGTGTGACCGAGGTTCTGAACTCCGAACCGTCGGTGGGATTGCTTGGACATGGGATTCATGAGGCCTGCCTAGACGGCAAGATCCGCACGAGTGCTCCCGAAAAGAGCGAGAGACTGCAACTCAACTCACTGGCAGCTGCGCGGGTATTCCGGCTCAGGAAAAGCTTTCTGGGAACAAGCCGTATGATTTTGAGAACGGAACTCGCGCGGAGAATCCTTCCGATACCGGAAGCTCTTGTGTTCGAGGCAGATGAATATGTATTCACCCTCGGGGCGCTGATGAGCGAACTGATCATCCTTCAGGATGCGTTGACCTATTACCGCGTTCACGGGGGCAATTTGTATCTGCTAGGCGGAGGAGGAAATTCGGGATTGCGGCGGAAACAGCAGGTGATGGCGGCGCTGGCATGCACGCTGTGGAACGGTCTTGCCGCCAGAGGTGCTTCTCCCGAGGTAGTCTCCTGCATCGTCGAGATCGTCCAAGCAGAGGCGGACCAGATGCGCTTGATGTTAGATGGGGGCGCGCCTTGGGAAACGGTGCGGACCGAGAATAAGATTTATGAAGTGATGCATTTTGATGCGCCACGGTCTCACCGCGTGTTTCGAGCGGCGGCGATGCTGCCGGCCATATTGCTGCCGCCGCGGTGGTTTTACGCAGGCCGGCGCTGGCTCGGATCGCGTGCCTGGTACCAGCGGGCCCGGCAAAAGGCGTTGCCGATTCCGGAAATCACGCGGGTCGCGGGGCCCGAGGAGTTTAAGGCGTGAGCCTGCGGGCGGAATACGACGTATGGCATGACCGGATTTTTAAAGGAGATCCCGGGCATGAGGACGCGAGTAGCCCGTGGTATCAGTTGGTACGCGAGCAGATCGGCGCGGTCGCCGGTTTACGAATTCTCGAGGTCGCGTGCGGGCGCGGCGGTTTTTCGAACGAACTGGCGTTCGCCGGTGCCTGCGTTACTGGATGTGATTTTTCGTTTGTGGCCGTGAGCGTTGCCGAGAAAAAGGTCAGGGCGGCTGATAGGCGGCCAACGGTTACTTTTATTCAAGGGGATGCACACAATCTGCCATTTGCGGATGATTCGTTTGATCTGGTTATTTCGTGCGAGACAATCGAGCATCTTCCGGATGCGCCCAGGGCTTTGCGCGAAATGCGGCGCGTGTGCCGGCCGGGTGGCAAGCTTTTCTTGACGACGCCAAATTACGCAAACTTCATGGGGCTGTATGAAATCTATTCGTGGTTTCGTCACCCAAAGCGGAAAGACGACCAGCCATTTGACCGGCGGCAATGGTTCCCACAGATCCGTAAGTTTGTGCGCGGCGCGGGTTGGACGATTCTTCGCACGGATGGGACGGTGCACCAATTTCCAATCCGTCCGGGCCGCAATCCGATCCGGTGGAAAGGTTTGGAATCCAATCGCAGGTTGCGCAGACTACTGAGTCCTCTGGCGTTCACTTATTTCGTGATGGCGCAGAACAGGGAAGAGTGTTGCGCATCCTAATCGCGATAGGCGTGCCGCGGAAGAAAGAGGCGGGAGCGGCTGGCGTAGTGCTAAGTCATGCTGCTGAGTTGGCAAAGCGGGGTCACTCGGTTGATTGCTGGTTCTCTGGAAGATGTGCTGGAGCGTCCTGCAAAGCCGAAGCGGTTCGAAGCGCTGTTTTTTGCAATCGGCCTATCCAGGCGCATTCTGAGGGAACGAAAGAAATACGATGTTGTGAATCTGCACGCGCCTTGCGGATGCGCCTATGGAATTTGGTGGCGACTGTTCAGGCCAGCGGGCGCACCGCCGTATGTGATGACGATGCAGGGAAGCGAGGAGCGTTACGTCCGGGCCATGAGGCTGGAGGCACGTAAGCGGCGCGCCTGGAATTTCAGTCTGAAGAATAGAATGTGGCATCGTCTCTATCATCAAACAATGTACGACTATTCGATTAAAATGGCGGGTTATGGCGCGGTGGCCAATCGAGAGGGATGGATTTGCGCTGAACTTAAGTATAAGCGACCCCCGGGCCTTATTTGGTATGTGCCCAACGGCACGGAGGAGCGGTTTTTTGTTTCGCGGGAATATTCGGAAAAAACCGCGCTGCGCTTGCTTTTCGCGGGAACATGGCTTGATCGCAAGGGTGTGTACTACCTTGCGGACGCTTTTGACCGAGTGGCCAAGAAGATGCCGGCGGCGCGGTTGACGGTCGCGGGCTGCTCCGTTTCTGAAGCGGAAGTGAAGGATTGTTTTGCAGCGGAGTTGCGCGACCGAGTTACCGTCATACCCTTCGTGGCGCGGGAAGACATGGTGGCGGTCTATGCAGGCCACGACATTTTTGTTTTTCCTTCGTTAGTCGAAGGGATGCCGCTCACTTTACTGGAAGCGATGGCTACAGGGATGCCAGTGGTGACGACGAACACTTGTGGCATGGCGGACGTAGTTGAAGATGGAGTCAATGGCTTGCTCGTTCCCGCCGCGGACGGTGAGGAGTTGGCGCGCGGGATCGAACGGCTGTGCCAATCGGCCGATTTGCGGAAGAGGCTCGGGCTGGCGGGCCAGGAAACGATGCGGCGTTACACTTGGGAGCGCGTCACGGAACAAATGGAGAAAATATTTGCGCTCGCAACGCGAAATAGCCGGAGCTAGATGGAAGTTGTCCGCTCGCACAGCCTGGAATTGATTTGGAGACAAGCGTGAAATATGCGGTAGTCAGCTTACCTGGCGAAGCCAGCGTGACGGTGAAGAAAGGAACGACGGGTCGTCCGTGGTTGCGCCATTCCGCTTGCGCGTTCCTGGGCATGCGTCCGGCGTTCGCGCAGCACACGGCGGCGGAGCATGCTGCGTTCAGGAAATGGGCACGGGGTTGCAAGTGCGTGGTGGAGATCGGAGTCGCGGAAGGAGTTTCGGCATTGGCACTTCGCGAAGGAATGGCGGAAGACGGGACGCTTCACTTGATCGATCCCTTTCATTTGAGCCGCATGCCGGCGCTCAATTTCACGAAGCGCGTTGCGCAGCGAACGGTCAACGCTAGCTCGCGCGGGAAAGTTGTTTGGATCAAGAAATTCAGCCAGGACGCAGCGCGAGGGTGGAAGGACTCCATCGATTTGATTTTAATCGATGGAGATCACGCGGAGGCTGCGGTGGAGCGGGATTGGAAGGACTGGAGCGGTTTTGTGAAGCCTGGCGGCATTGCCTTTTTTCACGATGCGAGATTGTTCGAAGGCGGGTGGACGACGCCGGACTATGGGCCTGTTAAATTCGTTGACCGCGTTTTTCGGAACGGCCTGGCTCCGGAATGGAAAATTGTCGAGGAGATTCATTCGCTTTTTGTCGTCCAGCGGAACAAGTAACCCGCCAGTTGGATGCAAAAGCGAATTAGAAATCGCATGATCACACTGGGGATTAATTATTCGCAGATGCATGATTCGTCCGCTTGTTTAGTGCGCGGCGGAGAGCTTGTATTTGCGGTTGCGGAAGAACGAATCAGCCGGGTGAAGCATGATGCGCGATTTCCGGAAAATGCAATTCGGGCGTGTTTGGATTTCGCACGCGTCAAGGCGGACCAACTAGACGAAGTGTGTTTTGGCTGGCAGGTGGCCGGCGCGGCGTTCCGGCATGATTTGAAGTGCTACGCTTCGGGGAAAATGCCGGCAACGTATGTGAATGGGCTGAACTCGACGCTGCATTTCATGAGCATGTGGCATCAGAAGAGTGGTGCTAGGCGGTTTAGGCAGATTTTTGGAACGACTAAAGCGCGGATGCGATTTGTGGATCACCATTTGGCACACGCGTTGAGCGCGTATTCTTATTCTGGATTTGAGGATGCGGCAGTCGTAGTGATGGATGGGCGGGGAGCGTGGGAAGCAACTTCGATTTGGCACGGGCGAGACGGGCGGTTCGATCACGTTTTGACGATTCCGTTTCCGGACTCCGTGGGATATTTCTACAGCGAGTTTACAGAGTACCTCGGGTTTCAGCGTAACAGCGATGAGTGGAAAGTGATGGGGCTGGCGCCTTACGGGAAGGCGGGTGTGGATTTGCGTGCGTTTATTGAAGCGGAAGGCGCGCCTTACAAAGTACAGGCGAGGAAACTCGTTGCGAATGGAGCGGCGCCATTTGGGAAATGGTGCGGCTGTTCGGGCCGCGGCGGGTTCCTGAAAGCGAAATCGACGAACGGCACAAGGATGTGGCATATGCGGTGCAGGATGCTTGCGAGATCGCGATGATGAGCGTTGTGAAGCTGGCCATCGAGAAAACGAAAAGCAGGAATGTTTGCCTGGCGGGCGGAGTGGCGCTTAATTCGAAAGCGAATGGGAAAATCGTGGCGTCTGGGATTGTGGATAAATTCTTTGTGCAGCCTGCGGCTTCAGATGATGGAGTGGCGCTCGGTGCGGCGCTCGCGCCGTATCTTGATGGCGGCGGCCGTTTGCCGATGAAAGCGATGCGGCATGCGTATTTGGGGCCGGAGTTTGACGATGAGGCCATCGAGAGCGCTCTGAAAACCTATAAATTAAAGTATGCTCACCTGAGCGATGTGGCTGGGACGGCGGCGGAATTGCTTTCGAACGGGAAAATTCTTGGCTGGTTTCAAGGGCGCATGGAATTTGGACCGCGAGCGCTCGGAAGCCGATCGATTTTGGCCGATCCGCGCGATCCGGAGATGAACGCCAAGGTCAATAACGCGGTGAAATTTCGCGAGTGGTGGCGGCCGTTCGCGCCATCGATGAAGAAGGAAGCCGCCGGAGAATATCTCGAGAGTGCAGGCGACTCGCCGTTCATGATACTGACGGCGCAGGTGCGGCCAGAAATGCGCGCAGTGATCCCTTCGGTGACGCACGTGGACGGCAGCGCGCGGCCGCAAACCGTGGAGAAGGAAATCAATCCGCTCTACTGGCGGCTGATTGATGAATTTGGAAAGCGCACGGGCGTACCTGTAATTATGAACACGTCGTTCAACCTTCGGGGCGAGGCGATCGTAAATACGCCAACAGACGCCATACGCACTTTCTTCAGTTCCGGGATGGATGCATTGGTCATCGGCAGTTTTCTCGTGGAGAAATGACTTGAGCGCTTCGCAGGGACGGCTGGCGCAATTGTTGCTGCGATACGGTTCGCCGCTGGCGGGGCTGCGGCGAGTTCCTGTGTTGGGCCGCTGCGTAAGTTGGGCGGGTGCGAAACTGGTGCCGCGCGATGCGCTTGCCTGGGTACAGGTGCAGGACGGGCCCGCGCAAGGTTTGTGGCTACATTTAAATCCCCGAACGGGAAAGACGTATTTCGAGGGCGGGGGCGAGCCGGAAGTTCAGCAGGCCGTGCGACAGCATTTGCGCGCCGGCATGACTTTTTATGATGTCGGCTCGAACATCGGGCTTTTTTCCTTGCTTGCGGCGAGGCTCGTGGGGGAAGAGGGGCGAGTGGTGGCTTTCGAGGCCGACCCCGAAATTGCGGCAAGATTGCGGGAGCACGTCGCGCGAAACAAATTTGGCTGGATCACCGTGGAAGAAAAAGCGGTGTGGTCGGAACCGCGCACGGTTTTCTTCGCGCGAACGGATCCAGCGAAGTCGCCGGATCGTGGACTTGGGCACGTGGTTTCCGCCAGCGCGGGCGACACAATTCAGGTAATTGCGGAGTCGCTTGATGAATACACCAGGACGCAACCAGCGCCCGATTTTCTAAAGTGCGATGTGGAAGGCGCGGAAGTGGAAGTGTTTCGCGGGGCGCAGCGGCTGCTGAAAGAAAAGCGTCCGGGAATTATTTGCGAAATGCACAGCGAAGAAAATCACCATATTCTTCTCGAAGAGTTTTCGCGATTCGGTTACATCTGCAAACCCTGTGGGACGAATCACATCCTGGCGCTCCCCCAATGACGCAAAAGTGCATCGCGTTGCTCGGCCGGCGGGATACGCCGACCGATGCCGTGGAAGAGTATTGCAGGTACCTGGGCGAAGCATTGGGCTCACACAATTTTGTATTGGAGCTCGCGCGCGTCGCGTGGCTGGAAGACGGATGGCCTGCAGCGATGCGCGAACTCGAGCGTCGGGCGAAGGAATGGCGTGGGTGCTGGGTGCTGGTGCAGTACACGGCGCTGTCGTGGTCGGAGCGCGGCTTCCCGCTGCGGTTTTTGCGCGTCCTGCGTATTCTTCGGGAGGCAGGAGCGCGCGTCGCGATGGTTTATCACGACGTTCTACCCTACTACGGCAATCGCACGATAGATAAGCTGCGGCGCCGTGCTCAGAATCACGCCATGAGCGAAGCGCTGCGGTCTTGCGACCTTGGCATCTTGACTGTGCCTGTCAGTAAAATTCCGTGGATCGGGAAAAAACACACTCGCGCGATTTTCATACCCGTGGGAGCCAATCTGCCGGAGCCAGAAGGAGCTTGGGAAATGCGTCATGACGGCGCGAACCGGCTGCCGTCGATTGCTGTGTTTGGGATCACCGGCGGAGAAAGCGGCATCTGGGAGATCGCGAGCATTTCCGAGGCTTTGCAAATTGTAGCGGAACGATTGGGAAAGCTGCGACTCGTCGTGATGGGGCGTCATTCGGACACGGCGGAGAAGGCGCTGAAGAACTTGATGGAAAAACAGCCGATCGAGGTTTCTGCTCTGGGAGTCTTGCCAGGAGACGAAATTGTGCGGCAGTTGGCGTCGTGCGATGTGATGCTTTTTGTGCGAGGCGGCATTTCTTCGCGACGAGGCAGCGCGATCGCGGGAATCGCCTGCGGCTTGCCGGTCGTGGCGCTCGACGGCCCGGAAACGGCTTCACCTATCACCGAAGCGGGAGTGGTGTTCGCTGATCCGAAACGCCAGCGAGGCTTGGGAGAAGCGCTACTCAAAGTCCTTGCCGATCCCGAGTATCGCGCATCACTTGCAGAGCGCAGCCGCCGCGCACAGGACCAATATTTTTCCTGGAAGGCAATTGCTACGCGTTATGCAGAGGCGCTGGGTTCCGTGGATGGAAGTGTGAGTTAAGGGCTTCGGCTAAGTTGCCGCCGGATGAAACCTCACCGGGACAGCGCGTCAATCAAGGTTTCTTTCTTTTTTTCCGCGAGCCCAGCCAGGGGATCGAGCGAGGATGCATAGCCCGCGATCGCCGCGGCGGCGAGGAATGCAAATACCTCGGCGGGAAGCCACTTGTCGCCGGTCCAACGGCTCATAAAAAGGATGGGCGCGCTGATGCCGCCCAAAAGAATCTGCGTGCCAAAAGAAACGAGCACAGCCATCCCGGACTGACGCTGTCCGCGCATCTGCCCAAAATTAAGTTTGCGAGGAAAGCAGAGCGAAGACCAGTTGGCGATGGTCAGTTGCCCAGCGATGTTGAATACGATTGCGGCCAGCGTGGCCAGAAGAACGGGCAACGAAGGAAGTCCCACCAGGTAGGAAAAAGCAATTATGGAAAGTCCCAATTCAAAAGCCAACATCCCAGCTTGCAGGAGATTTTTTCCAAGAAACACTTCGCGGAAGCTTACCGGCGTGGTGAAAAACGTTTGAATGCCCTTGCCGTCGTACGCAAAGCTGTTGTACGCCGGCGCCATCAGAATGAGCAAGAGATAGGCCATCATGCCCGGAAAAAAGAACTCGGTTGAAACGGGATGCTTCATGGCCGTGGGGTGCCGGCCTGCAAACTGGGTGGTGAAAAGCAGTACAAACACGGGAGGCATGATCAGCAGAAAAAAGGCGAAGCTGTTGCGCGTAAGGTAGCGAAATTCCTTGCGAAGGACGGCGGCGACTTGCGGCGTGAGCAAACGGAGAGCGTCCGACTCTTCACCGGTGCGGGCAACGGGACGAACAATCGCTCGGGCGGGTGCGGCGGATTCGCTCAGTTCCTCGCCGCGATATTGCGTGGCGAAGCGCAGCCAGAGAAGCACACTGAAGAGCAGCACGTAAGCTGAAATGCCGGCCGCGCCGAGGAGCGTGTCCGTGAAATTATGCTGGACGGCGCCTGCAATCGCGCGTCCCGCAAGCGATGGCGGAAAAACGGAGAGATACGGCACTACTTGCCGGGCCCAGGGCTGTGCGGTCCGGCCGTATCTTTGCACCAGCGGATTAATAAACTGGACGGAGACGGCGAAGAGGATGAACAGAGCAAAAAACATTTCCCGGGCGCGGCGGCGGGCCAGAATGCGCTCGAGCCAGGAACCAATCGTGCGCTCGAGCGTGATGTTCATCAGCAGGAAGAGTGCGGAGATGAGCAGCATGGCCGGCAGGACGGCGGGGTCTGCCACGGTCGCGCCTATAATCATGGCGGTTAGCCAGCAAATGGAAGCGAGCGCCGCAAAATCCGCCGCTCCGTAAGCGAGGCCGATGACATAAAACGCACGGAGGCTTAGCGGAAACCGCAGCAAGGTGCGAAACTCAAAGCCGGCGCCGAAACCCGCAGTGAAAACCGGAAATAGTTGCCAGAAAAGAAAAATTCCCCAGAAGAGCAGCGCAATCCAGGCTTCGTGACCGCCAGACATGAACATGAAAGCGCCGAAACCGAATCCTACACTTAGACCAAGGACCGCCAGCGTGGCGAAAACGCTCGCGACAATCACTCCAATCAAATCCCACTGATTGTGTTTTTTGTGGAGATTGTTCCCCAGAATCCGCCATCGGAGTCCGGCGACAAGGCGGATTTGTTCCCAAACGCCGGGGAGTTGAGCTACATCAGCCACGATAGTTCCTCGAGTTGTGGCCGCTGGGCGCCGTCTTGGCCCACGATGGAGAGGAAAATCTGCTCGAGAGTCGTTTTGCTTCCTTCTTCGCCGGCGATGCCTGCGCGCAACTCCTCAAGCGAGCCCTGCGCAACGAGCCTGCCCTTGTGAATGATGGCCACGTGGCTACAGAGCCGCTCGACAATTTCCAGAACATGCGAAGTGAGAAAGATGGTGACGCCACGCTCTGTCATGCGCCCCAAAAGCGCCTTGAGCGCGCCTGCGGCAAGAGCATCCACGCCTTCGAACGGCTCGTCGAGAAAAAGAATGCGCGGACCGTGAATCACCGCCGCAGCCAGCGCCAGTTTTTTCTGCATGCCATGAGAATAGTCCGCGATTAAAGATTTCGGCCGGTCGGAGAGCTGCATGAAATCGAGTAATTCCTCGGAGCGTCGCTGCGTTGTGGGGCGGTCGAGGCCGTACATGCGGCCGACGAAGTGTAGATACTCAGCGCCGGTCAACCGTTCGAAGAGGCCCATGCCTTCGGGAACGACGCCGATTTGCCGCTTAACTTCAACAGGATGCGCAGCGAAGTCCATCCCCAGAAGCTCAGCGCGCCCCGAGCTCGGGGCCAGTAGCCCGGTGAGCATCTTAATGGTCGTGGATTTGCCCGCGCCGTTGGGCCCAAGAAAGCCGAAGAACTGTCCCGCCGCAACGGTGAGGTCGACGCCGTCAACGGCGGTCAGATTCCCGAAGCGCCGAGTAAGTTTCTGCGTCACGATGGCTGCGTCGGTCATCGCTTCTCCCACTTGCTGAAAGTAGTTCGAAACAAGACTCTAACATGAGTTTTGCAGGCACTGAGCCACTGGAGCGAAAGCGTTTACGTGCCGCCGAGACGGCGAGTCACGAGGGCTTCTGCGGATTTGGGGCGGAAGCGGCGAGCAGCGATTCCTTTGTCGGCAAAGCCGCGAGAACCGCAGGCAATTCCACGCGGAACACCGCACCGCCTTCCTGACTGTTGTAGCAAAGAATCCTGCCGCTGTGCTCTTGCACGATGCCAAAACAAATACTTAGACCGAGGCCAGTGCCCTTGCCGACCGGCTTGGTCGTATAGAAAGGATCGAAAACTCGGTGGGGCTCCTTGACGCCCGGTCCAGTATCCATAAAGAGGACGACAACATAGGCACGATCGCGCATGGTCTTGATGGTGAGGACGCCGCCTTGTGCCGCTTCCATGGCGTCCACGGCATTGCTGATCATATTAAAAAAGACCTGCATCAATTGGTTTCCATCGCCGCGAACGCCGGGGAGAACCGATTCAAGCTGGAGCTCGATGCGCACTGTTCCCGTGCGCAAATCGAGGGTGCGAAGCTGCACGGCATTGGTCACCACGGTGTTGATATCGAGAAGCGTGCGTTCCGTAGGAACCTGCCTGGCAAAACTGAGTAAATTTCCGACAAGCGTTTTCGTGCGGCGAGCCTGGTCGCGAATTTTCGACGCAGTGAGGCGGGTCTTATCGGGTAGGGTCGAGTCATCCGCCAGCAGATCGGAGAAACCGAGAATCGCCGTCAGCGGATTGTTGATTTCGTGAGCGGCGCCGGCAGCCAATTGCCCCAACGAGACGAGTTTTTCAGATTGCACGATTTGCGCCTGGAGTCTCTGCAGATTGTCGATAGACCGTTCGGATTGCGCGAGCAGGCGCGTTCGGTCGGCATCGGCCAGATAGGTTCTCAGGAAGACTAGCAGCGCCAGAGGAATGGAAGCGATAAGAACTGTGAGCAACCGGAAATCACGGACGGCAGGATTTCCATGGGCGAATCGAAGCGTGACAATGGCGAATAGTGGCAACGAGATTACCGCGGCCATGGCCAAACGCGCGGGCACGACACTCTCTCCGGGGGAGCCATCCGACTCCATGTCGAAATCATTCTCCGATGGCGCGTCAAGAGCGGCGCGCTTCTGGTAGGCAATAACGCCAGCGAGCGCAAACCAAAGAAAGGAGGAAACCATCGGTAAGTCGTACAAACTTCCTGTGTAGTAGCGATCGAAACCCAGTGCAATGTTTATGGTCAATGAAGAGAGCATATACATCGCCGAGGCGCCGAAAAGATTGGCGTAGACCACGCGCCAGGCACCTGACGACCGCAGCCAGAGGTAACCAAAGCCGCCAACGATAATCATGTTTTCGATATTGTGAAGAAGGACGAAGTTGTACTTGTACTCCGAGAGCGAGGGAACGGCGTACATCCACGGCAGCACGATGAAAACGTAAAGGAATATCCACCAGGTGAGCAGCAAAGCAAAGTCCAGATAACCGAAGCGAAGGCGCAGCTCACCGCGTTTGAGATGCGGGCGCAAGGTCAGCGCCGCCATCATCGGAATGCCACGGAGGAAAAAGACGAGGTCCACCGGGTCGTTCTCGGGCACGTCGCGGTGCAGATAGAGCTCGTAGTACGTCCATTCGAATTGCCCGATCAGCCAGAGCGTGCAACCCATGGCGAGCAACATCCAAAAAAGATTTCTCCGCCAGTGCGGAGTTCCCGCATTCAGCAGAAGACCTGCATTCGCGAGGAGCGGCACAATACACTGCGTCAAGTCTCCGAAAGCGGTGAGCGCGTGGCTTCCCCTGGGCAGAACTAGCGAGGCGCCCGCATAGGCGGCAAGAAAGAACAGCCAAAGACCGGCCATGCGAACAATTGTTTTGGAGGAAGACATAAGATCAGGCAAAGCTATTTTAGAAGGGAGAAGCGCGGAGGGCGGCGCCGCATTCAGCACCCCATACGTAAGTATAAACGAAGCCGCAAGCCGCCATTGATGGCAGGCGAAGCGAAAGTT
>CAVUWC010000007.1:0-212601 GCA_963745095.1 uncultured Acidobacteriota bacterium | reverse complement strand
TATGAGCCCGACGAGCTACCAGGCTGCTCCACCCCGCGTATTCATACTACGCGACTTGTTCTACTTCCGCAACTCTGTCGTCTTCACGCCGATTTTTGAAGTTGTGTCACGTGATTTTGATTTTGTTGAAACGGTACAGCGAAGGGGAGCACTCGAATTGCGCGAAAGTCTCACCAGGTATTGTAATCCGTCCCATCGAATCGCGACTTCAGCGGGGAATGCGAATGCACGTCGGTCATCCCTGAGGTTACTTGATCCGGGCTCATGACGACATTGTCGAATACTGGGTCCCAGTCCGTCGCCTGGGTCATGGGATCCACGGGAACTTCCCGCAGATAACCTGCCTGGTGCAAATCTTCCAGCGATTGCGGTGCGGCCTGCTTATCCAGCGTGAAGTTGTCGATCGCTTCGCGCAACACCTGCAAATCATGTTTCAGGACGGCTTCCCGCGAGCGCTGGATGGTCATGTCATAGCGCCCAGCGGCTAATCCCAACAGGATAAATATGATCGCGATCACGATCATCAACTCGATCAGCGTAAACCCGCAAGAAGAGGATCGCGCCCGGCGCGCCATCGCGGCAACTGCATTTTCCCTGGATCTCTTGATTTTGTTCATCGTAGTTCCTCGGCCGAACTACCAGTCGCTATACTTCGTCCCGTCCAGCGCCGTCCCCGTCGACTTCGAATACACATCGAAAACGTTTTTCCCGCCCCAGCTTGACGAATCCGGATCGTCGCTTATCGAGCGCAATCCCCAATCCGCGCGGCCCGTCATCGGGTCCACGGGAACCTTTCGCAGAAACCGCAGCTTCTTGTCGTCTCCTGCTCCGAGTTGCACGCCCTTCACCAGCGTTTCCAAATCCGGCGGGTAATTT
Source organism: uncultured Acidobacteriota bacterium (assembly GCA_963745095.1). Taxonomy (GTDB): domain Bacteria; phylum Acidobacteriota; class Terriglobia; order Acidiferrales; family UBA7541; genus Acidiferrum. The sequence continues at coordinate 211,725 of CAVUWC010000007.1, read as the reverse complement.
TCGCTCCCAACTTCCGTCCGAAACTTGTGCTGATCCGCCAGGTCTTTGTACCGGTCGACCGCGTCTCTCATCGTCCGCAAGTCATAGTGAAGTTCCGCTTCTTTTTGGCGGATCACTGTATACCGGAAAACCGGCAGTGCCATCGAAGACAAAACCATCAAGATAGAGCAGGCGATGATCAATTCGAGCAGCGTCATCCCCGAGGCAAAAGAATAGCGCCGCCGTCGAGAACTTCTATCGAACCGAGCCTCGCGCTGCAACATCATTTATTCCCTCTTGCTTAGGCTAAGGCTGAACCTGCACCGTGGCTTCATTGGTGACCAATGGAATAGGCCGCTGCTGCGAATCTTTGGCGTTCTGCTGCACGATCGTCAAATTCGATGAGCCTGGCGCGATACCTCTAATCACGATGCCGAGGAGCGTGCCGCTACCGCTTACCCCTTGGGTGTTTGGCTGGCGCGTCGCGGAAATGATCGCCTGGCCTTTCTCCGTGTTCAGGCTCTTTACGATGGCGATTTCTTGGGTTCCCCCCGAAAGGAATCCGCCGTGTTGTCCTTCGCCCACGGCATGCTGCACATCTTCGATGCTGATCACCGCTGGATTGTATTGCAGCAACATCGGTATCGAGAACAAGTCGTTCACATTTTCTACAACCACGGCAATCGTTTTGCTCTCGCCCACCTTCACTGACAGTGCCTGCGGGTCAAATCGCAACTTACCAGCCTGACCTTGAGGCTGATTCATTCCAGCGGCGTTCGGAGCCCCGCCCGGCGCTGCTCCCGGAACGGCTCCAGGAATAACCCCTGCCGGAGCTTGCGACGCTGCCTTCGGCGCTTCCTGCGTAGGCGTCCGGACTGCACTCTGCAGCTTCACTTTTATGTCTTGGTCGGGACCCGTGTAGATTCCTCGCAGATTTTCCTTCGTCCAATCCGGCAGCCGCACGATATGCGGAATCAGCATGATTAGAACTTCGTCTTCCTGATGATCCACGCTGTCGCTCGAGAACAAGTAGCGGATGACCGGGATCTTCGCCAGCCCGGGCCATCCGTTCAATGTCTTCGTGTCTGTGCGCTGGATGAGGCCGCCAAGGATATAAGCCTCACCGTCTCCCAAGCGAATGTCGTGCTCCACCACGCGCTGGCTGATAATCGGCTGGCTGATTCCGCCGATCGTCGATGTGCCTGTGACGGAAGAGACTTCGATCTTTATTTTCAGGCTGACGTCATGATTTGGGTGCACGCGCGGCGTCATGTCAATATTCACGCCAACGTCCTGATACTGGAACTGCGTGTTGACCAGCGGGTTCACCAGTCCAGCCGAGCCCACTCCGCCAACGCCCACGCCGGCTTGGAAGCTGCCCGTCGCGATGGGAATGCGGTCGCCAATTTTAAGCTTCGCCTGCTGCCCGTCGACGGAACGAAGCTCTGGATTTTGAATGATCTTCGTGAACGTGTCGGTCAGTACCGCATTTGCCGTAAAGTTCGGTAGCGTCACAACGTAGTCGCTGCTGTTCAAGTGATTCAGCGTATTAAGTGTAATGTTGTTCGTCGTTGTGGATGGAGTCCCAGAAACCGAACCTCCCGATCCAGTTGTTATCGAGCCCCCGGTTGTCGTAGTTGCATTCGGGTTGATGGCAATCGACGCGGTTTGCCCCGGCTGGACTCCCAAAACTCGCAGACGATCAGAGCGCGCCTCTAATACTTCCACCTGAACGACCACTTCTGGCTTGGCTTTATCAATGTCATCAAGCACTTTGCTGACGAGTTTCAGCACATCCGGTGTTGCGCGGATAATGATCGCGTTTTGCGAGTTCAGCTGCTGCACTCGCTTCAAATCAAACAACGACCGCAGCCCCGTCAGGATTTCCGTCAAGTCTTGCGGTGTCACCGTGTTAGACAGATAGAACGTCTTCAATACTTCTTCTTCATTTTCCTTTCGCTTGGGTTGCGTATCCGGGATCACCATAATGATGTTTTCGGTGATCGCTTTCGTGAACGATTTGCTCTCCAGGCACACGACCTCCAGCGCCTGTTCCAGTGTCAAGTTATTCAAATCCACGGAAATTCGTCGCGCGGGGAGGTCCTGGTCGTAGATCACGGTCAGTCCTGCCAGCTTTCCGATCACGTCGAAGACGGCCTTCGTGTCTGCGGTAGCCTTATACGTAATTGCCACGTTTGAGAATGGCTTGAGCTGCGGTGGCTCCGACATGTATTTCTGTGTGCCGTCCTCCGCAGGCAGCCTTGCGTTATCCGCCGCGTGCGCTTGCTCCGCGATCATCATCAGGGTTTTTTTAAGTTCCTGCCCTGCGATTGCGCTGGACGGATCGTCCATTTGGGCCCGCTGGAATTGGGCTGCTGCTCCCTGGAGATCCCCGTTATCTCTTTGCTTTACCCCTAGCTTTATATGCTGTTCCGCGGCCTGGAAGCGCGTCTGATTGAGTCTTATTTTGTAAGCCGCGTTGTTGGGCTCGGCCTTTAGGGCTTTCTGGTAATACTCGAGAGCGGCGTCGTAGTCCTCGATGGTCTCAGCCTTGCGCCCCTTGCTATAGTCCGTCTGGCCTTTTGGGCAGCCCACTGCGAACAGACCCATCCCTAGACATAGAATGACGCTGCACCAACGTCGCATGGACTCTCCGAGGCCTCGACACGAAGCCATTTTAGTCTAACACCCGGTTTAGAGCATGGGCAACACACGGAAGGTTGGCTGTACTACTTCCGATAATATGGCTTTTTTCATGCCCGTAGCCAAGAATTAACACACCAGCTATGATGGAAGATTGTGCCGAAGCCTGGGAAAAAACCGGAGAAGGACAGCAAAGCTGGCGAGCAAGTCGTGGCGCAGAACCGCGCCGCCTCGTACAATTTTCACCTGCTGGACCGTTTTGAGGCCGGTCTCGTGCTCCACGGCACCGAAGTGAAGGCCCTGCGCGAAGGAAAAGCGAATATTCGCGACGCTTACGTCGATTTCAAACCTAGTGGAGCATGGCTCGTTAACGCGCATATTGCACAATACCTGCCGGGCGGTCCGTGGAACCACGAACCGCTTGGTTCACGCAAGCTGCTTCTGCATCAGAACGAAATTCACAAGCTCTCGGGGCGTACCCAATCGAAGGGCCTGACCGTCATTCCTCTGCGCATCTACTTCCGCAACGGTCGGGCCAAGATCGAAATTGCACTGGCGCAGGGTAAGAAGTCTTGGGATCGTCGCCAGGATGAACGCGACAAGGAAGCTCGCAGGGAAACTGAAAAAGCTATGTATAACAACCGGAGGCGTTAAAGGACCATGCAAATCTCAGTCGAGCAAAAGCAGTACAACGGACTAGAAACCGAAGCTCTTGTTTCCTACGTTTTTGAAGAGGCTGACCCTATCCAGGGCCGCATCTCGGAAATCGATCAATCCGCCAACGGCTTGTTACGCAACCTCGCCAAAAGTGGAGAACTCACCGGCAAGACTTTGGAAATGACTCTGATACATGCTCCCACCGGGCTTAAAGCGGCACGGCTGCTGCTGGTCGGAGCAGGGAAGCGCGAGCAATTCAGCAGCGCCACGCTGCGAAAGATTGCCGGTGCCGCCTTGCGATATCTAAAAGCGCGCTCGGTGAAGCAGTTCGCGTTTTTGCTTCGCGAAAATGCGCCCGCCGAAGATTCTGCACAAACTGTCGCGGAAGGTGCGTTGGCCGCGAATTTCGAATCGGACAAATACAAGACCGAAAAGAAAAACGACAAGTCCATCGACACGGTTTTGCTCGTTGGTTATTCCGATGCGGAACGCGGCGCCGCCGAAAAAGGTCTAGCTCGCGGCCGCGTCATCGCCGAATCACTGAATTTTGCGCGCGACTTGATCAACGAGCCATCCAATAAGCTCACGCCAAAAATTCTTGGCGAAAAAGCGGAAGCCATGGCCAAGCAAGCGGGCCTCACCGTGGAAATTCTTGACGAGAAGAAAATCACTGAGCTCAAAATGGGCGCGTTGCTTAGCGTCTCGCAAGGCGGGCCGGAGCCGCCTCGCGTTATGGTCGTCACCTATACGCCAGCGAATCCCAAGCCCGGGGCTCCCGTCATTGGACTCATCGGAAAAGCCGTTACGTTCGACACTGGCGGCATTTCCATCAAGCCTGCCGATGGCATGGAAAAAATGAAGTACGACATGGCTGGCGGCGCCACCATGCTCGGCGTCATGCGCGCTCTGGCTGCCCTCAAGCCGAATGTCAAAGTGATTTGCGTGGTGCCGTCCACGGAAAACATGCCTGGTGGCACAGCACAAAAGCCCGGCGATATTCAGACAGCAATGTCTGGCAAGACGATCGAAGTCTTGAACACCGATGCCGAAGGCCGCTTAATTCTTGCAGACGGCATTCATTACGCCAAGCAGCTAGGCGCTACGCATCTGATTGATGCCGCTACGCTCACTGGCGCCATTGTCGTCGCACTTGCTAATGTCAACGTAGGCGTGTTCGGCTCAGACCAGCCCTTCACCGATAAATTCCTTGCCAGTTCCAAAGTCGCTGGCGAAAAAATGTGGCAGATGCCCATTGATGACGACTATCGCGAATTCATCAAGGGCACCGTCGCCGACATTCAGAATATTGGGAGCGGCAAAGGCGGCGGCGCGATCACAGGCGCTATGTTCATCAAAGAATTCACTGGCGACTCGCCATGGATTCATCTCGACATTGCGGGGACGGCTTGGAACGACGACGCGAAGTCCTGGCTGGCAAAAGGGCCAACAGGCGTTGCGCTCCGCACTCTCGTTCACCTCGTTATGTCCTACTGATTTTTTCAGCTTATTTTTCATTGTAGTGGCGCAGCATGCTGCGCCTTTACAAGCCGGGCACGATGAATCGTGCCCCTACATCTTCTCCGGTGCTTCGATTCCTAGCAGAGATAAAGTCTCTACCAGCCGCGCCTCTACCAGTTCCGTTAAACGCAAAAGGAATGCGCGTTTTTGTTCGTCCGCTTCGTTCAGGATGTGATGTTTGTGGTAGAAATTGTTGAACTCTTGGGCTAGTTGAAACGCGTACTTTGCGATGAAAGCTGGTTCTTGCGCGGCGATGGCCGCTTCCATGGCACGATCCAGCGAGCCCACACTTAATAGCAATTCCCACAAACCGTTTCCTTCGGGGCCAGCGAATAGCGCGGCGACAGTCTCTGGGGTTACGGAAACGTTTGTCGCGCCGGCTTCTTCGCCTTTGCGGCGTATTCCACGGATGCGTACGACAGCGTACTGGCAGTAGGGACCGGTCTCCCCTTCAAAGCTGAGCGCATCTTTGAAGTCGAAAGCGATGATGGCGTTGCGCGTGAATTTCAGGAGGAAAAAACGGAGCGCGCCAACGGCGATGGAGTGAGCGGTACTGTTCTGCCAGCCGTCGCCCATGTCCGCGTGGCGTTCGTGCACTTCGGCGAATGTGGCGGCTTCGAGTTTGTCGAGCAGGTCGTCCGCTTTGACGCCGAAACCTTTGCGGCCGCTGACTTGAATGAACGGGAGCTTTGCTTCTTCGGGCGTGAGTTCGTAGCCCATTTCGGCGGCGCAGCGGGGAGTGAGCACGACGAAAGCATAGGACAGGTGAATGGATTTGCGGGCGGCTTCGGTGTGGCCAAGACGGCGCAATGCCTCGGCAACGACGTCCTGCACGTAGGACTGGCGTGTGTCGATGACGTTGTAGACCGCAGTGGCAGGCTCCGCAAAATGTGGAGCGGAGGCATCTGTCTCGAGAGCGGTGGTGGCCCAAACCGTTTCGCCTTCGGGAACGTTTGGCCACTTACGATAATTAAAATCTTTCCCAAGCAATCCGAATTTCCACAGCTGATAAGCAATGTCTTTGCCGACGTAAGTTACGGTGCCGTTTGAGCGGACAATAATTTTGTCCGGAGTATTCTCGTCCTCGGAAGCATTGGAGGGTAAGGAGGTAGATGAAGTAGAGGAGGTAGAGGATGAAGAGCCAGCTACATCCGCGGCCGCCGAGACAGCAGCAGTGGGCCTTTCTTTTACTTCCTTTACTTCCTTTACTTCCTTTACTTCCTCTTTCCACGGCATGATCCAGCAGCCAGCCATTTTTCCGGCGGTGGCCAATTGAATGACGCCGGCGGATTTTAATTTTTCGAAAGCGGCGTCCCAGAATTTCAGGTGAAGAATTTCGCTTTCGCGAGCGAGCAAGTCGTAGGCAATTCCGAGACGAGCCATGGTTTTCAAGTGCAGGCTGACGACAGTGTCGGCGACGACCTGCGCCACTTCGGCTTCCTCGCCCCGATCTTCTTCGATGGCTTTCAGAGTTCGCCCGCGTAGCTCCGCCGCGCGGACTTTGTCTTCTTCAAAATAGTGCGTGGCTTTGGCGTAGAGATCCCAGCAGTAGTAATCGAAGCGCGGCTCCATGGCCGCCATTTTTACGCTGACGGGGCTGAGTCGTTCCATGTCGAGAAAGCCGATGACGACGTCGGCGACTTGCACGCCGGTGTTGTCGATGTAGTTCTGCACCTGGACGGAATGGCCGGCGTGGCGCAGGATCCTCGCCATGGTGTCACCCAGGACGGCGTTTCGTACGTGGCCGATGTGCGCTGCTTTGTTCGGGTTGATGCTGGTATGTTCGACGATAACCTTTCCGGATATTTTCTTGGGAGGAAGTGGTGAGCGGCGAGTGGCGAGTGGCGAGCGGGCTGCCGCTTGTGAAGACGAGAGATCGGACCAGAATGCGGCGCGATCAAAATACGCGTTCAGGTATCCCGCTCCCGCAACTTCAATGCGTGCAACGCCCTGGACTCTGCCAAGCCTGGTTGCAATTTCCTGCGCGATGATGCGCGGAGCCTTTTTCAGACGCTTGGCCAGCTCGAAGCACACCGGACTGGCGGCTTCTCCCATTTCAATTTTGGGAGGACGATCGAGAACGACGTCCATGGAGATGGCGTAATGCTCCTGTATATGACGCACCAGGGCTTCGCGAAGGCGATTAGAGAGCGTTAGGTACACAGTGCCTCATTCGGAGAGATGGGTGAGTATAAGTGGCAGGGAGGAGTTGGGTCAAAAGGTAACGGCGAGAAGTTAGTGGGAGAGGGTGATCGCGCCAAACGGCCTCTTTACTTTAGAAGCGAGGTGCAAAGTTCGGTCACGGAAGAGTATGCGCCCCAAAGGCTCGCCTCCCGTTCTCAGATCCTTGCGGAGGCGGTGTTTGACACTCTTTGTTTGCGCCGATAGTATCAATCAGCGACTGGATGGGATTGCTTTTTGGCAGAAAAGCGATCGCTGTCGATGACGGCCTTCCATGAAACTTGCTTATTTTGATTGCTTTAGCGGGATTAGCGGGGATATGACGCTTGGCGCGCTTGTGGATGCAGGCTGTGCCGTAGAACAACTTCGCTCGGAGCTGCGGGGATTGCAGGTTCCTGAATGGGAACTGACCGCCGAGAAGGTTTGGAAGAATGGATTGGCTGCAACTTACGTCAAAGTCGTGACGGAGGATCAGTCGAAGCATCGGTCGTTGAGCGCGATTTTAGAGATTTTGGAGAAATCGAAGCTGGCAGCGGGGGTAAGAGAGCGGGCTGGGGCCATTTTTCGGAAGTTGGGGGAGGCCGAAGCGCGGGTCCACGACGTATCTTTGGAAAAGATTCATTTTCATGAGGTCGGGGCAGTGGACGCGATTGTGGATATTGTTGGGGCGTGCATAGGGTTTCATGCGCTGGGCATCGAGAAATTTGCTTGTTCGGCTCTGAATGTGGGCGGTGGGACGGCGAAGATGGCGCATGGGGACTTGCCTGTGCCTGCGCCCGCCACGGCAAATCTTTTGCAGGGGAAGCCGACTTATTCTAACGGCGTGCAGAAGGAGTTGGTGACTCCTACCGGGGCGGCGATCGTGGCCACGCTTTGCGATGTGTTTGGGCCGCAGCCGGCGATGAGCGTTTCGGCGATTGGGTATGGGGCCGGGACGGCTGATCTTGAGGGGCAGCCGAACGTTGTCCGGATTATGGTGGGTGAGGAAGTTGGAGTGAGGAAAGAAGAAGAGAAAGGCACACAGGCAGGAGTGCCTGTGCTACTGGACGAAGAGATTGCCGTTGTCGAGGCAAACCTTGATGACATGAACCCACAGATTTATGGATATTTTTTGGAGAAGGCGCTGGGTGTGGGGGCCTTGGATGTTTATACGACGCCTGTGCAAATGAAGAAGAATAGGCCGGGGACTTTGTTGACGGTTTTGTGCAAGCCCGCGGATATGAATGTGCTGATGTCTTTGATTTTTGCGGAGACGACTACTTTCGGAGTCAGGAGTTATCGGGCGCAGCGAAGAGTATTGCCTCGGGAATGGGTTAACGTGGCGACGGAGTTTGGAGAGGTCCGGATTAAGGTGTCGCGGGTGAATGGGCGGATTTTGCATGTGGCACCGGAGTTTGACGACTGCCGGAAATTGGCTGTGGAGAAAAATGTGCCATTGCAGAAGGTCATTGCCGAGGCATTGCGGAATTACGCGAAAAGATAGAGAGAAAAGATAACGCAGAGGCGCAGAGGACTCAGAGTTTGCGCGGAGAGCTCTGGGCGGAAGGGTGGATCGTGGCAAGGATCGAAGGGCACGATGAATCGTGCCCCTACAAGTGCAACGGTGGTGGCAGATTGCTTGGAAGAGAAAACCTGGAAGATTGAACGGGGAACATGGCTGAGAAACCAAAATATTATTTGACTACGCCGATCTATTACACGAACGGGTTGCCGCACATTGGGCATACGTATTCGACGATCGTTTGCGACACCATTCGGCGGTATAAGCGGATGCGCGGGTATGACGTGGTGTTGACGACCGGGACGGACGAGCACGGCGTTAACGTCGAGCGGTCCGCAAAGAAAGCCGGGATTCCGGAATCGGAATTCGTAGCGAAGATGGCGGCGCAGTGGAAGGCGCTTTGGGATGAATTGGGAGTGCAGGGCGACGAGTTTATTCGCACTACCGATTTGAAGCATGCGCATACGGTGCAGTGGCTATTTAAGTTGTGCCGGGAGAATGGATTTGTTTACCCGGGACATTACACGGGGCAATACTGCATTTATGACAATGCTTATGTGGACGTGAAGCCTGGCGAGAATTGCCCAGACTGCGGTCGCCCGACGGAGACGGTTACAGAAGACAATTTTTACTTCAAGCTTTCCGCTTTTCAGAAGCCGCTCCTCGATTTTTATTCGAAGAATCCGAACTTCATTCAGCCTGAGGCGCGGCGGAATGAAGTCTTGAGTTTCGTTGAGGGCGGGCTGAGGGATCTCAGCATTACGCGCACATCTATTCGATGGGGCATCCCTGTTCCAGGGGAAGAGCCGCATGTGTTTTACGTTTGGTTTGACGCGTTAACGGCGTATTTGAGTGCCGTGGGTGGTCCGCAATATGAGAAGTCTGGCTATTGGCCGGCGGATTTGCATCTAGTGGGGAAGGAAATTATTCGGTTTCACGCGGTTTATTGGCCGGCGTTTTTGATGGCGGCGGGGCTGCCAATTCCGAAGCAGATTTGGGCGCATGGCTGGCTGTTGATGGACAGCGCGAAGATGAGCAAGTCGCTGGGGAATGTGGTGCGGCCGCGGCCGATTGTGCATCTTTTGGGAATGGACGCGCTTCGCTATTATTTGCTGCGCGAGACGGTTTTTGGGCAGGACGGGAATTTCAGTTACGACGCGCTCGTGCAGCGGTATAACAGCGATTTGGCAAATGGGCTGGGCAATCTGGCGAGCCGCACGGCGGCGATGATTGAGAAAAATTGCAGCGGAAAAATTCCTAAGTCTGGGACTCTCCAGGCTCAGGACACTACTCTAGCCAAAGAAGCGCAGACGGCTATCGGCAAGGTGATGGAGCATTACGAGAAATTGGAATTTTCGCGAGGGTTGGAAGCGATTTGGTCATTGATTTCGGCTGCGGACAAGTATTTGACGGTCGAGAAGCCGTGGTCGCTCGGAGAATCGGACACCGAGCAGCAGCGGCGGGCTACCGTGCTTTGGACGACGGCTGAAGTTTTGCGTGTTGTGACTGTGCTCACGCATCCTGTTTTGCCGGAGAGTACGGCTAAAGTTTGGGCGCTGCTCGGACAGTCGGGCGCGCTCGGAGCGGTGGATCTGGAAGGATTGGCGTGGGGGCAACTCGCGCCTGGCACGGCGCTTGGTAAGTCACAGTCATTATTTCCGCGAATTGAAAAAACAGAAGCAATCGAGAGGATGGAAGCCATGGAAAAAGAAGCACAGAACGCACCTTCGCCCGCTGCGGCACCAACACCTGTAGCCGCACCCGCTGCTGCGGGAGCGGCGGCTGCTCCGGCTGCTGCACCAGCAGCGGCGGAAAAGATAGGGATTGAGGATTTTGCAAAAGTTGAGATGCGCGTGGGGCAGATCAAGACGGCGGAGCGCATCGTCGGCGCGGATAAATTGTTGAAGCTGACCGTGGATATCGGGACAGAAATTCGGCAGATTTGCGCTGGGATTGCGCAGTTTTATGAGCCAGAGAAATTGATTGGGCGAAAGGTGGCGGTGGTGGTGAATTTGGCGCCGCGAAAATTGCGTGGGGTGGAATCGAACGGGATGATTGTGGCGGCGTCGGTGGGACCGGAGGGGCGACCGGTGTTGGCTGGGTTTCCGGATGAGGATGTTGAGGTGGGGGCGCGATTGAAGTAAGGATATTGCAACTTGGTTTGTAGTGGCGCAGCATGCTGCGCAAGTGGGGGCTTGATTCGTCGCCAGCTCCGCGTTTGAAACATTGCGACTATTCTTCTCCGGGTTTGTATTTCGTAACGATTTGTGCGGATTTGAAACGATGCATCTTCCGCGACGTGAAGGGAGCAGAGGTTCAGCTTTCTGTCCTTGGGCGGATTGTCCGCGAAAGCTGGATAGGTATTCCGGCGCACTTCGCGGGGGTTCGATTGCATGAGTTTGTTGTGATGCCGAATCACGTTCATGGGATTGTTGAGATTGTGGAAGTGCTTACAGGCGCGCAGCATGCTGCGCCACTACAAGGAGCAGTTGGTAGTCCGGTGCGTCTCGTGAGCGGGTCGCTTTCGGTGATAGTTAGATCGTTCAAGGCTGAGGTGACACGGCGAGCGCATTTGGAGTTGAATTGGAATGCTGAAATTTGGCAGAGAAATTATTTTGACCGAGTGATTCGTGATGCGCGGGAGTTCTCGGATGCGAGCCGATACATTGCTGAGAATCCTTTGAGATGGCAGGGGCAGAGGAAGAAGCTTGTAGATAACGCAAGGCGAAAGCAAAGACTCGCGCAGCATGCTGCGCCACTACAAAGTCGCTGGCGGGATCGGTAGTCAGATGGAATTGATTGATTCGCATGCGCATATTGATGATTCTCGGTTTGATGAGGACCGCGAAGCGATGTTTGGACGGGCGCGGGCTGCGGGTGTAACTACTTTGTTGGCGATCGGGACTGGTCCGGGGCCGCATAAATTGGACGCAGCGCTACCTTTCGCCGAGGCGTATGAGTGGATCTACACCACCGTGGGGATTCATCCGCATGAGGCGAAGGATGTTACGCAGGCGCATTTAGATGAGTTGGCTCGATTGGCGAAACATCCCAAGGTGATCGCTTGGGGCGAGATTGGGTTGGATTATTTTTATGATCATTCGCCGCGCGATGTGCAGGAGAGGGTGTTTCGCGAACAGATGGCGCTGGCTGCGGCGGCGAAGTTGCCGATTATTATTCATTGCCGGGATGCCTGGGCGGATTGTTTGCGAGTGCTTGAGGAAGTTTGGCGTCCTACGAGGTTGGGCGGGATTTTGCATTGCTTTACAAGCACGCTGGAAGATGCGCGGCGTGGGATCGACATGGGATTCATGATTTCGTTCGCGGGGAATTCGACTTATCCGAAAACGCAGAATTTGCGCGACGTTTCGAAAGCTTTGCCGATGGAGAATATCTTGATAGAGACGGACGCGCCGTACCTTGCGCCGCTTCCCTACCGTGGAAAACGAAATGAACCGGCGTATGTGGCGGAAGTGGCGCGTACACTCGCTAGTGTGAGAGACTTAGCCGCGGAAGAATTCGCCGCCAGGACAGCAGGGAATTTCCGGCGATTCTTCCACCTTTCCGAGCCGTCGATGACCGCGGCCGCGGAGTCCCAAAGATGATTGCAGGCCAGGGGAGGAAGGCTATCGCGCTGATTACTGTCAGAGAGATTTTTGATCTCGTGCGAGACGATTTGGTTTTGGTTGAGGAAGAACTCGCGCGTCAGAGCGCTGGCGCGTTCGAACCGGTCGCGGAGATTACAAGTTATCTGCTTGGCGGCGGAGGGAAGCGTTTGCGGCCGGCGTTGCTGCTGCTTTGCAACGCGTCGAGTGGGCGGAAGAGTCCGGGAGCGATTCGGCTGGCTGCTGTTGTCGAGTTGCTGCACAGCGCTACCTTGATTCACGACGATGTGATTGACAGCGCGGACACGCGTCGCGGGCGGCCTTCGGCGAATTCGCGATGGGGAAATCATCGCAGCGTTTTGGCTGGGGATTGGTTGTATATGCAGTCGTTTCAGATGGCGCTGGAAGAAAGAAATTTTCGCATTCTGGACGTACTGATCGAGCTGACGCAGAAAATGGTTGAGGGCGAGTTGATTCAGCTGGCGAAGATCGGGCGCATCGATGTGACAGAAGAGGATGCCCTGCGGCTCGCGACTTATAAGACGGCGTGTTTGTTCAGCGGGTGTGCGCGATTGGGTGCGGTGCTCGGCGGGCTGGAGGGCGCGGAGGAAGAGGCGCTGGCGGATTATGGACGGTATGCAGGGCTGGCGTTTCAGTTGGTGGACGATCTTTTGGATTTTACGGCGTCGGCGCAGCAACTTGGAAAACCCGTGTTGAGTGATTTGAAAGAGGGGAAAGTTACGCTGCCTTTGATTTATGCGATGGAGAACGGGCATCGCGAGGCGCGCGGATTGGTGGCGCGCGTGTTGGAGGAGAAAGAGTTCCATTCGGTGCCTGCGGAGACGATTGTTTCGCTGGTACAGGATTCCGGGGCTTTGGATCGGGCGCGGAGTTTGGCGCATGAGTATGCTCGTCGAGCGAAGGCTTGTTTAGTGGGGCGCGGGGATTCGGAATATGCGCGGGCGTTGATGACTTTGCCGGATTTTATTTTGGAGCGAGAGAATTAGCGGATTCGCATCACGAAGATGGCGCGGCAAGCCCCGCCCCTACAGAGTTGAGCGCGGAAGTTAGTCGCCGGCCATGTTGCCCTTCAAACTTATTTACCACCGCGGCTACGACTTAAATCTGGGCGAGCACGTTTTTCCTTCACAGAAATTCCATTTGATTGCAGAAACATTATTGCGAGAAGGAATAGCCGCGCACGATGATTTCCTGACTCCAGATTTCGCGGCGGATGAGGATATTTTGCGCGTGCATACTGCGGACTGGGTGCATAAGTTGAAGACAGGGACACTTTCCGCAAGCGAGATCATGAAGCTGGAGATTCCTTATTCGCGGGAGGCGGTGGAGGCTTGCTGGCTTGCGGCGGGTGGGTCGATTCTGGCGGGACAATCCGCTTTGCGGGATGGATTGGGATGCAACCTTGGCGGCGGATTCCATCACGCTTACCCGGGGCATGGCGAGGGATTTTGCGCGATCCATGATGTTGCCGTGGCGATTCGAAGGTTGCAGCATGAAGGGGCGATTCGAAAGGCCATGGTTGTGGATACGGATGTGCATCATGGGAACGGGACGGCGGGGATTTTTGCGGAGGACGAATCCGTTTTCACGCTTTCAATCCATCAAGAGAACAACTATCCGGCTTACAAGCCGCCTTCGGATGTCGATCTGGAGATGGCGGACCGCGTCGAGGATGATGAGTATCTGGCAGCATTGATTCCCGCAGTGGAGTCGGCGCTGGATGAGTTCCGCCCGGAGATACTTTTTTATGTGGGTGGAGCTGATCCGTTTTGCGAGGACCAGCTCGGAGGATTGATGCTGACGAAGAAAGGGCTGATGACGCGCGACCGACGAGTGTTTGAAGAGGCGAGGCGGCGTGGGATCCCTGTGGCGACGACTTTGGCGGGAGGATATGCGCGGCGCGTGGAAGACACAATTCGAATTCATGTGAATACTATTCTAGCTGCGCGCGAAGTGGCGCTGGCTTTTCCTTCGGTTTCTGCGGCTGGGCAAGATTAGAATTGCGTTTGTCATCAGAGTTCAATTCGTTCAAGAAATTGAGAGGTATTTCATGATGCGTTTCAGGTTGCGTCCTGTTTCGAGCTTTTTGGTTCTTGGCGCGATGCTGGTGATGGGGCCCCTTGCGGGGCGGCAAGCTTTTGGGCAGGCTCCAGCGGATTCGGCCAAGAAATTGAAAGTGTATATCTCGGTTGATATGGAAGGCGTGGCGGGCGTGGTTACAGCGGACCAACTGGGGCCGAGCGGATTCGAGTACGAGCGTTTTCGACATTTTATGACGAACGAGACGCTTGCGGCGGTGCGGGCGGCAAATGAGGCGGGCGCCGGCGAGATCGTGGTGAGCGATTCGCACGGAAACGGTGAGAATTTGCTGATCGAGCAGTTTCCGAAAAACGTTCAAATCGTACGCGCCTGGCCGCGGCACGGCGGAATGATGGCTGGCCTGGATTCGAGCTTTAGCGCAGCTATTTTTATTGGTTATCACGCTTCCACGACAAATTCGAAGGGAGTTCGTGCGCACACGTTTTCGAGTGCGCACTATGCGCGTGTGATTCTGAACGGCAGCGCGGTGACCGAGGGGGAGTACAACGCTGCCTACGCGGGCGCGAAGGGAGTTCCCGTTATTTTTGTATCCGGCGATGACGCGGCGGTGGAAGAGATTAAATCGCGTCTTGGAAACATTGAAGGCGTCGAGACGAAGAAGTCGCTGGGTTTCCATTCGGCAGAAACGCTAACGCCGGCAGTTTCTTGCGACAAAATCTACGCCGGCGTGAAATCCGCATTAAGCCGGCTGCACGACTTCAAGCCTTATGTAATCAAAACACCGGTGACGCTGGAAATTACTTTCAAGAATTACACGCCAGCGGAGTTGCTCAGCTACTTGCGATCTGTGCAACGAGTGGATTCGCACACGATCCGGTTTGTGGGCAAGGACATGGATGAAGTTGACGATTTCGAGGAATTCGTAGGGAACTATAACGCTGATCTGGCTCCGTGAGCGGAGTTCTCCGCGTGTTCTTTTTCTGCCGCGAGCGCATGGCGGACCGCGTTGGCTAGTTCTGTCTCCACATCATCGGGGTCGAACCCTTCCGCGCGATACGCAATCTTTCCCTGGCGATCAAGAATGACGACGGTGGGGAAGGAGTTCACGGCGAGGAGCGTTTCCAGCCCATCCGCAAAAACCACCGTTGTGCGCGGCTTTTCTTCCAGTAGATATGGCGGCACCAGGGTTTCGTCCTCGTCGCAATCCGCGGCGAGAAAAACGACGTCCGCGATTCCCTGGAATTGCGCAGCGACGCGCTCGAAATGGGGTTCCATTTCGCGGCACGGTCCGCACCAGGTAGCCCAAAAATTCACAACGACGATTTTTCCTTTCTGCTCCGTTAGCGAATAAGGGGAGCCGTCCTGCGCTTTGCGCAATGTGAACTCGTAGGGCTCTTTCGCGCCGGCGTTTCTTTTCGGTTTCGGGGCTTCCGCCGAGGCGACAACTTCATCATACGAGTGAAGGATGTAGTCCCCGAGGCCTTGATCGGAGCCGTGTGCGAGGCGCCAGACGTTGCCAAGTTTTTGGCGAATCTCGCGGCGGTTGGTCGCGGCGGATGGCGTGTCCGAAAGGGCGAAAGCTCTTGCATATTCCCTGATGGCGCCCGGCAAGTCCTTGTTTAATTCCGCAATTTCCCCAAGTTTCTCACCGGCCGCAGCACTCGGGGACAGCTCCATACTGGCTTGAAAGTCCTTTTGAGCAGCGGCGTTATCATGAAGCTTGAAGGCGAGTCTTCCACGCAGCACGAGAATGTTCACTTTGTCGCGCTTCTGTTCGGCTTCCCATTGTTCTTTCGAAACTTTGGGAGATTTTTCTTCGTCGGAGGTGCGGTTGATGAAGTCGAGGACGCGGGTGGAATAGTTGAGGGCGCGGCGGAGAGCTGCTTCGTCGCCATTACGTTCGAGCAGTTGAATGGCGAGCAATGTCATGGACATATCTTCCGGAGAGATGGCGACGAGTCGCTCGGCGTAATCGGTGGCTCGGCCGGAATCGCGCAACTGCAGGCTGGCCTCGACGAGCGCGCGATAGATCTGGGGCCGCTGGCGCGACTCCGGATAGTACTTGAGAAATTCTTCGAGATTGTGGACCAGCGAGGCGCGGTCATTCCCTGCGCGATTGATGGCTTGTTGCAAGTCTTCGGATTCGGTTGGTGCTTTTGCGGCTGGAGGTTGCTTGGGTGCAGCGGGCTTTGTGCTTAGTGCCGGAGCGGCTTGACTTCCAGTTTGCTGTGCGTGGGCGGAGTTAATCGCAAGGCACCCGAACAGGATCGTGAGGGGCACGAGGGCCAGCGCGGAGAGATTGCACGACCTGTTCATTAAGTAGAATTCTAGTCTGTTTGGCGGAAAATTGCCGAAGAGCGTTTGGATTGGGGCGTGGAAGGGCGGGGCAAAGAGGGCCGGGCAAGCCCCGCGCCTAAAGAGGCTGGTGGGTGACGGCTACTGCGGGCCTAAGACCGCGATGGCGCCAGAAACGGTGTGAATTTCTACGCGGCCGCCCCCGTCGCCCATGTGGGCGCGAAGCGAGTGTTTGCCTTGCTCTTCAATCATGATGGGAATTTGCGCGCTAATTTGGCCGGTCACGGCGCCAGCCGAAAGATGAAAGCTGGCGTTGGAAGGCACGGCGATATCCACGGAGCCGGAGACGGTCTTCAAATCCCAGTAACTGTTTCCGGCTGGATTACCTTGGATAGTCACGCGCCCGGCGGTGGCGTGGGCTTTCACGTCGCCATCTGCGTCGCGTACGTCAACCGTTCCGCTGGAAGTGTCAGCATCCACGCGGCCGCCTGGATTCTTCACATCCACATTTCCCGAAACGGAGTGAGCGACCACGTCTCCCTTTGCCTTGTAGACGTTCACGTTTCCCGAAACACTCGTGGCGCGCACGTCATCCCCGCAATTTTCCGCGACGACGGATCCGCTGACCGAGGACAGCTTAACTTCCCGGCCAATGTCCTGCGCGTGGACCGATCCGGAGACCGAGACAGCTTGTACGGGGCCGCGCAAGTTGCGAACCGATTGTGATCCAGAAACGCCCGACGAATTCACCTCTGTTTCGCGCGGCACTTCGATCGAATAGGTGATAGAGACGTTGCGCAAGCGGGTGGTTTCTTTGCCGATCCGGAGAGTGGCACCTTTGAGTTCGACGGGGGGACTGGCAAGGATGTCGTCCATGCGTTTCTGCGGGCTGCCCATCCCGAATCCCGAGACACGCACATCAGCGTGCACGTGGACTTTGCTGTCAGCGCTGCCGACGATGGTAATGTCCCCACTGACATTGTTGAGTTCCAGCCGGATGGGACCTGAAATATCAAGCGAGCGGTCAAAGCTGCCGGAGACGGAGGGGCCCATGGAACAGCCCACAAGCGCGAATACCATGGTGAGCAAGACCATGTGCAGGGTCAGTTTTTGATGTCGCGTCATGAGTCCTCCAACGCTAACGGGGGCGCTCGTTCGCCCTTTCCTATCTGAAGATACGCAAATATAGGGGAATAAGTTCCGGCTGCCCACTGCGTCACACTCCAGAGTTGGCTTCACTGCGAAAGGCTCTCGTTCAGCGAACCCTGCCGGTAACCTTCCAGATCCAGCGCCACAAAAGTGAATCCGGCCGCTTTCAGGCGAGCTGAAATAGAGGCGGCCATTTCCGGGGACATCGCGCGAGGCATTTCTTCCGGAGCGATTTCCACGCGTGCGAGCTTTTCGTGCAAACGGACCCGAAATTGCCGGAAGCCCAGGTCGCGGAGGGCCGCTTCCCCGCGTTCAACCAGAGCCAAGCGTTCTGGAGTCACTTCTGTCCCATAAGGGAGCCGCGAGGCAAGGCATGCGGAGGCGGGGCGGTCCCAAGTGGGCAGACCCGCGCGCTGCGAGAGATTACGAATTTCTGCTTTGTGCAGTCCGGCGTCGAGCAGGGGCGCGAGGACGCGATGTTCCGAGGCCGCCCGATGGCCAGGCCGGAAATCCAGCGTGTCATCGGCATTGACGCCGTAGGCGACGGCGGCGAAGCCACGCGCATGTGCCATGACATCCAGCACGGTGAATAACTCATCTTTGCAGAAATAGCAGCGGTCCGCCGCGTTGGCGCGGTACTTAGGATTCTCCATTTCGTGCGTTTCGATAAATTCGTGGCGCACGCCGAGCTTCTGAACAAATCCCTCGACCACCACGCGGTCGTGCGCCGAATAGCTTGGCGAGAGCGCGGTGACTGACAACGCTCGGTCGCCGATCGCGCGATGCGCAGCCCACGCGAGGTAGGCGGAATCTGCACCCCCAGAAAGCGCGATGACCATGGAAGGGAATTCGGTGAATTGCTTCAGAAGGAGCAACTCTTTTTCTTCCGTTGAGAGTTGCGACTGTTCGGCTGCGTGGATGCGCACAAGGGAATTCATTGCCGTTTAGAGTATAACCCACCGATTGCAGGTTTTTGTCTATGGCTGGGCAGAGTGCGATCGGAGGGAGGGGCCCTTACAGGATAAACAAGCCCCTCCCCTACAGGGGAATCGGAGCGCTGTGTGATTTATTTGAAATCCAGCAAGACATCGACTGTGTGTTTGTCGGGGTCTGGACGAAGCCAGTGGCCGACGGTTTCGTAATGAACGGGAAGTTCGCCGAAGATCTCTGCCGGATGGGACTGCAACTGAGTGAGAAATTTCTCGAAAAGAGTTTTGTCGAAGATCGCGCCCGGCGCGATGGACCACATTTGATGAATGCGCCCCTCGGCTGCGAGTGAGAGTCCGGTCAGAACCATCGTGTTGTAGTGATACTGGGGGCCTTCAGTGACGGAGACAACGTAGGAGACGCTGTGCGTGTGGTCATCGTAGGAGACGACGGGATCTATCTTTGCATCGAGGTAGCCCAGGTGCCCGTACTCTTCCCGGGCGCGGTCCCAGCCTGCTTCGATTTGCGTACCATTGGCCGCGTCGTCCGGTTTCAGGTCAATTTCTCTGGAGAGGGTAATGGAGGATAGAACGGAATTTCCTGACCACTGAACGCCCTTCCAGTGATAAACAGCGCCGGTCGTAACCGGAATGAAAACGGGGATTTGGTCGGGCAGTTTCTGATTGGGATTGCCAGTCAGCCGAACCTCGGGCGGGCCGAGCTTCACGCGCAAGAATCCTTGTTGAAGATAGAAGGGACGCAATTGCTCCGAAAGAAAAAGGTCGATGGCCATACGCGAAAAAGGTTTGCCCACCACGTCGGCGAGTTGCTGCTGCACGACGTGGGAAGAAGAAACAGCGGGATCGCTGAATTCCACGCTGGCGATGAAGAACGCGGCACCCTCGACGTGAAATTCCTGGACGTTGCCTTCACCCAAGGGGTTGGCAAGCAACTCGTGTTCAACCGTTACGTTTAATTTGTGCGAGGCCAGCAAATCCTTGACGGCATCGGTCGCCTGATCCAGAACGCCACCGGCTTCGGGTAGCGTGCCGTCGAAGAACGGCACATTTTTCCGGATGGCGTCGGCGAGCTCTCCGTCGGTGAACCACGGGAGGTTGTCGAAATAGACGGGGACGCGTGGGGCTTCTTCCAATTGGAATGTTACGGTGAGGCCCTCGCCGCGCGTCTGGAAGGTGTAGTTCACCTTGGCGAACATCCCGGTTTGCAGCAAGCGGTCGGCGGCGGCTTGCAACTCTGTTTTTCCGACTTGTGAGCCTTTTTCGAGCTGAGACAAGGAAATGATTTGGGGTTCTGAAAGAGTTTTGAGACCTGCCGCGCGAATTTCGTGGAGTTGGGCGGTTGCCGGCGCGGGCGTTTGGGCGTGTGAGGGATACAGGAAGAGGAGCGCGGCAAAGACAGAGACTCCCAAGAAGGCCCGAAAGAGGCGAAGCATGTTTTCATTTTAACGGAAAACGGCGCGCGGGCCTATGCGAGAGAGATACGTCGGCAAGAATCTACGGTGAACGGGCGGAGGCGGACTTTTTCCGCTATTCGACGGTTACGGACTTTGCCAAGTTCCTTGGTTGATCGACGTCGCAGCCGAGACGCACCGCGATATGGTAAGCGAGCAGTTGCAACGGGATGATTTCGAGCAGCGGCGCGAGAATTTCGGGCGCTGGGGGAAGCTCGATTATGTGGTCGGAAGCTTCGCGGGCGAGATGGTCCTTCTCGGTGGCGATAGAGATGACGATGCCGTCGCGGGCTTTCACTTCTTTGATGTTGGAGACGCTTTTTTCGTAGCGCGTGACGGATTCCGGGTCGGTGTCGTCGCGAGTGGCAAGGACTACCACCGGCAAATTCTCGTCAATGAGCGCGTTGGGGCCATGTTTCATTTCGCCGGCGGGATAGCCTTCGGCGTGAATGTAGGAGATTTCCTTGAGCTTGAGAGCGCCTTCGAGGGCGATCGGATAGTGAATGCCGCGGCCGAGATAGAGGAAGTCCGTGTAACGGAAAAACTGCCTGGCGAGATTTTCGTAAAAGCCGGATTCATCGGCCTGGAGAATCGTTTCCATCTTGTGAGGGATACGCGTGAATTCCTGCATGAGCTTTACCGCGGCAGCGGGGGCGAGCTTGCCTCGAATTTGTCCCAGGTAAGAGGCAAGAAGCAGGAGGGCGGCGAGCTGAGCGGTGAAAGCTTTTGTGGAGGCTACGCCGATTTCCGGGCCAGCGTGCGTGATGATGGTCCCCGCGGCTTCGCGGGTGATCATTGAGCCCATGACGTTGCAGATGGCCAGTGTTGGCGAGCCTTTGAGTTTCGCTTCGCGCTGCGCGGCCAGAGTGTCTGCCGTTTCGCCGGACTGGCTGATGCAGACGGTCAGCGTTTTCGAATCCAAGATGGGATCGCGATAACGGAATTCGCTGCCGTAGTCGACTTCGACTTGCATGCGCGCCAGCCGCTCGATCATGAATTTTCCGGCGAGGGCGGAGTGCCAGCTCGTTCCGCAGGCGACGATGCGCACTTGCTCGAATTCGCGGAATTGCTGTTCGGAGATCTGCATTTCGTCCAGGAAAACTTTTCCCGTGTCTTGCGAGATGCGGCCGAGCAGAGTGTCGCGCACCGCGCGAGGTTGCTCGAAAATCTCCTTTTGCATGAAATGCTTGTAGCCGCCCTTTTCGGCCATGATCGGATCCCAAGACACATGGTGGGCGGGGCGCTCGACTGGGCGGCCATCGTGGTCCATCACACGGACGCCTTTCTGTGTGAGGACCGCAATATCGCCATCGACGAGGAAAAAAATCTGACGCGTGTGTTCGAGTAGAGCCGGGATGTCGCTGGCGACGAAAAATTCGCCGTCACCCAGGCCGATGACGGAGGGCGGACCGATGCGTGCGGCCACGATTTTGTGCGGGTCTCGGGCCGACAGAAAAACAAGGGAGTAAATCCCGCGCAGTTCCTTGAGAGACTTGCGAACGGCGTCTTCGAGCGGCGCGCCGCCTTGCGAATTCTTTTCAACGAGATGAGCAACGACCTCGGTGTCCGTCTCGGTTACGAACTTGTGTCCCTCGCGCTGGAGCTGTTCTTTCAGCTCCAGATAGTTTTCGATGATGCCGTTGTGGACGACAACGATTTGACCGGTACAGTCGCGATGCGGGTGCGCGTTCTCTTCCGTGGGGCGGCCATGGGTGGCCCAGCGGGTGTGGCCGATCCCATAGGTGCCTTCGATCGGCGATTTCTGAATGACTTCCTCAAGATTGCGAAGCTTGCCCGGGGCGCGGCGAATTTCGAGTTTTCCATCTTTGGTGACAACCGCGATGCCAGCGGAATCATAGCCGCGGTACTCCAGCTTCCGCAGACCTTCGATGATGACGGGCACTACCTTCTTCGGCCCTATGTAACCGACAATTCCGCACATGCGCGGGGTCTCCTGGGAAGCTATTTGGTTAGACTAGCACGGAGTTGCGAAGTGCCAGCGGCTTCCTCAAGCGGATGTGGCGAATCGTGTCAAGTTGCGTCAGGGTCGTAGAGGCGCATCTGGGGCCGATTGCAGTTCGTAGGAAATGAGATTGCGGTTCGAATCGAAGTGGAATGTGACGCGCGCGGTGGCGGGCTGTAGCGTGTCTGTGTCCACATGGCGCACCACGGCCACAATAGAATTTTTGTCGGGAGAGTCCTCGACGATGTAGCCGCGCGATTTGAGGAAATGGTCGACAATCGACATCGGGGTGCCAGGAGGAAGTTGAGTGTTGAGCATCTCGTCGATTTTTTGCAAACGCGAGTCGGAAGTGTGGGAGTGGCTCTTACATCCAGAGGCTGAGAACAGCGAGATGAGGACAACGCACGTCAGCAGAAGGAACGGCCGAAGATCGGATGACGGAGACGCGAGGTGGCGATGGGGAACCATGGCGCGCCCTGCTTACTCCACGATTTCGAAGCGGGATTCTTCAATGACCGGGTTGGTGAGCACTTCTTTCGAGATATGCTCGACTTGCTTCAGTGCCTCGTCGCGGGTCAAGCCTTCGACATTGAGGACGAAAAATTTGCCCTGGCGGACGTCCTTGACAGAGGCGTAGCCCAGCCCTGACAGCGCATGCTGGATTGTTTGTCCCTGAGGATCGAGTACCGTGCGCTTCGGCATCACCCAAACGTGTGCTTTCATGAGGTGAGTATAACATTGCAGGCGGCCGCAGAGCGTGGCGGACGAAACAGCTCAACCGGGCGCGGGCGGAAGATATCGGAGCCGGGTTGGGATCAAGAATTGTGAGCTCTTCTGAGGGAGAGCTTTTCGGTTTCCGAAAGGAAGGCGTGTTCGAAGCTCGCGTCCACCAGTTGGGCGAGTTCGGTTTCGCTCAGTCCCATCTGGGCAGCATTTTCGTATTCAACTTGCAACGTCGTATGAAACATTGCGGGGTCGTCGGTGGAGAGGACTGCGGGAATGCCGTGGCGCAACAATTGCGGTAATGGATGATCTAGAATTCCTGCCTCGGAGCAACGCAACTGTTTCGCGAGTGCGCCCGTGCGGATATTGCTCTGCGGGCAAATTTCGAGCGGAATGCGGCGGTCGACGAGCAAGTCCATGAGCGCGGGATCCTGCGCGGCGGCGATGCCGTGGCCGATGCGCTCGACGTGAAGCAGTTCGATGGCCTCGCGGATCTTTCCTGGGCCTCCGACTTCTCCAGCGTGCATCAGGAGATGAAGGCCATCGCTGGCGGCTTGCTCATAGACGGAGCGAAATTCCTGCGTGGCGACGCTCATTTCGTCGCCGCCGATGCCGAACGCCACAATCGTTTTGGACTGACAGCGTTTCGCGGCGTTCACCACATCCATCGCCGCGTCGGCGCCGAACTGGCGCGCGGCGTCGAAAACCCAGTTTACGCGAAGCCCCTTTTTCTCAAACGGCTCCGTGGCTTGCGAGAGGGCTTCGAAATTGGCTTCGGGTTGTTGTTTGCGGAGCAGCATCACTCCTATCGAAAGCGTCACTTCGGCATAGACCACGCCCTGCGTCAAAAGGTGCTCGCACAAGTCTCGCGCGATCAGGCCGTAATCGCGCGGCTCGCGCAAGAAAGATGTGACCCACTTGAAGGCGTCGATGAAGCCAGTGAAATCGAGATACGTGTAACGCTGGCGTACCTCGTCTTCCGACAGGAGGATATTGTGCCGCGCTGTCAGCGCGCACACCGTCGCCGGTTGAATGCTTCCTTCGAGATGAAGATGTAACTCGGCTTTAGGAAGGGAAACGATACTCGCCGGAAGGAGTGACGGGCTCATCCGCGGGCTATCAGTGAGGCAATTGCGGGCGGCCAGCATTGATCCACGCCGTCATCCAATACGAGCCGACATCGGTGGACGCTTCGGAAAGTTGACGGATCAATATGGCGGCGGCCTGGTTGTAAAAGCGATCGAAATATTCGTCGTTGTAGGCGTAGGACTTTCCCGCGATGTAGGCGTTGCGATCCGCGAGGAGAATCGTTTCGAGCCAACTGTGCGAGCCGAGGCAGACCTCGAAGGCGTGATCCGTCGGGTCGTTGATGAAGGAGGCGTCGCTCGGCCGCATCGGAAAGAAGGAGGAGTAACGATCGATAAGCACGATGCCAAATCGTTCGTTGACACCCGCCTGCGCGGTTAGCTTGCCATCAAAATCTTCCGTGGTACTGAAGGGGTCATGAGCTTCAGCGACATAATTCGCAAGAATCGCCGCGTCGATCTTAGCTTCGTCCCACCGGCCGGTCTTCATGTCTTCTGTCAACTTTTGGCTGTAAACCCCAATTTCCCAGGGCAGAACACCATTGGCTTCCAACTTTGATTTTCCAAATTTGGCTACAGCGGCCTTGTAACTGCGTGGCAGGGAATCGAAGGGGAAGCGCCCGTATTTTTCGAGATAAAGATGATTGTTGCGCTTCTCCGTGGGAGTTTTTGCCACGGCATCGAGTGGATCGATGACGTGTTGGAGAAGATCCGCACGGTAGGATTCAAAGAAACCACGAATATCTTGAGGCAAAGTATCGATGGCCTGGTTTACCACCAGCTTGTGCGCATTACGGCCCCAAGCTGCGAGGCGCTGCGGAAACACCGCGCAAATCCCCAGCAGAACCAAAAACAAAAGGCCCGCTCGAACTTGTGATTCTCTGAAAAATCCCCGACGCATTTTCGATTCCTCTACCGTCTGTTGGCGGCACGAAGCGTACTGTGCCTGCGGCCATAGAAATAGTAAATCACGAGACCGATGGCCAGCCAACCAATGAAGCGGAGCCAGTTCATGATCGGCAATCCGGCCATCAGCAAAAGGCACGTGAGGATCGTGAGTACGGGTGCGATTGGTCCACCCGGCGCGCGGAAGGCCCGTGGACGTTCGGGCTCGCGGTACCGCAGGATGAGCACGCCAGCGGCGACCAACGCGAAAGCGAAGAGCGTGCCGATGTTGGCGAGATCCCCAAGCGTGCCGATGTCGAGAAGTCCGGCAGGGACACCCACGGCGAAACCGGCGACCCATGTGGAGAAGTCAGGGGTCAGATAAGTACGATGAACGCGGCTGAAAATTTTGGGAAAGAGGCCGTCGCGAGACATGGCAAACCAGACGCGCGCTTGGCCGATTTGAAAAACAAGAAGCGAAGAGATCATGCCCATGAGTGCGCCAATAAGAACGACGAGGCGCAGGCTGGAGATGTGTAGTTTCTTCAGCGTGTTTACGACGGGAGCGGCGTCGTCAACGAGCGTATCCCACCGAACAAGGCCGGTAAGGACGACGACTACGCCGATGTAAAGCACCGTACAGATGATGAGAGTGGCGATGATGCCGCGCGGAAGGTCTCGCTGAGGATTCTTACATTCTTCGGCTGCGGTGGACACAGAATCGAAGCCGATATACGTGAAGAATACGATGGACCCACCGGTCAAGATGCCGGGCCAGCCGTTCGGAGCGAAGGGGTGCCAATTCGAAGTGTGAATGAATCGTGACGCGAAGGTGATGAAGGCGAGGATAGCAATGATTTTGATGAGCACCATGATGTTGTTCGTTTCCGCGGACTCGCGAATACCGCGAACAAGAATCACGGTGAGAAGCATCACGATGATGAAGGCGGGCCAGTTGAAACCGAAATGCCAGCCTGGGCCGTAGATGTCGTTCCCTTGGAGGTCCTGAAGTCCGGAAGGCAAATATGCCGGGGAGATCCATCGAGGATTGGGATGTAAGCCGAACCAATCGAGAAGGTCCACCAGATGCGCCGAGAAGCCGACACTGACGGCCATGTTGCTGACGGCGTATTCCAAAATCAGATCCCAGCCGATGATCCAGGCGATGAGTTCGCCCATGGTGGCGTACGTGTACGTGTAGGCGCTGCCGGCGATGGGAATCATCGCCGCGAGTTCCGCGTAGCAGACGGAAGCAAAGCCGCACGCGATGGCGACCAGTACAAAGGAAAGCGCGATGGCGGGGCCGGCACCCGGGCGGCCGAACGAGGACTGGCGCGTGATCAAATATTGAAGAAGCGGAGCATTGAGGATCGAGGAGACTTGGAGTTTCTGGCCCGCGATGGCGGTGCCGACAATGGTGAAAATTCCGGAGCCGATTACGGCTCCAATCCCGAGAGAGGTGAGGCTTAGCCAACCCAAAGACTTTTTAAGTCGAACTTCCGCGTTCTCGCAGTCCGAAATCAGTTGGTCGATACCCTTACGATGGAAGAGTGCTGATCCCACTCATGCTCTCCGATCGCATCGCGGCAAGAGGAAACACCTGGCCGGACACGTGTTTGGGGAATGAACGCGCCTCAATGTACCCCGAGATGCCTTCTTACGCAACAATGGCTGCGTCCCCCGCAAGGGCCGCGTAAGAGCCTCAAGCCAGTTCAAGCTGAGCAAAGCGCTCGATGAATTTTTTGGTCCCGCGGCCTGGAAAACTTACCGAGACGCGGCGGTCTTCTTCGTCGCCTTCCACGCCAACGACGGTGCCCACGCCATAGCTCGGGTGGCGAACCTTACGGCCAAGCATGGGATCCGCATTGGCGCCACGTTTTATGGCTGGCTTGCCAAACGAGCTTGTGGCTCGCGCCGGCTTGGGCGCGGAGACTGAGGGTTCGGGTTTGCCGCGAACGCGCCGCAGAAATTCGTCCGCGGAGTAGGAATACTCTGGGTCAGGTTCGTAACGGCGCTTTTCGCCGATCTCTGCCATCGAGCCGCGAACTGTTTCAACCAGCTCGCCGGGAATTTCCGCCAGGAAGCGTGAAGGAAGCGATGCACGCAACTGTTGTTCATTGCCAAAAATGCGGCGGTAGACAGCTCGCGTGAGTGTAAGCGACGTGCGTGCCCGCGTCATGCCGACGTAGACCAGGCGCCGTTCCTCTTCGATCCCTTTTTCTTCGTTTAGAGAGCGGCCATGCGGGCAGATACCTTCTTCCATGCCCGTCAGGAAAACGTGATCGAACTCTAGCCCCTTGGTGCTGTGCAGGGTAATCAGGGTTACGCCGGGTTTGCCCTCGAACGAATCAGAGTCGCTTACAAGCGCGGCGGCATCCAGAAAGTCCGTAAACTCTTCGCCTGCTTCCATGCTTTCGGCAACCGCGCGTGTCAGTTCTTCCAGATTCTCGAGCCGCGCGACATCCTCGGGTGAGTTGCGATCCTTCAACATGGCCATGTAGCCGGTCTCTTCCAAAACAGCGTGCAGAAATTCGGCGGGCTCCCGCGTTGCCAGGGCTTCTTGCAGTTTGGCGATCAATTCTTGAAATGAGCGCAGGGGTGTCACCGCGCGGCCGACGGCTGCTCCGGAGACGAATTTTTCAATGGCGGCCCACAGAGGAGAGCCATCCGTGCGCGCCGTCTCCCGCAGGGAATCGACGGTGGTCTTGCCGATGCCGCGGGGCGGCACATTCAGCACGCGCAGCAGCGAAATGTCATCTTCCGGATGCATCGCGAGCCGCACGTAGGCTAGCGCGTCTTTCACTTCAGCGCGACTGTAGAAGCTGAATCCTCCGACAAGCTTGTAGCGTAAGCCGCGCCGGCGGAATACTTCTTCAAAGGCGCGCGATTGGAAATTTGTCCGGTACTCGACGGCGCAGGTCAGTGCGGAGTCATCATTCAAAATCCGCTCCAGCTCTCCCGCAACAAATTCCGCTTCGGCTTGGGCGTCGCGCGCTTCAAAATAGCGGAGGTTTGCGCCCGCACCTTTGGTGGCGCTTAGAAACTTGCCCAATCTTTCCGGATTGTTCGCGACGACTGCACCTGCTGCATCCAAAATATTCTGTGTGGAGCGATAGTTTCGCTCCAGCTTAACTACCCGCGCGCCAGGAAAGTCGCGCGAAAAACTTAGCAAAATCGAGACGTCAGCGCCGCGCCACCGGTAGATGGACTGGTCTTCATCGCCTACAACGCACAAATTGTTCTTCGGCCCAGTCAACAGGCGCAATAATTCATACTGCACGCGGTTGGTGTCCTGATACTCGTCAACGTGGATGTACTGAAAACGCGCTTGCCACTTTTCGCGCACCGCCGGCACTTCTCGAAGCAATCGCACCGAACGCAGAAGGAGATCATCAAAATCAAGCGCGTTGCTCTGATGCAGCAGCTTTTCGTAGGCCGAAAAAACATCCGCGACGCGCCGGCCTTCTTGGCTGATGGCCTCGCCGCGCAACATCTCCGGAGTCTGCGCGTGATTTTTCGCGTAACTGATGCGGCTGAGGATATTCCGTGGCGTAAGGCTGTCGTCATCAATCGCCAGTTTGCTCATGGCGAGTTTGACCGCGGCAAGTTGGTCGTCGTCATCGTAAATCGCAAAATCTCGCGGTAGGCCTGCGCTCGGCGCTTCGCGCCGCAGAAGGCGTGCGCACAGCGAGTGAAAGGTCGAGAGCCAGGGCTGAGCGGGAGGCACTCCTGCGCGAAGCAGCAGATCGGACACGCGCGTGCGCATCTCCTCCGCGGCCTTATTGGTGAAAGTGACTGCCAGTATCGCGTCGGCCGGCACGTTCTTGGAAATCAAATTGGCCATGCGGAACGTAATGGCGCGCGTCTTGCCCGTTCCGGCTCCAGCAAGAATCAGCACGGGACCTTCTACCGTTTCTGCAGCGAGCCGCTGTTCCGGATTTAGTTCGTCGAGGAGATTCAACATTTACCTGCTGTGGTCGAAGATATTCCGCTTAGTGATGGTAGCCGACTGAACCAACGCGCGCAAATTACCTGGTTTTTCTCCAGCATTCGGAAAGAAAATCTCTTCGAGCAAGCGCAGACGGAGTTCAGAAATTGGACTATCGGCTCAGGTCAATTTCGAAATACATCAACGGGTGATTCTTCTCGAGCGACCGCACATCCGGAATATAGAGATGCGCGGTTTTGAGCAAATCGACCTGTCCCTGGAGATCGAAGTAAAGCAAACCTTGCAAGGAATGATGGGGAGCAACGATGCTGCTCGTAATTCCGGCATCGGCTGCGGCCTTTTGCATCTCCACCCAATGTTTGTCGCGGCCGACCTTTTGCCCCGTTGGTATCGGAATCGGTGACCTGCGCGAAGCCGTGGGATCTTTGATCTTTGCGCCGGTCACTACGTCTGCGACGTCGTCCGGCCTGAGAGATTCCAGCGCTTGGCGAGTGTCCTCGGACACCGTGACATTCAACCGGATTTCATCAAGGTCAACCTTCATGCTTTCATCGGTATCATTGCGGATGATGGTGTCGATGCCCACGATGCCCGCGCCAAACGGAGACTTCTTGGGAAACTTCGCTTTGTAATTGGCTGCGTCTACCCAGGGCTGGGCGGAGATGGTCACGCCCTCGTGAGATTCGATGGCGGCCGCTTTCATCGTGGTTTGCGGCTGCTGGGCAGTTGAGCCGGCAGAAAAAAGTGCCGCGGCAAGAAAGGGAACTATAATGGCTGGGTTTCGCATCGGGTTATAATAGTCCTTTCTCATCTCGACGCCTTCGATTCCTGGGGGAAGTGCAAGGTTGCCCGCACGGCGTGCCGCTTGCTCGCAGCGGTGCGTAAGAGAGACCGGAGCCACGTTTCGTGTATTTGATCTACAGCCTGCTGATGGGCCTCGCCGCCCTGCTGCTCACACCCTACTGGATTGTGCAGGGATTGCGCCACGGCAAATATTTTTCAATTATTGGGCAACGCCTCGGTTTTTCGTTTCCGACGCTCAACAAACTGCCCGAGCAGCGTCCTGGCGCGATATGGATTCATGCCGTGTCGGTTGGCGAAGCTCTCTCTGGCGTGGCGCTTGCCCGTCGATTGAAGCAGGCCTATCCGGACCGGCCGCTAGTCATCTCTACAACGACTTTGACCGGGCAGGCTCTCGCTCGTGAGCGAATGCCGTTTGCCGATGCGATTTTTTATTTTCCTCTGGATTGGGCGTTTTGCGTTCGCCGCGTTTTGCGCGCGGTTCGGCCCTCGATTGTCATTATTTTGGAAACTGAGATTTGGCCTAACTTCTTGCGGGAAGCAGGGCGGGGCAATGTTCCAGTTGTGTTTGTCAGCGGACGGATTTCGGATCGGTCGTTTGCTCGGTATCAGAAGTTTCTCGGCATCGTCGGATTTTTTCTTCGGCCGTTTTACCGGAGCTCGCTTGCCGACGCCTCTGCTTTTCTGATGCAGAGCGAAAAAGACGCCGAGCGGATTCGCGCTCTGGGCGCACCTGCTGACCGTGTGGAAGTCAGCGGCAATTTGAAATACGACTTGGAGCTGCCTGCGCCGACGCCCATCGCGAATTGGCTTGCAACAGAAGCGCGGCGCAGCGGACGTTCGCCCGTCATCGTGGCAGGCAGCGTCGTCGCAACGGAGGAACCTCTTGCGTTGATCGCCTTCGGAACATTGCAAGGGGAACATCGCAAAGCGCTTTTGGTGCTGGCACCGCGCAAGCCCGAGTGCTTTGATTCTGCCGCCCAATTCATTGAAGATTCTCACCGCAAATTTATTCGCCGCTCGCAGCTGCCCGTTCCGGGCCCGTCGCAAAATGGAGCTGCAACCGGGGAGTTTGCGATTGCCGACGATGTGACGGTCATTTTGCTCGACAGCATCGGCGAGCTCGCTTCACTTTACCGCGTGGCTGACGGCGCTTTCGTTGGCGGCTCCCTTGTTGAGAGCGGCGGACACAACATTCTTGAGCCCGCGGCGTTTGGAAAGGTTCCCGTATTTGGGCCGTCGATGGAAAACTTCGCGGAAATTGCACAACGATTCGTTGCCGCGGAAGCGGCTGTCCAGGTGGAGAGTCCCGAAGACGCGGGCGTTGCGTGGATTGAGTTTCTGCGCGATCCCGAACGGGCGGCGCGGATGGGCGAGACCGCTCGCACCCTCGTCGGAAGTAGCCGCGGTGCTACCGATCGCGCCATCGCGGGGATTGCCCGGCACCTCGAAGGCGCTGCGCGAGAGAAGGGATGAAACTTCCGCTGCTCGCGCGAATCCTGCTCTGGCCGCTCTCAGTTCTGTACGGTGGCTACGTTCGAATGCGCGCTTGGCTTTATGCGAATGGGTGGCTCAAGCAGAAGCACGTGCGCGGCAAAGTAATTAGCGTCGGTAATTTGACTATGGGCGGCACCGGAAAAACGCCGATGGTTATGTGGCTCGCGGAAAAGTTCCTTGCAGAAGGGAAGCGCGTCGCTATTTTGAGCCGGGGCTATCGCGGCTCCGGCGGCACCAGCGACGAAATCGAGTTGATGAAGCATCGCCTGCAAAATCGGGTTGAGTTTGGTGTCGGCAGGGATCGTTTTGCCGAAGGCCAGCGGATCGAGCGGCGCGCGGCTGTTGACATTTTTCTGCTCGACGATGGCTTTCAACACCTTCAACTCGGACGCGATCTCGACATCCTCTTGATGGATGCCTCCCGGCCCGTTCATCGGAGTCTCCTGTTGCCTGCGGGCTCACTTCGCGAACCCGTTTCTGCGATGGGCCGGGCGGATCTACTTGTCTTTACCCGCGCCGAAACGCAGCCGGGAAGCGTCGAGGCAATCGGCAAGCTGAAAGAGTATCCCGTGTTTTCCGCCGTGACGCGACTCGCGGGGTTTCGGTTGCTCGGCGATATGGCTCTGCTCCAATCCGAGGAGATTGGTAGTGGTCCCTTCTTCGCTTTTTGCGGCATCGGGAACCCTGAGGCGTTTCTTTGCGATCTTCAGACTTGGGCTGTCCCTGTTGCGGGAAAAAGGTTTTTCGCCGACCATCACAGGTACAACGCGTCGGACATGGGAGCCCTTGAAAAGGCCGCGCAAGAAGTAGGGGCGAAGGCCTTTGTAACCACCGAAAAGGATGTACAAAATCTATCGGCGGTTAAGTTCAAAGAAACGCCGGTTTACGTGGCTGTAATCGATCTTGATGTCAGGCCCGAGGCTGAGTTTCTCGCAGCCATCGACAACATCTTGCAAATGCAAAATCGAGCGCTTGCGTGAAAATCCTGATTCGCGCCACGAACTGGGTCGGCGACGCCATTATGGCGCTGCCTGCTTTGCGTGCCGTGCGCGCGCGTTTTCCGGATGCTGAGATAACGATACTTGCACGACCCTACGTCGCAGCCATCTACAAGTACCAGGGGGTTTGCGACAACACGATGTTCGTGGAAACTAAGCGCGACATCGTTGGCGAACTCCGCGCGCAAAAGTTTGACGTGGCGCTCCTGCTTCAGAATGCTTTTGAGGCGGCTTGGATTGCCTGGCGCGCGGGAATTCCAGAACGCATCGGGTACGCGCGCGATGGCCGCAGCCTTCTCTTGACGAAAGCCGCGGCCGTCCCCAAACCCGGCGAAATCCCGGCACACGAACAGTACTACTATCTTGAATTGCTTCGGCGCTCTGGCTGGTTGGAAACATTGCCGGCCGAATCCTTTATTAGACTTAACGTTCCCGATGAGAATCGCCAATGCGCCGAGCAGTTCCTTGTTTCCGCCGGCGTGAGACCCGGCAGTATGCGAATTGCCATCGGTGCAGGCGCATCGTATGGCTCGGCGAAATGCTGGCCACCGGATCGCTTTGCGGAATTGGCGAATCGTCTTCAAATCCAAGCGCAGGCCGATGTGATTCTCTTCGGCACTTCCGGTGAAGCCGCCGTCTCCTCGGCGATTGCAGCAGGCATGAATCATCCGCCGATCGATCTCACTGGAAAAACTTCCATCCATGATTTGCCCGCGCTTCTTTCTCGGTGCCATCTCTTCATTGGGAATGATTCGGGTGCGATGCACGTCGCCGCGGCTGTTGGTCTCCCTGTCGTGGCCGTTTTTGGACCGACCGATCCATTCGGCACCGCCCCCGTCACACCGCGGTGCAGCATAGTTCAGGAAAAACCGTACTGCAGTCCGTGTTTTCTGCGCCGCTGCCCCACGGATCACCGCTGCATGACTCGCGTCACTCCCGAAGCAGTCGAAGCCGCCGCGCGGCAGTGGATTTCGTCGATGGAGGCGCGCCCTGCCTGAAACCAACGCACTCCGGCCCGCGGTTTTTCTCGATCGCGACGGCACCATCTGCGAAGAAGTCGGCTACTTGAATCATGTCAGCCGATTTCGTATCTTGCCGCGTGTCGCGGATTCCATCCGTCGCCTGAACGAGGCCGGTCTGCTCGTCATAGTCGTGACAAATCAGTCTGGAGTAGGCCGCGGCTACTTTCCGGAATCGCTCGTTCACTCGGTTCACGAACTTATGACGCAGCAACTCGAAGCCGCCGGAGCCCGTCTGGACGCCATATACTATTGCCCGCACACTACAGCCGATGGCTGCGATTGCCGCAAGCCGAGCCCGGGAATGCTGGAACGTGCTTCTCGCGAGCATTCCATCGATTTGCATCGCTCCTTTGTCGTAGGCGATCGTCACGGCGACCTAGCGCTTGCCTCTCGCGCTGGAGCCCGCAGTATCCTTGTACGGACTGGCTACGGCGAGGGCGAGTTTCTTTGGAACGCTGCAAAGTGGCCGATTCAGCCTGATTTTGTAGCCGCCGACCTTGCGGATGCCGTTCACTGGATTTTGAGGCCAACGAAATGAAGCGCGTCGCCAAAAAGAACGCCACGTCATCTTCGGTCGATCTGCTTGCTCTTGCCGACTATGTAGACCAGTTTTCCTCGAAGACGGTCGTTCTCTTTGGCGATTTTGTCGCGGATGAATATCAGTTTGGCGAGATCTCGCGAGTCTCGCGCGAGGCGCCTGTCTTGATCCTCCGTCACCGCGAAACTCATTTCGCTCCCGGCGGCGGCGCCAACGCAGCCAACAATTTTGCGGCTCTGGGCGCACGCATCTTTCCGATCAGCGCCGTTGGAGATGATCCCGCTGGAGAAGCGCTCATCACTTATTTTCGAAGCAAGCGTGTCGATGTCTCCGGCATCGCGCGCGTCAAAGGTTGGACGACTCCCACCAAGACCCGCTTCCTTGCGGGCTGGACCCACACCGTCGGCCAGCAAGTTCTTCGCGTCGACCGCGAACCTCAATCGCCGATCCCGGAAGCCGTGCACAAAAAGCTTCAGCTGAAGTTACAAGCAAAGCTTCGTTCAGCGCACGCGCTGGCCGTCTCCGATTATGGTTTTGGCGTCACCGCTCCGGCACTCGTGCGCCAGGCTATTTCGAAACAAAAGAGCGCACCGCCGGTCACGCTCGACGCGCGACACAATCTTCACGAGTACGCCAAGGCCGGCATCACCTCGGCCACTCCGAATGAAGCGGAATTGGAAGCGCTTCACCACGCTGCCATCGGCCAGAATCTTTCGGAGCTTGTGCGCTGCGGCGCTGCAACCCTCAGCGAAATGAAGCTGCAATCCCTTCTCGTTACGCGCGGGCGAGATGGCATGGCTCTGTTTGAACCCGAAGGTTGCTTCACACAAATCTCTGTATACGGAAGCGATCAGGCTGTTGACGTAACCGGCGCCGGCGACACGGTCCTTGCCGTTTACACGCTTGCGCTCGCATGCGGAGCATCTCCCCTCGAAGCCGCGCACATCGCCAACATTGCCGGCGGCCTCGTCGTGATGAAGCGCGGCACAGCCACTGTCACGCGCGATGAGCTTCTCGCCGCACTGCGCCAACAAGCCGGCGGGGCTGCTTCCTGACTCATGCGCAACGCCGCATCCAAAATCGTCACTCGAGAATGGCTCCGCGCCAAGTTAACGGAGCATCGGAAACTCGGCCAGCGAGTCGTTTTTGCGAACGGGTGCTTTGATACGCTGCATGTTGGGCATGTTCGTTATCTGGAAGGTGCGCGCCTCGAAGGCGATGTCCTCGTCGTCAGTGTCAATGCTGACTCCAGCGTCTGCGCGCTGAAAGGTCCCGGACGTCCCATTCTTGATGAACGAGCACGCGCTCTTCTTGTCGCTTCGCTTCGTGCAGTCGATTACGTGGTTCTCTTCAGCGAACCAAGCGTCGAGTCGTTGCTAGAGAACCTCCATCCCGACGTGCACGCCAAAGGAACGGATTACACCGCGGAAACGGTACCTGAGCGGGCCACCGCCGCACGTCTCGGCATCCGAGTTGCCATCGTCGGAGACCCCAAAGAGCATTCCACGCGCGATCTTCTCGAATCCGTTCGC
Source organism: uncultured Acidobacteriota bacterium (assembly GCA_963745095.1). Taxonomy (GTDB): domain Bacteria; phylum Acidobacteriota; class Terriglobia; order Acidiferrales; family UBA7541; genus Acidiferrum. Next base: position 176,745 of record CAVUWC010000007.1, on the reverse strand, counting down.
AAGGCCCCGCATGCCTGATCCCCGCTTCCTGGTTCTGCGCCTCGGCTCGCTGGGTGACATCGTGCACACTTTTCCCGCTGTTTCCGCGTTGCGTGAATCATTTCCCTCCGCTGAAATTGTTTGGCTTACGCACCCGCGCTGGAAATTGTTAGTCGAAAGCAGTGGCCTAGCCTCTCAAGTTTGGGCCACCGAAACCCGCTCCATTCCTTCGCTGCGCAAGATCATCGAAGCTTTGCGCGCCGCTCGCTGGGATGCCGCCATCGATTATCAAGGCCTCTGGAAATCCGCGGCGCTTGCTTTTTTCGGCGGCATCAAACGCAGAATTGGTTTCTCCTCGGAGACGATTCGCGAGTTTGGCGTTCCCGTCCTCTATACAGATCGTGTTCACTGCACGACAACCCACATCGCCGATCAGAACGGAGAGCTATCTCTTCGCGCAGGCGCGCGCAACTCCGTCGCACCATTTGCGTTGCAAGTTGCAGAAATAGATGACTCCGGTATTCGCGACTATTTGCGGAATCTCGGACTTGATCGCTACATCGTGCTAAGTCCAGGTGGGGGCTGGCGCTCGAAGTGTTGGCCGCCCGACCGCTTCGGTCACCTCAGCAAAATGATTCGAGACTCCTTTGGCCTGCGTTCTGTGGTGAATTTCGGTCCTGGCGAAGACGACCTCGCCCTGGCCGTCCGTGAATGTAGCGGCGATGCCGACCCGATACCCTATAATGGCCCGCTTGGCCCACTGATGGCTCTCTTGCGCAATGCGGTGTGCATCGTCGGCGGCGATACCGGCCCGCTTCATCTTGCGATCGCGCTTGGCACGCCGGCCGTCGCTCTTTTTGGCCCCACTGATCCCGCGCGTAACGGCCCTTATCGCACCGACGACATCGTTTTGCGCGCGCCTGGCGCCGTTAGGACGCACAGCCGCATCGATGAGACCGATCCTTCCATGCTGCAGATTCAGGTAAATGAAGTTTTCGAAGCCGTTCGCCGCCTGCTTGGAATCTCCGCATGAGTCCCGCCGGTGCTTTCTTTTCTCGCTGGCGCGTCCGGCTCAGCTACCCGTGCGCCATTCTCGTTTTGTGGTTTGCCCGGCCAACTCCCCGAAGCCTCCTTTGGGGAGCGCCTCTCGGTTTGCTCGGCTTATTCGTTCGCGCGCGTGCCGCCGGCCATCTTCACAAGCAGGAAGTCCTCACGGTTACCGGCCCCTATGCTTACACGCGCAATCCGCTTTATCTCGGCAGCGCTATTCTCACACTCGGAGCGGGTGTTGCATCGCACTCCTGGCTGTCGGCCGTTATTCTCTGCGCTTATTTCGCGTTATTTTATTCCGTTGTCATGCGCCGGGAAGAAGCGGAGCTTCGTCAGCATCACGGAGCCGCATTTGATGAGTACGCCGGTGCCGTGCCGTTGTTTTTTCCGCGGCTTACTCCTGCCAAGCTCTCTTTCGCCGGCGCCGGTTCATTTTCCTTTGTGCGGTATAAAAAGAACCACGAATACCAGGCGGCTATCGGTTTCCTGCTATTACTCGCGGTGCTGCTGTTGATCTGGTGGTTGCGGCCGCACTGAGGCGATTCCCACTGTTTTCTCTGAACACGTCACGAAGCAGCTGATCTCAAGTTGTTTCCCGTCTGTCAACACGTGCACCGCTCCATCGCGGTCCGTCCGCAGAATGCGTATCTCCGCGGCTGTCAGCCGTTCGAGCAACTCCGGGCTGGGATGCCCGTAAGGATTGTCTTCTCCAGCGCTAATCACCGCCACGCGCGGGTGCACGGCAGCGAGGAAACGTGGCATCGTTGAGTTCTTGCTGCCGTGATGACCGACCTTCAGCACATCGGCTCGCAGTGCTGTGTCGCTGTTATCGGATAGTATCGAATTCTCGGCCTGTTTTTCCGCATCCCCTGGCAGCATTATGCTGCGGTCTCCGTACTTCAGCCGTAACACCAATGAATCATTGTTCTTTGGCGCAGGCCCAACTTCTTCAGGTGCAGTCTCCGGCCATAGGAATTGTGTTTTGACTCCATCCCACGAAAATGCGTCTCCGCGTGCTTCGTGCACGATAGGGATGTTCTGTTCGCGGGCCAGTTTTTCCAGGTTGGCAAGTGCCCCCGACTCGACCTCTCGCCCAATCCACAGCGTTCCGATGTGAAAGTTTTCAAGGATCGCGGTCAGTCCTCCGATGTGGTCTTGATGAGCGTGCGTCAGCGCCACGACGTCCAATTTCTGAAAGCCACGCGACCACAAGTACGGCGACACCGCTTCTTCTCCAGGGTCGATGCCGTTGTGTTCCTCACGCCCCGGGAAACCGCCGAAGGCACCTCCTCCATCGATCAGCAGCGTTCTTCCATGCGGAGATACGACTAAAAGTGAGTCTCCCTGGCCCACATCCAAAACCGTCAATTCCAACTTTCCCGCCGACCAGTGCGGCGCAAAAGGAAATATCGCAATCGTGAGAGCGCTCAATGCAAAAACGCTCGCCGCGCAGCGAACGGCCCATCCGCGCCAAGAGTAGGAGACACGTGCCGTTGCCGCCAGAAACAGGCCGGCCATAAGAAACACTACAATCAGCCAAGCGGGCGGCCCCGGAATGCGGTAACTCCAACCCGGAAATTGCGCGAACCACTGCACGATGTGCACGAGCAGCATCGTCGCCCATGTCAGCGGCACCGCGAGTAGCTTCCCCAAAGCATGTGAAATGAGTCCGCAACCCAGCGTCAGAAAGCCCAGCGGCACAACAATCCCGGTCAGCGGCACCGCCGCCAGATTGACCAGCGGCGCGCTCAGCGTGACGCGATGAAAATCTCGCGCCATCAGCGGCAGCATCCCGATCTGCAACGCCAGCGTTATCACCAGCAATTCCCACACGCGAAGAGAAACGGCGATACCGCGCGCTAGCGCATCTCCAGCCGGATTCCCCAAGCGGGCAGGCATATGAGAGGAAACCCATCGCGTCATCGCCCGTAGGTCGATCCGAAATTGTGCCGCCCGAGGCTCGTGCGACGCATCGCGTGTGACATCGCGCCATCCTCGAAGCGCCGCGACATAGGGTTGCACTGTTTTCGCCAGCCACGGCGCAGCCAGACCCGCGATACAGCCGATCGCCAGAAATGTCAGTTGAAAGCTCGAATCGCGAACGGCCGACGGCTTCGCAACCAGCAGAATGAGCGCGGCTATCGCGGCGGAGTTCAGCAAATCCAGCCGCCGAAAAAATAATCCGCCAATCACCACGATTGCCGTCATCAAGGCGGCCCGAATCACCGGAGGCCGCTGCTCGACCACGGCTACATACGCAAACAACAGAGTAAGCGTCGCCAAAGCCGTCCAGAACGGCGTGAGCCTTAGCACACGTCCCATCCAAAACAGAAATACTGCCAGCGCTCCTACGTGCAGACCCGCCACGACCAGCAAATGAAAAACGCCCGTCTTCTGAAAATCAGTGGACTCCGGACGCTCCACGAAGCTCCGATCGCCCAAAAGCATGGCTCGCAAGACTCCATCAACTTGCGGCGCCTTCGCGAAAAGCTCGTCGATCTCGTCTCGCAATCTACGTCTAGCGTGCGCCAAAAGTATGGCGGTCGTCGTTGGAGAGGTAGCCGTGCGTGCCATCAATTCTGGAGCGCGCAACTTCGCGACCAGATCAATATTTTGTTGAGTCAAGTACGCGCGCCGGTCAAACGCGCCTTCGTCTCTGAAAACCTGCGGCAGCTTAGCTTGCGTCGCGACTACGATCCCGTCTCCAGCATGAACGTCCGGTGCCGCTGTCTGGCCCGGACTCTCTGAAAAGCTGACGCGCAGACCGCCCCGTGCAGGCACCAGCGAGCCTTCGTATTCCACTCCAGTCAATCCGATCTCGTAACCGTTGCCCCACGGCAATCGCACTGGCTCGTCTCGCAGACGCCCGTGCCACCGCAGCGGCGTCTTCAGATCGACGCGTCCCGCATCAACGACAGACAATATAAAGTCCTCGGGCCGCGGCTGATTTGCTATGCCCGCGCCCAACGCGCCAAGAAGTATCCAACTCAAAATGGAAAAAGTGGCGGCAGGGAAGAGTCGTCCGATTCTGGCCAAGACCAGGCCCGCGCAAATTAGCAAGCCCACGGCAGCAAAACCGACCGCGAGGTAAACGTGCGAAGATACTCGTTCTGCGAACCACGAAGCTTGGCCGAGCACAACGCCGCAAGCAAATAACGCGGCGATGGCTACGGCCGGCATCCTCATGGAACTCTTCGCAACCTCACGAGCGCTTCGATGTGATACGTCTGCGGAAAAAGATCGAACAGATGCATTTCGCTGATTTCGTACCGCACACTCGGCCCCGCAATTTCCTTGGGTTTCCGCGGCGAATTCGTCAGCACGGCCAGATCCCTCGCCAGAGTAGATGGATCGCACGATAGGTATACGATTTCCGCGGCTCCAAGCTCCGCAAGAAGCGCCGAAGTCTCCGCTCCCAATCCCGCTCGAGGCGGATCCAGCACGATGAACTCCGGCCGCTCCTGCGTTTTCTTCAGAAAATCTTCGGCGTGTTCGTTGTGGGTGGTGACTGAGACTCCCGCCGCTTCCGCGTTTGCATAAAGATCGCGCGTGGCCGCAAGGTTTGCATCGACGCTGACGACTCTTTCAAACGCCCGAGCGAGCGGCAGCGTAAAGAATCCGACACCGGAATACATATCCAACGCCATCTTGCCCTTCGCACCCGAGGTCACCGTCTTCAACAGATCCTCGATCAAAAAGCGGTTCACCTGAAAAAATGACAGATGGCTTACGCGAAACTTGAACCCGCCAGCCTCATGAATCAAATACCCAGGACCCGTCAGCTCGAACTTGTCTTTCTTTTGATCGAGCAATAGCAGACTTTCCATCTCCGGTATGGCCTCACGCAACACAGCAGCGAGTTCTGCCGCGGGCTTCGGAAATCTCTCGAACGCAACATTCAACGCAATCTTCTCGTCCGCCGAGTCCGCGAACGCTTCGATCTCCAGGATTCCGACGGGCAGAGCGCTTGAGCGCGCCATTTCCTGCAATTTTCCAAACGTCTGCGCCAGCCGCGGCGAAAGCACCGGACACTGGTCGATCGGCACAATAAACGAGCTTTCCGGTAAGAAATATCCCAGCGCCCGCGGCATCCCGCTCTTCACCGCCCACTGCGCGCGATTCCTATAAGCGTAAGGCTCCGCGGTGTGCTCCTGAATAGCGCCATCCCAGGAAATGCCACCAAGCCGGGAAAGCGTTTCGCGCAAAATCTCTTTCTTCAGCCGAACCTGCTCGCCGACCGCGATGTGTTGGTAGTGGCAGCCACCGCACGTCTGAAAGTGTGGACACGGAGCAGCTGTGCGTTCCTTCGATGCCGCCGTCACCTCCAGCAACTTGGCCCAGACAACTTTTTTCTTCTTCGACTTCTCCGCCGCGCGCACTTCTTCTCCCGGCAACACGTACGGCACAAAAATCGTGTTCCCGTCGGCGTGCCCCAGCCCGTCGCCGCCATACACTAGCTTCTCAATCGATAATCGTAACTCGTCTGACATATCAGTAAGGTCCCATTCTGCGATTTTTCGCGTGGAAAGAAAAGGTAATTGCTCCCGGAAAGCGGCTTCAGGAAAAGTAATATAGGCTCAGACGCGGCAATTTGAATTCTTCAAGAAGCCGCTTCTGCAAATATTGTTTTTCAACCAGCGCAATCTGTTCCGCCTTCATCTTGCGCCGGTACACCGCAAGCTGCCCGTCCATCTCGCGCCGAATCTTCAACATCGTCTCTTCGCTCACAACGCTCATCAGCAGCGCCATCAGCTTGTCGTCCAAAATCGTCAGCCGCCTCTCCAAATCTTCTAGGTCCAGCACTCCGGGCGCGTCGAGCAACACTGTGGTATCCCACAATGATTTCGCGATCTCTCGCAAACGGCTACTAAACTCCGCGTCTGTTGTTCCTAGGGTGTTAGCGGCGTTTTCCGTGTGCGCGGCATTCTTCGCGAGGTAAGCCTTCAGCTCCTCTCGTGAAAATGGGTCCTTTGCCGCTGCCTTTCCATTTTTCGGCGCACGCCCCGCCGCAGCTTCCAATTGTTCTTCCGCGGCTTCCAGCACCGCGTCCGTGCAATAAGCCAGGCTCTTCAGCGGTTTTCCCGCACCGCGCCGCGAGCGCTGATAACTCTCAAAAGCGTGATCGATCCCTTTCAGCACAGCGTCCAGCGGCACGCCCGCTTTCTGCCACGTTTCCATGATCGCCCAGTCCAGCGGCGACACCAATAAATGTGCCCCACGCTTCTTCCAGAAATAATTTTCGATTTCCGTGAAGTAATTGAAGTAGTTCCAGCCATCCATGTGGTTCGCCGCACCGGCAGCACAGTAGGACAGACATTCCTGTCTGTCTCTTCTTAGTATCAACTAGCATCAATGGCCAGTGGCGGCCCCGCATAAGCGGCGAGCCCGCACCAACCTATCTCTAAGCTTTTTTCGACGGCCCCAGAACTGCCGTGAGCCCCGTAGCCTTCCCCCCGCGATTCACCGCCACACTCTTAGCCGCGTCAGCTGGCTGGTTCTTTTCCCAAATCAGCCGTAGCCCAGTCAATGTTAGAAATTCATCCGTATCCTGAATCTGTTTCGAACCTTTTGCCACCAATCTCGCCTGCCCGCCTGTAGCAACCACTTTCACTTCGCCGCCCATCTCGGCCTTCATCCGCGTGAGCATCCCGTCCACCATGTCTACTGCGCCGTAATAGAGCCCGGCTTGCATGTGCGTGACGGTATTCGTGCCAATCACTTTTCCCGGGTCCTTAATCTCAACTCGCGGCAACCTCGCCGCCCGCGCAAACAACGCTTCCGAAGCAATCCCCAGCCCCGGCGCAATCACACCTCCAAGATATTCTCCGCGCGCCGAAATCGCATCAAACGTGATCGCCGTCCCAAAATCCACCACGATGCACGGCCCGCCGTACTTGTGAAACGCCGCCACACCGTTCACGATCCGGTCCGCCCCAACTTCCAGCGGATTATCCACCAACACCGCCATCCCCGTTTTCACGCCGGCTTCCACGAACAGCGCCTTCTGCCCAAAATAAATCCGCGACATTTCCGCCAGCGTCCAATTCACAGGCGGCACTACAGAACTGATAATTACGCCGCTGATCGACTCCCGGTCCAACTCAGCGATCGTAAACAAATTCCGCGTCAGCACGCCGTATTCATCAATCGTCTGCTGCCGCGCCGTCGTCAACCGCCAATTCGCAATCAACTCTTCGCCGCGGAAAACGCCCAGCACCGTATTCGTATTCCCCACATCAATCGTCAGCAACATACCGTTCCTATGCGTGAATTATCTCTTACTTCCACGAACCCCGCCCTTGTAGTGGCGCAGCATGCTGCGCGCTGTTTTCCGAACAACGTTAGGTGTGACCCGTGCCCATCAACTACCGCACCTCCGTCACGTCTCCCGAAATCACCGTCACCACCCGCCCATCGTCGCGCTTCACAAGCAGCAGTCCTTCAGGTCCGAGTCCAGCCGTAGTCCCCGCGAAACTATCCGTCCCGTTCGTAACCCGCACGCGTTTCCCCTGCGCATAACTCGAAACAGCTTCAAACTTCTGCGTCACTCCTGCAGGCCCTTCTCGCACAAAACGATTGTAGTCGTTCTCGAATTCCCGCAGCAACCGTACCAGCAATTCCGGCCGCGAAACCTGTTTACCCGTCTCCAGCCGCAGCGAACTCGCCGTTGCCCCCAATTCGCCCGGAAATTTCTCCTGATTCACGTTCAATCCGATTCCCACGATCACGAATCGCACCTGCGAAGGCTCAGCATGCATCTCCGTCAGGATGCCGCCCACTTTCTTTCCGCCCACCATCAAATCGTTCGGCCACTTCAAGTCCGCCGCCAGTCCCGTCGTCGCCTCGATCGCCGCGCGCGCCGAAAGGCCCGCCATCATCGTCAAAAGCGGCGCCTGAACCGGCGCAAGCCGCGGCCGCAGCAGAAGCGTCACATAAATTCCCGCCGCGCGATCGGATTGCCACGCCCGTCCCGCGCGCCCTTTGCCCGCCGTCTGCTCCTCCGCCAGAACCACCGCGCCTTCCGCTTCACCAGCATGTCCTAACTCGAGCGCCACCCGATTGGTAGAGTCCGTCTTAAAAAAATGATAGATGCGTTTGCCAAAAATGCTGCCTTTCAATCGCTGCCGCAGCATATCAGGAGTCAAAATGTCCGGCACTTTTTCTAGAAAATATCCCGTGCCAGCCTTGCCCTTCACGTGCACGCCAAGCCCGCGCAATTGCCGTACCCACTGCCATACCATCGACCGCGACACACCAATTTCCCGCGCGATCCGTGCCCCGCTGATCACAATGGTCGCATTCTCCGCCAGCAGCGTAAGCAACGCCGCCAGCCGCTTGTCAGTTGTTCCCGGAAGTGTCTCTTGAGCCATCGATGTGGCACAGACTTCAGTCTGTGCAAACCAAACCAAGCCTATTTTCTAAGCCTGCGACCGCCGTGTAAGCTTACGTTTCCCACTCGCCTTGCACAAGCACTCCACTCCGCGCAAAAACGCCCCGATCAGATTCCCTGTAGGGGCCGGGCTTGTTTATTCTGAGCCTTGAAGAGCCCGGCCCGTCGCAAAAGCGAAATTCGCGCATCATAACTTCCTGGGAAATCCGCCCGCCTTGTCTATTCGCTCTTCACCAATTCCGCCAACCGCTCAACCAGCTTCTTCAGCTCAATCCGCTGCTCCGCAAGTGTCCCTTCCAACCCGCGAATAATCTTCTCCGGCGCCCGGCTCCGAAACGTCTCGTTCCCCAACTGACTCTCTTTCGACGAAATCGCCTTCTGCAATCCTTCCATCTCTTTCTTCAGCCGCGTTTTCTCCGCCTCTACGTCCACCACGTCCGAATAAGCAATCCGAACATCAAACTCCGCCGTCGAGCGCACCGCTCCGCCCGCCTGCTCAAGCGGCTTGCTGGATATTGTCAAATCGGCGAGTGACGCCAGTCGAACGATGCCATCTTTACTGCGCTCAATGGCGTCTCGCGTCATGCCGTCGGCACTATACAATTCCGCAGCCATTTTCTTCTTGGGGTCGAGCTTCATCTCCGCGCGAATGTTGCGCAGTGCAGTCACAACCTCCTGCATCATCTGGAAGTGGCCCATCAATCCAATCTCTTTGCCGCCATTCGCCCAGTGAGCCCGGGGGGCAGGAAATGTATCCAGCGCAATCGACTTCGCCCCCGCCGCTTGCGGCAATTGGTGCCACAGCTCCTCCGTCAAAAACGGCATGAACGGGTGCAGCAGACGCAACGCATCGTTGAACGCAGCAAACAAATTCTTCCAAGCCACAACGGCTCGTTGACGGTTTGCGTTCAGCAGTTCCGGCTTGACCCACTCAATATACCAATCGCAGAAGTCGCCCCAAAAAAATTGATATACGTTTTGAGCAGCTTCATGGAATCGGTAGTTTTTCAGCGCCTCGTTCACCGTTTCAATCGTGATCGTCAGCCGCGAATACAGCCACTGATCCACCAGCGGCACGCTGCCATCGAACTTATACGGCGCCCCAGCACGCGCTTCCGGCGAAGCCAACTCCTCAATCCCCGTCCCACCCTGCTCAAACTTCTCCAAATTCATGAACAAAAACCGCGCCGCATTCCAAATCTTATTCGCAAAATTCCTCGCGCCCGCCAGCCGGTCGTCCGACAAAATAATATCCGTCCCCGGCGCAGCCATCGACGCCAGGCAAAACCGCATCGCGTCCGTCCCGTACTGCTGATTCAGAACCACAGGATCGAGCCCCGTGCCTTTCGACTTGGACATCTTCTCGCCGCTGCCCGTCCGCACCAGCGAATGCAAATACACCGAGCGAAACGGCACTTTTCCCGTGAAGTGGATGCCGAGCATAGCCATCCGCGCCACCCAGAAAAACAAAATGTCATAACCGGTGATCAGCAAACTCGTCGGATAGTATTTCTCAAAATCCGCAGTCTTTTCCGGCCACCCCAGCGTCGAAAACGGCCACAGCCCCGAGCTAAACCACGTGTCCAGCACATCCGGATCCTGCGTCAACTTTCCCGATCCGCATTTCGTGCACTTCGCGGGCGGCTCTTCTGCCACGATAATGTGCTCGCAATCCCCGCAGTACCACGCCGGAATCCGGTGTCCCCACCACAACTGCCGCGAAATCGTCCAGTCGCGTATGTTGTCGAGCCAATTCAGAAATTCCTGCCGCCGATTATCCGGCACAATCTGAATCGTATTTTCTTTACCCGGCTCGTATTCACGCACTGCTTTGAGCGCCGGCTCCGCCAGTCCCTTCATCTTGCAGAACCACTGCGTCGAAATCCGCGGCTCGACAATGGTCTTGCTGCGTTCGCAAATTCCAATCGCGTGAGCGTGGTCCGTCACTTTTTCCAACAATTCCAGCGCCTTCAAATCCTCCACGATCTTTTTGCGCGCTTCGAACCGATCGAGCCCTGCATATGCTCCGGCTTCTTTACTCATGTGCCCGTCATCGGTCATTACGTCGATTTGTGCCAGGCCATGCCGTTTGCCCACTTCAAAGTCGTTAGGGTCGTGCGCCGGCGTAATTTTCACGGCCCCCGTCCCGAATTCCCGGTCTACCATTGCGTCCGCAATGATCGGAATCTCCCGGTTCATCAACGGCAGCAGAACCATCTTTCCAATCAACCCCGCGTATCGCGCATCCTCGGGATGCACAGCCACCGCCGTATCGCCGAGCATCGTTTCCGGCCGCGTCGTCGCCACCACAACGTATTCCTTGGTCCCTGCAACGGGATACCGGATATGCCACAAATGCCCTTGTCGATCCTCGTGGTTAACCTCCAAGTCGCTCAATACCGTCAAACAAACCGGGCACCAGTTCACCAGCCGCGTCTCGCGATAAATCAATCCCTCGTTGTAAAGCTGCACGAAAACCTTGCGCACAACTCGCGACATTTCCGGCGACAAGGTAAACCGCTCCCTCGACCAGTCGCAGCTCTCTCCAATCCCGCGCATCTGTGCCGTAATCTGCCCGCCCGCTTCCGCTTTCCAGGCCCACACTCGCTTCTCAAACTCCTCGCGCCCCAGCGTGTGGTAGTCGATCCCCTGATCCATCAACTGTTTCACCACGACGCGCTGCGTCGAGATGCCCGCGTGATCCGTCCCCGGCAGATACAAAGTGTTGTAGCCGCGCATCCGGTGCCAGCGCGTGAGGATATCAATCTCCGTGTGCTCCAGCATGTGCCCGATGTGCAGCGACCCGGTCACGTTCGGCGGCGGAATCACAATGGAAAACACGGGTCCTGGAGCTTTCGGATCGGCCTTAAACAGCTCTTCCTTAACCCAGTATTCCGCCCAGCGCGGTTCAATCTGCTGCGGTTCGTAAGCTTTAGCAATCTCTCGAGCCATCAGGAACGCATCTCCACCATTGTAGGGGCGGGCCTTGGCCCACCCGAGATTTCAACAATTCCAAGCAGTAATAAGCAATCGTTGACTATACGGGGGAAAATCCAGCGCCGTCAATTCGACGCCGAACATGGCACATTGGCAGTTTCCGGCGACGGCCGCGAGCTCAACAGGTCGAAGCAACACCATCTATTCAGTTGATCCGACGGCACTTCCCGAGGAGAACCGCTGTACCCGGCTGTACATCAATTAGATCCTTGCCAGGGTGATTTTTCCGTTTGAATCAACGCGCATGAACGACTCCTAGCTATCGAGACTCCGTAGGAGCATTTCGGTTAGTGTTGCGCCGACCATCTTAGCTCGCACGGGTTACCGGACAAGTTCTTTCGATCTGAAGGGGCCGTTGTTTCATTTGCCTTCCTGGAGCAGGGCTCCCACAGTCTCTTGCACCTTTTCGAACCCCAGACTCTGATTGGGTGAAGGTCGCAGATTCCCTCCGCGATCGATCAGAAAAATCGCCGGATACTTGGCGATCTCCCGATAAAAAGCTGGTACCCCGGGAGTGGTCGTTAGGAGTGGATATGTAACTGGAACTTGACTCAAGAATGCACGCTGCGTGTCGATGCTCTCGTCAGAAATGCCCAATACAACAAATCCGTTCGCTCTCCGCGATTGGTAAAGTTTCTCTAGCTGAGGCATCTCGTTGCGGCACGGCTCACACCATGTCGCCCAGATGTTTACCAACACTACTTCGCCTTTGTAGTCTGCTAATCGCCGCGGCTTACCTTGAATGTCCAGAGTGTCAAACATCGGGGCTGGCACATCGTGCATTGCCATGTTGCGAGACTGTTTCGAGCGGGCAACGCCGTCCATCGCGGGCTTCGCGATAAGTAGCAGTGAAAGCGCCGCGATAGCCAAACCTATTTTAGCGGAAAAAGAAAGTGCTCCATGGCGCCGATCTCTTAAGGCGAGCATCAATGTCACGAGAAAGGGAATGGGTAAAGCGAGACTTGAAACCAACAAACGAAATCGCCAGTTGTTTTCAGGATTGGCACTCAATGCCAGCAGAATCTGAATGAGAATCACATTCAGCACCAACGCGAGCAATGGTGAAAGAATTCCAGCAACTAGTACCCGACATTTCGATAGATTAGCCACACAGTTCTTCTTTCCAGCTCGAATTTTCTTGCTGGGCACGGCGGTTCTGATAGCGGATTGAATTGAGAGAGGTTATACCACTAACGGCCTGGACTTTCTGCACCACCCTTTAGACGTGGCTCTCGCCAAGTACCTGAGTGCCTGGTAAGTCGCGTAAGCGGAAGCTGACCCCCAACGCCAAACAAGGACAGTTTCTTTTATCAGGTAAGGAGTGAGGCAGGGAACTACTGCTTCTTCGCGTTCAGTTCGTCGCGAACCATCGTTTCCACGACGTTCTTAAGGATATCGCGAGTGACTGCTTGCATCATTTCCGGGCTCATCTTGGCGAGCACCTTGGCTACCATGTCTTCCATACTGGGCTCAGGGGCCTTTGAGGTTGTATCCACGGCGGGCGCCTCCTGCTTTGCAGATTCTGCAACGTGCTGGGCCTCTTCGCGAAGCGCTTCCACGGTGGCCGCTGGCAAAGTGGCCTCTACTACCTTCGCTTTCACGTCCTCGCTCAAAACTGGGGCGAGAGCATCCACCGTCGCCGCCGGATCTTCTTTCAAAATCTCTTCGTGGACGTAAGACATGACCGTCTCGGGAATCGCTTCTGCCACGGGTGCGTTCGCCGGAGGAGCATCCCATGTGGATGCCAGCCGGCTTGCTTTCTGCGCTTCCGTATCCCACGGACTGGCCACGGAAGAAAACCAGGAAGTTGCCGCCGCAGGTTTATCCGGTTCCGAAGCCTGTGTTACTGCTACAGGCGTGCTGGCCGGAGCATCAGCCTGTACCACTGACTGAATTTCTACCGGCGCCGACTCGCGCACTTCCTCTTTCACAGGCGCGGGCGCTTCCATCGTTGCCGCTTCCACCACACTCTTGGGATGTAGCGCGGCCGCCCATGCATCTTGTGTAAAGGCCGCCGTTGGCTGCTCAGCCGCAATCCTGGACTCCGTCACGGGGGCGTCTGTTACCATGGCCCCCACACTCTGTTCTGTTTCCGCGGCTTCCTCAAATCTGGAAATCTCTTTTTGCGGCGCCCACGAATCGTTTCTCATTTTCCGTGCTGGCGCTTCCGAAAATGCCGTCTCGCGCCAATCCTTCACGGCGCCTGTGGCTGCTTCCTCTTCTCCCATCGCGTCGCCCGCGTCGCGTCTCCAGGAGGCGGATTCCGTCTCTTCTTCTTCCTCTGCAACCTCGTCTTCCTTGTCCCCCGAATTCCAATCCCGCTCCAGTTGCGGCCGAGCCGTTGTTGCTTCTCCTGGATCTTCTTCCTGCTCTGTTACTGGCGATTCGAGCATGCTTCCGAATGCCAGCGGCTGCGATCCTGAGTCAATCTTCACACGCTCCGGCACGGTTGACATCTCTTCGTGTACCGGTTCGCTTTCGATCGATGGAAATTCTGGGACCGCCGTGACCGCACTTATGCTGGGGATCTCTCGCGGAGGCAGTGGCGCTCTCGGCGTTATCATTTCCGCCACGCGTATCGGTTCTTCTTTTACCGGCGGCGGAGGTGCCACTCCACCAATCGAAACGCCCGCGCGCGCCAGCGCGGACTTCACCATCGAAATCAGCGGATCAGGCGGCACAAACGGTTTCTTCAATACTCCGTCGGCGCCAACTCGTTGTGCTTCTTGTTCGTCCAGTGGATCGAAAGCTCCCACCAGCAAGATCACTGGAATGTGCGCGAGGGAGCTGTCGGATTTCACGTACTGGCAAACTTCGTATCCGTTTCGCACCGGCATGAATACATCGGCGAGCACCAGGTCCGGTCGAATATCAGAAATCTTTCGCACTGCTGCTTCGCCATTGCCTACGGCAACAACGTCGATGCCCTGATCTTTCAGGGCAAGCCCCACCATCTTCTGGATGTTGCTGTTATCGTCGGCTACGAGGATCCTGGCCACTAAGCTTCCTCCGGATGTACTTCACCCGTGTATTGCACGTCGACCGCTTTGCGGTCGGCTAGAAAAATATCCGCTTTGCGGTCGCTCCAAAAATTCCACCGCTCTGCGAGCGCTTACTTATTAAGTCTCCACAGTATTGGAGCACCCGCCGTATTGGCCGTCAATCTCCTAGCGGTACTCGTGTGTCGGAAATGAATATGCCCTTTCCGCCGCCTCCTGGAGCCTCCGTAGGCCCAAAAAACAAGGGGTGCAGCCTTGGCCGCACCCCTTATTCCCATCCCCGTTATATCTCGCCTTGCGAACTACCAGGGTACTAGCTTGCGCAATCCCTTCTTCTTTTTGTTGCTGGATTCCTTCTTGGAATCGTCACTGCCTTGCGCGTCGCCGGTTTTTGCTGCATCGGTTGCCGGCGCTGTACTCGCAGCTGTTGAGTCACCCTTCGCGTCTGCGGCTGCCGGTGCGGCTTCGCTATTCGCTGGAGAACTCTTCGTAGCTTCATTGGTCGCTGCTGCGTTGGCGCTAGCTGGCGCGGTAGTTGTCGGCGCAACGGTTGCAGGCGTAAGCACTGTCCCCGCATCCTTCGGCTGCTCACCAGTCGCGGGAGGCGTTGCTACGGCATCGGAACCCGCCGGGGCTACGTTCTCAGAATTGCTCCTGGCCGAATCAGATGCCCCAGTTTGTCCCACGACTACAGTCTGTACGACTGCTGTAGATCCCCCGGCCGCGCCAGGTGCTTTTCCACCGGGCGTCAACACGTCCCCTCCCGAGGACAATGATTCGGACTCCGGTTGCATCTGCGGAGTTCCATGCGTCGCCGCCACCTGGAATTCTCCAGTCGGCCCGCTCTTTATCAAATCAAATGGCTTCATATATATGGGAGTATGCGGTCTCGGTGTATTTTGTTCGGCAGTCATCCAGGCAAGCGCGGCTGGATCAGGCTGCGGTACGGGTACGCCAGCTGCCTTCAGCCTGTCCTTGGCCTGCGGCGCAAGTGCAGACAACGGATAATTCTTCACAATTCTCGCATAATACAGCGAAGCGACTTCTTTGTGTTCGCTCGTCGAGAATATGTCTCCCATGATCCAGAGCGCTTGATCGGATTTGCTATAAAGGGGATACCTGTTGGAAACCATTAGCAGCCTTGCCGCCGCCGCCCGCTTATCGCCCTTCACGTAATAGTAGTAGCCGATCCGGTATTCGCCCTCCGCCAGCACTTCCTGTACTTCCCTAAGGTGCTGCTCCGCCTGCGGTGCCAGCGGATCGTTCGGATACTTTTGGAGAAAAACCTGGAACTCTTCCTCTGCCGCCAGCGCATGCGTCCGGTCGCGATCCGGCTTATCCATCTGCTTGTAGTGGGTCATGGCCACTTGCATTTGCGCGTAGGTTGCTTCCGGCAGGAAAGGGAAGAACACGATGAAGTCTTTGTATCCGGACACAGCAAGCGCCAGGTTCGAAGTTCCGCCCTCTTTGTAGTACGAATCCGCGATCGCCAGCTTCGCTTTGGCCAGATACTCGCTATCGGGATACGTATTAATGAGCGTCTGCATGTTCAGCCGGCCTACTTCTTGCCGGCCGTGCTTGATATCGTCCACCGCCCGGTCATACAAGATCTTGTCGGGCTGTGCGTTGTTGTCTGCGCTCGTCGACTTATTGACTTTCTTCTTCTTACTGAAGATCTGGGCGTCAGACGACGTTGCTCCCAGAAAAAATAGCGCCCCCAGAACACAGAGCGCTAAACCTTTCCCGGTAACGAATGACTTTGAAGTTTCACAAGCTTCAGTTCGGCCCAAACTTCACCTCTCTTGCTAATAATTTCGGGTTCCTCGCCGCAATCTTCGGCTAAGCCCGCTGGAACTGGCCCAGCTCAAACCTATACATCTCAGCACTTCAACCGGCGGGATCAACCAAGTATAACCTGAACGAAAGGCCAGGTGGAGTAAGAATTTCGCCCTTTCGGACAGGTCTTCTTACCCTATAACGGCTTACCTCCGTCAGGCCCCGGGCATCCCCATCCCCTGTGATGCATACCTTGGTCCCCGAGGGTTGCCTCGCCCCGCTGTCTCCACTTCAAATTTTTTCAACGAAATGTAACAATGTCCCGGTTCGCCACGGCTACGATGCTTCCTGGGTTTCCGAGGAGCTGCAGCCTGCCGGCCACCCATCTAAATGGAAAAACGCAAATTTCTCTTTGTCTCTCTCTCCGGACTTATCGGTGACATCGCTTGGCAAGTTCTCAAGGAAGGCCATGACGTCCGCTACTACATCGAAGCCGAGAAGGAGCGCGACATCGCTGATGGCTTTGTCCCTAAATCCAAAGACTGGGAGCGCGACGCCAAGTGGGCCGACATCATCGTTTTTGATGACACTCTAGGCCAGGGCGCCAAAGCCCACGCTCTCCGCGCTGCCGGCAAGCCCGTCATTGGCGGCACTGAGTACACCGACCGCCTCGAAGACGATCGCTCTTTCGGCCAGGAAGAGCTGAAAAAAGCCGGCGTCAACATCATCCCCTATCAGGATTTTGATTCCTTCGATCCCGCCATCGAATTTGTGATGAAAAATCCCGACCGCTACGTAATCAAGCCCAGCGGCGAAGCGCAAAACGTCAAGCGCCGCCTCTTTGTCGGCGAGGAAGAAGATGGCGATGACGTCGTTCGAATGCTCGAAGCTTACAAGCGCGCCTTTTCCGACGAAATCAAAGTCTTCCAACTCCAGCGCCGCGTTACCGGTGTCGAAGTTGCCGTCGGTGCTTTTTTCAACGGCAAAAAATTCATCACTCCAGTGAATATCAACTTCGAGCACAAAAAACTTTTCCCGGGAAATATCGGCCCGCCTACCGGCGAAATGGGCACGTCCATGTTCTGGAGCGAGCCCAACCGCCTCTTTAATCAAACGCTTGTCAAAATGGAGCCCAAGCTCGCCGAAGAAGGCTACGTCGGTTACATCGACCTGAACTGCATCGTCAACAACAACGGCATCTATCCGCTGGAATTCACCAGCCGCTTCGGCTATCCCACCATCAGCATCCAGCAAGAGGGCATGCTCACACCCATTAGCGATCTCTTCTGGGAACTCGCCACCGGCGTCGAGCCTAAGTGGCGCACGCGCAGCGGCTTTCAAATCGGCGTCCGCATCGTTGTTCCGCCGTTCCCCTTCGACGACGACGCCACCTTCGAATCCTTCTCCAAAAACGGCGCCATCGTCTTAAAAAAGCCCAACTTCGACGGCATCCACATCGAAGACGTAAAAGAACTAAAAGGCCAATGGCTAATCGCGGGCACCAGCGGCGTAGTCCTGGTCGTCATCGGCACCGGCCAAACCATGATGCAAGCCCAAGCCCAGGTCTATTCCCGCATCAAAAACATAATGATAGCCAACATGTACTACCGCACAGACATAGGCGACCGCTGGGTCGAAGACTCCGACAAACTCCACAACTGGGGCTATCTCCGCTAGGTAGCACAGGCACTCCTGCCTGTGCTCTTTGCCCCGAGCGCCATTGTCCCTTCGTAGTGGCGCAGTATGCTGCGCACCATTCCAAGACGCGACCCCGACTCCACCCCAATGTCATTCCACTTGCCCTGACCCTTCGCGAAGGGAGGAGCTCAAAGTGGGACAGACTTTCAGTCTGTCGCTGTGTCCTGCCAGCACCAAGTACAGCAGAAGCAATCAGAGCCATGCCTCAGCTCGAAATCCTCTTGCTCTTGGCTACTCACTACTCACCACTCACTATTCACGACTATCTCGAAAAATAACCAGTCTTCGCCCGCACCTTGATTCCGTCGCGCTTAGCCTTAATCACAATTTTCCGAAAGGAATCGTCTTTCAACGGGTCCGTCGGGTAGTAGCCCAATTCATACGACGTCCTCAACTCTTCCGCAATCTGCCGGAAGTAGACATGCGCGTCCGTCGTCTCTGCGTCGATGTGCGCGCCGCCAGTCTCGCGCGCCACGCGGTCCATTACGCTAGTCCCGTATTTGTTCCGCGCCGTGAGCTTTCCATGTTCCTTATCCGTATACCGTATCGCGTACACCACCACGTTCTCGCTCTGCGCCGTTTCAATGGCAGTCATCATGTTGTGCGAACTCGAATTATCTTCGCCATCGCTGAACAGCAGAATTGCGCGGCGGCCATTCTCCAGTGCCAGTTTTTCCGTCACCGAATAAAAAATAGAATCATAAAACGCAGTCCCCAGATCGCGGTCCTCGCGCGGACCCAGTTCTGGAAATTTTCCCGTCGACTTCTGATATTGCTTCCACTGTTCGAGCAAATCTCCGCCTAACTGCGAAAAATCGCTCACCAACCGGATGTGATTCCCAAATCCAACCAAGAACACGCGATCCTTCGGCCCCAAAACATCCTTGAAAAAAACCTCCAAATCATTCTTATGTTGTTTGGAGAAATGATCCTGGCTTCCGCTCGCATCCACCACCAAACCCAGCGTCAAAGGCACGTCCGAGCTGCGCGAAAAGAAGGCGACCTTCTGCGGTATCGCATCCTCAAGGACTTCCACATCGTCCTGCGTGAGATTGTTCACCAATGCGCCGTTCGCATCCCGCGCTACGAACGCCACGCTCACCAAATTCACTTTGACGCGTATCGGCTCCTGGCCGCGTCCGACGCCAACAGCAAGCGCCACCAGCGCCACGAGCAGCGCGGCGAGCAATCCTCTGCGATAGCGCAATCCCATTTGCATTTTACGGGGCATCAAGCGGGCGTCTTGTCGTCGCTGCGAGCCTCAATATAAAGCAGGTTAAAAGTGCAGCCCGCCCCGTTCGGCTTCACGCTCACGAGATGCTGCTTCTCCTTCGTTCCGGCCTTGAACACCAACTCGCCGGCATCCGCATGGTCATCGTCGCAGGTGAGCTTGTTCGGGTTGTTACTCTTGTCCTTGTCCCCTTGCGCCTTCGAGCCGCCGCTGCAGTTCAAGACCGTGCCATATTTCCCAAGCGCCTTCTGATAAAACGCCGCGACTTTTTCCGGCGAGTCAGTCGACTCCATCTTCAAAACCACAAGTTTGAATCCAAACGTGCTCCCCCATAGCCCCAAGTTGGCCGCCGAAGAATCGTTCTTCTCGTCTTTGTGTGGTGTCGCGCCAGGGTATAACGGCAGACCCGCTTCCTTCGCCGTCGCTTGCGCGCTAATCACCAATCCAGCTTCGCTTCCGTCCTTGCTGGTGACGGTCACGTTCACGCCAGGCTTGTCCTTCTCCTGCCCCGCCGCGCTAAACGCGGCCAAACTCACCACCCCGCAGACTGCCGCGCCAATCAATGCTGCCCCAATCACCCTCGCTCGCACGTTTCCAAATTTTTGCTCTCTCACTCCACCCTCCTAAGACACCTCAACCTATAGACGGCACACCACCGCAGTTCTTTCGCCGCAATCCTGCCGTCATTCTTACATACGACAGCAGTCCCTACGAAGTTCCCACTCTTCGCTCGCAATTACCAGAGTTTGCTAGCCCGCCACGAAAGCACGCGGGAATATTTTGGGGTGTTGCACAGTCACCCATCTTGGTAGGGTGTATTCGCAGTTCGTTGGTCAATCTATATGACAGGAGAGTGCGAATGAATCGTGCTTTAGCTCTAATGCTTTTGCTCGCCGCTACGCCGGTTGCTGCACCGCTGGCGCAAGAGGTGCAAAAGCCCGAACTTTCAAAACTATCGCTGAAAGTGGGAGACACCGCCCCCGATTTTTCCCTCCTCAGCGACCAATGGAAAAATGTAAAGCTTAGTGACTTCCGCGGCAAGAAGAACGTTTTCTTGGCCGTCTACGTCCTGGCTTTTACCGGCGGTTGAACGAAACAACTTCAGGCGGTCCAGGCTGGAATCGCCTCGGGTAAGATCGACACCTCAGATACAGAAGTATTCGGCATTAGCATGGATAGTCCTGCTGCCAATGCCGCCTTCGCCAAGCAAATCAACATTAATTTCCCGCTTCTCAGCGACATGAACCACAAGATGCTCACCACCTACGGCATCCTGAAGGGATATGACGTGCAGAAGGAAACCTACCAGTGGGCGCAGCGCGCCAACATCGTCATCGATAAGGATGGCATCATCCGCCACATCGAAGAAGGCGACAGCGCCGTCGATCCCAACACCGCCGTATCGGTCTGCACCGACCTGCACAAGAAGCAGACGTCAAAATAGCTCTCGCGTGGCAGGTCTGCTGGCGTCGTAAAAGTCTCGGCCCGCGGATGCAGAATTCCGCGGGCCGAAATCTTTAGTTCAATGTTCCCGATTATGGTTTCGCTGGAATATTTACGACTTCATTTTCTAGTGGCATCTCGTTCTTGTGCGTTACTGCAGGCCCCTTGGCGTCCGCCGGTTTCCATCCGAAGCCGCTACCCACTACGTCAAACGACGGCAACGCGTAAGGCAGACCTTCCGCCCCTAGCGGGGAACTCGCGTTTTCAACATGAAAGTGCAAATGCGGCTCCGTCGAATTTCCTGAATTGCCAACGAGGCCGACCACCTGCCCTCTTCGCACTTTGTCGCCAAGCTTTACTCGCAGCGAGCCTGGCTGCAAGTGCGCGTAAAACGCAAAGTGCCCGCCGCCGATGTCTAAAATCACGTGGTTTCCGCCAACTGTCTCCAAGGTGATCGGCACTGCACGCGAATTCTCTCCAGGAATATTCTCCGGTATCCCATCCTTCGTTTCGGTAACGACTCCGTCCGCCACGGCAAGGGCTTCGGTTCCGTAGGCGAGATAATTCTTGTTGTCCTTTTCATCCCCCTGAAAAGTTTTCCCGTCGTCGCGCAGCCTCACCCAATCGATGGCAAATCGCTGTGCAATCGCCGCGTGTCCGTCGATAGGAATCAACGCGCGCCTGTGTCCCGAAGTATTCGAGGGCCCATTCGCCGCCAGCCAGTGGTCGCCGCCAAAGGGAAAACTGATCGCGATAGCGCCTCGACCAACCGAAGTGGGCGCCGTCACAATGGTCAGCTCCTCAGGATAGGTTCCGACCTTCACCGTTAATTTCTGGCGCACCGTCGCCGGAACCGCTTCCAGCGTGTCGAACGTCGCCCAAATATAAATAACGGCCATCGCGCCGGGCTCGATCTTGGTTTTTTCTGTTGCTCCCGGATGTCCCGGCCGCGCCAGGACCGCGTCCAACTCCACGCCCGAGTACGCCACCAGCGATCGCGCCGCGGCGTCGCCCGAGACTGCTTCAACTTTAGTCAGCTGATGCTGCCAGCGGTCCATATTGTTCACGTGCAATTCATAAACGACATGCCACTTCCCATCCGCCTTGAACGCTGTCGGCGCGATCGGCACAAGCACGTCCTCAAACACCGCGATCGGTTTCTCCTTCGGTCCCTCGGGCAACTTTGCCGCCGCGTCCTTTGCTGCATCCTCCGTGGGCCGCACAAAATTCAAGGGCTGCGGAGGCGTGCCGGACTGGGTCCACGACCCTTTCAATTCTGTTCGCGCGGCGTTCAGCGTTCCGTCGTACACCCCGCCAATCGCGGCCACCTCGAAATGCACCGCATCGCCCTTCAGGCTCACCTTTTCCAAGGGAAACGTCGCGCCCTGATCCACGCTTTGCCCTTGCCCGGAAAATCCTCCGTCAGCTGTCTTCGTAATTGTCAAAAGGATATGCAGCTTGTCCGCGCCCGCGCCCAGTTCGCCTTTCCAATTTCCCGCAAAGTCGCTTGCGGTGGTTGCCGCTTGTTCCGCCGCGCGTGCAGGAACCATTGCGCTCAAAACAATCGCGAGAGCAAACGCAACGAATGTTGCAGAACGCCAGTTCGAATTACGGGTCACCCGTTTCGGACTATCGCATCTATCAATTATTTGCCCTATTTTATGGCGCAAGACTCCCCCTAATTATTGTCAACAGATGTTTCGTTCCTTAAGGCCTCGTGTACAGCCCCCGGAATCTTCGCGCGGGTGGCTCTTCATTGTCAAAGTATTCTTCGAAGCTTTCCTCCGTGAGCCCGGCGAGAACAAACTCATTCATCTCCGCGCGGGTCAACGGCCACGGCAACTCGCCCTCCGGCTCGTCCGACTCCCGCCCGCGCACTATCGCCAGCACCTTGCCGCCTGGCCGTACAAAGTCCGCGATTCTCCGTATCGCCTCGGCGCGGATACCGGCAGGAAGCGCCTGTATGGTATTTGCCTCGAAAACAAAATCAAACATTCGTTCCCATTCCGCTGGGGGCTTAAACAAGTCCGCTACTCGATAGTTCACTTCACTCTGCGGAAATCGCTTGTGGGCCATTTGAATGGCGGTCTCCGAAATATCAAAGGCCGACGTATCAAATCCCCACGCCGACAATTGTTCCGCGTCATCGCCCAGCCCGCACGCAATCACCAGCGCTTTTTTTCCGCTGGTCACCTGCGGTTGCAAGCTCCAAAATTCAAGGAGACCCGGGTTCGCGCCGCGGTCCGCCCACGGCACCACGCTCTTGCCCCCTTCCGCCTCTTTATACAGAACGTCAAACCATCCGGTCGGATCGCCCTTTCGCGCATACTCCGCCGCCAACTCCCTCGCCCTTTTGCGATCTATCATAGCTTGCGATTCTACCCCTAAGACGGAACGAAGGTAGTATTCTTAGCGCCGCATCCCCGAGTGAGGTGGAACAATGTTCTTGCGCGACCTCGCCTTCGCCGCCCGAACACTTCGGAAGAGTCCTGTCTTCGCACTCACGGCCGCTATCACCATTGCACTGGGCGTTGGCGCAAGCACCGCCATCTTCAGCGTCACCAACGCCGTCCTGCTGCGTCCGCTTCCGTACAAAAACCCCGACCAGCTCGTCATTATTCCCACCGATATGCGCAATCGCGGCGTCAAAGATTTCCCCTTTTCCAATGCAAACTTTATCGATTTTCGCGAAGAGACGAAGAACGAATTCCAGGGCCTCGCGGGCGTTTTCACTTTTCCTTTAACCTTGACCGGCGAGGATGGCATGCCGGAACAAGTCCACGCGGGCGTGGTTACGACGAACTACTTTCAGCTTGTAGGAGCGGGGATCGTACTTGGTCGGGACTTCTCCGATGACGATGGGCAACCGCAACCGCCCCCGCCTGCGCCAGGAACGCAGTCGGCGACGCCACCGGCCCGACTGCCAATCATGGCCATCATCAGTTACGAATATTTCCAGCGCCAGTTTGGTTCGAATCCCTCTGTCATCGGACAATCCTTAAATAAAGGGAAGCCTTTCAGTCCGCGAATCATTGGAGTCCTCGCTCCCCACTTTCAGATTTACTTCCCGTCTTCCTCGGATTTGCAGGCCGCGCCCGATATTTGGCTCGCCAATCGGCTTGGCTACAACGCCGAGCAACGAAATTCCGTTTCTATGCGCGTGATCGGCAGATTGCAGCCGGGTGTAACCATCGGACAAGCTCAAGCCGCTGCCGATCAAGTCGCCGCGGAAGCGCGCAAGAATTTCAAGATTGAAAACACGGCAGGCTATGCGATCCGCATCGAGCCGATGCGGCAGCATCTCGTTTCCGAAGTCCGCCCGGCGATTCTCGCTCTGATGGGCGCCGTGATTTTTCTTTTGTTGATTGCCTGCGCCAACGTGGCCAATCTTTTGTTGGTCCGTGGTTCCTTGCGCGAACGCGAACTTGCCATTCGCACGGCGATCGGTGCCAGTAGATGGGATCTCGCCCGCCAAATCCTTTCCGAAGCATTGCTGTTAGCCACCATCGGCGCAATAGGCGGGCTCGGCATCGCGTGGTTCGGAATTCACGAATTGCTTGCCATCGCCCCCGCGCATCTCCCCCGCCTCGATACCATCCAAATTGATTCAACCGTGCTGATCTTCACCGTAATCTCGAGCCTCGTTGCTGCCGCAATCTTTGGGTTGGCGCCGGCGTGGCGCGCGGCTCGTCCCGACGTGATGATTGTCCTGCGCGGCACGAGCCGCAGCGAAGGCCTTTCCAGAGGAGGTCTCTCGCGCAAGATCGTTGTTGGCCTCGAAGTCGCTCTCGCCTATGTACTGCTCATCGGCTCGGGACTTATGGTCCGCAGCTTTCTCGAATTGCAGCGCATCGATCCGGGGTTCAATCCGCATGGCCTGCTCACGTTTCAGGTTCAGTCCGATCGATTTCTAGAGAAGCCGGAAGAACGCGCCGTCGCGACACGCCAGCTCGAAGAACGCCTTCGCGCCATCCCCGGAGTTCAAAGCGTAACGGCTGCAAGCCCATTCCCGCTTACAGGTGGATACAGTCCGATTCGCTGGGGCACAGAAGAAGCCCTCACCGACGCAAGCAGATATAAAGCGGTCGATCCTCTCATCGTGCTTCCCGGCTACTTCGAAACGATGCACACACCTCTGCTCGAGGGCCGTACATTCACTGAAGAGGACAACCAGCCGGGCCACACGCAAGTCGTTATCGATAAAATCCTGGCGGATCGTGCCTATCCAGGGCAGTACCCGATTGGCAAACGCATTCTTATTCGCATTCAAACGCCCGAGCCTGTATGGGTCGAAATCATTGGTGTCGTTGCCCACGAGCGCGGCGTATCGCTGAGTGAGCCGGGACGCGAGCAAGTTTATTTTACCGACGCTTACATCGGCTATGGCGCGACCGATCGCTGGGCCCTCCGAACGGGCACCGATCCAGCGAAGTTTGCGAACGACGTTCGCACCACGCTCAAACAGTTCGATCCGCACCTTTTAATCACGGAGATGCAGCCCATGGATGCCGTGATGGAAAAGGCCCAAGCGGGCACGCGCTTTTCCTTACTGCTCATTGGATCGTTCGCGGTAATCGCGGCGTTGCTCGCCGGCGTCGGACTCTACGGAGTGCTTGCGACCGTGGTGCGGCAGCGCACTGCTGAAATAGGCATTCGCATGGCTTTGGGCGCTCAGTCCAATAATATTTTCAAACTCGTCGTGGGCCAGGGGCTCTTCCTTGCTGGCATCGGTATTGCCGCGGGCCTGATTTTCGCTTTCTTCCTGACCCGCGGCATGACCACGATGTTGGTTGGCGTGAAGGCCAGCGATCCTGCAACCTACACGACCATGGCGGTACTTTTCTTCCTTCTTGCCGCCACCGCGTCCTGGCTGCCCGCGTTGCGTGCGTCTAGTCTCGATCCAATAGTGGCTCTTCGCGACGAGTAATTCCCCACGTTTAGCAACTTTTCTTCGGCTAGTTACGATTTGGGCGACTCGCGACCAACATTCCCGCATTCCGTCGTACCATCTAAGAAAGGGACATCTTGCCGGAGGCAACTCATTGGGTTCAGAACGCCGTCGCACACCTAGATATACGTTTATCGCCAGCGCCGAGCTCATTGAGCAGACCTCGGATGTGCGCATCGCCACGCGCGTCAGCGAGTTGAGTCTCTACGGCTGTTACCTGGATATGATGAATCCGTTTCCGGTGGGAACCCTCGTGCTGGTCAAGATTTCTGCGGGCGACGCCTTCTTCGAGGCAAAATCAAAAATTGTCTATGCCCAGCCCAATATGGGCGCCGGCGTCGTATTCCTTGAGACGGACGCGCAATACCAGCCGGTTCTCGATCGCTGGCTCGACGAAGCCGCCCGGAGCAATCAAAAACGCGTCGGATGATTCCGCGCGGCGCGCTCGCCTTCCTTCTAAACTAGCCTGCCGCTCGATCTCTACAATTTACTTCCCATGCGTTTTTTCCTGTTGATCAACGGCGTCATGCAGCCCTTCGAGCAGCCGGCTCTTTTCTTGCGGGCTGGACGTCTTTCTGACATCTGACCACAGGATCGTTCCGCTCTTCGGTTCGACCATGGTGATCCTCGTGCAGCCAGGAGGAGCAAGTTCTTCACCTGTCGCGGGCTTGTCACTCACCGGTTTTGGATTGTAGGTAGTGGCAGCCGCGCCTCCGGGAACGAATTTCACCATGCTGCTGCCGAAAAACCTAAGCACTACGTCCGCTTTCTGCGCGGAGTCCACAATTTCAAATCGGCCCCACTTGGTTAGGCCGACAAGCGCGTCATTCTGAATCTCGGCGTCGTTGGTCTGGTTATCTACGTAGATTGTTCTGGCGGAGAGCACTTTCGAGGGAAGCGCGCCGCGTTTGTCGTTCGCATGAGCTATTTCGAGGCCCAAGAGCAATACCGCAACGAAGAAAACGGAGATCGTTTTTTTCACGGATGCACCCCCCTGATGACTATTCTTAGGCTGGTGAGGCTTCCACTCTAGGCAGCGCAGCGTGTCCACGTAACTGGACGTGAGGCGCGAAAGAGGCCATCTGGTACGGAGTGCTAAAGTCCTGTCCGCAAGGGTAGGGAAGTGGCGCGGAGGAAAGTGCGCTGATGCATAGAAAGAGGCGGATGGTTCTTGATCGAGGCTTAGTGCTTGCGAGCTTTGATATCGTCGTAAACGATGAGGGAGAGAACCACGAGAACCCACACGGGGAAGACGCCCATGCCCGGGATGGCTTCCGCAACCAAGCCCGGCAAAATCACCCATCGACGCCCGAGGACTAAAAACAGGAGTAACGCCGTTACCAGGTCAATCACCCACTGCATGGGCGGCGCAAGCACGGTCCAGAACGAAAAAAAATCAGAGACCGCGGCAATCAAGAAAGCGACAGCCTGGCGTTTGCGCGAGGGTCGCTGAACAGGAGTCATATCCTCGACGTTCGTCAAAATGATCGGCTGATCGGTCGGAGTGGTCATGACCTTGTTTACCTGCTTTGCGTATCCCTCAAATGATCCTGTCATGGGTGCGGGCGAACCGCAAGGCATGAAGCTATGATCTGGAGTGCGGCAGCTCTGCTGCCGCTTTCCCTTGTGACTCGCACTAATGTGACTCCCACTAATCCCGATTTGGCGGGCCCAATCGTAGCCCGAAGGAATCTGGGCAATGGCTTTTGGCTTGGTCTACACTAAGTCTACTGGACGGCCAGATGACGACGGAAAACGCGCCACTCACCAACGGACCACCACCTCTTGTAGCGCGGGGAAACTCGCGCGGCCTGTACCGCTGGATCCTGGGAGCCCTCGTTGGTGCAGTTCTCACGATCATCTTGATAGGTGCGCTGGTGTGGCTGTCGACCGGCCTCGGGCTGTTGCACCTGTTGGGTATGTTGCACGACGGAAAAACAAGAATTAATGTGGATCAGCCCACCGTGGTTCATCAGATTCAGCAACTTCAGCGGCTGGAAACAGTAAGCTACACGATGGACAAGATTATTTCGGGCGAGCACGGCAACGATTATTTGCCGAAATTTCTGGCCGGTGACCGTCTCCTGCTCGTGGTGCACGGAGAAGTCGTCGGGGGCATCAATCTCGCGGGTTTGCAACCCGGTGACGTCCAGCTACAAGGGCAGAAAGTCTCGATTCATTTGCCAGCGGCGGAAGTTCTGAGTACGCGAATCGATAACGCCAGGACGCGAGTCTATTCGCGCGACACCGGCCTCTTCTCATCCCCTGATCCCAACCTCGAAAGCGAAGTGCGCGAAGAAGCCGAACGCCAACTCCTGCAAGCTGCGCTTCAAGATGGCATTCTCAAGCTCGCCGCTGATAACGCGAGAAACACGATTTCGGGCATGTTGAAGGGCTTTGGGTTCCACGAAGTGGACATTCGGTAGATCCGCGCGTAAAGCGTTGTGACCTTCGAACCGAAGTTTTCTTGTGATTATCTATCGCCACGCCTGGCCTTCAGGCGCGAGGCACGACCGCTTCCACCGCATCGCAGAACCGATCGATCTCCGCGGTTGATGTGTAAACATTGGCGCTGACGCGAATCCCATTCAGGAATGGCGCGTTGATGGGTGTGACAAAAATGTTGTACTTGCTAAACAGCGCATCGCCGAGTTTTCCAGGCTCGATGGTATCGAAGTGAATCGTTGCGAACGCGCCAGACTGCTGTGGATCCAAACTCACCAGGACTTTGGCGCCAGGCACCTTAGCTAATCGCCCGGCCCAGCGATTCTTCAAGTAGCATAGCCGCGCGTATTTTCGCTCCGCGCCGATCTGCTCGTGAAACTCCAGCGCTTGCAGAGTGGCATTGTGCATCGCTGCGGGATGCGTGCCGATTTCCTCGTACTTGCGGATATTTTTGTCCATCGACGGCGGCGCAGCCATCAGTGCCCAGTGTTTTTCGATGCGATCCTTTCGCACATATAACATGCCCGTACCGATCGGCGCCGACAGCCACTTGTGCAGGCTCGCGCCATAAAAATCGCAGTCGATGTCGGTGAACTGGAAGGGCACGTGCGCGAAAGCATGCGCGCCGTCCACGATGCTGGTAATGCCGCGCGCGCGCGCCAGCGCACAGATCTCCTTCACAGGAAACCTCTGGCCGGTCATGAATCCCACCTGCGATACGTGGATGACGCGTGTGCGCGGCGTGATCCCCTGTTCGAACAGGCGCACTAAATCAGCGGAATTGGTTACCGGCACGGCGAAATCCAGTTGCTTCAGCACAATTTTTTCACGCCGCCCGCGCTGCTCCCACGCAGTGATCATCCGAGGATAGTCCTGCGACGTTGTGAGGACTTCATCGCCCGGCGCAAGATCTATCCCAAACTGCGCGATCTGCAGCGATTCGCTCGCATTCCGCGTGATGGCAATACATTCCGGATCGGCGCCCCACATGCGCGCCATCCGCGTCCGCACGTCTTCGATCTTTGGTTCCAGGTCGTGCCACATGCGGTAGCTGGGCAGTTGGTTGCTGTAACGTATAGCTTCAATCTCCGCATCGAGAACCGCTGCCGGCGCCGGCGCCACTCCGCCGTTATTGAGATTCAGCAGGGTCGGGTCGTGTCCATATGCTTCGCGGATGGTCTTCCAGTAATTCTCGTCTCCGGCTACGTCTTGGGGCGAGACATGTGCGTACGCGCGATTCAGCAAGCCCGCCACCACAATGGCCTCTGCTCCGAGCAGAAAGTTACGACGGTTGAGTTGTCTGTCCATGGCTGTAAACTCGCACCAACGGCCTAGAATTGCAAGCGCACATTCCAAAAGAAGCATCGCGCGAGGAGTAGGTTGGGGGGAGTGCAATCGGCGATTTGTGAACCAGGGAATACAAAAATGCAGCCGTCCCAAAGGACAGTTACTCTAGCGGCACCGCGGGGACTTTCGCCGCGTCTTATGGTGGCAATAGCACGTCGCGCGTCCTATCCTGAATCTCAACCGATGACGGAGGGAAAAACGGATGGGATTCGCGCACATTCCCCAGCAAAAAGCGTGTAATTGCCTCAGATTTGCGGCCGCTATCGCGGCGACCTTTATCGCGGTCTCCTCTGGTTTTGCTCAGTCCGCCCCGGCAACCCAACAACCCGCAACGCCCTTGGCTGAGGACCTGAAGAAGCATCCTGAATTGGTTGCTGAGTTTGGCCGGCTATACGAAAAGCTCCAAAAGGACATCCAGTTTCCGGCCCCACGGAGCGAAAGTCGACTCCTGCCTCTTCTGCCAGCATCTACAATGTCTTACGCCGCGTTTCCCAATTATGGCGACGCCACCCAGCAGGCTCTGAAGATTTTCCGCCAGGAACTCCAGGAGAGCGCGGTACTCCGCGAGTGGTGGCAACGCGGCGATCTGGCCACTGCCGGCCCCAAAATTGAAGACTCCCTCGATCAATTCGTTCAATTCCAGCAATTCCTCGGCGATGAAATTGTCGTTTCCGTCTCGTTCGAAGGCCAGGAGCCGAAGCTGCTCGTCGTTTCGGAGCTGCGGAAACCCGGTCTGAAAAAGTTTCTCCAGGATAAGATTACCCAACTTGGCGGAGAGTCGAAGCAGGGTGTTCACATTTTAGATTTGCAGGATCTCGCCGCTGCAAAGGACGCTGGCGCGCCCAAAGACCTCCTCGTGCTGGTGCGTCCCGACTACGTCGTCGCAGCCATGGATCTCGCCACGTTGCGCAACTTTCAATGCTCGCCTCACCAGCCACAGCCGGGAATTTCTCTCCACTCCCTTTGCCCAGCGAATCGCAAAGGAGTATGCCTCTGAAACCACCGTCTTGGCGGCCGCCGATCTGCACAAAATCATCGAGCAAACTCCGCCTGGCGTGAGGCAGGACACCAGCTTCCAGCGCAGCGGATTTGCCGACGCAAAATATTTGATCTGGGAACACAAAACTGTGGACTCGAAGACCGTCAGTCAAACTGAGCTGAGCTTCAACTCTCCCCGCCACGGAGCAGCTTCCTGGCTGGCGAAGACTGGACCTTTGACCGGTTTGGATTTTGTTTCTCCGAAGGCCGTCATCGCAACCACTGTTATGCTCGTAAGCCCCGCACAAATATTCGAAGATGTGAAGGGGATGTACACCAATCCCAGTTCGAGTCCATTCGCCTCTCTACCCGCGTTTGAAAAAATGCTGAATCTCAGTTTGAAAGACGATCTGCTCAGCACTTTGGGAGGTGAGGTTACGCTGGAAATGGACAGTGTCGGTCCACCACAGCCCGTATGGAAGGCCATCCTCAGCGTTCGAGATACCATCCATTTACAGCAAACGCTAACGAAGTTGCTGGTCGCAGCGCATATGGAAGCCGAGAAATTCGACGAAGACGGAGTCTCTTACTCGACCGTCCACATTCCTTCTTCCACGCCACCGTACGAAGTCGACTACGCCTTTGTGGATGGGCATCTCGTCCTGGGCCCAAGCCGCGAGACAGTCGCCGAAGCAGTTCGCCAGCATAAGGCGGGTGAGTCGCTGGCAAAGTCCAAAGCGTTCCTCGCGTCCCTTCCTCCGGGCCATCCGCTAGAAGCTTCTGCCTTGATCTACCAGGACCCGGCCGCCATCGCATCTTGGCAGTTGCGTCCATTTGCGCCAGAATTGGCACGCTCGCTTGCGCAGAACACCAAACAGATCTTGCCAGCGGTGGTTTCCGTTTATGGCGAGGAGAGCGCGATTCGCGAATCGAGTACCAACGGTGCTTATGATTTCGGCGCGGTTGCAGTCGTTGCAGCCATCGCGATTCCCAACCTGCTTCGCTCGAAAATGGCTGCCAATGAAGCGAGCGCGGTTGGCAGCATGCGCACGGTCAACACTGCCGAGATTACCTATTTGAGTGCGTATCCCAAAAGAGGCTACGCGCCCGATCTTGCCACGCTCGGATTAGATCCCCGGAACCCCAAGGCCGATTCGCCCGAACACGCGGGCCTGCTGGATGAGACTCTGGGCAATGAAAGTTGCACTGGCGAGGCATGGTGCACGAAGTCTGGATATCTCTTCCGTGTCAAAGCGGTCTGCAAGCTGCACAAATGCGACGCATATCTAACAGTCGCCACTCCGGCGAATGACAACACGGGAGCGAGAAGCTTTTGTTCAACGTCCGATGGCATCATTCGCTACAAGACCACTTCTCCTCCATCCGTTCCGGCTACCGCTTCGGAATGCAAATCCTGGAGTCCGCTCCAGTAGTTACGGTTGATAAGGACTGCCGGACACACAAGATGTGTTTCACGGACGAGCAGCATGCCAAGTCCGGTATCACTCGCTGAATCCCGCTCGCACTGTTTATCTGGGAATTGCTGATGGAATTTCGGGAAGGATTCCCCTTCTCGCGCGAAACCGTAAATCAAACACTCGCTCGATCACCGGCGTCCGCCTGCTGCGGTAACTTGACTTTGGTGAGCCAGAAATCAATCACGCTCTTGACGAGCGTCGCGAAGGCATCCCACTGCGCGGGCTTGCTGAGGTAGCAGTTCACTTGAAGCTGGTAGCTTGTCGCGACATCCGCTTCCAACTCGGAAGTGGTCAGCACGACCGTGGGAATTGTTTTCAATCTAGGGTCCGCCTTGATAAGGGCGAGGACCTGTCGGCCATCCATTTTCGGCAGATTCAAATCCAACAGGATAAGGTCAGGGCGCGGCGCGTTAGTGTAAACGCCTTCGCGCCTCAGAAAAGCCATGGCCTCCACACCATCCGCGGCCACGTGCAAATGGATGGACTGATTTGCGTCGCGAAAGGCTTCTCGCGTCAGGCGGACATCGCCTGGACTGTCTTCCACCAAGAGAACTTCTGTAGACATGGACACTGCGCTCCTCGATTGTTGGTTCCTTGACCACGAATCCGCGGCACGCCAACGGCATGCCTATTTCCCTTGTGTGTCCGGTTGCGCTAACCGGAGATTCAGTTCGCTGCCTGTTGCGGCAACTTGACCCTGGTCAGCCAGAATTCATTGATACTCTTCACCAAGCTCTCGAACTGGTCCAGCTCGACGGGCTTGGTTAGGTAACAGTTCGCCAGCAGCTCATAGCTTTTCAAAATATCTCGCTGATCTTCGGAGGTGGTGAGAATGACGGTGGGGATCGTTTTCAGGTTTTCGTCCTTCTTGATTTCTGCCAGAACTTGCCGGCCGTCCATCTTCGGAAGGTTGAGATCCAGCAGGATCAAATCTGGGCGAGGGGCGTGAGTTAAAACTCCCTCGCGTTTCAGAAAAGCCATGGCTTCCACGCCGTCGTTGGCCACATGCAGATAGATGCAACTATTCGCATCGCGGAAAGCTTCCTGGGTTAGCCGTACATCGCCGGGACTGTCTTCCACCAGGAGAACTTCTATCGGTTTATCATCCCCTCGATTGGTTTTCATGATTTCCTCTGAGTCCTGCTAAGGAAATGCGAAACGCGCCTTAACAGCTGCCTGCACAGCTCTTGCGCTTGGCTTTTGACTGGAGAGGACAGCCCTGCCAGGGGAACAACTTCCGAAGGGACTTTCATTCTGACGCTTGGGCGGGCAAAGTCAATCACAGCAGGCGAAACCGGGACCTTTTAGTTAGTGTGCTCCACCCAGATTGGAAACCGTAAGCTGCCGTTAGTAGAGCCGCGAGCCGCCAAAGGAACGCGCACTCCAACAAGCGCTTCCGCTCGAACAGCATTCCCCGCTGCCGCCCACGGTTTTGGTTCGACACCGAATAATTCGGCTACGGCCGCCCCAAGAACAACGTCCACGCATAGAACAGATTTGTAGCGTTTACCGAGCCGAGTCCGGTGGCCAGATCGTACCCAGCTGTTGCCGGATAGGCAGGGGCATCCCTTTTGTTCGAAATAGAAAGCTCCCCGACATCTTGCGTATCGGCGCCATGGCAATCGTAAAAGTGACCATCCACGTTTTGACCGCAAGGAACGTCTATCTCGCCCGCCGTGACGTCGTTGAAAACACAGTTGGCGGCCGGTAGCCTTCCGTTGGTCTGGCTAGCGTTGCAGCGCGAAGCGCCTTGTTCGCGAAACTGTTGCGCGGCGAGAAAATAGTAAGCGTAGTTGGCGTCGCCCTGCCGTCCGAATTGCTGGTTGATCAGCGCTTGAATGCCTGCCATGGCTGGCGAGGCGAAAGACGTGCCGCCGCCTCCCAGAAGCAAAGCATCGTTATCCGCGGTGCAGGCCGTGCCGCCTTGCTTGGTGTCCGAAAGGCACTCGACGTAGAAGCTGCCCCATATGCCGTCTGCGGCGAACAAGGAAAGATCCGGCTGGTCGCGCAGTCCGTCATTCGGCACGCCGGGTACTCCAAGTTGAAACGAAGGCTTGGGATTGCCCTTGCAAGAACCGCTGACGACGCCGGGAATGGAAGGCGTACCCGTAAAGCACGTGCTCGGGCCTCCGCTGCCTGCGTAATAGTCGAGGAAAAATTCCTGCCCTACCGCCGAATTGCAAAATCCCGTGCGACCGAAAGATTGCGTGAACGGTCCGATAAATGGATCACTATAAATGAGCTGGCTGGTGCAGCCGTCATTCCACGGAATTTCAGGGATGTAGGAACGCGCCGAGGCCAGCGTTTTTGGATTGTTCGTTGCGTTCCAATAATTCGAAATCGGCACGCCGCTCGTGTCCTGATTGTACTGGGCCATAAAATCGGTGCCGCCCACGTCGACGGCAAACGCCGTCGCAGTGTTGTCGCCGCTGTTGATTCCGAGCGTCGAATAGGCGGTCGTTTCGATGGGAGCGCATTCGTCCGCACCGGTATCTCCTTGCGCGATAAAGAAAGTCACGCCTTCGATGGTCGCGAATTCAGCTTCAAAGTTTTCCAGAGCGACTTCGGCTTGACCAGTTACTGTTTCACAGAGGCCGTAGCTGTCGGAAATAATGTCCGGCGGATCCGTCTCGAGAAGGTTGATAATCGCCGTGTCCAGACCCGAAGTTGTATCCGTATTGGGGCAGGCAAAGAGCTCGACATTCGCGTCGGGAGCAGCGGCACTGGCCCATTCCACATCCAGGGCTGCTTCGATTTCATCGCCATTCTGACCTGGATTCTTGCAGCTAGGGTAAATCTGCTTGAAGTTGCCTTGCTTAAAGCCGTCCAATCCGAACGTCTTGCGGAAAGTGGACCAATCGCTCGGATGCGCAAGATTGGTGTCCTCGACGGTCGCAATGGTCACGCCCTTGCCCGTAAATCCCTGATTCCACAGCGGTGTAAGATTGTAGATCGTTGCGAAATCATAAGGGGCAACGACGAAGAAGTCCGTGCCCTGGTAGGGGAGCGTGAAGTGTGGCTGCCACTTCCCGGCTTCGTGATCGAAGGAAACCGGTTTCATTTTGGTGATCCGCGGCCTGCGGAAGAAATCGTGCAGCGGCATTCCTTCCACCGAGGAAGCCAGCGCCGCGGGAATTTGCGGATCGCGATTATTGGCAACGTGTTTCTCGCCATTGGGCAGCACCAGGTTGTGCATTTCCGTGTGAAACGTCTCGCGGATCTGTCTCGCCGTGCCTGCTATGTCCAGCAGCAAACCGTTCTTGTACGCCTGGTTCACGGTGAATCCGTGGGATCTCAGCCATTCCTGGATTGCTGCGCTATCTTGCGGGTGCACACCATAGCGCGTGCCGAATTGCTCGGCCGTTAGCCATCGATGAAATTGAGGTGAACTTGGATCGTGCATCGCATCGATCTGCTGCTTCAGCCGAGCTTCTGTGTCCGGGTCGCGCTTCAGTAGCAGCAGCAAATGCTCGAAGCGAAACTCATCCGGCACGGCGCCGCGATCGAACTCCGCGCGTGTTGCCGCGGGCGTGGTATTGCCGCCGAGCGTAACCAATTTCGATTCGTCGATCTTTTCTGTGATCAGCCGCCTCTGCTCCTGCGCCTGCAAAGGGCGCGCGCAAAGGGCGAGGCAAATCATGCAGAGCAGGCAAGTTGCGAGGAATCGCATGGCGAGAACCTCCGGAATGTCGGCAGATCAGACCACAGTATTCGGCGAAGTCATTCGAGCCGGAGCTGGACTTGGAACGGGTTGTCCTTTTCCGGTATTTTCGCTTCGAGGCTCCGACTCGCGCATCATACCCCTTTGGCGCTATGCGAACAATAAAGTTGGGTTACACGTAGTTGTGTTGCAAATAGGCCCTCGCATGGCACTAGCGGCATCTTTTTTGCCCAAAATCCGAAGATGAGCCACTCTTTTCCGAGTTAGGAAGCCGCCGTGTTTCTGCGAGGTTATTGTCAGGAAGAATTGCGCGCGATTTGCTCGAAAAATTATTCGTGCCGCAGTGCGACCACCGGATCAACGCGCATGGCGCGCCGCGCCGGGATATAGCATGCCGCGACGGCCACAATAATCAACAGCACAGCCACCCCGCCAAAAGTCAGCGGGTCGTGCGCGCTGACACCGAAAAGTTGGTTGGCCATCAGCCGCGTCAAACCCAGCGCAAATCCAATCCCGACCGCAACACCGATGAGCGCCATCCGCGCCCCGTGCCCGAGCACCAGCCGCAGCACATCGTTCCGTTGCGCGCCCAGCGCCACACGCACTCCGATTTCGTGCGTCCGCTGGCCCACCAGATACGAAATCACACCGTAGATTCCGACGCACGCGAGCACCAGCGCCAGCCCCGCGAACACGCCGAGAAGCATCATCGACAGCCTCCGCGCAGCAAACGAATTGGAAACCACTTCATTCATCGTCTGAACGTTGTAGACCACTTCGCGAGAATCGATTTCCGCAACGGCTCGCCGCACCGATGCCATCACAGCAGTCGGATCGCCTTCCGTGCGCAGCACAACAGCCACCGCATTCGCCGCCAGCGCCATCAGCTTCTCCGGAAGCTGCATGAACGGGTAATCGAACTGCGCCTCTATCGCCGATTTCGAGTCCGCGTCAAGTCCCCATTGCTTTACGTGGCCGACCACCCCAACGATCTCAGCCTGCACGCCAAAGCCCGCGAGATTGAGCCGCTTGCCTATAGGGTTTTCGTTCGGGAAATAAGTCCGCGCGAAAACGTCGTCGATCACCACCACCACCGGCGCATGCTCGTCGTCCTGCGGCGTGATAAATCTCCCGCGCTCCAGCGTCACTCCCATGGCTTGTTGGAACCCGGCTTCAGCGAGATAAAACATCGCTTGGTGCATCTCTGGCAAGTTCGCAGGCTTTGGCTGGCCCTCAATCCAGAAGGGTTCTGAGGAATTATGTATCATCGGCCGCGAGCCGAGCGTCACCGAAACCGCTTGCACGCCGGGTATGCTATGCATTTTGTCGTCAAACTGGCGCAGCCGCGCCCGCGTTTCAGCCGAGCTCGCTCCGGAGCCACCTGGCAACGACAAAGTAAACGTGATAGCGTGGCTCGGGTTGAACCCGGGATCGACGCGCCATAGCGCCGTGAGACTTCGAACCATCAGTCCCGCGCCCACAAGCAAAACCAAAGCCATCGCCACTTCGACCGCTACAAAAACTCCTTGCAACCCGTGCCGCGCCCCGCTCAAACCGCGTCCGCTCTCCTTGAGGATCCCCTCCAAATTCACGCGAGACGTTTTCAGCGCGGGCGCCAGTCCAAAAACAATTCCCGCAAACAGTGACAGCCCCATCGCAAAAAGCAACACGCGCGAATCAAGCGAAACTTCGTTCGCGCGCGGCAAAGCCCCAGGCAAAGTGCCAAGCACCGCCTTCGTTCCCCACACCGCGAGCAAGAGTCCCAGTGCGCCGCCCAAGCCAGCCAGCAGAATGCTTTCGCTCAAAAGTTGCCGAAGCACGCGCCCCTGGCTCGCTCCCATCGCCGCGCGAATCGCAAACTCGTGCGACCGTCCCATCGATCGCGCCAGCAGAAGATTCGCAACGTTCACGCACGCAATCAACAGCAAGAATCCAACCGCCGCAAGCAGCACGATCAGAAATGGTTGCACGTTTCCGACAATATCTTCCTTCATGGAAACGAGCTTGATGCCGACGTTCTTATCCGCCTCCGGGTACGCCAGAGCGAGATTTTGGGAAATACCATCCATATCGGCTTTCGCCTGTTCCAGCGTTATGCCAGCCTTCAGCCGCCCGATCCCGTGTGAGCTCACGTCTACGCGCCGGTCTCGAAAATTTACATCCGTCCACTGCCCGATGGGCGTGTAGACATCACGGTCGCGCCCATAAAAAGTAAACCCCGCCGGAATCACGCCCACGATCGTGTAAGACGTCCCGTTCAGAAGCATCGGCTTTCCGATAATTTCCAGCGAAGCCCCGAATCTGCGCTTCCAAAATCCTCCGCCCAGAATCACTACCGGCGCCGCTCCTACCTGATCGTCTTCAGCCCGAAAGCTTCGTCCAAGCACGGGCATCGTCCCCAGCGTCGAAAAAAAGTCCGCAGAAATCATGTAACCGGTCAGCCGCTCCGCTTCGCCCGTGCCGATAAAGTTGTAATCCTGGTTCCGGTATATCGCCAGGGACGAAAACGCCTGCGTCTCGCGCTGCCAATCCTGAAAATTCAAGTAATTGATTGGCGCGTTAGCGAATCCGGTAGTCTTTCCATAAATCGCTACGAGCTGCCCGGACTGTGGATAAGCTAGCGGATTGAGCAGCACGCCGTTCACCACGGAAAATAGCGCCGTATTCGCGCCAATGCCCAGCGCCAGCGTCAAAATCGCAATGGACGCAAATCCCGGCGACTTCGCCAGTATCCGAATCCCGTATCGCAAATCCTGAAGAAGCGTCTCCACGCTGCCTCCCGCGTTTCATCCAAGCGCAAACCGAACCAATCCTACTGCAAGAAACATGCGTCCTTCCAACTGTCCTTCCAACATGTCATTCCAGTTTTTTGCCCCGCTTACCCGAGGCCGCGATCTTTCGCCGGACTTCCTGCATATACTCCCGTGCCTGTTCGCGAGTTTCTATCGATCTGACGCGCGCCAGAATCGCAGCTCGCTGTTCCGGCGGCGAAACCGCCAAATCCTGATGCAGCGCCGACTGAAGAATCGCCGGAAGGCTGCCCTGATTCACCGTGTCGGCCGGTCGCGACACAGACAACGACCTCCGCCGCTGGCCTTGGCAGCAATGCAAGAGCGTGCGAAAGTCCGGCTCCAGAATCCGCAGGCGAGGGCAGAGTGGCCGGAGCATCCAGTCTTGGAGCCGCAAGTGTCGCCAATGCGGTCAAACGGTTAGCAGACCCGTCCCGATTGGTCATCGCGTTCAACCCGAAGATTTCCTCGATCGTCGCCGGAATGGAAGCGTGATCGTAAAGGCGGTGATCGATGAGGTTCCGAGGAATTAAGGGAGAGATGACAATTGCCGGAACTCTCGGGCCGTACTGTTCGAATGTAAATCCAGCTTGATTGTACTTGGAGTTCGGCGCTGTATCTCCGGGCGCCATGGCAGCCGGTGGAATGGCATGGTCGTAAAATCCGCCGTGCTCGTCCCAAGTGATGATCAAGAGACTGCTCGCCCAAACGGCAGAACCGCGTATCGCCTCATACGTAGCCTTGATGAGAGCTTCGCCCTGCGTGATGTCCGCCAAGGGGTGCTGCGACGTGCCACTCTTGTAGTCATTCAAAACATCGTAGCTGGGCTCGATGAACACGTAGCTGAAAGGAAAGTTCGCTTTCGCCAGATCTCCAGCGAAATCGCTGAACTGTCGAATATCTCCCAACTGGATGCCCTTTAGCGCAGCGACCATCGGAAAGTCATCACCGCCATAGAGGCACCGCGTGATTCCTTTTCGCTTCAGCGCATCGAAAATGGATCCATTCGCAAAACTAAAGCCATCGAGGGTCTCCCATTCCAGAATTTCAGAAGTTGTCGGGCTGTGATCGAGGCCTCCCGACGATGCTGCATGTACGAACATACGGTTGGGCCAGGTGGGTCCGGGCATGGACGCGTGCCAGTTGTCGCACACGACGAATTCATTGGCCAGCGCGTTCAAGACGGGAAGCTGCGCAGCTGTGAAGCATTTCATTAAATCCGCTGGATTGCTGCTGCCGCCGCTCGCCACGTACGAATCTACGTACCCGCTATTGTCAATCGCCGGATACGGCCCAGAGTTCGGGTAGGTAGCCGATGGCCCGCACAACTGTGCCAATACGTTTGCAAATTCGTGTCCGGGGTCAGCAGGCATTCGAAACAGCGATCCTTGCGTGACTGGAAAAGTTTGACCATTGAAGCTATTGGACTCGGCCCCGCTCAGACCATCGATTTTCGTCGGTGCCCCGGTAGCGGCATCCGTTCCCAGCAACCCCGAAAATCCCAGCAAGTGGTCGAACGAACGATTTTCCAGCATGAGCACAAACACATGCTGAATTTGATTTGATCCCATAGACCTGTCCAGGTACCGCAGCCAATGCCATTGAAACACGGGAACAATGTTTGCGCGCAGGGATTTATGTATTGACGGCGATGGAAATTCTAAGTAAGTAGTTCATCTGTTCTCGAAATGACGGAGGCATATGTTTTCGCTAAAGACTGCGTACACATTGCGTTTAATTGTCGCCGTGGGGTTATCGGGGGGAACATTTGCCTTTCTTCCTTCGATGACGCACGCGCAAACATCGTCCTCTTCGACGGCTCCCACAGCCGCTCAAGATCCAAAAGAGGTTGACCAAGCCTGGCAGCACGCCAGTGCAAAATATGATGACCCCCGGGCCGCACTCCTGAAGGAAGTGGATCGCGCTAGCCATGTAGGCCCGTACCGCCCCGATTGGGAATCTCTTCAAAAGTACGAAGTCCCAGAGTGGTATAAGGACGCGAAATTCGGCATTTTCATTCACTGGGGCGTCTATTCCGTTCCCGCGTTCGGCAACGAGTGGTACCCGCGAAATATGTACCGCCCGGAATCTGACGAATACAAGCATCACGTCGCAACGTACGGCCCGGTCGATAAATTTGGATACAAGGACTTCGTGCCGATGTTCAAGGCCGAGCACTTTGACCCGGCCGCCTGGGCGCGCCTCTTCAAAGAAGCCGGTGCACAATACGTCGTACCCGTGGCAGAACACCACGACGGCTTCGCGATGTACGACAGCGGATTGAGCGATTGGACGGCCGCGAAAATGGGGCCACACCGCGATGTAATCGGGGAATTGGCAAAGGCCGTCAGATCGGAAGGCCTGCACTTTGGCACGTCATCCCATCGCGTGGAACATAATTTTTTTCTCGGGGTAGGGCGCCAGATCGCCTCCGACATCAACGATCCAACTTATGCCGCGTTTTACGGCCCGGCTCACAATTGGCTGGAAGCCAAGCAGGGAACTCCGTTAACGAATGATTTTACGTACGTCTCCCCTGCCTGGACCGCCGACTGGCTGGCTCGCTCAACTGAGATCGTCGAGAAATATCATCCAGACATTATGTATTTCGATTGGTGGATCGGACAGGCATCCGTGCGCCCAGATTTAACGCGTTTCGCTGCCTTCTACTACAACACCTCGCTGAAATACGGCGATCACGTCGGCGTCATCAATTACAAAGACTTCGCCATTCAAGAACACAGCGCTGTTCTGGATTTGGAGCGCGGCCAGCTGGGTGACATCCGGCCCCTTTACTGGCAGACCGACACTTCGGTCAGCAACAAATCCTGGGGCTACATCAA
The DNA here is from genome assembly GCA_963745095.1 of uncultured Acidobacteriota bacterium. Classification (GTDB taxonomy): domain Bacteria; phylum Acidobacteriota; class Terriglobia; order Acidiferrales; family UBA7541; genus Acidiferrum. Next base: position 135,693 of record CAVUWC010000007.1, on the reverse strand, counting down.
GGACGACACATTCAAAACGCCCCAGTTCGTCATCCAGCAACTGATCGACATCGTCAGCAAAAATGGAAACTTGCTCTTAAACATCGGCCCGCGCTCAGACGGCACCATTCCCGAGGAAGTGCAGTCCGTCTTGCGCGATGTGGGCGCGTGGCTAAAAGTAAACGGCGAAGCCATTTACGGCACGCGTCCGTGGAAAATTTACGGCGAAGGGCCAACAAAGGTTGCCGCTGGCTCGTTTCACGACACCGACACCGCCGGCTACACCGCCGAGGATTTTCGCTTCACCACAAAAGGAAGCGCTCTCTACGCGATTGAATTGAGCTGGCCTTCAGGCGGCGAGGCGGTTATACATGCGCTAGGAAGCAGCGCGCTGAAGGGCCAGAAAATTGCCTCTGTCTCGTTGCTTGGTTCGAATGGGAACGTCAAGTTCCAGCAACAGTCTGCTGGCCTGCGAATTCAACTTCCGTCCCAGCCTCCCGGCAAATACGCGTACGCATTCCGCGTGACGTTCGATGGCGCGACGCCGTAGAGAATGACCTTGATGTTGTGGACAGGAATCGTCCCGAACCGGGGACAAGTTTGCTTAATTCGCGACAGTAATATCGATCGTAATCGAGGCAGAAATACGCTGGCCGGCCAGCGGCGATTGGTCGATCACCGCGCCGTGTGGCCATTGCGGCGCCGTGACATAGTTAACTTTGCGGCGCAGCCCGGCGACATCCATGCGGTGCTGCGCGTCGATTTCGTTCAGCCCCACGAGATGCGGCATAACAAAATAGGAGTCGCGCTGGCCTTGCGAGACGAGCACGTCCACGCGAGGAGTCGCCGCCCCCCCGCCAGGGCGAGGTGTTTGCAGAATGACAGTGTCCAGGGGTTCGTCCGGCGTGCTGATCCCAGAAACTTCTCCAACTTGCAGCCCGGCACGAAGCAGCTCAATCCGCGATGCGCGAAGCGAGTTTCCTTCCAGCAGCGGAATTTGCAGTTGGCGCTGGCCGAGGCTGAGAACGACGTGCCCTTGCTGCGAAACCTTCATGAGCATCCCGGGAGGCGGGCTCTGCCGGACCACGACATTAATAGGTAGCTCGCTATAGATGTGGTCCGCGACACGCAGCACGAGCCCGCGAGAGCGCAGCAACCCATTGGCTTCCGAGACATTTTTGCCGACGAGGTTCGGCATGTTCACTTCGCGGCCGTGAATGGCGATGCGCATCGCAGTGATAGCGCTCAGAAATGCAGCCGCCGCCAGGATGAACACAAGCAGCGCCATCCGGCTTACCCATTCCAGTCGTTCTCTGAGAGTCATAAGAGTTGGCCAATCCCAGGTCTCTCGTTGCAACTCTAAGTGTAAGACTGGTAGCCAGCTGACGGAAAATATTTTTACTTGTCGTTGAGTCCCACAAAAATCGCGAAGCAGCTATGTGGACTGCTGCCGCTTTTCTTGGTGACCCGCGCAACTCTATATCTATAATTGTTGGCGAACCTCGACAAGTCTATTTCTTGAGCGGGGGAGCCGGGTAGTCCGGCAACTTATCTTTACTTGTATCCGCGCGCTTCACTTCGAGTTCGTCGAAAAGCAGCGAAGGCGCGATGATAGTCGTAGGCACACCGCCGCTCCGGTTGCTGACCAGCGGGTCGTTTCCGACAGCGATGAGATTGCTCCTCAGGGCGCGTACATCCAGCTCGCTAAACACCGCTCCGCGGACCAGTTGCTCATGTCCGTCCGGGTACACGCGATACAAAAGCCGCGGAGAATTGCCGGGCCCGAGTGTGTCCACGCGATAGGCGTACGGCTTGCCCTGCTCGGTCACCATTTGCAGTATTTTTTTCTTCAGTTCGTCCGGCGACTGCGCCTCCGCGCTCTTCAAAAGCAACACGCCAAGACTCGGCGAAGGAAACGAACCAGGCGCGGCGCGGCCATGTCCGTTCGAAGCAGGGAAGTCGCGCACCGGCTGGCGGCCTAGCAAATAATTGTTCAGCATCCCGCTTTCGATGATGTTGACGGTCTTGGCCTTCACGCCTTCATTGTCGATGTCATAGCTGCCGACCAGGCTGTGACCCTGAAAATCTTTCAGCGTCGGATCGTCGATCAGCGTAAGAAAGCTCGGCAGCACCCGCGTTTTGTAGCTGGTCGCGAACGCGCCCACAGTCCTGTTCGGCCTGCCCGGCTGCGGCTTGCGGCCCACTACGTTTGACCCTACCAGCGATGCGATTACATCATTCGCCGCATCCGGTGCGAAAAGAACCGGCCCGCGATACTCTTCCTCGACGATCGGCGCCTTGCGAAGTGCAATCACCGTTTCGAGCGCCAGCTTCGCATCGCCAAGCAATTTTTCGCGTGCAGGGAGTTCTTCAACCCGCCCCACCATCCAATACGGGTTGCGGCTCACGCGCATACCGTCCTCGGCTTGCGCGGAGCTGTTCAGTTGCAGGTTGTACGTGGTTTTGCCATTCCGCGTAACGGTCCCCTCGGAATCGACGAAATATTCATTCACCGCCGAAAAACGTGCCGAGGCGCTGACGGACTGAATCTCCGGATACTGCCGGTAAAGATTGGTGATGTCCTCGAGCGTCTTGTTCCATGCGGTTGCATCGATCTTCAGCGAAACGATGGGATCAAGTACGTTGACGACGGGTTCCTTCGAAAAATCGTCAACCGGATTGGGATCCGCGCTAAACCTCTTCATCTCCGCTTGTTTGTCCGCAAGAGCTTGCCCGGCGGCCTTGTAGGCCTCGTCGGTCGTCAGCCAGATCTGGTGGCGAAGCGCGATGGGGTCATTATCGAGCGGAAGAATATTCGTCTCACCCATGCCCTGGCCAAAATAGCTGTCCTGCTTGTAGTCGCCCACGCGCACGACCACGCGCAGAATGCGCAGACGAACTCGCTGACTTTCGCGAAGCGCGCCGAACGCCGCTTCTGCATCGTAATCGTCCACATCGTTGACGCGGTATTCGATGTAATACGGCGCTTGCACCTGTTCGATCTTTAGTTGGGCTTTCGAACGGTCCAGCTCGGTGAGCAACGCTTCAAGCAGCGCATCGCCCCCAGCGGATGGGTGCGGCGCCGAACTGTCCATCACAGTCGGCTCCGACACGAAAGGCCGCGACAGCCCAGGGTTTCGCGCTGCGCTATTCGAAGCCGAGTTGTGCGTAGCTGCCCTTAGCTGCGCCACACCAAACAGCAGCGAAACAGTCAGAAAAGTGTTCGTAAATAGGCGAAGAATTTTCAAGGCTTCACCGCCGGCTTGGCTTGGTCACCTTTTGCAGCGGTTTTTCCAGCCCCGCTATCATCAAACCCGGGCGGCGGCAAGATCGGCGGTCGATCATGCGAATGCTGCCGCTTCTGCACTTCCATTTCCGAAAACAGCATCGCTGGTGCAACCGCGGACACCGGTACTTGCCCGCTTTCCGCGCCGCAAACGCCATTGAACACATGCTGCTGGTCGCCCGTCAGCATGATGCGAGTCAGTGCCGCAAGCGGCGTTCCCACAATGTCCACGCCACGCACCAATTCATCGGGCCGTCCGTCTGCATAAACCTTATATACGATCACCGGAAGAACCTGAAAAGCTTGCGGCAGAGAACGTGTAGTCAGCGTGAATCCGCCCTGAATGTCATCGAAGTACAAACCGTAAGGCTTATTCTGTTTTTTGACTTCATCGATCAATTTTTGCCGCATCTCCGCTTCCGGAACGCTCTTCGTGGAAGTAACGATCAAGTTTCCCTGCCGCCCCGTTGGCATCAAACCAGGCTGATTGCGGCCGTGTCCGTTGGACTCCGCAAAATCCTTGATCGGCATCCGCGACATCAAAAAGTTTTTCAAAATCCCGTTCTGAATCACTTCGACGCGCCGCGCCGGAACGCCCTCGTCATCGAACGCATACGAACCCGCCAGTTTCATGCCAGCCATCTCGTGCACCGTCGGATCGTCAGTGACGCTCAAAAATGTCGGCAAAACTTCCTGCCCGACCTTCTTCGTAAACGTTTGTCCTTCTTCTTCATCGCGCTGCCGGTGTCCTTCGAGGCGATGGCCAAGCACTTCATGAAAAAAGACCGCCGCCGCGCGGCCGCTCAGCAGAGCAGGTCCGTCATACGGCTCGGCCACGGGAGCATTTTTCAGAGCCTTCAAGTCTTCCGCCATCTTCGCGATCTTTGCAGTGAGATCCGCTTCGCTGGGAAGGCCGCTCGCCGAAGGAGCCTGGAATGTTTCAACGCGCAGCAACTCCATGCCGTCATCCGCGCGCGTTTGCGCTTCCATAATCAGCCGCGTGCTGTTGCTCGGAGATTCAATCGCGCTGCCTTCGCTCGAAACCATTCGCGAATTTGAATCCGTCACCTGCAAGACGACGGTCGCAAAATAAACATCGGGATATTTCCGGAAAGCTCCCGACAAGCGGCTGACTTCGCCTCCCCAGGCAGTACGATCGAACGCGGGCGGGGGCATCACGTTAACCAAGTGTGTTTCCGGCGCCTCTTTCGAGAAGTCCGGCGACTTGTCCTCTTCTTCCGCGCGCACCGCAGTGTTCGTCCTTACGTTCAGAAATGCGGGAGCCGCGCGCTTGTACTCGCGGTCGCTCAATTCCCACAGCACGCGTGCGATGGCGTCCTGATCGTCGCCGATCGGCAGCGTGCCCGAAGTCATCCCCGTGGACCGGCTCTGCCCGTGCGTGTTATCGAGACCAGGCGCGCCCACGCGCATCACCACGTCAGCTTGGCGCCGTTGCAGCGAAGCATTCGTGAGCAGGCTTCCATACGCCCCGACCAGCACCACGAGGCTCTGGTCATACACGGTGTAACTCATGTAGTAGGGACCCGAATCCGTTTTCCCAAGCTCTGTCGACGCGCGCGCCAGTTCCGTCTGCATCACTTTCATAACCGGGTCGGTAACGGTTTTCGCCGCCGGTTTATCAACGCCTGCAGCCGCAGAAGATTCGTTCGCCGCCGATGCCAGAGGCAAAGTGGCGAGCTGCGCGGCCAGCGCCCAACAGCCGGCAAAGCGCAAGAATTGCTTCGCACGGTTGCTAAAGCTCTCGCGCGATGGAGATTTCTTGAAACTGTTCATGGAATGTGAGCTCCCGATGCTGGTGTTTCCGCTGCCGCTTCTGCTGCAGACGCAAACAGATGTTTAATGCTTAAATAGCTCAATTTTTGAGTATGCCTGAGCGTTAGGCGGCGCGCAAACTAGCTTTCGGCGAAGTGTTCGCTGGTACACAAATGGGCGCCATTCGCAAACTCAACCGCGGAAACCTGCTTGCGCCCTTCTAGTTTGACGCTAAGCAGCCGCAAATAGGTTGCGCTGCCGCAATGAACCAGCACTTCATTCTTCTGCCCGCTCTTAAGAACGACCAGAGATCCGGGGATGGCAGCCTTGCCTGCAACCGCGCCGTCCCCGCCCAAATCATTAGACGCCGGTTCGCCCCAAATGTGGCAAGACTGCCCTCGGAACGAGGTGTAGGCACCCGGCCAGGGCGCGAAGCCGCGGATGCGATCGAAGATCTCCTGCGCGGGGCGCGACCAATCGATCCGGCCGTCTTCTTTCTTGAGCATGGGCGCGCTTGATGCCTGTTCGTGGGCCTGACGTCGCGGCACAATCGTGGCCGCCACCAATCCGCGAAGCGTTTCTGCCATAAGCGGAGCGCCCAACTCCGACATGCGAGCAGCTAACTCTGGAGCGGTCTCCGATCCCCCGATTTCCATTTCTCTCTGCAGCAAAATCTCGCCGGTGTCCATACCCGCATCTATGCGCATCGATGTTACGCCAGTCTTTGTCTCGCCATTGACGATGGCCCAATTGATAGGCGCGGCTCCGCGATATTTCGGGAGCAGGGAAGCGTGCAGATTGATCCAACCGAGCTTCGGTATAGGCAAAAGCCGCCCAGGAATAATTTGTCCGTAAGCGATAATGACGATCACATCAGGCGCAAGCTTCTGCAAAAGCTCCTGAACTTCCGGCGCCCGAATCTTTTCCGGCTGATGCACAGGAATTCCCGCCGCAATCGCCGCCTCCTTCACAGGGGAAAACGAGACCTCGTGCCCCCGCCCCCGCGGACGGTCCGGCTGCGTAATCGCAGCGATGATCTGAAAATCAGCCTGGGAAATGAGGTGCTTAAGCGCGGGGACAGCGAAAAGGGGAGTCCCACAAAATACGATTCGCATCAAGCAATTCCTCGGAGACCCCGAAATCCCACGTTGTAGTGGCGCAGCATGCTGCGCGAGCGCAAGCACTACGTCAAAAGTGAAAAGCTATTCCCGAAACCTACCACTCGCCCTTCTTTTTCATCTTCTTGATCTTCCGCTTGATGAGGTCGCGCTTAAGCATGCTGAGATGCTGCAAAAAAAGAATTCCGTTCAAGTGGTCAATCTCATGGCAAAAAGCCCGCGCCAAAAGATTTTCCCCGCGAATCTCAAACGACTCACCCTTTGCATTCTGCGCCCGTATCGTGACGAACTGAGGCCGCATCACATACCCGCGAAATCCAGGAATCGAGAGACACCCTTCTTCCTCGCGAACTTCGCCTTCGGCATGAATAATTTCCGGATTGGCGAGCACGATCTTCGCTTCTGGATTTTTTCCGCCGGTCACGTCCACCACGGTGAGCCGCATGCTCTTCCCAATCTGCGGCGCCGCCAGGCCCACTCCCGACGCGGCGTACATCGAAGCAAACATGTCCTCGGTGAGCGCTTCAAGCTCCGCATCAAATTTCTTCACCGGCGCCGTCGGCTTCTCCAGAATCGGGTCGCCGTACTTCACGATTGGATAGATTTTTCGTGACGGCGACGGGGTCGGCGCTGAGACTACGGCGTCAGCGGACGCTGCGACCGGGCTGGCCGCCGCTTCAGAACTCTTCGATTTGTCTGGCATAGTTGTCGAAATTCCGCCGCATCTCGGAAAGCGAATCTCCTCCAAATTTTTGCAGAAAAGCATCCGCCAGCACAAGTGCGATCATCGCTTCGCCCGCCACCGCGCCTGCCGGCACCACGCACCAATCCGAGCGCTCGTAAGCAGCCTCAACAGGCTCTTTGGTCACCATGTCCGCGGTGTGCAAAGCCTGTCGCAGCGTGGAGATAGGTTTCAAGTAGCCGCGAATCACGACGTCTTCTCCATTCGTGATCCCGCCCTCAAGCCCACCCGCGCGATTCGTGGAGCGCCGAAACCGCCGCGCGCTCTTATCGTAAGAAATCTCATCCTGCACTTCGCTGCCGTAAGATCCCGCCGCCGCAACGCCAGATCCGATCTCAACCGCTTTGACAGCTTGCACGCTCATCAAAGCCTGCGCCAGTCGCCCGTCAAGTTTCTCGTCCCACTGCGCGTGGCTGCCGAGCCCCACAGGAACATTGTGCACAACAATTTCAAAAATCCCGCCGACGGTATTCCCAGCTTTAAGCGCCGAGTCGACCTCCGCTTTCATCTTTTCCTGCGTAGCGGCATCGATGCAGCGCAAAGGAGAATCCAGATCGGCGCTGACCGCCTGAATTTCCTTCCACGATGCCCCACGCTCCAGCCGAACGTGCCCCACTTGAATCGTGTGGCTAGCAATCTCCGTCCCAAATTCCCGCAGTAGCAGCTTTGCGAACGCACCCGCCGCCACTCGCGCCGCGGTCTCGCGCGCGGAAGCCCTTTCCAAAACATAGCGCGCATCGTGAAAATTGAATTTCTGCGAGCCGGCCAGATCCGCGTGCCCGGGCCGAGGCGCAAGGAGTTTTCTCTCCTTACCCGCGGATTCAGCCGTTGCCTCGACCGGCAGAATCTTCTGCCAATTAGCCCAGTCGCGGTTTTCAATCCGCAGCGCAATCGGCGCGCCAATCGTCTGTCCGTGCCGCACGCCGGCAAAAATATCCGCCCGATCCTTCTCGATTTTTTGCCGCCCACCGCGCCCATAACCAAGCTGCCGCCGGTGCAATTCGTGATTGATGAAGTTCAAATCAACAGGCAGTGACGCCGGCAGCCCAGAAACAAATGCCAGCAGCGCCTGCCCATGCGACTCACCTGCCGTATAAAACTTCAGCATCCGCGCAAACACCCTCACTCACTCGCAAACTTGCAGCAGTAGAACCAAGGAGTTTAACCGTGGACGCGCCAAGCGTCCAGCGCGTCAGGATTTGGGCTCTGTCCTAATTCGGGTTTCCGGGCTTCTGTTTCTTGCGGCTTTTGGCACGGGCCACGACAGATTCGGCTAAACGCCGCAAGCCGAGCACGGCATTCGGCTTGATCCCTTCAGTTTCAAACTTGTCAGCTGCCTGGGCCGCGTTTTTCGCAAACTTTCTCAGTCGCTTGCGCTCCCTCTTGTTGAGGCTGAAAGGGCTACTCATAAGTTCGATGATAGCTCCGGCCGTAGATAAGTGGCACTGACAATTTTAAACTAGGGCGCTACCTGGATTTGGGAGCTTCGACCAAATCCAACCAAAAGCTTACGACCTGCCGCCAGCCTTAGCCCGCTCGATTAAGTGGTTGGCAGGCAACCGCGGGTTAGCCACCTTGTTCGCGGTTTCCACTCCCACGACAGGCAGTTTTGCCGGATCGAGAAGCCCAATCTGCACCAGCACGGTCGCTTGATCCCAGTAGATATGCTCATGAGCCAGCTTCCCATCGCGAAAGTGGACAATGACAACCAGCGGACACTCCACCCGCTTCCCAGTCGGAGCAATCCCGGGAAGCATCCAGTCCATTTCGATCGTGTGCGTAAACTTAAAAATCATTTCGTCCACCAGCCGCTCCGTTCCGATCGTTCGCGAGACGGGCACAATCTCCGTATCGGGAGGCATCTTGGGGATAAAGTGCTGCGAATAAAACACTCGCAATTGTTCGAGGCCCACACCGCCTGTCAACACCGGGATATGGTTCACATAGGCGTCGGGCACCATGGTCTCAAGCGTGGCCTCCGTATCTCGCGTCGCGAATTCTTCGCCAAGGTGCTTTTCCCAAAGTTCCGTGAGCGATTGCTCCGCGGGGGTTAGGCGCACTTCTGCACTCTGCTTTTCACTCATCCTGACTGCCTCTCTTCGTCGCGGATTCGCCCGTGGCCGTAGCTTCGAGCCGCGTCATTATAATGGCAGCGCCCCGAATCCGGCGAGCCGATACCGGACTCTCTTGCTACGCCTCGCGACCTAGCATTTCGTGCGCTTGGCGCAGACGTTGAACTCGGCATATCTACGATTTACGCCTCTCGCGAAGAGCGCTCGCGTATCCCGGCGACAATTCGAATAGGGATTCCACAAAAAGTAGAAATGTAGACACTTCCAGTGCCCGGCAAGTCGTCCAAGTACCTCGACGGTTTGCTTCGATTGTTTCCTCAAGCGCGGTTTGCGGATATCTTCCGTGTAGCCGACGATACGCCTGTGGGTCAACGGTCCAGGGCATCAATAGTCATGTTTCCCAGAAGGACCGAGCGCCATGCCATTTGCTAAGATCGAGCAATGACATCGAGGGACAGGACAGGGCACAACGCGAGTGATCTAGGTTCGGTCGAATCTTGGCTGGTCTCGGCAGGACGGGACCGACGCCCAGGCTCGCCGCTAAACGTGCCGCCATGCCCGGCGTCGAACTTCGTGCTCGGCCAGCGCCGTGCGTACTCTCGCGATGACGGCACGCCGAGCTGGGAGGCACTGGAAGAGATCGTCGGCGGGCTCGAAGGTGGCTCTTCGGTCTGCTTCGCCTCCGGCATGGCCGGAATCGCGGCGATTTTCGATCAACTCCACTCAGGCTCGGTGGTGGCCCTGTCGGACGATTGCTACCAGGCTGTCGCGGGAATCGCCAAAGCTGGCCAAAGCCGCGGTCGGTGGACCGTGCATCGCGTCGCCGTGGCCGACACCGCACGCTGGATCGAGATGTGTGGCGTGGCCGACTTGATTTGGCTGGAGTCGCCTTCGAACCCGCTGCTGACCGTGGCTGACCTGGACGACATCTGCGCCGCACCGCGGAAGCGTGGTGCAATCCTAGGCGTGGACAACACCTTCGCTACGCCGCTCAATCAGCGTCCACTGGCACTCGGAGCCGATGTTGCGATGCAATCGGCGACGAAGTTCATCGGCGGACACTCGGACCTGCTCAGCGGCGTCGTCACCGTGCGCGACGCGAACTTGCTGGCGGCGCTACGACAGGCCCGGGAGTTCGCGGGCGCCACACCCGGCGCACTCGAAACGTTTCTCGCGATCCGCGGGGTCAGAACGCTGGCACTGCGGCTGGAGCGGGCGCAATGCAATGCGATGACACTGGCCGAGCGGCTCGCGCGACACCCAAACGTCACTCTGACGCGCTATCCCGGACTTGCGAGCCACCCAACGCACGCGGCCGCGCGACGCCAACTGAAGGGCTTTGGCACGATCATTTCATTCGACGTGCGTGGCGGCGCCTCCGCAGCCGACGCCGTTTGCGCCGGAGTGCAACTCATCCAACACGCCACGAGCCTGGGCGCGGTCGAATCCACTATCGAACGGCGGGCCGGCATTCCTGGACAGGAGCATCTTCCCGAGGCGCTCGTGCGGCTGAGCGTGGGTATCGAGGCCGTCGAGGACCTTTGGAGCGATCTGGCTCGAGCGCTTCGCAACGAGGCCGGATGACGGGGAACCCTCATGTAATCCCAAGGTAAGGGTTGCCGACTAGCCCGAATTGATGATCAAGGTGATTGGGGAGCTTTGCTCTAAACTATAGCTTCGTCGGAGGCTTTCTGCATGCTCGACAAAAAATTTTCTTCCCCTCTTAAACGCGCCGAGAGCTTTGCAAATCATTTGAACATTCGCATACCGATCCTTCTGGCACCCATGGCAGGAGCCTGTCCTCCGTCCCTTTCGATAGCCGTAGCCAATGCAGGCGGGCTGGGCGCTTGCGGGGCTCTGACGATGAAGCCAGATGAAATCAGCATTTGGAATGACGAATTTCGCAAAGGCAGTCGGGGAGAATTTCAGATTAACCTTTGGATTCCAGAGCCACCGCCATCGCGAGACTTCGAATTAGAAAAACAGCAGCGCGAGTTCCTGGCCATGTGGGGGCCACCTGTTGCATCTGAAGCGGGCGACGCAACGTTGCCGGACTTTGAGGCACAATGCCAAACCATGCTGACCATAGCGCCAAAAGTTATTTCTTCGATTATGGGTCTCTATCCTACGACCTTCGTATCAGAACTGAAAGCACGCGGAATCTTATGGTTTGCGAACGCAACGACAGTTGCCGAGGCAAGGATCGCTGAAGAGGCAGGTGCCGACGCCATCGTCGCACAAGGCATGGAGGCTGGAGGGCACCGAGGAACTTTCCAGGCAAGCGAAGCGGAACGACAAATGGTGGGTCTGATGGCTCTCTTGCCGCAGGTGGTTGATGCGGTAAATGTTCCAGTCATCGCAGCCGGTGGAATCGCTGATGCTCGTGCAATTGCAGCGGCGCTGATCCTCGGCGCGAGCGCAGTACAGATAGGAACCGGATTCCTACGATCTCCGGAGGCGAGGATGCCTCTTGCCTATGCCGATAGACTTGCGCACACCGAGGCCCATGAAACGGTGATTACGCGTGCATTCAGCGGGCGGCCGGGGCGAAGCGTAGCGACCGCATACGCCCAAGCAGCGAATGCTCCAGATGCTCCTCGTGCAGCACCTTACCCTGTCCAACGCGGATTAACTCGCGCGATGCGGGAAGCTGCCCAGCAGGCTGGAGATTCCGAACGTATGCAATTGTGGGCAGGACAGTCGGCCAAACTGGCACAGAATCAACCAGCGGGGACCATCGCTCAGGGGCTGTGGAAAGACGCAATGCAGCTAATGCAGTCGGCATCCTTTGTCACATCAGCTCCCGAGTAACGGGCTAACCGGAAGTTATTCCGAGACAGACGGCTCGTTGTGGGAAATCGCAACCTCTCAGTTCACTTACCTGTGTAGCCGGATAATTAGAAATTGGCCCATTAGAACAAATTGCATTCAAGAAATTCCAGGCGGTTTCCCCATGGATCTTCGGCGAAAAAGCGATGAATGCCGGGCATCGAGTCATCTTCAGTGACTGTTACACCGTGGCCAAGCAAGGTTTCACCTAACTTGCCAAGATCCGCGACGGCGAACGCAGGATGCGCCTTTTTCGCCGGCTGGAACGCTGCTTCGACGCCGATGTGAATCTGTAGATCGCCGCACTGAAACCAGCAGCCACCGCGCGCGCGAAGCGAAGGCGGCTTCTCTATTTCGCGCAGCCCGAGGATCGAGCCGTAAAATTCGCGCGCGGCGGCCTCGCACCCTTTTGGCGCGGCCAACTGCACGTGGTCGATGCGAACGATCATTGGATTCACCTCGCACCAGGACACCGTCATCTGGCGGTGCAACCCCAGCCTCAATAGTTCTCGGCAGGCAGCCCCAACAGCGCATCACCGCCTAACGCGAGAAAAGCCGCGGAAGCTTCACGGTGCAATTGCTGGCATTTGCGCAGGATCGCCGTAAATTCAGGGCGCGAACGCAGTGGATCGAGCCAAGGGTCGCGCACCATCGCCGGATAGCAGAAAAAGCCGCCCTCAATCGAGCGCGAGAGCATCTCCAGGGCTTCGTCTTCCACACGGAGATAGCTAAGATGCCGCGCAAAATAATAAATTCCCTCTGGATCGCGAAACGTCGATTTCCGGAACTCATCGCTGGCCGCAAGACTCTCTTCCCGCTTGCCCTCGAGTAGCGCGCGTAATGATGTCAGGTATAGCCATCCCAGCCGCCACGGCTTGTCTGCTTCGCGCTCTTTCAACAGCGTCACCGCCTCTGTAAAACGCCCAAGCCCAGTAAGTGCCAACGCTCTTCCATAACCGAAGTCGTCGCTGGAAATCTCCAGCGCCCGCTGATAGTCGCCAAGAAGCTGGTAGGTGTTCACAATGCTCGTGGAGATCAACGGGTCCAGCCGGCGTGCTTCCTGATGCGCCACAAGTGCCGTCTGTAATAATCCGCAGTATCGAAACACGTGGCCAAGGCCCGCGAAGAGTTCGGCATCGCTTCTGCGATTCTTCGCGCGTTCGAGCAGGCGCTTCATGGCTGCCAGCGCCCGGCCTTGATCCACTTGGAGATGCGTGTATAGATTGTGAGCCAGCGTGAGGTTGGGATTCAGCCGCAAAGCAGTCTGAAATGCATCGTCGGCAGCGCGCAATCCCTCGAGCGAGCCCACGGTGTACTTGTCCAGAAGCCACCGCGCTCGGCCGAGCCTCACCCACGCCGGAGCATACGACGCGTCCAGACCTACGCAGCGTTCATACAAACGAATGGCAGTAGGAAGATTATTCCAATCCCGCCCGAACTCATTCGCCTGCAGGTAAAGCTGATAAACAGTCGGACTTGCGGGCCGGTCCAGCTGCAGCGATTCGTGTTCTTGGACGCTGAGCGATGGCAGAACAGATTCAATGACGCGCCGCACCAGATCATCGTGAAGTTCGAGCAGTTCCTTGATCGTTGCCTGCGAGGAATGTGACCAGATCAACGTGCCGCTGGGAACCTCGGTGAGCTGCGTGGTGATCCGCAGCTGCTCTCCTATATTCAGCAGAGCGCCCGAAAGAACTACGTCGACCTCTGCCTCCTTCGCGATCTGTTGCAAATTCAGTGCGTCGCTCGCGTAGCGCGAGGCCACTACGGAAGAGCGCACCACTAGGTTGTCGAGTCCTGCAAGCGAAACGGTTATTGCTTCTGGCAGGCTGTAAGCAAGGAAATCGATCTCGTCATTCGGGCGCAAGATCCGGAAAGGCAAAACAATGATTCTGCGCAGCGTCCGCGCGCAAGCAGTCGTCTCAATCCCGTCCATCAAAAGCGTGGCACGGATCTCAGCTGCCATGGTCTCCGCGTTTGTGTAACGGTCTTCGGGGTCGCGGGCCAGCGCTCGGTGAATGATCCGGCCCATCGCGGAAATCGCCGCTGAGCCGCTCAGCGCGGGTGGTGACCCTTGAAGGACGGAGTGGGCCATCTCCGCAAACGAATTGCCTGCGAATGGCGGACTGCCGCATAGCATTTCATAAAAAATCACTGCCATGGAATAAAGATCGGATCGGACGTCGACCGGCTGCCCGCGAAATTGTTCGGGAGAAGCGTACCTGGGCGTGCCAAGAAACAATCCCGGCATGGTGGCCTCTGGAAGTGTCGCTTCGGCATCTTGATGCGTGCTCGCCCGTCTACACTTGGCAATTCCAAAATCGAGGAGCTTTGTCCCGCTGGAAGACAGAACGATATTCGCCGGCTTCAAATCGCGATGGACAATTCCCGCATTGTGGAAGGCTTCCAGCGCGGACAAAACGGAGAGAACAATCTGAGCTGCTTCTTGCGCCGGAAGGGCACCTCGCTCGATTCGCACTGCGAGCGATTCTCCCTCGATGAATTCCATCACGATGACGAGCCGGTTTTGGTTTTCGGCTATGTCGTAAATGCGGCAAGCATTTGGATGCGCTACTTGTGCCGCCGTCCGGGCCTCTTGCAGAAAACGATTCCGCAAATCGCCGTTCGAATCGGGCTCGCGAACCACCTTCAGGGCCACGACGCGGTCGAGCCGCTCGTCGTGCGCTCTGTACACGATGCCCATACTGCCTTCGCCGACTCGCGATAGCACGCGGTACGGGCCAATCCGGTCTGGTTCTTCAGACATCGGCCTGATCACACCTTTTAGATGTAAGAATACCGGACTCGATTCCCCCGCGCCACACTCCCGCCCCATGGCTCCGCGCGATAGCAAGCACGCGAGATTCACTCCTCGCCTCCTAGGATATCCGCTGCGTTACTCCGCTTCAGCGTTTACTTGACGTGTTCCTGACTCGCGGTTACGCTTCCGACTCAGGATTGGTGCCCCAGAAGTTCAGCGCATCGGTGGACGAACAGGTACTCGTGGCAGACACACCTCTGCAGATTACAGGTCGCGGCGAAGACAAGACGGAACCGGAAGTCTCCGTCCCGGGAGTGCTGGTCAACGCCTTGAAAAGCGCCGTCGCGGATGTGCAGGATTACGCCATCCTCTGTGGCCGCACGTTTGTCAGCCTGGTCACCCCTCCGTATTACCTCCAAGACGTTTTGCAACAGATGGACAGCATCGGCGCCGGCTCTCTGCCGATCATTTTGCTTTCTGGTTTTTTTATTGGCGCGGTCATGGTGTTGCAGACGGGGGCGCAGTTCACTCGCTTCGGCCAGACTTCTCTGACCGGCGACGTGGTGGCCATCGCGCTGGTCCGAGAATTGGGACCATCACTTACGGGGCTGCTCGTGACCGGCCGTTGCGCAACGGGCATTGCTTCCGAGCTCGGCTCGATGCTCGTGACCGAACAAGTGGACGCCATGCGCGCGATGGGTACGAATCCCATCCGCAAACTGGTAGCACCCAGGGTGATTGCCACGCTGCTCACACTTCCGCTGCTCACGGCCATGACCGATTTTATGGGTTTGCTCGGCGGCTGTGTGGCCTCGGTTTTTTCGCTGCGTCTCACGGCTGTTGAGTTCTGGCGTCGCGCGATCGATGCTTTGGACTTTGCGGACTTGATGCAAGGGTTCACCAAACCGTTTTTTTTCGCATTCATTCTCGCAACTATTGGCTGTTACAAGGGACTTACTGTGCGCGGAGGCACGCAGGGCGTCGGCCGTGCCACCACCCAAGCCGCGGTGCTGTCTTCCGTCATGATCATTGTGGCCGACGCATTTCTCACGAAAGTGGCCTTGTACTTCGCAGACAAACTTTTCTAGTACCTGTTTGGGCCCCATCCATTTTCAGAATGCGCAAATTGTTTCATTCCTTTGCAACACCAGAATTACCGCTATAATGGCGGCCACACGCCCGATGCCAACCGCCGTCACATCCAGTCCCGACTCCAGTCCAACTATCCGATTTGACAGGGTCCGCATCGGTTTCGAGGGCAGGGATATTCTTCGCGAAGTTTCGTTTCAGGTGCAGGAGCGCGAGACTCTGGTTCTGTTAGGCGAAACGGGGATGGGCAAGACGCTCTCGCTCAAACTCGCTGCCGGACTCTTGCGGCCTTCCGCGGGAGATATCTTGGTGCTTGGCAGGGAAGTATCCGGTATGACGGAGCGAGACTTGCTGGCCTTCCGGCGCCGGATTGGCTTTGTCTTTCAAGAAGGCGCTCTATTTGATTCGATGACGGTCGGCGAAAATGTAGCTTACCGGCTGCTCGAAGACAGAGTGAAGGGCGATGAAGTCGAACAGCGCGTTCGCGAAGTGCTGCGCTTTGTCGAGCTGGAACACACCATGGACCTGTTTCCGTCCGAACTCTCTGGTGGAATGCGGCGGCGCGTCTCGATCGCGCGAGCGCTGATCAACCAGCCATCCATCGTGCTCTACGATTCGCCGACGGCAGGCCTTGATCCCGTCACTTCGCAAACGATTATCACGCTCATTCTTCGCCTCCGCGACGTTTACGGAGTGACGGCTCTCCTCGCGACGCAGCGTCTTCAAGATGGCTTCGCGCTGGCGAACTTTCGTTTCGACCCTGCATCCAAACGGGTTGTCCACAGCCTATCCAACGGAAATGCGGCAGGCGCTGCCAAAATGGCGGCGACTCGTTTTTTGGTTTTGCGGGACGGCGGAGTTTATTTCGAGGGCGGCCAGGAAGAACTCGCGGACACAAAAGATGAATATCTGAAGCGCTTTCTCGTGTGAATGATCGGTAGTCCTTTGAGAGATCGAAAGGGAGGGAAGGAAAAATGGCGCAGCGCAAACAATTGACGTGGACGGAACTGCGCGTGGGACTTTTCGTGCTGGTAGGCCTCTCGGTTTTGGCCGCCGGCATTTTCTACGTGACCGGGGCCGGAACGCTTGGACCGAAATACCGGCTCATCACCTATCTTGCCGACGTTTCGGGTCTGGTGCACGGAGCTCCGGTTCGATTGAACGGCGTTGAAATCGGCAACGTCGAATCCATAAAACTCGCGCCTCGCATTCCCGGCAAGCCGCGGCCGAAAAACAGAAACATCGAAGTCGTTATGCGTGTGAGCAGGCAGTACGAGAGCGACATTCTGACGGATTCCGCCGCAAGCCTGGTCACGGAAGGATTGCTCGGGAACAGGTACGTAAACATCAGCCTGGGAGTGACAGGCACGCCGCTGAAGGACGGGCAGGAAGTACCTGGAGTGGAAGAATCGGGAATGAAAGAAGTGATGGATCGAAGTGTGGACATGCTCGGAAATCTTCAAGCGCTCTCGGAAGACATTCAGGGACTGGTCACCGGCGTGAAGCAGGGCAAAGGTACGCTCGGAAAATTGCTGGTCGACGAACAAGCCTACAATCATTTGAACAACATCCTTTCTCGGAGCGAGGGAATGCTCGCGAATATTCAAGCAGGCCAAGGGACGCTCGGAAAGTTGGTCGCGTCGGACGAAATGTACAACAAGGTGGACAAAGGCCTGGACAACGTAAACGTAATCTTGACCGATGTGCGTTCGCAGAAGGGAACGATTGGAAAGCTGCTCTACGATCCCTCGCTCTACGACGAAGCCAAGCAAGCGATATCGAATGGCAACGCCGTGATCGGAGACGTGCGCGCAGGCAAGGGCACGCTCGGCAAACTCGTGACAGACGATACGCTTTACAACAAGTTGCGGGAAACCACCGAAAATGTGGCGACCGCGACCGGCAAACTGAATGACAACACCACCACAGTCGGAAAACTATTTTCTGATCCGAGACTCTATGACAACTTGAGCGGTTTGACGGGAGATATGCGATTGCTTATCGGAGAGTTCCGGCAGAATCCGAAAAAGTTCCTGCACATTAAGGTATCTATTTTCTGAGCTCCCGGATCTTCGAGTGGCCTCGCAACGCACTTTGCCTGTTTTTGCGAGGTGTGTTGTAATGCATTTGTAACAAAGCAGACATACGCTGAGTTGCAAAATCGTATATCGCAAAGAGCTTAATGGAAAATCAGGACATTTCACAAAAACAGCCGCGGACGGAAGCAGGCAAATCCACTCTTCCGCAACCGGGGAAACCGGTGCCGAGCCGCGCGTACCCCGGCGCACTCATCGTCGTGGAAGGCACGGACGGTTCAGGCAAAAGCACGCAGCTTTATCTTTTGAAACGATGGCTCGAAATCGGCGGATACCGGCTGCACTTTACGGAATGGAATTCTTCGCCGCTCGTGAAATCAGCCACGCGGCGCGGAAAGCAGCGGCGGCTGCTCACCCCGACAACTTTTTCGCTTTTGCACGCAGCCGATTTTGCGGACCGCTGCGAGCGCCAGATCATGCCGCTGCTGCAAGGCGACTATCTGGTGCTCGCCGACCGTTACATTTACACTGCGTTCGCGCGCGATGCGGCCCGTGGGTGTCCCGCGAGATGGTTGCGGAATCTTTACCGCTTCGCGCCCGTGCCGGACATCACTTTTTATTTTCGCGCGCCGTTGGACGTCGCCGTGCATCGCATTCTCAGCGGCCGTCCCAAACTGAAATATTACGAAGCGGGAATGGATATGGCGCTTTCGTACGACCGCGCGGAGAGTTTCCGGCTCTTCCAGGCCCGCATCCTCGAGGAGTACGACAAGATGGTGGACTCCGATAATTTCGTCGTGCTGGATGGCACGCTGCCGGTCAACAAGCTGCAAAAACAGATGCGAGATATCGTGGCCTCCAAGATTGATTTGAAGCGTTTTGCGCCAGGCGTTCAGGCTCCGGAGTGAGCATGCCCGATCAGGAAAAAGACAAAGAAAAATCCGTCGCCCCGGTTGTTCCAGTGGAATTGACGCAGGCTACGGGCGCGCCGATTACCGGAGCAAAACCCGCGGCGCCAGGCGAGGATGACGCCGCACAATATTTTTACGGCGAAGCACTGGTCGGTTTTGACCCCAGCGAAATTACCGGAAACCTCATCGTCATCGAAGGCATGGACGGTTCCGGGCGATCGACACAAATCGCGTTGTTGCAGGAATGGCTGGAATCGGAAGGGTTTGCCGTCCAGACTAGCGGATTGCGAAGATCCTATCTCGTGGGACGCGACATCGACGAACTGCTCGCGAAGAATGCAGTCACGCGGCTGACGCTGTCGCTGATGTACGCGACGGATTTTTTTGACCAAGTCGAACATCGGGTCCTGCCAGCGCTTCGGTCCGGAACGGTTGTCCTCGCAGACCGGTTCATTTTCACGCTGGTGGCTCGCGGTGTGGTGCGCGGAATCAACCGCGATTATTTGAACGGCTTGTATGCCATGGCGCTGCGGCCGCATCTCACGTTTTGGCTGAACGTGCGCCCCGAAACAGCTTTCGCGCGCGAGTTCAAAAAAGCGCAAGCCATCAGTTACTGGGAAGCTGGCCGCGATATGTCGCTATCGCACGATCTGTACTGGTCGTTCATCCGCTACCAAACAATGATCAAGCGGGAATTTGAAGTGATGGCCAAGCGTCACGCGTTCATCGAACTCGACGGCGAAGCGAGCGTTTCCGCCGTCAATAAGCAACTCCGCCAGCGCATCGGCGAGCAGTTGGGAATTCGCGCAACGAAGTACACGCCATCCGCCGCTCTTGCGCACCTCTGGCGGTAAATTCCAAAATGTCTGAGCCGGTTCACATCGCCGCCATCGACGCGGGTTCCAACGCGGTGCGCCTCGCGGTGGCGCGCGCCTATTCCGCGCTGGATATTGAGCCGCTCGTCAATGAGAGATATTCACTGCGCTTGGGGGAAGGCGTATTTGTGCGCCACCGCTTCAGCGAAAAGCTTTTCAAAAAAGGCGTCAAGGCCTTCCGCCATTTTCATGAAGTCATGGAGGAGTTTGGCGTCACGCGATATCGCGCGGTGGCGACGAGCGCTTCGCGCGAAGCGCGCAATCGCGATGCGTTTGTCCGGCGCATCAAGCAAAAGACCGGGGTGGCGCTCGAAGTCATTAATTCCGCCGAGGAGTCGCGCCTTGGTCGCGTGGCGGTCCTCGCAGCCCTTGGACCGGAATCTCCTCCGCGCTGCATTGCGGATTTGGGCGGTGGCAGCCTGGAGATAAGTCTTCTTCGCGATCACACCGTGGAACAGAGCGCGCAGTTGCCGCTGGGAGCGGTGCGGCTGATGACTACGCTGAAAATGCCCGGTGTGATTCGGCCGGCGCAAGCAGAGCAGGTTCGCAGATATGTGCGCGCGCTTTTGGAATCGCGTCTGCCCTCGCGGCCGAATCTCGCCGAACAGACCGCCGTGGCGCTGGGAGGAAACGCGGAGACGCTGGCAAATATTGCACCAGGGCCACGGCTTCATGGACTCCCGACGATCCAGCTTTCCTTGCTGCGCGAACGGTTGCCGGATCTTTTGGAGCGCGATGTACGCGAACGCATGAAAAGCTATGGGATCAGGCGGGATCGCGCGGATGTGCTTGGCATATCCGCGATCACGTTTGTCACGCTCGGGCGCTACTTGAACATCCGAAATTTTTCGATCCCCAGCGTGGGATTACGCGAAGGACTGCTGCAGGAGATTGCGCGCGAAGCGTTTTCCAGGACGGAGCCGCATCGCTACAACGCCGCAGCGCGCCAATTGCTCGTGGGCACGCGTAGCCTTGCGCGGCGCTTTCAGAAGGACCAAACACACGCCGAGCACGTGCGGGAATTGAGTGTTCTGCTATTCGACCAGCTTCAGCCTGTGCACCATCTGCCGGCGCAGTCCCGCGTGTTACTGGAAGCTGGAGCGCTGATGCACGACACAGGACACATGATCAGCCATCGCGGCCATCACAAACATGGCGAATATCTTGTATTGAACGGGGATATTCCGGGATTGGAAGGCCGCGACCGTGCCATCGTTGCCGGGCTCGTGCGCTATCACAATCGAAAATCGGATCCTGCTGGTCACCACGTGGCTTACTCTTCGCTGAATAATAGCGACAAGCGGATTGCGCGGCGTCTCTCCGCGATTCTAAGGATTGCCGAGGGGCTGGATCATTCTCACCGCCAGCGAGTGACGCAGCTCCGCGCGGCGTTTCAACGGGCCGCGGTGGGACTGCAGATTACAGCGCGGGGCGATGCGACGGAGGATTTGCTGGACGCAAATCGCAGCGCGGAACTTTTCGAAAAAGAATTTCACGTACGGCTTTATTTTCGGCAGTTGGCTTCGCAATAGAAGTGACGCGGAGCTTTGCTCGAATGTTTGGATGATATTCTTCAGCTTCATCGAAGGGGGAAAGATCCCATGGAAATTTTCGTCGTACGCCACGGAATCGCGATTGACCGAGAAGATCCCAAGTGCCCGCCAGATCCGGAGAGATATTTGACCGAAGAGGGCATCGAGAAAACGAAGCGGGTCGCCGCGGCGGTTGCGGCCCTTGGTGCATCGCCGGATCTGTTGCTATCGAGCCCGTACGTGCGCGCGATGCAGACGGCGGAGATTTTCGCGTCGGCTTTGGATTATTCCAAGCAGAAGATCCGGCAATCGGATTTGCTGCTGCCGGGCGCGGAGCCTTCGTTGTTGTTTCGCGAACTTGCGAAGGACAAGCACACTTCGACCCTGTTTGTTTTCGGACATGCGCCTCAATTGGATGACATTATTGCGGCGGCGCTGGGATCAAGGCACCATATCACCTCGTTGAAAAAAGCGGGCGTGGCGTTGATCGAGCTGAAGAGGATTTCGCCGCCGAATGGGCAGTTGGTTTGGTTGGCGACCCCGAAGGTGCTTCGGCGGGCGGGGAAGTGAGTTTGCGCGGTGGCGCGTGCTGCGAGAATGGTTGTTGAGAGGTTTGGCCAGGATTGAAGAGCCGAACGATGAAAATGTATTAGAGAGGGAGGCGTATGCAAAAGGAAATCCTGTTAGAAATTGTGAAGCAGAATCAATTTACCAGTCATTTCTCCTTGGACCGGGTTAGTGAAGAAAATGCATCGCTCAGGCTGAATGACAAAACAGCATCTATTGGATTCATCTACCGGCATATTGGAGAAACGATGAATTTGTTTGGTCAGTTTTTCGGCATCCCAACTGATGTAATAAATACGACCATGGGTGAGACAGATAACGGTCAGGCATTCGATGTGGAATATAGCCGGGAGTTGATCTCAAGAGGATATGGTGTGCTGAGAGACCTTGTAGAAAACGGCGCTGATGAAGACTGGCTGAAACCCGTTGATACTCCTTTTTTTGGTACGGTTACACGAATAAGATTATTTGCTCATGTTCTTTTTCATAACTCACATCATGCGGGTCAGATATCCATGACCTTGGCAAAAGGAAGTAGATAGAATCCAATTCTGTTGTTTTGATCGTTTCGCCTAAGCCACTGACCTGCCCTGCCAGAAAACGTCTCCTATTTAGAATGGTCCGGAGGAACAGTTCTATGCATGATCGATGCTAGACAGCCGCCTCAACTCCTGGTCGCTCGGGTTACCGGACAAATGGCGGAGTTGGTTTGTTCCACTTGGAACGATAACGCTTTAGTGGAACAGCCCAAGACCTATCAGTTTCGTCCGAAGCGCGGCGGCGTCTGTAAATACGATGCCACGCATACCAAACGCCATTGCTGCCTCCACGTTGGGTTCGCGATCATCGATGTAAACCGTCGAGGCAGGGTCGATTGCAAAAGTCTCCAGGAAAAGCTGGAAAATGCGTGGATCAGGTTTCAGCAGTTTCACTTCGCCAGAAAGCATTATTCCCCTGAACCACTTCAAAAACTCGAACCGCAGCAGAGCGGCAGGGAAGGTCTCAGCAGACCAGTTGCTCAACGCATATAAGGGAACTCTGTGAGAATTTAGCTTTGTGAGGATGTCAACAGTGCCAGAGATCGGCCCGGCTAGCATTTCGTCATACCGCCGGACCCAGGCATCAATCAACGGTGCCTTATGCGGATGAATTAGCTTCAGTGAAGAGCAGGCATCGGCAAACGGGCGACCAGCGTCCTGTTGTTCGTTCCAGGACTCCGTACACACCGTGGCGAGAAACTCCTCCATCGCGGGCGTGTCACCATTAAAAAGCTTGCGATACAAATGCCGTGGGTTCCAATCAATTAGAACGCCGCCGAGATCGAACACAGCAATGGAGCATTCAGCCATGTGGAGAAAAATTCTAACTGAGAG
Source organism: uncultured Acidobacteriota bacterium (assembly GCA_963745095.1). Lineage (GTDB taxonomy): Bacteria > Acidobacteriota > Terriglobia > Acidiferrales > UBA7541 > Acidiferrum. The sequence continues at coordinate 112,750 of CAVUWC010000007.1, read as the reverse complement.
GACGGCTCCGGTCGAGGTGGCCGAGTGAAATGTAACTTTACTGAAGCGCGGCGCTGGCTGAGGTGGCGCCCGCGCCTGAAGGGTCGTAGCGGATCACACCAGACTGGTCAGAGAAGAACATGCGTTGACCGGTGGTGCCAACATTGACCGGGGTTCCGGTGATCGAGTAGCCGACCGAAGGAGTATTGCCATCACTGGTCAAAGCGAACGTATAGCCGCTCTTTGTCCCTGCTGCCAGAACCTGGTCGAGCAAGCAGGCATTCGTCGAGGTCGCCGTGCAAGGAGTAACGCCGCCCAACGACGCGAGGGTTGCCGGATAACCAGCGTTCGGGTAGGTGAACGAATATTCCACAGCGGAGGTGTTGATCGTGCGGATCGAGCCAACCGCGGAAGCCTCATTCGCCGCCATTCGCGACCGCAGGAGGTTCGGAATGGCGATAGCCGCGATGATGAGAATAATTGCTACGACGATCAGCAACTCAATGAGAGAGAAGCCTTTTTGGCGAGTGCGCATTGTTTTGACTCCTTTTGCTGGGACCGGGGCCTTTGTGCCTAGCTCTGTTCGTGGGACCACAGTATGCCTGCAAATCCCGGGCGCAGATAGACCTTCCACAGAATCAACGGCAGGCATGAGCGATTCTTGGCGGTCAGCGAAGGCATTTGAGTTTCCTTGATTTAGTCTTTTAGTTACTAAAAGCGAAATTGGAAATTCGAAATACGAAAATGGGAGCCGGGTGCGAGGGAAGGTTTGTGCGAGGTGGGGGAAGGGGGGAAACAGTAGGAAAAGGAAGGAAAACGAAACACAGAGACACAGAGGGCACAGAGAAGAGGGAAGAGACAAGAGTGAAAAGCGAATAGAGAGCAGGGAATAGGTAAGAGAGAAGGGGAAACGGTATTGGGTTAGGCGGAGGCGGCGGTTACTAGTGGTGGCTCGGACGGTTGTTCGATGGGGGCTGGGGGTTTTTCAGGTTTGGGAACGGATTTGAGGATCAGGGGTTTGTCGAGGACGGATTCGAGGAGATGTTTGGCTGCGGCGAGGCGGGCTGCGATTTCGGCGGTGTCTAGGAGGCCGGGTACGCTAAGTACGAGGGCATCGGCGGATTTCTCGCAGCGAAGGCCGGCGGCGCTTTCCAGGCCGGATTTTCTGAGCGTGCGCGCGAGGCGGAGGATGCCTGCGAGTGCTCGAACGGTGGTTTGTTGCTCTTCGGAAAGTCTTGCGAAGCCGTTTTTCTGCTTGGGCTCTGGTCCACGGTGAAAGCGGACGGCCCAGGCCATCAAATCCCATTCTGCTGCGGTCCAATTGGGCGGAATCGTTAATCCGAGCAGGAACTTGCGGGCGCCTTTTTGTGAGAGCTTGCGATTGCCGAGGGCGTCAATCCCGTGCAGCTTGGCGGCGGCTCGCATCAGCCGGGACATATTCCCGGCATGAAATGTGGGCTTGGCTTGCACGCGGCGCAGAACGTCGAATACACGAATGGCAATGCGCGAAATCTGGGCGGTGCGTCGCGAGTGCGGATCGGCGGCTCGAGCCGTGGCGCGAAGACGGGCCATGGCGGCGGCTTCGAGGCGACGGCCATGCGGGAGATTGTGGCGCCACTCCTGCCACAAGCTGGCTTTGCCGAGAGTGAGCTGACGATACGTTTGGACGCGGCCGCTGCGTTCGTGGGCGATTTTTTCTTGCCACACTTTCGCGGATTCAGAGGCGCCCTCGAATTTTGAATCTTCGATTGTCTCGGAGAGCACATCCAGGTCGTGGATGTCGCCAAGAAGGTCTTGAACGCGCTTTAGATTTTCGCTCCAGGCGGCTGAGTGCTCGGGCAGAAAACCTTCCAGTATGTAGCGGAATCTTTTTAGGCCGATGCGGAGAGCATGCCAGGGTTTTGGTTTTTCGGTGCGGAGCGCGCGATTATGCAGTTCTTTTGCTTCCTCGAATCGCTCGAGAGCCAGGCATTCGGCGCAGAGGCCTCCCACGGGCACTAAGCGGATACGGCGGCGCAACCGCAGTTCGAGACTCGCCCATTGCTTCTCGTCAAATTTTGCGGCCATGCGGATTGCACTCGCGGAACGCTGTTTTTCTGCGGATTCGAGAGAAGCGAGGAGCTGAACACGGAGAGCATCATTCTCTGGGCCGAGTTTCTTGATCCATTGCTCCAATACTTGAGCGTCGCGTACTGCGCCGAGGCCTCGAAACAATTTGCGGGCAACTTTGCGCATTTCTCGCCAGGCGGGGTCGGGGTCGATTTCCTCCATGACGGCAGCGAGGGAACGGCAGCGGCGAATGGCGACGCGGAGATCGTGGACGGTTTCTGGGCCGGGCGCGGTTTGCAGGTGTCCTAGTTCTACGAGGACACGATTCATCCAGTGAGAAAGACCGCGATGCTCGGGTTTTTGACCGGCGAACGGAGAAACTGCGAAGGGCGAGCGGGGAGCTGCCAAAGAGAGAGGTGACCGCGAAGCGGTCAACGACGTAGCCATCGGAGACCTCGACAACAGAAGCCGTTCGTTTGCTGCAGGAGGGCCTGCAGCCCCTGCGAACGGGGGGTATAGGATATCGCTCGGCTGCATCGCAGTCCAGTCGGGGGCACGCGAACAGGGGTTAAGGACAACACGTACCTACGATGGAGGCTAGTGAGAAAGATACCGTGTCAGCCATGGCGCCTTGGAAAATGAGAAGGGATCGGTACGCAGGGGAAGATCTCCCGGTTAGCGCATCTGTCGTCACTCGCTTAGAATATGGAAGAGGAGACTACAAAAGAGGATGAAACTGAAATTGCCGGAGGGGTCGTTTGCCGCGTATTTATTTGATTGCGACGGGACGATTGCGGATTCGATGCCGCTGCATTATGTAGCCTGGAAGAGGGCGCTGGGCGAGTGGAACTGTGAATTTGGGGAAAAACTTTTTTACGCTTGGGGCGGAAGACCCACCGCCGAGATTATCGCCACATTGAATGAACAGCAGGGGCTGAGTATGCCGGTGGATGCTGTGGCTCGGCGGAAAGAGGAATTTTATTTTGCGATGCTGCCGGAATTGAAGGCGGTGCCGGAGGTGCTCGAGCATATTGTGGCGCAGCACGGGCGGATACCGTTTGCGGTGGTGTCGGGGAGCGCGAGGGATTCGGTGACGGCGTCGCTGGAGACGCTGAAGTTGCTCGATCGATTCGACACTTTGGTTTGCGCGGGAGAGTATAGGAAGAGCAAGCCTGATCCGGAGGCTTTTTTGCTGGCGGCTTCTCGGCTGGGAGTGGCGCCGGCGCAATGTTTGGTTTTCGAGGATACGGCGATGGGGATTCAGGCGGCGACGGCGGCGGGCATGGCTTCGGTGAAGGTGCCTGCGCCTTGGGAGCGGGGTTGAGCGCGGGCCGGTGACCCGTGCTCGGTGGCCCGTGATCCGTGAACAGAAGAGAAAAGTAGATCCTCCGCATTGAGCGGGATGACGATGGAAAGACAAGGAGCAAAGATAAGGAGAAAAGATAACGCAGAGGGCGCGGAGGTAACGCGGAGAAGAGGTTGGCGGGGCGGGCGTCGGGGAAAAGCGGCAGCAGAGCTGCCGCACTCCATAGAGTCGTCCAACGTCTTGAGTGTGGGGCGGGGGCGTGTTATTTTTAGTTGTCGGCCCGGAGTGGCGGAACTGGCAGACGCGCCGGACTCAAAATCCGGTGGCCGCAAGGCCGTGTGGGTTCGACCCCCTCCTCCGGGACCAATGTTTGTTTGAGCTATTGCTACTATTTCGTACTATTTGTAACAGCTTTAGGTCGTCTCGGCGGCAACGCCGAAATGATCACTCCCACCACGATTCCCAGCGCCACTTCCAGGAAGCGATGCAGGGCCATGCTCCAGGGCGAACCTGACTTGCCGATGAGCATTACGAGCGCAACCGTGACGCAGGCCAGCCTGTAGCTTGGGCCGAGTTTCAAAACTTCACAGATCAGGACCGTAAGGGCCACGGCCAGGCCGAACAAGAGTAAGTGGCCTCCCCAAAAATACGCGAAGACTCCGCCTAGGATCGCGCCGATGGCCGTTCCGAGCAGCCGGTCTGCGGAGGCTTTGAGGGTGGTCCGCATGTCGGTACCAATCACAACGAATGCGCTGAAGGCCGCCCAGTAGCCTTGCGGCAATTTCAAAAGGTTCGCTATGAAGATGGATGCAACTCCCGCAATCCCCATCTTGAGTGCCAGGATCAGATTTTCTCTTGTGGAAGCCATGGCGCGATTTGATTAAAGCACATCGGGGCGATGGAGGAGGAAGGAGTTCGCGCGGGGCGACTGCTCGCGCATCGAACTGCCCCCAAAAAAGAATGTGAAGCCTAATTGAATCGGTTTAATATGCCTTTGTCGATGCCTAAGGGCGTCTCCGACATTTAAATCGTTCGGAAATTCTGCGAGGAACTTCATGTCGCGTTCGATCTGGTTGTGCCGATGTACGTGGATGATGGCGACTGCGCTGGTATTTGCGGGGGGAGCTGCGGCGGGGGAACTCACGAGGCTGTCGGACACTCGTGTGTATCTGCATGATGGATGGCGGATTCAGTCGTCGTGCGTGGCGAAGGCGACGGGGGAGCAGATCTCTGCGTTGGGGTTTGACGCGAACGCGTGGCATGACGCGAAGGTTCCTACAACTGTGGTGGGCGCGCTGGTCGGTGACAAAACTTATCCCGATCCTTTCTACGCTACGAACCTGCATTCGTTTCCGGGAATGTATTCATCCAACAAAATCCTTTTTGCTAATCGCGAGTTGCCGAAAGACAGTCCGTTTCTTTGTTCGTGGTGGTACAGGGCGGAGTTTTCGGTTCCGGCGGATTTCGAGAAGCAAACGGCTTGGCTGAATTTTCTGGGGATCAATTACCGCGCGAATATCTGGATCAATGGACAGAAAGTGGCGGACGCGAAAGATGTGGCTGGGGCGTATCGCACGTTTGAATTTAACGTGAGCAAGTTCATTCACGCGGGGAAACAGAACGCGATGGCGGTGGAAGTGTTTGCGCCGAAGAAAGACGATCTGGAGATTACGTGGGTGGATTGGAATCCTACGCCTCCGGACAAGTTGATGGGGATCTGGAGAGAGGTTTTTTTGACGCGCAGCGGCGACGTGGCGGTGCGCAGCGGTTTTGTGGCGTCGAAACTGGACAAGGATTACGAGAATGCTTCGCTGACGCTGAGCGCCAGTGTGCACAATGTTTCCGAGCACTCGGTGGCTGGAGTTCTTTACGCAGGCATCGATGGCGACGGAAAGCAGTTATCGCAGCCGGTGAAGCTTGGACCTTCAGAAACGAAGGTCGTGCGGTTTACCCCTGAGGAGTTTTCGCAACTGAAGCTTTCTCATCCGAAGCTGTGGTGGCCTTATCAGATGGGCGAGCCAAATCTTCATAAAGCGACGTTTTCGTTTCAGATTGACGGCGGAAGCGGGTCCGACTCCGAGGTCGTCACATTTGGGATTCGCGAAGTGACTTCGGAGCTGACGGAAAAAGGATACCGGCTATTCAAGATCAATGGACGGAAATTGCTGATTCGCGGCGGGGCGTGGGCGGAAGACATGTTGCTGCGATGGTCGTCAGATCGTCTCGATGCTGACCTGGCGTACGTTCGCGATATGGGGCTGAATACGATTCGCTTGGAAGGCCATCTGGACCGCGACGAATTTTTTGAGAAAACGGATCGGCTGGGAATTTTGGTGATGCCGGGATGGTCGTGCTGCGATGCCTGGGAGCGGTGGAAGGATTGGAAGGGGGACCAGCGCGCGGTCGCGGCTGCTTCTTTGACGAGCCAGATAACGCGGTTGCGCAATCATCCCAGCGTGATGGTGTGGCTGAATGGGAGCGACGGGCCGCCGCCGGCTGACGTGGAGAAAATGTATTTGGGGATCGAGAAGGATTTGGGATGGCCGAACCCGACTATTTCTTCGGCTTCGGACGAAAAGACCACGGTCACGGGAAAATCTGGCGTGAAGATGACCGGGCCGTATGAGTATGTGCCGCCGGTTTACTGGTTGTCGGATAAGAATGGCGGGCGGGGCTTACGGCTACAACACAGAAACGAGTCCGGGGCCGGCGATTCCGCCGCGCGAATCGCTGGAGCGATTTATTCCCAAGGAGCATTTGTGGCCGATCGATGATGTATGGAATTACCACTCCGGTGGCGAGCGCTTTACGACGGTGAATGTTTTTACGGATGGTTTGACCAAGCGTTATGGGGCGGCAACTTCGCTGGACGACTACGAGCGCAAGGCTCAGGCGATGACTTACGACGGGCAGCGTGCGATGTTCGAGGCTTATGGGCGGAACAAGTACACGTCGACAGGTGTGATTCAGTGGATGCTCAACAATAGCTGGCCGTCGCTGATCTGGCATCTCTACGACTATTACCTGGTGCCGGCGGGCGGATATTTTGGGACGAAGAAGGCCATGGAGCCGGTGCATGTGCAGTATTCGTATGACGACAATTCCGTGGCGGTGGTGAACAGCACTTACGAAGCGTTGAAGGGAGCGAAAGTCAGCGCGAAGATTTACGACCTTGATGCGTCGGAAAAAGGTTCGCGCGATGTGACGCTGGACTTGGCTGCCGATAGCAGCGTGAAAGCGTTCGATCTGCCGAAAGTGGATGGGCTTTCGAAGACCTACTTTCTGCGGCTGCAGTTGAGCGACGCCGCAGGAAAACAGCTTAGCGATAATTTTTACTGGCTATCGACCAAGGCGGACACGCTTAATTGGGCGAAACAGCAGGACACGGTGTACACGCCGCAGGCGGAGTTCGGGGATCTCACTGGGCTTAACTCTCTGCCGGAGGTGAAGCTCAATGCGAGCGTTGTTTCTGGAGACGGCACGGTGCGGGTGAGTGTGTCGAATCCGAGTAACGCGGTCGCGTTTATGGTTCATTTGCGAGTTACTCGGGGGAAGGGCGGGGAAGACCTTACGCCGATTTTTTGGGAGGACAATTATTTTTCGCTTTTGCCCGGGGAAAGCCGAAGCGTTACCGCGAATTTGACTATGAGCTTGCAGGGTGGCAAAGAGGCGGTTGTGGAGCTGGATGGGTGGAACGTGGCGACGGCTACATTGGGGGCGACGGAAAAGTAGCGGCTCTGGAAAGCAAAGACGCCAGTAGGATGCTGGCGCTACACGAACAAAGCTCAGTGACTCTCAAAGTGTATGTTTTGGGGTCGCGCGTGTTGCGACTAACCTAGTGCTTGTCCTAATTTTGGGACCAATCTCGAATTTTGCCAGTTTGTTCCCACCAGTTTTTGCAGCGCGATATTTGGGGTTCAACATCCTGCTCTCTCCATTCGCTAGGCAACGTGCAAGCCTCTTCATGGGTTATGTATCCAAGGCCGACTAAAGCGAGATAGGGGCCACGGGGAGCAGAGTCAGACAGGTGAGCAGCGAGACTTGGGACAGCTCTCGGATCTTTCAGAACCTCCCCCAATGCGGTTAACACGCTGTATCGTGTCATCTCGCCGGGGGCACTCTGGAGAATGGCGATCAGATCGGGTACGGCGGCGGGATCGGTGACGGATTGGAGTTGAGATGCGATCGCCCATTCGGGAAGGTCACGATCGCCGTTGGCAAGCGATTGCTTGACTTTGGGTAGGACGGAAATATCTCCCGTGCGAAGGGCCGCATACACGGCCCATTTCGACTCAGCGTCATTGCCATTCTCTATCTCGCGATGAAGGGTATCTCCCGAGGATGGCAATTGCAATCCGCCGAGTCTCTGGATACTTACTATGCGTGCTGCGGAGTCAAGATCGTTGAGCCCCGCGACGAAATCCGCTTCCATTTGCGCGGGCCAATCGGAACTTTCGAGATCGCGGCCGAGGAGAGGGGATACCGTCAATGCTCCAATGCAGTCATGCATCAACTCCAGTTGGCCATTTTCTTCGTGGGCAAATACAAGCCAATCCGATTGCTGGCGAAAATCGATGCAATCGTGTCCGTTTCTCGCAAAGTTGCCATACGCAAACTGCAGCGTTTCTTCCGTTGGTCCCTTTCCTCGATACCAGCGGTCAACGTGAATCGTCGCTATGTACTGATTTCCGGCGCCAGGCTCGGCGTTGGACGTTAGGGGAATCACTGAGAGAACGTACCCGCGAAAAACCAGTGGAGCATTTTCCGCCAACTCGTGTATGTCGGCCATCCACGGCGGCATCGGGATGCGGGCCCAGAGTTGGGCCGAAAACAATAACAGGGAGCAGATCATCAAGACGATGGCTAGCCAAATTAGGCGCATGTTTGATTTCAACACGGCTCCTCCGGAATAGACATGAAGCTAGTCTACTCTGGTAGAGTGACGCGGACAGGATGATCCTTAGGCTGAGAGTACGAAGACGGGCACGGCCCTTCGAAGCTCAGGGTAAACGTGCCGTGCCCCCACGAGGAACTATGCGGCGGATATCTCAATGAGCGGGCGATGGTTACAGATTGCTTATTTTATCTCGGTGTTTTTGTGGAGTGGATCGTGGGTTGCTCCGGGCGCGGCGGGGCAGGATTCGAAGTTGGCGGCGGCGATTCCGGGGATTCAGGAGGTGATACGGAAGAGCGGGGCGGATGTGGGTGTGGCGTTTCGTACTTTGGATGGAAAGGCGGAATGGTTCTTTAACGCGGATGAGTCGTTTCATGCTGCCAGCACTATGAAGATTCCGGTTCTGATCGAATTGTTTCATCAGTTGCGCGAAGGGAAGTTGAAGCTGGACGATCCGCTCCTTGTGAAAAATGAATTTCATAGTTTGGTGGATGGGTCGATCTACACGTTGGATCCTGCAGATGATTCGGAAGCGGACTTGTATAAGGCCGCGGGGCAGACGCGGACTTTGCGGCAGCTTTGCGAGTTGATGATTACCGTTAGCAGCAACCTTGCTACGAATCTTTTGATCGAGAAGCTGGGCGTGGAAAATATTCGAGCTACCGTTCATTCTTTGCATGCGGACGGCATGAATGTCATGAGGGGAGTTGAGGACGGCAAGGCGTTTGCGAAGGGATTGAATAACACGACTACCGCGCGGGGGCTGTTGCAGCTGATGGATGCGATTGCTCTCGGGGAAGCGGTCGATGCGGAATCTTCGCGCGCGATGATTGAAATACTTGAGAGACAGAAGTTCAATGAGGGCATTCCGGCCGGGTTGCCTGCGGGAACTCGTGTGGCGCACAAGACTGGGGAGATTACTAAGATTCATCACGATGCTGCGATTGTTTTTGCGGCTAGGCCTTTTGTTTTGGTGATTCTGGTGCGCGGGCTTGCGGATATCAAGGATAGTTCGGCGCTTATGGCGGACATTACGCGCCGGCTTTACGGGGCTACGGAGTAGGTTGGCGATGCATTGGTTTGGTGAACGTGAGAGCACAGACTGAAGTCTGTGCCACCCAGGCTACCGGGCCACGCCAAATGGAGGGCCGCGCTGGGCATCGCGAAAAGCGGCAGCAGAGCTGCCGCACTCCGAAGCGTGAGGGGCTTCGGGTAACGATCGTGCACAACCTTGGTGCGCGGGAGAGTCATCCAATACGGTAAGGTAGGCTAGGATGCTGGGATTCGTGGCGTGAGGGAGCCGGCGAGGGACGTGGATTTCGGACGCCGCCGGTATAGAGAGGCTGATGATGAATGGTCGAATGAGGATGATTGCCGGGTTTGCGCTTGGGTTATTTTTTACGGGTGCGGCGGCGGGCGATACGCTGGAGATGAAGGATGGGCGAGTGCTCCAGGGGCGCTACCTGGGTGGCACACAAGTTGTGCTGCGATTTGAGATCGACGGCGACGTTAAGACATTCAATGTGAACGATGCTGTGGCGGTCACGTTTACGGGCAGCTCGGGAAAGACGAGCGCTCCGTCGGTTGCGCCACCAGCCGTTCCGCCAGCTGCTGCTGCTCCGCCTCCGATGACAGATTCGCCTCAGGCGCCTGCCGCAGCTGCGGATACTTCGGCGGCTTCTGCTGCGGCGCCTGCCGATGGTTCTCAGCCGCCTGTTACTTCGCAGGACGTTCCTCCGCCCACTGCGAATCCATCTCCTAACGTGACTCTGCAAGGCCCCGCGCATTTAAACGCACAAGGTTCTACGGCGCAGGATCCTGCTGCTCAGTATGGCGAGGTCACTATTCCGGCGGGTCAAGTGCTGCTGGTTCGCATGATCGATGGAGTGGATTCTTCCAGGAACAATGTTGGCGATGTCTTCCACGCGAGCTTGGAGACCGACCTTTACATCAACAACACTCTCCTGGCGCACAAGGGCACGGATGTTTACGGGCGGCTTGCGAAGGTGCAGGAAGCGGGCAAGTTGGCCGGGAGCGCCGAGCTGGAACTCGAGCTGATGCGCATCGTGATTGATAGCCAAGATTATCCGCTAGTGAGCAGCGACTACAGCTTGAAAGGGCAGGGACGCGGGGCGGACACGGCAAAAAAAGTGACTGGGGGGGCCGTCTTCGGAGCGATCATTGGAGCGATTGCTGGGGGCGGAAAAGGCGCGGCGATTGGCGCGGGTGCAGGCTCGGCGGCGGGGGCGGGAGTGCAGGTGTTCACCAAGGGCGAAAAGGTGAAAGTACCGAGCGAAACGTTGCTGGAATTCCGGCTGCAGCAGCCGGCGATGGTTACGCCAACGCAGCGGTAGGCGCGGGTTTCCGCAGAAAAATGGCCGGAATAGGGCGGGCGTAGATTTCCACAAGTGGTGCCAAAGCGTTAACGAATTGGAAGCACGGCCCGTAAATTCCCTCTTGCTCTTCCTACTGTTAGTGACTAAGCTACCCCCTCGACCTTGGAGAGCCATCGTGCCTAAAGAAAAACCACGCGTAAACATCGGAGAAGTCATTAAGTCGTATCGCAGCCAGAGGGGATTGTCGCAGGGAGACATCGAGCGCCGCACCGGGTTGCTGCGCTGCTATCTCTCGCGAGTTGAGAACGGGCACACTGTGCCGTCGCTCGAAACGCTGGCGAAGATTGCGGAAGCCATGGATATCTCGCTCGCGGATTTTTTTCCGGGGACAGAGACGCCGCGCGACCGCGAAACGCAGAAAATGCTCGGCGAGCTTTCGCAGGACGAAATTCGGTTTCTTGCGGAGATCAAGAGATTCAGCACTACGCTTTCGGATGGGGATAAACGGCTGGTGCTGGCCATGATTCGGAAGATGGCGACTTTGATTCCGCCGCCGGTCTCGAAGAAATTGGTGATTCGGCGAACGACTACGGTTTGATGTAGTCGACGGCTGTCAGCTTACAGCCAAGAGTTAAGAGTCGACAGTCGACATTTAAAAGTCGAAAGTTAAATCTAGAAATTAGGAAGGGCGCGCTTACGACGATTGTCGTGAGCGCGTTTTTTTTGCCATGGAGTGCGGCAGCTCTGCTGCCGTTTTTCCCGCTCCCTGGGGTTAGGTTTGGCCGCGAATCAGGCGGATGGCGTCTGGGATGGCTGCGCTGGCGCGCGGGCCTGTGGAGGTACGGGCGGCTTCGGCGTCTTCGGGTTCGAGGGAACCTTCGCCAGGGGCGAGGAAGAGATTGCTCTCGACCTCGTGTTGCTTGGTGTAGAGATCGTAGTAGCGGCCGGCGGCGGCGTAGAGGGAGGCGTGGTTGCCGCGTTCGATGATGCGGCCGCCTTCGACGACGAGGATTTGTTCGGCGCGGCGAATGGTGGAGAGTCGATGGGCGATGACGAACGTGGTGCGACCGCGCATTAAATATCGGAGACCTTCCTGGATTAGGGCCTCGGATTCGGAATCGAGGCTGGAAGTGGCTTCGTCGAGAATCAAGATGCGCGGATCGGCGAGGATGGCGCGGGCGATGGAGACGCGCTGCTTTTGTCCGCCCGAGAGCTTGACGCCGCGTTCGCCGACGACGGTGTCGTACTTTTTCTCGAAACCCTCGGCGAATTCGTCGACGCGCGCGATGTGACACGCGGCTAGAATTTCTTCTTCGCTGGCTTCGGGGCGGGCGAAGGCTACATTTTCGCGAATCGTTCCGTCAAAAAGAAAAGTTTCTTGCAACACGACGCCAAGCTGGGTGCGGTAGGAGTTCAGTTTAACGAAGGACAGGTCAATTCCGTCTACGAGCACGCGACCGCCTGAAGGGACGTAAAACGCGGAGATCAAGCCGATAATTGTTGATTTGCCCGCGCCCGATGGGCCGACCAGTGCAGTGACCGTCCCCGGCTGCGATTCGAAACTCACTTCATGAAGAACTTCCTTGCCTGAATCGTAAGAGAAACTCACGTTTTCCATCGAGACTTGGCCGGTAATGCGTTCCATCGTGACGGTGCGGCGTGGATCCTCGTCCTCTTTCTTTTCGTTCAGGATTTCGCGTGTGCGTTCGAGGCCGGTGATGGCCTCGGTGATTTGCGTGCCAATGGCCACAATCTGAAAGACCGGAGCGATGAGCAATCCGAGGAAGAAGATGAAGGAAAAAAATTGCCCGAGCGTCATGCTGCCCGCGAGCATCTTGTGCGCGCCAAACTCCATGATGCTGGCGCTGACGAGGCCCATGAGGCCTGCGGCGGAAAGGCTCATCAGCGAAGTGGCTGTAAGTGTCTTGAGGACGTTGTCGAGCAGGCGCTGCACCCCTCCCGCGAAGACGCCTTCTTCGCGATCTTCAGCGTGGTAACCCTTCACGACGCGCACGCCGCCGAGCGACTCCGTCAGTCTTCCGGTAACTTCCGCGGTAATCTTGGGCCGCGCTCGAAAAATCGGGCGAATCGTCGCAAACGCTTTGCTGATCAAAATCGCGAACGCCACGAGAATCGCGAAGGCCACGGCAGTCATGCTGAGGCTGGTATACAGGAGGTAAGCCAGCGCGATGACGGCGGTCATCAACCCGCCAACAAATTCAACGAGGCCTGTGCCGATAAGATTGCGCACGCCTTCCACGTCGCTCATGATGCGCGAAACGAGCACGCCCGTTTTGTTCGAGTCGTAAAAGGAAACGGGCAAGCGCCCGATGTGCGCCTGCACCTTCTTTCGAAGATCGGTGATCATGCGCTGCGCGGATTTCGAGAGAAGTTGCGTCAGCGTGAAAGATGTGAGTCCTTGAATGATTGTGGCCGCCAGCACGCCCAGGACGATCGGTGTCAGTAAGTGCAGCTGCTTTTTCACCACTACGTTATCTATGAAATACTTCGTGGAGAGAGGAAGGACCAATCCGGAGACTCGATTGATGGCCATCAGAAACAGGCCGAGAGCCAGCAGGCTGCGTCGCGGCTTGATCAGCGCCCAAACGTCTGGGAGAGACTTCCAGGCGTTCTTTCTTTTTTCGGCCTTCGTGGGTGTAGCCGAAGTGGACTCAGAAGCCATAGTTGGGGGTCGGGTCGACCGTCTTTCTTGGATGCTCATGTAAGTAGGAAGAGTACATTTCAATCGATGTTGGAACAAGGATGGCGCATGGCTGAAATCCATAAAGAAAAAGAAGCTTCTTCCGGGACGTTGATCGTAACCGGCGCGGGGCGGGGCATTGGCGCCGCCGTAGCTAAGTTGGCGGGAGCCCGCGGTTTTTGTGTGGCTGTCAATTACGCCCGAAATGGGCAAGCCGCTGCGGACGTGGCGCGGCATATTATTGCATCGGGTGGACGCGCGACGGTCATAAAGGCCGATATTTCGCGCGAGACAGAAATCGTGAGACTTTTTGAATCTGCCGAACGCGAATTGGGAGCGATTACAGGACTAGTGAACAACGCGGGAATCACGGGAGGGTTTGCGCGGGTCGAGGCGATTGCGAGCGCCATGCTCACGCAGGTCTTCGCGGTGAATGTTCTTGGCGCGATGCTTTGCGCACGCGAAGCCGTGAAGCGCATGTCCACGAAAAACGGAGGACAGGGCGGGGCCATCGTGAATATTTCTTCGCGTGCGGCGGAGATCGGCGGGGCGGGTGAATGGGTGCACTATGCTGCGTCGAAAGGCGCGCTCGATACGTTTACGCTCGGCCTGGCGCGGGAAGTTGCGGCGGAAGGGATTCGCGTGAACGCGGTGGCTCCGGGGCACGTTCTTACGGAATTACACGCATCGAGCGGCGATCCTGACCGAATGTCGCGTTTGGCTCCGACAATTCCCATGGGACGCCCGGGGACTCCAGAAGAGATCGCGGAAGCGGTTTTGTGGCTGCTTTCGCCAGTGGCGTCGTATACGACGGGAGCAATTCTTGCAGTAGGCGGCGGACGTTAACGGAAGAAGGAATCAGTGGACGTTAACAGACGGAGCGACTAATCAGCGGCGGCGCCGCCGCGGGGAACTTGCGCCGTGGCAGGGCGGTCCAAATTGAGGACGCTGGAGATGAACTCGCTTACAGTGATGCCCAAGTGGCCCCAAAGGCGGCGTTTGAGGCTGGTGTAATCCTGTGTGCCGCAGAAAAGATCGCTCATCAATTGGCGGAAAACGGCGCTGCGGTTCATGAATTGAACCATGCGCGTGGTGACGGCGGTGCCGAGGAAGGACCCGCGGTAGAAACGCCGAACGATGCGGGCGGCAAATTCCAGTTCCGAAGAGAAGGCGGCTTGCACCCAGGCGGTGTATTTTTCGGGGCAGCCTTCGGCGAGCGATCGGCCTAGCAGTTCACCGGAGCGCATCGCATAGAAAAGACCTTCGCCGGTAAGCGGGTCCACCCAGGCGGCGGCATCGCCAATCATGGCCCAATTTTTGCCCAGCACCGGCCGATCGGAAAGAGTGCTCTCCTTTGGTGATGGCAGGACGTGGCTGTAAAACTGTGCCCCCTCCGTGGAGATACCGTGCTCGCCGACAAATGCGCTGAGATGCGTTTTGAGCTCCGCACTGGTATGCGCGGCCATGCTGCCGCAAATGCCCACGGAAAGATGGTCCCAGCGGGGGAATGACCAGATGTAGCCTTCGAAGTGCGGGAGGAATTTGACGGTGATGGAGTCGGCAGTCTGCGGAATAAAGTAGCCCTGAGTCATTTCCAATTCGTCGCGTTGCAGAGCGCGTGTTTCCGGCAGAATTTGATTGCGTGCGCCCGCCGCCAAAACGAGGAAATCAGCGCTGCGCCACTCGCCATCGACGGAATAGCGGGGTTTCGTGGTGCTAGTGTCCACACCAAGTACATGCGCTTGTTGGACTTCGCAGCCAGCGGCTTTGGCGCGGTCAAGCAGCATGCCATTCAGGACCTTGCGCGAGTAGATCACGATGGGATGCGTTAGTTCCAGGTTGGCGCGCTGATCGTTGCTGCTGATGAGTTCGACGCTGCGGACCAATTTTTTGGGATAAGGATTGTCGAGCAGGAAAGGGAAGCACTCCACGGCTTTATGAGTCAGGCCGCCGCCGCAAGGCTTTTCCCAGGCGAGGCGTTCATCAAAAATCTGGACTTTGTGTCCCGCGCGGGCGAGCTGTTCGCCGCACATCGCGCCAGAAGGTCCGCCGCCGACGATTGCTATTTCTGACATGGTCCTATCTCGCTGATGGCCTCGAACCCCGTCCCTGGATGCGGAAACCTATAGGCGGCGGCTGGGTTTGGCAATCCATTTTTTCAGGTAACGGGCCCCATCAAGTGGTGGGGAAGACCACTAGGCAAAACCCCGCGAGGAGTATAGCACCGAAAAGGGCGGCTGCCGCGGGCGAGGCGGTAACTTCCCGGACAACCTTCATGCCCCAGGTCTGCAGGAGGCAAAATACCGCGAAGGATGGCGCGAGCAGGACCAGAAGCACTTCGCCGCTGTGCAGGACGAAGATGCTAGCGACGATCGCGCTCCAGGCCACCAGGCGAAGTAGTAGCGCGGTGAACAATCGCCGCAAGCCCTTGCCGGACGATGTTGGACCGAGCAGCAGCTCCTCTGCGGCGTGATAGGGAAGTACGGCGATGAAGAGCGGAAGAAAACGCGCCCAGCGTGAGCCGGTGAGCCACGCTTCGCTGAAGGTTAAATCAATCCACGCGGTGATTAGGAAGAGCAGCAGAAGCGCGGCGAATGCCGCGATGAGAATGGTGAAGTGGAGCGATCTGGCGGGCAGAGCGGTTGTTGTGTTTTTGCTGAGGAGATTTCGCAGCGAATTCCAGTGCAAGACGAGAAGGGCAGTTCCCAGAAGGAGCAGAAAGCTTGCGAAGTAATCGCCTTCGAAGAGATGAAGCGCGCGGAGGGGATTCGAATAGGAGAGAAGTCCGACTGTTCCGAGGGCAACGATTCCAACCTCGAGGAAGACTCGTCCGATTGCGATTAACGAAACGTTTTCGGCAAGTGGCGATGCCTGTTTCTTGCTTTGCAAAGTTTCGCGGAGAAAAGGTCCTGCCAACAAAAGTATTCCTGCGAAGCCTGCAAAAAATCCGATAACTCCCCTGTGGGAAGGCAAAGTTGGTTTCGATTCCAAGCGCAGAACACTTGCTGCCCAATTTTGGGCTTCGGACATTGCTGAAGCGTCGAACAGGATGCTGACGTGATCTGATCGGGGAATCACAACGTATTTGCTTGTGCCATCGCTGGGAGAAGGCAGCAAACTTTTCACCGCGTTGCGGATTTTTTCTGGTTCCCATGCCGCGCTCATTAGTAGAGAGTGAGGCGGGAGTGCGCCGAAATCCTGGAACGGCATCATTTCAGGAGAGACCCCCGGTATCGGACGCATGGGGGCGGGAGAAAATGCGATAACACCGGCGACCGGGATTCGCGTTGCGACGCGCAATGCGATGGCTCCGCCTAATGAATGGCCGGCTAGAATTGTGCGTTCTGGGTCAAGCAAACCGCGCGCGATTAGTTCGCGGACGAGGTTTTCGCTGCACTTATCGGAGCGCTCATACGAAAAAGGGCCGTCCGTTCGTCCGTGTCCTGGCAGGTCCGGCACAAAAACGCGCAGACCTTGCGAAGCAAAGCCCGCGGTGATGTACGACATGATTCGCTTATTCGCAGATAGACCATGAAATTGAACCACGTAGCCTCTCGGCGGGGTGCCTTCTTGCTGGCCGGAAGGCTCGACAATGTCCGTCACCAGGTGGCATCCACCGGCGTCGATGCGAAAAGTGTGCGACTGGAAGGGAACTGTGAGCGCCAACAAGAGGCCTACCCCGCACAGAGTCGCACCAGCTACGCCGCGAAGCGTTTTATTCGTTCTCATGAGAAGCGCGGGCCGCGGAGGCGTTGCGCCTGCTGCGCGTGATAAACTAGCCTTTCCTTAAACGACGGGTCTATTTTTGCGTGGGCCTTCATGGAGTTCCTTTGCATCCAGAGATTCTGACACTTGAGGAAGCGATTTTGCGGTTTGGGCCAGCGAAACGCAATGGCCGCCGCATTGTGTTTACGAACGGCTGCTTCGATTTGCTGCATCCCGGGCACATCGGCAGTTTGGAGCAGGCTCGGGCTCTGGGCGATGCGCTCGTCGTCGCCATCAATAGCGATGCCAGCGTGCGTCGATTGAAGGGGGCTGGCCGACCTGTGCTGCCGGAACGCGAGCGCGCTGAAATTCTAGCGGGGCTTGAATGTGTGGATGCAGTGGTGATCTTTGATGAGCCGACGCCGCGAGAGGTGATCGCGCGTTTGCTGCCAGATGTGCTCGTAAAGGGCGGCGACTGGCCTGGGGATCAAATCGTCGGGCGCGAAGAAGTGGAAGCCGCGGGCGGGCGTGTCGTTTCTGTTCCAGTCGTCGCGGGCTACTCGACCACGGAGATTCTCCGAAAAATACGCGATGGTGCACCGACCTCTCGCGTGGAAGACTGACACGCACGCATGATTCTACCCGCCGTTCGCGAGCGTTTGGATGCTGTGCTTCGTCACCCGTCGGTTGCAGGAGCTCTCGGTGCTTTGCGCGATGGCGCGCAGCACATCTCTCTTTCTGGCCTTCACGACGTTGCCAAGGCTCTAGTCGCAGCGTACCTGACCCATGAGCTGCGGCGTCCCGCTTTTTTCATCACCGATTCGAATCGTCGGGCGGAAGCTCTCGCGGAAACGGTCCGTTTCTTCTCCAGCATATTTCCCGGTTTAAGCGGAGGCTTGGCCACACTCCCGGCGTTCGACACGCTGCCGTGGGAATCGCAGAGCCCGCACCCCGATATTCTCGAGCGCCGCGCGGCAACTCTTTTTCGACTGACCGATGGGCAAGTCTCGCTTGTGATCGCTCCGGTGCAAGCGGCGCTGTGGCGCTACCAGGATGCGACGGTTTATTTGTCGCTCGCGCGCCCGCTCACAAAGGATGCGGAAGTTCCTCTGGAAGAATTCATCGCGCATCTGGCGGGCGTCGGTTACACGCGCACGGAAATGGTGGAGCTGCCGGGACAGTTCGCGACGCGTGGCGGGATCGTCGATGTGTTTTCGGCGGAAGCGCCGCGGCCGGTGAGGATCGAGCTTTTGGGAGACACCGTTGAATCGGTGCGCGAATTTGATCCGCGGACGCAACGCTCGATCGCACCAGTGCAGCGCACTACTCTATTGCCGCTCACGGAATGGAACGTCGCGGCGCTTGTTGGTGCGACACAATCGCCAGCGCCTTCGTGGGAAGCGACGTCGTTCTTCGGGCCTTCCGAGTTGAGCGGACAGAGTTCGCTCTTCGAGTTGGCGGAGAGCTCGCTGAAACCGGTGGTATTCCTGGACGAACCGCAAAACCTGCGAGAGGCGGCGGAAAAACATCTGACGCAAGCGACAGCGATCTATGAGCGTCACGGCAGCGCCAGCGCGCCCTCAGCATCGCATTTCTTTTTGGATGAGGCAGAATTCGCGGCCGTGCTCGGGAAAGCTTCGCAAGTCCACTTGGAACAGCTGGCCGTCAACATCGGATCGGCGCCGCAATTCGAGCTTTCTTCGCGGCCTAGCTCGCGCTTTCATGGCGACGTGCTGGCCTGCATGGCTAGTGTGAAGTCGCTGCTCGGCTCCGGCGGAAAAGTTTTCCTGACAGCGGCTAGTACCGGCGAACTGGAACGGCTCGCCGACATCTCGCGCGAATACGATGTGCCATACGTGCTTGGTGAGTCGGAAAATGCGGCAGCCGGTTTCACGGCTGAGGGAGCGCTGGAGACTGCGGGTTTGCTCCTGATGCGCGCACCGTTCGCTGAAGGCGTCACTTTTCCTGAAGCCAAGCTCACAATCTTTGGCCACGCCGATCTGTTCGACGTTGCGCCAACCGTCGAGCGCCCCAGCCACAAAATTCGGACTTCTGGATTTTTCACTGACTTCGCCGAGCTGAAGCCCGGTGATTTTATCGTTCACGTGGATCATGGCATAGGGCAATTCGAAGGCCTGCGCCAAATCGAATCGGATGGGCATCGCGGCGAATTCATGTTGCTGCGCTACGCCGACGACGCGCGGCTCTATGTCCCACTTGAGCGCATGGATTTGGTGCAAAGCTATCGCGTCGTCGAAGGATCGCATCCGACACTCGACAAGCTAGGCGGGACTGGCTGGAACACGCGGAAGACGCGAGTTCGCAAATCGCTGGAAGATATGGCGGACCAGCTGCTGACTCTCTATGCTGCGCGCAAGACGGCGCAAGGGTTCGCGTTCTCGGCGGATGGCAATTTTCAGCGCGAATTCGAAGACGCGTTCGAATTCGAGGAAACTGCCGATCAAAACACGGCCATTGCGGACATCAAGCGCGATATGGAACGGCCCACACCGATGGACCGGCTGCTTTGCGGGGATGTCGGCTACGGCAAAACCGAAGTTGCGATGCGCGCGGCCTTCAAAGCTGTTTCAGACAGCAAGCAAGTGGCGGTACTTGCGCCGACAACTATTCTTGCATTCCAGCATTTCGAAACGTTCAAACAGCGATTCGCCGCGTTTCCAGTGCGCATCGAGATGCTCAGCCGCTTCCGTAGCGCCGCTGAGCAAAAGAAAATTCTTGCCGATGTGGAAGCGGGAAAAGTGGATGTGGTCATCGGCACGCACCGCCTGCTCTCGAAGGACGTAAAGTTCCAGGATCTGGGCCTGCTAGTGGTGGACGAAGAGCAGCGCTTCGGCGTGGCGCACAAAGAACGGCTTAAAGAAATGCGTCAAAACGTCGACGCCTTGGCGCTTTCGGCGACGCCTATTCCACGCACGCTGCACATGTCGCTCGTTGGCCTGCGCGATATGTCGGTGATCGAAACTCCGCCGAGGGACCGGCTCGCAATTCAAACGGTGGTCGCTTCGTTTCAGGAAGATTTGGTGCGCCACGCTATCGAAACCGAGCTGGCGCGCGAAGGGCAGGTTTATTTTATCCACAACCGCGTCGAATCGATCTATTCGCTGGCAACGCTGGTCCAGAAGCTGGTGCCAAGAGCCCGCGTGGTGGTTGGGCACGGGCAGATGGGCGAAAAAGAACTCGAAAGCGTGATGCTGAAATTCATCCGCGAGGAAGCGGACGTTATGGTGGCGACCACGATTGTCGAAAACGGACTCGATATTCCTCGCGCCAACACCATTCTGATCAATCGCGCGGATCGTCTCGGGCTCGCCGAACTTTATCAACTGCGCGGGCGCGTTGGGCGCTCTCATCAGCGCGCCTACGCTTATCTCCTTGTGCCACCGGATACCACTCTCTCGGACATCGCGCGCAAGCGGCTTTCGGCGATGAAAGAGTTCAGCGAACTGGGTGCGGGTTTCCGCATCGCGGCGCTGGACCTGGAACTTCGCGGCGCGGGCAACATGCTGGGCCGCCAGCAGCACGGCCACATAGAAGCGATCGGATTCGACATGTATTGTCAAATGCTGGAGCGCGCGGTCTCCAAGCTAAAGGGTGAGGAGTCTGCGCCTGAACTGCGCACTACGCTTAGCTTGGGCCTCGACGTTCGAATCCCGGAAAACTACATTCCGAGCGAAAATCTCCGGTTGCGGACGTACAAGCGCATCTCGTCGATTGGTAGCCAAGAGGAAAAGCAGGACGTGCAGCGCGAACTTACTGATCGATTTGGTGTGCCGCCTGCGACGGTAGAAAAC
This sequence comes from uncultured Acidobacteriota bacterium, assembly GCA_963745095.1. GTDB lineage: Bacteria > Acidobacteriota > Terriglobia > Acidiferrales > UBA7541 > Acidiferrum. The sequence continues at coordinate 91,968 of CAVUWC010000007.1, read as the reverse complement.
CTTTTGGAGTATGCCGTCCTCAAATCGATGTGTGAGCGGCTGAGAATCTCGGCGGTGGAGCGCCAGGGGAACCGCGTGGCGATCCGGTTCCACGCGGAGACGACTCTGGACCCTGCAACGCTGGTAAAGGTGGTGCGGTCGAGGAAGGGCATTAAGCTTGACCCCAGCGGAGTGCTTTGGCTGGAAACGACCCGGGGAGAGTCGGTCCCTGGAGCCCTCAGAAACGTATTGCTCGGGCTTCAAGGGCAGAGCTAAACTCTATAGGAGAGGAACTACATGCGAAATCTTGCAGTCATCGCGGGGCTATTTGTGGCCCTGCCCCTCGCGGCACAGCAGCCGCCTCCACCGCCTCCGCAAACGCAGAATCCGCCGGCCAAGCCGACGCTGGAAAAGCCCGACGAGGCGCCTGCTGACGTTCCGGCTCCCGCTACACCCGCGCCCAAGAAGGCGGCGACACCGATCAAAAAGCCGACCGCGGTTGCCTCGGAAGGCAAAGTGGTGGAAGAAATCGTTGCGCGCGTGAATAACGAGGTGATTACGCGCTCCGAATACGACCATTCGAAAGTGACCGCCGAGGAAGACGCCAAGTCGGACTGCCAGAATCGCTGCACGCCCGAGCAGCTGAAAATGCTAACCGAGGACCGCCAGAAGAACGCGCTGCGCGATCTGATCGACCAGTCCCTGCTAGTACAACGCGCCAAGGACATGGGCATCAGCGTGGAGCCCGAGGTCATAAAGCAGCTTGATCAAATTCGAATCGAAAATAAATTGCCGAGCATGGAGGCTTTGGAGCAAGCGGTTTCTGGCCAGGGAATGAACTGGGAGGATTTCAAGAACAACATTCGAACCGGCCTGCTGACCAAGAAAGTGATCAGCAGCGAAGTGGGCTCGCACATCAACGTCCCGAAGGAAGAAATTCAGAAGTATTACGACGAGCACAAGGCCGAGTTTATGCGGCCCGAGCAAGTTGTTCTGCGGTCGATCGAAATCAACACCACCGGGAAGGATGAAGCGGAAGTGGCAGAGCTGAAGAAAAAAGCGGACACGGCTCTAAAGCGTATCCAGGACGGCGAGGACTTCGGCGAAATTGCCAAGCGCTTTTCGGACGGGTCGACCGCCAAGCAAGGCGGTTATCTGGGCGAGTACAAGCGCGGCGAGCTCTCGAAAGAGCTTGAAGATACCGTCTTCGCCATGAAGAGGAACGGCCTGACGCCGGTGATGGAAACGAAGCAGGGGTTCCTGATTATGCAGGTTCTCGAACACTACGACGAAGGCGAACAGCCGCTTAGCAAAGTCGAAAATGAAATTGAAGGAAAACTGTACAACCAACACCTGGAGCCTGCTCTGCGCGATTACCTCAAGACGCTGCGCGAGGAAAGCTACGTAGTCATCAAGCCGGGGTATCAAGACGCCGCGGGCGGCGGCAACTCCGAGATTCAGGAAGTAAGTGCCACGCCGGAAGTGACCAAGACGAAGAAGGGGCACAAGAAATACCTGCTGTTCGGGAAGAAACCCGGGGACTCGGGCGACTGATGAAGTCGTCTTTCGTAAGTGAGCTGGGCGCCGAACAAACCATCACGTCGTATTTCATCGTTAATGAAAAAGAGATTCGCAACTCGCGCGCGGGCAAGGCCTATCTGCGTCTCGATCTCGGAGACCGGAGCGGGACGATCGAAGCGGTGATGTGGGATCAGTTTGAAGCCTCTGCGAAAGACATCGGACGCGGCGATGTAGTAAAGGTGAATGCGCGCGTCGAGAGCTACCGCAACAAGCTGCAGCTGACCTTGCAGCAGCTTCGACTGGCCAAGCCGGAGGAAGTGGAGCTGGCTGATTATTTTCCGCACACCAAGGAAGATGTCGGCAAGATGTGGACACGGCTTCTCGAGTATGCGAATTCCATCGAAAATCCGTGGCTGAAGAAATTAGTGAACGGAATTCTCGGCGATCCCGCGATCGCCGTGCGATACAAGCGCGCGCCTGCTGCGAAGGTGATGCATCACGCTTATTTGGGAGGCTTGCTGGAGCACGTGATTGGATTGTGCGGCTTGGCGAAGCAGGTAGCGGCGCACTATCCGGAATTGAATGGTGATTTGCTTTTGACAGTCGCGATACTGCATGACGTTGGGAAGCTTGACGAACTTTGCTACGACCGCGCGATCGGTTACACGACGGAAGGGCAACTCCTTGGCCACATCGTGATGGAGTTGGAGACGGTCTCGAAGGCCATAGATGCTATTGAAGGATTTCCCGCGAACTTAAAAACGGTTGTGCAACATCTCCTGATCAGCCATCACGGGCAGTATGAATTCGGTTCGCCAAAATTGCCGATGATCCGCGAGGCGATGGTGTTTCACTACCTGGATGATATGGATTCCAAGATGGCAGCCGTGCGCGCCGCCTTGGCCACTGAGTCTGGCGACGACGAATGGTCGGCGTACAGCGCGGCGCTCGGACGCAAATTCCTGAAGCTCGATGCCTTCCTCAAAGGGCCTTCGGGACAAAATCCAGGAACGGCCTGAGCTGTAACTCCTCAAAAACTTGAAGCTGGCTAATCGACCTAGATAGTCGCGAGCTGGGAACGGCGACCTGTGGCGTATTCGTTCAGTGCGGCGTTGGCGCTGGTGATGACGGTGAGCGCGTCGGCGACGGCGGCAAGATCCGCGCCGCGCAAAACAAAATACATTTCGTCTTCGCCGAGGCCGGTGTAAACGCGGTTGCCCATGCAGCCCAGGCTGAGGATTGCGCCGTGCTGCAGCGAGGCGGGGAGCGCCATGCACGTCGGGCGTCCCAGAGCTGGCGCGCCGCTGCTGACACTGGCGCGATTTGCAGCTTCGCTCAGCAGCATCGCTCCCGAAGGCTTGCAGGCAAAGAGCACTACGTCTGGCGCAACCGGGGCTTCTCCGAGAGGTGCGTAGACGATAGCCGACGGAGCTTTCGGCAGCCGTGGAATCTTCGGCACTTCTTCTGGTTTAACGTAGCCGAGATCAAACATCATCTTCAGAGTTTGTTCGGTCTCTTTCTCGCGTTCCGCCGACAGCGTGATGTTGTGTGTGTAGGCGCCTACGGCGCAGTTGAAGTGATTTTCTGGGACGGTGTAGAAAACCGAGCCGTTCGCTGCCAGGCGCCAGAAGCTGCAGCTGGAGGGCTCGGTGCCGTCGAATCTCTTTACGTTTGTTGGTGCCGCATCCAAAAATGATACGGCTACTGGCCGGCGAGACAGCTTTACCGCCGCGCTGATTTTGTCCTCGAGTTGTTTCCAGTTTGTTTGTGCGCTCATGGTCCGGGTCCCCTTTTTTGTCGATTGGGAAAGATATCACGACAAGCGTCTTCGCTCGCCGTCATTATTGATTTGCGGCAGGCCGAAGGCTTACGTTTCGGGGTCCGCTTGGCGCGCGCCACCCATCGAGGGAAGAAGACAGGCAGCTCTTGCGGACCGATGAATATTTTGGCGGGGAAATGGATTCAAAAGGAGTCTTGAGGCAAACCAAAAAATCAAAACCCGCACCCTTAAAACCGAAGGGTGCGGCACCCCGTCAGCCTATGCGCCACCCGCCGACTTACCAGGACTTAGCTGTCTGAGGCGAAACAATCTGACTCTCCATGCGTATAGTTATGTAGCGGGTGTTCGTAACGGAGTTCTCTGACGATCCGCAATCTGGCATGTTTTTGCGAAAGGTGTGTCTATGAACAAGAAACTCGGTTTTGTGTTTGTTGCATTGATGGCAGCTCCTGTTGCTTTGCTCGGGCAGGAGAAACCACCGGCGTCGTCCGCTCCACCGGCGCAGTCCGCTCCGCCCGCGAACCCGATTACTGCGAGCGAAAAAGGCTTTTACTCGTTTGTGAGCGGAGCGGTGGTCGGCGCCGCGCAGAAGATGCCAGAAGAAAACTACTCCTTCAAACCGACACCGGAGGTTCGCAGCTTTGGCCAGCTCGTTGGCCATGTGGCCGACGCTTCGTACTCGTTCTGCTCGCAAGCCATTGGCGAAGCAACCCCAGTAAAGGACATCGAAAAAACGAAGAAATCAAAGGCCGATCTGGTGGCGGCGCTCAAGGACGGGGTGGCGTACTGCAACAAGGCATTCGACAGCATGACCGATGCAAAAGGCAGCGAGATAGTTAAACTCTTCAACTTCAACTTAGCGAAGCTGACGGTTTTCTCGATCAATACGGCTCACACGGATGAGCACTACGGAAACATGGTGACCTATATGCGACTTAAGGGGATCGTGCCGCCGACAAGTGAAAACCAGCCCGCACCGGCACCGAAGTAAGAGGCTCGGACACCTGACTCAGCGAACCGACATGTCCTGGTAAACGCTGCCAGATCAACCGGTCGATGCGCGTCGCTTTACTTGGAAAGCGCGGGGTGCACTTCCAGCGAAGAAGACGGGATGTAGCCACGGGCGAGTGAATATTTTGGTCTGGAGAGAATGATTTATTCGCTTCAATCGTGGAAAAGGCCGAAGCCCCGGTTGTAAAAACCGACACCCGGGGCACCCGGCGACGTTGCATTCCATGCAACTGGAGACCAGGTTGCGGTAGGAGTTGGGGCCCGATCGAGATCTCGGCACGACGTGGTCCAGGGAGTGGACGGTTGACGAGATGCGGCGGAGACAGTAAAAGCAGCGCCCGCGCTCGCGGGTGTGGATGGACTTGCGCAAGGGCTGGTCGTGAAGAAAGTCCATCTCTTCGATGTTGACGGCGGCGCGGGGGCGACGGAACATTGACCGCATAGCATCGGCTACCGACTACGGAGAACGACAACCTTGCTACACCGCGCGGCTGGGCCTAGACTGGATTAGAGATTGAGGGGCAATCTGCATGCGACAAAATATCAAACAAAACGCGGAACCTCATCCAATGGTGGTTGTTCCGTTTGGCACTAAAGGAGGTGGCCTTCTGACCGGCCACCCCATCGGACTAGTCATTGTGCTTGGTTTGCTGCTCATGGGCTTAGTTGGACTTCCTGAGGCGAGATTGTTTTTCGTCGGTTCAATCTGCCTCGGCGGGATCTTCGGACTTGTACTTTGGCTCCGCCATCGATAGAGAACTCATGCTGCCTGCTTCTTTTCAAATTCGCGATTTGACGATCCGCCCCGCAGCGGTGCTTGCGCCTATGGCGGGCGTGACGGACACGCTTTTCCGGCGCGTCATTCGCGGGCTGGGGAGTTGTGGGCTTTTGATGACGGAGTTCACTAGCTCTGAGGGGATTACGCGGAGCGCGGCGAAAACGCTGCGCTACCTTTACTTTCAAGAAGACGAGCATCCGATCACTGCGCAGCTTTTTGGGGCGAATCCGGCAGTGATGGCCGAAGCGGCGCGTATGGTTGAGGATCTCGGGTACGACGCTGTGGACATCAATCTCGGGTGTCCGGCGAAGAAAGTCGTGAAGTGCGGGGGCTCCGGGTTGTTGCGCGATTTACCTTTGCTCGGCGAAATTTTCAAAGCCGTGCGTGCGGCTGTAAAAATTCCGCTGACTATTAAGCTGCGGGCTGGGTGGGACGACAAGTCCATCGTGGCTGTGGAAGTGGCGAAGATGGCGGAAGGCATTGGCGTGGAAGGCGTCGCGGTGCATCCGCGGACTCGTTTGCAGGGGTATGCTGGGGCTGCTGACTGGACGATCATTGCTGCGGTTAAGCAGGCGGTGAAGATTCCCGTTATTGGTAATGGCGATATAAATACGCCAGAGGACGCCGAGCGGATGGTGCGCGAGACGGGTTGCGATGCGGTGATGATCGGGCGCGCGGCGGCCACTAATCCGTGGATTTTCAGGCAGATGGAGCAGTACGCCGCGAGTGGCCGATACGATACGCCCACTGAGGAAGAGCGCCACCAGTTACTTTCTGGCTACTATAGGCAAATTAATGCTGCCAACCTGCCTGACGGTATTGGCAAAATGAAACAGTTCGCTTGCTGGTTTACTCATGGCGTGGGGAACGGCAGCGAGCTTCGTCGAATCGTACATGCGGCGCGAACGCCGAGCGAGGTTGTCGAGAAGGTGGAAACCTTCTTCGAGAGCCGAGCCGCCGCAGGAGTCAGCCGATTCGCCGCCGCCCAAAACGGTGAGCGCTCGCCGGCTGATGAAGAAAGTAACCGCTCTGTGGCTGCCCAAGAAGTTGGCTGCAACGCGGACGCCAGAAAAGAGGACCTAGCCCATGGTCCACTTGACGCAGACCGCTTCGAAGCAACGCTCGGAGCGTAGAATCGCCGTCCGGCTACCTCTCCGAGTGAGGGGGCGCGACAGCCGCGGTGTAATCTTCGAAGAAGAAACTTCGAGCGAAAATTTGTGCCGTAGCGGGGCCGCGTTCGTCACGCGTTTCGACCTCGCCATTGGCTCGGACCTCGAAATCCGCATCCCGTTTTCGCATTACGCTTCGCGGCGCACGGAGGCGGACTTCGCGACGTCTGGGCGCGTGGTTCACGTGGTGGATGCTCCCAATCAAGGCGAGCGATTGGTCGGCGTGCAGTTTACCGGGCCGCGGTTCCAGCGCGTGTTCCGCCCCGAAAACGCCGCTTAACTATTTTTAGGCCGCGCACCGCGCGAGCCTTTATCAAGGCGCGCTGCAGACAAAATTCGCTGTGTCGTTCGTATCGCCTGCGCCCTTATATTTTGAGACCTGCGGATATGGGCATAGCGGCCTGGTCACCTTCACTCCTCCAGCGGATCCACTGTTTGCTTCCTTCGTTGCGATTACTGACGCAGGAGCGGCGCCTTTTTCCACCCATTGTTCGAGCGCTAGATACATGTTGTGTTGCGCGTCGTTTGGCGAGCTGAATCCGGCCGCGCCAAAAACATCGGGGCCTGGACCGCCGCCGCAGTGTTGCATACCGGGAACCATGAAGAGGCGCAGGAAGGAATCGGCGGCTTGTTTGCCCATTTTGCTTTCGACGCTCTCGTAATAGTTGACGGAGTTCAGTGGGGAGATTCCGGAATCGTTCCAGCCATGATAGATGATTAATTTTCCGCCGCGCGATTCGAAGGGTTTCAGGTTTGCTTCCGTCGCGTTGAGGACGGTCGCGAATTTTTTGTCTGCAGTTGCTACGGATTCGTCCAAGTTTGCTTTCTTATAGTCCCAATCCGGCTTGTCGTAGACCATGTCGGAGAAGAACCCGCCGCCGAACACGAAGAGCAAGGCCTTTCCGGGTGCAGGGCCCGTTATCCAGAGGGACCAGCCTCCGCCACCTTGTTCGCCGCCCGGCTCGTAGCCTGGAAAAATCTGCTGGCCCTTTGCATCGCGCGGACCTTGGTACATTTTGCTCAGCGCGGTGACTTGCGGCTGCGTGAGGCACGCGTCGGAATCGGCGGCTTTGCAGAGCAGGGCCTCGGGATCGAAGTGGCACTGTCTCGGATCGTTTAAGACGCCGTCGGTCACACCATCCTTTGCGTCGCAGGCTTCGTTGACGGCTTTTGCAATAGTTGGAATTTTGGTTGTGGGAATGTAGCTCGCCGGATCTGAAGTCGTAGCCTGCGCATTCCACAGTGCGGCGCCGAGCAAGTGTGTCCAGTAATTCGCAGGGGCGCCCGCGAGGATGCCATCGTAATCCTCCGGGTAGCGCTGCGCTTCCATCAGCGCTTGGCGGCCGCCATTCGAACAGCTTGAGAAATACGAATGTTGTGCGCTGTCGCCGTAAAAGGCCTTCGCCGTTGCTTTGCCAACCGTGGTCATTTCGTGAACGGCGCGGTATGCGAAGTCGATGATTTTCTCGGGATGACCGAGCGCCCAAGTCGCGTCGCCTCCTTCCGCGGCATGGCCAGTGTCCGTGGCGGCTGAGGCGTAGCCCTGCAGAACTGCCAGGCCCAGCATGCGATAGTCAATTTCTCCGGCGAATCCGCCGTTGCCCTGGCCGCGGAATTTGCCGTTCCACGCGGTTGTTGGGAGCCACACTTCGATTTTGATATCGGAATCGGGGGTCGGTTTTGAAGTGGCGGTGACTCTGCAGAAGGATGGCAGGCCTTTGTAAAAGTTAGGATCGCCGGCCATCCACGCACTCATGCTTGGCGGCGGGGCGAAGGCGCCGGCGGCGACGGTTTGAGCGGTTGTGATTTTTGTGTTCGGGAGGGCGAGTTGGGCTAGTTGCTCGCAGGTTTGGGGTGGTGCAGCGGGCGGGGCCCCTAAGGGGTCAACAAGCCCCGCCCCTTCAGCTTGCGTGCTGGGGACCAGGGCACTACTCACCGTCAACATCGCTACGACCGCAAATTTATTCACTGGAAGCTCCTCTTCTTCATAGGCGAATGTCGGCCAAATTCTGACAGGTCATGACGCATGGGCAACGCTGCAAACACCGCACAGGCAGGAGTGCCTGTGCTACCCGGATGCAGGACATCCTACGCCAATCCGCCGATTCAGCGCTGTTTTAGATAAATTTTCTTTCATGGAGGAAGGGCAAGCAGGGTAAAAGCAAACTCCTATCGAGCTTGGGCGTCAAAGTGGGTGTCGGCGAATATTTCACGGCGGATTTGGCTTCGACGGTGGAACTTATTGACGATTCATTCGTTTATTAGTTGACAGTTCTCGACTGACGCTGGGAGGCTCATGCATGGGTTCCTTTTGGCAGGATGTCCGATACGCAGGACGCAACCTTCGGAAAAGTCCAAGCTTCGCCATCGTCGCGATGATTACGCTTGCTCTGGGCATCGGCGCATCCACGGCAATCTTCAGTGTTGTTGAGAACGTGCTCATGGAGCCGTTCCCTTATCCGGACGCGAAGCACTTCGTGTCTGTCCAGATTCATGATACGGAACAGAATCAGCCGGGCGGGCGAGCTGGCTACAGCGGACCTGAGTTTTTGGATTATGTGGCGCAAAGCCACGTGTTTGACGGAGTGATCGCCAATGATGGCGGCGATGTGCTGTACACGTCCGGCGAGGGCACGGACCGCTTCAGCGGCGGGTATGTGACGCCGGGGACGTTTGAATTTCTGGGCATGCCAGCGCTGGTTGGGCGCGTGATGCAGCCTGCGGATTATGAGCCGGGGGCTCCGCCTGTATTCGTCTTGCGGTACAAGGTGTGGGTCAACCGATTCAACGCCGATCCTTCCATACTGAACAAGACGTTTGTATTGAATGGCACAGCTCGGACACTTATCGGAGTGATGCCGCCGCGTTTTGGCTGGGGCGATTCCGATCTGTGGATTCCAGAAAAACCAAGCACAGCGGATACGACGCCAACACTTGGCTACAATCGGTATTGGTTTTTCATGGGACATCTCAAGCCGGGAGTAACTGAACGAGCGGCGCAGGCGGACCTCGCTGTAGTTGCGCAGCATCTCTCCACCGTTTATCCCAAGGACTACCCGAAGCATTTCACGGTCGAAATTCAATCGCTTACGGATTTGGTGGTCGGGCGATTTCGCACGACGTTGTTCATCGTTCTCGGAGCGGTTGGATTGTTGCTGCTGATTGGCTGCGGCAATGTGGCGAACCTGCTGCTGGCACGCGCTACCACTCGGGAAAAAGAGTTTGCCATCCGGTCTGCGCTGGGCGCTGGGCGTTGGAGATTGGTGCGCCAGCTGCTCGTGGAGAGTCTGATTCTGGCTGTCGGAGGCGCTGCGCTGGGTGCTTTGTTCGCTTGGGGCGGGCTTAAATCCCTGATTGCGATTATTCCGCAAGATATCGTTCCAGCCGAGGCGACGATTCGTTTGAACGTTACTGTGCTGCTTTTCACGCTAGGAGTCTCGGTGGCTACCGCGGTGCTTTTTGGGTTGGTGCCGGCGTTGCAGACGGCGCGGCGCGATCTGAACGATCCGTTGCGAGACAGCGGCAAGGGAGTCAGCGGCGGATTTCGACACGGGCGTTTGCGTGACGCGGTGGTGGTTCTTGAAGTTGCGCTATCGCTGGCGCTTTTGGTCGGAGCGGGACTTTTGATGCGCAGCTTTGTGGCGCTACGCGAAGTGCACCTTGGTTTGCAACCGGATCACATTCTGGTGTCTCGACTTGTTCTTCCCAGAGACCGCTACAAAACGGCGGACCAACTCACCAGTTTTTATCGTCCGCTACTTTTGCGGCTTCGAGCAATGCCGGGTGTGGTCGCGGCTACGGAGACCAGTTCTTTGCCGCCTTATGGGGGCATGAACAGCGAAATTGAAATTCCCGGCAAGACGCATACCGACAAGTGGAACTCGCTTGTCCAGCTTTGCAGCGAGAGCAATTTTGCGGTATTGAAAATACAATTCCTGACGGGCCGGCCGTTTACGGAAGGAGAAGTGGACGGAGCGAAGAAACTTGCGGTCATCAACCAGACTTTTGCGCATAAATATCTGGGATCGGACAATCCCATCGGGCAACGCGTGCACGTGGTGCAGCTCGAGAAATTTTCCGATCCGGTGCACGATGCGTGGTTTGAGATCATCGGCGTCGTCGCCGATGCAAAAAACCGCGGTTTGCAGGATCCCAGCGATCCGGAGCTCTGGCTTCCGTATACCATCACAGGATCGAATGAGCGCGGGATTCTTGTGCGAACGGCCGGCGAGCCTCTCTCTATGCTGAATGCCGTGCGTCAGGAGATTTGGGCTACGGATCGCAGCGTGGCCGTCACGCTAACGGGAACGCTCGAGGGGTACATCAGCCAGTTTTCTTATGCCGGCCCGCGATTCGGATTCATGTTGCTAGGAATTTTCGCGAGCATCGGGCTCGTGCTTGTGACGATTGGCGTCTACAGCGTGCTCGCTTACACTGCGGCGCGAAGGACGCACGAAATTGGGATTCGGATGGCGCTTGGCGCGGAGCGCGGCGACGTGCTGAAACTCGTCATCAATATGGGGTTGCGACTAGTCATCTTGGGAGTTGCGATTGGATTGGCGGCCAGCTTCGGTGTCGGGCGCATCGTCGCCACGCAGCTTTGGGGCGTCTCGCCTTATGATCCGGCGACGTTGATTGCCGTTCCGCTGCTGCTTCTTGTTACGGGCTTGATTGCGTGCTGGGTTCCGGCGCGCCGAGCGGCGCGCGTGGACCCTTTAGTTGCTCTGCGCTATGAATAGAAATCTCGTCTTGAAGTAGTGGGAGGGGCACGCTTGCGGTGAGCGTGCCCGCCCCATCCCGTCAATGAGAGTGATCTCGGTCGTCCCGGTCACCCTTATCGAAATCGTGGTCATGATCATGATCGTTGTCATGAGTTTTGCGAACGACGCCGTGGATGGCGAAGCTTCCAAAATGCTTGATGGCAGGAGCGCCGGTTTGGAACAACATGGTCATGTTTGAGTACGTGACTTCCGAGCCTCCGGTGATGCAGACCTGCAGCGGGGATAGCGTGACAACCCCCGTAGTTGGAGACTTCTGAAAAGGGGCGGCAGTCCCATTGCCGGTAATGTCTGCTTCGCCTGTGAGCACGAAATGGGGCGTCGTGGTGGGGCTGTCACCGGGGCAAGCGGCGAGGTCCGTCAGGTTGGTGCTGACTGTCGCATCGGTCATGGTGAGATGGTGAGTGTGAGGGCCGCGTAGCCCGGGGTTATCAACCGTAGGGCTGAGAGCCGGGGCAGGGGGCGTGACTGGGGGAGTCGGGTTTGCCAGAACCCAATAGTCAGGATGTTCCATGGTCATAACGGCTGAGAAATCTGCTTTACCATCTCTTTTTAACTTCACGGACCACGTGCCATGCATTTCCCAAGGGCCGCCCACGCCTGTTGCGGCGGTATAGTCATTGAGGAAGCCGCTGAAATGATCGGGCGTAGGAGCCTGGGCCTGGGCGCTGGCAGCTAGCGCCAGGGCGGCGACAGCGATGACTCTTGATGCCCACGTAAGTGTCTTGTTTTCCATGAAAAGCCTCCGAATTTTTCGAGATTTAAGATGTACCCCGCTCTTTGCCAACGCTCCGCGGGGCGGCAAGAGGACGTGCGGTCCTGAGCGGGGTACCGGCGGCCCAAGAGTTGCACCTCCGTGATTCCACAATCGAGCCGTGCGGCCACAATGGGGCGCAGGGGTGGGGTGCGTCAAACGGCAAGGGGCGGAATTGGGGACGGTTTGCTGGTTGCCGTTGAATACCGTGCTTTGCCGTGGCTGAAGAGTTACAATCTGCCGCCCGGCCTGGCGAGAGGCACGGAGCGATCAGGAGAGCACGATGGGCGAACCATCAGGTGGCACGCCGTCATCCGTGAGTCCCCCCGAAGACCGGTTGGATTCCTGGAAGGAAATCGCGGCATACCTCAACCGCGACGTGACCACGGTGCAGAGATGGGAGAAACGGGAGGGGATGCCCGTTCACCGGCACCTGCACGACAGGATGGGGACGGTCTTTGCGTCGAGGGCGGAGTTGGACGCGTGGGCGCGCAGCCGAAATCTTCGAGCAGCGGAGGTGAGCGAGAACGATGCTCCCTCAACCGATAGCCCCGCAGCTCCGGCGAGTTCGGAGATAGTGAGGCCACGAAACAAGTGGAAGCTTTTCTTGCCGCTTGCCGCGGCAGTCGCGCTGGTGATTGGCGTGAGCCTGTGGTTGCAGAAGACGGAATACTTTTGGCGAAACCCGATCGCTAACGCGCGATTTCAGACGGTTACGGAGTTCGATGGGGTGGAGCAGGCGGCTGCGGTGTCGCGAGACGGCCAGTTCGTAGCATTTCTGTCGGACCGGGATGGGCCGACGGACGTGTGGGTTACGCAGGTCGGTTCGGGACAGTTTCACAACCTGACGCGCGGGGGCGCACCGGAACTCGTCAACCCATCGATCCGCACGTTGGGGTTCACGCCCGACGGTTCTTTCGTTACGTTTTGGGTTCGCAAGGCTAATGGCTCGAGTGGCGGCGAGATCGGTATTTGGGCGGTGCCAACGCTCGGTGGATCGCCGAAACCTTACCTCGAAGGTGTGGCCGAGTTTGACTGGTCGCATGACGGGTCGCGACTTGCGTACCACACGCCTGGACCGGGAGATCCACTCTTCGTTTCCAGTGGGAATCGGCGGCCTGAGGAGCGTCCCATTTTTACTGCGGCGGATGGGCTTCACAGTCATTTTCCGCTATGGGCGCCGGATGCGGCGTTTATCTATTTCGTGCAAGGTTCGCTGCCAGACAAATTGGACATCTGGCGAATCAGCCCAGCTGGAGGAGTTCCTGAACGGATCACGTCGCAGAGCGGGCGTGTGAGTTATCCGGTGTTATTGAATCGTCGGACGTTGATGTACCTTGCTTGCGAGCAGGACGGTTCCGGGCCTTGGCTATATAGCATGGACGTGGAGCACGGCATTCCGCATCGTCTGACGTCTGGCCTCGACCGCTACACGTCGCTGGCTGCAAGCGCCGATGGCCGCCGTCTGGTTGTTACGCTCGCGAGGCCGAAGGGGACTCTATGGCGATTGAAGATTGGTGATGTGCCGGCCGAGGCGTCCACGGCGGCTCGAATTTCTCTGACGACCAGCACGGGGTCTTCCCCGCGACTGGGTCCAAATTATCTGCTGTATGTTTCAGCGACGGGCACGAGCGAGAGCATCTGGAAGGTTGTCGACGGAAATGACATGGAGTTGTGGAGCGGTGTGGGAGCGCGAGTCTTTGGCGGCCCAGCAATCTCGCCCGATGGACGGTATATCGCGTTCTCGGTGCGGCAACACGGGCAGACGATTTTGTACGTGATGCAGGCGGACGGGACGAACGGGCGGATTGTGACCGATTCGCTTGAGTTGCAGGGCGCTCCATCGTGGGCGCCTGACGGAAAATCGATTTCGACTGCGGCGGTCGATCACGGCGTTCCGCACCTCTTCCGGGTGCCAATCGACGGTGGCCCATCCGCTTCGTTTGTCCAAGAGTACTCGGTCGATCCCGCGTGGGCGGCGGATGGCCGTTTCGTTGTTTATTCAGGAGCTGACATCGGCACTACGTTTTCCGTGAAAGCGGTGACGGCTGAGGGGACAGCGCAGGCTCTGCCTGGCCTGAGTCTGACTCGCGGAGCTCGACATTTGGCCTTCCTACCTGGAGGAAGAGCGCTGGTGTTTCTGCGAGGAGAGATTCAGCACAAGAATTTGTGGCTCATCGATCTGGAGACAGGGGCCGAGCGGCAGCTGACGAATTTTAGTCCTGACTTCGAGATTCGAGATTTTGATATTTCGCCAGATGGCCAGGAAGTTGTGCTCGAACGAGTGCAGGAGCGCTCGGATGTTGTGCTGATGGAGCTTCCCCGGCGTTGATTAGGTCTCAATGTAGCGACGCACACGGCGAGTGTGAATATTTGGCCCCGTCAGATTCCAGAAAACGCTGGTTAACTACGGGACGATCAACGGTTTGTCTTTTGGTATGGCGTCGAGAGTGGCTTTGTCCAGATTCAAATGGGCTGCGACCAATTCTGGGGGCGTGTGGGAAAGCCATTCGGAGAGCGCAAGGTCCTGATAGTAGCTGCTCTTGAACATTTCAAGAAATTTCAGGTCTGTGGTGCCGGTGTTCTCGACGTAATGCGGGAGTGTTTTTTGGATGTAGCCGACGTCGCCCATTTCGAAGTCCATGGTTCTGGCGCGAGCGCCGGTGGCGAAGACGGTCATGCGCCCTTTGCCGCTGATGTAGAACTGCCACTCGTCGGCGTTGGGATGCCAGTGTAGTTCGCGCATGCCACCGGGTTTCACGGTGACGATGGCGGCGGCGATGGTGGTGGAGATTTTGAAGCTGCTGGAATCAATGACGCGCACTTCGCCGCTCTTCAGCTTTGTTGGGGCAGGATGTTGTGTGGTGCGAAAGGCAAAATCGATTGGGGAGGGGCCTAGCGCGCCAGCGGCGATGCGCTGATCTTCGGCGAGCGGGCCGGGAACATCGGTCTGAAAGATAAACTTTTCTCTCTTGGGCATTTTTGCGAGCGCCGATTGCGCAACTCCAAAATTTTTTGCGACGACATCGGGCGGGGTGTGTGCCATCCAGTCGGTGAGGAGGACCGTTTCGTATTCGGAAAAGTTGCCGTCGTCGAAGACGAGCATGAACTCGGTGCCATCCGGCGGCAGTCCTTGAATGGAATGGGGAATTCCGGGAGGGAAGTACCAGAGGTCACCCTCTTTAACGTCAGTTACAAAACTCTTGCCCTCGCCATCGATGCACGTGATGCGCGCGCTGCCGTAGAGCATGTAGGCCCATTCCGCTGCGGTGTGCCAATGGAGTTCGCGGACGCCGCCGGCGGTGAGGCGCATGTCCACACCGGCGAGCGATTTCGAAACAGCAAGTTCGCGCACTGTCACTTCGCGGGACCAGCCACCTTCTTGAAAACGTTTGTGCGCGAAGGAGAATGGGTATTTGAATGTTTGGACGCCGCCCGCGTCGGTAGGAAGAGGATGATTTGAATCTGGATTTGCGGCGTCGATGGCCGAGTTTGTCGGACCGGGATCGCTCGCGCTGCGGTCGCCCTTGGGAATTTGCGCCGAACTCTCCTGCCCCCGAATCTTGTCTGGGCCCAGGACGCTCGCGGCTGCAAGCGCCGCGGAGCTTACTCCCAAAAATCCGCGCCGAGTCAAAAGATCTCTTTCCGTTTCGCCAGCCATATTCACCGCCCTCACCAGGATTAGCCAGGCCCCGTCTCGCTCCCCAGCGCCGCTACCCTACACTGAAGGCTGCCGCGCCGCAACGCTTCAACCCAGGTTTGGCGAGTGCCAGAAAGGTGAGAAAGATCGCGCTCATTTTCTGAATTTTCGTTTGATTAGTCACTGAGTCCTGGCAGCTGTTTCGAAACGGAACGCGATACCGTGACGAACGTTAGAGCTTGTCTCATGAGTGACCCAAGCGGCGGGCCAGAATGGTCCTCAGAGGCTAAAGCCCCTCCATTAGGAGACCTTTTTGGCACGGCTGAAGCCGTGCCCTCGCAGGTGCCATTTGAGAGATGCTTTCTCATGACAACTTCGACGTCAACTGCTCGTGCCCTGCGCGTTGTGTCCTCTATCGGACAGATTCCGGAAGCTGCTCCGCACATACTTGCTGCAAGAGAGAACTCCAAGATTGGAGTTCGCGATGAGGGAGGACCACTTGCATACAGCATCCAAATATCTGAGTTTTCTTTTTCTGACGGCCGCGCTCACGGCCTCGGCAGCACACAAGGTCGCTGCCCAGGAAGTGGTGGTTACGACGGGCGGGGATCACACGCGCTACTACGATCACTATCATCATGACTACCACACATGGAATGAAGGCGAAGACCGTTCCTACCGCGTATATCTCGGCGAGAGGCACAGAGAATATCGCGAGTTCCACCTGACAACCAGCAAACAACAGAGCGATTACTGGAGATGGCGCCATAGCCATCCTGATCACCATTAATACGATTGTTGAGCAGTCAACCGAGGCCCCATCCTCCGCGCATAACCGCGCGGGGGATGGTTTTGGTTTTTCAGCATGATTTGAATATGTGCTCAACGCGCTCTTCAGCGCTTGGCCTATGAGCGAGAGAAAGGAAATACAATGTCGTTTGGGATCTACGCGATTGGATTTGCGATTCTTATCGGTGGCCTGATTTACGGCGCGTTCCTGCTACATCTGCCGGCACACTGGATTGTGGTGGGTGCGATTGTGCTGCTTGGGGCCGGCATACTTTCGGGTGTCAAAGCCACGCGGCAGAAGGACTCGGCGGCTTAAGTATAATTCCGTGCGCAGTTTTGGACGAGGAGTTCTTTCGAAGCGGATAAAGCAACTCTAGCGGAATAGGCATAAACGAAAAAGAAAAGGCCGGCTCAAGGGGAGCCGGCCTTTTCTTGTTACAGTGGTGCGATTAGCGGGGTGTTGACGATGCGCTGACTGGCAGGACCACGATCGAAACTACTTTTGTTCCGATCACTTCACCAGAAACGATTAATTCGACGCGCCGGTTTTGCTGGCGGCCATCGGCTGTGTCGTTGGAAGCGATCGGACGAGTCTTGCCGAATCCTGCGGCAGTCGTCGAAGCTTCCGGTACGCCTTCCTTGGTGAGATAGGACCTGACGGTTTCGGCGCGCTTCTCCGAGAGCGTTTGGTTGAATTCTTCGGTTCCTACGCTGTCCGTGTTGCCTTCCACCGCGAGCAGGAGAGTCGGGTAGGCCAGAACGATGCCGGATATTTTCGCCAGCTTTTCGCGGGCTTGCGGACGCAACGTAAATTGTCCGCTGTCGAAGAGGACATCGGACATGTTCACGACAAGGCCGCGGGCTGTGTCGCGAGTCTCGAGGATCAAGTTGAACTGCGCGAGCAGCTTGGCGCGAAGTTCTTCGCGCTCGTGGATGGCTTGCGCAGCTTGCATGTCTGAGGAGGCGGCGGCGGCGCGGTTGCGTTCGGAGTCGGCTTCGGCAGTGGCTTGCGCGCTCTTGGCTTGCTGAGCTTGCTGATCAGCAGCGGCGGCAGCGGCGCGATTGCGGTCGGCGTCAGCTTCGGCATTGGCCTGGGCGCCTTGAGCCTGGCGAGCGGCGGCTTCCGCTTCGTGCTTCTTGCGCTCGGCTTCGTCGCGGGCGCTAACGGCATCGGCCGCCGTGGCGTTGGCGTTTGCTTCGCGTCCAGCGGAGGCGTTGCGTTCGTAGTCGGCGCGATCGGCGGCGATGCGCTTCGCGGCGATTTCGCGGGCGTCTTCAGCGGTCTGGACCGTTTGGCGTGAAACAGCGATCAGTGTTTTTTTGTCTTCGTGTCTGCTAGTTGCCAGTGCATCTGCTTCTTTCATCTGGCGCATGGCGTTTTCGTAACTTGGTCCAGCGTAGCGCTCGGCTCCCGCAGCCTTCGCGATACGGACCGCATTGCGCGCTTCAAAAAATTCGAGGGGCAACTTGGCGTCCAATACGACTGGGTCAATCGTGTAGCCGGTGGGGATGTAGCCACCGCGATCGATCAGTTCGTACTTGGCGTCGACGGCCTGCGTCGTGCCCTTGGTGTCCTGGCGAATCACGTTTTCCATGATTACCGCATTACTCGGGCGGCGCACCGCGTAATAAGGTTCGGCAGTCACGATCAGGGCGAAGGCCTGAAGATCGGTGGTGACTTCCAGCTTGCTTCGGCGATTGTCGCCGACAAGAACTTCACCGAGATTGACAGAAGTGCCTTCGGGTGAAATGGCCCACATGACGAAGGTTAGATACTCGGTGCCGAAAGCAGTCGGCCTGTCGAGGTCGGAAAATTCGGCTTCGATGGCGAGGACGCCGCGCTTGCTCTCTACTTTGGCTTCGCCTCGTGCGCTGGGCATGAGGTCGGTACCTTGAAAATCGACGTGAGTTGAGCCACTGCGGTGTTTATAGCTCACCGCGCGAGCGGTGCGGCTTACCACCGTGATGCGGTAGGTTGGTGTGGGGTCGCCCGGGTGTGCCGGAGATTGGGTTTGTGCTAGGCCGCAAACAGAAGAGGCGAGCGTAACCGCTAATCCCAGAGTGATTCTTGAAAACTTGGACATGAGTCTCCTTCGAGAAACTGTGATAGCAAGAGTGTGTGGGTTCCGCTGCAAAAATACTGTGCGGAAGGAGACAACTTTCCAAAGAAACTCAATCGAGAGAGCGGTTTGGCTTGGTTTGAGCCACAGTTCAACGAGAAACTACGACAAATGAACTTGCTAATTGACCTTTTATTAGAATGTTCACAGATCTCGTAATTACGATTTCTAGGCCAATCGGCAAGGGTGCGCTCCGAAAGTCGAAATTATGGCCGGCCGATGTTGCCGGGTCATTCAGGGGCGTTACTCGCCAGGTTGTTCTGGTTCACGGGCAACGACCATTTTGTCGTAGGCTTCACGCCGGGTGAGACCGCGTTCTTTTGCAGCGAGTTTTAGGGCTTCTTTGCGGTCGAGTTTGGCTTGATGGATTAGTTCTTCGACGCGCTCGGCGAGGCTTTGCATGGAATTGGCTGGAGTGCGAGCGTCGGCGGGATCTTCCGGGCCAATGAGGAGCGTGATTTCGCCTTTGGCGGGGCGCTCTTCCAGGGAGGCGAAAAGCTCGGAGAGTTTGCCGCGGCGGAATTCTTCGTGGAGCTTGGTGACTTCGCGGGCTATGCAAGCGGTGCGATTGCCGAGAACTTCGCGAGCGTCGGCGACGCACTCGGTGATGCGGTGCGGAGCTTCGTAGAGAATTATCGTGCGATCCTCGATGCGTAGACGTTCGAGAGCGCGACGGCGCTCGCCGCTGCGATTGGGGAGAAAGCCTACGAAGAGGAATTCCTCATTGGGGAGGCCGCTGGCGGCTAGCGAAGCGAGAAGCGCGGACGGCCCGGGGATGGGAACGACGGGAACATGGTGGCGGAGGCAGAGAGTGACGAGGCGATGTCCAGGATCGGAAACCAGCGGCATGCCGGCGTCGCTGACGAGAGCGATTTTCGCGCCTTGTTCGAGAGAGATTAGGAGCTCGGGCGCGCGCGTCATTTCATTGTGCTCGTGGTAGCTGATGAGAGGCTTGCGAATTTCGTAGTGACTTAGGAGTTTTTGGGTGTGGCGGGTGTCTTCGCAGGCGATCTGGTCGACTTCCTTGAGAATGCGGAGGGCGCGAAGGGTGATGTCTTCGAGATTGCCGATAGGGGTGCCGACGAGGTACAAGCAGCCCAGGGCTTTTTCATCGTTGTTGGCTGCGAGTCCGCTCATGTAGTTGAGTCTAGCACGCGCTCAGAAGGAGGTCGTTCCAGCGACGGAAAAAGTCGCGGGCCAACGCCCTGCGCTACATTGGCAAGACAAGAGAAGACGCGTGCTATACTTTTTTGTTTGGAGACAGAGCGGAGGGAGCGGCTGTGCCACTGTATGAATATAAGTGCCTGAAGTGCGGGCGCCACACGGAGAAGATCGAGCCGGTGGCTGGTCCGCATTTGAAGAAATGCCCACATTGCGGCGGGAAAGTGGAGTCGGTGATTACCGCGCCTGCGATTAAATTCAAGGGATCGGGCTGGTACGTCACGGATTACGCGGGAAAATCTCCGGACGGCGGAAGCAAGGAAAGCAAGCCTGCGAGCGAGAGCAAGGAAAGCGGCGGCAAGGACGCTGGCGCGAAGGACTCCGGCGCGAAAGATTCCAAGGATGGGGGCGGCAAAGAAGCCTCCAGCAAAGAAAGTTCGGCGAAAGATACGAGTTCCAAGGAAAGTTCTTCGAAAGATAAAAAGCCTGCGAAGAAGAAATAAGCCCAGTGAGGGAAAGCATGGCTGAGACACCGCAACCAACGAGCGCGATACGCAAAGTTCGCAAGGCTGTGTTGCCCGCGGCTGGCCTTGGCACGCGTTTTTTGCCAGCGACGAAAGCGCAACCCAAAGAAATGCTAACGGTTGTGGACAAGCCGCAGATTCAGTACGTGGTGGAAGAGTGCGTGGCCTCGGGGATCGAACACATCATCATCGTGACGGGGAAGGGAAAAAACTCGATCGAGGATCACTTCGATCATGCGCCGACGCTGGAACGCTTTCTGGAAGAAAAAGGTAAGCCGGAACAGGCGGCGATGGTTCGGCGAATCAGCGACATGGTGCAGGTGAGTTACACGCGGCAGAAGGAGCCGCTTGGGCTCGGGCACGCGGTGCTCGTGGCGAAAGATCTTGTGGGCGATGAGCCGTTTGCGGTTTTGTTGGGAGATGTGCTGATTCCGGGGAAAAATCCTGCCACGAAACAACTGATTGATGTATATGCGGCGACCGGAGTGGGTGCGATTGCGGTGGAAGAAGTGCCGAGAGAGAAGACGCATCTGTATGGCATTGTCGATGGAGAGGCTGCGCCGCAGCCGCCTTTTGGTGCGAGGCTCCTGAGGATTCGCGACCTTGTGGAAAAGCCGAAGCCGGAGAATGCTCCTTCGAACCTCGCGATTACGGGGCGTTACGTCTTGCCGCCGCAGATTTTTGATTGCCTGGAGCGCACGAAGCCTGGCGCGGGAAATGAAATTCAGTTAACCGACGCGCTGCGCATTTTGGCGCACGAGCAGGGACTCTGGGCTTATATCTATGACGGCATATCCTACGATGCGGGCGACAAACTGGGATTCCTGAAGGCGACCGTCGAAATCGCATTGCTGAACGAAGAGTTGGGCGCTCCCTTCCGCGAATACCTGAAGAATTTGAAACTGTAGATTCATTCCGAAAGCATACGAAAATGACGCGCATTCTGGGGATTGAATCGTCGTGCGATGAGACGGCGGCCGCGGTGGTGGCCGACGGGCGCGAGATTTTATCCAGCGTGGTGGCTTCGCAGATTGATATCCACCGGAAATATGGCGGCGTGGTGCCGGAGTTGGCTTCGCGCGAACATTTGCGGCAGATCGTACCTGTGGTGCGAGAAGCGCTGGCGCAGGCGGGGATGCAGCTTGCGGATGTCGACGCGATTGGCGTTACGCATGGGCCGGGCCTGGTTGGGGCGCTGCTTGTGGGAATAACTTACGGGAAAACTTTGGCGATGGCGTTGGGGAAACCGCTTGTGGGCGTGAATCATTTGGCGGGGCACGTTCACGCAGTCTTTTTGGAAGCGCATAAGGCTGGGCGCGTGCCGAAATTGCCGGCGGTATGTTTGATTGTTTCCGGTGGGCACACGGTTTTGTACGAGGTGAAGGCTAGGGAGTCGGGCGGGCTTCTGCGCTATCGAAAAATCGGACAGACGCGCGATGACGCGGCGGGGGAAGCGTACGACAAAGTAGCAAAGCTGCTGGGTCTGGGCTATCCGGGCGGGCCGATTCTGGATCGATTGGCGGCGGTTGCGAATACGGCGCCTCCTCCGGTGAAATTCGGTCCTACGAAAACGCGGGGGAATCCGCTGGATTTCAGTTTTAGCGGACTAAAGACGGCGGTTTTGTATCACGTGCGCGAACATCCGGAATATTCCGAGGAGATTCGAGCGCGGGAAGAGGCGTTGCAACGCGGAGAGCGAAAGTTTGAACAGTTGCTGCCGCTTTGCTCGCCGCAGACATTGGCACTTGTGCGCGAGTTTCAGAACGCGGTGGTGCGGGATTTGGTGGAGCGTACCACGATGGCCGCGGAAGAGTTGGGCGTGGAGAGCGTGCTGGTTTCAGGGGGAGTGGCGGCGAACAGCCAGTTGCGGAGCACGTTTGAAGAGCGCGGGAAGAGCAAAGGGATTGAAGTGTTTTTTCCTAGCCGGGCGCTTTCGACGGACAACGCGGCCATGATTGCCGCAGCGGCGTATGAGAAATTTCAGGCTGGAATGTTCGGGGACGCTTCGCTCAATGCGGATCCAGGCTTGGTTTTGGCATAGGAAATTCCTCAGATATATCCGAGTGCGCAGAGTTCGGCGAAGGATTTCACAGAACTCTCGATGACGAAGCTGACGATGCCAGTGCTGGCGATCGGCGGCGAGAAGGCTAATGGTGTTGTGCTGGGCGAACAGATGAAGCTCGTCGCGACGAATGCGACGATGATCGTGCTCAAAAATTGCGGGCATTGGGTAATGGAAGAAAAGCCTAAGGAGACGACCGAGGCGTTGGTAAAGTTCCTGTGAACTTTGTGATAGGATGCGGGTGCGCTAAGGGCGCATCCGGTCCGCGGAAAGGGTAGAAGCCCACCTGATTGAAATTGAGTTTTGCGAACCTTCTTTCGGCCCGATGTGCGGACTACGGGCGATTTAGTGAAAGGAGGTCGCCATGCCGACCCATTACGAGGACGCGCCGCGTCCACTTCCTGAACGTCCCAATCTCCGCCATTTGAAGGATCAAGCGAAAGATTTGCTGAAGGCCGGTGAGGCTGAATCGCTCACCGATGCGCAGTTTAAGATCGCGCGGCTTTATGGATTTGCGAGCTGGCCTAAGTTGAAGGAGCACGTAGATTCGTTGGAGGAGATTGGTCAGCTTAAGCTGGCCATCGATATGAACGACTTCGAGCGCGTGAAGAGCCTGATGACGCGCAACCCTGCGCTGCATCAGGCGCCGCTTGGTTACAACAAAAATGGGCCGCTGACTTGGGTTGCGGAGTGCCGGGTGCCGTGGGAGGCGCCTGGTCCCGCGAGATTGGCGATGGCGGAGTGGATGATCGAGAACGGGTCAGACGTGCATCAGGGCGGAGATGGACCCTTGATGCGCGCTGCCTTGTTTGGACATCGCGTTCCGATGATGGAACTGCTTGTGGCGCACGGTGCGGACGTAAACGCAGAGTGGAACGGATATTTCCCGATACTTTTCGCGCCTTGCGAGACAGTGCAGCCTGAGGCGATTAAGTGGTTGCTGAAGCATGGAGCCAATCCGAATTGCGCGAGAGTAGGGCGAAAATATCCGGAGACTGCTTTGGATTATGTCATTGGAACGTATGGGCGTTCGGCGCAGCTCGGCGAGTGTATGGATATCCTTGTCGAGGCTGGCGGCGTTACCAAATACGACGTGCCGCCAGTGCTGGATTTGCTTCGTGGACGGCTTGATCTCTTGGCGAAACATCTTGATGACGACCGCACGCTGGTGCACCGGCGATTTGCGGAGCTGGATTTCGGCACTACGGGCGCGCGGCTGCTTAAACTGCAAGGAGCGACTTTGCTGCATGTGGCGGCGGAGTACGGCAACGTGGAAGCCGCGAAGCTGCTTTTGGAGCGTGGGGCGGACGTCAATGCGCGAGCAGACGTGAATGAGATTGGCGTCGGAGGGCAGACGCCGATTTTCCACGCGGTGACGCAGTTCTTCGATGGGGGACTGCCGATGACGCAATTGTTGGTGGAACGCGGCGCCGACCTGGCAGTGCGCGCGAAACTGCCGGGACATTATGAGTGGCCGGGTGAGGTGTTGGAATGCGCGCCGCTAGGGTACGCGATGCTATTTCCCGGGGATGAACACAAAACCCAACACAATAAGACTGTGGAGTTCTTGCGCGGGCGGGGCGCGCCGCGTGGGATATACTTATGCGGCGATGGGGACTTCGGGCATTGACGGCGTGCGATTTCGGGTTGCTGGTGATCAGGCTTTGATCGTTTATTTTCAGCAACAGTCGAAGAAGAGCGGGGCTAAAGCCCCGCCTCTACAAAATCAAATCACAATCGAGGGGCATGAGCGGGTGCGGAGGCTCTTGCGGTTGGCGGAGTTGGAGCCGATCGCTGGAATGCGGAACCTGCATCCGGCTTATTGCTCGTTGCTGGTCAAGTTTGATGCGACGAAGTTGCGGCATGAGGAGTTGGAAGGGATTTTGCGTGGATACGTCGAGCGCCTGGAGAAGGTGGCGCTTCCCGAGCCTCGTTTGGTGGAAATACCTGTTTGTTATGGCGGAGAGTTTGGGCCGGACTTGAAGGATGTCGCCGAGGTGCACGGGATGACGACGGAGCGGGCCATCGAGCTGCACGCTTCGGCTACCTATCTTGTTTATTTTTTGGGGTTTGTGCCGGGCTTCGCCTATCTCGGAGACGTGGCGGAAGAGTTGGCGACGCCGAGATTGGGGACGCCGCGGCGAAGCGTGCCAGCAGGGAGCGTGGGGATTGCGGGCAGGCAGACTGGGGTGTATCCGGTTGCCACGCCAGGCGGATGGAGGTTGCTGGGGCGGACACCGGTGAAAATGTTCCAGCCGGATAGAGCGGAGATGAGTTTGCTTGCGATCGGAGATCGCGTGCGGTTCGCGCCAATTTCATCAGGGCAATTTGCGAAGTTGAATTTGGAGAACGCATGAGTTTGATTGACGTGCGTGCTCCGGGGTTACTGACGACGGTGCAGGATTTAGGGCGCGAAGGTTTTGGGCCGATGGGCGTTTCGGCATCGGGAGCGGCGGATCCAGTTGCGTTGCGAATAGGGAATCGATTGGTGGGGAACCCGGAAGGTGCGCCTGGGCTGGAGATGACGCTGCTTGGCGGGACGTTTTTTTTTCAAGAGACCGCGGTGGTGGCGCTGACGGGCTCGGATTTTGGGCCGACCCTGGACAACGAGCCTGTGCAAGCGTGCAGCGCAGTAGAGATTCGGGCTGGGCAGACTTTGCAGATGGGGCCGACGCGCTCGGGAGCACGATGTTATTTGTGCGTGCGGGGCGGGATCGACGTGAAACGGTTCTTGGGAAGCGCGTCGACGCATCTCTTAAGCGGGCTTGGCGGTTTTGAGGGGCGGGCATTGCGGAGAGGGGATGTGCTGAAGCTGGGAAGGGCGAGCGAAGGATTTCGAACCTTTCGGAAGAGAAATCTCGCCAGGAGGGCGCTGGAAAAGCTTGCGCTGAGAAAAGTGTTGCGCGTTACGGCGGGGCCGCAAAGCGATTGGTTTTCAGAGGAGGGAACGAAACTGTTTTACGCGGGAACGTACCGTCTGGCTGAGGATTCCAATCGGATGGGGTTGCGGTTGGAAGGCGCGGCGATTGCGTCGGTCTCCGGCGGAGAGATGATTTCCGAGGGCGTTTCGCTGGGGGCGGTGCAAGTTACGGCTGGTGGGATGCCGATTATTTTGTTTGTGGAACAACAGACGACGGGCGGGTATCCGAAGATCGCGAACGTGATTTCCGCGGATTTGAGCAGCTTGGGGCAGCTTCGGCCGCGCGATGAGATTCGATTCGAACTGGTGGAGATGGAAACGGCGCGGGCGCTTCTCCTGGAGCAGGAAAAATTGCTGGCGTCACGGGAGTTGATTCTGGAATGAAGAGCCTTCAGCTAAAGATAGATTTGAATTGCGATATGGGCGAGATGCCAGAGGCGATTGCGGACGGCACGCAAGAAGCGTTGATGCGGTCGGTCACTTCGGCGAACGTGGCTTGCGGAGGGCACGCGGGCGACGAAGAGACGATGCGGGCTACGATTCAGCAGGCGGTGCGATACGGTGTGGCGGTTGGAGCGCATCCGGGGTACGCGGACCGCGAGAATTTTGGCCGATTAGAATTGAAGATGCCGGTTAGCGAGGTTGCGACCTCGGTGTACGAGCAGGTGCGGGCGCTCGCGCAGGTTGCGGAGAGTTGCGGTGCGCACGTGGTACATGTGAAGCCGCATGGCGCGTTTTACAACCAAGCCGTGAAGAATCGTGAGCTTGCGCGGGCGATTGCTGACGGCGTGGCGCGATGGAACCGCGAAGCGGTGCTTGTGGGATTGGCGGGATCGCTGATGTTGGAAGTCTTTCGGGAAGCGGGATTTGCAGTGGCGGCTGAGGCTTTCGCGGATCGGCGGTATGAGCCGGACGGAACTCTGCGATCGCGGAAGTTTGAGGATGCTTTGATCCGCGATCCGGAGAGTGCCGCGCGGCAGGCGCTTGGAATAGTGGAGCGAGGGGCTGTTCAGGCGAGCGATGGAAGCGACGTTGCGGTTGCGGCGCAGACTATTTGTATTCATGGAGATACGCCCGGGGCTCCAGCGATTGCGGGGGAAGTGGCGCGTGTGTTGCGGGAGTCGGGCGTGATACTGGGCGGATTGTCGGGGAGTTAGAAACCAAATAGAAGAGAGTGAGGATAACGCAGGGGCGCGGAGAACACAGAGATGCGCGGAGAGTTGGGAGGCGAAAAGTATTGGTTGTAAAGCATCAGGGGCGATGGCAATTGTTGCCGTTGAGATTGCAGATCTCGAGGTTGCCGGAATTGTCCTGAAGAACACGAGATTGTAGGCGTAGGGTCGGAACCCTTGCGGCTTGGATAGTTCGGGCGATCTCTCCAAGGGAAACGGCGGCTTCATTCTTGACGGGCTCTCGGGCTGCAGCAAGTTGTTGACGGCCAAGAGCCAATGCGTCCTCGTAATTCATATAGGTTGAGGGGACGAAGGGCCCATCGTTTCTGGCGTACCCCACTTCAAAATTTCGAGGAGGTTCGTAGCGGACGGCTCGCCCGCCGGACCCGTACTCAATCCCGCCGCCGCTGGTGCCGCCCCAGCCATTGCTGAACCCTTGACCACCCCCCGTGCTGGGATTTTGATGGTGATGCTGTGCTTGCGCGGAACTGGTTAAGAGGAGAAGGGCGGTGAAAAAAAGACTGCGCTTCATGGTTGTCTCCCGAGCTCGGCTCCCATGGTACAGAAAACAGGGCTCAATGAGAATCCGTCAAGGGTAGCGGGGGAGGCGCTAACGGCTTCGAGTATATGACGATATTGGGCGATTGGTCGTTTCGTTTGCTTCGGGTGTAGCGATTTCGAGAAGTGCGGGGGAAAAATAGAAGATGGCTGGATGCAGAGGCACAAAGTGTGCAGAGGGGAAAAGTGCAACGAAAGGAACAAGAGAAAGAAGATGGCGGAAAAAGAAAACGGCGGGCAACTTGATTGCCCGCCGGGAACGCGTGATAGGTGGTGAACTTTCGCGCAGCACGCTGCGCCACTGCAACGGAAAAGATGCTATTCGAATTTTTCGGTCATTACTGGGAATTGGAGCTTGGCTTTAGCCAGGGACTTGACGACGATGGCTTCGGCGCTTTCCGCGGTGGTGTTGCGCGAGGTGGCCATTTCACTGACCAGGAGATACTTCGCGCGTTCCAGCATTTTCTTTTCGCGGAAGGAGAGGGGCTTGCTGCGGCTGAGGGAAACGAGACTCTTGAGGACGACGGCGACTTCGAGGAGGGACCCGGTGCGCATGCGCTCGGAGTTTTCCTTGAAGCGATGTTTCCAGTCGTGGTGAGAGTTAAGCTTGCCCTTTTCGAGGAAGCCAAGGACTTTGGTGGATTCCGTGGAACGAATCACGGAGCGAAGGCCAACGGTTTCTGCGTTTGATTGTGGAACCATGACGCGCAGGCCGCTGGAAACGATGCGAATCATGAAGTACCGTTCGGTCCTACCATTCAAGACACCGTAACTAATCTGTTCTACAAGTCCGACGCCGTGGTTCGGGTAAACGACCTTGTCACCGATTTTGTAGTCCATGGATCGAGATGCCCCCTGAGATACTTACAGAGTTTAAGTGTGTGTGTTGCAAGAGTCAAGATATATCCTGTGGAATCATAAGGTTAGGGAAAATTAGTTTTGCATTTGGCAGTTGAATTGCTAGGGCGGTTTGCAAGAAAGAGAATTGGCGGTTGAGGGAAAAATTCGAGAGTTCGGGGCAAAATTCCGCTGAAACATGTGTTTCAGGCGTGGTTTTGTCGTGTTACGGGGGTGTGACTTCGGAAAGTGAGGCTTGTGTGGGGTAGAATGCCCGCGTGATTATTCTTGCGCTGGATACCTGCGATTCCCGGGGAAGTGTGGCGGTGCTGCGTGACGACGAGGTCTTGAAAGTGATCGCGCATGGAGGAACGACAGAGTATTCGATTTGGTTGCTGCCGGCCGTGGGGGAAGCTCTGAAGTCCGCGCGAGTTGAGATGCGCGACGTGGAGTTGTTCGCGGTGGCATCTGGACCTGGATCGTTTACCGGGGTGCGGATGGGCTTGACCACCGTGAAAGCGTGGAGCGAGGTGTACGGCAAGGGTATCGCGAGTGTGTCGAGGCTGGAGGCGATGGCCTCCGAAGCCCCGCGCGGGGGCGAGCACATCGCGGCATTTTTTGATGCCCATCGGGATCAGCTGTACGCGGGCCTGTTTCGCAGACGAGGAGCGGGGTTGGAGTTAGCGGAACAGGAGATGGTTGCGGCGCCGGCGGATTTCATTAGCTGGGTTGGGCAGCGCGTCCAAAAAGATGGACTGACCTGGATTTCGATCGACCCGGAGAAGATGACGGCCCAGGCAGTGTGGCAAGAGCGCGCCGAGGCGGGCGAATGTGTGGCAGCGTGTACCACAGTGCTTGCTCCGGCGATCGGAAGAATCGGGAGGGTGCGGGCGCTGGAAGGGCGGCTAACGGATGTGCTGAAGTTGGACGCGGAATATGTGCGACGGCCGGACGCGGAAGTTTTCTGGAAGGACCCCACTCGTGGTGCCCGATGAGACCAAGCGCCCCTGCCTCATCCGGCCATTTGCATCGGGTGATGCCGACACTGTGCGAGAGATCTTCAAGCAGTCTCCGCAGGCAGGAGCCTTAACAAAGGACTCCTACGAGCGGTTGCCGGAATGGAGCGGACCGCTGGCGTTAGTCAGCGAGAGCAGAGGAGAAATTACCGGATTTCTGATGGGTCGGGAAGTTGCTGACGAAGCAGAAATCTTCACCTTTGCCGTTGCGCCAAAGTACCGACGTCGGGGACATGGCGGTGCTCTCGTTTCGGCAGCAATCGAGGGGCTGCGAGCTAGAGGGATCAAAAATCTGTTCCTGGAAGTAAGGGAATCGAATTCGGGAGCCATAGGATTCTACGAAGCATTCGGCTTTTCAAAAATCGGTTACCGGAAGATCTACTATAGGGACCCGGAAGAGGCCGCGATTATCATGGGAAAGAAACTCGGGGACTAGGACTAAATTCCCACAGGTTGCCACTTGACGCGGCCATTCCGAGTGATATTGTTCGTTCATGTAGTGTTCACAATTCAATTCGCGCAGTGTCAGGAGGACGCATGGCAACAGCACAGCGGGCACCTCGGGACATACTCCTCGACACAGACGCCGAGTATCAGCGTCTGGCCGAGCAGCACTCGAAATACGAAGCAGAACTGCACCGAATTTCCACCTCAAGTTTCCTCAGTTCGGAAGACCTCCTGGAAGAAATCAAGCTAAAGAAGATGAAGCTCCACTGTAAAGACGAGATGGAGCGGATTGCCCTGCGTATCCAACGAGCGCGGGCGCAGTACACGCAATAACGCCCGCTATCCCGAAAATTCTGTCGTAGAATGGCCCTGCTTGCCCGCGCGTTCACACCGAGGACGAGGCTGATGGGGTATATTCTCTGAGGCATGGTTAAAGAGGGCTATTACTTCGGGTTGCCGCTTTTGGTGTTGGGCGGCGCAGCGTATTTGGCGCAATGGACGATAGCTGCGGTCGTCCTGGTGTGTCTGGCGCTATTTGTTTTTTCGTTTTTCCGCGATCCGGAGCGTGTGATTCCTGCTGAGCCTGGGGCGATCGTGTCACCGGGAGACGGGCGGGTGGTGGTCGTTACGGATGAGGAAGACGCGGACAGGCCGGGGAAGCGAATCAGTATTTTTCTGGCAGTATGGAACGTGCATGTGAACCGAGCGCCAGCGGCGGGTGTGATCACACGGATGGAATACCGGCCGGGCAAGTTTCTGGCCGCGATGCGCGAGCGGGCTTCGATGGAAAACGAGCAGAACGTGTTTACACTCTCGACGGATGCAGGCGAGATGGTTTTCAAACAAATTGCGGGGTTGATCGCGCGGCGCGTGGTGAGTTGGAAGCAAGAAGGAGAGCGAGTGGCGAGGGGCGAGAGAATCGGTTTGGTGAGATTTGGTTCGCGAGTGGATGTGTGGGTGCCGAAGGATGCCGAGATTTTGGTGAGAGTGGGAGAGAATGTGAAGGGTGGATCCAGTGTGCTGGCCCGCTGGCTGCCGAAAGCAGCGAATTCACATTTGAACGAACTGCGAGATTTAGCTGCGGACGCGAGCGTTACACCCGTAGGAAAACAAAACTAGCTCATGGGCCCAATCGAACAGCAAGAGATGCCATTTGCAGGCCGGCGCATCCGCAATCCACGGTTCAAGCGGGGGATTTTTCTGCTACCGAGCTTGTTTACCGGGGCGAACCTGCTTTGCGGCTATTATGCGATCGTGGCTTCGCTCGCGGGTGGTTGGGAAGATTTTGATCACGCAGCCAAAGCTATCGGGCTCGCAATTCTGTTCGATTCGCTTGATGGGCGCGTTGCCCGTATGACCGGCACGAACACGGAATTTGGCGTGCAATTCGACTCGTTGGCAGACGTCGTCAGTTTCGGGATTGCGCCGGCTGTAATGGCTTACGCCTGGGGTGTACGCAGCTTGCCGGACCAGGGCTCGCAACGGGTTGAGTTGATCGGCCAATTGGGATGGGTTTTTTGCCTGGCGTTTCTCATCTGCTGCGCGTGGCGGCTGGCGCGATTCAATGTGCAAGGCATGGCGCCCGGGGGTTCAAAGAATTTTGTGGGCATGCCAACGCCTGCGGCGGCGGGAGTCATAGCCTCGCTCGTACACGGCTTCAAATTTCCTTTGCACGATTTGCGTTGGTCGGTGGCGTGGATCGCACTGGCTGGCACCCTGGGCGCATTAATGACCAGTACGATTCGCTACTACAGTTTCAAGGACATACCGTGGACACGCAAACAGCCGTCGCTGACCATCGTTGCTGTCGGCCTCCTGGTGGCCGTTATTTGGAGATTTTCGGAATATGCATTGGTGATTTTCGCCTGCACTTATGCGGCTGCGGGCGTGGCTCTGCATGTAGTGCGTTTCTTCCGCCATCGCCGGGGCTCCCGGGCCGTGTGATTCATGCCATCGCTTGAACGGGGATCCAACCGAATCGTGATTGCGGGTGCTTCATCGCTGCTGGGAGCGGAGTTGCGTTCGTTGCTGGAGGAGAGCCGCTTCGCGGGGGTGGAGTTTCGCCTAGTGGATGAAGAAATCGCGGCGGGGACGCTAACTGAGGAGGGCGGCGAGCCGGCGTTGATTCGGCCCGTGGAAGAGGGCACGTTCGATCGTGCGGGAAAAGTGTTTTTCACGGGCTCGGCGGAGTTCACTCGTGCAAATCTGGGGGCCGCGCGGGCTTCCGGTGCGAAAACGCTCGATTTGTCCGGCGCAACGGCGAGCGATGCGGGCACGGTTTGCTGGTTTCCGCAACTGGATTCGCTGTACGGAAGAAAATTTCCAAATGACGCCGAGGTTTATGCGATTCCTTCGGCGCCAGGGACGGTAGCTGCCTCGCTGGCGCTAGGTCTGTTTAAAATTGGCGCGTCGAATCTGGTGGTGAACTGTTTCCAGTCGGTATCCGAAGCCGGCCGCGCTGGAATCGAAGAACTGGAAAGTCAGACGGGACAACTTTTGTCTTTTCAAGGGATAGGGCAACCGGTGTTTGACACGCAAATAGCATTCAATTTGCTCGACCGGTTTGGTCCGGCGAGTAAACAGAAATTAAATTTGGTGCGAGAACGATTGCGCGCGGAAACAAAAGCCTGCCTGGGAAAGCAAGTAGCTGTGCCTGCGTTGCAATTAATTCATGCCCCGGTGTTTTATGGGACGGCGTTTTCGGCGTGCGCGGAACTTGCCGCTGGAACAAAGCTTGAGCAGGTGGTTTCGGTGTGCGAGGAAGCAGGGTTTGTGATTTCGTCGGATGGAGAAGCGGACCCGAGCAATGTTAGCGTAGCGGGCGAAAAGGTGGCCCACTTGGCGAAGCCCGAGCAAGATCCGGCTCGGTCTGGAGCGTGGTGGTTCTGGGGCGCCGCCGATAACATACGAATGCCCGCGGCAAATGCCGTGAAACTTGCGGAGATGCTGCCATGAGCGGGGCGCGAATTTTGTGGATGACGATGGCGGCGGCCGTGGTGATTGCTGGGTGTGGATATCATGTCGCGGGACACAGCTCGGCGTTGCCGAAAACGATTCATGTGATCGCGGTTCCAGCGTTGGAGAATAAGACGACCACTTACAAGCTGGAACAAAAGCTGACTGCGGCAACGGTGCACGAATTGTTGGCAAAGACTTCGTACCGGGTGGTGTCGAATCCCGAAGAGGCCGACGCGGTGTTGAGAGGCAAGGTCCTGAGTTTGGAGGCTGTGCCGCTCTTGTTCGATACGACGACCGGGCGCGCGACGACCATGCTTGTGACTGTGAAGTGCGAAGTGACGTTCACGGAGACTTCGACGCAGAAAGTTCTGTATCACACGGACAGCTTTGTGTTCCGGAACGAGTACGAGATTGCGGCTAGCACGACCAATACAGTCGACACGACGACTCTGAAGAATTTTTTTGACGAACGAAGTCCGGCGCTTGACCGGTTGGCACAGGATTTCGCTGCGCGCCTGGTGGCGGCGGTTGTGGAGAACTACTAGGTAGAGGCTCTTTCCATTGGGAGAGCGCGGATACGGCGTGAGATGCGGGTCAATCTGCCGGGCTAAAGCCCGGCGCATACAGGGGATGAGATGGCGCAGGTCTCTACGCAAGAGTTGCTGGCACGGCTGGAAAGCGGAAAGAAGATTCCGGCGATGCTACTGCTTGGGGAAGAGCCTTATCTTCGGGATGAATGCCGCAAACAGTTGATCGAGAGGTTTGTTCCGGAGGCGGCGCGGACGTGGGCGGTTTCGCGTTACTCGGCGGGCCGCGGCGAGACGCAGGCGTCGCTGGATCAGGCGCAGACAATGGCGATGCTTTCACCGCAGCAGGTTGTGTTCCTCGAAAACGCGGAAGCCATTGAAAAGCTTGGAGAGAAAAACCGCGAAGAGACGGTTGCGCAACTTGGCGCATACCTTGATAGCCCTGCGCCGTTCACCGTGTTTGTGGTGGAAGCCACGGGTCTGGACCAGCGGATGAAGTTGGGGAAGCTGCTGGCGGAGAAGACGCTAGTGGTGTCGTGTGATCTCGGGGAGAACCCTGATCAGCGGCTTGCGGCGGCGGTCGCATTTGCCCGGACGATTGGGAAAGAAGAAGGCGTCGAGTTTGAAAAAGGAGCGGCCGAGGATTTGGCGGAATTCGTGGCGGCGGATTTGATGCGTTTAAAAACGGAGATCGATAAGCTTGCAACTCATGCGGGCGATAAGAAGTTCATCAGCAGGAATGACGTGAGCACTCTGGTGATCTCCGAGAAAACGACGACGGTTTGGGAGTTAGCTGACCTTTTGGCGGCGAGGAAACCCGCGAAGGCGCTGGAGTTTCTGGATCGCTTGCTGCGCGACGGCGAAGAACCGTTGCCGATGGTTGGGGCAATGGCCTGGATGTACCGCAAGCTGATCGAGGCTAGTGAACTGAAGGGCGTAGCGAACGGCTACCAGGCAGCGCGGGCACTGGCGATGAACCCGGAGAAGGCCGAACTTGCGCTTCAGGCGTCGCGCAAGATTCCCAAGGCGCAACTGCTGGCTGGTCTGACCGCGCTGCAGAAGGCCGATGACCGCCTGAAAGGCGGCAAGGACCCGCGAACGGTCATGGAGTTTTTGGTTTCTGAACTAACGACAAGCCGCGCGGCGAGTGTAGCAGGACGATGAAACTGCAGATCTGAATTTTTGTCGAACTTGCGGCTACGTGGAAAAATAACAAGGGCGGCCCGAACAGACTGTTACGAAACTCTATTGATCGGTTGAAAATAAATGAGAAGATGCCCTCGTGAAAGCGAGGGCATTTTTTTATGGGCTTTGTGCAGGGAGAAGGCCGGACTCAAGGAACGCTGTTTCCCGTCTGTCTGGAAGAGTTGATTCCGGACGATCATGTGTGCCGGGTCATCGATGCATTTGTCGGCCGACTGGACATGGCGGGTTTGGGATTTGAGCGTGCCGAGGCGGCCGAGACGGGGCGGCCTGGTTATGATCCGCGCGACCTTCTGAAGCTCTATCTGTATGGCTACCTGCAGCAGATCCGTTCCTCGCGGCGACTGGAGTCGGAGTGCCGACGGAACATCGAGTTGATGTGGTTGCTGGGACGGCTAGCGCCGGACCATAAGACGATTGCCGAGTTCCGGCGCATGCATCGAGAAGGCGTAACCGCTGCCGGAGCCGAGTTGGTGCGGCTGGCACGCTCGGTAGGCTTGGTGAAGGGCGAGTGGATCGCCATCGATGGCTCGAAGTTCCAAGCGGTCAGCAGCGCGAAAAGTGTGCGCGAGCGCGAGGCGCTGGAACGCTATCTAGAACAGTTGGAGCAGAGCGATGAGCGAGACGAAGTGGTCATCGACTCCAGTGCAGTGGCCAGTGCGCTGGAAAAGTTGCGCCAGCACCCGGAGCCGGAAGTTGGCTTCATGCGCACCACGCAAGGCTTCATTCCTGCCTACAACGTACAAACTGCTGTCGATGCCGAACACGCGCTCATTGTGGCGCAACAGGTGACCGACCAAGCCGCTGACAACCGCAGCCTGCAACCGATGGCGGAAGCCGCGCAGACAGCGGTGAGCGGACCCGCGCAGCCGCTCAATGTTGTAGCCGATGCGGGCTACTCGAATGGAGAGCAGGCCGCAGCCTGCGAGGCGAAGGGCATCTTGCCGCATGTACCGGCCAACCGCGGCGTGAACAATCACGGCGATGGCACGCTGTTCGACCGCACGGAATTTACTTATCAACCTGAAAGCGACGTGTTCCTGTGCCCCGCCGGGCAGACACTCACTCGCAAACAACTATCGCGGAAAGATCGTGCCGTGCTCTATGCAGCACAACCCGAAGTCTGTGGAGCATGCCCTCTGAAATCGCGATGCACCGTGTCGCCGCGACGGATGATTACCCGTCACCTCCACGAAGAAGCGCTACAGCGCATGCAACAGCGGGCCACACCGCAGGCGATGCGGCTGCGACGATCAACAGTGGAACATCCATTTGCTAATTTGAAATACCGCATCTTCGGACATCCACGCTTCCTGCTGCGTGGTCTCCGCGGAGCACAAACGGAAGTCAGCCTGGCGGTGGCCGCCTACAATCTGAAAAGAATGCGGAACATCCTCGGAGGACACCGACTGACTTCCATACTACGAACCGCTTGAAACAAGCGGAATCACGACCAGCATTCACCAAAAGCAAAAGAGACGCTCCGGAACCCGGAACGTCTCTTTTGCTTCAATCTTGCCGTCCGTTTCGTAACAGTCTGCGAAGGCCGCCCTTGTCCCATTTTGACCTAACAACTACAAGTTGCAGAGCGGGCAGTGATCGAACTCGAACAAGTCAAACAGGTCCGTAAGCGCCGGAGTGTTGATCGGTGCGTACGGGTTGTTTGGCTCGGTCACTGGATTCGGGAAGTTGTCGCGGCTGCGGTCCGTCACCGTGTTCAAGTGCCAGTTCCGCTCGATGAACTTCAGGATGGAAACGTGATCCGCGTAATCATGCGAGACGTGTCCGGGTTTGGAGAAGGGAGAGACAACGATGAGCGGGATGCGCGTACCGTCGCCGAAGAAGTCCACCGACTGAACGTAGCCGGAGTCGTAGTAACCGCCGCCTTCGTCGAAGGTGATTATGATCGCGGTGTCCTGCCAGAGCGTGGGATTGGCTTTAACCGCATCGATGATCTTCTTCGTAAAGCCCTCGAACAAGTCTAGCTTTGAAGAAGCCGGGTGGCCGTCGGTGTAGCCGCTGGGCTTCACGAAAGAAACCGCGGGAAGCGTGCCGTTGGCGATGTCGTTGTAGAGGTCGGAAGTGTCCTGGATGTGGGCCTTGACCAAATTGCGGTGCGACATGATGGAAGTGTCGTACTGGAAAGGATTGCAGATGTTGCAGTACTCATCCGCAGTCGGGCCAGGCGTTCCGTAGTTCAGCTGATACGGGTCGCCAGGAAGGCCATTGGGATTGTTGGTGCTCTTCGGGTTCGGGGTGTAGCTCGGTGCGCCCGAGTAGTTGTTCCAATGATCGCCATAATACTTCCAGGAAATGCCCGCTGCCAGCATGGTGTCGCCGATGCTCGGCACGGATGACGGAGGAATCGTGAAGGGAGTGTTGTTGACGGTGTTGTCGGCATACGCGTTGGTGCCATCGCCGAAGTAGCCGGGGTTGTAGTTATTCAGCAAGTAGTAGTGGCCGTTCTGGCAGCGCGGATTGATCGGCTTCGGCAGTGACTTCAGGTAGCTCACGATCTCGCCAACACCGGGCTGTTGCTTGTCCGAGCAGTCGCTGTAAGAGCCGCCGCCGGAGGACGGGCCAAATCCGAAAGAACCATTGCCGTAGCCGTCCTGTGTATACCAGTTGTTCGTGCCGGGCTGCGGATTGGGATTTTCGATTTCATTTACGACGCCCTGATCGATGGTGCCTGCATACACTTCGACACCTTCCGGCGGAACCATCGCATGGCCCTTGCCATCGCTGTAGTAGATGGCGTCGCCGTGCCCGAGCATGATGTGATTCGCGCCGGTGCCGCCGTTGACGGACTGGTGCATGTTGTCGCTCATGGAGTAGGTGTCAGCCAGGCTCTTGAAATAGGGAGCATCGCCGTGTTGCACGTTATAGAAGCCGAGGGCGGTCGAGCCTTCGCCCGTTGTCGAGGCGCCGGGAGTGCTGGGCAAATAGTTGGTAGTGAAGCAGGGCGTTGTGTCGCCGTTGGAGGAGCAGAGCGGCGGTTGTGCGTCGCCATTGGTCCCCGCACCAACGGTAACTTCCACCCAGGCATAGAGCTTCGAGTTGCAGCCGTTGGGCAGCTTTTCCGTGGCGTGTTCGAGGTTGCAATTCAGTTGTTGCCACATCTGGTAGAAGCGATGCACCGGGCTGGCGGCGTAGTCTGTGTAGGCGAAGGTCTTGGGGTTGGTTAGCTGAAACGGGCCTGCGGGAAGGCTGTTGACGTTGTTGATGCGTGTGTCAGGAATTTTGCCCGTGAGGCCAACCGTACCCGCGCCGCCGCTGACCAGTGACGTGTAATAGCTGGCGGGCAGCGTGTTTTCTGTAGTCATCGCGAGTTCGATGCTGGGTTGACAAGTGGCTTCTAAGGCGGGAGCGCACAGGTTCGGGAAATAGGACTGCCCGGCCTGCGGATTTGTCGCGCTAAAGGTCGGCCCGCCTACGAGGGGCGAGGGTAGCTTGTCGTTCGGGAATTCGGTCTTGGGAGGGCTGAGTAGAAACGAGTCCTCGCTCCTTCCCACTTTATCCGTGGCGGCAAGCTGGTGTGCTTTCTCGAAGTTCTTACCCGGGGTGCCGTCAGCGTTGATGATGTTTTCGGACAGAAGGTTCCAGACGGACTCCCCCTTCTTCGGCACGTAGGTTGCAAAGACGTGATCGAAGCTGCGGTTTTCGCCAATGATCACGATGACGTGTTTGATGGGCGTGACGGTGTTGTTGTCTGGGTTGGAGTGTTTCTGAGGCGGGGCTGCCCCGGCCAGAGCAGCTCCAACGGTGTACTGGAAAAGTGCAACTGTGGCGAGGCCCAAGCGTGCGGTCTTCAACGCATAGGTTCCAAAATGCTTAAGATACATTCATCCTCCCTTTTCTTTTGTGGAGCTTTACTGCGGGCCCATTAGTAGCCTCGCGGTGTTGCGACAGGATTTTTCTTGTGTGAACGATCGAACAAAGTAAGAAGAACGAAATGTAATAAACGAATTATTGCCGCTGTCTCATTGGGCGGCTGAGAAATAGCGACACGGAATCTCCTCGCGCCAGAGGAAAGAACGCTGAACGTATTCCTGTAGGTGCTTATCTAATTGTTGGACCCGTTGCGCGAACGAGAATCCTTCGACGGCAGCTTTGGCGCGGCGTTTTTTGGCGATTGGGCAAGATCCGCAGGTTCCACGCGGATTAACCCCATCATTCCTCCATCTTCATGTTCCAAAAGATGGCAGTGATACACGAAAGTGCCGACTGCGTTTGGGTCGCGAAAATCCATGCGAAGTTTTACGCTCGGGTATTGAAGGGCCTTTCCATCGTAGAAAGGCACGTTGATGGTGTCGCGGAGAAAAGGCTCGTTCACCGGGAGGCCGGACCACTCGGTCATCATGAAATGGAGTTGATGGATGTGGAATGCGTGCAATTCGGTGGAGCGGTTTTCGATGATCCAATCCTCGACGTCGCCCTGCTTGACGACAATATCGGGAACGCCTGAGGTGGGATCGAAGGGCGTTGGAGTTTGGCCTTCCAGTGTGATGAAGAAAGTAGTCGGGCTATTGGGGTCGTTTGGATCGAGGAATTTCTCGGAGAAATATAGCTTGCGCGTGCGCGCGGGGGCGACGCTTCCCAGCCAGGGGATCGTCGTCGGAGGGAGCGGTTCGGGCGAGATCGCAAGAGTCGAACGAGGTTCGGTCGCGTCCGGCGCAGCTAGGATCGTAGCGATGGCACGGTTTGGATCATTTTCACCCCCGACGCCGGTGTCTACCGTCCGCGTCACAAGCAGGCCCGGAACTCCAGCAGGCGGCCCTTTCACGATAAATTCCACGCGGCCGCCTGGCGGCACTCCGATATGATTTGCCCAAGTAACGCCTTCTCCAGGTCCGCCGTTTTCGTTTAGGGGTACGCCGTCCAACGCGACGATTCCTAGCATTTGGGGCGCGCGCTTATAGAGCACTGCCAAATTGAGATAGGTGATGGCCGAGGCGTTTAACACGCGCCAGAGTTGACGTTCCTCCGGCTTCATTTTGATTCCCGCGGGCGGATAGTCGGGGTAGGGAACTGGAACGAAATTGATAGAAAGATCCTTGGCAGGCTTGCCGAAGCCGGTGCCGTTGTTGCCGGCGTCGCCGTCACGGTCGATCAGCGTGCGCGGCACGATGGGTTCCGATTTTGAAGGGGGAGAGTTTGGATTCAGAAGATCTTGATCGCGAATAACCAGGACTCGCTCGGGCAGGCCGGCTAGCTGGCGATTCGCCCGCTCGATCCCTTCGATGATGAGCGCGCCGGACGCTCCGCCGAGCACCTGCGTTTTGCTGAAGCCGTGAATGTGCGGGTGATACCAATACAAGCCGGGCGGCTCATTGGGAGGAACGCGGAAGCGATATTCAAAAGGCGCATCGCCGGGCTGGATGGAAGTTTTCAATACTTCGTCTTGATGGCAGAGGGGTGGGACGGTCAGGCCGTGGAAATGAAGATTGGTGGAGATGGATGTCATAGCGCCGCTAAGACACGGATCCGAGTTGCTTCCTGATTTTGGGTGAGAGTGATCGTGATTGGCCGCTGCAGCGGAATGTTGGGTATCGATCAAATCGTTTTTTAGAGTAAGGATGAGAAGGTCGCCGGGGTTTAGACGAAGAGTAGGCGATTGGCTGCCATCAGCGGAAATGTAGCAATAACGAGTTGAGCCGCTCTGGTCGATGAAATTGTGAATCGTCAAATCCACTTTCAGGACGCCATTCTGGCTGCGAAGGTCCACCGGTTCAGGAACCGCGCTTCCGACCGAGGGGCGAGGGCACGAGTTTGGCGAAGTCTCTTGAGCGCTGCAAGCCACGTAGATTGGAGTCAGAAAGAGGGCAGTAAACAAGAGAGAGAAAACTGGCGATGCAATTGACAGGAACGAGCGGGGCAAGATTCTTTCTCGGAACGAGGCAAATCGAACCATGACTTCAGGGAGTCCTTGATAGGTGCCTCTGGATATGGGAACCAAGTGTGAAAAAGGGAGCATATCGCGGGAGCGTTACAGGAGCATGACTGACGCGTGAACAAATTGGCTTCAGTAGGAAGAACGAAGGGAGCTTGGTTGCGCCCTCTGGACGTAGCAAAAAAGATGGGCGGGCCAAGGCCCGCCCCTACAAGACGAATCGATTTCGTGTTTGGAACTTTACTTCGCGGCCTTGGCTTTGACGCCATTGAAGGCAACTGTTAGTCGCGACTTGTAACGGTTGCCGGTGTTTTCGTGCAGCACGCCCTTGGTGATGGCCTGATCGATTGCGGACATCGTCGGATGTAGAAGGTTGCCCGCCGCGGTCGGATCACCGGCGGTTATCGCGGTGCGCAAGCGGCGCATCAACGTGCGGACCCGGGTGCGGTTAGCGCGATTCACTTCGGCGCGTTGACGAGATTGCGCCGCACGCTTTAAAACCGACTTTTTCTTCTTCTTGATTTTGGTAGCCTGTCCCTGGGCCATCTATTGCTCCTTTTAGGTATCGCTCAAACATTTAACGTTAAACGAGGCATGAAGCTTTGTCAAACGAGCTGAAAGGGCCGTCCAACGTGCCTTCACCGCTGTCGTCCGCGAGAGCTGCGGGGCCTATCGCAACAAGTGTGCACGGTAGCGGAACCGGTGCGACAGCTAAACCCAACAAGCACGATGAGCTGCGGTTGCTGGTGAATTCGAGGCACCCGATTATTACCGTCGAGACGCCGGAAGAAGAGCGCTTCGAGCAGTTGGTATTGGAGATCGCGACGGAACTGGGAGTGCCGCTCTATGAGTGGAGCGTCACGACTGGGCTGGCAAAATTCCACGGGGCGGCGATTTACAGCACCGAGCAGCCCGAGCAGGCGCTAGCGAACATTCCTTTGATTCAGGGCGACGCCATCTTTTTGCTGAAAGATTTTGCGCGCTATTGCGACAACGACCGCATCTGCCGGCGCTTGCGGGATTTGGCGGAAAAATTTCGCACGGTGCGGCGCGCCATTGTGATCTCGGCTGCTTCGCTGCAGTTGCCATCGGAGCTTGCGGCCGAAGCGGCGCCATTTCAATTGGGCTTACCGACCGCGGAGGAATTATTGCCGGGTGTGAAGAGTGTGCTTGCCGAAGTAAACAGGGAACAGCGCATCCCCGTGTCTCTAAACGTTGCGGAGATGGGGCAAGTCGCGCGGAATCTTGGTGGACTTTCTGGCGAAGAGGCCCTGCGCACACTGCGAATGTGCATCCTCACGCGGGGGCGCGCCGATGCTGGGCTTCTGGATGAGGTGTTGGACGCAAAGCGTCAGGCGCTGCGGAGCGACGGTTTGATTGAGACGGTGCGGCGCGACGCGTCGTTTAGCGATGTGGCGGGGCTGAAGCGCTTGCGCGAATGGATTGCGAAGCGCAAGAGCGCGTTGACGCCAGAAGGGCAGCGATTCGGGCTCGTACCGCCAAAGGGAATCCTGATAACTGGCGTGCAAGGATGCGGTAAAAGCCTTGCGGCGCGAGCGGTAGCTGGGGAATGGGGATTTGAGCTGGCGCGCCTCGACGCCGGAGCCCTATACGACAAGTTTGTGGGCGAAAGCGAAAAGAAGCTGCACAAGGCCCTCGAATTGGCGCAGAAACTCGCGCCAATGGTGCTCTGGATCGATGAGATTGAGAAAGCGTTTGCGTCGGCAGGCTCCAGCGGAGATGCGGATGCTGGATTGTCGCAGCGGCTTCTGGCCACACTGTTGACATGGATGCAGGATCGCGAGAGCGGCGTATTTTTGGCGGCGACCTCGAATAACATCACCGTCTTGCCTCCCGAAATGATGCGCAAGGGTCGATTCGACGAGATTTTCTTTGTGGATTTGCCAAACGCCGAGGTTCGCGCGGCGCTCTTCGAGCTGCATTTGAAAAAGCGCGGACGCGATGTAACGACATTTGATTTGGCGAAACTCGCCGCAGGAAGTGAAGGCTCTTCCGGAGCGGAAATCGAGCAGCTGATTGTCGCTGGACTCTACACGGCGTTCGCGCAAAAGCAACAATTGACCACGGACGTTCTTCTCGCGGAGATTCGCGCGACGCAGCCGCTCAGCGTCACGCGGTCCGAGGAAGTGGAATCCATCCGCCAATGGGCCAAGACGCGTGCCGCGCCCGCCGATTAGCCGGGAGAGAGTCGCAGGCAGCGAATAGTGAGACTTCGCGCTTTGAGGTCGCCAAATTATTGTAACTACATTTATGTTATTATAGTATTGGAGTTATGGCGCGGTATGAGTGGGATGAAGCCAAGGCGACGAGCAATTTTCGCAAACATCGGATCCGGTTCGAGAGTGCGAGGCGCGTATTCGACGATCCGTACGCGCTAGTTGAACAGGATCGAAACGTTGATGGCGAGCCACGCTGGCAAGCGCTAGGCTTAGCAGAGGGAATCTTGCTTTTGCTGGTCGCGCACACCAGCGAAGGCGAGGGCGAAGAAGAAGTTGTTCGCATAATCTCAGCCCGTGCGGCAGATCCCAAGGAGCAAGACGCTATGACGAGAATCGTACGAAAGGGGCCCGCTGGGCCGATGAGCAGCGTTGAGAGGCGTGAACTGGAGAAGCTTGCCCGACGGCCGGCATCTGAAATCGACTACTCTGATATTCCGCCGCTCACCGAGAAGTTTTGGCGAAATGCGGTGAGCAACCCGTTTTATCGGCCGGTCAAGAAACAACTCACTCTCCGGCTTGATGCC
This sequence comes from uncultured Acidobacteriota bacterium, assembly GCA_963745095.1. Taxonomy (GTDB): domain Bacteria; phylum Acidobacteriota; class Terriglobia; order Acidiferrales; family UBA7541; genus Acidiferrum. The sequence goes on along the minus strand of CAVUWC010000007.1, from coordinate 49,610 downwards.
GACGTGATAGCGTGGCTACGAAAAAAAGGCAAGGGGTACCAAACACGAGCCAACGAACTGCTCAGGTATGCCATGCTCGAGGATTTGAGGAAAAAGGCTAGTTAGTCGTTTAGAGATCCTGCCAGAAGTCACTAGCTTCCGGAAGTTCGCGGCAGAGCTGAATATTGCTCCCAATCACGAGAGTTGGAAAGAAAAACCCCGCACTCCGGGGGTGAGGAGTGCGGGGTGGGGACGCAATCTGCGTGTTCTGCCTAGTTGTGTTGAGGGAAGGAAAGCGGAAATTCGAAGATCTGATCTCCTACAAAAATCCTCAAGTTGAGTTGTTGCGAGTTCTTGTCGCGTTCAAACCACACGACGCCCGAAGCTTTTTCCTTCGGCCCGACATTCCCTTGCTGGAGCACCGCCGATTGCACTTGCTGCGTTGCTTGCGCCAGATAGTTCGGCGTGGCGGGAACATAAGCGGCGGTCTTATAAGAAGCGTTCATGTAGGTTGCCGAGGCGGGCGCGGTGGCGCTCGAATTGGTCCAATAAACCTGATGAGTCATCGCCTTGGCGAGTTCCCGGGGATTCTGATAGGCGAGCGTACGGAGCCGCGGCTTCAACTCGTCCAGCGTAAATCCGGCGGGGTTGTAGTGGACTGTCTGAGCGCCTTCGTTGGCAATCGCGACGCTGGCGCGTAGCTTCCAACCGGTATCCTGCAGAGAAACCTGCACAGTGATTCCGTTTGCCGTCAGCGATTCGACAACCGAGCCGCCGCTGAAGAACTGGTCGCTCCCAGGAGCGCCAGACTGCCAGCGTGCAATGCCGTTATCAACTACAGCTTCTGTCAAGTGGCGATCCTTCGCCGATTTAGCCGCGCTTTCCGACAAGTACATCCGCGCAACGTAGCCATCCTTGCCGTCGGCGGTGCGGATATTCACTGTGTAGCCTTCGGAGTCAGAAAGCACAGCCACTTCATCGCCGCAATTCAGGCGCGCGACCAATTGCATGGGAAGACCCTGTTCGGCGTCGGCCGTCACAGGGACACTATCCACGCCCCGGCAAACCACCGTGCCGCGAAGCGTGCCCGCCGCTGGATCAGCAGAGGTACCAGAGTTTTCTGCCGCAAAAGCCGGCAGAGCGACGGCCAAGCCTGCGAAAGTGCCTAGAACCAAGAGTTTGCGTCTCATGTTTTTTACTCACCCCTCAGTGATTAGAACGATCAGCGACCCTTCCGTACTAGCGTCGATTGGCATCTTCTCGTTACGAGGGGTCTAGTGCCATAGCGCGTTCGTACCAGAGTACAGGTTACGAGAGGGGTATCGAGCGGCAGGCAAGTGTCCGCCCAAAATTTTAGGTTACAACCGCTATATAGAATTTAGATGCGGGAATGCATAGCCGGAGAGGCCCACGAGAATCAGGATTGTAACGAGCGCGTAACTTGACCGAGGGGCGAGGCTGCGTTAGGGTGTAGATAGTTTCTTCCTGAGTTGACTGCAACATCGTCACCGATCGCGAGGAGGAATCCCATCGGCCATCCGGCTTCTTTAACAGGCAGACCTTCCACTTGGATGAGACGTACCGTTCACATATCCGGAAAAATTGAACCGTTCTTCGGCACGCTCGATGAGAATGTGCGTTTGCTAGAGGATTCGCTACATGTGCGCACGCACCTGCACGACACGCGGCTAACGATCGAAGGCGAGCAAGAGAGCGTCGATCATGCCGTGAAAATCGTCGAGGAATATAACCATTTGACGCGGCACGGACGGTCGCTTTCAAGCGCCGAAGTCAAGTCGCTCATGCGCGTGGCCACGGAAGAACCGCACGAATCGCCTCGGGGGATGTTCGAGCCGGTGCGGACGCGCTCGTTCGGTAAAAAGCAGGTCACTCCCAAAAACGCCAGCCAGAAACGTTACATGGAAGAGATCGAGAAACACGACATGATGTTTGGCATTGGGCCGGGGGGAACGGGTAAGACGTACATCGCGGTGGCGATGGCCGTGAGCGCGCTGCTTACGAAGCAGGTGAACCGTATTATTTTGGCGCGGCCAGCGGTAGAGGCGGGCGAGCGGCTGGGTTTCTTACCGGGAACGCTGCAGCAGAAGATCGATCCTTATATGAGGCCGCTGTACGACGCGCTCTACGACATGCTCGACGCAGACAAGCTAGAAAGATTTCTCGAGAAGGGAATCATCGAGGTTGCGCCGCTGGCGTTCATGCGCGGGCGCACGCTGAACGATTCCTTCGTGATTCTCGACGAAGCGCAGAATACGACCAGCGAGCAGATGAAAATGTTTTTGACGCGGCTGGGATTTAATTCGAAGGCAGTCATCACTGGCGACACTACCCAGATCGATTTGCCGCAAGGGAAAAAGTCTGGATTGATCGAGGCGCTCGAAGTCTGTGGAAAGATCGAAGGGATTGGCGTAGTGCAATTCGGCGAGAAAGACGTTGTGCGCCACAATCTGGTGCAGCAGATCATCCGCGCTTATGAGGAATATGACATGGCGCACCCGCAGCGCGGCGTCAATGCCGGGGGTGCCACGGCGGGCGGCAAAACAATGATTGCCGCTCGGGAAACCGGGAAAGATCCAAATAAAGAAAATCAGCCAGCATGATTTTGAACCGCCAGCGTGCGGTCCGCGTGGCTCGGCGGCCCCTCGAAGTTTTTTTGCGCCGCGTGGAAGACGAGCTGAATCTGAGATATTCTGATGTCACGGTTTGCCTCGTAAGCGATGTTGAGATCGCACGGATGAATGAAGCCTTCCGCAAAAAAAAAGGACCTACTGACGTATTGTCTTTTCCGGCGGAAAAGCAGCAACGGGCTTCTTCTGGCCAAGGAAAAAAGATTTACACAGAGCGCGCAAAGGACACCGAGAAGATTCGGAGAGAGCCGGTTTCGCGGATTCCGGAGACTTATTTGGGTGATATTGCCATTGCGCCAGCGACGGCACTGCGTTATGCGAAGAAGAATGCACGAAGCTTGAACAACGAGTTGCGCGTACTGATCCTGCATGGTGTCCTGCATTTGCTGGGCTATGACCACGAAACAGACCGGGGCGAAATGAACCGCCTCGAGCGAAAAATGCGTCGGAGATTCGGGCTGGCATGAACACGTTTAGATGGGTCTATGTTCTGGGCGTCGTGCTACTCGCCTTCGGGCTGCCTATTTTTTCCTACCTTACGCTGATCTATCGCGAGCTCGGGCGCATGAACACCGGGCGCGTCCATGAACATCTGGAAATCTTTGAAGCGGAAATCGAGCCCAAGCTGCGCATCAAGCGGCGCAGCGGCGGGCGGACGTTTCGAATCTTGGGTCATTTCTGGCTGGCGTTTTTGGTGCTAGAGACAACGCGCGGCGTCTTCTACTTCGTAACGGGCACCTGGGAATCGTTGATCGAGTTTTGTGTTTTCCTCACGCTGGAAGTTGTAATCGCGATGCACTTTATCCCGGACATGCTGTTGTATCGGACAACGGGCCGCTGGCTCCTGCCGTTGTTGCCGTTCGTCCGGGCGGCGATGTGGATTGTGTGGCCGGTTCGCGTGTTCCTGGAAGGTGCGGAGTCTCTGGCGCGTATCTCGGAACAGGAACCGGAAATGACACAAGAGCAGCGAACCGAAGAGAGGATCGAGGCCCTGGTCGATGCGGCGGAGGAAGAAGGAATCATCGCGGCGGATCAGGCAGACTTGATCGAACAGGTTGTGGAATTCAGTGACAAGCGCGTGCGCGAAGTCATGACGCCACGGCCCGACATCATTGCTATCGCGGCAGACGCCACACTCGAGGAACTTCACGCAAAGTTTGTTGAGAAAAAATTCTCGAAGATGCCCGTGTACGAGAAATCGCTCGACGATATTTTTGGGGTGGTTCACGCGCAGGATCTGTTGCACATTGCCGATCAGGATTTGCCGAAGCGAAAAGTGCGCGAGCTGGTTCGCCCAGTCCTCTTCATGCCGGAGACAAAGGCTGGATCGGAGTTGCTGCGCGAGATGCGGCAGAAGGGCCAGCCGCTCGCTGTCATCATTGATGAACATGGTTCGGTGGCGGGAATTGCGACGGTCGAAGACCTCGTGGAAGAAATCGTCGGCGAAAGGTGGAACGGCGGAAAAGCGCCCGCACCCGACGTGGTGCGCGAGGCCGACGGGGGCCTGGTCATGCGCGGCAGCATGGCTATTCGCGACGTCGAGGAATTATTGGGCGTGAACTTTGGCAAGGACGCGGATGAAACGGTGACAACGATTGCAGGATTGCTGAGCCATGTTTCCGGCAAAGTCCCCGCGCCCGGTGACAAAGTCGATCTGGAAGGCTACCTCTTCGAAGTGCTCGAAGCGAACCAAAGAAAAGTGCTGCGGCTGAGGATTCGAAAACGAGTCGCGGCGGCGCCTGCCAAAGCACCCTCGTAACTCAGTAGCAGCTTTTTTTGCTCTGAAACGTTTGTTTCGCCTTGTAGGAATTCCTTGCCTGACGCGATACGATGCGTGTGCTTGAACGATGGTGCTCGACAGGGAAGGCCGGCGCTCCGGCGGGGGGATAGTAGGATGAGAAGCTACAAAATTGTGCATCGAATGATTCTGCTTGCAGCGATTTGTCTGTGCACGATGACCAATCAAAGCTCGGCACAAGAGGCTGCCGCACCATCAGCTCCAATTCCAGACATGCGCTGGGCGGTGAAAATACCGATGCGCGATGGCGTAGTGCTTAACGCGACGGTGTTTCAGCCTCATGCGCAAAAGGATCCGCTGCCTGTCATTTTCACGTTCACTCCTTACATCGGTGACAGCTACACGGACCGCGCGATGTATTTCGCGCAGCATGGATACGTTTACGCGCTGGTGGACGTGCGCGGACGCGGCAATTCCGGCGGAGCCTTCGAGCCGTTCGTGAATGAAGGAAAAGATGGCTACGACGTCGTCGAGTGGCTCGCGAAGCAATCCTATTGCAATGGAAAGGTGACGATGTGGGGCGGCTCTTATGCGGGATTTGATCAATGGACGGTGCTGAAAGAGTTTCCGCCGCATCTCGCGACTATTGTCCCCGCTGCCGCGGCTCATCCCGGAGTGGATTTTCCGTTCCAATACAATATTTTCGCGACGTACGTCGAGCAGTGGCTCACGTTTACAAGCGGAGCCACCAGCAATGCGAATATTTTCGGTGCGAGTGCTTTCTGGGGTGCGAAGTCCCGCGAATACTACGATGGTCATCTCGCATTTAAGGAATTTGATCGCGTCGCGGGAAATCCATCCGCTGTTTTTCAGAAGTGGCTGCAGCATCCTGTTCCGGACGCTTACTACGATGCGATGGTGCCGACTCCGGAACAGTACAAGCGCATCGCGTTTCCGATTCTGACGATCACCGGCCACTACGATGGCGACCAGCCTGGCGCCTTCACGTACTACAAGCGCGACATGGAGTACGGAACCACAGACGCGAAACAAAATCATTACTTAATTATTGGCCCATGGGACCACGCTGGGACAAGGACTCCTCGGCGCGAAGTCGCGGGTCTGAAGTTCGGCGAAGCCAGCGTCTTGGATTTGAACGCGTTGCACACGGAGTGGTACGACTGGACGATGAAGAGCGGGAAGAAACCCGAGTTTCTGAAGAAGCGCGTCGCCTACTATGTAGTGGGAGCCGGCGCAGAGAATTGGAAGTATGCGGACAGTTTGGAGGCCATCTCGAACGAGAAGCGCACGCTCTATCTTGATTCAAACGGAAAAGCCGACAGCGTGTTTCAGGCCGGTGCGCTCACGGAGAAGCCAGCTTCAGGCGCCACCGCCGACAAATGGACGTACGATCCGCTCGATACACGGTCCGGGGATGCGGAGCCTGACGATGACGCGGCTGGCTTGACCTCGCAGCGAGCGCTGCTAAACACATACGGGAACGGCACGATCTACCACAGCGAACCTTTTGGCGAGCCCACGGAGATAACTGGCTTCGTGAAGCTTAGCCTCTGGCTGGCAATGGATGTTCCGGACACGGATCTCGAAGCGGATGTCTATGAGATTTTGCCGAGCGGCGACTCGGTTTATTTGACTGGGGCGACCATGCGAGCGCGATATCGCGAATCGCTGCGGCAAGAAAAGCTCGTCACACCGGGAAAAACGGAGAAATACGTTTTCGACAATTTCACGTTTTTCTCCCGGCGCGTCGCGAAAGGGAGCCGTTTGCGGCTGTTTGTACATTGCCCGAATAGTCCGGGCACGGAGAAGAACTACAACAGCGGCGGAGTTGTGGCACTGGAAACCGGGAAGGACGCAAAGACGGCGCACATTACGCTGGCCCACGACGCGGAACATCCGAGCGCGCTGGAGTTGCCAGTGGTAAAGTAACGGGATGTCGAAGAAGAAGCATTCCACCGAGAGCGCAAAGGTTGCGGAGAACGCAAGCCCCACAGAGAAGGGCGGGAAGAAAACGCACAAGTCGGGATTTGTGGCGATTGTTGGGCGGCCTAACGCGGGAAAATCAACACTCATTAACCGCTTGGTGGGCCAGAAGGTTGCGATCGTCACCTCCAAGCCGCAGACGACGCGTAACCGCATCCAAGGTTTTGTAACCCGGCCAGAGGGGCAAATCGTTTTTATCGATACCCCGGGGTTGCACTCGCCGGACTCGGCGCTAGGGCGCCAAATGATGCATGAAGTGGCCGCCGCTTTGGAAGGCATCGACTTGTTGCTTCTGATGGTCGATGCCAGCCGTACCCCGCCTCATGCCGACGATTTTCTCCTCGATCGGGCCAAGCGATTCACCGGAAAAACAATTCTGGCGCTAAACAAAGTAGATGGGCTCCCCAAGGAGAAATTGCTGCCGCTTATCGAGGCATATAACAAGGCGTTCGAATTCGAGGCCATCGTGCCGATTTCAGCCCTGAAAGGCACCGGTTGCGAAGACTTGCTTGGCGATATTTTCCGCTTGCTCCCTGAGGGCGAACCTTACTTTCCCGAAGACCAGGTAACCGATCAGCCGGAGCGTTTTCTCGCGGCTGAAATCGTGAGGGAAAAAGCGATTCAGGCGATGTACCACGAACTGCCATACGCGCTCGCAGTGAAGGTCGAGAAGTATGAAGACCTTCCCAAATTGCTGCGTATCGAAGCGACGATGAACGTCGAGCGCGATTCGCAGAAAAAGATTCTTATCGGGCGCAAGGGCGAAATGCTGAAAAAAATCGGTACCCAGGCGCGCAAGGAACTCGAGGAGATGTTCGACAAGAAGATCTACCTGGGACTGTTCGTGAAAGTGGTTGCGAACTGGCGAGAGAATCCGCACAGCGTTCGTGAGCTAGACTGGCACGCGCAACTCGAAGCGATAGCGGATAGCGATGAGGAGAGCGAGCCTTTTGAATCGGGCGAAGCTTGAAATTTTCGCATATGCTCCTGGACGGGTTAGTCCGGCGCGGCAATTCCTAGAGATTTCATCTTGCGGTAGAGGTGGCTGCGTTCGAGGCCCAGTGCGGACGCGGTCTGCGTCATATTCCAGCGGTGCTCCTGCAATTTTCGCAAAATAAATTCGCGTTCGTAGGCACTGCGTGCTTCGTGCAGCGTCGAGTAGGGATGCTCGGGACTCTGTGCCGCGCCGCGGAAAAGTTCGGGAGGCAGGTGATGAGGCTCAATGCGTGCCTGTGGGCAGACAATCACCAGTCGCTCCACGAGATTGCGTAGCTCACGCACATTTCCCGGCCAGGGATAGCGGACCAGAATTTCCATAGCAGGAGCGCTCAGTTCGCGTGTCTTCTTGCCGTAGCCTGCGCTGAACTCATCCAGAAAATAACGGGCGAGGGTTGGAATGTCCTCCTGGCGCTCGCGGAGCGGCGGCACAAAAAAGGGAATTACGTTGAGGCGATAGAAAAGATCTTGCCGAAACGCGCCGCGCGTAATCTCCTGTTCGAGGTTCTTATTTGTGGCTGCAATCACGCGTGCATCGACCGTAATTGTCTGGCTAGAACCTACCGGTTCAAGACGCTGCTCTTCGAGTACGCGCAGTACCTTGGATTGCGTCCGAAGGCTCATGTCACCAATTTCATCCAGAAAGAGCGTCCCACCATCCGCCTTTTGAAATTTTCCGATCTTGTCTTCCGTTGCGCCGGTGAAGCTCCCCTTGATGTGCCCGAAAAGTTCAGACTCGATGAGTTCTTCCGGGATGGCCGCGCAATTTACTTCCACAAACGGCCCTTTGTTGCGAAGACTTGCGGCGTGCAGAGCGTGAGAGACCAGTTCTTTGCCTGTGCCGCTTTCACCGTAGATAAGCACGCGGCCGTTGGTCGGCGCAGTCACGGCAATCTGCTGGCGCAGTGCCTTCATGGGAACGCTGTCCCCAATCACCTGATAGCGATGGCCAAGTTCGCTGCGAAGCAGCTGATTTTCTTCCTGGAGCCGCCGCTGCTGAACGGCATTGCGCACCAGCACAATAATTTTCTCGAGGGATAGCGGCTTCTCGATGAAATCGAACGCTCCCAGTTTTGTGGCGCGTACAGCAGTCTCGATGGTGCCGTGACCTGAAATCATGATGACCGCCGGCGCACGCGGGATGGCCTGAAGGCGGCTAAGTGCGTCCAGCCCGTCGATACCCGGCAACCACACATCGAGCAGAATGACTTCGAGATCGCCGGAAGCGGCACGCTGCAGCGCCTCCTCGGCGGAGGCCACCGCTTCCACGTGGTACCCCTCATCTTTGAGAATTGAGGAAAGCGATTCGCGAATCCCGGCTTCGTCGTCGACCACCAGCACGTGCGACTTGGAGGTCATCGAGTGGATTCCGTTCCGTTGTGATCCAGGACTCCGGCAGGTGTGAGTTCCGCGGCGGGGAGTTCCACGAGAAAACGCGAACCCACAGGCTGGTTGTCTTCCACATGAATGGTTCCACCGTGCTCGGCCACTATTCGTGCTGCGATGGCCAGGCCAAGGCCAGTTCCGCGATTCTTCGTCGAAAAGTGCGGAAGAAAGAGTTTGTCTTTGTCTTGCGGCGAAATGCCATGCCCGCTATCAGACACGCAAATCTCGACCGTCTCGGCGTCAGGATGCGCGCAGGTGGAAATAAGGATTTCCCTGAAAGTCGAATTCTCCAGTGCTTCCGCGGCATTATCGATTAGGTTGACCACCACGCTGCGCAGCAGCCCGCCATCCGCGCGAACAGGCGGCAGGTTTTCGCCCAAAGTGGTCTTAAGTGTGATGCCGTCGAGCCGTCCGGAAAATACCTCCACCGCCTCATGCACAATCGTGTTGGCGTTTGTCGCGGTGAGCTTGGCGGTGGGGAAGCGCACGAATTGAGAGAACTCATTCACGAGCGCGGCAAGCGTCGAGACTTCCCGCTCGATCAAGCGCGAACATTCGTGCACCAACTTGGTTAGCTCAATGTCGCGCGGAGCTTTGGAATCGGCGGCATCCCGTCGATCGAGAAAACGTGACAATCGCTGCGAAGAAAGCTGAATCGGCGTCAACGGGTTCTTGATCTCGTGCGCGATGCGCCGCGCCACTTCTTGCCACGCCGCCGACTTTTGCGCTCGCAGCATCTCCGTGAGGTCATCCAGCACCAGGACGTACCCGGAGTTGGCGCGACGCGGCCCTAGAGAACTGGCGGTTACAGCAAGGTGTAGCACGCGCCCAGCGACGACCGTTTCGATTTCGCGCGAGACTACTCCCATCCGCAGCGACCGCCGCATTAGAAGTTGCAGCACGCGGGAAGCTTCCGGTCCGAGAAGCTCGTCAAGGGACTGCGCGTTCCGCGCGTCGCCGCCGAACATCCTTGTCACCGCGGTATTGGCGCGAAGAATAGCGCCGCCGGCGTCGAGCGAAATGACCGCGGTTGGAATATTCTCCAGAACTGTCTCCATCAATTGTCGCCGCCGCTCGAGTTCCTGCACCGCCTGTTGCAGATTCCGCGTGAACTGATCAATCTGCGAACGGTTGTCGCGCAACTGCGTCGTCATGGCGTTGAAAGATCGGACCAAAACTCCAAGTTCATCCTGCGCCTGCTCAGGAACCTGATAGTCGAAATTACCCGCAGAAATCTCTCGCGTACCCTCGGCAAGGGCTTGAATCGGGATGGTTACCTGCTTCGCGAGAAAGAGGGCCACCCACATCACCGCGGAAATCAGCAGCACCGTGAACAGCAGAAGAATGAGCAGCATCTGTCGTTTGAGAGCCCGAAGATCCTGTTTCTCCTGGCTGTACTCGCGAGTCTGTGTCTCGATTGTTTTGATACGAGCGAGAAAATCCGGGCTGGTGAGGTAACCCGCCACAACGTACCCAATTGTCTGACCCTCTTCAACCGTCGGAACACGGGCTGCGATGTAATTATTCCCATCGGCTACCCAGATCTCGATGCCGATGCTTGGCAACACCTCACCTACTTTGCCCAATACGCCCAGCCGTCCGCATGTTTGGCCGCGCCGGTCTTCGTCTTGATCTTCACAGACCACCCCTCCTTGAGTGGCATTGCCGTGAGCATCCAAAACCCACTCTGCGTCTGCGCCCTTTGCAAGAGCGTGCTGCAGTTGCGTTTCAGGAGACTGCCCGGCATCCTCTTGAACGCCGATCGCCACTTGTCGAAGCCGGGGCAACTGTGCGCGCCCGATGTCGTTCATGATCTCCTGCGATTCCTGGGAAGCAATTTCGAGGGGACGTGGAAACCATCGGAGCAGGGTCCTGTTGATCAGCGAGTAGCTGACGATGAACATGAATATGATCGGCAACAGGGAAATCGCCATTGCACCAACAACCATTTTCGTTTTGAAACGCGCGCCAAGCTGTTCGCGGCTGTTCTCTGCCCACAAGCGAAGAATTGTGCGACCGAGAATGAGGCTGAAGACGATCAGGGCTGCGGTCAGGAAACAGGAGACCGCAAACAGAGGCATCATCGCGCGCCAGCTCTTGGGCTGGAAGGGAACTTCCAGCGAACCAAAAGTGAATACGGCCGCTAGCAAGAGAGTGACCAGCAGACCGCCGACTACCAGGCTCCAGCGCTGTTTGGAATCAAGTCGACTCATGCCGTGTGCACCATTGCTTAAAGACCCCGCAGATTTGCATGCAAAAGTCTTTCTCTTGCACGATAGCCACCGCACATAAGCAAGTCAAGAACCGCACCTGTACCACGTTCAAAAAACCTGCCCCAGTGGACAGGTATTAGCCATTTCAGAACTTCTGTTTAATTTCCACACACCTTCGCAGCCGCCGTTTGCTATGTTGACTCTGGGTGAAAACCGGCAGGGAGTGCTGCGGATGTCCGTCCGTTTGGGCGAAATACTTATTAAAGAAAGCCTGATCACTCAGGACCAGCTCCAGAAGGCGCTCGAATTTCAGCGCTCTAATGGCGGCAAGCTGGGGAGCTGCCTGACGAAGATGGGCTTCATCACCGATGATGACATCACCGGTGTGCTCTCCCGCCAGTACGGTGTTCCCTCAATAAATCTCAAGTATTACGAAATCGACCCTAACGTCATCAAGCTCATCCCGCAAGACACGGCACTGCGTTATCAGGTCATTCCGCTTTCGCGCGTAGGTTCGGTTCTTACCATCGCGATGACCGACCCCACGAACGTCTTCGCCATGGACGACATCAAGTTCATGACCGGGTTCAACGTGGAACCCGTCGTCGCTTCCGAGTCCGCCATCGGCGAGGCCATTTCGCGATTCTATGGCGGTTCGCAACAGAACACCGAAGAACTCAGCAAGATGATGAAAGACCTGGTCGATGAAGACCAGGAGCTCGAGCTCGCCGCGGAAGAAGCGGAACTGGATACCGCCACTCTTGAAAAGGCCGCCGAAGAGGCGCCCATCATCAAGCTCGTAAACCTGATTTTGACGGACTCTGTGAAACGAGGCGCGAGCGATATCCACATCGAACCCTATGAGCTCGAAATGCGCGTAAGGTTCCGCGTTGACGGTCAGCTCCAAACGGTAATGACGCCGCCGCTCCGCCTGAAGGACGCCATCACCAGCCGCTTGAAAATTATGGCCAAGCTGGACATCGCGGAAAAGCGCCTTCCGCAAGACGGTCGCATCATGATCAAGTACAAGGCCGACGGCAAAAAGAAGGAACTCGACTTCCGCGTCTCCACGGTCCCAACGCTCTTCGGCGAAAAAATCGTCCTCCGGCTCCTCGACAAAGAAAATCTGCGCTTGGACATGACCAAGCTCGGCTTCGAGCAGGAGTCGCTCAAGAAATTCGAGCGCAACATCTTAAAGCCTTACGGAATGGTGCTGGTCACCGGACCAACGGGATCGGGCAAGACCAACACCCTGTATTCCGCGGTAGCGCGCCTCAACACCGTTGACACCAACATCATGACCGCCGAAGACCCCGTCGAGTTCCAGTTGGCGGGCATCAACCAGGTCCAGATGAAGGAGCAGATCGGCCTGAACTTCGCGGCCGCTCTCCGTGCTTTCCTTCGCCAAGACCCCAACATCATTCTGGTCGGCGAAATCCGCGACTTTGAAACGGCCGAAATTGCGGTAAAAGCCGCGCTGACGGGCCACTTGGTGCTTTCAACGCTGCATACCAACGACGCTCCGTCCACCATCAGCCGCTTGATGAACATGGGTATTGAACCTTTTCTCGTCGCCACCTCTGTGAACCTTATTTGCGCGCAGCGCCTTGTGCGCCGGATCTGTTCGAATTGCAAAGAAGAGTTGGAATTGCCCGAGCAGGCCCTCATCGACGCTGGATATTCCCCCGATGAAGTCAAGACGACCAAGATTTATCACGGTAAAGGCTGCAACACCTGCAACAAGGGTGGCTACAAAGGCCGCACGGGTTTGTACGAAGTGATGGAAGTGAACGACGAGCTGCGGGAATTGATCCTCGTCGGCGCCTCTGCTCTGGAATTGAAGAAGAAGGCGATCGAGCAAGGCATGATCACTCTTCGTCGCAGCGGACTGGTGAAAGTGGCTTTAGGGCAGACGACGCTGGAAGAAGTATTGCGCGAAACGGTTCTATAAGAAGAAGGTGAAGAGATGGCCGGGATTACCCTGAGCGAGTTGCTCAAAAAGATGATCGAAATGGGAGGCAGCGACCTCCATATCACCACGAATAGCGCACCCCGTGTTCGCGTTCATGGACATTTGCGCGCTCTGGATATGCCACCTCTGACGGCAGCCGATACGAAATCGCTGGCCTATAGCGTTCTGACCGACGCGCAAAAGCACCGTTTCGAAGAAAACCTCGAGCTGGACTTTTCCTTCGGCCTTAAGAACCTGGCGCGTTTCCGCGGCAACGTTTTCAATCAGCGCGGTGCCGTAGCCGCTGTGTTTCGTACCATCCCATGGGAAATCAAGAATTTCGATGCCTTAGGTTTGCCTACGGTCGTCCGAGGCCTTTGCGACAAACCGCGCGGACTCGTCCTCGTGACAGGTCCGACCGGTTCCGGCAAATCCACGACGCTCGCCGCCATGCTCGACAAGATTAACGCCGAGCGCGAAGAGCACATGATCACCATCGAAGACCCCATCGAGTTCCTTCACAACCACAAGAAGTGCCTGGTGAACCAGCGCGAAGTTCACGCCGACACCCACTCCTTTGCGAATTCGCTCCGCGCCGCACTCCGCGAAGACCCCGACGTCGTCCTCATCGGAGAAATGCGCGACCTCGAAACCATCGAATCGGCGCTGCGTATCGCGGAAACCGGCCACTTGACGTTTGCCACGCTGCACACCAATTCCGCGGCATCCACGATCAACCGTATTATTGACGTCTTTCCGTCTCACCAGCAGCCGCAGATTCGCGCGCAGCTCTCCATGGTGATGGAAGGCATCCTTTGCCAGGCGCTTCTGCCGCGAGCCGACAACCGTGGCCGCGTGATGATCATGGAAGTCCTGATCCCGACTCCGGCCATTCGCAACCTCGTTCGCGAAGACAAGATCCATCAGATCTATTCCGCGATGCAGACCGGTACTGGACAGACGGGTATGCAGACCTTCAATCAAGGTCTTGCAAACGCGTATTTCTCCAAGCTCATTACTCTGGAATTGGCTCTTTCGCGATCGTCTAACGCGGATGAGCTTCAGGACATGATCAACCGCGGCGTTTCTTCGCCGGGCGGCAGCGGTCCTGCAAGTTCCAAGTTGCCGGCGGGCAAGCGCTAAAGAATTTTCCGGGCCGTCAGGCTCGCGGTCAATGGATTTGGTTTGTGGATTTGAAAGATTGAGGAGGAAAGGTTATGCCGGTTTTTACGTACAAAGGAACCAATCGTTCCGGCGGAAACGTCAGCGGAGAAGTCACCGCGACAAGCAAAGCGGAGCTCCAGAACCTGCTTCGGCGCCAGCAGATCACGCCGACGAAGATGTCCGAGAAAGGCAAGGAATTCAACTTGCCGACCTTCGGCTCTGGCGTCAGCGCCAAGGAGCTGGCGATCTTTACGCGTCAGTTCTCGGTCATGATCGACGCCGGCTTGCCGCTCGTGCAGTGCCTGGAGATTCTCGCCAGCCAGCAGGAAAACAAGATGTTTCAAAAGGTGCTGACCGGAACGCGCGGTTCGGTCGAAGGCGGCGCCACTCTTTCGGCCGCTATGCGCCAATACCCCAAGGTCTTTGACTCCCTCTACGTCAACATGGTGGAAGCCGGCGAGACGGGCGGTATTCTCGACACAATTTTGCAGCGGCTTTCTTCCTACATTGAAAAGAACGTCAAGCTCCAGCGCGCCGTCAAGTCCGCCATGGTGTACCCCGTCGGCGTCTTGACCGTCGCTGGCGGCGTCATCATCTTGCTCTTGTGGAAAGTCGTCCCGATTTTCGCCACGTTGTTCGCCGGTCTCGGCGTCGACTTGCCCTTGCCGACCAAAATCGTCATCGGCATGAGCAACATGATTGGCAGCATCTTCGGTCTCCTTGCTTTGATCGCTTTTGGAGGCGTCCTCTTCGGACTCAAGGTCTGGTATGGCACTGCACAAGGTCGCTATGCCATTGACGCGACGATCCTCCGCCTGCCCGTCATAGGCATCCTCATGCGGAAAATCGCGGTTGCACGATTTACCCGCACCCTCGGAACGTTGATCGCTAGCGGCGTACCCATCCTGGAAGGTTTGGACATTACTGCCAGGACCGCCGGAAACGCCGTCGTCGAAAAGGCCTTGCAGCAAGTCCGCAAGTCCCTCGAAGAAGGCAAATCGCTCACCGAACCTCTCAAGGACTCGAATGTGTTCCCCGGCATGGTCACCCAGATGATAAGCGTCGGCGAACAGACCGGCGCCATGGATGCCATGTTGCAGAAAATCGCTGACTTCTACGAAGAAGAAGTCGATGCCGCCGTGAAAGACCTCCTCACCGCTTTGGAACCCATCATGATCGTTTTTCTCGGCGTGGTCGTCGGCGGCGTGGTCATTTCCATGTATTTGCCGCTGTTCTCCTTGATCGGCAAGTTGAGCCAGATGCACTAGTCGCAGCCTGGCGCGGCCAGCGTTATCCAATTGGCGGAGGGCAGGGAAGGAACTCCCAGCCCTCCGCCATTTCTGTCTAAACTAAAGAATGCCCGGGGGAATACTGGGGCCAGGAACGCGGGCTATCCATGGATCAAAGTACGACAACAAGAGAATGGCTGGGTTGGCTGACCCGTGTCCGCCTGCTCACGATTTTATTGATACTTGTGGTCGACCTTATCTGGCCGCAGTACGTTCTTCCTGCTGGCACAAACCGCTCATTCCTACCTCTGTTGCTTATTTGGGTCACCATTGGGCTCTTGCACATTGGTTTGATCCGCTGGCTTCCTCGCTCCAGGTGGCAAGGCGGATTGCAGGTGGCGACTGACGTCATCATCATTTCAGCTCTCGTTTACACCACAGGCCTTCAGGAAAGCTATCTCATCTCTCTCTATCTCCTGGTCATCATCGTGGCCAGCATATTGTTTTCGCGCCGCGCGGCTTTCATAACCACGGCGGTATGCCTGTTCATCCTGGGTGGAATGACTACCCTGGCATTCGCGGGAAAGATCCCGCGTACATTCCTGCTTGTGCCGACTCCAGAGGGTCTGCGCGTCTGGTTTCTCAGCAATCTCTTTGGATTTCTGGCGGTCGCGTACCTGGCCAGTCTCCTTGCCCAATCGCTTCGCCGCAAGGGAATCGAACTCGAGGAAAAGCGCGAAGAGCTCTTGGAACTCCAGGACTTTACCGAAGACATTATCCATTCGATGCGTGGCGGATTGCTGACCACCGATCTGGAGGGCAGGATAGTTCTTCTGAATCGCACCGGAGAAGAGATTCTTGGTTACCGCTTCGTCGATCTTCGTGGACGCAGGCTCCCGGATGTTGACGAGAATTTTTGGCTTCCAGGCTTGAAGGGTCCTAATGATCGCCCGGTGGTTAGGAGAGAGATTGAGTTCCGCACGCCGGACAGCCAGCAGCGCTACCTGGGCATCTCCGTCTCTCCATTGCGAACGCGGAATTCCACGCGCAGCGGTTACGTCTTCAATTTTCAAGACCTCACCGAACTTCGCAGGCTCGAACAGGAAGTGGCAACGAAGGATCGGATGGCCGCATTGGGCCGGCTTTCGGCCGCCATCGCCCACGAAATTCGCCAGCCGCTGACGGCTATGGCTGGCGCCGTGAAGGAACTGGCGCGCCTCGTTCCCCTCGAGGAGGACGAGAAGCATCTCGTCAACATTGTCAGCCGCGAATCGGAGCGCCTGAACCATATCATCACGGATTTTCTGAATTACTCGCGCGAGAAGACCTACGAATTTCAGGAAGCGGACGTGCGCGGTTTGCTGGATGAAACCCTGACGCTTCTCGAGAAGAAGCCTGAAATCGAGAATAAGTACCACATCGTCCGCGCGTATAACGGCGCGGCGTTGCGCGCACGCGTGGACGCAAGCAAGATCAAACAGGTTTTCTGGAATCTTTCCGACAACGCGCTTCGCGCCATGCCCGGCGGCGGTACGCTGAGCGTCGGCATCGAGCTCCTGCCGTTCTGGCTGCGCATCGCCTTCCGCGATACCGGCATTGGCCTCGACGCCAAACAGCGCGCAAAAATTTTCGAACCCCTCCAGTCGGGATTTGAGGGCGGAACCGGCCTCGGACTTTCCATCGTCTATCAGATCGTGCAAGCCCATAGCGGCAGAATCAGCGTGATCTCCGAGAAGGATCGTGGCGCGGAGTTCATTGTGGAATTACCCCGTACGGCGTGAGGTCCTATGCAGGGAACGAAAGCAGCGGCCAAGGAAACTCACAACGAGTTGGTCCACATTCTTGTTGTGGACGACGAGCGCTCCATTTGCGAGCTTCTGGAAATAACGTTTCGCAAAGAGGGTCACCGCGTCGAAGTGGCTCACAGCGTCGAAGCCGCCAAGCGCAAACTCGAGTCGCAGATTTTTGACATTATCATTTCGGATGTGCGCATGCCCGGGGCTACCGGTGTTGACCTGCTGAAATTCACCAAAGAGATTTCGCCCAACTCTTTCTTTCTGCTCATCACCGGCGTGCCCACGGTGGAGACAGCCATTGCCGCCATCAATTCCGGCGCGGACCGCTACGTCATTAAAGACCACGAGTTGGTGGACCAGCTTCGCCGCGCCGTAAAGGAAGTCGCGGAGAGCCTGAAGTGGAAAAAAGAGGCCGGCTACCTTCGCCGTGAACTTCGCCGCTTGACGGGCCTCGACAATATCATCGGCCAAAGCCCCAAGATGCGCGCCATCTTCGACTTGATCCAAACCATTGCTCCGCAAACCAGCCGCGTCCTGATCACCGGCGAAAGCGGCACCGGAAAAGAATTGGTGGCCCGCGCCATCCACGAAAATAGTCTTCGTGCTCAGGCTCCCTTTATCACTATCAACTGCGGCGCCTTTCCAGAGACCCTTCTCGAATCGGAATTGTTTGGCTACATGAAGGGCGCATTCACTGGTGCCAATGAGAATCGTCAAGGGCTCTTCCAGGCGGCCCATGGCGGCACGCTCTTTATGGATGAGATTGGCAACATGAGCTTGACCATGCAGGTAAAGCTCTACCGCGTCTTGCAGGAAGGCAAGGTCAGGCCCATCGGCAGCACCGAAGAAATAGACGTCGACGTTCGTATCATTGCCGCGACCAACAAAGAGTTTGAAAAGGAGATTGCAGAAGGCCGCTTTCGCGAAGATTTGTATTACCGCTTGAGCGTCATTCCTATCCAGCTGCCCGCTTTGCGAGAGCGCCGTGAGGATATACCCCTCCTCGCGCGACACTTCCTCGAAACTTTCCGTAAGTCGATGGAGAAGCCTATCGAAAGCCTCTCGCCGGAAGCGGTTCGCCGTCTCGAAACGTACGATTGGCCCGGAAACGTCCGCGAACTCGAGAACACCATGGAACGAGCTGTCGCCCTCGAGACTGGCGGAGAGATCTCTTTGCGCGTTCTTCCCGACCGTATTGCTGGATACGCCTCTGCAGGTGCTTCCGGAATCGGTGCCCCAGGCGCGCCATCGTTTCCCGCGGAAGGGCTCGACTTTGAAAAAGAGATCGCGGAAACGGAACGCCGCTACCTGCATGCGGCACTGGAGAAATCCAACGGTGTCCGCACCAAGGCATCCGAGCTTCTCAAGATCAGCTATCGTTCGTTCCGCCACTACGCCAAGAAGCATAACCTCTAGAATCTGAAGACGTTGTCCTGCAAGGGCCATTTCCAGACGGGACTCAAATCCGGTGCAAACTGCCATTTTTCGTCGGAATCAACCGACGAAAAGGGGCAATTTCGGGGGGTGCAGGCGGCCCGGAGCCGAGGGAATAGCTCTTTGCAGGCATGGACATTCCCGTATAATACAGAAAACAAATGCCTTACCGGATGTTCTCCACTGGGTACCTCAACCGGCCAGAGTGGCACCTGCCTTGCCTTAAGTACTGCGTGCTCTGGCACTAAAAACTCTCACACTCTCAAGGAGATAGTTGAAAATGAAGAAGCAGAAGGGTTTCTCACTTATCGAGTTGCTGATCGTCGTCGCGATCATTCTGATCATCGCGGCTATCGCAATTCCTAACCTCCTCCGGTCGCGTATGGCGGCCAACGAAGCGTCTGCGGTCGGTTCGATCCGTACGATCAACACCTCCGCCGTTACGTATTCGTCCACCTACCCGAACGCCGGCTTCCCTGCAACTCTGGCGGCTTTGGGTGGTGCGACGCCTTGCACGGCCGTTTCGACGGCAGCTTGCTTGCTCGACCAGGTTCTCGCTGGCGGCACCAAGAGCGGCTATGTGTTCGCTTTGACGACGGACGGCAACACGCCTTCGGTCGGCTATTCGGTTACCGGCACCCCTGTCACGGTTGGCACGACCGGTCAGCGCATGTTTTTCTCTGACCAGTCTGGTGTGATCCGTTACAGCGCAACGGGTGCAGGCGCCACGGCAGCTAGCCCGGCGCTTCAGTAAGCTTTACCTTCGACCGGGCAACCGGTCGAAGAAGGAATCGACAGAGCACGGGACCACGGTCCCGTGCTCTGTTTTTTTTGCGCACGAGATCCAATTCCCAATTTGGGCCAAGTGCGCCAACTTCGAACTCGGCCGCCCATTTCGGTCAACGCTTTGGTCCACTGCTAGGACGTTGGGCTCCGTTTTGTCGGGCATGCCCGGCACTCTTCGCAAGCACTGGACGCGAAGCGTGACGGGCAAGAACTGCGAAACTCGTACATCGGATTTAGCGGAGATCGAAAGCCGCCGTTTTTCGTCAAAGCCCCCCTTGAAAACGACGATTAGTGTCAGTCACCACGGGGGCCTGTTCTGGGGAGGTCTCGACACGAAGCTAAATATCTAAGAATCAGATGGTTGCGTGATCTGTCCCAACGAGAGGAATGGCCTTCGGAGTGCTTCTTACTAGGCCAGAAGTAATTAAGTGTTGGCAAAGAGATTGGGTGGATGTTTTTTGGGATACTTTTATGAAAAGAAAACAAGACGGATTTTCACTAATTGAGCTTCTGATCGTCGTGGCCATCATTCTTATTATGGCTGCCATCGCGGTTCCGAATTACCTCCGGTCGCGCCTTGTGGCGAATGAAGCCTCCGCCTCGCAGTCGGTGCGTACCATCAACACCGCGTTGATCACCTACTCCAGCACCTACCAGGCCGTGGGCTTTCCCACGACTTTGATCGCGCTAGGCGGGGCGAACCCTTGCACTGCATCCTCTACGAACGCGTGCTTACTGGACGAGGTCCTATCTTCGGGAACCAAGGCTGGTTATGCCTATGCTTTCACGGGCGACGGCAATACTCCTTCGGTCGGCTACAGCGTTACTGCGACGCCGATATCGTATGGCGTCTCCGGACAGCGCATGTTCTGCTCGGACCAGACCAGCGTGATTCGCTTCACTCCTAATGGCGCGGGTTGCAGTGCTTCAAGCCCCCCGATTCAATAATCGACAACGTCCGACGAACGAAATTAGACGGAACATAGTGTGAGCACGGGAGAACCTTCCCGTGCTCTTTTATTTCAAAGGCCGCATGATGCAAGCGCCACCTCGTTGGCGGCCAGCGCCGACCTTGTTAGACTACCAGCCATGCGTACGCTCTTAGCCTATGCCTGCGCCATTCTAGCCACTGTTTCCTCCGTCAGCCCCGAGGCGAAGCTGCTTGGCGCAAAGCTGGAAGCGCGCTATCGCGGCGCGCACACTCTGGCGGCAACCTTTCTTGAGCGTTACTCCGAAAATGGCAAAGTGGTTCGCTCCGAAGCGGGGATCGCCTATTTTCGCAGGCCGGGGAAAATGCGCTGGGAGTACGAATCTCCAGAAAAAAATCTTTTCATGGTGGACGGTAAGACAGCGTGGTTTTATGTTCCCGCGGATCATACCGTTACGCGGGCTCCCGCAAAGCAGAGCACCGATTGGAGAACCCCTTTAGCGCTGCTTGCCGGCGAAATGAAATTGTCGCGAGTCTGTGCGAGGGTTGAGCCCACCACGGTCGAAAAACCCAGCATCCCGGGGGACGAAGTTCTCTATTGCCCTCTGCGCGGTGAAGAAACCACTGTCCAGTCCGCTGCGGGTGCTGCCTCGGATGCTCAGGAACGTAGTCCAGAGCAATCTGTCTATCTTGAGATTGTGCCAGCCACGGGAGATCTCGCCCGCGTGCTCGTTCGCGAGAAGGGCGGAGTCGAAGTCGAGTTCAAATTCGCTGACTGGCGTTTCGATCCCCCCCTCGCAGATTCTTTCTTTCGTTTTGAGGCACCGCCCGGCGTAGCCATCGTCAACGCCGATTCCGCAGCCGAGTCAAGGCCTTAGGGTTAATTTCCCGTTAAATCCCGAGGGCGTTTCCCAGAAGGCACAGCCAACCCCGAGCCACTACTCCGCATACTAACTAGATGAGGTAAACTGTTAGCTATGGGGGAATTTGTCTGCCGCGTTGCTGACGCAAACGGCCGGGTTTTCTCGCACGTCGAGCCAGCGGGGTCGCTGGCGGAGGCGCGCCAGAAACTGGTGGAGCGGGGCCTTTTCGTCTACTCGGTGGAAACGCGCAGCAGTCTGCTCGGCGTGTTTTCCAAACGCCGCAGGGAACGTCAAATTGGCGGTTCGGACTTTTTGATCCTCAACCAGCAATTCAATACACTCATCAAAGCCGGTTTGCCGATTCTCCGGGCCCTCGATCTCCTGGCTGATCGCGCTACCTCTCCAAAACTTCGCCCCGTGCTTTCCAAAGTCCGCGACCGCGTTCGCGAAGGGAAGTCGCTTTCAGAAGCTATCGCTGAAGCGGGAGTATTTTCCAAGGTTTACGCCACGGCCATTCTAGCCGGTGAAAAAAGCGGAAACCTCTCCGGCGTTCTCGACTATTACATTGCCTATCAGCGCGTCAGTACCGGCGTTAAGAAGAAAATTCTCGCCACGCTCGTGTATCCCGTTCTTTTGATCACCGTCGCAACCATCATCGTGACCTATCTCGTCACCTTCGTGATCCCCAAGTTCGCCGTCCTCTATCGCGACCTGAACGTGGAATTGCCCGGGCCCACTCAGTTTCTTATCGCGCTCACTGTCGACTACCGCTACGTCGTCATCGGCGCTTTTGCGCTCGTATTTCTTGGCGCGTTCGGCATTCTTCTTTGGTCGAGGACAGATGAAGGTGGCGCGGCATTTGACCGCATGAAATTCCGCATTCCCGTCATTGGCGACACGCTTCTGAAATTCCAGGTGGCGCAATTTTCTCGCACATTGGCAACGCTCCTCACGGGTGGTACCCCTTTGGTCGCTGGCTTGCAAACCGCGTCCGACGCCATCAGCAGCAAACTAATCCGTTCGACGGTCACGCAAGCCACGCAGGCAGTCCGCGAGGGCGAATCGCTTAGCAGCGCTCTGGCTTCTAGAGGAACCATGCCCGCGCTTGCGTTGGACATGATCGAAGTCGGCGAATCCAGCGGCGCGCTGGCTCCCATGCTCACCAGCGTCGCTGAATTTTACGAAGAAGAAGTGGGTGTAAGGCTTTCCGCCCTCGTCGCTGTCATCGAACCCGTTATTCTTATATTCATGGGACTGCTGGTAGCTTTTATTTTGATTTCACTCTATCTGCCGATTTTTTCGTTCTCTCTGACGAACACGGCGCCTAAATAGGCAAAAGGAAACAGTGGCTACACAAGAGCATAATTGGACCCCTGGCGACGGCACCGAAGTCGTCGACGAACGCGAAGTAGCGCGGAAGCTTGCAGGCAGGTACCGCTGCGCCTTCGTCGATCTCAGCGAACAGCGCATCGATCCCGAGCTATTCCGCACCATTCCTGCGGACTTGATGTTCCGCTACAACTTCGTCCCGCTCGAAGTACAGAACAATTCTCTTTCGATCGCCGTCTCCGATCCCAGCCTGGTGTTGCTGAGCGACGAACTTCCGTTGCTGCTGGGGAAAAAATTGGCCATCAAAGTGGCCACAGCAAAGCAAATTGGCGATATCCTCAAGCGCACGGAACAGTCTCAGCGCGTTCTAGAGCAGGCCACGGAAGCCTTCACGCTTCAGGTATCCAAGGAAGAAGAAGAGAGCGAAGAGACTATCTCCGGCGACCGCCTGACGCGCGACACCACCGTCAGCCCGGTTGTTCGCCTTGTAGAAACAATTATCTTCACCGCGCTCGAGCGCCGCGCCAGTGATATTCACATCGAAGCGCGCGACGCCGAAGTTGCCGTCAAGTACCGCATCGACGGCGTGTTGCAACACGCCATGCAGCCTATCGCCAAGGAATGGCACTCGACCGTTCTCTCGCGCATTAAAGTCCTCAGCGATTTGGACATCGCCGAACGCCGCGTTCCGCAAGACGGCCGCTTCCGCGTGAAATACAAAGGCCGCTTTATCGACTTGCGCGTCTCCATTATGCCCGCAAGCCACGGCGAAGACGCCGTACTCCGCGTGCTCGACAAAGAAACTCTTTCCGAAAAATTCCAAAGCTTGAGCCTGGATGTCGTTGGTTTCTCCGAACTCGAAGTCAAACGCTTCCGCCGCTACATTCAAGAACCGTACGGCATGGTGCTCGTCACCGGGCCGACGGGCTCGGGTAAAACCACCACTCTTTACGCCGCTATCAACGAAATCAAAACCGACGAAGATAAAATCGTCACCATCGAAGATCCAGTTGAGTATCAGCTCAAAGGCATCACGCAAATTCCTGTAAACGAGAAAAAAGGCCTCACCTTTGCGCGCGGCTTGCGTTCCATCCTTCGCCATGACCCAGACAAAATCATGGTTGGCGAAATCCGTGACCAGGAAACCGCTCAAATCGCTATTCAGTCGGCGCTCACCGGGCACTTGGTCTTCACCACTGTCCACGCCAACAACGTCACCGACGTCATCGGCCGCTTCATCAACATGGGCGTCGAGCCGTACAATTTCGTTTCCGCGCTCAACTGCATCATGGCGCAGCGTCTCGTCCGCGTGATATGCGAAAATTGCAAACGCCCGAAAAAGTTTAGTCCGGCCGAGCTAAAAGAAGCTGGGCTCGATCCTGCTGCCTGGGCCAACGTCGTCCTCTCTGAAGGCGCCGGCTGTCTCGAATGCTCCGGTACGGGTTTCCATGGGCGCACGGCCATCTGCGAACTTCTGGACTTGACCGATCGCATCCGAGAAATGATCGTGGACCGCCGCCCAACTTCCGAAATCAAGCGCATCGCACGCGAAGAGGGCATGATCACCCTGCGTGAAAGTGGCTTGGCCAAAATCCGCGCCGGTATGACCACCGTCAAGGAAATCAACAAGGTGACTTTCGTTGAGTAGCGCCGCCACATTTCATCAGGGAATCTACAAGAGCGACTTCGTGCGCCGTGTCGCGCGTTGGCTCGACGCCACGCCGCACCCGCCCCTCGCCATCGAAATTGGCCTTGATCGTGTCGCAGCCGCGCGTTGGACGAGAACCGGTAGCGTCGACGGTTACGCCGTCGAGGTTCTCCCGCCGGGTGCTTTGGTGCCTTCCGCCGTTGAAACTAATATTGTGAATCCCGCTGCTCTCAAGGCCGCCGTCTCCGGCGTGTGCTCCACGTTGCGCGCCAAGGACGAAAGCGTCGCGCTGATTTTGCCGGACCCCGTGATCCGCGTCTTCGTCCAGCATTTCGACGATTTTCCTCGCTCGAAAGAAGAAGCAGATCCCATGCTGCGCTGGAAGTTGAAGAAGAGCGTTCCCTTTGAGGTCGACGAAACGCTCATCTCTTACATGCGGCAAGCGCCACGTGAAGCGGGAGTGGACGTGGTCACCGCGCTAGCTCGCCTGCGCATCATCCGCGAATACGAATCTTTGGCCGAAGCGGCCGGGCTGCATCCTGGAGTCGTGCTCAGTTCCACCCTCGCAGCCATTGCGCTCGTGGAAGAAAACAAGCCCACGCTTCTCGCGCGCGTGTCCGGTCCATCTTTGACGACCGCTATCGTTCGCGAAGGCGTGCTCTGCGGTTACCGCTGCACGGAACTGCCCGCGCGTGGCGCCGAACTCACGCCGCACATGTTGCTCGAAGACATTTATCCAGTCGCCGCATATTACCAAGACACTTGGCAAGAAGGCATTCAGTCCGTGCGTGTCGCCGGTTTGGGCGCTCGTCTCCCGGAATTTGTTGGGCCGCTCGAAGAAGAGTTTCGTTGCGAAGTCCGCTCGCTGCTTCAAGCAGGCGTTGCGGAAGGGCGGATCCCTTCGGATGCGCGTCCGATGGCCGAGCGCGAATTGGACGGTTTGGTCGGCTGGATGCTGCATCGCGGCTAGAATTGTTTGGTCGAGTATCGAGAAGGGGAGCAGTAGGAGAATAATGAGAGTTCGGCTCAATCTAGCGACCAAGCCCCTTGTGGCGCACCGGAAATTCGTTGCCGGTGCAGGCGTCGTGGGCGCAATCGCCGCTATTCTTTTCCTTAGCCTCGGCTGGCACGTCTATTTGGCGCGCAAAGCCAACGCCGAGATGCGCGCCAAATCCGCAAAGATACTGCAGCAAGTGGCTGAGCTCGAACAACAACGCGCCTCTTTGGAACATTTCTTTAACCTCGACGAGAATCGCAACCTGCACGACCGCGCTGCTTACATCAACAGCCTCATCGACGCTCGTAGCTTCAACTGGACGCTGATGTTCATGGATTTGGAGAAAGTTCTTCCAGCCGGCGTGCGCGTTGTCAGCATCGAGCCGAAGCAGGTCAAGGGCCGCATCGAAGTGAAATTCGTCATTGGCGCCACCAGCGATGAAGCCAAAGTAAAATTCTTAAAAGCCCTGGAAGAGTCGAAGACGTTTACGCACGTCGAACTGGTTGCCGTGCAGCATCCCTCAGCAGGGACAAGCACGGACCAAATCGTCGTTGAGCTGAATGCGGAATACTTGAGGAGCTGATGCACCGCGACTTCACATTGCAAAAGCGCGCGATCCTGGTCGTCCTGGGATTGCTCTTGGCTGCGGACCTCGGCATGGCCATTTACAGCTGGCGCCTCGCCTCTTCGCCCCAGACGCCGCAAAGGGAATTCGACGAGCAAAATACCAAGCTCGCCGTCCTGCGAGGGGACATCAAGTCGGCACAATCCATCAAAGACAACATGCCCCATACGCGCAGCGATTGCGATAAGTTTGAAAAAGACCTTCCCGTCGCGAGCGCGAGCTCTTCCGCCATCTCTTCCGAGTTTGATGAAATCGCGAAGAAGTCCAATCTCAGAATTGATACCTACACCGCTCATCAGAAAGAAATCGCCAATCGCGGCGTTGCCGAAGTCAGCATCGACGCCACTGTGACAGGTGACTATGGCGGCGTTGTGCGCTTCGTCAACGGTTTGCAGCGCTCGCAAAGATTCTACGTCCTCGATGGTTTGGCGCTCGCCACGGATGCCCAAAATCAAGCCGCACAAGGGCCGATTCGCGTGGCGCTCCATTTGCGGACCTATTTTCGGGATGCGGCATGAAGCAGAAACAGCAAATCATTGTGCTTGTCGTGCTGGTGGTCGTTGCCGTGCTCATTTGGGGCTTCGAGTTGCGCAGTCGGACTACCAACACGGTAACGACGAGCTTCATTCAGAATTACACGCCCTTGGGGGAAGACAACCCGGGAATTCGCTGGGACGAGATGTATCGCGCGCAGAAAACCGAATATCAAAGCAATGGTCGCAATCCGTTCAGTATGATCGCCCCTCCGACACCCCAGGAAGTGCAAGCAGCGAGCGACCATTTAAAGAATCAGCCGCCTCCGCCTCCTCTTCTGCCCCCCCCGCCGCCCACTCGAGCGCAAGCACCCCCGAATCTCAAATTTTTTGGCTACGGCACTGTTCCGAACGGCACTCCTCGCCGCGCTTTCCTTACCGACGGCGAAGACATTTTTATCGTTGGCGAAGGCGATACGCTGCTCGGTCGCTACCGCATCCTCAAAGTCGGCAATTCTAATCTTGAGTTTCAAGAAATTTCGAGCGGGCTTCCGGGCTCGATGCCTCTGGAAGAACAGGCCGCTCCGCCGTCCGCATGAAAAATCGGCTTACACGAACGAACGCGCGAAATAACCAAGGCGGCTACGCCTTGCTGCTGGTTGTGTTTCTCCTCGCGCTGGTTGTGGTCGGCACTATGTCCGTCAGTTTGCGCGTCCTTACGGAAGGCCGCCGGGAAAAAGAGCAGGAAATGGTCTGGCGCGGCAAACAATATACACGCGGAATCAAACTCTATTATCGCAAGCTCGGCCGTTTTCCGACCTCCATGGACGATTTGGTCAAACCCAAAATCGGCAACCTCCGTTTCATGCGGCAAGCGTACAAAGACCCTATGAATAAAGAGGATGGCTCCTGGCGTCTGATTTATGTGGGTCCCGCGGGAAACCTCATCGGAAGCCTTAAACCGCCTTCGGGCGGCATTCAGATGCCTATTCCTGGGGGACAGGCGGGCGGCGCGCCGGTTAGTTCCATAGGCAGTTTCGGAAGTCAGCCAGCGCCGGCCGGTGGCATTGCAGGTCAGGGTGCCGCTCCGGGCGCGCCAGGTGCTCCTGGAACGGGAACCGGTGCGCAAGGAACCGACACGACTGGCACAGGCGCCGATGCTCAGGCTGTACCTACCGGCGATCTGCCAACCATCATGGGTGGCAACATCATCGGCATAGGAAGCAAGGTAAATCACTCCTCTCTGATGGTGTATGAGAAGGCGCACAATTATCGCCTGTTCGAATTTATCTGGGATCCTTCGAAAGACCTCGGCGTAGGCGCTGCTCCCGGAAGTCCAATTGGGGCTCCCACCGGCACAGGCGCGCCTGGACAAAATCCGATCGGTTCGCCAGTCAATCCTCTAAACCCGCCGCCGTCTCCTCCGACAGCAGCCCCGCCGAATCCAAATCCCACGCAATAATAATCCTTCGTACGTGAACGGCATGTTTACCCTGAGCTTCGAAGGGCCGCGCCCGTCCTAAACTCCATGTTGGACAGCCAATCCTGGCTGTCCTCTCGCGTGTTCGATAGATTTGTAGTCGCGAAACACGCCGCGGCACACGTTTAAACACGAATACTTCCCAAACTCAAAATTTGAATTTAATTCGAAATGCCGAGCTGCGAAGCTGCCGCAGCGGTGTTTGAGCTTGCGACTGGGGAAGAAGCTGTTTTCTTATCGGACGGTTTCGGCGCAACCTCAAGCGACATCCCCGCCTTGCTCTTTTCGTACCCGCGCTTCACTCGACGAACATAGGAAACCGTCTCGGGATACGGTGGCACTCGTCCAAACTGCTGCACGCGCTCCGGTCCCGCATTGTAAGCAGCCAAGGCCAGCGCCATATCGTTGTTGTACCGCTGCAGCAGGTCGCGTAGATAGTGCGTGCCTGCATCGATGTTTTCTTGCGGATCGAAAATGTTTTGCACTCCGAAGCGCGCCGCCGTTTCCGGCAAGAGTTGCATCAACCCGCGCGCGTTCTTCTTGGAGATGGCTTTCGGATCGAAGTTCGACTCCGCGGCAATCACGCTGAGGATGAGATCTGCATCGACGCGGTAGCGTGCTGCCGCAGCCTTCACAATCTCATGCAACGGCGCCGTCGCAACAATCGCCGGAGGCAGAGGAGCAAATGTATCTTCCGGGGCGATCGAAACAACTTCCTCGACGGGAACTTCCACGACCCCGCCCGCTATTTGCAGCCGGTATTTGTCTCCAAGAAGTTGATAACCCGTTACGTGAAGCCGCTGGCCGCTCCGCAAAGCGACAAATTCCGCGCGCAAAGATGGCGCGGCCGCAAACAAAACCGCGCATGACACTAGAGCGCGCGTCAGGCGCACGGGGCCGCCTCTCGCAACGCAAAATGCTCGATGGCCGCCGCGACGCCACCATCGTCGTTGCTTGCGGTTTCGTGCCAGCCAAATCCCTTCAATTCCGCCACGCCGTTTCCCATCACCACCGGGATTCCTGCGAACGTCAGCATTTCCAGGTCATTGCGGTTGTCGCCGATGGCCAAAACTTCTTCGCGCGCCACACCGCGCAATGCAGCCCACTCTGCCAGCGAAGCGCCTTTCGAACAAACAGGATTGATGATGTCGATCATCGAAAAATTCCTGCTCTCGTAAACCGTCACGGCCAGCGCGAACTCCGCCGCAAACGTAGCTCCTCGAAGCACAGCCTCTGCCTCTCGCATCCGCGCGACGTTTCCGCTGAGCATCACCTGGATGGGATCTTCGGTGAGGCAGCTCTCCAGCGGATTGGCCAATCCCAGAAATTCGCGATTCCGCGTGTAATATGCGCTGCGAATCGGATCGTCTTCATTGATAGTTTCGAGCACGATTTGATTTTCGCGCCGCCGATCAAAGACGACTCCCGCGCAATCCCGCCACGCTCGCGTCAACGCCAAAACGCGTCCGGCCGTTTCCTTCGCCAGCAAGTGCCGAACATGCGTCTCGCCGTCATTCGTTCGAATGACCGCGCCATTGCTGACTATCATGGTTAGCGGCGCATCGATCTGTCGTGCAATCGGAAGGGCAAAGTCGTAACGCCGTCCGGTGACCAGAGCGACCTCGATGCCCCGACGGGTGGCTGCCGCAATAGCGGCCCTGTTTGCCTCTGGAAGCTGCCAACGGCTGTCCAGAAGCGTGCCGTCTATGTCCAAGGCAATCAGGCGCACACTCATCCCCCTATTATACCTTTAAACTGGGATGCCTCCCGGGGCGCAAGCGGCCCCCTGCCGCGAAACGAACAGCCAAGAATGGCCGCCAAAAGGGCTGTGGTAGACTTTCCGCGATGACCAAACAGACGAATGTCTTGGAGCTGGAGTGCTCGGCCTGCGCCAAGAAGTACGATTCCTCGATCGAGCAGCACCTCTGCAGCTGCGGCAAGCCGCTCTATGCCAAATATGACTTGAAGAAGGCTGCAGCCACGCTGACCATGGAAGGCCTCAAGTCGCGCCCACCGAGTCTCTGGCGCTATGCCGAAGTCCTGCCAGACGACCCGCCCGTGACGCTAGGGGAGGGCATGACGCCCTTATTGCCCGCAAAGAGGCTTGGTGCGAGGCTCGGTGTATTCAGCTTGTTGGTCAAATGTGAAGACCTAAATCCCACTGGTTCTTTTAAAGCGCGCGGTATGACCACCGCCGTGACTCGCGCCAAGCAGTTGAATGCAAAGGCTTTAGCTGCTCCCACGGCGGGCAATGCCGGCGGCGCTCTGGCTGCCTACGCCGCCGCTGCAGGAATTCCAGCCGTCATCGTAATGCCCGCCGACACCCCCTCGGCCAACGTCATGGAATGTCAGGCGTTTGGCGCTAAAGTTATCAAAATAAATGGCTTAATCTCCGATTGCGGCAAATACGTCTCCGAACATAAAGAGCGCGAAGGCTGGTATGACGTTTCCACCCTCAAGGAGCCCTACCGCATCGAAGGCAAGAAGACCATGGGCTATGAGCTTTGGGAACAGCTCGGCGGCAAGCTGCCGGATGTGATTCTCTATCCCACGGGCGGGGGCGTCGGCCTCATCGGCATGTGCAAAGCGTTTGACGAGATGCAAGAGATGGGTTGGATTGGCTCCGAAAGGCCACGCATGGTTGCCGTGCAGGCAGAAGGCTGTGCGCCGATCGTAAAAGCATGGGAAGCGCACCGTGCGACCTCGGAGTTTTTCCAAAACGCCGCGACTCTGGCTTCAGGACTCCGCGTCCCCGGCCCGCTCGGCGACTTCCTCATTTTGCGCATGCTCAAGCAAACTAACGGCACAGCGTTGACGGTGACCGACGAAGAGATGCTGCAAGCGGGAAAGGAATTAGCGGCACTCGAAGGAATTTTCGCTGCACCGGAGGGCGCGGCAACCGTCAGCGCCACGCGCAACCTCGCCGACTCTGGCTGGATCAAGCCGCAGGAAACCGTCGTGCTGTTCAATACTGGAACCGGCTACAAATATTCGGAAGCGTGGCAACGCGCCCTGCAGGCATAAACTTTCTAAACTTTATGAAAACACATCGAATCTATTACGACGACGCCTACGTGAAGGAGTTCGACGCACGGATCATGCATTGCGAGGTGCTTCCGCCGGACCTGAACTCCGGGATTACGGCACAAGTCTGGGGACTCGTTCTCGATAGCACAGCCTTTTATCCCACGTCAGGCGGCCAACCGAACGATTTGGGAAAGATCGGCGACGCGAATGTTCTCGACGTCCGCGACGATGGCGACGAAATCATCCACATCGTCGACCGTAAGCCCAGTAGTCCGGATGTCCTCGGCTGCATCAACTGGCCGCGCCGCTTCGATCATATGCAACAGCACTCCGGGCAGCACCTGCTCTCGGCCATGTTTCAAGAACGCTATGGGAGGCCGACGGTCTCTTTCCATCTGGGGGCGGACTTCTGCACGATCGATGTGCGAGGCCCCGAACCTTCGGACGAAATCCTGGAGGGCGCGGAACGGGCTTCCAACAAAATTATTTTTGAAGACAGGCCCCTCACCGTGCGCTATGGCACGGCCGAAGATCTGGCGGAACTCGGCGTACGCAAAGAAGTGGACCGCGCCGGAATCTTGCGCGCCATCGAGATTGAGGGCGCCGACCTTCAACCGTGCGGCGGCACGCACGTCAAGAGCACCGGCCAGATTGGAACTCTCCTCGTGCGGCGCTGCACAAAAATGCGGCAGGACTGGCGCGTGGAATTTGTTTGTGGCGCGAGAGCGGAACGTACCGCTCGCCAGGATTTTCTCCGAATTCGCGCCACCGCAGAAAAACTCGGCTGCGCCCCGGAAGATCTGGTTGCTGCAGCGGAGCGCTCCGTTTCCGAACGCGACGTGAATTTCAAAAAGACTCGCGTGCTGCTGCAACGTCTCGCGGAAATTGAAGCGGCGCAAGCGGTGCGCGAATCCGCGCCGAACTCCGGTGGCCTGCGCATCGTAGATCGAGTTTTCGAAGACGTCGAACCCGAATTTCTTGGTTTCTTCGCGACACAGGTTGCAAAGACGGAAAAATCGATCGCGCTGCTGGCAAGATTAGGCTGTGGTCACATGCTCTTCGCGCAGCACCCTACGGCCACAAAAGATATGAGCGCACTTCTAAAACAGGTCCTCGCAAAATTCGGTGGCAAAGGAGGCGGCACGCGCGATTTCGCCCGTGGGCGTCTTGACGACAGCACCCAGGCAGAGAAAGCTCTGGCGCTTGCGACTGCCCTCCTCGCAAACGCCGCGGCACCGTGATCTAATTTAGGACTCCGATTCAGGCATTCGTTGCGGACAACTTGAGGGATTCGAAGACTATGGCAGGTCAGACGAGATACGAAATGGCGTACTGTTTGCTTCCTCCCTTGGAATCATTTTTATAACTTCACGTGCTGCAATTCAGGGCATAGCGGTTTCGTCCAACTGGATGCCGTCAGCTTCGCCCCTCATACAGCGCTTGTGGCCGGGTTACCTGCCGATTGACAGATACCCCGGCCATCAAGCTTTCTATTGCCGACTATGGTTTCGGCGGCTTGGCCTGCGCTTGGTGTTGCGGTGGAGGCGCCTGGTGTTGCTGCAAGTGTTGTTGTTGCTGCGCGTGTTTTTGCGCCATTTGCTGCGTTTGTTGTTGGTGCTGCTGCTCTACCTGCTGTTTTTTTGCGTCGTTAGCCTTCTGTTGAGTTAGCTTCTGGTGGTCCTTCTCCTGCTTCTGTTGGAGTTTTTGCGCCTCATTGTCCTGCTTCGCCTGCAGCTTGTCTTGCTGCTGCTGATATTTCTTGTCCGTTTTCGCATTCCCGGTGTTTGGCGGAGCGGGGCGTTCCGCACGCGGAAGGTCGTTGGGATGGACCGGGGGGTTGGGACGCGCAGCAGCGCTGTTTTCGGGACGCGAAGTGTTGTTCTCGGGACGCGCCGCCGGTTCATGAACCGTTCCGCCCTCTCTTGCGGCCACAACTCCGCCACCTTTCAATTCTCCAGGCTTGGCAGTAGCGGCGACAGGAGGCTTGCCGTGGTTCGCGGAAGCGCGCAGCTCTGGATTAGATCGTGCGGCTTGAATATGTTCGGTTTGCGCAGCCACAGGCGGAAGGTGTCGTTCATGCGCGGCCGCTTCTTCTTGTGCAGTGGCGCGCGCGTTGATGCCGCCGCGGCCACCATTGAAGCTGACGCGGTTGACGACCGTTTCGTTTACCCGCGTGTTGTAAACGTTGTGAATCACATTCACATTCACGTTCAAGACGGCGCGGTTATAGAAAAAGTGGCCGTTATCCCACCGACCGCCTTCGAAACCGTGCCCGAAGTAACCGAACCCGTAGTTGATCCCGCCGTAGAAGCCTACCTGTGGGCCCCAGTAGCCATCATAGAAAACGTAACCGCCATCTCCCCAGCCCCAATAGCCTGGAGTCCAGAGAAAACCGACTTCCGGAGCCAGCACCCAGGTTCCCGGGACCCAGTAATAGTCATCGTCACCGTAAGCCCAATATCCGGGTGTCCAAAGGTAGCCGTCGCCGGGGCAAATAGGTTGTTCGTAGACGGGCAGTTCAGGCGGCGCTACGGTTATGGCCACCCCAACACGGACCTGCGCGAACGACGCTACGGACGTGACCAGCATCGCCAGCGTGAACAGCAACGAACGAATCGAAAGAATAGTGCGCATTGTACTTCCTTCTGCCTAGTCATCCTTCGCTTACCCGATGTTGCTCTGATGCCGCGGGCTGCGCGGATTGCAAGGCGCGATTTGCGGACGCGAACCCAGCAAGCGTCCTGTTTCATGAATCGCATCCTAGAGCACTGCCAAACGCTTTCCCATCGGGTGATGGGAGTAGGAACAAACGATGGATGCCGTATTCCGCGATTCCTGAAACAAAGGAGTCGTTCGAATGGTGCCCGGCGGCTCGGGAAGAAAAGCGGAGGAGCTGCCCTTAGTTGGCGCATACAGCTTTTACCGGATGGAGTTTCGAGACCTGAAATGTTAGGGTGACCCGTCGGGGAAGGCAGCTAAAGCAAGCCGCCGCATACAGCAGGGTTCGGCCCTTAGGATGGAGTACGCGGATCCGCATCAAGTCTAAGCGAAACAAAGCTCTGAGCGGGCTTTGACAGATCAAGAGATTCGCGCCGGCTCGTTGGAATTACGAGTGTCTGCGCCAGGTGAGTATGTTAACTTCAAAGGGAAAACTGAGAAGCAGCCCGGCATCCAGTGTGAGTAGTTAGCAGCGACTCGCAGGTTAAACGGCCCCGAGGCCGTGGCTTCCAGCCCTCGTGCAGGAGATGCGAAATGAGTTCGAGTGCTTTGAGCCCGGACCCCAGAAGCTCGGCGCAGCCATTGCGAGCTCGAAATGCTCCTCAAGTCGAACACGTTGTCTATTTTTATCAAGAAAGTGATTCTCTGCTTGATTCACTGAGCGACTTTATAGGTTCCGCTCTGGGCGCGGGAAATGCTGCGGTTATCATCGCTACCAAGGTACATCTTGACGGACTACAGCAACGGCTGAAGGCTTGCGGCTTGGACATCCAGCTGGCCGGTAGACAGGGCAGGTATCTGGCGCTCGATGCTTCTGCGCTTCTCTCGCAGATCATGGTGGGCGGGATGCCCGACGAGAAGCGATTCGCGGAGACCGTCGGCAAGGCCATAGGCCGAATGAGTGCCGCACTAAAAGGGCCGCGTCCCGAGATGGTTGCGTTTGGTGAGATGGTTGCCTTGTTGTGGACAGAAGGCAAGATTGAAGCCGCTATCCGCCTAGAACATTTGTGGAACGAGCTAGCGAAAAAATACGCCTTCTCTCTGCGATGCGCCTACCCCATGGCTACCTGCCAGGGGGAAAAGAACATACGGCCGCTGGTTAGAATCTGCGCCGAACACTCGGCCGCTCTCTTTGAAGACGGCGGCAAGTTCCACAGCGGTGGCGAAGGCAAGCTCGCGCTGCGCCGTACGGAAGAACGATTCCGGCTATTGGTTGACGCCGTTCAGGATTACGCCATCTTCATGTTGGATGTACAGGGGCATGTAAGCAGCTGGAATACCGGCGCCCAGCGTATCAAGGGATATGCCGTTTCCGAGATCATCGGCAAACACTTCTCCGTGTTTTATCCGGAGGAAGACCTCCAGGCGGGTAAACCCGCGCGAGAATTGGAGGTCGCCGCCAAGGAAGGGCGGTTTGAAGATGAGGGATGGCGGCTACGCAAAGATGGCTCGCGCTTCTGGGCGAATGTGATTATTTCGGCGATAAGAGACGAGAGCGGAGAGCTGATCGGATTCGGAAAAGTGACTCGTGATTATACCGAGAGGATAAAGACCAGCGAGATATTGCGGAAAGAGATCAATGAGAGGACGGAGGCGCAGCGAAAGTTGCATGACTCCGAAAAGTCGCTTCGTCAACTTTCCCTCCGGCTCTTGCAAACGCAAGACGAAGAACGCCGCCGTATTGGCAGGGACCTTCACGACAGCGTAGGCCAATACCTTGTTGGGCTGAAGATGAAGGTGGATTCGCTCAAGTCCTCGGCCGAACGCGGCCAGCCTAGAGATAGCCGCGAGCTTGCCGAATGTTCCCAGCTGATTGAAGAAGCCATCTCGGAAGTTCGCACAATATCATATCTGTTGTATCCTCCGATGCTTGAGGAGTTAGGCCTAAAGTCCGCGGTTCCGTGGTATTTGGAGGGGTTTACAAAGCGGAGTGGGATCAAGACCACTTTCGATGTTTCGCCAGACTTTGATCGCGTGCCGGGCGATCTGGAATTGGCGCTATTTCGAGTGCTGCAAGAAAGCCTTACGAACGTGCATCGCCACTCCGGCAGCTCCACAGCTGTTGTCCGGCTTCTGAGCAAGGATCAGGCTGTGATTCTGCAGGTCATCGATGAAGGCAAAGGAACACAATCGAGGAATTTGGAAGATCCTGCGCAAGATTGGATGGGCGCGTTTGGCGTTGGGCTGCGCGGCATGAACGAGCGCCTGCGCCAACTCGGCGGCAGCCTGGAGCTGTCTTCCACTCGAGAAGGGACTACCGTCACCGCTACGCTGCCCCTGCCGAACGCAAGTTCAGAAGGTCAGCAAGAAAAGTAGCGCGCTCGCAGCGCTCCAGCTCTTGTGTCCAGACGTGGGAATACGCAGACTTCGGTATTTTCTCAAGTTCTAGTACGTGATCACCGAGCAAAAAATACCTATTGAGACAAGAATAATTGCATTTCGACACACGCCAAAGAATCAACTTCCGCTTCCTTCCATCCGTAACTGATTGATTTTGAAAATGTTTAATTACGTGCTGGGAATGGCGCGCCGGTTGCCCTAGTCTCAGCCAGTTATAACAAAACTGATTCGGGGGAAATCATGGGTGCGAAATTCGACATCTTTAAAAAACTACCCGATGGTCACCCACTCTGGGTGAAGGCTGTGGAAGGGCTGGAAGAGGCAAAGTCCCAATTGGCCCGTATTGCTGCTAGCTCGCCGGGCGAGTACTTCATTTACAGCGTGCGGAATGCCTGCGTGGTTCACGCAAAGATGGCTCGCCAGGGATAACCTGAGAGCCGATACTTTGGAATTGCAACTCCCCAATCTAAATAATTAGATAGCTTAACGGCGTCCCATCGGCCCACGGGGCTGTCTACGTCTTCTTAGGCGTAATCCGCGAAATCAGAGTCCAGATGACGCACGAACTCCACGATTGATTCTTATCAGAGCTTTAACGACGGAAGTTGCGCATTCCGATTGGCAAACCTGAAATAAGCGTTAATTTGGTTTTTGGCTTGAGGGTGGGAAGAGAGCGGGCACCTGTGTTCGGTCAGGCACCCGCTCTCGGTGGGTGCTTCGGAGGTGTTTCAGGGTTTCAGGATAGCCAAGCGCGGTCCGCGCAACCATCGGGTCTTTCCTGTAAAAACGGATAGCGGCTCTGGTAGAAACAGAAAGGCTGTGATCCGAGCGAGTCTGGGACTCGAGAATGTAAAGAGCCGCGTGGCACCAAAACAGAAGCCACGTAGAAACGGAAGTACGACCTGATAATTTTGCCTGCGGATGAGTTGTTTCTCTCTCTGCATTGGCAGTGCGAGAGGGCAGTTATCACTGAGGAAGTGCAGCAATCTCTCCCATTCATAGCATGGGAGTTCGAATGCCGCAGGTCCGCTGCGTGGCTCATTGAGCGCCACGGCGCTGGCACCAGCCGAAATTGCGGCTGAAATCAGCCAGGCACGAGCGTCGCCCCGATGGTATTCCATCTGCCGGATACTCCTCTTCGAGAATCAATTACTCCCGCTTGCCAAAGGCGCGCCGCGCTTCGTTGGGTTGTTAATGACTCCCCAGCTTCTCTTGTTCTCAGGACTTTGCTTTCGCAGGGAATTCCTTGCGGACAAGAGGGACCGTTTTGTAGGCAGTTTCCCAGCCCGAGAAAATCCAGGACGAAACAGGACGCGGGGATTCTGCAAGTAAATTGGAAATATGAATTAATGAGGGATGGCAATCCGCGATAATTTTGACGAACGCCGTCAGAGGCACGGCGAGCAGAATACCCATCACCCCCCAAAGCCATCCCCAGAAGAGGATCCCCGCGGTAGCCGCGACAGGTCCTATGTTCACTCGCGAACCTATTATTTTCGGGATTAGGAAATTAGCGGAAATAATGTGCAGGCAGACGACAGACAACACAATGATCGCAAACGGTCCAGCTGTATCGAATTGCAAGAGGGCGGCCGCAACAGGGACCAGGATAGCCAGCACCACACCCAGGAAAGGAATCAAGTTCAGGAAGCCGCTGACGATCCCAAGTACCACTGCGCCCTGGATTTTTAAAGCGAGTAGGACAAGAACGGTAACGGCAGCCATTCCAGAACCAATGAGCAGGTTCCCAGCCGCGAAGCCACGCACCATGTTGGTGACACGCTGAACGAATTGCGGGACATCGATCAGGGAGCCCAGGGAGCTCTCCAGTCTTTGATTCATCTGATCTTTGCGGAGCAAATTGAAAAACATCAAGAAGGGCACGACTCCAATAATAATGACGGCTCCCCATACCGGGCCGACGCCGCGAATAATATAGGACGGCCAGCTGGGCTGTTCTTTAACCTTAACTTCCGCGATCTTTTTAGCGTTTGTGTTTGCAGGTGTTTCTGGATTCAGAGTAACGGCGGTTTCCTGAACCCTTGCGATCTTCTGGCTCAAAGGCTTGATAGCGTCCCGGATCCGGTCCGCGTATTGCGGCATCGCGTCCACGAGATTGGAAACTCGATTGTAGGAGGAGTACGTCAGAAAGCAGAAAAAAAGCATCCCGGAAATAATGACGATCGCCGCAGAAACAGAGCGCGGGACATGCAAACGCTCCAAATTTGTGACGAGCGGATCAACCAGAATCGCTAGAAATGCGGCGAGCAGTAGAGTGATGCAGAACGAACTCGCAAAAAAACAAAAGGCCATAAGCAGGACGAGAACAATGGCCCACAGCAGCCAGGCAATCCGGCTCAACAAGCGCGATTGTAGGATCTCGGTTGAGCTGCGCATCATATAGATCAGTCGTCTCCCCAGGTTAGGTACAGGTATCGGCAGTTGTCATGTGCGACGCCTCCTTGCGCCCCCATTCGAGAGAAAGTAGCGTCGCACAATTAGTTCACGAGACGGCATTGCGTAGATATCTTCCGCGCCCGAACGTTGCATGGGTTGCGCGAAGTGCCGCAGTACTCGTCACCCCACAACTTCAAATTCTTCCAAGAAGTAACAAAACGACCAGAATTACGACGACCAAGCCCAGACCTCCGCTCGGGTAGTAGCCCCAGTCTCGGCTGTGCGGCCACGTCGGGAGGCTTCCCAGACTCATCAGGAGCAGAATTACCAGAAGTATGATCAGCATTTTGGTGTGCCCTCCGCAGACCATTCAACTAGAATCCGATCCGTCCAACAATCGAGGTAAGCCTGTAGCGACCAAATTGCGTTAGGGTATGTCGATGCAAGCGGGGCAAACAATCTCAACAAGGTCCCGTCTACCAACTGCTCGTGCTACCAGGCGAAACGAGTCGACCAATGGCCCGGAGGGAGTAAAATACAGGGAAAACAGTATGGGGTTGGCGGCCCAAGTGTAATATTCCTTGTTTGCACAAGATGGGACACCTGCACGAGGCTTCCTATGCTCAGCGACCTGCGTCGCGCGCACCCGACAGCCCGGCGCAGTTCCCGGTGACACCATTGAGATTGGGGATGGACACGGTGAAAATTCTCGTTGCAGACGATCACGACATCATTCGCCGCGGCCTCAAACAACTCCTGACGTCGCGGCCCGGATGGGAAGTATGTGGAGAAGCCAAGACCGGAAGGGAAGCGGTTGCCCTGGTTGAACAGCTCAAGCCAGATATCGTTGTGATGGATATCAGCATGCCGGACTTGAATGGCCTCGAGGCAGCCCGCAGAATTCATAAGTCGTTTCCAAAAATGGGCATCCTGATCCTCACGCTTCATTTTTCGGACCAACTTGTCCGCGACATCGTCGAGGCCGGCGCCCGGGCTTACATCATGAAGTCCGATGCCGACCGGGATCTTGTCAGCGCCGTCGAAGCGCTCGCGAATCATCGGACTTTTTTCACTTCGCGGGCGGCAGAAATGCTGCTGAACGGGTTCGCGAACAAGAATTCGGTGCCCGACCCGGAAGCTCATTTGCGAAACAGGCTTACGTCGCGCGAACGCGAAATCGTTCAGCTTCTCGCGGAGGGCAAAAGCAGCAAAGAGGTGGCGGTGGCTCTCGGGATAAGCGTCAAGACCGCCGAAACGCATCGCGCAAATATCATGAGAAAACTCGAGATGCATTCCGTTAGTGAAGTTGTACGGTATGCTGTAAAGAATCAAATCATCGAGGCGTGACGCTCCCCGCGGCCACGCACTGCGAGTTTTAGGTAGTAGGAGCAATAAGTTGGGAGCCCATGTTCCCTCGAATGACTTGCAGTTCTTTGTTGAAACAAGTCTGTAACTCCGTTCAAGTACTACCGGTGTCCGCCGACCATGACTAGGGTGCTTATCGTCGATGACCACGCCTTTATCCGCCGAGGTGTTCAGACCATTCTGCATCCTTACCCGGAATGGGAGTTTTGTGGAGAAGCGGAAAACGGGAAAGAGGCGATCCGCCTGGCTGACGAGCTAAAACCGGAAATCATCATCATGGACGTGTCCATGCCGGGACTGAACGGGATCGAGGCGACTCGGGCCATCCGAAAAAGTCAACCTGGGGTCAAGGTCGTCTTGCTCACACTTCATGAATCGGCGGAATTATTGCGCAGCGCCTTTCGCGCGGGTGCAAGAGGGTACCTGTTGAAGACAGACGCGGAGCAAGAATTGGTGAAAGCGCTCTCCGTGGTGGCTGGAGAGGGCGCGTATATCAGCCCCAAGATGGATAGCGAAGTCGTGAAAAGTGTAATGCTAGAGCTGAGCGGTCCTCACTGATCGAGCCGCGCGTTCTTACGGTGAGAAAACGCACCTTATTGCCTTCCTTTATTCACCCAACAGGGTCCGGAAGGAATACGGCGCCTCTCTTAAGTTTGAAGGGCCATCGATTGTGGCTTTGCAAGAACCAATAGCCTCCGCCGCAATTTCACACGTGCGCGGAAAATCCTAGATTTGACCAGTTCTGGCGTAATTTCCATGGCCTTGGCCAATTCCCGGCTCGTCCAGCCCTCTCCCTTTTGCATGATGAAAGTGTGCTTGAGCGTGGGATGCAAAGCCTCCAGAGCTTTTGTCGCTAATTCCTTCGTCAAGTACAGGCGCTCGGGATCCGCGCGCAGATCCCTTGGCTCCATGGGCGCCTCTTGGCCGTCCAGTTCGCGGTCCTGATCAGCTAGGGCGGCCGCGTCTTCTGGCCGGCGTTTGCGCAACATCATCAGCGCTTCATTGATGGCGATGCGAACCAGCCAGGTCGAGAACTGGGAATTTCCTTCGAATTGCCGGATCTTGCCGTAGACTTTGCAGAAGACATTTTGCACATTATCCTCTGCGTCCTCACGGTTCTTCAGAATCTTGAACGACATCCCGTAGACGCGATGGGAGTGCCGTCGGACGAGTTCACCAAACGCGGTCCGGCTTCCTGCCCGCGCCCTCGCGATAAGCATTTCTTCCGAATCTGCGATCTGGCTGTTCATCACGGCAGCATCTCCTCTAAGGTCGGCTTGTTTGAAATCAGCCTTGGCGGGTAATAGATATAGGACGACAGAGAAACACGGACAATACAGTCCAAGCTGTATAGAATTGAACATAACCTCGTATTCCTCATGAATCGTCTGGGTTGGTCTAGCTAGATGGAGCTGAAATAAGAAGAGCCAAAAAGCATAAAGGCGAAGCAACATCGCCTCGCCCTTATCCTCAATTTAGCTTCCCGATCTGGGATGCGTTACTGCTTGCGCTCAGGAGAGGCCTTCTGCAAGCGATGCACAAGGGTCTTTCCCGATTCGGGAGACTCATACTTCGGTTCGGTAATAATAAGCGCCGCTGTGGCATCAGGGCCGTACAAGCGGTGGTTGGCGTCATTGTCTGGACGTAGCGTCGAACCCTCCAAAGACACGCCGGCGAAAACGCCGCGCGCTCGCGAGTAGCTAAGCATTTCCGCACGCATGTAAGCGTCTGTATCTGCTGACGCGGTCCGGCCCTTCGGCCCCGCGGCAATGGAAGCATCGCCGCCGAGCTTAACCTTGCTGTGCAGCAAGCTCTCCGCGCCCCGATTGTTCATCACCAGGATTACGAAGTCGGTAGCTTCCGCTCCGATTTGCAGTCCTACGCTGCCGCCTTCCAGGGCGTACATGGCTGGCGCGCCCCACGGGCCGGTGAAGTCTTTACCAGTGCGGCAAACCATCGTTCCCCGGCCGTAGCTTCCTCCAACGACGAAAGCAGCCTTCAGAACGGATGGCATCACCACCACACAGCGAGCCTTATCGAGCAAGTCTTGGGGAATGTCATCAGGAATATCAAGAATCTCCTGCATGACCGTGCCGGAGTTCTGCAAACGATTGTTTTCATCCTTTGTATTGTCGCCTGCAGAATTCCCTGCGAATGAGAGGGGCGCCAGCATCAGCGCACCTGCGAAAAGTGCCGTGATACGATTCATAGATATATCCTCCATCTCTTTTCGAAGATTTGTACAAACTAGCCGGACCCTAATTTCCACGCCGGCCGCCCACTACAACAAAGACCCCGCTGATTAATGCTAGAGCTCCAAGAATCGGAGGAAGTGGAACGGTGTGATGCTCTTCCTTCGTCGCCTGGATGGGGCCGATGTCTACGACCTTCTTTTGTGTTGTGTAAGTGAAGCCTTGATACGCCAGCGCGAAAAGACCGATGACGATCAGTGCTATTCCCAGAATTGTTCGTCCGCTCATTGTTCCTCCGCACTTGCGAATCAAAATCTGTTCCATCGCTTATCGCTGATGGAGAAAACGCAATGGCTGTTCTCTCAGGTACGGCGCAACAGATGGCCTACCAGCGACACGAGGAAAAGAACCAGGAAGATAAAGAAGATGATCTTCGCAATTCCTGCCGCAGCTAATGCAATTCCCGTAAAGCCGAGCACTGCCGCAATAATCGCCAAAATGAAGAACCCCAATGCCCAACGAATCATCACGACCTCCTTATGTGTCGCAGTCAGATTTTTTTGGCCCTGAATCGTGTGTCTTGCCTGAGTCCCTCGTTCGGAACCTCGCCACGATTCTTCTCTGTTGTAAGCCCAGAGCGCGGCAATCTCCATACTGCGGAACCCGTAGGGGTATCCAAGGGATGCTGTAGTCCTTTCGGGAGTCCCCATACCTCGCTTCTCAGGGTTTCCCTGTATGTACGCTCTTGAGCTCGCGTGCTTCTCTTGTGTTGGAAGGTTCGGCGCGTTCCCCGGCTGACGTAAAGCCGAACCGTCAGACATAACGGAAAAGCTAGAAAGACAGGAGACTCCGATGAACTGGGATCAGCTGGAAGGAAAATGGAAGCAGTATTCTGGCAAGGTAAAGGAAAAGTGGGGGAATCTCACAGACGATGATCTCACCGTAATCCACGGCAAGCGGGATCAACTAGTCGGGAAAATTCAGGAACGCTACGGAATCGCCAAGGAGGAAGCCGAGAAACAGGTCGACGAGTTTGCCCGCTCCTTCCGTAGCGAAGAAGCAGCCGAAGAAAAACGCCAGCGCGATCATGAAGCGGATGTTCGCGCAAACGAAAGAGCGAAGAAGCGCAGCGCCGGACAGTCCTAGCTCGAGACTGCCTCACCAATTCATGCGAGCCATGGGGCCGGTTACTTTCTACCAGCCTTTTTAGTTGCGCTGGAGGGAACCGGCCTCATGGCATTAATACCATCTCCGCAACGACAGCAGGAGAGACTTCTGTTCGCCGCGGGTGCTGGCTACTTCTCTTTATCTTTATCTTCATCTTTGTCTTTGTCTTTATCTTTCGAGGGTTTCGGCGGGCACTGAGCGTCATAGATCGCCTGCATCTGCCTCAGGTTGAGCACGCCGTAGCAGACGGTAATCGCCATGATGACAACCAGAGCTGCAGCGAACCTTTTTTCGACGCCGTACGCTTCCTCGCGATAGGCGACATAGCTGGCCATAATCAGGCAGAGAACAAGGATATTGATAACCCAGTTTACCCACTTCCGCAGGACGAAGTGCATGGTCCCGAATCCAGCGAGCTGGTAAACCATGAACGGCAGGATGGCCATCGCGGGCAGTAGCTCGGAGGCGCCTAATACGACGTCTACCGCGCCAGGTGCCTTGGAGTGCAGAAGCGCACTGTGCGCCAATTCATGAAATAGGACCGGCACAGCGCAGAGGAAGGGCACTACGCCGAGCAGCTCGATCACCAGCGACCCACTCCAAGTGCCAATCTTAGACGACGTATCTGCTCCCGCGTCCGTGGATTGCGTGCCGATGAAAAGGCCGCCCACGATGGCCGCAGCGCTGGACAGCATAAGCAACTCCACGGTAATGCCAAAGCTCGCGGGCTCGCCCGTCTTGATGAGCAGGAGTCCCATGAAGCCTGGCGTGTAAAACATCACGCGCACAAGCCGAGCCCAAACGCGCGCGTCGCGCTCCGGCGGCAGGACGGGGAGCGGGAGTCCGTCGGTTCCTATAGTTGGTCTAGCTTTCGACATTCCAGTGTCCTATCCGTCTAAGAGATAGTTGCTCCGTACTCATAAGTTGAGATTCCCGAACGTCAGTCGATGAGCCGAACTAGGACGCGGCTTCCATCGTTTTCCTTCCGACCTTCTTGCCACTCGCGATTTGT
The DNA here is from genome assembly GCA_963745095.1 of uncultured Acidobacteriota bacterium. GTDB lineage: Bacteria > Acidobacteriota > Terriglobia > Acidiferrales > UBA7541 > Acidiferrum. Next base: position 5,725 of record CAVUWC010000007.1, on the reverse strand, counting down.
GCCGAGTTCGCGGAGGCATTGTTTGTCAGGCTAAGGTTTGAAGCGTACCTAAATTAGTCGGCGGCACTGGTGATGCGCCACTGTCAGAAGTTACAGCTACTAGCCCACACTCGGAGGGGTTCGTTGTTCGACCTGTCGAAAGAGCCCGGGCGGCCTTTGGGCGCCCAACTGCCTGTCATTTCTGACAATAGTGACCGGCGACCGAATATGAAAGCCTCTGTCGAGCAAAACGGTACCGGGACGCGCGCGAATAGGGCAACTGTGGATTCCGGCCAGAAGGACTTCATGATGAATCAGACGCAGAGTGCCAGGAACCGCTGGTTTTTTAACAAAGCAACCCCTGTTTTCCCACTGCTAGTGTTGACTCTAATCCTTGCCCCGCTAGCCCTGGCGAGAATGAATTTCGATTTCGATCCCAACTTGGACTTCACCGCATTCAAGACATTTGCTTACATCGGAGGCGTCAATTCGCTGGAGTTCCGGCAGTTGGACCCCAATCTCATTAGCAATCAGGTCCACGCAGGAGTGACAAAGGCCCTAACCCAGCGTGGCCTAAAAGAAGTAAAGCCAGATCAGCAGCCAGACCTCGTCGTGCGGTATATGGCCAATAGCCAATCCGCGCTTGTCTCGGCAGCTGTCGGAGATTGGGTGGATTACGGCCCTTATGCCTCCGACTACTGGGCCTATACCTACGACATGATGACGGCCGAGACTAGCCTGGACGCATCTCTCATCATAGATTTGATTGATCCGAAGCGAAAAGACCTGGCGTGGCGCTTGTACCTGGACCAGAAAATTACCGACGACGATAGCATTTGGCCAAAAGTGATTGGGCAGATCTCCAAAGGCTTCGAGAGTTACCCGCCATCCCCAAAGCAAATTGCCGAGAAGCGCAAGGAACGCGCCGAACATCCTCCCAAGCCACCTTCGCAATGACGGCAAGGTATCGGCAGGCGACACCCAGAATCTTATATTCTGTTTTCGTGTTATCGAGCCGTATTCCGCGCCGCCCACGTATTACACCATAGATAAACCAGCGCGATTCTCCTGGTGTAGGTGATAGGTACTTCTGACAGTAGAGCGCCCACTGTACGAGAACTATCGTTTTGGGTAGATAATAGCGCGGCGACGGAAGTAGAATTTCGGCCATCTCAAGGAGGCCCAGTGTCACGATCCCTAATCGTTATGCCGGACGATTCTGCCAAGCCGATTCTGGATGCCATCAATGCCGCGACTAAATCGCTTCGCGTCAAAATGTTTCTGTTCTCGGATCCTTCCATCCTTAAGGCCGTGCTTGACGCCCAGAAACGCGGGATAGATGTCCGCATCATGCTGAATCCCGCCCGTCGCGACGGCGAATCCGAAAACAAAGATACGCACAAATTGCTTGCGGCTGCCGGCGTCAAGGTCATCGACAGCAACCCCGAATACGACGTCACTCACGAGAAATCGATGGTCGTTGATGACACAACGGCATACGTGAAATCCCTGAACTGGGAAACGAAGAACATTACGGAAACGCGCGACTACGCTATCGTTACTTCTCACGCGAACGAAGTCGCCGAAGTTATCGCATGCTTCGAAGCCGATTGGCATCGCAAGCCCTTCCGGGGAGACGAGAAATCGCATTTAATCTGGTGCGGTGGCAACGGCAGGGAGCGCATTGCGAAGTTCATTGACGAGGCCAAGGATTCCATTTTCCTGCAGAACGAACGCTATCAGGACGCAGTCATTATCGAGAGGCTCGTCCGCGCGGCGCGCCGTGGAGTGAAAGTGCACGTTATGGCTCGTCCTCCGCATAAGCTCAAAAAAGAGAAACTGGTGGAAGCTGTCGGCGGCATGCGCATCATGGAAGATGTCGGCATCAAAATTCACAAATTGAAACACCTCAAACTGCACGCCAAGATGCTTCTTGCCGACCATTCACGCGCTATCGTCGGCTCGATCAATCTGGCGCCCGGAAGTTTTGATAGCCGCAGAGAACTGGCCATCGAAGTGGACGACAAGGATGTCGTCAAACGGCTCTCGGAAATTGCGCACCACGACTGGAAGCACTCGCACCCGCTCGATCTGACGGACGAAGGTCTTCTCGGCGAGATGGAGAAGCACAAAATGAAGGGCGTGAAAGAGCTGGCGCTGTCAGGCAAACCCAAGAAAGACAAGAAGGACAAGAAAGACAAGAAGGGCAAAAAAGACAAGAAAGACAAAAAGGACAAGAAAGGCAAAAAGAAAAAGAAGTAAGAAGTCCGGCGCTATCGATTCGTCTTTTGGCCCAATGAGCGAGTGATGAGGGCGTAGCCGGCGCGGCAGTGCAACTATTTAGGCGCGAGGGAAAGTGACCAGCCAAAACGCGCTGATCATCAGCAAGACAAAAGCAACGAACAGCAAAACGATGCGAGGGCCTAGAATGTCGAATCGCTGGCCGAGGGCCGTCAGCAGAAGTACTGTCGCCAAAAAGACGCTTACCTTTACGTAGTGGTCCCCTGTTTCCCGCGTGTTCACGCCCTTCTCGAAGTAGCCCATCGCCTCCGCTACCAGCTTTTTGGACTCCGCAGCATTCGCGCTCGCGTATTCCGGCATGTAGATCGGTCCCGCCGGAGCAGATGCGTTGTGCAGCGGATCCAGCTTTTGCCAGGCCAGAAATGCTACAGCATATTCAGGTCGAAATCGGCGTTCGTATTCCGCCAGAAGGGTTTTGTTGCGCGCGCTTTCAGCTGCGATCCAGCCATTAAAAGTCACGATGTCATATAAACGATCCTGGCCCGCTAGCGTGGCCCTTTCTTGTGCCCTCATGTTCGTGCTTGATGCAAGTGAATAGTTCTGACTCGAGATGGCGTCCCACTTGGTGGCTTGGTAGCCGCTCCAGGCCGTAGCGACGGCCACAAGCGCAAGCACAGCTGCCTCGGCGAGCTCAATCCAGGGAGACTGGCGGTGACTCCCCGACCCGTGACTATGTCCCTGCTCGCTGATTTTGTGCGCGATCTCGACGTTCGAACTCTGTTCAGACATCCTGCTGTGTCTCCCGTATGGCCGCACCAAGATTTTCATTTATGGTCGTGAGCCACCACTGTCAGAAATGACACACGATAAGTGCTTCGAACGCCCAGAGGCTCACAAAGACGCCTCGACGGTCTAACATCTTCAAATTGTGGAGTGAGCGGCCCGACACATGGGTGACAGTTTGTACCGGACACATAGGTGACACTTTCCCCTTTGGGGAGGGAGTGATGCCTTGGAAGGAGTGTTCGGTTATGGATGAACGTGTGCGTTTTGTGGCTCGTTTGCTGGATGGGGAGAAGATGGCGGCGCTGTGTCGCGAGTTCGCCATCTCGCGCAAGACCGGTTACAAGATATTCGATCGCTACCAGGAGTCCGGTCTGGAGGCCTTGACCGACCGTTCGCGCCGGCCCTGGCGTTACGGCAATCAGCTGCCTCAGCAGGTGGAAGCCGCTATCCTCGACCTCAAGCGAGACAAACCCTACTGGGGCGCACGCAAGATCCGCGAACGATTGTTACGCCGCTTTTCCTGTGAGGTGAAGGTTCCTGCCCGCAGCACCATCCATGCCGTGCTCGATCGCCACGGTCTGGTGCAGCGCCGCGGGCGTCGGCGCCACCATGCTCAAGGCACGCCTTTGTCGCTGGGGCAGAAGCCCAACGAACTGTGGTGCACCGATTACAAAGGCGAGTTTTTGCTGGGCAACAAAAAATACTGCTACCCGCTGACCGTCACCGATCACGCTTCGCGCTATCTCCTCCTCTGTGAAGCTCTGGAATCTACCGGTGAGGCGCTTGCTTTTACGGCTTTTACGCGCTTGTTTGAAGAACGCGGCCTGCCCGCCAGCATCCGCTCAGACAACGGCGTGCCCTTCGCCTCGCCCAACTCGTTGTTTAACCTCTCCAAACTCTCCGTATGGTGGTTGCGTTTGGGCATCACCATCGAACGCATCCAGCCCGGTCATCCGCAGCAGAACGGTCGGCATGAGCGCATGCACCTCACGCTCAAAATGCAAACCACGCGCCCCGCGGGCCTGAACAGCCTGCAGCAGCAGGGCAAATTCGACGATTTTCTCGAAGAGTTCAACCACGAGCGTCCTCATGAGGCGCTCGCGATGAAGTGTCCCGCGGAAGTCTACACGCCCGCCACCCGCCATTATGGAGGCTTGCCAGAACTTGCTTACCCGTTTCACGACCACACTATTTACGTCACCAACTGTGGACGCATCTGTCTGCATCGCAAAAAAATTAATCTCAGCACCGTCTTCGCGGGTCAAGCGGTGGGAATCAAAGAAGTAGAGGAAGGAATTTGGCTGGTCAGCTTTATGGATTACGATCTAGGCTACATCGATCTGGAGGAAAAAACTCTGCAACCTCTCGACAACCCTTTTGGCCCAAAAGTGTTACCTATGTAGCCGGTACGTTCTGTTACCTATGTGTCCGGGTCGGCCCGACACATGGGTGACAGTTTGTACCGGACACATAGGTGACACTTTCCCCTTTGGGGAGGGAGTGATGCCTTGGAAGGAGTGTTCGGTTATGGATGAACGTGTGCGTTTTGTGGCTCGTTTGCTGGATGGGGAGAAGATGGCGGCGCTGTGTCGCGAGTTCGCCATCTCGCGCAAGACCGGTTACAAGATATTCGATCGCTACCAGGAGTCCGGTCTGGAGGCCTTGACCGACCGTTCGCGCCGGCCCTGGCGTTACGGCAATCAGCTGCCTCAGCAGGTGGAAGCCGCTATCCTCGACCTCAAGCGAGACAAACCCTACTGGGGCGCACGCAAGATCCGCGAACGATTGTTACGCCGCTTTTCCTGTGAGGTGAAGGTTCCTGCCCGCAGCACCATCCATGCCGTGCTCGATCGCCACGGTCTGGTGCAGCGCCGCGGGCGTCGGCGCCACCATGCTCAAGGCACGCCTTTGTCGCTGGGGCAGAAGCCCAACGAACTGTGGTGCACCGATTACAAAGGCGAGTTTTTGTTGGGCAACAAAAAATACTGCTACCCGCTGACCGTCACCGATCACGCTTCGCGCTATCTCCTCCTCTGTGAAGCTCTGGAATCTACCGGTGAGGCGCTTGCTTTTACGGCTTTTACGCGCTTGTTTGAAGAACGCGGCCTGCCCGCCAGCATCCGCTCAGACAACGGCGTGCCCTTCGCCTCGCCCAACTCGTTGTTTAACCTCTCCAAACTCTCCGTATGGTGGTTGCGTTTGGGCATCACCATCGAACGCATCCAGCCCGGTCATCCGCAGCAGAACGGTCGGCATGAGCGCATGCACCTCACGCTCAAAATGCAAACCACGCGCCCCGCGGGCCTGAACAGCCTGCAGCAGCAGGGCAAATTCGACGATTTTCTCGAAGAGTTCAACCACGAGCGTCCTCATGAGGCGCTCGCGATGAAGTGTCCCGCGGAAGTCTACACGCCCGCCACCCGCCATTATGGAGGCTTGCCAGAACTTGCTTACCCGTTTCACGACCACACTATTTACGTCACCAACTGTGGACGCATCTGTCTGCATCGCAAAAAAATTAATCTCAGCACCGTCTTCGCGGGTCAAGCGGTGGGAATCAAAGAAGTAGAGGAAGGAATTTGGCTGGTCAGCTTTATGGATTACGATCTAGGCTACATCGATCTGGAGGAAAAAACTCTGCAGCCTCTCGACAACCCTTTTGGCCCAAAAGTGTTACCTATGTAGCCGGTACGTTCTGTTACCTATGTGTCCGGGTCGG
>CAVUWC010000006.1:0-219523 GCA_963745095.1 uncultured Acidobacteriota bacterium | reverse complement strand
GGAACGATCAGCCTGATGCAGCTCGCGAAAGTTTCCGCGGCGCTGGCGCGTCTTGACGATGCCAAGGTGCCTTATATTTCTTTGCTCACCGATCCCACGACCGGCGGCGTTACGGCAAGCTTCGCCATGCTGGGAGACATCAATATCGCGGAGCCGGGCGCGCTGATTGGATTTGCCGGGCCGCGCGTGATCGAGCAGACCATTCGGCAGAAATTGCCCGAGGGTTTTCAACGCTCGGAATTTCTTTTGGAACATGGATTCCTTGACGCGGTCGTTCATCGCAAAGATCTGAAAGCGTTCATCGCCAATTCCTTCGATCTTCTCTTGAGCTGAAATGAATTACGAGGCTGCGGTCCGCTATTTGCTTTCTCTGGGCAGGGAATTGGCCGCTCCGACACAGGCTGCGGCGGCGAAATTCGACCTAGAAAATATAACTATTCTCGCCGAGCGCCTTGGCCGGCCTGACCGGGCTTATCCTTCCGCGCATATCGCAGGGACGAATGGGAAGGGCTCGACTGCTGCATTTTTAGAATCGATATTGCGACGCGCCGGTTTTCGGACGGGCCTCAACACCTCGCCGCATCTGGAAAAAATCAACGAGCGCATTCGCGTAAACGGCGAAGAGATCAGCGATGACGCGTTTGCCGAGACGTTTACGCGCATTCAGGCTTTGAACGAAGAACTGCTTGCCGCGGGCAAACTTCGTGCGCATCCGACGTACTTCGAGTGCGTGACCGCGATGGCGTTTGAGTATTTTGCGCGGGCGCGAGTGGAGTTCGGCGTTTTTGAAGTGGGGCTTGGCGGGCGACTGGACGCTACTAACATTGTGACTCCAGTCGTCTCGATTATTACGCGCGTGGATTTCGATCATGAAAATTTTCTCGGGCATTCGCTCGCGGAAATCGCGGCTGAAAAGGCGGGGATTCTCAAGCCGAGCGTTCCGGTAGTCGTGGCAGAGCAACGGCCGGAAGCACTGGAAGTCATTCGAGCGCGTGCTCGCGAGCTTGGCTGCCCGCTTATCGAGACTGCAACTGCGTTTCGCATTGAGAAGGAATGGATAGAAAACGGCTGCGGTCGCGCCTTAGTCACCGAAGATACGACCGGTTGGACAATCGAGGTTGCTCCTCGGTTGCCGGGCAAATTCCAGATACAAAACAGCCTCAACGCCGTGGCCGCCGCACGATATCTTCAGAAACGCGGGTATCGCATTTCCGACGACGCGATTGCACGAGGAATCGCCGAAGCTGTTTGGCCGGGCCGACTTGAAAAGCTGCAGTCGAGTCCAGACGTGTATTTTGACGGCGCGCACAATCCTTCCGCTGCCAGAGAGCTTGCCGCTTTTCTGGCGCAGAACCTTGCCGGCCGAAAAATCTGGCTGGTGTTCGGCGCATTGCGCGACAAAGCTGTGGACGAAATTGCTGGGGTTCTTTTTCCGCACGCCGCCGAAGTCATTTTTACGCAGCCGCGCACCACGCGCGCTATTTCCGTCGCCCAGCTCGCCGAGATCACGTCTCATCATGCCGCTAATTTCACGATCATTCCTGAGCCGGAAGCGGCGCTCGAATATGCGCTCGACCGAGCCGATGTAAACGACGCCGTAATCGTCGCCGGCTCGCTGTATCTTGTCGGGCAATTGCGCCACTACTGGAAAAATCGCGTGCAGGTCGCCGCGCGTTGAAAAACACCGTAGAATATCCGGCTCGGGTTCCAATACAGTCTTTTCCGACATACTGAGCAGCAATGGCGAAGAAAATTTCAAAGGTACAGAAGCGCGCGAAAAAGGGGACACCCGGCGGGATGAGTTGGGGCGCGCGTCCACTCGTCGGCATCATCATGGGTTCGTCTTCGGATTGGGAGACGATGGAGCACGCCGTCACAACGCTTACGGATCTCGGTGTGCCTCACGAAACGCGAGTTGTTTCCGCGCACCGCACGCCGGACCTGCTTTTTGAGTACGCGGCGAGCGCCGAGAAACGCGGGATCGAAGTGATCATCGCTGGAGCTGGTGGAGCGGCTCACCTACCCGGTATGACCGCTTCAAAGACGGTGCTGCCCGTGCTCGGCGTCCCTGTGGAATCGAAAGCTTTGAAGGGGCTTGATTCGCTACTTTCCATCGCACAAATGCCTGGAGGCATTCCTGTAGGCACGCTGGCGATTGGCAAGGCGGGAGCGATCAACGCGGCGCTGCTCGCTGCCGCGATTCTCGGAGGGAAGTATCCGAAGATTCGCGAGACGCTGCGCAAGTTCCGCGCGGCACAAACTGGGCGCGTTCTCGCGAATCCGGATCCGTCAACGGGGACGCTTCCTCCGAAAAAGGGACCACAGAAACCGCAAAAGAAGAGGAAGCGCGCGTGAGCATCGGGATCCTCGGCGGCGGACAACTTGGTTACATGCTGGCTCTTGCGGGCTATCCCCTTGGCCTGCGATTCCGTTTTCTTGACCCATCTCCGGAAGCGCCCGTGGGACGAATCGCTCCGCGCGTCACGGGCGATTTTTCGGACCGCGTGGCACTCGAGAAATTTGCACATGGCCTCGAAGTTGTGACTTACGAATTTGAGAACGTGCCGGTGGACGCGGCGCATTTCCTCGCAAAACATGTTCCCGTTCTTCCGCCGCCCGGCGCACTGGAAGCCGCTCAAGATCGCCTGCGCGAAAAGCAATTGTTCGAGAAGCTGGGAATTGCCACGACGGAGTATGCTTCGGTCCCAGCGGCTTCTGACCTCGATCAGGCGCTGAAAAAAGTGGGCCTGCCTGCGGTGGTGAAGACACGCCGAATGGGGTACGACGGCAAAGGCCAATGGATTTTACGGACCGCGGAAGAAGTGAAGGTCGCGAAGGAAGGATTGCCGAGGCTCCCGATTATTGTGGAGAGTTTTGTCCCCTTCACGCGGGAGCTATCCGTGATCGCTGTTCGAGGCAAGTCGGGCGAGACCGCCTTCTATCCACTGGTGGAAAATCATCATCGCAGCGGCATTCTGCGGCTTTCGCTGGCTCCTGCTCCGAGCGTCGCTCCGGAAATACAGAAGGCTGCCGAGGATGCGGCGCGCAAAGTGCTCGAGTCGTTGAATTACGTTGGCGTACTGGCTATCGAATTCTTTGAGCGCGATGGCCAACTGCTGGCGAACGAGATGGCTCCGCGCGTCCATAATTCGGGGCATTGGACCATCGAGGGCGCAGTGACGAGCCAGTTTGAAAACCATCTTCGGGCCATTTGCGGTTTCCCACTGGGTTCCACGACTGCGATTGGCGCTTCCGCAATGATCAATCTGATAGGAGAAGTGCCCGAGTCCGCGCAGGTGCTGGCTATTCCCTCCGCTCATCTACATCTTTACGGCAAAGAGCCACGCCCCGGCCGCAAACTCGGCCACGTGACGCTCCGCGCACCGTCTTTCGAACATCTCCTAAGCCGATTTGCGACCCTTCCAGCTTTTTTCCAGCGCCCTGACTTTTGTCTGGACGGGCGTGGCACAAATAACACTTCTCTGCGAGCCTGATCGGCCCCAAGGCGCGCCAGGAGTGACGAAAAAGAGTAGTGCCAGTTTCCGGTTACGGCGTTTACCAGGAGTTGGACTCTTCCTTGTCGCTTTTGCCTCTCCGAACCCGGTATGCCGTCACACTCCCCTTGTAATATGCGAGTATGTTTTCTGTGGAAACTTCACCGAAGGAAAGAGCGCTTGAACGAGCAACATTGTGGACTGTAGTTGGACTATTTGTCCTGCTCAGCATAACGTGGGGTGTTTATCCACGAGTTTATGACCACTTCCATCCGACGCCTCCATGGCCGGGCGAACTGGACAACTGGTTCCCCTCAAACGCGCAATTAGCTTTCTTGGTCGCGGTTCTGCTGGCAGTCCTCGGATTTTTGCAGATAGGATTTCGGCGATGGTTCCAGCGTGACACGTCCAGATTTCTTTTCTGGGTGTTTTTACTGCTCGGCCTGGGCCTGGCTTGTGACTATTGGACTTTCGCCATCGCGACTCGCTTCTGGACGGTCACGATACAAATGCAGTCCGACCTAGCGCAGCGCGCTTATGAAATAAGTCGAATGCTAGGTGGTTACTTCCTGAAGCCGATCATCGGGATTGGACTGCTGAACATTGGAGTTGGCTTACTTCGGAAACGCAGTTCCCGACTCGTGGCTGATTAGTCGCCTTACCAGACAAGTCCTTTTGGGCCGATCCACTTGTACGGTAACCGCGTTACTCAGGAGTTGACCACGTTTGTCGCAACGTTCCCGGAGTTCGCCGTGACTCTGCTACGATTCTTTGATAATGAGTCGAGAGCCAGAATCGAGTGGACGGAAGGTGGCGAGGATTGCTCTCATCGTTCTCCTGCTGCCTATAATCCTACCCCTTGCAATCGCTGGACTAGTTTTGCATTTTCTGAACACGGTTGTCGTTTACCTGCTCGTGTGGGCGTGGTGGCTGCCAACGGGGAAGGATGTGCTCTACGTATCTTCTGACAGTCCCATCTGGAAGGAATACATGGAAACTGAAATCCTTCCGCTAGTTGCTGAAAGGGCGATGGTGCTGAGTTGGTCGGCGCGTAGTGAGTGGCCGAAGTGGTCTTTCACTATTCGCGTTTTCCGCACTTTTGGCCGTGGACATGATTTCAATCCCATGGTCGTATTGTTTCGGCCGTTTCAGCGTGCAAGGATTTTTCGTTTCTTGCCTGCATTTCAGGAACGAAAGCACGGCAACAGTACAAGCGTCGAACAGTTACGCCGCGACCTGATGCAGGCTCTGTAACAAATATCCGGCTAAGTCCCGATAAGTCGTGCGAGCTCAGATGGTCGGCGCAACACTTGCGCGAAGTTTACTCGCGGGAGTCTGGAAACCCAAAGTTTTTCGCGGACGTTGATTTAGACGCAGCGCGATCTTGTCCAGTTGGGATTGCGTGTAATCGGAAAGGTCGGTTCTCTTCGGCAGGTATTGTCGCAGCAAGCGGTTGGTGTTCTCGTTCGTTCCTCGCTGCCAGGGACTGTGTGGATCACAGAAGTACACTTTCACATTCGTGGCCACCGTGAAGGTCTGGTGTTTGGCCATCTCCAGTCCGCGATCCCACGTCAGCGAGCGCCGCAGCGATGTGGGGAGCCTGCGAATTTGCCGGCTCAAGGCAGCGACGACCGCAGCTGTGTCTTTGCTTCGCACCTTGACCAGGGCAGTAAAACGCGAATGCCGCTCCACCAATGTCGCGATGTGACTGTTCTTTGTGCCGCCAATGAGATCGCCTTCCCAATGACCGGGGACGGCGCGGTCCTCGATTTCTGCGGGCCTTTCCCTGATGGAAATGGCGTCCACGATTTGACCGCGCGAATCTTTAAAGATACGAGAGTGCCGCGAGCGGCGGATGCGGCGCTTGGATCGCAGGTGCCCAAGGAGCTCTTTCTTCAGCACTCCACGGGCTTGAATGAACAAGCTGCGGTAAATCGTTTCGTGGGACACGCGCATGCTCTCGTCATCGGGATACCGGATCTTCAGCCATCCCGAAATCTGTTCCGGCGACCAATCCAGAATCAGTTTACTCGCAACCACCTTCTGCAGCTTCACCTGGATGGCCAGAAGGCACCGCTTGGGCCGCAAGGTCGAGTCCCAGGCTCGCTGATCCGCTTCCTGGGCTCGATACTCGGGACGGCCACCATGACGCGCCACCTCCCGGCACACCGTCGACGCAGCACGCTCCAAACGCTTGGCGATATCACGAAGCGACGAACCGGAAGCGAGTCCCCGCGAAATGTCCTCGCGCTCAACTACGGTGAGTGCTAGCACCGAGCGCCGACGAACAGCTGGAACAATCCCGCCGTGATGCGCCAAAAAACAGTGAATGGAGGTATGCGGCCTGTCAAAGGCGCGCCCAATCGTGTGCAACGACTCACCCGCCTTCCAACGGCGCCACACGTCAGTCCGCTGCGCCACAGAAAGCTCCACGTATTTCCCTTGGGCCATAAACACCACCTTTTAAAAGAAGATTTATATTAGATGGTGTTGCATCGACCTGTTGAATGCACCCGTCTTATCGGAAACTGAGCCACCACGCGAAAGCCGCCGGGTTGCCGCACTTGCTTGCGAATGCTACGATTTGGGATTCCATGAGCCCCGAAACTCCCAATCGGCCCCGTGTGGGGATCCCCTGGCGAACGTCTGAGGAAGAGGCGCAGAACAATCGCCCGAAGATCGCCAATTACGAGGATGCCGTGCGCAAAGCGGGGGGCGAACCAGTACTCATCCCCCTGAGCGACCCAACCGAGCAAGGACGCCTGATTCCGGAGCTGGATGCGTTCGTCCTGCCGGGTAGCCCTGCGGACGTTGAGCCTGCGGAGTACGGGGCGGTGAATCATGGCAAGTCCGCTCCCGCTGACTTGCCGCGCGAGGGGACTGACCGAGCCATTCTTGCCCACGCTTTTGCGGAGAAGAAACCCGTCCTGGCGATCTGCTACGGGTGCCAGCTTTTGAATGTCTATCTGGGAGGCACGCTGATTCAGGATGTGCACTCAGAGCTTGGGACGACTACGCCACACCGGAAGAAAGACCTATCGCCGGAGCCCAAGGAAGATCCGATTCATGGGGCGAAGTTCGAGCCGGAGAGCCGATTGGCCGAATTGGCGTCGGGCGAGCGGGCAAAGATCAATAGTTCGCACCATCAGGCCATCGCGAAGCCGGGGAAGAATCTGCGCGTTACGGCGCACTCGACGGATGGAATTATCGAGGGCGTGGAGTGGACCGGCGATGCGAACTGGGTCGTCGGCGTACAGTGGCATCCGGAGCGGATGTTTGGCGATGCTTTTTCGGAACGGCTGTTTCGTGATTTTGTGACTGCGGCGCGCGGCGCTGCTGTTCAAAAAGCTTAAGTTTTCGCAGAACGACTTTCATTTTTCGAATCGTTGGGGGACTGGATGATTTCACTCGCAGGCAAGGCGGCACTTATTACCGGTGGTTCGCGCGGAATCGGCGCGGCGGCCGTCAAACTCTTTGCGCAGGCCGGGGCGGACGTAATCTTCAGCTATAACAAAGCGAAGGACGCCGCGCTTCAGGTCGAGCAAGAAGCAAAAAAGCACGGAACGCGAGTTGAGGCGTTTAAGTCGGACGCCGGGAAACATGCGGACAACAAGAAGCTTGTGGACCAGTGCATCGCGCGGCTCGGACGATTGGATATTGTCGTGGCCAACGCGGGAGTCTGGAATATCGAGGACTTGCCGATCGAGAACATGAGCGAGAAGCAATGGGATGAAATGATGCGCGTGAATTTGAAGAGCGTTTATTCGATCATTCATTTCTGCGTGCCGCAGATGATCAAGCAGAAGTCCGGCAAGATTATTCCGATCACGTCGACGGCGGGGCAGCGCGGAGAGTCGTTCCACACGCATTACGGCGCCAGCAAGGGAGGCGTGATCAGCCTCGTAAAAGGGCTTGCTGTGGAGCTTGCACGGCACAACATTCTGGTGAATTCGATTGCGCCGGGATGGGTGGCGACGGACATGTCGAATCCCGTGATTCAGACGAAAGCAGGAGCGAAGGCCGTCGCGGCGGCGATCCCGCTGGGACGTCCCGCTACCGCGGAAGAAATCGCGGGGCCGATTCTCTTTCTGGCTTCGGACCTGGCCAACTTCCTCACCGGAGAAATCATCAATGTAAACGGAGGTTCTGTCTTGTGCGGTTGAAGCTCGTCCAGATCGTGGTTGCGGGTTTGCTTGCCGGTGTGGCGTTTGCATCGCAAGCTGGAGCGCAGAATCCGGACTCGATGATGCCGGAGGAGAGCGCTGCGAAGGCTAAACATATTCTCAAAGACCTCGTAAATGCGCGCGGAGGCGCAGGCTACACGCAAGCCACGGAAGGCGAATGCCACGGCACGCGCGCGCAATTTGGCCACAATGGAGCGGTCCTCGGTTATGTGGAATTCACGGAGTCGCGCCGCTGGCCGGATAAGGAACGCCTGGAGTACGCGGCCAAGAGCCACAATTTGAAGAGCATTCTAAATACTGTGATCGGCGTTGAAGGTTTGGACTGGTCGCATGGCGGAGCCATCGTTGTGCTCTATAACGGAGATCAAGGCTGGACGCTCGACCGCGGCGGCATCACGGATCTCCCTGTTGCTACGATGGCTGAGTATCAAGAGCAGGTTAAAAGAAACATCGACAACGTGCTGCGAGTGCGCCTGAAGGAGCCAGGCTGGCTCTACCGCTACGGAGGCAGCGATACTGTCGATTTGAAGGAAGTGGAGTGGGTAGAGCTCACCGACAGTGAGGATCGGCGATTTAAACTAGCGGTGGACCACTCGACCCACCTCTTGGTGCGGAGCGTGGTTATCACCAAGAACGAAGAAAGAGAAGAACGCGACGACGACGTCAGCATCTACACGAACTATCAGCTGAAAGATACGGTTTGGACGCCGATGCAAATCACCAAAGATCACGACGGCCGACGCGCCTCGCAATTCTTTTTCGATACCTGCAGTTACAATCCGGGATTTCCGAGCGACTACTTCGATAAGTCTTCCCTCCAGAAGAAGAGCGCTGACGCGGGCAACAAGAAGACCAAAAACCCAAGTAATTGAAGCGCAGCTAAATCCGCTTGGTAGACTGACAGCCCTCCATGGACCTTTCACCTAGGCAGCAGGGCGCGTTGCAATCCATTTGCGATACTTTCGCGCCTGCCTCGGCAGGTTGGCCCTCGGCCAGCGAACTTGGCATTCCCGCGGCGATTGCAACAGCGCTCGATTTGAATCCTCGTCCTGGCGAGCGCGCGCAATTCTTGCAGCTTCTCGATATTTGGGATTCGCGTCTGCATAGTTTGCTTACCGTTGGCCGGTGGGACACGTTTTCCTCACTTCCGCTGGAAATGCGAATCCGTGTTTTACTTTCCTGGGCGGATAGCGGGTTGAGCCGGAGGCGAGGCGCTTTTCAGGCTTTGCGCAAGGCTATCGGTTTTCTTTACGTCATGCTGCCGGGAACCGACGGTGCGTCGAGTGAGGTCTGGAAAAAATTCGGCTATCCCGGCCCGCTCGGTACTCAACCTCCTAAACCTCGGCTGCTGAAGCCGCTGATTCCCGAAGTGGACACGGATTTATCTTGCGATGTTTGCATTTTGGGTTCAGGGGCCGGCGGGAGCGTGGCGGCAGCGGTCCTTGCGGCGGCAGGCAAAGACGTTATTGTTCTGGAAGCCGGCGCGTATTACGACGATTCAGATTTCGACGGCGCGGAGCTTGGCGGATTTCAACGGCTTTATCTCGAAGGTGGATTTGCAGCGACGGCGGATCAGAGTGTCGGGCTGCTGGCGGGAGAGTGCCTGGGCGGCGGGACGGTCGTCAATTACTGCACATCGTTTCGAACGCCAGACGATGTGCGGAGCGAATGGGCGGCCGCCGGCGTGCCGTGGTTTGCGAGCGAAGAGTACACAAGAAGTCTCGATGCGGTGTGCGCGCGTCTTTCCGTGAACCTCGAGCACAACCGCGTTTCGGCGCGCGAACAAGCTTTGCAGCGCGGCCTGAATGCTCTGGGCTGGCATTCGGCAGCCATGCCACGCAACGTTGTGGGGTGCGAACAGGGCAAAATCTGCGGCTACTGCGGGTACGGTTGCTCGCTTGGCGCGAAGCAATCCAGCACGAAGACCTGGCTCGCGGATGCGCAGAGCGCGGGGGCTCGGTTGGTGACAGAAACGCGCGCGTTGCGCGTGCGCATCGAGGCTGGCACGGCGACGGGCGTGGAGGCTCGCTCACGGAATGGTTGCCGGGTCAACATTCGCAGCAAAGCAGTGATCGTTGCATGCGGCGCGATTCACACGCCTGCGCTGCTTCTTCGCTCCGGCTTGCGCAACGAAAACATCGGCCGGCATCTTCATCTCCATCCCGTTTCGAATGTTTGCGGAGTGTTTGAGGAGGAGATTCGTCCGTGGGAAGGAACCATGCAGGCGATCTATTCGGACGAGCACCGTTTTCTGACTGGGAATTACGGGGTGAAATATGAAACGACCGCGTTGCAGCCGGTGATCGCCGTTGCGGTATTGCCGTGGCGCGAGCCGGAACACTATCGTTCCTTGCTTGGGAAATTATCCAACACAATGGCGATTGGAGTTTTGTTGCGAGATCGCGATGGAGGCCGCGTCACTGTCGATAGAGAGGGCAATCCTGTTGCTCACTATGCGCTGTCGGAATTCGACCGAGCGCATTTGCGCAGCGGGTTCATCGGCGCTGCTCGAATCCTCGAGGCTGCGGGTGCGCGCCATGTTTTTTCTCCTCATGCAAAATGGTGCGATTATGAGCCTGGCCGCAACGGCTCGCTGGATACTTTCACGCGAGCAATGGACGCGGCGGGCTGGGGCTCCGGCCATCTAGCGCTTTTCTCCTTTCACATTATGGGCAGCGCGCGGCTGGGAGGATCGCCGAAAACGTCTGCGACCAATCCTGACGGCGAGACATGGGAAGCGCGCAAACTCTTCGTAATGGACGGAGCGTCGTTCCCCAGCGCCTCGGGAGTGAATCCCATGATTTCGATCGAGGCGATCGCTCACCGCAACGCGATGGTGTTGGCGGAGGCTCCGGGTATGTAAGGTTTTATGCGCAATGGAATAGCGCGAATGAGGAAGGGGTCGGGGGATGGCATCAGCAGGCCCGCCCGAGGAAGCTGCCACTGCCCCGCCTGGCTGGCTGCCCAGTTTTGGGCAGGCCAGGGAGGGAGTACTGCCATTAACTAGTGCTATGGATGCCGCGTTTTGGGTACCCCCGGTCTATGGGATTTTATTGATAAAATGTAATAGTCTTAGTAGGTTGGGCGTGCTCTCAGGCAGTGGCCGGAGCGGGCCTGACGGGTGTCGTTCCAAAATGATACTGAACGCTAAGTTCGTGTCCCCGAGTCGAAGCCCACGAAATGGCTTTAGCTTAGTGGAGCTGGTGCTGTCTTTGGCCGTGCTTCTTGTAATTACAACTATGGCCGTCCCTGTCGTGGTGCGCTCCTTACAGAGCTACCAGCTGAATTCCACGGCTTCTCAATTGGCGGGAATGCTCAAGTTCGCAAAATTCGATGCTATTCGGCAGAACACTACCGTGAGCTGCCAGATCAAACAGAGCGGCGCAAATTGGCTGGTTTGGGTGGATTCCAATGGAAACCTCTTGCCGGATGGGGCCGAGCCGCAAATGATCATTGGCGGGAGCTTCACACTTCTGCCTGCGGGCTCGGTTCCTAATCCTGGTCCCATTACGGCTACCCTGGGACCTGGTTTTTCTACCTTCTCCTTGGTTGTCCACTCGGGGTCGAACACCAGCATCGCATTCGACCAGCGTGGTGTCATAGAGAATCAGGTCGTTTATGCGCTGTATCTTGGCAACCCTAACGACCCAAATTCCGGATATCGAGCAATCATAACGGTGCCTTCGGGGGCCGTGCAGGTGTGGACAGCGTCTTCCTCTGGGAATTGGCAGCGCATCAGTTGAGTCGTTTCACGGGACAATGAGATGAATACTCCGCATGCTGAAAGGAAGAGTACCGGGGTTCGTAAGAACCAGCGCGGATTCACGCTTGCGGAAGTTCTCATGGCCATCGTCATCCTGCTGGTAGGAATTGTCGCAGTGGCACAATTGGTTCCTGCTTCGATTGGCTCGAACTCCGCGAATCGCAACGACTCTTCAGCTCTGGTCTTCGCGCAGCGGCAGATGGACCGATTCTTGAGCCAGCCGCTCAATATGTCGATCAGTCCTCCGGCCTTTACGGAGACTCTGGACACTGAAACTTTTACTTGTTATCTCGGAGACCCGACACAGCCATCGAACGCACACGTTGGCAGCCCGGTGACTACGTTCTACAACCAACTCGTGATCGATTTTAGTCAGTCGCCGGTAGCGAACTACAGCTTCACCTATCATGACCCGAACGATCCGTTTGGATTGGTTTACGACGTCCGGTGGGCGGTGTACACGACGACGAATGCTGGAGGCTTAGTCACTGCCAAACGGTTCGTTTTGGGAACAAGAAAAGTGGGCGGCAATGGAATCTACAAACCGGTCACGCTCGATACGATACTTTCGAAATGAAACGCGCGGATCAAAAGTGGAATGAAAAAGGTTTCTCGCTCATCGAGATGATGATCGCTGCAGTGATCTTCATTTTGCTATGCGGCGCGGCGTTCGCGCTCCTCTCGGTTGCCCAGCAGCGCTATCAGACGGAATCTCAAGTGTTGAACTCTTTTCAAGAAGCGCGGTTCGGTTTGGACGATATCGTTCGAGATGTGAATGGTTCGGGTTATCCGGCGCAAAATCTGTTCGCGTTCAATCCCAATCTCCCGGCTAAGAATCTTTACGCAATCACTCCGGTCGCCTGGGACCCTGGGTATGTCTCCGGCTCACCCTGCCTGATAGGAACGGGAGGCGGCGGGACCTGCACCACTCCGGGAGATTTCGACTTGATCATCGAAAGGGACCTCGACTACTGGAACCACGATGGCGTCGAATGGGCCCGCTATCAACTTCAGGGGACCGTTCTCTCCCGCAGCGAGACTTATAAAGTGTCCGGCGCCGAACCCGATGCGACGACCGCGCCGGCATTCGTTCCTTACGTCCAAAACGTAATGAACAACTCCTCGCCCACCGAGATAGCGCAATTCCAAGCGGTCTATCCGCAAATGTTTCCCGGGGGAATTCCCGTGCCGGTTTTCAACTACTTTTGTTACACGCCATATGGAACTCAGCCGTGCGTTTCGGCTGGATCTTACAATTCACCCCTTAACATCACAGATGTCGAGATCACCCTGATTGTCATGGCGCCCACAAAAGATGCGCAGACGGGCCAGGTTCGGCTTATCGAATTGCATGGACGGGGCCACAGCCTCAATCCCATTCAATAATGTCCCATTGAATAAAGGCCGATAGAGCGAAGGCCGAATTGGCAAGACGAAGAGCAAGGATGAAGAAGGACAACAAAACGCGCCGCAGTTCCGAGAATGGGATCGCACTCCTGATCGCGATATTCGTTTTGCTGTTGATTAGCGTCGTGGCGATTGCTTTGCTAGTTTCGTCCGGCACGGAAACGGCGCTCGGCGCAAACTATCGGATGTCTTCGACCGTGTACTATGCGGCCATCGCAGGTCTGGAAGAAGCTCGCGGACGTTCGCTCCCGAAGAATCCGAATTACTTTGACACTCGACCCGACATTCATTCCTCCCCCGCACGCTCCTTGCCGCTGGGCCAAACCATCTATGTCATCAATCGCGCGCAGGGTGATAACATCGTCCCATGGGACTCAAGCAACTGTTATTACGATAACGAATACCAGACTGAATTTGGCATCCGCGGCGTCAAGTGCTTCTTGGCAATCTGTCCCTTCGGTCTGGGACAACAATGCTCAAGGTATACCTGGGCCGATCTACAAGTGGGTTCGTATCAATGCCGCGACCGAGCAGTCTCTCTTCTTACAAGTAAACGCTAGCGGCTCCTATAACAACAGCACACCGATTTATTACGATCCATTTCATCCCAATACTCTGGGAACCCGTGGCCAAGTCTGGTTGTGGGCTCCGCGCCACCAGCAGTACAACAATACAAGCGCTGGAAATCACTGCTCTAGCCGCAGTTACCCGATGGCAGCCAGAAGATTTTGCAGTACCTTGTCGCACCTGTTGCATTAAACCTTACTTTCCCAGCTGCGCTGACGCTCGATGGCTTCTCCGACTTGTTCACTGGACCCAATCACACTTTGTTTCAAATTAATGGTAACGACACGGGGGACCCCGCTTGTAGTGCGGCCGGATTTCCAGCCGATGTGCCAGCCATCTGGGTCCCAGGTCACCCGGACATTGCCACCGTTATCAGCGGAATTCCCCCTAGCAGAACGGGCAATTACACCGGTTCAACTTCTTCTCCGAGCGTGACCAATCTTGGCGGGTCGCTCCCTACAAGTATCCAAACACCCAGCGGACTCGACGCTTATGTGCAGAGCTTCGCGCCGTACGCTGATGTGCGGATCGCCGGGCCCGCAGACCAGACGAGTTTGCCAGCAGCAATGTCGCCCACGAACCCCATGTCGATTTTCGTTCAAGGTGACTTCACTCTGACGGGTGGATTCAACGGTTACGGACTCCTCATCGTAACGGGCACTCTGACTTACACTTCCGATTCTAGCTGGAATGGAATCGTTCTAGTCGTCGGACAAGGTTCGGTCCAAGCAAATTCGAGCGCGACAGGCGGCACATTTAACGGGGCGATGTTCGTGGCCCAAACTCGCAATTTTTCCGGGACTCTGTTGCCCGGCCCTGGATTGGGGTCCGCGACCTTCAGCAACGCAGGGCACGGCAACGGCATTCTTTACAATTGTGGCTGGATACAGCGGGCGGAAGCCCGCTGACCTATAAAATTCTGTCCTTTCGCGAAATTCGACAGTAAAAATAGGACTTCGAATGAATCTCCGTAAGCCCTCTCAGAATCTTGGTGCATCCGGTCTTGCTCTTGTTGCTGCGCTACTCTTGGCTCAATTGAGATGTGAGGTAGTTACGGCCCAGCAGCAAGAACAGCAGCAATCGCAGTCACAGCCCCCGCCGCCTCCTCCTTCCCCGACAACTCCACCGAGCTCACAGCCTGTTCCCGACCCAGCTGCACCGATTGGCGCACTGCCCGTCAAGAGGCGCAAAGTTTGGACGAACGATGAAGTGAGTAGTGCTACGAACACCCGCAGACGACTATGAGGCGGAAAAGGAAGCTAAGGGGGCCGCCGAGGCGGACGCCGCCGCAAAGGAGGCCGCGCGTAAAGCGGCCGCAAAGCCCGAGAAGGAACCACCGCTGGATATCAAACTGCCAGCCACGCCAGAAGAAACCAAGAAAATGCTTAAGAGCGAACTGGATGACATTCAGGAAGAAACGGTGGTTATTAATAAGTTGCAAAAGGAGCAGCTGGATGTTCCGGCGGGACAGCAAGTAGAAAAACAAAAAGAAATCGATCGGCTAAACGCAAGCCTTGAGACATTGCGGAGGAATGTGAAAGCCCTCCAGGATCATCTTCAAACATTTCCCGAAAAGCCTCAGGGAGAGAATCCACCGGCTGCGCCGCAGCCGCCCCCTGCATAGGAGCTGGGGCATATATTGCACAAAAAAGTGAGTGGCGGGCCGTTCGCTGCCCCGGCGCGCTTCGCATGCGTTGGCGCGGCCCTACCGCTGCATAATTCCGCTGCCGCTGTATAATGGATGGATGCGTAACAGCCAGGGAAGCGCGCAGATGCATGGCACTACAGTGCTGTGCGTGCGCAAAGACAATAAGGCCGTGCTGATCGCGGATGGCCAGGTAACCATGGGCGATCATGTGATGAAGCATACGGCGCGGAAGACGCGGCGGCTTTACAACGATAAGGTCATCGCGGGATTTGCTGGTTCTACTGCGGATGCGATTTCGCTCTTCGAGCGATTCGAGGGCAAACTTCAGGAACACTCCGGCAATTTACAGAAGGGCGCTGTAGAGCTTGCCAAGGAGTGGCGCAAGGATCGCGCACTGAGGCATCTCGAGGCGCTGCTCATTGTTGCCGATTCCAAAGGTACATTTCTGCTTTCTGGGAATGGCGACGTTATCGAGCCGGATGACGGTTTGTGCGCCATCGGTTCCGGAGGGACATATGCACTGGCCGCAGCGCGGGCTTTGATGAAGCATTCGAAGCTAGGCGCGAAGGATTTGGCCATGGAAGCGATGCGTATCGCCAGCGAGATTTGCATCTACACGAACGCGAACTTTACCGTCGAGGAGCTCTAGCGGGCGCGCGATAATACGCGAGGCCGTTTTCGCGCATCAAACGGATTGCACGGCAGGGGCTCGCAGCCCAAGAGTCTGAGCGCAAAAAAAGCTTGTACACGATAAGTTTGTACATCAAGGGATTGGACATTTCATGAGCAGCAAGACCGATAAGGAAATTGTCTTTATGCCCGGCGACAACGGCGCCGCGCCGGTAGAAGAAGAGCAACTTCTCCCGGCGCTCGACGATATGACTCCACGCGAGATCGTTGTGGAGCTGGATAAATACATTGTTGGGCAAAACGCGGCCAAGCGGGCTGTTGCTGTAGCTCTGCGCAACCGTGTGCGCCGGCAGAAACTTCCGCCGGAGATCGCCGAGGACGTCCTTCCCAAGAACATTTTGATGATTGGTCCAACGGGTGTAGGCAAGACGGAAATCGCGCGCCGGCTTGCGCGTCTGGCCGGATGCCCTTTCGTTAAAGTCGAAGCCTCGAAGTACACCGAGGTGGGCTACGTGGGCCGCGACGTGGAATCGATGGTTCGCGATCTCGTGGAAACTTCCATTGATATGGT
Source organism: uncultured Acidobacteriota bacterium (assembly GCA_963745095.1). Taxonomy (GTDB): domain Bacteria; phylum Acidobacteriota; class Terriglobia; order Acidiferrales; family UBA7541; genus Acidiferrum. The sequence continues at coordinate 203,259 of CAVUWC010000006.1, read as the reverse complement.
TCGCGAAGAAAAGCTGGATGAAGTGGCGGACCGCGCGGAACAAGCCGCCGAGGAACGCGTTCTCGACCTCCTGCTCCCGCCGTCACCGCCGCCCGCTCCCGGTACGACGGAGGCGGAAGCAGCAGCGCAGCGCGAGCAGACGCAGCGCACGCGAGAAAAACTGCGGGTGCAGCTCCGCGAAGGCAAGCTCGATCAGCGCATGGTGGACCTGGAGGTACGCGAACGTTCCATGCCTTCGTTTGAAATCATCTCGAATCAGGGCGTTGAGGACATGGACGTAAATATGAAGGACATGTTCTCCAATCTTTCCGGTATCTTTGGGCAGCAGAAAAAGAAGCGCAAGATGTCCGTAGCCGACGCTTTTGAATATTTGATTCAAGAAGAAGAAAATAAGCTGCTGGACATGGACCAGGTCACAAGAATTGCTGTCGAGCGCGCCGAGCAGATGGGAATCATCTTTATCGACGAGATCGACAAGGTTGCCGGCCGCGAATCGGGCCATGGACCGGATGTTTCCCGCGAAGGCGTCCAGCGGGATATTTTGCCAATTATTGAAGGCACTACCGTTAATACGCGCTACGGGATGATTCGCACCGACCACATTCTGTTTATCGCCGCCGGCGCTTTCCACGTTTCGAAACCGTCGGACCTTATACCCGAACTGCAAGGCCGCTTGCCTATTCGCGTCGAGCTGCAATCGCTCAAGGAAGAAGATTTCATCCGGATTCTTACGGAGCCCAAAAACGCCCTCATCAAACAGTATGTGGCGCTGCTCGAAACCGAAGGAGTGAAGCTGAACTTTACCGAGGATGCGGTCGCGGCCATCGCGCGGTTCGCCACCAGCGTAAACGAGTCGACCGAAAACATCGGGGCGCGGCGGCTCCATACCATTCTCGAAAAAGTGCTTGATGAGCTTTCCTTTGAAGCGCCGGACCTGAAGAAAAAGAACGTGAAGGTCGATGCCGCGTACGTAACCAAGCAGCTTGCGGATATCGTCAAGAATCAGGATTTGAGCCGCTATATTCTGTAAACTCCGAAAATCGAAAATGGAAATTCGAAACTTGCGGAACGCCGTATCGCGCGACTTGGAGCGCGCCTGCTTTGCGAGTTTCGCATTTCGAATTTCAGTGATGGTACTTCTCGCTGTCGCCGGTTGTGGCGCGCCCGGCGAGCCTACCCCGCCTGTTCCACCGATTCCAACGGCGATTACCGATCTCGCTGCGCACCAAGCCGGCGATGGCGTGCAACTTATCTTCACGCTGCCCTCGAAGACCGCCGCCGGTGATCGCCTTGCCTCCCCGCCCGCGGTCGAAATTGTTAGGGGCACTCCGAAGCCCGATGGTTCGCCCGACGCAAAATCAATGCGCGTTGTTTACACGATTCCGGGTTCGTTGGTGGCAAATTACATCGCCGAAGGGCATGTGAAATTCATCGATCCCGTCGCGCCAGCAGAGACGCGCGCGCACCCCGGGGGAGCGCTTGTCTATGTCATTCGAACGCGGGCCTCCCAAAAACGCGCTTCGGGAGACTCCAACGCCGTTTTCGTGCGTATGTATCCTGTGCCAGCAGCTATCGCGAATCTGGAGGGACGCGTCACTGAATCCGCGATTGAATTGAACTGGATGGCTCCCACGCTTACCTCGGGCGGCGATGCGCTCAGCGCATTTTCCGGGTATCGGATATATCGCGGCGAGCTCGACCCAACTTCAGCCGAAGCGGCTGCAACCGACATCTCGAAGGCGAAGTGGAAATCGCCGCTGACTTTGCTCGCTCCGTCGGACGAAAACACATACCGAGATACGCTTTTTGATTTTGGCAAGACCTATGCCTATATCGTCAGGAGCGTCGTGCTTGTGGACGGCAACCCGCTTGAGTCCTCCGACTCCGCCGCAGCAATCGTTTCTCCGCGTGACACTTTTCCCCCTGCGGCACCGCAAAATCTGGTTGCCGCTGTTCTCTCCGGTGCTACGCCTGGCTCCGTGCTCGTGGACCTTTCGTGGTCCATAAATCTTGAAACCGACCTCGCAGGTTATCGCGTCTATCGAAGTGAACAAGAGGGCACGAGGGGCGCGCTTATCACGGCGGACTTGTTGCTTGCGCCGGCGTATCGTGATACGTCTGTTGAGCCCGGCAAACGCTACTGGTACTGCGTGACAGCCTTCGATCGTGCTGGCAATGAAAGTGATGCCAGCGCGGCCGCTGCGGTGGATGTCGCGAAACCTTCTCCGTAGACTCGGGTTCTACATCGCATCACACTTGGGAGCGTATCGCTTCATGACCGTTCGTGCAGACTTGCCGGCGTATGAGCCGTTCCACGTTTTGCGGAATGCGTCGGTTCGTACCGGTATCTATGTGGGGATCATCCTATCGGTTGTATTCAGCGGATGGGTGATCGTTGCCAATCATGTTCCGTCCCTGGACCGATTTGCGCTGGCACGCAATCTGGTAGCAGTGGTTCTGCTTGGCCTTGTCGCGTTGATTCCGGTGGTGCGATTTTGGCGCATGCCTGGTAATTTGCTCGCTTCGAGTCTCGTCGCGTGGCTCCTCTTCAGCCTTGCCTACCGTATTCTGTGCATGGACTTCAGAGGGCTTGCGGAGCGCTTCGGCGCCGTTCAGATTTTCATGCTTGGCGCTGTACTGTACATGCTCGTGGTTTCTCTTTCCTGGATATGGACCATCATCCGCCGGGCCCGTGCGTCGCACGCATCTCATCCCAATCCTAATGCGAGCTGATCGCGAATGAAATTTTGCCGATTCCTTCCAAATAGTGCCTCCGCCCAGTTGCCAGTCAGCGCCCTTTACGGCGTAATCGAGGGCGATAATATCCGCGACATTTCCGGCGCGCCGTGGAGTTCGTGGTCACACGGTTCGCGAAACTGGCCGGTTGCTGACGTCCGTCTGCTCGCTCCTGTAGATCCCGGAAAAATCGTGTGCGTGGGGCGCAATTACGCGGCGCACGCGGCAGAGCTTGGCAATGAAGTGCCCAAAGAGCCGCTTATTTTCCTTAAGCCGCCTTCGGCGATTATTGGTCCCGGCGAGGCAATCGTTCTTACGCCGCAGTCTCAACGCGTGGAGCACGAAGGCGAGCTTGCGCTTATTGTTGGGCGGCGCTGTTCGGATCTCAAAGACTCCGACGACGCGGTCTCCTATCTGCTCGGCTATAGCTGTCTCAACGACGTGACCGCGCGCGATTTGCAGAAGAGCGACGTGCAGTTCACGCGCGCCAAAGGCTTTGATACGTTTTGTCCCGTTGGACCGCATATTGAGACGCAGCTCGATCCAGCCAATGTCTTGGTGGAGACGCACGTGAATGGGGCGCTCCGGCAATCCGGGAGCACTTCGCTGATGTCGTACCCGGTCGCGTTTCTTGTCCGCTGGATCTCTCGGGTGATGACACTTTTCCCAGGAGATTTGATTGCCACCGGCACGCCAGCTGGCGTCGGACCGCTCGTCGCGGGGGACACCGTCGAGGTCAGCATCGGTGGTGTTGGCGTGTTGCGCAATCCAGTGCAAGGCGCACATACGTAGTTTCACAGCGCGGCTTCTCTTTCGGTAAAATACACACCTGTGGGGCGCTTCCGGCGACCAGCCATTTTCTTGTGCTTTGTGATCTCCGGCTTGCCGGTGCGTGTGTTTTGGTCATTCCACAATTCGTTTGTAGCCATGGAGATTTTTAGTTGAAAGCTCTGTTCGCGGACTGGAAAGTTGTTCTTGCCATGGCTGGCGCTGCCATCGCAGCGATCCTGATGATTGCCTATGCGTTCTTTCATCCGGCGGAAGAGCCTGAGGACGTGGAGCGAAGGCGGCGCCTGCACTTGAATCAGATCGGGCGCATCGCGGAAGGGCAAGTTGTTGAGTTGGCGGAGCACCCACCCGAGCCGCGCGAAGCCCAAAGAAAACTTTTTGGTTCCCGTGCGCGTCCCATTGTCGATCTGAGACCCCGGCACCTCGTCACCTATAGCTACGCGATTTCCGGTGTCACTTACCACACGGCGCAGGACATTACCGGCCTTGAAGGGCAGATCCGTTTTGAACGGCTTGTTGCGGGTCAGCCCGCCAGCGTGAAGTATGACCCTTCGAATCCGAGCGACTCGATTCTTGTCGCTGACGATTGGTCCGGCTTGCGCTAAGGCTTGAATCGTTTGCGCTGAATTTGGAACGTTTTCTGTATGCTCTGAAGCACTTGCGCCGATGGTTCAAATCCGCGTTGCCGCCTCGCTGCCGCGTTCTGCTTTTCGCTCAGTTGCGTTATCCTTCTTTCTGCGGCTTTGCTGGGCCGCGCCAATCTCATGAAAATGGTCCTCGGCTCGATCTTGACCACGGTGCTCATCGTAGGGATGACTCTGGGCGCGATGTTCATTTTGGTGCAAGCCACGGATTATGTTACGTCTCTTGAGTCGCCCCTGCAGCGTGCCGCTGCGATCTGCGCGGAGTTGCTTCTAGGCGTCGTCCTTTTGCTGGGCACGGTTTGGCTTGCCACGCATCTTGCTGTTCGCATTTTCGGCAAAAAAGAGCCTGATACTCCCGGAGGAAAGCTTGCCTGAGAAAAACGCTGCCGCGAGCGCGAAGGAAAAGCATCACAATCGCATGGAGGAATTGCGCCGCAAATCCGCGGAGGCGGAAGCCGGTGGCGGCCCCGAACGCCGCGAGCGCGAACACAAAGCGGGCAAGCTCGCCGCACGCGAGCGCATCCATTTGCTTCTCGACGAAGGCACTTTCGAAGAGCTGGACAAATTTGTCCGCCATGGATGCGTGGATTTTGGAATGCAGGAACAGCGCCCCGCCGGCGACGGATTCGTCACGGGCCATGGCCGCATCGATGGCCGCCTCGTCTACGTTTTTGCGCAGGACTTCACGGTATTCGGCGGCTCGCTATCAGAGGCAAACGCCCGAAAAATCTGCAAGATCATGGATCTTGCAATGCGGGCTGGCGCTCCGGTCATTGGCCTCAATGACTCCGGCGGCGCACGCATACAGGAAGGTGTGGCTTCGCTTGCTGGTTATGCCGATATTTTTCTGCGCAACACGCTTGCCAGCGGTGTGATTCCGCAGATCAGCGCCATCATGGGGCCTTGCGCGGGGGGCGCAGTCTATTCCCCAGCAATTACGGATTTTATTTTTATGACGCGCGAAACTTCCTACATGTTCGTGACCGGGCCCGACGTCATCAAGACCGTTACCCACGAGGAAGTCACCAAGCAAGAGCTCGGCGGCGCCATGACCCACAACGAAAAGAGCGGCGTGGCGCACTTCGTTTCCGCGGACGACGCTGATTGCCTTGGAATGATTCGCGAGCTGTTGAGTTTCCTCCCTTCGAATAATGTCGACGATGCGCCGCGACGGCAGTCTTCGGACTCGCCGGACCGCCGCGAAGAATCCTTGAATTCGCTCGTGCCGGATGAGCCTCAAAAACCTTACGACATGAAGGACGCCATCCACGCGATCGTCGACGATGGATATTTATTCGAAGTCCATGAGCACTTCGCTAAGAATATAGTCGTAGGTTTCGCGCGGCTAGAGGGCCGCCCTGTCGGCATCGTGGCCAATCAGCCGGCGTTCCTCGCTGGCGTTCTCGATATCAACGCTTCGCTCAAAGCTGCACGCTTTGTACGGTTCTGCGACGCTTTCAATATTCCGCTTATCACTTTTGAGGATGTTCCCGGATTTCTGCCCGGCACGCAGCAGGAGTTTGGCGGCATCATCAAACATGGCGCGAAACTGCTTTTCGCTTTTGCGGAAGCCACCGTTCCCAAAATCACGGTGATTACGCGCAAGGCCTATGGCGGGGCGTATTGCGTCATGGCCAGCAAACACATCCGCACCGATGCCAACTTCGCGTGGCCTTCCGCGGAGATTGCGGTCATGGGTCCTGAGGGCGCGGTGAATATCGTTTACAAGCGCGAGCTGGATAAAGCTCCCGAGGCCGACCGCGACAGACTCCGTCAGGAAAAAATCGCCGAATTTCGCGACCGCTTCGCCAATCCTTTCGTGGCGGCCGAAAAAGGCTATATCGACGCTATCATCGAGCCTTCCGAAACGCGTCCGCGCATTATCCGTGCTCTTCGCGCACTCGAGAATAAGCGCGACACTAACCCCCGCAAGAAGCACGGCAACATTCCTCTTTGAGTTGGAGCTTCTTCGCGCTCTCCGCGGGGATCGTATGCGTGGTCGCGAGGACAGCGCGAGGATTCGCCCTATTCGGGCAAGATCCGGAAAGCTCGCTTGCGCGCGCTTCGATAAACTGAAAAATCATGCCGGTCGAGTGTGAAAATCGTCCGGATGTCTTCTCGATTCGCTAGGTGCACAATCGTGGCATCGGCAAATTGCGGGCGCAGGCTTGCATAGCGCTTCAGGATATCCACAATCTGGCCGGAATCTTTTCCGGTGATGGGAAGTACCTCCAGGAAGCCCCCATTCGTGCTTCCCAGCAGGTTCTCGAAAGCGCGCGGATAATCGCGAAGCAGCCATGCCGCCTCCGTAATGACGGGCCAGCAAGTCAGCAGAGGACCTTTCAAACTTGCCAGCGTTCTAACGCAGACTTCATGGAAGTGATCAAGGGGTGAGAGGATTGCTACGAGTGGGCCAGTATCCACCAGAACGCGCACTACTTTGTCTTCCCAAACCCTTTGAAGTGCCGTTTGTTGGTGCTGAGATCTTTCGGAGCGCCCTGCACGCAACCGATCAAGCCCGCTTCTCGAGCGATGTCATAAGCAGTCTGCTCGTCCGGGCTCTTTGAGAGATACTCCTCCAGCGCTTCTCGCACGACGGCTGATTCACCAGCGCCCGTCATCCTGGATCGTTCTTTTAAACGCCGCGCAACCTTGTCTGGAACGCGCACCGAAATTCTTTGCGTGGCCATGCGAGCCTCCTGCGGTCTGTCAGACATTCTTCCACATGTGTCTGACAAGTGTCAATGTTTCCTTTTTGTCCGCGACTTTCCACGGTTGCTACACCTCAAGCAATTAGACACCATGAACGCGCCAGGCGATTGGCGGCAAGATGCCTCATGCTAGAATCCCGGAGCAACACCAAAGGTCCATGTTCCGGAAAATTCTGATTGCCAATCGCGGCGAAATCGCCGTGCGCATTCTGCGTGCCTGCCGCGAGTTGGGCATTCGCTGCGTAGCGGTTTTCAGCGAGGCCGACCGCAAATCGCTGCACGTTCGCCTTGCCGACGAAGCGTATCCGATTGGCCCCGCTGCCTCGCGCGAGAGTTATCTTTGCATCGAAAAGATAATTGATGCGGCGCGACGTTCTGGCTGCGATGCGATTCATCCTGGCTACGGCTTTCTCGCAGAAAACGCAGCGCTTCCACGCGCTTGCACGGAGGCGGGGATCACGTTTATCGGCCCGAGCGCAGAAGCCATGGACGCTCTCGGCTCGAAGACCGCCGGCCGCCAGCTGGCGCGCCGCTCGGATGTGCCAACCGTTCCGGGCGCGAACGATCCCATTGAGAATCCGGATGATGCCCAGGCCCTCTCGCAAAACATGGGCTATCCCGTTTTATTAAAAGCCGTTGCTGGCGGCGGCGGAAAGGGCATGCGCGTCGTCACGCGCGACTCTGAGTTTGCGCCGGCCTGGCGGGACGCTTCGTCAGAGGCCCTCAACGCCTTCGGTGACTCGCGCCTTTATTTGGAAAAGTATCTTGAAAAGCCGCGTCATATTGAGATTCAGATCCTGGCGGACTCTCACGGGCGCGTCGTCTCACTCGGCGAGCGCGAATGCTCCGTTCAGCGGCGCCATCAAAAAGTGATTGAGGAGGCTCCTTCGCTTGTCATCACTCCGGAACTGCGCAAGAAAATGGGTGACGCCGCGGTTCGACTTGCGCGCGCGGGAGGCTACGTCAACGCCGGGACCGTGGAATTCCTTGTGGACGCCCATCTCAATTTTTATTTTCTCGAGGTGAACACGCGCTTGCAGGTCGAACATCCCGTTACGGAGCAAGTCACAGGGCTCGACTTGGTAAAGCTGCAAATTGCCATCGCCGCCGGCCATCGGCTTCCGTTTGCCTGGGAGACGATCACGCCGCGCGGACACGCCATGGAAGTGCGCCTCTACGCTGAAGATCCAGACAACAATTTTTTCCCTTCGCCCGGAAAGATTCTTTCGCAACATGCACCGAGCGGCCCCGGCATACGCCTTGATGAGGGCGTTTACGAAGGCTGGACTGTTCCGATGGACTACGATCCTCTTTTGAGTAAATTGATCGCCTGGGGCAACAGCCGCGAGGAAACCATTGCTCGACTTCGCAGGGCTCTTGAGGAGTACACCGTCACCGGCATTAAGACAAACGCCGGTTTATTCCGCCGCATTCTCGCTGAACCTGATTTTCTTCGCGGAGAAATCCACACGAAGTGGCTGGACGATTTGCTTCAGCGAGCGCCATCCCCCGCAGACTCTCCGCAGGAAGATCCGAAGACGGATCGCGCCTCCGAGGCGGCAGCCATCGCCGCTGCTCTCTGGCAAGCAGAGCAGCAAGACAAACATTCCCGAGCTTTTTCGCAAAGCCAGGAATCTTCTCCATTTTCTCGTTGGAAGCAAGAAGGCCGGCGCCAACAGTTGGATCGCCTGCCATGAGATTTGAAGTCCAGCTCACAGGCCCATCCGGGAAGAGATTGTGCATTGTCGAACTCGAACGCGACGGGGGACGCTGGAAAATCACGCTCGATGGCCAACCTGTCGATGCCGATGCCGTCGAAATCGACGCCAACACGTTCTCCCTGCTTCTCGACGGTCAATCGTACGAAGTTCGCGTGACTCACTCGACGGACGGTGTTCTCAAACTGCAGACCGGCTTGCAGGAATTTACGGCCGAAGTTGCCGATCCTCGCGCGTGGCGTGGTCGGCGTCATGGCGTGCTCGAAGTGGAGGGGCGCCAGCAAGTCGTCGCTCCCATGCCCGGCAAAGTCGTTCGCGTGCTAGTCGAAGTAGGTGACAAAGTCGAAGCCGGCCAGGGCTTGCTCGTTGTGGAAGCGATGAAGATGCAAAACGAAATTCGCTCGCCGAAAAGTGGCACTGTCGAGCGGCTTCACGTCAAAGAAGGCCAGCCGGTCAATGCAGGCGATGCACTGTGCATCGTTTCCTGAGCTGCCATGGGGAAAGGGGCGGGAACGCTGCTGCAATCGGTGGTTAGAGAATTAGTGCCCGGAAGACTTGGAGGGGAAGTCCGTCTTCGCCGCATCGGGCAGCTTGCCGGCGGCTTCGATCACTTGTTGTGCGAGGTAATTCGTCACGCGAGAGTCGTCACGCGCTATCGTCAGGTACGCGGCGCGCAGCAGTTGTTCCTTGTGGCTTCGCAGAGTGTCACGAATCGTCTGCTGCACTTGCGGGTCAGAAATATTGCGTTGTCCGGGCGACTCGCGCGTGATGAGTTTCAAAATAACGATGCGCGGACCTTCCTTCGACTGAATGGGAAGCGGCGGGCTCACCTGCCCGGGTTTCATTCCCATCACGATCCTTTTTAGAGTCGCATCAGACTGGTTCAGCGCCGACTCCGGCACATACCCCAGGTCTCCGCCCATGGCCGAGGAGTTCATGTCCTCGGAATAGTCCATGGCGAGTTGCGCGAAGTCTGCGCCGCTGTTTAGTTTGTCCTCGAGCATTTTCACTTTGCGCTCGGCTTCGACCTCGTTGGTCGCGTCGTCATTCTTGAGATTGCGAATCTGCGGTTCCTTGCGGGGTGTGACAACGATCTCGGATATGCGATAGCGGGGCTCTACAACGTTGAATTGCGCTTTATTCGCGTTGTAAGTGTCGGTGACGTCCTGGTCGGTGATCGAAATTTTCGCCACCACTTCGCGGTTTAAGAGTTTCGTGATGGACAGCTGTCTTCGCAAGTCCCGCTTCAAATCGTCGACCGAGACGCCGCGATCCTTCAGCTGTCTCTGGAATTCGTCTTCGGTGTAGGGACTCTTCATTTCGGTGAATTTGTCTTCCACTTCACCGTCGCTTGCTTCGAGGTTCAGCTTTTTTGCCCGTTCAAGAAGGATCTCATTATTGATGAGCTCTTCCAGAACGTTTAATTTTAGCGACAGAGCTTCTTCTTGCGAAGGCTCCTGCCCGTCGGGATTCACGCGCGTCCGATAGTACTTGTCCACATCATCGCGTTTGATCTCTTGCCCGTTCACCACGGCCCACACGTCGGGTGAAGGCTGGGCTTTTTGCTTGCAGCCCGCGCCCAAGGCGAGCGCCATGGCCACCACGGGCAACAACGCCGCAGCGCGAGCCAGCCCATGCAGGGTGCTGTGCGAACGCACAGCCACGCTGATCTTGGCTTGGGAAGGGTTCAAGGTGTGGTGCTCAGGCCGCTTTCTTGACGCGGCCCGCGCGGATGCAGGCCGTGCAAACTCGAATATGCTTTCTGGCGCCGTCCACCAACGCATGGACACGCTTCAGATTCGGATTCCACCGTCTACGCCTTGTATTGTTCGCGTGACTGATTACGTTGCCAAAATGCGGCCCTTTACTGCAAAGTTCACACTTCAGTGCCATTGTTTTTCCTACTTAGGCTGTCTGTGCAGCCAGAAATTTGCTCTAGAAGTTGCAATACTGAGCCTTTCATTCTAACAGACGACTTATCTCCAGCAAAGCATGGCTTTTGGCTGTCCTTCAAAAAGTGCGTCTGCCCGGACGACGCGGAGTGGAAATATCCGCTCTGGCCAAAATGGAAGTGACCTTATGGAAGTATCCTGAGTGTTTTTGGGATTGGCTCGCGAGGAGAACCTCTTCCTGTCAATATCCGGAGTCATGCCCAGAACCTCAATAAATTCCTGCGGTCGCCGGTTCCGATTCTCTGCAGTGACGGTCCTTCGCCCATATAGGTTCTTTTCAGTGGGTTCCGCCACACCTTCCCAATCGGATGTATTCGTCTGAATCCCCCATCGATGGGGCAAACGCCGCACCGCCGCGGGGCAACCCGACTCCGCCATTAAGCGTCCTATTTAAGATATGTCATTCTGTTTCAATAGGTTACGGAAAATGGCCTGTCCTTTGGAGCGGGTTATTATTTGCCTAAAGCACTATTAGCCCGCCCCGTACACCAATCCCTTGATTCACCCCGGTAGGCTAAACTTGTAGCTTGAGCCTTCGGCAGAAAGGAGACCGATCGCGGTGCTCGAGCTGGCTTCAATCCGGAGTTACATCGCATCGGCCTGCCTCCAGGCTGCGAAGCTAAGGATCTTGATCCGATCAGCTGCGGTCCTAGTACTCGTCTATGTGTGCCTAGGCTTGTCTCCGGCTTATGGAGATGTGGGGGTGCTTCTTAACGAGTCCTTGGATACAAGCTTTGCCAGAATCTCGGGATCCGGGCACAGCGCCGTATATTTCTCGCGAATCTGCGCGGAATCGCCTGTAAAGCTCCGCCTGTGCCGTCCTGACGAGCAAGGCTCGGTGATGAGCAACTACACTACTTTGGGCGAGGATCAGCCATTTGAGTGGAACATCGTGCCGCTGTCGGTTTACTTATATGGTGTCGAGGACCCGCAGAACCGGCCGCTTTTTGGCTCGCAAAAAATCAAGCATGCTCTCGAGGAAAGGTACCGCACAAAATTTCTTGCCGGTTACTGTGACAGCCCCACTTGCCGCACGAGCGGGAAAGCGGAATGGCGCGAGATGGTTGGAGCCACTTTAGAGCGCAGTATTTATATTTTCGTGGTGGAAACATCTATCGAGCAGGACAGCGCGCTGATCGCGGAGTTCAATTCTCTTCCGAACCAGAATCACTTTAACGGCATCACGAAAAACTGTGCCACATTTTCCCGTCGAGTCCTTAACACTTATTATCCCCACGCGGCCAGGGCCGATTATCTTAATGATTTCGGCTTAATCACGCCGAAAGCCATCGCGCGCTCCTTCACACATTTTGGCGAGCGCCATCCGGAAGCTCATCTTCGAGTTCTGCATTTCGCGCAGCTCCCCGGAACGATCAAACGCAGCACCGAGTGCCGCAACGCAACGGAGCAGTTGTACCACTCTAAAAAGCTGCTCGTGCCGATGATCCTTTTTGCAGACCACGAACTGCCCTTCATGGCCGCGTCTTACCTGCTTACGGGGCGCTTTAACCCCGAGCATGAATTAGAGCAGCATCCGACGGCGGAAGTGGCGGACATCAGACTTGAAATCCGGGAAGCGAAAGCAGAGAACGACGTCTCGCGCGAAGAGCAACTTGAAGCGGTTGTTAGTCAAGAGAGCGCCGATCTTGTGGGTACCACGAAGGAATGGAAGCAATACCGCGAGTCTTTTGGATCCTTGACAAACGAGGCCATAAGCCGCGAAATCATTCCTAACTACGATTTTCTCGGCCGTTTGTATAAGTACCTCGATCGCAACGGAACGCTCTCCGTCGATGGCAATGGAAGCCTTTGGCTAGAACTCTCGCAAGGCGGCAAGCCTTCGAGGCTCGGCCTTAGCGCAAGCAATATTTTTGCCTTTGGCAGTGATACACAGTGGGCGTACGCGCTGACTCTTGCGCGCGCCGATCACTATTTGAAGAGTCCCAAGCACAGCCGCGAAATTATGCCGGATTTCAAGAACGATTGGGCTCTGCTGGAGGCGGCTCGGATGCACAGCGATAGTTCAACTGCTGCCAACAACAACTTGCCTTCGGGCAACACTCGCGCGATGGCGGTGTCGTTTAGTCCGATGCCGTAAACTAGGCCAGGGCAAAGCTGGTCCTGTGAGTACTAAGGCATTTCTCCTATTTTTCCCTGCTTCCTCGTACCATTTTCTTCTTTTTCATTTTGCGCAACTTTAGTCTTGTCCATTTCATCTGTACTGATGTAGCTTGCCTGTCGCGGTGCAGCGAATGCTTTCCTCGATGCGGGTCTTGTTCTTGCTTCTTTCTGTGGTTCTCGTCTCTGGTGAGGCGGGTTCTCAGCCTTCAGCTACCCCTGCAAGTGATTCCTCGATTCCACCCGTTATCGTGATTGGATTTGTCGGCGGCTACGTTCGCCATGATGATCGCGTGCACACCGAAGTTCAACTGGTCGAGCGGTTACGCGAAGAATATGCTTCCGCACTTTACGTTCAGTCGTTTGAGAATCACCGGGGAAATGATGCGCATCAGGCGGTGCTACGGCTGCTGGACACCAATGGTGATGGGAAGCTTACGCCCGAAGAAAAGCAGAACGCTCACATCATTATTTTTGGCCACAGTTGGGGCGCCTCAGAAACTGTCGAACTTGCCCGCGCTCTTGAGAAAGACGGCATCCCGGTACTTCTCACCATCCAAGTGGATAGTGTGTCCAAGCGGGGCGAAAATGACGCCGTCATCCCCGCCAATGTTGCTCAGGCGGTCAATTTTTATCAGCTCGACGGCATGCTCCACGGCCAACCGCAAATTCGCGCTGCCAATCCCGCACACACCCGCATCCTTGGCAATTTTCGCTCGGACTACAAAGCAAAGCCCCTAAGCTGCGGCCAATATCCCTGGTGGGACCGCCTTTTTATGAAACCTCACATCCAAATCGAGTGTGATCCAGCTGTATGGAACCAGGTTGAATCACTCATTCGCACGAATCTGTCTCTGGAAGCGCGTCTCCCGCAAGGCGGCGAAAATAATTCCCCCACCTCGCCCTTCAATTAAGCATCCGCCTTTTAACTAGCGTCGCTCCAATTCTTGATAACCGCCGCCCATATTCATCCGTCCATGTAGGTGTACTATCCTCTGGAAGGACGATTCTGGGGAGGACGCATGAAACGGCGAGAATTTCTCCTTCGCTCCGCCTGCGCTGCGGGAGCTGCTTGGCTCCATTCCGACGCTTTCCCCCGGCTGGCCCGGGCGTTCACCCTCAAGCCCCTTCCTCGCAAATTCAGCGCGTCGGACACCGTCACTCTCGGCAAGACCGGCATCCAAACCAGCCGCCTGGCTATGGGAACCGGCACTGTTGGCGTCGGCCATCATTCCCATCAGACTGCGCTTGGCGTCCAGGGTCTTTCCGATCTCCTTTTGAACGGCTACAACCACGGCCTGCGCTTCTTCGATTCCGCCGACTCTTACGGCAGCCATCCTCACGTTGCCGAAGCTCTCAAGCATGTTCCGCGCGACAAAGTCACCGTTCTCACCAAAACTTGGGCACGCGACGGCGCCTCCGCTCGCGCTGATCTCGACCGTTTCCGCCGCGAGCTCGGCACGGATCACCTCGACATTTGCTTGATGCATTGCCTAACCGAGCCCGACTGGACCGATCGCTACAAAGGCGTCATGGACGTGCTCTCCGAAGCGAAGGAGAAGGGCATCATTCGCGCTCACGGCTGCTCGTGCCACTCCATCGAGGCTCTGCGCGCCGCCACCAAGTCTTCTTGGGTGGAAGTTCACTTGGTCCGCATCAATCCCATCGGCGCAATGATGGATGCCGACCCGGAAACAGTCGTGAGCGTAATCAAGGAAATGCGCGCCGCAGGGAAGGGCATTATTGGGATGAAGATCCTCGGCCAGGGTGCAATGCGCGACCGTCAGGACGAAGCTCTAAATTTCGCGCTCTCGCTCAATCTTCTCGATGCTTTTACCATTGGCGCTGAAAGTAAAGCTGAACAAGAAGATTTGATCCGCCGCATCGCCGCCGCATGAAGAAATTGTTTTCTTAGCGGTTCATTCCGAGGGGAGCCAGCGATCCGCTTTTGATTTGTTTTTTCGCACGTCGAAGGACTGCGAGCATTGGGTTACGTATCCAGCCCAATCAGCCGCATCAATTCCAGCGCGTTGCTTTTCTCCACCACTCCGTCGCGCAATTTATAATCAAACCGCATCTTGCCGTCCACTACCTGGTCCTCGAGATGCATGTTGCGCATAACATTTCCCACAGTTGCCGCAATTTCGGTCAACGCCAGATCGTGCGTCGTAACAATCCCAATCGCTCGCCGCTTGAGTAGGCCTTGAATCAGCCCTTCCGCTCCGATTCGCCGGTCTTTCGAATTAGTTCCCTCCAGCAATTCATCGAACAAAAAGACCATTGGCACCACCCCGTTTGCGGCCTCGAACACTTTTCTGATGTGCAGGATTTCCGTATAAAAACTCGACCGTCCCTCTTGCAGCGAATCCGTGCTTCGGATTCGAGTTCCAATCTTCAGCGGAGTCAACTGCAAACGCTTTGCTCGGATGGGGGCGCCCGCCATCGCAAGGACGGTGTTGATTCCCACGACGCGCAAGAGCGTGCTCTTCCCGGACATATTCGAACCGCTCACAAGCAGGACGCGCGTCTGCGCGTCGAGCCGCACGCTGTTCCGCACACTTTTATCAGCCGCAATCAATGGATGTCCCAATTCCTCGCCGTCAAAAAATCCAAGACCTTCGTTCGCGCCAACAAATTCTGGAAACGGATCCGCGGGATGCTCGTAAGAATAGGCCGCGAGCGAGAGCAATGCCTCCATCTCTCCGGTTAGCTCCGCCCATCGCCGAATCTTCGTGCCCCAGCGCCTCCGCCATGCCTCCGCGGCCATTCCGACCTGCACGCTGTAGAGAAACGGCAACTCAGCCATCTTCGCAAGTACGCCGTCACTGGCGTCAATCCAATAAACAGTCCGTGCGAATTTTCGAATCGCTCGCGAAGCCGGCTCGTTTTCTCCTTTAAGTTCCGCTGCGAATTCACGCAAGCGCGGCGAAGCTAACGGCTCGCGCTCTAGCCTTTCCAGAATCTCGGAAAAAAGCAGCAGGCCTTCCGCGTTGCAATCCACTGCTTCGATGACCGTGTGTGCCTTGCGCCGCAGCCACGCTAAGACGATGGCCTCCACGGCCATCACACTCAAAAGCGGCCATAGTGTAGCGGTCTCCAAGTAATAGACGATCCCTGCACCCGCCGCGAGCGCCAGCAAAGCGGCTATCACACGCCACGCCCCTTCAGGCAAAATCGATTTCCCCTCCGCCCAGTCGATCAAGGACTCGGGATTCATGCGCGCCTTTAGATCCTCTCCAGTCACCGCCAGGTCCTCGCGCAGGTCCAGCTTCTCCCTCAGTTCTTCTACCAATTTCTGCCGCTCCAGAATCGTGCGGACCTCCGATCCTTCGCACAACCACTTCGCCAGGCGATTCTCACCCATCGGCAATCGTGCCGTCGAAAGCAGCTCGAACAGGCACCCGGGTCCAAAAAGATCCAAATCCTCCGCATACACGTGATTCGTATCGCGAAAACGCTCTCCCGTTTGCCCGCCTCCGGCCCAGCGATCCTCGATTCGCGCAATTCCCCTGCGATAAAAATCCGCCGCCGTATTCGCCCTTGCTTTCGCCCGTAAGACGCGTCCATGCAAAATCGTCAGCAAAAGATAAGCCGCAATCGGCACAATCAACCAGAACGCCGGTGGCAGGTGGTTCGCGAGAACACTCCAGAGCAGCAGCAATCCCGAAGCTATGACCGCCAACTTCGCGTATCCCACGCGTAAGTGGACGCGATCCTTTTCGGCAATGACGCTCAGGTATTTTTCCAGCCTTTTCTCGTACTCCGCCTTCGGCTCAGCCACATTCCCCCTCAACCCATTCGGCACATGCACCATCGAGTCTATCTCTTATCGCGCGCGCCAGCACCGCCCTCGACGAATACTCCGCAGGCTGAACTTGCGGACTTCGATTTTATCGATGGATGACGGAGACTTTTAGCCGAACGGCGCCATTCGTTGGCGCGATATGCGGGTCGAGCGGGCATACAGGACCGTGACGCGGCGCAAACAGAAGCTTAGCGCCAACGCGGGAAAGTATTTCAACAGCGCCCGCAAGCAGAAACTGCATCTGGCTCCACCGCGCCTGCGTCCTGTCCTTACTTCTTTGCGTCGCTACCTCATTACTTCAAATTTTCACCCAGCTCCACTCCTTCGAGTACGGGACGCGACTCATGCGATATCCAGACTTCACGCCGGTGACAACATGATCGCTCCAGTTGAATCCGACTCCCGTTTTGGGATCGTAGAGTCCCGGCTCTTCGGAAAAGCACATGTTCTTCTTTAGGACGGTGTAGTCGCCCAGCGAAAGATACGGCGGCTGGTGTCCTTCCGAACCCTCTCCGTGCGCCGGGCGATGGTAAATGTAGTCTTGCATTCCCTGCGCGACCTGGTATTTGTGAATTTCGTACGCGACGCTCGAGCACGTTGCTCCTTCCTTCTGCAATTCCACTTGCATGTCGCAGGTGTGCTGGCTGACTTCCCAAAGTTTCTGCATGTGCGCATCGAATTGGCCTGCGCTATCCGCGATTATGTACATGCGATAGTTTTCTCCGCCGTGGCCACCGATGTACGCATCGCCATCGACCTGGAGCGGCATGTTGCGCTGGATGCGGTTGAACCGCGGCTGATTCGGATGCGGGTACGCGCAAAGACGGCCTACGCGGCAGTCGATTTCGACGGTTGCTGCCACGCCGTGGTGCGGCAAGCCGCCGGCAAGGTCCAAATCCGAGAGCAGCACATTGTTAATCCAAAACGTGCTGGCGACGGCGACCTCATAATCCGTGACGTCCGTTCCGTAGGTCAGAAAGTAGTCGCGCGCATAAGCGTGGGCGCGGTCAAAATAGGTGTACGCGCGCCGGGTCAACGCGAGCTCTTCGGGAGTTTTTACTTCGCGCATGTCCATCAGCGTGTCGCTCACGTCCACAAATTTTATTTTCGGAAGGACTTTCTTCGCCGTTGCCAATTCATCCGCGTACAGCTTTCCGTCAATCCCGATGGTGCTTCCCTGAATGCCTTTCGCTTTCATTCCTTCGAGGAGCATCTCGAACAAATCAACGGTCTTCCCCTGGACGACTTTCCCTTGCTCCGGGAAGCCGCCTTCGGCGTGTTTCGTGTCGAAATATTCCCAGCCGCCGCCGAACCACCAGCCTTTCACCAAATCGCGGTCCAGCGCCGGATAAAGAAACCACGGGTCCGCATCGTCCTTGTTCATGAAGAGCACTTGCGGCCGTTCCGTGTGCGTGTGCCAGTAGCCCGTCAAATAAATAATATTCAGCTGGTCGCGCGCCACAAACGCGTGAATATTTTTTTGCGTCAACTGCTCCTTGAAGCGAGCGACTGTCGCCTTGTTCCATTCCAGCGGCAAGCGATCGACTTTCGCGGGCTCCGGCGGACCCTCAGCTCCCGGCGCCGGGCCCAGCAACAGTTTTTCGCTCGCGCCGGTGCTGCGGCTCTTCACAATTTCCGAAAGCGATCCGCCGCTTCCTTGCGTCTGCATGCCGTCAATCTTGTCCATGCGGCGAAACAAGCCCCCGCCCAGCAACGCAAGACTTCCGCTCTTCAAAACGTCCCGGCGATTCCGATTCATTGCTCCTCCAATTATTTTTTCCACCTGTTACGACCACTCAAACTATTTCTGTCCGGTGACTTCTGCCCATTCGCGCTCGCCACGTTCGAGCAAGGCCGGCAAATCTTCCCGCAACAAAAAGCGTTCGTGAATGAGCTGCATGGCCGCTTCCGCGAATTTGCCCATGTACTCGTCGCGCGAAGTATAGCGCTCCGCAATCGAGAGGCGCGGATCGCCGGTCTTTGCACGCTCTGCCGCAGTCTTCGCGAAAGGAATGAAGGACCCATAGAAACTCAGCCGCAGATCGCCTGCGCCGATACTCGGATCGCGCAGATTCCATCCGGTGTACGTGGCGAGCGGAACCTGCAATTCCGGCAAACTCACACCTCCCAGATCGTTTCCATCGGCGTCAGATTGCGGCACCAGAACGACAAACGGTTTGCCAACTTTCGGAGGTTCGATACTGACTATGCCCTCCTTCCACTGCGGCCCGAAATCCAGATGGTAGGCGAGGTTCGTTTCATGCGCCTTGTTGACGCCAGGAATGTTCGGGAATGCCCATTTACTCAAGGGCACCAGCGTGGCGTCTGCGATCCTGGGATGCGTGCTAGGCGGTGGCGGCGTGTCATTTTTCACCCACTGGTCCATGTCCGTGATGAGCGCCCGCCAATACCACTGAATAGGGTTGGGATTGTGAAGTTGCTGAGCGGCGGAATCTGGTGCACCGGGGATGGATTTGTGCGGGGGGAAAGGAACGGTAAAATGCCCCAAACCGGCGAGGAAATAGGCGCGCACATTTTCGCCGAGTTTTGCGTCGCTCGAACTGTCTGCTGAAATGTGAATCAATGACGCTGCGCGCCCCCAATATTCGTATGACGTATTTGTAAAAAATATCCTCGGTGCGGTGTGAGACTTGTTCGCAGCGTCAAGTAGCCCGCCAGTTTCGCCTGTTTCGAGGTCGATTTCCGGTAGATCCGTGAAGGGAAACAAATCCGTCGGAAAGAAGATGCTGGAGAGCGGTTGGGCGTCACGCGAAGGCTGGGCAAAACGGTGATTGAAGCTGCCTCTGCCCGCGCCCGCAACGTGAGCGATGACGCCGTCCATCACCTGGCGGCCCTGTTCGTCGGCGTTGAAATCCTGATAGAGAAAATGGCGGAGAAACCGCCCGCTCTGCGAAATGCCGACGGCGTAAACGCGTTTCACTGGCGCTGTTGCTTGCGAATCGTGTTTCAGATAGGAGAGAAAATCGCGGACAGCAGCGAGGCCGAGGCCAACAACGACAGGATCTTTCGCTTCGTAAACTACCTCATAGATTTTTCCGGGCTGAAAGCCACCCTCCAGATGAATGAAATGAGGATCGGCCGCTAGTTTGCCATCTACGGCGTGAGCAAAACTCCACTGGCTGCGAGGGACCGTTCGCCGCGGCCCATCTGGGGTGTCGCGCACGGTCAAAACATTTTTTGCGCTTGCGGGATCTTCGACGGGATAGCTTTTTCCGCCGGTTGGTCCGAGCAGAGAATGGCCGAGTGGCATGTCGTCTATTTTTTGGGCGGGCGTGAAATCTGAACGGATCAGTCCGCGAATTTCCTTACCTCCAGCATCGTGAGCGACCGGGGCGTAGAGCTTGAGGTTTTCGCCGTGATCGGCAACGTCAAATTCCCAACCGACCCAGGCAACCGTGTAGCCTTCGCGCAGGAGGAATCCGTCGCCATATTCGCCGTCCGGGGTGGAAGGACTGAAGCCGTTCACAAGGTGCAGAATTCCTTTGCCGCCGCGATTGGAAACCTCGAAGATGACGGCGTTATTTCCCTTGTTCATGTCCTTGGGTTTCAGCAGATAGAGGTCCGCTGAAAATTCGACTTCGCCTTGTGCATTACGCGGCGTTTTGTCGAGATCGACGATCAAGCGGTTGTGAAGATTGTCCGGATTCACCGCGAAATAGACGCGGCCGACAATTTTCTCGTAGGCTCCCGCCAATCCAAAGGCGCGGCCATCAAGAACGTCGGTGCGGGAAATAATCTCGACGCGCGTGACATGCGCGCCAGCGCCAGAGACGGAAAATAGGAACATGACAAGCGACAAAATCCACGCGCCACGAGCGCGCAAAAGATGCATGGGCGGCCTCCAAAGAGGTGACAGCTTACATCATTGCTTGCCGAAACCAATTCCACTGATACAGATTTTGTACATTGGGGTGCGATCGAATTTTAGCCGCACAACGCTAAGCTTGGTGGGATCAAACCGTTTGGAACCGTCAGCAGATTGAAAGTCGGATAGCGGAACGCGCACGGATTGGAACACCGCTTCCCAATCCTGGTTGTAAGCCGCGTCACTCAGCACATCGAGCTTCGCAAGCTTTTCCTTGAAGGGAGGAGGGATGGACACGAATCGGCTTACGGGCGCGCTGGCCATCACTCCGTCGGTAGTCACCAGCTCGATCGTGAAATCGGGCGATTCTCGGTCTTTCTTCTTCGATTTGTCCTCATCCTTTTTCTTTTCCTCGACTTTTTTCTTGTCTTTGTCGTCGTTTGTTTTCTTGCCGGGGGGCGAGACGTCCTCGTCGAGCGGCGCAATCGGAAAGTTCAATCGTCGAGTCTGCAGACAAGTGCCAATTCGTAGCCGCACCAGTGGGCAATGTAAGCGTGTAAGTTGCGACAGGAGCGTCTTTGGCGCGGTTCCATCCGAGAAAGACGCCGTTGTAGCCGCGATCACCGTCGCGAAAAGGAATTTTGCCTTCGTTCCAAACGGAAAGATTCTCGCCTTCGATGTGGCCCCCGGGCGCGCTCGTCGTCGTGAGGTCAGCATCCTCGTTGAACGATGCCAGCGGCACGTAAGAGGCATCCCGGTAACGATTGAAGTAGATGGTGTCCGGCAGCCAAGCGCGAGCAACGCGCCAGTCTTCAAAGAGCGGGACATACTCGCGATGATCTTTGAGCGTAGCTTCGAGAAACGCGGAGATATACGTTTTCGAGATGCGGCGCTGCTCGTCACCGGGCATCAGCGGTTTTAGGTTGAGCAGCCAGCCGAGCGGTTTGCCCGCATCGTCGTTGCCCCAGACGGTATTGAACTGCCCATGATTCGCGCGATACGCGTAAATCTCAGCCGCGAACCAGGGCCCGGGCTGCGTGTAGCGGACGTGATCCGCCTGCCGGCTGCCATCAAACGACGAAACGTCCATGTCGTGCGCGCCTTGCAGAGTGAGATAGCTGACATCTTCGATCCAGCGCGGCTGGCCGGCAGGTTTGTACTGGCCGTCGACGGGAGCGATGGCGACGACCGCTTTGATCGAGAAGTTGTAATCAAATTTTATGTTGGCGTCTTCGGGAGCGTACTTCATGCGATTGAAGGCTGCCGCAGTGGCCGCAGCTTCGCCGCCGCGGGAATGGCCCATCACCGCAATGCGCGACATATCGACTTTTCCGTGGAAGGGATTGCCTTCGGCCTGATTCCATTCCTTCCAGAGTTTCAGATGTTCGAGGAGCATCCAGCCGCGAACGGCTTGCTGTTTCTCCGGATCGTGAAACAAGCCGCTGTTCAGAAAATTCTCATCGACCGAGGCGAGAATGATGCCGCGGCTAGCGAGCAGTTCACCGAGGTAGGCGTAACCAGGGTCGGAAAAATTCGCCATGTTGTGATTTCCATGCACGATGAGAGCGAGAGGAAATGGGCCAGGACCATCGGGATACCAGACGCGAGCGTTCAGCGGCAGCTTGTCGATATCGAAGCCCCAATATTTTTTGCGCGACCAGCGCTTCCACCCTCCGAAATCTTTTAAGAAGTCGGAAGAGTCCACGGTGTGAGTCTTAATGGCGACGCTGGGACCAAATTCAGAGCGGCGAATGTCATTGCCAACGCCATAGAAAAGTTTCAATACGTGGAACGGCCCGGGAGCTGAGGGATCCGGCGCAGCTAGTTTCGCGGGCATGGAATCCGCTGGGGGCTTCCAGGAGATGAGCTTGTCCATCGAGCCCGCGTTACGCAAAAAGCCAGACGAAGTAGATGCAGCCCGCGAGAGCCAGCAGAAAAAGGAGCGAGACGACGATTTTCTTGATCAGCGCGGCTTGGCCAAAATTGCCCCAAAAAAAAGTGGCGATGGTCGCGCCGAGAACTCCGGTGGCGAGGCCCATTAGAATCGCCATAATAATGCCCAACTGCGGCGGTCCCCAGAGGGACATCACAATCATGCAGGAGCCAACAATCAAGCCGGTGGCAAAGCGGGGGAGCTTTCTGGCAATGGAGAGGAGTAACGCTACGAGGAGGGCGACCAAGGGGATAAAGAGAGCGGCGAAGAGGATGCAAAACACGAAATCGAAGAGATAACCGAAGCCAGTCTGGATGTAGAGGCCGCCGACGATGACGCTGACAGCCGCGACACCCAAAGTTCCCCAAACGGCGCCACGTCGCGCTTCACGGCCGGGACGAATCGCAGCCCACTGCCGGGAGCACCAGCCGCGCACCCTACGCCACCGAGATTTCTTCTCAGCTAGCGGCGGGGAGTCCAGTGGAAGCGATGCCGGCGGCGGAGTGGTCAAATCGTCGATTGCCATGAAATACTCCCGAGGTGTGAGGTTAGGAACTGCGAGCCAACGGCATTGTACATGGAGTTGGGTTTTGCAAAGCCGTTGTCGCGCCGGTTGGGAATGCTGAATTTCGTGGAGCGGGTTTTCTGGGGAGAGCGATGCAATTCGTGGCGATGAAAGTTAGAGTTCTAAAAATGGTTTTGAAAACTCAAGAGTAGGACGCCGCCGATGTAGTGGGAGGCTTCCATGATGCGAAAAGTTGTTCCAATCGCTATGCGATTGACAGGGATCGCACTGGCGGTGGCGGCGAGTGCGTTCGCTACATTTTCTGAAATGAAAAACGAAACGGATAAGAACCCGAGAGTGATGCAGCAGGAAGGATTTACGGTGGTTGGCATCGCGGTGCGGACGAGCAACGCGGAGCAAATGACGGCGGAGCGGCCCATTGGGAAGCAATGGGAACGATTATTCAAGGATGGAGTGGTTGCGGCGATTCCGAATAAAGCGGACGGAAACATTGTGGCGTTGTACACGGAGTATGCGAGCGACAAAGACGGGGAGTACACCTACGTGCTGGGAGCACGCGTGACGAAAGTGGAGAGCCTGCCGGCGGGGATGGTAGCGAAGAATGTGCCCGGCGGACGTATGCGGTATTCACTTCGGAAAGAGGTCCGGTACAAAAGATTGTCGTCGAAATGTGGCAACGAGTTTGGGCCACGCCGAAGAGTGAGTTGGGCGGAGATCGAGCGTACAGAAGCGGACTTCGAAATGTACGATCAGCGAGCGCAAAATCCTGCGGATTCTGAAGTCGATTTATATATCGGGATTCGGTAGATGCGTTCGGGCTCAATCAGTCGGAACAGTCGATCTGTTTTTATGAGACCCAACACGGGAAGTAATGGCGACGAGACAAGGCCAACGCCTGTCACAAGCTAAGGTGAGCGATTAGAAATTCGAGAACGGCGTTGTGGGCTGCGGCAGGCTGGTCGGTTTCGAAAATGTGGCTGGCGTGAGATATCAGGACGAGTTGGGCGACTGGAATTTTTTCAGCTATCAAGTGAGCGTTTGCAACTGGAACAAGCCGGTCGGTTTTACCGTGAATAACCAAAGTGGGAACGGCAATTTGCGCGATGCGGCTGTAGGCTTCCCACCCGAAAATACCCTGTAGTTGACCCATGTATCCCTTTGTAGTGGGATACCACTTCATCCTAATGACCATGTCTTCGTCGATGCGCTCGCGCGGTGTACCGGCGTCATATATGAAAGGGATGATGGCTTCTTTGGCTTGTTCAGGAGTGGCGTCTCGGCGAAGGAGAGCTTGCAGCGCTTCCGGTTCGGCCTGTACGGCATGGGGACCACCTGCGGCGGTGCAACCGAGGATCAGCGAGCGCACCCGGTTGGGATATTGAAGCGCAAATTCTTGCGCGATCATGCCGCCCATGGAAACGCCAAACACATGCGCACTTTCGATGCCAGCGGCATCGAGCACGGCAGCCGCGTCGCTCGCCATCAGCGGCATGGAATAGACACCCGGAGGCGCGTCGCTTTGGCCGACACCGCGATTATCCAGAGCGATGGTGCGGAAACGTTTTGCGAGAAGCGGGCGGCTACGATGCCACATATAAGAGGGATAGCTGAGGCCCATGATGAGCAAAAGAGGCTCACCGGAGCCCTGCTCATCCCAATAGATTTTGGCCCCATTATTTTCGACGAAGGACATGAAGTCTCCCAGTGCGGCAGGGAATACCGATCAAGAACTCTCTTATTTGGCGAATGCAATTTTACGCGCTTATTGCTGAGCCGGCGGCGGAGTCGATCACCATGGAGGCGATGCGCTCGCGGTGGAATGTCGCATCGCCGAAGGCTGTCTCCGATGCTTTTGCGCGGCGGTAATATAGGTGAACATCGTTTTCCCAGGTGAAACCCATTCCACCATGAATCTGGATGCCACGGTTGCCGACGGTACGGGCAGCATCGCTCGCATACATCTTGGCGATGGAAACGGCAGTGGCAGCGTCCGGAGAATTTTCTTCCAGCGCCCAACCCGCGTAGTAGACAGCGGAACGGGAACTTTCGGTTTCCAAGTACATGTCTGCGCACTGGTGTTGAACGGCTTGGAACATTCCGATCGGCTTGCCGAACTGCTTGCGAGTCTTGGCATATTCGACCGTGATGTCGAGAGTCCGTTGCATTCCCCCGACTAGTTCGGCAGCGAGGGCGGCGGTGGCAATATCGAAGGTACGCGCGAGGCCGCCGGAACCGGCCGAGATTTGCTCCGCGGGAGTGTCGGTGAATTCGACGACATAGAGTTTGCGGGTGAGATCCATTCCGGACATGGCAGATATTTTCAGGCCGCTGGCTTTAGAATCCACAACGAAAACGCCGTTTCGCGCGAACACCAAAATAAAATCGGCGACGGCCGCATCCGAGACGAAGAATTTCTTTCCTGTGAGTTTTCCGTGAGCGGCGCTCAGTTGGAGGTCGCGAAGGTTCCAGTTTGCCGAGGCTTCAAGAATCGCGACGGTGGCACGAGCTTCGCCACGGCAGATTGGGGCAAGATATTTTGTCTTGTGCGCGGGTGTGGCCACTGCATCCAGGACGGAGCCAGCAAGAACGACAGTTGAGAAAAATGGACCCGGTAAAAGCGCGCGGCCCGCTTCTTCCATCAGCAGCATGAGCTCGACTTTGCCGAGACCGACTCCGCCATACTCTTCCGGGAAAATGATGCCGGTGTAGCCCTGGTCGGTGAGCTTGGACCAAAGCGCGGCATCGTAGGCGGTGTCTGTTTCCATTAGTCGCCGCATTTCAGCGCTGGGACACTCGCCGGCAAAAAATTTGCGCGCGCTGTCTTTCAGAAACTCCTGACTCTCACTCAAACCGAATTGCATGAAATATCCCCTTAGCAGCGTGCGGATTAGTAGCTTCTGGGCAGTCCCAGAACGAAATGGCCGATGATGTTGCGTTGCACCTCGCTCGTGCCGGCTTCGATGGTGTTTCCGCGTGTACGCAGATAGCCGTAGGACCAAAGCCCTTTGTCGATGGCGTGCGAATCGCCGGCCATGAGCTGGCCGTAAGAACCGAGAATTTCCTGGGCGATTTGCTGGAAGCGCTGGTTGAGCTCACTCCAGAATATTTTCTGGATCGAGCCTTCGGGGCCAGGGACGCCGGTAGCAGTGATGCGACTGAAGGCGCGCATCTGGTTGCAGCGCATGATCTCAATTTCCGCGCTGCACTGGGCAAGTTTCTGGCGAATGACAGGATCTTCGGACGCGGGGCGCCCGTTACGCTGGATGGTTCGCGAAAGTTCGATGAGGCGTGTGATGTAGCGCTTGAAGATAAGGTGCAGGCGCGCGCCGTAGGAACCCCGCTCGTACATCAGCGTACTGATGGCCACGTTCCAGCCGTCATTCACTTTGCCGAGGATATTTTCAACAGGAACGCGAACATCGCGAAAGAAAAGTTCGTTGAATTCGGATTCGCCGGTCATTTGGCGGAGAGGACGAACTTCGACTCCAGGAGATTTCATGTCCACGAGAAGGACGGTGAGTCCTTTGTGTTTCGCGGCAGTCGCGTCAGTGCGAACGACGAGTTCGCACCAGTCGCCCACCCAGCCGTAACTGGTCCAGACTTTTTGGCCGTTCACGATGTAGTGATTGCCGTCGAGGCGGGCTTCGGTTTGGAGACCGGCGAGATCGGAACCGGCATTCGGTTCTGAGAAACCCTGGCACCAGATTTCTTCCGCGCTCAGGATTTTTGGAATGTAGCGTTTCTTTTGGGCTTCTGTTCCGTACGCGATGATGGTGGGGCCGATGAGACCGAGTCCCAAGGAGTTTGCCATGGGAGGGGCTTCGACGCGGGCCATCTCTTCCCAGAAAATCGCTTGCTGCATCAGCGTGGCGCTGCGACCGCCGTATTCCTTGGGCCAGGAAGCGGCAGCCCAGCGGCCTTCCTGAAGCTTTCGTTGCCACGCGCGCAGGTAAGGGAAGGATTCTTCCATGGGCTTTTCACGCCACTCGTCCCAGTCCCTGGGTATGTTGGAAGCGAGCCACGTACGGAGTTCGTCGCGAAACGCTGACTCTTCGGCGGTTAGGTTTAGATCCATGAGTAAGGCTCCTCAGCTCTTTTATTCGGCTGCGAACTTCTTGCGAACGCACGACTCGCGTGACGGTGCGCGGGGATGATTAACGAGATCAAGCGCCAAGGGAGAAGCGGCGGCATCCGATGGGACACTGCCGTCATCCCGCTTCCCTGATGCTAGAAAGTGAGCCGAAACCCCAGCTGGATTTGGCGCTTGGGGAAAGCAGCTGTGAAACCGAGCGGCGTGCTGGGCCCGACCACTGTTCCATCGCTAAGGACTGTGCCTGGTTTCAATCCATGGACGTTGAATGGCGGAGCAAACGCGGCGCCGACGATATTGTTCACGCTGGCGTAATTGGTGCGGTTGGCCAGGTTAAAAGCTTCCGCGGTGAACTGGAGAGATGCCTTCTCATAAAGCTTGAAGGAGCGGCTCAGGCGCATGTCGAAATCGTAGTAGTTTGGGCCCACACCGGTATTGCGGCCGTCTCCCGGCGGGCGGTCGTTGGTGAAGTGACCGTCGCCGTTGATGTCGGCGCCGGCGAGAAGGTTAAACGGATGGCCGCCGTTGTAGTTGAAGATGGGAGAAACCTGGAAGCCGCCAAGGATACGGGATTTTTCCCAGGGGCTTTCGAAAACGCCTGCGATGACGACTTTATTGCGCTGGTCAAAATCAGAGACAGACCAATCGCAGCGCAGACACGTGGCATTAAACGGTGAATAGTCGCTGTTGAAGTCCGTGGAATTGTCCAAAGCTTTGCTATAGGTGTAATTCGCCATCACCATGAAATGATTCGAGAAGCGCTTCTTGAGTTCGAGAATGCCTCCCTGGTAGAGAGCGGAAGCTGCGGAGCTGTAGACGTTGTTTTGGAGAATCGTGTGCGTGGGATCCGCGAAGCACAGGCCGGGATTGGCCGCGCACTCTGGCGCGCCCCAATCCTGGAAGGGCAGACCATTGGTGGGGAGGCCATTTGCGCCCTCGCCTGGCGGCCCGCAGTCCGCGACGCCCGCGGTTGGGCAGACGGGCGCGCCCGGCAAGAGGTTTGAATCGAGAGCAACGGGAAGATGAGTCGTATGAACGAAGATATAGCTCGCAGAGAGCGTGAATCCCGCGCCTATTTGTCGCTCGATGCTCAGAGAGGCCTGCTGCGCCATGGGACTCGCGTATCCTGGCTGGCCCGCGAAAAGTACTGTGCCCGGGGGCAGTGGGCCGGAATTGGAAACAGTAAGTCCAAACTGTGTTAGGTCCGCCGGAGTGATGCAGGCAAACTGTCCCGTAGCCGGCGCGCCACAACCAATGATGCTGTTCTGGACCGGGTTTGCCGTGAGTCCCTGACCATAGAGCGTCTGGAAAATTATCGCGGAGCTAGTCTCGGGGATCGATGGATTGCCGGTGGCCGCGCCGAGGATGGAAACGAGCGTATTGGCGATGACGCGCTTGCCGTTGACATTGCCGAGCACATTCACGACGCTGGGAATCTGCGCGTAAATTGGAGAGTAGAAGATGCCGTACCCGGCGCGGACGACGGTCTTGTGATCCTTGAAGGGATCCCAGGCTAAGGAAACTCGCGGCGCAAAATTTTTCTTGGGGGTATGCAAGACTCCATACTGCGAATCCAACTCGTATCGAAGGCCGTAGTGCAGCGTCAGATTGGACCGGAGCTGCCAGGTGTCCTGGACATAGCCGGCAGTGAAGGGCCGGGTCTCCACGTATTGCGGGTTGCCGAATCCTTGCTCGTAAAATGCGGGCAGTCCCAGACTCCAGGATTGGAGCGTGCTTATGCTCGAAGGCGCCGTGTTGGCGCCGCAGGCCGCTGGAGCTTCCAAGCAGAGGCTGACCAAAGCGCCTGGAAGTTCGAGAAATTCAAAACGGCCGGCGAAAAAGGTTTGCGAAGTGGTGTTGTTGCCGCGGATTAACTCCTCGAAACCTGTACGGATGGTGTGGTGGCCGCGGATGAGGGTTAGGTTGTCGCCGAATTCATAGCGGCGTCCGGTCGAGTGACTCGGAAGAAAAATGCCACGGCCAAAGAAACCGTACCCCTCAACGTCGAGGCCGGGCCCGCCGAGGTCGTTGGTGTTTACGTTAAATTGGTACCAATTCCACTGGGCGAAGGCTTCGTTTTGCGTGGAGGCGCTGAACTGATGGAACCACGAGCCTTGCACGGTGCTGTCCCAGGCGAGCTCGGAAGTTCCGCGGGAAAGAGCTGTTAATGCCTGTAGGTCAGGATCCGATTCGGTGAGATGGACAAAACCATAGCGAAGAAAAGCTTGATTACTGTCGCTGAAACGATGATCGAGGCGCGCTGAAAAGTCGTTGGCGCGTGTGTCAAATGGGAATAGTCCTCCATTGACCTCGAATTGGTTCACGATATATGGATCAAGAGCGGACTTGATGGGTGGAACAAAAATATTGCCCGGCTCTTGAGGGGGATTTATTGTCAAGATGCCCTGGAGGGCAAACGCGCACACTGGAGCGGATAGAACGATAGGATTGAGAAGTGGATTCGCCGTATTTGTCGTAATGCACGGAACCATATTCGTGGCTGGTTGCGCAGCCAGATTTGCAATAAGTGCCTGCTGAGTGTTTGTGGGAGCAAAGATGTTGCTATTCGTCAGCAGGGGTACGGAATCTTGTGCATTCGAGTTCAATCCTTCGTAAGCCACGAACAAGAAAGTTTTATCCTTTTTGATTGGGAAGCCCAGGTTGCCCCCGTATTGCTGGCGATTAAGGCCGTCCTTGACGGGCGTGCCTTGGGCATCGAGCGAGAAGGGATCGCCGGGTTGCAACGCTTGCGTGAAAGCAAACGGGTCGCGCGCGTCCATGACGCTATCGCGGAAAAAACCGAAGAGGCCTCCGTGTAATTCGTTGGTCCCGGACTTCGAGACAATATTGATCACGGCGCCGCTCGCGCCGCCAAGGTCAGCACCGTAATCGCTGCGGTTAATCTGGAATTCCTGGACGGCATCCTGGCCCAGGTTGAGGCGCACGCCACCGGCGTCGTCGTTGGCTTCTCCACCATCGACCGTGACGCTGTTGCCGCGTCCATTGCTTCCGTAGAAGGAGAGGCCGCTCTGCGGCGTTTGCTTAACGCGGAAGTCGGCATTGTCCGTAATCGTGTTCGAATTGCTGACACCCGGCACCAACAATGTGAAGGTGAGGTAGTCGCGACGGCTGATAGGCAGCTCCGCGATATATTGCTGCACGAGAGTGTCCGTTTGGCTGCCTCTCGAGGTTTCCACGGCCGGCAATTCCCCTGTTACTTCCACGTGCGCCGTGGCCGATGCAAGTTGGAGGCGAAAATCAAGAACGAGTGTCTGCCCAACGTTGAGGACTACGCCTTTGCGGATCTCGGTCTGGAAGCCGGAGGTCTCGATGGTTACGCTATAGGTTGCCGGTGCGAGTCCAGTCAGGCGATACTCACCGTCGGTCTCCGTCACCACCGTGCGCCGGATTCCTTTCTCCGAGTCCTCGACGGCCACCGTGGCCTTTGGAACAGTCGCTCCGGTCGGATCCGTTATCGTCCCGCGAATCTCGCCTGATGTACTGCTGCTCTGGCCACGCGCCACGCGGTTTGCCGGCAGTAAGCATGCAAGGGAAAGCAATGCGGCCGCAAGAAAAGTTGCTCTCATAAGACCTCCTAATTCAGCAAACCTCTCACAGAACTTTTGTTGAAATCGCCCACGTAAGCCCTGCTACGCACCGCCAGGCCATAACTGGCCGAGCTTGACCGCTCTCCATCGGTCGCACCCCGGTTCTTACAAGTTTTATTGGTATCCATGGAGCCACCCCGGGAAGATCTGACTAAGCCACCCAAATTCGATCGATGACCCCATGCCTCGACGAACTATCCAAAATTATGATTGTCCGTATCACATAATATTGACTAACGTCAAGTTGAAACCACAGACGTACGGCCAAGGATGAATGAGCTGCCTCTTAGGTTGGACAGGTGGGCGGGATGCTGAAGGTCTCGAGGGGAGTCAGATTGGAAATGCAACCGCTACGTGGCAGGCCATCAACAGCGTCAACTAAGTGGAGTTCGTTCAGCGGGGTACGAGTACGATCCTGCCGGAAACTTTTCCGTGCCGTAGTTGCTCCAAGACTTCGTTGACGTGAGCCAGCGGACGAGTGGACGTCTGGCAGTGAAGTTTCCCCGCGGCCGCCATCGCCAGCACTTCACGCAAGTCTTCCCGCGTTCCGACGGATGAAGCCTGGATGCGCACCTCCGTTGCGGCCATCATGATTGGTGGAAAGCAAATGTTCTCCGAAGGCAGGCCAACCACAAGGAGCATCCCCGTCGGCCTAACGCAGGGAAACGCTGTATCGTAAGCCGCCTTCGCGGCGGAACTGACCAACGCAACGTGGGCTCCGCCTGCTCGCCGCAGTTCTTTGACGACATTTAGGGTGGCTGAGTTTAGCGTGACCGACGCGCCTAGGCTTTTGGCGTACGCGAGTTTTTCGTCGGAGATATCGATGGCCGTGACGATCGCTCCCAGACCGAGTCCGATTTGAACGGCTAAGTGTCCCAGGCCGCCGACGCCAAACACCGCCAAACGCTGGCCTGGCTGGACATTTGCGTGTTTCAGGGCGCGATAGACGGTGACTCCCGCGCAGAAAAGCGGCGCTGCGTTGACGGAGGATAGTCCATCGGGGATTTTCGTGGCGTGACTCGCAGGAATCTTGACGAATTCTGCGTACCCGCCGTCTACGGTGACGCCGGTAATTTTTTGTTTGGCGCAGAGATTCTCGTTGCCCTCACGGCAGAAGTCGCATTCGCCACAGGTCCAGTACACCCAGGGAACGCCGACACGGTCGCCGATTTTCAATTGCTCGACAGAAGCGCCTTTTTCCACGACGCGGCCGGCAATTTCGTGCCCCAAAATCAATGGCCGTTTGGTGATGGGCACGAGCTGAGGCCAATCGCCGTCGGCCACGTGCAAATCGGAGTGGCAGACGCCGCAGGCCTCGACCTCTATCAGAACTTCATGCGTATCGGGACGCGGCTGCGCAACATCTTCGATACTCAGCGGCGTTTTGAACTCGCGAAGAATGGCCGCTTTCATCGCGCCCACTTCCACGACTTGAGGAAGCGTGACTCAGGGTTTTCGCGCAAGGGATGGTGACTCCTTAGATTTTGACGCAATCGACAGAGAATCTGACGCCGCGTCCTACGGCTTCGCGCCGCGCAAGAAAAATTCGACGGCATTGCGCACCCGCTCAGTAAGCTTGTGGGGTCCGGTAAGATCGACGGCCCACTGCCGGACTACGGTATTGAAAAGGCCCTCCATGAATTCGGCAAGATGCACGACCGGAAAATCACGCGTAATCTCGCCGTTCTTTTGGCCCTCCGCGATGATTTCGCGCAGCAGACGGACCGTCGCCGCTTCGGCTCCTCGCAGCTCCGGAGAGCGCACCGGATCCATCGCTCCGGCGAGAATTACGGCTTGCCAAAGTGGCCGCCCCACTTCCGTCGTATTCCCCAGAGTTTCGTAAAATCGGCGCAAACGTTGTTCCGTGGTCGCTTTGATGGAGAGCTCAGACTTCAGGCTTTCGGCCTGGCGGGCAAAAGCGCGGCGCCCGACCTCGCGTAAAACCGCATCTTTGCTGGGAAAATAGCGGAAAAACGTCGGCTGGCTGATTTCCAAAGTGTGAACAATGTCGTCGATGCGTGTCTTCTCGTAGCCGCGCTGACGGAAAAGATGCAGGGCGGTTTCGACAATCTGCTGGCGCAGGCGTGCTTTTTTGCGTTCGCGAAGCCCGGCGACGGGCTCCCTACCGGATGTGGTATGAGTGCGCTTTTTTTTCGTAGGCTCGCTGTCGTCGATGCTCCCCGGTATTTGCGGGGACGATCGGCTTGCGGTAACTTTCGAGCGGCGCATGAAATGTTTCCTCCTCGACAGAGCGCCGCGTGGCCGCGCGGCATGTATTTCGATAGTCGCGCTTACATTATAGTGACTAATGCCAAGTTGCAAGCCCCACAGTAAGCGGCCACCGAATAAAAGCGGGCGTTTGGCACAATTCAGACACAACGAAAAGCGATCGGAGATGCGTTGATGTGGAAAGTGTTTTAAACTGATTGTATTGCAAGGATGGGCGTGTAGCTCAGCTGGGAGAGCGCGTGCTTTGCAAGCATGAGGTCGCAGGTTCGATCCCTGTCACGTCCACCAATCTTTTTCCCACTTCAATTTCTCATCTGCTGCGGTCCATGCGCGGCTTCTGGAAATTTGGACCGATGTGGCTTCGCAACAGTCTTCTTCTCCCGCGATTCTTCCAGTCAGGCTAGACTTTCCTGTGGCGCTCGGGCGTTTGCAGGGAACTTCCGCTTCAACCATCCGAATGCGCCCCGCACAATAAATACGTTGAGCAAAATCGAAATCAACGACGCGGCGATTAAGGTGCTGAAGACGTTTTCACCCACCATTCCTGATGATCGCCCTACTTGCACAACCACGAAGGAGAGCTCGCCGATCTGAGTTAGCCCAGCGGCCACGGCAATCGCAGTCCAGAAAGAATAGCGGAAGATCCACACGACCGCCGCCCAAATGAGAAACTTGCCGACCACGATGAGGAGCAGCATCAGGCCGAGAAGCGGCAGGCTCTTGGCGAGCACGTGCGGATCTATCAGAGTCCCAAGCGTAACGAAGAAGAGTGCCACGAACGTATCGCGCAGGGGCAGAAGCTGGGTGTGGGCGTCGTGAAGGTCCTCCAATCCGCTGATGGATAGCCCCGCAAGAAAAGCACCCAGCGCAACCGAAAATCCCACCGCTTGCGCGAGCGCCGCTGTCCCTAGACAAACTGCGATGGCGATCAACAAGAATAGTTCCGGGTTGCAGGTTGCTTTCACTCGCCGGAAAACGGGCGGAATCACCTTGATCGCGAAGAATCCCAGTGGAACCAGCAGGAGCAAGGCTTTCCCCAGCGTCCAGGCCGCGTTCACGAAAAGATCTTTCCCGGAGCCTCCGAACGCAGGCAGAACCAGCGTCATACAGATGACGGCCAGATCCTCCACGAGAGTGATGCCGATCATCACGCGGCCGTGCGTGGACGACATTTCCCCCGCGTCGTTCAGCAATCGCGCTAGCACCATGGTACTTGCAACAGAGACCGCCGCGCCGATGACAAGTCCCTCTGAAGTGCTCCAACCCGCAAGCTTTCCTACCGCGAAGGCGACACCAAGCATGGCTAAAATCCCGAGTGGTGCTCCGATCAGCGCAACCCACTTCACGCGCAGCAAATCTGGGATTGAGAATTCGACTCCGATCGAAAACATCAGCAGAACGACGCCGACTTCTGCAAATACCTCGAAGGTATGCAAGTCCGACACATGCGGGCCAGGCGTGAACGGGCTGATAGCGATCCCACCCAGAACGAACCCCAAGATCAGAGGTAAACGCAGGCGCCAGGCCAGCAGCCCTCCGACCACGGCGGCCAGGAATATGTAAGTCAGATCACGAAACAGTATGGGGTCCGGTTCCATTCTCTATTGGTCCCTGCCAGCTTTGCCGGAATAACAAAATTCGTTCTCGAAAAGACTGCCTTAAGAAGTAGTCACGGGCCAGAGCTTGCGACCGCCGGACTCTATTATAAATGCGAGCGGGTTATCCAAAGCCGCCGATCTGCGCGAATCTTGCGCAATTCCGCTGGAGACTGAAGCCTGGGAGAAGCGGCTTGTGCTCATCTTGTTCCGGACACGAAAGATATAGTGCTCTCTCATTCGACCAGATATCGGTCCCATACCTGCGCTTTGATTTCAGCTTCGAGCTATTGGAGTTTTTCAGGAGCCAGATGGGTACAGCGCCCGTCGACTTTGCCAGAGGTCGCTCGGACTTGCTGGAAGACGAGTCTACCGGTTTGTCCACTCCGAATTCGCTAAATCTATTCTCAATTTGGGCTGCTTGCCTCAGGGTCGCATTGAGTTCGTACGCATCGGAGTGTGTCATTTTGCACAGACGGACGTAGACCCCTCGACAATAATGCGGTCAAGGATGGTTCAAGCGAAAGGCTTGTTCTCTTCGCGACGGTTCCTTCATGTGGAGCATGAGGCTGGCCGTGTCTGGCGCGCAATCGTCAGCCTCGCGCCCGATTCCATTCTGGTAGGGAATCATTACATCGCTATCAAAATGACATTCGAGAGACTCCAAGATCGCGCGGGATAGGCCGCATCTGCCTTGTTTTCATCGTTTCCGATGCGTGGTGATGGTCGTCACAGACATGGAATTGGGCTTGCACTAAGTTTGCAAAACGAAGCGATCTAAAGCATTCGTGTCACAACGGAGGGCAGCGATGGGTGTTCGGCGGCGGAACCCCAGGATAGGCCTGCTTGTCGCTCTACCGTTTCTTCTCGTGGCTGCATTAGTTGCGTCCGGTGGACCGCCCCGGGAGCGTGCTGCGGGAAACGCAGCGGATCAAAAGGGCTACACGCGTCCGACGGATCCTTCCCTCTACGTCGGCTCAGAGACCTGCAAGACCTGCCACGCCGACATGCCGGCAAAAGGATTCTTCGAGAACTTTGAGAATTCGCCGCATTTTGCAACCACTTTGGATACGAAGAAAGGTCCGGCTTGGCAGGGCTGCGAAAGTTGCCACGGTCCGGGGAAGGCCCACGTCGACGGCGGAGGAGACAAGACCAAGATTTTTACTTTTAAGGGCGCATCGGCGAAGGAGATCAGCGCGCGCTGCCTGGACTGCCACGCCGGTGGCACGCAGCATATGAATGCCATTAACTCGGTGCATTTGAAGAATGACGTTAGCTGCATCTCGTGCCATTCGCCGCATCACGCAACAGAGGCCGAGTTTTTGCTGGTCAAGTCCCAGCCGGAGCTTTGCTACACCTGCCATCTGCAGCAAAAAGCGCAGTTCGACATGCCATTTCATCATCGGGTGAATGAAGGGCTGGTGCAGTGCAGCGATTGCCACAACGTTCACGGCACGGTCGGTCCCAAGCAGGTGCGAACTTCGGCGACGCAGGATGCGGTGTGCTTCAAATGCCACACGGATAAGCAGGGGCCGTTTGTATTCGAGCACCAACCGGTAAAGACCGACGGATGCCAGTCCTGCCATTTGACGCACGGCGGACCGAATCCCCACATGCTGAAGCTGAGCAACGTCAACCTGCTCTGCCTCCAGTGCCACACGACATCTAGCTTCAGCGGGGCGCCGGGGGCTCCTTCATTCCATAACCAGGCGAGCTTCTTCCAGTCTTGTGTGTTGTGCCACAACGCCATTCACGGCTCCAACTTCGATGCGACGTTCTTCAAATAGGAGCCGCGATGAGCATTATTCCAGCTAGCGATAGCTCAGGCGGGCCGGGAACAAGCTTCCCCAACGGAAAGAGAGGAAAACCATGAAAGGCCGCCTGGGAGTCCACGCAATTCATGCCGCGATGCTTATCGCGGCACTCTCTTCTTCATCCGTCGCTTGCGCTCAAGGCGACCCGGAACAATCCAAAGGAATCAATTCCGGCGGTTACAACATTCACCAGACCATCGAATTTGGCTATCGAACGAGCGACATCAACGGCAACTTGAACACCTACAATACGTTCGAAAACCTCGGCGCGGGCCTTCGTCTCTTTGATTTCGAGGTCCAGATGCATGCGCTGGACCACAATGGTTTCCTGTTTGACAGCCTGACTTTCAGCAATTTCGGATATGGTGGAGATCCGAACGACGTGTCGCGTATGCACGTTGAGAAAAACAAATGGTACGACTTTCGGCTGCTCTTTCGACGCGATAAGAACTTTTGGGACTATAACCTGTTCGCGAATCCCTTGAATCCCGCCGCTTTGAATCCGCCAGGGTCCGTGACGACCGGCTGCTACGTGGGGCTGCCCACCGCGGCTTTCCCCCAGGGAGCCCCTTCCTTTTGCTCGAACCCTGCCGTAGCGCAAAACAGTTCACTCCATAGCCTCTATCTCACACGGCGCATGCAGGACTACGATCTCATGCTGCTTCCGGCTTCCAAAGTGCGATTCCGGCTGGGATATTCGCGGAACCGCAATCAGGGACCAGGTTCCTACACGACGGACGGCGGGACAATATCAGCGTTCGCCGACACCTTTAGCTATACGACCAATGCGTATCGCGCTGGAGTAGATTTCAAGGCTTTGCCCCGGACCACTCTCTCCTTTGATGAGTTCCTCGTTTACTTCAAGCAGGACAACGAGGTTATAGATAATCCCTCGGTCAATCCGGCAAACTTCGGATTCGTCCTCGGAACCGTGCCGGGGCAGGGGACGGCGTCCGGGACACCAGTAGACCTGGGAAACATTTGGAGTACACAAACGCCCGCTGAGGCTCTTCCGTGTGCGACTCCGATCGTGGCAGGCACTACCAACACAGCGACACCCACTTGTAACGGATACTTGTCCTATAGCCAGGTAGGAAATCCGCGGAATTTCATGCCTACGGAGCGGTTTCGCTTCCAATCGAACTACTTCAAGAATTTTGAAATGTCCGGTTCGGTGGGTTACAGCACGAGCAACAACGTGATCCCAGACTATCTTGAGACGGTGAATGGATATACGGCGCGCTCGGCCGTGCGTGGCAGCACGACCGGCGGCCCGGCGAATGCGAAGCGCATCTCGGTGAATGCGGATTGGTCGGGAGTCTACGCGATAACCGACAAGCTCCGGATCCTCGATTCCTTCCGTTACGACAACTGGCGCATCCCAGGTGTGTGGAACACCGCCGACACTTCCGTGTTTGGAACTCCGTCGCCAGCACCGGGCGTGGTCGGGATGCTTCTTTCACCCGGCGTATTTAGCCCGGCGACCTGCACTGCGGCCCTCAGATACAATGAGCCGACTTGTCCGCAGCACACTGCCAGCTCCGCCGCCGATATCACCAACGAGATCGCATCCCAGTTTCTTGGGCAGAACATCAAGTCGAACACACTTGAGCTGGAGTACGATTTCAACCGGCGATACAGCGCAAGCATCGGCTATTTCTACGAGAACCGGACAATCGCTAGTGAGGATGCAACCTACGACACCGGGGAGTACTACTTTCCTGGCGGCGCCGCAGGGTCGGCGGCAAATTTTTATCTCGCGGCGCGGGGTGATTGCGCCTTGGTTGCGGGCGCTCTGCCTGCCGGATGCACGCAGGTGGTAACGGGACCATTTGCCGGCGCGATTGTGGAAGGCTCGCCGACAAACCCCATTCCCGAAGACGGAAACGACACCTCTCGCAATATCACCACCATCAACACGCAAGCGCTACTGCTGGGCTTCATCGCACGGCCCATCGATGCTTTGCGCATCACCAGCAGTTTCGAGTTCGGTTACAACGACCAATCGTTCACGCGGATCGATCCCCGGCAAGTGCAGTCCTACAAGGTCCACGCAAATTACAAACCGAAGCCGTGGGCGAATCTGGATGGCGCGGTTGAGATTCACGAGAATCGCGACAACGTTTCGACAGTGAACAACCTTGAGCACGACCGCTCGTACAGCTTCGCCGCGATATTGACGGCAAGCCCGAATCTATCCGTCGATTTCGGGTACAACTACTGGAACGTCTACACGCAATCTCTGATTTGCTTTGCGTACTCACAGACTTCCGCGAACCCCGCGCCGCCGCCCGCCACAGTCGTTGCCTCCGCGTTTCCCCCTGGCGTACCGATGCTGCCAACGGGGCCGGCTTGCCCGATTGCGGGCGCTTCCTCGCCCCTGGGAGCGCTTTCGGTCTATAACAGCACGGATTATTTCGCGCACGGCGCCGTAATCTGGAGGCCGATAAAGCGAGTGACGGCGATGCTGGGGTATGGCGGGAGTTTTGTGCGGGGCAACACGATTTTCTTGAACCCGCTCACGCCTTCGGGCATGCTCGATTTCAACTACCAGCGGCCGTATGCCTCGATAGCAATCGAAATTGCGCGAGGATTCACCTACAAGATGTCCTGGAATTATTATGGGTTCAACCAAACGGGCAACACGAACCCCTTCGGCCTTGCGGCGATTCAGCCGCAGGATTTCAACGGGAACAATGCCACATTCTCGTTGAGATATTCGTTTTGAGCGGAGCGCCCGCGCAGGCTCCGTGAGAGCAAGCTTTGCGGAATGCAATCTAGAGTTTGTGCAAAATCATTTCTGGAGGAAATATGAATCGAGACATAAGGCTCGCGATCAAGGGAATCTTGGGGTTTTTGCTTTGCGTAGCATTCGGCTTGTTGGCGTTGCCAGCGCACGGGCAAACCGGCGGGGAAACTCTTTACAAATCAAAGTGTGCGGGCTGCCATGGTGCGGATGGAAAGGGCCAAACTGCGGTGGGAAAAGCAAACAACATTCGGGATCTCGGTTCAGCAGATGTGCAAGCGCAAAGTGACGATGCGATCGCTGGAATCATCGGTGACGGCAAGGGCAAGATGCCAGCGTACGGCAAGAGCCTAAAACCGGACCAGATCAAGGATCTCGTCGCTTACATTCGCACCTTGAAAAAGTAAGAGGCTGTACGACGACCTCGGGCCGATGCCGACATTCGCGATCGTAATTCTGGTGCTATTCAGCGCGGTGCTCGCGGGCGTTGTAGTTGTGCGCCCCGCGATTACGGTGAGCCGCGCCGGGAAGATTCTTGCGTTCGGCGTGCTTTTTTTTCTTCCGCTCTTTTCCATTGTGGCCGGCATGGAAAATGAAATGCAACGCTCCGAAAGCACCGCGTTCTGTCTTTCGTGCCACATCATGGAACCTTACGGAAAGAGCCTGCACATCGATGACCCCGCATATCTCGCCGGGGCACATTATCAGAATCATCGAGTTCCCGCGGAAGAAGCCTGTTACACCTGCCATACGGACTACGCCATGTTTGGCACGATCCAAGCGAAGCTTGGCGGTCTGCGGCATCTTTATATCTACTATCTTGGAAAACCGCCGCAGCCGGAGAATATCAAGCTCTACAAACCGTTCAACAATCGCGAGTGCCTCCACTGCCATCTTGGCGCGCGTTCTTTTGAGCAAGGCGCCACCCACAATGCCGATCCGGCCACGCTGCCCGCGATAAAGGCGAATACTCTGTCCTGCGTTTCGAGCGGATGCCACGATACGGTCCACAACGTGGGGCGCTGGGGAGACAAAGTGAAGTTCTGGAATGGAGGTAGCTGATGCGTCCGGGAGACTTGATGGGGCGGAGGCTGCGCATCGCAGGAATCCTTGTAGTCATGGGGCTGCTTGTTGAGGCGCTATGCCTGGTGTGGTCGAAGCCCATCGCGTTCGTGGTGCTTGTGTGCATCGGTGGAGCACTGATTGGTCTCGGAGTCTTGTTTTTTCTCTACTCGCTTGTATCCGCCCCGCCCCGCCCGGCTGACACTTCCAAAACGGTTCTCGGCAAATAGCGAATTCGAGTCAGATGCCTCGGGAGATCAGCTTCGGTACGGATGATTTGCAGTCCTTACAGACAGGCCGTTCAATTTCAACCGGCTCCGCTGGACTCGCGCATGCACAGGTGTTGGCTAGATCGTGTTGCTCCGTTCAGCTGTCTTGACTTTGCCTCGCAACGCGTCACAATAAAGATCCCTCTCGAAATAGTTCCGCGAATAGCCGATAGCGAAGCGTACCAGCATTTCATTTGCCCAAGGATCGTTCTCTATGCCGAAACAACGTCTAGCTTCGAGGCCAGAGACCGACAAAGAAGAATATGCCCACACGGATTCTCTTGATTGAAGACAACACGGGTGATGTCCGCTTGATGAAGGAAGTTTTACTTGGCACTGATGATGCCATCCACTTGCTTGTGGTTTCTGATGGTGCCGAGGCTTTGACATTCCTAAAGCAGCAAGGAATCCACGTGGATGCACCTCGCCCGGACCTTATCCTGCTGGATCTGAACCTGCCAAAAATAGACGGCCGCGAAGTTCTAGCTCATATCAAGTCGGACGCGAGCCTGAGAAGCATTCCCATTATTGTGTTGACCACTTCCGATGCCGAGGTGGATATCGTGAAAAGCTATCAGCTCCAGGCAAACTGCTATCTAAGCAAGCCAGGGGAATTGAACGAGTTCGAGTTGCTGGTGAAGAGCATGAGTGATTTCTGGCTGAACAAGGTCAAGTTGCCGCGCCAGCAGTCCAAGGAACCTATAGCGAACCTGGTTCCGTTGGATGCGAGTTGAAAGGCCGCTTGGCCCGGGACGAGAAGGGTGAGAGCGCAGCATCTTTCGTTTTCAGAAAACGTTCAATCGTACTCCGATTCTTGAATCTGAAGCGACTGGAGAGTTTGCCGAGCGGAGGTTGCTGGATTTTGCGGCGAATGAGTTGATTTGCTCAGGCCCGCCGCGCCACCGCTGAGGGCAACATGGTCCGCGGCCTTTTCGGCGACTTCGTAACAGCTTGCCCCATAAAACGTTTTGCCCTCGGACCGGGGGGAAGCGCCAAGCCTCACACGGAATCTAGCGGGCCAGCTAGATAGTTTTGCAACCAATTCTTCAACCAGAAACAGATGAGTCTCAGCGCCCACAGCGAATTTGAAACTGTGCTCCTTCACCAACGTCTGACTTAGTGCCTTCAGCAGCATCCGACCCGTCTCCTTTGAGGGATTGGAAGGGGTGCTTGCGATTTTGGATGAAGACGCAAAAACGTCAAGTTCAAAAAAGTACCCGTCGCCGTGGTCGCCTCTCAAAATCATATCCGTATTTCTACGGTATCGACGTTTGGCGAGTGTCTGACTCTTCCCGCATCCACTTCCTTAAGTGACTGCTCAGAAGGGATCATTCTTTGAACTGCGAGACGGCGAATTGCCGTTTTGCCTCAGCCTCTCTTTATTCTCCATCTTTACTAAATCGCGTTCGTAATAAAGCAATTGCACGCCAATTCCGGAGAGTCCTTGAGGCATATTCTTCAACTCAACGTGTGTGACTCGTCCGGTAAAACGTCGGCTGCTGGCCTTCGCTCCGGTGACCCGTTTTGGCATTTCCAGGAGCAGTTCCACTGCCTCCCCGACGTGCAGTTCTAGATCGGTGGTGAAGTAAACCCCCCTGGTCGAGATGTTAATCGCCTTGGCTTGTTGCTCGCCTTCGGAGAGTGCTTCTATGCGATGGAACGACAGAGGTGTCCGCAGCTTGAAACGTGGAGTGATTCGACGTTCGGATGTAGCCATGCCTCTTCCTTCGTACGCCTGTGAAGGGTGAGACGGCAGGCTCAATCAGAGTAAAGGGACGTTTACTGTTACACAGGTTGACGTGCAAAACTGTCCAAAAGAGCACGGAGAGTCCACGAGTGCCGTTAGACCTTTCACACATTCTTACGGTCCCCCAGAGCTATTTCCGTTCTGCTGAGTCGTTTCAGAAGTTACGTTCCTCAATTCTCCCCGGAAAGCGCTCCGATCGATTCGAATCCGCGTTCAGTGGGCGGATGGGCGCCCAAACTAAGCCACCGGTTTATTGAGGGACAGACGTAGGAGTTAAGAGAGTGTGCTCTGCAAGACTTCTTGCAACAGTACCTGTTTTTGCTGGCTGAGTTTCTTCCCGCGCTCTGTCAGGTAAAAGACATCGATGGCTTTCTGGCCTTCCGTGTCGATCAGTGCGACGTCTATGTTGCATCCAAGCCGGGCTAAGGCGGAGCCGACGTCATACAACAAGCCCGGCCGGTCTTGCACCATGATTTCAAGCAAGGTGCTGTGCGCCGAGGACGTGTCGTCGTAGCCGATACGCGTTTCCACAGCCACCTTTGGCGGTTTTGCCTTGCTGGCGCTCTCGCGGCCTTTCAACTGCGGTTCAAGCGGAATTTTTCCGTTCACAGTGTCGGCAAGGCTCTTTTGGAAGCGGGCAATTTCGCTGGGGTTCAGTTCGAGCGTGTGGTGTAGATCGACAAATTGAAACGTATCCAGAACGACTCCTGCGGCATTCGCAAACGCATCGGCCTTCACGATATTCATGCCCCAGCCTGCAAGGACGCCGGAGATAGTTGCAAACAGCGCGGGGCGGTCGGCCGTCAACAAAGTTAGCGAGAAGGAATGGTGGCGCGCCTTCAGCTCGGTCTGCACGGGCTCAGCACCCAATCTCTGGTACAGCTGAAAGTGAGCCGCAATTTCCGGAGCCGAGTGTACGGCGCGATAGCGGCGCGGGAAACCTTCCAGGAATCGCTCGACTTCCGCTTTATTTGCGCCGCCGGCCTGACTGCTCACTTGTTCGAGCAGAGGCACTTCATCGGAAGCGTGCAAGCGGTCGCGATCTAGAGTCCGGCTGAAGTGATTCGAGGTCGCCACGAAAAGCTGCCACAACATTTCGGCTTTCCACGGGGTCAGGGCTTCGGGATTGACGGCGTGAATGTCGGCGTAAGTCATCAAGCACAATCGCTGAAGGCGCTCTTGCGTCGTTACTGCGTCCGCGAAAACAGAAACGGTTCCTGGATCGAAAATGTCGCGGCGCTGAACTGTCGCGGACATATCAAGGTGATGCTCGATCAGAAAATGAACTTCATCCTTCTCGTACGCGGATAGCCGAAGCCGGGCCGCCGCGCTTTCCAGCGCTTCAAGGCTTCCCGTAACGTGATTCTCAACGGCCATGCCCTTGCCTACGTCGTGGAGCAGGAGCGCGAGGATCAGCAGGTCACGGCGTTCGACCGTTTTCCAGAGCTGCTTGAAATGGGCGGCGCGCTCATCGGGTGGATCCGCAAGCTCCTGAAGATGTTCGATCGTGCGCAGCGAGTGCTCGTCGACGGTGTAGCGGTGATAGAAATCGCGGACTACCAGGGAATCGATGGCTTTGAATTCCGGCAAGACTTCCATCAGAAGAGAGAGACGCTGCATCGGCCGCAGCGCCATGCTGGGATAATCGGCGGCGAGAATTTCCCGCAGCATAGACCAATTCACTTGCGTGTTTTTCTGCGGAAGCTCGGGATGTTTCAGGATGTAAAAGATGGCGCGTTCCGCTTCGCGGCTTAGCGGGATGCCAGTTCTTGCCGCTTCGGTAAAGAGCGCGAAAGTCACGGCGCGGTCGGAAAGGGCTGGCTCGTCCACCACTTCCAGCAATCCATCGCGCACGACAAACGGCTTGGCTTTCCCAATTTCAGTGCGTGCCCCGCGCGCTGCGCTAAAAAGCCGTTCCCGAAAAGTTGGCTGTGCCGCTGGCTTTTGTTCGATGTAGCGAAGCAGCAATCGATTCAGAATTCGGGCCTGGCGGAAGTAAAGCCGCATCCACTCTTCAGGACTGCGCTTTGCATCGCGCGCCGCGCCGTCCCTCACTCCCAGAGATCGCTCCGCCGCCGCGGTTTGCAACTCGTACGTCAGAGTATTGTCATTTCGGCCGTTACTGTAGTGCAGAAAGCAGCGAATGGCGCTG
The DNA here is from genome assembly GCA_963745095.1 of uncultured Acidobacteriota bacterium. Classification (GTDB taxonomy): domain Bacteria; phylum Acidobacteriota; class Terriglobia; order Acidiferrales; family UBA7541; genus Acidiferrum. Next base: position 159,189 of record CAVUWC010000006.1, on the reverse strand, counting down.
AGGAAATCGACGGCGTTGGCAGCCAATTCTTCCTCGCCAGCGCTGTTTTTCCAGCCATCTTTCTGGCCATTGGCGATTTGCCGCAGCCATGCTGCCGCTTGATAATCGCGAAGTCCGCCCGGCGCGTCTTTGACGTTGGGCTCCAAATGATAAATCGTGTTTCCATAGCGCGCATGGCGCTCTTTGGTGAGTTTGGTTAGCTCTGCGAGCATGAAAGGCCGGGCCTGCTTTTCTGGTCCGGCCAGAATTTTTTTAGTGAGCCGTTCGAAAAGCTCTTCGTCGCCTCCCAGAAATCTGCGGTCCAGCAGTGCCAGATGAAATTCCGCGTTGTCTTCTTCGATGCGTTTGCATTCGTCGAGCGTGCGGCCGGCGGAGCTCACACGAAAGCCGAGATCCCACAGTGTCCGTGAAAAGTCCGCAATTAGCGGACGAAATTCGCCTTCGGCTTTTTCGTTTCCAAACAGAAAGAGAATATCCAGGTCTGAGTAGGGGAAAAGCAGCCGCCGGCCATATCCACCAAGCGCAACGAGCGTGAGTCCCTGCGGTTCCGCGTTGTTGACGCGCAGAACTTCTCCAAAGATTTGTTGGGCAGTGCGATCGGCAAGTTCGCAAAGCGCGCGGAGCGTCTCTTGCGCGCTTCCGCCGGCTTCAAACTGTTGCCGGATGCGTTGTCGTTCGTCCTCGGCCAGTGGTCCGAGAACGGACAAGGGAGTTAATGAACCTTGCATGGTTTTTGCGGGCCGGTTGGCCGGATCAAGTCCTGGGCGAGCTGCGGTCGTCACTTCATTCAGAGCGCGTTTTCACCGCGCTCCTCATTTCGGATCCGGATGGCTTCCTCAACCCGTGATAGGAATATTTTACCGTCGCCAATCTTTCCTGTCTTGGCTGTCTTCAAAATTGTGTCCACGGCGCGCTGTACCAATGGATCGGGCAGCACCATCTCGAGTTTGAGCTTAGGCAGCAGGTCCACCGTGTATTCGCGGCCGCGGTAAACTTCGGTGTGACCTTTTTGCCTGCCATGGCCGCGGACTTCGGTGACCGTCATTCCCTCGATGCCGATTTCACGCAATGCATCTTTCACGGATTCGAACCGCGAGGGCTGAATGATTGCCTCAATTTTCATCATGAAGGTTTCTGCTCCGCCCAATGCCTGACGCTTCTGTGCTCTTCATCCTCAGGCTTCGAGGTTATACGCTTCTTCACCATGTTGCGTGATGTCCAGGCCTTCAATCTCTTCCGTTTCCGTCACGCGCACGCCGGTAATCATATCCGTTATTTTCAGCAGCACAATGGTTCCCACCAGCGCAAAGCCCCAGGCAATCGATACACCCACAAGTTGGTTGCCGAGTTGGCCCCAATGACCGTCCAGTCCGCCAACGGGTTTGCCTGCGCCAAAAATCGGATTGATGACTTGCTGCGCGAAGATGCCTGTCAAGAGGGCGCCGATTGTTCCGCCCGCACCGTGAACCCCAAAAGCGTCAAGCGCATCATCGTAGCCGAAGATTGATTTTACTTTCGTCACCATCCAGTAGCAGACCAATCCAGCGATGAAGCCAATCGCCAGAGCCGACATCGGCCCCACGAATCCCGCCGCCGGCGTAATCGCGACCAACCCGGCAACCGCGCCAGAGATTGCGCCGAGGGCGCTGGGTCGGCCGTTCTTTATCCACTCGGCCAGGCTCCAGCTGATTGCTGCCGCAGCTGTTGCGAAGTGCGTGGCCACAAATGCGCTCGTCGCCAGTGAGTTCGCGGCCAGCGCACTTCCCGCGTTAAAGCCAAACCATCCGACCCACAGCAGACAAGCGCCAATGAAACTGAGTACCAGAGAATGCGGCGGCATGGGCTGCTTCGGATAGCCGGTGCGCTTTCCGAGGTAGAGCGCGCACACCAGTGCTGAAACTCCCGAACTGATATGCACGACCGTTCCGCCGGCAAAATCCAACGTCGGGAATTTTCCGCCGAGCGACGCGTTCAGAAATCCGCCCTTGCCCCAGACCATGTGGGCGAGCGGCGCGTATACCACCAAAAACCATAGCGTGAGGAAAAGCACGGTGCCGCTGAACTTCATTCGCTCGGCGGTAGCGCCGGTGATCAGCGCAGGCGTAATGATCGCAAACATGAGCTGGTAAATCATGAACGTCGCTTGCGGGATCGTTCCCGCGTAATCAGGATTTGGTTCGGCACCTACGCCCCGCAAAAACGCGTGCTCGAATCCGCCTATGACCGACCCATTTCCGCCGAAGCACAAGCTGTAGCCTACTAGAGCCCACAGAACGCTGATCAGGGCCATCAGTAGAAAACTCTGCATCATAATCGCCAGGGTGTTCTTGCGCCGTACAAGTCCGCCGTAAAAGAGCGCTAGTCCAGGTCCAGTCATCATCAAAACCAGCGCAGCGCTAACCAGCATCCACGCGTTGTCCCCAGCCGATTGCGCGGCAGTCACACGCTGGTCCAGCTGTTTGAGTTGCTCGTTCACGGCGGATGACGCCGTCGTAGGAGAGCTAGTTGCCGTGGGGGAGGGAGTTTGCTGCGCAAGGAGAGGCAAAGCAGCGAGCACCATGGTCATGAGAAAACAACACTTCCATCCCAGGTGCTTCATAGCTATGTGCGCTCCGCTGCGTTTGGGTTGCACCCGGCTCTGCCGGGGCTACACTGAAAAAGAAACTGACGGTGACCCACCACTTTTGCGAATCGGATTATACGCGCGACGACTGGGCGTCGCGTTTAGAAATTTGCATTCGACAGATTCATTTTTCAGATTCGTTGCCTGGCAGACCTTAGGACAAGTCGGGTGCCGCCTTCGCTCCGCACGGCAGTGAGGCAGACCTTACCCGGCTAATTCTTTGAGAGGTCTTATTGCCTCACGGCGCGGCCATCGTATAATGCATCGCGGCCATAAACCCACTACTGGTATAGTTTTGACGGTACGGGTTACGCAGCAAGCGCAAGAATGGGGTTTTCGAGCGAAGTTCTATGACCGAGCATCTGCCCATGGAAATCACCGTTCGGGAGTCCGGGACAATCCCGATTCTCGAGGTGCGCGGACGCTTGACCATTGGCGACCCCAGCGAGCAGCTCCACGATGCTCTGGAGGCGGTTTCCAAGGGTGGCGCCCACAAGGTCATCGTCGACCTCAATGGAGTCCCGCAGATCGATAGTTCCGGAATCTCCGCTCTCGTTCGCATTTCCATCAAGCTGACTCGCGAGGGGGGCGCTCTCCGTCTCGTTTGCGGCCCCGGCCGCGTGCGTGATGCCCTCACCGTGACGCGGCTCGTCGAAGCCATCCCGACCTTTGATACCGAATCCGCCGCCCTCGCTAACTTCGCCTAGGCTAAGCAACGTTTATCTGCCGTCTTGCGTCCTTTAGCATGGGTGTATCCCGGATCCATCTAAATGACGTCGATTTGTAGTCGGAACATGTGGCCCCTTTGCTAAGAAAGACCTCCTCTGTTGTGTGTTTAGGCGGTATCGCCCGCGCCTTGGAAGCGCTTAGTGCACTCCTGTTTGCCGCGATGATGTGGTTGTTCACAGCTTCGGCGGCGGCCAGAGAGGATGCGCCAGCCCTGCCGCGCGCCGCTCAAGAGCAGATGGATTCGCTCGCCTCGCGCGTGGCTGAACAAATCCGGCAATCCAAGATCGATCCCGAGTTTCCAAAGATTTTTGTGATCGATTTCTCCAACGCAGCCGACAAGCAATTTTCCAAGCTGGGCACGTTGCTCGCTGACGACTTGGCGCAGTCTCTGGCGGGAGCCGCGTCCGGTTTTCAGGTAGAGGACCGCAAGTCCTTTAATGCGTACTTGAAGGAAAACTGGATGGGGCTCGAGGAGCTTCAAAGCGAGGCTGTCTGCCTGACTCTTGCGCGTTCCATGGGAGGAGCCGGAGTCGTGCGGGGAACCATCGAGACGGATGCCAATCAGCAATTGCGAATTAGCCTGAGTATCGACGGGCTGGGAACAACCTGGTCGGGGGATGCACAGTTTCCGATGACGGAGGCTCTGCGGCAGCTTCTGAAACAACCGGCCATTTCCTACGAACGCTCTCCCGGCGCCATACCCGTCGAACCCGGCATCCTTCAGCCCGGGGTGGATGGAGCTACTCTGCCAGTCTGCGTGTTTTGCCCCAGTCCCGACTACACGGACCTTGCGCGCACTGCCAAATATCGCGGCACCGTCGAACTTTCGCTCATTGTTACAAAGGATGGCGTTGTTAATTCCGTCCTGGTTCTAAAGGGCGCGCCCTTTTCGTTAACGCAAAAAGCAATCGACGCCGTTCAAAAATGGAAGTTCAAGCCCGCGAAATTCCAGGGACAATCCGTTCCGGTTCGCGTCCCCGTCGACATCGAGTTTCAGCTTTACTAAGTAGACCCAACCTCTGTACTTCAATTCAGGGAGGCCTTTTCTTGGGATCTTGCGGAATCTCAGATACTAAACCGCGTTAAGTATCGTTGTGCTAAACTTCCGCCAATGATGCGATGTGGCTGCACTTCTCGTTATCTCGTTCTTGGAACTGCGTTCTCTCTTCTTGTAGTTAGCTCATCCTTTGCGCAAGATCAGCAGGGCTCGTCCGAATCAAATTCGCCCTATCACGAAGAAATTAGAGCACTAGCGGGGCGCATCCTCAAAAAAGCTGATAAAGCCAAGTGTCGCCCCAAGAGCTGCACCGTCCTTGTAGCAAATTTTACAACTCCCTCTGGCTCAACTTCGCGCCTCGGCATTCAGCTTGCCGATTCCGTCTCGGCGGAACTCCAAGCGCAAGGCGGCGGCATTCAAACTGTTGACCGGAAACGCTTAGAGGACTATCTAGTCCGCGAGCACATTCCTTCCACTGCTCTGAAAGATCGCGAGGCCGCGCGGTGGCTGGCCACCGAGTTTCAAGCCAACGTCGTGCTCGTAGGTAAGGTCGAGGAGTTGGGCGATCACTACAACCTACTGATTGAATTGTTGAACACTTCAAACGACAAGGACGGCCCACAAGAAGCGATGCCGATCGCCATCCCAGAACCTCATGAAGCGTTCGCTCCTTTCGAACCTTACGACGCCGAGCGCCAGAAATCGGCATCCCCTGCAGGCGCCTCCCCAACTTTCCGTGCTGGAGTGAATGGGACTAGCATTCCCATGTGCATCCACTGTCCTCCACCTCTATATACCAACGCGGCGCGGAAGGTGAAATTCACGGGAACCGTGGTTTTAAACGTGAGAATTACGGAAGACGGCCGCCCCGCTGAAATCAGCGTTCTCAAGGGCGTTCCGTTTGGGCTGAATGAAGCGGCCATCAAATCAGTTGGCGGGTGGTCTTTTAAGCCAGCGACTCATGAAGGTAAGCTTGCCGCTGTGCAAGTTCCCATCGAAGTAACTTTCAGACTCTACTAGTGGGTCTCACCCACCCTTTTTCAGTTCCGCGAGGACCAGCTTCGCCACTTCTTTCAGCGTCTCGAACACGCCGATTCCCTGAATGGCTACGCCTTCGAGGACCGGCTCGCCTTTTTTCTGGAGTTGTTTTATCAGCTCGGGCACAGGCATGGCGTTGGGCAAATCGCGTTTGTTCAACTGCAGCACATACGGAATCGTATCGAAATTCAGGTTGTGCTCTTTCAAATGCTCCTGCAAATTTTCCATCGTCTCGAAATTTGCGTCGAGCCGCTCTTCCTGCGAATCCGCCACGAACACAACGCCGTCCGCTCCCTTCAGGATGAGCTTGCGGCTGGCTTCATAGAACACCTGTCCAGGGACCGTATAAAGATGGAAGCGCGTCTTGAAGCCGCGCACGGTTCCGAGATCCAGCGGCAGAAAATCGAAGAAGAGCGTTCGGTCCGTCTCCGTGGCCAGAGACACCATTTTGCCCTTCTGGTTTTGCCCCGTGTGGTCATAGACCCATTGGAGATTTGCGGTCTTACCGCCCAGACCTGGACCGTAGTACACGAGCTTGCAGTTAATTTCGCGAGCAGGAAAGTTGATGAAAGGCACTTGATCCTAACCAGAGTTCAGCAACAAATTTATAGCATACGCGGTGCTGGCAGGCCAGCCTCGCGGCTGTGCCTGTCCCCTGTCGGGTAACTTCCTACCAGTTTCCGCGAAAACGGCATCGTTCCGATACCCTTTTTTCACGCCGTGCCGCTGGGAGGTAACTCGGTTATCTCCTCGCAATCCCACTTCCACTCGTTGACGCCGTCATTTTCCTCTGTTACGATTCGCGTCATGGCAAAAGCGCGCAAAGCCTCTTCGGGCTCATCCGGGCAAGGCAAAGGCGCTGCTCATGGCCACTCCAACTCACAGAAAAAAAAGAACTTACCTCCACCCCCGCCGGCTCAGCGCGGAGGCGTGGAACTGGTCGATCCCTCTGGTTCAGGCGCAGCTCAAGACCTACGACGAAGCGCTCTCCCTCTTCCACCAGCAGAAATTTGCCAAGGCTAAGCAGGAATTGGAAAAAGTTCTCGAAGGACCCAGCAAAGGCCTTGCCGACCGCGCCCGAATGCATTTGCGCATCGCCGAACAGCGCATGAAGCCAAGCTCGGAGCAGAATCCGCGCACCGCCGATGAGCATTACCAGCGCGGTGTAGGCATGATGAACATCGGCCGCTGGGACGATGCTCGTGAAAGTCTCATCAAAGCGCGCAAAGCTTCGCCGAAATCTGACTATATTCATTACGCACTTGCCGCGCTCGATTGCCTTACCGGAGAAGCAGATTCGGCTATGGCGAATCTCAAAGTGGCTATCGAACTTCGCGCGGAAAACCGTTACCACGCCCGCAACGATGAAGATTTCGCCTTCCTCCAGGAAGATCCTCGCTTCACCGAGCTTCTCTACCCGGAGAAAGACGGCACCGCCGGCTGAGCCTGCTTGATTTCTTTTTCTTTCCCGTGCGCCGTAACGCGCCTAAAGTGATAGCCCGATTGCAATTTCCGGCCCAATAGGGAACAGTCTCAATTAGGGAACAGTCTCACTGCAGGTTTTAGTTCTTAGCGGGAATGGGGGCCGGAGAATCGCGCCTCGAACGAAACGATCTGTTATCCAGGTTCACTACGTCATCCGGTGAAGAAAACCGCATCCAAACCGAAGCCTCTTTCCCGTGGATTCCGCGTTGTCGCCCTCGGCGGAGGGACTGGACTTTCCACACTTCTCCGCGGACTCAAGGAGTACGTCGTCCGGCGCAGCGACGAACATCCTAATTCTCACCGCCCGATATCCGATCTCACGGCCATTGTGACAGTGACCGATGACGGCGGCAGCTCTGGGCGCCTTCGCAGGGAAAACCGCGTCCTTCCACCCGGCGACATCCGCAACTGCATGGTTGCCCTTTCGAAAGATGAGGCACTGCTCGGGCGTCTGTTTCAATACCGCTTCCACGCCGGGCGCGGCCTCATCGGCCACAATTTCGGAAATCTTTTTCTTGCCGCGCTCACGCACGTTACGGGAGATTTTGCCGAAGCCATTCGCGTCAGTAGCAAAGTTCTGGCGATTCGCGGCCGCATTTTTCCTTCGACGCTTTCCAACGTTCAGCTCGTCGCCAAGCTTGCCAGCGGTCGCACCGTACACGGAGAAACGCGTATCTCCGCCAGCAAGACCCCTATTGAAAAAGTTTCGCTATCCCCGCGCCGGGTTGCGCCTTTTCCGGCGGTCATCGACGCCATTCGCGAAGCAGACTTGATTCTTCTCGGTCCCGGCTCGCTCTATACCAGCATTCTCCCGAATCTTCTTATCCCGGAAATCGCCGCCGCGATCGCGAAGTCCACGGCGCCGCGCGTTTACATCGCCAATCTCATGACGCAGCCGGGTGAAACCGCCGCGTACTCGCTAGCCGATCATTTGCGAGCCATTCGCAACCACACGCCGCGTTCCGTCGTGGACTGGGTAGTGGCCAATCGCCGTCCGGTTTCGCCGGAGGTGGCCAAGCGCTATCGGCGTCAAGGTGCGGAGCAGGTTGTCGTTGACCTGCCCGAGCTTCAGAAGCTCGGCTATCGCGTCATCCTGGATAATCTCCTCGAAGAGCACGGCGTCATCAGGCATAATCCTCGCCGCCTTGCGCGGCTTCTGCTCGAGGAATTCCTCTCCCCTTGAGTTCCATTCGGGCTCTTAAAACGACAGCATTTTAGAAGAAGTTTAGGAGCTAGTCTGCGCGCAGCGCGATGTTCGGATCGACGGCGGCGGCGCGTCTCGCCGGCAAGTAACTCGCAAGCGCCGCGGCAGCGAGCAACGTCAGTCCAACGCCACTGAACGTCAATAAATCCGTGGGCGGCACTTCGAATAGCAGCGATTTCACAAGCCCCGTCAAGGCGACTGCACCGGCTATTCCAATTCCGACTCCCAGGACAGCCAGCAACATGCCTTGTCCGAGCACCATTTGTAGAATGCTCACGGGACGCGCACCAAGCGCAATTCGAATTCCGATTTCTCGCACACGCTGGCTAACCATCAGCGCCATGATGCCGCCGATGCCCGCCGTGGCGATCACCAGCGCCAACGCCGCAAAAATTCCCAAGAGGCTTGCTGTCACTCGTGGAGAAGCCATCGATTCATAGCGCGCTTGTTCCAAGGTCAGGATATGCGTCACCGCTGTTTGCGAATCGACTTCATGTATTGCGCGCGTCAGTGTCTGCGCCATGCTTTGCGGTTGTACAGCAGTGCGAACAATCAGATTTCCGGGCTGCGGACCTTGTGCCTGCGGCCCATAAAACTCCGGCGATGGGGCATGGCCCAGCCCGAATTCCCGAACGTCCCCGACGATTCCAACAATCGTCGCCCAGTGTTCCCCGCCATCGCCGGACACGCGCTTCCCGAGCGGATCTTCGTTGGGCCAGAATCGGCGCTTCGCCTCCTCATTGATGAGCGCAACTTGAGGGGCCTTGAGATCGTCTGAATCCGTCTCGGCCAGCATTCTGCCGGCTTTTAGCGGAATTCCCAGAGTCTTGAAGTAGTCGGGAGAAACAGCCGCGTAGGTACTGACTGGCGGAGTTTGGCCGGGCTCCAAATGCTGTCCCTCGATTTGGAATGCGAAGGAGACAGATTCGGGACCACCAGTAATCGTTTCCGGCTCGAACGGGTACCTGCTCGAAATGGCAGTTGAAAGAACACCTGGCTCCGATTTCACGCGATCGAGAAGTTTCTGGATGACCACTCGCGTTTTATCGGACGCGTTGTATTTCGACCAATTGAAAGCGATCCTCATGGCGAGAACACGTTGCGGGACGATGCCAGCGTCCACTTGCTGTAGCTTGACGAGGCTTCTGAGCATTAATCCCGCCCCAATCAAGCAGCACAAACGAAAAGGCGATCTGGCAAACGATCAGTGCGCTGCGCACGCGACTCTGTTGATAGCCAGATCCTGCTCCGCTGCTCCCTTCTTTAAGGCTGGAAGTAAGATTTGCTCGCGAGAAAAGCGCCGAGAGCGTTCCAAAAATTATGCTTGTGCCCAGCGCGGCGGCAAGCGTAAACAGCAAAACCCCGGAGTCAACATGGATTTCGCGGGCGCGCGGCGTCAGCCGCCCCACAAAGTCCGTAAGAAGTTCCAAGCTCCCGTACGCCAACATCAACCCTAGAATGCCCCCCACAATTGCGAGGAGAAAACTTTCCGTCAAGAGCTGCCTCAGGATCCGGCTTCGACCCGCGCCAAGAGCGCTGCGCACCGCAAGTTCACGTTCGCGCTTCGCCATCCGAGCAAGCGTAAGGTTCGCGACATTCGCACACGCGATGAGCAGCACGAATGCCGCCGCTGCGAGGAGAAGCAGAAGCGTTGGCCGCGCTTCACGAGTCAGTTCCTCCTGTAATGGCGTAGCCGAGGAGGTGAAACCGACATTGTCGGGGTACGATTTTGGATATGCCGCTTTCAATCCGGCGGCGATCGTCGAGACATCCGCGTTCGCCTGCGCTACGGTTACTCCGGGCTTTACTCGCGCAAACACTTCCATCATGTGCATGTCGCGGTCTTCGAGATGCATTTTATTGGAGCGAAACGGACACGCCGAAGTCGCCATGTAGACGTCATTTTCATTCGGATATTGCGGCACTGGTGGAAGAACGCCCACGACTGTGTGCACTTTGTCGTTCATCTCAAACGTCTTACCGACGATTTCAGGATCCGAACCAAAATTATTTTTCCAGTATTCGTAGCTGAGAAGAAGAACTGGCGGCGCGCCTAGCTTGTCGTCGTCGGGCAAAAATGTGCGGCCCAGCAAAGGCTGAACTCCGAAGAGGTCGAAATAGTTGGCGGAAACGACGCCAGTCCGCACGCGCTCTGGATCTCCGTGTCCGAAAAGTGTGAAGGACATGGCGTGGTATTCCACTAGCCCCGAGAGTGTCCGATTTTGCGCGCGATAGTCCTCGATCTCCTTCACCGAAAACGACAGATCCGGAATGCCCAGCTTCGTTTCCTGCTGGCGAATGAAAATTAGTTGCTGTCCCTGAGGATAGGGAAGCGGCCGCAGGAGCACAGCGTGCACTACGCTGAAGATGGCCGTATTCGCTCCGATACCCAGAGCGAGGGTGAGAATGGCAACCGCGGTGAATCCGGGATTCTTCCGCATCATACGGCAGGCGTAACTAAAGTCGCTGGCCAGGATTTGCCAGTGCTCTCGCGGAGCCGTAGTGAATATGCCTACGATTGTTTCCCTCCAGAGTTTTAGCGCGCCTAAGAGACCACCGCGTTCTTCCGCCTCGCGCTGTTGCTCTCGAAATACGCCTTCCATCTCGCTCTCATAATTCGTACGGAAATCGAAGGGCAACACGCGGACGAGCGCTCGAAACAGTCTTTGAGAAAACGGCAGAGTCTGTTTTGCCATGATGGTGATTCCTCGCTATGCCAACTTTGGTTTTCGGAAAAGTTTCTTGGCGCGCGCCTGACCGAGCGCCTCTTCCATGCGTTCGGCTTCGGCGACCGCGACTTCGCGTCCAAATTCCGTAAGCAGGTAATACCTGCGCCGCTCGTCGTCGAGCACGACTACGGGACGCCGGTCCGATTCCGCAATCAGCCCCGCATTTTCCAGTCGCGCCAAATTTCCATAGAGGGTTCCCGCGCTCAGCCGAACCTTGTCTTCGGTCCGTCGCGCCACCTCTTTCAAAATGGCGTACCCGTGCTTCTCACCATCGGCCAGTGCCAGCAGGATATGAAACATCGCTGGCGTCAGCGGCAGGAACGATTCGGTTTCTCGCTTTTTCGTCACGCTCTCACCTCACGGGTCCGGCCGAATCCCGGCTTGTGCGTCTCTATCGTCTGATAGACGACTATATCGTGATACGTTATAGTTGATCAGCAAGTTCCCTGCCAAGTGAAAAATCTCTAAGTTGTGGTTTTTGGAGGACTTTCCGTTTCCGAGGGCCTTCCGTCAGCTTCCAATTGTCCGCTTATGGGACGTCGCGTCTCGCCAGCGAGCAGTTTCCAAATGGGCTGGTTTGACCTGCGATGCAACCTGGGCATTGGGACCCGGCAGCTCCGAACGCCAATCTATTCGATTTTGCCCCGCAGCACTGTTACGGACGCCCGCGGCAGCGTAAATGGTCCTCCACTAGCGTTCAGGGTCGAAGCTGCCGCTGGACCGTCCGGATCGGCATGACTCTTCGGTCCTTGCGAATGCCAAACGTATTGTTCCGCCCCGAGAGTGACCATCGTCACCGGTCCTGCGAAATGAAATGTCTTTTTGTCCACGGAGTCTGCAAATTCGATTTTTACCGAATGCGCGTTAGAAGGGTCCTTATTCAGCAGCATCAGTGACCAGTCGCCATCCGGCCTCTTCACCGCGTAAACCGTCACCAGTACGTGCCCCGCATCGTCCATCACGTCCGCTTCGGCAGGGAACAACTGATGGACTCCTGCGCCGTGCTTCACCCACTCCAAATTGATCATCTGGCTCGCGAAATACTGGGAGGCGCGCTGTGAAATCTCTAGCTTCTCGTTTGCCACAAAATTCCCAAACGTGCTGTAGCCGCCGCATCCAGGGCGCAACGGCTCCGGCTGAATCGGCGAGTGATAAAACGCCGCGCCGCCGTTCGCCAGAAACGATCCGGCATTGTCTGCAAGCCAGAGCGCCCCAAACAAATCCGCCATCGGTTCCGTCAGCGCCCAGGAAAGATTGCTCTCCGTGATCATCAGCGGTACATCAGGTGGCACGCCGTCCTCGCGCCACACCTGCAAAATGTGCCGCACCAATTCCGGCTCGCGATACAGATCCGACCAGTTGATCTCGCACGGCGGAAACGGATAGTGCTCGAACGAAACGAACGCCAGGTCATTCACCCGCCCATGCGCCTTCAAGTAGTCGATAAATCGTCCGAGCCACGAAGTTCTCCCCTGAGCATCTGGCCACACCTTAATGTCCTCGTTGACGCCTTCAAACACCGGACCGCCTAGCTTCAGTTTCGGATCGACACGATGGAGCGCGGCAGCCCATTGCACATAAAGCGCCGCGTCATCTTCCGGACTCGTATATTTTCCGTCCGGCTCTTCGCCCAGTTCCACGTACGAAATCGGATAGCCACGCTTCTCAATGTAAGCCAGCTCCGCGGCTGCGTCTTCCGGCGTTGCGTAAATCATCGCTACAGGAATCATCGCCGGCAAATTGTTGGTGATTCCGCTGGTGTAGAAGAGATCAAATCCGGTCTGGTCGCGGCTCGGCTCGATGTCCTCAGTCGTGTGCCACGGATCCGTCGAGGAAACGGTCGCTTCCGTCTGATTTTGCCCCGGCGAATGAGTGACCAAATCGATGAACGAGCCATCCGTCGCAAAATTTCCTGCGTAAATCTCATTTACGGCATATCCCACGCAATTTCGCGGATCGTCACTCCCGTGCGTGTCGCACGTGTTGGAGGATTCCGTCATCTTGATTCTCAAGAACCGTGCTCGTACCGGCGATCCAGACAATTTCAGCGCAACAGTCCCGCCTTTTCCGTCCTGAACTTCTCCCGCGGGAAATTGTGTCCAGACTCCCATGGTCGGCTTCTCAAAAGCGTTTTCTCCAACCCAGTACTGGACAACATATTTCCGTGCGTAGGGATTTGCCCACCCGATACGGATCGCATCGATATCCTGGAGCGTTCTAAAATCAAGGATGATCCACTGCGGATGCAGCGCATCGTCTTCACCCGTGAACTTTTTCGCGAGGTAAGGATTGCTCTTCCAATATGTTGCAGGATCTCCGTCCGTCAGCCGAGAGTATTTTCCTTGGGATTCATCGCTCTTTGTTGAGCCTCGGTGGGGCAGGGCATACCCATAGGAATGCCGTAAGAAGTCCTTGGGCTCCGCGCTTCCCGTAAAATATCCGCTTTGATGTGCCGCATCACTCCATGTTCCATTGGGATTCCAATGCCACGCCTCGATCGTCAGTTCCGTGTTTTGCCGATAGGTAATCGGCCCCCATCCTGCCGAAAGCGACTCCTTCAAGATCGGCGCGCTGTAAACCGCGTCAATCGATTTTGACGACAGAATATCCACGGAAGTTCCGAGCGCCTTATCGGGGTCAAAGGAAATCGCCCTCGCCGGAGTCACGTCGACACGCACCGTCTGTGCCACTGCGCTCTGCGACCCGATCACCGTAAGGAAAAGCAAAAGAATTGCCGGGCAGATGAACACCCTGGTTTTCGGTCCAGAGATTACTTTGGATTGCATGCTGGTTACCCACGTCTCGAAGAGTCCAGCATCCCCACGCTGGGCCTCCAGACGGCCAGAAAATACATCATTGTATCGATTTAATAAAGCAAAAACGCGCGTTTCCCAGGATAGTCACGGCATCTGCGCAATCCCCTTGGAATTAGGAACGTATGTGTGGGTGGTCCTTTGTCTGGCGGAGATGGCCGCTTCTTGCTAACGTTTCGTCACCACAATTCAATCGAATTCGGGAGAAACCCATGTCGACCTTTGGCCTCATTGAATATGCAGACGCGAGCCCGGAAGTCCGCGCCATCTACGATGACATCATGGCCACGCGCAAGACGGACTGGATCAATAATTTCTGGAAGGCTATCGCTCACGATCCAGCCACTCTGAAACGCACATGGGAGAGCATCAAACAAATCATGGGCCCTGGTGCGCTCGATCCTCTCACCAAAGAACTTATCTACGTGGCCGTTAGCGTCACCAACAACTGCCACTACTGCATTGCCTCGCACACCGCCTCTGCTTTCAAAAAAGGGATGACTGGTGCCATGTTCCAGGAGCTGCAAGCCGTCATCGGCATGGCCAACGAGACCAACAAGCTCGTCACCGGCTACCAGGTTGAAATTGACCAGCAATTCCGCCCACCGCTAAGTCGTTAGAACAGTTTCTACCCACAACACGCCTGTCCTTCGGGACAGGTGTTTCCGCGTTGGTACGCCCGTACTATGGCTGCAGAGCATGGGCGAAGAAGAACATATAGAAGTTCCGGAAAAGCCCTGTCCACGCAGTGCCCGAACAAAAATTTCACGCACGAAGTGAGCATCCAAATGGCGCCTAGCGGCAAAGAAAACGAAGTCCTAACGGCCTCACCAGAGACAGCCTCTGCGGTTTCCGTCGCGGCCGGACCGCGCCACGAAGACACGGCTACGAGTAGCAGACCGCAGCCTGTCGCGCTGGAAGTTCCTGTAACGGTCAATGGCGCTCGTACAGTCGAAGGCAGCGATAAGCGCGAGCCATTTTCTGAAACCACAAAGACGGTCCTGGTTTTCGGTAACGGCGCAGTGATTCGGTTGGGTTCGCCAGTGGCTGCAGGACAACTGCTCTTCCTGACCAACGAAAAAACGAAGAAAGAAGTGGTCTGCCAGGTTGTCAAATCGAAAAATTATAAGAGCGTCAGCGGTTACGTAGAACTCGAATTCACGGAGTCGGTCGTTGGTTTCTGGGGAATGCGTTTCCCGTCAGACCGGATCGGCGCACAAACGCCGGTGTCAGTGCCGGTCGCAAAGTTTCCACCCGCGGCCAAAGTCAATCCGGTTGCTCCTGTTTCAACAACGCCAAAGCCGGTGAGTCCCGTCGTCTCCACCGCGCCAAAAATTTCCGAGATCAAGCCGGCGCCGGTATCCGCACCCCAAGTTCACGCGGAAGTGAAGCCAGTGGCGCCGTCCCGTCCTGCCGAGGTGAGCGTAGTTGCTCCTCCGGCGCCGAAACCTCAAGCGCCCTCCGTTCCGAACATCGCGGTCCCCGTGACACCGGCTCCGCCAATGACCTCTTCGCTTGCGTCTTCCCTTGCAACTCTTCTCAGCTCGCCCGAAGTGCCGCCAGCTTCGACTCCGTCAAGGCCCCAGGTACAGCCACTCCCATCCGAAAACAGCAAACAGCCCACGAGCGTGGGCAGCCAAGATTCGACCGAAGAGTTGAAATTTCAGGCTGCGCGCCTTCAGGAACAGCTTTCTTCCTTGCTTTTCAGCGCTTCTCCAACGGCGAAGCCGGCACCGCCCGTTCCCGCGCTTGATGCGATGGCCGTTTCGGGCGTGGCTGCTCAGGTTCTCGAAATTGCCAAGACCGAGCCGGTGAGAGCCGCTCCACCCGCAAAAACTCCGCCTCCTCCGATCAAGTCGTCGCTGGACACGGAACAGGTGAAAATCCCCTCATGGCTGGAGCCTCTGGCGCGCAATGCCGCCGCATCTGCGCCCGGACCAGAACTCGCCGAACGCGAAAAAGCCAAACATGCTACTGAGATCGTTGCCCGCGAAGAGCGTTCCGTGGAGTCCTTGCCCGTAACCGCTGTGGAAAGCGTTCCAGAGTCCGCGCTGCCCACCTTTGGCAGCTTGCTTCCGCTGGATGAACCAGTCATCACCCAAGAGCGTTCGTCAGGCGGCTCCCACAAAGGGGTATTGTACGGCGCGATTGCCGCGGCAATTTTGTTGGTTGCTGGAGGCGCATGGTATTTCCTGCAGCCGACCAAGGCTGCACCCGGCACAAGCGCGCCGAGCGCGTCAGTACCGAGTTCCCAAGCTAGTTCTCCAGCCCCGGCTGTATCACAGCCCTCGTCTCAACCGGCTTCGCAAATTTCCAAGACCACTCCTCAACCAGCCTCTGGCTCGAACGCCACACCGATTTCGAGTGCCCCGGCCTCCAGCACGCCTTTCATCCGTGCTCCGCAACCTGCGACTGTGACTCGAGACAACACTCGCGGCGCGGGCACCACGATTCCAGCCGCGGCCACCGAACGCATTTCTCGGCCTCCCGCGCAATCAGAACCAGAACCGGAAGCCAAAAAGCCTGCGCTTGGCGAAGTTCACTTGGCTAGCCCCACAATGAATCGTGCAGCAGCCACACAAGATGATGATGCCGAGGCTCCATCCATTTCCTCGGGGAACACGGATGCGAATGCTGGCGGAATGGACTCTGGACTCTCGGCCAATAACGGAAAGTCCCCAGCGGCTCCTGAAGTACCGCTTCCGATCGGTGGAGATGTAAAGCCTGCAAAGCTTATTAGTTCCGTCCCTCCGGTTTACCCAAGTGTGGCCAAAAGTCAGCACGTGTCTGGCAATGTGCTAATCGACGCGCTGATCGACGAAAATGGACACGTCACCACCATGAAGGCCATTTCTGGACCAACGCTTCTGCAACAAGCCGCCAAGGAGGCCGTGCATCAGTGGAAGTATCAGCCGGCAACCCTCGATGGCAAACCAGTGGCGATGCACTTGACAGTCACACTGCAGTTTCGCCCACAATAATCCGCGGCTGCGCGCATGATGGCGAGCGATGTGCGGTGCGGATCCCCCTATTTTTGCGGACTGGAAACAGGAAGGACGCGCGGCAGCCGCATCTCCACGGCTGGCAGCACGGGGAAAGCTCCGTGAGGTTCGCTCTGGTACCAATAGGCGACCGAATAAAAATTGTCACCGCGATCGTTCGCATGTCCGTGCTCGATCGTTGCTCGCAGTGATTTCGTAAACGGAATCGGAGAGTCCAGATGAAAACGATAGACCGACCATCGCCCGCCTTGCAGTTCCGCGCCGACTATGGGCGCTCCGTAAAGCGCGTAAGCAAAAGGCTTGCCTCCAAAATCCCACGCCCCTAGAAAATAATCTTCCGAACCGGTTCCATTGATGGATGGCAACTTCTCGCCATCCACAAAAAACATGTCGTCACCCTCGCCCCACCATCCATCCTGATTTTCCACGATCGACATCGCGACTCCGGCAAAGTGTCCGCGCCCCACAGCTTCCAGCCAAACGTAATTTTCCTTTCCGTCTAAATTGATCTTGGCATTGGGAATTGCTTGGTTCGGTGTAGCTTGCCGGTACTGTGCGTGAAAATAGAGCGTGTCTATTGGCAGCGGCGATTTGTAGCTCCGTAGATCAATGTTCCAATAAATTGCGCCCGCGCGTTCCTGCCCTTCATTCGTAAGTGTTATGCGTGCGTGTTTTTGAAATGGCATTGGAAAAAAGCAGTTCAACGCTTTGTCGCCTCCCATCGAGAGCGGCGCAGACTGATAAAGATGGTAGTCACCAAGCCCTAATCCAAAAAAGTCGCCAACGGGGGCTTCAACGCTAGGCGAAGCCTCGCCATCCCAGTACATGCGCAGCACCATCTTCTTCAAATGGAATCTCTCGTCGCTCGCGATGGTGATCCACACATGCGAAATCTCACCTGGTCCGGCTTCGTCCAGCAACGTGAGTGTCTCTCCCGCCGCGAGAGGCCGGAAGTCATCGTTGCCGCCACTTCTGTCGTAACTCGAGATACGTTTTAGGACGTAGTCGTGAGGTTTTGTCAGCTCGGAGAGCGAATCTGCCGCCGTTTGTCCGGAGGACGTTCTTGGCACAACCAATAGAAGAAAGCCAATTAGAATAATCAGTCTGCGATTCATTTTTTGCCCCCGCAAACTCCCGTCGCGCGAAAATCGACGGGAGTATAGCAGAGCAACTTGAACAAATCGTGGCTTTGATTCACGTTCCCAATCACCAAATCTTGCGCAATTTGATGGCACTCTCTTCATGGCGCCTACAATCCTATTCTGCTAGACTGGCCCCGCTTTGCCGCCCACTACTCGAAGACATTTTCTTGCGAAGTCCGCTGCAGCCGCGGCAACGACCGTGCTTTGGCCCTGCTTGAAGATCGCCATTGCCGCCAATTCCGGTCCCGCCCTGCAATTTCCTTCCGCGCCCCGCGATCGCATCGCCGTCGCCTCTTACCCCTTTCGCGAAACTATCGCAGGTGCTCACGATAAGCCGTACCCCAGCAAAATCCCCAAGATGGACCTGAAAAATTTCGCTGCTTTCGTCAAATCGAAGTTCGACATTAATAAGATCGAACCGTGGAGCGAGCACTTCCGTTCGCTCGATGCCAAATATCTAAATGAACTTCGCGCGTTTGTCGAAAAATCCGGCAGTGCCATCGTTAACATTGCGGTCGATGGCGAGCACAGTCCCTACGCTTTGGATAAAGCTGAGCGCGAAATGGGAATCGTTTTCAGCAAAAAATGGATTGATGTCGCCGCATCCGTCGGGTCGCCAAGCGTCCGCACGAGCATGCCGCCAGCCAAGGATTCGAAACCCGACGTGGATCGCGCTGCCGACACGCTTCGCCGCGTGGCCGAGTATGGCGCAGCGAAAAATATCCTCGTAAATCTAGAGAACGACAATCCCGTCAGCGAGGACCCTTTCTTCATCGTCAGCATCATCGAAAAAGTGAACAGCCCTTGGCTGCACACGAACCCGGATTTTGCGAATACTCTGACCACTGGCAAGACGGAATACGCCTACAAAGGCATCGAGGCGATGTTCAAACATGCCTACAGCATCTGTCACGTAAAGGCCATGGAAGCCGACGAAAAGGGGCAACTAGTTCACGTAGACATGGCGAGGACCTTCGGCATTCTCAAACACAGCAATTACAAGGGGTACTGCTCTATGGAGTTCGACAGCTCCGGCGATCCTTACCAGGGAACCTCCGATCTCATCGCGCAAACTCTCAAATTCCTCTCCTGACGTAGGCTCGTTCGCCACCCATGCGGCATTATTCACAAGCTCCGCGCCGTGCTGCTCTCCCTTGCAGCCAAGGGAGCAGGTTCGTATACTGGCGACCCGGCCAAAAGCGAGTCTGGCGGACCGGTCACATCAGTTCCATGAAACGGGGTAGCCCGCCAGCCATCTCTCTTGGCCCTGCAAGTCGGTCCTGATTTCCTTTCGTGGCCGAACTGTGAGTTGTAGATTGCTTTGCTGCCGTCGCCGCCTCTAAGGAGAGTTCCGCATGCCGCAAGCCCCAGTACCTGAAGAAATGAATGTCTACCAGAACGCGGAAGCGCGTTTCGAAGTAGCTGCGCAAAAACTGGGACTCGAGCAAGGACTTTACCGCTATCTCAAATATCCCAAAAAAGAAATCACTCTCTACATTCCCGTTGGCATGGACAACGGTCAGCTTGAAGTTTTCATCGGCTATCGCGTCCTTCACTCCACCGTTCGCGGTCCCGGTAAAGGCGGCATTCGCTTTGCTCCCGATGTTTCCATAGACGAAGTGCGCGCGCTGGCCACCTGGATGACGTGGAAGTGCGCGGTAGTGAATATTCCCTTTGGCGGCGCCAAAGGCGGCATCATTTGTGATCCGCGCAAACTTTCGCGAGGCGAATTGGAACGCCTGACTCGGCGCTACACTGCGGAACTCGCCGACTGGCTCGGTCC
Source organism: uncultured Acidobacteriota bacterium (assembly GCA_963745095.1). GTDB lineage: Bacteria > Acidobacteriota > Terriglobia > Acidiferrales > UBA7541 > Acidiferrum. The sequence goes on along the minus strand of CAVUWC010000006.1, from coordinate 139,644 downwards.
CGAGCGGGACGTTCCCGCCCCGGACATCGGCTCCAACGAGCAGACCATGGCCTGGGTTATGGACACCTACTCGATGCACGTCGGCGAAGCCACCACCGCCGTCGTCACCGGGAAGCCAATCGAACTCGGCGGTTCCCGCGGAAGACGCGAAGCCACTGGCCGTGGCGTCATGATCTGCTGTGACAAGGCACTGGACAAGCTCGGCATGAAAAAGGATGGTTGCCGGGTCGTAGTACAGGGCTTTGGCAACGTGGGATCCCTCGCCGCGCAACTCATGCAAAAAGCGGGCTACAAAATCGTTGGCCTCGCCGACATTGGCGGCGGTCTCTACAACGAAAATGGCTTCGACGTTCCGAGAGTGATCGACTGGGTCTACACGCAAAAAAAACCGTTGCAGGATTTCCCGGCTGGCGGTACGAAAATGTCTGCTCGCGACGTTCTCTTCCAGCCCTGCGAAATCGCCATTCCTGCCGCCATTGAAAATCAAATCACGGAGCAGAATGCTCATCAGGTCCAGGCTCGCATTCTCTGTGAAGGCGCGAACGGCCCCACGACCTGGCAAGCCGACGCCATTGTCGACGCCAAAGGCATCTTTACCGTGCCGGATATTCTCGGCAACGCCGGCGGCGTCACTGTCAGCTATTTCGAATGGGTTCAGGACCGCCAAGGTTTTTTCTGGCGCGAAAGCGAAGTCAATGAACGTCTTCTCGACGTGATGGAAAACGCTTTTGACGAGGTCGTCCGTTACGCGGAAACGCATAAGGTGAATAACCGCATCGCCGCTTATATGCTGGCGATTGATCGCGTGGGCAGTGCGTTAAAGTTACGCGGAATTTACGCCTAGTGTGATACAGTGCGCCCCCGGGTTACCGGCCGCCTGGGGCTTAAAAAGTTTACTTTGCAGGGAGCGGAGAAGTGGCTAGGATAGTATCCCGGCCGAGGAAGAAGCGCTTGCGATGACCACCAACTCACTCTGGCCCACCCACGAGAAAAGCGAAGAGCAGCACCGCCGCGAGATTTGTATCGCGGGGAAGTGGATGTACGACCGCGGCTTTATCGTCGCCTGCGAAGGCAATATCTCTGTCCGTCTCGAGGAAGACCGCATCCTCACCACTCCCACCTGCATGAACAAGGGCATGCTGGAACCGCAGGATCTTGTGATTACCAATCTAGAGGGTCGCCAGCTTGCGGGTGAGCGCAAGTTCTCGTCAGAAATCGCCATGCATCTGTTGTTTTACCGCATGCGTCCCGACGTGAACGCCATCTGTCACGCGCATCCCCCGACCGCCACGGGATTTGCTGCTGCCGGCCGCTCTTTGAATCAAGCTCTTTTGCCCGAAGTGATCATCGGTCTTGGGCAAATTCCGCTGGTGCGCTATGCCACTCCCGGAACGCCAGAGCTCAGCGACGCGATTGAACCTTTCGTCCCACACTACGACGCTCTGCTTCTCGCCAATCACGGCGCGGTTACTTGCGGTCCGGATCTTCTGACCGCTTTCTTCCGCATGGAGACCATTGAGCACTTCGCCAAGATCGTTCTTGCCGCAGAGTTGGCCGGCGACCCCGTGCTTCTCTCTGGTCGCGAAGTCGCCAAGTTGATGGCCGCGCGCGCGCGATATTTCGTCACCCCACCGCCCGGTGGAGGGGCCGAACTCCCGGAAACAAACGACAACGGAGAATCCTCCGGCACCCACGTTTCTCTCACGCGCAATGAGCTAGACGCATTGATCGACGAAGCCGTTCGCAAAGACCGCGCTCGCCGGTAGACTCTGCGAATTTGGCAGCACCGTGGCCGACTTTTTTCTTCTTTAGAGTATCCTCGCGCTGCTCCGGATCATCTATTTTCATAGTGCCGCTCGGCGAGAATCGCATTGATCGCCCAGATCAACCCGCTCGCGAACGGAGTCGCCGTGGTGAAAGGAAACTCTTCATGGAACCCAGAATTGATGCGAGAAGACACGCTCAGGAAGCCCAGAAGGCGATGTCTGCAATCGAAGAATATCTTGCCAAATCTGGCCTCGAGCACACCCTAATTCACCTGATGAAAATGCGCGCTTCCCAGATCAACGGCTGTGCTTACTGCATCGACATGCATTCGAAGGACGCTCGCGCTCTCGGCGAAACTGAGCAACGCCTTTACGAACTCGATGCCTGGCGCGAAACGCCTTTTTACACCGACAAGGAGCGCGCGGCGCTCGCTTGGACAGAAGCCGTCACATTGGTTTCCGAAACACACGTCCCGGATTCCACCTACGAGGAAGTCCGCAAGTATTTCAACGAAAAAGAAATTGTGGATCTCACGCTCGTGGTGACGACCATCAATGCGTGGAATCGTCTAGCCATCGCTCTGAGGGCGGTACCTGGTCACTACAGACCCGCATCATCGACCGCCGCTGCTTCCTAAGGGGCGTTTTCAGCGGACAACAGCTCTGTCCAGCACTTCCCGAACTTTCTTGGCCAGGCTCAAAGGCGTGAAGGGTTTCTGTAGAAAGGCTGTCTCGTTTTCGCTGATGCCCTGACGCACAACGGAATCATCGATGTATCCGGACATAAACAGAACTTTTATACCCGGAATGCGCATCCCAATCCGCTTGGCGAGTTCCGCTCCGCTCATCCCAGGCATAATGACGTCAGTCAGCAGCAAATCGATCTTTCCCTCGTGCGTTTGCGAAATCCCCTCCGCTTCTTGAGGCAGGCGCGCAGAGAGGACCGTATATCCGCGCGATGTCAAAATAGCGCGCACCAGATCGCAAACTGCAGGCTCGTCTTCTGCCAATAGCACGGTTTCTGCTCCTGAATAGCCGGCCTGTGCGAAATCGGACGAGACGGTACCCTTCTGCGGGGAGTCGATGCGGGGAAGAAGAACGCGAAAGGTCGTGCCGGCGCCCGGTTTACTGGAAAAGCTGACGTAACCTCCCGCCTGCCGCACGATGCCGTAAACCGTCGAGAGGCCCAGTCCCGTTCCCTTCCCAGATGGTTTTGTCGTGAAGTAAGGTTCGAACATGCGGCCCTGTATGGTGGGGTCAATCCCGATTCCTGTGTCGCTCACTCGCAATTCCACATAACGTCCCGGTCTCGCTGCTTCCGTCATCCCGTCACGTTCCGCGCCGATTTCAATCTGCCTTGTCTCCAGAATCAGCTTCCCCCCATCTGGCATCGCATCGCGAGCGTTCACCGCTAGATTAAGGATCACCTGTTCAATTTGTCCTGCATCGGCCATCACTGCGCCGATCTCCGGCTCCAATTGGGTGACTATCGCTATGTTTTCGCCGATCAGTCGCCGCAGCAGTTTTTCTACTCCGCTTACGGCGGCACTGAGATTTAGCGGTTCTGGCTGAATGGTTTGTTTACGGCTAAACGCCAGCAATTGCCGCGTGAGCGCCGCCGCCCGCTCGCTGGCTTTTTGTATCTGTTCCACTTGTCCGCGGAGCTTGGGTTCTCCCGCCAGCGCCTCATTCAGCACCGAACTATAGCCTGCGATCACCATCAAAAGGTTATTGAAATCATGCGCTACCCCGCCTGCCAGCGTGCCGATGGCCTCCATCTTTTGCGACTGCCGCAATCGTTCTTCCATCGCCCGATATTCCGTAATGTCGCGCGACACTACGATGACTCCGATCGTTTTGCCCTGGCCATCTTGATACGGGCTCTTCATCACCAAAAAGGAGCGCGGCCCGTTGATCAGTGGCAGTGCGTATTCGAATGTTTGCGCCCGGCCAGTTTCGATCACTAACCGATCGGTCTCCGAAAGCCGCCGCGCAGTCGCGAAATCGAACAACTGCGCCGCCGTTTTTCCTACAATTTGCTCAACTGGTTTCTCGAAGTATTTCGCAAATGCCGGATTGACGATGACGTACCGTCCCTCCAGGTCCTTGATGTAAACGGCGTCGCCCGTACCTTCGAAAACAGATTTCACCAGCACATTCTTTTCTTCCAGCGCGATGTCCGATTGCCGCCGCTGCTGCTCGCTGAAGATGATCCGTGCGCTCGAACACGCGAACGATGCCAGTACCATCACAACTGCCAGCGGCAATTGCTTTTCTGCGATACCTGCCGCCATCAGCAGCACCACTAGCGGGAAGATCATTGGAACGATATGGATCAGTCCCCACTGCCCAAGATTTTCCTTCTTGGCACGAGACGTGTCCTCGTCCGCCGGAGATTCCTCCACTGGTCCCGACGTTGCCGCTAGAACCGTCATTGCCAGGATCGGAAAGCTCCATGCCAAATCCCAAGGTGTAGAGGGCTGTAAATTCTTCGTGGACTGTAGATAAAGGTAGGGGACTTCACCGCACAAATAAATCGCGAAAAAAATCGCCATCCGGCCGTAGAGATCCCGCGCAAGTCTCCTTTGGGACATTAGCGCCCACAGCGTGAACGTGGTTACTAGAAGTATGTCTCGTCCGGTATCCGGCAGCCAAGCCAGCCGGGCCAGCACTCCCCCGCCCATTTTCCAGTGCGCGGGTAGCGCATACAACAGCTGGTGAGCCGCGGCTGTCAGGATTACGACCTGAGCAAGGTCTAGGATGCGCGGCCAATTCTTCCACTCCAGCCCTCGTTCCGTATCGAGGAACAACGCCATGAATGCCGGCGCCATGCACACGAAAAAGACCACGTCGCTTGGCCACGGTGTCTGCAGCGGAAGATGAGCGATGTTGTTGTAGTACATGGCCATTACCTGGGCCACGGTCCACAACAGGAAGCATGCGGAAATCAGCAGCCAGAAATGTTTTCCAAACCGATCCATCCGGCGGGAGGCAGTTACCGTCGAAACTGTTGCAAGAAGGCCAAACGCCACTTGAATGGAGTCGGAAAGCAGTGATGTGGCGTACTTCGACGGCGCCGCCATCAGGACGATGGCGTGAAGAAGAAACAGTGCTAGCGCGATGCAGAGGAGAAGCCGCCAGCCCCACCCAGGAGAATTCCAGCTCTGCAAGTCCCAAGCCCTCGGTTGACGCCCACTACCGGACATTTCTATCATCCCGTAACCTCTAAAAAAGACAAGACGCCAATCCCTTCGAGATGCGCATCCGCAAACTATAACTCTCGGCAATCTCCAGGCCGAGTTGCGCCTCCAAGGTCCTTGCATAAAAAAGTTCTCAAATCTCCGCCGCGACCCGCCCTCTTGCGTTGACAGGCGAAGAAAAGGCGGCAATACTGGCCTTCCATGATTGGTCAGCTCCGCGGACGCCTCGCCGAAAAACGCCCGAATCAAGTTCTAGTCGATGTCGGCGGCGTCGGCTATCTCGTCCAGGTTCCTCTTTCTTCCTTTGCCGCGCTCGGCGAACTTCACACCGAAGTCACCCTGCTCATCCACACCCACGTCCGCGAGGACGCCCTTGCTCTCTATGGCTTCGTTTCCTCCCGCGAGAAGCAACTTTTCGAGATGCTGCTCTCCGCCTCGGGTGTTGGGCCCAGTCTCGCCCTGAAAATTCTTTCCGGCATGAGCGTCGAAGAGCTTGTCCCCGCCATTCGCGGCAGCGATTTGGCTCGACTAACAAAAATCCCCGGCGTCGGCCGCAAAACGGCCGAGCGCATGGTCGTCGAGCTGAAGGACAGGCTAGAAGCCGTCGTCTTGGAAGCGCAGAAGCCAGCCGCCTCCTCCCCCGCCGGCGCGGAAGCCGACGTAATCTCCGCGCTAGTCAATCTAGGCTACGACGCGCGCACCGCGGAAAACGCCGCCGCAGAAGCCAAGCGCGAAACCGGCACGACGAATTTCGAGAAATTATTGCGTGCGACATTACAGTCTCTAGCCGCTCCCAAAGGTCGCACAACTCATGCAGGCGCCTGATTTTGTAGTGGCCGACCTTTAGGTCGGTCAGCGGTCTAAAATAAAGCAAAGCCCAACAATGTCCGACGCCAGCGCAAAACGATCCATGGACCGAAACGAACAACACAGAATCGTCTCCGGCGCTTCCTTCGACGAAGACGCACGCATCGAAGCCAGCGTTCGCCCCAAACGCCTCGACGAATACATCGGCCAAAAGCGCGTGAAAGAAAACATCTCCATCGCTATTGAAGCCGCCCGCAGCCGCGGCGAAGCCCTCGATCACGTTCTGCTTTACGGCCCACCCGGCCTCGGAAAAACCACCCTGGCCCAAATTATCGCTAACGAACTCCAGGTCCCCATCAAGACCAGCGCCGGTCCCTTGCTCGAACGCAAAGGCGACCTGACCGCCATCCTCACTTCGCTGGAAGGCAAGGAAGTTTTCTTTCTTGATGAAATTCACCGCCTCCAGCCTGCCGTCGAAGAAATCCTCTATCCCGCGATGGAAGATTTCCGCGTTGACTTGATCATCGGTCAGGGCCCCGGCGCACGCATCCATCCTTTTCAACTGGGACACTTCACATTGATCGGTGCTACGACGCGCGCCGGTCTGATCACCGCGCCCCTGCGCTCGCGTTTCGGCATCGTGCACCGGCTCGATTTCTACGAACCCGAGGATTTGCTGACCATCATCCACCGCTCCGCCAAAATTCTAAATATTTTGATGGACGATGGCGGCGCCGAGGAAATCGCCCGCCGTTGCCGAGGCACGCCGCGCATCGCTAACCGCCTGCTCCGCCGTTCCCGCGATTTTGCCGAAGTGCGCGCCGCAGGCCGCATCACCCGCGCCGTAGCCCAGGAAGCTTTGGCCATGCTCGGCGTGGACGAAAGCGGCCTCGACGAAGTCGACCGCAACCTCATGCTGGCTCTTCTGGATAAGTACGCCGGCGGACCGGTAGGCCTCGGCACGCTCGCTGCCGCCCTCTCCGAAGAGGAGGACGCCATCGAAGAAATCTACGAGCCTTATCTCATGCAGATTGGATTGATCGATCGCACCCAGCGCGGCCGCGTGGCCACCGCCCGCGCCTACGAATATTTCGGCAAAGAACTACCGAAGCGCCAGCCTCGCCTCTTCTGAACGAATAATCGCGGGTTGCCAAGGGTGATGTGTGCGCTAGGTTCGAATCCATCTCCCACAGTTTGCTAGAATGAATCGATCATGAGCGTAATCGACGAAGTTCTCCAGGCCAACGAACTCTACGCCCGCACTCACGAATTGCGCCGGCTCACGCCGCGCCCCGAACGCCATCTCGCCATCCTAACTTGCATGGACACGCGTCTTTCCATTCGTACTCTGGGTCTGAAAACCGGCGACGCCCATATCATTCGAAACGCCGGCGGCATCGTCACCGAAGACACTCTGCGCTCCCTCGTCGTATCGCATTATCTGTTGGACACCAGGGAGTTCATGGTCATCAACCACACCGATTGCGGCCTGATGCATACCACCGAGCAGGATCTACGCAACCGAATCCAGAATCGCGCAGGAACCGCCGCCGTCTCTCCCGCCTTTTTCTACGCATTTCAAAACATCGACGAAAATGTCCGTCATCAATTGCAAAAGCTTCGCACGCACCCTTGGGTTCCCAAGGAAGTTGCTGTGCGTGGATTCGTCTATGATGTGGCCAGCGGAAAGCTGCGTGAAGTCAGCGGCAGCTAAGTAGGACAGACATTCCTGTCTGTCCCTGCGCTTTTCTTACCCTCAGCTCATCGGAAAGACTAGTTCCGCGCTTCCTATTCGTATCGCAACGCAATAATCGGATCCACTCGCATCGCGCGCCGCGCAGGTATGTAGCATGCCAGCAGCGCCACGCCCGTCAGCAAAATCGCCACACTCGCAAACGTGATCGGGTCCGTCGCCCCCACGCCAAATATCATCTTCGTAATCAACCGCGTCAATCCCAGCGCCGCCACGATCCCGATTCCCACCCCCACCAGCGTAATCCGCATCCCTTCGCCCAACACCAACCGCAGCACGTCCGCGCTCGTCGCTCCCAGCGCCATCCGGATACCGATTTCATGCGTACGCTGTCCAGCCAGATAGGAAATCACGCCATAAATCCCAATCGCCGAAAGCACCAGCGCCAACACGGAAAACACGCTCAACAGCATCATCGCCAGCCGTTGCGTGGCGATCGAGCGAGCCACGACGTCTTGCATCGGTCTCACCGCATAAAGGACCGCGCTACTATCAACTCGCTCCGCGGCTCCCCGAATCGCGCTTACCACTCCCAACGGTGTGCCCGCCGTGCGCGCAACGTATTCTCCTCCGTTTGCCAGTAGCGGCCAGAATCTGTCTGGGATTTGCCACACCGCAAGGTAAATCTGCGCCTGAATGTTTTCCTGTTCCTTCGATCCCAACCCCCAATGTTCCACGTGACCAACGACACCTACGATTTCAGCCTGTATATCAAGCAGCGCCAGATTGAGCCGTTTACCAATCGGGTCCTCGTGCGGAAAATACTTGCGCGCAAACGCGGCATCTATCAACACAACCATCGGAGCATGCTCGTCGTCTCGTTCCGTAAACGTCCGGCCTCGCTCCACGGGGATCTTCATCACCTGGTGGTAGTGCGGTGTCACCAGATAAAACAGCGAGAATGGCATCTCTTGTTCCGTCGCAGGTTTCGGACGGCCTTCCACCCAGAATGGCACTTCCGAATCGCCGGTCATCGGCAGAGATCCGCCCGTCAAAGAAACTCCTTCCACGCCGGGCACATTTTCCAGTTGGCGCACGGTCTCTCGATACTTGGAGCGCAGCTGTGCTGCCGTTGTGTTCGGGCCGGAAGTGGAGGAAATACTGAACTCCAGCGCATTTCGCGGATCAAAACCGGGATTGACGCTCCACAGCGCAGCAAGGCTGCGGATCATCAGGCCCGCTCCAATGAGCAGTACCACTGCCATCGCCATCTCCACCGCCACGAACACGCTCTGCGTGCGATGCCGCGCTCCGCTCGAACCTCGGCCGCCTTCTTTCAGCGTTTCATGCATGTCAGGCCGCATCGTCTTCAGCGCCGGCACAAGTCCAAATACAATCCCCGTCAGCACGGAAATTCCCAGCGTGAAGAACAGTACATGCCCATCCATCCCGATCTCTTCCGTTCGCGGCAGAGTCTCCGGCAGCGCCGATAGAATCGCCTGCGTCCCCCATTTTGCAAACAGCAAACCAATAGCGCCTCCGGCGATTCCCAGCATAACGCTCTCCGTCAATAGCTGCCGAATCACGCGGCCGGGGCTCGCTCCCAGCGCCGACCGTATCGCGAATTCACGCGAACGCCCCGTCGATCGCGCTAGCAAAAGGTTCGCAACATTTGCACAAGCGATCAGCAGCACGAAACTCACTGCGCCTAGCAATACGAGCAGAATCCCCCGCACTGAGCCAACCACGTCCGTCTTCAGCGGAATAAGCGTTATCCCCGTTCCTTTGTTTGCGTCTGGATACGCAGCCGCCAGGTTTTGCGCCACCGAATCCATATCCGCGCGAGCCTGCTCGAAAGTGATTCCCGCTTTCAGCCGTCCGATCGCGTTCGTCCCCATGCTGATGTGCCGGTCACGAAATGTCGGCTCCGCCCACTGCCCGATCGGCACATACACATCCGAATCGCTCAATCCCGCAATCCGCCCGGTCGCAACACCTACAACCGTGTACGACTTCCCGTTCAGCATCAGATTCTTGCCCAGAACATCGCTAGACAATCCGAACTTGCGTTTCCACAGTCCATCGCCAATCAGCACCACTGGCGCGCCGCCAGCCTGGTCTTCCTCAGGAAGAATGTTGCGCCCCAGTTTCGGATTGAGGCCCAAAGCCGTAAAGAACTCTGCAGAAATCATGTGGCCATGTAGACGCTCCGGCTCGCCCGAACCAGTCAGGTTGTATTCCTCGGTCCGAAATGCGCCCAGAGCGGAGAACGAGTGGTTGTTTCTCTGCCAGTCCTGGAAATTGGGATAACTGATCGAACTCTGTTCGAACGAAGATGTCTTTGCGTACGCGGCCACGAGTTGTTCGGGATTCGGAAATGGCAGAGGATTTAGCAGCACTCCGTTGACGACCGAAAACAACGCCGTATTCGCACCAATCCCCAGCGCCAGCGTCAACACCGCGATCGCCGTAAATCCCGGGCTCTTCAGCAAAACCCGCAGTCCATATCGCACGTCTTGCCAGAAGTTCGTCATTAGCCACCCCCATGCCACACCTGTCGCGTGCTCCGTATTCCGCTAAGAGATACGCTCCCCATCGGTGTTTAGTTCCCCGAGATAGGACAGACATTCCTGTCTGTCGTCTTATATCCCCGAACTTTGATACCCCTCGCCCGACCCTTCACAAGGAAGACGTCACTCAAACACAATCCTTAACGTGAAATGACTCGGTTTCCAGTCGAATCCGGAGGACGGGCAAGTTGGAACTCGCTAATGTCCACCGATGGCGTTTCCAGACGCGTCCGTGCACAATCCATCCATGCCCACGGTCTATTTTTCGCTAGGTTCAAACGTAGGTGAACGCGAAGCCAATCTCCGCTCAGCAATCGCCGCGCTCCAGCCAAGTGGTATCCAGGTAAAACGGGTTTCCTCGATCTACGAAACCGAGCCTGTCGACTTTCTCGACCAACCGTGGTTTTTAAATTGTGTGGTGGAAGCAGAAACAGAATTACAACCGCATGCACTCTTGCAGTCCCTGCGCGCCATCGAATCGCATTTAGGCAGCCAGAAAGAATTCGCCAAAGGTCCGCGCAAACTGGACTTGGACATTCTCCTCTACAACTCGCAAACGATCGCCACTCCCGACCTGCAAATCCCCCACCCGCGCATGCTCCAGCGCCGTTTCGTGCTGACTCCGCTAGCCGAAATCGCCCCTCAACTAAAGCATCCGTCCTGGCCAGCCGCAGCCACAATTCTCCTCGTTCATCTAGCCGACCCGAGTCAAGTGCGTCGGCTGTAGGGGCGGGGCTTGCCCCGCCCGGTCCGCATGCATGGCGTTCCCTTCGTTACTCCAAGACGTCACTCCGCCTCACGAAGTCCGATGCAAAAGCAACCGGTGCAAAGTCATCGCCCTCGGTGCAATCGACTCCAACTCAATCAAAGCCAGCCGCCCCTCTGTAGTCTCCCTCCATCGGTAAACCCCGGGCTCGCTCTCCACCACTTCTCTCCCATTCAAATTCCGCAGAAATTCCCGAGCATCCGTAATCGCCGCGGTTTCTCTATAACCAGGCCTCGCCAGAGCCTCCACCGCATAACTCCGCAGCAATTTGCTCCAATAATGTTCAAACAAATCTCCCGACGCAAAAATGTCGCTCCAAGCCACTTCGCCGCCGTAAGCCACGACCACGCCAACTACGCGCTCTCCCTTGAGTCCAAGAGTCTCCCGGTCAAACCGTCTGCGCAACTCCTCGACGAACTCATCGACAGAAGCCCCTGCGCGGCTGTGCTCATAAATTTTTGCATAGGACTGCGTAGGCGCCGTAGTAGCAATGGCATCCCCGATGACCTCAGCGCTCAGCGCTGCCGGTGGCGGAGGTGGAGGAGCCGCTGCCGACCCGCCTCCGACTCCCGCAGGTTTGGCCTTCGCCGAGGTTCCCGAGCGAACCGCTGACCACACTTGGTCCTGACTCTGCGTTACCGCCGCCTGCTCCCGCACGCTTGGATGCACAATAGTTTTTGAGGATCCAAATTGTGAACTAGCCCCCGTCCACCGCCCATGCTCCACGCAAAACACATCCAGCGGCAGAGGTTCCGACCCCACCGGCACGATCCGGTCCTTGCCAATAATCCGGTCCTGCTTTCCCCCGCTTACCAATTCGCCCGCAAGTAAAAGCAACGGTCGCTTGCTCCGGTTGATAAGCACGAGCTGATTCACGCTCGCCCCGCTGTTGTACTGCGGCACCGCCACCGGACGGCCATCCCGCGATCGCGCCAAACCAGCCGCTCCCTGTTCGCTGACGATCACCTCGCCGCTCGAAAGCCCCTCATCCAAAGTCAAAAATGGCGAAGTGTCCTGCGTGGATGAACTTACGACCGGGAAAATGGTGATATTTTCGTACGACACGGGGTCTAGTAATCGCCAGTTGCCTTCTGGCTTTCCCGGCACCGGATTCGGTGCGGACCCCATAAGCGCCAAACCGCCCAACGCGCTCATCCCCAAAAAGCTCCCCAATATAGCCCCCAGCATGGATCGATCCATAAAACCTCCTTAGCGCGACCCTTCCAGGACACGCTTCGGGCTTAGAACGACCATCCTTGATTTTCTTGCAGGGTAAAATGGAGGGAAACTTGCAGAATCCGGGCCTGCCCGATAGCTTGCTTTGCCCCGAACTCGCTTAAGCGCGCGCGCTTCAACTCACTCGGCTCAGTTCAATAGTGACGTTTCGTTTGACTGTCTTTCCAACGCTCGCTTCCATGCGTTACACGCGCCGCTCAGATCCTCGTCGCCGTGGAAACGCCGGATCGCAATCGCCGCCAGGTGCGTCGTCCGCTGGATTAGTTTCAATTCAGATGACGTAGGCTTTCGCGGGACGCAACAGTACATTTCGAAAGATCCCAATACGTCTTCATCCCCTAGAGCAATATCCGCTGAACAATAAAGGTGGAGTCCAAACTGTAAAGCTCCATGAGCGATCGTCCTAAAATCGCGTTCTGTGTCATCGGGTAGCAACATGACCGACACGATGTTTCCTAGCTGAAGATCAATGGCTGTGCACAAGTAATTCAAAATCTCGGCGAGCGGTGCCTCCGTCGAGATCAGATCCAGGATCTTTTTCTCACCCAGCAAATCCGTCGGCTTTTTGCTGGCACCCCGGCCACGCAAGGGCAGATGCCTTCGCTGCCGCTTCGAAAGTGGTACGTCTTCTTTCATGCGTATCTTCTCCTAACCTTGTCTACCGAATCCTCCCTGCACTTGTTAGAAGTTGTTCCTCGCCTGCTTGGCGGACGGGCCCGCTTCGCGTTGCTCGGCATTGCTCGACGGCTGCTCTGCGAGCCCCATAGAAACGAAATTTATCCTCTTACCTTTTATCGCATACAACGCCCCGTCCGCGGCATAGAGTAGCGTTCCGATGGTTTCCGCATCCGTTGGATACGCGGCTACTCCCACACTCACCGAAAGCACGGGCTTTTCCACGTCCTTCGCGAGAAGATCACAGATTCGCTCGCCTACCAGCGCCGCATCGGCCCCTCCCGTTTCTGGCAACACCAACGCAAATTCATCGCCACCCTGCCTTGCAGCCGTGTCAATGGATCTGCAGCAGCTTCGCAATACGCTGGTCAGACGGCAAAGTGCCCGGTCTCCCACCAGGTGGCCGTATTTATCATTTATTTTTTTGAACTTATCCACGTCCAGCAACATCAGCGCGAACGCCCGACCCGTGCGCTTCGAACGGCTAATCTCCGTGTGTAGCACCTCGAACAGGCGCCGGTGATTTGCCAGCCCCGTTAGCGAATCGCTCTCTGCCTGCTCTCTGAGCCGTCCTTCCCGCGCCTGTTGCTCCGTTACGTCACCCACAATCATTTCGTAGCCGTCGAATGCACCGCTGGCCATGTAAACTGCGCGCCCACTCATTCGCACCTTCACCTTCGCACCGCCCTTGCGATGGCACTCCATTTCGAAACCTTCGATTTCAGCGCCTTCCCGGACGCAATCGTTCCATCGTTCTCGCATCTCAGGATTTCGAATTACATCCTTCGCAAAGTCCGTTTCCAGAAATTCTTCTCTGGACGAATATCCCAACATGCTGAGGAACGTCGCATTGGCATAACCAAATTTTCCCCTCGCATCCACGCGGCAGATTCCATACGTAGGATTATCAACGAGCGCGCGATAGCGCGCCTCGGCACTCGCACTCGTTTTTTCCGCTTGCGCCAGCTCTTTACGTAACTTCTTTTCCTCAAGCGCTCGTCGAGCTGCCATTGGCAAATGCTCCATATGTTCGGGTTCGATAAAATCGTAAGCGCCATTCGCCGTCAAAGCCGCTCTGGATTCTCTTCGCAAACTAGCCACCACAAAGACCAATGGGACGCTCCGCACCACCTGCTGAAGAAGTTCCAATGCCTGGGACCCACTCCAGTTGGGACTGGGATATTCCGCCACGACCAGGTCAAACGATTCTTTTCGAAGTTGTTCAATACATTGTCCCGAGGTCAAGACAATGTCTGCATGAACTGCAAACTCCGCCCTCTTCAACTCCTGCAGGCAAGAATCGATTTCGTCAGCATCGCGGTGAACGAAAAGAACCCGCAAGGACTGCCACCTACTTGCAGCTGCACGACGGCTGGCACCGTCGTGGTCATTTAGTCTGGGTTGATTCCCGGATAGGGGAAACATAAGGAATACCCTTCGTGCCCCACTTGAGCCGCCCTCCCAAGAGGGACCTCAGCAAGAGTAATTGGCACACCCAAACCTTAACCGCAATTAATCCCGCAGACTGTCCCATTTTAGACAGTGCCTCGCTTGCTGCTCTTGCTATGTTCGGAAACGAATCAAGCGGTACCTACACTATTTTCTGTACAGCCCGAGTGTCAGGTACCGGTCACGCTGTAAATTAGGAGGGCCATCGTGTCCAGTAACTGCCCGATTTGCCAGAGTCATCGCATCCATCGCTCAAGACGCCGCGGATTTCTCGAGTCAAGCCTTCTCGCCGTGCTCTTCGTTCGCCCGTTCCGCTGCCTGGCGTGCGATCTTCGCTTTTTCCGTTGGTCATTCAGCGCCAACCCTGGTTCGCAACGTCAGCTACCTTTGCGTTTGCCATAGCATCTGTCGCGCTCAGGCAAGAATCCCACTCCGATTGGAGGGCCCCGGCCAGCTCTGAGCGTTATCCTTTCTCTGACGCTGGCCGGTGCGTCTCCTCTTAAGGCCTCTATTGCGGACGTTCCGGGTTAAAACTCCTCCCTGATAAGGCGCTCACCCTGCGTCGTCCCATTTGTCGCGCTAAACAGCCACTGTGCAATTTTGCACATCCCGTTAGCCACGCTCTTGGTATCGTGGATTTGAGTTCTAAGCAGTCGGCAGCCAATGGCCGCTCCATCCAAATATGACCACTAAGAAATCCAAAACGGAACGCCGACCCCTCGCCAAGAAGCCTGCATCTTTCGACCCGCAGGCTTTTCTCGATACGGCGGGAGTGTCGAAGAAAGTTTCGGAATATCGCCGAGGCGAATCCATCTTCACCCAAGGAGACGGAGCGCTCACCGTCATGTACATTCAAAGAGGTGGAGTAAAACTCTCCGTTGTAAATGGGTCCGGTAAGGAAGCTGTGGTGGCAATGTTTGGTCCTACCGATTTTTTTGGTGAGGGTTGCATGGCGGGCCAAAAGGTCCGTATGGCTACGGCCACCGCCCTTGCACCCACCACTCTGCTAGTCATCGAAAAGAACGAATTGCTTCGCGTCCTTCACGAAGAGCACGAGTTATCCGATCGCTTTATCAACTATATGCTCGCTCACAACATTCGCGTGGAAGAAGATCTGGTCGATCAACTCTTCAACTCCAGCGAAAAGCGCCTCGCTCGAACTCTTCTCCTGCTCGCCCGCTATGGCAAACAGGATCAGCCGGATCGCTCACTCCCGCAAGTCTCCCAGGAGACCCTGGCGGAAATGATCGGCACAACGCGCTCTCGCGTGAATTTCTTCATGAATAAATTTAGGAAACTTGGCTTCATCGAATACAACGGCCGAATCAAAGTCAATAAATCCTTGCTGACTGTAGTCCTTCACGAGTAGTTCGAGCATCCCGACAACGGCAGGCTCTCTTTACCATCGGCCTACTCGTATTCCATTCTCCTCTTTCTCGCCTCCGTGAGCTCTGTGTCCTCTGCGTTAAAATTCCCTCTCTGCACCGCCTCCCAAAAACACCCGGAGCGCACCCCTCCCGACAAGGCCACCCCTCCTATTGATTGTGTTTTCTGACTAGCTAAGGTTTAGGCGGACTCAATTCATACTCGTGCGGCGGCTCCGCCCCGAGCAAATAGCGCACAAAATAATCCCATCGCCGCCGCGTCATATAAAGTGTCGCGCTTCCATACCCGTGGTGCTGGTTTGGCAAAAGCAAAAGATCAAAGTCCTTGTTGGCCTTCACGAGTTCGTCCACCACCAGCAGCGTGTTGTACGGCGGCACGTTGTCGTCCATCGTTCCGTGCGCCAGCAACAGATGCCCCTTTAGATTTTTGGCCAAGTGCTGGTTAGCTTGATCATCGTAATTGGTCGTGCCATCCGCATTCTTAATGAGCAGTCCCTGATACCGTTCGCCCCAATCATCTTCATATTCGCGATTGTCATGGTTGCCGGATTCCGAGATTCCCACCTTGAAAAAGTCGGGATACCTGAACATGGCGTCGGCTGTGGCGTAACCTCCGCCGGAGTGGCCGAAAATTCCTGCGCGTTCGATATCGATCCACGGATATTTCTGAGCCAGCTCCTTCATGCCGGCGATTTGGTCTGGCAAAGTGTTGTCGCCCATATTGCCATAATAAAAATCGTGGAATTTCTTCGACCGCAGCGGATTTCCCATCCCCTCGATTTCCACGACGGCGAAGCCGAGTTCGGCGAGCGACTGCGCATCTCCACGTCCTGGCGCGAAGCCCCAGTAGCCGACGCTGCCACCCTGCGGTCCCGGGTAGATGCGATTCACAATGGGATATTTTTTCGTGGCATCGAGCTTTGTGGGTTTGTACATCAATCCGTAAAGATCGGTAACGCCGTCGCGCGCTTTCACGGTAATAGGAACAGGCGGTTGCCAACCAGCGGCGACAAGCCGGGAAATATCCGTCTTCGCGACGGTGGAGATCAACTTACCCGCCTCGTCGCGCACTACGGCAACAGCCGGCACGTCGGGCTTCGAGTAACTATCGAAAAAATAGCGCCCCGATGTCGAGAAACTGACTTCGTGGTTTCCACTCTCGGGAGTCAACAAAGTGAGATTCTTGCCGTCAAATCCGATCCGGTAGAGATGAGCGAAATAAGGATTCTCGCCTTTCTCTCGCCCGAGACCCAAAAAATACAGCACGCGATTTTTTTCGTCCACGCGCAGCAGTTGCGTAACCACCCAGTCGCCGGAAGTAATCTGGTTTTTCAGTTTGCCGGTCGCTAGGTCGTAAAGATAAAGGTGGCCCCAATTGTCGCGCTCGGAAAACCAAATGATCTCATTGGATCCGGGCAAGTAACGCCAGTTCACTCGGCCCCAGCCGGATTCGTATTGTGTCGCCGCGGTTTCTTCGAGTACTTCACGCACCGCGCCAGTCGCAGCGTCCGCCACGCGCAACTGCTCACGTTTGTGGTCGCGCGAGGTAGAAACGAAGGCCACATGCGTCGCGTCGGGGCTCCACTCCACGTCGTCCCAATCGCTATCCCGGCATTCCACGTCGTCGCAGAGCGTCGTCCGGTGCTGGTCCGGAGGAAGCTGCAAACGAATCACTTTGTGCGCATCCAGATCAATCACCACTCGCTGAATGGTAGTGACGACGGCATCGCCCGGCAGCGGATACTTCCACGCTTCAAGCACGGGGTGGCCCACTTTCGTTTCGACAAGATACATCTCGCCAACGCCGCGCTGATCTTGCTGAAACGTCGCGATTTTCTTGGAATCTGGCGACCACAGAAGAATTGGCCGGTCGCTGTGAATCCATCCAGCGTTGTCGGTCGCATACCCGAAGTCCTTCACCCCGTCGGTGGTGAGCTGGGTCTCTTTGTTAGTGGCGAAATCCCGCAGCCATAGGTTGTAATCGCGAATAAACGCCGCGCTCTTGCCATCCGGCGAAATCTCTTCTTCCGGCCGCTCGGCCGCACCCTTCACCGGTTTTGGTTCAGCCGTGCATTTGCTCCCCTGCAAGTCGCACGTCCAATGCTGGCCCTTCGCGTAAAACGAAATGGACTTGCCGTCCGCGGAAAAGTCGAACGTCATAAACGGAAGGTGTGCCGCGCTGAAGGTAGCCCCCGCCGCCGCAGAGAGGACAGCGGCGATCTTTGCATGATCAAATGCAGGCTGCCGCGTGCCGTGTGCAGCATCAAAGAGCACGAACTCACTTCCGTCCGGTCCCGTGTCGCGAAACAAATAGCGGTCCTCAGGCAGCCATTTACCCCGCACGTCATGAAACACCAGTGGGCGCACGTTGTACGCCATGAATTTTTCAGCGTGCTTATAATCGTCGGCGGTGACGACACGCGCCGCCCCGGAGTTGCCCTGCTGCGCAACCGATGGAATCGCCGCGCAGACAACGAAAGCCGCCGTCAAAGCAATTCGAAATAAAGCAAAGCATACAGTCACTCGAGATCGCATTCGTTTCCTCGCTGCTGTTGGCCGCTAGCCAAAGCATTCTCGACACTTGGGACGCGGTAGCATCGCGCTTGCACGGCCCAGAAGTCAAGCAAAGCGCAGTAGCACAGGCACTCCTGCCTGTGTGGTTTTGAGGTTTTTGCGAAATGAATGCACAGCCAGGATTGGCTGGGCCATATCCAAAGTAAATCACGATCACGCAGAAATGTTAAAAGGAGCAAAAGGGCTTAAGGTATGTAAGTGGAGACAAACAGAAGATCATTCTCAAAACTGTGTCTACTAGCGGTCGGTCCCACCCAGATTCGTGCGAGGCTTGCTCCGTCCGCTCTTGGAAGCTTCGCTTTCCTGTTTTTCGTACTCGGCAATCTCTTCGTCGCTGTAAGAATAGGAATCCCGCGAAGCAAACATCGAGTTGGAACGCCCCGCCTGCTTCTTCTTTTTGCGTATCGCGCCAAACTCATGGCGCACCTGGCGAATCGGTCCTTCAATCGCTTTCACTTCCACAAGCAGATCGCTGACCTTCTCAAGAAAATCGTGCAGGTGGAAAGGCCGCACTACGTACTGTGCACGCGCGAGCTCGAGCGCCGGCACGTACTGGCTGCCGGTCATTTCCGGCACGAGATAAAGGGCTCGTATACGCCCGCCCTCATCATAAGAAACGCCGGCTAGTTCGCGAAGTGTGATGAAAATCGGGGTATCCGTGCCAGCCAAAGCGATGTTGGCGATCACCAAAGACCATTCCCCGGACTTGAGCTCCGTCAGCAGCTGCTTCGGGTCCTGAACCAGGCGCACGCGCCAGCCTTCCGAGTCCAGGATTTGACGCAAGGCTCCCTGGTTGTTGTCGTCGTCATCCAGGATAAGAATGCCGACCTGCCGCGGTTGCACAGGAGTAGGGGTCGCCATCAAATAAGTATAGCGCCGGGCGAGAGTAGCCCGGCCAGACAAGCAAGGGCCTGCCGCGTATCGGCCAATGCCGGACCAAATCGGTCCTAGAAGTGAGGCGGAGCTTCAGGAACCGGAGAAGCCGGCGTTTGACCCTGCTTCGATGTTGTCCTCGAAAGCTTAAGATGAACCGGGGCTGGGTTGGTGATGTCGGGGATAGACGCAGCTTTGACGAGTACGAATAAGAGCTTGCCTCGCCCTCGGATGCTGGCAGAAATGGCAAACGGAATCTTTTGATCGGCTTTCGACGGATCGAACTTCACCGCAAACGGTATCGGCGCGGCACGGCCGCCGATTGGGATCCTTTCCTCCGCTAGAACGGCGGCGGGATCGTCCGCGTCGTGGCTCGGATCTCTAATCTGCACAATCAGAACGGCATCTGCAGGCAGCGAGTGAGTAGCCCCGAAAGTCGCTGTCCCACTGATCGTGCCAGCGGCGGGAGCGACAGGCAGGTACGAACTCTGCAGGTGGCACTCCTCGGCCAACATCTTCGGATTCGAGGAGTCGGCCTTGTCTGCAAGAAAGCCGTCTTCCCCAGTGCTTGACCAGACCACGGCGCCCGCGGCGTATTTTGTGCCTGAGGCAGTTTCAACCTGCTTCATGGAATAGACGTGCCCGTTCAAGGTCAGCCGCGCCGCCTTAGTCTCAAGCAGAATCACGATTCTTGCGCCGCCAGCGCAAATATACTCGCGCCGTGGCAAAGCCAATCGCATCGTCGAGCGCGATGTGGGATGAGGAGGCGGTGCTGGACTCTTCTGCACGGGTTGAGACTGCGCGGCGGCCGGTGATTGATCCGGAGAGGATGATTGTGCGCTTAGTGGAGAACCTGGCACTGTCAGGAAAACTGAAGCCGCGATGACAACGGCCGACAAGCGGAATGCCTGCATGGGCATACAAAACCATCCTAACGCACAACCTAGTTGGCCGGAGACTATTGCCCAATTACCAGGTCATACCCGTCCTGCACCTTGATCTGGCTGGTGCCATCCCAAAACATTCTATAGATCGTCATCGTTTTGCCCGACGCCTCTGTGCCTGTGAAATAAATCTGAAGACCGTCGCGCGACCACTCCGCGTAAGAACTCGTCAAGTTCGGCGGGCTTAGAAGGACACGGCGCTTGGATTTGATTTCATAGAGAAAAAACGCCTGTCGCGCCGGCGTCCCGGTAATCTTGGGGGCGTCCTTGTTGGTGTTCGCGGCCTGGGCATTCTTCAAGTAGGCTGCTGCAGCCGCTGGCAAAAATTCGGCGGAAACGAGCAGCAAATCCGGATTGAGCGGATGTACGCGCACAGTATTGCCGCTGGACAATCCGAATTGCTCTTTGCCGTACAAATCCGCGCTGGCCAGGTTTTGTTTCAGAGTTCCGTCATCGCCAATCCAAGAAAGGGTTTGCAAGTCTCCTGCAAGAATAGTCTGCGCGTCAGACCAACCCTGCAAGCCGATAGCCTCGCCTGGATAAACGAGAGTCGCCTTTTCCGGCGCATCCGCGGGCGCAGTCCAAAGCTGCCATTTGGCCCCGTCAAATTTCAAGAAAGCGATGCGTGTGTCGTCCGGCGACCAAAACGGCTGCTGCACGAAGCCCCGAAACAACTCTGTGGACTTGCCGGTTCCCCAGTCGTAAAGAGAAATCGTACGCTCGTCTGGCTTTTCGGCACTTTTCTCATCGCCCTTTTCCCCGCCCTTTTCCCCGGTTGTATAGAGCAAGCGCTTCCCATCATGGGACAGCGATGGCTGGTAACCGCTCTTTCCCGGAATAGCCCGGGCCACGCTCCCGCGTTTGACGATCAGTTTGCCAGCCGCATTGAGGTAAGCCACCGCAACCGGCGGCTTGAACTTCGTAATCGTTGGAGGGGCAGGCTTGTCTTTGGCGTCGTCATCGTCCTCAGTAGGCTGATTATTGATCTTGGGGAAAAGTTCCGTGGCCACTCGCGCGCACCCTTCAGCCGAGCCTGCCTGCGCGTGATCCATGGAGGCGCTGAAGGCGAATTTGGCGCCCGACGCCGTATCGGTGCAGGCTTCGCGCGAGATATGGACAGAGACTGCGGCTCCCGTCTGAGAGTCTTTCGCATGGTAAGTCCATGAATCGGTTGCGCCTTCGCGAACCACGTCAACTGGCTCGAGCGGAATCGGCGGATAACCGTTCCGGTCCATCCGTTCCGGCCCTCTAAGCCCAATCCGTATGCTCCAGGGTTGGTCGTTCCCCTGAACCAAAAGCAACACGGGGTAATGGGTGGATTGAGGAGCGGGTGGCCCGGCGACAGGCTTTTTAACCTGCGGTGACTGTGCGGCTTGTTGGGAAGGTGCCGGCGGGAACTGTTGTTTTGGAGCTTGTTGCGAAGGAGGTTGTTGTTGCGTCAACGGTTGCGTCGTTTGAGCACGGCACAAATACGCCGCGAAAAGCACGGCAAACGCACCAAGAACCAACCGTGCTAGTGGGGACTGTCGCACGCGAATCCTCCCAAACAAGCAGGATACCCTCTGGCGGGGAAGCGCACAATCTGGACGGAAGGACGGTGTGAGGGTCGGGAACCAAGCGGTTATGCCAGTAATTTATAGCGAACAGAAAGCGAATGCTGCTTGACACGGCGAACAAAAAGCGAAATACTTCACCGTGCTTCGAGGTGGGCTATGTCTCCAGTTCATTCCTCCACGGCTAGGACCTTTGGTATCCGACGCCGCCGCGCTTCACAATCCACGGCAACACTCTTTCCTATTTGCCCCAATGCGACAAGCCCAAAACCAAGGGCCGGTGATTCGCCAAGTGACGTTCACAATGTCCATGACGATGTCAGCGACAAGGTGGAAGCCACTGCTAACGCCGGCTTAGGCGGCAGCACTTCGGGTTACACCACGGCGGATTGCCCCCCGCCGACCTCGCGAGAGGCGGTCCCGCACGGCCCAAAAAACCGCGCGGATTACCGGACCCAGGACGCAGCCGTACCGCTGGTGGGCATTGCCCGCCTCGCAGCATCTTCTCCTCCGGCGGAAAGCCACCGCAAGTCCGCCGAGAGGCCCGAGTATTTCCTTCTCCCGGTGAAGTCGATCCTGAACCGTTGCGACTCGGCGCGCGTCCCCTTCGACTGGACGATCAATCCCTACCGCGGATGCGAGTTCGGCTGCCTCTACTGCTACGCGCGCTACACACACGAGTACATGGAACTGGACGGCGGCGAATTCGAGCGCAAAATTTTCGTTAAGAAGGACGCGGCTCCGCTGCTGGCCTACGACATCAATCACAAATATTCCTATACCTCCGAAAGTTCGGGTGGCGAAAAGCCGGAGCATATAGCCATCGGCACGGCCACCGATCCCTATCAGCCGGCGGAACGCGAGTATGGAGTGACCCGCGCGTGCCTCGAAGAATTGTCCAAGCGCGAAGGCCTGAGCATTTCCGTGATCACCAAATCGAACCAGGTCGTCCGCGACATCGACATTTTCAAAAGAATTGCCGAACGGTCTGAGCTTTCTCTGAACATCACCATCACAACGCTGCGCGCAAGGCTGGCGCGATTGCTAGAGCCCCGCGCCCCGAGACCAGATTTGCGAATGGCAGCGGTGAAGCAGCTGCGAGAAGCGGGTCTTCGAGTAGGAGTCTCCGCCTCACCGCTCATCCCCGGAATCACCGACCGCGAAGGCGAACTCGAAGCAGTAGCCGAAGCCGCCCACAAAGCAGGCGCCCAATGGTTTTTCTCCGGCGTCCTTTTTCTAATGCCGTCTTCCGCCAAACAATTCTTGCCGTTCATCCGTGAAAAATTCCCACGCTTAACAAAACAGTACGAAGAGTGGTACACAAAAGAAGCCTATGCCCCCGAGAAGTACCGCAAGCAAATCGCCGACCGCGTGGCTCGTATTAAACAAAAGTACAGCTTCGATTCACGCCCCCAGCGTGACTCCCAGCGCACAACGCGTTGCGCCCAAATGAAGTTAGGTTGGGGCGCGGCCGCAGTAGGCCCAGAATTGCCAGGCATGCGTTCCTGCGCAGCAGGGTAGTAAATCCGAGGCTGAGTTAGTCGCCGTTATTTGACCTTCAAGCGATAGCTCACAACTCAATTGGAAGGAGCAGGCTGCGCCCCAGGCGACAAATGCGCTTCAAAGTAACCGAGAATGTTTGTGTAAACGTCCAGGCTGGTGCCTTTACCTTCGAAGATCCCGTGAGTGCGGCCGGGATAGACGCGCATATCAAATTGCTTGCCTAGCGAGATCAATTTGTTGACGAGCAGCTCGAAGCCCTGGAAGTGCACATTGTCATCGCCGGACCCGTGCATCACCAGCAAATCTCCTCGCAGGCCGCTCGCAAAATTGATGGCCGAGCTTTCTTCGTAAGCATTCGGACTATCCTGCGGCAATCCCATATACCGCTCTTGATAGATGCTGTCGTAGAGCCGCTGGTCGGGCACGGATGCCACCGAAACTCCAACGCTGTAAATTTCGGGATAGCGGAACATTAGATTGAGCGTCTCTGTCCCCCCGCCGCTCCAACCCCACACTCCGACGCGCTTCGCATCAATATAGGGACGAGCTTTCTCGAGCGATTGAAGCGCCACCGCCTGCTGCTGAGACGAAAGCGGCCCAACATTTCCGTACACGATTTTGCGCCATTCGCGCCCGCGCGGAGCCGGCGTGCCCTGATTATCAAAGCTGGCCACCAAGTAGCCGGCGCTCGTTAATGCGCGGTCGAACATGGACGGCCAGCGGTCCGCCGTCGTTTGTCCAGCCGGTTCGGAGTAGACATTCACAATCAACGGATATTTTTTAGCGGGGTCGAAATTCGGCGGCTTCATCAACCACGCATCCACCATCAAACCGTTCCCCGCGTCCACTTTTACAAATTCCGCTGGTCCGCCCGATAGCGGTTTTACCCGTTCGGCAAGCGCCGAATTGTCCGCCGTGTTTCGCATCGCACGATGATCGGGCAAGTGCACTACTTCAGACGTGAGCGGCTCATTGAAGGATGAGTAGTTGTGGAAGGCCCATTCGCCGTTCGGCGAAATCGTGTAAGAGTGTGTGCCAGGTTTATTCGGCGTAATGCGTTCCGGCGCAGCCGAACCATCCAACCGCGCCCGATACAGGTAACGCTGTGTCGGATTCTCAGGCGATGCGATGAAGTACACCCATTTTTCATCCGGGCTGACTCGGTCCAGGCTGACGACGTCAAAATCGCCGCGCGTGACCAGTTCCGCTTTGCCGGATTCGCGCGCCACTCGGTACAAATGTCTCCAGCCGTCGCGCTCGCTCAGCACCAAAAATTCGCGGCCTTTGCTGACCCACAAGACAGA
Organism: uncultured Acidobacteriota bacterium; assembly: GCA_963745095.1. Lineage (GTDB taxonomy): Bacteria > Acidobacteriota > Terriglobia > Acidiferrales > UBA7541 > Acidiferrum. The sequence continues at coordinate 115,346 of CAVUWC010000006.1, read as the reverse complement.
CGCATTCACGTCCACCCATGCGCGGTCCTCATCCACGAAAACCGCCCGCGCCACTCCCGACGACGCATCAGCGAGCAGAAACTCATTCTTGTTTTGCAAGCGGTTCATATGTTGCAGCAAGACGTGGCCGGAATCCGCCCAGCCCATCTGCGGAATATAGAAACCGTGCGGATCTCCCACTGTCTGCATCCAGACGACTGGCCCGCCCGCAGCGCTCGCAACTCCCACGCGAACCGCCGAGTTTTGCGTCCCGGCAAGTGGATACGGATACTGAAGCGTCTGCGGATAAGGGCCGGTACTCGGATAAGGAATTCCTGTCACAATTTCGCCGCGCGGCGCGCCAAGATCGTAGATCAGCGTATAGTTCTTCACGCCGCTCGTATCGAATTGCCAGAACGCGATGCTGCGGCTGTCTGGGCTCCACGCAAACCCATCGCGAATATCGAACTCTTCCTCGTTGACCCAATCGGAAGTGCCGTTTATAACGGTGTCTGAGCCGTCGCGCGTCAATTGTGTAATTTTTCCGTCGGTCAGATCTTCCACGTAAACGTTGTTCCCGCGAACGTATCCGACCTTCGTGTTGTCCGGCGAGAATTTGGCAAACATCAAGCTCGATGCAGGAGCATCGCCACCAAGTTTGCGCAAAGCGCCGCTCTTCAAGTCCAGAACCCAGTAATCTCCTCGCGTGTTCTGCCTCCAAACGGTCTGCGAGTTTGTGAACACAAGAACCTGGTGTCCGTCGGACGACATCGCGTAGTCTTCGACGGGCAGCGGCGTTTTCTCTCCAGCAGGAATCAGACGGTTAGCCGCAACCAGAATGTCGCGAGCACCAGTCGCAGTCTGATAACGCACGATGTCGCTGCCACCGCCCGTCGCTGCAGGCTCTATCGCCAGATAGCTATCTCCACTTCCTAGCCATGTGCCGCCTTGAAACGTCTTCACGCGGAATTCTGGATTGAACATCGTGCGCGCTACAAGTTTTGCAGCAGACTCCCGCTCATCGGCGTGAACTCCTTGAGTCGCCACAAATGCACCCGCGACGCCAAGAGTAGCCATCGCAACCACTAACAAAAACAGATTCGCTCTGCCTGCTCGCCCCGATGCACCACTTCCCAGTTTTGCGCCAAACATTTGCAACCTCCCTGCACAGCCTGCGGAAGAAAACGCAACCAGATCCCAGTGTTGATACACCCACTGCCGAAGCGCCCTCACGGCACAATAATGCGGGATTCTTCTCGCTTCAGTTCAGGAGCGGCAGGGAACTGGCCGCGGAGGAATTCAACATAGCGCCGAGCCCGCGGACGGCCGTTGGTGCGCAGCAGTCCCATACGATAGAGGAAGACAAGCAGCGTGAACACTTCGGAGTCCTTTGCTGGCGGCGCGGCGCCCCGTTGACCGTTCTGCTGCTTGGTTTCATTTAGGAATGCGGCGAGTGCAGCGTAAAGCTCGCGCGGAATCGTCGCCTCTGGAGGTTTTTCGTAAAGAATCCCGGAACCCAGTGTTTTGTAGGTCTCCGCGAGCGCCTGAAGCGCCGCTAGGACATCGGGATCGGTCGCCGCAGGATGCGACGCTGAAAATTTCGCCGCCGTAAACGCCAGCCCGGAAAGCACATTTTGGTGAGTGTAGATCACGTCTTGCGAAACTTTGACGTCGAGCAGCGGCGTGTCCGCAGGCAGCGACCGCTCGTGCTGGTCCTCGTAGCGATGTGCCGCGACTAGGTAGGAGCAATCCAGTGGACAGTCGATCGAAACTTCCCTCTCCGTCCCGCAGCAAACCGCGCAGATTTTCTCGCCCTTCGCCGGACAAAATCTTTCAGCTTTGCGCTTTTCACAGATAGGACAGGACACATCGGCTCCCAGAGTCACACAAACAAACCAGCAGAGTACTCTGCCAACAGTGAAAAGACAAAACCGCTAAAACACAAAACTACGGCGAACCATTGTTTGATCGCCGGAATGAATAGGCATGGAATCGGCCGGCCGCGGAGCGAAGTCAGAACCTGGAATGGTGGGCAGTCCGCTGGAGCGGTCGACCACCACGACGGTCACCGGACCCGCGGCTTGCACGCGCAGCTGCACATCAATTCCTTCGGCCGGTGGATTGGCGTAGTCGAAACCCCAGTGACCTGCTTGATGCCAGCGCGCATCGGCCGGCTTGCCAAGGTAGTGCCCGTTGACGCTTGCACTAAGAACCTCCGCTTGCGCAACTCCGACGTGGAGCGTACGCGCGTGGCGCGGCGTGGTGATTCGAAGATGAAGCGTGCGCGTCGCGCCCTCAGAAGAGTCTTCGAGAAGTTCTGCTTGTGGAGGCAGAAGCGCGACCGAAGGTGCTTCGTGCTGGAAAAATTCGATGGGATACCAGTCGGGAACGAAGTCAGGAAGCTTGCCGCGTGAAGGAGAGTCGCCCAGATATTGGGCGGTCCAGGGATCGATGCGCGCCACGGAACTGGTCCACAGAGCTTTCCCGGTATCAGCGTCAAGAGCATACGAAAGCAGGCTAGGTTTCGGATGTGTCGAAGAATAACGCGTGGTTTTTGCAGCGAACACACACAGAAACAGCGCGGCGCCCAACGCGATTATCGCAAGAAGTTTTGTCGAGGACTCGAGAACCGGATCGAGATACGGGAACAGAGAAAAGAAAAACAAGCCAAAAGTAAGGCTCAGCAGTTGAGTGCCGAGAGTGGTGAAGCCGAGTGCAGCGTAAAAACCCTGCAAAAGAGGAGCAAAGAAAATAAGCGCGGGCACGCTTAGCAAACAGAGTAGCAACACGGCAAGAAACGAGAGACGCCCAGGACGAAAGGCCGCGGTAATGGTTGCAACAAGGCCGGCGAGTAACGGCCACACAAAAAGATAGCTTCCGCCCGGAAGCCATTTCGTTGTCACCAGAATCAGGACAAAAATCAGGAGCGCGCCGCCAAGAAAAAACGCAGGCGGCGTGATTCGCTTGCGAATCAGCGAGTAGAGCAAAACCAGAACGGCCGCCAACAAAGCATATAGACCAAAAACGTAAAGCGCGTTTTGTTCGAGCCCGCCTTCAGAAAGCGCGTGCATCTGAAACCATTGCATGCCCAGGACAAAGCCCAGGCCAATCAACAACAGCACGAGAAGGAGGACGATGTGTACGAAGAAGCTGCCGAAAATAGAGAGCAGACTCGTCTGCCACGCGCCATTAGCATAAAGGATTGCGCCAAACAGCAATGCGCCCGATAGCAGCGCGAGCGCCCAGAGGAAAGCGCTGGAATAGTGCACAAAGAAATTTCCGGGCAGCGAAAAGTACACCGAATCACGATCCTGAAGCTGAGTGAGGTTCGCGTTGCCCAGGCTGCGCGCAAGAGAGAGCGCGTTTTCGCCGTGCTGCTGCAAACTGCGGCGGTCCAGCAGTTGAGGATTGTCGAGCGGTGTGTGGTACGCCTCCCAGTGCCCTATGAAAGCAAAGTTGAGCCCCGCCGCGCCAGACTTCTTGAACACGGTCATGTCCGTGTCGTTCGGCATGTGTTTGTAAATTTCGTAGGTGAGCGAAGACCCCGAAGGATGCGGCGCCGCTTGCGCGAATATTTGCACGAGCCGCCCATTGCCCGCGCTGGTTTCGAACATTTGCGATTCGCCAGAATTGCCGCGAGCCTCGAAGTTGACCACCACGCGCACATCTTTTGCGGCGGGGTTTTCCGCAACAAACGCGGAAGCACCAAGCAGCCCGTCTTCTTCGCCATCGGTAATCACAAAAAGAATATCGTTGCGCAGTGGAGGTCCGGCTCGTAAGGCGCGAAGCGTTTCGAGCAAAGCAGCCACGCCTGCACCGTCATCCCCCGCGCCGGGGCCAGCGGGAACGGAATCGTAATGCGCGACGAGTGCGATAGCATCAGGCGCGCCGCTTGTGCCCTTCAATCGCGCAACAATATTTTCGACCGTGCCGGCAACTTCATAGCGAGGTGTAACTCCGGTTGCGCGCTGTACTTCCGGCGTGAGGCCGAGCGCCACGAACTGCGAGACAAGATAATCTCGCACGCGGTCGTGTTCAGCGGACCCGATCGGATGCGGCGCGATCGCAAACGCATTTAAATAAACAAGAGCGCGGTCCGCCGAGAAAACATCTTGCGTCGCGCTTGCGGCCACCGGATCTGGCATGTCCTTGCGCGTCGCACTCCAGCATGCCACAACCAAAATAAATACAAGGATCGCCCAACCGGACAAACGTCTTTCCACGGAATATCCCCTCAGCGAGAGACTGAAATGCCGATGGTAGTGCGAGGTAGTTCGCAGGGCAAGCCGAGATTCGTGCCTACGTCATCCTGACTGTGTTGCTACGCTACCCAAAATGGTAAGCAATGGACCCGGTTGTCGCCTCTCCCGAATTGTGAAATGCTCAAGCCCCATACGGAGAAGAATGCTCCGGCCGATGAGGTGAACAATGCCCTGTGATCCCCAAGAATTAAAACATGTTCCGCTTTTTGCCCTGCTGGACGACGAAGAGGCCGCTGTCTTGGCCGGACAAGTCGAAATCAAGAAGTTTGCTCCTCGCCAGCGTATCTACAAGATGGGTGATCAGGGCGGACAAGCCTACATCATGATGTCCGGCGCGGTCCGCGTGACTACCATCGACGAAGACCAACAGGAGGTCATCGTCGATCAGCCGGCTCACGGAGAATTCTTTGGGTTTGCGTCCATGCTCGAGCAAACGCCCCATGAAACGAATGCCCTGGCCCTCGAAGAGACGGTCTGTCTGGAGGTTGACCGCCGCGACATCGCCGTGCTGCTACAGCGCAAGCCGCTCGCGGGGATGGACATGCTCACTGTACTAGGCCGCCAGTTTCATGCCTCGCAACAGTTGGTCCGCGTCCGAGCCAGTCGCAACCCGAACGAACTGATCGAGACGGAATCTTCATTTGGCGAGCGTATCGCCGATGCTGTCGCCCGCTTTGGAGGATCCTGGGCGTTCATCATTTCCTTCCTCGTGGTTCTGGTCGTCTACGCCGGCATCAATATCGGCTTGCGCAGGTCGGCGTGGGATCCTTATCCCTTCATCCTCCTGAACTTGTTTCTCTCCATGCTGGCTGCGATTCAGGCGCCGGTGATCATGATGAGTCAGAACCGCCAGGATACGAAGGACCGGCTGCGTGGCGAGCTCGATTATGAAGTCAACCGGCGCGCCGCGTCCGATATTCAAGGCCTGGCGAGAAAATTAAACCTCTTGGGCGACAAGATGGCGGACGTCGAGGATCTGGTTCGCCAAAAGCTCTAGAAATTCAAGAATGGCATAAAGCTGTGTCGTTTCAGGCCATAATGACTTTATTGCGGAAACGCCGAGCCGCGATGATCAAGAGAAGAGTGCCAATGATAAAAAGAGCGAGGCCGTCAGTCCAAAGATGTTTGATACCGGCTCCGCGAAGAATGATGCCACGAGTGATGTTGATGAAATACGTGGCGGGAATTAAATAGCTGATGGGATAGAAAATGGCCGGCATGGTCTCGCGTGGGAAAATATACCCCGAAAAGAAAACGCTTGGAAGAATGGGCAGAAAAGCGAGCTGCATGGCCTCGGCTTGCGATTTGGCTTTGCTGGAGATGAGTATCCCCAGAGAGAGAGCCGCGAAGAGGTAAGGCATAGAAAGAATAAAAAGAAGAATGACACTCCCGTGAATGGGAACAAGAAAGACAAAGCGCATGAAAAAAAGAATGAGGCTGAGCTCGAAAAAGCCTATGCCCAAATAAGGCAGCAATTTGCCCAAGAGAAGTCCAAATGGCCGCACCGGCGTAACGAAGAGTTGCTCGAGCGTGCCGCGCTCTTTTTCGCGGACAATGGAAAAGGCCGTAAGAAATGTTGTGACGTTGAGGAGCATGATCGCGGTGAGCCCAGGAAGAAAGAAATTCGCCGAGCGAGAATCCGGATTGAAAAGCAGCTTGGGGCGCATGTCCACGGCCGAGGCTGCGCGATCTTGCAGAACGCGGCGGAGAGATTCATCCAAGCCGATGGCATTAGTGACGTTTATCGCCTGCCCCGCGACGGAAGAATCCGAGCCGTCGATCAGGATCAGGACCTGAGCGCTCATGTTGTGGATGAGGCGGTCGGAATATTCCACCGGAATCTTCACACCGACGCGCGCTTTGCCGGCAATGATCATGTCATTCAAGTCGTGATCATTTTCCACGTAGCGAATGATATGAAACGTATCGGAGTTTTTCATCCTGTCGAGCAACTCGCGGCTTTCACGCCGGCCGTCCGCGTTGTAAACAACCGTGTTGATTTGCCGGATGTTCGTGTCGATGCCGAAACCCAGAAGAAATAATTGCAACAGCGGCATAGTCAGCGAGAAAAACAGCGTTCCCGCGTCCCGCCGAACGTGCAGAACCTCTTTGTAGAAAACCGCCCCGAATCCGCGGAACAAGTCAGGCACGCGATGCCTCCAAAATAGCCTGATGTTTATAAGTGAGTTCGACGAAAACGTCTTCCAGGCTCGGAGCGAGCGGACGAATTTCAGCTACCGCTATGCCGTTTTTTAAAAGCTGCTCCCGAAGTTCGTGAAGATCGAGATGATCATCCATAAGCGCATGGATGGACTGGCCAAAAATGGTGGCGCTGCGAATGCCCGGGATCTGACGCGCAAAACGCAGCGCGCGAGTCACTTCCGGAGTCGTAATTTCCACGCGGATCGTTCCTGGTGGTTGGACGTCGGGTAGTTCGCGAAGCGAATTGGGGGTGCCGTCGGCGATGATCTTGCCGTAATAAATGTAGGCCACATGACTGCAGCGTTCTGCTTCGTCCATGTAGTGCGTGGTCACAAAAAAAGTGATGCCATGCCCGGAAAGTTCAAACAAAAGATCCCAAAGTTGGCGCCGCGCCACGGGATCGATTCCCGCTGTAGGCTCGTCAAGAAAAAGCAGTTTCGGCTCATGCAGCATGGCGCAGCCGAGTGCCAGCCGCTGCTTCCATCCGCCGGACAGTTGCGCCGACAATCGATTCATGTACGGTCCGAGGCCGTTAAGGTGGACAACTTCTTCGATGCGGCGTTTCAGGCGCGCTGCATCCAGGCTGTAGATGCGGCCATAAAATTGCAAATTCTCCGCGACCGTCAAATCGTGGTAGAGGCTGTAGTTTTGGGACATGTACCCGATGCGCTCTCGCACGACTTCGGAGTCAACGCTAACGTCCAAGCCTTCTACGTAAGCCGAGCCACCGCTGAGCGGCAGAAGCCCCGTCAGCATTTTGATGACGGTCGTTTTGCCGCTGCCGTTGGGCCCGAGAAAACCGAAAATTTCGCCTTTCTCAACACGAAAGCTCACGTCATTGACGGCAGTTACCGCACCGAACCGCCTCACAAGATGTTCGGCGGAGATGGCTGGTTCGGCGGGACTCTGTGGCGTAGTGGCCACGGACTAATTTCCCGCCTTCAATTTCACGTCGGCTGCCATCCCCGCCAGTACGTGTCCGGCTGGATCATTGATCCGGATTTTTACGCCAAAGACCTGATGGACTCGTTCTTCGCGCGTCTGCACGTTCCGCGGAAGAAACTCGGCCTGTTGATTGATTTGTTCGACGACACCGTCAAAAACTGTCTTCGGAAAAGAGTCGACCCGTACTTCGGCTTTTTGGCCCACCTGCACTCGGCCAAGCTCCGTCTCCGGAATATAAATGCGCACATAAATCTGATCCGCTTCGAGCAGCGTGGCCACAGGCGTATTCGGCGCGATGATGTCTCCGGGGCGTACATCGAGCACTTCGACGGTGGCCGCGGATGGCGCCGTCACTTCGCGTTCGCGGAAGCGTGCTTCGTCGTACGAGTACGCCGCTTTTGCAAGGTCCACGTCTTCGCGTCGATTTCCGCTCTCAAATTTTTCAAGGGTCGCCTGGGTTTCGCGGTAGTGCGCTTCGGCGGACGCAATTTCTTCCGGGCGGTAGCCACGCCTCAGCACATCCAGCTTGTGTTGGTAGTTCTGCTGCTGCGCTAGCGCCATTTTCCAGTTTGCCTCGGCGGTATCGCGCTGCTGTTTAGAGACCAGATCCTTCTGCGCTAGTGCTTCATATCGCTGAAAATCCAGACGCGTGCGAACTTCGTCCGCGGCCGCACGTTCGACATCGGACTGCGCTGCCTCGATATCTTCTTTTCGGTAACCGTTCAAGCGCATTTCATAGTCGGCCTTGGCTTGCTCTGCGGCGGCACGCGCTTCGGCGATTTCTTCTGGCCGATAGCCGCGCTTCGCTTTCTCGGCGGCGGCGCGAGACTGATCGAGTGATGCCAGCAATTCCTTGTCGTCGAACGTAATCAAAGTCTGGCCCGGCTGCACCCGATCGCCTTCGCGCACAAGAACTTTGTCGATGCGGCCTCCGACCTTCGAGCCCACGCGAATATCGCGAGCTTCGACCGTACCCGAGCCTTGCAGCGCGCTATCTCGCCGGAACCATGTTGCATAGACGGTCGTCCCGCCCAGGATGACGGCCACGAAAATGAGGATGAACACACGCTTACGAGTCATGAATCAATCTCCACAAGTGAATAACGGAATGCCAGCCGCCGTGGCTTCGACCCGCGGTATCTCCGGTTGCGAGACTCCGGCGTTACGCGGAGCCAGGCCGGACCAAAGCACGTTGAACGCGGATTCCATGCGCTCATGCAAAGTCCCGTCGCCATTCAGCGACCAGATCAACAAAGTTCCGAAAATAGTTTGCCGAAAAACATGTGCAATCTCGGACGCTGGAAGGTCTTTTCGGATCTCGTCCCGTTCCTGACCAATGAGCACAATCTCCGTATGCAGGGCGTGTACGCGCTTCTGCAAATCAAGCATCGCCGCGCGAACGGGAGTCGTTGAAAGATATGCTTGAAGAAGTGTCCGAATGATGCCCGGGTGACGCGTCGGTTCCTGCGTCATGCGAACACCGAGCGAGCGTAGAAACTGAGGCATAGATTCGCCGGTGCGGCGGGCTTCCTCGACAGCCGACTCTAGCTTCGCAAGTTGCATCTCGCCAAAGGCCAGCAGAATGTGATCCTTGCTGGGAAAATAGTTAAAGAATGTACCTTTGCCGACGTCCGCGGCTTCCGTGATATCTTCCACGGTCGTTTCGGTAAAGCCTTTCCTGGCAAAGAGATCCAGGGCTGCGCGAAACAGCCGCTCGCGAGTCTCCACCGTGCGACGTTCGCGACGCCCGCGCAAATTATGAGTGGGAGAGCGCTGGGCCTTCGGAGTTGTCTGCTTTACTTTATTGACCATGGTTCATAAGTGACTGTAGGTCATAAATTCGACGCTGTCAACCCCTTTTTCGCCTTTTTTTGTGCCTCCAAAAACACGAAGACCCCAGCACTCGCCGGGGTCTTCGCTTCTTTATATTTCTAGTCCGAATAATCGTCCAGCGCTATTCCTTCAACGAATTGGGGTCCGAAGTGTTCTTGGGAGATTTCCGGTTGAGATAACCGACCAATTTTTGGGCCGGCGGAGGCACAGCGACCGCACCCTTAAAAATAATGTCCTCCGCGCTCAGCTTCTTTCCGTAGACACGCTCGTTGGCATCACTGTCCGGGCGAACCGTCGAGCCTTCAAGCGAAATGCCAGCGAACAACCCGCGCGAACGAGAATAGCTAAGCACTTCAGCTCGTAGCGTCACGTCCGATTCGGCGCTCGCTGTTCGGCCCTTGGGCCCTGCAGCCACGGAAGCGTCTCCCCCGAGTTTCACCTTGCTCTTGAGTATGGAGTGCGCTCCCCGCGGATTCATCACCAGGAGAACGAAGTCGGTGGCTTGCCCGCCGATTTGGAGACCCACGCTAGCGCCTTCCAAAGCCATCATCGAGGGTGCGCTCCACGGACCGGTGTAGTGTTCACCGGTGCGGCAAGTCATGGCACCACGGCCGTAACTGCCTCCGATAACAAAAGCGCCCTTCAAGACGGATGGATAAATGATCACGCATTCGGTTTTGTCGATGAGATCCTGAGGGATATCATCGGGGATATCCATGATTTCCTTGATGACGGTGCCGCACTCTTCAAGCCGGTCGGCTTCTTTGTTTTGCGACAAAAGTGGCGGCGCGATCATCGCCAGCGCCATAAGACAGGAACTAATTCTCTTGATCAAATTTCACCTCGTTGAAATTTACTTGTCCAGATAATAATAAGTTGTCCGGAGCCCGCACGCAACCGACAGATTATCAGGACAGTTCGTGTGCGCCTGTTCTATTCGGTACACCTGTGTGGATGCGGGCCGCGGAAGAAATGTTGTGTGGGCTTTCGATTATACTTTCACCTGCGGAGAGTTCGAGGCAAAGAGGACATGGGCTCACGAAGATCGTGCGGATGGCCAGCTGGGGCGTTGATACTGACTGCGGCCATTTGCGTTTTGGCCGCAACCAGCGGTCGAGCGCAAACCAATCAGGGACAGGGACAAGCTTGCTGCGCGACGAGCCACGATGGCAAGCGTGAAGAGCGCTCGCCGAAACGAGCGGCCGCAGCAGCGCGGTTTAACGCGCGTGCGGACACGCTGCTCGGAGCCACGCCGTCGAGCAAAGGCGACTGGGGACTTTTGTTAGTGGATGCGCAAACGGGAGAAACACTCTTCGAGAAAAACGCCGACGGCTATTTTGTCCCCGCTTCGAACATGAAGCTTTTTACCACCGCCCTAGCGCTGGCCAAGCTGGGGCCGGACTACAAATTTCACACCACTCTCGAAACGCGGGGCACGATTTCTCCGGAAGGCAAACTTTCCGGCGACCTGATGTTGGTCGGGCGAGGCGATCCCAATCTTTCTAATCGCAAATTCCCTTACGAGCTAAAAGAAGAGTTTGATGGACCACCGGAGAAAGCTCTGGCCGAGCTTGCCGACGCACTTGTAACGCGCGGTGTGAAAGAAATTTCCGGAGACGTGATCGGCGACGACAGTTACTTCCCCCGCGAGCGCTACCCGAACGGCTGGGAAATCGACGACATGGTCTGGGAGTATGGCGCGGCGATTTCCGCCATCGTCGTGGATGACAATACCGTCGCGCTCAGGCTAACGCCGGGCGAAAAGGCGGGGGATCCGGTGCAGGCGTCGGTTGTGCCACTGACGCCTGACTTCGCGCTGCAAAACGATGTGACCACCTCGGCAGCGGATGTGAAATCGGATTTAACGCTCACGCGTGACCCGGGCGCGAATCTCGTAGTGGTGCGCGGCACGCTCCCCGCAAAAGCCTCTCCTCGAAAGCTGGTGCTGGCAGTTGAAGAACCCGCGCAACACGCTGCGTCTCTGCTCGCCGGGATGTTGACCGAGCGCGGTGTGAAGCTTGATGGGAAAATCCGCGCGGTTCACGTTGCGGAAACGGATGTTACGCCGCGAACTGTCCTTGCGGAACATGTTTCCGTCCCGCTCGGCGATTCCGTGAAGCTCGTCAACAAGATAAGCCAAAACTTGCACACAGAGGTGTTGCTGCGTACGGCGGCGCGGCAAAACGGTTTGTGGAATACTCCCGAAGAAATGTTGAAAACTCCGCAGGCCTTTTACGCCTCCGTCGGAATTACCCCCGACGACGTGATTCAAACGGATGGCTCGGGTCTCTCGCGTCACGATCTGGTCACGCCGCGAGCCATTGTCACTCTGCTCAAATACGCGCAAAGCCAAACGTGGTTCGCGCCGTACTATGCATCGCTCCCAGTCGCCGGCATCGACGGGTCGCTGCAAGACCGCATGAAAGGCACAGTGGCTGCTGGCAGAATTCACGCCAAGACAGGATCGGTCGAGCACGTGAGGACCCTCTCAGGCTTCGCGGAAACTCCAAGCGGTCGCCGGCTGATCTTTTCGTTCCTGAGCAATAACCAGGGCGGGAAAAGTCACGAAGCGGCCGACGCGCTGAACGGACTTTGTGTCGCGATGATCGAGGAATTTGATGAGGGAGCAACAACCATCGCGCCTGCAAAACCGTGATGAAACCCCGAAGGAATCATTGGGACAAAAAATAAATGTCGCGGACGGCACAAGACGTACTTGAGTTTGACAAGCTGCGCGAATTATTGCGGCTGCGGACGACGTGTGCGCCGGGGCGCCGGGCAATCGACGCGCTGGAGTTTGGAACGGACCGCGCCGCGCTCGAAGCCGCGTTTGCATTGATTCGCGAAGCTCGAGAGTGGCTGCGCGGGGGCGGAGAATTAGGATTTGGCGGGCTGGCCGATCCGCAGGAGTGGCTCGAAAAAATTGAAGGACCGGGAATTGTTCTCGAAGCGAAGGAAATTCTAGAAGCTGCGTCGCTGCTCGAGACGGCAGGATGGTTGCGCGGGCAATTCCGGCAAGATGCGGCGAAATTTCCGCTGTTGTCGGCACGCGTTGCTTCGCTCGGAGATTTCCGCGAACCGCTCACGGCGATTCGGCGGTGTTTGCTGCCAAGCGGCGAGGTCAGCGACGACGCGTCCTCGGCGCTGCGGCGTATTCGCGCCAGCATCATGCAGACGCGAGAATCTATTCAGAAAACGCTCAAGCAAATCCTGCGCTCGCGCAATGCCGAAGCCGGAGAAGATTACGTCACTCTGCGCAACGAACGGTTTGTTATTCCTGTGCGCGCGGAAAACCGCCGCAGCGTTCCGGGTGTGATGCACGGAGCAAGCGGAACGGGGCAGACCGTTTTTCTGGAGCCGTTCGAGACGGTCGAGACGAATAATCAACTCGTGCAACTTGCCGAGGATGAAGCTGCGGAGATTCTGAGAATTTTGCGCGAACTGACGGAGCGCCTGCAGGCGATACGCGAGCCGTTGCTCGCTGCAGCGGAGACCATCGCCGAGCTTGACGGCATATTCGCCCGCGGGCGATTTGCTCGAGACTTCGATGCGGCGATGCCGGAGTTCTCTGATTCCGGCGAAATGCGTTTCGTGGCGGCGCGGCATCCGGTGCTCGAAGATAAGTTGCGTCGCCAGGAACGCGCGGTTGTGCCGATGACACTCGCGCTGGGCGGCGCGGAAAAAGTTCTCGTCATCAGCGGGCCGAACACCGGCGGCAAAACCGTCGCGCTGAAAACCACAGGGCTTGCGGCGCTGTCCGCGCAATCCGGTATTCCCGTGGCGGCGCAGCGCGCGGTGCTGCCGATTTTCGATCGCGTCTTAGTGGACATCGGCGACGAACAGTCCATCGCAGCCGATCTCTCGACGTTTTCAGCGCACATGTTGAATTTGAAGGCCATGCTCGAATTGGCGACGCCCCAATCGCTGGCTCTCGTCGACGAAATGGGAACGGGGACTGCGCCGGAAGAAGGCGCAGCGCTCGCCGTGGCCCTGCTCGATGAATTTCGCGCCAAGAATTGCATCGTGCTGGCCACGACGCATCACGACCGATTGAAAACCTACGCTTCGACGACACGGGGCGTGGTCAACGCCGCCGTGGAATTCGATGATGTGAATTTGCGGCCGACATACCGCCTAATGGTTGGCGTGCCCGGTGGATCGAGCGGCATCGCCATTGCGCAACGATTGGGAATCGCGGCGAGCATCATCGAGCGAGCGCGGTCGTTGCTGACTCCCGAATCGCGCGAAGCTGCAGATTTGATCGCCTATTTGCATCGTAGCCGCGATGAACTCGACCGCATGCAGCAGCAAATGGCTGCGGAGCGGCACGCACTCGAAGAGGAACGCAAGAAGCTACGTACCGAATGGGTTGAACGGCAGCAAAAACGCATCAAGGATCTCGAATCACAGTTCGCGGAGATGCAGAAGCGCTTCGATGAAAATATGGCTCGCGCCATCGAAGCCGTGAAAGAACGCGAACTGCGCGCCTCGCTCGAAAAAACCGCGCGGCGCAAAGGCCAAGACATTCGCAGCGAAGCGCGCGAAGAACTCAACGCCGCGCTCGTCCAAACCATCTCCGATTCACAAGCGGATCTTGGAACAACTTCCGCGAGCCAAGAGCCAATTCGCGCGGAAATGTTGCAATCAGGCGCAAGAATTCGCGTACGCGGCTTCAGCAAGCCAGTTATCTTTCGCCGACTCGACGGCTCCTCCGCCGAAATCGAAGCCGGTCCGCTCCGCATGAAAGTCGCCGTCGATGAAATCACCGGCCTCGAGCAGGCGGCCGGCGGCGCGGCGCGGGCGGGGCAAGCCCCGCCCCTACAACCAGCGGGCCGCGGTAGCGTCACCGTGACATCGCAGTCCGGCGAGGGAACAGCCTCCGGCGAAATCAACGTGATCGGCATGCGTGTCGAAGAAGCAACCGAACGCGTCGACAAATACCTCGATGAAGCCGCGCTCGCCAATCAAACGCGCGTGCGCATCATTCACGGTCACGGCACCGGCGCGCTGCGCAAGGGTCTCCGCGAATTCCTTAAGTCTCATCCATTAGTTCAACGCACATCGTTTGAAACCGAGGAGCAAGGCGGCAAAGCCATCACAGTTGTAGAATTGCGTTCGTAACAGAATGACGAAATTCGAAAATCGAAATTCGAAATTAGCAGCGGCCTCGAATTTGGCGCGTGTTCCAGTTCGAGACTTCACGGACCTAAGAGTGTGGCGGATTGCTCGTGAGTTAAGGAAGCAGGCCTATCAGATCGCCAGAAAGCTTCTGTCTGAAGAAAAATTCGGCCTTGCGTCGCAGCTGCAACGCGCAGCTGTTTCGATCACCGCAAATATTGCCGAGGGTTTTGGCCGATACTCCTATCGGGAGAACATTCAATTTTGCCGAACGGCGCGTGGATCTGCCTTTGAGGTCCGCGACCACTTGATTGCGGCCCAAGATGAAAGCTACATTTCGGCTTCAGAGCATCAAAGCGTCGATGAATTGGTGCAACGGGTCATTCAGACGTTAAACGGCTATATTAGAGCGACGTAAGAGAGACAAGAGCTGAAGGAGACACGAACGCAATAACCGGCATTGTCGAATTTCGTTTTTCGAGTTTCGTTCGTCCTCATATGGCGGAAGCGGGATCATTCGCGGAGCGGGTGAAGCAGCAGGCGGACATAGTCCGCGTGGTGGGCGAATATGTGCGCCTGAAAAAGACTGGGAAAGATTTCTCGGGGCTCTGTCCTTTCCATCAAGAAAAGAGCCCTTCGTTTACGGTGTCGCCGATCAAGCAGATTTTTTATTGCTTTGGGTGCGGCAAAGGCGGTGACGTTTTTAGTTTTGTGATGGAGCTGGAGAAGTCCGCGTTTCCGGAAGCGGTGCGGACCGTCGCCGAGAAGTGCGGGATTGCAATTCCGCGTCCGCGAGAGCGATCGCCGGAGGAACGGCAGGAGAATCAGCAACGTTCGGCGCTGGTCGAGATGCACC
This sequence comes from uncultured Acidobacteriota bacterium, assembly GCA_963745095.1. Taxonomy (GTDB): domain Bacteria; phylum Acidobacteriota; class Terriglobia; order Acidiferrales; family UBA7541; genus Acidiferrum. The sequence goes on along the minus strand of CAVUWC010000006.1, from coordinate 100,151 downwards.
GCGAAGCACAGACATTTTTCACGAAACAAATTTCCGGAACACTCGAGGGCAAAGCGGCGCGGGCTTATCTCGAGGACCGCGGTCTGGACAACAAGGCGATTGACCGGTTCGGAATTGGGTATGCGCCGAGTGACGGTGACGCCTTGCTGCGTTTCCTTAAACAAAAATATCAGGACAAATTGCTCGTTGAATCCGGTTTGATCTCTCGCGGCGAACAGGGCGGCCGATTGTTTGACAGATTCCGCCGCCGCATCATGTTCCCGATTGCGAATGATACGGGAAAGATCGTGGCGTTTGGCGGCCGCGCGCTCGGCGATGAGATGCCTAAGTACATGAATTCTCCCGAGACGCCGATCTACTCCAAGAGCAACGTGCTGTATCACATGGACCGCGCGAAGGAAGCCCTGCGGCGGTCGGATTTTGCGGTGCTGGTCGAAGGCTACATGGACGCCATCGCCGTGGCGCGCGCGGGAATCAGCAACGTAGTGGCAAGCTGCGGGACAAGTCTTGCGGAGCCGCAGATCAAGTTGCTGAGCCGTTTTACCAAGCGCGTGATCATTAACTACGATCCGGACAATGCGGGCCAGATGGCAGCCGAGCGGTCCGTGGCGCTTTTGCTCGAACAGGATTTCGAGGTGCGCGTGCTCGCGCTGCCACCCGTCGGCGATAAGAATGCCGACCCAGATTTATTCATCCGCGAGCGCGGCGTCGAGGAATACACAAAGTTACTGAAAGATTCGCCGCCCTACGTGGACTACTTGATCGCTCGCGCGCGAAAAATGGACTTGACGACCGGGGAAGGGAAGCGGCGCGCCGTAAATTTTCTTCTGCCCTACGTTCAAAAAATTCCTAATACCATTCTTCGCTCGGAATGGGCGACGCGGATCGCGCAGCAGCTTCACCTGGACGAACCGGTGTTGCGCGCCGCCTTAAGCAAAGCGGCGACGCAGCGCCACAGCGAATTGAAGATTCAGCCGGAGCTTGTCGGCCGTTCGGCAAAACCAGTGGAGCGTCGGCTAATTCGGATGCTGGCGGAGGCCGAGGGATTTCGCCGCGAACTGGCGCAACGGCTTCAGGCGGCGCAGCTCTATCACGGCCTCGAAACCGAGAAAGTTTTTGCGGCTCTGATCATTGCAAGCCTGGCCGATGAGCCGATGCAGGCTACAGAGGTTGCTACGCAGCTTGAAGAACGCGACAAGCGTATCCTTTTCGAGATTCTGTTCGAGGAAGCCAGCGAACCGACCTGGGAAGAGGCAGTCAGCTGCGTCGAGGCTTTGCAGCATCGCCAAGCCGAGCGGGAACTGGCAGAGGTGCAACGCAGCATTGAGGCAAACCCCCCTGTGACAGAAATGCGCGGGCTACTCGAGAAAAAGCAGGACTTGATGCGCAGACTCGCCGCGGCTAGGTGAGAGGCCTGATTCCAGATTGCTGCGCGAGAGGCCAATTCGTTTCCAATCGCTGAGGTTGAAGGGGGCAGACAGACTAAAGTCTGTCCCACTTAAGAAGTTCATTTGGCGGTGAGTTTTTGCTTCGCCAGTTCGTCGCGAAACTCTTTTTCCTTTTGAGTGATAAACCGTTTGTAACCATCAGGATCGACGAACGGGTTTGCGCCGCCCTCCTTCCTAAGAGGGTACTTTTCTTCGAGGCCGAAGTAGCCGCCATGAGCACCGAGGAAGATGTCGCATGGCAATGCCTTCAAAACAAGCCACATTCGCTCGTAGTCTCCTGCGATCTGCGGGTAGGCAGTGTTCCCAACAAGTTTGTATCCAGGATTGACATTGGGGCTGCCGACGATCACCACATTGTAGGTTTTGCCGCCATCGGCAACCTTCATCGTCCACGTGGTGCAGCCTTTGGTGTGGCCGGGAGTGAGGTGAGCGACCAGCACCGTGCCGCCAAGCTTCACTTCGTCGCCATCATGAAGTACGCGACCGACTTTGGCCGGCCGGTAAAGAGAAGAGGGCGTTTTGCCGTACTGAAAATCGGTTTTGCCGCCGGATTCGACTACCGAAACGTCCGCGTCCATCACCATGTACTTTGCGCCGGTCCTCTGCATGATCGTGGCGCTGCCGGCATCGTGATCCCAGTGCGCGTGGCTAATGAGAAGAATCCTTGTCTCCTTGAAAAGAAAGCCGAGCTTTTCGATGCTCGCGGAGATCATCGGCACATTGGCTTCGAGATCGCTGTTGATGAGGATGTTGCCTTCCGGGGTGGTGATCAAATAGCTCGCAAGCCCTTTGCTGCCTATGTAGTACAGATTGCCCGCGATGCGAAACGGAGGGAAGGGCTCCGTCCAGTCAGGACTGGATTGGGCAGACACGACGCCCGCGAGGGCAAGCACTAAAACGAGTAAACAAGCGCAGATGGAGAATTTTTGCCGCATGGGCCGAGTATAGGCCATAGGAATGGCGCGAGGCGAGTCTCCCAAGGAATATTTGAGCAGAGCGCTCGCACCACCCAGGCGGGCTTCGGGCTGCCGTGAGAACGTGGACGCCATCTTGAGTGAGTCGTTTTTGGCTGCAGAGCATCATACACAACGTGGTCCCAATTCGGCGGAGCGGGCCCAGCGCGAGAATCGCGGTAAGAACGGTTTAGTTTGATTGTAAATTTGAAACGGCTGCCGGGCCTGGGTTCTACATAAACGGTTTGGGATAAACGTCTTCCACAGATTTCCACCGATTGAATTGTTGACGAGCATGGACTTAAACGTGTAGCGTAATAGGGTTTCGCGAGTAACGATTTCGCACCTAACTGCATCTATATAGATGTACTTAGAGGCGCGGGACCGTACTCTGAGAGCGCACCAACGGGCGAAATGCAGGGCGAACGGTAATTGGCGGCGCGGCGCAACTTAGAGGATTTCACAAAAAGACGAGCGATCTGATGGGGGATTCCCCATTGTTCTTTTCGGTGACCGCAGAGGAATTGGCTGCGCCAGCGTGGCATGCTGCCTGCGTCTTTGCGGGTTAAAAGTTTTCGGCGGCGCTGATCGGTAGCACCTAGGATCGCGCGAGGAAGCCTGGAGGAATTTGTGGCGGCAGTGGGTCTTGAAGAAAAATATGATGCGGTAAAGCAGCTCATTGCTGTAGGCAAAGAGCGCGGGTATTTGCTTTACGACGAAGTGAATGATTCGCTTCCGGCAGAAGTTCATTCGTCGGAAGAGATCGACGACCTTCTCACTACATTTGAACGCAACGGCATCGAGATTTACGAGGACCAGGCGTCGGCGAAGGCGGCGCGCGCGGTGGAAGTGTCCACGGAGGGCGGCGATCGCGATGCGGCCGTGAAGGACGAGGCGCATTCGGACGAAGGCGGCAGCGATCTGGATTTGACGCCGGGATCTCTCGAAAAGACGAACGATCCGGTGCGCATGTATTTGCGCGAAATGGGAACTGTGCCGCTGTTGACGCGCGAAGGCGAAGTGACCATCGCCAAGCGCATCGAGCGCGGGCAGCTTGTGGTGATGAAGTCGATCACCCGCTCGCCGATCGTGATCAAGGAATTGATTGCGGTGGGCGAGGATTTGCGCAAGGGCGCGCGGTCGATCAAAGAAATCGTGCAGTTTGACGACGAAGAGCTGACCGAAGAAAAAATCGCGAACAAGACGAAGCAGACGCTGAAGTACATCGACAAGATCGCGAAGCTGTACGATTTGGCGCTGAAGCAAGCGGAGAAGCTCGATAGCACGGCGAAGGCGAAGAAAAAGCCGTACATGAAGGCCAAGTGGGCGCTGTCGCGCACGCGCGTCGAGATTTCCGTGGAGATTCGCGGGATCGATTTCAATCCGTTCGAGAAGAAGCGGCTGATCGACAAAATGCGAGGGACGGTCGAGCGCTTGCAGTCGTTGGAACGCGAAGCGGGGCGGTTGGAGCGGCGCGTCGATGCCGCAAAGGGCGACGTTGCAGCGGAAGCGCGCAAGGAATTGCGCACGCGGCGCACTGAGCTGAAAGATATTGAAGAGGCGAGCGAAGTTGGGCTCACCGAACTGAAGCGCACGCTGACGTTCATTCATCGCGGAGAAGCGGAAGCCGAACAGGCCAAGAAGGAATTGATCGAGGCCAACCTTCGGTTGGTGGTTTCGATTGCGAAGAAATATACAAACCGCGGATTGCAGTTCCTGGATTTGATTCAGGAAGGCAACATCGGCTTGATGAAAGCCGTGGACAAGTTCGAATGGCGCCGCGGCTATAAGTTTTCGACGTACGCGACGTGGTGGATTCGCCAGGCAATTACGCGCGCGATTGCCGATCAGGCGCGCACGATTCGTATTCCCGTGCACATGATCGAGACGATCAATAAACTGGTGCGCACGAGCCGCCAGTTGGTTCAGGAACTTGGGCGCGAGCCTACCTCGGAAGAAATTGCCAAGCGCATGGATATTCCGGTGTCCAAGGTGCGCAAGATTTTGAAGATTGCGCAGGAGCCGATTTCGCTCGAGACGCCGATTGGCGAAGAAGAAGATTCGCACCTCGGCGATTTCATCGAAGATAAGGCCGTGGTTTCGCCGTCGGACGCGGTGATCAATTTGAATTTGAAGGAGCAGACGTCTTCGGTGTTGAAGACGCTGACGCCGCGCGAAGAAAAAGTTATCAAGATGCGGTTTGGTCTGGATGACGGCAGCGAACACACGCTGGAAGAAGTCGGGCAGTCATTCGCCGTGACACGCGAACGGATCCGGCAAATTGAGGCGAAGGCGCTGCGCAAGTTGCGGCATCCGTCACGTTCGCGGAAGCTGCGGGCGTTCCTTGAGGGACCCTCGCGGGATTATTTGTAGAAAGAAGTGAGTGGTGAGCAGTGGGTAGTGAGTAGTTGAAAGTCAAAATCGAGACGCCCCGACCTCTTCGGGGCGTTTTTATTTGCCGTGGAATTCGGAAATTACTTCGATTTTGCCGACAATGTTTTGATTGAATTCCGTGAGACTCTCTGCCGGAATCCAGTATTCGAGATGCAAAGCCCCGCCTACCTTTTGTAGCGAAAACTGCGAGAGGTAGCTTGTCTTTACAGCGAAGCGTGTGACATATCCAACTTTCGACTTGGAGTTTTTCGCATTCCAGTCGCGCGCTATCTGAGTGGCGTACTCTTCGTTCAGAACCGGATAAAAGATTGGTTGTCCAGGAAGCCGAGGCGGAAAGGCACGGTATTCGGAATCTACAATGAGGCGAAGCTCGTTCGCTCCGACCGGGCGGTACAGAATTGTGGTCTCTTCCATTCGCGCGGTGCCGATTTTCGAAAGCTAGGCGGGGAGTTCAACGTACGCGGAGTAAGTTTGTGGTTCGGGGACGACTTGCCCTTCTTCGCGCAAGCCATCGAGGTGAAAAGCGATGGCCTCGTGCATATTTTGTTCGACCTCTTCGCGCGTGGGGCCGGTAGAAACACAACCGGGCAGATCGGGTGAATAAGCTGAGAAACCTGTTTGTGTCGGTTCGATGACGATCAGATATTTCTTCATCGCTTCAACCCCGCTTGTTTCAACACGCTATTCAAGGTTCCTGGCGCCAGATCGTCGCCATGCTTCCCAGGGACCGTAACGACTCCCAGTTTAGCAGGATGTTTGTACTGGCGGTGACTCCCTCGTGTCCTCGCGAGTACACTCCCATCTTGTTCCAGGATACGAATGACATCTCGAACTTTCACTGGCCAAAACTATGCTCTCGATCAATTTCCGTCAGCCGCCGGTGTTTTGCGGTGGGACGCGAGCGAAACGCGTGGCCAGGCGCGTGATCCAGACCGCTACGAAGGCGGCAAAACCAAGAATGGCATACAGCATTTGGTCGGGGTCAGGGCGGTGCTCGGGATGCAGATTGGATTGGACTGCGTAATTGAAGGTGAAAAGGAGAAGTACCAGAGACGCGCAGCCGAACCATGCGAACCAGGTGCTGAAGAATTCCAGCGTGGCCGCAGACTGATCCGGAGCGAGCCAGTAGGCTTTGTTAGGAATATTGACCAACTCGGTGGGGATACTCTTGAGGATCTGCGGCACGCCGAAGCCGAGAACCGTGGCCATCACCAAGGCTCCGACGAAAAATCCGAAGAACATTGTTTTGGATTGCCAGCCGTTCGGAATGCCGCGGCTGTTGAAGTGAGATGCGACCTCATCGGGCAGCCGTGGATAGCACGACGAAAAATAAAGCGCCGCAAAAATGGCGAGCAGCACAAACAACATTTTGGGCAGGCGTGAATCCACGTTGGGCCTCTCCCGTCTCTGATCCAGCGTAGCTGAGGGAATGAGGCTCGGCGAAGAAATCCCCGGCTGAATTTCGAATGAGTTAGTGCGAAGATGCGCGTTTCACTGAGGCTGTGCGCGTATTAGAATGGCTGGACCCCTGCCGATCGAGGACGAATGAAAACCCGAACAAAAATCGCTGCTATCGCGCTTGTCGTGCTGCTACTCGCTACCACGTTCGGCTTGTATCGTATGCGCCAGCCGTACGCCACCTTGCGTGTTGGGACGCCGTCAAGCTTTCAAGCGGAAAGCCTGGTAGACGAGACGCCGCTGAAGCGGGCGCAGCAGCTTGCGCAGCTCTCGCTCGCGCCGGAGGAAAAGCCGCTTGCGGATGAGGCGCTGCGGCTGGCGGATTTTGAAGTGGATTTGGCGTTTGCGGCGGCTTTGCACGACGCAAAAGAACACCCTCCGGTTTTGAAGGGCGAGGCGAAAGAAATTGCGGCGCGGCTGGAGAAGGCACAGAGAGTCTTGGAGGACGAGCAGTCGCAGGTGGCGCAACTGACGGACGCAGCGGCTAAGGCGAAGGGCGAAAAACAGGAACAGATCCAGGACAACCTGGCCATCGCGCAGGAAGATTTGAATCTTGCGCAGGATGAAGTCGACGATGCGAAGCAGGATTTGATTCGCGCGGGCGGCGACCCCGAAGACCGCATTCAGCAGATGGAGCAGGAGCATAAGGCGGCGGAGAAGACCGGGGTTACGTCAGCCACCAACGTCGCGCCGCCGCAGTATTTGTCTGGACTACTCCACCGCTATCAGGAATGGTCGCTGCTCCGGCAGAAGCAACAGTTGCTCTTGTGGGCGCAGCAGGCGGCGGAGAGTGCCGCTGACGACCTCGCGAAAAAACACGATGCGCTGGCTGCGAAGATCGACGCGGCAAAAGCGGCGGTGCCGCAGTTGGCGCACCACGCGAAGAACGCCACGGAGCCTAGGCAAGACGTTCATGCGCAGCGCAGCCACGACGAGTCCAACGATCTGCTGCAAAAAACAAAAGAGATCTCCGCGGATCAGAAAAGCCTGGCTTCTTTCGACAAGCGCGTCGACGCCAACAAACAGCTCGTCAATATTTACGGGCAGTGGCTGAACGTCGTGGAGGGGCAGCGGCGAAACGAGATTTATCTTGCGTTGCGCGGCGCGCTGATTATTTTGGGCATCGCGCTAGTGTTGATGTTCTTTGACCGCTGGCTGGAAAGTTTGCTCGGCAAGACTTCGCTGGATCGCCGGCAAGTGGAGACGCTGCGGACTGTTACGCGCGTGTCCATTCAGGTGTTTGCGGTGCTTTTGGTTCTGCTAGTGATTTTCGGGCCGCCGAGTCAGCTGGGGACATTTCTTGGATTGGCCGGCGCGGGGCTGACGGTTGCTCTGAAGGATTTCATCGTAGGCTTTCTGGGATGGTTTGTGTTGATGGGAAAGAACGGGATTCGTCTGGGCGATTGGGTGGAGATTAACGGCGTGACCGGAGAAGTCGTCGAACTCGGCATGTTTCACACGGTGCTGCTCGAGACTGGAAATTGGACAGACTCGGGACATCCTACCGGGCGGCGCGTGACGTTTACGAATAGTTTTGCGATCGAGGGACACTATTTTAATTTCTCGACATCAGGGCAATGGTTGTGGGACGAGTTGCAAGTGGTGCTGCCGGCGGGCCGCGATCCTTACCCGATTGTCGATGCGATTCAGAAGAAGGTGCTGGAAGCGACCGCGGAGACGGCCAAGCAGGCGGAGAAGGAATGGGAGGATGTCTCGCGCTCCAAAGAGACGGCGCACACCTTGACTGCAGCGCCCGCGATCAATGTGAAGCCAGTCGTCGGCGGGATTGAAATCGCAGTGCGATACATCACGCGCGCGAACGAGCGCTACCAGATGCGCGCGAAATTAAACCAAGCCGCCGTGGATTTACTCGGGCAAGATTCAGTTGTGTCGCCGAGCGCTCCGGCGACGCCCCCAGCCAAGCCTGCGTGAACTTGGAGTGCGGCAGCTCTGCTGCCGCTTTTCTCCGCAGCACTAACCACTCTCTGTTTGGCGAGGCCCAATCGTGTTTTGGATTGCGACTCAGTCCATAACGCCGCGAGCGCGAACTTCTTCCGACGTCAAACCGTAGAGTGGCGGCGTTTTTACGCCAAGCATTGCCAGATACATATAAATCTGTCCCCGATGATGGATTTCATGTTCGGGCATGAGTCGAAGCCATTTCCATGTCGTGATAGGAGCGTTGTCGGGAGTCATGCATTTGCGCTGGAGGTCCTCGTCGGTGAGTCGGCCGAAAATTTCCATGGATTCGGCGTGAAGGCGTTCGACAAACGCGATCACGTTTTCGTAGCCGTCGGCGAGTTCTTTGCCGTGAGTCGTGTAGCGGGCAGGACGGCACTGGACGTTTTCAGCCCACATGTAGCGCTCCCCTACAGCGAGGTGCCGCAAAATGTCGCCGAGCGTGAATTTTCCGGGCGCGTACGTCCAATCGATTTTATCCGGCGGGATGCAGCGCGCCACGCGCATAGTGCGTTCGCGAACGTTTCCGAAATAATGCAGGAACGGCTGAATGGTTTTAATTTCCACAGGACCTCGCACAGCGGAAAAATGACTTCCAAAGTTTAACGCATGAGCTGGCGGGCGCGAGAGGCGGAGAGAGTGGCTCCAGCATAAAGGAGCGCAAGTAGGGTATATCCTGCAACCAGGCTAACGCCCTGCGCGACAACGCCGAGGGCGATGCTCATCGTGAGCTGAACGCATGTCGTGAAGATGGCCATTGCCGATTGTGTGCGGCCCATGAAGTGGCGCGGCACGATGGACATTAGGCCGGACTGCGCCGTGACGCCACCCATGGCGCGACAGAGTCCGAAGATGGCCTGCAGCACGACGGCGCCAGTGAGAAACGCAACGAAAGGCGTGGCCATGTGGCCCACCGCGAGCACGGCGCAAACGGCGACGTAAAGTGGCATGCGCAATGAAGTGCGAAGTTGGCTGACGATGAATCCGCCGGTGATGGCGCCGACAGCCCAGCCTGCTTCAAGAAAGCCGAGGCCGCGGGCGCCTGCATGCAAAATGTCGTTCACGAGAGCGACGAGGACCACGTTGCCGCTGACGACGCCAGCCATCATGATCGAGTGTGTGACGCCGAGTGCGCGCACAAGTGGTTGCTGTTTGAGATAGGCGAAGCCCTCTTTCAGATCAGAGTAAACCGCTAGAGAAAGCCCCGCTTCGGCGACTTCGGGATTTTCGCCGGATTCGAGAGCTTCCGCGGTTGCTTCGGTCGCTTCGGAATATTCGCGCGGATATTTCAGATGGTCGCGCGGCGAGACGTAGCCGCGGCGGATGCGGTAGAGACAAAACGCGGAGACGAAGTAGGTGAGGCCGTCGACAAAAAGAATGCCGCCGATGCCAGCGCGGTCGTAAAGAAAGCCCACGAAGGCGCCGGCGATGAGCATGCCGCTTTGTACGCCGACGAGAACGGCGGCGTTGGCGCCTGTGAACTGGCTCGGCGGAATCACTTCCTGGACCAGGGCGTTGACGGTGGCCCAGTACATCGCAGAGCCGGTGCCAGTGATCAGCGTCATGGCGTAGAGATGCCAAAGCTGAAGATTTCCACGCCATGCGATGTAAGCGGTGGCCAGAACGAAAAAGCCGCGAGCCAGATCCAACGCGACGCCGAGATAGCGCCGGTCGAAGCGATCGATAATCACGCCGCCCAGAAAAGGAATCAAAAGACCAGGCAGCGTGACGACGATCACCTGCAGGCTGACTTTTACGGTGGAATGCGTGGCAGCCATGATGTACCAGCTCACGCCGACGAAGTTCATGCCGCTGCCGAAGAGCGAGACGAACATGGCCACAAAGAAAAAGCGGAAGCCGCGCTGCGCCCAGATCAGCTTCCAGTCCACAGGCGGTGTCGTCGCGGTTGCCATCGAGCCCTCTAGCTTACTATCGTAGGCATCCGGATTCGCGGGCGGAGAAGCGGGCGGTTTACATCTGTTCACGTCCGGCGGGAATCGGGGACGGGGGATTATGGGGAACGAACTGAAATGCACGGTGCGGTTTGGGAAAGAAGCGTCGGAAGGGAAAGCGCTGCTGGAAACGAGCGAAGTGCTCTTTCGCGGCGAGTTTCGTCTGAAGATTCCGTTTGCTTCGATCAAGTCGGCAAAAGCGGCGGATGGCGAACTGCATTTGCAGACTGCGAAAGCACTAGCTGTATTCGAGATTGGTTCTGCCGCTGAGAAGTGGCGCGAGAAAATCCTTCACCCGAAAACGCGCATCGAGAAAATCGGCGTGAAGCCCGGGGAAAAGATATCCCTGTTTGGGAGCTTCGATGCGGACTTTCTGTCCGAGCTCAAATCGCTCGGCACGACAGTGACCAAGGACAGAGTTGCAGCCGAGCAGGACACAATTTTCTTCACGGCCGATTCGGCGAAGGAACTTTCAACGGTTGCGAAGATTGCGAAGTCTTTGAAAGGCGCGACGTCGCTCTGGATTATCTATCCCAAGGGGCAAAAAACGATCACGGAGAACGACGTAATCGCCGCTGGGCGAAAGACAGGACTGAAAGACGTGAAAGTCGTCGGCTTTTCCGCCACGCACACCGCTCTGAAATTTGTCATTCCGCTCGACAAGCGTTAGCCACCCAGAACACCAGCGCGCAGTTTTACTTTTAGAGTTCCGAATTTCAGCACCAAGAGGATGGCGTGAGCCGTTTGTTGGATGTGCGCCTCGGTGTGGAGGCAGGCGACTTGGTGGGAAGAGCGGCAGCAGAGCTGCCGCACTCCAAATGGCTGACAAAGCTGGCTCGTTCAGGCTAGAATCCGCCCATTGAAATCTTTGGGATGCTCCCTGCGTACTGCTTATACAGAGAGCATTTACAAACCTCGTGGTGGAGGATTTTCCGATGGCAACGACAACCGCCGTCCCCCCGGCCGCTCCTGAGCCGCAGCCCCAGATGAGCGCGATCAGCCGAGTCTTTGGCGTGCTGTTTTCGCCGCAGAAGACCTTTGAGGATATCGTCAGAAAACCGGGCTGGCTGGTGCCCATCGCCTTGTTGACCCTTCTCAGCATTGCGGTGAGCTTCGCCTTCGTTAAGCGCGTCAACTGGCGGGAATACATCAGCCAGCAGATTGAAAAAAGTCCTCAGGCTTCGCAGCTTTCGCCGGAGCAGAAGGAGCAGCGCGTGGAGGCCGGCGTCAAGTTCACCACTCCTTTCACCTACACCATTGGCGTGTGCGGCCCAATTTTCATCACGCTCATTTTTACTCTGGTTTTTTGGGGTGCGTATGCGTTGCTGGGGGGCGCGAGCACCAATTTCTCGACGGCTTTCAGTATAACGGCGCATGCGTTCATGACAGGGTTGATTAGCAGCCCGCTGCTTTTGCTGATTTTACTTTTGAAGGACCCGAGCGCAATCGACGTTGAGAATCCGGCCGCGACCAATCTTGCCGCGTTTCTACCGGATGACGCGGCGAAGTGGCTCGTGGCGTTGTTAAAATCGTTCGACGTTTTCACGTTCTGGACGCTGATTCTGATCGCCATCGGATTTGCGGCGACGAACCCGAAAAAACTCAAGGGCAGCAAGCCTTACGTTATTGCGTTTGGCGTGTGGGCGGCGTATGTGGTCTGCCGTGTGGGATTCGCATTCGCCTTCTCCTGATACACTCGATTGGTGAGTTTTTCGTTTGAAGTAACAAAGACTGATCCAACTGGCGCACGGCGCGGCGTTTTGAACACGCCGCACGGCGCGGTGCAGACGCCGTTCTTCATGCCCGTTGGCACGCAGGCGAGCGTGAAGGGTTTGCGCAACGAGGCGCTCGAAGAACTCGGCGCTGGGATCATCCTCTCCAATACCTATCATCTGTATTTGCGGCCGGGCCACGAAGCTGTGCGCAAACTTGGCGGGTTGCACAAGTTCATGTCGTGGCCGCGCGCGATTCTTACGGACTCCGGCGGCTTCCAGGTATTCAGTCTTTCCGAATTGCGCAAAGTGACTGATGAAGGCGTGCGGTTTCGTTCGCACCTGGATGGCTCGGAGCACATGCTGACGCCGGAAAAAGCCGCCGAGATTCAGCTGGCGCTCGGTTCGGACATTGCGATGGTGCTCGACGAGTGCATCGAAACGCCTGCGCCACGGGACAAGGCGGAAGCTGCGGTCGCACGCACGACGAAATGGGCGGGTCGCGCACGAAAATATTTTCTGGAACAAGCGAGCCGCAACGGCGAATTGGCGCAATGGCAATTCGGCATCGTGCAAGGCGCCACCTTCGCCGATCTGCGCCGCGCGAGCGCGCAGCAACTTCTCGAATTGGAATTTCCCGGTTACGCTGTCGGTGGTCTTGCCGTCGGGGAGCCGCACGCGATCACCTGCGAAATGACAGGAGAAGTTACGGCGCTCCTGCCTCGCGATCGCCCGCGCTACCTGATGGGCGTCGGGAAGCCCGAGCAAATCGCAGACTACGTCGCCCTAGGCATCGACATGATGGACTGTGTGCTGCCGACACGCGCCGCGCGTCACGCGTGCATTTACACGAGCGAAGGCCGCGTCCTCATCAAGGGCGCTCGCTACGCAATGGACCAGCGCCCGCCCGATCCGAACTGCGCGTGCTCCGTTTGCCGCCGCTACACGCGCGCGTATCTTCGTCATCTTTTCGCCGCCGGAGAACTCACCGCGGCGATCCTGGCCACCCACCACAATGTCCACTTTTACCTTGACTTAATGCGACAAATCCGCGAGGCTATCGAGTTTGGGAACCTAGCGAATTTCTCTTCTGAGATGCACGCGCGCTATGCTGTAGGTCCGGCCTGAAACGTTGGACCGGAATAGCGTCCGAGATTCTTCAAGTGCAGCCCGGTTTGCACCGAGGCTGACCTGCGCGGCAACACGAGCAGAGAATCCGGGGCAGTGAGAGCGGGGAAGCGAAACCCGCCGGGCTGATTCCGTCCCTAATTATGTTGGGCCGGCCCGTAATTAGTGAAAGGAAAGATGCAGCTCTTGACGATCATGGCGGCGATTTTCTTCCAGGCTTCGGGACCAGCGAGCCTGCTCGGCAATCCACTTGTAATGATGGTCGTGGTGATGGCCATTTTCTACGTGATGCTCATTCTTCCGCAGCAGCGGCAGCGCAAAAAGATGCAGGCGATGATCGCGGCGCTCAAGTCCGGCGACAAGGTCGTCACCAACAGCGGCATCTACGGCACCATCAATGGCATTGACGGCGACACAGTGATCCTTAAAATCGCTGACCAGGTAAAAATCCGCATCGCGCGTTCGGCGATTGCGCAGGTGGAGGCATCGGAAGATGCGAATTAAACCCGCCCGCGGCCAGAGCGCGCGCTCAACTCTCTGACCATGAACCCCAATCTGAAGTGGAAAGTCATTTTCATCGTTCTCGTAGTTCTCGGCTGCATCTATGGCCTCGTGGGGCTTCCCACATTTCCCACGTCCGTGGCGCAGCTGAAAGATAATTTCTCTCACCAGATCAAGCTTGGTCTCGATCTGCAGGGTGGCACATACCTTGTCCTTCAGGTACAAACCCAGGAGGCCGTCGCGCAAGAAACCGATCAGATGGTCGAGCGCGTCACGACGTGGCTACGCGGCAAAAATATTCACTATGATGAAGTGCGCCGCGTGGATGACACGCACATCCTGGTGCGCAATGTGGATCCCGCTCGCTATTCGGAATTCCACGACTACGTCGTTCAGCAATTTGCGAACTATTGGGACATCTCGTCCGCCGCCGGCGATCCTTCTGGTTACACGCTCACTCTGCGCGGTGCCGCCATTGCGCAAATTCAAGAAACCACGATGACGCAGTCGCTCGAGACCATCGAGCGCCGTATCAATGCCCTGGGTCTGACAGAGCCCTCAATTCAGCTTCGCGGCGGCCAAAACAGTAATGAAATCCTTGTTCAGCTCCCTGGAGAGGGCGATCCTTCGGAAGCAAAACGGGTCATTCAAGCCGGCGGCCAGCTTGAGTTGAAGCTCGTCAAAGATCCCACCGTCTACAGTTCAGAAACCGATGCGTTGAGCAAGCATGGCGGCCTGATGCCCGCGGGCACCGAGCTTGTACCCAGTAGCCGTCCGTTAACGCGCACGACTCCCGGGGCACCGTCTGATAGCGAAGGGTGGTACATCCTGGACCGCGCTGCTGTCGTCACGGGCCGCGATCTTCGGAGCGCCACGGAGAACCGCAACGCCAACAACCCTGGTCAGTGGGTCGTGGATTTCACGCTCTCGGCCGATGCTGCTCGCCGTTTTGGGCCTTTCACCCAGCAGAATCTCGGCCAGCAGATGGCTATCGTGCTCGAGCATAAGGTCTTTTCCGCGCCGACCATCAACGGACGCATCGATGATTCCGGACTGATCGAAGGGAATTTCAGCCAGGAATCCGCGCATGAGCTGGCGCTGGTGCTGCGCGCAGGAGCGCTTCCGGCATCCATCAAATATCTGGCAGAGCGAACCGTCGGCCCGTCTCTGGGCGCGGACTCCATTCGCCACGGCGTCCAAGCATCCGTCCTGAGCTTGCTGGTCGTGATGATTTTCATGCTCTTTTACTACCGGTTGTCAGGCGGAAACGCGGTGCTTGCTCTGATACTCAACTTAGTCATCTTGCTTACCGCGCTTGCCGCGTTTGGCGCAGTTCTGACGCTGCCCGGCATCGCGGGCGTGATTCTGACCATTGGTATGGGCGTCGATTCCAACGTTCTGGTGTTCGAGCGCATTCGCGAAGAATTGCGGAATGGCAAGTCTCCGGGTTCCGCTGTGGAAGCGGGCTTCGACAAGGCGTTTCTAACCATTATCGATACGCACGTCACGACGGTCGTATCCGCGTTCTTTCTCTTTTTGTTCGGGACAGGGCCTATCAAGGGGTTTGCCATCACCCTGACGATCGGTTTGATTGCCAACGTGTTCACGGCGATCTACGTATCCAAGACGATTTTCCAGTATCACTTGTCCAAGATGGACCGCCAGAGCGAATTGAGCATTTAGGCGGTACCAGGACGTATAGGGCCAAAGTCTTGTTGGAGCGAAACGATAGTGTCATAGCTATCTTGGGCAGTCTCCCCCAAGCTGCATAGGGAGGCAGTGGGAACTATTTCACCCAAGGTGGAGTCTAAAGAAGGGAAGTAAAAGCCGCATGATTGAGTTATTCAAAGAGCCCAATATCAACTGGATGGGCAAGGCCAAGTATTTCTATGCGCTTAGCGGCATTTTGCTGATTGCGGGCTGGACTTCCATCTTCTTGCATGGCGGCCTTCGTTACAGCATCGATTTCAAAGGCGGCACAAACGTGGATGTGCGGTTCGCTCAGCCTCCCAATATAGATCAGATCCGCAACGGTTTAACCGCGCACGGGCTCAGCAATAGCGAAATCCAGTCCGTGAGTGACATCGCGAACCCCAATTCAAATGAAGTGCTTATTTTCGTCGAGCAGAAGAGTCAGGGCGACGAAGCAGGGGACGCCAGCAAGACTCAGGTCATCAATGCGCTGAATGCGATCTACGGAGCGAGCAATTCTTCCAAGCCCGATTTCAATTCCGCGACTCCTTCCACGTTGACCGTTTTTCTGACGGACAAAGACCCGCTGCTTCTTTCGACCAACGCCGGCGACCGCTATCAGCAGCTTGCAAAAAGGGTTTTGGACTATCGCGACACGGCGAGCAAAGGCGTCCTCACGAACTTTGACGATCTCTCGAAGGTGGATGGCGTCACTCCGCCAGTCCTTGCGGCGTTCAAAAACAATTACGCACTAGGTTCTTTTGCGATTCGCGGTTCGGAAGTCGTCGGTCCCAAAGTGGGCGGCGAGCTTCGCCGCCAGGCAATCTACGTTACCCTCTATGCTTTGGGAGGCATGCTGGTATATATTGCCTTTCGATTCGAGTTGGTCTACGGGGCGGCTGCGGTCCTTGCGGTGTTTCACGACGTTTTGATTACGCTGGGATTTTTCTCGCTGCTGCATTTCGAGATTTCGCTGACAGTTATCGCGGCGCTTCTGACATTGGTTGGATATTCGATGAACGATACTATCGTCATCTTCGACCGCATCCGGGAGAACAATCGTTTGCTGCGCCGTGAGCCTTTTCCGGACGTCGTGAACAAGTCAATTAACCAAACACTGTCCCGAACGATACTGACAAGTGGATTGACTTTCCTTACTGTGCTCGTGCTGTTCCTAATGGGCGGCCAGGTGCTTCGTGCATTCTCCTTTGCCCTGGTGGTGGGGATTGTGGTAGGAACGTACTCCAGTTTTGGCATTGCTGCACCGCTTGTGGTCGCCTGGAATCACTGGCGCGGCCAACAAGGCGTCGCAGTTGGCACCGGACCCGCAGCCGGAAACAAAACCCGCGGAAGTGAAGGCGTCGCAGGACGTCTTGCTCCTTCGGGGAGGAGGTAGGATTCATGTTTGAAGATATGGTGCTGTCAGGCGATACGAAGCGGACCAACAAGCCATGGACGGTCGTGCTCTCGATGGTTGTGCAAGCCGTTCTCGTGGGCATCCTGATCCTCATTCCGCTGATTTACACCGAAGCGCTGCCGAAGACGATGATGGCGACCATGCTTACCGCTCCGCCGCCACCGCCGCCTCCGCCGCCTCCGCCGCCCCCCGCGGCGATTGTGCACGTCAAGCCGCAAGTCCATTTGATGGACGCGGGCAAATTGGTGCAGCCGAAAGCTATCCCGAAGGACATTAAGATTATTAAAGAAGACGCGCCCGACATGGATGCCGGCGTACAAGGCGGCGTTCCGGGCGGCGTGCCCGGTGGTTCGATGGGCGGCGTGATTGGCGGCGTCATCGGTGGCATGGGCGGAGCTCCTCCACCGCCGCGGCCGACGCAGACGCGCATCAAGCAGGGCGGCCAAGTGCAGGCTGCCATGATCATCAACAGAGTCCAGCCCTCCTATCCGCCGCTGGCTCGCCAGACGCGCATCTCTGGCACGGTGCGCCTGCACGCGATTATCGGCAAGGACGGCTCGGTGCAGCAACTCGAAGTTCTCTCCGGGCATCCACTGTTGGTACAATCCGCGCTCGATGCGGTGCGTCAGTGGAAGTACCGGCCGACGCTTTTGAATAACGAGCCGGTCGAAGTGGACACCACGATCGACGTGATTTTCTCTCTGAACCAGTAAGCGGTCTGGCGTGCCGGTCGTGGGACAGGCGCGCTGGTCCGGGCGGCAAAGCTTGGCAAACTCTCGCGTTGGCTCTGGGAGACCCGGAGCCATCAGAACTAAGGAGCAAAACGAATGGTAGCGACCCTGTTTGTGAACGCGGCCCTGTTCTTGCAATCTCAGGCTACTTCCTGGGATCTACGGAGCATGTGGTCTTCAATGAGCACACTTCCCAGGATCGTCGTTGCGATCCTTTTCATTCTTTCGATTTATTCCTTCGGCGTAATGATTGACCGCGCCCTGATGTACAGCGCGGCCCGCAAGCAGTCGCGCGTTTTCGTACAGCAGGTTGCAGGCGCTCTGAAGGAAGGCAAGCTCGACGAAGCAATTGCCATCGCGGAACGGAATAAGAAGAGCCACATCGCTAAAGTCGTGGCGACCGGCCTTTCCGAATTCCAGTCCGCCTCCCAGCAAGTCACCGACTCCGACGTGATTGAAGCGGCCAAGCGCGGTCTTGAGCGCTCCGTCGCCATCGTTCACGCGGAAATGAAGCGCGGTCTTTCGGCGCTGGCCACCATCGGCTCGACGGCTCCTTTCGTCGGACTGTTCGGCACGGTTGTCGGCATCTTGAACGCCTTCAAGGGCATTGAAACAAGTAAAGCGACCGGTCTGTCGGCGGTTGCCGGCGGTATCGCGGAAGCTCTTGTCACCACGGCTCTCGGTCTCCTCGTTGCCGTTCCTGCCGTGTGGGCCTACAACTATTTCACGAACAAAGTCGAAGCTTTTGACGTCGAGATGGACAACTCTTCGATGGAGTTGATCAACTACTTCATCTTGCGTCGCGGCGCAAAGAAATAAGGTAACCCAATGGGATACAAGCCAAAAGTCGGTGCGCAGATGGCGTCGCCAAACGTTATTCCCATGGCCGACATCATGCTCGTTCTGCTGATCATCTTCATGGTGGTCACGCCGATGTTGCAGAAGAGCCTGCCGGTGGATATGGCCAGGGTCAATAATGCAAAGGAAATGCAGGACGCCGATAAGGACGACGCGATTATTGTGGCGGTTACTCGAGATGGGACGATCTATCTGAAGAACACGAAGATCACCAAGGATGACATCACCGGGCAGGTCAAAGATATGCTGTCCGCCCGTCTCGATAAAACCGTTTACGTGAAAAGCGACGCCCGGGCTAAGTATGGCGACGTTGTGGCGGTGGTGGACGAAATCCGCTCCGCTGGCGTTGACCAGCTCGGCCTTTTGACGGAACAAAATCAAGAACGCAGAACACCGGCCCCGCCTGCCAATGCATCACCGGCTCCAGCGGCGGATTGAAGCCGTTAGAGAGCTGTTCGGTCGAGGCGTGTGAGGTAATAGAACCATTCGTTTGCTGAGTCAGAAGGGCCGCGCCGGATCCCACCTGGCGCGGCTTGATGGCCTGCAAAGCTCGGGAAACGCAGGCTGACAGGAGATTCGCAATGGGAATGTCTGTTGGAGAAAATAAAGGCGGTGCGATGGCGGAAATGAACATCGTTCCGCTTATCGACATTTTGCTCGTGTTGCTCATTATTTTCATGGTCATCACTCCGCTCACTCCTCACGGTTTGGACGCTCTTGTGCCACAGCCCAATCCGAACCAAAAGCAGGATGTGGAGTTGGAGAACAAGACCGTGGTTGTGCAGGTGCTCGTCAACAACAAGCTGAAGATCAACAACGAAGACACGACCTGGGATGGCCTCGGTCCTCGTCTCGAAACGATCTTCAAAGAGCGCGCCGAGAAAATTGCTTTCGTCAAGGGCGACAACGATGTACTGTTCATGGAAGTTGCCCGCGCGATTGACATCATGCGCGGCGCGGGAATCGACAGAGTCGGTTTGATCACGGCCAAGCTCGAGGCCGGGCAGTAAAGCAGTTAGATAATCAGGATTTCTTTTTCACTTCGGTCGTGTTTCGGCCGGCGCAGGGTGTGAGAGTCCTCCTCGCGGGGTAATTGACTGCATGCGAGGTGACTCATGGGAATTTCTCTTGGCGGTTCAAAGTTGGGACCGGTCGCGGAAATGAACGTCGTTCCGCTGATCGATATTCTGCTGGTGCTTCTGGTCATCTTTATGATGATCCGCCCCAAGCCCGAGTTTGGACTAACGGCGGATTTGCCCCAGCAGACGGATTCCAAGTCCAAGGCCCCTGCGCCCGATGGATTGATTGTCGTGCAGGTTTTTGAGGACGGCACTCTGCGCATCAATCAGGACCAGGTGCAGTGGCAAGATCTCCAGGGTCGGCTTGAGGGAATTTTCAAGATGCGGGCAAGCCGCGTTGCTTTTGTCCGTGGAGACAGCGCCATCGAATTTGGCGTTATCGCCCGGGCCATCGACGTGATGCACGGCTCGGGAATCACGACGGTGGGCCTGATGACACCGGAACTCGAAAACGCGCACTAAATAGTGTAGATTGGCCCCTCGCAGGGCGGATCTGAATCCTAGCAGGGATGGATGCTTCGATGACTTATGCGTCACTTCGTAATGCTCGCCGGACCGCTGCTCTGGCCGCGTTGTTGATCCTCACCGTCGGAGTTTCGGGCTGCAATAAGCTCAAGGCCCGAGATCTCTTGAACAAAGGTGTGAATGCCTTCAAGGCCGGCCAGTCCGACGCCGCCATCGAGGACTTCAAGCGTGCCACGGAACTCGATCCTAGTTTAATGATGGCTCGCGTTTACCTGGCCACTGCGTACGCTAGCTTGTATATTCCCGGCGCGCCTTCCGCGGAAAATAAAGCCCGCGGAGAACAGGCCATCAACGAATTCAAGTCTATCTTGCAAATTGATCCAAACAATCTGACGGCCATCGACGGCATCGGATCCCTGGTCTACCAGATGGCAGGCACCCCGTCGTATGACGAAAAGGGTTTCGAGGAATCGAAGACGTACCACCAGCATCACATCCAGATCAAGGGGGATGATCCGGAGCCCTATTATTGGATCGGTGTGATTGATTGGAACGAAGCCTACCACGCCAATCTTCAAATGCGCTTGGACTACAACAAGAACAATATTAAGAAGCAGATCCACGAAGACCAGCCTCTGCCACCTGCCGTCCGCGCGGATTACGCCGCGAAGTATGGTTCTCTAGTGGATGAGGGCATTGCCGACCTGCAAAAAGCCATCTCCCTGAAGCCAGACAATGACGACGCCATGGCTTACCTCAGCCTCCTCTACCGTCGCAAGGCGGACATGGTGGAGAGCGCCGATGAGCGCGCTTCTCTCCAGAAGCAAGCCGAGGACCTCCTAGAAAAGATCAAGGAGATCAAGCAGAAACGCCTGGACCAGCAGCAGCAGACGCCGTAAGCCGACCTGCTCAATTGGCCTTAGTAAATCGATTTTCTAACGGATAGGACGCCTGCGATGGCGTCCTTTCTTTTTTGCCAGCCGCCGGCATCCATATCTTCCCCCTCTCGCACACCGCCCCCCTTCAGGCGTATACTGGAACATGCCGTCTCCCAGTAACGTCCCTTTGAGCTTTCAGCGCGACCGCGCTGTTCGTCAGCTCGAAGCCCGCTTCGAAGAGCTTCTCGAAAAACTCCGCAAAAACCGCCCTTCCGAAGACCCCTGGGTTGTGCGCCGCGCTTACGAAATTGCATCGGAGCGTCACCGCGACCAGTTCCGCAGCTCCGGCGATCCCTATCTTTCCCACCTTCTGGAAGTCGCCCACATCCTCGCGGACATGCGCCTGGATGCCACCACCCTCACTGCCGCCCTTCTTCACGACGCCATCGAAGACACCGAATATCCCGTCGCTCGCATTGAAGAGCGTTTCGGACCTGACGTTGCCCGGCTCGTCGAAGGCGTCACCAAAATCAGCCGCCTCAACATGACCGCGCCGGAAACTCGCCAAGCAGAGAATGTCCGCAAAATGCTCCTGGCTATGGTCAACGACGTTCGCGTCGTACTGGTTAAGCTTGCCGACCGCCTGCACAACATGCGCACGCTCGAATATCTCGGGCATGAAAAGCAACAACGCATTTCCCGCGAAACTCTGGATATCTACGCTCCCATCGCCCACCGCCTCGGTATGGGCGTTATCCGCGGCGAACTCGAAGATCTCTCTTTCCGCTTCCTCGAACCGGAAGCGTTTCTCGCTCTCCAGAAAGAAGTTACGGAAAAGAGTCCGGTCTACCAGAGATTTTTGGAGGAAGTTCAGGGCACCATTCGCACCAAGCTCGTCGAAAGCAGCATTCCCGCGGAGCTCGAAGCGCGCGTCAAAGGCCTCTATTCTCTGCACGGCAAAATTCAGCGGCAGCAGAGCAGCCTCGAGCAGGTCTACGACTTGCTGGCCGTCCGTGTCATCACGGACTCAGAGCGAAGTTGCTATGCCGCACTTGGCGTGATGCATCACATTTGGCGCCCGGTCCCGGGCCGCTTCAAAGATTACATCGCCATGCCGCGCCCCAATCTTTATCAGTCCTTGCATACCACCGTCTTGCATGGCGGCCAGCCCTTCGAAGTCCAGATACGCACGCAGGAAATGCACCGCATCGCGGAAGAAGGCGTCGCCGCCCACTGGAAGTACAAGGGCGGCAAACCTGCTTCCGGGGACGACGACCAGCGCATCGCCTGGATGCGCCAGCTCATCGAGTGGTCGCAAGAGCTGCAGGAGCCCGGCGAATTTCTCTCCACATTGAAAGTGGATTTGGCGCCCGTCGAGGTTTACGCTTTCACGCCCAAAGGGCGCGTTCTGGAACTGCCCCGCGGCGCCACGCCTGTCGATTTTGCTTATTCCGTGCACACTGAAGTCGGCCATCAATGCGTGGGCGCAAAAGTGAACGGCCAAATGGTGTCGCTGCGTCATGAAGTCGTCAGTGGCGACGTGGTCGAAATTCTCACCAACAAAGGCCACACGCCGAGCCGGGATTGGCTCAGTTTCGTCAAGTCTTCGCACGCCCGCAGCAAGATCCGCCAGTGGATCAATCTTCACGAGCGCGAAGAAGCCACGGACATGGGGAAGAAGCTGCTGGAGAAGGATTCCCGCCACTTCGGCCGCAGCTTGAAGAAAATCCCCGAAGCGGATTGGAACAAACTGCTCACGGATTACGGTCTTTCGAAACAGGAGGACCTCTACGCCGCGGTTGGTTTTGGAAAATATTCCGCGCGGCAAGTGCTGGCGCGCTTGCTTGGCGAGCCCGAGAAGCCCGGGGAGTCTGAAGCGGAAGACTCAAAACCGACTCTTGTAAAGACCGTCAAGCGCATGCTCGGCTTCGGCGAGGCCCCCTTGATCGTCAAAGGCCACGACGATCTCCTCGTTTACCGCGCGAAATGCTGCAATCCGATTCCCGGTGACGACATTGTCGGCTACATCACGCGCGGCCGCGGCGTCGCGGTACACACGCGCGCTTGTCCCAACGTGCAGAACCTCATGTACCAGACGGAACGCCGCATTGCCGTCGAATGGGGCGGCGAGAGCGCTGCTACTTTTCCAGTTCAACTGTCCATCCGCGGGAAGGACCGTGCAGGCCTCTTGGCTGAGATCACGGCCGTCATCAGCGGAGCGGGTTCCAACATCCGAAGTCTCGAGAGCCGCCCCGACCGCCAGAACGCCCGCATCGAAGCCAGCCTGGAAATTGTCGACCGCCGCCAGCTCGAAACCATTCTCACCAATATTCGAAAAGTCGCCGGCGTGTTCGGAGTCGAACGCGTCTACCAAATTTAGATCTCCTCACGCAAGAATCTGTAGGGGCGGGGCTTGCCCCGCCCGCAAATCCATCCAAGGGCTGTTCCCCTCGTCACGACCATCCGCTCCTAGTCCCTAAAAATCCGCCAGCAATCCCCACCTGTCCTTCCAGCCGGGTATTACCCAAGCACACTCCCTCGTTTCCCGCTTCCCGGCCCCTACAATATAAATATGTGGCCCCAACGATTGCTTCTCGGTGTGTGCGTCCTCGCGGCAGTGGGCTGCCACCAGCATCCCCTCACGGACTACCGTCCGCTCGACCAAGCGGGGATGTTCTCCAGCAATATTGAGCAGCTCAAAGGGCTCAATATTTCTGACCCAGAAATCGCCCAAATCCTTAAGGCGAAGCACGCAGGGCTCAGCGACGACACTTGCGTTGAGCTGGTCAGCGCCGCGCACGTTCACAAACATCTCTTCATCAGCGGCGAGTCCGCAGCCGATTTGGCTGGCGCCCGTTTCACCGAGTCGCAAATCCTCGATATTGCCCATGTAGACTTGCTCGACGCCATCAGCATCGATGCCGTCACTCTCAAGCTGATCGGTCTCTCGGACTCCACGGTTCAGCTCGTTCTCCAGCGCCATTTGGATGGCAAACAGGTTATGGCCAGCGCCGAAATTTCGCGGCTCAAAAATACTGGGCTGACGGAGCGCCAAATTCTCGATCGCATCAATGCTGGAATGACCGACGAACAAGCCGAAAAGGAAATTCACTCTCGTGAGGCCGCCCGCAATCACAAGGACACTTCTTTTGTCCGCGTGCGAGGTCGCAAACCGCGCTGACGCCTGTTATTTCCTGCCGCTACTTGAACCCGCTTATCCCTTTTGCTTCTTCCCATTTCCCCCGCTACAATCGAGTCGCTTTGGCGCCGCGCTTTCATCTCCGCCCGCTTCTTTGTCTGCTTCTCGCGGCCGTTGGTTTTTGGGCTTCTTCCTGCGCCGTAGCGCTGGGGCCGGGATTCTCGATCGAGAAGCAGGAAATCCGGGTGCAGTTCCTGCCGGGCCCTGATCCAAAAATTCGCGTCGACTCGGACTATAAGCTTCGCAACACCGGTAACCAGCCGATTTCCTCTCTAGACTTGCGCCTCGCCGGACGTCTTAGCTTCCGCGTCGCTTCCGCGCAGGCCACTTGGGATGGAGCGGCCATCGCTGAGCAAAACTCACCGGAAAATCCCCGCAACACCTTGCTCGCGCTTCCTCAACAGTGGAAGATCTCCGAGCGCCATGTTCTCCATCTTTCCGCTGAATTCCAGAGTTCCACTGCCGGCGAATCAGGTTTCAGCTTTACCTCGGACGCATTTTTCCTGCCTTCCGCAGGTTGGGCGCCGCAGCTGCTCCCTTCGCAGGGCTTGTTCGCCACCGGGGGAGTGCCTCCAAAGGAGTGGAAGCTCATGGTGCGCGTGCCCGAGGGATTTCTTGTACACGCCAGCGGTGGTTCAAAGAAAACGTCGCGCAGCGGTCGCGATATTGTCATTCAATCTGTGCAACGTCCAGAAGACCGCTATCCGTTTGTCGTTGCCGGAGTCTACAAAGAGACATCGCTGGATACCGGCGCTGGCAACAGAGTCTTTCTCTGGACGCGCGCTCGAGAAAACTCTGCGCGCTTGCAGCAAACCTCGGATGGTCTCGTCCGCGCCATTCAGGCGTACGACACCACGTTTGGCACGCGCGCCAAAAAGCCGCAGCCGTTCTGGATTGTGGAATGTCCGGTGCTCCCCGGCTGTTTTACGACCGCGGAATCCGTTTACGCGAGCCTGCTGAGTGCGGAGCCTGGCGCCGCTTCTTCCGAACTCGCGTCCCTGGACACGTTGCTAATCGATTTTAGCGCCGGAGCGCCAAAGCTTTCCGCCGCGGCCCCGGGACTTGCCGCAAGTTGGCTCGGCTATGGCCAAAACCCCGGCTTTTATGATCAGCAGCCTCCTCTTTCGGCGCTCCCTGCGTTTGCCTCGGCCCTCGGACAAGAAGCCATCGACGGGCCTTCTTCTCGCACAGAAACGATCCGCAGAGCCTTGCGAATGATCCCCACGAAAGCCGTTGCGCACAAAACGGAAGAGGCAAGCGTACTGCGTGCAAAGAGCTTCCTCTTCTTCTATGCTCTTCAGGATCGCTATGGACAGGACGCTTTCCGCCACGCGATCATCCACATGCTTTCCGCTCGCCAGGGACGAGGCTTCGATCTCGACGATCTCATCGCTGCGTTTGAAGAGGAGACCCATCAAAATGTCGCGGAGTTTGTCCGCCTGTGGATGAAACGCCCCGGGGTTCCAGATGAGTTTCGCGCGCGTTTCGAGAATGCTTCCGCTTCCATCGTCATCAATTCCAAGGAGACTATGCCATGAGAGAAATTGTTCTGACGGATCGCGGTCCAAAGCCTATCGGACCTTACTCGCAGGCCATCAAGGTGAACGGACTTCTCTTCGTATCCGGGCAAGTTGCCATTGATCCGAAGACCAACGAGTTTGTTGCTGGAGACATCCAGCTGCAAACGGAGCGCACGCTGGAAAATGTGAAGGGAATTGTAGAAGCGGCAGGAAGCAAACTGGGACATGTCATAAAGACCACGGTCTTTCTGAAGAATATGAGCGACTTCGCTGCCATGAACGAGATCTACGGACGTTACTTTTCCACGACTCCGCCCGCGCGCTCGACCGTGGAGGTCGCACGCCTGCCTAAGGACGCACTCGTTGAAATGGAAGTTATCGCTACGATCTGAACTGCACCAGAAAACGAATTACGGCCGGTCTGGACTTTCCAGTGCCTTGTGAATCGCAAAGACGGTTAACAGGACCACCGCTGCGGTTGCATACCACACAAACTTGCTTTTGGCGGCCATCAGCGGCGGCCGGCCGTTACCCTTCGAGCCAGCCCCTTGCGGCGGCGGCTGGTCCTGCAATTCCTCTGCGGTTGGGTCAAGAACGATGCGGTAGGCCATGCCTTCCGGGATCACACGGGAATCGTCGCCAACAGTGATCGTCAGCGCTCCGCGCGAGCACTTCACCAGTAGCTGCTTCTCGGCTAGCATCGTCACTTCGCCGATCGTCGGTTCGTCGGACTTCGGCTTGATCACTGCCGTCAAAGCATTCAACGCAAACGCGTTTGCGTTGGACGTCGAGAATACTCCCGTTCCCCGCAGCAGTTTTGCCGTGGGTATCCCGCCGCCTTCAGCTACTGTGGCCTCGGAAGATGCGGAAAGCATAAACCGCGCCGTCCCGGTCCGCAGCTGTACGCTTCCCAGCTCGGCCGTGCTCAATCTATCGCCGTCAAAAATCGTAGTGCCAACTGCTGCGCCCGCTCCGCCGACACTCGCGCGGTCCGACGACACAACCGTCCACAGAGCGCCAGTCGAAGCGCCCCACACCGGGGTCATCAGTAAACAAGATACCAAGCATGCAGCAACAATTTCGCGCAAGCGCGCCATTGAAGCCTCCAAGAGGGCTACCCGAAGAATACTCACAGCCCTTCCCGCCGTCAATAAAGAATCATCTCCAACAGCAAAAAATCTCTTGACCCAAACTTTCCGCCTCCTCTGGCTGTAGCGCGCTTCCGCTGCTACAATGCATGCCAACACATGGCTGACTGGAAACAGATCACCGCCCGGATTCGTCGGGCCCGCACCGGCAAAGACCCCGTCGGACAACTTTCTAATTTGTATGAAAAAACACGCGATGCCATGGTTGCGTTTGAACTGGCGCGCTATTTCGAAACTGCCGGCAAAAATCCGGAAGCCGCTAAATGGTATTTGGCCGCCGCAGATCGTTTTCGCAGAGCGGATTGGAAAGTTAAAGCGCAAGAAGCGGCCGTCAGACTCGGTGCGGAAGTTTCAGCTGTTGATCCCGCGCATTCGTCCGGCGATTTCATGTTGACGCCACTTTCTATCGGCGATCCCGAGCCCATTCCCATGATGGAAGAGAATTCCGCCGCGTCCGAGGCTCCCACAACTTCTGCTGAATCCGAAACCGAAGCTGAGAACGCCTCCGTGAAACCCGGGGGAGAATCCGCTGATTCGCCGGAGAAAAAGCGCCGCCGTCGTGGCCGCCGCGGTGGCCGCAATCGTCGCAAGGGTGAAGCTTCTAAGTCATCCACAGCCCTCTCCTCTTCCCGCACGTCGGAACCCGCCACTCCTGCGAAGGGCTTGCCTTCGCGAGTATTCGACGAAGCAGCGGAGCCAAGGCCTTCGCGAGTCGCGGAGAGCCGATCTATTCCTCAGCTCCCCGTTGAACCGATCGGAGATCCCGGCGGACCGAGCGTTCGCGGACGTTCCGGAGATCCGGGCCTCTCCTCCAGATTGTCGCTTCTCGAAATGCAACTCCGCCGCTTGTTGACCTGCACTCCTGTAAAACTTAGCGAAGCGGATCACGCACCCGTCGGTCCTGGCGTTTTCGTCCTCACCGATTCCGACCTTACCAGCTACTACTACGTCGAGTCCTGCCAGACTCTGCGCATTGCCGTTGGAAATCTTTTGCGAGGTGGTGCTAGCCGTCGCGGCGCCGATTCCCTCAAACCGCAACTCGCGGAGCATCTCGGTATACCGGAATCGCGCGTAACAAAATATCTAGCCGATCACTGCGTTGTTCGCTGGCTCCAACTGGATGAAGGTGCTTCGCACTTCGCGCATTTTGTAACGGCCGTCATTCGCCCCACCTTGAACGAATAGTCCGAGGTCCGGAATTTTTCCCAATCGGAACCCCGCCTTTCCCAAAAAACGCAAAGTTCTAGCCCATTCGCTCTACGAGTAACCCCCTCCGTGCCCACCCTGGAATTACCGTTCGCTGCCCCTAATTACCGTTCAACCCCCATTTTCGACCGTTCGACGTATCCTGCTGGCATCTGCCCCCCTTTACCTTCAAACTATAGGCGTACAAAGACTTATTGGACGTACCTGTGGAAAATGGTACGGTATTTCGAGCCCGGGGGGCAGTTGAGGGCTCGGTTTTCATCCAATTCAGTGAGCAGTGGGGCCGCATCTTTTGAAAGTGAGGGTAGAGCTTTATGCCGAATCGTGTGGGGACGCAGATTCTGAGAACTTTTGATTGGGCGCTGTGCAAAGCTGCCGCAATCACGTTTAACAGCATTCAGCATTTCAACAAGCGCAACCCGAATCCCTCCGTCACGCCGCAGTGGTCGGAAAAGCCGCTGCTCAAGTCCTGGGAAAAGACCAAGCCCACGCTTGGCTTCCCGCGGCAAACTGATTCGCTCTGCCCTGCATGCGTCAAAGAAGCGCGTGAAGCGATCATCGCCGGCAAAAAAGACTGGCGCGATCTGATGAGCGAGAAAGTCGGCGAAATTAAGGCGCAGATCATCGAGCGCGACAACGAGATTTGGATGATCAAGGATTGCCCCATCCACGGCCACTACGAAGACATGATGGCCATCGACGCCAAGTTCCTCGACTGGATCGAAAAACAATTCCCTGGCCGCGATATTCCCGCGCACAACGACGAAGATCTTCACAAGCACGGCTCTTCGACCGTTCGCTATGGCCGCGGTTCCGTTCTAACCGTCGACCTTACCAATCGCTGCAACATGATGTGCGATCCCTGCTTCATGGACGCCAACCAGGTCGGCTACGTCCACGAACTCGGCTGGGACGAAGTTAAGGAAATTCTCGACAACGCACTCAAGATCAAGCCGCGCCGCCAGATGTCCGTACAGTTTTCCGGCGGCGAGCCAACGATGAGCCCGCTCTTTCTCGACGCCGTTTCCTACGCCCGCAAAATTGGTTACAACAGCGTGCAGGCTGCCACCAACGGCATCGAATTTGCCAAGAGCAAGGAATTTTCGAAGAAGGCCTTCGACGCAGGTATGCGCTACGCCTACCTGCAATTCGACGGCATCGGCAACGACGCCAACAGCCATCGCCAAATCGGCAATCTTTTTGACGTGAAGCTCCGTGCCATCGAGAACATGCACGAAGCCGGCATCGAAATCGTCCTCGTCGTCACCATCGTCAACAACGTGAACAACGACCAGGTCGGCTCCGTCGTGAAGTTCGCGATGGAAAATCCCAAGAAAATCGCATTCGTCAGCTTCCAGCCGGTTTCTTTTACCGGCCGCGATGAAGACATTACTCCGGAACGCCGTCTCCGCCAGCGCTACACGCTTTCGCATCTCGCGAAGGACGTCAGCGCGCAGGTCGGCAAAGTCGAGCCTACGCGCGACTGGTTCCCGATTTCTTTCATCAGCACGTTCGCTGGTTTCGCGGACATGGTGAAGGGCACGGAATCCACATGGGGCTCGCTCTCCTGCGGTTGCCACCCGAACTGCGGCGTCGGCACTGCAATGATGATCAACAAAGAGACGAAAGAGTGGGCGCCGGTTCCGCGCTTCCTTGATGCGGTCCAATTGACGAAAGACGTCACCGCCATCACCGACGCGGCTCGCGGCAAGAATTTCTCCAACTTCATGATGGCCATGGCCCTCTTGAAGAACTACCACCCGTTCCGCGGACCCAAGGGCCTCACGCTCAGCGCGCTCTTCAAGAAGTTTGACAAGACCTGGGCGCTCACCAAGCGCTCCACCACCAAGTACGGCCGAACCTCCCCGGATCGCAAGATTGACGACGCCATGAAGCGCCGCCAGGATCCGTGGAACTTCCTCTTCATCGCCGGCATGTGGTTCCAGGATCTTTTCAACTACGATTTCCGCCGCACCGAAATGTGCATCATCCCTTACGCCACGCAGCAGGGCGAAATTTCCTTCTGCGCTTACAACACGGGCGTAGGCTGGCGCCAGATCATCGAAAACATGCACAAGAACGCGACCGTTGCCGAGTGGTACAAGAACCACGGCAAACACGAAATCTACGCCAAGGGCAAGAGCGTCAATCTTCAGAGTTTCGAACACTCTTTGAACATTGACTCCGATGACGCCGCTCGCGTCCGTCACCTCGAACACGACATTCCGCAGACCGCCGCGGAAGAAGATCGCGCGCGCCGCAAGAAGGCTTTCGAGGAACAAGCCAAAGTCCGCGCCATCTACGAAGAACTCGTTCTCAAGAAGCCCCAGCCGACGGTCGTTCAAATCGGCTCGGTCTCCGACATCGCCAAAGCCACTCCAGCGAATTTCGCCAACGCAGGCAAGCCAGTTACGATTGCCCCAGCAAACGGCAATGGCAAAACGGCCACACTGCACCGAGCGCCGCCGAAAAAGCCACCGAAGCCGTAGCCGGCGACTAATCAACCTCGCCTTGTAGGGGCGCAGCATGCTGCGCCCCTGCTGGCAACATGTATCCTGTCCACTCCGCAGTTTGTATCTGGCTCCGGTCACCCGGAGCCAGACGCATTTACACTGTAGGGGCGGGGCTTGCCCCGCCCACTTTTCACCACGTCTCGATCGAGCGCCACAAAGGAGTCTCTCCGATGAACACACTCTCCGGCCGCGTCGCCCTGGTCACCGGCGCAAGCCGTGGCCTCGGCAAGGCCATCGCCCTCGCGCTAGCCGAAGCCGGCGCCGACGTAGCGGTTAACTATCGTGCCCAAGCCGAAGCCGCAGATGTCGTCTGCAAAACAATTCGCACCGCGGGCCGCAAGTGCATCCCAATACGAGCCGACGTCTCCATATCGAGCGAAGTCGAGCGCTTGGTCAAAACGGTTGAAAACGAATTGGGCCCTGTAGGCGTCCTCGTCAACAACGCCGGCATCGGCAGAATGATCCCTCCCGATCAAGTCACCGAAGAAATCTGGAACGAATTCCTCCGCGTAAACCTAACCTCCGTCTTCCTGGTCACGCAACGCGTCCTCCCCGCAATGCGCGCCGCCCGCTGGGGCCGCATCATCAATCTCTCTTCCGTCGCCGCCCAATACGGCGGCGTCATCGGCCCGCACTACGCCGCCACCAAAGCCGGCATCCTCGGCCTAACTCGCTCCTACGCCTCACAATTCGCCAAAGAAGGCATCACGGCCAACGCCATCGCCCCCGCCCTGATCGAAACCGACATGGTCGCTGCCCTCCCCAAAGAAATCGCCGCCCGCATTCCCGTCGGCAAAATCGGCGCCCCCGACGAAGTCGGCCGCATCGCCGTCGTGTTAGCCCAAAGCTCCTACATCACCGGCCAAACCATCAACCCCAACGGCGGCCTCTACATGACCTAGCGTCGCAGCCGGGGAACCTCCTCGATTTTGTAGTGGCGCAGCATGTTTACCCTGAGCTTCGAAGGACTGCGCTCCCCCGACGTGGCACATAGCAACGCTCCTGCTATAATCAGAAGGAATCCACCGGAGTAAGCAAATGCCCATTTACGAATACGTCTGCGACGACTGCCAAGCCCAATTCGAAAAAATCGTAATCAACAAGCAGCAAGAAATCGCCTGCCCCAAGTGCGCCAGCAAAAAAGCCACAATCCAACTCTCCGTCTTTGCCACAGCAGGCTCCAACGGTTCTTCCTCGCCCTCGGGCAGTTCCTCAAGCGGCGGAGGCGGCTGCTGCGGCGGCGGTTGCGGCTGCCACTAGCTGTAGTGGCGGGTCTTTAGACCCGTTCTTTCTATTGTTTGTCGTCGTCATGCCCTATCACCGAAAGAACGCTCGTCTCGCCTCCGAAAATTACTTTGGCCGCCAATCCTATTTCGTAACAGTTTGCTGCAACCACCGCGCGCCGCATCTCTCAGACGCAAAACAAGCCCAACACGTCCTTGATCGCCTTCTCAAACGTGCCAACAGTCATTCCTTTCGTCTTCATGCGTACTGCCTCATGCCGGATCACATTCACGTCCTTGCGGAGGGAATCCACGACGGTTCCGACCTCCGCGAGTTTATCCGTCTCTTCAAGCAATACACTGCCTTTGAATTCCAAAAATCGCACGGTCAACGCCTCTGGGAAGCAAGCTATTACGATCACATCCTTCGCCCGTCGGACTCCATCGAAGAAGTCGCTACGTAGATCTGGTGGAATCCTGTTCGCAAAAAGCTCTGCAATCAGCCAAATGAATTTCCTTTTTCCGGATCGCAGACCATCGATTGGATGAAGAGATCTCGCTCAGGATCAGGCTGGTGCGCCCCCTGGAAGCGAAAAGCACCAGCCTAAAGGCTGGCTGTATTAGCCCAAGACATAAGTTACAGCTGGAGTTGCTGAAAATAGGCTTGCCGCCGTTGAACTGGGGTCAGGCCGTGCAAACTCAGATGAGGCCGCTCATGGTTGTAATACCACACGAATTGCTGAACGTCCCGCTTGCGCAGTTCAGAACATCCGGGATCTTGGATCAGCAAACATTCTTCATCTAGGGTACGGAAGAAGCGCTCGACTTTACCGTTGGTTTGCGGGCGATGTGGGCTGGTCAACCAGTGTTCGATGCCCAAACTGCGGCAGCATTGCTGAAAGCGAGTTTGCCTTTGTGCGTAGTATGCGCGACGCATGCTGAAAATCAGATCGTTGTCGGTCATGACCGCCTCGATGCGATACGGCAAAACGCTAACAATTTGTTCTAAAAACGCAGCGGCATCCAGACTGGAACGCTGGGGGCGTATCGCCGCCACGGCCTCTCGACTGAAATCATCTACTGCCGCATAAGCGCATTCCCGTGAAGAGTTTGGCCAACGATATAGATACTTCAGATCGAGATGCAGCAGTTCACCCGGGCGGCTCTTTTCGTAGCGCCGGAAAACGCGCGGCGCCGGTTGGCGCAAGCGATTGCGACCGTGCCGCAGCAGTATGCGATGCACGCTGCTGTGGCCGATCTTTAAGGCCAAGGCGATTCGTGCGGGTCCCCAGCCGCGATTGCGCAGATTCAAAATCTGCTGCTCGATCTCTGTGGTCAACCGACTGGACAGCCGATGCGGCCGCCGCGAGCGGGGCTTAAGCCCCGCTCGCCCTTCTTGGCAATAGCGCAACCACCAGCGCGAGAGAACAGGACGAGCCACGCCGGTCTCTCGACTCAAGGTCGCCAGCGATTTACCCTGTTGGTGCATTTTCATCAACAACTCACGTTCCCCAACCGAATATGCCACCCCACGCATCGGCCGCCTCCTGGCGGCTCATCTTACAATCCGTAACTTATGTCCTGGGATACCACAGCTGGCCACTACAAATGCCGTTGTAGTGGCGGGTCTTTAGACCCGTTCTTTTCCGTTCCAACTTTTTGCCGTGAACGTCGCGCTTCTGATACATTGGCGCTTCGCTTCCATGTCCATCACCACCGCCGAACAACTCGAAAAACTCCGCGCCTGCGGCCAAATCGTCGCCAAAGCCCTTCGCGCCATGTCCAACGCCGTCCGCCCCGGCGTAACCACCGCCGACCTCTCCGCCATCGGCTCGCGTATCCTCGCTGAAAACGGCGCCCAATCCTCCCCGCCGCTCATCTACAATTTCCCCGGCGACGTCTGCATCAGCGTTAACGACGAAGTCGTCCACGGCATCCCCGGCCCGCGCACCATCCAACCCGGTGACCTAGTCAAACTCGATCTCACCGCCGTCAAAGACGGCTATCACACCGACTCCGCCGTCACTATCCAAGTCCCTCCCACACAAGAAACCTCTCGCGAGCTAGCCCACTGCGCCGAGCGCGCCTTCCGCCAAGCTCTCACCGCAGCCCGCCTCGGCAATCGCACCAAAGACATCGGCCGCGCCGTCGAACGCGAAGTTCGCCGCCGCGGCTTCCACGTCGTCCGCGAACTAGGCGGCCACGGAGTCGGCCGCACGATCCACGAAGAGCCCAGCGTCCCCAATTACGCCGACCCCGGCGCCCTTCATCTCCTAACCGAGGGCCTGGTCATCACCATCGAGCCCATCATCGCCGCCACCACCGGCCGTGTCTCCCTCGACCCCGACGGCTGGACCGTCCACACAGCCGATGGCAGCCTCTCCGCCCACTACGAGCACACCATCGTCATCACCAAGCGCGACCCCATCCTCCTAACCGCCGCCTAATCCTCTTCAAGCTCTGTAGGGGCGGGGCTTGCCCCGCTCTCGATCCGGAGAAGGAATCCACACTTGTCCGCGTCTCGCAAAAAAAGCTATAAGAAAGCATCAACTCCGACAAACTCAAATGCTCCCCTCCCACTCCCAACTCCCCTTCTTCATCAGCGCCGCCGCGTTGCTCCTTGCCATCCCCGGCCCCGCCGTCTTCTACATCGTCGGCCGCAGCATCGGCCACAGCCGCAACGCCGGCCTAGTCTCCGCGCTCGGCATCGGCGTAGGCACACTGATCCACACCGCCGCCGCAGCCGTAGGCCTTTCTGCTCTCCTCGTCTCTTCCGCCACAGCCTTCAGCGTCGTCAAATATTTAGGAGCCGCCTACCTCATCTACCTCGGCGTTCAGAAACTTCGCCGCGACGAATCCTTCGACGTCTCTCCCGATGCACCGCGAACCGCGCTCACTCGCGTCTTCGCCCAAGGCATCGTCGTCAATGTCCTCAACCCAAAAACAGCTCTCTTCTTCTTCGCCTTTCTCCCACAATTCATCGATCCGGCCCGAGGACACGTTGCCACACAAATCCTCTCTCTCGGGATTCTCTTCGCTTGTATGGGAACGTTCAGCGACTCGCTCTGGGCGTACTTCTCCGGCACTGTAGCCCATCGCCTTCGCGCCAACCCGCGCTGGATGCGCACTCAACGCTACGTCTCCGGCGGCATGCTCATCTCGCTGGGCGTAGCCACAGCTTTCGCCGGCTCCACTACAGGAAATTAGTTCGCTCTATCTTCTTGGAAGCAAATTGAAATTCAAATGTAGAGAGTTAATCCCGCAACACGCGCGCTGGATCGGTCCGCGTCGCCCGCCAAGCCGGCAAGAAACACGCTGCCATCGCAGCGATCGTCATCACCGCAAACGCCGCCCCGAACGCCAGAGGATCCCGCGGACTCACCTTGAACAGATAATTTCCCAGCAATCGCGTCAACCCCAGCGCCGCCGCCGCTCCCAAGATCACGCCACCCGCCGTCAACGCCAAGCCACGCGACATCACCAGCCGCCACACGTTGCCCGCCTCTGCGCCCAGCGCCATGCGCAACCCCATCTCCCGCGAACTCTGCGACACTGCGTACGACATCACGCCGTACAACCCAATCGCTGCGAGCACCAAAGCCAATCCGCCCAGCACGCCCACAAGAGTCACAGCCACTTTCTGCGCCGCCGTCGAACGATCCACCTGCTCTTGCAGCGTAATCACCTCATACGGCGCGAGGTTTCCATCCAACGCATGCACCTCGCGCGCCAGCCCCGCCGCCATCGTCTCGGGGCTCAACGGCGTTCGCACATACAATCCCGGCCCCACCGAAAAATTCTGACGCCACGGCACATAAAAAAACGGTTTCGCGGCCTCTCGCACGCTCTCGTACTTCGAATCCTTCGCCACGCCGACCACCTGCATCCATCGGCCTTTCACTCGGACGCGCTCGCCAATCGGATTCTTCCCCCGCCAGTACTGCGCCGCCATCGTTTCATTCACCACGGCAACCAGCGCCGCTCGCTCGTCATCCGCCCGCGTAAATTCGCGCCCCGCCACTATTGGAATCCCCATCGTCGCCAAATATTCTTCGCCCACTTCGTTGTACTCCACCGTCGGCAGCTCCTCCCGCGGCGCTACATACCCATCGACGGCAATCGGCGATGACGAATACGTCCCGTAGTCCAGCGGCATAAGTCGCGCAAACGTCGCCGTCTCCACACCCGGCAGCGCCCTCACGCGCTCGATCAATTCATCTTGAAAACTCCGCGCGCGCTGCGCGTCATATCCCGCTGACACCAAATCCACCGACGTATGGATCACACCGTGCGTTGAGAATCCCGGGCTCGACGTCCGTATCTTCTCCAAACTCTGTAGCAGCAATCCCGCTCCTACCAACAGAATGAAACTCAGCGACACCTGCACCACCACCAAACCCGAACGAACCCATCCTCTCCCACGGCTCCCTACCACACCCGCCGAGTCGGATTTCAAAGCCGCAGCAAGATCAATCTTCCCGCTCTGCATCGCGGGAACCAGTCCGACCACCAGCGTTGCAATCAAGCAGACGCCTGCGCTCACAGCCAGCACGCGCCAATCAAGTTCTCCCGGCAGGTGCATCGCTACGCCCGCCCGCGCCGGAAACAGCAGCACCAGTGCATGCCGGCACCAATACGCAACGAGCAAACCTCCCACGGCGCCAAAAGCCGAAAGAATCACGCCTTCCGTCAAAAGCTGGTTCAACAATCGCCCGCGACCCGCACCGAGGGCTAGCCGCACTGTCATTTCGTGCCGCCGCGCGAACGACCTGACCAACAGCAGATTGCCAACGTTTGCACACGCGATCAGCAGCACAAAAAACACCACACCCAGCATGATTTCGAGCGTTGGCAGCATCGTCCCTGCATTGTTGAATGGCGTTTGCCACAGGGGCCACAATTGCGCGCCGCGCCCGCGATTCGTATCGGGGTAATCGGTTTCCAATCGTTTCGCCACGGTTGAGATTTCTGCCTGCGCCTGCTCCCGAGTCACTCTTGGTTTCAGCCGTACATACGCTTCAATCCATCGCGCGCTGCGGTCCTCCAGCTTGTAGCCGCCCGATTCGAATATATCCTCCATCGATGCGGGCACCCAGAACTGCATTCCCCAGCCGACGAACGTCCCATAAAAGCCTTCCGGCGTCACACCCACGATCGTATGCACAACTCCATTCAGCCGTTGCGTTTTCCCGATAATCTGCGGATCGCCCTTGAATCGTCCCTGCCAAAGCTGGTAACTGATCACCGCCACGGGATGCGCGCTCCGGCCCGTGTCTTCGCCCGCCTCGAAACCGCGCCCAAGCGCCGGATGAACCCCAATCGCGTCGAAATAATTCGCCGATACGATACTGCCGATAGTCCGCTCCGCCCTGTCCCCGATGCTCAGCGTAGTCCCCGTGATTTTGCTCACAAAAAAGCTGTCAATGAGCGTGGAACTCCTTTGCAAATCCACGAAATCCGGCCACGACAGCGGGGTCGCTCCGGTCTCTCCTCGCGCTGTTCCCGCAAGTGCCAGCAAGTCGCTCCTGATGGCTCACTGCGGGATAGGGACGAAACAAAATTCCTTCCACCCAGCTGAACACTGCCGCGTTCGCCCCAATCCCCAAAGTCAGACACAAAATCGCCAAGATGGAGAAGCCGGGACTCCGCCGCAGCATTCGCAGACCAAATCGCAAGTCTTGTAGTGTGGTTTCAATCACAGGAAGTCCCCTCTGATCTCGATAGAGTTCCTTGGCCTGCTCCACGCCGCCAAAACTCCGAAGCGCATCGCGCCGCGCCTCTTCCGCGCTCATGCCTCTGCCCCTGTTCATCTCCTCAGCCATCTCCAGGTGCGAACGCATTTCCGCATCAAGATCGTGTTCGAGACGGCAGCTGCGGAAAAGTGCCGCGAGCCGCCGCATCAGAGTGAGACAGAATTCGCGCATCGTTAACTCACCCTCCGCGTTGGCAAGCGCAGCATTTCCAGAAGGAAGTTGGCTTCGAAGGAAGTCACGCTCTCCTTTAGACGGTCAACAGGAGAAAACGCGAGCTTATCACACGAGTGTTGCTCACCTGTAGGTGTTTTCGGCAGGAGCTCACGACGATTCCGCTATAGGTCTTGCAAGCTGACAGTGAGGAAGGGCTAATATTTCTGAAGTTGCCGGTTGCGGAAGGACGTTTCCCAGTTTCTGAACCGGCTTATCTCGGTGAGATTCATTCGAACCACTGCGGTGATCACCGCCGCATCATCCAGGTATCCCAGCACGGGAATGGGATCCGGGATCATGTCGAATGGCTCAAAGAAGTAAACGAGCGCGGCAATCCCCCCAAGCACCGTCAGTATCGGCGGGGAGTATCGTCCGCCGAGCCATGCGCGAATCATTCTGAACAAGATCTGTAGGCTCTCCCACGGTGCAAGCAGGAACTCGTAGTTCTGCTTTGCTTTGCGCATGGAGACGCAGAGCAGCCGGACAAGCTTGCTCTTCGAGTTCACGAGTTCTTCGGCTTTTGTTTGTGCCTGTTCAAGTGTTTTCACGCCGCTCCATAGCATGGGTGCTGGGGCCCCCACAAAGACATCGTTCAGTAACCTGGTGTGCCGCAAGTATAGGCCCTGCCGCTGACGGCCACAAGCTCCGCCCATTCCGCCGGTACAGTTTTCCGTTGACAAAAAGTGTCTCCCAGTATAAAGTATTAACTGGGTAATATAGCGCCCGAGCCCGGTAGCGCCAGCATCCCTGCTGGCGTTTTTGCTTTCTAGCGACTGCTCGGACGGCCTAAGTCCTTTATCCGCAACGCTTACAAAGGCAATAATATAGTTGACGAATCAAAGCCCTGAAGTCACTATGTTCTTGCTAGTGAAAGGAAAGGTTCACTGGTATGCCCTTTGTAAGTGTAGAGATACAATCACGGACATCGCATGTTGGATCGTTCAGGCTCCTGACTTTGCAGGAACTCATGAAAGAATTTGAAGCCAAACAATTGGTAATGACAATTCGCTGCCTTTTGAGCAACGCTCATTTCATTGCCGATATGAAAGCGGAGAAAATTTCTTCGCGCAAGACGGGGTTCCTCAAGCTCACCAGGAAGCATGTGTCTGACTTATCGGAATGCTGTAAAGCTGCCGATTTGCCGATGTCAGTGCTTGCCACAACTAGGCTCCTGGTGCTCTTTGATGCGAACCTGTCGGAGAGTGCGATAGCCGAGAGTCTTGCGGACGCAGTGAAGAGGACCATAATAACTGTCGAAGATGAACTGTCACTCCGTTTGTTTTTCTCATTGGAGCCAAAAGAAGCAGAATCTTATAACGGTCCGTGGCTGGGATGGGAAAAGATCATTGCGCGATTCCAAGACACTACCAGAGACATTGAAGAAATGAATAAATGTTTTGCCTTGGGCCGATACACCGCTTCGATGTTCCATGCGCTCCATGTAGCCGAGTGGGGTGCCATAAAATTAGGGGACTATATTGGCGTGACCGACCCAAAGAAGGGATGGGGACCAACACAGAAGAAATTGAAAGACCTTGTGGATGCTGGCCACTCCAAACTACCTCCCAATTTGAGCGGGAAATTTGATTTTCTAGAACAAATGAATCGTGAGATTCAAACCATGGTACTCGCGTGGCGACACAAAGTTGACCATGCGGCGAATCACTTGGCGATCATTCCTAATACAGATTTCACCCCAGATGTAGCACAACACGTAATTGGGGCTATCAAAGTATTCATGCGGAGACTGGAAGAGGAAATTCCCTAAACGCCTATGAGTCCAACCCCAGAAGCCAGCGAGAGAGCGCGTAAGGCCGCATTCAAGGCATGGGAGACTATCCGGCGCAAACAAGCGGCGCAAACTAAGAGCGAACCTTTGGAAGTCACGGAACTTGTAAAAACTGAAAAGACATCGCCAAAAACAAGAAAACCAAGAATCAAGAAGGTCACTCAGGTCCGAATCTATCCGAAGGATTGGAAGCAAATCGGAATTGAGATTCGTGAACGGGCGCGTAATGCTGACGGACTCGAACAGTGTGAATGTCACGGTGAATGCTTGAAACATCATGGTCGCTGCGAAGAAATCAATCGTACATGGGCAATGCACAGAAGGCGCAAAGGCAAAGTCAAAATTCGCTTTACGATAGCGCATCTCTGCCACACGCCAGAGTGCGACGATAAATTGCATTTGAGGGCCATGTGTGAGCCATGCCACTTGATTTACGATTTACGCTGCCGACAGCGTGGCTTGTGCGGGCCCGATGCTGTGACGTGGGCGGAACACCAAAGGTCAACTTCATGAAAACAAAAACCGGATACGACAGATTTGAAGACTTGGCGCGCAAAGTGCTGAACGTCCCGCACAGTGAGATCAAGGCGAAATTGGATGCGGAGAAGAAAGCGAAAGAGCGGAAGAAAGCTAAGAAATCTTCCGCTTCCCGCGAGGCAAGTGACCGGGCTTAGTTACACGTCGGAGAGCCTGTCTTGCCAGTGACTTCGGCATAGGTCAGGCGCTTTCCGATGATGTGCGAGGCGACGTGTTCGAATCGAAGACCATCATGCGCGAGTTTCCGAAAGTTGTAGCGGAACACCTGTTCGTCCAGATACCGGAACAGATGGAAAGGTTCGACGCTGATATAGGTACCCTTGAGTTGACGCTTGAACAGGCTCCAGAAATTTTCGAGTCCGTTGGTGTGAATCTGTCCGTCAACGTAGGACTCGGCATGGTCTACAACTTGGTGCTGGAAACCTTGATGCTTGAGTCCCTGATAGGACATGAGCGCGTCGGTGTAGATCGCGCTGCCTGCTTTGACGTGAGCGCGGATGTTGGATTGGAGAGCGTGCTTCCGGCGATTGCCTACGACAGCGGCGCGAACCTCTCCACCACGCTCAAGGATACCCTGAACCGCGATTTTATCCTTGGTGCCAGTCTCGGTAATCCGGCGACGGCGTTTATCGGCATGCATGAAACGGGCCGCACCACCAACGAAGGTTTCGTCTACTTCAACTTCTTTTCCCTCTCCGCCAAGTTGTACGGAAGAGCGAGTCTGCATTGTAAGACGGATGCGGTGGAGCATGAACCAAGCGGATTTTTGAGTGACGCCGAGAGCGCGGCCTACTTCGTAGGAACTGACTCCATTCTTGCAGTTGGCGACCATCCACATAGCGATGAGCCACTTGTCGAGAGGCAGCGCCGAATCCTCAAGGATAGTCCCGACCTTGGCAGAGAATTGCCGTTTGGGATGGACACTCTTGCACTGCCACTTCCGCTGATTCTGGAGGAACACAACATCCTCGCGGCCACAAGTAGGGCAGACCACGACACCGTTCGGCCAGCGCAACTTGACCATGAAGTTGAGGCAGTTATCGGGATTGGCGAAGTAAACGATGGCTTGCTGAAGTGTCTTTGGCTTGGCACTCATGGCGTTCCTCACAAGACAAATAGTATCCTAGCCGCTCTGATTTGTCAAGTATATTATCGCCCTTACAAAAAACGAGGGGGAGGGGGTCCGCCTCTTTACCGGGTATGGACCGGGCACATCCCTGACAGAACAGACCGGGAGCATCGCTGACACCACAGACAGGTGCGAGCCCTCACACTTCTCTATTGAGGTCGCGAATAATGCTGGATGTTCTCGGGCACGGGAATCGTCTCATCGCCACGCGGATCGCGGATGGGTTCTCCCGGCGTCCACTTGA
Organism: uncultured Acidobacteriota bacterium; assembly: GCA_963745095.1. GTDB lineage: Bacteria > Acidobacteriota > Terriglobia > Acidiferrales > UBA7541 > Acidiferrum. The sequence goes on along the minus strand of CAVUWC010000006.1, from coordinate 59,052 downwards.
AGGGTAAGACTCCGGTCCAAGCTTTGCTGTCGTACTCCTTGTCGTCATCGACGGCGAACCCAGTGCGCACTTTCGCGGACGCTTCCACCAGCGGCACCGCAAGAACCATCGTGCCTTTCAATTCCTGCTCGCTCGGTGGACGCACCGTAGCCCACCGCCCACGTAGCACGTAGTCGACGAAGTCGCGCATCGCCGCCAGCTTGGCTTCCGGCTCCAAAATTTGCTCGGCTTTGCCCATTACCACCACCGATCGGTAATTCACCGAGTGGCCCGTAGCCGTCGGCGAAAAAACTATTCCGTCGAGCAGGGTAACGCTGAGGCAAAAAGGCGCTCCGCTCCCCAGCGTCTTCATCAACCGGCTAGCCGTCGATCCATGCAAAAAAAGTTTGTCGCCCACACGCACATAGTTCGTCGGCACGACAAACGGCGTTCCATCCACGATGAACCCGACATGGCAAACAAACGCCTGATCCAAAATGTTGTAAATCGTTTCGCGGTCGAACGTCCCGCGGTCCGGCTTACGCGTAACGGTTGTTCTCTTGGTTGGTGTGAAGTCGCTCATGCACCGAGGCTAGCGCCAGCAAGCCCAAGCCGCAAGCGCCAATCTGGTAGGACAGACATTCTTGTCTGTCGTCCCTCTGCTCTTCTAGAACGAAGAGACAGGCAAGAATGCCTGTCCCACTATTGCTTTGCCGCAGCCGGTTTTGCCGCACCACGGACAACACGGAACCCAATATATTCCCGCGCAGGCGTGCAACTGGATTTCGGATCGGCGGGACAATCCGCGCTACCGCCGATCACTTTGCCTTTACCATCGCGCGTCAAAACCCATTCGGCCACGTTGCCGCCGAGATCGTAAATCGGCTCCTCATCGTCTTTGCCCTGACCGTGAAAGCTACCGACTTCTTTCAGCAAGGGCGCATCGCCTTTCAGTTCTTTTACCTTTTCACGCAGCCGCGCCGCATCTTCCGGATTCGGCGCATACCCGGCCCAGTAGTCGAGTGTATTTTCCTCGTCGCGGTCCTCGTACAATTCTTTCACTTCATCCTCGAAAGGAATACGCCAAGTCTGGCCTGTGGCCTTGCTTAGCCATTCCGCATAATACTTGGCTTCCAGAAAGCTTACGTTGGTCGCAGGAAAGTTCGCGGTACCGAAGCGAATCCCAGGCGGACTTTTTCCGTCTGCGCACTCCGCCAACTCAAAAGAATAAAACTGGGATCGTGTAACTTCAAACCTGCCAACTTCCATCGTGCCTCTGTGGACGACTTCGGGAATTATAGCCAAAACCCGCTTGCCGCAGCCCTGCTTGAGAGTGGCTTGCCAACTGCCCTCTCCATAGGCGTCAGGAATGACAGCGTCGTTCGTTCGCTTAATATTCTTTCGGTGCAATAAATCCGCGACAGGAGAATCAGATTTGAAAGCATCATTTTCTACTTTGGAGGTCTTGAAAAAATATTTGTCGAACCACGCGACTTCGTCTTCCACTTTGCGTAGCTGGTGCGTCAGTTTCTGCGGGCCGTGCGGCTCGCCGGGGAAAACCACAAATTTCACGGGAACTTTGCCGTAATATTCCAGCGCGCGGAAAAACGACCAGCTTTGCGCTGGAGGAACATTGCGATCGGCGGAGCCATGGAAAATCAAAACAGCCGCTTGCACCTTGTCCAACTTGAAGAAAGGCGACTTCTTGATGTAAAGCTGCGGATCTTCCATCGGCGACTTCCCGAAATAATACGAATCGAACGAATCGCCAAAGTCCACGTTGCCCCAATCGCTGATCCACTCCACATCGCCCGCGCCCACGCTCGCCGCTTTGTACCGTGCGGGATACGTGGTGATTAAACTGATCGAAAGAATCGAGCCATTCGACCAGCCCAGCGTCGCAACCTTGTCCGGATCGGCCAAGCCCTTGGAAATCAAATAATCAACGCCCATGTTGATGTCTGGCGTCTCGAGATCGTAATACTTGCCGCAACAAATCGATTCCACCCACTTCAATCCGTAGTTCGAGCTTCCATGATAGTTGGGGCGCAGCACGAACGCGCCGCGCTGCGTCATCAGATTGACGGGATACGCCCAGTTGTCGTCCCACGCGTCCGAATCCCACCCGGTCGGGCCGCCGTGAATCATGGTAATCACCGGATATTTTTTCCCGGCTTCATAGCTCGTTGGATAGTAGAGAATTCCCTCGACTTCTTCGTCGAGCGACCCTTTCCAGTGGATGACTTCTGTTTTCGCAAACGCCCGTCCGCTCACGAGCCCTTCATTCAGTTTCGTGATTTGCACCGGCGAAACAATCTTGTTGCCGTCGAGTTGCGCACGATAGAGCTGCGGCATCTCGCTCGCCGTCGAAGATTGATACACGATTGTTTTTCCGTCTTCGCTCAACACGAAGGCCTGGATGTTCTTTGCATGTTCGCCGCTGAGCGATTGCCGGTGCCAAGTCCATCCGGACGCAGATTTCACCACAGTGTAGCGCGCCAATTCAGAATGGCTGCCTGCCGCAAGATCAGCAACAAAGCCGCCGGGCGCGGGTTCGAGACCGAATCCAAACCCGTTTTCCCAATCGGCAGGAATTTCCGTTGCCTTGCCCGACGCCAAATCGTAGAAATAGTCCTTGAGAATCGTGGCGGTCAGAAACTTCGGATCGGTCGAGTACGGTGCCAAGGCGAAAAAGCCGGATCCGTCCTCGGCCCACTCAAATCCATACGGACGCACTCGCCCTTCCGTGAAGATTTGTTTTTCCGTGCCATCGCTCAGATTGTGGAGCACCGCGATCGGCGGGACTTTTTGATCAAACTCGTAGTGCAAACTTTTCGCGTGCGAGGCGGCCACATATTTTCCGTCCTTGGAAACCCTCCAACTTTCAATCCAATCCGTGTTGGTCGATAGCCGAGTGATTTTCTTGTCCTTCACGCTGATCTTGTACAGCCGCACCGGGGCCGCATGATCCGCGTCATCAACGATTTCGGAATCGTCTTTCTTTTTCTTCAGTTCTTGCTCGTAGAGCGCGGGATCTTCTTCGGCGCTATAGATAATTGTGTCCTTGTCCAGCCAGTCGATTTGACGCGGCGCCCGCGCCAGTTCCGTCAACACCCAGGGCTCGCCACCGTGCGGATTGATCAGCCAGATTTGTATTGGCGCGGTATCCGGCTTGGCCGGCTGCCGTGGCCGCGAGCTCACAAACGCGATGCGCTCGCCGTCAGGCGACCACCGCGCCCCAAAATTATTGTCGGTGCCGCGCGTCAGCTCAATCTCCTTGTTGTCGGTGAGGCTCGAGAAAACAAGATTGGAGACGCGCGCATCCTTCTCCTTGTCAGCGGTCGACTTCACCCAGACAAGCCACTTCGCGTCCGGCGAAATCCGCAACTGGCCGGCGTACTCCTGAAAAATTTCGTCTTCCGCCTTCCACGGCTCCGTTTTCGTCGCGGGATTTGCGTCGGCTGCCTTCACAACCTGCACAGAACGTGTGAACGCACCCGCCGCGCAAACGCCAGCCAGAAAAAGTCCTGTCACAAGCCAGTCGCCTCGGTTCATCTCGCCTCACTCCATCTCGAACTCGAATCGCGCGCAGCTGTCACTCGTTCCCGAACAGCCGCACAGCATAGTTCAATTGACGCCGATTGGGAATCGTGTACTCTTGTCCCCACCCAACTGCATTGAGGCCACCCATGGGCAAGCAAGAACCGATTTTTACGCGCGCGACGTTTCAGTTTTTTCGCGACTTGGCGCGCAACAACAGGAAAGTGTGGATGGACGCGAACCGGGAGCGCTACCAGGAATTTGTGGTGAAACCTTTCCGCCGCCTTCTCGAAGAAGTGAGCCCCGCCGTTCTCCAGCTCGATGCGCGTTTCGACACTACCGGACGCACCGGCGCAAACTTCTCGCGCATCAACCGTGACATCCGTTTCGCGAAAGACAAGACACCGTATCGCCCGCAAATGTACTTGAAATTCTCGGCGCCTTTTTCGGGCGAAGGCGAAACCGGCCAACTCTACACGGGGATTTCTGCCGACACGGTGACCGTGGGCTTTCGCATCTATTCCGGGTCGAAGCGCAAGCAGTCCGCGATCGGGCTCATCGCCGACGAGCGCGTTTTGGCCCGGCCGAAATGGATCGCGCTACAAAAGAAACGACTGAGCAAGCGCTACGAAAGCTATTGGTATGGTTCGGTGAAGGGCGACTGGACGGAACAAAAAGGATGGCCCACTGGGCCTGAGGACTGGAAGAAACTGCAAGCGTGGATCGTTCGCCGCAAGCTGAAATCCAGCGACGCCACGCGAACCACTTTTCCGCGGGACATTGTGAAAATATTTCGCGAGCTTTATCCGCTGCTGCGTTTTACTTCGCTAAATGACTGAGAGACACGACGAAATGGAGAATCGATGAAAAGCCGAGGCGTACAATTTTCGAAGGGGAGTAAGTTTTTGAGAAAAATCGCCGTGGCCGTGGCCGCGGCGCTCAGTCTATGCGTGTTCACCGCCTCCTTGAAGGCGCAAAACGCCGGAAATTCGAAGGATTGGCCGAAAGGAACTCCAAAAGAGTTTGGCATCGATCCGGCAAAACTCGCCGCGTTTGACGCTGATATTGCCAGCGGGAAATACGGACTTGTGGATAGCATGCTCATTCTGCGCTGCGGCACGGCCGTCTACGACAAATCGTATCCCCACGATTACGCCCAGATTTATGGCGAGCGCGCCAAAAAAGAAGGGCCGCTGAATCACGACATGAGTGGCCCATACAATTATTTCAGCACGAATTTTCATCCCTTCTACAACGGCAGCGATATGCATACGATGCAATCCATCTCAAAAACGGTTACGTCTGTGACGCTTGGAATTGCGAGAACGCGAAATGAATTTACGGCCAGCCTGGATGCGCCGATCGTGCAATTCTTTTCCGGCCGCAAAATTGCAAACCTTGACGATCGAAAAAAGCGGATCACACTGCGCAACCTGCTGACAATGACCGCCGGCATCGAGTGGCACGAGGACCTGCCCTATGACGATCCAAAAAATTCAGCCGACATTATGGAAGCAAGCCACGACTGGGCGCAGTACGTGATCGATCTCCCGATGGCGGACGAACCTGGTAAAACGTTCGTGTACAACAGCGGCGCGACAATATTGATCGCCCAGATCTTCAAAAAAGTGACCGGAAAAAATATCGATGAATACGCCGCGGAGCATCTCTTCAAGCCGTTGGGAATGCGATATTTCTGGAAACATACGCCAACCGGCCTTCCGGATACCGAAGGCGGCTTGTATCTCTCCGCGCACGATCTGGCCAAAATCGGCCAGGTATTTCTCAAAGGCGGCGTGTGGGAAAAGAAAGACGTCCTTTCTTCCGCGTGGATCAAAGACTCGGTTTCGCCTCATGTAAACGTCCCCGGCGGCGACTGGAAATACGGCTATCAATGGTGGCTGCAATCGTTCGGGAGCAACGCCGAAGACGTAGCGTGGACCGGGCGCGGGTTTGGCGGGCAACAACTAATCGCCTTGCCGGAGTACGACATCGTCGCGGTCTTCACTGGATGGGACATCTTGCCGTCGGACGAGAAACATTCGCATGACCAGCTTGTGCGCATTCTCGATGCCGCAAACAGGTTTTACGGCTGCACGGAATAGCGGACCTTTAAACTATTCGAGCTGAAGGGAACCCCACTAAATAAATTTCGATATTTTCTTGTGACCTCAATTATTTTCTTGCATTCACTCTCTCCACGCCGTAAATCTCGCAGTGGACTGGCAGTTTCAAGAAGAGAGGAGTTTCTTCCGGAGGAGCTCTCCCAAATGGACTTTTTGTTGGACCTGAGTGTTCCCGTCACGATCGTGCTGTGGGGCCACTGGTACTTCTCTCTGCGCGTCGGCCAATCTCTCGGCGGGCCGCGCCGGAGCAGGCTGGCATTCGCCCTGATTCCTCCTCTTTGTATTGCCTTCCTATTCTTGGTTCTGCGAGGCTGGTCGGCGAACAGCGTCAAATCCGATCTTCCAACGGTATTTCTTTTTCTATCGTTTGGCGCGAGCTGGCTGGGGCTCACGCAATTGGTTTTTGGCCTCCTCGGGATCAGCGCGCGCGACGACGTGCTCGAACGTGGGAATCTGGCGGCAGCCTGGGTTATTTCCGGCCAGCTTATCGGCGCGACATTTTGCTTTGCGGGGGCAAATGTGGGGAACGGGCCTGGCCCCGAAGTAGTCCTTTTGTGCGCACTGGTTTCTACACTTGCGCTCTTCCTTTTGTGGTTTTTGGTGGACCAGGCCGCATCCGTTGCCGATACCATAACGATTGACCGGTATTTGGGAACAGGGATTCGTATGTGCGGCTGGTTTGCCGCCACCGGGATCGTGCTAGGAGACGCAGTCACTGGTGATTGGAAATCCACGTCTGCGACTTGGCGTGATTTCGGTGAATGCGCATGGCCTGCTGCCGGGTTCGCGTTGTTCACTTCAATACTTGAACGCAAATTCCGCACACTTGAGCCAAACCATCGATGGAACGGCGCACCTAGGTCAATGGCACTGGCGGCCGTATATGTGGTTAGCGCAAGCGTTTACGCCTGGAAGCGGGGAATCCATTGATGCCGTCGCCATACTCCGCTGGAAAGACGTTGGGCACAAAGGAGTGGGTTCCACTTCGCACACGCGCTATCTTCGACTCTTGCAAGTGGGATGTGCAATGCGAAAACCGTTCCGTGCTTTCCCCTTTTCCGCTACTCATCGAACCTGCCACTGCGCGCTTGCTCAACGAAACGGCTGAAGCACTGGCGCACGAGGCCATTTCCGCGGAAGAGGAAATCCTGGAGAGACCGCATTTGATGGGTCGGCTAGGATTGGTGCCCGAAATTCAAAAGGCTTTGCAGAATGCATCGAAGGGGAATTCAGGCAGTCACGCGCTGCGCGTAATGCGTTTTGATTTTCATTCGACACACGATGGCTGGCGGATCTCTGAAGTGAACGCGGACGTACCCGGTGGGTTCATCGAAGCGAGCGGATGGAATTCACTTTTTGCGGGGGAGATCTCCGGAGCGTCGGCCCCGCCTTGCACTTCAGAGCTTTACGCGCGGGCCGTGCGCGAGGCAGTGAGGGAGGACGGACTGGTAGCGCTGGTGCACGCAACCGCCTACAGCGACGATCGCCAGGTGATGCAGCACCTCGCGCATCGATTCTCAGCACATGGACTGCGCACATGTCTGCTCAGTCCTGCTCATTTGCGCTGGATGGACGGTAGGGCGGAAATTCACGCGAGCTTTGCCTCCGGCTGGCCGGAAGCCGTCGTTCGATTCTTTCCGGCAGAGTGGCTTCCGAATCTTCCCCGCGAAGAATCATGGAAGGCGTACTTCCAGAAGACGCGCGTTTCTGTGAGCAATCCAGGATCATCGATTCTTCTTCAAACGAAGCGCTTCCCGCTAGTTTGGGAGGAACTTCACACGGAGCTTTCCACGTGGCGAAGACTTTTGCCCAGGACTGTCGAACTCTCGGAAATCAAAACTCCTATCGACGACACGTGGGTTCTAAAGCCCGCCCTAGGGCGAGTTGGAGAACGGATCGGGATCCGTGGAGTCACGCCCGAAGCCGACTTAAGGAAGATTATCCAAGCGGCTCGCAGAACCCCCCAGCAGTGGATAGCTCAAAAGCGGTTCGAGATTTTCCCGATGATGACTCCGGCTGGCCGAAAATTTCCCTGCGTTGGCGTTTTCACCGTTGGCGGGAAGGCAGCCGGTTTCTATGGACGCATCTCCGACAAACCAATCATCACTCAGGACGCTCAAGACGTAGCTGTACTGATCAAGACCTCGGCAGAAGGAAAAGTAGCGTGAAGCCGGAACAACTGTATGCGATTTGGGCTCCCCCAGAATCTATCTGGTCGCCGTGGGTCTTGCCAGTTCCGTTTGCCGAATTGGCTTTTCGCGAGGTCCCCGCTCCAGCGCAGGTCCAGCCATATTCGTTGGACTGGGTCCCGGAAGGAGCCGAACGGAATTTTGCAATTGTTGCTGATCTTCCTGGAGCGGACGCGATCCACTACGGCCTTGCGCTTTTGTATCTAGGTTTTCGCCCAGTTCCGGTTATTGATGGATCGCCCGGACCTAACGTCGGCGTGGTGATTCCGCCGGATCTTTCCCTTCCAGCGCGAGGAGCACAGCGATCCGCGAGCGTTGTGGATATGCGCGGGCTCCTTCTGGCGTTATGCGAGGGAGCAAAGCCCATGCAGTTGGCCAGGCTCGCGCCCGATGCGCCCCCAGCATTTCTGCTCGATTCCAAGAGAATGAGTGGGGGGCTCAGTGATGAGATGGCGTTCGACAATCGATGGATGGCATTCCCACAAGACTTTCCGTCCGCGCGGTTTCTTCTCGCCAGGGGAATCAAGAAAGTGGTTTTTGTGCACGATTCCTTCCAGACGCAGCCCCAGGAAGATCTTTCTCACATTCTGTTGCGTTGGCAGGAAGCGGGGATTGCTGTGGAGAGCAAGTCGGCGCGATTTGGCGAAGCGCCCGTGCCAATTCGCGTGACGCGCCCGTATCGATTCCGCGTCGCGTGGTACCGTGCGCTCGCCATCCTAGGCTTGCGGAGGAATAATGCCGGCGGTTTCGGAGGATACCCTCCTGCACCTTCCTCAGGAGGGTAGCTCGCTACGAACCGCGGTATTTAATGGCAGGTGGTGAAGCGGTTTCTACTTCTTCGCGATCATGGCGCCCAGAGGCGAAGGCCGATGATGTGCCAGGATGCGACAAAAACGGTAACGACACAGCAGGCCAGGGCAACGAGCAGTGAGTGGACGCGCGCACCGTTGTGTATTTCTGCTTTAGGAACGCGAACGGCGAGGAAAAGACCGTAGAGCGAGAGCAGCGGGAAGAAGAGACTGAAGGCGAAAATCCCTGCGGTCCATACAGTAAGTTTCCCGGTATCCGCGCCTCCCAGCTTGGTGAAGCAGAAAAACAGCCCACAGAGAGTTAGCGTTGCAAGAAGCGGAACCGCGCGCACCGCCAAGTGCCGCGCGTCTTTCAATCCTCCAAACACTTTGCGCAGGATCCAAACAACCGCGAAGAGCAGGGAAGTGGCCATCAGCACGATGCAAAGGACAAACAGCGCAAGGCGCGCGTAGGTCCAAACAATGCCGGTGCGTTCGCCGTAGGCAAAACCCTCCGTCTCCTGGCTGGAGAACACCATTTGGCCGGCGCTGTCCGTGGCGAAAACGGCGGTTGCCTCCGGATCCTTTTCATCGCGAAAGAAATTCTTGCCGACGGGGATCAGCACTTCTGGTTTGCCAAAGAGACTGGAGCGCGTGAGCTGTCCATTGATCACGCGAATACGAAGACCGCCTGTAAAGTCATCCATGAATGCAAAAAGTTGCGAGCGAGGCGCGCGCGGGGCGTAATAGCCGGCAAACTTTTCCAGATCGGCCGCGGCCATTGGAACGGCGGGCTGCTGCGACTTCGGAAAATCCTTCGACAGGAAGTCGATGGCGAGCCGGTTCAAATCCAGCAGCGCCTGGAAAGACTGCGTGCTGTTGAGCAGCACGACATAGCCCCAATTTTGTTCGGGCATGTAGCGATACGTGGAGATGAATCCGTCGATCCCGCCATCGTGGCCGTGGGTAACAACTCCGCCGACCACGCTGGTGTAATTCGCGAGGCCGTAGCCGAGACGCAGGCCGTTTTTTGCGGCGAGGGTCGACTCCACCGACTCCATGCGGATGATGGACTCCTGCTTCAGGATTTGTGCGTCGCCCGCTTTTCCGCGGCGCAAAAGAAATTGCAAGAGCTTGGCGAGCTCGCCGGGCGAAGCCTTCAGATCGCCGGCTGGTCTCAAGTAGATGTATGGGTAGCCCGGAAGGGCGTGCGGCGGGTCGCTATCGTAGGCGACGGCGAGGAGTGGTTTATTCGCATCGGTAAAGGGAAAGTCGGCATTCGCCATGCCCAAAGGGCGAAGAATCGTTTCGCGAATATATTGATCAAATGGCTTGCCCGCGGTTTTCTCGACGAGGTATCCGGCGATGCCATAGCCCGGATTGGAATAAGACATACGCGTGCTCGGCGGCCAGCGAACGTCTTGCGGTTCCTGAAATCGCTTGAAGACATCGAGCAGAGAATAATCGTACGGATCCTTGAAGTTATAGACCTCGGACGCCTGCATGTCGTCAAATCCAGCGGTGTGCTCGAGAAGATTGACGATACGCACGGGATTCGTGGACCCCCAGCGATTTTTCACCGGGACTTCTGGCGCAACATCCTGCAGGCGCGCTTCGAGATTTATTTTTCCTTCTTCTTGAAGTTTCAGAAGCGCGAGCGCTACAAAGGATTTGCTTATCGAGCCGACGCGAAATTCCGTATCGCAAGTGATATCGCGGCCAGAGGCAAGGTTCGCCTTGCCGAATCCGCCGCACCAGAGCAGCTCGCCGTTCGAGACGAGCGCCACGCCGGCTCCAGGCAGGTGAGCTTTGTCGACAACATCCTTCATCGCTTTTTGCAGCTCAGGAAGCGTTTTTGGATGAGGCAATTCTGTTTTTTGCTGCGCGCCTGCGATTGGCGCCAACAGCAGCAGCGCGACAATGCTCAAGCGGACGGCGAGCGGTGGACGGGCTGGGCGCATGGATGCTCCTTGAAACAAACGTTTCACTGTTGGGCTCGCATTGTATAACGCCACCGACGTCGTACAAGCACAATTCCAATATCAGACGCGTGTGACGCGAGGCGCGCGCGGATTGACGAAGCTACTGCACTCGCATACGATGCCGCCGTCTGCTTTTCTATTTGTGGCCGCCTACTACGAGGAGCGTCTCGCCGATGAACTACCGCTATCTGGGGTTGAGCTGCGCCGCAGTGATCTTGCTTGGGAGTTCGTTTTCGTTCGCGCAGCAAACGGCGCCCAGTGCGCCTCCCGCGGCAAAGCCGGGCGAAAAAGCGGCAGAGGCGCCAAAGGAGGCGGAGAAGAAAATTCCGCCCGTGCCGGAAGACAAAGTGGTGCAGACGAAGCATTCCGCACGCATCGGCGGGCAAGAGATCAAGTACACGGCGACGGCGGGAATGCTCGTGATGAAAGACGAAGAAGGGAAGCCCAAGGCGAGCGTCTTTTACACCGCCTATACACGCGATGATGTGAGCGATTTGTCGCAGCGGCCGGTGATGTTTACGTTTAATGGAGGGCCGGGATCGGCTTCCGTGTGGCTTCATCTGGGAGCGTTTGGTCCGCGGCGCGTGGAAATGGGCGACGCCGGTGCGTTGCTGCCGCCACCTTATAAATTGGTGGACAACGAGTCGTCGCTGCTGGACGTCACCGACCTTGTTTTCATCGATCCAGTCTCGACGGGCTATAGCCGGCCGGCGCCGGGCGAATCACCGGATCAGTTTCACGGGATTCAAGAAGACGTACGGTCCGTCGGCGATTTCATCAGGCTGTATGCGACGCGCAACAAGCGGTGGGCATCGCCGAAATTTCTTGCGGGCGAAAGCTACGGAACGACGCGCGCGGCTGGGCTTTCCGGATATTTGCAGCAGCGCTATGGGATGTATTTGAACGGAATCATCCTGGTTTCGACGATCCTGAATTTTGCGACGACGGAATTCGATAGCGGAAACGATTTGCCGTACATATTAATCTTGCCGACGTACACCGCGATTGCCTGGTATCACAAACGATTGCCCGCGGATTTGCAGGCGGATTTGCACAAGGCGGTTGAGGAGTCGGAGAATTTTGCGAAGGGGGAGTATGCAACAGCTCTGATGGCGGGAGATGGACTGTCGAGTGCCAAGCACGCGGAAACGGTGCAAAAACTGGCGCGACTAACGGGACTTTCCACCGACTACATCGAACGCACCAACATGCGCGTGGAGATCGAACGCTTCACGAAAGAGTTGTTGCGCAGCGAGCGGCGCACGGTGGGACGCATCGACGGCCGATTCACGGGAATAGATAAGGACGCCGCCGGCGAAATGCCGGAATACGATCCGAGCATCGCCGCGATTATCGGGCCGTACACCGCGACGCTGAATGACTACGTGCGCGGCGATTTGAAATTCGATAGCGATCTGCCGTACGAAGTGCTGACGGGCCGCGTGTATCCCTGGAGCTATAAGCCCTATGAGAACCGCTACGCGGATGTGGGCGAGACGCTGCGCAGCGCGATGACACAGAATCCATTTCTGCACGTTTTTGTGGCGCGGGGTTACTACGATCTGGCCACTCCGTTTTTCGCTGCGGACTACACGTTCGATCATCTGGGACTTGATCCTTCTTTGCGCGGCCATTTGACCGGGGCGTACTACGAGTCAGGCCACATGGTGTATGCGCACATGCCGTCGCTGGCGAAATTGAAGCAGGACACCGCACAATTCATTCGCGCCAGTTCGGGAACCACCCCGGGGAAATGAAGAGCGTTTTCAAAATTATCGTTTGGCTCTGCGTGGCGATCGCGGGAGCAGGCGCTTTGGCAAAAGTCGCGTTGCACCGCGGCGAGCCGCTGAACGCGACGTGGTTCGTCGTTGCGGCGGTGTGTTGCTACATGGTTGCGTATCGTTTCTATTCCGCATTTATCGCGGCGCGCTTGCTGGCGCTGGATGATTCGCGAGCGACGCCTGCCGAGATTCACGATGACGGACGCGACTTCGTCCCCACGAACAAATGGGTTCTCTTTGGGCACCACTTCGCGGCCATTGCCGGGCCTGGGCCGCTTGTAGGGCCAACGCTGGCGGCGCAGTTCGGTTATTTGCCGGGCACGTTGTGGCTGATCGTCGGAGCAGCGGTCGCTGGATGCGTGCAGGACTTTATTATTTTGTTTTGCTCGATCCGGCGCGACGGAAAAACTCTCGGCCAGATGGCACGCGAGGAAGTGAGCGCACGCGGCGGATTCATCGCGCAGATAGCTGTGCTGGCAATCATGGTGATCCTGCTTGCAGTCGTCGCGCTGGTCGTTGTGAATGCCCTGAAGTCGTCGCCGTGGGGGACGTTTACACTGGCGATGACGATTCCTATTGCGTTGCTGCTGGGTGTGTACTTGCGATTTATCCGGCCGGGGCGCGTTCTGGAAGCTTCGTTGTTCGGCGTGGTGCTTGTGCTTTTCGCGGTTGTGGCGGGGCAGTGGGTGGCGACATCGCCGTCATGGGCGAGGGCTTTTACATTCGGCGGTCTGTCGCTCGCATTTGTGATCATCGCATATGGATTTGCGGCCGCGGTTCTTCCGGTGTGGTTGCTTCTCGCGCCGCGCGATTATCTGAGCGCCTTCATCAAGACCGGAGCCATCTTTTCCCTCGCGGCGGGAATTTTGGTTGTGCGGCCCCACATGATGATGCCGCCGCTCACGCGATTCATCGATGGTAGCGGGCCTGTTTTCGCGGGGAAGATTTTTCCGTTTTGCTTCATAACCATCGCGTGCGGGGCGATCAGCGGATTTCATTCGCTTATTTCTTCTGGCACAACGCCGAAGATGATTCTGCGTGAGAGCCATGCTCGATCGATCGGCTATGGCGCGATGCTACTGGAGTCCTTTGTTGGCGTGATGGCCATGGTTGCGGCTTGCGCGATGCCGCCCGGTGTCTATTTCGCGATCAATAGTCCAGCGAGCATCGTGGGGAGCACGCCAGACGCCGCGGCGAGGACTATTAGCAGCTGGGGATACCAACTCGACGCGCAGACCATGACCAATCTCGCGCACTCCGTCGGCGAGCAGACGCTGCTCAATCGAGCGGGAGGTGCACCTTCACTGGCAGTTGGGATGGCACAGATTTTTTCAAACACAATCGGTGGTGATCGCCTTCTGAGCATTTGGTATCACTTCGCGATCATGTTCGAAGCGCTTTTTATTCTCACAGTACTCGATGCGGGGACGCGCGTCGGCCGCTTCATGGTGCAGGAACTTGGCGGGCGCGTGTGGAAGCCGCTTGCTCGCACGGGATGGATGCCGGGGATTTTGCTTTCGAGTGCAATCATCGTGGGATTGTGGGGCTATTTTCTGTATCAGGGTGTCGTCGATCCGCTTGGAGGAATTAATTCGCTGTGGCCGCTGTTCGGGATTGCGAATCAATTGCTGGCGTCCGTGGCGCTGGTGGTGGCCACGACGATTTTGCTGAAAATGAAACGTCTGCGATGGATATGGGTGACGCTGGTACCCATGATATGGCTGGTTGCGGTGACGATGACGGCGAGCTATCAGAAGATTTTTGACGCGAATCCGAATCTCGGTTTTCTTGCGAAGGCAAATTCGCTCGCCTCCCAAATTACGGGCGGTCTGATTCCAGCAGCAAAAATTGCCGAGACGCACCGGCTGATTTTCAACCAGCGGCTGGATGCCGCCGTTACTGGGGTGCTTGCGCTGATGATTCTCGTGCTGCTCGTGGAGGCGCTTGCGCAGTGGTACGCGATTCTGAGCGGTCGGCGTGAGGCGGTGTTGCACGAAGCGCCGTATGTCGCGACGAATTGGGCCGAAGGATTTAGCGGCTCGGCGCATGGAGACGACTGATGCGGATGCAGCGGGTGGCGAAATTCGCTAAGGGGTCACTTCGCCAGTTCTGGCGTGGCGTGCGGGAATGGTGCGGCGACGCGGCGTACGAACGCTATCTGCGCGCAAGCGGCAGGCAAGCTACGGAGCAGCGCACGCTTAGTGCGGAAGAGTTTTATGTCGAGCAGATCAACCGCCGCTATTCCAGGCCCAATCGCTGCTGCTGACGTCTCTTGCTTTTCCGCGCCTGAACGGCCTAGAATTTTCTGCAATATCCCAGCCTGCCTACTTTTGACCTGACGGAGGAACAGATGGCGATCGACATGGATAAGCTTCACGAATTTCTTGGAAGAGCAGTCGTCGATTTTGGTGCGACGTTTAACGCGGCGCTGATTCGTCTCGGCGACAAGCTTGGTTTGTACAAAGGTCTTGCGGCTGGCGGTCCGCAAACGCCGGCGGAGTTGGCGAAGCGCACGGGAACTATCGAACGGTATGTTCGAGAGTGGCTAAGCGCGCAGGCCGCCGGCGGTTACGTTACATACGATCCGGCTACCGGAAAATTTCATCTCAGCGAAGAACAAGCATTCGCGATGGCCGACGACAGCAGTCCCGCGTTTATGCCTGGAGCGTTTCAGGTGGCGCTTGCGGCGATCAAAGCAGAGGAAGCGCTGACCGAGCGATTCAAGACGGGCGAGGGAATGGGTTGGCACGAACACCACGCCGAACTGTTCGTTGGGACGGAGAGATTTTTCCGGCCGGGCTACGCCGCGAATTTGATCGCTGCGTGGATTCCGTCGCTCGAAGGCATGGACGAAAAATTGAAAAGCGGGGCGCGCGTCGCCGATGTAGGTTGCGGATTAGGCGCGTCAACAATTCTGATGGCCAAGTCCTATCCCAAATCAGAATTTTCCGGATTCGACTACCACGACAAATCGATCGAGACCGCCAAGCAGCGCGCACACGACGCCGGTGTGGGGGACCGTATCAAGTTTGAAGTTGCCAGCGCAAAATCGTTTCCGGGAAAAGACTACGACTTCGTGACCTTTTTCGATTGCTTGCACGACATGGGCGATCCCGCAGGGGCATCAGCGCATGTTCACAGCCGGCTGAAAAAGGATGGGACGTGGATGATCGTCGAACCGTTCGCCGGCGACAAGCTCGAAGACAATCTCAATCCCATTGGCCGCGCATTTTACGGAGCGTCCACGCTCTTGTGCACTCCCGCATCGTTGTCGCAGGAAGTTGGGCTGGCGCTTGGCGCGCAAGCGGGCGAGAAACGTTTGCGCGAAGTCGTTACGAGCGGCGGGTTCACGCGATTCCGGCGCGCGACGCAGACGCCGTTCAATTTAGTGTTCGAGGCGCGGCCATAGAAGTCAGCTGACGGTGGCGCAAATCAGAACTCTTCGTCATCATCGCCGTCGCGCTTGATGACCGTTGTTTTGTGCGTGATCTTCACGCTGTGAGCGCGGATCCCGGCGATGATCGCGCGGCGTGCTTCCGGCGGTAGCATTTCCGGAGAGAACACGCCAGCTTCCTCGCGCTGAAAATATTTGATGAATAGCGCCGCGACGTGAGCCGTTGCATACGCGACGGGCGTGGTGAAGCGGCCCTGCTGGCGAATTTGGTAGAGCGTCGGGAACATAGCGTCGGTGCGGATCAGTAGATGTTCGTCTTCTTTCGCCCCGCGTTTGATGCCTCGCACCAGCACCGCCGCCGAAAAGCGCGCATTTTGCAGCACGCCTTGGCGAATCAGCTTTGCGATCGCTCGCGGCGACGAAGTTTGCGGAAAACGCTGCCGGACGATGCCGCGAGACTTCGATAATTTTCCCTGCTTGTACCAGCGGCGCAAGCGGTCGAACTCGTTCCCGCCGATCTTCACGTCCAAGTTGCGCATGGGAATCGCGTAGGGCAGTGTCGCAACTTCATCCTGCGCGGCGAGAACGACGTTGGCGTTTCCAATCGGATCGGGAAAACGAAACTTTTCAAGTTCAGCGAAACGCTTTTCCATGCCGAATTTTCCATTGCGGTAGACGCGCGGGCTGGAGATAGCCTCATCGAACGACACTTCCGGCGACCATTGCGAAATCGGATCATCGCTCTCGGTGCTTTCGTACAAACGAATCTGCACGGAATGGACTTCGTCGAGCATCTCCGCGGCGCGCTTGACCAGCAGGTTCGTCAGGCCGGGGGCTGCGCCAGCGTTGATCAGCGCCGTCCGGTTTTTCTCATCGAAACGCTTCGCAAAGGAGAATTGCTCGGCTTTGAAGGGGTTGCGCGTGAGGTGAGAGCTCAGGTCCACATAATGCGCGCGCAACCGCAACGCAGCCCGCATGACAATTAAATTGAAGACCGAGGCTGAAGCATTGACGATGAGCTGGCAGCCGCGCGCCGCGCGCACAATACCGAGCATGTTTCGGGCGTTCACTTCCGTGACCGCAATGGTGCTTCTCTTGCCCAGAAAGCGGCGCGCGCGATCGGGATCGCGATCACCGCACCAGACAGCATGTCCTTGACGTTGGAGCAATTCCGCAAGAAGGGAACCGGTCGCACCGGCCCCGAGAACGAAGATCCTCATGGCGTGGCAAAAACTCTATCACACTCCCTGGGCTGGACTCAGGGAAGGCGCTCGGATTGTGTGAATTGCACCCCGCTGGCTTGCGGCGTAGACTAAACAGGAACTCCGATTCCTGCGGCCTAAGGGAGAGAAAGCCTAAGACACAGGAACGATGCTTCTGCCGCGGCTTTTTGCGACGGCGAGGCTGAGGGTTCGGGTGGAAACGCCCGGGCCTCCCGAACTTGGAAAGGAGCGATTCGACGGAAAAGTGTGTATTTTCGTCGTGCGCCCGCATCCAAGTAGTCGGATCGGGCGATTTTGTTTTACCGAGGCGAAAAGCAAGAATTCAGGCGGCCGCGTTCATCCAAAAAATCGTGTCATGACTCTCCAAGACAAATTCGGCCGGCAGATCACGGACCTGCGCATTTCTATTACGGACCGCTGCAATTTCCGCTGCGTGTACTGCCGCTCCGCCGACCCTGAAAATTACCGCGATCATGACGAGATTCTCTCGTGGCCGGAGCTGGACCGCCTCGCACACATTTTTCTCAGTCTCGGTATTCGTAAAATACGCATAACCGGTGGAGAACCTCTCGTCCGCGCGGGCGTCGAAGATTACATTGAGCGGCTTCACGCGCTTGGCGTAGAAGATCTTTCGATGACCACGAACGGCCACCTGCTGGCAGAACGGTGCGAGCGGCTGATCGAAGCAGGGCTGCGCCGCATCAATATCAGTCTCGATTCGCTTGATCCCGGAAAGTTCGAGCGCATCACGCGCACAAAATCCTTTTCCACTGTGATGCATGGTATCGACGTGGCACAGAAATCGCGCCTCGGTCCCGCGAAAGTCAACGCCGTGCTAGTCCGCGGCCTGAATGATGACGAAGTGGAATCCTTCGCGGAATTTGCCCGCGAACGCGGCGTGATTATGCGCTTCATCGAGTTCATGCCGCTGGATGCCGACCGCACCTGGACGCGCAGTCACGTCGTCCCGGCCGCCGAAGTCTACGAGCGGATTCACGCGCGGTGGCCGCTCGTGCAAATTCCGCACGAACGCAGCGAGACAGCGCGCAAATATAGATTCGCCGACGGCGCGCCCGGCGAGATCGGCCTGATTGCTCCCGTGACACAGCCTTTCTGCGGACACTGTTCGCGCATTCGCCTGACCGCCGACGGAAAGCTGCGAACCTGCCTCTTCAGCAAAGAAGATCATGACCTGCGAAGCCTGCTCCGCGAGGGCGCGACCGACGACGATGTCGCGGCCTACATCCGCTCTGTCGTCGACGAAAAAGAAGAAGGACACCGCATCAACGCCCCCGATTTCGTGCCTCCTTCGCGTACCATGGTGTTCATCGGCGGATAGTGGAATGCTTTCTAGGCGGCCCATCTCCGCAAGCGCATTGCGCTCGACCACGACATGAGTTTGCGCTAGCATCGAATCAAGCAGAGCGGAGAAAGACGCAGTAAGAACGGACCTTCCATGGCGGACGAAGACGACGAAGAAGCACAAGACGATTCACCCGAGCCAGAGCCGCGGCTTTTCACGCTCACCGAGGCGGAGCGCGCGCGTAGGGACCTCGAACCCTTTCTCGTGGAAGCCATGGACTGCCGCAAGAAACTGTCCACCCTGGACAACGATCTCTCTGCGGTTTCCGCGCGCATCATGATGATGGGCGGTGTAATCGTGCCCTATGAAAAGTTGGCCGCCTTGCGCGTGGAGCACCAGCAACTCGCCGAATCGCTGAAAACTTCGCTGAACCGCATCCTCGAAACCGGCTGCGTCATCAAGGACCTTGACGTGGGCTTGCTCGATTTTCCCGCCGTGATCGACAACGAAGATGTGTATCTCTGCTGGAAGCTTGGCGAAGACCGCATTCGTTTCTATCACCGGCAGGACGAGGGATTCGCCGGACGCAAGCCGCTTGACCCGCGCGATCTTGGTCCCGGAGACATCGTGCAGTAGTTTGAGCCGCGATTTGGTTTTCTTTTCCACATTAACTTGTGTTCGTGCAGGAACAGCGCTCGCCCCCGGCGCCTCGCAAATCGAAAGGATTTTTCGTGTCGTCTCATCCTGAAAATCGTTTGAAAGATTCCGCAAGTCCGTATTTGCGTTCCGCTGCCCACCAGCCCATCGATTGGCATGAATGGGGCGATCCGGCCTTTGCGCGCGCGGAATCGGAAGACAAGCCGATTCTTTTGGATATCGGCGCGGTGTGGTGCCACTGGTGCCACGTGATCGACCGCGAGAGTTATGAGAACTCCGAAATCGCCAAAATCATCAATGAGAATTTTGTCGCCGTAAAGGTGGATCGCGACGAGCGGCCGGACGTCGATGCGCGTTATCAATCCGCCGTCAGCGCCATCTCGGGGCAAGGTGGCTGGCCGTTGACGGGCTTTCTGCTTCCAAATGGAAAACCTTTTTTCGGCGGCACGTATTTTCCTCCGGAGGATCAAGGGGGGCGGCCGGGTTTTCGGCGCATTCTGCTGGCGGTTGCGGATTCCTACAAAAATAAAAGGGCCGAGCTAGTCCGCGCGGCGGATCACCTTGCCGATGCGGTTGCCCAGGCAGAAGTGTTTACAGGCGCGCGTGCAGAGTTTGATCCCGCCGTCGTCGACGCGCAAATCAGTTCGGTGACCAAACAATTTGACATCAAGAATGGTGGCTTTGGCCATGCGCCGAAATTCCCTCATGCATCGGCGGTGGACCTGGTTCTGGAGCGCTACCAGCAAACAAAAGAAAAGCATTTACTGGCGATGATCGAGACGACGCTGGAGAAAATGGCGCGCGGCGGTGTCTATGATCAACTTGCGGGGGGATTCCACCGCTATTCGGTGGATGAACGATGGCTCGTTCCGCACTTCGAGAAAATGAGTTACGACAATTCGGAGCTGTTGCGTAATTATTTGCACGGCTGGCAGGTGACGCAGAATCCGCTTCTACGTGAAACCGCGGAAGGCATTATCGGCTGGGTCAACGAAGTCTTATCCGACCAGGAAAACGGCGGCTTCTACGCCAGTCAGGACGCGGATTATTCGCTCGATGACGACGGCGATTATTTCACCTGGACGCTCGGCGAATTACGAGCTGCGCTGCCGCCCGACGATGCGCGAGTGATGGAGCTGTACTACGACGTCGAGCCACACGGCGAAATGCACCACAATCCCGCGAAGAATGTCTTGTGGATTGCGCGAAGTCCAGCCGACATCGCCAAGCAGTTGGGGCTCGATGAGACTTCCGTGCGCCTCATCATTGCGAAAGGCAAAGGGAAGATGATGGCCGCGCGCCTGCCTCGTCCGACTCCTTTCGTCGATAAGACGATGTACGTTTCGTGGAACGCGATGTTCGTTTCGGCTTATCTGGATGCGGCAAAGGTGCTCGGCGGATTGACAGGCGAAAACTGCCGCAAATTTGCCCTGAAAACTCTCGACCGCATGTTGAAGGAAGTGTGGAGCGAATCCCGCGGATTCGGCCATCGCATCGGAGGGCCCGCGTTGGATGGCTCGCTCGACGATCAAGTCTTCAGTGTGCTGGCTCTGCTGGACGCGTATGAGGCCACGCTCGAACCACGCTATTTTGCCGCGGCGCAAAAAACGGTAGACCTCGCCATCGCGCGTTATGGCGACGCGGAAGGCGGCGGCTTTTTCGATCGCCCCTCGGACGCCGCCCCGATGGGCGGCCTCGACGTTCGCCGCAAGCCCTTCCAGGATTCGCCCACACCTGGCGCTAACTCCGTTGCGGCGATCGCGCTGATTCGCATGCATGCGTTCACAGGAGACGATCGCTATCATAACTTTGCGCGGAAAACGCTCGAAGCCTTCGCGGGCATCGCGCCGCAGTACGGAATGTTTGCCGCGACGTATGGCCTTGCCGCCACGCTTTTCGCGCGCCATCCGTTCCAGGTTGTCATCACGGGCCGTGCGGATGATCCGGCTGCACAAGCTCTCGAAGCCGCAGCGCACAGCGTCTATCGTTTAGGGAAATCCGTCCTGCGGCTTACGCCGGGCGCATCGCTCACAAATCTCGCCGGCGCGCTGAAAGAAACGCTGCCTCATCTTCCCGCCGAAAAAGCCACGGCGATAGTCTGCGCCGGACAAACGTGCCTGCCACCGACCAGCGACCCCGCGCAATTAACCGCGCTTCTGGAGAACGGCGCCGCCGGAGCAGCAAGCTCCTAGGCAGCGTCCGCGAATTGCCTGTAGCAGGCGCAGCATGCTGCGCCACTACAACCGGCCACGCATCGCTTCATCTCTGGTTCCGCAAATTCCTGTAGTCAAAAGAAAAACGGGCACGAGAGGAAATCCTCGTGCCCGTTTTGTTTTTGTTGTGACGCTGCTTACTTCTTAGGCCGCGATTCAGGCGGCACCAAGCCGTTGATGCGGTAATAGACGACGAGCTGGCCATAGTGTTCTCCGGTGTGCTCGATGATCCCGTAGGCCAGATCATAGAGCCGCGTCAACGTCGGCCCTCCTGCGGCAACGCTTTCGTTCATACCCTTATCGCCTTTCGCCTTGATCACGTCCGCGCCGTCCTGCACGCACTTTTTCACGAAGGCCGTGACCTGGGTCTTTGTCTGCAAGTCGTCGAGTTTCGGATCATCCGAAAAATGAGGTTTCTTTCCCTCCGCGGTGTCCGTGAAGTAGTACATGGAAGCGGAAGCGTGGATCAGCTGCGCCAGAAATGTCCGCGAGTCGGGATTCGGCTTGTAGCTGTACTTGTCTTCCGGCAAATCCTCGGCAATGGCGACCAGCTTTCTGCCGATATCATTCCAGGATTCCAGCACGGCCCGCGACGGGCTCGGTGCGGGCTTTGGCGGTGCGGCTTTCTTGGCGTCCTGGGCCAACGCCGGCACAGCCGCGAGCGCCACGGCAACCAGCAGAGTCCCCCATTTACTAAAACTCTTCATCTTTTCTCTCCTCATCTTTGCATATTTCTAGGCCCGTTTCCGGGCCTGTATCTGGACCTGCGTCTGGGGCCTTCTCAGACCACCCATGGCAGGCACACACTCTCTGACGGGCCTCGCCGCCAAGCGTTTCTGTGCTTGGCCGGCTAAAACCTGGCCTTTTGGCCCGGTTCATCTTACGCAGAGCGCCTCCCCGCGTCATGGAAAATCGCTAACGGCAGGCATGGTAAGCTAGTAGTTCGCCTCTAGGGGGACCCTCCTTTTGAACTGGACCTGGCTGTTAGTGCGCAGTGTCATTGCGTTAGGCATCTTGGGGCTGCTCTTTTTCTCCCAGCGATTCTGGTATCGCGCCATCTGGCGTACGACGTCCAATTGGGGAAGCCAATGGCTGCGCGTTGCGGCGCGTTTGATTTACGTCACTCTGCTCCTACTCATTATCGTCGTGATGGCGGACAGTTTCCGCATGGGGCACGGCCATACCATTCCCCGCGCTTCGATGATTATGGTTTTTGCGGGATTGTGGTTTTTCAGCGCGCTCTTTGGCTATATCGCCGTGAAACTTGTGAGCGGCATCGATAGAGTTTGGTCCTGGCTGCGCGCGGCGTATCGGCCGAAGACCAATCCAAAGCCTTCCCGAGTTGCTACACCTCCGGCAGTAGCGGCTCCGCCGTACTCCTCTGCGCCTGCCGCCGTGGAACTGATTCGCGATCCCTCGCGCCGTTATTTCTTCAAGACGGCCACTGCGCTTGCCGGGGCCGCCCCGTTCCTCACCGCTGTCTATGGCTTCGCAGCCGAGCGCCTTGACTATCAAGTGCGCAAGGTCGAAGTTCCCATCCCTAATCTGCCTGCTGGACTAGAGGGCATGAAGATTGTGCAGCTTAGCGACATTCATCTGAGCAGCTTCATGCCGCGCCTGCAGGTGCGCCGCGCCGTCAACATGGCCAA
The DNA here is from genome assembly GCA_963745095.1 of uncultured Acidobacteriota bacterium. GTDB lineage: Bacteria > Acidobacteriota > Terriglobia > Acidiferrales > UBA7541 > Acidiferrum. Next base: position 36,228 of record CAVUWC010000006.1, on the reverse strand, counting down.
CGACCTGGGCGCAGATCTCGCGCTGGTCACCGGAGACTTCATCACCGGCGCGGGCGACCCGATCGCCGATTGCATCGACGAAGTGAAGGGACTGCGTGCCCCGCTGGGAGTTTGGGGCTGCAATGGCAATCACGAGATTTATGCGCACGCGGAAGACAAGGCACAGCTTCTTTTTGCGCAGGCTGGCATGAAATTGCTTCGCCAGCAAAATGCCGAAGTCAGCTTCAAGGGTGCGTCGTTCAACCTTATCGGCGTCGACTATCAGCGCGAACGCACCAACAGCGGCCATAGAGTGCAACTGCTCCAGCATGTGGAACCGCTGGTGCGCCGAGATATGCCCAACATTCTTATGTCCCACAATCCCAACTCGTTCAATCGTGCTGCGGAGTTGGGCATCGAGTTGTCACTCGCGGGCCACACGCACGGCGGACAAATCCAGGTGGAAATCCTCGACCACCGCCTCAGCCCTGCGCGGTTTATCACCGACTATGTCGCTGGCCTGTATCAGCGTCCGATGTTCGCTCCGGCACCCAACGACCGCGCCACTCCTGCGGGTTCTGCGTCCGAGACAAGTCACGGCTCTCCGCTTCCCGGCCCGTCGTCATCATTGGCATCCATCTATGTCAATCGCGGGCTCGGCACAGTAGGCGCGCCGGTACGCCTCGGCGTGCCTCCTGAAATCACGCTGCTGACTCTCCGCCGAGCTTAGCCGCTCGCCTCCAACATTACTCGGTATTTTTTACCGCGCATTTTTTCACAAAATAACCGGGAATAAAGCTCTTCCAACTTCGGTATCCGCAGCGGTAGTTGTCTACGGGAAACAGGAACGCCGTTGCGACCCTTTCCAGCCTGCCTCCGGTAAGTTCTGTGTTCTCAACTACAGTTTCATCTGCAATGCCATAAGCCGTAGTGGAAGGCAACTTGCACTACGGAGCCACTTACCCAGCCAGTCAGACGTGAAATCCATCGCGGTCACTCGCGGTGCGTTTCGCTTCCTAAATCTCGATCTGGAGGGTAAAGCCATGGGGTACGTGCCGAAGTCGTGGAAATATTTCCCTGTACTTGCACTTGGGCTCTCTTTGCTCCCTGCTGTAATAAAAGCGCAGCATTACACTCAAACGAATCTGGTCGCCGACCTGCCCGGCGTTGCCGCAGTCACCGACCCCAATCTCGTAAACCCTTGGGGGTTGACCCGCAGTCCTACCACCACGGCAAAGGCCGGAAGCCCCTGGTGGGTTTCCGACAACAACTCCGGTTTCTCCACGCTCTATACCGGCGCCGGAGCCATCATTGGCATCAACGGCACGGGAACCGTTACCATTCCTCCCCCCAAGGGCTCTCCCACGGGCACATTGGCTACACCGACAGGCATCGTTTTCAACAGCAGCCCGACGGATTTTCTGCTCAGTCCTGGAGGTGCGGCGGCGGCGTTCATCTTTGTTACCGAAGATGGAACCATCTCGGCGTGGGCCGGCGGACCGGCGGCGACCCTTGAGGTGGACAATTCCAGAGGAGGTTCGCCGCGCGGAGCGGTTTATAAGGGCGCCACTTCGGGTGTCGTAAACGGAAAGACGTTCCTCTACGTCACGAATTTCCGCTCGGGAAAAGTGGAAGTTTACGACAACGCCTTCAAGCCCGTGCACATCTCCGAAGAATTATTTGACGACGATGCGCTTCCTCGCGACTTCGCGCCTTTCAACATTCAGAACATCGGCGGAACCCTGTTCGTTACCTATGCAAAACAAGACGCCGCCAAACACGATGACGTGGCTGGCGAAGGCAATGGATTCGTTGAACTTTACCAGCCCGATGGCAAGCACATCGGCCATCTTCAGCATGGTCCATGGCTGAATTCGCCCTGGGGAGTTGTTTGGACGCCGCGCGATTTCGGCGTCTTCAGCAACAGCATCCTCGTAGGAAATTTCGGCAGCGGTTGGGTCGCTGCTTACAACGGATTCACCAAGGAATTTATCGGCTTCGTGAAGAATCCTGACGACTCGATTCTAACCATCGATGGACTCTGGTCGCTCACCTTCGGCAACAACGGCGCCGCGGGTCCGTCCACCACGCTCTTCTTTTCTGCCGGCCCCGACCACGAAACGCACGGCCTTTTCGGCACCCTGACACCTGTGGTCGCCGAACAGACCGGTTCCGTGGAGTAACATTTCGCTGCATCTCGGTTAAGTCGGTAAATAATTGAAGACGGGCGGCAGAGATTTTCTGTCTCTGCCGCCCGTTTTTTTTGCTTCTCTATATCGTGGTCGCTACGGTCCTACCCGCGTTTCTCGCTGGACGAAAAACCTCGGCTGAGTCAAACTTTTCCAGCAACAATCGTTAGGGCCATTTGGACGATTGAGGTTCCTCATGGATGAAGCGCCGGAAATCGATCGTATCGTCAACGAACTGAACGACCTTCGCGAGCAGGATGGAGCCGAGCCCGCCAGCGCCGTCCAACTGGATTCCTGGCTCAAAACGCTGATTGCCCGCGGCGGAAGCGATCTACTGCTTGTCGCGGGAGCTCCCGCCTGCATCCGCGCAAAAGGCGTAGTGCAAAAAATCGACACGCGTCCGCTCGATGGCCCGGAAATCGAAGCGGCAGTTCTTCCCGCTCTCACATCCCACGCACTAGCCCGCTACCGCCAGTCTCAAATTTCGGACTCTTCTTATCGCATCGCCGGACTCGGCCGGTTTCGTATTAATCTTCATCGCGAGCGGGGACGTGCCGCCGCTGCAATCCGCGCCCTGCCGCAGAAAGTCCCCACGCTGCGTGAGCTCAATCTTCCCCCAAGCGTGGAAACCCTCGCGCATCTCCCGCGCGGCTTGGTCTTGATCGGCGGTCCGGCAGGTTCCGGTAAATCCACCACGCTCGCCGCGTTGATCGACGACATCAACCGTCGCGAGGCGCGCCACATCGTCACCATCGAAGATCCCATCGAGTACGAGCACACGCACATTCGCAGCGTCATCGAGCAAGTCGAGATCGGCACGGACGCGCCTGATTTCCCGACAGCCCTGCGCGCGGCCTTGCGCCAGGCCCCGGACGTTCTCGTGGTTGGCGAGATGCGCGACCCGGAAACGATGCGCATCGCCGTGGCCGCTGCGGAAACTGGCCATCTTGTTCTCTCGACACTGCACACTATCGACGTCGCCACCACCATTTCACGAATCTCCGATTCTTTTTCCGATGAACGCCAAAATACAATTCGCCAGGAATTGGCCATGGCCATTGCCGCCGTCCTGACGCAAATCCTTTTGCCCGGCAAAAGCGGGGATCGTTTTCCCGCCGCCGAGCTACTGATGATCGGCTACGGTGCGCGCCAGCATATTCGCCGCAACGCCTTGCAACATCTCCATCAGGAAATCACCATGACCAAAAAGAAAGGCTCTTTCGCACTCGAAGAATCTCTCGTCCAGCTCATCAGCAAGGGACATATCGATCGCGAAGAGGCGCTTCTCTGCGCCATCCATCCCGATGACCTCGACATCATGCTGAAAACCGGCAGCCGCGGATAAATCTGCAACAAACGTTTCCAATCGCCGCGCAGTTCAGGCAAAATACGTGCGCAAAACGAGGGGGTCTCATGAACCGCAGAAGTCTAGTTGCTACGATTGTCTTCGCAAGTATTTCCCTGGCGCCTGTTGGTAGACACGTGGTCGCCGACGAACAGCCGCTCGCCGGCTTTTCCGCCGAATCTTCGCGCGCCGAACGCCAATGGGAAGAAAAAATGAAAGCCATTCCCGATCCCGATAAAATTCGCGCCTATATGAAACAGCTTTCTGCGCGGCCGCATCACGTCGGCTCTCCGTATGACAAGGAAAACGCCGATTGGCTGCTTGCAAAATTTAAGGAATTCGGCCTCGACGCGCATATTGAGACCTTCGACGTGCTCATGCCGACTCCAAAGGAGCGAGCCGTCGAACTCGTGGATGCGAGTGGCAAACCAATATTCACCGCGAAGCTGCAAGAGCCCGTCGTAAAAGAAGATCCCACTTCGGACCAGACGGCCGAGCAACTTCCCACGTACAACTCCTATTCGATTGATGGCAACGTGACCGCTCCGCTGGTCTACGTCAATTTTGGCGTGCCCGCGGACTACGAGCAGCTCGAGCGCATGGGCGTTTCCGTGAAAGGCGCAATCGTGATCGCGCGCTACTACGGTTCCTGGCGAGGCATTAAGCCGAAAGTCGCGGCGGAACATGGCGCCATTGGTTGCCTGATTTTTTCTGACCCGCGCGAGGACGGCTACACGCAGGGCGATGTTTTCCCGCAGGGTCCGTACCGCCCGAAAGATGGCGTGCAGCGCGGCAGCGTCGCGGACATGCCGCTCTACGCTGGCGACCCGCTCACTCCAGGCGTCGGCGCGACGAAAGACGCAAAACGCCTCGCCATCAAAGATGCTCAGACGATCACCAAGATTCCCGTTCTCCCGATTTCCTACGGCGACGCGGAACCGCTTCTCGCTTCGCTCAAAGGCCCCATCGCTCCGAGAGAGTGGCGTGGCGGTCTTGGCATCAGCTATCACATCGGTCCCGGCCCCGGAAGAGTCCATCTAAAGATGATTTCGAATTGGAATATGGCTCCGGTCAATGACGTCATCGCGAAAATTCCGGGCTCGGTTTATCCCAATGAGTGGGTCATCCGCGGCAACCATCACGATGGCTGGGTAAACGGCGCAGAAGATCCGATCTCAGGCCAATCGGCCATGCTCGAGGAAGCTCGCGCACTGGGCGAACTCGTGAAGCAAGGCTGGAAGCCGAAGCGCACGCTGATCTTTTGTGCGTGGGATGGCGAAGAAGAAGGCTTGCTCGGCTCGACCGAGTGGGTCGAGACGCACGCCGAAGAACTCAACAAGTACGCCGTCGCGTACATCAATTCCGACGGTAACGGTCGCGGCTATCTTGGATTTGGCGGCTCCCACACGCTCGAAAAATTCATGAACGATGTCGCCAAGGACGTTCAGGATCCCGAAACGAAACTCTCCGCCTGGAAGCGCGAGCAGTTGCGAGCGATTGAAGAGGCATCCCCCGACAAAAAGCAAGACGTCCGGCAGCGCGCCGATATGCACATGGGTGCGCTCGGCTCCGGTTCGGACTTCACACCGTTCCTCCAGCACGTTGGTGTCGCTTCGCTCAACATCGGCTTCGGCGGCGAAGATGGCGGCGGAATCTACCACTCAATTTACGACGACTTCTACTGGTATACGCACTTCAGCGATACTAACTTCGTCTACGGACGCGCGCTAGCCCAGGCTGGCGGCAGCGCCATGATGCGTCTTGGCGACGCTGACCTTTTGCCCTTTGAGTTTGGCGATTTCGCGGAGACGATGCAGACCTACGTCAAGGAATTGAAGGACCTGTCGAAGAAAATGCAGGACGAAATCCGCGAGCGCAACAAGGAAATCGATGAAGGCGTGTTCACCGCGGTAGCGGATCCCAAGATAATTTCCGTTCCTCCGAAAAAAGAAGAAGTTCCACCTTACCAGAACTTCGCGCCTCTCGAAAACGCCGCCGATGCCGTCACACGCAGCGCGGCAGAGTACCGCAAAGCCCTGGAGCATGCCAATGCCAACGGCGGCGCCGCGCTGGCTGCGGCTTCGCTCGCCGAAGTGAATCGTCTGCTTATCGAGAGCGAACGCAAATTCATTACGGAAGAAGGCTTGCCCAACCGGAGATGGTACAAGCACCAACTTTACGCGCCGGGCTTCTACACCGGATATGCGGCGAAAACGATGCCTTGGGTCCGCGAAGCCATCGAACAAAAAGAATGGAAGCAAGCCGACGAAGGCGTCCTGGTCGTCGCGAAATGCCTGCAAAATGAAGCAGCATTGATCTCGGACGCTGCCGCGAAACTAGCCGCCGCGCATTAATTCATCTCCACGGTAGGATAGACATTCGTGTCTGTCTCCGTGAATCGCGGAGTTTTGGCGGTTGGACATCGGTAGCGCAGGCTGTGGAGACAGGCAAGAATGCCTGTCCCACAAGGGCTACCCGCGCGGTAGGGCGGGCATTCCTGTCTGTCTCGCCTGTTTCTTCCTGGAGGGTCGCCTCATGCCGTCCTACAATCTAGCTATCATCGGCATGGGCAACGTAGCCCGCGCCCTTCTGCGCCTGTTGATTTCCAAAGAGACCGACCTGCGCCGCCGCTACGACATCCGCTGGCGTCTCACAGGAGTCGCCACGCGCCGCACCGGCTGGATCGCCGACCCCGATGGACTCAATCCGTTGGCCGCTCTTCACGGCCACTCTCTAATTCAGCATGGAAACACAAGTCAGCCGCACAACCTTCGCGAGTGGCTCGAAAAATCGCGAGCCGATGTCCTCTTCGAAGCCACCTCGCTCAATGTAAAGACCGGCCAACCGGCTACGGAACATCTGCGGATGGCACTGGAATTAGGCATACACGCCATTACCGCAAACAAAGGCCCCATCGTTCACGCCTACCACGAACTCACCGCGTTCGCGAAACAGATGAACCGCCAATTCCTCTACGAATCCACGGTGATGGATGGCGTGCCCGTTTTCTCGATGTTTCCGCACGGCTTGCCGGCGACGGATATCCGCGGCTTTTCCGGAGTGCTAAATTCGACGACGAACGTCGTGCTGACGGAAATCGAAAAAGGCCGCTCGATGGATGAGGCCATTAAGCGCGCCCAAGCCATGGGCATCGCGGAAACGGATCCGACCGCAGATTTGGACGGATGGGATGCCGCCGTAAAAGTTGTTGCGCTGGCGATTGTCTTGATGGGCGCAAATGTGCGTCTTGAGCAAGTGCAGCGCATCGGCATCCGGGAGCTCACCGAAGAGAAAATCCGTTCCGTGCGCGCCGCGGGGATGCGCTACAAACTCGTGTGCCGCGCCGAGCGTCGCGGCGATGGCGTGGATTGCAGCGTACGGCCGGAAATGCTACTGGCTTCCGATCCATTGGCCAATCTCGAAGGCAGCAGCTCCGCGATTCGCTTCGACCTTGATGTTTTCGGATTATCGCTCGTCGAGCACAATCCCGGAGTCGAGGCTACTGGCTACGGCCTGCTCGCCGATTTCCTCCGCGCCGTGCGCCAGTAATACCGCGGCAGAATCATCTCGACTCAGAAATCACCGCCTGTAATCGGCCGCATAAGCTGGCAGCGGAATTCCCAGATCGCACCGTTCATCGCGAATCGGCGCACCAGCAACGGTGCGCAGCGGTATTACGCCGGCCCAGATGGGAAGTGCGAGGTCGGGAGCGTCATCTTCGGGTGGGCCGACGCGGACTTTGGCGGAAGCTTCGGTGAGCGGGAGGCGCAGAATGCTGGTGGCCTTCAGCTCTTTTTCGTTTGGCTGGCGAGCATCTTCCCAGCGGTGGGGCAATATTTTGTCCGTGAAAGCGCGAAGTGCTTCGAGTTTTTCTTGCGGCTCATCCACGAGCGCAGCTTTTCCGAGCGCCACAACGGAGCGGTAATTCATCGAGTGATTGAAAACCGAGCGCGCGAGCACAATGCCGTCGGTTAGTGTGACTGTCAAACAGACATTAGCGCCCTCACTCACGCCGCGGAGCATACGGCTGGCGGCTGAACCGTGAAAATAGATAGCGTCGCCGATGCGCGCATACAAAGTGGGAATCACAAACGGCTGCCCGTCCGTGGAAAACCCGACGTGGCACACCATCCCTTCATCGAGAATCTTATAAATAGTTTCGCGGTCATAGACGCCGCGGTGCGGTTCTCGCACGACACGCGTGCGCTCATTTGGCGTGAAGGATTCGGACACGATGCACCTCTAGGAGAAACGTGGCGCGGAGACGGCCGGTTTGTGGCCGCTCATTTGATTTGTAGCCGGCGCCAAAGCGGCATGAGTGAGGAACAACCGATTAAATGCTAACACGGTTGCACGCGGCTTCATCATCGGCCCGCGCTATGAGAAACTAGCGGGCGGAGAACACAATGAGCACACCCGTGATGCAGGGGGGCGAGAGCAAGCCGCTGGACGTTGCCTGGGTAAGGGCGCAATTCCCCTCGCTGCAATTGCAAGTGAACGGCCACCCTGCCGCGTTTCTGGATGGGCCTGCGGGCACGCAAGTGCCGAAGCAAGTGATAGACGCCGTTCAAAACTATTATCTCAAGTCGAATGCGAATACCTGCGGAGCGTTTGCCACCAGCCGCAGCAACGACGCGATGATCGCCTCCGCGCGCGCGGCCATGGCCGATTTTTTTAATTGTGATAAAGACGAGGTCATCTTCGGCCAGAACATGACCACAATCACGTTCGCGCTAGCCCGCGCCATCGGGCGGACACTGGAGCCGGGAGACGAAATTGTCGTGACCACTCTGGACCACGACGCCAATGTCGCGCCGTGGCGCGCGTTGGAAGACATGGGCATGGTGATTCGCCAGGTGGACATTCGCGAATCGGATTGCACGCTGGACCTCGACGACCTGAAGCACAAGATCAACGCGAACACAAAACTTGTCGCCGTCGGATACGCATCGAACGCCGTCGGCACAATCAATCCCGTAGCGGAGATCACCAAGATGGCCCACGCCGCTGGCGCGCTGATGTTCATCGATGCGGTGCATTATGCGCCCCATGGCCCGATTGATGTTCGTGCCCTCGGTTGCGATTTTCTGGTTTGCTCGCCGTACAAGTTTTTCGGTCCGCATATGGGCACGCTTTACGGCAAACGCGAGCATCTTTTCCGCTTCAAGCCTTACAAAGTGCGCCCCGCCCCAGATACCCTCCCCGATCGATGGGAAACGGGAACCCAAGTCCAGGAACTAATCGCGGGAATCGGCGCTGCAGTGGATTACCTAGCGGAGCTGGGCAGGCATTGCGATTCGACCGTGAGCGATCGACGCAGCGCGTTGCTCGCCGCTTACCGCGCCACGCACGATCACGAAATGGCGCTGTTTTTGCGTTTAGCGGAAGGCCTGTTCACGATTCCTGATTTGCGGTTCTTCGGCATCAGCGACTTGAAGCGGTTGCACGAGCGCTGCTCGACAGTTTCCATCAGGCTAGCCAATCACACGCCAGCGGAGGTTGCTGCATTTCTCGGCGAGCGCGGCATCTTCACCTGGGACGGCAACTACTACGCGCTGAACCTGACCGAGCGCCTAGGTGTCGAAACCAAAGGCGGTCTTCTGCGCATCGGCCTGGTTCACTACAACACGACAGAAGAAGTGGATCGTTTGCTGGCGGCGTTAAGAGAGTTTAAGTAGGACAGACATTCCTGTCTGTCATTCTTCCGGAATTTAGAACTAACAATTGAAACTGTTAAAGTGAAAAAGGAACAAGCAGACAGGCAAGAATGCCTGTCCCACAAACCATGACCAAACGACCAAAGCCAATCGTACTGACCGTGTTGGATGGATGGGGCTACCGCGCCGAAACAAAGGGTAACGCCATCGCCCTAGCGCGTAAACCTGCCTACGACGACCTGCTAAAGAAATTTCCGAACACGCTCATTCACACCTCGGGCCCCTACGTTGGCCTGCCGGAAGGCCAAATGGGAAACAGCGAAGTCGGCCACATGAATATCGGCGCCGGCCGAATCGTTCACATGGACATCACGCGCATCGACCTACTGATCGCCGACAAACAACTGCAAAACGTGCCGCTCTTTCAGCAGGCCATGGAGCGCGGCCGCCAACACCAGCTGCATTTCATCGGTCTATTGAGCGATGGCGGTGTGCACTCCCACATCCAGCATCTCTTCGCTCTGCTGGAAATGGCCAAGAAACAAAAAGTCGAGCACGTCTTCGTTCACTGCTTCATGGACGGCCGCGACACGCCGCCAAACAGCGGCCGCGACTTCGTTCGCCAGTTGCAGCAAAAGATGCGCGAACTAGGCGTCGGCGAAATTGCCACGCTCACTGGCCGCTACTACGCGATGGACCGCGACAACCGCTGGGAACGCGTCGAGCTAGCCTACCGCGCAGTAGTTCACGGCGAAGCCGAAACGCATTCGAACGACCCCAGCGCCGCGCTCCAGAAAAGCTACGAGCAGGGCGTCACCGACGAGTTCATCAAGCCCATCGTCATCACAAAAGGTGAAGGCTCTTCCGCCTTGCCAGTAGGCACGATCCACGATAGCGACGCCGTCATCTTCTTCAACTTCCGCGCCGACCGCGCCCGTCAAATGACTCGCGCCCTGGTCGAACCTGCCTTTGACCTGATCGCCGATGCGAATCGCCCCAAAAACCTTGTCTACGTTGCCATGACCCAGTACGACAAAAACTGGCCCTGGCTGAAATACGTCATCTCGCCCGAAAAACTCGAACACATCCTCGCGCAGGTGTTCGAAGAGCTGCAGTACAAAAATCTCCGCTGCGCCGAAACCGAAAAGTACGCCCACGTCACCTATTTTTTCAATGGCGGCGTAGAAAAGCCGTTCGGCGGCGAAGAGCGCATTCTCGTCCCTTCACCCAAAGTCGCCACGTACGACCTCAAGCCGGAAATGTCCGCACAGGGAATCACGGACACGGTCGTGAAAGCCATCGAAAAGGGAGAGTTCGACGCCATCATCATGAATTACGCCAACGCCGACATGGTCGGCCATTCCGGCAATCTCGAGGCCACCATCAAAGCCGTTGAAGCCGTGGACGCCGGCCTCGGCCAAATTTATCAAACGCTGAAAGCGCGCGGCGGCGTCTGGCTCATCACCGCCGACCACGGCAATGCCGAAACGATGATCGATCCGGCGAACGGCGGCCCGCACACGTATCACACCACGAATCCCGTCCCTCTCATTCTCGTAAGCGATAATGGCGAGCTTCAACTCAAGCCCAATGGCTCACTGCGCGACCTCGCCCCCACGATGCTAGCCGCCCTCGATCAGTCTCGGCCCGCGGACATGACCGGCCAGGATTTGCGCGTAACGAAAAAGTCGTAACATGACACTCAGCTACGAGCCCCTCTCGAAAAAACCGCCTGAGCCAGGGCAAAATCGCCCGCGATCTTCTTTCGGCACTATCACGATCCCCGGCACCCCGGTTGGCGCCATCGTTTCCATAGGCCTCGTGGTCATTTGCTGGTTTGCTCTTCCGCTCTCCCACCTTTTCATACTCGGCACCGGCGGCCTCGGCCTGATCGTCGGCCTGCTCCTCTACTGGAAACACCGCGGCTCCGGCGAATGAATCGCACCAATCCAGCTGAAACAAAACTCGTCATCTGCGTCTGGCATCCGTTCACGTACTGGCGCCCGCAGCCGGTCATGCCGCAAACGATCCGCGCCCGCTGGCCAAAAATGCGCGTCCTTCATTTGCCGGACTACGATCACCTCGCCGAAGAATTGCCCGACACAGATATTTTCGTCGGCTACTCTCTCCGCGCCGAACAGCTCACGCACGCAAAAAAACTAAAGTGGATTCATTCGACCGCTGCCGGCGTAGCCCAACTTATGTATCCGGAACTCCGCGATTCCGGAATCGTAGTCACAAACCCCAGCGGCGTATTTTCTCCGCCGATGGCCGAGCACACCATGGGCTTGCTCCTCGCGCTCGCACGCAACTTCCCCGATTCCACCCGCCACCAAGACCGCTCGCACTGGGGCCAGCAAGCCATCTGGGACAAGCCGCAACATCTCACCGAACTTAGCGGCCAAGTCCTCTTAATCGTTGGATTCGGTTCGATCGGCCGCGAACTCGCCAAGCGCGCCCACGCCTTTGACATGCGCGTCTGGGGCGTAACCCGCTCCGGCCAAGGCGACACTACGCACGCGGAAAAAATCGTTCCCATTTCGCAACTTGAAGAAGCCCTCCCGCACGCGGACTACGTAGTCATCGCCGCGCCAGAAACTACAGAGACGCGGCATCTTATCGGCGCCGCCCAAATCGCCCGCATGAAACCCGGCGCGCGACTGATCAATGTCGGCCGCGGCTCACTCCTGGACGAATCCGCGCTCATCCGAGCGTTAGAAAGCGGCGCCCTGGCCGGCGCCGCGCTCGACGTAACCTCTGTCGAGCCTCTCCCTCCCGAAAGCCCTCTCTGGCGCGCTCCAAATCTTTTCATCACGCCGCACACCAGTGCCGTAAGTGACCGGCTATGGCACCGCGAAACAGCTCTTCTCATGGATCTTCTGGAACGATGGTTTGACGGCCGCGAAATGTTCAACCAGGTAGATTTCGCCCGCGGCTACTAACGGATCAAGGCACGCAACAAACGCACTCGAGCGCCCACCGAAGACGTCGTCCAAATCGCCGCTCAGTCTCCCGTGCCCGTTTTCACTGCCTCGTAGCCTTCACGCGCGTACACCACATATTTCTGTTTCTTGCCCTTCTGGTCCTTCACCTCAAGCGGGCTCCCATCGGGAGCCACCAGTTCAATCTTTACCTTATGAAACTTTCCATCCTTCGCACCGGTGGTCGGCGAGTACGAAATGCTGTACTGATGGCGCAAAAATGCAGTCAAGGTCTGAAAGATCCCCGGCATTTCCCCATCGAATTGCGGGAACCACGCTTCGCCTCCCGTTTCGTGCGCAAATGTTTTCAGCTGATTTTGCGCCTGCAAATAATTCATTCGCTGGATGCTGCCCATCCCGCCTGGCCTGCTTATGTCCGCGGCATTTTGATACAACTGGCCTAATCCCACGCAAAAAATGGTCACATCGCTCTGGCGCAACTGTTTCATCGTCTGGTCGAGTGTATGCTTCGAGAAGGTATCGACCCCGCTCGCCAACAGCACGATCGATTTCTTTCCCTTCACATCTTTCAACTGATCCGTGGTTTCCAGCAGCGCATCGAAAACATTCGACTCGCTGAAGCCGGGGAAATAGAGATGGCGTAGTCCGTCCATTATTTCTTCTTTGTTCTGCGTGAAGTCCACTTCCACGCGCGTTTTCATGTCGAACGTTGACAACGCTACCCAATCCTTTTGCTTGAGCTGCGGAAACAGGTATGTGGACCAATATTTTGCATACGAAGCGAAGAATCCTCCCCAGCCACGGCTGCTGAACTCCAGCAGTAGCACCATCGTGATCGGCGCATCCGTCGGACCGAAGTTTGTGATGGTCTGTGGCACGCCGTCATCGGTGAGCCGGAAATTCTCCTTCTTCAGGCCCGTCAGGATGTCGCCATCTTTCGTGGTCGCAATCACATCCAGCGTCACGATAGGCACTTCCACCGAGATGCTCACGCCGCCCTGGGGAGCTTGCTGCGGCGTCGCCGGTGCCTGCGCCGCCGCAGGAGGAGGTGGTGCGCTCCCCTGCGGGCCTGTAGGCGCCTGTGCCGCTGCTTGCTGCTCTGCCAACGGCAGAATCACCACACTTGCAAGAAATGTCACTAAAACCAGAGAAACTATCGTCTTCATCTCACCCCTCGATTCGCCTTCAAGTCCAACCCGTTAGCCTGGCCGCCGCTTCATCCCTCATCAGCTACGCCCGCGCGCCGTTTGAATTTACGCAACGCGCCGCCAAGCCCTCGGATGTGCCCCCACACCTGCATGTTAGTATGAAGCGAGTTAACTGCAAAGCGTTGCTGGGCCGGTCTTTTAAGGTCGCATCCGAGACGGAGGAAGTCTTCGTGAATTGGAACCGCAGGTTGCACACTTTCGTGCCCGCCGTGGCGCTGACACTTTTCCCGCTAGCCGCAGCCCTGCCAATGGCGGCACAGGTGCCGTCCACTGCCATGCCCACCATCGAGTCCACGCGCTCCCCCGCCGGAGACACCACCGCTCTAGCCAAGGAAGCCGAAGGCTGGCTCGCCGATCTCATCCGCATTGACACCACCAATCCCCCCGGCAACGAACAAGCCGCCGCAAAATACATCGCCGCCATTCTGACCAAAGAAGGAATCAATTCCGAGTTCTTGGACCTTGCTCCCGGCCGCAGCGCGTTAGTCGCTCGTCTGCGCAGCGCCGCCATGCCGGATCCATCTCGCGCCCTGCTGCTCGTCGCGCACATGGACGTCGTTGGAGTCGACAAATCCAAGTGGACCGTCGATCCCTTCGCCGCCACTATCAAAGACGGCTACATGTACGGCCGTGGCTCCATCGATGACAAAGGCATGCTCGCCGCCAACCTCGCCGCCTTCATTGCTCTCAAGCGTTCGAACGCTCGCGTCAACCGCGACGTTATTTTCCTCGCGACTGCCGATGAAGAACAAGGCGGCGAAGCCAGCATCCGCGTGCTTATCTCCAAATATTGGGACAAATTTGCCGCCGGCTTTGCTCTCAACGAAGGCGGCCGCGTTATCCTGAAAAACGGCAAAGTCGAATACGTCGCCGTGCAAGCCAGCGAAAAGGTTCCCGTGGACGTTGCGGTAATCGCGCGCGGGCCGTCGGGCCACGCTTCCGTCCCAACCAAGGACAACGCCGTGGTGCACCTCGCCGCTGCTGTCGAAAAAATTGGCGGCTACACTGCGCCCGTGCGCTTCACCACCATCGTCCGCCGCTATTTCGAACAGCTTGCTCCGCTCGAAGGCGATGAACTCGCCAAATGGATTCGCTCGCTCGATACGCCAGACCGTGGCGAACACGCTCAGCGCGTCGTTTCCGACGCTAATCCCCTTTGGAATTCCATGCTGCGAGACACGATTGCGCCCACTATGCTTTCCGCCGGTGTGCGCGCCAACGTGATTCCTTCTGAAGCCCGCGCGATGCTTAATGTCCGCCTCTTGCCAGGCAATACCATCGACGTTTTGCTCGGCGAACTCACAAAGCTCGTCAACGATCCGAATATTCGCTTCGAAGTCCAGCCCGATGCCGGTCTGGCCGCTCCGCCTTCTTCGCTCGAGTCCGATTTCTATGCCACCATCACAAAGGCCGCTGCGCAGGAGTTTTCCGGCGCGCCTGTGCTGCCTTTCTTATCCGCTGGTGCAACGGATTCCGCTCAGTTGCGGCTGCATAACGTGCAAGCCTACGGCGTCTCCCCGTTCCCGATGACCGACGAGGATTCCCGCCGCATGCATGCCGATGACGAGCGCATGCCGCTCGCCTCGTTCGAAAAAGGCGTCGATTTCCTCGCTCGCATTGTCGCGGAATTTGCCGCCACCAGATAATTCAACCGGAGACCGGCACGTCTTCTGCCCAGTGGGGCGCGGAAGGTTGTAAACTCCCTTTCAAGAGAGCGTATGGCTTTTCGTCACGCAAAAATCGTTTGCACCATTGGGCCGGCTAGCTGCTCGCCCCGCATGATCCGCCGCTTGCTGGAAGCCGGCATGGATGTCGCCCGCCTGAATTTTTCTCATGGCACACATGCCGAGCACGCGCAGAATATCGTCGCGCTGCGTGCCGCTGCCGTCGAACAGGAAAAACCAATCGCCATTCTCGCCGACTTGCAGGGCCCCAAGATTCGCACCGGACCGCTCGCCGGGAGCAGGCCCGTCATGCTGCGCACCGGGCAGCGCTTCGTTATTACCACTGCTAAGGTCTTGGGCGATTCCACGCGCGTCAGTACCACCTTTCGCCCGCTCCCGCACGAAGTCCACCGCGGAGACCGCATTCTTCTTTCGGACGGTTTGATCGAATTGCGCGTCGCCCAGGTACGGGGTTCCGAAGTCATCTGCGAGGTCGTGAATGGAGGAGCACTTGGTGAGCACAAAGGGATCAATCTGCCCGGAATCAAGTTGAAGGTTCCGGCTCTCACGCCGAAAGACCGCGAAGATCTGGCATTCGCTCTGAAGCACGGCGCGAACTACATCGCCGTAAGTTTTGTCAGGCGCCCCGAAGATGTGCTTCTTGCAAAGTCGCTGATTCGCCGCGCTGGCAAGAACATTCCAGTCATCGCCAAGCTCGAAAAACCCGAAGCCATCGAAAATCTGGACGCCATCCTCCGCGCCGCCGATGGCGTCATGGTCGCGCGCGGCGATCTCGGCGTCGAGATGAACCCGGAGCGAGTCCCGGTAGTGCAAAAAACAATTATCGCCCGCGCTCGCCACTTCCGCAGGCCCGTCATCACCGCCACGCAGATGCTGGAGTCCATGACCGAAAACCCCCGCCCCACCCGCGCGGAAGCTTCCGACGTTGCCAACGCCATTTTCGACGGCTCCGACGCCGTCATGCTCTCTGCCGAAACCGCGTCAGGGAAATATCCCGTCGAAGCCGTCAGCATGATGGCGAAAATTATCGCTGTCGCCGAAGCCAGCGATTGGAAAACGCCGCCTCGCGTGCCCCTGGAAAAATTAAAGGTTGCGGAAACCGTTGCTGAACTCGTCTGCCACGCGTCGCATGAACTGCACATGAAGCTGATTGCCGTCTTCACGCACAGCGGCTTCACCGCGCGCCTGGTCTCCTGCTACCGCCCCGCGGTTCCTATTATTGCGTTCTCGCCCGAAGGGGAGACTCGCCGCCGCATGGCCCTCATCTGGGGAGTCATGCCGCGCCACATTCCCAATGTCCAAAAAATTGACGGCCTCGCCGCCATCGCCGAAAAACGCCTCCTCGAAGAACGCCTCGTCCGCAAAGGCGACGTCATCGGCATCGTCGCGGGCACACCCATGGGCATCCGCGGCACGACAAACTTCATGAAGTTCCACGTAATCGGCGGGCCCGCGTAGAAGTCCAAAGTCAGTCGCTTCCGTTATTTTGATTCTAAGAACTTTTGGAACTCTCCGGACATTACTCGCTTCGTGAAGATGTTGTAGGGGTCGCTTGCGTCGCCTTCTTTTCTCATCGTCTCAGAGATGAACAGGATGGTCACTTTCCTGGCGCCCGAATTTGCGGCCCAGCAAATCCTCATTCGGCCTTTCTTAATCCTGAAATACTTGGAGAGCGGCCCGGAGAGGCCATAGGACCTGTCGATTGGGTTACGCGGAATGATCGTCTTGATGACCTCTTGAACCATTCGAAACGTGGTGTGGTGGCTGCTGAAGTTTTCGCCCCTCGCCTCTGCGTCCTGCATATTTTGAAAGAGTTTCCGATAAACAGCTTCCGCCGAGGGAACCATTTCTATTTCGTAAGGCGCCAAGACCGCAGCCGCAGGTTTTTGCTGCGGCGCTTGTGCCTTGCGACGCTTTTTATGCAGCTTGGCCATTACTTCTGCTCTAGCTCGGCCTCAATCTCCGCCAGAGGGCGGGCTCGTCCTGCATTCAGTTGTTCAATGCCAGAGAGAACCCCGGCCAGTTCTTTTGAGTCGGTAAGAAGTTCGAGCGTATTGATCACCGACATCAGTTCCTGCTGCATGTTTAGAAATTTTTCGTATGTCAGCAGAACGGCGAGTGGCGTGTTGTTATCTTGTATGACGAAGGTGTCGCCTGTTTCCTTCAATGCTGTGGCATTAAGCTCGCGAAGTTTGCTCACTCCGACGTGCTTAATCGATGGGTCGATCACCGGGTATGTGGGTAGAGCCATGGTCCGCCTCCAGCTTGCTCCTGTCGTTGCACGAGCGCTCGAATGTCAATAAAATGATATATAAATGACGGTACGTTGTCAATTGGTTGAACGTGATAATGACAAATAAATGACAGCGCGTGTGCTGCTAGTGGCCTGAGGCCAGCAACGAACCGATTCCCGGCTTGTATCCGTAAAAATCCGCAATCTCGTGCAGATGCGTGATGATCTGCTCGTCGTAGCGCTTCTTTAGCGCGCTCGTCAGGATGTCATGCTGGCCTTTTGGATCTTGAGCTAAATCGTAGAGGTAGCTCTGCGCTGGAGAATCGTATGTGGCGTACATGTATCGGCCGTTGTCTGTCAGAAGACCGTAGGCGGCACGCACATCCGACGCCATAAAGAGCTCGTCTCGGTGATAGCTTTTCAGCTCTTCCTGCGTTTCCATAAACAGAGGATGTCCGAAAAGTGGATTCGAAACGATCGGCCGGTGCCCGAGCAAGTAGTAGAGGGACGGAGTTATGTCAATGAGCGCGGAAATGCGTTCGTCATCATGCACGAATCTGTTCTGCATGGTCTTTGGCAGATGCACGATCATCGGCACGCGCATCACTTCCGGGTAGATCACCACCGAATGGCTGCTGCGCCCAAGTTCGCCGGTGGCATCGCCATGATCCGAAGTCACGATGACAATGCTGTTGTCGTAAAGGCCGCGCGTTTTTAGCCAGGCGACAAATCCGCCCATGCACTCGTCCACCTGATGCAATTCAAACGAAATGCGGTAGTTGAACCCAGGCTGAGCAGGCCAGTTCGTAGCCTTCGCTTGCGGCATATTATTTCGCGCAAACTGGTGGACGTTCTTAGGCTGCGCATAAAAGAAAATCGGCCGCGCGGCGTCCGAGCGATGCTCTATGGCGCTCTCGGCCTGCTGCACCGTCGAGCACACCTCAAGCTGGTTCCAAAGTTTCTTGTCCGTGTCCAGCTTGATGAGATCGTCAGAGGGCGAAAGTATCTCGCGCAGGATTTCGTCGTAGCTGACCATCATCTGGTAGCCGTCTGTCTTCGCCAGTTTTTCAAGACTGTTTACGCGTTCGAACGGCTGCATGAAATGCGCGTGCAACAATAAAGCGCCAGCCCAGATGGCAGGCTCAGAGAGCGAAGTCCCCGCGTAGGGAGTCCACGCGTTTCGCACCACGACACTGTCGTGCGCGAGCGCATCCAGATTGGGCGTAAATGTTGCCTTGGAATTGTAAGCGCCCAGATAATCTGGCCGCATGGAGTCGATCACGAATAGAAAAATGTTGGGCCTCTCGCCGCGTGTTGCAACAAGCGGGTCAACAAGTTTCAAATCAAAGCGCGCCTGCGCGCCGCGGATTTCCGTATACTCCCGCAGAATCCGGCAGAGTTCGCCGCAAGGCTCGCTGCGCGGCCCTTTTCCGAGCAGGCGGTACGCCAGATTAAACGACGCGTCGCGCGTCGCGTAATTTTCGATCGATCGCTCGATGTCGTCATCCGTCGCCCCGAGCGGCTTGGCCCAATAAATATTCGTGGTCTGTAGGGCCTCATACGAAAGCACGCTCAACAGTATTGCGACGAAGATCGCTTTTAACGAATAATTGCCGTGCGTAGGCGTCAAACGAAAAATGCAGAAGCTCAGGACGCCCCACAGAAGCAAAGTAAACGTGCCTTGAATGATTCCATTCCAGTCCCCGCCTCCCACAAGCGTAGGCAGCGCGAGCGCAACGACCCCAAAAACCGTCGCGACGATGACCAGAGGTATCGCCCGACGCGCGGAACCGGCGTGCAACTCCGATCCGTCCGAAACAAGAAACGGACGAGCCACGGAAAATCCCAAGAGTGTGAGTGCTGCGGCGAACGAAGAAGCGTAAAGATGCGCGGCCCATCCTTCGAAGCTCAACGCATTTCCCAGGAAGCGACTTGACAGCACCCACAACGAAGCAAAAATCAAAAGACCGAATAAGGTCCACCTCACGCCGCGCGGATGCGATGATTTTGAAGCGGCAATCCTGACCTACGTTCAGGATGGAAACCAAAATAATAGCGACAAGAACGTGTGATATCGACGCTCCAAAAGGCCAGATAAATATCGCTGGCATGAAAAGTCAAAGATCTCGTATCGGAATAACTTCGAATCTGCGCGCCAGCCACGCTCAGTAGAGCGATGCCCACAGCCAGCAAACTTCCAGTGAAATAAGAAAGATGAGACTCGCTCAACGCCGCGCTTTCCGAAGTCGTCGAATTGTGAAATTCACAGTGTGACACGACCAGGATGATCGCCCACAGTGCCGCCACACTGCCCAAATAAGCGAACCGATTGCTCTCGAGGCCGGCAAGAAATGGCCGCGCCGAAAGAAAAACACCAACACATGCAAGAACGCCAAAGCACACAAAATACGCGGCGCGCTTTACTCGGGAGTGGTAAGCGACTGCGGCGGCCGCCCACGCCAGCCAGAAGAGCAATACATGATGCCGTGCAAACCACGGGATCCACGCGTACGCGGGCGACTTGATCATTGCGTAGTACGTGTAAGGCAGAAAAGCGAGCAGGCAATACACGGACGTAAGCGCGAAATAAGCGCCAAACAAAATCTTCAAAATCGCTTCCAACCACTTCCGCAAGGGACTCCCTTCTCGTCAGAGGCGATGACGGAAAACGGAGAGAACAGCCACAGAAGAAAGTTTAATTGACCCAGCGGTCCGGGCGGGAAGGAGGTTCGTTCTTGTGCTTGTTAATGTACACATCGAATCGCTTGCGGTTGCGCTTGTGCTGCCAGTCCGAAACGCTGTTGCGCACGCTATACAGAAAAGATCCGCGCCGCAGATAAATGTAGCCGACGAGCATGCCGCCGAGGTGGCAGATGTGGCTCACCTTGTCATCTCCCAATCCAAACGTACCGAGGAAGGTAAACGCCGCCATGATGGCCACGACTGTCCGCATACTCATTGCCACCGGAATGGGGAATAGATAAACGCGACGGTCTGGAAATAAAATCGCGCAAGCAATCAGGATTCCGAAGATCGCGCCGGAAGCCCCGATCGTCGGCACATAAGAAAATCCGTGGCCAAAAAGGGCGGGCACGGTTTTTACGGCGACGTTGATCAGTCCTGCGCCCACGCCGGTGAGAAAGTAGTAGCGCAAGAAACGGTTTCTGCCCCAAACCATTTCCAGTTCGCGGCCGAACATCCAGAGCATCAGCATGTTCATTACGAGGTGAAGAAAAAAACTATTTACGTCATGGAGGAAGAGATAGGTGAACGGCTGCCAGATCCGCAGGCCGGGTATCACTCCCGCAGGGACCAAGCCGAAACGCGTAAGAAGTTGGTTGTAGCCGGCGACGCCAGAGAAGTGAACCACGAACGCTTCGAGAATGAAGATCCCGAAGTTAGCGAGCAGCAACATCTTCACACCCGGTGTGAGGTAGAAATCGAAGCTGACGCGATAGCTCTTTACGCCGGACCCGGGTGCCATAATTCTCAAGTTTACGGCGTTGCAACGCGCGCGTCAAAGTAGCCTTTTAGCCGGTATTCCAGAGTTTCTGTCGGGTTTTGTGTTGAGTGTTTTGTGGTCGATTCGTCTCCTCAGCTCAACTTTTTACGGGCGAAATGGAACAGCGAATAGGCCAAGAGGCCGAACATTACGACGCCGAAGATCGACTGGAGATGGCTCGGCAACGGTGTTTGATCGTTCGGGCTGAGCATGGGCCAAAGCCTCGGACCGAGAGAGAAAAGATCTGGGCGCCAGGGCAAATGCAGCAGGTTGCCGAACCATCCCGGGACGTGCGTGGCTATTTCCGGGTCCTGGAAAAGGTTGATGATGATGCCTAGCAAGCCAAAGACGCCACCGGCGGCGATCAGCCCGCTGGAATAGAGCGCGCCGGGGCTGGCCTCTCCTTCGTCTTTTTTCTCCTTGGAACTGGCTTCGACGAGCCAGCGGACGAGGCCCCCAGCAAACATGGTGGCCGTAGTGGCGATGGAGAGATATGAGCCGACAGCAAACGCGAGCGAGCGCACGCCGAGAATTTCGACAGCGATGACGAGCGCGACCCCCATCAGAACAAGCCGCCACGGGAGTTTCTGGTTGAGGATGCCGTTGATGACCGTGGCCATAAGGCGGGCTTGTGGAGCGGGCGCTTTGTCGCTGCCAATGCCTTGCGCCCACTGGATTTCGATTTGTTTTGTGTCAGCATCGTAGAGATATTCACCATCGGGAATGACACCAGAGCTGAGCGCGTTGATCAGCGTGTAGCTTTTGCCGCGATAGACGAAGCCTTCGCGTTCGATTTTCGCGCCGGAAGGAAGCGCGGCGATATTCACAGGAATTTGCGTCGGAATATATTTCTCAAGGCCCACGTTCATCAAGTTGAGCGTGGCGCCGATGGCCAGCGTGGAAATGGTCACGCCGATCAAGAGGCCGAGCTGCTGGCGTTTGGGTGTCGCGCCGATGAGATAGCCGGTTTTCAAATCCTGCGAAGTGGCTCCAGCGATGGCGGCGGCGATGCAAACGACGCCTCCAATCATGAGCGCGAGAACGGCATAGTTGGGTGCGGTCCAGCCGGCGACGAAGAAAATCGCGCAAGTGGCCATCAGAGTGGCGATGCTCATTCCGCTGATGGGATTAGAGGAATTACCTAGAAGGCCGCTGATACGGGCCGCGACGGTGACAAACAGAAATCCGAACACGACGACGAAGATGGCCGCAAAAAGATTTTGCCACCAAAGGGTGCTCGCGCCTTTCATCGGATGAAACGTCAGCAAAGTCCAGAGCATCACGATGATGACGATCGAGCCGATGATCACCGTGCGCATGGGCATGTCTTCATCAATGCGGCTCGCGGCAGAGGACTGGCCGCCGCCTTGCGCACGGACATCTTTCATACCGGAACGCAGGGCGGAGATGATCGTTGGCAAGGTACGGATCAAAGTGATGACGCCCGCGGCGGCGACAGCCCCCGCGCCCATCGGGCGAATGTAAGTCCGCCAGAGTTGATCTGGAGTCATGTCTGGAATAGGAATCGTGCCTGGATAGATAGCGTGACCGCCTGAGAGCTGGCCGAAGAATTTTATGGCGGGCATGATCAAAAGCCAGGAGACGATGCCGCCCGCGAACAAAATTCCCGCGACGCGCGGACCGATGATGTAGCCGACGCCGAGATATTCGGAAGTGATGTTGGCGCGGAAAGAGGCGCCCGGAAACCAGGAAGGGCGGCTTTCCGGCTGCGCCGTCCAGGCTTGAAGAGTGTTCATGCAAAAGGTGTAGGCGCCGCCGAGGCCGAGTCCCCAGAAAACGCGGCCAGCAAACGAGCCGCCGCGCTCGCCCGCGACTAGGACGTCGGCGCAGGCCGTGCCTTCCGGGAAGGAGAGGTTGCCGTGCTCGCCGACGATGAGTTGGCGGCGCAACGGAACCATGAGAAGAACGCCAAGCCATCCGCCAAGCAGCGCGAGCGGAGTAATACGCCAGAAGGTGAACTCCGAGCCGAAGCCGAGAAAGATCAGGGCGGGAATCGTGAACATCACGCCTGCGGCGAGCGATTCGCCTGCGGAGCCGGTGGTCTGGACGATGTTGTTTTCGAGAATCGTCGAGCGCCCGAAGGCGCGGAGGATGCTGATGGAGAGCACGGCGATCGGAATGGATGCGGAGACGGTGAGCCCCGCCCGCAAGCCGACGTACACGCTCACTGCGCCAAAGAGCAATCCAAACAGCGAGCCAAGGATGACGGCGCGAATCGTAAATTCCTTGACGGTCTCCTCCGCCGAGATGTAAGTGCGAAATTCTCCTGGAGGAGCCGTGGAACTCCATGGACGATCAGTCACTGAATCCTCCCCGTTTGCGAACTGGAATGCGCCTGCTGGTTAAGCGGGACGCTGGTGTGCCCCTGTGCGGCGGGATTATGCCGTAAATCCGGGGCGGGAGGGTAGAAGTTCTGGTGGAGGTTAGGCGGAGGGGCGAGGCGGGTGGTAGGCGTCGAGGCGTTTTTTGTAGAGGAATAGGACGCTGGGGCCGAAGGAGAGGAGCATGATGGCGAGGCCGGTGGCGATGCCGAAACTGGTGACGACAGGCGCGGAACAGTCTTGGCGGCGGCGAACGAGGATGTGGCAGGGGACGGCGATCAGGAGTTCCAGCACGCTGCCTTTCAGGAGCCAGGAGACAAGTTGGGTGACGACCGCGGAAGAATTGCGAAAGTAGAAATAGAAGAGGATTCCCCACACAAGCCAGAGGACAGCGCAAAAAGCCCAGACGTTGCCAGCATTGGGAAAGTAGGTGTTTCCCCACCTTTCGCCAGATACTCCGAAGCCGAGAGACCAGATTCCCGCGGCGGTGAGAACGCCCATCAAAAGTGCCGCGACCGTGCAGGAAACGGCAATGTGAGCGCGAGGCTTGAGGCGTCTGAAAGACGTGTCGACGGAGAGAAAAAGCAGGAGCGCTTGACCTAAAACGAAGAGGCCGATCGGGATCCAGACACCATAATTATGGTAAGCCTCTATGACACCTTGCCAGAGGTAGAAGTTGTCCTCAGGAAAGCCGATCACAAACACCGTCATGGGCACAATGAGGCCCAGGAGAATCAGGGCGTAACCAGCGGTAATTACGATTCCCCACTTACGCATAGGCTCTCCTTCGGGGGATTCCGTGTTTATCACAGAAATCCGCGCGTGAGGAACGCAGTAGACACGTCAAAGTGCGGTATTGTGCGTCATGGCCGTGGGCGCTATTGACATAAGATGCAGGTGCTTGTAATGTCCGCGGCAGCAAGTAACACAGGTCAACAACACAGCTTATGCGCGAAGACCCTTCCCAGCGCGTCGGTGCAGGTCTCAGGTATATCCCTGCGCGCCCTCGATTTGTCCGTCTAGCTGAAAAACAACTCCGGAGGTGCGCTGTGAAACTGCGCAGGCTACCGCTGATTACGGCAGTGATTTTGCTTGTGGCGGCGGTGTACCGCGTGGGGCCGAGCAACGCGGATGAATGGCTGCCGATTTCTCCGGAAGAGCTGAAGATGACGGGTGTGCCGGAAGCTCCAGGAGCGCCGGCGGTGATTTTGTACCGGCAAGTGGACCGAGACGACAGCAACATACACACGCCGCATGAAACCAATTACGTCCGCATAAAGATTTTCACGGAAGAGGGAAGGAAGTATGCGGACGCTGAGATTCCGTTCGTGAAGGATTCGTACAACATTGTGAATATCAGAGCGCGGACGATTCATCCGGATGGGTCGATCGTGAACTTCGACGGCAAGGTGTACGAAAAAGAGCTCGTGAAAGGCCGGGGAATCAAGTATCTGGCGAAGACGTTTACGTTTTCAGACGTTCAGCCGGGAAGCATAATCGAGTACCACTACGTGATCGACTTCGCCGAATACTACGTATTCGACTCGCACTGGATCTTAAGCGACGACCTATTCACAAAATCGGCGAAGTTTACGCTGAAACCATCGAACGAGTTCCGCTTGCGATGGAGCTGGCCGAATGGGCTGCCGTCGGGTACCTCTGCGCCGGTGAAAACCGAGGGCGTGAGACCCTTGGTTCAAATGGAGGTGAGTAACGTCGCCGCATTCCTGATTGAAGACGATATGCCACCGGAAGAAGCCATGAAATTCCGAGTGGACTTTAACTACAGCGAAGACATGCTTGAAACGGATGCTGACAAATTCTGGAAAAAGGAAGGCAAGAAACAGAACGACCACGTGGAAAGCTTTGTGGGGAAGAAGAAGGCGATGGAAGCGGCCGTGGGAACCATCGTGGCGGCGAGCGATACGCCGGAAGTTAAATTGCAGAAGATTTACACGCGAGTTCAGAAGATACGAAATACAACTTACGAGGTGGAAAAAACGGAGCAGGAGCAGAAGAGGGCCCAGGTGAAAGGCGGGGGCAACGCGGAGGACGTGTGGAATCGCGGGTACGGCGACGGGGACCAAATCACGTTGCTCTTTTTGGGATTGGCGCGGGCGGCAGGGTTGGATGCTTCGGCGGCGAGGATTTCGACACGTGACGATCACTTCTTTGTGAAGAATGTCATGAGGGCGCGGGATCTGCGCACGTTCGTAGTGATTGTGAAGATGAACGGGAAAGACGTGTATTTCGATCCGGGAGCTGCGTTTACGCCATACGCGATGCTGCCATGGTCTGAAACGAATACGCCGGGACTGAAGCTGGACAAGGATGGCGGCACGTGGATTATTACGAGCATGCCGGAAAGCGGCGAGTCGCAAATCGAACGAAAGGCGAACTTGAAGCTGACGCAAGACGGAAGTCTCGAAGGAAAGCTGACGGTAACCTATTCAGGCCTCGAAGCGGCATCGTTGCGGGTGGCGGAGCGAAACCAGGACGAGACGACGAGAAAGAAGCTGATGGAAGATCAAGTACGGTATGCGGTTCCCGCTGCGATCGAGGTGGACCTGACGAACAAACCGGATTGGTCCAGCGCGGATGTGAAGCTGGTGGCGGAATTTGATCTGAAGGTGCCGGGATGGTTGTCGGGAGCAGGGAGCCACGCATTGTTGCCGGTCGGAATTTTCGGGGCTCCGGAAAAACACATCTACGAACACACGAATCGCGTGCATCCACTTTATTACCACTACATGTCGCAAAAAGTGGATGACGTGACGATCGAACTGCCGCTGGGATGGAAAGTGACCAATCTGCCAAAGCCGGGAGGCAAGGACGCAAAGCTGCTGGTGTACACAATGAACACGGATGAAAAGAACGGGACGCTGCATATCGAGCGGCGCCTGAAGATTGAGTTGACGATGCTGGATCCGAAATACTACCCGGCGGTTCGCAGCTTCTATGAATCAGTGAGGACGGGCGATGAAGAGCAAATCGTGTTGCAACCGGTGGCCGGTGGAGGGGGAAATTAAAGTGATTCGCAGAGCCGCATTATGGTCCACGATGGTCTTGTTGTGTTGGGCGTTGGCTCCGGGGGCTGCGCGCGCCGGAGACGCTCCGCAATGGATGCATGCGCTGGTGAACGCGCCGTTACCTCCGCACGACGAGAGGACGGATGCGGTACTTTTGTATTACGAAGATATTCTGAACGTACAAAGCAATGGAAAGATTAAAACTATTCAACGGCGAGCATATAAGATTTTGCGGCCCGGAGGACGCGAGCACGGGACGATCTATGCGTCCTACGATTCCGAGACACGCATCACGGGGCTGCGGGGCTGGTGTATTCCGGCACAGGGCAAAGATTATGAAGTGAAGGATAAAGATGTACTGGAGACGGCGCTCTTTGGCGTTTCGAACGGGGAGCTGGCGACGGATCTGCGCACAAAAATCCTGAAGATTCCTGCCGCTGATCCGGGAAATATTGTCGGCTACGAAGTGGAGCACGAGGACCGGCCTTATATTTTGCAGGATGAATGGAGTTTTCAGCACGAGGATCCAGTGCGAGAGGCGCGATACACGCTGCAGCTGCCCGCGGGTTGGGAATACAAGGCCTCGTTTTTGAATTATGCGGAAGTGAAAGCGACTTCCGTGGGAAACAACCAGTGGCAGTGGGTGGTAAACAACGTGGAAGCGATTCGGCCGGAAGCCGACATGCCTCCCTGGGGGGCGGTCGCGGGCCATATGATTGTTTCATTTTTTCCTCCAGACGGCGGACAGACGAAGGGTTTTGCAAATTGGAACGACATGGCGCTTTGGGAGGTAGGGCTAGTTCGGGGGCGGCGAGACAGTTCGCCAGAAATCAAACAAAAGGTGGCCTCGCTTACTGCCTCTGAGGGAAGCACGACCGGCAAAATGGCTGCGCTCGCAAAGTTCGTGCAAGACGACATCCGCTACGTGGCGATCGAACTGGGAATCGGCGGCTGGCAGCCACATGCAGCGAATGATATTTTTTCGCATCACTACGGAGACTGTAAAGACAAGGCGACGTTGATGAGCACGATGCTGAAGGAAATCGGCATCGATTCATACTACGTAGTGGTCAACACGCAGCGAGGAGCCATCAACGAAAAGACGCCCGCAGTGAACTGGTTCAATCACGTGATTCTAGCGATCAAACTACCCGAAGGAGTGAACGATCCTAAGCTCACCGCGCTACTTCAGAATAAGGAACTGGGTCGGCTTCTGATATTCGATCCGACCGACGAAATGACATCGTTTGGCTATCTGCGCGGAGAGTTACAGGCGAATTTCGGGCTGCTGGTGAGAGACTCGGGGGGCGAGTTGATTGAATTGCCGAAGCTGGCTTCTGAGATGAATGGGACGCGGCGGACAGCGAAGCTGACGCTTACACCAACAGGAACGCTAACGGGGGATGTCACGGAAATTCGTCTTGGAGATCCTGCCGCCTACCAGAGGTATGCGCAGCGTTCCGCGGTAGACAAAGACAAGGTCAAACCGATCGAGAAGGAGCTGGCTGAGTCACTGCCGAATTACCGGATCACGCACGCCACGGTGACGAATTTAAAGCAGAACGATCAGCCGTTTGCCTGGAACTATTCGCTGATCGTTGACAACTATGCAAAGACAGCGGGGAACTTGTTGCTGGTGCGGCCGCGCGTGCTGGGGAGCGGATCGAGCGCGCTCCTGGAGACGAAGGATCCTCGAAAGTTTCCCGTGGAGTTTGAGGGCCCTTCGCTGGACTCGGATACGTTCGAGATAACACTTCCGGCCGGTTATGAGGTGAGCGACTTGCCTCCTCCGGTTGATGTGGACTACGGCTTCGCGAGCTACCACAGCAAGACGGAAGCCAACGGAAATACGCTGAAATACACACGCCGTATCGAAGTAAAAGAGCTTACCGTTCCGCTGGCGCAGATGGAGAGTTTGAAGAAATTCTACCGGACGATCGCGAGCGACGAGCGAAACACGGCGGTTCTGCAGCCGGCGAGCAGCAAGTAAGGGGAAGAGTGGGCGCGAAGCCTGGCAGATTGGGCCGGGTGAAGCAGGCTGAGCCTCTACAAGGTAAACAAGCCCGGCCCCTACAAGTGCTTGTTGTTTTTAGCGCGCCACGCGGGGATTGACCATACTTGTGTGGTGCGCCCTAGCAGGAAAACTACAAAACAGAGAGCGAAGACCGAGTGGCTTAGGCTTGCACCGAAGTATTGCCATGTCGGCGCTGCTGCGCCTGGATAGTCGGAAGAGAAAACCAACGTGAGCATGAAGATGAATCCACAGGCACTGGCGGCGCGAACGAGGATGCCGAGGGTGAGCGAGAGACCGATGGCGAACTCACCGTACGCGACGAGGAAGGCGATGGGCGTCGCGTGCGGTAGGACGAAGCCTCGGAGAATCGGCGCCATGAAAGGGTAGGCGCCGCCTTGTTCGAGGAAGCGATTGATCCAGAACTGGAAGCCGCCGTGAAGAGTGAATTGCGTGCCGAAAACTTTGTACTGGCCGAAGATGAGGAAGAAGATGCCGACGCCGATGCGGAGGACGGCAAGGGCGCGCGCGTTGGGATCTTTGTTGAGGTGATTTCGGAGGACGACGGTGGACATGGGTTCAGTTGGCGTCTAGAGTCGCGGCGAAACTAAAGATTCGCCGTGACGAAACCTACGAGAGTCTGGCGCGGACGCGGTCGCTAAGGGCTTTGCCGTCAACGACCTTGCCTTCGAGGTGTGCTTTGGCGGCTTTTACTACGGCTCCCATTTGTTTGATGGAGTTGGCGCCGGTTTCGGCCATGGCTTTGGCGATGGCGGCATCCATCTCGGCGTCGCTGGCGCCGGCGGGGAGATAGAATTCTAGAATCGCGAGTTCCTTGGTTTCTTTGTCGACGAGGTCCTGACGGTTGCCTTTTCCGAATTGGTCGATGGACTCTTTGCGTTGCTTGACGAGCGTTTGCAGTATCTGGATAGTCTCGGCTTCGTCGAGCGTATGGATTTTTTCGGTTTCTTTGTACTTAATGGCGGACTTGACGCCGCGCAGGACGCTCAGGCGGAGTTCATCCTTGGAGCGCATGGCGTCTACCAAGTCTTTCTGGATTTTTTCGGCGATAGTCATTGATTTAATATAGCAGAAGAAAAGAAGGAAAAAAGATTTACGCAGAGAACACAGAAAGCACAGAGTTCACCGAGAAGCCCGCGAATAGAGGATTTGACAGGGTGAGAGTGGCTCGCTACCGTTACTGTTTTAGTTTTGGCGGGTTTTGCCCGCCTGTGTGCATGGCAAATCAAACCAAACTGGATGAGGGAAGATGAAAGTCATTGTTGCGGACAAGATTAGCGAACGCGGTGTTGAGCTGTTGCGTAAGGCGGGATGGAACATCGTTCTGACCACCAAGGACAACCTGAACGCGGAGATAGCAGATGCGGACGCGCTGATTGTGCGGAGCGCGACGAAAGTCACGGCCGAATTGCTGGATAAAGCGCCTCGATTGAGAGCAGTGGGGCGCGCGGGCGTGGGCGTGGATAACATTGACCTGGACGCAGCCACTACGCGTGGAGTGCTGGTGATGAGCACTCCCGGCGGAAACGCGGTCAGCGTCGCGGAGCACACGCTTGCTCTGCTGCTGGCGCTGGCGCGGCAGGTGCCCCGGCTGGATAAGGCGATGCATGAGGGGAAGTGGGAAAAATCGTCCGCGGCGGGAACGGAAGTACGCGGGAAAACGCTTGGATTGATTGGACTTGGGCGGATTGGGAGCGAAGTGGCGATCCGCGCGGACGCGTTCGACATGCGCGTGCTGGGGTACGACCCGTACATCAGCGAAGCGGCGGCCAAAGAGGCGCAGGTCGAACTGGTGCCGCTGGAAAAGCTGCTGGCGGAGAGCGATTTCGTGTCGTTGCACACGGCGCTCAGCCCGGCGACGCACAACCTGATCAACGCGGAAACGCTCGCGAAAATGAAGAAAGGCGCGCGGATCATCAATGCCGCGCGAGGCGAACTGATTGATGAGGCTGCACTTGCGGACGCGCTCAAAAGCGGGCAACTGGCCGGAGCGGCGCTGGATGTTTTTGTGAAAGAGCCGCCCAAGGATTCTCCGCTGCTGGGTATGGCGAATGTGATCGCGACGCCGCATGTGGCGGGATCAACGACCGAAGCGCAGGAAGAAGTAGGGACGCAGGTGGCAGTACAGGTGAAGGATTACCTGGCGGACGGACTTATTCGCAATGCCGTGAACCTGCCGGCTCTTTCGGCGGACCAATACCGGCGAGTGCGGCCGTATCTTGCGCTGGCAGAGCGGCTTGGATCGCTGGTGTCGCAAGCAGTGGCGGTGCGTCCGGCGCGGATACGAATTCGCTACGCGGGCGAGGTGGCGGAGGTCGGTACGCACCTGTTGCGCAGTGCGGTGCTGGCGGGGATGCTGAACGCGGTGCTCGATGAAAAAGTGAACGTGGTGAACGCGCCGGCGGTGGCGGCGGCACGCGGACTATCGGTTGAGGAAGAGACGCGGCGGCGGGAGCGGGGGTTCCCTAACACCTTGGAAGTCGCGGCTTTACCGGAGACGACTGGTTCCGGGAAGGGTTTCTCGGCGGAGGGCACGGTGTTGTTTGATGGCTCGCCGCGCGTGTTGCAGATTGATGGCATACCTCTGGAAGCGGAATTGGCAGGGACGATGCTTTATCTGCGGAACCGCGATGAGCCCGGAGTGATCGGCCAAGTAGGCTCGACGCTTGGAAACCTGGGAGTAAATATCGCGACGTTTGCTCTGGGGCGCCGAGAGGCAAACAAAGGCGCGGAAGCAGTGTCGCTGGTGCGGCTGGATGGAGATGTATCGGACTCGATCCTCAACGCAATTCGCGGGATTCCCGCGATCACCGTCGCCAGGCTGCTTCAGCTTGGGTAAACTCCTCTGAGGGATCTGCCTCCACATGATCATCCCGCAGTTTTGCGTCGTCTGACGATCTGTGGCTGTGGTTTCTGAGATTGCGAGTCCAAAGATGAGGATTCGAGACCCACAAAGCGAGCTTGACTTAGTGTCTTTTGTATTTTAAGAATATGTATAGCTACTGTATTTAACCGAGCGGTGGGCACGGTTGCCCAGGTTTCAAGCCTTCTGAAGCTGCGATTCTCGCGGCTGTTCAGTGTACCGTGTGCGTCGAGTACACGGCCTCCCTCGTGGTGCACAGTAAATCCAGATTACGGGTGTGCATACTCGAAAGGAGCCTTATGTTATTTCCGTTAGTGAAACGCAGTTGGATGGCTTTCCTTATTGTGGGATTTTTTGTGTTCAGCGCCGGTAGATTTTTGCACGCGCAGGAACCCACCGGCAGAATTGTGGGTACGGCGAGTGATGTGCAGGGCGCCGGGATCCCGGGTGTCGCGGTCACCGTTACAAACGTGACCACACACGTCAGCAAACGAGCGGAAACAAATAAGGAAGGCTTCTACCAGATCCTTGATTTACCGATTGGCTCCTACAACGTGACGATGGAACATCAGAATTTTCGTCAGCTCGTCTTTGAAAATCAGGCTTTGCAAATCAATCAATCGCTGCATATCGACGGCAAAATGGAGTTGGGGGCGCTGTCTGAAACCGTAGAGGTAAAGGATCAAGTCAGCGTTGTGGAAACCGTTGACCCTACGATTGGTGGTTCGGTGACAGGCCGCACGCTTACGGACATGCCCTTGAATGGACGCAATACTCTAAGCCTGGCTCTTCTTCAGCCCGGTGTTACCAACACAAATGATGGGGATACGGGTTCCGGACAGGGATACAACATTGCCGGTGGCCGTTCGGACTCGGTAACGTTTCTCTTGGATGGAGGTTTGAACAACGAAAACCTTGGCAACGGAGTGGTATATAACCCCAATCCGGACACTATCGCTGAATTTCGCATTCTCGAGAACAATTACACGGCGGAATACGGGCGCAACGGCGGCGGCATCATCACGGAAGTCGTGAAATCAGGGACCAACGAATGGCATGGCAGCGCCTTCGACTACATCCGCAATGGCGATTTTAATGCCAACTCCTTCTTCAACAAAAACGATCCCGACAACCTGCTTCCACGCGATACCCTGAGACGCAACCAGTACGGGGGTACCTTTGGTGGGCCGATTACGATTCCAAAGGTCGTGAACGGGAAGGACCGCTTCTTCTTTTTCGTGGGCTATCAGGGGCAGCAGCAGTCGGACAGCCAATCTTCCACAGGGAATTCCGTAATGACCCCCGCTGAGCTACAAGGCAATTTCTCGCAAGCAGGGAACCAGGGTGTGCCGGGACCGGCCGCCTGCCCTGATAGAGATCCCGGAGTTGCTTCTTTTCTGACGGCTAATCCATTCTTCGTCGGCGCCACGGGAAATGCGGCTTGCGCGATAATGGATCCTACGACGATCAATGGCGTCTCTCAGAAGTACATCGCCGCGGGGCTGATTCCTACTTCGCCCAGCGGAGTTCTCAATGTCCAGGCGCCCGCCACGAATAACGACAATCAGCTAACCATGAAATTCGACTTCAACGTGACACAGAAGGACAAGATTTCCGTCACGTTAGGCGGAGATCGTAATCCTACACTAGCGCCATTTGCGGGCTCAGGCTTGTTGGGTTATGCAGATACTACTTCCTTCAAAAATTACTTCTCGAACTTCACCTATACGCGCACGTTTACGCCTAATGTGCTGAACGAGTTCCGAGTGACTATTCAGCGGCAGAACATTTTACAAGACGTGCCTGCCCAAACCCTCCCGACGCATGCCGACGTAGGTCAGATCGGCATCACCCCGGATTTGGAGACAGGGGCGGCTAGTCTCTCTTTTGCCGATCAAGGAACGTTTCTCGGTACCAGCTTTGTAGGACCCAGCACATTGATCAACAACACGTTTGCCTATAGCGACGTTCTCTCGTGGACCCGCGGACGACACACTTGGAAATTCGGCGGAAGCTTCACCGCATATCAGTTCAATACCGCTTTTGATTTCATTGGCTCGGGAATATTTACCTTCGCGGGAGCCGGCGGAATTGGTTCCGGGAACGACTTTGCCGACTTCCTATTCGGACTCCCAGAGAATTTCCAGCAGGGGCCGAACGCCCGCACTAATGCCCGCAGCAAGACGTACTCAGGGTTCGCACAGGACGAATGGCGCGTGAACAGGAAGCTCGTGCTGACGCTCGGCGTGCGGTACGAGTATTCCTCTCCGAAGCAGGATACTCACGGTGATACGTTCAACGTCATTCCCGGCCATGCACAGTCCACCGTTTTCCCCAATGCCCCTTCGGGGCTGGTCTTCCCGGGCGATGCAAATGCACCGCGAGGCGTGAATTTCCCGGACAAAAACAACTGGGCGCCACGCATTGGTTTTGCCTGGGATCCGAAAGGCGATTCCAAGACGAGCATTCGCGGGGGCTTCGGGATGTTTTACGACATCCTGAAGGCCGAGGACAACTTCCAGGACAACGGCCAGCCGCCATTCTTTGCCGCTGGTTTTGTTAACTTTTCACCCCTGGCAGGCAATCCAACCGGAGATCTTCCCTTTTTCGCGGACCCCTACAACAGCACCGGCGCGGTCAACCCCTTTCCCTCAAAGCCTCCCGATCACAACGTCAATTTTTTCGATGCAGGGTTGACGCCGTTCGGGAGCACATCCATTTTCCTGGACGACCCACATTTGAAGACTCCCTACATCTACCAATACAGTCTCAGCGTCGAGAGGCAGGTCGCTCCTAACACTTCCATCGAAGTCAGCTACCTGGGCAGCAGCTCCCATGGCTTAACTTCGCTAGTGGATATCAATCCTTTCATTCCGGGCACCACAAACCGCATCCTCAATCTCCTTCCTGGAAATAGCAGCTGCCCGGTAAACGATGGAGATGATTCTTTCAATTGCACGTACAGCCAGTTGGCGGAGTTTCAAAACGTTGCGAACGCTTCCTACAACGCCCTTACCGCCAGCCTGACAAGGCAGGTAACCGATACCCGGTTTATCGGAAAGACCTACTTTATACTCGGCTACACCTTCGCTCACTCCATTGACGACGCTTCCGGCTTCCGGAACAACAACTCCGCCGTTCCTACTTTTGATCCTCAGTTGTACCGCGGATCATCGGACTTCGACGTGAAACACAGGATCACTTTCAGTGGTGGCTGGGATCTGCCGTTCGCTAACATGTGGACGTCTGGGCCGAAACGTCTGACTAGCGGTTGGAGTCTCTATCCAATCTTTTCCTGGCGGACTGGCTTCCCGCTGACTGTATTTAGCGATGTCGACAGTTCTGGAGGTTTCACCAACCCGGGAGTCACGGGAGCGGGTGATTTAGTGTTCGCACGCGCCAACCTGACGGGGCAGCCACTGACCACCTTCAACCCGCGCGGGGTCCAGACTCTGACCGGGGATTTTGGGTCCAATACGGGTAACTTCTATTTTAGCCCTGCTGCATTTACCACGGCACAGTGCGCAATCAACTCGACCACTACACCGGGCCAACCCAATACGTGTATTCCGTCTGCTACTCTTTTTCCATCCACGAACGAAGTTATTGCCAACCCCGCTCTTCTAACTTATGGAACGGCGTCGCGCGCATTGCTGCGCGGGCCAGGAAGAGCGAACCTCGACATGTCACTGGTGAAAAACACGGCTATCACTGAAAAGCTGCACCTGGAGATCCGTGCGGATGCCTTTAACCTCTTAAACCACGCGGAGTTTGCCGATCCGGTTACGAACATCGCTTCTCCTCAGTTTGGCCAAATCATAGCCACGGGGAGCCCCAGCACCAATCAGCCTTTGGCGCGCATATTGCAGCTCGCGGCCAAGTTCACCTTCTAAGGTGAGTCCGTCGAATAGAAAATAGACGGGAGCGGAAGCTCCCTAACACGCTGGAAACAGGCGGCATTACCGAAAAAGGCAAACCGTGCCAAGGCTTTTCCGCCGAGGCACGGCTTTGCTTTTTAAAACAGTTCGCGGCGCGTGTTGGAGAACTCCATCCTGAGCGCGATGCGCGGGATTCCGGCGAGCACAGTGGCCCGGCTGTTTCAGCTTGGCTGAGAGTGCTCACACTGCAGTTGGAAAAAATTCTTTGCATAGAAGTACCGGAACGCTTAACCCCTCAATTCATTTCTGATCAATCCAAAATTTAGATAGGCGAGAGCGGAAATGTTTTCCATACAGCTCTCCTTGACACCAGCCCGCGTTTTAGCCTAAAAGCTACGTCAAAGTTTAGCGAGCGAGTGGTGGGTACACGTTCTCGAAATCCATGGACATCAATTCGGACGCCGAGCGCATCGGCCAGTGGGGCGGCCTCGGTGGGCAGATCATCAACTCCTGGAATCCCAACGAGGAGCGCGCCGTTTCGGACTTCGATGCCACCCACCAGTTCAACGCCAACTGGATTTACGAGCTGCCGTTCGGCAAAGGACGTCCATTTGCATCCAACGCCCATGGATTTACGGACGCTGTGATTGGCGGCTGGCAGCTTTCCGGGCTCTTCCGGCTGACCAGCGGTTTCCCGGTGAATATCAGCAACGGGTACCAGTGGCCAACGAACTGGCAGTTGGGCGGGAACGCGGAGCTTGTTTCCCCGGTTCAAACAGGCGCGTATCCGGTGACCTCCGGACAAGACGCGGGCAACATCAGCATCTTCAAAAATGGACCCGACGGCATCAACAGCTTCATACGCCCATTTCCTGGAGAGGGTGGCGCACGAAACCAGATTCGGGGCCAGGGCTTCTTCAACATCGACATGGGTCTCGCGAAGCGCTGAGCCATGCCGTGGAGCGAAAAGCAGAGTCATCAGTTCCGTTGGGAAGTTTTCAACATCACAAACTCCGTGCGGTTTAACGTACAATCCGCCGCGCCGGAAGTGGATGTCTCCAACACCTTCGGTAACTACACCGGCTTGCTCACCAACCCGCGCGTAATGCAGTTCGCGTTGCGCTACGAGTTCTAGGGACGCCTAACACTCGTTCAAATGCCGCCGGGGTGCGAAACCTTCCCGGCGGCGTTGTTTTTAGCTCACGGGCGGTGGTTGCAGATGCCGGCAATCCCGCGTAAACTGATGTGCAGTATGGAATAAGATTCGGGGCGTAGCGCAGCCTGGCTAGCGCGCCTGGTTCGGGACCAGGAGGTCGAAGGTTCAAATCCTTTCGCCCCGACCAT
>CAVUWC010000005.1:0-593090 GCA_963745095.1 uncultured Acidobacteriota bacterium | reverse complement strand
ACAGAAGGAGTTTTTGGTGGACGAGAGGGGATTCGAACCCCCGGCCTGTCCGGTCAAACCGGACCGCTCTTACGCGCCTCTGGCAAAGCTGTGATAAGGAGTTGGTGGACGTGACAGGGATCGAACCTGCGACCTCGTCGTTGCGAACGACGCGCTCTCCCAGCTGAGCTACACGCCCACGAGCAGCAACAAAATCTTAGCAGACGCTCCGCACCTTGCCAACTGAAGCTGCCTGCGTGATTTACAACGAGATAAAACGAACCACGCGCTGGTTAGACGCAAGTCTTGGAACGTGGGTACCGATTCAATCGTTTCGGTTATATTGCCGAGAAACGGCGCAGCATGCTGCGCCACTACAAATACAAGGGAACTGCGATTCTACGGCTGGTCGAGATTGCCGCCAGCGCGCTGCGCTACGATCTTTCGCGCATTTTGATAGAGCGCGCGCGCCTGCGGAATGGCTTCGACAGCCTTTTGTACCTGAGGATCCGCTTCCAGTTGAACCTTGAACCCTTCTTGCATGCCGAAATTTGAGACCAGCACTTCCTGCCTGATTTTGCGCTTCACCCAGTCCAGGTTTTCGGACATATCCGGCTCCGTGTAACGCACATTATGCTTGGCCAGGTATTCGTGGAAGCTCTTCATCACGTCATCGTTCGCTTCAAATTCCTTCGTAACCGTCGGCTTGTTACCCATGTAGTAGCGCGTGAACCCTCCCACGCCGCCCTCGTACGGATAGAAAACATCGGCCCGGAACAGATTCTCCTGGAAGTGATTGAGCTTCGGCGCCGCAACGACGATATCCGGCGTGATGCCTCCGCCTCCCGTAACTTGCCGCCCGCTGTCCGTGAGCTTAACTTCCGTCGGATGCTCGGGAACCTTGCGCTCGTAGTGGTATTCGTAAAGTGAAATCGATTTGTAGTCGCGCTGAATCAAGCGGCCGCTAGGCGTGTAGTAACGGGCCGTGGTCAAAGCCAGACCAGTATTTTCGCTCAGAGGCTGAACCGTCTGCACCAATCCCTTGCCAAACGTCGTTTCTCCAACAATCAGCCCGCGATCATGATCCTGCACGGCGCCCGAAACAATTTCCGTGGCCGACGCGGAATTTCCATTCACCAGAATCACCAGCGGCACCGTCACGCCCTGATTGCCGCGCAGAGCAAAATATCTGCGCTCCGGCGATGTCCGGCCATGGTGCGAAACGATCAGCTGGTTCTTATCCAGGAACATATCGCCCACGGCGACCGCTTCATTCAACAACCCACCAGGATTCCCGCGCATATCCAGGATCAACCCGTCGAGACTCGATGCACTCAGCTGCTTCAAGGCCTCCGCGATTTCACGGTCCGTCGTTTCGTTGAAGCCCGACAAGCGAACATATCCGACGCCGGGCTTCAGCATAAAAGCGATGTCCACGGAGTGCCGCGGAATCTCGTCGCGGGTCACCGTGAAAACTAGCTGTTGGTCGTAGCCTTCGCGAGCCACGGTAATCTTTACAACGGTTCCCTTGGGGCCTTTCAGCAAATCCGCAACGTCGCTCGTCGTCAGCCCTTCCGTCGACTTGTCATCCACTTTCATGATCACGTCGCCAGGCCGAATCCCAGCGTTAAACGCCGGCGCGCCAACGTAAGGCTGCATCACGACAGTCCGCGTATCCTTAGGCGCAACCACCATGCCCACGCCATAATATTTTCCGCGCTGATCTTCGCGCAGCAAGGCAAACTGCCGCGCATCAAAGAAATTGGAGTGGGGATCCAGCACGCGCAACATGCCGGGAATGGCGCCTTGGTAGACGGCCTTGTCTACATCGACCGGGTCGGCATAGTTTGCCTGGACCACGTCCAGCACATTGGTGAACTGCCGTAGCGCGGCATGTTCATCCTCGGCAGCCGAGGAAGTCGTGGCTCCCACATTGGGACCGTAAATCCCCCCAAGGACTGCGGATATGACGATGACTGCAACTACCAGTACCAACCCACGGCGTTCAGATTTCATCCTGACCTCGCGTGACCACGCAGACTAAATTATAGCACACCCCAAAGTGTGGTTTGACACCGTGGGAAGCCCTTTCTATGATGCCAATAGCCCGTCTTTCGGCTACCTATCCCTATGCTTAGTATGACGCACATGGCTGTTCTGTTTGTCGTCGTCCTGGTCATTTTCGGGCCGCACAAGCTTCCCGAACTGGCCCGCGGCCTCGGCAAACTCATGGCTGAGTTCCGCAAAGCTTCCACCGACTTCAAGAGCGCCTTTGAACAGGAAATGCGCGACATCGAGCGCCAAGCCCTTCAAGCTGAGCGAAAGAAAGCCGCTGAAGCTGTCGCCGCAGCCTCCGTCTCCGCAGAACAGCCAGCCACGCTGGCCACCCAGGCGAACACCGAAACCGCCACTGCAACCTTAGACGCAGACACTCGCACGACGGAAGCGTTGGTTGTCACTCCGGTTGCCGAATCTGTGGCGCGCGCCGATGCCGACGCAGCTCCTCCGTTGGAAGCCATGGAAGAAACACCCGCTGTATCGGTCGCTCCGCCTTCTCAGGACACTTCTCACGACCCCTCTCATGACCAACAGCAGCCAGTCTGACTCCTCCATAGTTTCAACAACCGAAGAGCCCGGCGCTCAGATGACGTTTTTTGAGCATCTCGTCGAGCTGCGCAAACGCATCATTCAATCGCTCGCCTCGATCGTGATTGGCGCTGCCATTGGCTGGGTTATCGCTCCGCATTTTGTAAATTTCATGGTCAAGCCAATGGTCGGGGCCCTGAAACATGCCGGCCTCAACCCGCAGCTGGTCTACTCCCATCCCGCCGGCTATTTGAACGTGCTCATCACCTGCAGCATTTACATTGGGATTGTCATCGCGTCTCCCTGGGTGCTGTTTCAGATTTGGCAGTTCGTGGCTCCCGCGCTCTATAAGCATGAGCGCAGTGCCATCGCCGGCTTTCTTTTTTCCACTGTTTTTCTTTTCCTCGCAGGCATTGCCTTTGGCTATTTCGTTTCGCTGCCCTACGTTTTGCGCTTCCTGATCAGCTTTCAGGGGCCGGTCGTACCGCTCATCAATATCGACGAGTATTTCGATCTAATCCTCCTCGTACTTCTTGGGCTGGGACTGGTTTTCGAGCTTCCCATCCTCATTTTCTTCCTGACGCTCTTCGGCATCGTCACGCCGCAATTTCTAATCAAGAATTTCCGCTACGCCCTGTTGGTGATCACCGTTCTTGCGGCTGTACTGACGCCTTCGCCCGATGCCCTCAGCATGGTGCTCTTCATGTTGGTGCTGGTAGCTCTGTACTTTGTGGGAGTGGGCGTATCCTGGGCGGTGGTGCGAAAAAAGAAGAAGCGTGAAGCCGCAGCGGAGGAGTCTCGTTAGATGAAACCATCGCTCAGAAATATCTTTTGCGGCGCGGTTTGCGCCTCTGTGTTTTTTCTAGGCGTCGCGGGATGCAAAACCAAAGCAGACAATCCTCAGCCCAACGCGAAAGATGCGCCCTTCATGAGCGCCGTCACCACGGCTCCGCCTCCTGCCGCGCAAAATCCAGCAGATGCGGCTCCTCCGCCAGACAAAACTGGCGGCTTCGACGGCCAGCGCGCCTTCGCCCACGTCGCCAAGCAAGTGTCCTTCGGCCCCCGCCCCGCGGGCTCACCAGCTCTCG
Organism: uncultured Acidobacteriota bacterium; assembly: GCA_963745095.1. Taxonomy (GTDB): domain Bacteria; phylum Acidobacteriota; class Terriglobia; order Acidiferrales; family UBA7541; genus Acidiferrum. The sequence goes on along the minus strand of CAVUWC010000005.1, from coordinate 589,437 downwards.
CGCAAACGCAGGACTACATCCTCGCCGAACTGAAAAGCTACGGTTGCACCGCCGAAGTGGATGCCTTCAACTCGGATACTCCCGCCGGCCAAATCGCCATGAAAAACATTCTCGTCAAGATTCCCGGCGACAAGCCCGGCATTATTCTCCTAGGCACGCATTACGACACCAAGCGCCTAGAAAATTTCGTAGGCGCCGACGATGCCGGCTCTTCCACTGGCGTAATGCTCGAACTGGCCCGCCTGCTTTGTTCCCAGCGCAGCCGCTACAACGTCTGGATCGCCTTCTTCGACGGCGAAGAAGCCGTCCGTCCTGAATGGAAAGATCCCGACAATTGCTACGGAAGCCGCCAGATGGCCGCCCGCTTCGCCAACAGTGGCGACCTCACTAAAATAAAAGCGTTCCTGCTAGCCGATCTAGTTGGCACGCGCACCCCGCACTTCAAGCGCGAATCCTATTCCACCAAATCGCTAGTCGACGTAGTCTGGGGCGTCGCCAAAAAACTCGGCTACGGAGCCATCTTCATCGATGAAGAGACGCCGATCGAGGACGACCACCAGTCCTTCTTGAAACGCCACGTCCCCTCAGTCGATGTAATCGACCTCGACAACGGCGCGAACGGCGACGTCTACTACTGGCACACGCCGCAAGACTCCCTCGACAAAATCAGCCCCAAGACGCTAGCCATCGTCGGCCACGTGTTTCTCGAGAGTCGTCAAACAACTCCAGGCCAAGTGACTCGTCAGCCTTCCCCGACCCAGTGACGTCCATCGCCTAGGTTTCACCTTCGGCTTGGTCCCGTGCCGCCCGGAGCATTGGGATAGGAATCAGACGTATGTGGTCTCCCATGGTCCCGTCTTTGAACCAACTCTCGACTTCAGGAAAGAGAAATCAGTCGGTCCACAATTGCTTTCGCACAGAGAACCGAGGAATGTCCTCATCGTAAACCACCTCGCCGATCTTGGTCTCGAGTGCAGTCTGCCGAGTTGTGGCACGAACCCAAGATTGTCCTTTGCGGAACGGAATTTAACTATCTCAGGCGGGTCCTTGCGAAAATTGACTATGAACTTCGCCCTCCTGTATTTGTCAAATTGAATGCTGATGATGTCCGTCACGGTTCCGTGATTTCGCTCGAACATGCCAAAGGGGGAAGTAGAACGCGCATCCGCGCCAGATGCATCGCCACCCTGCTCGAAACCTCTAGAGCGCAGATACGGAATAAAGCGTTCCGACAATTCTTCTCTGAGAATCGCTCTCTTTGATCTCGTCCGTAGCCATCGATTTCTAGCACGCCCATCGTAGCCATCAAGTTTCTGTCGGCGCGTTCAGCCCACACTGTGTGCTAAATTCGAATTGTCTGAAGAATCGCTTTCCGCGAATGAAAAACAAAGCGCATCCGAGTCAAGTCATCCGCAGGCGGATACACAATCGTCTGCGGCGAAGGCGTTCTCCGCGATGCCGCCCGAGAAATCCGCAAACTCGGCAAATTTTCGCGCATCCACGTCGTCTCCTCGCCCGAAAGTTTGGCGAGCAGTAGGGAAGGGCGTTCAGCGCGGCCTGGGCGCTGAAGAATATCCACGCCACGCACTTAATGGACGACGCCGAGTCCGCGAAAAATCTCAGCACCGTTGAAAAACTCTCGCGTTCGCTCGTTCGCGCTGGAATCGATCGCCACGCACTGATCATTGCTGTTGGCGGCGGCGTAGTCGGAGATGTAGCAGGCTTTGCGGCCTCGGCGTGTCTGCGCGGCGTTGCTCTCGTGCAAGTCCCGACCACGCTGATCTCACAAGTGGACAGCGCCGTCGGCGGAAAAACCGGTGTAAATCTTCCAGAAGGGAAGAACCTCGTCGGCACTTTCTATCCAGCGCAGCTCGTCATTGTGGATTCCGCGATGTTGAGGCCGCTGCCCGAGCGCCAATATCGCGGCGGCCTCGCCGAAGTCATCAAATACGGCGTCATCGCCGACGCCAAACTCTTCGCCTATCTCGAAAAAAACTTCGACGCCGTCCTCCGCCGCGACCGAGCCGCTCTCGCGTACATAATCCCGCGCTGCCTGGAAATCAAAGCCCATGTCGTCAGCCGGGACGAGCGCGAATCCGGCCTCCGCGAAATCCTAAATTTCGGCCACACCTTCGGCCACGCCCTCGAAACCGTCACAAACTACCGCGTCTACCAACACGGCGAAGCCGTTGCCTGGGGCATGATGGCCGCCGCCCTCCTCGGCCACGAAATCGGCCTAACTCCCGCCGACGAAGTCTCACGCATCGTTTCGCTAGTCCGCCGCATGGGCCCGCTTCCGCCGTGGCCCAAAGTCCCAGCAAAAAAACTGATCGCCGCCATGCACTCCGACAAAAAAACGCGCGCAGGCAAACTCCGCTTCGTCCTAACCCCAAAAATCGGCAAAGCCGAATCCCACGAGAACGTGCCCCTAGAAACCTTAGAGCGCGTCCTCCACTTCGCTCCCCACTTCGTCAACCCCATCGGTAAACGCCGTGGCTAACCGCCGCCTCGCAGCAAAAGTGGCACAGGCTTCAGCCTGTGCGGTTTTCAGCTGTACCGCCGCCACAAGCGCACAGACTGAAGTCTGTGCCACTCAAACACGCCCCCTGGTGAGAAATGCGAAGTAACGCCGTAGTGCCTGTGAAGGGCACCCAACCCGAAGGCGCCGCAAACGAAGCCGAAGCTTCGCGCAAAGTCCGCGAAATGTTCACGCAGATCGCCCCGCGCTACGACCTGCTCAATCATCTCCTCTCGCTGCAACTCGATCGCCTCTGGCGTAAACGAGTCGCGCGCCACCTCCACCCCATCCTTCAGAGCCCCGATGCCTCGGTCCTCGATCTCTGCTGCGGCACGGGCGACCTGTCCTTCGCGCTAGCCCGAGAAGGCAAAGCTCACATCTACGGCGCGGATTTCGCCCATCCCATGCTAATTCGTGCAAAACAAAAAAACTCCACGCCGAGCGGCAATGCTTCTCAGCCAAAGGCAAACGCTCTACCGTTCCTCGAAGCCGACGCCCTCCGCCTACCGTTCGCAGACGGCTCCTTCGATCTAGTCACCACCGCCTTCGGCTTCCGCAATCTAGCCAACTACGAGGCCGGCCTCCGCGAAATCCAGCGCATCCTGAGACCCGGCGGCACAATCGCCATTCTCGAGTTCACCGAACCGCCGGATGATTTCGTAGGGAATATTTTTCGTTGGTACTACAGAAATGTCCTGCCACGCATCGGCGCCCTAATCTCAGGCGATTCCTCCGCCTACACCTACTTGCCAAAATCCGTAGCCCGCTTCTTCCGCCCGCCCGAACTTGCAGCTCTCATGTCCTCAGTAGGCTACCAATCCGTCGCCTACAAAGTCTGGACCTTCGGCACAGTCGCCCTCCACACCGCAACCAGTCCGCTTTAGTCTAGTTCCAATGCCCCAAACCGCGACTCGTCCCCGCTACTCGCATTCCAATGTTCCCAGTGTAGGGGCACGATTCATCGTGCCAACTTGCCATCGCCCAGATCGAACCGCGCGACGCCTCTACCGTTTTTGTCTTTGCAGTGGCCTCTTGACAAAAGATGATTTCCAGATTATGATATACTTCAGGTAATCTTGTAGAGTTTTCCTGGTAGCGCCAGCATCCCTGCTGGTGTTTTTTCGTTTTTAGCGTGTCCAATAGACCTAACCCTTTTGATCAGAGCACTTACGCAATCTGCACAATTTTAGTGCAAATTAGGCCACTCAAACCCATTGGAATGAGCAGTTCCGTAAACCCATAGAAATAATCGGTTTTAAGCCCTTTAGATTGATCAGTTCCGCAAAAAAAGGGGGTGGGGAGGGTGCTTATTGTTAACCAGCCATGCGACGAAGCATCGCTGTTCCGAGCGAGCATCGCGACCGAGGGACCCTCTATCTTTATCCTTCGACTTTCAAGTGTCGACCGCTCGCCCCGAGCCTAGCTGAAGCATCAACTCTCTTGTCATTCTTAATGCTTCTCACGGAACACGGGTCACGGACCACCGGCCACGTTTCCTACTCCTCCAACCCCGCGCTACGCAACTTAGCAAGCAAAGTCTTCGGCGATACTCCCAATTTCTCCGACGCCCGCGTCTTGTTCCACTTGCACTCCCGCAAAGTGCTCTCCAGCAACACGCGCTCGATGTGCCCAACGGCCCGACCAGTCACGTCCTCCAGGCTTCCTTCCCAGCTGAACTGCTCGGGCAGCATTCCACCCGGCAAGCTGGCCGTATCTGGTTTCGTCGCAGGAAGTTGCAGTCCCTCAGCCGTAATGCTAAGTCCATCGGTAAGGATCACGGCGCGCTCCATCGTGTTCTGTAAGTTCGCGCACATTCCCCGGCCAGCGATAGTGCAGTAATCGCTCTTTCGCTTCCTCGGAAAGCTTCAAGACCAGGCTTCTTGAATTCGCGGCTAAATTTCTCCAAAAAGTGCCCCGCCAGAAGCAATACGTCGCTACCGCGCTCTCGCAAAGGAGGAATCGTCATGGGCACAGCCGAAATTCGGAAATAAAGATCCTCGCGGAACAGCTTCTCCTCCGCCAGTTTCTGCAAGTTTCGATTCGTCGCCACCACGATGCGTACGTCCACTTCCACCGTCTGCGTTCCGCCGACGCGATCGAATTTCCGTTCTTCCAGCACGCGCAAAAGCTTCGCCTGAATCGCCAGCGGCAATTCGCCGATCTCATCAAGGAACAGCGTTCCCCGGTGTGCTAAATCGAGCTTGCCCACTTTGCGCGCGCCCGCTCCGGTAAACGCCCCGCGCTCATGCCCAAAAAGTTCGTTCTCGACCAGCCCTTCGGGAATCGCTGCGCAGTTCAACGCCACAAACGGCTGCTCACGCCGCTGCGAAAGGTGATGCACAGCGCGCGCAAACAATTCCTTTCCCGTCCCGCTCTCACCCAAAAGCAGAACGGTCGAATCCGTCGCCGACACTTTTTGAATCTGCTGGCTGATCTCGCGAATGGCGGCGTGCTCGCCCACGATGCGCGGAAATCCATACCGCGCGGTGTACTCCTCGCGCAGCAGCAGATTTTCCCGCTGCATCTCCTGCTGACGTGTCGCCCGCTGCACCAGCAATTTCAGATGGTCCAGGTCCACCGGCTTCTGAAGAAAGTCGAACGCCCCTTCCTTCATCGCCGACACGGCTTCCTCGACCGATCCGAACGCCGTCAAGAGCAGCACCGGGATCGTCGCGTCCGCTTGTTTCGATTCGCGCAGAACGTCGAGCCCCGAGGCCCCCGGCATCTTCAAATCGGTGATCACCATCAAGTAGCGCCGCGCGCGCACCTTCTGAATCGCCGTTGTTCCATCAGGAGCTTCGTCCACGGCGTAGCCCGCGCGTTCCAAAGCCTTCTTCAGCATGGCGCGCAGTTCGTTCTTATCTTCAACAAGGAGCAGTGGTTCCATCTCTCTTGTTTCTACCACGAATTAAGGGACACCCCGGTGGGAACACGTGCTGGGTGTGTGGAGAAGGGAAGTAACCAAATGAGGGAAAAGTGGCAATACAAAACCTGAAATACGAAACTCGAACCGCACCTTGCGGGGCGCGATCGCCAAGCTTCCAATTTCGATTTTCGTATTTCGAGTTTCGCCTTTGCTATCTCGCCCAGCCCGGATCGCCGCCGGACTTCCGCAACTCATCTTCCAGGTCGTCATGCTGCTTGTGCAAGTCCGCGATCTCTTGCTGTTTCTTCTCGATCTTGGCGTTTTTGTCGTTGATGTCTTTGCGCGTGTATTGCTCGCTCATGGCTTTCGTGGGGTCTTTGTAGTACTGCAATTGGGCCTTGTCGTCTTCCCGCTGCAAAATGTCCAATTCTTTTTCTGCAGCCGCAATTTTGTCGCGCAGATCCTGGAAACGCTTCTTCCACATTTTTTCAGCGTCGTCGCCTTTACTCGCGCCATTCGCTGTCGCGTCAGGTCCGCCGCCCGGCGCAGCTTGCGCCCCGCCTGCCGCCGGTGCTGGCCCCGCGTCGGGTGAAGGAGTCGCGGGCTTTACGTCATCGTCTGTATAGACTTTTTTCGGTTTCGGGGCAGCCTTCTGCTGCTCGCGCGCCTTGCGTGCCGCGTCCGCTACGGGATCGCCGGCCTGAGGTGCGGGACTGGCCTGTGATCCTTGTTGCTGCTGTGCCAACACAGGCATCGCTGCAAGGCAAAGACCCGGCAAGAGCACCGAAGCTGCAAACCATTTTTTCACACTCATGGAATACCGCCTTTCCCAGGGCGAGCGGGAATCCCCCAGCTTTCTACTTAGTTGCTTTCCTTCTTCAATTCTACCGCTTCCGGGACGCTCCGGCACGCTGGTAGCGTAACTATAAAGGCCGCCCCGCCCTCCGTTCGGTTCCTGGCCTCGACCCGCCCGCCATGCTGCACAATGATTTTTTGCACCACGGCCAGCCCGAGTCCTGTGCCCTTCGCCTTGGTAGTAAAGAATGGACGGAAAAGCTTTGGCAAATTGGCGGAGGCAATTCCCGCACCGTTATCGAAAATCGTGACGCGCTGCGTGTACGTTTCCTCGTGCCGGACCAATTCGCCGCGCAGAAGTACGCGACCGCCGTTTGCCGCGCCGATGGAAGCCTCGGCCGCGTTCCTTGCGAGATTCAAGATCGCTTGGCGCAGGAGTCCCTCGTCTCCGGCTACGCTTCCCATCGGTCCTTCAAACCGAATTCGGACCTGCGGCATAGCCTCTGCCACTTCAGACACCACGCGCTCCACCACACCTTCGAGTGCTACCGGCTCGCTGGAAATTTCCAAAGGCCGCGCATACTTCAAAAACTCCGTCACCACGTGCGTAATATTTCGTGTCTGCTCCAGAATTCTTTCGGCCGAGTCGGCCACTTCACCCACGCCCGCTTCGGCGTTGATCATTTGCGCGTAGCCGGAAATCGTCGCGAGCGCGTTCTTGAATTCATGCGCGATACCGGCGGACAACTCTCCCACCGCCGCCAGACTTTCCTTCAACTGAATCTGCTGCTGCAACGCCGCAAGCTCCGTCAAATCCGTCAGAAGGCAGATCGCGCCGCTAATTTTCTCGGTCCCACGCCGAATGGGCGAAATCGTCACGCCCAGCAGCCTGGTTTCGCCTCCAGGCGCCTCGTGCTCGACCTGCTCTCTCCGGAAGATGCTGCCCTTCGTCAAACATTCCGCAACCAGGCGGGTGAGGTCCGATTTTTCTCCCAGCACTTCGCTGTACCGCCGGAAGCCCAGCGTCTGAATGCCCAGCACCTGCTCCGCCGCAGGGTTCGCGCTCGAGATAATTCCGGTTGCGTTCACCACCACTAGTCCGGCCGGCATGTTGCGCGTCACTTCTTCGCTCAAGCGTTCTGTGTGTTCCGCACGCTCCCTCTCGATCTTGTGCAGCCTTTCGAGTTCTTTCTCTTGGTCGCGCAGTTGCCGGATTACACCTTGCATCGACGCCGCCATGAATGCGGAGGGATTTTCCGTTCGCGGGGGCGTCATCATGACGTCGGCTTGATGAGATTCTTGTGTGCTCTGATAAAAGCGGCGCAGCAGGAGAAAAACGATTCCGATCACGGCCAGGATTCCCACCGCCATGCCGGCGGCGATTTCCCACAGGCGCTGCGTGCTTTCGGCTTGGAAAGCGGCGAAGGTCATGGCGTAAATGGGCCTGGCATCGAAGTGAACCTCAGCGCAAATGCGGCGCAAGATCAATCGAGAAGGAAGAAAATGCAAAAACAACAATCATCGCTGCAATTCCCAAAAATGTTCCGAGTGGAAGCTGATACTGGCTGGCAATCAGCCACCGTATCTGGTTGACCGTCCCGAGGCCTCGCCTGCTGGCCCGCTCGGCAAGACGGCGTCCCGCTCCGCGTGCATACATTATGGCGATCACCGCTATTCCCAAAATGCTTCCGAGCAGTGTGCCGAGCAGAATCATCAAAAATGCGTTCCTGATCCCAAGAAACGCTCCCGCCATGGCCATCATTTTGACGTCGCCCATGCCCATGCCTTCGCGCCGCCGCACGAGTTTGTATAGCGCCGCTGCGCCCCAAAGCATCAAGCTGCCAAACGCCGCGCCCAGAATTGCTTCGATCACTCCCAAGACTCGCTCTGGTGGAACCCAATGGAAGAGCCGCAAGCAGAGCAGAAACGCCGCACCATCATTTGGCGGCACGACCGCGGAGAACACGAGACCAGCTGCAAACCCTGGCCACGTGATTAGGTCGGGAAGCAACCGCACGCGTAAATCCGTCACCGTCAAAACGATGATTAGACAAATAAAGAACAGCCACTTGATCATGGCTTGCGTAATTCCAAATTCCAGATAGCAGCCTACGAACAAAAGTCCCGTCGCGAGCTCTACCAGCGGGTACATCGGCGAAATGGGCAGCCCGCAATTTCTGCATTTTCCCTTCAGCCAGAGCCATGCAAAGACGGGCACGTTGTCATATGGCTTAATGGGTTTTTCGCATCGCGGACAGCGCGAGCCCGGCGAGACGATAGACAGCTCTTCCGGAATGCGCGTAATACACACATTCAAGAAGCTGCCAATCACAATTCCAAGTAGAAAAAAGTAGGCGATGACCACAGTTTAGTGGGCCGCTTTTCGGCCGCACTTAACACTGTCCCATAGCTATCAGCGTGCCTCAAGAAACCAGAGCCAACTCCGTGCCCCATGCCTAACACCTGGTATGCCTCGGCGGATGTGGCGTGGCGCGCGTTGCTGAGAAAAGCGGCAGCAGAGCTGCCGCACTCCAGAGCGCTATTCGAGCCAGCATAAGCGCTGGATTTTGGGCCTCATCGGGGTCCATTTGTTTGTTTCTTCGGCTGTCGACTGTAAACTGTTAGCTGTCGACTGCTTCTATGCACTGGTTTGAACGAAAAATCCGCCGCTACGAGCACCGTCGCTGGACCACCGACGACAACCGGCGGGTGCAACCCTTCGATTGGGGTCTGGAGCACATCGGCGGCGATCCCACCGATCTCAATCCCGGTGAGTTTGTGCATAACTACGCTAAGCGGGTCATTGAGCAGAGTGTCGAATGGTTTGCTAGCAGTCCCGCGGACGATTACGCGCTCGACCACGAAAACGTTTTAAGTTTCACCAGCTCTATTGAATCCGCTTGGCCAGAAAACAACACGGTCTATGCCCAACTTTTTCCAGCCAAGACCTCCTCAAACGGTCATCGCAAAGCATCGCCCGCCGTCCTCGTGCTTCCCAACTGGAACGCAAAATGGCACGGCCAGCGCGGCCTTTGCGAATGGCTACAGCGGATTGGAATCACCGCTCTGAAAATGAGCATGCCCTATCACGACCGACGCATGGCCAAGGGACACGAACGCGCCGACCAAGTCTGTGGCCCCAATATCGGCCTCACCCTTCAGGCGAATCGCCAGGCGGTCCATGACGCACGCCGCTGCCTTCGCTGGCTAGAGCAGCAGGGGCACAGCAATCTCGGCATCCTTGGAACCAGCCTTGGATCGTCCGTCGGTTACATCACTCTCATGCACGACAAAGCCGTTAAAGCCGGCGGCTTCTTCCATTTTTCCACGTATTATGCCGATGTGATCAGCCGAGGCATTACCACGAATCACGTCTGGGAAGGCTTGCGTAATCACGTCACAGTGGACGAACTGCGAGACTACTGGTCTCCTATCAGCCCAATTCCATACGTCGAGCGTGGGATGGGTGCCGACCGCAAATCCTTCCTAGTCTATGGCAAATACGACCCCACTATGCCTCCCGAGCTAAGCCGCGAAATGCTGGCCTGCCTCCGTAGCCATGGCGCCCGCCCTCGCAGCCTGCAACTCTACTGCGGCCACTACTCGCTCGAATTACCCCCGTTCAGCTACATCGCAGGGTACCAAATGCTCACCTTCCTTCGCTCCGCGCTAGGCTAACTTCGTGAGTAGGTCTTGTGGGGCACTGAACCAGCTCTCATCATTGACACTGGTTTCGTGTAACACTAGAATCGTGGAGTGAAGGCTAAACTGCGAAATGTCACTCTAACCCTTGAAGAGTCGGTGGCCCGCTGGGCTCGCGTCGAAGCCGCGCGCCGCGATATAAGTGTCTCTCGATTTCTAGCGAACATACTCATCGATCGAATGAAGGAAAATGACGAATACGATGTGGCCAAGCGGCGCGCTTTGGCACGCAAACCTTTCTTGAAAACAGACGGCCGGTACCCTTCTCGCGAGGAGGTCCATGACCGCGCTCGTCTTCGTTGACACCAATGTCCTGATCTACTCGGTCGATTTGGCGGACGCCAAAAAACAGGAAACGGCTCGATGTTGGATGTTGGAGTTGTGGAAGAACCGCAACGGTCGCATCAGTTTTCAAGTTCTCCAAGAATTCTATGCAAAGGTCAGCCGCAAGGAGCCAGAGGCACGTGAAAAGATTCGTGCCGAAGTCCGTGACTTGCTGGCGTGGCGCCCCGTCCCGGTTAATGCCAATATTTTGGATCACAGCTGGAAAATCCAGGACCGCTATGGTCTTTCGTTTTGGGACGCGCTGATTGTTTCCGCCGCGAAGTCTGCGTCCTGCGGGTACCTTCTCACAGAGGATTTGCAATCGGGGCAGGACTTTGACGGCCTTGTGGTCATCAATCCTTTCATCACAGATCCAAAATCACTGAATTGAGCGCCCCCGGTTCTACGGTTGATTTTTTCGTGCGCCCTTTAGCCGTCGACATTCCCATGCAGTATCATCTTCGGGTGCAAACCCTTCTCGTCGAAGCTTTCGGCCCGCTGGTTGTGGTTTTCGTGATTTTCATGGTTGTTATGGGCGGTCGAAGGCTCTTGCATCACTACCGCGAGCGAATGACTCCGGAGCAACGACAGGCGGCACGCGATGCTTTCCGTAGCCGGCTAATTCATCCCAAGGCAGCTGAGGTCGAACAAGGAATCGGCGCGTTGCTTCCCGAACGACTTATCACTCTCTACGGCGATCCCGAAACGATTCTCACCGAGGGAATCGAGATTCGCCGTCCGGCTCCCAACCCCGAAAAGCCTTTGGAGCCGCAAAATCCGGCAGAGTGGATCGAAGCCTTTCTTCCGCTCGATCTCGAAAGCCAAAAATACACTCTCGATTTGGACGCACAAGGCTGGGGCAAAGGTTTTTGCTTCGCCACGGACGGCGAAGGCAATTTCTATTGGGTGCCGGTCAACGACACACGGCTGCCAGACGCGCGCGTCTACTTCGCACACACCGATCCTTTAGCGAACGAGCAAGTCGCCTTATCGCTTGACGAGTTTCTCTCCTGGCCGCGCATTATCCATCCGCCGGACGGAGAATTAACTTCATGAAGGCGATTCTCTTCGGAGCGACGGGGATGATCGGCCAAGGAGTCTTGCGCGAATGTCTCCTCGATCCCACGATCGAGCGCGTTCTCTTGATAATCCGCAGCGCTACCGGCCAACAAGCCGCGAAGCTCACCGAGTTGGTCCACAAAGATTTCTTTGATTTTTCAAGCGTCGAATCTCAGCTAACAGGCTACGACGCATGCCTCTATTGCGTCGGGCTTTCTGCAGCGGGCATGACGGAAGAAGCCTATACCCATGCGACGTATGACATGACCCTCGCTGCCGCGAGAACTCTCGCCTGCCTAAATCCTGCAATGACATTCGTATATGTTTCGGGAGCTGGCACCGATAGCACTGAGAAAGGCCGCACGATGTGGGCGCGCGTGAAAGGCAAAACCGAAAACGCGCTTCTCAACTTACCTTTCAAAGCCGTGTACATGTTCCGTCCTGGCGTCATCGAGCCGCTGCGCGGGATCCAATCAAGAACCAGGGGCTACCGCATCTTCTACTTCGTGACAAAGCCGCTGCTGCCGATCCTCAGATTGCTCCTGCCTCAGTACGTCACCACAACAGAGCTTCTAGGCCGTGCGATGATCCGCGTATGGCAGAATGGCTACCCAAAGCGAGTCCTTGAGACCCGCGACATCAATATTGCCAGCCGCGCGGTGTAACGATCCTCACTGCTTCTGCCTAATCGAACTGACTCTCTCTGCAATATTTGATTTTCCAGATTTCCTAACTTCCATTCCACGGAATCAGCGGCCTCGGCAACCACCTGCGCATTTAGACCCGAAGTACCATTGGACCTCCCTTGAGGCTTTCGTAGGCTGAAGGAAGAACGCGAGCTTATTTGGGGGAACGAATATGCGTAAACCTCTCATTTATTTGGCGTTAGCGGCACTGTCCGGGACCAGTTGCAGCTTTGTACAGGCTCAGGATCCCGCCCAAAACGCCTCGCAGGCGGCCTCCGGGAGCGCGACGCAGTCGCCAGCCTACCAACAGTCTCAGCCACAGGCACGTTCCGACTCCACCGACCAACCCGCTTCGCTAGCCGACATGGCGCGGGCGGCCCAAATCAAGAGGCAAACGGACATTAAGCCAGCCATCAAGTCAGTGAAACTGCTCGACGACGACAACATGCCGCGCGGGGTTTATTCGGCTGATTCGCCGCCGGCCAAGCTCGCCGCGCTCGACTCTCAGGCCCAGGGTTCAGCACCAGTGGGCGGGCCTTTCCCGGAGTATCGCGGCAAAGTTGTTCTGCTGGATTTTTGGGCTTCGTGGTGCGGGCCTTGCCGCAATGCTTTGCCAAATCTTAAGCGCCTTCAGGCAGTCTATGGAGGTAGCGATTTTGTGGTTGTGAGCATCAGCGAGGATGATGACGAGGCCGATTGGCGAACGTTTGTGGCTGGCCACAATATGACGTGGCCGCAGCGGCTAGACTCCGATAGCAGTTTGCAGAAGCAATTCGGCGTGAACGCTCTGCCAACATACATATTGCTTGGACGCGATGGCGCGGTCGTCCAGAAATTTGTCGGCGAAGAGATGGCAGAATCCATCGTCGAGCGCTTGGGCCCCGACCTAAAGAAAACACTTGCTGCAAAACCCTAAAGCAGCGGATGGATTTTCGGAGTGTTCAATTTCTCGCGGATGAATTTAGCAGGTGAGCTGTTCAATGCAGAAGCCCGCATAATGCTCCGGTAGCCAGCAGGTTTGAAACCGATTCAATATCGACGGCCAGAGGCCGGTCGTTCGTCACTTTTGACGACTTGGCGCGAATTGCTTCGTATGCCTGCGTTGCAAGAGTTCCAGTTTTCAATGGAGCTAGCAGGTCGATTCCCTGGCACGCGGAAAGAAGTTCGATCGCGACGGTATGGCGTAAATTATCGAGCATGCGTGCGAGGCGGCGAGCGCCGCTCATTCCCATGGAGACGTAGTCTTCCTGATTGCCCGAGGTGGAAATCGAGTCCACCGAATGCGGTACGGCTAAAGCTTTGTTCTCGCTCGTAAGGGCGGCTGCGGTCACTTGGGCGATCATGAAGCCGGAATTCAAGCCCGGTTCCGGCGTGAGAAATGCCGGGAGCATGCTGGTCAGTGGATTGGTCATTTGTTCGATGCGGCGTTCGGAAATGCCGCCGAGGGTGGCCAGAGCAACCGCGACTTGATCCGCGGCCATCGCCAGCGGCTGCCCGTGAAAATTTCCGCCGCTGATGATGTCGCCAGTGCCGTCTTCTTTAACAAAGACCAGAGGATTATCTGTTGCGCTGTTGAGTTCCACTGCGGCCATCTCGCGCGCTTGGGCCAGCGAATCGCGTACAGCTCCGTGGACTTGCGGCGTGCAGCGGACGCTATACGCGTCCTGCACGCGTGGATCTTTTTCCGGGGAGCGGTGGGACTCGCGGATTTGGCTGCCTTCGTTTAGGTGGGCAAGATTCCGGGCTGTCGTCGCGGCGCCCGCGTAGGCTCTGGCGTGCATGATGCGCGCATCAAACGCGCCTGGGCTGCCGCGCAATGCGTCGAGCGAAAGAGCGGCAGCAACATCGGCGCTGTCGATCAGAATGTCCGCATCGCGAAGGGCAAGACTTAGAAGGGCTAGCATGCCTTGCGTGCCGTTGAGTAAGGAGAGACCTTCTTTTGCTTCCAGCGCGACGGGTTTGATTCCTGCGCGACGGAGGGCTTCGCCGCCATCCAGGATTTCACCTTTGTACGCGGCGCGGCCTTCGCCGATCACAACGTGCGCCAAGTGGGCGAGAGGAGCGAGATCGCCGGAAGCGCCGACCGATCCTTGCGATGGAATGACTGGATGTACTTTTGCATTCAGCATCGCGCAGAGCGTCTCGACGATCAGCGGCCGGACTCCGCTCAATCCCTTTGCAAGAGCATTCGCGCGCAGCAGCATCATTGCGCGGGTTTCGGCTTCGCCTAGAGGCTCGCCTACGCCACAACAATGCGAGCGTACTAAATTTACTTGCAGGTTGCGGACTTGTTCGGGCGAAATGCGTACCGATGCCAGCTTGCCGAATCCTGTGTTGATGCCGTACGCGGTGGCCCCTGAAGCGACGAGGTGATCGACGACGGCGCGGGAGTTCTTCATGCGCTCGATGGCAGCTGGAGAAAGGCTCACAGCGTCGCCGTGCAGAGCCACGCGATAAAGTTGTTCGAACGTCAGGTCGTTCCCGTTTAGTTGAATGTTCGCAGTGGCGCTCATATTTCGCTCCGATCGGGCTGCGGCGCCACGACGGACTTAAAAACATCATGATATTTTGCGGGCAGCAGTTTCGGACGGGCGTTGCTTCCGCAAATGATGTGCGTTGTTTCTCCGGTCGCGAGCACTTTGCCGTCCGCGTCGCGAATGACCTCGTAGGAAAATTTCACGATGCGATTGCGCGATTCCGCGATGCGGGTGCGAATGCGCAGGACTTCATCGTATTTGGCGGATTGGAGATAGCGGCAATGCGCGTCGGCAACCACGATGTGGCAATCGTCTTCTTTTTCCATGCGGCTGTACTCGATACCCAGAGCGCGGATCAGCTCGACGCGGCCGACTTCGAACCACACCAGATAATTGGCGTGGTAGACCACGCCCATCTGGTCGGTTTCGGCGTAGCGCACACGTACGGTTGCGTCGTGGTATTCGATCATTCTCATGTCCTGTGAATCTGGATGCTCGCTGGAGTGGATCATTCCAGGTCCGTGCTCCAAACGGGTTTGCGTTTTTCGAGAAAGGATGCGAGACCTTCTTTGAAGTCGGCGGTGCAACGGATGCGCGCGTTTTCCAGGATGGCGCGTTCCAGGTCTTCATCCACGCTTGCAGACGCCGCTGAGGTCAGCAGGCGCTTGGCGCGTGTGAGGCTTACGGGGCTGGCGGCGATTAGCACGTCTGCCAATTCATGCGCGCGCTGCATCAATTGTTCGCGCGGGACGACTTCGGTGACAAGCCCCAGGCTTAAGGCTTCCGTGGCTTCGACCAGGCGGCCTGTCAATAATAAATTGCGTGCTTGTTTGTCGCCGATTTGGCGCGTCAGGAAGACGGAGACTATGGCGGGCAGAAATCCGATTTTTACCTCGGTGTAGCCGAATTTCGCTTCCGGAACTGAGAGCGTGAAGTCACAGAGCGTCGCGATGCCGCAGCCCCCGGCGAGCGCGGCGCCGTTCACAGCGGCGATCAGCGGCTTCGAAAAACCCCAGATGCGGCGGAACATTTTTCCCATGCGGCGAGAGTCGTCCATATTTTCCGCGGAAGATTGGTTGGCGATGTCGGAGAGCATTTCGAGGTCCATGCCGGCGCAGAAGGATTTGCCGGCGCCGGTGACGATGGCGACTCTTGTGCGGCCGTTTTCAATCTCATCGAGTGCGGATTGGATCTCGGAGACCATTTTGGAGTTTATAGCGTTGCGTTTGTCGGGGCGGTTGAGGGTGAGCGTGGCAAGTTGGCCGGTGAATTCCAGTGTCAGTGTTTCATACATTTCGGCGCTCCATGTTTCCATTTCCGAGGCTTCTGCGTTGCGCACGATGTGCGAGAGTGCTACAAAAAACGGCCGCAGGCTGACGTCCGGGTTGGGCTCGCGCAGCATGCTGCGCCACTACAAGGTACGTTCGCCCGGTGAAAGGATTCTAATTCACAAGGGGGGCGTGTGCATACTTCGCGCGAATCTCGTTGGTCATGGCGAGCAGGGTTCCGAGGCGCGAGGAGTCGATGCCCGGATCGGCACCGGCTTTTTTCAGCGCGGCTAGAACGTCTTCCGTAGCGATATTGCCGACCAGATTGTCACCGGCAAACGGGCAGCCGCCGAGGCCGGTTAGGGCGCTATCGAATCGGCGGCAGCCTGCTTCGTAAGCCGCGAGAATTTTTGCTTCGGCATCTTCGGGGCGGCTGTGAAGGTGAACGCCGAGTTCCATTCCGGCGGAGTGTTCTTTTAGTTCGCGATACAGTCCGCCGACTAGTTCTGGCGAAGCGGTGCCGACCGTATCCGCAAGCGAGACTGTGCGCACGCGAATTCCTTTGAGCCAGTCGAGCGCATCCGTGACGATTTCCGCTCCCCACGGCTCGTCGTACGGGTTGCCGAAGGCCATCGAAATGTAGACTACGAGATCCTTTTTTGAGGCCAGAGTGTCTTTGCGCAGTTTTTCGACGAGCAAGCGTGACTCGTTCTTCGTCATGTTGGCATTCGCTCGGCGAAAATAAGCGGAGATTGAATAGGGATAGCCAATGGTCGTAACGCCAGGAGTTGCGAGCGCTCGTTCTAGACCCTTCTCGTTCACGACAATTCCAATTATCTCTGGCCGCTCAGTTTCGTCGGGCAGGGAAGTGATGAGTTTCGCCATGACATCTTCGCTATCGGCCATCTGCTTCACGTGTTTCGGCGAAACGAAGCTAACGGCGTCAATGTGCCTGAACCCCGCGGATACAAGTTGTTTGAGATATTCAGACTTGTACTCTGTAGGAATAAAGTCCGGCAAACCTTGCCATGCATCGCGCGGACATTCGATCAGTTTTACAGGTTCCATTTAGCCTCGGCGCGTAAGGAAAGAGGTCGACAGTCGACAGTTGATAGTCGAAAGTGAAGAAAAAAGAACATTAGTGAGTGGCTCCTGAGCCAGTTGGCCCCGTTGTGGTAGTTCGTCCTGCAGCTTCAACCTTCTTGCGCAGCCCATGAAGCATTCGCGAAATTTCAGAGATTTCGACGAACGACTTCTCAGCCATAATCGGTGTGATGTATCCCAAATCCCGGCTGACCATGAGCAGATATTCTGTTTCGGCCAAGGAGGCCTCTGCGATGTTCAAAAAGCGTGCGTACTCATTGCTTGTAATCCTTTTTGAGCCTTCTGCGATGTTTGTAGGAACGGACAACGCAGATCTGCGTACCTGCGAAATCAGTCCGTATCGTTCGTTTTGGGGGAAACCTGTTGTCATGCGATAGACGCTAAGCACCAGAGAATGACTGCGCTGCCAAACCTTTAGTTCCGTAAATCGCTGCATCGGTGTCCTAATTCCTAATGTTTGTTCTTACTTTCGACTTTCAACTGTCGACTGTTGACCTCTTCAAGTTTGTAGAACGCCGGTTTTGAATTCGCGGATGTCGGGATTGAGGGCGGCGGCTTCTAGGGCGCTGATCAGGGCGTCGCGGGTGTGGGCGGGATCGATGATGGCGTCGACCCACAGGCGGGCGGCGGCGTAACGCGGATCGGTTTGCTTTTCGTAGGAGGCTTTGACGGAAGCGACGAGTTCAGCACGAACTTTTTCGTCTACCTTTTTGCCTTCGCGCTCGAGTTGCTTGAGTTTGATTTCGGCGAGAGTGTTCGCGGCGGCGTCGCCGCTCATTACCGCGAACTTTGCTGTGGGCCAGGCGAACATGAAGCGCGGATCGTAGGCTTTGCCGCACATGGCGTAGTTGCCGGCGCCGAAGCTGCCACCGCAAATTACTGTGATTTTTGGGACGACGCTGTTGGCTACGGCGTTGACCATTTTTGCGCCGGCGCGGATGATGCCGCTCCACTCGGCGTCTTTGCCGACCATGAAGCCGTTGACGTCGTGCAGAAAAATTAGGGGAATGCGGTTCTGATTGCAATCGAGAATGAAGCGGGCTGCTTTTTCGGCGGACTCGGTGTAAATCACGCCGCCGAACTCCATGCGTTTCTGGTCGGAACCGCGCGCTTGGGTTTGCACGTGTTTTTTCTGATTTGCAACGATGCCGACGGCCCAGCCGCCGATGCGCGCGTAACCACAAAGAACTGTTTCGCCGTATTCGGCGCGATATTCTTCAAACTCGCTGCCGTCCACGATGCGCGCGATGATTTCGCGCATGTCGTATTGCTTGGCAGGATCGCTGGAGAAAATTCCGTAAATTTCATCGACTGGATAGAGCGGTTCACGGGCGGCAACGTGGCTGAAGGGTGAAGGATTTGCCGCGCCCATTTTATCGACCAGAGCGCGAATTCTGGCGATGCACGCGTCGTCGTCCGGTTCGCGAAAATCGACCGTGCCGCTGATCTGCGAATGCATTTTTGCGCCGCCCAAGTCTTCGGCGGAAGTGACTTGTCCGATGGCTGCTTGCACCAGCGCGGGACCGGCTAAAAATAATCCCGAGCCTTCCGTCATCAGGATGTGATCGCACATCAGCGGCAGATACGCTCCGCCAGCCACGCACATGCCCATGATGGCGGCGAGCTGGGGAATGCCCATCGCGCTCATCACCGCGTTGTTGCGAAAGACGCGGCCGAAATCGTCCGTGTCGGGGAAAACATCTTCCTGCAGCGGCAAAAATACCCCAGCGGAGTCCACAAGATAAATGGTGGGGATATGATTTTCGATGGCGATATTTTGGGCGCGGATGACTTTTTTCGCGGTCATCGGGAAAAACGCGCCGGCTTTCACTGTCGCGTCGTTGGCGATGAGCATGAACGTGCGCCCGCAAACTTTTGCCAGTCCGGTGATGGTTCCTGCCGAGGGCGCTCCACCCCACTCCGTGTACATTTCGTAGGCGGCGAAAATGCTCAACTCGAAGAATTGCGAGCCGGGGTCGATCAGTTTGGCGATACGTTCGCGCGCCGTGAGCCGGCCTTTTTTGTGTTGCGATTCGATGGCTTTTGCGCCGCCACCCTGGCGAATCTGTTCTTCTTCGTTCTTTATTCTTGTGAGGAGATCAACGATGCGGCGGTGGTTTTTTTCGAAGTCGGGCGACTTCGCCTTCACGCTGGTTTTCAGGACGGACGCAGCCACTCGCAGACCTCGCGCAGGGATTCACACCGGCGCGCTGATGCTCCGTCGCACGCCAAGGGGAACAGTATACGGTCCGCCGCGCGTTTCCGCGAGTATGCAGCACGACACGGTTACGTTGACGATTCCGTGGTGAGTGTCTACAATTTGTAGTGACAGTGCTGCATTGGCACTGAATCTTGTTGTCGGAGGCGCCTGTGAAAACCCTTGTCGAAGTTGTCCTGGGCGGGTGTGTCTCCGGCGAGCCTTCAAATTAGTCAAACGATTTCGCCGCAAGAACTAGCCGCTCCTCCTTTTTTGTCCATAGCTGAATCACTGCGTTCGCCGAACGAGGAAAATATTCGTTCACGAGTTTCGTTGAGGCGCGCGCACAGCCGCGTTGCGCTGCCGGATTTTTTCCGGAGCGCATGCGCATTGCCGCTTGCGGGTGGCGGGAGGATTTTCAAGTGTTAATTCAGGATTTAGGGTGGGATGCATATTTTGAAGCGCAGTGGGTTGAATGCAAGGGAGAAGACTGCGTACCGGCGCGCGTGGTGTCGCAACATCGAGGCTTGTGGCGCGTGGCGGGAGATTTCGAAGAGTGTTGGGGGGAGCCTTCCGGGAAACTGCGGAAGGATTCGGAGGCAGGGGCAGATTGGCCAGCGGTGGGCGATTGGGTCGCGGCGGAAGTGCGCACGGGGCAGGCGAATCTGGTGATTCAGCGCGTTCTGCCGAGGCGCAGCCGATTTGTGCGCAAAATTCCTGGGAAACAAATCACGGAGCAGGTGATCGTTGCGAATATTGATGTGGCGCTGGTCGTGGCGGCGTTGGATGGCGACTTCAATGTGCGGCGCATCGAGCGGTATATGACGCAATGCTGGGAGTCGGGCGCGCGTCCGGCGATTGTGCTAAACAAAGCTGATACGTGCGCGGAGCCAGGAGAAGTCATGGCGCAGATTGAAGCCGTAGCCCTGGGTGCGCCGGTATATCTGGTGAGTGCGAAGAATGGGGATGGCGTGGCGGCGCTCGCGGCCAGCTTTCTGAAGGGACAGACAATTGTGCTTCTTGGATCGTCCGGAGTAGGGAAGTCCACGCTAGTGAATCGTCTGTTGCAAGAGGAGCGGCAAACTACCTTTGCGGTGCGGGAAAGCGACAGCCGCGGGCGGCATACAACCACTTCGCGCGAGCTTTTTGTGCTACCAAGCGGCGCGATGATTATTGATACGCCGGGGCTGCGCGAGCTGCAGCTGTGGAACGCGGCGGAAGGATTGACGCAAACGTTCGCGGACGTCGATGAAGTCGCTTCGCAATGCCGATTCACCGATTGTCAGCATCAGAGCGAACCCGGTTGCGCGGTGCAAGCGGCTCTCGCTTCGGGTATTCTTGACGCGGACCGGTTGGAAAGCTGGCGCAAGCTGCAGCGCGAGCGGGAGTTTTTATTGCGAAAAGTAAATCCCGAAGCGGAAGCGGCACAGAAGAAGCGTGTTAGGGTTATAATGCGTCAAGTTAGGGATAAGTACCAGAACCGGGACAAGGGTAAGAATTAAAAACCAAACATGCGAGAGTTACTTTTGAATTTGGAGCTGGCTCGGCGCGTGGAGCTTGCCGAGGCACAGGCCGCGGTGGAATGCGCGGAGGCTTTGGGGCGATTCCGTCCGGCAAGCGGAGCGGCAGTGCGGCGCGTTGCGGGCGGGTTTGCGGTGTATTGCGGGAAGGATTCGCCGATCACGCAAGCTGTGGGAATGGGGCTCGATGGGCCGGTGAGCGGAGAAGAGTTCGATCGGCTGGAGGAGTTTTACCGAAGCCGCGACGAAACGGTGCGCGTGGAGACGTGTCCGCTGGCCGATCCAACTTTTATCGAGAACTTCGGGCAGCGCGGCTATCGCGTCACGGAATTTTCGAATGTGATGGCTCGGATGGTGAGCCCGGACGAGACGTGCCCCGAGTCTCCTGAAGGCGTGGCGATAGAAAAAATCGGCAAGGACCAGATCGATTTGTGGACGCTGACGGTATCACAAGGATTTGCGGAAAAGTTTCCGGTGTCGCAAGAACTGCTCGAAGTGATGAAGCTGTTTGCGTTCGGGCCCAAGACGGAATGTTACCTGGCGCGCGTCGATGGGAAAATCGCTGGAGGTGGGACGCTGGCGTTGCACGACGGTGTGGCGGGATTGTTTGGCGCGAGTACGTTGCCGGTGGCGCGCCGGCGCGGCGTGCAAACCGCGCTACTGCAAAGGCGCTTGGCGCGAGCGTCGCAGGCAGGGAGCGACCTCGCTGTCAGTATCGCGCAGCCTGGCAGTATTTCTCAGCGGAATATTGTGCAGCAGGGTTTTCAAGTGCTTTACACGCGCGTCAAATTCGAAAAGATATTGGGATAAGCGACGCTTCCAGTTGCGGCCTCAGCGGGCCAGGCGCTTGTGGATGAAGGCGACGATGTCTTGGGTGGACGTGCCCGGCAAGAAAATTTCCGCGATGCCGGATTGTTTCATGGCGGGAATGTCGGCTTCGGGAATGATGCCGCCAACGAGAACGGTTACATCGTTCATCCCTTTTTCGCGTAGAAGGTTCATGAGTTGCGGGCAGATGGTGTTGTGCGCGCCGGAAAGGATGGAGAGGCCGATGACGTCGACGTCTTCCTGGACAGCGGCAGAGGCAATCATCTCAGGAGTCTGGCGGAGGCCGGTGTAGATCACTTCCATGCCGGCATCGCGCAGGGCGCGCGCGATTATCTTTGCGCCGCGGTCGTGGCCATCCAGGCCGGGCTTGGCAATCAGCACTCGAATTTTCTTTTCAGGCATCGGTCTTCTCTGTGTCCTCTGTGTCTCTGCGTTTAGTGTTTCTTTTTCCGCATCCGATGCAACTACTTCCATACGTAGCACTTGACGCCATCTTTCAAGACGGCTGAGTGGAAGTTGATTAGTAAGCCTATCTTACATCCGGAGAGCCGAAGATAGGTCAACATGACGGCATCGTGGATCGGAGCGACCGAGGCTATCGCTTTAATCTCGACAATGACTCGCTTTAGAACAAGGATATCTGCTCGGTATCCGCAATCGAGCTTCGCCCCCTTGTAGACCACTGGGATTGGTTTTTGGCGCTCGAACGGAACATTGCCGATTGTTAGTTCGTGACAAAGACATTCTTCGTAAACTGCCTCAAGTAGTCCTGGTCCAAGTTCGCGATGGACCGCGATCGCTGCTCCGATTATAGCGTGGGTGAGTTGAAATCGGTCATAAGAAAGCTAAACGCAGAGACACAGAGTGCGCAGAGAGCAAAGAAGAAGCAGATGATGCCGAGCAACTTGCAAGCAGGAGTTTGTCGGCTTCAATTGCAGCGCCAATGATACTGCGGGTCAATTCTGTGCTATTCATTAAAGTTTATTTTAACACGGAGTACACAGAGGTCACGGAGAATAGGGAGCTCATGTGATGGCGACCTCTTCGTAGGTGCCGAAAACTTCGCGGAGGGTGTCGCAGACTTCGCCTACTGTGGCGTAGGATTTTACGGCGTCGAAGAGCAAGGGCATTAGGTTGTCTTTGCCCTCGGCGGCTTTGCGGAGGGCGTTTAGGCGGCGGTCGACTTCTGCTTTGGAGCGGTCGGCGCGGAGTTTCGAGAGGCGCTCGGCTTGTCGATGAGCGACGCTTTCGTCGATTTGCAGAATGTCGAGTGGCTTTTCTTGTGCGACGTAATCGTTTACGCCGACGATGATTTTTTCTTTTTTATCCACCGCCACCTGATATTTGTAAGAGGCTTCCGCGATTTCGCGTTGCGGGTAACTGCGTTCGATGGCCGGGACCATACCGCCCATGGCGTCGATTTTTTCGATGTAGTCCCACGCGCCGCGCTCGACTTCGTTGGTCAGCGTCTCGACAAAATACGATCCGCCTAGTGGATCAACCGTGTTAGTCACACCGGTTTCGTGGGCAATGATTTGTTGCGTGCGTAGCGCGATGGTGGCGGCGAATTCGGTGGGCAGAGCCCAGGCTTCATCCAACGAATTGGTGTGCAGAGATTGGGTTCCGCCGAGAACGGCGGCCATCGCCTGGAGCGCCGTGCGCACCACGTTGTTGTATGGCTGCTGGGCGGTCAACGAGCAACCAGCCGTCTGTGTGTGGAAACGCAGCGCCCAAGTCCGCGCGTTCTTGGCGCCATAGCGCTCGACCATCGCTTTGTGCCAGATGCGGCGAGCCGCGCGGTACTTGGCGATTTCTTCGAAAAAGTCGTTATGCGCATTGAAAAAGAAAGAGAGCTGTGGGACGAATTGATCCACGTCCAGTCCGCGGCGCATTCCATATTCGACATACTCCATTCCGTCGCGCAGAGTGAACGCCAATTCCTGAATTGCCGTAGAGCCAGCTTCGCGGATGTGATAGCCGCTGATCGAAATGGGATTGAACTTCGGAGTGTTCTTCACGCCAAATTCGAAGGTGTCGATCACCAGGCGCATCGACGGCTCGGGCGGATAGATGTATTCCTTTTGCGCGATGTATTCCTTCAGGATGTCGTTTTGCAGAGTGCCCGAAAGCTTTTTCCAGTCCGCGCCTTGCTTTTCGGCGACAGCGAGGTACATGGCCCAGATGACCGCGGCGGGGGAATTGATGGTCATGGAAGTTGTGACATTGGCCAGCGGAATTTTGTCGAAGAGCACTTCCATGTCGGCGAGCGAACTGATGGCTACGCCGCATTTGCCGACTTCACCTTCGGAGAGTGGATGGTCGGAGTCATAACCCATCAGAGTGGGCAGATCGAAGGCTGTGGAGAGACCGGTCTGGCCTTGCGCCAGAAGGTAGCGGAAGCGCTGATTGGTGTCTTCCGCAGTGCCGAAGCCGGCGAACTGGCGCATCGTCCAGAGACGGCCGCGATGCATCGTGGAATGAATGCCGCGGGTGTAGGGAGGCTCACCCGGGAAACCCAAATCGCGATTAGGATCCCATCCGGGAAGATCAGCGGGAGTGTAAAGTCGCCGGATCGGGTATCCGGAAATGGTCGTGAATTCTGTTTGCCGCTCGGGACTTTTTTCGAGTGTGGGGCGGAGAGTGTTTACTTCCCAGGCGCGTTCTTGCGCCGAAGGCTGGCGAGGGGGCGTTGGAGCGTCGCCGGTCGTGACGGTCGTGGTCGTTCCTTTGACCTTATCGCTCATGGTCTGGCGCTCTCAATCTACGCGCGTTCGAAAGCAAAGTGCAAAACAAGAGAGAATTCCATGCTAAGCGAAAGCGAAAAGCGGGGCAAGAGGACCGGAGAAGAGCGGGGCGCAGAAGTCAGCAGAGAGAAAAAGAGCGAGGCCGGAGAGTTGGTTGCTTCTCTCCGGCCTCGCTGAAGAAGTTAGCGTTGGCCTCCAGCGCTCAAACTCTTGATGAGCTCGTCTGTACCGACGACTTTTCCATGGAGAGTGCCAGGGATCAGAGTCTCGCGTTCGACTTCGCCAGTCTTGCCATCGGCGATGGTGACGTGGTTCACGTCGAGTGTCCGACCGAGAGCGCGTTCGTAATTGGCTTTGGCCTCTTCGAGATTGGCTAGCGCGCGAAGTTCCGAGCCTTGGGCGGTGATGAGGTCGCGTTGCGTCAAAATGACGTTGTAAACGGTCGAGGCACCCAATTGGTATTTCTTTTGTTCGGCGTCAAACGTCTGCTGTTGCAATTCGCGTGCCTTGCTGGCTGCCGCAACTTGGGCGCGGTCTTGGGTGAGCGCGATATAACTGTTGCGAACGTCGAGCAGCGCGGCGTTTCGCAGTTGCTGCATCGACGTTTCCATCTGCCGCTGCGTGAGGAGAGCACGAACGTGCTCGGCTTGGGCAGCACGGTTGCGAAGAGGGAGCGTCAAAGTCAGCTGGGCAGCATACTCAGGGAAGTCATTGTGAAAGATTTGGCTCTGTGAAGTTCCGAGGCCCTGCTTGAGCGTACCCGCGCTCGGGGTAACAGTTGTCGACTGGAAGATGGGAGTCGCCACGCCGCCGACATTCACGGAGATGGGATTGCCGTTGGCATCCACGATGGGGACGCCAGTGCTAATGATAGACGTTGTGCCAGGGATGGGACTATTTCCTGCCAGCCCGTTGGACTGATAGAACGCGTTCGCAGTCAGTGAGGGGAGGAGGGCGTTCTTGGTAGCCCGAACGTCAATGTCGGCGTTCTTGAGATTGTAGACCTCTTCCTGAAGTTCCGGCCGTTTGGCAAAAGCTTCCTTGATGGCATCTTCAAAGGATGCTGCTTCAATGGTAGCGGGCTGCGATGGCTTATCCGTAGGAATAATCTCCACGTTGATAAGATTCGGAGCGAGCGGGTCTTTGGAAATATAATTTTTCAGCGTTTGCTCGTCCTGGAGCTGGGTCGTCTGAGCCAGGATAAGGTTTCCCGTGTTGGTAGCGACTTCAGATTCCGAACGGGTCACGTCGAGAGGTGCGAGGCTGCCGATTTCAAGCTGCTTTTTGTTGTCTTCGTAAAGTTTCTGGGAAACAGCGACAGCTTGTTGGTTGACCTTGACGTTTTCCCTGGCGTACGCGAGCTCCCAATAAGCCGTAATGGTGTTGGTGATGGTTGTAATGGCCTGTTGAGCAAAATCCCAATCGGCAATTTTGCGGTTGTTGTTGGCGATGCGGATGTTGCGAGTCCACATCTGCCTGCCGAATCCGTTCAAAAGCGGCTGAGAGATAGAAACGGAAAGCGCGGAACTCACATACGGATTGAAGAAATTGGCGATGTTGGCGCTGCTGCGGTTGTTGTTCCAGTTTACCTGGAAGTTTGTTCCGGTCTCAAAGGTCTGCGAATACTGATTATTAAATTGAGTAGAGTGCGAGGTAACGGAGGCAGCGCCGGTAGTGACGCCAGCGCCCGAAGTAAATGGGTTGTTGATGGGCGTGGTGATGTCAGCAACCGAAGCGCTGCTCGTGACCAATGGATCGAAGTTCTGAACGAAGAAGACGTACGGGTTAATCGCGGCGGAGGAAGCGACGATCTGCGCTCCGGGCGTGCCAAAGCCCGTGTTGCCAGCTTGGGCGTTAAGGAGCCCGGCGTCGGAGATCCAGGGATAGTAGCGCCGGACGGCGATATCCATGCTGTTTTCGAGCGCCAATTCGACGGCATCCTGGAGGCTGATCTGCAACTTGTTGTCGTGAATGAGCTGATCGATGCGAGGGGAGTTGATGAGCACGGGTGGGTCGACGTGCTGTGATTCATAAGGCTTGAGAATGTTTGGGAAGGACCGTGCCCCATGGGTGTAATTGTGGGCCGCAACGCCCAACGAAGAGACTGGCGCGATAGTGGCCCCAGTAGACGTCGTGGTGGGCGCTGGCGCGGGGCTGGCCGGCGGATCTTGAGCCGGGCTCTGCGCAAAAGCAGGTCCCCCGGCCAGAAGGCATGCCATAACGATAGCAAACAGCGATCGGGCCCATTGCGAAGCGGTCCTACGGGTGGCTGCCCCCAAGATGGACCGCTTCAAGGTCGCCCTCAGTGTCTTCATATTGATCTTTCCCCTCGAGATTCTGTCCCTGCGGGACGTTTGTATTTTGACCTAACATTGTAAAACGCTCGAACTATGGATTTTGTTTCATTTGCGGGCTGGATTTGGGGGCACGTGGAGCAATAAACCCTGTGCCTTGAGCCAGAAACGCGACCGCGTTAGGTATATTGAGGATAATGGACGCGGGGTAGGGAAGACAAGGATTTGGCGAAGTTCAGGGAAAAATCGAGGCCTGCGGCGCGAGCCCCGCATAGGGAGAGGCAGGTTAGCTCGCGCCCCGAAACATCTGAGAAAAATAGGAGGCCGCGTCAGACGGGACCGAGGAAGCCTCGGCGCGGCTTCACTTTCGAGCTAGCGCATGCCTCCAGCCCTGAAGAGGTCTTCCGTGCCTACGACCTTGCCGTGCAGCGTTCCGGGGATCAGTGTGTCTCGTTCGATTTCGCCGGATTTGGCGTCGGCAATGGTGACGTGGTTCACGTCGAGCGTGCGCCCGAGCGCGCGTTCATAGTTGGCTTTGGCCTCTTCGAGATTGGCGAGCGCGCGGAGTTCCGTGCCTTGCGCGGTGATGAGGTCGCGCTGGGTGAGAATAACGTTGTAGACCGTCGACGCACCCAGCCTGTATTTTTTTTGCTCCGCGTCAAACGTCTCCTGTTGAAGTTGGCGTGCTTCGCTGGCGGCGTCCACTTGGGCGCGGTCCTGCGTCAGCGCGATATACGTGTTGCGGACATCGAGTAGCGCGGCGTTTTTCAACTGTTGCAGCATGGCTTCCTGCTGGCGCTGGGCGAGGATGGCGCGAGCGCTATCAGCCTGTGCGGAACGGTTGCGCAGGGGGAGGCTCAGACTCAGCTGCGCGGAATATTCTGGGAAGCGATTGTGGAAAATTTGGTTTTGGGCCGTTCCAAAACCCTGCTGGGTTGTGCCCGTGATGGTCGGAGTGCTTAAAGATTCAAAGATTGGGGTTGCGACTCCGTTGACATCCACGGTGATTGGGTTGCCGTTGGCGTCGACAATGGGCACGCCGCTGCTCGTTATCGTGGGCGTACCACTGATGGGCGAATTGCCTGCCAAACCGACGGAGCTGTATTGCGCACCTAGTGTGAGAGTGGGCAGCAGCGCCTTGCGTGTGGCCTCGATATCAATGTCTGAGTTCTTCAAATTGTAGAGTTGCTCCTGCAGCTCGGGCCGCTGGGCAAACGCTTCCTTGATGGAATCCTCGAAAGACGAATTTTCGATCGCGGCAAGTTGCTTTGGTTGATCCGAAGTGATGATCTCGACGTTCACCACATTGGGAGCCAGTGGGTTTTTGGTGATGGCATTTTTCAGGATCTGCTCATTTTGAAGCTGGGCGGTTTGCGCCACGATGAGATTCTGGCGGTCGGTCGCCAGTTCGGATTTCGCGCGAGTCACGTCCAGCGGCGCCATGGTGCCGGCGTCGAGCTGTTTTTTATTGTCATTGTAAAGTTTCTGAGAAACGGTGACGGCCTGTTCGTTCACTTTGACGTTTGCGCGCGCGTAGACGAGTTCCCAGTAGGCCGTGATGGTGTTCGTAATCGTGGTGATGGCCTGCTGAGCAAAAGCCCAATCCGCGATTTTTCGATTGTTTTTGGCGATGCGGATGTTGCGTGTACCCACGGTGATTCCAAAGCCGTTCAAGAGCGATTGTGAGAAGCCAATCGTCAGGGTGGACTCAACGGCCGGGTTAAAGAAATTCTCCGCTGAGTTCGAACTGCCGCGCGTGTTGTTCCAACTGGCGAACACGCTGGTCCCTGTCTCGAAGTTCTGGGAATACTGAGTATTGAATTGCGTGGTATGCGTGAAGAGATCCAAGGCGCCGGCTGCACCCGTTCCCGACGTAAACGGATTGTTGACGGGCGTCGAGGCAGAAGTGATGCCCACTGAGCCTGTAAGTATTGGGTCGTAAGAGAGGCTAGTAAGGTTCGCCGTGGATGAACTGAGCGAGCTGCCCGGAGTGGAATATCCCGGGGCGCCCGCCTTGGTTTTGAGGATCGAAGCGTCCGCGATCCACGGATAGTAGCGCTGGACGGCGATGTCCATGCTGTTTTCCAGGGCGAGTTCGACGGCATCCTGGAGGCTTAGCACCAACTTGCCATCGTGAATCAGTTGGTCGAGCCGCGGAGAATTGGTGATGACTGGCTGATCGATTTGAATCTGTTGGTATGGCTTGAGGAGACTTGGGAATGCTCGCGGGCCATTCGTGTAATTATATTTCGCAAGGCCCAGGGAACTCACGGGAGCGATGGGTGTGTCCGGCGGCGCAGCGGATGGTGCGGGGGCTGGGTTCGATGGAGGATTCTGCGCGGGGCTCTGAGCAAATGCCGGCGAAAGCGGACCCGCGACAAGAAGCGCGGCCATCAAGAGGGCGAGCGATGATCTGGCAGCGAGCAAAGCGCGCTGCTTCCGGCCCGGCGGCAGACGGAGTTGCCTTTTGCTAGCAACCAAAAAGAAATTTGTGAGGCGGCCCCATAGAGTCGTCATGACAATTTTATTCCTCGAGATTCTGTCCCTGCGGGACGTATTTGGTTCAGACTGATTCGATTCGTACTGACAGTGTGGAACGTGCTCCGAACAGCCGTTGGTACACTAGGTTGGAAGGTTTCTTGCCACATGGAAGGAAAGCATCGGCGTTGTGGCTGAGAGATAGGTCTATTCAGAGGAATCCATCACCGTTTCGACCCAGGAAGCGACCGGAAAGTCTCGGCGCTCTCCGGGAACTCGACCGGAAGTTTAGCAGGCGCTGGATTCCTTGACAACGCGGCGCACGGCGGCTAGGCTGCTCACGAATCGATGTTTAGCGGTAATTTGCGGCTGGCGAAAATGATGCTCTCAAGAGAAGAACTGCTGCGTATGTTTGAGTCCGCCGGAGCCATCCGGCACGGGCATTTTGAGCTTTCCAGCGGAATGCACAGCGGAACGTACGTGCAATGTGCGCTTGTGCTGCAGTATCCCCGGATCGCTGAGAAGCTTGGGCAGGCTCTGGCGGCGCTATTTTCCGATGCCGTGATCCACGCCGTGGTTTCGCCGGCGCTGGGCGGAGTGATTATCGGGCAGGAAGTCGCGCGGGCTTTACCTGAACCAAAAGGCACTGCGGGCAGGGGAGTGCCGGCGATTTTTGCCGAGCGCGACGGCAGCGGTACGATGACTTTGCGGCGCGGATTTTCGCTCAAGCCGGATGAGCATGTTCTGGTGGTCGAGGATGTCTGGACGACCGGTGGCTCAACACAGGAAACGATTCGAGTCGTCGAAGAAGCTGGCGGGCGAGTCATCGCAGCAGGAGCTTTGATCGATCGCAGCGGCGGCACGTTGGAGCTCGGCGTCGAGACACAGGCTTTGTTGGACCTGCCCATCGCCAAATATGAACCCGAAGATTGTCCTTTGTGCCGCGAGGGCGGCGCGGCCGTGAAGCCGGGTAGCCGATTCGCGCGTTCGGCTCCTTGAATGTGACCCACCCAAAGCACTTGCCAGACCTGACGACGCTTCTGAAAATTGATCGCTGTAGGTAGAACACTTTCCATTCATGCGCCATTTCAAGATCACGATCGCTTACGACGGGACGGACTTTCACGGTTGGCAGATTCAATCGTCAGATAAGCCCACGATTCAGGGAGAGATTTCCAGCGTCTTGCGCCAGCTCACGCAGGAGAATGTAATGGTAAATGGCGCGGGGCGCACGGACGCGGGCGTGCACGCGCTCGGGCAAGTTGCCAGCTTTCGAACGCAATCGGGTTTATCGGCGGCTGAATTCCAGCGTGCGCTGAACGCATTGCTGCCTTCCGCGATTCGTATTGTAGGCGCCGAGGAAGTGGGACCGGAATTTCACGCGCGGTGGTCGGCGCTCGGGAAGATTTACCGCTATCGTTTGTATCGCGGCAAAGTTGTTCCGCCGGCGGTGTGGCGTTATGTACTGCACTATCCGTTTCCACTCGACGAAGAGGCCATGCGCATCGCCGCCTCTCGCTTTGTGGGTCCGCACGATTTCGCGGCGTTCGCTGCGTCCACGGGTTCCGAAGACGACGATAAAGAGCGCTCCACGGTGCGTGAGATTTATGCGAGCGATATTGTTCGCAGCGACGACGGCGAAGAGCTTGTTTACACCGTGCGTGGCCGGTCGTTCATGCGCTTCATGGTTCGCAAGATGGTTGGCACGCTGCTCGATGTTGGCCGAGGCAAGCTAGTGCCCGACGATATTACGCGCCTGTATCAACTGCGAGATCGCTCCAAGTCGGGCCCGACCGTGCCCCCGCAGGGACTCTGCATGGTGCAAGTGATGCACGACGGACCCTGGCGCATTGGCGAGCCTTAGCGATTCCCGCGATAATTTCCGAGGGCCTCCTGAAATAATCTGCGTGATTGGTCGTCTAGTGACTGTTCCCTCCGAATTTTTGTTTCCTGGGAAACTTTTTCGGCGGCCTGTCCGTATTGGACCTGCACACGTTCGAAACAACAACTTTATTGAGGAAATAATGATGAACCACCGCAACATTCTGATTCTGGCTTGTCTCGCGCTTGCTTTGTTCGCAGGCGCGAGCGGCTCGCACGCGCAACAAACACCCGGACCTGGCGCAAAACCCGCGACGGCCATGCCGGATGAAATTCCGATTCCGTCGGCAGCGCAATCTTCCGACCATTTCGACGTTGAGGCCGCCACCGACGCGTACCTCGCCGAAATTCCTGCAAGTGCGCGAGCCAAATCGAACGACTACTTTGAGGGCGGCTACTGGTTGATACTCTGGGATTTTCTTTACGGCGCAGTATTGTATCTTCTGCTGCTGCATTTCCGCTGGTCCGCGATGATGCGCAATCTCGCTGAACGCATTACGCGCTTCAAGCCGCTGCAGACACTGATCTACTGGGTGGAATTCCTTGTCGTTACGACGATCCTCGGCGCTCCTCTTGCGATTTACGAAGGTTACTTCCGGGAGCGCCAGTACGGACTCGCGACGCAGACGTTTGGTCCCTGGATGGGCGAGCAGTTTGAAATGCTGCTGGTAAACATGGTCATTGGGGGCCTCGCGGCGATGGTGCTCTTTGGTGTCGTTCGCCGGGCACCGCGCACTTGGTGGATTTGGGGAGCCGCCGTCTCTATGTGCTTTATGGTTTTCCTTGTCATGATCGGACCCGTGCTTCTGTTTCCGATCTTCAATAAGTTCACGATCCTCGATGACCCGCGCGTGACGAAACCCATCCTCAGCCTCGCGCATGCGAATGGCATTCCTGTGGACAAGGTCTACGAGATGGATGCATCGCGCCAAACCACACGAATGAGCGCGAACGTCAGCGGCTTCGGCAACACTATGCGCATCACTCTGAATGACAATCTGTTGCATCGCGGCACGCCGGAAGAAATTCAGTCCGTGATGGGCCACGAAATGGGTCACTATGTGCTTCATCACATTGCAAAGGACCTGTTGTATTTCTCAGCAGTCATTTTGGTTTTCTTCGCCTTGTTGCGATGGTCCCTTGAAAGCGCCCTGACTCGCTGGGGCGAGCGCTGGCAGGTTCGCGGCATTGGGGATACAGCGGTCCTGCCGCTGGTCCTGCTGCTGGGCTCGGTGTTTGCATTCGTGTACACGCCTTTTTTCAACACACACATTCGGACAAATGAATATGAAGCGGACATGTACGGCTTGAATGCCAGCCGCCAGCCAGACGGCTTCGCGCGAGCTGCGATCCATCTGGGCGAGTATCGCAAGATGAGCCCCAGTCCTGCGGAGGAATGGATTTTCTTTGACCATCCCAGCGGGCGGAACCGCATAAAGGCTGCCATGCGCTGGAAGGCTGAGAACTTGTCGTTGTTTGCTCCCAATGTGGTGCAGTAGACGATACCGCTCGAGTTCTGGTTCTCTCATTGATGTGAGATGGAGCGAAGACCAACCAGTCCTGCTGCTCCATCGCACGTCTAAAATCGGATACAATCGCGACTATGGCGGCCACGGCCATCCCCGTCGGTACGATTCCGTCGATTGATCCTGCTACCGGCAAAATACTCGCGCAGATTGAAACGACACCGCTGACGGGGCTGCGGGAAATTCTGTTAAGGGCGCGCGCAGCGCAAACTGCATGGTCCGCTGTTGCTATCGGGAAGCGTTGCGCGCAATTGGGCTTGTTGCGAGAACGAATAATGGCATCGCGCGATACGCTGGCCGATGTCGTTGTCGCGGAATCCGGCAAGCCGCGTGTTGAAGCGCTTTTCGCGGATCTTTTTGTTGCGCTGGACACCGCGCAATACTTTGCGAAGAGTGGCGCGCGGCTTTTGCGCCCTGAGCGTGTGCCGCACCATAGCAGCGCTGGCAAGGCGAAGTCCGGCCGTTTGGTCTACGACCCCGTGGGCGTCATCGGCATCATTAGTTCCTGGAACTATCCGCTGGCCATTCCGCTTAGCCAGATTATTCCGGCTGTGGCGGCGGGCAACGCTGTGATTTGCAAGACGAGCGATTTCACTCCGCAGTGCGGCGCGCTGATCGAAAAACTCTTCGTGGACGCAGGCTTTCCTGCGAATTTGATGACAATCATTCAGGGTGGCGGGGGAGTTGGCCAAGCCCTAATCGATGAGGCTCCGGACAAAATCATGTTCACAGGCAGCGTCGCGACAGGCCGGCGGGTTGCCGAAGCTTGCGCCAAAAAACTGATTCCGAGCGTCCTTGAACTGGGCGGCAAGGACGCGATGATTGTCCTCGCTGACGCGAATCTGGAGGTCGCAGCGAGCGCGGCCGTTTGGGGCAGCTACACGAATTGCGGGCAGGTATGCCTCTCCGTCGAGCGGCTTTTTGTGGAGCACTCCATCGAGGAAAAGTTTCTTGCGCTTTGCGTCGAGAAAACGAAAAAGCTGCGACTTGGCCCAGGATGTGATCCGGCGACTGACGTTGGGCCGCTGATTCGGCCTCAGCATGTGCAGCGCATGAGCGATCTGGTCAATGATGCTGTAGCGCGCGGAGCGAGAGTTTTGTGCGGCGGCAAGCCGCGCCCCGATCTTGGAGCAAATTTCTTTGAGCCGACGGTGATTGCTGGGGTGAATTCCTCGATGAAACTTTTTCAAGAGGAAACGTTTGGTCCCATACTCGCCGTTCAGTCCGTGAAGGATGCCGAGGAAGCCGTCGCGAGCGCGAACGATTCCTCCTTCGCGCTCGCGGCGAGCGTATGGACCAGTGATGCAAAGCGCGGCCAGGCCATTGCCGCACGGCTCCGCGCTGGCGCAGTCATGGTCAATGATGCGATCAGCTATTTTGGAATTGCAGAAGCCCCGCACGGCGGATGCGGCGCCAGCGGTTGGGGCCGCACGCACGGCGAAGCGGGCTTGCTCGAAATGGTACAAACAAAATATATCGATGTAGACCGCTTGCCGGGCCGCGAAAAGCCGTGGTGGTATCGTTATGGTGCCGATTTGGAGCGCGCCGCTGATTCCTTTCTGAAGTTCGAATTTGGCGGGGGCCTCGCTGCAAAACTGCGAAACGTGCGCGGCGCCCTGAAGACCATGTTCCGCGATCACGACTTTTAGTTTCGCGGCGACGTCGTTCATGCCGTGAGCCGTAGGTGCGTGGGAAGAAAATGGGAAGGTTAGCCTGATGCAGCAAAACGAATGGATTTACGATTGGAACGTAGCAGCAGCTCCGCTCCTCGCTCCGGGAACGCGCGTCCTGCTGAATGACGAAACCCTGCGCGACGGCCTGCAGAATCCATCCGTTCACGATCCCAGCATCGAAGAAAAAATCGAAATCCTGCACTTGATGGAAGCACTGGGCATCGATTCTCTCAACATCGGTCTGCCCGGAGCTGGGCCCCGAGCCATCGAGCATGTCGAAGCCCTCGCGCGCGAGATCGTCAACAAGCGGATGAAGATCAAGCCCAACTGCGCAGCTCGAACCATCGAGGCGGACATTCTACCCATTGCAGAAATTTCTCAGCGTGTCGGAATGGCCATCGAAGCCGCCACTTTTCTGGGATCAAGTCCCATTCGCCGCCTTGTCGAAGATTGGACCGTCGATCATCTCGAGCGCACTACGGAAAAAGCAGTGAAGTTTGCGGTCGATCACGGCCTTCCGTCGATGTACGTCACGGAAGACACGATTCGCACCGATCCTGACACTGTGAAACGCCTATACACGACCGCGATTCGCAGCGGCGCGAGCGCGATTGTGTTGTGCGACACCGTCGGCCACGCCATTCCCAATGGCGCGTACAATCTCGTGAAATTCGTGATCGAAGAAGTTGTGAAGCCCAGCGGCGAAGAAATTCGTGTTGACTGGCATGGCCACAACGATCGCGGCCTGGCGATTGCGAATTCTCTTGCTGCGATTGCCGCGGGTGCGGATCAAGTTCACGCTGCAGCCAATTCGCTCGGCGAACGCGTCGGCAATACGCCGATGGAGCTGATGCTCGTAAATTTGCGCCTCATGGGCGTCATTCAACAAGACCTCTCGCGGCTCCGCGAATATTGTGAGAAAGTTGCCCACGCCACGCACACGGTCATCCCTCCGAACTATCCCGTCATTGGGCGAGATGCTTTCCGCACAGCAACGGGCGTCCACGCCGCGGCGATTATCAAAGCCTTCCACAAAGGAAACGAAGCGCTTGCCGACTCCGTTTACAGCGGCGTCCCCTCGCATTTATTCGGCCTTGAACAGGTGATCGAAATCGGCCCGATGAGCGGCAAGTCCAATGTGCTTTTCTGGCTCGAGCGCCACAAGATTCCCGCCGAAGACGCGCTCGTCAATCGCATCTTCGATGCCGCCAAGCAATCGGCACGTGTTTTAACAGACGCGGAAATCTCAGCGCTCTGCGCCGAGGCCGCACCGCATTGAGCAGCACAACATCGCGTAGCAGGAAAGTGAAACGCGCCCTTGTTTGGGTTATCCTTTTCGCTATGCCGGTTCGCTCTTCTCTCGCCCGACACGCCACACGCTCCGCTTCCGCAGTCCAGCTTGGCGAAAACGCGCAGGTGCGTGCGGCTATGGCGTGGCTCTCAGCGAATCTGAGTTGGACCAATGACCAGCAAGCGCGCCTCACCGAAATTCCCGCGCCTCCCTTTCAAGAGGGCCAGCGCGCCGCAGCCTTCAAGGCACTGCTCTCCGCGGCCGGCCTGAACGTCCAGGTGGACGCCACCGGCAATGTGATCGGGGAGCTGCGCGGGGCAAACGAAAAGGAAATCGTCGTACTCTCCGCGCATTTGGACACGGTCTTCCCGGCGGGGACGGACGTCAAAGTCCGCCACGAAGGCAGCCGCATGCTCGCGCCTGGAATCTCCGATAACGGCACGGGCCTTGCCGCACTCGCGGCCATCGCTCGTGCCATTCATGAAACGCAAATCAAACCGCAGCGCACCATTCTTTTCGTAGGCAATGTCGGCGAAGAGGGCGAAGGCAATCTCCGCGGCATGCGCGCTCTTGTCGATGCTTACCGTAGCCGCCTCAAAGCCGTGATCGTCCTCGACGGCGCAAGCATCGATCACGTGACCACGATCGCGCTTGCCTCGCGCAGGCTCGAGGTGGTCATCAACGGCCCGGGCGGCCACAGTTGGTCGGACTTTGGCATGCCTAATCCGATCAATGCATTGGTACGCGGCTCCGTCCGTTTTATCAACACCAGAGTTCCCGCATCGCCGCGCACCACTTTCAATCTCGGACAAATTGAGGGCGGTACTTCGATAAATTCGATCCCGTATGAAGCCCGCCTTAAAGTCGACGTGCGCTCGGAAAGCGAAAGCGAACTCGCGCGTCTCGAATCCGCTTTGCGCGAATGCATGGCTGCCGGCGTTCGCGACGAAATGGAATCGTCCCGCGATCGTTCTCGAGGAAAGCTCGAATGGAAGGTTGAACTGCTCGGAAGCCGCCCCGGTGGCGAATTGGCGGCAGAGTCGCCGCTTCTCGCGGCGTTGCGCGCTGCGGATGCTATCGTGGAAAACGAATCACGGATCGAGCGTTCTTCCACCGACGCAAATATTCCACTCTCTCTGGGCATCGATGCGATTTCGATAGGCGCCGGAGGCAACGGCGGCGGCGCACACTCGCTCCAGGAATGGTATGACCCAGCGGGCCGCGAAAAAGGACTGAAGCGCGCCCTGCTCACGCTGCTTGAAATGGCAGATGTGGCTCCGGAGAAAACGAGATGAAGATTCGCGGGACCAGCTTAGTTTATTTAGCCGGGATAGTCCTTTTGAGTTTTTGCGCAGGAGTATTTGTTGTGCTAGCGAAGGCACAGTCAGCGCAGACCGAGTCGCACACGGTCGTCTATCTTCATGGACGTATATATACGAATGACCCTGCACAGCCGTGGGCCGACGCCATGGCCATTCGCGATGGCAAGATCCGGTGTGTCGGCAAAATTGATTTCGTCCTCCTCGAATGTGGCGGAAATGATCCGAGCGCGGAGACTATTCAGCTCAAAGGCAAATTCGTCATGCCTGGATTCAACGACGCGCATGTGCACCTCGGCGGCGCGGGCGCGGACATGCTCTCCGTGCGGCTGAATGGAGTCACGAGCATCGAAGAACTGCAGAAGCGCATCGCCGATGCCGTCCTGCAGCACAAAGAAGGGGAGTGGATCACGGGCAGCGGATGGGACCACACGCTCTGGCCGGATAAGAAATTCCCGAACAAACAGGAACTCGATGCCGTCGCGCCAAAGAACCCCGTTTTTCTGACGCACGTTTCCGGTCACGTGGCTGTGGCCAACACGCTTGCATTGCAGCACGGAGAAATCAAGCAGGACACTCCCAATCCTCCAGGTGGCATGATCGAGCGCGACGCCGACGGCGCAGCCACCGGCATGCTCGAAGAAGATTCCGCGATGAGCCTGGTTTCCGCAAGGATTCCCGACTTGAAATCCGACCAGCGCCGCCGCGGTATTCAAATGGTTCTTGCCGATGCCGCGAAAAACGGCGTGACCTCCGCGCAGGATTTTTCCGACTGGGCGGACTATCTCGTTTATGTGCAATTAAAGGAAGAAGGGAAGCTCACCCTCCGCATCACGGAGTGGCTCCCCTTTATGTTGCCTACCAATGATCTGCTCAATCTGCGTGCGCAAGGCGGCACGAGCGATCCCTGGCTACGCACCGGTGCGCTGAAAGGGTTCACCGATGGCGCTCTCGGCTCTCGCACCGCAGCACTGCTGGCGCCGTACTCGGATGATGCCTCCACCAGTGGGATACTCACCAATGATCCTGACAAGCTTCGCGCCATGGCTATCGAGCGCGACAAAGCCGGCTTCCAGATTAATTTTCATGCCATCGGTGACCGCGCCAACCGCGTAGCCCTCGATGTCTTCGAAGCCGTCGCTAAGGCCAACGGGCCGCGCGACCGCCGCGACCGCATCGAACACGCGCAAGTCTTGGCGCCGGAGGATTTGCCGCGCTTCGCTCAACTCAAGGTGATCGCTTCAATGCAGCCGTCGCACGAAACCAGCGACATGCGCTGGGCCGGCTCTCGGATTGGTCCCGACCGCGCCAAGGGTGCGTACGCATGGGCTTCTTTGCTGAAGAGCGGAGCGCATCTTGCGTTCGGCACGGATTACGACGTCGAGCCCATCAGCCCGATGCGCGGTCTCTACGCATGCGTTACGCGCGAGCTGCCAGAGGGCGGTCCTGCGGGCGGATGGGAGCCGCAAGAAAAAATTTCGCTGGATGACTGCATCCGCGCTTACACCTCTGGGTCCGCCTACGCGCAATTCGAAGAAGGGAAGAAGGGTGAACTAAAAGTCGGTGAATACGCTGACTTCATCATTCTTTCGAACGATCTTACAAAGATTCCTCCATCGCAGTACACCAAGACCACGGTCCTTCTTACTGTCGTCGGCGGCCGCACGGTTTATGTGCAGGAGGGAAGTTCCTTCCACTAAGTCGGCGCATTGGCACGCGAGGCATTTTCCTGCGCTGCCGTTTGAGCAGGGCCCTAAACTCTTAGAACGCCAGGTGCTAACCTCCCCTCCGTTGTGCCAGTACTGGAACGTATAGGCGTCGCTGCCCTCGATTTCCGTTCGTTCAATCCGGTCTATCTAAACTTTATATAGGTCCAATGTCAGATTCCCGTTGACAAAATTTCCCGGGGGCAATATATACCCCGCTATCGCCCTGTGGTGGGGTTGCTGTTGCCAAGCATAATTGACCAGAACTGCGACAATCAAGAGCTGCCGCCTCGGCGGAGCATTTTTTTGGCGCACGAGCTTGGACATTGGGCGGCATTTGATCGTCTATGAAACCCCGTAGCGAAATATGGCGCGACGTATATCGAAGCGGGATAAAGTGACGTCAAATTTAGATAATTCATAGAGAGCATTCAGCTTAGCTTTTTCTCGCGCAATGGTAATTGGCTTGCAGTTCTTTTTACCATTCGGTTTGGTTTGTGGTGGTTGCCTAATTCAAAGACAGTTTGGATCTTTCAGAGTCATCGGCTCTGCTCGATTGGTTTTACCTGCTTGAGATGTATAGGGCTTCAAAGGCCCATCCAGGAGGTAGTTGAATGTCAAGTAAGCGAGTGGCTTTGCTCCTTGCAGCGCTGTTCTGTTTCGTTGCGATAGCTCCTTCGGCTCTCTTCGCGCAGTCGGCTAGCACCGGCACGGTCGCCGGAACGGTTACGGACCCGTCTGGTGGTGCCATAGTCGGCGCGACGGTCACGTTGACCGATACCGCGACGAGCATTGCGCGAACCGATGCAACCAATGAAAGCGGGAGATATTTCTTCGCGAACGTTGTGCCCAGCAAATACACCGTTTCTGTCAATAAGACTGG
Organism: uncultured Acidobacteriota bacterium; assembly: GCA_963745095.1. GTDB lineage: Bacteria > Acidobacteriota > Terriglobia > Acidiferrales > UBA7541 > Acidiferrum. Next base: position 550,298 of record CAVUWC010000005.1, on the reverse strand, counting down.
TTTTCGTGTTTCAAAGCTTGTGGATCAGATTGTAAACATCGGTGCTTCGCTCACGCTGAATCTTACGCTGGAAGTTGGCTCTGTGGCGGAGACCGTGGAAGTGACGGCGACTTCTGGCGCTGACTTGCAGACGTTAAACGCTACGGTGGGCAACACCGTAGGTGGCGCTCTTCTGCAGGACTTGCCTTCGATTCAACGGGACGCTACCACTTTCGTAACCTTGCAGCCCGGTGTCTCTCCGGATGGCAGCGTGGCTGGCGCGGTGGTAGATCAGAGCACGTTCATGCTCGATGGCGGCCAGAACACAAACGATATGGACGGTAGCATGCAGGTCTACACCCCAAGCTTCGCTGGCGACCCGACCGGTGGCATCGTTTCCAGCCAGGTTGGCGGCAGTCCGACCGGCGTTATGCCCACACCTCTCGACAGCGTCGAGGAGTTCAAGGTAAACACGGCCAACCAGACCGCGGACTTCAATAGCTCCGCTGGCGCTCAGGTGCAGGTCGTCACCAAGCGCGGCACCAATGCCTGGCATGGCAGCGCATACGAATATTACTTCGACAACAATTTCAATGCCAACACATGGCAAAATAACCTGGGAGACCCGACCAACAATAACAAGCCCTTCCCAGAGCCCTCCTATCATTACAACCGCTTTGGCGCTTCCGGCGGAGGACCGATCATCAAGAAGGACATTCTTGGTGGGAAGACGTATTTCTTCGCCAATTACGAAGGCTTCCGCTGGAATAACTCACAACAGTTTGAGGTACCAGTTCCCTCTGCTGACATGCGAAATGGCATCCTGCATCTTGATGTGTGCGATGCGGCCTGTCAGGTTCCTAACGGCCCAGCTCCCGTCCCAACCACCTTTAAATACAGTCGGGTACCAACTGCGGCGCAACCGGAACTGCTGCTTGCGATCCCCGAGGCATCGGTATTAATTCCCTGGTCCAGCAAATGTGGAACACCTATGAGCCCATCGGGAATGACCCGGGCTGCTCGCTTGTTGGCCCCGGCTCACGCTGCGATGGCGTTAACGAAATCGGGTTTAAGAGCAACGTCGAGGTTCCCTATACCTCCAATTTCGGAGTGGCTCGCTTGGATCACGACTTCGGCTCAAAGTTCCACTTCAATAGCAGCTACCGCTATTACAAGCTGGTTCGCTCCACCACCAGCCAAGTCGACATCGGCGGTTTCTTCGCAGGCGACACGCTGGGTACACCGGCGGCTCTCTCCGTGCGCCCTCAGCAGCCGTGGTTTTTTGTGGCTGGTTTGACCATCAACGTTACCTCTAACACCACCAACGATCTGCACTACAGCTACCTGCGCAACTACTGGTCTTGGTCCAATCCTGGCGGTGTTCCTCAATTCTCACAGCTTGGCACCGACGTGGGTGGCGCCGCACTTGAACCCCTTGGCGAGTCCGCGAATGCTCTCACTCCCTACAACGTGAACACCCAGGCCGTCCGTACTCGGTTCTGGGATGGCCACGATAACTTCCTCCGCGACGACTGGACCATGCTGAAAGGCAATCACCTCTTCACGTTCGGCGGCGCTTATCAGCGCAACTGGGACTGGCACCAGCGCTCGGACAACGGCGGCGGCATCAATTACCAGGCCACGTACCAGCTCGGTGATGCTTCGGGTGGCGGTCTTATCAACTTCTCGTCAACCAATCCCACGGGTGTGAGCGCGAGTACCTGGGGTCGCGACGTTTCCGCCGTTTTGGGCATCGTGACAGACTCGCAAATTGCTTTCACTCGCCAGGGTTCGGATCTAACGCTCAACCCTCCTCTGACCCATGCGTTTGACCAGAGCACGATTCCCTATTACAACGTGTACTTCAGCGATTCCTGGCACCTGAAGCCTTCCTTGACGATCACATACGGGCTGGGCTGGACTCTCGAAATGCCGCCAACAGAAGCCCAGGGCAAGCAGATCGAACTGGTGGATTCCAGCGGCCAGCAACTTCAGACCTCGGCCTATCTCAAACAGCGAGAGATGGCCGCTCTGAATGGTCAGGTTTATAACCCAGAGGTTGGGTTTGCCCTCGTAGGTAATACAGGCAATGGGCAGAAATACCCCTACGATCCCTTCTACGGTTCATTCAGCCCGCGCGTCGCTGCGGCCTGGAACCCGAATTTCAGCGATGGATGGATGGGCAAAGTATTCGGCGGCAACAAGACTGTTATTCGAGGCGGCTATGGCCGTGTCTACGGTCGTCTGAACGGCGTGGACCTCGTCCTCGTACCGTTGCTTGGTACAGGGCTCATCCAGGCTGTCCAGTGCCGCAACAACAACATGGACGGGACCTGCACTCTACCCGCGGGCACAACGCAACTTACTCCCGCGAACGCTTTCCGTGTCGGAACCGACGGCACCAACGCCCCGATTCCGACTCCTTCTGTAACGCTTCCTCAGCCGACCTTTCCAGGTTATAACGCAATCGCGTCTGGCGCTGGCGAAGCGCTGGACCCGAACTTCCGTCCTAACGTCGTGGATTCCTTCGACTTGACCATCCAGCGGCAGTTGGGCCAGAAGTTCATTTTGGAATTGGGCTACATTGGCCGGAAAATCACGCACGAATATCAGCCGATCAACATCAACTCCGTCCCCTACATGATGACTCTGGGCGGGCAGCAATTCCAAAAAGCCTATGCAGCCGTCGAAACCGGTCTAGGCTGCGCCACATCCTTCGCTGCTTGCGGCGCCGCAATTCCGAAGGGCACGGCAGCACAGATTGCCTATGCCAATACGTTCGCGCCACAACCCTTCTTTGAGGCGGCGATGAATCCTGCGTATTGCGCAGGTTTCTCGAGCTGCACGGCAGCCGTCGTTTACAACGAAGGCATTGCCGGCGGCAACCTTACCAGTCAGTCCGTTTGGAGCCTGTGGAGCGATCTGGATAACGGTGGGTTCAATTTCCCCCGCACCATGATGAATACCCCAATCGCGGGTTCATCGTTTGGCACACAAGGCCAGATGACCTCTGGAGTTGGCGTCAATGCCAGCACCGGACATGGTAATTACAACGGCGCGTTCGTCTCCCTGAAGATGAACAGCTGGCATGGGATTACCCTGCAAGAAAACTTCACGTATAGCAAGGCACTCGGTACCGGAGCTTTGGTGCAGGCCACAAGCGAATACACGGTTAACGACCCCTACAACGAGAACAATGGCTACGGGTTGCAGAACTTCGATCGGAAGTTCGTGTTCAACACCTTCGCCATGATTGACGACCCGTGGTACAAGGGCCAGCACGGGATCGTCGGCCACCTCCTGGGCGGTTGGTCTCTGTCCCCGATTCTAGCCATTGGTTCCGGCCAGCCGCTTGGCTGCGGCACAAATCAGGGCGACCAATCAGCCGGCCAGGGCTTCGGCGCAGGCGATAGCGCTAACTTCTTCACAACTGAAAACTGCATTTTCACAAAGGGATATGGCGGAGGTAATGCCTCGCTCCATAACAATGCTGGCCCGGGTGCATACAACATTTTCGGAGATCCCGCCGGCTTGCTCAGCACACTTCGGCCCGCAATTTTGGGGCTCGACACCAACACCGGTGGCGTTGGCGTGTTCCGTGGCCTCCCGTACTGGAACGTTGATATGCGGATAGTGAAGGAGTTCCATATCGCAGAGACCGTCAACTTGCAGTTCCAGTATGTCGTCACGAACGTGTTCAACCACCCGGTGTTCGCGGATCCGGCCTCCGGAGACGCTCAAACAGGCCTCGGCGTCGATCCAACCTCGCCAGGGACGTTTGGCGTCGTGAACACCCAGGGCAACAACCCCCGGCAGATGCAGTTCGGTCTCCGGCTGACGTTCTAACTTCTTCCGGCAAGTCTTCAAACACTTGCCGCAAAAACGGGGAAGGCCTCCAAGGCCTTCCCCGTTTTGCTTTTTAGTGGGAGATTGCGGCGTCTACGCGCCGGGCGTTGCCACTCTTTGCCGCAATAGCTAGACTGACCCGCGAGCCTCAGCGAGGTTGCGCTATTAAAGTTGCGCTACTCATGAACCGACGATTCCGCGCCGATCTGTCCCTGGCCTTTTGCAGCCTGCTCTGGGGAGCGACTTTTGTCGTCGTCAAAAACTCCCTCGATTATTCTTCGGTCTTTATGTTTCTCGCCGCGCGCTTCACGCTGGCCGCTCTCCTGATGGCCGCCTTTCGCCCGCGCGTCTTTCGCACCCTCAAAAGGGAAGAGCTGCTTGCCGGCGCGGCCCTCGGCTTCTTCATGTTCGCTGGCTATGCGTTCCAGACTGCCGGCCTGCAGTACACCACCCCGGCCAAGTCAGGATTTGTCACGGGCTCCAGCGTTGTCCTGGTTCCGTTGCTTCTTGGCATCTTCTGGGGACGGCGTCTGACTCTGTGGGTCTATGGCGGCGTATTTGCCGCTGTCTTCGGTCTCTATTTCCTTACGGTTCCAGCGGAGGGCTTCTCGTACCTCAACCGTGGCGATCTCCTCACGCTTGTCGCTGCGGGGTTCTACGCCATGCATGTCATTCTGGTCGGGGATTACACTCGCCGCCACTCGGTTGCCGCGCTCAGCGTGCTCCAGGTTGCGGCGTGCGCCGCTCTGGCGTGGCTCGCCACCGGTCTGACCTCTATCACGGGTTGGCAGACGGTCCGCTTCGGCTGGCAGCGTGAATCGCTTCTGGGGATTGCCGTCTGCGCGGTGTTTGCCACCGCAGTGGCCTTCTCCGTCCAACTCTGGGCACAGCAGTACACCACCTCAAGCCATGCGGCCATCCTATTCACGCTCGAACCGGTCTTTGCTTCGATTACGTCCTACATTTTGATTCGGGAGAGGTTAGGCAGCCGGGCGTTGCTCGGCGCGGTGTTCGTACTAGCTGGCATCCTGATCGCTGAGCTGCTAGGCCCGCCAGCCGCCCCGGAGTCTCCAGAGCCAATGGGCGAAAATGCCGCCCGCGCGCAACTGTAGAGGCACGATTCATCGTGCCCTTCTTGGGTTTGTCGCGGGTTTGTTACAGGGTTGTCGTGGGTCTCTCGCGCGGTGATTGCGGCAATTCCGCCGTCAGTGCCCGTCGGTATAATTTTGTATGTCGAGAGCTTCGTACATTGTCGCCGTTGCGGCATGCGCTTTCTCATAGGCAGTAATATCCGCCTCGTGCTGCAGCGACGTACCGATATCGTCCAAGCCCTGGAGAAGAACTTCTTTGCGCGAAGGCGCCAGATCGAACCGGAACATCAAGCCATGCCTGTCCGCGATAGTCTGATTCGGCAGGTTCACCGTAAGCATGTAGCCTTCTTCTTTTTCCGTGCGCTGGAAGAGCTCCTCGATCTGCTCCTCGCTCAGCGAGGCAGGCAAAATGCCATTCTTGAAGCAATTGTTGTAGAAAATGTCCGCGTAGCTAGGCGCAATGATCACGCGGAAGCCGTAATCCTTCACGCCCCAGGGCGCGTGCTCGCGGCTAGAGCCGCAGCCGAAGTTGTGCCGTGCCAGCAGAACCGAAGCGCCTTCGTAGCGCGGAAAGTTCAAAACGAACTCCGGATTCGGTTTCTCGCCCGGCAAATAACGCCAGTCGTAGAACAATATCCGGCCAAAGCCCTTGCGCGTCAGCGCCTTCAAAAACTGCTTCGGCACCATCTGGTCGGTGTCCACATTCACCCGATCCAGCGGCATGACCATGCCTGTGTGCGTGTTAAATGGTTCCATTCGTCAGCCCTCGGCACTCTTATTGCGGGTGTTTTATTTAGATCGCGACCGCCTCGTTCTAATAGCCCAAACAACGGTGAAGTACAGGACAAGCAACACTAATATTCTCAGGGAAAAATAGACTTCTCTTCTCCAGCCCCAATGATCCGATCTAATTAGGAAAAAAAGCGCCACGGACAGCGCGGCCATCGTTGTCCAAAATAAAACGTTGGTCGCCAGCACTCGATCTTTCGCCGAAATCATCATCTAGTTCCTGACGGGCTTCAGCCATGCAAGTCCAGTTCATTCGACGGAGGAAACGTCGAGTGAACGTACATCTACGAAATGGCCGGCAATCGCTGCAGCTGCGGCCATCACCGGGCTAACCAAATGCGTCCGACTGTCCTTGCCTTGCCGACCCTCAAAATTGCGGTTGGATGTGCTGGCGCTCCGCTCATGCGGCGGCAAAACGTCGGCATTCATGCCGATGCACATGCTGCACCCCGCATCGCGCCACTCGAAGCCTGCTTCGCGGAAAATTTTGTCGAGGCCTTCTTTTTCGGCTTGCGCTTTGATTCCGCGCGAGCCCGGGACAATCAGCGCCTGCTTGATGCTGTGCGCCACGTGTTTGCCAGCCACTAGATGCGCCGCTGCGCGCAAGTCATCCAACCGCGAATTCGTGCACGAACCGATAAACACGCGATCCACCGGAATGTCTACGATTGGCGTGCCGGCTTTCAGCCCCATGTATTTCAACGCGCTCTCAGTGGCTTTCTGATCGTTCGGATCCTGGAACGACCCCGGCTCCGGCACGCGTCCCGTAACGCTCGTAACCATTCCCGGATTTGTGCCCCAAGTAACTTGCGGAGCGAGCTCCTGCGCTTGCAGCTCGACGGTCATATCAAACTTCGCCCCGTCGTCGGTCTTCAGCTTCTTCCATCCAGCAACGGCATCCTCGAATTCTTTTCCGCGGGGGACAAATGCCCGGCCTTCGAGATACTTGAAAGTTATCTCATCCGGCGCGATCATCCCCGCGCGCGCGCCGCCTTCAATCGTCATGTTGCAGACGGTCATGCGGCCGTCCATGCTCAAATCGCGGATGGCTTCGCCGCCATATTCCGCAACGTGCCCTGTGCCGCCGCTAATTCCTATTTTTCCGATGATCGCCAGAATGATGTCTTTCGCCGTCACGCCGCGCGGCCGCTTGCCGTGAACCAAAATGTGCATCGTCTTGCTACGCGATTGCACCAAACACTGCGTGGCCAGCACATGTTCCACTTCGCTCGTGCCAATCCCAAATGCCAACGTGCCAAAAGCTCCGTGCGTCGAAGTATGGCTGTCGCCGCAAACAATTGTCTGCCCCGGCTGCGTCACTCCGAGCTCCGGTCCGATGATGTGCACGATGCCCTGGTTGCGGCTGTTCATGTCGAAGAGCCGCACGCCAGTTTCGCGGCAGTTCTTCTCCAGCGCTTCAAACTGCAGCCGCGCGTCTGTATCAACAATGGGGAGGACGCGATCTTTCGCGGTCGTCGGCACCGAGTGATCCATCACGGCGAACGTCAGATCGGGCCGGCGCACCTTGCGCCCTTCGGCGGTGAGGCCTGCGAAAGCTTGCGGCGAGGTACCCTCGTGGATCAGGTGACGGTCAATGTAAATGAGCGCGGGCTTTCCGGCCTCTTCGTGGACGACGTGGGAATCCCAGATTTTTTCGTAGAGTGTTTTTGGTGGCATGGCAGCTCGACTCCGATTTTAACACTCCGGAAATATATGTCCAATGAACCGAGCGGGGCGTGTAGTTGAACCAGCGGGTAGCACAGGCACTCCTGCCTGTGTGCTTTTTCCCTCTGCGCAATGCGACCACAGCCAGGAGTGCCTGGGTGTTTTTTTCCTGTTTGCAATACGAGTACAGGCAAGAGTGCCTGATGTTTTTTTTCCTCTTTGCAATACGAGCACAGGCAAGAGTGCCTGTGCTACTCTGCCGCCGGTTGCTCCGATCGGCTACCGCTTAATACTTACGACCGCCGGGTCGGCCTCGTAACCTTCCTCTTTCACCGTTTCTTCGGCCTTCGCGCGCAGCGTTTTCTCATCAGCGTCTTTTGGCGCTTTGTAATGGCGCCGGATCACTTCGTCGCCGCTCTGCATGCGAATCACCCAGTCTGATTTCTGGCTATCCCAGGAAACTTCCACGCTATTGGCACGCATAGTTCCTCCGGTAGAATTCGTGGGACATTGTAATCCCAACCGGCCTCTCGAGAGTACCTCTGCTTTTCATTAGGCCCCTCGCGGGCACACTGCTTGCGGGCGGGATTACTTCAGTTTTAGATCTTTGGATTTAGGATATTCCTGGCAAGAGTGGGCGGCAAAATCCTGATCGCGGTGGAGTTCAAAGTTCTGCTTCATCTCTTCAATGGTGTTTCCCGTGGGCGCATCCGATGTGCGAAACACCCACCCGCATTGCGAGCAAGTCCATCCTTGAAAGTTTGGAGTCTCCATCCAGATGAGTTTTCCACGCATGCATACAGCATATCCAGACCACTAAAGAAAGGTGACAATACTCGGTTCCTTTGCCGGAGCTATGAACTGCGTAGAGCGTAGTAGAAGATATGTTGCCACGTCCCTGACAGACACAATATCTAGAATTATCGTATCGCTAACGTATACGAAGGCATGGAAGATAGAGCAAACGCATAATTGCCCTAAAATCGTCGGCGTGGTACCGTATCTCACGTAGTCGCGGGAGGTTCGATGGCCAGCCAACAGCAAGCCGGAGGCAAACTACCAGCGTTGAAATACCGCCGTGTGGATCTTTCCACCCTGAGGAAGGGCCGCCGTGGCAAACATCACGAGCTGGTGGAAGGAATTCTTGATGAGTTGGAGGCTGTGAAGCCCGGCTCGGCGCTTGAAATTCCGCTTGCCGATGTGGACGGGATTGGACTGGCAAACCTCCGTTCGGCGGTACATCGCGCGTCTACTTCCGCGGGGTTGGACATCGAAACGCTCGCCGACGAAAAGAATTTTTACGTTTGGAAGACCCCCGCATAAAGACGGCAGCAGCGGAACTAAGAGAAGTTGGGCAAGCAAGGAAAGTTTTTCGTCCTCGCTGTAGTGTGGCCCTTCAGCAATTTCCTCCATTGACGATTCTATCCATTCAAGGACAACAGGCGGGTTAGCGGATGTTCAGTGGCCGCCGCCGCTTAGCTCGCGGACGATGTCGCCGACGAATTTTTTGGCGTCGCCGAAGAGCATCATGGTGTTGTCGAGGTAATACAGAGGGTTGTCGATTCCGGCGAATCCAGCAGCCATGCTGCGTTTGATCACCATGACCGTTCTGGCTTTGTCGACATCGATGATGGGCATGCCGAAGATGGGGCTGCTTTGATCGGTGCGGGCTGCTGGATTGGTGACGTCATTCGCGCCGATGACCAGGGCCACGTCGGTTTGCGGAAGGTCGCCGTTGATCTCGTCCATCTCCTTCATGCGGTCGTACGGAATGTCCGCTTCGGCGAGCAGCACGTTCATGTGGCCCGGCATGCGGCCTGCGACGGGGTGGATGCCGAATTTAACGTCGATCCCTTTTTTGGTGAGAATGTCATAGAGCTCGCGGACTTTGTGCTGTGCTTGCGCGACGGCCATCCCATACCCCGGAACGATCACCACGGTGTTCGCAGCGGCCAGAATAGCGGCGGCGTCCTCCGGGCTGGCGCTCTTAACCGCACGCTCTTCTTTTGCACCCGCAGCGGAAGCCTGCACCTGCCCGAACGCTCCAAACAACACATTCGTAAACGAGCGGTTCATGGCTTTGCACATAATGACCGAGAGGATGAAACCGGAAGCTCCGTCGAGCGCGCCGGCAACGATCAAAACCTTGTTGTTAAGCACGAAACCAAGGAGCGATGCGGAGAAGCCCGCATAGGAATTCAAGAGCGAGATGACCGTTGGCATGTCCGCGCCGCCGATGGGCGTCACTAGCATTATTCCGAAAACCAGGGCCACAACGATCATGACCGGGAAGAGAAACGTCATCTCGGGATGAAGGACGAGCGCAACCACGAGTCCGAGCGCCGCGGCCAGAACCGTCAGGCTCACATAGTTCTGCCCTTTATAGGTGATAGGGCGCTGCGGGAGTATTTCTTGCAGCTTGCCGGCGGCGATCAAGCTCCCGGTAAACGTCAACGAGCCGATGATCACTTCGAGGCCTATTTCCGCCATCTGAAATCTTGGGACATTGGGAGCGGCTACGTAGTATTCCGCAATGCCGATCAACGCGGCGGAAAGCGCTCCAAACGCATGACTCAGAGCGGTTCGCTGAGGAACCGCCGTCATTTTCACCATGCCGAGGGGCACTCCAACGGCGGCGCCCACGATCAGCGTGATGATGATCCATTTGTACTGGTCGACTTGCGGGTCGCACAAAGTGGCGATCACCGCGATCGCCGATGCAAGTTCTCCGATGATGACCCCGCGCTTGGCCGTGACCGGCGATCCCAGCCACTTGATCGCCAGAATGAAGCCAATAGCCGCCGCGATGTATGTGAAATCGATGAGCTGCTGCGTGTCGGCGGGCGTCATGGCTTTTTCGCCGCCTTGCCGGTCTTGAACATGCTCAGCATGCGGTCCGTGATCACAAAGCCGCCGACCATGTTGCTAAAGGAAGCCGCGACAGCGATCAGCCCGAGCATGGTCGAGAGGCGCGTCTCGTGGCGCCCCGCAATGATGATCGCAGCGACCACGACGATGGCGTCTAGCGCGTTCGTCAGGGACATCAGCGGAGTGTGCAGCAGCGGCGAAACGCGTTTAATGAGCTCGATCCCTAAAAATGCCGATAGGATGAACACAAACAGGCTCGAAATAAAATCCGCGGGCATCCATTCCTCCTTAAGATTTCGCAGCCAGCGCCGGCAGCTTATAAATTTCGCGAAGCCTGGCGCTTACAATTTCTCCGCCCTGTGTCAGCAATGTCTCGCGGACAATTTCATCCTGCGCATTAATCTGCAATTTGCCTTCTTTCACCATGTAGAGAAGAAAGGTAGCGACGTTTTTGGCGTACATCTGGCTGGCGTGATAGGGAACCGTGCTGGCCAGATTGGTTGAGCCGATGATGGTTACGCCGTGTGCTTCAATCGTTTCTTCGGCGCGCGTCAATTCGCAGTTTCCGCCCCGCTCGGCCGCCAGATCCACTATCACTGAACCCGGTGCCATACCCGCGACCATTTCCTTGGTGACTAGAATCGGAGATTTTTTTCCGGGGATGACGGCGGCGGTGACAACTACATCGCTTTCGGCAATTACTTTGCTCAGAAGTTCGCGCTGCTTTTTGTAGAACTCTTCGCCTTGCGCTGTGGCGTAGCCGCGCGCGTCTTGGGCGTCTTTGGCTTCGATCGCTATTTCGACGAAGCGCCCGCCGAGGCTCTGCACTTGCTCTTTAACCGCGGGGCGTAGGTCGTAAGCCGAGACGACCGCGCCAAGTCTGCGTGCTGTAGCGATGGCTTGCAGTCCTGCAACACCGCATCCCATGATAAAAACGCGCGCCGGAGTGATCGTTCCCGCCGCGGTCGTGAGCATAGGGAAAAGTTTTGGAAGCGTGTCCGCTGCAAGCAACACGGCTTTGTAACCGCTGATGGTGGCCATCGAAGAAAGCGCGTCCATGCTTTGCGCGCGCGTCGTGCGGGGCATCAATTCAATCGAAAAAGCGGTCACTCCTTTTGAGGCAATCTCTTGAATGGTTTCGAGAGAACCGAAGGGGCGCAAGAAGCCGATCAGCACCTGATCGGGGCGATAGAGCGCGACGTCAGCTTTGCCGGTGCGGTCGTTTGAACCGTAGCACAGCACCTGCGTGACTATGTCCGCGGCGGCGAACACCTCCGCGCGCGTAGGCAGAATCTTCGCGCCTTTGGCTGCATAGTCCGCGTCCAGATAACCTGCCTCCTTTCCGGCGCCGGCTTCGATGACGACTTCTAAACCCGCTTTCGCGAGGCTCGGAACGACCGAGGGCACCATCGCCACACGCCTCTCACCAGGAAAGCTTTCTCGTGGCACTCCGACAATCATGAAACTTCCTCCGGTACTTTCTCCGCCACTTCAGAACTCGCGCCGAATCCAGTGTTGGCCCTTCCGCGCGGCATTCTACATTGTATTCGAACTGCAATGCCCACAAACAAACCACCGTTTGAATGAGAACTGATTTATCCGGCTCCGGCCTCTTTGCCAGGGACAAAATAGACTTCTTCGAAAGTGGAACCTTTTTGCCAGCCGGCGCGCGTCAGGATGCCTTGGCCGTTTTCGCACATGCTCGGATGCCCGCAGAGATAGCCCGTGGTGCTCTCCGGGTGCAAGTTCCACTCGTCCACATACATGCGAACGAGATCATCCACGCGGCCCGTTTGGCCTTTCCACGCAGTGTCTTCCCACGGACGGCTGATAGTCGCGACATATTTAAACCACGGAACTTCCGCCGCGATGCGCTCAAGCTCTTCACGATAGCCGAATTCCCATGAACGGCTTCCGCCCTGCAGGCAAAAGAATTTGTGTTCGCCGGGCATTGGGCTGTTTCCGGCTTTCCAATCCCTATACAAAGTACGGACATAGCTCACAAAGGGAGCGATGCCGGTCACTGTCGCGAGGAGCAGATGATTGGTCCGTCCGCTCCGGAGATCGAGGGTGAACCGGCCTTTGGAGATTTTGCGGCAGAGCAGCGTGTCCCCCACTTGGAGTTTGTAGAGATGCGGTGTGAGGGCGCCCTGCGGTACAAGCTCAATGAAAAATTCGAGGCCTTCTTCGTAGGGGGAGGACACTATGGAGTAGGCGCGCTCGATGCGCTGGCCTTCGTGCTCGACACCCAGGGTGGCGTACTGCCCGGCCTTAAAAGGGAACGCGCCGCCAGGATCAACGCGGATCAACCACAAATCTTCCGACAAATCTTTGCGCTCGATAATGCGGGCCGTGAAGTGTTTGTCCGTGGGCAGAGCCATCCTCGCAATCCCTGGTAGCCAATCCTCTTAAAGGGTCCATTCAAAGAACGACCGGGTGGAGCAGCCGCCTGCTTCGCCCGGTGCCGTGGAATCAATATTCTACTCCAGGGGAATAAGTTGGAATAGCCAATCGGACCCGCCCTTAAGTTTTCCTCGTTTATTCCTGTTTGGCTGGGAAGGTTCACCGCTGCCTTTGCAGATTCGATGACCGTCCAAGTACCCAACGGGCGGCATTGTACACCCGGTTGGGTGTTATGCGAGGCGAGTAATCGCGGGATATCCGAGAAAATTGAATGGAGAGATATGGCGTCTGGCGAGATCGAAAGTGTTTAGTCCAGAGCGCGACTCGCCGCCTGTGATAGTTGAATCACCTCCAGCGACTTGGCGAGCGGAATATCCAGGTGCAGCGTGTCGATCAGGGCACGTTCGAGGCGAGTGTGCACTATGAGGCATATCCCCGTCGCATCTAGCGACACAGTTATATACACCGTGAATCTGATCGCGGACATTCTGTATTCGGAGGAAGTGCACATGCGTAGTAAATATGGATCTATCGCTTCGCTGTTACTGACTGCAGCGCTTGCAGTGCCTGTGGTAGTCATGGCGGTCCCCAAACCCCAGGAGGCCAGCGTTCAAGTCCGAGTCTACGACAAGAATCACAAGGACTATCACAACTGGGACGACAACGAGAATCGTGCCTGGGGACAGTTCCTGGAGGAAAACCATAGGGATCATCATGAATATTCGAAATCGAACAAAAAGGAGCAGTCGGAATATTGGAATTGGCGCCACGCACATCCGGATCACAACTAAGAAACACGCCGCTCCTCAGCGCAAATTGCAGATCGTTCACGATTCGATCCTTCTCGAATGCCTGGAGGGGCCACGAAGTGTGGCCCCTCTATTTTTTTTGAAACATTAGGGGGTACCCCGTGCGTCTAACCTGTGACGCAAAGGGTATGGCGCGTCTGCCGCATTACCCACCCAGGCCAAGCCGGTCGTGGTTTGTATCTCGCGTTAGATTGCAGGAGTCATCGATGGAAATGTGGGAACTAGGGCGCCGGTGGCGCTTGAGCGCGATTGTTGTTTTCGTATTTATCGGGTTTGCTGCAGCCGCTGGTGTAGAGGCCGGTACCAGACAACCTGCCCAGCAAGCGGCGCCAGACCCGGCTACGCGGCCCGTGGGCACCATCAAGACCATTTCGGGAAAAACGATTGTGCTGACCACGAACGCGGGGGCTGAAGTTACAGTCCAAGTGCAGGATGATGCCCGCCTCGTCCGGGTCGAACCGGGCGAAAAGGACTTGAAGAATGCTACTCCCCTTCAGCTGCAGGATTTGCAGGCTGGCGACCGGATACTAGTTCGCGGGAAGTTCGCGGACGACGGCAAGACGCTCCTAGCCGCATCCGTCATCGCCATAAAATCGGCCGACATCGCGGCCAAGCAGGCGCACGAGCGCGACGAATGGCAGAGGCATGGCGCAGGGGGATTGGTGAAGTCGGTTGATGCCGCCGCTGGTGCGATCACAATTTCCACAAATGCCATGGGCGTCGCCAAAGACGTGACCGTGCAAACTTCAAAACAGACAGTTATTCGCCGCTATGCGCCGAATTCCGTGAAGTTCGACGACGCGAAGCCCGCGCCTCTCGATCAAATCAAAGTAGGTGACCAACTCCGCGCGCGGGGAACGCGTAGCGCGGATGGCACGCAATTGACCGCCGACGAGGTCGTCTCTGGAACTTTTCGCAATATCGCGGGGACTGTCAGCTCGATTGATGTTCCGGCGGGAACGATCACCGTGATGGACTTGATCGCGAAGAAAACCATCACGGTGAAAATTACGGCGGATACGCAGCTTCGTAAACTGAGTCCCGTGGTTGCGCAGGGAATTGCGATGCGGCTCAAGGGTGGCTCCGTGGATGCGCCTGCGGCGGCGGGAGGAACTGCAGGGGCGACAGCGCCGAGTGCTCCGCCAAAGCCTGCGGATGGGGCAGCGGGTGGTCAGGCTGGTGGTCAAGGAGGCCAAGCTGGCGGTGCGGGTGGCGCGGGACGACCAGCTGGAGCGGCAGGCGGCGGACGTGGCGGCGACCTCGGACAGATGCTCAGCAGAATGCCCGCAGCGACGCTCGCCGATTTGCAAAAGGGTGATGCCGTAATGATTGTCACCACGGAAGGCACGCAGGAAGGTGGCGCAACAGCCATCACTCTGCTTGCGGGAGTGGAACCGCTCCTCCAGGCTTCGGGTGCTTCCAGCATCCTGACGCCGTGGACGATGAGCGGGGCGCCGGGCGGAGACGCCGCGCCTTAATGTAGGCATTCTACAAAAACGATCTTAGGTCAGGAGAAGGAATGAGATTTTGGCTTATATGTCAGTGCATTATATTTCTCGCGGCTTTGCTAATGGCGGCTGCGGTGGGGAACGCAGGCCAATCGCAGACCGCCACAGGAACGTTGCGAGGGCAGGTAACAGATCCGTCTGGCGCCGCGGTTGTGAGCGCAACGGTGCTGGTCACCACTCCAAGCGGAGCAGCTACGACGGCCACTACGAGCCGGGATGGCCTCTTCGAAGTGACCGGATTAGCTCCGGGAAAATACGGCGTGAAAGTCATCGCGCCAGGATTTACAACCTTTGAGAACCCGAGTGTTGATATTGCTGCTGGACAATCGCAAAAGCTGAATGTATCCATGACCATCGAAGTGCAGGAAGAAAAGGTCGTGGTCTCGGAAACCACCACGAAAGTTGACGTAAACCCCGAGAATAACGCGGGGGCGATCGTAATGCAGGGTAAGGATCTTGAGTCGCTTTCCGACGATCCGGACGAACTGCAGTCCGAGTTGCAGGCGCTTGCCGGTCCTTCGGCAGGTCCTAATGGCGGCCAGATATATATTGATGGGTTTACGGCGGGGCAACTGCCGCCCAAGGCTTCGATTCGCGAAATTCGCATCAATCAAAACCCGTTTTCGGCGGAGTACGACAAGCTGGGTTACGGGCGCATCGAAATCCTGACGAAACCCGGCACCGATCAGTTTCACGGCCAGTTTTTTCTCACTGGAAACACGGCAGGATTTAACTCGCGGAATCCGTTTGAGGATTTGCCCGAGGGAACCCAGCCGCCTGGGTACTACACGACCCAGTGGAGTGCCAATGTGGGAGGACCGCTAAGTAAAAAGGCCTCGTTTTTCTTCAACATTGAGCGGCGCGACATCACCGATCTGTCGGTGGTGAGCGCGACAATCGTGAATCCAACGACATTTGCAATTGAACCGTTCAGCGACGCCGTGGCCAATCCAAAGACCCGCCTCAATTTGGGCCCGCGTCTCGATTATCAGCTGACG
The DNA here is from genome assembly GCA_963745095.1 of uncultured Acidobacteriota bacterium. Classification (GTDB taxonomy): domain Bacteria; phylum Acidobacteriota; class Terriglobia; order Acidiferrales; family UBA7541; genus Acidiferrum. The sequence goes on along the minus strand of CAVUWC010000005.1, from coordinate 534,342 downwards.
TCCACCAATACTCTAAGCGTTCGATACCAATATTGGCGGAACGTGGAAACGGCCGACAGCGTCGGTTCCTTCAATCTTGCATCGCTGGGGACGAATTCCACCAACGTCGAAAATACCTTGCAGGTCACTGACACGCAGACGGTAAGCCCCACAATAATCAACGAGACCCGCTTTCAGTATATTCACGAGAGCGACAATGGAAATCCGTTGACCACGACCCCGGAAATCAGTGTTCCGGCATCGTTCGCCTCCGGCGGAAACACCGCCGGGATAAACACCGACACGCAGAACCGGTACGAGCTGCAGAACATCACCTACATCACCAAGGGCAAGCACGCTTTGAAAGTCGGTGGCCGCCTGCGCGACACCATTGACAATACTGCTTCGAACGCCGTCTTCAATGGTTCTTACTCGTTTGGCTCGAGGATTAACCCGACGGTTATCGGGTGCGACATACCCAATCCTCCCGCCTCGTGCCCAACGATTACCGGAATCAATGCCTATCAAATTACGCTGATGGGAATCGCCGACGGCCTTACCCCTGCCGAAATTCAGCAAGCGGGCGGCGGAGCCAGCTTTTATTCCTTGAACTACAACCCCGCGGGGACAGCTGCCACGCGGGTCAACTATTTTGATGGCGCTCTCTTCGCGCAGGACGACTATAGGTTTCGTCCAAACATCACCGTCAGCGTTGGACTTCGTTACGAGGCACAAAATAACTTGGGCGACCACGGCGATTTCGCGCCCAGGATTGGAATCGCGTGGGGCATCGATGGGAACGGAAAAAACAAGTCCGCAAAGACCATCTTACGGCTGGGCTACGGCATTTTTTACGATCGCTTCACGGAAAACCTGGTCTTGCAGCAGCAGTTGCAGAACGGCTTTATCCAGCAGCAATATCTGATCCAGAATCCCCAGTTCTTCGATCCGAATCTGACTATCCTGCCGACAAATCCTCTCTTTCCACCAACCGCCGAGTCCACGCAATCGATTTACATTCAGAATCCCAATCTGCGCACGCCCTACACGATGCAGACGGGTGTCACGCTGGAACGGCAGCTTTCAAAATTCGCAAACCTCTCCGTAACGTACTTAAATGCACGGGGCAACCATCAGTTCTATTCGAATTTCATAAATGCTCCAGCGGTCACTCCGGGGCAGCCGGTGCCGCCTCCGCCAAGTCCGATTGAGTATTCCTATCAATCCGAAGGCGTTTTCAAGCAGAATCAACTGATCGTGAACAGCAGCGTGCGCCTTCCGACGCCGCACGGACCTATCAAAGACCTCTCCGTCTTCGGCTATTACACTCTGAATTATGCGAACAGCGACACCTCCGGCGCGAATTTCTTTCCCTCTATCCCCAGTGACCCAAGTGCGGATTACGGCCGAGCCTCATTTGATATTCGCCAGCGTGTTTTCTTTGGAGGCACTATCGGAGTGCCGTACGGTTTCCGTCTCAGTCCATTTATGATCGCCAGCTCGGGGATTCCCTTCAATATCACAACGGGCCGGGATATTTACGGCGACGCGCAATACAATGAGCGCCCATCGTTTGCCACCTGCGGTCCTGGCGCTCCGACAAGCAACATTCAGACCGCTTTCGGCTGCTTTAATGCGCTTCCTCAGCCGGGCGAAACTCCTATTCCTATTAACTACGCCAACGGGCCGGGACGATTCGTCTTTAACCTGCGGTTGAGCAAAACCTTTGGCTTTGGGCAAAAGAAAGAGGCCGTCGCGAGCGGTGGCGGGCCCGGCGGTGGCACCTTTGGACGCGGGCCGGGCGGCCCTCCGGGAGGAGGACGTGGCGGCGGTGGTGGAGGCGGCCCGATGTTCGGAGGCGGCTCTTCGAACTATCGCTACAATCTGACGTTCAGCGTAAGTGCGCGAAACCTCTTCAACAATGTAAACTACGGAACGCCGATCGGGAATCTGAGCTCGCCGATCTTCGGCCAAGCAAACTCGCTGGCGGGGCAGCCCTATGCATCTTCGACAGCGAACCGCCGCATCGACTTGCAGGTCCAGTTCACGTTCTAATGGTCGCGAATTATTTTGGCGTCTGACAAGGGATTGGCGCGGCACTGCCCGGACTAATCGATGAAAAGACGGAAAAAGAAAATTCTAGATATTGGCGTGGAGGCACGCCGCGCAGCCCGCAACTCCGGTATTGCGCCTTCAGCCACACGCGTAATCGCCGATAAACGCAAGTATCCAGCCAAGCACAAGAAAAAGTGGCTTGAAAAAGAAGCCGAATAATCTCAACGTGGAGTGCGGCAGCCCTGCTGCCGCTTTTCTAAGCGACTCGCACCCATTTTATATTCTGCGAAGCCCAAGAGGTCCAGACCGGACCTAGTTTTTCGATCCTCATCCAGGCTTATGTGCAGGTACGGTTTCGCTAGAAAGAAAAAGCGCCGAAGGCGCAATCTTCTTCCGTTCGGCCAGCGCCGCGGCGATGGCCTCCAAGTCCTTCTTATAAAAACCCATGCAACTGATTTTGACTGTTCCGTCCGTCTCGATCAGAAAAATCGTGGGAACATTGGTCAGCCCGTAGGCGTTCGAAGCCGGATAGCCTTTTTGCTTTTCATCAAGCACCATCGAAAATGTGACCCCGAACTCCTTGGCAAACTCTCTCGTGTCGCGAGCGTCGTCCTGCGAGATGCCGAGAAATGTCGTCCCGTCGCCGCCATAGCGCTTGTATAAGCGCTCCAGAAAAGGAAACGTAAATTGGCAAACCGGGCACGAAACCTTAAAGAACGCGGCCACCACAGGCCCTCGCTCAGTCAGTGCTTGCAGTGAATACTCTTTTCCGTCCAGCGTCTTGAGAGAAAATCCCGGCGCCTTATCTCCTGCCACGATGTGAGTCATCTTTTTGTTTGCCCCCAACGAGCGCAAAGTCCGCTGCAAAATCGTCATCTCAAAATTGTAGCGCAGTCCTCAGCCCCGCACGCAACGGCCCGCCTTGAGAGTCAATGTCCCTGCCTCTTGGCGAACTCCAAGCCCGCTTGCGCCCGTCCGTCATCCGGATTCTGCGCCAGGATGTCTCTGTAAGTTGCCTGAGCGTCGGCGTAATGCCCGGCCTGCAGCTGCGCTTGACCCAGAGTGAGAGCTCCGCCGGGCATTTTCGGATCAAGCGCAATCGCCTGCTGGAATTCGGGAATGGCGGCGTCGAACTGCTTCTTGGCGAGCAAAACGAGCCCGAGTCCGTAGTGTGCGAATCCTTCCTTCGGGTGTTGCTCCTTCAGATGTTGGAAAAATACCGTTGCTTCATCGAGTCTTCCAAGCTGCAGTAGAACTGCCCCAACTTCCTTCTGATACGTGATGTTGCCCGGATCCGCGGCGTTGGCCTTTTGCAGCGCCGCGAGCGCCTCCGGATACTGCCCTCTGCTGAGATACACCTTGCCAAGCAGCTCTTGCCCCGGCCCGAACTCCGGCTCGCGCGACGTTAGTTGTTGCAATTGCGTCAGCGCTTCGTCGGTTTTCTTTTCGGCAAGCAAATGCTGGGCGCTCGAGAGTTCGCTTACGCCCGTGGTAAGTCTCTTGGCGGCGATGGCGGAACCGACCAACACGAGTGCGGAGAGAACGACAACGACAGAAAGTCGTGCGCGCCGCGCATTCTCGCTGGCTCCAGCAGAGGGCAGCGTCGCTCCAACGGCAAGGCCCATCACGAGCCCGCCGATGTGCGCCGCGTTGCTGATCCCCGGAAGCGCTCCAAACGCCAGGTTGTAGGCGATGAATGTGCCCAAGCTTCCCAGCATTCTGCTGTTGATTTGCAGGTGAGACGGTGTCTTCTTCAAATAAACGTAGGAAACCAGCACGCCTGCCATTCCAAAAATCGCGCCGGACGCTCCTGCTCCCGCGGCCATCGGGTGCCAATATACGCTCACGATGCTGGCAAAAATGCCGCTCACAAAATAGGCCAGCAAGTAAGACGCGCGCCCCATCAACTGTTCCGAAGCGCGCCCCAAATTCCAGAGGCACCACATGTTCAGCCCGATATGAACAATTCCGAAGTGCACGAACATGCTGGTGACCAGCCGCCACCATTGCCCGTTCAACGTGAGTGGGCCGAAGTCCGCGCCGAACGCAATCGCCTGCTGCGGCGACGGAAGAAAGGGCGATACTCCGCGCAGCACCATCACGACGAACACCAACGCATTCAATCCAATCAGTATTGTGGTGATGAGATAGGAAGGAGTGACGAGAGTTTGTCCGGAATCCGGAATTTCAGTGCGCGACATTTGTCTCAGCCGCGTTTCACATTCCGGACAGTTCGGCGAAGTGGATGAGTCGCCGAAATCGCTACCAAACTGGTTTCCGCACTGTGGGCAGCGTTGAATGGGCATAAAAAATAATAACAGCTTTTACGAAATAGCCGCGCTCCTCGGAATAGTGACGGAAACCAGCGTCAGTGGATTTGCTTCGTCTTGCGCTGCATGTAGTCCATCAACAAATACTGGCCCAGAGTGTAAGGCGTCGTGAAGTACGCCTTTCCACGGCACATCTCCGTGATCTTCTGCACGAAGTGGACCAGACTGTAGTCGCTGGCCAGCATGAACGTGTTGATCATGATCCCCGCGCGCTTGCACTTATTCACTTCTTCGAGTGTTTGCCCAACGACAAACGGATCCAGCCCAAACGCATTTTTGTAAATCCGGCCGTCTTCTAGCGTGAGAGCCGAAGGCTTTCCGTCGGTGATCATAATGATCTGGCGCATATCTTTTTTCTGGCGTAGCAAAATCCGTTGCGCGAGCCGTAGTCCTTCGCGGGTGTTGGTGTAATACGGGCCAACCTGAACGCGCGCGAGCTCACCAAGTGGAACCTCTTCAGCGCTATCGTGAAAGAGAACCAGACTCAGCGTATCGCCGGGATACTGCGTGCGAATAAGATGCGAAAGCGCCATCGCCACGCGTTTCGCCGGCGTAAACCGGTCCTCGCCATAGAGAATCATGCTGTGGCTGCAATCAAGCAGCACAACCGTCGCGCACGAGCTGTGATATTCGCACTGATGCACCATCAAATCCGAATAACTCATCTCGATCGGAACTTTTGCGCCTTGCCGGCGCACCGCATTGAAAAGCGTTTCGCTGACGTCGAGATTCATTGTGTCGCCAAACTCATAAGCGCGCGAAACTCCGCCCGACTCGATCCCCGTCGAAAGATCGCGCGTGTCGTGACGCCCGAAACTGCTTCGGCCGAGCGAACCGAGAAGATCCTGCAAAGTCTTGAAGCCGAGAAAGTCGATCGTTTTATCCGTAATTTCGAATCGCGCGTCCGGTGGTTTTTCGTGCGGCTGGCCAAGCTGTCCTCGCGCCGAAGTCTGCGGTGGCGGCGTCACTTGCGGTGGCTGCTGCGGATTAATAAATCCTTCCTGCGCAAGACGCTCCATCAGCTTTTCAATGAGATCCTTCACCGCCTGACTGTTTTGCGCATCAGAGTTTTGCAACATTTCGCGCAGTTCTTCGCTCATGGCATCTTCAGGAAGCAGTTCGCCTTCCTGCAGCGCGCGAAGTATCGCTTCGCGAAGAGCTTCCATCGAGCGGTCCGGGTCCATCTGCGACACACCGTAAAATTGCGATTCAAATCCGCTCTGCAGAAAAAAATCGCCCATGCGCTTGACAAGTTCTTCCAGATCGACGGCGTCAGCCGCTTCGCCGACGTATTTTCCATACCGGATGAATTTCATAGGTTGCGTTCCTTACGCGCGCCCGTCACAGAAACCGGATCCCTCGTCGCGTTGCTCCTCGGGATGACGACCCTTCTTCGGGTCGTCAATTGAATTGCCGCCGCGGCGGACGCCCCGGGTTCTCGCGCTGCTCTGCCTGCTGCTTCGGTTTGTCCGCATAAAACCCGCGCTCTTCGCTGCGCCCAATGCGGCGATGCGCCCAAAGCCCTTCAAGAATCATCTCCGCCGCGGATGCAGCCGCAGCCGCATCCTTGCGATCCTGCACGCCGAGCCGGCCGATGTGTTCCATCAATCCCTGAATCTTCGATAGCTGGTGGTAACGATCGGAAGTGTTAGCATGCTCCGGAAGTTTCAGTTCGCCGCCGATCTCGAACCATTGAATAACCGGTTGAAAATTAACTTCGGCAAAATGTTTGCTGAACACGCGCCCAACGGCGGTACGAATCAGTTCGCGAGCAATTGTGTCAGCCCCTTTGAGCTCGCCTTCGTATTCAAGCTCCATCTTGCCGGTGATCGCGGGAAGCGCCGCATAAACATCGGCGATGCGTGCAACTGAAGCCTTCTCGCCAGTGCGAGCCGCTCGCTGTTCTGCGCTGCTGACGAGACTCTCAAGCGTTGTAATCGGCAGGCGCTGGCTCACACCGGAACGGCGGTCCACGCGCTTGTCCTCGCGAGCCTGAAACGCAATCTCTTCCACGACGTTCCGAAGATAAGCAGGCACTTCCACTTTCCGCACGGAATCGCGCGCGACCCACGATTCCTGCGCGGTGATAGCCATGCCCTCTTCAAGCGTGGAAGGATAATGCGTACGAATTTCCGCGCCGATGCGATCCTTCAGCGGAGTAATGATTTTCCCGCGCGCCGTGTAATCTTCAGGATTCGCCGTAAAAACGATAAGCACGTCGAGCGGCAGGCGCAGCGGGTAACCCTTAATCTGAATGTCGCCTTCCTGCATGATGTTGAACAATCCCACCTGGATTTTCCCGGCGAGATCGGGCAGCTCGTTGATTGCAAAGATCCCGCGATTAGCCCGTGGTAACAGGCCGTAGTGAATCGTCAATTCATCCGAGAGATCGCGTCCGCCGCGGGCAGCGCGAATGGGGTCGACGTCGCCAATAATGTCGGCCATCGTCACATCGGGTGTCGCCAGCTTTTCCACATAACGATGATCGCGGGGCATCCATGCGATGGGCGTGTCGTCACCCTCGGCGGCCACCTTCTCGCGGCACGCCCGGCAGATCGGACGCAACGGGTCATCATTTATTTCGCAACCCACGACGACAGGGATCTCCGAGTCTAAGAATTGTACCAACCCACGAAGAATCCGGCTCTTCGCCTGTCCACGCAAGCCCAAGAGAATAAAGTTGTGGCGCGAGAGCAGAGCATTGATGATTTGCGGAATGACGGTGTCTTCGTAGCCGTGCACGCCAGGAAAAAGCGGCTCGTTCTTTTCGATCATGCGCAGCAGGTTCTGGCGCATCTCGTTCTTCACCGAGCGCGAAAGCGTCCCAGCGTCAAAATCCGGAATTCGCTTAAGCTCGCCGAGAGTGCGTGCCCTCGGGTGTCCCGCGGATTGCATCGAAGTGCTTGCCGTCATGAGGCCTCGTTCCGCGTCCCGATCATATCGGGCCGCACAGCATCCTAACTCAATCCCTGCTAATTCAAACCCTGTCCATTGCCACCGGCGCGCTGGCGCATCACGCCTGTCTTCTGTAGATGCGGCGCCCAGGCGCGAAGATACCCGACCAGGCGCTCTTGCCGGTCCGCTTCCGAGCGAAGCTCGAGTATCTGCTGCTTCCAAAGCAAATCCATCGGCAGGGCACCAGCAATCGCGAACGAAATTTGGCCCGTCTGGTCGCCGTCCGTGTTTTTCGGATAGTCCTCGAAGATGAGCGTGTGGCAAGTCTCGTAGAGCTCCACAAGTTCGCGCCGCATCGCCGGATTGGCAGGCGTCTCCCGATCCTCCAGGTAATCAATTTGGCCTTCGAGCAGCGGATTCTCCTCGAAATACTCGATGACCCGGAAGGGTTCGCGCCCGATCGTCAAAATATCCAACGTCTTGTCGTCATGGCGCTTCACCACTTCGATGATCTCCGCAGTGCACCCCACGCGCGTAACTCCCTTGGGAAGCGCCAGCAGAACGCCGAATTCGGATTTCCCCTTCAAGCAGCGGCTCACCATTTCGAGATATCGCGGTTCGAAGATGTGCAGGGGAAGGTCCGCGCCGGGGAGAAGAACGACGTTCAGTGGAAAGAGCGGAATGCGTTCGGGCCGCATTGTTCCTGTTCAAATCATACCAGAGGGCAGGGAAGCGTGCCTTGCAGGAGCACCAGCACGCGGAGCCGGCTGGTAGTTCCTCCTTTACCAATCGGCTCGAACCGAGCGAGGCGAGTAGTGTTGTCTTTGTAGGGGCGCGATTCATCGCGCCCTTTACCGGCAAGCCGTATGCAAATCACGTCACCGTAGTTATGCCGCGTAGTTGATTCCGAGTGATACAACGATCCGCTCCCGCATGATCACGAAAGCTCGCTGAGAAGTGTTTCCATTTCGGAGCGGGCGTGCTGGTCGCCCTTTTTATCGGCTTCGGCGATTCCATTGGAAAGAATAAGGCGCGCTTCTTCGTTTCGCGATTCGCGCGCTAGAAATTGGCCAAACATTAAGTACGCCGGAATGTAGTCGGCATTACGTTCAAGGAGCGCGCGGAAGTGCGTGTCGGCTGCAGAGGGATCGCCGCTGTTCATGCACTCCATCGCCAGTCCGTAACGGGAGAATGCATCGTCGGGCTTTTTGGCGACGAACTCTTCGAGCATCTGGCGGCGGGTTTTCTTTTGGTCTGGCATGGTTTGCTCCCGTATTATACGGGGAAAGAGACTGCGTCCGAAAGACAGGCGGGTTGGTGCGGCTTCGCCGTGCCGCAAAGGCGCACAGGCAAGAGTGCCTGTGCTACAAAGGGGAACGGATGAAGCGCAAACAACTGGTGAAGAGTGAAATGAGCGGGGAGGTGGCGTTGAAGGGTAAGCCAGTCAGCGCGTCGCGTTCCGAGATGACGGAAATCGTTTTGCCGGCGCAGACGAACCCCTTGGGGAAATTGCTCGGCGGTCAGGTGATGCATCTCGTGGATATGGTCGCGGCGATGGCGGCGCATCGTCACTCCAACAGTTACGTCGTTACTGCGTCGGTGGACTACATTGACTTTCGTAATCCGGTGAATCTGGGAGAGATCGTCAATTTGAAATCGCAAGTGAACCGTGTGTTCCGCACATCGATGGAAGTGGGCGTCGAGGTGTATTCCGAAAATGCGATGACGGCGGAACGGAAGCACACGACGTCGGCGTATGTAACGTTTGTGGCGATCGATGAGCACACGAGGCTGCCGAAGCCAGTAGCGCCGCTGATCGTGAAGACGGCGGAAGAGAAGCAGCGCTTTCGAGAAGCAGCGCAACGGCGCAAAGTTCGGCTCGCGTTGCGTTTCGGCAAAAGACATATCGTTAGCTGATACTTGCCGGGCGTTCCAGCGACGTCCGTCGACACTTAACTGACGCCGGCGACCCAGCGCGGCGTGCTGGTTGGCCAGGGGCTGCCGCCTTCCGGTTCTTCGGTGATCGCAAGCGCCTTCGTGTTGTCCATGGACTCTGGCGGATTAGAAACCAGCATGACGAATTTCCCGTTCGCATCCGGCCAAGACATCATCGAAGGCATCGGCTTGGCTTTCGGGTCTTTGGGAATGAACCACAATTGCAAAACATGATGTTCGGCGGGCATGGGGATCTTTTCACCCATCACGACGACGCCAAGTTTTGAGTTCCATTTGGCCTCTAGCGAAAGTCCTTGAGCATCGTTTCCCGCCGGAGAAATCTTGACCGAAGTTGGATCCATCAGAATCATGGCTTTGCGTTTTTCGATAGCTAATTGCTTTTCGATTTTCTGGCGTTCGCTGGTCGAGTGTCGACGGCGCGATCGTTCGCCTGCGAATTTCAGTCATGCAGCTGGCGCATGTTCCACGCAGAGTAAATCGAAAAGACAAGCAGCGCAGCGACGCCTGCCCAAAGCCAGAAGGGAACAGCACTCTTGGCGGGTATGACGTGGGGCTTTGTTTGAGATCTTGCTTCGGCGCGGACTGTTTGCATGAGTCGGCCCTTGAGCATGTCCGACGGAGCCGATTCGGGAGCCGTGTAAGCGAGTTGGCTGACGAGCCAGCGCGCTTCTTCGACGGCCTTGGCACACTCCGCGCAGCCCGTCGCGAGATGCGCTTCGAGCGCGGCGCGGTCTTCGGGATCGAGCGCGCCTAGCGCGTAGGCCTCGATCAGCTCACGGAATTGGTCGCAGTTTTTCACGTTGTTGCCTGCAATCCTTCTTTCAAACGAAGCAAACCGTTTCTTATCCAGCTTTTTACGGTACCGAGCGGCTCTTTCAAGGTTGCCGCAATTTCTGAATGGCTCAGACCTTCAAAATAAGCTAGTTCGATGGCTTTTTTCTGCTGCGGACTGAGCGAAGCCATCAAAGCGCGGACTCGTTCGGCGCGGCGCTTTTCGTCCAGAGCTTTTTCGTATTCGGGCGCAACTACCGCGGACGGCAACTCGTCGGGTAGATCCTCGCGGCGGCGCTGGCGCTCGCTCTTCAGGCGAAGGTGATCTAGGGCGCGGTTACGCGCCATGGTACACAGCCAGGGGACAAACGGGCCGCGCGTAGCGTCGTACTGATCGGCGTTGCGCCAGAGTTGAAGGAAAACATCCTGGACGACTTCTTCGGAAGTGGAAGCCTGCTGGAGGATGCGCAGGACCAGGCCGTAGACGAGGCGCGCGTGGCGGTCGTAGAGCTGTTCAAAGGCGCTCACGTCTTTTTGAAGAAGGCGCGACAGCAGCGTCGCGTCCAGCGACACTTCGCGGTGACCAGCAGATGTGAAAGCCGCCAGGAACACTAGAATCGGCTTCTTCCTCTCCTAAAAGACTATACGGCGGAAACGAAAATTCGGATGACTGTACCGGATTTGGTCATCCTGATCTTGTACCTGAAACGGCAGCGCGAATTTCATCGGCTACGGCCAGGGCCTTTTCGATGCAAGCGCCGATAGCCGGTCCGCGGAGATAGTTTCCCACAAGCTTGGGGTTCATAAGAGAAGAAGATTCTCGTTCGAGATTGGCGATACGCGCGGTGTGGCCGATGTTGTATTGGGGGAGCGCGCGCGGATAGATCTCGACGTTTGAGAACGTCGGTTGGTTGCGGAGGGAGAGGATTTGGCGAAATTTCTCGATGAACCATCGAGACCATGTCTTCGGCGGAAAACGCCACAACTTGGGGATCTGTCGCGCCGCCGATGAAGCTAGTCAGCAGAACAGAGCCTTGCGGTGCGCGACCGGGAAAGAGGGACGAATTCCAGACCGCGCCGAGTGTGCGGAGATTTTCGGAACGCGGTATCAGAAAGCCGAAACCCTCGAGCGAATGCCCTACATCCTGCTTTTGGTAACCCAGAGAAACGACAGAGAGGGAAGCATATTCGATTTCCTCAAGCGGAGCTGCGCTTTCGGGGGAAAGGAGTTTCGCGGCAACATAGGTTGGCGTCGCGAGAACAAGGCGGTCGGCAACTATCGTTTCGGTGCTGCCAATTGATCTGGCGTTTAGGACAAATGCTTTGCCTGCCTGCGTGTTCCCTGCGTCGCCTTGCTGAACCGCGGTGACTTCCACGCCGCAACGGAGGGCGGAGCCGAGTTTCGCGGCTAGTCCTTTGATTAGAGTTTCGTTTCCATCGCGAAAGCTTTGGAGAGTTGGGCGTTGTCTGGGGCTGGGTTTGGATTTTGCGGCGCGCATCATGCCGCGGATTACGCTTCCGGTGCTGCGCTCGGCTTCGTGAAGTTGCGGAAAGGCGGCGCGGAGACTGAGTTTTTCCGGATCGCCGGCGTAGATGCCGGAAACGAATGGGCCGACGAGTTTGTCGAGGAGTTCGGCGGAAAATTTGCGGCGCGTGAAGGCGGCGACGGATTCGTCTACGTAGGGGGGAGCGCTGCGGCCGATGGCGTCGCGAAGAATGCTCCATTTTGTGCGAGCGCTGAATAGGGAAGAGGCGAAGAACGCGGGCGGGCTGAGTGGCGCTGGTATTAGTTGGCCATTGATGAGAAGAAATCTGGGCGCGCTATGCGGGGCATCGATCAATTCGTTTTCGATGCCGAGGTCGCGGCAGAGGTTCCGGAGTTGAGGAGTTCCACTGAAACTTTGCGGCCCGAGTTCTAGGAGGTAGCCGTCGCGGCGCTCGGAGCGGATGACGCCGCCGGGACGCGGGGACGCTTCGAAGATCTGGGCGGCGATTCCTGACTTGCGCAGGTAGTAGGCGCAGGCTAAGCCCGAGATCCCGGCGCCGACGATTAGGACTGGAACGTGGGTGGTCATGGATTCGCTTGGTTGCCTGGCTCGGGCGCAATGAATTGCGCCCCTACAATCGGCGACCGGGAGACATCGTATCATTTTGGGTCGGCGATACTGTCGTGGCATGCCCTCCAGCCGTGGTGAGGTGACAGTTTGCACAGACTGAAGTCTGTGCCACCCTGCGCTTCTTCTTACTTTGCTTCGAAGTACCGCGCTGATGGTTTCTCTAGGATTTCTGCATCCACAAGATCGCAAAGACGGATTCCTCGCTGTGCTCGAAATGACGCGGTGGGGTGGTGGACCCGGAAAAGAGGGCACGATGAATCGTGCCCCCACAAACCCGAAGAAGAGGATTCCTCGCGGGGCTCGGAATAACAAATTAATGCGTTGATAGACGCCGTCTTCGGAAAGAATTAGGATGGTCGCCATTCTTATGCGAAAAACTACATGGTTGGCGGTTTTTGTTGTGGCGCTGATTCCTGTTTACCTTCTGAGCCAGGAGCCGCGGAGCGCTGTCGTCATATCTGTGGACGGTGCGCATGCGGGAGCGGCGATTTCTCCTGTCGATGTTTGGGATTTTTTTTGAGGATATTAATTTTGGGGCTGACGGCGGGCTGTATCCGGAGTTGGTGAAAAACAGGTCGTTTGAGTTTCAGGAGCCGCTGACCGGTTGGCATGAAATTATGAATTTCAGCGGGAAGGGGTTGGAGCGGCCGAAGGGTGAGCTGCTTATTCGTGAAGATGGGCCGTTAAACCAGAGCAATCCGCACTTTTTGAAAGTGCGCGTGTACGAGCCGGGGTATGGATTTTATAATACGGGATTTCGCGGTATCGGGATCGAGAACGGCGTGGAGTACCGATTCTCAGCGTATGTGCGAAGCGGTGGGCCGAAGGCACTGCGGTTTATGTTTACGGATGGGAAAGGGCAACAACTTGGCGGTGGGAAGATAGAGGCGTTCGGCGGGAATTGGAAGAGATATGAGACGGTGATTCGCGCGAAGGGAACGGAGGCGCACGCGCGGTTGAATTTTTTTGTTGATGAACCCGGGACGATCGATCTGGATATGGTGTCGCTGTTTCCGGTGGACACGTGGAAACACCGGCCGAATGGTTTGCGCAAGGATTTGGTGCAGCTGCTTGCGGACATGCACCCCGGCTTTTTGCGTTTTCCGGGAGGATGCATCGTGGAGGGGCGGCAACTGGCGACGCGGTATCGCTGGAAGACAACGGTGGGAGATGTGGCGGAACGACGGACACTCATCAACCGCTGGAACGATGAATTCGATTTTCGACCGGCGCCGGACTATTTTCAATCGTTCGGGCTGGGGTTCTATGAATATTTTCAACTGGCGGAGGACATTGGCGCGCAGCCTTTGCCGATCGTAAATTGCGGAATGGCTTGCCAGTTTAATTCGAGCGAGACGGCTGCACTGGATCAGCTCGATGAATATGTGCGGGATGCGCTGGATCTGATTGAATTTGCGAACGGGCCAGTGACGTCGCCGTGGGGCAAGATCCGAGCGCAGATGGGGCACCCGGAGCCGTTCCATCTCACGATGATGGGAGTGGGGAACGAGCAGTGGGGAACGCGCTATGTGGATCGCTACAAAGTGTTTGCGGCGGCGCTGAAAGCGAAGCATCCAGAAATTAAGCTGGTGGTTGCGGCCGGGCCGGCGCCGGCGAGTGAGCCGTTCGACAGCATGTGGGCGACGTGGCGGACGCTGAAGGCAGACATCGTAGATGAGCATTACTACATGGCGCCGGAGTGGTTTCTGGCGAACACGGGGCGGTATGACCATTACGACCGGTCGGGGCCAAAGGTCTTTGCGGGAGAGTACGCCGCGCAGACAGCGGCGATCACGAGTGCCGACAACCGGAATAATTGGAAGGCGGCGATCGCGGAAGCGGCGTTCATGACGGGGCTGGAGCGCAATGGAGATGTGGTACAGATGGCGTCCTATGCGCCGCTGATGGCGCATGCGGAGGCGTGGCAGTGGAAGCCGGATGCGATTTGGTTTGATAATTTGCGTTCGTACGGGACGCCGAATTATTACGTGCAGAGTGTGTACGCGAATAATGCGGGAACGCGGATCGTTCCGGTGACGCCGCAGGCGGAAGGCGGACTGTATACAAGCGCGACGCTGGACGAGCGAACGCACGAGTTGATCGTGAAGGTGATCAACTACTCGCCGGCGGCGCGGTCGGCTGAGATACGCGTGAACGGAATGCATGCGGGCGGGACGGGCAAGGCTACGATTTTGGCGAGCGCGGACCTGGGCGCGGAAAACAGTTTTGAGCACCCGAAGGCCGTGGCGCCGGAAGATTCCGGCTTTGAAGTGAAAGGTGGAACGGTGGCGGTGCAGCTGCGGGGTTACTCGCTGAACGTGTACCGGATTCCAATTCAACAATAGCGTGTGGGGCGTGATGGTGGGGCGGCAGCGCGGGAAAGAGGGCACGATGAATCGTGCCCCTACACAAGCGAACAGCAGATTCCTTGCTGCGCTCTACTGCTCGGAGAGGGCTTCCATTGGGGATATTCGAGCGGCGCGTTGCGATGGCAGAAGGCACGCCGCAAGAGACACCAACCCCATGAGGCACGCGGCGCTCGCCAGGATTGCAAGATTGAGCGGCTGAACGTGGAAGAGAACCGCTTGCATGGCTTGGCCGGTGAGCCATGCTCCGATAATACCTAGTAGCGTTCCGCTGGCGAGCAGGCGTAGAGAGAGAGAAAGAAATTGGATGCGGATCTGTTGCGGTTGGGCGCCCAGAGCCATGCGGAGGCCGATTTCGCGACGACGTTGTGCTACTGCATAGCTCAACACACCGTAGGTGCCGATGGCGGTGAGCAGCAGAGCTATGGCGGAGAAAAGAACAGCCAACAGCGCCGGGGAACGGCGTGCGGCGAGGCTGTCGGTAATGCGCGTGTCCATCGACCGAAGATCATTGACTGGGATGTCGGGGTCGATTTGACGAACTACTTTTTGGAGCGCCAGACCGAGCGATTCCGGTGACTGGCTGGTGCGGGCGGCGACGAAGAAGCTGTCATCGATACGGAAAGAATATGGATAATAAATCGCGCCCTGGGCTTCGTCTTCGGTGAGACCCGCTTGTTTCACGCCGCCTACAACGCCGACGACGGTGAATGCTTCTGTATCTTTGCCCGCTTCGGAGCCGTCCCACAAACTTTGGCCGATGGCGCTGGCGTTTGGCCAATAGTGTCGAGCAAAGTCTTCGTCCACAACACAGACTCGCTGGGAGCGACGCGAATCGTCGGCGGTGAGGAAACGTCCTGCGCGCAGGGAGAAGCCCATGGCGCGGAAATAGTCACCCGCGACGCCGTATGAGTAGTGGCCGCGCGCTGAATCGCCTGGACGGACAATGTAGCCTTTTACGGTGGCGGCACTTTTGCCGCTTTTACCACTGAAGGGCACGTTGTTCACCACGCCCGCGGACTGCACTCCCGGCAGGCGGCTGAGGTTGTCCAGCAAGCTCTCCACAAATGTCAGACGGGCTGCGTTGGGGTAGGTGGCCCAAGGAAGCAGGATTTGGCCAGTGAGGACGTGATCGGGCTGAAAGCCCGGAGAGACTGCCATCACTCGCTCGAGACTGAGGCCGAGAAGGCCGGCTCCGGCCAAGAGCATGAATGCCAAGGCAATCTGAGAGACGATAAAGCCGTGGCGCATCCTTTGCGCGGCGCGACCGCTGGTTCCACCGCGACTCTCTGATTGGAGCGCGTTACCGAGATGGCGGCGAAGGTTGAACCAAGCGATGGGCACGGCGAGCGCGATGCCCAGAACGATGGCAGCCAGCAGACCGACGAATGCCAATCGCGCGTCGAAGGCGATGCGACCTCCCAAAGGAAGGCTATCCGCGCCTAAAATGCGCAGGAGATGGATTCCGCCAGCACCAACGGCGAGCCCGAGCACTCCGCCGACAATTGTCAGCAACGTGGTTTCGACAGTCATTTCACTGACGAGGTAGCCGCGGCTTGCGCCAAGCGCCTGGCGAACGGCTAATTCTTTGACGCGACTGCTGGCACGGACGAGCAGCAGGTTCACAAGGTTGACTGCGCCGATTAAGAGAAGAGCCATCGCGCCGGCTTGCAGCAATAGAAGAGTTGGACGGATGGCGGCGACGTGGTCGGCGTGCAATGGCACGATCACGGAACGGAAGCCTGCATCGGCAATCATTTTGGCCTGGGGATCGTCGAGTTCCAATGTGGCGTTTTGCGCGTCGAGCTGCGACTGGGCTTGCGCGAGAGTGGCGTCCGATCTGAGCCGGGCGATCATCTGAATGACGTTGCCGCCGGAGTGGCGCCGCGAAGGCAAGCGATCTTCAGGGCGTGATGCCAGGGGGAGGAACAACCGAGCATCGGCGGAGAGAAAATGGAACGCGGGAGGCAAGACGCCGATCACGGTTCTGGGAACGGCGTTTACGCGAATCTGCTTTCCGAGCACACTGGGGTCGGCGTTGAATCGTTGCCGCCAATATGTGTCGGAAAGAATGGCGACATGGTTGGTTTCAGAAGTGGTTTCGTTGTCTGTGAAAGTGCGTCCGATGGCGGGCCCGAGCTCAAGAGTGTCGAAAAAATCGGGAGAGATACGCATGGTCTGCTCGCGTACCGTGGAGCCAGGGTCACCGATAATCTCGGTGCTATAGGCATAGATCGAGAGTGAGGTGAACGCGGGAATTTGACCGCGGCGTTCGTAGTAGTTGGTTACCGAGGAGCCGTCGCGATCGACGCCAGCTTTCGGATAGGTGTTGAATATACTTACGAGGCGGCCAGGTTCGGGAAATGGCAGGGGACGTAGCAGGATTGAGTCGATCACCGCGAAAATTGTCAGATTGGCGCCTAAACAAACGGCGAGTGTGAGAAGCGCGGTAGCTGTGAATCCGGGCGTCTTTCGCAATAATCGGGCGGCGTAACTCAGCTCTCTGCGAAACTCATCGAACAGGTGAACGCCAAATGCCTCGCGGCAGTCATTTTTGACATTGGAGAGGCTGCCGAGCTCTTGCTGTGCGAGGCGAGCGGCTTTTTCGGAAGGCATGCCGGTGCGCACGAGTTCATCGGTGGATTGCTCGATGTGAAAGCGAAGCTCCTCGGACATTCCGTCTTCGAAATCACGCCGGCGGGTGAGGACACGAAAGAGAGAGCGCAAGCGCTTGAACATGTCAGACCTCCTCCGACGTGGTATTCAAGGCCGAGGCAATGGCAGTCGCCAGACGGTTCCAGCCCGCCGTTTCATCGCGCAGACGGCGGCGGCCTGCGGTTGTTAAGGTGTAATACTTCGCGCGGCGGTTGTTCTCGCTCTGCCCCCATTCGGCGGCGATGAGACCGTGATGCTCCAATCGGTAGAGTGCCGGATATAAGGATCCTTGCGGAATCTCGAGCGCATCCCCTGAGATCTGCCGGATGCGGACCAATACACCATATCCATGGAGCGGTTTTAGGGACACCGCTTTGAGAATCAGCATATCGAGTGTGCCTGGGAGTAGATCCGCGGTTTTGGTCACTATGTTGTGGCCCCCTAGTTAGACTAGGAGTGTACCGGGGCTCTCCTAGTTTGGCAAGGGGAAAGATTTGATTTTCACGAATGGCCTACCTCGTCACGCAGTGGAGGATCAGCGAGGCGCAAGAGCGGTTCACGTTCGCAGTTGAGTAGCGCTGATGGCTGGCGGCGAATTTTGGGTAGCGACCAGCAAACGAGACCGATGAGAAATAGCGCAACGGCGATCCAGACGGCGCGCTGAGCGACGCCATTCACCACTGCCTCCACCGAGTTATGCAAGCCTAAGAGGCGATCAGCGATCCAGCCAAGAGATGCAACACCCGCAAAAAGCGATCCGCTGATTCTTAGAAATGGGTAGGCGCCTGTACGGCTCATAAGAGCAAGAGAAGGCAGGGTCGCGGCGACCACGATCAGCTGCATCGTTTCGATACCTAGGTTGAACGCCAGAATGCCGGAAATACGCTCCCAGCGGCCGAGTCCTAGCTCCCCCAGAGTTGCGGCAAATGCCAAGCCATGGATGAGGCCGAAGAATGCGGCGATGAACGCCTCCCGACCTGGGAAGAGCGGGCGGAGCGCGTGAATGGCGGAGACGAGAATCGAAATAGCGATCAACACTTCGATCGGGCGACTTGGAACCCGGACCAATCCCAATGCTGCTAATGCCAGAGTGATTGAATGCCCGATCGTAAATGCCGTCACTATTTTCAAGATTCGCAGCAGACTCTTGCGCGCGCTCGCGAATCCGGCCCAACGCGAACCGAGAACGAGCAGCGGCGCCGGCAGCAGCAGCGCGAGCAGAAACAAAAGATGGTCCGTGCCTTCGGCGATGTGACGCATGCCGAGACGGAAGATGCTTGCGAAGCCGACGGAGTTCATTCGCGCGCGGATCGTTGACGGCCTTTTTATAGACGTTGGATCGGGACTAACGGCGGCCTGCGCGTAATCCAGTTGATAGAACGATTGGTTTTCGTTTCGGTTCTGCGCGAGGATGCGAATATCGGGATCTTGGGGAACGAGACAATTCATCAAATATACGGATATTTCGGTTTGGTGGCGGTTTTCGAAAACGATTCTACGTTTGGGGCCACCGCTTGGCAGATCCACGGTGAACTCAATGTGGATTTCGCCGAGGCCTTCTTTCAGCTCCTCGATTGCCGGGAACTTCTGTGAGACAAGCGTGGGGAGCGCGCTCTTTCCGTCGACCCTAATGGAGAGGTCCCGCAACACCCGCTCCGAGTAAGCCCGCTGCTCGGTCTCTGAGATAACGCCGTCCCCATTGGCGTCGATGCTCGCGAGCACAGTGGAAGCAACCGCGACTCCCGGGATCAGACGCATGGACGCGAGGACATGGTCGTTCTCCACCGTGAGGATGATGGCTTGCAGGTACTCATCAAGCCTGTGCGCAAAGGCGCCCGTACAAAGCGACAGAAGAATCGCGGCAGCGGCAACGAGCTTCATCTTCATTTTGCCGCTAGCCCTCGCCCGTAGTCGTTCGTGGGATCGCGGTACATCGTGTGGACATGCAGGGAGGGATCGCCACCGAGAGTTTGCGGTGCGTATTCGATGACCAGATGCGGTCCTTGAATTCGATAGTAGGCCGAAATATTTTTTCCGGGAGCAGCGGTGGTTGGACCACTCCAGGCGAACCACGTTTCGTTGATGTCGCGTTTAAGCACGGCCATCCGGGCTTCGGCGGCACTTTCGTGAATGATGCCCGCCCACTGGGATATCACATCGAGAAGCATGGCGCGTTGTTGGTCATTCATCGCGGTGGCTTTCAAGCCTTCAGGCTGAATGGTTTTGCCATCCTGGCCGGGACCGAGGACGAGATCGGCGAGTTTGTAGCTGAGAATCGCCTGTTTCTTCTGATTGTCGTCGAGAGCATTGAGCAGAGCCAAGGCGTTGTCGCTCTCTGGGCCGAGGGGCCGCACGGTTTTTCCGTTGATGGTGAAGAGAGCGGGTTGGGCGCCGGTGAGAGTCGGAGTAAGGATGCCACGGTCGCCGGCGATGGTGATGTTGAGGGCGAGATGGTGGCCGCCGAACTGGATCATCCAAGGCTCTTTTTCGGAGGGCTTTCCAACGATCGAGATGTAATAGAGATCTTTGCCGAACATTGCGCCGTTTGGCGGTCCGCCGAAGGGTGGACGATTCGCGCCGTTTCCTGGTTGTCCTGGCGGCGGTCCAGTGGGAACTCCTGGAGGTGGGCCGTTGCGATCATCGGACGGGGGTTGGTTGCCATTGTTGCCGCGTGGAGGCTGGCCGTTATCTGTGGCTTTGAGAACTTCGTCGCCTTCCATGATTTGCTGAACTTTTTCGAAACCCTTTGCGCTGAGGGCTGTGGCGACGAGCGCCATGGCAGCAGAGCGTTGCGCGGGATTCATATCTTTCAGGGGGATGCCGCCGCGGGGGACGAAGGAAGTGGGCAGGTTCGACCAGGTGGCGCGTTGCTTTTCGTCGTCGAATGCGTAGAGCACGGTTTGGCGCTGCTTCGCATCGAGCGACGCGAGGAAGTTGTTTGCGGCGGTGACGATTCGGGAGGTGGCTGTGTCGGGGCGGGAAGCAGTGAAAGACGAGCCAATCAAAGCGAGTGCGGCGACGCCAATGATTCTTTTTGCAAGGATGTGCATTCGTGATTCTCCTCGACAGTCTGTTTCCAACGTTATGTATGTGTATTTCCCGAAATAGGGAGATTGCGTTCCCGGTGGGAGAAGATAGCTCGAATTGTTGGCTCTGACTACTGGTTCCAGAAGTTCTGGTTTGTTCGTCAACGGCTCTTAGTCCGTTTTGGCAGTTGCTCTGGAAGACGAAGAGGGATTTCTCTCTTCGGAAGCCGACACGTTTGCAGGAGTAAACATGAAAGGAAAAAGCGTCGGCCTGCTCCGTTCGTGGTTATGGAGGAAATGACAGTTGGATGACGCGGAAAAGAGCACGCGATGAATCGCGCCCCTACAAAGGCGGAAAAGCGGGTCCCTCGCTTCGCTCGGGAGAACAAATTTTGCGTGGGAAGCTTTGGGGCCGGGAGTGCGGCGGTCTAGAGGGTTTTGGAGAAGAGGGGCTTGGCGTTTAGGTGCTGCTTCTCCAGGTAGGGGTCGAAGAGCATGGCGGCGTTGCGGATGAAGATGCGACCTAACGCGGTCGTGCGGATTTCGTTGGGGGCTAGGAGGATCAGGCCGTCTTCGCAGAACGCCGCTAGGCGGGAGAGTTCGTCGGCGAAGTAATCGTCGAAGTCGATGTTGAATTCCTTTGAGATTTCATCCTTCAACACAATCGTGTGGCAGAGGAGGCGGCTGATGACTGTGCGGCGGAGGCGGTCGTCTTCGGAGAGGTGGTAGCCGCGCATGGTGGCGATGCCGCGTTCGTTTACGGCTTTTTCCCAGCTGGGGATGTCGCGCTGATTTTGGGCGTAGGCGTTTTGGATGCCGCTGATGGCGGTGATGCCCATGCCGTAGAGGTCAGCGCCTGCTTTGGTGGTGTACCCCTGAAAATTGCGATGGAGCGTGCGATTTTGCTGGGAGACGGCGAGTTCGTCGCCAGGCTTGGCAAAGTGGTCCATGCCGATGTAGAGGTAGCCGGCTTCGAGAAATTTGAGGAGGCCAGTGCGGAAGATTTCGAATTTTTGCATGCCTTCGGGGAGATGGCCTTCGAAGGAGTTTTGCTGTTTTTTTAGCCAGGGGACGTGGGCGTAGCTGAAGAGGGCGACGCGGTCCGGGTTGAGGGTGAGGATTTGGTCGACGGTGTGGGCGAAGGTTTCGGCGGTTTGGTAGGGGAGGCCGTAGATGAGATCGACGTTGACGCTGTCGAAGCCGAGGTCGCGGGCGGATTGGATTAAAGCGGCGGTGAGTTCGTAGGGTTGGACGCGATTGATTGTTTTTTGGACTAGCGGGTGAAAATCCTGGATGCCCATGCTTAGGCGATTGAAGCCTAGTTTGCGGAGAGTTTCGAGGTGGGCGCGGCTGGTGACGCGAGGGTCGACTTCGATTCCGATTTCAGCGTCGGGAGAGAAGGTGAAGTGACCCTTGGCGAAGCCGAATAGATCTTCGATTTGCGGGGGAGTGAGATAGGTCGGAGTGCCGCCGCCCCAGTGGAATTGAACTACCGGGCGATCTTTGGAGACTTTGTGGCTGAGGTGTTCGATCTCGCGCTTCAAGATATCCAGGTAAGGCGGAGAGACGCGCTTGTCTTTCTGGATGATGACGTTGCAGGCGCAGAAGAGGCAGAGGCTTTCGCAGAAAGGGATGTGCATGTAGAGGGAGACGGGGGATTTGGCGGCGTCGGCTTGGGCGTGGACTTTTTCAAGGTCGGCGGGGCCGAAGGTGTCGTTCCAGACGGGGGCGGTGGGGTAACTGGTGTAGCGAGGGCCGGGACGGTTGTAGCGGGCGAGGAAGGCTTCGTCGGCGCGGAGTTCTTCGCGCATGGCTTGGAGGGTGGGATTCGCGAGGGTCATGAGGGAGTTCCATGTCCGGCGCGCGCGGGTGGGGCAAGCCCCACCCCTACAGTGTCATGCAGCAAAGCTTGTTGGCCGGTTTCGATGAAGACTCGGGCGTTTTCTACTGGCGTGTGTTGCAGGATGCCGTGGCCTAAGTTGAGGATGTGGCCCGTGCCTCCTAGTGCTGCCATCGCTTCTTGTGTGGCGCGGCGAATCGCTTCGGGCGGGGCGAAGAGGATGGCGGGGTCGACATTGCCCTGGAGGGCGATATTGGGGCCTAACTTTTCGCGGAGGGCGCGCATGTCGACGCGCCAGTCAACGCTTAGAACGTTTGCGCCGGAGCGAGCTACCGCGGACAGCAAGTGATGCGAAGCCTTCGTGTAATAGATGACTGGAGTTTGAGGCGCTTCGGTCGCCAGAGCGGAAATGATTTCTTGGACAGCGGTGAGCGCAAAATTCTCGTAGTCGCGGAGGGAGAGTTCGCCGCACCAGGTGTCGAACAGTTGGACGGCAGCGGCGCCTGCGGCGATCTGGGCTTTCAAGTAGGGGATGGTGGCTTGCGCGATGCGGTGGAGAAGGTTGCGGAAAGTGGCGGGCTCGCTGTGCAGGAAATTTTTCACCGTGGCGAAGCCTTCTTTGGTACGGCCTTCGACCATGTAGCAGGCGAGCGTCCAGGGAGCGGCGGCAAAGCCCAAAACGGGAACGGTGGGGCCGACTTCGTGGACGATGCGCCGAATGGCTTCCGGGAGGAAGCCGGTTTCAATTTCGGGGTCGAAGAGCTTTAGTTTCTCGACATCGCGCTTGGAGCGGACCGGTTCCGGCAGGTTGGGCCCTGCATCGCCGAGTTCGAGCTTGAGGCCCATGGCTTCGGCGGGGATCAGGATGTCCGAGAAAACGATGACCGCATCGACGCCGAGTAGGCGAAAGGGTTGAAGAGAGACTTCGACGGCGAGATCGGGAGTCTTGCAAACCTCTAGAAAGGCGTGGTTTGCGCGAATGGCGCGGTACTCGGGCAGATAGCGACCGGCTTGGCGCATCATCCAAACGGGAAGGCGCGGAAGCGTCTCCCCTCGGCAAGCGCGGAGGAATAAGTCTTTTCGATTGAGAGGTGCGGAGGCGGTCATCTTGTGCCTGACGAAGAGGATAGCAAATCCCGGAGATGATTGCAGAACGCGTAGAGGAAAGGCGAAATTCGAAATTCGAAATAGGACATTCGAAATGCGAAATACGAAATGCGAAAATGGAGCCTGCTGCTTGTGCGTTGGGACTGTTTGGTGGGCTATACTCTGGGGAACGCGGAAATCACTGAATTTGATGCTAGTGCGGCTGTGGTTGTCCGGCCCGGCTGCGGAAAAATGGGCTTATCGAGTTCATGAAAGGCTTGTTCTTCATTCTGACGGTTGTGGCCTACGGCGGGAGTCTGGCGCTCTACCTTCGTTTTCTCAGTACGGGGAAAGAGATTGCCGGGCGGCTGGCGACGCTACTGCTGGGGCTAGGGCTGGTCGCGCACTACTTCGCGCTGCTGGAACGTTCTCGAGGGCTGCACACCGTTCCTTATCATGATCTTTACGGGTCGATGTCTCTTTTTGGGTGGCTGCTGGCGCTGACGTACCTGGGGCTCGAGCTTTTTCATCGGCAGCGGTCGGTGGGGGCGTTTGTTTTGCCCTTTATCATCGTGTTTTTTGTGGCGGCGCATCTGGCGCCTGCGGATCGGTTGTCTCCTGCTCCAGCGAAGGGAGTCATCTTCGCTTTTCATGTCACTCTGAGCATTCTTGCTTACGCGGCGTTTGCGCTTTCGTTTGTGTTCAGCTTGATTTTTCTGGGCGAGGAGCGGCTTTTGCGGAGCCGCAAGATGGGCAGTGTTGTGTGGCGGCTGCCGCCGCTTGAGTTGCTTGAACGGATGAGCAGGTCGAGCGTGCTGGTTGGGTTGCTGTCCATCGCGATTGGGACAGTGCTCGGGTTTGTGTGGGTTGACCGCTTGCACGGGCAGATTTGGTACTACGATCCGAAGTACGTCATTACTTTGCTGGTGTTGCTTCTTTACGTGCTTTATTTTCATTTGGCGCGGACGGCTTCGTGGCGCGGGGCTCGGGCATCGAGGTTGTGTATCTTTAATTTTTTTGTGGTGGTGATGAGTTTTACGGTGGTGAATTTGTATCTTTCCCAGAGTCATCGGTATTTTTAAACAGGAAGTGAGCAGTGAGTAGCGAGTAGTAAGTTGGGAGCGGGATGGAAATTGTTCTTGTCGGATTAAATCATCGGACGGCGCCGGTTGAGGTGCGGGAGCGGGTGTCTTTCACGACGGAACAGTCGCGGAAGGCGGCGGAGGAATTGCGTTCGCGGGGAATTTTGCAAGAGACGCTGGTGCTTTCGACGTGCAACCGTAGCGAGATTTATGGCGTGCCGCCGGAGAGTTCGCATGAGTGCGCACCCGGACTCTCTTCTTTCTTGAGCGAATTTCATGCGGTGCGGGCGGATGTTCTGAGTGTGTCGCTCTACCATCATTATGATCGGGCCGCCGTGCGGCATCTTTTCCGCGTATCGGCGGGGCTTGATTCCATGCTGCTGGGCGAAGCGGAAATTTTGGGGCAGGTGCGTGAGGCGTATCGCTATGCGCACGAGTACGGTGCGACCGGGCCGGTGCTGAACCGATTGTTTCAAGGGGCGCTCGAAGTAGGGAAGCGCGTGCGGTCGGAGACGGAGTTGGGAGCGCGGCCGATGTCGGTGGCGTCCGCGGGCGTGAAGCTCGCGGAGCGGATTTTTGGAAAAATGAATGAGCGCTGCGCGCTTGTGCTTGGCGCGGGAACGATCAGCGAGCAGGTGGTCAATCAGTTGCGAGACCGGGGAATAGCTCGACTATTTATCATGAACAGATCGCGCGAGCGGGCTGATGAGTTGGCTGTACGTGTGGGCGGAACGGTTGTGGGCTGGGGCGAATGGGAAACTGCTCTAACCGTGGCGGATGTGGTGGTCTGCTCGGTTTCATCGGAAGAGCCGGTGTTGCGAAGCGAGATTCTTCAGGCGGCGATGTCCGCGCGCGGCAATCGCGCTCTCTTCCTGATGGATTTGGGGCTGCCGCGCAACATAGAAGCTTCTGCCGCGGACCTCTATAACATTTATATGTATAACATCGACGACCTCACGGAGATTGTGGAGCAAAACCGGCATGCGCGCGAGAGTGAAGTGCCACACGCCGAAACCATCGTGGACGAGCACGTTGGCAAATTTCTTTCCTGGCAGGCGAGCGTGGAATTGGTTGGGTTGGTGGATGCGCTGCGCACCCGATTGCGCGAGGAGCGGGAAGCATTTATTCGCGCGCGCATGGACTCCATGAATCATTTGAGCGAGGACGAGCGGGGGCGCATGGAATCGCTGATGGACGAATTGCTGGAGAAACTCTTGCTAGAGCCTGCAGAGCGACTGCGCGGAGAAAAAGAACTGCGACGCAAGATTCAAAATGTGGAAGCGCTGCGCGATCTTTTCCTTTCGAACAGGGAGAAGCCTTGAGACACCTGCGTATCGGCACGCGCGGCAGCTTGCTTGCGAAGTGGCAAGCAGAATTTGTTCGCAAACAACTTTTTGCCAGCGCTGGCGTTGAAACCGAGATTGTGATCATCAAGACCTCCGGCGATAAGGAACAGATCGCGCCACTTTCGCAAATCGGCGGGAAGGGAATCTTCATCAAGGAGTTGGAGGAGGCGCTGCTCGAGGAAACGATCGATCTCGCGGTGCATAGCGTTAAGGACGTTCCGACAGAGATTCCTTCGCGGCTGATGTTTCCGGCAGTGTGCCGTCGGGAAGATGTGCGAGATTGCCTGGTCGGGGCGAATGGGGCGACACTCAGCAACTTGCGACAGGGCGCGCGAGTGGGCACCGGCAGCCTTCGGCGGCAGGCGCAGCTTCGGCATATTCGGCCAGATTTGGATGTGCGCGATCTGCGCGGGAATGTGGATACGCGCCTGCGAAAGGTGGAAAGCGGAGAGTATGAGGCGGTGATGCTTGCGAAAGCGGGATTGGACCGGCTGGGCTGGAGCGCGCGCATCACGGAAACTCTTTCGCCCGAAGTTTTTCTGCCCGCTGTGGGGCAGGGAGCAATCGGCGTGGAGTGTCGGTTGAAGGATACGGAAGCGGCAGATGTGGTTGGCGCGCTGGACGATGCCGAGACGCGCACGGCGATTATTGCGGAACGCTCATTGCTCTCGGCGGTTCAAGGTGGGTGCCAGGTTCCGCTAGGTGCGTGGGCGCGGATCGAGCGCGGCGAACTTGTGCTCGAAGCCTGCGTTTGCTCGATTGATGGCTTGCAATATATAAAGCAGAGGGCAACCGCGAAGCCGGAGCAAGCAGCGGAGCTTGGAGGACACATGGCCACCTTGCTGATGGAAGCTGGCGCGCAAAGTATTCTTGAAGAGGTGAGCCGTCAACGTGGCTGACGCGATCGAGTCCCCGCTAGCGGGAAAAATCGTGGTTGTTACTCGCGCCGCTGCGCAGAGTAACGAACTATTCGAGGAGCTGAGCGCTCGGGGCGCGCAAGCTAGGCTTCTGCCGCTGATTTCGTTTGCGCCGCCGGAGAGTTTTGATGAGATCGATGCGGTGCTGATCGGGATCGAGGCCTTTAATTGGGTTCTCTTTACGAGTGCAAACGCGGTGCAGGCCGTGGAGCGGCGTAGTGAAGAGCTCGGTCGCAATCTAAATACGATTGCGAAGTTGCCGTTTGCTGCCGCAGTAGGTCCTGCGACATCGGCAGCGGCAGAAGCTGCCGGATTTTCCGTCGAGTATGTCGCGGCGGACCATAGCGGAACGGGGCTAGCTCGGGAACTCGGTACGGAATTGCGAGGGAAAAAGGTTCTGCTGCCGAGAAGCGATCGAGCGAATCCTGACTTACCGGCAGCCCTTCGGCGGTCTGGCGCGGTGGTGACGGAAGTGGTCGCATATCGAAACTTGCCTCCAAACCCGAACGAGCGAGGGAAGGTGCAGGATAGCCTTAGCGGTGCCGACGCTATCGTGTTTTACAGTCCGAGCGCCGTGCAGAATTTCGTTGAGCTTGCGGGGCGGGAAAGATTGGGAACTTTGCAGGGGCGAGTGGTGATGGTTGCGATCGGACACACAACTTCGAGTGCTTTGAGCAGCGCGGGGATACAACGGATCGCGCGTGCGGCGGAAACCACGACGAAAGCAGTCGTTGAGGCGTTGGAGGGGCACTTGTCGCGCACGAAAAGACGGACTGCGGTCGGAGCAAAAGAGGAATGAGCTTTCCTACTCAACGACCCCGGCGATTGCGGCGAAGCGAAGCCCTGCGTGGGTTGGTGCGCGAAACGCGACTTACGACTGCGGGATTAATTTATCCGATGTTTGTGTGCCCGGGTGCGAACGTCCGCAAGGAAGTCAGTTCCATGCCCGGGGTGCATCAACAGTCCGCTGACCAAATCGTGGAAGAGTGTAAAGAAGTGGAAGCGCTGGGGATACCTGGTGTGATTCTCTTCGGGCTGCCGGAATCAAAGGATGCTCGTGGGACGATTTCAACTTCGGCGCAGGGCGTGGTTCAGAAGGCGATCGAAGCGATTCGAAAAGCGAATTTGAAATTGCTGGTCATCACGGACGTTTGTTTGTGCGAGTACACGGATCATGGGCATTGCGGCGTGATCGAGAATGGAGATGTCGCGAATGATGCGACGCTGCCAATCCTTGCGGCGCAGGCGTTGTCTCATGCGCGCGCTGGAGCGGACATTGTCGCTCCATCGGACATGATGGATGGCCGCGTGGCTGCCGTTCGGGAAGCGCTCGACGAGCACAAATTCCATGACATCGCCATTCTCGCGTACGCGGCAAAATATTGTTCGGGATTCTATGGACCTTTTCGCGAAGCGGCGGATTCGGCGCCGCAATTCGGCGACCGGCGCAGCTATCAGATGGATCCGGCGAATGCGCGCGAGGCGCTGAGGGAAGTCGCGTTGGATCTCGAGGAAGGCGCGGACATGGTCATGGTCAAACCCGCGCTTCCGTATCTGGATGTGATTCGGCGCGTGCGGGATGCGTTTGATGTTCCTGTTGGGGCGTACAACGTTAGCGGCGAGTATGCGATGGTCAAGGCGGCCGCGCAAAAAGGCTGGCTAGACGAGAAACGCGTCGTACTGGAAATCTTGACGGGAATTCAACGGGCGGGCGGGGACATTATTTTGACGTATCACGCTAAGGATGCGGCTCGTTGGTTGAAGGCATGATGGTTGAAGACACGATGAATTGGATCGAGATTGCATGAGCGCGACGCCCACAAAATCGGGAGTGGAACGGCGGCGTTCGCGGGAGATTTTCGAGCGCGCGGAAAAAATACTTGTCGGCGGCGTGAACAGTCCGGTGCGGGCATTTCGTTCTGTTGGAGGAGAGCCGCTAATCATCGAGCGAGGCAGTGGACAATTTCTTTACGATGCCGACGGAAACGAATTGCTGGATTATGTCTGCTCCTGGGGAGCGATGTTGCTGGGGCATGCAAATCCCGCCGTGACGGAAGCCATTGCAGATCAAGCGCAACGCGGAACGAGTTATGGGGCGACGACGGAGCTGGAAGTTGAACTCGCCACGCTGATTACTCAGGCGATTCCGTCGATCGAAAAGATTCGATTTGTTTCGAGTGGCACGGAAGCGACGATGAGCGCCGTGCGACTGGCGCGTGGGGTGACCAAGCGCGATTTCATTGTGAAGTTTGAGGGCTGCTACCACGGTCACGCGGATAGTTTTCTTTCGCAAGCCGGGTCGGGACTCGCTACCTTGGGAATTGCGGAGTGCCCGGGAGTTCCTCAATCGCTTGCTGCGCTGACGTTGAACGCGCCATACAATGATTTGGGTGCGGTTGAACGGCTCTTCTCCCAACATAAGCATACGATTGCCGCGGTCATCATTGAGCCGATTGCCGCCAACATGGGCGTCGTTGAGCCAGTGCCTGGGTTTCTGGCTGGATTGCGGGAGCTTACTAGGCGAAATGGCGCGTTGCTGATCGTGGACGAAGTGATTACCGGATTTCGGATGCACTACGGCGCAGTGCAGGAACTTGCGGGAGTGCAGGCGGATTTGACCACGCTTGGCAAGATTATCGGCGGAGGCTTGCCTGTGGCCGCGTACGGAGGCAGCGCGGAACTCATGAACCACGTGGCGCCGCTCGGGGCCGTCTATCAGGCGGGCACGCTAGCGGGAAACCCTTTGGCGATGCGCGCCGGGATTGCCACTCTTAAGCAGCTCACACGCTCGGAGCTCTACGAAGGTATCCACGAACAAAGTCGCAGACTCGTTGATGGATTGCGCCAAGCGCTTGCCGAAACGGGGATTCCAGGACGGGTCAACGCGGCGGGATCGCTGGCGACACTTTTTTTCACGAGTGAGCGGGTGCGCAACTACCGCGGATGCGAAGGGATCCGACACAAAACGATATGCAAGATTTTTTCGCGAAATGCTGGATCGAGGCGTTTTCCTAGCGCCCTCACAGTTTGAGGCTGCCTTTGTCTCCGCGGCACATACAGCCGAAGACATTTCGCGTACGATTGCTGCCGCTAGCGATTCCTTGAAGGCCATTGCAGCGGAACCAACCACCTGATTTTCAAAGGAGAATCTAGATCATGCCTGAGGGTATTGAACTGCCAGAAGCACCTGAAGAGCGCGGAGACAATCCGTATCTGATCCCCGTTTCGGTCACCATTTCCACTCTTGCCGTGCTTGTAGCGGCGGTTACGCTGCTTGGCCATCGCGCCCACACGGAAGAACTGCTGCTGCAATCGCAGGCCACGGATCAATGGGCGTACTACCAGGCAAAAAACATTCGCTTGCACGAAATGCAGAGCGTCGCGGACATGCTTAGTGCGCTCGCTCCAGCGGACAAGGAAAAAGCAGAAGCGTTGCACGAGAAATACAAAAAAGAAGTAGAGCGCTACGAGGGGGACAAGGAAGATATCAGCGAGAAGGCCAAGGAACTGGAGAAGGAACGCGACCACATCGGCCGGCGCGCCGACCGTTTTGATGGCGGTGAGGGTCTCATCGAGGTTGGCCTGGTGATTTGCTCGATGACGCTGCTGACGAAGCGACGCGGATACTGGATCGCGGGCATGTTGATCGGAGCGGCTGGCGTCGCGTTTGCTCTGAGTGCTTTTCTACTTCACTAGCAAGAGAGACTGCTGCGGCGCCATCGCTAAGCGCGCGCGGGCGGTTTGGAGCCTCTGAGCCGCACAATTTCTTCCATGAGCTTTTCCATGTGACTGAGTAATTCCTGGTGCCGAACGTCTTCGGTGGCGGGTTTTTTCCCTACGAAGGACAGGGTGCCGCTGGGTTCGAGAATGCATTTGTCGACATTCTCGATGGACTCAAAACCTTGCCGCCTTGCAGCGGCTTCGAGTTGCGGCATGGTGATTAGTTCCTTCTTCAAGCGGTCGGAGCGCACTTTTCCTTTCTCGATCAGGATATCGGCCCGGCCCTCCACGGCTTCCTCCAGCCTTCTGTGGCCGTAGAGAAAGCGGACCACGAGATAATTGATGATAAGCAGGGAAGTGGCGCCGATCAGGCCACCGGAGACGCTGTTATCGTCGCCGATGATGGCGTTCTGCACCGTATTCGACAGGGTCAACAGTACGACGAGGTCGAACGGGTTGAGCTGTACGAGTTCTCGTTTACCGGAAAGCCGGAGACCGATTACCAAAAACGCGTAAACGATGATCGGCCGGAGGATCTTCTCCAGCAGCGGGATCCCCATAACGAACATGTCTTTCCAAATATCGTGTGTTGCCACATCGCCTCCTACTACCTAACGGATTTTTTCAGAACCCATCGTACCGAGACGCCAAAAATTCCCCAGAAGCGAAGGGGAGGGTAGCACGCTGGCTTCGGAGGGAAAAGTGGGTCGAGCTGGGTGGGCTAAATTGAGCGACTAACCTGTACTTCCGTACAGTCATATTTTCGCAACACGACCTGTCCTATGCCCTACCAGGGCATCCTGAATTCGCTATGATTAGACCGTTCCAATCATCCAGGGCCCAGAAGGTCGTTCTAGAACGCGATCGTAAGGCGGAGGAGTTTGTATCCACCGCAGTCCCTTGGGGTACGAAAACGTTTTTTTTACTAGCAGCGACCCTATGTCACAGCGCCCTTCTCTCGAACCAAGCTTAGCGCCCACACCCGAGCAGCTCTCCACATTGCTCGATTGCGCCCACGAGATGCTCGTGATTCTCGGCGCGGATGGCATTGTGCTTCATGCGAATGCGGGATCCACGCGCGCCCTGGGAGTGCGTCCTGAAGAACTCCTTGGCAGAGATCTCACGGAGTTCGTGCACCCTGACGATTTGAACGAGATTCGTGATCGGCTTCGAGGTTTTGCCGAAGTTCGCAATGTTACAGGAAAAGGTTCTTGCCGCCTGCGCAGCAAGACAGGAGAGTGGCGCTGGTTCGAAGTCACCATCAGCAACTGCTTGAAGAGCTCTTCCGTCGACGGATTGGTGGCCAGTTTTCTGGATGTGACGGCCGTACACCGCATGGAGTCCGAGCGCCAGGTTATCTCGGAAATCGTCCATGCATTGAATCAGACGGCCAACCTTGACCAATTGCTGGACGGCATCCACCATGCGTTAAAAAAGGTACTCTACGCCGAGAATTGCTTCGTTGCTCTCCACGATCCGAAAGAAGACGCGTTTTATTTTCCCTTTTTTGTGGATCAGTTTGACGTTGCACCTCCTCCCCAGAAGGTTGGGAGAAGTTGTACGGCGTTCGTGTTTCGCACCGGCAAAGCGACGCTCATTCCCCAGTCCGAGTTTGACCGTCTTGCCCAGCAGGGGGATGTGGAACTGGTCGGTTCACCGTCACCTGCGTGGTTGGGAGTGCCGCTGAAAACGCCTCTGGCGACGATCGGCGTTCTCGTTGTACAGCACTACCAGAGTGAAAACGCGTACGATATGCGCGACCTAGAGTTTCTTGATTCTGTGGGCGGCCACATTGCTCTGGCGATTGAGCGGCGGCGTTCCGAAGAAGCGTTGCGCAAGAGCGAATCCGTGTTCCGGCTTCTTTTCTCGCACAATCCGCTTCCGACCTGGGTGATGGACGACGAAACTCTGCAGTTCATCCAGGTGAATGATGCCGCGGTGCGGCAGTACGGCTATGCGCCGGAGGAATTCAGCCGGATGACGATGTTCGACATTCGTCCAGCGGAGAAAAGCTCATCACTCGATGTGCGCCCTCCAAAAAATAGTGCGGCTGTTCCGTACCAAGGCGTTTGCAAGCACCGCAAGAAGGACGGAAAGGATTTTGAAGTTGAGTTGATTTCACACCAATTTGAATATGCCGGGCGAAGAGTGCGTCTTGTCGTGGCGCAGGACATCGGCGAGCGCCACCTTCTGGAGCAGCAACTGCGTCAGGCACAGAAAATGGAAGCTGTAGGGCGCCTAGCGGGCGGTGTGGCGCACGATTTCAATAATCTTTTGATGGTCATCAAAGGCCATACCGAACTCTTGATGAACGCATTGCCACCCGCCGATAGCATGTCCAGAAAGATCTCGCAGATCGATCGCGCGGCGGACCGAGCGGCAGCGCTGACGAAGCAACTTCTCGCGTTCAGCCGGATGCAGGTGCTGCAGCCACGGGTGATGAATCTGAATGGGGTAGTGGAGGATATGGGCAAGCTTCTGCCGCGTTTGATTGGCGAAGACGTCGAGCTGGGAATTCGCGTCGCGCAGGATCTGGGCAAGATTCGCGCGGACGCCAGCCAGATGGAACAGATCATCATGAATTTGGCAGTGAACGCGCGGGATGCCATGCCAACTGGCGGGAAGCTGATGATCGAGACTTCCAATGCCGACCTCGATCGCACTTACAACACGACGCATCCGATCGTTAAGGCCGGACGTTACGTACTGCTCGCAGTTTCTGATACCGGCACAGGCATGGATGCGGAGACGCAGGCGCACATTTTCGAGCCTTTCTTTACGACGAAAGAACCGGGCAAGGGGACTGGGCTCGGCCTCGCGACGGTATACGGAGTTGTGAAGCAGAGCGGCGGTTTCATTTGGGTGTATAGCGAAGTCGGAAAGGGAACCTCTTTCAAGATTTATCTCCCGCGCGTGGACCAGCCCGAAGACAAAGGCAGCGCGGCTCTTCCGTTTGCCGAAGCGCCGCGGGGCACGGAAACCATTTTGCTTGCGGAAGACGAACAGGATGTGCGCGAAGTGGCACGCGAGTTTCTGGAATCCGGTGGCTACACCGTCATCGAAGCGGTGAATGGCGCGGACGCGCTGCGCCTTGCGGCTGAGCGCAAGACTGCCATTGAACTCCTGGTGACGGATATGGTCATGCCGGGCATGACGGGAAAAGAACTGGCGCAGCGGCTGCAGCACCAGCATTCGGGAATTGGCGTTGTCTATATGTCCGGATACAGCGAACAGACGGCCGCCGAAACTACGCAAGCCGAACCCAACATGCTCCTGCTCACTAAACCTTTCAGCCGGGGAAGCATATTGCGCGCGGTGAGGGAAGCCATCAACCTTTCGCGCCAGGGCTAAGCAAGGTTAGGCCAGCGTTTAGCTCCCTTTGTCCGCGTTAGATTAAACAATCTTCGGATGTTTGCGATGCCAGTCGGAGTGAAGCTGGAATGTTCGTGCGGCTTGAATCACGGCAAAATCGTCGCCCGCGCGCCCCACGAATTGCAATCCAACGGGAAGATTATTTTCGGTGAAGCCGCAGGGAACTGCTAGTGCTGGGAGTCCGCAGAGATTGCCGATGGCGCCGAGTGGATCCGGGAACGCGAGATCGGTTTCCAGATTGGCATCCAGCGGCGTAGCTGAGATGGGTTGAGCGGCGGCGACCAGAACATCAAACGTTTCAAAGAGAGCTTCCATTTTCTTCTGGAGAATTTCGCGGATGCTGAGCGCGCGCAAGTAATCGGCAGCTGAGTATTGTTCATTGACATAGCCTGCGAGTTGGCCCGTAGGATCCGTCAATTCGCTGACGCGCCCGGAACGAATCAATGTTTGAAACGAAGCGGCACTTTCCGCGGCAATGATGACGTTGGCCACATCTTCAAAAGGTCCCTCGGGAAGCGACGACGATCTCACACTTCCAAAATATTTACGGACAACTTTTTCGGCGGCCAGCAACGCCTTTGCCACCCCGGTATCCAGATTCTTCCATGCGTTGGAGAGCCAGCCGACCCGAAGGGGCCGGGCTTTCAAGTCCAAGGACGGCGAATACGTGAAGGCGCCTTTGTCCATGGGGACCGTGCTGCGATCCTTAGGGTCGTGCCCGGCAATCGCGGCGAAAACGCGTGCACAGTCTTCCGCGCTGCGCGCCAGCGGGCCGATCTTGTCCATGGAAGGAGCAAGCGCCATGGCGCCGTACCGGCTGACGCGTCCATACGTGGGGCGCAAGCCGCTGATGCCGCAGAAGGCGGAAGGGCAGATAATCGACCCCCAGGTTTCGGTTCCAATGGCGAAGGCCGCGAGACCTGCTGCCACAATCGCTCCGGAGCCGGACGACGATCCGCACGTCCAGCATTTTGTGTCCCACGGATTCTTTGTCGCACCTTGCAACGAAGCAGACGCATACCGGTAACCCATGCCGCCGGCCAATTCGATCATCGCCGCTTTGCCAATGAGAACCGCGCCAACGCGATTCAAATGCTCGATCACCGTCGCATCGTATTGAAACACTTGATCGGCGTAAGGTTTCGCGCCCCACGTTGTGGGGATTCCTTTGACCGCCAAGAGATCCTTTGCCGCATACGGTATCCCGTGCAGCGGACCACGATAATGGCCGTGCAGGATCTCTTTTTCCGCAGCGCTTGCTTGTTCGAGGGCGAGCTCTGGAGTTAACCGCGCGTAAGCATTAAAACGAGGACCGAACTTTGCGCTTCGGTCGAGGTACATCTGCGTCAGTTCGACGGGCGAAAGCTTCTTCGTCTCGATGCGCTTGGCAAGCTCGCTCAGCGGTAAGTAAAAGATTTCTTCGGCGGGCATCGCGGGGTTCCCTCAGGGTTTCGCTGCGGCTCGGCTTGCTGCGAGAGGAGCGGTTGCGGCCCCGGGTTGCTTTTCTCTCTCCACGAGAGGTTTTAGATACAGGGCCGGAGCGTCGCCATTTTCGATCGGGTAGGCACGAAGATGATCGAGAGGCTCCTGGGCCAAAAAACAGAGTTTCCGCAGATCAGTCTTTTGCGCATCAGAGAAACGCGAGCCGTAAATTGCGAGGATGGCCTGATAGCGGGCTTCAGATTCCGCTTGGCCCGCAGGGGAAAGCGAAGGTGTCCCGGGCGCTTGCGTCAGCCGCGGCTCTGCGCTGGACGTTTCCGCCGGCAACGCACTCGCTGGAACCATGGAAACGGCAGAAACGATGGCTGCGCGGCGCGCAAACTCGCGCCGCGAAATGGAAGAACTACTCTTGCCATCCATGAGCGCCCCCGTGCGAAAGAATGGACACCTGAAGTACGAAAAGAGAAGTTAGCGAATTAGCTTCCCAGCGTCAACCTCGTGAATCGAAGCGACAAACCGATAAACAGACTTTCGGCGCTCTCCTAATCGACGCGAGTGAGCGTTTGGATTTGGAGTTCGAGCGCTTGTGTGTATTGCCGCTCGATCTGCATTTCGGTCTGCAGTTTCTTGACGAGAAGATCAAGCCGAGCGATTTCAGAACGAAGTTTCTGTATGTCCGCCGTCGTCGGTGCAGGCCGGCCCGAAGGCGAGCCTGGCTGCTGCAAATTCTGTTGAGAAGGCGCTCCATCGCCAGGACGCGGGGCGATAAACGCTTCGGCGAGCGCTCGCGGCCAAATGGACTCTGGAGTCCTTTGATCGCCGGGGAGAGCTCCCGGGACACTGGCCCTCGGAGGAGCAGGAGGGGGCGGCGGCGGGGCAAACAAACTATTCAGCGCGTTTGGAGTTGCAGGCCGTTCGACAAGAGGCGCATCGGCGGCACGCTTCGGTTCGAGCAAACTCTTTACGCGGCCAATCAATTCTTGCGGCTGAAACGGTTTGCGAATCAATTCGTCAGCCTTCACCGCGACAGCCTTGTCCGCAACGCTTTTGTTCACCACGCCCGACATCAGCACCACGGGAACTCCGCCGTAATCGGGATGCTGCTTGATCTGGCTGCAAACGGAGTAGCCGTCCTGGTCCGGCATGATCACATCGGTGATCACGACGTCAGGTTTGTTCTGCTCAAACTGGGCGAGTGCGGACGCGGCATCCGCGCAGGTAATTACATTGATGCTCTCGCGGCGAAACGCGATCTTGATGACCTCGCGCATGGTCGCGCTGTCATCGATGAAATACACCGTTGGTGTGCGCTTCGCTTCTGTTTCATTCAGCGGTGGAACAGTCATCGCCTCGCTCATCGCGCCTCCTTGTCCGCCATATCGCGTTCTCCCTCATCGAACTCGCGCATGGCGTCGAGCATCAGATCGGTGGCCGACCGCAACACGGTGCGCTGCGGTGAAGTGGTCCCATAAGCAAATTTGTAAACGCCGGCGCCGCCCTGCACGCAACCTTTCAGAATGTGGATGACCGCCTCGTCGCCGAAGAGGCTGCCGCACTCCGCGTGAGTGATCTCTCCCGCGTCAAAAAAAAGCACGGCATCGGTTTCGCCCGCGTTGATGTGGAGCGCGCCGGTTTGGTGCGCGTGCCCCAGCATTTGCATGACACCCGTGAGATCGTGGTGCGTGAGATTACCACTGAGGCTGGTGTCGGATTGCGCGAGCATCTGCGTCGGTTGAAAGCCTTCGGATTTGCTGACGATGATGCTCTTGACGTGCGCGGCGATTGCCGCCGGCGCAGTTTGACGATCGATGTAATCGTCGCAACCAGCCTGGAAGGCTTCCATCAGTGCGCGCTGGCTGCCGTCGCCCAGGGCGATGATTTGGAGAGCAGCGTTCTTCGGATCGGCGTGAATGATCTTGGCAATCTCGAGAGCGCCCATCTCGCGCATGTTCGTGGAACAAAGGATGGCGGAGGGAACGTCATACTCGATGGTCGTCAGCGCATAGGCTGCTTGCGTACTTGCGACAACGTCGAATCCCTCGCGTTTCAGCGCATCGCCAAGGCGCTTCGCGAAGTACACATTGCTATCGATCAGCAGAATTTTTGGCCCACGTACCGGAGGCGTCACAGCGCGGCCTCCAGAATAGGCGTTGGGCCGGGAGCGATGGGAGGTTCTTCGGCGCCGGGCGTGAGCGCATCCAGATTCAACACTTCGATGACTTCGCCATTATGCGAAATCCAACCGGCGACGTGCGGAGCGTCAGCCTCGCTCGCACTCGTCATTTCGGCGGCGATCAATTCGCAATCGCCGGTAACGGGAAGGGCGACCCACTCAGACTTATCGCCGTAGTGGCGAACAGCAATCAGATAAAAACGGCGGGAAGTAAGGCCCTTGCCGAGGAGCTTTTCCGCGACGTCGCACACCGGGACAATCCTACCGCGCCGCAAAATGACACCTTCGAGTTTTGGCGTGCGATGAGGAAAGCGAAAGATGCGGCTCGGGGCCACCAGCTCCGAGATTTGCACGGCGGCCACGGCAAAGCGGCGTTCGCCGAGCCGCAGCAGAACGAAGGATTGCGAAGTGGATTCGACAGGCTGGTTCATCCCTGCAACTCGATCCCTTCGCCAGGGAGTTCGTCCGGCAGAGATTCGGGAACAAGCGAAGCGTCCAGCAGCGCAAATTCATCGGCGGTCAAGAAGCCCTCGGGGTTCACGACAGGGATCACGTTCTGATCGAGCGCCGTCAATCCGCGATACCAGTTGCGCTCTTCGTGACAATAAGCGAGCGGGAGAGCCTGCAGGCGAGTCATGGTAGCCATCTTGTCGATGCCATCGACCAAGAGCGCTGTGCGAGTTTTTCGAAGAACGAAAACGAGGCCAGCCGCGGCGGGGGGTAAGCCGAAATGCGCGGCTCCGCTGACAACGTAGAGCGCTTTTTCTCCGCGACGCACCACGTGACGAACTTTTCGCAGGGTCGACTGATTAATTTCGGTGGCGGCGCCGGAGAGGCTGTCCACGCTGCGGACCTCTTGCACAGAAGCGGAAGAGACAGCGAAAGGCTGTCCCGAAATGCGGAAGAGGATGATCTGCTCAGTGCGCGCAGCAGCGTGCGGTTTGCCAGGCGGGGCGGCCACGCGCATTAGCGAACTCCCACGGGTGTTGTGCGGCAAATTCCAATGACGCGTTTTTCGATGGCTGGATAAATGTCATCGATTCCCAAAACTTGATCGACGGCGCCGGCTTTGATCGCTTCCGCGGGCATACCAAAAATCACGCACGTAGCTTCATCTTGAGCCAGCACAAGCCCGCCAGCAGTCTTGATGGCCTTTGCGCCGATTGTGCCGTCGTTGCCCATGCCGGTCAGAATCGCGCCGATGCTCATCGCGCCGGCATAGGCCGCGACAGATTCCATCGTTACGTCGATGTTGGGCAAGTAGCCGTTGATTCGGCCACTCGAGCCGTCCAGCTGGATGCGGCCTGTCGGAGTCACGCGCAGGTGGTGGCCGCCGGGACAAATGTAAAACGTGCCCGGTTGCAAAGATTCGTTCGGTTCCGCTTCTTTGACGCGTATCCCGGTGAACTCGGCGAGTTGCGCGGCGTACTGCGTGGTGAATGCGGCCGGCATGTGCTGCACCAGAATAACCGCAGCAGGGAATTCGCGAGTAAAGCCGGGTGCCAGGCGCATCACGGTGGCAGGACCACCTGTTGACGCAGCCAGCACGACAACAGGGAATCGCTGATCCAGACCCGAACTCGCTGCGGGACGCGGAGTAATAGGTGGCGCGGGTGCCGTTTGTGCAGCGCCATTCGATTTCTGCACTGTGGTAGCGATTCGCGACGCAGTGCGCACTACGCGAACTTTCGCTGCCATCCGCACCTTTCGCAATAAGTCGTCTTTGACGCTCTGCATGTCGAGATCGATGCCGCTCGATGGCTTGGCGACAAATTCGATGGCGCCTAGTTCAAGCGCTTTCAAAGTGCTGGCCGCACCGTCGCGCGATTCGGAGCTGACGATTACGATCGGCCGCGGATTCGTGGTCATGATTTGCGCCGTAGCTTGCAAGCCATCGACGTGGGGCATGTTGATGTCCATGGTGATGACATCAGGTTTGAGAGATTCGGCGAGTGCCACGGCTTCGCGGCCATCTTTCGCGTGTCCGACGACTTGCAGTTGGTCGTCGCCGGCAAAAATGGATTCGAGCACCTTGCGCATGAACGCGGAGTCGTCCACGATCAGCACGCGAAACTTTTTGGTTACGCTGGTGGCCATGGGTGTCTAGCCAACCGGAACGGTTGGTAGCCTCTCCGATCCCATGAGTTGTTCCACGGCGGCAATCAACTGATCTTCCTGTACTGGTTTGGTCAGGAAGGCGGTGGCGCCTTCTTTCATGGCGCGATCGCGATGCTTCGCTCCGGCGCGGGAAGTCACAACCATCACGGGGATGCGGCGCGTTGTTGGGCTTTGCCGCAGTTGCACCATCAGTTCGTAGCCCGTCATGCGCGGCATTTCGAGGTCGGTGATGACCAAATGGCATCCGTGTTGTGTTACAAGTTCCGCGGCTTCCATGCCGTCGGCGGCGAGTTTCACGCGGTAGCCGTTCTTTTCGAGCATGCGTCCAACGAACTTGCGTACGCTGATGGAATCGTCTGCGACGATGATGAGGCGTTCCTGTTCGACGCGGTCGATGGCTTCGGCTGGGATTGTGCCGCGAGCCACAGCCGTAGAGCCTGGCGCAAAGATGCGCGCGGCGCTGGCGCTGGCTTGCAGCGGCCGGCGTTCTGTCGGCTCGTTGGCCACCATGCGGTTTAGATCGATCAGCAGAATCAGGCTGCCGTCCGGCGCGATCGTGGTACCGGGGAAAAGTTTCACTCGGCGCAGGTATTCGCCGAGGTTCTTGATTACGATTTCGTCTTTGCCGAGGACTTCTTCTACAACCAAGCCAATTTGCCGGTTTCCGGCGTTGGCCACGACCATGCGGAAATATCCGTTGATGGGCTCGAGAGGCGGCAGGCCCAGATACGTGTCGAGCCTGACGACTTCGGTCACGACGTCGCGAACTTTGGTAAGAAGCTTGCCGCCTACGTCTTCGATTTCGTCTGCGCGCAGGCGCCGGATTTCTTCGACGACCGCAAGTGGGAGCGCGAAGTTTGTCACGCCACAGCGCACAAAGAGGGCAGGCGAAATAATCAAAGTGAGAGGCACTTTCAAAGTGAATTTCGTGCCTTGGCCGCTGACGCTCTGAATGTCGATTTCGCCGTTCAACGCGTTCAAGTTTGCGCGCACGACATCAAGCCCAACTCCCCGGCCAGCAAGCTCAGTCTTTACGGGAGCCGTAGTGAACCCAGGGTGAAAAAGCATTTCGCGGAGATCGCGCTCAGTCAGGCGATCCGCGGTCTCGGGCGATACGAGCCCGCGCTCGATCGCGCTCAGCTTCACGCGCTCATAGTCGATGCCGCGTCCGTCGTCTTCCACTTCAATATAAATGTGATTGCCGCGATGATAGGCGCGCAGCGAAACCTTGCCCAGCTCAGGCTTGCCCGCAGTGGTGCGATCCTCGGGACGTTCGATTCCATGCGCGACCGAATTGCGGACCAGGTGCACCAGCGGATCAGAAATCTGCTGAATAATGTTGTTGTCGAGTTCCGTTTCGCTTCCGGAGAGATCGAGGTCAACTTGTTTGCCCGCCGACTTCGCTGCGTCACGCACGGCGCGCGATAGCCTCGAATAGAGGGTGCCGATCGGCACCATGCGGGCTGCGGTGATCTCATCTTGAAGATGATGCGCGAGTTTTGTGAACTCGTCGATGTCGCCTTCGACGCGCCCGATAAAACCCTCGAGCTGCGAGAGCACTTCGTTCACGTCCGCCGAGATTTCCGCCATCGAACGCGAAAGAATGTTGAAATCGTCGTACCGGTCCATTTCGAGTTCGCTGAATTCTGACCAGAACGATGTATCACCCGAGGCAGCGTTCGTAAGTGTCTGCCGCGCGGTAGATGGACTCCACGGGCCTGCCTGGCGCGAGGAGCTGATGCGATTGAATTCGTACTTCTCCTGAAACTCCCCAACTTTTCCTTGCAGACGTTCCTTCGAGAAGCTCAGAGTGTCGACAAGTTTTTCGAGTTCCGCGACGCGCCCAACCATTCGCGTACGGTTGATGACCAGTTCGCCGACGGTGTTCATCATGCGGTCAAGCCGCGACAAGGCAATGCGCACCGATTTTGCTGCCGCAGCTGCCGAGTTCGCTGGCTTGACTGCCTTCTTTGCAGGAGTCACAGCCGGAACAACTTCTTCCAGTCCCTCCGCAGGAACCAACTCAGTGCCCGCCGCGACGACTATCGCATCCGAATCTTCGACTTCGATCGGGGCAAATTCCGCGATGCGCCCAAGCAGGGAATCGACACCTGCGCGCATGCTCTTTTCATCGGCCCATTGCCGGTGCAGCGTTTTCTTGAGCACGTCCACGGATTCGAGGCAAATATCGACAACTGCAGGCGATGGTTCGAGTTCGCCGTCACGCAAACGACCGATCAGGTCTTCCACGCGATGGGCAATCGCTCCAAGCCTGCTCAACCCTACTTGCGCGGCGGAGCCCTTTACCGTATGAATCGCGCGAAACAGTTTGTTGATCTCTTCCGGATTGTTGTTGCCCTCAAGCGAAAGCAAGCAGTCGCTGACCACTTGCAGATGTTCTTCGGCTTCCGGTTGAAAGAATTCGAGGATTTCGTCGGACACTTCCTCATCGGAAGGCAGAGCGTCAAAGTACGAACCAGTTGCCGCGGAAACGACGGTTTCCTTCGCCGATGCTTTGGCCTGCTCCGCGAAGCTCTGCGACTGCGGATAATTCAGCGGCGGCGGTTCCGTAGGAAAAGCGAAACGATAGCGCTCCTTGAAGGCAGCGATGTCATCGACGCTTTCTTTGCCGGTATCGCTGATTTCCAGGAGATCCGTTTCCAGCAGGGAAATGCCGTCCGAAAGAAATTCCGTCAGAGGTCCATGCAAGTCATCGCCG
Source organism: uncultured Acidobacteriota bacterium (assembly GCA_963745095.1). Taxonomy (GTDB): domain Bacteria; phylum Acidobacteriota; class Terriglobia; order Acidiferrales; family UBA7541; genus Acidiferrum. Next base: position 492,379 of record CAVUWC010000005.1, on the reverse strand, counting down.
AGCGGCGCGTTCAGCGCGTATTGGAAAACGTGCGCAAGCTTCGCTCCAATTTCCGAAAAGCGCGGGAATCCGTAGCTCGCCGAAGTTCCGCTTAGCGTATGCGCCGAAATATACAGCCGCTCGAGGTCTTCCCGGCGGGGTGAAATCTCCTGCAGTACGCTGACGTACTCCCGCAAATACTGCAGGTGTTCCGCAGCTTCCTGAAGGAACATTTCGACGGCTTCGCGGTCCGGCATGCTCACGCGCGTCCCTCCGCCACGAGCTCGGGTTTCTGCAACTCTTCCGCCGTGGGTTTGCGATACAAAATGCAGTCGTTCAACACGATGGCCTGAAACTTAACGGGCATTTTCGAGATCGATTCCGAATGACCGAGAAAAAGGTAGCCGCCCGGTTCAAGCGTGTCGTAAAACCGCTGAACGAGCGAGCGGCGCCGCTCCTCGGTGAAATAAATCAAAACGTTCATGCAGAAAATCATGTCCATCCGGCCGACGTACACAGCCGAAGCCAAATTCATCTGGGCGAATGTGACCATCTTGCGCAGCCGCGGTTTCACCTGATGCCCGCCATTGGACTGCGTAAAGTGCCCAGCCAATCGCTCCGGGCTAACGCTTCCCAAGCTGCGGCCGGAATAAACACCGCGCTCGGCTTGCTTCAACGCGTGCCGCCCTACGTCGGTAGCCAAAATCTCCACGTTCCACGAATCAGAAAAAGAAAGCGAGTCCGCAATGGTAATCGCGATCGAATAAGGCTCCTCGCCCGTCGAACAACCGGCGCTCCAAATACGCAAAGTCCGTGGATTCTTCCAAAACTTCTTCACGTGCAGTTCCGGCAGCACGCGCTTTTCGAACGCATCATAGACGCTCGGATAGCGAAAGAAGCTGGTCTCCTGCGTCAAGAGCCCCTCAAGCAGGGCTTCGTACTCGACATTCGATTTGCGCATCGCTCTTAGCAAATCCGTTCCGCGTTCGAGCCCCTTCGCGCGCAAGTGGTCCTTCACGCGCGTCGAGAAAAACCTCGCCCGCGATTCGTCAAAACAGATGCCCGTCCGCTCTTCAATCAACATGCGGATCTCGCTCAATTCATGTTCACTTAGACCGTGCGCCGGTCCCTGCCGTTCGCTCATTACCGTCCCGCTTTAGCTCCGGCTCTTGCCCGAGCAGAAATTCACTGCCTACCGCAGAGCGCCGGCTGGGACGGGCCGCTCGGAATCTTCCAAGACATTGCCAGACTTCGAATTGGCTCGGAATTGTGCCAAAGCTTCGTTCAACTGGTCGGAAAGTTTAACGAGCTGGCTGACCGTCGCGACGGTACCGCGTGTTCCTTGCGACGTCTGGCGCGTAATGCTGGAAATAATCTGCATCGCGTGCGCCACACCTTCCGTGCCGCGCACCTGTTGTTTGGAAGCCAGCGAAATTTCCTGAACGAGTTCCGCCGACTGGCGAACCACGTTTGAAATGGCGTCCAGCGCGCGTCCAGCCTGATCGGCTAGCGTTGCGCCGCTTTCCACTTCCTTGGTGCCTTCTTCCATGACCACGACGGCTTCGTTCGTCTCCGCCTGAATGGCCTTGATGAGCGCCGCGATATCCTTCGTGGCGCTTCGGCTGTGTTCGGCCAGTTTGCGAACTTCGTCGGCGACGACCGCGAAACCGCGCCCTGCTTCGCCGGCGCGAGCCGCTTCAATGGCCGCGTTCAATGCGAGCAAGTTCGTCTGTTCCGTGATGTCGTTGATGACGTTGATGATTTCCGAAATTTCCAAAGAACGATCGCCGAGCGATTTGATCTTCTTGGCGGTCGCTTGCACCGAAGCCCGAATGCGCTGCATGCCTTCGAGTGTGTCGCGAACAGCGCGGTTGCCCTGCTCCGCGGCGTCCAAAGCACGGCGCGCAGCTTCCGCGCTCGCTTCCGCGTTATTCGAAACCTGTTTCATCGAAACCGTGAGCTCTTCCACGGCGCTCGACGTATTGGTGATTTCCTGATCCTGTTGCGTGGCGCCGGCTTGCATTTCATCGGCCGCCACAAGAATGTTGTTTGAGCACGCCGTGACTTCCATGGCCGCTTTGCGAACGCGCTCAAGGACCTTGGTGAAGTTGTCGAGCATGTAGTTGATGGAATCCGCGACGTTGCCCAGCGCGTCGTTCGAGACTTTTCCACGCAGCGTTAGGTCGCCGCGCGCCACCTGGTTAATAACCGTCAGCAATTCCGTGATGCTGCGCTGTAAGGCGTCGTTCGCATCCTGATTGCTCGTGGCCTTGGAGACTTTCGCCACCGCGCGATTCAGGTTCTCCGCAATATAGCCAAGTTCGTCGCCCGTGTTGACTTCCACACGCGCACGCGGATCACCCGCAGCGATGCGCTCGGAAAACTGTGCGAGCTCTTGCACCGGCGTCAACAACTTGCTTGCGAGGCGCCATGCCATGAACGCGGCCATACCGAACGCCAGCAGCAGAGCCAGCATTACGCCGCCGCTCGCTCCGCTTGGCAGCGAGCCAAAATCGAATATGGACACCTCTCCGGCTTTCTTGCCGGCGCTGAAGCCGAGCCCGAGAACGACGAACAATACAAAAGCGTTCATCAGGACCAGCGTCCAAATTGTGGAACTCAATCGCGATTTCATGCCTTCCTCCAAATCCCTACTGCTGTGGTCCCTATCCGCATGCGGCGGGATACACGCAAACTCACCCGTGCAAAACTAAATGCTCGGTCCGGGAAACACCTCGAGCATTCTCCTAAGATCAATGATCAGCGCCAGCCGGTCGTCGTGGCGGAGCATTCCGATACAGTGCGGTACATTTTCTGGAGCCTGTTCCAACAAGTCCTCTGCATTCACCGAATACGTCCCAATCACTTCGTCTGCCGCGATGCCGATGCGCAAATCGTCATGCGAGCCTTCCGCTCGCAGCGAAGCAACTACGACGTGCTTTGGCAACAACCCGGGCCGCCGCCCTTCCGTAATGGCGATGTCGATCAGCGGCACGATCGAACCGCGCAAATTGAAAATTCCCGCAAGGTAAGCTGGGCCGAGCGGCAGCTTTGGTCAACAACGGCCAGTCCAAAACTTCCTCGACGTCCAGCACTGGCAAACAAAACCGCTCGCGTCCGCTGCGGAAAACGCAATACTGCGATTCCGGCAGCCGCTCTTCCATGGGTCCAAGAGCTTCAAGCAGGTCGTCCGCATCCGCGGGAAGCGGTACCAGGTGAAAATCTTCGCTCATCGCCGCATCATCCTCGAATCATCCACTACGCAAACCGCCGCACAGCTCGCAGCAACTCTTCCCGTGTAAAAGGCTTGGTCACGTACCCGTCGGCGCCCTGCTGCGCGCCCCAATACTTGTCGCTCTCGGTGTTCTTCGACGTCACCAAAATCACTGGAATCGCGTTGTAGTCCGAGTGATTCTTCAATTCGCGGCATACCTGAAAGCCATTCCGCTTGGGCATCACCACGTCCAGCAAAATCACGCTCGGCCGCTCAACCGCAATCGCTTCCTCGACTCGTTCTGGGTCGTTGATACCGACCAGCCGGTAGCCTTCGTGCTCAAGGAAGCCCTGAATCAGCTTCACCTGAGCGGGTGAGTCATCGACGATGAGTACTTTTTTCTGCAGCATCGACATCTCCCCAGATTTCTCCGCAGACAAGAGGTGCACGTCAGCAGCCAGCTTGAAAGTTACGTCAATCGCTTTGTCTAACTTGTATAAGGTCTTATTTGTGAGTGGTTTACGAATTCAATCGCAGTGCTTAACGGCGGGATGCGGGCGACGCGGGCACTGCTTCCGTCTCAGCTTGAGATGCATTCTCAGCTTCCCTCATCTCGCTTGCTAGCGATGAGAATCTTTGCATGATCTCGTTGATCCGCAGCGCCATGCTATGAATGGTCTTGATCTGCGCGAGAGACTGCGAAGACAGTTGGCCGGGCTCCAGGAGCAAGAGTTCGGCGTTGCCCAGCATCGAGGTCAGCGCGTTGTTAACGCTGTGCTTCATGTCCGTCATGTACCGGCCCAGCGTGGCCTGGTGTTCGTTCTTCGCCGCACGGCGCTCGGCTTGTTTGGAAATTCGCAGAGCTTCAGCGCGGCGCAAGGATTCACCCGCAACGAGCAGGAGCGTTTGTGCCCAGTCTTCGCGCAAAGGAATGTGTACCAGCCGAGGATAGCGTGAACGCAATTGCCCAAACTCGCGCGAATCGGTCGGCACGCATAGGATGACAGCGGCCGCCGGTTCCAGGGATTGCAAGATGCCGTGGAGTTTGCCTTCGAGGACAGGTCCTACGACCACTAGATCGTGAGGCGTGGCTTCATGATCCTTCCAAAGCTCGCTGCTGAGCACGGTGATACCGGGCGCTTGCCGCTCTGCCTGCCAGCAAGCCGTTAAGAGCCGAGCAAACTCCGGTTCATCGGTCAGGATAAGTACGCTAGCGTTTCGCAAAGAGGATCCGCTCCCAGGTTGATCGCCTGTCAAACTCGGCAAAGATTCCCATCATTTACAGCTACAGCTTTTCGGCTTCGTCCAAAGCCGTGAGCAATCGTTTCGTGCTGATGCCCAGATTTACGGCCGCTTCGGTGTCCTTCGCCTGTTTGGCGATGTCCACGCGCTCTTGCAGGCGCGAAACTTCGATGCGCGCTATCGAAAGCGCTTTGTCCATGGAGGTTGCGTTCCCAGATTCCTTGGCGGACTCAACCGCAGCCGTTACCATCGCCCGAGCGACGACGGCCCGGCGCAAATCTTCCGCCGAAGGTCCATCCTCGCTGACAAACGCCGTTACTTCCCACGAAGAGAGCAAGATGCGAGCAGCACCGATCTTCACCGTAGTCATTGAACGCCCACGCGTAGGCGGCGTCGCGATCAACTGTTCCCAGATTTTTTCCAGGCAGCCTTCAAAATCAAGCGCTACGTAGGCCGCGGGCTTATTCGCCTCTTCACCGGCAAGTTTCGGCGCGCCCTTTGCGCTTTTCTCTGCAGTTGCGGCGTCACGCACGGATTCACCCGCTGCTTCGCCGCCAGGGAGATTCGTGGGCTTTGCCGAAACAGACGCGCTCAGTGGCACCTTCGGCGCGATCTTTTCCAATGCCCGCTCCACGTCTGTGCGCAAGCCCAGCAGCTTTTCAAACGTCTGATTCACGGCGCGTTCCGTGTATTCCTTCTGAAAAGGCTGTTTCCATTCGTCGGCAGCGTCGCGAATTTTCGCGAGCGGTTCTTCGGCAGTGAGGCCGAAATGATGGCAATCGATAATCCTGACTCCAGCCGTTTCAAGCTGGGAGAGACCCGAACGAATCGCAATCAAGTCCGCATGCATCAGTTCGATGAACGTCCGCCGAAGCAAAAAATTGAAGCGCACGAAGGCCAGCAATGCCGGTGGATCGTAGAACATCCCGCCAGCGGTCTCTTTCACTTTTCGGCCCTGTTCGATGAAATTCGTTTTAAGGATTTCGCGCAAGCTGCGGAAAGTACGCAGCTTTTCGATCATCTGCTCCAGCGGTGTGCACCACTCCAGAGTCGAGTCGTCGACATCGCCGAGGATCGGTTTCATCACCTGCGCTACGTCAAAAAGCTCGATCTGCTTGTGATAAATCTTCGCCGGAGCGCACAGCGCAAAATATTGCACCAGCAGGAAGTCGATTTTGTCGCGATCGAAGTTGGTCTTCGAGGATTTCTGAAGATGGCGGTGAATGAGAGCGCACAGACTGGTTTCGTTCGCATTCAACGTTGTCGTCTGCAGCAGCTTGCGTAGTTCGTGCACCGCAACGCGCTGGTCCATCTCGTCCAGCCAGGTTTCTACCTCGTCAAAGAGTTCGAGGTCCGGCTTTTCCGGCAGATTCCTTTTTTCCTGAGGGAAGGGAATCTCGATTTCGAGCTGTTTCCCCAGCGCAAGATAAATTGGGAAAACCGAGCGATCCTCAGCCCACTTCGCCTGGCGCGAGCTCGCGATCTTGGGCATGGCTGGGGTATTGAGCGTTGAAGTCGTCTTGTTCACGATTGTGTCACCCACATGCAGGGCCCCTGTAAGAATCGGACGGCCACCGCCTTACGTCCTTCGTGATATTGCACGGCAATCACAGTTGCTTCTGCCGTACCACCATTCCGTTCTCGTTCCATCCGTACCTTATCGTCGAACTCGAGCGGCAAACTCGATAAGAAAATTGCATGTTCCGGCCCGCCGAACTCCACCACCGTCGCTTCCCGCAATCGCGTGTTCCCAGCCCGCAGCGCGGTGATCTGCACGGGGACTCGAACAGCACTCGCGCGCGGAAAAAAACGAGCCAATCGCTCCGCGCACCCTTGTTCATTCGCGGTGAGCGTTGTTTCGCTGGATCGTGTCACGTCGCCTCTCATCTCGCCGCAGTACTGTCGTACTAATGCTCGCGTCTCAGCAGCGGATTGGTACACACACCCCGCATCGGGACACAACGTCCCCGCGATAGAGATGCACGCTGCGCGCCAAAGAATTGGAAAGCGTAGACGTCCAGATATTGAAGAAAGGGAACGACTTAAGATTTTCCCGTTGGTCTAATGTGGCTCACGCGTCTCACGCTGAAACGTTGTCGTCTCAGCCGCTCGCTACTTTATGCGTCGCTCTCTGCTGTATGAGACGTTATTCGGCTGCTCGCGCCGTCTCTTCGGGGGCGTCTTCGGCCTCATCTGGGCCCGACTGGAGTGGAATGCGGTAGCGCTTTAGCTTCCTATATAAAGTTGCCCGGCTGATCCCCAGCATCCGGCCCGCCAGCGCCTTGTCGCCGTTTGCTTGTTCGAAAACGCGCAGAATCGTCATCCGCTCCATTTCCGCGAGCGCAGTTGTGGAAAGCGATGCAGCGTCTTGCAGCGTGGTGCCCGCGGAATCCGATTGTTCAGTGCGGATGGCCGGTGGGAGGTCAATCACATCGATCACTTTACGGTCGCCCAGCGTAATCGCTCGCGCGATACAGTTCTCCAACTCGCGGATATTCCCGGGCCATTCGTAGCTCAGCAGGCTCTTCATCGCCGCCGTGGTCACTTGCAGGTGAGAATCCGGCGCGTAGCGGTCCAGGAAATGATGCACGAGCATGGGGATATCCGATCGGCGGTCGCGCAACGTCGGCAGGTGCACGGTCACGACGTTTAGCCGGAAGTAGAGGTCTTTCCGAAAAGTCCCTTCGCGATAGGCGGCCTCAAGATCGCGGTTGGTCGCTGCGATAACGCGCACGTCCACTTGCACCTTTTCATTGCTTCCAACCGGCCGTACTTCCTTCTCCTGCAACACGCGTAGGAGTTTGGCCTGCATCTCGAGCGGAAGTTCTCCAATCTCATCCAGGAAGATAGTTCCGCCATTGGCCGCCTGGAAAAGCCCGGCCTTCGTTTTTATGGCTCCCGTGAAGGCGCCCTTTTCGTAGCCGAAGAGTTCGCTCTCCATCAGCGTCGGCACCAGCGAGCCGCAATCCACGGCCACAAACGGTGTCTTCGCCAGCGCTCCGCGGAAGTGAATCGCGCGTGCTACAAGTTCCTTGCCCGTTCCGCTCTCGCCCGAAATCAAGACAGGCGTGCGCGTATCTTTCAGGCGCGAAACCATTCGCAAGACATCTTGAATGTTCGCTGATGTGCCGATGATTCCATCCAGGTTGTCTTCCGTGCTGACGCGCTCGCGCAAAAATTCGTTTTCCGTGACCAACCGCACCTTTTCAGCCATGCGCTGCAGCAAGAGCCGCATCTTCTCAACCCGGAACGGTTTCTCGATATAGTCGTAAGCACCCAATTTCATGGCATCGACTGCCGATTCGATCGACCCATGCCCGGTCATAATCGCAATCTCCGCTCGCGGCAGAATCATTTTCGCTTGCTTCAAAAGCTCCACGCCGGAGAGCGTCGGCAGCTTCAGGTCCGTCAGAATGAGGTCCGGCACGTCGGCATCGAGTTTTGCCAGTGCGGCTTCGGCGCTTTCTGCTTCCGTGCAGGAATACCCCAAGGTATTGCCAATGGTCATGCACAGCTTGCGGATGCTCTGCTCGTCATCCACGACCAACAAACGCACTTTTAGATCGTCACTCATGGTTTCCCAAACGTTTTCTCCACAATGGATATTAATTGGTGTACACGGAACGGCTTCTCGATGCAAGGCGTCCCGCTGCGCGCCAGCAGCGCTTGGGTCTCGCTGTTAGCGGTGTCTCCGCTGATGAGAATGATCTTTGACCCTAACTCCGGACGGTTCTTCTGGATCCAGTCGTGCACTTCCGCTCCATTCACCGCTCCAGGCATTCGAATGTCGGAAATCACTCCGCTATACTTTCCGCCAGCAAGTTGCTGTAAACCCTCCGCTCCCGAGGATGCGTTCACCACGGAATATCCTTTTCGCTCGAGAGCGGCCTTCAGAAACGCAATTACCGACGGCTCATCCTCAATCAAGAGAATCGGCGCAGTCTGGCTAACCGCAGCTTGCAATGTCATCGACCGGCCTCTTTCGCAGCCAAAGCCGGCGGCTGCTCCGCAGCAATAGGGATTCGAACGACAAACGTGCTCCCGTCGCCCTCTGCGTTGTTCCAACACTGAATCTCGCCGCCGTGCGCCCGCACGATCCCGTAGCAAATGCTAAGGCCTAGCCCCGTGCCTTTGCCCGGCTGTTTCGTCGTGTAAAACGGGTCAAATATATGCTGCGGATCGGCGATGCCGGTGCCATTATCGGTGACCACCACCTGCACACTATTTCCACCGCGCTCCGTGCTGATGGAAATGCGTCCGCGCCGCCCCGATTCTTGTACCGCGTCGTAAGCGTTGTTGAGAATATTCAGGAAGACCTGTTGAAGCTGCTGCGCGTCCCCCAGCGCCGGTTCAAGCGTCTCGTCAAACTGCTCGCTTACCTCGACGCCATGGCTCGCAAAATCATAACTGCGCAACTTGATCGTTTGTCGCAGAACCGTGTTCACTTGAACCGGCTCGCGCTGCACCGGCCGCTGGCGCGCGAAACTCAGCAAATCCTGCACGATGTCCTTGGTTCTCTGCGTTTCTTGCAAAATAATCTGCAAATCTTCCCGCGCGGATAATGGCACGTCCGGATTCTCCAGCAACAAGTCCGTGAACCCAAGAATCGCCGCCAGTGGATTGTTCACTTCGTGCGCCACGCCGGAAACCAAGCGTCCAATCGTCGCCATTCGTTCGGAGTGCGCCAGCTTCGCCTGTAGTAGCACGGCATCCGTAATGTCGGTCATCACCACGACCAGATTGTTCACCGCACTCTGCTCATCGCGCATCGGACTGAGACTTATGGAGAAGTGCCCCATCGTTCCATCGCTTCGCCTGACCTGCAGCTCCAGATTCTCTACCTGTTGGCCGTTCGCGGTAGTCTCAAGCGCCGCCTCGAAATCATTCCGGTGAGACGGCTCGACCCAATCCACAAGCCGGTGCCCGATCAATTCATTTTCCCGGTATCCCGCTTCGTAGCATCGCCGGTTGGCATAGCTGATCAGTCCCGCCGTATCCAAAACCAGGATCATGCTCTGCGTGGTGTTGAGAATCTTCTGGTTGAAGTCGCGCTCGCGTTGCAGCTGCGATTGAAACGACTTCTGCTCCGTCACATCCAGCATCAACCCGCGAATCTGGGCGATGCGTCCCTGCGCGTCGCGCACCGCCGTAATGTTTTGCAGCGTGTGGAGCAGCGCGCCATCCTTGCGCCGGAGCGTCTCCTCATAATTCCGTAGCACACCACGCTCGGCTAACCCCTGCAAAAACCGCTCGCGCGCCGCCGGTGCGGGATAAAGGTGCGGGCTCACGTCCGAGCGCAACATTTCTTCGCGCGAAGCATAGCCGAGCATTCGCACCATCGCGTCGTTCACATCCAGAAAACGTCCGTCGGGCGTCGCAAAAAATAGGCCTTCCTGAATACTGTCGAAAAGCTCCCGGTACTTCCGCTCCGCTTCACGCCGGTCCGTAATGTCCTTCAAAACGTGAATCGTGCGCGTATCGTCTTCCACCACGCCGGGCGCGCGCGACGTCGACACTAGAAAGATGCGTTCCGCCGAAGCCGCCACGTACTCCTCGCGCGGCCGCTGCGTATCTCGACAGAAAGGGCAGGGAAGATCGCTCCCAGTTTCCGCGATCTGCCGCAACCCGCTCATCGCCTCTCCAACCAGCGCCACCGGCGGCACACCGAGATGCGACGCCAGCGAGCGGTTCGTACGCAAAATTTTCCAGGCGCGGTCGTGCACCACGATGTAATCGCTGATCGCATCAATATCTTCGACCCACTGCCTCTTCGATTTTTCCAGCTGCGAAAATCGTCTGAAATTTTCCAGCGACAGCGCCGCGTGGCTTGCCAAAGCATGCAACAGCTTCTTCTCTTTGGCGTCCAAGCTCTTTCGCCGGCGCAACAGGCACAGCATTCCCAGCCGTTCTCCATCGCTTGCGCTTATCGGCACGAATACCGCGCTGATTGCCACGGCAGCGCCTTCAGGCAGCCCGGCCTCTCCCGCGGGCAGCGCCCGTACCACTGCCGCGACGCGGGCTTCGCGAGCAGACGATATAATCCAGCTCCTCAGTCCAGCGCTCACCGCATCTTCATTGTCCGCTGCAGCATAGAGATCCGTCTCTCTCCCGCGAAACACCGCCACCGCGCCCCAAGCCGCGTTCAACATCCGTGCTGACCGGCGTGCAAACCTCTCCAGGAACTCTGGAAGCTGCCGCGATTGTGCCGCGTCAACCGCCAGCTCCATCAATTCTTCCGCTAGTTTTGAAGAGGGACGCACAGGGGCAGCCTTCTTTATCCGAGTGACCAAATGCGGAGTCCGAATAGCTTTTGTTTCTCGCATCACGGGTTGGGGGTGGACGCGCGTCTCAAGTTGACTTCTGTCGTTCACTACCACCCTAACGACCAATCTCATTCTGAGTCAATCGCCGTCCTCGCCGGCGTTGCTGAATCGTCCACTCTCGCCCCATCTTCTTTCGTCGCGATCGTCTCAGCCTGAGACCTCGCTGCAAACAGATCAGGTCAACTGAGACACTCTTATTGTGTCCTCGCGCTGCGTCGCAGCGCGAGAATCCGCATTAAGTCTTCATTCTACGCCACTTGCCGCGCTCTCTGGTTTCAGCTTCGGGTGTCCTCGAGAGTCATCCACCGTGGCACCCGACGTGCCTTCTCTACCGCGGGGTTTCCCCATTCATGAGAGGGGTGGTGTCCATGAGGTCCGATTGGAGTTGGAGAAAGTTTGTGTTCGGAGCGGCCACGGCTGTCGTTGGCCTCTGCCTGGGGACTGCCGCACTGGCGCAAACAGGTTCTACAGACGAAGCAAAGCGCAAGGTCAAGTCGAAGGTTTATCCCGCCTATCCGGAGCTTGCCAAGCGCATGAGCGTCACCGGCAAGGTCAAAATTGAGGTTGTGATTACGCCGGACGGACGCGTTAAGAGCACTCGCGTGATTGGCGGTCATCCGCTGCTTGTTCAAGCCTGCCAGGATGCGGTGAAGGAATGGAAATTCGTGGCTGCGCCGGAAGAAACCACGCAGATCGTCGAATTTGAGTTCAACGCCGGGGGAAATTAAAGCAATCGCAGAAAACGGCAGGAGCGGTTTAGACCAAATCGCATCGCCGGGGTGAGTGGAGGCATTTTGCAATGACGATCGGGAAAAGGCTTTACTTAGGTTTTGGCGCAATTCTGATTATTCTGGGTCTACTTTTCTTCATCAACATCGGCGCCGGCTACCGAGAACAGACCGCCCGCAAAGACGCCACGGCAGCGCTCGAAAACGTGCGCACCATCGAGTCCGTGCGCTACCAAATCATGTTGAACCGCCACAACATGGACAATTTCCTCCTCAGCGGCGATCCCCGTGACGAAGAAAAGGTCAACAAGGGATTCGGCGACATCAACGACTTGATCAAGCGCGGCCAGTCCCAGACCACTAGCGACAGCGTCAAGACCGCCCTCATTCAAGTAGAGAGCACGGAAGCTAGCTGGGCCGACAACTTCGCGAAGCCGCTGCTTGCCAAGCGCCACCAGGTCGATTCCGGCGATGCTACCGTTTCTGACCTGCAAATCTTCTATCTTCAGAAAGATCCCGCGTCTTGGCTCACAAAGTCTTCCGCTGTCCTCGATCAGACCAGCTCGGACATCACCAAGTCTCTGGATGAGACCTCGAAATCGGCCGAGCGCGCCAGCTATATCAGCTTCGGCTTTACCACGTTGGGCACGCTGGCCGCTTGCATCGTCGGCATCTTCGCGGCCATCAAGACCGCCAAGTCCATCAGCGAGCCGCTCACTCACCTCATCACAGTGGCGCGCGAAATCGGCGATTCCGGCGATCTCGATCAGAACATCGACATTCATCGCAACGACGAGATAGGTGCTTTAGCGACTACCTTCAACAATATGGTCGCCTATTTGAAGGAAATGGCTAACGTCTCTATGTCGGTTGCAGAAGGCGATCTTACTGTGGAAGTTGTGCCTCGCTCCAAGCGCGATACGCTAGGCAACGCTTTCCTGCGCATGTCCCACGGTCTACAGGAATTGGTTCGCACCACACGCGATTCCGCCGGACAGGTTTCCGCTGGTTCCAATCAGGTCGCAGGCGCAGCCGATGAATCCGCGAAGGTTAGCGTTCAAGCGTCCTCTGCAATTGAAGAAGTCACCAGCACGATGCACGAGATGAGCATCAACGTGCAAAACGTCGTGAAGAACACGCAAGTGCAGGCTTCCAGCGTCGCGGAAACATCTGCGTCCATCGATCAGATGGTCACCTCCATTCAGCGCGTTGCGGACACGGCAAAAGTGCTTCTGGACATCGCCAATCGCTCGCGTGAAGAAGTCGTCACTGGCATCCAGACCATGGAAAAAGCCACCGACGGCCTGAACCGCACCAACAAAGCGATTCAATCCTCCGCGGAAATCATCAACATTCTTGGCCACCGCGCCGATGACATTGGCAAAATCATTGAGGTTATTGATGATCTTGCCGAGCAAACCAACCTTCTCGCTTTGAACGCAGCCATTGAAGCGGCTCGCGCCGGCGAGCATGGCTTGGGTTTTGCTGTCGTCGCGGATGAGGTTCGCAAACTCGCCGAAAAATCCACGCAATCCACCAAGGAAATCGCGGACCTTATCCAAAGCATTCAGCGCGAGGCGCGCCAGGCCGTCGAAAACATGGAGCGCAGCACGCGCATCGTCGAGGAAGGCCTGAGCCTCGGCAACGAACTCGGCACCGCGTTGCACAAAATTTCCAACGTCGTGACGGAAGTCTACAAGTTCTCTCAGGAAATCGGCGCCGCCACCAACGAACAGTCCGTCGGCTCCTCACAAATCGCCAAAGCTACCAGCCGCCTTACCGAGATCACCCAGGAAATCAACTCGGCCGTCGAAGAGCAAGCTTCCGGTGCACAAGCCGTTGTTCGCGCGATGGATAAAATGCGCGAGCTCGTGCAGCAGTCCGCATCCAGTTCCACCGAGCTCTCTGCCGCCGCCGAACAGATGCTCAAACTCTCCCGCAACTTGCTCGACAGCATGGACCGCTTTGTCCTCGATCGTTCCGCACAAGGCCCAGGTCAAGGCCGCGGCCGCCACTCAGATCAGGGCGGACAGCGTCGCGGGCACCAGAATCAGGGTTCCGGCCGTGAACGAGAGTCGGAATATGCCGAACTCGTGCGTTCCTAAGGAGTCGGAGATCGCTTGATGGAAAAGGAATTACAAATCGTCGGTTTCCGTATCGGAAATGAAACGTACGGTGTGCGTATCGCCGCTGTGCGCGAGATTGTCCGCGTCCCGGAAATCACGGCCGTCCCGAGTGCGCCCGATACCGTCGAAGGCGTAATCAATTTGCGCGGAAAAATTATCCCCGTAATGGATCTGCGCAAACGGTTTGGCCATACCGAGATTAGTTCGGACAAGAAGAACCGTATTTTAGTCGTTGAACTGGATAACAAGCTGCTCGGCCTGATCGTCAATTCCGCTTCGGAAGTTTTGAAGATTCCGCCATCCGATATTGAAGCCCCCGGCTCCGTTTTTGCCGATGGCGAATCCGGATATGTCACCGGAGTTGGAAAACTGAAAGGCCGCCTCATCATTTTGCTGGATATTTCCAAGCTTTTGCATCGGCCGGAGCTCAAACGACTCGAGGAGGCCGCGGAAACCGTCGCCACCGCAAAGTAACGCTGCCCCCAATCGCATCGGGGACCGCCGAAATGCCGGACTGCCGCTTATTTCATGGGAACGATCACAGCCCAGATCCAACTTACGGAACCTGAACTGAAGCTATTACAGACGCTGGTTTATCAGGAATGCGGCATGTTCTTCGACGAACGCCGCTCGCACTTCCTGAAAGACCGCCTTCAGCGCAGGCTTAAGGCTTGCCAGCTAGATTCTTTCTATAGCTACTATCGCTTGCTTACCAGCCGCGAAGGCCGCGCCGAGCTCGCTCTACTTCTCGAAAATCTCACTGTTAACGAAACCAGCTTCTTCCGAAACAAGCCGCAGCTCGAGCTTCTGCAGAAAACCGTTTTGGAAGATTTGCTGCGCAAGAAGCAGGAACGCCGCGACTGGAATCTTCGTGTGTGGAGCGCAGGCTGCTCCGCTGGTCAGGAACCCTACTCCGTGGCCATTTTGATTTGCGACGCCTTGGCTTACTACTATTTGCGCAATCCGCTGCCGTTCGATATGCCGTCTCCCAAGCCCCTGATCCCTCCACCGTGGAAACTGGAAATCGTGGCTTCGGATATCAGCTACGCCAGCTTGCGCGTTGGCCAGGAAGGCGTCTATACCGAGCAGCAAATGGAGCCGGTGGATTACACCTGCCGCCTGCGCTACTTTGAAAAGTCCGGCGACAAATACTCCATCAAGCCGCAGCTAAAACAGATCGTCCAGTTCGACTTTCACAATCTCAAAACCGAATTTTTGCCGCGCCGCAACGACATCATACTTTGCCGCAACGTGATGATCTATTTCGACGAAGCCGAACAAAAGCGTCTGATCGAAAAGTTTTGGCATTGCTTGAATCCCGGCGGCTACCTTTTTGTTGGTCATGCGGAAAGTCTCTTCGGCCTCACGCAGAAATTCCGCATGGTGCACTTGAACAACGGCACCGCCTATCAACGCGTGGAGGCGAATTCTTGAGCAAGACTCCCGAAGATCGCAACCCGGAACTCCGCGCCATCTTTTTCGAAAGCGCGAATGAGTTGCTGCAATCGCTCAATGAAGCGGGGCTTGAGCTTGAGGCGCATCCAGCCGACGAGGAAGTCATCCGCCGGGTTCGCCGCGCTGTGCATACGCTCAAAGGTGATTCGGCAGCCTGTGGTTTCCAAAAGCTGAGCGAACTCGCTCACGAACTCGAAGACATCCTCACGCCACAGGTCGCGCAGAAATACGGCTCCAGATTCGCCGAGGTTGTTCTCGCAGCGGCTGATTCTTTCGAAGCGATGCTTAACTCGTACCAGCGAGGGAAGAAGCTCCCTTCGCTCGAAAAGTTGCGCGGTTTGATTCGCGGCCTTCTCGTGGATGTCGCCAACACTCCCGCGGTTACTCCGCAAGCTCCCGCAGCTGTTCCTGCGGTGTTCGCCTGGACTGAATACGAACAGCTCATGATCTCCGAAGCCGTCCATCGCGGCGAAACTGTTTTTAACGTCGCGCTGCGCATCGATCCAGACAGCCTCATGCGCGCTGCCGCTTTTCAACTTATTCGAAACGTCCTCCACGGCTGCGGCACTCTGATCGCCCTTCGCCCGGAAGACAATCTCGCCGCCGCCACCGTTGAAATCGTCGAAGCTGCGATCGCCAGCACGCAGTCTGAAGACGCCATCAAAAAACGCTGCCGCATTCCGAGCATCGTAACCGACGTTCGCATCGAGCGCGCCACGAACGCACTGACGCCCGAGCACGAACTTCTCGGCGATCTTCTGGATGCTCAAGCGGCGCAAGTTGTTGCCAATCCCGGCGAAAATGGAGATACCAGCGACGCCGCAAAATCCGGTCAAGCTGCTTCCGCCGCTGCCACCGTCACGGAGAGTACTCTCCGCGTCGATGCCAGCCGCATTGATGCGGTGATGAATCTCGTCGGTGAATTAATTATCGGCAAGTCCATGCTTCATCGCGCGCTCACCGAATTTGACCAGCGCCACGCCCGCGATCCGCTCCGCGCAAAACTCGCCGATGCCATGGGCTTTCAATCTCGCGTTCTCGACGAACTGCACAAATGCGTTCTTAAAATTCGCATGGTGCCCGTCGAGCAGCTTTTCCGCCGCTTTCCGCGCGTCGTTCGCGACGTCGCCAAGCAATGCGGCAAGGACGTGGCGCTGGACATTTCCGGCCAGCACACGGATCTCGACAAAAGTATTCTCGATTCGCTCGGCGAGCCTTTGATGCATCTCGTACGCAATGCTGTCGACCACGGCATCGAGCCTGCCGACGAACGGCTGACTGCCGGCAAGCCCGCCCGCGGCACCGTTTATCTCAAGGCCTACCATCAAGGCACACAGGTCGTCATCGAAGTGCGAGACGACGGCCGCGGCATCGATCCCGCACACGTCCGCAAACAAGCCGTCAAGCAGGGAATCATCAAGGCCGAAGAAGCCATGCGCATCTCGGACCAGGAAGCCCTCAACCTTATTTTCGAATCCGGCTTCAGCACCGCCGCCGAAGTCACGGAGGTTTCCGGTCGCGGCGTCGGGATGGACGTCGTGCGCAGCGTGTTGGACAAGCTCAAAGGCACCGTGCACATCTCCACCGAAAAAACGCGCGGCACTACGTTTCAACTTCGCGCCCCGCTGACGCTCGCCAGTATTCAGACGCTGCTCTTCCGGGTTGGTGGCCGCCTCTTTGCCGTCCCGCTTTCCTCAGTCGTCGAGATCTCTCGCGTAAACGAACAGGAAATTCATCGCATCGACCAGCGCGAAGTACTCCGCCTTCGCGACCAGATTCTCACGCTCGTCCGCCTCGAGCATCTCAGCCGGCTTCACTCGATCGACACCGAACCCGCAAAGAAGAAACACTTTGTCATCGTGATCGGCGCCGCGGAAAAACGTTTCGGTCTCATCGTGGACAGCATGGTCGGCGAAGAAGAGTTGGTCATTAAAGCTCTGCCGAGCGACATCATTACCAGCGATCTCGTAAGCGGCGCGTCCATTCTCGGCGACGGCACTGTCGTACTCATCCTCAATGTGCCAGCCGTTCTCTCGCGCCTCTCGCGTGCCGTTCCTCTGGGGGCCATCGCATGAGCGCCCGCATCCGAGTTCTGGTCGTCGACGATTCCGCCCTGATGCGGAAGCTCATTCCCGCCGTACTTGCCCGCGATCCTTCCATCGAAGTCGTCGGCACGGCCATGGACGGCGCTTTCGCTCTGAAAAAAATCGAAGAGCTGCATCCCGACGTAGTCACTCTCGATCTCGAAATGCCCCGCATGGACGGCATGGAGACTCTCCGCCTGATCATGCGTCGCGCACCAATGCCCGTGGTTCTCTTCAGCACGCATTCGAAAGAAGGCGGCTACGCAACTCTCAAAGCACTGGCTCTCGGCGCCATCGATTTCGTCCAGAAGCCCCTGGACGCCGCTGCGGGACATCTCGAATCCGTCGCCGATCAGCTGATTGAAAAAATCAAAGTCGCCAAGCGCGCCGCTGGCCGCAAACTTCCGGCTGCCGTCGTATCCGATGATCCTCCCAAGGGAAAAAAGAAGGCCCACGCGGCGCTTCCGCCAAACCGCGTCATCGCGATCGGCATATCCACCGGAGGCCCGAACGCTCTCCAATACGTTCTCTCGCAAATTCCCGGCGATTTTCCGGCGACGATCCTTATCGTTCAGCACATGCCGGAAGGTTTCACGGAAATGTTCGCGAAGCGCCTCGACGAGTGCTGCGCGCTCGACGTTCAGGAAGCTCGCTCCGGCGATCTTCTCGTTGCCAGCCGCGTCCTCATCTGTCCCGGCAATCGTCACATCATGGTTCGCCGCATGCCGCGCGGCGACATGGCCGTACTATCCGACGGCTCGCCCGTCAATGGCCACCGCCCATCGGCTGACGTTCTCTTTCATTCGGTTGCTCAACAATTTGGTCCCACGGCTGTCGGTCTCCTGATGACCGGCATGGGTGAAGACGGCGCCGAAGGCCTCGGTGCGCTCAAAGCAGCCGGCGGCGTGACCATCGCACAAAGCGAAGACACCTGCGTCGTCAGCGGCATGCCACGCGCCGCCATCTCCAAGGGCTACGCTGACAAAATCATTCCACTGGAAAGCATCGCCGCATTCCTGGTTCAAAACTACGGCGGAGACCGCTCCGGTTCAGAAAAATTCGACAAGAACGAAAATAACGATAAGCACGAGAAATCGGAAAGGACACCCGTTTCTTCCCATCGCACTTAACACCGTGCCGGGAGAAGGAGAAGGCCATGCAACAATTTGCCGCTCTGTTACGCAAAGACAATCAACCCGTTCGCTACCTGGTGGTGGACGACTCGGTCTTCGCTCGCAAGAACATCATCAAGATGATTGAGATGTTCGGCGGCGAAGTCGCTGGAGAAGCCGGCGACGGCCTCACCGCCATCGCGGAGTTCAATCGCACCAAGCCCGACATCGTGCTCATGGACATCACCATGCCGCAGATGGAAGGTATCGAGGCCGTCGAGCGCATCGTTCGCCAGCATGGCGAAGCGCGCATCGTCATGGTCTCTTCGGTGGGCTACCAGGAAAATATCCTGGCTGCGCTACAGAAGGGCGCGAAGCACTTCGTGCAAAAACCCGTCAAGCCCGAAGTCCTTTACGAAATTCTCCGTTATGTTCTCAGTGACGATCCCAACGCCGCGGGCGCGCCCGTCGCCTTCGCAGGAGAGAGCCGCGCATGAGAATGGAACTCATCCAGCCGTTCATCAACGCCGCCGACGCCGTCTTCGCCGAGTCTCTTCAGGCGCCGACGAAAATCCTCGACCTCTCGATGGACGAAAACACCTATCGCCGTAAAGGTGTCGCCGCGCTCATCGCCATCAAAGGCGACATCGAAGGCCGCGTGATCCTCGACCTCTCGCCAGAAGTTGCCATGAAAGTCGCGAGCCATCTCGCTGGCGAAGAAGTCCCCAGCAGCGAACAAGTCGT
Organism: uncultured Acidobacteriota bacterium; assembly: GCA_963745095.1. Lineage (GTDB taxonomy): Bacteria > Acidobacteriota > Terriglobia > Acidiferrales > UBA7541 > Acidiferrum. The sequence goes on along the minus strand of CAVUWC010000005.1, from coordinate 473,372 downwards.
TCGCGAGACCGTCTGCGAACTGGCCAACATGGTGATCGGCAATTCCGTAACGCTTCTCAACGATCAGGGTTTCCGCTTCAAAGTGTTTCCGCCAGAGATGCACATGAACGAAGAAGGCCTTGCCTGCAGCGTCGACACCGAAGCCATGGTCATCGCCATCGAAACTCCGTGCGGTCAGGCCTATCTCAACATCTCCATGCACTATCTCCATCGCCGCCGCCACGAACGCGACATCGCCAACGTAATGGATTAACCAGCTGATGAATCTGTAGGGGCGGGGCTTGCCCCGCCCGTGTACCGCACACACCACAACTCCCTCAGTGCGCGCTGAACGCTCCGCGCTTTTTTCGCCAATGTTTCTGTTGGAGTCTTGCTAGAACTGCAAGAACTATCTATTCACAGCAATCAAGGTTCGAAACGCTGTCTCAATCCGCCGAATCACTAGGCGGCCGAATATAAGCCGCTCCATGCCGATACAATCCCGCCGCCGGAATCGCCTGCGAAAACACAATCCGTATGGGCACGAATATCGCGCCACTCCCCGGCGTGAACGGCACCGCCACTTCCACGCGCGATCCCTCCGGATATTCGTTCCTACTCCGGAAACTCAATCCGCCCTTCGACAAATCCTCGCATACCGCGACTTCTTCCTGAAACCCGCGCCGCCGTATGCACGCCAGTACCCGTGCCTTCACCCGCGTCCGATTCCGCCTTGGTATCACGCGCTCTTCCACCGTCAAAGGGTGCGCTCCCTTTTCCTGCGATTTGATTTCCGACTGCGCCTCGATCCAAATCGAAGGCGTATCGCAATGCTTGCAAAGCCGCGCCACGCACTTCCGAATCTCAAATGACTTCAATTCCAGCTCATTCAAATAAACGACTTCGCGTCGCTGACAAAATCCGCATTCCATCAACAACCTGGCCAGGGCTTCCTCCGCCTTGTACGGGGCAGGGAAGTCGATGTCCCAGAAATCCGCCCGCGGCTCGGTAATCTGAACCGCGTACAAAAATCCGTCCGGCTCCTGATCGATTTCTGCCATTACGCGCGCCCGCGTGGTCTTTACCAAATCGCCTTCCATCCGGCGCAGAGTGATCTCTTGCCCCGCCGTCAGCTTCTCTTCCAGGCGCAAAACGCCGCCATTCCGGCTGACCAAAAGCGTCTCGGCAATGTGTTTCACGGCCGTTCCGTCGCCCGCCGTCCACGATGCCTCCACGGGCATCCGGAAACTCACGCGGTCGCTCTGCCGTAATCCATCGCCTCGCACTGTGTCGTTTAGCATAGGAAAAATCTACTATTCCAGATTAGCACCGTCGCCCTCTGCCTTCCCGCTCAGGTCACGTCCCTTTGTCGTACCAACTAATATCTCGCTAGCTCCGCCCGCCCCCTCTGCCGCCGGTACAACGCCGCGCCGCATGTGGGGGCACGATTCATCGTGCCCTCCTCGTCTTGTCGTGCCCTCCAGGCTTTATCGTGCCATCGAGCTCCCACGCTCCACCCTGTTACCTTTTTCGCCCAACTCCGCCCCAACTATCTCCCTATTTTCAGCCTTCTCTGGCACCCTTGTTAGGTAGAAGGGGAACGCTCCGACGGTCATTCCTGACTCTCTCGTCCCCGGTTTAACTGACAGTGGGCAACGTTATCACCATGAACGACCGAACCGCCGATGGGGTGTCGCACAAGGTTAGCCTTCGCGACCGCCGCTACGCTATTCGCTACCCGTTTGCCGCCGACGCGGAAGTCCTCGACCTCGAATCCGGCTCTCGCTGCGATGGCATTACCTCGGACCTCTCCCTAGGCGGTTGCTTCGTCTGCACCAGCAAGCCCCTCGCCGTTAAATCCCGCACCCGCGTCACCCTGAAACGAAAAGGCGAAAGCGTCGAAGCTCTCGCCATGGTCCGCATCGTCAAACCTCGAATAGGCATGGGCGTCGAATTCCTCGATATCGAAGCTAGTTCCAACTCCATCCTCGCCCGCTGGCTAGAACAGCTCCGCCGCGAACGCTAGTCGCGCTCCCGCTCCAAGCCAGTTATCAAAATGAAGCAGGACTGGCGGGTGGGCCACCCTTAACTCGCTGAGACGATTTTGACTTTGTTTTTCTCTGTCGGGGTGCCCTACCCTTTCGGGTTTGCTCCATGAAAGGGTGGGTCTTTCTCTTCCGCTTTTGTCTTGGACTTTCCCTTTCGCCTTTTTCTCCGGTTCTTCCCGATCCTCGTTCCTAGTCCACCAGATCGATTCTCACCAACCCAGAGTCCCCGTTCGCATAAAACGACCAACTGCTCCACGGCCATTCCTTCGGGTGCTGCACCAGTTTCCTCTGCACCGGATTCGCGTGAATATAATTCAGCTTTTCCTTTAACTTTTCCGAACTCCACACATTGAAATCGTAGAATCTCTTTTGCCGGAATCGCCGCAATCCGCCCACTTCACTCGGGAACTTCAACGACAGTTGTCCAGTCGAACTACGCCTCTTTTTCCCGCGCATCGCTCTCGACACTCTCTGTTTCAACACCTGCACCGCTTTCGACGGTGTCCCTTTCTTCGGTTCGCTCACCAATAGATGCACACGTTCTGGCATCAACACGTAACCCACCGGCATAAATCCGTACTGGTCCCGCACTTCTCCCAGAACTTTCACGAACAGATTCCGTGCGCGGACAGTCCCCAAGAGCGGCCTGCGTTCATCACAGCTAAAGGTAATGAAATGCAGATCGCCTTGTCCGTAATGACGCTTCAGACTTCTCGGCATAGGAGAAGAACAGCCCACCCTTTCTTACAGAAAGGGTTGATTGGATAAGAACGAAGGCTCCGTTCGCGGCCGAGTATGCTTCTGTTTGGAGGACCGAAGCATTCGGTAGGAAGGAGCCTTCGATGATGATTATTGGATGTGATTACCATCCCAGTTGGCAACAGATTTGTTGGGTGGACACGGCGACTGGGGAGACGGGAGAAAAGAAGCTGGAGCATGCGTCGGGCGAAGCGGAGAAGTTTTACCGTGGACTTGCCTGGGGCTGCTCTGATTGGAATGGAGTCGACCGGGAACTGCCAGTGGTTTGTAGAGATGGCTGCGACGGCGCGGGGCACGACCTGTGGATCGGAGACGCAGCGAAGATTCGTGCCTGCGACGTGCGCGCACAGAAACACGACCGACGCGACGCCGCGCTGATTCTGAAACTACTGTTGGAAGGACGGTTTCCGCGGATCTGGACGCCGTCAGGTGAAGAAAAAGATTTGCGTCAGCTTTTGATTCACCGGCTACAAGCTGGTGCGGATTCGCGCACAGGTAAAAAACGAGTTGCAGCACCTGGCGATGAATCAAGGCAGTCACCGAAGAAGCGGAAGCTGTGGAGCAAAGCGGGCGAGAAGGTGCTCCGCGAGTTACCGCTGAAGCCCTGGACGAGCCGGCGGCGAGAAGACCTGTTCAAGGTAAGAGAGATGTTGAGTGCGCAGATTGACTCTGCTCGACCAAGCGGTGGTGGAAGTTGCGGAGAAGAATGAAAAAGCACGGTTGCTGATGACGCAGCCGGGAGTGGGGCCGATCACGTCGATGGCCTTCGTGCTGACGATGGGAGATGTCTCTCGATTTCAGCGCGGGAAACAAGTGGCGAGTTATCTGGGACTGATTCCGCGGGAGTACAGTTCGGGCGGGCATCAGCGGTTTGGCTCTATCAGCAAACAGGGGAACTGGTTCATGAGAATGCTGCTGGTGGAGGCGGCGCAAAACGCCGTGCGGTATGACCCTCGGATTTCGGAATGAATATTTGCATCGCTGCCACAACAAGGCCAAAGGAGTAGCCAAGGTGGCAGCGGCGAGGAAATTGGCGATTCGACTCTACTGGATGCTGCGCACCAATACCGGGTATCCAGGGGTCGTTCGTGTCGAGAGCAGCTCGCGGGTGCCGCTGGTCAGCGCAAGCTAGACCGAAGGATTGATTGGGCGCTCTCGCCCCGATGTAAATCGGGGTTCGGATAAAAGAATCATGGTCGCTGTTTAGGCCGTATCGATGGTTGGCGGAACGATCTGTACGTAAGGGCCGCCGAAAGCTGATTCACCGTGAGAGTTTCAGAGCTTCGGTCCTCCACCTACTCTGAGATCCAAGCGGTGCTGGACGGCATTGCGGTGAAAAGGTGTCTCTTGACAACGCCTTCGTTCTTATCGAGGGGCCCCCTCGTCTCTTCACCCCACGGTGAAGTACGAAAGTGGTATCCTCTCTTAGTCCGTCGCCGTCAAGCAGAAACTTTCCGAGAATTCAGTGAGCCACCCGCCAGAGGCGGCCAGCGTTCGCTGATTGCCGAGGTGCGCTCGGTCCCGCTTAGGGCAGGATTGTTCGTTGCGGGAATTGGTGTCATTGTCTGGACTGTTGTGCAATTCGTACGCAGACTTCACTTTTGAAGCCGTTGTACGCGTCTAATACGCAAAATTCGATTGCGCCCAAGGCAACTTACCATCGCTTGTGGAACATCATTAATTGTGAACGACACATGAAATATATTAAGGCCATCCTGGGCAGCATCGCGGTTTTTGTGGTCTTAGATATTCTGATTAGTCTGCTGATTCCCGACCGAGTGATGGACGTAATATTCGTGGTCGTCGCCTCGCTGGTCTTTCTCGGCATTGTATTGGTGGCAATTGGCACAGTCACAAAGAATCGGTGGGGCGTGAATCTAGAATCTGTGAATTGCCCGGTGTGCGGGTCTCCTATACCGCGAGTACGACAGCCCAAATCATTCACGCAGTCGCTATGGGGCGGCTGGACATGCGCGAAGTGCGGCTGCGAAATAGACAAATGGGGTCGTCTGATTACCCGAACAGGTTAGTCTCTGGCTCGTCGAGCACGAACACCGTCGAAGCCTGATAAACGCTGCCAGTTCAACCGGTCGACGCAACACTCTGTTGAAGTTTACTGGCGGGAGTTTGAAATCCTAAGGTTTTTCTTGGACGCTGATTTAACAGCAGCGCCACTTTGTCCAGCTCCTCTTGGGCGTAACCCGACAGGTCGGTTCTCCGGGGGAAGTATTGTCGTAATAGCCCATTCGTGTTTTCGTTAGAGGCAGGTGGGCCACCCTTAACTCGTTGAGACGATTTTGACTTTGTCTTTTTCTGTCGGGGTGCCCCACCCTTTCGGGTTTGATTCATGAAAGGGTGGGTCCTTCTCTTCCGCATTTGTCTTGGACTTTCTCTCTCTCACTTGACATTTCCCAGCTTCTCGACTCCTTCATATGCCGTCCTCTCAAATCACGGCCGCGTGTCCAGAGGGTGCTTGCTCTTCTCGTAAAATTCATTCTGAATCCTCAAACTCTGGTCATCCGCCTTTGCCGCGCGAATGCCTTCGACAATGGCCTCGATCCAATTCTTCATGTTCCATTCGCCAAGCTCTTTGGCCGCAACGGAACCGTCGCCCGAATAGTGATTCGGGAATCGCGCGTACCACCAGATTCCCGTGTACACATCCTCAGGCAAAATCACGCGCTTCTGGTCCGCGCCAGATTCGCTCGCCGCGCGATCCAGATGCACCAAGTCCGGGTGCGAGACCATCGTGTTAGCGGTTTCATTTTCCCCGGCATGGTAGTCAATCCCGGTGGACTTCTTTGCCGGGCCGCCGGGTGTGCTTCGCTCTCCGACGATCACGTAAACGACATAGTCGTGCGGCTTATCCATCTGCGATTGCGCAAAGAGAGGGAGCAGATACTCATTGCCGCCGTGACCATTCACGATGAGGATTTTCTTGCACCCATTACGGGCCATTTCGTCGGTCGTTTCCTCCAGCAATTTCAGCTGCAACTCGACGCTGTACGCCACGGTTCCCGGCTCGTGTTTCGCTTCAAAGATTTGTCCGAAATAGTATTCAGGAAAAACAACAGCATATTCCTGCGCCACGGCTTGCAGCGAAGCGTAGCGCACGTTCAGCAAATCTGTTCCAAGCGGCAAGTGCGGTCCGTGTTTTTCCAAAATGCCAAAGGGCAAAAGACACGCTCCCTTCGATTGCTGCACACCCAGCCGAAAATCGGCGGCCGTCAACTCTTCCCACTTGGGAGAGAGCTTTCCTTGTCCCCGGGCCGGCGTTGCCGCAAGCAAACCTATCGCGGCCAACGAAACAATCGCTAATGCCACCATTCCAAGACGAATCATTTCCTATCCCTCCCCATCGCGGCGGATTCTATAGCCAGGAGGCCAAAAGCGCACCATTAAACCGGTTTTATGAAGGGATTTAGAACTTCTAATAAAAATGTAGTTGCGGAACTGTTATTTCGTGTAGCCGGGGCCGTACAGAATCTTTCCAGGCCGCGCGCCAGTGTGCTTGCCGTGGTCGATCACGACCTGGCCGTTCACGATTACAAAATCGATGCCATCGGGCGTCACATCGGGATGCTCATACGTAGAGCGGTCCTGGATTTTGTCGTAGTCGAAGATGACTACATCGGCCCACAGACCTTCGCGAATCAGACCGCGGTCGGCAATGCGCATGCGCGTGGCGGGCCAGGAGGTCATCTTTCGGATGGCTTCCTCAAGCGTAAGCGTATGCGTTTCGCGCACATAACGTGCGATGACTCGTGGAAAATTTCCGTAGCTGCGCGGATGAGCGAGGCCGATTGCATCGTCGCCGCCAAGAGTCAGCGCAGTTCCAGCGTCGCTGCCGACGCTCGTCCACGGAAATTTTAGAGCGGTTTCGATGTCCTGCTCGCTCATCATGTGATAGATCGCCAGGACGCGGCCCGTTTTTGCCTGCGCCACAAAATCAAACGCCGTGTCAGCAGGATCTTTATTCAGTTCTTTCGCGATCTCGGCGATGCTGCGGCCCTGGTATTTTGCGTTGTCAGGATTTTGCGCGTTTACCAAGACCACGTTTTGCCAGCCGCCGGAGGCTTCGATGATGTTCCACCAGCCCGGCGAGCCGGTAACAATTTCCTTCTTGAGCCGAACCCGTATCGTGGGATCAGCCAAACGCTTGAGCAGCGCTTCGTTTCCGCCTTCGTGTGCCCAGGAAGGGATTGTTGCTTCCAGGCCAGTTCCGCCGGCGGTGTAAACGTAAAGATCGGCTGCGACGTCGACGCCTCGGGCCCGCGCCGCATCGATGTGGCGGCCGGCTTCCTGCATCAAGGTGCCCCAACCGGGGCTATACGCGGCCTTCATGTGAAACACTTCGCCCGGCAATCCACCTTTTTCTGATATCTCGATGAGCTCATCGACGGATTGCACGAGCTCCTTGCCTTCGCCTCGCATATGGCTGGCATAAATGCCGCCGTACTTTGCCGCTACGCGCGCCATTTCGATGAGCTCGGGAGTCGTGGCATAGCTGCTCGGCGGATAGATCAGTGCGGTGGTCATTCCCATCGCGCCGTTTTGCATGGCGGTATCGAGGATGGCTTTCATCTTGGCCAGTTCGTCGGGAGTCGGTGGCCGCGACTCATAGCCAAGCACCGCGATGCGCGCCTGCGTTTCGGAAAAGTAGCTGCCCCAGTTCAGGCTGATCCCGCTTTTCTCAAGGCTGGCCCAGAAATCTCGGAGCTTCTCAGCGGGAACGGGTGTCCCGCCTTCGCCTCCGATGGCGCTCGTAACCCCTTCCATCAATTTATTTTCGGCCAGGCCATTTTGGGGAAGCGCAATACCGGATTGATCCATCATGTCGATCCAGCCGGGAGAAACATAACGGCCATGCGCGTCGATTTCCGTACGGCCACGTCCTGGAATCTTGCCCAGCTTTACAAAGCGACCATCTTTAATCGCAACGATCGGCGAAAATGCAGGGATTGCCCGCGCCATCGAGCACGCGGCCGCCGCGAATGACGATGTCATACTCAAAGGATTCCGGGGCGGTAGCCTGAGCAGGGGCATCCGGAGCAAAGAAAAAGCTGGCCGCCATAGCGAGCCAGCAAAGCACGACTTTCGGGAGTCTCGTTGTCATTGAGTGCTTCGGAGCCCTGAAACAATAAGATCCGACAATACGTAACATACCACCGAGTCCATGCTGCCATCCACGGGACTGCAACGCATGTTGCATTACGCTAGAATTCGCATATCGCGCGTGAGTCTAGGGGCGCGGCGATGGAATGTCAACTTTGCGTTTTCGCGGCTGGAGGGTATCCTCTATTGCGCAACATATGTTGCGTTAGAGATACTGGGAATCGGTGAAGGCAGGATTAGCATCGGGACGGGGAGTTAGGCATCTCGAGAGGATGCAACGCACCTTTGGATTGCTTCCCAGCCACATAAACCGGCGGGCGGCTCCTGAGGAGGTTTTGGGATGACGAAGGTTTGCTTGCCCGGCGGGGAATAGAAATGTGGGCTGTGGAGTCTCCAGGTTTGCGCGCGAGGAATTGTGCATGAACGATGCGACATCATCAGCGGTGAAACAGGAAATCCGGATTCGAACGCTGGAGGACGCTCAGGATATGGGCGTGTGCGTTGAACTGCAGCAACGGATCTGGGGTTACGCTCCGCTCGATACCGTGCCAGATCAGATTTTTATCGTTGCAAAGAAAACCGGCGGCCAGGTGTTGACCGCCTACGATGGAGACGCGCCGGTGGGATTTGCTTTGGCGTTCGCCGCCATGCGCGACGGCCTTACCTACCTGCATTCGCACATGGTAGGGGTTGTCGAGGAATATCAAAACCGCGGTGTGGGCCGGTTGCTAAAGCTAGCGCAGCGCGAGGATGCCCTCGATCGCGGCATTGATTTGATTGAATGGACCTTCGATCCGCTGCAACTGAAGAACGCGCACTTTAATATCGAGCGTCTCGGGGCGATCGTGCGCCACTACATCCCGAATCTTTACGGTCGGACTTCCAGTCCGCTGCATGCCGGGCTCCCGACGGACCGTCTTGTAGCGGAATGGTGGGTGCGCTCGCAACGTGTAGAAGAAGTGCTCGCCGGCAAGCCTAGGGCGATGAGTCCGCGTTGTGAACGTATCGCTATTCCAGCCGGCATTCGGCAGATCTGCCGGGCTGAACCGCAGTCCGCGGAGCAGATCCAAACGCAGATTCGCGAGCAATTCCTGGCAAATCTTGCCGACGGACGCTCGGCCGTGGGATTCGAGTTTGACAAAGTGCAAGGGACATACCTTCTGGAGCGTTATGAAGATTGAATCCATTACATTGCGCGAAGTGCAAATGCGGCTGAAAGCGCCGTTTGAGACGAGCTTCGGCGTTTCGCACCACCGCAGAATCATTCTCGTGGAAGTCGTCGCGGACGGAGTCAGCGGGTGGGGAGAAGTTACCGCAAGTGAAACTCCAGGATACAACTCCGAGACGACGGACACGGCGTGGCACGTGATTTCCGATTTTGTCGCACCTTCGCTTATCGGTAAGACGATCGGCGCCGCTTCGGATTGCCCGGGCCTGCTCGCAAGTATTCGCGGACACGAGATGGCCAAGAGCGGCGTGGAAAACGCCCTCTGGGATGCGGAAGCTCACATTAAAGGAGTTTCGCTTTCAAAGCTGCTTGGCGGGACGTTGGATGAAATCGCCAGTGGAGTGTCGCTTGGCATTCGCGAGAGTCCCCAGGCACTCGTGCGTCGAGTCGAAGAGGAACTGCGCAGCGGCTATCAACGTATCAAGCTCAAGATTAAACCCGGGAAAGATCTCGACTACGTTGCGGCAGTCCGTGAGGAATTTCCCAAAATCCTGCTTTCTGTGGACGCCAATTCCGCCTACCGTCTCGAAGACGCTGGACATCTCCGCGAACTCGACAAATTCAATCTGCTCATGATGGAGCAACCTTTGAATTGGGACGACATCTACGCCCATTCGAAATTGCAGGCGCAGATTCAGACCGCGATTTGTCTGGATGAATGCATCAACAATGCAAGGCATGCGCTTACGGCAATCGAATTAAAGGCTTGCCGGATCATTAATATCAAGCTTGGGCGCGTCGGCGGCCACAGCGAAGCGCGTCGCGTGGAGCAAGTCTGCCGGACGCATTCCATCCCGGTATGGTGTGGCGGAATGCTTGAGACTGGAATCGGCAGGGCGCACAACATTGCCATGTCCACGCTCGCAGGTTTCACACTTCCCGGGGATGTTTCCGCCAGCAAGCGCTATTGGAGCGAAGATATCATCGAGCCCGAAGTAGAAGTGACTGCGACCGGAACGATTCACGTGCCAAAAACGCCCGGCATCGGCTACACCGTAAGACGCGATCGAATCCAGCAGCTCACCGTTCGAACAAACAATTGGAAGAGCCAGCTGACCGCGGCTTAGCCTCACAAACTCCTCGGGCCTCTAAGGCTTGAGCGCGCCCCCAAAGCGAATCACAAATGTAAATCGGGCAAGTTGCCTGCTATCCTCTACAGCAGATTTAGGTCTAAGTAGGGTAAGTGTGCCTACTCTGGGAAGCGCGGACAATGGAGCGAAACACCGCGAGACAACTTTTGCACCTAAGACGTGGATTTCGTTTTCTTAACAACTAATTGGAAGGACTAAAGACTATGAAGCGCCTCGTCGTTCTGGCGGTGTGGAGTCTATTTGCGAGTTCGGGAATTCTGGCGCAGCGGCTGCCTGAGAACGTCGTGCCGGACTCTTACGACCTGAAATTCGAACCTGACCTCGCCACCGCGACCTTCGCTGGCGACGAGACAATTCACGTGCATTTGCAAAAAGGCGCGACTTCCATCGTGCTGAATTCCGCGGAGATTGAGTTTAAGGAAGTCTGGATCGGATCGGCGGATTTTAAGCAGGCCGCTGGAGTGGCCAAGGACGAAAAAAACGAGACGGCAACATTCACGGTCCCGAGCACCGTCCCGGCCGGACCTGCCGATATTCATATTCGTTTCACGGGAATACTGAACGACAAGCTTCGCGGATTTTATCTGAGCCAGACCGCGCGCCGTCGCTACGCCGTGACCCAGTTTGAAGCTACCGATGCGCGGCGCGCATTTCCTTCCTTCGATGAACCCGCGTATAAAGCGGTGTTTCGCATTGCGCTGGTCATAGACAAAAATGACACCGCAATTTCAAACGGCAAAATCGTCTCGGATACGCCCGGCCCCGGGGCTGGCAAGCACACGTTGCAGTTTTCCGATTCACCGAAAATGTCCTCGTATCTCGTGGCCATGATGGTGGGCGACTTCGCCTGCATCACAGGCGGGGCGGACGGAATTCCCATCCGCGTTTGTGCCGTTCCCGAAAAAAAGAACCTACTTTCGTACGCGCTGCTCTCCGCGGAAAATATTCTGAAATATTACGACAACTACTTCCAGATTAAATATCCCTTCCAAAAGTTAGACATCATCGCATTCCCGGATTTTTCCGCGGGCGCAATGGAGAACATCGCCGCGATCACCTACCGCGAAACACTCCTGACCATCGATGACAAAAACGCCTCCGTGGACGCGCACCAGGCCGTGGTGGGCGTGCTCGCGCACGAGATGGCGCATATGTGGTTCGGCGATCTCGTCACGATGAGGTGGTGGGACGATATCTGGCTGAACGAAGGATTTGCGACGTGGATGTCTCACAAGCCCATCAAGGCATGGAAGCCTGAATGGCATAACGAGCGCGGCGAAATTCAAGAGACTGGCGGCTCGCTCTCCACGGATTCGATCGCGTCCGTGCGCGCCATCCGCACGAAAGCGGAAACGCCCGCGGATATTGCCAATCTGTTCGACGGCATCGCCTACGGCAAGTCCGCATCCGTTCTGCGAATGGTGGAAGCGTACGTGGGGCCGGACGTTTTTCAGAAGGGCGCGAATGCCTACCTCGAAAAGCACTCCTACGCTAACGCAACGGCGGAAGACTTTTGGAACCAGATGGCCGCCACTTCGGAGAAGCCCGTCGACGGAATCATGGCGAGTTTTACGCAACAGCCCGGAGCGCCGCTTGTTACCGTGCTGAAAACGGAATGCACAGAGAAACTCGTCCCAAGTGGCCGCAAGAAAAAGAAAATGCCGTTCACCGAAGTGACGCTCTCGCAGGAGCGGTATTTTGCGGACCTTGCAAAACTTAATGCGGGTTCCCAGGAGGTGTGGCAAATCCCGATAAGTCTTCGCCCAGCCGGCGCCAAGGATACAACCTATGTACTCCTGGCCAAGCGGCAACAAACATTTGAATTGCCCGGATGCGCGCCCTGGGTTTATGCGAACGCGGGTGGACGCGGCTACTACCGCAGCGCGTACGATGCCGCCACACTTGGAAAAATGAGCGCGGAACTGGAGACGAGTTTTTCGCCCGAGGAGCGCATTCACTTTCTCGGCGATGAATGGGCGATGGTGCGCGTCGGCCGGTTGAACATCGGAGATTATCTGGACACTCTGGAAAAAATGAAGACCGAGCGCGCCAGGGCTTTGGTGGGTGTAATGATGGGCCGGTTCGGCGAAATTCATGACACCGTCGCGAGCGCTGCGGACCGGGCCGCGTTTGAAAAATGGGTGCGGGACTTACTGCGGCCGATCGCCACAGAACTTGGCGAGACTCCCAAGCCGGGCGAATCGGACGACACGCGGGCACTGCGTTCGGATGTGTTCGCGACGTTGGCTTATTACGGCCGCGATCCTCAAGTTCTGGCGAGGTCGCGCGTCCTGGTAGAGCAATATATGAGAGATCCAAATTCGGTCGAAGCGGCGATCGCCGGCTATGCGCTGGCGGTGTCCGCGCTCGATGGAAATGCCGATCTCTACAACCGCTACCTTGAGCGCATGAAGACCGCCAAGAACCCGGAAGAGTATTACAACTATTTCGGCGCCCTTACGCAATTTCCGAGCGTGGAGCTGGCAAAACGAACCTTTGAGCTGGTCCTGAGCCCGGAAGTGAAAAACCAGGATCTGTATCAAATCGGCGGTTTGTTGGGTAACGTTGAAACTCAGACGGCGGCTTGGGAGCTCTTCAAGAGCAACTATCCGGCCTTTGCGCAGAAATCCGATGCCTCGCTTTCCAGCGGGTTCGCAGCATTCGCGGGGTACTTCTGCGACGAAAAGCTCAGGGATGACTCGCAAGAGTTTTTTGCCGCGCAAAATCTTCCTGGAACCGAGCGCACACTTCAAAACGCCAAGGACGCCGTCAACGCTTGTATCGGCCTGAGGACTCTACAGCAAGCCAACTTGTCCGCTTATTTGAAGAAATTGCCTGCAAAAGATGCAGGGAACGCAAGCCACTAACACCTTGCCAGGCGTAGCCTGCGCCCGCGTCTTTGCAGAATCCCGCCAGCCATGCCGGCTCGATGCGCGCCGAGCGTAGCAAATTGCTTGACAATCTTGGCTTTGCTACTTAGTCTCCCTCTGTTAAGAATGCAACAAATGTTTCACGCATTCACGCGCCGGCAGCGCCGGTTTCGGGCGCGGCTGTCGTTAAGTTGCGCCCACAGGAAAAGCGGGAGGCTTTTACAGTGAAAACTTCGCTTCGATCGAGACTGCTATGGCTGAGCTGCGCAGCTGTTTTCAGCTGCGTCGCGATTTTTGCTCAGGCACCCAAGTCAACGGATACAAAGGTATCCGCTGCTCCGGCTAAGCCTGCCGCGACAGATGATTCGCCGGCGAAAGCTCACGAGCTTACGGCCGAGGACCTCGGACCATTCCTCGACGGTTTCATGCCGCAACAGATTGAACACGCGGACATCGCGGGCGCGGTGATTGCCGTCGTGAAAGACGGCAAGTTGCTCTTCGCCAAGGGCTATGGCTACTCGGACGTCGCGAAGAAAACGCCCGTCTCGCCGGAGACTACACTTTTTCGTCCAGGCTCGATCTCCAAGTTGTTCACGTGGACCGCGGTGATGCAACAGGTCGAACTCGGCAAGCTGGATCTCGATCGCGACGTCAACGACTATCTCGATTTCAAGATTCCGCCCGCCTTTGGAAAACCCATAACCCTCCGCAACATCATGACGCACACGACGGGCTTTGAAGAGACCGCCAAGAATTTGTTCGTCGATACCGCGGAAGAATTGCGACCCAACGGCGAATATCTTCGCGTGCACATGCCCGCGCGCATTTTTCCACCGGGAGCCACGCCGGCCTACTCCAACTACGCCACCACCATGGCGGCCTACATCGTCGAGCGCGTGAGCGGACAGAGTTTCAACGACTACGTCGAAGAACACATCTTCAAGCCGCTGAACATGACGCACGCCACCTTCCGGCAGCCGCTGCCCGATGCACTCAAGGCGGATATGTCCAACGGCTACATACTGGGTTCCGGCGAGCCGAAGCACTTCGAGTATGTGCAGGTGGCCCCTGCCGGTTCTCTTTCCGCCTCCGCTGTCGACATGACGCACTTCATGATTGCTCATTTGCAAAATGGAAAGTATGGCGACGCGCAAATCCTGAAACCGGAGACTGCCATCCAAATGCACGCGCGCCAGCAGGGGGTTTGGCTGCCCTCGATGAACGCCATGTGTCTCGGTTTTTACGAACAGTGGCTCGACGGCCACCGCGCCATCGGCCACGGCGGAGACACGGTTTCTTTTCACAGCAACTTGCATCTGATTTTGGATGCCAACGCCGGATTGTTTGTGTCCTACAACAGCCCGGGGCGCGCCGAGATTGATCCGCGCGGACTGCTCTTTAACAAATTCATGGAACGGTATTTTCCAGCGCCGCCGTCAAACCAGCCGACGCTTGCGACTGCAGCGCAGGACGCCGCCAGCGTTGCTGGAGTGTACGAGGTCAGCCGCCGGTTTGATACGAATGTCTTGGCAATAACGACCGTGCTGGGCGAAACGAAAGTCACCGTCAATCCCAAAGACAACACCATCTCGATGGGCGGCAAGGGACTGAATCAGCAGCCGGAGCGTTTTCGCGAGATCGCGCCCATGGTATTTCGTGAGGTAGACGGCAATGCGAAAATCGCTTTTGCTCCTGATCCCAGCGGTCGCCGTATCGCCTATATCGATTATCCGTTCATGGTCTTCCAGCAGATCAGCAACCCTCTCGACAAGCAGGGCGTGAATTATTTCATCATAGGTTTCAGCCTCATCGTAATCGCTCTCACGTTGCTGCTGTGGCCCATCGCCGCGATGATTCGCAAGCACTATGGAAAACCACTGAGCCTGGAACCTGCCGCGAAACGCCTGCGCTTGTTGGTGCGCTTGGTCTGCTTTCTTGTGGTTGGGTTTGTCGTCGGTCTTCTGGTTATCCTCAGTCGGACAAACGCTCCTTTAACGGAGCGCAACGATTCCTTGCTGCACCTCTTGCAGGTTATCGGGTTATTGAGCGGCGTCGGCGCGCTGATTGCAATTTACAACAGCCTGAAATCGTGGGGCGATGGCCAGCAATGGTTCTGGTACAAGCTCTGGAACACGTTTCTCGCACTCTCTTGCGTTGGATTTTTCTGGTTTATTTACCACTGGCACTTGCTGAACTTCCATTTGAATTACTAAGCGAGCGGACAAGTCGTCCGCACCAATCTAGGCCTGACCTGGTTTGCGAAACGCGAGCTTTCTAGCCGCACGTCACTGTACGGGTGCGTTAAGCGTGATGAGCAACGCTTTCGCGCCGTTCCAAAGGATCTGCACGCCGATGCAGACGAGCAGAAACGACGATAGGCGCATGATCACGCTCATCGAAGTAGCTCCGATGGCGCGCGCGAGTTTATCCGAAAAGCCGTAACAAACGTAGATGCTCGCCGCGATGATGGCGGACCCAATCAAAATCTCCAGCATCCCGAGAATGTTCCCTCCGCCGTGGCGCGGCAGGTTGGCCCCCAGAGTGATAGCCACGGAGATCGAGCCTGGTCCGACAGTCAAAGGCAAAGTCAGCGGGTAGAAAGCGCTCTTAAACTCATCTTCTGGAGAGACATCATTGCGGCCCGCGACTTTGCGGTTGGCTGGCGCATCATCCTTGCGATTCAAGATAGACCAGCCGGTAGAAATCACGATAAGCCCGCCGCCAACCTGGACTACCGGCAGGGAAATGCCGAAAAAAGTAAGAATGTGCGTTCCGATCAGGCAGGAACTAACCAAGAGGAAAAAACTGTTCAGAGCGACGCGCCAGGATAGGGCGCGCCTCGCAGAAGCGGAATAATCCTGCGTCAGAGTCAGAAAAATAGGGCTGCCGCCCAGCGGGTTGACGATGGGAAAGAGCGCGCTGAGGATTAGGAGCGTGTTTTTCGCGGTTTCGAGCAAAACATTTCTCCAGAGCAAGAAGTATAGCGGAGACGGCTGTCGCCGTCACAATGCAGCACGTACGTTCGACGCAAATTCGGTCGAAAGAGAAGCTCAGAAGTTTGCTTCTAAGGTGTTTGCGCACACACAATCTTTGCTGTTGTGATGGCTTGTCCAACATGGCGTTGCGTATGATCGGCAATATGTACCAGTAACCCTCCGAGCGTGGTCGGCAGCTTATTCCGGCCCACGGACCGTGGAGATTCCAGATCGGCGTGGGAAATCCCCCGAATACGGAGCGCGCTGTTCGCGAGTGCCGTGGAGAGTTCGGCAAAAAGATCGTTGCGAGTGGCGCCTGGGTCCAGTTCGGATTTGAGCGCAAGCAACTGTTTTTCGTCCAGGAAAGCTCCTTCGGCATAGGTCAGAAGCCGGTTCATGCTTCGCGCAATGTGCCTCAAGTGGAAAGCGACGGAAGCGATTTGCGCAGGCCGTTGATTCAACTGCGCATTTGTAAGCTGGCCGCACCAGCGCTCCAAGTCTTCGCCAGCCAACTCCAAAGCGTGCAAAACGGCACGATGGACGCTTGGGAGATCCGTAAGAGTTCCACGAAGCCACGGCTCTTGAAGTGTTTTCTCAGACACTTGAGATGACCTCCCCGCGAGAATATTCGCGAGATCGAGTATGAGCAAACTCTAACCTAAGTAGTTGCCCGCATTCTGTCATGGAAGACATTGGGTGCGGGAGTGCCACCGTGAAAATTGTTCCGAAGATTGGTAGATGATCCTTGCTCACGGACAAGGACGTGCGCTAGAGTCGCGGTTCCAGTTTGAGGAAGACCATGGCGAATAAGGAAAAAACAATTCGAACCAAACATATTAGGCCGGGGGAAAAAGTAAAGGTTCTGATCACGCGAGACCGCATTCACAAGCGGATTCTAGAGATCGCGAAGCAAATTCGCCAGGATTTTCCGGATGAGCCGCTGCTATTGGTTGGCGTCTTGAAGGGAGCGGTGTTTTTCTTGTCTGATCTAGCGAGGGGGATTCCGGGCGAGGTATCGCTTGATTTCATCGCCGTATCGAGCTACGGAAAAGACACCAAGACTTCCGGGCAGGTAAGACTCACAAAAGATCTGGACGCGAGCATTGAGGGCCGGACCGTCATCGTAGTCGAAGATATTTTGGATACCGGGATGACGCTGCAATATCTCTTGCGGATATTTCAACAGCGCAAGCCGAAACGCCTGCGCGTTGCGGTGTTACTGGATAAACCGGAACGGCGCATCGCCGCGGTACAAGCGGACTATGTGGGATTCAGCATTCCCAACGAATTCGTAGTCGGCTTTGGCCTGGACTACGCGGAGCGCTACCGGAATCTGCAAGGCGTCGGAGTACTCAGCCTGAAGCCGCAGGACAAATCAGGTAGACCCACCGACTGATCGGACCGTGAGTTGCGGGCGTAAAAGCTGTCCAGCTCCATCCCCGCACACCTGAAACAAACCAAAATGGTCCATAAGGTAAGACGTTCCACGGCCGTCCCGCGACTGCCTGCTATAATGATTAGAGTTCATGAATCCCGCCAACGAACATACAGAGGCGACGGCCACCGAAACGACGGCAGCGCAAAAGGCTGAGGTTTCCGCCGAAGTCCTGAGCACCCTTGCCGAGATCGGCGAAGAGGTCAATTCTTCTCTCGATTTGGATGAAGTCCTCGCGCGAACCGCTGCGCTCATCAAACGCCACATTGACTATGAAATCTTTGGCGTGCTGATGCTTGAGGGCGACGGCGCGTATCTGAAACATAGATTTTCCATAGGTTATCCCAAGGAACTTGCGGAGAATTTACGCATTCCGATCGGGCAGGGAATTACCGGGACGGCCGCAGCCACCGGCCATCCCGTGCGGGTTAGCGACACTTCCAACGATTCTCGATACATCAATGCTATTGAGAGTGTGCGGTCGGAGTTGGCGGTCCCGCTTATGCTGCAAGGGAAGTGCGTGGGCGTTCTCGACATCCAAAGCCGGCATCTGGATTATTTCACGCGCGATCAGCAGAGCATTCTTACGCTGCTCGCCAGCCGCCTTGCCGTGGCTATCGACAATGCACGCTTGTTTCAGCGCGTGCGAGCGCAGGCAGAAACATTGCTTTTGCTGAATGAAGTGGGGCGCGAGACGAGCTCCATCCTCGACGTGGAAGAATTGCTGCGGCGCGCGGCAGAACAAATCAAGCGCGTCATCGACTATCAGATACTGAGTCTTATGCTGTACGACGATGTGCAAAAAGTATTTCGCCATCGCCTGGATGTAAAACATGGGCAGCGTGTTCAGGGAAAGATGCGCGTAGCGGTTAGCGAAGGCATTGTTGGCGCCGCGGCGACGTTGAAAGAGCCAGTGGTCGTTCCGGATGTGACGACTGATCCGCGCTATGTGATGGTGAATCCCGAGACGCGTTCGGAGCTGGCTATTCCGATGATGCATAAAGGAAAAGTCATTGGAGTGCTGGACCTCGAGAGCCCACAACTGAATTATTTCACCGAGGACCACGTTCAGACGCTCTCCATCTTGGCTGCCAATCTGGCTGTCTCACTGGAAAATGCGCGGCTGTACGAGCAAGTGGCGCGCGACGAGGCCCGCCTGGAGCGCGACCTGCAGGCGGCGAAGCGCATTCAAGGAGCGTTACTGCGGCCAGTGCCGACCGAGGACTTCGGGTTGGACATTGCGGCGAGATATCTTTCCGCGCGCGAAGTGTGCGGCGATTTGTACGAATTTTTACGTTATGGACCTCAGCAGCTCGGGATTGCGCTCGGCGACGTCAGCGGAAAGGGAACTGCGGCGGCGCTTTACGGCGCAGTGGCGATCGGCATTATGAGAAGTCTTGCGCCGCAAAAACTTCAGCCTGCGGAAATGCTCAAACAGATGAACCAGATCGTCGGCGAACGGCGCATCGAAGGTCGTTTTATGACGGCGTGTTTCGCCACGTGGCAGCGGGGCCGAAGCAAGTTGCGCGTTGCGAATGCGGGGCAGTCGCAGCCGCTTCTGTATAAAGACGGGCGCTGCGACAAAATTGCGCTCACAGGATTTCCGCTGGGCATTTTTGAAGAGGTTAACTACGACGAGTGGGGCGTCACGCTCGACCCAGGCAATATTCTCGTTTTTCACTCGGACGGACTCGCGGAAACAAGCAACAGTGAAGGACAATTCTTTGGAACTGAGAAACTGCGGCAGCTTATCGAGCAAAATCATGAGGTCAGCGCAACGGAACTTGCCGACGTGCTTTTGCGGGAAGTGGATTGGTTCTCGCAGGGCGCACCGCTATCGGACGACCGGACACTTGTCGTTTTGAAGGTACGATGAGCGCGCAGGCTGCTGGACCACGCAAAAAACTGAAGTTTATCGACCCAGCCGAATTCACGCCGCAGTTTGCATGGAAAAAGTCCGCTCAAGGAAAAAATGTTGAGCACGTTTTTTGCGAGGGCGTCGACCTCGTTGCGGCTGCGGAATCGTTCGGCACCCCCACATATCTCTATAGCCGCGCGGCCATTACCGATGCCTACCGCGAATTCGACCGCGGGCTCGGGAAGGCTCCACACACGATCTGTTTCGCCGTGAAATCCAATGGAAATCTTTCTATCCTGCAACATCTCGCAAAGATGGGGAGCGGTTTTGACATTGTTTCCGGGGGCGAGCTCGAACATTTGGGGCACCTCGGGGTTCGCGGCGACCGCATTGTGTTTTCGGGGGTGGGCAAGACGCGCCACGAAATCCGCGATGCGTTGCAATATTCGCCTTCTGCGCGCAGCGTCCGGAAAAGCCGCGCCGACGCTGGAATTCTGCTCTTCAACGTCGAGTCCGAAGCCGAGTTGGAAGTTTTGCTCGAAGAATCAGAGCTAAATGCTAGCCGCGGCGGAAAAGTTCCTTCTGTTGCGATTCGCGTGAATCCGGATGTCGCGGCGGGCGGGCATCCCCACATTGCCACCGGAAGCCACACGCATAAGTTCGGTCTGGATTGGCCGGAGGCGCGGCGCCTTTATCTTGCTCATAAAGATTCCAAACACTTGCACTGGAAGGGAATCAGCGCGCACATCGGTTCGCAAATTGTTTCACTTACTCCGTTTCGTCGCGCGTTCAAGCGCATCGCAGGGTACGTTCAGGAATTGCGTCGCGCGGGAATTCATCTGGAGTATTTGGATCTGGGCGGCGGATTGGGCGTGCGCTACACGACGGAAAAGAATTCGTCCCGCGTTGCGTACGCGCAGATGGTCGCGAGTCTCGTTCGGCCGCTTGGGTTGCACCTTCTACTAGAACCGGGGCGCTCGATCATTGCCGCTGCGGGCGTCCTGCTTACCAAAGTAATTTATACGAAGCGAAATCGCGGGAAGACCTTTGTGATCGTTGATGCGGCAATGAACGATTTGTTGCGGCCTGCTTTGTATGGAGCCGTGCACCCCATCACTCGTGTTACTCGCGAGTCTGGCGGCCCGACGGAAAAAGCAGAGCGCGTTGACATTGTCGGGCCAGTTTGCGAAACGGGGGACTGCCTGATTCACGACTGGCCGCTCGGCAAGGTCGAGCCGGGCGATCTGCTTGCGATTTGGGTCGCCGGAGCTTATGGAATGACGCAGTCTTCTAATTACAATGCGCGTACCCGCCCGAGCGAAGTGTTGGTCGACGGAACGCGCAGCAAGCTGATCCGACGGCGAGAAACGCAGGACGATCTTCTGCAAACGGATGTGCTCGCACCGACGCGGCGGCCCCGCCCCTGATCGCTGCTTTTTGCCCCCTACCCACCCCCTGTTTTTTGTAAACACGGATTCTAAAGGACTTAGCTCTTCTGTAAGCCCATTAGAATCAACAGTTGTGGACAATTCCGTAAACACTCATTCTAAAGGGGATAGAAGTAAACATAATAATAGGCCGAATGGGGCCTCCAGAGGACAGGGAACGCTGAAAGTGGGCCACCAAAATAAAAAAGCGGCATGGAAGCCGCCGCGCGAAGCTACAAAACTGCCTGTTAAAATCTTACCATTCTATCGTTTTTCTTCAAGCCTTTTTTCAGAGAGGCTTTGAGTGCGGGGCATTCCGTAACCGGGTTAGTCTCCGGCTACGTAACTTCTGGAGAGTTGACTCTGAGAGTTAGATTGACCGAGGATACGCTGTCCGACTTTAGTCAGTGTTTGGAATTGGGAGGGAAAATGTCAATGAAACGTCCGTATTTCCTACCGCTAGCGCTGTTCCTTTTCGCGAGCGCTGCCTTCGGGCAGCACGGCACCGCCGAAAATGGCTACTATCCATCCGCATATCAAGGTGACACCTGGACCGGAGTAGTCGTATCGGCAAGCGAACAAACGGGCGAAATTACCCTGTCCTATACGAAAGGCGGGAAGTCACAGATCTTCGTTGGTGTTCCCGAAGCGGGCTACCTGGTCCACGAACATAATGGTGCGCCGCGTCCGCTGAAAATGTCCGATATCCCTGTCGGGAAAATAATTAAAGTGTGGTACATCGGGGAAACGAAAAAAGTCGGCGGAAGCAAAGTGAAAGTTAACACCATCTTCTTGATAGATGCTATTGCAAATGCCAAGGTAAGCCAATCGTACTTCAAGGCGTTTACCTAGGCGAAATCGGCGGTGCATCCGATTGGGATTTTGAGCTGGCACGACCTGCCATCAGTTTGCGAATCAATTCGCAAGCTACACTCCACCGAAATAGATGCCGAGGTTTAATTTTTGTGCCCAGCGCGCCATGCGAATGAGGTTGTCCAAGCCGCAGCCGTTACCGGAGAAGAGGCGTGATCCCTGGCAGATGTCCGGTAACTTAACCCGGTTATTTCGTCACTAGCTCATTCGAGTTGATATGGTAGCCGTAGAGAGATGCGTTGTTGTCTTTTATGTGCCAGACAAATTTTTCCATGCCAGTTCCCTGAGCGAACTTCGTTTCGTATACAAGTGTGACGGTCGCGCCCTGGCCCGCGAACCACGCGACCCCGGTGTTACGCAAGTTCGACCGCTGAACGTTGCCAAGCTTTCGGTGAACCGCGTCCAGGAGATTGACGAAATCGGTTTCGGTGGCGGCTTGGTGGAGTTTCTCGTCACTCGCCGCATAAAGAGCAATGAAATGTTCAGAATCAAGCTGGGAGTGGAATTGCTGCACGCTCTGCTGCGCCATTTCCACGTTTTTTGTAGACGAGCCGCAGGAAGAAAGCAGGAAGCACGTACCACATAGCAACGCGAACACGTATCCCGTTCGCAGCATCGCGAAATTCCGACGGTTAGGATTGGCCATGAAAAGCCTCCATCCCGACTGTAGTCCGCAAACTTAGGATGGGTAACTGATCGGACGAACAGGTGTGGCCCAAGCAGTAACTTTAGTGGGGCGAATAACCGGATTCCGCCTATCGCGCAAAGTGGACACGCACATGCATCGCACGCCTCATCGCGAGTTAGCTTGTAGCTTCCTCAGAGAATGTTGGTGCCGGTTTCTTCGCTCGCGTGGTCGTGATCACCACCACGCTGACGAGGACAAACACAGCTCCAAGGATCGTTCGCACTCCTAGCGACTCGCCGCCAAGGAAATATCCGAGCAGCACGGCCACGACGGGATTCACGTAGGCGTAGGTGACGACCTTTGTTGGCGATTCATGATGAATCAGCCACAGGTAAGCGGTAAACGCGATGATAGAGCCGGCGACAGCCAGGTAGAGCAACGAAAACCATGCGCCGCGTGAGACGGTCCACGGATGAAAATCGCGAAATTCGCCCAGCGCGGCTGACGTGAGAGCCAAGAACACTCCGCCGGCGAGCATCTGCACCGCGGAGCTCATGACTTTGGAAGGCGGAAGCGGTAGCTTTCGCGTGAGCACCGACGCTACGGACCAGCTCAGTGCTGCGGCGACCAGCGCCACGGCACCCAGGGTGTTGATCGGCACGCCGCCGAGGTTCAACTTGTGGCTCATCAAAACTGCCACTCCACCGGTGCCGATCAGGAGCGCCAAGGCGAGCCGGACGGTGAGTTTCTGGGTTCGCAGGAAAGTGATTTCCCAGAGCGCCATAAACACCGGGGTGGTGGCCATCATGACCGCGGCAACGCCTGAAGGAACGCGCTGCTCAGCCCAGTAGAGCAAGCCGTAGTCGAGAACAAAGAACAGGATCGCGAGTAAAGATACTGACGCCCATTGAAGCCCGCTTGGTGAGGGCTCGCCCTTCGCCATGCTCCAGCCATAAAGAACGAGTCCTGCAATCAAGAAACGCATGGCCGCGAAAAGGAATGGCGGAACTTCACGGACACCAACACGGATCGCGAGATACGTTGATCCCCAGACGAGATAGAGAATTGCGAACGCTAGCAGGGTCTTCCACGTTGGGCGAGGGGCTGCGGCTTCCATAGAAGATTCCTACCAAGAAATGTATCAATTGGGGCGCCTGATTGCTCACTGGGTGACCGAGGCGCATCCTGAAAGCGATCCACACGCCTGATTAATGCGCCGGTCCTCATGAATCGATACAACCCGCCAGTCTTCTGCGATCGAGGTCCAGAAGAATTCACAATTGAGGAGGCGCGAGGAATCCGAGAGTTAGACCTCGCCCCATTTGAGTTTGTTGCGGAGGATTTCGAAATACGATTTTTTCGGGGGCTGGATCAATTTCAGGCATTGCGGGGAGCGGGTGATGCGGATGCGATCGTCGGATTGCACCGGGATGCCTTTTTGGCCGTCGAGGGTTAGGAAGACGGACTCGGAATTTCCCATCAGCTTGAGTTCGATGCTCGAAGAGTCACGGACGACGACGGGTCGATCGGTGAGGGTGTGCGGGCAAATGGGCGTGATGATGAATGCTTCCACAGAGGGGTGAACGATCGGACCGCCGGCGGAGAGGGAATAGGCGGTGGAGCCGGTCGGGGTGGCTACGACAAGGCCGTCGGCGCGATAGCGGCAGACAAAATCGCCGTCGATGAAGAGTTCCAGTTCGATCATGCGAGCCAGAGTGCTTTTGTTGACGACAGCATCGTTGAGGACGTGCTGTCGATCCAGAACCGTACCGGCGCGTACGTGTTCGACCTGGAGCATGACGCGCTGGCTCATCGATGATCTACCGGCTAGCGTCTCCTCGAGCGCTGGATAAAGTTCCTCGACAGTGAAACTGGTGAGGAAGCCGAGACTTCCCATGTTGATGGGAAGAACGGGAATGCAATGCGAGGCGGCTACGCGAGCGGCCGCTAGAAGGGTGCCGTCGCCGCCGAGGACGAGAAGGATCTCTGCCTGGTGGGCGAGTTCTTCGCGGGTGAAAGCTTTGGGCGGATTGGGAAGGGCAGAGGCGGTCTCCTCGTCGTAGAGAACGCGCAAGCCACGAGCTTCCAGCCATTGAAGAAGTTGAGGGACGACGGCGGAAAGATTCGCGCGGCGCGGACGCGAGATGACGCCGATGGTTTTGAAGATGGAAGCTGGCTGCATGAGTGTCTGGATTCTACTTCAGGAGTGCTTTGCGAGCGTGGAGAAAATATTCTTGATTGCCCTCGGCGCCGGTGATGCGGCTGGGGCAGACTTTCACGCAAATGAGGTCCGCTGCCTCGGCGCACTTTCGGACGCTGGCGATGGCTTTTTCGTGGAGGCGAACGTCTTTAACGATTCCGCCCGTGGCGACGTCTTGGCGGGGGAGTTCGAATTGGGGTTTGATAAGAATGAGAAAATGCGCGTCAGGTTTCGCACACGCGACCGCGGGCGCAAGTATTTTGCAGACGGAGATGAAGGAGACGTCAGCGACGACTAGGTCAACTGTCTCGGGGATGTCGGTGGATTTCAATTCGCGCCCGTTACGTTCGATGGCGGTGACGCGCGAATCTTGCTGAAGCTTCCAGGCGAGTTGGGCGATGTTTACGTCAACGGCATAAACGCGAGTTGCTCCGTTTTGCAGCAGGCAATCGGTAAAGCCGCCTGTGGAAGCTCCTGCGTCGAGACATACCAGGCCAGCTGGATTTATCGATAAATCTTCGAGAACACCCTCAAGCTTTAAGCCTCCGCGGCTGGCGTATTTTAGTTGGCGGCTCTTCACTTCAATGCGGGCATCGGTTGCGATGGGCGTGCCGGCTTTTTGCACGGCAATGTTGTTCACTCGGACTTCGCCGGCGAGGATCATTGCTTGGGCTTTTTGTTGGGATTCGGCTAGGCCGCGTTCGACTAGGGCTTGGTCGAGGCGGGTGCGGGGGGATTTGGATTTCATGGAGGGCTCGGTGATTGCTCGCACGGAGCAGGGCGAGGAATGGAGCGAAGGGATTTTAACACAGAGGTCACAGAGGACGCGGAGAGTCTGGAGATGGCACGTCAGGCGCGGCGTTGGACTAGGTATTCGGCGATTTCGCGGAGACGTGAGGCGCGGTTACCGTAGGGCGTGAGTTCGGCAATGGCTTTCGCGGCAAGGTCGTTCGCAATCTGGTGCGAGCGCTCGAGACCGTGGACGGCGGGATAAGTGGCCTTTTGTTGAGCGGCGTCTTTGCCGGCGGTTTTTCCCAGGGCGGCGGAGGTTTCTTCGATGTCGAGAATGTCGTCGGTGACTTGAAAGAGCAGGCCGAGGGATTCGCCAAAACTTCGTAGCCGCGCAACGTCTTCCGCGGAAGCGCCGGCGCACATGGCGCCGGAAGAGATGGACGCGCGAATGAGCGCGGCAGTTTTCGAGCGGTGAATGTATTCGAGCATTTCGGGATCGATGCGCTTGCCTTCGGCTTCGAGGTCGGCGACTTGTCCGCCAACCATGCCGTTGACGGTTCCGGCGGCGGTGGAGATTTCAGTCAGCATGGCAACACGGCGATTGGCGTCGACGGGCGCGGCGGCGATGGTCTCGAATGCGAGCGTGAGCAAGGCATCACCCGCGAGGATGGCTGCGGCTTCGCCGAACTTTTTGTGTGAGGTGGGCTTGCCACGGCGGAGATCGTCGTTGTCTAGCGCGGGGAGATCGTCGTGGATGAGCGAGTAGGTATGAATAAATTCGATGGCGCAAGCGGGATAGTGCGCGGGTGCGACGTTTGCATCGAAGATGCGGGCAGTTTCGAGGCACAGAATTGGGCGGATGCGTTTTCCGCCGGCGAAGACGCTGTAACGCATCGCTTGGTGAATGGATGGCGGGGGCGCTGTCTCCGCAGGCATCAGGCGGTCGAGGGAGGCGTCGACGGCGATGCGGTCTTCTTCGAAAAAGGCGGGGAGATTCATTGGGTGTAAGGGGACGACAGTCGACAGTTGAAAGTTGAAAGTGGGAAGCGAGTTGCGAGCCGGGGATCCTGAGCTGTGGGCTGACAGCTAACAGCTGACAGCGAGAGAAAGAAAAGTGTGGTGCGGGTGTGCGGATGGGGCACGATGAATCGTGCCCCAACAGCTTGAGATGTTTTGTCTGGGACGCGACGCATCAGGTGTCTGAATCACTCTCGGGATCGAAGGGTTCGGCGGCTAATTTGCCGTCTGCTTTTTTTAGCAGGATTTCGACGCGGCCTTCGGCCTCTTCGAGTTGCTTTTGGCATTCGCGGGAAAGCTGCACACCTTCTTCGAAGAGCTTCATGGCATCGTCGAGCGAGAGTTGCGGGCTTTCGAGCCGGCGGACGACCTCTTCGAGGCGAGCCAGTGAGCGTTCAAAATCGGGCTTCTTTGGCGGCTCGGGCTTTTTGGGAGCAGGTGAATTCACGCGATCGGCCTTTGTCCTCGGAATCTATTTTTGGCAGTGCGCACAAAAGTAAGTTGACCGGCCGCCTTGCGCGATGCGTTTGATTAGATGCCCGCATCGGCGGCACTGTTCATCTTCGCGATCGTAGACGCGAAGAATTTCTTCCAAGCCTTGAAACCACCACTCCGCGTCGCGAAAATCGGGCGGCGGATGTAGACAGCATTCTAAGGCACGCGCGAGAACGGAAACAATCGCTTTGTGCAGGCGGCGAGGTTCGGCGAGTTTCAACGAATTTGCGCGGCGGCGCGGGTCCAGCTTCGCATGCCAGAGCGATTCGCAGGAATAGATGTTGCCGATGCCGGCGACGCGGGATTGATCGAGGAGAAATTCCTTCAGCGGGCGGCGCGAACCTGCGAGTAACTTCGCGAAATGCGCTGGCTGTGAAATCGGGAGACATCGCATCTACGCCCAATCGAATGATGGCGGGGCAAGCCTCTTCGGATTCATAAACGAGGACACGGCCGAAATGACGGCCATCGGCGAAACCGAGGACGCCTCTTGTCGAGTTCGAAGGCTACATCCACGTGGACGCCCGACTCAGGCTGGTTGGCAACCTCGAACATTTTCTTGGCATTCGAAAACCAGAGCAGTTGGCCGTCGAGCTTGAAGTGCAGCGTGACGATTCCGCGTTCTAGCTGCAGCCAGAGATATTTGCCTTTTCTTCGAACGGATTGAATTCGCTGGCCTTCGGCAAGGCGCGCCACTTGTGAAGGGCTTTGCGGTTTTGTCGCGATGGCGTGGAGAACATGAACGCAGCGAATCTTTTGGCGCTCGACCAAGGGACGCAGAGTTCGCGCGACGGCTTCTACTTCTGGAAGTTCTGGCATGTTGAAATGGAATAGTTTGGAATCACGATCATGGTTTCAGAGTCAGTGTGTGCTTTCTCGCCTTTGCTTCCGCCGCGTCGCTGTACGGAGAAAAAATCGGCTTGCCCTCATACCAGTAGGAAAACTGATCCGTGTAATGGCTGCTACCGACTTGCCCGGATTCGCCGGCCGGGATCAGGAGGATGGAGTCATCCCAGTTGGCGAGATTGGCGATGAAGCGCATCGAGGGGCCGTGGCGTTTTGTCGCGGCGCGAACGCTGTAGCCGGTGCCGGACTGCGGCTTGCCCGTGATGCTGAGCAGATGCTTCAAGAAACCTTCTCGGCCGATGGGATGCAGCATGTCCAGCGAGTTCAGTTCTTTCCACTGCCAGTCTTCGATGCGCTCGCTTTTGGTTTGTTCAACGAGCATAGAGACGGCGCGATCGGCTGTGGCGGCGAGCAGTTCGTCGTAGTTTTTGTAGGCCGGCGGGAGCCATTTTGCGGGGCGGTCCGTTAACACTTTTTGGAGAAACGCGGTGCTGCGCCACTCATAGAGATTTGTATCTTTTGCGAGATAAGGCTCAAGGATCAATTCCAGCGCGGCGCGGCGTGCCATCACCAGGAAGGAGACGAGCGAAGAATCGGCATCCGCGATTCCGTTCCAGTCTTTCAACCCTTCGGCAAGTTTTCTGGCGCGAGGATCCTTTGGTTGTACTGTTTTCGCGGCGGCCGAAATTTGGTCAGCGAGGAAAACGTGCGGAAAGCTGAAGGTGTCTGTCTCGACTTTCAACATGTCGATCGGTCGGAGATTCGTTTTGTCGTGCAGAAGATCGTAGATGCGTGCGGTGCGATAGGGCTCTTCCCAGCGGTCCGTTAGATAAGGTTTGTAATTCGGCCCGACGACGCGCGCATTGGCGGTGACAATCAGGCCGCTGTCTGGGTTCAGAGCTTGGGGAAGTTGGTCGAAAGGAATGTAGCCGGTCCATTCGTAGTCGTCGGTATCGCCGGGGACGGGGATTTCGCCGCGGCCTTTCTTTCGAATGGGGACGCGGGCAGCCATCATGTAACTAATGTTTCCGTCAACGTCGGCGTAGACAGCGTTTTGACCGGGGCCCCAGACGCGCTTCATTACTTCTCGAAACTCGTGCCAGTTGTTCGCTGTGGAAAGCCAGTTGTAGGTATTACCAAGGCCGCCGGGTTCGAGGGCGGTCCATCGGAGGGCGTAAGCTTTGTCTCCTTCGCTATGTACCACGGGGCCGTGGCGCGTGACGATGACTTTCAAGTGCTCGTCGGCTTGCCCTTTGACGTGAATCACTTCGTCAAAAACTTGCGCCTTTGTCCATTTCCCGTGGACCCGGTATTCGTCGGGTGCGGCTGGATTGAATGTCTCGATATAGAGGTCCTGCACATCGGCGCCGTTGTTTGTGAACCCCCAGGCGATACGGTCGTTGTGGCCAATGACAATGAGCGGGGCACCAGGCAGGGTGAATCCCTTGGCATTGTACTTAGGCGCGGTGAGATGAATTTCGTACCAGATCGGCGGAATGGAGAGTTCGAGATGCGTGTCGTTGGCCAGAAGAGGTTTACCGGTGGCGGTGTGGGCGCCGCTGACGACCCAGTTGTTGCTGCCCAGGCCTTTGCGAATTTCGCTTTGCGTTTCTTCGAGGTAGCCTTGAATCGATGCCCAGAGCGAGGACGTGACATCCGCAAAAGTCTCGGGCGTGCGAACACCGGAAGCGCCTGGCGCTGCCGCTTTCAGAATGGAGTCTGTGGGCATATCGTCGTCATCGTCATCGTCGTCGGGATCGACGCGAGACGCTTGCGAGCCGTCATTGGGAACATCCGGGTCGCCGATGACGAAGTGATCCATCGGCGCATCGACCGCAAAAAGGTCTTTCGAACGATCCGCACCGACGCGTTCTTGAACTTTTGCGCGATCCAGCTCGCGCTCCCAGGTGTCGGTCAGCGTTTGGTACATGTAGCCGGCGATGACCAGCGAATCCGTGGGAAGCCAGGGCTGGGGTTTGTACTTAAGAAGAGTAAATTCCAGAGGCAAGTTGTTCTGGTGCTGGACGATAAAAGCATTTACGCCGCGGGCGTAGGCTTCCATCAGCGCGCGCGAGTCTTTATCCATTGCCGCGAAATCGCGATCGGCCGCGCGGGAGAAGCCAAAGGTTCGGAATTGTTTGTCGGACTTGAGCGCGAGAGGACCGACAATTTCTGAAAGCTGGCCGCGAGAGGCGCGACGCATCAGATCCAGTTGCCAGAGGCGATCTTGTGCCATCACGTAGCCTTGGGCCTCGACGGCATCTACCAGGGAAGCCGCGCGGATGTGCGGGACGCCCCAATTATCGCGCTCTACGGTGACTTCCTGTTGCAGACCGGGGAGCGAGATGGAGCCGTCGAGCTGCGGCAGCGGCCGGTAGATGAACCACCACGCCGTTCCACCAGCAACAATCGTAATGATCAGAAGTGTCCAGGCTAGAAAACGAAGGATGGTCCGCAAGCAATCTCCGGAGCTTTCTAAGTAAAACTTGAGTGTAGTGGACGCGCTTGGAGGGTGCAACCGGGCGGGCGCGCTCGGTGCGAAGAACAATGCGGAAACTGGCGTTAAGAAAGTTGAGCGCGAATGCGGTGGTTTGCGCGCAATAACGGTGGTAGGATATTCCTACCAGGAGATTGTTATGGCCAGCCGACAAACAACTTTGGAATATCTGACGACCACTAAGATCGGTGAGAAGGGACAACTGACAGTCCCAAAGCAATTCCGTGAAGATTTAGGGTTGGGAACCGGTGCGCCGTTCGCCGTGCTGCGTTTGGGGGATGGACTGGTGCTTCTGCCAGAGCAGCAGCGCTTTGAGCGACTTTGTGAACACATAAGTTTGGCGCTACGCCGGACCGGAGTGACGCCAGAAGAGGCGCTGGCGTCGCTTCCTGCGGTTCGAAAGCGTTTGTACGATCGCCGGTATAAGAGAGTTGATTCAGCGACGAAGGCGTCGCGGCGAAAGTCCCGCGCCCTCGATAAGTGAAAGGGCAGCCGCGAATTCGACTGTTCCTGGACTCGAATGTTCTCACCGGAGGAATTATCTCGAAATGGGGACTCGACAAGGCTGCGCTGTCTTTGTGCGCATCGCGTCTATGCCGGCTGGTGTTGGCCGAGGTTGTGCGGGACGAAGTGGAAGAGAATCTGTTGTTGCATGCTCAACGGCTGACGAATTTGGAGGCCGATGAGCTTGTGGAGCACTATGAGCGACTCGTCAAACTTACGAATCCCGAGATGGTCGCGCATCCGGTTGAGGCGCTTGTGCGGGCTAACCGAAGCCTGATCCGACATGAGGCCGACGTTCCCGTGCTTCTCTCCGCAATGGCCAGCAAGCCGGATTGGCTCCTGACCCACAATACCAAGCATTTTACACGGACAGTGGCAAAACGAACCGGGCTGCGTATCGCTACGCCGGCCGAGTTCTTCCGGACGCTGTCGTCCCTCCTACGGTAATTCTTACTGTTCAAACCGAAGCAAACTGGCGCGTTTGCGCCCTGTGATAATCTACTTGGATACAACTATGAGCATGTACAAACCAGTGCCAAGAGTGCCCGACTTTCCAGCCATGGAGCGCGAGATTTTACGCTTCTGGGAGGAGAATCGGATTTTTCAGAAGCTTCGCGAGAAGAATGCCAGCGGCCGCCATTGGTCTTTTCTGGATGGACCGATCACCGCGAATAATCCCATGGGTGTGCATCACGCTTGGGGGCGCTCGCTGAAGGACATGTACCAGCGATACAACGCGATGCGGGGAAGCGCGCTGCGGTATCAGAACGGATTTGATTGCCAGGGACTGTGGGTCGAAGTCGAGGTCGAGAAGAGCCTTGGACTGAAGACCAAACGCGAGATTCGGGATTTCGGCATTGAGAACTTCGTGCGCGCTTGCAAGGAACGCGTTTTGACTTATGCCGCGCGGCAGACTGAGCAATCCATTCGGTTGGGATATTGGTGCGATTGGGACGATCCTAAAGTATTGATCGCTTTGCGTGACGCGCTGGCTGATGGAGATCGTGTGGTTACCGCGAAGCTGCCCAGCGGGCACACGGAGACGGCGCGAGCTAGCGAGATCGTGCGGAAATTGGGATCCGCGGAGTATGGCGGTAGCTACTTCACTTTTTCTGATGAAAATAATTACACCATCTGGTCCTTTCTGAAGAAGTGTCATACGGAAGGATTTATCTATCGCGGGCACGACGTCATGCCGTGGTGTGGACGCTGCGGAACGGGACTCTCGCAGATGGAGGTGGCGGAAGGGCGCCGCATCACGACGCATACTTCGGTTTTTGTGCGGTTTCCGATCAAGGGGCAAGAGCGAACTGCGCTGTTGATTTGGACGACGACTCCGTGGACGCTGACCTCAAACGTCGCAGTAGCCGTGAACCCTGAGATGACTTATCTCAAGGTCAAGCACGGCGACTGGTTTTATTACGTTGCGAAAGGGAACTTCGAGCACGATCGCGTGCAGGATCTGCAAGTGGAAGGGAAGCACGAGACGCACAAGTTGCCGTCGATTCGGACGATACTGAAGGGCAGCGGCGGCGTTGAGGTTATTGGGGAGCTTCCAGGAAAAGATTTGGTTGGCCTGACGTATCAAGGACCATTTGACGAACTTCCTGCTCAGAAAACACCGGGCGGCGTTTTTCCGTATGGAGAAACTGGAGGCGGGAAAAGCGCCGCGGAAGCTCACCGTGTGATTGCATGGAAAGAAATCAGCGAGGCGGAAGGCACGGGGCTAGTTCACATTGCTCCAGGGTGCGGCGCGGAAGACCAGCAGCTCGGTAAAGACAACGGCATTCCGTTCATCGCTCCGCTGGACGACAGCTCGGTTTTTCTCGATGGATTCGGACCATTCACAAAACGCAACGCGAATGAAGTGGCGGATGACATCATCGCCGCGCTGAAGGCGAGCGGTATGCTCGTCGCGCGTGAAAAATATCCACACGTCTACCCACATTGCTGGCGCTGCAAAGAAGAGCTGGTTTTCCGTCCGGTGGACGAATGGTTCATCCGCATGGATTGGCGCGATCGCATTCAACGCGTCGTTCCGACCATTAAATGGATTCCCCCGGATGGCGAAGCGCGCGAGCAGGACTGGCTTCGCAACATGAGCGACTGGATGATCTCCAAGAAGCGCTTTTGGGGACTCGCGCTGCCGATCTGGGTCTGCGGCGATTGCAAACACTTTACAGTGATCGGCAGCAGGGAAGAGCTAAAAGAAAAGGCGGTCGAAGGCTGGCAAGTGTTCGAAGGGAATTCTCCGCACCGGCCGTATATTGACGCCGTCAAAATCCGCTGCGAGAAGTGTGGCGGCTTGGCGCAGCGCACCGAAGACGTTGGCAATCCCTGGCTCGACGCGGGCATCGTGCCCTTCAGCACGATGCGCTTTTCGACCGACAAAGCTTACTGGGAGAAATGGTTTCCGGCGGACCTGGTCCTCGAAAGTTTTCCAGGACAGTTCCGCAACTGGTTTTATTCCATGCTTTCGATGAGCGCGATGATCGACGGTCGCGCACCGTTCAAGGCTCTTCTGGGACATGCGTTGGTTCGTGATGCGCGCGGCGAGGAGATGCACAAGTCCAAGGGTAACTCCATCGCGTTTGATGAAGCGGCTGAAGCGCTTGGCGCCGAAGTGATGCGGTACATCTACACCGAGCAGAAGACCGCTCAGAATCTGAACTTTCCGGACCTCCATCCCACTGGCAACGTGGGCCAAACGATTGATGGCGATGCCCGGCGCAAGCTTTTGACTTTCTGGAACTGCTACAGCTTTTTTGTGATGTACGCGGGAGCGGACGATTGGAAGCCGGGCGGCGCCGCGATTCCGGTTACCAACGAATTGGATCGCTGGGTTTTGAGCAAGTTGCAGCGGCTTGTGGCAGAAGCGAACAGCGCGTTCCAGAATTACGAGCAGTACAAATTGGTGGAAGCCTTTCAGGCTTTTGACGAGGAGTTCTCCAATTGGTATTTGCGACGCTCGCGACGGCGTTTCTGGAAGAGTGAGGCGGAGGCCTATCAAACTCTCTACGAAGTGCTCACGACCGTCACACGCGTGATGGCGCCCGCTCTGCCATTCTTGACCGAGAATATTTATCAAAACCTAGTGCGTTCCGTGAATCCATCGGCGCCCGAGTCCGTTCACCTGACGACTTATCCCCAAGTGAACGATTCTTTGATCGATGAGGCTCTCGAGAACAGCATTGCCGCTGTGATCCGCATCAAGAACCTTGCGCTCAGTCTGCGCACGCAGAGCAAAGTGAAAATTCGCCAGCCGTTGAGCACGTTGTACGTTCGCCCGAAAGATGCAAGCGGACCGGCGTGTGCTGGAAAACGCAGACTATGTCGCGCAGATTCTGGAAGAAGGCAATCTGAAGCAGCTCGTTTTGATCGAGGACGAGAAGACGCTTGTGAAGGTCCGCCTCAAGCCGGATGCAAAAAAGATTGGTCCTCGCGCGGGGAGATATCTGAAGGCCATCGGAGAAGCCCTCGAAACCGCCGACCCAGCACAAGTTTTGAAGGGTGGCCCGTTTTCGATACAACTTCCGGATCAAGTATTCGAACTTGCTCCCGAAGAAATCGTCATTTCGTTTGAAGGCCCGGAAAATCTCAAGTGTAGTCTGGAGCAAGGTACGTTCCTCGCGCTGGACACAAAGCTAACGCCTGAATTACAGCAGGAAGGCCTCGCGCGAGATTTCAATCGCATGCTGCAAGATCAGCGAAAAGCGCTGAACTTGGATATTTCCGACCGCATCGTTGTCATCTATTCCGCATCGCCGCGGATCGCCGAGGCCATCACCGCGCACGAAGCATTTTTGCGCAATGAGCTTCTTGCTGAACGGCTGGAGTTGAGCCCGGCTCCGAATGGCGGCGTCAAACTGGCGCTCAGCGGAGAAGATATTTTTGTCACCATCACGCGTGTGTAGAGAAGGCACGCGCGCCTCGCGCATCGCTTCTGTACTGCTACAATGCGGCTAGGGGATTCCTGAGAAGCTATGTTTGCAGTGCGGCTGATCGGTGTGCTGGCGCTTGTCGCTCTCAACGGCTTTTTCGCCGCAGCGGAGTTTTCCCTCGTTGCCGTACGGCTTTCCCGAATTCGCCAACTCGTCGCCAAAGGTGACGTTCGCGCGCGCGTCGTGGAGCGATTGCTGGCGGATTTGCATCGCGTCGTCTCCGGAGTGCAAGTTGGCATCACGCTGACGAGTTTGGCGATCGGCGCGCTCGGTGAAGCTGCTCTCGCAGCCGCATTCCAGCAGATATGGCACGGCGCGGCCGGCACACGTACGGCATTTTTCGCGCACGCCATTGCATTGGGCTGCGCTTTTGCGTTGCTGAGCGCGATGCACGTCGTGCTTGGCGAGTTGGTACCAAAGACGGTCAGCCTGGCGAAGGCTGAACGCGTTGCGCTTCTCGTCGCATTACCGTTCCAGTGGTATCTGCACACCTTTCGCTGGGCGATTGACCTGCTGGATGGCATGTCTGGCGGCATCGTAAAGGCCATGGGCGTTTCGTCGCCGCAAGGTCACGGTGCGGCGCATTCAACTGAAGAATTGCAAATCCAGATTCAGCAGGCGCGCGAACGGGGCCTCATCGCCCCCGGCGAGGAGAAATTCATCGTCAGCGCCATCGAACTTGGACAAGTGCAGGTTCGCGAGATCATGGTGCCTCGCCCGGATATGCACACGCTCCCCGTGGAAGCGACGATGGACGAAGTCATGAGAGTGTTTGCCACGTCGCAGCGCTCGCGCATCCCCGTCTATCGCGGGTCGGGTGACCACATTCTAGGATTCGTTCACATCAAGGACATGTTGTGGATACTGCTCGACCGCGAGCGTCGGCTAGAGGAAAATCTCCCGCCGCCTCCGTTTGACCTGAGGCGCGTGCTTCGCGAAGTGCTGATTGTTCCAGAAACGAAGCCAGCGAGTGAGCTGCTCCAGGAACTTCGCACGCGCCACATTGGCATGGCGATGGTTGTCGATGAGTTTGGCAGCATCCTGGGCCTCATAACGCTGGAAGACATCATGGAGCAAGTGGTCGGCGAGATTCACGATGAGTTCGACGTCATCGAGCGGCCGCTGACACTGGCCGACGGCGCCGTGATTTTTGACGCGGCTTTGAACGTTCGTGACTTGGATGCGCAGTACAACATCACTTTACCGGAAGACCCCGCGTATGCGACCGTCGGTGGATTCGTGTTGGATCAACTTGGCTTTATTCCGCGCGGCGGCGAAAGCTTCGAATATGGGCAGTTTCGGTTTACTGTCGTGGAAATGGACGGACGGCGTGTAGCGCGCGTTAAAATCCAGCGAGTCCGGCCGTCGAATGAAGAGAGGAGCGCTGAGACTTCCCCGAGCTCCGAGACGACGGCTCCCGCATCGAAAGCCGCGTCGGCGGAACCGTAGCGATCCAGCGAGAGTGCCAGCATAGACAACGTTCGGCGGCAGGAACGTTGAGTTTCGCGAGTCCTCCAATAGACAATGAACGCGTGAGTCTCCCAAAGCACCGCATCGCGGATTACTTGCGGCCCAAAACGGTGGCGATGTTGCTGCTGGGATTTTCCTCAGGCCTTCCGTTTTTTCTGGTCGGCAACACGTTTGGCTACTGGCTGCGCGACGAACACACCTCGCTGACGGCGATCGGCTTTCTTTCCTGGGTGGGCATCGCCTATTCGCTGAAGTTTCTGTGGGCGCCCTTGATGGATCGCGCCGACTTGCCGTTGTTTAAGCGGCTTGGCCATCGGCGCGGATGGATGATGTTTTCCCAGATCGTTGTCGGGCTCGCGCTTTGTGCCATGGGCGCAACTGGCACGAAAATGGGACTCGGCCGGCTTGGCGTTTGTGCGCTCATCGTCGCATTTGCCTCATCGACACAAGACATTGTGGTCGATGCGTGGCGAATTGAATCAGCAGACGACGGAGCTGAACAAGGGCTCCTGGCGTCCGCCTATCAGTTCAGCTACCGGCTGGCACTCCTGACTACGGATTCCCTTATCCTCATCGTGGCCGCAGCGGTGGGATGGCGCGTGTCCTACGGAATCTACGGTGCCTGTATGGCAGTTGGAATAATGGCCACCTTGTTTGCAAAAGAACCGGAGCGCGCAAAAGCGCCGCTGTATGAAAAAGGGAGTGAAGCGCCGCTTTGGCGTCGTTTCTTCGACGCCATTGTAGGACCGTTCATTGCTTTCTTCCGCGCGCACGGCTGGCTCGCGTTTGTAATGTTAGCGGCCATCAGCCTCTACCGGTTGCCGGACTTCATGATGGGGCCGATGGCGAGTCCCTACTACGTCGATCTCGGTCTAGCGAAGCCAACCGTCGGAGCGATACGCGGATCCATCGGGCTCATCGCCACGTTTTGTGGAATCGCAGCCGGCGGATACTGCTCCCTGAAGCTCGGCTACATGCGCGCGCTCATCATAGGGGGCATCTTACAGGCGGCCGCGACCGCCGCGTTCGCGACTCTGGCGTTCTGGGGATTGAGCCTTCGTCTCTTCGCTGTCGTCATGGTCGGTGACAATTTCAGTCTCAGCTTCGCCGCTGTTGCGCTTGTGGCATACATGTCGAGCCTCACCAATCTCGGATACACGGCCACGCAGTATGCACTCTTGAGTTCAACCTATGCCTGGCTGGGAAAGATCTTGAAGGGATTTTCCGGTGCAATAGTCCAAAGCCTGAGCCACACGCACGGCCTCATTCACGCCTACGGCATTTTCTTTATCGTTTGCGGACTGACCGGCGTGCCTGCCGTACTTCTGTTCGCGGCCTTGGGTTACTGGCACGAGCGGAAGCAACCGGCCCCAGCCGCTGCCTAGGGGTGTCATCACTCATAACGCAATGCCACCGTCCGGTCGGCGCGCGCGTTCGCGAATGGCCGCACTCGAACACTCCCGCTAAATAGAGTGATGAGATCTCACACGTTTTCCTGAAGCTTTTGCTAAAGAATAGAAGGGAACTACTTTTCGGCGAGAACCACGGGCGCTCCACGGCCGATACTCAATGTGCGCGCAGCATTCCCCTTGTTGATGGCAATTTCCAAATAACCGCTTGAACCAAAATACGCGATCGTTTCGCCCGCCTTGCCTCGCGC
This sequence comes from uncultured Acidobacteriota bacterium, assembly GCA_963745095.1. GTDB lineage: Bacteria > Acidobacteriota > Terriglobia > Acidiferrales > UBA7541 > Acidiferrum. The sequence continues at coordinate 435,724 of CAVUWC010000005.1, read as the reverse complement.
GAACGTATCCACCAGTCGGCTCACGGCATGAGGTCCCACTTGCATTTTCAGCCCGCTACCGTTCTGTGCCTCGCTGGACAAATCCTCGGCGCGGAAGTTCGTTACCAGATTTCCGAATGGATCGACCTTGAGAACCAGGCCTTTTACACCTGCTGCACCAGGTTTTGGGCGAGGAAGTGCCATCTTCTTGTAATCCTGAATTTCGTCGCCCATCGCGGGAGTCTGCCAGCCTTTCGAGAGCCACGCCGCCACTGGCGCAAAGATATCCCGTCCATGGAAGGTTTTGCTGAGCGGCTGGAGGAAATAGTGTTCCGCGGTCGCGTGGCGCACTACTACGTTCGGCTCGCGCTCATAGACAAGAGAAAGCACGCCGTTATCTGGCGCAACGAAATAATGATTCTGTCCAGTGACGAGCAACGGCCGCCGCTCTGTGCCAACGCCGGGATCCACGATCACAATATGTATCGTCTTTGGCGGAAAATAGGCGTACGCGGCGCCGATGGCCAGAGCCCCATCGAGCAAATCGAAGGGAGTGACGTGATGCGTGATGTCGACGATGGTTACATCCGGATTGATCTTGAGAATGACTCCTTTTAAGGTACCGACCAGATGGTCTTCGGTACCGTAATCTGTCGTCAGTGTGATGATGGCGTTGGCCACTAGGTTCTCCGGCTTTAAGGCGTTCTGCGCGCACCGCGCGTGACGAAGTGGGATGGCACTTCGTGCACTTTAACGCTAGCGGAGGCACGCTCCGCCGTCAATAAATCGCGCGAAGACTGCTGTGCAAGCGCCAACGTCCCATTTAATCCGCGATCCATCGAGCTGTTCGCTTCTTTACAGACAGAAACGTTCAGTTAGCGGAATTCGTAAGATTCTTGACTTCCAGATTGCACTTTGCGAGGCGGCGCGAGACTTGATCGGGAAGCGTTGCTTCGACACCGCTGACGGAGAACCGCGCTGGGTTGGTAATGTTCGTCCAAATAGTAAGGCTCTTCTGGTACCAGTCACGTGCTTCCAGCAATTTCCCCAGACGCTGGGCTGGAGTCTGCGCAAGTGCGGCTAGTTTGGCCGAAAGGTTTCCTTCGCCAGTGTAGGTTTCGGCGAGGGCATACAAAATTCCTTGCTCACTGGGATTCGCGCGAGCAAGCGGTTCGAGGCGTGATAAGGATTCTGCATACTCCCTACCCGCATCATTCATTCTTCCCAACGAGATCAACGAATTGGCCAGACGTACGTTTGCCGATGCAGCAAAGCCTTGCATCCGTAGATCGCTCGCGCCAGCGGCGATAAGCGCTGCAATCAACTCCTTGCATTTGGAGTATTCTTTCGCTGCTTCGATAAACTTGCCGCTACGCTCCGCGGTCTCCGCAATCCAAGCGTGAATGACAATCTCCTGGGCACGGTTCTCAACGGATTTGCTTACGTCTGAGTCCGCCATGTCGAGCGCCCCTCGGAGGTACCGCAAAGCCTCTTCCGAGCGGCCTAATTCTGCGAGAGCATGGCCAAGCTGAGCTGAACTTGCGATCACCAACCCGCGCAAGATCTGGTTTTGCGGATCGGCAGCAAATAATTGCGTTGCTGATTGTTGCGCCTTGGTGTACTCCGCGAGCGCTTCAGACAATTTCTCTTGCGACAAGAGAATGTCTCCGATTCTGTCACGCACCACGATGGCATTGGACGCGGTGCGGATGTTCCTCCCTTTTGCATTCACCGAGTCCAATATTTCCAGACCATGCCGATAGTCGGCTAAGGCCTCAGGACGCTCTCCTAGCCTGTACTCGGCGTCGCCCAAGACAAGCTGTATGACGGCCGCTTGCCCGTGAAACATGGGATTCGACGGCGCGAGCTGAATGGCGTGCTGATCGAGAGCCAAGGCCTTTTTGAGGCTGGCGATTCCCTCAGAAACCAGGCCGACCTGTGTCACAGTGCCTTCGCCAATTTCCATCATGCCGAGATTTGTATAGCCTCGTGTGGATTGAGAGGCAATTCGTATATCGTTCGGAAAAGAAGATTCCTCGCGATCCAGAATGGCTAAAGCTTTCTTGCAATACTCGGAAGCCAGCAGGGTGTTGCCGGCGCGGCCACGCTGAACGTCGCAGTAATCGAGATAAGCGACCGCGAGTTCAACCTGGTCTTTACTGTTCTTTGGATTCGCATGCGCAAGCGTCTCCCGCATCGCCATGGATTTTTGAAAACTTGCGACAGCGGCTTTTGTGTCTCCGAGATTGGGGTCGAGAGGATTACCCTGGAGCGAGCCGATCCGACCGTATGCGGTAGCGAGTTCCCGACGCAGGTCGGGATCGTTTCCAGAATCCTTTGCGAGGCCATCGAGATACTGCAAGGATCTTTCCAGGATCAGTTTTCGAGCTTTTGTCGCACCTGGGAGATCTTGGATGGAGTCGTGAATCTCAAAGATCAATGAGTTGGCCAGCTTGCGTACGTCATTGAAGCGCCTTTGAGCAATGCGAGCTTCGCGCAGAGTGACAACGACAGCGATAACCAGCGTGGCGAAGACAATCGCCGCGGCGGCCACACTGGCTTTGTGGCGGCGGACAAACTTTCCTGTGCGGTAGCTCCAAGTGCCTTTTCGCGCGGTTACAGGAAGGCCCTCGAGGTGGCGGCGAATGTCTTCGGCAAACTGATCGACGGATGCGTAACGGAGCTGCGGTTCTTTGCGCAGCGCCTTCAGCACGATGTAGTCGAGGTCGCCGCGAAGACGGCGATGGAGTTTTGCGAAGGTTCCTTCGCGCGTTTTGCTGACAGTTTCAGGACTAAGTTGCGACGTTGCGCCGTTTCGTTGAATTTCTTCAGTGCGAGAGACGGCGGTGCTAGGACGGTCCGGCTCGGTGTCCGTGATCGCATGTGCGAGATCGTTCGCGTTGCGTTTCGCGGCACGATATGGCGAATGGCCGGTCAAGAGTTGATAGAGGACGACTCCGAGCGAATAAATATCGGAAGCGGTGGTGATATGTTCGCCCCGCACTTGTTCCGGGCTGGCGTATTCAGGCGTCATTGGCCGAAGCAGGGTTGTTTCGGCAACGCCGGCAGGGTCAAAGATTTTCGCAATGCCGAAATCCAGCAGCTTGGGCACTCCATCGTTCGTCACGAGAATGTTGCTTGGTTTCAAATCGCGATGAATGACGAGGCGCTGGTGCGCATACTGCACGGCCGCGCACGCCGTACAAAAAAGCTTTAGCCGCTCCGTGACAGACAAACTGTGCGCGTCACAATACTCGTCGATGGGCGTGCCCTCGATCAACTCCATCGCCAGGAAGGGAAGTCCCTCGCTAGTGGTTCCTCCATCGAGGAGACGGGCGATATTGGAATGATCGAGAGTGGCGAGAATTTGGCGCTCGTTCCGGAATCGCTCGATGGCCGAGGCATCATTGAAGCCGGCGCGAACTAATTTAATGGCTACGTTTTTTTCGTACTGACCATCGGTTCGCGCGGCGCTGTAGACCTCGCCCATGCCACCGCGACCGATCTCTCTGATAATGGTGTAGATGCCGATGGAGCGGCCCGTTTGACTCGCGGCGGGGTTTGTCTCTGCAGGCAAGTTGGAGAAATCAAGAACGGGAGTATCCATAAAAGAAGCGCCGGATGGCGTCTGAACGGAAAGGAGCGATTCGACTTCGCGACGGAGCTCCGGGTCGGAGGCGCAAGTTCTATCCATGTATTGCTTCCGCGCGTCCGCATCGAGCGAAAGCACCGCGTCCAGAACCTGTTTGACTTGCTGCCATCGCTCTGGCGTCACTGCTGAGCCCCTAGATTCATTTCGCGTTGTAACCACAGACGGGCGGTCGTCCAATCGCGTTTAACGGTGGCAGGCGAGATGCTCAAGACCTCGGCAGTGTCCTCGATGGAAAGTCCGGTGAAATAGCGAAGCTCGACGATGCGGCTTTGCTGAGGGTCCAGCTCAGCCAGAGTCTTCAGGGCATCGTCCAGTGCGATCAGATCTATATCTTTGACTTCGGGCACCGAAAGAGCTTCCGTCAACTCAAGTTTGAACGCGTTTCCGCCGCGTTTCGCGGCGCCGTGGCTGCGCGCGTGGTCAACAAGAATCTGCCGCATGAGAGTGGCAGCCAGGGCAAAGAAATGTGCACGATTTTGAAGTGGTGGAAGATCCTGCCGCACCAGGCGAACGAACGCCTCATGAACAAGGGCAGTGCTTTGCAGCGTGTGATCCGGCCGTTCGCGCTGGAGATAGCGGCGCGCAGTGAGGCGTAACTCTTGATAGACCAGAGGGATAAGCGCATCGAGGGCAGTGCGGTCGCCGCTTTGCCAACGTGCCAACAACTCTGTGACTGGACTGGGCGAACCTGAGTCCACTCTTGTCTCCGTCTTCGCTACAGAACACTAATTGGGCGCAGCTTATCCCGGGGTTTTAGGACTGTCAATAAGCACTCGGCGGCCTAAGTCGCCAGTTTCGCTCACGTTCATTCCCCCCTGATGGTGAGCCTTTTCACCCCTCCAATTCCGCATTAGTGAATATGGGGGCGCGTGTAGGTGCCCCAGCCCGAACCAGTCCCCCTTGGGTGCGTCACGCCAGCATTCCCACTTCTTTGGGCGATTGGACGTTCAAAGAAACTTGCACTGCGAACCTCGTTGGGAAGTGGCAGGAGGAGTCCAGATGAATATCAATCGCGCGAAGTTTTGGCTCGCGGATCTTATACACAACATCGAGGGGCGACGAAGGTCGCTCTCTGCCTGCGGAGTCGGGTGGAGAGTCAGCGCGACGGCGATGGCGCGCAAGATTGCGCTCGTTATAAGCGCGGCGCTACTGACCCCATTTTTTCTCGCAGCGCAGCAGGGAAATATCACCACTGTGGCTGGAGGCGGGCCGACGACGATGCCAAAGCTGAATGGCGCGGTGAACAATGTCGCGAGCGCCGGCGAAGTTGGCCAAATAGCGTGGGACGGCTCGCGCCAGGTTTTTTATTTCACATCCACTACGTTCCATCGCATTTACAAATACGATCCGGCGGCCGGACAAGCGACGGCGATCGCGGGCAACGGATTCAACGGTTTTGGCGGCGACGGCGGAGATGCCACGCAGGCAAGTTTTGCAGGCCCTCTGGGCCTTGTTCTTGATCCTACCAACTCAAATCTCCTCTACGTTGCCGACACGGGCAACAACCGTGTCCGCCGAATCAATCTTTCATCAAGTACCGTTGACACGCTGTTCGGCAGCGGGACATGCACGCCTGGACAGCTGATCTCCACGGATGTTGCGGCCGCATCAGCCAACTTGTGCGCGCCCGGGCAAATGGCGATCGATGGTAATGGCGTTCTGTACGTTTTCGATCTTGGGAAGAGCACAGTTTGGCGGCTCGCGTCGGGGCAAGTTCACATGATCGCCGGGAACGGCACGGCAATTTCTGCAGCGCCCGCTTCCGGCGGCGGTGCTACCAGCATGAGCCTCGGAAACTTCGGCTATCTTGCCGTGGATGCCGCGGGCAAATCTCTCTATCTGAATGAGTCCTTCGGACTGCGTCAATTAAATCTAGCCACTGGAGTTCTCTCCGCGCCATTGGACCTCGGTGCAACGTCCAATCCGCTTCGCGATGGTTTGCCTGTTGCCGTCGATCCCGCAACGGGCCACGTACTTTATGCGATCTATCCTCCACCACCGCCTCCTAGCAATGGAGGCGGTGGTGGCTGTGATCCGCAAACCGATCCAGGGTGTAGCGGAGGAGGCGGCAGTTCGGCGCCGCTGACCGAGAGTATTTTCAGTTATGACCCCATCGCCGGCACGAAAACGCAGATTGCAGGCCAAGGCGGCGCGGTCGCGCCATTCCTACACCCAACTTCAAGCGTCAACCTGGGAGTCAGCACGAACGGCCTTAGCGAGTTAGTGGCCATCGCCCCAGCCGGAGGTGCATCTGCGGCATTCGTTGCTAGCCGAAGTGGTTGGATTCATTCGATGGATTCGCTCGGCGCCAGTCCTAATTTCTTGACGATTTTGGGCAACGGTTCCCGTAGCTATTGCGGAGACGGCGGCCCTGCGACGTCTGCCTGTTTGGACAGCCCTTTTTCCGTGGCTGCCGCGCCTGATGGGACTCTTTACATCGTCGACGCTGGTAACGGCGTGATCCGCTACGTGGATTCAGCCGGAATCATCCACTCCTTTGCTTCTCCGAAAGCGGCGGGCATTACCCCGACGGCCATCGCCGTGCCGCCGCCGGGAAACATTTTTTATGATCCGTCGTCCGGCACGCCACTTTCGTCAGGTTCGCTGTTGTTCACGAGCCTGCAGAAATTTCAGGTCTTCGCATTGGATCCGGTGAATGACACGACGACCGTTTATTCTGGAAATGGGAGCGAAGCGTGTGGAGTTTTTCCGGGCGGCACCTCAATTTTCTGCAATAACGAAGGGGACGCCGGGCTGCTGGCGGCGCAATACGATCAACCTGTTGCGATTGCGATTGACGCACTCGGAAATCCCTATGTCCCCGACGTGACAACGGGCCTGATTTTTTGCCTTCTATGTACCGATTCCATTGTGAACGTGGTTGGCGGTGGGAGTGATCCTTCGAGCGGTCAGGGACCGGAATTTACGCAGTTGAACGGTCCGAACGCCGTTGTGGTGGACCGAGATGGCGGTTTGATCTTCTCGGAAAAGGGTGCCCAAAGTGTTCGTCGAGCCTCACCAAATCCGAACTACGGATACGTCTATCCCTTCAGCAATGAAGGCGAAATTGTGTCGGACGTGATGACGACGGCGTCTGCGGGAACGAATTTTTTGCCGGTCGGCGTAGCCCTCATCCCGGGCCGCGCTCTGGCATCGGACGCAGGCACTGGGCGAATACTGGCAGCCGTACGTCCTGGCGGTGCATGCAGCGCGGGCTCAGGTCCACTGCAAGGTAATGTCTTTGCCGGTGGTGGCACGAAGCTGCAGGACAACATTGCCGCGACGCAGGCCGCCTTCGGAAGCAAGCTGGTGGAATCAGGCGTCTTCAATCCTACCGATAGCTTGGGGCAAATCGCCAGCACGACGGTCAATAACGAGATCCTCGTCTACATCACAGATCGCGCGAACAATCGCGTCCGCGTGGTGGACGCCGGAGTGAATCACCCGCCCGTAGCGAACGCCGGCCCGGATCAAACTGTGGCCGCGACTTCGGGCTCCGCTGCGATCGTAACGTTGGACGGCTCCGCTTCGACAGATCCGGACTGCGATTTGCTTACCTATAGCTGGTCCAGCCCGGACTCTTCATTTCCTGTCGTTGGTGAGACTGTCCAATTCGGAGTGCTTGGCTTTGGCACTCACACGATAACGCTGACTGTTTCGGACGGATTTGGCGGCGTTTCCTCTGCGACGATGCATGTCACCGTTACCTCCGTCGATATCGGAATCACGGCGACGGAATCCGCAAGCACCATCGCTCCGGGCGGCACTGTCACTTATAACGCCACCGTCACCAACAACGGACCCGGCGGTGCGACGGGCGTGGGCGTGACCATGCTTCCGCCCACCACGGGATTTGTCAGCGCGACGATTTCGCAGGGAACATGCACAGGCCCAGCAAACGGCACTTCTGGTTATGTCCAATGTCAGATAGGAAATCTCGTTCAGGGTGCAAGCGTGAGTCTCTCGATCACGCTAAATCCAAAGAACGCGGGAACGCTGACGAACACGCTGAATACGTTTGCCGATCAGACCGACTCGAATCCGAGCAACGATATCGCCACGCTCGTCACTCAAGTTGGATCCTCCGGCGGCGGCAACTCTGGCGGTTCCGGGCCGGGCGGCTCGGGGAGTTCCGGTTCGTGCGCCTGTACACGTGCAGGGAGTTACGTTGACCCCGCGCAGGGAATCGACGTCGATGGTGATCCTAGTTCATCGCCGAGCAACAAATACATTGTGACGGCGAGCATCGACAACGCGAACGGTTTCGACAACATCACCATCACGCGTCACTCAGATGGAAAGGTCCTGCTTACTCAGACCAGTTTCCCCATTACCGCGCATTGGGGATTCAGCCCCGATGAGGATCGTATCGCGATCCATTTCCTCGCCACCGGCTCGACCACTGAAGAAGACGTGCAGATCTACGACCTTAGCGGAAACTCCGCGAAAAAAATTGCTGATTTCCCCGTCAGCACTCCGAACCGTTTTCAATTCAGTCCCTCCGGCCACTATTTTGTGGCTATGGGACTCACTGCGCCTTTGCGCACGCAACTGGACATCTACCGTGTTGCGGGAGTATCGAGCGCCGTTCACGTTCACTCCAACGCTTTTCCCTTTTTCACCGTGCCCGGCGTGGACGACGACACCTTTGGCGTTGTGAATTGGGGATTCGGACCGGACAGCCCCGAAAGCTCATTCGTTTACGGATACTTGAATAGCCAGAGTATGTTCACGCTCCAACTCGTTAATCTGGCGAGCGGTCAAACGATTCCCGGTGTGAACGTCTCCGCCACAAGTGCCCTCTGGCAATACAATCCCTGCGGCAACCTTCTCGGCGTAAGCTGGCAGCCCTTCGCCAGCGAAATTGAAATCAAAATTTATAACACGGCGGATGGGTCGGGCCTTGCGGGTTCGGACCAATCATTCCCCTTCAATGGAAACGCATCGATAAGCGCAAGCGGCACCGCGGAGATCGAGCAAGTAGGGAGCAACCAGATTTCCGTGGCGGATCCCGGCTGTGGATCGAATACGCCAGCGGGCTCGAATGTCTCCGTTTCGCCGAAAGATCCGACCACTGGCACTAGCCCCGTGACCGTAACGTTCCCCAATGTCACGCAGGCAGGGCAAACCACGGTAACCACTTCGAGCACCGGCGCCGCTTCTCCTGCAGGCTTTGAACTCGGCAATCCGGCAACGGTCTACGACATAACGACCACGGCTACGTTCACCGGGCAAGCGACCATCTGCATCAACTATTCTGGAATTACATTTACGGGAGCGCCACAGCTCTATCATTTTGTGAATGGTGCGTGGGTGAAAATCACCACCACCGCCGACACAAACGTCGATATCGTCTGCGGGACGACGAGTTCGTTCTCACCATTTGCGATTTTCCAACCGGACCAGGCAGCGGCCGTTACGAGCGCGAACGTTGCTACATTCAGTGCGGGAGTCTTTACCGCGTTTACTGCGACGGCGAGCGGCGTTCCGGCTCCATCGCTGAGCGAAAGTGGGACTCTCCCATCAGGCGTTACGTTTACAGACAACGGAGATGGCTCTGCGTTTCTCAGCGGCACGCCCGGCAGCGGCGGTTCGTTCAACATCACAATCATGGCGAGCAACGCGGGGGGCAGCAATTCGCAAACCTTCACACTGATCGTGAATCAGGCCCCAACCATCACCAGCGGCAGCAGCGCTACGTTTACCGCGGGAGCAGCAGGCGCTTTCAGCGTGACGGCGGCGGGCTACCCGGCGCCCACGTTTGGTGCGAGCGGCGGGCTACCTAGCGGCGTAATGCTCAATCCCGCGACGGGGTTGTTGAGTGGCATGCCCGCTGCCGGCGGCATATTTAATTTCACCGTCTCCGCCAGCAACTCGGCCGGTAGCGCTTCGCAAAGCTTCACATTGACCGTAAATCAGTCGCCGTCAATCACCAGTGCCAACGCTGCAACGTTTACTGTCGGAGTTGCGGGTTCTTTCACGGTGAAAGCGACGGGTTTCCCCGCACCCACGCTCAGCGGCAGCGGATCCTTGCCGAGCGGCGTAACATTCAACTCTTCCACCGGCGCTCTCAGCGGCACGCCAACAGCGGGTGGCACATTCAACATCATCATCGCCGCAAGCAATGCCGCGGGAAGTGTCTCGCAGAGCTTTACGTTGACGGTAAATCAAGCGCCAGCAATCACCAGCGCCAATACTACGGTGTTTACCGCTGGCGCACCTGGGTCATTCACTATGACGGCCACCGGTTTCCCGATCCCGACCCTCACCCAAGCGGGTGCCTTGCCAGGCGGTGTCTCCTTCACCGACAACCACAACGGCACTGGCACGCTCAGCGGAACACCCAGCGCGGCCGGAACCTTCGTCCTAAGCCTCGCGGCTGCCAACGGTGTGGGCAGCACCGCTGTGCAATCCTTCACGCTGAGCATCACAGGGGCGGCCAGCGGCGCAACGCTGACGGTATCTCCGACTAGCATCAACTTCGGCAGCCTCCACCTATTGCATTTGGGGTCGAGCCAGGTAACTCTGCAAAATACTGGCAAAAGCGCCATCGCTATTAACAACATCGCGCTCAGCTACGGTCCGCATACCTTGTTGGCAGACTTCTTCTTCCTGAGCTCCTGCAAGACTTCGCTGGCAGCAGGAAAGAGCTGCATTATTGAGGTCTTCTACTTCGCCGACGAACTAGGCACGCACACCGCCACCTTGAATATCAAGGACAGCGCGTCAAACAGCCCGCAGACGGTTAGTCTGACGGGCACTGCGATCAAGTAAGAGCGGCCTGGCGAAGAGATTAAACCTGTTGGGTTAGGGCGCCTGCCTTCTGTGCACAGGCGCCCCTTCCCGGTGCCTTCGTTGACTTCAACTCTCCAGGTTTTCCACATGCTGACCAATCTGCCGCTCGCTCAAAAACACCTCAATGCTCAGAATGAGTGGAGTTCCCTCACAGGTGCGGCCTAGCTGCCTTTGCGGATGCCGGGGTGAGATCTCCACGTTTTTCGATCAAGCCTCAACAACAGCCCGCCCGCAAGCACGGGACTGCCACCGCTGAGCTGCCAGCACTGTCAAAAATGACAGTAGGCCGCTCCGAGGTGGGATTGGTAGCGTGCTGCAAGTGACTGTCGGAGTGATGTAGGGGCGAGGATGGTTGCCGCAAGACCCTTCTGCCCGCCGCAAGTAGCTACAAATATTGGATCGCCTGCGAATTGGCAGCAGGGCAAGATAAGCACCGGAAAGAGGGATGGGGATCGCGGCAAAGCCGACGCTCCGCTCTATTTCCTGCGAGTCATGAATGCAGCTGAAACGATGAATTTGGGAACACCGTTAATTGGCGGTTCTTCGGAGGAGATTCGATGAGAAAAAAGACAGCGGTTTGGGTGATGCTTCTGACGATGCTGACGTTTGTTCCGGCTGGGCGGTCGCAAGACGCCCCGCCACCCAAGAAAGCTGCGAAACCGGCGACTTCAACGCCTGCCGCGGCAAATCAAAAAACGAATATCCAAGCTTACATACAGCTCCTGCGCACCGATGTGAAGCAGCAGAAGGCCGAGATCATGGGTTCGGTCATGCTGCTAAGCGCCGCTGATGCTGCAAAATTCTGGCCCATCTATACGGAATACGACGCGGAATTGTCCAAGCTGAATGATCAACGAATAGCGAACATTCACGAATATGCCGCGAACTATGCGCAGATGACGGATGCAAAAGCTGACGAGCTGGTTCAGAACGCAATGTCGTATCAAAAGGAGCGTGGCGAGCTGTTGGCAAAATATTATGACCGCGTCAAACAGGAATTGGGCGCAATCACGGCGGCGCGCTTCATTCAGGTAGAGCACCAACTGCTTTCGATTATCGATCTTCGAATTGCTGCGGAATTGCCGATTGTTGGAGCAGGCTCGTGAACACAATGACGAGGAGACAAGCGATGCGAAAAGGATTTACCTGGGCCGCGACAATTTTGTTGGTGCTTGCAACTGCATTCCAAGCCTCAGCCGCTCCGCAGAACGTAAAAAGAATCACGGTTCCGGCCGGAACGCGGATCCTTATACGAATGATCGATTCCATCGATACCACCAAACAAAAAGCGGGGTTTAAATTCACCGCTAGCCTGGAGACAAATCTGCAAGCCGAAGATGTGGTGGTGGCTCCTAGAGGCACGATAGTGTACGGCGAGCTGGTTTCGGCTTCCTCCGCAGGCTCAATGAAAGGCAGCTCGGAACTTAGCCTGGAACTGACTGACATCAAGCTCAACAACAACATGTATCCGCTTCTCACAAGTACGTATGAGATCAAGGGGAAGGGCGAAGGCGGGAATACGGCGAAAAAGGTTGTTGGCGGCGCTGGACTCGGCGCGCTCATCGGTGGAATAGCAGGTGGCGGAAAGGGAGCCGGGATTGGAGCTCTCATCGGAGGTGCCGGTGGAACTGCCGTGGCCGCTTCCAAAAAAGGCCAACAGCTCTCTATACCGAGCGAAACTTTGCTGGAGTTCAAGCTCCAACAACCGGTGGCGCTGCCAGTTACTAGGTAGCAGCAGTGTCCGCACGAACGTCGGGTACCGGGATTGGACAGTTCCTGGCTTGCGCGTACGCTAAACCTGGGGCACAGTAGAACCATGAATACTTATAGCGTAAAGATTCGTTACGAAGACCGGACCAAGGGATCAGAAGGAACGACTGCCAAAGTGGATGCGTCGAGCATCGCAGGCGCAATCGCGAAAGCCGCAAGAGAATTCGTGAAAGGGCTCGACCGTAAGCAGCGCTTTGACGCAAACAAAGGCCTGCAAATCGAAGCAGTGAGAGTCGTAACCGAGAAGTCTGAAACGCCGGAAGCCGGACAGCAGTAAGTATTGGAAGCGGCCGAATGGTGCTGGATGTCGCCGACTGGTCCCTACGAGTGAGATCTAGCCGCTCAAATCCACGTGCCCGGTTCAAATTCGCTCAAACCTCTGTACAGATTAGCGAAGACTGAAATAGAATTATCAGCAACGAGCGGGCGTCGTACAATGGCAGTATAGAAGCTTCCCAAGCTTCGGACGTGGGTTCGATTCCCATCGCCCGCTCCATAAATCCTGTGTCCGACCCGGACACATAGGTAACAGAACGTACCGGCTACATTAAAAACCGATGCTCCTGTTTGCGCGACCGCACGCGATACGAAAACAGTCCAGATTTTGCCCTGCTTAACGTTAGAATGCCCTCCCAGTAGCTGCCACATTTTGTAGGCTGTTTGAGGCCGCTGGTGGATAATTTGGCGCGTGACGGGAGCTCATAGATGAAAACCATTCTGGGTCCGGGGATATTCCTTGCGCAATTCGCTTCGGATAGCCCACCCTTCAACTCTTTCGACGCGATCTGCGGCTGGGCGAAAAGCCTGGGCTACGCGGCCGTGCAGATTCCGTCTTGGGACGCCCGGCTCTTTGACTTGAAGCGCGCATCTGAAAGCAAAACCTATTGCGATGAGATTGCCGGCGTTGCAGCTAAACACTGCCTCACCGTCTCTGATCTTTCGACGCATCTGCAGGGGCAACTTGTAGCCTGTCACCCCGCCTATGATGCAATGTTCGACGGATTTGCTCCGAAGAGCGTCCACGGCAATCCCAAGGCCCGGCAGGCGTGGGCCGTCGAACAGTTGCAATTTGCAGCGCGCGCTTCGGCGCACTTTGGCATGAAAGCGCATGTGACGTTCTCCGGTTCGTTGGCGTGGCCGTTCATTTACCCTTGGCCGCAGCGCCCCGCCGGACTTGTCGAGGCCGCCTTCGACGAACTTGCCAAGCGATGGCTTCCCATTCTCAATACTTTTGACGAAGCCGGAGTCGATCTCTGTTACGAAATTCATCCCGGAGAAGATCTTCACGACGGCGCAACTTTTGAAATGTTTTTGGACCGCGTCCGGAATCATCCGCGCTGTAACCTGCTTTATGACCCCAGTCATTTTGTTTTGCAGCAGCTCGACTATCTCCAATTCATCGATTTCTATCACTCACGCATCAAGATGTTCCATGTAAAGGACGCGGAATTTCGCTCCTCGGGCAAGCAGGGCGTTTACGGCGGCTACCAGCCATGGTTGCAGCGAGCCGGCCGTTTTCGCTCGCTGGGCGATGGTCAGGTGGATTTTCGGACCATTTTCTCAAAGCTCACTCAATATGATTTCCCCGGCTGGGCCGTTCTTGAGTGGGAGTGCTGTATCAAAAGCAACGAGCAGGGAGCGGCCGAGGGGGCGCCATTTATTCGCCGCCACATCATCGAAGCCGCGAAGAGCTCGTTTGACGACTTTGCAAGTTCGGGCGCCGACCAGAGAGCCCTCCGCTCTATCCTCGGTCTCGAACGCGCCTAATCCATCTGGAGTGCGGCAGCTCTGCCGCCGCTCTTCTCGCGCGTGCGAACAAGTCTGCACTTGGATTTTTTTACGTGTGCAGTGCTTCCGCACCCATGTAGGGGCCGCAACACGTTGCGCCCCATCTGGGCAAGATGCGTCCGCCTCGTATGCCTCCTTCTTGTTGCCTCTGTCAGCGTCGACCGGACCGGTTGCGCTATAATTTGGCTCTGCGTCATGAACAGCGATGTTTCGCAAACGACTCTCTCCGGTTTGGAATGGGCTCACCCGCTCGTCCGCGATTGGTTTGTCTCGCGCTTTGGGACTCCTACAGAGCCTCAACAAATGGGTTGGCCGAGCATTCTGGCTCAGAAAACCACACTCATTTCCGCTCCCACTGGCTCTGGCAAAACACTGGCCGCATTTCTCATTTGCATAGATCGCTTGGTCAGGAAAGCGCTCAGCGGGGAACTGGTTGACCGGACCGAAGTCCTTTATGTCTCGCCGCTCAAGGCCCTTAGCAACGACATTCAGAAAAACCTGGAAATTCCCCTCGGGGAAATTCTGCAGCTAGCTGGGCAGCGCGGCATCCTCATGCCGGAAATTCGGACAGCTGTGCGCACCGGCGACACGCTCGCCCACGAACGCCGCGCGATGCTGGCCCACCCGCCGCACATTCTGGTCACCACTCCCGAATCCCTTTACATTCTCTTGACCGCAGCAAAAAGCCGCGAAATTCTCCGAACGGTCGAAACCGTCATCGTGGACGAAATCCATGCTGTAGCCGATGACAAACGAGGCGCGCATCTCGCGCTCTCCCTCGAACGGCTCGATCTTTTGGCTGGCAAACCCCTAACGCGCATTGGCCTTTCCGCCACACAAAAACCGATCGAGCTCGTCGCCGATTTTCTGAGCGGCACCGCTCGGCCCACTCCGATGATTGTGCAAGTAGGGCATCGGCGCGAGCTCGACCTCGCGATCGAGGTCCCCGCAAGCGAGCTGAGTGCCGTCGCGTCCAATGAAATGTGGTGCGAAATCTACGACCGCATCGCTGCGCTAGCCGCACAGCACCGCTCAACGCTCATTTTCGTCAACACTCGCCGTCTCGCCGAGCGCATGGCCCATCACCTTGGCGAACGCATGGGACAAGACGCCGTCGCCACTCATCACGGCAGTCTCTCGCGCAAGCTGCGCCTTGCCGCCGAAAAAAAACTAAAAGCCGGCGAAATCCGCGCACTGGTTGCCACCGCCTCCCTCGAATTGGGAATTGATATCGGCAGTGTCGATCTGGTTTGCCAGATCGGTTCGACTCGTTCTATTTCGGTTGGCTTGCAGCGTATTGGCCGCGCGGGCCACTGGCGCGGAGCGATACCCAAAGGCCGGATTTTCGCCACCACTCGCGATGATCTGCTGGAATGCGCAGCGCTTGTCCGCGCAATTCATCAAGGCGATCTCGATCGCATCGCCATTCCCGATGCACCACTGGACGTTCTAGCCCAGCAAATCGTAGCCATGTGTGCCGCGGAAGATTGGAAGGAAGAAGAACTCTTCCAATCCGTGCGCCGCGCGTATCCTTACCGCAATCTTTCCCGCGAAGATTTCGATGCAATTGTCGAGATGCTTTCCGAAGGCATCGAGGGTTCGCGCGGACGTTACGCTGCCTATCTGCACCGCGATCGTGTCAACGGCATGCTTCGCGCGCGCCGAGGTGCCCGCCTCGCTGCCATCACCAGCGGCGGTGCAATTCCAGAGAATTCTCTCTACACCGTGGTCGCTCATCCCGAAGCCACTGTCGTCGGCACGGTGGATGAAGACTTCGCCGTCGAAAGCCTCGCGGGAGACATCATGTTGCTGGGCAACACCTCCTGGCGCATTCGTCGCGTGCAAGGCGGCAGCGTCTTGGTGGAAGACGCGCAAGGCGCGGCCCCCAATGTGCCGTTCTGGCGCGGCGAAGCTCCATCGCGGACAGATGAGCTTTCCGTTCACGTCGCGGAGCTGCGCGAGAGAATTAGCGCATTTGTGCCTCGCGTTTCTCCCGAGCACTCCGGCGCACAGACCGCCACTGGCGTCGCTGCCGCCGTGAACTGGCTAAAGCTCGAATGCGGCCTCGATGATGCCGGCGCCGAACAATCCGTTGAATACATCGTAGCCGGGCGCGCTCTGCTCGGTGCGGTTCCCACGCAGACCACGATAATCGCCGAACGCTTCTTCGACGAGAGCGGTGGCATGCAGCTCGTCCTCCACGCCCCGTTCGGCGGCCGCATCAACAAAGCCTGGGGTCTCGCGCTCCGCAAGCGCTTCTGCCGCTCTTTCAATTTCGAATTGCAAGCTGCCGCCACCGACAACGGGTTGAATATTTCTCTCAGCGAGCAACATAGTTTTCCGCTCGCTGACGTTTTTCATTTTCTCCATCCAAATTCCTTGCGCTCCGTCCTTGAGCAGGCTGTCCTCACCTCGCCGCTTTTCACCACCCGCTGGCGTTGGGACGCCGGTCGTTCCCTCGCGCTACTTCGTTTTCGCGGTGGCAAAAAAGTTCCGCCGCCGATCCAGCGTATGCGCGCCGACGATTTGCTCGCCGCCGTGTTTCCCGAAGCGCAGGCTTGTCAGGAAAACATTGAGGGCGACATCACGATTTCGAATCATCCGCTCATCCGCGAAGTGATGAAAGACGTCCTTACCGAAGCGATGGACATCGAAGGTCTCGAGCGCGTCTTGCACAGCATCGCCGATGGCGGTATCACTTGCCTCGCGGTTGACACGCCGCAACCGTCGCAATTTTCGCACGAGATTCTGAACGCCAATCCCTACGCATATCTCGATGATGCGCCGCTGGAAGAGCGCCGCGCTCGCGCTGTTGAAATGCGTCGCATGCTGCCCGATGCCGTTCTCGGGGAAATTGGTCGCCTCGATCCAGCCGCCATCGCCGAAGTCTGCGATGACGCGTGGCCCGACGTTCGCGACGCTGAGGAGCTCCACGACGCTCTCCTTACGCTGATTGCCTTACCCGCTGGCGCGAAAACACATGCACCCGCCGCCAATCCTTTAAGCGAGAAGCTACGGCAATCGCTTCCCAAGTGGAGCGCCATTTTCGACCAACTGGTTGAAGACCGTCGGGCATCTCGCGCAGCAGTCGGAAGCGAAACGTATTGGATCGCCGCCGAACGAAAGCACGCATTTGCCCAAATCTTTCCTTCCGCGCGATTCGAAACACGGTTGCCAGATATGGAATCCTCAGCCGTGTCGCGAGAAGGTGCCCTCCTCTCTCTCGTAACCGGCTGGATCGCCCACAGCGGCCCAGTCACCGCAAATCAACTCGCCACGCTCCTCGCTCTTCCGGTTTCGGATATCGACAAGTCCTCCCTTCGCCTGGAATCCAGTGGCGTCGTCCTCCGCGGCAAGTTCACCGATCCCGCCTCGCACGAAACCGAATGGTGCGAACGCCGCTTGCTAGCCCGCATTCACAAGCTCACACTCGGCGGGCTACGAAAACAAATCCAGTCCGTCACCCCCGCGCAATTTATGAACTGGCTGCTTCGCTGGCAGCATGTCGCTCCGAGCACGCAACTTCTCGGTGAGCGCGGCATGCTCGAAGCGATTCGCCAGCTTCAGGGCTACGAAGCTCCAGCCAATTCCTGGGAACGCCATGTACTCAAGCGCCGCATCGCAGATTTTGATTCTGCCACGTTCGATCAGCTTTGTCTCACGGGCGCAGTAGGCTGGGGCCGCCTCTCCCCGCATCCTGCCACGCTGGAAGCCGTCACCGACCAGAAGCGCCGTGTCATTCCCACAAGCGTTGCTCCCATCACTTTCTTCGTGCGCGAAGATGCAGAGTGGATGGTCCCACGCCGCGAAACGGGCCAAGCTGAGGTCACCGGTCTTAGCGCCGTTGCCGCTGCAATTTTTCAGTTTCTGCGCCAGCGCGGCGCCTCGTTCTTTGCGGATATCGTGCGCGGCACCGGAAAATTGAAATCCGAGGTGGAATCGGCACTCTGGGAACTCGTAGCCGCCGGTCTGCTCACCGCGGACGGTTTCGACAATCTCCGTGCGCTAATCGATCCGAAACGCCGCTCGGGGCAGGGAATCGGTCGCGCCTCGCGTCCTCGCCACAGCGCTGGCCGTTGGTCGCTACTCTTCTCTGGCGAGGTCCACGACCGCTCGCGCGCACTCGAATCCACCTGCTGGATGCTCCTGCGCCGTTACGGAATCGTTTTCCGCGAGCTCCTCGGGCGCGAAACCAATCTTCCCAAATGGCGTGAGTTGCTTATCACTCTCCGGCGCCTCGAAGATCGCGGGGAAATTCGAGGCGGTCGTTTCGTGAGTGGCTTTCTCGGAGAGCAATTCGCCCTCAGCGTGGCGGTTGACTCATTGCGTGCTCAGCGCAATCAACAACCAAGCGGCGAACTAATCACTATTTCCGCCGCCGACCCACTGAATCTCGTTGGCATCATCGTTCCCGGCGAACGCGTCGCCGCCAATTCCGGCAAGCGTGTTGCATTTCTCGACGGCGTCGCCGTCGAACCGCCTGAACATTCGACTCTTATTCGAATGCCTCTCGCGCGCTGAGATTTTTCGCATGTTTCATGTGCAATCTCGGCACAGAGATTTAGCGCCTCGGATTCATCGCCCCTCCAATTCCATCTCTCGAACAAAAAGAGCAAGAATACGGGTTGACTCGTGCTTCATCAGAAGGCACGATGCAATGGCTGAGACAATCCCTCCACTCCCCAGCCCGGGTTGGACTCCTATCCAATTTTTAGCTGGCGGCCGCCTATGGTTAAGAAAACGCTTCGAGCTCTTTCTCACTTGTGCTTCAGTCTGTTGCTTGCCGTCTTTGCAGTTGCACAATGCAAAGACCGTCTCTGCCAAAACCTGCAAAACATTCTATACGCGTCGGTCACCGATTTTCGAGAGTATCGGGCAAACAAAACGGCTGCTCCCGACCTCTCAACCGAGGGAGCGAAGGTGCCCTGCCAGATGTCCACCTGGGCGAACAATGTGCCGATGTACGTCTGCTTCGCTCAAATTCCCGACACAAGCGCGGAAAGCTGGTACGCAAGCACGCTCGACTCGCTCCGGATTCTTCAGCCAGCATGGCATTTCAAAATGGAATCGCCGGTTGCCGACCATTTTGTGGATGCGGGACTTCCCGATTGTGAAGTGCCGGCCACCGAGGGGCCGTACCTCGGCCATTGCCCGCTCCACCTGCAAATTACAAAACAAGCGGATGGATCGGCGAAAATCTATTTTTTGATGAGTTCGCTCTCCTCGCCTTATCTCGTCAGCCGCCCTCCCGGTCCTCCTGCTCCAAAAGCTGCGCCGGCCTCGATTGCCGGCGGTTGCGACGATTTGTGCCAGGGTCTGAAGAAGGCCTTCGAGGCTCGCACCGACTCCTTTGTAGAGATCCGAGCAGCCAATGCAAACGGCGGAGTGTCCGATGCAACGGTCACACTCACTGGGGCTGCAGTGTGCAGCGTGAACCCGACATCAAAGTCCCATTCCAATGTGCTCGGCGTGGAGTACGCATGTTATTGGTCTGACTCTTCCGCCGCTGCGGCTGATTCACGATTCCGCGATCTTGTCTCGCGCCTCCAAATCCTGGCGCCTTCAAATTGGTCCGTCCATCAGGATGACCAATCCGAGGAACTCACGGGTATCAAAGTTAAGGCCTGGTGTGCCGTAGCCGCTGACAACAAGCAGGAACTGTGCGCCTACTTTTCAGGCGAATCGGTTGGCCTGCACGTCAAGGCATGGAATTAGTTCGCCTTCTTCCCGCCAAAACGCTCTACGTGCTTGGCTAGCGTATCGTTCGTTGCGGCTCGTGCGAGGCTCCGCACTAGAGCACATGCACGACATAAAACGCCAAAGCCAAGAAGATGAAAATATCTGAAGCCATCGCCAGCGATTCGTTCGCGCTCGCCGGTTTCTTGATGAAATGACTCACTCCGGCGACGCCATAATACAAACCGCTGCCGAAGGCGCTCACTACCCGCCACGACGGAACGAACAACGAGACAATCCCAATCAGCCCAAAGCAAAGGTTCGCAAAACCTAGCTCTCTCACGATGGTGTGGCTAGGCTCATGCTCAATATGGAAAATGTTTTTGGCCGTAAAGGCGGGACGGAAAATCTGTGTGAAACCTGCCATCAGTAGGCGCACGCCCACGGCCCAAAAGATAAACCATTTCCCGAGGAGATCCAGAAAGCCAGGCGGATTTTTGCTTATGAGCCATTCGGAAAGAACGGATAACGCCGGCAAAATAAAAGTTAAGGCAACAACGGCAAATAGATACGGTTTGCTGACTCCTGCCTTATCTTTGTTTGCCATGCGCCCTTACGCAGATTTTGCGAGCTGTCCCAATTCACGCATCTTGCTGTCATCCACCTTCACCGCCGCGGTAGCCATGTTTTCTTCCAGATGGTTCACCCGCGAGGTTCCCGGAATTGGCAGCATGACTGGTGAGCGCCACAACAACCACGCCAGCGCCAACTGCGAAGTCGTAATCTTAAGCTCTTCCGCCGTGCGCGCGAATTTTCCGCCCGGAGCCGCCAATTCGCCGGCTCCCAATGGGAACCAGGGAATAAATCCGATATTTTCGCGCTCGCAATATTCCAAGACGTCTTCGGCCGCCCGGTCCGCGAGGCTGTAACGATTCTGGACGGAGACAATCGGCACTATGGTCTGGGCATGTTTGATCTGCGCCACGCTTACTTCGCTGAGACCGATATGTTTGATTTTGCCCTGAGCCTGCAAATCCTTCAGTGTTCCGAGCTGATCTTCCGCCGGATACGCAGGATCAATCCGGTGCAGCTGATACAGGTCAATTCGTTCCAACTTCAGCCGCCGCAAACTTCCTTCGCAAGCTTCCCGCAAATGCTCAGGTCGCCCGTTCATCGTCCACTTATCCGGCCCCGAACGGTCAAACCCCGCTTTCGTGGCAATCACTAGGCCTGCTGGATAAGGATGCAGCGCCTCGCCAATAAGCCGTTCACTGACCTCTGGCCCGTAGGAATCCGCTGTGTCAATAAAATTGACCCCTAACTCGACCGCTCGGCGAAGCACGCGTATCGCTTCGTCGTGGTCCTTCGGCTCGCCCCAGACTCCTTTGCCGGTAATCCGCATCGCACCAAATCCCAGTCGCCAAACCGGCAGGTCCCCGCCGATCACAAACTCCCCGCTCGCAGACGCCGGCAAATCCTTGCCGGATATTCTGCCCACGTTCGTTGCGGTTGTTTTATCGCTCATAGTCTTTCCCCTTGTCTTTCGCACTTAAGATTTTCTAGCGGTAGCAGCACAACCTGCGTCCTGCTATCGGAGTCGATCGTACGTTGCCGCGCTCATGCCCTTATCAAGGATCCGGATCAACGCCGCAACTATTGGATGCGTGCTCCATACGAGAGGGCATATGGATGCTTCAGCTTTGGCAGTTTTAGAAAACGCGGCCAAGTTAATCAACGCGCGTTTTGTCTCGGCAAAGGGCCGCGGCTCCCGCGATTCCCGCGTCCGCCCCGTATTTCGCCAGAACCATGGGCATTTCTGCAAAGCGCTTGTTCACGCACCAATTTTCCAACTTTTCCCGGATGCGCCCGAAAAATCCGCTCATCAGTTGGGCCAGTCCTCCTCCTAAAATAAATACATCCGGTTCGATAAGATCGATGACGTTTCCGGCCCAAATCGCCAGAAGGTCGGCAGTTTCTTGCAGCACCTCGGCGGCGAGCGGATCACCTTCCCGATAGGCATCGGCTACAATTTCGGCGTTCACGGCATCGATGTTGCCGCCGGCCAGGCTGAGCATCTTCGATTGGGCCCGTTGCGGACCAACGGACCGCGGCCCGGACTGCTGCAATTTTGCGAGCTGTTCTTTAGCGCGCCGCGCGATCGCCGGACCGGAGCATAGCGCTTCGATGCAGCCGCGCTTCCCGCAGCCACATTTCGGGCCATCACAATCGATCGTGACGTGCCCGCCCTCCGCCGCGCTTCCCGTTCGCCCGTGATAAATCTTCCCGTCGAAAACAATCCCCGTTCCAATACCCGTCCCCAGCGTCACGTAAAAAACATTCCGGTAGCCAACACCAGCTCCCCAAATGGCTTCCGCCAGCGCCGCTGCATTTCCATCGTTGTCGACGCGGGCGTTTAATCCGAAAACGCGCTGCACTTCCGCGGCGAGCGGAAAATTCCTCCAGCAAGGAACGTTGGGTGGATTGAGGATCAGTCCGGTGATCGGATCTAGTGGCCCCGGGGCGCAAATTCCAATTCCCTCCAGGCCTAATCGCGCTTCCGGCCGCGCCGCGAAAACCGCTTCGATGGCACATTGCACCGCGCCAAATCCCTCGGCGGCTGTTCCATGCGCGGGCATCGGCACACGCGTTTGAAAGAGAATTGTGCCTTGGGAATCGACAAGGCCCGCGGCTACTTTCGTGCCTCCGATGTCCACACCTAGAGCGTATTTGAGGGCGGTGCTCATGGCGCTGTTTTCCAGTGATGTGCCGCGAAGAATCGAGATTGTTCTGCGTTCGCGGGCGGGGCAAGCCCCGCCCCTGCAGGACCGCTCGGATCAGGCATTACTCGATACCCAGGCGGTGCTGCATTTCTTCGAGCGTGTAGCCTTTGGTCTCGGGGTAGAAAAACATCACGACAAAGAACTGCACCACCATCATTGCTCCGAAAAACACAAATGGATACGCGCCCAGAAGATTTTGCGAGCTGGGGGAATGTATAGGCAATGATGGCGTTCATGATCCAGTGCGAAGAACTTCCCACGCTTTGCCCCTTCGCCCTTACGCGGCTTGGAAACACTTCGCTGATGTACACCCAAATCACAGCGCCTTGCGAGATCGCAAAGAAGCCAATGTAGGCGATGAGAAAGACGAGAAGATAACTCTGGTGGCTATTCGCAAAGAACACCCAGGAAACACCGAAAAGGCAGGCGGCTGTTCCGACCGATCCGATGAGCAGAAGAGTCTTGCGCCCCACCTTGTCGATCAGGGACATGCCGAGCAGCGTCGCCGCCAGGTTCATACCCCCGACGGCCACCGATTGCAAATCGCCGGACATCTTGCTGAAGCCTGCGGCGGCAAAAATGTCATTCAGATAATAGAGGATGGCGTTGATGCCAGAAAGCTGGTTGAACATGCCAATAGTGATCGCCAGAAAAAGTGGGACGCGGTACTTCCAGGTAAAAAGTGGTTCGGAAGTGTGTAATCGCTCGAGATGAATCGAATCAACGATTTCGCTCAGCTCGCTTTCGGGATTTTCCGCGCCCATCATTTGCAGCACGCCGCGCGCCTCGTCCACGCGCTTCTGCGTCACCAGCCAGCGAGAGCTTGGCGGAATGCGGAATAGCAATATAAGAAAGAGCGCCGCCGGAACCGCGGCAATGCCGAGCTGCCAGCGCCATTCCGCCGAGGCTAGTCCCATGCGTCCAATAAAGTAGTTGGAGAAATAGGCGAGCAGAATGCCGATCACAATATTTATTTGGAAAGTGCCGACCAGCCGGCCGCGAGTTTTTGCAGGTGCCAGCTCTGCAATGTACACGGGCCCGAGCACAGAGGAGCCGCCGATGCCAAGACCTCCAATAAATCGAGCCGCCAGGAGCGCGTGCCAGTTCCACGCGAAAGCGCAGCCCAGTGCCGAAATCACATAAAGGACAGCTAGCACTCGCAGCGTCTCGCGAGCGCCCCACTTTTGACCGGGGAGTCCGGCAGTCATAGCGCCGATAACGGTGCCAACAAGTGCCATGGCCACGGTTACACCCAAGGCTTGCGGCGACAGACCATATGCAATCGTCAGCGAATGCGTTGTGCCGGAGATGACGACGGTATCGAAACCGAACAACAGTCCGCCCAAAGCTCCGACAGCCGTTGCTTTGGCGAGATTTGCGTTCATTGCAGGCGGCTCGAATAGGGAAGTGGCATGCTTGTTGCTCCCAAGAATACCCCGCTATGGCTGCGCGTAGAACGCGCTCATCGTTCGATAAAAATTCCAGACGTCCACTTTGGATGACATTTCGAAAGGTGAATGCATCGAAAGCAGCGGCACGCCGAAATCAATGACCTCCATGTCTTCGCGAGACATGAATCCGCCAATGGTCCCGCCTCCCCCGACGTCAACCTTATAAGTGTGCGTCTGCCACGGGATGCCGTTGCGGTCCAACAAGCCGCGTATCCTGGCCGTAAATTCGGAAGGAGGATCGAAACCTTCGCCGTAAAGCTTGATAGTCACGCCGTAGCCGAGCCGCGCCGCGTTTGTGGCTTCCGAGGCGCCTGGGAAAATGGGGTTCAGGCTGTCATTGGCGTCCGCGGAAATCACTAGCGAATTGTGCAGCGCCCGTCGCAAATCCAGATCGTTGTACGCCGAACCGCGCTGAGCGCCAATGAGCCGCGCCATCGTCGAGTTCAAAAATTGCGAGCCTGCTCCTGTGTTATTCACGGAACCGACTTCTTCAAAATTGGAAAGATACGCGAGCGCGGTGAATTTCGGCGTGCCTTTGAGGTCGATGATGGCACGCGCGGCGCAGTAGGAGGAGACGCGGTCATCCTGCCCATACGCGCCGATCAGTCCTCGGTCAAAGCCAACATCTGCCGGATGCGACGCCGGGACCAGCGCAAGCTCCGAGCTCACAAGATCTTCTTCCTTGATTTTGTAAGTGGACGTCAAAAGCTTTGTGACTTCCACGGCGACGGACTCTCTTTCGCCGGGGATGCTGCCGATCACGGGATCGAGCTCTTCGCCTTGCAGCACGTTGGTGTACGTGCGCGTCCGCATATCCACATCGGAGTGCGGCGCAGCGTCCGGAATCACGAAAACGGGTTCGCCGGGATTCAAGCCGATGGATACATCGATCGTGCGCCCGTCGCTTGTGTCGATTCGGCCGACCAATGCCAGCGGAATATTCGACCACTGATATTTCTTGATCCCACCGTAATATTTTGTTTTGAACAGCGCGAAGCCGCCGGCAGGGTAAATCGGGCGCCCCTTCAATTCAATGTGAGGGCTGTCCTGATGCGTGCCGACAACACGTGAGCCATCCACGATGGGTTCGGTGCCAATCACGGCGAGGATCAGGCTGCGATCTCTGTTCGGAATGATCAGCCGCGCACCAGCTTTCACTTGCTCAGGTTTGCTGAATTCCGCAAAGCCCGCGGCGCGCGCCCGGCGGATTACTTCGCGCGTGGACCCCAACGCGGATCTCGCTATGTTCAGGTAGTTTTTGTAGTCCTCGGAAAAGTCCTGGACCTGCGTGCGGTCCGCGGGCGTCAGCAAAAGCCACGCGGATTTTTTCTTTGCCCAGGCGTCGCCTTCGTCTTGCGCCGAGAGTGTTGCAGCAAAACTCACGACAAGCGCAAGCAAAATGACCAACGGAAAAAACGATCGCCGCACAAGCTTCATCGTACTTTCTCCTCATCTCGCAGTGTGTCTGGAAGGGCCTCGAACCCGCCAGTCTGCAGGGAACGAGGATGGTACCTCAAAACCGGGCTAGTGAGTGGTGGCGCAGTGAGCACGGCGGGCGTGCCAGTTCCTGATTCACTGCCAGCGCGAAAAGAGTTAACGTACGCAGAATGTCTTCCCAAGCGAACTTGTATGACGCCGTGCTTTATCCAAGCTTGGCATTTTTGCAGACGCATCCAGACCGGCTCGCGGTCATGGGCACTTTGTACGGCATGAATCCTCCGGCGGTGGAACATTGCCGGGTGCTGGAGATGGGTTGCGGCGACGGCAGCAATCTAATTCCGATGGCGTATGGACTTCCGGCCAGCGAGTTTGTGGGTGTGGATCTCGCCGCAAAACCGGTCGAATTTGCGCAACAGAGAATAAGAAGACTGGATCTCAGCAATATTCAAATCGAACAGTTGGATCTAATGGAGATCGGCGCGGATTTGGGCACATTCGATTACATCATCGCGCACGGAGTTTATGGGTGGGTGCCAGAGCCTGTGCAGAAAAAGATCCTCGATATTTGTAGCGCGAATCTCACTGCCAATGGCGTGGCGTTTATCAGCTACAACACAAATCCGGCGGGGCACGTGCGCCAGACTCTGCGGGAGATGATGCAGTTCCATGAACGCCAAAGCAGCCGGACATCGGACATATCCGGGAACAGCGTGCAAGCGGGCATGCATTTTCTTGAATCGGTTCTGAAAGCAAGTGATGCGCGGACCCCCTGGAAAGCGCTACTTCAGGACGAACTGAAATTGATGTTTCAGCGTGACGAAAAAGTGGTGTATCACGACGATCTGGCAGAAAGCTTTTTGCCCGTACTATTCACTGATTTTATGGAGCGCGCCGGGGATTGCGGGCTGCAATTCCTGAGCGAAGCGGCTCTCGTCGAATTGCTGCCGCCTGACCTCAACGCGGAAGCAATGGCGTCGCTGAGCGCATTTACGGGGGATGACCTGATCGCACAACAGCAATGTCTGGATTTCGCGAAGTATCGCAGATTTAGACAGACATTGTTGTGCCGCGATGAAGTCAGATTGCGGCGAGACGAAATCCAGAAGCACGCAAGAAGCTTGTTGGTGGCTTCGCCGATGAGAAGTTCGGCGGAGTTGCCGGATGGCGCCGTGGAATTCACCAACAGCAGGGGTCACGGCACGCTCGCAACAAACAATCCCGTGGTCGTCGCGGTGCTGCGGCGGCTGGAGCAAATGTGGCCGCGAGCGGAGAGATTCGAGGACCTCATAAGCGCCGTGCGTAACCTCGTGCCTGAGGCGCAGCAAACGGATGCCCGCGATGGACTCGCCGAAGCTATGCTGAAGCTGGCCGCGAATCAGCTAGCCGATTTGCGAACCTACCAATTGCCGGTCGCGACAGGCGTCAGCGATAAGCCAACGGCGAGTTTGCTAGCTCGGCTGATGGTGCAAGAAGGGGACACGGTGACGACGCTGCTCCACACGCACGTCAAAATAGAGGATGAACAGGGAAGAAAGTTTCTACAATTGCTGGATGGGATGCGCGATCGTCACGCACTCGCCGATGCTCTGGCGGCGGAGTGTGCGAACGATTCCCGGGAGACAATTCTTAAACAGGTCGACGAGAACCTCGTCAAATTCCACCGCATGGGACTGTTGGAGGCCTGAAGCGAAAAATGTAAAGGCCCGGCAGTTCGAGCGAACGAGTTCTGTGACTTGGGAACTCGTCAGTGATTCTGTATGATTTTATCCCGTGAACATTATCCTGAGCGAAATTGAGGCCCGTGTGCTCGGCTGTTTGGTGGAGAAGGACATCACCACGCCGGAATACTACCCGCTTTCGTTGAATGCGCTAGTCAATGCATGTAACCAGAAATCCAATCGCGATCCGCTGATGCATCTGGAAGAAGACGTGGTGCGGCAAGCTCTGCGGGGTTTGGGCGAGCAGATGCTTGCGAGGTCGGCAAGCGGAGATAGCCGCGTGGCGAAATACGAGCACCGTCTGGCGGATACATTTAATTTTACGCGGCCTGAGACGGCAATCCTCTGCGAACTGATGTTGCGCGGGCCGCAGACGCCCGGAGAATTGCGGAGCCGCGCGGAACGCATGCACCCGTTTGAAGACTTGAGTGTAGTCCAGTCAACGTTGAAGCATTTGATGGAGCGCGATCCGCCGCTCGTGAAATTGCTCCCGCGGCAGCCAGGCAACAAAGAGGCGCGGTATGTGCATCTATTATCGGGTGACGTAGACGTAGAGGTGCGCGAGTCGCAACCAGTAAAGGAAGCGGCGGTATCCAGCGGCGCGGCCGAAAACACGCGGATAAGCGAGCTCGAGAGTGAAATGGGAGGTTTGCAAAAAGAAGTGGCGGATTTGAAACGTCAGTTTGCCGAATTTCGAAAGCAATTTGAGTAATAAGACTTAGCAATACCAAGAGTCACAGGAAGCGGCGGTGAATAGTCTTATTTTTTGCGGGAAGGGTTGACAGAGGCCTGCCCGAGTTCATAACATGAGGCTTCACAAGTGATGAATTGAAACTTCTTGGGGCGTTTCGAAACGTTTTGTATCTCGCGGCAAGAAACAAAAACACATGATCACAGTTAAAGGGCTTACGAAGAGGTACGCGCGCAACACGGCTGTCGACCACATCTCCTTTGAGATCCAAAAGGGCCAGATCGTCGGCTTTTTGGGGCCCAACGGAGCCGGCAAGACCACCACGATGCGGATGCTGACGTGTTTCATGCCGCCGACGGCGGGCTCGGCCACCGTTGCCGGATTCGATGTGCTCGAAGAGCCCATGGAAGTGAAAAAGCGGATCGGCTATTTGCCGGAAACGCCGCCGCTTTATCCGGAGATGCGCACCGGGGAATATCTGGAATTTGTCGGCAGGTTGAAAGGCTTGTCGGGCGCGGAGCTGGCCAAGCGTGTGGACTACGTTTGCGAGCGATGCTTCGTTGTCGACGTGCGCGAAAAGCTGATCAGCAAACTTTCCAAGGGTTACCGGCAACGCATCGGTTTGGCGCAGGCCATCATTCACAATCCGGAAGTTTTGATATTGGACGAGCCCACAGCCGGCCTCGACCCCAAGCAAATCAATGAGACGCGGGATTTGATCAAGAGCCTCGCCGGCGACCACACGATTATCTTGAGCACGCACATTTTGCCCGAAGTGGAGCAGACCTGCGAGCAGGTGATCATTATCGGCAAGGGAAAACTGATTGCGACGGATTCCGTCAGCAATTTGCAAAAACGTGCGAGCGGCGCGGAATCCGTGATTTTGGAAGTCGCCGGCCGCGGTGGCGATCTGGATACGGCAGCGGTGCAAACACGGCTGGAAATGGTTTCCGGAGTCAGCAAGGTGCTCTTCAAAGAAAAGCGGCAGACTCGCAATGTTTTCGAGGTTGAGAGCGGGCGAGGGAGCCTGGTCCGCGGTGACTTGGCGCGCGCAGTCGTAGAAGCGGGCTGGGATCTGAATGAGCTGAGACCCTCGGCGCTGAGCCTCGAGGAAGTTTTCTTGCAGCTCACCGGTGACCATGCTGCCGCACCCGCAGAAGGCGCTTCGGCCAAGGGGGCAAGCAAGTGAGAAACATCATAACCATCTGGCGAAAAGAACTGCGCAGCTATTTTGCTTCTCCGGTTGCCTACCTCTTGCTGACGATGTTCGCGATTATTTTTGGATTCTTTTTCTGGACCATCGTGAGTTTCTTCGCGAAAGAGGGCGTGGAATCGCAAGTGCGCGGCGAGATGTTTCCGATGAACTTGAACGAGCGTGTGATTCGCCCGCTGCTGGCGAATGCCGGGGTTGTCGCGTTGTTCATGATCCCACTAATCACGATGCGTTTGTTCGCGGAAGAAAAACGCACCGGGACGATTGAATTGCTTGTTACATCTCCCATCCGTGATGGGGAACTGATCATGGGTAAGTGGCTGGCCGCGCTAACGCTTTACGGCGGCCTCTTACTACTGACGGCGTTAAATTTCATTTTTCTTTTTAAGTACGGTAATCCAGACTGGAAGCCGTTGGCGATCGGTTATCTGGGATTGCTGCTCCAGGCCGGAGCGATGCTGGCGATTGGAATGTTCATTTCCACTCTGACAAAAAACCAAATCATAGCCGGCGCGGCAACGTTTGGGGTTTGCCTTCTGCTCTGGGTGCTGGGATGGGCGGGTGGATTTGAAACGTCAACCTGGGCGCAGGTCCTGTCCTACCTTTCGGTCACCACCCATAACGAGTCTTTCTCGAAGGGCGTACTGGATACAAAGGATGCGGTGTACTTCGTGTCGCTAACCTTCGTGGGAATTTTCTTTACAGCTCGGTCGCTCGAGTCGTTGCGGTGGAGGTCGTAGGTGAATACCGAGCTGCTAAAAGCGCGACAGACGAGATACGCGGCATACGCGACGTTGTACATTCTTGTGATGTTGGCGGTTGTCACCGTGGCCAACGTTCTAGCCAACCGTTACGATAAGTCCTTCGACGCAACGTCGAACAAGCGCTACAGTCTTTCCGATCAAACCGTCAAGATTGTGAAGGGCCTCAAGCAGGACGCGACCATCACTTATTTTGGGCAGGTCAGCAGTTTCTCGGAAGCGAAAGACAAGCTGGAGATGTACGGGAAACTCTCGCCCAAAGTTCATGTCGAGTACGTGGATCCCGATAAGAACCCCCAGGCGGCGCGGCAAGCTGGAATCAAGAATTATGGGACGACCATCGTTCGGATCGGCACCCGCACAAACGAAGCGAAAAGCACCAGCGAAGAGGATGTTTCGGGCGCCATCATTCGCGATCTGAAAAATACAACCCGCACGGTTTGCTTCGTAACGGGCAGCGGCGAACACCGGATCGACGACAGCGAGCGTTCCGGATACTCGCGATTCAAAGACCTGCTTGCGAAAGACAGCTACGAAACTAAAGCGATCAGCCTTCTCGAAAAACCAGAAATTCCCGCGGACTGCACGGTTGTCGTGGTGGGTGGCCCAACGGCTGATTATCAGCAGCCGGAAGTCGATGCCATCAAGAATTATTTGGAAGCTGGCGGCCGTGCGCTGATCCTACTCGATCCCCCGCTGAAATTCGGGCGGCCGGTGGTCGCGGATAATGACGCGTTTAGTGCGGTTCTCACCGACTGGGGAGTCACACCCGAAAAAGACGTGATCCTCGATCCCGTTGGGCAGGCCGTGGGTCTCGGGCCGCAGGTGGTTTTGGTCACCACGTACGATCCGCACGCGATTGTGAATGACATGAAGGGCACGGCGACGGCTTTCCCTCTTTCAAGGTCACTCGCAATTAAAAATGGCGCCAAAACAACGGTGGAAAAGCTCTTCAGCAGCTCAAAGTCGAGCGTGGCCTCCACGAAGCTCGATTCGCCGGAAATTGATCCGCGCGACCCAAAAAACAAGCAAGGCCCAATGGTCATAGCAGCGGCCGGGAACTATCAAACCGGCAAGGAAAACTCTCAGGGGCGGTTCGTGGTGATTGGCAGCTCTTATTGGGCGACGAATTCCTTCGTGACGCAAATTGGCAATCCCGATTTTGCGGTCAACACGATCAACTGGCTGGCTTCGGATGAAGACTTGATCTCCATTCGGCCGAAAGACAAGGACGACCGGCGAATTAACCTGACGGAGTCTCAGCAAAAGTGGATGATCATCACCAGCCAGTTTTTGCTGCCGCTGTTCGTCGTCATTGCCGGAATTACGGTTTGGTGGCGGAGAAGGTAAAGCCTCTCCGCGCGCGCAAAGAGCACCTCATAGAATGCCGGAGCTATTCCGATGAAATTAAATAGCTTGTTGATTGCGGCCGTTGTTTTGGCGGCGCTCTCGGGAACTCTCTACTGGACGAATCGGCGAAAGTCTGCCGAGCCCACGGTGAAAGTTACCGCGGACGTGGCTCCGAAAATTCTTACGCTTGCCGAAGCGGACATCACGAAAGTCGACATCAAAAGGAAAGACGGAGACGAAGTGGCGCTGGCGAAGGACGCGGCCGGGAAGTGGCAGATTATGGCCGCGAAGCCGCTGAGAGCGGACCAGAATCAAGTAGCAAGCGTACTCTCCACTTTGTCCTCGCTGAATTCGGAGCGGTTGATCGAGGAGAAGGCCGGCGACTTGTCGGCGTATGGGCTGGCGCAGCCATCGATCGTTGTAGATTTAACGGAGAAAGACAACAAGACGCAGAAGTTGCTGATTGGGGACACCACGCCGACGGGGAACGCCGTGTACGTCGCCCTGGCGGGCGAACCTCGAGTCTTTACGCTGGCGAACACCAGCAAGACCAGCCTGGACAAAAGTGCGAAGGATTTGCGGGACAAGCGGTTACTGCTGTTCGAACAAGACAAACTTAGCCGCGTGGAACTAACCGCCAAGAAACAAGACATCGAATTTGGCCGGAACAAAGACCAATGGCAAATTGTGAAGCCCAAACCATTTCGCGCCGATGATGCAAAAGTCGAAGAGCTGATTCAGAAGCTGGGCGACGCGAAGATGGAGCTGAGCGCGTCGGACGATGACCAGAAGAAAGCTACGGCAGCGTTTAGTTCCGGGACGGTAGTGGCGACTGCGAAAGTGACCGACGCCTCCGGAACGGAAGAGTTGCAAGTCCGCAAGAATAAAGAAGACTACTACGCGAAGTCGACTGCGGTAGACGGCACGTACAAAGTAGGCAGTGATCTGGGAACCGCGCTCGACAAGACGGTCGACGATTTCCGTAACAAAAAACTATTCGATTTGGGATTTACCGATCCCGACAAGATCGAGTTCCACGATGGGACTAAGACGTATTTCTTGACCAAAGGCGGCTCGGATTGGTTTGCCGCCGATGGAAAGAAACTAGACGCAATCGGCGCGCAAGGATTCGTCGAGAAGGTCCGCGACCTCGCTTCCAGTAAATTTGTAGACTCCGGATTTGGCATGCCTGAACTCGAAGTGACGGCAACATCCAACAGCGGAAAAACCATTGAAAAGGTATCGATCTCGAAAGATGGCGACCACTACGTCGCAAAACGCGATGGCGAACCCGCTCTATATCAATTGGATCCGGTCGTCATCAGCGGCCTGCAGCTAGCAGCGCAGGATTTAAAGCCTGCAGCTGAGCCCAAGCTTGAGGCCCCGAAGAAAAAGTAGCGCTACACCTTCCTCGCGATTTTGTTCGTGCGCATGGCGCGGTCGAGCGCCAATTTCTCATCGGTCCCGAGGTAGCGAACCGCGCCTTTGGCTAAATCGCCCAGCGTGACCGGACCGATCGCCACGCGAATCAGCCGCAGAACGTCAATAACCAAAGCCTCCAGCATCCGTCGAATGTGCCGGTTCTTGCCCTCATCCAGAATAATTTCCAGCCACGAATTCCGCTCCCCTTGACGAAGCAGCGAAGCACTCTTCACCCGAAGCGTTTCCCCCTCTTTTGTTCGGACGCCTTTAGCAAGAGTCTCGATCAGCGAGGCATCCGCAATTTTTCCAATTTGCACGTGATACGTCTTGTCGAGATGCGTCTCCGGCGCGGTGACGCGAGCACCCCACTCCGAGTCGTTGGTAAGCAGCAGCAAGCCTTCGCTTGCTTTGTCGAGCCTGCCGACCGGAGCGACCCATGGAAGATTCGCGTCCAGAAGTGTGTATACGGTGTCGCGGCCTTTCTCATCGGACGCGGTGGTGACGATGCCGCGCGGCTTGTTTAGCGCCAGATAAATTTTGGCCGCGGCTTTAAGTTGTTGTCCGTCGACTTCGATGCGATCTTTGCCAAGTCTAACGGGAGTCTCCGGATCGCGTCGCACCCCGCCGTTCACACGAACTTTTCCCGCGCGAATGAGTTGTGCGGCTTGTCCTCGGGAGCAAAAGCCAAGTTTGGAGAGTGCGCGGGCCAGGCCTGCCCTATTCGTTTTGGGGAGCAAGAGAAACCCTATTCATCAGCAATGCCCACTTCTCTGAAGCTGCCAGGTTTTGCGGCATCAACAGCAGCTACCACTTGCGAGAGCATTGGCCGAATGAGTCGCCACCGGCCTCTGCCGAGCACGACAATTGAGATTTTCCGCTTGGAGAGATTTTGTTGATACCTGATATTTTTATCGGTAGTCACGAAGACTTCAAATCCGGCTAATTCCGCTGCGTCAAGTAGATCGCCATTTTTTAGTTCATCCCAACCCAGTGACCTGCTCTCTGTGACTGTATGACCGTGGAGGGCGGGAGCTATTCCGCGAGGAGCACCGGTGTCCAGCAAGACGCGCATCTAGGGCCGGCAGACAGGCGCATCCAGACTACGCGCCGCGAATTCAAGGACCGCCTTGACCTCTTCACGCGAGACAGGGAACTGCTCCATAAGTTCTTCAATGGTCATCCCATCTTCCAAATTCTCAAAGACAACAGAGACGGGCATTCGCGTCCCTTTGAAAACCCATGCCCCGCCCACCTTACCGGGAATGCTTTCCACGGCGGGGCATTGTGACCAATCAAGCGCCATAAGTCGTCCTCTCCGTTTTTCGCTGGCCTAGAACTCTTTGTAACACGATGGAGCGACAGCTGTCATCGCGAAAAATTCTATCATGAAGAAACCCCAATGTTTGCCAGCGAAAATCTCATGTCTTCGGATGGATCAGCTCCCACCTGTTGGCGAAGTCGGCGTTGTTGACGACGTAGCCGTAGTAGGAGTAGTCGCCTGAGTCGCGGGCGGATCGTGCTTCACCGCGCCATACCGTGACGCCAGCCATGCGCGAACTTCGTCGGGATTGTAATGAAACGGTCCCATGCCGCCCCGATATGCAATGCGGCCGGATTCGTCGATGATGTAGAAACGCTCGGGCCATGCGGAGTAGGCGTCATTGGCGGCGTTGTCGATGTCGTCGATTCCGAAGGCGATGGGGTAGTGGAAGCGTTTGATGAAATCGTTCGCGATCGCTACTCGCTGCGCGAGAGTTTTCGGCTGGGCGTAGCAGACGTCATCCTTCACGTTGGACTTCATTTGCCACTCGTCGGTCGGATGCGCTTCACGTACATACACGGTCAGAAAATCGGCGTGATCTTTGTAGTCGTTGTAAATCTGCACCACGTCACCGACGTGGCGGCGGAAGGGCGGTCAAGTGTAGCTGCCGAAGATGACGACAAGAGGGCGAGCGCCAGTGCGTTCGCGAATATGGAAATGATTTGCACCGTCAAGGTCCAGGAGGCGGGCGTCGGGAGCGTCGTCGCCGACTTTGAGCGTGCCGCGGTGCATATGAGGCAGGGCGTAGCGGACCATGCCGTAGACGTCTTTGGGACTGCCAGCCATTTTGCAAAGCAGTAGAAAAGCCACTAGCAACAGGACCAGAAAGCCGCCAATTACCCATTTCCAAAAGAGAGTCATCGTTAGTTATTCACCCAGACTGCTCGCACACGCACACATATTTGCGGCCGAAACGCGTAGTCTAGGCCACTTCTTTGGATGAGCCGAACAGTTTTCACCGAATTCTGGTGGCAAAACGTAGCATTCCTATCGACGCAGATGAATAGTGTCTTTGTACTAGCAACCAGGTCAGCCTTGTAGTGGCGCAGCATGCTGCGCAAGCACGCCGCTGTCGTCATTTCCGCGCATCTTTTGCCAATAGGTGCTCTCGTTCGGCTTTATAGCGGGCCAGAGACCGTTCGATAACGGTCAGCGCGGCGTAGGCCGGGCGTATTTCATCGACTTCCACCTTTTTACCCTCGAGCAGCTTGTAATCCTGAAAGAAACGCCGGAGTACGAGCAAGCGATGCGGCGGAAGGTCGCGAGCCTCAATGTAGCTGCTGAATTCCGGATCGCCAGTGGCCACTGCAATGATTTTGTCGTCGCTGGCGCCGGAGTCGATCATGGACATCAGCCCGATGGCGCGCGCCTTAATGAGAGCGAGCGGTTGGACGGGCTCTTGGCAAAGAACCAGCACGTCCAGAGGATCGTTGTCCTCCGCGTACGTCTGGGGAATGAACCCGTAGTTCGCAGGGTAAAAAACGGCCGAGTGAATGATGCGATCGACTTTCAGCAAGCCACTGGGCTTGTCCAACTCGTACTTCACGTTCGAGCCGAGCGGGATTTCGATCACCGCTTGAAAATCGCGGGGAAGTTCGTCTCCTGGTGAAACATCATGCCAGGCGTGGAGCATCAGTGCACATCCTTCGTCATGGTGTCATAAATTGCTACATCCTATTATCTCCGGAAAGTCTCTGGACGCCAAAAAACTATAGGAGCACACCTGTAGCACGATTGCCGGGCGTAGCGACAGGAACTCCCGTAGGGGCACGATACATCGTGCCCTCTTTCTTCTACGCAGTCGGCAATTCGCGTCGCCTGGTCCAGAAATAAATGGCGAAGGCGATGGCGACCAGCGGAAGGACGCAGCCGAATTCGTCGACGAACCACTTCGTTTTCCCTGTGTCGCGCGTTATCGGAGTAAAGACGCCTTGGATATAGAGGTTGTGGCTGGCGTGGAGAATCGCGGCGGTCCAGACGCTGCCGGATTTGAGGCGCATCCAGGCAAAAATGAAGCTGATAGAAACGACCATCACGGTGAAGCAGCTGAGGCCGTACCAAGTGGGAGTGCCGGCGTTGTAGTCTGCGAAAATCAAGATGGGATAGTGCCAGAGCGACCAAATGACGCCGCTGATAAGCGAAGTCGCGGTAAAAGATGTGGTTTTAGAAAGCTCGGGGACCAGAAATCCGCGCCAACCGATTTCTTCGCCGAGGCAGGCGGAAACGCTGCGAACCATTCCGAATGTGCCGAGTAGAAAAATTCCCAGGACGACGGAAATCCATGGAGGGCCGCCCAGATGCATGGACTTTGTCATCGCATCGTAGTACTCGGGATTGCCAAACGCGCCGAAATGAAAAATCCAGATAATGGCGTAGGCGACAGAGGCGTACAGAATTGGAATGTACCAACTACGAATCTGATATTTGGTTTCGCCCCATTTCCAGCCAATATCAGCGATGCTCCGGCCATTCAGCCGCAAGGTGAGCATGCCTGCCAAAGCGGGGCACCACATGAGACCGAAGACATACATGCCGCGACCGTAGCCGAGGCTGCCGGAATGAATGATGAGGAAATAAAAAAACGAGCTGAGCGCCAAAAGGATGACGAGATAAGTGAGGACCTGAACGCGAGAACGCGCGGGCTGGGCCATGCATGCCTCCGATTCGAGGCTGGACCATACAACGGGAGGAGTTGTGTTACAAGCGCGGTGCGGCGCTAGGCCCGTGCCTTCTCAATCATTTCGTCCCAGATGCCTTTTGATTTGAGTATGAGTTCGACGGCTTCGCGGATGGCGCCTCTTCCTGCAACGGCTTTGGTGACGTAGTGCGCCGCGAGTTTCACTTCGAGGACCGCGTCGCCCACGGCGACGGCCAGCCCAACGCGACGCATGACTGGCAAGTCCGGAAGATCGTCGCCGACATAAGCTACCGCTGACTCCGGCACGCCAGCTTTCTTGAGAATATCCTCCAGCGCGGGAATTTTCGTTGGCTGCTTTTGATAGATGAACTCCATTTTCATTTCGTTGGCGCGCCGCAAGAGCGCTGGACTTTCGCGCCCGGTGATGACTCCTGTGCGGATTCCTGCCGTGTGCGCGAGAGTCAGGCCCTGGCCGTCGTGAGCGTCAAAGTTTTTGATTTCGAGGGCGGTCCCGTTGGGTTGCGAGAGCAGAATGACGGAGCCGTCCGTCATGGTGCCGTCCACATCCATCAGAAGCACTTGGATTTGCTTTGCGCGCTTCGCAAGGTTCGCGGGGATTTTGATCATGCCTTTTGCCAAGGGTTGCTCCCGGTAGAGATTGGAAACGTCACGGACCTAAAGGTCCGCCACTACAACGGCTTTCACGCCGTCACATAAGCTCCAGGGTCCAGAGATCGTGAAGATGTACCACCCCGAGAACTTTTTTTGATTCGTCGACAACAACCACGCTTGTGATTTTGCGCTTCTCCATTTGATTTAGGGCTTCGCTAGCGAGGACGTGTGGGCCGATGGTTTGGGGATTTCGCGTCATGGCCGCGGCTGCGGACATTTCCAGCGTGGCGCCACGGTGTTTTTCCATCAAGCGGCGCAGGTCGCCATCGGTGACGATCCCCGCAAGGTGGCCGTCGGATTCGAGAACCGTTGTCATGCCGAGGCCTTTGCTGCTCATTTCATGGATGACGTCATGCATGGGAGTGTCCAACGAAACGCGAGGCAGAGCGTCGCCAGCATGCATGGTGTTCTCAACGCGCAGGAGTTTTCTACCAAGTCGTCCGGCGGGATGGAGGTCGGCAAAATCTTGTGGTTGGAAGCCCCGGCGTTCCAGCAGGGAGACAGCCAGGGCATCGCCGACAGCCATCGCGACCGTGGTGCTGGCAGTCGGCGCGAGATTGAGCGAGCATGCTTCTTCGCGGACGCTGACGTCGAGAGTCACGTCGCTGGCTTTAGCGAGAGTCGATTGAATCTTGCCTGTCAGTGTAACGAGCGGAGCTTCGAGACGCTTTAGGGTTTCGAGCAAGCGGATGATTTCTTCCGTTTCGCCGCCGTAGGAAACGGCGAGGACGGAGTCGCCTCGAGCGAGCATGCCGAGGTCTCCATGGAGGGCGTCCGCGGGATGGAGGAAAAAGGAAGGCGTGCCGGTGCTGGAGAACGTAGCGGAAATTTTGCGCCCGACCAGGCCGGATTTGCCCATGCCTGTAACGACGACGCGGCCTTTGCAGGTGAAGAGGAGATCGACGGCTTTTTCAAAGGTGGCGTCGAGGCGCGCGAAGACGTCTTGGATGGCTTGGGCTTCGATTTTCAAGACGCGTCGGGCGGTGTCAAGACTCAACGAGCACCCCCCTTGTTTTTGTAAGCGTTGCGTTTAAAGGGTTTAGGCTCACAGGGAGTCGGCCCGTGAGGTGGGTGTTTGTTGAGCGCGGCAGTATTAGAAGCCTGAGGGTTGAGGGCGCAGCATGCTGCGCCACTACGAGAGAGTTCGGCGCGCGGGGGCCCCCCTGGTATTTTGTAAGCGTTGCGTTTAAAGGGTTTAGGCTCACAGGGAGTCGGCCCGTGAGGTGGGTGTTTGTTGAGCGTGTCAGTATTAGAAGCCTGAGGGTTGAGGGCGCAGCATGCTGCGCCACTACAAGAGAGTTCGGCGTGCGGGGGCCCCCCTGGTATTTCGTAAGCGTTGCGTTTAAAGGACTTAAGCTCACTGTGGGGGTGGGCTCGCAGATTGGAGCGAGATTGCGCGTTGAATACTCCAGCTGAAGATGGCGTCTCACGATCGGAGTTCGTAAGACGGGCGGGGCAAGCCCCGCCCCTACAGGGGGAACGAGGCCGGAAAGAGAGAGGCTCGTGGAGGTCACTGGACGCTCCAGCGGCGGACGACTGTTGAGAGTTCCTTGAGGCGCTTTAGGAGAGTGGGGAGTTGCGAGAGTGGTAGGGCGTTGGCGCCGTCGGAAAGCGCCTCGGCGGGATTGTCGTGAGTCTCGAGAAAGATGCCGTCAACACCAGCGGCTACGCCCGCGCGGGCTAGCGGTTCGATGAATTCGGGCTGGCCGCCGCTGGCGTGACCTTGACCTCCCGGAAGCTGGACGGAATGGGTTACGTCGAAGACGACGGGATAGCCCAGCTTCTGGAGGATAGGAAAGGAGCGCATATCCACGACTAGATTTTGGTAGCCGAAGGTCGCGCCGCGTTCCGTGAGGATGATGTCTGTGTTGCCGGAGCTGGCGATTTTTTCGACCACATTGGCCATCTCCCATGGGGAGGCGAATTGGGGCTTTTTGACGTTGACGATGCGGCCGGTTTTGGCAGCGGCGAGGAGGAGATCGGTTTGGCGGGCGAGGAATGCGGGAATTTGGAGAATGTCGCAGACTTCGGCGGCCAGTTGGGCGTGGGAGGGCTCGTGAATGTCGGTCAGGATGGGGAGCTTCAAATCGGATTTGATTTTACCGAGAATGCGCAAGCCTTCTGCGAGGCCCGGCCCGCGAAAGGCTTTCACGGAGGAGCGGTTGGCTTTGTCGTAAGAGGCTTTGAAGATGTAGGGCACGCCGCAGTCGGAGGCAATCTTGGCTACTTTTTCCGCCATTTTTCGGGCGTGACCTTCGTTTTCAATCACGCAAGGTCCAGCTATCAGAAACAGCGGGTTGCCGATACCGAGGCGTAGCGAGCCAAGAGCAATGTCGTGAGCAGGATTCATCGAAGTTATCGAAGATAGCATAGGCGGGTTTGTTTTGGAGAATTGCTCGATGGCTGGAGTGGTCCGGTTTCCGCTCGGGTGATTTATCGGGAGTTGGCTCGCCGCGACTCTTCCAGAACTGGATTTCTGGCCCGGGCCAAGTTCTGAGTGGCCGGTGGTCGGCCCGGAACTGGCTGAGTTCTTCGGCGTCTGCAGTGGTCGCTCATTCGTAACGCAAGGCCACCGTGGGGTCGACGCGCATGGCGCGGCGAGCGGGGATGTAGCATGCGGCGAGTGCCACGAGCGTCAGCAGAATCGCAACGCCCGCGAATGTCAGCGGATCGTCCGCGTGAACTCCATAGAGTATCGTGGACATAAAACGCGTGACGCCAATCGCCGCCGCAATTCCAATCGCTGCGCCGATCAGAACCAGTAAAATTCCCTGACCGACAACCAGTCGCAACAGATCGCGGCGCTGCGCGCCCAGCGCCATGCGGATTCCGAGTTCGCGGGTGCCGCGCGACACTTCGTAGGACAGCAAACCGTATAGGCCAATGCACGCGAGGACGAGGGCCAGCAAGGCGAAAGTGCTCGAAATCCGCGCCATGAGACGCTCCAGAAAAAGTGTTTGGTCGATCTGCTCGGTTTGCGTGCGCACATCGAACAGCGGAAGATTATCATCCACACTGGAAACGATGCCGTGCACAAGTGTCACCAAAGCAAGCGGGTCGGCGGCGGTGCGCAATTCGAAATGCGCGCTATTGCTAACGAGCGGCATGTACATGGTCGGTTTGATTTCACGACGCAGGGAATTGTATTTTGCGTCGCCGGCGATGCCCACAATCAAGTATCCGGAATGCGGACCGATGGGCGGTTCGTTGTCTTCCTGCGGGTCGCTGAAATGCTTGCCCAGTGGATTCTGATTCGGGAAACACTGTCTTGCGAACGTTTCATTGATGATGACGGGAAGAGGCGCCAGATTCGCCTTGAGTACCGCCGGGGTCGCATGATTACCGGCGTCCGTCGCCTTCGCTTTGCTCGCTGCCTCTTCCGCGGCAGTCCTCGCGGAAATGATCGCCGAGGCCACAGCGAAATCCGCGGAATTGAACGTGCGGCCAGCAAATAGCGGAATGCGCATGGTGGAGAAAAAATTCGGGCCAACAGTAAGCCTGGCGGCTTCGACGTTTTGTTTTGATGGCGCGCCGTCGAGGTGCACGTCGTCACTAGACCAATTTCCGCTCAATAGGGAATCTTCCGAGTAGCTCACGGAAATCACGCCAGGGAGCGCGGCAAACCGCTGCTGCAAATCGCTATAAAGCTGCGCGGTCTTCTGGGCTGTGTATCCAGCGGCCGTGGGATTGAGACCCAAGAGCAGAATACTTCGCGTGTCAAAGCCGGGATTCAAATTGTGAAGATTGCGCAACGTGCGGACGAGCAATCCCGCGCCGATGAGCACAACAATGGAGAGTGCTACTTGCGCCACAACCAGCGCGTTTCCCAAACGGAACCAGCGCCCGCCGTGCGCAGCACTGCCGGGAAGCAACGAAGCTGTTTGCTTCAACGAAGGAGTCAAATCAATGCGCGCGCCGCGCAGGGAGGGGGCGAGACCAAATAAAATCCCCACGGCAAAGGTGACGGCGACGGTAAACAGCAGCACGCGCCCGTCCGGGACAATCTCGAAGGGAAAAGCTTCGTACCCAGTGGAAAAGAGCACGACGATCGCCTTGATCCCCCATAGGGATAGAAAAATTCCCAGCGCGCCGCCGACCAGGGAGAGCAGCAAGCTTTCCGTGAGCAATTGCCGCACAATGCGCGCGCGTCCCGCGCCCAGTGCGAGACGAACGGCCATTTCCCTTTGACGCGTTGCCGAGCGCGCGAGCATCAATCCGGCGACATTGGCGCAAGCAATCAGCAAGATGAGGCCAACGGCAAACATCAACAGATAGAACATTGGTGCGATTTGGCTGCTCTCGCCATCCAGGCCCTCTGCCGCGGGAAGAAGTTTGATGGCCGGAGCATCCGCTTCGTTCAAAAACGGGCTTGCGCCGTGCGCTGTTTCGTTGACGAACATTGTGGTGGCGACGGCCTGCGCTTGCTCGAGCGAAACGCCCGGCTTCAGCCTGCCGACAATGACCGACCACCAGACTCCCGCATCGGATAGGCGATCGCCGCGTCCCCAATGCTCTGGCCGGATTCGATCAGCGACCGAAAACGGCATGAAGAAATCAATGGTTTTGCCAGGCGTCAAATTCGTGAAGAGGGGCTCGGCAACGCCGACGATCACGGTAGATATATTGTTCAAGCGCACCGCGCGACCGACGGCTGAGCGGTCCGCGCCAAAGGCGCGTTGCCAATAAGAAAAACTCAGCACAATAGCCGGCGGCGCTGAAGGAGAATCGTCGGATACGCCGAGAGGGCGGCCTAGCATTGCATTGACGCCTAGAGTCGAGAAGAAATCTCCGGAGACGTACTGGCCTTGCGCCATACTCGCAGGCCCATTTCCGCTGAAATCATAGTCGAGCGGGCCGGCGAAGGCGGCCATGCCGGAGAAAGCGCTGGTGTGGTCACGGAGATTTTTGAAAAACGGGAGGGAAAACGAGCAGTCTCCCGAGAGATTCAAGCAGTCGCCGTAATCGCTGTGACCCT
Organism: uncultured Acidobacteriota bacterium; assembly: GCA_963745095.1. GTDB lineage: Bacteria > Acidobacteriota > Terriglobia > Acidiferrales > UBA7541 > Acidiferrum. The sequence goes on along the minus strand of CAVUWC010000005.1, from coordinate 393,632 downwards.
TTAATTTCGGACGCGTGTGTGAGCTCCAACGTAAGACGACGAGTTGCTGAGGGTCTTTCACCGGCAAGGAACGAAGCAAAATTCCATTAATGAAACTGAAAATGGCGGTGTTCGCGCCGATCCCCAGCGCCAGCGTGAGCACGGCGACGACGGTAAAGCCTGGAGATTTGCGAAGCATACGGAGAGCGTAACGAATATCCTGAAGAATGCTGGAGAAAAAATTGGCGCCGCTCCTTCCCAAAGTCACAGGTTCGCGATACAAATCCGTCTCGACGGGCCGCAGCCCGCGTGCGAGCAACTCTTCCTCTTTAAGTTCTTCTATGGCTGTAAGGCTCGCTTCTTCTTTGCTAATACCGAACGCGAGCAGTTCCTGGTAGCGGTCTTCGAGGTGCTGCGCGAGTTCGTCGGCAATTTCGGCCTCACGCGCTGGCGCGAGTCTCAGCGGAGCAAGCCTACGAAGAATTTCCGGTCTCCATTCAGGCATTTTCTGCCTCCGTGATGCGATTGATACCCGCTACAAATTCGCGCCAGCCGCGAAGCTGCGAAGCGAGGACTTTTCGGCCCTGGCGGGTCAAGCGATAGTAACGGCGACGGCGCTGCCCGTCCTTTTCCACCCAGCGTCCGCTCAGCCAGCCGCGATGTTCAAGACGGTAGAGCAGCGGGTAGAGCGAGGCGACGTGAAAACGGACAGTGCCGCGAGAGCGTTGCTCGATAAGTTTGCTGATTTCGTAGCCGTGGCGCGGACGGGCTTCGACGAGCGAGAGGATGAGCATCTCGGCGCTGCCCTTTTTCCATTCCACTTGTGATGTTGTCTGGTCCATATGTGGCGGCGCAACATATTAAACGACGGCGCCGCACGGAAGTCAAGCGACCGTTTCCGGAGCCAAGTAGTCCTGCGGGTTAGTAGTTTCCGAATGGTATTTGAGCAGGTTCTTCAAAGTTTCGGAACTGATGTGTATCACGCGCAGGGGCAAGCTACAGGATGCCCGCACGAATGCTCGACATTGGGTATTGGCGTGAGGGGGGCGTTCTCACTGCTTGGACGCGCGGACGTTGGTTGGTGGTGCATGATCGCCGCTCAGCTTGGAAGTTTTGTTCCCGCTTGCTCTGCGACGATGTATTCGGCGTACCAGTCGGGCCAGTTTGGATCGGCTTTGCCGATGCGTTTCTCATGTTCGCCGTGAGCGGCGGACGCACGCCGAAGCGCGCTGGCCAAGTCGCTTACGGAGCCGAACGAAGTCGAGGCAGGGTCGATGCGGCCGGGTAGTCGCGTCGTGACTTCCTGCAACAGCCAGCCGTTTCCATCCGGGTCCTTGAACGTGGCGAAGGAGCTGTAGGTGGCGTGATCAGGCGCTGGTCCGCTGACACGGCCGCTGGTGGCGTCGGGTTGGAATTGAGCGCCTGGCGTACCGGCGTGGAATACGTCGCTGATCGCGACACCGCGGCTGAGGATCTCCGCACGAGCAGCGGCGATGTTGGAGACGATCAGGTAGAGGCCCTGGGCTGAGCCGGGCGCGGCCGATGTGATCTTCGTGCCGAACTGGACCGAGCAACCGGAGCCGGACGGCGTGAACTGGACGACCCGGAAGCCGTTATCGAAAGGGAAGTCGGCGTCGAGGCGCCACCCAAGCCGCGCGTAAAACTTTTTCGCGCGGTCGACATCCGAGACAGGGATGACGACGACCTCTAACTTCAAGTCAATTGCCGCGGCGGTGCTCATCGTTGCCTCCTGGGTCGTGCCATCCTTTGTTTCGTCCGTGACGGAAGAGCGTTGCCAATCGTTTCGTTACTCGAAGTCGCTAACCAAACGTGAAGTCCAGAGCGTGAACACCTGGATCGAGGAATTCGATCTCAAAGGTTCGGTCAACAATTGGACCTTTTTGCCGGATCAGCTGATAGAGACGAGGCTCGCGAATTTCGCCGGAGCCGTCCGGGGAAATGTCCCCGCCGCGATTTTCGCCGGGGGCAGAACCATCCAATCGTACGATGAAGCGGACTGGTTTGGCGTCCATCGCGCCTGCAAGCACCAAGTGCAGGTCGCGGCTGTGGAAACGGAACACGATGTTTCCAGGCACTTTCTCAAGTACGGCGCTCTCGGCATTGACGTTCCACGAACCGCTCAATCCCCAATGGTTCAAGGAGAGCTTCGCGGGCACGCTGAATATCTGGACTGAATCCTTGTGCAATTTTTCGGGCGAGGCGAAATTCTCGGCCTGGCGATATCCGATATAAGTTTCGGGAGATCGCGCATCCTTCCAGTCGGGAGGGGCCTCGATTCCAACGGCGGAAACGCTCGTCGCGACAGAAGCGAGACCAGTGGTGCCGTTTTCTTTCAGGAGCTCCTGGATGACGCGCTCGATTTCGGCATAATTGTCTTCCCCGAAGTGGTGGTAGCGAATTCGTCCTTTTGCATCGATGAGATATTGAGCAGGCCAAGCTTCGTTGTTGAACGCTCGCCAAATCTCGTAGTTGGTGTCAATGGCCACTGGATAGGTAATCTTCAAATCGCGCACGGCGGTTTCCACGTTCTCGCGTACCTTCTCGAACGAGAATTCCGGGGTGTGTGCGCCGATCACTACAAACCCTTCGTCGCTATACTTTGTCACCCAAGCCTCGATATACGGCTGGGGCCGGATAGAGTTGATACAGGTATAGGTCCAAAAATTGACCAGCACAACCTTTCCGCGGAGTGACTTCCGATTCAGAGGAGTGGAGTTGAGCCAGCCAACGGCTCCATCCAAGCTCGGCATGGGACCCTCGTCGACGAGTGCGGCGTTCGCTGTTGAGACAACGGGTTTTTGTGAATGCAATATCACGATGAAGACTCCCAAAAGCGCCGCCACCCAAACTGTTCGACGGATCCAAATCACAAAAGACAGAGTACGCTTCACGCGCGAGGACTCCTTTGCTGCTCACCCAGTGTTTGATGGCGGTCGCTGGGACCGTCAATGCCATTCCTTCCTCGTTTAAGGTGCGTAGTGGGTGAAGACATAGTCATGATCTTTCGCAGGGATGTGACAGGAGAAGCAGGGTTCGTGTAGCGCCTTGTCGCCAGGCTTTCCGTCCTTAAAGTCAGCGAACCCCCAGCCGCCTGACGCGGCGTACTTCTTTGAGTCCTTGACCATGAATTGGACATTCACGGGGGATCCGACAAGGAAAGATTGAGCGCCGGGGAATTTAGAGGCCAGGGCTTTGTTGTTGTCTTCCGACAAGACACGAGTCCAATGAATCGCGGCAATGATGCTACCGTCTGGGAACGGGAGAGTCCCTTCCTTAAAGGCCTTGATCGCTATGTCGTTGCCCAGTTGAGCGCGCAACTGGTCGGTTTTTCCGGGTACTAGAAGTTGGTCCACGGCGATCACTTTCCAATCGCGGTATCCGGCGGGAACTTTGACTCCATAGATCGGGGAGGCGTCTCCATCGGACTGTCCGGATGCGTTGGGCATGTAGGCGAGAACGGCGGCCAGGGCTGCGACTGCAATCAGCAAAAATGCAAACCGTTTCATAAGCTCCTCCCATGAATTTGATTACGTTGATTAGGGTTGAAGAACTCCCGTCAATTCGGCTGAGCGCAGTGGCCTGGAGGAAGCACCAAGCGCAGCAAAATCGGTAAGTCCGGTTAAGGGGCCCGCGCGAGGAATCGATGCTTAGGAAGTGCTATTCGCTCGACTCGCACCGAATAGATGAATTGGTTTTAAATTGAGATGCAGACTATTTGCAAGCAGTGGTGAGGGTGTTGCACAGGCGGGCACGATGAATCGTGCCCCTACACAGGCCGAAAGGATGGATTAGGCGTTGGCGTGGGGGGCGGCGCCTACGGCCTGGGGCCGCTGGGGACCTGTTGCGGGACGCGACAGAATTTTTTTGTGTTCCAGGGCGGCGCCTATGAAGGCGGCGAAGAGCGGATGTGGTTCGAGCGGCTTGGATTTGAATTCGGGGTGGAATTGGCAGCCGAGGAACCAGGGGTGTTCGGGGGCTTCGATGATTTCGACGTAATTTTCGTCGGGGGTGCGGCCGGTGATGCGGAGGCCGGCATTCGTTAGAGTTTTTTCGTAGTCGCGATTAAATTCGTAACGGTGGCGGTGGCGCTCGCTGATTTCGGTTTTGCCGTAGGCTTTCGCGGCGAAGGAGCCGGGTTCGAGTTTGCAGGGCCATGCACCGAGGCGCATGGTGCCACCCATTTCGTCTACGCCGAGGAGTTCGCGCAGCTTGTAAATAACACGGTGGGGCGTTTGCGGATCGAATTCTGTGCTGTCGGCCTGTTTTAGGCCGGCGGCATCGCGGGCGTATTCGATCGTGGCACATTGCATGCCGAGGCAGATGCCGAAGAACGGAACTTTATTTTCGCGGGCGTATTGAATGGTGTGGACCATACCTGCGATGCCGCGCTTGCCGAAACCGCCAGGGACCAGAATGCCATCGTAGCCGCGCAGGCGTGCGGCGGCGGCTTCGGGGGAGTCAATCTCTTCGGCTTCAATCCATTCGAGGACCGTTTTTTGATTATGGGCCAGGCCGCCGTGGAGAAGGGCTTCGCGGAGGCTTTTGTAAGCGTCTTCGAGCTGGACATATTTGCCGACAACGGCGATGCGAATTTCTCCGGCGGGATTGTGCATGCGGTAGACGAGGTCGAGCCAGGGGCGCATGTCCGAGGGCCGGTCTTCCAACTTCATGTGGCGCAGGATTTGTGCGTCGAGACCTTCGCGACTGAGTTCCACCGGGACGGCGTATATGGTGTCTACATCTTCCATGGAAATGACACATGCTTCGGCTACGTTGCAGAAGAGGGCGATTTTCTTTTTGAGGTCGGCGGGGATGTGGCGATCGCTGCGGCAAAGCAGAATGTCGGGTTGGATACCGATGCCGAGCATTTCCTTTACGCTGTGCTGTGTGGGCTTGGTTTTCAGTTCGCCGGCGGCGGCGATGAAAGGGACCAGAGTGACGTGGACGAAGAGCGTATTTTCGACGCCGAGTTCGAGGCGCATTTGGCGAATGGCTTCGAGGAAGGGAAGCGATTCAATGTCGCCGACGGTGCCGCCGATTTCGACGATGACTACGTCTACTTCATCAGAGACTTTTTTGATGGTGGCTTTGATTTCGTCGGTGACGTGCGGGATGACCTGGACGGTTTTGCCGAGGTAATCGCCGCGGCGTTCCTTGGTGAGGATGGTTTCGTAGATGCGGCCGGTGGTCCAGTTGTTGTCGCGAGAAAGCTTGGCATGAGTGAATCGCTCGTAGTGGCCGAGGTCGAGGTCGGTTTCCGCGCCGTCTTCGGTGACAAAGACCTCACCGTGCTGAAAGGGGCTCATCGTACCGGGATCGACGTTCAGGTACGGATCGCATTTCTGTAGGGTGACTTTGAAACCGCGACTTTCGAGGAGACAACCGATGGAGGAAGCTGCAACTCCCTTTCCAAGTGAGGAAACAACACCGCCGGTAACAAAAATATATTTTGGCGCCATCCATGCAGCTCTTGCTTGGGATTCCCCAGAGCGCGAGCTTATCAGCCCTCCACAGGAGTGACGTACGCATAATTATCATCGGAATGCGAGCGGGTGTCAAATCGAAGAATGAATCCGATAAATTAAGGGAACTTGTAAATTCAAAGCGGGGAACTGGAATTGATGCGGGAGTGCGCCCGCGGGTGGCGCGATCAGAAATGAATGCCGCGAAACTTTTTTGGGTGGCGCGGGTTTGCTTTTTGTGGGGCGGAGCTTGTGCGCGTTCCTGTTGGGAACGGAAGTGTTGTCGATTTGAACAAAATGTTTTTCTGGGGGAACTGTTTGCGGTCTTTCAACATCCAAACAGTGGTACATCTGCGTAGTGCCGCGAGTTAAGGGCGGTGTAGCGATTCCGAGGGTTCTTCGAAGTTTTTTCTAGCGTGGAGAAAGGCTAATGAAATTGAAAAAACGATTGTACTTGGGCAGTGCCGCATTTGCCGTAGCTCTTCTATCCGCATCTTTTACTGGCGCGCAGCAAAATCAGGCGGTGGTTTCGCAGGCCAGTTTTTCTTACGATTCGAGCCGCGAGACGCAAATTCAGGGAACAGTGGTGTCGTTCACGCGCGGTTCCGAGGTTGCACCGATCGGACCGCATGCAACCATTAAGACTTCTTCCGGGATGGTTGACGTGCAACTTGGGAATGCGGACAGACTGAAGATCAATAACGTGTCCCTGGCGGCTGGCGATTCGGTGAAGATCGTCGGCGCGAACCACAATTATGGAAATGGAAATGTATTTCTTGCGCGAATTTTGCAGAAGGGGAATCAAACGGTCACGCTGCGGAATGCGAAGGGTCTTCCGCTGGCACCGCGGCTTGAAGGACCGGTGAAGACGCGTTCGATTTTGGGAGGTGCCCAGTGAAGCGCGCGCTGGTTCTTGGCGTCTGCGCTCTCGCATTGTGGGCGGGCGCTTGCAGCAGCGGCGGCGGATCGATAACGCCTCCGCCTCCGCCTATTGGGTTCTCGAACAGCGACCTGCAAGGACAATATGCGTTTTCCATGACGGGTACGACCGCCAACACTGGGAATCTCGCCACTGAGCCTTACACGCGAGTGGGATCTTTTATCGCGGATGGAAAGGGAAACATTACGGGTGGGGCCGAGGACATCACTATCTTCCAAAACGGCAGCAATGAATTCGATTTTAGTGCCGGCAGCTACACGGTCAACGGAGATGGGCGAGGCACACTGAGTTTGACGGATAGCACCGGGATACTGACGTTTAGTATCACGCTGACTTCGTCGACAAATGGATACTTCGTGGACATGCCAGCCGATGGACAATCCGCAGGGAACGGCAGCTTTGTGAAACAAAACCCGGCTTCGTTCCAGATTTCCGGGATTGCGGGCAATTATGCCTTCGACTTTTCTGGCGTTGATCCGAGCGGTGCCGCGGAATCTGTGGTGGGCCAGCTTAAATCGAATAGCGGTGGGGGGTTTTCGGGGTTCGCGGACGACAATGACGCAGGCACCGTCAATGGTGGCGTAGCGGGGGCCGCGACGATTTCCGGGTCCTATGGGCCCGACGGGGCGCACCCAGGCGATTTGGCAACGTTTGGGCGCGGTCAGTTCGCCATAGGCGGAATCACGGGCATATTCTACATCGTCGGACCCAACCAGGTGAAGTTCCTGGAGACTTCCTCTGGCGGCACGCTTGCAGGGGATTCACTTTCCCAGTCGAACATTCCAACGACGGCGGCGGGGATCAGCGGCGGCTTTGTTTACGTGATGGGTGGCTCGACAGTCGCGGTGGCTAACCCCTTGACGCGTGGCGGCAGGTTCACCACAAACGGCGGAAACCTTACCACGATCCTTGTGGATAACAACAACGGTGGCCAGCTCTCGAGCAACGCTGCGAGCACCGGAACGTATACCGTCGATCCTTCAGGCAACGGACGCGGAACCGTAACGTTCAAAGTTGCCGGATTGACGGATAGCTTTAGCTACGTCTTTTATCTCATCTCCCCCACGCAAGCGGTCATCCAGGATCAGAGCCTCAACATTGTCGAGGATGGCTCGATGCTGGCGCAGGGAACGGGCACGATCAGTAATGCCTCGCTGAATGGAAACTATGCCATGAACTGGAGCGGGGTGACCAACGCTTCAGGCGAAGAAGATCTCGTTGGAGCCACGACGTTGGCGACCACTGTTCTCACCGGCACCATCGACCTCAACGAAGGCGGGGCCACGAATACGGGCGTCACGCAAGGGGGATCACTGAAGCTCAGCGGGGACGGGACGGGGCACAACACACTTACCGTAAACCTGGCAACTGCGGCGGCTGCGCCGATACCGGCGTTTGCTTACGTGGCTGCTAATAACACCATTCTGTTTGTGTCGGCTCAAACTACGCGAATCGTTGCTGGTGTGCTGACGCCGCAGACGCCGTAGTTTCGTTTCAAGCAAACAGGCAGGAGTAGAGCCGCCCGGCTTTCGCGAGCCGGGCGGTTTTATTTTTGGAGGAGCTTTTCGACGCGGGCGACGTCATCCGGGACGTCCACGCTTACCGCGTCGTGTTCGACTTCGGCTACGCGAATTTTCCAGCCGTTTTCGAGCCATCGAAGCTGTTCGAGCTGTTCGATGCGTTCGAGTTCGCCCTGCGGGAGGGTCGGATATTCGAGGAGGGCGTCGCGCTGGAAGACGTAGAGGCCGAGGTGCTTCAGGTGGCGGACCTGAATTTTGCTGGCAGTGTCGCGCACCCAGGGAATTGGCGCGCGCGAGAAATAGAGACCGTTGTTGTCGAAATCGAGGACGGTTTTTATGACGTTGGGGTCCATGATGTCGGCGGGAGTTTTGATCGGGGTGGCTACCGTCGCGATGGAGGCGGCGGGCTCTTCGAGAAGGGCTTCGATCGCGGTATCGACGGAGACGGGGTCAAGGAGCGGTTCGTCTCCCTGAACATTCACGAAGATGTCGCCCTTTTCGTGGGCCGCGACTTCGGCGACACGCTCGGTGCCGGTGCGATGGTCGTGGCGGGTCATGCGGGCGGTGCCGCCGAAGCTTTCGACGGCTTTCACAATGCGTTCATCGTCGGTGGCAACAATGACACGGCTGGATCGAGTGGCTAGCTTGGACCGCTCATAGACGTGCTGAATCATCGGCTTGCCAGCGAGTGAGACGAGAGGTTTGCCTGGCAGACGTGTGGACCCAAAGCGGGCGGGAATGACGATGACGACTTCTGGATTAGCCGAACTCATGCAGCGTGGTCTCCTAAGGCTCCGAGTCTCGCACATTCGGGAATATTTGGGCACTGGCCTTAGTCTTTAAGCTGGGGAATTCCCAAGCTGTTCGTTACCCATCGAGCCGATGGCTGGTCTGCCGAACGGAGACCGGCGATGGGCTGAGCTGGCGAGTCCCAGCGGCGAGTTGGTACAGGATTGGCCTTGTCTTCGGATGTATGAGTGGTAGAATCACGCGTAGTCCGAGCCGCGCGGCCGTTTCGGGTAACCGGAACGATGGGGGTGCCGTGAAACGCGATAGGCACAGTTTTCGCGTTTTTATATTTTCCGTTGTAGTGCTGGTACTTGCCTGCCTTGTCGTGTCTCACACGGCAATTCTAGCCGCGCAACAAGCGCAATTCGGTGCGCAATCCCCAGCGCAACCCCAGGCCCCACCTCCGCCCCAATCTCCCGCCGACGACACCAAGCAAGATCCAGACAAGCAGAATGAGAAGAAGCCCAAGGATAGCGTAAAGAAGAACACGCCTGGGCAAGTGCTGAAGCCTGGACGAACTTTGAAAATGGACGTGGACCTCGCGCTGGTCAACGTGACCGTTACGGATCCTTACAATCGCTTGGTGACGGGCCTGGAGATGGAGAATTTTCGTGTCTTCGAAGACAACGTGGAACAGGAAGTGGTGACGTTTTCCGCCGAAGACGTGCCGATCTCGATTGGCGTGATTTTTGATTTCAGCGGGAGCATGGCGAATAAGGTTGGGAAAGCGCGGGAAGCCGCGGTGCAATTCTTCAAGACGGCCAATCCGCAGGACGAATTTTTCCTGGTGAGCTTCAACGAGCGGGCAGAGCTGACAAGCGCGTTCACGAACAGCGTGGAAGATTTGCAGAGCAGCCTGATGCTGACGTCCGCGAAGGGCCGCACAGCATTGCTGGATGCGCTCTACCTCGGGTTGAGCCAAATGAGGGGTGCACACAACGGCAAACGCGCCTTGCTCATCTTATCCGATGGAGGAGATAATCATAGCCGCTACAATGAGAGCGATATCAAGCGCCTGGTGAAGGAAGCGGACACCCAGCTCTATGCAGTCGGCATCTTTGACGCGCTTGGATATCGGAACCGGACGCCGGAAGAACTGAACGGTCCATCGTTGCTTTCTGAAATCACGGAGATGACGGGGGGCCGCGTATTCCCGGTTGAGAGGTTAGAAGACCTTCCGGACATTGCCTCAAAAATTGGCATGGAGCTGCGAAATCAATATGTCCTGGGATATCGGCCGAGCAATAAAGCGCATGATGCACGATGGAGAAAAATCAAGATACGGCTGCGGGCTCCGAAAGGGCTGCCGCCGCTCAATGTTTTCTCCAAGACAGGGTATTACGCGCCCAGCCACTAACGTTTCGTTCTTGAGCATTTCTTCGTTATCACGTCTTCTTGTGCTTCTTTGTGCGGCGGGATTTTTGCTCTCGCCGGCGATTGCACAAATTCCCATTCCGAGTGCGCAGCCGCTTCCTCCAGGGCAAGATCCCAATGCAGGGAAACAGGGTTCGGTCATCAAGGTGGACGTTGGGCTGGTGGTGCTGCACACCAGCGTGCTGGATGATCGCGACAAGTTCGCGGACGGTTTGAAGGCCGAGAATTTTCGCATTTTCGAAGACAAAGTTGAGCAGAAGCTTACTGTTTTCAAGCGCGAGGATGTTCCTGTCAGTATGGGGCTCGTTATCGACAATAGCGGGAGCATGCGCGACAAGCGGCCGCGCGTGAACGAAGCGGCGCTGACGCTGGTGGAGTCCAGCAACCCGCAGGACGAAGCTTTCGTGGTGAACTTCAACGACGATTTCTATCTGGACCTTGATAAGGATTTCAGCAACAACATTCCGGAATTGAAGGAAGCGCTGGAGCGCATCGATTCGCGAGGCAGTACGGCGCTCTATGACGCGATCATCGGCTCGATCGATCATCTGAAGAAAGCCGGCAAAGACAAGCGCGTACTTCTTGTGGTTACGGATGGAGAAGACAACGCGAGCCACAACTCTCTGGAAAAGACCATTCGCGAAATTCAGAAGACCGACACGGTGATCTATACGATCGGGCTGCTCGGCGAGGAAAAGAGAAAAGACAAGAATAATGCGATGAAAGCGCTAAGGCATATCGCCGAAGCGTCGGGCGGACTGGCATTTTTTCCAGAAAGCGTTGATGACGTGCACGCCATCTGCGAGCAGGTAGCCCATGACATTCGCAATCAGTACACGCTGGCCTACTATCCTTCGAACACCAAGAAAGATGGAACGTTCCGCACGGTGAGTGTGCAGGTGATTCCGCCGCGTGGCCGCGGCAAGCTAGTGGCGCGCACCCGCAACGGGTACTACGCGCCGGGCAGTCCGGCGTCCGCTTCGGGGAACTAGTTGAAATATAGAATCTCGGGTGATTCGCCCGACTGGATGTAACATCCTGCCTTTCCGTTAAGCGAAATAGGCTAAGGCGCGAGTATTCGTTTATCGCCTCGATCGGCCATTCCGGCGTATTCATTTGCAGATTCGGCTTAGTTCCTACTCTTATAGGCCCTCTGGGCTGGCGAATCTGTATACTTGCAACAAACGATGGCGCTTTCTCCAGGCACGAAACTGGGACCCTACGAGATCGTCGCCCCGCTGGGCGCGGGCGGGATGGGAGAGGTGTATCGCGCTACGGATACACGGCTTGGCCGCGACGTAGCGATCAAGGTTCTTCCCGCAAACATTCCCCTGGATGAAGAAAGACGGCAGCGATTCGAGCGCGAAGCGCGGACGATTTCCTCACTAAATCACCCGAACATTTGTGCGTTGTACGACGTGGGAAATCAGGATGGCGTTGAGTATCTTGTTTTGGAGTATGTCGAAGGCGATACGCTTGAGAAACGGCTGGAAAAGGGGCCACTACCGACGAAATTGTTGCTGCGATATGGGATTGAGATTGCAGAAGCGCTAGAGAAAGCCCATCGCAGCGGGGTGATCCACCGCGATTTGAAACCCTCCAACATTATGCTGACCAAGTCTGGGGCGAAGCTGCTGGATTTCGGTTTGGCGAAGTGGAGTGGCGGGAGCGCGTCGGAAGCGGAAACGCTGAAGACCTTGACAGGGTCGCCGGGGAAACTGACGGAACAGGGCACTATCGTAGGGACATTCCGCTACATGGCGCCGGAGCAACTGGAAGGAAAAGAAGCAGATACGCGGACGGATCTATTTGGCTTCGGCGAAGTGCTATATGAGATGGCGACGGGAGTGCCAGCCTTTTCGGGGAAGTCAAAGGCGAGCCTGATCGCGGCGATCCTAACCTCGGACCCCGCGCCCATTTCGAAGCTTCAGCCGGTAAGCCCCGTGGCGCTGGAGCAAGTGGTGCGCGATTGCCTCGCAAAGGACCCCGAGGAGCGATGGCAGTCCGCGCACGACGTAAAGCTCAGGCTGAAGTCTATCGAGGATCCGAGCACGGAGGCACACGCGTCAGCTGCGGTGCCGGCGACGTCAAGGATGTGGGAACGTCTGGCATGGTCGGCGGGGCTGCTCCTTGCTGTGGTGGTATTGATTTGGAGCTACAGCCGAAGCGCGACGGAGACGGCGCACACTGTGCGATCGTCATTGTTGCCGCCCTCGAATTCGTCTTATGAGGCTCACAATTTCGCTGTGTCCCCAGATGGCACGCGCCTTGCGTTTGTCGCGGTGAGCCAAGAGGGTAAGAGCACGCTTTGGGTACGCTCGCTCTCGGTTGCCAGCGCGCAGGAGTTTAGCGGAACCGAGGGCGCGATGTATCCCTTCTGGTCGCCAGATAGCCGTCGTGTGGGATTCTTTGCAGATGGGAAGCTCAGAATACTCGACCCAGAAAGCGGCGCCCTGAAGATACTCTGCGGCGCGCCGACGGGCCGTGGCGGCACATGGAACCGGGGTGGAGACATTTTGTTTGCTCCGGCGATCACTGGACCGCTTTATGAGGTTGCGGACCGCGGTGGAGAAGCCAGGCAGGTGACAAAGACTGCTCGCGAAGGGAGTGGCGAGGGGCACCGGTGGCCTTATTTTCTGCCGGATGGCAACCACTTTTTGTACCTTGTCGATTGGAGCGGCCCCGCGGTTACCCAGAGCAATGGGATCTACGCTGGATCGCTTAGTACTGGGGAATCGAAACTGGTTTCCACAGAGATACTGAGCAACGTGGCATTTGCCTCCGGGCATTTGCTCTTTGTCCGAGACCGCAGCTTGATGGCGCAACCATTCGATGCTGGGAGAATGGAACTCAGCGGAACTATCGAGCCCGTCGTGGAACAAGAGATGTCAACAGATACGGGATTCATGCATTCTGGGTTTTCGATATCGCAGACCGGTTTGCTGGTGTTTCAGTCTGCAGCGGACGCGAATACCCGGCTCATTTGGTTTGACAGGGCGGGCAAGGAACTGAGTCAGATCCCGGTGAGCGGGTATAGTTATCCGAGAGTGTCGCCGGATGGCCGGAAGTTGCTGGTTTCTTCTGATGACGCGAGGAATGGAAAGTATTTTCTGAAGGTATACGACTTGGAGAGAGGCGTTTCCACGCCCGTCACCGATGGAGGAAGCGAAGAGGAGTCCACTTGGTCGCACGACGGAAAGAGAATCGCGTATGTAACGGGAACGGGAAACGTTTCCTATTTATACGAGGTTCCATTAGATGGATCTTCTGCTCCTCAGCTTCTCGTAAAAGGGGCCAAGATGCGCCATCTCGATTGGTCGCCAGACAATCATATTTCCTACTTGAATCTTGAACGGCGAGCGGCACTCTGGGTCTACTCGCACGCAGACCATCAGGTCTCAGAGATTGCGTCTCCCGGGGCGGAGGCTCGATTCTCTCCAGATGGCAAATGGATCGCTTACACGGGTTTCGATGGAATTGCCGTACAGCCGTTCCCAGGTTCGAGTGGACGGATTCAGATATCGAGCGGCGGCGGTTCACAGGCGGTCTGGAGCCGAGATGGCCGGGAAATTACATACATTGCGCCAGACAGGAAGTTGATGAGCGTCGCTTTTGATGCAGAGAAGAAGTCGGCGAGCGCGCCACGCGTCTTGTTTCAGACGCGGGTTATTGCGCCTACTTTCGTCAGTACCCAGTACGATGTGACCCCCGACGGGAGATTCGTGATCAATTCGCTGGTCTCCGACAATTCGTCGCCGTTGACGCTGCTGGACAATTGGACTGCGGAGCTTAAAAAGCATTGATGCGCTTGCGAGCCGGTGAAAATGGAGCGAGTCGCAAAACTAATTTTTTTTGATGTCCCTTCCGTGAAAATTACTCAGGTATTGCCGTAGCCGAGACTCCGGGGCCTTTGATGTAGCGGCTGGCAAAGGTGAGGAATGTGGGCCAATTGGGGGCGGGCGTATGGCCGCCGCTGTGTTGCCGGTAGGCAAGGTCGCCGTCGATGAGCGGAGTTTCGATCGGCGGAAATTCTGAAGTGCCCAGATCTTTTTTCCCGAGAAGAACGTAGACCGGTCCTGCGGCAGCTGTGGCCAGGAACATTCCGCGGGCGTCCACCCAGCCATCGCCTTGCGTCGCGCCTGCGCCGATAAATACAGGGCGCGGCGCGGCGAGCGCGATCAGTTCATGCGAGTCGATCGGCAAGTCGTTGGGTGTGAGCGGCCCGGCATACTTCAAGAAATTTCCCGCCATCCAGTGATATTCGCCGATGCCTGCGACGTTGCCGATTTGCTCGCCAAAATTCCTGCGCCAGAGAGCGGCTCCGCCTGCTCCGGAAGAACTCACATAAGCAATCGCGTACCGCGGATCGTAGGCCATCGTCACCAGCGCCGCTTTGCCATAGCGAGAATGGCCTTCGATGCCGATTTGATGAGCGTCGACAGCTTTGTCTGTCTCGAAATAGTCCATCGCGCGGCTTGCACCCCAAGCCCACGCGCGGAGGGCGCCCCAATCGTCGAGCTTGCGCGGCTGGCCTTTGTTTACGAGACCGATGATGCCTTCTGTTAGTCCATCGCCCTTATCGGCTTGGACGCTGGTGGGGATTAGAACGGCATAGCCCCAGCCTTTTGCTAAGACTTGCTGCTGCCAAGTCGGCCCCTTGGTGCCGGCGGCGGTCATCTCTGGATAGCGCTTCGCGATTGCGGCCAGAAACTCAGGGCTGAAGCTCAGTTCCATCATTACCGGCACCGGGCCGAGTGCGTTTACCGGCGTGGTCAAGGTGAGTTGAATATCGACGCTGATGGCGGGGTAGGAGGAATTGTCTACGTGGCCGACAAGCTTCTTGGTGACAACCGGAACATCGCCGTTCAATTCGCGGAGCGTGCTTGTTACTTCCCAGGTGACTTTCGGAGTTACCTTCGGGGCGCGGCCATAGATTTCACGGGCAAAATACTCGACAATCTCGGGCCGGCGCACATCCCACCATACTTTGGCCGTTGCCACCTTTTTTCCGTCATTCAGCGTCAGCGGGTCGGGCAATTTGGGATCGGGTTTGGCTTTCTCCTCATCGTAGTTCGCGGCATTGGGGGATTTCGGATCGCCGTCGGCGCCACGACGCAGGGTAGCGATGTGCAGCGCATCCATGGTTCGCTGATGATCTTGTTCCGCGGTCAAATGCACGGGGGGAGTTGAGGGATTCGGCTGCTGACGCGCCACGCCAGTGTCGATGGTCATGAGCTGGAAAAAAAATGTCAGCACCAGCATGCCGCCAAACCATCGCATTGACACACGATTCGCCACGATTGGGTCTTCCAGTCTAATTTGGCTTTCGCAAAATGCAGCGATGTTAGCGCAGAGGAATTTGGATTGAAAGGCAATAGAGGAACGGCAGGATCAAGCGGTCGCTGCGCGAGCTTTGGGGCGCACTTCTGAACCAGCTCGGAAATTCCAACGCTTGTGGTTCACGTTCACCGCGGCTACTTCCTCGGGGGCAAAGGGAATTTCCTTGAACCCGCGGACTTCGATGATGCAGCCCTCGCTTGTTACGACCTGATCGAATGCTCGACCGTCTCGGAGCTCTACGGAAACGACCTGATAGCCTATGCCGGTCTCTCCGGCTCGCTTCATGTGGTCGGTAAGGCCCTTAGGTATTGGAACTAAGCGTTTCATGACACTCCTTAGGGTTGGGGGCACAACGGACAACCCCATCTTACCTCTTGGGGCGCCCGGTGTCCAACTCGATTGGACGAATACAGAGCGATATGGGCGATTTTAGACGTGACCGCAACGCACAACTCCTTTCGTATGATGGCGATAGATGGATAAGCTCGCGAAGGCGGTTTTCCACAGAATTTGCTAAGGCGGGTCTCACCGGGTCTGGCAAGACCCGGGACTAAATCACTTGGCAGCCTTGGAAGAAAACGCGTAGAGAATGCCCCACGCCTAAGGAAGACAGCATTTTCTGAGCGACTTTCTAAATCCCCCTGGGTTGGGGTCCGACAACCGGGGGAGATCTCTGAGTGTCCTGTTGGAAACGTTCGGACGTTTCCGTCGGCGGAAGCGGCTAGCTCGCCTTGCCGCTTGAAGACAACTACAAGCTGGAGGATGACATGAAACGCCTCATCGGAAGTTTGGTGGGTGCGACGGCGCTACTGGCGTCGGCAACGGTGATCCGTGCTCAGGATCAACTCGTTCCGGCCGGGACGCTATTGCAATGTACTTTGGACGAGCCGAATTTTTCTTCGGCGACGGCTGCAGTTGGTGACCCCGTGCTGTGCCACCTGAGAACCATGCAGGAGTTTGGCAAGCCGATGTTCCCCAGGGGCAGCATGCTGGGAGGACACCTGGAAGCCGAAAAGGAGCCAGGGCACTTCGTTGGAAAAGGCTACCTGAGGATTACGTTTGACAGGATAGTGCTGCCCAACGGTGACCTGCCTTTACCGGCAAAGGTGATTCAGGCTCGCGGGTACAAGGTAGATAAACAAGGTGACATCGATGGCAAAGGGCATGCCACACGCGACACCGTGGAGTGGATGATTCCGCCAATGTGGCCGTGGAAGGTGATCAGCTTGCCCTTCCGCGGGCCGAGGCCGACGTTGAAGGGTGAGGAGCCGCTGGAGTTGCGGTTGATGGATGACATCGTCCTGCCGCAAAGCGTGATGCATCCAGACCGCCCGTCGTACGCCGCTAGTTCGCGGCCGGCTTCGTACTCCTATAGTGCAAAGCCTCAGGCAAACGTGATGCAACTTGCCGCGGTCCAGAGTGTGAGTCCCACAAGTGCGACGACGGCGACTGAACCCACGACCGCTAGCAAAAGCGCGGAAAGCGTTCAGGTCATTGTGCCGCAACCCGGCGAACGTCAGACGATTGAAAGACTTACCGTGCTGGTGCTGAAGTCCAACGAAACTTATGAGGTGACTAAGTACCAGAGAGACGGTGACTTGTTGATGTTTGTGGACACGCAGGGGCGCAAGGGCGGAGTCGACGTCAATGACGTAGATTGGCGCAAGACATCCGAAATCACGGGCGCTGTGCGGTCTGGTGACCAGACGTCGGTGTCTCGACAGACGAATTAGTTGAAGCGCGCTGCGAGAACTTAGACAGATTTGCCCCTGCTGTCGCCGTTGGCGACGGTACATTCTGTGTGTGTGGTGGATCGCGGGACCAGCCGGATCATTAACCCGATATGGGTGTGTTTATCGGGTGATCCCGCGCTTTGGCTATTGTGGCTTTGGAAGCTGCAGGATCATCCCGCTGCCTTGACCTGCTTCGACTGTGGGCAGCTGACCGTTCCATTTGTCGATCAGCGCGCGGCTGTTTTCGATGCGCCGTAATTCCAGGAGCTGCGGCGTTAGCGAATTCTGACGGATGCGATTGGCATCGGCTTCGCCTTGCGCACGCGTTACCAGCGATTTGGCATCGCCTTCTGCTTCCGCGATTTTTTTTGCGGCTTCGGCTTGCGTTGTCGCCAGTTCGTTTCTGGCTTGCTCAGACTTTTGAATGGCTTGCGCCTTTGCGGTTATCGCGGCCGCGATCACGGACGGCACGCGGGGAGCTCCGATGAAGCCGAACTGCTGCACGCTCACACCTACCGGCGCCATTTTTTGCTCGATTTGCGACTGTACCTTGCGCAGAAACTCCGCTTTTTTCTCCCCATAGATGTCTTCCACCGCGTAGGTGGACGCTACTTCGTTCAGCGAATTGCGTACCACATCGCGCAGGATGCCGTGCGTGAAGGTATCCATGTCTGAGACGCGATACTTCACGTAGAAATCCGGGACTTTCGAGGGCTCGATCGCGTAAGACAGCGAAACGTCCACATAAATTTCCATGCCTTCCTTGGAGTTGAAGCCCATCTCTTCGTTGATGGGATGCCCCTCGTTGGTGTCCTTAGTCCATTTCACGGTTTGCACGTAGGTGGGGAACTCGATGATCTCCGTGCTGAGTGGAGAATAGACTACCCAGCCCGTGCGTACCGGAATCTCAGACGCGCCGCGCTGGTTTCCCGCCAGATTGATTTGAACACCGACGTGTCCTGGTTCAATCCGCGTCACGCGAAGTAGGAACAGCCCCATGACCAGCAACACGAGAATCACGCCAATCGCAACAACACCCAACTTCAAAAACGGAGCGGCTCTTTTCATTTCGAACTCGGCATCGCCGCCTTTTCTGAACATATCCATACCGTTGCTCCCTCCGCGAGAGACCACTTCCACTCTGCGCTGTTAGTTTGGCACCTACCACGTTAGGAAGTCATGATGCGCTAAGCTAAAGAAAATAGGTAGTTTCGCACCCAATCCCGGTCAGTCAGCTCGTCTATTAGTACGTCCGGGCGGAACTTAAAATTACAACCTCGGTCGGCTCCAGGAGCGATGCCTGATCGGGTGGGCACAGCCCTTCGAGGCTCCCTTCGTTGCTCAAGGCAAGCAGGGTAAGCATGCCGCGCCACTACGTGTCAGCTGATGCGCCTACGGTCGAGCTGAAATCTCTCAGCTTGCAGAAGCTCCGTTGTCGTGGCTGATCTCGGCCAGGAAGCTTTTCCCGTGAGGAATCTCCGTTCCAAAATTCTGGGCGATAGTCTGGCCCATGTCCGCCAAAGTTTGGCGGATGCCGAGGTTCACGCCTGCTGCGGATCCCGGCGAATACGCCAAAATCGGGACGTATTCGCGGGAGTGATCAGTTGTCGGCCAGCGGGTATCGGGGTCGCACCCGTGGTCCGCCGTGATGATCAGCAGATCCGAAGCGCTCATCAATTTCATAAATGGTCCCAGCACTCGGTCGAACTCTTCGAGCGACTCCGCGAATCCTTCCACATCTTTGCGGTGTCCGTAGAGCATGTCGAAATCGACGAGGTTGCAAAAAATCAGGCCGTCCTTCTGTTCCAGCAGGGCTGTGGTCAGCTTCGCCATTCCGTCCGCATTGCCCGTTGTCGTGACGTATTTCTGCACGCCGCGGCCGTTATAGATGTCATGAATCTTTCCAATACCAAACACAGAGACGCCGCTGTCTGCCAGCACGTCCAACAGCATGGGCTTCGGCGGATCGACCGCGTAATCGTGCCGCCGGGTCGTACGCGCAAAATGTCCAACGGCGCCGGCAAAGGGACGCGCGATCACTCTCCCCACGCGATTTGGGCCATCGAGCAATTTCCGCGCGATTTTACACATGCGATAAAGCTCAGCGATCGGAATCACATCTTCGTGCGCGGCAATCTGAAAGACGCTGTCGCCCGAGGTGTAAACGATCGGCTTGCCAGTGCGCACATGCTCTTCGCCGAGTTCCTTGATAATTTCCGTGCCCGATGCGGGCTTGTTTCCGAGTGTTCCTCGCCCAATCTGCTTTTCAAATTCCGCGATCAATTCTTGTGGGAAGCCGTGCGGATATGTAGGGAATGCCTGATCCAGCCAAACTCCTGCCATCTCCCAGTGGCCGGTGGTCGTATCTTTGCCTGGGGAGTGCGTTGCGCCCTTGCCATATGCGCCAATCGGCGATGCAGCGGGAGCCAGATGCGCGAGAGGCGCAATATTTGCTAGCCCAAGCGTCTGCAGGTTTGGCAACAGCAGCGGCCGCGATTCGGCGATGTGTCCGAGCGTAGTGCGGCCGACATCGCCGTAGTCCGCCGCATCGGGCAACTCGCCGATACCTACGCTATCCAAAACAATCCAGATGACTCTTTCAAAATTTGCCATCGCAGTTCCTTGTACTGGCTTGTAGAAGATCGGTCCTATCCTTCGTTGTAGGGCTTGGTTGTTCGCCGAACTCTAGCACAAGCGTAGAGGCCGCTTATGCAGCTGGATGAATCGCTTCGGTCGTTGACCATCCCAGGAAGGGACAGTATTGTTCACAACCGACAGTTTATTTCTCAATTGCTGAACTTTTTTCTGAATTTGTGCGTAGTACAGGTTGAAGAGGTGTGTGATGGCTCAAGAAGGCGCTCCTCGGCGTGTGTCTCTATTCGGTCCCATCATCCTGATTGCGATCGGCGGGATCTTTCTCTACGCGAACTGGCATCCAGAGTTTGATGCATGGCCCTTTTTTCTGAATTATTGGCCACTGATTCTCATCTTCGTTGGGCTAGGGAAGATTTTTGACAGTTGGCAGCGCCGCAATCATCCGGAATCGCAATTGAGCACCTCCGTGGGAGGTACGATTGCCGCGATCGCATTGGTGATTGTGTTGGTGGTGCTGCTCTCGCATGGGCGGAGATTCAACCGTTGGCGCGGAGGCACGGTCTACGCGATGCAACATCAATCGCACACCGTCGACCTGCAAGACGCCAAGACGGTCCGCGCGAGTCTGGATATGGGCGCAGGTGAGCTCAACTTGAGCGGCGGCTCAAGCCATCTGCTTGAGTCTGATTTTGAGTATCGGTCTTCTTCCGGCTCGCCCAGAGTAGATTATTCCGTCTCAGGGACGGTCGGCGACCTGCGCATCTCGCAAGACGATTCCGAGAGTCATATACGCACGACCACGGATAATCACTGGACGCTGCATTTCGCCAACGACATTCCGCTGGAAATAAAAATCAACATGGGCGCAGGCCGCGGCAATCTGCGGCTGCGAGACATCGATGTGACCCGGCTCAATCTGGATATGGGCGCGGGACAAGTCGACGTGGATTTAACGGGTGATCGCAAAAACGATCTCACTGCCGATATTGAGGGCGGCGTCGGGCAAGCCAACATTCGCTTGCCGAGAAACGTCGGCGTGATCGTGAACGCGTCGGGTGGACTGGGCACGATTAGCGCGCATGGCCTCAAGCATGACGGCGACGAGTACACCAATGAGCTCTACGGCAAGTCTCCCGTAACGGTGCACGTCAAGGTGTCGGGCGGCGTCGGGACGATCACGCTTACTCAGGAGCAGTAAGGTCGGTGAGCGGGCGCAATGCGGAGTGGATCTGTTTTGTGGTGAAGTTTATTTCGCGGGCGGAAGCCAAATCTCTTCGTCAACGTAGCCCATCAACGGGGTTCCTTCATCCACTTCGACGTTTCCGTGCTTCATTTTCCCGACGGCCCCGAGCACGCTGCCTTTCGCCCCGCGCAGCCGGATGCGGTTTCCTTCGCTGGTCATATGTTCCATATGGAGGCTCAGCTCACCAACGCTGCCTGGCAACATTCCGGCTTTCTTTGCATTGGTCACCACGACAAAGGCTTTTGCGCCCTGTTTGACGACCACCACGTCACCAACTGTGATGTCACTGACTAACGTAAGTTCCACTTTGTCGCCTGGTGTTGCGTATCTTGAGCTGACATCTGCCGCAAATTTCAGCGGCACTTGGGTTCCTTCCTTTAGAAGATATTTCCCGGCATTTGGATCGGCCGGTGTCGCACTTGCGGGGGCGGGTGCAGGGACCGCTGGCGGTGCGGCTGCCTCAGCCTTCTTCTTGTTGGTCTGCGCCTTCAACATCGCGCCCATGACTTTTACGGTGGCTCCGCCGCTCTGCATCTGCGTCATAGCGTCCGGAGAGGTATCAAAATTGGTGTCGCTCGCCTGAATTACTTTCACGATGACGGAATCGCTCAGACCTTTTTTTACCATGTCCATCACGTCTTTATTGGTCAGCGCCTTCTGGTCCTGCGCCCATCCAAGCGTGGCCATGGCGGCTACTAGCAGCAGGATCGCTATGCTTTTTCTCAAGCTCATCGCTGGGGACTCCTATTGAAATTGCACCGGCAAAAGGCACCGTACACGCCGCATTTTCTCACTTCTTCTGTTCGGTGTGGGCGTGTTCTTATGGTCTGGATTTCGCAAAAAGCATAGCGTGGAATAAGTCGGATTGCCCATCGCTTTATCGTTCGAATTTCGATCAGACGCAACTTCTGAAACTATCGGCAGTTTCGGTACCTGCTATTGCGATCGCTCTGTTTTGGCGCGGCATCTCAGGTGTACAATTCTCGCTCGTCGAAAATTGTCGTTGCACAGGATCAGTCCCGGCCATGAAGATTTGCCCCGATTGCCAGCGCAGCTATCCAACTTCCTTTGTAGTCTGCCCGCAGGATGGTGCGCGCCTTACGGAACCTCTGGAATGGTCGGAAGGAACGGTCATCCGGGGCAAATATCGCATCGTGGCAAAAATCGGCGAAGGCGGCATGGGCGCCGTCTACAAAGCGATGCACATGCACTTCAACGAAGCCTGCGCGCTGAAAGTGATGGCGCCGAACTTGGCGAATGATGCCGGACTCGTCAAACGGTTCGGCCGTGAAGCGATCATCGCGCGCAAGTTGCGGCATATAAATGCAGTGAAGGTTGAGGATTTTGACGAAACGGAAGACGGCCGCCCGTTTATCGTGATGGAGTACATCGAGGGGCAGAGCTTGAAGAGTCTCATGACCGCGGCGGGCCCTTTGCCAGTGGCGCGAGCTTGCTCGATCATAAAACAGGCCGCCGCTGCACTCGATGCGGCGCATCAACTGGGGTTGATTCATCGCGACATTAAACCGGACAATATTGTGCTGGTTGTCTCGAATGGCCAGGAGGTTGCCAAGGTTCTCGACTTCGGAATTGCAAAAATCCGGGGTGCGAACACGAATGCTACCGGCATGTCGCTTACTGCAACGGGCATGGTCATTGGCACTCCGCCCTACATGTCTCCGGAACAAGCGAGAGGCGCGGACAGTGAGGGAATCGATGGGCGCTCCGATATCTACTCGCTCGGCGTGGTGATGTATCAGATGTTGACGGGAATTCTTCCGCTGAAGGGCGACACTCCTCTCGACATGCTGTTCGCGCAAATTCAGACGCCTCCCACACCGATCCAGCAGGCACGGCCTGGCCTTAGAATTTCCGACGCTGTAGGTACGGTGGTGATGAAATGTCTCGAGAAGGATCCGGCACGCCGTCCCCAATCGGGCAGGGAACTGATCGAAGAATTGGAGCTTTGCGAAAAAGCGCAGGCGGCTGCGTCGCACTCGCCATCCAGCCAGAATTTTTCAGAGAGCACGACTGTTGCCGACACGCCCGCACGATTCCCGCGTACGGCTCACGTTCCGAGCGCGACCACGTTCGGAAGTGAACCGGCCAGTCCCACTTACGTTGGAACGGAACCAAATCGGGTGCCTGCGGTTCCTGCTGCGCCAGTTTCGCCTTTATCGGCAATTGATCCAGCGCCTGCATCAAGCTCGGCCGCGAATGCTCCCGTGCCGAGGAACGAAAGTTCTCCGTCGCGCGCGGCCGTCCTGATTCGGATAGGTATTTTCTTACTCGTGGCCGGTGCCGGCTGGTATTACTTCCATCGTTCTTCTAGCGACGGAAGGCAAAACGCTCCTGTTCAGAACACGGGGAGCGTTACGGCCGGCGAGCAGCCCGGCGGTACGCAACCGGCCTCCCCACAAATCTCGCCCACCGGCGTTGGAGCGAGCGGTGAGCAGCCAGCCAGCGCTCCGTCTGGAACATCGCAACCCGCAGCGACAGCCTCCCAACCAAAGGGGGCGGGTGGCGACTCCGTGTCGTCGTTGAGCGCGGAAGAAAAAGCGGCACGCTCCAAAAAAGTGAGCGCTACAAGTTCTCTTGGCGATCTGTACTTCGAAAACGGTGAATTCGACAACGCCATCAAGGAGTATCAACTCGGTTTGGATGCCGAGCCTTCGAATAAATCCCTGCGTGACAAGATCGATCGTGCTCGCAAGGCCAAAGAAGCCGGGCAATCCGCAAAGCCATGATTTGCGTACGAGAATGCCGTCCTCTCTAGAGTTCTGTAGAGCGCTGGTTTTGAGGTCGCACGCGGCGTTTGCTCCCATTTTCCCCTAGTCGTATAATCGGAAGTTTGAGCAGTGCTCTCCGAGCGCACTGTGCAGGCTTACCCTTGGCGACCAAAGAACTCACGCCCGTGCTGAGCGAACAAGAGGCTATCCGCGTCCGCGGCGCCCGCGTTCATAATTTGCGCAACATCACCGTCGAAATTCCTCACAATGCCATCACTGTGGTCACTGGCGTCAGCGGCTCAGGGAAGTCTTCGCTTGCTTTTGATACCGTGTATGCCGAAGGGCAGCGGCGGTACGTCGAATCTCTCTCGTCCTATGCGCGCCAGTTCCTTGAGCGAATGGAGAAGCCTGACGTAGACGAAATCTCAGGGATCGCGCCTGCCGTTGCCATTCGTCAGAAAAATTCCACGCGCAATCCGCGCTCGACGGTTGCTACATCGACGGAGATTTACGACTACCTCCGGCTCCTCTTTGCGCGCTGCGGACAAACCTTTTGTATCAAATGCGGAACGGAAGTTCGCCGCGATAGCCCTGAGGGAATCGCCTCACGCGTCTTGTCGTTCGCGGCGGGCCGCCGCTTCTACGTCATGTACCCGCTTCGAATCGCAGTGCCACAAGCGGCCACCGGTGGAGCGCGCCGCGTCCCGAAGAAAAAAGCTCCCGCGCCGCCGCAAGAATCGCTCAAGCAAGCCCTTGGCGACATGCAAAAACGCGGGTTCAACCGGCTCTATCAAGACGGGCGCGTCCATGAATTTTCGTCGCCGGAAACGCTTCTTGATGTGGACTTCGCGAAGCCCGTCTACGTCTTGGTCGATCGCCTCGCTGTCAATCCTGAATCGCGCTCGCGACTCACCGATTCCATCGAGATTTGTTATCGCGAAGGCGGCGGCGAGGCCATTCTTGAATTCATTGCCGATTCAGCAGGAAATCGCGCCGAGCGCCTCACTTTTAACGAGCGGTTCGAATGCAAAAAAGATGGCACGCTTTATCAGGAGCCGGAGCCCCGGCTCTTTTCCTTTAACAATCCTTATGGAGCGTGCCCGCGCTGCCAGGGTTTCGGCAACACCATCGACTTCGACCTAAATCTTGTCGTTCCCGATTCCAGCAAGTCGCTGGATGAAGGCGCGATCGAACCCTGGACGAAGCCGCGTTTCCGCGCCCTACTTCAGGACGTAAAGAAATGGGCTCGCGGGCGAGGTATTCCGCTCAACGTACCGTGGCGCCAACTCGCCGCCGAGCAGCGCCGCCTGGTTCTCGAAGGCGACCCTGGAAACGATTTCGATGGCGTGAAGGGCTTCTTTAACTGGCTCGAGCGCAAGAAATATAAATTGCATGTTCGCGTTTTTTTGAGCCGTTACCGCGGTTACGCAACCTGCCCGGAGTGCAGTGGCACGCGCCTGCGTTCGGAAGCCCGAGCCGTCCGCGTAGCCGGCCGCTCGATCACCGAAATTACCAAGCTCACGGTGAAAGAAGCGCGCACTTTTTTCTCGACGCTCGTACTTTCCGAATTGCAGGCCAAAGTCGCTGAGAAAATCCTCGAAGAGATCCGCAGCCGCCTGCAATTTCTGGATGAAGTGGGCCTCGACTACCTTACGCTCGATCGCCTCACCTCGACTCTTTCGGGCGGCGAATCGCAGCGCATCCAACTCGCGACGTCGCTTGGGTCACATCTCGTCGGCGCGCTGTACGTGCTTGATGAGCCTTCCATCGGTCTTCACCCACGCGATACGCAGCGCCTCATCGACATCCTCAAATCACTGCGCGACCTCGGCAACACGGTTCTGGTCGTCGAGCACGACCCGGACACCATTCGCGCAGCGGATCACGTTATCGATCTCGGCCCAGGCGCTGGAGAACTTGGCGGCAAACTCCTCTTCGCGGGCACGTACGAGGGCATGCTCGCCGACCAGAAGTCCATAACGGGGCGCTACCTCAGCGGCGAACTTACCATTCCGATTCCTAATAATCGCCACAAACCCAACGGCAAATTTCTCCGCCTCTACGGAGCGACGCTTCACAATCTTCAAAATATCGATCTGACGCTTCCCCTCGGCACTCTCACCGTGGTCACCGGCGTCAGCGGGTCAGGCAAGTCCACCCTGATTCACGACGTGCTTTACCGGGCGCTCGCCGCGAAACGCACTGGTGGAAGTGTCAAGGAATTCTGCGATCGACTTGAAGGCGATGCGAACATACGAGAAGTGGTTATAGTCGATCAGTCGCCCATCGGCCGTACTCCGCGTTCGAATCCAGCTACATATCTCAAGGCTTTCGACGCGATTCGCGAAGTCTTTGCCGCTTCACCCGACGCTAAGCGCCGGGGATTTACGGCCGGCCATTTTTCGTTTAACGTGCCCGGCGGGCGTTGTGAGACGTGCCAGGGCGATGGCACCGTCACGGTGGAAATGCAATTTCTCGCGGATGTCGAGCTGGTCTGCGAAGAGTGCCGAGGCACTCGTTTCAAAACCAGCGTGCTCGATGTCCGCTATCGCGGCAAAAATGTTCACGAAGTTCTCCAGCTCACCGCGCGAGAAGCACTCGCGTTTTTCACTGGCGTGCCGAAAGTCGTTTCCAAGCTGCGCATTCTGAATGAAATCGGTCTCGGCTACCTGCGGCTTGGTCAATCCGCCACCACGCTTTCTGGTGGGGAAGCGCAGCGCCTTAAACTTGCCGCGCACTTAGCCCGCACCGAAAACCAGGGCATTCTCTATATCCTCGACGAGCCCACCACCGGCCTGCATTTCGACGACATCGCGAAACTACTCTCTGCGTTTCGCAAGCTTCTCGAGTCCGGAGCTTCGCTTCTGGTGATCGAACACAATCTCGAGGTAATCAAATCCGCTGATTGGCTGATTGACCTCGGTCCCGAAGGCGGCGACCAAGGCGGCAAGATCATCGCCACCGGCACTCCCGAACAGGTGGCCCGCAATCAGAATTCCCACACCGGCCGCTATCTGGCCCGTGTCCTCAACGGTAACGGCCAGGCAAAGCGCTCGGCCAACGGCGCATCCAAGTCCACGATGCCTTCAGGTACAATCGCCAATGGCGCAGGAAATCTTCCGCCCGAACAATGAATCTTCCAAGTTTCGCTAGACTTACGGTAGTCGCGATCTTACTCGTAGGGGCACGGCACGCCGTGCCCGTCTTGGTTGACGCTTCTATTCCTCCGACCCGAGCCACCTCTCAGCAAAAATCCAATCCATCCCAGACGCGCACGCAAAAACTAGCCAACCCTCTCAACGACCTCCTCGACGAAGCGCAACACGACATCGACACCAATCAATTCGAAGCCGCACTCGTTCCTCTCCAGAAATTCCTCGCCGAAAAACCAGATATCGCCTGGGCCCATTTCCAACTCGCGTACATTTATACGGCCCTGAAGCGCCCTGACGAAGCCCGCCCCGAATACGAACGCGCCACGACGCTCGATCCCAAAATGTCTGAAGCCTTTCTGAATCTGGGGATTCTCCTCACCGAAAAGGACGCCGCCGCTGCCGTCGCGCCTCTCCGTCGAGCCGTCGAGCTTCTTCCCGCGCAGAGCAGGCCGCGCTTTCTTCTCGGCCACGCGCTGGAGCGCTCCGGCGATATTCCTGCCGCCGTCGAATCCTACGAAGCCGCTCTCCGCCTCGATCCACGGGACGTTGAAACGGTGATTCACCTCGGCAATCTCTACGTGGGCCTAAAGCGATATCCCGAAGCCGAAACAAAATTCCGCGCCGCGCTCGAACTCGAGCCGAAATCTCCGCAAGCGCTCCTCGGCCTGGCGCAAACGCTCGACGCACAGAAAAAACCCGAAGCCGCGGCCGCTTATCGCGACTATCTCGCCGTGCAACCGAACACACCAGGCGCGGAGTCTCGAGCGATCCATCTTCTGATTGAGCAAAAGCAATACGATGCCGCGCTTGCCGAACTCGACCGCGTGGATGCCGGGAAGCCCCCAACGATGGACTCGCTCCGTTCCCGCGCCGACATCCAAATTGCACAGAAAAAATGGGACGATTCCATCGTTACGCTTCGCAAAGCCGTCGCCCTCGCTCCCAACGACGCTGAACTGCACGGGGGCTTGGGCCGGGTCTACCTTCAGAAGCGCGATTTTGCCTCCGCTGAAAAAGAGCTGAAAGCCGCGCTGCAACTAGATAAAACCAATCTTGTCTATTGGAAGGACCTCAGGACCACATACTATCTGGGAGGAAACTTTCCGGCGACGCTCTCGGTGCAGGACTTGATCGCCAAGGTGGAAACTCCTGGAGCGGGCGAGTGGTTTGTCCGCGCTCTCTGCTACGATAAACTTAACCAGCCCAAGCCTGCGCTTGAAGCCTACGAGAAGTTTCTCGAACTCGACCAGGACAAGAATCCAGATCAGGTCTGGCAAGCGCAGCAGCGCAGCAAGGTCTTGCGTCGTATGCTGGACCAGAAAAGGTAATCGCATGAGGCCCCGGGCGGCGAAACGCGTGGCATTGCCGATCGTTCTGGCGGCGTTATGCGGCGTCGCTGGAACTGTTGTCGCCGGGGACAAGCTCAGCGAGCTGCAATCGCGATTCGACAGCGAAACAAAGGGAGTGCACAAAGCAAGAATGCTTCAGAGACTTGGCGATGCCGAATTCGAGGAGGCCATTCGGGCGGAGAAGTCCGGTGACTACGCTACTGTTGACCTGATCATGGAGAAATACAGGGACAACGTTCGAGTGGCTTCGCAAGTTCTAGAGAAGGACAAGCCCGAAGCCGAGCACAATTCTAATGGCTACCGGCAGCTCGAAATGCACGTTCAAAAGGGTTTGCGCCAAGTGGACGAAATCCTGCTGGTTGCACCCGATGAATACAAGCCGCCTCTGGAGCTGGTTCGAACGGATCTTCTGAGTTTTGACGATGAATTGCTCAGGATTCTCTTTCCAAAAAAGCACGAGAACAAACCGCCGGTGCCTGGTGCTCCAGCGGGTGCTCCGCCTGAACCGCAGCAGGTGCACCCGTGAAACTTCGTCTCCGCATTTTGTTTCTAACCGCGCTGTTTTTTTACGGCGGCTTACTCCCCCACGCGGGTGCGCAGACCCAGAAAGATTATTTATCCTCCATCGAGGCCGACAAAATCCGCGAGGCCGAAACGCCCAACCAGCGCATCACCCTGTTTCTCTCTTTCGCGGATGACCGCATCAAGAAGCTTCAGTACGAATTGGAACATCCGTCCGAAAATAGGCACGTGGAGATGGTGAATTCACTCTTAAACGCTTACGTCGGATGCGTCGATGATGCAGCGGACCTCATCCAGCTAGGCATGGAGAAACAGCAGAATATTCGCAAGGGTATCGATTTGATGGCATCGCGGACGAAAGACTTCCTCGCGATTTTGCAAAAAATTCCTACCGATGCGCCGGGCGCGGAGCTCTATAAAGACAATCTGGATGACGCCATGGAAGGCACGCAGGACGCCGCCAAAGAAGCCGATGCTGCCAAGAAAAATGTCGCGCCGCCTCCCGTCCGGCGAAAGAAATGAACGCTGAACCGCAGATTCATCCAGCACAGCAATTGAGCTTGGTGATGGACGCGGCTGCGCCGACTAAGCTCACTCGCGCGAAGCAAGCTGCCCCAAAAAAGAAACTCCGTGCGTCGCGTCGAGCTAGCTCTCCGGTCCCAGGTGGCCCCGCGCTTTTTCAGCGCGTTTTCACCAGGCTCGGCTGCGACGGACGCCCGCCGCGCTTTCGAGTCGAGTTTTATCCTTATGCAAGCCTCGTGCTAACGATTCGTCGTCGTGAAGATGTTGTGTTCGTGCGATTCTCGGACCTGTTGCAGCGCGCTCCGTTGCCCGTCCTCGAAGGAGCGGCCGCGCTTCTGCTGTCCCGCGTCTACCGGCGCAAGGCGCCTCGCGCCCTCGTCGAACCTTATCTAAACTACGCCCGCTCCAACCGTACGCGCAGCCGCATCAGCCGCATGCGTCGCGGGCGCGTGCGGTTGGCCTCGGCTGGCCCGCGTGGCCGCCAGTTCGACCTCGAGCAAATGTTCGAACAACTTAACGAAAAATATTTTTCTGGAAGTTTGCGACGGCCTCACATCGGCTGGAGCACACGAGGCTGGCGCCGCCAGTTCGGTTGTTACGATCCCGGCCCCAATCAAATTCTCTTAAATCGCAGAATGGATCATCCCGGCGTCCCGCAGGTCGCCGTCGAATACGTCCTCTACCACGAGATGCTCCACGTCAAACATCCCACGCGCCGCTCCGGCTGCAGCCTTGTCTCCCATTCTCCCGAATTCCGCGCCGAAGAAAAACTCTTCGCCGATTTCGCCCGCGCGCGGCGCATCCTCGACCACCTCGCCCGCTGACTTCGAAGGCGTTGGGGCGGTCTGTGGTCGCCAACTGCGGTCTCTAACGTGCGAAAACGTTGTAGGGGCGGAGCTTGTCCCGTCTTGTCTGGGAGCGGTGTCTACGGCGAACGGCGAGTTCTTTGCGCTGATGACCAAGGCATGAAGAACTCATAAACTCTTCCCATGCTCTCGATGACCTCCGCGAGTTTCCTCCCTACCGCAGGCACGGGAGAGTATTTTTTCGTTCGAGATGGTCTTACCGAGCCTATCCTGGTTATCGCTGGATTCATTGGGCTTTTTTTGATTTGGTACTTTCGCGGGGCAAGACACCGCGCAATGCTGGCAACGCTAACTCCGTTGTTTGACGAACAGTCCGGCGAAATGCAAGTTGCAGGACCGATAAGCGGCGGCGAAGACCATGTGCGCGGCCATTTCGAGGGCCGTGAGGTGGTATTTTCAGTAAGAGAGCCCGTGCAGGGCCACGAGTCGCCGCTGTTTCGGATTGTGCTGGGAAGCCAAGCAACAGCCCCCTTTGTCATATCCGTGCAGAGAAAAATTCTATTCGGCATGGTGAGCCAAATCCAAAGAGGATGTGTCGTGAAGTCCGGCAACAGAGATCTTGACAAGAAGTATCGTATTACTGAGTTGATGACATTGACGGCTGTAGGTCTGTCCCGGTGGCTATTCGGAAGTTCCAGGAGTTCCAGCGACTTGCAGTCTGGTTTACAGAGGAGGTTGGCTTCGTGGCTACAGCGCGGTGAGACCCTGCTGGGGCTCGATATATTGTTTCAATCCTGTGGTGTCGACTACCTGGCAACTCGAATTGAATACCCAGGAAACATTGAACTCGGCGCTTCCAGGTCGGGTTTGACGGCGGTGCTCCGCCACTATTCAAAAAAACAGCTGGAACCGGAAAACATCAAACGAATTCTTCAGGTAATGGACTCTCTACTGCGGTCTACCGAGGGTCTAGTGAAGCTGGACTAACACTTCGAGAATTTGCCGCTTAAGAAGAGTTTCACCTTGACCACCATACAGGTTTGTCAGCAACGCGGGGTCACTCCTTGTTAGGTGGAATCGGATCCAAGTCTAACTCATTGACTTTTTTTCTTTCTCTACGTCTTTATAAAGTTTGTCGATTCTTTTCTGGATCTTGTCTTTGTCTTCGGCCTTCGGATACAAATCCAGATAGCGTTTGTAGGACTGGATGGCCTTTTTCTTCATCCCTTTTTTTTCTTGCGCTTCGCCGAGGTAGCGGTAGGGAAGTGCATAGCCGGGCTTGGCCAGAGCGGCGTCTTCGAAACGGTCGATGGCCGCATCGATGTCGCCCTTATGCATATAAAACTCGCCCACCTGCATATCTCTTTCCGCTCGAAGCGGGTCCCATTTAGGCTGATCCGGCGCGTCCTGAGCAGCGGTGTCCGCATTCGGTTTCGCAGGCTGCGGTTTGTCTGTTGGAGCCGGGGGATTGTCCGGCGGAGGTGGCGGCGGATCTTGCGCAAGACTGCGTATTGGCGCAGCGAGCAGCGCGATACCAAGCATCGCCAAGCAAATCGTTTTCAGAAAGTCACGTCGCATAGGTTTCGTTGGATGCTCCCCTTCACGCCGCCTGATGCTAGCTCTATTTGATCACCGACGACCAAAGGTCTTTCACGGGTCACGGGCCACGGAGCACGGGCCACGCCTCCCAGCCCGTCTTTACAATTCTAGTATGATGGAAGTTGGCGCTTAAGCATAAATTCCGCGCTGCACTCCCATGGAACCCCGAGAAATAGCCGCGTTGCTGCCCGAGAGTCCGGGCGTCTACCTGTTCAAAGATGCCGCGGGTACGGTCCTTTATGTCGGCAAAGCCGCGTCGCTGCGCAGCCGCGTGCGATCTTATTTTCTCGAATCGAGCTGGGTGAATGCAAAGACCGGTTCTCTTGCGCGCGAGATCGCCGATCTTGAAACCATTCTCGTCGGGAACGAACGCGAAGCGCTGGCTCTCGAACACAATCTCATCAAGAAATACAGTCCGAAGTTCAATGTCATGCTGCGGGACGACAAGACCTACCCGTACATCAAGTTCACTGCCGCGGAAAAATATCCTCGCGTTTATTTCACGCGCCGCATCAAGAAAGATGGCTCGTTGTACTTTGGGCCGTACTTTCCAGCAGGCCTTGCGCGCCGCATTCTTCATTTCGTTCACAAGCGTTTTCTTGTTCCGAGTTGCACGGTCGATCTTACGCGCAGCCATCCGCGCCCCTGTTTGCAGTATTACATCAAGCGATGCCTCGGTCCTTGCGTGACGGACCTCACCACTGACGAGCGTTACGCCGAAGCCGCCCGCGATGTCCGACTATTTCTCGAAGGCCGGCGGCAAGACCTCATAAAAAGCCTGGAAGCGCGCATGATGGCCGCTGCCGAAAAAGAGCAATTCGAACAAGCTGCGGCCTATCGCGATCTCCTCCGCACGCTCGAAGATATTGAAGATCGCCAGCGCATCGCCGCGGCTCAGGGCGATGACACGGATGTGCTCGCCTACTATGCCGAACCGCCGCTCGTCGCGGCCAATCTTTTCCATTTGCGCGGCGGGCGCGTCGTTGATCGCCGCGAATTTTATTGGGAAGACCTCGAAGAATTCGATCCGCAGGAATTCGTGCCATCCCTTCTCAAACAGCTTTATCTGGAGGCTGAGTATCTGCCGAAAGCCATCCATGTGCCCATTGATTTTGAAGACCGCGAACTGCTCGAAGAAACGCTTGCCGAGCGCGCTGGGCACAAAGTGGAAATCTTCACGCCGCAGCGCGGTAACAAACGTTCGTTTCTGGACCTCGTCGAAAGCAACGCCAAGCACTCGTTCGAACAGCGCTTCCGGGTTCTGAAGCCGAGCTCGAAAGCGATCGGCGAAGCGCTGCAAAACGCACTGAATCTTCCGGAAGAGCCGCACCGCATCGAAAGCTTCGACATTTCCCACATCCAGGGTACGGACACGGTTGCCTCGATGGTCGTTTGGGAAAATGGCCGCATGAAAAAGGCCGACTACAGAAAATTCATTATTCGTGGGGACGAAGGGCGCATTGACGAAGCCCGCGTTGAAGATTCGAACAACGCCTCGCCACTCCCTGTGCTGCGCGGCGCCGCAGTGCCAGTATCGAAGAACGACGACTTTGCCAGCATGCGCGAAGCGGTGACTCGCCGCTACCGGCGCCTGCAAGAAGAAAAAAAGCCGCTGCCCAGTCTAATTCTCATTGACGGCGGCATCGGCCAGCTCCATGCGGCCGCGCAAGCTCTGGATTCGCTGCAAATCATCAATCAGCCGTTAGCGAGCATCGCAAAGAAGGAAGAAATTCTTTATGTCTTCGGCCAGGAAGATGAGCCAATTGTTCTTGAACATCACTCCCCGGTTCTTCACCTGATTCAACAAGTCCGCGACGAAACGCACCGCTTTGCAGTCACGTTCCATCGTCAACGGCGCGCCGTTCGCCAGACAAAATCCGCCCTCGATGGCATCCCTGGCATCGGCCCGCGCACGGCGCAAAAGCTTCTGCGTGAATTCGGTAGCGTTTCGAATGTCCGTCGCGCCAGTATCGAAAAATTGAGCAAAGTTATTCCGAGAAAAACTGCCGAAAAACTACACGACGAACTAGGAACGTTGCAATCTGTTGAGGAAAAGCCGGATAACCGGAGTGAGTAGCACATAGCGGTTAGCCCGTATTGCGCGCGACTTGGCGCTATGCTACGGTTTTTGTGGAGGTTCTCATGGCGGACAATGTAGGTTCCAAAGTCACATATTTCCTCGTGGGTCTCGGAGTTGGCGCGCTGGTGGGTATTTTGTTTGCTCCGAAGTCCGGAGAAGAGACGCGGGAATTTCTTTCTCAAAAGGCTGATGAGGGCCGCGACTTCGCGCAGCGCAAGGCAAAAGAACTTCGCGAGCGCGCGGACGACCTGATTGAGCGCAGCAAGGATGCCGCAACGCGTGGCAAGGATTCGATCTCCGCGGCCGTCGAAGGTGCGCGTGAGGCGTATCGCCGCGAAGCTTCGAAGTCTTGAAACTGCGGCGTCTCGGAGCGGCAAAGGCTTGAAGCAGTGAAGCTCGGCACGGCATGATTCCGTCCTCCTGAGAGGACGCGTGGGGCGAGTATGGAAACTTGGCTGATGATTTTCAGCATAGTGGCGTCGATCGCTCTTGTGGTTCAGGGCGCGATGCTTATCGCGTTGTTCGTCGAAGCTCGTCAGACGAGCAAAAAAGTGAACGGGCTAGTCACGGACTTACACACGCGGGTGGGTCCGATTCTCACGCGCGCACAAATTCTGCTGGACGATACGCAGCCGAAAATCTCTGCCATGGTGGCGGATGCGGCGCACATTGTTTATCTGACACGCGGGCAAGCACAGAAGATGGACCGAGTGATTACCGATGCCAGCGACCGTCTGCGCGGACAGTTGAATCACGCCGACCGCATTTTGACTGGCGCGCTTGAAACCGTGGAAGATGCCGGGACCCAATTTAAGAACACCGTTTGGCGTCCGATGCAGAAAGCTTCCGCGTTGGTGCAGGGAATTAAAGTTGGTCTTGATCTATTGCGGGCGCGGCGCGAGCGCCGTCGGCCGGATGAGCCGCTCGAGCAAGAAGAAGAACTGTTTATTTGAGAAGTCGACAGTCGGCTGTTAACAGTCGAAACTCGAAACTCGAAACTCGAAACTCGAAACTCGAAACTCGAAACTCGAAACTCGAAACTCGAAACTCGAAACTCGAAACTCGAAACTCGAAACTCCTCTTCCCTTGTTGGGCGTTCTTTTTTGCGGACCTTTGTTAGGTATCCCGGTTTAGGGATTCCTTTTTTCTGTCTTCTCATTACCTCGGTACTTCTTAACTTCATTCTGTTGGCTCGCCGGCTCGGAATCTGAGCCGGGTATCACTTATTTAATCCAGGCGCCGCCGAGGACGCGGTCGCCATCGTAGAAGACTGCGCCTTGGCCTGGTGTTATGGCGCGCTGGGGGGCATCAAAGGTAATTCTGGCGGTTGTTGATTCAAGCGGCTCGACAGTTGCGGCTGCGGGTTCGTGCTTGTGCCGGATTTTTACAGTTGCGCGGACGGGGCTTGAGGGCTGTTCGATCGAAACCCAATTTACGCCGCTTACTTCAAACGACGTTGTGCGAAGCGCGTCGTCATCGCCGACTACCACCCGATTTTTCTTCGGGTCGATGGAGAGCACATAGAGCGGCTTGCCCGCGGAGAAGCCAAGACCTTTGCGCTGTCCGATCGTGAAATTGTGGACGCCATCGTGATGGCCGACGACGGCGCCATCTTCCGTAACAATCTCGCCTTCGCTTTTCGAAAAAGAAATTCCGGCGTCCCTTGAATAGGCCTGGATGAACTGAACGTAGTTGCCGGTAGGAACAAAGCAAAGCTCCATGCTTTCCGGCTTTTCGGCCACGGGAAGATTTGTGCGGCGGGCGAGTTCGCGGACTTCTTCCTTGGTCAACTCGCCTAGCGGGAATTCGCTGCGCGAAAGCTGTTCCTGCGAAAGCCCCCAAAGAAAATACGATTGATCCTTGCTGTCATCGCGAGCGCGCAAGAGTTCCCAGCGGCCGGTGTGGTCGTTCTTGTGAATGCGCGCGTAGTGGCCGGTGGCCAGACGCTCAGCGCCGATCTGGCGCGCCATGCGCAATAACGGCTCAAACTTTACGTCGGTGTTGCAGTTGGTGCATGCGATGGGGGTGCGGCCGGCGAGGTATTGGTCGACGAACGGGCGCACGACACGCCGCTCGAACTGCTCCTCGAAATTCACCACGTAATGCGGAAAATTCAGATGCTGCGCGACGCGTTTGGCGTCGTAGACATCGTCGAGCGAGCAGCAGCGGTGCTGCTTGGGGCCTTCGCCTTGAAGTTCGGGGAGGCGGCGCTGATTCCAGAGTTGCATGGTAAGGCCAACGATGGGGCGTCCTTGTTCCTGGAGGACGGCCGCGACGGCGGAGGAATCTACGCCGCCTGACATGGCAATAGCAACGAGGCCGCGCTGCGTTTCCTCGCGCGTTGGAAGCGTGTCGAATTCAGTTGCGGCGTTCATTGTGATGATTCTAGTTTACCGGATTCGGCGATGGGGCGCACGGGACGGGCAAAGAGAAAAGATAAAGCAGAGACGCAGAGCTCACAGAGGATTCGCAGAGAAGAGACGCGGGGTTAGACATGGGAGGCGGCCTTTTGGTAGGTGGGTGAGAACGTGCGCAGGTGAGCTACGGCAGCTGGAATGACTTCCAGCGCGAAGTCGATTTCGGACTGGGTGGTGTGACGGCCGAGGCTGAAGCGCAGGCTGGATTTGGCTTCTTCTTGGGAGAGGCCGATGGCGGTGAGGACGTGCGATGGCTCGACGGCTCCGGAGGAACAGGCTGCGCCGACCGAGCAGGCTAGGCCCCTCAAGTCGAGGGCAATGACCAAAGCTTCGCCATCGATGCCTGAAAACATGAGGTTTGTTGTGTTGGGAGTGCGCGAAGCGCCGCTGCCGTTGACACCAACCTGCGGCACGCGATCGAGCAAGCCGCGTTCGAGTTTGTCGCGCAGGGTTGAGACTAGCTGCGCATCGCTCACAAGAGAGGTTTGTGCGAGCTCCGCTGCCTTGCCGAGTCCTACGATTCCCGCGACGTTTTCCGTCCCGGGGCGGAAGCCACGCTGATGGTGGCCTCCGTAGAGAAATTGGCGCAAACGAGTTCCGCTTCGGACATAGAGAGCGCCGATGCCTTTGGGGGCGTAGAGCTTGTGGCCGGAGAGGGAAAGCAGATCTACGTTAAGTGCGTTTACGTCGATCGGAATTTTTCCGGCGGACTGGACCGCGTCCGTGTGGAAATAGACTTTGTGTTCTTTGGCGATACGACCGATTGCTTCGAGCGGCTGGATGGTGCCGAGTTCGTTGTTGGCGTGCATCACGGTAATGAGAGCGATCTCGGGGCGGATCGATTGGCGAATGGCTTCGGGATCGACGCGCCCGTCGCGATCGACCGGAAGATACGTAACGTCGACCCCTTGCTTCTCTGCGGCTTGGCACGCGTTTAGCACGGCTTCGTGTTCGATCGCGATGGTGACGATGTGTGGCGCGTTGGTAGCAAAGGAGTCAGAGACAGGGGAGACAGGCAGGAATGCCTGTCCCACCTTGGCGGCGACAACACCGAAGATGGCGTGGTTGTCGGATTCGGTGCCGCCGCTGGTGAAGACGATTTCCTGGGGCTTGGCTCCGATGAGGGCAGCGACCTGTTCGCGAGCGGTTTCGACGGCAGAGCGGGCGCGTTGGCCGGGCGTGTGGATGGAGGAAGCGTTCGCGAAATCGGCGGAGAAATAGGAAAGCATGGCGTCGAGGACTTGAGGCTCGACGGGAGTCGTAGCGTTGTAATCGAGATAAACGCGGTTCATGGGGCTGTTCGGAGGATACAGCGAAAGCGCACTGGAGGGCGAGGGTCACCCACCTCGAATAAGGGACGTGCCGCAGAGCAGCGTTGGGTGCCTATTCGGCGCGGAGGGCTTCGACTGGATCGACCGTGGCGGCGCGGCGCGAGGGTAAATAGCTGGCTATGAAGGCGGTGAAGATGAGGCCGAGGGTTACTGCGGCGTAGGTTATAGGGTCAACCGGATTTACGTGGAAGAGCAGCGAAGACATCAGGCGCATGACGATGGCGGCGGCTACCAGTCCGAAAGCGGCACCGATGCCAGTGAGGATGAGTCCGTGGCGGATGAACATGCGGGTGACGGACTGATGCTGAGCGCCGAGAGCCATGCGGATGCCTATTTCGCGGACGCGCTGCGAGACGGAGCAGGCGATGACCCCGTAGATGCCGACGACGCCGAGGAGTAGAGCCATGCCTCCGGCGACGGCGAGCATGATGAGAGTGAACGAAGTGCGTGCCATGGAATGCGTGTAGTAATAGCCGAGGGTATTCATTCGCGAGAGTGGAAGATTGGGATTCAC
Source organism: uncultured Acidobacteriota bacterium (assembly GCA_963745095.1). Taxonomy (GTDB): domain Bacteria; phylum Acidobacteriota; class Terriglobia; order Acidiferrales; family UBA7541; genus Acidiferrum. The sequence continues at coordinate 355,612 of CAVUWC010000005.1, read as the reverse complement.
GGACCAGACCGCTTCGCGGACTTCCTTTAAGAAAGATTCCGAGCCGGCGCGCGGGCTGCGAATGCCGAAAGCTGTATAGTTCGCGACGTCTTGCGCCTGGCCCTCGAAGCGCACGCGCATGATGGGCCAATAGACCATGGACGGAGGATCCTTGGCGACTCCATCTTGATAAACATTCGCGGCGACGCCCACAATTTCCCGCCAGTCGTCCGTGCTGGCGACGCGAATGCGTTTGCCGATGGCGTTGGCGGGAGAATCCCAATACTCGCGTGCGAAATTCTCAGAAATGATAGCGACAGGAAGTGTCTTGTAGATGTCGGTCCAGGTAAAATCACGCCCCGCAACCAAGGGAGTTCCTTGGGTTGAGAAAAAGCCTGGAATGACGAATACGAACCGGCGAATGGGGGGAATTTGTCCTTCGGAGTAAGGGCGATCCTGTGCAAAGACGAGATCATTGCTGCCGTTGCCGTCCATGGGGAACGCGGTGGAAACGGTGACTGCTGAAACCCCGGGAATTGCGGCGATTTTGCTCCGCATCGCCTCGTATGCGCGAACAACGCTTTCGTTGTCTTTGACTTGATTGTCTGGAATGCCGATACGGAAGGTTTGCAGTTGTGCGGGCTGAGAGAAGCCGGGATTGACGTGGGTGAGCGCGCGGAACGTGCGGATCATCAGGCCCGAGCAGATCAGAAGAACCAGCGCGAGGGCGACTTGCACGACGACGAGAATGCTGCGGGCGCGGTGTTGCTCGCGGCTGCCGCTATTGGCGCGGCCGCCTTGGCGAATGCCAGTGCTGAGGCGCACGCCGGCATATTTGAAAATGGGAATACAGCCGAACAGCACGCTTGCAAGAATCGAAATGGCAAAAGTGAATAGCAAAACGGGACCGTCGATGCCGATTTCATTGATGCGCGGAAGGCCGTCAGGCGCAACGAGAACCAGAACGCGCAAGGCTGCGTAAGCAAGCCCCAATCCGAGCGCGCTGCCTAGAAAGCCAAGCGTAATACTTTCAAGAAGTAGTTCGCCGGCGATGCGGTACGGGCTGGCGCCTAGGGCTGAGCGAACGGCCAATTCCTGCCGGCGGCCTTCGACGCGGACGAGGAGGAGGTTCGCAACGTTCGCGCATGCGATGAGCAGGACGAGGCCGATAGAGCCCATAAGTACCCAGAGCGTGCTGCCAACGTCGCCGATGACGTCCGTTTTCAACGGGCGGAGATTCGGGCCAATGCGTGCCTGCTCAAAAATCTTGGCGCTGAATCCGGGAGGGGCGGGAAACGTTTGCGAAACAATCGGCAACATGCGAGCGATGTCCGCACTGGCCTGTTCCATGGTGACGCCAGGCTTAAGGCGGGCAATCCCTTCGAAGCTGAAATTGCCGAGGAAGGTCTTGTTACGGTCCCATTTCAAGGGGAGGAGTACGTCGGGATCGTCCCAATCAAGAAAGTGGAAGCGCTGAGGAAGGACACCGATAATTTCGCGCGGCTTGCCATCCAAAGTGATGGATTGGCCGATGACGGAACTGGAGCCACCGAATTTCTTTTTCCAAAAACCATACGTAATGACCGCAGTGTCCGGGGCGCCGGGTGAATCGTCCTGGCGCGTGAAGGAACGCCCCAGCATTGGAGCAATGCCGAGCAAAGGAAGCGTGCCGTCGGTAACGTCAAGAGCGGAGAGACGCTCGGGTTCAGCAACGCCGGTAATGCTGACGGCGTCACGGTTGTAGATTCCAATGTCCACAAAAGTTTGATTTTGCTCGCGATAGATGAAGTAGTTGGAGGGCGCCATGTTGAGGTCGGTGATGTTGATACCGGGGGCGGAGTGCCAGACGCCGATCAGTTCGTTGGGGTTCGGATAGGGAAGCGGCTTGAGGAGGACGCCCTCGAGAACGCTGAAGACCACTGTGTTGCCACCGACGCCGGCCGCCAGCGTGATTAGCGTGATGACGGTGAATAGCGGGGCGTGAGCCAGGCGGCGGAAGACTTGCTTCAGATGAGCTAAGAAAGTTCGCATGGACGGTGTCCCCTGGGGCTGAGCGATACAAAAATGAGATTGTCGGCATAGCCCGCACTATGAAAGACGAAGAAGCGGTCTGAATGTTCCATCTAGTTTCAAGACGCAACAAAATGGAGATTATTACGTAATGGGAATGTGGGTGACGGCGTTGCGGGCTGGTGGTTTGCAGAATGGACGGCGGGGTGTAGACTCGCCGCAAGGCTGAGAAAATACCGCCAGTGGTGGCGGCAGAGGAGTGGCGAGCGATGGGACAATCCATCCCTTTTGGACAACATATTGCGAGACCGCCGATGGCCGCGCGGGTTGGTTCCGTGGCCCGAGTGGAATCTGTACCGTGGACGATTTGGTGCATGGTTGCGGGCGTGGCGTGCGGAATGATTGGCGGGCCGTGGGATATTGCCTGGCATATGTCGATTGGGCGCGACACGTTCTGGACGCCGGCGCACATCATGATTCAGTTGACGGGCGTGCTCGTTGGAATTGCATGCGCTTACATGATTTTGACGACCACGTTTGGGCACAACGCGGCGACACAGGAAACGTCGGTGAAGATTTGGGGTTTCCGCGGGCCACTTGGGGCGTTCATTGCCGTATGGGGCTGCATTGCGATGCTGACGTCGGCGCCGTTCGACAATTGGTGGCACAACGCGTATGGGCTGGACGTGAAGATTTTGAGTCCGCCGCATACGCTGCTCTCGTTGGGTTCGCTGACGATCAAGATTGGGTTGATGGCGCTGATGGCGGGGTTGGTGAGCCGCGCGTCGGAAAGTGTGGCGACGAACGCTGAGATGGCTATTGCTCTATGTTGGGGCAACTTGCGTCGCGCAGATGGGAACGATTCTGACGACGAGCACTTGGCCTAGCGAGATGCACAAAGCGGCGTGCTATCTGGCGGTGGCGATTGCGGTCCCGGCGGTGCTGATTGCGCCTGCATGGGCGTCGCAGTGGCGATGGGGCTGTACGGCGGTGGCGGGGATCTATACGGCAATATTGCTGGCGTTTGAGTGGATTCTGCCGCTCTTTCCCGCGGAACCGAAGCTGGGTCCGGTCTATCAGCACATCACGCATTTGGTGCCGCTGCATTTTCCGCTGCTGCTGATTGTGCCGGCGATTGTGCTGGATCTCTTGTGGCGCAAGACGGGAGAGTCGGGAAGATGGAAACTTGCGGCGATCACGGGGCCGATATTTGTGCTGACTTTTCTGGCGGCGCAATGGCCATTTGCCGATTTTCTGATGTCGCCCGGGGCTCGGAATTGGATTTTCGGGATGGGGTACTTTGCGTATTTTGACCCTGCGAATTTTCTTTATGATCCATACAAATTTAACGGTGGAGAAGCGGGCCCCCTTTTTTGGAAACTGATGGCGTTTGCGATGGTATTTAGTGTGATTACGGCGCGGCTGGGATTGGCGTGGGGCGATTGGATGAGGCGGATGAGAAGATAAGAGTGAAACCGGAGAGTTACCGTGAGGGAACGCTTGGGTGTGCGGCGGATCGAAGGGCGGGGCAAGCCCCGCCCCTACAGATGGCGATGGTACTAAGGAGTGGTATGCGTCGACGGATGGCGGGGATTTTTGTACTGGTGTTGGTGGTGGCGCTTTCGGTGAGCGCCCACGTTGGAAGTTCGGATGTGTTTTTTGAGGGAGACGCCGGGCCGTATCACCTTTATGTGACGGTGCGCGTGCCGCAAGTGATTCCGGGAATCGCGGAGATTGAGGTACGAAGTGCTTTGAATGATGTCGAGAAGATCGAGATTGTGCCAATGAGGTTGAGCGGGGCGGGGTCAAACTTTCCTCCGACTCCTGACGTGGCGGAGCGGTCGAAGCAGGACCCGCAATTTTTCACGGGAAGTTTATGGCTGATGGAATCCGGTGCGCTGAAAGTGCGCGTTTCCGTGCAGGGAAGCAAGGGGAAGGGCGAGCTGGCTGTGCCGGTGCCGGCGTTTGCGCAGAGAACGTTGCCGATGGAACGTTCGCTGGGGGGATTGCTGGGATTCTTAATGGTGTTTCTCGCGGTGGGACTGGTGTTCATCGCAGGAGCTGCGGCGCGCGAGGGAAATCTGGAGCCCGGCGAAAAGCCGTCGGCGGCGAAGAAGAGGCGAGCAAGAATTGTGATGGCGATTGCAGCGGTCGTTGTGGTCGGGATTCTTTTTCTCGGAAAAGCTTGGTGGGGCGCGGAAGCCACAAACTACAGACGAACGGTTAGTTTCTTCAAGCCGCCGCTAGCGGAAACGGAACTGCAAAACGGAAATCGGCTGGTAATTCGAGCGAAGGGACAGGATCCGGCGTGGTCGAAAGAAGTAAATATGGAAGACGTGATTCCCGACCACAATCATCTGATGCATCTGTTTTTGATCAGCACACCGGGAATGGACCGCATGTGGCACCTGCATCCAGAGCGCGGGGATGGCGGAGCGTTTATGGATGATTTGCCGAGCATGCCGGCGGGGCATTACGAAGTTTTTGCGGACATCGTAGACAAAGCGGGATTTCCGTGGACGCTGGTGGGGCAGGTAGATCTTCCGCAGATAAGTGGGAAACCGCTTGCTGGAGATGACTCTTCGTGGACTGGATCTCCGCTGGCCACGCAGGCGGCGGATGTTAGCGTCGCTCAGCTAGCGGATGGTGGACGGATTGTTTGGGAAAAGGGAAGCGCACCGCTGGTCGCAAATACATCGATGGTTTTCAAGTTCCATGTTGAGGACAAGGATGGAAAGCCGGTTCAAGACATGGAACCGTACATGGGAATGGCCGGGCACGCGGAGTTCGTGAGTTCGGACATGAGCGTGTTCGCGCATATTCATCCAGCAGGGTCGGTTTCGATGGCGGCGCTGGGATTGGCGAGTGCGGGGCCTGACGCGGAAGGTCCTGGCGGAGCGGCCATGCAGGGCAGTATGTCCATGGCGATGTCGATGAAGCCGGCGGCATTGGCGCCAGAGGTGAGTTTCCCCTACGGATTCCCGAAGGCCGGTGAGTATCGGATTTTTGTGCAAGTCAAACGCGCGGGGCAAGTCCAGACTGGCGTCTTCGACGCCCACGTTCAGTAGGTTAAATCGCGCCCTAAACTAACGACACGATTTCGTGCCATCGTCGTACTTTGTCGCTTGCCATATCCTTCCTGCCAGGCTTAAGCTGCGCGCAATGAGTACTCCTGACGGAGCAACCATGAAGCGCATCCAATTCTTTTTCCTCGTTGCGATCAGTTTTATCTGGACGATGGCCGCGGTCCCTTTTGCCGGCGCGCAAGAGCTCCCTAACCTGCCGGCGATCACTCCAGCGGATTTGGCATTGAAGGATAATCCGGCGGCGCCTGGGGCGCCGGCGATGATCCTCTATTGCGCGGTCGAGACCGACAACACAAAATCCACGGAAACAGAGTCGATACGAATCAAGGTGTTTCAGGACGACGGACGGAAATACGCAAACATCGAGATTCCTTATTATGACAAAGCGACCGTAGTGGAGGAAATTCGGGCGCGCACCGTGGGGCCGGACGGCAAGACTTCGGAGTTCAAGGATCAGATTTACGACCGGGAAATAATGAGGGCGAAGAAGTTGCGCGTAAACGCGAAAGTCTTGACACTTCCCGACGTTCAAGTTGGCACCATCATTGAGTATTCCTACCGCCTGCACTACAAAGAAAAATTTCCAGATGCCCTCCGCCACCCGGGAGAATATTTGTTCAGGTTCGCGGATGCCTATCCGGCTGCGCAGTGGGACATCCAGCGAAGCTTATTTGTGCGTCATGGACGCTTCACTTTGCATGGACTAAAGGGCGGGCGGATCGAAGATTATTATGTGTCGCTCCCGAGTGGCGTGAGTCCACGGAAGTCCGCCGACGGCACGATCCAAATTGACGTCGACAATATCCCGGCCTACGTGGAGGAAGAATATTCGCCGCCCGAAGAAAATCTGAAGATTCGCGCGAACCTGTTTTACGTGGTTGGGTATTTCACCGAGGACGCGTATTGGGCGGGAGTGGCGACACGCAGGGCAGAAGTGCTTGAGAAGTTCGTCGGTAAATCGAAGGCAATTCAGGCGGAAGCGGCGAAATTGGTGAATCCGAACGACCCCGAGGAAACAAAGCTGCGCCAGATCTACGCGCGGGTCCAGCAGATTCGAGCTGTGAGTTTTGAAGAAGCGAAAACGGAAAAGGAGAAGAGGCAAGAGAATCTGAAAGATAACAACAGCGCGGAAGACGTGCTCGTTCACGGGTACGCGTATGCGAATCAAATCAATTTATTGTTTGTGGCGTTGGCGAGGGCAGCCGGGTTCGATGCCATGCCGATGATGGTCAGTTCGCGGAAACAGGCGTTTTTCATGAAGGGCTATCCCAACGAGCAGCAGCTAAATGCGATGGTTGTCCTAGTGCGTACAGCGCAGGGCTTTGTGTACCTGGATCCCGCGACGAGATTCTGCCCGTATGGATTATTGCCCTGGGAGGAAGCGGATGCGGGAGGTGTGGTGGTGGATAGCCAGCGACCAAAGCTTTGGGCTACGCCTCTCTCCAAGAGCAAGGACGCCATCGTGAGGCGTGAGGCGGATTTAAAAATGAACAGCGACGGAGGGCTGAGCGGGAAAGTCGCAGTCCGTTTCTTTGGCCAGGAAGCGTTGAGCGTGCGGTTGGATGCGATGCGGAAAGATGAAGCGGAACGATGGAAGGAGTTGGAAGATTCGTTAAAGAGTACGTTAGTGCAAGGCGCGACAGTGAAATTGCTTAAGGTTGAGGGCTTGGATGATATGCAAGTGCCGTTGCGGGCTGAATTCGAAGTGGATATCCCCAATTTTGCTGTTCCGGCGGGGAAAAGGCTGCTAATGCCCGTGGGAGTGTTTCATGCGCATGAAAAAAATCCCTTTTCGTCTCCCAACCGAACCTACCCTATCTACTTCGGGTACCCGCATGAATCGTATGAGGAAGTGCGCGTCGAGTTGCCAGCAGGAATGAATGTGGAGTCCCTGCCGGCGGATACGAAAGCGGACCAAGGGGCTTTTTACTACGAGTTTTCATCCAGGAAGGATGGGAACCTGCTTCGGATGATGCGTACGTTTCGGGTGTCCGGCTATTTCTTCGTGCCGGGCCAACACAAGAATGTGAGCCAATTCTATAGCCGCCTGTTGGAAGGCGACTCACAGCAGGCGGCGCTCCGCGGTATCGAGGCGGCCGGGCCGAAGTGATTTGGAACTGCAAGCTTTCGCAGTGCCGCTTGCGGATCGTGATACAGTTTTCCTCCATCGGACTGTCGCAGAAATGCTCCAGGAGGAATAAGTGGCGTATCGGGATTTGCGGGAGTTTGTCCAGAAACTGGAGAAGGAAGGGGAACTGAAGCGCATTCGCGCGGAAGTTGACCCCATTCTGGAGATCACGGAAGTAACGCAACGCATCGCGCGGGACAAGAGCCGCCTGCCGGACAGCGTCGGGCCTGCCCTCTTGTTTGAAAAGCCCAAAGGTTCGCGCGTACCGCTACTCGTGAATACGTTTGGAAGCGTACGCCGGATGGCGCTGGCGCTTGAAGTAGGCGAGCTGGACGAAGTGGCGGCGCGTATTCAAGGTTTCCTGAAAATGGAGACTCCCCAAGGATTCTTTGACAAAATCAAGATGCTGCCAAAGCTCGCGGAGCTGGGATCATTCTTTCCCAAGAGCGTGAAGACCGGTGCCTGCAAAGAAGTAATGCATCACGGTAAAGATGTAAACCTTTTCGATTTCCCCATTTTAAAATGCTGGCCGCAGGATGGCGGGAGATTTATTACGTTCCCGCTGGTGTTCACAAAGAATCCCGAAACGGGGAAGCGAAATGTCGGGATGTACCGCATGCAGGTCTACGACGAGCGAACCACCGGCATGCATTGGCAGACGCAAAAGCATGGCGCGGAACATTTCCGTCGGGCGCGGGCAAAGAATCCCGACGGGCGAATTCCTGTGAGTGTCGCGATCGGAGCGGATCCCGCGACTGCGCTTTCCGGGATGCTTCCGATTCCGCCGGATTTGGACGAAATGATGTTCGCGGGATTCCTGCGGCGCGAACCGGTGGAGATGGTGACCTGCGAAACGAACGATCTTGAAGTACCAGCGAACGCGGAGATCGTACTCGAAGGCTACGTCAGCCTGAACGAGATGCGGACAGAGGGGCCATTCGGCGATCACACAGGTTTTTATTCACTGGAAGGCGAGTACCCGGTATTTCACGTGGAATGCGTGACGCACAAGAAGGATCCGATTTATCTGACGACCGTGGTAGGGCCTCCGCCGCAAGAAGACTATTACATGGGTTACGCGGTGGAGCGCGTATTCTTGCCGGTGATGAAAATGCAATACCCGGAAATCACAGATGTAGCGATGCCGGCCGAAGGAATCTTCCACAATTTGATGATTGTGGCGATACGGAAGTCGTATCCGGGCCACGCGCGAAAAATAATGAACGCGATTTGGTCGTTGGGACAGGCGATGTTCACGAAGGTAATCGTGGTGGTGGATCACGACGTAGACGTGCACAACTACAATGAAGTTGTGTGGAAATCGCTGTGTGCGCTGGACCCAGAAAGAGACGTGCAATTCTCTCTAGGACCAGTGGATACGCTCGACCACGCGCAAAGAATGCAAGACTTCGGTTCAAAAATGGGAATCGATGCAACGCGCAAGTGGGAAACAGAAGGATTTACGCGCCCATGGCCTGACGAAATTAAAATGGATGAAGCGACGCGCGCGCGCGTCGCCGCAATTTGGAAAACGCTGCAATTGTAAGAACGCGTGAATGAGAAGCGCGAGATTGACTTCAAAGGATAACCGTCCCTGAGGACAGGCTGGGATGGCAGAAAAATACAATTAGTTGTGGTTATCCCTAAAGGCATCCACAATTTATAGTATCAACCTCCCCTAATACCCCAGAAATGCCTATGAATAGGGGTAGTAATAAGGCAACTCCGGTAGAGAATCCCTTGACGCTCTGAGGTTCTGAATGTCATAAAGCTTGCACGGGCCGCACCTCGAAATATCCGCAGCGCAGCAGGGGTGCCCTTGGCAGTGGTGGGGTTGGCGTCAGTTCGGACGCCGGGGTAACGTTCCTCGTGAATGAATCGCGTGAAGTGATGAATGTGAGGCAGGCGTCGCAGTATCTGGGGATCTCTCCGGATACCCTGTACCGTTACATCACTGAGGGCGAAATTCCCGCGTTCAAACTAGGTAATCGTTGGAAACTGCGTAAGACGATTCTGGACCGTTGGATGGAACGCAAAATGAGCCAAGCGCATGCGAGGCGCCGATAGTTTGCCGATATTGAAGGCGAAAGAGGCCGCGATATGTTGGGAATGGGCAAAAAATCAAGACAGCTGGTAGGGCTGGACATCGGCTCAAGCTCGATCAAGGCAGTCGAGCTGAAGGCGACGAAAGCCGGCTACGAGCTTGTAAGCTTTGGAATGGAATCGCTGGCGCAGGACACCGTCGTGGATGGCGCGATCATGGACGCGCCGCAGGTGGCCAACGCGATCAGCAAGATTTTCGATGCGCAACGCGTAAAGACGAAGAACGTGGCGACATCGGTTTCAGGACACTCGGTGATTGTGAAGAGGGTGCCGCTTCCGCTGATGACCGAGGAAGAGTTGTATGACCGGATTCCTTCGGAAGCCAGCCAGCACATTCCGTTCGACATCGCGGACGTGAACCTGAGCTATCAGTTGCTCGAGTCGATGGACGCGCAGATGGACGTCCTGCTGGTGGCCGTAAAGAAGGACAAGATTCTGAACCACACGAACGTTCTGGCGCAGGCAGGCAAGACGCCTGTGGTCGTGGATATCGATGCGTTCGGCTTGCAGAACTGCTTTGAAGTAAATTACGAACCGGATGCAGGCCAGACGGTTGCGTTGCTGAATATCGGCGCCAGCGTTATGAACATCAATATCGTCCGCGGCGGTGTGCCGCTGTTTACGCGCGACGTCAGCGTGGGCGGCAACCAGTATACGGACGCGCTGCAAAAAGAATTGGATTTGAGCTTCGAGGATGCGGAGCGCCTGAAGAAGGGCGATACGCTTCCGAGCGTGACCGATGAGCAGAAACAGCAGATTCTGCGCAGCGTGTCGGACATTCTCACCTTGGAAATTCAAAAGACGTTTGACTTCTTCCGTGCCACGGCGAGCGGCGAAAATATTCAGCGTATCGTGGTGGCGGGCGGTACGGCGCGCGTACCTGGGCTGGTGGACTTGCTCAGAGAAGAGTTTGCGATGCCGGTAGAGGAGTTGAATCCTTTTCGGAAAGTGCTCGTCAATCCCAGCCGGCACAGCGATGACCAAATCCGCGAGATGTCACCGCGGCTGGCCATTGCGGTGGGTCTGGCACTGAGGAGCTTTGACTAACCATGATTCGCATAAACCTTCTCGGACAAATACGGCCTAAAGCATCGCGGAGGCCAGTCGATACAGGTGCCGCGCTTCCCGTGCTCTTCATCGGCGCCGGACTGGTTCTCGGCGTTCTCGTTCTTGGCTTTCTTTATTACTCGTGGCAACAGCAGCTGAATACCGAGAACGCCAAGATCAAGACGTTGCAGGCGCAGAAGACCGACCTCGAGAGCATCAAGCAACAGGTAGAGGCTTTCGATAAGCAGAAGCAGGTTTTGCAGCAGAGAGTTTCCACCATTGAACAACTGCAACGCGACCGGACCGGCGGGCAAGATCTTCTGGATATGGTGGCAAACACGGTTTCCCGAACAGAGAATCTCTGGCTGACAACCATGACGCGGAAAGGGTCGAACCTGACCATTGAGGGTTCTTCCGCTTCCGTTAACGCGATAGCGAATTTTATTACGGCTCTAAAGCGTTCCGGATATTTCCAAAAGGTGGAAATTAAGGACGCGAAGCAGGACGACAAAGCCAGCGCCATCCAGACTTTCAATTTCCAGTTGTCCGCTGAGATCACTCCGCCGCAGCCAGTGGCAGCTTCACCGGCGCAAGCGAAGCCGGCGAACGTGCCGACGAAAGCCGCGCCAGTCGCGACTCCGGCGAAGAAGGGATAAGGGACGACCATGGCCAATCCGTTTCGAGACATGTCGGTGTTCATGCAGGGCCTGGTGGCAGTCGCCATCGCGGTCGTGGTGCTTCTCCTGGGAGTTTACATTCCGCTTTCTCCAGTGGCACAGGAACGCGACGCGGTCGATAAGGCTGTGCAGCAGCGCTCTACCTTGAATACAGAAGTTCAGCAATTGCAAGTTTATAGGCAGCGTTACGGCGAACTGAAACAGCAGATGGATGCACTCTCGAAGCAGCTCGATACGCTGAAGACGATCGTGCCCGAAGAAAAAGAAACGGATGAGTTTATCCGGCTGCTTCAGGGCGCAGCCAGTTCGTCGAATGTGCAGCTCCGGCGCTTGACGGCTGAGGCGATTGTTCCGAAAGACTTTCATTATGAAATGCCGTTCGAAGTGCAGGCGGACGGGCCGTACTTCAACCTGATGGACTTTTTTGGGCGGTTGGGCAGGCTTTCGAGAATCATCAACGTGGGCGACTTGGAGTTTGCTGATCCAGACAAGTCCAAGGGCACGAAGTATCCGATACGGCCGGGGACAACGGTATCCGCAATTTTCACGGCAACGACTTTCTTCACCAAGCCAGCTGACGTCGGTCCAGCCCCAGGAGCACCAGGGGCGAAGTCCGCAGTCAAGCCGGCGGGGAAATAACCCTTGAGCGGGAATGAGCGATCTATGCGTTCAGCACTAACTCTCGTACTAGGGATTTTGCTCGCGGCAGCCGCACCTGGGCTGCGTGCGCAGGCCTCCACGGCTGCGGCGCAACCAGGAAAACCAGCAGCACCGGCAGCGGCGAAAAAGCCTCCAGCAAAGTCCGCAACTCAAAAAGTGGCGAAGGCTCCCAAGCCAGCCAAGCCTGTCGAGACCGCGGTGAACCCAGACGCGCCGAAGGAAGGCGACGACAAGTCCGCGCGGCGTGATCCGTTCGAGTCTTTGGTGGCACGTCAGCAAGCGCAAAAGAATGCCACGGCACAGCTGCCTCCCGGCAAAGCGGGTCTGCAAGTGAGCACGCTACGGCTGGACGGCATTGTGAAAGCGCCGAACGGCATGATTGCGGTGGTAACCAATCCGCAGGCGCGGACCTATTTTCTCCGTGAAGGCGATCAGTTGTACGACGGACGCGTGGAAAAGATTGCGATGGATGGCGTTTCGTTCCATGAAATCGGGAAAGATGCGTTTGGCAAGCCCGTGGAACGCCAAGTGAACAAAAGAATTTACTCCAGTGCAGGAGAACAGCAATGAAGACGAATTGGCCCGCCTTTCGGTGCGGCTTCCTGATCCTCTCGAGCGCAGCTTTGGGCGCAAGCCCGCTGCTCGCTCAGACGCAGGAGCCCGCAGGCGCGACCGCGGCATCCGCGGTGATCTCTAGCGTGGCGATAACGCAAGCGCCACAACGCGCCAGTGTGCGTGTGGAAGGCGAAGGGCGTCTCGACGTCCATGCCTCGCGCATGCAGAACCCAGATCGGTTGGTGCTGGATTTCTCCGGCGCACGACTGGCGGTCGATAAGACGGTGATTCCTGGAGTATCGGAACCCGTACGCGATGTGCGGCTCGGGCAGTACCGCCCGAACGTTGCACGCGTGGTCGTCGACCTGACGGGTGTCTCGCCCTATCAGATTTCGCATGATGGAACGGCGGTTGTGGTCCTTTTTGACGCGCAGCCAGAAACTCCCGGTGCAGCACCATCGGCTCCTCAGACGGTGACTTCGCAGCAAGAACCGAAGTCGCGAGCCGCGTTCGAATACAGCGCGGCAGCGCCACACACCGCCACTCGGCCCTCAAATTCGTTGCAGATTCCTGCTCCTCGCTTCGCTTTGCCCGGCGAACTGACCCAGCCCTCATTCACTCTCGCTTCTTTCAACGGGAAGAATGAGCCAGCGCGTCCGGCAACAGCGCAAGATGCGGCGCAGCAAGCTGCGCAGGCAGCGAACGCGGCCGCCAATAAAATGGCGGCTTCGTCGGTGACGACGCAGCAGTCGCAGGCATCTCCACCTCCCGTTGCCGTTGGAAAGTACACGGGAGAGCCAATCTCAGTGAACTTGAAAGACGTCGATCTACGCGACTTTTTCCGGTTGATCCACGAGATCAGCGGGCTGAACGTCGTGCTAGACCCAGCGGTTAAGGGGACACTGACGATTGTTCTGGATGAAGTGCCGTGGGATCAGGCTCTGGATATCGTTCTCCAGAACAACGGTCTCGACAAACAACTCAACGGAAACGTGTTGCGCGTCGCGACCCGCACCACACTGAAGACGGAAGCGGAGACGCAGCGCGATCTCGAAAAGGCTCAAGCCGAAGCCATTGCTCCCGTGACCGTGACTCGAACGCTGAGATATGGAAAAGCAGCGCTGTTGAAAGACACGCTAAAGAAGTTTCTCAGCGCGCGTGGCGACATCCTTTCGGACGACCGCACCAACCAGCTCATCATTCGCGATATTCCGTCAGTCATCCCAACTATCGACAATCTTCTCAACCAGCTCGACCGAAAGTCGCAGCAAGTGGAGATCGAAGCACGCGTGATCTCAGCTTCGCGCGCTTTCTCTCAAGACATTGGCACGGAACTTGGGTTTGCCGGCACGACGACGAGCGGCCGTAGCCTCTATAGCGGCGCTCCGCAAGTCGGCGTCAGCCCTGGCCCGATCAACACAATTCCGCCGCCTCCTCTCATAGTAGCGCCGACGAATACCAGCGGTGGTGGTCCGCAGACCGGTATCCCGCTGGCTACCAGCTTTGGCGCAGGCGTTCCGACGAGCGGCTTCGGCTTCTCGCAGCGCTCGCCAAACTTCGCTATCGACTTCTTTATCACAGCTGCGGAAGCTAAAGGCGTCGGCAAATTGCTCTCCAAGCCGCGCATCGTGACTCAGAACAACGAAAAGGCGGTCATCAAGCAGGGCGTCAAGCTGCCTATTCAGACGACCATCAACAACACCATCTCGGTGCAGTTCATCGACGCCGTGTTGCAACTAGAAGTGACCCCGCAGATCACGGTCGAAGGCACGATCTTTATGGACGTGCTCGTTGAAAACACGCAGATCGATCAAGGTATTCCGCGCGTGCAGGGTATCCCGGCATTGGATACACAGTCAGCGCAGACCAAAGTGCTGGTTCCGGATGGTGGTACCGTCGTGATCGGCGGAATTATCGTCAACACGCAGAACACCAACATTCAGCAGACTCCAATCGTGGGAAGCTTGCCGCTGATCGGAAATCTGTTCAAACGGACAACCATTTCCATCCAGGCGCAGGAATTGCTCTTCTTCCTGACACCTAGAATCATCCCTGGGTAACATTGGCCGGAATTAGCCTGGGCCGAAGGGCTCAGTAGGTTTAGCCAGTAAGTTTAGTTTGAGATTTGAAATAGGCCGTCCTCTTAGACATAACAGCGAGGTTCTCTCGCGGGGATGTCACAAGAAGGGCGGCCTTGCTCTTTCAATTGCCGATCATCCGCGTCGAGCTTCCGGCCCTGTCCATCCATCACGCAGTAAGCTCGCGCGTCTCCAAAAACGACTCAATGCTCTACGAACGATTAGGGCATTGCGAATGATTGAGGCTCGACCAACATTGAGCCTCACGCAAGATCGCAAATAGTCGCGACCCATGTAGGACGGCACGGGTCAACTTCTTACAAACGAATCGCGTTAGCAGCGGTTGGCTTAGGCCTCATCGAACTGATGCGTTGGGGGGGCAGACGGTAGGGCGCTACATCAACCGTTTTGCCTGGTGGGCACTTTCAACAGTCGCGCACACCGGTCCAGCCGGAAGATTATAGCGGTCCCATACGTTCGACTGGCTGGGAAGCGAACACAGGCCGCGCTGGTGGGATTGGAAGCACGCTCTACGGCCAACACCCGAAGATGCAATCCCATGGGCTATTTAAATGCGCCATCTGCGGATAGCACCGCACGAAGACTACCGCGGCAGAAAGGAGGAAAACCAAGCTCAGGCGAACGTCAAAGATGCGTGCGGGCAAGCTCCGTAGCGCGACGGCGATGGCCACGCCAAGGATCATCACGCAGGGATAATAGTAGTAGTAATAAAGGCCGCTTTGCGGCGTTACTGCCCACTGAAGCAAGTTTGCAGCGAAAAGCAGGAGCACGAGGCCTTCGGGTAGGGCTAGTTCTTTCCAAAAGCGCCGCAGACATAAAACCAGCGCCAACAAACCTGCCCAGGTGATCACCGGATTGCCTACCAGATAAGAAAGCGAGCGCTGGGGCTTCAGGTTCAGCGGCCACGAGTACCAGGGCGAAATAAGGAACGGGTTGGTGACCGTCGTCCGGTTGAAATGCCACATGAAGATATTTATGGCCGCCAACTCGTGAAGATTGAATGGCAGGTGGCTGAGACTGCATAGCGGCCAAAAGACCAGACTGTAAGTCGCAATGGGAGCGACGATCAAGGCCAACAGAAGAAACGGAATCCCGGTCTCCGCAATATTGCGCGCATAGCGTACAAGTGCAGGACTTGAAGCTCCGAGCTTGAATCTCGGGACCAGCAAGAGCGCAAAAGCGATTAAAACAAATACGGAGAGCGTGTCTATCGCATTCCACTTAGACGCGCCGGCAAGGCCCACTAAAACTCCGGCCGAGCAGACGAGCAGGCGCCGTCTGCCGACCGCCAGAGGCAAGACTAGAGCTGCGGTGTAGGCCACCAAGCTCCACATCAGGAAGACCATCAGGAATACGTCCACAGTGCCGATACGCGACATCACAAACAGGAAATTGTTTAGGAGACTTAGCCCAGCCGCGAGGAAAGCAAGGTTGGAATCCTGCAGAAGCAGGAAAGCCCAGAGATATACCGCTGCAACCGTCAGGGCGCCGCAGACGGCTCCCGCGATGCGCCAGCCAAACGAATTATCGCCTGCTGCTTTCATGCCGATGGCCATGATCAGCCTTCCGAGGGGGGGCTTTGCAAGGGGCGGGGCCTGAGGATCCGGATTCGGTACGCCCTGGATGAGGGCTCGCGCTTCGGGAACGAAGTAGCCCTCATCGAAATACATGTGCCTGGGATTACCGAGGCCGGCTAACAAGAGCGCCAGGGAAACCAGTCCGAAGAGCAGCCCAGCGGTAAGCTGGTGACGACCGAGGTGCGCATCCGGACAATCTTTTCCGGCCGGATCACGAGCGGGAATAGCAGCCTCTGGGAAGGGTTCTCGACCGCTTATTGGCGCGGAGATTTCAATCGGTCGGGGAGTGGCGCCCAGGCCCTTCCTGTTAAACACGGACATGGGATAATCTTATCTGGCACGAACAAATCCTGTGCGTTTGGCGTGCTCTTTTTGTGCATAATGCGCTACTGCACGCCGCGTAAGCGCGCCTGACGCGACACGCGAATCGCCAGATTTTCAGGTTAAACTGGAAAGGGGATCGGCGAGGCTGCGATCTCCCTGTTTCATTTATGAGCTCACCCTTCAATACTCGGCGAAAGGCTCTCAACCGTCTCATCTCAGGCGCGAAGTTGGACGCCTTGGTGATCACCCACCCGGCCAACTGGTATTACCTGACCGGCTTCACGGGGGAAGCTGGTGTCCTGATAGTGAGCGGCGGCTCGGCAACGCTGATCACCGACGGGCGATTCACCACTCAAGCGCGCGAGGAGACCGCTTCCGTGCGCTTGTTCCAGCAAAAAGGCTCCTTAATGGAGTCCACGGGGCGCCTGCTGCGCGAAAAGTCCACCAAGCGGGTCGGATTCGACCCGGCGCAAACTTCCGTGACGCAGCTGAATCTATTACAAAAGGCCGCGGGGCCTCGCACGAAATGGATTCCCGCTCCTGAGCTGGTTGGAACCTTAAGGGCGCGAAAAGAGCCCTCTGAGCTCGCGCGCATGCGCCAGGCGGCCATTCTGGCAGGTGACGCGCTCACCGGCGCGATCAAGCTGCTGAAGCCCGGGGTGATGGAAAATGAGGTCGCGGCGGAGATCGAATACCAGATGCGGAAAGGCGGAGCATCCGGTCCTGCCTTCGAAACTATCGTCGCTTTTGGCGAACGTTCGGCGTTGCCTCATGCGCGTCCTACCGCCAAGCGATTGAGGAAAAATGAGTTGGTGGTACTAGACCTGGGTGCTATACTCGCGCACTATTGCAGCGACATCACTCGCACGGTGTACGTTGGCAGAGCCCCGGGGCGTGTGAAACAATGGTATAAGGCGGTCCTGGAAGCGCAGACTGCTGCGATAGCGGCAGTAAGAGCCGGAGTCACCTGCGGAGATGTGGACGCCGCTGCGCGGCAGGTCCTGGCCGGTTACAAATTGGACGGGCTTTTCGCCCATAGCACGGGACACGGGCTGGGCCTGGAAGTACACGAGGATCCTCGCGTCGCGCGGGGGCAAAAGACACGGCTTGAACCGGGATTCGTGGTCACGATTGAACCTGGGGTTTACATGGCGGGCGTCGGGGGAATTAGGATCGAAGATGACGTCGCCGTGCACGCAGGGAATACCGAAGTACTGACCCGCATACCGCGGGATCTTATCGAGCTTTGACACAGGCATGAAACGAAAACAGCCCTCGAAAGCAGCAGAAAGCTCCTCCATCGCTAGTCCAGAAGTCCAGCAAATCGAGCAACTCCTCCGCTTTATGAGCGAGCACAACCTCGAGGAATTTGAGTATTCGCGTGGCGACCTGAAGATCCGGCTGAAGAAGCCGTCCGCTGGCGTTCCGATATACGGGCGATCGATGGGAGTGCCTGAGATTATCGTCCCCGGCGCGGCGCCCGAGAGGCCTACGGCTCCATCGCAGAGCGCTCCGCCACCCTCAGAACCAAGACCTACCGAGGACTTGCACTTGGTGAAGTCGCCTATTGTGGGGACGTATTACGAAGCTCCCAGTCCCGGCGCTGAGGCCTTTGTGAAGATCGGGGCGCATGTCGAATCCGGTCAAACGCTCTGTATCGTGGAAGCTATGAAGCTCATGAACGAAATTGAGTCGGACGAAAGCGGCGAACTGATTCGCATCTTTGTCGAAAACGGCCAGCCTGTCGAGTACGGCCAGCCGCTTTATGGCATCCGTCCTAGCCGGAAGAGGTAGCCTCGCCCGAAGCCATGTTCCAGAAAATCCTAGTAGCCAATCGCGGGGAAATCGCGCTGCGGGTCATCTGTGCCTGCAAAGAACTGGGCATTTCCACCGTTGCGGTGTATTCCGAGGCTGACCGGAATTCGCTGCATGTGCGGTTTGCGGATGAAGCTGTGTGCATTGGGCCGCCTCGCAGCAGCGAGAGTTACCTCAACATTCCGCAAGTCATCAGCGCCGCGGAAATCACCAACGTAGACGCCATCCATCCGGGATACGGCTTTCTCTCCGAAAACGCCAACTTTGCCAAGGTCTGCGAAGCCTCGGAAATCACATTCATTGGCCCAACTCCCGAAGTAATAGAGATGATGGGGGAAAAGGACCGCGCGCGCCGCGAAATGAAGTCCTTGGGCGTGGCTACGGTGCCCGGCAGCGATGGCGTTATCGAAGGGGAAGAGCAACTCGCCAAAGAAGCCAAAAAAATTGGCTTTCCGCTGATCATCAAAGCTTCCGCGGGCGGCGGTGGACGCGGCATGCGCGTCGTGCACAAGCAGGAAGAGCTTTTAAACGCCTACGAAACGGCTCGCAGCGAGGCGCAGCAGGCGTTCGGAACGCCGGACGTCTATGCTGAGAAATTTATCGAGCATCCGCGGCACATTGAATTTCAAGTATTGGGCGACCAGCACGGCCGTGTGATTCACCTCGGCGAGCGCGAATGCAGCATTCAGCGCCGCCACCAGAAACTGGTGGAAGAATCGCCATCGCCGGTCATGGACGCCAAGCGCAGGAAAGATCTGGGCGCGAAAGTTGTTCGGGCGTTGGAGAAGGTCGGCTACACGAACGCCGGGACGGTTGAATTTTTGATGGACGAAGACGGCTCGATCTATTTTATCGAGATGAATGCCCGCATCCAGGTTGAGCACCCGGTCACAGAACTTGTGACAGGCGTGGATCTGATCAAAGCGCAGATTCGCATCGCCGCAGGCGAGGGCTTGGACGACGCCGTCGGCGAAATGAATTTCTCCGGCCATGCCATCGAGTGCCGCATCAACGCCGAGGATCCTGAAACGTTTGTGCCTTCCGCGGGACGCATCACCACGTTTCAGGCGCCAGGCGGCACAGGCGTACGCGTCGATTCTGCGGCATATGCCGATGCCGTGATACCGCCTTACTACGATTCGATGATTGCAAAGTTGATCGTAAAGGGTCGCGATCGCGCCGAAGCCATCGGGCGAATGAAACGGGCTCTGGAAATGTTCGTGATCGAAGGAATCAAGACTTCCATCCCGCTGCACCGGCGCATTCTTGCCGATCCCGATTTTGCCGCCGGCCGCTTCGACACGCACTTCATTGAAAGATTGCTAGGTACGAGCGGAAAATAAGTGTCTATGCGCCTTGTCCTCCCCAGGCTGTATGTGATACTAGACGCAGCGTTGATTACTTCTCCCGAAAGAGATTGTGCCGCAAGCCTGGCCCAAGCTGGGGTGCGTCTGCTCCAGTACCGGAATAAGTCTGCGTCTGCGCGCCAGTATCTCGAATCCTCCCGTAAATTGGCCGAATCGCTTCTCCCGCAAGGAGTAACTTTCTTTGTGAATGACCGCCCTGATGTCGCCTTCCTGGCGGGCGCGAGCGGCGTGCATGTCGGACAGGATGATCTGGATGTAGAACAGGCGCGTCGCGTTGTTGGTGGCGATAAGCTGGTCGGCGTCTCCACCCACAATCTCGAGCAATTCGAGCGTGCCGTGGCTAGCTCTGCCGACTACATCGCGGTCGGTCCCGTCTTCAGCACCGCGTCGAAGGCCAATCCGGATCCGGTCGTTGGGGTGGATTTCATTCGCAAAGTGCGCGCGCTTACTGATAAACCAATCGTAGCGATTGGCGGAATCACACTGGAGCGGGCGGCCTCCGCGATTGCAGCCGGCGCAGATTCCGTCGCGGTGATCAGCGGGATTCTCAGCGCGCCAAATCCGGCCCGGCGAGCTCGCGAATACGTCAAGATACTCGAAGCCGCGAAGCACGCGGCGGCGGTCTGAGGCGCCCCTGAATGGCTGACACGAGTCATCCTCTCCCACAAAGCACCACAAAAAACGAACCCGGATTTGTGCGCGCGATCGGTCTGTTCGACGGGACGATGATCGTTGTCGGTTCGATGATCGGCTCCGGCATTTTTATCGTCGCGGCGGATATTTCCAAGCAGACAGGTTCGCCCGGCGGGTTGTTGCTGACCTGGGTGCTGACGGGATTGTTGACGGTCTCGGCGGCGCTTTCGTATGGCGAGCTTGCCGCGATGTTCCCGCATGCTGGCGGCCAGTATATCTATTTGCGCGAGGCCTATTCGCCGCTGTGGGGCTTCCTCTACGGCTGGACACTCTTTCTCGTGATCCAAACGGGCACTATCGCAGCAGTGGCCGTCGGTTTCGCACGCTATCTCGGCGTATTGTTTCCCTCCATTTCGCCGACCACGTGGGTTATCGCGCCGATTGGTTTGGGCTCTAAGCTCGCTATCAGCCTGTCAGTGCAGCAACTTGTCGGCGTTCTGATGATCGTGCTTCTTACGTTTTTGAATACGCAGGGAGTACGACTGGGCAAGCTGATCCAAAATATTTTTACCAGTGCGAAGACTTTATCGCTGGTCGGATTGATCGTGCTGGGCATCTTTGTTGGCCGGAACGCGGGCGCAATGAGCGACAATTTCTCGCATTTCTGGGCTATCCGCGGTGCAGTGCCGATTGAGCCGGGTGCGAATTTCCTGCGTGGTCTGATCCCAACCGTGACTGCAGCTAGTGGCGTGATTGGCTTGATTGTCGCCTACGGCGTGGCTCAGGTTGGTTCGCTTTTTTCCGCGGACGCATGGAACAACATCGGCTTCACCGCCGCCGAAGTGAAAAATCCGAAGCGCGATGTCGCGCTCTCCATGGCGTTCGGCACATGCATCGTCATTACGCTCTATTGCCTGGCAAACCTCGCGTATTTGTTTGTCTTGCCGCTCGTTCAAATCCAGACTGCGCCGGACGATCGCGTGGCCACGGCCGCGCTCAGCGCGATTTTCGGAGCTCCGGGCGCGGCGATCATGGCCGTAGCCATCATCATTTCAACCTTTGGCTGCAACAACGGCTTGATCCTCGCTGGTGCCCGCGTTTCGTACGCGATGGCGCGCGACGGACTATTTTTCCGCTCGACAGGCAAGCTCAGCAAGAAAGGCGTCCCTCAAAGCGCATTGATCTTTCAAGGGATCTGGGTTGTAGTCCTGATTTTGTTGCGAACGCGCCGAGTGGATGCTTCCGGCGCCGTCACGTACGGCAATCTATATAGCGATCTTCTGAACTACGTCGTCTTTGCCGTGCTGCTTTTTTACGTCCTGACAATCATCGGCATTTTTGTTCTCCGCCGCAAACGCCCCGATGCGGAACGTCCCTATCGGGCGTTCGGCTATCCTTTCGTGCCGCTTCTCTACATCGTCGCAGCCACAGCCATCATGGTCGTCCTGCTCTTGTATCAGACGCAGACGGCGGGCGGCGGCCTGATCATCGTGCTGCTAGGCTTGCCGGTGTACTGGCTCTGGTCGAGACGCTCGGGAACGGCGAAGCAGGCCAGCGACTAGATTTTCAATTTTTCTTGTAGTGGCGCAGCATGCTGCGCCCTACAATGTGCCAAGCCAATTTGGTCGTATTCGTACCGTTTAGCAAATCGGGCGCAAACCCGCTAAAGGAGGAGTTGGATGGCCAACCCCTTGTTCGCGACGAAGTCGATGACCACCCTGATGAAGGAAGCGGGGGACACCGGTGAGCACAGCCTCAAACGCGCTCTCGGCCCCGTGAACCTCGTCACGTTAGGCATCGGCGCCATCATTGGCGCAGGTATTTTCGTAATGACAGGCTCCGCGGCATCACTCTACGCGGGGCCCTCGATCATGCTGTCTTACGTCCTCGCGGGAATCGGTTGCGTGTTCGCGGGTCTTTGCTACGCGGAATTTGCATCGATGATTCCGATTGCCGGTTCTGCGTATACATACGGCTACGCCACGCTTGGCGAAATTGTCGCCTGGATCATCGGCTGGGATTTGATTTTGGAGTACGCCTTCGGCGCCGCAACGGTAGCTAGCGGTTGGAGCAGCACGCTAGTTGCTTTCCTCCAGGATTACGGAATCAGCCTGCCGCCGCAAATCTGCGATGTGCCGGGAGCGAAGTGGGTGCTCTATCAGGGGCACTGGACCCCGCTCAATACGCTTTCGATGAGCATGGATCAGGCCGCTGGCCTACCGATGGTGACAGCCAAATTTAACCTGATTGCCTTCCTGGCGATGCTCGCGGTTACCGTGCTTCTGATTATCGGAATCAAGGAGTCGGCGAACTTCAACACCGGCGTGGTCTTTGTGAAATTAGTCGCGGTTTTTGTGTTTATCGCGGTAGCCGGCATGTTTGTTCTGAAGAATCCCGGAATTGCGCATGCCAACTGGAAAGTTTTTATTCCGCCCAACAGCGGAGCATTCGGGTCGTTTGGCTGGTCGGGCATTTTAAGAGGCGCGGGCGTGGTCTTCTTCGCCTACATCGGATTCGATGCGGTGTCGACTGCGGCACAAGAAGCAAAGAATCCGCAGAGGGACATGCCGATCGGCATCCTTGGATCGCTGATTGTTTGTACGATTCTGTACCTTCTGGTGTCTGGCTTGCTCACCGCCACCGTGCATTACTCGCGGTTGAACGTTGGAGCTCCCGTTTCGCTGGCGATGCGCGAGACCGGTGTGCGTTGGGGAAGCTACGTGGTCAACGCCGGCGCACTAGCGGGGTTGAGCACGGTGATGCTGGTGATGATGCTAGGGCAGTCCCGCGTGTTTTACTCGATGGCAAATGACGGCTTGCTGTGGAAATGGGCAGGCGACATTCATCCGCGTTTTCGCACGCCATGGAAGTCCACGGCGATCGTTGGGCTCTGCGTGGCGTTTGTCGGCGCGCTTGTGCCTATCGGCGATCTTGGCCAGCTTGTCAGCATCGGCACGTTGCTCGCCTTCGTCATCGTTTGCGCCGGCGTGTGGATCCTACGAGTCAAGCGGCCAGAGCTCGTGCGGCCTTTCAAGACGCCTCTAGTTCCGTTGGTGCCAATCCTGGGCATTATCGTCTCGCTCGGGCTGATGGGGGGACTGAAGGCTATAACGTGGATACGACTGGTGGTTTGGCTCGTCATCGGTATGGTCGTATATTTCACGTACAGCGTGAAGCACAGCAAGGTGCGTAACGCAGTGAAGTGATTGCGCCCAAGCTGGGCGCGTGAAATCCTCTGAAAATTATGGCTGTGCGTTTGGCATGCGCGCACGCGACCTCTTCAGGTAAAGTAGTATTTCTATCGATTGCCGATGACTGCTCTGCCTGCGAACCTCCGAAACGCGTGGCGCCGCCTCTCGCGGATTGACCTCTTTGCCATTGGACTGATTCTTGGCGGGGCGACATGCGCCATCCTTGATCTAAGTGGTGGGATCGCAAGCTTCCTCAAATTTGTAGCGATTATTGCGACGGTTTACATCCTTTTTCGACTCGCGGCATGGTGGCGGACGCGGCTGCTATGGAGCCTTCGCAACCGTTTGATTGTGGCGTATCTGTTCATTGCCGTCGTGCCGATTCTTCTGATTGTGACGCTCGTAGTTCTTGCCGGACAAATCTTGTATTCGCAGCTCGGCGCCTACCTTCTCTACGACGACATCCACCAGCGCATCGCCATGATCGCCGACATTACCGAGCATATTGCCGCGGCGCATGGAACACTGCCGAAAGGAATCACGGAAGAGGAAGCGGAGCGCGTGCTTGCCTCACAGTCCCACCTCGTTCACGATCAAGAGCTTCCAGGGTTGGGCATCGAATTCTCCAACGACGAAACGCTGCTGCGGAAAGTGGCGGGTGCGGGGAAGAATTCCTTCGCGGGACTCGTTGAAGAAGGCGAGAGCCTGTATCTGATGGGTTTCCGGGAGATGCGAGAGCCACAAGGCATCCGCGTAGTGACTCTGCGAGTGCCTGTAACTCCAGAATTCCTGGCCACGATTGCGCCGGACCTTGGAGTGATCCAGCTCAATCTGACGCGTCGATTTGAGGGCGGCACAAGACAGGGAATTCTCTACAACCCTTCGGGGAGCATTCAGTATGAGACAACCAAGCTGATCCCGGCAAAAAATCGGTTGCTTCACGCGCCATTGCATTGGATTGATCCGGCGGTTACGGGGTTTTCTCACCTCGACGCGGTGTACATCGGAGCCGAGGGAAAGTTTGAAGCCCGGCGCCCCGTGCTGGTCATCTTCAATGCGCGGCCTTCGCGATTGAATGCCAGAATGTTTTCATCGCTGGGCGAGCTGAGTGATCTTTATCCGCTGGAATTTATCGTCGCGAGCGTGATTTTTCTACTGATCGAAATCGCCGCGCTGATTACGGGAATCGTGCTGACGCGCCGCATCACCAAAGCTGTCAGTGATTTGTATGGGGCGACACAATACGTCAAGTCCGGCGATTGGACGCACCGCGTTCGGATTGACCGGCGAGATCAGCTTGGCGTGCTGGGCGAATCCTTCAATGACATGACAGGTTCGATCAGCGGATTGCTGGAAGAGTCCAAAAAGCGGCAACGCCTTGAAAATGAGCTTTCCATCGCCAGCGAAGTCCAGAACCAGCTTTTTCCTCAGAAAATGCCGTCAGTGGGCGGAGTCGAGGTCGAAGCGATTTGCAAAGCGGCGCGCACGGTGAGCGGCGACTACTATGATTTCATCCAGCTCAGCCCCACGCATCTGGCCATTGCGCTGGCTGATATTTCGGGGAAGGGAATTTCGGCGGCGCTTTTGATGGCAAGCTTGCAGGCAGCGCTGCGAAGCCAGCTTCTGGCGGCAGGCAGCGAACTGATGAGCACCGCGGAACTGGTTGCGCGCTTGAACATGCACATGGTTCGAAATACGGCCGACGACCGTTTTGCGACCTTTTTCATCGCCATCTACGACAGCGCAACCCGCACTTTGCGTTATACGAATGCGGGGCATCTGCCGGGCTTTCTAATTTCCAATGGTACGTCGAAGCATCTCGACAAGGGCGGGATGGTTCTCGGGGTGGTGGAAGATTACTTGTATGAAGAAGGTTCCGTGAAAGTTCCTCCTAACGCGCTGCTGGTGCAATACAGCGACGGATTGGTCGAGCCAGAAAATGTGTACGGCGAGGAATTTGGTATCCGCCGGTTGCAAGAGGCCGCGATTCGCGTCCAAAGCTATAAGCCGATGGTGGTTGGCGAGTCGCTCATGTTGGCCGCGGAAGAGTGGGCCGGCACGCCGGAGCAGGCGGATGACATGACGGTGATCGTCGCGCGGCTTCGATAGGCCCGGAGAGCGCGAAGTGTAGTTAGACAACGCTCGCGCGGGCTGCGGTAGTGCGAGGTTTGCGAGTGGGCTATAATTGCAATCTTTCCATATAGGCAGACGAGGAGAAGAATGCCGCTAGTTAATCGCGTGGCGCTGATTACCGGAGGAAGCCGAGGGATCGGGCGGGGAATTGCCGTCCGTCTGGCGCAAGAAGGCGCGCGCATCGCGATTTCCTATCGTTCGAACAAGACTGCCGCGCAACAGGCGCTTCGGCAATTGCAAGCGAGCGGAGCGGATTGCGTTGCCGTGGAAACGGACGTTACCGACCCGGCGAAAGCTGAACAGCTCGTTCAAACCGTTGCGGATCGATATGGACGGATCGATATCCTCGTGAACAATGTAGGCGGATTTCGCTGGGGCACTCTCGCGGAATCCTCGCTCGAAGAATGGGAAGGCATTTTTACTTCGAATTTATCGACTGTTCTTTATGTTAGCCGGGCCACATTGCCGCACATGCGGAAAGGACGCTGGGGCCGAATCGTGAACCTGGGCGCGGTTGGCGCAGAACGAGCCTTTGGCCAAGCCAAGATTTCTGCGTATGCCGCCGCGAAAGCTGCGGTTGTGGCGCTCTCACGTTCGCTGGCGCTCGAAGAAGCGAAGAACGGCATCACCGTAAATGTGGTGAACCCCTCGAGCATTGATGAGAAGGAATTGAGCTTGAGCGAGGCAAGGCGTATTCGCGATGCGCGATTTCCGATTGGCCGTCCGCCGACGGTGGAAGATGTGGCCGCCGCCGTGGCGTTTTTTGTGTCGGACGAAGCCGAGTATGTGACCGGCCAAGTTGTAAACGTCAGCGGCGGATGGATGCTCTGACATTGATTTTTTGGCATGGATGCTATCGAAGGCATCCTGTGAGCCGCGCGTGAATTTTCTTCTATGAAAGCCCTAACTGCAGCCGAGATGCGCGAGGTCGACCGCCTTACGACCGAGTTATTTGCGATTCCCAATTCACAATTGATGGAAAACGCCGGGCGGGCCGCTGCGGACGCTGTCTGGTCGCGAATTGCGGGCCATGGCGCAAAGGATAAGACACGCGTTTCCGTCCTGTGCGGCAAGGGAAACAATGGCGGGGATGGATTTGTCGTGGCGCGGCATTTGAAGGATCGGAAACTGGAAACGCGCGTAATTCTGTTCGGGACGAAGGAAGACGTTCGCGGGGAGGCCGAGAAAAATCTAAAGAAATGGCTGGACGCCGGCGGAGAAGTTGAGGTTGTGGAAGGTGAGCCGGAGTGGGAGCGAGTTTGGCGGGGAGTAAGCGAGTCGCACGTGATTGTAGATGCGATGCTCGGGACGGGACTGAAAGGGGCCGCTAGCGGCGCGATTGCCGCGGCCATTGCCGCCCTAAATGAGAAATCGCACAAGGCGACGGGAAGCTGGCCCGCACTGATTCTGGCGGTGGATACGCCTTCGGGATTACCTTCCGATGGAGAGGCGCCGGAGGGACCGGTGCTGGCGGCCCACTGGACGACGACGTTTACTGCGCCGAAGATCGGGCAACTGACGGGTAACGGAGCGGAAGCCTGCGGGACGTTGCAAGTGGCCAGCATTAGTTCGCCCGCGAAGCTGGTGGAAGCAACCGGGAAGGGCACAGTTCGCTGGGCAGGGCCGGACGAGTTTGCGGGAATGCCGCTGGTGCGGGCAGCAGATTCACATAAGGGAACTTTCGGGCACGCCGTGATTGTGGCGGGCTCGCGCGGAAAATCTGGAGCAGCCGTGCTAGCGGGATACGCCTGTTTGCGTGCAGGCGCGGGACTGACGACGATTGCCACGCCGGATGAGATCCAGCCGGTGGTGGCCGGGGCACACGCGGAGTACATGACTGAGCTGCTGCTGGCGACCAAGACGGGCGGCATCGCTGCCGCGAACGCGTCTTCGGGACGAATGTCGAAGCTGCTGGAGGATAAAGCAGCGGTAGCGATTGGGCCCGGTATCGGAACGCATGTGGAAACGCGCATGGTGGTGCAACAACTGGTGCGCGAGGCGACGCTCCCGATCATTCTGGACGCGGATGGATTGAATTGTTTTGACGGCGAGGCGGCTAAGCTAGGGCAGCGAAAAACGCAATTCTTGGCGGTAACGCCGCATCCAGGCGAAATGGCTCGGCTTCTGGGTGTGAAAAATTCCGATGTGCAACGCGATCGTCTGAAGGCGGCGACAGAGGCGGCGAAAAAATGGAAGGCCCACGTTATTTTGAAGGGCTACCACACGATACTTGCTGCGCCGGATGGACGTGTTTTCGTCAATACAAGCGGTGGGCCGGCCCTGGCGAAGGGCGGTACGGGAGACGTACTGACGGGAGTGCTTGCGGCGCTGACGGCGCAATTCGGTACAGAGGACTGGCTGCGCGTCTTGGCGCTGGGAGTTTTCCTTCACGGAACGGCTGGAGACATGCTCTCGCGCGAGGAAGATCCCTCAGGCATTCTTGCGCATCAGGTGGCAGAAACCATTCCGAGCGCGCGGGAGTGGATGCTGAAGGAGATTCAATTCGGTGGCTGAAGAGATTGTTACGCGGTCATCCGAGGAAACGATGGCGTGGGGGCGGGAATTTGCGAAAAGGCTTGCGGCGCCGGTGCTTGTTTTGCTCACAGGCGATCTCGGTAGCGGGAAGACCACGCTTACGAAAGGCATCGTCGCTGGGCTCGGAGCGGCGAGCGAAGACGAAGTGACGAGCCCCACGTTCACGCTCGTTCATGTGTATGGCAAAGCCGCTAAGGTTTACCACGCCGATTTGTACCGCATTGAGAGCTTCCACGATTTTGAGACGCTGGGCTTGGAAGATGTGTTTGCCAAACCGGCGGTCGTGATTTTGGAATGGTCTGAACGATTTCCGCTGCAGTTGCCTTGGCCACAAGTTCGCATTCGACTTGAGCATCACGGTGGAGACTCGCGACGCATCACCGTTTTGCAGCTCCGTCACGACTCTTCGCGCTCTTATTGAGCCCCGCCAAATCCAGAGTTGTGCGAGCCGCTGGGAAAAGCGGCAGCAGAGCTGCCGCACTCCAAATCGCTACATCGCCATATTTTGCTGGACTCGGCCATCTGCCCTCTGCCTCTAAACCCCTGTGTTTCTCAGCGCTTGCAGCGCGGTCCTTACTATCTCGTTACCGAAGCGGGCAGTTCTGTTGCGGCGGCCGGTGCGCGCTGCTAGCTTGATAGAAGCCCCTTCGGGCGGAGTGTGCATGGCGGAAGAGACTCTCACACTAGGCGTGGCACAAGCAGCTCGGATCGAGCTTAAGAGCTATAACGTCACGATCCCCATGGGATCGTTGTCGATCGGGGTGGACAATATCCACCACGATGTGTTCCTTAGCCCTAAGTTCGTCCAGGCGGCGCGCGACTATTTGTTTGATTTGATTCGCCAGAGCACCAGCGCAACGTATTTTTCCGGCATCGAGCTACGCAACACCAAGAGCCTGGACAACACGGCGTTTCGCAAGCTTCTGACAGAGCTGCTGCAGAGCGCGTTGACCCAAGCCAAATATTATAAAAATATTGAGATCGATCTTGTTTTCCGCCTGGGCCTGCTGAAATTCATCACGCAGGAATTGACCAATCAATTCGCCAACCTGATTCTGGAAGGGAAAGAATGGGTCCGCCAGCGCGGCGAATATTTCGAGCGCAGCCAGCAAGCGCACGTGATCAAAGCGCGGCTCTCGGAGCTGCAATCGGCGCGGCGAAAGGTTATTCGCGGCGTTGGGCAGCAGGTTGCGCAGATGCTTGCTGACATCGAGGACGGCGTCATTACCAAAACGCGCAAAGCTCTCTTCGGAGATGATTTTGCGCCACTCTACGAGTTGCTGAAAAACAGGCTGATTTTTCTCGACGGTGGAAAAGACGACGTTTTCTTTCTCGAGCATTACGTTTTGCTTGGGAACTATGCGCGTGACCCTGACCGCTTTGAGGCCATGGATGCGCTTTTTCAGGAATTCATTTGCGAAGCGGGACTCACCATCGGTCAGGACCCCGCATTCACCGAGGCGAATCAGGCGCATAACGAGTTGCTCGAGCAAGCGGCGGGGATGCGTTCGGAAATTGCCAGCCTGGAAGAACAGCGCGAGAATATTCGTAAGAAGCTGGATCGCGGGGAAAGTTTTTTCAACAAATTCCTAAATTCGTCTGATCCCTCGGATCTGAAGGCTTCGCTGAGCGACATCGAAATGCGGCTGAAGCATCAGGAAGTGAAGCTTGAGGAGTTTGGGCCGCAGATCGACGCCGCGAAGCAGAAGCTCGACTTTTTTAACAAGGACTACAAAGGGCGTCTCGGGGATTACCTGAACGACCCGGAGAACGCAAAGCGGCTCTTGGATGCGTCGGCCGGAGATACTGAAACGACCGAAAAGGCACGGCTTTTGGCGCAACTCGTTGACCGTTTGGAACAACACGACGTGCTTTATCATGTGCTGGCGAGCTACGAAATTCGCCCAATTGCCAAGGACTATTGCCCGCCGGTGCACTTACAGCAGCTCCGCAAAGCGCTCGTCTCGAAGGAGGAGATGAAACAAGTCGAGCAGGTGTTGAAACACGTTCCTGCCAAGCAGCTTTCCTTAAAACCCATTGAAGAGCTTTCGCGGAAGATTCGCAAATATTCGCGAGAGGAAATGCAGGGCTTCGTTTTGCGATTTGCGACGGATTTCCTGCGGTTGCGCCGGGATTTGCGGGACGCGGAGCATTTGACGACGTGCATGGAACGCGTTCATCTGGTGACCACGGAGCAGGCGAGAGAGCTTTCGCGTCTGAATAATAAGCTCTACGAATGCGTATTGCAGGAAGAAGCCAAGACGGCGGAGGATCAAGTCGTCTCGCACGTAATCATCAAGGCGGACGTGCGCGGCTCAACCAAGATGACGCAAGACCTGCTGTCGCGTGGACTGAGCCCGGCATCGCATTTCAGCTTGAACCTGCACGAACCGGTAAAGAAACTGTTGGATCGCTTCGGCGCGAAGAAAGTGTTTATCGAAGGCGACGCGGTAATTTTGGCGATCTTTGAAACGGAGTCGACTCGCACGTATGCGCGCTCTGTGGCGAAGGCGTGCATTCTGTCTCGACAGATCCTTTCTGTGTGCAATTCCTATAATGACCGCGCGGCTGCAAGCGATCTTCCGGCTCTCGAACTTGGCCTGGGCGTGGCGTTTCAGGGTTCCGCGCCGACGTATTGGACCGACGGTGACTCGAAGATCATGATCTCGAAAGCGCTGAATCTATCCGACCGTCTTTCCGGCTGCGCGAAACTCGCGAAGCGCATGCTATCCGGACAGAAATCGCACTTTTGCGTGTATCAGTTCCTGACGGCGATGGAAGGTGCGTCGGCGGAAGAGTTGGATGAATTCCTTGTGCGCTACAACCTGAACGGTATCGAGCTGAACGAAGAAGGCTTTGAGAAATTATCCGAAGAGATCTCGCTCGACTCCGTGGAAACGAAATTGGAAATGCCCTGGGGCAAAGAGATCGTCACGCTGCATTATGGCGAAGTGCCAATGGGCGAGTCCGTGGAGTTGCTGGTGCTGCGTAAGAGCCTGGCGCGCGAGCTGCTTCCCGACGGCAAAATCGGCGCGGCGTCCACGCATCCCTACTATGAAGTGTGCACCAGCCCGAAGCTGTACGACCTGGTCGCGGCGTTGATTCGCACAAAGGCTGCCGCTGGAACGATGGAAACCGTCCGCGCCTAAGGTCAATAACAAGCCACGCACAAATCCGTAGCTGCAGACACCTCAAAAAGAACGCGGCCGGTCATACTTCAACAAGTCAACCCTTACTGGACGTTTAGCGTCGCCTCAGTTACGTCAACGGCTATTCCATTTATCAGCGTTGTCGAAATCACGGAATTCGTCCCCGCACACGCCGTCTTTGGCACGATAAACGGGAACGAGATGGCCTTCGACGTCCCCTTCGGTATCGTGAAGGGTGGAGTCGTGAACATGAGCGTCTTCGTACTGCCGCAAGCATTGGGACCGTGCGGTCCCGTTAATTCAAACTTCACGCTAATCGATTGCGAGCCGCTCGTGCATGACATTACATCCGCAGTTACAGTGATGATGCTCGGCCGCTTAACTGAAGATGGAGTGATTCCAATCGCGACGTAATGGCAGGAGATTACGTAATTGCTAACCAGGGAGGCTGCATTCCCGGCTTTATCCACGCTGTTCACAGTGAACGATTTTGAAGTCGAAATGCCATTAGGAGTTGTGTCAATTTTGGCGCCGCTGGCTGTCGTTCCGGCGCAGCTGGCGACTCCTGATCCAGCGTCGGAACAAGAGTAGTTGGCGGCAACCGTCTGATTTGCCGAATAGACCGCGCCGTTTGCTGGTGTCGTTAGAGCGATCGCAGGAGCCTTCTTGTCGACCATATTGCCGCTGATGGGTCCAGCATTGGCGCAGTTGCCCGCCACATCGCAAACCTTTAAGAATCCTGTCGAAGCGTTTGCAGTCTCGCTGCCAGTGGGTATCGTAGTAGCCAAAACAAAGTTTGCTGTCGCGGGATTGGCCAACCCGGAACCGCCGTCGTTCGCCGTACAAGCAATGCTGACGTCACTCGCGTGCCATTGTCCGTCGGGCGAGGCGCACGCAATCTTTGGCGGGGCAATGTCGCGCTTCACGGTAATTGAGTTGGAAGATGTTCCGCCGGCGCTCGTCGCCGTGCAGGTGAAAGTCGTGCCGGCTGTATCGATTGTGACGGATTGCGATGCGCACCCCGACGAGGACTGGATAGGTGATTCGCCGTCCGCGACGTTCCAGCTAAGTGCGACATCACTTGCATACCAACCGCTGCTCCCGGCCGTGCCTATCACGATCGGAGTGATGACAGGAGGTGTTGAATCCACGGGCGAGAGAGAACTAACCGAAAAATGGTCATCAAGCGTGAAGACGAACTGCTGCAACGATCTGCTGGATGCCATGCCGGCGATGTCGTGTTCATCGATGGAGTCCGTTGAATCTGCGGTAGCGATGCTTAGTCTGTATGGCGCGGCGGCCGTCAAAGAGGGCAAGCCGTAGGCTTCCACCTGGTAGGTTCCCACGGCGTACGGCAGAGTTATGGTTTCGGGCTCGGTGCCTACGCCGGTGTAGCTTCCTCCGGGAATCTCGTTGACCACGGCACCGGATCCACTATCGAACCCAATTCTGCGGCCTTGTGGGTCTACCAGGAGAATGTCCGCAGGCGAATGCATAGAGACGGTAGTGGTGCATGCGACGTTTACGGGGCCGAGGGTGTAATCGGTGCTACCGGCGCTGGTGGTGTTGGTCACGACGTGGGAAGTCGAAGTGGTGTGCAGTTGTAGGAACTGAACAGGAGCGGGAATCTGTACTTCGGATCCTGCGGAGGTTCCGTCCGTGGTTTTGTAGAGGTCGACGTAGACGAACTGTTGGCCAGGCTGACGAACTATAGCGATGACCTCGCCACAGGAACTGAATTTCCAGTAGTCGTTGGTTTCATTGAGCAGCGAGATGGATTTGACCAGCGCGTTGGGTCCAGGCCCTTTCTCGAGATTGACCAAGTTCCAAGTGACGTTGTTCGATCCACTCAGATAGCCGTAGACGAAACGAGTGTCGTTCGGGCCGAAGCCCCAGCCGATGGTGCCAAAGGCATCATCGCCCGGCGCTCCTCCCGCTTGCGGGATGGAATCGGTGAACTCCACCGTACCGGTGTGAGCGTCGATGACCATGAGCTGTGTTTGCGGGCCGCCGACAACCGCACTGTAGAAGAGGTAGCGGCCGGAGGGGCTGAACTGGATACGAGTGCTAAGAGTGGAGATGTTGCTGGTCCAGATCGGAGCCTGGGGATTGGCCCGGGTGAGGTCATAGAGCGCGACTTCTTGGATCGAACCCTGGACAGCGAGGGTCACGAAGCGATCGTCATCGGGACTGAAGCCCCAGAACTTGGCCTGTCCCGATAGGATCGCCTGATTGCCGCGGTTGACGGTGAAGTTCGCCAAACCGGCGGGCGCGCCTCCAGAAACCACGATCTGGTACTTGCCTGAAGGTGAAGCGCCGGCCTGCGTCAACGCGATGTTGACGCCCGGGGCTGGGTCCACGAACGGCCCCGCAGAAGTGCAACAGGTCCCCGGTGGTGGGAGCGTAGCTGGGGTGATTGTGACGAGGACATCAATAGATTTCGTTACTCCGGTGGCACTCGTGGCGGTCACCCTAAGATCGAAGGTTCCTGCCGATGGTGATGCCGATGCCACAACCGTAAGGGTTGTTAATGCAGCATTGGAAGCCCCTGGCGGTATGGCTACACCGGAAGGAAAGAGCGTGAACGTCACGCCGGCGGATGGCGCGGCTCCGTTCCAGGCAGCAGTAAGCTGTGCAGTTTCGCTGACGCCGTTACTGGACTGCAGTGTAATGTCGGAGGACTGGTCCGAAGAAGCGCCGAGCGAGAGGGAGGAAGGCGAAGCAGCAAGGGTAAATGCAATCTGCGCCGGACGGGCTGGGACAAGGACGGTGCCTACGGCAGTCGCAAGCAAAGTGCTGTCAGTGGCATTCGTGAGGCTGACGGAGAAAGACAGGTTAGAGGAATTGGGTGCGCCGCCAAGAATTTGCACCGTAACCTGCTGAGTCGTTACGCCAGGCGCAAACATCAGCGTTCCCGAAGCGGCCACGTAGTCAGTGCCGGCAAGGGCGGTGCCGTCCGCGCTGGTGAAGTTCACAGCAACCGGCTGATTACTTGTGTTGTAGAAAGTGGCCATGAAAACCGCGTTGGCGGTGCCCGATGGCGGCTTGGCCACTGCCGTACCGCTCATAATGGCTCCCATTGGCGTTGGCGGTGGGGTGAGTAGAAAAGCATGCTCGATGCCGTTCGGATTGAGGCCGTCCCCGGTAATTTGCCCGGCATCGTTGATAGCATCAGCTTCGAGGAGCTGCCAACCGGAGCCGCTGGGAAGTAGCGTGTTCAAATCCATCAGGCCACTCGTCGAGGTGTACAGGAAGGCGTGGGCAAAATCGCCGGTCCTCTGAGAACTTCCGACGATTTGGCCAGATGCATTGATGCCAAAACCAACACTCTGGCCACCGGAGAGGGTGCCGAGGTCGTGCATAGTGCCGTCCCAGAGAAAGGCATGCTGCTCGCCGGCCGCCGTCAAGGCATACCCGGCAATCTGGCCCGAGGCATTGATGCTTGAACCGACACCTGAGTTACCGCCGAGAGTGCCCAGGTCTGTCATCGCGCCGTTACTCGGAGAGTAGAGAAAAACGTGGTCTTCGCTTCCGATGTCAGAAGCCCCGGTGACCTGGCCAGAGGCGTTGATGCCATGACCATAACTGTTACCAGCGCCACTAGCGAGGCTGCCGAGGTCGTGCATCGTGCCGTCCCAGAAAAAGGCATGATCTTCGAAGAAGTTGAGCCCCGCTATAGGCGCCCACCCGGTGACTTGGCCAGAGTCATTGATGCCGGAAGCAACGCTTACTGCGCCGCCTGCAAAAGTTCCATTTAGTATACCGAGGTCGGTAACGCTGCTGTAGGGAGGAGATATGAGAAACGCGCCGAAGTCGTAGGACCCGGTGACCTCACCGATGCTATTGATGCCTCTACCTGAACTGGCCCCGCCGCCGAACGTGCCGAGGTCGATCATGTTTGTGTAAGGAGCAGATATTAGGAAGGCATGCTGATGGAGGATGTCGCCGCCCGAGATGAATGATGTCCCAGTGACTTGGCCATTGTTGTTGATGGCGAGACCCTGACTCTCAGTGCCGCCGAGGGTGCCGAGATCGATGATGATGTAGGGCACGATGACCGTCTGCACGAGGATGGATGACGTGCTGGCGAGGTTGCTCAGATCGCCGCTGTAACTGGCGGCGATGTTGTGGCTTCCCAGGCTCAATGCACTGGTAGTCAGGCTGGCAAAGCCGCCGGACAGCGCGACGGGCATACCGATCGAGTTCCCACCATCCGTGAACGCCACGGTGCCGATGGGCGCTAGTCCTGTGACGGTCGCTGTGAACGTCACCGACTGGCCGGTGGTGGACGGATTGTGCGAGGACGTCAAGCTAATGCTGCTGACCACGGCGTTGCTGACCGCCTGTACCAGCATGGGTGAGGCGCTGCCTAGATTGTTGGAATCGCCGCTGTAGTTGGCGACGATCAAATGGGTTCCTCCGATCAGTGAACCGGTGGTCAGGCTGGCGGTGTTGCCAGATAGCGCGATGGGGATGCCGATCGGGCTCCCGCCATCGGTGAAAGTGACCGTACCCGTCGGTGATACTCCGAAGACGTTCGCCATGAACGTCACAGGCTGACCCACGATGGAGGGGTTCAACGAAGACGTCAAAGTGGTGCTGCTGCCCGGAAGGCCGTTGACTGTCTGTTGAAGAAGTGACGTGCTGGCGAGGTTGTTGGAGTCGCCGCCGTAGCTAGCGAGAATCGAATGGCTTCCCGCGGCCAACGCACTGGTGGTAAAGCTGGCGCTGCCGCCGGAGAGCGCGACGGGCGTGCCGATCGGGTTCCCGCCATCGGTGAACGTGACCGCGCCCGTCGGTGATACTCCTGTGACGCTCGCCGTGAACGTTACGGGCTGACCCACGATGGAAGGGTTGAGCGACGACACAAGGCTTGTAGTGGTCTGCGAGCTCGGGTGATTGACCGTAATAGTGAGAGTTGCGCTGTTATTCGAGGAATTAGGATCCTGGGTCGAACTGGAGACGCTGGCGATAGCGGTTACTGCGTCCTCGCCTTGAGGAGTGACGGATATGTCAAGCTGGACGACGCCGCCCGCGGAGATTGTGCCCAGGTCACATGCGACGGCAGTTGTGGAGATGCCCGTCGCGGGAGTACAAGAGAAACTCCCCTGCAAGCTGTTTTCACCCTCGAAAGTGACAGTTTGGGAAAGCGCGAGGCTCAGTGATACGGCGCTTGCTTGCTTCGGCCCGAGATTCTTTACCACCACCGAGTATTTCATCGCGGTATCGACTGTGGCCGGGTCAGGCGTTGCCGTCGCCGTGACCGATACGTCGGCCCCTGAGCCGGTGACCAAATCTGCGACGTTCACCGCCCGCAGTACAAGGTCGTAGCCTCCGCCGTTGTTCGGCTGGAAAACGCCGCCGACTCCGAGACCCTGCGTGTTAGTGTCGGTTGCCACATATAGGATTTGCGAGCCGTTGGTCGCAATTTGCGGGGTGTTGAATTCCGCATTCAGCACCGGCGTCAGATATGTCGAGAAAAGCAGAGAGCTTCCGTCGGGCGAAAAGGCGCTGACGTAATTTCTCGTGTCATCGTTTAGCGAAAAGGGCGGATAGAACGAGTTCACTAGCGGAAAAACAGGATCGCTGGCACTGGACGGATGATCAAAGGTATAGCCGCTGATAACCGGAAAGCCTCCGGGCAGAAGGTTCAAAGTAAAGGAAGTAGAGCGAGCGCCAAGATAGGTGCCGAAGACCATCTGTTGCGCGGGGGGCTTGCTGAGATCCAGCTTGGCGACGACAGCTTCCGTGTTGCCGGTAAAGACGGTATAGGACGGAGCGAAACTCCCTGCCGTGGTAGGAAAATCGGGCGAATAGGTAAAACCTGAAACCATGATCGTGTTCGTCGCGGGATCGAATAGCACTGCATTGAGGAACTCGTCCTGACTTCCTCCGAGATAGGTTGCATATTCAATCGGGCTTTCAGAGCCATCGGCGACCCCGGTGTTCACCTCCAGAAGGAAGCCATCTCGGTTATTGGGAGACTTCACCCGTTGAAAAGCATTCGCGCTAGGAGTAATCACCCCATCGCTTGCCGCGGTTCCCACGACATATGCGCGGTTCTGATCATCCACATCCAAGGCCGAGACCTGATCGCCGAAGTTGGTGAGATCAAGCTCCTGGATGAGTTGCGCGCGAAAAATGAGATTGCCCGTTTGGTCAATCTTGCGTAGCTCGAAAATGAAGCTGGGAGAAGTATTGTTTTCGGGCGTGTAGGCAGTAATGAAATACACGTTGCCGTTGGAGTCGGCTCGCAATTGCGACACGGATCCGTCTGCAGGTCCAAGGTCGTACGCGCCTTGCAGCAGGCCTAACGTCATGGTGCTTTCCGTCAGTGTACGCAGCGAGTAGCTGAGCGCGAGGTGTACGAGACCGTTGCTGCCGAGGTCCATGGCGCCACAAAATCCGCCATCGAACACGACCGTATAGAGGACAGCGCTGGAATCAGGTGCGAGCTTGGTAAGGAAGCATTCAGCAGAAAAACCTTGCACCGGGATAGGAACAGTCTGGTGCGTTGGTAGCCCGTCGGGCTGACTCGTTGTACCGAGGAGATAGATTTCTCCTGCGGCGTTGACCTTGACCCGCGAAATGGTTTCATCGCCGGCTCCGCCAAAATAGGTGGCGAACGAAATCGCCGGATCAATGATCAGCGGCAGGCTGTGGTCGTACCCACCCAGCCGAAAGCGCACCTCAGAGGCGCGCCGCGAAAGCTGATATCCGCCGGCGACCTCGGTACGAATCCCATCGCGCAGCTGGTAAATCACTGGCTTCTGCAGGCGGACTTCTTCGCTGCCCACACGCAGCAAGAGATTCCCCGAGGGATCGAGAGTGATTTTGTCGGCACCCGAAAGCGACAATCCGATTTGTTCGGGCCGGGCGTGCGGCGCGACCAGCAAATCGAATTCGAGATCGCGCTCGCTGCC
This sequence comes from uncultured Acidobacteriota bacterium, assembly GCA_963745095.1. GTDB lineage: Bacteria > Acidobacteriota > Terriglobia > Acidiferrales > UBA7541 > Acidiferrum. Next base: position 317,621 of record CAVUWC010000005.1, on the reverse strand, counting down.
GTAAAAGACGGCATCGATTCCGCGGTAGAGCTGTAAGTAGCGGACACGACCGAAGGTAGCATTGGGCGCGAGCTGCCCAGTGAAATCTCCACTGGCGTGATAAACCTTTCCTGGGAGCTCCGCATCACCAGAGATTTGGGAGTCGTGATTGGAGTGCGAGAATTCCAGACGAAGAGGCGATGTTTGAGTCTTGCTCGCTGGCCCTGACTTTCTTCCCATAGTGAACACTGCCGCGCCTTTTTCGAGGACCAAGCTGCCGTGACGGGTGCGCGCAACAAATTGAGCTTCGGATCTGTCCGTTGTCTGTTCAAAGGACAAAGTAGGGGATAATGTTTGCGCCAAGACAGGTTGACTCGGCGTCGGGCTTTGCTGCGCGTGTACGACGAAGGAAGCAGAGAAGATCCACATCATGGCGATGATCAGAACGGCATAACCATCGAATCCGCTGGTGAATCGTCGTGAAATCTCGCTCTGCCGGCATGCGAAGCTTCCGGGGGGCATGTGCAAAATCCTCATGTTCTTCATTTTCCTTCTCCCCTCAGGAGCTTTGCTTCAGGAACCCGCTCAAACTGGCCTTCTTACTCTCTAAAACGCGAAAACTCGACGAACTGGCTCAGGAATTCGACTGTCTCAGGGTGAAAACTTGCTAATGGGCTGCGCGGGCACCAGAACTTTTGGACACACCCATCGGATTCCCTTCGAGTGGCGTTGCATTTCTGGCGAAACTTCGGTAACTTCGGGGTAACTTGCTGTTTCTTTGCGACTTGTCCACCGCACTCCGTGACGAGGAAAGTTTGCAACCAGGTTCCACTTACCCTGTTACCGACTTGCTGGCTCGCTGGAGCCAGGGAGATTCTTCGGCCCGCGACGCACTTATTCCCCTTGTTTATGAAGAACTTCGCCGCGTAGCGAGTCGTTGTCTCCAGGGACAACGCGCTGACCACACACTGCAGCCGACCGCCCTAGTACACGAAGCGTATCTGCGTCTCGTCAAAAGCAGCTCTAGCACATACCAAGACCGCACCCACTTCTTCGCTGTGGCTGCCACGATGATGCGGCAGATCCTGGTAGACCACGCGCGCAAGCATGCTGCCGCAAAACGCGGAGGCAACGCTATCACCGTGGCGATTGCAGACGATATCGCCGCTCCCGGTCAGGCCGTCGCGGACCTTCTTGCCCTCGACGAGGCAATGCAGCGCTTGGCTGCACTGGACTCCCGTCAGTGCCGAATTGTGGAACTGCGCTTCTTTGGCGGGCTCTCCATTGAGGAGACGTCTCGAGTTGTGGAGCTGTCCCCGGCCACCGTTAAGCGCGAGTGGGCCACCGCGCGAATCTGGCTGCATCGCGCCATGAGCACTGGCTTAGCAACGTGACCTCCGAACGCTGGCAGGAAATCAAGGTAGTGCTGGCGGGAGCACTGGAATTGCCGCCAATCCAGCGTCCGGCCTACCTGGACCAAAGCTGCGCTACTGACGCATCTCTTCGGATCGAAGTCGAATGTTTGCTCGCCGATGAGCAGCAAGTCCACCGGCGATTTCTGGACAACACTCATTTTGCTGCGACAGCCGCCGCCGTACTGAACGAAGACCAGGATCTCTGGGCGGGTCGCCGCGTCGGCCACTATCTCATTGTGGAGCTCATCGGGACCGGAGGAATGGGTGAAGTCTACCGTGCCGTCCGTGACGACAATGAATATCGCAAGGAAGTAGCCTTGAAGGTCGTCCGCGCTGGACAAAATTCCGGCCTGGTCATTGGTCGTTTCAAGAATGAACGTCAGATTCTAGCTACTCTCGATCACTCCGGAATCGCCAGGCTTCTGGATGGTGGAACCACCGAAGACGGCATGCCTTATTTTGTGATGGAGCTAATCAACGGCCAGCCCATTACTGAGTATTGTGACCAGCGCAAGCTATCGATTACGGATCGTCTCAGAATTTTTCTAGATGTCTGCGCGGCCGTGCAGCACGCTCACCAGCGCCTAATCATTCATCGAGACATCAAGCCCGGCAACATTCTCGTCACCGCCCAAGCCGTACCGAAATTGCTCGACTTCGGCATCGCCAAAATCCTCGATTTCGATCCATTCGAGGGTCCCTCGGAAGCCACTTTAGCTGCGTTTCGGATTCTCACGCCTCGCTACGCCAGCCCCGAGCAAATCAAGGGCGAGCCGATGACGACGGCAAGTGATGTCTATTCCCTCGGAGTTGTTCTGTTCGAATTGCTGACGGGACAGTGCCCATATCGGCTAACGACCGGGACGCCGCAGGATATTGCCCAAGCCGCCACCGAAAACGAGACGCAGCGGCCAAGCGTCGCTGTTTTAAGAAGCCATACCGGGCTTTCTGTATCCAAGCCCGTTAATCTTCAAGACTTGAGCGCCCTGCGTAGCACTTCTCCCGAGAAACTTCGCAAGCGGCTGAGCGGGGACCTCGACAACATCGTATTGATGGCGCTTCGCAAGGAGCCTTCTCGCCGTTATCCCTCCGTGGAGCAGTTCGCGACGGACATCCAACGGCATCTTCAAAACGTCCCGGTCACCGCTCGCAAGGACACTCTCCCTTACCGATCTTCCAAATTCGTCCGTCGCCACAAAACGGGTGTTTTGGCGATTGCGTCTGCAACCTTAGCGCTTTTCATCGGCCTGGGAATCGCCGTTCACGAAGCTAGAATTGCCCGCTTCGAGCGAGCCAGAGCGGAACGCCGTTTTAACGATGTTCGCAAGATGGCGAATTCCCTGATGTTTGACGCACACGATTCCATCAAAGACCTGCCCGGAACTACGCCCGCTCGAAAAGTACTCATCAACGGAGCGCTCCAATATCTGGATAGTCTGTCAAAGGAAGCCAGCGGCGATGCGGCATTGCAGCGGGAATTGGCGGCCGCGTATGACCGCGTAGGCAGCCTCCTCGGCTACACCGGCGCCGCCAATCTCGGGGACTTTCACGGCGCCATGCAAAGCTTTAACAAAGCCCTGGCCATTCGGAAATCTTTGGCCGCGTCCAATCCAAATGATGCGCAGATCAACGAAGAGCTTTTGAACGATTACTTCCGCATGGGCTTTGTACTTCAAGACGCAGGAGACTACACCGCGGCACTCGATGACATAAAGCAGGCTCTGCCTTTGGCGCAGAGGCTCGCGGCTGCACATCCTGAGCCCAGGTATCAAGAGTGGGTGGCAGGCATCTACTGGCTGGCAGGCCACGTACTAGCCGGAGCCGGCGACTATTCACAAGCGCTCGAAAACTTTCGCCACGCCGCGGAAATTCGTGAGCCCATAGCCGGAGATTCGAAGGCTAATCCTCTCTTTCGCACGCATCTCGCTGCAGACTACTTCGGTATTGCACAATCGCTATTGCACACTGGTAACAGCGGCCCCGCTCTGGAAACGTCGAGACAGGGCGTTCAAATTCTTGAAGAGCTGTCGCAAGCGAGCCCCGCCAATGCCACTCTCCGCGAGTATTTGGCGGAAGCCTATAATCTTTCCTCCCAGTCGCTGCTAGCTCAGGGTGATCGGAAGCAAGCACTAGAGTATTGCTTGAAGTCGCATCAAATCTTCTCGGAACTAGCTTCGGCTGATCCCACAAATTCGCTGGCGCGCACCAATCTCGGAATCACGGCATCAGGTGCCGGGGACATTTTGGTGCGGCAGGGCAAGACCACTCAAGCCATGCCTTACATAAAGGAAGCCATCGGCGTCTTTGAACCAATCGACCACAAGAATCACTACGAACTTTCCGGTCAGGCGGAGGCGTATGGAACTTTGGGAGGAATTTACGTTACCCTCTCGGACCGCGATCGCTCATCCGATCTGAAAGCTCAACATCTGCGCGAAGCCTACTCGTGGTATGAAAAGAGCCTGCAGCTGTGGAACAAGAGCGTTGCCCTGGTTCCTGCAGACGCCCACGCAGCTAAGGAAAGCCAGCGCGTGTCTCAGGAACTTGAGAGGTGCAATGCCGCGCTGGCAAAGTCCCATTCACCGATCAAGAGCAACGTACAAATACGCGACTAGACTCGGCCGCGGTTTAACGCAGAGACTTGTGCATTGAGTGTGCCTGTAGATGGATCGCACCGTGCCGGCGTTCCGTAGAGCGCGGCGGCGCAGTCGTAATAAAGTCCGTAGGGTGAGTGCCTTGCGGACAAAATTGAGAGCACCTATACTCCCAACGGAAGCGAAAGGGGTCCGGTGATCTTCCCGGCCTTCAAAGCCGGCGATTCGGTCCTTCGCGGGTCGAATGGTGGGTTCGACTCCCACACGCTTCCGCCAACTCTGTCCCCCACCCCGGGGAGTCCAAAGAAATGTGGGTAAGCCGATGAAGAGAATCGGGTTGCGTGCGTTGCTGCGTGTACGTGTGCGCGCGGGCGCGGTGGTTTCGCATGGGTACACCGCGCTCCCTTACCCATTTTCTCGTAAACACGGATTCTAAGGAGGATAGCGCTGATTAGAATCGGCAACCCGTCCAGGTGGAGAGAAATGAGGGAAGAAAGAGTAAGAAAATGAAAGACCCACCCTTGCGAAAACCAGACCCGCAAGGATGGGCCACCCAACGGAAAAAGATAGAGTCAAAATCTTCTCGTCGAGTTAAGGATGCGCCACCCGCCCAACTATGGAAACCAAATTCGTGGCACTGGCAGCAATGCTTCTGCGTTCGTCAATGCACTCCAGGGCCAGAATGCGTCCGGCAATAGAGTGAAGGGTTGGAAAGCTTACAACAGCGTCAATCCCGATTGGAAAGGTTTTATAAAGGGCGGCATCAATCAAATGAGAAGAGATGTTCCTATTTATGTCTTCCAAAGAAAGAGCGAACCGGTCACGTAATAGTCAGGCAACGAGGAGCGTCAGACAATGCGCCTAACACGAGCATTCATTTTTCTCATGGTCGCAGTCTTGTTGAGTGCAGAGACTGCCAAGCCAGAGGCCTATCGGAATACGGAGTTCGGGATTGTGGTTCCTGTCCCGGAGGGAACGCTGCTATGCCCTACCCCTAAGGAGGAGCACGATCACGGTCCAGTCTTCCTCCTAGGTGCTACCGATGCAAAGGGTTGTCATGATTCTGAGCACAGGAGGACCATTGTCGTTTTCGCGGGCCCCAATGCGGCCGACGTGTCAAAGAGACTACACGACTTCCTGAAATGGGAGTGCGCCAACGTCGCGAACGGGCCGTGCCGTCCCGCCCCCAGCGATTTGCAGATCATCGGCCTGTCGAGCGAGGCGGCAAGAGTAAACCACGCCGATGGCTGGGTTGACATTATTTTAGTTACTCAGGCGGGGACGCCAGACCCGGCTTTTGATGCGTCCGTACCTTCAATCAACTACGAGCTGAGGTTGCATACAAGACCGAAGAATCTGGAGGAGGATCTGCGTGTCTTCCGGGCGGTGTTGCAGACTATTCGATTGTCTCCTCCACAATCGACACGGGTGGAAGGGGTGCGGCCAGAATAGGCGCAAAATCAGCAGGGCACGCTACAGCCGGACTTTAAGCCGAATAACCCGACGAATCCCGGTCAGGTTGACCTGCAATCGGGGGCTCAGATTTCGGGCACGGTCACCACTAGCGACCAAGTCCCGAACGGTGCAGGCAATGTCAAAGTGGCCTTGCGACAGACGGAGAAGAAATCAAAATACGAAGGCGACAAAGTGTTCATTGATGTGACCGGGGTTCAGACTGTCACAAACGCCAAAGGTACAAAGCAAACGCAAATTTCAGTCACAGTAACCCCGCTTTCCCCAAATCAGAACTTTCGAGTCGACGGCACGGGAACTCTCCGATTCACTGTTACAGCAAAAGGAGGAAGATCTTTTGTAGGATACCTTGATGTCAATGTTCATTTCTCTCCGGCAGGGGCAGGTGGTCACCAGGATGTGGGTCTCATCGGTTCTCGCGGAGACAAAGGAGCACCGTTCGATGCGCCATAACAGATTCGGAATGTACGTGACGGCTGTTGTCTTTTCTGTCTTCATCGCCTGGTCGGCAGCGCGCGCAAGCGACGCCCCAATCGTGAGAACTACCATCCGCGCAATCGGATCAGTGCCGCCCGATGACAGCTTGTTCTTCCCGTGCACAAGGGAGCTCAACGGAAAGCCCTACTCGGACGCCGCAGTCCACTCATGCGTTCAATCCATTGAAAAGTTATCCTTCGTGCAGGGCGTTAACGTCCACAAGTCAAGTCAAGATGACGGCACCGGCAGAATCTTCGTAGAGTTTGAGGTTAGAGCAAAGCCTCTGCCGATCAGAGAAATGACCTTCGATTGCCCGTCGGAGGACAAATCGCCGCTTGAGCAATGGCTGAAGATTAGCCCTGGCATCCTGCGTATCGGCGCTCCATATTCGCGTGACGAGGACGCTGTCACATATCAGGCAATAAAGTCGTTTTACCTCAGCCGAGGGCGTTTGGTCGGTATCGTTCCCAGGTTGGATCTCCGTTTTCGCGAAGGAGCAGCCAGCGTCAGCTTCAGGATCGTATATGGTCCTGAAGTTCGGCCTGAACCTCAACTTCCACCACACGGCCCTCCATGTTCCGACGCGATCACTGCAGAGGACTGGTCAAGCACGGACAAGTACGTTCCCTTCGCGCTAGTTCATTCTGCCGTTTCCCTAAGCGCCCCTCTCGCTTGCTATTCAAAGGAGGCGGCTCAGCACGACCAGTCTGAGCTTGATGGCTTGGGGACACTCGAAAGCTCTGCAGTCGAATACACAGGTGAGCCGGGCAGCCGCGTAATTTCATATAAACTCAAAGGCAAGCCCGTTACCCTCGCCGACGTTTCCATTCACACTTATGGTTCCGCCGAAAGCTGCCTCGAAGCTGCCAGGCAAAGCCTAAAACTAAAGGCCGGGGAAACCTATCTGCGCCAGAACGCGGATCAGAGTGCAGCCAGCATAGAGCAAGCCTGCTCACGTCCGGGAATATGGGCAGAGGTTACGGAAGTAGATCGCCTGACGGCTGACGGACGCCTTGAAGTCGTCTTTAATGTTCTAACCTTCCCGCTTCACAGAGTACTGCTCGATGGTGTGGCGGCAGACTCAGCACAACAGACAGCCTTCAGCGGACGACCAATCGGAGCGCCCTAGATCGCCGGAGTAACGGTGCCTGCGGCACCGGGTGGGCCTATGACACGTCACCCCAAGTTGGGCGCAAAATCAGGCCAATGAGAACACGCCAGTCGGGAAAACTACAGAAGGCGATCTCGCAAAGACTATGACCCACGAGGATGGGAGCCTGAGCACTCCCAAGAAAGGCAATCCAGACGTGCTGGGAGACGCCAAAGATGCGCTGGCGAACACTATTATCATCAACGCAGAACTTACGAAGCCAGGACAGGTGGCGACGCCCGACAGACTTCTCTGAAGCAACCACTCGTTTGACGCCAGCATCTGCTCGAAGCTCCAAAATTGAATAGCGTCTGGCAGCTCCGCTTCATCCTCTGATCCAACCTCTTCTGGCGGATCACCGTAAGCGTCCGAAGCTGGCCGTCTTGACGGTGGATTACGTTAACGAAGCGAGTTCTGAGGCTAGGTTCCAGGGTAGGAGATCGTCGATGCGGTTGACGGGGTGGTCGGCGATGCGGGTGAGCACGTCGCGCAGGTAGGCTTCGGGGTCGATGTCATTCAGCTTCGCGGTGCCGATGAGGCTGTAGATTGCGGCGGCGCGCTCACCACCGGTGTCCGATCCGGCGAACAAGTAGTTCTTGCGGCCCAGGGCCACCACGCGCAAGGCTCGTTCCGCTGCGTTGTTGTCGATCTCGATGCTGCCATCTTCCAGGTAGCGCAGCAACGCTTCCCAACGGCCCAGCGCATAGCGAACAGCGAGCGCGGTGTCTGATTTTCTCGATAGTTTACCTAGCGTGGCTTCCAGCCATTGCTTCAACGATTCCAGCAGCGGCCGTGCTCGGTCGTTGCGGACCTCGCGCCGTTCTTCCACACTCCGCCGCCGCTTCTTCGCCCCTGCTACCCTCACACTGACTAGCTCATTCGATGTGTCCACGATGCCCCTTCGTGGACACAAACAAAAGTGCCCACAAAGGCCATCTTGCTCGACTACTCCCACATCGCATAGACGGTTAAAATCGGACGCTTACGGATGTGTTGATTCTGAGGACTTAGGGATACGGATTAGAATCCTGGCGCAAATGGCGTGGATAAGACGGAAACTGACAGTCGTAAGTGTACCAGAGATCTATGTACATAGTCATAAATATAATCCGCACGTTGAAAGCAAAGGAATTAGAGCGGGATTTTACTCGTCGGTTTTTGGATAACTGAAAAAATGGAAGAAAACCTCATCAGCAGCGAAGAGGGGACGCGCCGAAGCGCGCCCCTACACTAAAGTGTGCGGCACCCTGTGGTCAAAAACGAATCCTAAGGCCCGGCCACCCGCCATTCCAAGTCAAAAACAAATCCTTAAGTCTAGGCACCCGCCCGTAGGGTAACTAACTTTACGCGAGTGTCTGGGCTTGCAGTTGCAGCAGCTCTGGGATTTCTCAGGGAACATAGACTAGGAATTCCGGCATGTCCGGGAGGTCATCTATAAATGTCCCCTTTTTCTTTCCCTTGGAGGAAAAGCGCCGCACCCGCTGCTTCTTCCGTTCGGCCACGTAGATATCGCCGTCGGGGCCGACAGCGAAGCCAGAGGGGGCGTCCAGCTTTCCGTCGATCACCACGCGAGCTTTGAGCTTGCCGCTCGGAGGTTTAGACGTCAGGTCCAGAGCGAGGATGCTTCCCGTGCCCGCGGCGCCGATGTAGAGCGTCTCGCCGTGCAGGATCAGGTGCACGGGCGCCTCGAGCTCCCGCCCCTTGATGCGAGCCATCAGCTCCCCTGACTTCACGTTGAAGACCTTCACTGCGTCGCCGGCTTCATCCGCCACATACAGATGCTTCCGGTGCACGACGATGCCCCGCACTGAATGGCGTGGCTTGCCCCGCTTGTCGAGCACCACCTTAAGACCGAGGGGCGATGGCACATCGAGCGGCGTGCTCTCCCCGTATTCAGGAAGACTTCCCTGGCTGGAGGCCACGAGTGTGCCGGGGAGAAATTTCCCGTTAGGGTAGTGCTTGAGGAGGTGCGTGGCAACCGGTGCGGGTTTGCGCGACTGCGGCACAAGCGCGACCACGGTGTTGGTATCCTGGCAGGAGACATAGATACGGCCATCGTCCCCCAGTTCCACGTCGAAGGGGTGCACCATGGCAGCAATCTGCGCCGTCTTCGCGAGTACCTCCTTAAAGCGGAAGGTATCGCCGTGCCGGTGGTAGAGCGCGATATGGCTATCCTTGCGCCACGCGTTCGCAATGTAGAGGTCGTCGCCCACCAGGGCAAAACCGCGCGCGATGTGCAGGGGATGCGCGGCAGGCGACGGATCGAGGAGCAGAGGATGCTTCTTACGCGGGGAGCCGTCATCCTCGAAGACGCCGATGTTGTCTACGCCGTGCCCCGATTCGCCCCGATAGCTGATCCACCACACGGTTCTGTCCTCCCGAGCACGATCATTGCATCGTCAGAATCAGCGCGCGACACGCACCGCTCCGACGACCGGAGTCACACGATTGGCTGTCCGGAAATCTACCGTCTCTTTGGTAGTACAGCACCAACGTGGATTCGTGCCTACTGGTAATTGTTACAGCCGGGATCACTAAACTTGGCATTTCTTTAGCCAGCGTCTTGGAGTTGTGCTTCCCCGCAACTGGAATGGTTCGTTACTTTTCCGGCAGAGTGTCGGAGAGTTCCCTGGTGTCGGCGAGCGGCTGGTTGCCTGCGGGCAGCCCGTTCTGCTGGAGTAAATAAGCGAGAATATCGAGAGATTGCTGCGTCGTGAAGGTTGCTCCGGCGTATTCCGCCATTGGGCCCTTAATTTCTCCCCATACGGTTAGGAGTTTTGCGCCTCCGAATCTCTGTTGCCAGGTTGCACCAGTGAGTGCTGGCGCGCTGATGCCTTCCAGTTTTGCGCCATGGCAGCCCGCGCACGAAGCTGCAAAAAGTTTTGCGCCCGCAGCCGCCTGTTCGCTCGTGTACCAGCTACCAGTTTTGGATGATGGCTGTTCATAGACATGGCCGATGTTGGCGTGGCACTGCAGGCAATCGTAGCTGTCCGCTTTCACCATGCCCTGGTGAATGACCAGCTTCATATGGCTGCGTGGACCTCCGAAGGATTGCAGAGAGTGGCAGCCACGGCAGGTGATGTAGTTGTGTTGCGTCAGATACGTCTGGAAAGTGTTGCGTAGCGCCGGACGGCGCTGTTCCCACTCTTCTTTTGTCGCGATGGTCTTCTTGGCTTCGCCCCAGAAATCCTTGGCTCCGCGATCGGCCTTGAACAGAAGCAGTCTCACATATTCTATGGCGTTGGCATGGCCTGCGTCATAGGGGATGTGGCAGTCACCGCAGGTGGCGCGAACTCCAACGCTGTTCGTGTAATGCGGTCCGCGTTGATACGCCGCGTTCACCCAGGTCATGGAGTGGCAGGTTGCACCGCAGAATTTGTCCGAACTTGACCAGTTCACCACATGAGTTGTAAGGGCCACGAAGATGACACCGAGCAACACAAAACCCAAGGCCCACGAAGATATCCATAGAAAGCGGCGGCCGCCAATAACTCTTGGCGTTTTTGATCGGCTTACTTCAAGCGGGTCATCTGTGGACATCAGAATCTCCCAACAATTCGCAGCATCCGACGATCGACGGCCGCGCTTTGTGGCCGGAGTTGAACATCTCGGATCGGCGCACGCAGAGACTTTCGACTACTTTTTCGACGGAAGTGCCTTGGACAAATCGGTCGTATCGTTCAGTGGAGTGGAACCCGCGAGCACGCCATTTTTCTCAAAAAGAAATGCCATGATGTCGATGGAATTCTTGGCGGAGACCGATCCGGGCGCTGACATCGGCATCTGTGTGTGTATGTCAGACCAGAAAGTCGAAACTTTCTTGCCGCCATAAGTGAGCCAGAATATCTTTCCGACGAGCGCCGGAGCCATACCACCCTGCAGCTTAGGGCCATGGCAACCGGCGCAGGCTTTCTGATAAGCCTTGGCGCCGTTTGCCGCTTGTCCTGGGGTGTACCATCCGGCTGAACCGGACGAACCTTGTGCCAGTGCAAGCGCGCAGCCAAACGAAGCCGCGACCCATAACAGCAGCGATTGCAAAACTACCGAAGCTCTTTTCATGGATAACTCCTTCCCGATCCCCATGGGTGCAGCACCGCAATAAAAGAACGAGGTCTGTGAGTCGACTCGCCAAGTGTGTACGCGATTCGGAGGACACCTTGAAGTGGCAAAACTGACAGTCGGGAACGGCAAATCGCGATAACTGAGTGACCGTCGAATAAGAGCATGTGTCCGATTTTCGCTCGGTCAGTTTCACTCCTGTTGGATTCCTCTTCGCTCCGTCTTCCAAATATGACCCGGAAGATATGGACTAATGACCTCGGAGAAATCGGCGGCGGTACAGCGCGGCGGTCCTGGGCGACGGTACTGCTACTTTTGACACTAGGACCTAGTTGTAGCGAGGCGTATTAATTGCCGCGTAGGAATGCGATAAAGCCGCAAAGCGGGGAAGGAATCCCTCGCGCCTACGAGTTGTCATTCCGGATGACGCGGAATTCCCTTAGAGGATTACTGCGTCAAGTTTCGCGCACCAAAGGAGAACTCTATGCCTGCCCCTGATTACTCGGCGCTCGTTGCCCAACAGCGTGAATTTTTCCTCTCTGGTGCCACGCGCCCGGCGGCCTGGCGCAGGGCGCAGCTCGAAGCGCTCAAGGCGCTATTCACCGAAAATCACGACGAGCTTTGCGATGCACTTTGGAAAGACTTGCGGCGCAATGTCGTGGATGCCGACTTGATGGACGTGGCCTACAACGTCAAGGAAGCGGAGTACGCACTCAAGCATTTGGACACATGGATGAAGCCGGAGCGCATGAACACTCCACTCGTTATGGAACCCGGCCACGTGCGCGTTCGCCGCGACCCCTTGGGGGTAACGCTGATCATCGGTGCCTGGAACGAGCCGTTCATGCTCTTGTTTGCCCCGTTGGCGGCAGCGTTCGCGGGTGGAAACACCGCAGTGCTGAAGCCTTCGGAGATTGCCGTGGCGTGCTCGGCGGCCGCGGCGCGGCTGGTGCCAAAGTACTTCGATCCTCGGATTGTTACTGTGGTCGAGGGTGGTGTTCCCGGAAACGACCGCACTCTTGGCGCAAAAGTGGGACTTCATCTTCTTCACGGGCAGCCCACAGGTAGGCAAGATCGTTCACCAGGCGGCGGCCAAGAATCTTACGCCATGCGTGTTGGAGTTGGGCGGGAAGAACCCCACGATAGTCCACTCTTCCGCGAATCTCGAGGTAGCCGCCAACCGTATTGCTTATGGCCGCTACCTGAACTCAGGCCACATTTGTACCGCGCCCGATTACGTGCTGGTCTGGCCTGAGGTGAAGGATGCGTTTGTGTGGCACATGCAAGTGGCAATCCACAAGTTTTATGGAGACGACCCGAAACTCAGTCCAGATTACGGGCGAGTCATCAACAGCAGGAACTTCGATCGTCTGGTAGGGCTACTCTCCAGCGGCAAGGCGGTTATTGGCGGCCAGACTGATTCGGTGGAACGCTACATTGCGCCGACCGTGCTCGTGGATGTCTCGCCGGACTCGCCGATTATGCACGAGGAAGTGTTCGGTCCTATCCTGCCAGTGCTCGAAATTAGTTCGGTCGAGGCTGCGATCGAGTGGGTCAACAGCCGGCCAACGCCGCTTGGTCTATATGTGTTTGCCGAGGACATTGCCGTGGCCGAGCGCATACTTGACGCGACCGGCTCGGGCGATGCCGTGATTAACGATTGCTCGATCCACCCGCTAGTTCCTGAACTTCCTTTTGGAGGTGTAGGCAACTCGGGGATGGGCAAGTACCACGGTAAGTGGGGTTTCGAGGCCTTCACCAACGCGCGCGGCGTCCTTTATCACAGTGCCAAGATCGACCCAGGTGTGCGCTACCCGCCGTACGCGAAGCACGCGTTCCAGCGCAAGTTGCAAACTATGATAGCGCCGTAACCGGGGAGGGGAACTGAGGAAGCTGCACGCTGCGCGACCGGCTGACGCGCAGGGCAATATCAAGGAGCACTTCGTGGTTCCGATCAGTCGTCCGGGTTAACCACCGTAAGATTTGACGCACGCGAGTGTCGGTCCAGGTGTTAGTTTTGCGATTATTACGATAGGCGCGTTTCGTCTCCCTATGGGTGGCAATGCAGTAGTGCCTCCAGGAGCATTCACCAAAGGATGGCAATGAGTTAAAGAAGGAGGTGTATAAATGCCCCAGCAACTGCCAGGGATTTCCGCAGCAAGATTCGCGAAGGCTAAAGCCGAACTTCCTATTGGATAGGAGCAGAAATGGCTCTACCGAGAATTGTCATCGTCGGCGCGGGATTTGGAGGTCTGGCCGCCACCAAAGCCCTCAGGAATGCGCCCGCGCAAATTACTCTGATTGATCGTTCAAACCACCACGTATTTCAGCCGCTACTTTATCAGGTGGCGACCTCCGTCCTTTCTCCCAGTCAAATCGGTTCTCCGATCCGTGCCATTTTCCGGAAACAGAAAAACGCCACGGTGATCCTCGGGGAGGTTACGGGTATCGACATAGATCAGAAGTGCGTTTTCGTTAGCGACGCTGACCGCGAGGGAGTTCCGGTAGCCTACGATTACTTGATTCTGGCGACCGGCGTTACTCACAGCTACTTCGGCCACAACGAATTTGCGAAGTTTGCACCGGGCCTAAAAACTCTCGCGGACGCGGAGGCGATCCGCAACAGAGTCTTGCAGGCGTTCGAACTGGCGGAGGCCGAAGAAGATCCAGCCCGTCACCGGGACCTATTGACGTTCATTATGGTGGGGGCCGGTCCGACTGGCGTCGAGTTGGCAAGCGCCCTTGCCGTGCTAGCGCGCAGCAAGCTGAAATCCGAGTTCCGCCGGATCAATCTGGCATCTGCTCGAATTGTCGTCGTGGACATGGCGCCGAGGGTCCTGCCTTCGTTTTCAGAAGTACTTTCCCACGCCGCGAAACGACGGCTCGAGGATTTAGGGGTCGAGGTCTTGCTCGGGAAACGTGTCGATCAGATCGATGTAGACGGAATCGTAGTGGGGGGAGAACGCATCGCGAGCAAGACCGTGATCTGGACTGCGGGCGTCGCTCCTTCGCCCGCGGGCAAGTGGCTGAACGCGGAGATGGACCACGCCGGGCGCGTGCGTGTCCAGAATGACCTAACGCTGATGGATCATCCCGAGATCTTCGTGATCGGCGACACGGCGTCCCTCGATCAAAACGGCAAACCGCTACCAGGCGTGGCGCAGGTGGCGATGCAGCAGGGTCGTTATGCGGGGAAACTCATTCTGAGCCGCATCACCGGGAAAAGTACCCCGGCAGCCTTCAGCTACTTTGACAAAGGGAGCATGGCAGTAGTGGGCAAGGGATTTGCGGTGCTGGAGAGTGGGAAAGTCCATATGAGCGGTTTAGGGGCATGGCTTGCATGGGCAGGCGTACACCTCCAGTTTCTGACGACATCGAGCCTTCGTCTTAGCGTTTTCCTGCAATGGATTTGGACGTACTTGACCGGCCAGAGAGGATCGGGGCTGATCGTAAATCACCACGGATCGGAAAGCGGAGCGAGGGCATCGGACGCGGCTAGTCGAACCGCGGCCTCTAGTAAGTAAGGGATTCAACAGAGCACGCCTGCGCTACCCGATAGATTAGCTCGGGACTATCCGTCCGAATTTTGAACTCGAGATTCTCCGCTAGAGTCTTCTCTCTAGGCACTTGCTTTGAGAAAGAAAATGACGAAGGACGAGCTGTGGCTTCACGATTTGCGACCGAGTAAGTACCCAAGCGCCAATGGCGAGCGTAGGTTCGAGGATGGCAAGGGCCACCAGGAAATGAGGGAACACACCGGCTATTGCCAAAGGCACGAGTACCGCCGGTACGAATATCAGACGGTCGATCACCGACGCGGCCACAGGTTGTCGTGCCCCCGAACGGCCTCCAAATAGATAGAGCCAGCCGATGACGCCAACCGTCAGGCCAATCACACGAAAGAGAGCTTCCTCGTGTCCGACAAAAGCAGGATCCATGAAGAGTGTCTGGACCGCGCCCGGCCAAGCAATCAGTAACGCTCCAGTCGCCAGATAAAGGAAGCCGTTCATAGCGGTGTACTTGGACCCAACGGACAGGTTGGACGGCTTTTCCAGAAGATCCTTGATGAGCGACATAATGCACCTCCATTTTGGACGGTCTCGTAAGCGCAAGACCAAGATCGTCGGATCTATTTCGGCGAGCCCGCTTGCCCCGTTACCCAAAACGCAAAGAGCGAGAAACCAGAACGTCCGCCCTTGTTTCTGAGTGTTGGGCGCCAAACGCTACTTCGATTGGCGCTTTGCCAACAAGTGTCATAAATGACGAGTGCCCATAGCTTTGGGTGCTGGCATCGCACGGCCCGGAATCACCTCCTCACTGTAATTTCTGACAGTTGTTCCGTTCCCTTAGCCTTCGTATCTTCTCCTTTCTCTGAATTGTGTTGCCGCGAATGATGCCTGCCGGACTTCATGTGTCGTGGCCAGAGCCAGGATTTTTTGTTCGTGCAGCTTTCTTGGAGGATTGTCATGCCGATATCGAAGAGCGTTCTTTGGCCTATCGTTGGATTAGTGGCGTTGGCTACCGGGGCTGGGGCGTTCGGAGTCTTCCGGCATGATTCCGGCGCACCACAATCTGCCAACGACAAGGTCATTTATCTTGATCAGGCATGGTCTCAAGCTGACCGGGAAATGTTCTATCAAATCCCGCAAGGCTCAGCCATCGCTTCGTACGACATCTTCCTAAATCTGGAGGTTCCGGGTAGCCAGGAGCTCTTCCGTTCTGATGCAAACAGCGAGCACTTTGGCATGATTCCGCAGGCCGCGAATCCGCGGACCAACCCTGATGGTTTGCCAGTCGGTCTTGCAAAGAATGCGGTTACAGAAGGTCGATGGAAGGGCGAGACAATTGGCCCGAACTGCGCCGCCTGCCATACCGCAGAGCTGAATTACAAGGGGAAGCAGATTCGTATCGACGGTGGTCATTCCACCTCGTTCGATCTCTTTAGTTACATACAAGCCCTGGATGATGCATTTCAGGCAACCTTGAACGATACTGCGAAGTTCGATCGCATGGCGGCACGAATTGGGGCGTCAACTGCCGAGGCCAAGGCCGAACTGCGCAAGCGGCTCGTGATCGATGCCGAGCGGGCGCATGTCTATCGCTTCCGCGCCGCGGCTAGCCCATTTCCCTGGGGACCTGGACGCGCAGACTGCCTCACGATGATTGCCAATCGGATGATGGCCCTCGCCCCCAACATCCCCGAGAACATGTCTACACCTACGGCACCAACCAAAATCCCCTTTGTCTGGAATGCCGCACAAGCGACGTGGACGCAGTGGGGCGCAAGCGTACAAGACCCTATCGCGCGAAACCTGGGCGAAACCTTGGGTGTGTACCTTCCTATGGATCTCCAATCCAAGACGCCGGAAGAAGGCCTCTTTGATTCGAACGCCGCCGTTCTTAATCTACAAAAGGTTGAGGATACGATATGGCGCTTGGCGCCTCCCAAGTGGCCGGAGGACGTGCTTGGAAAGATTGACCGAGCGAAAGCGGCGGAAGGCAAGAGCTTATTCGCCAGCCACTGTGCGGAGTGCCACAATTCCTATCCTTACACCTGGACCGAAGCGAACAAATACGGCAAGCGTTTCCTGGAAGTCGGACTTGTGCCAAAGAAGTACATCGGTACCGACATGCAACAGGATTTTTCTGTCAGGGAGTTCATGATTACCGCTCAACTTAGCCCCTATCTACCGCAGCCGTATACGGGCGAAGCCATCATACCCGCGGGCGTTTTCAAACCCGCTATCGGGAGGAACATTATTGGTAAGGCCCTGAAACAAATCAAAATGAGCGAAGCGGAGACTGCTGATCTGCATGGTTTTCGGGAATTACCATCGCCGCCTGCACCAGTGGACGTGTACAAGGCGGCTCCACGCGATGGAGTGTGGGCTACCCCGCCATTCCTGCATAACGGATCAGTGCCAAATCTTTACGAGATGCTGATTCCGGCCAAGGAACGTACCAAGAAATTTTATGTCGGGCGCGAATTCGATCCCGTCAAGGTTGGAGTGGATACCAGCGGAAAGTCCGGAACATTCCTTCTAGACACGTCGTTGCTCGGGAACTCGAATGCCGGACATTCCTTCGAGAACGGCCCGCTAGGGAACGGCGTTATTGGCCCGCTTCTGACCGAAGAACAGCGCTGGGCGATTGTCGAGTACCTGAAATCCATCCCCGAGGAGCCGGGTCGCGTCACGCCGTTTGGCGGCCCCGCGAACGCCAAAACCGGGCATGGTCAATGGTCGAAGCCGTGAGCCGCTCGCCTTCTTTACGACCTGATTCGGGGTTCTCTGTTATTTATGCCAATAGCCGAGTGGCCTTGGCCTCTCTATTCTCGCGAGTTGCAGTTTTGTAATCTCCCGAGTAGACGCAACACATGTCTATCGTGATGATAGGAATTGGGGCTTTTTCTTCTGCATCTGTTATGGGGGACCATCGTGCCAATATCGAAGAGCGTTATTTGGCCTGTCGCTGCCTTAGTGGTGTTAATTACCGGGACTTTGGCGTTCGGAGTCTTCCGTCATGAATCGGGCACGCCACAGTCTTCCGACAACAAGGTCATCTTTCTCGATCAGGCGTGGTCCCAGGCGGATCGGGAGTTCTACTACCAGGTCTCGCAAGGCTCGCGTGTCATATCCTACGATATTTTCCTCAATCTCGAAGTGGCTGGCGGCGAGGAACTCTTCCGCTCCGATGCGAATAGCGACCACTACGGCCTAGTAACCCAGGCGGCGAATCCAGGGACTAACCCCGACGCCTTACCGGTCGGTCTGACCAAGACGGTGGTGACGGAAGGCCGCTGGAAGGGCGACGCAGTCGGCCTGAACTGCGCAGCGTGCCATAACTCACAGCTGACTTACAAAGGGAAGCGGATCCGCATCGAAGGTGGCTCAAATCATACTTTTGACTTTATGGCATATGTATACGCTCTCGATGACGCGTTGCAGGCAACTCTGACTGATGCGGCGAAGTTCGATCGCCTTGCCACGCGAATCGGAGCGTCAAGTGCAGATGCCAAGAGCGAACTGCGCAAGCGCTATGAGAGCGATGCCGCGCGAGTGCATGTATATCGCACCCGGACTATGCCTACTCCCGTGACCTGGGGGCCCGGCCGTCTAGACGCCTTCAATCTCATCACCGACCGTGTGCTGGCTAGTGAAACCGGCATTGGCGAGAACTGGTCTTCTCCCATGGCACCGGTTAAACCTCCCTTCGTTTGGAACGCCCCTCAAGGCTCGTGGACGCAATGGGCCGGGTCGCAGCAGGATCCGCTCATTCGCAACTACGGAGAGACCACGGGTGTGTTCCTGACCATGGACCTTCGCTCCAAGACGCCCGAGGAGGGCCTTTTCGATTCGACTGAGGCTATTCTCAATCTTCAGAAAATCGAGAACCTGCTTGATCGCTTGGCGCCACCCAAATGGCCGGAGGAGGTATTAGGGAAGATTGACCGAGCAAAGGCGGCGGAGGGCAAGAAACTATTCGCCAGCCACTGTGCGGAGTGCCACAACTCGTATCCCTACACTTGGACAGAACCCAACAAGTTCGGTAAGCGCTTCATCGAAGTTGGACTCGTGCCACAAAAATATGTGGGCACCGATCCGGCCCAGTTCGTGACTACACAAGCGTACGCTATCACCGGCGACCTGAGTAATTACATGCTGCCGCCGTTCAAGGGCCGGGAGATCATCCCCGTGCCAGAGATGAGAAAGTCGCTCATTCTTGAAGCTCTAGGTAGGGCGATGAAGGGACTCACCCTGAGCGAAGCCGAACGCATCAATCTGAATGGTTATCGCGAAATACCGGGGCCACCACCGCCAGTGGACTCGTGGAAGGCGGCTCCGCGCGATGGAATCTGGGCCGAGCCTCCTTACCTGCATAACGGAGCGGTGCCCAATCTTTACGAAATGCTCATTCCGGCGGCGCAGCGTACGAAGAAGTTCTACGTTGGGCGGGAGTTCGATCCAATCAAGGTGGGAGTGGACACGACCGGAAATTCGGGAAAGTTCCTCTTCGATACGAGTTTATTCGGAAATTCGAACGCTGGTCACTCGTTTGAAAACGGCCCCCTGGGGAACGGCGTCATTGGCCCACTACTCACTGATGAAGAGCGCTGGGCATTGGTTGAGTATCTGAAATCCATTCCTGAGCAAGCAGGCCGGGTTACGCCGTTTGGTGGCCCTCCCGACGCTCACACTGGACACGTTAAGTGGGAAGGACCCACGGGAAAGGATTAGCGATGTCAGACCATATAGACGGTCCGCGGCAGATTGGTGACCCGGCGAGCGATCTAACCGATCTTTTCGCGTTCACCAGCCCGGAAAACCCTGCACATACGGTGCTGGCCGCGAATGTCTTTCCCTCGGCGGGGGTAACCGCGCTGTTCTCCAACGCGATCAATCATTCGATAGTCGTTCGGAGGGTGAGGGTTGCGGGCCTTGGCAATGACGCGAGATTCCAGGCAGGCGATCAGGAGTATCGCTTCAGTTGCCGGTTCAGTGTGCTCGAGCATGGAAGTGACTCGAAGCTGGTTCAGCGCGGCACGCTGAGCTGCCCAGATGGCCAGGAGCTGCATTTTGTTGTGAATGATGAAAAAGGGGCTTCGACACCGGATGGCAAATTCAGGGTGTTTGCGGGCCTGCGTTCCGACCCGTTTTTGCTTGCCTGGGTTGGGACGAAGAAGGTTCCTAACCTCTTGCAGTATGACAATGTGCTGGCGATCGTCATCGAATTCGACACTCAGAGTGTGCTCAACCCCGGCCAAGGATCGCTGTTCGGCGCGATTGCTGAAACCACCCCGCTCTCTGGACCGGGGATCAATCCGATCGAGCGTCCGCCGGTGCGTTACGATTGGGTCGGCCGTCCGGAACAAACCAACATGCGCCTTAACAATGGGGGTTTGAAAGACGTGGATGACCTACGCGACTTGTGGAATCAGCAGACACCCTTTGCGATTGCTGAAGAATTCAAGCCTGTCTTTCGCAAGCGCCTGGTCGATAGTCTGACCGAGTGGGACATGCGCGACGGTAAGGCGGACTGGACGCCTTCAGAAATAGGAGCAGCGACCAACGTCTACATGGACGACTTTATGTTATTCGATGTCTCCAAGCCGACAGACGACACGAGCTATTTTGAGATTGAGAAAAGCACGCTCCTTGGAAAGGCCTATCAGACGGGCGGAGGCCGCACCGTCGACGCAAACGTTATCGATATCATGATTACATGGATGGTGAACAACGATCGCGAATTCCTGCACGGCGGGTCGTTGCATCCGACGAAGCCGGGCACCAAGAAGTTTCCTTACGAGGCTTCTCCGAATACCGAGTTGCAAACCGTGGCCGAGAGTGTCGCCCTCGCGGAAGCTCCAGACAAGGTCTGGGAAGTTATCGGGAAGTTTGGAGGCATGTGGCATCCACTGATTGCCAGTATAAAGCTGACCGGAACGGGCGTCGGTCAGTTGCGCACAATTGAATTGATTGATGGCAAGCAGATCATCGAGCGCCTCGAAGCCATGGATAATTCGCAAAGGCTGTACCGTTACACGAACGTCAGCGGAATTGGAGCCGTGGATTACGCGGGAACGCTGGATGTGAAGCCCAAGGGAAGCGGCAGCTCCGTCGAATGGCGCGTGCAGTTTCTGGCCGATAATCAACCGACCCTTATCGTCAAGACCATCGTTTCCACTCTGCTCAAAACTGGCTTCGAAGCACTTAAGAAGCGGTTTGGATCCCTGACGTGATCGCAGAGGCTGAAGTCGATCTGGGTCATCCGTTCACCGACGGAAATATCGCCGCCAACAATCTCGAGAGTGCGCGCCGACAATCCTGGAGCCGGTTCTGGCAGGATCCACAACGACCCGGAATTGCTGAGTACATCGTGGAACAGGAACAATTTACGGCACAGTATGTCGGCGACCTCGGTGCGCTCGAACGGCTAGACGTGCTCGTGCATCAGCTCGATCGCGTGGGCGCCGATGAAATGCGAACGGCCCTCATCCATGCGCAGGTTGCGTCGATGGGACACCGTTTCGCGGACGCGAGGGGCTATCTCGCTCAAGCCGAAGCCCACGGAGCGCCGCAAGCCGATGTCACTCGCCTCGTGCTTAGCATCGATCAAGCATGCGGCACGAACCTGGAATCTGTGCTGGAGGCCAGGCGCAAGGTGGCGGCAGAGTCCGGGCGATTGGAAGATCTGGTGCCTCTCGGCGGATTGCTGGCTGATCTGCGCGAATTCGACGAGGCCGATAGCGTCTATCGGCGCGCATTGAGTGGGTATCAGGATGTCTCGCCGTTTGCCGTGGCGTGGGTTTGCTTTCAACTAGGCGCGCTGTGGGGGGAGCTTGTACCAGAACCACAACGTGAGCGGGCTGCGCGATGGTATGAAAAAGCCATCGAATATTTGCCGTGCTACGTCAAAGCGCGGGTGCATTTGTCAGAGATTTATTTGGAATCCGGAAATGCTGCGGACGCGGAAGCCCTGCTGGTTCCCGCGCTTTCGAGTGGCGATCCGGAAGTGAATTGGCGCCTCGCTGATGTGCTGTCAGCGGCGGGGAGACCGGAGGAAGCGGAAGCGCAGATGCAGGCTGCGCGATCTGGCTTCGAGAATCTATTAGACAAATACTTGCTGGCGTTTGCGGATCATGGCGCGGAGTTCTACTCCGGCAGCGGCAACGATTCGCGAAGGGCATTTGAATTGGCAATGGTTAATCTCGCGAACCGCCCGACATTGCGCGCCTTTGAGCAGGCCTACGAGACCGCAGTTGGAGCTGGCGAAACGCAAGCGGCATCTGAGCTTCTTCTTTCTGCCCGCAAACGCTGGGGTGGGACGAATGGCTTCGGACTATCGTCACTGGCAGCGGCGATTCATGCGGAGAGTCAGAGAGGTGCGGCCACATGTTAGTTGACCGCAGAACTTTCATCCTGGTAAGTGCGCCATTTGTTGCGGGTGCGTCGGCCCTTGCGAGCTTCCCGTTGTTTTTACCAGGCGCGGCACCATCTCCATTGCCTGCGGTCGCGGATGACGTAAAAGGCGTCGCATTCAAGGTTGCCGGATGGAATCGTTGCACGGAAGTTGCAGGAGAGTGTTCGAGGACATCATCGGCCGGTCTTACGGCAAGTACCACGATGGACGATGAGGTTTTCATAAGCATTAATCGATCTTGGCGCACTGCCTGGCGATGACCTTAGCGGTTGAACGCGAACCGCTCACGTAGAGCTGAAAGCGAAATCGTCTTCGTCCTGGCGGAGTTCGTATCAACACGAGGCACGCACTCGTCGCATCGACGGCCGGGAGATATCTAAGGGCGGATGAGAAAAAAATTCCTGCTTAAGACCCTTTTGGGGACGGCCGCCCTATTCGTTTTCTGCTTGGGTGCCGCCGGCCAGTCTCCGCCCTCCGATACGGAAGCCGAAGTGTGGCCTGAAGGCGATCTTCATCTGCAATTGCCGTCGCATTTGCGCGTGCTCGCGCTTAGCGGGCTGGAGCAGGCAGTGGGGTTTCCGTTCCAGCAGTGGTATGCGGCAGCAGCAGTGGGCTACCAGTTCAAGCCCATTTTGCGCGAGCACATACTTAATATTGACCCGGACAAAGAGCACTATCTTGTCGTTGGCGGCGGGTATGAGTTTCTTCGAACGAGTCAGTCGGGAGTAGTGAAGCACGAGAACCGCGTAACTTTGGACGTGACACCCGGCTTTCTCCTTCCTGGCAAGGTCCTCGTCCGCGACAGAAATTGGGTTGAACTTCGCTGGATCGATGGCACGTACTCAACAACGTATCGGAACATGGTGTCCGTCGAACGTGGCTTTCTTGTTCACGGCTTGCGTTTTAGTCCCTTCGGTACCGTCGAGGTTTTTTATGACAGTCCGAAGCACTCCTGGAACGAAGAATGGTATACGGCAGGGATCCAGTGGCCGTACAAAAGTCTTCTAATGGTCGAGACCTACTACCGGCGAGAGAACTGCAGTACCTGCAATCCCACGGCTTGGAATGTGGCCGGTGTTTCGGTGCACTTCTACTTCAGCAAAGCGAAGTGAGCGATAAGCAGACTATGGTCTTGGGACGCACTGAATCGCGACAGAGCGGCACTTGGCCGGTAAGAACTAGAGGCTGCCAGACGCGCGAATCCGGTAGCTATGCCGCGAAGCTGGCTACTGCTTGAAGATCACTGGAGGTCCGCTGATTCGCTTCGCTTGGAGAGCGATTGTTACTTCGACGCGGTTGGCGATCCTGATGAAGGGAATGCCGCTGTCCATACCGTAGTCCTTACGGTCGAAGGCCATTGTCCCTTTAATGTCGCCGGAAGCTTTCCCCTCGGGGTCAACTGTTAGCGTCAGTGTGTCGGCTTTGGTCACTCCTCGAATCGTAAAGTTGCCCTGCACCGCGTAAGTGTTAGGACCTGTCCGCACGACCTTCGTCGACTTGAACGTGATCAAGGGATCCTGCTTGACGTCGAAGAAATCTTTGCTCTTCAGCTTGTCATCCTTGAAGCCGCTTCCCGTATTCACGCTGGCTGCCTGAATCTTGATGTCCAAAACGCCGGTCGAGACATCGGTCGATGCAAAGGTGAGAGTGGCGTCCCACTTTTCGAAAGTACCCTCGAGGGACACAGATGCACTGACGAAAAACTTAATGGAACTCTGCTCGGGAACTATCGCAA
This sequence comes from uncultured Acidobacteriota bacterium, assembly GCA_963745095.1. Lineage (GTDB taxonomy): Bacteria > Acidobacteriota > Terriglobia > Acidiferrales > UBA7541 > Acidiferrum. The sequence goes on along the minus strand of CAVUWC010000005.1, from coordinate 293,819 downwards.
AAACAGGAGCTTGTGCCTGCGCCAACGGAGGCAGCAGAGCTGAGGCTAGGAGGCAAAGGACCGGCAAACGCATGGAATTCCTTTCCGAAGCAGTGAGCATTATAACTTTACTCGAGCTGATGATCCCGCGGGCGGTCTCCTGTTGGAAGTGTCAGAAGTACGTGTCATGGCTCTAAAGATTCAGGGAGGCGCACGACCTACCTGCAGCAACTTCGGTACATGGCTGGCGGTATCACCACATCGGCATCCCGACGGACGTTCCACGACCCGGCGAATATTATCTGGCGCAATTCAAGATGTATGTCTCCGCGTTTGAGACGAGCCCTTGTGGCATTCAATGGATGCGCTTCGAGCCCGATAGCCCAGTGCACGCGTTGATTCAGTCCGTCCCTCATATTGCGTTTGAAGTAGACGACCTTCAGGCCGCGATTGAGGGAAGGGAAATTCTCACTGCGCCGAATTCGCCTTCGGAAGGCGTTACGGTGGCGATGATCCTTGATAGCGGCGCGCCGGTTGAGCTGATGGAATTCCGGCGGGACCTGAGTGGCGGACCAACGCGCTGAGATTGTCACTTCGGGGGAGGAGTGTAGCGCAGTCGAAAAGGCCTTGGAAAAGTCAAAACCCGCACCCTTAAAAACAAATGGTGCGGCACCCTCAAGGCAAAACAAATTCTAAGGCTCAGTCACCCGTCCATTAGGCCTTTACGCGCTTCCGTAATGACGAAAACATTGATTGCGTTGTCAGCTCCTCCGTCCGAATTGTCACGTAGAACATCTGTCGGACGGAATCGTCGCTCAGATGCTTACATTTTTCGATGCTTCGTAAATACCAGGTAACAATTCTAATGAAATCGTGGCCGTGAATTCTGCACCGAATATCGGATGAGAGGAGAGATTGCACACGCGCCAGTTCGGCCTGAAACTTGTCCGCGAGGCTAGATGAAACCCTATCCAGCAAATATCGTTTCAAAAACTCATTCTGATCAAAATCTATGCGCCCACCTTGAACATGGAAGAACTTATAGATTCCATCGATCCACGCTAGTCCCATCTGCAAGCTGAAATTCACCGCTCTGGCTGAAAACAGGAATTGCAAGGGCCCTGATAAGTCGCCGAGGATGCTTGTACCGGTTGAACTTGTTTCCGGAGCGACTATCAATAATACAGCGTGGACTGCCTCCCTGGAAAAGGCATATAGCTCCATCGAGGCGTAGTCTGTCAGAAGTAAGAGCGGGCACGCCACGCCTTGGGGCAATAGGTACTCGAAATCCGCATCGGCGATACAAACGGCTTGTTGAGCAGATACCCTCCGGGCGTCGAGCTCCATAGCTAAAGTGATTGTCTCACTCCTACGGCTGGGGTGCGCAAATCCTCTCGACAATACTAGCCACGCTGGCACGTTAACCACGGATACTGAAAGCACGGCAACGTACCGGCACCCCTCGTTCTCCAGAAATGCGCGAACCAGACCTTGGTCTTGCTCTCCTTCGACAAACACGTCCCGTCTGTCGGGATGCAATTCGTATCGTGCTACCAATTCTTCTATTTCACAGTTGATTGAATCACTCATCCATTAACCTGTTCGGTGGAAGAGACCGGTGGGATCGTTTTAGTAGTGACGGCATTGGAAAGTCGAACTACGTTGGACCGGTGATTAGCCAATAACTCAATCGAGTGCGTAGCAATGACAAACTGAACCGTGCTACCGCTTGCGCATTTCAGCAACGCTTTCAGCAATGCTCGCTGCCACGAAACGTTTAGCGAAAGTTCTGGTTCATCAATGAAGAGGATTGTGTTCGGCCTCAGTGCACTAATTACTTCACAGAACAAAATTAGAAGTTCCTGCTCTCCGGAGGAAAGTTGTTCTGGAAGCAAGGGGCCGCTACCTGTAGAAATGATTGCACCGGCGTCAAGATGAAGGCTGATTTGCTTGTTCAGATAGAGTGAGTTTATGGTTTCGACAGTCGTAGTTAGGGCGATATAGAGCGGATTCAGGGCTTCAAGCCTCGCTTCGTTGCCCCGCAAAAAAGGTTCCAGCACCTTATCCACTATGGAGACGCGGCTCGGCGGCATCGCCTTGAGAGTCTCTAGCAATCCATCTATTTGGAGTTCCGAAATTAAGCCGAATTTACTATATTGTTCAGTCAGCCTCGCCTGCTCTCGTAGCCGGCCCACTAGCTTGTATCTTGCTTCCTCGCCTCCTGATTCAGGAGGGGTAAGTTCTACCAGCGCAATTTGCCTTATCAGTTCTGTATATATGGCATTAACGGATAGCTGCCCTTGATTCGACGCCGTAAGGGCCTGGCGTCGCGCAATCCAAATCGCATGCGAAATGGATGAGCGGATTGGTGACAGCTCTTCTGGCTCTCCCGCTACGGTTCGGGGGTAACGTGTGGCCCGGCTCTTTCGAGCGGGGTCAATTCGAGTGGAACGGTCATGCGGAAGAAATCCAAAATTAAATATTGGAAGCTGTCGTGAAAATTGCTGATGCTTTTCGTCATCTGTAATCGATGAGGGAATTTTGCCATCCTTTGAAGCATCGTAGGCAAAGCTTGTCGTCTCTATGTCCCCCTGAAAGAGTCGAAGAACGAATGAGCCTATGTCGCCTAATTGGCGCTCGGCGGAAAGTTTAATGCCATCGCTGAATGAAACTTCGATTTTCTTGAACTTCTGGCGGCACAGATAGGTGCGATGGCCTCGTCTAGTTTCCGGGTTCAGTAGATGATAGACAATCCAAAGTAGAGTAGTTTTGCCAGTGCCGTTTTCTCCGTAGAAAATGAACAGATTAGGGTCCCTTGGGTGGTGGTCGCCGAAACTAAGATCATGATTAAACTGTCCAAACAAGCCCTCTGCATAGATTCGCTGGATAAACCGCCTCTGATTAGTTTCCTCAACTGGACTCATTGGATTCTCCATCCTAAGCCTAATAGTAATCTAGAGAGTTATATAACAAAAGCCTCGAAGCCTGCGAACGATTTGACCCAAAAACGGCTGGGCGTCCATTCAAAGCCTGAAAGTCAAAAATGCCGGAATCGTCGGGAAGGGCTGGGGCGTACGCACTTTCGCCATATCCGCCGGCGGTCCGTGTGTTTCGCGCAAGCGCAAGAGGCGGCGGTGCTGAAAAAAGGATGGGCGAGGGTATAATCGCTGGCAATGACGAGCCTTGCTCCGGGTAGCAAACTTGGTCCTTTTGAAATTGTTTCGTTTTTGGGCGAAGGCGGTATGGGGGAAGTGTACCGCGCGCGAGACACGCGGCTGGAACGCGCTGTCGCGATAAAGCTTTTGCCGGCGAAGTTTTCTGCAAACAGTGACAGATTAGAGCGCTTCGAGCGGGAAGCGCGCTCGGCGTCGGGTCTCAACCATCCCAACATCGTTACGATCTACGAACTTGGACAGGATAATTCCGCGCACTACATTGCGATGGAGCTGGTAGAGGGGAAGACGCTGCGGGAGCTTCTCGTGGCTGGTGTATTGCCAATGCGAAAGGCCATTGAGATTGCGGCGCAGGTGGCGGAGGGTTTGACCAAGGCGCACGAGGCGGGGATCACGCACCGGGACCTGAAGCCGGAAAATGTGATGGTCTCGAACGAGGGACTGGTCAAAATTCTGGATTTTGGATTGGCAAAGCTGGGGTCGCCCAGCGGACCCGCATCGGATACAAGAACTAGTGCCGACGGGTCTTCGACGACGCAATCGGGCGTGATTCTGGGAACGATGCGATACATGTCGCCGGAACAGGCCGACGGCCAGTTGTTGGATTTCCGGTCGGACCAGTTTTCGTTTGGCTTGGTGCTTTACGAGATGGTGACCGGTAATCACGCGTTTCGGAGAAGCACGGCGGCGGAGACGCTTGTAGCCATTCTGAAGGAACAGGCTGAGCCGATCGGAGCGCAAAACCGCGAAGCTCCGCCTCCTTTGTGCTGGGCCATCGAGCGGTGTCTGGCGAAGGAGGCTGATAAGCGGTACGCGTCCACGCGCGATCTGGCGCGGGAGCTCGCGGCGATACGAGACCGATTTTCGGAGCGAAGCGGGAAGCAGGCGGAGGCGAGGCCGACCAACCTTCCGGTGTCGAGGACCGGGTTTGTTGGGCGAGAGAAGGAAGCGGAGGCCGCCAAAGAACTTTTGATGCGCGCGGATGTGCGTCTAGTGACAGTGACGGGACCTGGCGGGATCGGAAAGACGCGGCTTGCGGTGGAAGTGGCTGGAGGACTCAGCGAATTGTTTCCAGGCGGGATTTATTACGTTCCGCTATCGGCGGTCAGCGATTCGGGGTTGATTGCTTCCGTGATTGTGCAGACGCTGGGTATACGGGAGGCGGGAGGGCAGTCGCCGATCGAAATACTGAAGAGAAATTTTCAGGATTCTTTGAGCGCGCCGATGCTGTTGCTGCTCGACAATTTCGAGCACCTGGTGAAGGCGGCGCCGATGGTGGCGGAGCTACTAGCGATGGCACCGAATCTTAAAATATTGGTGACCAGCCGGGCGGCGCTGCACGTTTACGGCGAGCATGAGTTTCCGGTGCCACCGCTGGCGCTGCCGGATACGCGGTCCATGCCTTCCATAAAGGCGTTATTACAAGTTCCGGCGGTGGCGTTGTTCGTACAACGCGCGGTTGCTGCGAAGCCGGATTTTGAATTGAGCCGAGAAAACGCTTCGGCGGTTGCGGAGATTTGTGCGCGATTGGATGGACTGCCACTTGCTATCGAGCTCGCGGCTGCACGGGTGAAGGTGCTTTCGCCAGGTTCGATGCTGACCAGGCTGGCGAGCCGGTTGCAACTTTTGACGGGAGGGGCACGAGACCTGCCGGAGAGGCAGCAGACGCTGCGCGCAGCCATGGATTGGAGTTACGACCTGCTGGGCGTTGCCGAGCAGAGGCTTTTTCGGAGATTGTCGGTGTTTGTGGGCGGATGCACGCTGGAGAGCGTGGAAGCGGTGTGCGATACAAAAGGCGACCTCGATTTAGATTTGCTCGACGGGATGGCGTCGATGGTGGACAAAAGCCTGCTGCAACAAGTACCGCAAGCGAACGGGGAATCGCGGTTCGTGATGCTGGAAACGATTCGTGAGTATGCACTGGAAAAATTAGCGGCGAGTGGGGAAAAGGCGGTAACGAAACGGGCGCATGCCGCTTACTGTCTGGTGTTGGCGGAAGAAGACGCTACGGAGCAGAGCGGTTCGGAAGGGGCGCAGAGGCTGGAGAGTTTTGCGCTGGAGCATGACAACATTCGGGCGGGGCTTGAGTGGTTGACGGAAACCGGAGATGCGGAGTGGGGGCTGCGACTTGGGGCGGCTTTGTTTCGTTTCTGGGAGACGCGAGAATATCTGGCGGAGGGTCGGGACAGTCTGGACAAATTGCTGAAGCTTGCAGCGGCGGCAGCTCCTACGAAGGCGCGAGCGAGAGCGCTCTTTGCCGCGGGCGTGCTGGCGATCGAGCAGGGCGATTACGCGCCGGGTGATCCGCTCATTCGGGAAAGTCTAGAGATTGCGCGGCAACTGGGAGACAAGCAGGGCGTGGCCGTTTCGCTTAACGCGCTGGCGGTGTTGGCGCGTGATCAGGGCAATGTCGGCATGGCGCATTCTCTTTTTGAGGAGAGCCTGTTGCACTGGAGGGAATTGGGAGACCAGAAGGCCGTTGCGCGGTCGCTGAGCAACCTGGCGAATGTTGTGAAATTGCAGCGAGACTACGATTTGGCGCGGTCACTTTACGGAGAGTGTCTCTCCATTTTTCAAGGTTTGGGAGACCGGACGGGCGTGGCGTGGTCGCTGAACTACCAGGGGGATGTGGCGCGCGATCAAGGTGACAGCGCGGCGGCGCAGGCGTTGTATGAGCAAAGCCTGACAATTTTTCGGGAGCTCGGTGACCGCTGGGGCATCGCGGGTATTCTGGCTGACCTGGGAAGTCTGGCGAGAGAACAGGGCGACTATGTACGAGCACACGCTCTTTATCGGGAAAGCATAACCGTTTTTCAGAAACTGGATCATAAACGCGGAATTGCACGACTGTTGGAGTGTTTCGCATGGTCAGCCGCCGCGCAAGCGCAGCCGGAGCGGTCGCTGCGGCTGGCTGGTGCGGCGGCGGCGCTGCGGCTAAATATCGGCGTTCCGCTTACTCCAGCAGAACAAGCGAAACTGGAAGCACGTCTGGATCCGGCACGACAAGCACTGAGCAATACAGCCGGTATAACGGCTTGGTTAGAAGGCTGGGATTTGCCACTCGAAAAAGCGATTGAGGAAGTGCTGATCCCTGAAGAGGAATCTGCTTAGCTTAGTTCAGGAGCATTCGAACAGGCCGCGTACGATTCGGAAAAAATCGAGTGAAGGCTAAAAACTTGGTTACCGCTCACTCGGCGGTGGACGCGTCGATGAGCCGGCGCACCGCGGAAACGCGATTGGCGGGAAGGCCTACGCGCTTGGCATGTTCCTGGATCATGGCTTCGTCAGGCGCGAGATAGACACAGTAGACCTTGTCGCCTGTCACGTAGCTGTGCAGCCACTGAATTTCGGGACCCATTTCTTTCAAAAGCTTGACAGATTTTTGGGAGATTTCGCGCAGTTGCGCGTCAGTGAGTTTCCCGGCGCCAGGAACTTCGCGTTCAATTACGAATTTGGGCATGTGCGTATCCTCAACGTAGACCCATGCTAGCATGCAGGTGGAGCAGCTTCAAAACGGTGAGGGAGTCCCGCAGCTCCCGCAGCAGCGAAATCAGCGATAACGCCAAGATTAATAGAACGAGGTTGGCATGGATCTTCGATCGTTACAAAAGCCGCTGAAAGAGCAGTATCGCAGTGACCCGACCGCCTCGAAAATTACGCTGCGTGCGAAAGGCGCGCAGACGGATGCTCCGATTTCTTGCTCCGTGGACCTGGGGCGAGCCATCTACAACGCTGAGGCTCATAAAGGGGTCGGGGGCGCCGGAGCTGGTGCGTGTTCCGGGGACCTTTTGCTTGGAGCACTGGCGGCTTGCGCGCAGATTACATGTCAAATGGTGGCAGCGGCCATGGGGATTGTCACCGAGCGCATTGAGGTGACGGTTGAAGGAGATTTGGATCTTCGAGGCACGCTGGGGATCGCGAAGGATGTGGCCGTCGGATTCGAGAGCATTCGCTTGCGTTTCGATGTCGTCGCTCCCAGTGCAACTGCCGAGCAACTCCGCGGACTGCACGAGAAAACGGAACAGTATTGCGTGGTCATGCAAACGTTGATGCGGCCGCCGAAACTGGAGACGGAGTGGAATGGTGGCGATTGAGCGTGTTTCGAGGTGCGGGGCAACCTTAGGTCTTAGTTTCTATCAACAACGTTGATTTGGGACTACGTTGGCGATTGTCTTTTGCGATGGCCGGCCATGTTTCTTCGGGGATGATTAGGAAAGCGCTGACTACTGCTGGATCGAACTGGACGCCCGAACATTCGCGGATGACCTCCCGGCCCGACGCAAAAGAAGAGGCGCGGCGATAGGGCCGATCGGAAGTGATGGCGTCGAAGGAATCGGCGACGGCAAAGATTCGGGCGCTCGGGAGAATTTCGTCGCGCTTAAGGCCGCGGGGATAGCCGCTGCCATCGTAGCGCTCGTGATGGGTTAAGACGATTTCCGCAGCGTCAGCTAGAAAAGCAATGTCTGCGACAAGGTCGAACCCAATCTGGACGTGCCGTTGCATGAGTTTTCGTTCTTCGGCGGTGAGGGGACCCGGTTTGAGGAGAATGCCGTCCGGGATTCCGAGCTTACCGATGTCGTGAAGATAGGCTCCTTTGGCGAGGCTGCCCAATTTATCCTCAGACCAGCCCATGGTGCGGGCGATTTCCAGCGCATAGCGGCAGACGCGTTGCGAGTGACCTGCGGTCTCATTGTCGCGAAGATCGATGGCCGCGCCGAGGGCTTGCAGAGTGTCTTCATAACTGCGCTCGAGCTGCTGGAGAGCCTGGCGAAGCTGGACAGTACGGTCCGCAACCATTTCTTCGAGGTGCTGGCGATAGTTTTCGACTTGCTGTTCCAGGTGCCGTTTGTAAAGAGCGCTCTCGAGGCTGGCAATAACCGCGCTTTCCAGAAGAGGCTTTACGAGATAGTCGTCAGCTCCCGAGCGCATGGCTTGGACGCCTACTTCCACGTCGTCCACACCCGTTGTGACCAAGAACGCGATATGAGGATAGGTGCGACGGACCTGGGCAAGGAGTTCCAGGCCGCCGATGCCGGGCATTTGGAGGTCGGAAATGACGGCGTCGAAGTGTTCGCGCTGCAAAGATACGAGGGCTTCTTCGCCAGAAGCGGCGGTGGAGCAAGTGAACGCGGGCGGACGCAGCATGATGGCCAGGAGTTTGCAGGCTGCGCGTTCATCATCGACAACTAGAACACGGATAGGAGGGCGGCGATCGCGTGGTATCTCAGGCGCGATGGTTTCGTCCGTTAGGGAAATGCGGTTATCGGCAAGGGCCATGGATATGGGGCACCGGAAAGTTAATTCAGCACCCAAGGCCCAGTCTTCTCGATAAAACGGAATCCGAAGTGGCGAAGAGGAGCAGCTTTTGTATCCGAATGGACTACTCGCGCCTTGCCAACATAATTTATTCCTGCAGTTGTTAGATAGACCTCCACGATGGAATCGACAGGCAGTTCGGTCGTGCAGGTGCAAAGAAAGCCGCTGAGACTCACGTCCTCGGTGTTTGTGTCCTCTTCCGTCTTATTTCCGAGCTTGTCGGTGCCGCGCAGCTTGAGCGGAACGCGCAATCGCACGCGCACTTCGGAACGAGGGATAAAGCGGCGAACTTTTGTCAGCTGGGTGAGGCACGCGCGGAGCGCGTCGAAATCGATGGGTTTTTCGAAATAAGCGCAAGCGCCGAGTTGCTTGCAGTGATCTTTGGTTTGTCCTCCGGCCTCTCCGCTGACGATAATCACGGGGATTTTTTGCGTGTGGCTGAAAGCCGTGAACGTCTGAAGGAGCTCGTAGCCGGAATAATTTGGCATGCGAAGATCCAACAAGATGGCGTGGGGCTTGTGTTCGAGTGCGAGAGCCAGACCTTCTTGTGGCAAACCGGTGTCAATCACCTCAAAGAGATCGCTCAATTCGAGGCGTATCAGGCGGCGAATGGCTTCGTCATCGTCTACGACCAGCAGCTTGTCCATCGCGAGATTTCTCCTACCTGCCCGGTTGAATGTTAGTTCCAACCAATTCGCTCAATGCGTCCGGGGCAAGCGCCGGACTCTTCCCTCCATCAATCACTTCACGGACTTTGCGGATAAGGACCTCTTCGATGAAGGGCTTGTGAAGGAGGTGGATTCCGGGATCGAGAACTCCGTGACCGGCAATGAAGCTGTCGGTATAGCCGGACATATAGAGAACCTTCATGCCCGGTTGGCGCAGCAACAAGTTTTCGGCCAAGATGCGGCCGTTTATTCCAGGCATGACCACATCGGTCAGAAGGAGGTCAAAAACCCCTCCAAAGCGTGCGGCAACTTGAAGAGCGTCTTCGCCGCTCTCCGCAGAAAGTACGCGGAATCCCCTGGATTCAAGAAAAGTCTTGGCGAGCTTTCGCAAGGGCTCGGAGTCTTCCACCAGGAGAATCGTCTCGGTGCCGCGCAGATCGTCCTGGGAATCGGATTTAAGGTCTTCGACGGCTGGCTGACCAGCATGGCGCGGGAGGTAAATTTGAAAGGATGTGCCTTTGCCGACGACGCTTTCCAGTCCGATGTAACCGTTGCTTTGTTTGACGATGCCGTAAACCGTGGCGAGCCCGAGCCCCGTGCCCTTGCCTAGTTCCTTGGTGGTGAAAAAGGGTTCAAAAATATGCGTGAGGGTGGCGGGGTCCATGCCTGTGCCAGTGTCGGTCACTGCCAGAAGAACGAAGCTACCGACCTTCGATCCTGGATGACTGCGGACATAGGATTGGTCCAAGTCCACGTTTGACGTTTCGATCTTGAGTTTCCCGCCCATGGGCATGGCGTCACGGGCGTTGACCGCAAGGTTCATGATGACTTGCTCGATCTGGCTCTGATCCGCTTTTACATTTCCGAGAGCGGGATCCATCAGCAGGGATACTTCAATGTCTTCGCCCAAGAGCTGTGGGAGCATTTTTTCCATGTCGGACGCCAGCGTGTTGAGGTTAAGGACGGCAGGTGACAAGACTTGCTGGCGGCTGAAGGCCAGCAATTGTTTGGTCAGAGACGCGGCTCGCTGTCCGGCCTTTTCGATTTCCAGCGCATGCTCAGCGAGAGGATTGTTTGCCCCCAACTCCCGCTTTAGCACTCTGCTGTAGCCGATGATTACGCCCAGAAGATTGTTGAAGTCATGCGCGATGCCTCCCGAGAGTCTTCCGATCGCTTCCATTTTTTGCGCCATGCGGAGTTGCTTCTCAAGGATTCGTTTTTCGGTTACGTCCTCGGCAAACGCCTCAAAGTAGGCTAGCGCTCCGTTTTCATCGTTCACGCGGCGCCCGGAACAGCGGACGGTTATCGGCGTGGAGTCCTTTCGCTTCCACTCCATTTCTAGATCCTTGATCTCTTCGGTGCGGGTAAGGAGCTCGGTTAGGCGCTGATATTCCTCGGGATGCCAAAAGATTTCGCCAGGCAGATCCTTGCCGAGCAGTTCTTCCGTCGTCTCGTAGCCAAGCATTCTTTTGAGGGCTGGATTGACTTGTAGGAACCGGCCGGCGATGTTCGCGCGATAAATTCCGTACGGGGCGTCTTCGACAACGGAGCGAAATCCCGTTTCCAACCGGCGCAAAGACTCGTCTGCTCTTTTGCGTTCGGTGACGTCGCGATTCACGATGACCAATTTTTCGGGCTTGCCATCGGCATCCTGAATGACGCTGGAGGTTGATTCGAGAACCAGCCATTCGCCATTCTTGTGGCGAAGACGGTATTCCAGAGTTTTCCCAACACCCGTGAGGCGAGCTTCCGCCGCGGCATTCTTGACGCGTTCGCGGTCATCGGGGTGAATTTGTTCGAAACCAGAAGAGGCTTGCAATTCCTCGGGCGAATATCCCAGAACTTTCTGATAGGAAACACTGTTAAAAATGCGCTTTCCGTCCATATCGACGACGGCGATCATATCGGCGGCGTTCTCGCTGATCAGATGGAACAACTCTTCTCGATCCACCAGCTGGCGGCGGATTCGGTGGATCAGAAGATACTGATAGATGGTGTAGAGATCAAAGAGGAAGACCAATCCGACGAGCCCTCGCATGGCCTGCGGAAATACGCTTTGCGAGTAGAAGTCTTGATGAGCGTGAGCATTGGGAAGAAGAAAGGAGGCGAGTCCGAGCGTGAGGAGAAGGGTAATGATGGCGGCAGCTGCCCAGAGCCACCATTCCCGCCGCTCGATGCGGCGAAAATTCGCGCGGATGTCGTTGGACTGCGTGCCAGTGCGATGGCGAGCGGTCTTTGGTTGAGGCGATTTCAAGAATCACCGAGCGGAATCCACTCCTTTCCCCAGTGCCAAATGCTTTGGTGGGTGAGTCTGGGATTGGTCGTGAGCCGCTGTACCTTCCAATCTGTTCCTGCACGAAGCCATCCAAGTAACTATTTGTTTTCGCCATTTTGTACACGCGTAAAGTATTGAAACGTAAGAAGCTGGGCTATTACAAAAGAAGGAAGGGACGAAGGGCCAGCAGACTCTGCGCCATCGGTGCCGCAACGTTCCAGTTTGGAACTGGTTCGACGAACCAGTTCATTTTAGGACAAGTGAGGGGGTTCAGCTCGAAGGAGAAACTTTCCGCGGCCTTGAGAACATCCGGCTCGCGTCAACCACACTGAGCTCAAACGTTATTGGACCGCTGCGCTCGCGTCCGTGCAACCAGCACCCGAAGGGTCATAGCGAATCAGACCCGTTTGATCGGTGCAGAACATGCGCTGTCCGGAGCTTCCCACAACGAGTGGCGTGCCGGTAATGGAGTAAGCCACCGATGGTGTAGCGCCATCGCCGACCCAGACCAGCGCGTAACCGCTCTTTGTCCCTTGGGCCAAGCTATCATCCAGCAAGCAGGCCGAGGTCGAAGTTGCGGTGCATGGGTTCGCGCCCCCCATGTCCACCATGTTCGTCGGATATCCAACATTCACATAGGTGGAGGAGTAGGTGATAGCGGCGGTGTTGATCATGCGAAGAGAGCTGACAGCAGAGGCTTCGTTGGCCTGCATCCGTGAGCGCAAATAACTAGGGATGGCTATCGCCGAAATGATGAGGATGATCGCAACAACAATGAGCAACTCGATCAGCGAGAAACCCAGCTGTTTCTTCATGAATACCCCTAGAGTAGTATCCCAGTCCGGCAGCGCACCGTATAGCGATGGAGCCGAACTCCCCCAAGCGTCAAAACTCTATCACTATGCTGCGTTTGCTTTCAAGTAAATTAGTCCCCGTTCAGGACCTCGGAGATGCGATTCCAGATTGTCGCGATATGATAGGCACATTCTGCTTGGGAGTTGAGAGAAGCGATGGCGATTCGAACGGTGTTGCAACTTGGGGATCCCGGCCTGCGCGAAATCGCAAACCGCGTGGACGATCCGGCCGCCCCAGAAATTCACGCTCTGGTTCAGGACCTCGCCGACACTCTTGCGTTTTGGAGAAGCACAACCGGATACGGACGCGCGATTGCCGCGCCGCAAATTGGAGCGGCCCTGCGTGTGATTTTTTTGCAATTGCCCGGAGGCGAGCCGTGGCCGTTCGTAAATCCGGAGATCACCGAACGCAGCGATGAAAAAATCGTGGTATGGGACGCGTGTCTGAGCTTTCTTTCCATTTTTATGCAAGTAAAGCGGCACCGGCTGATTTCGGTGCGCTATCAGGACTTGCGTGGCGAGTGGCATGAAGTCCAGGCGAGCGAAGACCGCAATCTGTCAGAACTTTTGCAGCACGAGATCGACCATCTGGATGGGATTCTGGCCGTGGATCGCATCACGGACATTCGCACGATGTGCACTCGCGAAGAGTTTGAGAGAAGATATCGTGATGGAAGTCCTTACGCGAAGAGTGCAGCGAATAAAGCTGCTCAGTAGCTTTCGAAGGGACTAAGAAAGGAAAGACGTGAGCACGAGCGTGATGTCACATACCTCGATGGAGAGTCCCATCGGACCGTTACTGCTGGCCGGCGACGAACGCGGCCTTCATCTCGTGCATTTCGTGAATGGCCGGCGTCCAAAATCGCTGCCGCCTACTTGGGTGGAGGACGAGAATCCGTTCAACGAGGCTATCCGGCAGTTGAAAGCGTATTTCGCCGGAAAGCTGACGGAATTCGAATTGCCACTCGTCCTGGAGGGCACGGAGTTTCAGCTTCGCGTGTGGCGCAACTTGCAGAAGATTCCGTACGGCGAAACTATCAGCTATGGGCAACTGGCCAAGCGCATTGGCAGTCCCGATGCAGCCCGGGCCGTGGGTTTGGCGAATGGTTCAAATCCCATTCCCATTATTATTCCGTGCCACCGCGTGATAGGAAGCAACGGCGATTTGACCGGATTCGGCGGCGGCCTGCCCACAAAGAAGAAACTGCTGGCCTTGGAAAGCAGACAGCTGAGTTTTCTTTAGACCGTCGTGGCTTGCGTTTTTTCCACACGTCGCCGCGTTTGAAGCTCTCTCGCCAACTCAAAGGTCAGTAGCGCCAGCTTTTCAAATCGGCTCCCGCCGGTGCCGTCTTCTCCATGCGCTCCAGGATTTTCGGCAGATATTGCGTGTTGTAATGTAGCCGCGAAAGATAGTTCGGCAAAGTGGGATCGCCGTTCCAGCAATGCTCCGCTCGGTCTCCGTATTTCACTTCGCCGTCATAGGACGGGTTGGCTGAACTCTTCAGAAAATCTTCAACCAGATACACGGCGTCGTTCAGAAAATAGTTGTCAGCGCTGCCGCAATAAATGTGCAGCTTGCCCTGCAGCTTGGGTCCGAGCGTGGACCAGTCGCGGCGGAGAATGGCGCCAAGGTCGTAGTGGTCCTTCCAATAAGCGGCAACTTGGTGATCGATCTCTCCGGTCTCCTTGTTGAAGATGGGAGCAGGGTAGCCGTCAGCACCGGCAGGGGAGTAGACCGCTTGCCAGATGTCGAATTGTTCGCCCGAACGGGAATGCGAGCCGAGTGCGAGTTCGTATTGATTGATCCCTTCGATGGAGACCAGGGTTTGACCAAGATAGTTGCGCATGCCAGGCTGCGCGACGCGTGTGTGCGGACCCTCATGGTAGAAAGCATTCGTCTGATCGTAAATGTTGACGTGGGTATACGCGCGAAAATCGATGGGATCGGGGCAGGCAATAAACGCGCCGTTGTAGTGGTCGGGATAAAACATTTGCACGGCGATCGATTCCCAGCCGCCGGTCGATCCTCCGTACAAAAAGCGGGCCCAGCCTTGACCGATGCCGCGAAATTGTTTTTCAATCGCAGGCATGAGCTCGGTTTCGATCGCGTCGCCGTATGGTCCAAGATTTGCCGAGTTCACCGCGTAAGAGTCGTCATAGTAGGGATTCGCGTGCTGTAGCTTTACCACGAGATAGCGCGGGAAATTCGGCGCGGTCCACTGCTTGTAAAACTTGTAGGCCTCTTCCTGTTGGATGCGGTTGTAACCCGAGATATGGAACCGCTCGCTATAGTCTGGCTTAAGACTTGGATCGGGTGGCTCGGTTCGAAAACCATCGAAGTCATGGACAAAGTGGTCTTCGAATACCATCACAGGAAAATGCGCCTGAGGATGCTCGTCGAAACCGTCGGGCACGAGGATTGCAGCGCCGATAAACATGGGCCGTCCCCAGAATTTCGTAAGAAGCGCGGATTGAATCGTGATGTGACGGATGAACTTCGTATCTTTTGCCGCTTCAATCGCCGGAATCTCCTGGTCGAGAAGGAGTGAAAAGGGACCTGCGCCCGGGCCGAGAGTTATTTTCTGCGGTTTGCTGTAAAGATTTCCGGGCGCGATGTTCCAGTGCTGGCCCTCACCGCGGTCCATCGGAAGCTTCACAGTGTGACCGTCGGAGCGGTGGAAGGTTTCGTAGCGATGCAAGAGGGCTTGCACATAGTATTCACCGGCAGGAACATCACGGAGATGCCGTGTGGGGTAGCCGTAGGCGTTCTCGTTCGTAACGACGATGGGCTGACCGGGGGCAAGTCCATCCACGTCAGCGCCGAAAAGAATCTGCGTCTTGACGGAGAGATCGATCTGCATACGAGGTTCCTGCGACGGGTCTGTGGAGAGTAAAACGAAGACGCGGCCATCGAGCGGCTGCGCGCTGCGCTCTTTGGGAAACGAGACGGAGAATTGCGGTCCGTCGGGCGGCGCTGGGGCTGCGATCATCGGCGAAATCGCGATGGCACTCGCGATGAAACCGAGGGCTAGTTTGAGAAAGTTACCAGTCGAGAAGCGCATTTGTGAGCCCCTGTGGCGCCAAAGACGCGCGATTTTCCGGAATACGAACCTGATTGTGCGCAAGAGAATAACTTCCCATCGCCGCAATGAACAGGACATTTTGCAGAAGATGCATTTAGATGGAAGAAGCGAAATCCAGGATCACAAGCGTCATGTCGTCGTCCTGAAGGCTCCCTGAACCGCGTGCTGTCCATCGGGCAATTTCGCGAAGCAGATCGTCCGCGAGCGCGGCAGGCGGAAGGTGAGTACGGGACTCGAGAAATTGAGCGCAGCGAGCAATTCCAAACTCCTCGCCGCTGACATTCCTGGATTCGGGTAAGCCGTCCGTGTAGAGCGCATAACGATCTCCCGGATGCAACGGCATTTCCATCGATGCATATTCTGCTTCGGGGAACATCCCCAGAAAAAGTCCGTTTTGCTCGATCGTGCGTGCGGTAGCGTTCGAATGGTTGGTGAATAAGAGAGGAGGGTGTCCCGCGCCGGCGTACCGGAGGACTTGCGTGTCGAGATCAACATACAGGTACGCGGCGGTGACGAAATGATCTTCGAATTTTCCGCAGAGGGCCTGATTTAGCCCGGCGAGAACATGGGCGGGTTCTAGGGCGTGAGCGATCTGACCGGCAAACGAAACTTTGAGCATGGAAGCGATAAGCGCGGCGGGCACGCCGTGGCCGGTGACGTCGGCAATGAGAATGCCAAGGCGATTGCCGTCGAGCACTAGAAAATCGTAGAAATCGCCCGCGACAGCACTCATGGGGAGGTAACGCGCTACGATTTCGATCCCTGGAAGATGGGGAACGTCACGCGGAAGAATGGACGTCTGTATCTGCTGCGCAATTTCGAGCTCTTTCTGAATCGCGCGGAGGCTCTCCTCCCTGCTGAAAATGCGGTGTGCAACGAAATACCCGAGAGTGCACACGAAAAAAAGAAAGCCCGCTGGTTCGACGTCGCGTCCGGGAGCCAAATGAAGTCCGGTGAGAATGGCGTGAAGTACGAAGAGACCGAAGACGGCGAGGCCAATGGCCACGACGCGCAGTTCTCGTGTGAGGCGACCTGGCGGGCGTAGAAAGACAAGGAAGATAATCAGGAGAATCCACGAGCCCAAGACAAGAAGGGCGTTTGCGATATCGACAGCCCGGCGGGCGATGCCGAAGAGGTCGAGAGGAATCGCAAAAGCGGCAAAGACCAATTGCAGGCCGAGGAAACCTAAGAAAATGCGGCGCCAGCGCGCTTGTACGAGTCCCAGAAACAGGAACATCAGCGGCAGCGCGAAGGCGAACGTAATGGTGCGAGCAATGTGCTCGGCGACGGCAGGGGGAATGTCGAAAACGGAGAGAAGCGGAGCCGCGCGCAGGAATTCCCGGATCGCGTAAAGAAGGACAAACAGGCCAAAGTAGAGAAGAGAGCGGTCCGTGGTTTTCTTGCGAAAGAGAAAAAGTCCGGTGGAGGTCAGGCCGATACTGAAGAGTATTGCGCCTATCCCGATGGAGAGGATTGTCCAGCGCCATTCAGTAACGGAGATGGAATTGTCCGCTGCTAAGTTAGCGATTGGGAGGTGCTGGAACATGGCAATTCTTATACGCGGTCGACGCCGTTAAGACAAATGGCGACGGCGCTGACGCATTTTGTCTCCGCCCAGATGCGTGATAGAACGGGATGCTTGGACCGGGGAGGGAATGAGTGGCCAACAAAAAGGTTAAGTGGGGCGTGTTGAGCACCGCGTCGATCGGCGTTCGCAAGGTTCTTCCGGGGATGCAGTTGGGAGACTGGTGCGAGATCGTCGCGATAGCATCTCGCGACGGTAAGAAAGGTGAGAATGTCGCGCGGAAGCTGCGCATACCCAAAGCGTATTGGTCGTACGAAGAACTACTGGCCGACCCGGAGATCGAAGCTATCTATAATCCGCTTCCGAATCACTTGCATGTGCCGTGGTCGATCAAAGCTGCGGAAGCGGGGAAGCACGTGCTGTGCGAGAAGCCGATCGGCCTCAATGTAGCGGAAGCGAAAGCGCTTTTGAACGCGCGTGACCGCACCGGCGTAAAAATTGGCGAGGCCTTCATGGTGCGCACGCATCCACAATGGCTGCGCACGCGCGAACTCATTCGATCCGGGCGAATCGGCGAGCTGCGTTCGATTGTTGGAGCCTTCAGCTATTTCAATCGCGACGCCGCGAATATTCGAAACGTTTTAGACTGGGGCGGCGGCGGCATCTTCGACATCGGCTGCTATCCCATTACCACGTCGCGTTTCATCTTCGGCGAGGAGCCGTCGCGAGTCATTGGATTAGTCGAGCGCGACCCCGAGTTCCAAACCGACCGGCTCGCCTCTGCCATGCTTGATTTTCCCTCGGGTCAAGCCAGCTTTACGTGCAGCACGCAACTCGTTCCGTACCAGCGCATGCAGTTCCTCGGGACGAAAGGCCGTATCGAAATCGAAATTCCGTTCAACGCACCGAACGACCGCCCGTGCCGCATTTTTATAGATGACGGGCGCGATGTCTTCGGCGGCGGCGTGACTACGGAAACTTTCCCTGTATGCGATCAGTACACGATTCAAGGAGACGTATTTTCGCGCGCAATTCGCGGAGACGGCGAAGTTCCAGTCTCGATCGAGGATGCCGTTCGAAACATGGCAGTCATTGAAGCCATCTTTCGCTCTGCCGAAACTGGTAGGTGGGAGAGGCCGTAGCGGAGTCTCGGAAATGTTAGCTTTCGGAAGGTTCGGCGGCGACTACGCCCTGTGGTTCCCATTGCACGGGTTTGACTTGCCCCACCACGAATGCCCAGGACAGCGCTCCCCCCAGCAATACGCCGGCAGTGACCGCAAACGCCCAAAAGTAATGACCGGTGCGTTGAACTACAAACCCGGTGAGCCACGGCGAAATTATCCCGGCAAAATTGCCCACGAAATTCTGAAGTCCGGTCCATTTGCCTGCTGCCGTGGGTCCTGCCAACGTTTGCGTGATAGCCCAGAGATTCGAAGTGCACAGTCCAGCTCCAGCGCATGTCAGAAAAAGAAAAAGCGTGGCTAACCGCTCGTCAAAGGCGAAAGCTACAACGGCAAAACAGAAGACGGAGCTCAGCGCTAACCCTAGCGAAGTGAAAGTCTTGCGGACTCGCGTGGGAGTGCCTCCTCGTTCAATCCAGAAATCGGAAATGCTCCCTGAGATCAATGCGGAAACCGCAAGAATCAAGTAAGCCGCGCCGCCGATGCTGCCCATTTTCTGCATGGAAAAATGTCGTTCATGAACGAGATAGCTCGGCATCCAGGTCAGCAAAAAATACGAAAGGTAGTTGTACGCAAAGAGCCCGAAGAAGGTGCCCCACGCGGAGCGCTGCTCAAGAATTTTGACGATGCTCGGCGCTGGCGCGGCGGACGAAACAGCCAAACCTGGGCCGGTGGGCATCCACCTCATCCATGGAATCAGCCATAAGAGGCTAAGCAGCCCTAGCCCGATAAAGAACGGCCGCCAGCCGTAGCGCGCCATTAGCATCGCGCCAAAAAATATGCCGAAGGCTGGCCCGGAGGCGATGCCCGAGGCGACAAGCGCGTTCGCGCGTCCTCGCAGAATCTCCGGGCAATGTTTTGCGAGGATTTTGCTGTAAGAAGGGAATGCTACGGATTCACCCACGCCGAGGAAGAGCCGCAAGGTCAAGAGCATCGCGAAACTATGAGCAGCACTGGTAGCAGCTGTGGCGGAAGACCAAACAAGAAATCCTACGGCAAGCACCCAATTTACGTTGAAACGATCGACCAGCCACCCGGAAAGAATTTGAAACCCAGCGTATGTCCAGAAAAAAGAGGAGAACAGAATACCAATCTGCGAAGGGGAGAGTTGGAGTTCGTCTTTCAGCGCAGGAGCAGCGATGGATAGGCTGCCGCGGTCAATGTAATTGATGAAGACGGATATCGCGAGAAGCGCGACAGCGATGGAGAGCGCTTTGCCAGCTTGGAGTTCATCCGGCGACTTCGTCAGACTTGGCGAAAGCGCCATTTTTTTCGCTCTCCTGGGGAGCGCAGCAGGAACATATGCGGCAACCGCGACGACGAAAAATTCAGGCGCAAGTCTGCCTTGATTTACAGAAGGAAGCAATCTATTGGTGGGTAGCTACGAAAAAGACTGCGAACTGCGCTATCGGCCTCGAAGGCCATCGATAAAGGAAGCCACTGCTTTGGCGGGAGCGTAAAACGCCAGGAGCAGAAGGGAAGCCGCGCCGTAAATTGTCAGCCGAATCCTCATGTGTATAGAACACGGACTTCGGTCAAATGTCGCGGCACTCTGGCTGGTATGAGGGGCTCAGGTCAGCTATTGAAGGGTCAGATCGCCGGCCCCCACGTGCGCGTGCAGGTGATACCTACCGTTGCCTTCTTTGTGAAAAGAGCGGAACAGTCCGCCATGAGACTCGCCAAAGGGGCTCGCTTCCAATCCTCCGGAATACACCGACGCATCCACGCGCGAATAATCGCTGGCGTCCCCGACATCGATGACCAACTCTCCGGCGTGCAGCTCCGCGTCCTTATCGCCAGTCACGTGATGGAGCTCCAGGTTCCCAGCAGGCATGCGTACGAACAGCCCGGTTTTCTTCGGCACCTCGATGGTGACTTCCAGATCGTTTTTCGGTCCTCCGCTGACAGTCAAATCTGCGGCGCTGGTAGATCCTTGAAGCTGAACGCGCATCTCGCTGGCGTTGTCGGCGTTTCGCCCGGTAATTCGCACGGTGATCTTGTTGTCCAGCCCGCCGATGATGTGGAAGCTGCCGGACTGCAGATACATCCGCAGTTTCCCGCCGGAGTTAAATTCCGCCGTAAATGGATGATTCTCGATGTCTTTGACGTCGAGTTTGGTCTGCGCAGCGCCACACGCGACAGATAGCGCGAGGGCAGAAGCGAGCAGAAAAGGAGTACGCATGGAGACACCTCCGAACCTTATGGACTAAGTAACGAGGTTCCCGCTCGAAATGTTTCCTCCCGGACGAAACAAATCCTTAATTTAAGAATTTAGGCCTCGGAGGTGGTCCCCAGCGGATTTCCGTGCCTGCGGACGCGGTGGATAAATGCGCTCAGCTCATGCGAAGATGCTGCTGCGGAGCCCAGGAGGCGTGAATCATGGGTGAGTCAGTCCCAGCGGCAGAGCCCGACTGGAAGGTTCATGGCTTGCGCATCGTCCGTGGTGGCCAATTGGATACGAACACGCCTCAAACTCCTGGCATGACCCGTGCCGAAGCTATCTCCTACGCCAAAGTGGGCGCACAGAAACTCTGGGCGGGAACTGTCATCGTGCATCCCAACGCCAAGACTGGTCCCCACCACCACGGCGAATTGGAGACTGTCATTTATGTTGTGCGGGGCCGCGCACGATTTCGCTGGGGAAATAATCTCGAATTTGTGGACGAGGCTGGCCCTGGGGATTTTGTGTACGTTCCGCCGTACGTTCCCCACCAGGAACTGAATGCACGAGCCGACGAACCAGTCGAGGCGGTTATCGTGCGAAGCGGGCAGGAACCAATCGTGGTGAATCTAGATATCCCCAGCCCAGAAGACGGCCTCGATCCCGCTGAAGCCGATCCCTTCCACTCAGCTCCCGGGAAGCCCTAGCTTGCAGCGGATGTGGCTTAATTGTGTCTCTGATTGGAATTGTGTGTGAATTAGGATTGACGAAACGTGAGTCCATCCAGTTGAGCGACTTCGTAGTGCCGCACGCGGCGGTCATAGTCCGTCAAGAGCGCAGCCGCTTCGCTAGCCACGACAGCCGTCTCGCGATCCGATCCGGCAAAGGCTTCGATCGCCTGCAGAGATTGCCATACCGTACTCACGAGAATCTCGACCGAGTCTCCCTGTGACCGGACAAGCACACTGGAGCAGACGTACCCGTGGAATTTTTGCAGAGATGGCACCACGCTCTGCCAAAAGTGCTCCAGGTACCGAGTGGATTGAAGACTTGTTGTTCGAGCGGACCACAGACGAGCGATCATACCGGGAAGCTCCTATTGATTGCCAACGACGACGTTCCACGACCGAATTTCCCATCGCTTTACGAGGCCGTTACGGACGTACGGATCATTGCGGACAAATTCTCGGGCGGGCGTTTCGTCACCGCCGCGGAAAATGAGAAGTGCTCCATCCGGCGGATCTGCCAGCGCTCCAGCCAGCACCAATTCGCCGCGAGAATGGGCTTCTCGCGCAAGACCTAAATGCTCCTCGCGGTAGGCACCTCGCTGCGTAATAAAATCTGGCACCACTTCGCGGTAAAAAAGTGCGTAGTAAGCCATGCGCGTCTCCACTTACATGATAGCTGAGAACGAAATAATTTGAATCCTTGCGAGCGGGAGCTTGGCCGCGAAATACGTAAAGACCACCTTAGGCGGGGAACCAGCAGTGGGTCTGGCGCGAACGGCTAGCCGCCAGCGATCGATGGAACCAGCAGGACTCGGTCGCCTTCCTTGAGCGTGCACCCTTCGCCGCCAAGAAAGCGAATGTCCTCTTCATTGAGATAGACGTTGAGGAACTGGCGAATTTGTCCTTGCTCGTCGCGAACATGGCGGGAGAGATCGGGAAAGCGCGTGGTCAAGTCGTTCAGCGCCTCGGCGATCGTTGCCGCACTACAGTCGATCTTTGGCGTGCCGTCCGTAAACCGGCGGAACGCTGTCGGAATTTCAATAGTAACTGGCATATTTTTTGCTTCTCCTTACTTTGCGCCGGCGGTTGCCGGAGCGGCGTTAAATTGGTTGTCGAGGTAAGCCTCGAAAGCATCGAGTCTCGGGGCAATAGCTTCACTGACTGGAAATTCCGCGGAAATAGCATCGAGAGTCTTCAGACCGTTTCCGGTAATACAAACTACAGTTGTCTCATCGACGCCGATTCGTCCCTGGCTGATGAGTTTTTGCGTTACTCCTGCCGTTACACCACCGGCAGTCTCCGTGAAGATGCCTTCGGTTTCCGCAAGCAGCTTGATAGCTGCGACAATTTCGGGATCAGAGACGTCTTCCGCCCAACCTCCGCTTTCGCGCATTAGTTTGATTGCAAAAGGCCCGTCGGCAGGATTGCCAATCGCAAGCGAACGCGCGATGGTATTAGGTTTTTGTGGTTCAAAGCGAGCCAGGTTGCGCTTCACGCCATCCGAAATCGGCGAGCAACCGGTAGCCTGCGCGCCAAAGAACTTCACTGGCTTCGCTTCCACCCAACCCAAAGTCACTAGCTCTTTGAACGCTTTGGCGATTTTTGTGATCAGCGAGCCGCCGGCCATCGGAACGACCACGTTGTCCGGCAAGCGCCAGCCAAGCTGTTCCGCGATTTCGTAGCCGTGCGTCTTCGAGCCTTCCGAATAGTAGGGACGCAGGTTGACGTTGACCAAGCCCCACTTAAATCGGTCGGCGATCTGCGCGCACAGGCGGTTGACGTGATCGTAGTTTCCGTTAATGCGCACAATGCGCGCGCCGTAAACCGCAGTGTTAAGAACCTTTGCAGGCTCAAGGTCCGAGGGAATAAAGACGCATGCGTCGAATCCCTGTTGAGCCGACTGTGCAGCAACGGCATTCGCCAAATTCCCCGTGGACGAGCACCCGACAGTTTGAAATCCAAACCGTCGCGCGGCTACCAACGCTGTGCCAACGACACGGTCCTTGAAAGACAGAGAAGGGAAGCACACGGCGTCGTTCTTGAAATAAAGCTTGCCGATCCCCCAGTGCGACGCGAGCTTTTGCGACGCAACCAGAGGCGTCCCGCCAACGGCACTAGCGGGCGTGAAGTCTTCAGGCAGCGGTAACAGCTCCGCATAACGCCACATATTGAAGGTCCGGCCAGCCAGGTTCTCGCGGCGGACTTTCTTCTTCAGGGAATCATAGTCGTAGGAGACTTCCAGAGGAGAGAAGCAGTCTTCGCAGAAGGACTTCGGCGTATTTCCCCAGGTCTTGCCGCACTCTCGACAACGCAGTTCATATAGATCGGGCATTGCTTCACCTTTCATCGCGCCAGGACCATCCCGGTCGCAGGCGCACAAGCCCGGCTTTAGCAAATCCGTGGTGTTCGATTAGGGCAGCAGGGAGGTGAAAACGAAAAACCCTCCGTGCCAAAGTGCTCGGAGGGTCTCAGAAATTCTTCTGGGATACTCTACAGCTCTTTAGCAGTTTTTTACGTGGAGCAAGTTGCCCTAAATCGCCACGTGTCGCCGCAACCGCAGCTTTCTTATTTATCCTAGATACCCAGGCATTTGTCAAGTGCCACCGCTGCACCGCTGTAAGATCGGCGGTCAGTCTTGAGCCTTGAGACTAACCAGGGGCTAGCTATTTACTGCCGTCCAATCGCGTCCGACAATTGCTGCCGTGCTGCCGAAAACCCGGGGACACCTCCATCTAATGGACACAAGCGCGTTTCTCGGGACTGATCGTGGTCTGCTTCGGTCGGTTTTGGGTCCGTGGTCTCCCGGTCCCAAATGCGAGGCACCTGGCGCACCCATTTCAATGGAAGCACACACTTTGCCCGCCGCCAAAGTCAGAATCCTCCGCTTCAAAAACATTCCGGCATGATCTTAGTCTTCAAATACCACGTTTGAGGTATTCACTAGGGTTAGTCCCGACAACTCGCTTGAACGCCTTACTGAACGCAGCGTCGGACTCGTAACCGACCGAACGAGCAACGTCTATGAGCTTTTTGTCACGCTGTTCGAGTAACCGCATCGCCTTCTGCATCCGCCACTCGGTTACATATTCCAGTGGTGTTTGTCCGAGTAGCTCTTTAAAACGGGCTGCGAATGCGGAGCGAGACATGCCCGCCGCTTCGGCCAGGGATTCGACCGTCCAAGATGTATTCACTCTGTCGTGAATGGCACTCAGGGCAGTTCCCATTTGAGGATCGAAAATCGCACGAAGCCATCCTTTATTGCGTTTTGGTCCCGACGCGATATGCGCTCGCAGTACCTGGATAAACAGAACCTCGGCCAGCCGACTCGCGACGACTTCAGATCCCGGCGCCTGTTCTGCCATCTCTGCCGCGAGCGCCTGCACTGTGGTGTGAAGAGCAAGCGTGCGCGCCTGATCGGCCTTCATCAAAATGAAGCTCGGCAATAACTGAGTGATCGGCTTCAGGCTGGCGCGATCGAAACTCAAGGATCCACAGACGATGGTCGTCGGTGCGCCACCGCCGCCACAAAGAGCGACATTGCCGTTGGCCTTGGCCCCGATCTCGCGGAAGCTCCACCTCGGACGTGTTCGAAGGGTGTCGCGCAAAACAATCGAAGTCCCCTTAGCCAGTAAAAAGCAATCACCACCGGTGAGGGGAATCGGCTCCGGTATCCCTTCCACGCTCAGCCAGCAGTTGCCGCGCGAAAGCATGGCGAAGTGCGCCAAATCTGTGGGTGACATCTTTTTGTCGGAAGGCGTGACTTTTTCTTCGGTCTGGTTTTCCTGTTTTATGCCCCACGGGGCTGTGGCTTCGAGCCTGTGCAGACCAAAAGCGGTTACGTGCATCGTTCTGAAGATATCTGTTATCGGGTCCAACTTAGCCTCCCTCTTTTGGACGAATAGACAAAAAATTAGGACTCCCGAGCAGCTCTCGTCTACTCCCAAAGGAATCTACTCTTCAGGTGCGGTTTCGAGAGTTACGAAGTTGTGTACGAGACTATACAGCTTTGCCCGTCCAGTTGACGCACGATGAACAAACCTGCTTGGACGACCGAATTCTACACATCTATCGAAGGGAGTAATTATGGGAAAGCTTGAAGGAAAAGTTGCAGTAATCACAGGCGGAAGCAGCGGGATTGGCTTAGCCACTGCGAAGCGCTTCGTGGAAGAAGGCGCCCACGTAGTGATCACTGGGCGGCGAGAGAAAGAACTGAAAGAGGCCGCAGCCTCCATCAAGAGAAACGTTACAACGATCGTGGGTGACGTGTCGCGCTTGGACGATCTGGACCACCTCTATGCCGCCGTGAAAGAGAAGCACGGTCACATCGACGTCCTCTTCGCAAACGCGGGCTGGGGTGAAGTCGCACCAATTGGAGCGGCTACCGAAGCTCATTTCGACAAGACCTTCGATTTAAATGCGAAGGGAACATTCTTCACAGTGCAGAAGGCCATTCCCCTCTTCAAAGATGGAGGTTCGATCATCCTGAACACTTCGGTCTCGAACGTAATGGGATTGCCGATGTTTGCTGTCTATGCCGCGAGTAAGGCGGCTGTGCGTAGTTTCGCGCGTGGCTGGGCCATGGAGCTAAAAGACCGCAATATCCGCGTGAATGCGCTAAGCCCCGGACCAATCGAAACTCCGGCACTTGAGAAAGCGGGCCTCACTCCTGAACAAGCCCAGCAAGCTGCCGAGCAGTTCGTCTCGAAGGTTCCACTCGGTCGGAGAGGTAAGCCTGAAGAAATTGCGGCTGTCGTGGTGTTCTTCGCCTCCGATGAAAGTTCTTACATTACCGGCGTGGAGCTTGCCGTCGATGGAGGCATGGTGCAGGTCTGACCCCGGCCCGGTCCCGTGGCTGGCCCTTCAGCCCCGCTCGTCGCGGGACCACGCTTCTCAAACTTTAGTTCTACCAGAAGATCGGAGACACATTATGAGCTACGCGATTGTAGGATTCGGAAAGATAGGACAGGCCCTCGCCCACGCCTTCGCCCGCAAAAACATCGACGTGACCGTCGCGAGTCGCCGGTCACCCGAGGAATTGGCACCGCAGGCTCGGGCGATTGGACCAACAGTCACCGCCAAGTCACTGCAAGAGGCCCTCAAGGCCGACACAATCGTCTTGGCAATCCCGTTCGGGGAGCACCGCGAGGTTGCGAAGACCCTGCCGAACTGGAAAGGCAAGACGATCATCGACGCGATGAACTCGTTTCCGGTCCCACCTGAGGAACTGGACGGTCTCCCGTCCTCCGCCTTCGCTGCGAAGTCGTTCACCGGCGCCAAGTTCGTGAAAGGGTTTAATCACTTGGGTGCAGCCATCCTGGCTACCGATCCAATCGTCGAGGGAGGCCACCGGGTTGTCTTTCTATCGAGCGACGACGAAGACGCGATCGCTCCCGTGGCGGATTTGGCCAAACAACTCGGGTTCGCACCCGTAAAGCTGGGAAAGTTCAACGAGGGTGGCGCGCTGGTGCATGCACGCGGCCGCGTTTGGGGCCTACTTATCTTCCAGGATTTGTTCAAGAAGGATCAGTAGTCGATCGGCCGCCGTGTGATTTGGCCAGAGAAGGATGGTTCCGAAACCTCCGATTAGATCGGACACTGATGTAAGCGAAAAGGAGAGATTTCGATGAGCATCGAAAAGAATGTCGAGATTGTGAAGAATTTTCTTGCGGCAATCGGCCGCCGGGATAAGCAAGGTTTGCTGGCGTTGTCTGCTGAAGATATCGAGTGGATTATTCCGGGCGAGGACTGGCCGCTGGCCGGCACGCACCGCGGGCACGCGGGATTAGAGGATTTACTTCAGCAGGCTAACGAAACGGTGGAAACTTCATACCCAAAGCCCCCCGAATTCGTTGCGCAGGGAGACCGGGTTCTGGTCGTCGGCTTCGCTACGGGGAGAATCAAAGCCACGAATAAGACGTTTGAGGACCACTGGGTCTTCGACATTACCGTTCGAAATGGCAAACTGACGAACGTCCGGGAGTATATCGACACGCAAGCACTGGCGCGGGCCTCCGAGATGCCAGCGGGCCCCAGGCCCTGACCCATCACCGAGATCAGATAGGTAACCAAAAGTCGGTTTGTAGGAAGTGATCGCAATTGCTCCCCGGATCACGGGCTATCCGGGAGTAATTCATATGCTCAATGAACGCGCAATCGGAGACTAGCCCTCAACCCATCACAGACAATATGATGGCATTCCGTCTAATGCCGCCATATCTCCTGACAACACAATCCTGGGTTCCTGCGTCTAATGTTCTGAGACTATGACGTAAAGCCGACACGACTTGTCCTTTGGAGCCCCGTCCTCCGGGACAGTGACGACCCCGGCGCATCGATTTTCCGGGACAACTGTCCTTTATCTGCGGTGTTATACTTATTGTGGGGATCGCTGGGCGCTCCATTTGTGGGCATCCGCGAAACTGCTGACTTGGGATCGTGGGTAAGTGCGGCCTAGAAAGATAGGAGCAGCGACATGGGTGAGCAAGTCAAAGAGCTTTTCAATTGGGCGCGGCGCCGCAAGATCATGGCGTCGTTTTTTGTAGCATTCACGCTCGTCGTCGGAATCATGATTGGCTCGGTGATTTCGGGCCGCGTTTCCGCTATGAAGTCTTTCAGTGGAACCGATGCGGCAAAACTCTCCGTGCCGGATCCTATTCCTTCGGCAAGCTCCTTTTCCGGCATTGTGAATCGCGTCGAACCCGCGGTCGTCAATATCGCCACCACACAAGTTCTCGAGAAAAAGCCCAACTCCAACAAACTTCGCCGCTCCAAGCCATCCAACCCCAACGCTAATCCCGATGAAGAGAACGACCCCATGCAAGATTTCTTCGACCGTTTCTTCGACGGCCGGCAGGATGGCCCTCCCCAAGCGGAGCGCAGCCTCGGCTCGGGCGTGATTGTTGACAAGCGCGGCTACATTCTCACCAACAACCACGTCATCGAAAACGCTACGAAAATTCAAGTTCAACTCAACAACGACACCGCGCGCTACACCGCGAAAGTTGTGGGCGCTGATGAGGACACCGATCTGGCGGTAATCAAGATCGAAGTAAACAAGGAACTGCCCACTGCCAAGCTTGGAAATTCAGACGGTGTCCAAGTTGGCGATTGGGTCCTGGCTATCGGCAGCCCCTTCGGCCTGCAAGCCACGGTTACCGCCGGCATTATCAGCGCGAAGGACCGCGGCGGCCTCGGCCTGGCCAAGCAGTTCCAGCGCTTTATTCAAACCGACGCAGCGATCAATCCCGGCAACTCTGGCGGCCCTCTCGTTGATTTGGCTGGGCAGGTGATCGGCATCAACACCGCCATTATTACTGGCAGCCGCGGCTACGAAGGCGTCGGGTTCGCTCTTCCGTCGAACACCGCGATCACTGTCTATAACCAGCTCATATCCAATGGCCGCGTCACGCGGGGTTCCATTGGCGTCAGATTTGAGGAAGATCTCAGCACCAACCCAATCACCCTGAAGTCTCTCGGCGCGCCAAATGGAGTGGTGATTGAGGACATCGAACCCGGCAGCCCCGCGGAAAAAGCCGGACTTAAGGGTGGCGACGTCATCACCAGTGTGAACGGCCAGACGATCAAGACCGGCAATGACCTCGTCAATCCCATTGCCCAAGCTCCCATCGGCACCAAGATGAAGCTGACCTATGTCCGCGATCGCACTCAAAAAGAGGCGACCGTGACCGTTGAGGACCGCACGCATGTCTTCCCGAACACCGCCGGCCGCATGGGCGATCAGCCTGGCGAGGCCGCGCCGATCGAATTCGGTCTGCACGTAGATAATTTGACCCACGATCGTGCACAGCGCTTCGGGATGGACGGCAAAAAAGGCGTTATCGTGACTGACGTTGATCCTGCCAGCTTTGCCCAGGATGACCTGAATTTCGGCCGCGGCGACGTGATTTCCGAAATCAACCATGAGCCGATTACCTCGTTGGATGATTACCGAACAGCCGTTTCCAAGCTGAAGGCCGGAGAAAACGTTGTTTTCAAGGTCCTACGGCGCCAGGATGATCGCGTTCTTACTGTCTACCTGTCGGGTGTCGTTCCGGCGGACAACGAGAAGCAATAATCCGCGCGGAGACGTTCGCGTCTCCGGCAACACAACAACGGAAATACAATGCGAGTGCGAAAAGCGACCCACCTAGCCCTCACGCTGCTCGTTGCAGCAGGTATGGGTGTAGGTGGCGCCGCTGCGAGGGCGCAGGGAACTAATCCCCCAAAATCGCCATCGCCGAAGACAGGCTCTAAGACTACGCACCACGCTAAATCCAAAAAGAAGGCAACCCGCCCGGAGCGTGGGCAGAAAGCCCCCGCTCCCGAGCGGATTTCCGAGATTCAAACTGCCCTAGCCAAAGACGGTTCGTTTAACGGCAAGCCTAGCGGTAAATGGGATCCTTCCACCGTCGACGCCATGAAGAAATTTCAGGAGGCTCACGGTCTGAATCCCTCAGGTAAGCTTGACGCCAAGACGCTGCAAAAGCTGGGCCTCGGTTCTCAAACGGCTGGACTTGCCGCGCCGATGCCGCCCACTAGCTCGTCCTCATCGTCGCTCGCTACAAGCCCGTCGGGCACCGTTCATCGTCAACACTAAAGCTTGTTCACTTCCTCAGACAAACACCGGGCGATAAAGCTGCGCTCAACCGTTTTTCTGTGTTCTTGGATGTCACAGCAAAGGGCGGAATGCGGTTCTCAGATTCGCGGCCTAGTCATTGAAAATCAGGGAATTAAGGGACGGAATTCTGAGGCGTAGTGAGGTTAGTTCGATAAGCTGCCTGGTCAAACCGACTCCGAACCCACTGGACAAGGAAACTCTGATAAGCGGCGCACGAACCAGACCGCCAGGGTGTAGCGGGCCGGTTCGCGCGCTCAAGGAGAAACATCCGTTAATCCAAAGACTCGCGCACCTCGAATTTTATTCCCGGGAGCGTAAAACACGCAAAAAGGGAAACTTAAAAGACGAGGGTCGGAACATTACGTTCCGACCCTCGCCGTATCCCATTCGTGCAGAACAGATAGTTTCTTGATCCTGCGTATTCAACCATTCGGTTGACTACGGATTAGCTTTCGATCTGCACCTGGAGAATCTCCCCCGGGAGAGCAATCATCGTAGGCCTGGAACTGGGGAGGCTAGTGACCGGTGCCGCGACTTTAGTGGGCACTGAGGACGATTCCGGTCGCATGTGTATGCCATTCTTAGGCTTAGCTGCAGCTGGATCGGCGTTCAGCCGTTCGATGCGAATGCCGAGTGTCCGCTCCAATTGAAACAACTCGGAGCGCTGCTCGCGCGAGAAAAGGGTAGTGGCAACTCCATGTCCGCCAGCTCGGCCCGTACGCCCAACGCGGTGGATGAAGTTCTCCGCCATGTCTGGCAAGTCGTAATTGATGACGTGGACGATGTCCTGAACGTGGATGCCGCGGGAAGCCAGGTCGGTGGCTACGAGGACGCGGAAGCGGCCCTGTTGGAAGCCGGCAAGTGCTGAGTTCCGTTGCGATTGCGAGCGGTCGCCGTGAATCATCGCGGCGGAGAAACCGTCGCGGTTCAGGCTCTTGGTAATGCGCTCGGTGCCGCGCTTGGTGCGCGAGAAGACCAGGCATCGCCCGGTTTCCTTGGCAAGCAAACGCTGCAGCATCTCTTGTTTGCGGTCTACCGCAACTTCAAAGGCCTGCATGCGCACATTTTCGGAAGGCTTGAGCGTCGAGCCGAGAGCCACACGCGCGGGATTCTTCAAGTAATCCTTTACGAGGTGGGCGACGGATGCTTCCATCGTCGCGGAGAAGCACATCGTTTGGCGTTCTTTGGGCAGAATCGAGGCGATGCGCTTGATGGCGGGGAGAAAACCCATATCCAACATGCGGTCGGCTTCATCGAGGACCAAGATGCGCAACGCGTTGAAATTAAAGAGCCTGCGGTCAAGGTAGTCTTCCAGGCGGCCAGGAGTGGCCACAACGAAACGAGCTCCCTTGCGGATGGCTTGAAGTTGCGCGCCCTCGGAGAGGCCGCCAACGACCAGCGCTGCGGGAACCAACTGAGAGCCGCGCAATGTGTTGAACACAGCCACGACCTGCATGGCTAGCTCACGCGTTGGCACGAGGGCCAATGCGGCGATTCCGGGCGTCTTGCTCTTGAGCAGTTGTTCGATGACCGGGATCAGGAACGCCAGCGTCTTGCCGGTTCCGGTTTGCGCGGTTGCGAGCACGTCTTTGCCCTCGAGCGCATGCGGGATGGCCGCAGCTTGCACGGGGGTCGGGATCGAAAATCGCGCGTGTGCCAATCTCTCCTTCATATAGGCGGAGATCGGTAATTCTGTGAAACTTTGCATTCGTATTACTTTCTTGCTGGCTGGAGCGGCTCCGGCGCACACACGTTTGGTGTGCAAGCGCGGCAATTCGCATTGCCAGTCTTGTTTTAGATTACGCTGAAGACTTACGGAGAAAACTGCAGGCGGGTAATCTCAGATCAACAACTCACCAGAGGGACCGCACAACACAACCGAGGTATTAAGCGCAAACGCAGTATAACACGTCCTCGTCCCCGTGCGCTTTCTATATTTCATCTGTTTTTCGCAGTTTCCAGCCGAGACTCTGATGACGGTTCCCCCCGGTTCTTCCAAGAATCTCTTCCAGAATGATATGCTCCAGACATTTCCGAAACTAAGCGCTGTCTGCCTCACAGCCTCAACGCGTTCGGCAAGGCAGGTTCCTCCTTAGGTTGCTACCCGGTGCCCCGAGCGAAGTCTTGGAGAAAACATGCTTGAAGGAACAGGTTCGGGAACGGCGATGCCGAGCGCGGTTACGCTTCGAGGCACGACCGCGGGTGCCCCAGGTGCCGATTTTGCACCTGGGGCTTTTGACTTTTTCTCGGGCTTAATCCGAGTCTGGATGAGATTGGCGTCGCGCCTATGCCGGGTGCCCCAGGTGCCGATTTTGCACCTGGGGCTTTTATTTTTTCCCAGGTCCGAACCGAGAGCGGCCGCGCCTCTCGCCAAGCTATCCTATGCCTGACCCGGAAGCACCGGCTTCAGCTTCCCAGCCGCCAACATTGCTAGTCCTTTTGCGAGATTTTGATGATGTGGTAGCCGGCGTCATCCGTCGGGGACTTCTGCGTGGCCCGCAAGGATTGCTTATAAATCATCTTGCCGTTGCGGGTGATGGAAACCGTCCAATCCTTCAGCGGGTCACCGTACCCTCCCACTTGGATGGCATCGAACAAGTAGACCCCGCAAGCGCGTCGATAGGACGGAACGTCCACCTTGATGCGCCCATCCGCTGGCACGTCATATTTCCGAACGGTTCCCGTGTGCACTTCCACGGCGTACTGCTCTGGCGTGTTGGCGAACACGTGAATCAGTTGTTGGAATGGGGGAGTAGCGGGAGGAAGTCGATACGCACAACCCGTTAGCGGCAGAACCGCACCAGCGAGCAGGAGCGCGAGGCGTTGGCGAAAATCCAGCAACATCAAGGTGGCATCTTACAGAGAAAAGTCAAAACCCGCACGCTTCAAAACAGCGCGAAGGGTGCGGGTGCCCCAGGTGCCGATTTTGCACCTGGGGCTCTTGACTTTTTCTCCCGCTTAATCCGAGTCTGGATGAGATTGGTGTCGCGCCTATGCCCCGGCCCTGATAAGTCAGCTACTTACGCCTGCCCAGGAAGCACCGGCCTCAGCTTCCCGCCAGCCAAATCATCCAATGCCCGAAGCCGCCCACTCAATTCCCGAGCATCCAAACGCCGCTCGCGGTACAACTCCCGCAAGTACTCCTCGGCCGGCCGCTCCCCCTTACTCGAATTGCACTCAACGCAGCAAGACACCAAGTTGCAGTAGGAATTGCGGGTGCGGGTGCCCCAGGTGCCGATTGTGCACCTGGGGCTTTTGACTTTTTCTCCCGCTTAATCCGAGTCTGGATGAGATTGGTGTCGCGCCTATGCCCCGGCCCTGATAAGTCAGCTACTTAC
Organism: uncultured Acidobacteriota bacterium; assembly: GCA_963745095.1. GTDB lineage: Bacteria > Acidobacteriota > Terriglobia > Acidiferrales > UBA7541 > Acidiferrum. The sequence goes on along the minus strand of CAVUWC010000005.1, from coordinate 260,921 downwards.
GCCTGCCCAGGAAGCACCGGCCTCAGCTTCCCGGAAGCCAAATCATCCAGTGCCCGTAGCCGCCCACTCAATTCCCGAGCATCCAAACGCCGCTCGCGGTACAATTCCCGCAAGTACTCCTCGGCCGGCCGCTCCCCCTTACTCGAATTGCACTCAACGCAGCAAGACACCAGGTTGCGGTAGGAATTGCCGCCGCCTCGCGCCTGCGGCACGACGTGATCGAGGCACCAGTTCCGTTCTCCGGTGCGCCGCATACAGTAAAAACAGTTGCCACTCTCGCGGTCGTGCAGCGAGCGGCGCAGGATTTGTTTCAGCAGGAAATCCTCCTCTTCGATGTGGATCGTCGCTTTTGTGGACTCGGCGGGTTCCGTCTTCCTGGCGCGAATCGCCTTTACCTCCAGCGGGAGCCGAAGCCGGATCACGTGCTGCGTCCGGCAGTTCCGCTCGATCAAGTCCAGGACGCCGCGCGCCACAAGCCACCTCACCGAGCCACGCGTGGCCTTCATCGAGAGGCCCACGCCACGCGCCAGCCAGGAAATCGAGAATCGGAACTTGGCCTTGCCTTCGAGTCGGCTGTGCCTGAAAAGATGCGAGTAGACCGCGCGGTCCGTTCTGGAAAAATGGAGCCGCGGCGCAAGCAAATCTTCATATTGTTTCCACACCAGTGCCGCATTTGGTTTTCTGTTTTTCATGTTTGTAGTCCTCAGAGGGAATCGAGAAATCGAGGGGTAAGAGCTAACAGCCTATAGCTAACAGCTCACAGCCAACACCTGCGGAGCACAACGCATCCATTGCCTCTCGTCGGCTGCCCCTCATCGAAAGATGTCATTGCAAATCGTTGCGTTTTTTTTAGGGTGAGGAATCTGCTTTTCGATGAGTCGCCAGCTCGAACAACCCTGGCAGTAAGACGAGGAATCACGCCCAAAAAGAAAACGCCCCGACCGCAGTCGGGGCGTAGTTTTGAACAGCAAAGATTATACCAGGGCAGTTATCGTCTTGTCAAGTCAAATGTGTATACATGCAACCCATTGAAAGGACGCGCTTTATCTTATAGACCGGTTTTCAGTTCCTCGACTCCAGCCGTAGAGATCTTAACGTCATCCTCGGACTTGCCGCCGCTGAAGGCCGCGATCAAGTATCCGTTTTTGCCGCGAACGATGACGCCGCCTTGCCATCCGAATTCGCCGGTCATCGGCGGGCGCACCTGGCTGCCGCTGTTTTTCAGCGTATCCGCCATCTCCACGGCTTTGGCGTAGGCGATGCCGATGAGGTTGGCGCCTTTGCTGGTGTCGGAGGGTTCGTCTCTCATGCGCCCGATCACGAGCATTTTGGAACTCCAGTATTGAATCTTGTCACCGGGGAAATAAGCGACCACCGCAACACCGCCAATGCCGAGTTCGTCGGCGCGTTTCTTCATGGCCATAAGAGCTGAATTGGCCAAGCCATCAAATGGATTCACCTGGGGCGGGCCTTTTTGAAAATCAGGATCCATCTTTGCAATGTCTACGCGGAAACTCACAGAGTCTGCCGTCGGAAAGTCCGCGGGAACTTTCTGAGTCACGCGGCCTGTTGCGGCCCACTCGGCACCTCGCTGATAAGTCGCGATAAAACCTGCGCAGCTCAGGGCCGCAACGTCATGTCCCATCGTGGTGTGAAAAATTCTGCCTTTGCCGTAGTTCAGGACCATTAGCATGGGCTCGTCGTGTCCGGTGCCGTGGTTTGCCGGATCAGAATGAGCGGTTGCGAGTACGGTCATGTTCTCGCCGGGACCTCGAAGCGTTGCGTAAAGCTCATCGGCGCCGTGCATCCAAACGTGTGGCAATCCCTTCATGATCGGATGTTCTGGCGCTCTCGTCTCTACCTGAAAGGGGAGGCGATTTCCGTGCTCGCCGGCAGGCCCGGGGGAATTATCCGAGACCAGCTTGCCGTCTTTGAAATACCACATGGCACCGGCCTTCTCCGTTCGGCCGCGCCAACCGCCGACACCGATCATCTGATTGAACGCCGGCCAGTCCGGAAACGAATTATCCGCAGCGTGGACGACCACGAGTCCTCCGCCGTTTTTCACATACTGCTCGAGCTCTTCACGGAGGTTTGCAGGCCAGTCGGGAGCGTCGTAATTCATCACGACGGCTTGGTAAGCCTTAAAATCGGGCTTGAAGCCGCTGAAGTCCTCGCCGAACTTCGGTGAGGTCGCAACGGTGACGCTGAATATTCCCGCGTCCTCCAGCTCTTTCTTCAAAACAGCAGTCGTTAGTTGCCATGCATGGTAAGGGCCGCCACTTTGGCCGTCCACAAGAAGCACGCGAATCTCGCCAGCCTTTGCAGGGGCGGCAGACGCACACAAGGGTGTGGTTCCCAGGATTGCGAAAAGGATGGCGAAAGCAAACTTATTCATCTTCCCTCCGTACTGCAGCGGCTTGACGAGCTGAAGCATACTCCGAACGGCAAATCCTAGCGGAAACCTTTAGCTTCTTACCAGCGATTTCGTATGTTTCCGTGATCAACTAACGGGAGGGGCGGGATTTGACGGTATTTGCGACGGACTGTAGAATTTAGATTCCGCGCGGTGGTGCCCCGTGTTGAATCCCGCAGGCACAACGAGACTTTCAGACCGGAACTTCAAGGCAACGGAGGAACAAGCATGGCTACGTCGGTAGCGCCTCGAGTTTTCAAAAATTTCATTAATGGCGAATGGGTGGAATCGCGCAGCGGTAAGGCATACGAGAACCGCAACCCCGCGAACACGGATGAGTTGGTGGGGATGTTCGTGTCCTCGACGTCGGAGGACGTGGATGCGGCGGTGGATGCCGCTAAACAGGCGTACAAGAAATGGCGATTGGTTCCCGCGCCGAAGCGGGCGGAGATCCTCTATCGCGCAGCGGAACTGCTTGTGCAGCGCAAAGAAGAATATTCCAAGGATATGACGCGCGAGATGGGAAAGGTGCTGGCGGAGACGCGCGGCGACGTCCAGGAAGCCATTGATATGACGTATTACATGGCGGGCGAAGGGCGACGGCTTTTCGGCCAAACGACGCCTTCTGAGTTGCCAAATAAATTTGCGATGAGCGTGCGGCAATCGATTGGCGTGTGCGGAATGATTACGCCGTGGAATTTTCCGATGGCGATTCCTTCGTGGAAGATGACGCCGGCGCTGATCAGCGGAAATACGGTGGTGTTGAAGCCGGCTGAGGATACGCCGCTGTCTTCTTATCACCTGGTCCAAGTTCTGACTGAGGCCGGGATTCCGCCAGGTGTGGTAAACATTGTGAGCGGCGATGGGCCCGGTGCTGGAGCGCCTCTGGCGGCGAGTGAAGATGTGCCCGTCGTTAGCTTTACGGGTTCGACGGCGGTCGGCCGGCTGATTGCGCAAGCGTGTGCGCCAACATTCAAGCATTGCAGCCTGGAGATGGGCGGGAAGAACATCATCGTCGTCATGGACGACGCGAATCTTGATCTCGCGGTGGACGGCGCGGTCTGGGGCGGGTTCGGTACAACCGGGCAGCGATGCACTGCCGCCAGCCGCGTTGCCGTACACAAGAGCATCTATCACGAATTCATTACGCGCTTCGTGGACCGCGTGAAAGCTCTGCGCGTCGGCAACGGGCTCGATTCCGGCGTGGACATGGGCCCCTGCATCAACGAGCAACAACTTCAGACCGTGATGAGCTACGTCGAAATCGGAAAGAACGAAGGCGCCAAGCTTCTGACCGGTGGCAAGCGTTTGGACAGTGGGATCCACGCTAAAGGCTGGTTTCACGAGCCGACAGTATTCGGCGATTGCTCGCCGCAGATGCGTATCTCTCAAGAAGAGATTTTTGGCCCGGTCGTTTCGGTCATTCCCATCGATAGCTTCGAGCAGGGAATTGAAGTTGCCAACGGCGTGCCGTACGGCTTATCTGCTTCGATTTACACACGTAACGTAAATCAAGCGTTTCAGGCCACGCGCGATCTTTACACAGGAATCGTCTATGTAAACGCCCCGACCATTGGCGCCGAAACGCACTTGCCCTTCGGCGGCACCAAGCAAACCGGAAACGGCCATCGCGAAGCGGCGATCGCGGCAATCGATTTCTTCTCGGAGTGGAAGACCATTTACATCGATTATTCCGACAAGCTTCAGCGCGCCCAAATCGACAACAATTGAGCAGCCGCATCTTCTTGGTTCGAAACGCCGAAAGAACCCGCATTGACGCTACTTGACACGCTTCCTACAATAGTAGGTAGCGCTCTCTGGCGCTTAGCGTAGAGTGCTGCTATGAGGAATCCAGCCTTACAGGAACGGCGGAACCGCCAGATTCTCGCGGATCTCGTTCGAACTTATATCGAGACTGGCGAGCCGGTTTCGTCGCGCGCAATTTCGAAGAGTTACGAAGAGACGCTCAGCACGGCCACGATTCGAAACGTCATGGCCGATCTCGAAGATGGAGGGTTTCTTTACCAGCCACACACTTCGGCTGGGCGCGTTCCGACCTCGTCCGCGTATCGCTTCTTCGCGCAGGAGATTGCGTCGCAAGCGACGCTGACTATCGGTGACCGCGACTGGATTCAGCGCGAGATGGGTGGCGCGAAAACCGCTTCGGAAATTACCGAACGCGCTGGGCACGTTCTTGCAGAAGTATCGAATGGATTGGGCATTATCGTTTCACCGCCGCTCGGGAGAACGGTGCTGGAGCATGCGCGCATGTGGCTGCTTCCGGACGGGCGCGTCGTGGTCGTGCTGATTTCTCCTGGCGGGAACACGCGCGACAAGATTGTTCGTCCGAACCGTCCTTTTGCTCAGTCTGAATTGGATGCAACGGCGGACTTTTTGAACCGCCATTATTCGGGCTGGACGCTCGAAGCCATTCGGGGCGATTTACTTTTGAAGCTCGCGACGGATCGCGAGCAATATGAGGGAATCATCGGCAATGCCCTCACATTGTGGGACCCAGCAATGCTCGGCGAGAGTCATACTAGTCAGGTTCACGTGGAAGGCACAGCCCAGATCGTGGGTACGCCCGAGTTTACGAACCAGGCGCAACTTCGTGAACTGTTGGCAGCTATCGAAGAGAAGCACCGCTTGGTAACCGTCCTCAATGCGTGCATCGAAACGCCTGAGCCGGTTCACGTACAGATCGGCGTGAAGGAGATTGCGGAAGCCGGCGATAATCTCGCGATCATCAGCGCGCCGTACACGCGGAACGATCTGGTGCAAGGGTCGCTGGGTGTGCTCGGCCCAACGCGGATGCATTACGAGCGAGCGATGACGGCTGTCGCTTACGTTGCGCAGCTCTTCAGCGAAGCATTGAGCAAAATGTGAAGGACTTTTTTAACAGGAGAGGCAGGAAAGTGCCCGACAAGGACTCACCTTTCAACACAGAAAATAGCATGCAAAACGACCCGGCGGATCCAATCCGACGAAGCAAAGCTCGCAGCGGATTCTTCCGCTGCCGATGCGGAGGTCGCAAAGCTCGCCAGCGACTTGAACGAATTGCGTCAAACGCTCATGCGCCGTCAAGCGGACTTCGACAACTACCGCAAGCGCATCGAGAAGGAACGCGCTGAGGATTCCAAGCGCCACACGGCGCGCGTCATCGAAGGCCTAATTCCCATTATTGACGGCTTCGAGCAAGCTCTGGCTGCCCATCGCGAAGCCGAGTACGAAAATTATCGCAAGGGCTTCGAACTTATTTACAAGCAACTCGTGGACAATGTCACTCGCCTCGGAGTCGAGCGCACTGATCCGCTGGGCAAGCCATTCGATCCACATTTGCATCAGGCGATGGACCGGACCGAGACGCTGCAGCACGAAGACGGCACGATTCTGCAAGTCTTTCAACCTGGTTACGTTTTTTATGGGCGCGTGCTGCGTCCTGCGATGGTGCGCGTAGCGGTTCACCCGGACGGCGCATCGAAAGAAGCAGCAAACTAATACGGACGAAAGGGATTGCATGCCAAAGGGGAATCAAAGAGATTTTTACGAGGTGCTGGGCGTCTCGAGAACTGCCATCGGTCGAAGAGATCAAAACCTCCTATCGCAAGGCGGCGATGCAATGGCACCCGGACCGCAACCCGGATAAAAAAGAAGAATCCGAAGTGAAGTTCCGCGAGTGCACGGAAGCCTACAGCATCTTAAGCGACTCGCAAAAACGCGAAGTGTACGATACGTATGGCCACGCTGGGCTTTCCGGTTCGGCTGGTGGCGTGGACTTCAACAGCACTGTCTTTCGCGATTTCCACGACATTCTGGGCGATTTTTTTGGCTTTGAGGATCTCTTCGGCGGCGGAGGAGGGCGCACGCGCCGTCGTCAGCAGCGGGGCGCCGATCTTCGTTACGACATGACTCTCACGTTCGAAGAAGCTTCCGCTGGCGTCACCACTAAAATTAAGCTGCCGCGCCAGGAATACTGCGAGGCTTGCAACGGCACTGGTGCAAAGAAGGGAACTGGGATTGTCGCTTGTCAGACGTGCGCCGGCCGCGGGCAGCTCGCCTATCAACAAGGTTTCTTCACTATTACGCGGACGTGCCCCGCCTGCCAGGGAGCAGGACAGATTGTCCGCGAGCGCTGCGTCGAGTGCCGCGGTCAAGGTCGCATCGAGCGGGAAAAAACGATCGAACTGCGCATTCCGCCGGGAGTGGATTCTGGCACGCGCCTGCGTGTTACTGGTGAAGGCGAACCTGCGCCGAACAATGGCGCACCTGGCGATCTGTACGTGGTTCTCGACGTCAAGGAACATCCCTTTTTCGAACGGCGCGGGGCGGATCTTTACTGCACGATCCCGCTGAGCATTACGCAAGCCGCGCTGGGCACGGAGTTGCAAGTTCCTGGCTTGAACGGCGAGGAAAAACTCAAGATTCCCGAAGCTACGCAAAGCGGCGCCGTCTTCCGGATCAAGGGCAAGGGTCTAGCCGATCCGCGCGGAGGGGGCAAAGGCGATCTTTACTATCACGTTCGCGTGCTTACGCCCACAAAACTCACGCGCGAGCAGCGGAAGCTTCTGGAACAACTGGGAGCGTCTCTTAAAGTGGAGAACAAGCCCGCCGACCGCAATTCGACCATCTTCGACAAAGTGAAAGACATCTTCGGTTAGCGAGGCGTTCCTGCGCTAGAATTCCCGGATGCGCCGCAGGTTCTTCGTTGAACAATTCACCGGAAGCACGGCTGTCATGGAAGGTGACGCCGCGCATCACTTAGGGAACGTTCTGCGTGCGCAAGCCGGCCAGCTCTACGAATTGAGCGACGGCTCGGCGGCGTGGCTCAGCCGGGTTGAATCCGTGTCGCGCAACCGTGTCGAGTTTGCTCTCCTTGAACAACTCCCAGCGCCGAAACCCGTCGCTGAGGTAACTCTTCTTCTTTCCGTCGTCAAATTTGATGCTTTCGAATGGGCCATCGAAAAAGCTACCGAGCTTGGCGTGACTAGAATCATTCCCGTTGGCGCAAGTCGCTCAGAAAAAGGACTGCTGGCTGCCGCTGCAAAGCGCTCGCAGCGTTGGCAGAAAATCCTCGTAGAAGCTTCGCAACAATCACGGCGTCTTCGCGTCCCCCAGCTCGACGAGCTGACCAATTCCGCGCAAGCGTTCTCCGGTCAAGCTTCCGGATTTTGTCTGATGCTTTCAGAACGCAGCGATGCTCCGTCGATTCGGACTAGTCTCAACTCGTTGCGCAGCGCAAAACCTGCTACAGCAGCGCTGGCCATAGGTCCCGAGGGTGGCTGGACCGATGAGGAGCTATCAACTGCTCGCGCCGCAGGCTTCCAAGAGGCATCTCTGGGCCAGCTTATACTCCGCACGGAGACCGCCGTCATTGCGGCATTGGCAACGCTGAATTTCGCCCTCTCTCCAGAGTAAACAAGGCCGGATTGTGGAAAGTGTGCAGCTCAGCAGGCAACGTTCGCCTGCCGGGCGCGAATCTTATATGGCGGCAGCGCTACACGACAATTCATCCGCGCGCCGGAGAAATGGAATCTAGCGCGGCCAGCAATCCCCGTGCTATAAATAGAAGGCAACAAAAAATGCAAAGCACGGACCAGAACCAACCTCTCGCCCCATCGGTTCCGGAAAGTCCAGCGCCGGCGCCTTCGGCAGTCCATTCCCTGCGAAACGAAATCCGTGTTTGGACGCGCGATCTTTTGATCGCCATTGGGCTGGCACTGGTCATCATCGTGTTCCTGTATCAGCCGGTAAAAGTTGAGGGAACCAGCATGGCTCCGCTGTTGTCTGATCAGGAGCGCATTTTCATCAACAAGTTTGTCTATCGGTTTGAACCTATCCAGCGGCGAGACGTCGTGGTTTTCTGGTATCCCCTCGACCATTCGAAATCTTTCATCAAGCGCGTCATTGGATTGCCGGGCGAAAATGTGGAGATTCGCCAGGGCATCGTCTACGTGAATGGCCGCGCGATTCAGGAGCCGTATGTGCCGCCGCAGTATGAGGATATGAGCGACTATGGGCCTGTGCGCGTGCCCAAGGACAGCTACTTTGTTATGGGCGATCACCGCATCAGCTCCAATGACTCGCGCGTCTTCGGTCCCGTGGCCAGCCAATTTATTTATGGCCGCGCGGTTTTTGCGTACTGGCCGGTAGACCATTTCGGTTCGCTATCAACAACGGAAGCCAGTTCCACAAACTCGAAGTGACTGGCATACTCTATGACCACACTCGGAGGACAACCTGACCGAAGTTCAGCATCGACCCGCCACTCTCGCTCTGGAAGACGGGCGCATATTTAACGGCCGTGCTGCAGGCGCTATCACGCGCCGCGGCGGCGAAGTCGTTTTCAATACCAGCCTCACCGGTTATCAGGAAGTTTTCACGGACCCCAGCTACGCCGGGCAGATCGTTTGCCTGACGTATCCGCATATTGGAAACGTCGGGGCGAATCTGGACGACGAGGAGTCTTCGCGCCCGTATATTGAATCGCTCATTGTGCGCGAGTTTTCACAAATTTCCTCGAACTGGCGCTCTGCGGAAACCGCTCAGCTGTATCTGAATCGCCACAAAATTCCCGCCATCTGGGATATCGACACGCGCGCGCTTGTCCGCCACATTCGCAACGTTGGAGCGCTTCGTGGCGTTGTGGCCACCGACGGCACCCCCGCTGAACAATTGATTTTTGAGGCTAAGCAATTGCCCGCGATGGCTGGGCAGGAACTCGCGAGCCGGGTGACCTGCAAAAAGGCTTACGGCTGGGAAAAAAGCTCGATCGAGCTAACGATTCCGCCGTGGTCGGAATCGATGGGAGAGTCTGGGCGAGTTTCTGATACGCGGAAATTCCGAGTTGCGGCCTACGACTTCGGCATCAAGCAGAATATTCTGCGGCTTCTTGTGGATCACCACTGCGACGTCTGGGTCGTTCCGTCACAAACTTCAGCCGCGGACGTTCTCGATCTGAAGCCGGACGGGGTTTTTCTTTCGAATGGTCCCGGCGACCCAGAGCCTGTCGGCTATGCCGTCGAGAATATTCAGAAGCTTCTCGGGCGTGTCCCGATCTTCGGTATCTGCCTCGGCCACCAACTTTGCGGCCTCGCGCTGGGCGGCAAAACCTTCAAGCTGAAATTCGGGCATCATGGTTCGAATCATCCCGTTCAGAATTTGCTTAACAAAAAAGTGGAAATCACGGCTCAAAATCATGGCTTCTGCGTGGACCCGGAATCACTGCCCTCGAGCGACGTGGAAATCACGCACGTGAACCTCAACGACCATACCAATGAAGGCATGCGCCACAAGAGCCTGCCGCTCTTCAGCGTTCAATATCATCCTGAGGCTTCGCCTGGCCCGCACGATTCGCACTATCTCTTTACGCAGTTCACGCAAATGATGAAGGAGCACGCAGCGTGAAGCGGCAGCTGGTTGTTGCATTCTTGGTGTTTGGATTCGCGGTTCCCATGATTTCAGCGGACACCGCGGAGCCAGTGTCGGTAGACCGGATGTGCGGCAAGCTTGTCTCCCTTGAAGAAGCCCCTGCAAAGGGAACGGCGAGTTCCTCCGGGGACCAGGGCACGTCTTTACCTCACGCGCGCGTCAGACTTTTTTCACCAACGGCGAGCGGCGAGTGCTGCGCGCTGATGACGCCGGTGGCGGAAGCCTTTACAGGGCGCGATGGAGTTTTTCAATTCAAGAAGATCACGCCAGGCGATTATCTGCTCGTTGCGACCATCGGCAGCAGCGAATATAAATTGCTTGTACGGTACGAACCGGTCAAAAAAAACCCCGAGAAGGACTGCTCCGAGTTTCAGTTCACACTTGAAAAAGGTAAATTTGAAATACGTAGATCCAAGACGGTAGCCATCAACTAAGAATGATTCGCGTCACTTACTTTTAGTTTGGAGCAAACGAAGTTACTCTAACGACCAATGCCAAAACGCACTGACCTCAAGAAAATTCTAATCATTGGCTCCGGTCCGATCGTGATCGGGCAAGCTTGCGAGTTTGACTACTCCGGCGCACAGGCGTGCAAAGCTTTGCGCGCCGAGGGCTACGAAGTCGTTCTGGTCAATTCCAATCCCGCTACGATCATGACCGATCCAGAACTGGCTCATCGGACCTATATCGAGCCGCTGACAAAGGAATATCTCGAAGAAATTCTCGCGAGGGAAAGACCCGACGCGCTGTTGCCGACCGTTGGCGGCCAGACTGCACTCAATCTTGCCGTTGAGCTGGCCGAGAGCGGCATACTTGAAAAATATAAAGTCGAAATGATTGGCGCATCGCTCCGAGCCATTAAAGTTGCCGAAGACCGGCTATGGTTCAAGGATGCCTGCCGCAAAATCGGACTGGAAGTCCCGGCATCGGCGCTGGTCAATAACGCGCAGGACGCCTTGCGTTTGTGCGATCAACTGGGCTTTCCACTGGTCATCCGACCTTCGTTCACGCTGGGCGGCACAGGCGGGTCCATCGCCTACAACAAGGAAGAATTTGGCGAAGCTATTTCTCATGCTTTGGACATGAGCCCCGTTCACGAAGCACTCGTTGAGGAATCCGTTCTCGGCTGGAAAGAATACGAGCTTGAAGTGATGCGTGACCACCGCGACAACTTCGTGGTGATTTGCACGATTGAAAATTTTGATCCCATGGGCGTTCACACTGGCGATTCAATTACGGTGGCGCCGGCGCAGACTCTCACGGACAAGGAATATCAGCGCATGCGGGATGCCGCCGCGGCCATTGTCCGCGAAGTCGGTGTCGAGACGGGCGGTTCGAATGTCCAGTTTGCGATTAATCCGGAGAATGGCCGAATGACGGTCATCGAGATGAATCCGCGGGTTTCGCGTAGTTCGGCGCTCGCGAGCAAGGCCACTGGATTCCCAATCGCCAAGATCGCCGCGCGCCTTGCAGTCGGGATGACACTCGATGAAATACCAAACGACATTACGAAAAAGACGCCCGCCTGTTTCGAACCGACTATCGATTACGTGGTGGTGAAAATTCCCAAGTGGCAGTTTGAAAAATTTCCCGGGGCGGACAGTACTCTCGGAACGCAGATGAAGTCAGTCGGCGAAGTTATGGCTATCGGGCGCACATTTAAAGAGGCGCTGCAGAAGGGAATTCGGTCGCTCGAGCCGCACACGCCGTGGCGTGCGCCTGCGGAAACGCCGGACTCTCTCCTTCGCGAAAAACTTGCGACACCGCGTCCCGATCGCATCCACTGGTTGCTTACCGCAGTGGACAAGGGGTTGCCCGCCGAAGAGATTTGCGAACTCACCAAAATAGATCCCTGGTTTATTCATCAGATCGAAGAAATCGTGGCGATGAACCGCCGCGCCGCGACAGTCACGGTAGAGACTGCTTCCAAGGAACTGTTGCGTGAGGTCAAGCGCCACGGGACGAGCGATGAACAGCTCGCGCAAATCTGGAAGAGCACTCCGGCTTCCGTGCGCCTGCAACGTGCGCGTTACGGCGTATCACCTGTTTTCAAAAGGGTGGATACCTGCGCCGCCGAATTCGAGTCGTTTACACCTTATCTCTATTCCACCTACGAGGACGAAGACGAATCCGACGCCCAGCAACGCCCAAAGATTATGATTCTTGGCAGCGGGCCGAATCGTATCGGGCAGGGAATCGAGTTTGATTACTGCTGCTGCCACGCGGCCTATGCTCTTCGCGAAGATGGTTTCGAAACCATCATGGTGAATTGCAACCCGGAGACGGTCTCGACCGATTACGACACCTCCGATCGGCTGTATTTCGAACCCCTCACCTTGGAAGACGTGCTCGCGATCGTGGAGCGCGAAAAGCCGCAAGGCGTGATCGTCCAATTCGGCGGGCAAACGCCTCTAAATCTCGCGCAGGAACTGAAGCGCAACGGCGTGCCCATCATTGGGACAGCTCCCGAATCGATTGATTTAGCGGAAGACCGCCGCCGCTTTGGCGGATTGCTGGACAAATTAAAAATCCCCCAGCCACGTAACGGCACTGCGCTGGTCCCTGAGGAAGCCGCGCGAGTTGCCGCCGAAATTGGCATGCCGGTGCTTGTTCGCCCTAGCTATGTTCTAGGCGGACGGGCCATGGTCATCGCCTACGATGTAAACACTGTGCAAGAGTACGTGGCGCAGGCAGCCATGATGGGTCCTGCTCGTCCCGTGCTGATCGATCAATTCCTGGAAGAGGCTACGGAAGTGGACGTGGACGCGCTTGCCGATGGAACCGACGTCGTCATCGGCGGAATCATGGAGCATATCGAAGAAGCTGGGGTGCACTCTGGCGATTCTTCTTGCGTGCTTCCTCCAGTGAGTCTTTCGCCCGCTGTTCTGGAGCACATCCGCGAATACACAAAACGCCTTGCGCTCGCTCTAAAAGTGATTGGGCTTATGAACGTGCAGTACGCCATTCAGCGCGAGACCGTTTACGTACTTGAAGTAAATCCACGCGCTTCGCGAACTGTACCGTACGTCAGCAAGGCTACAGGTGTGCCACTGGCGAAAGTGGCCGCGCGTTTAATGGCGGGTAAAAAGCTGGCGGACATGAATTTGCCCGTGGTTCTGCACAACGGCATCGCCGAAGTTTCCGTCCATGAATTCTACTCCGTGAAATCGCCGGTGTTTCCGTTCAATAAGTTCCGCGGTGTCGATACAATTCTTGGGCCGGAGATGCGGTCCACTGGCGAAGTTATGGGCATCTCGACATCGTACGGGCTCGCCTTCGCGAAGGCGCAGCTTGCAGCCGGGCAGAGGCTTCCGCGCAAGGGGACCGTGTTTCTCAGCGTAAATGATCGTGACAAGAAACATCTGGCTTCACTCGGAAAAGAATTGCACGAGTTGGGCTTCCGCCTGCTGGCGACGCGCGGGACTGCCGCGGCACTGGAAGCGGCTGGCATACCAGCAGAATCGGTTTTCAAGGTGAACGAAGGGCGGCCCAATATCGTCGACCTCGTCAAGACGGGCAAGATTGATTTGGTCATAAATACGCCGCTTGGCAGAGAATCTTTCTACGACGAAAAATCGATTCGGCGCGCGGCGATTCGCTATAACATTCCGTGTATCACCACGCTGGCGGCTGCCCATGCGGCCGCCCGTGGAATTCGCGCGCTACTCGATCAGGGCACCGAAGTTGCCGCACTGCAGGATTTGCATCGCGGCCGTGTGGTCGCCTCCGGCGGCACAGGTACAGGAGACTAAATCATGAATCTTTCCGGTGTATTTCCCGCGCTTACGACCCCATTTTCTGCGGACGGGTCCGTTTCCGTGGAAGACGTCAAACACAACATCGCCAAGTACAACGCGACGGGCCTCGCAGGGTACGTGGCGATCGGATCGACAGGTGAATCTGTGCTGCTTTCGCGCAAGGAAGTCGACACCGTGCTGGTCGCGGTGAAGGAAGCGGCCGCGCCCAACATGCGTTTGATCGCGGGAACGGGCGCCGAGTCTACAGCTGAGACCATCGATCGAACGAAACGTGCCGCGGAACTTGGCTACCATGTGGCACTGGTGAAGACACCGTATTACTACAAGCCAATGTATAAACCAGAGGTGTTCATTGCTCATTACCGCCGCGTGGCCGATGCCTCGCCGATTCCTGTGATGCTTTATTCGGTTCCGCAATTCACCGGAGTCGCTCTGGAGGCCCCGGAAGTCGGGGTTCTCGCGCAACATCCGAATATTATTGGCATCAAGGAGAGTTCTGGGAACGTCCAGCGTGCCGCGGAGATGCTGGCCGCTGTTCCATCATCGTTTCAGGTTTTGGTCGGTTCGGCGAGCATGATGTTTCCGTCCATGATCCTTGGCGCGGTCGGTTCCATCCTCGCTCTGGCCAGTGCGATGCCGGAACAATGTGTCGCGTTGTTTGAAGCCGTGCGAAAAGGCGACATGGAAACTGCACGCGCACTGCAGGCTACGATACTGCCGTCGTCAAAGGTGATTGTTTCGCAGTCGGGAATTCCCGGAGTGAAGTACGCTATGGATCAAGCGGGCTACCGGGGCGGTTTGCCTCGTCTACCGTTGATGCCCTTGCAGGAAGACCAGAAAAAAGTGATTCGGGATTTGATGGCTAAGGTGGGTGCCCATGCGCCGGCACACCTTTCTGGTGCGGTCTCCGTCTAAACCAAGGAGCTATTCCGCATTCCCTTGATTGGCCTGGACTACTGAATTTTTCCGAAATGGATGCGCTTAGATTTGCTGTGACGAAAAGCTGTCGGTATCATCTAATCCGCGATGGAATGTAGAAGCCTGCCGTTTCGCCAACTCCCGCATCAGTCCAAGCTCTTTCTTCAATTCCTGGATAAATTTTCCTCCGTTAAGCAGTTCTACGGGCACCCTCCCACGATAGCGGCGGTAAAGAAGGCAGCGCGACTGCTCGAATATCCGCGAGAGCGGAGGGCTGAGGTATCAGAAATCCTCCGGGAGCAGAATGCTGGACTGGGCGCGGGCGAGGCGACACGAGCCAATCTCGATCGGCTTGCCAACGGCGCGGTGGCCGTTGTGAGTGGGCAGCAGGTTGGTTTGTTCGGGGGGCCTGCGTATGCCATTTACAAAGCGGTGAGTGCGATTCAGATTGCGCAGGAACTGGGCAAGGCGGGAGTGGATGCCGTTCCGGTGTTTTGGATGGCAACGGAAGATCATGATTTGGATGAGGTGCGCACCTCGACGTGGTTTCACCAAGGGAAGCTGACACGATTTGAGCTTCCGGGAAACGGCGATGCGGGCAAACCAGTAGGAAAGCTTGCGCTTGGAGCGCAGGTTGCGGAGATGGTGCACGAAGCGTCGAAAATCTTGACAGCTGCGGGCGGGGAATTCGTGGCGGGAGTTTTCCGGGAAAGTTATGGAGCTCAAGAAACGTATGGGAGCGCCTTTGGAAAACTGTTTGCGAGACTGTTTGCGGAGCAGGGATTGATTTTGCTTGATCCGCTGGATGCGCGAATGCACCGGGTTGCAGCGGAGATCCTCCGGAAGGCTATCGAAGAACGCGAAGGGCTGAACGAAGCTCTGCTGGCGCGGGGCAAGGAGCTGGATAGGGCGGGGTTCGCGGCGCAAGTGAAGGTGACGGCGCGAAGCTCGTTGGTTTTCAGCATGGCTAATGGCACGCGGCAGCCGATTGCGGTGAGCGGCGGGAAGTTTGTTTGCGGCGAGCAGAGCTGGACACGGGAAGAATTGGTTCGAGCGGTGCAAGCCGAGCCGGAAAAATTCAGTCCTAATGCGCTGCTTCGTCCCGTGTTGCAGGATTTTCTTTTGCCGACGGCGGCGTACATTGCGGGGCCGGCTGAGATCGCTTACTTTGCGCAAGCGGAAGTGATTTATAGAAAATTGTTGGGCCGGATGCCGGTGATTCTGCCGCGTGCGGCGTTCACAATCATGGATGCGAAAGCGGATAAGCTGCTGCGGCGCTACGGATTGAAAGTCGAGGACGTGTGGCGCGGTTCGCAGGAGCTGCGGCGAAAGATGGAGACGTCCAGCGTGCCTCTTACGCTGGGGAAGAATTTCGACAAGACGGTGAAAGAGAGCGCGCGGATGCTGGCGCAACTGAAGAAACAGATCGTCCGGCTTGATTCGACTTTGGGCGGAGCGGTGGAGACGGCGCAGAAGAAGATCGCGTTTCAGCTGGACAAATTAAAGCGCAAGACGGGTAAGGCGCATGCTCTGAAGAGCGGTTTGATCGCGGCGCATCAGGAATTTCTTGAATCGCTGCTCTATCCGCATAAGGTATTACAATCGCGCGAGTTATGCTTCTTGCCGTTCCTGGCGAATTGGGGCATGGGTGGATTGAAAGAGCTTCAAACATTGGCCCGCAGCTCAAAACAGAATGAGCACAAGATTCTGCGAATTCCTTGATGTGGTAAATAGGGGCCTTTGCATGGCCGGAAATGAAGAATCATTTGCCGCGGAGAGCGGTCTTGGCGGCAAGCACGTTTTTCTTGTCAGTCAGTGAACGCAAGGTCTCCGCAGTTTCCTCAGCTATTTTCCCCGCCAGTTCTTTAACGCACTCCGCGATTTCGGGGTTGGAAAGCTTCGCTTTAGCGCAAAGCAATTCCATTCCAGCATCAAATCCGTGAATGTACGCCAGCTTCTTGTCCGATTCGTAGCTCTGGACCATCCTTGTTACAGCCCACTTATGATTCAACAGGTATTCGTACCTGAGCGAGTCTTTCTTGGTGAACATCACTTCCACCTCAGCTACGCCAGCAGTGTAGAGAGCAAGCATGTAAAAGCAAATGGTACTATCCACTTTTGGACACATTCTGAATTTTCGATCTGCTCGCAGAGTGGAATCCGCGCGCGAATTCGAGCACAAAAATTAGAATCTTCTCATCTGGTTAAAAGTGCGTGGTCAGATAAACGCTTTCGTTCCCGAGGAGAGGTAGCGTATCGCGGGCATGGAATGGAGTAAAGGTCGCAAACAGGACGAGGAGCGAATGAGCAGGCGGTTTCGATCCCTAAGAAGTTCTTTGGCGTCCTATTCCCGAGAGGAGGCGAAGCTCGCCAAGGATCAAGACAGGGAGATTGACCGGCTCATCGTTGCGGACCAGGTGAGCCGAGCGATCGGAACCGTTTAAGTATCCTTCGATGCGGAGTATGACGTCTGTTTCATTCTCGCGCCGGCCCGCGTTCTTGATGGTCACCACAAGCTTTCTGGAATCATAGTGCACGGTCATATGTTTCGAAGTGGCAGCGCACCAAATCCTGAGATCGCCAAGGGGAGTTTCCTTACAGGTGAGAGTCTCTTCTTGCGTGACGGAATTCCACTCATTGCATTGGGAGAAAATAGAATCGCGAAATTGCTTCCAGACATGCAGCGAGCGGGCGACAGCGGTTTCCTGATTGAGCTTGTCCTCGAGTTTCTGCGCTTCTTCGGTTAGTTTCGCGGCTAGAAACTCCTGCGCTGCCTGTCTTGTGCTCTCGTCCCGCATCGGCTATCTCCCGGAGAATTATCTTACACAAGGTCAAACAGCAAGTCGTTAGAGTTTTTGAAGTGTGTTGACGTGAATTAGAAGCGGAATGTGAGTATGACGCGGATCGAGTGCGGCATGCCCGTGTCCTTAGGATTTACGCAAATTTGCTTTTGGGAGAGCGCCGGCTCGGAGCAGGATGGTACCGCTAAATACTAGAATGTCGGCGAAATATCAGTGACTAATAACTGAAATTAGAATTCTCAAACAATCGCGACGTCCGCGAGACACGAAAGCAGAGGTTCGCGCGGGAGCGACTGTTTGTGGCTGGCGCGGCAAGCACAATCGGTCACATAGTAGTCCGCAAGTAGGAAGAAACACGAAGGTAAAAGTCTGCAATCTCCCGTAACCCACTTGCAATCAGTCAATAATAAGTAAAAAGGAGAAATGGCATAATTGGCTTCTAAACGGCACCGGACATGCTCCAGTGTAGGCATGCAAACAGGTAAAAATATGTTCCGTAAAAACAGAACGAAAAAACAGAAGGGCTTTTCACTCATTGAGTTGCTGATCGTGGTGGCGATTATTTTGATTATCGCTGCGATTGCAATTCCAAATCTACTAAGGTCGCGCATGGCGGCCAACGAAGCGTCGGCCGTAGGTTCGATCCGGACGGTCAACACCTCCGCCGTTACGTATTCGACCACCTACCCAAACGCCGGCTTCCCGGCCACTTTGGCCGCTTTAGGGGGCGCAACACCGTGCACGGCTGTCTCGACGGCTTCTTGCTTGCTCGACGCAGTTCTCGCCGGCGGCACCAAGAGCGGCTATAAATTCGCGCTGACGACCGACGGCAATACGCCTTCGGTGGGCTACTCGATCACGGGAACGCCGGTCACGGTAGGAAGCACAGGGCAGCGCATGTTTTTCTCTGACCAGTCAGGCGTGATCCGCTACAGCGCCACAGGTGCGGGCGCTACTTCAGCGAGCCCGGCGCTTCAGTAAAGCCAGGCTTCTTCCGGACTAGTCGGCTTGAACAAATCGGCAGAGCGCGCGGTCACAGCCGCGTGCTCTGTTTTTGTATTGAATCAGGATTTCGTGACTCTATAAGCGGCCAAGCTCGTGTCCTTGAAACAGTAGCTCCTCGAGGGCCATGCGCCGGACCTGCCACGATTCGGGGCGCTTCTCATTCACAATAAGCTGACCTTCCCGGTCATCCGAAAAGGTAAGGCTCACCTCAAACGTCTGATTGCCTTCGTCACCGCGAACGAGTTTGCCGTGCTCGAAAAGGCTGAAGATTACGGAGCTGTGGCCGTCCATTGCTACTAACCTTAAGGACGTTCCCAAGGCGCAGGCGTGCACGAAGGTCGTTTTTGCTTGAAAAAAGGCTGAGAATGTGATATAATTAGTAAAGGGAGTTTGTTGAATATCAACAAATTTCTCTGCAGTGGTGATCGACTCAACCTAGGAGGCTTGCATGAGGACAGACGTTCTTTACGCGACGACGAAAGAGGGAGAGAAGGTTGCGATTATTGATGTGACCAACCCGGCGTTTGCTCTCGCCGTGGCGGACGCAGAGCTCGCGGCTCTGAAAGAGCAATATATTCTTGAGGCGGCGCAGCGACAGGAGATTCCCGCGGCGCTTCAAGAGGCGCTTCGAAGTTCGAGACTCGGGCGCGGGCTCATGGCGGCCTCAGGCACATTTTTGGACGGCATGACTACCTATCTGTTGAAGCTAGGGCCGCACAATTTGGGGGAAAGCAGCAGTCCGATAGACCAAAGGATCGCGGCGTCGTTCCCAGCGTTTGCGGCGAGGCTTCGCTTACAGGATATATCGCGATTGCTTGCGGATGGCCTGGCGGTGACAGCTGCCGT
This sequence comes from uncultured Acidobacteriota bacterium, assembly GCA_963745095.1. Classification (GTDB taxonomy): domain Bacteria; phylum Acidobacteriota; class Terriglobia; order Acidiferrales; family UBA7541; genus Acidiferrum. The sequence goes on along the minus strand of CAVUWC010000005.1, from coordinate 241,749 downwards.
TGATCCTCGCCGGCGCCTGTGTCTTGTCAATATCGGAGGTGGACCGGGGGCCGACAGTTGGAATGCGTTGATTTCTCTTCGAAATGGGTGGGCTGAATTGCTGGCAGACCGCGAAATCGAGATCGCCGTCATGGACCTCGACGAGCGGGGACCTGCGTTTGGCAGCAGGGCGCTGGATGCGTTGTGTGCAGATGGGGCCCCTCTGAGCGGACTCAACATCGGTTTCCGGCATTTCGCCTACGAATGGTCGTGCACCGAACGGCTACGCGATGCGCTTGAGGGATTGCGCGCTAGCGATGCGACGTGCGGAATTTCGTCAGAAGGAGCGTTATTTGAGTACGGTTCAGACGATGAGATTGTCTCGAACCTGCGAGTCCTTCATGCTGGCACAGCTCGCGACTCGATCGTCGTGGGGTCGGTCACGCGAGAGGGCAGACCTGTGCGCGCTTCGCTGCTTGCGGGTCGGGTGGCGATACGCCCCCGGACGATGGACGCTTTTCGAGCTCTCGCCGAGCAGGGTGGCTGGACCGTGCAGACTTCCATCGAGCGACCCTTTAGCTACCACGTTCGATTAGTGAAGTCGTGAGGATGGATCGCACTGCGAGGGATGGAGAGAGAAAAATCGAACTTCCTGGTTCGCGAAAGAATTGGGCATCGCGTTTTCGGCATGAAAACAGATTTGGTCAAACCAAGGGATGGGTGAACCGGACCTTCAAAGTTGTTCGAGTTGGGGAAAAGGATGAGAGTTGGAGTGATCCCCGCGGGAGCGAAGTCTTGTCAGCAAGGCTTTAAGTCGTTGGCGATCATTGTCGCCGACCGCAACAAGCTTCAAACCGAGCCCGCTTCCCCGCTTTATGTGACGAACGACGGCGTCGGCCTTGATGCGCCCCTCTTGAACCAGGAAATCGAGCTTGGCGGGCATGCCTGCTTTCACGCTGAGGTGAGGAGTCGCGATAAATAGGCCATCGATACTGATGTCCAGAACGCGTGAGACATCGTCGCGATCGTTGCAACGCCAACAGACCCAGATATCCTCTGAGGCTGCAAGCCGGCTTAAGGCACGGCGCGAATAGGACGGTTTCTGAAACACGAGGGCCCCCTGGAGCGGCACGTTGTTGGGAAGGAGAGGCCTGGGAGGCCGACCCAACTAAGGCGCTTGCACGCTCCTGATCTTCACGGCTACAAACTTCGAGCGATACCAGACTTCATTACGATTCCAGCGAACCCAGTCAAATGGAATACTGCTTAGCCTGTAGTGCGCCAGAACGCGAAAACGTTTCACAACGGAGCTAGGCCGCTTTTCGATCTTCGCGGCTGACCGTGGCCATAGTGCTGACCGTCGCCATATCGATGACCGGGTGACGCAAAGCGGCTAGGCGCGCCATGCCAACCTCGCAAGACTTCTGGAGCATGTAGAGACCTGCGACAACGATGGCAATAGCCACAAATCCCAGAGCGAAAAGTGCGAAGGCTGCGAGCAGTTCGCGAACGAAGTAGAGTTGCGAGAGCACAATGACTGCCAGGAACCCCCACAACCAAATTCGACCGTTGTCCATGACCTTGGCCTGCTGCGGGACTACGCGCTGTGTTTGCTGGCCCATGACGCTCTTGGATTGCTCCTGCACGACGCCTCCTGATTTTTATAACGGCGGCCCTAGCTTGGGATGAAGGCCGGGGCCGCCGGTCTGCTTACTTGGTGGTGGGCCAAGTAAGGTGGTGTTGGATGACGATGTGCACTTTCGCTTACCCACGAAGAACCGACAATGCACAGCGGGTGAACCGTGGGTGGACTGGAGGTGAACTAGGATGAGGTACGGGGGGATGCATGTGCGGGGTGATAGGATCTGGACAGTTCGTAGAGAGGTGCCATGACGATGGAAGTCCTGCGGGTGAAGACAAGTCGGCGGACGCAGTTCGTGGATATGACGGACTTAGTGGAACGCGCGGTGGTGAAGTCGGGCGTATTGTCGGGAATTTGTTACGTCTATGTCCCGCATACGACGGCAGGAGTGGCGATTAACGAGCACTTTGATCCGGATGTGGCGACGGACTTGGAGGGGGTGTTCGAGAGATTGGTCCCGCGGTCGGGGCCGTACCGACATGCAGAAGGAAATTCGGATTCCCATGCTAAGGCAGTATTGACGGGGACATCGCAGACGATTTTGGTGGAAGAAGGGAAGTTAATTCTCGGGCAGTGGCAGGGAGTGTTTTTTTGCGAGTTCGATGGGCCGCGGGAGAGAAAGATGTGGGTGAAGGTGATCGGGGATGGAAGTAATGGCCTAATGAAGTAGCGGGGTAAAGGTGGATTTGCGTTGAATGGGATAGGTTTGAGTGGCGCTTCAGCTTTTTTAACCCGGAGATCACAGAGGCCGCAGACAAGATCGGTGTGTTAGAGTTTTTGCAATGAAGACAGCGCAGGAGAAACTCGGGATTTACGTGCAGGTGCCGTTTTGTCAGACGAAGTGTACTTATTGCAATTTTCATACGGGAGTGGTGTCTTCGGGGCGGTTTGCGCCATACGTGGATGCGGTTTGGCGGGAGATTCGCGAGCACCGCGAATTGTATCGAGCGGCTGGGATCGCGATGCCAACAGGATTTGAGGGGGCCATCGTGAATACAGTTTATTTTGGCGGCGGAACCCCTAGTTTGTTGGAGCCAGAGCTGCTCTGCCGGATGATGGATACGATTCGGGAGCGATTCACGACAGAGTTGAGCGAGGTGACGCTGGAGGCTGATCCGGAGACAGTGACTGCGGAGAAGGCAGAGGCTTGGATTGCGGCGGGGATTAACCGGGTGAGTTTTGGGGTGCAATCGTTTTCGGATAAGGAATTGGTGGCGGCTGGGCGAATGCATCGTCGAGCGGATATTTATCGGGCGGCGGCGATTCTGCGGGCGGCAGGGATTCGGAATATCAGTTTTGATTTGATTGCGGGATTGCCGTTTCAGACGAAAGAGAGTTGGGGTGAGTCGCTGGAAGAGTTGGGGAAGTTAGAGCCGGAACATGTTTCGGTTTACGTACTCGAGGTGGATGAGGGCAGCCGGTTGGGGTTGGAAATATTGCAGAGTGGGACGCGGTACAGCGCTGGAGCGGTTCCCGACGATGATGAGATGGCGGATTTCTACGAGACGGCTTGCTCGTTCTTGGAGGATTTGGGTTATCACCACTATGAGATTTCGAATTGGGCGAAGCCGGGACTTGAGTCGAGACATAATTTGAAGTATTGGAGGCGGGAGGTTTATTTGGGATTTGGGGCTGGGGCACATTCGTTTTCTGGGGCGCAGCGGTGGGCGAATGCTCATGATGCGGCGGCGTATGTGGAGGCGATAACGGCAGGGCGGTTGCCAGCGGAGCAGTTGGAGGGGGTTACGCGGGAGAGTGCCCTGGAGGAGGAGTTGTTTTTAGGGTTGCGGCAGTTGGACGGGATTGATTTGGGACGGATCGAGAGAGAGTACGGCGTTGAATTGGGAGGGCGGATCGAACCGTTGCGGAGCGCGGGCTTGCTAAAGAGAGACGGGAATATTTTGCGATTGGCCGAAAACAAATTAAGCGTGTCAAATGAAGTGTTTGTTGGATTGATCAGATGAGCCCAGCTGGGGCGCTGACATGGATTTAGGAATGGGCTGGAAGCGTTACGATCCTGACAAACTCAGTCTGGGTGTATTTTTCGTTGGCTTTGCCGCTTTGACCGCGGTCTTTGTACTCCCCGGCGCGAAGGAATCGGCCTCCGCTGTTCTCTACATTCTTATCTTTGGCGGGTTATACGTGGGTGTTCCCGCCGCGCTCGGAATCGGGATAATCATTCAGCAATTGCAATTTGGCAAGAGCCAGCGTACGAGACACGAGGCCTCAAACTAACTCAGGGTAGGGAAAATTCGGCAATTGAGAAGGACGGGACAACGTGGGGACGATTGCTAAGAGCGGGATGCGGAGTGATCCGGACGGTGTGACACCGCTGCAGAACGTGGTGGATTTGCGAAGTGACACGGTTACGCGGCCGACCCTGGATATGCGGAGGGCGATGGCTGAGGCTGTCGTCGGGGATGACGTGTATGGGGAAGACCCTACGGTGAACCGGTTGGAGCGGCGGGCCGCGGAGATTTTTGGCAAAGAGGCGGCGCTTTTTGTGCCGACCGGATGCATGGGGAATTTGATCGCGATCAAAACGTGGACTCATCACGGGGATGAGGTGATTTGCGACGAGAAGAGTCATGTGAATTTGTATGAGTTGGCGTCGATGTCGGCGATTGCGGGCTGTATGCCGCGGGTTGCGCGGGGCGACGACGGAATTCTTTCGTGGAAGATGATTGAGGCGGTGATTCGTCCGAAGATTTATTACGACTCGCAGACGGCGCTGATTTGTATTGAGAATACGCACAATATGGCGGGCGGGACGCTACATGCGACGGCTTCGGTGGATGAGATTTGCGGGCATGCGCAAGATGCTGGGTTGAAGGTGCATTTGGACGGGGCGCGAATTTTCAATGCGTCGGTGGCGCTGGGTGAAAGCGTTGCGGGAATGACAAAGCATGTGGACTCGGTGATGTTTTGTTTATCGAAAGGCTTGGGGGCGCCGGTGGGGTCGATGATTGCGGGGTCGGGGGCTTTTATTGAGAAAGCGCGGATTTACCGGAAGATGTTTGGTGGTGGGATGCGGCAGGCGGGGGTGATCGCAGCAGCGGGGTTGATTGCGCTGGAAGAATCGCCGAAGCGGCTGCACATCGACCATGAGAACGCCCGGCTGCTGGCGGAGGGGATTGCGCGGATGCCGGGCTTGAAAATCGATCCAGCAAAGGTCCGGAGCAATATTGTGATTTTTGATTGCGAAGGAACCGGCAAGAACGCCGTCGAGTTGTGCGACTTGTTGCGCGAGAAAGAGATTTGGGCGCTGGATACGGCGACCTACTCGGTGCGGTTTGTGACGCATTGCGATGTCGATCGAGCAGGATGCGAACGGGCGCTGGCGGCCTTGGGAGAGATCGTGGGACGCCCGCAGATGGCTCGAGCGTGAAGAAAGATCGGACCTGAGAATTTATACGAGTTGTTGCGGGGCTAATTAGCCGGTGTGAACGCACGAAAGAGCATGTCGCGGAGGGTGGCGTAACCTTCGATGCTCTTTGTCAGCTTAAGCTTCTTGCGATTGTCTCTGAATTCAAGTTCAATCCAATATCTTACCGTGCCGCGATAGGTGCGCGATTTTTCCGTGAGCTGGAGTATTTCGCCCCAAGGAATGGTGATCCACTGTAAATCGCCGCGACCGCGTGCGTAGGAGATACCGCTGGCCTCCAGGCGCACGGTCATCGCTGATCTACCTGTGAAGTACGCGGCCACAAGGGCGATGGCGCCCATGGCCGCCAGCATGCCGAAGACGACCCAGGTAAAAGAGGAACTCATGTAACCGTCATAGACGGAAAAACTCGCGAGCATGCTGGAGACAAAGCCGCCGATGCCGAATAAAAGAGTCCAGATGCTCCATTCCGCGATCGGATCCGGGTAGAAAGTACGAGGCAATTCGGAACCTTGCGGAGGCAAAGCCGCAAGACGTGACCGCTTTTCGGTTTTCAATACGAAAATCCAGAAGATGCTGTGGAGTAGTACGCCGAAGGGGATGCCGGCGGACAGGGCAAACGCGAATCTTGCAAAGGTCAGCAAAACGGAGTTTTTGTATGTATTCACTTCGCGGATGACGTAGCGGCCTTTATCGTCCTTCTGATAGCCGCCGGAATGGAAGTCGGGGGCTTTGCCTTCGAGTCCGGGGATTTCCGGAAAGTTCAGGAAGATCTGTCCATAAGCTCCGTTAGCGGAGTCAGCGGGAGTGTCCCACTTGACGTGCGCGGCTAAGCCGGCGCCGGTGGAGGTGAAGGTTCGGCGATCCTGGGTCCAGGTGACATCTTTCGGCGTGACTTCCACGGTGGCTGAAACGACGTGCGCGGGGCCTTCGGTATAGAAGCTGAGGTTGGCTTCGAGGAACTTCTTCATGCTGGGGTCTATCTTGTATGTGTGGGAACTATCCGCGTCGATCGTAAATTCAAACGGAAAGGTTTCGTCCACTGCTTTTCCGCTGAGGACCTGGGAGCGGGTGGCAAATTGCAGCGAGGATGCGGCAATGGTGACGAGGAATACAGCTACAGCGAGCGTGGCGAGGTATTTGGCAATCATCGGGGCTTGATATCACCGCTAGCGACAGATGACAAGAGGAAACGGTATCGAGGGCTCCTGCGTGGCGAGCACGCTGTTAAGCACAAAGTGATGAACCGTCGAACTGCAATGTGTAAAATAGCGTTATAAACGGAACTTTGGTTGGGTATAGATTGGGCGAATAGCCACTGGAGACAAAGTGGACTTCACATTTACAGACGAACAGCAGCAGTTGCGGCGAAGCGTGCGTGAGTTTGCGCAGGGCGAAATATTGCCGCATGTGATGGAGTGGGACGAGGCTTCTCATTTTCCGATCGAGATCATGCCGAAATTAGGGGAGATGGGGTTGCTTGGCGTCATTTTCCCGGAGGCGTATGGCGGGGCCGGGTTGGGGTACATGGAGTACGTGATTGCGATTGAAGAGTTGGCGCGAGTGGACGGATCGGTGGGATTGATTGTGGCGGCACACAATTCGCTTTGCAGCAATCACATTTTCAAGTTTGGGACTGAAGCGCAGAAGAAGAAGTATTTGGCGCCTTTGGCCGCGGGGAAAAAGATTGGGGCTTGGTCGTTGACAGAGCCAGAGGCGGGATCGGATGCGGGTGGGACGAAGACCACCGCGCAGCGCGATGGAGATTTTTGGGTTTTGAATGGGGCGAAGACGTTTACGACCAACGGGCATTACGCGGATTTTTGCGTGGCGATGGCGGTGACGGACAAGTCGAAGGGTTCACATGGGATTAGCGCGTTCATTTTGGAAAAGGGAATGGGGGGATTTAAGCCGGGGAAGAAAGAGAACAAGCTGGGGATGCGGGCCAGCGATACGTCGGAGGTGATTTTTTCGGATTGCCGCGTGCCTGCCGAGAATCTTTTGGGGCCGGAGGGCGAGGGTTTCACTGGAAGTTTGAAGATTCTGGACGGCGGCCGGATTTCCATCGCCGCGTTGGCGCTGGGTATGGCGCAAGGGGCGCTGGACGCAGCGGTGAGTTATGCGAAGCAGCGTAAGCAGTTCGGACAAGCGATCAGCGAGTTTCAGGCGATTCAGTTTAAGTTGGCGGATATGGCTACGGAAGTGGAGGCTGCACGACTTTTGGTATACCAAGCCGCGTGGCTGGCGGATCGGAAGGATGTGCGATTTACGCGAGAATCGAGCATGGCCAAATTGTTTGCGAGCGAAGTAGCCGTGCGGGTGGCCAATGAGTGCGTGCAGGTGCATGGAGGGTATGGATTCATTAAGGATTATCCGGCGGAGAAGTTTTATCGCGACGTCAAGCTGTGCACGATTGGCGAAGGGACGAGCGAAATTCAGAAGCTGGTGATTGCGAGGCAGTTGTTGGGGAAGAAGTGAGTGGCGGGTGGAAGCGGGAGGGGCAAGCCCCTCCCCTACAAGCATCTGAAATACTTCAGAACATTTAGAACGTAATGCCGAATTCGTTTTGGTGTGCGCGGTTGCCGCAAAATCGGGATAATAGGCAAATGTGTTTGGCCTCGACGAAAAGCTCACTGGTAAAACATGACGCAGCCTGTTGAGAAGTGGGCGGAATTGGTGCGCGCTGGGGATGTGCGGGCTATTTCGCGCGCGATCACAGCGATTGAGAATCATCAGGCCGAGGCTGAGGAGTTGCTCCAGCGGCTCTTTGCGGGCACGGGGCGGGCTTATCTCACTGGAGTGACCGGGGCACCTGGGACGGGGAAGAGTACGTTGGTGGACCGGTTGGCGGCTTATTACAGGAAACATGACGAGCAAGTGGGAGTGATCGCCGTGGACCCTACGAGCCCGTATACCGGCGGGGCAATTTTGGGGGACCGGATTCGGATGCAGAGCCATGCCAGCGACCGCGGGATGTTTATCCGTTCGATGGCAACGCGCGGGTTTATGGGAGGATTGGCGCGGGCGACGGCGGAAGTGGCATTGCTGCTCGATGCAGCCGGGAAGCAGGAAGTGCTGATCGAGACGGTGGGCGTAGGTCAGGATGAGATCGATATTGTTCGGCTGGCGGATTGCGTATTGGTAGTGCTAGTGCCGGGCATGGGCGACGACATTCAGAACATGAAAGCTGGCTTGATGGAGATTGGGGATATATTCGTTTTGAATAAGGCGGATCGGGAGGGCGCAGACCGGGTGGAGCAGCAACTTCATGCGATGTTGTCGCTAGTGATGCCGAGGGATGGCTGGCATCCGCCGGTGCGTGCGAACGGTTGCAAGCGAAACTAAGGGTATTGACGCTCTGGCCGAGACGATCGGAAAGTTTCGCAAGCATTTTGACGCTAGCGGTGAACGAGAGCGAAAGCATGTGGAGCATTGGAAGCGGCGGCTGCTTGGTCTAATTGAGTCACGACTTGTGGAACGAGTTTTAGGTGGTGCCGGCGGAGAAGCGCGGCTGGCCGAGATGGCGAAAGAGGTCGCGGATCGGAAGAAGGATCCGTTTTCGGCTGTGAATGAGTTGCTTGCGAACAGCGGCATTGGCGGATGACTCGATGCGGGACTCCTGCGCCGCGCATGGCGAGGTATCTGCGAGTTGCAAAAGCGGGAGGGGCAAGCCCCTCCCCTACAGGATGGATTGATGCACTTTGGGGAAATCGAAGTTCGGCCCATTCACGGCGGCATTTTTTGGCTTGATGGCGGGTCGATGTTTGGCGTCGTGCCGAAAACGATTTGGGAAAAGAAGATGGTTCCCGATGAAAAAAACCGGCTGGCGTTTGCTGTGAATGCGCTGCTGGTTCGTGCGAGCGGAAGGACCATCTTGGTAGAAACGGGGAACGGTACGAAATGGGACGCGAAACTGAGGAATATCTATCGCTTCCCGGATAACGATCCTTTGATGGAATCGCTGGCAAAGGCGGGAGTGAAACCAGAAGAGATCGATGTCGTCATCAACACGCATTTGCATTTCGATCATGCCGGGGGAAATACACGATTGGTGGACGGTCGCGCGGTGCCGGCGTTTCCGAACGCGAAGTATATCGTGCAGAAAGCGGAGATCGAGCACGCGATGCGTCCAACGGAACGCGACCGGGCGAGCTACTATGCGCACGATTTTGTGCCGGTGACGGACGCGGGGCAGTGGCAGTTCGTGGAGGGAGACACAGAAATCCTACCTGGGATTTCAGTCGTGAAGATTCCTGGGCATAATCTGAACATTCAGGCCGTCCAGATCAGGGGCGGCGGAAAAAAGTTGATGTATGTGTCGGACTTGATTCCCACGCGGCACCATTTGCCGTTGCCATGGATCATTGCGTACGATCTATATCCGCTGACTACGCTGGAGACGAAGCGGAAGTGGATCGGGGAGTTTTTGCGAGATGGATGGGTTGTGGCGTTGGGTCATGACCCGGATTTTGCCGCGGGGACGTTGCACGAGCACGATGGGAAAGTGGCGTTCGAACCGGTAGACCTCAATAGTTAATTTCACGGAGACAAGGGAATGGCGGCCGGGAAAACTGAGAAGTCGAAGCGCGCGAACACGCAAGCAGAGATTGGGATCATTGGGGGAAGTGGGCTGTACTCGATGAACGGTCTGACGAAGACGCGCGAGATAACTGTGAAAACGCCTTTTGGCGAGCCATCCGATGCGATCGTGCTCGGGACGCTGGAGGGGAAACGTGTGGCGTTCTTGGCGCGGCACGGGCGCGGCCACCGGATATTGCCTGGCGAAATTAATTTTCGCGCGAATGTATATGCAATGAAGTTGCTCGGGGTGGAGAGGATTATTTCGGTAAGCGCGGTGGGGTCTTTGATGGAAGATCTCCGACCTGGAGAGTTTTTGGTGCCGGACCAGTTCGTGGACCGAACGAAGAATCGCGTTTCGACATTTTTTGGCGATGGACTGGTGGCGCACGTTGGATTTGATAAACCTACCTGCGGACAGGTTTCAGGTGTGCTGGCGGATGCAAGTGTGCATTGCGGCGTGATGGTGCATCGACGAGGCACGTATGTGTGCATCGAGGGGCCACAGTTTTCAACGCTGGCGGAAGCGAACATGCACAGACAGTTGCATTTCGAAGTGATCGGCATGACCAATGTGACGGAAGCGAAGCTCGCGCGCGAAGCGGAAATTTGTTACGCGACGATCGCCATGATTACCGATTTTGATTGCTGGCATCCGGAGCACGAGTCGGTGACCGCTTCGCAGATCATTGCGACGCTGGTACAGAATGCAGAAAACGCACAGAAGGTTTTGCGCGAGGCGGTACGCGCGATGCCGGAAGGCCGGAATTGCAAATGTGGAGCGGCATTGAAGCACGCGCTCGTCACGGATTTGAAGATAGTGCCCAAGGCTACGAAGAAAAAACTCGAAGCCATTATCGGAAAATACGCTTCCTAGGAGAAACCTGTGTCCCTACTTGTAGTCGGTTCGGTGGCATTTGATGCGCTCGAAAGCCCGTATGGAAAAGTCGATCGCACGGTGGGCGGCGCGGCGACTTATTTTGCCGTGGCAGCGAGTTTCTTTGCTCCCGTAAGTCTCGTCGCCATTGTGGGTGAGGACTTTACGGCCAAAGACGAGGCGGTCTTTCGCGGAAGGCATATCGACACAGAAGGCTTGGAACGCGCAGCAGGGAAGACCTTTTTTTGGGCTGGGAGGTACTCGGAGAATCTGAATGAGCGAGTGACACTGGCGACAGACCTTAACGTCTTTGCCGGATTCAAGCCACGGCTGCCGGAGAAGTACAAATCATCGAAGTACGTGTTTCTGGCGAACATCGCGCCCGATTTACAACGTGACGTTTTGAAGCAGGTGAAGGGCAGGCCGAAATTGGCGGCGCTCGACACCATGAATTACTGGATCGAGCGGACGCCCGCGGAATTGCGCGAGACGCTAAAACACGTCGATATTCTAATGATCAACGATTCCGAGACGCGGCAGCTTTCGAATGAACACAACCTGCTGCGCGCGGCAAAGCATATTTTCAAGATGGGCCCTTCGACTCTTGTCGTGAAACGCGGCGAGTATGGGGCGATGATGGTCGATAAGCGCGGCGTGTTCTGCATGCCGGCGTTTCCGCTGGAGGAGCCGCACGACCCCACGGGCGCTGGCGACAGCTTCGCGGGCGGTTTTATGGGCTACCTAGCAGGGGCGAAAGATTTGAGCGACGCCACGCTTCGCAGGGCTATGGTTTATGGTTCGGTGCTGGGGAGCTTTACCGTGGAGCGCTTTGGGCTGGACCGGCTGCGCGTGCTCAAGCGCAGCGAGATACACGCCAGGGCACGGCACTTCGCGAAATTGACCCAATTCAAATTGTAGTGTGTAAAATCCTGCCATAGTCTCAGAATTGCAGTGCAGGAGAACGCTCTGCCGCTAGGCACTATCATCGCGCGACTGGCTTGGGCCGCAATGCTCGGCTCCATTATTGGTGTCGAACGCAATATTCGCAGACGTCCGGCAGGAATGCGAACTGGATTTTGCGTCGCGCTGGGGGCGGCCCTGTTCACGATAGTTTCCATCGAAATTGCGCGCCGCACGGGCGATACGAGCACAACCCGCATTGCTTCGAATATTGTTCAAGGAATCGGTTTTCTCGGAGCTGGCGTGATTCTGCGCGAGCGCGGCAGTGTCGTTGGGCTGACGACGGCGGCCACTATTTTTGCAGTCGCGGCAATGGGAATGGCGGCTGGCGGGGGATTGTACGCGGTCTCGGGGACCGCTTGCGCGTTGGTGTTGGTCGCGCTTGTTCTTCTTTTTTACGTCGAAGATTGGCTCAACTTGAAGCCGCGGTACATGTTGTTTCGCATTTTTGTGGATCGCGCTGAAAATATGGTTACGGATGTGCACAAGATTTTTTCAGACCTCAAAGTGCCCATCGATAATTTTCAAGTATCACTCTCCGGCGAGAAGAATCTGATCCAGTTCGATGCGGAGGTCAGCGCCCACCAGCAGGATAAGATACTCCAGTCGCTGTGCAAACCTGGGATGAGTTGCGAGATGGTTCCCGTGGAACGGCAAAACGGGTGAGCGTCCGGAGCGCAAGTCTTGAGGCAATGACCGTGGATGTTGAGGCACGAAAGCCGCGTGCGCTGAATTCGCAAAGTGTGATCATGCCGTTTGCGCCGGCATCTCCGGCGGAGTTTGCAAAAGTCTTGGCAGGCGCCGAGGAGTTGCGGAACTTGGGATTTCATGTGGGCGATTCTACGCCGCTCACGCCGGATGGTTACTTCGCCGGGTCGCTCGCGGGCAGGCGAAATGAACTCTTAAGCGAGCTAGAGCGCGTTGATGTCCATGCGCTCGTGGCCATTCGCGGAGGATACGGCTCTAATTATCTGCTCGACGATCTCGCCGTAGAACATGCGGACTCGCCGAAATTGATTTTGGGATATAGCGATTTGACATCGCTGCAAACATATCTTTGGAAGCGCTATGCCTGGGTTGGATTTTACGGGCCGATGCTGGCTGCGGGATTGGATGCGGGAGATGGTGTGGCGAGCGGATATGACCGAGATTCCCTTCTTGCAGCGGTGCGAAAAACGGACGGCGGTTGGACGCTGAAGCTGCGAGGCGAGACGCTAGTTGGCGGCGAAGCGGAAGGCCGAGTCCTGGGTGGATGTATGACGCTGGTGGAGACATCGCTAGGGACGCCGTGGGAATTGGAGACGCGCGGATCCATCTTGTTGCTTGAGGACCGGGGAATGAAACCGTGGCAAGTAGATCGAGCGCTGATGCATCTGAAGCAGGCCGGAAAATTTGAAGGTGTTCGAGGGATTGTGCTTGGCGAGTTTCCGGAGTGTGGTCCGCTGATGTCGGGTAGCGCGACGGTACGTGACGTTTGCGCAAGGATTCTGAACGCGCTGGGAGTGCCGATCGTTTATGGCGCGGCAGTGGGGCATACGCCCCGGCCCATGTTGACGGTACCTTTGGGAGTAAAGGCTCGCCTAAGAGCGCACGGAACAGGGGAGTTGGAGATTCTTGAACCGGCGGTCGTGCCATGAGCGACGCGAAGCACGTTCACGTGATTGGAATCGGCGGCTCGGCGATGGCGCCGCTTGCGGGAATGCTGCGCGAGCATGGGTATCGCGTGACGGGGTCGGATTCGGGAGTCTATCCGCCAGCGTCAACTCTGCTGGAGAAACTCGGGATTTCGTTTTTTCATACATTTGATGCTGCGCACTTGACGCCCGCGCCGGATTTGGTGGTTGTCGGAAATATAATTGCGCGCGGCAATCCCGAACTGGAAGAAGTGCTGGACCGAAAAATTCAGTACCGCTCGATGCCGGAGATTCTCGAGGAAGTGTTTTTGCCCGGACGTCATTCGATTGTCGTGAGCGGCACGCACGGGAAAACGACGACCACCGCAATGCTGGCTTGGATCTTTCACACCGCAGGGAAGCGGCCTGATTTCCTGGTGGGTGGAGTGGCAGAGAATTTTGGCAAGAGTTACGGCCTCGGAGGCGGCGAAGAATTTATCCTCGAAGGCGATGAGTACGAAACGGCCTTCTGGGATCGCGGGCCGAAATTTTTCCATTACCACCCAGATGATTTGATCATTACTTCGCTTGAATACGACCACGCGGACATCTACCGTGATTTCGAAACCTATGAGCTGGCGTTTCGGAGATTGGTCAATCTTGTGCCTCGGCGCGGGCGAGTCGTAATTTGGGGAGACACCGAAGAATCTGGACCGGCCTTGAGGCGTGCCGCGGAAAAGGCGTTCTGTCCGGTGGAGACCTACGGATTTTCCACCGGGAATGATTGGGTCGCGAGCGAATTGGCCGTGGACGGCGGAGGGATGCGTTTTCGAGTCACGTACCGGGGAGCTCCCTTTGGAGAATTCGCACTGGCGGCGAGCGGTCGGCACAACGTATTGAATGCGATGGCTGCGATCGCGGTGGCTCATGGACGTGGTATCGCCGCTGCTGACTTAGCGAAGGCGCTCGCAACGTTTCGCAGCGTCAAGCGGCGGATGGATGTGAAGGGCGAAGTTCGCGGGGTGCTTGTTGTGGATGATTTCGCGCATCACCCAACAGCCGTTCGCGCGACCATTGAGGCCGCGCGGGCTAGGTGGCCTGGCCGGAGGCTGTGGGCTATCCTCGAACCTCGCTCGAATTCCATGCGGCGGAAAGTGTTTGAAGAAACGCTGCCGGTGGCATTGGCGCTGGCAGATCGGGTCGTGTTGGCTGGAGTGTTTCGCGCGCAACAGCTCGGCGACGAGAATCGCCTCGAACCCGAAACGGTAGCCGAGAGCGTCCGCGGGTTAGGTAAGAGCGCGCGTGTATTTCCCAGCGCCGACGCCATTGCCGACCAGCTTTCTACGGAAGCAGAACCAGGCGACGTGCTGCTCGTGATGTCCAACGGCAGCTTCGACGGGCTTTGCGAAAAACTGCTCGCTAGGTTCTCGCAGCCAGCTCAGGTTTCCTCCGAGGCCAATTCCAGGTGAAAAACCGATTGTGGTGGAGTCGGAGGATTCTTCCGACGATAGTGCTGTTAGTTTGCGTACTGGCCGGGGCGGGTCCGTGTACGGCGACGATTGAGTACCAAGTCTCGTTGAGCCATCCAGAACAGCATCTTTTTCGCGTCACCATGACGATTCCCGACGTGCGCGGGGAAGTCTTGGTGGCGATTCCCGCGTGGAATGCGCTTTATCAAATTCGAGATTTCTCGAGCCACATTCGGGAAGTCGAAGCGTTTGCCGATTCCGTAAAATTGCCTGTTGAAAGGATGGACAAGCAATCTTGGCTCGTTTCGGGCCATGGAACGATCACGCTTCGCTATGCATCCTACTGGGATGAGACTGGACCTTTTGCGACTCAACTGAATGGTGAGCATGCTTTTATCAATCCAGCGATGATTCTCTTATATGCGCAGGAGCGACGTGGAGAGCATGTCCATCTTGCGTTTCCCGACGTTCCGGCGACGTGGAGAGCGGCAAGCGCAGGCCCCATTCTCGAAGAATCCATGAGAGGAGCACGGAATTACGTCCTCGACGCAAAAAGTTACGACACGCTTGCCGACGCGCCCATCGAGGTCAGTAATTTCAAAGAGTTCATCGTACCGGGTCTGTCAGTGGATATCCGCGCGGTGGTTCATGGCGAAGGCTGGAGCCAGAAGAAGATCGAAACCGAGCTGAGGCAGATTTGTAGTTACGAACTGAAGTTGATGAACGGTGCGCCGTTCGAACATTACCTCTTCATTCTGCATATCGGTAAGGGAGCGGGTGGCGGAGGAATGGAGCACGCGAATTCCACGGCGATTGGCATCCCGACGGATGAGTATCTCTCGGGAGTGGCAGCGCACGAATTTTTTCATTTATGGAATGTGAAGCGCATCCGTCCGGCTACGCTGGAACCGGTGGACTACACGAAAGAGCAATACACAAGGGCGCTGTGGTTTGCGGAAGGCGTTACGAGCACCTACGGCGCGTACACGCTGGTGCGCAGCAGGATTTGGAACAAAGAACGGTTCTACGATGATCTAGGACAGCAAATCGGCGAATTGGAATCTCGGCCTGCCAACAGTTGGCAGAGCGCGGAAGAATCGAGCCTCGACGCGTGGCTCGAAAAATATTCCCTCTACAACGGGCCCGACGACAGCGTTTCCTACTACACCAAGGGGCAAGTGCTTGGCGACTTGCTGGACATTTTGATTCGCGATCGCACGAACAATGAAAAAAGCCTGGATGACGTGCTGCGCGGCTTAAACGAGGACTTTGCGAAGCAGGGAAAGACCTACCGGGACAGTTTGGATATTCGGCTGGAAGCAGAGAAGGTGGCGGGCGGCTCCTTCGAAGACTTTTTTCGAAAGTACGTCGCCTCAGCGCAGCCACTGCCTTACCAGGAGGTTTTGGCGCTGGCTGGGCTGGAATTGCGGACCGCCGAGCATAAACGAGCCGTGCTCGGATTTTCTGCAGAGCGAGATGCGAGTGGCACGATCACGGTACGCGCAGTTGATAGCGGCAGCGCAGCCGCGGAAGCTGGCCTGGATACCGGAGACGTGATCTTGAATTGGAATGGCGGTGACATCCCGCGCGCGCTCGGTCGATGGGTGCGCGAACGTCAACCCGGAGAGACGGTGCGAGTGCGCATCCGTCGCGAGGAAAAAGAGCAGACGCTCCAGTTCAAATTGGGTGAAGAAAAGGATGTCCTCTACCAAGTTGCGGAAGATTCTCACGCGAGCGAAAAGGCTCGACGCATTCGCGATGGCTTGCTTCACGGAGTCACGCAAGCGGCTTCGGCACCCTGATCACTGACAGTACCCTTAGAAGCGAGTTGCGTGAAGATCTTTGCTCAAGCAACCAACCCCCGCTATCTCTCGTCTTAGCTCATGAGGGCTTTACCAGCTGAGGACACCTCTGGCTTTCGCACTCTGAAAACGTGCTACAAAGGATTTTGGGACTCCCAGTCCCCCAACGCGAGAAGGACAGACGAGCGAAGGAACGAAATCCATTTTTAAATTCTGAACAGACAGAAATGATCCGCAACCCGGCCGAGAGAAAAGAAATAGTCATGGCAGAGGACACCCTATGAATCCAGGAGTTATGCGCGGAATATTCGCATTGCTGCTACTTCCGCTTCCGGCTTTAGCCTCCTTGGGAGGAGATGTGACATCGGTGCAGGCGGATCAGGCAAGGATGCAAGGTAGCCTGCGGACGTCGAGCGGCAATTCGTACACAATTCATGAAATTCAAGCGGCAACAGGTGTAGTCGTGAAGGAATACGTCTCGCCCACAGGGAAAGTCTTTGCCGTCACTTGGCAAGGCCCATTCCATCCAGACTTGCGGCAACTTCTGGGCACGTACTTTGACCAGTTTACGCAGGCCGAACAAACTCAGCACGCGCAGCGTCGCGGGCACGGGCCGGTGTCTATCCAACAGGCTGGTCTAGTGGTTCAAATGTCGGGGCACATGAGGTCATTTTCCGGGAAAGCGTACGTCCCTCAAATGTTGCCAGCAGGAATCCATGCTGAGGACATTCGATGAAGCGATTGCGATTACAAATTCGGTTACAAGGATTCCTCTATCTGAGCCTGGCGGGAGCCCTGGCCGCAACCGCGGGATGCAGTGGAGCAAGCAACGGCGGCAGTACCGGTGGCGGTGGGGGCGGAGGCTCGACTGCGAACGTGCAATCGATTTCTGTTACTACCGGACCGACAGCGGCACCTCCTCTGAACTCACCCTACATCAACGGAGCTTTCACGAGCGTCACACTTTGCGCTCCCGGCAGCACAACAACTTGTCAGACGATTGATGGCGTCCTTGTTGATACCGGGTCATCCGGGCTAAGAATATTGTCTTCGGCGCTTTCCATTTCGCTTCCGCAACAGACAGCGTCCAATGGCAATTCCATTGTTGAGTGTCTGCCATTCGTCGATGGCATTACTTGGGGACCGGTTCAAACGGCGGATATGACCATCGCCGGCGAGCAGGCGAAGTCTCTGCCGATTCAGGTTATCGGCAGCCCGAGCTTCTCGACTGTCCCGAACGCTTGTACGAGCTTTGGAGGTCCGCTTGAAGATGATCTTTCCACTCTGGGTGCCAACGGCATATTGGGCGTGGGGCCTGCTGCGCAAGATTGCGGGACTGCTTGCACGGTGAGCGGCCCATCCAACCCCGGCTTGTACTACGCGTGTCCGATTGCGGGTTGTGAAGTAACGACCCAGAGTACGGCACAGAGCCTTTCCAAGCAGGTCGTGAATCCGATTGTTCTTTTTGCCACGGATAATAATGGGGTCATCATCGATTTGCCGCCGGTTACAGGCGCGGAGACGAGCGTCACTGGCTCCATGATCTTTGGCATCGGGACACAAGCCAACAATGGGCTTGGAAACGCGACGGTCTATACGTTTGATCCGTCGAGCGGAAATTTCACAACGATTTTCAATAACGTGACCTACCAGAACGCTGGTTTCCTTGATAGCGGCTCGAACGCGATTTATTTCCTGGATGCAAATACCACGGGATTGCAAGCTTGCAACGACGTTCCTTTTTGGTATTGCCCAGGGGCGACACAGAATTTTTCGGCGACGAACCGCGGAGCGAACGGAGCGAGCGGTTCTTTCAGTTTTAGCGTGGGCAACGCAGACGCTCTTACGACCAACGAGACTATTGGAGTAGCCAACGGCCTGGCCGGCCCTAACCCTCAAACATTCGATTGGGGTCTCCCATTCTTCTATGGCCGCAAGGTGTACACGGCTATTGAGGGGCAGAACACGCCGTCGGGCGCAGGCCCCTACTGGGCTTACTGAGAGCCTGGCGCCCTTTCGCGGAGAGTTCAGCGTGAGGCTACGAGCGCCTGCCAGCGAGATCGTTGTCTCTCGTCAGGCTTACGCGGTGTGATTGGCCAGTGCCGCAAATTGGCCGGCACCCCCTCCCCGATTTCCTGTAAATGCTCATTCTAAAGAGTTTTAAGTCCAATGTTTTGGAACTGCTCATTCCAGATGGTTTACAGGCGGATTTCTGGAAGTGCGCATTCCAAAGGAGTTAGTGAATTGGCAAACAGAACGGACCGAACAAAGCAAAGTCAAAAGCAAAACAGAAAAGCACAGCCAGACATTATCATCTAGCGCTTGACCTGCAGGGCTGGATTCGAGAGAGTTCTGCCTATTGCATGCTCCGCACGATTTTCATCGTGGTTTTCCTTTCGCTCTACATCCTGATACTTGGGCCGCCGCTGCTGCTTTACACGCTCGTATCGCGACATATTGATCCTCTTTATTGGGCTGGGCTCAAGGGCGTCATGTTTTTTGTGCGAGCGGTTGGGGTAAGGGTTCGCGTTGAGGGAAAGGCAAAGATTCCCGGCGGAGTTTGTCTTTTCGTGGCCAATCACACCAGTTCTGCGGACGCCCCTGCGGTGGTTGGGGCCATTCCCAGACGTATCGCCATCTTATTGAAGGGATCGCTCTTCAAATGGCCGATCGTTGGCCACGCGTTTACATTAGCGCACTTTATTCCTGTCAACCGCAAAGACCGCGAGTCGGCGATATCCAGCGTGGAAAAAGCGGCTGCAGCCATGCGCGAAGGACAATCGTTTCTGATCTACCCCGAAGGAACTCGAAGTCCCGACGGACGACTTCAGCAATTTAAGAAGGGCGCAGCAGTGCTCGCCATAAAGGCTGGTGTTCCCATCGTCCCGGTGCTTTGTTCCGGGGCGCATCGGGTAATGGCAAAACGGTCGATGGTGATTCACCCCGGAGAGATTCTCGTAGAGTTTCTCGAGCCGATCGACGCTTCAAAATATAGCTGGGAGGAACGGGACATTCTGAACCAGCGGGTGCACGATGCGATGGCGGCAGGATTGCCGCCGGACCAGCGGCCTCTAGGGTTTCCCGGTGCTGTGTAATGGGACAAAGGCGGGACGGGCTGAAGCCCGCCCCTGCAAACGGGCTAGCGTGGAGCGGGAGTGCGCGGCCGGCCGCCCAGGCGTTCGAGTTCAGCTTCCAATTCGCGGACGCGCTTTTGGAGTTCTGGCAGGCGATTGAGTGCTGCGACGGTCTTCAGCCACTGGCGATTGTCGACCGCGGGATAGCCAGAAAACATCGAGCGAGGCGGGACGTCGTTGGGGACACCGCTCTTGGCGGTGATGACGGAGCCGTCGCCAATGGTCAGATGCCCAGCAGTACCAACTTGGCCAGCGAGAATGCAGCCGTCTCCCACCTTCGTTGATCCTGCGAGGCCGACCTGGCCGCAGAGCATCGTGTTGGCGCCCACGCGCGAAGCGTGTCCGACGATGACAAGGTCATCGAGCTTCGTGCCCCGGCCGATGCGGGTCTCTCCAACTGTGGCGCGATCGACGCAGGCGTTGGCTTGCACTTCGACATCGTCCTCAAGAACAGCGGGACCGGACTGCTGCATCTTGTACCATGTGCCGTCTTTCTGTTTTGCGAAGCCGAGGCCGTCGCCGCCGATGATCGCTCCGTTTTGCAAAATGACGCGGTCTCCAATGCGGCAGAATTCGCGCACTACGGCGTGCGAATGCGCAAAGAAGTCGTCTCCAATGCGAGCGCCCTGGTAGATGGTAACGAAAGCTGTGCAGAACGGCGTTACGCCCGATGTGGGCACCTTCTTCCACCACGCAGTACGGACCGATGTGAGCGCCTGCACCGATCTTCGCTGATTTCGCGATAAGTGCCGTAGGGTGGAATCCGGGCGCGTAACGAGGAGCCTGGTAGAAAAGTTCGATAGCGTGGGCGAACGCGAGATAAGGATTTGCCGTTCGCAAGGCGGCGAGCCGGGGAAGACTGGCGTCACGCTCAAGGCTGATACCTTCTTCGACGAGAACCGCCGAGGCGCGTGTCGTCTTGAGAAGAGGGAAGTAGCGCCGATTGGCGAGAAAAGTGATCTGGCCCGGCTCGGCCTGTTCGATTCCAGCGATTCCGTGAATGGCAGTCTCGCCGGGGCCATCTAGGCGGCAACCAAGTTTCTGGGCAATGTCTGAGAGGTTCATGGACATGAATACAGCTCCTTAGGGCTTGGTGCGAGTCTCGCATAGCGTAGAGAGGGAAGTACAGTCGGGGCGAGATTATTCGTTGAAAAGGCGCGGCTGGATTGCGGCCACAGCAGCGGCTGCGGGTTTGCGGCGGGATATTCCAACGACGCCAAGGACTGTCAATTCGGTGAGGGCGGAGCGAGGAATAAAGATGCGGTCCGTCGAGGAATTGAGGTCGGGCGGAGTGATCTGAATGCCGTTATCGAGCATGGTCAGCAGATCATTCGGCACAACGCCTTCGATCGTCTCTCCGTCGCTGTAGCGCAGGCGAACCCACAGTCCATCCAGCTTTGGTCGGCTAAGAAACGCCTTGCGCTCGGGCTCGAAGTCATCCGAGAACTCGCGAACAAAATAAATCGAGCGAACCTTGGCGAGAGGAATCTCCTGGTGTTCGCCATCCTGAGTCAGCAAGTCGATGGGATCGGCTTGGCCAAGCCGCGAGGGGTTCAAATAGCCACGCAGGGGCTTCTTGTCGGCAAGGACAAGGACGACTTTCTTGTGAGTAGAGGCTGGGGCTCTGTTTTTCAAAGAAATCAGTTTGTATATGTACGGAATGGCCGAAATTTGCGATTAATCAAGATGTATGTTATGTTAAGCGCGTTTTGCCTGTCAACCTATTGTTTTCATTAGGGTTAGGTCCCGGAGCGCCGGCCGTTGACCGATAAAAAGCACATCCTCAAATCGGCCTCGATCATCTCCCTGGTTACTATCGTAAGTCGAATTCTCGGCTACGTGCGTGAGCAGCGCATAGCTCTTCTGCTTGGAACGACTCCCGTAGCCGACGCCTACTATCTCGCGTACCGCATTCCCAACCTGTTCCGCCGCCTGGTCGCTGAAGGATCGATGACCGCTTCGTTCATCCCTGTCTTCACGACCTACATGCGCGAAAAGTCTAAAGAAGAAGTGTGGGATTTCGCGAACAAGCTTTTTTGGACGCTGGCGCTTGTTGTGGCAGTAATTACCGTCCTTGGAATGGTCTTTTCGCCGCAGGTCGTCCACTTGTTTGCCGGGAAAAATATTGAGGGGGGCCAAGCGGTAGATCTTAACCGCATCGTCTTCCCATATCTGTTCTTTATCGCTTTGGCCGCTCTCGCGATGGGTATTTTGAATTGTTTCCACGTCTTTGGGCTGCCGGCGGCAACTCCCGTGTTTCTGAATCTGGCAACCATCTTCTTTACTTTTGCGGTCGTTCGCAGTCATTTTAAGAACGCGGCAACGGCGATCGTTGTCGGAGTGCTTGTTGGAGGAGTGCTGCAGTTCCTGATACAGGTTCCGCTCCTGGTACGAAAGGGCATGAAGTTCAGTTTCGGGATTTCTTTTTCTCACCCCGGGATTAGAAACGTAGCTCGACTGATGATTCCGCGGTTGTTCGGAATCGGTATAGGGCAGATCAATCTATTCGTGGATACGCGGTTCGCAACGGCACTCATCATGCCCATTGGAAGCTTAGCGGCTTTGACCATCGCCGACCGCACAATGGAGTTGGTCCTCGGGGGTTACGCCATCGCCGTGGCGACGGCCATCCTGCCGATGATGTCGCATCAGGCGGCGGCGAAAGACTTCGAATCGCTGAAGAAGACACTGGCTTTTGCGGTGCGCATCGTGGCATTCATCACGGTGCCCGCGGCGTTAGGGCTCATGATTTTGCGGGAGCCGATCGTTCGCGTGCTGTTCCAGCACGGGCAATTCGACGCAAATTCGACAAGATTGACAGCCCGCGCGCTGCTGTACTACGCCATAGGCCTGCCGGCGCTGGCCAGTGTGAAATTGGTTGTGCCCGCCTTCTACTCGACCTCGGATACAAAGACACCGGTGATTGTCGCTTCGATCTCGTTGGTCATCAACGTCGTTCTGAATATCGTGTTTATGCAATATTTCTTCAAACGTGTGCAGAACGGAGGCCCGGCCCTGGCCACGGCTATTGCCTGTTTTTTCGATTTCTTTGCGCTGTTTGTGATTTTTCGTTTGCGGTACGGGCAGATGGGAACGATGGAAATCCTGCGATCCTTTGGAAAGACTTCCTTGTGCGCAAGCATCATGGGGGTGGCGTGCTGGTTCGGAAATCACTACACGGAATTCACCATGCACTCGCGTTTCCTTGTTCAACTTCTCGTTTTTTCTGGACTGATCTTTGGAGCGACGGCGCTCTATTTGGGCCTGGCGTGGCTTTTCCGTTGTAGTGAAATTCACGAGGTTTACGGCATCGCTACGCGACGGCGAGCGGGTGCCGGAGACGGTGCTCCGGAGCTCTAATGGAAATTACTCCAGCCATCTCGCTATTTTTGACGCACGTGAAAGTCGAGAAGGGGCTTTCCCCCAATACCGTCTCGGCCTATCAACGCGACTTGGCTAAATTCAACGTATTCGCTCAAAAAAGAAAGCTGACGCTCGTTGGCGTGACCCGCGACGATCTGGTGGATTTCCTGGCCGGGATGTACCGAGAAAAATTGGAGAGCAGGACGGTGGCGCGGCACCTGGTCACGATGCGGAATTTCTTCCGGTTCGCGCAAGTTCAAGAGCTTATCGCCACGGATCCCTCTCTGAATCTCGAGTCGCCAAAAATCCGGCGGACCCTGCCGGGCTACCTGCGACTGGAGGAAGTGGAGCGTTTGCTGACGCAACCCGATGGGAAGACAGCTTCGGGTTTGCGTGATCGCGCCATGCTGGAAGTGCTGTATTCGACTGGTTTACGTGTCTCTGAATTGATAGGGCTTCGCGTTACGGACCTCGATGCCAAGGTGGGGTGCATTCGCTGCATCGGCAAAGGGGATAAGGAGCGAATTGTACCGGCTGGCCGGAAGGCATTGAGCATGGTGGATAAGTATCTCCGTGAAGCCAGGCCGAAGCTTTTGGGGAACGGCGTCACCAGCCAGGCACTGTTCGTGAACCGGAGAGGTGGATCGCTCAGCAGGGTAGGCGTGTGGAAGATTCTTTCGGCGTATGGCAGGCGCGCGGGTTTGCGTGTTGCACTGACGCCGCACATGCTACGCCACAGCTTTGCGACGCATTTGCTGGAACGTGGCGCGGACTTGCGATCGGTGCAGCTCATGCTGGGCCACGCGGACATTTCCACGACCCAAATCTACACGCATGTAGTGGAAGAGCGGTTGAAGCAAATTTACAAAGCGCATCACCCGCGCGCTTAAAGCGCGGATTTACTGGGCCAAAATTGCGGTTGCCTCCGCGGCAGTCAGCGCGGGCATCCAGAACGTGAAGGAGTACGATGCCAGATTATATGTTTTTGCTGGAAAGCCGGCTGTCACCCGAGCAGCGAGCGGCCATGATGCGCGTGCAGGAGCTCTCTGCCGCCATGGGATTCAACGTGTACCTGACGGGCGGAACCGTGCGCGACCTCGTTACCGGAGCTTCGCTGCGCGATCTCGATTTCTCCGTGGAAGGGAACCCATCGAAGATCGCGCGTGAGTTGGAGAAGGGCGGCGCAAAGATACTGTCCGAGGACGAAAAGTTTCGGATCGTGGAGATACTGTTTGCGGGAGACTGCGATGGCAGCATTTCTGCGGCGCGGGACGATCACTATGTGCGCCCGGGGACGCGGCCGGAAATCCGCTGGTCCACCATCATGGAGGACTTGCGACGGCGCGACTTCTCTTTGAACGCCATCGCCATCTCGCTTAATCCGGCATCCCGCGGATTGCTTCTGGATCCCACTAACGGCCTGTCGGACGTCGAACGCGCCGAGGTGCGGGCCCTTACTATTCACAGCTTTACGAATCAGCCGGTGCGGCTGCTACGTGTTCTGCGCTTTGCCGCGCGTATGGGTTTCAAGATAGAAGCACGGACACAAGAGTGGTTTGACCTGGCCATTGAACGCGACCTGCATCACACCATTGCTCCTGAAGATGCGGGAGCGGAGCTGCGTGCGGCGGCTCGAGAAGAGCGCCCGGCCGTAGTTTTGAAGGCGTGGGAAGAGCACGACTTGCTCGAAGCGATACATCCCATTCTTGCGAAGCGCCACCCGAATTACGAAGCCATTGCACGATTGATGAAGGTTCGCGAGGATCTGTTTACGGCCGGGGTTCGACCGAAACTTGCGACCCCGATGATGTTGGCAATTCTCGGACGGCTTAAAGACCGTGAACAGAGCAGCGTGCTTTCAAAGGCAGGGTTCCGGTCGGCGGAAGCGGACGCCATTTTGAACTTCGAGAAAGAAGTGCTCGCCGACCAGAAGGAATTGATCGGACGCAAGCTGAATGCGCCGCTGGATGCCTACAAGTTTCTGGAGAGGCTGCCGGTCGAGCGTCTTGCGTACCTTTTGGCGGAATCGAGCAATTCGGCTGCGCTCTCAAAAATCCGTGCGTATTTGCACAAATGGCGGCCGATTCGAGCTGCATTGCCTATGGTTGCCAATGAGCTGGAAGCTCTGGGCTACGCCCGCGGGGCAAAGTTTGACGCTATCGTCGACCAGGTTTTCGGGATGCAGTTGGCGGGACGCGGCAAGACACCGGAAGAACGGATTAAGATTCTTCGCAAGTTGTCTGGGATCAAGGAGCAGCCTAAGAAAAAAGAAAAAGAAAAGAAACCGGCGAAGGGAGCGGAGAAGCCAGCCGCGGCTCCTGGCGCCGGAGCGGCAGCTTCGGAAAAAGGCGCGCCAGCCAAAGCCGCGCATGGGCAATCACACAAGAACCATCCCGTGATGTTGAAGCAGGCTGCGAAACACAAAGCGGCGCGCGAGCAAGCGAAGCATGCGCCTGCCGGCAAGAAGAGCGGCCGGAAATAAAGAACAGTAAGGGAAGTCCGCGCCTGTGCAAATCGTGAGAATGCGATTCGCAATTCTCGCGCGAGCGTTCTAGAATCGAGATCCATGGGTCAGCCGCAGTTTGTTCATCTTCACGTTCACACGGATTTCAGTCTGCTCGACGGGGCTTGCGAGACGTCGGAGCTGCTCGATGAAGCTTCGCGGCAGAAAATGCCCGCGGTGGCCGTAACGGACCACGGGAATCTGTTCGCCGCCGCCAATTTTTTCAACGAAGCCAGCAAGCGAGACGTCAAGCCGATCATCGGATGCGAAGTCTATGTAGCGAAGGGCAGCCGTCACGACCGCGGTGAAAAAACGAACGGATCGAACGGACAAGACCGCGGCGAATCTGAGCCGGGCATGCGCGGGAGCAACCACCTGGTGCTCCTCTGCGAATCGCTCGAGGGCTATCACAATTTAATTAAACTGGTGTCTTCAGGTTTCCTCGAAGGTTTCTACTACCGGCCGCGAATTGACTACGACCTTCTTGCCAAGCACAACAAAGGCCTGATCGCTCTGTCGGCGTGTTTGCGAGGCGCAGTGACCGAAGCGGTCGTCGATGAAAAGTATGACCAAGCCCGCGAAAACGCGTACCGGTTGCAAGACGTCTTCGGCAAGGGAAACTTTTTTCTGGAGATTCAGGATCAGGGGCTCGAAATCGAACAGGGTGTGAATCGCGAACTCGTTCGGCTATCGAAAGAGACCGGCATCCCCTTGGTCGCCACTAACGACTGCCATTACCTGCATCATACTGATGCGCACGCTCAGGAAGTTCTGCTCTGCATTCAAACGGGAAAGACGATGAGCGACACTCATCGCATGAAGTTTGCTACCGACCAGTTTTATTTTAAGTCCGCTGCGGAGATGGCGCAGGTGTTCGGTGAGTTGCCAGCGGCTCTGAGCCGGACCGTGGATATCGCGGCGCGCTGCAACGTCAAGATTGAACGTATCCCGAATCCGTTTCCGGAATTTAAAGTTCCGGACGGCCACACGGCCGGAAGCTATTTTGAGAAAGTGGTCCGCGAAGGATTCGCAACTCGAGTGCCGTCCCTGGAACGGCTTTTGCAGCAAGGCGTGCTGCACAATCCGCTGGTTGAGTATGAACGGCGTCTGACGTCCGAAATCGAAATGATCAAGAAGATGCGCTACGAGGGCTACTTCCTGATCGTATGGGATTTCATTCACTACGCGCGCGCGCAGGACGTGCCCGTCGGACCGGGGCGTGGATCGGCAGCAGGCAGCCTGGTTAGCTATGCGCTGCGCATTACGGATGTGGACCCACTGCAGTACAACCTGCTATTCGAGCGCTTTCTGAATCCTGAACGCGTCTCTTTGCCTGATATTGATATCGATTTCTGCATGCGGCGGCGCGGTGAGGTGATCGAGTACGTTACGCAAAAATACGGACGTGAAAACGTCGCGCAGATCATTACGTTTGGCACCATGGCAGCTAAGGCTGCGGTTAAAGACGTTGGCCGAGCGATGGACATTCCGTACGGCGAAGTGGACCGGCTGGCGAAACTGATCCCCACGACTCTTGGCATCGACTTGGAAACCGCTCTCTCAGAGGCACCACAGCTAAAGTCGGCCATTAATAGCGACGAAAAACTTAAGGATTTGATGGCCGTGGCGTTGCGTCTCGAGGGTCTGGCGCGGCATGCCTCGACACACGCTGCGGGAGTCGTTATTTCACCCCGCCCCCTGACGGATGTGGTCCCGGTTTATAAGACGAACCGGGATGAAATCACGACGCAGTACGACATGAATGCGCTTGAGCGCATCGGCTTGCTGAAGATGGATTTCCTCGGCCTGACGACGCTTACAGTCTTGCAGGATACCGTGGGGATGATTCAAAAGAACCGGGGCATGAAAGTCGACATCGACAATTTAACTTTGGACGATGAGCAGACCTACAAACTGTTTGCACGCGGAGATACGACGGCCATCTTCCAATTTGAATCGCACGGCATGCGCGACATCTTGCGCCGTTATCAGCCTTCGCGAATCGAGGATCTCACTGCGCTAAACGCTTTATACCGCCCCGGGCCGATTCAGGGCGGCATGATCGACGACTTCATCAGCCGGAAGACGGGCAAGACGAAAGTCAGCTACGAGCTGCCTCAGCTTAAGGGTATTCTCGACGAAACCTACGGCGTCATTCTCTACCAGGAGCAGGTCATGCAGATTGCCAACCTGCTGGCGAGTTTTTCGCTCGGTGAAGCCGATATTCTGCGCCGCGCGATGGGCAAAAAGAAAAAGGAAGAAATGGCCGCGCAGCGCGCGAAGTTCATCGCAGGCTGCCTGACCAATAAGGTTGCCGAGAAAAAAGCAGAGCGCATATTCGATTTGATGGAAGAGTTTGCCGGCTACGGGTTCAACAAGTCCCACTCCTGCGCGTATGCGTTGCTCGCGTACCAGACGGCTTATTTGAAAACGCATTATCCAGTGGAATTTATGGCTGCGCTACTCACTTCCGAAACGGGCAACGCGGAAAAAGCCGTGAAGTACATCAACGAAGCGCGCGGCATGAGCATTTCGATCCTGCCTCCGGACGTGAACGAGAGCGATCTCTATTTCACTCCGGTTGGAGAATCGATACGCTTCGGTCTCGCCGCCATCAAGAACGTTGGCGAGAATACCGCGAAGGCCGTCCGCGATTCTCGGCTTAGCTCCGGCGAATTCACGACACTCTATGATTTGTGCGAACGCATCGAGGCCAAGTTTCTGAACAAGCGGGTGTTTGAAAGCCTGATCAAGTCCGGCGCGGTAGACTCCCTCGGTCCGCGGGAATCCATGCTGGCATCCGTCGACGACGCGTTGGCAGCGGTGCAGCGCGCAACGCGCATGCGCGAATCCGGGCAGCACGGCCTGTTCGGAGCAGCGGCGGCCCCCGCGCACATAGCTTTTGAATTGCACGCGGCCGAACCGTGGAGCGAGGCCGAGCGTCTTGCCAGTGAATACGCGATGCTCGGCTTTTATGTGTCGGGACACCCCCTCGCTAAGTACGCTTCGCGGTTGCAGGAATTGAAATGCGTTTCGCTCGACCAGGTCGAAGGCCAGCGCAACGGCAAAGAAATTACCGTGGCGGTGCTCGTGGTTGGTACGCGTCCCATGCGTTCCAAAAAAGGCGCGCGCTGGGCGATCTACACGATTCAAGACATGACTGGAGTTCAGGAATTGCTGGCTTTTCCAGAGAGCTTTGCCCGGCTCGAGCAGATTCTCAAAGCCGGGACACCGCTCTTGCTGAAGGTGCGCGTTCAGGTGGAGGAAGCGGGTACACGTCTGTCCTTGCAGGAAGCGGCGCGCCTGGGTGACCTCGCCGAAAAGCCTCCATCGGGCCTCCGCATCCGCATCAAACTCGAAAATTTGAACGATGATTTGCTGGACCGCCTGGAGGAAATACTCTCCTCCTATCGAGGTTCGAGCCTAGTATCGCTTGATCTCTCTGACACAAAGGGAGCGACGGCGACGCTTCAGGTGGAGCAACGCGTGCGGACGTGCCCAGAACTGGTCGCCGCAATCAGGGAATGCATGGGCGATGAATCCATTGAGCGGGTGATGTGATGAAGTCCAAGGACAAGGCCAAAAGCCCCGCGGCGCAGGCGAATCGTCAGAGCGAGATCGAACGTCTGGAAAAAGACGTCGAGGAATTGCGCCAATTGGCGGGCGACCAGGAAGCCGACGCGGAGCTTGAACGCATCCGTCAACAGGTGGCTGAACTGCGCAAAGAATTTTACAGTCATCTCGGCCCCTGGCAGCGTGCCCAGATTGCACGGCACACGCATCGCCCTTATCCTTTGGATTACATTGGCATGCTTTTCACCGACTTTATCGAGCTGCATGGCGATCGTGGATATGGCGACGATAAGGCTTTAATTACCGGGCTCGCGAAGTTTCACGGACGGCCCATCGCCGTTATCGGCCACCAAAAAGGCCGCGACACCAAACAGCGGCTCTTGCGTAATTTCGGCCAGCCCAAACCCGAGGGGTACCGCAAAGCGCTTCGCATCATGCAACTGGCGGGAAAGTTTGGCCGGCCGATTTTCACTTTCATAGATACGCCGGGCGCCTATCCGGGCATCGACGCCGAGGAGCGCGGCCAAGCCGAGGCCATCGCTCGCAACTTGCGCGAAATGGCCCGCCTTCCAGTTCCGATCATTGCGACTGTGACAGGCGAGGGCGGCTCGGGCGGAGCGTTGGCCATTGCCATCGGAGATCGTGTCAACATCCTGGAAAACAGTTTTTATTCCGTGATTTCGCCAGAAGGCTGTGCAGCCATCATGTGGCGTGACTCAACAAAGGCGGAGACGGCCGCCGCAGCGCTGAAAATCACGGCGAAGGATCTGAAGGAGCTTGGCATCGTCGACGAGATCGTGGCGGAACCTGAAGGCGGGGCGCACGTGGACCCCGAAGGCGCTGGGCAGTTGCTCGGGGAAGTATTGGACCGGCAACTGGTAGCTCTAACTCAGCAGCCCGCTAAGGATTTGCTCGATACCCGCTACGAGAAGTTTCGCAAGATGGGCCAATACTTCGATTTTGGCAACTAAAAGATCATTTCTGACCGCGGTTTTAGTCCTGGGTCTACCCCTTAGCACATTCGCAACTCTGTGGAGAGCAATGGTTGTCGCTTGCTCGGACGCGGGATAGTCTGGATAAGCAACCACCAGAGTGATCCGGTTCGGGGCAACTTCCGCGCTTTCTCGGCCACCCGTCTTCGGAGGACAGGACGCAATCATGTCGGAACCCTTTCGCCCCTATGAAAAGCTCGTGGAGATCACCGTGATGGGCAAGAAGTTTCAGGTACCGGAGCGCAATTCGCTTTTGCGATGTTTTCAGTTCATCAGCCCGGAAACGATTCCGTACGGCCGTTTTTGCTGGAACCAGGATTGCCAGTATTGCCGGGTTTCCTGCCAGTTGCCGGATGACGACGAGCCACGGGAGATGTTGAGCTGCAAGTTTATCGTTATGCCCGGAATGGAAATTACCGAATTGAGCCAGGAACTGAAGTGGTGCCTTCGGTCCAAACTTCCCGCTGACGCCGCGGTTTCTTCCTAGACTTCCCAAATTCAGACTGCAAAATAGTTCTAGCACAAGGCAACTTTTGCTCACGCTAAGGGTTTGTAGCTGAAGCTACACGTTTCATCGCGCGACGGCGGTTGTGCGACGCCAAAACCCAAATTACCATCCCCGGCGCACAGCCGTCGTTGGCGAGTATGGAATTGTCCCCGCGGACCGTCCAAATCACGGAAACGCCCCAAGGGTCGTTCAGGGCGATTTGCACTCCTATCTCCTGTGGACTACGATTCTCGCTTACAGATCATGCCCACTGCTCCCCTAGCTTGCGACGGCTGCGGCCAACCCGCATCCCCGGAACATATTGCGCGCCGGCTGCAGCGACTGGAATGGACCAGCCGATACCGGCCCGTTCATATGGCCACGCTTCTCCTCGGCGGATTTTCTCCGCTCGCCGACGCCGACTTCCTGTATTCCGGAAAATTTGAGGGTGAGGCCGCTCGATTGTTGGATGCAGTTGGGATTTCTTCAGCAGGGAAGCCACCGGAGACCGTGCTGAGCGAGTTTCAACGCGGAGGCTTTTTTCTGACGCACGTTCTCGAGTGTCCGCTCGAAAGTGGCCAGGGCGGACCGCTGGTGTGCGAGTCGCTGCTTGCGAAACGCATTGCATCTGTATTGACGCGGATTCGTCGTTCGCTGAAGCCCAAGCGCGTCATTTTAATTTCCGGATCGCTTGCGCCGCTGTCCAATAGCCTGTCGAGCGCCGAACTAGGTTGCGCCGTAATCCTCGATGGTAGCCAGCCGTTCGGCTTAGACTCTTCGGACGTCGCTCAGGCGGTCAAACAGTTGCGTTCGGCTCTTGCCGCGCCGATCGCCGCGAAGTAAACCAGCGGCCAGCATCCCTTAGCCCCAATGGACAGGTCAAGAACTGGACTTCGACCCGCTTGCCAATCTGCTGGCTGTGATAGAATCCACAACTTAGAGAGCGTGGAGTCGGAGTAGGAGTCGAGGCGTGAAAAAACAAGCAAAATTCGGCATCGGCGTAGCCGTGATCGTCGTTTCGATGGCGTTTCTGGCTTGGCTCGGCTACGGCGAAAGCAAGACTTACTATCACACCATTGCAGAATTGCAGACTCTTCATGGCGCGGAACTTTCTCACCGGATTCGCGTCGGCGGTACCGTGGCGCCCGGCAGCATTCATCGCTTCACCGGGCGTGTGGATTTCGTTCTCGATGGGGAGGGGAAGTCTCTCCCGGTAAGCTATGTTGGCAGCGACCCTTTGCCGGATACGTTTGTGGATAAATCGCAAGCGTTGGTCGAGGGCCGTGAAACAGATGGGCGCTTTGTGGCTGAAGTAGTCCAGGCAAAGTGCGCGTCCAAGTACGAGGCGGCTCCTGGGGGAACGGTTGCCACACCTTCCACTGCGACGCGCTAAGGCGACACGTAACGGGCTAGAGTTAGCCCGGGAATAGGCGGAGGCCCCGTGGATGTATTCGGTTCGTTCGCTCTACTCCTGGCGTTCATTTGCGCCGTATTTGCATTTGCAGGCGGAATTGCCGCGATCGTCACGCGTCATCCGCTACTCGTTAAGAGCACGCGACAAGCGGGCATAGCCACCTGCTGTTTGATTTTTATCGCCACCTTCAGCCTCGAATATCTTTTTTTCACGGACAATTTTTCCGCAGCCTACGTCGTCTCACATAGCAATCGCGCGCTCGCCACGTTTCTATAAAATCGCCGCACTGTGGGCTGGCCAGGAAGGCTCGCTACTTTTTTGGAGCTTTCTGCTCTCGATTTATGTTTTCTCCGTCCTGATTGCTTACCGAAATAAAAACGGCGAATTGATGCCCTATGTGGGCGTGATTCTTGCGGGCGTCCAGATATTTCTTTCTTACGCTCAATAATTTCGTGGCCAGCCCCTTCAAGGCGTTGGCTGTACCGGGCGCTCATGGCGCGATGGATCTGGTCGCCCGCGCCGATGGCAACGGACTTACGCCTCTCCTGCAATATCCGGAGATGGTGATCCATCCACCGAATCTTTATTCCGGCTACACGGGTTTCACGATCCCGTTCGCGTTTGCGCTGGCTGCGCTGTCTGGCGCGCTATCCCGGCGAGAAGTGGATCCATCTCACGCGCAAGTGGACCATGATCGCGTGGGGCTTTCAGACCGCAGGCATTCTGCTTGGCGCGCACTGGGCTTATGCCGTACTCGGCTGGGGCGGCTATTGGGGCTGGGACCCGGTGGAAAACGCTTCGCTGCTGCCGTGGTTGACCGGCACCGCGTTCCTGCATTCGGTGATGATGCAGGAAAAGCGCGGCATGATGAAGGTATGGAACGTGTGGCTGGTGTTTACGACGTTTCTGCTGTGCATCACTGGCACCTTCCTGACGCGCAGCGGAGTCGTGAGTTCGGTTCATGCGTTCGCGCAGTCGAGTATTGGCACTTGGTTTGTCGGTTTCCTTGTGATCATTTTCGCGGTCTGCCTTATTGCGTATCTGAAGAATCGCGACTATTTGAAGAGTGAAAACCAGCTCGACGCGATCGTCTCTCGGGAATCGAGCTTTCTCTTCAATAATTTGATCTTACTGGTTTCGTGCGTCGCCGTTCTCTCTGGCACGCTCTTTCCGGTCTTGTCGGAAGCGGTTTCGGGCTCCAAAATCAGCGTGGGCGCGCCTTTCTTCAATAAGGTCAACATACCCATCGGCCTGCTTCTGCTTTTCCTGACGGGGGTAGGACCGCTGCTCGCCTGGCGGAAGACTTCCGTGGAAAGCTTGAAACGAAACTTTGCGTGGCCACTGATAGTCGGTGTAGTGGCAGGCGCTGTCATTTTTGCGCTTGGATATCGCGAGATTTATTCCCTTATATGCTTTTCGCTGTGCTTTTTCGTTACAGCCACGATCGTCATGGAATTCTATCGAGGCGCAAAGGTCATCAAGGTGCGCTCGAACGCTTCGTATTTGACCTCGGCCGTCGAGCTGACCATGCGCAATACGCGCCGCTATGGCGGCTACATCGTTCATATGGGGATGGTTCTCATCTTTGTGGGGTTGGCCGGGGCCGCGTTCAATCAAAACGTACAGAAGGAAATGCAGCCGGGATCCTCGATGGAGCTAGGGAAGTACAAGCTTGTTCTCCAGAGCTTCGATAGCAAGCCGGAAGCTAACTACACCGGCTTGCGCTTGAATGTGGAAGTCTTCGTCCACAATAAGCCGCTGATGATGCTCTATCCCGAGCGACGGATCTTCGAGACGAACGGCGAAACTGGAACGATGGTCGCGATTTATTCGACGCTGCGAGAGGACTTGTACGTTGTTTATGCAGGACAGAGTCCCGACACGAAATTGCCGGTCATTCACGCATACCTCAATCCGCTTGTGAAGTGGATCTGGTTCGGCGGCGTTATCGTTGTGTTTGGCACGCTCGTCGCACTGATGCCGAATCGTCGAGCTGTTCTGGTTTTGTCCTCCGTGAATCAGCCTGCGGCAGAGCCGCTTGTACATGGAATGGCTCCGGCGGCTACCTACAAAGAAGGCCATGACTAAATCGCGAAAGATCCGGCGGCCCGGCTTGTTAATCCTGCCCCTGGCATTGTGTTTCGCCGGAACGATGCCTATTTTGTCGGCATTTGGAGATGCACAGCCGCTGGATCACGCGCACCAGCTGGGCATGAAAGTTCGCTGCATGTGCGGCGGTTGCAATGATTCTGCCGGAGGATGCTATCACGTCGGCGGTGCGTTCTCCGGGCCGTGCGATACGGCTTTGGGGATGCTGAAGAAAATCGACGAACGCATAGCCCAGGGAAATTCCGACGACCTCATCGTTCAATCGTTCGTGCAGGAGTACGGGCAGGCCGTGCTCACCGAGCCGCCCCACAGCGGATTTGGGCGCGTGGCCTGGTGGATTCCCGCGCTCGCGTTGATCGGCGGATTCGTGCTCGTGCTAAGTGTCATTTCCCGGTGGCGGAAGCCTCCATCGGCCCAGCCTGCTTTGGCCGCAGCGGGTGGAGCAGCTCCGATTTCGAGCGAACTTTTGGATCGAGCACGCGCGCAAGCTGCTCGCGATACTGAGGATTGATCTTGACGGTAGCCATAGTGACCTCAATTTTCCTGATTGCCTCCGCGGATTGGTCCGTTCTCGGGGCCTGTCTGGCGCTGGCTCTTGCCACCGGCCTGTTCATCTTTTACATTCAGCCCGATGCGTCGGACCTCGCTCCACGCCGGTCGAAACTCGATCAACTGCTCGAGCGCCGCGACACGCTCTACGACAATTTGCGCGATCTGCGGTTCGAGTTCCGCTCCGGGAAATATGCCGAAAATGACTTTGAAGCGATGAAGATCTCTCTCGAGAACGAAGCTGCGCAGGTCCTCGCGGAAATCGATCAGGTTACCGAATCGCAGGTACGGCGTCCTCGTCCGATCAAACCGGCCGCATCTGATCGAGGTGCTCAGTGAAGGCGCGGCTCTTTGCACACTTTGTGCTCGGCGTCTGTTTGCTGACGCCGTTTTCGTTTGTTTATGGCGCGACAGTACACGGCACGGTGAAGAATGGCACCACCGGCAAACCGGCTGCTGACGTCGAGGTGATCCTGATCCAACTGCAGGGTGGAATGCAGCCCGTTCTCAATTCCAAGACCGACGCGCAAGGACAATTCACGTTTGACTATCCTGCGATCGGCACACAGCCGATGTTGGTCCGCGCCGTCTATCGCGGGATCAATTTTCATCAGCCGCTGCCGCCCGGTCAGAACCAAGTACAAGTCGAGGTTTTCGAGCCGTCAAAAGATCCCAAGACGATCTCCGTGGGGACTCACTTCGTGATCTTCCAGCCGAACGGCGCGACGCTTGAGGTTGGCGAAGAATATGCCATCAAGAATGATGCGCAACCTGCGCAAGCCTATTTTCGTGCGGACGGCAACTTTGATTTTGCGATTCCGGAAGGCGCAAGCCTGAAACAAATCGCGGCGCAAGGTCCATCCGGCATGCCCGTGGTGCAGGCGCCCATTGATCGTGGGAAAAATAAATACAGCGTTGCCTATGCGTTTCGTCCTGGAGAGAACGGAGTGCGCTTCTCCTACGAGCTGCCGTACACCGGAAATGCCGCTTCCGTGAAACTGCCGACCGTTTATCCTCAAGCGCGCCTCGTCGTTGTTGCGCCGCCCACGGTGCAGGTTACCGGCGAAGGTCTGCAATCCAATGGGCAAGAGCAAGGTATGAGTCTCTACAGCCGGGATGGGCTCGCGGCTAATTCAACGCTCACCGTCAGCGTTTCCGGCACGGCGCCACCACCGAGTGGCAATGAGTCAGCATCTGGGGACGCAGATGCTGGACCGCAGAACCGCGAGGCGCAGCAGGGAAGCGGTCCGTCTTCCGGCGCTGCTATTCAGGTGGTTCCAGGCAGGCTGGATGTTTTGAAGTGGCCTATCGTGGGCTGCTTCCTGGGAATGTTCGCGCTGCTTGCGGTTCTGCTCGCACGCAAGCAGGTGGTTGCGGTTGCGGGCGATCTTTCTGCGGACGTCGCAGCTTCTCCCGCGAGATCCGGTAAGAAGACAACGCCTTCAGCGGTTGTGGCGTCAGTAGCTCCGGCCGCGAAACTGGCAGAAGTCGATGCAGCAGTTGGCTCAAGTCTGGACGCGCTGAAAGACACACTTTTTCGGCTCGAACTGCGCCGCCAGGCGGGAACAATTTCAGAAGAAGAGTACAACCAGGAGCGCGCTCGAGCCGAGAAAGTCTTGCGCGATCTTGTGCGAGGCTGAGGCGTGGCCCCGCTCACCGATCCGTGCATCCTTGCCAGCAGCAGGGCTAACATTCCTGTCCGTCTCCATCTGCTTTATGATTTTCCCCAGCATGAGGCTCTCCGTTGACGCCCCCGGCATTTTCTCCAGTCGGTCTTCATTTTGAAAATATCGATAAACGCTATGGCGGGCTCCTGGCATTGCGAAGCGTGTCGCTCACTATCGCTCCCGGAGAATGCGTCGTATTTGCGGGCCGCAACGGCTCGGGCAAAACGACTCTCTTGCGTATCGCTGCACGCCTTGTGCGGCCGTCGAGAGGCTCCATGAGTTTTTCAGGAAAATCGGGCGACGGGGAAGAGAACGCGATCCGGCCCGGATTCGTAGCCCACGCCACCATGGTCTACGACGAGCTAACCGCCGAAGAAAACCTTTTGCTCTTCGCCCGGCTTCAGGATGTGCAGCGGCCTGAGAATCGCGTTGACGCGCTATTGAAAGAAGTAGGCTTGTCCGAGCGGCGCGCCTCTCTGGTGCGAACTTTCTCGCGCGGCATGCGACAGCGCGTGGCGATCGCGCGTGCGTTGCTGCATGAGCCGGCTGTCCTTCTGTTTGACGAGCCGGCCACTGGGCTCGATCCCCAGGGAGTCGCATGGCTCGCCGAAGCGATTCGCCGCTTCCGCGATTCCGGGCGCACGATTTTGATGAGTCTTCACGGCGAATCGGAGATTTCTTCGCTTGGAACGCGGGCCATCCGCCTGGACGCTGGCTCAATCGCGGCGGATACGCGCACTGGCGCGACGTTTCGTTCCATTCTCACGTTTGCCGACGCCTGAATGAGCCTGCTTCCCAACGCGGCAGTATTGCTCGGCAAAGAGCTTCGTACGGAGTTCCGCTCGCGCGAATTGCTGACAACCACGCTTGTATTCATCCTGATTGTCATCGTGCTATTCAGCTTTACGTTTGACCCGACTTCGGACGAGTCGCGGCGCTTCGCTCCCGGGCTTTTGTGGCTCGCGTTTCTTTTTGCCTCTTCACTGATGCTGCAACCTTGTTTTCTTCGCGAGCAGCACAACGACACCTTGAGCGCGCTGCGCCTATCGGTCAGCGATCCCTTCGCTATTTTTCTGGCAAAGGTCGCAGCGAACACGCTCTTCCTTCTGCTGACTGAACTCCTGCTCCTGCCGATTTTTGCTGTGATGTACAACGTGCCAGTCACACGGGTGCTGCATTGGCTCGCGCTGGTCTTTTTTCTCGCGAGCATGGGTATTTCCACTGCTGGCACGGCGCTCTCCGCTATCTCCGCGCAAGCCCGTATGCGCGAATTGTTGCTCCCCCTGCTTATGCTGCCTCTTCTGACGCCCATTCTTGTGGCCAGCACGGAAGTCACGAAACGGCTTTTTGAGCGCGAGCCTTCCGTCCAATGGACGGGTATCGGTTTTCTCGCCGTTTTCGATGTGGTTTTTTTGACGGCGCTATGGCTTTTCGGCGAATATCTTCTGGAGGAATGAAGCCTCATGTGGAAACGCGCGATGATCGGCGCATTCGTTCTCTTCCTGGTTGGCGCTGCGGCTTATGCGTCCTTTTTTATCGCCCCGGAAGAGAAGACCATGCACGTGCTTCAGAAAATCTTTTATTTTCATGCGGCCACGGCGTGGGCTGGCGAGACCGCGTTTGGCGTTTGCTTTCTTGCGAATCTTGCTTACGTCTGGCTACGCAAAGAAAAATGGGACTGGCTCGGCGTTTCCGCGGCGGAAGTCGGCGTGGCTTGTATTACCGTTGTCTTGATTACTGGACCGATCTGGGCCAAGCCCGCGTGGGGCATCTATTGGACCTGGGATGCGCGCCTCACATCCACGTTCGTGCTCTGGCTGCTTTATATTTCCTACCTTTTGCTGCGCACCATGATCGAAGAGCCAGACCGCCGCGCGCTCCTGAGCGCACTCTTTGGCATCTTCGCTTTCATCGATGTCCCGATTGTTTTCGGTGCGATTCGCTGGTGGAGGACGCAGCATCCCGCTCCGGTTATTATGGGCGGTCCGGGTTCGGGGCTTGAGCCTACAATGAAAATGGTCTTTTTCTTCAGCGTTCTGGCGATGCATTCCCTGATGGCATTCCTGATCGCGGAGCGTTATCGGCTCGAAAAGATGCGCGCCGAATTTGAAGTCGTTCGCCGAGAGGCAGAGGCCATATGAATAGTCTCCAGAGCGTTTTCGCTGCTTACGTGTTGGGCTGGGCTGTGTTTTTCGTCTTCTACCTGACAGTCGCCAAGCGGACGGCGGATTTGCGAGGCGAAATTGAGCGACTAAAGAACTCCTTGAATCGGGGGAAGTAATTGGCGCGGAAGAAAAAAGTCGGCATTGTGATGTTCCAGCTTGGCGGGCCGGACTCGCTCGACGCGGTCGAGCCGTTCCTGCTCAACCTGTTTCTCGACCCGGACATTATCCCCATGGGGCCGCTCGGCTTCTTGCGGCGCCCGCTGGCAAAGCTGATTTCGTCGCGGCGCTCCGTTCCGGTGCGTGGCAAGTATGCAGAGATCGGGGGACGCTCGCCGATCGGGACTTTGACTGAGCGACAGCGAAGCGCGCTTGTCGAGGCACTATCCAGCGAGATTGATCCCGTCGCCGTCGTTGCCATGCGCTACTGGCACCCGCTAACTGCGGAGGCCGTCGAGATGCTGCGCAAAGCCGCGCCGCTGGATGAGATCGTGCTTCTGCCGCTCTACCCGCAGTTTTCCTACGCTACGACGCTGAGCAGCTTCAAGGAATGGCGCCGCGTTTATGGCGAGCCGGAAAGCGGCCCTCCGCAGCGAACGATCAGCCAGTTCTACGACCACCCGCTCTATATTCAGGCGCTCGCGCAACGCATCGGCTCCGTCTTACGACAATTCGCGGACAGCTCCCGCATTCATCTGGTGTTCAGCGCTCATGGGTTGCCCATGAGTTTGGTCGAAAAAGGTGATCCTTATCCGAATCAAATCGAGACAACGGTGCGATTGGTTTGCGAAGAGGGAAGAAAGCAATTTCCGAGTTGGCCGCAGACGCATTTACTGTGCTACCAGAGCAGGGTTGGGCCGTCGAAGTGGCTGCAACCTCCTCTAACCGGAACCATCGAGCGGCTTGGAAGCGAAGGCGTCAAGGAAATGCTGGTTGTCCCAATCTCTTTCGTTACCGAGCACATCGAAACGCTGCACGAAATCAATATTGAAGCGCGCGAAGATGCCAGGAAATTTGGCGTGGAAGTCTTTCGGATGATGCCTGCCGTCGGTGATTCTCCGCTCTTTATCGCCGCACTGAAGGATCTGGTGTTGCGCGCCGTGGGCGTCGAAGGAGGACGACCTTCGATGCCAAGCGAGTCGGCGCAAGTGAGCCGTGGAACGGTTTGAGTCTGCGGAGATATTCTAACAACGACCCGTCTTAGCGATTCTACTCACTGAGCAGGGTGCGCGCCGCCATCACGTCCTCCTCGCGAACCAGGAGACGGAACAAGGGGTCCGCGGAGGAGCGAGTCAACCCAGTATCTCCGACAGGCTCCATCTCTATCGCCGCAGCAATGCCGGCTGATTCGAGCGTGCCTTGGGCGATTTCGGCGTCGTATTTGTTTCCATAAATCCTCAGGACTTCCAATTTGCCATCGGGAACGACGTGGGGTGGATGAAGCAGCTGGTTAGCCGACTCAGCGTCTTCCTCGCGCACGAGAATCTTGAACCCGAAACCACTCCACGCCAAGTGATCGCGCATGCCGCCCGCTCTATCGGCCTGAACAAGAGCGTCAATACCAGCGGACTCGAGGACAGATTTGGCCAAGTCTGCTTCCATTTGCGAAGCGAAGGATTGCGATACAACAAGCTTACTGTCACTCATGCGCCGATTATACAGCGTGGGGCAACGGCTGGCTTCTACTGCTTCAGAGAGCCGACGGCCATCCGGAAAGATTCGGGTTTCGCAAAATGCGCGTGACTCAAGGTATAATCCGCGCTGGGACAACGGCTATGAAAGCTTCCTATCACGCGGGCGTGCATCGTTTCGCCGTCTTCACCGTCTGTTGGACGGTGCTGCTCTTGATTGCCGGAGCGCTGGTCACTTCCAACGATGCTGCGCTTTCCGTGCCGGATTGGCCAAAATCGTTTGGCACCTGGACGCCACCCATGGTCGGCGGCGTATTTTACGAGCACTCGCACCGCGTGATTGCAGGCGGATTGGGAGTATGGACACTGATTCTCGCCGTCTTGCTTTGGGTCAAAGAGGAGCGCCGTTGGCTACGCTGGTTCGCCGTGATAGCGGTGGGCGGCATCGTCGCACAGGCTATTCTCGGCGGCCAGGTCGTGATCCAGTTGCTTCATTACTGGTTGCCCGTGCTGCATGCGTGCTTCGCGCAAATCATGTTCGGAGCGCTTCTGAGTATCGCCGTCTTCACCAGCAATTGGTGGGTCTCTGACCGTCCTCAACTCGAGGACCGCGGCTCACCCTCGATACGCTCCCTGGCAATCCTCAACGCTGCGGTAATTTTCCTCCAAGTGTTTCTGGGAGCTGGATTCCGCCACCAAGAAATTCCCATCTGGCCCCATGCTGCAGGTTCGCTTGCGGTGCTCGCGATGGTTATTTGGACGGCCGTAGCTCTTCGCAAGCGCTTTGAGAATTCGCGTGAACTTACGAAGATGCGGATTTTGCTTCACTCCTTCTTTGGTTTGCAGTTTTTGCTCGGCATCGGCGCGTACTGGTCGCGCGTTGCAACGGCGGATGCGCCGCAACCCATGCGCGTGATGGTTTTTCTGACCGTGACCCACACTGTCGTTGGCGCGCTCTTATTTGCCGTGTCTATTTTGACGATTCTCGTTTG
Source organism: uncultured Acidobacteriota bacterium (assembly GCA_963745095.1). Taxonomy (GTDB): domain Bacteria; phylum Acidobacteriota; class Terriglobia; order Acidiferrales; family UBA7541; genus Acidiferrum. The sequence goes on along the minus strand of CAVUWC010000005.1, from coordinate 200,868 downwards.
CTATCGACTGGTGCCGCGCGCCGGGGAAGTTGCCGTATCCTCTCAAGGCCGGGTGACGATCTAGTGAGCACGGTACGCACAACGGAAATCACGCTGGCCTCGCGTGCCAACGCCTATGTTGCGCTAACCAAGCCTGACGTTTCGTTTCTGGTGTTAATGACAACCGCCGCGGGATATTACATGGGCGCGCGCGGCGCCGTAGATTGGCTCCATCTGATTCAAACTGTTTTCGCAACACTCCTGATTGCGGCTGGCACGGCCACTCTGAATCATTACATCGAACGCGACTCAGACCGTTTCATGCGGCGCACGGCGTCGCGTCCGCTGCCCAGCGGTCAACTGCAGCCGCGCGAGGCTTTGTGGTTTGGCCTGATCCTCTGCGTGGCCGGAGCGCTTGACCTGTATTTCACGGCAGGATTTCTTGCCTCGGCGCTCGGAGTTCTCACTTCTGTGAGCTATCTGCTTGCCTACACGCCGCTGAAGAAGCGCACCGTCTGGGCCACGGCCGTCGGCGCGTTTCCGGGCGCGATCCCCCCCATGATTGGCTGGGTTGCTGCTACTGGCACTTTGGATCGCGGCGCTTGGCTGCTCTTCGCTATTCTGTTTTTGTGGCAATTTCCGCACTTCTACGCCATCGCCTGGATGTACCGCGAAGATTACGCTCGCGCCGGCATTCTGATGCTTCCCGTCGTGGACCGCGAAGGAACGCGTACGTTTCGCCAGATCATTCTGACCGCCATAGCCCTCGTCGGAGTCAGCTTGCTTCCCTCCGTGATGGGACTGGCTGGCGTTCGCTACTTCTTCGGAGCGCTGCTCGTCAGCACGGCTCTCGTGCAGGTGTGCCTTTGGGCCTCCGCGTCGAGGACCAATGTGCGCGCCAAGTGGCTCATGCATGCAACCGTCATGCACATTCCCATTCTTCTGGGTTTGATGATTTACGACAAGATTCCGCGCTGAACAGTTGCTGCCGGGAAGGACATTCGCCAAACGATGTTTTCGCAGGCCGCGCTCAACGCTTCTCTAAACGGCTCCAGCGCTATTCTGCTTGCCTGCGGGTATATCGCCATCCGGAACGGCAAAATGAAAGTCCACAAGGCTTTCATGATTGCCGCGTTTGGGGTCTCAACCGTTTTCCTGGCTTCCTACCTGATATATCACTACCGCGTCGGGCATGTTGTCTTCCAAGGTCAAGGATGGATTCGCCCGGTCTATTTCGCGCTACTCCTCTCGCATACGGTGCTGGCTATCGTCATCGTGCCGATGATCTTAGTAACCCTGCGCCGCGCGTGGCTCGAGAAGTTTGATAAGCACCGTATGATTGCCCGATGGACTCTACCGCTGTGGTTTTACGTCTCAGTCACTGGCGTGATCGTTTACATTCTTCTCTACCAGGTCTACGCCCCGCACGGGGGCTAGAGCCACAACCCAGGCGCAGAATTTGGATATCGGGCACTCGCAGGCAGAGCGAGATACGCGCAACATAGATCCACTAATGAAGATTGGCAGTTATGATTGCGGAGGGATGTTAGGTGCTTTTCCTGGCTCAACGAGCGACCCGGTCTGCGAAGAGCGTACCGCATGCCGCGTCCCCGCCTTCGGAAACACCACATGCCAGAAGTCATTCCGCGGAGTAGCGAAACCGAGGCCTATGAATCGCCTGTCCTGCTTTTCGCGTACGGAAGTCACAAAGCATTCAACCGATTCCGACGTCATTTCATTGAAAAGTCGTACGGTTTGTCCGGGCAAGAGGGGAGCGTCCATCACGATCAGCGCCCCGTGGGCGCTTACAAATTGGGTAAACGCCTTTAAGTCAATAGCTTCGCCTTCTGGCATCTGGCAACGTACTTTTAAGGGAATCTGAAGCGTCATTCGAACTGTGCGACGCCTCTCAGGGTATCTCGACCGATGCATTCATCCGCCTTGGAAGGGGGACTAACGCTCGGAGAATGCCACGTTTGAGTAAGAATAACAAGGGTTTACAGCTGTTTGGACGGCCTGGGAGCCGAAAATTGGGCAAGAGAGAATTAACTTGGGCGGAGCGATGAAATGACCGCTTCGGTGAATTCTTCGGTGCCGGCCTTGCCACCCACGTCTTGGGTGATGTGCTTGCCCTCGAGATGGACCCGTTCGAGCGCGCTTTCGATCCGGCGCGCCGCAGAGCGTTCGCCGAGATGGTCCAGCATCATGATGCTGCTCAGGAGCAGGGCCGTGGGATTCGCCAAACCTTTTCCGGCGATGTCCGGGGCGGTCCCGTGCACGGCCTCGAACATGGCCGCTTCATTTCCGACGTTGGCACTGCCAACTACGCCGAGGCCTCCGACGAGACCCGCCGCTAGATCGCTCATCACGTCGCCATAGAGATTGGGCAGCAACAACATGTCGAATTGCTGCGGATTCAGCACCATTTGCATGCAGGCGTTGTCGACGATCATCTCTTTGTATTCGATGTCAGGATATTGCGGCGCGACAATTCGGATGGACTTCAAGAAAAGCCCGTCCGAGAGCTTCATAATGTTTGCTTTATGGATGGCATGAATTTTCTTCCGGCCTTCGCGTTTGGCGTATTTGAATGCAAAGTGGGCGATTTGCGTGGAAGCTTTTTCCGTAATGATCTTCAAGCTCTCCACAACGCCGGGGACCACTTCATGCTCCAGCCCCGAATAGAGATCTTCCGTATTTTCTCGGATCAGGACGACATCTACATTTTCAAAACGAGATTTCACGCCAGGAAGATTTTTAACAGGCCGCACATTCGCGTAGAGATCAAGCGTTTTGCGCAATGCTACGTTAATACTGGGCGCGCCGCCGGCAACGGCCGTGCCCATAGGGCCTTTGAGCGCCACGCGGTTGCGCCGCACGGATTCGACGGCCCCTTCCGTGACAAATTGTCCCGTCGCAGACGCTTTTTCAGAGCGCGCTTCGACTTCTTCCCAATCGATTTGGACGCCTGCGGCTTCCAGAATGCGCCGCACAGCCGCCGCGACTTCGGGGCCGATACCTTCTCCGGGGATCAACGTGACTTTGTGTCTCATGGCTGCATCTTATTGTATGCGAAGGGCATAGGGTTGTCGAAACGCGCTCAATAAAGGAGTTTCCAGACAAGAAATCTGCCCTTTAAGTGCCATGTGCAGTTGTGGAAAAGGTTTGCTATACTTTAGTGGAGAGTTGCGTCGCGGGCATACCTGCGATGCGGAGGCCAAGGAACTTATGATTAGTCTGACTCCTACTGCCAGTGTCAAGGTCAAGGAAATCATGGGCATGCAGAATCCTGTACCGGTGGCGTTGCGCGTTGCCGTCGTCGGCGGAGGCTGCTCGGGTTTCCAGTACCATATGGCTTTTGAAAACCAGACCAATGAGACCGATGAAGTGGTGGATTTTAACGGGCTCAAGGTTGCGGTCGATCAGATGAGTTCGATGTATCTGGATGGCGTCGAAATCGACTACATCGAAACCATTGAGGGCGCCGGCTTCAAGTTCAATAACCCGAACGTGAAGAGCACTTGCGGCTGCGGCAGCTCCTTTAGCGTTTAGTCGGCTGCATTTACACCTGTCTGTTGCTGAGTGAAGGCAACAGATGGGTTGCTTAATGTGCTTTTTGACCAGAATTCGAGGCTCTTGAACGCACCGTTCAAGAGCCTTTTTTTATGCCCGCTAACGTAACCGAATGGGACGCACGTCACCGCGAGGCCGCACAGAACTCGCCCGCAGAACCCGCCAGCATTGTTTCGGAATGGCTGCCGTTGCTCCCGAGTGGGTCCGCGCTGGATCTCGCTTGTGGTACGGGACGCCACACGCTCTTACTCGCTTCGCAGGGCATGCCGGTGACGGCCATCGATTGGTCAGGAACGGCGCTCGACATTCTGGAAGATCGAGCGCATAAAGCAAAGATTCGAGTTAGCCGTGCGGATTCTGCTGGATTTACGGATTCACCGGCGCGCGGTATCAGGCTCATTCAGGCAAACCTTGAGGAGATTCGGCTTCCGCCTGCTTCGTTTTCCCTGATTCTTTGCCTTCAGTACTTGCAACGTTTTCTCTTTGCTCAGATGGCTAGCTCGCTGCGGCCCGGCGGCGTACTGCTTTTTGAAACCTTCACGCGCGAGCAACTCAAGCACGTGGGCGGTCCGCGCAACCATGATCATCTGCTGGAACCCGGAGAGTTGCGCACGGCTTTTCCCGAGTTGCGCATTTTGTTTTATCGGGAGCTCAATGCCGGGCAGGGAATCGCAAGTTTAGTTGCACAGAAACCAGTACAAGATGGATAGCGTGCATTGACCATAAATCGGACACAACAGATTGCGCCGATGTTTGCAATCTCGCGTTTGCATCCGTATTCTAAAGTTCGGGCATGAAGATAGCGCTGGCGCAGTTCAATCCCACAGTAGGCGACTTTGAAGGAAATTCGGCTCGCATCTTAAGCTTGGCGGAGACAGCCAGGCAGCGAGGGGCCGACCTTGCCGTTTTTTCGGAGCTTTGCCTGTGCGGTTATCTTCCACAAGATCTCCTCGAACGGCCTTCCTTTATCGATCGTAATCATCAGGAATTAAAGGACCTAGCGGCCAAACTTCCGCTGCCAGCCGTTGTTGGATACGCAGGCCGCGTGAAAAATGGCAAAGGAAAATCCATCGCCAACAAGGCGGCGCTGATTTGCAGCGGGCGCGTAGTGTTCGAGCAAAGCAAAATGCTTTTGCCGACCTACGACGTATTCGACGAATCCCGATATTTTCAGCCGGCTGGCAAACAGTTTGCGTACGGATTCGGCAAAGAGCAGCTTGGCATCACAATCTGCGAAGACGTCTGGAACGATAAAAATTTCTGGGCCGAGTGCCGGTATGACCGCGATCCCGTAACCGAACTTATCGGGCAGGGCATTACCGTGCTTCTGAATATTTCTGCCTCGCCCTACACGATCGACAAGCGCGCTCTGCGCCTGGAAATGCTTCAGTCGATCGCTGTGAACCAACACCGGCCCATCGTTTACGTCAACCAGGTGGGCGGCGACGATAGCTTGATTTTTGATGGCGCGAGCATGGCCTTAACGGCAGATGGCCGGGTTGCGGCGCAAGCTCTGGCGTTTGAAGAGGATCTGGTCCTCTTTGATACCGTGACCGGAGAAGGCGAGATTCACAAACAGCCGCACGAAGAAATCGCTTATGCCTACCGCGCGCTAATCACCGGGACGCAAGATTACGTTCGCAAATGCGGTTTCAAGAAAGTTCTCGTTGGCCTCAGCGGTGGAATCGATTCCTCGGTCGTGGCCGCAATCGCTGTGGACGCTCTCGGCGCCTCGAATGTATTGGGCGTGTCGATGCCAGGGCCGTACTCATCGGAGGGCAGTAAGTCTGATGCTAAGGCTCTGGCCCAGAACCTGGGCATCGAGTTCATCACTCTGCCAATCGGCGATGTGTTCGACGCCTACGAGAAAGCACTTGCACCGGCTTTCGCTTCGCGCTCTGTCGATGTCACCGAAGAAAACATCCAGGCGCGTATACGCGGAAATTATCTGATGGCAATCTCCAACAAATTTGGTTCGATGGTGTTGAGCACGGGTAACAAATCTGAATTGGCCGTAGGTTACTGCACACTTTACGGCGACATGGCCGGCGGGCTCGCGGTGATTTCCGATGTGCCAAAACTGATGGTCTACGAACTGGCGAACTGGATTAATCGCGAAAGGGAATTAATTCCCCGCTCGTCCATCGATAAGGTTCCTTCCGCGGAGCTGCGCCCCAACCAGAAGGACGAAGACAGCCTGCCACCTTATGATGTCCTGGACCGTATCCTGAAGGCTTATATCGAGGACCTGCACAGCCCCCAGGAGATCGCGGACCACTATGGGTTCGACCTGCAACTCGTGCGAGACATTGCTCTTCACGTCGACCGCACCGAATACAAACGCAAGCAGGCTGCTCCGGGGCTTAAGATTACGTCACGAGCTTTTGGATTTGGCAGGCCGTTTCCGATTGCACAACGGTTTATTCCATAAGGAATCGAGGTCCCTCGTGAAGAGATTGTTTTCCCTCACAACCACAATTGCCATGATCTTGGTTATTCCGGCAGCGCGAGCGCAGCAATCGCCGGGTGCCGCCGCTGCTCCTGCAGCATCCTCCGTGCAGTCGCCGATTCAGAAGAGCGTCGAGGCTTACCTAAGAAATCTGTATGCGTTCGATGCGGACACCATCGTTGTGATTGGCGCTCCCAAGGACATCGGAGTCCAGGGACTTCTGGAAGTCGACGTCGAGGTCAAGGTCGGCGAGAATCAGCAAACCGGAAAGGTCTATGTAACGAAGGATGGCAAGTATATGTTCCGCGGGGAGTTATCTGATCTCTCCAAGGATCCCATGGCGGAGAACCGCGCTCAGCTGCAAACAAAGGACAGCCCCTCGCTCGGTCCGGCCAATGCTGCCGTCACACTGGTGGAGTTCTCGGACTTCGAGTGCCCTGTCTGCCGGGCCTTGCATGACGCGCTGCGCGGAATGCTTCCCAACTATCCCCAGCTGCGGGTGGTCTTCAAGGACTTTCCATTGGAACAGATTCATCCCTGGGCGAGGACGGCAGCCCTCGCAGGCCGCTGTGCCTACCAACAGAACCCCGCAGCCTTTTGGAAAATGTATGACCTTATTTATGACGGCCAGGACCTCATCTCGGCGGAAAACGCATGGGGCAAGATGACGGACTTTGCCAGCCAGTCCGGACTCAACGCGGACGCGTTCAAGGCTTGCATGGCTAGCCCGGAAGCTGGGGCCGCGGTTGATGCCAGTCGCGCAAACGGAATCTTGCTCGAAGTTGGCAGTACGCCGACGATGTTTGTAAACGGCCGACGCATTGTCGGCGCGGATCCTCACACCCTCGAGCAGTACATCAAGTACGAGTTGGACCAACACAAAACGCAGAAAGCCGCCAGCAAGAACTAACAATATGAGTGTCCAGTAGCGAGAGGTGTGCATGGGAGGGTAGTGCCATGGCCCGAAGCCTAGAAAGTCAGGTCGATTTCTTAGTTAACATAATATTACTTATCAGACGCATTGTCAATAGGAATCTTTGGTTATTTTGAAGTTTTCCACCTCTTTGTGGCACTTCCCATCCAGCCAGAACTGCCTCCTCTTGCGGAAGAGACCGGCTGGCGCGGGGGGGTGCGCCAGCCGGATCGGCCAGCGGGCGTGCTGCAGTTGGTGCAGCGGATTGAAAGCGTGGCGCTTAGCAGATCTTTGTTGCCTGTACCGCCTGCTATAGCAAACAGATTGCAGAATTTTTATGAACGCGACTGATCCCTCTTGATTCGGTTGGCTCGGAGAATCAGCGCGCGATTTTGGCGGCTACCGCTCCTGCTGCAGCGCCCAACGCGAACCACTTTGCGGCTCGGGCAATTCGGCGCAGGGCACTTCCCCCTTTGGCGGCCTGGACTGCTGCGTCTCGTTCCTTGGTTAGCGCCGCGGTCTTGGCCTTCTCGTCGCTGAGGTCGCCTTGGGAGGCTGTGAGTTTGGCCTGGCAGGCTTTGCAGTCGAGGGCGAAATCGTAGAGCGGTTTGAGATCGGCTGCCGGAAGGATGGCGTCGCCGGGTTGCCCGGGCTTTGGGATCGGATTCTCTGGGAGAGGAGTTTGGCCGGCGACGGATTGGGCGTTAGCGCTTTGCTGTGGGTTCCTCGATGCGGCTCCCGCTGAGGTCGCGATGAATCGCGCCCCTACATTTTCGGTCTTGCTGGGTTGGAGGGTGACGGGCTGCGGCAGCAGGATTGCGCTGGGAAGATCTTTCAGGATTTGAGCTGGGGTCGTGGCCGATTGTTTCTGGGCAGCTATTTGCGCGAGGGTTTGGTTCAGAAGTGTGTCTCGATCGTGTTGGCTGGCGGCGGCTTGCGCGATCGCCTGTTGGGCGGTTGCGAGCTGCGCGACGAGTTGGGCGCGGTCGCGGCGATCGGCCTCCCAGGAGACGAAAATGGTAATTGCCAGGAGAACAGGAACGACGATCTCTGCGAGTTTTAGCCAGATTCGCGAAAGCATGAAGAGTTTCCGTTCTGCGATGAATTGGGGCGCGAAGATAGGCAAGAATACGGGCAGGGCGTGCCGTGCCCCTTACGAACTCATAGGTAATGAGCGCGGCGGGCCAGGACTTGCGCCGGATAAGCGGGATTTCCGCCGCCGTTCCAGGCGAGCAGACCGCGCGTGATGTCGCCGTCCATGGCGTCGAGTTTCTTGCGCAGCAGCTTGCAGCCGATCGCCAGGCCTTGTTCGGGATCGCAGGCGGCGGAGAGAAATGTTCCGTCGAAGCCCATTTCGCGGGCGACCTGGCCCATGACTTGCATCAGGCCCCAGGAGAACCCGCGGGCATAGGCTTCCGATGCGGTGATTTTGTTGTTTGTGTAGAGGTGCGCGACGTACTTAGCGAAAAATGCCGGTTCGTAGCGCATAGCCCATGGATTCCAGGACGACTCTTGTTCGATGACGGCGCAGACCAGCGCCGGATCGAGCGATTGGGCGGCGGCAGCTTTGCGGGCTAGCGCGACGAGTTGGGATGAGACGAGCATTTTCCGTGATTCGTGTTCGGTGCTGAACGAACTGTTTGTTTCGTCGGGTCCTGTAATTGCCGCGAGAGAAAAGAAACACGAGATCGTTCTGCTGATCATGAGCCTTGCGTCGTGCTGGGCTATTCGATGGTCATGCATTTGGCTGCTCGGGCCGGGCGCCTTCGCGGCCTCAGGGTGACGTGCGTAGGGATTGTCTTAACATCGGCCCCTTCAGGTAATCATGGCCGTAGCTTCGGACGTACAGTCAGTCGCGCTGTCTGTGCCCGTGGAGCTCCACGAAACGCACCATGGGCGGCTCAGATGGCGTCAATTCCCTGCTTGCGCGCGATGGCGTGCAGCGCCGCATAAATGTGCGGGAGATGATTTGTGGCGATGTCGCGGACAAACGCGCGCACGATTTCGTCGTTGCGCATGCGGCGGTGCAGCCAGCGCAGAAAGAGGACGAACTGCACGCCGACGGGAACGAGGGCGGCCAAGATCACGGACCAGTGGATGGGCATGGGATACCTTATTCAAAAGCAGATGACGGGCTAGAACAATGCGCTGGGCAGAGCGCCGAGCGTGGCGCCGAGTCCGGAGCCCAACGAGGTAAAGAATCCCTGGCCGCTGCGGCCTGCATTGGCACGAACGTTTAGCAACTGGGAGGGGATGCCGAGCGTTCGGCCGAGCAAGTTCGAGTCGACGCCGTAGAGGCCGGATAGGCCTTGCAGTGCGGACATCTGGTGTTGATAGGCGGTGTTGGCGAAAGCGAGCTGGTTCTGCTGAGCTTGATTCCCTTCCGCGACGGCTTTCTGGCGCGCGAGATCGTCGGTCAGTTCGCTGAAGCCAGCGGAGTTGCCGGTAGCCGCAACGCGGTTCGCTGCCGATTGTTGCAGCGAATCGAAAGCGCTGGCGATCGAGCCTTGTGATTGCGACGTGACGGCGGCTTGCTGCGCGGGGCTGAGGCCCGGATTGTTTAGAATACTTTGATACTGCGACGTGAGCGCATTGCCAGTCTGCTGCTGCTGATTCAAGAATTGCTGGTTCTGTGCGTTGATGCTGGCGAGCTGATCGTTGGTCATGTTCAGAGTTTGCGTTTGGGCGCGGCCCATGGAGCCTCCTGAAATACCTCGGCGAATTCTTTTGGTCCATTTTGCTAAATTGCTTGCGTCAGATGGTGACAGTGACGGTGATCGTTGCAGGATCGGTTTGCGTTACGTTTACGATGGCGCTGGCGATGCGCGCCTGAATCGCTGCTGTCGCGGCGGCAACCGGGGCGGCGTCTTGCGTGTCTTCGGTGTCGAAACTGAATATCGCTGAGAGATGCACAGGGTCGCTGGGATTGAAATCCCACGAAGCGGAATTTGTGGTGCTGGGCATGCGTTCTCCTTTACGGACACGAATTTCGGGGCGTAGCGGCCAATCGTTTGCAGTACGGCGTCCAGGCGTCGTCGCGATTCCAGCCGAGCTGCGTGACGCGCTTGCCGAACTTGCTTGCGATGGGCGGCGGCAGCCACGCGTGGACGTCTTCGAGGCCGCGTTGCCAGGCGTCGCGCTCGGTGGCGGCGTGTAGTTGGAGCAGCCATTGCCAGCGTTGGCGCGGCGTGCCGGCTTTCGGATCGAGGAGCAGGTACGCTTCCGCGGTCAGGCGCAGCAGTGCAGCGCCAATGATTTTTTCTTGTGGAGGATTAGGACTGGCGGCGCCTTCGGCTCCGATGGAACTTGGTCGCGAGTCGTCCGACAGAATCAGTTTTGTTACGAAGAGCGGGTTGTTCAGATCTGGCAGCGGATACTCAAAACCTTGGGCGGCGTGAATGGCCCGCAGGGCTTCGAGGTCGCCCAGCATGTATTCGCGAATCGTCGTCATGGGGCATCTGAATTTGACTACCGATACGATGCACGTCACGTTGAGGACGGCGACGCTGCTTGCTGGCGACAAAGAAAGTGACTGGCAAGAGCTTGACACACAGCACCACTCGCGATTCCGCATCATGAACAGCATCAGGAAAACACATTCTTGCGTGGCGTCCCCTTTACGATAGCTCGAACATCCCAATAGGTCTCTCTGCAAAGAACACGAACGCAGCGAGAGAACCTAAAGATTATTTGGAGTGCCGTAAGAGGTTTTCGCGCTCGTCGCATGTAGCAAGTTACGGTTCCATACACAGGGCCACGCACGTCCTGACAAGAATCATGTTCGATATCTTCAAATGGGCCCATCTTACTAGTCCATTTTCCGTTCTTGAGCTGTCGAGTTGCATGTGTTGCTGTACCATGCGGATCCGCAAATAGGGCAATTTTCTCAAACCCCGGTTCAAGCACACCGTCATTGCACGATGTATAACCGAGTATCTGAAATGCCTGAATAAATGAAGGGATATCGTCTAACTCTGGAATTCCGGGCGGCCAATACCAGCCCGGAACTTGAGGCCACCATGGTCTTTCAAGGTCATCGCCCGCCCAAGCAATGCAGTTGTATCGTTTGGTTCTGCGGCTAGTAATCTTGTGATTCGCGTTGGTCAGATAAGGAAATTCATGGACAGGCCAACTACCACGTGTAGCCATTCGTTTTTGCCCACTTAACCCACGATCTCGCCATCGCCCTCATGTTTCCATGGTCTGCATGATTGACAGGGTCTGCCTGTGTAATATCCTTCAGCGCAGCAAACCAATAATCTGGCTCTGCACTTTCGTCGAGATCGCGGAAGATTAATGGGAGAACACGGTTGCCCATAAAAATAATTCGTTTATAAGATGGCGCACTAACAATCGCACGAGTGGAAGATACAGAACCATATTCACTGCGCCACTTGTTACGCAGTTCCCTGAACTGATATTCCACATCAAGACTGTCGTAGGGGACAAACACGCTCTGTGGTAATGACAAATCGGATGCAGTGTAAACTTGTAGCGAGGCGGCGGGTGCAATCTGAATATCTGACAATGCCATGTCTATTTCCTTTTCACTTCATCTTTTGCCCGCACCACGTTAACCGCAATGCCGTTTTTTACAAAGTACAGTGGGTTTCCCTCCGCATCCCACTCACCATCTATTCTGTAGACCGTTGTAACTGGGGCGGCAATCCTAAGGAAGGTCCCATCCTCCAATTCATATTCTGCCGGTAGTTCTTTCCGGTTTGTGATCGGAACCTCGGTGACGGGCACGTCTTTCCCGAGCAATCGTAGAGTTGTTTTGGTTAGTGCCACGCTCAGCCTCGATTTTCAGATTTGTTGGCTTTCGGCTTTGGCTTAACTTTGATGAACAGATTAACAGCCTCGTTATTTTTAAAGGGACGAAAAGATAGTTTCTTGTTGCGTGACTGAAACTCTTGTTTTCTTCGTACCTGTTCAATTATACGCCCATACGTCAATATGGTTTCTTCATTTTGCGGCCCTGTCACGGATCCATTAGCTTGTCCCTTCTTGGGATTGTGAAAGCCATCATTCCGGCTATTCCGAACGACTACAAGACCGTTTGCCGGACTATGCGCGAGCCGGGGTTGATGCCGAAACCGTTTCCGCCGCGGAGCAAACCGTTTGGAAGTACGCCGCTGCCGCTGGATGGTAGCGGAGCGGGTCCTGTCGTGCCGCCTCCGACCACCGCCGCCGCCGGCGAGCCAAACGTGATTGGCGCGGACGGCAGCGAGCCGACATATTGCGAATAGGCGCGCCAGTAGAGCGTCTGATTGCCCAGTTGCAAGTACAAGTTGCGCGACGCGCCCATGAAATAGACGCGCGGCGAATTGAATGCCGGTGAAGTATCCGATTCAGCAAAGTAGAAGAGACCGGGTCGCGCGTTGGACGGATCGGTGACGGAGAGATCGAACCAGCCGTTGGAGGCTTGCACGTTGATCGAGGCAACCGTGGTCGGCGCAGGAGCAGGTGTACTGGGATCGACGCCGGCAGCCTGGCTCGTGGCGTTCACGGACGCGACAATTTTCGTCAGCGTCTCGTAGAGGTACGGATCGCGGTCCTTGATTGGAGCGAGTTGCGCAACTGTGAGCATAGGTTGGGCTCGGAGATGTTATTACTGTCTATTAATAATATGTATGCGGCTATCATTCTCGGCAGCCATGCCAGGCGATCTTCGCGATCGAATCGTTCGGTTCTCGCGCTGGGCGGAAGCGCTCCGCGAAGCCGGAATATTGCTAGTGATCTTTGGCCCTGTCTCCATCGCCGAGATATTTAAGACGATTTCGTTGGCAAAGGCTCTCGCAGTCTGGGCCGCATCGGCTGTCGGCCTGCTCATAGGCATCGAAGGTGACGTGTATATCGAGCGTAGGAAGCGTAGACTATTTGCAAGAGGTCTATGGTGACAGGTTTTCTTCCAATTCTACCCGCTGTGCTGCTTGATGCTCACTTGTGTGATTTTCGGGTACTGGAACATGCGAAAAATTGATCAGTTTTCTCGCGGAACACCCGGATCCTGCAAATCCGAGCCAGCCTTCCTCAAGTATCGATTCGCAAGTGCGTCTCCCACGCTGAAAACGCAATATTCCAACGAGCAACCCTGCTAGTTCATGCCGCGGACGGGTGCCCACGGGTCGACGCGGACCGAAGGCGTAAATTTTTGTAGCTTGAACCACGCGCCCGGTTGGTTGGTGCTGACCTGGAACGCAACGCGTTCGCCAAGGACATTGATCGGAAGCTCGAGATCTTCGAGCGCCGGCGAACTGAGCGCCAGCGGTTGCTGGGCTTGCGACGCGCTCTGCGAATCGACGAAACTCGTGAGCGACAAGTTCCCTGCCCCTTCCACGAACATTGTTAGATAGCTGAAAAGTTTGCGGTGCGCCCCGAGATTTAGCGATTGTTCGACGGCGCGCTCAGGGAAAAAATGTGTCGTGTAGTAGCTGGGGATGGCGCTGCCGTCGTCAGAGAGTTGCGTGTCGCTGAGTTGATAGACTTTTCCTCTCGCGCCACCGCCTCCCACACCTGGCAATCCTCCTCCGATGGCTACGATTGCTGTGCCGTTAGTGCGTTCGATCTGCGCGCAGGAGTTGGCTGCGATCGTCCATGGCGACCATTTGCGGGCCATGTCCGTGGCAGCTTTGCGGCCGGTGTAGGTTACGTTTACCGGCGGACGCGTGGCGATGTCGCTGGCGTCATCGAGGTCGTGGTAGTCCAGCATCAGAATGGCGTTCGGAGTGGTGGCTGTGCCAAGCGGCACACCAACCATAATGCGGCGCTCCTTTACATCCACAGTGACCCAGAGGAGGTGACCATACTGCCAGTTGATTTCATTCCACGTGGGCTGAATTTCCTGAGATATTTTTATGGGTTCGCCGCCGCTAAAAAGATACAAACCCGTGCGGTGCGCGATGACGACCCAATCTTCGCCGACGCCCACGCCGCGCACCGACGGCGTGCCCAAACGCCGCGAGACTTCGGAAATGGTCCAGAGCGACGGCTCGTTCGTGCCGTCATCCTGCGTAACGTGAAGCGAATGTTCTTTCACAAAGTAGAGACGCTCGCGAAGCTTGAAAGCTGCGCGGATGGCTTGGCCGTTGTTTTCGGCGACGCTCAAGAAGCCGTCCACACCGTCGTAGCTTTCCGGATCCTCGGTGCGGCTGGCGCGCACGATGGAGGAGTTCACGGGAGTTGACGTGGGAAAAATCTCGATGCTGTCGATGTAGAACTGGCCGCCCGTATTCGGAGTGCCGTCGGCGTAGATGCGTAGAACAAGATCGCTGGGAATGGTGGCGAGCGGCGCGGTCAACTCGGCGGAGTATTCGATGTAGCCTGTGGTTAGCTGCGCAGCGGTCAGCTGCAGGCCCGTCGTGTTAATTCCGCCGCTTTGGCTGAAGAGATGGATATGCAGCGTGCCTTGCGAAAGGGTGGCGCCTGCCGCGCAGTGCGCACGGACAGTGTAGTCCGTGTTCGCTACGATTCTTTGGGCGCCCAATGAGTCCTGTACGGCGTTTTGCGTCATCAAGCCGCGCGTCGGGGTGGAACCATTGCCCACAATGGAATACGCCGCGCCCCAGGCGACAAAGTTTTCTTCGTCCGTGCCGCCCGGCGCAAAAACGGCGTCGGGAGTCCAGCCCAGCGGAAAGTGCGGAAGCGATGGACCGGTGAACCCGCCATCGAAGCCGAGATTCACCCAGTTGTTCATCTTGTTGCGCTCGCCCCACCAGAAGAGGCGCTCGGAGTAATCGGTCACGCCAGCGCAATCGCCGAGTTCGATGAGGCGGAAGAGATTGTCGACGTTTGTGCCGGCAAGAAGAATGGCATCGGAAAAATCCAGGGTCACGGTCGTCGTGGTGTTGTCGTTGATGACCATGTTTCCGCTAAAGAGCGATGCGCCGCTGCCCACGTAAAAGAAACTGGCGCCGCCCGCGCCGGTGAAGCACAGAATGCGCGCGACGATATTCGATGGACCGGTGGGAATGTTCGTGACCACGGCTCGCAAGCCGCCGCTCGCTGTCCACGATGTGGCAGGACTAGGCGCAGTTAGATAACCCTGGCGCGTTTTGAAAATCACGCAAACCTGGTGGACACCCGTATCCACGCTACCCGCGGCAGAGGCTGTTCCACCGCCGGATGCGGCAAGGCCACCGTTGTTCGCCGTAAACGTGAAGTGCGTGGCATCCGGGACCGTCGCGATGGGGAATGTGCCGTTATAGGCCGCCACGGCGATGCCGGCGGTCGTCACGAGTTGGCCGACAACGAGGCCGTGGGGCGTCGTTGTCTGAATCGTGGCCGTCGCAGAAGCTGACGCCCCGCCCCCTGAAGCCGCAAGCCCTGACGCGCCTGCGATGTAGGTAAACTGCATGGTGGTCGGCGTTGCGACAACTGGAAACGTGCCGTTGTAGCCGGCGACCGCGACGCCGGCGATCGTCACAGATTGCCCGGCAGAGAGACCGTGCACCGAAGTCGTGGTGATGGTGACGAGAAACCCGTTTTCGGTGGCGCCGCTCGGGCTCGCCGCAATGGTCACGGCGGCAGGTTGAGTTGCACCGCTGGGGCTCGCCGCAATGGTGACCAGAACATTTTCGTCAACGACCGTTGGCCCCGCCCCCGGGCCACCTTGGCTGACGCGATCAAAATTCGTGTCGTCGTACTGGCGCGGCAAGTCGTTGCCGGTTTTGCCATCGCTGATGGCGAGATACTCGCGGCCAAAGATGGTTGTTGAGTTGCCGTAGGAGTTTGCGGCAAGGCCGGTGGCGATGCTTGCTAGCGTTCCGGGCGGGTTTTCTTTGTAGAGCACGCCGTTCGAGTCCAGGACCATCGTGCGAATCGTGGCGTTCAGCGTTTCGTAGGTCTTGATGTAGTTGATGGTGGGATTGCCCGCGAGCGGGCCGAAGAGTGCCTGCAAGCCGGGGCGTGTCAACACGCCGCCGTTGCCGAAGACAACGTCCTGACAATCGGGCGAGACTCCGTGCGGCAGATCGGCGGGAGACATATCTGTCACCAGCCCGCCGAAGATTTCGATGGGTGCGTCGAGTGATCCAGCTGTGGTCATATTCTTGTAGTAGTACTTATTTTCATGGTATATATCCCGCGCTCAGGCGCGCTTCGGAGGTGCTCCCATTGGGGGTACTGGGAGTGTCTGAGAAGCACCGAGGGCTGCTTTGCAGCCCCTGGAGTTCGAGTCTCCCACTCTCCGCTCTAGCTTTCAGTGCGCTTATTGAAAAAAGCGAGATTTGTGCTACTCTTTATCTGCTTCGCGGGCGCGCCCAATAGCGCGTTAAATTTTAAGGGCAGCGAGAAATCGCCGCCCTTTTGTTTTGAAGGGCCGCAATTGAGATATGCTGGTTGTGCGTTTCTCAAGCGTGTCCAGAATCTGGGATCATAAAGGGCGGTTCATCGGAACCGCCCTTTATCTTTTGGTACCGACTTTGTTGTCGCTTCTGCGAAACCCACACAGGCAGGAGTGCCTGTGCTACTACTTCCCTGCTTCGTGTGGCGGATTCCCTGTCCTACTCTGGTTATTCAGGCCATTTCGACGCGGTTTTTCGGGAGCGTCTGGGCCAAGGCCGTACTGCGCTGCTTTCTCGCGGTCGAGGATGGCGCCGCAAGAGCGGCAGACAGCTACGCCGTGCTTGATCTTCTCCGCGCAAACGGGGCACTCCGCGAGCGGCTTGGAATCGTAGAGCCATGGTTTTTCCAGCTTGAGCTGGCGCGCGGCGCGGCGCTCGAGGTCGGTAATAAACATGGGATTGTGGGTGCGTTCCCATTCGAGATCGGCCGCGGCGACCAGGCGGGTCTGAAACTCCTCGAGACGCCGGCGCGCATCGGCGAGCTCCCCTTCGGTGGGCGTTTCTCCGGCGGCTACAAACACGCCGTGAAAACTTCCCTCCCCCGAATCGCCATTCAACTCGCGCGCAATGTCTTCGGCAACTTCGCGAGCCGTGATGCGGATGTCCATCATTCGTTTGTCACCGAGATCCATCAAACTCACGCAGTCACGAATCGGCGTGATTGCAAATGCTTCCCCAGACTTCTGGCGAGACGATCTGCAGCGATCCGAAGTACGTGCGATGCCGCGGAGGCCATTTTTCCATCGAGATGTTGACGAGCGAGACTGTGCCGTTTTCCGTTGCCGTTGCCATAGAATTGCCTTTCGAGAGATTGGAATGTGCGTAACAGATTTCATTTCTTCAGAAGATGAAGACCGCCCAGGTCGCCGAGTTCGAGCTTGCCGCCGTTACTGTAGCCGTCGTCCCGGATATGCTGCATGCCGCCGCGATAGCTGTGCCGCCCTGGACTTGAGCAAGGCAGTGTGTGAGCGAGGGCGTAGACGGCTGTTCGCTCAAAGTAACGGTACATGTGGTGCCCGCGCTCATCGTGCAGGCGCCACCATTCGCCAGCCAATGCTGCGGCTTCGTCCAATCCTGCTCGGTGTCAAGATGTCCCAGAGGGTGCAAGTTCCCGCCGGACCAATTCTTCAGCGTGGCCACGCTGCCAGAGATAGAAAGTCCAGGCGCACCGGAAGTAATTTGTGTGTCGGTAATCGTCAGCGCCACCGCGCCGTTCTTGTAGCAAGTGATCGCGCCGCCGGGGGCCACTTCCAACCGAAGCAGATCGCCCACTGCTCCAGTGGAAGCCGCGTTCGTCAAGTTTGCCGCCGCGGCATTCACGACGCGCTGTATGTAGATGTTCGTGGAATTTTCCAGGCAATCGTAGTACGTCGAACTACTTCCCGTTCCACTGGCCAGCACGCTCACGCCGGGGAAGTCCGTCGTTCCATTCAAAGCCGTAATCGTGGCCTGCGCGAACTGTGAAGCTGCGAACGAGCCGGCGTTCCAGAACGCGGCGTTCACGCCCGTCGAAGTCCCCTGAATCTGGTTCGACGCTATGTTGACACCATTTTGCTCGACGGCCCAATTCGTGCCGATGGCGCCATTCGCCCGTGTGGCATTGTCATAGGCGCTGTTCACATAGCTGGAAACCGGCACGATACCGGTGACGTCCGGGAGCGTTTGAGTCCGGCCCGCGGAGAGAGGAGCAGACACGAGAGTATCGACAAAATTGTTGGTTAGTTTCAGCTGGGAGCTCACCAATCCATTGGCGCTCATGCTGGAGGAACCGGCCAGATTTGAAACAGGGGCCGTGATTCCGCAAGTGAATGAGAAGCTGTCCACAAATGGGGCATTTCCGAGGATGTACGAACAACCGGGAATGTTGGCAAGTGTGCCCGCCTCGATAAGGTTGCCATCCGATAGCCCCTGCGGGGAGCGCCGGGGGAGTTATAGTAACGGTTTGGTTGCCAGAAGTGACATTCGCAGCCAAACCCGGTCCGAGAAAGGTAGTGTGCCCATTCGCATCCACCGCAGTCACATAGTAAGTCTCCGGACCAACGGGAACGGAACCGCCCGTACTTACCACGACGGACGCGGGCGCAGCCGGAGACGACATCGCATAAAAGAACTGGCCTGAGGCTCCGTTGGTTACCGCGGGCGTATTCACGAACGCGCTTCCTTGAATATAGGCAGGCAGTCCGATCAGAGTGCAGCCACCGTTCACGTATTCGATGGATACGTTGGAGTATCCCGAGGTGTTTGCCTGGAAAAGCGCTTGGTTCCCATTGGCGCAGAGCGGCTGGAAGACATCCAGCCCGGATATCTGGCTGTTGACCGCGTCGATCAAAGGAGTGGCGAAGCCGCCCAGAAAATCCGCGTACGCAATGGTATTGAAGCTGCCGGCAAACTTATTGCTTCCGATCCGAATCCGGATCATTGGGCCGTAAGAGGACTCTGCAAGCATGTCCACGAAACCTCCGCCGGCGCCTTCGCTGGTCAAAGGAGATTGTCCGGCTGCGTCATAGAGTTGTCCTCCAAAGACGAAGACATGACGAGCATAGAAGATTCCGGCAAGCTGGCTGTTGGCGGAACGGCCGAGGCCGTAGTTGGCCTTATCCCACATCGCAGGCGGGTTCGTGAAGCTTGCCGAGCCGCCAGTGCTCCATCCGCCATACTCCCAGAAAAACCCAAAGCCTCCTCCCATGATATACGCGGGAGCTAGATTCGCATTGAGCTGGACGTTGGTGTACTTGATGGAGACGACGTTGTTCCCGCCGCCGTCCTGATCCTGAACGATGTCCGCCTGATATGGCCTGAAAGCTTGGAAGATGAAATTAGCCATGCTCCAGTCGTGGGAAGTGCCCGGAACGGCATAAATGAACGGATAGGCGTTACCCGTCCAACTCGACAGAGGCTCCATCGAGTAGAAGTTCCCCACATGGCCAAAGTTAGTAACAGCATTCATTTTGAACTGGCTACGTGGGATGACCGAAGCATTCGCCTGAATGGTGGCCGCGACTTGCATTTCGAGCTGGCCGCCGCCCAAAGGACAGGCCGTTGCGAGGTTGAGAGTGGAATTGATCGGGAAATTCACCGAGCCGGCCGAACCGTTGGTGTTGGGAATATAGA
Source organism: uncultured Acidobacteriota bacterium (assembly GCA_963745095.1). GTDB lineage: Bacteria > Acidobacteriota > Terriglobia > Acidiferrales > UBA7541 > Acidiferrum. The sequence continues at coordinate 181,499 of CAVUWC010000005.1, read as the reverse complement.
GAATCCCTCCGCCGGAAATCGATCCCATAGCCGAGCATGCCGCGATGATATTTGGAACGTTGTCGTGGAGCGCTTTGGCGCCGGATACTGCTGTGGTAGACGCGGCCGCAAGAACCAGCGATGTGGTTCCGCCCCCGCTTACGATGAGCGTGGGGAGCCATTGCGCGGCTGGGACTGTAGGGGCCGTGGCCGAAACGTCGCCATTGCCGACGAGCGAGGCCGTAACGGCATAGCCGTAATCGAGGAACCCGCCGTCCATGCCTTGCGTTACGCCCGCCAGCGTGTAGTTCGAGGCGTTCGCAGGCAAAGCGCACGTTGACGTGCAGCGGTAAACGTAGCTGCGCAGGACCGCGTAATCAACTTCGGTCCACTGCACAACGTTGAGCGCGAGTGCTTTGACGGTTCCCGTCGTTACCCCGGTTGAATCATCCGTTTGTCCTTGCTGCGGGTACGTGAACGTCGAACCGCTTGCGGTCAAAAGAGTAGCGGTGCCGTTGTAACTGTTGCTGCCGGTGCTCGAGAGTTCGATAAATGAGTTCGGAGCGAGATTGTGAGAAGCGGTGGTCGTGCAGGTAACGATGCCCGAGGTGCGCGTGCAGGATGAGATTGTCGCAGTGGTGAACGCGCCGAGATTTGCCACCCCAGTTGAAGTGCTTCCCGCTGCCGAACACGCCGTGCGGCCGTTGGCGTAGTCTTCGGCCACCACGCAATAGCTGTAGGAGGTCGAACCAGTGACGTTTTGCTGGCCGACCGCCACACCCGTTGGTGTTGCGAGAGAGGTCGCAGGCCCCGCCCCCAGGACCAGTATGCCTTGACCGTTGGCAAAGTCTTTCGCGGAGGCGAGCGTCAAAGCGGTCGAGCTCGCGCTCATCGTCCCCGTGGTCGAAGGCTGCGTCCCCGTATATTCGTACCCGCCAAAGAGCGTGACGTCGTAGAACGGATTCGGCCCCTTGGTGTGGAAATCCGCGGCGATGTTTTGTGTTGCGGTAAACGTGTTGGAGACGTTGGTCTGCGCGCCGTTGCCTGGACCGAGTGGACCGATCTCCGTGCCGGTCTGATCTTTGTAGTACACCCGCATGTCTGCGGATTTTGTATAGAGATTCACCGTACCCGCGCCGGCCGCGCCCGGCGGCGTGCCCTGGTTGTTCAAAGTCAGCGTGCCGCTGGCCAGCGAGCCCACCACCGTAGTGTTGCCTGAGACGGTGAGATTTCCGCCGAGGCTCAGCGAAAAGGCGCTGACCGCTCCGCTAAACGTCGGCGAAGATGGATCGTTGGGCAGAACGACATTGGGAAGTTGCTTGGTCGTGATGCCCGGCCCGGAGATTTCGATTTCGTATTTTCCAGAAGCTGCGTAGAAGAAATAGTTGCCGAGGCCGTCGGTGGTGGTCGGATTGGCAAGGGCTTGCGTCAGGCCGACATCGGAATAAATTAGCGCTAGCGGCGCGCAAGGCTGCCCCGACGCAGGCATGCTGCAGACGCGCACGGTGGCTCCCGCCAGCGGGATCCCGCGCGAATTGAAGACAATGTCGTCCTTGCGCGTTCCCTGCGCGTGCGTCGGTGCGACGACGCCCGGCCAAACGTGAAGGGCCAGCGCTACGAGTGCACAGAAAAAACCCATCGTTATAGCGCGTCTAAAACGCGACGCGATTTTTGATCGTATCATGCGACTGCCTCGGCGAAAGTGTGGATTCGTTCGTTGCATGGCGAGCTACTGCAGTTTGCGCGCAGTGATGGTGATTTGCACAACGTCAGTCGTAACGCTGGCAGGATATGCGCCGGCGGTTAGCTCTGTGCCGCCGCCCGAGAAGGCTTTGAGCTTCCAATTGTTGAACGCGGTTCCCTGCACCGGCACGTAATAACCCGCGTTGCCATTCTGGCTGTCGGCAAATACCTGGATAATCTGGTCGCTCGGCAGTTTGTCGGCGACGGTAGTAAAATCCAGCGTGTCGCCACCCGTTGGGTAGCTACCTGAAAAGGTGAGCGTACCGATGGCGTAAAACAAGTTGCTGCCCGAGCCGTCTTCGTTGCTCGGCAAAAGCGTAATCGTGATTGGCATGATTGGCTCCAAATAGATTTCAAGCTCGTGATGTCCGAGGTAAATGAGGTGAAGGAGGTAAATGAGGCCGAGGAAAAGATGCCACTCTTTGGGGCTAGCGAAGCCTTGCGCCGCAGCCGTTCTCCTCTATTTCCTTAACCTCCTCAACTTCCTTTATTTCCTTCTTCAGAACGGCGTGTAGCCGCTGCGCGAAGAGAATGGCCGGCGTCGCCGCGCGGATTGCTGTTCGCGGCGAACGGCTGCGCTGACCAGATCCTCGATCGCGTCGGCTGCCGCGTCGTCCCACTTTTCCGCGAGTGGACTGCCGCGTGCCCAGCCGGCGAGAGCTGCCGTCGCATACGCGATGGCTTCCTGCGAATTGCGCACCAGAACTGGCGACGTGGAATCCGTAAAGTCGGGATACGCTTTCGAGTATCGCAGGCGAATCTGCGTGTCCTGCGCTGCGCCGATAAAATAGATGCCGTCGGCGCGCCATTCCCAGACGCTGAGCGTCACGTCCTGCTCGCGCGAAGGTAAACCGCCGTGCTGCGTGAGATCTACCATCTCCAGAAAATCGTCGGTCGAGCCGTTCGGCCGCTCCCAGATTTTTACCGGCACGAGAAGATCGGTGGGCAGCTGATTGGGCGGCGCGGTAGCGTCAGTAATCGAGACTTGCAGGGACGAGTCTGTCTCCGTCACGGCGCTAACGACGAGCAGCACGTCGTCCTGGATGAAACCGCCGCCCCCCGCGTTGCCGAGCGCACGCTGCAGTTTGCGGTACGCCGAATTTGCGTACGGCAGCAGCACCGTGTCTGTGAACAAATTCCCTTGCGCATCGTTCAACAGCGAACGCACAAGTGCAGTGATCTGTCCCGCCGAGTTGTACGCGCTTGATCCTACGACTGGCATAGTGAGTTCCCGTAGCACAGGCACTCTTGCCTGTGCGGTTTTGTGCTGCGAGTTGGCGACATCGCGACACAGGCAAGAGTGCCTGTGCTACTCCGCCGGCAGAGGCGACTTCTGCAAATATGCCGCGACGCCGATGACCGCATTGATCAACGCCGCTGCCGCGCCAATGTGCAGCGTCGCACCCATCCCCGTTTGCAAATTAAAATGCTGCGGATCAATGCCCACGGCCGCAAGCCCCGTAAGCACACCACCTGCACCGCCGCTAATCGCTGCGGCAACGACGCCCTTTGCCCAAATCTCAAATTGCTTTAGTTCGATTCGCTTCATGCGTTAGGCCACCGCGACGAAGGGCTGTTTGTGAAACGCCGGGACGGCGTTATCGAGCTGGTCGTACGCCCAGGCATCGTAGGCGCGATCTTCACGCCGCTCCCGCTCATCCACGGAATTCCGTTTCCTGGAACGCGGCAGATGTCGTGAAAACTCGATGGCACGCGCAATATGTTCTGCCGCGGTCGGCGTGAGCTGCAAGAATTCTCCGCGTGGCTCCCTCGAGCGTAAAGCAATGTTCGTACTCTCCGCGCGACGGATACGGTCCGAGCGCCGGAATGCTGATGCCATTTTCGCGTTCGAGGGTCTGTGCATACCACGAGCGCGGCGAGCCGTACGCTTCCGGCGCGACCCACCGCTCGATGTGCCAACGATTGACCGCTGGATACTTTGGTTCCTGCCGTAGTTCAACGACTTCGCGGAGCAACGACCCCGTTGCGGGATCGTACTCCTCGAATTTTCCGCCAATCCACGCGAGCCGGTTCCATCCCCAAATCGCGCGATAGTTCGGCTCGCCAAAACGGTTGATGCCGCCGGCACGTTCGAGGCGCCGCGCCACGTTTTCCGGCGTCTCGTGCGTTTCTCGAAGGACAAGAATTTGTGGTTGAGCGCGATCGCGGCCATGTCTCGAGACACGCCGAGTAGGCGGTGGTGTAGGGGCACGATATATCGTGCCCCTACGGTTGCGTGATTCGGGCATCCATTCACCAGTTGCGAGTCTCTGCTGTTTAGTAGCCGCTGGGCCGCGCCAGTGTGTCGATGAACGCGCCGGTACGCGGCGAGTCGTCCCACACCTGAAACGCGGTGTCGAAGTAGAAGATGTAACTGGCCGCGATGCCGCCGCTGGCGCCGTAAATCGGAAACACCGTGTTGCCATTGACTTCGTAGAAGTCGATGTCTTTGAGCACGGCGCGGCCCCAGTGCGAGAGATCGAGGAAATCCACGCGCGTCTGGTCGGCGTTCACGCTGGACTTGATCGGAATCCCGCTCATCGTCTTGCGCCCGCTGAAGAGCAGATCGAGATCGTTGCCGTCGCTGCCGCCTTCCTTGATGATCTGGCTGACGGTGATGCCCAGATTTTCCCAGGCGTGTTCCTGTTCCACCGCCATGTACGCGATCAGCTTGGAGATATGGTTGATGCCCAGCGATTTGCGGACCTTGTTGATGGCCAGGCGAACGTTAGACGGAGTGAGCGCGGCGTTGCCCGCGTTGACGCGCGGCGTCTGCAACTGGTTGGGATATGTGGCGCGGTTGAGGTTGAGCCACGTTCCGGTCGTCGCGTTGTTCTGGTGATATTTGATGCCGAAGAGCGACACGGGCTGCGCGCCGGTGAGGCCATCGTGCACGATCACGTCAGTGGCGACAGTGCCTGCGGGCACGTTGTCCACAGTGATCGTCTGCGCGTTGATGGGATCGGCGCTGAGCACGGTGGTGGTTACGCTGGCGGCCACGTTACGGTTGGTGGTCAGCGTGGTGTCGTAAATCTGGATGGTTTGGCCGGGATAGACAAGAGCCGCGCCGTAAGGCACGGTCATCGTGAACGTTGTGCTGGCGATGCTGTTGATCGTGCCGAGAACGCCGTTCCCCGCCGTCTGCATCAGCTTGTCGAGAAATGCGCGGAACTGTTTCATTCCGTTGGCCACTTCGCGCTTGGTGGCGTTTTCGATGGCGCGGTCGCGGCCGGTGGTCGCGTATTCCACGAGCTTCGTGATTTCAATCGCGAAGCGGAAGAAAATAGGCGAGACTTGCGCGACGTCATAGGCAGTGCCCGAGCCGCGGCCCAGGTCGCCGCCGTCGGCGTTGTACGAACCGGCTTTGCCGCCGGGATTCACCTGCAACGGCAGGCGCATGTTGCGGCTGGAAACTTTCTCCACGTCCCCGCGCTGCTGGATCATGGTGAGTAAAATGTCGTCGCGCTCGTAGAGCAGTGGCACTTTGTCGCGCACCTTCTCGAGCTGCAACGCGACGACGTTCGCGTTTGCTTGTGCTGGCATCTGTTGTTCTCCTTAATTTTCAGGTGGCCGCGAAGCGGCCAACATGATTGCTGCGTACCGAAATCGAGTTGCGATGAGTTCTCGCCTGTGAGGGCACGATGTATCGTGCCCCTACGCGGAATCGTGCGTGTTCATGCGCGTTTCGGAATCGCGCGGGCGTCTCTTGAGAAGGCGCCGAAAAATGGAAGACCGGAGCTTGAATTATGTTTTTTCTAGAGATCGAGAATCTGGTCGTCGCTCACTCTGCGGTAATCGACTCTCCTCTTGGACGTGGGTCTCTCGTCACTCCGCGATGGGCGATCAGATTCCTTCTGTTTGCTAGCCGGCAGATCGCGCAATCCGGCCGCGGCAGGCGCCACTTCCCTTCTTGCGGACGTCGCATCGGAGGCCGCGCTTCTAGCGCGATGGGCGGCCAAAGTTGTCTGCGTCCAATCACTCAGCGCACGCTTCGTAGCGCCAGGAACCAGCTGCCGCGCGCGTTCGCCTATCAACCCCACGACCTGCGCGCGTGTTTCGTTGTCGAGTCGCTTGCCCGACAAAATCTGTGCGACTTGTTCGCCAAGCTGGCGGTCGCCTTGCAACGCCCTCTCGACGTCTAGCCGGATCGCGGCGGCCAATCTTGTTTGTAGTGGCGCAGCATGCTGTGCGCCCATGCCGGAGGCACTGCCCGCGTTCACCAGAGTTGGCAAAGCATGTGTCAATGTCCGCTCGATCGCGTTGCCTACGCTGCGCTCCAAGTCTTCATTCGCCGCGCGTTCAAACGACGCATACGCAGCGAGATCCGCCTGCTGCGCCGAGTGATCGCGCAGCGGCGCGCCAGGGTTAGCCTGCCCTGTAGGAGCGGAGGTTGCTTGCCCTGAGTTTTCTCGAAGGACCCCGCTCTTTTGCGTTGTTGAGATCCCGGCGTAATCACCACCGGGCGACCCAAGGGTCGCCCCTACAGCGGACGCGACGCTGCGTATTCTTCCCGCTTGACCATTCGTTTCGAGCGCGCGCAATCCCTCAAACACCATTTCGCGAAACGCCGCGGGATCTTCGCGCATCATCATTGCGGCAAGTTGCGCCCGCTGCGATGGGTCCCCTGCAAAGTACGCACGATCAATGTCGTCTAGCACCCGCGCACGCTCCGCCGCCGCTCGCGCCTGTTCCGGCTTCGGAAACACTTCGCGATACGAAGCCGCCTCTTTCTCCGCCCGTTGCGCGCCATCCCAAAGCGCCCGCGCTTCGGTACCGCGCTGCGGATCGTTCATCGCCTCAGCAAGCCAAGCAGGCGGCTCAAGTAGCACAGGCACTCCTGCCTGTGCGCTTTGAGCCTGCGCGCTTTGTGTCTGACCGCTCAGCCGATCCAGCGTTTCTGTGTTCGACGCTCGCGCATTTTGCGCATCCGAGTTCCCGGTAGCGCCGGCTTCCAGCCGGCTGTTTTGTGCTTGAGACGAAGAAGCCGGCAAGGATGCCGGCGCTACCTCCGCGACTTCCACGTCTTGGGCTTCCGGCCCGATCTCGAGAATCTGCTCGTCCGTCAACATGAAAAGCTCATGCGGATGACTTTGCCCGTTCGCCCGCGAGACTTCACTCGGCACGCTACTCTGGTTTGCGGATTGCATTACTTTTCCTTCGCTTTTGACGTGGCTGTCGGCGCTTTAGGACCCGTGCCTGCCGTGCTGTTGGGGCCAGCGCCAGCATTCGTGGCCAAACTCATCGCGCGCAAGTGCGCTTCCGTGTGAGCGCGGACGTTAGCGAATCCCGCGGGATTGGTCATTTTCGCGGACTGGCCGGCTTCGGAGTTCGCCCAACGCCTGCACTCCTCAAATTCCACGGCGTGGTCATCAAGGAGTTGATCGACCGGAACGGATGGCAGCACGAGAGTTTGCGAAGGGTGATCCGTGGCCCGTGGCCCGTGATCCGTGGAAGAAACACCAGCTTCGCTTGAGGTGTTTGAATTTTCACGGGACACAGATCGCGGGTCACGGGTCACGTCGTCCGTGCCGGCGTGTGCCGTGCCCGACGGATGCATCGAAATCACAATCGGCGCGCTCGCCAGCAACTGTTGAATCTCGCGCAACTGCTTATTGCGCGAATCCTCGCCCGGGATAACCAATTCCGTCAGGCCCAGCACGTTCTTGATGTACCCGATGTTCGCCGGCTCGGCGAGCGCTTCCTGAATGAGCGGATCGTTCAGCGAGAACAATTGTTGCAACACTGCTCGCTGTTGCGACTTCAGCCGCGGAAATGTTTCGTCGGCCTCCGGATGCACGCAAATGTTGCCCTTCAAATCGGCGGTGCGAATCATGCGTGCATCAAGCACACCGTCGGGCCCGAGCAGCGGAATCTCTGCGCCTTCCGGGCGATTCTTGCGGAAGCAATCGACGGCCAGCAGCAGCACATCCGCATAAAATTGCTTCGTGCGGCGCCACACCATTCCCAAGCGGCCCATGGCCTGGTCGCGCGCCATCGCATAGCCCGACGCGGTCTTCACGTCCTCCATGTTTCCGCCAAAGACTGCGGGAAACATACCCGTCAGGAATTGTGCCACCGGTCCGATCAAATCCTGTTGATGGCGAACGAGATCCGGCGGCACTTGCGCCGGCGCCGGCTGAAAAAATCCAGCGGCGAGCGGCTGTCCCGGCCGTGCGCGAGCCGGAAAGTGCGCGGCGGGCTCCGCAGTCTGATTCGCCAACGCATCGAAATCCAGCACTTGTGGATCCGCGTAAATCGGCGGAATGCCGTATTCGTACGTCTCGGCTTGCATATTCGAGAGCACGTTGTAGCGTTCCTGCACTTGCACGAGCGAATCGCCGACGCTCGGCCGATTCTGTCCATCGCCAGGAAGCGCATGCAACACGCGCCAGTGGTCATCCATCGACTCGCTACGCGATTCACAGTACACGTCACCCGCAAAGCCGCAGTAGCAGCCGTCGGGGAACATCGACAGTAGCTCGTTGCGCACCGCTTCGTCTTCGATCGAATAGAACGCCCACGGCCGCAGCCACGTTCGGTCAAACGTGATCAAATTCATCAGCGCGTCACCAGGATGGATCGAAGGCAATCCCTGCTCGACGCTTATCCGCGAAACGCGCGCGTAGACGTCGTCAGGCCCTTGCGATGGCGCGGCTTCAATTTTGTTTGCCGCGTTCGGATAAGCGGCCTTCAACTTTGCGCGATGCACCTCTGCCTGCCATTGCAGGTACGGGAACTCGTGCATTTCGTTGGCCCAGACGGGCGTGTTCAATTCCAGTCCACCGGCGATGGAGATGACTTCCTGCCCGTTCGGAACGCGCCGCGTTCCTATGACGCGCGGCACCGTCACGCGCTCGGCCCGCCGCAGATGAGCCGCTGATAATTCCGCGCCGCATCCGGCGCACTCCAAATCCCCGGTAGGGGCGGGGCTTGCTTGCCCAGAGTTTTCTCGAAGGGCCCCGCCCGTTGATGCCTCGCCACCATCTTCACCGGGCGACCCAAGGGTCGCCCCTACAGAATCCGTGTCCGCCGCCGTCTCTTTGCCGCATTTCGGGCAAACGTATTTATCTTCGCCCAGCGGGATCTCGAGCGCCGCGAGCAACTGCTCCTCGTGAAAACCAAAACGCTGCCCATCGGCCACATACCGCACGTACGCGCCAAGCTTGCCGTCGGTCCACAAAAAATATCCGATCGTAGTGAGTAGCTGTTCAACCTCATTGTTCCGCTCGATCAGATCAGCCACGTCGCTGGCCGCGCGCGCCGCGCCAATGTCCTGCAACGACTGCGCGGACTGGGGATAAAACCGCACGCTCGGGACGTCCTGCGAAAGCACGGCGACAAACGACAGCCCGAATCCCTGGTAAAAATTCGTGACGAACTGATACCGCGGCATGTCCTCGAGTTCGCGGTCGTCGCTGGAGCGGTTTTCGTACGGCATATGCCAGTTCATGTCGTTCGGATTCCACCAGGCGTATTGCAATCCTTGCCAGAAGAGGCGCGCCTGGCGAATGCGGCGGATTTCGTTCCGCCGCGCGACGATGCCTTCCTGGCGATATTGCCGGACGAGTTCGCGCAGTGCGTTGACTAGCTCCGGCTTGACGTCTTCCAGCCGCTCGTTGTTTGGGCCGAGGTCGACCATGGCCGCTGGAACGGGCACGGCGTGCCGTGCCCCTACAAATTCGGCGTCGAGGTCGCTCTCGTCGCCGTCATCGCGCGCGTCGGAGACAGCTGCGCCGCTAGCACCCAGCGCTACGTTTGGCGATGCATTCGGCGCGTAATTTCCATCCGCCGGTGCGATCGCGCCGGACGTGTCGGCAAAAATATCAGTTGTGGGGTACAGGTCCATTCTGACTCTCTTTTTTTCCGTGCGATTACGGTTGAAATGCACAAGCCCTGGAGTATTCTTAAATTGCGGCTCTCAGTCGCGCCCAATGCGCGATTTTTGGCGGCTCGTTTGAGCCGCCTATTTTTTGTCTCACCCCACCGCATCTTTCCCATCGTTCGCGGAATTTGCGCTGGAAGAGCTGACGCGAACCGCTCCGTTTGCCCGCCACGCTTGAATCTGGTGCCAGCTTCGCTTGCGGACTCGCGGCAACGCGTGCGGTTTAGCGATTTCGGGAAATTCCACCGGTGGAAACCCCGCCGTCCCTAGCAACGAATTCATTAGCGCGCGATTCTCTGCGCGCAGTCGCGCTACGTCTGCCTCGAGAAGGCCTACATATTTCAGCTGCAGCATCCTGCGAAACCAATCGAGCATGGAGCACCAGTGGCACAGGCTTCAGCCTGTGCGCATTAGATTTGCCAACACTTACAGTTTGCACAGACTGAAGTCTGCGCCACCCGCCATGTGCTACCACTGCCGCCGTGGAAATTTCTTGGGCCGGAACTGTTTACGGGCTTCGGCTTCGAGGCGCTGATAGTGAATCGCTTGCGACGTCGGCTCTGTGGCGCTGACCTGCCGCGCAATTTGTTCCGCCAGAGGCATGCCCGTGACGAAATGCGCGCCGCTTCCTGGCGGTTTTAGGGGCGGGGGTTGCCCCGCCCTGGACGGCGCGAAGGCCGCCGCAACACCAGCGATTCTTCCGCCGGAGACCAATCCATAGCGCGCGGAATCGGCGGGATCATCGCCGTCCATTTTGCGAATGTCTTCGACGCGGCCCACGTCGCGTACCAGCGTCGGCATGCACGCAATCAACTTCTCGCAGTTTTCGGTGATGACCCACGCGTCGGATTCCAGCATCTGGTACATGAGCTGCCATCCGCCGATGCGGTCATCGTCGGCGACTGCTGGGCGCGGCATTCCGTTCAGCGTCAGGACATCGCCGAGTTGCTCTGCGATGGAGGCTTCGGCGGTGCGATGCGCGAACGCATCCGGCGAAAGAAATACTTCGCTGATGTTTTCGCGGCCGCTGCGTTCGGCAATTCCCTGCGCGAGCATTCGCGGCGATAGGCCGCTTTGTACGAACTCGCGGTAAGTGACGATCCGAGAGTTAACAGTCGACAGTCGAGAGTCGAAAGAAGTTCTCGAAAGGCTGGGAGTGCTTTTACTTTCAACTTTTGACTGTCGACTGTCGACTGGTACGCTGCAGTGCCAATACACCGCGCTGGGATGCTGAAAGCCCCAGTCGATCGAAATCCAGCGCGGCCACCACGCTTCGAGCCGTATCTCTTCCGGCCGCGCGGTGTGCCGGCCGTAATCGAAAAGGTCGAAATACTGTCCGGCGAAAACGTTCCAGTCGCCGTCGAGAAATGCTTTACGAAGATGCTCGGGCAATACCGAAAGCGTGCGGCGGTAATCCGCGTCGGTCGCGTAGATCGGGTTGTCCGCAAGCCGCGCGGGAATGAACTCGTAATCGTTGCGATGGTATTGCCCTGACTGCTCGAACCCCGGCGGTGCCACGCGATCGATCCACAACGCTTTCACCCAGGCGTGACCGATATTCCCCGGATTCGTCGCGCCGGCCATGCTGCACCTGCTGCCCGGCACGGGACACCGATTGCGCGAAGTAAGAAATTGCCATTGCTTCAGAGTGAAGTGCGTCAGCTCATCGAGCCCGATGAACAAAAACTCGGCGCCCTGATATCGATAGACGTCGTTTTCATTCCGGCAGTAGCCGAAACGCGTCGTAGAACCGTTCCGCCAGGTCACGACGTGCTTCGACTCGTTGTACTTCTTGTAGCACTCGCGAGGCACATCGCGCCGAAAGTACGCGAGTAGCGAGGATTCCAGCTCGCCATACGTGCGACGCAACAGGAGCCCATCGGAACCGGGCACTCTATCAGCCTGACGAATCGCTTCCATTAGCAGCGCTTTGGTCTTGCCAGGGCCGGCCGCGCCACCGAAGAGCCGATACTTGGCCTTCGAGTCGTGAAACAGCCGTTGCTGCGGGAAAGGCTTATAAAAGCCATCGAGGTTCAGGCCTTGCCTCACCGTCGGCTTTCTCTTTCGGCTGAGATCGAGGAGAGGTCGCATATTGCTCCACTTTTGCACCGCACCGCCGACTCCGAATGAAAGAGGAAGCCTTACGACGCGCGCAGCTTTTTGCCGATCACGTAGGCCATGCCGCCGCCGATCAGCGCGGCAGCCGCGGGCCAATGATGCAGACTCAGCACCACACCGGCCACCGCTGACGCCACTCCCGCGATTTCCACGATCATTCCAATGAACTCGAGATGCGCGTTGCCGGTCGTACTTGTAGCGTTTGTCGTCGCCATGGCTTTTCTCCTAGAGACTTTTGTTAACCGTGCGGTTTGGTGCGAATCGTCTAATCCTCGATGGGCTGCGGAGGGTCGAAGATGATCTGCGGCATTTCATCTCCGGCTGGAGCAGGACTTTTTCCGTAAGACATTTCCAGCAAACGTTCGACCATGCGCTGGGCAATCTTCTCGTCGCCCGATTTCACCAGCCTTGCGCAAGCCAGATAAAGATCCACGTGTGCATGCATGGCATCCACAAATCCCACGCCGTCTGCCGGAAGAGGTTTCGAGCCAGGCGGAATATCTGCCTCTTCTTTGCCCTTCTTGTTGTTGCTCGTCCCGTGTCCATCGCTTGGGACGGGCGGCGTTTCCCCGTCAGCCTTTTTCCCGCTTTTCTTGGGTTTGGGCTGGTGCTTCGTTTCGCCTTCGAGGGACGGAGCCACCTCAGCGCACGCATCGCGTTCCTTACCGGCCGGGGCGGAGGCTCCGGCCACAGCGGGAAAATCGCGTGCATCGTCAGACGCAGCCCTGCCCTTATCGAACGGCGCATCTGTCTCTTGCGCCGTGCGGGAAGTTGAAACGGGACCGTGACCGTTCACTTTCGAGGTGCTCGTGTCATGGCCATTGCTTTTCATGTTCGGAGATTCGCTCCGTTGTGCCGGGGTGACGCCGCGCGTCCGGCGAACCTGTCCCGGCGAGCCGGGGTCGTGCGTCGATCCACAGCGCTTTGCGCGCTGCGATCGCTTTTCGTTACTCGGTGCCGAGTTCACGGTTGCTTGGATCCAGCCGACCCGGAGTTCGCTGCCGTTCTGCGCACATGCATCCGTTCCGGAAAACCGGTAACGCAGAGTCCCAGATAAACTCCGCAGATCGCTCGGAGGTGGCTACTGCAGAACAACGAATTCTTTTCGGCGCGGTTTTTGCATGCCGTCCAGGCGTTAACGCATTTCCGGGACGCGCGATAGGCAATGCACCGCATGATGTCATTTCCTGTGACGAAGGGGATCGTTCCGTGTAGCGCCGGCTTCCAGCCGGCAGGTTTGTAGGTTGCGGCGATCGTAAAATCTGCCGGCAAGATGCCGGCGCTACCAAGGCGCGACTCCCAATAGATTCCTGCGGATTAAACGAGAAGCTTCGCCGTAAGCCCGGCGCCGCCGGTGGACGACGAAAACTTGATCCGCAAAAATTTCGCCTGCACTCCCGTCACGGTGCGCGCTTCGCCCGCCGTGTTCGTCGTGGTGTCGATGGTCTGATACTCCGTATCCACATCCGCCATGGCACCCTGCAGAATCAGGCTTACCGCCGTCGGGGCCGTGCCGAAAATCGTTTGCCAGCGTACCGCTGTGCCGGTATCCGGCTGGCCCGCGTAGCTCGGCAGAGCGAACTGGCTGCCAGCCTGGGCGCTCCCGGGAAACGTCTCGTTGTTGAAGCTAAATCCCACGTCACCTGGGGAAAGTGAACTTGGCGGTACCACGTTTTGATAGCTAGGCATCTTGCCTCCTTATATCCCAGACGTGCTTACATGACTCAAACGTGCGTTCCGTGTAGCGCCGGCTTCCAGCCGGCAAGTTTGTAGTTCAGCGTGATTGCGAAAGTTGCCGGCAAGATGCCGGCGCTACCAAGATCTGTGAGTACGGACGGAAGTCGCTCGGGTAAAGACACTTAGGCGATCGCGTCGATTGAGGCGCCAACCACAACTTGGAAATGAATGTTCGATTTTTCGAGAACTCGGGTGTTCGAGGGGAGCGGCAGATTTTCGCCCTAAAATGCAAAACGCCCCGACTGAGTCGGAGCGCACTTTTCTACGAGGGAAAGTGTACCATGTTTTCAATTTTTGTCAAGAGAAATCTTTAAAAAAATTTACTTTTTCTTGACACCCTTTGTTTTCAAGAGCATAGTCGCCACTTCCCCCGGTAATTTTCCCACCTGCACGAAAAGGAGATCAACCATGCCTCATTATTGCCACCAAGTCAGTTACACCAAGGAAGCCTGGGCCCGCCTGATGGCCGATCCACAGGACCGGCTCGATATTGTCCGCACGCCAATCGAGAAGCTCGGCGGAAAACTCCATTCGGCGTTTTTCGCGTTCGGCCCATTCGACGTCATCGCCATCACCGAGATGCCCGATAACATGTCCGCTGCGGCTATCGCCATCGCCTTCGCCGCCGGCGGCGCGGTTGCTCACGTTCAGACAACGCCGCTGATGACCGCCGCGCAGGCCATCGAGGCCATGAAGAAAGCTGGAACCTGCGGCTACAAATCCATCGTCGCCGGCCACGGGTCTGCCGCGGGCGGCTGATTGCCCGGAGAAGTCTGCATGAAATAAATCCAGCCGAGTCATGACGCCCGGTTTTCTTCCCACGGACGCAAAAATCGGTGGTGTGCCCGGCTTGTACACAATGCAGTTGGCCAGACTGGCTCTGAGCATTCGCCGGGTCGCCACGTGCGGCGGCGACAGGAGATTTCCACCGCAGCATCTATTGTAATTCCCTAGACTAACACCGATTGGATAGTTTATAGTCCAGTCACTCCAGCTGGCACCCAGCCTGCGCGGCGGAGCAGTTTTACCGAGGAGCTACGCATGATCATCGGCGAACGCTTGCGCGTCCTGCGCGAGGAAAAAAAACTCTCCCAAGGTGATATTGAAAAACGAACTGGCCTGCTGCGTTGCTATCTTTCGCGCGTGGAGAATGGCCACACCGTTCCCGCTATCGAGACACTGGAAAAACTGGCTCGAGCGCTCGAAATGCCGCTCTATCAACTTCTTTACGATGGAGACCAGCCGCCCCAGAAGGACATTCCATCCTCTTGGACCGAATCCGGATCCAATACGTGGGGCAGCTCGGGAAAAGACCTCCGGTTCATGCGCAAGCTCAGACACCTGCTGAGCAAGATGGACCCGCAGGATCGCTCGTTGTTGCTCTTCACCGTGCAACAGATGGCCAAAAAGAAAAAAGCACCGTCGGCGTCGGCGGCTTCAGCGGACTAGGCTGGGGTCAAGACTTGCTAAAGGGGCGAATACTTTTGTTCCGCCGCCCTTTTTGCCGTCAGCGCTCTGCTAGACTCTGTATGTGGCCTACGAGAGAACAACGCCGCGCCTCGCGAATATCCGTCTGCATCCCATCAAAGCGCTTGACCCCCTCTCGGTGAACGAAGCCCGCATCGGACCGAATGGCGGCCTTGAACTCGACCGCGTCTGGGCTCTTTACTCCGCGGACAACCGTTGGGTCAACGCCAAGCGAACTGCCGCCATGCACCTCATACGCGCGGCGTACGCTTCGGACATTAGTTCCGTTACGCTTACCGTTCCCGGCGACAGGCGCGACATCCCCGCGATGACTTTCGCGTTTCCAGGTGACACAGAAGGCGCCGCGGAATGGTTCAGCATGTATTTCGAGCAGGCGATTCAGGTTCGCTACACCCGCGAGGGCTTTCCGGATGACGGGCTCGCCGCCGGACCAACGATTGTTTCCACGGCGTCGCTCGAGACGGTTTGCGAATGGTTTCCCGGCATGACGCTCGACGAAGCCCGCCGGCGTTTCCGCACCACGCTCGAAATCGACGGCGTCGGCTCCGCGGACGCCCGTGACGAGGACGGATCTGCGAGCGCGTCAGAAAAGTTGCCGCCCTTCTGGGAAGATCAACTCTTCGCAGAGTCCGAAACCAGAGTTGTGCGCTTTCGCATCGGCGATGTCGCGTTCGAGGGCAGCAACCCGTGTGCGCGCTGCCCCGTTCCCGCCCGCGAATCACAAACTGGTACCGATATGGTCGGGTTTCAGAAGCACTTCATCGAGCTGCGCCGCGCGCAACTGCCGCCATGGGCGCCCGCCGAACGTTTCGACCACTTCTACCGCCTAGCCACCAACACTCGCGTTCCGAGCACCGAACACGGCAAGCTCCTCCGCGTCGGCGATCCGCTCATACTCTGAAGATCGACAGCGGAGCGCGAACACAAAGGACCCTGAGCCCTAGGGCTTGGACATATCTCGTTCCGCAATCTCGATAGTTTCTGCATCGCTTGCCGAAAACTCCTCTGTGATTTGGAGAGTCTCGGCTTGATACTCTTTGTCGCAGGTCATGGCTTGGAATTCATGGTCGATGGCATTGCGCTTGTCTTTCATTATCTTCCCGTTCATCTCTCGCGTATCTGCATTCACTTTTCCTGGCACGATCTACCTTCACTTGGTGTCCAATACCTAAGTGATGCTGCTCCTCGATAGCCTCAATCCACGAAATCTATGGCCCATGCTCCCCGAGATCCCGAGGTTATACAGTCTTGTCCTGTTTCTCGGGTCTATCTACATCATCGTTTCCCTGGTACAAGCGCTCTTAGCGCTTCGCTCGCTCAGACAGCGTTTGCTGAACGGCCCCGAAGAATCCGCTCGGTCGACATTAGCATCTCTACAAGCGCGCCTCGCTAGTTTGCGCCAGATGTATTTCCTTTTGTGTCTTATCTTCGGTCTTTGCTTCTTGCTGCAGTTACCAGCAGCGTTCAGAGTGTTCGGCCTTTCAAATGTTCCAGTCCTGGACGTCATATTCATGCAATTGGGTACATACATCTCGTACGCGACAGACGTTTTGCTCGTATTTGTCTTGCTCCACTTGGCCCAATGGTTTGTATGGGCTCGTGTGCACTCCTTTGCCAAATCCGAGCAGCTCAATTGAGGGCTCACCGGCGTTCACTTTGCCAGTTCGGTGAAGTACTTCCTAGGCGGGAACATCCCGCGGCGCAGCAGCTCTTTCCCGCAACGATTGCGCACTTCCTCCGTCCAATTCACCCAGCTGCGCTCGCTCAAGCCGAGAAAATGCCGCGCATTCTCGTAGGGCGCAAGGCCGAGGTAGTACAGCCGAAAGAGCACCATGCGCGAAGCCCAGTCCGGCCCTTCGAGCGCCTTCTGCCCGGCCAGCGCAAAATCCGCGACCCATTCGTTGAGCCGCGGGCGAATGTCGGGCCGCCACAAAAATTTGCCGGTGTCCTTCCAGTTCAGCGCGGAAATGCCTCGCTTCGATTCCATCACCTCGCGCGCTCCACGATACACTTCCCAGCACACATCAAACGCTAGTTCCGGCTTTACACTCATGGCTCCTCCGCCACCGCGCACTCGTCGTGCGCTTCGCTTCTCCACCGACATTTGCTCAATGCGTTTCTTGCGGCGGCGCCGTTCAACAGCTTGCTGCCTGCAACGCTCTTCGCACTTTGCGCCGGCGACGCACTGTTCTGCGGATTGGCACACGCCGTTCCTGCATCACCGAGTACTCCCACACGGACCCGAACCCTTCCGCGCGCATGGCCTTGTTGGTGGTCCTGCACCGCTTCACCACGGTGTACGCCCCGTTCTGCGGCTTTCGCATATGCCGCAGCTGCGCGGAAATGCTCGCCGGCGGGTAGAGCGTCAATTTCGCCAGCTCATCCAGCGTCAGCCACGTCGCGCACTGCCCCGCGCTCAGCATCACGTCGCGAATTACCTCCCGCTGCCTTCGTAGAACTACGGACCCCACCTCTCGTTGTTTCGATTTCCGCATCGCATCGCCTCCTTCCCCGCTGCTCATCCTTCTTGCGCAGGAAACTCGTCGCCGTTCTGGGCTTTCTCTCGCATCTTCCCCGCCAGGAGGTCCTCTTCTTCCTCGTCCGGCGTCCACGCCGTGCGGTCGGGATCTTCGTAGTCCCCCGCGCACGCGCTGCAGGCACGCAGTGGCAATTGCGAAGCGCCGGGTTCTCGGCAGGTTTCACGCGACAGCCGGTCTTTGCCTGCCAATCTCATCCTCCCCAAGCCCAAAAAGTTTTCCACAGATTTCCACAGGCCTATTACCTCTCAGTATTCTTGACTTGTCTTACTTATCAGCTAATATTCGCCACGTCCCCGTTACGGAGGTCCCTGTGACCACTCGTTCGACCCAGCCCCCTTGGGAGTTCCTTCTCTCAGCTTCCAAGAACTCGTTGCAAAGCTTTGAGCTCTCGCGTCTGTCCCATGCGGCTAATATCCGCAAGGAGATTGGAGCGCTGCTTGATCAATGGATGGACGACCACACCAACGCAACCCTCGCGCGTCTGCTTTTGCAGGAACGTGAACGCTCCGCGAGCGAACCGAACTTGCGTCCCAATCGCGATTCCCGCAACTCCGCCACGCATTCTGTGTCCGATAACTTTTTTTCGGATCGAACGGTCCCACTGACCGAAAATACGGGGCCATCCTGAGTTTTTGCTCGTTATGGGGAGCTTTTTGATTGCTCCTGCACGAAAAATGCCAACGACACTCCGCTCTACGATGCGCCTCACAGGTGCGCTCAGCGGAGCGCGCGCAAACGCACTTCCCGCCCTCGTTCCTCTCTCTAACTCGAGAGCTTCCCGGAACTGCATCTCGCCACCGCCTCCAAGTCGCATCGCATCCTCCCGCAACCGCACTCCAGTGCAGTGTTACGTCTTGGCTGCTTTATATGAGTTATAGGACGCAGCTTCTCTGGGCAGGCGGACGAGCGCTAGATATGCGGGCAGAAAAATACTGGACGCCTCTGAACGGCGGAAGCTTTAATGGTTCAAAGAGTAAGTGGTGTTAACGTCCGGCGGCAGGAGCCACAGGCTGTTTTTCCAGAAGCTGTTCTTTGCGGTAAATCAGAGAATTGATGTCGTAGGTGGCGAGCTCAAAGCCGTGTCCGTGCGTAATCGCATCCGTCGGGCATGCTTCCACGCAGTAACCGCAGAAAATGCAGCGTGAATAATCAATATTGTAAACGCTAGCGTAACGCTCGCCGGCGGAAATACGGCTGGCATCGGTGTTTTCCGCGGCTTCAATATAAATGCAATTTGCCGGACACGCGGCCGCGCAGAGAAAACATCCTACACACTTCTCGAGCCCAGACTCGTCGCGGTGTAGCACGTGAATCCCGCGGTAGCGCGGCTGAAAATGCACAGGTTCGAACGGATAATTTTCCGTGACCGTTTTCCGGAACATATTTCGGAAGGTCACGCTGAAACCCTGCACCAGCGTACTGAACGTCTCGCCGACTTCCCTGAAGATGGATGCCATAGGTTAGGAGTTTAACAAACGTCCTTTGCACGGGCAAATAGCTAAGTTCTAAGCGCGACGGAATCGCTCACGCCTTCAACGCTTCAATGATTTGCTTGCCATGAAAACGGCCGTTTTCGATAAAAATGTCCCCCGTATAACGGCCGCCGATAACAACGCCCGCGAGATGAATCCCAGGCACGTTGCTTTCGAGCGTATCGGGATCAAGCGCAGGCCTTCGCGTGTCGGGATCGAGTCGCACGCCCAGGCTTTCGATAAATGCATAGTCCGGATGATAGCCGGTCAATGCGAAAACCTGCTTCGCCGGCAATCGCTTCTCGCCCGCGCCATTCTGCACGATGACTTCATCTCTCGTGATTTGTTTCACGCGCGTCTCGAACAGCGCTTTGACTTCTCCCGCTTTGATCCGGTTTTCGATATCCGGGCGCACCCAATATTTGATCGAAGCGCCCAACTCCGCGTTTCTATGCACCAAGGTAACTCGCACGCCATTGCGAAACAGATCCAGCGCGGTTTCGGCAGCGGAGTTCTTGCCCCCGATCACCACAACGTCCTGGTTCCAGAATTCGAAAGGTTCCGTGTAATAGTGCGACACGTGCGGCAATTCCTCGCCGGGAATGCCCATCACATTCGGAAGATCGTAGTATCCGGTGGCGACACAGATTTTCTTGGATGTGTATCGCTCCTCGGTTCCCTTCTCCGTTTGCGTCACGACGGTAAAGTCGCCGTCGTGCCCGTCCACTCGCAGCACACGCTCAAAGAGGCGTAACTCTAATCCGTAGTGTTCCGCGGCCTTTCGGTAGTACTTCAAGGCTTCCACACGCACAGGTTTTTCCGCTGCGCTGATCAGCGGCAAGTCGCCGATTTCGAGAAGCTCCGGGGTTGTAAAAAACACCATGTTGACCGGGTAGTGGTAAATGGAGTTGCACAAGCAGCCCTTGTCGATCACCAAAGGCTTCATTCCCGCGCGTTTTGCCTCGATAGCGCATGCCAAGCCGGTCGGCCCTGCACCGATGCAAATAATGTCGTAAGTTGTCATAACGTTTTTAGTTTGAGGGGGGAGCGTAAGAATTGCAAATTCAACGAGAACTACTCGATTGGCGGCGACTCCAAAATGTCAGTCAGTTCCTGCCGGAACGAAGCCAGTTCGTCCAAGCGATCCGGGGTGGCGGCTAATTCAGTCTTCTTCCACACAAACACTTCGCCGCTGCCGCGCTTGAGCCGCACGCTCAGATTGCCATCAACGAGAAACGACGGTGGCGCAAGGAGTTTCAGGCCACCATTTGGTATGGGCGACAAAACCGCTGCACACTCGCCCCGGCGTATACACAACGCGCTCTCATAAGGAGGAATTGCGATAGGTCGAAATCCAGCCGCGAAAAGCCTCTCCAAGACCTGCATCTGCTGAGAACTGAATTCGACCATGGGTTGGTGGGACAGACTTCAGTCTGTCTGATTTGATGTTTTCCCGAGAGGTATTCAGGCCGCCGTAGAATCCGCCGCGTCCGACGAAGTTCCTTCGAGTTGCCCAAGAATCTCCCGCAACGTCACGATCAACTCATCGCGCGAAACATGGCTCTTCTTGAACTGAATGCGAAACCGGAAACTCTCGTTCTCCGGCTCAAATTGAAAAATGAACGGCTGAGGACGCTGAGGACCGCCCTGCTCATCGCGACGCTCCCGCCGAGCTTCATCTCGCGTCAACCCGCCCTGCATGATACGGTGCATCATCTCGATCATTTTCTTTTCGGTCGGCTGGCGCGCGATCTGAAGAAGCAGCGACTTCGAAATGATCCCGTGCTCAACGCACTTCTTGCGCAACGACTCCGGAATATTCCTAAGCGACAGCGTCTCCGTCACCGAAGAGCGCGCTCTCCCAATTTTCTTGGCAACATCTTCGTGCGTGTATTCAAATTGGGTCGCCAAACGGTGCAAACCGTCGGCTTCTTCAAATGGCGTCAAATCTTTACGTTGGATATTTTCAATCAGCGCGATTTCGAGCGTTTCCGCGTCGTCTGCCGTTTTCTCGATACAAGGAACTTCCCGCAGTCCCGCCGCGCGCGAAGCGTGATACCGCCGCTCCCCTGAAATGATGTAGTAGCAGTCTTCGCGCGGCACAAACCGCACCAAAAGCGGCTCGAGCACGCCTTTCTCGCGAATCGACTCCGAAAGATCGCGCAAATCTCCCAGCGCTTTACGCGGCTGATCAGGATTGGGCCGGATCTGATCCACAGGGATCATCCGTCCTACTGCCGCTCCGCTATAACTCGTCAGTGATTCGACGTAGTGCGCGTCATGCCGCATCTTCAGCGTGACGGGTAACCCGATCCTCTTCGACACGTTGGATAACCTCCCCTGCTAATTTCTTGTACTCGATGGCGCCCGGTGATTTCGGCGCAAACGTTAAGATCGTTTCTTTGTAAGCCGGACTTTCTTCCAGCCGCACGTTCTTGCTGATTTTCGTCTTGAAAAGCACTTCGCCGAACACCGTGCGAATCTGCCCATGCGTGTCTCGCGAAATATTCGTACGTTTGTCAAACAGCGTGATGACCACGCCCAGCACTTTCAGTCCAGGGTTGGGACGCGCACGAATTCTTTCGTACGTTTCGAGTAGATCGTCCGTTCCTTCAATCGCAAAATAGGCCGCCTGAATCGGCACCAGCAAATGCGTGGAAGCCACCAGAGCATTCACCGTCAGAATTCCCAGCGATGGCGGCGTATCCAGCACAATGTAATCGTAATCCTTCAAAATCGGCGCAAGAGAATCCTTCAATCGATACGGCGCGTCAAACTGGCCCGCGAGTACTTGCTCCAGCTTGGCGAGCGCCAGACGTCCTGGCCCCAGAAAAAGTATCGGATCTTTGGTCGGCTTAATCACGGATGCCATCGTCGCGCGGCTCTCGCTCAGCACGTCGAACATGGAAGTGGCGATTTCGCCGGAGGAGTAAAACGCGATCGTGGAATTCGCTTGCGGGTCGAGGTCGATCAAAAGCGTGCGCTTGCCGCGATGCGCCAGAGCGGCAGACAAATTAATCGCCGTCGTTGTCTTCCCAACGCCGCCTTTTTGATTTGCAACCGTGATGATGGCAGTCATGCTTTTCTGCCTCCGCCTATGCGCATGGTAAATCGCGCCGACGCGATCCAGCAACCGGGTCCCTATATGTGGGTGCTGCTTGCAGAATGCCCCCTAGCTCTAGGCCACTCTACGTTCGTAACCCATTCTAGGCAAGCAAAAAGTGGATATTCACAGCGAGAGCGGTGGAAAACTCAGAAGTTCTTTTTTGGGAAAACGAATACCGAGCAGGTCAAAACTTCCAGGAGTGTGAGTTTAGAAAAATCCAGGAACGGGAGGACGGAGGAAAAGCGCTCGAAGGTCTGTACTATGCGCGGACTAAAAGTCCAAACCCCAAAAATCCATCGAGGCATCTTGAAGTTGCAGTCCCAGTTCCCAACCGGTTCGCCCTTCGTGCCCTCGCCAAATCAGGACCGCTTCGCAAGCATTCTTGTTTACCAGGTTGATCAGGACAAGGCGCTGCCCCACTGAGAAATTTTGAGGAATGATGGCGAGGCACCCAGTCGTGCTAGCGTCCGCGGTGTAGCCCTCCGCGCGCATCGCGCGACCCGATTCCGCCCATTCCACCGCCACAGGCACGCGTGAATTTACGCGCACCCCAGCCCGGATATTCTGCGTTCGAGCTTCGAAGCTGGATATGTTCCCAATTCCCACGGTTGTCTCCTGAGCCTGCTAGATCACAAGCCCTACCAGCTATCCCAGATCGCTATCAGAGAATTGGCTTGGATCACTCGGATCCATAAACCTGACGCCAAACACACAAAATCAACACTTTTCGAAGGCTACGGGGGGCCATCGTTCCGGTCAATGGGACTTCCGGTCTAGAACGACGTCGAAGTTACCCATCCCCCTCGGATAGTACGCTCCGCCTCTTTCTTGCGCCGGCTTTCAGACCATCCCCGTGCAACTGTGTTTGCGCCTTTCCCATTAGCCCGCTTAAACTCTTTCCACTTTTCTCGCGCAAATGACTCGCTATAAAACATTCCGCACCGAACTTGCTCCAACACTGCGGCTGGCTCTACCGCTTGTCCTCGCCGAAGTCGGCTGGATGAGCATGGCCATCGTAGACACGATGATGGTCGGCCGCCTTCCGAACAGCGCGGTGGCCATCGCCGCCGTAAGCCTTGGTGGAATTTTGGTAAACGTCCTCGCCATGTTTGGAGCTGGATTACTGATTGGGCTGGACACCCTCGTCTCACAAGCGTTTGGCGCCGGTAAACGCGAAGACTGTCATCGTTCTCTTCTGCAGGGCATTTATCTCAGCTTGGCCCTTGCGCCGTTGTTGATGGCCCCCGTTTGGTTTTTCGATCCATTGCTGCGCGGCATGCACATCGCGCCAGACGTGATTGCACTCGCGGTTCCCTATTCGAAGGCACTGGCCTGGGGGACTTTGCCGCTACTCCTCTATTTCGCTGTCCGCCGCTGCATGCAAGCCATGAATCTCGTGCGGCCCATCGCCTTCGCTCTCATCACGGCAAACCTCATCAACGCCGGTGGAAATCTTCTCCTTATCTACGGCAAGCTTGGAGCTCCCGCCATGGGCACCGTCGGTTCTGGCTGGTCCACCGCCTGGGCACGCATCTATCTCGCTGGAGTCCTCGTGGGTTATCTCCTCTGGTACGACCGGCGTCATCGCACCAAGTTGCTTCACACCCCCATCCAGCCTGACATCCGCCGCATCCGGCGCCTGATCGCTCTCGGATTTCCCGCGGCGATGCAAATCACTCTTGAGGTTGGCGTCTTCGCGTTGGTCACGGCCCTGATCGGCCGGCTCGGGGCCGTCGCTCTTGCCAGTCACCAGATCGCGCTCAATACGGTCTCCTTCACCTACATGGTTCCGCTCGGCATCTCCTCAGCTGCCGCCGTGCGCGTCGGCCAGGCGATCGGTCGCAAGGATCCTCAAGGCGCCGGGGACGCCGGCGGCACTGCCATCTTTCTCGGTGCCGCGTTCATGACCGCCGCGAGCATCGTTCTGCTTGTCTTTCCTCGATGGCTTGCGCGCGCCTACACGCCCGACAAGGCGATCATTCAAAGCACGGTACTTCTACTTGCGGCCGGCGCGGCCTTTCAGCTCTTCGACGGTATTCAAACCGTTGCCACTGGCGCGCTGCGCGGCCTGGGAGACACACGCACGCCGATGCTGTGCCATTTCACCGCATATTGGGTTATCGGTCTGCCGCTCGGCGCATGGCTCTGCTTTCGTCGGGGCTGGGGAGCTTTCGGCCTCTGGGCCGGGCTCAGTCTTGCACTGATACTTATCGGGATTGTGTTACTTCTAGTCTGGCGTCACAGGGTTCGTCAATTGATTCTTACCATCCCGCCACAATAATCTGTCGGTGGTGAATCTGCTGAGACCACACCAATCGGCTGAAAACGCTGCCACTAAATAACAGTCTGCGAATCGCGGCAGGAAGCGTTACATCTTGTAGCGGCCGAGGTCATCGTCGGAGAGACCTTCGAGCCAGTTGCGCAGTTGTTCGTTGGTGCTGCGCTCTGTAATCGCGCTGGAGACCTTCGAGTTCTTCAACACTTCTTCATCCACAAAAATCGGGCAATCCACACGTAACGCCAACGCGAGCGCATCACTCGGGCGGGAATCGATGGTCATCATCTGCCCGTCGCGTTCGACCCAAATCAACGCGTAAAACGTGTCGTCCTTCAAATCATTCACCACGATTTTGTGAACCAGAACATCAAGCCCAAGCAGAACGTTCTTCAGAAGATCGTGAGTCATCGGCCGCGGCGTCTGGACCTTCTCAATCTCCAACGCAATCGCGTTGGCTTCATACACGCCAACCCAAATCGGCAGATATCGCCTGCCCCTGCACGTCTTTCAGCACGACGATCGGCATGTTCGTTACGGGATCCATCATCAGGCCGCGGATTTTCATCTCCACTTCCATGTGACCTCCCGAGTAGCACAGACTTCAGTCTGTGGCGTGAGAAATGTTCGCCCGCTCTAAACTCGCAGCCGTAAATCGCCGCGTTAAGGAGCCTGCTCTCCCGCCAAACCATTCGGCGTAGCTCCCGTCACCCGAACCTGCACGTACTTTCCCAGAAGCATCGGTTCTTGGGAAGCGAAATTTATAACTCGATGGCAGGAAGTATGTCCCGACCACTGATTCTCGCGCCGCGATTTTGCGCTAACCTGCGTCTCGAACGTCTCCCCAACCATCGACAAGTGCCTGATGGTCTGAATCTCCCGTTGTTTTTCCTGCAACGCTGCCAGACGCCGGCCCTTCTCTTCTTCAGTGATCGCGTCATTCATCTTCAGCGAAGGCGTATGCGGCCTCGGCGAATACTTAAACGAAAATACGCCATCGTACTTCACCGTTTCCAGCAGACTAACCGTCTCCGCGAAGTCTTCATCCGTCTCGCCAGGAAAACCGACGATAATGTCCGTAGTAATGCTGATCGACCGCTTCGGCCCCGCGAATCATCGCGATCTTCTGCAAATACTCTTCGCGACTGTAGGTCCTTTGCATGGCCTGCAACACTCTTGTCGAACCCGACTGCACCGGCAGGTGCACGTGATTGCATAGCTTAGGTTGCGCATCAATGGCATCCACAATGTCCTGCGAAAAATCACGCGGGTGAGAGGTCGTAAAACGCACGCGTCGAATTCCCGGCGCGTCCGCGACAGCAAGCAACAATTCCGAGAATCGCATCTTGCGAGACGTCGGGTCTTTGTACGAATTTACGGTCTGCCCCAGCAGCTGCACTTCGGAGTAACCAAACTCCGCAAGCTCCCGCACTTCACGCAAGATCGAATCGCTGCCACGGCTGCGCTCCGGCCCACGCGTATAAGGCACCACGCAGTATGAACACGCCTTGTCGCAACCTTCGATAATCGTCAAATACGCGCGCCACGGATTGTCACGCCGCGTGACGGGTGTCTCAAACGTCTCGTCCGTATCATTGTCCAGCCCGGTGACGCGCTGATTCCCTGCCTCGACCTGCGCCAGCAACTCCGGCAATTTGCTGTAGCTCGCGGAGCCGCAAACCAGGCTCACCCACGGCGCGCGCTTGAAAATATTTTCGCCTTCCTGTTGAGCCACGCAACCCAGCACGCCGATAATCCGGCCCTCATTCTGCTGCAGGCCAAACTCTCCAAGCCTAGAGAAAACTTTCTGCGCCGCCTTCTCCCGTATGCTGCAAGTGTTATAGAGGATCAGCGAAGCCGCTTCCGGCGACTCCACCTGCCGGTACCCCCGCGAAAGCAGCACGCCAGCCACCTTCTCCGAGTCGTGGTCGTTCATCTGGCAACCAAACGTCTCCAGAAAAAACGTGCCCCGCAACGTACCAAGGGTGTTAGCCTCGGCAATAGGTGCAACGCCGTCAGCCCCAATGGGCAGACCAGCCCCGCCAGTGAGTGCTTCCAACCCGATGTCAAACGTTTTGCTCATCCCGCCTTTGTAGTGGCGCAGCATGCTGCGCGATCCCTCACAATGCGAAGGAATGCTGCGCCATTAAGCCCAAATCGCAGTTTAACACACCCTCCTACCTCCTTTATTTCCTCAACCTCCTTTACCTCATCACTCTTCCTGTATCCAAAGAGGCAGCACTCTCTTTACGTCGTGCATCTCATTTGTTTGACCACCCTGTAGGCGTGTGCTACGTTTCTGAAGTCAGGAAAATTTATTTCTAACTAAGGGGTTGCACCATTCTTCTGTCCGCTGCCGTCTTTATCGCCGATCTCGGGAACATTCTTGGACAAACGGGCTGGGTCGCCCGCGGCATTTTGCTCCTGCTCGCAATTTTCTCCGTCGTTTCCTGGGCCATGATCTTTCAGAAGCTCGGCATGTTCGGCCGCGTTCGCCGTCAAAGCGACCAATTCCTCCGCATCTTTCGCGCCACCAAAGGGCGTAGCGAATCCGCAAGCTCTTGCTTCCGCGGGCTCGCCTTTCGCTTCCGTCTATGCCGCTGGCTATCGCGAACTCTTAAGCCAGGTCGGCACGGGCAATCCGCAACCAACTGGAAAATTGAAGAGCCTCCAGGCCGTTACCGTTAGCATGCAACTCGCCTCCGCGGAAGAAGTTCGCCGCGTCGAAAAGGGCATGTCCTGGCTGGCCACAACCGGCTCCGTGACTCCTTTCATCGGTCTCTTCGGCACCGTCTGGGGCATCATTGACGCCTTTTCCGGACTCGGAAACGCTGGCGCTGCCAGCTTCCGCGCCGTCGCGCCCGGCATCGCCGAAGCGCTCATCACCACCGCCGCTGGCCTCTTCGTCGCCATCCCAGCAGTCATCTTCTACAACCAATTTCTGCAAAATATCCGTGATCTGGCGCAACGCCTCGACACCTTTGCGCTTGAAGTCGGAGCCCAGATCGAAAAAACTTTTATGTGAGGCCGTTTTATGGTCACCATTATGACCCAACGCACAAAAATGGTTTCCACCACGACTGAACAGACGACCTTGTGGGAACCTCGCGCCATCGCAACCTCCGGGCTTCCGTAGTTTCTGAACTTTCGACTCTCAACTGCCGACTGTCGACTTCCTAATCCCATGCCGCAACTCTCCAAAAACACGCAGAGCACGCTCTCCGAGATCAACATGGTCCCGTTCATCGACGTTGTTCTCGTGCTCCTCATCATTTTTATGATCACCGCCCCGATCCTGCAGTCCGGCATCGAAGTCGACGTCCCCAAAACGACGACCGTAAAAGAAATCAACGAGCAGCGCCTCGTCATCACCATCGACAAAAACCAGCGCGTCTATCTCGGCGACAGTCCCATCAACATTCACCAGCTTGGTGCCCAGGTAGCAGCCCAGCTTAAGAAACCGCAGGACTCTGTTTTCCTTCGCGCCGATGAGACAATTCCTTTTGGCGTTTTCGCCAAGGTTATAGACACTTTGCGCCAATCCGGCGTCAGTAATATTAGTATTGTTACGGAGCCACTTACGGAACGCGCTCGCACGCGCTAAATCTTTATGAGTGGAACATGAATAGCGCCGCTGCCAATTCGGTTGACCGTTTCGGAGGCGCCTCTGCCGAAGACCCAGACCTCCGAAAATTCCTCATCTACTCCGTAATCCTTCACCTCTTCCTCGCTCTCTGGATAGCGGTCTCCATCTATCTCCATTTCGCGGGCGAACAGTGGAGCGACGTTGGCGGCACGGAAGGAAGCGTCAACGTAAAGATCGTCGGTCCGGCCGCGGGAATCCCTATGCCCACGCAGCCCTCGATAACGGAGAGTAAAGCCGTCGACCCCACAAAAGGCCTCTACAAAGAAGAACCAAAACCCATTCCCGAGCCTCCCAAGCCATCCGAGAAAATTCCTACCTTCCTAAAAGAAAAGCCGAAACCTATTACTCACAAATCCAAAGTGGATGAACCCAAGGTAAGGCCCCCGGACAACGCCGTAAATTACGGGAAGGGTGGCTCGCCTAATATCCCCACCAGCTACGCACCCACTGCCGGCGGCGGTTCCGGCCCGGTGAGTGTACAAGGGCAAGCCGGCGGAGATTTTGCTGCGCGATACGGCTGGTACATCGAATCCGTGAAACGTGGCATCGGGCAGAACTGGCTCCAGTCCACCATCGATCCGCCGGTCCGTGCAGCGCGCCAGGCGCGCTGCGTGATGACTTTTCGCATCAATCGTGACGGCTCCATTCCAGAATGTCCAGATGGAGCAATCCAGCGGCAATCTCTCGATGGACAATTCAGCAAAACGCGCACTGGACGGCATCCACTTTGGACCGCTTCCGAATGATTTCCGAGGAAGCAGTGTGGATGTCACATTCGACTTTGATCTGTCTTTGACACACTAAAGCAGTTCCTTTGTTCGCGCAGTGCGTGGCAAGGAAAACCGGAGGTAAAGGTGCAAGTGAAATTCAATCGTTTCAGTTGGTTTCTCGCGGTAGCCGTTCTCAGCTTCGCGGCAAGGCCCATAAGCGCACAACAAGGCAAAGATGCTTGGTTCCATGCAGGCACAGGCCTCGGGGTCGATAAAATCCGCCTAGCCGTAGCCGACTTCGGCCCTCGCGCTGACAACGCGAAGATTCACTCCCAGCAATTCACCCAGATCGTCCGTGACGACCTCGCCTTCAGCGGAATTCTCGATCTCGTCAGCCCAAGCTTCTATCCCACCCAAGCCACCACGCAGCCCAGTGAACTGCTACGCACCGCCTGGACCGATCCTCAAGTTAATGCCCACTACGTCGCCTTTGGCAATCTCACCGAAACCACCTCCGAAGTCGCCATCCAAGCATGGCTCTACGACGTCACCAGTTCATCCTCCGAATCCGTCGTCGGCAAAATCTATCGTGGGGCTCCCACAGATGAACAAGTTCGCAAATTCGCCCACCAATTCGCTGACGAAATCATCTTCAAACTCTCCGGCGGCCTCCCCGGCATCGCCTCCACCCAAATCGCATTCGTCAGCTCGCGTACCGGCTCCAAAGAAGTCTGGCTGATGGACTACGATGGCGCAAATCAGCACGCGCTCACTTCCCTTCGCACCATCTCGCTTATGCCGCGCTGGTCGCCAGACGCCTCGCGCATCGCCTTCACCTGCTACCAACCCTACGCAGGTGTCGTAAGCGCTCAAATCTGTATGTATTCCATGGACGCAGCAAAAGTCCTTTCCTTCCCCCGCTTCCGCGGCACCAACAGCGCCGCCGCTTGGTCCCCTGACGGCACGCAGCTCATCTTTTCCTCGTCCATGCTAGGCAATCCCGAGCTCTACGTCACAGACACCAGCGGAGGCAAGCCCAAGCGCCTCACCTTCTCCAATGGCGGCAGCACCTCCCCCGCTTGGAACCCTAAGACCGGCCAAAGCGTCGTCTTCGTCAGCGACCGCGGCGGCATCCCCAAGCTCTACATGATGAACGCCGACGGCACCAACGTGAATCTCCTCGATCTTCCGGACAAAGGTTACGTTATCGATCCCGCGTGGTCGCCCAACGGCCAGCTCCTCGCCTTCAGTTGGCGCCGCCCCGATGGCAACTACGATATCTACGTAATGGACCCGACTTCCCAAAAGATCATCAATCTCACGCCGGACTCCGGCAGCCGCAACGAGCGCCCCAGCTGGGCTCCCGACGGCCGCCACATCGTCTTCGAATCCACCCGCACTGGCCCGCGCCAGATTTGGACCATGCTGGCCGATGGCTCGCAGCCCCACCAACTCACGACAGAAGGTCACAACGAGTCGCCCAATTGGTCGCCAAAGTAAACTTTCATCCTCCGTTGAGTTGGATCTCTCGAACTCATTTAGGCCGAAACTTTCCATACTCTGCATGCATCGAACGCTTTGGTTGCCACATTCTCCCTGAACGGCATGTTTTTCAGTTGCTTCTTTGGAATGTTCTGTGGCATTTCTCTGTGTACGATGTGTAATATATCGTGATACGATGTATTCACCTTTACCCAGCCCGCTAGTGATAGGATGATGCTCTCTGGTGGGACGAAAAAGGGATTCTTACGTTGAGGAGGATTCGAATGAATCGGGTTTCTAGCTCTCTTTACCGCGGGGCCATTCTTACTGCCATGCTATCGCTTGCTTGTGGCGTTGCGGACCAAAAAAAGTTGCTCCTCCGCCACCCCCGCCACCGCCACCGCCGCCGCAAGCCGCTCGCCCAACTGTCTCGCTGCAAGCTAACCCAACTTCCATCAACACCGGCGATTCGACGACTCTGAGCTGGACTTCCACTGATGCCACGCAGCTCACCATTTCGCCTGGAGTGGGTGCCGTGACGGCGCAAGGCTCGACGAAAGTCACGCCGTCCGATTCCACCACCTACACGGTAACCGCCAGCGGTCCCGGCGGCTCGGCAGACTCCAGCGTTCGCGTCACCGTGGCTGCGCCTCCGCCGCCACCTCCGCCGCCAGCGGCTATCGATTACCGCGCCCTCTTCCTCCAGGAAGTGAAGGACGCCTACTTCGACTTCAACAAGGCCGACATCCGCGCCGATGCCCGCGACGCTCTCGGCAAGACTGCGGACTTCCTGCGCAAGTATCCGCAAATCAAAGTGACCGTCGAAGGCCGCTGCGACGAACGCGGCTCCACCGAATACAACCTCGTCCTCGGCGACCGCCGCGCCGCGGCCGTCAAAGCCTATCTCGTCTCCCTCGGCATCTCCGCCGATCGCATCAATACGACGAGTTTGGGCAAAGAGAAGCCTCTTTGCTCGGAGAGCACCGAAGAGTGCTGGCAGAGAAACCGCGTCGGCCACTTCATCATGGCGGACTGACTCACGGATAACCTCGTAACTGTTCAATGACCGACAGAGCCGCGTGACCGAGCAATCTCTTGCTCGCACGCGGCTCTGCCGTTAAAGTGAATAAAGAGCTGCACGGTTACAGACGTACCGGCCGCTCAGCGACTACCGGTTAGAGCGCACTTCCCTGGCCTGAATATTCGTCTGAGGAGTAGCCACAGAAGTAGCCACATCTGAGGAGGTTTTTTTCATGAAAATCCGCACCATCGTCATCTTTGCCGCCGCTATCTTTGCCGGAGCGCTTGGCGGCAGCCTCATCGGGCCGCGTCCCGCTGAAGCCGTTGCTCGGGAAATCATCGACCTGCAGCGCGACGTCACCACACTTCTCCAGGGTCAAAAGGACGTGTCCACGCAAATCACCACGGATCACACCGTTCTCAAGACTCTCGTCGAGCAAGCCAGCGACAACGTCGGCAAACTCAACGCCACCATGGGCAGCGTCCAAAAGTCCGTGCAAGATGTCCAAGCCAACTCGGGAGCGCGCCTCGACACGATGTCCACGCAAGTCCAGGGACTCTCCGACAATCTCGAAGAAATCAAATCCCGCCTCGGCAAGCTAAATCAGCAGCTCGTCGATCTTCAAAGCGCCGTCCAGAGCATTGACGCAAAAGTTTCCGGCGCTGCGCCCGCGGGTGCAGCACCCGGCACTAACCCGAGGCCAGCGAACGACGGAAACTCCGCCCCTCCTACAGCGAGCAATGCCTCATCACCGGCACCGTCGGCCGACATGCTCTACTCCAACGGCTTGCGGGATATCACCAGCGGTAAATATGACCTCGCCCGGCAGGAATTCCTGGACTATCTGAAGTACTACAGCGAGACCGACCTCGCTTCGAACGCCCAATTCTATCTAGGCGAAATTGCCTACCACCAGAAGCAATATCAGGATGCCGTCGCTGAATACGACAAGGTGCTCACCGCCTACCCGAAAAGCTTCAAGCTCGCTCCGGCCCGCCTCAAAAAAGGTATGGCCCTGATCGATCTCGGTCAGAAAACCGCTGGAGTCCGCGAACTGCGCGAGGTAGTCCGTCGCTATCCCGGCACCGAAGAAGAGCGCTCAGCCCGCGCCAAGCTCAAAGAACTCGGTGTAGCCGTCACCGCCGCAGGCTAAACTCGAAACGTCGCTCCGGCACTCGTCCAAATCCCCAGCACGCGCCCAGCCCGCCGTCTCAAAGAATCTATCCGCCCTCAGAAAAAATCCTATAGGGGCGGGGCTTGCCCCGCCCGGCCAATTACGCCGCCCCAATCACCAACCGATCAATCCTCTTGCTCACATCACGCAAATACGCTTCATCCCCGCCGTCCAATTCCGCAATCACACTTCCCCTATACCCAACCTCCCCAAACGCCTTCCGCACTTCTGCCCAATCCACATCTCCATCCCCCAAATTAACCCAAGCGTATCCGTCCTCTTTCCGCTTGAAGTCCTTCAAATGCACCTTGTAAATACTCTTTCCCAAAGTCCGAATCCAATCCTGCGGATACCCATAAAGCACCACGTTCCCAACATCAAACCAAGCCCTGATCCAAGGACTCTGAAACTCCGCGATGTACTTAGCCATTTCCAGCGGGCTCAACAGGAACTTGTTCCACACTTCCTCAATCGCAATCACAATCTTCAGCTCCGCTGCCATCGGTATCAGCTTGCGAATCTCCGTCTGCGAACGCGTCCACGCGTCCCGATAAGACGTCTGTGCATTCACCACCGCCGGTACCAGCAACACCGCATCCGAGCCCCACAACTTCGCATTTTGCAGCGAAGTCCGCATCCCCTCCATACTCTTCGCCACCACCGCCGCGTCGCTCGACGACAGCGGATACTTCCAGTGATCCATGTTCATGACGGAGTCGATGCGAATATTCGCCGCGTCCGCAGCCTTCTTGATTTCTTCCGCCTCGTGTTTGTCCGGCGTAGTCGGCGCCTGCACCACCTCAAATCCCACGTCCCGCGCCAGCTTAAATCGATCTACATAACTCAAGCGCGAAGGCAACATGTCCATCACAAGCCCCTTCTTAACCGGCAGCGGTCCACCAACTCCGGAGATCAGTTCGTTAGCCAAAGCTCCGCCGCCAATCCCCAACCCACACGCCGCCGCAACCCCCGCCCTAACAAACTCCCGCCGTGTCTGCCCCATCGCGCTCCCTCTTCTCCGTGTCCTCTGTGTCTCTGTGCTTAGCTCTCCTTCTTTATGTCTTCACTTCAATTTCTCCAAATCAATCTTGGACTCCCAAACCTCGTGCGACTTCATCTGCTCGTCCCATGTAATTTCTCTTCCCGTGTACGCCGCCGTCCGCGCCATCATGCACGAAACCGCCGACTCCGCGCCCGTAGCGGCCTGATTGTGGAACTTCCCGCTCGTAATGCTCTCCACGAAAAGTTTCTTCTTCTCCGCATCCGCAAACTCGAGGTTCGAAGTAAATTTCCCCGTAGCCGAAAATCCCTGCGCATCCTTCTCCGGAGTCTGCGGCGTCTGCCACGGCTCATCGCCCCAAATTCCCAGCGGCCCCGAGTACGGCGACTGTGATGTCCCCTTGGTCCCAAAAAACCGTTCCGTAACGTCCCACCAACCCTTCGCAAATTGCGTCGAGCTGAACGTCACATCGATCTCTCCAGGATACGTGAACACCACGTTGTAATTCCCGTAGACATCTCCATCCGCTGGCCGTCCCAATCGCCCGCCCGCTCCGGAACATTTCACCGGATGCGCCTGCAAGATCCAATTGCAAATATCAATCACGTGGATGTTCTGCTCCACGATGATGTCGCCGGACAGCACCCGGTCATAAACCCAGTTCCGCAATCGCTTTTCGGTGGGCGACGCTCCAGGCCACGCCGGACGGTCCAAATATCCCGAAAGATAATGCGCCTCGCCGCAAACAATCTTCCCCAGCGCCCCCGCATGAATGCGTTTCACCAGTTCCACAAACGGGGGACAATCGCGAATCTGAAATCCCACATCCAAACTCAACTTCCCCTCCGCCCGCTTGCCAATCTCCACGACCTTCTTCGCCCCCGGCACGTCCACCGCCACCGGCTTCTCGCAATAAACATGCTTGCCCGCCGCCACCACCGCCTCTAAATGCTGTGGATGGAAATACGGCGGCGAAGCAATCACAATCGCATCTACTTCCTTCGAAGCAGCGATCTTTTCGTAAGCCATCGGCCCAACAAAAAGCTGCGACGCATCAATCGCCGCATATCCCTTCGCCGCCTGTATCTTGTCAAACTCCGCATGCGCCTTATCCAATTGATCCTGAAACATATCGGCCAGCGCCACAACGCGCGCGCCCCCAGTCTCGACTAGGTTCGTAGCGTCCTCCGTCCCGCGCCCGCCGCAACCCAGCAAACCCACCCGCACCGCCGAGTTCGCAGCCGACCCGCGCACCAACCCCGCAGGAATAAACATCACCCCTCCCACCGCCGCCGCCGTCCCAATAAACTTCCTCCGCCCCATCCCATTCTTCTCCGTGCTATTACTCGCCATCTCGCTCCTCCTAAGTGGCACAGACTTCAGTCTGTGCAGGGGTGCCCCACCCTCGTTGTTTGAGGGTGGGTCTTTCTTTTCGCTTCTATCTTTCTTTTCGCTTCTATCTTTACTCTTCTAACTTTCTCTTCTATTTTTCGTTTCCGTTCTTTGGCTTCCCCGGCTCTCTCTTCTCGTTCTTTCTTCTCTGTGTCCTCTGTGTTAAGAAAGACCTTCCCGGGTGCCCCAGGTTCGATTTCGGAACCTGGGTCTTGCAGTTGACTCTAGCTGTCAACTTGCGACTGTCGACTTCCTTTTCCCCTCATCTAATCAACTTCTCCAAATACTCCTTCGCCCCTCGCACATCCTCCATCTGCTGCGCCCCGGAAATCTCCCGCTCAATCGTCACCGCTCCCGGATACTTCATTTCCCTCAATCGCGCAATAATCCGAGGAAAATCCACCTTGCCTTTGCCAATCGCCACTTCCTCCCCCAAATCTTTCGGGTTCGTCGGCCACAACCCGTCCTTAGCATGAATCCCCTGCACATAAGGCCCAAGAATCTCAATCGCATCCACCGGATTGGCCTTCCCATACAAAATCAAATTGGCCAAATCAAAATTAACTCCCTGATTTTCCAGCCCCACATCCCGTATCGCCCGCACCAAAGTAATCGGCGTCTCCTGCCCAGTCTCATACCGAAAATTCTGCCCGTTCCTCTTGCAGTATTCCGCGACTTCGCGCATAGCCGCGACAGTCTCTTTGTACAAAACGTCGTTCGGATTCTCCGGAATAAATCCGCAATGCGTCTGCACCGCCGCCACACCGCATTCCTTAGCAAAGTCCGACGCCTTCTTGATATGCGCAATCCTCGCCGCGCGCGTATCACGCGGCACAAGTCCAATCGTCAGCGGCCCTTCATAAAAGTCCCACACCTCTTTGCCCGGCCCTCCAACCACAATGGACGTCGCCTCAATCCCGTACTTCCCTAGCGCTTTCCCCAAACGCTCCACAAGCCCCGCCTCGAACTCAGTCACATACACTTGGCACGTCGGCAACCCAAGCTCATGCACTTTTGCCAACGCTGCATCCGGATCGTTCCCGATCCCAATGATCAACCCCAGCCGCAGCGCCTTCTTCCCTTCATTCCCAAACGCTTTCCATGCGACTGTCTGTCCCTCAACCGAGCCCGCCGAACTCCCCAAGCCCACTGTAGGGGAGGGGATTGCCCCTCCCGCCCTGCGCGCACTGAAAACGACCGCCGCCGTAGCCGCCGTCCCACGCAGAAATCCCCGACGATCCTGTGTCCCCATCTCTTCGCTTTCCCCTTTTTCTCCGTGAACTTTGTGTCTCTGCGCCCCTCTGCGTAAAATCTTTTCAGGTCTTCGCCTTTTCCTTACTTCCTTACTTCTTTACTTCGCACTTTCCGCCAGCATTCGTCGAGTCATCTCCTCAATAGGTGTCTTGTCATCTGTAAATATCACTGCCCCCGCTCGCGGATCAAATTCAGTAACTTCCCCCGCCGCTTTTTGCGCCAACTCCCGCACCCACGCAGGCCCACCACCCTGTTTCAATCGCGACACAGTTTCCTCCAGCCCGTGCTTCTCTGCAAACGCAAACAGAATGTGATTCCCGTCCGGCCTCGACAGCTTCTCGATCGACGGAAACACCTCCCTCATCGTCGCTCCCATCGCCTGTAGCAAATCCTGTCCGGCGCTCCGATCATACACATTTAGAATCAACATGCCGCCAGCCGCCATTCGCGATCGCACCAACCGAAAAAATTCCACCGTCGTTAGATAAAACGGCACATAGGGCCCGCCATGGAACAGATCTATATGCACCAAATCGCTCGTGCCGGCGTGTTCGGCTAGCCATGGCCGCGCATCCGCGATATGCACGTGCAATTTTGGATCGTTCTGCGGCAATCCAAAAAATTCCCCAGCCACACGCACCACTTCCGGATCGATCTCCACCGCGTCAATCTCAATCTCTGGCGCCACCTCTCTGCTAACTTGAATCGATCCGCCCGCTCCCATGCCAAGCACGAGCAAATTCTTTGCCGGAACAATCACGGGACCCAGCGCGAACTCGTCCAGATAAAATCCCGAACCCCCGCCGCCAACTCTCTCGATGGTCTGGGAGAACCGCGGGCTATTCATCACCAGCCACCTCAGCCCTTTACTCTCGTCTCTAAACACCAGCATTCGGTTGTATACAGACTCTCCGCTCCAAATCATATTCGCCGGCGCCTTCGGAATCGGAGCAACGAACAGCAGCGCCGCCGGCAGCGCCATCAAAATCGCCGCCTTCCTCTTCAGCATTAGCCCGCACGTTCCAATCACGATCGACGCCGCACAAAGTATTTCCATCGTGGCGCGTGTCCCGAATCGCGGCACCAGATAAAAACTCGTCCCCAGCACTCCCGCAATGCTTCCCGCCGTCGACAGTGCAAACACTTTTCCTACCGTAATGCCCACATGTCCCGTGCGCGCCAGCAGGCGGATCACAAATGGCGATGTCATTGCCAGCCCCGTCATGGGCGGCACGAAAATGATTACTGTCGCCAGCGCCGGTCCGGCAAAATCTCCCATTTGCCAAAGCTTAAGCAGCACCGCCCGCTGCACGAACACAATTAGCAGTTGATACACGCCGCTACCGAAAATAATAAAAAAAAGCACCGCATCGGTAGGCTTTCGATCCGCAATCCATCCGCCCAGACTATATCCAACAGAAAGCGCCAGCATCACCACTGAAATCATGCTGCCCCAAACATAAATCGAGTTCCCGAAGTACGGCGCGTACAGCCGGAACGCCGTCAATTCCATCGCCATCACGACCGCGCCCGTCAGCGTAGCCGTGCCGATCCACAGAAATGCCCGTCCGCTGCCAGGTCCGCCAGCGTTGAAAATTCCGTTCTCTTGCTCGGAGTTGGGGGAGGAGACGTTTCCCACGGCCCATGTATATCCCACACGGGCCTCTTAACCGTCAATCAAAACAATCCAATACTTTCTTGCGGCGCCGAATCAGAACACGGACCATCCCAAATGTTCCGCTTAGACTTCCCTTCCGCACGCGATCATCTGGCCGGTTAAGTGCTATTCGTGTTTGCAGTCCGAAACCGAGGCAGCTAAGGGAGTACAGGACCATTTGCCTTTGAGCGACGCGCACGCGCTTATTTTTGCGACCCGCTCGGAGAAAATAACCCAGGCGCGTCATGCTTGGTCATTTCCGTGCCTGTTATCACGGCGTTGCGGATTTGGGTAAATAGATCTGTCACCGTGTTTGGCGTGTGCGGGATCAAGACCGTATTGCTTCGGTCGTTGGCGGCGATATCCTTCAAAGTGTCGAAATACTGCGTCATGAGCACGAGCTGCATCACGTCCTGAGGCGTGGAGCCCGGCACGGTCTTCGCGAAGTCCTCCACCGAGTCCTTCAGTCCCGAAATAATGGCCTTGCGCTGGTTAGCGATGCCTTCGCCTTGCAGCCGCTTGGATTCAGCTTCCGCTTCAGCCTGCTTCACCAGCAGCAACTTATTCGTTTCCGCGCGTGACACTGTAGCTTCGCGTTCGCGCTGTGCGGCGTTGATGTCGTTCATCGCCGCTTTCACCTTTTGGTCCGGCACGATGTCAGAGATGAGCACCTTCACGATCGAGTAGCCGTATTCCTTCATCGATCCGTCCAGGCTGTCGCGCAAATCGTTAGCGATGGCTGCCTGATTCAGAAAAGTGTCGTCCAGCTTCATTTTCGGAACATGCCCCAGCACCACGTTGTACACCATCGACTCGATCTGCTTGACGGGATCCGTCAGCTTGTAAAACGCCGCTTCCACGGAGTCCGGTATTACCTTGTACTGGATCGATACGGGGATTTGCACGAACACATTGTCCTGCGTCTTCGTTTCGACTTTCACGTCAAACTGCTGCACCTTCATGCTCATCCGCCGGACCACCGTTTCGATCAAAGGCGTCTTCCAATTAAGTCCCGGTCCGGCAACGCGCGCAAACTTTCCCAGCCGCTGCACGATAGCCACCTGCGCCGTCTCCACGGTGAAGAACGAACCAAACACCAACGCCAAAATAAAAATGACGAAGAACACGCCCAAGACCGCAAACATCCCGCCCATCGAATCCATCCTTACCTCCTTAACTGCTTAACTCAAAATCCTAAGCCGGTCAGTCCCCATCTCAGCCACTAAGAACTCCACCCGTACCAGCTCGCCTGCTGTCCTTCGCTAAAAATCCATGCCGGTCGGTCCGCGCCAATCTAACATGCTAGACGACTTCCCACTATGTTATTCCAGCCAAACGCGGGCCATCTCGTCATGAACGTCAAATCCCAGGTAGCCAATTTGCTGGCGTGAGATTTTCATGGTACGGTTTTCTCAATAATAGGTGCCGTTGCTTCCCCGTGCTTGGGATCTTCTCAATTCGATGACCCAGACCACAGAATACGGCTTAGCCGGACAAGCAGCCGATGCGCCTGAAAAAGGCGGACCCGCTCAACAAAATCATCGCAACCGCGTAACATAGCAGCGTTATCTTGCACTGACCCTGGATGGGCCGTTTGTTTGCGTCTCATGGGAGCCGCCAACCGGCCCTGCCGTAATGGAGGTAGGCCATCGAAACAAATCGAGGTCGGCAGTCTCTGAGCGCTTCAACTCCGAACTCCTTTCTCCGCGTCGTTGTACAGGCGTGTCTGGTGGGTGCCCTCTGTTACGGCGTGGGAAGGCTTGGCGGCGCCCTGATCGTCCACCCTCAGAGGGTCTCTCCTCTTTGGCTAGGAAATGTGCTTCTGGCATCCGTCTTGGTGCTCGCGAAGCGAAGGACATGGCCGATACTCATGGCGGCTGGCTTGGCTGGATTTCTCCTCTTTGACCTGCTGGGGGGCGCCCCTACCCGTGCCGTTGTCTGGCTCGTTGTGTCCAATGCCGTTGAGGTTTTTACCGCCGCTTGGTGCCTGCGCGCTGCATTCGACGGCCCACCTCGGCTGAATAGTGTCAGAGCCTTTGCTAAATATTGCTTCTACGCCGTTTTCCTGGCCCCCTTCGTTGGAGCGTTCTTCGGCGCTCTTTCCAGCGGCACCAACTATTGGGAGACTTGGAAAGTAGCTTTCTTTTCCGAGGGGCTCGGATTCCTCACACTAATGCCCGCCATTTTAGGCTGGGCCAGAGAAATTCCGGCTTGGGCAAAAAATTCATTTGCTCATTACCTCGAAGCCGCAGCCCTCCTCATTGCCTTAATTGTGCTCGGGCAACTCGCTTTCGATTCTCCCCTTGGTAGCACCTTTCCCACCCTGCTCTATTCTCTCGTTCCACTCCTCATCTGGTGCACCTTGCGCTTCGGGTCTACCGGAGTCAGCACCTCCATGATTGCCATTGCGTTTGTCTCCATCTGGGGCGCCATCCATGACCGAGGTCCCTTCACCGGGCCGGGCCCATTCATCGACGTGTTGTCGCTGCAATTATTCTTATTCTTCACGGCGGCCCCTTTCATGGCTCTGGCAGCTCTTGTCGAAGAGCGAAACGATGCGGCACAGTCCTTGCGGCAAAGAGACACCGAGTTGAACGAGGCCCAGCGATTGGCTCAAACCGGTAGTTGGCGTTGG
The DNA here is from genome assembly GCA_963745095.1 of uncultured Acidobacteriota bacterium. GTDB lineage: Bacteria > Acidobacteriota > Terriglobia > Acidiferrales > UBA7541 > Acidiferrum. The sequence continues at coordinate 141,188 of CAVUWC010000005.1, read as the reverse complement.
GAACCCCGCTCTGACTCCATGGTCTGGTCAGCAGAGCTCTATCGCATGGCCGGTTACGATCCCGGATTGCCGGCACCTTCCTTTCGGGATCACGAACAATTCTTCACTCCGGAAAGTTGGGATCGGTTGAAGCAGAGCGTGGACAAGGCGCTGGGAACAAAAATTCCGTACGAATTGGACTTGGAGGCCAAACGTTTAGACGGCACAAGACTGTGGCTTACGTCTCGCGGTGAAGCCGTTGTGGATGCCAGTGGTAGCCCCGTCTATCTCCGGGGCACAACCCAAGACATTACGGATAGAAAATTGACCGAAGAAGCTCTCCTTGCCATGAGTGGCCGCCTGATTACCGCGCAAGAAGAGGAGAGAACCCGCATCGCCCGGGAGTTGCACGACGACCTTAGTCAGCGTATGGCGGTTCTCCAGATCAGCCTCGAACAATTGAAGCAAGGCATGCCTCAGAACTCATCCGAGGCCCGGCAACTGAGCGCCATGGTGGAAATGGCCCGTGAGGTGTCGTCTGACATCCATAGCATGTCTTATCAGCTTCATCCTGCGAGGTTGGAACTTCTCGGCTTGGTCGCCTCTTTAAAGGGCTTTTGCGGCGAATTCTCCGCGCAGCACAAAATTCCCGTTCAGTTTCTCTACAGCGACATTCAAGGAAAAATTCCGAAAGATGTGACTCTCTGCCTCTACCGCATCACGCAGGAGGCTCTGCAAAACGTTGTGAAACATAGCGAAGCCACGCAGGCCGAGGTTGAGCTGGTGCGCCGTTCCGCAGACATTGAACTTTGCATTTCTGATTCGGGCCGAGGGTTCGACGTCGAATCTGCAAAGCGGGCTGCCGGACTAGGGCTGATCAGCATGCGCGAGCGCCTGCGGTTAGTCGGGGGCCATCTTTCCATTGAATCGGAGCCTTCTCGCGGTACGCGAATCCGCGTTCGTGTCCCGCAAGCCGTAATCGCCGTACCAGTCGATACCACGGTCTAGCAGGCGTCCGACGGACCCAACGGACAGCTCTGTGGCCATCGACACCCGGACCGGTAGATTAGTTCCAGTTGGAAACTAACGGTTCCATCTCGCCCGCCATCATCTGCCCAGGTTCTCCGGCGACCGCCCGCACGCAGCACTCCTAATCTGTGGAGCTAGCCTTCTGATCCTTCACTTCCAGTTCATTCACCACCTGTTTTACGTTAGGCACTCCCGAAGCCAGACGCCCTACTGAATCGCGCCGTCCCTGCGAATTTACTTTCCCCGTTAGTGTCACAACGCCGTTCTTCACGGCGTATTTCACGTCGCTGTCCAGTTTATGTTGTATCAGCACTGCATCGAGGTTCTTCTCAATGCCTCCGTCAAGGTCGGAGTCCACTTTTTTCGCCAGACTCTCTCCACCCGGAGGACGCACCGCAATCTGGTCAGATATTACCTGACCCGCACCGATGGACCTGGCGATCGATTCGGCTTGCGACTTGTCTCCCTCCGATGTGGTCGTCCCCGTAAGCGTTACCACTCCCTTGTCCCGGTCCTGGCTGACGCTAACATCCTTCAGCCCTGCTTGGTCTAGTGACTGGCGTATGGGTCCCTCTACATCCACCGATTTCGTGGGCGCACTCGAACATCCCGAAATACTTCCGACCGCAATGATCGTGAGTACTGCACCACACAATAAATTCGATCTCATGATTCTCCGTTTCTTGATCATTAGAAGATTTTGACCAAGCGCTTTGATTGGTTTCGGCCGGCCCGGTCCCTCGGGGAAAATCCTAATGGGCCAGAAGTCCGCGAGCTTCCACTCCGGAATCCCGATGAAGCAACGATAGGGGAGTTCTCAAGTCGTGTCTGTCTAAAATAGGACGGATTACGAAGCGCACCTCTTATAGCGCCGGCATCCTGCCGGCTTTCTTGCTATTAGGCTATGTTTGGTGGCGCCCAGTTGCGACTGACCTTTACCTTATTTACCGCTGGCCTTTTCCGATTTCTGGTGGGCTTCCTGCGAGGCCTGGAACGCCTTTGTGGCGTGTTCCATGGCTTGTTTGGAGAGTTCGTGGCCGGTCAGATGATCTTCTTTGCCGTGATGTACGGCAGCCGACCGGTGCGCATGCGCTGCCAGTTCGTGAATCTCCGCTGCCCTCTGATGAAAACTCTGTGGCATAGTCCTCTCTCCCGCAACATCCAGAATTGTCGGTCCCAATCATCAGACCGAACTCTTAGTTACATCGTGGAATTCAGTGCTCTCTTAGCCAGACTCAGCCACGCAAGCTCTTCGTCAGGGAATCTTACATCGCTCCAGGCGTCAAACGCTACTTCCTTGCATTCCCCACCGCCCGGGCTACGTTCGTGAGCATTGAGCGATGAAAACGCCAGCGCTTCACACACTTCGTCCCATGTCGCCCGATGATCCAATTGCATGGAACTTCCCATACGACTGCCTCACTCTTCTCTTTCCCCTAGCGACCGCTATTTCCCGAGAACTTTCTTCACCTGCCCGACTTTTTCCTGCACTTTGCCGGCTATCTCTTCCGCTTTACCTTCGGCTTCGAGGTCGGCATCGTTCGTCACCTTTCCCAGCGTTTCCTTCACTTTTCCCTTCAAGTTGTGCAGCTTGCCCTCGACTTCATCTTGTGTCCCTGGCTTCATTGGCTCTCTCCCTCGCGCATGTTTTGAAACCTTTCATTTCTATTCCAAGCATCCACAGAACGTCCAGTTTCTAGTCGATTTTGCCTTTGCAGACCGTGTGCCCGCATTTGCACTCAATGTCCGGCATTTTTTCCATCGTTTCGCATTGCACACTGCAGTATTTCCCGGACGTTGCCGTGCACGAGCAGTTCGGATGAGCGCACTTCTTCGCATTCTCGGTCGTCATTTGCCTCTCCTTCAATCAGTCTATTCACCCAAGTCTTCCAACTGGCGGCCTGCTTGCCTCAAAGCCTTCAGTCGCAGCCCCAAGCGTGCCTAAGATAGAAGCATTCCCTACCCCTGTCTGTTCAAAATCGCTCACCCGGCCTTCAGTGGTAGAGGGCTCCGCCAACCCCCTCGCAGCGGTCCTGCCCGCAAATTCTGTTTCAAACTGTACAGACTCCGCTCTCCGGGCCGCCTATCATCTCCCTGCGTGATCGTCTTTCCGTTAACGGCTATCCGCACTTCGCGAGGCATCAATCGCCCCGAATTTCTCGCCAAGTCTTGAGGAGAAAAAACATGCTTGGACTTATCGCTATGGTTCTAATCGTTCTCTGGTTGCTCGGCTTTCTCGCTTTTCACGTCAGTTCCGGCCTTATCCACATTCTGCTGGTCATCGGCCTGATCATGCTCGTTTTCCATTTCTTGCGCGGCAGCCCCAGAACCGCCTGATCCGCACTTCCCCTCGCGCTTTGCGAAATAACCCTGCTCCAAATAAAAACAGAGCCCGGGACCTTGGTCCCGAGCTCTGTCGAATCCTTCCTCGACCGGTTCCCCAGTCGATACCTGCTTGAATTTATTGCAATGCCGGGCTAGCTGCCGTTGCGCCCGCGCCCGTTGCCGCGTAGCGAATCACACCAGACTGGTCAGAGAAAAACATGCGCTGACCGGTCGTGCCGACCGTGACTGGCGTTCCGGTAACCGAATAGCCGACCGAAGGCGTGTTGCCGTCCGTCGTCAGAGCGAACACATAGCCGCTCTTGGTGCCGCCTGCCAGAACTGCGTCGAGCAAGCAAGATGCCGTCGAAACAGCCGTGCAAGGTGTTGCGCCGCCCAAAGAGGCCAAAGTAGCCGGGAAGCCTGCGTTCGGGTAGGTCGTCGAATACGTCACAGCAGAGGTGTTGATCGTACGGATCGAACCGACTGCTGACGCTTCGTTGGCCGCCATACGCGACCTTAGGAGGTTAGGAATTGCGATAGCCGCGATGATCAAAATGATGGCGACGACGATCAGCAACTCGATAAGTGAAAAACCCTTTTGTTTCTTGTTTCCAATTTCTTTGGACTGCTTGATTACGGTTTGCATGCCTATGTAGTAGGCAGGCTGATGGCCGTTATTACCCGGTTTAACCTGTTCTGCAGGCCAGCCCGGGGGCCCCTGATTACAAGCAGGTTGCGGGGATTATTAAAGAAATTAATGTTACTTCCCTGCAAAATCCCCCCTTCAAACTCCCAAAACGACTGTTTATGTCTGCCCAATCAGCCATAAACAGTCGCTCCCGCTCGAACCTTCCCCCTCCGCAAATGGACTGAGAAATTGGGTGCCCCACGTGTCGGTTCTACACGTGGGGGTTTTGAAGTCTCCTCCGGCTGATTGGATGACGTTGTCGGCTCCTTCAACCGAGTAAACTTGGCAGGCGGGTGGCCGTTTCCTAATTCCTGGGTGCCCCACCCCTTGCGGTTTTGCCTCACGCAAGGGTGGGTCTTCTCCTCTCCGACTCTATCCACTACTCACCATTCCCTACTCACTCTCACCAGCGCCGTTGACCAACTCCCAAATCCGCGCCAAATGATGATCATCATGCTCCGCGACAAATTCCAAATGATCCACAAGCCGCATCGGCGTCTTCAAACGCGGATGCGGAATAGACCGCGCAAATAGCGCCACGTCCAATTCCTCCACACGCTTCAGCAATGTTCCCCTTGCGGCGCGAAACTCCGCCAGAATCCGTTCCAACGGCCACGCATTGTAGTCCGCCTCGTCGGTCTTTCGATTACGCAAATCCGCCACGGCAAGCTCCCCGCTGCCCGCCACGTAATCCCCCACCCTCGCCAGCCACAACGCCTCAAGGTCCAGCAAATGCCCGGCATGTTCCTGAGCCGACCATTTTCCTTGCGCCTTTCTGATCAGAATTTCGCGCGAATGCCCCCGCAGCAATTCTTCCGACCTCGCCGGAGTCCCTCGCAACCGCGCACAAACATTCGGCCACACCTCCACCGGAAACGAAAACGCAAACTTCCGCTCAAACCAAACCGGCACATGACTCATGCTCTCCCCCGATCAAATCTCACCGACTCTAATCCTAAACCTCCAACTTTCAAACCTTCCAACCTTCACACCTCCGTCCTGCTCAGTAACCGCTACTCTCCACTCACTCCGCACACTTTTCCACAGCCCGTTCGAACGATACCAACAAAGTAGTTGACAATGCATATATCATTCTGCTACCATGGCCTATGATCGCTGCCTCCGATCTCTCCTTCCGATTCCAAGCTCCGGCGCATCACTCGTTCACCCCGATCCCCGAGGGGCCACTTCGCGATAACCCCTTTAGAATGCGCAGTTCCGCAAAAGCCACTCGTAACCCGTTTAGAATGCGCAGTTTCAAAACGCAGGACTTAAAACCCTTTAGAATCTGCAGTTACAAAAAAACGGGAGCGGGGAGCCTCCCCCTCCTTTTCCGTACAAGCTCTCTGTGCGCGCACAGCAACGCCCGCAACCCGTTTCCCCTCATGCGCTTGCTCACGATTCTCTGGATACCCCGGGGGGTGGCCCCCTGCCCCGAATCCTCCGCGCGGCTCCGCGCACGGCACCTGCCCAGAGCGGCTCGGGGCGTTATCCTCTCTCCTTCTTTTCCCTCTACTCACCACTCACTGTTCTCTACTCACTATTCACTATTCAATTCCCTACTCACTTCCCCAATCTTTTGCCACTTCACCCCGTTTCTGCTATCTTCAGCCCCGAACAGGGAGAACGCTTATGTCAGTCAATAAAGTCATGCTCGTCGGCCGCTTAGGCCGCGATCCAGAAACGCGCTACACCGGCGGCGGCCAAGCCGTGGCCAATTTTTCCGTAGCCACCGACGAAACCTACAAAGACCGCAACGGCGAAAAACAAAAGCGCACCGAGTGGCACAAAATCGTCGTCTGGGGCAAGCAAGCCGAAATCGCCCAGCAATATCTAAAGAAGGGCTCGCTCGTCTTCATCGAAGGCCGCATCCAGTCCCGCGAGTGGCAAGATAAAGAAGGCCAAAAGCGCACCAGCTTCGAGATTGTAGCCAGCAATTTCCGCATGCTTGGCGGCCGCAGCGACGGCGCCGCAGCCGGCGCGAGCGGCGGAAGCGCACGCTCCGGTGGCGATGACATGGAATCTCACGCCGCCCCAGCCGATGACTCCTACGGTGGCAGCCAGGCTCCCAGCGGCCCAGAAATCTCCGACGAGGACATTCCGTTCTAAGTAGCACAGTCACTCCTGACTGTGCTCTTCGATCCTTGCGCGGATAAGTTGTGGGACAGCCTAACGATTCTCCATCGCGCGGTTTGAGCGCGATGAATCCTGGCTATGCGGGCTGCAACATAATGTGCATGCCGAAATATTTGGAGAGCACAAAGTGACCACTACCAATCGTCAACTTCGCCTGCAAGCGCGCCCCAAAGGCCTACTCGCTCCCGGCGATCTCCAACTCGCCGAATCTCCCGTTCCCGAGCTTCAAGACGGCCAAGCGCTAGCGAAAGTAAAGTACCTCTCTATCGATCCGACCATGCGTGTCTGGATGGCGGTCGACAGCTATCTCCCAGTCGTTGGCATCGGCGACGTAATGCGCTCCGGCGGCCTCGCCGAAATCGTGGAATCCCGCCACTCGTTATTTAAAAAAGGCGACAAAATCGTCGGCCTGACGGGCCTGCAAGAGTACGTGTTGATCGAAGCGCAATCGAAATTGCCCTTCCAGAAAGTCCCCTCGATTCCTTTCGTCTCCGACACGCTCTTCCTCGGCGTTCTCGGTATGACGGGAATAACCGCGTATTTCGGCATGACCGAAATCGCCAAGCCGCAAAAAGGCGAGACGCTGGTAGTTTCAGCCGCAGCCGGCGCCACGGGAAGCGTCGCAGGCCAAATCGGCAAGATCCACGGCTGCCGCGTCGTTGGTATCGCTGGCACCGACGACAAATGCGCCTGGCTCACCGACGAACTCGGCTTCGACGCTGCCATCAATTACAAGCATCCCGACTGGAAAGAAAAACTCGCGGCCGCCACGCCGAACGGTGTGGACATCGACTTCGAAAATGTCGGCGGTGAAATCATGGAAGCAGTCCTCAATCGGATGAACCTCCACGGCCGCGTCGCTCTCTGCGGCCTGATTTCCGGCTACACGAAGGAAACCTCAGGGCCGAGTAACCTCGGGATCCTGATCGTGAAACGCCTCAAGGTAGAAGGCTTTCTAGTACTTGACTACGGCGCTCGTTTCACCGAAGCCGCCATGGAACTCGGCAAATGGAAAATGATGGGCAAGCTGAAAGACCGTCAAACAGTGGTAGAAGGCCTCGAAAAAGCTCCCGAAGCCATCAACATGCTCTTCACCGGCGGCAACACCGGCAAACTCATCGTAAAAGTGTGAGTGAAACAAAACGATGAGTAAGCAAGCGTTCCGGACTACGGCAACAAGCGTGGGTGTCCTACCGGGTCGCGGTAGTGAATTCAGAATGAGAGATTCTTAATCTTACGAGGGTTGAAGGCTAGCGCGGCGGCGGGGGCGGTTGGTTCTTCTTTCTCTCTTCGTCCATCCGTTTCAGGAATTCCTCGAACTTCGGTTTCTGTTCTGGAGTCAGAATGGACCGTATTTGGTCGCGGCCTTTTTGCCGCGCTTGTTCCATCTCTGCTTCAGACTGATCGTGAATCGCTTTGTACTGCGCGTGAAGTTGCGATAGGTCAGTGTCCAGCAGATGCCTCTGGTCCTCAGTCAGGCCCAGTTCCTTGGTGAGTTGATCGACTCGTTGCGCGCGCCGCTCCGGCTCACTTAAAGGAGGACCTGCCGCGGAGACACTGCTCCGGTGGCCATAGAAAAAACCGAACACGCCGCCGAGCGCCGCGCCAAGCACAAACACCACCGCCACCCACAAAGCAGCTCGTTGCTTAGCGGAGTTCTCGTTCATCGGCGCCTCTCGGACAGGCTGACGAGCAATTCATCGTTGGTGGACGGCGTAGCTGTATCCGCCAGCGGCTCGCCCGTGATGTCCGTAACGACTGGTTTTGCCGCCGTGGATGCCGGCTTCTGATAAAGCCAGCCGCTAGCCAATAGCAATGCGATGGCGGAAGCCCAGGTGAGACGCGCCGCCAGTTTCGGCAGAAATGTCCATGTGTCGGCAGCGCGGCTGAGCTGCGCTTTGCGTGCCGCAATCGCGGCCATCACGCGCGGAGCAAACCACGGCCCAGCCATCGTGGCGTACGAAGGCAACACTGCCAGCAGCGCTCGCGCCGCAAGAATATTTTCTGCCGCCGTGCGGCAATCCGCGCACGCGCTCGCATGTTCTTTCACAGCGATCGGCGCCAATGCCAGCAGCTCGGAAAACTCTGTAACGCCTGGCGCGGCTCCGGCTGCGTCCTCGAGCTGCAACTGAAAACCGCGGCATTCCGCCTTGCGCTTGTTCAGGAAATTTGTCATCCAAGACTCCTTCAATCGCCTGCAATCAATCTAATCTCCACACCCACAAAAATCAAAACTACTCATCCAACTCTATTCTTCCAAATCTTCCGAACATTTCAACTTCGCGATCATTCTCCGCGTTTGCGTACTTTGTTCACTATTCTGCGGCGCGCGCGGAAGAGCCGTACCTTCACCGTGTTCGCATTCAAATCCAAAACTTCCGCAATCTCTTCGACCGCAAAGCCTTCGACTTCTTTCAAAATCAGCATCAGCCGGTCGCGCTCGTCGAGCCCTTCCATCAGCCGCTCGACGCGTTCGCGGGCTTCCAGCCTCTCGCTGATATCCGGCCCGCTGCTATTTTTTCCTTCAGCGGCGATCACCTGCTTGGCTTGCTCTTCGCTCAAGTCCGACTCATAAACCAGAGGCCGGACCTTCTTCTTCCGCAACATGTCCCAGCACTCGTTCACGGTGATCTTGTACAGCCAAGTGCTGAAAGCCGCCCGCTGATCGAATCGCTTCAGCGAGAAATACGCCTTTACGAAAACCTGCTGGGCGATATCTTCCACATCTTCACGCCGCCGCAAGATTCCGCCGGCAACGGCAAAGACGCGGTGCTGATGCCTCCGCAGCAGTTCTTCAAATGCCTCCTGGTCCTCTCCTTGTGCACGCCGGACAAGTTCCCGGTCGTCCACAGCGCCCGGCGCTTTCGCACCAGGCAGTTTGGCTCCCGCCGGACTGGCGGGAAGCCCCAAGGGCTCTACTTTAGGGACGCGTGGCATGTGGTTTCGGTTACGTCTAATGTAACTTGGTTTCCCCTGACCGTGCGAGTTCGTTTCCCCTGTTTGCATCAATCGTTTCAATTCGAGCGTTTCAAGTTTCTACTTGCTTGCCCTTTATCTACATGGAATAATGCCGCCATGATTATAGGTGACCGTCTTCGCGCACTCCGCGAAGAAAAGAAACTCTCCCAGGGCGACATCGAGAAGCGAACAGGTCTGTTACGTTGTTACATTTCCCGTGTAGAGAATGGCCATACAGTACCGGCCATTGAAACACTGGAAAAACTTGCTCGTGCTCTAGAGTGCCCACTCTATCAACTCTTTTATGACGGCGAAGAGCCGCCACAACTGCCGAATCTCCCCAAGCGGAAGTCGTCGGATGACATCGCGTGGGGCAGCCTCGGTAAAGACGCACGCTTTCTCAACAAGCTCCGCCGCCTGTTGGGCAAAGTGGAAGAAGGCGACCGCAAGCTCATTCTGTACATGGCGCAGAAAATGGCTAACCGCTAGTTCTGCGACATCCAGTTCAGAGCAAGCCGTCGATGTAATAGTATCTCCTGGTAGGCCGCGCCCTCGTCCCTGCGCGGCCTTTACACTGTCGGCGGTAGTAGGCCGCTAGGATAAGTCCTCCCCTGCCGCCTAAGTTCAATTCCCCCTTCACGCTACTTCAGTTCCAAAATGGAACTTACTCCCACTCGATCGTGCTGGGTGGCTTCGAGCTGATGTCATAAACCACGCGGGTCACGCCACGCACTTCGTTCACGATGCGCGTGGAAATGCGTTCAAGAACCTCTCCCGGCAGACGCACCCAGTCGGCGGTCATGGCATCTTCGGACTCGACCACGCGAACAGCGACGGTAAGGCCATAAGTGCGATAATCCCCCATAACGCCCACGCTGCGAACCGGCAGAAGCACCGCAAAGGCTTGCCAAACTTTACTATAGAGTCCGGCGCGACGTATCTCTTCAACTACTACGGCATCCGCCTCCTGCAAGGTGAAGAGGTGTTCGCGCGTGATCTCGCCGAGGAGCCTTACAGCTAGTCCCGGACCCGGAAACGGATGTTTCAAAAGAATCTCGTCCGGCAATCCCAGATCTTTCCCTATGCGGCGGACCTCATCCTTGAAGAGGTCGCGCAGAGGCTCGATCAGGGCAAAAGGCATGTTTTCGGGGAGCCCGCCCACGTTGTGGTGGGTTTTGATGGTGGCTGAGGGTCCCTTCACGGAGACGGACTCTATGACGTCCGGATAGAGCGTTCCCTGGACCAGCCAGCCGATTCCGCCGTGAGCCTCGCCGCGCTGGAGCTTCTCGGCTTCTTCGGCGAACACGGCGATGAATTCTCCGCCGATGATTTTGCGTTTTTGCTCGGGGTCGGTCACGCCGCGTAGCTTGTCCAGGAAGCGGTCCGAAGCGTCAATGCCGATCACGCGGAGACCCAATCGGTCACGCAGCATTTCCAGCGTGTCTGCAAACTCATTCTTCCGGAGCATTCCGGTGTTCACGAAAATGTTGGTCAGGCGATCGCCCATGGCGCGATGGACCAACACGGCGGCCACCGTGGAATCCACTCCCCCGCTGAGGGCACAGATGGCGTGGCCTTGGCCAACCTTCGCTTGAATGGATGCGACCGTTTCTTCGATGAAGGCGGAGCCGCTCCATTTGCGCTTCGGCATTGCAGACGCGGAAAAGAAAATTGCGGAGAAGTTCGGTACCGCTCTCGGTGTGATTCACTTCCACGTGAAATTGCACGGCGTAGATTTTCCGCTCGGGATCTTCGAGCGAGGCAATGGCGTTGTCGGTGTGGCCCGTAGCGTGAAAACCGGGAGGCACTTCTCGGACATGGTCGCCGTGGCTATTCCAGATGCTGAGGGATTCAGGGACGCCGGCGAAGAGCGCCGATGCCGAGGGGCCGTTTTCACACTTTACTTTTAATTTAGCTCGGCCATATTCGCGGCGGTCGGCTTTTTCGACTTTGCCGCCGAGCGCGTGCGTGATCCATTGCATGCCGTAACAGATTCCCAGGACTGGAACACCCATGGCCAGGATCGCTGGATCGCATTTGGGTGCGTCAGCGTCGTAGACGGAGCTGGGGCCGCCGGAGAGGATCAGGCCCGCGGGGGCGTACTGGCGGATTTCTTTAAGCGTGGTGGTGCATGGGAGGATCGCGGAGAAGACTTGTTGTTCGCGGATGCGGCGAGCGATGAGCTGCGTGTACTGGCCCCCGAAATCGAGGACGACTACGCCGCCCAGTTCGGATTTGGGCTTTTGAGGTTGTTCCGTCATTGCGGCTCCTGTTGCCATTGTGTCCCTCTCACAAGTCAATCGTACAAATTCACGGGTCTAAAGACCCGCCACTACAGATCCTTCGACGCGGCCAAGCGGGCACGGCATGCCGTGGCCCTACAGAGAATGAGCGAAGAGCACAGCCAGGATTGGCTGTGCCACTGGAGGCCTCTCATTGGACCACCAGGTTTAGGAGTTTGTTGGGGACGAAGATAACTTTGACGATGCGCTTGCCTTCGACGTGACGAGCGACGGCTGGATCGGCTTTGGCTTTGGAGACTACGTCGGACTCATTTGCGCCTGCTGAAACTTTTAGAGTCGTCCGGACCCGGCCGTTCACCTGGACGGGGATTTCGACTTCGTTATCCTTAGCTAGATCGAGCTGCGAATCTGCGAGGACTGGCCACGATGCATTCCAGAGGCCGTCCGTGTTGCCAAGCATCTCCCACATTTCTTCGGCGACGTGCGGAGTCATGGGGGCGAGCAGTAGCGTAAGGATTTGCAGGACTTCCTTGCGTATCTCGGGGCGCACGCCATTTTCGAGCGGTTCGGCCAGATAGATTTCGTTGGTTAGCTCCATAATCTGGGCAATCGCGGAATTGAAGTGCCAGCGCTTCTCGAAATCTTGCGTGACCCTGGTCATCGTCTGGTAGGTGACGCGGATCAGGTCGCGCTCTTTGTCCGTCATTTCCTTGGCGTCGAAATTCCAGTTCTTGGTGTCGCGAATTTGGGACGCGTGTTTGTCGACGAGACGGAACACGCGATTCAGGAAGCGCCAGGAGCCTTCAATGCTTTCTTCGCTCCACTCGAGGTCTTTTTCCGGGGGCGCGGCGAAGAGCGTATAGAGGCGGCCGGTGTCGGCACCGTATTTTTCGGCCATATCAATCGCGCCAACTACATTGCCACGCGACTTGGACATGGTGACTCCGCCCTTTTGGATCATGCCTTGCGTGAACAGTCTGGAGATAGGCTCGTTGTGTTTGACGAGACCGAGATCGCGCATGACCTTGCACCAGAAGCGCGAGTAGAGCAGGTGCAGGATGGCGTGAGTGATGCCGCCAATGTACTGGTCGATGGGAAACCAGTAGGCGACTTTGGCCGGATCGAATGGCGCTTCGCTGTTGTGGGGATCGCAGTAGCGATAGAAATACCATGAGGAGTCGACGAACGTGTCCATCGTGTCGGTTTCGCGTTTGGCCGGGCCACCGCACTTGGGACACGTGGTGTTCACAAATTCAGGAGTCGACGCCAGCGGCGATTCGCCTACGCCGGTGAGTTTGGGATTGGGTGGTAGCAGGACCGGCAGATCTTTATCAGGAACAGGTTGCAGGCCGTGGTCCGGGCAATAAACGACGGGAATCGGAGTGCCCCAGTAGCGCTGGCGTGAAATGCCCCAGTCGCGGAGGCGGAAGACGACTTCGCCGTGGCCAAAACCTTTTTTCTCGGCGAAGGCGGTCATCTTTTCTACTGCAGTCGCACTGGGTAGACCGGAGAACTCGCCCGAGTTGGTGGAGATTCCATATTCGGTGAAGGGTTGCTCGACGGGTTTGGCGGTCGAGATTCGATCGTTCGAAGACCCACCCTCGAAAACAGAGGGTGGGGCACCCTCCGTGGACGACATATTCGAGGCCGCGGGGGATGGGACGACAACTGGGAGGATTGGCAGCGAATATTTTTTACAAAATTCGAAGTCGCGCTCATCGTGCGCAGGCACGGCCATGATGGCGCCGGTGCCGTATTCCATGAGGACGAAGTTGCCGACCCAGATGGGGAGCTCTTCGCTATTAAACGGATTGACGGCGTAACGGCCGGTGAAGAAGCCGACTTTTTCGGCGGTAGCCAGGTCTGCCGTTTTGACAGAAGTTTGGCGCATTTGCGCGAGTTGGAGTTCGGCTTGATCTCGCAACGGAGATCCTTGCAGGAGCCGCGTGACGAGCGGATGTGTTGGAGCCAGGATGAGGGCGGTTGCGCCGTAGATAGTGTCAATGCGCGTGGTAAAGATCTCGATGGGCTTGACGCTGGAAAGATCGGCGACTTCAAATTTGACGCGGGCGCCTTGCGAGCGGCCGATCCAGTTGCGCTGCATGGTGATAACGCGCTCGGGCCAACTGCCTTCGAGTTCTTTCAGGTCATCGACGAGTTGGTCGGCGTAAGCAGTGGTTTTGAGGAACCATTGCTCGAGTTCGCGCGATTCAACGAGGGTGTCTTCGTGGCGCCAGCAATGGCCGGCATTGATGACCTGCTCGTTGGCGAGGACGGTGCAACATTTTGGGCACCAGTTCACCCGGCTTTTTTTGCGATACGCGAGGCCGCGTTCGAGCATGCGCAGAAAAAACCACTGGTTCCAGCGATAGTATTCGGGCTCGCAGGTGGAGATTTCGCGGCGCCAGTCGTAGCTGAAGCCGAAGCGGCGCAGCGTTTTCTGAAACTCCGCGATGTTGTTGTTGGTCCAGACGCGCGGATGGGTGTTGTTCTTGATGGCGGCGTTTTCTGCAGGCAGCCCGAAGGCGTCCCAGCCCATCGGATGGAGAACGTTAAATCCGCGCATGCGCTTGACACGGGCGACGACGTCGCCGATCGCATAATTGCGCATGTGTCCCATGTGCATCGTGCCGGAAGGATACGGAAGCATTTCGAGAACGTAATACTTGGGCTTGGAAGAATCGGCTTCGGTTTCGAACACGCGGGCTTCGGCCCAGCGCTTTTGCCACTTGGCCTCGATCTCTTGTGGGTTGTAGTCCGCCACGCTTCGCTATCCCCTCTTGGTCTTGCGCGTTTTTTTGGATTTGCTCGCTGCGCTTGATTTTTTTGGCGCCGGCTTCGATTTCTTCTTTGGCTCGGGTGACCGAGACGGTGTTGACGTCTCCTGAGCTTTTTTGCGACGCTCGGCGTTTTTGGCGGTTGCGGCCGTTTTCATTTGGACTTTCTTAATGGCGGTGGTCAGCATCGAGAAACCTTTTTCGGCGGGTGGGGCTTGCTCGCTCAAGCCCGCGAGTTCCCACAGTTTGGCCACGTTGCGACGGTCGTCGCCGGGTTGATCGATCGGTGTTTCCAGCACGAACGCGCGCCCCGTCAAGCCCTCGGGAGACGATGCGCCAAGGCGTGGGTGCGTCAAGATGCGATGAAAAGCTTCTGCGCCGATTTTGCCTTCGCCGATGTTTTCGTGACGATCGACTCGACCGCCCAGCGGGATTTTCGAATCGTTGGCGTGAAAGACCGGAACGCGATCGAGACCAATCGTTTTATCGATTACGTCGATCGTCGAGGTCAGCCCAGTCTCGCTCTTGATGTCGTAGCCTGCGGCGAAGAGATGCGCGGTGTCGAGGCACGCCGCCGCAGGGAAGCTCTTAAGTCCGGCCAGGATTTCTGCAACTTCTTCGAGACGCGAGCCAACCGCGACTCCCATGCCCGCCGTGTTCTCAATTAGGATGCGCAGGTTGCCAAGAGAAATCCGCTTGGAACCTTGCTTCACGGATTCGATGACCGTAGAGACGGCTTGCTCCGGCGTGGCTTCCCCGCGCGAGCCGGGATGAACGACCAGGAAATCAGCACCGAGGGCCACGGCACGTACAAGTTCATCGTGGAACGCCTGGATGGAGCGGACGCGCAGCATCGGCTGAACGGCGGCGAGATTGATCAGATAGTTCGCGTGAATGACGAGCGGGCCCAGACCCAGTTCCGCACGGCGGGCGCGAAACGCGGATGCGTCTACTTCCGGGATGCGGGCAGAGCCTGTCTGCCACATGCGCGGGCTTGCGGAGAAAATTTGCAGCGCGTTGCAGCCGAGCTTGCGAGCGATTTCGAGCGCGTTGAGGTAACTTCCCGCGATGGAAGCGTGGATGCCGATACGCAGGCTGCCGTCCATCCACGTGGGTGGAAGCGGCTCAGGCTCCGGTTCCGGGCGGTATTCGTCCTCGTCATCGAACTCGGAGACGTGAGTGAGAGGTTGTTCTGGCGTTCCCATGGAGAAAATCAGCCTGCCCTTAAACAAACCATTCTATCACACGCGGCAAAATGGCTGCGGGAGGCGGGAGCGCGAGGAAAAGATGCCGAAAGGAGAGGTTAGGAGTTGGGGGCTGGGGAGGAAAAAGGGTTTGACATTTATTTCTACCTATGTAGACTTACAATATGGGCGTGCGGATTCGACTTTCGAAACAGACACTGACAGTGCTCGACGCTTTGCTGACGCGGCCTGGGCAATGGCAGCACGGTTATTCTTTGAGCCAGAGCACCAGCATCCCTTCCGGAACGCTTTACCCGATTTTGATGCGGCTTGAGAAATTGCACTGGCTGGAAACACGCTGGGAGGAGGCGAGGACTCCTGGTCGGCCGCCTCGGCATCTTTACCGACTTTCCGGCACTGCGCGGGAGTGGGCTCGAGAAGAGATCCGCTCAGCGCAGGAGCGGCGTTTCTGGAAGCCGGCAACTGCGGAGCATCAGGCATGAGCTTATCCACGCAAAGCGGCTCGGTGACGGCGCGTTTCGCGCGATGGGCGCTTGGATGCGCGGTGCGCTATTGGCCAGAAGAAAATCGGGCTTGGGGGCTGGCGCTCGCGGCGGAGATTGATGAGACAGCAAACGCGTATGAAACGGTTCGATGGTCAATCGGAGGAATCATGCTCTTCACGCGTTCCGTGCTATCGAGTGCTTGGAAGTGGGTAAAGCTTCCGGCGGGCAGTTCCCTCTCTGGCGGCGCAAATGGGCCAGACGGTCCTTCGCTGCTTCCTAAGCGTTCGCGGTTGTTCACAGCCGTGATCCTCGCCGCGGCAGCTATGCTGCTGATTTTGCCGGAAGGACGCGAAGCGATTCGAACGGTAGCGTCGAGCTGGCGGGGAAACGAACTTTCAGGTTCGGATGTGCGGATGCTCGACAACCTTGCAGCTCGTGCCGAGAAGGAAAACGATCCCGGCACACTTGCCTTCGTCGCGCTGAGCACGTCCGACCGGGCTCATGGAGCGGATTTGGCGGAACGCGCGGTTGCGCTGGATCCGCAATTCATATGGGTCTTCGCCGTGCGGAAACGCGGGCTGGATGACAACCCACCGAGAGCGGAATGGCTGTCACGGTTGCTAGCGGCTGATCCTGGCAACGCCGTGCCTCAGTTGCTTGTCGCCGACGCGCAGGTCCAGTCCCGCATAGAGACGGACCTCCAACACGGAGTGAAAATTGAACAAATTCGAAAGAGCCTGGAAAGCGATTCGAATTGGTTGGCGCTGATGGATGGCGCTTACGCGGCGCCGCGATATGACAGCTACCTCCAGCGCCACTTTCAGCTCGCTCGAACGGTCTGGACTCGAGAAAAAGGTCTGCCGCCGACAACAGTCCTTTACGGTATTTGGCAGCACGGTTTTCCAAGTATGCTGACCCTCAGACTTTATTGCGACATTAAGATTCAACAATCTCAGACTGAGCAAGCATCTGGAGACACAAAACGCGCAGAGAGTATGCTCGCCAGCCTGGACGCGTTCGGGATGAAGATGGCGGAAGCAACCGCAAGCGATTCGGATCTGGAAAAGCTGATTGGCCTTGCGATCGCGCGGAACGCCAACAAAGCCATGACAAAGCTCTATCAGGAATCAGGCAGGACCGAAGATGCACGAAGAGCTACCATGCGCCTTGAACAAATCGATGAGCAATCCAAGGGGATGCGGCGCGCGTTCAATCCGTCGAGGAGCTCGCGGGCGGCAGCGCTTCGAAAAGAGGCCACCCTCGTGCAGGGGTTTGGGATTTTGGCAGCGACCTCTGGCATCGCTTCGCTCTCTACAATTTTGCTGGTGGAGCTGTTGCGCGGCAAGATTCAACGAGCGAAACCCTTTTGGTGGAGAGCGACCTGTCTGGTGGCGGACTTTGCCCCTGTAACTCTACTCGCTGCCTCCGGCGCATTTCTGGTGAGCTTCCTGCCGTTCCAGAGCGTTTTTGAGGAATACCGATCTTCGACCTTGCATCTGGGCGACGAGCAAGTATTGACCGACGCATTGTGGAGTCTACTTAGAATTCCGGACTACGTGGTAGGCAGTGACAATGCCGTGACACTGTGGACTTTTGTGACGATCACGCTTATCGTTCTACTCCTGGTTGTGATGGCGCGCGGTTTCTACCGCATGAGACGCGCGGCCGCAAAACCTGCCTGAGCAGTTCCCTTTCGTAAGATTCGAATCATTCTCTGATTTGCGGCGTCGCGGAGGCATGCCGTAAACTACTGAATTGCTCTCGGTGCATTGAGAGCACAGGAGAGCCGCTGATGCTGATTGTGATGCAATCGCACGCTACGGAAGAACAGATTCGTGGTGTGTGCGAGCGCATCGAAAGCCTTGGATTGAAAGCGCATCCCATTCCCGGGACGATTCGAACGGCGATTGGGATTACTGGAAATAAGGGAGCGGTCGACCTCGGCGTGCTGGAGTCGCTGCCGGGAGTCGTGGAATGTATTCCGGTCAGCAAGCCATACAAGCTGGTGAGCCGCGACGCGAAAGAAGAGGACAGCGTCCTACGGATACCCACGCCGTCCGGCGATGTGATCGTTGGTGGAAAGATGATCGCGCTGGTGGCTGGTCCATGCGCTGTGGAGACGGAGGAACAATGTTTCGCGATTGCGGAACGCGTGAAGAAGAGCGGGGCGAGATTGTTTCGCGGCGGGGCTTATAAGCCGCGGACTTCGCCGTACAGTTTTCAAGGGCTTGGTTTGCCGGGATTAAAGATTTTGGCGAAAGTGCGCGAGGCCTATGGATTCGGGATTATCACCGAGGCCATCGACAACGAGAGCCTGGATCTGGTCGAGGAGTATGCCGACGTGATCCAGATTGGCGCACGTAACATGCAGAATTTCTCTCTGCTAAAGCGGGCGGGGCGAGCGAAGAAGCCGGTGCTCTTAAAACGCGGGATGTCGGCAACGCTGGATGATTTCTTGATGGCCGCGGAATATATTTTGTCCGAAGGAAATTACAACGTGATGTTGTGCGAACGTGGCATTCGAACTTTTTCCGATTTTTCGCGCAATACCCTGGATCTGGCCGTCGTGCCGGCGGTGAAGAAGCGCAGCCACTTGCCGATACTGGTCGATCCTTCACACGGGACTGGCAAACGTCACAAAGTGCTGCCGCTTTCGCGCGCGGCGATTGCGGTGGGTGCGGATGGATTGCTCGTCGAAGTGCACCACGAGCCGGACAAAGCGCTCTCCGACGGCATGCAGTCGATTCTGCCGGAAGAGTTCAACCACTTGGTCGATGAGGTTCGGCAAATCGCGGCGGTTTTGGGCCGCGACATAAATTGAGAATAGGTTGCCTGCCCCGGTGTTTTTAAGGTACGGGTTAAATTCAGCCGCGCTTCGACGATGGAACCAGGACCATTTCGCAAGTTTTTGCTTCCGCCCGATGCGCAGGTCTCTGGCTAATTCTGCGGACTGCATGTAACAATCCATCCGACTCATGACCCGCCCGCGCAACTTCCGTGTGTACATATTGCTGGTCATCCTGCTGATCGTAGGAGTGGTGGAACTCTTGCGCGAGCACCGGCCGTCTTTTCTGAGGCCGGGGTTGCGATTGTGCGCGTATGTTTCCGCCGCCGACGGCAGCGTAACCGTGATTGATCTCGTAAAGCTGGCCGCCGTAGCTCGCATTGCGATTGGGCCAGGATTGTCCGGCATGCGCGAACATCCCACGCGTGCCGAAATCTGGGGCGTAAGTTCGACGGGCGGATACGTTTGGGTGATCAACGCGCGAGTGAATCAGGTGAGCGCACGAATTCCGGTAGGGCCACTTCCCTACGCAATTGATTTTTCGCCGGACGGCGAGCACGTTTGTACACCACATCGGCGGGTTCAGACACGCTGCTAGCTGTCGATTGCCAGACACGAAATGTTCTCGCGAAGACGCGGACGGGAGGCGAACCAGTCCTAGCGCGCGTGACCCCTGATGGAAAAAGCGTGCTGGTGCTCAATCATCGTGATGCGACGCTGGGAATTCACGATGCGGCCACTCTGGCGCTGCGCAGCACCATTGGTATCGTCAAGCAGCCGGAAAGAGTTGCCATCCTTCCAGACAGCAGCCTCGCTTTTGTTCTCAGCAGAACGGAACATCGGCTCTCCGTAGTTGATTTGCGAAGAAGCGTTCTAGTAACGAATCTCGAACTGGACGGGAATCCCTCGGACTTGCTACTCAAGCCGGATGGCGGCGAGCTATACGTCATTTCGCCGGAAGCCCATGGCGTCCAGGTCATCAACACGTGGACGCATGAGGTCGGCGACTACCTGGTCCTCGGGTCAACACCCACGCGGGGTGTTCTGAGCGCCGACGGAAACAGGCTCTATGTTTCGGACAGCGCGGCGGGTCGCATCATCCCAGTAGACATTCCAACCGCCGTGTGATTCGCGACCCCGGCACGGGGAAAGAGTTCCCTATAACCGCCGGCCAGTCTCCAGGAGTGTTGCGCTTCGATCCCGATGAGCCCAATGAAAATCTACTGATCGTAGTAAACGAAGGCTCCAGCGATGTTGCCATGATTCGCGTGCGGACCAATAGCCTGTTGACCATGATTCCCGTCGGAGACAGGCCCGCAGGATCTAGCAGTAAAATTGTTCTAACCGAGTAAAAGAGCGCCAAGGGATCAGACTCTACCCACATCGCTGCCCGGGATTCCAATGACTGTGTGCACCATCATTCGTACCTTAGCGCGACGAGGGGATCTAGGCGCGACGCGCGTCGCGCCGGTATTAATGACGCCGTGAGAGCAACGACTGCCAACAATGCGCCGGAACAGATATAGGTGACGGCGTCGGTACGCGAAACGTCGTAGAGAAAGATTCCCGATCCGCTCCAGCCGATCGGTCCGGTGGGAAAGAAGCGCGTCAGCGCAAGCGCTCCAAGGGTGCCCATGGCCAAGCCTGCGAAAGTGACCGTGAGCGTCTCACGCAGCACCAGCCTGGCAACTTCACCGGGGGCTGCACCGAGCGCCACGCGAATGCCGATCTCTCGCGTGCGCTCCGAGACGGAATACGATGTCACTCCGAAGACGCCGACGATAGCGAGCACGAGAGCCACGCTGCCAAACGACGCAAGAAGCAAAATCAGCGGGCGGCGCAGAGTGAGCGATTCGGAGTCGTGGATCAGCTCTTGCATGCTGCCCAGTTGCCACTGTAGTTGCGGGTCCACTGAACGAAGGCCCTTGCTGAGGTCTGCCGCGATATTCTTCACAGCAAAGGACGGACGAACACGCAACGCCAAGCTCCAGCCGCCGTTAGGCAGTGTTTGCGCAAATGGGAGGTAGGCGAGGGGTTTTGTATCTTCCTCGGGATTGCGTTGCCGAAAATCGGATACTACCCCCACGATCTCTCTCCAAATCGTGGGTGAGTCCGCGAAGGCGACGTGATAGCCAATGGGGTTCGCGGCTGGGAAGTACTGCCTCGCGAAAGTTTGATTGATGATGGCCACGGGGCTGGAGTCGTGCGCGTCCGATTCCTGGAAAGGGCGGCCGTCAAGCATGCCGACTTTCAGAGTGGCAAAGTAATCCGGGCTCGCGGAAAGAAACCAGATTTCCGCTTCGGCAGCGGCTTTGGAAAAAGGCTTCTCGATCTTGAGTTGTGCGCTGTCGGCACCTTCCATTGGAAGAGCGTCCGTGATGCCTGCGGACTCGATCCCCGGCATCGAGCGGACACGATCGAGCGTCTCGCGCATCAAACGAGTCAGCGTGGGCACATCTGCATGAGTCGAAGTCGGCAGCTTCACCGTGGCTGTTAAAACATCGCGCGGGTCGTATCCCAAGCGCGCAGATTCCACGTGCAGCAGGCTTCGGAACAACAGGCCGAACCCTACGAGCAGCACCATTCCGAGAGCGATCTGGAATCCCACCAACAGATTCCGGGACCGCCGTGATCGCGATCCGCCCGCCGAGTTTGGGGCTGCATCTTTCAAACCGTCATTCAGACTCCCGCGAGTCGCCTGCAATGCGGGGATCATGCCAAAAACCAGAGCGCTCAGAAGCGTTGCTCCCAGGCTAACCACCAATACTCGAGCATTGATTTGCAGATAAGCCCCGGAAACCATACCTGAAGCAACCTTGGTGATGATTTCCTGCGACCACCCCGCAAGGATCAACCCGAGACTTCCTCCACAAAGAAACAAAAGCATGCTCTCCGTAAGGAGCTGTCGAATCATCCGCACGCGTGAACAACCGAGCGCTGCGCGGAGCGAGACTTCACGTTGCCGTTTGACAGCGCGCGCCAGAAGCAGGCTCGCGACATTAGAACAAGCGATCAGAAGCACAACACCCGCTGCACAAGCCATCATCCACAGACCACGGCGGGCGTTTTGCGTAGTCGGTCCAGGATGCAGGAACTCCTCCGAAAAATCCTCGACGACGAGGTGGCCGCCTCGATCGGTCGCACCGCGTGCGTCCCTGAGCTGCTGCGCGATCACATCCGCTTCGGTACGGGCTTGAGCCAGTGTTACTTCCGGCTTAAGCCGCGCCACGATTTCGACTCTGACCATCCCCGCCCTGAGTTGTCCGTGGCTGGCGTATTCGTTCAGAACGAGAGGGGCAAATATCTCAGTGTTGTGGTAATAGGGCTCCAGGGACTGCGGCAGGACTCCAACAACGGTGACCGCCCGGCGATTCAAGACGATTTGTGTACCGATAATGCCTGCGTCATCGCGAAATCTCGTTCGCCAGCAACGATAAGAAAGAATTACCACAGCGTCCCGGCCCGCGGTTTCTTCGTCTTCAAGAAAATTCCGGCCGAGGATGGGTTGAACTCCGCGAGCGAGCAACCAGTTTTGGGTTACAAGAAGGCCCGGTAAATCTTGCAGGCTGGCGTCATCGTCTCCATAAAAAAAATCGGCCCATCCATTGGCCGAGACTTGCTCGAACGCCTGACTGCCCTTTCGCAAAGCCAGATATTCCGCCGGTGAAGGTGTGTGTTCCTCACCGCTTGCGTCTGTCGTCCAAATGTGGACGAGCCGCTCCGGCTCGTGGAACGGGATTGCGTGCAAAAGCGCGGAGTCCACCAATCCAAAAATGGCAGCGTTCGCCCCGATACCTAGAGCAAGAGTGAGAACAGCGACGGCGGCGAAGCCGGGACTCTTGCGAAGAACCCGCGCTCCGTAGCGCAAATCCTGGATCGCTGATTCGATCAATCTTACAGCGTGAGCCTCACGGCCTTCTTCCTTGACGCGTTCGATTCCGCCAAACTCCAGGCGCGCTCGGCGCAACGCTTCCTGTCGCGGCACGCCGCCGCGCATCAAATCTTCGGCGAACGCCTCAAGGTGAAAACGCAGCTCTGCGTCCATCTCGCTTTCCAACAGTGCGCGATGCCGGATGGCGTGCGCCCAGGACCGAAGCTTGCTCCAAATCCTCATACTTCCTCCGGCTTGGTTCCGAGGATTCCCGCCATGACGTCGGCCATGCTGTTCCAGTTTTCGGTTTCGGCTCGCAGACGGCGCTTCCCTGCCGCTGTGAGCGTGTAGTATTTCGCTTTGCGCTTATTCTCGGACTCGCCCCATTCGCTGGCAATCCAGCCTTGGTGTTCGAGGCGGTAGAGCGCGGGATAGAGGGAGCCCTGCTGGATTTCGAGGCGGTCTTTCGAGATTTGCTGGATGCGCAGAAGAATGCCGTAGCCATGCAGCGGCCCCAGGGAAACGGCTTTCAGGATTAGCATGTCGAGAGTGCCTTGCAGAAGATCGAGTTGTTTGTCCATCGGCGCGGCGGGAGACAGGCGGAAGCCTGTCCCACTCTTCTCCTAGATGAACTAGGAATGTAAGCCGACTCTCCTAGACTGTCAAGGAGAGAATTGGAATGAGCTGACGCGCGAGACGCGGCGCTGCCCAGCCGTCCGACATCGGTAAAGACGTGCCCGAGTAAAGTTTCGAGGCTGGGAAGCGAAGCGGGTGAATTACGCGCTTCTCTTCCGGCGGCCATGCGGAATGGTCTTCGCCAAGTTCGACTTCCAGGTAACCTTCGGCGGGAAGGACATCCACAGGCAGGCCTCCGTGCCAAAGCGCGACGCCGAGTTTGATCTTGGTCTGCCCCTTCAGGCTGATTTCGCTGCGGTGGATGGAGACCTCAAGGATGCGGTCGAAGGAGGCTTCGGCGACGCTTTTCGGGATTGAGCAGACAGAGTCGCCCTACCTCTACCGCAAATTCTTGTAAGTGGCCACGCATCGAGCTTCACCACGATGTTGATTTCTTCCGCCGCGCCGATCGTAATCCGGAATTCGCAATCTTCAAGTTCTCCTAGAAGTCCAAGAAACGGGTCCACGCGGACGCAGAAGCGGTCTTCCTCAAAACCATAACGTAATTCATGAAGATAGAACGTGCGCCCGTGCATGGCGCCGCCACGACGTTCGGGAGAGTAAAGGCCGGCTCCCAGCCATTCGAAGTAGGAAGTGTCTCGCCCATCTACCACGATTTTCAGAAATCCTGTCGGAGCCAATTGCAACGCATGCTCCGGCTGCCGCTTGATTGGCTTGGCCAACTCTTGCGGCGCCACTTGCCCAAGCGCGAGGTAGACGGCCGTCAAATGCTTTCGATAAAGCGCATCAAACTCCGCGTCGTTTGCGGTGCTGTGCTCTGGGCCATACCACCAGCACCAATCGCTTCCCTCTGCGGCCAGGAGAGATTCAAGTGCTTCTGCAAGAGCCGTTTCTGTTGGCGCGCCGTCCCGGCCTTGCTTTACTGCGTCGGAAGCCTTGCCATAGGCCTCGCGGGCGTCCCAGAGAAGTTCCCATGCGGCCACGTCTTCGCTATGGCCGATCCACACATCGAAATTCGCGTTGATCCAGGAAGCAGGGAAAATTCCTGCGTTCGTCGGGATCACGCCAGCCGCGCCAATCGACTCGCTCGCCGTGAGTGCCCGAAAATCCTGATCCCCCTGGATTCGGCCATAAAATTCTCGCAAAAATTCGCGGCCATTCCCTGGATAGTATTCCCAAGCATTTTCACCATCGAGAAACAGGCAAACCGTAAGGGGTTGCGAACTCTGCACGCGTTCGCCAAGCTCGCGCAGGCGGCCGTGCAAATCCGCGGCGGCGTCCTTGCCGTTCATGCGGCTGTAGACGAAACCGATGAGATCGGAAAGGTGGTGATCGCGAAAAAGCCCGGTGATCGGTTTTCCGCCAAGTTGCACACGCAAGGGCTGATACAAGCGTTCTGCATTCGCCGGAACACCCTTGGCATCGCGAAAGAATCCCGCGTTCAGTGTTCTACCCAGAACCCCTTCATCCGTGCCAAACCACTGAAAACCCTCCTCCGCTGCGATCGTCAAAGTCTGATCAGAGACGGAGCCCTCCGAAGGCCACAAACCTGCCGGCTTCGCGCCGAACACACGCTCGTGATAATCACGAGCACGCCGCAACTGCTCGCGCGCATCCTCGGGATGCCGATAGGCGCGCCTAGGAAGTGGCGTGCCGGGATTGGCGACTCGCGCGATATCCGAATCGCAGATCAGCGGAAGGATGGGGTGGTAGAACGGCGTGGTGCTGAGCTCTATCTGGCCAGTCTGAGCCACCGCTCGATACTCCGGCAAAACCAAGCCGAGCAATTCCAATTGTTTCGCCTTCAGAGCGGCTTTGTCTTTTTCCGTGAACTCTTTTCCTTTGTTCGCGAGCCGGCTGACCACGGAATCCTTCTCGAACCAGGTCTCCTCCATCCATACCAACTGTGAAAGCAGCTGCAGATCCCGCCAGTCACGCGGAGTAAAAGAAATCTGCGCCTGCGCCCCGCCTGCAGGCTGCGCCCATTCATATAACTCAACGAAACGAGGCCATCGCGACATCAAACGTTCATGATTCACTTGAAATGCCCGCGCCAGAATCTCCGCTTTGTCTTCACGCGTTAAGTCATCAGCTGGTTTGAAAGCCAGGGAGAACCACGGCTCGTTAAATTCCCCACTGGCGTATTCCTCGAGCTGCATCCCAAGCGAAGGCACCACATTGAACGTGGCGTGAAACTTCGGGAATTCCTTGAGCATGGCCACCATGCCCCAATAATCCTTCAGCGCATGAAGCCGCGTCCACGCCAGTACGTACCGCCCTGTTTCCGGATCCCGGTATTGCGGCTGATGCATGTGCCACAACAGCACCACATGCACGCGATTCATCGCGACTCTCTTTTCCTTGCGTGCTGCGATGCCGTGCTACACTCACGGTTCGCGCCATGCGCATCCTCGACCGCTATATCGTTCGTGAGGTTTTTCGCCACGCACTCCTCGGACTTGCCGTATTCACTTTCGTTTTCTTCGTTCCCAAACTTGTTCAATTGATGGAGCTGTTTGTACGTCATAGCGGCTCGGGTACCCAAATCTTCCAACTCTTTCTGTGCATCTTCCCCGCCGTCTTCACCTTTACGCTCCCCATGGCCGTGTTGATTGGTGTGCTCCTGGGCCTTGGCCGTATGTCCGCGGACAGCGAAATCATCGCGCTAACCGCGCTCGGTATCGGCCGCCGCCGAATTCTACTTCCCGTAGGCGTTCTTGCCGTCACCGGTGCCCTCGTCACACTCTGCATGACTCTCTGGCTCGGCCCGATGGCCTATCACAAATACCGCAGCCTCGAGTCCGAGCTTCTCGCTTCCCAAGCTTCTTTCGCGGTGCAGCCCCGCGTCTTTGACGAGCGCTTCCCCAAAATGGTTCTGTACGTCAACGACGTGTCTGCCAGTGGCACGCAATGGCACGGCGTTTTTCTCGCTGAAGCCGGTGCAGAGAACGGCTCGCAACTCACTCTGGCGGAGAATGCGATTGTAATTGCCGAACCCAAAGAGGGCAAGCTGGAGCTTCACTTAAAGGGCGGCAGCACGCACGAATTTTCGCGGGAAGATCCCGATCGCTACTCGGTCACGTCATTTGGACAGAGCGATTGGCCGCTCGAAGTGAATGGGCTCGTGCCAACACAGCCCCGCGAGCTCAGCAATTCCGAGCGCTCTGTGCGAGAGTTGCTTAACGCGCACGACGCCAACTGGCGCGAGGCGCGCGTGGAATTGCATCGCCGTCTAGCCTTTCCTGTTGCGTGTCTGGCCTTCGCTCTGATTGCCGTGCCGCTCGGCGCGCAGCCTCGCCGCGGCGGGCGGGCCGCCGGCTCGCTCATTGCCGTCATCATCATTGCTTCCTATTACTTGCTGACGGTGATTGGCGCTGGCTTCGCTCGCCAAGGCACCCTGCCGCCATCCCTGGGTATCTGGGGCGCAAACATCCTGCTCGCAATTCTTGGACTGGCGCTGCTTCCCCGTATGGAGCAATTCCGCGGCGAAAGCCGCTGGATGAATCCTTTGGTACGCTTTCGAAGCTGGGCCAGGCTCCTTCGCCGCCGAAGATTTCGCGCACACGCCGCGATCATAGCTCGTATTCCCAACGGCCTGGCAGAGCCCCACGAGAACGGCGTGCATACCAGCGGCAGCTTCCCTCGCTTGATGGACATCTATCTCTTGCGGCGTTTCTTTTTTCATTTCGCGCTGCTGATGGGGGCCTTCATCTTCCTGTTCGAGGCCTTCACTTTTTTCGAACTGCTCGACGACATCGCGCGCCACAAGGTGCCCTTTCTCATTGTCGTCGATTATTTCCGCTACCTTACGCCCTTCCTGGTCTATAACCTCGCGCCCCTTGGCGCTCTGGTCGCTGTACTTGTAACCCTCGGCGTAATGAGCAAAAACAACGAAATCGTGGCCTGCAAAGCCAGCGGCATCAGCCTCTACCGTCTGGCGGTACCGCTGCTCTTCGCGGGACTTGCGCTGGCCGCCAGCATGATCGTCCTAGATGAAACCTATCTTCCTTACGCCAACCAGCGCCAGGACGCCTTGCGCAACCAGATCAAAGGCCGCCCGGCGCAAACCTACGCGCGCCCGCAGCGCTGGATTTTTGGCAATGACGAGAAGATTTACAACTACGACCTATTCGACCCCACGCAGAACCTCTTCGGTGGCCTCAGCGTGGTGGAACTCGATCCCGCCACCTTCCAGATGCGCCGCCGCGTTTTTGCCGCGCGCGCAACTTGGTCCGAATCCCAGAAGGTGTGGGTTCTTGAAGGCGGCTGGGTGCGCGATTTTGCCGATGGTGCCATCACCCATTATG
This sequence comes from uncultured Acidobacteriota bacterium, assembly GCA_963745095.1. Classification (GTDB taxonomy): domain Bacteria; phylum Acidobacteriota; class Terriglobia; order Acidiferrales; family UBA7541; genus Acidiferrum. The sequence continues at coordinate 113,764 of CAVUWC010000005.1, read as the reverse complement.
AGCGATTCCCGGTGACATCTCTCCCCGAGCTTTCGGAGCCGCCCAGCTATTTCAATCGCGAGGTGCGCCAGGCTTCCCAAATGAGTTGGGGAGCGCTGCGCCGGTACATCGAAGGACTACGCAAAGCCGGATTTGACGTCGCCAACCTCACCGTCCAATGGCACGTAAAGCTGGCCTTCCCGCTTATCGCCCCTATCATCATGTTGCTGGCGATTCCCTTCGCGCTGCTCGTCGGGACTCGAGGCGCAATCGGCGGTGTGACTCTAGGCGTCGCCATTGGAATCGTTTACTGGACAGCCGCGCGCTTGCTCGAAGCCATGGGTGGCGTGGGTCAACTGCCGCCGTTTCTCGCTGCGTGGTCCACCGACATCACTTTCTTTTTTCTGGGCCTCTACTTCTTCTTTAAGATGCCCACCTAATAAAAGAAGCCGCCGGAATCGCAGACTTCACTTGCGTTGTCTGCACGCCGACGGCTTCAAGTATCACTTTCAATTCATTTCAAGCGATTTATTTTCTTACTTCGCCTTCTTTTTCTTTGCTTGCTCCTCTTCAACCACTGCTTGAGCTGCGGCAAGCCGTGCGACCGGTACCCGGAACGGCGAGCAACTCACGTAAGTCAGCCCGGAACGGTGACAGAACTTGACGCTATCCGGATCGCCGCCGTGTTCGCCGCAAATACCCAACTTAATTCCGGGGCGCGTCTTGTTTCCCTTCGTCACTGCCATTTCGATCAGTTGGCCAACTCCCGCCTGGTCGATGGTTGCGAATGGATTCTTCTTCACGATCTCCAATTCCTGGTATGGCCCCAGGAAGGAACCGGAATCGTCGCGGCTCATGCCAAGGCAAGTCTGCGTCAAGTCATTGGTCCCAAAGCTGAAGAACTCCGCCGTCTGCGCGATTTCATCCGCCGTGAGTGCTCCACGCGGAACCTCGATCATCGTTCCCACCAGGTAATTCAACTTTACGCCCTTTTCCTTCATCACCTCGCTTGCGATCCGGTGAACGACCTCGACCTGCAGATCCAGCTCCTTCTTAAAGCCGACGAGCGGAATCATGACCTCCGGATTCACCTTGATCCCCGCCTTCTGAACCTCAGCTGCAGCTTCGAAAATGGCTCGAGACTGCATTTCGGAAATCTCCGAATAGACAATTCCCAGCCGGCAGCCGCGGAATCCAAGCATCGGGTTAAATTCATGTAATTCTTTAACTCTCTGATGGACCTTTTCTACCGGCACTCCCATCTTTTTTGCCAGCGCACTCTGCGCCGCGTGGTCATGAGGAAGGAACTCATGCAAGGGAGGATCGAGGAACCGGATCGTCGCCGGATATCCTTTCAACTCCTTGAATATCCCGATGAAGTCTTCCCTCTGGTAAGGCAGGATTTTCTTGAGTGCCTCTTGCCGATGCTCCTTGGTGTCCGCGAGAATCATCTCGCGCATGGCGTCGATACGATTTCCTTCAAAGAACATGTGCTCGGTCCGGCAAAGGCCAATGCCGACAGCGCCGAACGCGACGGCGTGAGCTGTCTGTTCAGGTGTGTCCGCGTTGGTGCGAACCGTCAAGCGCGTCACCTTGGCGCACCAGTCCATTAGCTTTTTGAAGTTTTGAAATGTCTGACTCTTGCTCCCTTCGAGCGACTTCTCAATCAGCACTTGGACGATTTCGGACGCCGCTGTGGGGATTTGCCCCGCGTATACTTCGCCTGCGGTGCCGTTGATCGAAAGAAAGTCTCCTTCCTTATACGTTGCGCCATCGACGGTCATCGTCTTCGCCGCGTAATCAATCTGCAGCGCCGCTGCTCCGCACACACAGACCTTGCCCATCTGCCGTGCCACGAGAGCCGCGTGCGAACTGACGCCGCCCTTCGCCGTGAGAATCCCTTCCGCGGCGATCATCCCCCGCAAATCTTCGGGAGAAGTCTCATTCCGGACGAGCAAAACCTTCTCTCCCTTTTCCGCGGCCGCAACGGCGCGGTCCGCGTTCATATACATCCGGCCGGCAGCTGCTCCGGGACCGGCGGGCAACCCCTTCGCAATGACCTTGGCAGCCGCAACCGCCTTGCGATCAAAGATGGGAGCCAGAACTTGTTCGAGCTGGTCGGCGGGCACTCTTCGAATCGCCGTCTTCCAGTCGATCAGCTTCTCTTTCTCCATTTCAACGGCGACGCGCACGGCAGCCAAGCCCGTCCGTTTGCCATTGCGCGTCTGGAGCATGAACACCTTGCCCTCTTGGATCGTGAACTCGAAGTCCTGCATGTCCTTAAAGTGTTTCTCTAAGGTCTGGCGAATCTTCTCCAATTCGCTGAATGCTTTCGGTAGGTAGTTCTTGAGCTGTGCTACGGGTTCTGGCGTTCGCACGCCTGCCACCACATCTTCTCCCTGCGCATTGATTAGGAATTCGCCATAGAAAACTTTCTCTCCGGTCGCTGGATCGCGCGTGAACGCCACACCCGACCCTGATTTGTCGCCGGTATTTCCGTAGACCATCGCTTGTACGTTTACGGCCGTTCCCCACTCGGACGGAATGTTGTATTTGCGGCGATAAACAATGGCGCGATCATTCATCCACGAACCGAATACAGCGCCCACCGCTCCCCAAAGTTGCTTCCAGGCGTCTTGTGGGAACTCTTTTCCGCTGCGGTCCTTGATCAGTTTCTTAAAGCGGACGACCAACTCCTGTAGATCCGCGTACTGTCAGTTTCGGATCGTCCACATCAGCGTGATATCTCTCATGCTTAAGATCATGAATCACTACTTCAAACGGCTCGTGGTCTTCCTCGGGACGCTTCTGCACGCCCATGACGACGTCGCCGTACATCTGAATGAAGCGGCGATAACAATCCCAAGCGAAGCGATCGTTTTTCGTGGCCTTTCCCAAGGTGAGAACTGTTTCATCATTCAGGCCGAGGTTCAAAATCGTGTCCATCATGCCCGGCATCGAATCGCGTGCGCCAGACCGGACCGAGACCAGCATCGGCATGGCTTTGTTGTCGCCAAACTTCGTGCCCATGATCTTCTCTACCCGTGCCACTGCTTTTCGAACTTCCGCGTCCAGCGACTTCGGGTAGGTCTTTTTATTTCCGTAATAGTAAGTGCAAACTTCCGTCGTGATGGTCAGACCGGGAGGCACCGGCAAACCAATCCGGCTCATCTCCGCAAGACCGGAGCCCTTCCCACCCAAGAGAGCGCGCTGCGTTCCATCGCCTTCCGCTTTGCCTGCTCCGAAAAAATAGACCCATTTAGCCACTGTGTTCCTCGCTTATCGTTTTTTGAATTTTGAATCCGTCCAGCGACTGCCCATCCATTCGACGACCGGAAAAATTTGTCGGCACGCCGACTCCACTTGCATTTTCAAAACTTAAAGCAAAACTTGATCTTCGTTACCTGCGTTCCTCGCCGCCCAATTCCGAGAAATCCGCAATCGTCGTGAACTCTCTCAGTATTTCCGCCAGCAACGCCAACCGATTTTTCCGCACTGCTTCATTCTCTGCCATCACCATCACGCCTTCAAAAAAATCGTCCACCGCTTTACGGAGCCCTGCAATGACTTCAAGTGCTTCTTGATATTTTCCCGCGCGCTTCTCGGCCTGCACTTTGGCCGCTGCCGAGCGCACCGCTGAGAACAACTCGCGCTCCACCCCGCTCTCGAACAAGTCGGTCTGAATTCCGGGAGCGTTCTCCTTCTTGAAGTTCGATTTTTCCAAAATGTTTCGGATGCGTTTGAAGGACACCGCCAGCGGCTCAAAATTCTTCGACTTGCGGATAGCTTTGAGAGCCACAAGCCGTTTGTATGCGTCCACCAAATCATCGACGCCGGCACGGAAGACGGCATTGACTTCGTCGTAGCTGAACTTTTCCCGTTCGCGCAGGACAAACTTCGCGCGATCTAACAGAAAATCCAAAACCTGCGTCTCCTGCTCCGGAGTCACGCCCTTCTTCGGTGGATTCGTGAGAAGCGCCTTGGCCGCTGCGCCTATCGCTAATGACAGCGAGACCGGCAGTTTGCGCTCCAGGATTATTTTCACTATCCCCTGAGCAGCGCGCCGCAAAGCATAAGGATCGCTCGATCCGGTGGGAACCAAACCCACCGCAAAGCACCCAACGAGAGAATCTAGTTTATCCCCGAGAGCAACCGCACACCCAGTTAGATTTCGTGGAATCGGATCGTCCAGCCCAACGGGACGATAGTGATCGTAAATCGCATCGGCAACGTCGTCCGGTTCGCCCTGCGCTCTTGCATAGAGACCGCCGACAATTCCCTGCAGTTCCGTAAATTCTCGAACCATCTCGGTGGCGAGATCGCACTTGGAAAGTTCCGCCGCGCGATCGGCGGCCGCCACGTGCGCCTGTACTAAGCCGCGGCTGAACCACTGCTCCGAAAGCCAGCGCGCAATCGCGCGTATGCGTTCCACCTTATCGCGGTAACTTCCCAGCCGCGATTCGTACGTGACGCGTTCGAGTTTCGGCAAATAGTCGGCGAGCCGACATTTCTGATCCGACTCCCAAAAAAATTGCGCATCCGCCAGCCGCGCTCGCAACACTCTTTCATGTCCGGCACGCACCAGCCCCTTCGGATCTTTCGGGAGATTGATCACCGCAAGGAAATGCGGCGCCACTCCCCCATTCCTTTTCTCTACTGCAAAATATTTTTGGTGCCCACGCATGACCGTGATCAAAATCTCGTCGGGCAACGCCAGGTACACCGCTTCAAAGTCGCCTTCGAGCACGCTCGGGCATTCATTCAGGTAGGTCACCAATCGCAACAAGTCCGGGTCCTCGTGAATTCGATACCCTGCCCTCTTTGCATGTGCGCCCAACTCTTTCGAAATCTTCTCTGCGCGCTCGGCAGGCCGAACGATCACTCCGTTCGCTTTCAATTTCTTCTCGTACTCCGCGAAGTCTTTCACGCGGAGCGGTCCCTTGCCGAGAAACCGATGTCCCAGCGTCGTGTCCCCTGCCAAGACTCCCGCAAACGAAAACTTCAAGGGCTTGCCATTCACTACAGCCACGATCCAGCGAATCGGCCGAATGAATCTCGCTCCATCAATCCCTGTCCACGTCATCGACCGCGGCCAGGACAAATCATGAATCACTCGGGGAAGGATTTCGTTCAAAATCTGCTCCGCTGTGCGCCCCCGCTTCACTTGCTTCGCCGCGAGGTATTCGCCCTTGGGAGTCTTCACTATATAAAGGTCCTTCAGCGAGAGCCCCTGCTTCTCCGCAAAACTATGTGCCGCGCGTGTCGGCTCGCCGACCGCATCATAAGCCACCGTCTTCGGCGGCCCGGTCACTTCGCTTTCCACGTCGGCCTGTTTTTCACGCAATCCACGGACATGCGCGACCAGCCTTCGCGGTGCACTGAAAGTTTCCACCGTCACGCCGTCAGATAAATTCTCTGCTGCAATAAGTTTTTCGAGATTCGCGCGCAGGTCTTCTTCTGCCTTCGGCAACATCCCCCCCGGAATCTCCTCACTTCCAACCTCAAGCAATACTTCAATTCTCTTTTCGATCACTTTTTCCTTAGGCGGCTTCATCCGCGCACCTCGCGGCGCACAGCAGGTCCGCCAATCTGTTCCAGATAAGCTGCCGCAGCGCGGCATGCCAGCGTACGCACTCGCGCCATCAGCGCGGCACGTTCTGTCGTCGAGATGACGCCACGCGCATCCATCAAATTAAAGAGGTTCGAACATTTTAGGCAATGATCGTAGGCCGGAAGAATGGGGTACAGCGTGCGCCCCTTCCCTTCGGTACCTGCAAATCCATCGAGCAGTTCCTTGGCTTGCTTCTCGTGGAGTTCGAATTCCGCGCGAATTGATTTGGCGTCGCTACGATTGAAGCTGTACTCGGAGAACTGCTGCTCCTCGGCCAAGCGAATCTCACCGTAAGTCTTGTCTGCGGACCACCGCAGATCGTAAACGCTAGACACGCCCTGAAGAAACGCGCAAATCCGTTCCAAGCCATATGTCAGTTCTACCGAAATGGGGTCGAGATCAATCCCGCCGCTCTGCTGAAAATAAGTGAACTGCGTAATCTCCAAACCATCCAGTAGAACTTGCCAACCGATCCCCCACGCTCCAAGGGTAGGGGACTCCCAGTTGTCTTCCTCAAATCGAATGTCATGCTCCTTCAGAGTGATGCCGATAGCTCCGAGACTCTCAAGGTAAAGATCCTGAACGTCCGCAGGCGACGGTTTCAGAATCACTTGAAATTGTGTGTGCTTGTAAAGCCGGTTAGGATTCTCGCCGTATCTTCCGTCGGCGGGCCGACGGCTGGGTTGAGCATAGGCAACGCGATACCCTGCGGGTCCCAGCACGCGAAGAAATGTTTCCGGATGCATTGTGCCTGCGCCGACTTCCACGTCATACGGCTGCTGCAACACACATCCCTGCTTCACCCAAAAATGAGAGAGCTTCAAAACTAAATCTTGAAAGTTCAGGCCGGTTGGTTTTTTCTCAAGTCTTACTTTAGCTGTCAAGTCGTCTCCAAAAGCCTTCGTGTAGCGAGTGGTTTCTCCGTGTGATGCTCGATCCAGTTCAGAGAAGCTTCTCGCAATTCCGCCGCCGGCTGATGCATGGCCTGCAGGAACTCAATCTTATCAAGTTTCTCCCCGGCGAATCGTTCGGCAAGCTGCCGAGCCTCAAGGTGCAAGGGACGCATTCCGCCACGCCGGCACTTCTCACAAAGCAGCCCAGCTTCCCACGGCGCATGAAATGCCGCTTGTGCTCCAAAAGCTGTGCCGCACCCGGCGCACCGATCGAACTGCGGGAGCCAGCCTCCGAGGCGCACCGCCCAAAACGCAAAGTAACTCAGCGGCAACTGCCATGCACCGGTGCGTTCAATCTCGCGAACCGTGAGCAGGAGCAAGCGGAACATAGACTCCGCCGTTTCATGCTCCGGAAGTACCTGCTCCGAAACTTCGCTTACGACCGCCAGACCGGTACTCAGCTCGTAATCGCTCTGCGACTTATTAAAGGATTCGAGCAGCTCGCACTGCTGTATCCGCACCAGATCCCGCGTCTCTTTTTCAATGTACCAGAGCTGGACATGCGACAAAATCTCCAGCGTCGAGCCGTAACGATTTTTTATCCTGCGGGCACCGGCAGCCACTCCACGCATCCGCCCTGAAGTCCGCCCAAAAAAACTCACCAGGCGGTCCGCTTCTCCCAGCGAAAAGGTCTTCAAGATGATGGCTTCCGTTTCCCTGGCAGGCATGAGCTGTCGGCGCGCCGACCCAGCGCCGGACGCAATGCAAAGTTACATGCACGGTCATGTCCGTTTCGCAGTAACGCGCAGAACTAATTTAATTACCACACACGCTCTCGCCGCGCAATGCTTACGTAGCATCTCGCAGAAGAATTAGCGCTGTAATCTTTGCCGAGGCGAATTCGCAATGGCGCATTTGGAGTGCGGCAGCCCAGCTGCCGCTCTTCCCAATGACGCGCAAGTCTCTATTCGCATTTACCGAATCCAAATCGCGCCCGGCGATCAACTCATTCGGCGCAAACCACCCGCCTCCAGATTCTGTTAACCAGCTCCAAAGCCCCAATAAAATTATCGGACGCACAGGTCGCTCTCATCTTGCTTTGCATTTCTCCACTCTTCCGATACCCTGCACCACTACCCTATGCGCGCTAAACTTTTCGACATCGTCGGCATCGGTGAAAACGCCACCGACACAGTGCTCCAACTTCCTCAATTCCCCGCCCTCGGCTCCAAGCTTGAAATGCTCGGCGCTCAAATCATGCCCGGCGGCCAAGTCGCTACGGCCCTGATCGCCTGCCAACGGTGGGGCCTTCGGACTCATTACGTTGGCGCTGTTGGCGACGACTCCGCCGCCGAACTCCACCGCCGCGAACTCCGCCGTGCCGGGGTCCATAGCGACCTCTCGCAAATCCCGCGCACGCTCAGCCAGATGTCCTTCATCCTTATTGATACCAGCTCCGGCGAGCGCACCATCGTCTGGAGGCGCGACCCTCGCCTCACCGTCTCCCCCGCTTTTCTGCAAAGAGCCTGGGTGACTTCGGCTCGCCTCTTGCACATCGACGGGCACGACCCTGCCACAACCAGCGTCGCCGCCTCCTGGGCTCGCGCCTCCGGCATCCCGGTTGTGGCTGACCTGGATCACATGACTCCTGGACTCCTGCGCCTTCTCCCCTTCGTCGATTTCCCGGTTACCTCAAAAGAATTTCCCGTCGATGCCACCGGCGAGAAAAATCTCCTAAAGGCGCTCCCGCAACTCCAACGCAAGTACGGCTTTCGTGCCATCTGTGCAACGCTAGGCGTAAACGGTGCCCTCGCTTGGGACGGATCGCGCTTCTGGCACGCTCCCTCTTATAAGGTCCGCGTGGTAGACACCACGGGAGCCGGCGACCTTTTCCACGCGGCCTTCTCTTACGGGATCCTCCACACCTGGGACCTGCGCCGCATTCTCGATTTTGCGTGCGCTGCCGCCGGCCTGAATTGCGAGACGCTTGGCGCTCGCGGCGGCATCTGCGCCCTGTCCAAAGTGAAGGAGCTCCTTCGTAGAGGCGCCCGCAATCCCGCGCTATTCTCCAAATCGCAACTGGAGCGTGCTGCAACCGATGCGCTCCGCAAGAAGGGCCGCTAGAATAAACTATGCGAAGCGCCGAATCTCAGAGCGGAGTCCCGCGCCAAACACCCTAACGTATGTTCATTCCCATCAAAGACCTGAACCCACGCCGGACTCATCCGGTCGTCAACACTCTCCTGATTTTGACGAACGTCATCGTCTTTCTTTACGAACTCACTCTTTCTCATCACCAGCAGGCGGCCTTCGTGGCCTCCAACGCCACTTTCCCGAATAACATTCGCTTGGCCCTCAACGGCCATGGCAGCCTCGAAGCCGCACTCCTGCCAATCCTCACCAGCATGTTCCTGCACGGCAGCCCGCTGCACATCGCGGGAAACATGCTTTTTCTCTGGATCTTCGGCGACAACGTCGAGGATTACTTTGGCCACTTGCCCTACCTGCTCTTTTATTTTGTTTGCGGCATTGGTTCCGGTCTCGCCCACATCCTGTTTAACTCCCACTCTACCGTGGCAGCGCTCGGGGCTAGCGGGGCCATCTCCGGCGTGATGGGGGCCTACATCATTCTTTATCCGCGGGCGCAAGTCCTGACCCTCGTGTTCATTTTCTTCATCCCGCTTCCCGCCTTCATTATTCTGGGTTATTGGTTCCTGCTCCAGTTCGTTGCAGGCGTCAGTACGGTCGGCGCTTCAGCCACAGGCGGTGTCGCTTGGTGGGCACACATCGGAGGGTTCTTGTTGGGGATGCTGATTACGGGGCTAAGTCTGGGAGATCGAAAGCAAAGCGTGAACTATTCTTAACGCGCCTCGAACCGCGCGAGTATGCGCGCCGACAACTCAAGCTTTGCCTCAAATAATGCTATTGCGCCCTGCCCGCGAATTTTACCAGCCAATCCCCAACTTCAACTGTTTGTTTAACTCCGCCAAGATCGGGCGTCACAAAATTCTCTTTTAACGCAGCCTTCACTCCCTCGCGTAACACTTGAGCTTCTCGCTTCCAACCCAGAAAATCGAGCATCATCGCCGAAGCCAGCACGCGAACCGAACGGGTTGGCGATCCCCTTCCCAGCAATGTTCGGCGCAGACCCATGCACCGGTTCAAACAGCGAGGTCCTGCCCGGATGGATGTTCCCAGAAGGCGCGAGCCCAAGTCCTCCCGCAAGCTGAGCCCCCAGGTCGCTCACAATGTCTCCGAACAAATTGCAGGTCACAATCACGTCGAACTGCGACGGATCGCGCACAATCTCCATGCAAAGGGTATCTATATAAAGGTGCCGCGACTCAATCTTGGGATACTCCTGCTTCACTTCCTTGAACACCCTCTGCCAAAGGTCATGCGCAAACGTCATGGCGTTCGACTTATCGCTCATGCAAACGCGCTTCAAGCCGTTCTGCCGGGCATAGTCGTATGCATACCGGATGATCCGCTCGACGCCCTTCCGCGAGTTGACGTCTTCCTGCATCGCGATCTCGTCGGCAGTGCCCTTCTTGAAGAACCCTCCCACGCCGACATACAGCCCTTCCGTGTTCTCCCGGAAGACCATCAACTGGATGTCCTTTTCCGCCACGATCGCGCAGCGGCGTCAACCGCTCATGCAACAGCTCAACAGGCCGGGCATTTACATAAAGGTCCAGCTTGAAGCGTAACCCTAACAAGATGTCCGCAGCGTGCTGGTTGGAAGGAACCCGCGGGTCACCCAGCGCGCCGAAAAGTATCGCGTCAAACTCGTCCCGCAACATCTCAACTGCCCCCGCAGGCAAACTAACGCCATCCTTTAGATACCGGTCCGCCCCCCAATCAAACTCCACGAACTCCAGCGGCCGTTTCGCCGGCGCCGTCACTGCCCGCAACACCTTCACCGCCTCCGGCGTCACTTCCTTCCCAATCCCATCGCCCGGGATCACCGCAATACGCGCGGCTTCCCCGCCCCATCGCAAAGGCATCTTGCCAGACAAATTAGTCGGTTTCGTCGTCATGCGAAGAACATGGCCTCTCAGCGCTGCGAGCATAATCCGCTCCAAGCGCATCTTTCGTCAGCAAGACTGGGCGAGTCTCGGCAACCTAACACGCCCCACAAATCAGGTCAACGCGACGGGACGTCCGCAGTGTTAATCGGGACTTGACCATTAAATTGTGGGCGCTACCGCGGGTCCCTAACTGCCGATCAGTCGAATAGCCGGACATTTCTAACAATGTCGGCCCAGTCAAACACTTTTTGAGCAGACTTCTCCAATCCAGTGTCTGTCACTTCTGACAGTTGTGCCGCTTGACTAATATAGGCAGTATTGCCGACGGCTTAAGGCCGCTCGTAATCCGAGGGGTGGCTTCGCCGGTAAGGGTTGTTCCAAGCCCTGGGCCAAGTCTAAATCAATTTCGAGCTCTCCCTCCCCCCGTTGCCGTTGGCCTCGCAAAAGAGCGCGCTGGGCCGAGGTTGGAACGCCTACGTCACTCGCGAATCGCGTTCGAGAGTCATCGGTAGGAGAAAGATAATGAAACGCTTTTTCACACTCGTATTGATGGTATTGGCTGGACTGCTGGGTGCGATCTGCGTCGGAAACAAGGTAGAGGCCCAAAGCAGCACTCCCGGAGAGGCCACCTCCGTGGGCCGTACCGTGCTGCCCGTCCCCGAGCCGAACTATCCGCCAATCACCGAACTTGACGCGCGCAACGCAAAAGCCCCGCCGCGGTTCCAGGTGAAGGCGCCGAAAGGCGCGCCCAACGTGGTGGTCATCCTTCTCGACAACTTCGGCTTCGGCGACCCAGATACGTTCGGAGGGCCGATCCAGATGCCGACGCTGGACCGCCTCGCGCAGACCGGGCTGCGCTACAACAATTTCAAAGTGCCCCCTCTGTGTTCCCCCAGCCGCATGGCCCTGCTTACGGGCCGCAACAGCCATAGCGCAAACTTCGGCGTGATCTCGGAAATTGCCACCGCCTTCCCCGGGTACACCGCGATGCGTCCGAGCAGCGTCACGACGCTGCCGGAGATCTTGCGGCTCAACGGCTACAGCACTGCCATGTTCGGCAAGTGTCACGAGCTGGGGCCTTGGGAATCCAGCGTTGTCGGTCCGTTCGACCGTTGGCCATTGCATAGCGGGTTTGAGCGGTTCTACGGCTTCATGGCCGGCGAAGCTGACCTCTTTCATCCGGTCATTTACGACAACATGAACAGGGTAGATCTGCACCCCGACCCCGATTACTACGCCAGCACCGACATCACCGACAAGGCCATCGAATGGGTGCGTTCCCAGAAGTCCCTCGCGCCCGACAAGCCATTTTTCGTCTACTACTCCGCCATCGGCACCCACAGCCCGTTCCAAGTGCCCGAGAAGTGGCGCGACAAGTACAAAGGAAAATTCGACCAGGGCTGGGACCAGGTGCGGAAGGAGACGCTAGCCCGCCAGATCAAAATGGGAGTCGTGCCCCCGGGCACCGAACTCGCACCCAAGCCGCCGGGAATCCAGGAATGGGACAAGTTGACCCCTGACGAGAAAAAAGTTTTTGCCCGGTACATGGAAATCTATGCCGCCTTTGCAGAAGTAACCGACCACGAAATCGGGCGCTTCGTCGACAGCATCCAAGACCTAGGCGAAATGGACAACACACTGATCTTCTACATCACCGGCGACAACGGCTCGGTTTTCCAGGGCGGCCTCAACGGCGCCTTTAATGTGATATCCGTGTACAACGGGCTGCCAGAACCCCTTGACATTGCGCTGAAGCACTTTGACGAAATTGGCGGGCCGAAATCCCACATTTTGTATAACAATGGCTGGGCGTTTGCAGGTGCCACGCCCTTTGGTTGGGGCCATCAGGTAGCTTCCTACGGCGGCATCTGCCAGTCCATTGTGGTTCATTGGCCGAAGGGCATCAAGGAGAAGGGCGGCCTGCGTACGCAGTGGTATCACATGATTGACATCGCCCCAACGGTGTTAGAGGCGGCTGGGCTGCCGCAGCCTGGGGTCGTCTATGGTGTCCGGCAGAAACCCATCGAAGGCGTGAGCATGCTCGACACCTTTAATAGCGCCGAGGCGAAGTCACGCCACACCACACAGTACTTCGAGATGGCAGGCAACCGCGGCATCTACCAGGACGGCTGGTTCGCCACCACGGTGCACCGTCCGCCGTGGGAGGCCAAGCCGCGGGCCACGTTTGCTAACGATAAGTGGGAGCTTTACGACGTAGAGAAAGATTTCAGCTGCGCGCATGACCTGGCCGCGAAGTACCCCGACAAGCTTGAAAAGCTAAAGGGAGTTTTCCTGGAGGAAGCTGTCAAATACAACGTTCTGCCACTTGACGACCGCTCCTGGGAGCGCTTCAATCCTGCCCTGGCTGGCCGTCCAGACCTGCTGGAAGGTCGCACCGAGATGACGGTCTACGAAGGCATGAAGGGAATACCCGAAAATGGCTTCATTAACATCAAGAACCACTCCTTCGTGATTACGGCCGACATAGAGGTTCCGGACGTCGGCGCACAGGGGGTGGTCATCGCCCAAGGCGGGGGAGTGGGCGGCTGGAGCCTGTACGCCAAGGACGGCGCACCCAGGTTTGCCTACAACTTTCTTGGTCGCGAGACTTACAAGATCGCTGGGCCCGCTCGGCTGCCGGCCGGGCGGGTGACGCTTCGCTTCGAGTTTGCTTACGACGGAGGTAAGCCCGGCGCGGGGGGTACGGGTTTGCTCTTCGTCAACGGTGAAAAGGTCGCCACAGGGCGGATCGAGCATACTAACGCGAACGCGTTTAGCGCGGAAACGACGGACGTGGGCGAGAACCTCTATACGATTGTGACCGACGATTACAAGCAGGGCGACAACAAGTTCACCGGCAAGATCGACAAGGTGACCATCCAGGTCGGTAAGTCTAACCTCAGCGAAGAGGCGCAGAAGGCTATCCTCGAAATGAGCGTCAAGGGATTGCTGGACGTGGATGACTAATCGTGCCGTCGAGGAAACGGGAACGCAATGTGCCAGGTCCATCGGCCCACACCGCCCGGCGGGACGGGTGAAGGCATGGTCACCAAGACACTCGGCGCGCGACGACGCGACTTGGCTTCCCCGAATCCACTTGGACGATAAGTCCGATTACAGGAAACTGACCCACTACCGGACGCCACGGTTGGTCGCTAATCTCGACGCCCTACTCGATTCCGTCCAATAAACCCCGCCCAGCGCGAGCGCCCCGCCCACCAACTTGCATCCAAGACCCCTTTTCCCCCAGCGTCAGAATCCCCAGAATCGTCGCCAGCACCGGCAGCAAGTACGTAAAAGCGCTCAACTGCGAAGCCTCGAAATAGCGCAGCAACCAGTAATACAGACAGTATGCCACCGCCGATCCAAACAACCCCATATACAAAATCGCGGCCCACGCCTCCCATGGCACGGCACGCCAATTCCCTGCGGCGTGCAGTATCCATGCCTGATGCACAGCCAGCGGAAGCAATATCAGCGCACCCGCGAAATGGTTATAGGCGGTCATCGTCAGCGCGTCGTACTCCCCAGCGACGCGCTTGCCAAGCACGGCATAGATTGCGAATCCCACCGAGCCCGTCATTGTGATTGCGTCGCCAAGCAGCGACGCCGAGTGCGCGGATATGCCGTGCTCCGAAGCCAGCACCGCAATCCCGGTGAACGCAATCGCCATCCCCACAGCCTTGTGCCAGGTCGCTCGCTCCAGGCGCAGCAGCACGGCAAGGATCAACGTGTAAATCGGCCCCATGCCAACAATCACCGCCGAATGGCTCACCGAGGTGTAATGCAACCCCAGCGTGAAACAAAACTGATTCACGCTAACCCCGAAAAATCCCAGGTAGAGAAATGTCCAGACATCGCGCCGAGTAAACCCACGATTCCGCGCCGGGACAGTTTCGGCGAAAGCCGCCAGCCGCAATCGCCTGACACAAAGATAAAAAGGGATCATGACCACTCCCGCAGCACATACACGGAACGAAGCCATCGTCAAAGGCGGGAAAGACCGCAAGCCAATCTTCGCGGCAATAAAGTTAATCGCCCAAATCACAACGACGATGCCAATCAGCGAGGCAATGACCGGGCGACTGGGCGCGCGCCCCTTGGAAGACTCCACCAACACGCGCTTAGACCAACCGTTCTTTCCGCACCGTCAGTTTTTCAATCAGCTCCCGCCGCGGCTCGAAACCAATGCCCGGCCCCGTCGGCACGCGAATCGTGCCCTGGGCGGAAACCGTCACCTCCGGCTCGATAATGTCCTCATCCCAATAGCGTCGGCTCGCAGTGACATCGCCAGGCAACGTGAAATTCGGCAAGGCCGAAAGCGCAATGTTATGCGCCCGTCCGATGCCAGCCTCCAACATCCCCCCGCACCAAACCGGCATTCCATTCTGCTGGCACAAATCGTGTATCCGCTTCGCGACCGTGTGCCCGCCCACGCGCCCCATCTTTATATTGATAATCTTGCACGCGCCCAAAAGAATCGCGGCCCGCGCCTGCTCCTCTGTGTGAATGCACTCGTCCAAACATATTGGCGTATTGAGCTTCTTCTGCAACTCCACGTGGCCGTACAAATCGTCCCAACCAAGCGGCTGCTCAATCATCATCAAGTAAAAGCTCTCCAGTTGCTTCAAGAGCGGCCAATCCTCCATGCGGTAAGCGGAATTTGCGTCCACCATCAGCTTGATCGCCGGAAACTGCTCGCGCAGCCGCGCAACCTGCGGCAACTCTTTCCCCGGCTTAATTTTTATTTTGATCCGCTGATAACCTGCCGCAAGCTCCTTCTTAACCGCTGCCGCCAATTCGTCGAGCGTCTCCTTGATCCCAATCGAAACACCGCTCGAAATTTCTTCGCGCGTTCCCCCAAGCAACTTCGCCAGCGGCACACCCTTCTCCTTCGCCTCCGCGTCCCATATCGCCGCTTCCAGCGCAGCTTTAGCCATGTTGTGGCCGCGCACATGTTCCAGCATTCCCCAAATGTCGGCCGCAGCACCGATCTCTTGGCCCTTTAGCATCGGCCAAAGAAAATCCCGCATCACCATCCAAGCCGTATCGGTCGTCTCCGGGCTGTAAAAAGGATTCTCCCCAGCCACACACTCGCCCCAACCAATCGCGCTATCCGTAACAATCTCGGTCAGAATGATGCGTCGCTCTTCCGTACGCTCCGAGCTCGTTTCGAACGGAGCGATCAACTTCATCCGCACTTCCCGCAAAACAACTTCCCGTATCCTCATCGTCCCCCACCAGGTTGAACGTCAACACCAACCCTGCTCGCCCGTTTCCTCTGTGATCTCTGCGAACTCTGTGTTAAAAAAACCTTCCAATCCCAGCACCCAACCTCGCCCGCAAATCTAGAAATCGGTCCAAGGCGCCAACAAATAAACCGCGCCCGCCGCCGACTTCCTCACACCCACCGCCGCATACCCGCGCGCAAACCACCCCGTGAACTCTTCACGAATCCGCCCCTGCACCTTCGCAACAGCGGCCATATCGCTCCGCTTCCACCGATCGAGTTCCGCGGGCAACTCAATCGTCGCCGAAGCCGTCTCCGACTCCTTCGCCAAATTCTCGACAGCAGCCACCACGCGCGCCGAATCCAACTCCCACTCCGCCAACAATCGATCCGTAGGAAGCCCGAGATGCAAAGGACTTGTCGTCAGCCCATAAAGATTCGGCAAGTATTTCCGCGCAATCGCACCAAGCCGGTTCAAATTAAAATGCGCGTTTCGAATTTCCAGTGGATCAAAAGTCCAAACGATGAGCCGAATCCCCCGCCCCAGCGCCTCTTCCCGCTGAAAGAGTTTCAAAGCCCGCCCAACGCCCCGGTCGCGATACTCCCCAAGCACGCCCGTCATATGCGAATGCAGAAACAATGTCCCATCTCGAAATCCGACAAGCGCCAGGGTGTAACCAACCAAACGCTCCCCGTCGAACGCGCCCAAAACCTGACCACCCGTTTCCTCCGCCACCACAAACAAAGTAGCCGGCTCGACTTCAATGTCCTCTTCGCCCCAAATTTCCTTTTGCAACTCCACGCACCGCTGAAATTCCTCAATCCCCTCGCACTTCCGCACCGAGATGGTTTCGCTCGCCACTCGTTTACCTTGCTTGCCCTGAGGTACGAAGGGATCCTCGAACGGTCATTTCTTTCACTTTCTCATCCCTATCCACGTCCATCGCGATGGTTTCCCTCGCCACTCACCACTCGTCACTAGCCACTTCTTTTTCTTATATTTACACTTCTTTCTCTTCCTTCACTTCTTCCCACAACCGCTCCATCTCCCCGCGCGGAACATCCGCAAGCGCCTTCCCACGCTCCACCGCCAACTTCTCCATCTGCCGAAACCGCGCGGAAAATTTCGCATTCGCCTTCTTCAACGCAATTTCCGGATCGACCTGCAAAAACCGCGCCACATTCACTGCCGCAAAAAGCAAATCCCCCATCTCCTCTTCGATCCGCTCCGAATCCTTCGCCCCCACCGCTTCACGAATCTCTCCCGCCTCTTCCTTCATCTTGTCGATCACGCCTTCGACACTATCCCAATCAAATCCAATCCGCGCCGCCCGCCGCGTCAAGTGCAACGCTTCGAGCGTCGCCGGCAGCGCCTTCGACACGCCATCCAGCAACGACGCCGGCCTATCTTCCTTCTTCGCACCGCCCGCATCCTTCCCCGCCGCCGCACGCTCTTCTTTCTTAATCTGTTCCCAGTTCTTCAGCACTTCCGCGGTGTCCTTCGCCCGCTTCTTCCCAAACACATGCGGATGCCGCCGCACCATCTTGTCGTGCACTTCCCTAATCACATCGGAAACCGTGAACCGCCCCTCTTCCTTCGCAATCTGCGAATGAAACATGATTTGCAGCAGCAAGTCCCCCATCTCTTCCGCGAACTTGCCGTCATCGCCGCTCTCGAGGGCCTCCAAAACCTCGTATGCCTCTTCGATCAAGTAAGTTCGCAGCGACGCATGCGTCTGCTCGCGATCCCAAGGACACCCATCCGGCGCACGCAGCCGCGCCTGCACCGCCGCAAGCTTTTCGAACCACTGGCCAGCCGTCAAACGCGGCGATTTCGCAGCCGCCCGGCGCACCGCGCCAGCCCTCTTCGCTTTTCCCGCTTTCTTCTTTTTGGTCGCCATCGCTCTGCCAACTAATCCCGCACCGCAACAAACGTTCCACTCTACGGTGCGCCACAAACTTTGACAAGCGCGCGTCATTCCCGACGGCTCGTTATTTCACGACGTATGCGCTGCGCCCGCACTGAGACATTTGGGGGCTCGTGTAGGGCGCCCGCACCGGTTCGTGTAGGGCGCGCGTAGGGGCGCGCTTCAGCGCGTCCCCTCTTCAGGTTTTCATGCCCACCACAGCCTGCTCCGCAACAGCGACCTGTCAGTTTTGACAGTGCTTCGGGGGCCCCCAAATCGTATAGATGAATGGCGGCGGATTCGCCGGGGGAGACTTCGATGGACAGCAGAATTTCCAATTTTTGTCGCTTTGCGGCTGCTTGTGCCCTGACAGCCTCGGCCCTCGCAGGATGCGGAAAAAACGACGCCATCTCGCAGGCGGAAAAACAAGATTCGATCAACGGCGTTCCCGTACCCAGCATTGCCGAAACGAAGTCAATCGCCGAGGAAGGATTTATCTACGGACTGCCGCTCGTGATGAACTACGCGGTGATGAACGAGTTCGCAGTCGACCCGAACTCCGGACAGTTCAAAGCGCCGTTTAATCAGATAAAGAACGAGGACCGCGTCGCGACCCCGGACGATACGGCAGTGATCACGCCAAACAGCGACACGCCCTACTCGATGCTGTGGGCTGACTTGCGCGCGGAGCCACTCGTGGTTTCCGTCCAAGCCGTTCAAAAGCCTCGTTACTACTCGGTGCAATTAATCGACGGCAACACTTACAATTTCGGGTACATCGGCAGCCGAGCGACAGGATTCATGCCAGGAAGCTATTTGATCGTCGGTCCCGATTGGAAAGGGACGACACCCGCGGGAATCAAGAAAGTATTTACATCAACCACTCCCTTCGCGTTGGTTCTTTTTCGAACCCAGCTTATCAACCCCGCGGACATGCCGAACGTTCAGAAAATTCAAGCGGGCTACAACGCAGCTCCGCTTTCTGCGTTTCTGAAACAGGCCGCTCCACAAGCCGCGCCGAAAATCGATTTCGTCCCTGCCAACACGGCAGGAATCAAGAACAACTTCTTCGACTATCTCAGCGCGGCGCTCGAGTTTGTACCGCCGACGCCCGAGACGAAAGACATTCGCGCGAAACTTGCGAGCATTGGCGTCGGACCAGGCAAACGGTTCGAGTTCAAACAGCTTTCCGCGGAGCATAAGGCCGCTCTCCTGCTAGGCTTGAAGGATGGCGACGATCAGGTGGATAAGTTTCTTTCGAACGGGAACAAAAATATCAATGGCTGGAACGTCGGTGCGTTTTTTGGCGACGCCGATTTCTTCAAGACGAATTGGGTAATGCGTGCGGCGGCGGCGAAGGGTGGACTCTACGGGAACAATGCCGACGAAGCGATGTATCCCTACACTCGCACCGACGGTACGGGAGCCACCCTCGACGGCAGCAAGCACAACTACACGATCACTTTTCCTGCCGGTGGACTTCCGCCGGTGAACGCGTTCTGGTCGGTGACCATGTACGACGGCAAGAGTCAACTCTTGATCAAAAATCCGATTAATCGCTATCTCATCAACTCGCCGATGCTGCCGGGGATGGCGAAAAATGCCGATGGCTCACTGACAATTTATATTCAGAAAGACTCACCGGGAAAAGCGAAGGAATCCAACTGGCTGCCGGCACCCAACGACACCATCTACCTGGTGATGCGCCTTTACTGGCCGAAGGAATCCCCTCCCTCGATTCTACCGCCCGGCCAAGGCACCTGGCAGCCCCCAGGCATCACCGAATCCAAATAGCGCCAGGGCTCATCCGTCTTGGATTTGTCCTCCCCGCTCGTCCGTTCGGGTGTCCTGACTTCACGCCGTTCGAACATCGGAGTTGAGCTCCGCCGCACATGCGAAAACGCTGCCAGCGGCGAACTCGCTCACCACGGCCTCCCCAAATCTCCCACCCGTGCTAAACTTAACCAGTCAAATACTGCAGAGGATTGTCCCGTGACCGATCACAAGAACGAAGACTCTTTCCGCGTTATCGACCGACGCCCCTTCACCTCCGATGGCGAACCTCGCAAGGAAGCCATCGAAGAGAGAGAACGCGAAGCCAAGCGCGAGGAAAAGCTCCATCCGGTCGCTGAAGCTCCAAAACCTGTCGCGGCGCAACCGCCTGTCGACGTGCCCAAGCGCTCCGAACCGTTCGAGAATCTCGTTCGAATGATAGGCAGCAACGCGGCGATGGTCCTGGGCGCTTACGCCGACCCGCGCACTGGCCAACCGGTGATCGACCCCGAAGCCGCCCACGAATTGATCGACATGCTCGATTCCCTGCACATAAAAACGAAGGGAAACCTCGCGCCGGAGGAAGACGCCCTCCTGCTCGATCTTCTAGGCAAACTAAAGATGACCTATCTAGAGGTCAATCAGGCGGTAGCCGCACAAGCCGCGGCAGCACAGCCAAAAGCCAAGATGCGCCCTTAACAGGCGTCTGTTTTCGTAACCACAAGTTCGGCAGAGCGTTCAAGAGAGTTTCAGCCTTTCAGCATGCCCCAGGCTCCGCTAAAAATCACCGTACTAGGCTCCGGCACGTCCATGGGCGTTCCCTCGCTCGGATGCCACTGTAGCGTTTGCAGCTCCAAAGATCCGCATGACAACCGTCTGCGCCCTTCCCTGCTACTCTCGCGCAACGGCCAGAACGTCGTCATCGACACCACTCCGGATTTTCGCCAGCAAGGCCTGCGCGCCGGCGTGGATCGCCTCGATGCAGTTTTACTCACCCACGGCCATGCTGATCACATTATGGGATTCGATGACATTCGACCGTACAATCTTCGTCAGCAAACCGCGCTTCCCGTCTATTCGAACGAGGAAACTTTCGAAATTATTCGCCGTGCCTTTGCTTACGTCTTCGACGGAAAGCCGCGGCTCAGCTCTATTCCAAGCGTCACCCTTCGCGAAGCCAAAGATCCATTCGAACTCCTCGGCATCACTTTCACTCCTATTCCGCTCCGTCATGGCGACATGGAAGTTTTGGGCTTCCGCTTCGGTCGCGCGGCTTACTTGACCGACTTCAGCTCGCTGCCCGATTCGTCTCTCGTTCTTTTGCATGATCTCGATGAATTGATTATCGACGCGCTACGCGATACCCCTCACCCCATGCATCAGACCGTTGACCAGGCGCTCGCGCTCATCAAAAAACTTAATCCTCACCGCGCCTGGTTTACTCACATCGCTCACGATTTGCCACACGCCGAAACCAATGAACGCCTGCGCCAGCTCGGCTATTCGAACGTCCATCTGGCCTACGATGGCCTCGAAATCGAAGTAAACGTGGACGAATCCGACGTGCCTCACAAAGCCGCTATTTCCATCGCCACTCCGCCCGCGCCGCTGCAACTGTTTTCAACGCCACTGGCTTGGTCGATTCGATACGGGTCTTCCGGCAGCGGCAGCACGCTAGCGATAGGAAATTTTGACGGGATCCACCTGGGCCACCAGGCCATTTTGCAGGCCGCCGTCGCTCGCGCTCGAGAAATCAATGCGGTAGCCACCGCTCTGACGTTCGATCCCCTGCCCCAAAGAGTTCTGCGTCCGGAAACCGCCCCACTTCGCATCTCCACCACCGAGCAGCGACTGAACTGTTTCGCTGCCATGGGCATGGACGCCGCCGTCGTTCTTCCCTTCACGCACGACCTCGCAAAGCTGACGCCGCAGGAATTTGTCGACCAAATCCTCGTGCGCGATCTTCACGTCCGTGCCGTTTTTGTCGGAGAGAATTTTCGCTTCGGCCACAAGCAGGCCGGCAACGCCCGGATGCTTTTACTTCTTGGCGCGGAGCGCGGCTTCGACGTCGTCATCATCCCGCACGTCGTTTGTAAAAGCGAAGTCGTCTCCAGCACCATCATCCGCCGTGAAATCGCCGCGGGTGACGTCGCACACGCCGCCCGACTGCTCGGCCGTCCTTTCACGCTAAGCGGAAAAGTCGTCTCCGGAACAGGCACAGGCCGCCGCTTCACATTTCCGACATTGAATCTCGCGCCGGAGCAAGAACTCCTTCCAGAGCGCGGCGTCTACATAACGCGCACTCGCATCGACGGCGAATCGCGCACTCGCCGCTCGGTAACAAACATCGGCGTACGCCCAACCTTCAACGGCTCGTCCCTCAGCGTCGAGACTCATGTCCTAGAGCCGCTCGACGAAGCCTCACCCGCACGCATTGAAGTGGAATTCTGGAAGCGTCTTCGCGAAGAAAAGAAATTCAGCGGCCCCGAAGAATTGCGGGCGCAAATCGCGCAAGACATCGCCGGTGCCAACCAGTTTTTCACTCGCCTGCGCCGCGCGCGTTCGAACAATCAAGCCATCCCCACCCGCAACAGCTAGCCGTAGCCTGCCACGCCCTGGCAGTTGTTTTGTAGGCGCCGGGCTTCAGCCCGGCACTTTTTCTGTGCCGTCCGTTCAATGTTAGCCTTTTGATATGCCCTTTTTTAAAAAGCGCCTGCGACGTCCCGCGGAACACTACCGCGGTCGCCAGCATTATTTCGCAACCGTTGGGACCGAGAGGCGCGCGACTTTTTTCGCGGATGGGTTGCGGGGGGAATGGCTGCTCCGTCATCTCGTGGAAATTGCCGCTCAACGGGATTTTTCCCTTCATGCCTATTGCGTCATGCCCGACCATATTCATTTCCTTTGTGAAGGTCTCTCGGACACCTCCGATCTCGTGCAGTTCGTCGATGCCTTCAAACAGCGCACGGCTTATGAGTTCAAGAAAACTCATGGCGAGCGCCTCTGGCAAATGCGCTACTACGATCACATACTGCGGCCGAAGGAGGCTCCGGAGGATGTTGCCTGCTACATTTGGTGGAATCCCGTACGGAAGGGTCTTTGCAGCGACCCTCATCTTTATCCTTTGTCTGGCTCGCAAACCATCGATTGGATGAAGCACACTTCCGGGACAAACTGGACCCCTCCCTGGAAAGCAAACACGAATTTGTAGAGGCTGGGTGTGGTATCCCAGGACATAAGTTACGGATTGTAAGATGAGCCGCCAGGAGGCGGCCGATGCGTGGGGTGGCATATTCGGTTGGGGAACGTGAGTTGTTGATGAAAATGCACCAACTGGGTAAATCGCTGGCGACCTTGAGTAGAGACCGGCGTGGCTCGTCCTGTTCTCTCGCGCTGGTGGTTGCGCTATTGCCAAGAAGGGCGAGCGGGGCTTAAGCCCCGCTCGCGGCGGCCGCATCGGCTGTCCAGTCGGTTGACCACAGAGATCGAGCAGCAGATTTTGAATCTGCGCAATCGCGGCTGGGGACCCGCACGAATCGCCTTGGCCTTAAAGATCGGCCACAGCAGCGTGCATCGCATACTGCTGCGGCACGGTCGCAATCGCTTGCGCCAACCGGCGCCGCGCGTTTTCCGGCGCTACGAAAAGAGCCGCCCGGGTGAACTGCTGCATCTCGATCTGAAGTATCTATATCGTTGGCCAAACTCTTCACGGGAATACGCTTATGCGGCAGTAGATGATTTCAGTCGAGAGGCCGTGGCGGCGATACGCCCCCAGCGTTCCAGTCTGGATGCCGCTGCGTTTTTAGAACAAATTGTTAGCGTTTTGCCGTATCGCATCGAGGCGGTCATGACCGACAACGATCTGATTTTCAGCATGCGTCGCGCATACTACGCACAAAGGCAAACTCGCTTTCAGCAATGCTGCCGCAGTTTGGGCATCGAACACTGGTTGACCAGCCCACATCGCCCGCAAACCAACGGTAAAGTCGAGCGCTTCTTCCGTACCCTAGATGAAGAATGTTTGCTGATCCAAGATCCCGGATGTTCTGAACTGCGCAAGCGGGACGTTCAGCAATTCGTGTGGTATTACAACCATGAGCGGCCTCATCTGAGTTTGCACGGCCTGACCCCAGTTCAACGGCGGCAAGCCTATTTTCAGCAACTCCAGCTGTAACTTATGTCTTGGGCTAATACACCCGGCCCCTACAAAAGCTTAACGGGCAATTGCCGCATCAGAACCCAACGGGCCGCAGCTTCCCCGCCGCAAGTTCTTTCAAGGCGCCCAGCCGCCCGTCGAGCTCCGCCGCCGTGAGTCGCCCCTTACGGTAGAGAATACGCAGAAAATCAGGCGCGGAACGGTCGCACTTGCCTCCGTTACATTCAACGCAGCACGAAACCAGATTCCGATACGAATTGCGCCCGTGGAGGACGCGTGGCACAACATGGTCGAGGCACCGCAGATTACCCAGCGTCCGCCGAAGGCAGTAGAAGCAGGTACCGCCTTCCCGATCGTGGATCGCTTTGCGGAGCACCCAGGCTTTCCAGAAATCCTTGGCTTCGATATTCGCAGCGGAATCCTTTTCACCGGCTCGTCCGATAGACAACGCGCCATTTCCCCGCGCTCGGATCGCCAGGACACTCTCCGGCAGCCGCATCTCCGCGAGATGCCCGGTCTTGCCGCGTTCCACCACGTGTAAAGCTCCCAACTCGTCCAGCCGCCGCACCGACTCGCGCGTCCTCCCGGCGGAGACACCCAGAGCCCGCGCTAACGCCGTGACCGCAAAGTGCAGCCGCGGCGTGCCCACCACAAGCGTGTGCCGCAACAAATAAGAATAGACAGCGCGGTCCAGGATCGTCAGTCCAAGACTCGGCGCGAGCACATCTTCAAATAACACCCAGAGTAGTTTCGGGCTCAGTTTCTTGTTTCCCATGCTTTGTGTCCTGAGAGAGCGGTAGTGGCGTGTGTAGGCACCGGCTGTGGTATCCCAGGACATAAGTTACGGATTGTAAGATGAGCCGCCAGGAGGCGGCCGATGCGTGGGGTGGCATATTCGGTTGGGGAACGTGAGTTGTTGATGAAAATGCACCAACAGGGTAAATCGCTGGCGACCTTGAGTCGAGAGACCGGCGTGGCTCGTCCTGTTCTCTCGCGCTGGTGGTTGCGCTATTGCCAAGAAGGGCGAGCGGGGCTTAAGCCCCGCTCGCGGCGGCCGCATCGGCTGTCCAGTCGGTTGACCACAGAGATCGAGCAGCAGATTTTGAATCTGCGCAATCGCGGCTGGGGACCCGCACGAATCGCCTTGGCCTTAAAGATCGGCCACAGCAGCGTGCATCGCATACTGCTGCGGCACGGTCGCAATCGCTTGCGCCAACCGGCGCCGCGCGTTTTCCGGCGCTACGAAAAGAGCCGCCCGGGTGAACTGCTGCATCTCGATCTGAAGTATCTATATCGTTGGCCAAACTCTTCACGGGAATACGCTTATGCGGCAGTAGATGATTTCAGTCGAGAGGCCGTGGCGGCGATACGCCCCCAGCGTTCCAGTCTGGATGCCGCTGCGTTTTTAGAACAAATTGTTAGCGTTTTGCCGTATCGCATCGAGGCGGTCATGACCGACAACGATCTGATTTTCAGCATGCGTCGCGCATACTACGCACAAAGGCAAACTCGCTTTCAGCAATGCTGCCGCAGTTTGGGCATCGAACACTGGTTGACCAGCCCACATCGCCCGCAAACCAACGGTAAAGTCGAGCGCTTCTTCCGTACCCTAGATGAAGAATGTTTGCTGATCCAAGATCCCGGATGTTCTGAACTGCGCAAGCGGGACGTTCAGCAATTCGTGTGGTATTACAACCATGAGCGGCCTCATCTGAGTTTGCACGGCCTGACCCCAGTTCAACGGCGGCAAGCCTATTTTCAGCAACTCCAGCTGTAACTTATGTCTTGGGCTAATACAACCGGCCTTCAGGCCGGCCCTCTAAGCCTCGGTGGTTATGAGCAGGCGCATTTGTAGTGGCCGACCTTCAGGTCGGCTCTTCTAAGCCCGGTCGTTTACGAGTAGGGACATGTGTAGGGCCGACCTTCAGGTCGGCCGCCAAGCCCAGTTGTTTACGTGTCGAAAGGTAGAAAAGTTCAAGAGCCCGTGGACAACAGAAAGAGAGAAGCAGGATTGAACGCCTAGCGAATTTCGGGAGGGAGTCCCAAAAAGCCGGGCTGAAGCCCGGCACCTACAGAAGCGGCGACCAAGCGAGCCGGAGTACCCTGAAAATAAAAGCGCCCCGACAGAGTCGGGGCGTAAATTTCTACCACAAAAGAGTACTACAACGGCACTCAATTGTCAAGGAAAATACGCTCAGACGAAAAACAGAATCAACGTAAGCCGCTGGATTGTTGGGAGATAGCCGAGATAACTCTGGGTTTTTCCTTTTCGAGGGAGAAAGTCTAGACCCAAGACCCGCCCTCAAAAACCGAGAACGGGGCACCCTCCCCATAACTAAGAGTCCGGGCCACTCGTCCCGGCGAGAGAAAGTTATAACTTCTGCTTGCCGATGGCCTTCAGGCGCGGCAGGAGCACCAAGTCGGCCGCTTCCTCGGCATCTTTGAGGAGCGTCTTGCGCGGCGTGCCTATTTGCGCACGCATCGTCAGGGCACGAGCAAAATCCGTGACTTGGATCGCGCGCACGGCTACCGGAAAGTCAGGCGGGATGTCTCCCGCGCTGATCCCGTCCCGGAAACGGCGCTCCACCAGCGCCACGCCGCCCGCGACCGCGCTCTGCAGGAACCGCTGGACCTCAGCGTCGTTCACGATCGGCGCAACGCACATCATAAGGCAGCCCCGGGCAGACCCTTTCTCGGTCGCACTTTCGACGGCGTACCTCAGAAAGTCCGCGATCGAGTCGCGAAGACTCTGTGGCGAGAGGAGTGCCTTCGCGGCTGCTGCGCCCTTCCGTTCGGCATACGCCTTAAGGACGCGCAAGAATATCGCCCGCTTGTCCCCAAAGATGGCATACAGGCTCGGCCGCCCCACACCCATTCCGGCGACGAGATCATCAATCGTCACTCCGTCGTAGCCTTTCGACCAGAACACCTGAGTCGCCTTCCCCAGCGCCCCCGTCTCGTCGAAGCTGCGCGGTCGACCCCGCGGCCTAGCGGTATTTTGAATCATTTGGTTCAAAACTCCTTGACACTCTCCATCCCACCAATATATAACCGAATAGTTCGATATTAGCAAGCCGGCTCTGGCCTCGCGGGCCTCACGACTCGGCCTTCACACTTCACCAGGGAGACGCCCATGGAACATTCGATCGCTCTAGCCACCGGGACTATCTTAATAACCGGAGCAAATGCTGGGCTTGGGAAAGAGACTGCCCGACAGTTCGCATTGAAAAAAGAAACAAAAAAGGTAATTCTTTTTTGCAGAAATCAAGCGAGAGCAGAGGCAGCAAAAAAAGACCTTGAGGAGAAAACGGGGAAAAAGGTTTTTGAAATTATCATCGGGGATGTTACGGATGACAATTCTGTACGAAAAGCAGCAGAACAAATAAAGGAACCTGTTGATGCAATAGTTTTAAATGCAGGTGGAGTAATTGGGAAAACGGCTGCGAAATCTACGCCTTCCGGTATGAATCGATTAGCTGCTACGAATATTTTAGGTAATGTAATTCTAGTGGAGGAATTAATTAAACGGGACAAGCTAAGGAAAACAGTTCTATCAGTCAGTGCGGAAGCTGTTCCAGGAGTAAAGATGCTCGGAGTAACACGAGTTTCAATGAGGAATTCTTCCGTAGATGAGTTTGCCGCTGTTCTTGATGGATCATATTTTGGTAAAAAGTTCAATGCACTGCAAGCATACGCATATGTCAAATATGCGGAAACCATGTGGACGTTATCCATGGCAAGAAAATATCCTGAGCTCAAGTGTATTGTTGTGAGCCCAGGAAATACAAAAGGAACTCAGGCGCCAGATAGTCTTCCCCCGCCAATGCGGTTTATGTTGAAGTACGTGATGATGCCTATTGTATTCCCATTGATGGGCGAAATGGTGCATACGTTGGAAGTAGGTGCAAAACGCTTTGTAGATGCCATTTCGGATGAGCGGTATAAAAGCGGCGTTTTTTATGCCA
The DNA here is from genome assembly GCA_963745095.1 of uncultured Acidobacteriota bacterium. Lineage (GTDB taxonomy): Bacteria > Acidobacteriota > Terriglobia > Acidiferrales > UBA7541 > Acidiferrum. The sequence continues at coordinate 86,219 of CAVUWC010000005.1, read as the reverse complement.
GTAAAGAGGGTAAGTTATCAGGGGACATGGTGGACCAGAGCACCTTTTTTACTGATTTGAAAAATACTTCATTTCAAGATAACGCCAACGAGGCAATTCACCATTTCATAAAATAGGCCTGAAAAGTAGTAGTTCTTCATATATGGGTCTGGACAAGAATTTGACAAACAGAATCTTTAGGATTGCTATACAGGCTGATTCTGGACGGGGGCCCGGACTCTTAATTATGCGGAGGGTGCCCCGTCCTCGGTTTTTGAGGGCGGGTCTTGAGTTTGGGTTCTCTCTAGTCGATCAACGACTGCATCGGAAGCAAGTGAGTAGTGAATAGTGGGTGGTGAGTGGATTGGACACAACCGGAGAAGAGTGACCCGCGGTTTGCATGAGACAAGGGTGCAAACGGTAGGCCACCCTGGAATAAAAGCGCTCCCACCCGTCTTCAGACTACTGCCACATGCTGCGCAAATCCCAAGTGGTTCCTCCGCTCGAGTTCGCCTGTTGTGGTGTGGGCGGCTGCATGATGGAGCAAACGTATTGGTCAACGAAAGGCCACAGTGCCAACGCAACCAACAAAGAGAGAATCAGCCTGCGGCGTGCTCGCATGGTTCCGGGTAGTTCAATTAGAAGGTTCATGCAGATTTAGACACCGGGGCCGCGTCGATGTTCCCCAGTCTAAATAGAAGTAAGCCAACTTAGGAGGGAGCTTTCGCCAAACAATCTTCGCAGTAACCGCCCACTTCGGTACGGGATACTGTCACCTTCATCTTGAAGTCGCGGGCAATTTGCTGTTTCAACTGCTCGTAAAGCCGGCTCTCAAACTCACGTACCTTCCCGCAACCCAGGCACGCCACGTGAATATGGTCGCGCGGTCCATGGCTCTCGTAATAGTGCCGGTCGCCGCGTAGGTGAAGCAGATCCAGTTCGTCGATAAGTCCCTGTTTTTTAAGAAGATCAATCGTCCGGTAAACGGTGACCAGATGCACGTCGGATTCGATTTTCCGCGCGCGCTCCAAAATTTGATCCACGTCCAGGTGCTGCTCCGCTGCGTCCATCACCTCGAGGATGACTCGCCTTTGACGGGTAAGCCGAATTCCCCGCTCGCGTATGGTCTTTTGCAGCTTTCCAGTGGTCTCTGAAGTATTGAGGCGCTCGCCCGTTGATACGCGGTGCGCCGGTAGTCTTCGCGGAGAGTCAACCGTTTCTTTTTCAACGGTTTGCGTATCCGGCGTCTTGCCCGAATTGGAGCGACTGTGCTGGTTCTGAGCATGTTGCTTCATGGTCGGCCCACAGTGCTAGTGGAGGCATGTAGGATATGAACGCCAAATGCGCGTGCCTGTCGAAGCGTTGTAAATTGAGAGGGTTGTACTCCGTTCGGAACAAGCAATATAGCCAAATTCATAACCCCACCGAGATTCTTCTTTATTCGATATTCATTGAAGGAATCGCCCCATGTAGCCCTGAGACGTATTTTATTGGTACTTATGTCATACAAGTTCCCCACTTGCAGAGACGGGGCGTCCAATACGTCAACCGAACTATCCCACACAAAACAGCCGACAGCTAATTTGTAGCCCTTATAGCGCGAAAGGAATGTTTTCCCGTACACATCGTAATAGCAAGAATTAGGACCATCCGAACCGTAGCTTGAATATACTATTTCTTGGGGCGCGTCGAATTCTGGAAAGGGTTGGTGCTGTCTGTCATAAAAGTCGTAACCAATGGCCAGCCACGTTACGGCCAATAATAGGGACCATAGCGGAAGTTTTCTATCGCTGGGCTGATGATGTCGCCATACAGAATAAACAACTCCTGCTGCACCAATGACCGTTAGTCCTACGGCCCAAAGCAATCTATTGGAGTCCCAATCGAAACAGAAAAATAAACCCGTGCCAAACACGGTTAAGCCAACCCAAAAAGTTGCTTCTCTCAATGGCATGGAGGGCACCCCCGTAGGGATACTACCAAACGATGAGGAATTCGTTTATATGCACCGGATTGTCATATCAGAACTGACTCGCACGCGAAAACGACCCTCCATGTCGGCGAGCGCGAGCACGCACTTGGCGTTTAACTGCTAATCGGCAAGCGCGTACACGGCGAATGCTTCCGCATCCGGCAGTGCGACGGATTCGACTACGCGGTGGCCCGGCGATGCAGACATGTGTCGCGCTCCTGGCGTGGCTGCTCCGTGCGGGTTAGGAATGACTCGCAATGCGCCGCAAAATGTCATGGTACATGACGATAGCGAATATGACCAACAGGAACACCAGCCCAACCTGCACGAAGCGTTCCTTGAAGCTCAAGCTCAAATCGCGCCGCATGATTCCTTCCACCGCCAGAAGCAGGATATTTCCGCCATCGAGTATTGGAATTGGCAAGAGATTCAGGATTCCCAAGTTAATGCTGATCGCCACCATCAAAAATATGACGTTCGGCGGTCCCTTTCGAACGGCCTCTCCAGCCATATGAGAAATTCCGACCGGTCCTTGCAGCTGTTTAATCGAAACACGTCCGCTGAAGAGCTTTCCAACGACTCCCAGAATCTGCCCGATGGTGTCCTTGGTTTCGAGTCCGGCAATCTTCACGCTCTCGCCGAACGAGACGCGTTTGTACGCCGCCTCTTCGTGCGGACCAATGCCAATTTGATAGAAGTTCTCGCCCATTCCAGCAGCGCCCTTCTCCGGCGTCACCACCACTTGGACCTGCTGCCCCTTGCGGGTTAAGTCCAGTGTCATGGGCTGGCCGTTCGAACCTCTGGTTAGCTGCTGGAATTGCTCCCAGAAGTCGATGTGGTTTCCGTTCACCGCGGTAATCAGATCCCCGTCGTGCAAACCCGCGCGGTCGGCGGGAGTGCCCGGACCAACCTGTTCAATGATGGGACGAATCGGCAAATATCCAAGGACTCGGCTTGGGTCAGACTTATCTTTTATCGGCACTTCGATCGTTTGGCGTGTTCCGCCACGCTCCACTTCCACCTTGAGCGTGGCACCTGGCACGGCCTGCTTGAGCGCCTGAAATGCTTGGTCCCAATTCGGGGTCCCCATTCCGTTGATCGAGAGCACTGTATCGCCCGGTTTCAAAGGACTTGGATCAGAATCGGAAGTCGCAGGAAATCCCGCCACGCGCGCGGGATCATCCAGATAGGCTGGGTATGGCACGCCCGTGTACGCATACAACCCGGTGAGAAGAAATATTGGTAGAATCAGATTCACGGCCGGCCCCGCGAAAGAGATCAGCGCCCGCTGCCATCGCGGCTTGCTCATCAATTCGTCCGCCGCGCCGGTCGGCGGTTTATCCCCCGAATCCACCTCGGAAAGATCTTGCCCCGCCATGCGCACGTAGCCGCCCAGCGGCAGCGCGCTCACGCGATAGTCCGTTGCGCCTCTTTTCCATCCAAAGAGCCGAGGACCGAACCCAATGGAAAAGACATCCACGCGTACGCCGCAGAGCCGCGCGACGACGAAATGTCCCCATTCGTGAACCAGGACCATTACTCCGAGCACGAGGACAATACCAACTATGACGTAAACCGCTCCCATATCTCCGTCTTCCCCTTCTACTAACCCTTATGATACCGCGACTGCCTTCACTGTTAAACGCTCGACTTCTTCTTTCGCCGTGCGCCGCGCCTCCGCGTCGGCGGCCAGCACGTCATCCATCTTCTCAAAACGAACACGGGGAGTGCGCGCCAGCACGCGCTCGATCACTTCCGCAATCCCACGGAACGGCAGTCGCCGCTCAAGAAATGCCGCTACCGCAACCTCGTCCGCTGCATTTAAGGCACAAGGAAGCGCCCCGCCCTTCTTCATCGCTTCGCGAGCCAGACGAAGGCAGGGGAAACGCCGCGTGGAAACTTTTGCGAAATCCAACCGCCGCAGTTTGCGCCAATCCAGGGCTACTTGCTTAGACGCTACTCTCTCTGGATAGGTTAACGCATATTGGATGGGCATTCGCATGTCCGTTGGACCGAGTTGTGCGAGGATCGAGCCATCCACGAACTCGACCATCGAATGAATGGTGGACTGCGGGTGAATCACGACGTCAATCTGGTCGGGTCGCACGCCAAACAACCATCGCGCCTCGATGACCTCGAAACCTTTGTTCATCATTGTCGCGGAATCGATGGTGATGCGATTGCCCATCTTCCAGTTTGGATGCGCGAGTGCTTGCTCTGGCGACACGTTCTCGAGATCGGCAAGCGGTGTCTTTCGAAACGGGCCGCCGCTCGCGGTCAGGACCAGACGCCGCACTTCGCCATGCGTTCCCCCGCGCAAACATTGGTGGACAGCGTTGTGTTCGCTGTCCACAGGCAACAATTCGCGTCCGGCCTGATTCGCCGCGGCCATTACCAATTCGCCTGCCGCCACCAAGACTTCTTTGTTCGAAAGCGCGACGGTCTTCCCGAGTTTTACCGCTTCGTATGTGGCTTCGAGTCCGACAACGCCAACCGCCGCGGACACGACGATGTCCGCTTTGGGGTGGGTTCCAACGGCAAGCATGCCCTCGCGGCCATGATGAATTGCGGGCAGGGGTGAGATTCCCTTTGCTCGCAGCGCGGACGCGAGATCATCCGCTTTCTTAGCGTCGCCAACGGAAACCAGTTCTGGCCGGTGTCGTTCGATCTGGCCGGTCAACTCTTCGAGGTTGCCCCCGGCAGCTAGCGCGACGATACCAAATCGCTCCGGCAGAGCCTCCACAACAGAAAGGCACTGCCGTCCAATCGAACCTGTTGAACCTAAAATGGATAGCTGCTTCAAGGACGAATCTCTTCTCCGTTTAGCGCTGACTTGGTGGGACAGACTTTCAGTCTGTCTTCCGAACTCATAGTAGGACAATCCTGATCGTCTGTCCTTCGAACAGCTCCCGTGACTCTTCCACTTACGGAACGGCGACAGACAGGAATGTCTGTCCTACCTGCTGGGCAGGTAAATCCAAATCCAATAGTACCAGACAACCGGGATCGCCAAAATCAACGCATCGATGCGGTCTAGAACGCCGCCATGCCCGGGCAGCAGCGATCCGGAGTCTTTGACTCCGGCGCTTCTCTTGTACGCGGATTCCAACAAGTCCCCTGCCTGTCCGGCAACATTGCCGACAACGGCCATTCCCAGCAAGTGCGGTAACGGGATGGTGAGCCACCTCGCAAAAACTACGGCTACGAGCAACGCTCCTACGATGCTGGCGACACTTCCTTCCCAAGATTTATTTGGACTCAAAACCGGGGCCAGTTTGTGCTTGCCAATGGCTCGGCCGACAAAATACGCAGCCGTATCACCGACCCAGGTGATCACCAGAACGAAGAGTAGAATTGCCGGTCCTTGCATCTGAATTCCGTGCAGGCGAACGGCAAAAGTCAGGGGAAGTGCTATGAGAATCAACCCGCTCGAACTCATGCCTGCAGCCGGCAAGGCTTCCACCATCGGGCGCTTGGTCCAAAGCGTCAGCGCTGCGACACCGAGCAAAAACAGAAAGAGTACGTCGCTCGTCGTCGCAGTGAGGGGGAACTCAAGAAAGGAGTAACGGCCAAACGATCGAAATGTCGCGACTCCCGCTGGCGGCGCGCCTATGATCCCCAGCACTGGCATCCTCGCGGCCAGCCATTGAACAAACACGATGAGCAACGCGCATGTTGCCGTCCAGAAGCGGTAGGCGCGATGACCAATGGCATCGCCGAGAGCGAAAAATTCAAATAGCGCGAGTAGAATTACGAGCGCCGTGGCAATCGCAACGACCGACGTCGGACCAAACAAAACCAGGCCGACCACACACGGAATTAGAACGGCGGCTGTCGCGACACGCTTCCAGGTCATAGAAAAGGGATCCCCTGACGAATGACTCCTTCCATCTCATCACATCAAGGGAAATAAATCACGAGGGAGAATCGCAACCAGCGGAATCCCGATTCAAAGCACCCGGTTTCCCGGAATGTGAAACGGCGTCGTTGAAATTGTAAGGGCACGATATATCGTGCCCTTACGGTTGCCGCGGGGGCAATCGCGTTCAAAAATTTATTCACCGACGACTCGGGCCGATTTTTCTGGGACGGGCTGGCCTTCGCGGATGCCGCCGTAGCGGCGTTCGCGTTTTTGAAATTCCACAAGCGCTTCAAGTAGCCGGGCGCGGTTAAACTCAGGCCAGAGCGTATCGGTCACGAAAATTTCGGCATAAGCAATCTGCCAAAGCAAAAAATTACTAACACGCATTTCACCACTCGTGCGAATCAGCAGGTCGGGGTCCGGCAATCCACCCGTGTAAAGATGCCGAGCAAGCGAATCTTCCGTAATCGCAACGCGGCCCACATTACCGTTCTGTTCAGCCAAAATAGCGTTCATGGCATCGACAATTTCCGCGCGGCCGCCATAATTCAGAGCCACACAAAGAACCATGCCCTTGTTTCCAGCCGTCCGGTCCTCGGCGTCGTGTACGTCGTCCTGCACGCCTTTGGGGAGTTCGTCCGTGCGCCCCAAAAACTTCATGCGGATATCGTTTTTTTGAATTAGGGGCATTTCCCTGCGCAAATACTCGCGCAGCAATTGCATCAGAAAGTCGATTTCCGTCTTCGGACGCCGCCAGTTCTCCACCGAGAACGCGTACAACGTCAGGGCCTCAATGTTCAGACGAGCGCAGGTTTCAATCGTCGAGCGTGCCGTCTTTGTCCCGGAGCGATGGCCAGCTACACGCGGTAGATGCCGCTGCTGCGCCCATCGTCCATTGCCATCCATAATCACGGCCACGTGCCGCGGCAGGCGGTCCAGATCAAGTTTTTCGAAGAGAAGAGCTTCCTCGGGGGTCAACGGTCCCAGCATGCCGGAAGCGGAAACTTGGAGCGTCGTGTGTGATTTGGTCTGCGGCACGGGTTTTCTGCGGTTTCTTCTTTACGCCGCAAAGTTAACATACGATTTGGCAGCAGCGCAATGCCGGGGTGACGTGTCGTGCATCCCCCTCCTCGCGCATGGTCAGCCGAAGCGTCAACCTGCCGGGGGCGCCGACTGGAAGAGCGAAGTGTAGACGAGCACAAGCGTCAGGATAATCATCCCAATAGCGGTAACCCAGGCAACGATGTTAAAGGTGAGCGTATTTACGTGTTCGCCCATCAAATCGCGCCGGTTGACAAGAAGTAGAATGAAAATGACCACGATGGGCAGCCAAATGCCGTTCCCGACCTGCGAAAAAATGAAAATCTTCCAGATGGGAACATGGGGGATCAGGATGATCCCTGCTCCGACGACGATCAAAACCGTGTAGAGGCTGTAAAAAATTTTCGCGTCTTTAAACTTGTGGTCGATGCCGGCTTCAAATCCCAGCCCTTCGCAGATCACATGCGCCGTCGAAAGCGGCAAAATCGTCGCCGCGAAGAGAGATGCATTCAACAAGCCGAATGCAAATGTAAATCCAGCCCATTTACCTGCCAATGGGATCAATGCCTTGGCCGCATCGACGGCGTCGGTGATATTGCGCTGGCCGGAAACATACAAGGTCGCGGCTGTGGCCACGATAATGAAAAACACGATGACCATACAGCTGATGCTGCCCACCAAGACATCCGCACGCGCTTGAGGATACTGCCGCGGTCCGACTTTTTTCTCGACGAAACCAGCCTGCAGGTAGAAAAATTGCCACGGAGCAATCGTCGTCCCCACCAGCGCCGTGAGCGTCAGTAAATACCCAGAATTGAATTGAAGGTTTGGAATAACCACATGCTTGGCGGCCTCCAGCCAATCTGGTTTGGCCAGCACGGCGGAAATGATGTAGGTAACGTAAAATCCGCAGGCAATCAGGAAGATGACTTCGACTTGGCGATATGTACCTCGAAGCACTAGAATCCAGACGAGTATCGCGGCAATGGGAACAGCGATGTACCGGCTCACGTGGAACATTTCCATGGATGCGGCCACACCGGCAAATTCCGCGACAACGTTGGCCAAGTCCACAAAGAAGCCGGTGATCATCACAAAAAACGTCGGGCGGAAGCCAAACTCCTCGCGAATCAGATCAGATAACCCTTTGCCGGTGATCACACCCATTCGTGCGCACATCTCTTCGGTGACATAGAGCGCGATGGTCATGGGAATCAGCGACCAAAGCAGCGCGTAGCCATACTGCGCGCCCGCCTGCGAATACGTAGCAATACCGCCGGCATCGTTGTCGACATTTGAGGTAATCAGGCCGGGCCCAACGACCGCGAGAAGCAAGGTCAGACGCCGCCGCAAGCCGCGAATCTTCTGCTGCAGATTCGTGCCGCGCGTCTGCATGCCCTCCAGGCTCGACTTGAGAATTTCCCAGTTCATCTGCTGCTTCCGATTCCCTCTTTATTTCTTCACCAGTCGCGAGACCACGTCGTCCACGGTGACCGTTCCAATCGGGCGTTTTTCCTCATCCACTACCGTAAGCATTCGAAGATTGTATTTGTCGAACAGTTCGAAAACGTCGTTCTCGTCCGCGTCTCCAGCGATGCTGAGAAGGGGCTCGCTGCGCAGCTCCGACATCATCTGTTCCGGAGCGGCGAGCATCAGGCGCGCAATGGAAACAGTGCCGGAATACTCCGCCTTACCATCGAGCAGCACGATGGTGTCCAGTTGGTCGAGATTCAATTCCAGACTCCGGACCCACGCGAGCACTTCTTCCCGCCGCGACCCTTCTCCCACGAACACAAATTCCGTGTTCATCATCCCGCCGGCCGTCGCAGGATCGAAGGCCAGCAATTCGCGCACTTCATCGGCTTCCTGGCCGGGCATTTCTTCCAGCAGCTCATCCGAAGTTTCCTTCGGAAGGTCGGCCAGAAGATCGGCGGCAGCATCGGGCGCCATCTCTTCGAGAATGTCGGCGGCTTTCTCAGGGTCCATTTTCTCGACGATTTGCGTAGTCAGCCGCTCATCAAGCTCGGCAAGGACGGCAGCAGCCGTTTCTTCATCGAGCGAGGCGATGATTCCCTGCCGCTCGGCTGCCGAAAGGTCTTCCATGATTTCGGCCAGGTCCGCCGGGTGCAAGTCTTCCAATTTTTCGTGGGTGATCCGCAGCTTTACGCGGCGGAGCGGGTCGGACTCGATCAAATTCACGAACTCCCACCGAATGGCGCTTTGTGGCAGCTTGCGTTGGAGCTTGCGGATCATGCCCGATGAAACTACGCCTTGCAGAAGCCTGCGCACCGCGCCGGGCAGCCCCACATCCACCTGCGTCACCCGCAGCTCAACATTTCCGTTGCTCCTGAATTCCGCCAGATCCACGTCGTTTACTCGAACGACCTTGCGGCCTCGCGTGTCGATAATCTGCTGATCCATCAAATCCTTGCGCACCGCTAGTAACGACTCGTTCGGTTCATAAAGCTGCAAGGCGCGCTCGCTAACATTCAATCGCAGTGTCCCTGGAGCAAAGGTGGCCACCTGATCATGCCGGGCCAGGAGCGGCTGGAAGCGGCCGCGGGAAATCAGGTAATGCGATAGCCGGTTTGTAGCCTGGGAAGGTTCGATAAAGAATTCGCGCACGCGGCCCACGAAGTTGCCTTGCGCATCGTAAGCTTGTGCCCCCATTAATTCTGTGGCGTAGATTTCCATCGCAAGACCTCCCCCCTCGCGTCCGACTACCTCAATGAACCAAAAAACTGCTCCGCACGGCATCTCTACAGAGCAGGCATCAACAAAAAAGCCCGCATACCGAAATGACCTCGGCTGCGGGCAAGTGCCTAATAAAAATGGACTTACCGTTAGCCAGTCGTGAACCCTCCCCACCCTACCGCCTGCGGGAGGCACTGCGCCTCGCGCGACGTTGCCCAATCGCCCTTCCCAAGCCTTGCCCGAGGTGATCGCTTCTTGCCGAAGCGACTAGGGCCAGGTTCCAGTTCGTTGGACGTACTCATCGAAGAGAATTCACCGTAAAGATCTCAGCCGTAACTCGAACGTACCGCTTTCAACCGCAAAGCGGAGCAATTGCCGTGCCGTTTCGCAGTTGCAAGTGCAGTGATAAGCCGGGCTTACTGCAAAGTCAAGCACAGAATGGAGTTGCGGGTGATATTTTTGATTTTTTCTCTTGCGGGGGGCTACTTCTTGGCTTGGAACAACATGTCTTTGGGTTCTTGGCCGCGTTTGCGGCAGTCTTCCACGTACAGGGCGAGATAACTCCTCAGGACGTAGTCCCGCCGCGAGTAGCCAAGTTCTTGCGCGGCGCGGTCGATCGCCGTCGGTGGCCCTTCGAGCTCGACAAACGTTCCGATGGGAGTCTCATCCAATTCGATCAGCAAACCCTTTGCCCAACTCGTACGCGTAGGCAGACGAAGGGTCGTGCGGTACTTCTCGTAGCGAAACCACCCGCGCATCCCCAGACCTTCGAAGATGTTTGCGAGGACACTGGCATCGGCCACCTCGACCTCGATCTCTTCGCGGACTTTATGGCGATGGTTTTCTCGCGCGCTCGTGGAATGCGCCGTTCCTCCGACGATCGGCCTCTTGAAGGTCAGCATAGTACGCTTCACAGGTGCTGGCTTGTTCTTTTTTGATTTAGCTTCTGACGTTTCGATTCGAATCCGGAGCAGTTGACCGTGCTTAGCGAGACCACCTTCGGGCGTGTCGAAAATCACGTTCCATTCATGTACGCGGCCAGAACCGCCATCTACAGGACGCGCGCCAAGCTGCTTCAGCGCACGCTTTAACGCCTTCGCATCCGTGATTCCAAGCTTGATTTCGATTTCCTGCGCCATTGCTGTCCTTGTCCCGGCCCGCGGCGGCTTTGTCCCGCCGGAGACTTCCGTTAGTATAACGGACGAACGTATTTCACCTGTGCTCAGCGTCACCCCGGCTAAATCCGGCGCAAAGCCCAGCGCCAGCCCGCCGAGCGGACCAGATCAAGAGACTCATGAATCCAGACGCCAAAGCAGCAGCGCCGGCATTTTCGAACGAGACAGGCGTGAATCAAACTATTTCGCCGCCGCTTGCGCGCCGCGAGCCGGTCGAGACTGTTGTGCACGACGATCGCCGCGTCGATCATTACGCCTGGCTGCGCCAAAAAGAAAACCCCGAAGTCATCACTTATCTGGAAGCGGAAAACGCGTACACCGATGCTGTCTTGCGGCCTACGGAGCCTTTTCAGGAGGCGCTATATCAAGAAATGCTTGGCCGCATACTACAGACCGATTTGAGCGTCCCGTACAGTCTGCGTGGCTATCTCTACTTTACGTGCACGGAGGAAGGCAGACAGTATCCAGTACACTGCCGACGCGTCGATTCCGCCGGTTCGCTGGACGAGATGCTTTTGGACCTAAATCGTTTGGCGGAGGGCCACTCTTTTCTCGGGCTCGGCGCTTTCGACGTTAGCCACGACAACCACCTTCTTGCCTACGCGCTCGACACCACGGGATTCCGGCAATACACGCTGCACATCAAGAATTTGTGGAACGGCGGGGATTTCCCGGAAGCGATAGAGCGGGTGACGAGCGCGGCTTGGGCAGCGGACAACCGCACGCTTTTTTATACCGTGGAAGACGCGACCACCAAACGGTCACACCGACTCTACCGGCATTCCGCCGGTTCGGCGGACGCCGACACACTGATTTATGAGGAGACCGACGAGCGTTTCCGCGTTGAGATCGAGCGCACGCGCAGCGGAGCGTTTCTTCTGCTCACAATTGCCAGCCATACGACCAGTGAGGTGCGCTTTCTGCCTGCCACTCAGCCAAACGGCGAGTTTCGCCTCATCGCTGCACGCGAGGCAGACCACGAGTATTACGTGGACCATCACCCGAATCCGCTAGCACGCGAAATTCGCGGGGCCAACCCTAACGACTCTGGCGGCTATTTTCTTATACGCACCAACTCGGGAGGGAGGACATTTCGCCTCGCTTGCGCGCCCGTGGCCGACCCGCAGCGCTCCAAATGGCGCGAAATCATCCCTAATCGTGCGGACGTGATGCTCGCAGCCGTTGATGTGTTCCGCTCGCATATTATTCTCAGCGAGCGTGAAGGCGGGCTGCCCTATTTGCGGATCGTGGATCTCGGCGTCGAATCTTCCGATGCGCTGGCCGCATCGCACCGCATCGAATTCTCGGAACCTGCGTACAGCGCGTCTCTCGGAAGCAACCCCGAGTTCGACACGTCGTTTGTGCGCTTTCAATATGAGTCGTTCGTCACGCCGCGTTCTGTCTTTGACTACGATGTCCGGACGCGCGAGCGCGTGCTGCGCAAAGAACAGCCTGTGCTGGGCGGATACGACGTCACGCAATATGTCAGCGAACGCTTTCACGCCACCGCGGAGGACGGCGCCCGAGTTCCCATTTCGCTCGTCTATCGGCGAGGCACGTCACTTGATGGCTCCGCGCCATTGCTGCTCTATGGGTACGGTAGCTACGGTCACTCCATCGCGGTCAATTTCAGCTCGAACCGCGTAAGCCTTCTGAATCGCGGCGTGATTTTTGCGATCGCGCACATTCGGGGCGGCGGCGAACTCGGCAAGCCCTGGCACGACGCGGGGCGTTTACGGCACAAGCGGAACACGTTCACTGACTTCATCGCTGCGGCCGAGCACCTCATCGAGGAGCGCTACTCGACTTCGCAAAAACTGATTATCGAAGGCGGCAGCGCTGGCGGCCTCTTGATGGGCGCGGTCGCGAATATGCGGCCCGATCTTTTTCGCCTGGTGATCAACCATGTGCCCTTCGTCGATGTACTGAATACCATGCTGGACGCTTCGCTGCCGCTCACCGTCGGCGAGTATGAAGAGTGGGGCGACCCGCGCATCGCCGAAGATTATTTCTATATGAAGAGCTATTGCCCATACACGAATCTTGCGGCCAAGGCGTATCCCACGATGCTAGTGAAGACCGGTCTAAACGACAGCCAGGTCATGTTTTGGGAGCCGGCGAAATATGTGGCTAAGCTACGCACGTTGAAGACGGATACCAATTCCCTTCTCTTCAAAACGAACATGGGCGCAGGGCACGGAGGAGCTTCCGGTCGGTACGATTACTTGCGAGAGATCGCGCTGGATTACGCATTCCTTCTGACCGAACTTGGAATCCGCGAATGAGCACAGCTAGCAATTCCGTTTGGGAATCATGCCTAGGTTTAGGGGCAGGATATATCGTGCCTCTACTGTGTAGACATGAGGTTATCTCAGGAGTGGCGGCAAGTATCCTATCGCGTAGGCGTCACCGATGTTTGAGATGTGGTGAGCGATGAGCGAACCAACCTCACCTCTGATGCAGCAGTATCATGCGATCAAAACGCGCTACCCGCACGCGCTGCTGCTGTTCCGTCTCGGCGATTTTTACGAACTGTTCTACGAAGACGCCATTCTGGCTTCGCGTGAACTGCAAATCACGCTGACTTCTCGCAATCGCGAAAAGGGCCAGCCCATCCCCATGTGCGGCGTCCCGTATCATGCCGCGGATGGCTACATCGCGCGGCTGATTCGCAGCGGCTTCAAAATTGCCATTTGCGACCAGATGGAGCTGCCCGGCCCGGGCAAAAAACTTGTGCGGCGGGAAGTCGTCCGCGTCATCACGCCCGGCACGGCTACCGACGGTTCGGTTCTCGACGCCAAGGAAAACAATTATCTGGCAGCAGTCGCGAAACATTCTTCGGGATCTCCCGTCGGACTGGCGTTCGTGGACCTCTCGACGGGCGAGTTCCAGTCCACGGAATTTACCGGGCCGGATGCCGACGAGGCTGTGCGCGACGAGTTGCAGCTACTCCATCCGCGCGAGACGCTTCTTCCGCGTCCGCAACAGCTATTTGAAACCGCAAAGACTTCTTTGCTCGACGGTGCTGGCGGAGTCGAGAGCCGCCTCGAAGATTGGATCTTCCAGCGCGACTATGCCGAACGCATTCTGCGCGAACAATTTGGGGTCGCGGAACTGACTGGGTTCGGCCTCGACGACCATCCGCAAGCGCTCTCCGCTGCAGGCGCTATCGTTCATTATTTGCGGGAAAACGCCGCGCGCGGCCCGGACACCGGCGTCGGCTCGACCAGTACGCAGCCGCCCAGCATTGAGGCGCTGCAACATTTGGACCGCGTCCGCTACTACGAGCAACGCCACACGCTGGTTCTCGATCCCGTTTCCGTTCGCAACCTCGAGTTGCTCACGCCGATTTTTACCGAGGAGTCTTCTCGCAGCGGACCCGTTACGCTTGTCGCCGCGCTCGACGTCACCGTCACTGGGATGGGCGCGCGACTTTTGCGCTCCTGGATTCTGCGGCCTCTTCTTGATCGCGACGCCATCGAAGCGCGCCTCGAATCCGTTGCGCACCTTGTGCAACAAACCGTGGTCCGCGGCGAGATTCGCAAAGAGCTGCGCGGCATTCAGGATCTTGAGCGGCTAACGAGCCGCATCACACTCGGACTGGCCTCTCCGCGCGAACTTGTCGCCCTGCGCAAATCGCTCGTTCAACTTCCTGTGCTGAAAAACTTTTTGACGCCGCCTCCCGTTGGCGGCAGCGCGCTGCTTCGGCATCTGCATGGCGAGCTTGACGAACTGACTGACGTTCGCGAGCGCCTAGAACGCGCCATTGCCGATGAACCGCCGGCCCTCGCGACCGATCCCGGAATGATTCGCACCGGTTACGACGGCGAGCTCGACGAACTCCGCAACCTCAGCCAGCACAGCAAACAAATTATCGCCGCCATGGAAGAGCGCGAACGCAAACGCACCGGCATTGCCTCACTGAAAATTCGCTTCAATTCTATTTTTGGATACTACATGGAGATCTCGAAACCCAATCTCCATCTCGCGCCCGCCGATTACGAACGCAAGCAGACGCTCGTAAACGCTGAACGCTTCACTTCTCCCGAGCTGAAGGAGTACGAGCGCAAAATCCTCGCTGCGGATGAACGCATCATCGAGATCGAGCGCGCGCTGTTCGTCGAGATACGCTCGAGCGTCGCCGCTCAAGCCGCGCGACTCCGCCGCACTGCTGCAGCCATCGCACAGCTCGATGTGCTTACTTCGTTTGCAAAGCTGGCCGCCGATCGCGGCTACGCGCGCCCGGAGTTCAACTCCACCGGAGAGTTGCTCATCGTTGGTGGCCGTCATCCGGTTATTGAAGAACTTTTGCGCCAGCGGGGCGAGCGTTTCGTTCCCAATGATCTCTGCTTCGACCCCGGCCGCCAGCAACTCTTGCTCATCACCGGCCCGAACATGGGCGGCAAATCCACATATCTTCGCCAAGCCGCGCTGATTGTGCTTATGGCGCAGATGGGCTGCTTCGTTCCCGCGCGCCAGGCAAAATTGCCTGTCACCGATCGGATCTTCACGCGCATCGGTGCCAGCGACAATCTCGCGCGCGGGCGCTCCACCTTTCTCGTCGAGATGAGCGAAGTCGCCGCCATCCTGCATCACGCCACGCCTTCGAGTCTCGTTCTCCTCGACGAAGTCGGCCGCGGCACAGCAACGTTTGACGGCCTCTCCATCGCATGGGCGGTCGTCGAGCATCTGCAGAAACACACACGCGCGCGCACCCTCTTTGCCACTCACTATCACGAACTCACCGAGCTGGCCGAACTCCTCACCGGCGTGCAAAACGTCCACGTCTCCGTCAAAGAAACCCCCAACGAAATTATCTTTTTGCGACGCGTCGAACCCGGCAGCGCCGATAAAAGCTATGGCATCGAAGTCGCTCGCCTAGCCGGCCTTCCCCGAAGTGTGATCGAGCGCGCCCGCGAAGTGCTTAAAAAACATGAGCAGAGCGAACACGCGCTAAGCGAAACGCTCTCTCCCGGCGCCGTTGATGATCTATCGGCAAGCGCGGCAAGCACATCAACAGGTGCCGTGCCTTCTTCCCCGCACCGCCGCAACGGCCACCAGGAAGTTCTCTTCACCGCCCTCGACCGGGCAGTCCTCGACAAGCTCCGCGGCGCCGACCTGGATCAGCTCAAGCCCCTGGACGCGCTCAACCTCCTCGCCGAACTAAAAAAGCAAATCTCGTAGTAAGTCTGACCGTGCGGGCGGGGCAAGCCCCGCCCCTACAGAGTTGCGTCGCATGCGGATTGCGTGCGTTCACTCTTTATCTGCATGCTCCGATGTCCGCTCTGTGCTCTCTGCGTCCTCTGTGTTTAAATCCAATCACAGATATGGCAGCCAAATCCATGCTCGTTCTCGGCCTTATGTCCGGTACTTCCGCCGACGGCATCGACGTCGCGCTCGCTCGAGTCTCCGGCGCGCCGCCGCATCTGCAAGCGAAACTTCTCGGTCACACATCAAGCAAGTTTCCCAACGTCTTGCGCAGGGAAATTCTTCGCGTTGCCGAGCAACATCCCATCACCGCCGGCCAACTGAGCCAACTGAATTTTCGCTTGGGGGAAGTATTCGCCGAAGCCGCTCTCGCCGCGTGCCGCAAGTTTCGCGTTTCACCAAAACGCATTGCGCTCATCGGCAGCCACGGCCAAACCATCTTTCATCAGGGCAAACCCGCGCCCTATCTTGGCCGCGCAACAGCGTCGACACTCCAAATCGGCGAGCCATCTGTCATCGCATCTCGCACTGGCATCACTACCGTCGGCGATTTTCGCCCAGCGGACATCGCTCTCGGCGGCCAAGGCGCTCCGTTAGTTCCCTACGCCGACTATCTTCTCTATCGCCACGAAAAACTTGGACGCGTCTCGCTAAACCTCGGCGGCATCGCGAACATCACAGTGATTCCAGCCGCGGCAAAGCCGGATCAAGTCTTTGCGTTCGACACGGGCCCCGCCAATATGCTCATCGACGCGCTCGTCTCTCAGTTCAGCCGCGGTCTCCAGCGCTACGACAAAGATGCTCGTATCGCCCAAACCGGTCGTTCCATTCCAGCGCTTCTCGACGAACTGATGCGCGATCCCTATCTGAAGCTCGCTCCTCCCAAATCCACCGGCCGGGAATACTACGGTCACACCTACCTGAAAAAAGTCCTCGCCTTGGGCAAAAAATATCGTACTAAACCAGCCGATCTCATCCGCGCCGCCACGATTTTCACGGCGCTCTCGGTAGTCGACGCGCTAAATCGCTTCGTCCTGCCCAAAACAAAAATCCATCAACTCATCGTCTCCGGCGGTGGCGCAAAGAATCCTCTTCTCATGGCGCAACTCGCAGCGTCTCTTCGCATTCCGCAGATGCCTCAAGGAAGCGCCGGGGTCTCATTTTCGACTGCAAGGGCACGATATATCGTGCCCCTACGCGGCAAGGCACGAGATTCCTCTGCAATCGAGGTTTTGCCTTCCTCACGACTCGGCATCCCCGAAGACGCGAAAGAAGCTTTCGCTTTCGCCTTGCTGGCCTATGAGACATTCCATCAACGTGCCAGCAATCTCCCCGTCGCTACCGGCGCGCGCGGTCCCGCCATTCTCGGTAAAATCTCCTATGCCCCGCCCCTATAGCGCCCAGCGTTCCATGCAAACTCCGCGCCCTCTGCGTTAAGTCTTTTCTCTTTCTTATTCTCGCGGCAGGACCAAGCCTTTTACTTCAATGCTTTCTCAATTTCCGCCACAGGAATCGCGCCTTCGCGAATAATCTTCCACGCTCCGCCATGCACATGAACAATGGTCGATCCCAACGTCGCGCCAGTCTCGCCGCCATCGAGTATCAGCGGCAGTCGCCCGCCGAGTTGCTTCACCAACTGCTCCGCGTTCGAACACGACGGAAATCCCGAAATATTCGCGCTGGTTCCGGTGATCGGCCCATCAAACTCTTCGATCAACCTGCGCGCTACATCGCTCTTCGGCCAGCGCAACGCCACTTTCCCCGTGTTCGCCGTCACTTTCAGCGGCAAGCGATTCGATGCATCCACGACCAGTGTCAGCGCGCCCGGCCAGAATTCCTGCGCCAGCCGCAAGAAAATCTGCGGCACTTCGCGAGCTAGTTGCATAGCTTGGTCTACCGAACGCACCAAAATCGGCAGGGCACGCGTCTCCGGACGCCCTTTCACTCTATAAATTTCATCCACCGCGGAAAGGTTGAAGGGGTCGGCGGCCAACCCGTAAAACGTATCGGTAGGGATAGCCACAACACTTCCCCGGCTAAGAAAAGTGGCCGCGTAGCGCAGCACATCCGGTTCCGGGTTTTGCAGATTCACGCGCAGCAGTTCTGCCGGCAATTTTTTGGCCTTTGGCGAAAGCGCAAACTGTTCTACACGCGCTTCGCCCGCAATTTCAATCAATCCGGCGACGCTAACACACCCATCTACCGCATGCAATAAGAGCCTGACTAAAAAGCCCACTTAGGCGAATCAAATGCCCTTGAACGTCGTCTAGCCTCCGCGTGCGCCGTCAAAATTCCTTTCCGTAACTTGATCACCGGCCCGAGCATCCAATGAAACGTGATTCCTTTCTCGATTCTCGATCTTTCGCCGATTCCGCAAGGCGCTAGCGCCGCCGCTGCGCTGCGCAACTCTCTCGACCTCGCGCAACACGCGGAAGCCTGGGGCTACAACCGTTTCTGGCTCGCCGAACACCACAACATGCCGGGGATCGCAAGCGCTGCGACGTCCGTCGTGATTGGCCACGTCGCTGGAGGCACCAAGACGATCCGCGTAGGCTCCGGCGGCATCATGCTGCCGAATCACTCGCCGCTCGTCATTGCGGAGCAATTCGGCACGCTCGCTTCTCTCTATCCAGACCGCATCGATCTCGGACTCGGTCGCGCTCCCGGCACCGATCAGCCCACCATGCGCGCTCTGCGCCGCAATATCGCTTCTACTTCCGATTATTTCCCGAAAGACGTCGAGGAACTGCAATCCTATTTCGAGCCCGCAACGCCCACGCAGCAAATCCGCGCCGTGCCTGGCGCCGGCCTCCGGGTACCGATCTGGCTCTTGGGTTCCAGCCTCTTCAGCGCGGAGCTGGCTGCCGATCTTGGCCTGCCATTCGCTTTCGCGTCGCATTTCGCGCCAGCTGACCTGATGGAAGCCCTGCATATCTATCGGAAGCACTTCAAGCCATCGCGACAACTCGCCCGCCCCTATGCCATGCTTGGCCTCAACGCCATCGTCGCTGAAACGGACTCCCAGGCACGCTTGCTTTTCAGTTCGGTACAGCAAGCTTTCACCAATCTTCGGCGCGGGACTCCCGGCCAAATTCCGCCGCCGATTGACGACATCGATGCCTACTGGTCGCCCCAGGAAAAAGCCTCCGCCAGCCAAACACTGCTCTGTTCAGTCGTCGGCTCTCCAGAAACCGTCGAGCGCGGCATACTCAGATTCATCGAAGTCGCGCAACCCGACGAACTCATCACCACCGCGCATATCTACGACCACTCGCGCGCGCCTGCGCTCGTTCGAACTCCTAGCAGAAATTCGCACCCGTCTCATGTCCACCTCGCCAGAACATGCCCCGGCCGCGGTCCCTGCCGCAAGACCAGCGTAGGGCTCGCTCGCGCCGCGACCGCTAACCTCTCTCCCCCGAAATTTGCTACGCTCCCTTCAATGGCCTCTCCAGGCAAATCCGCTCGCACTACTGCCAGCTCAGCGTCAGCGGCGCCCGGAGTCTTAACCAGCCGCGACAATCGCTGGCTCAAAGAATTCCGTATGGCGCTGCGTGGCGGCCTACCCACGGAATCTGGCGCCGTCGGCGTCGAAGGCGTCCGTCTCGTCGAAGAAGCGCTGCGCTCCGGCTGCCGCATTGACGCGGTCCTCTTCAGCGAATCCGGCGAGCGCCATCGCGAACGCCTAGCGCCTCTCATCGGCCGCCCGGAATTCGCCTTTCCCACTCTGCGCACGACGGACCGCCTTTTCGAAGGCCTCGCCGACACCGAGCATCCGCAAGGAGTCGCCGCCCTGGTCCAGCCGCGCACCACTTCCCTTGACGATCTGCTTCGCACTCCCGCGTCAGCCTGCTCTCCGCTGCTAGTAGTTCTCGCTGGCGTGCAAGACCCAGGCAATGTCGGAACGATTCTGCGCACCGCCGCAGCCTTCGGCGCCACCGGCGCAGTCACGGCCGCCTCGGGCCAATCCGGCACCGCCAGCCCTTTCTCGCCAAAAGCTCTTCGCGCCTCCGCCGGCGCCGCGCTGCATCTACCGATTCTCGCTGGAATGTCGCTACCCATTCTGCTCGCCCAACTAAAAATCGCGAACGTCCGCACCCTAGCCACGTCCGCGCACGAAATCCCGCCCTCCGTTGTAGGGACGCAATTCATTGCGCCCGCTTCGAGCACGATTGCTCCACCACTCTCCCCATGGGAAGTCGACTGGTGCGAACCCGTCGCGCTCCTCGTGGGCAATGAAGGCGCAGGCCTTCCCGAAGAAGTCGAGCGCAGCGCGGACGCCCGCATCCGCATCCCCATGGCCAGCGGCATCGAATCGCTCAACGCCGCAGCAGCCGCTGCAGTCCTCTTCTACGAAGCCGCACGCCAGCGCAATTCCCTTTCTGAAAAAAACGGGGCCAAATCGTGAGTCTCTTCTCCAAACTCCCATCGCCCGCCGTCGAAGACTCCTCCCACCAACCGCTCGCCGAGCGCATGCGCCCGCGCACGCTCGACGAATTCATCGGCCAGGAAAAACTCCTCGGCCCCGGCAAACCTCTCCGCCAGCAAATCGAAAACGACCAGATCACCTCGATGCTCCTCTGGGGTCCTCCAGGCTGCGGCAAAACCACACTGGCTCGAATGATTGCTCGACTGACGCGCTCCGAATTCGTGGCCTTCAGCGCGGTCCTCGCCGGCATCAAGGAAATCAAGGAAGTGATGGCCGCTTCCGAACACAAATCCCACGGCGGCCTGCGAACTATCGTTTTCGTTGACGAAGTCCATCGCTTCAACAAAGCCCAGCAAGACGCTTTTCTCCCCTACGTTGAAGCAGGGCATATTACCTTCATCGGCGCGACCACGGAAAATCCGTCGTTCGAAGTCATCTCGCCGCTGCTCTCGCGAACCAAGGTCTATGTTCTGGATCCACTCACCACGCCGCAAATCGTGGACCTCCTCAAGCGCGCCATCGCCGACAAAGAACGCGGGCTGGGAAATGAAAACGTCGAAGCGAGCGACGACGTACTCTTTCGCATCGCTTCCTACGCGAACGGTGACGCCCGCTCCGCCTACAACACGCTCGACCTGGCCGTTCGCAGCGCCAAACCCTCGGTTTCTGAGAATGGGTTTTCGAAACAAATTTCACGCGAACTCCTCGAAGACGTCCTCCAACGCAAACTGCTGCGCTACGACAAAGCCGGCGAAGAACACTTCAACCTCATCTCCGCGCTCCACAAATCCGTGCGGAATTCCGATCCCGACGCTACCCTCTACTGGCTCGTCCGCATGTTCGAGTCCGGCGAAGACCCGCTCTATCTCGCCCGCCGCTTGGTGCGCATGGCCAGCGAAGATATCGGCCTCGCCGAGCCCGGCGCGCTCGCCGTCACACTCGCAGCCAAAGATGCTTTCGATTTTCTCGGCGTACCCGAAGGCAATCTCGCGCTCGCCCAAGCCGCCGTCTATCTAGCACTCGCGCCAAAATCCAATGCCGTTTACACTGCCTATGGCCAAGTCCTTGACGACGTGCACAAAACCGAAGCCGATCCCGTCCCGCTCCATCTTCGCAACGCCGTTACCGGTCTCATGAAAAATGTCGGCTACGGCGAAGGCTACAAATACGCCCACAATTTCGATGAAAAAGTTACCGACATGACCTGTCTCCCCGACAACCTCGTCGGCCGCACCTGGTACAAGCCCACCGACCAAGGCTTCGAGCAGCGTCTTCGCGCTCGCCTTGAAGAAATTCGCAAGGTAAAATCTCGTTCGGCATCTAATCCCTGAGGTAACCGCATGAAAAAGATGGCACTACTTTTTGCAGCTTTGCTTGTATGTCTTCCCGCCGTTGCGAAGCGCAAAGTGCCGCGGCGCCCGCACATTCTCGGCATCGCCGGCGTCACCATTCTCGTCTCGGACGTAACCGAGGCGCGCAAGTTCTATCTGAAACTTATTGACCCGGACCATACTTGCGATTATTGCCGGGCGGCACCTTTGCCATTCGTGTTTCTCCCTTCGGGCCAGCGCATACACTTCGAACAAATGCCTGTTCCCGCTCCCGCGAACCTTCTGGCGGAAGTCTCGTTTCTTACCGAAGACCTCGAGGGATTCAAGAGATATTTCAATTTCAACAAAGTCGATTTTAATGAGGTGAAGAAGAAGCACGGGGGCGAGCTCATCCGTCTCGTGCTCACGGATGCCGAGGGGCATCGCATTTCGATTACGGACGCCTATCACCTGGCCAACGCGGAAGACGTGAATGCCGGTCTACCTCCAACAAGTCTCTCCAATCCGATTCGCATTATTCATGCAGGCTGGGTCGTCAACAATCGCGTATCCGCGGATCGCTATTTCGTAAATGAATTTGGCTTCCGTCCCTATTGGCACGGCGGCATGACGGAAGAGAGAGACGACTGGGTCGCGATGCAAGTCCCCGAAGGCACCGACTGGGTCGAGTACATGCTCAATATCGCGCCCACTGCCAATAAGCACACGCGCGGCGTCATGAATCACATTTCCATCGGCGTCCCTGATATTCACGCGATCGCCAACCAGGTCACGAAAGCCGGAATCACATTATCCGAACAGCCAAAAATCGGCCGCGATGGCAAATGGCAGCTCAACATATACGATGCCGACGACACTCGTGTTGAATTCATGGAGTTCACGCCAGTGCAAAAACCATGTTGCTCAGAATTCACTGGCCCGCACCCCGGTCCAAAACAGTGATGCATTTCCCAACGCAAGCCGCCTCATGTCAAAATTCAGAAGTATGCGGATAAAACAAATCGCTCTTGTCTTCAGTGCCTGCTGCTTCGGTTCCTCGCTCGCAGCGCAAGAGAAGCCCGTGCGTCCGAAGATACGGGGGCTCGCTTTCGTTCGAATATCCGTTTCGAATCTTTCAGCCTCCCGGAAATTTTATGAGGAAACGTTTCAGCTTGGGAACCACATCAACCGCTGTCTCGGACCGAACTCGGTCTGCTTCCGGCTTACTTCTGCCCAATCAATCGAGCTTGTCCAAGCGGATGCAGCCCCAGGTGGCTCCTACTTGGAAGAGGTGGGCTTCGAAACGGACGACCTTGATGGAATGCGACGCTATCTGATAGCGTCGGGCGCAAAGGTCGGAGACATTTTTTCTTGCTACGATGGCCGTAAACGATTCGAGTTGCGCGACCCCGAGAATCATGGCATCGCGTTCGTCTCGATACCACTACCCGGGTCCTACCCTTCATGGCCCAGCCAGGTCAGCGATCAAATGATTCACGCCGGCTTCGTTGTGAAAGACATGGCCGCCGAAAATCATTTCTATCGCGACATTCTGGGCTTCCGCCTCTACTGGCAAGGGGGGTTCAAGGACAAGGACATCGATTGGTACGAAATCCAGGTGCCCGACGGCAACAACTGGATCGAATACATGCTCAACATTTCCGCGAACGCCGATCACAAAGAACTTGGTGTGCAAAACCATTTCTCTCTAGGCGTAAAAGATGCGCAGATTGCTGCCGCCCAATTACGCAAGAACGGTTTACAAACGTTTGACGGCCCCGAAATCGGCCGCGACGGAAAAAACAGTCTCGATGCTTACGACCCTGATGGCACGCGCGTCGAAATAATGGAATTTACTCCCACCCAAAAACCCTGTTGCCATCCCTACACCGCGGGCCATCCCAAACCATGACCTCTCTCCGCTTTCCAGGCCAGCACCAAAACATCAAGCGCCTTTGCGCCATGGTTGTCCTCGGATGTGGCTGTGTTTTCGTTCCATCCGTCCGCGCCCAGGATCTCGACAAACCCCTCCAAAACATCGACGATGAAGTCACTTCCTTCTCTTTCTCTCCCGACGGCCGCATCCTTTATTCCGCCCGCCGCAACATCAAAACCAAAAAATACGATCTACAGCACGACGACATCTGGCTACAGGAAGCCAACGGCAAGCGCCGCCGCATTCTCCAAGGCGACAAGTACAACCGCGGCGACACGACTTTCTCTTACGCCGTCGACGCCTTCCGCTGGTCTCCCAACGGCCGCATGTTCCTTGCGCAACTTTTCACCACTAGCGTCGTCGACGAAGGCGGCCGCACAGAAGACTCCTCCACAACTCTTGCGTTCGAGGAAAGCGGCAAAGAAATCCACTTCGGCAACAAGGGTGACACGCTCATCAAAGACTGCTTCAACGCCACTTGGCTGCTGGACAACGCCACCATTATCTATTTCGAAGAAGCCATCAAGCCGCACATGCTCTTCTCTTTCCGCTACACGAATATCTCGACCGGCCCCGCCGGCTTGGCCTTCGAAGGCCGCACGTTCATCGACTCTGACCGCATTCCTCGCACCAACGCTGCCATCGCCGTCGAACAAGACCGCACGCAATCCGGCCCGCCGCGCCTTCAGCACCTGGAACTTCTCGCACAGGACGACAAGGAAATTGCCACGCTCGACGGCTACGCGGGTGGCCTATCCGTTTCGCCCAGCGGCAGAAGAGTGGCGTACTTCATCGACAAGGAAGTACTGGAAGTTCGCGATCTCGCCGCCCCCGATCACTTCGTCCGCCTCCGCGTCGGCCTCGGCGTCTTCCATTGGGCTCCCGACGAAAATCGCATCCTGCTCAAGCGCGCCATCGAACGAAAATCCGGCGACCTCGTCTGGATCGTCATTCCCGAACTCGCCGCGCAAAAACCGGGAACTGCCGTACCCATCCTTCAACCGACGCCACAGACACTCCTCCACGGCCTCTCCATCCGCGAATTCAACATCTCACCCGACGGCCACCTCCTCGGCGTAATCCTCCCTGGCAAACGCAACCTAGCCGTCTTCCCCCTTCCGCTGTAGGGGCGTTTGGAGGAACGCTTGTACTCGCGCGCTTGTAGGGGCGCGCTTCAGCGCGTCCCCTCTTCGCTTTTCCATGGAGGAACCCAGGCGCTAACCGCTGGCGTAGTCTTTGGCCACTCGACCGTGAACGACCCAGAAAACGGATACAGTTCCGGTTTCGCGACGATTCCCGTTCGCACCGGATTCATCCAGATGTACCACGCCACAGGATCCGAATCTTCCGGCCTACGCAAGACATGGTCAAAAATCTTCTTTGCCAAAACCGCGGAGGGGGTGCGCGCCGAAAGAGATAGCCAGTGCTCTGTTTCCACTGCGCCACGAACTTCACTAGGTCGGAACTGAGAGTCTTGCCTTCGACCACAATGTGCGCGTGGTCCGGCATCAAACAAAACGCATGCACCAAAAAGTTCATCGACTCGGAGACCTTCCTTAACGCCGCAATCGCCACCGTGGCACAGTTTGCGTCCTGGAAAATGGGGCGGCGGCTTTCGGTGCAAATCGTGACGAAATAGATTCTCCGGCCGAGATACTCCTGCCGAGCGAGGCGGATGTTTTCACGAGGAACGATCTTGATGGCAATGACAAAAACGGGACGCGCTGAAGCGCGACCCTACAAGCCCCTACAAGGCCCGAAAACGCCTCTTATGCTCCACCAAAATGCACGCATCCTCCACCACAATCAATCCCGCCGCGCGCGCCCGTTCCGCTGCCGCCGCATGCTCAATCCCCAACTGCATCCAAACTACCTTGGCCCCAACGCGGATCGCGCTCTCCACCACAGCCGGCACGTTTTCCGCGCGCCGAAACACGTCCACGATCCCAATCTTCTCCGGCACATCCTCCAACCGCGCGTAACTCTTCTCTCCCAACACTTCCGTCTCGTTCGGATTCACCGGAATAATTCTGTAACCCGCGCTCTGCATGTACTCCGTCACACCATAGCTAGGGCGCCCCGGATTCGAAGACAATCCCACCACGGCAATCGTTTTATATTTTTTGAGGATTTCGAGAATCGGATCAACCGCGGCGGTCATGCCGTCGGGCAACAACACTTTCATCGCGCCGCCAACTCGCCTTTTCCCGCCCGCTTCGCCAAAACCTCCGCCATCGCCGAGAGGCACTTGCCATTTTCTTCCGCCGTCCCCACCGATATCCGGATCGCCTCCGGAAATCCCATCCACCCGAGTGGCCGCACGATCACTCCCAAGTGCAGCAACTCGTCGCAAATCTCTTTCGCCTCCGGCCCCACTTCCATAAAAATAAAATTTGTCTCGCTGGGCACGGGACGCAACCCGAGATGTGTCAACCCCTCGCTCAGTCTTTGCCGTTCGCTCGCGTTTGTCGCGATGCACCGCGCCACGTGCTCCCGGTCATCGATCGCTGCCAGCGCCGCCGCCTGCGCGACTCCCGAGGTATTAAACGGCGTCTTCAATTTGCTCATAGCGGCGTGCAATTCCGGCCGCCCAATCGCAAACCCGATGCGCATCCCCGCCAGCCCATACACTTTCGAAAACGTTCGCAAAATCAGCAAATTCGCGTGCTGTCGAAAAATCGCTTCTGACTTCCGCCGGTTCAAGCTCGGCGCATAATGCACGTACGCTTCATCCAGCACCACCAGTACGCTCTCCGGCACGCGCCCAAGAAAATCCTCCAACGCCGCCAAAGTAAAGGCCGTCCCCGTGGGATTATTCGGATTCGCAAGAAAAATCACGCCGGTCGTTGGAGTAATTGCGTTCGCCATCGCCTCCAAATCAAACGCGAAATGTTTCTGCGGCACCAGCACCAATTCCGCCCCGCTAGCCCGAATCGCCACCGAAAACGGCGCATAACTCCCCTGCGAAGTCAGGCCCTGCAATCCCGGCCGCAAGAATACCCGCGAAGCCAAATCAATAATCTCGCTCGACCCCAGTCCAACGAAAATCTCTTCCGCCGCCAGTCCCGTCCGCGCCGCGAGCGTCTCGCGTAGCAAATGCGACCCTCCGTCCGGATATCGATTCGCGTTTTCCAGCGCCTTCTTCGCCGCCTCCATCGCAAGCGGCGATGGTCCCAGCGGATTCTCATTCGACGCCAGCTTCACCGCATGAATTTTCAGCTCGCGTTCCACTTCCTCAATCGGCCGCCCCGGCACGTACACGGGCAGCCCGCGAATGTAATCCGGTATCAACTCCTCAATCGTCCGCGTCATGTTCCCCAATCTCTACCGCTCCGCAGTTCTTCTTAGCTTCCGTTCTTCTCTGCGCCGACTCTGCGAACTCTGCGTCTCTGCGTTATCTTTTTCTTTCTCTCCCCTAATCCATTTTCGCATCTTGAAACCCTCGTTGAGCATTCTCTACGATGTTCGTGCCTCACCAACCAACCTCGGCCTTCCTCATCCTTTATTTCCTCTACTTCCTTTATTTCCTTAGCTTCCTTCTCCCCCAGCCGCTTTCTTCAACAATTCGATTTCCTTCCCAGTCAAAGGCCGGAATCTCCCCGGCTCCAAATCCAAAACCAAAGGCCCCATCCGCACCCGCCGAATCTTTTCCACTAAATGCCCCACCTTCTCAAACATTCGCCGAATCTGCCGGTTCCGCCCCTCAATCAAAACCACTTCGTACCACGGATTTTCCCCATCCTCAAATAGCCGAATTTTCGCTGGCGACGTTTTTACTTTCCGCCCGTCCTCCAACTCAATCACAATCCCAGCCCGCAACCGCGCAATTCTCTTCTCATCCGGCTTGCCACTCACCTTCACTAAATAAGTCTTCGGCATGTGCGAGCCAGCCTTCATCATTCGCGCCGCAAGCGCCCCGTCGTTCGTCATCAAAAGCAATCCCTCGCTCGCATAGTCCAGCCGCCCCACCGGATAAACCCGGCCCACACTCTTCCCCAAAATCTGCACGACCGTCGGCCGCCCCTCCGGATCGCTGACGGTCGTCACGTACCCCTTCGGCTTGTTCAACATAAAATAAACCAACTTCTCCGGCTTCGCGATCGCCACGCCATCCACGCAGATAGCATCCTGCACAAGATCCGCTTTCGTTCCAAGCTCGCGCACAATTTCGCCATTCAACGTCACGCGCCCAGCCAAAATAATCTCTTCCGCCTTGCGCCGCGATGCCACCCCGCAAGCCGCCATTATTTTTTGCAATCGTTCAAGAGCCATCAGCGTGAATTTCCGTGCAAGTGCAGCCTAGCTTCTCGGTGGGACCGGTCTTCCACCCGGCGATTTTCTGTCTCGTCCGCTTCTCTGCGGCTTCTGACTTCTATGCGGCCTCTCACTTTTCTGCGGCCCATGACTTCTCTGGGGCCTCTCCGTTCTCTGCGACCCATGACTTCTCCGCGGCCATTCCGTTTTCGGCGACATACCATTTCTTTGCGGCCTCTCCGTATTGTGCGGCGTATGACTTCTCTGCGGCCTTTCTGTTCTCGGAGGTCTCTCCGTTCGCTGCGGCCACTGAGTCCTCTGCGGCCTCTGAGTGAAGGTTCTTCTGTCTTCCTCAAAGCGCAAATCGTCTTTATTCCCCGGCTTGGCGCTCTTCCGCAACGCCTCCACTTCTTTGTCCTTCAACAACCGGTATCGCCCACGCGGCAATCCCTCCACCGTAAGCGCGCCCAATCCAATCCGCATCAGCTTCTCCATCGGATGCATTTCCTTCATCAACAGGCGCCGCAGATCATCCTTCTTCGAATCCCGCATCCGCACTTCGTACCAAAAATTCGCCGCCCGCCCGCGCGTAGCGTCCGGCTGCCGCACCGTCTTCATCCTCACACCAACTTCTTTTCCAATCCGATCCAAATCCGCCAAAGTGAGCATTCCCTTCACCTTGACGTGATACACCTGCTCGATATGCGCCCAGTTCTTCAACATCTCCGCGGCCAAATCGCCGTCATTCGTCAAGAACACCAGGCCCGACGCCGCATACTCCAGATTCCCCACCGGAAACACGCGCTCCGGCAATCCGCGCAAACAATTCCGCAGAGTCTTCCGCCCTTCGGGATCGGCCATCGTCGAAACCACTTCCGACGGCTTGTGCAAAGCCAAATAAATATTCCGCTGCGCCGCCGTTCCGACTCCCACCGTCCGCCCCGCCGCCTCAATCTTATCGGTAGCAGGGTCGGCCTTCGTCCCCAACTCGCGCACCACAACGCCGTTGACGCGCACCTGTCCGCTCAAAATGAGCTGCTCCGCATGACGCCGCGAAGCAATCCCCGCCCGCCCAATAATCTTCTGCAATCGTTCCAGCATTTCGCCTTTTCTTGTAGGGCACGATTCATCGTGCCCTTCACCCTTGCACAAATTATCCCGGTGGCCGGTCATCCCACAAATGGACAACCTCTCAGCCACACAATACGATCAACAGAGCCTCTCAGCTCTTTTTCAACTCAATGCCGCCATTCGTCGTCGCTAACTTCAAATCTCGTCCACCTCCGCCCACGGTCCCGGAAAGCGACTTCGAATTAAATCTCCCCTGGACGCTAATGGGAAAGGCCGTGCTGATTCCGCCATTGGTCGTGCCCGCATCCACTTTGAATTCCGCAGAAGCCGGCAGCGTGACATCCACGCTCCCATTCGTTGTCTCCTCCTCCAACTCGCCGCTCCATTTTGCGTTGCCCATGGACACGCGCACTCCGCCGTTGGTCGTTTTCGCCGACGCCCACTCGCTCGTGGACACTTCCACGTCGCCGTTCGTTGTCGCCGCCTCCACCACGCTCTCCAACCTGACGCAGTGCACGGCTCCGTTCGTCGTCATCGCGTGAAACCGCACGCCACGCGGCACTTGCACATCGAAGGTGAGCTTCGCGCGATTCCCGCCCCATTTCCAGTTGCTGGACTCCGTAACGCCGCCGCGGTGGCACCGTCCAGGTGTCTTATCCTTCGCATACACCGCGCAAATCGTAACACCGTCCGAGTACTCGACGACCTCGATAAACAATTCCCGGTCGTCATCGCTCCCTTTTCTCAGGCCTTCTACACGGCCTGCATCCCCGGTAGCCTTGCTCGCGGCAATCTCTCCATTTCGATTGATCACTTCCAGCGTCTGCCCAGCCTTCAAGTTCGCTTGCCAATGAAAATCGCCCTCCGCGAAGACGGTCCGTTTTTCGCCCTGCGCGCGTGCTGGCGCACCCACCCCCAGCGAAATCATCGCCACGCAAACCACCCCGGGAATCCAGCTCTGCACCAATCCTTTGATCTTCATCATGATTCGTCCCTCCCGAACTCTTGTCAGTTTCTTGAAGCGGCCAGCCGCCCTCATTCAGTACGCAGCCTGAACCACTTTGGTTCCCAAAAGTCATGCGCACTAGAATCGTTACCGCATTTTATCTTTTCTTGTAGGGGCACGATTCATCGTGCCCTATCGTGGGCTGGCAAGATCAATCCGTTCGTCGCGCTCGTTCCAATGCGGCGTTTTCCTGTCTCTTCTCTGCAAACTCCATGCTCTCCGCGATCTCTGTGTAAAATCCTTTGCTTCTATTCCCCTGCCGCAGTCGACTTCACACTCGGCGGCAACGGATCCTCATCCAACTCTCCCGCCGGCATGCCCTCGGATGTCGCCAGCGCCTCATGTTCGCGAAACGCTTCGGCCTCGGCAAGTTCCTCTTGCACGTGCGCGATAGCTTCAGACGCGCTGTCGTGCAAATGGTCTTCCGGCGCCACAACCTCGGTCGCCACTTGATCGTTACTTTCGGACCCCGCGTTCTCGCTGGCGTCGCTTGCCTGATAATCTTCAGACGAAGACGGCGCCACTCCTTCATCGCTCCCCAAAGCCTCGCGCGCCAAAGCCTCAAACTCCTTCAAACTCGGCAACTCCTCCAAATCGCTCAACCCAAACCGCATCAGGAATTCCTTCGAAGTCTTATAAAGGATCGGCCGCCCAATCACTTCCTTGCGCCCCGCGGTGGTAATCAAGCGCTTATCCAAAAGCGTGCTGATCACTCCCGAAGTATTGACTCCACGAATCTCGGAAATCTCCGGCGAGGTAACCGGCTGCTTGTAAGCAATCACCGCCAAAGTTTCCAAAGCCGGCATTGTCAAGCGCAGCGGGGGCCGCAAACTTTTGATAAATCTCCGCACCACATCATGCTGCTGAGGCTTCGTGTAAAGTTTGTATCCGCCAGCCACAGCCCGAATCTCGATCCCGCGCTCCTCGACCGCGTAGCTGGCCACCAACTCATCGAGCGAAGCCTGCACAACAAGCTTCTCTTCTGCCAGCGCCTTAGCCAACTGCTCAATGGTAGCCGGCTCATCCGCCGCATAAATGATCGCTTCCAACGCCGCTTTTCTCTCTTCATTGGTCATGCTGAACTCTCTCTTCCCTGCGGTTCCCTAAATCTCGTTTTCGTCTGACTCTTCTCCGCGAACTCTGCGCCTCTGCGCCATCTTTTCTCGACTCTTCTCTGTGCCCTCTGTGCTTTCCGCGCCCTCTGTGTAAATTCCGAGCGATTCTCTCTCACTATTCGCTACCCACTACTCACTATCTATATTCCTCATCAATCTGCTTTATCCCGCCCGCCTCATCAAAAATCACGTCAAACGACTTCCCCTTCTTCACCACAATCTCTCCAAACTGCTTCTCCTGCGCCAACCCCACCGCCTGCAGTTTCACCATCTCCAACACCGCCAAAAACGCCACAATCATCGCGTGGCGTGACGGACAAGCCTCAAAAAACGAAATCAAGTTAACGCTATTCTCCTCACTCGCCAAAATCTGCGCCCGCAAAGCCGCAATCATCTGCGCCACGGTAAACTGCTCATGGTGCAATTCAATCCTGGTGATTTCCTTCCGCCGCTCCAAAACCTGCTGAAACACCTTCACTAAATCCACAAGCGAAACTACCAGCTCGCCTTCCGTACCTTCGGTGTTATAAAGCGACTTGTCCGGCTTCGACCAAACGTTCTCTTCAATCTGCTGCTTCTGATACAAAAGCTGCGCCGCATTTTTGAATTTCTCGTGTTCCACAAGCCGCTGCACCAACTCCGCCCGCGGATCGCCTTCTGGCCCTTCTTCCGCCCCCAAAGGATCAGGCGGCAAAAGCATCTTCGACTTGATGTAGATCAGCGTCGCCGCCATATAAATAAAGTCCGCCGACACATCCACATTCAACTGTTCGAGCTTGTGCAGGTATTCCAGGTATTGCGCCGTGATCGAAGAAATCTGAATGTCATGGATATTCATCTCCTGCTTCTTGATCAAATCAAGCAAGAGGTCGAGCGGCCCTTCATACAAAGGAATGTTCACCTTGTAAGCCGCGTCCTGCGTCAATTTATTTCCCGGCGTCGCCATCGCTAATTCATCTTCCCGTAGGGGCACGATACATCGTGCCCTTCTTCTCTTGTCTCGTGCTTGCGCCTCGGATTCTCTGCGTCCCACGACCAGCGCATTGGATTCTCCAAAACATAACGACTCGCATACGCGTATTCTTGCCCATTCCGTAATACGCGCTCAAAATAATTCCGCTGCCAAATTCCTGGACCGGGAATGCACAATTCTCTGCCCGCCTGCCGGACCACTGCAGCCTTAAACGTTCTAATAATCGTTGGAATCGACCCTTTCACAGGCTTCTGAAATCGTTCGGGCGATCTCGCTTCCTCATGGAAGGGCACGATGTATCGTGCCCCTACACCCAAGGCGATGATGACATGTACGTGATTCGGCATGACCGCATATTCCTTAATGGAAGCGTGCGCAAAATGGTTCGGAATCTGTACCAGACACGCCCGCACTATTTTTCCAAGCTCGGTCAATAAAACCTGGCCATTCTCGATACTCCCAAAAATCTCCTTCTTTTCGGCCGTACAAACCGTAATGAAATACCCACCGGCATCAGTATAGTCTGCTCCCGGCAGCCGTATAGATCTTCGATGTAGTTCTTTCTTCTCCATGGTAGGGGCACGATACATCGTGCCCTCTTCTCTGTGCTCTCTGTGTCCTCAGCGCCCTCTGTGTAAATTCCGAATCCGTACTCTTGCGTCGTTACTTCATTACTTCCGCCCTCTTCTTCTCCCAACCAAATACCGCTTCGCGCACCCGCTCCATCGTCTTCTTTGCTTCAACGCGAGCTCGCTTTGACCCGTCCTCGATAATTTCCAGCACGCCCTTGGGATCCTTCTCCCACTTGTTGCGCGCTTCGCGCTTCGGCCCAATCCACGTAATCAAATGATCCGCCATCTTCGCCTTACACTCAATGCACCCAATCCCCGCCGTCCGGCACCCCTCGGCCGCCCAAGCCAGCGTCTCTGGCGTCGAGAACAGTTTATGCCAGTCGTACACCGGACACACGTCCGGATTTCCCGGATCCGTCCGCCTCTTCCGTGCAGGGTCCGTCACCATCACCTTGGTCTTCTTCCGTATCTCTTCGTCTGTCTCGCTCAACGTAATCGCATTCCCATAACTCTTCGACATCTTCCGCCCGTCGAGCCCGGGTATCCTCGGGGTCTTCGTAAGTATATGGTCCGGCTCGACCAGCGCTTCGCGATGAAACTGGGAGAAAGCGCTATTGTTTTCCTTAAATTCCTTAAAGTTCTCAAGATGATTGCGCCAATTCTTTACACCGATTTCAGATACGCGCTTTCTTACCTTCGATTGGAGCTCCTCTAGGTCTTTCGTTGTGCGGGTGTCGGGAACATAGGCCCCCGCGCCAACAGGCCTGCTGGAATCTGAAAAAGAGTCCCAAATGATATTGAAGTACATTCCATTTCCTCGGCCGATCAGCCGCTCATCCAACACGATATTGTGGAGATTGAATTTCCTTACAATCTCCCGGCTCAACTCGACGTGAGAGACTTGATCCTCCCCCACTGGGACAAACAGCGGCGTCCCTTCTTCGCTGTAAATCACAATGTCCGCCGTCTGCAAACACGGATAGCCCAAAAACCCATAATTGTGCAGGTCCTTATCCTTAACCTGCTCCAAAGCCTCTTTATACGTCGGCACCCGCTCCAGCCAGCTCAACGGCGTCACCATCGACAACAACAAATGCAACTCGGCATGCTCCGGCACCAAAGATTGCTGAAAAATCACGGACTTAGCCGGATCGAGCCCCGACGCCAAATAATCTGTCATGATCTCAATCGTGTTCTGCGCCACCCCTGACGTATCAGCGTAATCGCTCGTCAACGCGTGCCAATCGGCGATGAAGTAAAAGCACTCGTAGGCCTTTTTTCCTTGTAGGGGAGGGGCTTGCCTCTCCCGTTGCACCGAGGCGTGGGCGCCAGGAGTGGGCGGGGCAAGCCCCGCCCCTACAGGTTCGTTTTCTGGGACGGTTTCATTTTGTAACCGCACCCAATTCTCCAATGCTCCGAAGTAATGCCCAATATGCAGCCTTCCGGTCGGCCGCATACCGCTCACTACGCGCTTTTTTTTGACGTTACTTTCTATGGTCAATCCTGGCTCCGAAAGGGGACGCGCTGAAGCGCGCCCCTACATGGTCTTCCTTACTTCAATATTTCTCGCGCGATGATCGTCCTCTGGATCTCGCTGGTCCCCTCATAAATCGTAATCACTCGCGCGTCGCGGTACATCCGCTCCACATCCGACTCTCGCGAGTACCCCGAGCTGCCATGAATCTGCACCGCCTTAGCCACCACGCGGTTCACCATCTCGCTGGCATACAGCTTGGCCTTGGACGACGCCGCTCCCAGCTTTCCCGGGTGTGTATCCTTAAGCCATGCCGCATGATAGACCAGACCGCGCGCCGCCTCGATCTCCGTCTGCATGTCCGCCAGCATCCACTGAATCGCCTGAAACTCGCCAATCGACTTCCCAAACGCCCGCCGCGCCTTGGCGTGCTTCACGGACTCGTCCAGCGCCCCCTGCGCCAAGCCAAGCGCCTGCGCTGCAATCCCGATCCTGCCGCCGTCGAGCGCACTGAGAGCAATCTTCAACCCCTGTCCCTCTTCGCCCAGCCGGTTCTCGCGCGGCACTTCGCAATCGTTCAGCAAAATCTCGACCGCGGGAGTGCTGCGCTGCCCCATCTTGTCCTCATGCCGACCAACTTTGAAGCCTGGGAAACTTGGTTCAACCAGAAAAGCGGTGATGCCCTTGCCGCCCGCGTCCGGGTCGGTCTTTGCAAATACAATGAACAGGCCAGCGACGTGGCCGTTCGATACCCAGGTCTTTGTCCCGTTGAAACGATAGATATCGCCACTCGGCGTACCCAACGGCGCTCCGCTCCATGCCGCGTCCGCTGCGGGTGCGAACGCGGGTACCGGAGAAGTCCTCGCACCGAGTCCCGAGCCAGCGCGCTGCGTCGCTACGGCGCGCGCCTGAATTCCCGCCGCGTCCGAACCGGCCGCCGGCTCGGTCAAACAGAACGAGCCGAGGATTTCTCCCGTCGCCAGCCGCCGCAAATACTTTTTCTTCTGCTCTTCGGTCCCAAATTTCACGAGCGGCACTTGGACCGCCGAATTCGTCACGCTGAGCGAAGTCGCCATCGCGGCGTCCACGCGCGCCACTTCCTCCAGCATCAGCACATAGGAAAGCGTATCGAGCCCCGGCCCGCCCCACTCTTCGGGAATCATCATCCCGCAGCAGCCCAGCTCCGCCAATTTTTTGATTTCTTCGGCAGGAAAACGCTCTTCACGGTCGCGCTGCTTCACCGAAGGCCGCACTTCCGCCTCCATGAATTGACGAACCGTATCCCGTATCAGTTTTTGGTGGTCGTTAAGCGAAAAATCCATCGTGTCCGTTGTACGAGGTGTACACGCGATGCTAACACACGAGAACACTACGCCACTAGCGAGTTCGCCGTCCGCCAATTATGTGAAGCGCGATGGCGATGATCGAAGCGGTGATCAACGCGCGGAACAAGAGATCTGCGATGGGGTGACCAATTTTGTGAAGCTCAGATAGGGCATCAATTGCCGCGATCCCGAAAAATATCATAAGAAATCCGAGGATTTCAGTTCGCCACGCCGGTATAGATGGCGCTTGGGATACTGCGTCGTTACTCATCTCTAGGCCTCCTCGCAACTACAATTTGAAGAGTTCGCGCAAGCGTTTAGCCTGAACGCGGCTTACGGGGACTTCGGTGGATTTCTTGTCGTTCATTTTCAGGATGAAGGTGGAGTTGAACCACGGGACGACTTCCTTGATGTGCTGTGTGTTCACAAGAAACGAGCGGTGCGGGCGCCAGAACGATTCCGAGTCGAGTGTTTCGTTCAGCTCTTCGAGCGTGCGGTAGTTCGACGAGCCTTCCACGTCTCGCGTCACAACGGAAATCGAGCCGCCGACAAACGTCGCAAAAATAACGTCTTCCGCGTTTACCAGCAATAGGCGCTGCTGCGACTGCACCAGCACTTTCACTTTTTGTGGAGCGCTTTTCGCAGCGCCGAGCTGGCTGACGAGCTGTTCGAGACGCTCTGTCGTCGACGTTTGCGTGTCGAGCATTTTTTTCGCGCGCTGAATAGCTTTCGAGATGCGCGCCTTGTCGAACGGCTTCAGCACGTAATCGACCGCGTTTACGTCGAACGCCTGTACCGCGTACTGATCGAATGCCGTCGCAAAGACCACGTGCGGCATTTTCATTTTGCGCTCGACTATTTTTTTGAGGACGCCGAAGCCGTCAAGGCCTGGCATTTGCACGTCAAGGAAAACGAGGTCGGGCGAGTGCTCTTTGATCAGCGCTACGGCTTCCACGCCGTTTTTGCCTTGGCCGATTACATTGATTTCTGGAAACGCGCGCAGCAAGAACGCCAGCTCGTCTCTCGCCGGCTTTTCGTCGTCCACGATGATGGTGTTGATCGGCATTCTACGGAAATCGCCTTCGTTCCCTACGTCAGCGCGATCCGCGCGCTGGGCACGATGAATCGTGCCCCTACAGTGTATGATAACGCTGGAGAAAACGTACGCTCTATGCCGCCTAAAGCAGCCAGCCGCACTACGGCAAGAATCCTTCGCAGCAAAATGGTTTACCAGGGACGGGTCTTCGGCGTCCGCCGGGACGAGATCATCGAGCCTAGCGGCCTGCGCGTCACGCGCGAGGTCATCACGCACCCTGGCTCCGTGGTAGTTCTCCCCGCGCTGCCCGATGGACGCATTGTGATGATTCGCCAGTATCGCCACGCTACGCGGCAATTCCTCTGGGAACTCGTCGCTGGACGCATCGACAAAGGCGAAAATCCACGACGCGCTGCTGCCCGCGAACTGATCGAAGAAACCGGCTATCGCGCGAAACGTTTCCACGTCTTCCTCGACATTTTTCCCACGCCCGGCTTTCTCGAAGAGCGCATGTACATTCTTCTCGCCGAAGACTTGACTCTCGGCGAAGCTGAACCTGAAGAAGATGAAAAAATCACGGTTAAGGCCTTCACGCACGGCGAAATCGAACAAATGATTCGCCGCAACAAAATTCGCGACGCCAAATCCGTCGCTGGCATCCTGTACTATCTGCGCTTCCTGGTTCGTTCCTGATTTTGCCAGGAGCATGCGAACCACGATGCCGAAGGCGCACCGCCTGCTGTTCGCCACAACCATTTTTCTGGGAGCGTTTCTACTTTTCCTGAGCGAACCGCTCATCGCCAAATTAATTCTTCCGTGGTTCGGAGGGTCGGCGGCTGTTTGGGCGACATGTCTCGTGTTCTTCCAAACCGCGCTTCTCCTCGGCTATCTCTACGCCGACGCTACGATTCGCCGCCTCTTGCCAAGGCGACAATCCGTGCTTCACTTGAGCCTTCTTGTCGTCAGTCTTCTGTGGTTGCCCATCGCACCGCAATTGTTTTGGCGTTCGCACGTAACCGTCGATCCGGCATGGCGCATCCTGGGATTGCTCACGTTTTCTATCGGGCTGCCGTTCCTCCTGCTCAGTTCCACCAGCCCGCTGCTGCAAACGTGGTATGCGCGCCGCGCCCCGGGCCGTTCGCCATATCATCTATTCGCACTGTCCAATCTCGCTTCCCTGCTCGCTCTTTTGAGTTTTCCATTCCTGATCGAGCCGCGACTCTCTTCTCACCATCAAGCTGTGCTGTGGTCCATTGGGTATGCATTGTTCGCGCTGTGCTGCGCGCTCTCAGCTTGGATCAGCCGGAGCTACCATCCTAATGTCCCTACGACGGCAGAAACACCGCAGAATGAACCGCGGCCCATACTCAGCACGAAGCTTCTGTGGCTAGGTCTCTCTGCTTGCAGTTCGATGATGCTTCTCGCAGTGACGAATCATCTTTCGGAGAACGTCGCGCCGGTACCGCTCTTGTGGGTCGTGCCACTCGCGCTCTATCTGCTTTCTTTCGCGATTGTATTTGCCAAGCGCAGACTGTATTCGCGCTGGCTAACAGCGCGGCTCATGGCGGTCGCGCTGGGTGCGGCAGGCTACGCAATTTACGATTCTTCGATCACGCACGCCGTTCAAATCAGCGTGCCGCTTTTCTGTAGCGCGCTTTTTGTTGTTTGTCTTTTTTGTCACGGCGAACTTGTACAAAGAAAACCTGCCGTGCGCTACCTGACGTCGTTTTACCTGACGCTTGCTCTTGGAGGCGCGCTAGGCGCGGTTTGCGTCGGCTTGCTTGCTCCGCACATTCTTTCTGGAATCTTTGAACTGCCGATCGTGCTGTTGCTCGCTGCGCTTCTCGCCACCGTCGTTCTTTGGAGCGAAGGCTGGTCGGCGCGGCTTTTTTGGGCTTGCGTGACCGCTTGTATGTGCGCCGTGCTAATCGCGAATGTTCGGACGATGCGAGATGGCACCGTGGCGATGATGCGGAATTTTTACGGCGCGCTCCGCATTCAGGAATTCAAAATTGGCCTCCAGTTGCCGTACCGGAGTTTGGTTAACGGAACGATTGAGCATGGCGCGCAATATCTTGCGTTTCCGGAGAATCGCAACCCCACGACGTATTACGGAAGAAGATCGGGCGTTGGCCTGGCATTGCGATTTTGCTGTGACGGGCCGAAGCGAGTCGGAGTGATTGGCCTCGGCGCGGGAACGCTCGCCGCCTACGGAAAGCCGGGCGATTCCTTCCGATTTTACGAAATCAATCCGCAGGTCATCGCAGGTCGCAAATGGCTGGTTCACATTTCTCAAGCAGAGTCCGGCAAAAACCGAAATCATCCTGGGAGACGCGCGACTCTCTCTGGAGAGCGAACCGTCGCAGCAATTCGATGTATTGGCTGTCGATGCATTTTCGGGCGATGCGATCCCGGTTCACCTGCTGACCAAGGAGGCATTCGCGGTTTACTTCCGTCATCTAGCAATACGTATGCGACGAATAAATACATAAACATAACAATTGCTGCTCCTGACCTTCCTGTTCGTGGTCGCAGCCTTCGTGATCTTCCGCGCCGACACGATGTCGAGCGCGCGCCACGTGCTCGCGGCGATGGCCGGCGCCGACGGATGGTCCTCGCAGGTGCGGCTGGTCGAGTCCGGCTGGCGGCCGCCGCTGTTCGGCTCGATCCTTGGCGAAACCCTGATGTGGCTAGGCATTGCGATTGTCTTCGCGACCGTCGGGCCGACCACTCAGGAGATCGTGCGCAATCGCCTCCGCCCGCGCTCGTGGATCGCGGCCGGCCTCGCGCTGATGCTCGGCTATCTGATCATCGAGCTCGGCGGCGAAGGCGGCGCCGAATTCGTCTATTTCCAGTTCTGAAAATCATTGTTCTTCAATAAGTTGATTGCGTTCATCAAGTGAACGCCGCCCTTGACCGCGGCGCCGCGATCGTTGTAGGGAAGGCAGAACAGAGGGCGTGGGCGAATGTCGAGCACCGCTCAGGACGAGGACAGCCAGCGGATCCTGCTGGGACTGCTGCAGTCGGTCGAGCGCGACGGCGGCCAGTCGCAGCGGCGGCTGGCGGCCGAGCTCGGGATCGCGCTTGGTCTCGTCAACGCCTACCTCAAGCGCTGCGTCAAAAAAGGGCTCGTCAAGGTCAGCGAGGCGCCGGCGCGGCGTTACGCCTACTACCTGACGCCGCATGGCTTTGCCGAGAAGTCGCGGCTGACGGTGGAATATCTCGGCATCTCGTTTTCGTTCTTCCGCCAGGCGCGCGCCGATTGCGCGGAAATCTTTGCCGCGCTGCGCAGCCGCGGGTTCCAGCGCGTCGTCGTCGCCGGCGTGTCCGACCTTGCCGAGATCGCGCGCATCTGCGCGATCGAGAGTGGGGTCGAGATCGTGGCGATCGTCGACCGCCAAGGCACCGTCGCCGACCTTCGTCGGAGTTCCCGTCGTCGCGTCCTTTGCCGCGATCAGCGAACCCTACGACGCGATCGTGGTGACCGATCTCGCTGCGGCGGACGCGACCTTTGAGGCCGCCGCGGCCGTGGTCGGGCCGGATCGGGTATTGGCGCCGAAGCTCCTCGGTGTGCGGCCGCGGCCGCGCGAGGAGGCGATCGCATGACCGCGCGCTGGTACGTCGTGCAGACCCAGCCGCACGCCGAAACCAAGGCGATGGGGCATCTCATCCGCCAGGACTTCGCCGTCTATCTGCCGCGCTACCTCAAGCGCCGCCGGCATGCGCGCCGGGTCGAGATGGTCGCGGCGCCGCTGTTTCCGCGCTACCTCTTCGTCACCGTCGACATCGAGGCGCAGCGCTGGCGCTCGATCCATTCGACCACCGGCGTGGCGCGGCTCGTGTGCAACGGCGACGATCCGGCGCCGGTGCCGCCCGATGTGGTGGCGGCGCTGCAGCGGCGCGAAGATGACGGCGGATTCGTCAAGCTCGAGCGTCGCCAGCCGTTCGCCCCCGGCGAGCGCGTACGCGTCGTCGAGGGCGTGTTCGCCGACAATCTCGGACTGTTCGAAGGCATGGCCGATCGGGAGCGCGTCGCGATCCTGCTCGATCTCCTGGGCCGCAAGGTCAGGATCCTGCTCGACGAAGGCGCGATCACCGCGGCCTGAAGCGGCCCCGGGCGAGCGGGGCAGGGCGGTTGCGTTTGGGGCGGACCTCTGTTCACCCGAACTGCGGTAGCTTCGGTGGATCGGCGGCAAGCCGATCTCTCTGGCACATCATGAAGATATGCAGCCAACACGGCTTCGTCGTCGCGCATCTTCCCGGTCTATGAGACGTTCTTCGGAATCGTCGTCGACGAAGGCTCCCACGACGTCACCTGCACTTATATGCCA
Source organism: uncultured Acidobacteriota bacterium (assembly GCA_963745095.1). Taxonomy (GTDB): domain Bacteria; phylum Acidobacteriota; class Terriglobia; order Acidiferrales; family UBA7541; genus Acidiferrum. The sequence goes on along the minus strand of CAVUWC010000005.1, from coordinate 45,459 downwards.
TGGATGAAGCGGTTGCCGATGCGGTGAGGGCAGCGCGCAGCGCGACCTCGGCGGACACGCTGTCCGAGACGCGCGCCTGGCGGCGCTTCATCGCGATCATCCTCGGCATGACGGCAGCGGTCATCCTCTGCGCGTTTGCGTTCGTGGCGATCGTCGATCCGTACGACAACCTCGCGTTTTCGCCGCCCTGGAAGCGCTATCGGGTCACCACCAACGAGCGTTACGCCTTCCCCGGACTGATCCGTCATGGCCGGTTCGACAGCGCGGTGTTCGGCACCTCGACCATGATGCTGCTCAAGCCCGAGGAGCTCGACAAAACGCTGGGCGGTCGCTTCGCCAACCTCGCGATGTCGTATGGGACGGCGTGGGAGCAAAGCCAACTGATCAAGTTTTTCGGTGAGCATGTGCGGGAGCCGGTGCATAACATCCTGGTCGGGATCGATATGGACTGGTGCTCGCCGACGAAGCCGATGGACCGGCTGACTCCACATCCGTTCCCGCCCTGGGAGTACGATGAGAACCCCTGGAACGACTACGCCCATCTCCTCAACACGCGGGCGCTGCTTCACTCCGTCCGCGAAGTGTTGATGCTCACGCATCTCTTGCGGCCCGATCTCCAGGACGACGGCTACTACCGCTTCACGCCGGACGACAGTCTTTACGATCCGACGCGAGCGCATGCGTCGCTCTATTACGGACGCTGGAAGGCGGCCGAGTCCATCAGCGCCTACGCCGACCCGCCGGCGGTTGGCGCGCGGCCGTCCGATTGGACATTCCCCGACCTGCGGTTGCTGGAGCAGGCGCTCGATGGACTTCCCGCGCAGACACGAAAAATCCTGGTGTTCGTGCCCCTGCATGTGAGCCTTCTGCTGGATGCCGAGGAGTGGGCGAAATTCACCCATTGCAAGGAAGCGGTCGTCGATATCGCGAAGACGCGCGCGAACGTCGGAGTCATCGATTTCATGCGGCCCACGCCGCTGACCCGCAACGATTACGCCTATTGGGATTCGGTGCACTACCGTGTCGGCTACGCGACCGAGATCATCGAGGCGATCATGAGCGCCTTCGAGGAAGGCCACGATTCCGGCCCCCTGTTCCAAGTGCTGTGGCGCCCCCATTGAGCCCATGGTGGCCTGGCGGACGCGGCGCGATCCTATGAATTATTGCAATTTTTTCATGATGATAGCGGCGTTCATCTGGTGAACATGGGGCTTGACGTTCACGACGTGAACGTTATAGATAATCGCTCGGTGATGGGGGAGCGGCCGTCGCGTCACCGTTTCGGACGACGACAGGCACCGGTTGGATTCCCCGATCACTTGGTTACGCGACGGCGCCGCCCGGCGGGGTCGCGTAACGTCGCGTCGCGATCGCAACGGCGTTCGACGCCGCCGCAGGCGAGGAGTTGGGGGAGCTACGGTTCACCCGAACGGCGGTAGCGTGGGAATGCGCGATTTTCTCTCCACGGCGCTCTGCCACGAAAAACAAAGCCCGAAATGAAAAACTGCGTTTTGCTCGAAGCAGCTTCTGATCCGGTTGTCTCGTGACTGTACCCGACAAGTATCCGGATCGTGACGTTTGCGTCATCGGGCTCGGCTATGTCGGCCTCACGCTCGCGGCGACCATGGCGGACGTCGGATTCCGCGTCAGGGAGTCGAAATCCGCGAGCGACGTCGTCGACGCGCTCCGCGCAACGGCCGAGCCGCACTTCCACGAGCCCGGCCTCGCCGACCTGCTCCGCCGCGTCATCGAGAGCGGGTGCAACTCAACATCTCACAAGTCCATCCCGGAAAATTTCGCGCCGAATGTTTTCGTCATCACGGTCGGAACGCCGCTCGGACAAACGGCCGCTCGCGCCTCGACATGATCGAGCATGCCGCGAAGCGAGGTGGCGGGCGCGATGAAGCCCGGAGCGCTGGTGATCCTGCGCTCGACCATGATGCTCGGCACCACGCGCAAGGTCGTTCTGCCGATCCTCGACAAGCGCGGGTTCGCCTATGACATCGCGTTCTGCCCCGAGCGCACGCTGGAAGGCGTCGCGCTCAAGGAGTTGCGCTGGCTTCCGCAGATCGTCGGCGGCGGCGACCTGCGGGCCTGCGTGCGCGCCGTCGCAGCTGTTCCAGTTCATCACGCCGACCACGCTGCGCGTGCACGACCTCGAAACCGCGGAGATGATCAAGCTCGTCGACAACGCGCAGCGTGATGTGCAGTTCGCGTTCTCCAACGAGGTGGCGCGGATGTGCGACGTGTTCGGCATCAGCGCGCTGGACGTGATCACCGCCGGCAAGGTCGGATATCCGCGGACCAATCTCGCGCTTCCCGGGCCGGTCGGCGGCCCGTGCCTCGAGAAGGACCCCTATATTCTCGCCGAAGGCCTGGAGCCGTTCGGCGTCACGCCCGAGATCACGCTGGCGGCCCGGCGGCTCAACGAGCGCCAGCCCGAGGAAGCCGCCGCCGCCGTCGAGCAGGCGGCCGCGAGTGATGCCGGGCTTTCCGAAGCGGCCGGTGATTGCGGTCCTCGGTCTCGCCTTCAAAGGCCGCCCGGCCACCGACGACCTGCGCGGCACCATGGCGCGTCCGATCGTTGCCGCGCTCCGGCGGCGCTTCGATGCCGCGGAATGGCGCGGCTACGACGCGGTGGTGCCGGCGGAAGCGTTCGGCGAATTCGGGCTGTCGCCCTGCGCGACGCTCGAGGAGGCGGTGCAGCGACGCCAATCTCGTCGTCATCACCAACAATCATCCGGTGTTCGCATGCGATGCCGCTCGAATTCGCTGTCGGCGCGGCTCGCCGAGCCGGCGCTTGATCTACGATTTCTGGAACCATTTCGAACCCCGCAACCTGCGGCTCGCCCCCGGACGCTCCTACATGCCGTTAGGACACCACGGCTGCGTGCTCGGACCGGCGGTGCCGACATGAGCCAGCGCAAGTATCTCGTGACCGGAGGCAGCGGGTTTCTCGGCGCCGCCCTGGTGCGCGCGGCTGGTGCGGGACGGCGCCCGGGTGCGCGTGTCTCGACAACCACTGGCGGGGCCATCCGCGTCGGCTCGCCGAGGTGGCCGACGACATCGAGATGGTGACCGGCGATATCCGCGATCCCGAAGTCGACCGCGCGGGCCTGCGAGGGCGTCGATTGCGTCGCGCACTCTGAGCGCGATCAACGGCACCCGCTATTTCTACGAGGAGCCGGAGCTCGTCATCGACGTCGCCATCCGCGGGACGCTCAACGTCATCGATGCCTGCCGCAAGCACGGCGTCACCGAGCTCGTCGTCGCCTCGAGCTCGGAAGCCTATCAGTCGCCGCAGCTCATCCCGACGCCGGAGAACGTCCCGCTCGTGGTGCCGGACGTTCTCAATCCGCGCTATTCCTACGGCGGCTCGAAGCTCGCCATGGAGCTGATCGCGTTCAACTACGGACGAACCGGGTTCGATCGCGTCGTGGTGTTTCGCCCTCACAACGTCTATGGCCGCGACATGGGATTCGAGCACGTCATTCCGGAGATTGACGGTGCGCGCCGCGGCGGCGGTCGAGGCCGACGGGGGCGCCGGCCCCGTCCGATTTCCCATCAAGGGCGACGGGCGCCAGACGCGGGCCTTCATCCACGTCGACGACTTCACCGACGGTCTCGTCCGCGTGGTCGAGAACGGGCAGCATCTCAACGTGTATCACATCGGCAATCCCGACGAGGTGAGCGTCGAGGCGCTGGCGAGCCTGATCTTCAAGGAGTTCGGCCGCGAGCCGGCATTCGCCTTCGAGCCGGCGCCGGCCGGCGAGACGCGCCGCCGCTGTCCCGACATCAGCAAGCTTCGCGGGCTCGGGTTCGCTCCGAAAATCCCGTTGGTGCAAGGATTGCCCGCGGTCGTCCGATGGTATCGCGAGAACCGCGAGCTCGCCGAGGCGCGCGTCAGAAAGGTTAGAGATGTCGACGTCCGTGTCCCAGTCCCGCGCGATTCTGGAATGCCAGATCTGCGCCTCGCCGAAGATGCGCTCGCTGCTGTTCCTCGGCTACGTGCCGCCGGTCAACACCATGCCGCCGGTCGGCGAGCGGGCCGTGGAGCAGGTGACGTTTCCGCTGGAGATGTTTCGCTGCGAGGACTGCGGACTGGCGCAGATCGGGCTCGAAGTTTCGCCGGAGGTGCTGTTTCCCTACTCCTATCCGTATCTCAGCGGCACCACGAAGATCCTGCGCGAGAACTTCGCCGATCTCTATCGGGAGTCGTCGCAGAAGCTTGGGCTGCAGCCCGAGCGACCTCGTCGTCGACATCGGCTCGAACGACGGCTCGCTGCTGATCAATTTCAAGGAGGCCGGGCATCGCGTGCTCGGGCATCGATCCGTCGCGTGCCGCCGAGGTCGCCCGTGAGCGCGGCATCGAAACCATGGTCGATTATTTCGGCGCCGACGCTCGCGCGCCAGGTGCAGGCCGAGCGCGGCCCGGCGAAGGTCGTCACGGCGGCGAACGTGTTCGCCCATATCGGCGACGTCCACGGCGTCACCGCGGCATCTGCGAGCTGCTCGCGGACGACGGCGTCTTCATCTCCGAGTCGCACTATCTGCTCGATCTCATCGATACGCTGCAATACGACACGATCTATCACGAGCACCTGCGCTACTATGCGCTCGGCTCGCTCGAAGGCCTGCTCGAGCGCCACGGTCTCGAGGTGTTCCACGTCAAACGGATTCCGACCCATGGCGGATCGATCCGCGTCTATGCGGCGCGCGCGGGATCGCGGCCGATCGATCCGTCGGTGGCCGCCGTTGCGCGCGCAGGAGCGCGAAGCCGGCATCGACCGACGGCTCGGCCATGGTCGCGTTTCGCGAGCGGGTGGCGCAATCGAAGCTCGCGCTCTATGCGCTGATCGCGAAATTGAGGAAGCCGGGCACCCGCATCTACGGCATCGGCGCGCCGTCGCGCGCCTCGACCCTCATCAACTATGTCGGCCTCGACAACAACATCGTCGATGCGGTGATGGAGGTCTCGGGCTCGCACAAGCTGAACAAGTACGTGCCGGGAACGCTCATTCCGGTTCTCGACGAGGCGAGGCTGTTCGCGGATCAGCCGGAATACGCGCTGTTGCTGTCCTGGCACATCGCCGACGAGCTCGTCGCCGATCCTGCGCAAGAAGGGCTACCAGGGCGCGTTCATCGTGCCGCTTCCCGAGCCGCGGGTCATCCAATGAACCCGGAACGGGTGGTCGTCCTGTCCTCGATGGTGCCGACCTTCTCCCATCTCGGAAGCATCGTGCTCGGGACGCTGGTCGAAGCGCATCGCCGCCGCCGGCGCGGATGTGCGGTTCGCGTCCACCGGCAGCGGCAAGCTCCTGCAGGCGGACGAGGATGCCGTGCGGCCGCCTTGCCCGCGTCGGCGCGCGGCCGGTGGAGGGTGCCGCCTCCGGTCATCGACGACGAGGGCCTGCCGCAAGACCGCGTGCCCGGCGCGTCGCGCGCTACGTGCGCGAGATCGATCGATCCGCGCATCGACGGCGACGCGCCGCGCTTTCGCGATCCGGCCGCCGAGGTCGACCGCCTGGTGGCGTCCGGCGCCGGATCGGCGCTGCTGTTCTGGGACACCGATTACGAGCGCCTGGCGCCGGCGCTCAGCCGCGCCGGAATGCGGGTCTACGGCTATCTCGCGCGGCCGCCGATGGCCGCCTCGCAGGTCCATGCGCGCGAGAAGCTGCACGGGCTCAAGCGCGGCGTGACCGATGCGCGGTTGCGCGCGAAGGAGCGGCGCCACTTGGCGCGCCTGCGCAGCCTCGCCGGCGCGCGCAACATCTGCGCGCTCGATGCCTCGTGGTACGACAGCCACGGCGTTGGTTGCCGCTATCTCCCCAACACTTGGCCCGACGCCTTCGGCGACGCATGGCCGTCGCTGCGCCGGGCGGCCGAGGGGCGACGCCAGGGCATCCATATCCTCGGCAATATCGGCGTGCTGAGCTCGACCGGCAATTATTACGGCATGCTCTATCTCGCCGATCACGTGCTGCCGCTCCTCAAGCGGGAGCTCGCGGCGACCGATTTCACCATCAACATCTGCGGCCGCTTCGAATTTCCACCGGCGCTCGAGCACTTGCGTCGCGAGCCCAACGTGGCGATGCGCGGCTTCGTCCCCGACATCGACGATGAAATGCTGGGAAACCAGATTTTCCTCGTGCTCAACAATGCAGGGCCTTATCCCGGCGGCTACACGCGGGTGATCTACGCCTTCTCGTCGGGCTCCTGTCTCATCGCCCATCGCCGGCTCGCCGAGTCGATGCCGGAGCTCGTGCATGATGAGAACTGCCTGCTCGGCGACACGCCGGAGGGCATCACCGGCCTGATCGTGGCCGCGGCCCGCGATCCGGCGCTGCGAAGCCGCATCGGCGCGGCGGCGCGCCGCACCTATCTCGACCGGTACCGTCCCGCGATCATCGCCGAAGACCTCGTGCGAATGATGAGGGAAACAGGACCATGATCCAGATCGGCTCGTTTGCGGGGGCGCGATGACCACGAGGTCTTGCGTGCTTCTCCTGCGTGACGATCACGTGCTCAATCGGAGCGCCCAACTGATCTGCCGGGCGGCTCTGCGAGTGCTGGCGGTCGTCGAATCGCGCGACGTCGACGAGGCGAAGCTCGCCCGGCTCGAGCCGGACATCGTGTTGAGCTTCCTCAATGAGCACATCCTGCGAGGACCGCTTCTCGCCATGGTCGGGGTCAATTTTCATCCTGCGCCGCCCGACTATCCGGGGCGGGGCGGTGCCTCGCTGGCGCTATTCGACGGCGCGACGAGCTACGGCGCGACCGCGCATCGGATTGCGCCCGCGGTCGATTCAGGGCCGATCGTCGCCGTGAAGCGATTCCCGATCGAAGCTGACGACGGCTGCGACACCGTCTATGCGCGCGCCGAGATCGCCGCGCTCGAGCTGTTGATCGAATTCGTGGATCGTTATGGGAGGGGTGGCGAGATCGGCCACGATCCGGCCGAGGTGTGGACGCGGCGGCCGACCACCAAGCGCATGTTCCAGCACTGGCTGGTCCTCGCCCCTGCCGACCGATCGACGTTCGTTCGCAAGGTCAGGGCGGCGCGTCATCCGCGCTTCCCCGGCCCGTTCGTCGACCTTCACGGATTCCGCTTCGCCTATCATTCCGAGCTGGAAGGTCTGGAAAAGTGACCGGCAACAGTGGCGTGCCCGAGCGGCTGGCGTGGTTCAGACCGGAGATGACCGGCGGCGAGCTCGCGCGCCTCTCCGGAGCGATCGATCGCAATTTCCTCAACGACGGCCCGCTGACCCGGGAGCTCGAGGAGCGGATCGCGCAACTCGCCGGTGCCCGGCACGCCGTCGCGGTCACCAGCGGCACCGCGGCCATATCGCTGGCGCTGATGGCGAAGGGCATCGGCCCCGGCGACGAGGTGATCGTTCCCGACCTGACCTTCATCGCGACCGCCAATGCCGTTCGCATGACCGGCGCCACCGCGGTGCTCGCCGACGTCGAGCCGGTCCGCTTCACCCTTTCGATGGAGGCGGTCGAGCGCGCTCTCACGCCCGCGCACCCGTGCCATCGTCCCCGTCGACGTCAACGGGCGCGGCGCCGACTATCGCGCGCTCGAGCCGTTCTGCCGCAAGCGCGGGCTGGTGCTCGTGTGCGATGCCGCCGAGGCGCTGGGCTCGTGCTCATGCGGGGCGCCCGCTCGGCAGCTTCGGCGATGCCGGCTGCTTCTCGTTCTCGGCCAACAAGACCGTCACCAGCGGGCAGGGCGGCATGGTGGTGACCAACGACACCGCCGTCTATCATCGCCTGCTCGAGCTCAAGGACCAGGGCCGGCCGAAGCGCGGCAGCGGCGGCGACGACCTTCACCCGAGCATGGGCTTCAACTTCAAGTTCACCGACCTGCAGGCCGCGGTGGCGCTGGCGCAGCTCGATGTCGTTCGACCGGACAGGCTTGCGCGGGCGCGCCAGCGCGACGCCTGGTATTGCGCCGCTCTCGACGGACTGCCGGGCGTCGTCGTTCCCGACTACGATTCGGAGCCCGGCGAGGTGCGCCAGTGGACCGACGTGTTGCTCGACGACCGCGACCGGGTGCGGGGCGTCCTCGAGCAGCGCGGGATCGGTGTCCGCGCCTTCTGGTTCCCGATCCACAGCCAGACGCCTTATCTCTCGCCCGACGATGGTTTCGCCAATACCATCGGCATCTCGCAACGCGGCCTGTGGTTGCCGTCGAACTTCAACATCACCGAGGACGACGTTGGTGAGGTCGCTGCCGCGATCCGCGAGGCCGTGGGGAATTCGTGAGCTGCAGGTCAGCACCGATGAGCTCGCTCGCCCGCCGCATCGCCCCGGTCGGCTGCCGCCTCAGCTCAAGCGCCTCGAGGCGGAGTCGATCGGGATCCTGCGCGAGGTCGCCGCCGAGTTCCGCCGGCCGGTCATGCTCTATTCGATCGGCAAGGACTCCGAGCGTGATGCTGCACCTCGCGCTCAAGGCGTTCTATCCGGCAAAGCCGCCGTTTCCGCTGCTGCATGTCGACACCACGCTGGAAGTTCCGCGAGATGATCGCGTTCCGCGACGCGACGGCGCGCGAGCTGCGGGCTCGAGCTGCTCGTCCACATCAATCCGGAGGGCGTCGCCCGCGGCATCAACCCGATCACGTCGGGCTCGGCGCTGCACACCCAGGTGATGAAGACCGAGGCGCTCAAGCAGGCGCTCGATCGCCACGGCTTCGATGCCGCGTTCGGCGGCGCGCGCCGCGACGAGGAGAAGAGCCGCGCCAAGGAGCGCATCTTCTCGTTCCGCAGCGCCAACCACGTCTGGGATCCGCGCAACCAGCGCCCGGAGCTGTGGCGGCTGTTCAACACCCGGATCAACCCCGGCGAATCGGTGCGGGTGTTTCCGCTGTCCAACTGGACCGAGCTCGATGTCTGGCAATACATCCGCGCCGAGGGCATCGCCGTCGTGCCGCTCTATTTCGCCGCCGAGCGGCCGGTCGTGGTGCGCGACGGCGCGCTGATCATGCGCGACGACGATCGCCTGCCGCTCGCGCCGGGCGAGCAGCCGGCGATGCGCCGCGTCCGCTTCCGCACGCTCGGCTGCTATCCGCTGACCGGCGCCGTGGAGTCCGACGCCGCGACGTTCGCCGACATCATCGGCGAGATGCGTGCGTCGCGCGTCTCGGAGCGGCAGGGCCGGGTGATCGATGCCGACCAGTCCGCGTCGATGGAGACGCAAGAAGCGGGAAGGCTATTTCTGATGGCGGTAGAGCCGCCGCGCAGGCCGAGGTCGCGGCGTCGCCGGACGCTGCCGGCACGCCGGCTGCTGCGCGTGCTCACCTGCGGCTCGGTCGACGACGGCAAGTCGACGCTGATCGGCCGGCTGCTGCACGAATGCGGCGCTGTCTTCGAGGACCAGCTCGCCGCGCTCGAGACGCGACTCCGCGGCGCTACGGCACGCACGGGCGAGAACATCGACTTCGCCCTGCTGCTCGACGGGCTCGAGGCCGAGCGCGAGCAGGGCATCACCATCGACGTCGCCTACCGCTACTTCGCCACGCCGACGGCGCTCCTTCATCGTCGCCGATACGCCGGGGCACGAGCAATACACCCGCAACATGGCGACCGGCGCTTCGAACGCCGATGCTCGCGATCATCCTGATCGATGCCCGCAAGGGCGTGCTCGGCGCAGACGCCGCCGGCACGCGGTGATCTGCTCGCTGCTCGGCATCCGCCACGTCGTGCTCGCCGTCAACAAGATGGACCTCGTCGACTACGCGCAGGCGACGTTCGACCGCATCGTCGACGATTTCCGCGAGCTTCGCCGCGCGGCTGTCGTTCGCCGCCGTGATGCCGATCCCGATCTCGGCGCGATACGGCGACAACGTCGTCGAGCCCGGCCGCAACATGCGCCTGGTACGACGGGCCGCCGCTGCTCGAGTATCTCGAGATCGATCGAGGTCGACGCCGCGCTCGAGGCGCTGCCGTTCCGGTTTCCGGTGCAATGGGTCAACCGGCCGGACCTCGATTTCCGCGGCTTTGCCGGCACCGTCGCCAGCGGCCGGATTCGCCGCGGCGACCCGGTTCGTCTCGCCGCATCCGGGCGCGGCGACGCCGGATCGCGCGGATCGTCACCGCCGACGGCGACCTCGACAGCGGCCGGCGCCGGCGACGCGGTCACGCTGACGCTCGCCGACGAGCTCGACATCGCGCGCGGCGACCTTCTGGTCGCGCCCGACCGCGCGGCCGGAGGTCGCCGATCAGTTCGCGGCGCACGTCATCTGGATGAGCGACGAGCCGCTGCTGCCCGGGCCGCTCCTATCTGATGCGGATCGGCACCCGCTCGGTGCCGGCGACGGTGACCGCGATCAAGCACAAGCTCGACGTCAACACGCTCGAGCACGCTCGCCGCGCGCACGCTCGCCCTCAACGAGATCGGCGCTGTGCAATCTCGCGACCTCGACGCCGGTCGCATTCGATCCCTACGACGACAACCGCGAGACCGGCGCCTTCATCATCATCGACCGCTACACCAACGAGACGGTCGGCGCCGGCATGATCGCGTTCGCGCTGCGCCGCGCGACCAACATCCATCGCCGAGCACCTCGCCATCGACAAGGCAGGCGCGGGCGCGCCTCAAGCATCAGCGCCCCTGCATCGTCTGGTTCACCGGCCTCTCCGGCGTCGGGCAAATCGACCATCGCCAAGCTCGTCGAGGCAGCAGCTGCACGCGCGCGGGCCATCACACCTACATGCTCGACGGCGACAACGTGCGCCACGGCCTCAACCGCGATCTCGGCTTCACCGACGCCGACCGCGTCGAGAACATCCGCCGCGTCGGCGAGGTGGCGCAAGCTGTTCGTCGACGCCGGGCTGATCGTGCTGTGCGCGTTCATCTCGCCGTTCCGCGCCGAGCGGCAGCATGGTGCGCGATCTCGTCGGCGACGGGCGAGTTCATCGAGGTGTTCGTCGACACGCCGATCGAGGAATGCCGGCGCCGCGACCCCAAGGGCCTCTACGCCAAGGCGGACAGCGGCGCGCTCAAGAACTTCACCGGCATCGATTCGCCCTACGAGCCGCCGGAGCACGCCGATCTCGTTCTTCCGACCGCCGATCACCATCCGGATCAGCTCGCGCGAAAGGTCGTCGAGCACTTGCGCGAAGGTGGCGTTCTTTGATCGCCAAGGCGGCCCGAGGGTTGGACTCGCAACGACATTTCGGCCGCGATACGTCGCCCTGGCATTTCCCGGCGAGAGGCGCTTGAGCGGATGCATTGGAATCCGCCGAAGCCGCCTCCGAAAAAGTCGCTCAAGCGATCGCTCTCCCTCTTGGGCACCCGCGCCGGCATCGCCGGCCGGTTGGCCGGCGGGCTCGCCCGCGCGGCGATCGATCCGGACCGCGGTCGGGAGCTCTGGCACCGGCTCCAGGACTACGAGCGCTATGACGACTTCAGGTCCGGGACCACGAAGCCGCGCAAAATATGGGCCGCGCCGGCGACCGGTGACGTGCCGTTTCCGGTGCTGGTCACCAGCAATGCGGGCCTTTATCTGCTCGAACCGGGCGGCTGGCACCGCCTGCTCGACGTGATCTGCTTCGGCGTCGCGCGGCACGCGAACACACTCTTCGTCGGCGCCTCGGCCGGTCTCCATTCGTTCATCATCGCGGCCGAGATCGTCGGGCAGAAGACGATCGATGCGCTCGCCGACGTCCGCGTCCTGGCGCGATACGAGACGCGGTACCACAACGAGCGCATTCACCAGATCAGCTACGATCCCGGCCGGAACCTGGTGTGGGGCGCGAATTGCCGGCGCAACAGCCTGATCGCGGTGGATCTGTCGGGCGGCGGCATCGTCGACGAGAAATTCCTGATGGTCGATCCGAGCGGATCGCCCTTCATCACCGATCAGAACCACGTCAACGCCGTGGCCGTGAACGGCGACACGCTGTTGTTCGGCGCGCGTTACGCCGGAACCGGCAGCGGCCTTGGATTCGTGTCGGACGATGTCGTGCGGGTCTATCAATATCCGGCCGTCGGCGTGCACGACGTCGTCATCCATGACGACGGTATCATGTTCACCGACAGCTTTTGCGAGCGCGGTGCTGGACCCGATCCGCGCGTCGTCGGCGCGTTGAGGTATCGCGGCAAGGAATATTTCTCGGACACCTATGACCCGGGCGCGCGCAACATCATGCTACGCGGCGTAGCGGCCCGGGACGGTACGCTCGCCGCCGGCTTCAGCGCTTTCGCACTCCGTCGCGAGGATCGCGTGGACCACGGCGGCGGCGGCGTGATCCTGTTTCGTGCCGGGAAGCCGCACCTCACCATCGAAGGTCCGTTCGGTCAGGTGCACGATATCCTTCCGGTCGACGGCGCGCGCACCGACTTGCCGGGCCCCGCGCGATCGGCGGCACAACTCGACGCACTGTTCCGTCGCGACGTGGGGCCGCTCATCTCGGAAACCCCGCTCGTCCTCGATCCGAAGATCGGGCCCCTGCGTTAGGCGCCGTGCAAGTGCAGCCCGCAAGTGTCCGTGTCTTGATCGCCCCGACAGGCGCCGCGCAGTGAAGTACCGGAGCGACATCGACGGCCTGCGTGCCGTCGCAGTCGTGCCGGTCGTTCTTTTTCATGCGCGCACGTCCGATGTTCGGCGGCGGATTTGTCGGCGTCGACGTGTTCTTCGTCATTTCCGGCTATCTCATCACGTTGCTCATCCTATCCGAGATCGAAGGTGGCACGTTCTCGTTCGCCGACTTCTACGAGCGGCGGATCAGACGAATCTTCCCCGCCCTGTTCGTGGTGATGGGCTTTTCGGCCGCCTTCGGCTGGTTCGTCATGGCGCCGGACGACTATCAGCGGCTCGGCCAAAGCATCATCGCGACCACGCTTTTTGTCTCGAATTACCTGTTCTGGAGCCAGACCGGCTACTTCGACACGCCGGCGATGGAGAAGCCGCTGCTGCACACCTGGTCGCTCGCGGTCGAAGAGCAATTCTACATCACGTTTCCACTGTATCTCGTCATTGCCACGCGCTTCTTTCCGCGACAGCGCCTTGTCGTCACGGTCCTCGCCGCACTGGCGTCATTCGTCCTGAGCATATGGATGGTTCGCCGAACCCCGGGCGCAGCCTTCTATTTCGGGCCGCCGCGGGCCTGGGAGCTGTTGATCGGTTCATTGCTGGCAATCGGCTTTGCCAAATATCCGGCGACGGAGCGCATGCGCAATGCGGTCGCTGTGCTGGGCATTCTCCTGATCGCGGCTGCGGTCGTCGGCTATTCGAAGGATACACGGTTTCCTGGCATCGCCGCACTGCCGCCGACCATTGGTGCAGCGTTTCTGATATGGAGCGGAACCTTCGGAAGCACAGCGGTCAGTAGAGTGCTATCCACGAGCCCATTCGTTTTTGTCGGCAAGATTTCCTACTCCCTCTATTTGTGGCACTTCAGTCTCCTTGCATTTGCCAATTATCTCAGCATCAAGGGGCCGGGCGAGGTCGAAATCGCCATTCTTGTGCTTGTCTCCTTCGGCCTTGCGGCCCTCTCGTGGAAATATATCGAGCAGCCTGTACGCCGGCAGCGCTGGCAGAACCTGGACAGGCCGAAGCTTTTCGCGGCTGCAGCAGCATCGATGTGCCTGTTCATCGCATTTGGGTCGTCGGTCGAGATTCGGGAAGGCCTTCCGTCGCGACTGGCGCCGGATCGCCTTGAGTTTTTCGCCGCGCGTGACGAATTTGCCGGAGGCCGCGAGAAGTGCCGGATCGAGCCGCTGGAGCTCGAAGTCTGCAACCTCGGCAGCGACGCGGGCGACCCGCGGTTCATATTGTGGGGCGATTCCCATGCCGACGCCCTGCGCCCGGCCATCGATGAAATCGCGGCTGCACACGATGTGAAAGGCGTGTTCGCCGGTCGCGGCGGTTGTGCTCCGCTGCTCGGCGCGGAACGTGAAGATGCGGGTGTCTGCCGCGAGATCAACGACAGGATCCTGGGCCTTGTCCTCTCGACGCCTTCGATCGAGACCGTTGTGCTCGCTGCGAGGTGGGCGCTATGGGCGGAAGGCACGCGGTACAAGCGCGAGGACAGGAGGCCGTCGTTCGTTCGTATTTCCGCTTTGGACGGCTCTTTCGATGCGGCACCCAATAACCAGTCGCCATTCCAGGACGGCATGGAGCGGACGCTTTCGACACTCGCGGCCGCAGGCAAGCGCGTCTGGCTGGTCGGACCGGTGCCGGAAGTGGGTTATGACGTGCCGCGTTCGCTTTACCTCGCCAAACTCGGACTTGACGATGCGGATGTGCGGCCGACTCGCGGCGAATTCGATGAGCGGCAACGGTTCGTAATGTCGTCGTTGCGCCGCCTCGCGCATGAGCATCAGGTTGGCATCATATGGCCTCACGAGGCGCTTTGCACGACGCGGCTTTGCGATGTCGCCCGGCACGGCAAGCCGCTCTACGTGGACGATAACCATCTCTCGCCGTTCGCCGACCGTTCGATCGCCTCGATTTTCGATCCGGTGTTCGCTTCCGGGGCGCCCGTGGCGCCGTGATGCCAGCTTCCGTCCCGGCCACATGTCCCGTCTGAGCGGCGCGGTCGCGCCAGAACCTGCCGATGACAGCCGCCCGGCTGGCGCTCGCGAGCTGCGGCGGCGGCTGGTGCTGTTCTTCCTGCCCGGCGCGTTGCAGCTCGTCCTTGCCTTCGTGACCTTGCCGCTCACCACCATGCGGCTGGGGCCGGCGGACTTCGCCTCTTTCAGCCTCGTCGTCTCGATGTCCGCCCTGGCGATGAGCCTGTCCCAGATGGGGAGCGGCTACCTGCTCACCCACCGCTATCGCGGCGCGGCGTTCTCCGAGCAATGCGGCATGGTGACGGCGATGACGCTCCTCGTTTTCGGCTGCAGCGTCACCTTCGCCGCGGCCTTCGTGATCGCATTCGTGGCTCTTCACAACGCGTGGAGCTTCACCGCCGGCATCACGGTGACGATGGTCGTCCTGGTCGCGCTCGAAAGCATCGGTTCGAGCCTGTTCACGCTGGCCCTGAATCTCTCCAAGCTCGGCACCTCGACGGGATTTTACGCCGCCTTGTCGATTCTCAAGAGCGTCGTCGCGGCCGCCGTCACGCTTGTCGCATTATTCCTGCTCGATCTGCATGGCCTTTCGCTGTTCGTCGGTCATGTTTCGGGCGGCGTCGTCGTCTTCGTCGGCTCTCTGATGATGATGTCGCGGTTCTTCGTGCCGCGTATCGACTGGGAAGCCGTGCGATACGCGCTCTCGCTCGGCGGGTGGAGCACGGTCTCGCTGCTCTTCCTGCAAGGACGCCAGACCGCGGAGCGGGCGCTGCTGTCGCGTTATCTCGGGCTCTACGATCTCGGCATCTACACCCACGCGCAGCAGTACCAGTCCTTCGCCATGCTCGGCACCCAGCCGATCCATAGTGCGGCGACCGTCGTCTTCCTGGATGAGGCAAAGGAGCCTGGGCGCCTCTTCCGCCGGACCGCGCGCATCGCCAACGTGCTGTTTCTCGGCGTCACCGTGTTCGGGGTCGGCGCCGCGCTGTTCGGGCGCGCGATCATCGGGCTCCTGACCCACGGCAAGTTCGATGCGGCAGGGCCTTACGTCGCGCTGCTCGTCGGCGTCGTGCTGGTGCAGCTCTCCGGCCGCCCGCAATATACCGAGCTGATCGCCAACGGCAGGGGCAGATACCTTTCGGTGTGCAACGTCCTCGCGGCGGTCGGCTCGGTCGCGACGCTCGTGGCACTCGTGCATTCGTTCGGCTTGTTCGCGGCCGTCGCCGCGAGCTACGTCCAGTTCCTGCTGTTCCGCGTGGCGACCGGCATCGATCCGTTCTCGACGGCGCGGCTGCCGTTCCAGGACCAGGGCGCGGTGCTCGGCCTCGTCGTGATCGTCGCTCACGGTCGCCGGCGTCGAATATTTCGAGCCCAACCTGCTGATCCGCGCCGTGATCCTGCTCGCTTTCGTCGCCGCAGTGCTGGTGTTCGCGCGGTCGACCGTGACGGACATCGCGCTGCAGCTGCGCGATCATTTCCGGCGCGGACAAGTCGCGAAGGCGCCGCTCGCGCCGCCGCGGGCGCGCCCCGTCTCGACGCGTCCCGCCGACGCCAGCAGCTGAGCACGGCGTTTCGATCGCCCGACGCATCCCATGACCCCGCACGCGCCGGACATCGCCGTCGTCATTCCCGCGCTCAACGCCGCGACCCATCTGCGCACTGCGCTCGCGAGCCTCGCCGCCCAGGATGCGAGCTTCGAGGCGGTGCTCGTCGACGGCGGCTCGCGCGACGACACGGTCGGATCGCGGCCGCGCCGGGGTGCGGGTGATAGCGGCGCCCGGCACCTCGATCTACGAGGCGCACAACCGCGGCTTTGCGGAAACCAGTGCGCCGGCCATCGTGCTTCTCAATGCCGACGACGTGCTGCTGCCGGGCGCGCTCGCGGCATGGCGTGACGCGCTTGGCGCGGGCGCCCGCAGGCCGGCATCGCGCGCGGGCTCGCGACCTTCGCCGAGATCGACCGCGGCGGCGTCGCCGGGCCGTCGCCGGCGCCGACGAGCGCGCGGCGGCGCCGCTCGACACCGACCTCCTGCTCCGCGGGCCGTGCGCCATCAACAGCCTGTGCATCCGCCGCGCCGTGCTCGATCGCATCGGCGCGTTCGATACCGCCTACCGGCTCGCCGCCGATCGCGAATGGATGCTGCGCGCCTGGATCGCCGGCGTCCCGCATGATCGAGATGAAGCGGCCGGTCTATCGCTATCTCATGCATGACGGCTCCAGCACGATCGACCGCGCGCGCAGGAATTTCGCGGTGGTCCGCCGCGAGAACATCGACGATTGCGGAACGCTACCTCGCCGGTCCGCCGGCGCAGCAAGCGTCGTCCGGAGACCCTGCGCGCGGTGCGCCAATGGCACGCCGCCGAAACCACGATGCTGGCCTCGCACCACCTGCGCACCGGCGACTGGCGCGGCCTCGTCGGCACCACGCGGCAGTCCTTCCGCGCCGCCCCGCTGTGGCCGCTGCGCGGCGCCCGCGAGGTCGCCGCCTGGCTGTGGAAGAAGGCGGCCTAGCCGCGCGCTGACGCCTCCCGGCGGCGCTCCCCGTCTTCGGGGAGGGCAGGGTGGGGCTCTTTCTTCCGTGTCTTACGAGCGCTGCGGGTAAGACCCCACCCCGCCCTCCCCGAAGACGGGGAGGGAGAAGACGCGACCTCCAACCCAAGCACCCCCATGTGCGGCATCGCCGCCGTCATTGCGACGGCCGGCAACATCGTACCGCCGGCGCTCTGCGCCCGCATCGATGCGGCGCTCGCCCATCGCGGCCCGGATGCGAGCGGGCTCGCGACCTTCCGGCGCGACGGCGCGCCGCGTCGCGCCTGACGCGGCCGAAGTCGCGCTGATCCACCGCCGCCTCTCCATCATCGATCTCGATCCGCGCGCCAACCAGCCGATGGCGTCGGCGGACGGCCGCTACGTCCTCGTCTTCAACGGCGAGATCTACAATTTCGTCGAGCTGCGCGAGGCGCTGCAAGCGCGACGGCCACGTCTTCCGCACGACCTCCGACACCGAGGTGCTGATCGCCGCCTATGCGGCATGGGGCGAGGCGGCGCTCGCCCGCTTCACCGGCATGTATGCCTTCGTGCTTCTCGACCGGCAGACGCCGCGAATTGTTCGTGGCGCGCGACCCGTTCGGGATCAAGCCGCTGTTCTTCGCGCGCGGCAGCGGCCATCTCGCCTTCGCCTCGGAGATCGGCCCGCTGCTCGACGTGCCCGGCGTCGGGCGCGGCATCGATCTTTCCCGCACCTGCCTGTTCCTCTCGGTCGGCCAGACCGACGAGAGCGAGCGCACGATGTTCGCGGATGTGCGAAGCCTCCCGGCCGGGCACTTCGCGCGCATCTCGCTCGACGCAGCCGGCGGTGGTGCCGGTGCCGTTCTGGCGCCCGACCATCGCGGTCGCCGAGCGAAGCCCGGAGGCGGCGGCCCGCGAGTTGCGCGACGCGCTGATCCGCTCGGTCGAGCTTCATCTGCGCAGCGACGTGCCGACCGGCATCTCGCTCTCCGGCGGCATCGATTCCTCCGCGATCATCGCCTGCGCCCGCGCGGTCGGCGGGCCGTCCACGGACCTGCGCACCTTCAGCTTCGTCGCCACCGGCTCCGAGGTCGACGAGACGCCGCTTCATCGAGATGGCGGCGCGGCGGCGGGCGCCGAGCAGCACACGGTGCGGATCGAGCCCGCCGAGATCGTCGCCGACATCGACCGGCTGATCGCCGTGCAGGGCGAGCCGTTCGGCAGCCTCTCCATGTATGCGCAGCACCGCGTGATGGGGCTCGCGCGCGACAACGGCATCAAGGTGATCCTCGACGGCCAGGGCGCCGACGAGCTGTTCGCGGGCTACCGTCCTTATCTCGCCCGGCGGCTCAGCGAATTGCTCGCCTCGTTCCGCTTCGCCGACGCGATCCGCTTCGTGCGCGCGATGATGAAGCTCCCGGGCGCCGGCACGCGGCTCATCGCGCAAGCCTTCGAGCCCGCGGTCTCGCCGGAGCTGCGCGGTTTCGCGCGGCGCCTCGTCGGACGGCCGCTGCTGCCGCCGTGGATCGACGGCGAGTGGTTCGTCGGCAAGAACGCCTTCGCGACCGGGCGCGGCTTGCGTGCCAGCCGGCATTTCTTCCATGACGCGCTGGTGCAGAGCCTGACCGAGACCGTGCTGCCGGCGCTGCTGCGCTACGGCGATCGCAACTCGATGGCGTTCTCGATCGAATCGCGGGTGCCGTTCCTCACGCCCGCATCTCGCCGACCTCGCCTATTCGCTCCCGGCGGAGCGGCTGGTGAGCGGCGAGGCGGTATCGAAGGCGGTGCTGCGCGACGCCATGCGCGGCCTCGTCCCCGATGCGATCCTCGACCGCCGCGACAAGATCGCGTTCTCGACGCCGGACCGCATGTGGGCGGAAGCCCTGCGCCCGTTCTTCAAGCGCACGCTGACGCTCGGACGTCGGCCCGCGCGCTGCCGTGGCTGCGGGCCGACGCGGCGCTCGCAGCGTTCGATCGCCGCACCGCGCAGTCGCGCGGGTTTCGGCTTCGACCTCTGGCGCACGGTGAACGTCATCCGCTGGATCGAGCGGTTCGATGCCAAGTTCGCCTGAGCGCCGGCTCGCCTATTTCGCGCTCGACGTTCCCCACAAGGGGCAGGCGAGCCACATCCACATCAGCGAGATCATCGACAACCTGCGCCGTCTCGGCTGGCAGATCGATCTCTATGCGCCGGAGCCCGCCGCCTCCGGCCGCGCGCGGTCGATCCCGGCGCGGGCGCTCGAATATGCCCGCGTCATGGCGCGCATCATTCCGCGGCTTCGCCGCTATGACGTGCTCTATGTGCGCGCGCATCTCCTGGCCTGGCCGGTGACCTTCGCGGCGCGCCTGCAAAACCTCGTCATCGCCCAGGAGATCAACGGCACCGAGCTCGACGTCATCGTGAGCCACCCCTGGCTCGGCCCGCTGCGTCCGCTGGTGCGCTGGCTCTACCGCTCGCAGTACCGCGTGTCCGACCGGCTGTTTCCGGTGACCGAGGGGCAGGCGCAATGGCTGCGCGAAAGTGGCGCGCCCGACCGCATCACCGTGGTGGCGAACGGCGCCAACGTCGACCTGTTCCGGCCGATCGCGCGCGACTGCGCCCCGTTCGCAGTGTTCTTCGGCGGGCTGACCGCGTGGCACGGCGTCGACCTCATGCTCGATGCGGTGCGCCATCCGGACTGGCCAGCCGGCCTCGAGCTCGTGGTGATCGGCAAGGGCGCGCAGGAGCACCTCGTCGAGGCCGCGGCGAAGTCCGGCCTGCCGGTGCGCCCGCTCGGCTATCGTCCCCATGAGCAGATTCCGGAGCTCGTCGCCGGCGCCATCGCCGGGCTGATCCCGATCACCAACCCGCGCGGGCGCTCGTCGGTCGGCATCTCGCCGCTCAAGCTCTATGAGACATTCGCCTGCGGCATCCCCGCGATCGTCACCGATCTGCCGGGCCAGGCCGAGGTGGTGCAGGCCGGCGATTGCGGCATCGTTATCCCCTGCGATGACGCCGCAGCCCTCGCCGCGGCGGTGGCCCGCCTCGCGGCGGATCCGGCGGCCGCCCGCGAAATAGGCAATCGTGGCGCGGAATTCGTGCGGCGCGCGCATTCCTGGGCGGCTCGCGCCGGCGAGATCGACCGCGTCCTGCAGGCGACGCTCGCCGCCAAGGGGGCCACCGGCGGCGCTACCAGGCGCGGGCCGCCCGGTCCCGGCGCATAGCCACGGCGCGCGGTTCCGGGTTGACGCAGGCGCGCCGCCTGTGGTCCCTCATCAGACAATCTGGGCGCGGGGAGCGCGTCACGCCGGCGTCAACCCGGCGGGCGCGGACGTGACCGACGAGGCGAGCATGCCGAAGCTTTCCGATCTCAAGATCAAGCTGTTCACCGACGGCGCCGACAAGGCGCAGATCATGGAGATGGCGAAGCAGCCGTGGATCCGCGGCTTCACCACCAATCCGTCGCTGCTCAAGAAGGCGGGCGTGTCGGACTACGAGGCCTATGCCCGCGACCTCGTCGCCGCCGTGCCCGACCGCCACATCTCGTTCGAGGTGTTCTCCGACGACATTCCCGAGATGGTCGCCCAGGCGCGCAAGATCGCCTCGTGGGGCGGCAACGTCTACGTCAAGCTGCCGGTGACCAACACCCGCGGCGAGCCGCTGTACGAGGCGGTGAGCGCGCTCTCGAAGAGCGGCGTGCGTATCAACATGACGGCGATCTTCACCTCCGAGCAGGTGGCGCGCGCGGTCGCGGCGCTCGCCGGCGGCGCGCCGGCCTGCGTGTCGGTATTCGCCGGGCGGCTCGCCGACCTCGGCATCGACTACCGTCCGATCATGAAGGACGCCGTCGCCCGCGCCCGGCAGACCTCCAATGTCGAGATCATCTGGGCCTCGACCCGCGAGGTCTTCAACGTCATCGAGGGCGACGAGCTCGGCTGCCACATCATCACCGCGCCGGCCGACATCCTCAAAAAACTGCCGGCGCTCGGCAGCCGGACCGGCGCCGAGCTCTCTCTCGACGGCGTCAAAGCGTTCCGTGAGGATGCGCTCGCCGCCGGCCTCGTCCTGCGTCTTCCGGGCGCCGCCGAGGCGGCCGAGTGAATTTTCCGTCACGCAACGGTATACCGCCGGCGGGCTCGGCGGCCCGTAACGCACTGAATCAAAACGTGTTCGAATTATTTGCCGCAATGCAGTCGCCACCTTCACGAAGGCGTGCTAGGTCAACGGACGGGCGCTTTTAATGGGTAGAGGGGGCTTCTCCATGTTGCATGCCGCGAAAAGCGACGCGGGCCCGGACTTGCGGGTCGGCGTCATTGGTGTTGGCGTCATGGGTTCGAACCATGCGCGCGTGCTCGCGGAAATGCCCGGCGTCCGCCTCGCCGGCGTGTGCGATCCCGACCGCAAGCAGGCCGCCTTCGTCGGCACCACGCTCGGATGCCCGGCGGTGAGCGCCGTCGAGGAATTGCTCGACCGCGGCGTCGATGCGGTGTCGATCGCGGCACCGACGCACCTCCATCGCTCCATCGCGCTCGCCTGCATCGAGCGCGGCGTGCACGTTCTCGTCGAGAAGCCGATCGCCTCCTCCGTCGCCGAGGGCAAGGACATCATCAATGCGGCGCGCCGCGCCGGCGTCACCTTGATGATCGGGCATGTCGAGCGCTTCAATCCGGCGGTCCAGGCGATCGGGGAAGCGATCCGCAACGAGGACATCCTGTCGATCGCGATCACCCGGGTCGGTCCGTTCCCGCCGCGCATGTCGAATGTCGGCGTGGTGATCGATCTCGCGGTCCACGACATCGACCTGATCTGCTGGTTCACCGGGTCCGAGATCGAGGAGGTGCAGCCGCAGCTCTCCAACGCGGTCGCCGAGCGCGAGGACATCGCGCTCCTGCAGTTCCGCACCGCCTCCGGCGTGCTCGCCCACATCAACACCAACTGGCTGACGCCGTTCAAGGCGCGCACCGTGCACGTCGCCACCAAGCGCAAATACGTGATCGGCGACCTGCTCACCCGCCAGGTCACCGAGTGCTACGGCTTCCAGCCCGACGGCAGCTATTCGATGCGCCATCTCTCGGTCGGCCACGCCGAGCCGCTGCGCGCCGAGCTGATGTCCTTCGTCAAGGCGATCAAGGAGCGTACGCCGCCGCCGGTCACCGGCGAGGACGGCGTCGCGAGCCTCGCGGTCGCGATCCAGTGCCTCGAAAGCCGCTCCGATGCGGCGAGCGACGCGTCCGGCGCCGCGTCGCGCCCACTCGGTGCTCGGCAAATCATGAACGAACAGGCCCGGCTGCGACCGGACGCCGATTCCGTTCATCGACGTTGCAGCGCAGCGTCGCCGGCTCGGCGACAAGATAGACGTTGCGGTCGCGCGCGTCCTCGATCACTGCCAGTTCATTCTCGGCCCCGAGGTGCGCGCGCTCGAGCAGGCGCTGGCGGAGTTCTGCGGCGCGCGGCACGTGGTGAGCTGCGCGAGCGGTACCGACGCGCTCGCGCTGGTGCTGATGGCGAAGGGCATCGGGCCGGGCGATGCGGTGATCTGCCCGTCCTTCACGTTCTGCGCGACCGCGGAGATGGTGGTGCTGCTCGGCGCCACGCCGGTGTTCGCCGACGTCGACGAGGCGACCTTCAACATCTCGCCGGCGAGCGTCGTGCGGGCGATCGCCGCCGCGAAGAAGGCGGGGCTCACGCCGCGCATGATCCTGCCGGTCGACCTGTTCGGGCTTCCGGCCGAGCATCACGCGCTCAACGCGATCGCGGCGGAAGAGAAGCTGTTCGTGCTCGACGACGCCGCCCAGGGCTTCGGCGCGACGATCGGCAACCGCAAGATCGGCACGCTCACCGACGCCACCACCACGAGCTTCTTTCCGGCGAAGCCGCTCGGCTGCTACGGCGACGGCGGCGCCGTCTTCACCGACGATCCGGAGATGGCGGAGACGCTCGTCAGCCTGCGGGTGCACGGCCAGGGCCGCGACAAATATGACAACGTGCGGATCGGCCTCACCGCGCGGCTCGACACCATCCAGGCCGCGGTGCTGATCGAGAAGCTCAAGATCTTCCCCGACGAGATCGACGCCCGCAACCGCATCGCCAAGCGCTATGCGAGGGCGCTCGACGGCCTCGTCGGCGTGCCGAAGGTCCCGGACGGCATGACCTCGATCTGGGCGCAGTACACCATCCGCATCAAGCCGGGCACGCGCGACGCTTTCGCGGCGGCGCTCAAGGCCGAGGGCGTCCCGACCGCGGTCTATTATCCGAAGCCGCTGCATCGCATGCAGGTCTATGGCGGCTTCCCGTGTGCCGAAGGCGGACTGCCGGTCACCGACCGCCTCGCCGAGGAGGTCATCAGCCTGCCGATGCACGCCTATCTCGACGAGCCGACCCAGGATCGCATCGTCGCCGCCGTCCGGCGCGCCGTCACGCGGTGAGGAGCTCTCCATACCGACGGCCACCGTATAACCGCGCTGTCATCGCCCGGCTTGACCGGGCGATCCAGTAACCACCGGAGTATGATTGGGGCGCTCCCCGAGCCCCACGGATTGCGCAGGGGTTACTGGATCGCCCGGTCGAGCCGGGCAATGACACTAGGGAATCGGACGTGCGGCGCGTCGCGCCTGAGGTTCACACCGGATGCTCGACCGCATTCTGACCGTCGGTGGTTTCACGCTGCTGTCGCGCGTGACCGGATTCATGCGCGACATCATGCTGGCGGCGATCCTCGGCGCCGGCCCGGTGGCCGATGCGTTCTTCATCGCGCTGCGCCTGCCGAACCATTTCCGCGCCATCTTCGCCGAGGGCGCATTCAACGCGGCGTTCGTCCCTGCCTATGCGCGGATCCGCCACCAGAGCGGCGCCGACCCGGCGCGCCTGTTCGCCGACCGCGTCTTCACCATGCTGGTCGCCGCAGAAGCGGTGCTGCTCGCGCTCGCGCTGCTGTTCACGCCGGCGGTGATCTCGCTGCTCGCGCCCGGCTACCGCGAGGACCCGCACCGCTTCGCGCATTGCGGTCGAGCTCACCCGCATCACCTTCCCCTATCTGCTGCTGGTCAGCCTCGTCACGCTCTATGGCGGCATTCTCAATGCGCTGCAGCGCTTTGCGACGCCCGCCGCCGCGCCGATCCTGCTCAATCTGTCGATGATGGCGACGCTCGCGCTCGCGGCGTTCTTTCCGAGCGCGGGCCATGCGGCGGCGTGGGGCGTGTTCATCGCCGGCTGCCTCGAGGCCGCGATGGTCGGCGCCGATCTCGCGCGCCGCGACGGCCTGCCGACGTTTCGCAGCCTCGCCTGGGACGACGACGTCCGCCGCTTCTTCCGCGCGCTCGGACCGGCGACGCTCGGCTCCGCCGGCACCCAGATCGCGTTGTTCGCCGACACCATCATCGCGAGCTTTCTCGCCGCCGGTGCGGTGTCGGCGCTCTATTACGCCGACCGGCTCAACCAGCTTCCGATCGGCGTGATCGGCATCGCCGTCGGCACCGTGCTGCTGCCGGAAATGGCGAGCCGGATCGCGGTCGGCGACGAGGCGGGCGCGCGCGCCGCCCAGGACCGGGCGATGGAGTTGACGCTGCTGCTCGCCATCCCGTGCCTCGTCGCCTTCATCGTGGTGCCGGACCTCATCATGCTGGCGCTGTTTTCCCGCGGCGCCTTCACCGTCGCCGACGCGTCGGCCGCCGCCTCGACGCTCGCCGCCTATTCGATCGGCCTGTTGCCGTTCGTGCTGCTACGCGCCGTCTCGTCGACCTTCCTCGCCCGCCACGACACCGCGACGCCGGTCAAGGCTCTGCTCGTCTCGGTCGTGATCAACGTCGCGCTGAAGATCCTGCTGATGGGGCGCTACGCCCAGGTCGGCCTCGCCTTTGCCACCTCGGTCGGCGTGTGGGTGAACTTCGTCCTCCTCACCTGGTTCGCGATGCGCGCCGGATTCCTGAGCTTCGATACGCGATTCAAGACATCGGCGATGAAGCTCGCCGCCGCCGGCCTGGCGCTCGCCGCCGCCCTCGCGCTCGCCGCGCCCCCCGTCATCCGGATGTGTGCATCGTTCGGCGGCCTGCGCCACGTCGCCGCGCTGCTCATTCTGGCGGTGCTGGGAGGGGTGGTCTATGGCGGGATGGTGATCGCGATGTTCGGATCGCGGTGGCTCGCCGGCCTGCGGCGCCGGCGGGCCCGCGCCTGCGCTCTGAAGCGCATCCGGTCTGGACCGCCGTCATGTTCCGGCCGGCGCGCAGCCCGCCTACGCACGGGAATGGCGGGCACCCGCGGCGGTACAACCGCCTTTTTTCCACCTTGTTGCGGCCCGATCTATAGTCATTGCAGCCGGACGTTACCGGTCACTCCCACGGAGACATCATGCGAACGTTCACTCGCGAACGCGCGCTCGTGCTGGCGATTCCTCCTCGTGCTCGCTGGCTGCAGCGAGGCCCCGCAGCAGCGCGCGGCGCCGCCCCCGCCGAAAGTGACCGTCGCCGTCGCCGGCCAAGCGCAGCATGATCGATCAGGACGAGTATGTCGGGCGGTTCGTCGCCATCGACAGCGTCGAGGTGCGCGCCCGGGTGTCCGGCTATCTCGACGCCATCCATTTCACCGACGGCCAGATGGTCAAGCAGGGCGACCTCCTGTTCACCATCGACAAGCGGCCGTTCCAGACCACGCTCGACCAGGCGCGAGGCCAATCTCCAGCAGGCGCAGGCCAACCTCGCCTTCACCGAGGCCGACCTCGCCCGCGGCGCCCAGCTCGTCAAGGAGCGCACCATCACCGAGCAGACGTTCGACCAGCGCACCCAGGCGAAGCGCGTCGCCGAGGCGGCGGTGACGGCGCTGACCGCCGCGGTGCGGCAGGCGCTGCTCGACCTCGAATTCACCGAGCTGAAGCGCGCCGGTCGCCGGCCGCATCGGCGACCGCCGGGTGTCGCGCGGCAATCTCGTCACCGGCAATACCGCGCGGCAATACCTCGCTCCTCGCCACCATCGTCTCGATGGACCCGATCCGCTTCGAGTTCGCCTTCGACGAGGCGTCCTATCTGCGTTACGAGCGCCTCGCCAAGCACGGCAGCGACGTGACCGGGCGGGAGGGCAGCTCGCCGGTCGCGCTCAAGCTGCTCGACGAGGACGATTTCGTTCACAAGGGCCGGATGGACTTCGTCGACAACGTGATCGACCGCTCGTCGGGCACGATCCGCGGCCGCGCCGTGTTCGACAATCCCGACGGCGTCTTCACGCCCGGGCATGTTCGCGCGTATCCGGGTGCCGGGGTCGCCGCGCTATGACGCGCTCACCGTTCCCGATGCCGCCATCGGCACCGAGCAGACCAAGAAATTCGTGCTGCTGGTCGGCGACGACAACATCGTCAAGATGGCATACGTCACGCTCGGCCAGGTCTCCAACGGCGAGCGCGTGATCAAGTCCGGCCTCAAGGAGGACCGACCGCGTCATCGTCAACGGGCTGATGCGCGCGCGGCCGGGGCAGAAGGTCGACGCCGGAGACCGCCGGCGCCGCCGCTCGCGGGGACGCCGGAAGCGAAAGTCGAGTAGCGCGATGAAGATCTCGCACTTCTTCATCGACCGGCCGATCTTCGCCGCAGTGGTGTCGATCGTCTTCGTCATCCTCGGGCTCGTCGTCGTTCGCGCGGCTGCCGGTCGCGCAGTATCCCGACATCGCGCCGCCGACCATCAACGTCACCGGCCAGTATCCGGGCGCCAGCGCCGACGTGGTCGCCTCGACGGTGGTGTCGCCGATCGAGGACCAGATCAACGGCGTCGAGAACATGATCTACATGTCCTCGAACTCGACCGCCGACGGCAAGTTCACCACCGCCGTCTCCTTCGAGCTCGGCACCAACCTCGACATCGCGCAGGTGCAGGTCCAGAACCGCGTGGCGATCGCGCAGCCGCGCCTGCCGGCGGACGTGCGCAACATCGGCGTCACCGTCACCAAGGCGTCGCCCGACCTGATGATGGTCGTGCACCTCTATTCGCCGGACAAGTCGCGCGACGAGCTGTTCATCTCCAACTACGCGACGCTTCAGATCAAGGACCAGCTGCTCGCGCGTCGACGGCGTCGGCTCGATCACGGTGTTCGGCGTCCGCGACTATCTCGATGCGCATCTGGCTCGATCCCGACCGCGCTGCAGTCGCTCAACATGACGGCGAGCGACGTGCTCGGCGCGCTGCAGGGGCAGAACATCCAGGTCGCCTCCGGCGTGCTCAACCAGCCGCCGATGAACCCAGCCGGGCGCCTTCGAGGTCGCGGTGCAGACGCTCGGCCGCCTCGCCGAGCCCGACGAGTTCGCCGAGATCGTCGTCAAACGCGATCCGCCGGCGCGCTGGTGCGACTCAAGGACGTCGCCCGGGTCGAGCTCGCGCGCCCAGGACTACACCACGAACTCCTATCTCGACCGCGATCCCGCGGTGGCGCTCGCGATCTACCAGCGGCCGGGCTCGAACGCGCTGGCCACGGCGAAGGGCGTGATCGACACCATGAACGATCGTCGAGCAGCGCTTCCCGCCGGGCATCAAATACGCGATCGTCTACAACCCGACGCAGTTCATCCAGCAGTCGGTCGACGCGGTGATCGAGACCATCGGCGAGGCGATCGTGCTGGTCGTGCTCGTCGTGATCCTGTTCCTGCAGACCTGGCGCGCCGCGATCATCCCGATCGTCGCGATCCCGGTGTCGCTGATCGGCACCTTCTTCTTCATGGCGGTGTTCGGCTTCTCGCTCAACAACCTGTCGCTGTTCGGCCTGGTGCTCGCGATCGGCATCGTGGTCGACGACGCGATCGTCGTGGTCGAGAACGTCGAGCGCAACATCGCCGCCGGGCTGCGCGCCGCGCGAGGCCGCGCATGAAGAGCATGGACGAGGTCGGCGGCGCGCTCGTCGCGATCGCGCTGGTGCTGTGCGCGGTGTTCGTGCCGGCCGCCTTCATCACCGGCATCTCCGGCCAGTTCTACCGCCAGTTCGCGCTCACCATCGCCGGCGCGACGGTGATCTCGCTGATCGTGTCGCTGACGCTGTCGCCGGCGATGTGCGCGCTGCTGCTCAAGCCGCACGATCCGCACCACCGCGCCGCGCGCTGTGGATGCGCCCGGTCGACCGGCTTCTTCGCGGCCTTCAACTGGGGCTTCGACCGGCTCGGCAACTTCTACGGCGGCGTCACCAAGCGCGTGGTGCGCTACGCGGTGATCATGCTGTTCGTCTATGTCGGCATCATCGCCTACGGCCTCAACGAGTTCCGCAAGACGCCGGCGGGCTTCATCCCGCAGATCGACCGCGGCTATCTCATCGCCGTGATCCAGCTGCCGCCGGGCGCCTCGCTCGCGCGCACCGACGCGGTCCACAAGCGCGCGATCGAGCTCGCGCTGAGCACGCCGGGCGTCGCGCACGGCGTCAATTTCGTCGGCTTCTCCGGCGCGACCTTCACCAACGCCCCCAATGCCGGCGCGATCTTCCTCACGCTCGAGCCGTTCGAGGAGCGCGCGAGAGATCCGAAGCAATCGGCCGCCGCGATCACCGGCGCGCTGATGCGGCAAGTTCGCCGCGATCCAGGAGGCGCTGATCCTCGTCGTGCAGCCGCCGCCGGTGTCGCGGCATCGGCAATGCCGGCGGCTTCACGCATGATGGTCGAGGACCGCGCGCGGCCGCGGCCCGCAGGCGCTGCAGGCCGCGACGGTCGCGATGATGGCGCGCGCCAACCAGGACGCCGGGCGCTGCGCCAGGTGTTCACGCTGTTCAAAACGTCGACGCCGCAGCTCTATGCTCGACATCGACCGCGCCAAGGCCGAGCTGCTCGGCATCAACGTCGCCGACGTGTTCGACACGCTGCAGATCTATATCGGCTCGGCCTATGTCAACGACTTCAACCTGTTCGGCCGCACCTTCCGCGTGACCGCGCAGGCCGACGCGCCGTTCCGCGCGGACGCCGCGCGACGTCGCTCAACCTGCGGGCCCGCAACGACGCCGGCGACATGGTGCCGCTCGGCTCGTTCACGACCGTGCAGCGACATTACCGGGCCCTACCGCGTGCCGCGCTACAACCTCTATCCGCGCGGCCGAGCTCCACGGCGACGCGGCGCCCGGCTATTCGCACGGGCCAGGCGCATCGACGACCATGGAGAAGCTCGCGGCCGAGATGCTGCCCGACGGCTTCGGCTACGAATGGACCGACGCTCGCCTTCCAGCAGCATCAGGGCCGGCAACACCGCGACCTTCGCCTTCGGCGCTCGCGGTGGTGTTCGTGTTCCTGGTGCTGGCCGCGCAATACGAGAGCCTGACCCTGCCGCTCGCGGTCATCCTGATCGTGCCGATGTGCCTCCTCGCCGCCGATCACCGGCGTGATCCTGCGCGGCATGGACAACAACATCCTCACCCAGGTCGGCTTCATCGTGCTGATCGGCCTGGCCGCCAAGAACGCCATCCTGATCGTCGAGTTCGCCAAGCAGGCTCGAGGAGCAGCGGCCTCGACCGCTACGCCGCGGCCGTCGAGGCGGCGCGGCTGCGGCTGCGGCCGATCCTGATGACCTCGTTCGCCTTCATCTTCGGCGTGGTGCCGCTGGTGTTGGCGATCGGCGCCGGCGCCGAGATGCGCCAGGCGCTGGGCACCGCGGTGTTCTCCGGCATGATCGGCGTGACCGCGTTCGGCCTCATCTTCACGCCGGTGTTCTACGTGCTCACGCAGCGCTTCGCGTCGAAGCGCCGCCGTGGCGCCGCGCCGCAGCCGGCGCCGCAGCCGGCGGAATAGCGACGCGCAGCAGGGCGATCTCGCGATGGCCATCGCCGAAACCGCACCCGGCCAGGTGATCCGCTGGCACTATCTCGGCTACTGCGCGCTCGCGCTCGCCGTGATGACGGCGGCGATCATGAGCGGAGACCGCTGGTTCCTCAACTTCGTCCATGTCATCTGCGGCGTGCTGTGGACCGGCATCGACCTCTTCATGGGCTTCGTGATGGGCCCGATCCTGCGCCGCGTCGACATCTCGGTGCGGCGCGAGATCATCATCCGGCTGGTGCCGAAGACGCTGTTCCTGATGCCGACGCTCTCGATCATCACCGGCACCGCCGGCTGGTTCCTCGCCAAGGACTCGGGCTATCTCGACCTGCCGTGGCCGCAGTTCGGCTGGGTCGCGGCGGCGCTCGTCCTCGTCGTGCTGATGACGGTCCTGGGCACGTTCTATCTCCTGCCGACCAATCTCATGGTGTGCCTCGAGCTGCGCCGGCCGAACCCGGACATCGCCCGGATCAGCCGCAAGATGCGCAACTTCTTCTATGCGGTGGCGGCGCAGGGCACGATGCAGGTCCTGACGATCATCATCATGGCGCGGTTCGTATCGGGCATCTGACAGCGCGTCCAGCTTTTATGGATTAGTCATGGCCTGGTTTGACCCGCTTGACCCGGCCATCCCGCTTAATCAAAAAGAACCGCCGTGCCACACTATCGGGATCGCCGGTCAAGCTCGGCGAAGACCGCGGGTGGGGATTCATTTCGTCCAAGGAAAGCGCCGTTCACACGCTGTAAGACATCGTGTCGGCCGCCGGAGCGGTACAACGCTTCCGGGCGCCTGCCGAAATTGCTAAGGCTCGTGGCGTCGGGATCGCCCCGTACCAAGGCGGAGGGGCTAGGCCTCCCCGGGAAAACCGAGGGAGATGACGCATGAGAACGATCCTCTTTGTGGCGCTGGCGGCCACGCTCATCGGCGGGTGTCGCGCTGGCGCAGGAGCCCGCCAAACTCGGCGATTCCGCAAAGGGCAAGACGCTGGTCGATGCCAAGGGCATGACGCTCTACATTTACGATCGCGATACCGCCGCCGGTAAGTCGAGCTGCAACGGCAATTGCGCCACCAACTGGCCGCCGCTGATGGCCGCGGCCGACGCCAAGCCCACCGGGTCGTGGACCGTGATCACCCGCGATGACGGCGGCAAGCAGTGGGCCTACAAGGGCAAGCCGCTCTACTTCTGGAAGGACGACAAGAAGGCGGGCGACGCCGCGGGCGACAACCGCAACAACGTCTGGCACATCGCGGCGCCCTGAGCGCCGCATAAGCTTCTCGAAATGCGGCCCGGCGGACGGGGGTTGCCCCGCCGCCGGGCCGTTTTCGTCATGGATGGGTTGTGTTTGCGCTCCTTCCGCAGGGGCACGGCCCGTGCGAGTAGCGGGACCCCGATCTCCCGAACCGCGCATATTGTTCCCATTGCTCAATGAATATCGGCCTCGCGATTCTCATCAAGCTGCTCTCCGTGCTGCTGTTCGCCATGATGTCGGCGCTGGTGCGCTTCGTCGGCGACGTCGTGCCGGTCGGACAGGTGGTGTTCTTCCGCAGCGCCTTCGCGATCATTCCGGTCCTGACGATCTACGCCTGGCGCGGCGAGGTCGGCGCCGCGGTCCGCACCGGGCGTCCGCTCGGCCACCTCACCCGCGGCCTCATCAGCGTCGCCAGCATGTTCCTCAACTTCGCCGCGCTCGCACGCCTGCCGCTGGTCGACGCCACCGCGATCTCTTTTGCGGCGCCCTTCATCACCGTCGCGCTCGCGGCGGTCGTGCTCGGCGAACGGGTGCGCGCTTATCGCTGGTCGGCGGTCGTCGTCGGGTTCTGCGGCGTCGTCGTAATGCTGTGGCCCTATCTCGACGTGCCGGCGCTGATCGGCTCGGGCTCGACCTCGATGACGGTCGGCGCCGCCTGTGCCATCACCGCGGCCTTCACCAACTCCGGGGCGGTGATCCAGACGCGGCGGCTCACCGACAGCGAGACCACCGCCTCGATCGTGTTCTACTTTTCGCTGATCTGCACGTTTGCCGGGCTTGCGACGCTGCCGTTTGCCTGGGTGACGCCGAGCGCGACGCAGCTCGCAGCGCTCATCGCCATCGGCATAATAGGTGGGTTATCCCATATCTTTCTCACCGAGAGCTACCGCTGGGCGCCGGCTTCGGTGGTGGCGCCGTTCGATTACGTGGCGCTGCTGTGGGCCTTCGTGTTCGGCTATGTGCTGTTCGGCGAGGTCCCCACGATCCATGTCTATGTCGGGGCCGCCATCGTCGCGGCGTCCGGCCTGTTCGTGATCTGGCGCGAGCGCCGGCTCGCCCGCGCACGCGGCAAGAAGGTGGTATGATGCTGTTGCACGGCGTCCGGCGTCGGAACGTCTTGGCCTTGCGTCAGAACGCTTTGAAGGTGATGATCGTGCGCGTGTCGTGGATGCCGGCGATGCACTGCACCTTCTCGTTGACGAAGTGGCCGATATCGGTGCCGGGTTCCACATAGAACTTGACGAGCAGGTCGAAATCTCCTGCAGTCGAGTAGATTTCAGAGGCGATTTCGGCATCGGCGATGGCGTTCGCCACGGCATAGGACTTGCCGAGCTGACATTTGATTTGAACGAAAAACGGGACCACGGGCGTCTCCTTTGAGCATCATCGCCGGAAGCCCGGGCGATCGTTGGGAAAAACAAAACATGTCCGTCGGCAATTCCCCTGAATTCCGAAAGCCATGGCGCGCAGGCCCGATTCCGGCTGCGCAACGCGCGCAATCCAGCAAAATCGCCCGCCATTGACAAGCCGGCAGACGGCCGGTCAAGCTACACAGCTCAAAAGACTTTTCGACAAAAATCGGATTGAATGCCCAAGGAGATTACGGAGGACTGGATGCATCTGCAGTTTGTCGGGAGTGGTGATGCCTTCGGTTCGGGCGGACGGTTCAATACATGTTTTCACGTCGTCGGTGCGGAGACGAATTTTCTGATCGATTGCGGCGCCTCCTCGCTGATCGCGATGAACCGCTTCGGCATCGATCGTAATGCGATCGATCTCATTCTGCTCACGCATTTTCATTCCGACCATTCCGGCGGCGTGCCGTTTTTTCTGCTCGATGCGCAGTTTCCGGGCCGCCGCGATCGCCCGCTCACGGTCGCCGGACCGGCCGGATTGAAAGCGTGGTTTCCGCGCCTGATGGACGTCGCCTTCGAAGGCTCGGCGCGCTCGGTGAAGCGCTTCGAGATTTCGCTCGTCGAGCTCACGCCGGACGCGCCGTGGGTCTTCAAGGGCGCGGAGATCCTGCCTATGCCGGTGCGCCACGGTCCGCCGACCAACGGCTACTACGGCTACCGCATCACCATGGACGGCAAGGTGCTCGCCTACAGCGGCGACACCGAGTGGACCGACGCACTGATTCCGCTCGGGCACGATGCCGACCTCTTCGTCTCGGAGGCCTATGTCTACGACAAGCCGCTGCCGCTGCACATGAGCTACCGGCAGCTCCTCGAAAAGCTGCCGCTGATCAAGCCCAAGCGCCTGATCCTCACCCACATGAGCGACGACATGCTCGGCCGCGGCGATGCGATCCTTCACGAGGTCGCGGAGGACGGCAAGATCGTCAAGATCTGACGCCGCGCGTGACGCATGCTGCGCGCGGGCACGTTCAATCGATGTGAATGCCGGCGTCGCGGATCACCCGCGTCCACAGCTCGAACTCGGACTTGATGAACTTGCCGGTGTCGGCGACCGGCATCTGCATCAGTTCGCCGCCGCTCTTCTCGAAATTTATCTTGAGGTCTTCGGCGGCGACCCGCGTCGTATTGCGCAGCTTGTCGAGCACCTCGGGCGGCGTGCCGGCCGGCGCGAACAGGCCGATCCAGGACTCGATGCCGAGGCCGTCAAGGCCGGCTTCGGCGATGGTCGGCAGGTCGGGGACCGTGCGGTAGCGCTCCGGCGCGAGCAGCGCGATGCCGCGCACCTTCTTCGCGGCGATGTAGGGCAGTGCGGCCGCCGCCGAATCGAACATGAGGTCGACACGGCCCGCCAGCATGTCGACATAGGCGCCGCGGATGGTGCGATAGGGCACCTCGATCATGGTGGTGCCGGTGCGCCGCATGAAAGCGGCGCTGACGATCTGCTGGCCGCTGCCGGTGCCGGCATGGGCGATGGTGAGCTTGCCGGGGCTCTGCCGCCCGTAGCTGATGATCTCGGCGAGGTTCTTCTGCGGCAGGTCGGAGCGCGCCACCATCACATAGGGAAAGGTATAGACGAGGGCGATCGGCACGAAGTCATTGAGCTCGTAGCCGACCTTTTGATAGAGCGCGAAGTTGAAGGCCATGTTGCTCAGGCCGCCGATCAGCAACGTGTAGCCGTCGGGCGCCGCCGCGGCCGCCGACTGGGTGCCGACCAGGGTGCCCGCCCCGGTGCGGTTCTCGACGAAGAAGGATTGGCCCATCAGCTCGGTCAGCCGGTTGGCGAGCAGCCGGCCGACGTAATCGTAGGAGCCGCCGGGTCCGATCGGTACGATGATCCTGACCGGCCGCTCGGGGTAATTGTCCGCGCTGGCCGCTCCCGGCACCAGCAGCGCCACGAGCGCGAGCACGAGGGCGGCCTTGATCGTGACGCCGGAGCATTTGATCATTTCGTTCCGCCAACCTCCGTTTGTGCCCACCTTAACGGCAGTCGCCGTGTTGTGGAACAGGTGGCGCCCGATGGCAGACCTGGGCCACCGGCAATGCTGGTATCCAAAGGTTCCTGCCGACGGCAGGCCGTCTCGACGGCGCCGGGGCGATTTGCCAATGTCCGCGCCGGAGGGCGTTCCATGGCGACGGATGACGAGCGGCTCGACGCGATGGCGCGGTGGATGTGGGACGCACGGCAGCGCCGCGAGGCCTATCGCAACCTGCCTGACGAGCTGCGTCCCGCCTCGCTTGCCGACGCCTATGCTGCGCAGGAGGTCTATCACCGGCTGGCCGCGCCGGTGTATGGCGTCGTCGCCGGTGCCAAGATCGCCACCACCACCAAGATCATGCAGCAGCTGATGGGCATCTCGCACCCCTGCGCGGGCGCGATCTTCGGCCGCACGATTCATGCCTCGCCGGCGCGGCTGCGCGCCGCGGATTTCGTCAACCTGCGCATCGAAAGCGAGATCGCGCTGGAGCTCGGCGCCGATGTGCCGGCGTCGGGCGCGCCGTGGACGGCGGAGACGATCGCGCCGATGGTCGCCGGCGCGATGGCGGCGTTCGAGCTGATCGAGGACCGCCACGCCGACTATGCGAAGTCCGAGGCCTCCTCATTGATCGTCGAGAATTGCTGGAACGGCGGCGTGGTGATCGGCGCGTCCAAGGCCATGCCGATGGCGAGCCTCGTCGGCATTGCCGGCAAGCTCGCGATCAACGGCACGGTGGTCGGCGAGGGCAGGGCGGAGGACCCCTGCGCGACGCTCGCCTGGCTCGCCAACACGCTCGCCGAACGCGGCCGTGGGCTTGTCGCCGGAATGGTGGTGATCACCGGCAGCGTCATCCCGACCGTTTCCGTCGCGCCGGGCGACCGCGCGGTGTTCACGGTCGACGGC
Organism: uncultured Acidobacteriota bacterium; assembly: GCA_963745095.1. Lineage (GTDB taxonomy): Bacteria > Acidobacteriota > Terriglobia > Acidiferrales > UBA7541 > Acidiferrum. Next base: position 10,145 of record CAVUWC010000005.1, on the reverse strand, counting down.
CTCGGCGAGGCCGCGATGGAAGTTGCGTAAGGCCCGGATAACGCGCCGGAATGCCCGATTGCGCCGGCGGGCGAGGCGGGTATGCTCCCCCGGACCTCGGAGCCAATCGCATGATCTCACGGTTTGCCGCGCTTGTTCTCTCCGCCGTTTCGCTCGCGCTCGCAGCGCCCGCGTGTGCGCAGACGAATTTCCCCGACGAAGCCGGTGCGCTTCATCGTGCCGTTCCCCGGCGGCGGAATCAACGACGTGCTCGCCCGCATCGCCGCCGAGAAGCTCCAGATCAAGTGGGGGCAGCCGATCGTCGTCGAGAACAAGACCGGCGCGGGCGGCAGCATCGGCGCCGATGCCGCTTACCAAGCGGAGCCCGACGGCTACACGCTGTTCGTCTCGGCACCTGGGCCGCTCGCCATCAATGCGAGCCTCTACAAACAGCTCTCCTACCGGCCGGAGGAGTTCGTTCCGCTCACCGTGCTCGGCTCGGTGCCGAATGTTATCACCGTGCGCGGCGACCTCGGCGTCGACACCGTCGCAGCGCTGATCGCGCGCGCCAAGGCGAACCCGGGCAAGATCACCTATGGCGCCCAGGGCGTAGGCTCGACGCCGAACCTCAACGCCAACATGTTCATGAACATGACCGGCACCCAGATCGTCTACGTGCCCTATCGCGGCGAGACGCTGGTCGTAAACGACATGCTCGGCGGCCATGTCGATCTGTTCTTCGGCAATATCTCGCCGGTGCTTTCCGCAATATCGCGACGGCAGGTTCAAGATCCTCGCGGTAGCCGACACCGCGCGCGCCCCCACGATCCCTGATGTGCCTACTTCCGCGGAGGCAGGGTTGCCGGGCTTTCTGACGACCGCATGGTTCGCGGCGGTCGGGCCGCCGAAGCTGCCGGACGCATTGGCGCAGCGCATCGCCGCCGATTTCATCGAGGTGCTGAAACTGCCCGACGTCGCGGCGAAGTTTCGCGCCATCGGCACCGAGCCGGTCGGCATGCCGCCGGCGCAAACCGCCGCGTTCATCCGCGACGAGATCGCGCGCTGGCGCGAGGTCATTATGCGCAACAACATCCAGGTCGAGTGAGACGGTTGGAACAAGTCGATCTGCGGCTCTACGCCATCGTCGATCCCGAGCACACCGGCGGGCACGATCTCGTCGAGCTCACTCGCGCCGTCGCCCGCGGCGGCGCGACGCTGGTGCAGCTGCGCGACAAGGTCAACGGCACGGCGGACATGATCGCGGAGGCGCGCGCGCTCAAGGCGGCGCTCGCGCCGCTCCGCGTCCCGCTCATCATCAACGACCGCGTCGAGGTCGCGCGCGCGGTCGAGGCCGACGGCGTCCATCTCGGCCAGGAGGACATGAGCGTCGAGGAGGCGCGCCGCCTGCTCGGACCGGCGCCGTTCATCGGGCTCTCGATCCGCACCGAGGCGCAGGCCGCGGCGGCGCCGCTCGCCATTCTCGACTATGTCGGCATCGGCGGCGTCTACGGCACGACCTCGAAGACGAGCGGCAAGTCTCCGATCGGGCTCGACGGGCTCGCCCGCGTGATCCGGGTTTTTCGCGACCGCATCGGCAATTTCCCGACCTGCGGCATCGCCGGCATCACCGCGCAGAATGCTGAAGGTGTGATCGCCGCCGGCGCCGACGGCGTGTCGGTGATCTCGGCGCTGTCCTATCGCCCCGATCCCGAGGCGGCGGCGCGTGAGCTGCGTGCCGTCGTCGATGCGGCGCTTACGAAATACGCACCCAAGGTGCCGGCGGTCGGCGCGCATCAGCCTGGCGGTGCGACGAGCATCGGCGCATGACCTCGCCGCCCGTGCCGACGGCGATCGCGCTCACCATCGCGGGCTCCGACTCCGGCGGCGGTGCCGGCATCCAGGCGGACTTGAAGACGTTTTCGGCGCTCGGCGTCTACGGCGCTTCGGTGATCGCCGCGCTCACCGCGCAGAACACCAAGGGCGTCAGCGCGGTGCTCGAGGTGCCGCCGGCCTTCGTGCGCGCGCAGATCGACGCGGTGTTCTCCGACCTCGCCGTCGGCGCGGTGAAGATCGGCATGCTCGGGAATGCCGCGGTGGTCGAGACGGTGGCCGAGCGGCTGTCGCATCATCGCAGCATCCCGATCGTGCTCGATCCGGTCATGGTGGCGACGTCGGGCGACCGCTTGCTCACGCCGGACGCGGTCGAGGCGATGCGCACGAAGCTGATGCCGCTCGCCGTCGTGGTGACGCCGAACCTGCCCGAGGCGGCGGCGCTGCTCGATGCGCCGGAAGCGGCAACCGAGGACGAGATGGTCCGCCAGGCCGAGCGCCTGCTCGCGCTCGGTGCGCGCGCGGTGCTGATGAAGGGCGGTCACGGCAAGGCGGCGGAGAGCGTCGATCTCCTCGTCACCGCGACGGCGACGGTGCGCTTCGTCGCCGCCCGCATCGCGACCAAGAACACGCACGGCACCGGCTGCACCCTCGCCGCCGCCATCGCCGCCGGCCTCGCCAAGGGGCAGGATCTCACTGATGCCGTGCGTGCGGCGAAGGACTACGTCACCGCCGCCATCGCTGCGGCGGACCGCCTAGCCGTCGGCCACGGCCACGGGCCGGTGCATCACTTTCATAGGTGGTGGTGAGCCCTCTTCTCCCTCTCCCGCTTGCGGGGGAGGGTCGGGGAGGGGGCCGCGGCCGTGCGGACCTGAATGGCGGCTGCGGTGCGGGTGGACGTCAGAAGCCCCCTCCCCAACCCTCCCCCGCAAGCGGGAGAGGGGGCCGGCTGCGGCTCGCGGCGCGGGCGTTGCTTACCCGCCCGGCTTGCCCCACGGGCCGCCTGGGCGCCCCTGACCCGCCGGGATCGATCGGCGGGCGGTCCGGCAGGAAGGAGCGCCCGGGAGAGGCACCGCCTGCGGTGGAGGCGGGGGCTGCATTGGCGGAGGGGGCGGTGACGGTCCCCACGGGCCCTCGTGCGGCGCCGCGCCCTCGGGCGCGCTTCCCCAAGGCCCGGCATGTGTCGCAGGCTTGTCGGCCGCGCTCCCCCACGGGCCGGCTTCGCCAGCCGGCGGCGGCAACCCTTCCTGCGTCGGCTCCTCCGGCGGCGGCAGGGCGATCGGGCCGGGATCGTGGCCGCCGGCGGTCTCGACCAGCGCCTTGACGCGGCTCTCGACCGAAGGGTGCGTCGAGAACAGGTTCGAAAATCCCTCGCGCGGATTGTCGAGGCACATCTCCATCACCGCGGAGGTGGCGCCGGGCAACTCGCCGCGGCCCTCGATCTTGCGCAGCGCCGAGATCATGGCGTCGGGATTCTTGGTGAGCTCGACCGCGCCGGCATCGGCGAGAAACTCGCGCGAGCGCGACAGCGCGAAGCGGATCAGCAGCGAGAGAATCCACGCGACCGCGATCAGCGCGACCGCGATGAGGATCGCGAGGCCGTTGCCGCCGCGGCCGCGATCCTCGCCGCTCGATCGCCGCGAGCCGAAGCGGACGCCGCCGTAGAACCACAGCCGGAAGAACAGCTCGGCGAAGAACGAGATGGCGCCGGCGATGACGACGGCGATCACCATCATGCGCACGTCGCCGTTGCGGATGTGCGTGAGCTCGTGGCCGAGCACCGCCTCGAGCTCCGCATCGTCGAGACGGTTCAGCAGCCCGGTCGTCACCGTGATGGCGTACTGCTTCTCGTTCATGCCGGAGGCGAAGGCGTTGAGCGCGTCGGTCTCGATGATCTTGAACTTCGGCATCGGAATGCCGCGGGAGATGCAGAGGTTCTCGAGCAGATTATAGAGGCGCGGCTGCTCGGCCCGAGTGACGTCGTGGCCGCCGGTCACCGCGTCGATCATCGATTGATGGAAATAGTAGGCGATGACGATCCAGGCGATGGTGCCGGCGGTCGCCCACGGCGCCGCGTGAAGGAGATCGAGCCACGCCTTGCGCAGCAGATAATCGAGCGAAGCGTGGTACGACAGCGCTTCGGCGATGAGCGCGCCGGCATAGACCATGAGGTAGACCGTGGCGAACAGGCCGACCAGCAGGATCACCGACTTGCGCTTGTTCGCCTGGATATGGCTGTAGAGCCCGTAGGCCGCCATTGGGTCACCGTTGTGATGTTCTCCCTCCTTGAAAAAGGAAGAAGCCAATATTTTGCACGCCCCGTTTAACCATCGTCATGGCCGGGCTTGACCCGGCCATCCCGATCATAAGGCACGGCCGTGCCATCCTCATCGGGATCGCCGGGTCAAGCCCGGCGATGACGCGACGCTAGAACTTCACCTGCGGCGCCTGCTCGACGACCTTGCGGTCGTCGCCGAGGTCGAAGAAGGACCGCGGGGTGAAGCCGAACGAGGCGGCGAACAGCGCCGCCGGGAACTGCTGGATGCGCGCGTTGTATTCGCTCACTGCATTGTTGAAGAACCGGCGGGCCGCCGCGAGCTTGTTCTCGATGTCGCTCAGCTCCGCCTGCAGCTGCTGGAAATTGGCGTTGGCCTTCAGGTCGGGATAGGCCTCGGCGAGCGCGAACAGCTTGCCGAGCGCGCCGGTGAGCTGGGTCTCCGCGGCGCCCTTCGCGTCCTGTCCCTGGGCGCTGACCGCGGCGTTGCGCGCCTGCACCACCGCTTCGAGGGTGCCGCGCTCGTGGGTGGCGTAGCCTTTCACCGTCTCGACGAGGTTCGGAATGAGGTCGTGGCGCTGGCGGAGCTGGACATCGATGTCGGCGAACGCCTGGCTGACCCGCTGCCCCAGCGCGACCAGGCTGTTGTAGACCCCCATGATCCAGAGCCCGATGCCGACGATGACGACCAGGATGATCAAGCCGGTGGTGGACATGATGTGCTCCCTCGAGACGAAAGGATGCGCGTCCGGCGATCCGGCGCGGGTGCGTGGCACTAGAGCATAAATAGCGATCCGCCGGAATCGCCGTCAATTTTTCGGTTCAAGTGTCGGCGGACGGCCCGTTCTGCCGCTCCACCGCATCGCCCCAGCGCCATGATTTGTTGCGACGATAGGTTGCGCCGTCGCGCCGCGCGGCGACGTCGTGCACGATGCCGTCGGCGGTGCAGAGCTTCGCGGTGACCGCGCCCTTGGTGACGACGGGCGGCGCCAGCACCCGCGCATCGATGCGGCGCGGCGGGCTTCGCATGAGCACCACGTAGGAGAATTTCTCGTCCTCGAAAGGCACCGCGACGCCTTTGACCTGGAGATGATCGCGCGAGCGCGGCAGCCGCTGCGCGAAATGGCACCAGTCCGGCGCGACGAGCGGGCAGGCGCGATCGTGCGGGCAGGGCGCCGCGACGTGCGCGCCCTCGGCGATCAGCAGGCTGCGGATTTCCATGAGGCGCTGGTAGCCCGCCGGCGTTCCCGGCTCGATCACGATCAGCGCCTGCGCGCGTCGCGGCCCACAGCGACCGCGCGAAGGTCGCGCGCTCGGCCGGCGCGATCTCTCCGGCGACGTAGCTCGCGGTCACGAGATCGGCCGCGGGCAGGTCTGCGTTGCGGGCAGGCGGCGCGATGTAGGATGCCGCGCGCAATGCCGGTTGGTCCGATTGCGCGAGCAAGCGCTGCGCCGAGCGCCCGCATCTCGGCATTGGCTTCGACGAGTCGGATGTCGGCGAGCGAAGGGAACGCCTGCGTCGCCGCGAAGGCAGCGGTGCCGGGACCCGCGCCGACATCGAGCAGCGACCGTGGCGCGAAATCGCACACCCCGCGCAGCGCATTGAGCACGGCAATCGCCGCCGCATAAGTCGCTGGCATCCGCGCGAAAGCATAGGCGAGCGCGTCATCGCGCGAGCGAATGTCGTGCGATCCGCCGCCGCTGCGGTAATTCTGCGACTGCGCGGCGGCGCGCGCTGCGAGGTCCTTGCGCGACACGCCGGTAGCGAGTTGGTCGAGCGCCGCGCGCAGGTCGGGCGGGAGATCGGGAGGCAGATGGCGAGACGCCGGCATGGACATTTTATCAAACGGTCATGGCCGGGCTTGTCCCGGCCACCCCGATCATCATGGCACGGCCGTGCCCCGCGATCGGGGTCGCCGGGACAAGCCCGGCGATGACGGCAGTGGAAGGCGGCGGCGCCGGGCGAGAAGTTACGCCACCGCGTCGCGGATCCGCACCGCGCCTTCGAGGTCGACCGAGACGAGCTGCGAGACGCCGCGCTCCGCCATGGTCACGCCGAACAGCCGGTCCATGCGCGCCATGGTGATCGGGTTGTGGGTGATGATGATGAAGCGCGTGTCGGTCGACTTGCGCCATCTCGTCGAGCAGGTCGCAGAAGCGATCGACGTTGTGGTCGTCGAGCGGCGCGTCGACCTCGTCGAGCACGCAGATCGGCGCCGGATTGGTGAGGAACACGGCGAAGATCAGCGCGAGCGCGGTCAGCGCCTGCTCGCCGCCGGAGAGCAGCGACAGCGTCGCCGGCTTCTTGCCCGGCGGCCTCGCCAGGATTTCGAGGCCGGCTTCGAGCGGATCGTCGTGCTCGATGAGCTGCAGCTCCGCGGTGCCGCCGCCGAACAGCTCGGTGAACAGGCGCTGGAAGTGCGCGTTGACGACGGCGAACGACGCCAGCAGGCGCTCGCGCGCCTCGCGGTTGAGGCTCTGGATGCCGAGCCGCAGCCGCTTGATCGCCTCGACGAGATCGTCGCGCTCGGACACCAGCGTCGAGTGCTGGGTCTCGACCTCGCGCAGCTCTTCCTCGGCGCGCAGGTTGACGGCGCCGAGACGCTCGCGGTCGCGCTTGAGCTTGTCGAGGTCGGCCTCGACCTCGGCGATGTCGGGCAGCGGCGTGTCCGCCTCGAAGCCGGCGAGCCCGGCGAGCGTCTCCGGCTCGGTCTCCAGAATCTCGCGGATTTCGGCGGCGAGGTCGGCGAGGCGGCGCTTCACCGCCTCGTGACGCTCCTCGGCGCGCGCGGCGGCCTCGCGGGCGGCGGAGAGCGCGTCGTGGGCGGCGCGGGCGGCGCGGTCGGCCTCGGCGAGCGCGTTCTCACCCGACGCGAGCGCCTCGGCGGCGGTGCGGCGCGCGCTTTCCGCGGCTTCGATCTCGGTGATCAGCGCGCGTTGCTTCGCCTCGAATTCAGCCGGCAGGTCCACAAGCGAGGCATGCTCGGTCCGCGTCTCTTCGAGCCGCGCCTCGATGGTCGCGATCTGCGACGCGGCGCCTTCCCGCCGCTTGGTCCAGGCTTCGGCCTCGGCGGCGATCGCGGCGAGGCGACGCTCGGCAATCTCGATCTCGCGGGCGAGCGCCTGGGCTTCGGCGCGCACTTCGGCGAGCCGCACGCGATCGGCGGCGACGGTCGAGCGCGTATCTGCGAGCTCGGCTTCGAGTCGCGGCCGAGGGTGCGAGCCCTTCGAGCGCGAGCGCGGCGGTAGCGCGCGGCCTCTTGCGTCTCCGCGAGCGTGGTGGTGACGCGCGCCTGCGCCTCGGTCAGTGCCGAGCGGCGTGAGGTGATGCGGTTGAGCTCGCGCTCGGCGGCAGCGTGGCGGTCGCGCGCGGCGTCGGCCTCGCGCTGGGCCGCGCGCCAGCGGCCGCGGGCGGCGTTCTCGGCCTCCCGCGTCTCCGCCATCTCGTTTTCCGCCGCCATTACGGCCTGCCGCCGCGCCTCGAGATCGGCGCGGGAGATGCGCAGCTCCGCCTCGATGTCGGCGAGGCGGTTGCGGCCGGCGAGCCGCCGGGCGGCCGCGGTCGGCGCATTGGCGGCGACGGCAAAGCCGTCCCAACGCCACAAGTCGCCCTCCTGCGAAACCAGCCGCTGGCCGGGCTTGAGCTCGTGGGCAAGGCGCGGCCCGTCGGCGCGGGGAACGACGCCGATCTGGGCGAGCCGCCGCGCCATCGCGTCCGGAGCCGCGGTGATGAAGGAGGTCAGCGCCACGACGCCGGCCGGCAGCGGCGGATCGGCGACGTCGACCGTCGCGCCGCCCCAGTGGATCGGTGCGGTGGCCTCGACCGGCGCGTCGAGATCGTCGCCGAGCGCGGCACCCAGCGCGGTCTCGTAGCCCTTCTCGACGGTGAGGAGATCGATCACCGGCGGCCACATCTGCTTGTTCTCGACGTGGAGCAGGCGCGCGAGCGTCTTCGCCTCGGTTTCGAGGCGCTGGGTGTTGCGCTCGGCTTCGGCGAGCGGCTGGCGCGCGACGTCGAGAGCCTGGCGGGCCGCCGACTGCGCCGCCTCGGCGCGTAGCGTATCGGCTTCGGCGGCGGCGACCGCTTCCTGTGCCGCGGCCGTCGCGGCGGCGAGGCCTTCGAGATCGACCGCGCGGGCGGCGTCGGCGATGAGCTTTTCAAGCTCTTCGGTGACCTCGCCGTGCTCGCGCTCGAGCTTGGCGCGCCGCTCGTCGCAGCCGCGGATCGTGGCGTCGAGCTGGCTGCGCTTTGCCGAGAGGTCGGCGAGCGCGGCGGTGAGCTCGCCGAAGCGCGCTTCACTTGCGGCGAGCGTCGTCCCGGCCGCGCCGACCCGCGTCTCGACCTCGCTGCGGCGTTCGACACCGGCCGCGGCTTCGTGGGCGAGCGTCTCGCGCTCCGCCTCGAGGCGCGCCAGTGCGGCCTCGGCGTCCGCCGAGAGCTGACGCTCGCGCTCGCAATCGGCGCCGAGCTGAACGAGCCGTCGCGCGAGCTCGGCGATGCGCTCCTTGGCCCGCGCCGCCTCGCGTTCGAGGGCCTCGCGGGCGGCGACGAGCCGTTGCAGGACGGCGGCGGCTCTCGCCTCGCCCTCACGCAGCGCCGGCAGGTCGGCGGCGGCATTGGCCTGGCGGGTGGCGGCTTCGGCCTCGGCGCCGGTGCGGTCGGCGACCTCGCGCACCGCGGTGACGTGCGCGGCATCGGCCTGGGTCACCTCGTTCCTCGCCTGCATGAGGCGCAGGTGGAACAGTGCGGCTTCCGCCTTGCGGATGTTCTGCGACAGCGCGCGATAGCGCACCGCCTGGCGGGCCTGGCGCTTCAGCGCATCGATCTGGCCCGCGAGCTGGCCGATGACGTCTTCGAGCCGGGCGAGGTTCGGCTCGGCGGCGCGCAGGCGCAGCTCCGCCTCGTGGCGGCGCGCGTGCAGGCCGGAGACGCCGGCGGCCTCTTCCAGCATGCGGCGGCGCTGCTCGGGCTTGGCGGCGATCAGCTCGCTGATCTGGCCCTGGCGCACCAGGGCCGGCGAGTTGGCGCCGGTCGAGGCGTCGGCGAACAGCAGCTGCACGTCGCGGGCGCGCACCTCGCGGCCGTTGATGCGGTAGGTCGAGCCCGCGCCGCGGTCGATCCGGCGCGCCACCTCCAGCACCGGCGTCGTCGTTGAACTGGCGCGGGCGCGGTGCGGTCGGCGTTGTCGATGGTCAGCGTCACCTCGGCGTGGTTGCGCGACGGGCCGCGCGCCGGTGCCGGCGAAGATCACGTCGTCCATGCCGTCGCCGCGCATGGCCTTGGCGGAATTCGCGCCCATCACCCAGCGCAGGGCTTCCAGCAGGTTGGACTTGCCGCAGCCGTTCGGGCCGACGACGCCGGTCAGGCCCGGCTCGATGCGGAACTCGGTCGGCTCGACGAAGGACTTGAAGCCGAAAGGCGCAGCCGCGTCAGTTTCATCGCATGATTTCCCCGCACGCTGCGCGCAAGCGCCCACCCGGCGGACTCCGGAACGATCGCAGCTCTGGGCCGTTGCCGCGAGAATCAGCGGCCGAAAGCCATCGCGACGGGACAATGACCATGGCAACGCCGCACGGCAACGGGGTCTCCCAATAATCACCCCTTCCCAACTGGCCATCCGCCCATAAGTCCAAACAGTCTTGGGTCGCTTCAGCCCATTCCTTCACGCATTTTGGCCGCCCCGGGTAAGGGTTTCTCGGAATGGTAAGGGGACTGATATTCGGTGGCAGAACCGGCGGAGGCAAGATTTCTGATGGAAACAGAATTCCGCCTGGAACTTCGAACGGTACCGGAATTGTAAGTTCGGCCGGTATGAGCGGTGGATTCGACTCCCCAGTCAGGGAACTGCCCGTTGGACTGCCGGCGGGTGCGAATTCTCCGCCAATGCTACCCGGACTTCCGGCTGGCCAGCGGGGATGCTTCGCAGGGTTCCAGCCCGCTTTAAGGAGGCCGCTGCATTGTAGTCGGCGGGCAAGATCCAAGATTTCACTTCTGGTCTTTGCGGATTTTGTAAGCGGGGGCGGATCCGGGAATTTGCAGATGCAGCGTCGCTATTCGCGC
>CAVUWC010000004.1:0-418616 GCA_963745095.1 uncultured Acidobacteriota bacterium | reverse complement strand
ACGCACTGACTGGCCGGGCGAAACCACAAGTCGCGTCCTCCTGCCTTCATGAGGAGTGTTCCGCCCGACCTTCGGAGTTGAGCCGGCCCCCCCGACCGGCTATGATGCCCCGATAGGAAAACGAATTCTTCGGGGAGGGACTTCCCATGCCTCGGATCGGTCGAGCGGCCCGAGTCTTCGCTCTGGCCCTCCTGGCCGTGGGGCTCTCCGTCGGTTGCGGAGGGACGAAGGCCCCCACGGCCAAGGCCAAACCTGTCGGTCCGCTGGCGATTCGTCGGCCGGGATTCGGCGATGCTGGTCTTTCCGGGCGAGGCCGAGACTCCGGCGCGGTTTATGACTTCCAGGGCGGACCCGGCAGCGTCCGGGTGACGATGGAAGTCGCAGGCGCTCGGGAGCGAACGCGGCGAATCCCGGCGGCACCCACTATCAAAGACGTCCTCTTCAAGGCGGAAGGAGACGGGCGAATCTGGGTCGCCTTCATGAGGCCCTCGCCCGAGCACCCCAATGGCCAGGTAACGATTCGTTGTGTCTCGGGCGACGAGGATTGCTCGGCGAAGTACGAGCCGGAGCTCTGGTATCACCTGCCGGGGGCCATCGTCACGCTCGAGTCGGCCGGCGGTGACCAGAAGGATCAGGCCGTGCCCGGGAAAGAGGTGGTTCTGGGGCGATACGTCGCCCGCAACATTCCCAGGGACATTCGCCTGACCTTCAAGGCCGTTTTCACCAGGGAGCCGGTCCCGCCCAGGACCAAGGCCGAGCCTCGACCGCCTCGCTGATCCAAGGAATTGGCCAGGAATATCTTCCCGATTCGCAGAGTTGCGGGTGGCATGCTCTCGGTACTCCGTGAGGATGACAGATCGTGGCTCAATCCCATGCTCACGGAGTACCGAGAGCATGCCACCGGGAAGTTGTTCTCGGCTTGGTTCTACGGGTGCAACCGTTCGATTCGAGACCTCCTGGCGGGCAGGGTTTCGAGGGCCTTGATGACCTCGGTCGCCAGATCGTCGAGGCTGGAGAGCGGGCTGGTCAGGTTCACGACCGCCGAGGCGGCTTGTGCGAGCATGAGGTTCACCGTGGCCAATTTCTGGCCAGGCAGCGCGTCGCCACCGGCCCGGAAGTCGGTCCGGACGAGGACGATCGGCGAGCCGAGGGCGTAGGCCAGGCCGCACTCGAAGCTTGTCCCGCTGTCGGGATCAGCTCCGTCGAGGACCGCGACAACGGCGTCGGCCGAGCCCACTCCGTCGATATCGACCTGGAAGATCGTCTCGGCGTCGAGGGTCTCGATCGCCAGGACTTCCGCTTGCGGCAAGAACACGGCATGGCCGGCGGCCGAGAGCAAGGCTGCCAGCCGGAGGGTCCGGACCGCTCGGCCTGGGTGAAAAGGGGCGCGGCGAGGTAGAGGTTCATTCGTCGAATCCTCCGGGGGGAGAGGGAGAAGCGGAGTCCGCCTCAGCCGCGAGTTTGCCGGACCCCAGCCCCGACGCTACATGATTCCGGTGATGACCGACCGTTAGCTTGTCTTCGGCCGCAAAGTCCGTCCCTCTTCCTCCTTCTCCCCCTGGGTACTTTGCCCAGAGAATGAGCGATGAACGAACAGGCAAGCCAGGATAACCTGGAGATTGATCGCGGCCCTAATCCCTTGCCCATCTTCCCCTAGGGCCCATCTTTCATCGGCCATCGCTCATTCGCTGGGCAAGGCCCCTGGAGGGAGAGGGGAGACAGGCTCCCTCGTCGGGAGGTCTCTGACCAGGAATTCGCCAGGGAGAGCCGAGATGGCCGGTCGGGCCGGTTTTTCGCAAGATGCTTCGGGGTTCGGTCGATCCTTGGGAATAGGACAGTTGACCCGTTCGAATGTCGAAGGGAGACGGCCCCGGCTCGTGCCATGCCGCCGGAGGCGGATGGGGCAGGGGGGGACCTGAGAGCAGGTCACTCGTCGAAGGAATGGCCCGGCGGATCGGCTCGCCAACCGAGTCCCAAGGATGGGACCCGTTTCGTGTCGTCCCGGGTCGGGATCGGGAAAGGAGTTCCCAGAGATGCGTAGCCTCGCTCGGATCAGCCTCGGATTGCTCGGCCTCGCCCTGATCGCCCCGGGTGGCGTCGAGGCTCAGCAAGCCCCGACGTACTACCCCTCCGGCTATTATCAGCCCGCGCCATCGGCCCCGGCGCCGACCACGCGGCGCCGCTCCCGCTCCGTCTTGGCGCGGCCAGCATGCCCATGCCTGCGGACCCGACCGCCCAGCTCCAGCACAATCACAAAGGCCGCGGGGTCTGCCCGGCCTGCGTGGCAAAGGCTCAGGCCGCGAATCCCTCAATGGCTGGTAAGATCGTCGCCTGCGAACACTGGAAGGGCGGGAACAGCGAAACGATCTCGCGAAGTGCCGGTCGAAGTTCTCGACCAGCACGGCCATGCCTCCCGGCAAGATCGTCGGCTGCGCAGCACTCCAGGAACGGCGTCTGCTCGGCTTGCCAGGCCGCGCTGAACATGCCTGGCCAGTTCATCATGCCGGCGGGCCGCCCGGCCGCCCGGCCGGGCGGTCGCCTCCAGCGGTCCGGCCGGCGCCGGCGCCGGCCAGACCAGACGGCGATCTACGACCCCGGCATGGGCGTTGACGAGCCGGCCCCGGTCGGCGTGGTCCAGGCCAACTTCTCGCAGTCGAGCCCGGTGGGAACCCCGGCCGCTACGCCCCTCAGGCTACGCCGCCCGGCCGGGCGGTGGCCGAGTCGAACGTCGGGACACGACCCTTACCAGGCCAAGAGTGGCGGCGTTCCCCACCCCCACATCCTCGGCCACCTCTTCGGCTGGTCGGGCCTCGGCGCCGAGCAGAGCCGAGGAGAAGGCCCGGAAGAAGGCCGAGGCCCACGCCATGATCGCCTACGACAGCAACGGGAATCAGCCGCCCCGGTCGAAGAGCTGCCCGCTTCGGTGGTCTTCGGCAAGAAGCGCTGAGCCGACCTGGCCGACCGCTACCACTCGGTCGACGAATGACCGATCCCGACCCCGCCCCTTTCAGCGACGGAGGGGCGAGGTCGTCTCGCTTTGAGCTCCAGCCTCGCGATCGATCGGCCGATGTTAACTTGCGGTAGCAGGGCCGAGGCGAAGCAGCCCAGGACGCGAGGGAAGGCTCCCCGCAAGGCTCGACGCGGCCCACGCTGGCTGACGATGATGGCGACCGACGCGTGCGAGGACGGCGCGGGGCTTCGCCACCGCTCGCACGATAACCGACACTCCAGGAGGGATTCCAGCGTCAGACGACAAGGGAGTGACGATGCGCTTCGGTCATTGGCGAGGGGTGATGCTCGCGGTCGCCCTGATTTCCTCGATGGCGACCGACCCGGTCGGCCTTCGCCGATGGGTTCCACTACACGATTCCCCAGGAGATCCTGGCCCGGGACCTGAACACGGGCCAGCCCTATTATCGCCCCGCCGATCCCCTGGGGCCACTACGCCAAGGATGGCCTTTCGATCACTTCTGCCCCAAGCATTGCGGAATCTGCGGGCTTTTAGGCAAGGGCCTGGGCTCTGCGGCGGCCACGGCCTGTTCGGCAAGGGCGGCAAGCGGCTGCGGCAAGCAGGGCTGCGGTCATTGCGGCGGTCTGTTCCACCACGGCGGCGATGGCTGCGGCGACCCTGGCTGCGGGTCACGGCAAGCGGATCAAGGATTGCGGCTCTGAAGGGGAAGGGCTGCGGCCTCTGCAAGTCGAGCAGGGCTGCGGCGTCTGCGGGTCCACGCCCTGCGTCGAGCCAGTCGGCTCCAGCTGCAGGTCGTCGTGACCTCTCCGCAAGCCGCTGCCGATGCCCTCGTCGCAGGCTGCACCGAGCCTGGCTGCAAGCTCGGCAAGGGGCATCACCAGGCGGTGATGGCGACCTCTGCGGCGCTTGCGGCGGCAAGGGCTGCGGACTCTGCGGCGGCCTCGGCCGGCTCTTCGGCCATCGGCGAGTAGCAACCTCTGCGATGCTGCGGCGGCAAGGGCTGCGGCCCCTGCGGCGGACGCGGCAAGAGTGCTCGGCTTCTGCGGCGGCAAGGGCTGCCGGCCTGCGGCTCCGGCCTGAAGGGCAAGCTCTCGGCCTGCTCCACCCCCACGCGGGTGACATCAAGTACTTCGTCGGTCCTGGCGGACCGGTCCCTCTGACGCCGGGCTATGTGCCCTACGTCATCCCGACCCGCTCCCCCCGCGACTTCCTGGCCTTCCCCCCCTACACCCCGGACGGATTCTGATCTGCATCGAGAGCGCCCGCCCTCGGCGAGGAGTCGTCCGGGCGGGCCTCCTTTCCAAGTTCTCGAGAGCGCCGGCCCGACCTCGACTCGAGTCGAGCCGGGACTCTCTGTGCGTCCGACACGGAGGATTCGATGCGACGCGCATCCATCCACGGCCATCCGGCCGGCCGTCTTCGGCCTGGCCCCCTGGCCACGATCCTGCTCGGGTTCTCGACGGTCTCGATGGCCCAGGTCCCCTAGCCCGAGGTCCCCGACATCGAGGAGCGGAGCGGCCTGCTCCAGCGCTTCAAGATCTACGACTTCAAGACCAACCTGCCGAAAGACCCGTACCGCGACAACTTCTACCGCACCGGGTCGGCAATCACGCCAAGGTCTTCGACACCAATACCTTCTGGGATGGCGGACTCTACGGCGTCCGGCTCCCGGCCCGGGATACGCATTCGGTCTATCCGTTCTTCTACGGGTCGCCCGGGCAGAGCACGATCACGCCCGAGAGCAAGTCGTGGCGTCCCTCCTACCTCGGGCCGTCCAGCAGCTCACCCACCAGCGGAAGCCGGTCGGGATGTACTACGACCGCGGCAGCTACGTCCCGATCTATGACCTCGACTCCTTCTCCCCTGGACCCGGGCCCGACTACTGGCCCTGGTTCTTCCAGGGGAGCCGAGGAGGCTGAGCCGCTCCCAGCAAGCCAAGGCGCGGGCTGGACTCGTTCCGATTCGTCGAACATTCGACGAGCCGGATGAGTTCAGCCCGCCGAGCATTCCAGATCCAGGTGCGGCGAGCGGTTGAAGTGCCTCCCTCGCGCTATCCACCTCCAGCCTTGGACCTTCCGTCTCCAGGGAAATTGCCCAGTTTGCCAAACCGTTGAAATTCACCGAACTGCCGATGCCATGGCTGGTTCGGGAGGGAGTGGGGTTCATCTCGGATTGCTTGACAGTGCGGACCCCATGCAATAAAGTGTGCGTTCTGCTGCGGAAACCGTAAAAGCCGCCAACGATAATCATGTTTTCGATATTGTGAAGAAGGACGAAGTTGTACTTGTACTCCGAGAGCGAGGGAACGGCGTACATCCACGGCAGCACGATGAAAACGTAAAGGAATATCCACCAGGTGAGCAGCAAAGCAAAGTCCAGATAACCGAAGCGAAGGCGCAGCTCACCGCGTTTGAGATGCGGGCGCAAGGTCAGCGCCGCCATCATCGGAATGCCACGGAGGAAAAAGACGAGGTCCACCGGGTCGTTCTCGGGCACGTCGCGGTGCAGATAGAGCTCGTAGTACGTCCATTCGAATTGCCCGATCAGCCAGAGCGTGCAACCCATGGCGAGCAACATCCAAAAAAGATTTCTCCGCCAGTGCGGAGTTCCCGCATTCAGCAGAAGACCTGCATTCGCGAGGAGCGGCACAATACACTGCGTCAAGTCTCCGAAAGCGGTGAGCGCGTGGCTTCCCCTGGGCAGAACTAGCGAGGCGCCCGCATAAGCGGCAAGAAAGAACAGCCAAAGACCGGCCATGCGAACAATTGTTTTGGAGGAAGACATAAGATCAGGCAAAGCTATTTTAGAAGGGAGAAGCGCGGAGGGCGGCGCCGCATTCAGCACCCCATACGTAAGTATAAACGAAGCCGCAAGCCGCCATTGATGGCAGGCGAAGCGAAAGTCAAGTGAAAGCTGGCGGAGGAGGAGGGATTCGAACCCCCGAGACCCTTTCAGGCCTAACGGTTTTCAAGACCGCCGGTTTCAACCACTCACCCACTCCTCCGTTTCTAATTCTAACGTATTCTGTGAGTTAGCGGCCAGCTTGTGACACGTTTTGCACGGCGCGCGAACGGCAAGAGGTGGCGACTTGCACATGCAGCATCGGAATGGCGCGGGGAATCGCTGAGCGATAGTCGAAAACCAAGTTACCCTTCCACAGGCTTGTTTTTGCCCACCTAAGATCGATCGGCGGAGAAGAAATGCGAAAATGTGCAGT
The DNA here is from genome assembly GCA_963745095.1 of uncultured Acidobacteriota bacterium. Taxonomy (GTDB): domain Bacteria; phylum Acidobacteriota; class Terriglobia; order Acidiferrales; family UBA7541; genus Acidiferrum. The sequence continues at coordinate 412,428 of CAVUWC010000004.1, read as the reverse complement.
CCTTATAGCAGGCCTAGCCCTGTTCAACACGGGGTGCCACTTTAAGACCAAGGATTTGCTGAAGGTTCTTGATGCCAGCAAACCTGCGACGGTCACCGTGAGCGTTTCTCCCGCCAGTGCCAGCCTTCCCATGTACGGCACACAACAGTTCACTTCAGAGGTGGCGGGCACTTCCGACACTCGAGTTACTTGGAGCATTGGTGGCACAGCTTGCGCAGGTGGAAGGGATTGCGGTTCGATCAGCGCGAAGGGTTTTTACATCGCTCCGGGAGTCTTGCCCGGCCCCGATCCGGTCACAATCCTGGCGCTTGCGGAGGCCGATGCGCTCGCGCCGGGCGCAGCGTATGTGACCGTCACTCCCGCTATTGAGGCGCAGGAAAATTTGCGGGGCAATTACAGTTTTTTGGTGAGCGGCTCCGATGCCGAGGGTACGCTTTCAGTGGCAGGGAAGTTTGTTGCTGACGGGGCTGGCCAGTTGCACAGCGGCGAGATGAGTGTTTGTCGCTCACAGGCTCCTTGCGCGCAGAGGGCGTTCACCGGCACATATACCTCAAGCGCCAAAAACCAGGGAAGCTTTTGGGCCGATGCAATGTCCGAAGCAAATTTCCGCTTTGCTCTTGCTGAGAGCGGAGCGGTGAAGCTCCAACTGGACGACCCGAACGGATTACACGCGACAGGCATCATGGAATCCGCCAAAGACACTCCGAACGAGTAAGCCGCTATTTTCAGGTGCTTGTTTACTGCACCGAGGATTTTGCTTTTGAGACAACCGGTCCAACCTCCTCCCCGGTTTCTATTCTTGGCCGGCTCTGCGAGCTGGCACCGAATATGTACCACTCTAAGGGTTGAACTCTTTTTTCTTCATAACAAACCGCAATATTTCGCCGCAGCGTCTTTTCAAATGGCATTGACATGCCCCAAGCCGCACCGTAGCATCGCTTTTACATGATGGTTTAGCTTTCATTCAGCCGTGACGGAAGCGGAGGTCCTTCATGAGTCTTCGCGATTTCATTTCCAAACAGTGGATTGATGTAATCGATTGGACGGAGCCGGAAGACGGCATCCTCGCCTATCGCTACCCGATGCAAGACCGCGAAATCCAGAATGGCGGCAAGCTTACCGTCCGCGATTCGCAGCTCGCGGTGTTTGTGAATGAAGGAAAAGTAGCGGACGCCTTCGCTCCCGGCCTGTATACGCTCAACACCAATACGTTGCCCATCCTCACGTATCTAAAAAACTGGGACAAAAAATTTCAGTCTCCTTTCAAGTCCGACGTTTATTTCTTCTCGTCGCGCATTCAGACCGACCAGCACTGGGGCACGCAAAACCCCATTACCATCCGCGACAAAGAGTTCGGCGCGATTCGGTTGCGCGGCTTCGGGATTTATTCCTACCACATCAGCGATGCGAAATCGTTTTACTCGAAAATCAGCGGAACACGCGACATCTACCACGTCGCCGATCTCGAAGGCCAGCTGCGCAACACCATCATCGCCAAAATGACGGACGCGTTTGCCGCCAGCCAAGTACCGTTTCTCGATATGGCCGCGAGCCAGGGCGCGATTGCCGAAAAAATCAGCGAGCAACTCAAGCCAGCGTTCGCGGACTATGGCCTGACGCTCGATACTTTCGTCGTCGAGAATCTCTCCCTTCCCGAAGAGCTTCAGAAAGTGCTCGACCAACGCATCAGCATGAACGTCCTTGGAGACATGGGCAAGTTCACGCAATATCAGGTGGCGCAAGCGATTCCGATTGCCGCTGGGAATGAAGGAGGCGGAGCGGTTGGCATCGGCGCAGGGCTTGGCGCGGGCGTCGCAATGGGTCAGGCGATGATGGACGCCGTGAAGCAATCCACTTCGACAACTCCTGCCGGCGGTGGCGCTGCGCCAGCAGCCGCAGGCGCAGCAGCCTCCGCGACCACAAAATTCTGCAGCGATTGCGGCAAGCCCATTCCGCGCGCCAGTAAATTCTGTCCGGAATGCGGGAAGCCTCAGGCTTAGTGGTGACACGAGCATGAGCGGAATCGAGTGGGTCGTTGAGGCCTTCGGTTGCTCCTCGGATTCGCTGCGCGACCTTCGCGCGGTCGAGACGCTTTTTCATGGCATGATTCGCGGCATGAAACTGCGCCCCGTTGGCGAAACGCAGTGGCATCAATTTCCCGGTACGGGCGGTATCACTGGGCTTTGCCTGCTCGCGGAGTCCCACATCGCCTGTCACACCTTTCCCGAGCACAATTCGCTTTGTTTGAATCTTTTTTGCTGCGTTCCACGCAATGAATGGAATTTTGAAGCAGCGCTCCAGCAGCTTTTCCATGCGCGGTCCGTTTCTGTAAGGCGACTTCCGCGCCCCTATGAGGCGGCGCGCCACCAGGCGGCCAGCGACTGAAGTTTAGAGCGAGGACTTGCGTGTGCAACAGGTGAGCAACGGACGATGACTCAGCCCGTCTCGAACTGTCCCAACTGCGGCGCAAAAATTGTCTTCCAATGGTCCAGCAGCGTGCAGACGGTTTGCCAATATTGCAAAAGTATTCTTGTGCGTACCGATGTCGATCTCAAAAAAGTGGGCCAGGTAGCCGACCTTCCTCCAGACAGTTCGCCGATTCAGCTCAACACGGAAGGCATTTATCGCAACAAGGCTTTCGTCGTCGGTGGCCGCATTCTGTACGAATACGATCAGGGCGGCTGGAACGAATGGCACATCACGATGAATGACGGCGCGAGCGCCTGGCTGTCCGACGCCCAGAACGAATACGCAGTTTCCTTCGCCAGCAACACAACCGGTTTGCCCGCCGCGGACCAAGTTAAAGTCGGACAGCAATATACTTGGAACAATCAGGACTACACCGTCAGTGTGATAACTCCTGCGCACTACCGCGGCGTCGAAGGCGAGCTGCCCTTCCAGTATTGGGACAAAACCGACGTCACGTTTGCCGACCTGCGCAGCCAAACGGGCAAATTCGCTACGCTCGATTTCAGCGATGACAAGCCTGCGCTTTATCTTGGCGAATTCGTCGAGTTCGACGATCTCAAGCTCAAAAATCTCCGCAGCTTCGAGGGCTGGTGATGAGCGCAGGCACGCCGCCACTCTCGACTCCTCTGAAACCTCAAGCGAAAGCGTTGAACTGTCCGCAATGCGGCGCGGCCATCACACTTCGCGCTTTGGGGCACGCCGAAACCGTGGTCTGCGAAAGTTGCCACTCCATTCTGGACGCCAAAGATCCCAATCTCCAGATCCTGCAAAAATTTCAAGTCATCACCGGCGAAGTTCCTCCCCTCATTCCGCTCGGCACGCGCGGTAAACTTCGCGGCACCGATTACGAAGTCATCGGCTTCCAGCGGCGAGGCATCAAGGTCGAGGGCATCAGCTATTACTGGCACGAATATGTCCTCTTCAATCCGTACAAACCCATTCGCTACCTCACTGAATACAACGGCCACTGGAATGACATTAGCGTTTGCAAGGAACTTCCTATCGTCCAGTTCGCCACCGCCAACTACCTGGGCGAGATCTACAAGCACTTTCAGTCCTCTGACGCCAACACGAATTACGTTCTCGGTGAATTTCCGTGGCAGGTGCGCGTCGGAGAACACGCAGCGGTGACAGAGTACGTCAAGCCGCCGCGCGTTCTCTCCGCGGAAAAGACGGCGAACGAAGTCACATGGTCTCTCGGCGAATACACTTACGGCGCGGACATCTGGAAATCTTTCAACCTGCCGGGGAGTCCGCCGGAAGCGGTCGGCGTCTACGAAAATCAGCCGTCGCCGGTCAGCCAAAATGTCAAAGGCATTTGGGGCGCCTTTCTCGCGTTCGCCATCCTCTTGCTTGTTCTGATGGTTGGATTCGACATCGCTTCGAGCAAAGGCACGGCGTTCGAATCCACGTACTCCCTGAACTCCGGGGAGCCGAAGGGGGAAGCGTCTTTCGTCACCCAGCCATTCGATTTGGAAGGCCGGACCTCAAATGTCGAAGTCGCTACTTCTGCCAATGTCTCGAATTCCTGGATCTATCTGAATTATGCGCTGATCAATCAGGACACCGGGCAGGCCTGGGATTTTGGCCGCGAAGTCAGTTATTACTACGGCTCTGACAGCGATGGTTCGTGGTCCGAAGGGAGCACGAAAGATTCCGTCGTCATCCCCAGCGTTCCTGCGGGTCATTATTATTTGCGCATCGAGCCTGAAGTCGATGCCAGGCATCCGCCCATCTCTTATTCGGTGGAGGTAAAGCGAAACGTTACCGTCCCAGGTTTCTTCGGAATTGCTTTTCTGGCCCTCTTGCTTCCGGCCATCGCCATCACTTGGCGCTCCATCAGTTTCGAACGTGCTCGCTGGTCCGAGAGCGACCATCCACCCATGCAAATCGGAAACACGGAGTAATCAATAATGTTCAGAAAACTTTATCTCGCGTATGGATTTCTGGTCCTCGGAGGCACGGCTTTCGCCCAATATCATGGCTGGAGCCTCGACAAGATAAGCCAAATGAAAAATGTTCCCAAGTCTGTCCGTGATAATCCCGGCTCCTATCGTTCCGTCTACGGCTTCTATCACCATTACACCGGAGGCAAATAAGATGAACCTCGTTCCGCTCGCCAACATCGTTTCTGCACTCGTATTCGCTCTGATCGGCATGCTCATCTTCATCATCGCTTTCGTGGTGATGGATAAGCTCACGCCGTACCATCTCTGGAAGGAAATCGTTCAGGAGCACAACATGGCGCTTGCCATTTTGGTCGGCGCGATGTCCCTCGGCATTTGCATCATCATTGCCGCGGCTATTCATTAGCGCATGGGCATACTGCTCTTCATTTCGGTGCTGCTGGTTGCAGCGTGCGGGCTCATCTATGAACTCGTCGCGGGCACGCTTGCCAGTTATCTCGTCGGCGACAGCGTGTTCCAGTTTTCCACCATCATCGGCACCTACCTCTTCGCAATGGGCATTGGCAGCGCTCTTTCGCGCTATCTAAATCGCGGCCTCGTTTATCGGTTCGTCTGGATTGAGCTTTTGCTCGGCGTGATCGGCGGTTTTTCTTCTGCTCTCTTGATGATGGCCTTTGCCTTCACACAGGGATTCGAATTGATTCTCTACGCACTGGTCGTCGTCATGGGTGTCCTCGTCGGCCTGGAAATCCCGCTGCTCATGCGCATCGTTCGGGATCGCTACGAATTTCGCGACGTCATCGCCCACGTTCTCACGTTCGACTATCTCGGCGCGCTCGGTGCTTCTTTACTCTTTCCCATTCTACTTGTGCCGCACCTTGGCCTTGTCCGTTCCGCCATGCTGTTCGGCCTCGTCAACGCTGGCGTCGCGCTGTGGACGACGTATTTGTTTTCCACGCAGCTTTCCGGCACGCGCACGTTGCGCGTCGCTTGTGTGGTCGTCATCTGCGGTCTCGGAATCGGGTTGGCGGATGCCCGCCGCATCACCGCTACCGCTGAAGACAACATCTACGCTGACGACATCATCTTCGCCCGCGACACGCGCTACCAGCATCTCGTCCTTACTCGCTTCAAAGACGATCTTCGCCTCTTTCTCAACAGCCACCTGCAATTCAGCTCTCGCGACGAGTATCGCTACCATGAAGCTCTCATCCATCCGGGGCTCGCTGCGGTTCCTGTGCCGCATCGCGTTCTCGTCCTCGGTGGCGGCGACGGCCTCGCCGTCCGCGAAATATTGAAATATTCGCAAATCGAAAGCGTCACCCTCGTCGATCTCGATCCCGAAATGACCAAACTCTTCTCCACGCATCCCATGCTCACCAAGCTCAACGACAAATCCTTCCTCTCGCCGCGCGTTCATATCATCAACGCGGATGCCTTCCCCTGGGTCGATTCGAACACCGACAGTTTTGATTTCATCGTCATCGATTTCCCCGACCCCACCAACTATTCGCTTGGGCAAGCTTTACACCACGGCGTTCTATCGCGCCGTCGCACGCCACCTCAGCGCGCAAGGCCTGATGGTGGTCCAAAGCACTTCGCCCATGTTCGCCCGCGACTCATTCTGGTGCATCGCACAAACGCTTAAGCAGGCCAGCTTGCAAACGTATCCCGTATCACGTCTACGTTCCGAGCTTTGGAGAGTGGGGCTTCGTCCTTGCAGGTACGCACGAGTACATTCCTCCCACTTCTCTGCCTAGTGGTCTCCGCTTCATTAACGTCGAGGGCCTGCCCGCTCTCTTTCAATTTCCTCCGGACATGGCTCCGCTCCCTATGCCATCCAATCAACTCAATAGCCAGGTCCTTGTCCGCGCCTACGAAAACGACTGGAAGGACATCAGTCATTGAAGGTTGGACGCCGAAAATTTCTCCGCGCCAGCAGTGCAGCCTTGGTTGGACTTTCGCTCAAAACAGATCGCCCCATCGCAGGCTCCTTCGTCAACGATTCCTTCCAGATGGGCCACCTCTTGCGCGACCGCGCTTCATTCCCGCCGTCGAAACGCATCGAGAAAGTTCCGGTAGTCATCGTTGGTGGCGGAATCGCCGGACTGAGCGCCGCCTGGCGTCTCCGCAAACGTGGGTTCACCGACTTCGTCCTGCTGGAAATGAATCCCCAAGCCGGCGGCAACGCTCGCTGGGGCGAAAACGAAATCACCGCCTATCCCTGGGCCGCGCACTACGTCCCTGTCCCCGGCCCCAAAGCCGAATACGTTCGCGAACTGTTCGAAGATCTCGGCGTCCTGAAAAATGGCCAGTGGGAAGAGCGCGATCTCTGCTTCGCCCCGCAGGAACGCCTTTTCCTCTACGGCCGCTGGCAAGACGGTCTCGAACCAGCCATCGGCCTGACACAAAAAGATCGCGACCAGTTTCAGCATCTCGAAGATCTTTTCGCGAAATTCCGCGCCAGCGGTGAATTCACAATTCCTCTCGAACTCGGCCGCTCCGCAAAGCATCAGGACTTGGATCGCCTCTCCTTCTCCGATTGGCTCCAGCAGCAAGGTTGCGATTCGCGCCTCGTAAACTGGTACATGAACTACGCCTGCCGCGATGATTACGGCGCGCTCGCCCGAGACACATCCGCCTGGGCTGGGGTCCACTATTTTTCCTCGCGCGAAGCCGAAGAAAAAGGCCCCCTCACCTGGCCTGAAGGAAATGGCTGGATCACGCGATGTCTTCTAGAACGCGTTGGCGAAAATGTGCGCGCGGATCAAATGGTCCATCGCATCGCCGAAACCAAACGCGGCGTTAGCATTTTCGCGGGTGATACCGAATTTCAATCCGAATTCGTGATCTTCGCCGCGCCGACATTCCTGGCTCCGTATTTGGTCGATGGTTTTCACCGGGTCCACGATTTCGTCTATTCCCCGTGGCTTACCGCCAATCTCACGCTTGAGCGTCTCCCCGATTCCCGCGGCGCGGAGCCCACCTGGGACACCGTTTTCTTCGACTCGCCCACGCTCGGCTACGTCGACGCCACGCATCAAAGTCTCCGCACGCACATCGACCGCACCGTGTGGACGTTTTATTGGGCACTCGCCGAAGGCACCCCAGCGCAAAACCGCCAACTGTTGCTGGATAAAGATTGGAACTATTGGAAGGAAGCCATTCTCCACGACCTCGAGCGCGTCCACTCCGACATCCGTCAATGCGTTTCACGCATCGACGTCATGCGTATGGGCCACGCTATGGTCCGCCCAGCCGTCGGTTCCGTTTTTTCCGAAGAGCGCCGTCATCTCTCGCGCCGAGAACCACGCGACGGCCGCCTACTCTTCGCGAATTCCGATCTCAGCAGCATTTCCATCTTCGAAGAAGCTCAATACCACGGCGTTCTCGCCGCTCAAGCCGCGTTGAAGCGCATCGGCGGCCGGCCCTAGCGCGAAAAAACGCATATTTTCATCTGGAATCCTGGAATAAACTTAATGCATCCAATGCCTTGAGACCTGCGTACTATATATAAGGAGAAGAAAGGTCCAGCGGTCGCCCTGGAAGGCTCATAGCAAATGTTGCTGCAACGCAAATCCGAACTGACCTACGCCGACGTCACCCCCAAAGAGCTCTACTTCAACCGGCGCAAATTCCTTCAAGCCATGGGCTTTGCTGGCGCGGTCGCCCTTGCCGGGAAAAACCTTCTGGAACTCGCGTACCCCTCCCGAGGAGTCTTCGCCGCGGCAACATTCTCCAACCTGGTCAAGAGCCCCTTCAGTACCACCGAAAAACTCACCACCCTCGATGACGTCACCCACTACAACAATTTCTACGAATTCGGCATCGATAAAAGCGCTCCCGCGAAAAACGCGCAAAAATTCCGCACTTCTCCCTGGAGTGTCTCCGTCGAAGGCGAAGTCAAAAACAAACGCAAATTCTCCATGGACGAAATTCTCAAGCTCGCTCCGCTCGAAGAGCGCATCTATCGCCATCGCTGCGTCGAAGGCTGGTCCATTGTCGTTCCCTGGATCGGTTTTTCTCTCAGCGTCATCGCCAATCTAGTTCAGCCCACGGACAAGGCAAAGTACGTCGCGTTCGAATCGCTCTATGATCCCAGCCAAATGCCCGAGGCCAAATACGGCGGCATCGATTTTCCCTATGTCGAAGGCCTCCGCCTCGATGAAGCCATGAACCCGCTCACGCTTCTTTGCGTGGGTATGTACGGCGACCCGCTCCCGAACCAGGACGGCGCCCCCGTGCGCATGGTCATCCCGTGGAAGTACGGTTTCAAGAGCATCAAGTCCATCGTCAAAATTAAATTTGTCACCAAAGAGCCGCCCACGACCTGGAATCTCGCCAACTCTCGCGAGTACGGTTTCTATTCCAACGTGAATCCCAACGTGGATCATCCGCGCTGGAGCCAGGCCAAAGAGCGCCGCCTCGGCGAAATCTTCAAGCGCAACACCCTCATGTTCAACGGTTATCAAGACCAGGTCGCCAGCCTTTACACCGGCATGGACCTGAAGAAATATTACTGAGGCTGATCCGAAGCGTGCCCACGTTACTCGCCAACAAGTGGACCAAAGTTCCTGTCTTTCTTCTTTGCCTTGTGCCTCTCGGCATACTCGTCTGGCGCGCCCTCACCGCAAACCTCGGCGCAAATCCCGTCGAGTTCATCCAACACGCCACCGGCGATTGGACGCTCCGCTTCCTGGTCATCACTCTCTGTATCACTCCGTTCCGCAAGCTCCTCAAGCTCCCCGAGCTCATCCGCTTCCGCCGCATGCTCGGCCTCTTCGCCTTTTTTTACGCCTGCCTCCACTTCCTCACCTACCTCGGCCCCGACCAGAGCTTCGATCTAGCCGCAATGTGGAAGGACGTGGCCAAGCGCCCGTTCATCACCATGGGTTTTGCTGCTTTTGTTCTAATGATTCCGTTAGCGCTCACTTCCACCGCCGGATGGATTCGCCGGCTTGGCGGACGCCGCTGGCAAATGCTCCATCGGCTCATCTATATCAGCGCAATTTGTGGTGTGATTCACTACTACTGGCTGGTGAAATCCGCGGTCCTGCGCCCACTAACCTACGGCGCAATTGTCGCCGCTCTTCTGCTCTGGCGCTTGGGCGATTGGCTCATCCGCCGCAACCGCGCCACTGCCCCCAAAACTGTAGGGGCGGGCTTGTTTACCCTGTAAGGGCCCCGCCAGCGTAGGCCAATGATCGAATCTCAATGAACTGCTGCCGCTTCATCTCCCCGCGTGGCCAACTCACTAAACTCCAATCCCCAAAACCGCGGCGCCGGCGTCAAAAACTCCACGCCGATTCTCTGCCCTCTTTCGCAGGGCTCTCCTTGGTACACCACCCGGCACTCCTGCTCTTCCAAAGTCTCCGGGTTCGTCAAAACGAGCATTTCCCCGTTATCAATCTCATGCTTCATCATCAGCAAACCGCCGTGCGCGTTCACCACCACGGACTCGCAAGACTCTTTGAACTTCTTCCCATTGTGCGCGCGGCCTTGCGCCTGCAACCGCATCTTGTGAAACGCCCGCCCGCTGCGACGGTGGGTTGGAGAGGTTGTTCCGCTCATGCAGCCATCATCGGCTTCTTCCACAAACACCGTAAACTGGCCCGCAGGACAGGTGTGCTCCACAAGCAACCGCCGTCCCCCGGCCACCCGTTCGATCTCACCTTACATTACTCCGCGCCTGGGTAATGCTCACACCAGGGTCGTCCGACAACGAGGCTCCTGGACGGAATGGCCTGAAAATAAAAGCCGGGATGGGCGAGGAATCGCCCATCCCGGCTCTAATCAGCTTTATCAGCTAGTCCTACGGCTTTTTCTTGGGTGCTGGTTTTGCTGCCGTCCCGGCCCCTGCTCCCGCCCCTGCGACTTTGGGGCTGAGCAGCGTCAAGGAATCTTCAGCGTTGAACGGGAACTGGCGAACGGACTGTTGCCCCGTGCTGCTCAGAGTGACGTCCACACGCCGGTTTTGCGCCAGCGTAACAATCTTCAGGTTGGCCAGGATTTTGTCCTTCTGTTCCTGGCTCAAGTTGGGATGTTGTTCGACCAGTGCCTTTACCTGATCTTCGGTCATGTTGTCTTCTTCCCCAAACGCTTTGACTTGCAGGCTGTCCGCCGGAATGCCAAGTCCAACGAGGAATTGCTTGGTGATCTCCACACGGCGCTCGGAGAGAGCTTGGTTGTATACCGGAGTCCCGCGGTGATCCGCATGGCCCTCAAGCACGAGATGAGCATCCGGCTTGAGTGCGAGATATTCCTTGAAGTCATTGGCCAGTGAAGTAAGCGTCTTTTTCTGACTCTCGACCAAGCCAACAGTGGGCCTTCCAGGAGAAGGCAAGGCCGTCGGGAAATAGATGCTGCGGATGGCCAGCCTGGCTTCTACCGCAGGAGGCGGCGGAGGCGCTTCGACGCCGAATTGACCTCGGCAGTCTGCTGTGCCGCCGCGGCCGTCATTGACAGTTCCTGTGACCGTGTAACTCCCGGCCGTCAAACCAGTCGTGTCCACCTGAACGTTCGCTCCCGAACCTGACACTTGGCCACCGCTCGCTTGCCAGCTGTAGGTCAAGGGATCGTTGTCCGGGTCGCTCGCGGTGGCGCTGACGCGCACACTGCCTCCAGGACGAACTGAACTCGGATCCACGGAGCAGCTCATCGTAGGCGGACGATTCGGCCGAGGCGCTACTGCGACATCCGCCGAGCAACTCGTCGCTCCACCGCGCCCGTCAGACACGCGCGCCGTAATCGTATAGCTGCCTAATGCTAGGCCATTGGAACTCCAACGGACTTGCGCACCCGCGCCGTCAATAGTGCCTCCCGTGGCGCTCCAGGCATACGTAATAGGATCGTTGTCCGGATCGCTCGCGTCCGCATGCACCGATACCACTTCGCCCGTGCCGAGATAAACGGAGGAAGGATTAGCGGAGCAGGAAGCCACGGGAGCGCGGTTCGGGGGTGCAGGCGGAGCACCGCCCCACTTCAAGACGATCCCGCTCTTTAGCCGAAAACTGTTCTGATTATTATTGTTGCTGCAGAGCGCCAAATTGCATTCATTGCCAAAGCGGGTGTAGAGGTACTCCGCCTGGATGAGCCGTATGGCTAGTTTCCTGTTGATGTTGATGTCAAAGCCGCCACCTACCGTCATAGCGAAAGCATTCTTGCTATAGGAAACGCCATTGCACGTAGTCCCGCTGTCGCAGCTGAGCTTAAGGCGATTCCCGCCGAAGTTGATCTCGGCAAACGGTTGGACCTTGCTGTTCTTTCGATAGGTAAACCGCGGCCCGAACATATAGGTAAAATCACTGCCGCTAAGTTTTGAAGACAAGGCCGGAACTGTATTACCAACATATTTGCAGCCACCCAAGTCCGCCGCTATGCCGACCACGCTGCTCACGTTGTACGCGATCGTGCCGCCACCGCCAACGCAATTAAAATCTGCGCTAAAGCTCTCGCCCGGCGCCACCGGAGCCGTTAACGGAACAGTGAAAGACGTAGGCGTGCGGATGTACATGAACGCCGGTGATGTTTCTACCTTGGGGTAATCCTGAGCGAACGCCGTGGTTCCTAACAACAAAACAATTCCGGAAAGAACTGCAGCTCTGAGCTTCATTTCTCTTCTCCTAGTGACTCACTTGATTGCTTGCCTGAATGCCCGGGCAAAATCCTAAGTACTCATCGTAGCTGTGGGCTGAGAAAGGTTAAGACAGCACTTCCATAGACGCTCCACAAAAGACTTGTCATGGAAGCTACTAGTGACGCAAATCTGCGAGTCTATGTGTACTGTCAAAATTGACAGGGTGCGGGAGGCTCTTGTGTCCGCCACTACGATGCTCGGGCCAGCTTCTTGCGTTTCCTTTCAACTGGAACTTCTTCCTTCGGATCCCCGAAGGTCTGCTGCTGAGCTCCCAGTCGTTTATTCGACGTTTTCAATGTCTGGAAACTTCCACGTCTTATCGAAGAGCGGCTTCTGCGGTCCGTAGAAGCGGAAAAGGACTTCGAAGTTGCCGTTGGGGTCGGTAGGAACCCAATTCGATTCTTTGCCTACTGGAGTTTTGGGTGCGAAGTAAATATCAGATGAACCGTCAGCATTCCTTTGCAGACCCGGCGTCCGGGAGGAACGACTGGCCAACTGCATATTACGAATGAGCGTGTGAGTGGGCAAGGGTTGCAGGCTGCCGCGGACCAATACTGCGTAACAGGTGCATTTGCCGGAACGTTGAGATGGTAGGTCTTGCCGCCAGTGAAGGATTGTCCGTCATTACCTCTGAACGTCATGAGGTGGAACTGGCCCGCTCCCAAATGTTTGGAGCTAAAGAAAGTTAAGGGGAGAGCGAATGAGGCGGGTTGGCTCGAATGCAAAGCACCCACAGGAAAGAAGGAGAAAACAGAAGGAGAAAAATATCCTTACAGGAAAGAAGAAGAACATTCTCGACTCTCACCAGCCTTCTCATGGAAGGACTTTGCAGCGGCGTAAGGCGATCAGTTTCCGAGTTAGCCTAATACCCTCGGCAATCCGGTTTGCTTCCGCGGTGAAAGCGTGGGGCGCGTTCCGATGAAGCGGCCCACGCTGGTTTTAAAATCGAATCAGCACATATCTCGTTATTTGCCACTTCCTGCGGCTCCATTTTGGATGGCTTCGAGGAACCGGGTCACGCTGGTCGAGCCGGATACCTGGCTCGGCGGATACTCTTTAAACGTCCCGAGAAATTGTCCCACAATTTGGACGGCAGGAACCAGCGTCCACAGTTTGTCGCCCCACCAGCGACCGTAGAGCATCGACTCCGTTTGATAACGCTCCCAGGGATCTGCCCGTAAATTGGTTACCAGCGGAACGTTGGTCGACTCCTCTTTGCCTGTGTTGAGATTGCCCTCGATGGTTTTGAAGCTAATTTTCCAGGCGTCGTAACGTACGGCGTTGAGGTCGGCGTTGTCCGAGAAGTAAAAGAACTCGTGGCGCGGCCCCTCGGCAACCTCGCCTTTAAAGAAAGGCACAAAATTGTAGCCGTCGAGGTGGTTTTTGAAGGTCTTGCTGCCAGCCTTGTAGCCTGTCAATAGCTTCTCTTTGACGTCAGGTACACCAGCCGCAGCCACCAAGGTCGGCATCCAGTCCTCGCTCGACATGATGTCGTTGATGATGGTGTTGGGCTTGATGACGCCTGGCCACTTCACCATCATGGGCACACGGAATCCACCCTCGTAGGTGGTTCCCTTCTCGCCTCGGAACGGGTGGTTGCCGCCATCCGGCCAACTGAAAATCTCTGCACCGTTATCGCTAGTGAACAACACAATTGTGTTGTCAGCTATACCGAGGTCATCAACCTTTTTGAGGATCTCGCCCACTTCCCAGTCGAGTTCCATCATTGCATCGGCGTAGAGACCAAAGCCGCTCTTGTTCTCCCATTTCGGAGAAAGATGAGTCCAGACATGCGTGCGCGTCGAATTGTACCAAAGGAAGAACGGCTTGCCTGCCTTTACAGAGCGATCCATGAAGTCATTAGAACGGCGAATGAGTTCAGGGTCGACATTTTCCATGTTGAACTTGGCAGCGGGGTCCATGTTCGGGTGTGGAGGCAGCGGACCACCGTCCGCAATCGTCTGCTTGCCGACTCGGCCCCAGCGCGGATCGGTGGTTGGGTCATCAACGTCCGTCGCTTTGCTGTCGACAATATTGCGCGGGCCGAAACGTTCGCGGAACGCGGCACCCTTCGGATAGTCCGCCTGGTAGGGCTCCTCCATGGCGTTAAGGTGGTAGAGGATCCCGTAGAATTCGTCGAAGCCATGGACCGTGGGCAAGTACTCATTGCGGTCGCCCAGATGATTCTTGCCGATCTGCGAAGTTGCATAGCCGAGCGGCTTGAGCAGTTCAGCAATCGTCGGGTCCTTGTCTTGCAAACCTTGTTTTGCGGCGGGCAGGCCGACCTTTAGCAGGCCGGTGCGGAACGGCGTCTGGCCAAGAATGAATGCGGCTCGCCCTGCTGTGCAGGATTGCTGACCGTAGTAATCGGTGAACAATGCGCCTTCACTTGCTATCCGGTCAATATTTAACGTGCGCCCGCCCATCATGCCGCGGTGGTAAGCGCTGATGTTCCAGATGCCGACATCGTCCGACATGATGACTACGATGTTAGGTTTTTTGGCCTGTGCTAAGAGGCTTGCAGGCAGCGATATCAGGGAGACAGCCACCAGCACTGTCAACCATAGTCGGGAACCACGACGATTTCTCACGGTCGATCTCCCTTCTGACTCGGAACCTCTCCTCAATGAACTTCCGGTCCATACCCCAAGGTTGACGACAGACTCTCCTCATCGCGATCGGGATATCGCCAGGCTGAGGGCGCGTCCTTAGAGGCAGGCATTTAGCCTTTAGACCATGTCCCCATTTCGACAACGAGGGGAGGGGACCATAAGAAAGTACAGGGCGATACTGTAAGTTTTAACAGTATTCGCCCCCGCCGCTCCAAAATACCCTCTCTAAACTCGCTGCCCTATCGCCCGTGCGGAAACTACCGTCGCTCAGGCTAGGCCTTGGACCCATGACCCTGATTAGAAAGGGAATATACCTTTCGGAAGGCCTACGTTAAATGGTTGCGAATAGTGCGATTCGGAACTTGGTTGTTCGATTCCATCGCCAAGGCCCGAAAGTGGCAGGCGTAAACAATTCCAGGCTTGGGACAAGGAGGAAGCGAATGAAACTACGACTGATAGCTCTCAGCTTTTTTCTCCTCGTCTCGTCGCTTACTGCATCGGTGGCCTTCGCCCAAACCAAGGCTGCGTCCCCGGCCCAAACTAATCCAGCGCCGGCGGCTCCGAGTCTTCAGGGCGTTCCGTGGACGGGCGATTTTGACGCGATGCTGCAGCCGCGCCGCTTCATTCGGGTTCTTGTGACCTATTCCAAGTCGCATTATTACGTGATTAACGGCGTGCAGCACGGCAGCGCGTATGAATACATGAAGGCGTTTGAAGATTGGGTCAATCTTAAATATCCCCAAAAGGTGAAGAACACGAAGTTTCACGTTGTGTTCATACCCGTCCCACGCGACCAGGTGCTGCCCCGGCTTACGGAAGGGCGAGGAGATCTCGCCGTCGGTACGTTGGAGATCACGCCCGAACGGTCCAAGATTGTCGATTTTTCCGATCCGGTGGTAATTGGAGTAAAGGAAATTGCCGTTACCGGTCCTCATTCTCCTGTCCTTCATTCCATCGATGATCTCTCTGGGCAAGACGTCTTCGTCCGCAAGAGCTCCAGCTATTGGGAGCGGCTCAATACTCTGAACGCTCGATTCAAAAGTCAGGGCAAAGCGGAGATAAAACTGCGACTCGCCCCGGAAAATCTCGAAGACGAAGACCTCTTGGAGATGCTCAACGCGGGGTTGGTTCCTATTGTGATCACCAAGGCTTATCTCCCAGCTCTATGGGGAAAAATCTATACCAATATTCGACCCAATCCAGACGTTGTTCTGGATGACTCCGGGCAGATCGCATGGGCCATGCGCAAGAATAGTCCAAAGTTGAAGGAAACGATCGATCAGTTCGTGAAGACTCATAAACAGGGGACCGCCTTCGGAAACGCCGTAATTGGGCGATACGCGCAGAGTGACAAAATGCTGAAGAATTCGATTACACCGGGCGAACTGAAGAAATTTCAAGAGACGGTCTCGTTGTTCCAAAAATATGGCTCTCAATACAACCTGGACTATCTGTTGATGATGGCGGAAGGGTTCCAGGAATCGACGCTGAATCAGGATGCAAAAAGCGGCGTAGGAGCTATGGGCATTATGCAGTTGATGCCAACAACTGGTGAGCAAATGAAAGTCGGCGACATCCATCAGAAGGAAGCCAACATTCACGCGGGAGTGAAATACATCAGGTTTATGGTCGACAAGTATTTTGCCAATGAGCCGATGGACGACACGAACAAACTCCTCTTCGCCTTTGCCGCTTACAACGCAGGTCCGGGCAGGATTCACTCCCTGCGCGAAGAGGCAGCGAAAGAGGGTCTTGACCCGAATGTTTGGTTTGGCAACGTGGAGTATGTCGCCGCGGCAAGGGTCGGAACAGAGACGGTCACATACGTCGCCAACATCTATAAATACTACGTTGCGTACAAACTCCTCGCCGTCCAGCAAGAGGAGCGCGATAAGACTCGCCAGCAACTGCAGCAGAAGCCGAGCTTCTAGATCTCCGGTGAAGACACTGCGACTTCTCGAGCGAACGGCTCCGCGGAGAGCGCCGCCCGCTGGGTCAGGATGTCAGAGTGCTTCTCCCGGTCATACTGCAATCATCGGCCTCTTCCAAAAGCACCGTGAACTGGCCCGCAGAAGAGGCATTCTCCAGAAGCACCGTCGGCCCGCCCCCCTAAAATTCTAGACGCATTTGAAACGCGATCATCCGAGGCGTGCTGTCTCCCCCCAAGCCTACCCCCAGCAAGCCCGTCGGCGGCGAAGTTGCATATGTCAGCGCTCCAAATCCTGTCTGCGTCGAAGGTTTCCCGGGGATTCCAGCCAGCACGATACTAGGCAGCCCGAAATTAGGATGGTTAAATACGTTGAAAAATTGCGTGTCAAGCCGCAGTTTCAAGTTCTCTTTGAGCGGAAACGATTTCGTTATGTAGAAATCGCTCCATGCAAAATCGGGACCGCGCAGAGCGTTTCGTCCAAGATTGCCAAACTGGCAGTCTTTTGTGCTGTTTCCGCCCGCACACGCTCCCGTGCTTGGGTCTACCGCTGAAACAAACGCATTCGGATTCAGCCACTGCACCGTTCCCTGCTGCGTCACTCCCGGAATCGGAGCATGCTCGTAAAGCGGTACGCCGGGGACAACGCTCGCAAATTGCGGCCCGCTTCCATTCACAATGCCATTTCCATTCGCCGAATACGGCGTGCTCAAAACCGAAAACGGAATCCCGCTGTGCCAAAACACCGTTCCCGAAACCTGCCACCCATTCACCACGTACCCCAAGCCGCGGTTTCTCGTCTTCAGCGGCAGCGCATACACATACTGCGCATTCAAGTTCTGCCGGATGTCGTAATCGCAGGGCCCGTAGTCGCGCGCCAAATCTCCGGGAAGCGGCGAAAGAATCCCCCCCGCGGAAAACTGCAAAAATCCGCCGTTGGACACCGTGTCCATGCACCGGCTCCACGTGTAGTTCACCTGTCCCGTTAATCCATTTCCAAATCGCTTCTGGGCCGTCATTTGTAAGCCGTCGTAATGGCTGTTCGCCCCGGTGGAAAATTGCGTCACCGCCCCAAACCGTGGATCCGTGGACTGCCTGTAAGGAAACGGCGTGAAACATCCTGCGCACACTGTTTGATAGCCGTTCACTTGCGTCAGATATGGCTGATTAACGGCTCGCGTTCCCACGTACTGCGCATGAACGCTGCCCGTGCTTCCCAGTTGCTGCTCCAAGCCAAGACTCCACTCCATGAAGTAAGGCGCATGCAGTTCCCCATCTGGCACCGCAGTAATGGCTACAGGTGGAAGACATGTGGCAGCATGCGCCTGCGGGGACGCGCAAGAAAGCTGCCCCTGCGGAAATCCAGAAGTGAAAGCGGAATTCGCCGCCACGGTAGCGTCAACCGCGCTGTTCGGCACTCCGGGCGCGATGGCCGTTCCGCCCGCCGTTCCAAGCAAACCTCCCTCAAAAGTCTTGACGTATGGCGGGTTGACGCCCACCACATCGGCGATGCTACCCGGAAGGATGTCGCTGAAAAGGCCGAAGCCCGCGCGCAGCAGAGTCTTGGGTTCCACCTGCCATGCGATCGCCGTTCTTGGTTGCAGAATAGCCAGCGGCGTCGAAGAAAACACGTTGCCGAGATGTGTTTGGATCGCTGCGTTCAGCGGCTGGTTGATATCGTGCGAAATCGAGGCGAACGAACCGACGAGGCGCGCGATCTGTTCATGCGGATTTAACGGATTCGAATTCAAGGTATCGCGGATTCCAAATGTCCACGTCAGTTTTCGCGTCACCTTCCACGTGTCCTGCGCGTAGAGGTCCACATTCAGAAAATTGAACGGCTCGTTCGCCGCTGTTGGAAACGTCTGCGTTGCCGTCGATGCCACCCCATATATATATTGCGGCAGGGTCGTGTAGACGACTGTCGGGACCGTTCCTTCTCCAAAGTCATAATCATTCAGCCGAAGGATCCGCGTATTCGTTCCAAAGCGTAACTCGTGTGTTCCGTGGCTCCACGCCAGATTGTCGTTGATGAAGAATCGCGAAGCCCGTCTTCCCTGGACCCAAGTATTGTCTAACCCTCCGAGGGTCGTGAATGGCGCATTTGCACCGCTCCCTTGCAACACGAAAGGCAATGCGGCAAGCGTTTGCTGCAAGTTGCTCGGGCCAAAGAGACTCGCATACCATGAAAACGCCGGATTGAAATAGTTCACCAGGTTCTGCGAGAAAACATGCGTATATCCCGCTGCAAACGAATACAGCGGCTGGGGCGAAATCGCATTGAACACAGGATTAATCGGGTCGGTGAACGCCGCTTGCAAGCCGTTGTCCGTCTGAAAACGGTACCAGGTCGTGTTTTTCTCGCTGATGTTGTAATCCATCCGCACTGTTTGCACTTGTTCGTGATCGTCACTCGAGTGCGATACGCTGCGCCGATTCGCACACCCATTCCCATCATTCGGAACAGCTGCCGCGCCTCCTCCCGCGTCGAACGGGCATCCCAACACAGCCAAAGGCGTGCCGCTCGTGTTTCCATAAAGCGAAAACATCTTCTGGTAGAAGGGCACTAGCTGCTGCGCTGGCTGATAGACTGAGCCTGTTACCACATCGGTTCCGCCCTTAGGCAGTTGCTGCAAAACGTAACCCTGAAATGCTGGTGTCGGAACCGTAGCCTCCGTGACGATAGGCAGCGCAATCCGCACCCATTCGCTGTCGAAAAAGAAAAACAGCTTGTCGCGCACAATCCGCCCGCCCAAGCTTCCGCCGAAATGGTTCACTGTCGAGCGCGGTTTATGATTCCCTGGCGTCGCGTTGGTAAAAAAGTCGGCCGCGTTGAATTTCGACCCATTCCACAGCTCATACAGGTTCCCGTGAAATTGGTTCGCTCCCGATTTTGTTACGTAATTGACCTGCGCCGCCCCATATCGCCCCTCATCCACCCCATACGAAAGCGTATTGACCGTCACTTCCGAGATCGAATTCAAGCCGAGGACAAGGTTCGTCGAAAGCCCGCTGTTCAAGTTCGTCAGCGGATCGTTCGTTTCCAGTCCATCAACGATGTATCCGTTTGAAAGAGCGGGAAGCCCGTTGAACTCCACGTTTCCGTAGCCATTCGTGCCCCCCACAAAATCATTCCCGCTTCCCGCCGTGTTTATCAGTGCCCCCGCCGCAAACTGCAGCGGATACGTCAAATCACCTCCTGGATTGGGCAAGTTCTCCAGTGTCTTTGCATTGAGCGTCGTGGATGTGTTCGCGTTCTCCGGGTTGAGAATCGCGGCATCGCTTCGTATCTCGATGCTTTCTCGCGCTTGCGCCACTTTCAATTTGAAATGGACCGTCTGCTTCTGCCCCAGCCCGGCAGGGACGCCTTCATTCTTCTGCGGTTCAAACCCCTCGGCTTCCACGTTCACCATGTACGTGCCGGGAATCAACTGCGCGAAGTTGAACCTGCCCGCCTCATCGGTTGTAGCGCTCCGCTTCAATCCGGTCGCTACATTTACGATGGTCACGCTTGCGCCCGCAATGTCCGACCCGCTCGCATCGCTCACCTGCCCCACGATGGCGCTCGTAGTCTCTCCCTGTCCAGACACCGGGCCCGGCACAATCAACCATCCCGCCCATGGAGCCGATAGTAATACCGCAACTCGGATTCCCGCCCTCATCCGGTCAGTCCGTTTCTCCCAAAAGGCTCTTTCAGACTCCACCCAGGCAGAGCCGTTTCTCCGAAGGCGTTCCACAGGCGTCCATGGTTTTAAGTAACATCATATTAACCATAGTTAAGTGCACCGATTAATGCAAGTACACAAAATGCATAAAAGCTGCTTTTGTTGGTTTTTAGGAAATGGCACAGCCGCTCGCGGTTTAGGTTGTGACTGCGGCGCATTCTTGATACCTAAGAATACTGCTCGCATTTTTATGTCCTCCGCGCCCCTTTCGGCTGTGGGCTCCTCGCCCGTCCGCTTGTGCGCAAGGCTGGCGTGGCTCTAGAATAGGAAAAAGCAGCTGAGGGCTGTTTTGTAAGTCCGCACTCATTCCGCTGCACATACATAAGCACCAGGTTTCGCTGGAATTTATTCGAAAGGACTCATCGCCCCGGGAGCCCCATGAGGAACCTTGCTGAATTTATAGAAGGTAATCGCGACAAGCATCTGGCGGAACTTTGCGAATTTTTGCGAATTCCCAGCGTGAGTGCCAAGAGCGAACACAAACCGGACATCGAGCGCGCGGCTCGCTGGGTTGCAGACAATCTTCGCGCTGCTGGTTTCCAGAAAATTGAAATCGTTCCCACAAATCTTCATCCGCTTGTGTATGCCGAATCTCTCGATGCTCCCGGCAAACCCACCGTCCTCTTTTATGGCCACTACGATGTGCAGCCAGCGGAGCCGCTCGATCTTTGGACTTCGCCTGCCTTCGAACCCACAGTCCGCAATGGCAATCTCTTTGGCCGTGGCACCGCCGATGACAAAGGCCAGGTTCACATCCATCTGAAGGCACTCGAATCCATTCAGAAAGTAAATGGCAAGCTCCCCGTCAACGTAAAAGTCCTGATTGAAGGCGAAGAAGAAGTAGGCAGCGTCAGCCTCTGGGACTACGTGCAGAAAAATAAGGAAAAGCTCAAAGCTGACGCGCTCGTCGTTTCCGACACATCTATGCTTGCGAAGGGCGTGCCATCCATTACCTACGGATTGCGCGGATTAAATTATTACCAGATTGAACTTACCGGCCCCGCGCGCGATCTCCACTCCGGCGTATATGGCGGTGCGGTTCCCAATCCCTTGACGATTCTCTCTGAACTCTTCGCCAAGCTGCACGACAAAAATTTCCGCGTCACCGTGCCCGGCTTCTACGATAAAGTCGCAAAAATTTCCGCGCCAGAGCGCAAAGCATTGAACGCGCTGCCCTGGAAGAAAAAAGCTTTCGAGGAAGCTGTTGGCGCGCCAGGCTATTTCGGCGAAAAAGGATTTACAATTGTCGAGCAACTCTGGACGCGGCCGACTCTGGAACTAAACGGCGTTTGGGGCGGCTACCAAGGCGAAGGCGCCAAGACCGTCATCCCCTCGAAAGCCTACGCGAAATTTTCCACGCGCCTCGTTCCCAACCAGGATCCGCACAAAATTGCCGCGCTCGTCGAAAAACACGTGCGCAAACTTTTGCCCAAGTCCGTGAAATGCAAATTCGAAGTGCTAAGCACCGGCAAGCCCTGGGTCGCACCGTTTCACGCACCCATTTTCAAAATCGCTCAGACCGCCCTCGAAAAGGGCTTCGGAAAAAAAGCAGCCTTCATTCGCGAAGGCGGCTCCATCCCCTTCGTCACGCAGATGCATGACACCTTCAAAGTTCCCTGCGTGCTCATCGGCTTCGGCCTCCCCGACGAAAACGCGCACGCTCCGGATGAGCATCTCGCTCTCGAAAATTATTTCGGCGGCATCAAAGCCATCGCGCATTTCTATTCCGGCCTCGCCGATCTCTAATCGAAGAGATTTTTACGCGGCAAACTGCGGGAAGCGGCATTTCTGCGCGTTATTCACAAGCGCCTCGCCAAAAATCCGCATTTTTCCGGCCTTTTTTGCGATTTTTCCTTGCGTTCCGCTTTCAGCTTGGCTATAGTGCCCAACGGCCCGAGTTTTTCCGCAGAAACACAGGGGATTTTCGCTCGCGGCCTGCCCCGCTCGTTTCGGGGTGGAAAGTAAATACAGGAGGATAAGCAGACTAGATGGCAGCCAAGCCAATGAGCAAGAGCAAGATCGTGTCGCACATTGCAGAAAAAGTCGGCACACCCAAGAAAACCGCAGTGCTCTTTTTCGAAGAGCTCTTCAAGCTTGCGGTGAAAGAAGCCAAGGGCGCCGCGGGCAAGTTCGTTATTCCGAACATTGGCCGCGTCGTGAAAGCGCACCGCAAGGCGCGCATGGGCCGTAACCCGCAAACGGGCGAAGCGATCAAGATCAAGGCCAAGACCGTAGTTCGCCTGCGCCCGGCGAAGGCGTTCAAGGACGCCGTCCTGAAGTAGATTCTCTGCTTCGCAGAGAATAGGCCCGGACACAGCGCACAAGAACCGGCTAGCGCTCTTATGCAGAGTTTGCAGGCCGCCACTTCAGACCGCGCTAGGTGCCTGGGTGGGTGTCCCGTTTGAGTTTGCCCCTGATGGCCTGATCACTCAGTCCATCGGGGGCTTTTTTATTTCCGCGAATTTCCGAAAGTCCCGCGAAATCCAATTTCACGCGCGGAATTTCGCAGTGGCCCGCTAACATGCAAGCTGGCGAGTGGCAATCATTTTAAACAGGCTACAGCGTTTTTACGTAGGCGATGACGTCCTTGATCTGCTGTTCGTCCAGGACATCCTTGAACGGGGGCATCAGCGAATCGCCGTTTTCGATCCAGGTTTTCAGATTGTCGTCGGTGACTTTGTTATTGTTGACCGTAAACGTGCCGCGTTTGGAGATTCCTTTTAGCCCGGGGCCGATTTTTTTCGCGTCGCTATCCGCAAAATGGCAGACGCCGCATTTCTGATCGAACACTTCCTTGCCTTTGGTTGCGGAGCCTTTGGCCGTCGTCGTCTTTTTTGGCGCCGGCTTTGTCGCCGGATCCTGCGCCAAAACCGCTACCGACATGCCCAACAGCGCGGTTCCAAGAATCAGATAGTTTCGCTTCACGTCTCCCCCTTCGTCATGGACAGCAAAAATCTTTGAGCGCCAGCATCTTCCCGTGCGAACTACTTTGCTGTGTAGCGTGTTATGCAGCCTGCAGAGTGCGCACCCATCTTCTCTTTTTATGGCCGCAATTTCCACTCCCGCGACCCGGCACAAAGTACAGGTTGCTCCTGTGCACCGATGGGACTCTCGTACTTTTGACGCCCTCAAAACCGTGTGTTAACAATTTACACCATGAGCCAGGAAACCCTGACTAGGGCGTGGGAAATCCTCCAGGACGCTTATCAGGCCCAGATGGAGGGCGACTACGACCGGGCCGTGGAGCTCTATCAGTCCTCGCTCGAATTGCACCCGACTGCCGAGGCTTACACGTTTCTCGGCTGGACGTACCATTTTCAAGGCCGCATCGAAGACGCCATCGCCGAGTGCAAGCGCGCGATAGAAGTCGATCCTGAGTTTGGCAATCCTTACAACGACATCGGGGCATATCTGATCGAGCTGAACCGGTTCGATGAAGCAATTCCGTGGCTCGAGCGCGCCATCGAAGCCCGCCGCTATGAGCCGCGCCATTTTCCTCACTACAATTTGGGCCGCGCGTATCTGGGCAAGGAAATGTTTGCGCGCGCGATGAAGTGTTTTCAAGAGGCGCTTGAAATTGAACCACGATATTCGCTGGCACGGCAGGCGCTCGCTTCGCTCCGCCGCATGGTGAATTGAAGCAGTCATCAGTTCTCCCACCTTCGTTCTTAATCAAAAAATGAACTGCTTCAAACGTTTGCATGTGCGATGTTCTTGCCGTCCCGAAGTGAACTAAGCGGCGTATTTCTCCACTGTTCCGGGTTTCATGAACTTGTCGTAGAGCAGCATAAGAACTGTCGTGAAAACTCCGACCGCGACAATCACCCACCACATCTGCTGGGGCCGATGCACTACTTCGCCGTAGTGGTGCACCAGGAACCCACCGAGCGGGCCTGCGATGAAATACCCGATTGCGATCGGCAGGAACGCGAAGCCCATGTAAAGTCCCTGCTGCCCCGGCGGTGCAAGCCGCGAAACATATTCGTAGTAGCGCGACACTTGGATAACCTCGCCGAGGGCTACGAAAACCAGGGCAACAACAAAGAGGGGAACGGACGGGTGAATCGCGGGAATGACCCACGCAAGTCCCGTAATCAAGATGCCTAAGGACATGGCTCCAAAGGAGGACATTTTCCGCGTCACGTAGGCCATCAAGATCTGAAAACAAATGACTACAATTGCGTCCACAGAAAGCAACAAGTCCACATCCGCATTGGCGTCAACATAACCCCGAATGAACAGGGGCATGGAAATGTATTGCTGCCAGAACACGACGAAAAATCCCGAGAAAATTAGCAGGAACGAAAGAAACCGTACATTACCCAACACTACGAACAGGTTTTTCATTGCCGTCCAGACGCTTCCGACCGATTGTTCGCCCGAGCGCGAAGGTTCCTGATAGAAGAAGAGAGTAGTCCAGAACATGAGAAAGACACTGATGGACGCGAGGCGAAATACATTTTCAATCCCCAGGCCCAGTTGCTTACGGACGACGAAGGCCAGGATGGGGCCGAGTGCCCCTCCGACGTTTACGAGCGTGTAGTAAATGGAGTAACCGATCGAGCGAACGTTTTCGCTTGATGCGCGAGCCGTGGTCCCCGCCACGCAGGGTTTCACCACACCGGGGCCCATGGCGGGTATCAACAGGATTGCCATCACCAGCCATTTGTCTCCCAAGGCGTGCCGAGTCGATTCCATCCATGGCGCCGAAAGCGAACCAAGAAGAAAGTAGCCGATCGACATGATGAGATAAGCGAAGAGCAGGGATTTGCGGAAGCCAAAGCGGTCCGCCAGTGTCCCGCCGAGGATGGGCAAGAAATAAACGATCATGCCGAAAGTGCCGACGAGCCAACCTGTCAACTGAGCCGAAAAATGGAGCTGTTCACTTAGATAAATAGCCAGCACCGCGGTGGTGGCGTAGTAAGCGATGCGCTCAAAAATTTCGCTGAAGTTTGCGACCCAAAAGGGGCGCTCGAAACCGTCGCGGATTTCCTGGAGCCGTAGGCTAGCGCTCATCGATCCCCCATGGTGAACTTGGCTCCTGAATAGAGCGCCGGGATTGTACTTGAAGAGTTGGCCCTTCGACTACGCTCAGGGCAAGCAATTGACAGTTGAAAGGGACGGGCAAGCCGTGTAACGGGCTGTCGGGATGAAAGCGACACGATGAGAGCTTGGTCAGGCGTTGGGGTTGGGGCGGTAGGCGCCCATTAGACGGGCGATTAGGACGGCGAGGTAGAGGACGCCGAGGATGGCTTCGAGGACAGTGATGGAGCGGGCTTGAGGAGAGACGGCGGTGATGCCGGCAGCGCCGAGCGAGGTCATGGTACAGAAACTGTAGTAGATGAAATCGAAGCGGGCGGGAACGGCATGAAGGTTGGTGTGCGGATCGAAATAAAAAGCGGTTGGCCGTGCGGCGGCTATCATTTCGTAGAGGCTGGCAAAACTGAATCCTACCAGCAGATATATGCAGAGTGCTCCGAAGATGGTTTCGGAATTGGGGCGGTCCCTGGCGAAGACATGGCGGAAAATGACCACGACAATGAGCAAGTCAAAAATTAGGCTGACGACGACGTTGAATATGGAAAACGAGCTCAGCTCAGCTTTGGTAAGGAAGATGCGGTGGAACAGCGTGGGAATGGCAAGGAGGATGGCAAGGACAAGCAGGCCCCGGTGGATTTTTGCCGCGTAAACACTGATGAGGATGGCGGAACTTCCGATTACGAGAAAGGTGTAGTGGCCGAAGCGGCTCGATTGTGCATAGGGAAAAAGAATTAGAGTGGCCAAGAGAAGAAGGAAGAGGAAAAAGAATCGGTGGCCGGTGAGAGCTGAGTCCTGCTCGGACGAAAGTGCGGGCGTCATGTAGGCGTGGGGGCTCCGCCGGCGATAGTACACCCTTTCGGTAATCGTTCTGTAATGGCGGAGGAACTCCTCCGGGTTAGAGGGTTCGCCTAGAACGTCCGCTAGGTGATGGGTTGACTTATTTTATTACCGTCACGTTCAGCGGCACATTGGCGCTGAAGTTGCCGGCGACGACGTTTAGGTTTACGACGAACGGGCCGAGCGGAGTGAGACCTGCGCTGGAGCTGTTCCCGCCACCACAGCCGGAAATGCCTGCCAGAACAAACGCAAGGATCAATGCCACCGAGTACACGAGCCGCGGACGCCCTCCGCCGCGCCGTGCCAACAAGAACGCGAGCAAGATTGCCAGAAGCGCGGCGAACGCGAAGCGGGTCGGCGGCCAAGTTCCCGGTCCACCCCGTGGCCGGAGAACCGGCAAGGAAGCAGTACCGTTGCCAGCATCGGATGTCACTATTTTAACGCTCACGGTGTACACGCCCGGCGAACCCGCAAGGGGATTGATCATGACCGTGCATGAGCCAAACGGGAGACATTCGAGGACGTGAACGGCGAGTGGAACGTTAACGAGATTGAGATTGCCTGCGAGACAGACGGTGAAGGTTTCGATGACCGAGCCCGGCTGTGGCGAGCCCTGCACCGTGGTCGTCTGGTGGACCGTCACTGGAGCGATGGCCCCACTGCAGGGAACAACACCCTCGACAACCGCTTCGGCGAGCGCGCTCGAAGTGCTCGAGAGAAACGCATTTGAATTTGAGGTGTACGCCGCTGTAAGCGAGGTTTCTCCCCCCACAGGGAATGTCGCAATCGTCACTGTGCAGGAGCCGGTGTCGGTGCCAGTAGTAAAAGGCGACGGAGAGGGCGCGCAAGTGTCGCCGAGGCCACCGTCGGTGACAATTACAGTGCCAGTTGGGATGGCGTTGCCAGATGCCGGTTTCACCGTGAAGTTCACCGTGACCGGATTTCCTACCAACGCGACACCCGACGGTAATGTCTGGCCATGGAAAGTGGAACTGGTCGTGAATGTCGTGGTTGTGGTTAACGCCACACCGGTGCCAGAGAGCGGCACATTCTGCTGAAACAACGTACCGCTGATGCCCGTGCTGGTCAGATTGCTCTCTCCCACCACGGCGTTATCCGCGAATCCGAGCGATCCCGAGGTAGATCCCGGAGCAGAGGGATCGAATTGCACGGTGAAAGTGCAGGAGACGCCTGGGCTTACGGTGAGCGGCGAAGGAAGGGGGTTAGGCTCTACTGTGGTATCACATACGACTTGGCTGTAGGAAAAACCGGTTCCGATCGGCGAAATCTTTACTAGCTGAATTGTAAGCGGCCCGGTGCCGGTATTCGTGAGCGTGATGGTTTGAGTGGAGGGCGTGTTCAGGGTGACGTTGCCGAAACTGAGCTGTGCCGGCGAGTAAGACGCAAACGGCTCAACGCCGTCTCCGACAAGCAGCATGGCCTGCCCGGTTCCCCCCGGTCCTGCCGACGCATTGCTATTTGTAACAGTCGTCGAGAAGACTAAATCCTCTGCATAGCCGTTTTGATTGAGCGTGGGAAGAAACTGCAAGGTCACTGTACACGTTTGACCCGATGCCAGAGTTACGGAAAAAGAAGAATACGGGGCGCTAACCGTGGTGCCGTTGCAGACCACGTTTGCAATCGAAAACGCCGAGCTCGTGCCTTGCAGGGAGATGCCATTGAGCAGGAACGCGGCCTCCCCGGTGTTCGTAAGCGTGAGCTGTTGGGAGCCAGTGGTATTCACTTGCACTGCCCCAAAATTTATCGGCCCAATATTCGAGTACTGAGCAAATGGGGCCGAACCGGCTGTGAACTCGAACACAGTCCCGCACCCGCTGGGGCAGGCCGTCTGACCTCCGCCGCTTGAGGGGCCAGTGGTGTAACCGCCGCTCGAGGTGATGCCGTAAAGATTGTTCGCTGAGTCCATGACCAGCGCTGCGTCAGGAACCAACCCATCGCCGGCGAAGGTCGGGAAAGTGTAAAGCACCGTCTCCGCATAACCCGCTGACGAGAGCAGCTCGTACAGGGTTCCGCACCCGTAAACGCATGTGTTCGAAGCGTCCGAAGCGCCGCCGATTTCAGTAACGCCGTAAAGATTGCCGGCTGAGTCCATGACCAAGCCAAGAGGTGTTCCTCCATCGTTGCCTGACAGGCCCGTGAACGTGTGGAGCACCGTTTCCGTATAGCTCCCGTTGGAAAAGGCCAGCTCGAACACAACCCCACATCCGAGCTTGGTGCCGCAGGCCGTGGAAGGACCGCCGAATTGGGTAGTGCCGTAGAGGTTACCCGATGAGTCTCTAACCAAGCCGACTATAGGGCCTCGGCCATCGCCGTTCGTCCCTGTGAAGCTGTACAATACCGTCTCTGAATAAGTCCCTGAGGAGTTGACCAACTCGAACACGGTCCCGACTCTGGAAGCGCCGCCGAGCGAGGTAGTGCCGTAAAGGTTGTCCTTTGAATCCACGATCAAACCCGCGTAGGGGAATCCGCCATCGCCGTTCGCCTCTGTGAAGCTGTACACCACCGTCTCTGTGTAGTTCCCCGACGAGTTGACTAACTCGAACACGGTTCCAGAGTCGGAAGCACCGCCAACTACGGTCGTACCGAAAAGGTTGCCGTGTGAGTCCATAACCAAACCTGCTTGAGGTCCTTGAGCATCGGCTTTTGATGGGCTGCCGAAGCTATGCAGCACCGTCTCTGTGTAGTTCCCCGACGAGTTGACTAACTCAAATACGATTCCGGCGCCGAAAGCGCCGCCCCCCGAGGCAGTGCCGTATAGGTTGCCCGATGAGTCCATAACCAGGCCAGCCAATGGGAGTGATCCATCGCTGGATGTTGCACTTGCACCCGCGAAGCTGTACAGCACTTTCTCTGTGTAGCTTCCGTTGGAGTTGACCAACTCGAACACGGTTCCATTGCCGGACGTGCCGCCGAATTGGGTTGTGCCGTAGAGGTTGCCCGCCGCATCCCTAAGCAGGTTAGCGCCAGGATTTGCTCCGTCGGGACCACTTCCAACTGCTCCTGTGAAACTGTAGAGCACCTTCTCGGTCTGCGCCTGGAGCGGAAGCACGGCAAAGATTAGAACCGCCGCAGCGGCGATGCCGAACCGAGTTGCTCTAGCGAGCCACCTGCCCGCCTCTTCGCGTCGCGTTGCTTTCCACTCTGCCTCGCTAATCATGGCCATCTTCTCCCTCGCCGCTTTGCGCCTCGTGCCGGCTCAGTCCTACCTCAGCTTTTCCGCTGGCTCCGCCACGTGCGTCTTTATCGTCCGAATTTGGTTGTGCGCGCAGCTTTGCCAATTGCGCGGCCCAGGCGGCGGAAAGCAATTCCTCAAAGTCCTTCAAAGCCTTGGTGTTTGCGACTGAACCCATTGGCGTCCAACTCCGGTGGAACAATGCGGGCACAATGTGGCAAAAGCTCAAAGGGGGTCAATGGACGCCGTCCGAACTGGCGCTGAACTGTTGCCGGACAGCGAAGTTACTGACAAAGCGTCGTTTACGGGCGTACCGAGGCGTACCCAGGCGCACAGATCGCAGCCTTGCGCACCACCAATGCGGGTGTTAGCATTCGCTTCGCGTCCCCGGCCAAGAGTTCGAGCACCTCAATGGACTCGTCAAAAGGCTCTCAGCCCTCCATCGCGTTCGGTCCGTACGAAGCTGACCTGCAGTCAGGAGAACTCCGCAAGAACGGTTCCCGCATCAAGATTCAGGATCTACCTCTGCGTTTGTTAAATGTGCTTGCGGAAAATGCGGGACAAGTTGTTACCCGTGACGAGTTGCAGAAGCGGTTGTGGCCCGAAGACACTTTTGTGGATTTCGAAGATGGGTTGAACACCGCCGTCAAGAAGCTGCGCGAGGCCTTGGGCGACGACGCCGAAAAGCCCCGCTACATCGAGACGGTTCCGCGCCGCGGTTACCGGTTTGTGGCGGAGGTGAAGCGGATTGCGCCGGCGGCCCGGACTGCCGTCGCGGCGGAAACGGCCTCCTCGGAGGGGGCAGGCGAGTCCACAGCGGCGATCGGTGGGCGGCATAGCCGCTGGAAGACTTGGACGGCAGCGGCTGCGGCGGTGCTAGTCATTCTGAGCGGCCTGGGTTTCTGGCTACTTTACGGAAGGCCCGCGTTTTCGTTCAATGCACGCGATTCCATTCTCGTCAGCGATTTCGAAAACCAAACAGGCGATCCCCGTTTTGATGAAGCCCTTGGCACGGCATTTACCGTAAGTCTTGAGCAATCGCGTCATGCCAATATATTTCCGCGCGTCCGTTTCGGACCGGTTCTTAGGATGATGGGCAGATCCCAGACGGAGCGGATCACACCCGAAGTGGGGCGCGAAATTTGTCAGCGAGAGAATATACGCGGATTGATCACCGGAAGCATCACTCGCACCGGTCAGGAATACGCGCTCTCCGCCGAGTTGATCGACCCGCAAACCGGCGCGGCGGTGCGCTCCTATCTGGAGCGCTCTTACGGCGAGGATCACATCCTGGATGCTCTAGACGTTATCGCCGGGGATGTTCGTCGCGACCTCGGCGAATCGCTTTATCAAATTCACCGCTCAGACCGCCCGCTCCCGGAAGTGACAACCAGTTCACTCACGGCTCTCAAACAGTACGCGGATGGCTCCGCACTATGGCATCAGGGAAAGTTCAAAGAGGCGCGAACTCTGCTGCGCGCTGCTGTCCAGAGCGACCCGGACTTTGCCATGGCCCACGCAGCCCTCGGGAGTGACTATTTCGGTTACCTCGTGAATGCGCCAGTCGAGGGGAAACAAGAATACGAAAAGGCTCTCGCGCTTTCCTCGCGCACCACCGACCGCGAGCGCATGATTATCCAAGCCAACTATGCGACTGATCTAGAGCACGTCAGCGAGGCGGACACCCTGTATCGTACGTATTTGAGCCAGTATCCCGACGATTGGACCATGCTCTCCGATTATGCGCGCCTGTTGCGCACGCACGGACGCGCTCCGGAGGCCATCGCTCAGTACAAGGAAATCATCAGGGTGGCCCGAGACGACGCCAGAACTTATATAGAAATGGCTACTGCCTACCGGACCCTGAATCAGTTGCCGGAGGCGCTGGCCGCCTATGCCGAAGCCTTCCGGCTGGATCCACACTGGCTCGCTGCGGGAGAAGTCGGCAGAGAGTATGGGTTTGCCCTCATCCAAAATGGGGAAGAACAAAAGGCGCAGCAAATCTTCACGAGCATGATGGAGAAGACGGAAACTCGTGAAAATGGCGCGCGTTCCTTGGCTCTACTGGACTTGTATCATGGCCGCTACGACGGCGCGGGGAAGCTGCTCGACGAGTGTCTGACCATCCTGCAGAATCAAAACGCTCCTCTGAGCATCGCGCGCGTTCATCTTTGGCGCGCTATCCTGGCGGATGGCCAGGGAGATAACCGCACCGAGGTGCGAGAGCTCGACACCGCTTTCAGCAACTTCGCAGCTATCGGACCAAAGGTCATCTTTGGCACGCGGTTGGGGCGACAGTACGCAGCCGCCGGTGCTCTGGACAAAGCAGAAAAGTTAGAGACTCTCCTCGCTCCGCTCACGGACTCCAAGAATGCTGAGCAGACTGGCTATCTGCATCTTTTGCAAGGAGAGATTGCACTTGCTGGGAAGCAGACCGACAAAGCGATCGAACTGCTCACCCTCTCAAACTCGGAGAACAGCACGCCATTTAGCGTTGAAGCTCTCGCGAGCGCTTATCAACAAGCCGGAAAAACGGACGATGCCGTCACCTGGTACGAAAAGCTCATGGGACTCCAGAACCGGGCAATCGGGTGGGAGACTCAGCAGTTGTGGCTGGCGGCTCACGTTACGCTTGCAGCCGATTACCTTGCCAAAGGCGAGCGCGAAAAAGCCAAACAGACCGTCGAACGCTTCCTAGAGCTGTGGAAAGACGCAGACCCGGATCTGCGATTGCGAAAACGGATGCAAGATCTGCAGACAAAGGTTTTGAGCTCATCCGGAACATAACTCGAGATCCATTCGGAAATCTAACCTCTTAACTAAGTCTCTCAACCACTGTTCGCGATTTGCCCGGGGAAATTATTGGCCTCAGGCGGAGTGCATTTTGACATCCCAGCCGAGATAGCGGGTGGTGGCTTCGTGGACAGCATGCGCTACCGTGGAGAAATTTGCGGCGACGTGGTGTTCGAAGCCGTTTTCGCAGATGTAGCGGAGTAATTTTTGGAGATGGGGGATTTTTACTACGCCGGCGCCGCCGAAGGTTTCGAGGGGATCGTCGGTGAACTCGCCTTGGCCGACGTAGCCGGAAATTTTTCCGGCGAGGTCGTTGGTGGAGAAGCGCGCGAAACTCATGGCGCCACTTTTTACGCGGCCGACGCAGGTGCCGAATGTGTTGTCCTTGCCGACCGTGCCGGCGATGATTTCCTGAAAGTCCATGCGGACATCCTTGAAAAAATGTTTCGGCAAGTTGCTGCAGTGGAAGCAGACGGCTTTGTCGGGATCGTCGGCGTAGTTGTTGTTCCAGTCGAGGAGCGCGCTGGGCGTTTGCGATGCGAGCTGCAGAGCGTGCATGCCGATGACGCCGGCGACGTCGACTTCGCAGGCGCTGGAGAGGCCTTGATCGCTCATCATGCTCATGACGGTGCAGGGGACGACGCCGAAAAATTCTTCGAGGGAGGTCCAGCACTGGATGGCGCTGATGGTGACTTCGGTGTCGCGCATCCAGGTGTCGATGACGGTGCCGAGTTTGGCCATCTTGATCAGTGAAGCATCGGGGATGCTTTGCGTCGAAACGTATTTGCGGATGGCGGCGATTCTGTCGGTGACTTTCGGGTCGTCGTCTTTCAGGCGTGCGGTGCGGCCCATGACTTCGGAGAGGTCGAGCGTTTCGACGGAGATGCCGTGGGCTTCGAGGATTTTTTCGCTGTAACGAACGGTGTTGAACGCCGCGGGACGCGCGCCGATGGCGCCGATACGGAGACGTTTGAGACCTTTGACGACGCGGCAAACGGCCAGGAACCAGTCCAAATCCTTAGCGAAGGTGTCGGAGTCGGGCGCTTCGGTGTGCAGCGTGGTTAGCGAGTAGGGGATTCCGTACTGCGCGAGGTTGTTGCAGGCGGACATTTTTCCGCAAAAGCTGTCGCGCCGATGGGTGATCAGCATGCGCGAGGGCGTGTCTGGAGTCGCCTGCATCAGGACGGGAACGCCGAGATTCGCCCAGCGCAACGTGTTGGCGATGGCGCGTTCGTCTCCGAAATTCGGCAGCGTAACCACGACGCCGTCGATTTCTTCACGGTGTTTTTTGAAGAGGTCGGCGCATTTTCTGGAGTCCTGCAGAGACTCCACCGAGCCGTGTTTCGAATCGCTCTCTTCGAGCGCGATCGGCTTGATACCTTTGGCGGTGAGCGCGGCGATCATATCGCGACGGCCCTCGCTGGCGAGATGGCCGGGGAAGAAGCCCCGGTTTCCAACAATGATGCCGAGCGTCATCGGTGCGTTTGCAGTCTGAGCCATTGTTCACCTTTTGGAATTCAATTTACGATTGCTGTTACAGCGCGACTTGATGCGCTCCTTGTGAAAGCTTTAGCTACCGACCGCGGCTTGACCGTAAGTACCCGCGATTATTTTTCTACGACTGTAAGAGTTGTATCGATCAAGTCGA
Organism: uncultured Acidobacteriota bacterium; assembly: GCA_963745095.1. Classification (GTDB taxonomy): domain Bacteria; phylum Acidobacteriota; class Terriglobia; order Acidiferrales; family UBA7541; genus Acidiferrum. The sequence goes on along the minus strand of CAVUWC010000004.1, from coordinate 378,641 downwards.
CGGAGTTCCCGCCCAGCATGATCTTGAATGTGCCTGGCTCAACCACCTTGTGCATGTCGCGATTCAAAAACGAAAGTTCCTCGAAGCCGAGCGAAAATTCCACGGTTTTTGTTTCACCCGGGTTGAGCGAAATCCTGCGGAAGCCTCGCAGTTCTTTGATCGGGCGTGTTACGGAGCTGACTTCGTCGCGGACGTAGAGTTGCACGACTTCGTCGCCGCGGACTTTGCCGGTGTTGGTTACGTTTACGCTGACGTGCGTTGTGCCTTGTGGGCCGATGGAGTCAGGCGAGAGGTGTAGATTGTCATACTTGAACGTGGAATAGCTGAGGCCCCAGCCGAAAGGAAAGAGCGGTTTCGTGGTGTCGTCGAGATACTCACGCTTGGCGGAAGGCTTTTGATAGTAGTAGTCGGGAATTTGGCCGACCGTTCGCGGCACGGTGATGGGCAGTCGGCCTGCGGGATTGTAATCGCCGAAGAGAACTTCGGCAGCGGCTGTGCCGCCTTCCTGTCCGAGATACCAACCGTCAAGAATCGCTGGCGCGTTTTCCGCGATGTAGGTGACGGCGTTGGGGCGGCCATGCAGGAGAAGTACGACTACTGGTTTATGAGTGGCGAGCATGGCTTTGGCGAGATCGTCTTGATTGCCGAGTAGTGCGAGGTCGTCGCGGTCGCCCTTGTGCTCGGGCGCCCAAGCTTCGCGCGAGGTTTGTTCGTTTTCGCCGAGCACGAGAATGATGACGTCCGCTTTCTGCGCGACTTTTACAGCTTCCGCGATTCGCTGCGCGTTTTTGACGGGATCGCCGAGTTCAACTTTGTCAGCGTCCCAATCGGGAAACGTTTCCGTAATCTTCGCGCCTTCGGCGTAGAGAACTTCGGCGTTCGAACCGACGCGCGCCTTGATGCCGTCAAGAATGGTGACGCCGCGGCCGGGCTTGTTGCTGTAGCCGCCGAGGTGCATATCGTGGGCGTTGGGGCCGATGACGGCGATGTGTTTGTACTTGGCGGTGTCCAGCGGAAGAAGATTGTTCTGGTTTTTCAGCAGCGTAAGCGTCTCGCGGGCGGCTTGCAGCGCGAGTTTCTGATGCTCGGGGCTGTTGGTGATTTTTTCGGCGTAGGCAGGATCGACGTAGGGATCATCGAAAAGGCCGGCGAGAAATTTTGCGCGGAGCACGCTCGCGGCGGCGCGATTGATGGCAGCTTCGGAGACCGTGCCGTTGTGCACCTGTTGAACGAGGCCGGGAAAAGCGTCTGGAAACGGCAACTCGATGTCCACGCCGGCGTCGAGAGCCATGCGCGCGGCGGCGTCTTTGTCCGCGACGACGTGATGGACGCGAATGAGTTCCATGATGCCGAAATAATCGGAGACGATGACGCCGTTGAATCCCCACTCGTGGCGCAGAATGTCGGTAAGAAGATGTTTGTTGCTGTGCGAAGGGATGCCGTCGATTTCGTTGTAGGAGGCCATCACGGTGTGCACGTGAGCTTCCTTGACGGCGGCTTCGAACGGCTTCAGCCAATATTCGCGGATGACGCGCTCGGAATAATTTCCGGGGGCGACGTTGGTGCCACCTTCGGGCTGGCCGTGGACGGCGAAGTGTTTCGCGGTTGCCATGACGTGCGATTTGTCGACGCCGGGGCCGTCGCCTTGAAAGCCTTTTATTGCCGCGACGCCGAGGCGCGACACGAGGTAGGGATCTTCGCCGTAGGTTTCTTCTGTGCGACCCCAGCGCGGATCGCGCGCTAGATCGAGAACGGGCGCGAGACATTCTTGCACCCCGCGGGCGCGGGCTTCGGCGGCATCGGCGGTGAAAACCTCGTGGAGCAATTCCGTATCCCAAGTAGACGCGAGGCCGATCGCCGCGGGATAAGACGTGCCCTTGTCGGCGATGTGGCCGTGCAGGCATTCGTCATGAAACATCACGGGAATGCCGAGGCGCGTACTCTCCTTCATCCATTTCTGCAGCGTGTTGGTAAACTCCGCTTCTTCGCGCGGACCGTGGGTGACTTCGCTCGGACGCGACACCTGGCCGATACCGTCTTTCAACAGGATGGCCGCGTGGTCGGGAAGAAACGCGCCCTTGTCATCGACGAAGCGGGACTCGGGAGTCTTCATGAAAGATGGGTTTTCCCAGACGCCTTCCATTTGCGCGACTTTTTCTTCGAGGGTCATGCGCGAAAGAAGATCGGCGAGGCGCTGCTCGATGGGAAGCTTCGGATTGCGGTACGCGGGAACGTCTTGCGCCTGGCTGCGCAGAAAGATTGGCGCGCAAATGAGGAGGGCCGCAGAAGCGGCGAGAGCAAACCGGGCGGGAGAAGAAAACTTCATCAAAACCTCCGAGAAAAAATAGCGATACTTGTAATCTGAAAAACGGCTGGTACTATAGCACGGCCGTTAACGTACACGGCGAATCTTTCGATTGCAAGTTGAGAGACCTGAGCATTCGCCGCGGCAGAGCTGCCTGGAGGGACCGGCTGTTCGAATGCTATAGACTGGCAATCTCATGCACCGTTTCCTGCACATAACGATCTGCGCCGCCCTTCTGTATTTGGGATTTGGGGCGAGTCGCGCGCGAGCGGAAACTGGGGCTAATGCTTGGCTGCGCTACGCGCCGTTGGACAAGGGAGCGGCGCAAAAATATTCGGCTTTGCCCGCGAGTGTCGTCGTGGTCGGCGATTCGCCAGTGCTTGATTCGGCAAAAGCTGAGCTGATTCGAGGCATGCGAGGAATGCTGGCGCGGACGCTGCGCGAGGACAGAAATCTACCGCGCGAGAGCGCCATCGTCCTCGGAACGCTTTCTGCATTGCGAGCGGAGTTTCCCAAACTTTTCGAACAGGCCGATCTTCGCGAAGACGGTTTCCTGCTCGCAACGGAAAAAGTTCACGGCGTCGACTGCTTGATTGTAACGGCGACTACCGATCGTGGGGTTCTCTATGGCGTGTTTGCGCTACTCAGCAAGATCGCGCGCGGAGAGAGCTTGTCCGCGTTGCGCGAAACGCAGCAGCCCTCGGCTCCGATTCGGTGGGTGGATCAGTGGGACAACATGGACGGCCGCATCGAGCGCGGCTACGCGGGGCCGTCCATTTTTTTTGAGAATGGCAACGTGCGGGCCGATTTGACGCGAGCCGGCGAGTATGCGCGATTGCTCGCTTCGATCGGGATCAACGGATGCGCGATTAACAATGTGAATGCCAATCCCCGCGTGCTTGAAAATGATTTTCTTCCGCAACTCGCGCGCGTTGCGGATGTGTTTCGTCCATGGGGAGTTCGGCTTTCTATTTCCGTCGATGTCAGCAGCCCGAAAGCGAGCGGTGGTCTGGATACGTTTGATCCGGCGGACCCTCGTGTCGCCGAGTGGTGGAAGAAAAAGTTTGACGAACTCTACGCACTGATTCCGGATTTTGCGGGCGTTGTGGTTAAGGCGGATTCGGAGGGGCGGCTCGGACCTGCGACGTATGGCCGGACGCCAGCCGAGGCCGCGAATGTGATTGCGCGCGCACTTGCGCCGCATCACGGAATCGTTTTTTATCGCGCGTTTGTCTACAACCATCATCTCGATTGGACCAATCCCAAGAACGATCGCGCGAAGGCGGCGTATGACAACTTTCATCCGCTAGACGGCCAGTTCGACGACAACGTAATCATCCAGATCAAACACGGGCCGATTGATTTTCAGGTGCGCGAGCCGGTGTCGCCGCTTTTCAGCGGGCTTGAGAAGACAAATGAGGCGATCGAGCTGCAAGTCACGCAGGAATATACGGGACAGCAGCGGCATCTGTGTTTTCTGCCAACGATGTGGAAGCAGGTTCTCGATTTCGATATGCACGCCGGCGAACAACCGACACCGGTGAAGGACATAGTGGCAGGGAAGACTTTTCGTCGTCCGATTGGTGGATTCGTTGCGGTGGTGAATGTTGGAATGGATACGAATTGGCTGGGCCACCCGCTAGCGATGGCAAATCTTTATGGATACGGACGATTGGCGTGGAATCCCAATCTCGATTCCAAAACGATTGCGGAGGAATGGACGCGTCTCACTTTTGGGAACGATGCGACTGTTGTACGCACCATCAAAAACATTCTGGCTTCGTCCTGGACCGTATATGAAAGTTATACCGGGCCGCTTGGCGCGGGTACGCTTACGGATATCGTGGGCGCCCATTTCGGGCCGGGCGTGGAATCGTCGGAGCGAAATGGGTGGGGACAGTGGCACCGCGCGGACCACGACGGAATTGGCATGGACCGCACGGTCGCGACGGGCACTGGCTATGTCGATCAATATCGCGCACCCGTTGCAAAAGTGTATGAATCCCTGAACGCCACGCCCGACGAACTGCTGCTTTTTTTCCATCATGTCCCGTACACCTACGAGTTGAGTTCGGGAAAGACGGTCGTCCAGCATATTTACGATTCGCATTATGCGGGGGCGCAGCTCGCGGCAGGTTTTGTCAACCAATGGAAAACGCTAAAAGGCCAGGTGGATGAGGAGCGATACGGGGAAGTCTTGCGGCGGCTTGAATTTCAGGCAGGACACGCGATTGTCTGGCGCGACGCCGTCTGCAATTGGTTTTTTCAAATTTCCGGGATCGCAGATCAGTTCGGCCGAGTGGGGCATTATCCTGGCCGCATCGAAGCCGAAGCGATGCAGCTGAAAGGCTACACACCGATCGAAGTTGTTCCACGTGAAACTGCTTCGGGTGGAAAGGCGATTGAGTGCGCTCCTCCAGCACTGAAATGTTCCGCGACCTTCCCTTTCCATGGTGCTGCTGGTAAGTATGAGGTAGATGTGGAGTTTTTTGACCAGAACAACGGCAAGTCAAAATTTCGCGTTCTTATTGGCGAACGGGTTGTCGACGAATGGGTCGCTGACGACCATTTACCAGCAACAAAACCAGGTGGCGATTCCTCTACACGGCGACGAATCATTGGGCTGGCGCTTCGCCCCGGCGACAACATCCGCATCGAAGGCATTCCTGATGGTGAAGAGCACGCCGCTCTCGACTACATCGAAATCCATCTCTCTCCCAATTGATGTAACGCGAAGACGACTTCGAACTCCTAGGCTTGTAGGACGCTGCGGCTCTTGAGGGCGGGCTCGCTCGATTTGGAATCTGTCTGGCGCATTTCGCGGAAGAGGTGCAGGTTTGTGGACATCACGACTCCTGGGCTGAGATGGGCTGCCGGCGGCAGATGGACTTTGTTGGTGAGGTTATCGGCGAGGAGACGGATGGCGATCTGGCCTTGGCGGTGAGGGTGTTGGTAAATCGAAGCGGTAATGATGCCCTTTTGAAAGTACGGAGCCATCTCGGCGAAGAGGTCCGTGGTGATGAGCTTTACTTTTCCTTCGAAGCCGCGCGCACCGAGTGCGCGGCAAACGGGAAGACAGTTGACGGTGTTCACATAAAGGCCGTCGAGCGTTGGGAAACGGCGAATCAGGTCGGATGTTTTTCGAAAACTTTCTTCTTCATCCTCGTGGCCTTCGACCACGCTTAGGATTTTCCCATCGGGGCAGTGGCGCAGAAATCCTTCGGAAAAGCCGTCGGTTTTTTTTCGGTGATCTTCGGTCGAGAGCATGCCGGCAACGACGGCTACTTTGGAACCGGGCGCTACACACTTACCCATCAATTCACCGGCCAGGCAGCCGTTTAAGTACGGCTCAACGCAGACGATGCTGGAACGATGGCTCTCGGGAGCATCCGTGGAAACACAAACGACGCGTATTCCTTTTTCCTCAGCTTCATCGATCAGCGGCGTTAAGTCTTTGGGACTGCCGGCAGTGAGAACGATTCCATCGACGCCGCTACTCACTAACTCTTTAAAAACTTCGATGTCGCCTTCTCCTAGCGTTTGTACGGGACGATTGTCGAACTCGACGCCGAGTTGCTCGAGATGATGCTCTTCATCCAAAATTCCGCCCCAGAGCTGGTCATAGAAAAAATGGATTTCCTTGGGGATGCAGACGCCGATACGGACGTGAGCTTTCGCCCCCGAAAGAGCGCGTGCCGCAAGATTCGGCGAATAACCGATTTGCTCGGCAATTTGCAGGATGCGTTTGCGAGTGGCTTCCTTGATGCCACCGCGCCCGTGCAACGCTCGATCCACGGTGCCGATGGATACATTCGCCATTTCGGCGATGCGGTGGATTCCGTGTTTCTCCTTATTCATCTAACTCACTCCGCTACCGCAGTCCACTAAGCAACTCACTGGCGCACTCCGCCATTCCGCGCGCCGCTTGCGACGCGTGCAGCTGCGTTGGTCCCGCGCTGCCACGCAAGATCAAACATAGGATTCCCCACCAAATGGCCGATTAGTTTCAGCAGTTCCGGGCACCCATCCCAAACCTCCACCCCTGGAAAGCTCAGGATACGGGACGCGCGGACCGCGTACGTTAACACGGTTTAATGAAGCAAAGGAAAAGAACAATCGGCCAGGACGGTTCTCGGCGTAGAATCGTGCGCTTGCGCTGGCCGTGGACTTGGGGAGTACAATCACGGCCCGTCGGATTGCGGGGTTAGGCATCGCGGGAATTTAGACGTGTCCGCGGGATTTGCGGCTCGCACTGAAATAGAACTTGTCGGAGTTTATCTGGGTTTGCGGAGGAGCTTTCCAAATGCGTTCACTCTCTCGGCGGCATTTTTTGCAAGACGCGTCCAAAACAGGAATCGCGCTGGGTGCAAGCGCGGCATTGGGGCGGAATTTGTTCGGCCAATCATCCGCTTCGAGTGTGGGCCAGCCGATCCGGATTTATGCCGACGCGCGGCGGACAATTGCTCCCGTCCAGCGCGAAGTGTTTGGCTCTTTTCTCGAGCACCTCGGCCGGGCAATTTATGAGGGCATTTACGATCCACAGTCCAAACTCTCGGACTCCAATGGCTTTCGCAAGGATGTTCTCGACGAAATAAAGAAACTGGGCGTTCCGATCATTCGTTATCCCGGCGGAAATTTTGTCTCGGGATACAACTGGCTCGATGGCATCGGACCGAAGGCAAGCCGTCCGGCGGTGCTGGACAAAGCCTGGAATTCGATGAATTCGAACGAATTCGGAACCGATGAGTTTCTTACATGGTGCCGCCTTGTGGGCACGGAACCTCTGCTGGGCTTGAATCTGGGCACAGGGACTGCGGAGCAAGCGGCTGCGCTGGTGGAGTATTGCAATTTGGACAAAGGCACACAGTGGAGCAATCTGCGGCGCAAAAACGGGACCGCGGAACCGTACAAAGTTCAAAAGTGGTGTCTCGGCAATGAGATGGACGGCCCATGGCAAATCGGCCACATGACGGCAACGGAGTACGGTTTGAAGGCGGAAGATGCCGCGCGGCAAATGCGCTATGTCGATCCGTCGCTCAAGCTGATTGCGTGCGGGTCGAGCGGCCCGGGCATGCCAACTTATCTGGAATGGGACCGCGAAGTTCTGGAGCAGTGCTACGACTACGTCGACGCTATTTCTTTACATCGTTACTTTGGCAATACAAAAGAGGAGACGGGCGGAGATAGCTCGAAGTTTCTGGCCTTGAACCTGAGCATGGAGCGGCAAATTGAAGAAGTTGCCGCGGTGTGCGATGTCGTTCGAGGTCACAAACGCTCGCCAAAGAAGCTGTGGCTGAGCTTCGATGAATGGAATGTGTGGTACCGCGAACGCAACGGCGATGCAACAAACGGCCACAGGCAAAATGCGCCCCATTTGTTGGAGGAAGTCTACAATCTCGAAGATGCGCTGCTCGTCGGAGGCCTCATCAATACGTTGATCCGCAAGGCCGACCGTGTGCAGCTCGCCTGCCTGGCACAACTCATCAATGTTATTGCGCCGATCATGACCAACGCGAGTGGCCTGCTGAGGCAAACGATTTATTATCCCTACAGTTGGGCGCTCGAGTTCGCTCGCGGCGCGGCGCTAGAGTTGCTGGTGCAATCGCCGACGTACGATGTCTCTGGTATGGGAGCAGTGGGCTATGTGGACGCCGCTGCGACGCTCCAAGAGGATACTGGAAAGATCGCGCTGTTCCTTCTGAATCGTGATTTGGCGAAGTCTCATCAAGTGGAAATCGTTTGGGAAGGCTCTTCGCCCCGCGTGGGTGAAGCTGTCGTCCTCACTGGCAGCGACCTGAAAGCGACGAACACATTCGATGCGCCGTCGCGCGTGGCGCCACAAAAACCAGAAAGAGCTTCGACCGCAGGAGGACGCACCACACTAGAATTACCGCCGCGTTCCTACACTGTCGTTCAGTGGAGCAGCTAGGCTCAGCGGTGGACGGTCATTTTTCGCATTAGAGTACCGTGGAACTGTTCGTTGCCTCCTGCTATCATCTCGGCAGAGAGTCGGCCTATGCAGCGACGGTATGCACGCGTGTTGTTCATTCTTCTGCTCTTGGCTCCCTTGCCGTGCCTGGCGCAACAAGAAGCCGTGAAGAAAATTCTGTCCGGATATATCCGCGATGACAGCTCAGGACAGGTCATCGGTGGTGCTCACGTGCAGCTGCAGAATGCCATGGGCACCCCGATCGAATTCGCGTACTCGGACGATAATGGCACATATGAATTCGACGACATACCGGGCGATTGTTACGTATCGGTTCAACACGAAGGTTACGCCGCAGTGCGCGAGTACGTGCGGCCCGACGGGTCGGGACATGTATATAAAGACATCATGCTGCGGGCGGTAGGCACCGAGTCCGGGGCCAGGGCTGTAAATCCCATTTCGCAGCACGAGCTGAGTGTTCCGGCCAAAGCGCGCGAATCCTTCGCGAAGGGTATCCAACTCATCGTCGATAAATCTGACTATCGAGGCGCAGTCGCCGAATTTGCGCGCGCGATCACTAGATATCCAACCTACTACGAAGCCTACGCGGCGATGGGGCTGGCACAAAACAAGATGGGCGATGCCGCCGCGGCGGAGGCGGCGCTGCGAAAGTCCATCGATCTGAGCGCGGAGAAATACCCGCAGGCCATGGTGGACCTCGCTGCAATGTACAACGCCCAGAAACGGTTTTCGGACGCCGAGCCTCTTCTGCGCAAAGTGATTGAAGTGGATGCCCAGTCCTGGCGCGGTCAATTCGAACTGGCTGTTGCACTTTCCGGCGAGCATCGTTACAAGGAAGCCATAACCTCCGCGGCTGCGGCTCGCGATCTGAAGCCGGAGAATCCCCAAGTCTACTTGCTGCTCTACAATCTTCACGTTCGGACGGAGGACTTTCCTGATGCTCTGCACGATACAGAAAGTTACCTGAAGCTAATACCGGATGGCCCAACCGCCGACCGCGTCCGCAAAATGCAAGAAGAGGTCCAGAAAGCTCTGCAATCCTCAGGCAGCGTTGCTGCTCCGAGCTCGTAAGCGGTTCCTGCCGTGGGACCTGCTGACCTTCGGTTTGACGCAGTCGCGCCAGCTCCCGCGGCTGATTCCAATGTTTCTCCCGCCGACGGGCTCGCCGTGGAACCTGCCTGTGCGCGCCCATCCACGCCCTCCGCTTTTCACTTGTAAGGATCTTGGTGAATGGAAAGGCTACCTGACGTGGCTGATGCAGCTTGAGGAAAAGTGGACGACCTCTATCCCTTCCGGTCGTATGTCAGTTGTCTAATTATTGTTTGCTCCCCTTAATCCCATTCTCTCCTTCATGGATGGTGAGGATGCGATCTATGCCCGGCACCTTGAATTTTTCTTTTGTTCCGCTTGGCCAATAAATCTCAATCGAATCTACTGAGGTTGCCGTGCCCAATCCAAAGTGGATACGCTGATCGGAACTCGAGCTGTATGATCCGCCGCTATAAACATCTCCGCGCTGCCGGATTCCGCCGATGGTAAGGAATACTTTTGCACCGTTGGCATCGCGCGGACTTTTGGGTCCACCGATGAGTTTCAACTCCAGCCAATGGTGGCCGGTCTTCAGTACATTGCGAAGAAGTGTGGGATTCGAATCGATGTTATTGATCACCACATCGATCGCGCCGTCGTTGAAGATATCGCCGAATGCGGCGCCTCGAGCGGAGATAACGTCGGCGAGCCCGCTCCCCGTTGCCGCCGGAACTTCCTGGAATTTCTTGCCGTCAAGATTCCGAAATAGCTGTGGACGTTCCGCCCAGGTTGTGCCCCAGTCCTGTTTGTCCACCTCGGGATAAACGTGGCCGTTGGCGATAAAGAGATCGAGCAATCCATCGTTATCAAAATCGAGGAACCCGGTTCCCCAGGCCAGAAAAGGAATCGTCGGCCCTGCCAGCCCCGCCTGATAAGTGACGTCCGAAAAATTACCCTGGCCGTCATTTCGATAAAGTGTTTTGTAGTCGTCGGAAAACGTCGTGGTGAAGAGATCGATTCTTCCATTCCGCTGGTAATCGCCGATGGCGATTCCCATGGAAGCCTGCTCGCGTCCGTCTTCGCTCAGGGCAAATCCTGACGCGTAACTGACGTCCTCAAAGGTGCCGTTGTGTTTGTTGCGATAAAGATAGTTCGGCGTGGAATCGTTGGCCACCACCAGGTCCACCCATCCGTCATCATCCACGTCTACGAATGCCGCGGCCAGCCCGTAGTAGCCGCTGGGATCCGAAACGCCCGCCTTTACGCTCACGTCTGTAAACGTGCCATCGCCATTGTTATGAAAAAGGTGGTCGCTCTCGCCTGGCAAACCTCGCGGCCCGCACATCACGGCGATTCCGCGAAACTGGCAAAAATTTGGAGGGATGCGCCCTTGTCCCGCGATCGGCGGATTTTCTATATCGAACTTTACGTAGCCAGGAACAAACAGATCCAGCAGGCCATCGTGGTCGTAATCGCCCCAAGTCGGCCCTGCCGACCAGCCTCCTACGGTTACACCGGCTTTTTCCGCGACGTCGGTGAAGGTGCCGTCGTGATTGTTGTGATAGAGGCGGTTCTTTCCAAAGTTCGCGACGTAAATGTCCGGCCAGCCGTCGTTATCGTAGTCACCAACGGCGACGCCGACTCCCCAGCGTTCGTTTGCCACACCGGCCTTTTCCGTTACGTCCGTGAAAGTGCCGTCGTGATTATTGTGGAAGAGCATGGCTCGCGGAGGAGCTTCCTTCCCCTTCAATGCCGCTATCGTCGAAGCATTCAAAAGATAGATGTCGAGCCAGCCGTCGTTATCGTAGTCGAGCAAGGCCACTCCCGAGCCGATGGTTTCGAGGATGGTGCTCTTTTCTGGAGTTCCAGAGCGATGCAGAAATTTTTCAAGACCGGCTTGTTTGGTGATGTCGCTGAATACGACGGTTGCGCCATCCACAAATCCGCCCGCTGTAATCGGCCGAGAGAGTGAGTCCTTGACTGCTGGATGCGCTCCGCCGGTGGCCACTCCCATTCCTGAAGTAGCTTGTTGGGGCTGCTGAGTTGTGGGCTGCTGGCCCTTGGAGCCAAGCGCAAGCAAGAGGATGGAGAGGCTTGCAAGCAGCAGACTCGATGCGAGAAGAAGTTTTGGCCGGGGCGCGTTTTCCCGTTTCGGACTTGGCGAGGTCACCCCTGAATCCTATATCGACTACCCTCCCTGAGTCATGTCTTGCTCTTCCCGGCGAAAGTCACGTTGATCGGCGAGGCCAGCTTAATGGATTTAGTTGGGCTATTCCTGCCATTCTCGCAAAAACCCCCATTCAGCCTTTTCGGGAGGTGAGTCTATCCCTGATTTCCGTGGATTGTTACAGGGGTGAGCATCGGGGCCACAGCTTCTATAAATTAAAAAAAGTGCTTGACATTAACAGCACTCCAATGAAAAGCTCCGTTTACGTTAACGGCGTTTCCAATCGCCGTGGGGTGTGGAGGCATAACTATGAGTGTTTGGTTTCAATCTGTTAAGAATATCGTTCTTGTGTCTAAGAAATTCCCAGTCCGATACCTATTAGTTCTTTTGGTTGCTCTCATTGGTTTTTCAGCTTCCACGTTCGCGCAGCAGACCACCATCGTTGGGACCGTTACCGATCCCTCGGGTGCGGCTGTTCCGAATGTGGTGGTTTCTGTGACCAACATTAATACAGGCTCAACAAAGACCTTTCCAACAAATGATTCCGGCCAATACGCCGCTGTCGATCTTCAGATCGGCAAATATGTCGTCAAGGCCGAAGCAAAGGGTTTCAAGGTCGCGGAACAAAAAGACATCGTTCTGACGATCGGCGCCCGCATCCGCGTCGACTTCCAGATGCAGCTTGGCGCGGCGCAAGAAACCGTTACGGTCGAAGCGAATGCCGTACAGGTTCAGACGGATTCCGGCGAGCGCAGCAACCTCATTACCGATCAGCAGATGAGCCAGATCGCGGTGAACGGGCGCAGCATTTATCAGCTGGCTGCCCTGACCCCTGGAGCGTCGAGCCAGATTACGGGTTTCGTGAACACCCCAGTCGGCGGCGACGCCGGCGTGGAATTCAACGGTATGCGCCAGAACCACAACATCTACTTGCTGGATGGCGGCGAAGATGATGACCGCGGCGGCGCGGGCGGCATGAGCATTGCGCCTTCCTCGGACGCGATCGCGGAATTCCGCGCTCTAACTTCGAACTACAGCGCTGACTATGGTCTCTCTTCGGCAGCCACGATGACCATGGTGTTGAAGTCTGGAACGAGCCAATACCATGCATCGGCATGGGAATTCAATCGCAACGACTATTTCGACGCGCGAAACTACTTCGTGGCGAACACCCCGCTGCGCCTGAACGTTTACGGCTTCAACGTCGGCGGCCCGGTAAGTTTTGGCCACTTCTATAACCCGGACAAAAAGAGGACGTTCTTCTTCTACAACATGGAATGGCGTCCTTTGATCCAGGGCGCTTCGGTGAACCAGTTGGTTCCTGGCGCGGCTGTTTATCCGACAGCGGCCGGAGCCGATCTGAGCTCACTCGGGACCCCGATTAAGGTTCCTACGACGGCGCAGGTGGCTCCAAGCGTCTTGTTTGCCAACTGCCCTGGGGGCAATGCTCCCGCGGGAATCTCGCAAGCGCCGGGTTCGGTATTCCCCGGCGGCGTGATTCCGGCTTGCATGATCAACGCAAACGCAGCGTCGTTGCTGAATGCGGGCATTTTCCCGCAAGCCAATGGCACGGACCTTAGCGGAAACCCGGAGTTCAATGGTGGAGCCAACTCCAGCACCACCTTGCGGGAAGAAGTCGTCCGAATCGATCATAACTTCACCAGCAAGTTCTCTGTGTTCGGACATTACATTCAGGAATCCGTCTCACAGGGCTTTGCAAAAAGCCAGTGGAGCGGAGACAACGTTCCGACGGTTGGCGACACGTTCGGCAATCCATCGTATAGCGCCGTCGTGCACACCACTTATACGATCAGCCCAACGCTCATCAACGAAGTGGCTTTCAACTACAACGGGAACCGCATCAATATCATCCCGTATGCGTCCACGGGCTTGGCCAGCTTGGCTCTTCCCGCTGACTACAACAGCGCGAACTCCAGGATCTTCTCTGGACCGAACAACATGAACCGCATCCCCAACATCGACTTGAGCGGCGGCGCGATCAACTCGCAATTTGAAATTTCGAGCTGGCCGTGGAATAACAAAGCCGACGATTACCAGGTCCGCGATGACATTTCATGGACGCATGGCGCTCACCAGTTCAAGTTCGGCGGCAGCTGGGCGCTTTACAAGAAGACTCAGGACCTCTTTGGCCAGACCCAAGGCGGGTTCAGCTTCAATGGCACTTACACCGGAGTCGGCTACGCGGATATGTTGCTCGGTACGGCTTCGTCTTACCAAGAGCTCGCCGTGCAAGACAGCGGTCAGTGGAACAACGTTTCTTGGGCTTTCTACGGCCAAGACAACTGGCGCGTAAACCGCAAGTTGACTCTGAACTTGGGCTTGCGTTGGGACGGCATCCCGCACACGTATGAAGCGAACGACCGCATGGGGAATTTCTACCCCCAGCTTTATAACCCGGCCAACGCCGCTATCATGACTGCACAAACGGTACCATTTGCAGCGGCCCATTCAAACCAATCACCGGGCCTCCGGCTTCAGCCGCCATAAGCCCGGGCCTGCATTGCCCGATCCCATTCGGCCGGCCCGTTCCGCTCTATCTGAACGGCATCGGGATCCCTGGCACAGTCGGCGTTCCGAAGGGCCTCGTCAACAATCATTGGGCCACCTTTGGTCCTCGCTTGGGCTTTGCCTATGACCTGACGGGAAGCGGCAAGACCGTTATCCGCGGTGGATTCGGCATCATGTACGAGCGCATTCAGGGCAACGACATGTACAACGCCGGTCCGAATATTCCGTTCAGTCTCCAGGTCAATTCCCCGTTCGTGACGATGACGAACCCAAGCATCGCTAACGGAAGCGGTGCTTGGCGTGAGTCTGCCGATTAACGCTGCTGGCATCACGGGCTTGGATTATAACGATTACAAGCCGCCGGTCAGCTACCAGTGGAGCATTGGCATGCAACAGGCCATCGGCACCAAGTCGGTGCTCTCCATCGCTTACGTGGGCAACGTAGGTCGCCATCAAAACGACTATCGGAACATCAACCTGCCGGCGGAAACTTCGCTGCCGGGAGTGGCTGGACTATCCGGTTTCACGCCTATCAACTACAACATCGCGCCAGGCCTTCCGTATCCGGGCTTCAATTCGATCACTCTTTCGGAAAACGAGGCCAACACGCATTACAACGGCCTGCAAATGGACTTGAATTCACAGCTGACCCGTGACCTGACCCTGCACGCGATCTACACTGTATCGCATGCAGTTGACCCGACCACCGGCGGCAACGGCGGCGGCGACTTGGGTACCGTATCCAACCCGTATGCCGGCTGGCAGTACGACGCCGGGAACAGCGGATATGACCGCTTGAATGTGGGTATCGTCAACTTCATCTATGACATACCCGTCTTCCGGCATAGCGAGAGCAAGCTCCTGAAAACAGTCGCAGGCGGCTGGCAAATCTCCGGCATTATCACCATGGAGTCCGGTCTTCCGGTCAATATCGTGCTAGGCGGAAACCAGGGCAGCATGGGCGTAAGCGGGGCAAACCGGCCAGACTTGACAGGCACACTCACGACTCCCCATACCGTCGGAGAGTGGTTTAATCCGCTTGTTTGGTCTACTCCAGCACCTGGCGCTTGGGGTACATTCCCCCACAACGATCTGCGCGGCCCCGGCCGTGACAACTGGAACCTGTCGCTCTTCAAGCGCTTCACGCTGTGGGAAGCGCGCGGCAGCTACCTGGAACTGCGTTTGGAAACCTTCAATACGTGGAACCACACCCAGTTCCAAAATGTCGGCAACACCTATAACGGCACGCAGCTCGTGAACGGTGTCGTAACGCCGATTGGCAACTTCGGCCAAGTCACTTCTGCCTTTGACCCGAGAATCTTGCAGCTCGGCGGCAAGATTTACTTCTAAACACCCCGGAAGTTTCACCCCGGCCCCGCTCGCACGCACTGCGAGCGGGGCTTTTGTTTTGGAGACGCTTCTCCAGTCACTTTAGGTCCGCTTTGACTGTGCCGACTAGAAACCTCTGGGATATCATTACGCCATGAAGTCATTGCCCCAAATCGCGAGCGCTTTGCACCAAGGTCGCCCGGCAAGCAGTCCCTCGCTATTCGGACCATCGTATTCAACCAAGTGGTTGAAGATGGCAGTCCTCCTTGGCTTTCTTTCCTCTGTGCTCGCCGGGGCGCAGACCTCGATTCCCAGCCCCTCGGAGGCTATGGCTCTCGAGCAGCAGGGGAAGCTGGATGACGCAGTAAAAGTTTGGCAAGCAGTGATCCAGCGTAACCCTCGTGATGCGGGGGCTTTGGCCAGCCTGGGTGTGGACTACTCCAGGCAGCAGAAGTATCCAGAGGCGGCCTCGGCCTACAGAAAGGCGCTCGCCTTGGATCCTCAATTACCGGGGATCCGGGTGAACCTAGGACTGGCGGAGTTTAAGCAAGGGCACTTTGAGGCGGCGATCACGCCTCTCAGCGCCGCTCTAGAGGCCCAGCCAGCCAATATGCAGGCGCGTGCGCTGCTTGGCCTGAGCTACTACGGGACCAAGCAGTTTGGGGAAGCCTCGAAGCACCTGGAGCTGGCCGCGAAGGCCGATCCGGACAATATCCAACTTAGACAAGTGTTGGCGCAAAGCTGTTTGTGGGCCAAGAAGTTTGATTGCGCCCTTGAGGAGTTCCGTCAGATTGCGCAGCGCGATCCCAACTCCGCACCGGCTCATGTACTTACTGGAGAGGCGCTCGACGGCCTGGGAAAAACCGCGGAAGCGATTGCCGAGTTTCAGGAAGCCGTAAAAGTTGCGCCGCAAGAGCCCAACCTGCACTTTGGGTTGGGGTATCTCTACTGGAAACTGAAGCAATACGATGAGGCGGAGACGGAGTTCAAGGGAGAGCTTGCTGTCGCCCCGGATAATGCGCAAGCCCTGGCGTATCTGGGCGACATAGAGATGAAAAAGAATAATCCGAATGGAGCCGTGCCGTTGCTCAAGGAGGCTTTGCAAGCGCGCAATGACATTCGCATTGCGTATCTGGATTTAGGGGCAATACTCACCGAGCAAGGGCAGTATCCGGCGGCGATCGCCGCGCTGAAGCGTGCTGTGGAGCTGGATCCGGAACAGCCCGATGCGCACTACCGGCTTGGACGCGCCTACCAGGCCACCGCCAATCAGGCCGCGGCACAAAAGGAATTTGCCAAAGTCCGCGAACTTCACGACAAAGCCGAGGAAGACGTTGCGCGGAAGATGTCCGCTGCTCCGCCCGCCTTGCCACAATAGAAAATCACTTTGTCAGCTCGTCAAAACTGCGAGCCTTTGTGTCTTTCCTGTGGACCGGCCCTGTGTAGCGAAGAATCGCGATATTGTTTCGCAGCATTCGGAGATCAGTGGTCGCCGCAATTCGAAGGACTGGCTTCAAGCTCCCGCCACATCTTCTCGGCTTCAGGAAGATCAGGATCAAATTCGAGGACGCGGGTAATTTCACCTTTCGCATCATCCGTCCTGCCTTTCGCGCAGAGGGCTTTGGCAAGATTTATGCCGATGGCGGTGCGCTCAGGCTGGCGATCGAACGCGATCTTCCACAGCGCAATTGCGCGATTTATGTCGCCGGCTTGCGCGAAGATGACTCCCAGATTGGCAGCGGCCACGGTGGCCAGAGGGTCCTTTTCCAAAGCCTCTTCGTAGAGGAGCTTAGCCTGCTGGATTTCCCCGCGCTTTTGGGCGGCAAATCCCATCGACGTCAAGAGAGAGGCGTCATCGGGCCGTTCCGCTAGCGCAGCGCGCAAATATTTTTGCGCTTCTGTTGCGGCGGGTCTCATTCCCTCGTCGGCCAGAGACTGCCAGGCCATAGCTAGATCGCGATATCCACCTCTTGCGTTCGTCGGTGGGAAGCGCCTGAGCTGCGGAAGCGCTTCAACCGATGAAGGAGCCGATGGCGAAGGCGCTTCCGCCGCCGGGGTGCGTAGAATTCGGTGATCCGTAGCCTGCGTATGCGCGATGTTTGAGCTCGCGACCGAGGGCATGTGGCACGCGGCACAGTTCTGCTCCTTGGCATGGTGCTTTGCCGCAAAGTTTTCGCCGTGACACGCGATGCATTTGCCGCGGTAATAGGCGACCTTCTGAAGAGGGCTCGGGGATGAGTGCGGGTCGTGGCAGCTCATACACGACATGGCTTCGCCCGATTTTATTTTGCACTTGCTTTGGAAAAGGGCCTCGAACTGGCTAATCGAGGGCAATCCCATCCCCGTTTGTGCGAGCACAAAATAATGCACGTAATCCTGGAGGTCTTCGCCGGGCTTGAAATCGCTCAAGCTACGTCCTGGCTGAAGGATCGCGACACTTCCCTCGAGATGACATTGCATGCAAATGGCGTCGCGCTTGGAAGCTGAGAGCTTGGCGGGATTGACAATCGATCTGGCGCCATATGGATGAGCGTCGACTGGGCCATGGCAGCGAGCGCAGCCGATCCCCTCATGTGTGATGATCGGTGCGTTGTATTTGCTCTCTGTGCCAGGGACTGGCTGCTGCAAATCGTTTGTATGGCAACTGAGACACTCGGAGGAGAGCGGGAGATTTAACGGAATGTGGTGCGCGTCCTGGTAGGCCGGCGTCATGTCCCAGACGCCTTTTTGGCCGTACCAGTTCACGGGGGATTCGAAAAAGAAACCGTCATCGGCAAAGACGTAGGTGCGGCCGCGGAGGCCTGAACCGATGAAATAGAGCAGCTCGCGCTTTCCGTGAATTTCGTCAGGGGCGTTGCGATCGAAGCTCAGCCACACTTTAGCGTCTTGTTCGTAGACTTTGTAGTGCACTCTGGAGAGCGCGTGAGTGAACTCACCAGGGATGACATTGCCTTTGCTCGGGCCGCTCGCGTGAGCCATGGCTGTCTGCTGATAACTGGCGTAGATTGCCGCGTGGCATTGCGCGCAAGCCCGATCAGGCTCATTGGGCGAGCCGATTGCGAAGGCCGATGCCACGGTCGAGGACGGTGACTGATTCGTTTGTGCGCGGGTGGAGGCTGGATGCAGGCAGAGAGCAAGAATTCCAGCTGAGCGAAACAAGAGTCTGGCGACAGCATATGGACACGCTGTCCAGCGCGGCATACCGGGACCACGACACACTACCGGACCACTGTTTCCAGCCTTTGGCACTTCCCCACCAGCCAGACCCGGTCCGTAGTTGCATGTGAAACGGACGTGGGTGCACCGCTGGGTACACCTGAATTTCCGGTGAAGAGGGGCTCGTTTGTGCCTGTGAGTTCTTATGCTAGAGTCTGCGTCACCATGAAAAAACTTCACGCACTGTTGGCTGTCACTTGCTTTCTCTGCACATGCATTCTTGGGTCACATGGAGCGTTGGCGCAGACTAAGCGAGGTATCACTCCGGAAGACTATCTCTCGTTTAAATTTGTTGGCGATCCGCATATTTCGCCCGATGGACGAGTTGTGGCCTATGTTTTGACTACGATTGACCAGAAGAAGAATCGGCGAGAATCCTCGATTTGGCTTGTGCCTGCGGACGGCTCGGCGGCGCCGCGAAGATTGAGCGCTGAAGGGTTTAGTTCGAACTCGCCGCGCTGGAGCCCGGATGGAAAGACGCTGGCGATCCTTTCGGCGCGGTCTACAGAACTTCCCGCGGGGGAAACACCGAAGTCTCAGATTTACTTACTCTCGATGACGGGTGGCGGCGAGGCTATCGCACTCACAAAATTGAAGAATGGCGTGCAGAGTTATCAGTGGTCACCGGAGGGATCGCGCATAGTCGTGGTCAGCACTTCCGGGCCGATGGATGGCGTGGCGGCCGCTGATCGCAAGAGCGATGTGCGGCACTACACGCACATCCAATACAAATTCAATGACAGTGGCTGGTTTGACGACAAGCGGCGCCACTTGTGGGTTGTTAGCGTGCCGGGCGGAGAAGCAAATCAAATTACGGAGGGGCAGGATTGGAACGACACTGACCCACAGTGGTCTCCGGATGGCGCGCGCATTGCTTTTGTTTCCGATCGAACCGGAAAAGCCTATGACGACAGCCACAACACCGATGTGTGGGTGATTCCAGCGGTGGGCGGCACGCTTACCAAGATTTCGGACCATGCTTTCGAGGACGAAAATCCGCGCTGGTCGCCGGACGGCAAGCAGATTCTCTTCACGGGCCAGACTGCGGTGCACCAGTTCGCGAAGCTTTATATCGCTGACTCAGCAGGAGGCGCTGCTTCGCAGCTTGCTGTGAAGGATTTCGACACGATCGCCGGCGAATTACGCTGGCCTGCGACCGGCTCGGTTCTATTCACCGCCGGCGTCAAGGGCGAAACACAGATCTTTCGCGCGGATTTGGCCGCACGCACTTTCGTCGCTCTGACTTCCGGGCCTCGCGGTATTCACGCGTTTGATGTGAATGAGAGCGCCGGGAAAATGGCCTATCTGGCTAACGATTTCCAGCATCTCGATGATCTCTACATTTCTAATTTGGACGGCTCTGGTGAGCGACAGCTGACGCACGTGAACAGCGAGTTGTGGGCGCAGCTGGAGCTTCAGCCAGTCGAGCGTTTGGCTTACAAAAGTGCGGATGGCTGGCCGATCGATGGATTCTTCGTCAAGCCGTTTGGTTGGCAGGCTGGCAAGAAATATCCGATGGTGCTGGTGATTCATGGCGGGCCCGAAGGCATGTTTGGCGTGGACTGGTATCACGAGTTTCAGGTGTACGCCGCGAAAGGCTGGGCGGTTTTTTTCTGCAATCCGCGCGGCTCGACCGGCTACGGAGAAAAATTCGAGCGCGGTGAAATCAACAACTGGGGCGGAATGGATTATCAGGACATCATGGCAGGCGTGGACGCGGCGCTGAAGCAATATCCGTGGGTGGATGGAAACGACCTGGGCGTGACAGGCGGGAGTTACGGCGGCTACATGACGAACTGGATTGTTTCGCACACGAACCGGTTTAAGGCCGCTGTGACGTTGCGTTCGGTCTCCAATTTCATCAGCGACGAGGGGACGCGTGACGGTTCTTATGGCCACGAGGATTATTTCAAAGGAATCCTCTTTGACGACTTCGACCAATATTGGGACGCTTCGCCGCTAAAATACGCGCGAAATGTTCGCACGCCAACGCTCATTCTCCATTCCGACAACGATTTTCGGGTGCCGATCGAGCAGGGCGAGCAATGGTTCCGCGCGTTGCAGCATTATGGGGTGCCTTCGGAGCTGGTCCTCTTCCCTCGGGAGAATCACAATCTGACGCGAACGGGCGAACCGAAGCATCTGGTCGAGAGCCTGAACTGGCAGATCTATTGGTTCGAGAAATATTTGAACGGCAACGCCGGCGCAAAACCGCCTGACGCGCAGTAACCGGACTATTAGCTAGAGTCATTTCCCCCTTCCTAGTCGATCGCTTCGTGCACAGGATGTACCGCATCCACTACTAGGCCAAGTAGTTGATTACAAAACTTTTACATGAAAACCACTTGCATCTGAATTAGGACTAGATTAGTCTCATATCCATTCTTGTTGTAAATCGTTTGCAACTAAGACGGGGGCCGTGGATGCATTCGGGTGTGACTTTTCTTTGGATTCGCTCCATTTATAGTATGCGGTTCGTTGCCGTGGCGCTTGTAAGTACTCTTTTTTCTGCTATTTACGCTCAGAGGGCGGCGGCGCAGGAACCTCCCTATTTTGTCACCTATTCCGATGCCCTGGAGGAGCCGGGGAATCTCGAGGTAGCCGCCAAGGGAGTGCAAGCCGCGCCAAAGAACGCCAACTCGTTTAGCTCGGCTACCTTGGAATTGGAATACGGGGTTAAGGGCTGGTGGACGACAGAAGTCTATCTCTCCGGGCAGACCACCCAAAACGACAGCACAGTGTTCACGGGATTTCGTTGGGAGAATCGTGTTCGCCCTCTGCTCCGGCAGCACTTCATCAACCCCGTGCTGTACGCGGAGTACGAGGATGTGAACGGAGCGGACCGAGGCTTTCTGGAGATTACCGGGCATCACAGCATTTCTGATTTGCAACTGACGAATGCGCAGGCCCGCAAGACCGATCGAGCGAGCGATGGAACTGAAGCTGATTCTTTCCAGCGACTTCAAGGGCTGGAACATCTCTGAAAACTTTATTGCTGAAAAAAATCTGAACAACAACGAGCCGTGGGAGTTCGGCTACGCGCTCGGCACCAGCAGGCCTTTGGCACTCAAGACCAGCGCCCGGCCATGTTTTTTCTGCAGGCAAAATTTCGCCGCGGGAGTGGAGATGTATGGAGGCTTAGGCGATCTCAATAGCTTTGGGTGGAAGCAAACTGCGCAATATCTGGCGCCTACGATGAGTTTCGACATTCCCAAGGGACCGACGATTACATTCTCTCCAAGCTTTGGACTGAATGCCAACAGCGTCGGTGTGCTCTACCGCTTCAAAGTTTCCTACGAAATCCAGCAGATTTTCAGCCGCCTCCACAAGGGGGCAAGCTGATGCCCTCTAGGAAATATATGTTGCGATTACGCAGAAGCTTGATTGCGGTGGGATTCGCGTTTATTTCGGCCGCGGCGGCGCTCGCAGCCGCGGATGGATCGTGGCTAAAGCATGTCCCGGACGGGGAGCGGGGACGGACAAATCCCTTTGCTGGCCAGGCGGATGCCATCGCGGCAGGCGGACGAGTTTTTGCCGACCACTGTGCGAAGTGTCACGGAGCGGATGCCGAGGGACACGGAAAAAAACCGAGTTTACGCAGTTCGAGAGTGCAGGAAGCGACGGACGGTGAGATTTTTTGGCTGCTAAAGAATGGGAACTTGGGAAAGGGGATGCCTACGTGGAGCAAGTTGCCGGAACAAACGCGCTGGCAAGTGATCGCGTACGTGAAGAGTTTGGGAAAGAGCGGTTTGTTCAGCTACGCCGGCAAGCAAACCATGGGAGACGGCCAATGAGGGAGAACACGCGACGCAGGGGACTGGCAATTTTGAATTACGGATTGGTAGGAATCTTACTGTTCTGTTTGGCGGGATGCGGGTCGGGAAAGGCACCGCAATTCGAGACGGACGAAGATGTAACTCCCGCGGAGCAGAATATTGGGGAGCGCATTTTTGTGGATACGCGATTCGCGGAATATTTTGCCGCGAACATGACGGACGTGAATGCCCCGCTGGCTGTGGGAGATCCCGTTGTAGCCACGGTACAGACGCCGAATGGGCCGCTGCCAGGGCCGTTTGCGGGACAGTCCATCAATTGCCGTTCGTGCCACTTTGTAGTGGAGATGCAAGGTGTGCAGGGCGCGGGGAACCGCACGTATGCCGATTTTACCGATCATAGCCCTATTCCGCGGATGCTCAACGGTTTCACGTTTACGTCCAGGAACTCCATGCACATGGTTGGTTCGATGCAATCGCATCCAGGGCCATCGTTCCTGCATTTTGACGGAGAGTTCACGGATCCGGCGGATCTTGCGAAGTCGACGCTCACCGGCCGCAATTTTGGCTGGGGGCCTGATCAATACCAGCAGGCCATCGCGCATATTGCGAATGTGATTCGCAACGACAATGGAAAGAACGATCCTGCGACCGAGTTTGGATGCGGGTTTTCTTACGCAAAGATATTTCTGGGGACGGACCCGACGATTCCCGTGGACTGCCACCTGCCCGTTGAATACCGCTTGGATGTAACGAGCGCGAGCGATGAGCAGATCGTCGAGGACATGGCCCAGATGTTGGGGCAATATCTGGACGGGTTGCTTTTCCAGCAGGATGAAAATGGAAGATATATCGGTTCGCCTTACGACGTTTTTCTTCGCATCAATCATCTTCCGGTGCAGCCGATAGCCGGAGAGACTCTGCCTCAATACAACCAGAAACTCTTGGGGCTGCTTCAGAACTTGAACAATCCAATTTTTGTGGATGGGACGTATGGCAACTTCAAGTATCACGCTCAGCCATTTGCTTTTGGGGTGCTGGAGCTGGCGGGCTTGAAGATATTTCTGAAGGTGGCTGTGAATGCAACCGACGGATCGCAACACGCCGGCAATTGTGCAGCTTGCCACTTCGCACCAAACTTTACGGATTTCACTTTCCACAACACCGGCATAACTCAGGCTGAATATGACGCGGCTAACGGGGCGGGAGCGTTTGCTGCGCTTGCTGTTCCGAATCAGGCGGATCGCATCGCAAATTTCAATCAGTACATGCCAGCTTCGGCAAACCATCCAAACGCCATCGAGAGATTCCGACACACCGCGGTACCAGGGAATCCTATTTATGCGGACCTGGGTCTGTGGAACGTGTACCTGAATCCGGACATCCCGAATCCTCAGGCGAATCTGAGCACGGTTGTGTGCGCGATTGTGCAGAATTGCGCGGTCGATCAGGGGCTTTCCACGACGATTGCGCAGTTCAAGACGCCCATGCTTCGCGACCTGGAAGATTCGGCGCCGTATTTTCACAACGGAAGTGCGGCGAAGTTTACAGACGTCGTGCAGTTCTACGTGAAGAGTTCGCAACAGGCTCACCAAGGCGCATTGAGAAATGCACCGGTCGAGTTTCAGGGCATGTCACTTAGTCAGGATGACGTAGCTGCGCTGGCGGCATTCCTAGCTTCGCTCACGGAAGACTACGACGACGCCTGAGGAAGCGCTCACAATTCCATAAAATGTTATTGCTCACCGCCGAGATTACCGCCAAAATGCGCCCATTGATAAGGGTTCAGATTGGCGAGGGGGTGGGACAAGCATGTCAGTTCATTCCAGAGTTCGGAGTGTCACGTTTAGTTTTGGAATTGTATCTCTTGCTCTGATAGCGGCTTCGGGGCAAGCGCAAACCAATCTTCAATACCAGCAGCCTCCAAAAGCGATTGTGGACATTGTCGATGCTTTGCCGACTCCGGGCGTGGAGCTTTCTACCGCGGGCGGCGCGGCGGGGAAGCGTTGGATATTGATTGAGCATTTTTCGGGGTTGCCGACCATTGCTGAGCTGGCGCAGCCGGAGCTCCGGTTGGCAGGATTGCGTTTCAATCCCAAGACCAATGGTCCGAGCAGAGGGCGATACGACACCTCTCTAGAATTGCAAGCGTTGCCGGACGGTAAAGCGATTGCTATTTCCGGATTGCCTGCGCACGCGAAGATGCGGTTTGCGGGTTGGTCGCCGGATGGACGGAAGGTTTCGTTTGTAAACATCAGCGATGCGAAGGAAGACGCGGGGCTGAGTCTTTGGATTGTGGATGCAGCGACGGCGCAGGCGCGGCGTTTACCGGGAATTGCGCTCAACGGGATTTTTGGGTCGCCGTGTGAATGGTTAAGCGATAGTCAGGGTTTAGTGTGCAGAACTGTTCCGGCGGATCGAGGTCCGGCGCCTACACGCAGCGAAATCCCGACGGGGCCGGTGATTCAGCAAAATCTTGGACGAGTTACGCCTGGGGCGACGTTCGAGGATCTCTTGAAGAACCCAGAGGACGAGCAGTTTTTCGATTATTACGCGACATCGCAGGTGGAAGTCGTTCGGCTGGATGACGCGGTCAAACCGGTGGGAAAACCTGGAGTGTTCGCGGAAGTTACGCCCTCGCCTGATGGCGGTTACGTGCTCTTGTTTGAGCGGCACCATCCTTATACGTATTTGCTGCCTTTTCATGCATTTCCTGAACGCGTTTCGGTTGTGAATTTGAAGACGGGAACGGCGAAGCAGTTAGTGGATAAACCGCTCGAAGATAACATTCCCAATATTCATGATGCCGTGGCCTCTGGCCCACGTGATTACGAGTGGCGCAGCGACGCGGCCGCTTCCGTTTTCTGGGTGGAAGCAGGGGACGGCGGCGATCCGCGCAAGGAGGTTGCCGTCCGGGATTCGTTACTACTTCTGGATGCGCCATTTGATGGCACGCCACGAAAATTGGCGGAGCTTCCGGTACGCTTCCGGAGCGTGGCGTGGGGCGATGATCATTTGGCTCTCGTCGAGGAACTCCGATGGAAAGACAGGAAGCGCGTCATTTTGGCGGTGGCTCCTTCCGCGCCGGCGACTCCAGTCAAGTTGTTCGAGGGTTCGTTCGAGGATCGTTATCGCGATCCAGGTCAACCTCTTGAAGAGAGCAATTCCGCGGGCAAGCCGGTCATCCAGATGACTTCAGATCGCAAGGGAATTTACTTTAAGGGCGAAGGCGCTTCAGCGGAAGGCGACAAACCATTTCTCGCGGTGATGAACTCAGCGAATGGGGATTCGAAGCGTCTTTGGCAGTCCGCTGCTCCTTATTTTGAGACTGCTGCGGCTGTTCTCGATTCGGCCGCGGGCACGATTTTGATGCGCAGAGAGTCTCAGGAGCAGAGTCCGAATTACTTCATCCAAAAAATCGGGGTGGCATCCGCGCAGCAAGTGACTTTTTTTCCAAACCCATATGGAACTGGTCCGCTTCCCAAGAAACAGGTTTTGCATTACAAGCGGGCGGATGGCGTGGATTTGAGCGCGAATCTATATTTGCCGCCGGGATATAAGCCTGGGGATGGTCAGCTACCTGCGTTGATGGAAGCGTATCCGACGGAATACAAAACAAAAGCGGCGGCGGGACAAATCACCGGATCACCGTATCAGTTCACATTCTTATATTGGGGATCGCCGGTACCTTTTGCGACGCAAGGCTTCGCGGTGCTCGAGAACGCCACAATTCCGATCATCGGCGAAGGCAATGCGGAGCCGAATGACACGTACGTGGAACAGCTCGTGGCCAGCGCCCAAGCGGCGATTGATGAGGGTGTGCGGCTGGGTGTTGTGGATCGCAATCGCGTGGCGGTGATGGGGCATTCTTATGGCGCGTTCATGACAGCTAACTTGCTGGCGCACAGTGATCTATTCAAGGCCGGCATTGCGCGGAGCGGGGCTTACAATCGGACGCTGACGCCGTTTGGTTTTCAGAATGAGGAGCGGACGTACTGGCAGGCGCCGGAGATCTATTACAAGATGTCGCCGTTCTCGTTTGCGGACAAAATCAAAACGCCGATTTTGTTGATTCATGGAGAGGCGGACAACAATTCCGGGACGTTCCCGATTCAGAGCGAACGGCTTTTTAGCGCGTTGAAGGGGCACGGCGCGACCGTGCGGTTCGTGTTGCTGCCGCTCGAATCGCACGGCTATGCCGGGCGGGAATCGGTGCTGCATATGTTCTGGGAGATGAACAACTGGCTGAATACTTACGTGAAAAATCCGCCGCCCGCCACAGCTGGCGCGCAACATTGAGTTCTCCCGGCCGGCTTCGTGCAGTGATGCACAAGTTTCTTGGAGTAGTTCTTTTTCTGCTCGCAACGACGCTTACAACCACGCATGCGCAGACCGCTTCCAAGTCCCTCGCGGAAAAACTCGGATACGAGCGGGATGCGAAGCTGGTGATCGTGCATGCTGATGATTTGGGCATGACGCATTCCGTGAACTCTGCTTCGATCAAAGGTCTTGAAACGGGGCTCGTCACTTCCGCCAGTATCATGGTGCCTTGTCCGTGGTTTCCAGAAATGGCGGATTATGCGAAGGCGCATCCGGATGCGGATCTCGGACTTCACCTCACGCTGACCAGCGAACGAGTTTTCTATCGTTGGGGGCCTGTCGCTCCGCGCGACACAGTGCCGAGTCTCGTGGACTCGAATGGCTACTTCCACCTGAACTGGACGGAAACTACGCACATCGACGCCAAGCAAGTGGAACTCGAGCTTCGCGCACAAATCGAGAGAGCGCTGGCGATGGGTGTCCGGCCGACGCATCTCGACTCCCATCAATACCGGCTTTTCGAAAATGGGAAAGAGATTTTCCAGAGCGTTCAGCGCGTGGCGCACGAGTACAAATTGCCAGTTTTCCTGGTGCGGGATTGGTTCGCGGACCGTCCCTACCTGGAGAGTTCACTGAGTCCAGACGATCTCGTGGTTGACCACACCGTGACGATTGAACCGGGAGTGGCGCCGGAGAAATGGGCGGATTTCTATGTCACAGCGCTAAAGAATCTCAAGCCCGGGGTCACCGTCTTCATCATCCATTTGGCTTTCGAGGACGAAGAGATGCGTGCGGCCACGCGCGAGCGCGAGACCTGGGGCGCGGCGTGGCGGCAGCGCGATTTGGACTTTTTTACCAGCGAGCAGTTCCGGGCTCTGGTGCGGGAACAGAACATCAAGCTTGTGACTTGGCGCGAGCTAGCCCGAGCAGCGAAGTGAAATACCTGCCGCGGGAACTTTCATATTACTTTTGCAGGCAAGACGCATTCGGCTCCTTCGCGCAAGCCCCCGTTCGAATCATTCTAGCTGCCGCAGCCCCGGCCCGCTCGGAGATTGCTCATGCCGTCTGACCAGGTTTCTGAACCGAAGTCCTTTCTTAAAAACCCTTTGCTGTATTCCTCGGCTGTGCTTGTCATTGCCCTGCTCGGGGTTGTGTTTGTGATGATTTCGCGCTGGCAGGAAAGCCGCAACAACGAACGCCGAGCGGCGCAGGAACGGGCAGAAAAGCAGCATGAGCAGGACCGTCTTGCTGTCGAGCAGCTCGGTGGCAAGGAGTTTGCGATACTGAGCTTTTACGCGAGCCCTGCGGTGATACGGCGAGGCGAATCTGCGCAACTTTGCTACGGGGTAGCAAATGCCAAGACTGTCAGGCTCGAGCCCCTGACCCAGGCGGTATGGCCGTCCGTGGCTCACTGCGTAGATGTAACTCCTAATAAATCAACTACTTATACCCTTACCATAGGAGATGCTTCGGGGAAGACGCAGTCTCAGGATATCGAGGTTATCGTTCGCTGACCGGGATTCAGAACGCATGAGCAGGCTGGGGCGCAGCATGCTGCGCCACTACAAGAGTTTCGGTTCCAGGCTGTGGGTGGTAAGAAACGCAGGGTGCGCTGGCGACGCGCAGGACAGGTATTGCGCACCGGTGGAGCGCCCCAAAGCCGTCGCGCTACACCTCAAAACTATCTGGGGCTGCCCCTTGTGGCGGCAAATGCGACGCATCTATAATGCTTGCTCGCGCGGGGTCCGGCGAGCCATGCTGCTAAACCGGACTCCGCGAACATTTTTTGGCAGCTACTTTTGGTGACCGACAACCATGTTAGACCCGCTCGCGAAGATCAAGCAGCGACTGCAAGGGGAAATCGATAATCTTGAGCACGAGCTCAACATCGACCTCCCGAAGGAGATCGCCAAGGCGCGGGCGCACGGCGACCTTTCCGAAAATGCGGAGTACAAGTACGCCAAAGAGCGCCAGGGGTATGTAGACGCGCGCATTGGGCAGCTCAAAAAGCGGATGGGCGACCTGGGCATGCTGAATCTGAGCAATATTCCGAAAGATCGGTCCGGATACGGTTCGCGCATCGTTGTGCTCGATCTTCACAAAGAGGTGAAAATCGAGTACAAGCTGGTTACCACGGAAGAGGCCGACGTCGAAAAGGGTCTTATTTCAACGACTTCGCCTATAGGCAAGGCATTGCTGAATAGGAAGGTCGGCGACGAGGTGCAGGTAGCCACGCCAGCGGGCCAAAAGGAATTTGAAATCGTCCGGCTAACTACGATTCACGAGGACGAGTAACTTTTCGGCTTTTTCTGGCGTCCAACTCAAGTGGGTGGATAGTCTGCGAGGCACCATGTATTGGGGAGCTGGCCCGACGCTCGGGCTCTTAACTGTGCTTGGATACGTTGCCTTCACGATTGGCGCTGCTTTGGTTTGGCGCAATCGTGACGACTTTTCCATTTGGGTTCACGACGAGGTCGGCGCCTTCCGACGCAGCCTTTCGCGCTACATCGTGATCGGCCCGTTTTACAGCGTTCGGGAAGAGTCTCGGCTCAAGGCCGTGCCTTCGCAGTTTATTCGCTCGCTGAGCCGCTTTCCTCGACGGCACATCAATCCCGCATTCATACTGCTCTTTCTGGGAGCGGTTCTCTTCGTTCTCGATTTCTTCATCTAGGCATGAACACGGCCGCTGTTCCCCCTCCTGGACAAAGTCTGCTCGCTTTGCCATTCTCGTCGCGATGAAACCCTCTCTGATAGTGCACGGCGGTGCCTGGGATATTCCCGACGAAGCTGTTGCAGCGTGCAATTCCGGGTGCCGTAGCGCGCTCGAAGCGGGATGGCCGATTCTTGCGCGCGGCGGTTCCGCGCTGGACGCTGTGGAAGCTGCGATTGTTGTGCTCGAAGACGAGCCCGTGTTTGACGCAGGGTTCGGCTCGCATCTCAATCTGGACGGGCGCGTGGAGTGCGACGCGATTGTGATGAGCGGCGAGACCTTGCGCGCTGGCGCCGTTGCCGCTTTGCAACGAATCCGCAATCCGATCCGTCTTGCGCGTGCTGTGTTGGAGCACTGCCCGCACATGATGCTAGTAGGTGAGGGCGCGGAGAGGTTTGCCAGAGACAATGGCTTCGCGTTGTGTAATCCGGCAGAACTCGTTAGCGACGCGGAGCGCGAAGCCTGGCAGCTTTGCAGCCAGGACAAGCATGCTGCGGCGCACCATCGTGGCCACGAGCAGGGCACTGTCGGCGCCGTCGCGATTGATTCGCAAGGCAAGCTGTTTGCGGCCACTTCCACCGGCGGGACTTGCTGCAAACTCCCGGGCCGCGTAGGTGATTCGCCCCTCATCGGCTGCGGCTGCTATGCCGATTCCACGGCCGGCGGTGTCTCTTGCACCGGGTACGGCGAAGCCATCATGAAGATCGTCATGGCCAAAACCGCTACCGACCTGCTGCGGAGTGGTAATTCCACATTCTGTGTTTCCGATTCTTCGCGAGACCCATCCGGTCCGGCGTCGCACTCGAGCGCCTCGGACGTGGCGATGCTAGTTGCCCGCGAAGCGGTTCATCTCCTCGCCAAGCGCACCCATGCGACTGGTGGTCTCATACTGCTCGACTCCGAGGGGAACCCCGGCTTCGCGTTTAACACACCACGCATGGCCTATGGCTACGTTTCTCCCAACGGTTCCTTCTTCACGGCTGTTTAGCTCGTCAAATTCCCCTATGCCTAAGATTGTGCCGACTCAGATTTGAAGTCCTCCTCCATTTGTTCGACTTGAGGGGTTGGTGTGTTGTGGGGGTTCCCCACCTTTGGGCTTCAGTTAGACGGCCGCGGGCAACGGAATTGACCCAGACTGCTTCTCCTCTTACCATGAAAAGGACGCGGCTGCGAAAGGCCTCGCTTTCAAATGGTATACCGATGAACAGCAATCCGGACGGGTCTATGCAGCGCGCACTGATACTGGCTATCCTGCAGGTTGGGCTGCTGGCGGGGCTTCCGCTCGGCGGCGCAGCGCAGGCGGCGGGGCAGACCGCCGACGAGATCGTCGCCAAAGTTCTGGCTGCACGCGGCGGCCTGGAGAAAATCAAGGCTGTGCAGACTGAGCGCATTACGGGCACACTCTATTTCAATCCGGAATTGTACGGGCCCTTCCTCGCCGAGTTTAAGCGGCCGGGAAGGATGCACAACGAAATGACCATCCAGAACAAGACCGTGGCACGTTCCTTCAATGGCAAAGACGCGGGGTGGGTGATCAACCCATTTGTGGGCAAGGACGCCGCAGAGCCGATGACCGCGGAGGACGTGAAAGAAGTGGTGAATGAAGCGGACTTCGATGGCCCGCTGGTGGACGCCAAAGCCAAAGGAAACACAATTGAATTGGCCGGCACGGAGAAAGTGGAAGGCCGCGACGCCTACGTGCTCAAGGTGAGGCACAAGGACGGCCAAGTCTCGTCCTACTCCTTCGACGCAAAGACATTCTTGCTGACTAAGTGGAGCGGGACAGAAACCGTGAACGGCGAAATAGTCACGCATGAGACCCTCTTTCACGATTACCGGGACATTGGTGGGCTGAAGTTTGCGTTTGAGCTTGTTTCGAGCACGTCGGGATCGGACCTTACGCAAAGAATTGTCGTGGAAAAAATCGAAGTTGACCCACAAGTCGATGATGCGCATTTTGGAAAGCCGCAGGCTCCTCCGGCCGCCGCTCCCGCAGTTTCTCCCCCGAGCGCACGCTAGGATCTCGATATTTTCAAGGCTTCAACAGACTGATTTCGTGCCCGGAGTGGTATGCTGACGGAGCGTCAACGTACACGCAGCCCAAAACAACTGCGCGAGAAGTTAGAGTTTATGTTCTTCCGGATCCGTCAAAATCTCGGCGCAGCATCTGCCGCTGGCAAAGCCCTTCTGATCCTGTGTTTAGTTGCTGGCGTGGTTTGCAGGGCGGATGCCGGCAACGCTTCGACCCGACGCTCCCCGATTTCTTCTCTGGGGAGCAACTCCTACTTCGCCATCGCGGATTTCGACGGCGATCAAAAACCGGATTTGGCAACTATAGAAATCCAAAAGAGCAGCTCCTCCAGAACGACGCGCTATTCGATTCGATTCCAGTTGACCGCAGGCATCGCGCAAGTTTTTGGTGTAACTGCGCCCTCCGGTGGGCTGCGGATCGTGGCACGCGACGTAAACGGCGACAATACGCTTGATGTACTCGTCACCACGGTGTTGCAGCACGAACAAGTTGCTGTGCTCTTGAACGACGGTCACGGAAAATTCAGGCTGGCCGATGCCAGCGAGTTTCCGGAGGCCGTTCGGCAAAATAGCAAGAGCTGGAATTCTGGAGCAATTCCGCTCTGCGATAGCAGCGCGCTCGTTCGGGTGGAATATCCCGCGGGTGAGTTGGATCGCGAGAGCAAGTTCGACGACCCTCAGAGCTATTTTGAGCGCGTTCACAACTCTATCGGTCAGAGATCCATCCGTTTTCCGCTCTTTTCAGTCCTTGGCAGAGCTCCTCCCGCCTGCATTCATCAGTCTTAAACATTCTGTTAAAGAATCTGTAAATTCGTGAACCTGAAACCGTTTGTATAGTTCACCGGTTATCGGGACGCGTTCCTACCCAACCATTTCAGATAACAAAGATTTGGCCGTCTGGTTTGAGTGATTCCTTTTAGGTTTTTGCGTTTTTTTATTTAACTGCAGCGAGATGAGCGAGTCTCGAAGCAGGATGTGAGGTCTGACAATGATTCGCGCGGGGATTCGCACGAGCGCAGGGTGCGTGGCCCTATCGTTCGGATTGGCATGTTTTGCGGGCGGGTGCGGCGAAAGCAAGGGTGACCCGAAGTCGGAAGCGCCGCCAACAGCAGTGGTCGAACATGAGCAGGACGTGAACGTGGTCAAGGTCGACCACCCGCAACAATTTCCGCTGTTCACGGCGATTGAGCACGCGGCGACTACGCAGCTCATAGCGACGGGCGTAGTGAGTCCTGACGTGGCGCGAACTGTTCCTGTGATATCGCTGGCTTCCGGGCGCGTTGTGGAGATTCGAGCGCGGCTGGGCGACACCGTCAAGAAAGGCCAGCTATTGTTACGCGTGCAGAGTTCGGATGTCTCCTCGGCTTTTTCCGACCATCGCAAGGCCGTCGCGGATGAAGTGGTCACGCTCGCGCAATTGGACCGAGCCAAAGAATTATATGAAAAAGGCGCGTTTGCGCTAAAGGACCTGCAAGCCGCGCAGGACGCTGAGGACAAAGCCAAAGTCGACGTGGAAACCACAGCGGAGCGGCTGCGCGTGCTTGGGAGCGACCCGGAACATCCCACGGGGATCGTCGAAATACGTGCGCCGGTCTCCGGAGTGATCACCGACCAGCAAGTGGCTAATGCTGGGGGCGTGCAAAGCCTCTCATCCGCAAATCCCTTCACAATTTCCGATCTATCCAGCGTGTGGATTGTTTGCGACGTGTACGAAAACGATCTCGCAAATGTACGTCTCGGAGAGACCGCCGAGATTCGATTGAACGCTTACCCTGACAAGATATTCCGGGGGCGAATCAGCAACATCGGTGACGTTCTTGATCCGAGCATTCGAGCGGCAAAGGTGAGAATTGAAGTCGCAAATCCGGGATCGATGAAAGTCGGGATGTTCGTAACGGCTACCTTTCATGGCGAGAAAAATGAAATGCATGCTGCCGTTCCGGCGGATGCAATCCTACATCTGCATGACCGTGACTGGGTGTACGTCCCCGCGGGTGACAAAACATTCCGACGGGTGGAGGTCACCGCGGGCGCGACACTGCCGAACAAGATGCAGGAGATCGTTGCGGGGGTGCACGCGGGGCAACAAGTTGTGAGCAACGCTCTGGTGCTGCAAAACACGGTCGAACAATGAGACGCACTGCGCAACGACATCCGACGATGAGCGACTGGGATTAGACGATGATTCGCGGCTTTGTCGAATACGCGCTAAAGAACCGCTTCATCATTTTGACGGTGACGATTCTTCTGCTCATTTGGGGAGCCATCTCGTTTCGCAACCTCCCGGTGGAAGCGTATCCGGATGTGGCGAACAACTACGTGCAGGTGATCACGCAGTGGCCCGGGCGAGCAGCGGAAGAAGTGGAGCAGCAGGTTACGATCCCGATTGAAGCGCAGATGAATGGACTGCCTCATCTCCAAAATCTGCGCTCGGCATCGCTCTTCGGGCTCTCCAGCGTGACGTTGATCTTCGACGACGAATCGCGAAACGACGCGAACCGCCAACAAGTGCTGGAACGGCTTTCGCAAGTCAGCCTGCCAAATAACTTGCAGCCTCAGATGGGGCCAGACTTCAGCCCGGTCGGGCAGATCTATTGGTACACGCTGAGAAGCACGAATCCTAAATATGACCTGATGGAGTTGAAATCCATCGAAGACTGGACTCTCGAGAAGCAATTTAAGTCCGTGCCGAATGTCGTCGATGTATCGAGCTTTGGCGGAATCACGCGCGAGTATCAGGTGCGGGTCGATCCCAACAAGCTGGTGGCGTATGGATTGAGCATCGGGCAGGTCGAGCAGCAGCTCGCTAACAACAATGTGAACGCCGGAGGCAGCTTCGTGGAAGCGGGCCTGCAGCAGATCAATGTACGGGCCGTCGGTTTGTTTACGTCTGTGCAGGACATCGAACAGACGGTGATCAAGACGCAGAACGGAACGGCTATTCGTGCGGCGGATATCGGAACGGTCACACAAGGCCCAAAAATCCGGCTGGGCCAAATCGGGAAAGCCATCCGCCGCAATGACGGGCGAATTGTCGACAACGAAGACGAAGTCGAAGGCATCGTGCTGCTCAGGAAGGGCGCGAATGCAGACGAAACCTTGATGGCCATCCACGACAAAGTCAAGGAACTGAACGAGCATATCCTGCCGCCGGGCGTGAAGATCGTTCCGTTTCTGGACCGCAGCGACCTGGTTCATCTCACGACGCACACGGTGTTGCACAACTTGACCGATGGCATATTGCTGGTCTCCCTGGTGCTGTTTCTTTTCCTTGGCAACGTCCGTGGCGCCATCATCGTGGCGCTGACGATACCCTTTTCTTTGTTGTTTGCGTCGATCTGCCTCGATTTGAACAAGATTCCCGCTAATCTTCTTTCACTTGGCGCGCTGGATTTTGGAATGGTGGTCGATGGAAGCGTGGTGATTATCGAAAACATCGTGCGCCACTTCAGCGCGGCCACGAGTTCGTTCAAGTCACCGATGGAGCGAATCCGCGACGCGGTGTTCGAAGTGCTCCGGCCGGTGTTCTTCGCCAGAGCCATCATCATCACCGCGTACCTGCCTATTTTCACGCTGCAAAGCGTGGAAGGACGGCTATTCAAGCCGATGGCATGGACGGTCTCGTTCGCTCTTTTGGGAGCGCTGATTTTCTCGATTGCGATCGCGCCGGTTCTGGCGCTTTGGCAATTCCGCAACGGTGTGCGCGAGTGGCGAAACCCGGTGATGGAGTTTCTACGGACAAAATACCGGTCTTCTTTGCAGTGGGCGATTGCGCGAAGGAGGCTGACGGTAAGCGGAGGCGCACTCGTACTGGCGGCAGCAATCTTTTTGATTGTCAGCGGCGTCATCGGATCCGAATTCCTGCCGCATCTGGACGAAGGCGCGATCTGGGCGCGCGGAACGCTGGCACCTAGCACGGGGCCGAGCGAAGGTACGCGTGTGATGAATCAGGCGCGCACCCTGCTCGCGTCATTTCCCGAGGTGAAACAGGTCATTTCACAGGTTGGCCGGCCTGACGACGGAACGGATGACACGGGATTTTTCAACACAGAATATTTTGTCGATCTGAAGCCGAAATCCGAATGGCGTCCCGTGTTTCGTGAAGACAAAGAGGAACTGATTGCCGCGATGGATCGTGAACTCGAGAAGATTCCCGGTGTGCTTTGGAATTTTTCTCAGCCGATTTCGGACAACATGGAGGAAGCCGTCAGCGGCGTGAAAGGCGAGCTGGCGGTAAAAATGTATGGCGACGATTTGAAGCTGCTGGAGGAAAAAGGAGATGAAGTCGTCAGTGTGATGCGAAAGGTGAGTGGCGTCGAGGATCTGGGGCTTTTTCGCGTGCTGGGGCAGCCCAATTTGAATTTGGTGATAGACCGCCAGCGAGCTGCGCGTTTTGGAATTAACGTTACAGATGTGCAAGATGCTGTGGAGACGGCCATCGGCGGCAAAGCGGTGAGCCAAGTACTGCAGGGCGAGCAGCGCTACGATCTGGTGGTGCGTTATCAGGCGCCATATCGCGACACAAAAGAAGCGATTGAAAATATCAGGCTGTTGTCGCCCTCCGGAGAAAGAGTTTCCCTGGCTCAGCTCGCGGATATCGAAGTGCATGATGGAGCTTCAGAAATTTATCGCGAATCAAATTCACGTTATGTCGCGATCAAGTACAGCGTGCGCGGGCGCGACCTGGGCGGCGCGGTCGAGGAAGCAATGAAGCTCGTGGAACAACAAGTGAAACTGCCAACTGGCTATCACATTGATTGGGCGGGCGAGTACGAAAGCCAGAAAAGATCGCAGCGGCGGCTCTTGATCGTGTTGCCGATCACGATCCTGGTGATTTACGTGATTTTGTATTCGATGTTCAGCTCAGCTAAATGGTCCTTGCTGATTCTTGCGAACGTGGCCATGGCGCCCATCGGCGGCCTGCTTGCACTGGTGATAACCGGGACGCACTTCAGCGTTTCCACCGGCGTCGGATTCCTTGCGTTGTTCGGCGTGTCCGTGGAAACCGGAGTGATCATGCTTGAATACATCAATCAGTTGCGCGTGCGTGGCCACTCGATTGAGGATTCGGCCGTGGAAGGTGCCGTGCTTCGCTTGCGCCCGATTATGATGACGATGCTGGTGGCGATACTGGGACTTTTGCCCGCGGCGCTATCGCGCGGTATCGGATCGGATTCGCAACGGCCCTTCGCCATTGTTATTGTTGGCGGCCTACTTGGCGCATTGTTCCTGAGCGTTTATTTGCTGCCGACACTTTACGTATGGGTGGCCGGCGACCGCGACAGACTCCCAGAGCCAGAACCGGGCTTTGAGGAAAGTCAGTAAATATGAGCGCATACAGAAAAAGGACTTGAATTTTATGAAGAGAGAAGAAGTTCGCGCTCGGATTGAGGAAATCGGGATCGTGCCTGCCGTGCGTTTCCGTTCGGCGGAGGACGCACGGTTTGCCACGCAGGCGGTTTCCCATGGCGGAATACCGATCGTCGAAATCACAATGACAGTTCCTGGAGCCATCGAACTGATCGCTGATCTGGCACGGAGCAATCCGGACGTGATTGTGGGTGCGGGCACGATTTTCGACGTGGAAACGGCTAGCCGCTGCCTGGACGCCGGAGCGAGATTCCTGACCAGCCCTGGCCTCGATCTGCAGTTGGTGGAATTTGCGCTCAAAAAGGAGATTGTAGTTTTGGCCGGAGCGCTGACGCCGACGGAAGTAACGACGGCTTGGAAGGCCGGCGCGGACTTCGTCAAAGTCTTTCCATGTTCGCAAGTCGGCGGTGACAACTACATTAAAGCGCTCAAGGGACCGTTCCGACATGTGCCGCTGATTGCAGCAGGTGGCGTAAATCAAGGGACAGCCGCAAATTTCATTCTCGCGGGAGCGGCGGCTATCGGCGTTGGTGGAGAGCTGGTGCCCGAGGAGGCTATCCGGTTGCGCCAGGAGGAGAGAATCCATGAATTGGCGCGGAGGTTTGTGCGTTTTGTAATTAAAGCGCGTGCGCAAATGGCAGGAGTGAAAAGCGCTCAGAAAGGTCACTAGACCAACCTGATTTCGTTTTCTCGCGGCTCCGAACGCGACTGCGTTATTCTGGGCGCATGGCGGATGCAGGCGATGCCAAGGTGACGCAAAAGCAAGCAGGTCTCTGCGCGGATTGTGCCCATGCCCACGTTGTTGAATCCGACCGCGGCTCAATATTTCTGCTTTGCGAGTTGTCGAAGAGCGATCCTCGATTCGTGAAATACCCGCGGTTGCCAACACTGTCCTGCTCCGGCTATTCGAGAAAGACTGAACGGCTCTAGCATTCCCAGATTTTTCCCGCCTGAGCAATTATCATTATGTTATATTAATGTGTGGGTCTATTTATCTGGCGAGGGCGCTTCGTGGCTTCCTGCTCGGGCTCCTGTCTTTCAGCGAGTGTACTTCTGTTGCTGTGCGCGGTCGCCACACGTGCGGACACTCTCAAAATAACAAGCACGCCTCCCGGCGCGACGGTTGAGATCAACGGAGTGCCGGCTGGCACGACCCCCTTGGAGAAGGATTACCCTGGCGGCTATTTTCACAAAACACTGACGTCGATGGGTTCGCGCCTGGAGCATGCCATGGTCGCCCGTATCAGCCTGACAGGGTATGCCACCAAAGAAATTCAAATGACGGAAGGGCCGATGAACTGGATTTCACTGAATGGGAAGAATCGCGGGGAGTATTGGCTATTGAAGAGTGGTCATTTTCAGGCGGTGCTGCAACCGATCGGCCAGGTGTTTACGGGCGGCGTGACGGCAAAACTTGCGAATGCGGAAAATGTTGATTTGCAACCGGAGCTTTCGTTGGAAGAGTTAGTGCGGCGGACGAAGCCCGCGGTTGTTTATTTGAAAGGCTTGGACAAGTCGGGAACGGGGTTTTTTGTGACCGAGACCGGAGTGATCGCGACGAACGCGCACGTCGCGCGGGGAGAAGAATCCCTTCTCACAGTTCTCCCCGGTGGC
Source organism: uncultured Acidobacteriota bacterium (assembly GCA_963745095.1). Lineage (GTDB taxonomy): Bacteria > Acidobacteriota > Terriglobia > Acidiferrales > UBA7541 > Acidiferrum. The sequence goes on along the minus strand of CAVUWC010000004.1, from coordinate 340,298 downwards.
GAACAGCTCGAAGCCAAAGTTGTCTACATTGACGCCGACCTCGATATCGCGCTCGCCAAAGTTGAGGGAAAGGATTTTCCGCATCTTGCACTAGCCGACGCTGCGACGATACGGCAAGGTGAAAACGTACTGGCGATCGGCAACCCCGGCGACGCCATGCTGTTCAGTGTGACAAAGGGAATCGTGAGCGCCGTCGGAAAAGTTCCTAATGCGGGACCGGGCACTTGGATTCAAACAGATACACCCATTAATCCGGGAAACAGTGGAGGGCCACTACTGAATAGCCGCGGCGAAGTGATCGGCATCAACACTCAGAAGCTGATTAAGAAAAATGTGACGGGAATCGGATTTGCGCTGAGCGCGACGGACCTTTTGAATGTTCTCCATCGCTTTTATCCCATACCTGCGCCAGTGACTTCTGCGGAGAGGGCCAAAGAACACGGGATGGCACCGACCTCTGCGAGTAGAGCCATATCCTCAACGGGCGGTAGCGGTGAGAACCCGCTTGCCTCCACAGAAACGCGGGTGGTTTCAAACAATTCGCCATCTACGCCAGAGCCCGCGGAGGTAACGCCCGAACCGACCGCAGTTTCAATCCGGCAAGGCTTCGGGACGATTTCGATTACGTCCGAGCCGGACGGCGCGGAAATTTACGTAGACGAAAAATTCGTCGGCAACGCGCCCGCCAAACTGAAGCTTCCCGCAGGGTCGCACAGTATCGTTTTGAAATCACGCGACCACGCCAACTGGAAGCGTTCCCTTGAGGTTTTCAAGGACAGTCAAGTCAGCCTAATAGCCGATCTCGACCAGAAACCAGAATAAATTCGGTGCAAGTCCCCTGGAGGGTGGCTACTCGCGAGGGCCCTTTCGGCGGGCGCCGTTGCGATTGCCGCAACGCGAGTTCGTGTGCTAGCATCCGCGGAGTTGGGGAACGGACCAGGGGTACATACTGGTCCGGCGCTTCACTCTGCAGAACGCCGGCATCGGGGCCACGCTCTCCATCAACTTCTGAATCGCACACCCAGGCGCAGGCCCGCGCCTGAATTCTTCGGGACGGACCTCGCCTGTTGGCGCCGGCATCGCCGGGGCCACGCAAAGGGAGGTCTGTATGAAGAGCTATCTCACCAAGGACATTCGCAATGTTGGCATTGTCGGCCACGGCGGCACCGGGAAGACGCAACTGGTGTCGTCGTTGCTCTACACCGCGGGAATGACGCCGCGTTGGGGAAAAATTACGGAAGGCAGCACGACGACCGACTGGGACGAAGAAGAAATCGCGCGCAAGATCTCGATTCAGACCGGGCTGGCCTACGCGGAATGGCCTTCTTCCGGAGGGCACCCCGGCGGTTCCGAAAAAGTCAAAATTAATTTCATCGATCTCCCCGGGTACTCGACGTTTATCACCGAAACAAAAGCTTCGCTGATTGCCGCGGACTGCGCGCTAATCGCCGTGGACGCGCACGTTGGCGCGCAAGTGACCACGGAAAAAGTTTGGGATTATTGCACGGAGTACGACATTCCCCGGGCATTTGTGCTGACCTGGATGGATCGCGAACTGGCCAGCTTTGAGCGCTCGATGGCGTCGCTGGAGCAGGTGTTTGGCCGCAACGTCGTTGCGCTGCAGCTTCCGATTGGCTCAGAAAAGGGTTTCCGAGGGGTGATCGACCTCGTCGCCATGAAAGCGCACATTTACAAACCGGATGGGGATGGAAAGCCCACGACAGAAGAAATTCCCGCGGCGCTGGCTGACGAAGCAAAAGAGGCGCACGAGAAGCTCGTCGAAATGGTGGCCGAGGGCGACGACGAATTGATGGAGGAGTTTTTCAGAGAAGGCACGATTCCGATTGCGGATTTGATTCCCGGTGTGCGGAAAGCTATTGTCGCGGAGAAAATATTCCCTGTGCTGATGGTCTCGGGCCTGCGTAACGTGGGAACCGCCAGCTTGCTGACATTTCTTGCCGACGCGTTTCCGCATCCCGATGAACACGCACAGGTGGGCTTCACGGAGCCAAACGGCAGAGGCGAGCGCGTGGAGCGCAAGTATGATGACGGCCAGCCGCTTTCGCTCTTCGTATTCAAGACGCTCGCGGATCCCTTCGCCGGGCGCATCAACTATTTCAAAGTGAAGAGCGGCGTCTTGAAAAACGACGCCACCTTGACAAATTACAACCGCGGCACGCTGGAGCGCTTCCAGCACACCCAGCTTGTGCAGGGCAAACAGTTCACCGAAATTGCAGACCTTCATGCGGGCGACATCGGCGCGATCGCCAAACTGAAAGAAACGACAACTGGCGAAACGCTGGGCGACAAAGCCGCCCCCATTTACTACAAGCCTGCGCAATTGCCCGAACCATCGATCACCTTCGCGATCGAACCGAAAACGCGCGCGGACGAGGACAAGATCGGAGTCTCCATCCACAAGATTATCGAGGAAGATCCCGCACTACACTTTATGCGCGACCCGCAGACCAAAGAATTCCTCCTCGCGGGGTCAGGGCAGCAGCACATCGAAGTGGTCGTAGCAAAGTTGCACAAGCGCTATCACGTGGACCTTACTCTGAAGCCACCCAAGGTGGCCTACCGCGAAACTATCCGTGGCAGAGCCGACGCCGAGGGGAAACACAAGAAACAGTCCGGCGGGCACGGCCAATTCGGTGTCTGCCGCATCAAGATGGAGCCGATTGAACGCGGCAAAGGCGTTGAGTTCGTAGACGATGTTTTTGGTGGCGCGATTCCGAGGAACTGGATTCCGTCGGTGGAAAAAGGGATCCGCGACGCGGCTGCGCGCGGTTATCTCGCCGGTTTCCCCGTGGTGGATTTCCGCGCCGTGCTCTACGATGGCAAATACCACGACGTGGATTCGTCCGACATGGCTTTCAAAATCGCCGGCTCGCTTGCGTTTAAGGAGGCTATGAAGCTGGCCAAACCTGCGCTGCTCGAGCCGGTCATGCACGTCGAGGTGTACGCGCCGGACCAATATTCCGGTGACCTCATGGGCGATCTGAGTTCGCGGCGCGGCCGCATCGCGGGTAGCGAAGCGCGCGGCCACAACGTCGTCATCAAGGCGCAGGTCCCGTTTTCAGAAATGCTGAGTTACGCCAACGACCTCATTTCCAAAACGCAAGGACGCGCCTCCTACTCCATGGAGTTTTCCCACTACGACTATGTGCCGAATGAGTTGGCGCAAAAAGTGATCGATGCCCATAAGCCGGCTCACGGCGAAACCACAGAAGAAGAAGCGTAATTTCCCAGCTCCTGGCTTGGCTAGGAATTGTGTTGAATTTGTGGGCGGCGCCAAATTGGTGCTTGCTGGTGTGAGCCACACCGCCAAAATGGTGTTCTTATGAAAAACAAGCCTATTCCCAAGAACAGCGCGCCAAAACTTGGTCCGCAAACGACTGCAATTCACGGCGGGGAGCCGTCCCGTCACGGTGTTGGCGCGCCCGTGGGCACTCCCATCAGCCGGACATCGACGTTTACTTTTTCCTCGACGGCAGAGATGAAACTTTGGGCGGAAGGTAAGAGCAAAGCTTACATCTATTCGCGTTATGGAAATCCAACTCTGACCGTGGCGGAGGGAAAGATTGCCGCGCTCGAAGGCGGAGAAGCTGCGGTAGTTACCGCTTCCGGCATGGCGGCGATATCCTCCGCGCTGCTGGGCGTCTTGAAGTGCGGCGACGAGTTAATCTCCACGGCGCAAGTTTATGGCGGCAGCTACCGGCTGATGCGCGACGTTTTTCCGGACATGGGCATCAAGGTGCTCCAGGTGGGCACCGATCTCGCTGGACTAGAAGCACTCGCCACGCCGCGCACCAAGTGCCTCTACGTCGAAACTCCGACGAATCCGACGCTGCGGCTCGTCGATTTGCACAAGGCGATCACCTTCGCCAAAAAACACAAACTTATTGCGATCATCGACAACACTTTCGCGACACCAGTACTGCAAAACCCGTTGGCGATGGGCTACGACATCGTGGTGCACAGCGCCACAAAAGCGCTGGCAGGACACTCTGACGTCATCGCTGGCGTCGCCGTCGGTAACAAGCATTGGATGGACCGCGTACGGCACATGGTCATTTATCTTGGTGGCTCGATGGATCCGGAAGCGGCTTACTTGCTCATTCGCGGAATCAAGACCCTGGGAGTGCGCGTAGAACGCCAGTGCCAAAATGCGATGGTTGTAGCTAAGTTTCTCGAAAAACATCCTAAGGTCGCGCGTGTGCACTATCCGGGGCTGGCGTCCCATCCCGATCACAAGCTCGCGAAAAAACAGATGCGCGGATTCGGAACGATGATGGCATTTGATTTGAAGGGCGGATTGCCCGCCGCTCGGCGTTTCTGCGATCGCGTCCAATTGTTTCTGCTGGCGGCGAGCCTTGGCGGCGTCGAGTCGCTCGTCATCCTTCCTATTTACAGCTCGCACTACAACATGAGCGCTGAGGAATTAAAACGCGCGGACGTAAGCCCTGGCACGGTGCGAGTCTCCGTTGGACTCGAGGATGCGGGCGACCTGATCGCCGATTTGAAACAAGCCTTGTCGTAACTCAAGGGTGGCACAGACTTCAGTCTGTGCATTTCTTTAAGTGGCCGAACAATTCAGGCCTGAATTGGCGCCTGGCAATAATTGCGTAGTGCGGATAAATACTCAGACTGAAGCCTATGCCACCAAAAACAAAAACGGGCGGCTCGCCGAAGCGCACCGCCCGTTTCGTATTTTTGTGAAGTGGAATTAGAGGGGTTGGACGTTCGAGGCCTGCAGGCCCTTGGGGCCCTTGGTCACTTCGAATTCAACCGCTTGGCCATCGTTCAACGACTTGTAGCCATCAGCCACGATCGCGGAGAAATGGACGAAAACGTCCTCTCCACTCTGGCGCTGGATGAACCCGAAGCCCTTGCTGGCATTGAACCACTTCACTGTTCCTTGTTCTTTACTCACTGCTGTACTCTTTTCTGTCGGTTGGGTTGCAACCGAGCATTACTAAATTGAGCTATTTGGTGCCTCGAAATCCGAACCCCTCTTAAGAGTTACGGCCGCTTTCAGACGTAAAAAAAGGCCGCAAGTTTGACCTTGCGACCGCTTTACAAATCCAAAGGCGATACAAGAGCAACAAACGCAAGAACAGGATACCACTTTTCTCCCAAATTGCAAGTGGAATTTTCGAAACATTTGTTTCGCGTGATTAAGGGGGGAACCCCTGGACTTATCAATCCGGAAGCGCGGCTTCGCTCGTGATTGTGAATTGAGTGGCGGCGCCAGCAGGCATGGTCAAGGTTGCGGTTGCTAAGGGCTGGCCTCCTCCGATCCATGCTTCCACTTTGCCGGGGACAATTCTGTGCTTGCCGGATTCATCGACGATGCTCAAATCGCGGTCGCGCAGAACGAATCTCACGGTCTTTTTCTCGCCGCGGTCGAGGTGGATGCGCACGAAACCAGCGAGCGACCGCAGCGGCGCGCCATGCATACCGGCGTGTGTGAGATAAAGCTGCACGACCTCATCGCCTGCAACGGAACCTGTGTTTTTGACGTCCACAGAAATGGTGACAGCCTCCATGGCAGAAACACTTGCGTGATCAACACTCGGCTGACTGTATGCAAACGATGTGTAGCTCAATCCAAACCCAAACGGATAAAGCGGTTCACCCTCAAAATAACGATACGTGCGTTTGGCCATCGAATAATCGTCGAACCCGGGAAGCTGCTCGATCGATTTATAGAAGGTTACCGGCAATCGTCCTGCGGGACTGAAATCCCCCGCAACTGCTTCGGCTACTGCGGTTCCCCCCTGTCCGCCGGGATACCACGCTTCAAGAATTGCGGGAATATTTGCATTGGCATTAGCCCAATTGACGGCCAGCGCGCTGCCATTCGTCAATATTAGGATCGTAGGTTTCCCGACGGAGGCGATGCGTTCGAGGAGTTGTTCTTGCGGAGCGGGCAAGTCAATGCGCGTGCGGTCGCCGCTCGAAAAACCATCGGCGCTCACTTTCATTTCTTCGCCTTCGATCCGCGGCGAAAGGCCCATGACGGCAATCACCAGATCGGCTTTGCGCGCCGCATCGACCGCTTGCGCTTCTTCGCCTCCTGGCAGACTCCAGATAAGGCGGGCTTCCGAAATGCGAATATTCTGAAAATATTCGATCTTCAGCGAATAGGGATGGTCCTTTTCAAGATGGAGTTTCTTTGTTTCGGTGTTGGCGGGGCGATGAAGAGTCCAGTCTTCTGCGATCAGAGCGCCATCCAGCCACACTCGAAATCCATCTTCGCCCGTGAAGCCCAGCAAGTAGTCCCCAGATTCGGGCGGCACGATCACGCCGGTCCAGCGCACCGAATATTTGCTTGGAAGTTGCGGCGAGACGCCGGAATCGCCCCAACTGAAATCGACGGCAGCATCGACACGGCTCATCATGGGAGAGCCTTCGAGCGTCATGTTGGAAAAATAATCTGCGTTCAAGCCGTGTTCACGGCAAGACGCATCGGTGCAAAGCGCTTCTGAAGGAACGGATTTCGTGACAGCGCCAACGAGGCCAATACCTTGGACGAAGACAATTTTAGATTGTGGAAAGCGATTGCGAATGCCGGCAAGCACCGTGATCGGATTCGACGGCGTACCACTGTAATTTCCTTCAAGCGCATCGAGGCTGTCGGCGTCGGGGCCGATGACGGCAATGGTCGAAGGCGCGTGTTTCAGGGGAAGAAAATTGTTTTTATTCTTGAGCAGCACAAGCGATTCGCGCGCCATGCGAAGCGCTAGCTGCCGGTGCGCTTCTGTATCGTTGTCGGCTGCCGTCAATTTGGAATACGGGACGGAAGACGGGGGATCAAACAAGCCAAGCCGAAAACGCGCAACGAACAAGCGGCGCAACGCGCGATCGAGATCGGCTTCGGAAAGCAGCCCCTGATGTACCGCCCCCAAAATCCCCTGGGGATCCGCATTCATATTGTTGCGCGAGTCGCCGCAAATCAGATCCATGCCGGCCTTGAACACAGCGGCTGCGGCGGCTTCAGGAGTTGGCGTGAATTTGTGGCCCTTGTAAACGTCGGCGACGGCGCCACAATCGGAGACGACGTAGCCTTGGAATCCCCAATCCTTGCGGAGATGTTCGACGAGCAGTGCGGAATTGGCGCAAGCAGGATCGCCGTTCAGCCGGTTGTACGCGCACATGACGGATTCGGCTTTGCCTTCGATGATTGCCGCGCGAAACGCTGGAAGATACGTTTCTTCCATGTCGTGGCGAGAAGCCTCCACGTTCACGCTGTGCCGCGTGGATTCCGGCCCGCTGTGAACCGCAAAATGCTTCGGCGTCGCAATCGTTTTGAAGTAGATCGGATCGTTCCCTTGGAGGCCGGTGATAAAGGCGACGCCGAGACGGGCAGTGAGGAACGGATCCTCGCCATAGGTCTCCTGGCCTCGGCCCCATCGAGGATCGCGGAAGATATTAATGTTCGGAGACCAAACAGTGAGGCCGCGATACCAGTCGGTCGAGCCGTCCGGGTGGACTGTAGCGGAATACTTGGCGCGAAATTCCGTACTTATGGTGTCGGCCACATCGTGCATAAGAGGTTCATCGAACGTAGCGGCCATGCCGATGGCCTGCGGAAACACAGTGGCGACGCCCGCCCGCGCAACGCCGTGGAGTCCTTCGTTCCACCAGTTGTACGCGGGGACGCTAAGTCGAGGAATCGCGGGAGCGATATGCCCGAGCTGATCGACTTTTTCCTCGAGTGTCATGCGGGAGATTAAGTCGTCAGCGCGCTGCTCGACGGGAAGCTTGGGATTTTGATAAGGCGCGTCCGCAGGCGCTTGCCGCGCACAGAGCGCGGGGGACATGGCAGCGCAGAGGAATACGCAAGCGAAAAACTTCGTTTTGTTTTTCATACTTCGTCCATCCGATAGGCAATTGGCAGTTGGCGCGAATCGATGGGGACTCTGAGCAAAATCGATTCGCTCGGACACTACCATCGCCGCGGCTTCAGTGTAAACGGGAATTGAAGGTGCCCGCGGTAAAGTCTCGCGAGTGCCGGCGAATTAGAGAATTCGTGCCAGCACGTCGAAGCAACCCTTCCAGCCGCCATCGTGTTCCTGACGATCCTTCTCTGAGAAGAACCCTGTATGCGTCAAAACAATCTCTGTTGAGTCTCCGCGGGCGAAAAATTCCACGGTGACTTGCGTTTCCAGGTTTTCGGGATTTAATTTGGTGCGCGAACCATCAGCCTCTTGCTTGGTCCAGGACCAGCTAAAGACGATCTTTTCGGGAGGCTTTACTTCAAGATAGTCGCCTTGCCCCCAGTACGTCTCTCCCTTGCCAGGATCGCGGATCTCCATCAGATAACGTCCGCCAGTCCGGATGTCTTGCACATGATGAGTGATCACATGGGCAGCCACGTCCCTGCACATCCACTTCTCTAGCTGCTCGCGCTCGGCCCACGCGGCGAAGACTTTTTCGCGCGGCGCCGTGAACGTCCTGCGGATTTGGAGCGTGAAGCCGGGGTTCGCTTGGCCTCGCTGTGCGCTTGCCATGTCTGTTTCTCCTTGCCACCAGTCGTTTCCAGATATTTCGCCAGGGCATCGAACTGCAATTCCCAGAACGCGCGGTATTGTTCGATCCACGCAGCCGCATTCTTCATGGGCTGGGCCGCGAGCCGGCATCGATGCACGCGGCCATCGACCTCACGTTCGAGCAGCCCTGCGGCTTCCAACACGCGCAGGTGCTTCGAGATAGCCGGCAAAGAAATGCGGAAAGGCTCCGCGAGTTCCGTGACCATGGCTTCGCCTTGTGCGAGGCGAGCCAGGATGGCGCGCCGGGTGGGATCGGCAAGCGCGCCGAACGTGGCATCCAGAGATGCCGTGAAATAGTTAACCATATGGTTTAATATCAGTGGACCCGCAAGAATTGTCAAGGCGTTTTTGAGAAGCTAGCTTGCCCGCACACCAAGTCTTGTGAGGCGAGGGCGGAGAGAAAATGCTGAATGATTACTCGGGTTTGTCTTTAAGTTCGAGCACGATTCTCAGGATTTCCGCGGAAAGCGCTGCTGAATCGACATTGTCCATGTTGGCAAGCACGACGATTCCGGCGCGCCTCTCTGGCACAAGGATGATGGACGTGCTGGTGCCTTGCTGACCGCCAGTGTGCTCCACGAGCGCGAGTCCATATTTCTTTTGCGTGCCCCAGCCCAGCGCATAACCGGTCGGCGAACCGTCAGCCGTTTTCTGAGGAGTCCACATCACCTCGCGCGTGACCGGCTTGAGGAGTTTGTTGGCCAGGATGGCGATTTCAAACCGTGCCATATCGTCCGCGGAAGAGATCAGTCCCCCACCGGGGATTTTGTAACTGGAGTCCAGGACGCCGGCGTTCTGCACGACACCAGCTTTGTCCTTGTGATACCAACGCGAGCGGTGCTGTATGACCGCAAAAAAGTTGTCTGCCCGCGTTTCTTCCATCCCGGCCGGCTCGAAAATCTTTTCTTTCACATAGTCCACGTATTTCTCCGAGGAAGCACCTTCCAGGACACATCCAAGCAACGTGTAGCCATACGTCGAGTAATGGAATTTCGTTCCTGGTTTCGCAACCAGGGCATCGCTGGCGAAGATTTGCAGCGATTCTTCCATGTTTGCGAAATGTTTCGCGCTGTCGTCCGGTATGTCGCCCTTGCCATCCGGGTTGTAGTGCCGGATGCCTCCCATGTGGCCGAGCAATTCGCGCGTGGTGATGGGCCACTCTTTCTTCGGGAACGCCGGACAATACTTCTGCACTTCGGTATCTAGATCTAGTTTTCCGAGCTCTGAGAGCTGGAGGACGGCGGTCGCCGTGATGGGTTTGGAAATTGAGCCAAGCCGGAAGAGTGTGGAAGATGTTGCCGGAACAAAATTCTCAAGATCAGCCATGCCGAAGCCTGCGGACCACACCAGCTCTCCGTCCTGCACGACCGCAACGGAAACCCCCGGCACACTGTTTGCTGCTAGGAAGCTGGAGGCAGCCTTTTCGATCTTCGTGCGCTTGTCAGCGGAAAGACTCCTGGTCTGCGCGTGAAGCGGCGCTGAAAAGATCAACAGAGCGATCGCGAACAGCCACATGGTCAAGGCTGCACGCGGGAAACGGGCAATGGGAGTGGGTTTCACGTGAAACACCTCGCGTGAGAGTCTATCCCGGACTTGCCACGCGAGGAACAAGCAGGTGGCGGGTCGCGGCCCCACGGGCGTGTATTGAGTAGGTCACCCCTCCCCCGCCGGAAAGCGTTGACCTGGACTGTTACAGCTACTTAACATAGGGAGATGCGCCAGAAGCTCCAGATTGCGCTATACGCGACGATCTTGGCCGCACTCACGTTGACCGCAGGCGGTTGTGAGGATGCTGCGAAAAACGGGGTGCAGGCGCGTGTCCCGGCACTGGCTCCCTCCCATGCCGCCGCTGCCCAAGTTCCTGCCGGCATCGGAGAGCTCCCGCTACCCAAACTTTCGCCCGAATGGCTGGCTGCGATGGCGCTGAGAGTCCCCAGCCCCAAGGAATACCTGATCGCACAGGTGGAAGCCAAATTTGCCTCTGGTGAGCAAAACTACAAAGCGGGCCACTTGGAAGCCGCACGTCACGATTTTGACGAAGCCGTCGACTGGATGCTCACGAGCGGCTACGACCTCAACAGCGATCCCAAGCTCAACGAACTCTTCCATCGCGTGGTGGATACCGTCTATGGCTACGAATTGCAGGCTTTCCGCGCCGGCGACGGCTTTCAGGAAGCGCCGGCAGTGCCCGCGCCGATTGACGAAGTTGCAGAGATGACCTTTCCCGTCGATCCGCGCCTGAAAGCACGCGCTGAAGAAGCCGCCAAGAACATTTCGCATGACATGCCGCTCACGGTGAACGACGAAGTGCTCTCCTTCCTCAATTTTTTTCAGACCCCGCGAGGCCGCGCCATCGTGGAAACGGGTCTACGGCGCTCCGGGCGTTACCGCGAAATGATCGGGCGCGTCCTGCATGAAGAAGGCGTACCGCAAGACTTGATTTATCTGGCGCAAGCGGAAAGCGCGTTCCAGCCGCTGGCGCTGTCGCGAGCCGGTGCGCGGGGAATCTGGCAGTTCGTCGCCTATCGCGGCATGGAATACGGGCTGCGGCACACCTGGTGGATCGACGAGCGGCAGGATCCGGAAAAAGCCACGCGCGCAGCCGCACAGCATTTGCGCGATCTGTATGGACAATTCGGCGATTGGTATCTAGCGATGGCCGCCTACAACTGCGGCCCGGGAAATGTGCAGAAGGCCATTGAACGCACCGGCTACGCGGATTTCTGGGAGCTCTATAAACGCAATGTGCTTCCGCGCGAAACGAGAAACTATGTGCCCATCATTCTGGCGCTTACGCTCATCGCCAAGGACGCGGCACATTACGGCATACAAGTCGATCCGGAACAGCCTGTTCCGACGGACGTCGTGAAGCCTGGCCGCGCCATCGATTTGCGGCTGGTGGCGGAAACCATCGACGTCGATGTCGACACCCTCCGAAATCTGAATCCCGCGCTGTTGCGCCTCGCGACGCCGGACGATCCTTCCTTCGAGATGCATCTGCCCGTCGGCAGCGCCGAAAGATTTTCCGCCGAGATTGCGGATATTCCCGCGGACAAGTGGGTAAGCTGGCGGCGCCACCGCATCGAGGCCGGCGAGACGCTGACCTCCATCGCGAAAAAATATCGCGTGACGCCGGCGGCAATTTCCGATGCAAATAATCTCGATCGTCACGCCGCGCTCAATGTGGGAGAGAAGCTGATTATTCCCGCGGCGGCTCCCGCGGAGTCCAAGAGCCGTCTGGTGCGCTATCGCGTTCGCAAGGGCGACACGCTGGGTGGAATCGCGGATCGTTTCAGTGTGCCCACCGAAGATGTGCGCAAATGGAATCACATGAGCACCAACCATGTGAGCCGCGGCATGGTTCTGCGCATTTACACCATCGGCGGCGCACCAGAAATCGCGCCCGAGCACAGCCGGGCAAAAACAAGCTCCAAAGCTCGCACATCCCAGGCAACCTCCTCCTCCAGCCAGGCTTCCGCTGTAGTGCACAATTAAGTCTTTTATATGCAATAAGTTAAAAGAGGACCCGGAAGATGGGTGGCGCGCTCCGCTCGGCGCCTTGCCCCGCCTTGTCATGATTTGCAATCCATCCTGTCCGCGATGGCAGCAGAATGCTTGACAACTTTGCAGGAGTACGATAACAACTTCGCTGCGGCGGAGGGGAGTTGGCGACTCCAGCTGATGCAGCGTCCCGCAGGCCATAGGCTTGTGGAGTACCCCTCGGGAGGATGGAATGGATTTCGAGAAAGACAACTTCGAAGACGACAACGAGCTGTCACGGCTGGACGAGGAAGACGAGTTGGCCGGTGGCGAAGAAATCGTGGAGACCGAGGAGGAAGAGATCCTCATCACCGAGGAAGAGCCTGTAGCAGCGGCCCCGGCGGCCAAAGCTGCCCCGAAGCCCGCGGCTAAGCCAGCCAAGAAGGCACCCCCCAAAAAGAAGGCCAAAGCGCCGGCCAAAAAGGCTAAGCCTAAAGCGAAGGCAAAGGCCAAAGCCAAGCCAAAAGCTAAGGCGAAAAAGAAGGCGAAAAAAGCAGCCAAGAAGAAAAAGCGCTAAAACTGCGCATCGGTTTGAAATTTTGATGACCCGAAAGGGCTTGGACCATCGTCCGAGCCTTTTCTTTTTGAACACGATGAAAATTCACTCTGGTACTCGAGACCTCGGCGCACCCTCCCATTTTTGTATCGCTACCCTCTCGAATCGGGAATCCATGAAATTTACGAACAGGGAGCTTGACGTATTAAGTAACTGTCGCTAGCATGGCCGCCGTATGTTACGGGCGCTAGAACAGATACGCCGGATGCGCGGTGGGGCACAGTCGCATCTGATGCGCTGCTCGGACGGGCATTATTACGTCGTCAAATTCCAAAATAATCCTCAGCACCGCCGCATTCTGGTCAATGAACTGCTAGGAACCAAGCTAGCGGCGCGGCTGGGGCTGCCTACGACGCCTGTAGCTATTGTCGAAGTGTCTGAAGACTTGATTCGCCTGACGTCTGATTTGGCGATGGAGATGCCGCGCCAGCGGATTCCATGCCAGCCTGGGCTGCAGTTCGGTTCTCGTTACCCCGGCGACCCACGGCGGCTGACGTTGCATGACTTTTTGCCCGATGAACAGTTGCGCCAGGTCGCGAACCTGCATGATTTCGCGGGAATGCTGGTCTTCGACAAATGGACCTGCAATACCAATGGCCGCCAGACGCTTTTTTTACAGCAGTCGGCGGGCAGCGGTCACGCGGCGACAGATTCTTCCGCAGGAGAGAAAACGGCCACGCCATACAGCACGCTGATGATCGATCAGGGCTTTTGCTTCAACGCCGGAGAATGGAATTTCCCCGATGCGCCGCTGCGCGGCCTGTATGCGCGCAATCGCGTGTACGAAGCCGTGACCGGAATGGAATCGTTTGTGCCCTGGCTCGACCGCCTGGATAAGACAGATGACCGAACGTGCTCTCGACGAAATCACCAAGCAAATTCCTCCCGCCTGGTACGAGGACGATTTCGATGCCGTGCTCCATGTCTCCGAGCAATTGTTGCGACGGCGTCCGCGGGTACCGGATCTTATTTTGGAAGCCAAAAAATCCAATCGCCAGCCCTTTCCCAACTGGACATGACCGAACCGGACGTGACTTATGACCGAAAGCTCCGCTGAATTCATGCAGCCCGAACGCACCTGCGCCTACCGCATCCTGCGCTACACGCCGAATCTCGTGCGAGACGAGTGGGTAAATATCGGCGTTCTGGTTTACGACCCGCAGTCCGGCGAACGTCGCCTCCGCCTCATCGAGGAGCAGGAGGAGTATGCGCGTCTGCGCCGCCTGCATCCCGAAGCCGATGAATCTCTTCTGCGCGCTCTGCGCGACAATCTCGAAGACCGCTTCGATTCCTTCCGCAGCTCAAACGGCCACGGCGCAAACGGCGGTGGGTCCGGCGGTAGCATGCTACAGGAGTTGCTCCGCAAGTGGGACGACACACTCTCGAACGCCCTTCAACTCGCGCCGCAGAAAGGCGTTATAGCCACCGATCTGGACGCCGAACTCGAGCGCCTCTACGGAGACCACGTCGCCCTCCCGCGCCTTCCCAGCCGCGTCGGCGTACCCGGAAGCCGCGTGCAGATGCGTTCGTACTGCTCGCAGGTTTTCCACCAAGCACGTCTTTGGGACAAAATTCAGAAATCCGTCCGCGCCGCCGAATTCACGTTTCCCGGCGATCCCATGCGCATCGATTACAGCTACCGCCGCAACGGCACCCGCGGATTCATCCAGACGCTCTCCGTATCGCGCGCGCCCGCTGACGCCAAGGGAATTGCCCACACGTTCGAAGACATCGCGGCCAAATCCTCACTCAAAACAGAATTTGCCACCATTACGGATATCGACTTGAAGGAAAATAACGATCGCAACCGCTTCGTCGATCGCACGCTCCGCGACGCGGGCATTGAACCAGTTCCGCTCGACCACTTCGCCGTCTGGGTCGCAAAACTGAAACCGATGATTCAGTGATTTTCGTTCCGTGGGAGTTGAAGCAAGCAAAGACAGAAGCCCATCAATACACGGGCTCTCCATTTCTATTACGAAACAGCCAGGACTAGCAGCGTCGCGTCGTCATGCCAGTGCCCCTGGCTGAATTCACCGGCTACCGCGAGGATTTTCTCCTGCAACGCCGAAGCGGTCGCCGCACGATTCTCTTGCAATAAACGCAGCAGCCGCACTTCGCCAAATTCTTCCTCCACGGCATCACAAGCTTCCGTCACGCCATCCGTAAATAGAATCAGGCGGTCCCCGGACACCAGCCGCGCGGTCCCGGTTGCAAACTTCTGTTTGGGAAAAACCCCGAGCACTCCGCCTCCGGCTTGCAGCCGTTCATGTGATCCGTCGCTGTGCAGAAGGATGGGTGCATTGTGCCCAGCGTTTGCGTACTGCAGAATGCGTGCCGGCCCGTCGAGCTGCGCATAAAAAAAAGTGATGAAGCGGTCGTTGCCGGTATTGTGGCAAACGAGCGAATTCAGCCGCGCACACAACCCGCCGGGCGCCATGGAGGGCGAGGCCAGCCCGCGCACCGCGGCCTGAAGGTTGGACATCAGCAGCGCTGCCGGCAAGCCCTTTCCCGCCACATCCGCGATGCACAGGCCCAGCGTGGCCTCATCGAACTCTAGTACATCGTAATAATCGCCGCCGACGCTTTGTGCCGGCTGCCACGCGCCCGAAATTTCATATCCCGCCCGCTGAGGAATACTGTTCGGCAAAAGTCCCTGTTGGATGGACCGCGCCTCGGCAACTTCCAGCTCCTGCTGGTGAAACTGAAGCGCGAGTTCTCTATGATCCTGGCTCTCCTGTGCCACGCGCCGCCGTGACGCGCGCCGCTCTCGTCCCAGGGCAATCTGTTTCTGCAAAATTTCCAGCAGCCGCGCGTTGGTCCACGGCTTCTCGACAAAATCGGCCACGCCGTATTGCATGGCCTCCACCGCCAGCCCCACGGTTGCCCAACCTGTCATCACCACGATCGCTGGCGCGTCCTCGATCTCTTTCAAGTGGCTGAGCAAGTCCATGCCTTCTCGGCCAGACGTCGTGTCCCGCGCATAATTCAAATCCATCAGCAGCAGGTCAAACTCGCGCATCTGCAGCGCCCGCAGCATCTCCGCTGGAGAGGCCACTCCTTCGGTTTCATAGCCCTGTCCCTTCAACAGCAAGCGCAGCGCGTTCAGCACATCAGGCTGGTCGTCGGCAATCAGTATTCGTGGCGTCGTCGTAACCATTTCGGTCGTGGTCTCACGGAGGAAGGGGCAGGCTGGCTTCCACCTTAAGTCAGATGTAAGCCCTTTGTTCTGGATACATGAGGACGTAAGAAACTGCGGCTGGGTCAAAGCTTCGACCGCTTGCGGGAAAAGACGTCCCACATCCGGACAGGTGTCCGAATCCAATACAGGCACCGGGGCTGGCCTCTAGGTTATTCCGGCAAAAGCCAAATCTCGCGGGCCGCACATCGCCGCGCGAGCAATCTTAGAAGAGACCTTTTAGAGAACCGGTTCCGACCAGTTCTCCAGCGTCTCCTTCACCTTGTGCAGAAACTGGTGCGCAACAGCTCCATCTACGACGCGATGGTCGTAGCTGAGGGTCACATAACACATCGAGCGAATGGCGATCGAGTCGTTGATAACCACGGGACGCTTCTCGATCATGCCAAGGCCCAGGATGCCCACATTCGGCTGGCTGATCACCGGCAAGCCAAACAGTCCGCCAAAGACGCCAGGATTGGTAATCGAGAAGGTGCCTTCCTGCACCTCGTCAGGCTTCAGCTTCTTCGAACGGGCCCTCTCTGCCAAATCATTCAGCGTGCGCTGAATACCGAGCACGTTCTTTTCGTCCGCGCCCTTCACAACCGGCACAATCAATCCCCAATCGAGCGCCACCGCGATCCCAATATTGATCTCTTTGTGCAGGATCACATTCGTTCCGTCCAGCGAAGCGTTCATTGTCGGAAACGCTCGCAGTCCAGCGACTGCGGCCTTCACAAAAAACGGCATGAACGTCAGCTTGGTCTCATAGCGCTTTTCGAACTCGTCCTTGGACTTCGCGCGCAGAGAAGCCACCTTGGTCATGTCGATCTCATCCACGGAATAAACGTGAGGAGACACGCGCTTCGAGGCCACCATGTGCTCCGCAATGCGTTGCCGCATGTTGCTCATGGGCTCGACGGTGTAGTTGCCGAAATACATCTTTTCGCGCGGAACCGCCGATTCGAACGCCACGTGCACCTGTCCGCCGGAAACGCTCGGAGGAGGAGGTGCGGCCGCCGGAGCCGATGGTGGCGGCATGGCAGGTCGCGCCGGTGCCACCGCCTGAGTTGCTGCGGGAGGGCTAGGCGGAGCCGGAGCCGCCGCGGTGGTTCCGCTTGAGGCGATAACCGCCTCAATGTCCTGCTTGCTGATTCGCCCGCCTGCGCCCGTACCTGGAATGGTCGTCAGATCTATTCCGTGCTCCGCAGCCATGCGGCGCACGAGCGGCGAACTGTGAATCCGTTCTCCGCCAGAGCGCGGAGGCGCAGCGGCAGCGGGTACCGATGCCGCAGGCCTTGCTGCCGGAGATGGTGCAGCCGCGGCCATCGCCGGAGCCGGTGGCGCCGCCGCCTTTGCGGGAGCAGAAGCTGGCGGAGGTGCAGGTGCGGCCGCAGCCGCGCCTGCCACGTCAATGACGGCCACGACCGTCTGAATCGGCACGGTCTGCCCTTCGTTAACCTTGATCTCCCTCAGCACGCCAGCCGAGGGCGACGGAATCTCCGCGTCCACTTTGTCCGTCGAAATCTCGAACAAAGGCTCGTCCCGCTCGACTTTGTCGCCCGGCTTCTTGAGCCACTTGGTGATCGTCCCCTCAAAAATACTTTCTCCCATCTGCGGCATAACGACGTCTGTGGCCATATTGCTTTCTCCTGTCCGGCTTCAATTCCTATGTAGGGGCGGGGCTTGCCCTGCCCTCTCCAGCGCGCTCTAATACCGTGCAAGTTCCTTGGCAGCGTCAAAAACCTTCTTCGCATTCGGCAAAAAATATTCCTCGAGCGGCGGAGAATACGGAACCGGCGTATCCAGCGCCGTCACGCGCATCAGCGGCCCATCCAGATCGCCAAACGCCTTCTCGCAAAGAATCGCCGCAATCTCGCCCGCGATTCCCCCGGTCTTCGTATCCTCGTGCACCACCAAACACCGGTTCGTCTTCTTCACCGACTGCAAAATCGTCTCTTCGTCCAACGGAAGCAGCGTCCGCAAGTCGATCACTTCCGCCTCGATGCCTTCTTTCGCCAGCGCTTCCGCCGCCTCCAGCGAAGTGTGCATCATCGCCGCATAAGAAATAATCGTCAGGTGCTTGCCCTCGCGCCGCACAATCGCTTTGCCGATCGGCACAGTGTAATCCTCGGTCGGAACCTCGCCCTTGATCCGCCGGTAAAGGAACTTGTGCTCGAAAAAAAGCACGGGATTGTTGTCGCGCACCGCCGCCTTCAGCAATCCCTTGGCATCATACGGCGTCGAAGGATAAATCACCTTCAACCCCGGTGTATGCACGAAATACATTTCCGGGTTCGCCGAGTGAAACGGCCCGCCATGCACGCCGCCGCCCGAAGGCCCGCGCATCACAATTGGCGCCGGCGCATTCCACAGATAATGCCCCTTAGCCACAAAATTCGTAATCTGGTTGAACGCGCACACAATGAAGTCGATAAACTGCAGCTCGGCAATCGGCCGCAATCCAGCGTAGCTCATCCCGCAAGCCGCCCCGATGATCGCACTCTCGCTGATCGGCGTATCGATCACGCGCTCCCAGCCAAATCTCTCCAGCAATCCCTCGCTGGTCTTAAACGCTCCGCCATACACGCCCACGTCTTCGCCGAGCAACACCACCGCCGGGTCGCGTTCCATCTCTTCAAACATCGCTTGCTTGATAGCTTCGAGAAACGTGATCTGTGTTCCGTTTTCCGTCTTGTTATCGGGCGCCATGGCTACCTCTTCACCTTTCTCGTGGTGCCGGAAGTCGCCGCCGCTTTGACTGGTTTTTTCGCCGCAGGTTTTGCCCCGTTTTTCCCCGAAGCTTTACCACTGCTCGCCGGAATCTCGATCGAACTCTTCGTATCTCCAAAGTGAATCGGCGCATTTGCGCCGCCCGAACTTTTGCCGGACCCAAATCCCGCCACCGTCCACACTGCTTTGACGCTCGATTTCGGCGGCGTCACCTCGGAAATCGGCCGTTCCCACTTCGCCTGGATCTTGTGGCAATCGTCGCCGGTGCAATACACACCGGTCGCTGCAAACTCCGGCGGCGGCATCGGCGAATTCTCCGCAAAATCCCGCTCCGCCGCGAGCAGCGTGTCGATCTTCGCTTCCATTTCCTTCTTGCTCTTCGCGTCCAGCAGTTTCTCGCCCATCAGAAACTTCTCATACAGTGTGATGGGATCGCGCGCCTCCCAATAAGCGCGCATTTCTTTCGGCACATATTCAGCCGGATCGTGCTGCGCGTGGCCCAGCCGCCGGAAGCTTTTTGCTTCGATCAGAATCGGCCCTTCCCCGGCCCGCGCTCGCGCCACGGCTTCTCGTGTCGTCGAGTACACCGCCACGACATCATTGCCGTCCACGATGTAGCTCGAAATTCCATATGCCTTCGCGCGATCCGCCAGATTCTCCAGCGGCACCTGCCGCTTCACAGGAGTCGAATAGGCCCACAAGTTATTTTCCAGGATCAATACGAATGGCGCTTTCTGCACAGCCGCGAAATTCAACCCTTCGTGAAACACGCCGGTCGAACTTCCCCCGTCGCCGATCCACGTCATCGTCACGATCTTCTGCCCCAGGTAACGCCCCGCCATGGCCACACCGGTCATCACCGGAATCAAATCGCCCAGCATCGAAATCGGCGAAACAATGTGCAGATTTTCCAGATCGCCGAAATGGCTGGTCCCGTCCTTGCCTTTCGTCGGCGAATCGTACTTCGCCATGTGCTGCATAAAAACGTCGCGCGGTGGCACGCCCTTCACCAAAAGCGCCCCGATATTCCGGATCATCGGCGCCAGCCAATCCTTCTTTTCCAGCGCGTACGCCGTCCCCACCGAAATCGCTTCCTGCCCCAAGCTGGAATACAGCCCCCCGACAATCTTGTTCTGCCGGAACAGCTTCACCATCGTGTCTTCCACAGCGCGGTTCAGCCGCATGTAGTAGTACAGATCCAGATACTGCTGCCGCGTCAATTCCTTCTTCATGAAAGCTCCGGTAGCACAGGCACTCTTGCCTGTGCTCCTTATCCCACTTCCAATTCACCACAAACCAAACGGACAGATAAGAAAATCTGTCTCGCGCCCTAAGCCGTCACCGCCACCATCTGCTCTGCAAGCTCCAGCTTCGCAAACAATTCTTCCCGCGGCCCCGCCGTCATCTCCAACCCAAACACATCCCCAAAATGCCGCGCCACCTTCGGCGCAACCTCATTCACCTTCATACTCCGTCCCAGCAATTTCTCCAGCGAAGTCGCCTTCCGCCCCGCAATCCCGCAAGGCACAATCAAATCAAAATTCCGCAAATCCGTCGCGACGTTAAAAGCAAATCCATGCGAAGTCACCCACCGGCTGATGTGCACGCCAATCGCTCCCAATTTCTCAGCCGCGGCCTCTTCCCTCTGTGAACTCTGTGCTCTCTGTGAACTCTGCGTAAAATCCTTTTCCTCGCTCGCCACCCAAATCCCAGTCTTCCCCTCTTCGCGCCCCGCCGAAATCCCAAACTCCGTTGAAACCCGAATCATCACCTCTTCCAGCATCCGCACGTACCACACGACATCCTTGCGAATCTCCCCAAGCTGCAAAATCGGATATCCCACCAACTGCCCCGGCCCATGATAAGTAACATCACCGCCCCGGCTAGACTCGTAAAACTCCACATTCCGCTGCCGCAATACATTCTCCGAAACCAAAAGATGCTCACGCTTCCCATTCCGCCCCTGCGTAATCACTGGAAAATGCTCGCAAAGCAAAAGCACATCCCCAATCAAATCCGCCTTCCGCGCAGCCACCAGGCGTTTCTGCAAGCCATACGCCTCAGCGTATCCAATCAATCCCAAATCGATAATCTGGCAGCTCTTCGTCACGTCTCGGTTCTTCTTTGTAGTGGCGCAGCATGCTGCGCCCGCCATAAGTAAGGTCTCAAACCTCAAACGTTAATCTGCAACCCTCGCACCGAAGCAAACGCATCCCCCATCCCTTCCCAAACCGTAGGATGCGCATGAATCATATTCATCATGTCGTCGATGGTCCCCTCAAGGTTCAACGTCGCCGCGGCCTCGGCCAAAATCTCCGTCGCGAGCGGCCCAATAATGTGAATCCCCAAAATCTCACCGTACTTCTCATCCGAAACCACCTTGATGAACCCGTTGTGGTTCCCCAAAATGGTCGCCTTGCTGTTCCCCACGAACGGAAACTTGCCAATCTTCACCGCGTATCCCGCCTCGCGCGCCTGCTTCTCCGTCAACCCAATCGACCCGATCTGTGGCTCGCAATACGTCGCATTCGGAATCCGCGTCTTCAAGATCTGCTGCGTCTTCTTCCCCGCGATGTGCGTCACCGCAACAATCCCCTCCATCATCGCCGCGTGCGCCAACTGCGGCATGCCCGCCACAATGTCCCCAATCGCGTACAAACCCTTCTCATCCGTCTCGTAGTTCGCGCCAGTGAGCACAAATCCGCGATCCAACTTCGCCTTTGATTTCTCTAGCCCGCAGTTGTCCGTCATCGGCTTGCGGCCCACAGCCATCAGCAGCTTCTCCGCCTGCAAGGTCTGTGATTTTCCGTCCTTATCCTTGAACGAAACCGTCACGCCCTTGGCATCCTTCTTAACCGAATCCACTTTGCTGCTCGTGAAAATCTGTATGCCCCTCTTCTTGAAATCTTTCTCAAGCTCCACCGAAACGTCTTCATCCTCGACGGGCACCACCCGCGGCAACGCTTCAAGTATCGTCACCTGCGTCCCGAACGTGTTGTAAATCGACGCAAACTCCACTCCTACTGCCCCCGCTCCCACGATAATCAACGTCTTCGGTATTTCCGGCAGCTCCAAAATCGACCGGTTCGTCAAAATTGTTTTGTGATCCGGCTCCATCCCCGGCAGAGAACGCGCCTCCGAACCGCTCACCAGCAAAACATTCGCCGCCTCGATCTCGCTCTTCTTCCCGTTGTTGTCCACACTCACGCGCCCGGGCCCTTGATAGCGCCCCCATCCCTGGACCCATTCCACCTTGTTCTTCTTGAACAGAAACTCGATCCCCTTGGCGTGCTTCTTCACGATCTTGTCTTTGCGCGCCAGAATGTTCGCCCAATTGATTTTCAGCCCGCTGACCTCAAATCCCAGCTCCGCCCCATTCTTGAAATGTTCGTAGACGTCTGCGTGGTGCAGCAAAACCTTCGTAGGAATGCACCCGACGTGCAAGCAAGTCCCGCCGAGAAACGGGTCCTTCTCCACCACAACCGTCTTAAGCCCAAGCTCGCCCGCCCGGATCGCCGCCACGTACCCGCCCGGACCGCTCCCTATAATCGCCACATCATACTTAGCCACTCGTGATCTCCCTTCCGCAGAGCCCAAAACTGCTCAGACGAGCGTCGTTCGCTCGCCGTTCCAGCAGGATTACCCGCGGTTGCGCATTCTATGAACGGCTTTGCGGTTGCACGTACGATCACCCTGGATGCAAACGCCAACAAATTCTGTGGGATACCCAACCGGCAAATAGCAGGTAGCCTTCAGCACGAACGCCGGCAACCCGGCAAATCAGCAATTTTAGCAGTCGCTCGCGGCCCCCGCAACCTAACCCGGAAATCGGTAGTGGGTCAGTTTCCGATTACGCGACAAATCAGGACTTGACCCAATCCCGAGGTTGCATCAAGGTATGCTACGCACAAGATGGGTCTCAACTAGGTAACGATGAAATCCATTGCAATCAGCGCCACAGTGAGCTTTCTGTTGTTTTCTTCTCCGCTTACAACAGGCCAAGCGCAGGACAAGAATGAAATAACAACGCAGCCACAGTATTCTCAAGTTGTCGAGCGTGCCTTCCAGTTCGCTCAGGGCACTCCCGCAGACTTCAAAGGAATTGAATACAAAGTGGTCGCGCGCTATTTGCCAAGTTCCAAATGGCAGGAGTCGCAGGTCGTTTTCGTGGCGGACGGCAATCATGCGATGCGAGTCACAGAGTACAGACTAAAGGAGGGAACGCGCCCAATTTCGGAAATATATGACGAGACTCTTCGGCAGAATCCACAGGCGACGGTCGATCACATCCTGAGGCGCATCTCAATCGAAAAGGTCGAGCGGGCGGGAGGAGATTCCGCTAAAAGATTGGTTGACCAGCTCTTTAATCTCTCCATTCCTGCCAAGATAAGCAGTGACCTGTGTATGGATGGGACGACTTACAAGTTATGGGTTTTGACGCCTTCCAATGAGATTCAAGCGTCCTTTTCTGATTGTTCGTACGGCTCGACAACTTCCACGATCCCCATCATTCGGTGGCTAAAGAAGGCGCAGGCGGAACTTATGAGGCAGAGATAGCCTCGGGCACCTAGGAATGAAAGGGCTAGTCAACGCGCAAGGTCCTGGTAAACGCCGTAACCGGAAACTGACCCCACTACCCGGAAACCGCGCTCCTCGCAATCGCACAGTACCCCGAATGTCACGTCCTCATTCCCACGGAGAAACAAAAGCGCAAGAATACATATCCATATTTAACTTATTAGTACCGTCGTTCTATAGGAATCTTTTCCATTGACTTTCGATTTCCGCCCTGTATAGTTCGTCCACACTTACTGTGAGCCCGGGCCCTAGCGGCCCCCTCGGCAATCCCAGCAAGCCTGCAGCAGGAGAAGGGACGGCCACCATGATCATGAAAGCAGGGGAACAGTGGCACTGCATGAATCCCGCATGTCACTGCGAAATCTTGGTTCAATCGAACAGCGGCATCGATGGAAGTAATCCGCGCTGCGTCTGCGGCGCCCCCATGAAGAAAAAATATTCCCCGCCGAGTCTTGCCTATCTCGAGTTTCTCCGCTTCGAGAATCCTGCATCCCCACGAGAGGTTTCCCGCAAGGGATGACCCATGCGCGCTGAAACTCTCATCCGCGTCGCCGCTCACCACGTCGTGAAACCCTTAGTCATTCGCGGAGGTCTCGCGCGAACGTTCGGAAGCTTGGTCAGCTTTCTGGCAGTCCTCTTCTTGTTTGGTGGTCTCTACCTGCTTGGAGACGCCTTCGAGCATCCTCTGGATGCGCAAGCTGTGGGAGTTCTCGCCGCGGCCTTCAGCATCACCCTGGCGTCCATCCTGCTCTATTTCCTTTTTAAGCCACGGCACGGCCAGCGCCCGCGAGCCGCTCGTTTCAGGCGCGTGGAATAGCCGAAAAGTAGCGCTCTTCGAGAATCTGCCGGTGGTGCAGCTCGTGGCCCGCTGTGATGAACGCCAGCGCCCGCACGCTCACTTCGTTCTTGTTCGCCGTGCCGCGCCGCATCCAGGTTTCCGGTCCGAGCGAACGAAACAGCGCCAGGCTCGAGCTTCGTACGTATGCGAATTCCTCCACAAGGCTCGCCAGCGGCCGTTCGTTGAATCCACCGCTACGCACGTAATCATCTTGTTCGAAGCCTTCCATAGGCGTCTGGTCGCCGCGCGCAATCCTCAGTGCCCGGTACGTAAAAATTCGCTCCGAATCGCTCAGGTGCCCCAGCACTTCCTTCACCGTCCACTTGTCCGGCGCGTAGCGAAAATTGCCGTCCCGCTCGCTGCGTCCAGCAAAGAGCTGCATCGTCTGCACCCGCTGCGCCTCCAGCGCACCTGCAACGTCAGTTCCAGGAACCAGCGCAACGTACTTCTCGTAGTAAGCCGCGTACTCCCCAGCCTCCGGTCGTGCCAATTTCATTTTCCTTCTCCCTTGGCGCAGTATACCTCGCCTGCCCGCTCCGCAGACGTGCTTCTGCGATACCCCTCTTTCGAACCCGTAGCCAATGTGGCTCCGTTTCCAGAGTGGAGCGCCCAATTCGCTATTCAGCTTCAGGAGACGGCGACGGCAGCACTGCTAGCAGAAATTTTCTCAGGACTTCTGATGCCATCCGTTGCCGCTTCCAAACTTCTCTGCGCCAAAATAGCCGACACTACCGTCAGAATGCAGCAAGCCCACGGCAAGACTGGAGAAATCCAAAAAATTTTCAAAGCAAAGCGAAGCGCGCCGATCCATCCAAGCGTCAACAACAACCCGTAGACCACGGCGGTCACGCGCGCCCGGTCGTTCCAACGCAACCCCAGCGCGCACAGTCCTTGCAAGAACACTACAAACGGAAACGCCACCACCAAGTCGATCGAGTAATGCTCCCCAGTCCCCGTCGTTGCAAAAATCGTGAACACCAAAAACGCCATCGCGATCGCGCGCTCCCAAACCGACAGCCCGCGCGAATACCACCACGCCAGCAACACCCAACTCATGTGCAGCGACGGCATGCAATTCCGCAACCCCGCCACCGCAATGGGTTCGACCAGCAAACGCGTAACTTGCTCCGTGGGTATCGGCTTCCACGGAAATTGACCTAAGAAAACGTGAATCGGTCCCACCGCAGGAAAAAGATTGTAGAAGATCACGCCTACAGGACCTGTGATAAGGAATGCAATCATCGCGGACACTGCTCGCGTGCGATCGCGCAAAAGCTGTCCCGCGTACACCAGCCCAATGACCATCGGCAGCCCAATGTAAAAAGTCATCCCGGCGGACCTGAACCACGGCCAAAGCGCGTAAGCCTGTCCCATCAAAAACGCAATCTGCACCCGCAAACTCGAATCAAACGAAAACAAATAAAGATCAAGTACTCTCGGATTGGACTTCTCCGTCCATCCCAGCAAAATCGTGCTTCCCCAGTCCGACGTCACAAAAAGCAGCGCAGGCACAAACGCCAGCGCCATCTGCTCTTGCTCTTTACCCTGCGACCAGATCGCGCGCAAACCAAGTATCGAAAGGCTGCTGATCCCCAGAAACGAAGCAATTCCCAGCCAGAGCTTGGCCTGAAATGCAAGAGTCCGAAATCGATAACCGTGAAAAGAACTGCCCCGCCGATGACACACAAAGCATCCTGCCACGACGGCCGCACCCGAAAATGAATCAACACCACGCTCGCCAGCGTCACCCCAAAAAACAGCGAAAGCAGCGCCGACTTATAAAAATGCTCGCTGGTTCCCAGCCACCCTGCCAAACCCAGCAGCGCCACCGTCGCCACAATTTTCACAATCATCGGCAATTTCATTGCGTAGTTTCTCGGATGGATGTACCCGGTTCTGACACTCCGCAGCTTCGCAGCGTCACTCCGCAGCTTGCAAGCCGCTCCGTTTTCATTTCATCATAGGGCGCGGCCCCACGCGGCAAGTCGCACATTTCCTGTGCCCAACCCGTGACGCTGCCCAATTTTCTCTTTAGCAAAAGGCTGGCCAACGCATGACTGCGGCACACAACTCACCGGACAAGCTCTCAGACAACCGCAAAATGCGCGTCGCGTTCCAAGGCGAGCCCGGCGCCTTCAGCGAAGAAGCCGCCGTCCAACTCCTCGGCGAAGGAATCACCACAGTCCCGCGTCCCACCTTCGACGCCGCCTTCCGCGCAATCAGCGATGGGCTCGCCGACGCTCTCCTCGCCCCCGTAGAAAACACCCTCGCCGGACCAGTCGTCCGCGTCTACGATCTCCTCCTAGAAAGCGCGCTCACCATCACAGCCGAAACCATCCTCCCCATCGAGCATCACCTCATCGGCTGCCCAGGCTCCGCGCTCAACAACATCCGCTCCGTCGCGAGCCATCCCATGGCCCTCGCGCAATGCGAACGCTTCTTCACCACGCATCCGCAGCTCAAGCGCGTCCCCGCCGAAGACACCGCCGGAAGCGTCCGCGAAGCTCTCGTCCGCGGCGACAAAACAAGCGCCGCCATCGCCGGCCGCCGCGCCGCCGAACACTACGCCGGCGTCATCCTGGCCTCCGACATCCAGGACAACCCAGAAAATTTCACCCGCTTCTTTTTGCTGCGTCCGACAGCCGAAGCCACTACTCCATCTCCCGACGCCCGCAAAATGTCCCTCGCCATGCGCCTCGCCCATCGCCCCGGCGCGCTCCTCGCCTCCCTCGCACCCTTCGCGAAACACGGCGTCAACCTCCAAAAAATCGAAAGCCGCCCCATCCACGGCCGCCCCTGGGAATACCAATTCTTCCTCGACGTCGAAGCCGACTCCTCCGCCCAACTCGAACGCGCCCTGGCCGAAGTCCGCCAAGCCACCAGCCACCTCCGCGTCCTGGGCCTCTACCCCGCCGCCCGCACCCCGGGCGCTTCACCAGTTCAATAGATGCCCGCGTAGGGGCACGATACATCGTGCCCTCTTTCTTTTTTCCTATTCTTTATTTTTGTTGGGAAAATGCTTTCGTTCAGCGCTTTTTTGTAATCTTCACACCGCGTTCGTGCGCGCTTTGCTGCTCACTTCTTCCTCATACCACGCAATAGTTTTCCGCAAGCCATCCCGGAGCGGCGTCTTCGCTCGCCATCCAAACTCGGCCAGCGCCCGGGAAGTGTCCAGACAACGCCGCGGCTGCCCGTCGGGCTTCGTCGCGTCCCAGCGCACGGCGCCCTCATACCCCGTCAGCGAGCCAATCAGCTCCAGCAAATCGCGCACGCTGATCTCTTCGCCCGACCCCAAGTTTACAAGCTCCGGCTTCTCGTACTTCTCGGCCGCGGTAACGATAGCCTCCGCCGCATCCTCTACATACAAAAACTCCCGCGTCGCGCTGCCTGTCCCCCACGCCGTGATCTCCGCCGCCCGCGCCCGCTTCGCTTCCCAGCATTTCCGGATCAGCGCAGGGATAACATGCGAACTCTCCAGATCGAAATTGTCCCGCGGCCCATATAAATTAACTGGCGTCAGATAAATCCCCGCAAACCCATACTGCTGCCGATACGCTTGCAGCTGCACGAGCAGCATCTTCTTCGCCAGCCCATACGGCGCATTCGTCTCTTCCGGATAACCATCCCAGAAATTCTCTTCGCGAAACGGCACTGGCGTGAACTTCGGATACGAACAAATCGACCCCGCACAAACAAACTTCTCGACTCCCGCGATGCGCCCCGCTTCAATAGCATTAATGCCCATCACCGCGTTGTCGTAAAAAAATCTTCCAGGATTCGCACGGTTCGCGCCGATGCCGCCCACCACCGCCGCTAGATGGATAAAAATATCCGGCCGCAATTCCTTATAAAGCCGCAGCGCATCTGCTTTCTCGCGCAGGTCGTACTCCCGGCTGTGCGGTGTGTTGATCTCCTGGCAACCCGCCGCGCGCAATTTGTCTACAACGAACGAGCCGAGAAACCCGTTGCCTCCGCTCAACACTACTCGCCGTTTTTCCCAAAAACCCATTCCACGCCCCTCAATTCTGCGAAGCTTGTCCTTCCACCGCTTCCATCACCCGCGTCACCGAATTGTGCCAATGATTCCAGTGGCTGAATTTCTTTTCCAGAATCGCTTTGCCGCGACCCAGCGGTGCGAGGCCCGCCGCTTCCAGATCCGCATCCACCATAATCGCCACCAATTCGCTGAAGCCGATCTTCGCCTCCCAGCCAAGTTTCTCCCGCGCCTTGCGCGTGTCCGCAATCAGGCAATCCACTTCCAGGGGGCGCTTATAGCGTTCGGACATTTGTACGTGCTTCCGCCAGTCCAAGCCCGCGTACGCAAACGCCTCCTCCACAAACTCGCGCACCGAATGCGCTTCGCCAGTTCCAATAACGATATCCTCGGCCGTATCCCTCTGCAGCATTTTCCAGATCGCTTCCACATACTCCGGCGCGTAACCCCAGTCGCGCCGCGCATCAAGATTTCCAAGAAACAGCGTGTCCTGTTTGCCCGCCACGATTGCCGCTACCGCGCGCGTAATTTTTCGTGTAACGAACGTCTCGCCGCGCCGCGGGCTCTCGTGATTGAACAAAATTCCGTTGCTCGCAAAAAGCTGGTACCCCTCGCGGTAAATCCGCGTCATCCAATACGCGTACAACTTTGCCACCGCATACGGGCTGCGCGGCTCAAAGAGCGTCGTTTCGCTCTGCGGCGGTTTTGCCGAGCCGAACATCTCCGAACTCGATGCCTGATAAAACCTCGTCTTGCACCCCGCGCGCCGGATCGCCTCCAGCAACCGCATTGTGCCCAGCCCGGTGATGTCCCCGGTATATTCCGGCATATCAAAACTCACTCGTACGTGGCTTTGCGCTGCCAGGTGATACAGCTCATCCGGCGCAAAGCTGTAAACCAGATTCAAGACCCACTCCGTACTCGAGAGATCGCCGTGATGCAGAAAGAGCCGTGTGCTTGCCTCGTTCGGATCCTGATAAATGTGGTCGATTCGCTTCGTATTAAACGTGCTCGCCCGGCGAATGATCCCGTGAACTTCATATCCTTTGGAGAGCAGCAACTCAGCAAGATACGATCCGTCTTGCCCCGTAATTCCAGTAATCAGTGCGCGTTTCATTTGCGATTTTTGCCTCTTACTTTCCCGCAGTCCTTGGCGGCACTTTTTATGGCTATCTTTTCGGAAAGATTAATTATTCGATGAGCCGGGCCAGAAAATACAGATAAGCTCCTTTGTACCCGCGCATCCGAATATAAGGATACGCCGCAACCGCCATCGGAAAACACGCCATGTATTTCAGGCGTCCCAGAAATTGCATTACCCTTTCGCGCGCTGTAGGTACGGCCTGCAGCGCCGCGGCCGCCTCGCCTGGCGCCATCTGCATAACATCCCGGAAGCTGCCTGCGGCATTTCCCGTCGCCTTCGCCGACAGCCCTGTGCGCAGGCTCATGTTGACCATCTGCGCCGTGTGCCAAATGCCTGCCGGCTGCTCCTTCACGGACAGCACTTCAAATCCCTGCCCGCTCAATAATCTTCGCAACGATCCCGCATTCCATCGCAAAAAATGGTTGGGCGGATAGTCCAGGACGTCGGGCCCGGTTAGCCATCGCTCCCGATTAGGCACGCTCAACGCGATGTACCCGCGAGGCCGCACGCAGGATTTCACTTTCCGCAAAAACTCCACGGGCGAGGCTTGATGTTCCAGTACTTCAAAAAAAGTCACGACGTCGAATTGCTCTCCCGGATACTTTTCCACAAATTCCGAAACCGTCAGCCCCAGTACTCGCGGCAAGCCAAGCTTCTCTTTGGCGAACTGTGCCGCGTTTCGATCCAGTTCCGTGCCGCTCACCGTATAACCGGCGGCGCGTGCCGCTGCCATGAAATTTCCCGTCCCGCAGCCGATATCCAGTAACTCGCCGCGGCCCGGCGCCAGCGGATCGCCAAGAAAATATTTGTGGCCCGGCTCCAGCGGCAACAGCTTTTCGTCCCTGCCGCCATACATCTGTTCATACCATCGCGCGTCCGGCAGTACCCGCGGCTCCCAATAATGCAAATCGCAGGCGGCGCAGCGAAAAAGCTCGTACTTCCCGTATCGCTCGATAGCCCCGCCCGTCTCGCTCTTCGCGCATGCAGGGCACACCGAAGAAGACTCTCCGGTGGATCCACCGCCGCGGCTGTTCGGTTCAAACAGCGCCGCCCCGTCGCTCGGAACGTTTTGTGAAAGTGCGGTCATCGTCTAAACCTTTGTCACCGCTTCCTTTCGCTCTTCCGCAGGCAAAACTCCTCCAATCGGCCCGCCGAACATTTCCTTATATCCCCTCCGGAATTTATCCAGGAGATGCACATGATCATAGCCCAGGAACAAAGCGCCAAAGGCTTGCACGTAGGCGTACAGGCGATGCCGCGCAGTCATAATTTCCCGATAGATGCGCGGATATTCGAGTAAATGCAGAAAAAAGTTCCAGCGACTCGGCCTGTGAAGTTTGAAACCATCCAGTTCTTGCGCTTTCGTCCATTGTTTCAAATAGATTCGCAAATCATTCGAGCCTGGATCATGCCCGTTGCGCTCTAACCATTTCCGGACTTCCATCATCAGCACTTCACGCATGGCCATGCGGTGCTCGATGGACTCGCGTGCGGCCTCCCCCTCATTTGCCTGGAAAAGATTCGCTCCATGAATGCGGTATTTTGCAAGAAATTCCGGAAGAGCGGCAACCGGCGCAACGAATACAATGAGCGCCGTCAGGTAAGCGTCGGCTTGCGAGCGCAGTGCCTCTGGCACTGGCAACAACTTGCTCAGCGCGCTTCGCCGGAATGCAAGACAAGAAGTGCCCACCATCGGATACCGCAGCAAAGAGACGCGGTTCTCCGGAACGCGCCCGGACACTTCCAAAAAATAATTGTCATGGGCCGTTTGGTCTGCTCCGCGCCACAAATACGTGCGGTGGTAAACCATACCCGCTTCGGGATTTTTCTCGAAAGTTTCACACACACGGCGCAGCTTCTGCGGCAGCCACAAATCGTCCGCGTCCAGCGTGGCGATTATGTCACCTCGCGCTTTCGCAAATCCAACATTAAACGCGGAGGCTTGCCCGCCGTTCAGTTTTCGAACGTAACGAATTGCGTCGCCGTATTTTTCCAGCCGCTCCGCCGTATCGTCCGTGGAACCGTCATCTACAACCAGAATTTCCCGCTCCTCGCGCGGAAATTCCTGCGCCAGCGCGCTTTCTACAGCTTCCTCTATGAATTGTCCGTAATTGTAGGTATCGATCAGGATGGTTACAAAAGGTGCGCTCATGCTCGCATTCCCGGAAGCCGTTACACTTTCCCGCGTGGGCGCGGAAGCGCTGCGCTGCGCAGGCCTAACGCGTTGCGAAGCGGTCTCGTAATCCCGAGGAGAAAAAACCAGATGGGCTGCGCGATATCATAAAGAGCAACGCGGCCCGCTTGTCTTACGTAGCGCTTTACCGCCGACCAGTGCCGCGCCGTATTTGGCTTCAGTCCATCGGCGCGCAGCACTTCGCTCGAATCGGCGATAGTCCGAAGATGTTTCCATCCGCCGGCTAGTCTGTAATTTGTTCCCGCTTCTTCTCCGTACCACACGCCGGTCTTCCCTTGAGGATGGTGCCGATAATCGTGATTCTGATGGACCGCGGTAACAGCCCGCGACGCGTCGACCACCGGTTTCTTCATTTCCAGAGCTTTCCAGACCGTCCAGTTGTCCCAGAAAACCCGCCCAACCACCAACGGCGGCAAATCCGCGAACAAGCCTCGCGAAAATACAAAATAATCAATCCAGTCGGGCGTGCGCTGCTTATTAGTGCGCAGCGCGAGTTCGCGGATTTCTTTTTGCCAATCCGGTTTTTCGAAATCGCACGGTCGCGTAATTTCAGTGTCCCAGCGACGGCCGACCATCAGGAATTCCTTGTGCGCCGTCAAAACGCGTTCCAGGGCCGCGCAGAAATCGCGCATGAAAATGATGTCGCAATTCGAATAGCAGAGGATGTCGTGTCGCGCGATGGTCCGCGCGCGCGCGAACATATAGTCCATGCGGTTTGAACCCGCCTCATTTTTTTCCGTGTGAGGCTCGTGGCGAATCCCAAGTTCCTTTGCTGCCGCCGCCGCGCCTTCGTCATCTCCAAAAAGAATCACCTCGGCGTCCGGGTGTACAAGCATCCAGCTCTTCAGCGCATTTCGCTGGATAACACCGTTGTGTCGCATAAACGGTCTGGCGGTTGTGAAAAAGGTAAGCATCTTCGCCCGGCTTGGAACATCCTTCGGCAGATGCCCAGGTTCCAATACGGACGGACGCGAACGCCACCTCCCCTTGGAAGAATAGCAGCACTCGCTCTTTTTGGAAGCCCGGAACAACGCCGGTTGTAGAATTCGCCCCTGACGGAACCTCGACGTTCGCTATTTCTCCGACCAGCGGTGGAAAAACGAGAAGCGCAGACGCGCAAGCCAGGAAGGATGCCCGCCGCGTGTCACTCGGGAGCTCTTGGCGGAGTCCTCTTTTTCATCCGCAGGATGCCAGCACTTGTAGGCATTGTTCGTCATGCAGCGTGGATGAACAATCCTGCGGCCATCTTTCGACGAGGCTGGCCTTGCGGATGGCTCACCTGCGAGTCCATCTCCATCGCGCCTGAACATGGTTCGGAACCTCCAATCCTTATGACTCGGCCTAGAGCAATAATGCGTTAAACATGTAAGTAAGCAAACAGTATATATATCGCGTACGGAATGCAAGTGGATTTATCTGGCGTTCTCGGGCGGGAATCCCTATCGAGGCGAGGATCTTACTTTTCGCTTTACCGCGGCAATCCCTTCGTCAATGAAGTGAAGATGCCGGTAACCCAGCACCAGCGCGCCGAAAGCATTTATGTAATTGACCAGCAGATGCCGCCAACTGAGCCGCGGCGCGAAATAATAGTTGTATCTCCAGAGGTGCCAGAAGAACCGCAAGCGCCCTGGCGTGGAAATCGAAAATTCATCGGCTTCCCGCGTTAGAAACCATTGCATGAAGAACGCTCGCACGTCCCGTTGGCTCGCCTCGTGTCCGTTCACCACGAGCCACGCCTTCATTCCCTCAGTGAGCGTCCTGAACGTTTGAATACGCCGGCGCGTGCGCTCGGCATCGAACTCAGCCCCGGGCGAATAAAACAAATTGGCTCCGTGGACACGGTAGACCGCCAGCGGCTCTTCCACCGCGACAATGGGCGCGAGAAAAATGATCAGCCCGCTCAGATGCGAGTCCGCTTGAATCGTCAGCCCTTCGGGTATGGGCAGAAGCGGCTCGATGCAACGCCGCCGGAACGCCAGCGCGGACGTCGGGTAGAGTATGTAACAAAGCAGGTCTTTGCGCTTCCTCGCCACAAACCCGGAAATCGCTGTAAACGAGCCGTCCCTTCTTTGCCCGCTCTGCATATTAAATTCCTGAAGCCGGTGATAAACCATCCCTGCGTCGGGATGCTTCTCAAATTCCTGCACGATGCGGCGCAGTTTCCCCGGCAGCCAGAAATCATCGGCGTCCAGCATCGCGATGATTTCGCCTTTCGCCTTTTGAAAGCCGAGGTTAAACGCCGAAGCCTGTCCTCCATTCGGTTTGTAGAGGTATTGAATCCGCGCGCCGTACTTTTTCACGCGCTCCGCCGTATCGTCCGTCGAGCCGTCGTCCACCACAAGTATTTCAAATTGTTCCGCGGGGAAATCCTGCGCCACTACGCTTTCGATGGCTTCTTCGATGAAGCGCCCGTAATTATACGAATCGATCAGCACGGTGACGCGCGGCTGCGTCGTCATTTCGCTTTTTACGAACGCCCCGGCAAGCTCGCCACGAGACTACTCGGCATGGCGCGGGGGCTTCTCCGCTGGATGCACCGGCAAGCGCAATCGAAAATACCGCTTGTCGCACGATTTGCACCGGTACGGGCTGATGAACAGCGCGCTATGCAGTATCCGCTCCAGCAAACCGTTTTTTCGAGACCGCCGTATCGAGGCGCTTGCACACTGAGGGCACAACGAAGACCTATTGAGGACTGACATCGCCTACTACTCCCGTTCTGGCCTGGGTTTCATACTATACACCCAACTAGCCCCTCCGGGAACATCCCCGCCGTGCTTTTTCCTCCCCCCAAAAAATCCACAATTCTCGGGAACTTTTTTGTCACTTTGTGTTAATAATCTTCGGGGCCTCCAGTTCTGCCTACTCCTTTTCTTGCGGGGAAAATTCAAGTGTCCAAATATCCGTCGTTGGTGAAATTCGCTCGTTATTCCTGTGTCCTGCTTTTCGTTCTTTTTGTCGGTGGCTGCGGTGGCGGCTACTCCGCTCCCCCCCAGGTCCTTACCATTTCTGTAACTCCGGCCACGGCCGCTATGGCCACTGGCCAGTCCATGCTTTTTGCCGCAACGGGTGATCCTTCCGGCGTCACTTGGTCCGTCTCCAGCACCTCCGCCACCCCCGGCACCATCGACGCCTCCGGCAACTACACCGCTCCCTCCGGCGCCCAGAGCCTCACCGCCGTCATCAAAGCCACCAGCAAGACCAACCCCGTCTACTCCTCCTCCGTCTCCGTCAACGTCGTCGCCCCCGGCCTCATCGCCCCCACCAACAACGTCCAGGTCGCCCAATACACCGTCTCTCCCGCTGCCGCCGCCAATGTCAGCGTCCAGTTTGGCCTCGACACCTCCTACGGCCTCACCACCTGGACCCAGCCCGCTCCCGCTGCGGGCGGCGCCGTCAGCCTCTTCGTCGCCGGCATGAAGCAAAGCACCCTCTACCACATGCGCGGCGTAGTCGCCTTTGCCGACGGCTCCTCCTTCAACGACGCCGACCAGACCTTCACTACTGGCGCGCTCACGAAGGGAACAGCTACCCACCATCACGGCCACGACTACCGCCGGCATGACTCCTCAAAGCGGCGTCGAGATGCTCGATCTCGTAGACCGTCAGTCACCCAGCTACTCCTGCCGCTGCTCCAGACGCTGGTAACGGATCTGAATGGCAACGTGATCTGGGGCTACAACCCACGGTGCCTCAGTACCGCGGGAGCCTTCGCCAATCCCATCAAGCTGCTGCCCAACGGCCACTTCCTAATTAATCTTGAGCGGCGCAGCCAATGGCATCGGCACCGGCTCCGTGCTGCAGGAGGTGGACCTGGGCAGCAATGTCATTTGGCAAATGACGGCGGCTCAGCTCAACACGGCTCTGGCTGCCGCCACTTGCGCCGAATGCAATATCACGGTGACTGGGCACGCATCATGATTTCGCCATCTTCCAAACGGCCATTTCATCGTGATTGCCAGCCACCACGAAAACATTGCCAGATGGAACGACCGCCGACGGGAGACGTAGTCATTGATCTCGGCGATATGGATAATCTCGGCGGCAACAATCCCAATCACACGCCTCTGCCCGTCTGGGCTCTGGAATGAATTCAACCACCTGGACACGAATCGGCGGCCCTACATGTATCCGGACTGGACCCACACCAACGCCGTCCTCTATTCGCAAGGACGATGGCAACCTCATCATCTCCATCCGTCACCAGAATTGGCTCGTCAAGATTGACTACAACAATGGCGCAGGCGCAGGAGACATCTTATGGCACCTCGGCTACCAGGGCGACTTCGCGTCTATTGAATGCCGACGGCACGCCTGACACCACCGCCACCGACTGGTTCTTCGCCCAGCACGGCCCCATTTCGTTTCCACCAACACCACCGGCAAATTCTCTCTGGTCCTCTTTGATAACGGAGACGACCGTGGCGTCGCCGCTCTCGGCTGACGGAACCTGTGGTCCCGGCTGGACAGCCATGCTGCTTTAGCACTGTGCCCATCTTTAACATCGACGAAACCGCCAAGACCGCAACCTTCGTCGTTCAATCCAACCACGCCTGACTACTCCTTTTTTGGGGGCAATGCCGAAGTCCTTCAGAATGGCAACGTCGAATACGATGAGTGCAACAACGGTTCGATTGAGGGTAATGATGCGGCAATCTTTGAAGTGACGCAGACCAGCTACACCGCAAACCGTCTGGAAAATGAATATTACAGGGCAGATATGCCTACCGTGGCTTCCGCATGCCCAGCCTTTATCCCGGCGTGCAGTGGTGATCGTCGAGGTGAATTTCTTCATTGCTCCGGGCCTGTGGCGAGCAGCCGCTGAAACTCCTCGGTACGCTCGTCGGGGAGCGCCACATAATTCGAGTCGTACGATTCATCGTCGGGCGATGCAGGATGCAGCGAGCCCATTTCGCTCATCGCAAACCAGCGATAATTCCAGCCCGCAAGAAGCTGCATAATTTCGCGCGCCGCGTACCCCCACGGCCGCGTGCGCATGTCCTCGATTTCGACCAGAATCGCTGGCCGCGGCGCCGTTTGCAGCAACCGCTTCGCGCCCTGCAACACCGCCAGCTCCCCGCCTTCTGCGTCCAGCTTGATAAAGTCCACCTGCTCGACGCCGCGCTCTGCGAGCACGTCGTCCAGCTTTCGCATCGGCACGCGCACCGTAAGAGTAGGCTCCGGAACGACTGGCGGCCGCAAACTATTCCCCCAATCGCGGAAGCCGTCCACCATAAATAGCTCTCCTTCGCCGGTCTGATCCCCCACGGCGCACGCTTCCACTTGCACGTTTTTGCAGCGATTTACGCGGACGTGTTTCGCCAGCCGTCGGCACTCGCGCGGCGACGGCTCGAACGCCATCACTCTGCCGCGCCGCCCAACGCGTTTCGCCGCCAGCAGCGTGTACAGCCCATGGTGCGCGCCGATATCCAGCACGGTCATGCCCGGCCGCAGCAGCCGCTGCACGAACCGCACCTCCGCCTCTTCGAACCCGTTGTACATCAGCTCGTGATCCAGTGCGCCCTTTTCCGCCAGCCACCATGCACCAAACGGCAGTCGCAGCGGAATGGCCATCTCCGGAAACATGCGCCGCGCACGCAGCGCCATAGTGATGTACTTGCTCTTTGCCGTGCTAGCCAGAAACCGCCCGATGCGCTGTGGCACACTCGGCCGTGCCGCCGTCTTTTTGCTCCAGGGATCTCCCGCCTCCTTCGGCTCCGGATACAAACGGAACCCTGCGAGATCGATAGGCGCGCAGGACGCCAGCAGCACAGTCCTCTTCCGCAAGTGGTCCGGTGTATCGCGGAAGTCGTCGTGCCCCGGCAGCGGCGCGACGCGATACACCGCCGCAAACCCCGTGCGGTACAGCATCTTCACGAGCGTGCCTTCGCTCGGATAGCACGCCACGTCCGTCAAGCTTTGATCATGGGAGCGCGGCTCCTCCCGCAGCAGCATCCGTGGCTCGTCCCCGGGGATGCACATGCTCTCCAGCAGCAGACATTTCTCCGTCAACCCCCGCAGGTTGCGCAAGGCCAGCAGCGGATTTTCCAAGTGATACAGCAATCCGCAGCACAGCACAAAATCAAACCGGCCCAGTGCGAGAATGCTGTGGTCCTCGATGTCACCCTTCTCGAAGCCCAAACGCGGAAACCGCTTGCGCGCCTCGACGACGTTCTCCTCGCGCCCGTCGAAGCCGCGGACCCTGAGCCCGCACTCCTCAAGCGTCTCCGAAAAGAATCCCACGCCGCAGCCCGCGTCGACCGCGCTTGCTAGGCGCAGCACTGGCTTTAGCTTCGCCACCACGCGCCGTATCGTCTCCGCTCGCGCTGCAATCAGTTTGCGGTACTGGCGCTGATCGAACGGCGTCAGCTTGATGGTGAACTCCGTAGCGACGCTCGCGGACGAACCCTCCGCCACATGCGGTATTTCCCTGATGACGGACATGGAGACTCCTGTAGCGTTCCTTATTGCCTGGGCTGTCTCAGTAATTCATGTAAAAATAAGTAAGCGAATAGTATATATGTCATAGCCTGAATGCAAGCCGAGAACTGGTGTTGACCAGAGCGGCGACTAACGGCTCCATCGTTACGCTTTAGCGCTTTCGACCAAAGCGACTAACTCGCGAGCGAAATCTTCGCTCGGATCTGCCGAAACCCATCGGCGAACATCGGCAGAGGCCGTCCTTCCCCATTTCCTCAAGCAGGTGCCTACTTTCCCAAGCGCGAGTCATCGCTTCGTCCAATAATTCCACGGTTGGGGCTTTCGCCATAAAGCCGTTGATGCCATCACGAACCAACTCTCGACTTCCTCCAATGTCAGTGACGATGCCAGGTCGCCCACAAAGCATCGCTTCTACAAGCGCCAGCGGCATACCCTCTTGCCTGGATGGAAGCACCAGAGCGTGGTGCTTTGTCCAAACTCCTTCTATATCGTCTTGAAAACCGAGGAAGTCCACGTTAGACAACTTGAGTTGCTCCGCGCGGCGCCGCAGCAGTCGCTCATTTATGCCTTTTCCAACCAGCGACAATCGAACATTCCGTTCCCTCCAGTGCGGAAGACTCATTACTTCAAGCACTAGATCCTGGCCCTTTGTATCCACGTCCAGGCGGCCAACGCCCGCGATGAGAAGTCTCTCGTTAGGATCCCCAGGCCAAGCCGGATTTGCATCATAGCGAACGTTGAACGGGTTCCGAACGACCTGACCGCGGCTTAGAGGCGTGCCAAACTGTCTGCGGCTCAAATCGAGAATAGCGTGAGAAACGAAATAGGCGCGGCTTGCCCCTTCGTAGCTTGCTGCCAGGCGTTCCGCACGGTCGTCATCAGGCCAGTAGAACTCCGCGGCGCCCTGAGCAATAACCGCATACCTGAGCCCTGCGGCTTGCGCAGCTTCCATCCAATTTAGTCCATCGACGCTCCCACCTTGAGAGACAACCACCAGATCCACGCCCGCCCCCACTGAGCGCACATGGGTTGTCGCATATTCAGGAATCGGAAGGAATTTTCGCGCGGCACGATTTATAAACGAAGGCGTCCTTCGTAGATATACACGGCACCCGGCCGACGTGAGGGCGTCCAACTGCCGGACCGGTTCCCTCCAGTCCCGCATGCTAACTCTAACCTCCACTCCGCGCCGCGCAAGCCTTTCCGCCGCTCCACTCCACAGCAGTTCGCTCCCGCCCCAGTTTGCCCACTCGTTGGCTGCGATGAAGAGTATTTTTCGCATTTCTCACTCAGCGCGAATCGGACGGGGCCCCGGCGACCCTGATCCCAAAAACGTGATCTCGCACGTAACTGCGCGGATCGGCTGCACGAGAGGCAAGCGTGAAACCGTAGCCCGTCAAGAATTGCTCCACAAAGCCGCGTGTTCGAAACTGCTCGCCGTCGCCGAGGTCGCTTCGGAAATCATGACACGCCACACAGATTTGGCGAATGCGCGGCATCACGCCCCGCATTCCGAGCAGTGCGCTGACTTCCGCTCCTTCGATGTTCATCTTGAGGAACGCAATGTCCTTAAGTTTTTGCTGCTCGCAGATCCCCTCTAGCGTACTGGCTCGCACTTGGACCCCTGATCCCTGCCCGTCTCGCCGGACCGCGTTTTCCATCCACGATGACTCGGACTCGGCAATCCGAACCGTCCCCGGCTCATCCATCAGTGCGGTTTGGATCCGAGCCACGTTGGTTAGCGCGTTGAGCTTGCAAAAACTCTCCAAAATCGCGAAGGTGCCTGGATGAGCCTCGATAGCGATGACCCGGCCGGTCGCGCCGACAAGGCGCGAAAACGTAATGGAGTCCTCTCCACGGCCCGCCCCCACATCGACCACTACATCTCCTGCCTGAGGACGATAATGCTGGAGCCAAAAATCATTCGTATCGGCCGCCAACCGCTCCATTTGGCCCTTCCACGTCCCGAAATCGCCTTGGTTATAATTGAACTTGGGGCCGTCCGGAAAAAAATATTTGTCTGCGCGATGCGTCCACAGTCCGCTTGTAAATGCAATCTCGAGGTCATCGCCGGTGAGCCGTCTCACGTAGTCCGTGGCAATCTTTCCTAACAGGAATCTCCCACCTGGACGATCCAACAAATGAATCAGGAAAGTTTTGTATGACAACTCGAGATCGCCCCCTACCTGCAAGTGCGGCAAGCTCCCGCCGCGAACACGGACTCGGCCTGCCGGCTTCTAGTCAACGGAGATACTCTGCTCGAAACGGCAAAGATACGTGCCCGGGAATATCCTCGAATGCCGGCTGGTCTCTTCGCTCTCGAGAAAATCGACGGTCGTCGCATGATCTATGTCGTCGATAACCTCCAGGGTGTCCCTCCCAAGCCAAAGACCAACGAAATACCTCCCCGGCCTTAACAGCACCTCTCGCAGTAGAAATTTGGCCTGAGCTGTTTGGCCGGGATCGAGACTCAAGAAGTCATTCTTCTGCGCCGTGTTGGTATCGATGATCCGATACGCCGTTGGAATCATAGAAAATCACGGCTAGGTTGGACTCCGCGAAGCGAGCTGAGCACTCCACGGTTATCGCAAGGCGCAGGCCGCAGCCGGGATATGCGCGGCCGATCGGCTCTCCCGAAGGCGAAAGAGCCTGTATATGGATGCTCGTAGAACCGCGCCTCGCCAGTTCCCTTTCGAACCCGCTCGATAAGGTTCATTCCGCTTTCCGCAACGTCCAGGGATTCCAAATAATAGCGGGCCGTGGCTTCTTGTGTTCCCATCGAACACGATGCCGCCATCCTTCATCATCACGACGCAGGTGGACAAGCGCGTTGATCGCCGCCATGTTGTGGCTGACCAGAACCACCGTCCGCCCAGCGCGCGCAACGTCGCCCATCTTCCCCAGGCACTTCTTTTGAAAATTAATGTCACCGACGGCCAGCACTTCATCCACCAGCAAAATTTCCGGCTCCAGATGCGCCGCCACCGCAAACGCCAGCCGCACATACATTCCGCTCGAATAGTGTTTCACCGGCGTATCGATAAACTTCTCCAGCTCCGCGAACGCCACAATCTCATCGAACTTCCGCGCGATCTCCTTCTTGTTCATCCCCAGGATCGCCCCGCTCAGAAACGCGTTCTCCCGCCCCGTCAGCTCCGGATGAAATCCCGTTCCCACTTCCAGCAGCGACCCCACCCGCCCGTGAATCTCCGCCCACCCCGTCGTCGGCTTCGTAATCCGCGAAAGAATCTTCAGCAACGTCGTCTTTCCCGCGCCATTCCGCCCGATCAACCCAAGCACTTCCCCTTCCTTCACCTCCAACGACACATCTTTCAGCGCCCAAAATGTCTCATCCTTTTTACGCCGAAACGCCCCCAGCGGCGACTTCACAAACCGCTCCAGCGCGTGCCGCAACCCCGGATCCACCGCCAACCCGCGCCGGTACCGCTTCCCAAGCCGCTCCGCTTAAATAACGGCTGCGCTCACGCTTCGCCTGCCCGTTCCGGCCACTGTGAAGGGCTCAAAATGTTCCCACCGCCGATCTTCGCCGATGTCGGAAGGCACTGACATTCGGGTGATGGGTAGGCACCTCTTCAAAATCAGTCCGATTCGAGCGGTTAAAGGAGGCCACTGTTCGGATGCTCTTCATCCACATATCATCAAGAATGATAAGGCCTTGGAGCCTGCATAGGGGCGCGTAGAGATAAAAGTCAACCAAGGCATCGTCAAGGCGGTGATTGCCGTCAATGAAAATGATATCGAAGCTGGAGTTTTGCCGTGCCAGGTCCGTGGCCGCGCGGTCGGAGCGCTCCTCGATAAGCCTGAACGAAGATTCGGCATCGACTGCACGTGCGTTCGCAAGACCAATCCCATGCCAATGGGTCCACAGGAAGGGATCAATCGCGGTATGGTGGCCGGCCTTGTTCTTTGCAATTGCTGCCAGAAAGAAAACAGCGCTGAATCCATAGGCAAGGCCGATCTCAAGAGTTGCGAGGGGCTTCAGAGAGCAGCATTGCTCGTAAAACCACATACCCTGAGACGGAGAGATTCTTACCTGGGCGTGTATCGGATGCTGCTGGCCATCTGTGCCAGCCATGGATGTAGCTTGGTACATCGAGAGGAGCGCGCTGCGAAAGGGTTCAGCCAAGGGTGCCAAGACCTCCTCGACCGGAGGAGCAGACGGCCGGGCTGGCATCGGCCGCCTATTCAGAACACGCGCGAGAAAAGTCTTGATTCTCATGGGCGACCCTCCAGCCCGCGCCGGTACCACTTCCCCAACCCCTCCCCGCAAATAACCGCTCCGCTCATCGTAAATGTGCTTGAACGTCCAACCGTTCACTTCTCCCCAATACCGTTCAATGCGCCTAAACCGCCATCCGCTGCATTTCCATTGACTACATATGACTCCCGCGCTAACATCTCCCATGCAACCATCGCCAACCCTCTGCACCCGTAGGGGTGGGGCTTGCCCCACCCGCGCCTTTCCTCCCCGCCGTTGTTGCCTTTGTAGAGGCGGGGCTTCAGCCCCGCGTCTTTTTCCGCGCCATTGTAGCGCCAGCATCTCTGCTGGCATCTTTGCCTTACCATCAACCCTCGTCCCTAACTCCTTTACATATCCGCACTTACAAAAAACACGCCCCTATCCCCTTTGGAATCCGCACTTTCAAAATACACGACTTAAAACCCTTTAGAATGTGCAGTTACAAAAAAACGGGGGTGCGGGTATCCCCAAGTAGGACAGACTTTCAGTCTGTCTCCGGTCACTCTCGTTTACCCGAGTTTCGAAGGGTCACTCGCCACTATCCTCCTTAGAATCATATTCTTACAAAAAACAGGGGGGGGTGGGGTACCCCGTCAACCCTTCCAATT
This sequence comes from uncultured Acidobacteriota bacterium, assembly GCA_963745095.1. GTDB lineage: Bacteria > Acidobacteriota > Terriglobia > Acidiferrales > UBA7541 > Acidiferrum. The sequence continues at coordinate 297,675 of CAVUWC010000004.1, read as the reverse complement.
TCATACCTTCCTACACCCGATCCGCGATCGCCCCTTCCATCCTCTGGAAAAAAAACAACCCGCCAACCAGAACCAGCGCGACTGCCGCGGTCGAAGCGAGCAGCAGCAACCCGGGCGGCTGCCCGTGTCCCGTCAGCGCCCACCGGAAACCGTCAATCACCCCCGCCATGGGGTTCAACCCATACAGCCACCGCCACTTCTGCGGCACCAACGAAGTCGGGTACGCCACCGGAGACGCGAACATCCAGAATTGAATTAAAAATGGCACCACATATTTCACGTCGCGATAAAGCGCATTCAGCGCGGACATCCAAAGCCCCACGCCCAGCGCCGTCAGCACCGCCAGCAGCAGAAACACCGGCAGCCACAGCGTCGCGATACCTGGCCGGATCCCGTAAACGGCCAGCACCACTCCGAGCACCACAAACCCGATGGCAAAGTCCACCAACCCGGAAACCACAGCAGAAAGGGGGAGCACCAGGCGCGGAAAAAAAACTTTGGTAATCACCCTCTGGTTATCCACCACCACCGACGTGCACGACTGCAGCGCCATGGCAAAATAACTCCACGGCACCAGCGAGCAAAAGTAAAAAACGGGGTACGGCAGCCCGTCGGAGGGCAACTTCGCCAGCCGCCCAAAAAAAAGTGTGAACACGCCCATGGTCATCAGCGGCTGCAACACCACCCACGCCACGCCAATCACGGTTTGCTTGTAACGAACCTTGACGTCCCGCCAGACGAAGAAGTACAGCAGCTCGCGGTAGGCCCACACTTCGCCGAGCCGCAGATCCAGCCACCCGCGCGGCGGCTCAATGCGCACAAGGGGGGGCGCGGCGTGCTGCACCGGAAGCGGCGATACTGGCGCGGTGAGCGAAGCCATCAGGTCTCGGCGAAACTCCAGAAGGAATTTAGTCCGTCAAAGTACAGGAGAGTTAGATCGGACTCCGATTAGATTAGCAGAGAAGCGAGCCGTGGCGATGATTCCGTTGTAGCACAGGCACTCCTGCCTGTGCGGTTTGCAGTGTGATTGGGAAACGGCGCGCAGCCAGAGGTGGCTGTGCTACCTGGAATTCGCGTTCATCAAAAACGCGCTCCAAAAAAGATCATTCAGGGGGAGGCGGATTCTGCTTCATCTGCTCCAGATCGCGCTGTTCGATCTGCTGCATCATGGCTTTGCGGCCAAACAAATATTTTTCGAACTGCGTCGCGATCTGGCGCGGCACGACAGTAAATTGGTTTTGTATCATTTCTGAAAAGGAGATCGGGCCGCGCGCGGGGATCAGGTGCGTGCCCCACTGAAACATCAGCCCGGCATTCCAGAAGACAAAGCACGCCAGGAAAACGCACGCGGCAGCAAGCGCAGCGCGGCGGGAACGAAAGACGCGCGTGAAGCGATCGAGGAAAACGGCAAGCCCCACAATAAACAGCGGCGTCAGCGAAACAAAAAAACGGTTACCGTACGAAGAAATTCCCGCCCAGTCCGGATACGAAGCGATGAAATAATAAAACGAAAGAGCCGCCAGCAAAAAGGCTCCGCCCACACGCGGCACGCTTCGCCAAAACGCCACGAGGCCAATCCCAGCAAACAGCAGAACCGGGGTCCACGAAATCAATCCGTGATTGGCGGAAAACAGCACAGAAAAAAGATGCGGCGAGGCCCAATTCCACTGGCTGATCGGGATGTAGCCGGTTTCCGCGGCACTGCCGTAAATGATGCGATGCGCAATAAATGTTGGCAGCATGCAAAGGATAAGTGCGGCCGCGAAAGCGGCATGGCGCAGCAGGAGCTGCGCAACACTTGGCGTGGTGGGTGTAGCTTTGCGAAACGCCGCACCGTATTCGCGCAGCGCTTCCAACGGCAATATGACAAATAGCGTGACATTGGCGTAGTAGACGTTGAGCATCAATCCCGCCAGCGCGCCGAGCAAGATCCACTGCGCTAACGTGCGCGCGTCCCGCGTTTCATGCCAGTACCACAAAAAAAGCGCGACCACAAAAGCCGAGTGCGCATGCGACCAGGAGGGATTGAAGTACATGTAAACGGGGAGCGAGCTGGCCCACCAGATCGCCAGCGTGGCGAGCAGCGCCCAGGTTTGGTCGACATATTTGCGGGCGAGGCGAAAGGAAATCAGCAAGCCCAGAAAAGCATAGAACGCCGTGGCCAGCGCCATGGCGATGCGGTAGGGCGTGGAAAAACCGTCCGCGGGGACCGCGGAGCCTAGAGAACGAGCGAGAAGAACACCGGCGTGGGTAACGAGCAGAAAAGGAGCCCAGAGGATCGCAGGACCGACAGTGAAGTGATTTTCGAGGTGGCCGGTGCGGGTGCGAAATTCGGCGGTGGGCTGACCGTTTTTGTCGAGGCGATTTTCGCGGAAGCTGGTGTTGGCTTGCTGGTAGTCGTGAGTGAAATCGAGATTGTGCTCGATGAGCGGAGCGCGCGCGTAAGCGTAGTAGCCGACGCCGTCTCCGCGCACCCAGGGATTGAGCATGGGCAGAGAGAGAAGAAAGAGCACAAGGAGAAGGCGCTCCGCTTTGCGCGGACCTGGCTGAGGTAAAGAGGTCAAACCTTACGACTCCGAAAAAAACGACTTCGTGAAACAGCACCCTGGAATATCTGCACCCGGGATACAGGCTCCGCACAACCTCAAGATTCACGGCAATGATAAAACGCGCTCGGCGGGCGATGCGTTTATTTGCTCCGAGCGGTAACTCCGTCTGTAATGGAAGCATTATCTCTTTTTGAACTAGGTTTGTCTTGGTGGCAGATTTGTTAGAGCGGAGGGGCAGGGCGGATTGATAGATCGTGAAGAGCGAAGGGCGGGCACGATGTATCGTGCCCCTACGGGAAAAGACCATTCCACGTTGGAAATAAAGGTAGAATCGCGGCGCGCGAGACGATGAGGAAGGAGCCGGCTAGAAGCCGGCGCTACGTTGGAACCGAAATGCCGGGCTGAAGCCCGGCCCCTACAAGTACACGAAGCGGAGGGATTGTGAAGATGAAGATTTTTGTGATGGCGATGACCGCTAGCGGATTTTGCGCGATTGTGGCGGGCGTGGCTTTGGCGCAGAAGCCGCCGCTTTTGCCGGAGTCGGATGTGGCGGCTTTGGCGAATGAGTTGAGTGGAGAGACGGCGAAGCGGAATTTGGAGGTGATTGCCACGTTTCACCGGCAGCGTGGGTCGCGCGGGTTTCATTCGGCGGCGGAGTTGGTGGCGGAGCGGGCGCGGGAGTATGGGTTGAGCGATGTGGCGATATTGGAGTTTCCGGCGGATGGGAAGATTTTTTATGGGACGCAGAGGTCGCGGCCGGGGTGGGATGCGGAGGTGGGGGAGTTGTGGGAGGTAAATGATGTAATGGAAGTAGAGGAGGTAAAGGAGAAGAAAGAGAAGAGCGTTTCTGGAGAAAGAAGTGGCGAGTGGCGAGTGACTAGTGGCGAGAGCAAGATTGCTAGTTACGCGGCGGAGCCGGTGGTATTGGCGGAGGACAGCGAGTCGGCGGATGTTACGGCAGAGTTGGTGGATGTGGGCGAGGGGACGAAGGAGAGCGACTACGTTGGCAAGGATGTGAAAGGCAAGATTGTTTTGGTTAGCGCGTCGCCGGGGGCGGTGCAGGATTTGGCGGTGGGAAAATTTGGGGCGGCAGGGCTGGCCAGTTATGCGCAGAACCAGAAGAACGCTTGGTGGGGCGAGGATGAGAATTTGATTCGGTGGGGGCATCTGGAGACGTTTACGGAGCACAAGACGTTTGCGTTTATGGTGTCGTTGAAGACGGCGCGGGGGATGCGTGAGCGGTTGGCGCACGGGGAGAAGATTACGCTGCATGCGGTGGTGAAGGCTGGGCAGCATGCGGGGAATTATGAAGTGGTGACGGCGACGATTCCGGGGGCGGATCCGAAGTTGAAGGAGGAGGAGATTGCGTTTTCGTGCCACCTGGATCATCAGCGACCCGGGGCGAATGACAATGCCAGCGGGTGCGTGACGATTTTGGAGGTGGCGCGGACTTTGCAAAAGTTGATTGCGGAGGGGAAATTGGCGCGGCCGGCACGGACGATACGGTTTATTTGGCCGCCAGAGATTGAGGGGACTTTGGCCCTGCTGAATGCGCAGACAGTCGATTTCAAAGAGTTCATACAGTTTCCTCCCGAAGTTCATGTTGGGCCTGAGTTGGTGCGGCGGCTCAAGGCAGTAATTCATATGGACATGGTGGGCGGCGGGCCGGCGACGAAGGCGGTGTTTCATGTGACGCGGGGGCCGATGAGTTTGCCGTCGTTTGTGCATGACGTGGCGTGGGCGTTTGCGGAGTTTGTGAATGAGGAGTCGTACAAATTTGCGGCGACGGGGAAGGCGGAGTATCCGTTTGTGGCGCCGGAGGGCGGTAAGGAGCCGCTGCGAGCGGAGTATTCGGCGTACACGATGGGGAGCGACCACGATGTGTATCAGGATTCGTCATTCGGGATACCAGCGATTTATATGAATGACTGGCCGGACCGGTACATTCATACAAATTTTGATACGGCGGCGAATATTGATACGACGAAGTTGAAGAGGGCGGCGTTTATTGGGGCGGCTAGCGGATATTTTTTGGCGAATCCGCCGGGAAAAGTTTCCGCTCAACTTTATGCGCGGATGCTGTCTTCGGCTAGCCAACAATTTGCCAAAGCTGCAGGAGCGGCTGAAGTGCAGCAAGACGACGACAGCCGAGAGTTCGTTAGACAGCAAATAAACTACACAGTTGGATCAGCACATTCTTTAGCGCCGCTCTTGGGCGTCACGTCGGGGGCGGAAGATTCCCTGTCAGAGGCGATCACCGCGTACTGTGGGGCAAAGCAATTGCCGCCAGCTAAGAAGGCTGTTGGGCAGGGCTTGCTGGTGGTTCGGCGTAAGACGCCGCCGAGAGGGCCGTTGGCGGTGTTTGGGTACGATTATTTTGCGGATCATGCGAAGACGGCGGGAGTGGCGACGCCGAAATTGTTTGGTTATGAGGGACTGTGGGGTGGCGGGGAGGAGTATGCGTATGAGGTTTTGAATTTTGCGGATGGGAAGAGGAATGCGCAGGAGATTCGGGATGCGGTGTCGACGGAGTATGGGCCGGTGCCGTTGGAGATGGTGGTGGAGTATTTGAGGGCGTTGGAGAAGATTGGGTTGGTGGGGGAAGTGAAGTAGGAAAAGCGAAATACGAAATTCGAAACTGGAAATTCGAAATGCGGATTCCACGCTTCGCTCCCTTCGTTTCTCGGGGCAAGCGGAATGGCAATTTTTGTTTGGTGTTTGGAATGACAATTCAGAAGAAAGAGGGAGGGGCCCTTCGATGCTCAGGGTAAACATGCCCCTCCCCTACAGTTCAAGGTGATGGCGAAGAGGGCGCAATGAATTGCGCCCCTACAGGGGATTGGGGAGCTGATTGAGCGGATCGATTGCGGAGAGGATTGAGCGGTTGCCGCTGGGGGGATTTCACCGGCGGTTTATTGCTTTGGTGTCGCTGGGGAATTTTTTTGATTTGTACGACATTTTTATTGTGGCTTATATCGGGGCGGCTTTGCAGCAGTCAGGGTTTCTGACGCTGCGGCAATTTACGTTATTTGTGGCGGCTGGATTTTTGGGGATGTTTGTGGGAACCGTGGTGTTTGGGATGGGTAGCGACCGGATGGGGCGGCGGAGCGCGTTTATTCTGCTGCTGCTTATCTATTCCGTGTTTACGTTTGTGGGGGCGTTTGCGCCTACGGCTGGCTGGTTGATTGCTTTGCGATTTTTTGCGGGTGTGGGGATTGGCGCGGAAATTGTGGTGATTGATACGTACGTTACGGAGGTGGTGCCGGGGCGGGCGCGGGGACGGTACGTGGCAATTACGCAGGTGGCGGGATTTTGCGCGGTGCCGGTGGCGGCGGTGCTTTCGCGGTTGCTGGTGCCGACGCACTTTTTGATGGGCGGGTGGCGGTGGGTAATGGTGATCGGGGCTTCGGGGGCGTTTTTGACTTGGTGGTTTCGGCGGAGATTGCCGGAGTCGCCGCGGTGGTTGGAGAGCAGAGGACGGTTGGCAGAAGCGGACGCCATCATGGCGTCGTTGGAAAAAGAATCGTTTTCTAGGGAAAGAAGTGGTGAGTGGCTAGTGGCGAGTGGCGAGCAAAATACTACGGGTGGAAAGTCTGAAGCGGTGGCGGAGCGCGCCTCGTTTTGGGAGTTGTGGAGGCGGCCTTATCTTTCGCGGACTGTGATGCTTGTTATTTTTCAGGCTTTGCAGACGATTGGATTTTATGGATTTGCGAATTGGGCGCCGACATTTTTGTTGAAGCGGGGAGTTTCGCTTTTGCATTCGCTGGAGTGGACGCTATTGATTGCGCTGGTTTCTCCCTTGGGGCCGCTTTTGGCTGCGCTGACTTCGGACCGGATGGAGCGGAAGTGGACGATTGTGGTTTTGGCTTTGTTAGTGGCGGGACTGGGATTGGGATTTGGAAATTCTGTTGCGCCTGCGGCAGTGGTGGGTTTTGGGGCTTTGCTCACGCTGGCGAATTATTGGTTTTCGGCGGCGTTTCATGCGTATCAGGCGGAATTGTTTCCCACGCGTTTGCGGGCTACCGGTGTGGGATTCACTTATAGCTGGAGCCGGTTGAGCGCGGCGTTTACTTCGATTTTGATTGGGGCGGTTTTGGTGCATGGAGTACCGGCGGTGTTTGCGGTTTTGGCGGTGGCGATGATTTTAGTGGCGGTGGTGGTGGGCGTGATGGGGCCGCGGACGCATGGGTTGGTTTTGGAGGAGATTGCGCGGTGACGGAATGAAATGCGAGATTCGAAACGCGAAATACGAAATTAGAAATGGGAAACTCGAAAGACGAGGTGGAGATGGTGCAAAGGGCCGATGGAAGAGCACAGGCTGAAGCCTGTGCCACCTGTGGCTGTGCTAGCATCGGGGATTGGGCGTTGAGCGAGGATTCTTGTAGATGGCTGCGACTATGAAGGCTTTGCGGAAGATGAAGGCGGGGCGCGGGTTGTCGTTCGAAAACGCGCCGGTGCCGGCGATTGGGGCGGCGGACGTCTTGGTGCGGGTGAAGACGGCGTCGATTTGCGGGACGGATTTGCATATTTATGGGTGGGACCGGTGGTCGCAGGGGCGGATCAAGCCGCCGGTGACTTTGGGGCATGAGTTTTGCGGCGTTGTGGAGCGCGTGGGCGAAGATGTTACGGCGGTGAAGGCTGGAGATTTTGTTAGCGCGGAGATGCACGTGAATTGCGGGCACTGTCACCAGTGCCGGTTGGGCGAAGCGCATATCTGCCAAAATTTGCGGATTATCGGGATCGATCAGGATGGGGCGTTTGCGGAGTTTGTGAAAATTCCGGCGTCGAATATTTGGAAGCTTGATCCGGCGATTCCGGAACACTACGGGGCGATTCTGGATCCGCTGGGGAATGCGGTGCATACCGTTTTGGCTGGGCCGATTGCGGGGCAGACGGTGCTTGTGACGGGATGCGGGCCGATTGGGTTGATGTCGATCGCGGTGGCGAAGGCTTGCGGGAGCTCGACGGTGTTTGCGACGGAGACGAACGAGAACCGCCGCGCGATGGCGAAGAAGATGGGCGCGGATGTGGTTTTGAATCCGGTGGCGGAGGATGCCGTTGCGCGGATTCTTGCGGAGACTGGCGGGACGGGTGTGGATGCGTTGCTGGAGATGTCGGGGAATCCTACCGCGATTCAGCAGGGGTTTAAGGCTTTGCGAGCGGGGGGACGGGCGTCACTGCTGGGAATACCGACGGAGAATGTGCCTTTGGATTTGGTGAATGACGTGATTTTTAAGGGCGCGACTGTGCAGGGGATTTATGGGCGGCGGATGTATGGGACTTGGGTGCAGATGACGGCGTTGCTGAAGGCGGGGCGGTTGAATCTGGAGCCTTTGTTTGGGGAGCGGGAGCCGCTGGAGAAGTTTGAGGATGCGTTTGCGAAATTGCAGGGAGGGTTGGCGGGGAAGATTTTGTTGTATCCGGATGGAATGAAATGACGATGTAAAGATGTAATGACGTAAAGACGTAAGGAAAAAGAAAGAATTTACACAGAGAACGCAGAGAGCACAGAGAACACGGAGAGTTAGGGGGCCAATTATGAGCGATGCAGGGACGCAGACTACGAAGAGGAATCCGACGCAGTATATTTCGGACCAGTTGAACGAGTTGCGCGGGAAAGGAGTGGCGCCGAAATTGCGCGTTTTGGAGGGCGAGCAGAAGCCGGTGTGCATTTTTGATGGGCGGGAAGTGATCAACCTGGCTTCGAACAATTATTTGGGGCTGACTACGCACAAGGCTTTGCGGAAAGCGGCGCTGGATGCGGTGAAGCGGTATGGCGCGGGGGCGGGCGCGGTTCGAACGATCGCTGGGACGATGAAGATTCACATGGAGCTGGAGGAGCAGATCGCGCGATTTAAGAATGTGGAAGCGTGCGTGGTGTTTCAGTCGGGATTCACGGCGAATGCGGGGACGGTTTCGGCGGTGCTGGGCAAGGAAGACCTGATCATTTCGGACGAGTTGAATCACGCGTCGATTATTGATGGAGCGCGGCTTTCGAAAGCGACGATCAAGGTGTTCAAGCACAAGGATGTGAAGGATTGCGAACGGATTTTGCAGGAGCACCTCGAGTTTCCGGGGAAGAAACTGATTATTACGGACGGCGTTTTTTCGATGGATGGCGACATTGCGCCGCTGCCGGCGCTTTGCGACCTAGCGGAAAAGTACAACTGCATCATGATGGTGGATGACGCGCATTCGAGCGGCGTGTTGGGACGCGGCGGGCGCGGGACTGTGGATCATTTGAATTGCCACGGGCGCGTGCACATTCAGGTGGGGACTTTGAGCAAGGCGATTGGCGCGATGGGCGGATATGTTGCTGGATCGCGCGACTTGATCGATTTTCTGTATTTGCGAGCGCGGCCATTTCTTTTTTCAACTTCGCATCCGCCGGCTACTGTGGCGGCGTGCCAGGCGGCGTTTACGTTGCTGGATTCGCCCGAAGGGGAGAAGCTGGTGAAGAAATTGTGGGCGAACACGAAAATGTTCAAGCGGGAATTGAAGCGGCGAGGGTTTCAGTTCAAGGTGAGCGAGACACCGATTATTCCGATTCATGTGGGAGATGCGGCGAAGGCGTTCGAATTATCGAAGAAGCTTTTTGAAGCGGGCGTGTTCGCGCCGGCGGTTGGATTCCCAACAGTGGCGGAAGGCAAGGCGCGGTTGCGCGCGATTGTGAGCGCCACGCACAAGAGAGAACAACTGCTGCGGGCGGCGGATATTTTGGTGGAAGTGGCCAAGCCGCTGGGTATTATTTCCTAGTCAGACCATCGCTGAGAGAAACCCTCAGGCTACGCCTCCGCTAAATCATGTATTTTTGGCCGTAATATTTCTGATTTGTGCGCTGAAGCCTCGTTACTTGCGGTGCAAATGCAACTTTTCGTCGAGCGGGAGCGTCCCCTATATATGGGAAGTTCTCGATAGAAGCTGCCCAGTCCATTTGCAATTGGAGGCAGAAATGATACGAGCTGGATTTGCAGTTTTGTTTGGCGCCATATTTGTCGCTGGGGTTGCCGCGCAAGTTCAAACAAACCCGCAGGCGCCGGGAACGCCGAATATCCCGATTCAGCCTGAGAGTGGATCGACGGCTCTGCCAGGTGGAACGGCACTCAATGCGCAACTCAATTCATCCGTGGACTCGAAAAAGGCGAAAGTGGGCGACAAGGTCGAGGCGCACACGACCGAGGAATTCAAGTATGCGGGCAAAATAATCATTCCGCTTGGAGCAAAGCTGGAGGGCCACGTGACGGAAGCGACAGCGCGTTCGAAAGGCGATGGCGGGTCCACGCTGGCGATTCAGTTTGAGAAAGCGATAGCGAAGAAGGGAGAAGAGATTCCGCTGAACGTGGCGATTCTTGCGGTTGCCGCCCCGCTGCGGGATTTCTCCGGCGGTGCACCTGGAAGTGGCAGCGATTCCAGGGGTGGTGCCCCAACAGCGAACGGATCGCCGATGGGCAGCAGTCACACGCCGACAGCATCACCCGGATCACCGAACTATCCCGATGCCGCTGATGCGACGATAGGACCGAATGGTGGGGCGCAACTCTCTGCAAAAAGCCGTGGCGTGTATGGTTTGAGCAATTTGAAACTGATGGCAGCCTCCTCGGGCGCAGGCCAAACAACAGTTATAACTTCGAGCGGGAAAAGTGTGCGTCTGGACGGCGGTACCAGGTTGCTGCTCGTCGTGCCGGAGCAGGTGGCCGCGACGCCGAGCAAATAGAACAAACAGCGAGAACCTCGTTTATGCGAGGGTTGCGCGAGGGCGAAGAGGGCGCAATGAATTGCGCCCCTACAGGCGAGTGGGGGGCTGACTGAGCGCGACGGAAGGTAAGGGCACACGAGGACGCAGCAGTCTGAGTGCTCTTTTTTATTAGCGGAAACAAATTCGCTTCCACGGAACTGAGGTTGCTTCTGCGGGCGTTTGCTATACTCGCGGGCATGCCTGCTGCACAGAAAAAACTGTTTCTTGTGGATGCGATGGCGCACATTTACCGCGCCTTTTTTGCGCCGATGCCGCAGCGGTTGACGGGGCCGGGTGGCACGCCGACCAACGTGCCGTTTCTCTTCGGCAATATTCTTCGCAGGCTTATCAAGGACTACCAGCCAGACTACATCGGCATCGTGTTCGATCCTCCCGGCGCGACGTTTCGCGACAAATTGTTTGAAAAATACAAGGCGCAGCGGCAACCCATGCCGGATGAAATGCGCGTGCAATTGCCGTTTGTGCGGCGCTTGTGCGAGGCGATGCGGCTGGCGGTCCTGGAAGTGAAAGGCTATGAAGCAGACGACGTAATCGGCGCCATCGCATTGCAGGCGGCGAAAAAGAATCTGGATGTGCTGGTGATATCGAACGACAAGGACATGATGCAGCTGGTCGGGAAAAATGTGCGAACGCTGCGCACAGCATCCGGGGGAGCAAAGGCGGACATTATCGTCGATGCAAAGAAAGTGGAAGAAATTTTGGGCGTGCCCCCGGAACGGGTCATTGATTACATGGCACTGCTGGGCGACACCGTCGACAACATTCCCGGAGCGAAGGGCATTGGCGAAAAAGGTGCGGCGGAACTGATCAAGAAATATGGAAGCGTGGAGAAGGCGCTGGATCATGCGGATGAGGTTTCGAACAAGCGCTACCGCGAGGCGCTGCAGCAGCAACGCGAACAAGTGATGATGTCGAAGCAGTTGGCGACGATCGCCACGGATTTGCCGTTGGAGCTTGATTTGCATGCGCTGGAGAGGCGTGAGCCGGATGTCGCGGCGCTTGGGGCGCTCTACCGCGAGCTTGGTTTTAATTCATTACTAAGAGAATTGAGCGCGGAGGATTTGGCGTCGTCGGCGCCGGCGAGCACGGAGCCCAGCGTGAAGGCGGACTACGCGGCGTTTAGCGACGTCGCTGAATTTCGCGCGTATCTTGCGAGACTTCCGGCGAAGCAGCCGGTGGCGGTTTGGCTGAATCTCGAGCTTGGCGAGCGGGAATCGGAAGGTTTTGGGACGCGCATTGCGTCGATTGAAGTTTCATCGAAAGCGGGCGAAGGGCGTTCTGTCTGGCTCGATGAAAAAGGGGAAGCATTGAAAGCGCTTGCGCCGCTGCTTGCGGATGCGAAGCGCGCGAAAATCGTCCACGATCCAAAATTATTTCAATTGCTCACGGGCCGAGCTGCAAATGTAAAGCATGCGACGCAGCTCTATTCGTATCTGATCAAGCCTACGACAGCGAATCACAATTTCGCAGATGTTGTGATGCGGCAGTTCAATACGATGCTCGGGGGCGGGCCGGGAGAGCGTGCGGATTATCTTCAAAGGCTCGCTCCCGTCTTGCGTGCGCAGATTGATGAGCAAGAGCTTGCGGGCGTCTACGAAAAGATCGACTTGCCGCTCGCGCCGGTGCTTGCGGACATGGAGCACATCGGAATCGGCGTGGACCCCAAGGAACTGGACAAGATGTCCAAGTCCATGGAGAAGGAAGTCCGGCGCTTGGAAAAAGAAATCTGGAAGCTGGCGGGGAATGAATTCAACATCAACTCGCCGGCGCAGCTTGCTGAGATTTTGTTCGACAAGCTGAACCTGCAGCCGCCGATGCGCCGTGGAAAAGGGAAAGTGCGCTCGACAGCCGCTGACATTTTGGAAGAGATGGCTGCACAGCACGCGTTACCCGCAAAGATTATCGAGTACCGCGAAATCTCGAAATTGAAATCGACGTACGTGGATGCGCTGCCGAAACTGATCCATCCGGAAACGAAACGACTTCACACCAGTTTTTCGCAGACGACAGCGGCGACGGGGCGGCTCAGCTCGAGCGACCCAAATTTACAGAACATCCCGATTCGCACGGAACTTGGGCGCGAAATTCGCGCGGCGTTTGTGGCGGAGAAAGGCAAAATTCTGCTGTCGGCGGATTATTCGCAAATCGAGCTGCGCGTGATGGCGCATTTTTCGGAAGACCCGGTCTTGATCGATGCCTTCCGCAATGGAGAAGACATTCACGCGCGCACCGCGCAGGAAGTTTTCGGCGTTGGGCCGATGGCGCAAAATGCGGAACACCGGCGGGCGGCAAAAGCCATCAATTTCGGGATTATCTACGGACTTTCGGCGTTTGGACTGGCGCAGCAGCTCAGCATCGGCCAGAAAGAAGCCGCGCAATTCATCAACGCGTATTTCACGCGGTACAGCGGGGTAAAGAAATTTCTGGACAAGATTCTGGTGGACACGCGGAAAACCGGCGTGGCTAAAACGCTTTTCGGAAGAATCCGCCCGATTCCAGAGATCAATTCTCCGCAAGCGCAACTGCGCAGTTTTGCCGAACGTACGGCTTTGAATTCGCCATTGCAAGGGACTGCGGCAGACCTCATAAAACTGGCGATGATTAGCATTGACCAGCGCCTAACTTCGGAGAGATTCGAAGCGAAAATGATTTTGCAGGTCCATGACGAGCTGCTGTTCGAAGCTCCTCCGAAGGAAAAAACAAAACTGGAAAAACTGGTCCGCGAAGAGATGGAAGGCGTGTACAAGCTGGCCGTCCCGCTGGTCGTTGAGATCTGCTCCGGGCCCAATTGGCGGGACCTCGAGTAAGCTTTTTTTCCATCAGCCTTGGAACGAGTCCCAAGCTGTCAATTCCCTCTCCCTGGGCGTAGAATCCACTCAAAGTATTTCGCCGATACCCCTCGCTCGGCCGGCCCTTCCTTTCAGGAGGTACTTATGCGCAAGACATGGATAGCTCTGGGCGCGGTTTTAGCTGCGAGTCTTGGAATGGCGCACGCGAAGCCGAACGCAGCGCGGGAAAAACCGCAGGATGCGCCAGCAGCTTCAGACGAATATAAGATCTCCCAGGCAGATATCGACAAGAAAAATCCTGTAAAGCCCTCGCCAGAAGGACTAGCGGCAGCGCGCAAGACTTACGGTTACGATTGCGCGATGTGCCACGGACCGAAGGGAGACGGCAAAGGCGAACTTGTGGTCTCCATGAAGCTGACGATGCACGATTGGCGCGACGTTGCATCGCTCGAAGGGAAGACGGACGGCGAGATTTTCTACATCATCACAAAAGGCAAAGGGAAAATGATGGGAGAGGGCGACCGCCTGCCCGAAACCATGCGCTGGAACATCGTCAATCTGGTGCGGTCTTATGCGAAGTAAGACGGATGAGATAAGCCCTCCTGCTGAAAACCGGAATGCTGGCTGAGGGCGCTATTCTGCCCGCAAAAGGAAACGAGGCCTGGCAAATCGTTTTCAAGTGCGCCGACCCGCCACGTCTTACTCCCGTTGTGTTACGCTTTTTCCTCTAAGGAAATTCCGGAGGATCGTATGGCGCACGCACCACAATTCTTGAAGCTTGTGCAGGATGCCAAGCAGCGCGTGAAGGAAACGAATGTCCCCGACGTGAAACGGCGGATCGACGCGAGAGAGAAATTGATTCTCGTGGACGTACGCGAGGACAACGAATGGGCGAAGGGGCATCTGCCCGGCGCAGTGCACATGGGCAAAGGTGTCATCGAGCGCGATATCGAGCAACAGGTTCCCGATACAGCCACCAAGCTTGTGCTCTATTGCGGCGGTGGCTTCCGCTCCGCGCTCGTGGCCGACAATCTGCAAAAAATGGGTTACACCAACGTGGAATCGATGGACGGCGGCTGGAAAGGCTGGAACGATGCGGGTTTGCCGACGGTTCGCGACTAACGATCCGCGGGCAAAGTTATAGAAAATTGGCTGGGGCGGGAGGATTCGAACCTCCACCGTCCTCATTAACAGTGAGGTGTCCTACCGATTGGACCACGCCCCAGCAGCCGACGGGGTAGGCTCCGCCGCATGCGAAATCGACGGCGAAGAATGCCTCTAAGATAACACGCTTGCGCGTTCTGCAAGTAATCTTCCAGAAAAAAATCGTACCCGCCGGGTTTTCCGCGTGAAACAGAAGCTTTGAGGGAAACCGTCCAAAGAATCACGGCGAATGGAGCCATAACAGCTATTTCAAACTGTTTGAAGGCGCTGCACCGTTCAGGGAACGTAACTTCGTGAAATTTTTTTAAAATAACTGTGCGAGACGGTTGCATTCCCGAAAGTTTTGTCGGAAACTATCCGGTCAATTGCGAGCCGGGTGCGCACTTCCCGGCCATGACATCGCGAAGCCTCCAGGTTTCTGCTCCGTCCGGGAGAGGCCTTCGCAAAAGTGCAATGCTGACATGGCCCAGATTTTTCATCGCAGCACTAATTTTATTTCGAAATTCAGCCTGTTCTCGGCTGTATTTCTGGTCGGACTGGGGCTTGCCGGCGTTTTGGGGCTGGCTCGTTCCCCCTATTCGACGAACCAGAACGTTGTGCGTGAGCAACCCATACAATTCAGCCACAAGCATCACGTTGGCGATGACGGGCTCGACTGCCGCTATTGTCATACGTCGGTCGAGACTTCCTCCTTTGCGGGCATTCCCCCCACAAAAACCTGCATGAACTGCCACTCGGTGCTGTTTGCCGACGCTCCGTATCTTGAACCGATTCGCGAGAGCTTCCGCACCAACCAGTCGATCCAGTGGGTGAAAGTTCACCGGCTACCGGACTTCGTTTATTTCAACCACAGCATTCACGTGAACAAGGGCGTCGGCTGCTCGACCTGCCACGGCTCCGTGAACCAGATGCCGCTGATGTTTCAGGCCTCTCCATTGCTGATGGAATGGTGTTTGGACTGCCACCGGGATCCGCAGAAAGTGCTGCGGGCAACGAAAGAAGACGTTTTCGACATGAATTGGAAAGCGCCTGCTAATCAGGCGGAACTGGGCAAACAGTTTGCTGCGGAACGAAAGATTCGCTCGACAGCGGAACTAACGAGCTGTTCGACTTGTCATCGTTAATGGACGGTATGCGCGAAAACGACTCAATCGACGACGGGCACATGCACGATCACGACGCACACGGGGCTTCCGTGCACGCTGACGATCACTCGGACGAGCACGCCCAGGACTTGACGGTGCACGATCACACGCTGGACCTCGCGGCGGTTCGCGCGAAACTGCACGAAAAGAGCGGGAAACAGTATTGGCGGACGCTCGAAGAGTTGTCTGACGATCCGCATTTCGAAGACATGCTGCACCGCGAATTTCCCCGGCAGGCCTCGGAGTGGGATGAGACGGTGGACCGGCGCAATTTCCTAAAGCTGGCCGCGGCGTCGCTGGCATTTGCCGGGATTTCCGGCTGCCGGAAGCCCGAGCAGCTGCTTGTTCCGTACGTAAAACAGCCCGACGGAATGATTCTGGGCAAGCCACAGTTTTATGCGACGGCGATGGTGTTCGGAGCGGACGCGGTCGGAGTGCTCGTCGAGAGCCATGAAGGCCGGCCCACGCATGTATCGGGTAATCCGGATCATCCTTCGAGCCTCGGGGGAACGGACGCGATCACCCAGGCTTCTGTGTTGAACCTTTATGATCCCGATCGCGCGCAAACGGTCACCTATCTTGGCGAGATTCGGGCCTGGTCAGATTTCCTAAAGGAAGCAGAGACGGCTGTTGCAGTAGCAAAAGCGCAGGGCGGCGCAGGATTCCGGATCTTGACTGGAACGGTTACGTCGCCAACGCTTGCCGCGCAAATCGAGAGTGTCCTCAAACACATTCCCGGCGCCAAGTGGCACCAGTGGGAACCTGCCGGGAGCGATGGCGCGCGCGAAGGCGGCAAGCTCGCCTTTGGACGCTACGTAAGCACCGTATACAAGCCGGAAAAGGCTGACGTCATTCTTTCGCTGGATTCAGATTTCCTGGCGAGCGGGCCGGGGCATATCGGCTACATGAAGCAGTTTTATCGGCGCCGCAAACTGAGCGGCCCGGGCGACACGATGAACCGGCTTTATGTCGTTGAGCCGACGCCTTCCGTTACTGGGTCTAGTGCGGATCATCGTTTGCCGCTGCGGATGTCGGAGGTTGAGCAGTTCGCCCGCGCTCTGGCTGCGAAATTGGGCTTGGGTGGCAGCGGAACGCTAACGCCGGCCGTTCAAAAGTGGCTCGACGCCGTCGCGAGCGATTTGCAGAAGAATCGTGGCAAGTCTCTCGTCGTCGCCGGCGAGTTCCAGCCGGCAGAAGTACACGCGCTTGCGCATGCCGTTAACGCCGCACTCGGGAATGTGGGCACGACGCTTTATTACACGGAGCCTGTCGAAGCGAACGCCGTGAATCAGCTGGAATCGTTCACCGAACTCTGCGCGGATATGGACGCCGGAAAAGTCGATACGCTGCTGATTTTCGGGTCGAATCCGGTGTACGACGCGCCGCATGATTTTGATTTCACCACGAAGCTGGGGAAGGTCGCGAAGTCCGTTCAAGTCAGCACGCATTTCGATGAGACCGCCGAATATTCCAAGTGGCACATCGCGGAATCGCATTATTTGGAAGCCTGGGGAGATGCGCGAGCGTTCGACGGAACCATCAGCGTGGTTCAGCCGTTGATCGCGCCGCTCTACCATACGCGCTCGGTTTTTGAAGTGCTTGCAGCCTTCACCGATAAGCCTGGGTTGACGGCCTATGACGCGGTTCGCGAGCACCTGAAGGCCTCTGCTGGGAGCGGCGATCCGGAAAAGTTCTGGCGCAAGAGTTTGAATGATGGAGTCGTCGCAAACTCGGCGTACCCAGCGATTTCTGTTGCGCCGAAGTTCAGCGCGGCAAATTTGCCGGCGGCAAAGGCGGTTCCCGCGGGACAGCTTGAGTTTATTTTCCGGCCGGATTCCAACGTGCATGACGGCCGCTACGCAAACAACGGTTGGCTGCAGGAGCTGGCGCGGCCCGTTACCAAAATTACCTGGGATAACGCAGCGCTGGTCAGTCCGCGGCTGGCGGAGAAACTTCAGCTCACGCAGCGCGCCGCGGCTCGCGGCGGTGAACACGGCCAGATCGTCAGCAACGTGATCGACATTTCGATTTCGAATAGTAAGGTTACGGCGGCGGCGTGGATTTTGCCGGGGCAAGCTGATGACGTGGTTGTACTGCCGTTAGGCTATGGCCGCAAAAACGCCGGATTTACCGGTACGAACAAAGGGTTCAACGCGTATGTTGTGCGTACATCGACCGCTTTGTGGACCGCCACGGCGGGCGCGGATGTAATCAAGAAAACTGGCGATGAATATCCGCTAGCTTGCACGCAGTATCACTTCAACATGGAAGGCCGGAAAATTCTGGCGACGGGGACGCTTGCGGAATACCAGAAGAATCCCAAATTTGCGCACGAAGGCGATGAACAACCGCCGAAGGAAATGTCGCTTTACAAGGAATTTTCCTACCCCGGTTATGCCTGGGGTATGGCGATTGATTTGAATAGCTGCAATGGCTGCAACGCTTGTGTGGTCGCTTGCCAATCGGAAAACAATATTGCGGTCGTCGGCAAGGATCAGGTGATGCGCGGGCGCGAGATGCACTGGATCCGCATCGATCGCTACTACTCGGCGCAAACGCCGACCAACGATCCTTCGAGTAACCAAGGCGACGCACTCGATAATCCAGAGACATTTTTCCAGCCAGTGCCCTGCCAGCAGTGCGAGAACGCGCCTTGCGAGCAGGTTTGCCCCGTCGGTGCCACGGTGCACAGCGCGGAAGGCCTGAACGACATGGTCTACAACCGTTGCGTGGGGACGCGCTATTGTTCGAACAACTGTCCTTACAAAGTGCGGCGCTTTAATTTTCTGCGCTTCCAGGATTGGGAGACGCCTTCGTTCAAGCTCATGCGCAATCCTGAAGTTACGGTGCGCAGCCGCGGCGTCATGGAAAAATGTACGTACTGCGTGCAGCGCATCAACAACGCGCGCATCGACGCGGAAAAGCAGAATCGTCCCATTGCGGACGGCGAAATTGTCACTGCTTGCGAGTCCGCCTGCCCCGCCGGAGCCATCGTTTTTGGCAATGCCAACGATCCCAACAGCCGCGTGGCCAAACTGAAAGCGCAAGAGCGCAGCTATGCGATTCTCGGCGAGCTCAACACGCGCCCGCGCACCACGTATCTCGCGGCCGTTCGCAATCCGAATCCTGAATTGGAGAAGGCATGAGCGCCGGCCAGCCGCCACTGGATTCTCCGGAGATTCAGCGTCTCACGCCCGTGCTCGGCCCGGGGCATACCTACGCTTCGGTCACGGACAAAATCAGCGCGATCGTTTTGACGCGAAAGACGTCGATCGGCTGGTACCTCGGCTTCCTGCTGGCGTTTAGCATTTTTGGCGTAATGAATATCGCCATCGGCTACCTGTTCATGAAGGGCACCGGCATCTGGGGCATCAACATACCCATCGGCTGGGGCTTCGCGATCGTCAACTTTGTCTGGTGGATTGGTATCGGCCATGCCGGGACGCTCATTTCGGCCATTCTTTTTTTGCTCAACCAGAAGTGGCGCACTTCGATCAACCGGTTTGCGGAAGCGATGACGCTCTTCGCCGTCGCTTGCGCCGGCATTTTTCCGCTCATTCACACTGGCCGCCCCTGGTACGCATTCTGGATGTTTCCGTATCCTAGCGTGATGGGGATTTGGCCACAGTTTCGCAGTCCGTTGATCTGGGACGTGTTCGCCGTTTCGACGTACGGTACGGTCTCCTTGCTCTTCTGGTTTGTGGGATTAATCCCCGACCTCGCCACGTTGCGCGACCGCTCCACAACGAAGCCGAAGCAAATCATTTACGGGATGCTGGCATTGGGATGGCGGGGCTCCGCGCGCCACTGGCATCGGTATCAATCCGCGTACCTGCTTCTTGCCGGATTGGCGACTCCGCTGGTGCTTTCCGTTCACACAGTTGTGAGCTTCGATTTCTCGATCGCCATCGTGCCGGGGTGGCATACCACGATTTTCCCGCCATACTTCGTTGCTGGCGCCATTTATTCCGGTTTTGCGATGGTTTTGACGATTGCGATTCCCTTGCGGAAAGCCTACGGTCTAGAAGACTTCATCACCATGCGCCATCTCGAGAACATGGCCAAGGTGATGCTGGCCACGGGCCTGATCGTCGCCTACGGTTATTTCTTCGAATTTTTCATGTCGCTTTATAGTGGCAACAAGTTTGACGTTTTCCTGGTCAACCAGCGCCTGCACGGACCCTATTCTCATTTCTACTACGCGTTGATCCTTTGCAATATTTTGCTTCCCCAGCTGCTGTGGTTCCAGAAAATGCGCACGAACGTGGCCGTGCTCTTTGCCATGTCCATCATCGTGAATATAGGCATGTGGCTGGAGCGCTTCGTTATTATCGTCATCAGTTTGACGCGCGATTTCATGCCTTCCGCTTGGGGCCGCTACTCGCCGACGGTTTGGGATTACGCCACTTTGCTCGGCACCATGGGAATGTTCGTCATGCTAATTTTCCTGTTTGTTCGCGTGTTGCCGGCGATTTCCATTGCTGAAATGCGCGAATTGGTGACGGAAACGTCCGAGGAACACAAGTGATAGCGCACCGGTCACACATTTACGGCGTGATTGGCGAGTTCGAGAAGCCGGAGGAACTCGTTCACGCAGCGGCGAAGATTCGTGAGGCGGGATATCGCTACTACGAATCGTATACTCCTTTCCCTGTGGAAGGTCTGCCCGAAGCCATGGGCATGCGGCGCAATATGGTGCCGCTGATCACCCTTATCGGCGGCCTGCTCGGCGGGCTTGGCGGCTTTGGCTTCCAATACTGGGTGAACGTTTACTCTTATCCTCTGAATATCGCCGGGCGCCCGCTCAATAGCTGGCCGGCGTTTATCCCTGTCACGTTTGAGATGACCATTCTTTTTGCTTCGCTCTCGGCAGTGTTCGGGATGCTCGCTCTCAACGGGCTGCCGCAGCCTCATCATCCGATTTTCAATGCGAACCGCTTCTCACACGCGTCGAGCGACCGTTTCTTTGTTTGCATCCAGGCTCGCGACAAAAAATTTGATCTCGCGGATACGGCGCGCTTTTTGCAAGGGCTCGCCGCACAACACGTTTCCGAGGTGCACGATGACTAACACCTCGCGGATCCTTTTTGGTGCGTGCGCAGCGATGCTCTGCGTTTTGGCCGGAGGCTGCCAGATTCGCCAGGATATGGCGGACCAGCCCAAGAACACGCCGCTTTCGCCCAGCCCGTTCTTCGCCGATGGCCGTTCGGAGCGGCCTTTGGTTGAAAATACAGTGGCGCGCGGTTCGATCGCGGACGAAGACTTGTTCGTCGCCAAGGAATCGAATGCGTTCCCGCTACCTTTGACGCCAGAGCTGCTCAAGCGCGGCCAGGAACGTTATAAGATTTTTTGCGCGCCCTGCCACGGAATTCAGGGCGACGGTAACGGCATGATTGTCATGCGCGGGATGAAACGTCCGCCGAGCTTCACCGATCCGCATGATGCGCGCCTGCGGCAAGTTCCCAACGGGTATTTATACGACGTTGTAACGAACGGATTCGGCGCCATGCTCAGCTATTCCGCGCAGATTCCGCCGGCTGACCGTTGGGCCATCATCGCTTACGTCCGCGCGCTCCAGTTCAGCCGCAATGCGCCGGCTTCCGAACTTCCGCCCGATATCCGGGCGAAATTGCCCGGAGGAGGCTCCACGAAATGACCGCGCAGGACTACATGGCGCCCGAAAGCGTCGGCCGCCTGCAGCAACGCGCATCCGTGGTGGGCATCGTCGGCCTGGTGGCCTGCGGCGTTTGTTTCTTCCTATACGGCGATCAATTCGCGGACCGGTTCTTCCAGTCCTATCTCATCGCGTTCCTGTTCGTTCTCGGATTGTCGCTGGGGTCGCTTGGATTGTTGATGCTCCAGCATCTAACAGGGGGCCGATGGGGCATCATGATCCGCCGGCCGCTAGAGTCCGCCACCCGCGTACTTCCCGTCGTCGCCATACTTTTTCTGCCTATAGTCATTTTCGGCATGAAACATCTTTACGGAGAGTGGCTCAACGCGCCATCCTCGGGGGAAGGCCGGCTTTCGGATCTCCAACAATCCTATCTGGTCAGCGGCGGTATCCTGGGCTTCAAGGCGCGCGCGCTATACTATTTCGTGATTTGGCTTATTTTGGTTTATTTTTTTAACCGTTGGTCGAAAGAGCAAGATACCAACCGCGAGGACCGCGCGCTTCGTCGCAGGCTGAAGATGGCTGCGGGCCCCGGTATCATTCTTTATGTGTTCGTGATGACTTTCGCGGCGATTGATTGGGTCATGTCGCTTTCGCCTCATTGGGCTTCGACGATCTATGGTTTCCTGTTCGTCATTGGACAGTTGATCTCCTCGATGTCGCTGATGATCGTCATACTCGTCTTGCTCTCGCGGACCGCGCCGATGGAAGGCCTCATCCAGAGCCGTCTCCTGCACGACCTGGGCAAGCTCCTCCTGGCTTTTGTAATGCTTTGGGCTTATTTCGGTTTTTCTCAGCTGCTCATCATTTGGTCTGGCAATCTGCCGGAGGAAATCAGTTTCTACCGCACTCGGCTGTACGGAGCTTGGGGCGTCGTCGCCGTTTTAGTTTTAATATTCCACTTTTTCGTGCCATTCTTCGCGCTGCTCTCGCGGGACTTGAAGCGCAGTGCCAGTTTGCTGCCCAAAGTCGCGATGTGGCTGATCTTCATGCGCCTCGTCGATCTCTTCTGGCTGACGCGCCCGGAGTTTACATCGAACGCCGTTCCGGGCTTGATGGATTTTGCGGCCATCCTGGCGCTGGCCGGAATCTGGTTCGCCGTCTTTGCCAGAAATTTGAAGGCTCAGCCGCTTCTACCGCTGGGTGATCCTAAACTTGAAGAGGCTATTGCAGTCCATGAGCACTGAGCATCACAACACGGGTCAAACCGGGGATCAGCCGCCAACGAATGCGGATGTCGCGTTTGAGTCGTCGGACATCAACACGCGTACGATTTTGGCGTACTTGTTCTACCTGGCGGTTTCCGTTGCGGCCGCGTTTCTCGTCAGCGTTTTTATATTTCGGTTCATGAGCAAAATGGCCGCGGATTCCGATACGCCCATGGCGCCCGTTCACCGCGGTATCGGGCCGACCGTGCCGAGTGCGCCGTATTTGCAGGGCGTTCCTTACTCCCCCGATGATCCGCAGCTCGATCTGCGGAATAAACGGGAAGCAGACGAAGCGGCGAACGAAAAATATGGCTGGACCGACCAGCAAGCTGGTATCGCGCAAATACCTGTGGACGAAGCGATGAAAATTATAGTTTCGAAGGGTCTGCCGTCCATTCCGGCGACGGCCGCGGAGAAGAAAAAGTAAGATCATGAATTGCACGCGTCTCATCTGCGGAGTTTTCGCGCTACTGCTAAGCGCTAGCGCTGCCATCGCTCAAGCTGTGCCGAGCAGCACAGGCCCGGCGGCGCAGAACATGCCTTTGGTGCTCCAGAATGTCGGATTCGAGCCGCAGCTCAACGCTCAATTGCCCCTGGATCTCGCGTTCCGCGATGAGACTGGCCGTAACGTGCAGCTCCGCGAATATTTCACGCAGAAGCCGGTTCTCCTCGCGCTCGTCTATTACGGCTGCCCAATGCTCTGCAATCAGACTGAGCAAGGCGTCGTGGGCACTCTGCGCATGCTTTCGTTCAATCCTGGCCGCGATTACGAAGTCGTCTTCGTAAGTTTTGACCCGCGTGAGAGCCCGGATATGGCCGCGCAGAAAAAAGAATCGGCTATGGCCCATTTCCGCCGCCCGGAAACAGCCAGCGGCTGGCACTTTCTCACTGGTTCGAAAGAATCCATCGACGCGCTCACCAAAGGCGCAAACTTCCGCTATTCGTTCGACCAGAAGTCCAATCTCTTCGCGCACGCCAGCGGCATCATGCTGTTGACGCCCGATGGCCGCATTTCGCGCTATTTTTATGGCGTCGAGTATCCTTCGCGTGATGTGCGCCTCGGCCTGGTCGACGCTTCCGCCGGTAAGATTGGCACGCCCGTCGATCGCGCGCTGCTTTTCTGTTACCAGTACGATCCCACTTCGGCCCGCTACAGCGCTTCCATTCTCAAAATCATTCGCTTGGCCGGAGTTCTGACAATTCTGGCATTGGTCGCTGGAATGTTAATTTTCCGCCGGCGGGACACCGCCGCCGCGCGAACGAAATTACAAGGAGCCCACTAAGCCGTGCAGTCGCAACTGCCATTTTATCCGGAGCAAGCCTCCAATTTCGCTCCCAGCGTGGACTCGCTGATGTCGTTCCTGATCCTGGTGTCCCTCTTTTTCTCTGTTGCGATCACCGCGGCGATCGTGATTTTCTTTTTTAAATTCCACCGCAAGAGCAAAGACGAAATCGGCGTTCCGATTCACGGGGACATGCGCCTGGAAATCATGTGGATTGTGGTTCCAGCGATTCTGTCGCTGGCCATGTTTGGCTGGGGCGCGGTCGTCTATGTCGATTTCCGCCACGCTCCCCCGGACACTCTGGACATCTATGTGATCGGGAAGCAGTGGATGTGGAAGATTCAGCAGCCTAACGGACGCCGGGAGATCAACGAACTTCACGTTCCCGTCGGCCGTGACGTCAAGCTCGTGATGGCTAGCGAGGATGTCATCCACGACTTTTTCGTTCCCGCGTTTCGAGTCAAGATGGACGTCGTGCCTGGCCATTACAACACCATGTGGTTCCGGCCCACCCAAGCGGGCCACTACCAATTCTTTTGCTCGCAGTATTGCGGCACGAATCACGCGGTGATGGGCGGGTGGGTCACCGTGATGGAGCCTTCCGATTACGCGGCATGGCTTTCCGGGTCTACCGGTGAGGACTCCAATCCCGTGGTCGCGGGAGAAAAACTGTTTGCTGAAAAGGCTTGTAGTACTTGCCATCTAGGCAACGGCACGGGCCGCGCACCTTCGCTCAACGGAGTTTATGGCGGCACCGTTCGTCTGGCGGATGGATCCAGCGTCATCGCGGACGAAGCTTACATTCGCGAGTCCATTCTGTTATCCAACGCGAAGATCGTCGCCGGTTATCAGCCGCTGATGCCTTCGTTCCAAGGGCAGTTGACGGAGGAACAGATTTTAAGTCTGACCGCGTACATCAAGTCGCTGCAATCGCAGCCAGTGCCTGCGACGGGTGCGGGCGTGACGACGGCGGGGAAGAAATAGGCTATGAGCACGACACCATTGCAAGCGCCGGTTCATCGGTTGCCGGAAGAGCATTATCTCAATGCCACCTACGGCATTCGCTCCTGGCTGCTGACTACCGATCATAAGCGCATCGCGCTGCTCTATCTCGCCTCGGTTACTTTTTTCTTTTTCGTCGGCGGCATCTTTGCTTCGATGATCCGCATTCACCTGCTTACGCCAGCGGGTTACCTGGTCACGCCGGAGACTTACAACAAACTCTTCACCATGCACGGCGTGGCGATGATTTTCTTTTTCCTGATTCCTTCCATTCCCGCCGTTCTTGGAAACTTCCTCATTCCCTTGATGATTGGCGCGAAAGACGTTGCCTTTCCCAAGCTCAACCTCCTGAGTTGGTATATCTACATCACTGGCGGCTGCTTCGTCCTCTATTCTTTCGCCACCGGCGGTCTGGATACCGGTTGGACCTTCTACACGCCGCTTAGTAGCGTTTATTCGAATTCCGCTGTGACGCCGGCCGTCATAGGCATCTTCATCAACGGTTTTTCTTCCATCCTCACCGGCTTGAATTTTGTCGTCACCATCCACACCATGCGCGCTCCAGGCATGACCTGGTTCCGGCTGCCGCTCTTTGTCTGGGCGCAATACTCCACCAGCATCATCTTTATCCTCGGAACGCCGGTTATCGCGATCACCCTTCTCCTCGCTGGCCTCGAGCGTATGTTCCACCTTGGCTTTTTCAACCCCGCTCTTGGCGGCGATCCGATTCTCTTTCAGCACCTCTTCTGGTTCTATTCACACCCTGCCGTGTACATCATGATTCTTCCGGCCATGGGTGTGATCAGTGAAATCATTCCTACGTTCGCGCGCAAACCCATCTTTGGTTACACGTTCATCGCGGCATCGAGCATCGCGATTGCCGTCATAGGGTTCTTTGTCTGGGCGCATCACATGTTCCTCACCGGAGAGTCCACTTACGCCGCGCTGGCTTTCTCGCTGCTCAGCTACCTCGTAGCCATTCCCTCCGCGGTCAAGGTTTTCAACTGGACTTCCACCCTTTACAAAGGTTCCATTTCGTACGACACGCCGATGCTTTACGCTCTCGGCTTCATCGGCTTGTTCCTGATCGGCGGACTGACCGGCTTGTTCCTGGCCTGCCTTGGCCTCGACATTCACATCCACGACACGTACTTCGTCGTCGCGCATTTCCACTACATCATGGTGGGCGGTGCGGTGATGGGCTATGTCGGTGGACTGCATTTCTGGTGGCCTAAGATCACTGGAAAGCTTTATCCCGAGTTTCTGGCGCGGGTAGCAGCTGTACTTCTGTTCTTCGGGTTTAACCTGACATTCTTTCCGCAGTTCATTCTTGGCTATCTCGGCATGCCGCGCCGCTATCACAACTATCCTCCCGAGTTTCAGGTGCTCAACGTGATGTCCACCGCGGGAGCTTCCATCCTGGCGCTGGGATATTTGCTGCCGATGATTTATCTCACGTGGTCGATGCGCTATGGGAAGGTCGCAGGACCCAACCCATGGCCTGCGACAGGTCTCGAGTGGACCACGGCGTCTCCGCCGCTGACGGAGAATTTTGATGTAACGCCGGAAGTCGATTGGGAACCGTACGACTATAAGAACCGACCCGATCTTGGGCTTGGGGCACCAAGTGCGCCGTCGCTTGCGCCGGCTCACGGAGACGACTAGCGAATCGGTTTTTCTTGTTTGGGCTTGTCTCGGTCCTGAACTTTGGCGACGGCCCGCCCGTGCCGCGGCAATCAGCGCGGCTCGAATTGAAGGAAAAGAGGAGTACCGAGTGCATCGCACCGGAGAACTATCTGGGCAGTTTCAAACGCTGGAGCAGCAGAAGGAATCCGCCACGCTCGGCATGTGGATCTTTCTGTCCACGGAAATCTTGTTCTTCGGCGGCCTCTTCC
This sequence comes from uncultured Acidobacteriota bacterium, assembly GCA_963745095.1. GTDB lineage: Bacteria > Acidobacteriota > Terriglobia > Acidiferrales > UBA7541 > Acidiferrum. The sequence goes on along the minus strand of CAVUWC010000004.1, from coordinate 271,210 downwards.
TCACCTACACCATCAACCGCCACACTTACGCGGATGTTTTCTCTTTTGCCAGCCGCACCATCCTCCTAAAGTGGGGCGCCTTCAACACAGTCGTCCTGATCGGCAGCAGCTTGACCATGGCAATGTCTGTTTGGTCTGCCCAGGTCGGCAAGAAAAAGCTCGTCACCCTCTTTCTGATTCTCACTCTGGTTTTGGGCACTGTCTTTCTGGGCGTCAAGGGCATCGAGTATCACGACAAGTTCGTCGAGCACCACGTCCCTGGGCTTAGCTTTGACATGTATTTCTGCACGAACAATCCCGGCGCCTGCGATCTCAGTGCCGCAGACCTCGCGAAGGAAAAAGTTGAACTGGATGAATTGACGAAAAAGATGGGCGGTGAAACTGCCGTCAATGCCAATTCCCAGCTCTTCTTCTCTCTTTATTTCGGTATGACCGGCTTACACGCTTTGCACATGATTATCGGGGCAGGACTTCTACTTTGGCTGATTCAGCAGTCCGCGAAAGGCCGCTTCACGCCGCAATACAACACGCCCGTCGAGAACGTCGGCCTCTATTGGCACTTCGTCGATATCGTGTGGATTTATCTTTTTCCGTTGTTATATCTGATTGACCGGCATTAGCAGCGTCACTCTGGAGAGGCACGCGTGTCTGAACATATTGTTTCGCCAAAAATTTATCTCTTGATATTTGCCGTGCTGATGATTCTGACGATCACCACCGTCTACGCCGCAACTGTGGACCTCAACGCGTATTTCTCCAGCTTGAACGTGATCGTCGCTCTGGTCATTGCCACTTGCAAAGCCATTCTTGTCATTCTCTTCTTCATGCACGCGTACTACAGCTCCAAACGCACCAAGCTGATTGTCTTTGCCGGCTTTTTCTGGCTCGCTATCATGCTCTCTCTCACTCTCAGCGATTACGCCAGCCGCCACTTGGATCCACGATAGCCTTTCGAACGTCAGGCAGCTGTGATCCACCATCCTTTGTTGTGGAAGCCGCCGAAGGGCGTCCAGTCGACATGATCTCGGCACACTTCCACCACGTTAGACTATTCTTGAGTGTTTTGGAAAACTGGCGACGGTCCAGAGGAAACGCTGCGTGACCGTTCTATGCCGCTCAACAAAAAATAGGGGGGAGAAACGAACCGGCCCAGCCCTCAATCCCCTAAAGGGATCCTCGGTTCGCCTCCCCCACTGCCTTTACTAGTGCATCTCGGCAGCCAAGTCTAACTCCTTTATTTGCAGTCGCTTGTCGCTCTATAGGCGGGTAAAAACGCTCTACCCCCGTGAAATTTTACCCGTCAGGTAAATCTTCTACAGCCCGCCGCGCCCGCCTGGCCCCAATTGCACCTGCGGGTTGGCGGGACAGGAATCCCGGCCTTTTGGCAGCGGTCGACATGAAAAAGCCCCTCCAAATTGGCTCGGAAGAACCAGACTCCACCCCCGCTTTCTTGACCCCGCGGAATTCTCCCTGCTATTGTGGAGAGTTATTCTGGCCTCAGTGTACCCACTGTGCGCCGGAGCTCCTGTGGAGGGAGCGTTTTCGTCTCATGGGCCTGACCAAACTCGTTATTCGGGGCGCTCGGCAGCACAACCTGAAAAACATCAGCCTCGAAATCCCCCGGAACACTCTGACCGTCATCACCGGCCTATCCGGCTCGGGGAAGTCCTCCCTCGCCTTCGACACGATTTACGCCGAGGGGCAGCGCCGCTACGTCGAATCCCTCTCCGCCTATGCGCGCCAGTTCCTCGATCAAATGGAGCGCCCCGACGTTGACGTCATCGAAGGCCTTTCGCCCTCCATCGCCATCGAGCAGAAAACCACCACGCGCTCCCCGCGTTCGACAGTGGGCACCATCACGGAAATCTACGACTACCTCCGCGTGATCTACGCTTCCGTCGGCGTACCGCACTGCCCCAAATGCGGCAACGCCATCGCGCGGCAATCCAGCGAACAGATCGTTCAAGCCATTCTCAATGGCGAGCTCTGCCAGGCCGACGACCGCATTATGATTTTGGCGCCTATCGTTCGCGGTCGAAAAGGCGCTTATCGCAAGGAGTTCGAAAAGCTCGCGCAAGACGGCTACGTCCGCGTGCGCGTAAACGGCGAGCTCTTTCCTCTCGACATTCCGCCCAGCCTCGACAAGCGCAAGAATCACACCATCGAAGTCGTCGTGGACCGCCTGCTCGTCAAACAGGGCATCGCTGCTCGCCTCGAGCAGTCTATCGCCACGGCGCTGAAGCTTGCTGGTGGCCTCGTCACTGTCGCCGTCGTCGGCGGCAAAGAGCATGTCTTCTCGGAAAAGCTCGCGTGCCCGGACTGCGGCATTTCCGTCCCGCAGCTCGAGCCGCGCTCCTTTAGTTTCAATTCGCCGTATGGCGCTTGCCCGGCTTGCAATGGACTGGGCTCCAAATACGATTTCGATCCTGCCCGAATTATCACGGACTGGACTCGACCGTTGTTCGATGGTGGCCTTGGCCCGGGTTCCAGCTCCGCGATCCTCAAGCGCACGCTCGAGCTCGCCGCCTACGCCTATCACCTGGATTTGGAGACGCCGTTCGAAAAATTCCCTCCGCGCATCCAGAACCTGCTTCTCTATGGCTATCCCCCTTCGAATGGCAGGAGCGGCCCTGAACAAAAGGAGCCTGCCGGAAAGAAGTCTCAGGGCGAAAAGGCCTTTCGTTTTCCCGGCATCTTGAAATTTCTCGATCGAAACTTCACGGAATCCAATTCCGATTCTTACCGCGAGTGGATGACGCAATACATGTCCGCCACGCTTTGCAACGTTTGCCATGGCAAGCGCCTCCGTCCCGAATCGCTCGCCGTAAAATTGGCCGGTTACTCTATCGCGGATTTTACGGCGCTCTCTCTCGCCGCTTCGCGCCCCGCCGTGGACAAGATCCTCGCGCAGCTCACTTCTCGTCAGCGCGAAATTGCCGGCCGCCCGCTCGAAGAAGTCGCCGAAAGGATAGATTTTCTCCTCGCCGTCGGCCTCGGCTATCTCAGCCTGGACCGCTCCGCCGCCACGCTTTCCGGCGGCGAAGCCCAGCGCATTCGCCTCGCAACGCAGATTGGCTCGCGCCTCCGCGGGGTTCTGTACGTTTTGGATGAGCCGTCCATCGGCCTGCACGCGCGGGACAACGATCGCCTGCTCGGTTCTCTCGAACAGCTCCGCAACCTAGGCAACACGGTCCTCGTCGTCGAGCATGACGAAGACACCATTCGCCGCGCCGATTTTGTCGTCGATCTCGGACCCGGCGCAGGCAACGCCGGAGGCTACCTCGTCGCTCAGGGTAAGCCGGAGCAGATAGCGGCAACCGCCGAATCGCTTACCGGCCGCTATCTTAGCGGCGCCGCAAAAATTGCCGTTCCGGAAAAGCGCCGCAGCCCCAATGGTAAAGCAATTCAAATTCTCGGCGCGAGCGCAAATAATTTGAAAGATGTTGACGTGACGCTACCGCTCGGCTTGCTAACCGTTGTCACCGGTGTCTCCGGTTCGGGCAAATCCACGCTCGTGAACGACATTCTCTATCGCGCCCTCGCGCAAAAACTCTACCGTTCCATGGAGCCGCCTGGCGCACACCGCGAGATCCTCGGCGCGGATCAAATCGATAAGGTTATTGAGATCGATCAAGCCCCCATCGGACGCACGCCGCGCTCGAATCCCGCCACCTACACCGGCGTATTCGGTCCCATCCGTGAGCTTTTCGCCATGCTTCCCGAATCGCGCGAACGCGGCTATCGTCCGGGCCGCTTCAGCTTCAACGTCAAAGGCGGCCGCTGCGAAGCCTGCCAAGGCGACGGCCTCCGCCGCATCGAAATGAATTTTCTCCCCGACGTCTACGTCATGTGCGAAGTCTGCCGCGGCAAGCGCTACAATTCCGAAACGCTGGCCGTGCGCTACAAAGGCCACACCATCAGCGATGTGCTCAATCTCCCTTCGTCCGACGCGCTAAAGCTTCTCGAAAACATTCCGCAAATTCAGCAAAAACTCTCGACTCTCGTCGAAGTCGGCCTCGGCTACGTCACGCTAGGACAGTCCGCCACGACTCTCTCAGGCGGCGAAGCCCAGCGCATCAAACTAGCCCGCGAACTTTCCAAGCGCCAGACCGGCCGCACTCTCTACATACTCGACGAACCCACGACGGGCCTGCACTTCGACGACGTGCGCAAACTCCTCGACGTCCTCCAGCGCCTCGTCAGTCTAGGCAACACTGTCCTCATCATCGAGCACCACCTCGACGTCATCAAACAGGCCGACTGGCTCATCGATCTCGGTCCTGAAGGTGGCGAAGGCGGCGGCCGCATCGTCGCCCAAGGCCCTCCCGAACTCGTCGCCCGCACCAAAAAATCTTATACTGGCCAGGCTCTCGCTCGCGTCCTGGGAATTTCCAACAATGGCCACGCCAATGGCCCCGCCCCGAAATGACCGTCTGTGCGTCCGCATTTGTAGGGGCGCAATTCATTGCGCCCTGTCTCCGCAAGGCTCATCCGTGCTTGGTATCAGGCCAATCGCGCGCTAAAGTATGTAAACCTCAATGAGCATCTACTCCACGCCGCCTCTCACTTTTGGTGCAGTCCATACCTATCCGCTTGCCTCTCGCAAAAGCAAAGTAAACGTCCGCGATTTTGCCAAGCCCGCCACGGGAAACACTTCCCTCACAAAATTGTTAAACTCTCTCCCGAACATTCTCGCCGCTGAAGATTTGCGCCAACTCTTAGCCGCCATCCATCGCGCGCGCAAGCAACACGCTCCCATCCTCTGGGGCATCGGCGGCCACGTCATAAAAGTCGGCCTCGGCCCGGTCCTCATCGATCTCATGCGCCGCGGCTTCGTCTCCAGCATCGCTATGAACGGCGCCGCGCTCATCCACGATTTCGAAATCGCTCTCGCCGGCAACACGTCCGAAGACGTCGAAGTCGGCCTCGGCGCAGGCAAGTTCGGCATGGCCAGCGAAACCGGCGAGTACATTAACGAATTCTCAAAACTCGCCGCCCGCCTTCACATCGGGTACGGCGAAGCCGCAGGGCAGTTCCTCAACAGTGGCATCCTCAACGTAAAGCACGCCGCCTCCAGCGTCCTGGTTGCCGCATATAAACAACGCATTCCCGTCACCACTCATCTCGCCATCGGCACGGACATCCCCCACATGCATCCCGCCGCCGACGGTCCATGCCTCGGCGCCGCCACCTTTCTCGATTTCCGCCTCTTCTGCGCTCTCGTGAAACAAATGCACCCCGGCGGTGTCTATCTGAACTGGGGCTCCGCCGTACTTCTCCCGGAAGTTTTCCTGAAGGCCGTGAGCGTCGCGCGCAATCTCGGCGTGCCCCTGTATCCCATCACCACCGCCAACTTCGACTTTATCCAGCACTACCGTCCGTTGCAGAATGTAGTGAAGCGCCCCACCGTATCCAAACGCGCAGGCCACAAATCGGCATCGCGCGGCTACGCCATCACTGGCCATCACGAACTCCTCATGCCGCTAGTCGCCGCCGCACTAGCCGCTGGCTGGCCGAAGCCGTCGCCTCGAGGCAAGCGCAAACGATGAGTCTCTTCGACGAAAACCACTTTCCTCCGCCGGATCAGGCAGCGTCCTCGGAAGCTCCCGCGGATCCCAGCCCCGGTGAGGCTCAACCGCCGCCGACTCATGCCGAACTTCCTCTAACCGGCGATCCCCTCAGCTTGGCCGCGTCTGTTCCAGCGCCTTACCCTTCTCACGATGCTTCTCTTCCCGAAGACTTGCGCATCTCCTGGTCGTGGCTGCATTTCGCTTTATTTCTCTCCTTCGTGGTGGTCACTTTCTTAATTGTTCAGTTCAGTTTCATTGTTTACTACGCGGCCCCTCTCAGCCACCTCTCAACCAAGAAGGAGTTCGAGCAGTTTGCCTTGTCAAAGCCGATATTCGCTGTCGGCAGCATGGTCCTCTTGTATGGATTGGCCATGGTGTTTCTCTACGTCAGTCTTTCGGTCCTGCCGGGCTCGCCCTTTTGGCGAACTCTTGGCTGGAGAAAGATCACGCGCGCCAACGGCGGCCGCCCGCGGAGCCCGTGGATCTTTTTTCTTGCGGGGTGCGGTCTTTCTATTGCAGTACTCGTGGCTACTTACAAAATGCAGCCGCCCGAGGATGTGCCGATCGAGGAACTTTTCCGCTATAAAAACACGGCCATGTTGTTTATGGCCATGGCTGTTTTGGTCGCGCCGCTCGTGGAAGAAACCGTCTTTCGTGGCTATCTCTATCCGTTGTTTGCAAAGACCTTCGGAGTAGGCTCTGGCGTTATCCTCACCGGCATTCTTTTCGGGTTGATGCACGGCGCCCAACTGGGCTGGACCTGGGGCCTCGTTTTTGTGCTCATCGCCGTCGGCGTCATCTTTACCCTTGTGCGCGCCCGCACCGGCTCCGTCTATGCCAGCTTCTTGCTGCACCTCGGCTACAATTCCATGATTGCCGCCCTAACTATCCTAGGCCCGAGCGCCACGACAAAAATCACGCCCACCCACTGACCGAATTGTCTTCCATCGATTCGTCTTCTACCCCAACCTCCGCTAGAATGTTTGTAGGGGCACGGCACGCCGTGCCCGCTCTTGCCTGCAGATTTGATTCCCGGTTCACAGTTACATAGGATTCGCAGAAAATGTACGTAGCCCAACCCATCGAATGGACCGACCGCGGCGTGGTCATGCTCGACCAACGCCTGCTTCCCGGCGAAGAAGTCAGCTATACCTACACCAACTATCGCGAAGTCGCCAAAGCCATTCGCGACATGGTGATTCGAGGCGCGCCAGCGATCGGCGTGGCCGCAGCCATGGGAGCCGCGCTGGGCGTTCTTCATTCCTCGGCAAATTCCGTCGAATTCTTGCGCACAGAATTCGCTGAGATCTGCGACACTCTAGCCAAGACTCGCCCCACTGCGGTCGATCTCTTCTGGGCCATCGAGCGCATGAAGCGCCGCTTCGACGAACTAACAACCCAGACTTCTGACCTATCGAAAATCCGCCAAGCCATGGTCGAAGAAGCGCGTCTGGTTCATCTCGAAAAGAAAGCCACCGACGAAGCTATTGGCGGTTTCGGCGCGGAATTTATGCCCGCCGAAGGCCAGGTCATGACGCAATGCAACGCCGGCGCTCTCGCCACTGGAGGCATCGGCACCGCGCTCGGCGTCATCCGCGTCGCTTTCGAACAAGGCAAAAAGCTGCACATCCTCGTGCCTGAAACGCGCCCCTACTTGCAGGGCGCGCGCCTCACTGCCTGGGAGCTTCACAAAGGCGGCATCCCGCTCACTCTGATCACCGACAACATGGTCGGCCATTTTCTAAAGACCGGCAAAGTCGGCGCTATCGTCACCGGAGCCGACCGCATCGCCGCCAACGGCGACACCGCCAACAAAATCGGCACCTACCAGATCGCCGTCCTGGCGAAAGAAAATAAGGTGCCCTTTTACATTGCCGCGCCTGTCTCCACTTTCGATCTCTCCATCCCCGATGGCGATCACATTCCCATCGAAGAGCGCTCCGCTGCTGAAGTCACGCACTTGCAGGGGGCACGCATTGCGCCTGACGGCGTTCACGCCGCGCATCCAGCCTTTGACGTCACGCCGGCCCGCTACATCGCCGCCATCTTCACCGAACGCGGTGTGGCTCGCGCTCCATACACCGAATCTCTGCGCGCGCTGGCTCACTCCTCGCAACTCGCCGCCGCGCGCTAGCTGCTCGCGTACATTCGAATGATCGCCGCAATCCAAAAAACAATCCGCGCGGCGACGCTCGTCGCGCTCCTACTCCCAACGCTCTTAGCGGCTCAGGCCAAGCCGCAAGCAAACGCGCCGCAAGCAGCCAAACTAAAACCCATCCGTCTGCATCCCGCAAATCCACACTATTTTCTCTTTCGCGGTAAGGCCGTTGTCCTGATCAGTAGCGGTGAACACTACGGCGCCGTGTTGAACCGCGATTTTGACTATCACCGCTATCTCGCCACGCTGGAAGCCGACGGCCTGAACTACACGCGCCTCTTCGGCGGTTCCTACGTGGAAGTCCCCGCCAAATCCTTTGGCATTCTTCACAACGACCTCGCTCCCGAGCCTGGCCGCTTCCTGGCCCCTTGGGCGCGCAGCGACTCGCGCGGGCTATGCGGGCGGCGGAAACAAATTCGACCTGGAAAAGTGGGACTCTGAGTTTTTCGCGCGCTATCGCGATTTTCTTACCGAAGCCGCAAAACGCGGAATCGTAGTCGAAGTGACTCTCTTCTCCGCTCATTACGCCGAAGCGCAATGGCAAATGAGTGCGCTGAATACCGCCAACAACATCAACAGCACGGACACCATCGACTGGAAAAAACTCAACACTCTCGAAAATGGAAACATCCTCGCGCATCAGGAAAAATACGCGCGCAAGTTGGTCCGCGAAGCGAATGCCTTCGACAACGTCATCTTCGAAATCCAGAATGAACCATGGTCAGACAGGACCGTTCTTACCGACGTGATCAACCCATACCTCCGCCCGCCAGGGCGTGACACGTATCCAAACTCTGTCGATTTACCTGACGAGCTTTCCATGGCGTGGCAAACACAAGTGGCCGACTGGATCTCGCAGGAAGAGTCTTCACTCCCCAACCGACATCTCATCGCCCAGAATTATTCCAATTTTCGATTGCCGGTACGAAAGCTCCTGCCGAATGTTAGCGTCGTCAACTTCCACTACGCTTATCCCGAAGCCGTGTCACTCAACTACGGCCTCGGCAAAGCAATCTCATATGACGAAACCGGTTTTCTGGGCCGCGAGGACGACCCCTATCGCCGCCAAGCGTGGAATTTCATGCTCTCCGGTGGAAGCACGTTCGGCGCTCTCGACTATTCCTTTACAACCGGCCATGAGGACGGCTCTTTCTCCGAGTCCAACGGTCCCGGCGGTGGGAGTCCATCGCTCCGCCATCAACTTCACATTCTTTCCCAGTTCCTGCAGTCATTCTCTCTGGTCGATCTGCGGCCCGACGCTCGCGTCGTGAATCACGCTTCGGGAGCAGCGGTTCGCGTACTCTCCAATCCCGGAAAGCAGTACGCCATCTATCTCGATGGAAGTGGCCCCGCCGAATTGACGCTCGAACTGCCACGTGGACAATACTCGTGCGAATGGGTGAATGTAAAAACAGGAACCATCGAACAGTTGGAAGGTTTTGCGCACGATGGCGGCAAGAAACTGCTGGCATCGCCCGCCTTCCAGGGTGGAATCGCGTTGCGTCTTAAGAGGACTTCGTCGGAGGCTCCGCGATAGCTGGAATCAGCCGCGAGTTTTGCCTGGCGCAGTTAGTCCAAATCTTTTTTCGAACTCTTGCTTGCCACTGTCGCCGGAAAAATATTGTGTTGCGGCGGTGGCATCGGGCTATCGCCCATGCGATCCTTCCACAGAATCTTGTTCAGCAGAGCCGTATCCACCGCGTCGGCATGGCTGAAATCCAGCTTTTTCCCTTCTTTCCACTCCGCTGTATTCATCTGGTAGATCAATCCGTTGTCGAGGTTCCGAAAATCAGCAGTGAACGGGGGCTGGTCTCCCGCTCCTCTAAATAGTGGCGCCATCACCGCCGCGCGCGAATCGTTGGCGTTCATCGGAGGCGCGCCCAGCAGCGATTCAATTGTTCGAACTACATTGATGGTGGTGTAGAAGGAATGATCCACGAAGGGCACCAAACCGTGCGCAATTCCTTCCGGCATCGGCGAATACTTGCTGATCACCAGGCACAGGCTGCGGTGCGAATCCACGTGATCGGGCCCATCCTGCGCGTCGTCTTCTAAAATCAAAAACGCCGTATCGTCCCAGTAGGCGCTGTGCGACACAGCGTCAACCACGCGTCCAATGGCGAGATCATTGTCCGCAACCGACGCCGCTGGCCGCGGTTTGTTTTTCGAGAGGCCCGCCGTATGGTCGTCTGGAAGTCGCAACAGAATGAATTGCGGCATCGTGTCGTTGCCTGCCTTGCGCGTCCCCACAAATCCATGAAACTCATTTAGAAATTCGTCCGCGCGCAACTGATCCGGATACGCCACCTCAAAATCCGGGAACAGCGGGTCGAAGTGCCCGCGCAATTCCGCTTCGCTCGCTACATTCGTTGCCAGCACCGGAATCGCCCACGGATAGGGACTCGGTCCGCCTCGCGGTTCTCCGACATTTTTCTCGAGCGGCTCTCCTTTGTTCACCACCGTCCGCGGACACGTTTTTCCTTCCGATTTAGGCGGTCCTGTCTGCGGTTTTACCGTTTCTTTCTGCTCATTGCACCAGCGGCTCACGATGTACTCTCCGTAATGCCGGTAAGAAACGCCGTGGCTCGCAAAATTCTTCCAGAGGTAACCCCCAGTCGGCTCTCCTGCATCCGGAACCTCATCTTCCAGCGAAACGCCGTTCAGCAATGTGCCTTCGGAATCGTACGTATGCTCGCCGCCGCGATAGCCGATCGGCCATGTCTTCTCGATATAGTCGGAGACCGAACCGGAAGTCGACCACACATGCCCGTTTCCCGAAACTTCTCCGCTGTCGTAAAAATTGTCGAGGATGCCGAATTGCCGCGCGAGCCTGTGCTGATTTGGCGTGATCTCCTCGCCATACATCGTCAAGGAAGCATCGCCGTTGGCCTCCGCGATGTCGCCAAACACCTGATCGTAGGTCCGGTTTTCCTTGATGATATAAATTACGTGACGGATTTTATTTTCACCGCCGGCAAAAGGTACGCGGTCGCCGTTTCCACGCAAAGCGTTGGTGTCCACTACTTGTTTTGTAAACGCCGTCAGATTTGCCGTCACATCCCCCAGCGGAATGCGCGCCAGCGAGCCGTGGATCATCGCCGGTCCGTAGGGGTACGCGGGCCGGCTATCTTTTTCTTCTCCAATAGGTTTTGGATTAGGTCCGGAACTTTTTCCCTTAGCGCTCGCAATCAGTAAATCCGTTCCAGTCGCCGTCACCACCGTGGGATACCATTCCGTGGGAATGAATCCCACGGCTTGTGTGTCTTCACCCGCCGTGGGTTTCCTATCAGTCCCATCGGTAACATCAAATAAGGCCACGGAATCTGAAATGGCATCCGCTGAAAAAAGCGTCTTTTCGTCTGGCGAGAGCGCCAGATATTCGGGATCGCTGCCGCCGTACTTTTGTCCCGGCAGCTTCGTTGAAAAATAAGACAAAACTCTTCCGGAGATCGCGTCCAGCACCGCGATCTCATCCCGATTGGTCAGCGCCACAAATAGCCGTGAGTTGTCGCGATTGAGCAGCAGCGCTGTCGGATGAGATCCCCCTGCCAGCGGTGACTCCGGTTTGCGTAGCGGAATGATTCGAACCACGCGCCCGCTCAGTAAATCGAGCTCCGCAACCGCAGATGCATTCCAAAGAGAAACGAAGCCGCGCTTCCCGTCCTTCGTCATCACCGTCGTATACGGCAGCGAAGCCGGAATTTGCTTCATCGTCGAAAGATCAAATCGGTGGATGATTTTGCCGCTGCTTGCGCTGAGCAGCACAGCTTCGTCGGAGTTATTGTTGGCGACAAGCAGTCTCTCTTCGCCCCCGCTCAATCCAGCGCTTAGCCCCGCCGGGTAAGTAACGTCCCTAAACTCCGCCCGGCGTTTTTTCCCCGCGGGGATTTTCGTCCGCGGCGCCAAGGGCAAAAATCGTTCCGGCGCAACCTGCCCGTTTTCAAAGCTGTAAACCGCGACCCCGTTGCCTGTGCTTCCCTTCTGCTTCCCAAGCGGATCGGTAAGCGAAGCCATGCTTGCAAAAACGTGTTTTCCATCCAGGCTGAACGCCAGCCCAAGAAAATAAGTCTGTTTGGCATCGCTGCCAAGCCGGTCATCCGGAAAATCAGCGAGCTCATTCGTCTCGAGATTCAACATCGAGAGAGACTGCTTCTCTCCAGAGCTGTATGCGCCGTAACCGCTGTGCAGCAGCACCGCGAACCGTCCATCGGGAGAGAGTGCAATCGCCGTCGGAAGATTGTTAATTGGCCGTGGTGAGCCCGGAACTTCACCCAGCAATTTGCCATTCGGCAGCTGCACCGCCTGCCGCGAATCCTGCCCAAATAGAGCCGGTGCCAAGACGCAAAAAACGAAGAAGTGAATGGCGCGAGTCCGATTCGTCATCGCGCGAGTATATCGTCTCCCCGGAAAAAACGGTAAACCCAGCCATTGTAGGGGAGAGGCTTATTTACCCTATTAGGGCCCCGCCCCGCGGCTTGCTCAATCGCCCGCATCCGTGCTTGACCCCGGCCAACGCCTGGCCTAAGTTCTTGCGCGCAGCTAGAATGGAAATCGCAAATTCCACGATAACGATCTGCTTGCGCAAAGATATTTGCACAAAGACATTTGTTCAAAGAAAGGCGACACATGCCCGCCGTCGAGGCCAAAGTTTTCTCGATCGAAGTCCTGCGCGATTTCAGTACGCGCATTTTCCTGCATTTTGGTATTCCTAAGGAGGATGCCGCCCAGGCAGCCGACGTTCTCGCTTCCGCGGATCTCCGCGGCATCGATTCCCATGGCGTTGCCCGTCTCTATAGCTATGTTGGCATGCTCAGCGAAGGCCACATCAATCCCAATCCAAAAATCAAAATCGTGCGCTCCACGATGAGCACCGCGACCATCGATGGCGACAACGGCCTCGGTCTCGTGGTAGGCCCGCATTCGAATCGCATCGCCATGGACATGGCGGAGAAAGGCCGGCTCCGGCTGGGTCAGCGTTTGCAACACCAACCATTTCGGCATCGCCGGTTACTACGTTCTGCAAGCTCTCCAGCGCGACATGATCGGCTGGGCCATGACCAACTCCACCAGCTTGGTCACGCCGCTGTGGGGCATGGAGCGCATGCTCGGCACCAATCCCATCGCCATCGCTTTCCCGGGAAAGGAAGAGCCGGCCATTGTGATCGACATGGCCACGTGTGCCGCCGCTTACGGAAAAATTGAAATGGCGCGCCGCAAAGGCGATCCGATTCCCCTCGGTTGGGGCATCGATAACCAGGGCCAGAACACGACAAACCCCGACGATCCTGTGAACGGCGGCTGTTTGCTTCCGCTCGGTTCCGATCGCGAGCGCGGCGGGCACAAAGGCTACGGCTTGGCCGTGATGGTGGATGTGCTGTGTGGTGTGCTCAGCGGCGCAAACTGGGGCCCATTCGCACCGCCGTTCGCGCTGCGTCAGGAAATGCCAAAGCGCAGCGTCGGCAAGGGAATCGGCCATTTCTTCGGCGCCATGCGCATCGACGGTTTCATCGACGCCAATGAGTTCAAGAGCCAGATCGACGACTACGTTCGCACCTTCCGTGCGACAAAACCTGCTCCCGGCACAAATGGCCCATTAATTCCAGGTGATCCCGAGCGCATCGCAGAACGCGAGCGCAGCAAAAATGGTGTGCCGCTTATCATGCCCATCGTCGAAGACCTGCGCGCCATTTCCAAACAAACCGGCATCCCGTTCGATTGATGGTTCGGATCGCGGCGCCTTGCGTGCCAGAGGGCACGTCCATCACACGGGTCGAATCGACATCACAACTCTTTCGCGCCGGCTGAACAGCGCGAAGAACCCCAATATCTGCTTCCAGGGGAAATATTTTTTATTCAGTAGTTTCAGGCCCTGCGAAGCTACTTCTCCAGTCACGATTTCGGCGTTTGCTTCGACGAATTCGCCCAGAGGAACGCCCTTTACCGTGCAGGGAGCAATTTTCACATGACCGTTGTTGCGAATGCGTTTCACTTTTCCTGTGTTCCCAATCGTGTAGATATAAAGCAGGGCTCTGTCTCCCGCCAGATCGCTGGCTGGGTCGGCTGCGAACCACACCGGCGTCTTCACGCCTTCGCCGCTCTTTTTGTACGTCTCAAGACTGAGATATTTGTGATTGCGAAATGCTGCAAATCCCATGGCGTCGCTCCTGCACATTTCCTGAGGATTCGATGCTCGCCATCTTACATGCGGTACAAAAAGTGGGACAGACATTCCTGACTGTGTCCTTCCGGCTGCCCGGAGCAGAAACCGAAAGGGCAAGCTCGCCATCAGCTTGCCCTCCTCCGGATTCGCAATACCTTCCTCGCCTTACAGGCTTACTTCGTGCGGACGTAGGTCACATCTTCCGTGAAAGCATCATTCTGATTTTTCTGGAAGGTCCACGCCGTTTTGAAATGATCGTTGTCGATGAAGGTGTAGACGGCGTGGTGCATGTGACCGTCGTTCGGGCTTTTCAAGTTTGTCGCGCTGTCAAAGTCAAACGTAAGTGTTTTCGTATCCGGCGCATAGGTTGCATGCATCGTCGGCTGATTGCCTGCCATGCAGTAGTGCGTCATCTTCAATTGCTCGCCATCGAGGAAATAAAGCGAAATCATCTCGACCTCTTTGCCCTGTTCCGTCATGTGGAACCGTTCGATCACCGCCGATCCGTTGGCTGTCAGTTCAAGGTCCAGGGTCGCCTTGGATTCTCCTGCGGGTTGAACTTCCCAATGCCCAGCCAGCGACTTCAACTGCTCGAAAGCCGCCGTTCCATTACCGCTGGCCCTCGCTGGCCCGATTGCAAGTGCAAGCAAGACCGCCCCAACAGCTGTCAAGACTTTCGTTCTCGTTCGCGAGTTCATGACTCCCTCCTCATTCTTTGATTGACTGACTCGACCGCTCGAAATTCAGCGCACTACGTGCGACGCTTCTGACTGCTTCCCAAATTTCTGCGTCGTAAATCCAACAACGACGCCCAGCAACATTCCGGGCAGCATGATGTCCCAGAACAGCGCCATCCCCGCGTGCAGAATCACGATGAGACTAAGCGCCGTTGCGATGCCGATTCCTAGCAGAATTCCCACAAGCATCGAATGGAATCGCTGCGACACGTATCCGATGGCGATGCCGGAAACCAAACCCTTCAACAAGGAAAACGTAATCACGCTGCTCATCACTGGCGCGAGGGATGGCTCTAGGAAACCGCTGAGGCCATCCAGCAGCCCCAGCGTGCCTCCCACAGCCAAACCCAGCATTGGTTTCGTCAGGCTCATTATGTTCCCTTATGTGCGTGCGGTTTGTTTCAACGCAGATTCCACCGGCGCCGCATCTTTCAGCTCAACTTCACTTCGCATTGGGATCTGCTTGCATCACCCCAAAAACATTTCCTTCCGTATCTTCGCAATATGCGAAGTAGCCCACGGTAGGAATCGGCGTTTTTGGCATGATGTTTTTTCCGCCGGCTTTCACGACTGCATCGATCGCGCCATCCACCGAGTCGACGCCAATCGTGTTGGTGGTCGAAGTGATGCCGCCGGGCTTTTTCATCATGCCGCCGTTAATACCCGGCGTGCCCTCCTTGCCGGTGACGACCATCCAATATTCCATCGGCCCAGGCCACTTGTCGAACTTCCAGCCAAAGACCTTTCCGTAGAATGTGGCCGCGCGTTCGGGCTCCGCTGCTGGTATTTCAAAATGAATGACTCGAGACATAATTCTCCCTCCTTGAATTTACGATCCAAACTTTGGTCACTTGTTTTTCGGTTCTGGCTAGCGCGTGGCCGGTGATGCTGCCGGAGTTGCTCCGTAGCGCTGCGTTGCGAAACCCACGATCATGCCGACGATGCTGCCGGGAAGCATAATTTCGAGATAGTAGCCCTTTTGCATGTAAGCAACGATAAAGGCCAGAACGGCACCGACCGCCAGTCCAAACAAAATTCCGAGCGGAACGGAATTTACTTTGCGCGCAAATATTCCGGCAGCGACGCCCGCTATAAGACCCTTTATGGTGGAACCTATAACGATGCCCACGATCTGGGCCCGTACGGCGGGAGTGAACCACGCGGTTCCTCCGTCAATGGCTCCCAGCAGGGCCCCCAAGAGCAGTCCGATAAGAATCTTGTTCATAAGTCCGCCTCTCCTTTTTGTTCTCTGAAGTTCTATACAACGGAACCTGGATTTCCTTTAAGACTATCTCTTCAAAACCAGTAGTAGTATTACGCGCATCGCCAAGTAAGCCAGAATCAGCAAGATGAAGAAGCGATAGCGGCGGTAGAAGCGGGCCACTTTTTCGAAAATGCTTTCGCGATGCGCTCCGACAGCGAGGCCGTCGAGGTAACGGGAAACGTCCTGGCCAAGATACTGAACTGCGGGATAACGCGAGTCGCGCTGTTCGGCCGTGGCCTTTGCGCAAATGGCTTCGAGGGAACGGTCGAGACGCGGCGCGAATCCAGTCGGAGTTTTCTGCGTGAGGATGAATCGCAGAAGTGCGCCAAGCGAAAAAATGTCGCTGCGGGTGTCCAGCAGTTCGATCTCGCCGCGTGCTTGTTCGGGGGACATGTAGCCGGGCGTGCCCATAACTGTGCCGTGTCCGGTGATTACGGAACTCTTTGTGGAATCGTTTACCCCACTGGGCTGCGCCGGCTTTTCCAGAATAGTGGCTTCGGGGTCGGTGGAGCGATCGGCATTTCGTGTTTCGCCGCGAAGAATTTTTGCGAGGCCCCAATCCATCACGAGGACTTCGCCGAACGGGCCGACCATGATGTTGGCGGGTTTCAGGTCTCGGTGAAGGACGCCGCGCGCATGGGCGAAGGCGACGGCTTCGCAAATGCGCAAGAAGAGGCGGAGGCGATCCTGCACGGACTCGACGCCTTCGATAAATTTGTCGAGGCGCTGGCCTTCGACAAATTTCATGGTATAGAAAACGCGGCCGTCGGCGAGCGTGCCGACGTCGTGGACGGGGACGATTCCAGGATGTTCGAGGCGCGCAAGGACGCGGGCTTCGCGCATCAAGCGGTTGGCCAAATCGCCATCCGTGCCGGGGACGTCGAGGACTTTCAGCGCGACGCGGCGTTCGAGTTTTTCGTCTTTGGCGGCATAGACGACGCCCATGCCGCCGCGAGCGACGCGTTCGAGCAAGCGGTAGCGAGTACCAGCAAGGTCGGGTTCGTCGGCGCCGGTGCGGAGGCGCTCGATGGCTTTGTCCGAGAGTGATTTCATTTTGGTTCCCAGCCAAAGACGGCGCGGGCTTCGCGCTGGAACTCTTCTTCGCTACCACAAATTTCGCGCAGGCGCTCGAGCGCGACGCGGCGGAATTCGCGCCGCGCCCACGACAAGGCGTTCGTGACATCAGTTACGGGTATTCCATACTCCGCGGCGAGCTTCTCATAGGAAATGGTTTCGTCGCCGGCAAGATCATATTCCTCGAAGAGACGGAACGTTCGTTCCCGTTCGTTCACTTCGCAATGTTTACGCAGATCCTCGACGGCCAGCTCGAAGAGACCGCGCACCCATTCTTTCTCGAAAAAGTCTTCGAGCGATTCGGGCGAAGGAATCGCAGCGGGATCCATTGTGGCGCCACCCAATTCTTCTTCGGCTCCGGAGAAATCAAGCGCGACATGCGAGGCGTCGCCGCCGCGCTTGAGACGCTTGACGGCTTTTTCTTCGTTCATCACAAAACTATCCACGCAGACGCGGAGGTAGGTACGCAGGCGACTTTTGGCAGGATCGAATTTTTCGAGCAGGCCGCGTTCGATCACCTGGACAAAAAATCCTTGCGTTAAATCCTGAGCGTCGTCCGTGGGGCGGTTCCAGCGGAGGCGGATGTATTTGTAGACGGGTTTCCAGTAGGCGGCGCAGAGAGTGTCCATGGCGCGGACGCGCTCGGCTTGGTCGCCGCTGCGCGCCGCGTCGATCACCGACCACCGCGTCAGGGGGAAGCGGTCGCCGCCCTGGTTGGATTTGTCACCGGTCATCTTTTGTGGCCGAGCTCCCCTGGTTTCGTGGGAAGCGCCTTCGTGCCGGAGGAGTCTATGCAGGAAGGGAGTAGCTGACAAGGCGTCTCTCGGCGAGGCCACCGCTGGATTCTTCGTCCTCGGGCGGAGATCAGAATGAGAATTTCTATGTGCGGGGAAGTGGCGAGTGAGGAGTGAGGAGTGGCGTGAGACCCCACCCCCCGGGGTATCCAGAGAAACGTGAGGTAAACGCATGAAAAGAGGGTAGTTACAGGCGTTGCTGCGCGTAACGAACGATGCACGGAGATGGCGAACGAATGGGACGTGGGATACCCCACCCCCTGTTTTTCGCAAGAATATGATTCGATAGGGGTTAGATGGCGGGGGAATGCAAAGAATATGATTCTAAAGAGGATAGCGCTTGCCGAGGGTCCTTCGGAGCGGCCGGGGGACACACAGGGCCGATGGGGGACCGGGGCAAACGCGAATTTTATCGCAGAGGACGCAGAGTTCGCGGAGGACGGATCCAGGGGCGAGCGTGAACGCGCCGGGCTGTTTGGCGAGTTAAACATGGGGAATGGTAGCAGGAATTCATGGTGTTGTCAAGAAGGTAATAATAAAGTTTAGTGACTGTTCGAACGAAAAGGTGCGGATTCGAACGCGGATGGGGAAGTCGAGAGGAATGAAGTGGTTTGCGGAGGATGATGAGTTTGTTAAGGCTGTGGAAATTTGCGGAAAACCGGGGACTGTTTGGCCGATACGCGAGCCGATGGGAAAAGCGGCAGCAGAACTGCCGCACTCCAAATGAATGCGGCGGCTAGCTGAAAATGTTGGTGTTCAGGAAGTCGTTGCGGAACTTTCCTTGGGGGTCGAACTTTTTGGTAAGGGCGATGAATTCGGGGAGTCTTTTGTAATGCGTGTGAAGCTGCTGGGGGGACATGGTGAAGAGTTTGCCCCAGTGGGGGCGGGCTTGGAATGGGGCGAGTTCTTTTTCGATTACCGGCAGGAGCTTGCTGACGGCGGGCCAGTCTTGTTTCCAGGTGAAGTGGATGGTGACGCAGGGTTGCTGGTAGCAAGGGCTCATCCAGAGGTCATCGGCAGCGATGGCGCGGATTTCGGTGATGAGGAGATGCGGGGTGATTTTGTCGCGCAGGCGTTCGACGGCGAAGATGGCTTCGACGGCGTGCTGGCGTGGGACGAAGTATTCGGATTGCAGTTCTTTGCCGGCGCTGGGAGTGAAGCCCATGCGGAAATGGGGGAGGCGCTCGTACCACGGGCCGAGGACACCCATTTGTTCGGTGCAGTTTTCGGCGGAGAGCGCAGCGATGGGGTGGAGATTTTTGGTGGCGAGTTTGGCGCCGAAGAATTCCGGAGTGGCGTTGAAGGCGTGGCCTTTTTCGGTGCGGCTTTTTAGCCAGACTTCGCTGAAATTGTGATTTTGCCAGTCGGTGAAGAGGCTGACGCTGTAGGCGCTGGCTTGGATGGCGTCGAAGTGGTCTTTCATGGCGGTGAAAGAGAGATTTTCGTAGACGTATTGGCGCATCTGGTAGGTGGGCTGGATGTCGAGCGTGATCTTTGTGATGACGCCGAGCGCGCCGAGGCCGACGACGGCGCCCTGGAAGAAGTTGGCGTCTTGCTGGCGCGAAAGTTTTACAACATCACCTGATGCGGTGACGAGTTCGAGCGCGGAGACGGCGGTGGCGAGGTTGCCGTTTTTCTCGCCGGAACCGTGTGTGGCGGTGGTACAGGCGCCGGCGACGGAAATGTGTGGGAGCGAGGCGAGATTGTGGAGGGCGAAGCCTTTGGCGTCGAGGAGCGGGGCCAGTTGGCCGTAGGTGATGCCGGCGTCGATGGTGACCGTGCGCGCTTGGGCGTCGAGAGAGACGATTTCGTCGAGGGGCTTCAGGGAGAGGAAGGCGTTTTTGCTATCGGCGATGTTGTTGAAGCAGTGGCGAGAGCCGAGGACTTTTAGTTTGGGTTGTTGTTTTACGAAGTCTAGGACCTGTTCTTGGGATTTGGCGGCGTAGAGATTTTCGGTGCTGTATTCGAGGTTGCCTGCCCAGTTGGTGAGCTTGTCGGGGGCGGCCCAGGCCAGGAGGCGGGAGACGGCGGGGATTGCGATTGTGGCGGAGGAGAGTTTGATGAAGGTGCGCTTGTTCATGGTTAGGCAGAAATCCCTTCTTGAGTTTCGTGGGCGGCGTCATGGTACACCGGCCGTGTTGACTAGCGAAACCCTAAGGACGCTTAGTGATCCAGCTGAGACAGCGCATGCTTTACGAAAAATAGGCCGACGACCAGAAAAGCGAAACCTAACGAGGATAAGAGTAAACGGGCTGGAATTGAGGTTATAACCGCTTCCGGCTTTCCACCGCCCCTTCTGCCAGAGAAATGAAAATTCCCCGTGGCTCCAGCCAAAAAAAACGAGAGAGCACCCGAGAAACAAAGAAAGATAATAAGAACTTCGATTGTCATGGCCAGGGCACCTTAGCACAAATTTTTCTGCTGAGCGGGGTGCGACGTCTGAAAAACCGCACAGGCAGGAGTGCCTGTGCTACTTACTCGTAGCGGAGGGCTTCGACGGGGTCTAGGCGGGCCGCTTTCCAGGCGGGGTAGACGCCGAAGACGATGCCGATGAGGGCGCAGAGGACAAGGGCGGTGAGGATCCAGAAGACGGAGAGGGCGGCGGGAAAGTGAGCGGCGTATTTCAGGAGTAAGGTGATGCCGGAGCCGAAGGTTACGCCGATGACGCCGCCTATAGCGCTGAGCGTTACGGCTTCGATCAGGAATTGGACGAGGATGTTATTGCGTTTGGCGCCGATGGCTTTGCGGACGCCGATTTCGCGGGTGCGCTCGGTGACGGAGACCAGCATGATGTTCATTACGCCGATGCCGCCGACGATCAAGCCTACCGAGGCGACGGCGAACATAAGAATGAAGATTAGGCCGCTGATTTTTTGCCAGAGCTCGAGGAAATAATCGGGAGTGAAAATGGCGAAGTCGTCGGGCTTGTCGTTCGCGAGGCGGCGTTTGCGGCGGAGGAGGTCGCGCATTTCGTCTACGGACTCGTTGACGTTTTCGGGATCGCTGGCTTTGGCGAAAATGACGTAATCTTTTTGGTTGGGGTAGAGCTTGCGAAGCGTGGTGACGGGCATGTAGGCGGAATTGTCCTCGGGGTTAGAGCCGCCGGAGATGCCTTGGCGCTGCTTTTGCAGTGTGCCGATCACGGTGAAGAGCTGACCGTCAATGGTGACTTCGTGGCCGACGGCACTGCTGGGCGATTCGGGAAAGAGAGTGCGGGTGGTGTCGTAGCCGAGGAGCACGACCGGGGCGCGATGTTCGGCGTCGGTCTCGTTGAAGAAGCGGCCGGTTTCGATTTTGAGATCGAAAATTTCGCCGATGGATGGTTGATTGCCTTGGAGGATTACGCTTTTCGCGCGGTAGGCGCCGCGACGGACGTCTTCGGTGCCGGAGCCGAACATGGGTTGGAAAATGCGCATCGATGCAGAGGCGGCTTTGATGTGGGGGAGTTTTGCGATTTCGTCCGCCCACTCGGGCTGGAGTTCTTTGCGGGTGAACCAGTCGCTGGGCGGGCGCGAGAGCGAGGCCCAGGGGAAGCGGTAGGCGATGATCGTGTCGGAGCCAAGTTCGCGGATGCCGCCGAGGACGTTGTCGTTGAGGCCGTTGATGACGGCGGTTACGGTGATGACCGTGGTGATGCCGATGACGATGCCCAAGATCGTGAGCGCGGAGCGGAGGGAATTTTTGCGGAGAGTGTCGAGGGCTAGAAGGACTTCGTCGCGAAATTTTAGCGCGGTGGTTTTGCCGGCGCGTAGGCGGACTGGGAGGACCGTGGTTTGCGTTTGGGGGAGTGCTTTGCCTAGTGTTGCCATTTTTCTGTTTCGAGCGTCTCGAGCCTATTTTACTTGCGTTTCCGAGTATTCAGTCCTCACAAAATATAGAACCTTGTGATTGCGGCAAAAAGCGGCAGCAGAGCTGCCGCACTCCACATCATTCCGAGCGCAGCGCTACTACCGGATCCAGGCGCGCGGCTTTCGACGCTGGATACGTGCCGAAGAATAAGCCGACACTCAATGCCACGAGCAGGCCGCCGATTACGGACCAGAGTTGGACGGCGCTGGGTAGCGGCGAGACGATCGAGACGAGTTGCGCTAGAAGCACGCCGCAGATCACGCCTAGCGCGCCGCCGAAGAGCGAGATTGTGGAAGATTCGATCAGGAACTGGCGGAGGATGTCGCCGCTGCGCGCGCCCAGCGCTTTGCGCAAGCCGATTTCGCGAGTGCGCTCGGTGACGGAGACCAACATGATGTTCATGATGACGATTCCGCCGACGAGCAGCGAGATAGAAGCAATGGCGATGGTGACGAAGAAGAAGCTGCCGCTGATGTCTTTCCAAAGCGAGAGGAAGGAGTCACTGGTCTCGATAGAGAAATCGTCTTTTTTTCCGTAGTCCAGATGGCGGCGGCCGCGCATGATCTGCCGGACTTCGTCGACGGTCTCCTGAATGGTGGCCGCTGAGCCTGCGCGTGCGGTGATGCGAAGCGAATCGTCCTGCGTGCCGTATTCCTTTTTATAGGTGCTGAGTGGCAGGATGATCCAGTTGTCGAGAGAGGTGCCGAGAGCGGAACCTTCTTTTTTGCCGACGCCGATCACCTGGCAGGGGATATTGCGCCAGCGAACTTCTTTTCCGATGGGGTCTACGCCCGGCAGCAAATTCTCAACAATGTCGTTTCCGATGACGCAAACCGGAGCGGCTTGTTGTAGGTCGGTTTCGGTCATGTGGCGGCCCGCGACAAGGTCAACGTCGTAGAGCTCCGCCATTTGGGGCGTCCAGGCGCGGAGGTTGGTGTCCTTCAGAGAATTCAGCCCGCTCTTTACCTCGAGGCGGCCGCCGATAGAGGCGCCGATTTCCTTGCAGGACTTGCATAGTTCGCGGACAGATTGATAGTCGTCATAGGTGATGCGCTTGCGCTTTTGGAATTCGAGGTAATCGTCGACATTGGTGATGATGGAGGGAGTCTTCGCCACGCCGAAGACATCGGCGCCAAGGCGGAAGACTCTGGTAGCGACGTACTGATTCGCGCCATTGATCAGGCTGACCACCGCGATGACGGCGGCTACGCCGATGACCACGCCGATGAGGGTCAGGACGCTGCGCAGCTTGTGCGCCCAGAGGCTGCTGGTGGCAATAGCCACGGCCTCCTTGAAGTTCATTGTGCTTGCCTGAGCCATGAAAGAGTCTTGCCTAAGTATACGTGCGGAGGGCCAATTAAGTATCGCGTGGGTGGGCGGCCGAAGGGCAAAGAAGGGTGCAAAAAAAAGGGTCCGGGAATCCGGAGCGGGGGTCCGGATTCCCGGGGGCGTTGCAGGGGTTAAGGTGGGTTGGTCAGCGGGTGGTGTGGGGGAGCTCTGCGACCAGGGTGACTTGCCCCTCGGTCTCAATATTTGCGGTCAACGCGATTTCTTTTTCACGGGCGGTCTTCATGAGCTGGCGACCCTGGGAGTTGCCTTCCGCCCAGACTTGGGAGAGGAAGTAGCCGTCACCGTAGCGGTTGAAAACCAGTTTTGACTCAGTCTGCACATTGGCTGCGGCAACGGCGTTCGTGTTTATGAAAGCCGAGGTTGAAGAGTCTCTGCGGGAGATCAAGATCAGCGAATGGGTTGTGCCCGAAACTGTGACCGAATACTCGCCCGCCGGAAGCGTGGTCTTGCCGGCCGCGAAATCGAAGGGGATGTTCACAACCACAGCTTCCTGAGCTTGCGCGACGCGCGTCGTTGCCATAGCCGTCAGGGCCATCACACCTGCCATAACCAAAGCTCTCGTTTTCATGGGGGGACTCCTTTTCTTTCTCGCTGGCGGCGTCCAAGCTGTTCTGCCATTTGCTTGGTGCGCTTCATTGCTCAGCGCTTCATCATGTTGTGCACTTTCGCGCATTCCTCTGCGGGACACAATGCACCGGGGGTGAACTGGAGGGCGGCTATGGGTGAACAAGTAAGTGCCCGGAAACAGGGGAGTTAAGGAGTACCGGCGCCATCGCGAATCTTAAAAGGAGTGGTATAGTTTCGGTGTCACGGGGAATTCTTCAGATGCCTACGCCTGCTCGCTCCGCGAATGTTGTGAGATTTGATGTGTTTGAGGTGGACCTGCGCGCGCAGGAAGTGTACAAGGCTGGGCGCAAGGTGAAGCTGCAAGTCCAGCCATTTCAGGTGCTTGCGATGCTGTTGGAGCAGCCGGGCGAAGTCGTCACGCGGGAGGAGATGCAGAAGCGGCTGTGGCCTGCGGACACTTTTGTCGATTTCGATCATAGCCTCAACACCGCGATCAAGAAGCTGCGGCAAGCGTTGGGCGACGACCAGAAGAAACCGCGATTCGTGGAAACGCTGCCTAAGCGCGGATACAGATTTCTGGTTAGCGTGAAGAAGCCGGCAGCGAGTTCGGCTGCTGCGGAGACGCGCGTGGCCGCGCCTGCCGCAGCGAAAGATGGCGCTGGGTCTTCCTGGGTGGGACGGGTGGCGAAACTGTCGTGTGAAGACGGGCATCCGTTTGCTCTGCTGGCAAGCGATGCACCAACGGCGGCGGAGAGGCAAAAGCTGGACACGGCGAATGATGATGTGGGGCTGTCACTCTTGATTGCTTCGCAGAAATTGCTGATGGTAGCTGACGGAACGCCGCTGAGAGTCCTCGAAGTAGAGCAACCCCAATCGCGCTGCCAGGCGCGAATTCTGGAAGGCGAGCATTACGGGAAGACGGCGTTGCTGGCGTTGAAATTACTTGTGGAATCGCCGGAGCTGAATGTAGTTCGCGGGCCTCGCCAATGGAATCTTGGAAAATGACTTTGGAGATTTAGCTTGGGTGGCGTATGCGCTCGGCAAGCGCACGGGCCCGCTGACGGCCAATCTCGACAAAGCGGGAATCGCTGGCGATCTGGTCGAGTGTCGGCAGAGCGCGCTGAGGCTCGGGCAGGAGTTTGTGGTTCAGGTCAGTTTCGAATTGCAAGAGAGCGTCGTTGATACCGAGGCGGTCGTACTTCATGCGGCGCTCGAGCAACGTCACCAATTCCTGTTGCCGCGCCAGGCCTTCAAAGATCTGCATCAATTGGGTCGCCGCTGAATTCAGCGTGTAGTTAAATTTCGTTTCGTGAATCTCCGCGCCCTTTTCCCAGCGAAAAGTCTTTTCGCCAAGATTGGCAATTCTGCGATGGACATCCAGATCCTGTCCCTGGAAATTTTTTAATTCAGCGGCCAAACCAAACATCTTCTCGCGCAATGAGCTGCTCACTTCGAAGGCACTCGCTCCGGGGTCTTCATCGAACTGGCGAATTTCGAAAGTGGCTCCATCGGTATCGTCGCGAACGATGATTTCGATAAATTCCGGCGAACTGGATTTGAAAATGCGGCGATAGCTGAGTTTCGCGTGAGAGGGTGCAGGAGCGGGTGACGCTGCGGACGCGGCTGTGCTGGGGGGCGGCCCGAGAGGGGCGCTCGCCATGCAGGCCAATAAACCGAAGCGCAGAAGAAAAGTCTTCATCGTGAGACTACGATGCGCGGAACGATATTCTGAGTTGCGCCGGCGCGGGCGGCTACGGCCCTCGCGGCTAGAGATCGAGCCTGCTGGTTAGACGGAGTGGCTTTGTCTGGAAGCCCGAAGCGCCGGCGCGCCTGTTCCGCCTGCAAATGGCAGAGCGCCACGGCCAGAGCATCGGCGGCATCGGAAGGCTCGGGCGTTTCGTTCATTTCCAGAAGCGCGCGCACCATCAATTGCATTTGCTTCTTGTCGGCATGGCCATAACCTGCCACCGAGGCTTTCACTTCGCGCGGCGAATAGCTGTGCACCGCGACGCCACGCTGCGCCGCGGCCAAAAGCACGACGCCGCGCACTTCGGCCAGGCGCAATGCCGTTCTCACATTAAGTGCGCTAAATATGGATTCCACGGCGAGTGCATCGGGCGAATACTCGTCCATTAGGCGGCAAAGCAGAGCGTGGACATCGTGGAGGACTGCGCCGAGGAACTCCTTCTGCCGCTTTGGCGCAACTTTCAATGCACCATAATGCAGCATGCGGCAGCGGCGGCCATCGCTCTCGATGATTCCATAGCCGGTGGGGCCAGCGGAGGCAGGGTCGACGCCCAGGACGCGGAAACAGCCCTTCCTGGCGTCGGAAATCGAGGCTGGGTCTGCAGCTTTCATCGACTCAAGTCTACGGCGTTCCCGGCGTCCCTGCCAGAGCTTTGTCGGTAACTTTTCGGGGCAAAAAAGAAACGGCCACCCCGAGGATACGGGATGGCCCTGAAACAAAAGAAAAGGACAGACAGGAGTGCCTGTCCTACAAATTAGCTCGCGCTGACTGCCGCTTGGATCTCGGACTCGTCGATGTCGAAGTTCGCATAGACGTGCTGCACGTCGTCGTGCTCTTCCAGGGCTTCGATCAGCCGTACCATCTGCGTGGCTTGCGCGCCGGTCAGCTTTACGTAGTTCTGCGGCACCATGCTGATTTCCGCCGACGTTGGAGTAATCGCCGCTTTGGCCAGAGCTTCCTTCACTTTTTCGAGCGCTTCCGGCGGCGTAACCACGTACCAGTCGGAGCCTTCATCCTTCAAATCATCCGCGCCGGCCTCGAGAACAATGTCCATCATTTTGTCTTCGCTGGCGGCTTCCTTGGGCACCACGACTTCGCCCTTACGGTGGAACATCCAGCCGACCGCGCCCGTTTCAGCGAGGTTGCCGCCGTTCTTGCCTAGCAAATGGCGAAATTCGCCGACGATGCGATTGCGGTTCGTCGTGACGGCCGCGATCAACAGGCCGACGCCGCCGGGACCATAGCCTTCAAAGGTGACTTCTTCATACTGCTCGCCTTCGAGCTGGCCAGTGCCGCGAAGAATGGCGCGCTCGACGTTTTCGTTCGGCATGTTAGCGCCCTTGGCAGCGAGGATTGCCGTTCGGAGGCGCGGATTGGAATTCGGTTCACCCCCGCCGATGCGCGCCGCGATGGTGATTTCGCGAATGATGCGTGTGAACACGCGGCCACGTTTGGCGTCAGTCGCGCCCTTCTTGTGTTTAATCGTGGCCCATTTTGAGTGCCCAGACATAACAGATCCTCTTTTTTGCGTGCTCCCGGCCAGGCGGGATTCACGTTGAGTGAAATTTCGTGCGGCTGCGCGCCACGTGAATGGCGGTTAGTCGACTTGACCCCGCAAGGCGGGGCAGAACTGTGCGGAGACTTAGGGCAAACCGCAAACCCCTGCGGAACTGCGCCAGTTTAGCACAGCCTTCGTGTGCGCGAAACCGGGTATACTCGCTGCCGGGGCACCTGTTTGCGCTTGCTACGCTTCCCTATTTTCGGCGATTTTGGGATCCAAATCGCGCGGTCCTGCCATGGCTGACCGCCGTTACCGCGTTCTGGCTGTCGGTGGCCACCCTGTCCAATATATGGCGCCGATTTTTCGGCGCATGGCCGCTCATCCTGGGTTCGATTTGCATGTCGCATATTGCAGTCTCCGCGGCGCGGAAGCCGGGCATGACCCAGAATTTGGCGCCACTCTGCAATGGGATGTGCCTTTGCTTGAAGGCTACTCGTGGTCTCACGTTCCCAACCGCGGCTCAGGAGAGGAATCGTTTTTCGGGCTGCGCAATCCAGGACTGTCAAAGCTGATTCGCGAAGGCAAGTATGACGCCGTGCTCTGTTTTGTGGGATACGTTCGCGCAACGTTTTGGATTGCGTGGCGAGCAGCGAAGTCTTCCAATACCGCGTTTCTGTTTGGCACGGACGCAACCACGCTTGCGCCTCGCGACGGCCGCGCGTGGAAAAGCACGGTGAAGAAAATTCTGTGGCCGCGGTTGTTTCGTCTGGCGGATCAGGTGATCGTTCCTTCCTCGGGCTCGCGCGATTTGATGGTGAGTCTCGGTTTGCCTCCCGAACGCGTCACGCTAACGCCCTATAGCGTGGATAACGATTGGTGGATGCGGCAATCCGCAGCCGTGGATCGTTCCGCTGTTCGTGCCGCTTGGGGAGCCACGGCTTCAGACGCCGTGATTCTCTTTTGTGCCAAGCTTCAGGCCTGGAAGCGGCCGGGCGATTTGCTGCGCGCTTTTGCTGGAGCGAAACTTTCGGATGCGCTGCTGGTCATTGCCGGCGAAGGGCCGCTTCGCGCGGAACTTGAGTCGCAAGCCGCCATATTGGGCATCGCAGCGCGAGTGCGATTTCTCGGCTTTGTGAATCAGTCGCAACTCCCTGCCGTGTATACCGCCGCCGACCTAATGGTTCTTCCTTCCGAATACGAACCGTTTGCCGTGGTTGTGAACGAAGCGATGTGTTGTGGCTGTCCCGTGGCGGCCAGCGACCACGTTGGCGCGGCGCGTGATCTCGTCGCGCCTGTGCGGAAGGAATTTGTTTATCCTTGTGGCGATGTAGTAGCGCTAGCGGCTCTGTTAGAAAGCGCACTCGCCGATCGTGCGCTTCTCGCCTCGTTGAGGAGAACTGTCGTCGCACACATGCAGACGTGGTCGCCGGAGAGAAACATCGCGGCTACGTTCGAAGCGATTGAAATTGCTGTTGCGCGGAAAGGCCGGCGTTCTGGTGCGACGCTTCCCGATTCCTCCAGTGCTCACACCTCTCCTGCCGCTCCGCAAAAACTCCGCGAATGAAGCTGCTTATCTATTCTCACTATTTTGCGCCGAGTGTTGGCGGCGTGGAGACGCTTGTTTTGTCGCTGGCTCGCGGCCTTGCCGGAATGCGCTCCACAAGCGACGAACCGGAATTCGAGATCACGCTTGCGACTCAAACTCCCGCAGACAAATTTGACGACGCTTCTCTTCCGTTTCGTGTAGTTCGGCAGCCAAATCTTATCCATTTGTGGGATTTGATCCGCGCTTCCGATGTCGTTCATGTGGCAGGACCTGCGCTGGCGCCTATTTTTCTCGGGCTTCTGGCGAGGAAGGCCGTGGTGGTGGAGCATCACGGCTTTCAAACGATTTGCCCGAACGGCCAGCTTCTCATCGAGCCCGCCGGGACTCCGTGTCCGGGACATTTTATGGCAGGCCGGCATGGTGAATGCCTGCGCTGCAATGCGGGCCATGGCTGGTTTGCGTCGCGCAGGCTTTGGTTGCTGACGTTCGTGCGCCGTTTTCTGTGCCGGAGCGTCGCGCGCAACATCACTCCGACGGCGTGGCTCGGAAGTCTGGTGCAACTTCCTCGAGTTGTGGCCATTCCTCATGGATTGGAATTTATTGCGGCGCCTCTCGCGTATCCTGCGGCCACTTCGAGCTCACCTGTGATCGCCTTTCAGGGCCGGCTAGTCACCACCAAGGGTGTCGGCATTTTGTTGGAAGCCGCGCGCACGCTGCTTGCGGAAAATCGTGCGTTCGAGCTCGTTATTATTGGAGACGGCCCTGAACGGGCGTCTCTTGAGCGGCTCTCTCGGGGCGCTCCTTTCGCAGGGCATGTTCGATTTGCGGGGCGCCTTTCGACAACGGAACTTGATGCCAGTCTTGCGGAAGCAACCATCGTCGTTGTTCCATCCCTCGGCGGAGAAGTATTCGGTTTGGTTGTTGCCGAAAACATGTTGCGAGGCCTGCCGGTAATCACGTCGGATCTCGGCGCATTCGTGGAAGTGCTGGGTGACGCGGGCCTCACATTTCGCACCGGGGACGCAGGTGCGCTCGCGCGAGAACTCGGCCTAATTCTGGATGATCCCGCGTTTGCCGCCCGGCTTGCGAGGATTGCACGGCAGCGCGCGCTCGAATTTTGCGATTTCCACCGTATGTTGGAAAGCCACACGCGGGTTTACAAGGAAGCTGGCTCCCGCTGACCTGTCCGAAAAGGCAGGTACGCCGTGCGTCACAAAGAAGGAATCTCCGTCAAAGCTGGAATCGCTCGGGTCTAAACTGAATGTACGGAACGCCGCGCGGCTGGCCTCGTTTGCTTTTCGGCAGGGAAAAAAAGCTCTTACGCGTGGCAGGAGACGGAGACTATGAAACGCTTGCTCATTTTCCCAGCGGTTTTTGTGCTCGTTCTGCTGGCGGTACACAGCGTTTTGGCCGCGCCGCCGCAATCCAAAGGTAGTTCCACGCTCAGCGGCGTAGTGATTGGCCCTAACGACAAGCCCGCCCCGCATGCCAGCGTCTCGTATCAATCGTCCGATGGAAGCGCGCCGCATGCCGTCTACGCCGATGCACACGGGCGATTCACGATTTCGCAGCTCAGGGCCGATAGCTACGATATACGCGCTTCAGCAAAAGGCATTTTTTCTGATTGGCAAAGAAATATCCCTCTGCGCAAGGGGCAGGTTCGGTCCGTGGAGTTGCATCTGATTTACGCGAAGGAAATGCCCAAGTCTGTCTCGAGCACAAAACCGAAGCAATGAGTCCTACCGCGGCGCCGGCGCATCCGGAGCCGCATCCGTGCAGTTACTCTCGCATTGAGATACCCAGCGAACAGCCTCGACTACTGTACGAAGAGCTGTGCGAGTTCATGCAGATCTTGCGCAGAAACATCCGAGATGGCGCAGAACTCCATACCCCGATGCCTCCAGTGAACCCATTGATAGCCTTGCCGTGATCCGGGCGGGTGAATGGGCGTGTCGGATTCCTTTGTCGGCCAGACAAAAACATTGATGAAATGTTTGCGGCGTCCATAGACGAGTGCCGCGACGTTGCGCTCGCCAAGAACATCCAGCCTGCCGCCAATCAGCGGAAAACCTTCGTCCATGTAATCGCGAACCGGCGGAATGAAATCCAGTTTGCCGTCAAACCACGGTTTGACGGTGTGCTGGTCCGTCGAAGCCACATCGGTGAGATGCCCGGCTTGCAGCGAGCGGATGTGGGCGTCAATGACTTCCGTCGAGGTGACGGCAGAAGCCGATTCGGTGCTCATTGAGCGGAAGTGAGGTACGGCGAACCAGGCCACTCCAGTGACCAGAAGGATTGCGGCGGCTGCGGCGAGCCAGCGCCACGCGGCAACCGGCGAAGCGCTTGCTCGGGCTGTTGGAAATTTGAGTTCCGCGCGAATTTTTTTGCGCAGATCCCCAGGAGCCGTCTCGTAAAGTTGCGCGCGCTGAAGCGAAGAGCGCAGCGACTCCGCAGCGCCAAGTGTTGCCGTACATTCGCGGCAATTTTCGAGATGGCGTTCGAATTCGGCTGCGCGCATGGCGTCGAGTTCGCCGTCGAGATAAGCGTGCAGCAGCGTCCCGGAGAAATCACAACTCATGGGGCGCCTCCTGCTGAGCAGGTTGTGTGAGGGCGCGCTGCAATCGCTGGCGGGCACGGGCGAGCGCCGACATGACAGTGCCTATGGGGACGCTGGTGATGGAGGCGATCTCTTTATACGAGCAGCCTTCGAGCTCGCGCAATATGATCACTTCCCGGAAACGCACGGGAAGTGTTTCGAGAGCGCGGGCGAGCCGCTCGCGATTGTCGCCTGCGATGGCTAGTGCTTCCGGCGTCGCGGCGGACTGCTGGTGCAGATCCTCGTCAAATTCAGTCATGAGCTCCACTTGGCGGTTTTTCTCCAGCCACGTATAACACGTATTGCGGACGATCTGCAGAAGCCACGCCCGGGCATCTCCGCCATTGAAGCCGCGGAAAAAACGAAACGCGCGCAGCATAGCTTCCTGCGCGACGTCTTGCGCATCGGAGCGATTTCTCAGCAGCCAACGCGAAAGATTGAAGGCGGCATCCAGATGAGGCAACACGAGCTGCTCGAAGCGAGCCCGGTCCTGCGAATCCAACACATCCCAACCTTTCCCCTGGCCCGAAGAACTCATGGATAAAACCACCCCAGAGCCGATTTTATTCCCAGATGTCTGATTCTTAGGAGGAATTAATTTTAGCAGACTGAGCGCGGAAATTTGGAATAACGCGCGGCCCTCCACGGTCTGCACAAATGAAACACGTCCCACGGCGGCGCGGGAACACTGACTCTCTCTAACCCGCGCCGCTCCTGCCAAATAAGCGCAGTAGCGGGAGGTGCATACATGCGTATGCCTTGGCTAGACGTGTCAACGGAGGAAGAAAAATGGCGCGCAACATGAAAGACGAAATCTTGCACGATCACAATCACGATGGAATCGATCGCCGCGGCTTCTTGAAATGTATGGCCTGGGCGGGGACGGGCGCGTTCTGCGTCATGCAGGGCGGTGTTTTGAAATCGTACAGCATGAGCCGTCTTGGGGAGATGAACCCGGGCGACATGAAAGGCGAGTTGAGTTTTGTACAGATCAGCGACAGCCATATGGGTTTTAACAAGGCGGCGAATCCGGATGTGGCGGCTACGCTGAAGGCCGCTGTCGATAAAATTAACGCGCTGCCGGTGCGGCCCGAATTCTTACTGCATACCGGAGATATCAGCCACCTTTCGAAGCCGGAAGAATTCGACGGCGTCGAGCAGATTTTAAAGAGCGCTTCGGCGAAGGATGTCTTCTATGTTCCCGGTGAGCACGATGTATTGAACGACGACGGTAAGGAATATCTCGAGCGGTTCGGCAAGGGAGCACAGCCAGGGGGCTGGTACAGCTTCGAAAAGAAGGGTGTGCACTTCGTGGGGCTAGTCAACGTCATGAATTTGAAGGCGGGTGGGTTGGGCTCGCTGGGGCAAGAGCAATTGGAGTGGCTGGAAAAAGATGTAAAGCATCTGAAGTCCAGCACGCCAATCGTGGTCTTCGCGCACATCCCGCTGTGGACGGTGTATCCAGACTGGGGATGGGGAACCGAAGACAGCGCGCAAGCGCTCGCGTACTTAAAAAAGTTTGGCTCGGTAACTGTGCTCAACGGGCACATTCACCAGACCATGCAAAAAGTGGAGGGAAACGTCACGTTTCACACTGCATGCTCCACCGCGTTTCCGCAGCCTAAGCCCGGCGAGGCGCCTTCGCCGGGACCGATGAAAGTGCCCGCTGAGCAGTTGCGCAGCGTATTGGGCATTACGGATGTGAATTACGTGGCCGGCCAGCATGCGCTGGCGGTGGTCGATTCGACGTTAGCGTGATCGCGGAGAGGCCGCAGAGTTCAACCAGGAAGTAGATTTCAAAATGAAAAGAGAGGGAGATAAATCATGAGGAGAAGTGTGTTCATTGGAAGTGTTGTGGTGACGGCAGTGCTGAGTCTCGGCGGAATCGTTGCGCGGCGTGGGAATTTCACGGCGAGCGCACAGGAAAAGCCTGCTTCAACGGCCGAAGTGAAAATTGATAATTTCTCGTTCGGTCCTGCGGCCATTACGGTGTCTGTGGGAACCACCGTCACGTGGATCAATCGCGACGACATCCCACACACCGTCGTGAGCACGGAGAAAGTGTTCAAGTCCAAAGTGCTGGATACCGACGAGAAGTTTTCGTACACGTTTACAAAACCCGGGGAATATCCCTATTTCTGCTCCATCCATCCAAAGATGACAGGGAAAGTGGTCGTTCAGTGATCGCTGCCAAAAGGAGAATGACACTTGAACCCTTTTGATATCAGAGCGGCATTGCTCGCGAAGCACGCGCAACACGTCGTGCTGATCCACTTTCCTATCGCGCTCTTCATTTCCGGCGTGATCTTTGATTTCCTCGCGCAACGGACCAAGTGGCGCGCTCTTGCGGGAGTGGCTTTCTACAATCTGCTAGGCGCTGCGATTTCCGTGGTGCCGGTGGTCATCACAGGACTGCTCGCCTGGCAGTTTCAGCTTGAGGGGCAAAAACTCAAAGGCATTCTGCTCTTGCATTTGGTTCTGGGTTGCACGTCGGCAATCCTCATCTGGATTTCTTGGGGACTTCATCTGCGCGCGAGGCGAGACTTGCCAGGTCGGCCGCCCTTTTTTCGCCTGGGGATCGAAATTCTTGCCGTGGCGATTGTCGGACTTACCGGTCATCTTGGCGGGTTTCTAAGCGGGGTAAATGGTCCCAACTAGTACTTTTTGAGGGCGTATCTCTGCTTCGGTTGACCCATAAGACCATGTAAATAAACGACATACTGGCTAAGTCGGAGCGAGGCCGTGATTCTGTCCTAGTACCACGACCACGGTACCCTTCCCAGTGGCTCTAGCGGCCCATTGAGGGCTCCACATGCGACGCGTAGGCTTCTAAGAACGGGTTGGGGGCCGCGCGGGGACAGCGGCTCCGCAAGGGGCCGTGTGCGAGCTACCCAACCCGCCACTCTTTTTCGATCTCTCGGCGACCTCTCGTCTAAGCGCCAAACTCAGCCCTCCAGTGCGCTTCCTCACCATCTATGCCCATTGAGCCTGGATGGGCAGGCTTCGTGCATCCCGTATCTCCGGTTCTTGCTTGCCATCCAGAAGCTTTGCGCCATCATAGACTTGCGGAGGGTCTTTGGCTTTGGGTGAAAGATTTCGGCGACACGTGGCGCGACTCGCGGACGCTTTACTCACTGTGAGCCTCTTCCTAATGGTTCCGCTTGCGGGGTCCATTCCGACCGCGCAATCCGCCCCGTCTGCCAATCCGGCCCCAGCCAAACTCCATAGCGAAACGGTCGCGGCATTCGACCGTTACGTTTACTTGACCGAAGAACGCAATGAAGCCGAACTGAAGCGCGGTTCCGCGCTCTTGTGGATCGATTCCCTTTCCCCCGCTCAGCGCACGGAGGCCTACGCCGCCCTCAAGCGCGGCGAGGTACAGATCGAGCGGTTGAGCACCCTCGACAACGGCAAGCCCATCGTTTGCCCCGGAGGGATGATCCATCACTGGGTGGGAGTGATATTCATAAACGGCGCAAAGCTGGACGACGTGCTCGGAGTTCTCCAAGATTACGATCACCAATCCACGTATTACTCTCCGGACGTAGAACGCTCAAAGATCGAATCGCACGACGGCGACCACTACCGAGTGTTCCTGCGGTTTCGCCGCCACAACGTGATCACCGTTGTCCTCAACACCGAGCACGACGTGCACTACTTTCACGACGCTCCCGGACGAGCGCATAGCCGCAGCTCCGCGGTGCGCATCGCCGAGGTGGAAAATCCAGGCGCGCGCGCCGAAAAGGAAAAACAGCCTGGCGACGACGGCGGATTTTTGTGGCGCATGGAGACGTGGTGGAGGATGGAGGAACGCGATGGCGGCGTTTACGTACAGAGCGAGGCCGCGTCACTCACTCGCGATATTCCCACCGGGCTTGGCTGGCTGGTCGGCCCGTTCATCACCGGGATCCCAAAGGAGACGCTCGCTTTTACGCTGGAATCCACACGAAAAGCGACGGAAGCCGAACGCAAGATACCCGCGAAAAACTAGTTCTCATGCTTTTTCGATCAGACGATCGCTACTCCCCGCTCTTCTTCGCCAGGGTAGCTTTGAGAAATTCCCAAGTGTCGATGGCATTGCGGTCCCAGGACTGCTCCGCTGCGGTGCGCGCCGCTTCTTCCCCTAAACGGCCGCAAAGAGTCGGGTCTGAATAAAGCCGGCGTAGTAATGCGGCCAGCTCGTGAAAATCCTCGGGGTTGCGGAGAATGAAACCATTTTCCGCGTCTCGAAGAATTTCGCTGGCACCGGCGCGCGCACTCGCGATGATAGGCAGACCACAGGCCATCGCTTCAAGAATGGGCAAACCGTAGGCATCTTCCAAGGACGGACCGACGTACGCGTCAGCCGCCGCATAAAATTTCATCACATCTCGGGACGGTTCGAGGAATCTCACTTTGGACTCAAGTGCCAACTCTTGAATGGCTTCGGAATACACTCGCTGGACATCGGAGCCGGCGACAAGTAGGAACAAAGGAAGCTCCCGGCACTCCGCCATGGCGAGGAGTAAAGCATCGAGTCCTTTGCTTTTCCAATCGTTTCCGATCAGCAGGAGGCAGAACGCTGACGAGTCTATCTGAAGCGTGGACCGTTC
The DNA here is from genome assembly GCA_963745095.1 of uncultured Acidobacteriota bacterium. GTDB lineage: Bacteria > Acidobacteriota > Terriglobia > Acidiferrales > UBA7541 > Acidiferrum. The sequence continues at coordinate 235,705 of CAVUWC010000004.1, read as the reverse complement.
GGAATCCCGGCGCGCCTTTCGAGCATCCGGATGAAAGGTGTTGGTATCCACGCCATAGCGGATCACGCGAACGTCGTCACGCCCATAAAGCTCGTTAAGACTGTCGGCTGCATGCTGGGAAATGGCGGTTAGCGCGGTCCCCTTGCGTGTATAGATTAGACCCTCGAGAAAACAAATCAGGCGGTAGTACAGCCGCCGGTGGATGATCACGGGCCAGCGTGAAAGCGGTGCGCTGCGAAGACGCAGCCTCGGACGGACCCGCCGGTAGAATTCCCCGAACACCACGTGGACCGAGATGGCATCAGCAGCAAACACATTGATGCCGGGCGAATATAAGAGATCGAACTTCAATGCGCGGAAGCGCGAGTCCCAGAAGCGCTGCACGTGGTTTGCAAAAAACCACCAAAGATACCCAAGGAGGTGCGGTCCCGGAAATTCGGGGACTGAATGCCAGAGTATTCGGGTACCAGTCGATTCTTGTGATAAGGGCGCCACACCGTCGAGATCCTCTACGCGCTGGGAGTACAAGTGAATTTCAACGCCCGGCTGACGGGCAAAGCGTTCGAGGGATTCGATGACAGCGCGCTCTGTGCCATGGCGCCGGTCGAGAAACGGCGAAACGACCGCGAGGCGCAAGTCAGCGTATCCAGCGGCGCGGAGCCTGGGTTGCAGGAGCGCTGGCCGCGAACTGCGCCGAAAGCGCGATCGTGGGAAGCCGGAAAAGCAAACCAAGCAGCAACCAAAAATATGCATTCAACAGAAAATCCTCATAAGCCTGAATCCCCGCAAAAGTGGAGGGGATCAGCAAAACGAACGCATACCAGAAAATTACGAAAGCGATCGGAAACCACGGCGAGCCTTTCAACTTCTTCACCACCTTCCACGCGGCGAACAGAATCGCGATGCTCATGACGAACCAGAGGATCAGCCCCATGATCCCCATTTCCACGACGAGGGTGCCGTAACCGCTCTCCACGCCGACCACCGGCGGTTTCGCATTAAAAAATCGCGCCACGTATTGCCCGCCGAGAGCTGTTGTTCCAATGCCATAGCCGTAGGGCCAGCGCTCGTAGCCGAAGGCACCGAGAAAATTGTCCACGGGATACCTCCACGTTCGGTGCGTGAGTTCGCTTGTCGCGCTATTGGGCATGAGAGTTTCTTGATAGATGGCGAGCCGCGACAAGAGAGCATCCGGATAGGCGATAGAAAAGTAATACGATCCCCAGAACGATGCCCACGCCAGCTCGTTGCATCGAGCGGAACACTCGCAGAGTCTCTCCCTGCTTCCACGGGGCGCCCCAGACAAATGCGACGCTGGTTGCCGTTGCGTTGATGATTCCCCATAGGAACGCACCTCGAGACGCAGTCAAAAAGGCTCCGGCTGCAGTTATGGGAATGGCGATAAACGCGAGAGATCTTCCTTTCTTATGGCGGAGAAGCAGGTAACCGCTGAATCCCAGGCCAGAATCCAGGCCACCATGGTGAAATCCGCGTAGCGGCCTGCGCTGACGAAGACGGACGTAGGCCTGTAGGCGATGGCTCCTGATTCAGACACGCGGTAGAGCCCGCTCAATAAACGGAGGTCTTCGGCCTGAACCGCGGGATTAAGAAAGCCTGGACCAATGATGGACTGAGCTATTCCCAAAGAGGCGATGACGAGGACCAAAACCAAATTTACCGTGAAGAAACGGCGCAATTCTGCTTCGGAATTCAGCAGCGCGTAGCCCACGAACATCAATGGAACGTAATAAAAGAATATTTTGAAACCCATCAGGCCGTACCAGACGCTGGTCGAGGCTGGATTAAATATCTGCATGCCGCCGAACCAAATGAAGATCAAAAGGGGCATGAGAAAAGGCGGCCGGAAAATCGTCACTTCCTTCCGCCGAAAGGCTGTCATGAATGAAATAAGAACTACGAGCAGCAGAAAATCCTTGGCAAAGTAAATCGCCATGTTGTTGCCGAGGAACTTTCGCGCGAAATCCTCGAACAACAGCCAACTCAGGAAGAAATATACGCCGTTACGCCAGTTGTTGAGAATCGCTACGACGATCGCTCCGCCAACTAGGCACATGGCCGCATAAGCTAAGCCAGTCATGTCGTCGTTGATCACATATTGTGCAAATTCGTAGGCGGCGTATGCCCCGACCACAAAGGTGCCGAACGCTAGCAGCGGGCGTTTTCCAAACTGGCCTGGAGATAAAACGGATGCGATTCTCATGTTCTGGCTTTTGCAGGGGCTCTGATTATTACTGAGTCTCAGGGTTTTCGAAAGGGGCATGACGCTGATGGTGGGAAGATTGCTGACCTCAGGTTTGAAAACCGGATATCTGGTGTAGAGGCAGTAAACCTAAATCGGGAGCGAAGTCCGACAGTGGGTAGAGACCGCTCCCCAGTTCTAACCGGTTCTCCTTGCGATTGGTGTAAAGTTACATGTCGTAGGAGGTTAGGTTCTCTATGGCTCGTGAATGGACACCGATCGGACTTCACCAATTCGTCGGCGAGTCTCTCATTCTCCGATACGCTAGGCCCGGTCTCAAGGCGATCGATCTAGGCTCCGGTGGCGGCGCGATGGCTGATCGAATGCATAGCTTGGGATGTGAAGTAGTTTCTGCAGACCTAAGCGCCAAAGGCTACGAGGCTAAGCTTCCCCACATCACGATCGACCTGAACCATCCCGATTTCGCGTCGATTCTTGGACTTGACGCTTACGGACTTGTTACAGCCATCGAAGTCATCGAACATTTGGAAAGCCCGGTTTCTTTCCTCCGTAATGTGCGGCGCATGCTCTCCGCCGGCGGTGTTGCGGTCATCTCTACCCCCAACGTTGACTCTCTGCCAACGCGTCTCAGATTTCTCCAAACCGGAAAAATCCGCATGATGGACGATCGCGGCGAACCGACCCACATCTCCCCAATATTCTTCGACCTTATGCAGCAAAAGTTTCTTCCCCTTGCTGGGCTTCGTTTGCGCGAGCATCTTGTATTCCCGCCCAACGGTTTCCACGCTAGCCGAAAGTCCGTTGCGTGGTTGATGCGTCTTGGTGCACGGGCCTTCGCGGCGAAATCCATCGTTGGGGATCACAACGTTTTTCTTCTTGAGGCCTCTCGCTGATGATTTCAATTCCATGAATCTTCAAAGACGTTGGCGTCATAAATGATTCATAGCAACCGCGATGGGGAGCCCGCAGTCGATGTCATCATCCCCGTTTACGGCGAGCGAGGCGAAGCTCTTTCCGCAACTCTTTCCGCGTGCGTGAAGTTGACTTATCACGTCTCCAGGATTTTCGTCGTCGATGATGGTTCTCCCGAACCTGTTTCCCTTCCCGATTGGGCGCGCTCCTCACCGCAGATTTCTCGTCTACGTCTTCCAGAGAACCAGGGCATTTCGGCGGCACGGAATGCGGCGATCGCTCTCTCGAACGCCGCCTTTCTGGCGTGCATCAACACGGAGGTGCTCCCCGACCCCGACTGGCTCGACACCTGCCTTGCCTACATCACAGGTCACCCCAGCGTTGGCGCTTGCTACACGCGCACCGTGCCCCAGAGACCTGATCGCCTGCTTACGCGGTGGCGTGCGCGGTTTCAGGAACCAAGCTACCCGGAGCAATCTGGCCCCACGCCTTTCGCTCATGGGCATGCGGTCCTATTTCGGAAGGAAGCTGTCGACGCGGTCGGCGGTTATGATGTCCGATATCGCCGCCATCATGAGGATTCGGATATCTGCCAGCGAATGAAGAAGGCGGGCTGGAAATCGCACTTCGTCGCAAGCAGCCGTTGTGTTTCCATTCAGCAAGACTCTCTGCAGGAACTGGCTGCAAAACAGTTGCGGGACAGCGGCTGGTATTCCCCAGCAGAAAGCTCGCTGCCCCGTCTCTATTTGCACCTTAGTAAATGGACCTGCATAAGAGCCGGACGAAACCTGCTGAAGGGCCGCTTGTATTTCATTCCGATTGACGCAGCGATATGGGGCTACGCGCTGTGGATCGCCACGGCTAGTACCTTGCGCTTTTCGCGCAAGGCGCGAAGTTAGCCAAGATCATGGGCGGATTCGGAGGTTGCTGCACACGGTTAGTTCTCCCGTACGACTTAGATCGTAAGTGTAATCCGCGAGTGCTCGGAAAAAAATTGCCTCGCACTCTGCACCGTGAAGTTCGATGCACAAATTCTTAATGCGAGGCAGCCAACTCTCGGTGTTACGTGAGAATAGTTCGAGTTCGCTTTCTTCGATATCGATCTTCAGTAAGTCGATTTCAGCAGCCCCACTTAGCCCAATGAGGGTAGGCATGTCGTAGCCGTCGATCGACTCGGAAGGCGCGGCCTCTTCCTCCGCTAGCCTTACTTGCGTCGTCCACTCTCGGCCATCTCTCCAATTGCTCCTATCGAGCACCAGCTTGCTGCGCTCGGGCCAAGCCGCCCCGCGAACCACTCTGGCCCGACTGCCATAGGGTTCAAGGTTGCGGCAGCAAAGCGCGTAGTTGCTTGGATCAGGCTCAATGGCTACAACAGATGCTGTCGGATACCTGGACAGAAAGTGCGCGCTCGAATATCCAACATTAGCTCCCAGATCGAGAATCACCCTGGGGGATGAGGCCACGATGGACTCATACTCTTTTTCTATAAAGATTTGCCCGAGCACTTCCCGGTCGCTGCTGCCGATCCTCATGAAGAGGGGATACTCCGCGTTCTTGATCTTGATTTTGAACAAAGATGATTTGTTGACGCCAATGCGAGCCTTAAGATCGCAAGAACGCAGGCGAAGCGCGGCTCGCCAGCCGATGCTGTTCGCATAGTTCCGCACCAGAGAGAATTGGTACAGGGGATTCTTCACCGCGTCATTGTACCTACCGCGCATCCATGATTCGCCCGTATTGATATATGCTAAGACTCAATCAATTAAAAGCGGTGAATCGGAAGGAATGGATCGATGCGCCGAGGCACGGCATTCCATGGCAGCCCTTCCTGAAATAGATGCGTTGCGCCATCTCCGTGCAATGCAATTCTACGTGCATTACAATTCTAGAAGCCCAAAATTCTGTTTCTTTGCCTGCGAATGCACGCGCTTCGGCTTTTATGAAATACTTGGACTCCAACTAACTGACAGGAGTTCCCATGCCACGCTACCTTTCGCAGCACACACTTGCTTGCCTCACGCGCCAAGGCGCGGAGAATCTCGCCCAACGCATGCAAGGCGGCGGCCCTGCCTGCGCAGAACGCGTTCTCGTAAACATGCTCGAAGGAAAGATGTTTGCCGAGTTTCGTTCCGAATCGCGCGAAACGCTCGAAGCGTGGCTGAAAACGGAAGGAATGCACTTTGATTGGATCGTTCGAATCGAATGGGAAACTCGTGACGGCAAACTGGAGATCGCCGGTTAGCTTTCTGCAAGCAGCTGAAAATAAGATATGTTGTTTCGCAATAGAGTGACCAAATCGCCAGCTTGAATGTCGATAAAAAAGAGGGTGATTTACGGCCCCTTCTGCGCTACTCTTTCCTCCTTACTTCTAACCTGAAAGGGAACACTATGTCTGACTACGCGCATCCAGAAGTTCTCGTAACCACCGAATGGGTGGCCGCTCATTCGAAAGACCCGGGCGTCCGCGTCGTGGAAGTCGACGTCGACACCACCGCCTACGATCAAGGTCACGTGGACGGTGCCATCTCCTGGAATTGGCAAACCGAACTGCAGGACGCCATTCGCCGCGACCTTGCGTTGCCGACCGCGTTCGAGGAACTGCTTGGGAAAGCGGGCATCTCTCCGGAAACGACCATCGTTCTCTACGGCGACAACAACAACTGGTTCGCGGCGTGGGCTTTCTGGCAACTGAAATACTACGGTCACGAGAAAGTTCTCATCATGAACGGCGGCCGCAAGAAGTGGCTCGAAGAAAAGCGTGCGCTCACCACGGATAAGCCCTCGGCCGCTGCAACAACCTACAAAGTGAAAGCAGCGAACGCCGCAATCCGCGCCAAACGCGACGACGTTTTCGCCGCCGTCGAGAAGAAATCGGGCGCGCAGCTCGTCGATGTCCGCTCCGTGGATGAATTTACGGGAAAAATTATCGCGCCTCCCGGCATGACCGAGACGGCGCAGCGCGGCGGACACATCCCCGGCGCGGCAAATATTCCTTGGGCGCAGGCCGTCAACGAGGATGGTACGTTCAAGACCGGCGAAGCGCTGAAGCAGCTTTACGGCGCGAAAGGCATCAGCGGCGACCGCGAGGTCATCGCGTACTGCCGCATAGGCGAACGCAGCTCGCACACCTGGTTTGTCCTCAAGTACCTCCTGGGCATCAAGGACGTGCGCAACTATGACGGCTCATGGACCGAGTGGGGCAACTTGATTGGGGCGCCCATCGAGAAGGAAATTTCGGCCGCGGCCGCAAAATAACGCCGGTCTGGTCGCGTAAAAATTGTAGGTTCGAAACAGACTCACCAACAATGAAACGGGGCGCGAAAGCTCGCGCCCCGTTTCATTTTGTATTGCTTTCGAAAAGGACCTGCGAATTCGCTTCTGCGCGAAGCTCACATCGCGGCACGGTAGGGCAGCTGTCGCGTCGCATCAAGGATCGCTGCTCACCATTACTTTTCCGCGCTAGGCGCTCGTCGCAGGATTCCGAAACGAGAGAGCTACTCTTGCTTCACCAATTCGACGCGGCGATTTTTCGCGCGCCCGTCTTCGGTTCCGTTGTCGGTGAGCGGTTTCGTCTGGCCGAGGCCCTTTGCTGAAAGGCGAGCCGCGGGTATGCCGTGCGCGGTGAGCCAGGCCACGACAGCTTGCGCGCGTTTTTCCGAGAGGGCCTGATTTGCCGCGGCGTTGCCTTGATTGTCCGTGTGCCCTTCTACGCGCAACTTCAAGTCTGCATTCTGCTGCAGCAAATTCACGATTTCGCCGAGAATATTTTCGGAATCAGGTAGAATCACCGCCTTGCCAGTGTCAAAGTGAATCCCATAGACTGCCACGCGCCCGCTCTTGTTGATTTCGTCATTCAGGCTCGATGCGTCTGCCGTCACTTCCTGCTTCATTTCCTTCGTCGTAACGGTCTTTTGGTCATACGCTGTCTCGCGCGCATAAATGAGAATCCAGGTGTTGCCCTTGTGCGCGGTAATTCGCTCGGGCTTGTCTTCAAAATCGATGACGAAGCCGGCTTGTTTTAGCGCAGTTTCAAAGTTCCTGAATAGCTGGAGATCGCTCGTGCCTTCCCGCGTGTCGTAAGTCCACGAGTGAACTTCGCCCTCGAATTTTTTTGTGATTTCCTCGCCATTCTTGTTTCTACCGACCGGCATCTCCGCTTCGTCAAACTCCTTGTTGTCGCACGAATCGATACGGCTGCCGGGAAAACGCGAAACAAACGGCGAATCTTTGCAGCCCTCTGGGTCTGGATCCTGAGCGCGTAGAGTTGTCGCAAAAAAAAGAGCCACCGAACACAGCATCAACCGCAACAAAAGCTTCATGTGAGAAATCCCTCCGTCGGAATTGGAGTGACATTCTACACGACGAGTGAGAAAGCAAGATTCGTTATTGTCACCTCGTGTTCTATCCGTTCTCGCTGGTGAAGGTGCCACGCGGACTCAGGTGCCGTGCCTTGCCAGCATCGTGAAAGAGGCTTGCTTGACCTTTCGCCAGGCCATGCTGGCAATGAGTTTTTGGAGCGCCGTCCAGTCAATTGGGGATAGAATACGCGCCTGCTTGAAGAGGTGAGGAGTCATGGAACAGAAGCAAAGACGCGAGCCCAGATACCCCTTCATCGCCGCGGCGGAACTCTTGGAAGAGAGTTCCGGCGCTCGGATGAAATCGCGAATCAGCGACTTGAGTTTGAACGGGTGTTATGTCGATACCGTCAATCCATTGCCGGATGGCACGCTCGTGCACTTGAGAATATTTACCGAGACTCATTCGTTCGAAGCCCCAGCGACCGTGGTTTACTCGCACGCGTTCATGGGCATGGGAATGCAATTTCGCGAGGTTCAGCCAAAGTCCGTGGAAGTCTTGCACCTCTGGCTGCCAGAAGCAGCGGAACAATCGAATAAGGCTCATGGCTAAATCAATCTCGGCTTAGTCGAAAGATTGCAAGAAATACTCTGGAGAGCTGGAGGCAATCATGGGGAACGAGTCTGAGTTCGAACGCCTGAGCGACAAGAGCCGCGATCTCGCGAGCAGCGCGTCCGAGCACCGAGTCGACACTGCCGAGAACGAAGCTGTAACCGGCCGGCGATTGTTTCTGCAGAGCGCGGTAGCCGGCGCCGCTGCGCTAGCGTTGCCGAAGTGGGCTCATGCGGCAGCAGCCCCAGCCGTCCCCGCTGACGATATGGACGGCATTCGCGCCCAGATCGAAAAGCGCCACGATGAATCCGTCCAGCGTTTGCAGCATTGGATCCAGCAGCCCTCCATCGCCGCGGAAAATCGCGGTATGACCGAAGGATGCGATCTGACGATGCAGATGCTCCGCGACGCTGGATTCGATCAGGTCACGAAAGTTCCCACGGATGGCCAGCCTGGAATTTTTGCCACGCTGGATGCCGGCGCGCCGCGAACCGTCGGCCTCTATTTCATGTATGACGTGAAGCAGGCTGATCCCGCGGAGTGGAGTTCGCCGCCATTCGCCGCCGCACTGGTCGATAAGCCCGGGCTCGGCAAAGTGGTTGTCGGCCGCGGCGCCGTCAACCAGAAGGGCCCCGAGGCGACGTTTCTCGCTGCGCTACACGCCATGCGCGGCGCGGGAAAGAAAATGCCCGTGAATTTTGTCTTTGTCGCCGAAGGCGAAGAGGAAATCGGCTCGCCGCATTTTCCGCAAGTTGTTCGCAAACCCGAAATCGCCGCCGCTTTGAAAAAATGCACGTCCGTTTTCATGCCCTATGCCGCACAGGGACTGAACGGCGAAGTGACCATGACGCTCGGCGCAAAAGGTGTCGTCGAGCTGGAGCTGGTTTCGAGCGGCGCACGCTGGGGCCGCGGTCCCAAGAAAGATTTGCACTCCAGCAACAAAGCTCGCGTCGATAGCCCCGCATGGCATCTCGTTGAGGCACTGGTTACGCTCGTTTCTCCGGACGGAGACGATCCAGTGGTCGAAGGTTTCGCCGCCAACGCGCTTCCTCTCTCGGCCGCCGACAAAAAAATGATCGCGGAAGCCGCGCGCCGCCTTAGCGAAGCCGATGCAAAAAAGCAGATGGGTGTCGACCACTGGGTCCACGACGTAAGCTGGCAAGAATCGCTCGAACTGCTCTGCTCGCGCCCCACAATTAACATCGAAGGCTTGGTGGGCGGCTACACTGGTCCTGGAGGCAAAACCATTTTGCCGGGAAAAGCCCTCGCAAAAATCGACATGCGCCTCGTCCCCGACATGACTGCCGAAGGATCTCTGGCCGCACTCAAAGCGCACCTCATCAAAAAAGGCTTCGGCGATATCGAGGTCAACATGAGCGGCGGCTATGATCCCACCAGCACGCCCGCCGATTCCTCAATCATTCGAGCCTCCATCGCGGTTTACAAAAAGAACGGTATCGATCCTGTCTTGCTACCGCGTCTCGCCGGTTCCTGGCCTGGTTTTGTGTTCACGGGCGAACCTCTGCACCTTCCGGCAGGCCATTTCGGCATGGGCCACGGCAACGGCGCCCACGCTCCCGATGAGTATTACCTAATCGAATCGAGCAATCCGAAAGTCGCTGGGATGGATGACGCAGTCCGCGCCCACGTGGAATTTCTCTACGAGGTAGCGCGCACCGCCTGAAACATAAATTTCGCGTAATTATCACCCATTCAGGGAACCAAACTGCCTTCCCAACGTCTTAACGGGTATGACTCCGCGAGGAGGCTGGGCATGAGGACCTTGGTGCAGGATTTAAGCTACGCGTTTCGGCAGTTCCGCAAATCCCCTGGATTTAGCCTCAGTGCCATCCTTTCCCTGATGCTTGGAATTGGGGCAACCACCGCTATCTTCAGCGTGATTTATGGTGTGCTCCTCGATCCGTATCCCTACAAACACGCCAATCGGATGGTTCACGTCGAGCTAAAAGATAAAAATGGCCGCGGCCCTCTGCTCATCGTAAACGGAACGCAAGCCCAGGAAGTTCTCAAAGCCTCCTCGGTCGACGATGCCTTCCTGCAAGACGGCAAACAGGAAAATCTCACCGGCGAAAAATTTCCCGTCAGTGTGAATGTCGGCCTCTATTCGCCAAACATGTTTGACTACATGGGCGTTCCGCCATTGCTTGGCCGCGAATTCAGTCCCGCCGACGCTCCCGGCGGCAACCCCGAGCCCGTCGCGGTGCTCAGCTATCTCTTCTGGCAACGGCAATATGGCGCGAGCCACGACGTGATTGGAAAGTTGATCGAGCTAGACCACAAACCCTACACGGTCATCGGCGTCGTCCCGCCGCGTTTCACTTGGGGCGATGATGACGTCTACACGCCGGCTATGCCCTCCGCCGATCCGCACTATTACTGGAATTCTTTCGTAAAACTGAAGCCCGGCATCAAATATCCGGCCGCTCAGGCTGAGATGCAATCGCTGGTGGACCGCTTTGCGAAAGACGACCCAAAGAATTATCCACAAGAGAGACGCGTCAAGATTGTCTCGCTCAATGAAGAGGTCTTGGGCCGCTTCGCTGGAACACTCGTCTTCTTGTTCGGAGCCGTCGTTGTGCTCCTGCTCATCGGCTGCGCAAACGTTTCCATCCTTTTGCTCGCTAGAGGAACGGCGCGCCAGCACGAGCTTGCCGTGCGCACTTCCATGGGTGCGGGACGTGGGCGGCTGATCCGCCAACTCCTCACGGAGTCGGTACTTCTTTCCGTGACGGGCGCGGCTCTCGGCGTGCTCGCCGCCTATTGGGGAGTCAAAGCTCTCTCCACCATGCTTCCCTACTATTCGTTTCCGCACGAGGCTGCCATCCACGTAAACGCGATGGTGTTGATCTTCAGTGCGGCGATTGCCTTGCTCACAGGAATTCTCTTCGGAATTTCTCCGGCGTATCAACTCTCGCGGCCTCAGCTTGGTGCCCTCATTCAAGCCAGCAGCGCAAAGCTCACCGGCAGCGCGCGCAGCCGCAACACGCACCGTTTGCTGATTGCTGGCCAGGTGGCGCTCACGCTCTTGCTCCTTGCGGGCGCCGGCGGAGCCATGAAGACGTTCGTAGCTAAAGTGCACACGCCGCTCGGATTCGACCCCGACCACGTTTTTGCCATGAACGTCGCTTTACCTAAAGGCGCCACAACGACTTGGCAGGAGCGCATCAACGAAAACGAAATGATTCGTCTGGTCGTCGCGCAAACACCTGGCGTCGCAGAAGCCGGCGTTTCCAACACATGGTTCCCCGGTTTCGGAGGCTTCAACGCAAAGATTGAAGTCCAAAGCAAACCGGCCTTGACGGACGCGCAAGCCGTGCTGACACTCATCAGTCCGCAATTGCTCTCGACCCTGCGCATCCCACTGCTGCGCGGAAGAATTTTCGACGACGCCGAGTCCAAGCGCGCCGCTCATCTCGCCATGGTGAATCAAGCTTTCGTGAAGCAGTATCTCGGCGATCTCGATCCCATCGGCCAGAGTGTGCGCAGCCCGCAACTGAAAATCGATCAACCCAATCTGCTTTCCGCGCAATCTCCGGACGGTTGGCTCGAAGTCATCGGCGTAGTCGGCGACGCAAAAAACGACAGCTTGGATCACCCCGTAAAGCCCGCGATTTTTCTGCCCTACAGTTTCATTTTGCCAACAGATGAAGCGTTCATCGTGCGCGCAAACGGCGATCCAGATACGGCCATCCGCTCCGTGAAAGAGCGGCTGCGCGAAGTCAATTCGGAGCTGGTGGTCGGCCGCGATCACACGCTCGGCTGGTGGCTCGACACGGACGGCTGGGGGCGTGAGCGCTTCATCGCCACGCTCTTTGGCATCTTTGCGGTTCTTGCGCTCGTGCTCGCTGCTACGGGACTCTACAGCGTAGTTTCCTTTGGCGTCACCCAGCGCACGCAAGAGCTGGGCATTCGCATGGCACTGGGCGCCCGTCCCGCCTCCGTCGTGAAACTCGTCCTCGGCTCCACCGCCGCGATGCTCAGCGTTGGCGTCGCCGCCGGATTAACTTTGAGCGTGATTCTGAACCGCATTGTCACTTCGTGGGCGGGAGGCAGTTCGCGCGATCCATTGACCTTGATCCTTGCCGCTTCCATTCTGTTTCTCGTTGCTGGAGTTGCGTGCGTCTTGCCAGCCTGGCGCGCCGCGTCCATCGATCCCATGCGTGCTCTGCGATTGGAATAGCTCGTCGCAATTCTCGGGAGCAGCGAAGCGCGTCAGTGGGATGAGCCCGTTCCCTTTGCAGTCGCCAGCGCTTGCAACATCTTTTCGCCTGCCTCTAAAACCAGGTCGCGCTTTTCTCGCAGCGAAGCAATCGTCGGCACGGCCACTCTATCTGGAATCACACCCTCGCCCTCGAGCTTGCGGTTTTTCGGCGAAAACCAAAGAATTTCGCTGATTTCCAGCACGCCGCCGCCCTTCATCACTCTGTCATGCGTGATTCCCAGCACGCAGCCGCATGACGGACTGCCTACAAGTTTCGCCCGCCCTGAATCCTGCATCCCAGCTGCAAAAACTTCTGCCGCGCTCGCTGAATATTCGTCCACCAGAATCACCACCGGCCCGGGAAAGATCTGTTCTCCTTTCTTTCCCACGAAGACTTGCCTCTCTTCGCTTCGGTGCCCGTTGCGCTCGGAAGCGGTAACCTGTTTTCTGCTCATTCTCCGTTCGAACAGAGTCTTGCTGTTGAAGAATAACGTCGCCATGGCTTCGAGCGTAGCTCCAACCCCGCCGCGGTTCCGGCGAAGATCCAGAATCAGTCCCGGAGTCGCGCGCAGCTTCTCGACGGCCGTCCTAAAGTCTTTGACCAGCGAAGGATGAAACTCGTCGAAACGGATATATCCGTAGCCCGAAGACAATTTTGTACTCGTGACTCGAGGCTCCATGGAAAGTGTTTGCCGCGCATACTTGATGTCGAGTAGGGAACCGTTGGCGCGCTCGAGGCTGGCGGCGAATGGCGTCTCGAGCGAACCGGCAAATACATCGCTAAGAATGCGAAGCTTGGTGACGCGTGCTGTGGAAGAGGGCAATGCTTTCGTTGTGGCTTCGGCCAAGCGTTCCGCAATCGGTTGTTCGTCGAGTGCAGTCACGATCATCCCCGGCTGGATGCCCGCGTACGCAGCATTGCTTTCAGAGAAGACGTCCAGCACGACGACTTTGCCTTCCACATAGCCAGCCCGGAAACCGACGCTCACCCCCCGATGCTTCTTGTGATTTTCCCATTGTTCCGGTGAATTAAAACGCGTGTGCGCGTCGTGCAGCTCTGCCGTCATGCGATCGACGATGGAATAAAAGTCCCCATCCTCTTTCGCTGCTTGCACCAGCAGCGAATAACGCTGGCGAACTTCTTGCCACTTCACGCCGCCGAATTCCGGGTCGTAGTAATGCTCATCGACGTCTTTCCACACTTTTTCAAATATTTGCTCGCGATCTCTATGTGAAAGATTGTGCGAACTCCCGACCGTTGCCATTGCGAAGGCTAGGCCGAGGAGCAGGACAGCGAGAATGGCGTTGCGACACACGAAGCTGGGCAGCACGTGTTTCATGAGTTCGGCGATCGATATTTTTGCGAAACACCCTCAGATTGAAAATGTTGCGTGACCCGCACGGCAAATGCTCAAGCCCCAGGGAGTACTCGAAGCCTGGACGCTTTGACGGCGAAAGCGCATGAAAGAGTTGGCTAGCGCATATGTGACAAGCGCCAGTTTATGGCCGGCGGCGCATCCGTATCGCCAGCAAAGCGCCAAGCTTCACAAATCCTCTGTAGGGGCGGGGATTGTTTACCCTGTAAGGGCCCCGCCCTTCGCGCCAGATGAGAAATGCGATCCCTGCGAGGCATTCAAACTAATTTGGATGACCTTGCGTAGCGCGATTCAATTGTTCCAGGTTTTCGCGGGCGAGCTCGTTCTTCGGATCAATTTGCAAAGCCCGGTCGAAATGCACTCGCGCCTCTTTCAAATTTCCGGTCTCCGCCAAAGCGCTGCCAAGATTTGCTTCTGCGTTCGCATCCTGTGGATTCAGACGTACCGCCGCGCGGAAATGCAAAAGCGCTCCCTGGAAGTCCCCCTGCGACGCCAGCGCATTCCCGAGGTTGTAATGAGCATCGAAATAGTCCGGTCGCCCCGCGAGTGCGGTGTTTAGACAAGCGATCGCTCCCGCAACGTTGCCGCTCGCCAAAAGAACGGCGCCCAGCGCGTTGTTGCCTGTGGGGTCTTGGGGGCGAATGCGAACGGCCTCCGTAAATTGCAAAACCGCCCCTGAAAGATTCCCTTTCATTTGAAAGAGTGCCGCGAGGTTGTAGTGAGCTTCGAAATCCTCGGGATTATTTTGAATGTGATGCAATGCCAGCGCTTCCTGAATCGCCACGCGCGGATCGGCAGCGTCGGACGATTCCTTTGGCAGCACTTGCAGCCACAAGTGCGCCATCTCGTCGCTAGCACGATTACCCGCCACCACTCGCTTAGGTGGCTGGTTGGGATTTCGAATGTTGTCCACCGAGTTGTCGTATGTAAAGCGCATGGAGATCGCCGTTCCCGCTGGCAAGTCCACGGGCTGCGCATAGCGATAGACCGCCTGCCAGTTCAAATCCCAGTTCCCGATGTGAATCAGCGTTTTCTTTGTTCCGTCCGGCAACGTCGCGGTCGCTAGCATATCTTTTCCGAGATAGTGCGCGTGCGGATAGATAGCTAAAACGCTGGCGTCCACCGGTAAAGTGAAGTCGTCGGAAACCAGAAAATTCTTTTCGCCCGGCGGGATGTCCAGCATGCGGTCATTATCAAGCTGCAGCAGGATGGGGTGCATCGTCGCGGGCTTGTCCGTGAAGTAGAGCCCCAGCGTTGGCTGAATCAGTTCCGGCTTTCCCGAAGGTTGGAAGTGCGTGTTCAAAACCAGATCGGTGTTCTTGTCCAGCCGCAACGCCATGCCATCGGGTTCGACATACGGCGGAGATCCGGGCTTCCAGAAAAGAAAATGACTGTCCGGATCAAACGCTTCTGATTCAATGATGAGTTCCATTCCGCCGAACCCGGCCCCTGGCTCTTTTTCAAGTCTTCGTCCGTTTTCTTCGCGGTCCACCAAAACGTTTGCATGATGTACAAGCCGTTTATCGCCGGGCCGGATTTCAATCGCTCGTAACCATTGCGAACGATGCACCGGCGTACGAAACACAAAATTCCAATAGGAATCGCTGCCGCCCGCAGGGAGCAAGTACGGTTTCGTGGCGCGCACGATTACGTCAGGCTTGCCCAATTGCCAGCCCACGCTGAAAGTTGGCTGAGGTGGAAGTTCCGATGGATTGCCTTCGATCTCTCCTTGGTCCACCCATGCTTGAATCATTGAGATTTCCGCATCCGTTAGGCGAAGCTCATCCGCAAAACGCAGCTCGCCCGGCTCTGGAAGCCACGGCGGCATGATGTGTTTGCTGGTGACGAACGCAATCTGTCGCCCGTGCGTTTTTACGTCCGCATAAGTGAGCAGCGGGAAGGGCCCCGCTTCGCCGGGATGATGGCATTGCGCGCAATTACGATAAACAATCGGTGCAATATCGCGGTTAAACGTAACTTGCGAGTGCGTTCCTGCTGGCTTCAGCGCCGATTGACGCGTGGCTTCAATGTGGCGCGCCGCAAATCCAGCGGATGCAACGCCAAGAACAATCAAGAATCCAGAAAGAGTTTTCTGCGAGCCCGTCATTCCACGTCCGAAATGTAGCATCCCACCCCGTGAGTCGCGCTCACATCCAAACTCTTGCCGCTAATCGCGGCTGCAATCGCATCGTCCAGCTCATGCGTCGTGGCAGTGTTTCGCGCCCGCCCAACATCCTCGTAAAGATTGTCGATCCTCCCGTGATAGACCAGATGCCGCTGAGCGTCGAACACCGCAACCTCAGGCGTGATCTGCACCAGACTCACTTTCACAAGTGCATGTTCGGGATCGCGAAGCGCCGGAATTTTGTAACCGTATTCGCGTTCATGCTTGCGTATCACTTCAGCGGATTCCGACTTACTCGGATAAACCAGCCAAAACGCAGCCTTTCCCTCATGTTCCGCACTCAATTTCTGAATTGTCGGCGCATACCGATTGGAAACCGGGCAATCCGTGCGCACGAACACCAGCACAACAACTTTTCCGCCAGCCAATTTAAGGGGATCCACAGGATTTCCAGCGAGATCGAAGCCACCGCTCTGCGCGCCACAAGAACTAGAACCGAAGGAGGCAAACCGTGCCGCAGCAATCACAACAGAAAGAAGGGGGACGACTCGAAAGGCGTGCCAACGGCGGCCCATAGTTGCCCGCACCAATCGGGCCCGCAAATTTTACAGCGCCCCGAAACCGTTGTCGAAGAGATTAGCGAAGGCAGTCCCGATCGATCCAGAAACACGCGCGCACTAGAAATGGCGGTTACCGCAGGTCGCCCGGCTGCACGCCCTTCTTACGCGCCTCATCGAGCAGCGCATCAATCTTATCCTGCAGCTGCTTCTTCTTTTCCTGCAGACCCAACAATTTGCTGGTCCACTGGCTCGCGGTTGTACCCTTTATTGATCTGGTAGCCTCCGGTAGTGGCTGGCGGCTTCCCCTCGCTGAAGTCCTTAAGATCCGCGAGCTGCTTGTCCGCGTCATCCAGCTGCGACCGCAGTTTCGCAAGTTCCTTCTTGGTATTCGCGATGTATTGCGGGTCCGCCTTTGCGCCCGCGCCCAATTTCCCCGGATTTTTTGAAATACCGACTACCGAAATGGGTCCAGTCAACCCACTAACGTCGTCATTCGTCCAGACTCGCTTGGTCTTTTTGGGGTCTGCTACTGCTGGGGCGGTCGCATCCGCCGGCTGCGCCGGTGAAGTTGCCGGAGCAGGACTTGGCGCCGGAGAGTTTGAAGGCGCAGGACTCTGCGCAAAGCACGAGGAACAGCTCAGCAGCCCGCAGAAAGCGAGTGCACTCCAAATAGGGTATGACCGGGTCATAAAGCCTCCGATATTTCCGAGGGCTGAGGTTGGTTCTAGTACCTTAAACCCAGTATACCGGACAAAGTTTCAGCGATCTGCGACGGCTCCGGCGGGCTTGCCTAATTCGGCACGAACCATCGCCAGGGCTTCTTTGGGGGGGCCAATGCGGCGGTATTGGCTGTAAAAAGTTCGTTCGTGAATGGAAATAGCGCTGAAGAGTTTTCGCCCATCGAAATCGTACTGAGAAAACGAGGGCATCCATAGGCCCGGGAGCATTTCATAACGGTCCTGCATGAAATGACTGCCTTTATAAACTTTCGCAAGGAACAGTCCGACCGTAATGTCCCCCGTGACCTCGCCTTCCACGCGCGCGAGCTGCCCCGCCTCTGGATCGATCCACACAAACCCGCGAACCTTTGCAAAGATAGCAGTAGTTCGCGATGTGGCCTTGTAAGCTGGATTCGGCTCCATGGTGTATTTAAAGAGCACGCGGCCAGCGCGCATTTCCGTGGAAACAAAGGTGTAGAGAAACGCGGTGCGCGTGGCGTCAATCAAATCGTCGCGCTCTTTTAGTTTTTTGGCGATCTTGTCGTAGGCGTCGC
Source organism: uncultured Acidobacteriota bacterium (assembly GCA_963745095.1). Lineage (GTDB taxonomy): Bacteria > Acidobacteriota > Terriglobia > Acidiferrales > UBA7541 > Acidiferrum. The sequence goes on along the minus strand of CAVUWC010000004.1, from coordinate 218,108 downwards.
GTTGCGCATGGCCATCTTCTCCCGCCCAGGAAAGCGCCTTTTCGAGCTTCACAAGCTCCGCGTGATAAGCGTCAGAGTCTGCAGGTTTGCCATCCAGGCCAATCGGTATGTGGTCCACTCCTGTTCCAGCCGGAAATACGCGCGACACCTTAATATCCCCTGGCTGAGGATCTCCTGCGTTCTTAAGGAGTTCCACACGCTCGACGCGCTCGTATAAATTCATGGCCTCGTCACCCTTTTTCTCATTGACGAGCACCAGGTCCAGCAGGGCCGCCTTCTCCGTCTCGGTTTGAGGGCGAGTGGGCGCTCCAGCTTCCTGGGCTGAGGAGAGGCCGGCGATAGCCGCGAGCAGCCCGAGTCCAGCAACGAGAATAATCGATCTTGCGCGCATAGGGTCAAGCGGCAGCCGGGCCGCAGGCACATCTTAAATCTGATTCTGGCTTCCAGACAATTGTTGCATTCAAGACACGTCAGAATCTCGCCTTCCGCGTGCCAGTAAGCAACGAAATTACGGAAAAATCGGTGCATTCAACACGCCCGGCTGTTGCGCTTGCCGCGACGGATCGCCGCAAAGCTCGATAAGAGCTGCCTAAGCCCTTTAGAATGAGCCAGGGCGCAAAGTGGCTAAGATTTAATGAAAGCAAAGTAGCCCCTTCAACGTCTATATGTTGGGAACGAATCGACCCCCTTCCCCGTATTACCTTATGCATGTGGAGGTTTGTTTGGGCTTAGCTCCTATCGAACGATTGGGAAGCATTGGGCAGGTCATCCCGCAATCCGCCAGGGTGCCCTTTAGCTTGGCGAGATTCCGCAGCGCCGCCGTCACTGTGGGTGAGACGTTCAAGCTATCTCTTGACGCTCTCCGCGCCCATAAGCTACGTAGTTTCTTGACTTTACTGGGAGTCATCCTTGCGGTAACCACTCTCGTTGTGGTCATGAGCGTCGTAAACGGCCTCACTTTCTACGTCGCGGATAAAGTCGCCAATCTCGGTGCCAACGTCTACGTTCTAACCCGTTTCGGCATCATCACCAGCAACGATGAGTGGATTAAAGCGCAAAAGCGCCCTCTTATCACCTCGGAGGAGTTCAGCAAGCTCAAAGAGGGTATGCGCACCACCAGCCAGATCGCCGCCGTCCTCGGCACTTCCTCGGACGTCCGCTACGCAAACGAACTCCTCGAAGATGTGAACGTCGAAGGCGTCACCCCGAATTATTCCGACGTTCGCAGCGTGACCGTGGCCTCGGGCCGATTCCTGACGGAAGCGGATGAAACGCATCACTCCCCGGTGGCCTTCATCGGCTCAGACTTGGTAAGAAAATTCTTCTATAACGTGGACCCCATCGGCAAAACCATCCGCGCGGGCTCCCACAGCTACACCGTTGTTGGCGTCGCGGCCGTGATCGGCAGCGCCTTCGGACAATCGCAGGACCGCTTCATGTATATCCCGCTCGGTACGTACTCCAAGGAATGGGGGAACCAGAGAGATTCACTCACCCTCTTCATGCAGGCAGGCAATGCCGAAATGATGGCCTCTTCAGAGGATGAAGCGCGAATGCTCCTGCGCGCCTGGCGCCACCAACCCTGGGATTCGGCGGACAGCTTCGGGATCATCGGCTCGGATTCCATCATGGGCCTTTTTAAACAGCTGACGGGCAACATCTTCATGGTTGCTGTTGGATTGACGGCCATCTTCCTGGTGGTTGGCGGTATCGTGATCATGAACATCATGCTCGCGAGCGTCACCGAGCGCACGCGAGAGATCGGCCTGCGGCGCTCTCTCGGTGCAAGAAAGAAGCACATCGTCCTTCAATTTGTAACGGAGTCCGCGGTGTTAGCCGCCACGGGCGGCATGATCGGAATTGGTTTGGCTTACCTCCTGGTCACGGCAGCTCGCGCCGCCACATCGATTCCCATGCGCACGTCCATGAGCGCCGTGATTGTGTCGCTTAGTGTTTCAACAGCGGTGGGCCTCTTTTTTGGAATTTATCCCGCCATGCGCGCGGCAAAACTTGATCCTATCGAAGCACTGCGAGCGGACGGCTAAGGAGCGCTGATTCCCGCCTGGCGGGATCACGCAAAAAACAATGGCACAGCAACACGGCGAAAATCTGAAGCAAGCGATGGACACGCTCCGCGCGCACAAATTGCGCAGCATCCTGACCGTTTTTGGAGTGGTTCTCGGCGTCAGCGTGATCATGCTGGTGGCCGCTCTGATTACCGGCTTCGACGCGCAAGTCCAGGAAAACATCAAGCAGTATGGCGCGGACACCGGGTTTGTCTCCCGCTTCGAGCAAGGCCCGCACAACGGCGGCCGCCGTCCCAAGGACGAACGCGAGCGCAAGCCTCTAACGCTCGAAGATGCGGTGGCCATTCAAGAGCGCTGTCCCGCGATCAAGGATGTTACGGTTTTCCTGACCTGGTGGGAGCAAGACCACAAAGTTCGCACCAAGTCCGGCGAAGTGACCTCCATCGATTTCCGCGGCGTGCAGCCCAATTTCGGCCAGGTCTACGCAAATGCTTCGACCCTCGAAGGCCGCTTCATCAGCGAAGGCGACGACCTGCATCGCGAAAAAGTTGTGATGCTCGGCGAAAACGCCGCGCCCGTTCTATTTCCCGAGGGTTCGCCTGTCGGTAAAGACGTGATGATCGATGGCTCGCCGTTCCGCGTGATCGGTGTCGTCGAAAAACCCAAAGGCATGTTCGGCGCTGACGACGAAGACAAGCGCGTACTGATCCCCTACAACACCCTTCGCAAGATTTATCCTGGCGCCTACGAAAACCAGATCCGATTCCAAGCCTATCCGAACCAGTTGGATCAGGCGGTGGACCAGGCGACAGAAGTGCTCCGCCGTCGCCGTAACGTTCCCTACGACGCCAAAAATAATTTCTCGATCAACACCTCGCAGCAGGAGATCGAGCAGTTCCATAGCATTCTCGGCATGGTCGCTCTCGCCACGATCGTTCTCAGCGGCGTCGGCCTGCTGATCGGCGGTGTCGGCGTGATGAACATCATGCTTGTCAGCGTGACCGAACGGACGCGTGAGATCGGCATTCGCAAAGCCATCGGCGCCAAGAGTGGCGATATCACCTGGCAATTCCTACTGGAGGCTATGACGCTCACCGGAGCAGGTGGAGTCATTGCGCTCGTTTTGGTGAATGGCTTGGTGATTCTTGTGCGCCTGGGCCTGAAATGGCCTGGCAGCGTGCCGATATGGGCTGCTGCGACGGGGATCATCGTCAGCGTGAGCATCGGTCTTGTCTTCGGCGTTTGGCCGGCAATGAAAGCGGCGAAGCTGGATCCTGTCGAAGCATTGCGCTACGAGTAACGTCCGTATGTTCGCAGCGATCGCAACTTTACGAAGACTTGGTATCAGTTGATGCGAGTCCCAAAAGACGGAAGATATGGTGTGAGATGTCCTCAGTGCAATCGCAGAATGCCCCCTTCCAAGCTGATCTTTCGGGAAGACTTTCAATGCATCCAATGCCAGGTTCCGCTCCACGCCTCGATCTTATATTCGCGTGTTCTAGTTCTACTTAGTGCCTGCCTTAGTCTTGCTCTCTTATGGATATCGGGAATCCGCGACCTGCGGCTGCTTTTGTTCTGCTTGCCACTGGGTTTCCTAATTCTCACGGTCGTTGCGCGAGTGGCACCATTAGTCGTGCAGCCGCGTCTTTACGTGGGCAAGCCAAGTGTTATTACGAAACTTGATCTCTCCGCGTAGCCTCCAGGAAGATTTGGGGGCCAACAGCATCTTTTGGACTCGCCGACGCTCCCGGAACGCTATCTGGAATTCCGAGTCAGTCCGAGAATCGAAATTATCGACGCGGCTGATCGGCTGAGGCAGGCTCCGCAAGTGAAATCGGCTGTGCCTGCGGCACCTCTACGGACGTCGTGCGCTTGCGCAAAGGAGTCTTTAGCTTTCCAGCGGATTTCTGCGGAGGGCTTTCTGCTGGCACGCGAACTTGCGGCTGCGTGGGAATGTGCGCGCGCTTCGCAAACGCAAAATCTTCGGAAGATTTCTCCGGGACGGAAGCGATCGCCGGAGTAGACCGAGTCCGAATCCAAGCGCGCAGAGAATCTGCAGCGCTCACTGTGCCCGCAAGCAGGAGGGCGGCCGCCGCGATGGCCAGTAGATCGCGTGGATGCGCGGGCCGCATAAACCAGTAGTGCCGTTTCGGCAGCGCGGTAAGCTTGTCGCCGGCGCGGGCGACGAGATAGAGGGCGCGCGCCAGATCGTTGCCGGTCTGGTAGCGTTCACCAGGATTCTTGGCAAGGCATCTCGCGATGATCCGGTCAAACGCGGCCGGAATCGCTGCATTGTGCTTCGACGGCGGAATGGGATTCGCCGTAAGAATTTGCGCGCAGACCTCGCCGAGCGAATTTCCAGAAAACGGCCGGACACCGGTGATCATCTCATGCAGCACTACTCCCAACGAAAACAAATCCGACCGTCCATCCTGTTTCTGTCCTTCAATTTGCTCCGGCGACAGATAAGCAGGCGTGCCGAGCACACGGTCAGAGCCTGAAACCTGCGAAGCGAATCGCGCCACGCCGAAATCCACGAGCTTTACTTGATCATTTTCGGTGACGCGAATGTTGCTGGGCTTCACGTCGCCATGAATGATGCCCGCACGATGGGCATAACCGAGCGCGGATGCCAGATCGGCGCCCCACACGGCAGCGCTAGCAAATGGTATCGGCGATTGCGCCAGCATTTGTTCGACGTTTCTTCCCGAAATGAATTCCATCACCAAGAACGGCGTGCCACTGGCATCCGTGCTCACATCGTAGAGTTGCGCGATCGAGTTATGAGAAAGGCGCCCGATGGTCTGCGCTTCGCGGAGGAATTGCTGCTCGCTGTTTTTGCCGAAGCCTTGCTGGAAAGATTTCAGCGCGACAGTGCGGCCAATAACGGTATCGCGCGCCTTGTCGACGCGGCTTGCCCAGCCGCAACCCAGAGTCTCAAGGATTTTGTAGCGGTTCGTTTGGACAATAGGGCTCATGCGGAGCGCAACAATCGTGTGGCACGCTCGCGAAAGCTAGTGTGCTGTGGAACCGGCGCCGCAACCTTGCGGCGAGCCAGTGGATACAATTCGGTGGCCAGGAGATCAGCGGACTGATGGCGATGCGCGGGGTCCTTTTCCAGTGTCTTGGCAACAATCGCGTCGAATGTGGCCGGCACGGAAGGATTCGCCTGCGAAACCGGAAGTGGCTTCGAGGAAAGCACTCGCGTGCAAATTCCTTGGAGCGAATCGGAATCGAAGGGGCGCTTGCCCGTGGCCATCTCATAGAGAACTACGCCGAGCGAAAAAATGTCGGAACGCGCGTCCTGCGGCCTTCCCAAGATTTGTTCCGGGCACCAATAAGCTGGAGTGCCGAGCAGCGGCGTGTCTTTCTTATCGTGGCTGGCGAGGCGCGCCATGCCGAAGTCGGTCAGTTTCACGCGGCCATCATCGAGAATCAAAATGTTAGCGGGTTTGATGTCGCCATGAATCACGCCTCTGCGATGCGCCACATGCAGAGCCGAAGCGATCTCGCCTGTCCACGCGCAAGCGCGCGGAAGAGGAATGCTTCCCTTGGCGAGAATTTTGTCGAGCGGCTGCCCTTCCATGAACTCCATCACGAGATAGGGCGTTTGCGTCGGCTCGTCGATTCCCATGTCGTGCAGCGTTACCACGCAGGGATGCGAGAGTTGGCCCACAACGCGCGCTTCTTGCAGGAAGCGGTCGCGGCCGGCGCCCTGCGCCAGCGCAGGTGAAAAGAGTTTGATGGCGACGATGCGCCCGATCATGGGATCGTGCGCGCGCACGACTTTGCTGTTCGCGCCGGCGCCGATCACGTCGATAACTTGATAGCGGCCTACTTGCATGGTGGCCTTTCCCTCAGAGCGATGCTGTCGAACTAAGTAGAAGAGTATCGGAAGGGGTTGTTTCATTAAATGAAGCAAGCGTGCTACTGAGAAGAGTACGAAGGTACTAGAGCGAAAGAACTAAATAAGCAGGCTCTAATTTACGGAGCGCGGCCGGCCGCACTGGCAAGCCGGAATTTTCGGAAGCAGCAAAGCGCATCACGGATTTTCTCGTTCGCAGCAAGGAAGCGGCCCGGAATTTCTGCGCCGAGAGAAATGCGGAAGTACCGAGTACTTGCAGGAGCCGGGATGCAGCGCGAAAATCGTGCGTCAGTCCTTGTTTTTGAACGGCACAAGGGCCGGCGCGTTGTTCAAGCCCGCTGGAAAATTTCGCACGAAATCAGCCATCGAAGGATGCCACGTCCCGTTGAATCCGAAATAATACATTTCTTTCAGAGCTTGCTCCGCCGGCAATTTTTCAAAGGCCATGCGGTAGCTCGCGACAAAAACGCCGGTGCGATCGTCGCCGAAGCGGCAGTGGACGAAAACTTTTTCCTGCGGATTATCGCGAAAGAGAGAAAGAAATTGCGCCACTTGCTCGTTTGTCGGAGGCGACCACCCATCCACCGGGATGTGAACAAAGCGAATGCCCAATGATTCGGTTCTTTTTTCTTCCCAGCCAAATTTGTCCGGGTCTTCACCGCGAAGATTTACGATCGTGGTGATGCCGATTTTTTTCAGCTCGAGCAAACCCGGATCCCGCGGCTGTGCGCCGCGATACAAATGCTCGTTGATTTTTCCGGAATTCGGAACGCCGGCGATGTGAAGTTTTTCGCCGTAGGCCGAGTGCATCTCGGACGTAGTGGATGGTTGCACTTGTTTCTGCGCGGAGAGTCGCGCGGCGAGAACGGAAACAAAAACAAGTGAGACAATGAGGAGTACGCGCTTCATCTGGGATAAGATTCTGCCAGTGTAGCGCGTGCCGAAAGCTGACGAAAGTCGTTGCAAGGGAAGTAGTTGCCCAGAAAGGGCACCACTACAAATAGACGTGGTACCAAAACGTCAACCACATTTTGCGTTTTTCCCTTGACAGGAAATTCACACCCATTGATACTGCCATTCCAGATTCGGGGGACGTGGAAGCGCCAGGCGGACCGAGTCGAGGGTGTTGAATAGGTCCGTAATGACTCTACGTAGCCAGCCGGGTTCTAAACAAAAAAATCGAGCGCGAAGTTCAGCTCCGCGCCCGTAATTCAGGCGCGGGATTTGCTATGCGGCTGTGTGAGACTCACCAGCCAGCGGCAGAGCATTGGCGTTTCGTAACGACTTTCGTAGGTGACCGCGAGGCGGTCGATGAAAAGGTCGGCTGCTCAGCGGTCGCCTTTTTCTCTGGTCGGATGTACGGGGACACTTGGATCTAATTTGCGGTGACCTTCAGGGCAACCCAGCCCCCTGAAGGGTGTAGCAAGTAGGGTGAGTGGGCTAAGTAGAGTTAAAATTATGGGGTTCCCCGCGAAAAGGGTGAGCCCGGGGTGGCGGAGGAGCGGGATGGCGACAGTGAAACACGCAATGACTGGGAATTCCCCGATCACGGATACGACTCCGGAGAATACGGGAGCAGCAACACACAAAGGCCTTCCTTTTGAACGGTACTTTACGGATGGAAAGATTTCACCGTTCGACGCAGTGGAATGGGAGAAGCGCACCGCCCTGATCGGAAACGAAAAGGGTGTGACGATCTTCCGCCAGGAAGATGTCGAGGTGCCGAAGGGCTGGTCGCAGACGGCGACCAACATCGTCACCAGCAAGTATTTTCACGGGAAGCCCGGCTCGAAAGAGCGCGAAGGCTCGGTGCGCCAGCTCATCAGCCGCGTGGTGAACACCATTGTGCGCTGGGGCCAGGAAGGCGGCTACTTCGCCTCCGACGCATCGCGCGACGCGTTTCGCGACGAACTGACACACCTGCTCGTCGAACAAAAGATGGCGTTCAATTCGCCCGTGTGGTTCAACGTGGGCGTGCAGCCGAAGCCGCAGTGCTCGGCATGCTTCATCAATTCCGTGCAAGACAACATGGAATCGATCATGGGCTTGACGCGGACGGAAGGCATGCTCTTCAAGTGGGGCTCCGGAACGGGCACCAATTTCTCTTCGCTTCGTGGGAGCAAGGAAACTCTTTCTGGCGGCGGCATTGCCTCCGGCCCGGTCAGTTTCATGAAGGGTTTCGACGCGTTCGCGGGCGTGATCAAGAGTGGCGGCAAGACGCGGCGCGCGGCCAAAATGGTCATCCTCAATATCGATCATCCGGACATCGTCGAATTCATCGAATGCAAGATGAAGGAAGAGCGCAAAGCGCAAGTTCTTATCGAACAGGGTTATGACGCCGGTATCGATGGCGACGCTTACGCTTCGATTTTCTTCCAGAACGCGAACCACTCGGTGCGCGTGACAGATGACTTCATGCGCGCGGCAGAAGAAGACCGTGACTGGTGGACGCGCAATGTAACGGATGGTCAGCCCGCCGAAAAAATGCGCGCGCGCGACCTGCTGTACAAAATCGCCGATTCCACGTGGCACTGCGGCGATCCGGGCATGCAGTACGACACCACAATCAACCGCTGGCACACATCGAGCAACACGGCGCGCATCAACGCCTCGAATCCCTGCTCGGAGTACATGTTCCTCGACGACACGGCGTGCAACCTGGCTTCACTAAACTTGATGAAGTTTCTCGGGACCAGCGGACAGTTTGACGTGACCGCGTTCAAGCATGCCGTGGACGTGACGATCACGGCGCAAGAAATCCTGGTGGACAACGCCAGCTACCCGACGCCGCGCATTGCGGAGAATTCGCACAGTTTCCGGCCGCTCGGCTTGGGCTACGCCAATCTGGGCGCGCTGCTGATGTCGCTCGCGCTGCCGTATGATTCCGCTGAAGGGCGCGACATGGGCGGAGCGATTACAGCTCTGATGTGCGGCGAAGCGTACGCGCAGTCCGCGCGCATTGCGGAAAGAATGGGACCGTTCCCCGGTTACGAAGTGAACCGCGAACCGATGCTCGGCGTGATGCGCATGCATCGCGACTCGATGCGCGGCATCAAGCCGGAGCACGTGCAGACAGAACTCTTCATGGCGGCGCAGGAATCGTGGGACACCGCGCTGGCCCACGGCGAAAAGTTCGGATACAAGAACTCGCAAGTCACCGTGCTGGCGCCCACAGGCACGATCGGCTTCATGATGGATTGCGACACCACGGGAATTGAGCCGGATCTGGCGCTGGTAAAGCACAAGAAACTGGTTGGCGGCGGCTTGATCAAAATCGTCAACAACACCGTGCCACAAGCTCTGATGAGGCTTGAATACACGCCCGAGCAAACCAGCGAAATCGTCTCTTACATCGACAAGCAAGGAAAAATCGAAGGCGCCCCGTACTTGAAAGCGGAACACCTGCCGGTTTTCGATTGCTCCCTTGCACCACTGGGCGGCGGACGATCTATCGCGTGGACAGGACACGTGGGAATGATGGCGGCCGCGCAGCCGTTCCTTTCCGGCGCGATCTCCAAGACTATCAATATGCCTGAAGAATCCACGATCGAAGACATCGGAAATGCGTACATCGAGTCCTGGAAGCTGGGACTGAAGTCCGTGGCCATCTACCGGGATAACTCGAAGCGCTCGCAGCCGCTCAACGCGGGCGGCTCGAAAGACGAAAAGAAAACCGAATCCGCGCCAGCAGCGGCAGCAGAACCGATGCAGCGTGAACTCTTCGCGCGCGCGGTTCGCGAAAAAATGCCGGTGGAGCGCGCTTCGATTACGCACAAGTTCAGCGTGGGCGCGAACGAAGGCTACATCACCGTGGGCATGTACCCAGACGGCCGGCCTGGCGAGATTTTCATCAAGATGTCCAAGGAAGGCTCGACGCTTTCCGGCGTCATGGACGGCCTCGCGCTGACCGTATCGCTCGGTTTGCAATACGGCGTGCCCCTCAAAGTGTTTGTCGACAAACTGGTGAACACGCGATTCGAACCGTCGGGCATTTCGGCGAATCCGAATATCCGTTTTGTTTCTTCGGTGCTGGATTATCTCGCGCGCTGGCTGGGCGGGCGGTTTATCTCCTCCGACTATCTGAAGCTGAACAGCGACCAGGCCGTGACCGTCGCGCCGGTGCAACCCGTTCAGATGATGATGGACGCCGCGATGGCTTCTCTGCCGGCGGCGGCGAACTCCTCTTCCAAGCTGCGCGACGCGCACGAAGGCGCACCGACTTGCTCCGAGTGCGGCATGCTCATGGTGCCAAACGGCGCCTGCTATAAGTGCGGAAACTGCGGCAGCACGAGCGGTTGCAGTTGAGGACATTCACCAGGCCGAGGGACACAACACGATGAGCGTACACTCCTCCGGTTCAGGGCTGGCCGCAAGACTGGCCCCGGAAAAACCGACGGCGCGCGGATTTCTGCACATCGTTCGGCATGGAGGCGGGCCCAGCGCCATTTATGTCGTGACCTATCACCGACTGGAGTTGGATCGCGTTCAGCCGAAGCCGGCACTTGCCGAGGGGGCGCACGCTTTGATTGAACTCCTGGAACGCATCGGAGTGGACTTCGGGCTTGCAGAAGTTCGCGGCGCCCTGGAAGATATTCTTCGGCTCGGGTCGGCCAATATCCCCGATCTGTGGCTCAGCGACGAGGAGATGCTCGAGAAGGGCCTCGTCGAAGGCTAACGAAATAGTAGTTCAAAGGAATTGAAAAAGGCCGGAGAGTCTCATGATTCTCAGGCCTTTTTACTTTTTTGCGACGCAAAGAGCCCACAAAGAGACATTTTCAGAACTGCTCGATCAAAGATTGAAGTGGAACCCATGGCAAGCTAGAAAATTAGTGGCCCAGCGCGTCTTTGAGGCTGAAGCGCCAGAGCAAACCTTTGCGGTAATCCGTCAGCCAAACGGAATCGAATCCAACGCGCATGGAATCTCCGCCGGAGCCTACCCATTGGCGAACGACTTTGTTTGTCTTGCTATCAATGCGGCTGAGAGGAATGTCGAAAACCGTCGCCCAGACAGAATTAGCCCCGAAGCAAATGTCTCCGCCTTGACCTGGGATTCCGACGCCTACTGTAGTCGTCAATTTCTTACGAGTCGTGTCCACGCGACTGATGGTTCCGTCTCCCTGGTTTAAAGTCCATACGGATCCGCCGCCAGATGTGAGAAAGCGGGGCTTCGGGCCTACAGGAATCGTCGCCACGATCCTTCCAGACGAAGCGTCAACGGCAGTCAGAGTCTTACTCTCAACACCTGTGATCCAGACCGCGCCGCCCGCGAAGACTGGGTTGTAAGAACCTGGTGGAACCGCAATTTTCTGCCGCGCCTTCTCTGTTCCCGGATCGATTCGAGTGAGCGTGCCTTCCTTGCCTGTAACAAGCCAGATGCTGTCGGTGCTGGCGGTGATTCCTCCCTCCTCGCCAGCTGGTCCCAAGGGAAGTGTGGCGCTGACTTTGTTCGTTGCGACGTCTACTCTGACAAGCGAACCTGGCTCTCCACAGAGCGGAATCCAGAGGCTGCCAAAGCCGAACGCGAGGCCTGAGCAAGCTTCGGCGGGAAGATCGACCTTCGCAACGATCTTGTTCGTGGCAGGATCTATTCGTTGGACGGAATACGGCTTGGACCCTGCTATCCACACAGAGTCGCCGGTCACCAACACCCAATCTGCTGTTTCACCGATTTTGAATGTGGCGATTGGTTTCAAGGAAGCAAACGGCATTTGTACGTCTCGCACTCCGGGTTTTGCATGATTCGATTCCGTCCCCGGAGCTTGAGCCAGCCCAGCCGTACTAGCAGTCAGTAGAAGAGCCAGAAATTTCCATTTCATCGTCAATCCTCAAAAATGTGATCAGCATGCTATGACTGCCCAGCGTAGAAGGTCAAACGAACACTACCGGCCCAGGCTTTGCGCCCACGTGGCGAAAGCGTGCCAGGCAGCGGTTTGGCCGATGGGCAGGCGTACTTGCTGTAGGAGGATTAGGAAGACGCTGGCCCAGAGTGTGGCGCGGTGAATTTTGCGCGTGGACCACAGGTCGTAAGCTGCGAGAACGAGTAGAAAGCCGTAGGAAAGCAGCGCGGCCACGAGCGGTTTCCTCTGGACGAATGCGAAAGGCCAGCGAGAGATGGCGGCGATCGCGATGCCGACGGTGGCAATGATGATGATGCGTTTGTGCGCTGAGGGATTAAAGCGGGCGCGGAACGCGAAAAATACCAGGACGGCGAAGATGAGCATGTCCGTCATCGGAATCACGTAAAAACTCTTCACATCAATCCCCGAGGGCGTGTTGGGACGGGCGAGCCCCTGGGTGGCTGCCAAAACTCCGAGGATCACCATGACACATGCCAAGAAGAAACCGGCGAGGCCGAGGCGGCGGTGAATGTCCACGCGGCCCGCGGCGACGAGTGAAGTCTGCGTGACGAGCAAGAGGATCCAGGTGGAAAAGGCAGCGCCGTGAACGTGAATGGTGAGGCTGGGTAGCGGTGCGTGGAAAACTCCAGCGAGATAGTACGTGCGTGCAAAGCCTAGAAAAACGGTGGCGAGAAGCAGCAAAGCCATTCCTGAGAAAAAGAAGTGATCGTAACGCCGCCCCGGAGGTCCGGACTGAACCTTAACGGTATCGCCGACCTGTGCCGCGACTGTCGCCATCCATCCTCCAAACTGTTCGGGCGCTGCGTGAGTGCGAAAGACATGAGAATCTGGGAGAAGAGTGTGCGAGGAGTGTATACCTGTTTAGATGCGTGCGCGGGGAAACCTACCGGTGAAACGAAAAACTGGAACGAACAAATCTCTACGCGGCTGGCGGTTGCGGAGCGCCGCCGATTGTTGCCGGATCAGCGAGGGCGCGGACGGAGGGGCGGGCGCGCTGTTAGCGGGCGCGGGCGCATGCGGAAGCGCGGGCTGAGCGGCGGAGGGACGTTGCGGAGGAAATCTCCGCAGCAGGGGCAGCGGCCATCGTCGGCGATGGGGCCAGTGGCATCGGCGCGGAGCCAGTGGCCGCGCGCTTCGCACAATGGATTGATGCATTGCACGGTGAAGCCGGGCAGATACTGCATGTGGACTCCCTCAGTGGCCAGCCAGCTTCGCGCCACGGTCTAACTTGTGTGGCAGAAGCTCCCTTGGGCGGCCGAAACAGAATTGTTGGCGAGGATTCTGCGGCTACTGACCTGTGGTGTCAAGAGAAATGAGCACAAGGGATTGTGGTGGGGTTGCGGGTGAGGAAGTGAGTAGTGAGTAGCTTACGGGGACTCGGCTAGATCGAGCGGAGTTGGCGGGCGCGGATGGCGTAGGCGGAGACTAGTAGAGCGGCGGTGATGGCGAGGTAGGTGAAAGCGTAGGAAACGGTGTGCGGGCCGCTGGCTGTTCCGGTGAAATCGAGGCCGGGAGTGTGGTTCATGGGGCCGACGTACCAGATGGCGGTGAGGAGTCCTTCGAACGGTTTTCCGGTGCCGCTGAAGGTGCCTAGAGCTAGGGCAAGAGCGGGGAGAAAAAGCGCACTGGCGGACCAGGCGAAAAGGCCAGTGAAACTGCGGGCGAGGAGAAGTCTTGCACCGGCTCCCGCGCCGGTTAGGATAGCGACCGTCAGACCGGCAAGAAAACACGCCACCAATTGGCGTGGAAGAATTTTGGCGCATGAGAAGAGTAACGAGCGTGTGCCGAATCGCGATTCGCGCGAACCCATGGCAGACCAGACCATGACCGGCCAAATCCACGCCACGCCAAGCAGAGGGCCTCGGGATATTTCGAGCGGTGAAGCGAACTGAGCGATAAGCAGTCCGGCTGCGACGCAATACCACCACCAGCGGAGGCCTTTTAACGCGAGCCGCAGCTCAGCAGCAAAAATGCGGCTGAAGGCGTTGCTGCGAGCTGCGGATGCCAGAGGCGTAAGGTGAACGGCTGCGGTGGGATTCGCTGAAGCTGCCGCGCCTGCTGCGAGTTGCTCGGCGGCGCGCGCCGTCGAGACTTTTTTTATTTTTCGAACGGACGGGAAGAACCAGCTCACGGGATCGAAGCGATCGAAAAACATCGCGGCCAGCAGGACGATGACGACGGCGGCGAGCATCCAGCCAATACGCAGAAGAATCATTTCGCTGGTCCAGGGAACGCCTTGCCACCGAAACGTGTCTACGATTTTGGCGGGGGCGTCGGCGATGGTGAGCGAAAAACTGTCTTTGTAGCCGGGGATATTGGCTTTGGCGCCTTCGATCATGCTGTCGGCGACAGTCATCAAGCCCATGGGATCGAGCCAGTGCTTACCAGTGATCTCAGGAAGGCCGATGCCCAGGATGGACCACACAAAAAACCACGCGACGTTGCCGAAGACGCCGCGCAGAAGCGGAAGCGTTTCGAACAGTAGAGCGAGCGCGGCAATGAGGCCCATGGCAGGCAACGCGATGACGATGAAAGGAGCGAGCAAGGCAATGGTATCGAGGTGGGGATCTTCGGCTGCAAAGAATTGCATAGCCACGGCGGCAACGGCGAGCACCACGACCATGGAGGAAAGAACGGCGAGATTACTGAGGAATTTGCCGAGGGCGTAGGAAATTTTCGAAAGGGGCGTGGCTGCGAGGATTTGGCCGACGCCGGTCTGGCGGTCGCGGTCGATGGCGTTCTTGACGATGTAGAAGCCGACGAGAGATACGAAACAGGTGGTGACGACGGCTACCAGCCCGCCGATCCATGCAGAGGTGTAGACACCGCGATAATCGCCAAGATGAAGAGTGATTCTGCCTGTGGCGGCGAGGTAGCCGAGGAACACGGCGAACAACAAGGTGAGGAGGAAGCTATAGCGGCGCACGCGCTCGAGAAAATCTGCGCGAGCGATGGCAAAGATGGCGCGCGGAGCGTTCACGCAGCGACTCCGGCGGTCGCAGCCGAGTTGCGCTGTGTGGCGAGCACGCTCAGGTAGGCGTCTTCGAGTGACGGCTCGAGCTGGCGCGCCTCACGTGACGGCGCGGAATCGGCGACGACACGCGCGTGGACGCCGTCGCTGCGATGGGCGGTGCTGCTGACGAGATGCTTTCCGCGAAGAGCGGGTATCTCGGCGCTGGGGACGACGACTTCCCAAATTTTTCCTGTGACTTGCGAGAGAAGAGCTTCCGGCGCGCCGTGAGCGAGGAGCTGACCGTGAGCGAGAATGGCGATATCGGTGGCCACGGCTTCGATGTCGGAAACGATGTGCGTCGAGAGAATGACAATGCGCTCGCCGGCCAACTCCGAAAGAAGATTGCGAAAGCGGACGCGTTCTTCGGGATCGAGGCCGGCGGTGGGCTCGTCAACGATGAGCAGCTGCGGGTCGTTAAGGAGCGCTTGGGCGATGCCAACACGCTGGCGCATGCCGCCGGAATATCCGCCGAGAGGGCGCTTGGCGGCGTCCGCTAGATTTACGAGCGCTAGCAGCTCCGAGATACGCCGGCGCGCGGCAGCTGCGGGAATTCCTTTAACGGCCGCGAGGTAGTCTAGAAATTCGATGGCGCTTAGATTTGGATATACGCCGAAGTCTTGCGGAAGATAGCCGAGGACGCCGCGGAGCGCGTCGGGATTGCGCGCGATGTCATTGTCGTTCCACAGGACGCGGCCGGAGGAGGCTTGCGTGATAGTGGCGAGGATGCGCATGAGCGTGGATTTGCCGGCGCCGTTGGGGCCGAGCAACCCGAGGACTCCAGGCTTCAGCGAAAGCTGCACGTTGCGCAGCGCTTGCACACCACCGCGATAGTTCTTGCTAAGGTTGTCGACCGTCAATTGCATGGGAATCCGTCCCGCGGAAAGATCTACCCGCTCGTGCTGGAGAGAATACGCGGAATGCGTGCAAAAAGTTTAGGGAAATAGCGAAATAGGGATGAGCGAGGCGACGGAAAAGACGACTCGGCGCGAATTCAGATTCTTATCCGGGTTCTTGAGGATCAAAATTGCGGCGGAGTTGGTGGCTTTGCCGGAGCAGCGGCGCCCGCTGACCCCAAGAGAGCTTCGAGACGCGCTTTCAAAGCTTCGACCGACTGCTGCTTGCCTGCAAGTTGTTGTATGAGGTCATCCAGCTTGGCCTTGCCGGCGGCGTCGCTTGCGGAACTAGGTTTCGAGTAGACGTTATCCTGTTCCAAGGAGAGCTCGCGCTGCAGAAGGTCTAACTCTTTTTGCGCTTCGGCGAGTTGCTGCTTCTGGGCGGCCACTTCGACGGAGTCCTTGGATTTTTGGTCGCCATCGGCAGCGGGTGAGCCCGGCGCAGACTTGTCCGCGGCAGCAGGTGCGGCGCTAGGCGCAGGTGCGTTGGAGGCTTCCGCAGCAGGCTGAGCCGAAGGCGCGGGCGCTGCATCCGGGGATGGTGCGGGCGCGGCAGGCTTCAAAGTATCATTTGTGATCACGGGAGATGGCTGCTTGTCGGCAGCTTTCTTCTGCTCCCGGGCGCGGCGGGCGGCATCAGCCACGGATTGACTTTGGGTGTCTTGCGATTGCGCGTGAGCCAATAGCGGAAGGCCAGTAGCGGCAATCAGAGCGGCAAGAGCCAAGCGCAAGGAGATGCATCGAGACATGGTTTTATACCTCTTGGGCTATGGGCAGGGTCAACTCTAAGAATACCTCCGCAATCCGGGGACGACAATTCCCGCAGGCGGGGATGATGCGAATGTGGCAACTCTCGCCGGCAGAGAGAACTACGGACGTTAAAGG
The DNA here is from genome assembly GCA_963745095.1 of uncultured Acidobacteriota bacterium. Classification (GTDB taxonomy): domain Bacteria; phylum Acidobacteriota; class Terriglobia; order Acidiferrales; family UBA7541; genus Acidiferrum. The sequence goes on along the minus strand of CAVUWC010000004.1, from coordinate 201,567 downwards.
CAACGGTCCTAAGTAGTTTCAGAGCGGTGCATGCGCTGGAGTCTGGCGGAGCTGGGGCGCGAGATTAGCGAGCGGCCGCCTGTTGTGTCGCGGCTGCGTCGTGGAAGGAAAAGTGGGTTTGCAGGTTTTTCACCGGCTGCCCGTTGATCTCCGCGTAGGGGTAGATGAAATAGTTGAGGGGATCGCCTTTTTGCTCGGGCGAGAGGCGAATGTCGCGCCCGTAGGTAAAGAAAACGCGGTTGACGTCGTGTGCGCCGAAGAAATAGTCGTGCTTGGCGGGGTTTTTCCAGGCTTCCGAGGCATCGACAGGCACCCAGCCGACCCCATTGAGATAAAACTCGGCCCAGCAGTGGTAACCGGCGATGTCGCCTTCGGTCTTGCCTTCGGGGATCGGGAAACCAATTTCGAAGCGCGCGGGAATACCGGATGAGCGCATCATGCCGATAAAAAGAGAATGGAAGTCGGTGCAGTTGCCGCGTTTGGAGGTGCAAGCCCAGACGGCGTCGCCGCGGCCCCAGCCTTCGCCGGTTTTGTCGTAGCGCATCGTGGAGACGACGTACTCGTAAATGTGGCGCGCTTTTTCGATTTGCGTGGTGTCGCCAGCGGTGTGCTCCTTGGCGAGTTCGGCGATCGTGCCGTTCAGGGGAACGAGCTTGTCGGGTTCGAGGTAACGGCGGAACATCGGATCCGTGGAAGAGACGGCCGCGTTGTTCGCGTTGGTGCCAACGAGCACGACTTTATGTTCGTGGCGCGTGGCGGTGAAGTGAAGAGCGACGTCAAAACCGGCTGCAGCCTGTTGGGCCGTGGGCTTAAACTCGGCAAAATTGTTTTTGTACTCGGAGTCACGGCCTTGTGTGTAAGCTACGGGGCTTTCGATGCGCAGGCTGCTCACGTCCTGGTAGCCGTCGGCTTGCGGCAGCGGAATCCAGAGGCGCACGGGACCGGCGGGATTTTCTGTCGCTGGAAAATGAACCTGATAGGTGAACTCGAACGAGCGCGTCGCGCCTGCCGAAGAAGGATTGTCTGACGCACTGCGCTCCGCGCTTACGGCAAAGCCTGCGGCGAAAAAAACGGCAAGGAGAAGCGGAAAGAGAGAAAGACGGCGAGACATGGAAGAACTCCTTGATAGGCAAAGCAAATTGGCTAAGAGCTTCACGATTATACTAGATTCACGAAGCAGGTGGATTAGTGATGGAGCTTGAAAAGCGATGAGCGGAGCTCTTAGACTCGGCTGGATACTAGTGACTGTAGTAGTTCTGGGTGTTTCCGCCCACGCGACGCGTGGCCAGGAGTTGCCCTCGCCCAAAGCCGGCGCGCCAGTTGTCGTTCGGCCCATTTCAGATGAGCAAAAGAGCGATCCGTCGGAGAAACAGCACCGGTTTTGGGATCGAGCGAACGACTGGCTGTTCGCGGGAGTCGGAGCGTCGCGTACGCTCGATTATTTTTCGACTTTGAATATGCGGAGACGTGGACGGCAAGAAATTTTTCTGACGAACGATGTCGTCGATAATCATGCGGCGTTCGCGGTGATCGAAGCGTCGGCAACGGGAGTTTCCATCGGAGCGTCTTATCTGTTCCATCGCTACGGTCATCACAAACTGGAGCGTTGGACATCGATCGCGCACATCGGGCTGACTACGACGGGTGCGGTGCGAAATTATTGTCTAAAGACTGCGCACGCCGCGCCAGCACCTGGAATGCCTTAGAGCGTTGCGCCGCTTGTGGCGGCAGCTTGCGTAGCGGTTCCCCATCTCTTTTCATGACCTCAAGTCTTGCGCGCTGGCGATTCGTGCGGCATACTCCCGCGGCGTGCGGCCTTGGTCGGTAACGCACGGGTGGTTTTGCTGAGTGGTTTGCGAGGAGGTCTTAATGGAGCGGTGTGTCTCATTTCACCGTTTCGGCGCGTGGTTATGTATGAGTTTGTGTCTGTCCGCCGGAATTTGCGGAGCGGCGCAAGCTGCGGTCTTGCCGAGTGCGCAGCCGCTTTCCGCGCAAGTCGTGGTGGCACCTTCGGCTCCTGCTGAATCGCAATCCTCACCGAGTTCGGCTTCAGGGCAGCCAAAAAGCGCGCAATATGTTCTCTCGCGTGATCGCTATGAAAAAGCGGTCACCTATTCTCGCGCGTCCTACGCGTTGTACTTTGTTTCGGTTGGGCTCAACGTCCTGGCGCTGGTCGTTTTCTTGCGGCTTGGGATGGCTGCTAAGTATCGGGATTGGGCAGAGAGCGTTAGCGACAAACGATGGATTCAAGCATTGATTTTCGTGCCGATGCTTGTTTTGACCGTGGGTGTCGTTGAGCTGCCGTTGCGCGTTTACGGGCATGTTCTCTCGCTGCGGTACGAAATGTCGGTGGAGAGATGGGACTCCTGGTTCTCTGATTGGGCCAAGGAACAGTTGTTGATGGTTGGATTTGCGTTGATTCTTGCTCTGATTTTGGCTGCAGTCATGCACCGGAGCCCGCGTCGATGGTGGCTGCTCTTCTGGGCCGCGACTCTGCCAGTTGTGCTCTTCGTTGTTTTCATCAGCCCGTGGATCATCGATCCGCTCTTCAACAAATTCGAGCCACTGCAGGCTACAAACCCGGACTTGGTCGCGGCCATTGAAAATTTGACGAGGCACGCGGGTGTTCCAATTCCGCAGGACCGCATGTTTTTGATGAGGGCCAGCGAAAAGACCAACGAGATCAATGCGTATGTGACAGGGCTGGGATCGTCGAAGCGCGTTGTGATCTGGGACACCACGATTCAGAAGGCTACAACCGACGAGACGCTCGTCATCGTTGGTCATGAGCTGGGGCACTATGTTCTCGGGCATGTTTGGAAGGGGTTTTTGTTTGCCGCCGCCCTCTTGCTGATTGGATATTATGCGTTGTTTCGCGGGCTGCACTGGACGCTGGGTCGTTGGGGCGGGGAGTGGAGAATCTACGGACCTTCGGATTGGGCTTCCTTTGCCGTGTTGCTGCTACTGGTAGAGATCGGAATGTTCCTGGCGTCACCGGTAGTGAATGGTTTTTCACGCATGCAGGAACATGACGCGGACGTTTACGGCTTGGAGGTTAGCCACGGGATCGTGCCGGATTCCTCCGAGGTCGCGGCGCGAACGTTTCAAGTGTTGGGGGACGCGGATCTGGCGGACCCGAATCCGCCCGAATTCATCACCTTCTGGTTGTATTCGCACCCGCCGCTGGCAGATCGGCTGGTCTTTGCGCACAACTACGATCCGTGGGCGAAAGGCGAATCGCCCAAATATGTGAAGTAGGCCTGCAACCCTTCTGGAGATTGTGGGTGGCAGGCGCGTCCTATCCGCGCCCTGCGGCATGACGGCGGGAAAAGTTCGCGACCTTATGGCGATTGCCGCATCGGGACATGGAGCACCAGCGTCGTTGCCGTGTACGCGAATTATCGTAGAAAAATAGCCCACAGGAGGGGTTGGAGCATACGCGCATGCGGGCGGTGGTGCCTTCTGCGATCAGTTCGGCGGCCGAGCGCGCGATAGCGGCAAGTAGCCAGTCTAGGCCGCCTTCGCGGGCTACAAACTCAAGGCCCCATTTGCCGCTTTGCAGGAGGAGCTCGTCATGCCCTTCGGTAATTCGTAAGACCTCGTTGATGGGTTCAATCCAGTCGCGCGATAGGGCTTCCTTGCCGAGGAGAGCGTCGAAGGTGTCGTGTAGGGAAGCATGAAGCCGTTGCGCCTTGCCGAGCAAGATGCCAGCGCTTTGAGGGTCGTTTTGGGGGAGCGCGAGAAGTTGAGCGCTTCGCTCGGAGGAAATGATCCGAGTCAGCAGTAGAAAACGAAGAAGCTCTTCCCAGGAGAAACCGGAGGAGGAGCCGAGTTCGTTGACGAAATCGAGGGAAAGCCGGCCACCGACGAGGGCGGGAGAGTCGAGAGAGTTCGACACGGAGTTTACCTCCACAAACCGGTTAAAGCGCGAATTACAGACTGAGATTTTTAATAACCGGTTAACTATAACAGACCAGTTAGGAGCTGTCAGACTGTTTTTGGCCCAAGTGTAGATTCGTTTGTCTCACTACAAGCATCTGATTTAAAAAGCAGCGGGAGCTGTTCCTATGAGATGGATTGGCGTGGTCGTTTCAATCATGCTTGCAGCATTCTTGACTTGGGAATTTAGGGTAGAGGCGACAGCCCAAACACCAAGTTCCCAGGCATCGCCGGGTCGCGAAGCTGTCGTTGTAGAGCTTTTTACCTCTGAAGGCTGTTCGAGTTGCCCTCCTGCGGATGCTCTGCTGGCAGAGCTTGCGGCCCGGCAGCCGCTGGGAACTGCCGAGGTGATCGCACTCGAGGAGCACGTGACTTACTGGGATGAGTATGGCTGGAAAGATCCCTTTTCGTCCTCTGGCTGGACGACTCGTCAATATGACTATGCCAGCTCGCTCCACAATGGCAACCCTTATACCCCGCAAATGGTGGTGGACGGAACGGCAGGATTTGTCGGCACCCGAGGAGGGACGGCCCGGCAGGAAATCGAAAAGGCAGCGGCAACAAAAAAAGCGAGAGTAGAGATCAGCGTGGTTTCACCGATCCAGAACAATTCGGCCGCGTTCAAAATAAGCGTTGAGAAGCTCTCGATCGCTGCACCTAAGGACACGGCGGAGGTGATTCTCGCCATCACGGAGAGTGGGCTGCACTCTTCCGTGAAAGCGGGGGAGAACGTCGGCAAAGAATTGCAGCACTCGCCGGTGTTGCGGGAGCTAAAAGTGATTGGAGTTATGGGGAAGAACGGCCAGGAAGGATTTGAGGGGCAACCAGACGTGAAGCTGGATTCGAAGTGGAACGTGGAGAATTTGCGCGTAGTCGTTTTCGTGCAAGAAAAAAAGAGCCGGCGCATTCTGGCGGCCGGGGTGGTTCCCCTGACGCCGCGCAATCTTGCATCGCGCTAAAGAAAAAGAAACGAGCAACCATTTAGAGGCAGCGATAGAAATGCGCGGGCTCGCGCCCAGCAGTGTGTTAGTTTGTTTCCTCATCAGAGTGACAAGATTGAGTTCAAGCCGTAGCATCCCGCCAGTTCTGCGCACGTATCTGCTTACGGGCGGCTCGATTGGGCGTCAGAGAAGGAAGCGGCTGGTGCGAGTTTCGTTGGAGCAATGAATGGACGGCGATTCTTTCGGCACCCCGCCTGAAACGCAAAGGCCGGCAAATCCATCCGGAAGCGGATTTCCCGAAATTGTCTTCCTGAATAAAACGGGCCTGCGCGCTGGCTGGCGCCTGCTGATTTACGCAGCCCTTTTCTTCGTATTCTGGACTGTTTCTATATATCTTCTCGGACTGTTTTTGCGCCCCGCTTGGGGCGTTTTTTCTCTCAGCTTTCAGTTCTTTGGCGAATTGGCGAGCTTTCTCGCGGCGTTTCTAGCCGCTTGGATCATGTCAGAGCTGGAGAAACGGCCCATGTCCGTCTACGGATTGCCTGTGCGCGGCGCATTCGGAAAACAGTTTTGGGTCGGGTGCTTCTTCGGCTTCTTCGAGATTTTTGCACTCATTGCACTTATCTCGGCTTTCGGAGGGTATTCTTTCGGAAGCCTAGCCGAGCACGGCGGAGCGATCGCCAAGTGGGCGCTTTTCTGGCTCGTATTTTTTATCGTGGTCGCTCTGTTCGAGGAATTCCTTTTTCGCGGCTACGCTCTGTACACCCTGGCCGAAGGGATCGGCTTCTGGCCCGCTGCCGTTCTTCTAGCTTGTGTATTCGGATGGGTTCACAAACACAATTCCGGCGAGGATTGGGTGGGAGTCGCCGGCGTGGTCTTCGTGGGTTTGTTTTGGGCCTTCACTCTGAAGCGTACGGGAAGTCTGTGGTTCGCGCTTGGCATGCACGCGGCTTTCGATTTCGGGGAAACGTTTCTGTTTTCCGTTCCGGACAGCGGAATGATTTTTCCGGGCCATCTTTCGAATGCAACATTGCATGGGCCGAATTGGCTGACGGGAGGCACACCTGGACCCGAAGGCAGCGTTATCGATTTTCTGCTCCTTGGCTTATTCTTTTTTGTTTTTGACCGTTTGTATCCCGCAAGAAAAGCGCAGAGCTACAGTCCAGCAATCTATCAATAGACTTCCAGAATTTTAGTGCACCAGATCGGAAGCATAAACCAGGTGCACGCCACGAGCTTCTGCCTGCGGCAAAATTTCGCGTAGCGCTTGCAGTGTGGCCGTGTGGGGATGCCCGATGGCGATGGCTTCTCCCTTATCCTTGGCGCCGCGGAGCGCGAGCTCGAGCTGCTTGCGCACCGCGGATACTTCAGCAACATCGTCAAGGAACGGAACATTTCGGAAGCCGGAACGCACTCCAAGCCGCTGCGCGGTGTCGTATGCGACGGTCGCCGCGGTAGTTCGGCTGTCCACATAAAAGAGATTCCATTTTTGAAGAACAGGCATCAGCTCTTCCATCAGCGCGGGATCGGCTGTGGCTTGGGAACCCTGATGATTGTTGACGCCAACCGCGTTCGGAACGCTCTGCATCATCGCTTCGAAAAGCACGGGAATATCACCGGCCGGCATGCCGGGTTGGAGTTCCTGCGCTTCGGGCATTTCCTTTCCAACGGATTGCATGGGGAGATGCAGCATCACCTCGTAGCCGCGGCGATGCGCCTCTTCGGCGATGTCGACGGAATGCGCATGATTTGGCAGGACGGAAATGGTCAGGGGATAAGGCAGAGCGAAAATCGCGTCGGCGGCAGCACGGTCGTTGCCGAGGTCGTCCAGGATGATGGCCAGCCGCGCGGGGCCGTTCTTTCTCACCCTGTCGCGGAGAGGCCGCAGAAGCAGCGCGCGCCGTCGGGGCGATAATGTGGACCGAATTCGTGATCAGGCCCGCGTTTCTGTAATCCAGGCGCAGAAGTGCTCCCGAACTGGTCGCCTCGTCGCGCGTTAGATTGTTCGACGTCGCGACGCGATCCAACGATTGGATGAGATTGGCAACCGATTCCCGACGAGATTGTTCGGAGCCGCCCGCTGGCAGCGCGATAAACAGATGGTCTGCTCGATCGGCATGCGCGCCATCAAACTGGGGGTGTGAGGAGATGTCCCCGGGTCGTTTAGCGAAGCCCGCAGAGGCATGCATCATTTCGCGGGTGATCGCGTGGACTTGAGCGGGCGAGAGGCGTTTTGCATGCTCGCTCTTGCAGCCCAACGAGAATAGGGCCCCTGCGATTAAACAGGCGAACGAAGCTGCGGTGAGATACGTTCGGGAGTGCTCGCGTTGGAATGCAGATATTTGGTTTGTAGCGCCGCGCCGAACGAACACAGAACGCTAGGCGGCTTTTTTCTGCGGAGCCTTCAAGAGTTCGAGGGCTTTGCGGTAGATGGGATCTTCGGGCGATAACGGTCGGGGAAGCGAAGGCTCTTTCTGCGCATCGGCAGAGCCGCTATCGTCATCGCCGGCGTCAGCCTCGTCTTCGGCGGTAGCGCGCACAACTTCGGACGGTACAACGCCTGTTTCGAGAATCGACTTCCCGTCACCATTGTAATAATTGGCGACGGTCAGAAAGAGCGCGGCGCCGTCGTCAAGAGTGATCAGCTTTTGTTCGGAGGCCAAGCCAAAGGTGCGCTCGCCAACGACATCGCCGCGGTGGTTCGTTACCATGGCGGCCGCCAGAACTTCGGCTGCGCCGGAGGTCGTGGCGTCGATCAGCACCGAAACCGGCGCCTTCCAGACGACCTTGCTCGGATCAGCCGAGAAAACCTGTGCGGAAACCGTTTGGCCACGTAGCGTCGACAAAGTCCCCGAAGATACGAAAAGTTTCGCGACGGCAATCGCTTCTGAGACCGGCCCGCGTCCGCATTCGCGAAGGTCCAGGATCACCTTATGAATGCCCTGTTTTTCCGCGTCCACTAACTTTGCGCGAATTTCGTCGGCTCGTCCCGGATCGAGCGAAGGCAAGCGAAGGACGAGAACGTCCGGATCAGCCTTCGCGGTGATGATTTTCGGCACGCCGAGTTTTTCGCGCACCAGTTCCACTTCATCCGGGTCCGCTTTGCCGCGGCGAATGACCCCGACTTTCACGCCCGTACCGGGCTGTCCGTGCAGGAAGTTCATGGCTTGCCCAACGGACATATCGCGCGTCGTAAAGCCGGCTACGGATTCGAAAATGTCGCCGCTATGGATGCCCGCTTTTTGCGCGGGACTATCCGGCAAAACTGAAACGACAATGATGTAGCCGAAACGCTTGCTCAGCGTGAGGCCCGTGTCGCCACTTGCATTCGCGGCCTGTTTTTGCTTGTATTCTGTGTACTCGCGCGCGGTCAGATAGCTGGACTGGGGATCGAGAGATTCGAGCATTCCGTGGAGGGATCCCGACGTCACCAGATGAAGATTCGGCTCGTCGACGTAGTCCTGCTGAATTTTCTGGAGCACTTCGCTGTAGACCGTGAGCGACTTATACGCCTTGTCGTCCGGCGTGCGGCCGAGGACATGGCCCAGCCCGGCGTAACAGAAGATAACCACCGATACGCAAAGAACCCCGATGCGAGCCGCTCGATTCATGCCTCACCTGTCCCCTTCTAAATTCCCGATCTAAAAATCGGTCGAAAGCTGCCACAGAAACAGACCTGCAATTATAGCACTCTCAGAACATGGGACGCGCCCCGAATGAGAAAGGAAGCCTGGGAAATGCGATTAGGGAACCGGGTCCGGCTGATCGTTGGGGTGGAAGACACGCATAACGCTACAATTGATGCAAAATAGACACATGGGAACAAAAATAGCTCACCCGTGTTCCTATAAGTTACTGAAATATATGGACAAAGACGGAAAACCGTGGCAAACAACATGCTATCTTAGCTGAGGGGCAATGTTTCAATCCACCATAGCGAAAGAGGCGTTCGCTGAAGGTGTGGGTCTCCACACCGGAGTCTTCGGACACGTCCGCCTGCTCCCTGCTCCTGCTGACACCGGAATCGTTTTCCGCCGCACGGACCTCGATAATTTTCCCATTGAGGCACAGGGTCACAACGTCGCGCGCGTCAGCTACGCAACCAGTTTGATGAAACAGGGCGTTTTGCTCTCCACGACGGAGCATCTACTCGCGGCGATCTATTCCTGTGGCATCGACAACATTTTTATCGACATCGATTCCATCGAAATTCCCATTTTGGATGGCTCGGCCGAGCCTTTCATGCAAATGCTGGAACACGCCGGTGTGCGCAAGCTCCGCCGCAAGCGCCGCTATTTGAAGGTGCTTAAGCCGCTGGAAGTTGAAGAAGGCGACCGGCGCATCGGCATCTACCCGGCGGACGAATTTCGCGTTCGCTGCTATGTCGATTTCCCGCATCCGCTGGTGGGCCAGCAGGAAGTGGAGATGGTGGTAAATCCGCAAACCTTCCGGCACCTCCTGGCTCGTGCGCGTACTTTTTGCTTCGAGCGAGATATCCAGCCGCTGCGCTCCATGGGCTTGATTCGCGGTGGGTCTCTGGAAAACGCCATCGTCTTGACCAACGACGGCGTGATGAATGGGCCGCTGCGCTTTCCGGATGAATTTGGACGGCATAAAGCGCTGGATTTGATTGGCGATTTGGCTTTGGCGGGCTTGCCGTTGCTGGCTCGCGTCGAGGCGTACAAAGCGGGGCACGCTCTTCACACGCAGCTTGTCAGCCGCCTTCTTGGCGATGCATCGCTTTGGACAATTACAACGGCCGAAGCCGCACCTGTGGAACGCGAAGTTCGGCTTACCACGCTGTCTCCTGCCACCGCCACGGACTAGTCAAACTCTTCGCGCGCTGTCCACCTGTTGAGATCCTGGGGAAACAAGCCATTCCCTAAAGAGTCTACCGAAGCGGAGGACTGTCCTCGTTGGCTGCCTCGCCACGGCTCGCGCGAATGACGCCGCTCTCATCCGTGAAGAAATGCCGGATTCCCGTGGTGTTCTCAGTTATCGGTTCGACTTCGATTTTGTAACCAATCATGCGTCCTTGAGTATCCTGTTTGTCCGCGGAATAGAAGAATACGTATCCGTGCCGCTCCACATGTCTCGCAGCGAGCTCCGCGCCTATCAAATTAGCTCCCCCATCGCAGCCCCCTGATCCGGGACCGAGCTTAAGCGTTGTCGAAGGGAAGCCGTAATCGGGACATTGGTTCGCGAAGGTCGCCAGGGCAGTGTTATAAGTCCGCAATGTGCCCACTGCAGAGGCTTCATTCGCGGCCATCCGCGACCGCAACAGATTTGGGATTGCGATGGCGGCGATGATCAAAATCACCGGAAGGAACACCACCTGGGCATACCCCATTACCATGCCCGCTATCGCCAGTCCGTTTCCTTTTAACCGGCCCGCCGTTTTTTTGATGTCTGATAGTGCCAAGTGCCCCAGGATGATCGCAGGGAATAGCTGCAAGAAACGGCAGAATCAGATACGCCAGAATCCCGCAGATCAGGCTGGCGGTAGCTTTCCGCTGGTTTCCTGGGGCCCTGTGTAAGTTGCTGGATTCGCAGGGGATAGCGGTGATAGCCTGGCCATCGGGGCTGGTATACCGCTCAGACCGTTGCCGCACGTGGGGCAAAACGACACACCCTCCTGGACCGATGCCGCACAGCGGGAACACGTTTGCATGCCGGCTTCTCCTTTTGAAGAACGCTCCAGATTCCTTGGTATTGGGAGCCCGTTGGCGCTTGACTCTAGTTGAGACGCAAGATTACGTCCAGAACACATTGTGCAGCAGCCTTGCTTCCCGTGATTGTCAAAGATGAGGCAGAGAGGCGAGAATAGAACTCTCATGTCCAATCACGATCTGGCCATTGTCATTCTTGCGGCGGGAAAAGGCACGCGGCTGAAATCAAGCCTGGCAAAAGTTTTACATCGCGCCGGCGGACGCTCGCTCATCGAGCACGTCATACGCGCCTGTGCACCGTTGGGCGCAAAGCAAACCATCGTTGTCGTGGGGCATCAAGCCGACTTTGTAACCTCGATGGTTGAGCCGCTAGGCGCAGAGACGGTGTTGCAACAGCCGCAGCACGGCACGGGTCATGCGATGCAAGTCGCGCGCCGCGCTTTGGGCAGAGCAAAGCTTGCCGTCGTTTTACCTGGCGACGCGCCGCTGGTGCGCACGGAAACGCTCAAGGCTCTCGTCGCCGCACATCGCGCAGGAAACGCTTCTGCTACGTTATTGACGGCTGTGCTCGCCGACCCGTCCGGCTACGGACGCATACTCCGCAAATCCGAAACCGCAGTCTCCGCCATCGTGGAAGAATCCCAGCTCACGCCGGACCAGCGAGAGCTGAACGAAATCAACTCCGCGATTTATTGCTTCACGCTGGATAAGCTCTGGCCGGCCTTGGCACACGTTAAGCCGAACAATCACCATCGCGAGCTGTACCTCACGGACACCATCGCGGTAATGACGGCGAAGAATGAAACCGTCCTGGCGGAAGTCGCTCCTGACCCTCGAGAAGTTCTGGGTTGCAATACGCGCGTGGATTTGGCCGAAGTGGACCGCATTTTTCGCGAGCGGAAGCGCGCGACGCTGATGGATGCAGGCGTCACCATTCAATTGCCGGAGACCGTGCTGATCGATCCGGACGTGACCGCGGGCGAAGACACGGTGATTGAGCCCGGCGTGCAACTTCTTGGAAAAACGAAAATTGGCGCGCGGTGCATGATTCGCACCGGCAGCGTGCTGACCGATACGCTGCTTGGTGATGACGTGACCGTCGAGCCGCATTGTGTCGTCGCGCAGAGCCGGTTGGATGACCGCGTGATCATTGGGCCATTTGCGCGTTTGCGTCCGGACAATCACGTCAAAGCTGGCGCGCGCATCGGCAATTTCGTCGAGCTCAAGAAGAGCACCATCGGCGAAGGTACCAAGGCGATGCACCTGACGTATCTGGGCGATACGAAAATTGGCGCGAAATCGAACATTGGCGCCGGCACGATCACCTGCAACTACGATGGCTTTCACAAGTTTCCGACTTCGATCGGAAACAAAGTGTTTATTGGGAGCGATAGCGCGCTCGTCGCGCCTGTGCGCGTGGGCGATGGCGCGTACGTCGCGGCAGGCTCTACTATTACCGAAAACGTTCCGGCCGATGCGCTGGCGATCGCACGCGGCCGCCAGGTGAACAAGTCTGGGTGGGCTTCCAAGAAACGACGCGAACTGGCTGCCGCTGAAAATCCAAAGAAAACGAAACGGCCCCGAAAGAAACTGAAGGCCCGCCGCATCGCGAGAAAACGACGTTAGGCTTTTTTCTTCTCTGCGCTTTCTCCGCGTTCTCTGTGTCTCTGCGTTATCTTTAGTCTTGCTTTTCGCATTCGGTCGGAAATCCCCACGCTGTGCTAAAATGGAAGTTCCCCGAATGCCATACGGAGCCAACACGCAATGAAATTCGGAGTCGTAGTCTTTCCCGGATCCAATTGTGATCATGACGCGTTTTACGCCATCGGCAGTGTGCTGCACAAACCTGTCGAGTTCATCTGGCACCAGTCGCAAGACCTTGCTAATTGCGACGCCGTTATTTTGCCGGGCGGATTCGCGCATGGCGATTATCTGCGCACTGGCGCCATCGCGCGCTTTTCTCCCGTAATGAAGTCCGTCGAAAAATTTGCCAACAGCGGCGGCATGGTGCTTGGCATTTGCAATGGCTTCCAGATTCTTCTCGAAGCGGGCTTGCTCCCGGGCGCCATGATGCGCAACAGCGGCCTACGCTATATCTGCAGGCACGTTCATATCCGCGTCGAGCAGACCGATACGCCGTTCACCCACGCTGCAAAGACCGGCCAAATACTTACAGTCCCCATCGCGCACAATGACGGCAACTATACGTGCGATGAAGCAACGCTCGCGGACCTCGAGAAAAATCGCCAGGTAGTCTTTCGTTACACGACTCCGGACGGGTCGGATGACACAGGCGGCAATCCCAACGGTTCGATGAACAACATCGCCGGCATCTGCAATCGAGAGCGCAACGTTGCCGGGCTTATGCCGCATCCCGAGCGCGCCGTCGAATCCGCTCTGGGTTCTGATGATGGCTTGGTCATTTTCAAATCGATGGTCGAAGCGCTCGTTGGCACTGCAAAGGCAACGGCGTGAGAATCACGGTAACTTTCTCGAAAAACTCCCGGGGATGCTCAACTCTTTTGCGTTTTGAGTAATTCGATGAATGAAGAACTCTCTGAGCTAAGCTACGAAGAATTTGTTCGCGCACGGAAGTTGCACTGGCAACGAGAAACTAAAAGCGCCGGCTCTGGGCTTGCTTCGCCGGAAAGCGAGGCAGGATCAGCAGTGGAGGACGCCAGCAATTTCATGCTGTACGCGCCCGGTCCGGAGGGTTTTTTCGCCGTGTTCGAGGATTCTGGCCAAACAGGTTGGTTTTATCTCTACAGCTCGCAGCAGAAGAAAATCTTGAAGTGCGCCGACATCTACAATCGCACAAATGTTGTCGTCGACGAAGACGTTGTGGACATTGGCTGGGCGGTAGACGGTTCTGTTTGCGGGCTCGCTGTCTGGGGCGAATTTCGCGCGTTCTTAGGAGTCTCTAACGATTTGGAAATACGCAAGCCAGTTATGAACGCCGAAGAATACGGCATTCCTGCGGCGGAGTGGCCTGCCGGATTTGATCGCTATCTCGAACCGAAAATCAACTGAAGGACCGCGAACCGCACAAATGGCTACCGCAAGCGCTGAAATCAAAGTGACTCCGGAAATCGCCGCCGAACATGGCGTGACGCGCGACGAATACGCACGCATCCAGCAAATCCTCGGCCGCGATCCCAACATCACCGAGCTTGGAATTTTCAGCGTGATGTGGAGCGAGCACTGCTCCTACAAATCGAGCAAGGTCCACCTGAAGCGCCTGCCCACGCGCGGCAAACTCGTGGTGCAAGGTCCGGGTGAAAACGCTGGCGTCGTTGACATCGGCGATGGTCTCGTCGCCGCGTTCAAAATCGAATCGCACAATCACCCAAGTTTCGTCGAACCATTTCAGGGCGCAACGACCGGCGTCGGCGGCATCCTCCGCGATATTTTCACGATGGGCGCTCGTCCTATCGCGATTCTCGATTCGCTGCGGTTTGGCGAAATTGTTGCAGGTAAAGGCACGAGCGAAGAAGACGCGGCCAAGAATCGCCGCATCCTCGACGGTGTGATTCGCGGAGTCGGACACTACGGAAATTGTTTCGGCGTTCCAACCATCGGTGGCGAAGTCAGCTTCGAGCCGTGCTACTCGCAAAATCCGCTAGTCAATGCGCTAGCTCTCGGCATCGCACGTAAAGAAGAAATCTTCCTCGCGAAAGCGAAGGGCATCGGCAATCCGGTCATCTACGTCGGCGCAAAAACAGGCCGCGACGGAATTCACGGCGCCTCATTGCTCGCTTCAGCCGAGTTCACCGAAGAATCAAAACAAAAGCGCCCGAACGTGCAAGTGGGCGACCCGTTCATGGAAAAGCTCCTACTCGAAGCCTGTCTTGAAGCCATGCAGACTGGCGCGGTCGTGGCCATTCAAGACATGGGCGCCGCCGGCCTCACCTGCTCGACGATGGAAATGGCTTCGCGCGGCGGCACCGGCATCGAAATCGACCTCGCCAAAGTTCCCCAGCGCGAAACCGGCATGACGCCTTACGAAATCATGCTCAGCGAATCGCAAGAGCGCATGCTCCTCGTCGCGGAAAAAGGCCGCGAGCGCGAAGTTCTCGATGTTTTCAAAAAGTGGGGGCTCGATGCCGTCGTTGTCGGCACAGTCACCGACGGCGGCATTGCCAAAGTTTTGAATCACGGCCAGACCGCTGCGGAAATTCCCGCGCATCCGCTCGCTGAAGAGGGCCCCGTGTACCGCCGCCCCATCGCGCAGCCGCCGCTCCGCCACGAAACGCCTGCCGATTGGTTTGCGTTTGCGCCCGAAGGCACAAATCTCACGGCAAATTTTGCAAAGCTTCTCGCGTCACCAGCCATCGCCTCCAAGCGCTGGATCACCGAGCAGTACGACACAAGCGTCCGCACCAACACGCTTGCAGGCCCTGGCGCAAGTGACGCCGCCGTCGTGCGCATCAAAGATCCGCAGACCGGGATCGTAAAACGCGCTCTTGCGCTCGCCACTGACGGTAACGGCCGCTGGTGTCAACTGAATCCTCGAGTGGGCGCCATGCACGCCGTCGCCGAAGCCGCCCGCAATGTCGCCACCTCAGGCGCGCGTCCCATCGCCGCCACGAATTGCCTCAATTTCGGCAGCCCGGAAAAACCGGACGTTATGTGGCAATTCAGCGAAGCCATCGACGGCCTCACTGTCGCCTGCACCGAACTCGGCACGCCTATCACCGGCGGCAACGTGAGCTTCTACAACGAAACTCTCGGCAAATCCATTTACCCGACGCCAGTAATCGGCATCCTCGGCATTCTCGAAGACGCCAACCGTGTCGTGAAAATCGCCTTCCGCTCCGATGGCGATGTAATCGTCCTCCTCGACGGCCATTCTGTAGGGACGACCCTTGGGTCGCCCGCAGGCGGTGCAAGCCTCGCCCCTACAAATGAATTTGCACGCGAATTTTCCTCGTCAGAATATTCGAAAGCCATCGCCGGCATCGTCTCCGGCGAACCCCCATCCATCGATCTAGCCGCCGAAAAACGTCTGATCGATTGCCTAGTCGCCCTAGCCTCCGAAGACTCCGTGCAATCCGCCCATGACGTCTCCGACGGCGGTATCGCTGTCACCCTCGCCGAATCCTGCTTCACCGCCTCCTCCGTAGGGGCACGGCACGCCGTGCCCGTCTTGGGTGCCGACGTTAATCTGGGCACCACCGACGCCCCGGCCGAACACGCCCTCTTCAACGAACGCGGCGCCCGCTGCGTCGTCTCCGTCTCCCCCACAAAACTTGCCGCTGTCCTCGCAACTGCGAGACAATACGGTGTCGGCGCGCACGAGATTGGCAAAGTGAAACTTAACAACGCTTTGCGCATCGAATATAAGGGGAGCGCGGTAGTCGATTCCCCCGTCGACTCTCTGCGCAGCATCTGGGCCAATTCGCTCGAGCAAACGTTAACTTCAAAATGACGCAAAAACTCGCTTACGCGGACGATCACTTCCACGACGAGTGTGGTGTCTTCGGCGTCTTCGGCCATCCCGAAGCTGCCAATCTCGCTTATCTCGGCCTCTACGCGCTCCAGCATCGCGGCCAGGAATCCGCGGGCATCGTTTCCAGCGACGGCACCGAACTCTACCTCCACCGGGCCATGGGCGACGTCGAAGAAATTTTTCAGCCGAGCGAACTCGCCAAACTGCCGGGCACGCTTGCCATCGGCCACACACGCTATTCCACTGCCGGCGACAAAGCCCTGCTCAACGCTCAGCCCATCATGATCGATTGCAATAAGGGCAAAGTTGCGCTCGGTCACAACGGCAATCTCACCAATGCCGCCGAATGGCGCCGCAAACTCGAGCATCGTGGTTCGATTTTCCAGACCAATAGCGACACCGAAGTGATCGTGCATCTCATCGCGCGCTCACAAGCCCGCAATCTTTCCGGCGCGCTCGGCGACGCGCTCAATCAAGTCGAAGGCGCCTACTCGCTGCTCGTTCTGACACAAGACGAACTTATTGCCGTGCGCGATCCGCGCGGCTTCCGTCCACTCGTGCTCGGCAGGCTGCCTCTGCCTACTGGCGGAGAAGCCTGGCTAGTCGCTTCCGAGACCTGCGCGTTCGATCTGCTCAACGCGCAATACGTCCGCGAAATCGAGCCTGGCGAAATGGTGCGCATCTCCCGCTCCGGGATCGAGTCCATCCACTTCGCGCCGCAAAAACCTCTTCAGCAATGCATATTTGAGCATGTCTATTTCGCGCGCCCCGATAGCATTATTTTCGGTCGGAGCGTCAACGAAAGTCGCGAGGCTCTGGGTCGCCTCCTCGCACAAGAACATCCTGTGGACGCCGATATCGTCGTGCCAGTTCCTGATTCCGGCGTGCCCGCTGCTGTCGGCTACGCGCTCGAATCGAACATTCCTTTTCGCATGGGCTTGATTCGCAATCACTACATCGGCCGGACGTTTATTGAGCCCTCGCAAGCTATCCGAAATTTTGGCGTCAAACTGAAGCTCAATCCCATTCGCGGCCTTATAGAAGGCAAGCGCGTCATTCTCGTTGACGACTCCATCGTCCGTGGCACTACCAGCCGTAAAATCGTGCGCATGGTCCGCGAAGCCGGCGCTCGCGAAGTTCATGTGCGCATCAGTTGCCCGCCCACGATCTCTCCGTGTTACTACGGTGTGGACACGCCTACGCGCGAAGAGCTCATCGCTTCCTCGAACACACCGGAAGAAATTTGCAAGTTTCTTGGCGCGGATTCGTTGGGCTATGTTTCTCTTCCAGCATTACGCCAAGCTGTAAATGACACCGAAACCAGGTTTTGCACGTCCTGTTATACAGGCGTCTATCCGACCGATCTCGTCCAGCTCGAAGTCCGCGAGAGCAACGGACACGCCGCCGATGCCAAGAACGGCAACGCAACCGACGACGCTCCTATGGAAAAGCCTGTGACGGTGGAACGTGAAAGCTGACGCAAAACAAAAACCGAGCGGCAAGGAAGCCGGTAAAGAAGCCGGAAAAGGTACCGAGGATCCCAAGCTTCCCTTGGGTAAGCGCGCCCAGCGCGAAGCTCTCGCGTGGTTCTGGGTCGGGCTCGCGTTTCTTCTGATCAACGGCACCATCGGCCAGGCGCGCGTCATTCCTTCCGGCTCGATGGAAGACACTCTTCTCATCGGCGACCACCTCATCATGAGCCGCATCGGCTATGATGCCGGCGTTCCTTTCACCAACTGGCACGTCTCGCTCTGGCGCAATCCCAAACGCCAGCAGATCATCATCTTCAAGCCGCCTTTCGCGCCCGATCAGCCGGACTACGTCAAGCGCGTCATCGGGCTGCCGGGCGAAACGGTCGACATTCATGACGGCGCGGTGTGGATCAACGGGCAGAAGCTCATCGAAAATTACACACTCGGCCGCAGCGAGCCGGGCGACCAGAAGCTCCCTTTTACGGTTCCGGCCAAATGTTATTTTGTAATGGGCGACAATCGCGGCAATTCCTACGACAGCCGCTTCTGGGGCTGTGTTCCACGAAACGACATTATTGGCACGCCAGTGATGATTTACATGTCGCTTGATGTCGGGCAAGATGCCTGGGAACCCGGACAGATTCGCGAAAGATTTGCTGCCTATGCGAATGCCATCATCCATCCCGGCACGGTGAGATGGAAACGGTTGTTCCGTACGTTTTGATGCGGATGTTTTGTTTTGAAGCTTACGTTTGAGCGCGCCTCCCTTAGCCAGTTTGCACGCGGTCTGTCTGGGGATTTCGCCGCGAGCCCGCCGCGGCAAGGTGTAGTTCATTCCGCAATGTGCACGACGGACGCGAATCTGCGCCCGGATAAAACGAAAGCGAATCGCCCTCGATGAAATATGCCGACGCCGGAGTGAACATCGCTGTCGCCGACGAAGTGAAGCAGCGCATCCGGCATCACGCCAACCGCACCTTCACCCGCGGCGTCCTCGGTGGTATCGGCGGTTTTGGCGCGCTCTTCGCCCTCGACAATAAAAAATGGAAAGAGCCCGTTCTTGTTTCGAGCGCGGACGGCGTCGGCACAAAGCTGAAAATCGCCATGTCCATGGGCGTGCACTCCACCGTTGGCGGCGATCTTGTCAATCATTGCGTCAACGATATTCTCGTGCAGGGTGCGTCGCCGCTTTTTTTCCTCGATTACCTTGCGATGGGAAAACTTGATCCCGCGGTCATTGAGCAGCTTGTCGAAGGCATGAGCCGCTCCTGCCGCAAAGCCGGATGCGCGCTGATCGGCGGCGAAACCGCGGAGATGCCGGGCTTTTATCCTCCGGGAGAGTACGATCTCGCGGGCTTCATAGTCGGCGTGGTCGAGCGTAAAAAAATTCTTACCGGAAAAGCCGTCAAACCCGGCGACGCGCTCTTCGCTCTTCCGTCCTCCGGCTTGCACACCAATGGCTATTCGTTAGCACGCAAGCTCGTCTTCGAAGTCGCCAAGCTGAAACCGGACACCTACGTCGCGGAAGTGGGAAACAAAATCGGCGCCGAGCTTCTAAAGCCGCATCTGTGCTACGCTCCCGCGCTCAAAAATATCGTCGCGCGTGGCTGGGTTTCCGCTCTCGCCCACATCACTGGCGGCGGCATTCCGGGCAATTTGCCGCGCGTCCTCCCAGCCGGAGTAAAAGCGCAAATCGATCTTGCCTCCTGGCCGGTCCCGCCCATCTTCAAATTCCTTGCGACGCTCGGAAAAATCGAAACCAACGAACTGCTGCAATCTTTCAACATGGGCATCGGCATGATCCTTGTCGTGCCCCCGGCCCACGTAAAATCCGTCGAAGCTGATCTCAAACGCCGCCGCGAGAAATTCTTCCGCATCGGCCGCATCGAACGCGGCGACTCCGGCAAGTCCCGCGCGACCCACACTGGTTCGCTCAATCTTTAGTTTGTTCTTCTCCGTGCTCCCTGCGCTCTCTGCGTAAATTCTTTTTCTTAGATTTAGTTTTTCTTCTCCCGTTCCGCCAAAGTCCAAAATGGCTGCTTCGACGGCACAAACTCAATCGGCACATCTTTCACAAATGTTTTCAACCACCGCGCACATTCTTCCATCCCCGCCTGCTCCGACGGAATATGGCCAATCACGATCAAAGCCTTCTTTTTCCCTTCGCTCACGGCATCCGCCGCGTACTCCACCGTCTCCCACTCCCGCGTCTCCCCCACCAAAAGCACCTCCACGTTATCCATTTCCAGCGCGTGAGTCTCTCCCACAAATCCCGCCGAGCCAGGGCTGAACGCAATCCGTGTCACCTTCATGCCGGGCTCTCCCACAACTCGCACGACGGGCGAATTCAATTTCCCGGACACTTCAGCCGCAAGCGCCTCCAACGTCCGCTCCGGCATCGTGAACAAATAAGGATTCTCTTGCTGCTGGTATTTCTCCCAACCCATGGCGTGCACCATTCCCGCCAGAATTCCGTCCGGTTTTCTCATGTGCCAGTGATCGTGAAATCTCCACACCACCATTCCGTGCTTCTCAATGAACTCGCGCTTCTCCCTCCACACGGGATCGCTCTCCGCCATTCCCTCCGGCACGTCCAGGTGGTTGTAAAACGTCGGTTCGTGCGTGATGACGAAATTCTGCCCGTTCGCCGCCGCGCGCTGCAGCACGTCCATTGTCGCCATCATCGTCACCGCAATTCCGGTAACCGGTGCATCCGGATTGCCGGCCTTGAACGTGTCCACCGTCTCTTTTTGCCACGGCACTCCGACATGCTCCTGAATTGCTGCCACCACTTCTCGCGCAGTCGGCCGCTTCTCCTGCGCCCCCGCCTTTTGGCTGTTGATTGCGAACGCCGCCAAAACCAAGCTCGCAAAAGCCACCACATATCGTCGTCGCATCCGTCGCTGCTCCAATCGCCGCATCCCTTCCTCCCGTTCTTCGCCTTTACTCTTCTCTGTGTCCTCTGTGTCTCTGTGTTACGTTTTCTTTTCGTCCCCCGCATATTCAGGCCGCTTAGCCGGCCCACGCCGCCGAAGCTCCCGTTCCACCCTGTCGAGCCACCGCAATTCTACTTTGAATTGCTCGATCATCAGGCTCACCATCCAAACCGCTTCGTGGTACGGGTGACCCACCTCCTCCAAAATCGAGCGCAGCACTTCTTTCTCTTTCGCAACTTCGTTCTCCAAAAACTCCCGGCGCCGCGCAATCTGCCGCTTCACAACGCCCGGACGTGCCTGCCACGATAGCGCCGCCCACGTCAGAAACGGCGGCCGGTCCCGCTGCGTCGTCCATTCCGTGCGTTCAAGTGCGTCCGCCAGCGCCGCTTTACCCTTCGCGGTCGTCTCAAAGCTGCTCCGCTCCGGCCCCAAAACCGGCTCATCCGTTTCCAGCGAATGAATCATCCCCGCGCGCGCCAGTTTTTCCAGCGAATAATAAACCTGCGGCCGCGAAATCCCAGCCCAATCTTTTATCTCGCGCCTCACCAATTCCGCATTGGCCTGATACCCATGCATCGGCCGCTCCGCCAGCAAACTCAAAAGCACCAAGTCTGGCGTCGTAAGCCCCAATTTCTTCGTTGCCCTAACTGTTCTCTTCAATCTCTCCGCGCCTCTCTGTGTACTCTGCGTCTCTGCGTTATCTTTTTCTTTCTTCTCTTCTTTTCTTTTTCCGTCGTTACTTCTTTACGTCCTTACTTCGTTTCTTCCTTCTTCTGCTCCACCACCACCACTGGCACTTCTCCGCCGCCAAACGCGGATTCTTCGCCTGCTCCACCGCCGCGTAGAATGCATCCAGCACGCAAATATCCTGATGCTGGCGCGCTACGCGTCCCAATTTCTCATACATTCGCCGCGGGTCCTGCTCCGCCAACTGAGCCACACTCCGAATCCCCAGCAATTCAAAATCCCGCAACATGGCCGGCCCAATGGAAATCAAATCTTTGAGTTCGCGCACCTTTGCAGCCACACAAACCTCCTTGACAACTAGATCTCTCTTCCGTATTCTCTACTAGTCTAAATGAGACTAGTATTCGCCGCAAGGAGAATTTAGACACGCGCGCCCTTATCTCTGCCGTTCTAGCCATTGCTCTGTTTTTCGGATTTGCCACTGTGCAAGCCAATCAAATCGAGGAGAAGAAACTCATGAACGTAAAAAAAATCACCCCAGTCCTGCTGGTCAACGAAATCGAACCCATCCTCCCCTTCTGGATCGACCGCCTCGGCTTCGCAAAAACCATCGAAGTCCCCGACGGCAACAAACTCGTCTTCGTCGCCTTCCAAAATGGCCCCGTCGAAGTGATGTACCAGACCTACGCCAGCGTGGAAAAAGACGCCCCGCCAGCCATGGCCGCCGCAGCCAGAAAAGGTCCCACCTATCTGTACTTGGAAGTAGACAACCTGGACGCCACTATAGCCGCCATGAAGGACGTATCGAAGGTAATGCCCGAGCGCACCGCCTTCTACGGCATGCGCGAATTCGCCGTCCAAGACCCGGCCGGCCACTTCATCACCTTCGCCCAACCCGCCGCCCCGCCAAAACACTAGCGCGCTTGCAGCGGCGCTTCATTTTTCATTGTAGTGGCGCAGCATGCTGCGCCATGTTGCGTCGCCAGAATGTCAGTAAATTTCTTTGGTGGGTATTTTCAACTTCGCAAAATCATTAATGAGGAAGAGTCCTATCACGCGAACTGCTCCATCGGTCGGCGACCAACGGTCTACAACACGATACTTTCCACCTTTTACGCCTTCGAGGATCCATTGGGATCCGTCGGTCCCTATGTTGGATTCGTCGAATGATTCCATCTTCCAAAACCCGTTTTTCTCGAATATCGCAAGGGCTCGGTCGGTCTGCATTTTCTCAAGTGTTACAGTCTCGTCTCGCGTGAGTTCACCCGGAGCGTATCCGCCGGCGCCACTTGCCATTTTAACAATCAGACGAGCAACTCCGTCGGCTCCCACGTCCACGCGAATGGCAACTGGGTGATGGAATGTCCTCAACCACAAAAACCGATACGACTCACTCTTTTCTTCTTTTGATTTTGACAACTCCCAGAGGGATGGCTCCTTAAGAGCTTGTAATTGTCTTGAATACCAATCGGACCTGAACTGATCAGACTGTTTGACAGCGGACAGTGCTCCATCTGGGAAGTACTTGACTTGCCCGGTCAAGGCTAGACCTATCCCCATGAAAACCAGCGGAACGCATACAGCGTAAGCGCGCATCAGACACCAATCCGACCCTTTACCGTTACTGCTTCGGCGCGGTTGGCGTCGGTGGCGCACGCCGCTCCGCTTCGGAGATCACCGCAATCGACCTTGCTCCATTTTTGCCGACCGACCGCACCGCAAAGTAGTGATTGTCGGTCGAAACATCTTTCAAGACTGTTTGCCCGGCCTTTTCCGCGAAATCAAATACGCTCCATCGTGCCTCGGTCGTTTCGCGCCACAAAATCTCAAATCCCGCGCGATCGGCATCATCGTCCGCCGCCCACGATACCTTCGCATCGGGTGTGACCGCCCCCGACAGCTTCACATTTGTAGGCGGCGCCGGTGCAAGCGCGAGTTGCCGCAACACTTCCGCATTGTCTCGCGCCACGTTTCCCATAAACGTAAAATTCAAATATTTTTCAAAGTCACCGTATTCGACTCCGTTCTCAGTCCGCGGCGTTTGATGCTGGTGATTGTAATTTTCCAGCGGCTCCGTGAACCGCACCGCGGGCAGTCCTGCCTTCGAAAACGGATAATGATCGCCGCCGCGTCCATAGCGGTCCAGCCGAAATATCATTCGAATCGCTGACCGCCCGTTAATCTCCTCGATCGCGCGCGCCAATTCCCGCTGCGGCCCATCGCAATCTTCGATCGTGCCGTTCTCCGAAAACACGCGCACGCGATGCGGCCCGCCGGGTACCGGATCCGCGCCGACGATATCGTTATCCATCATCGCGCCCACGGTGTATCCCTGCTCCTTCGTCCATTCGAGCAGACGGTATGCTCCCAATAGCCCCTGCTCTTCGCCGGAAAGCGCGCCAAATAAAACCGTCGCCCGGCCGCCATGACCAGCCGCAGCCGCTTTGCTCAGCAATCGCGCTGACTCCAGCACCACCGCGACACCGGAAGAATCGTCATCAGCCCCCGGCGCATCCGCTTCCGGATCCATCACGTTCGAAGGCCGTGAGTCGAAATCGCCCACAACAATGAAAATATTCTTCGCCAGATTCGGATCGGAACCCTTCAAAATCCCATACACATTCTCAAGGTGCACTGGATTCGGCCCCGTCCGTTCCGACTTCGATTCGAATTTGTCCACCACGATTTCCAGTTTTCCGCCGGATGCTTTCGCAATCTCGTTGAATCGCCTCGTAATAAAATCGCGCCCACAGCCGATCCCCCGCTTCGGATCCGTCCACGAAGAAAGCGTCAGCCGCGTCCCGCAGCTAACTTGTTCATGGATGATGGCGCGCATCGTCTTCTCATCAATCGATGTTCGCGCAATCGCCCCGGCTGGCCGCGGCAAACTCTTTGGGTGCGGCGCATTCTGCGGTGGCTCTGAAGGATCGTGCGATCCGCTCTGGGGTTTTGCCGGCGCGCCCTGCTGCGCCCCAGCAATTGCTACCGCCAAAACGCACAGCGAAGCGAGAGCCATCGCACGGATCGAATTGTTATTCATTTTTGTTGAGAAGATGTTCATCGTTGTCGTTTCCCGCCCAAGTCTGGAGGCATCAGCCCCGGCATTCTACTCTTGCCCGGCACACTCCGCCACCCATGTCCTTTACATTACCCTGTAGGGGCGGGGCTTGCCCCGCCTTCCGTTCCGCTTTGCGCTTTGACCTCGCGGCGGATCCGCCGCGCCGTATGCAGCCGCACCTCCTGCCCATCCCGTTTTGCTCGCGACGATGACTGTGTTAACGTTTTTTGTTTATGAAGAAGCGCATAGGCGTGCTGTTGAGCGGCCGAGGTTCGAACTTCGAAGCGCTCGCCGAGAGCATCGCATCCGGTCGAATTCCGAACGCGGAAGTCGCCATTGTGCTGAGCAATCGCGAAGGTGCGCCTGGTCTCGAACGCGCAAAATCACGCGGCATCGCCACGCGCGCCATTCCTTCGAAAGGGTTAGAGCGCGAAACGTATGATCGCCAGGTCGTAGCCGTTTTGAACGAGCACAAAGTCGATCTCGTCTGCCTCGCCGGCTATATGCGCCTTCTGTCACCCTATTTTGTAGCCGCATTTCCAAACTCGATCCTGAACATTCACCCGTCCCTGCTCCCGTCATTTCCCGGCCTCGAGTCGCAGCGCCAGGCTCTCGAGTACGGCGTGAAATTCGCCGGCTGCACGGTACATTTCGTGGACGAAAATCTCGACGCCGGCCCCATCGTTCTCCAAGCCGTTTTGCCGGTAAACGACGACGACACGGAGGACACCCTCTCTACGAGAATTTTGCACGAGGAACACCGAATTTATTCCGAAGCCGTTCGAATCGTCCTCGAAGGCCGCTACAAAATCGAAGGCCGCCGCGTCATTCAATCGAACTAAAAATGTCCGAAACCAAATTCAAACCCGTCGAAGAACAGCTTGCCTACCTGAAAAAAGGCACCGCCGAAATCATTCCCGAAGCCGAGCTGAAAGCAAAACTCGAACAGTCGTTCAAAACAAACACACCACTCCGCGTCTATCTCGGCGTCGACCCCACCGCCCCCGACATCCACCTCGGTCACACGGTAGTTCTTCGCAAACTAAAACATTTCCAGGATCTCGGCCACACCGCGATTTTCCTCATCGGCGATTTTTCCGCCATGATCGGCGATCCCACCGGCCGTTCCGAAACGCGCCCGCCGCTCTCCCGCGAAGAAGTCAACGCCAACGCCAAAACTTATCTCGAGCAAGTCTTCAAACTCCTCGACCCGCAGAAAACCGAAGTCCGCTACAACTCCGAGTGGCTCGACAAACTTTCCAGCTACGACATCGTCCGCATCTGCGGCCACTATAGTCTCGCTCGTATGCTCGAGCGCGAAGACTTTCGCTCCCGTCTCGAACAGCACCAGCCCATCTCCGTCCACGAACTTCTCTACCCGCTTCTCACCGCCTACGATGCCGTGGCCCTCAAATCCGACGTCGAGCTCGGCGCCACCGAGCAGAAATTCAATATTCTGGTGCACCGCGACATCCAGCGCGCCTACGGCCTCCCTGGCGAAGTCGCCGTCACCATGCCCATCCTCGTCGGCCTCGACGGCCAGCGCAAAATGTCCAAAAGCCTCGGCAACTACATCGGCATCACCGAATCGCCCACCGACATCTTCGGCAAGCTAATGTCCATCCCCGACGATTTGATGTGGACGTACTACGACCTGGTGACCGACCGCACTCCGGACGAAATTGCCACACTGAAAAAAGAAGTCGCGAGTGGCGCAGTGCATCCCATGGACGTGAAGATGCGCCTGGCGCAAGAAGTAATCGCCGGCTTCCACGGAGGAGAAGCCGCCCGGAAAGCCGCCGAAAATTTCCAACGCGTCTTCCGCGACCGCCAAGCCCCGGCCGAAGCCGAAATTCAGCGCATCCCACAAGGCCCGCCGAAAAAACTTGTAGCGTTACTAGCAGCGCTGAAGCTAGCGCCATCAAAAAGCGAAGCCGAGCGGCTCATCAAACAAGGCGGCGTGGAAATCGACGGCACCCGCATCGATGATCCACGCAAAGAAATTGACCTCACCGCGCCGCGCGAATTTCTCCTCCGCGCCGGAAAAAAGAAATTCCTCCGCATCATCGTCGAATAAATGGTTCGCTTGGTAGGGGCACGGCACGCCGTGTCCGTCTTTCTTCTCCGTGCCTTCTGCGATCTCTGTGCAAGATTCTGTAGGGGCGCGATTCATCGCGCCCTGCGGTGCCAAACGTTGCCCGGCCGTAAGCGAGAACCTACGAACTGCTACCCGAGAATTTCCCCCACCAACCCCGCCACGTGCTCCGCAATCGACGGCGCCGCCGTCAACCCAGGCGACTCGATCCCCACCAACTGAATCGCCTGCGGCACCGCCGGATCCCGCGTAATCACAAAATCCGCAATCCCATGACCCGTAGGTGGCACAAGCTTCGGCCGCAATCCTGAATATCCGATCTGCAAGTCGCTCTCTTCAATCTCCGGCAAAAGCGTTTTAGCGCTTTCCGCAAACGCCGCAATCGGCAACCGGTTCTTCTCGTAATTTTCTTTGCTATCGACGTACGTCGCCGTCGGCCCCAGCAAAAATGTTCCCCACAACGTTTTTGTGAAATGCACGCCAAGACTCAACCCGTCGCTGTGGGGCAATGGATAAACGAGATCGTTGATCAACGAAGCGCGCGGCCCGCGCACCTCGCAATACTCCCCGCGCACCGGATAAATCTTCCAGGAATTATTTCCGAGCAGCCCCGCCACTTCATCCGCGTAAAGCCCTGCCGCATTAATCACACACCGCGCTTCAATCGTTTCGTCCTGCACATCTTCCTCGTCGCCAATTTTCAATCCAACGCGGATCGCTCCCGCGACAGGCTCCAGCGAAACGACACGCGCGTGGTTCACAATCTCCGCGCCCTGCCCTGCCGCCACGCGTGCGTACGCGTGCACCAGTTCTTCCGCCGAAACGATCCCCGTCGAAGGCACCACCATCGCCGCCGATCCGCGAATATGCGGCTCCCGCTTTCGAATCTCTTCAGACCCAATCAGCCGCAAACCCTCCACGCCGTTGCCTTCGCCTTTTTTCTTCAGCGCCTCGAGGTCCGCTTCTTCATGCGCATTCGCCGCCACGACGAGCTTCCCCGTATGCCGAAATGGAACATTATGTTTTTTGCAAAATTCGTACGTCAGCCGGTTGCCATCGATGCAATGCCGCGCCTTCAGCGAATTTTTCGGATAGTAGATACCGGAATGTACGACCCCGCTGTTGCGCGAACTCGTCGCCATCCCAAGCTTTGGATTTTGCTCCACCAAAAAAACATCGTCCCAACTCGCCGAAACGGCCCGCGCAATGGCGCAGCCAACCACTCCACCGCCAATAATCAAGATGTTCGCTTGGTCCATGACCCTGTTTTATCCGCGCGTGTTAGCCATTCGTATTGATTTCGTCGAAGAACGGTTTGCACTCGGCCAGCCGCGCCTGCGTGCCGTCGTGAACCGCGTAAACCGAGTGCCCTTTTTCCGAGTAATGGTTGCGCCACAGAGACGCAGCGCCGTGCACCCCGTCCTTATTCAACGCATAAAAGAAAATGTGAAACGTCGCGAGTTTCTTCTTGTCGTTGTTGTAATTGTGCGCGATGCGCGCCAGCGCCTCAAGGCAGGCATCTTGAGGCGACTTCCCCAGCCGCATCATTTCAACAATGGTGTGCCCGCCACAAATCTTGATGTTTTCTTCGCCCTTTCCGGTCGATCCCGCCGCTCCGACTTCATTGTCCACGAAACAACCTGCCCCAATGATTGGTGAATCGCCCACCCGCCCGGGAATTTTCCATGCCAATCCAGAAGTCGTCGTAGTCGCGGAGATGTCTCCCTTTTCATTCACAGCCATGCACGGAATCGTTCCCGTAGGCGGATGCGCGATCACACGCTCGGCGTAAGCAATTTTTTCAGCGTCGCCGTCGAAAATCGCGGAAACGTGTTCTTTCCATTCCGGGCTATCAATTCCCGGCCGCCAGTTCACCGAGGACGCTGCCTTCCACGCCAGCCAGATCTTCCGCGAATGCTCGGTGAGCAGGCTCATATCCTCGAATCCTTCATCGACGGCAAACCGGTGCGCCCCCTCGCCGACAATCATCACGTGATTCGTCTTCTCCATCACGGTTTGCGCAAGCCGCGCGACATTCTTGATGCGCCGCACTGAAGCGACAGACCCGGCGCGATGAGTCGGTCCGTGCATCACGCTGGCGTCCAGCTCCACTTCGCATTCCTCATTGGGCAAGCCTCCGTATCCCACGGAATCATCGTTCGGATCGTCTTCCACAATGGTCACGGTCGCAACGACGGCGTCCAGCGTGTCGCCGCCCTTCTTGAGAATGTCCATCCCTTTATCGAGCGCATGAAGTCCGTTCGCGCTGGAAATAATGATCGGCCGCGTACCCTGCGCGGGCGCGATTGGTGTCACCGACGGCACCTCAGTCTCACCCGCAGGAAGCGAGCCGCCAAAAACTTTGCCTGCCCCTGCTACAAAACTTCCGGCAAGCGACGTAAGAAAAAATTTTCGCCGTGACCACGGTTCCATGAAAGACCTCCTCAATGTGCGCGTGAAATATACAGGCGGGAGCGGAAGATTGGAAGCTGCAGCGTCCGCTTTCGGAGCGGACTGCTGTTCATTCCATGCTGATCATAGGAACGATCCAATTCAAAATGGGTTCGTCACCTGATTTTTCTGCCACATCCGAAACCCGCCTAGAAACGCATTCTCGTTGCTGCCAAGCCGCGCTCCCGGAGGCAATTTCTTTAGCAATTTGCTGTTTCCGCCGCCCAGCACCACGTACTCCGCTTCCAGCGCGATCTTCAGCTGTTTTGTAACCTTAGCCACGCAGCGCCGCCATTTTTTCTTCCCCATTCGTTTGAGCCCGCGCAATCCAAGGAAGTCCTCGTAAGATTTTCCATTTTTGTAGGCAAGGTGCGCCAGTTCCATGGGCTGCAGGATTCCGTTGACGATCATCGCGGAGCCCAGCCCCGTGCCCAGCCCGAGAAAGAGCATCCGCCCGCCTTTGTAACTGCCAACCGCTTGCATGGCGGCATCGTTAAGAATTTTTACAGGGCAGCCAAACGCTTTCTGAAAGTTGAATCCCACCCAGCCGCGCCCCAGGTTGTGAGGTTCGCGCAAGGGACGCCCGTTAATGATTGGCCCAGGATAGCCCAGCGAAATGCAGTCGAATTTCCAATCGGCAACGGACTTCTTTACCAGCTGCACCATCTTTCGCGGCGTCATCGTCGGGCCAGACGGATACTTTCGCGGCTCTTTCTGCCCCGTCGCCAGCAGCTTCACGTTCGTGCCGCCAACGTCGATCACCAGAACTTTTGGAGATTTTGCTTTTGGTTTCGATTTCATGGCCGCTCCTCGACGAATCACTCGCTGCGATGGGCATTCTTTTTCAACGCCTTGAGGATTCTAGAGGCAAGCGTCCATTCAGCGAAGAGAATTCGAGAAGTGACTGCGGCGGAAACTGGAGCTGCGGTGCCTTATTCGCGGAAGAGTGGTCGGTGCCGCCGTGGTAGCTCGCGGATCGTTTTATGGACTAAAAATAGCACGGTTTTTCAAGGCTGATAAATCCACGCGGCCGATGTTGCGGGGAGACCTCCGCCGCTCTCGGCGTAGCCCCCGGTGATCAGCGCTTTGTTGCCAGGGAGAGATGTTGCGGAAGCAAAGAAGCGGGCGGCTCCAAGTGAGCCGGGAACTCTCGTAAACGTGCCGACGGTTTCATTATATACCTCAGCAAACGGTCCGCCGCCAGCCACGAGAACTTTGCCGTTGGAGAGCAGCGCTACAGCGGCGGGCAATTTGAAGCGCGCCGTACTCATCACACCAGTCGCGTTAAATGTCCCCGAGATGGGATCGTAAATTTCGACGCTGGCATATTCACCATGCCAATCGCGGTTGTCCGAACCACCAACGATGAGCACCTTCCCGCTGGGAAGAAGAATCGCGGCATGTTTGTGCCGGGCCACGGCCATCTGTCCGGTGGAAACGAATTTGCCGGTGGCGGGATCGAAGATCTCAGCGGAACGATAGACATTTTGCGAAGGGTAATGACCTGAGCTTCCGCCGACGATCAAGACTCTGCCGTCTTTCAACGAGGTCGCCGTATGCGCGGCACGCGCCTCGGTCATGCTGCCAGTCTCGGTGAATTTTCCCGTGGACGGGTCGTAAATCTCGGCGCCGACGATTTTATTTTCCTCGCGATCTTCGCCACCTGCGATGAGCACGCGCCCGTCTGCAAGAAGAGTGGCCGTGTTTCCCGCGCGCTCGACCACCAAGTTTCCAGTGGAAGCAAACTTCTTTGTAACAGGATCGAAAATCTCCGCAGAGCCGCGAAGATCGTAGCGCCCAGTCCAGCCGCCAACGATCAGCACTTTGCCGTTTTTCAAAAGTGTAGCGGTATGTCCCGAGCGTCCAATACTCATCTCCGCGACAGATTGAAACGTTCCAGAGTCTGGATCGTACAGTTCCGCTGTGCGATACGGATTGTACTCGCCGCCACTCCCAGCAAATCCGCCTGCAATCAGCACCATGCCGTTTGGCAGCAACGTGGAGCTGTGGCTAGCGCGAGCAATGTGCATCGCCGCGATTTCCGAGACGGCCCCTGTTCCCGATCGCGAAGGAGCGCCGGCCAGCGAGACGCAAAGTAAAGCCATGAGCACCGGCGAGAACAGCAAGAACCCAGCTGATTTTGTAGAACGCGATTTCATGGCGAGCCTCACGGGTTGGTTTTGCTGAAATGCAAGACGCCTGAGAAGGCCTCGGTGTTAACGCAGCTCGTAAGGGCTTGTAGGGGCCGGGCTTGCCCCGCCCGGCAACTAGTGAGGTGCAAGTGTCGTGGAAAAACTGTCGTGCGCCGCAGTGTCGTAAAGATGAAGCAGTTCAGCAGCCCGCTTAAGCAAATCCGCCGGCAAATCGCCGGGCTGGTAGTCGACCCACCCAGTCGTGAAGTTGAGAGGAATTCTTTCGCCCGAGGCGCTCACTTCGATGACACCAAGACGGTTCAAAACCTGTTTGACCTCGTTCAAACCACACTCCGGCAGCAACAGCAAGAAATCGTCGTCGCCGAGCCGCGCGGCAATATCCGAGCCACGGCTGGCTTTTTTCATTCGTCGCCCAAGCTCTTTGATCGCCGCGTCCACGGCGGATTTGCCGTAGCGCGAGCTGAGGTGCGCGAATTCATCCACGTGAACGGTCGCGAGGCTCAACGCCGAGTTTTGGCGGCGCGCTCGAGCCACTTCTTTTCCAAGATGTTGCTCGAGAGAAGATCGTGTGTACAACCCTGTGACAGGATCAAGCCCGGCTGCTTCCGAAAACTGCTGAGGCATGGCTTGTGCGTCGAGAGACCGTTCCGCGGACTGTTTCCGCAGACGCCGGAAAGACCACTGGCGATAAACTAGCCACCCGTTGAATAGCAGAACCAGGCAGAGCGTGGCCCACTGCGCTTGGTCGGCGCGGATCTCGTAAAAATAGTCCGCATGGCGGAAGAACGAATGAATCGAAGTAAGCAGAAAGGCCACCGCCGAAAGCGCGGTCACCAGCAGTGCAGAGAGCCACAGCCACCATTCGCGCCGCGAAACTTGCTGTGGGTTGGAGCCGTCTGGCAGAACGCGGAAATTGCCGGAGCCCTCGAGAGGCGAGGGTTTTGGCTTGCCTGGTTTGCTTGCGGCTATTCCCAAGACAGATTTCATTTTGTAAACGGTGGAACTGGGCTGCCATCACTCTAGTCGCGCGCAGCGAACGGAGGCAACACCGAAAACGTACAGGCTCGCACGATTCTAGAACCTGCCCATCCGGTCAGTCGCTGTGAAGCGCTGAGTCCATCGCTAATGTTTCGCTGAGCGAAAAAAACATTTCCCTCTCCTTCATTGGGGCACGGCACGTTTATCCTGAGTGCCGAAGGGCCGTGCCCGGGCGGGCGAAAGAGCACGGTCCTAAAGCACGGTCCCATTCGACAAAATGGCCGCCGGAGATTTTGCCGCCGGGAGCGGCGCATGTTCGAGAACTTTGCGCGCATAGAGCGCGACATTTTTCACGCCAGCCGCATACGCCGGGTTGGGGTTGCGGATGCCGCCGTTGTACGCGCCTATCGCTTGATCGACGTCGCCGCCAAAGCGGTCCAGCAGATCGCGCAGCACCAGTCCCGCGTAAGTAGTCAGCACTTCGCTGTTCACCGAATTTACGTCCAGATCGCGCGAGGGACGCAGACGCGGCGGCAGTTCGTCGTAATGACGCTTGTCCTTCAAATAGAGCTGATGAGCAGCTCGAAGCGTTTCGCGGGAGATTTGCCACGTGCCGATCGAATAGTCGCTGACGAGAACGCGCTTTCTGTCGTGCTGCAGAACGATGTCGCCGCGTTCCGCGCGTTTTTTCCAAACAGCGTGTGTGAGATCGCCGTTCACATCCATGTAGTTGTTTTCCATCGCGCCGACGCCGAGAAAATAATCCAGCGGTAGATTGTAAAAATGCGCCACGTCGAGAATGTCCGAAGCAAGCCGCAGCGCCTGATGATGCGTAAGCGGCTGAGGCGCGCGCGTGCTTTGGCCAACGACGCGCCAGTCGGTCTGCGATTTGAAAACGAGAAAATCCGCGAGCGCGGGAAGCAGCTGAAATGACGGCAGCGTTTCGAGTTTTTGCTCGGTCGGAATATTGTAAGCGCTCTCGAAGATACGGCTTTGCTGTTGCGCAAAAGCGAGATCCTGCTTGGTCCAGGCGACGAGTTCGTAATGCGAGATGAGCCCGTGCGATTCCATCCGACTGAGGCGAGGGACGGCGGCGAGTTGGTCGTTTTCGACGAGCATATAAATTTTGTAGGTCGCGCGTTTGCCGCTGCGGCCTGAGATTAAAAATATTTGTGAAGCGTCGTCCGGATCGCGTCCGCGCAGATATTCGTAGCGAAGAAATGCTTCGAGTTGATCGTCGAACGAGGCAATTTCCGCGCAAGCAATTTCGTTTGAAAATGGGAGCGCGATATTTCGCCCGTGGATCTTCGGAGAGAGATGGCGGTGCTGCGCCGAGACGTGCATCTGTCGCGGCCAAATGCGATATGTCGTCCAAGCAATTGGCGTCAGTAAAGAAAGAAGAATTGCTGCGGTGGTGCGGCGAATGTTGCGGGTGAGTTTTTTGGCTGGCATGAGTGCAGCCCTCGTCGCGTTCGATCAGTGGTGCATACTCGCCAGAGAGGAGTGCATTCGGTCTGCCGGGGAAAATCCACGCGAGCGTTCCTGTAACAGAAAGAAAATACAGGTCTTAAGGGAGGCGCATGGAACGAGCACGGCTCCGGCGTGTCAGGGTGACGTGTCTGCGCGTCCAGAAATCCACAGGACATGTTCCCCCTTATGGCAGCTTGCATTCGCGGGGCACCGCCTTGCTGGCTTCGGAGCTTCGCGAGTTTGGCCACGATGGTTACTCGAAGCGCAGGGCGACCAGCGGGTCAATGCGTGTGGCCCGGCGGGCTGGGACGTAGCAAGCCAGGAACGCGACGGCCATCAACAGAAGTGTGATGGAGATATAGGTGACGGGATCCCAGACGCTGACCCCGTAGAGCAGTGTCGACGCGAAACGGGTGATTGGCAAAGCGATGGCCACACCAACGAGAACGCCGATTCCCGCGAGAAGCATGCCTTGCCGCAAGACGAGTTTCAGCACTTGCTGCGATTGCGCGCCGAGCGCCATGCGGATGCCGATTTCGCTGGTGCGCTGCGTGACGGAATAGGACAAGACTCCGTAGATTCCGATCGAAGCAAGAATGAGAGCGAGAACGCCAAACAGGCCGAGAAGAGCGGCGCCCATGCGAGCGGGCCAAAGGCCTTGCGCGAGAAGTTGCGTGATCGTCTGGCCGTTGGTCAGGGCGAGATTGCGGTCGAGTTCATTTATCTGCGCGCGGGCCGCACCCATCACCGCTTCGGGATTGCCGGTGGTCCGGACGGTGATAGCGCCAGCCGGAGAGTATTGCTGGCGCAGCGGAAAATAGGCGACGGGCTGCGGGTCTTCTCCAACCTGGCCGACGAGGGTGGTGCCAACCACGCCGACGACCTCGTATTGATTCGGATCGACGACGATGGTGAATCTTTTGCCGAGCGGCTCCTGGCCAGGCCACATAAGATCGGCCATGGCTTTGTTGATGACCACGACGGGTTTGGTGTTCTCGCGGTCGAAATCCGTGAAATCGCGGCCGCTCAGAGTAGGGATGCGAAGAGCGGAGAAGTAGCCAGGCATTACGTCGTCCAGGCTAACTAGGGTTCCGCGATTATTGGGATCGGATTGCTCGCCTTCCCGGTATATGGTCGCCGATAGGCCGCCGCCGATGACGCCGTTGGAAGAAATCGTGGCGTCGGCAACGCCAGGGCTGGACTTTGCGTGCTCAAGGGCGTCGCGGAAGAATTGCTGGCCGTGGTCGGGAGTGTAGCGGAGAGCGCCGAGATCGAAATTGTATTGAAAGAGATTTTTTGACTCGAAGCCGGGATTGATTTCCTGAGCTCTTTGCATGCTGCGAAGGAAGAGTCCGGCGCCGATGAGAGCGACGAGCGCTAGGGCGATTTCTGAAACTACCAGCAGGCTGCGCATACGGTTGTGCGCCCAGCCCATCGTTCCGCCGCGGCCGCCAGCTTTCAGGACTTCGTTGAGATCCGTGTTGGAAGCTTTGAGCGCGGGAATGATGCCGAAAACAATGCCAGTGACAATGGAGATGGCAAGTGTGAAGAACAAAACGCGAGAGTCAAAAGAAAGATCGATGGAGCCATCCGTCAGGAACGGCGGGCGGAAAGACCACAGCAGTTTGCGGCCCCAGAAAGCGATGAGAAGACCGGCCAGACCGCCGACGAGGGAGAGCAAAGTGCTCTCCGTCAAGAGCTGGCGGACCAAGCGTGCGCGTCCGGCACCGAGAGCGGCGCGTAGAGTGAGTTCTTTTTCGCGCTTGGCGGCTTGCGCGAGGAGCAGATTGGCGAGGTTGACGCAGGCGATGAGCAGCACGAGGCCAACTACACCCATCAGGACGCCGCCGGCCAGGGAAAATTGAGCGCGCTGGTTGATGCCGAGGGCGGATTGATTGAGCGGATAGAGTTCGCAGGTGCGGCCGGGATTATCACGCGGATATTCCTTCTCGAGAGCCGAGGCGATGGTCTTCATCGAGGCACGCGACTGGTCGACGCTGACGTCGGGCTTCAGGCGGCCGACGATGGAAATCCAGCGCATGCGGCGGTGATTCTCAAGATCCTTGAGCTGACCGGAGAGAACGTAGTCGCGCATGCTGATAGGAACCCAGAGGACGTCCGGGGGAGCGAGCGAGACGATGCCCTTAAAATTTGGCGGTGCGATGCCGATCACGGTATACGAGGTGGCGTTGAGCGTGATGGTCTGGCCGACGATGGCGGGGTCGGAGCCAAAACGGCGCGCCCATAGCGCGTAGCTGAGAACAACGATTGGATCGGCGCCAACCTTTTTGCCTTCATCGGGATAGAAGAAGCGACCGCGATAGGGCTTGACGCCGAGGACGTCGAAGAAATTCGGGCTGACCATCGAAGCCTGGAGCTGCTGCGGCTCAGCCTGGCCGCCCCAGTTGAGGGGGAGCGCGAAAGTGACGGCGGCGAGGCCGGTAAAGACAGTGTTTTGATCGCGATAATCCTCGTAGTTGGGGAGAGAGGTGGGGGTGAGCTGGAAGTTGGCGTTGGCGTCGACGGTTTTGGTGTCGCGTGTGAACATTTCGACGAGCCGGGCGGGTTCCTGGACAGGGAGCGGATGAAGGAAGACGGCGTTGATGATGGTGAAGATGGCGGTGTTGGCGCCGATACCGAGGGCCAGCGAAAGAACGGCGACGAAGGTGAAGCCCGGGCTTTTCTTCAACATGCGCACGCCGCTGCGCAGATCCTGGCTAAGAGTTCCGGCCATTTAGGTACCTCCCGGGCACACTTGCCCGCTGGGTTGTTTGACGGTGGCGGAGGGGCTTTGTTTCTGGAAGAGAGTGAGTAGTGAGTGGTGGGTAGTGAGTAGCGGGGAGGGAGCGGAGAAGTGGCCCCTCGCAGAAGTTGCTCGGGGGAAGGTCGGGGATACCCCACCCCGGGTGTTTTGCGCAAAGAGTGCGGGGATGATTGAAAATGCAGGGGTTAGCGTTTTGCGTCGTGGCAAAAGAGTGCGTAAGAGTATGAAAACAAAGGAGGGCTAAATGGCCTGGGATGAGATCGATCTGAACTCCGGGGAGGAGGAGGGTTGAAAGCCGGCAGTTCAGGGCTGAAGCGTGAAGCAAGAGAGCTGAACGCCCCGAGCCGCTCGGGGTGAACGCCGACGCTGAGTGCGCAGAGGGAAGGAGAACAGAGTGATGGGGGGAGTGTTTGGCTGGATTGCCACGAGAACATATGACAGGGTAGCATGGATTTCGATTACTGTCAATAACTATTATTTAGTGGTACCGTTCGAATGAGACGGGCGGAAGTGGAGTGGTTGGAAGGGGTTGGCCCTTCGAGACTCAGGGTAAACGGGGAATTTGGTAGTTTGATGAGACACTTGGAGAATAAAAATCAGAAGATGAAGAAGGCAACCATAAAACGAAAGCGGCGTGACGAGCTACGGCACAAGCACAATCTGTCGAAATTGAATGACGGGGTTCGCGGGAAATATACCGCGCGTTATCGGGCCGGAACGAATCTTGTGCTCCTCTCACCGGACATGGCTGAGCACTTCCCAGACGGGCAGTCCGTGAACAAAGCCCTACGCACTTTGATTCCCGCTACGAAGGGTTCTGTCCGCCGCGCGCGCTGAGTCCACGCCACAAACAGAGAAAAGCCAAATTCAAAAGCCGCACCGTTTGAAACTATAGATACGAAAGGATGACCCACCCGGATTTGGAAGCCTCCTCTACTCGCCAAAATGGCGAAAGGGCGAAACAGAGCGGTAGGTTAGGATTTTAGTGGGCTCAAACAGCAAAACCGCAGTTTCGCTCCGGATCTACAGGGGCAGAGGTCGTAAAGCCCAATTCCTTTCGCGTTGCATAGCTCCTGCAATATTTGCAGACTCCTTCTTCTCCATAGATGTAGGGCAGTATCTGAGTTGGGTATGTTGTTCCAAATGGCTCCGGTAAGAGGGTATCTATCGCTCTGAGCGAGTAACAAACCAGACATTTGATTTCGGGCTTGTTCAAGTACTCTGAGGGGTATGTTCCTTTTCAGACCCGCGTTCACAGAGGCAACGAATTCATTCCCCTCGTTCGTGAGGAGAATCTCGCGGATTCTCTGACGCAGCTCGGTGCCTTCTTGGGTATCTCGAAACTTAAGGATGGCTGTTAAGAGCGCTGGATCGTTAAAAACGAGCTCTCCTAAATCCGTGTTGGATCGACCGCTCAGTAAGTAGCTGGCGGCTTCCTCTGCCCAGTCGTTTGCACCGGCTACGGAAAAGGCAGCGCTGACCAATGTCTCGCCACCAAAGCCAATCCGGGTGGCCGGAATGCGCAACTGATGGCAAATCTCTCCGACAGAAACAAGATGGCCAAGGCGCAAAACAGGGAAGACGTTCCACCGCGGTATACTTGTAGGCAAGAAGTCTTCGCTGAATCCCAGTGCTTTCTGAACGAGAGGATGAATTAAGGTTCCTCGGACGAGTTCCGGAAGGGCGGCGCTCTCCTTTTCGCCGACAACTGTGACTAGAGCTTCTAGGCGTTTGAATAGCTCTTCGACTTCGCTCTCTTTGCCTGGAGCCGCGCCTAATTGCTTTCTTATGACTTGAGGAACTCCGGGAGGGGTTGCTCCTTCCGCCGTCAGTTTCACCAGTCCCAAATCACCACCGTGCATAGTGGTCTGGTCTGGGTACAGGACCACGAGGCTCCCGGGAAAATAGACGAACCGCAGGGCTCCCGCCCCGACTAAGTCCCAGAATCTCTGCGATCCCAAAAGCTGGTGGACTTTTCCTAAGTCCGTCAGAGGGAGATAGACGAAATCGAAGCAGATCAAACCGACGGTGAGGTCGTGCATCGCGGTGGAGGCGCGGAACGGTACTTCGGAATCGACAAAGCCTGTCCCCACGATGAAATTTATGGTTCGTCCTCCGGCACCGACCGCTTGGACGTTTTGTGAACTTTGCCAAATTCCTGGTGGAGTAAAATCGGCGACGTAGTAGGCACTGAGAGGAGCTTGGGCGATCTCGCCATCACTTTTGTCCGACGGCGTTTCAATTTGCGGGGCGTTTCGAGCTCGAGCGAGGATGTCCAGAACAGAGAGCGATGATCTATGGTCACCCCTTTGGTCCGGCGCGTAGGTAATTATCCGCACGCTGCCGGGCAGTCGCTGATCTCTTGCTGCCAATACTGCGAAGTGAGGTCCAGCACCAAAAACTGGACGGAGTGAGCTTGCGGTTTCAAGTGCATTCACAAGATAGTCGTCACGGAGCCCATAGCCAAGAAAAAGTACGCAACATTTCGAAAATAGAAAGTGGATGAGGTCAAGAAACGGCCTAGTTTCCAGCAGACCTCTGTAGTCATCTGAAGTAAAAACGGTACTTTCAATAGAGCTTATTGTCCCGTGCATCTTACATACAAAGGCTTTTTGAGTCTGTATGAGGTCTGAAACGCGTTCAAGGTCGGTGCGCTGCACGGTGACCGCTTCGGGCAGGTTTTTTTCCAGAGCTTCATCAACGTTTGTTGTGAGTATCTGGAGGGGAGTGATTCGGCTTAAAAGGTCGAGAAAGCGGTCGTATACAGGAGTCTTGCGAGGGACACCGAAGGAGTTGACGAGGAGCAGATTGTACAGGTTTCTGTTGGCCTGCTTACAGAGTTGGAAGATCGCAGGAAAATCTTTGGCCGAGAGACGGTCGAGAGCACGGTCCTTCTCATACCCCTTCTCAGTTTTGAGAAATCTAGAGTGTAATGTATCCGCGAGTCCTTCCCAGCTAGGGTAGCCGCACCATCTACTGGCGCCAGCGCCAATCCACAGTATGAGTGGCCGGGATCTTTCGTTTGCGATCTCGCGCAGCGCGCGGATCGCATAGATGGTTTCTGTGTCTTGCGTGTCCAACATTAACTATCATTCTACTACCCTGGCGCCGTATCTGGCAGAAACCACCGTGTGGGGAGAAAGTGCCGGCTTGCTGCGAAATGACGGGGGTGCTGGTGGCTCAGGCGGAGATGACGGAGAGGGCGCCGTGTTGTTTGCGGGAGGGGCGGACGGTGATTTCGACGTCTTGGCGGAGGGCGGTGAGAAATTCCATTAGGCGGCCGACGCTGAAGTTGCCGGCGCGATTGCGCATTAGCAGGGAGATTTGGGGTTGCTGGACGCCGAGGATTTTGGCGAGTTCGACCTGGGTCAGGCCGCTAGCCTTGAGGATTGTATAGATTTGCAGGGTTAGCTGGGCTTTGAGCAGTTCTTGCTCGGGATTGGGGAGGCCGAGGTCGGCGAAGATATTTCCGCTGCCTTCCGTTACGCGAGAGGCGCGCTTGTTTGTCTTTTTTGTTTTGGCTTTCATTTTAGTTTTGCCTTTCGCGATGGTCCCGCTCAGCTTCCGCCAGGCGTTGCTTGATTAACTGGATTTCCCTCGTTGGCGTGGCAATACCTTTCGTGGATTTCTTTTGGAACACATGCAAGACGTAGACAGCGTCTTGAAACCGCACGGTATAGACGGCACGCCAAGCGTCGCCGTGGTGCGAAGCCACAATTTCGAGCACGCTGGCACCGCCAAAGCCTTTAAGTGGCTTAGCGGCAGGATCCGTTTCGCCTTTCTGAGCTGCAAATAAAGCGTGGCCAATGTCGATCCTGACGGCCTGCGGGAAAGAGCGCAAATCCCTGAGTGACGGACCAATCCATCGGATGGGTTTCGGGGCGCTTTCCATCGTTATACCAGTATACATATATGCATATATAATTTCCAGGAGCCAGAAAAAGTGGGTTATTCGAAGACGGGTTGGGAGGAAGGGTGGAGTCACGGATGATTGAACGCGGCGCAGGAGTTGGAGGTCTTAGTTATTTGCGACCATTCGAGGGAAAATGCAATCCAATGCACGAGCGCTAATCGAAGTTTGAAGGTTGCCGGCGGATAGAGGGCACGATGAATCGTGCCCCTACAATGATAGGGACCAGAGTTGCGGAGGGACGCGATGAATCGCGGCCCTACACTTACGAGTGGACGGGGGAGAAAAACGTGGCGAAGAACAACCAGGTTCGGGATTCGGTTTTGGCGGCGATTGGGGATACGCCGGTGGTGCGGCTGAAGAAAATTGTGTCGGATGGGATGGCGGAGGTCTTGGTGAAATTGGAGTACTACAATCCGACGGGGTCGTACAAGGATCGGATGGCTTTGGCGATGATTGAAGGGGCGGAGGCGCGCGGAGAGTTGCGTCCGGGGATGCGGGTGGTGGAATGGACGGGAGGGAGCACGGGATCGTCTTTGGCGATGGTGTGCGCGATCAAGGGGTATCGGTTTACGCCGATTTCGTCGGATGGGTTTTCGGATGAGAAGTTGCGGACGATGCGTCTATTTGGCGGAGACTTGGAGATTTTTCCGGCCGAAGGCGGAAAGCTGGTGCCGGAGCTTTATCAGAGAATGAAGCGGCGGGCGGAGGAGTTGGCACAGGAGCCGGGGACGTTTTACACGAACCAATTTAATAACACGGACGCGATTCGGGCTTACATGGGAATTGGGACGGAACTTGTGGAACAGGCGGGTGACGGGATCGCGGCGTTTTGCGGCGGAGTTGGAACGGGCGGAATGATTGTGGGCGTGTCGCGGGCGTTGAAGGAGGCGGGATGCAAGGCGCGGATTGTGGCGCTGGAGCCGGTGTCGTCGCCGACGCTCACAACCGGGAAAGGTGGGCCGCATCGCGTGGAGGGGATTGCAGCGGGATTTCGGCCGCCGCATTTGAAGGACGGGGATTTCGACGAGGCGCGGACCGTGGAAGAGGGGGCGGCGCGTGAGATGGCGCGAAGGTTGGCGCGGGAAGAGGGGATATTTGCGGGGACGTCGTCGGGGTTGAATGTTGCGGCGGCATTGCAATTGGCGCGGGAGCTTGGGAGTGGGAGTACGGTGGCGACCGTGGCTGTGGATTCGGGATTTAAATATTTAGCGGGGGATTTGTATCGGGAGTAGGAAATAGGTAGGAGCTAGGCATCGGAATCAGCCGCGCGATGGGTGGCGGCGAACGAACAATCCAGCCACGATCCTTCGCTGCGCTCAGGATGACAGATTATCAAGCGCCGCAAAGAGGGCACGATGAATCGTGCCCCTACACCTGGAGAAACCGTGGAAGCGGGCGGGGCAAGCCCCGCCCCTACAGTCGGCAAAAGACGAAGAGCGGGCACGGCCCTTCGTAGCTCCCTTCGTTCCTCAGGGCAAGCAGGGTAAACGTGCTGTGCCCCTACAACGGAAAGAGAATTATTCGGAGGCGGCTAGGGGGAGGAAGTACTGCGTTCCTTTCACTGGCTCTTGTAGGCGCTTTAGGAGTTGCTGGAGGTCTTCGCTGCGCTCGACGAAGTCGATGTCGGAGGTGTTGATGACGAGGAGGTCGGAGGCGGCGTAGCGGAAGAAGAAGTGTTCGTACGCCGCGGCGACTTCTTCGATGTATTCGGGGGCGATTTGGGATTCGTCGCGGGAGGCTTTTTTGGCGATGCGGGCGCGGAGGACTTCGGGCTTGGCTTGCAAGTAGATGACGAGATCGGGAGCGGGAATATCGGCGGCTAGGGACTCGTAGTAGCGGTCGTAGAGTTTCAGTTCTTCGTCATCGAGATTGAGATTGGCGAAGATGCGGTCTTTTTCGAGGAGGAAATCGGAGAGGACTGGGCCGGGAGCTTCGACGGCTAGAGCTTCGCGAATGCGTTTTTGGCGTTCCATCAGAAAATACATTTGAGCGCGGAAGGCGGCGCCGGCTTTTTCTTTGTAGAAATCGGCGAGGAAGGGATTGTCTTCGCAGTCGTAAACCCGGCGGGCGTGGAGGCGCTCGGCTAGGATTTTGGCGAGGGTGGTTTTGCCGACGCGGAGCGGACCTTCGATAACGATGAAGCGGGGGGATTGCGGGCCGCGCTCGGGTTTTGGAGCGCGTTTGGCTGCAGTGGATTCGTTGGCCGCCATTATATTGATAAAGCCCCTAGAGCAACCTCGGCGTGGCCGAGGTTAACGAACGGGATTATAGCAGAGTGGCTCTCGGCTGTGGCGGAGGGAGGACAGCATTTGGCTGTAGCGCAGAGAATACAAAGAGAAATACAAAGGGGCGGAAGAAAGCGGGAGCAGAGCTCCCGCACTCCAATGGGCGGTAGCGCGATGGCGCAAATGTGAAAAGTTGTTCATGTTCAGGGCTAGTACGGGAGTTCCGAAACAGGCAAACGGAGGTGCTAGAGGAGGGTACTAATAAGAATGTGACCAACGGGCCAGTGCGGCCTGCCCTTAGGGACAGTATATTCTCCGTAGTTGAGAGTGGGGACCGAAGTGCAGTGCTTTCAACTACTGAGGTGAAACATGTTGCTCGCAACGATCCTTTTGCTCTATCCCTTTCCGCAAAGTGGAGATGCAATAAAGGCAGTAACGGAGCGCCCCGCAGGCGTTTCGGTGAATGCGACTGAAGATTCTTCCCTCTCGAAGGCACTGCCATCCGTGCCAGATCCAAAGATAAAGACGGACGCGGAGATTGCGGCGGATTCGAATGCTGTCAGCGTGACGCCCGCTTCGAAGGCGGAACCGGTCGCGCCTGGGAGCGCACCCCTGGCCGTTGGGCCAGGTAAGCCTGCGTTCAACCGTGAAGACGTTTCGGAACGTCAGAAGAAGACCTGGTATGCGCTAATTGCTGCCTCGTCGGGCGCTGCGGCATTTGATGCGTGGTCGACGCGGCGCGCGGTTTCCGGCGGATATGGGATCGAAGGCAATCCTTTTCTGCGTCCCTTCTCGCATTCGAATGCAATTTACGCGGCGACACAGGTCAGCCCCCTGGTGATGGATCTCATCGGACGAAAGATGATGACTAGCCGGTATCCTGCATTGCGGAAGATGTGGTGGCTGCCGCAGTCGGCGGGGACGGGGATGTCCGTTTTCGCGGGAGTTCACAACGTTGGCATAGTGCCCTCGAACTAACGCGCGGGAACAATTTAGAAAATCAAAAGCGTCCCGGTGAGAGAGTTCACCGGGACGCTTTTATTTTGTGTGGGAGTGCGCGCATTCGTGGGAATGGCGCGAGCTCGCTTTTATGTCGGCTACTTGCTGACGACTACGATGGCGAAGGAGCCGGGCTTCATTTTGCCGCGGCGCTCACCTGCGGCCGGGGCATCGAATTCTGCGGACGGCAGAAAGATGTTGTGGGTTTTCAGGTCGAGGCCCATGGTGCGGGCGCTGCGCTTGGTGGGCACATTTTCGATGACCGTGTATTTGTCAGGCGAGTCCTGGTGGATGACGGTGAGATTGCCGTCGCCGCAGGAGGCGAAGACGTAGCCGGTGGCGGGATCGTAACCGGCGGCATCGGGGCCGTCGCAGATGGTTGGCGTGGCGACGACTTTGCCAGTATCCGCGTCGGTCACGGCCATCACCTTCTCATCACACACGGAAAAGAGACGACGGTTTTTGGCGTCGATGGCCAGGCCGGAGGGAGACTTGCACGGCGCGAGCGGCCAATGATGGAGCACTTTGAGGTTCTGCGCATCGAGATGATAAAGCTCGGAAGTGTCCTCGTTGTTGACGAAGACAAAACCTGTTCCATCGGCGGCGGCGAATTCGGGCTTGCCGCCCATGTCGATGGTGCCGAGTACAGTTCCGTGGGCGGCGTTGATGGCCGTGGAATTCTTACCGCCAGGTGCATCCCTGCGGCCACCGTTGAAGGTGAAGACGCGCTTGGTAACAGGCTCGTAAAGAATGGCGTCAGGGTTGACGTCGGTCTTAACTCCGCCGATGGTCTTCAGAGTTTTCAGGTCGAAGATGGTGACATCGTTGGTGGCGCCATTACTCGTAAAGCCGCGGCCGAGGTCGGAAGCAATGGCGATGCCGTGGACACCCTTTGTGTCTGGAATATCGCCAACGATGGCGTAGGAGTCGGCATCCATTACGACCGTGTGGTCGCCGTGCGAAATATAGACGCGGCGGGCGGCGCTGTCGACGTAGAGATAATCCCAGCCGGTGTCGCCGGGAACCGAAACAGTTTTGATGACGTGATAGCCGGACGGACCTGGCGCGGCCGCGCGAGATACTAGGACGGCGCAGAGGATGATTGCGATGGAGAGGGAACCGAGGACCGCGAGTGCTGCAAGACTTTTGCGCATAAAAATTTCTCTCCTGATTTTTTTCGCCCTTGATTGAGATTGGGCGCACTTAGATATACGGGGCTTGACCTAAACCCAAGATAAATGGAGTGTGCTTCGACGTGGCGGATCGGTTTCAGCCGACGCGGGCCGGGCCCTTCGCGACTCCCTTCGTTCCTCAGGGCAAGCAGGGTAAACAAGCCCGGCCCCTACAATGTCGAAGGAGCGTGTGGAACAAAAACTAGTTGGCGGATTTGTGTTGTTGGAACCAGCCGGCTACGTAGAGCATTTTGGTGATGTGATGGCTGGGGCGTCGGCTGATGCCGTGGGGTTCTTCGGGGACGCGGACGAGGACGGCGTCGATGTTGAGGAGCTTGAGGGCTGCGTAGAATTGCTCGGCTTCGGAGATGGGAGTGCGGTAGTCGGCTTCGCCGGTCATGAGCAGAGTTGGCGTTTTTATTTTGGA
The DNA here is from genome assembly GCA_963745095.1 of uncultured Acidobacteriota bacterium. Taxonomy (GTDB): domain Bacteria; phylum Acidobacteriota; class Terriglobia; order Acidiferrales; family UBA7541; genus Acidiferrum. The sequence goes on along the minus strand of CAVUWC010000004.1, from coordinate 156,769 downwards.
GACGAGATTGGTGAGCGAGCGCTGCATATACTGGTCGGTGTTTTCCCAGGGAACGCCGGGGAACCAATATTTTGAGGTCCAGGGAATGTCGCTGGTGAGGACGAAGCTGTACCAGTTGATGACAGGGTAGAGGCAGGAAGCGGCTCGGAAACGTTCGGTGTGCTCGATGGTCCAGGCGGTGAGGACGCCGCCGCCGCTGCCGCCGGAGACGAAGAGATTGTTTGTGTCGATGTAGCCTTTGGCGATGACCGCGTCGACGCCGCTATTCAGATCGGCGAAATCGTCGCCAGGATAGGCGTGGTGGATTAGGTTGGAAAACTCTTCGCCGTAGCTGGTGCTGCCGCGGGGGTTGGTGTAGAGGACGACATAGCCCATTGCGGCCCAGACCTGTTTTTCAAAATCGAAGCGGTCGCCGTAATCGGCGAAAGGCCCGCCATGAATTTCGAGGATGAGCGGATATTTTTTCGCGGCGTCGAAATCGGGCGGCTGAATGATCCAGCCTTCGATATCACGATTGTCTTTTGAGGATTTGTAGCGAATTTCTTCGACGTGGCCAGGTTTTTTCTGTTCGAGCAATTCCTGATTGAGAGAAGTGAGCACTTTCATCGCGCCCACATTTGTGATGGCGACGTCACCGGGGATATCCGTGCGGCCGTAAGTGAATGCGATGGGACCAGCGTGAGCGATGGAGAAAGTGCCGCTGCCGCCCGCGCCAGTGGTGGACGCAACGTGATCGGCAATTTTCTTGGGAGTTCCGTCGGGGGAAAGGAAGCCGATTTTTGTGTCGCCTTGCTCGTCGTATTGAAAGTAGACGCCGCTGTTGTCGGGCGCCCACACGGGATTCTGGATATCGCGATCGAGTTTATCGGAGATGGAATGCGAGCCTGTGCCGTCGCGGTTCATCAAGTAGAGCTTGGTGGTTTGGTGGCCCTGAAAGCGGTCGTCGAAGCCGGTGTAGGCGATCCACTTTCCGTCAGAAGAAATGGCGGGATTGTTGTCGGGGCCTTTGCGATTGGTGAGAGCGCGGAGCGAGCCGTCGGCGACGCTGAACTCATAGATATCGGTATCGAAATTCTCGTGATCGGATTCCGGATGGCGATTGGCGGAGACGAGGAGAAATTTGCCATCGGGCGTCCAAGTGGCTCGGCTGGGGCCGTATTCGTTGCCGCCATTCGGGAAATTTCCGTTGGTGATTTGGCGCGGGGCGCCGCCTTCCGCGGAAACGACGAATATTTGCATGAAGCCGGGCTTCAGATAGCCCGTGCCGTTGAAACGATAGACCAGACGATCGTATGCCGTGGCTGGCTCGGCCCACTTGGCTCCCGCGGGGGGAGAAGGCAGATCGGCAATGTGCGGACCTTTGCCGAGAACGAGTGACGAGAAGGAGAGCATTTTTCCGTCTGGAGACCATTCGACAGCGTCGGGAGATTGATCGAGATTGGTGATGCGGGCGGTTTGGCCGGAGTCCATCCAGCGAACATAGATTTGTTGCTTGCCATCGGCGTCGGAGAGATAGGCGAGGCGGGCGCTGTCGGGCGACCAGCGGGGCGACGCGTCGTTGCGATTGCCAGTAGTGAGCGGGCGATGATCAGTGCCGTCGGCATTGATGATCCAGAGATTGGAGTAACGGCGGTCGGTCATGGGATCGGCGAAGCGGCGTACGTAGACGATTTTTTTGCCGTCGGGCGAGATTTGAGGATCGGTGGGTAGCTGGATTTGAAACTCGTCCATCACCGTAAGTTTGTGTGACGACTCTTGCGCTCGCAAAGCGCTCGGATGCACCGAAAATAGAACTGCGGCGGCGGCCAATGCAGACACGTGTAGCTTCAATCTCATGCGTGGGAACCTCCTCGCTGGGGGCAGTAAACAATGGGCGAGAAATTGTGTCAAGCATCGTGGAAGGCTAACCGTATGAGGGGCAATTTTATTTCAAGTAAAAAGGGGTGATGCACACTGGGGAGTTCGTTGGCGGCTTTGCGGGGCGGTGATGCATCTTGTATTCTGAAAATTCAACTCGCTTAACGTTCGAGCATTTCCATGGTGACTCTTGTGGCCGCAGTCCCGCTAATTCGCATTCGAGACTGCAATGATGCTCCCGTTCGCATGGGTGGGAAGTACATTCTCTATTGGATGATTGCGAGCCGCTGCCTCGCTTACAACTTCGCACTGGATCGTGCGCTCGAACACAGTCGCGAGTTGCGCAAGCCGCTCGTCATTTTCGAAGCTTTGCGTTGTGGCTATTCGTGGGCCAGCGACCGCTTACATCGATTCGTTCTCGACGGAATGGCACACAACGCTGCCTTCTGTGCCTCACGCGGCATCCTCTACTACCCTTATGTCGAGCCAACCGCAGGAGCTGGCGCTGGCTTGCTTGCTGCACTCGCCGCCGAGGCTTGTCTGGTGGTCACGGACGATTATCCGTGTTTTTTTCTTCCGGGAATGGTTGCCGGCGCCGCAAAAAATCTCTCCGTCCGTCTCGAAGCCGTCGATTCGAACGGGCTGCTTCCACTTCGTGCCGCGAAGCAAGCTTTTTCAACGGCTCACGCGTTTCGCCGCTTCCTGCAAAAGACGTTGCCAAAACACCTCGCCGAATTCCCTTCGGCTGATCCACTTGCGAATACAAACGCCTCTCGGCCTCGTCCCACACTTCCGAGAGCAGTTACCACGCGATGGCCAGTGGCTACCCGTGCGCTGCTCTCCAGTGAACCGGAAGCACTTGCCGCACTTCCCATTGATCACACGATTGCACCGGCATCAGCTCGAGGTGGCCATGTCCACGCGCGAGCGCAAATGAAGAAATTCTTCAAGACAAGACTCTCTATGTACTCTGAACATCGCAACGCCCCGGATTTGGACGGTGCCAGCGGACTCTCGCCCTATCTGCACTTCGGGCACATCTCGGCGCACGAAGTGTTTGCTGAAATTTCGCGCCAGGAAAAATGGAAACCGGAGAAACTTGCGCTGCGCGCGAACGGAAGCCGCGAGGGGTGGTGGAACATGAGCGCGAATGCCGAGGCTTTTCTCGACGAGCTCATCACATGGCGCGAGGTTGGTTATAACTTCTGTTCGTGCCGCGAGGATTACGGTCGCTTCGAATCTCTCCCCGATTGGGCGCAGAAGACACTGAAAAAGCATGCGCGCGATGAGCGTCCGCAGCTTTACGCGCTCGAGCAATTCGAATCCGCTGCAACGCACGATCCGCTTTGGAACGCCGCACAAATGGAACTCGTCCGCGAAGGGCGCATCCACAACTATTTGCGCATGCTTTGGGGCAAGAAAATTCTCGAATGGTCGCGTACGCCGCGAGATGCTGTCACAACTCTCATCCACCTCAACAACAAATATGCGCTCGACGGTCGCGACCCTAATTCCTACAGCGGCATTTTCTGGTGCCTGGGCCGCTACGACCGTCCCTGGGGCCCGGAGCGCCCCATTTTTGGCACCGTCCGCTACATGAGCTCGCAAAACACGGCTCGCAAGTTCTCCGTGAAGAATTACCTGAGAAAATACGGCGCCGCGCCAAAAGACAGCCTTCTCTCTTCCAGATTTCGGGCATAGCACTGTAAGAGTGACTCGTCGCTGGTTTGGCGAGAAAATCGCTTGGATTCCTCAGCTTTTCCACGCTTACCTCGGGGGAGTCCTTCCGTACCATTGACGCTGTTACTAGCTGATACGGAAACTGATTACACCATGGCCCGCTACTCAGCCTTCCTCGGGCGTAGGGTTGAAGTCCAATACCGCGCCGGGGACATCCTTTTGCCTGCCTCCGGCACATTTGTCGCGGATTCGGGTCGCTCCATCTTTCTGGAGCAGCATTTCGAGCAGCGCGGGTCGCAAAAGCATTTCCGTTGGGAGATTCCCTACCAGTACATTGTGCGGCTTGAGGAGAAGCCTGAGCAGACTCCGGGTTCAGATGCTGCGCATGACTCCAGTTCTGAAGCCCCAGCTGGAGCAGGGGCATCGGCATCTTCAGCTGATGCGAGGGCACAGAACCCGGCGAATTCCGCGCCCTGCTCTGGTGGGGCGCCGGCCATCCTGCCCCTGCAAAATCGCCCCAAGACGGCCTAGCGCTACCCGCCTTCCCCGACCCTGGGCGCCACTCTTTTTCTGCGATTCGGTTACAATCGACGCGCTGCAAACCCCACATTTTAGCCGCCGTGGCCGGTTTCACGGGCCATTGTGCGCGGGAGGCTTCTCGTGACTACAGACGATCGCACCAAGACCAGCATCGGCCCAGGCTCAAAAGTCGGATTGATCGGCCTCGGATTGATGGGCCGGCCCATGGGTTTGAATCTCTTGAAGGCTGGGTACGCTTTGACGGTTTGGAACCGCACCGCCGCGCGCGCCGAATCGCTCGTGGCCGCTGGCGCCAAGCTGGCTGGCTCCCCTCAGGAGGTAGCCGCCGCCTCCGATGTCCTGATCACCATAGTCAGCGATCCGCCTGCGCTCGAAGGGGTCCTGTGGGGCGGCTCCAGCCCCGGTTCTGGCTCAGGCCAAGGAGCTGGCGCACTGGCATCTCTCCGGCCCGGCAGCATTTACATCGACTCAAGCACTGTCTCGCCGGTTCTGGCTCGCAAGATTGCGGCGGCTTGCGCGGAGCGCCAAATTTCGTTTCTGGACGCGCCCGTAACGGGCGGGACTTGGGGAGCGGAGAAAGGGGAGTTGGTCTTCATGGTGGGCGGGGACGCCCAAGTCCTTAAACAGGCGGAGCCAGTTTTTAGTGTGATGGGCAAGCGCTGGTTTCACCTCGGCCCGAATGGGGCTGGACAGACTATTAAACTGGCGATGAACCTCATCCTGGCGCTCCAGGTTGACGCGTTGGCAGAGGCGCTTGCGCTGGTAACGGCTGCCGGGCTGCAAGGGGAGAAGCTTGTTGAGGTCCTACAATCTAGCATGGCCCGCGCGGCTGTTCTGGACGTCAAGGCGCCATTGCTCCTCAAGGGGGAGTATCCGCCAAGCTTCCCCTTACGGCTTATGCACAAGGATATGGGCTTGGCGTTGGATCTGGCGAAGGATGCTGGCGTCACGCTGCCTGCAGCCGCGGCGGCCTATTCCACTTATTCCGCCGTCAAAGAAGCCGCGAAGGAAGACCTGGACTACGCGGCAGTAATGAAGTTCTGGCAGCGCTAAAGCTTAGGCGGGGATTTCCGCGCGTTTTTGGAGTTTGCCGAAGCCACGAGGCTTCTGCTCTCGCGGGTAAATTGTCCAAGTTTCTAAAAATCAAAATGCTGTGAGGCTGGTGAGGGAAGGAGAGGGAAAATCGAGATGCCAGGCAGAGTGACCTGCCTTTTCTAGGCGGAACGAACGGCCGCTCTCTCGTCAAGATCGAGTGCCAGGTTTTGGTCGAGAACTACGGCGACATAGCGCGAACAGGTTTTCATCTCTGAAGCCGCCCAGGCGGATACGGCTGGCTGTATCGATCGGAAGCTTCTCTCCAACTTTGCCACAACGCTGTAGTAGCCCTTCACCTCGCGGAGCCAAGGTGTGCCCTTTTTCAGGCGGGGAGACATCTCGTCGCAAAGTCCTAGAAGCTTGCCAAAATCATTGGGACCGATGGTTTCGGCCGCGATGCCGGTGACGGCGCACAAGGAATCGGAAAGAGGCTGGTTGGCGGTGGTCAACCAAATCATGCGCCACTGGCTAATGGCGAATTGCACGAGAGCGAGTACAGAGAGGACGAGTATGAGGACGGCGGTCATGGTCTTTGCTTGCAATACCATTCTGCCAACCGGCATTGATCTCTCCTATAGGACGCCCGTACCAGGGGACAGGTACCGGTCGCGAGGACAGGAGGGGGCGATTCTTGGTTCTTGGCCGAGGCGCCGCGCCCTTTGCTCCCTGATTCCTCGTTCGAGGAAAGTCGTTAACCCGTAAGTAACTTCCGGGCTCCAATCTCCGCAAATACCATTGACCGCTGGGCGGCCTCACTTTAGGGTGGAGCATAACGAGCTTTTCGTCGGCTGCCCGGCTCATGGACGTCCAAAAGAATCTGCACACACTGCCACTCGAGACCACCAGCGATCAAGAGATCGCCGAGAACCTGCGCAAAATTGAGAAGCGGGATTGGTGGATCTGGGCTAATTCGATTTTTGTCATGCTGCTCCTCACCGGTGCGCTGATTTCTTTCACACTGCCTTCGCTCTCGCCGGGAGCGACGCCCCTTTTCCGGATCAAGGTGACGGAGGCCATTTTTGGACTGGTGGCGCTCGTTGTTCTGTTCAATGTGTACACCATTTACCAGCAAGTGCTGATCAAGCGTCTGCGGCGGCAGCTTGCGGAGAAGCAGCACCATTCGAAGATTTTGCGCGACCTCGCCATGATTGACGCACTGACCGGCCTCTATAACCGCAGGTTTGCAGAGCAGAGACTGGTAGGGGAAGTGGCGCGCTCCACGCGCAAGGGTCATCCCCTCACCGTGGTGCTTCTGGATCTGGATGAATTCAAACACATCAACGACACGTATGGCCATCCCGCTGGAGATTTGGTATTGCAGGAGTTTGCTGCCGCGCTGAACCGCGCCATCCGGAGCGGGGATCTCGCGGTGCGCTGGGGCGGCGACGAATTTTTGCTGATTCTTCCCGAATGCAATCACGAGCAATTGCAGCTTGTTCTAAACCGGCTCGGTCATCTGGAACTGGCGTGGGAAGGGCGGAAGTTCCCCGTCAAGTATTCGGCCGGCTGGAGAGAATACGCGTCAGGGGATCAGCCCGAAAGCATGCTCGTGGCTGCGGATCAAGCTTTGTACGCGAACAAGCGCGCCGCGAAAAGTGGTACGGTTCCAGCCGCCGTCCCTGCTTAGCCTTTCCAACATGCATCCCTAAATTTCTTGCAGTGCATTCCCGAGTCAGCGACACCCAGTTGTCCCCAGTTGTCCCTCGCGATATTCATGGACTCTCGCTGCTTTGCGGCGAGGTTGATGTAGTATGCTTCCGCGCTGCAGTCGTTGCGGCGAGAGAGTTTTGCATCGGGGGCTGTGAAAATGATTTGTCGAAAAAAATTGTTTCTTATTGCTTGCACGCTCTCGATTCTTATGGCGCTCGGTGTGAGCGTGGCTTTGCCGCAGACGAGCAGCTTGGGAATCTTCACGAATGAAGGCAGCGTGGGGCAGACGCCGCCTGGTGTTAAAGCCCAGTACGATGCGGCCAAAGGCGAATACCGGATTACCGGGGGAGGCGCCAATATGTGGGGCGCCGCCGATGCGTTCTATTTTGTATGGAGGAAAGTTTCCGGCGATGTAAATCTTGCGGCGGATATCCAGTGGGTCGGGACGAGCGCGGCGGAACATCGCAAGGCTGTACTGATTGTGCGACAGAGCCTCGACCCTGGCTCGCCCTATGCCGATGCGGTTTCTCACGGCAATGGGCTGACCTCGCTGCAATTTCGCGGCGCGGCGGGCGAACAGACGTATCAAATTGTCGCCGCAGAAGATGGACCGTCGCGGTTGCGCATCGTCAAGAAGGGCAGCCGGTTCACGATGTACTTTGGAAAACCCGGCGAGGAATTGAAGACTTCTGGCCCCGTTGAGTTTGTAACCGTGCAAGAACCTTTTTACGTAGGGCTCGGAGTGTGCTCGCACGTCGCCACAACGCTCGAAACTGCCATTTTCTCCAACGTAAAACTCGAAGAAACCGCGCCGGCAAAATAAGCGGAATCCCGACAAGGACGAAAACATGCCCACTGCCGCTTCCATCATGGCCGAGCTGAAAAAGAAGGGGAAAGAGAGCACGCGGAAGATTTATGCACGGCACGGCATGGTCACCGAGAATATGTACGGCGTGAGCGTGGCTGACCTGAAGGTCATCGCGAAAACCATCAAAGGGCAGCAGGCTCTTGCGTGCGAACTCTACGCGACGGGGAATATGGACGCGATGTATCTCGCTGGGATGATCGCCGATGGTTCCAAGATGAGCGTGAAAGAGTTGAATGCGTGGGCCGAGGGCGCGGCGAATTTGCAGATGATTGCCGAGTATACGGTGCCCTGGGTGACGGTGGAAAACGCGCAGGGCCGCGAACTGGCGCTGCAATGGATGAAGTCGAAGAAAGAGGGTGTGGCTTCTTCGGGTTGGTGTACGTTTTCTGGACTCGTCGCGACGAAACCGGATGACGCGTTGGATTTTGCGGAAATCGAAGGATTGCTCGGCAGAGTCGTCAAAGAAATCAAGGGTGCGCAAAACCGGGTTCGCTACACGATGAATGGATTTGTGATTGCGGTAGGAATTTACGTGAAGCCTTTGTCGAAGCAAGCGAAGGCGGCCGCCCGCCAAATCGGCGTAGTTTCCGTGGACGTGGGAGACACTGCGTGCGACGTGCCGGTGGCCACGGACCGCATCGAAAAGATCGAGGCCAGCGGCCGCGCCGGCAAGAAGCGAAAAACAATTCGCTGCTAGTTTGAGGCGTGAACGATTTTGCTGGAAGCCCGGCCCAAACTTGGCGCGGGCGGGGCTAGCCCCGCCCCTACAAATTCGACCGGCGCGGCGCGGGCGGTCTAGCAGGCTTAATTCCCGGGATGATATTCCTTCGTTGTGTGCCCTTGGAGTTGCGAGGGGTAAAAATACACTTCTCGCAGATCTCCTGTGCTGTAACGCTGAGCTTCGTCGTTGAAATGGGGTGACGCTGGATTGCCGCTCTCGCCGCCAGCGGTCACGGCGCGGGCGCGGACTCTTTCTCCGAACTCGACGACCGCGACAAAACTGTTGCCGCTCGTGCCATACCACTTCTTCGTTCCTGGATACGGCCGCGCACCGAAAGAGGCGAGTGATCCCCACACCGCAGACGTGAAACCAACCGGAATGCTCGGCCCCGCGTCGTTGAATGGCTGGACAATATCACCGGTCAGTCTCTGAAATCGGTTGATGTCGCCCCACGGCGTCTTCCAACTCCCGAAATCCGCGGCGAGTTTGTCTGAGGCATCCGATAGCGATTGCAGCAGCAAGTCTGGCGGCGCTTTTGTGCAGATGTAGTCACTCATATAGATTCCTGCTTTTCTGGCATCGGCGCCCACGCGCTTCTGTATGTCTTCGCCCCAGAACACCGCTAAGGAAGTTGGCAAGGACGTCGCTGCCCAACGCAAGTCCCATCGGCGGAGGGCTGCAATCTGCTCTGCCAATTTCGCTTTCAACGGATTGTCTGTCGCTGATTCATCCCAAGCCTTCAACAGGCATGGCACAGGCTTTTCAAACCACGTTAGATAGCTGTCGTACGCCGCCGAGATCAGCGAGTTGACGGTGAAATCCTTTTTGTCCTGTAACACGCGGATCGCATGCAGCCCTCGCGCGGATTCTCCGCCGGTCTCGACATAGACAGGAAAATCTTCCTTCTTCGGGCTGCTCGCTCCCGCGGCAGACCACGGCCAGTTATTTGAGTTGTATAGCCACCCGCTCTTCGGATTGAGCAGGAGTGGTGTCTCGTCGATGGAAAGGAGCCCTTTCCAGTCCGTCGCGGGATTGCTGCCATCGACCGGCTTGGTCCAATCAAAACTCGTGTCGCGCCGCGGAATAAAGTTTCCGTGGAAATACGCGATGTTCCCGTCGGCATCTGCAAAGATTGTGTTGTTCGACGAGTTGGTATGCAGCTCCATCGTTTGGCGGAAGGATTTGTAATCCTTCGCCTTCGTCCGCGTGTAGGACTGCGTCAGTGCCATGACGGGATCCTGCATCAAGCGGATGCTCATCCACTTTCCGTCCGTCTCCGCGACGATGGGCCCGTGCTGTGTGCGGTACACCGTGAACTTTTTCTCCGCCATTCCGCCCGCGGTTTTATACGGCACCGTGATTTCTTTCGACTCGACTGGCCGTTCCTCTTTTCCGTACTTATAAAAAAACTTCTCGTCCTGTTTTTCGACGGTTTCGAGATACCAGCTGATGGCATTCACCCCGCTTGATGTGTGCATCCATCCCGCGCGTTCGTTGAATCCCTGGTACACGAAGAATTGTCCCCAGGTCACTGCGCCGTAGACATTCAGTCCCTCTTCGCTCGCCATCTGCAGCTCGGAGCGAAAGAAAAAAGACGTATGTGGATTGATCAGCAGCAGCGCGTGGTGATCGGAAGTGTTGGAAGGTGCGATGGCGATTCCGTTCGATCCCCTGGGCTCTTCGACTTCGTCGTCATCCGCGGAAGGCAGCGCACTCAGCGCAACTTTCCCGTAGAACGCCTCTAGCTGTGCGAGGTTCACACGCTCGATGTCACCGCCGATGCTGCCCTCTGTGAAGCTCAACGCCATCCACGGTTCGAATCGCTTGATGACTCTCGGTTTCACCTCGAGATGCTTGGAAAGGTAGTAGTTCAATCCATCCGCGAACGCGTTCATCAATTTCTTCAGCCACTCCGGGCTCGCGGTATACTCTTTTTTCAGCGTCTCGGGATCAATAAAAAGCTTCATCCGCAAGTCCTGGTAAATTTTCCCCTCGCCCTCGGCCTCCGCCAGCCGCCCCATCGCGTTGAGATAATTCGTTTCCACGCGGTTGAAGTCGTCTTCCGCCTGCGCGTAGATCATTCCGAACACTGCATCCGCGTCCGTTTTTCCGTAAATGTGGGCGATGCCCCAATCATCCCGGGTGATCGTGACGCTCGCGGCTTCGCGCTGCCACCGGGCCGTTTCTGTGCTGTTCGCAGTTTTCGTAGGCGCGGTCTGGAGATGCCGCCGCCTGAGCTGCGGCTGTGCGCGAAAGGAGTGAACATGCAGCCGTCGCAAGAATAAAAACAAAAACGAATTTCTTCATGATTTCCCCTGAAGGAAAAAGACCACTCATTGCCAAATCATTCGACCGTTCGCGCATCTCATGCTAACCGCGCCAGCGTAGCATCATACTCTGGTCCACCAAGCACCGCGCCACTCAGTCCTTTTCCGGCACGCGCTCATGGTGTAGATTTCTTCCGGTCATGCGCACAACTCCTCTAATGGCGCTACTTCTCTTCGCGTTAGCTTCAGCAATTTCCTACTCCGCTACAGCAAAAAATCAATCCGAGCCGCCGAAGACTCAAACAGCAGCGCAGCAGCGCGATGCCTCTGCAGACGTTGACGCAATTAAGCGCATCATTGCAAAGTACGCGAAATCCATCGATGCCGCAGACACTGCACTGGCATCGCAAATCTGGTGGGACTCGCCAGAAGTTTCCTTTATCCACCCGCTAGGGCATGAACACGGGTTCGACCAAATCAAGGCAAACGTCTACACGCGCCTGATGGGAGAGACCTTCTCGGAACGTAAGCTCACCCCGCGCGACGTCACGATCCATGTCTACGGGGATGCAGCCTGGGCGGAGTTCTACTGGGATTTCAATGCCAGGTTTAGGAAAGACGGCAAGCTCATCACAACTCATGGCCGCGAAACGCAAATCTACCGAAAATTTCCATCGGGCTGGCGCATCATCCATGTCCATTACTCTGGCATGCCCACCACGCAACCCGGTCAAGGATTCTAAACGGAATAGTTCGTTTGACGTGTGACGGGGTTGAAGCTCGCCTCGTCCACAAGTGACGAGCTACTCGTGACGGCTTTTCTTTACGGCCTGGCGTTCGGCGAGAAAAATCCGATGGGCAAATCTCGCGCCGTACGCAAGCCAGCAGGAGCATCCAGAATCACGGGGATCGAGTTCACCACCACCGAAGCGGTGGCGATATCTCCGTGTGTTCCGCCGGGAATCACGAGGCTGATGTTTGGATGGCCTTTCAAGGTGATAGTGTCGGCTGGCTCTTTTGCGCCGACGTACATTTGCAGTTCGAGGTAGACGAGTTCTTTTCCGCCGCCGAGGCCGCGCGCAATTTGGTGGACCCCTGCCGCTTGTCCTGTTTCGACCGTTAAATATTCCGTCTGCACGCGCTCGGTCGCGATTTTCGGCTCGATCGTTTCCGTGATTTCGTCAACAGGCAGGTTCAAGCTGTCCGCGACCATGGCGACTGACTCCGGCAGACCCACGTGCTTGATCACACCGGCTTTCACTTGCGCGCGAAATTCTTCTTCCGTCATGCCTGCGCCGATTTTCTTTTGCAGCGGAAGACGTCGCTTACCACCATCGACAATGCGAACGGCTTTCGCGTGCTCGATCCGCTGCGAGACCGCCGCGAGCGTAATTAACAACTTGTCCATCACGAAGCCTGGGTTCACGCCGGTTCCCACGAGAGCGACGCCCCAATCTTTCGCCGCCTTATCCAGCTGCGCGGACAACTCGGGATACGTCCGCAGCGGATAGGAAAGCTCCTCGCACGTCGAAACGATGCAAGCTTCTGCTTCCAGGCACGCCAGCAACTGGTCCATCACTTTCGGTAGCGAAGACGATGTTGAGTGAATTACCACGTCCGCGGCTTGCTCCAGCACTTCTTTGGCGTCGGCGGAAACCTTCACGCCCCACGGAGCATCCGTCGCGCCGGTTACTTCGCCCAGATCGCGGCCGACTTTTGCCGGGTCCGTATCGATGGCACCAATAATTTCTATGGCTTGCTTCTCTCTCATCAGCCGCGCGATGGAAGCGCCGATCGGTCCAATGCCATACTGGATCACTCGAATTTTCTTCTTCACGATTTCCCCCGTCAATCCGCAGCACGCGGCGCACACCGCGCATTTTTGCCGCAAAAGAAACCTCTACGATAATGGAATTCGCGCAGGCATTCAACGGCCAGCAGGCACCAAGCTGACGGAAACCGGGGCAATCTTGCCGACGCAGGCCGCGCGGCACATAATGGAGCTGCCCCTCACACGCGCTTCTGGAGGTCCACCTCATGCCAGCAAAAAAATTGACGGATGCCGAAATACAAGCACTCCTTCGCAAATTGCCGGGCTGGAAACTCGTCAACGGCAAGCTGCATCAGGAATACGAATGTAAGGATTTTGTCGCGGCTTTCGGTAACATGACTCGCGTCGCGCTTGTTGCGGAAGCCATGAACCACCATCCCGAATGGTTCAACGTCTGGAACAAAGTGGTGATCGATCTCACCACGCACAGCGTAAAAGGGATCAGTGACTACGATTTCGTGCTCGCGGAGAAAATCGACGAAATTTTCGTTCCTGCCCCTTCGATTCTTTCCGGCACGTCAAGATAACGCACGCCGGGCATCAGATCGCGCGGCCCGCCAAGCAAAATATCGCGCAACAGTTGGCAGTGGCGCTTCCGTGTTCCCTTGTGGAAGGTCTATTGACACTTCCAGCGGATGCGCGAGAATAGCTCTACCCCCTTCATAGAAGTCTACTGTGTGGAAGTTTGTGTTGCCGAAGGCTGTCCTCTCCAGTCTCGCCAAAAATCGTCGTGCCAAGAAGAATCCCATCAGGCGAATGATTGCCGGATTCGATGGGCTGACGATTTTTTCCATGCCCGGCGCGAGGAATTCGCCGAGGAGAGGATTCACGCATGACTGCAAAGAAATTCCGCGTATTGCTAGCAGAGGGTGCTCCCGGAGAGGCTGCGGAGTCTTTGCGCGCGCTTTATTCGGGATCGGACAGCGCACTCGAACTGAGCATCGTCTCGACCCTGCCAACGCTGCTCGCCACGATAGAGCTGGCCGTGCCGGAGACCATTTTTCTTGATCTTTCGCTAGGGAAGCCCGACCCGCTGGAGGCAGTGCGCCGCGTATGCCGCGCCGCCCCGGGCATTCCACTCATCGTTTTTGCCGATATCGATGACAAGAGCTATGCCGCGCGGAGCATCTCCGAGGGGGCGATTGACTATCTCCTTAAAGGGTTCATGGACACGCGCACCCTCGAACGGGTGCTTCGCACCGCGCTCGAACGCAATACGTTGGAAGGCCTTGCCGATCTCCTCCGAGATCCTCTCACCGGTTTGTACAACCGCGACGGATTCACCACGCTGGGGACGCGATCGATGGACACGGCGATGCGTTCGGGCGGCACCCTGGTACTTCTTTGCGCGCTTATCGAGAATTATTCCACGCTGCTTGAAGAGTCAGGCTCCATTGCATGCGAACAATCAGTTCGCGAGGCGGCAGAGTTAGTTGGCAACTGCTTCCGGCGCAGCGATTATCTTGGACGGCTGGGGGATGCGCAGTTTGCTGCGCTGGCAGTGGATGCGGCGGAACCCAGCGCCAGGGTGTTGCGCCAGCGGGTGGAATCGCGGATGGCAATCTATAGCCAGAGCCGTCAGCCCCGGGGTTCGCTGGTCTTGCGTCTGAGCGTCGGTTTTTGGGGTGCGAACGACCCGAGGTCTTTCCCTGAATTTCTGGATGCCGTGGAATCCGACTTACGGCGGGCCGAAGCGTTCGTAAGCCAGGCGAGCACGCACGAAGCGAGCACCAGGGAGCGCCGCTAACTTTGTTGATGAAAGCAGCGAAGGTCCGAGAAAGAGTGCTTCAAACGGACAGCATTATCCGGCTGACGCAGCTTGCTTTTGCCTGTCCCAGCAATTTTATTGCGAGGAGCGCATGAAATCGATATTGCTTGACGAAATGCAGCGGTCGGAAAGTACGACGCCGCTGCATTTACTCCTTCTTGAAAACGAAACCCAGGATGCCGAGCTAACGCTTTTGGAGCTGAGAGCCTCCGGCTTGGAGGTAGAATGCACACTCGCCCAAGACCGGGAAGAATTCTTGGCGGCCCTGCAAAGCGGCATATTCGACGCCATCCTGGCCGATTATCGTTTACCAAACTGGACGGGGCTCGAAGCGCTGAAAGAACTGCGCGCCAGCGGGAAGGATACTCCGTTCCTGCTGGTGACGGGACTCTCGGCGAGGAAGCCGCCGTTGAATGCATTAAACAAGGCGTGAGCGATTACATCCTGAAAGACCACTTGCCGCGTCTTCCCTCGGCGCTCAAACGAGCGCTGGAAGAGAAAAGTCTGCGAGATGAAAACGCGCGCGCGAGCCTGGCGCTCGCCGAAAGCGAAGCGCGTGTCCGCGAGCAATTTGCGGAACTCGAACAAATCTATCGCACCGCGCCCATTGGCCTCGCTATCTATGGTCCCGACCTTCGGTACCTTCGAGTGAATGAGCAGCTGGCGCGGATAAACGGCGTCCCAGCGGAAAAACATAGAGGGCAGATGACGCGGGACGTAAATCCCGACATAGCCAAATCCATCGAGCCCTATTTGAGGCGCGTGTTTTCCCACGGCGAGTCGATTCAAAACGTCGAGATAGAGGGGACAGCGAAATCGCAATCTGGCGCGGCGCGTGCCTGGCTGGTCGGTTTTCACCCGCTTCGAGGAGCCACCGGCGTGATCTTCGCAATCAGCGTCGTGGTTCTTGAAATCACGGAGCGCAAGCATGCGGAACAGGCACTCGCTCTTTCCGAAGCCCGCAATCGCCAGCTGGTGGAGAACTCCGCATACGGAATTTTTCGCATTTCTCCCGACGGCAATTTTCTCGATCCCAATCCAGCGCTGCTTCGCATTCTGGGGTGTGAGTCCGCAAAAGATCTGAACTCTCCCGCTCTCGTGAGTGAAATTTTCCGCTATCCGGCACATTACGCGGAATGCATGGCTGCCTGCCGGCGGGGGGGCCTGGCTCACAGCGGAGAGACAGAATGGCGCAGGCGAGATGGAGGGATAGTAATCGTGCGCCTCCATCTACGAGGGCTCTCCGCCGCGGATTTGACGGCTTCCGTGGAAGTGTTTGCGGAGGACATAACCGCGATTCGCTCTATGGAGCGCCAGCTGCATCAGTCCCAGAAGTTCGAGGCTATTGGCCAGCTTGCCGGCGGAATCGCTCACGACTTCAATAATGTTGTCGGCGCCATTCTGGGGTGGGCTGAGCTGGGGTTCGACCAGGCCCGGAGCCATCCACAGATTGCGGAACGCTTCGCGCGTATCCGGGAGCAAGCTGAGCGCGCTGCCGCACTGACTCGCGAGTTGCTCGCCTTTGCGCGCCGCCAGATTTTGCAACCCCGCAGCGTGGATCTGAACGCAGTAACCAGCGACCTGGCCAGCTTTCTGGACAAGGTGATTCGCAAGGACATCGAACTCAAAGTGATCAACGCTCCGCTCGATTCCCTCAAGGCTGATCCTGCCCAGATCGAGCAGGTGCTGTTGAATCTTTGTCTACACGCGCGGGACGCAATGCCCCAGGGAGGCAGGCTGCTGATCCAAACGGAGATGGTGGATATCGACGAAACCTACTGTCGTTTTTACCCCTACGTCACGGCCGGGAGATACGCCGTTTTGTCCGTCTCCGATACGGGCGCAGGCATGGACGCGGAAATGCGGGAGCACATTTTCGAACCGTTTTTCTCAGCCAGGGAACACGGAAAAAACGGCGGCATGGGACTGGCAACGGCTTATGGAATCGTCAAACAGCACGGCGGCTTCATCCATGTGTACAGCGAAGTGGGACAAGGCACTCTGTTCCGGGCCTATCTCCCCGTTGCACCTGCTCACCCTTCCGAGCGGTCGCCCGCCCGGGCGAGAGCCGCAGCGGTTGCGGAGGCGCGCGGTACGGAAACCTTGCTGCTCGCGGAAGATCACGACTCGATCCGGGAGATGGCCAGACAGACGCTTGTAAACCTGGGCTACCGGGTACTTTGTGCCATGGACGGAGAGGAAGCGTTGCGGCTTTGCGAAATGGAAGCGCCCGCGCTGGCCATCCTGGACCTGGTTATGCCCAAACTGGGAGGCCAGGAAACGGCGGCAAGGCTTGCGGAACGGTTCGAAAAGCTGCCGATACTCTTCACGAGCGGCTACTCGCAGGAATCGAGAGGGTTGGAAGCCACCGGGAGGTATCTGCAGAAGCCATATAGTCCTTTGAGTCTCAGCCGGATCGTCCGGGAGATCCTCGATCAGGTAAAACTCGCATTGCCCCCAGGCTGATTTCCAGACACTGCCATCTCCGAGGAGGCGTTTGCTTTTGGCGTTGACACCCGCGCGGAGCAGTGCTACAAAACCTCCAAGGCAAGCCCTTTGGTGGTGAGTCTCCTAGCGAATCTGAATCAGCGAGTGAGGCCGCAGACCTGCCTGGCAGGGCAGGACTGCATGGCCGCCTGAGGGATTGCCAAGTAACACCCCACCCCACCCCGGGAGGTGAGAACCCTCGGTTTTCACCTCCTTTTTATTTCTCTATCCATTCGGCGACGACTTCGCATCGACGCTTCCGGCACACCCACAGCAGCTCGAGTGTTCAATTTTCAAGCAGCGGACCAGTCACCGGTTGGCGTGTTCCTCTGGCGCCAGCGTAGGGGTCTCGTGAGACATGATGGGTGGCCGGGATGCGCCGCTCTCAGCTTCCTTCTTGAGAAGCGTGGCCGATACCTCGGCGATTGCGGGATTAGGGCTGAGCCTGTTGGCTCTTGGAAGCAGCTGGCGTCAGTCTGCGGACGATAAATTCCTGAAGAATATTGGCGGCGGCGCTCTCGCCGATTCCGATGAGTGCGTTTTCAAACGTCAGCGTCGCTCCGTTGCGGTCTTGCGACGGATAGTACAGATTCGAGATGCCGCCAGCGGCGAGGCTTCCGATGATGCCCGAATAATTGGCTTGCCAGCGCTTATTGTCGCCTTTGCAGATCACGGAATTGGCAATCGCATACAGAATCCGCGATCGCGTGCTGCCGGTTCCCTTGTAAAAATAGCGCGGATCTTGTTTGAATAGCGACGGCAATATGGCGCCGCCAATGAAAGTCTCCGAAACAAGGTTTGCATAGGAAGCGCCGTAGCGCTTGGCATACCCTTGCGCGCCTTGCCCGTATCCGCTGAAATCGTTCTGCGCCTGCTGAATCCCCGCAATAGCCCCGTTCAGTCCAAAGGTGACTGGATCCACTGACGTCTTCCATGCCAGCTCGAACTTTTGCTTTGGAGAGAGGGGAGCCGCGTTGGAGATGTAGCTGACATAGAAATTTGGAATGACGCCGAGGACACGCTGCTTCTCCTGCTCCCTGATCTCCTCTTGTGCCACTTCTACGAGGTTGGGCACAACGCGCACTTCAGTGGTTGCGGTAGCAATAGGCAGCGTAGTCTGCGGAACGGTGTAGACCTCTCCCGAACTCAGAATCCCGGAGAATGTTTGCGTTGCGAAACCAGGCAACGTAATGGTGAGCTGGAAAAGTCCAGGAATGACGCCGGCAAAAGAAAATTGTCCATCGTCGTCGGATGCCACTTCCTGGTTCTGGGATTGATCTTCGCGCGTGAGCTTTACCCGGGCTCCGACAATGAAGGCTCCCGTGGAATCGACAACGGTTCCGTGGATGCTTCCGAAGGACTGCGGTTTGGGCAACTGCCCGGGAACTGATGCCCCTGTTGCCGGTGCTGCAGCCTGGCTGTTCTCACCTCCAGAAGCGGGAGGGGGCTCTTGCGACTGTGCTAAAGCGCACGCTGGCAAGGCCCAAAGCAGGAAACCCAAGCTCAGCCAGACCGTTTTGGCCTTACGTCCAAGCATAGTCACCGCCATCCAGCCCATTATGATGCTCTGCCATGGAGTTTAGGGTTTCCCGTCACCTTTACGTTTTATCAGTTACCTGTACCGACTGCCAGTCGTCTCAAACCGCTCCTGCGAAAGCACCTTTAGACATTCAGTCGATCGATTAGCTGGTGAAGAGCATCGAATTGCGTTTCTGTACACACATCCCTATAAGATGAGATAGATGCATGGCAGCGAAGAAAGTCGGCATCACTTCAGAAGCTGACCAGCCGCTTACTTTGGTGATGCCCTTCCCCCTTATTTCCGCTTGGTTAAGATATAGTTCCCATTTTGCCTGAATCCGAAATGACCACGCCCCCACCTCTACTGGCTTTGCAGGACGTAACCGTTGTGCGCGGGAACTCCGCCGAACGGCCGGCGCTGGACGGTGTATCGCTGCGTATCGGCGCCGGCGAACACGTTTGCATACTTGGCCCCAACGGCTGCGGCAAATCTACGCTCATCAAGACCATTACTCGAGAGTGCTATCCCGTGGCGCGCGAAGGCTCTTCGATTTCAATACTGGGCCGCGAACGTTGGAACATCTTCGAGCTACGCTCGCTGCTGGGGATCGTCTCACCGGATTTGCTGGCTTCTTGCACCACGGACGCAACGGGGCGCGACGTTGTGCTGTCCGGTTTTTTCAGCAGCACCCGGATTTTTCCTCATCATCATCCCGACCCCAGCCATCTCTCGCGCGCGGAAGCCACTCTTGGACGGCTGGGGATTGCCCATCTCGCGCATCGCGCTGTTTCGCAGATGTCCTCCGGGGAAGCCAAGCGCACGCTGATTGCGAGGGCGCTGGTGCACGATCCGCAAACGCTGCTGTTCGATGAGCCCAGCAACGCGCTGGACATCTCGGCGCAATTTCAGCTACGAGATACGATGCGTGAACTTGCGCAGAGCGGGCTCGGCATTTTGCTGGTCACTCACCATGTTGCCGAAATCATTCCGGAAATCGAACGGGTCGTGCTGCTGAGAGAAGGCCGCATTCTAGCCGACGGTGGGAAACAGGAAATTCTCACGGCTGAACATCTATCGTCGCTCTTTGGCGTTCCCGTCCGCCTCGTGCAACACGACGGTTACTTTCATTTGTATTAGGCGACGGAAGCTTCCGCAACCGGCGCTCTGCTAAATTTACGCGCACACCATCGCCACATTCCGTGCACGCCAATCGCAGCCAGCAAGAGGACTAGCGGATCGATCGGATGGCGGTAGCGCAGCGAGGTGTGCGTCACGTAGTAGAGCAGAGGAAAGATTATTGGAATAGCTACAACCGGCAACGCGTAAGCGTTCTTGGTGGCAAGAAGAACGACGATGCCGAGAAATGCAAAGAGCGGCGCCACGTCATTGCACAAAAGAATCAGACGGAGCCAGAGAGAATCGGCTTGGCGAAATGCAGCTAACGGAGTGGCCGTTCCCGTCCAGAAGTCCACGAATCTCTGCGAAATCAGCCAGAGCTCGATTCGCGGATTCTCCACGATAAATGCCACAGCTTTCCTTTTTTCTTCTTCCATAAAGGCGGTCTCGCCCATGTGAAGATAGCGAAGGATTTCGCGGTCTTGCGTGATCGCACCTGGACGAAACCGGTGCTGCTCGTCGTAGTTTTCGTTATTGCCGATGTACAGTTCGAACGCAAAATTGGATCGCAGCGGGATGAGCTTGTGAAATTGAACGTAGTTGCGGATGGTCCACGGTAAACAGCAGAGCAGCGCGAGAGCGGCTGCCAACGCGGGCCTGACAAGTAACGCGGCCACGCGTTCACGATCGCGAGCACGGTACGCAGCCCAGGCCAGCAGCACGGGGAAAAGCAAAGCTCCAGCGGGATTGGTGAGCAGCGCGAAGCCCCACAAGAGACCGTAGAGACACCAGTCGCGGACGCGCCGAGATTCTGCCAGCTCCAATGTGGCCCACAGCAGAGTGGCCATCAGGAGCACTGACAAGGAAGTGTCCCAGATCCATTCGAACGGGATGATGATGCCGTTGGGGAAGAGAGCCCATAACCACGCAGCGGCGCTGGCTACCCCAAGGCCAGCGATGCGATTGCCCGCGTAAAAAATCGGAACGCACGCGCCCGCGGAAAACAGAATGTTTAGAGCAAGCGCGGCGAAAAACGAATGATGCGTGTAGATGCCAAACACTTTGAAAATTCCTGCGAGAAGATACGGATAAACCGGAGCGAGCCAGGCGGTTGGGCCGGTATCCCTCTGAAACGGTGACGAGAATCCTTTTCCGCTCGCGATTGAGTAGGCGATATGTCCGGTTTCCGTCTGAAATGGCACGATGCTCAGCGCTTGCGGGGAAATTTGCCGCACTTCATACCACGCGAACGCAACGCGCCCCGCCAGCGCAACGACAACGATAAGCAACAAAGATGTCCCAGCTTTTCGCAAAGCCTTTTTCATAAACTCGCGATTTCCTGGAGCACTCGAAGGCCCTCTTTCTCTTCGACGAATGGCACTCTCCGAATGTTACGCCTATGGAGAGTGGAGATTCATTTTTCCACGTCTAAGCCTTCAGTGCTGAATCCTCGTGCTAGGATGGGGCCACTTTCTCATGAACCTGCTGATTCAGGATCTGCGCTATGCGATTCGGGCGTTCGCCAGGAATCCCGGATTCGCACTGGCGGCCGTTTTGTCACTGGCCATCGGCATTGGAGCGAATACGTCGATTTTCAGCATTGCCAACGCGCTCCTGCTGCGCCCGCTTCCTTATAAAAATGCAAGCCGGCTGGTGATTCTCTGGAATCGTTCGCCCGGCTTGGAGATATTGCAGGATTGGTTTTCCACCGCGCAGTATCTCGATATCAAGAACGGTCACGACGGTTTTGAAGAAGTCGCCATCGCTTCTGGCGGAATCGATAATCTGACCGGAGAAGGCGAGCCGGAGCGCATCGGCACGATCCGTGTTTCGTCGAATCTGCTTCCCATGATTGGTGCGCAAGCAGCTTCGGGGCGGCTCTTCTTGCCGGATGAGGATGCACCGGGCCACTCGGCAACAGCAGTATTGAGCTACGGAATGTGGGCGCGGCGTTACGGCAACGATCCTCGCATGCTGGGAAAGTCGATCACCATCAACGGAAAGATCCTACGAAGTTGTGGGAGTCCTGCCGAAGAGTTTCGCTTTGCCGCACGAAGTTTTGCCGACACTCGATGGCCCGGACCAACCCGACGTTTTTCTGCCGTTTCCGATGGGGCCAAACGCTGCGGGAGTTCGCACGCACGAAGATTTCAACATCGTAGGAAAGCTCAAGCTGGGAGTATCCGTTGCGCAAGCGCAAGCGGAAATGGATACGCTCACCGCGCGCTTGCGGCGCGACTACCCGGAATCGTATCCACCCAACGGCGGACTGACGTTTGGCATCGTGCCGTTGCTCGAACAAGTCGTTGGCGATGTTCGGCGATCTCTGGTGGTGCTGTTCAGCGCGGTGGGGTTCGTTCTGCTGATCGCTTGCGCAAATGTGGCGAACCTCTTGCTTTCGCGCGCCGTGGCCAGGCAACAGGAAATCGCCGTGCGGTCGGCGCTCGGGGCAAGCCGCTGGCGCATCATTCGGCAGTTATTAACCGAGAGCCTGCTGCTTGGCCTCTGCGGCGGTGCTCTGGGCGTGATCTTGTGCGTGTGGAGCGTGAAGTGGATCCAGATTTTAGGCACAAAAAGCATTCCGCGCCTGACGGACATCGGGATTGACGGTCGCGTGCTGCTCTTCACGCTGCTGCTCTCCATCTTTTCAGGAATTCTTTTTGGCCTGGCACCCGCTCTGCGTGTCTCGCGGCTTGATCTGAACACGACACTGAAAGACGCCAGCCGTGGGTCCGCCGGAGCGAGCTCACTCTGGGGCCGCGGGAACAATACGCGGCGCGCGCTGGTCATTTCGGAGCTTGCGCTGTCGGTGGTGCTGCTCATCGGAGCGGGGTTGCTGATTCGCAGTTTCGCCCGGCTGCAAAATGTCGCGCCCGGTTTCAATCCGAAAAACGTGCTGACGTTTGAGCTGGCATTGACCGGACGCAGATACAGCGACAGAGATATTGTTCTGAACACGTACCGCCAGCTTTGGAGCCGCCTCAGGGAAATTCCCGGAGTTATCTCTTGCGGGGGAACGAACGCGCCTCCGCTAAACCAGTCTTTCGCGTGGACGCCGATTACCGTTGAGGGCCGGATACCCCTTCCAGGCGAGAAATTTCTCAATGCCGATGCACGCGTGATTGGCGGCGACTATTTTTCCGCCATGCAAATTCCTCTAATGCGCGGCCGCTTCTTCCATGAGGATGACGCCGATCGAAAAAATCCTGTCACGATCGTCGACGAATACATGGCGGAGCAGCTCTGGCCCAACCAAGACCCGATTGGGAAGCGAATCCACATGGTCGAATCCCAGGAGGATCGGTGGAACACGGTTGTCGGCGTTGTAGGCCGGGTAAAACACGAATCTCTCGACTCGGATTCGCGCATCGCGTTTTATCTGCCGCAAATGCAATATGCGACGCCAGAGTTGACCGTCGTCTTGCGTAGCCAGAGCGACCCAACTGCGCTGTCGCCTATGGTGAAGAGCGCACTGCGTAGCATCGATCCGGACTTACCGATGTACTCCGTGCGCACGATGTCAGAACGTGTCGAGGAATCGCTGGCCCGCCGCAAGTTCTCGATGCTCTTGCTGGGACTCTTCGCGGGACTCGCACTAGCGCTCGCGACTATCGGAATTTACAGCGTCATGGCCTATCTCGTCAGCCAGGGAACGCGGGAAATCGGAATCCGCATGGCCTTGGGCGCAACGCAGCGCGAGATTCTTAAGCTTGTGGTGCTCCAGGGAATGACACTCGCGGTTACCGGCGGTGTCATAGGTTTGGCCGCAGCTTTCGTGCTTGCGCGGCTGATGAGCAGCCTGCTCTTCGGCGTCCAAGCTTCCGATCCACTGACATTCGGCGCAATCTCACTATTGCTGACAATCGTTGCGCTGCTCGCCACGTACATTCCCGCGAATCGTGCAGCCCGCGTCGATCCCATGCTCTGCCTGCGCGCCGAATAATTGTCCACGGCATCGCTGCTCGATAGTTATCTGCAAAAGTAAAACTGGCAGGAAATAGCGACGGAGTAGTTGTTATTTGATGGTGCGTGTGGTTGAAAGCGGGCGGGCATCCGGATGTTTCGACGACCAGTCTTCAGGAGGAAACGCGACGCGCCAGAATGTGGGACGCGGTTCAGAGAACTCCAGCCCGATTTCGGCTTTGCCTCCGCGCACCGGACCGAGAAAAACTACGTGGCACTCCTGCTCTTCCTGCGTCCGCTTGTGTTGCATCATCACTTTGCTGCCGCTGGTCACGCGAGCGTTCACCAGGATCAAGGCGCCATGCGCGTTGATAGCGAGCGTCTCGGTCTCTTCCTCGAATGCATTGCCTTGCGAGTCTTTTCCGCGAACGCGGACCGCGACTTGCATCAGGACGCGCTGGCTACGGCGGCGCACCGCGGGCGTCCCAGTCGGATTCGGGGGTTGCGACATACCACCTCTCTCGGTCAACTATACCCGGCTCGACCAGATTGTCGAGCGATAACGCGGGAATAGGTACTAAATCGTGATATGTCTAATTGTTTTTCTCGGGGGCCCATTTTGGTTTTGAGTGGAAGGTGCTGTCAGCTCCGCTGGTCCATGGGGATATAATTGCGCGTGTCGTGGCCAAGATAGATTTGACGCGGCCGGGCGATCTTCTGCTCCGGGTCCAGCAGCATCTCCTGCCACTGGGCGATCCAGCCCGATGTGCGCGGAATCGCAAAGAGCACTGGAAACATGGAAATCGGGAAACCCATGGACTGGTAAATCAGGCCGGTATAGAAGTCCACGTTGGGATAGAGCTTGCGCTTGATGAAGTATTCGTCTTCGAGGGCGATTCGTTCGCACTCAAGCGCGATTTCCAGCAGCGGGTTCTTGCCCATCAATTCGAAAACTTCGTAAGCCACTTTCTTGATGATGCGTGCGCGCGGATCGTAGTGCTTGTAAACGCGGTGGCCGAAGCCCATGAGCTTGGTCTCGCCGGCTTTCACGCGCTTGATAAAATCGGGCACCTTTTGTACGGAGCCAATCTCCAGCAGCATGTGGAGCACTTCTTCGTTGGCGCCGCCGTGGAGCGGTCCGTACAGCGCGGCGATAGCCGCGGCCGTGGCTGAGTACGGATCGACGTGCGAGCTTCCGACTCCGCGGATAGTGTTCGTCGAGCAGTTCTGCTCGTGATCCGCGTGCAGGATAAAGAGCACATCGAGAGCGTGCTCAAGCGTCGGATTCGGGCGGTACTTCGCCTCCGTAGTGCGGAAAAGCATGTTTAAAAAATTGCCTGGATAGCTGAGTTCGTTGTCCGGATAGACGAAAGGCATCCCCAAAGTGTGCCGGTAGGAGAATGCCGCGATCGTAGGCATCTTGCCGACGAGCCGGTACGTCTGCTTGCGGCGAGATTCCGCGTCAAAAATATTTTTGGCATCGTGATAGAAGGTCGAAAGCGCCGCGATCGTGGAGATCATCATCCCCATGGGGTGCGCGTCGTAATGAAATCCATCCAGGAATTTCTTGATGCTTTCATGGATGAAGGTGTGATGCGTGACGTTATACGTCCATTCCTTCAGTTGAGGCGCAGTCGGCAGCTCTCCGTGTAGCAACAGATAAGCCGTTTCCATGTAGGTGCTTTTTTCGGCCAGGTCTTCGATGGGGTAGCCGCGGTAGCGCAGAATGCCCGCGTCGCCGTCAATATAGGTGATTTTGCTGATGCAGGACGCCGTGTTGTTATACGCGGGATCGTAACTCATCATCCCGAATTCAGTGGGGTCCACTTTGATCTGGCGGAGGTCCATCGCGCGGATGGTGCCATTGGTAATGGGAATTTCGTAGGACTTGCCGGTGCGATTGTCCGTGACGGTTACAGTTTCGCGGGGTGCGGCGGCACTTTCGGGCTTTCTTGATTGCGTTGCAGACGGCGCGGAATCCATTAGGCGATCCTCGGAAACTGAGACGGCGAATGGCTGTGACTAAACAAGTCTATACCAAAGGGAGGCTGCCGGGAATGGGACGGAAGTACC
Source organism: uncultured Acidobacteriota bacterium (assembly GCA_963745095.1). Lineage (GTDB taxonomy): Bacteria > Acidobacteriota > Terriglobia > Acidiferrales > UBA7541 > Acidiferrum. The sequence continues at coordinate 131,391 of CAVUWC010000004.1, read as the reverse complement.
TCTAACTGCAAGCAGATGCGAGCGTTGTGGAAAAGATGGGGAGTGTGCCTGCGGAGGAAAGTGTGAGGTCTAACTGTGCCTCTTGACAATAGTCGTTATAACAAGTATTATGCCTCTGTCAAACCGAGGAGGTGGACCATGATCGATATCCGCAAAAGCCAGGAACGCGGCCATTTCAACCACGGCTGGCTGGATACGTATTTCTCTTTTTCGTTTGCCGACTATTACGACCCCAAGCATGTGCAGTTTCGCACGCTGCGCGTCTTGAATGACGACCGCGTCGCGCCCGGCGAGGGCTTTCCCACGCACCCGCACCGCGACATGGAAATCTTCACGTATGTGCTCGATGGCGCGCTGGAACACCGCGACAGCATGGGCACCGGTTCCGTGATACGTCCTGGCGACGTGCAGTACATGAGCGCAGGCTCCGGCGTGACGCACAGTGAATTTAACGCGTCCAAGACCGAGCCCGTACACTTGCTCCAAATCTGGATGTTTCCGGAAGAGAAGGGCCTGAAGCCGGTCTACGGCCAGAAAAACTTCAGCGAAGAAGAAAAGCGCGGCAAGCTGCGGCTGGTTGCGTCACCGGATGGACGCGATGGTTCGGTAAAAATTCGGCAGGATAATGAACTGTACGCGACTTTGCTGAATAAAGGCGAGGCCGTGAAGCACGAGCTGAAGCCGGAGCGGCATGCCTACGTCCAAGTCGCGCGCGGCAGCGTAAAGCTGAACGGCACAAAGCTCGAAGAAGGCGACGGTGCAGCCATTTCAGCAGAAAAAGCCGTCGAGCTGACTGGCGTCGACAATGCCGAAGTCCTGCTCTTCGACCTGGCGTAACCTGCACCGCTGAAGTGCGAATCCCGCGGGAGCTGCTCTTCATGGGCGGTTCCTGCGCGCTTTTTGGTGCCGCGGATTATTCGTAGCGCAAAGCCACCATCGGATCGATCCGCGTCGCGCGCCGCGCCGGCAAGTACCCCGCGAAAAACGCCACGGCGGAAAGCACCCCGATGGACGCCAGCAAAGTCACTGTGTCTCGCGCCGCAAGTCCAAACAGCATTTTCTGGAGAAGTCCCACGGCGGCAAGCGAAATGGCTGCCCCCACGGTCAGCCCGCCGGCTAGAACAATCACTACGTCGCGCATCACTAGCCGGAGAATCGAATCGCGCGGAGCGCCCAATGCCATACGAATTCCAAACTCACGCTGCCGTTGCGCCACCAGATAGCTCAACGCGCCATAGAGTCCAATCATCGCCAACAGCAAAGCCAGCGCGCCGAAGAATGTGGACAGCGTCGCGAGCAACCGTTCTTGCACCAGCGAATCATCCACCTGCTCCGCCAGCGTGCCGAAATCGAGCGGGACAGCCTTGCTCACGCCTGCCACCGCCTCTTGCACTGAAGGGATCAGTGCTGAGGGCCGGGTTGCTGTTCGCAGCTCGAACACTTGTTCTTCCACCGGCTCCGTTACTTGCGCGATGGGAAAGTACGCAGTGGGGTGGGCCTCCTCGCGCAGCGATTCGTACTTGGCATCTTTCACCAGCCCCACGATTTGAATGGGTGGAGCAGGCTTGCCTGGGTCCGGGTGGATACGGAAATACTTTCCAAGTGCGTCCCCAGCCGGAAAGAATCTTCGCGCGAGAGTTTCATTGACGACGGCGACGAGAGGCGCAGTCTTCGCGTCGCCTTCATTAAAGTTGCGGCCCGCGAGGAGCGGAGTGCGTACCGTCCCAAAGTAACCAGGAGAGATGAAGTTGAAGAACGCAAGCGCGGCATCGCCCGTCGGCGCATTTGGCACATCCACATCAAGGTCGCTGTTCCAAACGTAATTGCTGACCGGGGTCATCACGGACCGGCTCGCGGAGATCACACCGGGAAGCGTTCGCAACCGGTTCTCGATTTCATCAAACATCGCAGGCTGTTGCTCTGGTGCCACTTTTGCATTGTGCAGATTCGCGTGAACGATAAGAACGTTGTTCCTGTCGAAACCAACGTCCATCGTGACGAGCCTCACAAGGCTGCGTAGAAACAGGCCGCTGGCCACCAGCAAGACAAGCGACAACGCCACTTGCGAAGCAACAATCCATTTACCCGCACGAAACTTGGCGCGACTTTCGGCATCGACCGCCTGACTTCCTTTCATCGCCGAAGTCAGCGACACGCGCGTGGAGCGAAACGCCGGCAGCACGCCAAAGAGAATCCCTGTGAAGACTGCGACGCCGGCGGTGAAGCTCAAAGTCCGCCAGTCCAACGACAGATCGAGAGAAACTTTGTTATCTCCCGTCGAGATATAGCGCACCAGAAGCGCACTCCCCCAGCGGGCAAACAGGACGCCGAGGAGTGCCCCTGCCGTCGATAGCAGCACGCATTCCGTCAGCAATTGCCGAATCAGCCGTGCCCGCGAAGCCCCCAAAGCTTTGCGAACGGCGATTTCCTTGTGCCGTGCGGACGCCCGCGCCAGCATCAAGCTTGCGATGTTGGCGCACGCGATCAACAGCACCAATCCCACAACGCCCATCAGTATGTGGAGCGGCTGAGTGAATTGCCGCCGCAGGGAAGAAGTGCCCGTTGCCGCGGGAGTCGTTTGGAACAAACGTTTTAGAAAAGCTTGTTGATCTTTGACTTCCCAGTCCTGCGGCAACGCCGCCGCAAAGACCTGCGGCGACACCACGCTGAGCCGCGCCTTCAATTCGTCCGCGCTGACGCCAGGCTTGCTCCGCCCCGCCACGTGCAGCCACCACCAGGAACGGCGGTCCAGCCGCGTTTTTGGCCCGTCGAAAATCTGAGCGGCACAAACCGGAATGGCAACATCAAATTTGTTGCCCACCTCCAAACCAAAGAAGCCCGGTGCGCTCACGCCGATAATGTTGAACGCGTGATTGTCGAGAGAGAGCGTGCTGCCCACGGCGCTCTCCGCTCCGCCAAAATGATCTTGCCAAAAACCGTAGCTCAACACGGCCACGCCCGGGCAGCCGCGCTTGTCGTCGTCGGACGTGATCAAGCGGCCAGCGGCTGGGCGGACACCCAATGTCGAGAAATACTCGCCACTGGAAAACATGCCGTTCACATCATGGACGGCGCCGCCTTGCGAGAGATCGAATTGCGTCAAGCCCCACGCAAAAATACCCGAGTAAAAATCCTGGCGATTCCGCAGCTCTTCCCAAAGCGGATTTGTAAATGTTGGATTGGACTCATCGTTGGGAGACCGCTCATCGTGAATCCGCACCTGCGTCAGCTCCTCAGGCTTTTCCACCGGAAGCATTCGCAGCATCACAGTGTCAATCAAGTTGAAGATCGCCGTGTTCGCGCCGATGCCGAGAGCAAGCGAGAGAATCGCTACACACGAAATCACCGGGGTGCGGCCGAGAATGCGCAGCCCATAGCGAATATCTTGAAACAGCGTTTCAATAAGATTCACGCCGCGTGCGTCACGAATCTCTTCCTTGAGCTGTTCGTGCCCGCCGACCTCGATCCGCGCGCGCCGCGTCGCTTGCTCCTGCGTCATGCCAGACTTGATGTATTTTTCAACTTGCTGCTCGAAATGGAAGCGCAGCTCCGCGTCCGCTTCCGATTCCACGGTATCGCGGCGGAAAAGCGAACGAAGACGGAAAAGCAAATCGCTGAACATGAAGTTCTCCTACGCCGTCTCGAGAATCTGCGCGACGGCCGCCGCCAGTTTGTTCCAGGAATCTTTTTCAAGCTCGAGCTGTTTGCGGCCCGTCTTGGTGAGCTCGTAGTATTTCGCGCGGCGATTGTTTTCGGACGTGCCCCACTTCGCTTTGATCCAGCCGCGCCGTTCCAGCCGATGCAGCGCCGGATACAGCGATCCCTGCTGGATCAGCAGCACGTCGCTCGATATCTGTTGGATGCGCTCGGAAATGGCCCATCCGTGCTGTGGCTCCAAAGCCAGGGTGCGAAGGATAAGCAGGTCCAGCGTGCCCTGCGGTAGTTCAATCTTTTTGGCGGCCATTAACACGCTCCCCCTGTCACTTCGACAAGAGAGAATACGTCCTCTCCTGTCGAAGCACAAGGGGAAAGAGTATTTGCAAGGAAAAGGTCTCTATAGGGGCGGCGCTCGTTTATCCTGGAAGGGCCCCGCCCCGCCGTGTAACACAGGCACTCTTGCCTGTGTGCTTTGTGCCTATTCGACGTTTGAGCCCAGGGGCGCGCCCTTAGTTCCACCGTAGCGCCGGCTTCCAGCCGGCTGCCTTAATCGATCCTGTGAACTTTCTCAGCCCCGCGTGCGCTGGAACTCGTGCATAAAGCAAGTAAGCGCTTCCACGGCGCCAAGCGTCACAGCGTTGTAAAGCGAAACCCGCATCCCGCCCACCGATCGATGACCAGGCGTCCCGACAAGTCCCGCCTCAGCAGCTTCAACGGCGAACTGCTTTTCGATATCTTCATTCCCGCCGCCAACGCGAAAAACCACGTTCATTTTCGATCGCGAAGAATTTTCAACTGGGCATCGATAGAAGCTCTTGCTCGCCTCAATCGTGTCGTAGAGCAGCTTCGCCTTGGTGTTGTTCCGCTTTTCGATCGCCGTGATCCCGCCCTCCGCCTCAATCCATTCCATCACGAGACCGACGATGTAAATCGCAAACGTCGGAGGCGTGTTGTACAGCGACTTTTCTTTAATGTACGTGCGGTACTGCAAAATCGTCGGCAAGTTCTTGTCGGCCCGTTCCGCGAGATCCTTCCGCATGATCACAACGGTAACGCCGCTAGGCCCAAGATTTTTCTGCGCACCAGCAAAAATCATCCCGAATTTCTTCACGTCGATTAGTTTTGAAGCGATATCCGAAGACATATCCGCGACCAGCGGCACGCTGCCAGTCTCGGGCATCTCCGTCCACTGTGTCCCCTCGATCGTGTTGTTCGTGCACATATGCACGTAAGAAGCGTCCGGCGAATATTTAATCTCGTCCTTGCGCGGAAGTCTTGCGAACTTGTCCGCCTCAGTCGAAGCCGCAACGTTATGCAAAATTCCTTTCTTCAATTCGCCGAGCGCTTTCGCCGTCCAAGTCCCCGTATGAATCAAATCGACGGGCTTCCCCGGCAAACACAGGTTCATCGGCGCCATCGTGAACTGCATGCTCCCGCCGCCTTGCACAAAAAGCACCGCATAGTCATCCGGAACGGCAAGGTGCTTCCGCAACCCCGCTTCCGCCGCCGCATTAATACCTTCGAATTCTGGCGAGCGGTGGCTCATCTCCATCACAGACATCCCGCTCCCGCGCCAATCCAGCAACTCTTCCTTAATCCGTTGAAGCACAGGCAGCGGCAAAGCCCCCGGCCCCGCGTTGAAATTGTGTACGCGCTTCGCAGCGCGCTCTGAAGCTGTAGACGTACTCACGATGGTCGATCCTCTCCGAGGTGGTCAGACTGCACCAGCTTCTTGGCCGGCACTCAAGAATAACAGATGTCGGATACAGGCCGAATCGAAGAGCTTGAGGAGCTGCTAGCTCCGTTTTGGTTTTTCAACTGTAGTCAAGTCGCATTCAGCCCACCAGGAATGCGTCTGTCGTTCAACCGCACTGTAGTGAGAGTACTCGCAAGAGTTTCCGTTTCGCTTTCCTGACCATTCCGGTGGCGCACCCTCAATCGGACAGACATTCTGACTCTTGCGGCCGTTGGTGCAAGCACCTGCAGTGACCGCAATCAGCCCAAGGACAAAGAGAATGGTGCTACGTTTCACGTTACACGCCTTCGGCAATCGCGAACTCCACGCGTCGCCTCATCGGGTCAATGCGCTCCGCTCGCACTCGTACGCGGTCGCCATGATGCCAGGTAAGCTCCTTTGGTTTTGCACCCCGCCCCCGACGCGACCCAGGCGCACCGCGCCGCCCTTCCCCGCCCGACAGCGCGACAATAGCGTGATCGCGTTCGCGAAAAACAACGCGCGCCCCCGCGGCTTCTTCAAGCGCGTTGATCGGCAGCAACCCTTCCACGAAAACTTCAAACAGCTCCACAAAGCATCCAAACTTCTGCACCGAAATAATCAGCCCCTCATATTCCTCGCCCAGATGCGCTTCCATGAACTGCGCCGTCTTCCAATCCATCAACTCGCGCTCAGCCCCGCTGGCGCGCCGCTCGGCTTCCGAAGTTTCCGTAGCGATCTCCGCAAGTTGCGTTTCCGAATAGAGCGTAGCCTCCGCGCCGCGCGCCGCATGGCTGGCCACTGGCGCAGTCACTTGCGGATGCTCCAAAGCCCACTTCAAAACGCGATGAATGATCAGGTCGGGATACCGCCGAATCGGCGAAGTAAAATGCGTGTACTCGTCAAAGCCCAAAGCAAAATGCCCCAGCGGCTCCGCCGCATAGCGCGCCTGCTTCAGCGAACGCAGCATCAAGTAAGAAATGATGCGCTCTTCAGGCTTTCCAGCTAACTTGCGCACCAGCCTTTGATAATGCTGTGGCGTTATCTTCAGCTCCGTAACTCCAGGTAGCGCCACTTTCATTCCGCGCTCGCGTCCGTGTCCGTAAGAATCCGGTCTTCCAGCCTTTGCCGGAGCAGGCACGCGCCCGTGCCGCACGGCAATTTCTCGCTGATGCAAATCCGCAACACCCAGCGAGTAACCAAACGCCCGCGCCATCTCTTCGAACTCCAGCACCTTCTTCGCGTCCGGCTTTTCATGCACGCGGTGCAATGCCGCGATTCCCCGTTTCAGCAGGTAACCATCCACCGCCCGGTTCGCCGCGAGCATGAATTCTTCAATCAACCGGTGCGCGATGTTGCGTTCGCTACGCCCAATGTTAGTCATGCGCTGCTGCTCATCAAACTCAATCACTCGCTCCGGCAAATCAAAGTCAATCGACCCATGCTCGTTGCGCCGCTTGTTCAGCAGCAACGCCAGCTCTTTCATGTCGCGAAAATGTCCAGCCAGGCCTGAGTAGCGCACCGTAGCATCCGCGTCGCCCTCGATCACCCTATTCACATCGGTGTAAGTCATCCGCTCCGCCGAGCGAATCACGCCCGAAGTCATCCGCGAGCTCTGCATATTTCCCGCGCCATCAAATTCCATCAGCGCGCTCATCACCAGCCGCTCCTCGCGCGGCTTCAGCGAGCACATTCCATTCGAAAGCGCTTCCGGCAGCATCGGCACAGCGCGATCCGGAAAATATACAGAAGTCCCGCGCAGCCTCGCTTCCTGATCCAACGCCGTCCCCGTTCGAACGTAGTGCGCCACGTCCGCAATATGCACCTGAAGGCTCCAGCCGCCATCGGGCCTGCGTTCCACATGCACCGCGTCGTCAAAATCGCGCGCCGTTTCGCCGTCGATCGTAACAATCGGCAAATGACGAAAATCTTCCCGCCCTTCGCGCTCGTCCTCGCTTACCGGCGCGGCCCGATGCTCGGCCTCCTCCAAAACAGCATGAGAAAATTCGTGCGGCAGATGATGCTTGCGAATAATGATCTCGATGTCCACGCCGAGATCGCCGGGCCGTCCAAGAATTTCAATCACGCGTCCCGTCGGTGCCGCTCCCCCGCGTGGATAACGAAGTAGCTCCACGTTCACCACCGCGCCATCGAGCTCCGGCAAGTTCGGCAAACGTCTGCCTTGCGCGCCACCTTCTTTCGCGTCGCCGCTCAAACCTAATTTTTCCCGCAGCGCCGCAGTCAACTCATCGCCCGGAGGAATCTCGATTTGATGCTGCATCCGAACGTCGTAAGGCAAAACGACATTTCCCCGCGGCCCATACCGAAACAATCCCACCACCGAAGGATGCGCTCGCCCCAACACGCGGACGATTCGCCCTTCCGCCCGCTGTCCGCCGCGCGAACCCGCAACACGAAAATCCCGTCCGCGCGAATCGCTGACGCGCTGCAACTTCGCCACCACGCGATCGCCATGCATCGCATCTTCCACCGCGTCGCGCGGAATAAAAATGTCCCCATCCAGCTGCGGCATCGGCACATCCGGCACCACAAATCCGTATCCGTCATGGTGCAGCACCAGCCGCCCGCGCACTTCATCGCGCGCCAATGAATGCGGCTCCCCCCGCTGCCGCGAATTTCCAGCAGAACTCTGTCCCGTGGAACCTTGCCCAGTGGAACCTCGTCCTCCTGCCCCACCATCGCCAGCCCCTTGCCGCAGAGCACCCTGCCCCCCGCCGTCCGCTTCCCTGCTCCCCGACACTTCCTTCCCCTTCCGCCGCCCAAGCCGATAGCGCCCTCCAGGCAATTCCTCGATCGCCCCCCGCTTTTTCAATTTCATCAACATGTTAAAGAGGGGTTTGCGGCCAGACTTTCCGACGTGTAAAGCGGCCCCAATCTCGTTGGCCGAGGCCGAATCTCCCGTAACCTGCAGAAAACGCAATATGTTATCTGGACTTAGCGATGAAGGACGTGGCATAAGTTGGAGTCACCCTGGCACAGGGTTACATTTCCACCAAGATTCTAGTCACTTTTTTCATTTTCTCCGGAACTTTTTTCGCGCTCCCGGGATTAATAGGTAGGCCAACACACGACCGGCTAGCCGCCCTCCGTCAGGCTAGCCGGACTTCCCCGAAAGGGGACATGAGGAGGCGGGACGACCTGGCCCGCCTCCTCTTTTTATCTCCTTCACCACAATTTCTCGTTCAACCCCGCAACGCCTCGCCTCCGTGTCAACGCTTCAACTCCTGCTAGACCTCCCAAAGGCCACCCTGAAACTAGCGAAACCCCTGCCAACCAATTTTGATAAGATTCCGCAGCTCAACGCGTCGGAGGAAATTCTAGTGGCCCTAAACCGCAAGCGCTTTTCTCCTCATTCTGTCGCTTTGCTACTTCTTCTTCCGTTCGTAGCGGCCGCCGCCTCAGCGCAAACCCCACTGAAAACAATCAACAACCCCAGCGGCGGCCAGATCGTTTACGGCACCGTCGACGGCCAATCCACCGAGCCCGCCGCCATGGGCGCCATCTTGCGTTCGCTTCACAATCAGTACGGCGACCGCCCCGAAGTCGGCCGTGTCTTCCGCTATAAAGGAACAAACTCCGTCGCGGTCTTCTTCACCCTCGTCAAGCGCAATCAAGGCAACGCCCAAGTCGCAGGCCTTCTGATCGCCGCCAAAGTTTCCGCCGGCCGCGTCGAAGCCGCCCTAGTCACCGATGACGCCGCCCATTTCGGCACCTCCATCAATCCCATGCTCAACACGCTCTTCGGCGAGTGGCATCCCGCCGGCGCGAACGCCGCAGGCCCCGGCTCAAGCTCTGGTTCAGGCGCAGGCGGAGGCAACGTAAACGCGTCCTCTTCCGGCCATGCTTCAGCAGGTGTCGCACCTCTCCATCAATACGTTCTTCCCGATCGCTCCGCCTCCGTCGGCCTCCCCGACGGCTGGCAAGTCTCGCAAGGCAGCGGCGGGGGCACCATCAGCGCCACCGGCCCCAACGGCGAAGCCATCAATCTCGATTCTCCGTTTCTCGCTTGGGACACCCGCAATCCTCACGTTCAGCAAACCATGCGCCTGCTTCAGCAAGGCAGCTTGAGTAACTCTGCCTATGCCAAGGCTCTCTATTACCCCTACGGAGGCGATTTGGGGAAGATGCTTGTCGAACTGAATCGCATGAAGCGCCAAAAGGCGGGCCTGCCTGTCCCAAACATTCAAATCACCGGCGAAACTCCGCTGCCCGGCTCCGGCCCGCAGCATTGCGCCCGCTTCACTGGCCAGATTGAGCCAGCCGATGGCAAAGGCCCGTCCGAAATGGTCGCCGTCTATTGTGTGGGGCAGGTCTCGCCCATGGGGCAGTACGGCAGCCAGGTTTACGTCACTGCCGTTCCCCTCCCCTTCGCCGATAAAGAACGCGCCACCATGGGCGCCATCCTGGCCAGTTTCACATTGGACATGAACGTAGTGAACGCCGAAGCACACGCCATCGCCCAGCCCGCCATCGACGCCATCCACGAAGTCGGCCGCCGCGCCGCCGCCCAAGCCGATGCAGCCCACGCCGCGAACGACGCCCACAACGCCGCCGTCGAAAAGCAATGGGACAACGACGACAAACGCAGCCAGGCCTTCAGCAACTATCAACTCGACAAAGCCGTTATCGAAGACACGCAGACCGGCACCCACCGCACCCTCTGGAACAAAGCCGCCGACGACATGGTCGCCCGCGATCCCCAGCGCTACCAATACGTAGACGCCCCCAACTACTGGAAGGGCATCGACTACTAGCTGCCTCTCCTAAGAGTTGCGGGGCCCCCACCCTTAATACTCTAACCCTTCCTTTAACTATGAATATGGTATATTGTCCGCGAAGATTTCAGTCTACGTGAAGAAAGATCATGGGGATGCGTCCGGACCACCCGTCTCAACGATAATTCTGGAATAGCGCCTGCGAAAGTGGTAAAAGCCACCGAAAGGGCCCTAGGTCAAATAGGAGAAAATATGACAAAACGTCCATTCGCCGGACTTTGTACCGTGGTCTTAGCAGTCGGATGCGGTGGTTCGGGCCTCAGTCGATCAAAAGCGGCGGATCTGATAAAAAACTCTTCGACCTTAAAGAGGCAGAATGTATTGAATATCTATCCTTCGGTCGGGAGTGAGAACAATTCGGCGCTCCTGCAAGGTGGCTACGCGGTGTTTGAGAAGGTGGACGGCGGAAGCCGTTTCACACTAACAGAAAAAGGAAGGGCATTGATTCCGAGTTGGAAAGATTGTTCACAGTTTGCGTTGCCTTGTATGGCGTTTCCCACCGCGGACAAAGAATTTATAGAAGTAACCGGAATTAAGGTCGACAAAGAGAGTCAAGCGGAGGCTGAGTTTAGTTGGCAGTGGAAGCCAAATGAAGCAGGCAAATTCTTCAAGATGAGTAATACAAATCCCCATTCATGCACCGTGCTATTGCAGCATTTCGATGATGGATGGCGTGTGACGGAACGCGCGTTGGGAGATTGTTGATCGGAGGCGCGCGCAACATTCTTAACGCGACCTTGCGCTTATGCGTCCGATTTTTTCCTCACTGCTCGTCGGATCTAAAAATACCATTTCCGAATCTGGGGGAATCTGGGGGACAGACGGGACGTTTCAGCTTTCTAAGAATACGCCCCATCTGCCCCGGTTACCTGCCAGCCCCTTACGACTCCATGAGTTTCCGGGCGCTCGCGTAGACCGTAAGAAGAATGCCTGTGAGGGTGAACACTGGTAACAGGGTGGCAACGATTCGGAAGTGCCGAGTAAGCTCTTCGAGCCGTTTTTCTTCGTCCACCCCTTTCAAGAGAATCTCCAGTACCAGCGTATTCACAAACTTGTAGTGCGTTCGCTTCTCGGTCTCACCGACTTCGAGGTAGTCGAACGTGTCGAATGACATTTCATCAAGAGCCTGTTCGACGGCGTCAGACAGGACATGTCCGCCGAGTGAATTACGAAATTCCTTAACTAAAGCCGCATTTTCGTTCAGCAGCTTGACCATCTTGGCATACTGCTTTTGCCATGAGACGGGTTGCTTTTGCAGGACTCGCTTGAACTCAGGGATTGTGTTCAGCGTCTCAATCGTCTGACGTATCTCCCAAATCGTTTTGATGAGACTCCTCCAGAAATACATCTTCCGAAAGCGAACGGAGTGTTCATCAAGTACAGCAATTCTTGCCTTCGATACACCCATCAGTTCGAGGAACAGGTCTTCACGGAGAATGCAGAGGCGTGCTATGCAGGCCGCGAAGCGATCACGAGGCGGAAACCATTTTCGAAGCTGAACGGTTTTGATGTAGCTGCGGGTCATTAACAAGATTGTACCTAGTCGAGCCTTAACGCTCAATCTTGGCGCGGGTGGCCCGCTTATTACCGTCGGCAAAATACAGGAGTGGTATGCTCGTTCAGTGCGCCACACGTCCCACTTGTAGCGGTGCAGTAAGTCGGAAAGGCATGGTCAAGCCATGGAAGGGAAACCGATACCGGCAATTCGACGCTTGATGGTCAGCGGCGCTGTCGTGTTCGGCGGGATCGCGGTGGCCAAGTTTCTACGCCATGACCCTTTCACTGGTTTGTGGTCATTCGCGGTCTGCTTTGCTTTTAGTCTTGGCCTCCTGGCAGCGAGGCTCACTGTGTCCCAGGTTGTGAGCGAGGTCGCCAAGCCAGAAAAATATACTTTGACGCCATAGCCACTCCAGGCTGGCGGAACGCACTTATCGAGGGGGCCGGTGGAACACTCTTATCGAGGTGCACCGCACTTCCAACTTGCTGACCCTCCTTTCAGCTACGAACATGCTATATTCGCCGCGATGAGCCTTCTCGAAATTGAAAAACGGATCAGAGAAAGTCAACCGGCCCACCCGCTCGGAGTCATATGGTTACGCCGCCGAAGGAGAACCCGATGGCCGTAATCTGGCTGGTGGCGTTGATTTTGGGATCGGCATTCGCCATCGCGAGCGGGCAGGGAGCGAAATGGAAAGTCCTCAACGCGCTCATTATCCTGGCTTGCATGGCCGCGGGGCTTGGTCTCGGCTACGCACTAGGTTTAGGAAGAGGGAATCTGGGATTCATTCCCAACGAGGGCCTACCGTTCGCCATGATGTTCGGGATCGTGGGAGCGATGGCATGCGTCGCCCGAAACACGTGGAGCTCCAAGGAGTGAATCAGCGGCCGATGGCCCGGCCGATCTGATTCCGATTCTGCAAAATTCCCGTCAATCTAACTAGGAAGCATCCGCCCGTCACCAATTCAAAAAACATGGCGGTGCCCCACCTTTTAAGGTTTGATTCTCGAAAAGGTGAGTCTTGGTTTTTCTCTGGTTGCAATCATTCGAGAGAGAAGCTTAAAGGATCCTCGGCGCAAATCGGCCGAGGCTTCGCTTCGTCACATCATTATTTCGTTGCTTCATCGCCCAGTCGCAGAAGGTTCTGCGGCGATGTACTTGCTACTGATTTGCCACCGTGTTCGCCGCGGAAGTGTTTCCTATAGCGGCGCCGTTGACGACGAGTTCGACCCGGCGATTTCGCTGGCGGCCCTCGGCGGTGTCATTCGTAGCGACGGGCTGCGTTTTTCCGAAGCCGCGCGCGGTGATGGTTGATGCGGGCACTCCGTTTTCCGCAAGAAAATCGCGCACGGAATCCGAGCGGCGCTCGGAGAGTTGCTGGTTGAATTCGTCGGTGCCCACGCTGTCCGTGTGGCCTTCAATCTGCAATGTCAGGCCAGGATGCGCGAGCAGAATGCCTGAAATTTTCGCCAGCTTTTCGCGTGCACCGGGTTTGAGCGTATAGCTACCGGTATCAAAGAGCACGTCGGACATGTTGACGATCAACCCGCGAGCAGAATCGCGCGTCTGCAAAATGGAGTTGAGTTGATTCAAAAGTTGCGCGCGAAGATCCGCTTTTTCTGCTTCGGCGCGTGCGGCAGCCTGCCGCGCTTTGTCGGCTTCGGCTTCCGCAGCCCGCTGTTGATCGACAGCGGCAGCCTTGTCTCGCGCGGCCTGTTCAGCGGCGGCTTGCGCGGCCTGCTGCTGGGCGACCGCGGCAGCAGTGGCTTGCTCAGCTTCCGCCTTTTGGCGTGCGGCGTCGGCGGCGGCTTTTTCCGCTTCCTGCTTCATGCGAACGGCTTCGGCTTTGGCAGCTTCCGCCTGCAAACGAGCTTGGTCCGCATCCTGGCGGCGCTTGATTTCCGCTGCCGCTTGTTCTTCAGCAGCTTTCTTGTCTGCAATAGACTTGGCCTGCGCGTCTTGCTCAGCCTTTTGTTTTACGGCCATCACGCGCGCGTCTTCCGCGGTTTCGACGACTTCGCGGGCGGCGGCTTCCACGGATTTTTTCTCGCTGCCGCGGCGGTAAACATCTTCCGCGTTCTTCAGTTGCTGCTCGGCTTTGGCTAGCGAAGAGGGAGCGTATTTATCGGCTTGCGCGATGCGAGCGATACGAACGGCATTGCGCGCTTCGAAAAGTTCGAGCGGCGTTTTGCGGTCGATGCCAAAGATGGCATTTTCAATCTTGGTGTTCGAGGAAGAATAGATGCCGCGTCCCAGCAATTCATATTGGGCATCGATATTTTCAACCTTGCCCTGCGTGGCGGGGCCTAAAATATTTTCGAGAACGACCATATTGCCTGGCTGCGTGACGGCAAAATACGGCTCCGCGGTGACGATCATGCCGAAAGTTTGCATGTCGGAAATGGCTTTCACTTGCCCGCTGCCGTTTTTGAGAGCGACTTCGCCGAGGTTCACGGCGCGACCTTGCGAAGAAACTGCCCAGAGCACGTAGGTGAGATATTCGAGGCCAAACTTGGTGGCGTCTTCGAAGCCTTGGAATTTGACTTCAATTTCCATCCTGTTGGCTTTGCTCTCGACCTTCGCTTCGCCTGTGGCACCTTGCATGAGCTCGGTGCCTTGAAAATCAATCTTGGTCGTGCCCCCGGCGCGGCGATAGTTGACGGCTTTGGTGGTGCGAGAAACGGTGCTGGGAGCGGCAGCCGGCGCAGACGCTGCGGCTTGCGACTTTGCCACTGCTGGAGTCTGCCCGAACGCCGGAGCGGCAAGGGTGCCGAGCATGCCAGCGATTGCGATATAAGAAGTTGCCTTTTTCACGTCTGACTCCTCGGTCGCCTCCGACGGCGGCCTGTTCTGTGAAGACAGCTCTCGCTTTGTTCGAGCGAGGGATTCCAACTACAAAGGGAGCTATGTACTAGGGTCTTTTTATCGTAGCAAGGAAAGCGGGCCGGGAAAGGGCAAGGGCGGACAGTTTGTACAAGTGATTATTAGCCAGGCAGGCGAAACGGCTGGGCAATGGATTGGGAGCAGGAGAAGGGGCAGAAGAAAGACCGGGAGCAGAAGACAGGCTGAAAGTCTGTCCTACATGGTGAGCAAAGATCCAGATTCGTTAGTAGAGTAGTTGTCTTATTCATGGCTAAGACTCCTGTCGATCCCACGAATTCCGCTTCGACGCCGGACGCGCCGTCAGCTTCGAGCAAGCGGCTGTTGCCGTGGCTAGTGGCCGTAGCGTTTTTCATGGAGTCGCTGGACACCACGATTCTGAATACGGCGGTGCCAGCGATTTCAGAGGCGCTGAAGGTGGCCCCGCTCAGCATGAAGTCCGTGCTGGCGAGCTACACGCTGAGCCTGGCGGTTTTCATTCCGATTAGCGGCTGGATGGCGGACCGGTTTGGTACACGGCGCGTGTTTGCGTCGGCGATCGGACTGTTCACGCTGGGTTCTTTTCTCTGCGGCATATCGAGCGACATCCATCTTCTGGTCGCGTGCCGCGTACTGCAGGGTTGCGGCGGAGCCATGATGGTGCCGGTCGGCCGGCTCACGCTGGTGCGCACCTTTGCGAAGTCCGAGCTGATTCGCGCGATGAGTTTCGTGGCCATTCCAGCGTTGGTTGGACCCATGCTTGGACCGATTGCCGGCGGGCTGATCGTCGGCTACTTGCACTGGCGATTTATTTTTTTCGTGAACATTCCGATCGGCATCATCGGATTGTTGATGGTCTATCTGCACCTGCCGGATTATCGCGAGAAAACTCACTCGCTCGATATTGTCGGGCTCATTCTCTTCGGCTCGGGCGTCGCGCTGCTGTCTTATGTGCTGGAGATCTTCGGCGAACATACTTTGAGCACCGGCGAAATTCTGGGACTGCTGGCGGTTTCACTTTCGCTTATTGGTGGGTACCTGCTCCATGCCAGAGAGATTGAATTCCCTTTGCTGAAGCTGAGTTTATTTCGTATTCGCACGTTCAGCGCGGCGGTGAGCGGCAGCTTTTTCACGCGGCTGGGCATCGGCGGAGTGCCATTCCTCCTGCCGCTTCTTTACCAGGTGGGGCTGGGATTCACGCCGATTCAATCCGGGCTGCTGATCATGCCGCAGGCGCTTGCATCGATGAGCACGAAATTTCTGCTGCCGAAGATCTTGAACCGCCTTGGTTACCGCGGCGTGCTGGTCACCAACACGATTGTCCTCGGCCTGCTTCTCTTGTTGTTTGCGACCATCGGGCAACACACACCAGTGTGGGTGATCGTCATTCAGGCGTTTTGCTACGGAGCTTTCACTTCGCTGCAATATACGAGCATGAACACACTCGTTTATGCGGACGTCGGCGAAGCAGATACGAGCAGCGCGAGCTCGATTGCGAGCACCATGCAGCAAATGTCCATCAGTTTTGGAGTGGCGTCGGCGGGTCTGGCCACGGCATTTTTCGTTCCTCGCGTTCATTCCAACCCAGCGGAAATGATTCACGGCGTGCATAAAGCGCTGCTCGTTCTAGGCGTGTTCACGATTTTGTCCACCGTCATCTTCCGCAAATTAAAAAGCGGAGACGGCCAAACCGTGAGCCAACAGAAGGTCGTTCACGCTGAGTAACATGGCGCAACGTGCGCCGCGATGTGACCAAGCAACGTTCAGGCCAGCGGTTGAATACTCTATTCGTGGCGCAGGGCGACCATCGGGTCGACCAGCATTGCTCGCCGCGCAGGAACGTAGCACGCGAGGGCGACGACGATCCCCAACAATATGGGGATGCATACAAATGTCTACGGAACGGTTGGCCGAACGCCATAAAGCAAGGTCTGCAAGTACCGCGTAGCGCCCGCTGCGACTCCTAGACCTATCACCACTCCCGCCAGCGTAAGCAAAAGACCAAGTTTGGCCGTCAGCCACAGGATCTCCTGCCGCCGCGCCCCGAGCGCCATGCGTACGCCAATCTCATGCGTTCGTCGCGCGATTCCGTAAGCTACAAGTCCGTAAAGACCGATGGAAGCAAGCGTAAGCGCCAGAAATCCGAAAAGAGCCGAAAGCGCCGCGACCAGACGCTCTTGATAGATCGTTCTATCAATTTCTTGCGATTGAGTTGTCAGCTGGAGAATCAAAAAGTCAGGGTTAACTTGAGCAACTGCATCGCGCACCAGCGAAGCAAGAGCCTTCGGATCGCTTTGCGTCCTCAACTCGAAGGTTGCCAATCTGTATTTAGAAGGAGTGAAGACAATCGCCGCCGCCTCCTTCCGAATGTGATCGTACTTTGTGTCTCCCACAACGCCGATAACCTGCAGCGGGGGGTCTTCCGGGCCAGAATCGCTTAAGACCATGCCGAGCGGATCACCGTTCCCCAGTCGCGCTTTTACGAAGGACTGGTTGACAACAATGGGCCTCAGCTTGGCTGGCGATGCAAAGTCCGCTGGTGTGAATGTTCTCCCCGCAATAAGCGGTATCCCCATTGTTTCAAAAAAGCCGGGCCCCACAGGAAGGATGTTCACCAAGAAGGCTGACGAAACTGGAGCTCCGGGGAAGTTAAACTTGCCGCCCGAACTCCCGCCGCTCAACATAGGCAGCTCTGAATAGCTGGCTGAGCTTACCCCCGGCAGCGCCGCGAAATGATTCTGGAGTTCCTGGTTGAGAATGCTGGATCGCGGGTCATCAATCGCCATGCCGCTCGCGGTAGTATCCACATTGAAGAGGAGGACATTCTGAGTCTTAAATCCTGTATCCACCTTTTCCAGATTCAAAACTGTCCTGCCTAATAGTCCCGCACCGACGAGAACTAAGATTGAAATCACGACCTGGGCAAGAACGAGGGCTCCGCTGAGGCGCGAGGATTGCCGAGGAGTTGTGCCCGATTGCGCGCCGGCGTTTCAGGATCGGCGGCAACATCAACGCGAGCGCCGCGAAGAGCGGGAGCAAGCCCGAACAGAATGCCCACCAAGGTGCAAACGATTAAGGTGAAGCCAAGAACGTGCCAGTCTATTCCGGCGTCGAGCTGAATCGGAACGAACGAATTCGCGGAAAGGAATGCAACCAACACCTTCGCAGCCAGTACGGCGAAAAAGATTCCGAGCGCCCCTCCCGCGGCAGCCAGCAAAAGGCTTTCCGTCAAAAGTTGACGGACGATGCGCAGCCGTGGAGCGCCGAGCGCGTTCCGCACCGCCATCTCCTTTTGTCTTGCCGATGAGCGCGCAAGCGTGAGCCCCGCCATATTTGCACACGCGAGCAACAGAATCAATCCGACTGCGGTCATCAATACGTAGAGTGGCTTTGCATATTCCGTGCGCAGAGACGCGAGTCCTTCGGAGGCGCTATAAATCGTGATGCGCGGAGCGTCATCTGTTTTGAAGATGGCTGCCGGGCCAGTTGTTGTGCTCGGGACGAACATTGCGTTCAATTCGGATTCCACCCGGCTGTTGGTTGCACCCGGCTTAAGTCGCGCGAGTACATAAAGCCACAATGCATTGGGAGCCGTCCGGCTCGGCGCACGACGACTCAGGATTGCTTCTCCAGCCAGGGGCGTCCAGAAATCCACTGGGACACCTGGATCGAAATCGGGGAAATCCTGGCCGGTAACGCCGATGACACGGAACGGCTTCAAATTTACGATTGCTGTTTTTCCGAGAACCGCTGAATCGGCTCCTAATTCGTTCCGCCAATATCGGTAGCTGAGAACAATTACCGGCTCGGCGCCGGAGATGTCGTCGTTGCCTTCAATGGTCCGCCCCATGGCTGCCCGCACACCAAGCGTCGAAAAAAAATCGCCCGAGACATTCATGCCTCGCAATCTCTGGGGCCGGCCCTCGACCCGAACCGTTGCATTTACTCTGTCAAAAGCAAGCGCACCAGAAAAAACATCGTGCATCCCCTTAATCTGTTCGAACATTGGATAAGAAAAAGAGCACGAAGTCGCCAAGGGAGAAGAATCTCCTCGACCGCTCGGACAGCCGCCAAAACGTGCAAAGTAGATTGTGTTTGGTTCGCTGCGCGCCGTCCACTCGAATAGAACGAGTTGCTGCGGATCAGGCAGAGGCAAAGAGCGCAGAGCCACAGCATTGATCAGACTGAAGATCGTGGTGTTAGCGCCGATGCCAAGAGCCAGAGTGAGGATGGCGACAACCGTGAAGCCTGGAGACTTGCGCAGCATGCGAAGACCGAAGCGAACGTCCTGGCGCAGATGATCCCACCAGAGCCAGCGGCGTGATTCGTAGAATTGTTCCTTCGCCTTCGTGACGTTGCCGAAAGTCCGCCGGGCAGCAGCCCGCGCTTCGTCTTCGCTTAATCCCTGTTCCCGCAAGCGCTCCGTTTCGAGCTGAATGTGCGCTTCGATTTCCGCGCTGAAATCGGTCGTTTTGCGTTTGCGTGGGAACATGGGCTTAGCTCCTTTTCGTCTGAGGTCCCAGAATCCGCCCAATGGCTGCTGTCAGCCGTTTCCACTTGGTCGTTTCCTTAACAAGTTGTTTGCGGCCGGCGGAGGTCAGCGCGTAAAACCGCGCTTTCCGATTGTTTGCAGACGTTCCCCATTTGGCGGAGATCCAGCCCCGCTCTTCGAGGCGCTGCAGCGCGGGATAGAGTGCGCCGTGTTCGACTAACAGTTCTTCTTCAGATGTTTGTTGAATCGCGCGGGCAATCCCCTGGCCATGCTGCGATCCAAAGATCAAGGTGCGCAGGATCAGCAGGTCCAGAGTGCCTTGCAGGAGTTCCAGGCGGTCGTTGGCTTCTTGGGTAGACATATAACCCAAGCATGCCCATGCTCGGGTAAGATGTCAACCCCGAAGAAGAGCGCAGGGAGAAGCGCGCATAGATCGCGAGTTGAGGCTCAGCCGCTCTCGTTGCGCCGTCGTAGTGATTGCCAGTCGTTCGCCGGAGCGCAGCAGGGTGCCTCGCCCCAGTCTCACTTTTCGTCAGGCGCGGCGAGCAGATCTCCTAGGCGATCGAAACGCTTTTCCCAGAGCGAGCGGCGATCTTCGATCCATTGCTCCGCGACGGAAAGGCCACTCGGTTCGATGCGGCAAGTGCGGACGCGCCCAACCTTTTCGGTATGAACCAAGCCGCTCTTTTCCAACACCTGCAAGTGCTGTATCACTGCCGCGAGGGTCATGTCGAGTGGAACCGCCAGTCTTGAGACGGAGATAGGGCCTTCGCTCAATTTCTCGACAATCGCGCGGCGCGTGGGATCGCCGAGGGCGTGAAAAACGCGGTTGATGCTGGCTCTTTGGTTGAGCATGAGCTTGCCTTTCCGTTTCGTCGGCCACTAGTTCGCGAGTGCGTTTGCCAACTTGTCCAGAAGGTGGCGCCATCCGTCTTCCCGCATTTTAAGACCGTCGGCGCCTTCGAAATAGGCTCCCTGCTCCGTGAAGATCATGCTGGTCCCATTTTCCGTGGGCAAGAGCTCCACAGTGGCCTGAGAGGAAGAGAAGTGGTTATCACCCGCGCTCATCGTGTAGGCGAATACGATGCGGGAGTTGGGCACGATGTCCAGATAAACCGTGTTGTTCGTGCAGATGAAACCGATTTTTACCTTGAAGCGCTTGCATTCGACGCCTCCGACGCGAAAATCCATTTCGAATTCCTCGCTCGCAGGCTCCTCGCCCCCCACAAACCAGCGGCGCTTCTTGGCTGGGTCGGAAAAAGCAGCGAAGACGCGTTCCGGGGTGGTGGGATAACTGCGCTCGATTACAAAGGTGCCGTGGGTGACGGTTCGTTCCTTCATGGTTTTTTCCTTTACGTTTTCCATGGAAGTTCTCGTTCAGGCCTGGGGCTGATAGCACACGAAGACGGTGCCGTTACCAAAGGTGCGCGACTTTGTGAGTTTTAGTTTGAGCTTGTCCGTTACGCTTTCGAACAGGGTCCGGCCCTTGCCAAGAACGATCGGACTGACCGCGAGCTGGTATTCATCAATCAGATTGTGCTGCGCCAGTTGAGAAATGATATTGCCGCTTCCGAGAATCACCATGTCCGGCCCGGCCTCGCTCTTCAACTTTCTTACTTCCGTCGCCAAATCGCCCTTGAGCAGCTTGGTGTTGTTCCACGGCGCGCTGTCCAGCGTACGCGAAAAGACGATCTTGGGCATCTCGTTCATCCCTTTTGCGACGACCGGAGAATTTTTGAACGCCATCGGAGAAGGCCAGTAGCTTGCCATCATTTCGTAGGTAACCCTGCCGAACAGAAGTGTGCCGTTGCCGCTGGCATTGCCGCCGACGAAGCTGTTCCACTCTTCATCATTCTTGTGGGCCCAGCTCATGTCACCTTTGGCGTCCACGAAATATCCGTCGAGGGAAACCATGTTGAAAACGATTAGTTTGCGCATTTTTCTTTTCCTTTCGTATTTTCCAATCTGGGTCGAAAGCCCCATCGGCTATCCACCCCAAGAGCAAAGTCCATTAGTTTAGTGGACGCTTAAGTATTAGGCGTTGCGCCGAATTATTGTCAAGTGGAAACTTAAGTGTTGATTTTGAGGTGGAGGAAAGGGCAGGGGGCAGGGAGCTTGACATGCATCCATATTTCTGCAATTATCGAAATATGATGCTGGCGGCTGGAAACAAGAGCGCGGAATATGTGGCGAAGCTGGCGGATATGTTTTCCGCGATGGGGACGGAGCCGCGGCTCCGAATCATGCGCTTGCTGTTGTCCGCGCATCCGGAAGGCCTGGTGGTGGGCGAAATTCAGACCGAATTGGACATTCCGAACTCGACGCTTTCTCACCATCTCGAGAAGCTGAAGAACGAAGGGCTCGTGAATGTTCGCCGCGAAAGCACGTTTTTGCACTACACGGCGAATACGGAAGCGCTGCAAGAGCTGCTGCAATTTCTCTACGCCGAATGCTGCACGCGGAACAAGGCCGTGAAACCGCAGGACATCGTCCAAATTTGCAAATAGGAGCCGAGCCGTGGACAACACAAACATCAAAGAAGCGGTGAAAGAAAAATACGGCGAAGCAGCGCTCCGCGTAAATACTGGAGGAAGCGCTTGCTGCGGAGCAACAGCTGCCAGCAACTGCGGACCCGATCCAATCACCTCGAACCTCTATGACGCTTCGCAGTCCGGAGAAATTCCCGCCGAGGCATTGCTGGCTTCGCTTGGTTGCGGCAATCCGACGGCGCTGGCAAAGCTTGCTCCCGGTGAGGTGGTACTTGATCTAGGTTCCGGGGGCGGGATTGACGTGCTGCTCTCCGCGAAACGCGTCGGCCCCACGGGCAAGGCCTATGGCCTCGACATGACGGACGAGATGCTGGCGCTGGCGAACGAAAACAAAAGGAAGTCGGGCGTCGCCAATGTCGAATTCTTGAAAGGCGAAATCGAAAGCATTCCTTTGCCGGACAATTCCGTGGACGTTGTCATATCCAACTGCGTCATCAATCTATCAGCGGATAAAGGCAGAGTCTTGCGGGAAGCTTTTCGTGTGCTGAAGCCAGGCGGCCGATTCGCGGTCTCAGATGTGGTGACACGAGGTGAGATGCTGCCTGAGATTCGGAAGAGTGTATTGCTGTGGGTGGGATGTATCGCAGGCGCATTGGAGGAAGACGAGTATCGCAGCAAACTCTCCGCTGCTGGATTTGAAGCGGTGGATGTCGAGCCAACGCGCATTTATCGCGTTGCAGACGCGCGCGAATTTCTTGCCGGCCAGGGACTAGATGTCGAAGCACTTGCGCCGCAGGTCGATGGCAAATTCCTAAGCGCATTTATCCGGGCGGTCAAACCCGCGAGCCCCAATACGCAGGCTCCATGCTGCGGTCCGAGCTGCTGCAACTAAGAGCGAATTGAGAAATCGCGTATGCCCCGACACTATAACGTCTTGTTTCTTTGCACCGGCAATTCCGCCCGGTCGATCCTCGCTGAAGCCATACTGAACAGAAAAGGCGTGCCGCATTTCACAGCGTACAGTGCGGGGAGCCATCCCAAGGGCGTGGTTCATCCTGCCGCTTTACAACTTCTGGAATCTGCAAAGTTTTCGACAGAAAATCTCCGCAGCAAGCCCTGGGACGAATTCGCCAAGCCCGGTGCCCCCAAACTAGATTTTGTTTTTACTGTTTGCGACAACGCTGCCGGTGAGGTCTGCCCCATCTGGCCCGGCCAACCGATGACTGCCCACTGGGGGATTCCTGATCCCGCCGCCGTCACTGGCACACCTGAACAAATCGATAATGCTTTCCGCGACGCTTTCGTGCATCTCGATCGCAGAATCAGCCTCTTCCTTTCCCTGCCGTTGTCTTCCCTCGATCATCTCGCCATCAAAAAAGAAATCGACCGCATCGGACACCAATGAAGATCTCACTCGCTCGCCGCACCGCCGCCGAGTTTTTGGGGACTGCATTCCTTGTTGCTGCTGTGATCGGTTCCGGTATCATGGCCGACCGACTCTCGAATGGAAACGTTGCGCTGGCGCTGCTGGCGAACACCATCGCCACAGGAGCGGCGCTGGTGGCATTGATCGCGGCGTTTGGTCCCATCTCCGGTGCGCATTTGAATCCGGTTGTGAGCCTCATGGATGCCATGGAAAAGGGCCTTTCGTGGGGGGAGACTCCCTACTATGTACTAGGACAAATCCTCGGCGGCATTTTCGGAACAGTGCTGGCGCATCTGATGTTTGGGTTGCCAATCATTTCCCTTTCGCATCACGTTAGAAGCGGACCTGCTCAAGTGTTTAGCGAATTTGTGGCTACGTTTGGTCTGGTTTCGATCATTTGGGGATGTTCCCGGCGAAGACCCGATGCGATTCCATTTGTTGTCGGCGCCTATATCATGGCGGCCTACTGGTTTACGGCGTCAACTTCCTTTGCAAATCCTGCGGTAACCATTGCGAGATGCCTTAGTGATACTTTCGCCGGTATCCGGCCCGCCGATGTTCCCTGGTTTGTATTAGCCCAGTTTCTCGGAGGAATTGCGGCGACGATGGTCTTTCGCTGGCTTGTTCCTAGTTTGCAGGCTCGAGCCGGGGAAATCCTCCTAAAACACGAGTCGAAACCGGACAGATAGTCCCAAATGCAGGTCTGGCGATTGCTCACCAGAATTCCATGTGGCCCTCAGAGCAAATTTCTACGGAACTTTTCCCTTATTTAGACGTCTATGTATTGCGAGGTCTGAGTATGGCTAAGGCTGACTCTTTGCAGGGGTCGATGGATTTGCTTGTTTTGAAGATACTTTCGCGGCGGCCGGGATTGCACGGCTACGCGATTATGTCCGCGATCCAGGACATTGCGGGAGAAGTGCTGCGCGTTGAGGAGGGGTCGCTCTATCCGGCTTTGCACCGGATGGAAGAGGCGGGATGGATTCGCGCGGAGTGGGTAACTAAGGAAACGGGACGGCGCGCGAGGTTGTATGAGGTGACGACGGCGGGGAAGAAGCAGCTTGGAATGGAAGAATCGCGGTGGCAGGCAGTGACGCTGGCGGTGAACCGGGTGTTGCGGGAGGCATGAGATGTCTCTGTGGTCGCGGATAGCCAATATTCTTCGCGGAGAGCGGTTGAACCGGGAGATCGACGAAGAGCTGGAAGCGCACATTGCGGAAGCGGTTGCGCAGGGACGCGATCCGGCGGAGGCGCGGAGGGCGTTTGGTTCGATGTTGCGGCATCGTGAAGAGAGCCGAGACGCGCGGGTGCTGACGTGGTTGGATTCACTGCGGGGTGATTTTGTTTTTGGCTGGCGGCAGCTTGAGGAAGGCGAAAGTAACGTCGGCAGCGGCGATTCTGTCGCTTGCGCTGGGGATCGGATCGTGCACGGCGGCATTCCGTCTGATTGACGCCTTGTTGCTGAGACCACTGCCTGTCGCCAACGCGGAGCGGCTTCACGTTATCGCATTCGAAAGCACTGGCCCGCTGGGGAGGGAGAAGTACGACAGCTGCTCGTACCCGATGTTCCGGCAAATGCGAGAGGACGTGAAGGGGCAGGCGGAACTGATCGCTGTGTCGTACGCGGACCGGCTGGATTTGACGTATGGCACCGACGCGCAGATGGAAAAAGGCTACGTGCAATTTGTGTCGGGATGGATGTTTGACACGTTCGGAATCCGGCCGGCTGTGGGGCGATTGTTTTCGGCAGAAGACGACGCCGAGCCGGGAGCACATCCCTACGCGGTGCTTTCGCACGACTACTGGAAGCAGCGATTTGGGAGCGACCCCAATGTTGTCGGGAAGACACTGCGCATCGGCCGGACGGTTTATCAAATTATTGGCGTGACCGAAGGTCCGTTCACGGGAACCGAAACGGGGACGATGACCGGAATCTTTCTGCCGATGGCGATGAAGAATCCGCAAACCCTTGCGAGCTGGAACAATTTTTGGCTGCGGACTTTCATTCAGCTGAAACCGGGCGTGGCGGTGAAACCCGTTGAGGAGCGTTTGCGGGCGACATTTCATGCCATACAGCTAGAGCGATCCAAAACGCTGGTGAGTTTGACGCCGCAACAGAAGACCCAGTTCTTTGAGGAGAGCTTGTTCGTGGATGAAGCTGCGGCGGGGCGCTCGAATTTGCAGCGCGACTACAAGCGGGCGCTGGCCGCTCTGGCGGCGCTGGTCGGACTGGTGCTTCTGATCGTTTGCGCGAACGTGGCGAACCTGATGACCGCGCAGGCGGGAGCCCGAGCGAGGGAAATGGCGCTACGCGTTTCCATCGGGGCGGGGAGATGGAGGCTCGCGCAACTGGTCCTGGCGGAGAGCGCGCTTCGAGCGATCCTGGGCGGGATTGCCGGAGGAATATTTGCATGGAGGGCCGCGCCTTACGTGGCGGGCATGATCAATCCGCCCGACGACCCCGCGCGGCTTGCGCTGCCGGGAGATTGGAGAGTGTTCGCGTTTGCGGCGGCGTTGTCGCTGGTGGTCACGGCGCTTTTCGGAGCCGCGCCGGCACTGCGCGCTTCGTCGGTGAGGCCAGCGGCGGCGTTAAAGGGTGGCGAAAATCCGCATCGCACGGGATGGCTGATGCATGGGCTGGTGGCCGTGCAAGTAGCGTTTTGTTTCCTGGTGCTTTTTGTCGCCGGATTGTTTGTGACGACGTTTGACCGGCTAACGCACCAGGCGACGGGGTTTTCTTCGGAAAGGATTGTGAATCTCGAAACGCTGACGCAGCAGGCGCAGCCATCCGTCAACTGGGATCAGGTCGCGGAACACTTGCGGGATTTGCCGGGAGTAGAGTCGGTGGCGATGACGACGTGGCCGATGATGAGCGGCGAAAGCTGGACGGAAGACATTGCCGTGGATGGAGCTGCTCCGGGAGACGTGGTTTCCGACTTCCTCGCGGTTTCACAGGGATGGTTTGACGAGATGAAGATACCGCTACTCGACGGAAGAGAGTTTCACCGTGAAGAAAATTATCCGAATGTGGCGATCGTGAACCAGGCCTTTGCCAACGAGTTCTTCCACGGCGAAAACCCAGTGGGCAAGTCGTTCGAAACTACCGCTCCCAAACAGCAGCGGGTACGCGTCAGCATCGTGGGATACGTAAAGGATGCGCGCTCTCGCGACAATTTCCGTTTCCCGGTACGGGCTACAGCATACGTTCCGTTCAGCTCTGTGGACGG
This sequence comes from uncultured Acidobacteriota bacterium, assembly GCA_963745095.1. GTDB lineage: Bacteria > Acidobacteriota > Terriglobia > Acidiferrales > UBA7541 > Acidiferrum. Next base: position 105,233 of record CAVUWC010000004.1, on the reverse strand, counting down.
AGCGGGCGCGCCGCAGCCGCGGGGGCGAGGGACGTTTGTTGTGCGCACAAGCGCTGAGAATCTGCAAGCGTTAGCGCCGGTGCTGCGGGAAGAAGTCGCAAAGGCGCGGCCGGAGTTTTACGTAAGCAACATTCGAACGCAGGCGGAGATTATTCGAGGACGAACATTTCGCGAGAGGTTGCTCGCGATGCTGGGCATGTTTTTCGCGGGGGGCGCGATCGTGCTCGGCGGGATAGGGTTGTACGGCGTACTGCATTACTCGGTGGTGCAGCGGCGGCGCGAAATTGGCATCCGCCTTGCGGTGGGAGCACAGCCAGGGCGGATCGCGCGGCTAGTCACGGCGAATGTATTTCTGATGGTCGCGGTTGGCGCGATTTTCGGACTCGTGTTGGGAGTGGCGGCGTCGCGCATCCTCGTGTCGCTGCTGTTCGAAGTGAAGGCCACGGATTGGACGATGATGGCGGCACCATGGACGGTCTTGCTGGTAACGGCGCTGGTCGCGGCGATCGTGCCGGTGATGCGGGCGGTGCGGATTGATCCGGTGGAAATGTTGCGAGCGGAGTAGGGAGCGCGAAACGGCGCGTTTTGAGGGAGACGTGAAATGTCGCTTTGGTCGCGGATAACGAATGTTTTGTATGGTGAAAAAGTGAATCGTGAGATTGACGAGGAACTCGAAGCGCACATTGCAGAGGCGATCTTGCAGGGGCGCGATCCAGGGGAGGCGCGCAGAGCGTTTGGCTCGGCGCTGCGGCACCGGGAGGGAAGCCGCGACGTGAAGATCGTGGCGTGGCTGGAATCTTTGCGCTCGGACGCGATTTTCGGTTTGCGGCAGCTGAAGAAGACAAAGGTCACATCTCTTTCGGCAATTCTTTCGCTCGCGCTGGCGATCGGAGCTTGCACTTCGGCGTTTCGATTGATCGACGCGATTTTGCTGCGGCCTTTGCCGGTGGCCAATCCCGAGAGGCTTTACGATTTAGCGCGGCGGGGCATTGGACCAGATGGCAAGGCGCAGGATTTTGACGGCTGGGCTTATCCGGATTTTCAGTTGATGCGCGCGGCGGTGAAGGACCAGGGCGAATTGATCGCGGTTTCTTACGCGGAGCCAGTGGAATTGACTTACAAGTCGGACGATGAGATTGAGAAGGCGTACTTGCAATACGTTTCGGGCTGGATGTTTTCGACGCTGGCGTTGCGGCCGGCGTTGGGGCGCGTGCTTACGGAAAACGATGACGTCAAACCGGGCGGACATCCATATGCTGTGCTGTCGCACGATTATTGGTCGCATAGGTTTGGGCAGGATCCGAGAGTGATAGGGCGTACGTTTCGAATGGGGAACGAGCTGTATGAGATTGTTGGTGTCTTGCAAGAGCCGTTCACGGGGACTTCGCCGGGCACGATGATCGATATTTTTGTACCCACGATGATGCACTCCGGCGTAACGCGCAAAGACTGGACGTGGCACAGAACATTGGCGATGGTGAAGCCAGGCGCGGCGCTCGAACCGATGGCGCAGAAGCTGACAGCGGTTTCGCGGGCGTTTGAAGCGGAGCGCGCCAAGGGTTTCCTGGGAATGCCGCAAAAAGAAATAGATGAGTTTTTGAATCAAAAAGTGGTGCTCGAAGCGGCGGGGACGGGAATTTCCGATCTGAAATCGGAAACGCGGCGTCCGCTCGCGGTGCTTGGCGTGTTGGTGGGGCTGGTGCTGCTGATTGCGTGCGCGAATGTGGCGAATTTGATGACGGCGCAGGCTTCGGCGCGTGCGAGGGAGATGGCAGTGCGCGTGTCGATTGGCGGCGGGCGTTGGCGATTGGTGCAGTTGGTGCTGGTGCAGAGCGCGTGGCTGGCGGTGACTGCGGCGGCGCTGGGGTCGCTCTTCGCATGGTGGTCGGGGCCGTTTGTGGTGAGCATGATCAATCCGCCCGACGATCCGGCGCGGCTGGTGCTGCCGGCGGATTGGCGAGTCTTGGGGTTTGGATTGGCGCTGGCACTTGCGGTGACTTTACTTTTTGGGCTGGCGCCGGCGCTGCGCGCTTCGTCTGTGAATCCAGTGAGTGCGCTGAAAGGCGGAGAGGATCCGCATTCGAAGCGGCGGTTGATGCATGCGTTGATTGCGGTGCAGGTGGCGTTCTGTTTTCTGGTGCTGTTTGTGGCTGGACTTTTTGTTACGACGTTCCAGCGTTTGTCACATCAGTTTGTTGGTTTTTCGGCAGACCGCGTGCTGGTGCTCGACGCGGTTACGAAAAGTCCTCAGCCGGTGGAGTTTTGGGAGCAGGCAGCTGAACATTTGCGAAGCGTGCCAGGAGTAGAGACGGTGGCGATGTCCGACTCGCCGCTGCTCGGCGGAAGCAGTTGGAACAATTTTGTATCGGTGAACGGGGCGCCTCCGAATGGTGTGTTGTCTTATATGCGCGCTGTTTCGCCGGGCTGGCTGGAAACGATGAAGATCCGGTTGCTGGATGGCAGAGACTTCCGGCCGGGCGATACGCACCCGGGAGCGGCGCTCGTCAATGAAACCTTCGCGAAAATCTATTTTGACGGCGTGGACCCGGTGGGAAAGAGCTTTGATCTCGCGATGGATGAGGGCGCGCGATTGCGGTATGAAATTGTGGGGTTGGTGGGAGACGTGCGGTACCGCAATTTACGCGAGCCGATTTTGCCGCAATTTTATGTTCCCTTTCATTTTGTCGATGCCAAAGGTGTGGCGCGGCAAAAAAGCGGCGGCATTTTTCTGGTGCGCACATCGGCGGCGGCGAATCCACGCGCCATGGCAGACGTGCTGCGACAGGAAGTGCCACGGGCGCGGCCGGAATTTCGCTTGAGCCGGATACGCACGCAACTGGCAATCAATCAGTCGCAGACGGTGCGGGAGCGATTGCTGGCAACGCTGGCGTTGTTTTTCGCGATCGTGGCGCTGTTGCTCGCGGGCGTCGGGCTGTATGGTGTGCTGCATTATTCGGTGCTGCAGCGGCGGCGCGAGATTGGGATCCGTATGGCGGTGGGCGCACAGGCCGGCGGTGTGGCGCGATTGGTGACCGGGGAAGTGTTTGCGATGGTGCTGGTGGGCGCGGTGGCGGGCATCGGCTTGGGAATGTTGTCGGTGCGATATGTGGAGTCGCTGTTCTATCAGGTGAGGGCTACAGATTTGCAGATGCTGGCGCTTCCCGCGCTGGCGATTCTTGCGGGGGCGTTGCTGGCGGCGTTGCGACCCGTGATTCAGGCGGTGCGCATCGATCCCGCTTCGATGCTGCGGGCAGAGTAGGCACCGAGGACTTTGCGGACCTTGCGAGGTCGAGAGTGGAACTGGGCACCCTCCCCCCTGTTTTTTGCAAGAATATGATTCGATGGGAGTTAAGGGGTGGGGGTGTGCGAAGAATATGATTCTATGGGAGTTAGAGGTAGGACGGCGGTTGAACTGAAAAATGGGATTGACGATCGGGACTGACACCCACCCCCGGGGGGTTTTTGTAAGAGTGGCAGACAAAGGACTTATGCTTGACGCGACGTCAAGAGCGTCAACATTCGGAGAGCTTAACGCAGAGACACAGAGTGCGCGGAGAGCCCTTCGCGTTCGCTCGCTTCGGGGCTCCCTTCGTTCCTCAGGGCAAGCGGGGTAGACAGGGCAGGCGGACGACCCTTCGACTACGCTCAGGGCGGGAGAGGTAAACGGCTCAAGGCGCTTGGGGTGAACTCCGACGCCGGAACCGGGGCGGGGCTGAAGGTGGGTTTTAACACAGAGGACACAGAGTGCTCGGAGAGCCCTTCGCGTTCGCTCGCTTCGGGGCTCCCTTCGTTCCTCAGGGCAAGCAGGGTAAACAGGGTAAAGGGAACGGGTGGGATTGGCCCTTCGAGGCTCGCTTCGATGCTCAGGGTAAACAGGGTAAACGCGAAACATGGGGAATGGTAGCAGGAGTAGTTACCGATTGTCAATAGTTTTGTGAGTTACTGAATCGGTATTCGAACGGGGTTGGGGAAGTTGAAGGATTTTAAGGGGTTGGGCGGGGGCTAACTAATTTGATATGGCTGTGGCCCAAGAACGTGCGGTTGCCCATGAGCTTCTAGGTTCGCTCCATGGTTTTATGTCCGAGCTACGCTTCCATGGCTGATGCCGCCCGCGAGAACGGCCATGACATTTATGATTAAGTGAGCGAGCACAGCTCCTGGTATGGACTTGTTCGTCTTCACAAAGATTATAGATAGCGCGAATTGCTGTGCCAATGCTAACGCTGGTGAAGGGTGGACCAAGGCAGTTAGAATGCTGACGAACACAATTGTCCAGAGCGGCCCCCATCTTTGTATGAGTGCGCTGATCATAACTGCCCTTATGATTTCCTCTAGAATTGGCGCAAATGCGATCATTGATATTGCTTGGGCGGTTGTCAGTGCATTTTGTCCTGGAGGCACAATGAGGATAATTGCTTGTAAGACAGTCGGTATCGTTAACCACTTCCAGATGTTTTTCGGGAACCGCCAATACTGCGGGCTGAATACTTCTGGATAAAAGGCATAGGAGAGCGGCAGAAAAACGAAGGGAGAGTAAATGCCTGCCTCAACGATAGCAGGCTCGAATCTACCTAGCCCCAGGCGGCCGAGGAGGTATGCCGTAAGAGACCCAGAGCAGACGATAAATGCGAAATAAGCAGAGACCAACACCGGTCCGGGGCGCCGTTGATTGCCCCGAATGGTTTTGCTGGGCGACGACTCGTCTATGGTCATCCCTGCAAGCTTCTTAGATCCCACGACCCATTGAGAGTAACATGGCGGGTGGCTCACTGAATTCTCGGAAAGTTTCTGCTTGACGGCGACGGACTAAGAGAGGATACCACTTTCGTACTTCACCGTGGGGTGAAGAGACGAGGGTGCCCCACCCTTTCTGTAAGAAAGGGTGGGCTGTTCTTCTCCTATGCCGAGAAATCTGAAACGTCACTATGGAAAAGGCGATCTGCACTTCTTTACGTTTAGTTGTTACGAGCGCAGGCCGCTGTCGGGGACTGTCCGAGGGCGGAATCTGTTTGTGAAAGTTCTGGGAGAAGTGAGGGACCAATACGGATTCTTGCTGGTGGGCTACGTTTTGATGCCAGAGCATGTGCATCTATTGGTGAGCGAGCCGAAGAAAGGAACGCCGTCGAAAGTGGTGCAGGTGTTGAAGCAGCGAGTCTCGAGAGCGATGCGCGGGAAAAAGAGGCAGAATCCCCAGGGACAGTTGTTACTGAAATTTCCTAGCGAGATGGGCGGACTGCGGCGATTTTGGCAAAAGAGATTTTACGATTTTAACGTGTGGAGTTCGGAAAAGTTGAAGGAAAAGCTGAATTATATTCACGCGAATCCGGTGCAGAGGAAACTGGTACAGCACCCGAAGGAATGGCCGTGGAGCAGTTGGTCGTTTTATGCGAACGGGGACTATGGATTGGTGAGGATCGATCTAGTGGACTAGGAACGAGGATAGGGAAGAACCGGAGAAAAAGGCGAAAGGGAAAGTCCAAGACAAAAGCGGAAGAGAAAGACCCACCCTTTCATGAACCAAACCCGAAAGGGTGGGGCACCCCGAGAAGAAAAGACAAATTCAAAATCGTTTCGGCGAACGAACTGGGTGCCAGCCGCCGAGGTGTGAAGCTGAAAAACTTGACCCTATACCCCGGTATAGGGTTCAGAATAATGCCATGCGAATTGGAGAGTTGTCGGCACGAGCGGGCGTGAACGTTCAGACGGTCCGGTTTTACGAGCGGGAGAAGTTGCTGCGAAAGCCTGTGAGGACCGCGTCTGGGTACCGCGCGTTCGAAGCGGCCGACCTCGAGAGAGTTCGGTTTATCAAGGACTCGCAACAGTTGGGCTTTTCGCTGAAGGAGATCAAGGAGCTTCTGGAGATTCACGAATCTGCAAAATCGTTTTCAGGCAGGCCGCAGACGAACTCGAAGGAATGGGAAAAAGCGTTTCGAATCGCGCGGGAGCGGCTTGCGCTTATCAATCAGAAGATCGAGTTCCTCAAAGCTTTGAAGAGGCCACTTGCAGCGGTGCTTGAACAGCCGGGTGCGGAGAAAGCAATGGTGTGCCCGGCTTCTCTGATGGCGCGTCCCCCGGAGGGACAGACTGCGAATCACGCCTGGAGCGAAAGCGGTGCGGTTTCTCATCCTCGTAAAAAATCTGCTTGACTCTATACCTCGGTACAGACTTCACACTCCCTAAAGAACGCAGCTGATACAGAAAAAAATAAAGGTCAGAGCGCTTTTCGACTGACGACTCAGCTCGTTGCAAACAATTTGATCGAAGGGAGAAAAGAAGAATGATGCGAAGAATTGCGCTGCTTTTTCTTGCGGTTGCGTTTGCTGCAGTGGCTGCGAATCCGCCGGACTTTTCGGGGACGTGGGTATTCAATGCGGGGAAAAGCAAGAACGTGGGGATGATGGCGAGCGCTGAATACACTTCGACGATAACGCAGACGGCCAAGGCGCTGAGTGTTACGGACACCACGGTGTTCAACGGACAGAAGCAAACGCACGAGACGCGGTACGACTTAAGCGGTGCGACGGTTTCGAATGACTCGCCGATGGGGGAGAAGAGCCAGACGAGCAGTCACTGGTCGGGAAATAAGCTGGTGACGACCTGGGAGTCGGAAGGCGCGGTGGCGGGAACGAAAGTCGTTCGAACGGAGACGCGCTATTTGTCTGACGACGGAAAAACGTTGTTTCTGGAATCGGCGCGTGCCGGCAAGGAGCCGATGGTTATCGTGTTCGATCGGAAATGACGACCGTGGGCGAGGCGATTCCATTGGCGGGAACAGTAAGCGGCGGAAGAGCTGGTGTGTCGAAGAAGCGTTTTTGGCTGGCGCTAGCTCTGATCACCACGACTGCGATTGCCGGAGGCGCGGTGGCCGCGTATTTGAGCCAGAGATCGCCTCGTGAAGATGGAAGTATCGCGACTTCGGCCACAATTTCTCCAGAGATGAGAAAGATCGATTCGACCGTTACAACTAGCGGCACCGTGCGGTTGCGGACTGGCGCGGAAGTGCGCGTTGGTTCGCAAGTGTCGGGGATTGTGCGGAAGCTAAATGTGACGGTCGGATCGCATATTCAAAAGGGCGACATCATCGCGGAAATTGATCCACGGCCTTTGCAGGCGCGCGTCGAGCAGGCGCGCACGCAAGCGGCGATGGACGAAGTGGGGGTCGGAAAATCGCAGAGGGACCTGAACCGCGGGCAACAATTGTTCGCGGAGGGAGTCTTGCCGGCGCAGCAAAGAGAAGACCTGGAATGGCAGATGAAAAGCGCGCAGGCGAAGCTGGAGAAATCGAAGAGCGATTTGGCGGCGGCGGAAATTGATTTGTCTTATGCAGTGATTCGCGCGCCGATTTCGGGGACGGTGGCTTCGGTTTCGACGCAGGAGGGGGAAACGGTGGCGGCATCGTTCGCAGCGCCAACGTTTGTGACGATCATTGAGGACAATGCGCTGGAATTAGTGGCCATGGTGGATGAGACGGATATTGCCAATGTGCGTGCCGGCGATACGGTGAATTTCACGGTGGAGGCGTATCCCTCGCGAGAAATGGCGGCCGTCGTGAAGCGGATTGATCCTGTCGCGACGATTATTTCCGGCGTGGTGAATTACCCAGTGATGGCGGCGATACAGAAAGACGGGCGGCTGCTGAAGCCAGACATGACGGCGAACATTACAATCAAGACGGCTGAGAGAAAAGCTATGGTCGTGCCGAATGGTGCGATTCAACGCGACGGCGAGGAGCGATTTGTTTACTCGGTTCGAAATGGGAAGCAGGAGAAGAGGATTGTGACAATTGGGACGCGCGACGCGGGATTTACGGAGATTAAGAAGGGTCTGAGCGCGAGCGATCAAGTTGTGATCAATCGCGGGACGGATTCTGAGAAAAAAGGCGAAAAACCATGATTGACGTGACACATCTTGGGAAGACCTATCGGCGAGGCGATGGAACACCGGTCGAGGCGTTGAAAGATATTTCGTTTCGCATCGACAAAGGAGAATTTGTGACCATTCGCGGGCCGTCGGGTTCCGGAAAATCTTCGATGCTGAATATCGTGGGATGTCTCGACAAGCCGACGTCCGGAACTTACCGGTTGAATGGAGAGGAATTGTCAGGGTATTCGGACAAACAACTGTCGCATGTGCGCGCCTGGAAAATCGGATTCGTGTTTCAGTCGTTCAACCTGATGCCGCGGACGACGGCCCTGGAAAACGTGGAGATTCCGATGATTTATGGTCCGGGGCGCGTCGACCGTAAGAGGGCGATAGCGGCGCTGGAGCGCGTAGGGCTTGGAGAACGCGCGCATCACTATGGGACAGAACTTTCCGGCGGAGAGCAACAGCGCGTGGCGATAGCGCGTGCGTTGATCAACGATCCGCCTTTGATTCTTGCGGACGAGCCGACGGGGAATCTGGATTCGGCTTCGGGCGCGGAAGTGATGGGCATACTGCGTCAACTGCATCAAGAAGGGCGAACGGTCGTGCTTGTGACGCACGACGACGCAGTCGCGGCATATGCGGAGCGCGAGATCTTGTTTAAGGACGGAGTGCTTGCGTCGGATCGAAAGGTGGCTGTGCTCGTGACTGAGTAACCCTGGCGGCGTTATGGAGAACTGATCATGAGAATCACGTCGGGAATTGGAATTGCGTGGCGCAGCATGTCGCGGAACCGGCTGCGGACCTTTTTTATGATGGCGGGCGTAATGATTGGGATTTGTTCGCTAACGATCCTGGATTCGGTGGGCGAGAACACCAAGCGCGAGACGATGAAGAGGTTCAAGAACATGATTGGGACGTTTGATACGGTCCTCATTCGTCCCGGAGCGGGGAAGACGCGCGGGATGGTGTCGCTGACGAACGTTCCTCCGACGCTCAAGTTCGAAGACGCGGCTGCTATCGAGAGGGAGATTACGGAAGTCAAACAGGTCGCGCTGCTGCAAAACGCGTTCGATATAGACGTGAAATATAAAGACAAGAATGTGAGCCCGGCGATTTTCGGCGTGTCCGCGAACTGGCTGGATTTACGAGGAGACGAGGTAGCGCAGGGGAATTTTATAAGTGAAGAAGATATGCAGTCTCTGGCGCGGGTGGCGATTCTCGGCTCGGATGTATTGCCCGTTCTATTTCCGGAAGGCGACGCTCTCGGGAAGACTATTCGAATTGGCGATGTGCCGTTTCAGGTGAAGGGCGTGCTGGCGTCTCGAGGTGCAGGCCCCGGTGGCGGAAGCCTCGACGACCTGATTCTGATTCCAGTGACAACGGCCTCGAAGCGTTTGTTTAACCGGGATTTTCTAACGATGTTGATCGCGCAGCTTCGCGACCCTGAGAAAAGCGATGTGGCGGTGGCAAAGATCTCAGCGCTCCTTCGGCAGCGCCACCATGTGGCGACTTCAGCGCTCGACGATTTTACGATTACGAGTCCGCAGGCTGTGATGGCGCAAGTAACGCAGATGGGCTCCACGCTGTCGACGATATTGAAGGGGACCGCGACGATCGCGATGTTTATCGGCGGCGCGGTGATCATGAGCTTGATGCTGATTAGCGTCTCCGAGAGAAGGAAAGAGATTGGGCTGCGGCGATCCGTCGGGGCGAGCCGACAGGATATTTTGCTGCAATTTATTTTGGAGGCGTCGCTGATATCCAGCTTCGGAGGACTGATCGGAATTATGCTTGGCCTGGGCGGGACGAATTTGGTCGCGCGAGTACAGCACTTGCCGCCGATCTTTGCCATGCAGGCTTTGGAATGGACGGCGGGGCTGTCCGTTGGACTCGGCTTGGTCTTCGGCATTTATCCGGCGTGGAGAGCGACGCAAGTGGATCCCGTGAAAGCTCTGCGCGCCTGAAGCCGACTCGGTCGAGGCTTCTGGAAAATCCATGCACATTGGCAAAGCGATTCTTTTGATGGCTGGGTCCTTGCGTTTGATCTGGCGATTCCGTTTGCGCTCCGGTCTCATTCTATTGAGCGCGCTGCTTGGAGTCGGCGGCGTGATTTCCGCGATCAATTATGCTGTTGAAGGGCGGTTGAAAGTCCTAAACCGGATTCAACGGTTAGGGACAAATGTGTTAGTCGTGACACCGCAGTTGAGCCGCAACGTTGGGGGGCGCGCGAAGACTGGGACGATTGTGACAACGCTGGTGTCGGCGGATTACGCCGAAATTCTGCGCGAGACTCCGGAAATCGAAAGATCGTCGGCGACGCTGACCACATCTTTTCTGGTGAAGGCAGGCGACCTTTCGAAAAGCAATTGCATTGTGATGGGAACCGAACCCGAGTACGCGCGCATCCGGCACTGGCAAACGACCGAGGGCGAGTTCTACGAGATGCCAGAAATGAGGAGGTCAGCTCGCGTGGCGGTGCTCGGGTCCACGGTGAGGCGCGATCTCTTCGACAGCGAATCGCCGGTTGGTAAACGAATTTTCATCAATCGAGTGCCCTTTGAAGTGATCGGTGTGCTGGAAGAGCGTGGACAGGGACTCGACGCGACGAACGAAGATAATCAAGTTTACGTTCCGTTGAGCACGGCCATGCACCGGCTGGTGAACGTCGATCATTTCAGCGCAATCCTTTTCGAGGTGACAAGGTGGGACAGGATGGACGAAACAACAGAGGCTATCCATCAGGTTCTTAGCAAAAGGCATCGCACCTCAGGAAATGTGCCCGAGGACTTCCAGATTCAAAACCAAAAAGCACTGATCGACACCGAGACTACATCTTCCAATCGCCTGACATTTCTGGTGCGATGGGTAGGATTGAGCGGACTGGTTGTTTCGGGCCTGGGAATTCTCGCGATCTGCTGGATTGCCGTGGGGGAGAGAATCGGAGAAATAGGAATACGCAGGGCACTTGGTGCGACAAAATCGGACATTTTCTTTCAATTCTTATTTGAAGCGATTGTAATCAGTGCTCTGGGTTGTTTGACGGGCCTGCTCGCCGGCTGGCGAGGCACCGAGAGTATCGCGCAGTGGGCGAATCTTCCGTTTTTCTTCGATTGGGCAAACGCAGAACTCGTCGTCGGATTTGCGATGGCCATGAACGCGATCTTTGGGCTCATCCCTTCCAGAAGAGCGGCTCGATTGGATCCGATCAGAGCGCTTAAAGCGGAATGATACGGAGAATAAGCCCCAAGAAGAGTTTTTGATGGTGCCCGAAAGAGGACTCGAACCTCCACGACCGTTAAGTCACAGGCTTCTGAGACCTGCGCGTCTGCCAGTTCCGCCATTCGGGCACGAATGCAGTGGGTGAAACCCCTGCAAAACCGGGGTTGCAGTTCCAATGAGGCTTTTTCATTGTGCCCGCCGCTTCCCGCTTTGTCAACGAACAGGGCGCGAGCCGCGGTGCGCATCTTGGGATAAGCAGCAGGAAAGTGCGAAGCGACGGACGCTACTTGACTCGGATAAACGCAACCAAATACAGGGCTTGCACGCCAATACTGAAATTTTTATTCTCCGGGATAGCAGCGACGTGCAAGGGCTTTCTTGCATCCATTTGTCTTATGGCAAGTAGTTGAAATTCAAATGGTTAATGCTATACTCGCCGTTAGAACGCGGTCTTACTCCTTCCTTGCCCCCGCAAAAAAGCACCGCGCTCTGGTTCTAGTGGGAGGCCACCATGGACAGATTGACGGGCCCTATCCTTTACGTCTTGATTGCCTGGGGGATCGTAACCGCCGTATTTATGCTGCTGCTGATTCGGCGGAGCCTTCTTGCCAGCCATGAAGACGATCAAATTTTTCTCGACGCGGCACAAGAGCACATGGCTCGGGAACAACGGGAGCTGGTTGCGAAGATCCAAACACTTACACGGCCACTCATGACCAGCGGCATTGCTTCAGGAGCGCTGCTTCTCGTTCTCGCCGGCTTGTGGCTCTACAACGGATTGAAGAGTTTCTAGTCCGTGCTGTAGTCCACTGAGGCGGACCGGCTCGGCAGCCCAGTTCGCTAATGCGACGAAGGATTGTTTTGCGGGGGCTGCGTTGTTTGCGGTGTGTTTGCCGGGGCGATGGGCTGGGCGGTTGGAACCTGCGAAGTGTGGTTGTGCACGATCACCCAGTGGTTATTTCTTTTTTCCAGAATCAGAGTAGTTTGCCCGCGAGCGACGGTCGGCTGCCCGTCGAACAAGGCTGAGAAATCCCACTGATAGCAAGCCCACGCGAAATTGCCATTCAGCTTGATGTAAGTGTTGGTCCTGTCCATCCGTACCTGTTGCATGCGGTTGTGCTGCTCCTGGTAGCTGGCAAGATAGTTTGCCCAGGTGAAAATGGGCGGCGCCCAATTGCCGCTGACGATTGAGACGTCGTCGGCATAGTCCTTGTGCAGCTTTTCAATATCCCCGAGTTGCCAGGCCCCCAGCATTTCCGAAATCGTGTAATCGACCTGCTGCTGGTCACCCATCGGTACGGAGGGCATGGTGTCCGTGGCGGCGGGCGTGTCGGTTTTCTTTTTCTTCTGTGCCGCCGCAGGCGAACCGCAAGCCAGGAAAAGAGCGGCCCCGAGAATGAGCGCCACAGCCGTTTTGATCCCGCGGCCTGCAAAATGAGCGGAAAAATAATTGTTCATACGTCTTCGACCCCCGGTTGAAGAGGATAGCACGCTGGTTTGCGCGCGGCGCCGGTGTGTCCAGTTAATGCACGGGGCTGTACGGCAATGCTGACGCGAAATTCGCTAAAGTTGAGCCTGGCTCAGTTTGTTTGCGTGGCGCTGAGCAGGTTTACGAAAAGGCGGTACGCGCCCGGTACGCCTTCGGGGATTTGGCGGAAGAAAGCGATGCCCGTGTAGATATACATGCCTTTGCCATAGCGTGTGTAAACCAGCGCGCCGCTGAGGTCCGGCTCGCCGGGATCGTTCATGGCCAGGACGGCGGTGTATTTTGGATCAAATTGCGTCCAGTAATAGAGGCCGCGCTCCTGCACCCAGCCTTTGAAGTCGTCTTGGGTGATTTTGTTCGGACGGTTCAGAAGAGGATCGTCGGGCTTAAGAAATTTCACTGGAGAATTTTCGTCCGTGATGCGCGGGAGCTGGCCTGCTGGCCCATTCTGGATTTTCGCAGGATACGGAGCGTATTGGTCTTTGTTCCAGGCGAAGTCGCGATTGTATTGGACGACGAGTGTGCCGCCATTTGAGACGTACTGGAGAAGGCGCTGATTGGCGCCGGGAAGTTCCGGACGCAGTTCGTAGGCGCGCACGCCGACGACAATGGCATTGAACTTAGAGAGATCGCCGAAAGCGAGCGCTTGGGCATCCAGCATTTCGACTTGCAGACCTAGCGTGCGCAGCGCTTCGGGGATGGGTTCGCCTTCGGCGGTGATATATCCGACACGCAGATTTTTCGGCACGTTCAAATCGAGGGCGTACACCACGCATTGCGCAGGTTCGCTCCAGAATTGAGTGGGCAGGGAAGGCAGCGGCTCAAGTGAGGTGGAGAATTTTTCGTCTCCGCGTTTGGCGTACGCCGTGATCGTGTACTTTCCCGCGGAGAGTTTGTTTGGCGGAATCACTGTGACTTTTGCGAATTTCTCCCCGGCGCCATCGAAGGCTAGTTCCACCGGCGCACTCGCTGTAAAGCCATCCGGCAGATCAAGCCCCACGGATACTTTGCTTGCTTGTGTCGCGTAGGAATGCACTCCCAACAACACATCGAAGGGCTTTTCTGGTTTTCCCAGCACTTCGAGCGCCTGCTTGGGTTCCACTTTTAGTGTGTACGTAGGCACAATGCGGAGCGCAACGCGGTCGATCCGAGTGGAACTTGGAGCGATGTGTGTAACGGGAACAGTGACTGCGAACTTGTAGCCACCGATCGTCACTTCCTGCTGTGCGGTTAACAACGGCGGTGGCTCGGGCTGCAATTTTTCCCAGGCGGTCAACTTCGGAGCGGTTTGGGTAACATCGACCGTGAGCTGATAGCCCTTCGCGGCATCGCCCTCACGTTTTGTTTCTTTGAAAAACGTAGGAAGATCCAATTTCAGCGCGCCGAGCTCGCAACCCGCTTCTTTGCGGCAAATGGACTGGGCTGACACGACGAACGATTCGCCGACGACGAGAGTGTCGCGGTCGGCCTCCGCCCGAACTTCGACGGCTGCTACCAGACTTAAGGCGCGGTCGAGCCGCGCGCGTGCTCGCGCAAGCTCGAAGGAAAGCGGCGTTGGCGATGAGCTGGCGGGAGAGATGGCATTGATTTGCGTTGCGGCGCTGGCCAGGTCCGCCGCTGCTTGGGACCAATTGAGAGTGAGAGACGCAGCCCGCGCCTTGGCGATCGCCGATTCCGCCCCATTCATAGCATTGCGGAATTGTGCCTCCGGTATCGCGCCGCTGGAGAGGTCATGAAGCGGCCTGTCTAAACTTGCGGGATCGAGCTTGTTCCCATCTTCGCGAACCAGAACCAGCGGCCGGCGGAGAAAAGGTGAATTGACAAAACCGGTGATGCCCTGCGAACGGTGATTGGAAAAAGCATCGATAGCGATTTCGCGCCAGGGCTTGCCCCAAAGCTCCGAGATTTCGTCGACAGGAAGAGAATAGCCGTTCGATGTCGTGTTCGTTGCACCGCCGCGTTCTGTGTCCAAAATCTGCACGGGATACGCTGCGATTCCCCAGACAGAGAGTCCATCGTTGGATATTTGCTCCGGAAACGCTTTGGGATCAGCTGCCATCTCCACGGCTTTCGGCGTCCATAACCCAGACGTTTGGTGATGTCCGTGGCCCCCATGCACGCCGCCCCAGCCGTTAATGACGAGGTTGGGTCGATAGGTGCGGATCACGCGCACCATTTCTCCGAGGACTGCGTCGCCCCAAACTTTTTCCGTTTCCTCGGGCGTTTTCGAGAAACCAAAATCCGGCGCGCTTCCAAAGAAGAGTTTTATGCCGTAGCCTCGCGCCGCGGCGAGAAGTTCCTGCGTGCGGATAAGGCCCAGTTGCGGGGCTTGCTCGGGTCCGAGATCATTTTGACCGCCTTCGCCGCGAGTAAGAGTGAGGAGTGCCACGTCCGCATGGAGACCTCGTGCGAGATAGGTGAGCAAAGCGGCGGATTCGTCGTCGGGATGCGCGGTGATATAGAGGATGCGTGTGGTAACGCGCGCGCTGTCGATGGCCTCGATGGTTTCCGGGAGGCCGGGGCCCGTTCCTGGAGCGGGGGGAAATTGCGCGGATGCCGGTTGAACGGACAAAGATGCGAGAACAGCGCCGAATAGGGCGGATCCAACGGTCTTCTTGAAAAGACGATTCACGCTGCCTCCGGGTCATTTGCCTTTTCAAAAGGCACTTTTGCGAATGGCCATTGTCGCATTTTACGGGCCCAGATAAGAAATGCGAGCACTCCCAGCGCAATCTCCGCCAAGCCCCATTTTCTTGCCGTGCCCGTCTGCCAGAAAAGCCAAGCCCATCCGATCATGGTCAGCACCGCGGGCAACGGGTAGAGCCACATCTTGAACGGCAAACGGGCCGTGCCCCAGCGCCGCCGCAGCAACATGACTCCCACAGCTTGTCCAATGAATTGAACGAGCAGGCGCATCGCGAGGATTCCCGCGATGGCGTTTTCGAGCTTCAAGGTCACGCTGAAAAGGAATCCGAGTCCCCCCAGAACAAGAAGCGAAACGTAGGGAAAATGTTTAGTGGGGTGCAGCCGTCCGAATACCGGGAAAAAATTACCGTCTACAGCCGCCGAGTAGGGCACGCGCGAGTAGCCGAGCAACAAGGAAAACACCGACGCCAGCGCAATCCACAACACCATCCACGTCATGAAACGCGCCGCGGGATGGCCGTACAGCCTCTCCACAACGAGGCTCGCCAGAAACGGCGAGTTCTGAGCTTCTCTCCACGGCACCACGCCCAGAACGCTTGTTTGCATCAGCATGTACAGTACGGCGATTCCCAGGATGGAAAGAAAAATCCCTCGCGGAATATTCCGTTCCGGCTCGCGGATTTCGCCGCCCAATAAGCAAATGTTGTAGTAGCCCCAATAACTGTAAACCGTTTTTACCATTGCTGATCCGAGACCCGCAAACCATAGCCACGACAAGTGGAACGCGCCGGGTGGAAAATCAAACGCAAGTTTTGCGTTGAAATGACTCAATCCCCCCCAAATCAGCCAGACCATCGTGCCTACAACGCCCACCCATAAAAGCACGGAGATTTTTCCGATCGTGGTTATCCGGCGATAGAGCAGCAGGATGAGGAAAAGAACGAGTCCCCCCGATACGGCTTTTAATTGAAGAGTGGAAAGTGGATGCAAATATCGGGCATAGCCGGCAAAACCGATCGCGGCTGTGGCGATCGAAAGCGGCACATACACGAAGGATTGCCATACGAACAAAAACGAAACCAATCGGCCCCATCTGTCAGGACCATAGGCTTCGCGAAGAAAAACGTACGTTCCGCCCGCACGAGGCATGGCCGCACCAAGCTCAGACCAGACAAATCCGTCCAGTGCGGCCAGCGCAGCTCCCGCCAGCCACGCGATGAGAGCTTGCGGTCCCCCCATCGCCTTGATCACATAGGAGCTGACTACGAAGGGTCCAATGCCGACGATCTCGATCATGTTGAGCGCGACGGCTTCTTTCAGCCCCAGACCGCGCTCCAGGCCAGACGGTTTTTCTGCCGAATTGCTCCCGCTCTTGCCGGGGGGATCGTTGTTGCTTGCTTTCAGCACGCCGCCGAGAATAGCAAATGCGCCGCGTTGCAGCTAACGCGCAATTTTCGAGGGTGCTCCAATTTTAGCGCTGGCCGGCAAAGCCATTTCGGTTTGCAACGACCGTGGGACAGCTTAAACTCGTCGGGCGCGCGGCCTGCCTCCGCATCGCTGAAGGATCGGGACTCATTTGGAGAATCTTTGAGTAGCTGCATCAATCTTTTCTATGCGCTTCTGCGGAGCGCGCTACTGCTGTTTGCAATGAGCTTGCTTACGGCCTTCAGCGTAGCGACGGTGGACGCGCAAAAGCTGGAGTTGCCGCGTGGAACGTCCGCCGTCATCGACAAAATCTACTCGTTCGATACAGATGCGGCCGTCGCTGAAGCACTGCGCATGCAGCGCGAGCAGCCTGACCACCCACTGGGGTATTTGCTCGAAGCGGAAGCCCTGTGGTGGAGAATCTTTTGTACGTCGGCGGAATTTAAGTACGGTATGACTGACGCTCGGCACCGGGTAAAGATCGCCTCGGACCAGCACTACCTGGACCTGGCTGCGAAGGCTTCTTCGATCGCGCTGGCGCAGCTCAAGAATCGCGAAACCGCGGAAATGCAATTCTATGCAGGCATGGGGGATGCTTTCTCCGCTCGGCTCTATGGCCTACGCGGCGAGAATCGCACTACCGCTCGCTATGGAGTTCACGGCCGCGAGCATTTCCTGCGGGCCATTCAGCTGGACCCCGAACTCGCCGATGCCGAGTTTGGGCTGGGCCTCTACAACTACTATGTGGACACACTCGGCGGCATTGCCAGGCTGCTCAGTTTTTTCATGGGCATTCCTGGAGGCAACAAGCAAGAGGGCATCCGCCAATTGGAACACGATATCGCCCAAGGCGTGCTGACTCCTGCGGCGGCGCGTTTTTATCTGGCGCTAGACCTGCACCGCTACGATCAGCAATATGAAAGAGCGCTCGCTGTTATTGGCCCGCTGGTCGAGAAATATCCCTCCAATCCGCTATTTCAACTAGCCCGAGGAGACCTCTACGCCAAGTTGAGCCGCAAAGAGCAGGCTCTGGCGTGCTACCGCGCTGCCGAGGCACAGCCAGTTCAAGATGCAGAGTGCCGCGCGCGCATCCACGAACTTGTGCTCGCCTCGCTGGCTGCTCTCGTCGCTGCCAATTCTGCCGCGACCCACTGAAAAAGGGAGGGTTGCCGGCCCGCGAGTTTTCCGCTACGGCCGACAATTGCTCATTGACCTTTTTTCGGAGAGAATGGTAAGCATGTAAGGTTGACCGGACCTGCTACCACAGGGCTGGCGGTCGTAGAGAGGCGCCAGACGGGCCGGACAGGGTTTGCGTGATCCCAGCGGATTCTCGGGGTCAACGCGCCGCGCGAATTGCGCATCTCACTCGAAAAGCAAACTGGTACCGGGGGTCTCCCGCCGTTTGACCAGTCAGGTTGAGCCCGACCGAGTCGGGATAACCAGCGACGATGAAGGAGTCTCGATGAAGCGGTCTTGGACAGCCCTAGCTGTCGCGTTCTTGGCGATCTTCGCCGCCACAAGTTGCAATGATTACGGCAACACTTTTCAATCCAACACCGGCGCGTTCTTACTGTTTGCATCACCCTCCAACGCCAGCGCCGGCGGGGCGGGTTTTACAATCACGCTTACAGGCCAGGGATTCGTAACGCAAACGGTCGTCACCTGGAATCAAACAAAACTCAAAACATGCATCGTGACGACAACAGCGGCGAACACATGCGCCCCGGCGAATGATACGGGAAACGTTGTTTCAGTGACCGCACTGGTTCCTGCGTCGTTCATCGCGAAGGCGGGAACCAACTTTGTGCAGACCGTGCAGCCGCATTCCGGCACGGGCACGAACGGGCTGTCCAATGCCATAGCCTTCATTGTATTTCCGCCTCCCAATCCTGTTCCGACGGTTAGTCTCCTCGCCCCCAATAGCGCCCCGGCAGGAAATGCGGCATTGCCTCTGACCATCACCGGCACAAATTTTCTTCCGACGACAGATCCGACAGGCGGGTCTCAAGTGTTCTGGAACACAACAGCACAGACCACTCTTACGCCTACGAACATCACGGCCACACAAATCCAAGTGACAGTTCCTGCGGCACTGCTTGCCACGGCGGGCACTGCGACGGTAACTGTTAACAATCTGCCTGTTCCACCACCATCGGGCTGCCAAATCAATTGCACCGGTTTTGGAGGCGGCGGCACAAGCAACGCCTCAACCTTTACGATTACGGATCCTGGCGGAAATAACGCCAGCAAGAGCGCGGCATTGGTGGAAGATGAGACGCCAGCGGTGAGCGCCGATGGACGCTATGTGGCATATGCGGCTTCGCAGAGCGGTCACGCACAAATATTCGCGCGCGATACCTGCCAGGGGGCGGATTCTTCCTGCCAGCAGCGCACGATTCTCATTTCTTCCACGTTGGATGGCACGCCTGCCAGTGACGACAGCCATTCCCCTTCCATGAGTTCCGATGGGCGGTACGTGGCATTCAGCTCCGCGGCGACTAATCTGGTCTCGGAAACGGGCACCAGCGTTGGGACGGGCACAGGGCGCCAAGTCTATCTCCGCGATACCTGCTTAGGAGTGAGTGGTTCCTGCAGTCCTTCGACTCAACTTATTTCTACCGATCCCAACGGCGCGCTGCTTGGAACGGAAGGCATTCTACCGTCCCTAAGTGCTTCAGGACGGTTCGTCGCGTTCCTGGCTGTAACGAAAAGTCAGGCGGCCCAGACAACCGCTGTAACGAGCAAGTCCGCCACCAACACAAGCGACAGCGGCTACCGCCAGATTTTCGTTCGTGACACTTGCCTTGGCGCATCGAATTGCACGCCGAAGACTACGCGTATTTCGCTGCAACCCGGCGACGGCGGTGGAACTGGCACGGGAACTGGAAGCAACAAACCGGCGGGACCTGCAATTAGCGGCAGCGCCGACAATGTTGCGCTTGCCGGCGGAGCGACAGCGACGCTCTTCACGCATACTGTTGCCGTCGACGACGGAGTTTTTCTGGCACTCACAAAAATCCAGCAGTAAACCCTGAGAACATCACGCACAAAAAAACGCCGAGGCGCAAAATTCTGCGCCTCGACGTGTGCCTGTGCCTGGCAGAAGGAAACTTTTTCTAACCGAGAAATCCCAAGTTCGATGTTTGAAAGTTGGCGAGGTTCGGGAAGATCGATGGCAGATCCGTGTTTGCGACGCCGAACCACGTGGCAAGTGTCGCGGCGTATTGGTCCACGGATGTCGAGGGAATCCACCGGCCGTTGCTCCCCGTGTCGTCCGGTCCGCCGAGAGCCAGCGTGGGGAATTGTCCGTAAAACGCATTTCCTTTCACGGCATCGCCCATGATCATTTGATGGCTGCCCCAAGCGTGGTCCGTTCCGCCGTTGGAGCCCGGCTGGAAGGTGCGGCTGAATTCGGAGAGAGTGAAGGTGGTCACTTCACTAGAGACGCCGAGCTCTTGCGTGGCCTGATAAAAAGCAGCCATAGCCGGGCTCAACTGTGTATAGAGAGCTACCTGCGTGTCGAGTTGGTCCGCGTGTGTGTCAAAGCCGCCGAGCGAACAGAAGAAAATTTGCCGTTGCACATTGAGCGCACTGCGTGCCGCGATCACCTGGGCTACCTGTTTCAACTGAGACGCGAGCCCGTTGCTGGCGGGGAAGACGGTTTGAATCGCCGGAATATTTTTTAGAGCCGCGGCCAGCACCACTCCTTCTTGAATCGCTTGGCCGGTCACCGCGCTCGCGGCTTGCACCAAAGATATCCCAGTATCGAAGGTCAGCAATTGTTGTGTGGCCAGGAATCGCGCTTGCGATGCTGCGGAAGTGCTGAACCCGCTCAACCCAGGCGTGCTGCCGGGGCTCATCGTGAATGGCCGCGTGGTATCGCCGGTGCAGAAGATGGCATTTCCCGCAACCGAAAGAATAGGTGGAAATTGAGCGCCCGAATTCATTCCCTGGATCTTGTCCGCCACTTTTCCCGCCCAGCCTGCGTTTGGCAGGCCGCTTAGCTGAGTGGTCTGCCACTGTTCCTGTTGATCGGAGTGTGAAAAAAGATTTTCTGGAAGGCTGGCCTGGCTTTGATAATTTTGGCGCGTGGTGGGTTGCACGAGCGTGCCTACGTTCGTGAGCAACGCCAGTGGCGATTTGGAGGCATTGAAGAGGTTCTGCAGCTCCGGCAGATTCGGATGCAATCCGAAATTGGCCTGCCCGCCGATCTGCAGCGGAAGAAGCGAAGACTGCGCAAGCGCCAAGTTTGCCCGGATAGTCTGGTAGTTCGCGTAACCGGCCGCGTCGTTGGGCACCAGAAGATTGTTCGCGTCGTTGCCGCCGAAAAGAAAGATACAGACCAGCGCCTTGTAGCTGGTGCTGGCTTGCGCGAGGGCGCTCACCAGCCCGAATTTGCTCAACCCACTTACCATCGCTGCCGTGGCTGCGGAGCAGCAGGTTAGTCTCATGAAATCGCGTCTCGAGTGGTGCGTCATCGCCATGTCTCCCTTTTTCGCGCTAGCGTTGCACTTGATATTGCGAGGACGAAGTGACGAGATAGATCGCGGTCTTCGCCAGATTTGTTGTGTCGGTGCTGCTCACCGCGCCCAATGCTGTCATGATGGACGACTGCATCTGGCTGGACATCGTTCCATGAAGAAAAAGATTGTTCAGCCAGGTCACCATTTGATCGGAGGTGCCCGCGTTGATGACCGGCGTGAAGTCGACAGTCGTCGTGCTGCTGACCTTTCCGTAGACGAAAGTATTGATGAAATTCACGCGGTTGAGCGCCGTGGAGGTGTTGAAGATGGCAAACTCCGGACCGTTGAGCGTCGTTCCCGGTATCAAACTCTGAGGCGGGAAAAAATTGAAGACGCTTCCTGAATTGAAGAGGGACTGGGACATCGTTCCGCTCTGGCCCGTGAAGCCGGTTCCGTCCGTGTTCGCATGAAAAGCCCGCGCGAGGGCTAGCATCATCACCACTGGTTCGCGCAGTTTGCCGTCGCTCGCTACGGCGGTGGTTTGCGAATCGCCGCGGCGGGCTTCCTCGTCGAGCAAAATTGCCGCTGCCACCGCTTGCATGTCGCCCCTTTTGCCGGATCCATAGTTTTGAAATTTTCCGCTCGTGAAGGCGGCGCTAACTCTGGCCACGTAGGCCGGACTAGGATTGCTGGTTACCAACTTTTCGATGAGCTGTTGGCATACGAATGGCGGCAAGTTGGGATTATTGAAAATGATGGTCAGCACATTGGCCAATTCCTGCTCGGCGGACTGTCCTGCGGCAACGGATTGGCCCAGGAACGTTTTTGCGCCGCTGTCGTGGTTGGACTCGAACGGCACCATAGGTCCGCCGTAATAACTCGGATTGTGTTTCACCAGCGTCGCACCCGCCATCGTGGGATACGTCCATCCGGTGAATGATCGTCCCAGAGCCATCACGTCGTTCTGTGTATAGGTCGGAATCGGATTGCCGGAGCCATCCAGCATCTGCGTACCATCTGGATTGAGCTGACTCAGCCCCATCGTGAAGAGCTGCATCAATTCGCGCGCGTAATTCTCGTTGGCGTGGTTCCCTGTGGCCGGCTTGTCGTTGTTGACCATGTCCAGCCAATGTCCCATGGCCGGAGTCAGCGTAACGTCGGTCATCACGTCGTAGTAATTACCCAGCGCGTCGTTGGTCAATGCTTGCATGTAATTCGTATAGCCCGTCGGGTCACTCACTTTGTTTGCGCCGACCACCCAAATCTCGTTCATTGCAAACGCCAGCCTCTGCCGCAATTGATCGGCGTCATTGACACCGTTGAGAAAAAACTGGTTTTGGACTTTCGTCAGATTGGTGTCGGTGGTTAAGGGTGCTGGGTACGTTGAGATAGGCGCGGCAAACTGGACTTGCAGGAAGGGATCGAAACCTGTCTGTTGCACTTGGGTCACGAGTTCTGGCGTGGGACCAAACGTGGACTGCTCCAGAAAACGGACCGCAGCGGATTGAGAGACGATGGGGCTGCCGCCAAGAACAAAAGCCATCACCGGGCCGGAGGTCGATGATCCGGGATCGGGATTTCTAACGGTGACGGAAACGCTACCCTCTTGGGCTGCGGTTGCGCTTCCAGTGGCGGTGAGCTGTGTGGAAGAAGTGCGCGTCGTGGTGAGTGCTGTCGTTCCAAACAAGACAACCGCATTTGTAGCAAAATGCGCGCCGTTTATCGTGAGTGAGAAAGTCCCCACGGGGAACTGCAGCGGAGAAATGGAAGAAACCTGCGGAACGGGATTGTCCAGAATCACAGCTACGCTGGATTTAATCGACGGCGTGGCTGCGTCGGATATACCAACCGTTATCTTATTCGGGACCGGCGGAAACTCCGGCGCAGTGTAAAGTCCGGTCGCGCTGATCGTACCTGTCGTGGCGGTTCCACCGACGATCCCATTTACGGACCACGCCACGGCCGGCGAAGAACCATCAGCAGCTTGCGCTGTAAACTGTTCGGTATTGTCGCCAGGAACTGTCGCGTTCTTCGGGCTAATGCTGAGTTGCAACTGCGGCGGCAACGAATTTCCGCCTGATACCAGTCCCGCGCAGCCTGCCAAAAAGAGCGCGGGAATTCCGATTAAGGCAAGACCAATGCGTTTCACGGCTTCTCCCCCATTGCAAATCCGCGCGACAGCCTCGGAAGGATGCGTACGACGATCGTTGGCCGTCTAAAACCCTGGGCAATTTATTTGCTGTGGCAGGACTGGGTGAAGGGAGACTAGGCAGTATCGGAACGTAGCGCTACTGGCCATTGGTACAAATTCGGGGCACCCGGCCGCGCAGCCCAGAACTAGTTTGTCCAACCGCGGAATGATTTCCAAGGCATTCTAAACCGAAGACTTAACGGCAAATTTTCACTGTGGGCTTGAAGATGGAGCTTGGTCAGCGGCTGGCGTGGATTTGATGAATCGAATCAGAGAAATCTTTGTGCCACCGGAGTCTGGCGAGAGCGCCACGATGCCAATTGTTTGCCCGCGTTCGGCCACGAAGGCGATGTCGTCATTGGAGACGCGCGCATCGCTGAAAATCTCAGGCACCGGTTTGTCCGCCGCGTCGCGGCGTGTGAATGCAGGGCTCAAATGCTTTCCGTACCACTCATCCACAAAATCCCGCGTGTCGGTGGTGTGATACGTCGATGTTTCGATGCCATTGCGCGCCTGCTTTACGGCGGTTGCGGCAGTGCTATCGTCCGGCACCACCAGCGAGGACCGCGGGTAGACCGGCAAGCCTGCCCCCATTTCCCCTTCTTTTTCCAGCCGGAGACTTCCGCCAGGAGTTCGCACGGTATTCATGGCGTTTGCCGCGGTCAGTCCCATCGAGCGGATGACCCTGCTGGCCACGAACAACCCGCCTGCCAGCAGGACTGCGAGGCCTGCAAAGAGCGCGATCATCATCCACATAAGAGACTTGGACGACGACGAATTCCCCGAAGTGGATCCTTCTGCCATAACCTGCTTCTCCCAAGCGGGCACAATTCGCCCTGTCTTTAGTCTGGCAGATTAGCCGCTGAAGCCAGGAGGAATGCCGTCCGGCTGTGCTCTAAGCGTTCCTGTTCTTGCGTTCAGGCCGCGTTTTTCGAGGGCAGGTAGAGATGTACGATCGTTGCGCGCGGAAAAGTTCTGAAGAAACAAGACTAAATAAAAAGGATTCTGTAGGGGCGGGGCTTGCCCCGCCCTCTGAAGCAAGTTGACTCGCGCATTTAATTGAACCGAACCTTAATATCCGGCCTCTTATCGAGGTGCACGGAATCGACAAAGCGCACTTGCCGGTCGTCCAAGGTTAGAATCATGGAGGACGTTCGCACGCCTTCCCCAAAAAAGCGCACACCCTTCAACAAGTTGCCGTCCGTGACACCGGTACACGCGAAAATCATTTTCTTGCCCGGAGCCAGATCCTCGGTGTCGTAAATTCTCTTGGGATCTTTTACGCCCATTTTTTCGAGCCGTATCTGATCCTCCGGTTTGCCAATCACCAGACGCGCCAGGATCTGCCCGTTCAAGCAGCGTAGCGCCGCCGCGGTCAGCACACCTTCCGGGGCGCCGCCGATTCCCATCACCGCGTGTACCCCCGTCCCGACAACCGCCGCGGAAATACCCGCCGACAGGTCGCCGTCACCGATCAATCGTATCCGCGCCCCAGCTTTGCGAATTTCCGCGATGAGTTTTTCATGCCGCGGTCGGTCCAGCACGATAATGACGAGATCTTCCACATCACGGTCCAGTCGCTTGGCGATCGATTTCAGATTATCGCTAACAGGAGCATCCAGCTCGACCGCACCCTTGCACGACGGTCCCACAACAATTTTCTCCATGTATAAATCTGGCGCGTGCAGCAATCCGCCGCGCTCGCTCGCAGCCAGCACCGCAATCGCATTACCAGCGCCGGTCGCGCACAGGTTGGTGCCTTCCAAGGGGTCAACGGCAATATCCACTTCCGGGAAAAGCGCTTTGGGTGCGTGCGTCGCCAGGCCCACTTTTTCGCCGATGTAGAGCATCGGCGCTTCATCGCGTTCGCCTTCGCCGATCACAATCGTGCCGTCCATCTGCACGGCATCCATCGTTTTGCGCATGGCCTCGACGGCGACTTCGTCCGCTTTGTGACGGTCGCCAAATCCCATGGTCCGCGCAGCGGCCACCGCGCCGTTTTCCACCACGCGCAGAAATTCCAGGCTTAGTTGTTCTTCCATAGACGAGCGCTCTCCCGCGAGAGCCAATGATAGGTCAATTTTGAGCTTTGGAGTCGTTGAGGGCGCGGAAAGAGTCAACAGCCGAGCGTTTTCAGCCGGCTCTCTCTGGCCTGAACAGGAGCGGAAAGAACTGCCCATCCATTTTGCTGCCGCGAGGGATGATCGGCACTCCCGCGAGCAATGGTTCATCCGCGTTCGACATCACACCGTCGCGAAACACGTTGATCACCGTGGCTCGTCGCGGCCGCGGCGTATCGTTCGCGCCTGAGCCGTGCATTGTCCGCGCATGGTGAAACGCACTCTCGCCTTTTTTCAGCTCGATCGCCACAGGCTCAAACTTGTCTTTCAGTTCGTCCGGGAGGCTGCTGCGGATTCCGTCCATCTCTCCCGTCAAAACGGGTTTCGGCAAGTCCGGCCACTTGTGGCTTCCCGGAACATAATTCAGGCAGCCGTTCTCGCGTGTGGAATCGTCTAGGCCGATCCAGCAAGTCAGATGAGCGAGCGGCGTCGTTCTCGTCCAGTACGAATAATCCTGGTGCCACGCCACCACTCCGCCGTGCCTCGCGGGCTTGCAAAAAAGCTGGTCGTGCCAGAAGCGCACCGGGCCGTCGAGCAGTTGCGACGCCGGCACGAGAAACGCGGGGTTCCACAACAGATCGTGAAAGCCGGGCATAACGCGCCACGCTCCCAGCGCGTGAAACACAACTCGATCTGGATCGGTCGATTCGTTCGAATGGTATTCGTGAAAAAGTTCCCGCCCAGCATGCGCCGGATCCATCAAGTGCTCCAACTCGCCGCGCAACGCCTCCACCTGTTCATCCGTCAGAATGCGCACGCCCTTCAAATATCCGTTCTCGCGGAAAAACTCGACCTGCTGCTCGGTGAGCCGGTACTTCTCCCAATCTTCCGCGGCGATCGGCCGCGCGAACAACTTCCCGACCGGATGATGGCTATTCGAAAGGTCTTCCATGACGCTCACTTTCCTTCAAACGCGCAGTCCCGCGCATATCTTACAGGCTTTTGGCCGCCGTCAAATCCGTTGCGTCCCACGCAGCAGAAGGGTACCATGCGCGCAACCGGGGTCTAACTCGGAAGCCCTGTTTCAAGGAAGTACCGTAGCAATCCTCGCTCCCACAAGGAGATTCCCCGATCCCCAGAAGCAAAGGAGCCAATCGATGAACCAATCTGAAAAAAAGAGTGGAGTGGTGTTTCGAGGCGTCATGTATGCAGTGCTGTGCGCGGCCATCTTGCTCTTCGTGGTGGAGAGCCAGACACGAGCGCAGTCACTGATGACGCGTCATGTGCGTGAAGCGAATCTCAGCGGGCGGGCGCAGTACGTCGGACGGCTCCCCGAAACACAGTCCTTGCGCATCGACATCGTTTTGCCGCTGCGCAATCAGGCTGAGTTGGATAGTTTCTTGCAAGAACTCTACGATCCTTCGAGCAGCTCTTATAGGCACTTCCTCACAGTGCAAGAATTTACCGCCAGGTTTGGTCCTACACAGGAAGATTATGACGCCGTCATTCGGTATGCCAAAACGCACGGGCTGGCTGTTGTCGGCGGCACTCGCGATGGCATGGAGGTGCAAGCCGAAGGCACCGTAGGAAACATCGAACGAGCTTTCCACGTGAGCATGGGCCTCTACCAGCACCCCACGGAAAACCGCACCTACTTTGCCGCAGACCGCGAACCCATGGTGGACCTGCCGTTCCAGCTCTGGCACATCTCGGGCCTTGACAACTTTTCCATCCCGCATCCTTTGTTCGTCAAGAAGAGTGACTACGCAGCCGCACACGGTATCAATGCGAACGCCGTCGTCTCTCATGCCACCACTGGCTCCGGACCATCCGCTTCCTTTTTGGGTAGCGACATGCGCGCGGCCTACTATGGCGGCACGGCTCTCACCGGCGCTGGCCAGAACCTCGGCCTCTTCGAGTATTTGGGAACCGACTTGGCCGACTTGACCACCTATTTCAAAAACGTAGGCCAAACCAATAACGTGCCGGTAACGGTTCTCTCCACCGACGGAACCAGCACATCGTGCGTGGATTCGCGGGCCGGCGGCAGTTGCGATGACACCGAACAAACGCTCGACATGACTCAGGCGATCGGCATGGCTCCAGGTCTGGCAAGTCTTGTGATGTACGTCGGGTCCACTGATACCGCAATCATCAGCGCCATGACGACGCACAGTCCCCTGCCCACCACCATCGGCTGTTCCTGGGGCTGGACGCCGGCAGATCCAAGCACGCTCAATCCGTATTTCGAGAGGATGTCGGCTCAAGGCCAGAACTTCTTTGCTGCCTCTGGCGACTCTTCCACCTGGTCAAAGAGCAATGAAGCTTGGCCAGCGGACAATGCGTATGTCGTTTCTGTCGGCGGCACGGACCTCGTAACCGCAAGTGCTGGTGGCGCCTGGAAGTCAGAAACCGCTTGGGTTGACAGCGGCGGCGGCATTTCACCGGACTCCATCCCGATCCCGTCCTGGCAGTCGATGGCCGGCGTAATCAATTCCACCAACAAGGGTTCGACGACGCTGCGCAACGGGCCGGACGTTTCGGCGAACGCGAACTTTACGTTTTATGTTTGCGCCGACCAAACCACCTGCACGGCCAACGACTACGGCGGCACCAGCTTTGCCGCGCCAATGTGGGCCGGTTACATTGCGCTGGTCAATCAGCAGCTCGCCGCCAATGGCGAACAGCCGATCGGTTTCATCAACCCGACGATCTATTCGCAGAGCGTCACTTCCGCTTATGGCTCGGAATTCCACGACATCACCAGCGGCACATCCGGTAGCTACTCGGCTACGACGGGATACGATCTAGTGACCGGCTGGGGCAGTCCCAACGGGACCGGGTTGATCAATGCCCTCGCTCCAACTTCGACCAGTCCTAACCTCACACTTTCCGCTTCGCCTGCGTCGGTCTCGGTAGTGCAAGGCGGCAACGGCTCATCCACGATTTCCACTTCCGTCTCCGGCGGCTTTAACTCGGCCGTTGCGTTGAGCGCAAGCGGCCAGCCGACAGGCGTGACCGTAAGCTTCAGTCCCACGTCTATCGCCGCGCCGGGTTCCGGCACTTCGAGCATGAGTATTGCGGTGGCTTCGACAACTGCAACAGGCACGTACACGATCACGGTCACTGGCACGGGCGGAGGCATTACGCAAACCGCGACGGTAAGTCTGACAGTATCCGCCGTAGCCGCTGGCAATTTCACGCTAACCGCGTCGCCCACCAGCTTGACCATCACTCGGTCATCGCACGGAACGACGACGATCACGATCCATCCGACGAATGGCTTTGCTGGCAGCGTCACCTTGTCGGCCAGCGGCTTGGGCACGGGAGTTACCGCGGCGTTTAGCCCGAATCCGGCGACTGGCACAAGCACGCTGACGTTGACGGCCAGCAGCACGGCGACGACAGGAACCAGGACAGTAACCATAACCGGCGTTTCTGGTTCTTTGAGCCACACCACGACCATCAGCCTCAGGGTTCGCCGCTAACCACAACCGGCAGCGGAGCGTTACAAACGCTTCGCTGCCGACCATCACGAACTAGGGTCTATCCTCCGCGTCGCCGGCCTTTACCACCGGCGACGCGTTTTTTTTTGCTGCTTCCGCTAAGGACCATGATTGGATCGAATGCTTCCTATTCGCTGGCTTGCCGCTTTCGTGGAGGGTACGTCGTCCGCTGCTTGTAACGTGGAGTCATCGCGAACAGATTGTTTCAGAGAAACTTTCGAGCACACGTTATCCAGACAGCGCGCATGAAGCGTCAGGTCATGCAGATTTCGGATTAGCTCTAAAGTTTAATGAGGCGGCTGTACTGCCAGCAACGCGCGCTAAAAAAAATCGAGGGCGACTCGGTTTGGCCGCGTCGCCCCCTTTTCGATTGAGTCGCTAAGTTTCCGCTTCCCGATCAACTTACTCTCAAACGGTTCGGTTTTACCCTGGCCGCCCTCTGTAAATTGAGTCGCGAAGCTTTACTTCTTGGTTCAACTCACAATCACCGCTCGGTGTGACCCTCGCCGCAACGTTGAGTGCTCCGCAAAGCTTTCCGCTTCCGCCTCCGTCCAGCAGCAGTTCGGTTTGACCCGCGCCGCCATGAACTCAGCCGCAAAGCGAACTCCCCGGTCCAACGCATCGGAAGCTGGCTTGGTTTTACCCTCGCCATCCCCTTTGTCTGAATCGTGGAGCTTTTCTTCTCAATTCAATTCCGTAAACGCCAGCTCGGTTTTACCCTTGCCGTCATCTCAGAACTGACTCGCGAAGTTTTACTCCCCCAATCAACTCAGGTAATGCCAGCTCAGTTTTACCCTTGCTGCCATCCCTGAATTGACTCGAAAAGTTTTTCTTCCCGATCAATCTGTAGCGGATACTAAGAGCACTTCAAAAAGTTGGCAAGAGCAATCTCGCAAAAACTCTGTGGAAATATGTGCATGCCTGTGGAAGAAAGTGTTCACAAAATGCCAGCGAGGAATTTCCCGTCACCCATGCTGATAGGCGAGGGTCCGGCAGAATCGGGAATCAGTCATTGCCGTTTCGAAGTAAATTCATCTTACGGTCTTGGAATCAGACTTACGTGTACTCATTTCTTTTCCAACGGCTGGATTATGGCGTTCACGAGAAACTGGCTGTCCAACTCCGTCTTGTCGCCTGGGCCTTTGCCCGCGACAGGAAAGAGGCGCGCCGAAAGCGGCTTGTGCCACTTCACAGCTAGGCTGGCCATGTCGCCGATGATGAGAGAAAGTTGCTCCGCGCTTATGTCGCCTGGGAGTGGCACCGTATCGAGTCCAGTGCCGCACACGGCGCTATAGCTTAGTAGTGAATCGATCGAGATGCGCCCTTCGCTCCATCGTTGTGCGAGACGAGCATCTTCGAGGACCGGAAGCATAAGCCCTGAATAGCCTGTTTGCTTCACTTGGATTTCTCTTATCGCCGATGTGATCGTGGCCGCGGCCGTTAGCGTCCCGCTCGAGCCCATTGGCTGCGTCGTCAGATTTTCAATCGCCACGCCGATGGAAACATCTCTTAGCGGAGCAGGCGATAGATCGATTCCCACGTAGGCCCAGCCCGTTTCCGAATCGATCCGTCCCGCTTGCGCTTCCGCCTCAAACGCCTGCTGACCAAGCGCGTCGATTAAACGCTGGCGCGCCACGGCCAGGTTCGGCGCATCCTTGAATGCTTTTGCAACGATGTTGGCCGACTCAAAAGCAATCGCGAATTGGTGGCCGAATCCGGTGACATAGGCCGCGGGGAAAAACGGCGTGAGCGGAGGTACCATCGCGATGGCCGCGAACCGAAAATTGCCCTGGCTATGTTCGGTGTCTTCGAGTCTTTTCATGACACGCGCGGCGGCGCCAACCGCGGGCCAGCGGACGCCGTCTTCCGCGCCTACTACCACGGTGCCGTTTAGTTTTTTCGTGCTGAGCAGAATATCCGCCAGCAGGTCTGCTTGCGCCGGGGAATCCGTGGCGCTCATCATTGCCGGCCCGATCGCCGCATCAAATCCGTTCTTTACCGCAAGCGCGTCGTAATCCTTAAAGAACGCCAACGCTTGGGCGTCCGTTAGTCCCTTTGTGTATTCGGGGAACGGTTGCGTTGCGATGCGAATCGTTTGCACTTCAAAGCCGCGCGACTCAAAAATCGTGCGCGCCCGGTTCAACATCTTCACGGCATCCGCAATTTGCTGCTGATATTGCGTCCGATCCAAAAGCACAAACGCCGTAATTGCCCGAATCTTCTGTTTCGGCTCCGGCGCCGGCGCGGCTTTCCCTTGAGCTCCCGCCGATATGCACACGACTGCGAGCGACATCAGGAGCAACAAAGTTCTGCGTAAAAACGAGCGACACGAACCGATCGCGAATGCATCCATGAATTTCTCCCGTAGGGGGCCGGCACATTTACCTTGAGAATCGAAGGGCCGTGCCCGCTGCAGCCGAGGCGAGATCAACTAACGAAGTAAGCCGCAGCCGCACCACTACAGCATACAAGATTCAACGTGCACCAAGATTGGTTGGCTGGAGTGGGACAGGCTTCAGCCTGTCTCTTTTTCCCAATTACACGAAAGCGGGAATCCCGGTGATCTTCTCACCGATGATCAATTTGTGAATGTCGTTCGTTCCCTCGTAGGTGTAAACGCTTTCGAGGTTGTTCATGTGCCGCATAATACAGTAATCGTCCACGATGCCGTTCGCGCCGAGAATGTCGCGCGCCTTCCGCGCCGTTTCAAGCGCGATGGCGACGTTGTTCATCTTCAGCATTGAGATGTGCGAAAAATCGACTTTGCCTCTATCCTTCAACCGCCCGACGTGCAGCGCCAATAATTGTCCCTTAACAATTTCCGTGATCATCCAGGCCAGTTTTTCTTGCACGAGCTGGTGCGAAGCGATCGGCTTGTTCGCAAATTGTTTGCGCGTTTTTGCATACTGCAGCGCAGTATCGTAGCAACCCATCGCCGCGCCGAGCGCTCCCCATCCAATGCCATAACGCGCTTGATTCAAGCAGCCTAGAGGGCCTTTCAATCCAACAACGTTTGGCAGCAAATTTTCTTCCGGAATTTCGCAATCGGTGAACGCGAGTCCTGAAGTCACCGAAGCTCGCAGCGACCATTTTCCGTGTACATCCCACGCCTTGAATCCCGGCGTTCCTTTTTCCACGAGGAACCCACGAATTTTTTCATCCTCGCACTTGGCCCAGACCACCGCGACGTCCGCAATCGAGCCGCTGGTGATCCACATCTTCTCGCCATTTAGAACGTAGCCCGCGCCTTTCTTAACCGCACGAGTAAGCATCCCGCCGGGATTCGAGCCAAACTGCGGTTCCGTCAATCCAAAGCAGCCGATGGCCGTGCCTTGCTGCAGCAACGGCAACCACTTTTCCTTTTGCTTCTCGCTACCGTACGCGTAAATGGGGTACATCACCAGCGCGCTCTGTACCGAGACGAAACTCCGCAATCCGGAATCTCCGCGCTCCAGCTCTTGCGTCACAAGTCCATACGCGACGTTGGACATACCCGCGCAGCCATAGCCCTGCAAATTCGCGCCAAAAAATCCTAGTTCACCGAGTTGCGGCACGAGATGTTTCGGAAACGTTCCCTCGCGGCTGTGCTTTTCGATGATAGGAATAATTTCGTTGTCGACGAACCGCCGCGCCGTCTGCCGGACGAGTTTCTCTTCGTCGTTCAGCTGTGAATCAAAATCGATGAAATCGACACCGGCAAATCCAGCCATTCATTCCTCTTTCCAAGCCTCGGGGCTTGCGCGCGTGATTGTAGCAAGGCCGTTCCAGCTCCAGCAATCATACCGAAGTTCGACGCTGCAGGCTGCATTGCCAGGCAGCTGCCGTAACAGTTCTATGAGGATTCTCACACCCCCTTGCGCCGCTTTGGAACACACAGCTGTTGGAGGCTCAATTCAGGAACTGCCTTGCGGGCTCGCCGCGGACTAACGTACTGAAAGCAAGCGAGTTGCCTAACAAAAACGCATCGAGCTTCGGTCCCACAGGTGCACGCCCTGTTTAGGGAGGAATCCGTGTCTATAAAGGAGGGAATAACAATACTACGTGTGTGCCGAAACTGCTCCGTAGGCGGAGGAAGCTTGCTTGCCTTGCTGCTGAGCTGCCAACTGGCATGGGCGCGAGTTCCGCAATTATCTCAGTGCTCCGAAACACAACGAACGCCCCAGCCGCAGCGTGTGCCTGAACCCGCGCCCGCGGCGCAAAATGATCTCACGCAAGTGAGCATAGAAAACTTGCTGAATATCGAGGTGACCTCGGTCTCGAAGAAAGAGCAGAAGCTCTCCCGCGTAGCGGCAGCGATTTTTGTGATTACTTCGGAAGACATCCGTAGGTCCGGTGCGGCGAACATTCCGGATCTTCTGCGCATGGTCCCGGGCCTGCAAGTAGCGCAGATCAACGGCAGCACGTGGGCAATCACGGCGCGCGGGTTCGACGGTCAATATTCGAACAAACTGCTTGTCTTGGTAGATGGCCGCACGGTGTATTCCCCAATCTTTTCCGGTACTTTCTGGGACAGCCAGACTTTATTGCTGGACAATATCGCGCGCATCGAAGTGATTCGCGGGCCGGGAGCCACGGTGTGGGGCGCAAATGCGGTCAACGGTGTGATCAATATCACGACGAAGAAAGCCGCTGACACGCTGGGCGCGCTGGTGACCACGGGCGGTGGGACATCCGAACAAGGATTTGCAACCGCGCGGTATGGAGGAACGATTGGTGATGAGACTTCCTATCGCGTTTCCGGCGGTGGTTTTAATTATGGCCACAACCTCAATTCCGCGGGCCAGAGCGGCGAGGATGACTGGCGCACGTTCCAAGCAGGATTTCGCGTGGACGCGGATGCCTCACCCAAAGACTCACTGACACTCGAAGGAGATGTTTATAGAGGCGACGCGGGAGAGCTCGTCAACACCATCGTTTCCATTTCGCCGCCAATAAACGGAATCCTGAATCTGCGCAATATTTTTTCAGGGTGGGACCTTGTCTCCCGGTGGAATCACGTTTTCTCGCCGAACTCGGAGACGAGCCTTCAGATCAATTTCGATCGCAGCAATCGTGGCGACACGACCTACGGAACGGGCCTGAACACATTCGGTATCGATTTTGAGAATCACGTTGGCTGGGGAAAGCGGCAGGATTTTGTGTGGGGGGTCGGCTACTACATGACCTCCGATGAATTGGCGACAACTTTCCGGATTGCGTTCACGCCGCCAAAGCAAACTCGACAGTTCTTCAGTTCCTTTGTGCAGGATGA
This sequence comes from uncultured Acidobacteriota bacterium, assembly GCA_963745095.1. GTDB lineage: Bacteria > Acidobacteriota > Terriglobia > Acidiferrales > UBA7541 > Acidiferrum. The sequence goes on along the minus strand of CAVUWC010000004.1, from coordinate 71,120 downwards.
GATTGCTATCCGGCCGGATAGGCTTTACCTGACGATCGGAGCGAAACTCGAGCATAACGACTACACAGGATTCGGATTTGAGCCGAGTGCGCGGCTGGCCTGGATTGCCAATGAGCGAAACATGTTTTGGACGGCCGTATCCAGAGCGCTGCGGACGCCATCGCAAAGTGACCGGGACATTCGTGTAAATGATTCTGTATTTCCCGGGCCCAACGGTCTCCCAATCCTTGTCAGCATATTTGGAAGTCCGTACCGGCAGAACGAAAGTTTGAATGCTTTTGAATTGGGCTATCGAACGGAGATCCTAAAACAGATTTCGGTCGATGCGACGGTTTTCTACAACGACTACAACAGTCTTGTGTCCGTCGAGCCAGGCGCGCCGTTCCTGGAGATCGATCCGCCGCCTTTGCACCTGGTGGCGCCAAATGTCTTGGGCAATCTAACGTATGGAGAGACGCATGGCGTTGAACTGTCCGTAAACTGGAAAGTGGCCAAGTATTGGACGCTAAGCCCCGGATATTCCTTCTTGGCAATGCATCTGCACGAAGACGCGACAAGCCAGGATACGACGACGGTCGCAGGGTCACAGGGAGGTTTTCCGAGCCAGCAGGCCCAATTGCGTTCGCATGTTGAATTGAGCAAGCACTGGCAATGGAATGCTTCGGCTTATTTCGTCGGCCGGCTTGTTGCTCCAGCAGTGCCGTCGTACACCCGCCTGGACACCAACGTGATTTGGCAACCACGCAAAGAATTCTCAATCAGCCTGGTGGGGCAAAACCTGGTAAGCGACCATCATCTTGAGTATCTCGGTCCAGACCAAACGGAACAATCCAGTCTTACCAAACGCAGCGCCTACGCGAAGATCACCTGGCAATTTTGATTGGGGACGAAAAGGCATTGAATCTGACAAGCAAAATGCGAAGGGCCAAGCGGAATCCTTTACAGGGACTTCCTTGCGGAAGAGTTGGTCACGCGCCATCGCGATTAGCTGTTTCGGCTTTTGCGGCTTTGCTATTCGTTGGCGGCGGCCGCTGGGTTTCAGCGCAGTCCAATCCATCCAGCGAATACCAGGTAAAGGCGGCTTTTCTTTTTCATTTCGCGCAGTTTGTGGATTGGCCGCCGGAAGCTTTTAAAGACGCGGGTGCCCCACTTACTTACTGCACGGTCGGGGGAGATCCCTTCCACGGCGCGCTGGACGCGAGCATGAGCGGAAAGACGATCGACGGGCGCCCTGTTCGCGTGCTGCACTTCAAAATGTCACAGGAAGTTCAGACATGCCACATTTTGTTCCTTGGCGCGCCGGAGAAAAAAGTCCTTTCCGCAACGCTGGTAAACCTTGGAGCAAGTCCGGTCCTGACGGTAGGAGAGTCCCAAGACTTTATTGGACAGGGGGGGATGATCGGTTTCCTTTGGGAGGACAACAAGGTTCATTTCGAAATTAATCTGGAAGCCGCGGAACGCGCCAAATTGAAGATCAGCGCAAGACTTTTGACACTAGCTAAAAAAGTCATTGGGGGCCCAAAAGGGACGTGAAATGCAGCTTTTTAAGAATTCGTCGATCCAGCGCAAGCTTACCTTTGTAAGTGTGTGCACCAGCCTTGTTGGGTTAAGCCTGGCATGCCTGAGCTTTGATCTCTACGAACGAAACAGTTTTCGGGCGGCGATGACGAGTGAACTTTCCGTGTTGGCAGATACCTTGGGCGCAAATACCGGTGCTTCCCTGGCTTTCAACGATCGAAAGTCCGCAACCGACATGCTGGGAGCCTTGCGCGCTGAGCGCCACATCGTGGGCGCACGCCTGTATGACAGCAAGGGAACTGTCTTCGCCGAGTACAGACGCGATGGGATTGGTTCTGGCGTTGCCCTGCCCGCCCGGCGTGAAGACGGGGCGCACTTCGAGAAAGACTCCCTCACGCTTTTCCAGACGGTATCCCTGGGAGGCGAGAAAGCCGGCTCCATCGGCATTGTCTCGGACCTCGGAGCTTTGCAAGCCAAAATCAGACAGTACACGGAAATTTCCGTGGTGGTCATACTGTTTTCCGTTCTGGCAACCTACTTCCTCTCCTCGCGGCTACTACGGCTAATCACGGAACCCATTTTGCATCTCGCGGAGGTCGCAACCAGAGTCACAACGAACGAGGACTATGCCGTGCGCGCGATACCGCGCGGAGCTGACGAAGTGGGAGCGCTCATCGGCTCGTTCAACAAAATGTTGGGGCAAATTCAGGAACGCGACGCGGCGCTGCAGGGAGCGAAGAGCGAGCTCGAACTTCGCGTCCAAGCTCGGACCAAGGAATTGCAATTAGAGGTCAACGAACGAATAAGGGCAGAAGAGACGCTTTCGGGAGAACGAAAAGTATTGCGCGCTTTGATCGACAACGTGCCGGACTATATGTACATAAAAGACGCGGAAAGCCGGTTCGTAGTTGCTAATGCGTCGTTGGCGCATTCCATGGGCGTAAAGAGTCCGGAGGAACTGCTCCATAAGACCGACTTTGACTTCTATCCCAAGGAGCTGGCAGACGCCTACTACCGGGACGAGCAAGAGGTGATTCGCACCAAGCAAGCGTTGTTCAACCGGGAGGAAGAAAGCCTCGGCACCGACGGGAATAGTACCTGGTTACTGACCACGAAAGTTCCCCTTTATGACAAGAAAGGCCAGGTTACCGGAGTCGCCGGCATCGGCCGCGACATTACTCATCTCAAGAAGACGCAAGAGGAAATGCAAAAGGCCCGGGAATCCGCAGAGGCAGCGAGCCGCGCGAAGAGCGAATTTCTGGCCAACATGAGCCATGAAATTCGCACTCCCCTAAATGGCGTCATGGGCATGACCGATCTGGCGCTCGATACAGTACTCACGGCGGAGCAGCGCGAATATCTGGAGACGGTGAAAATGTCCGGCGATTCGTTGCTCAATGTGATCAACGACATTCTGGATTTCTCCAAGATTGAAGCAGGAAAGATTGACCTGGAGGCAATCGATTTCAATTTGCGCGAGAGCCTGGAAGCCACGCTGAAAACACTAGCATTGCGGGCGGATGAAAAGGGTCTGGAGTTGCTATGCGAAGTGGCGCCGGAAGTGCCGGAGGTGGTGCGTGGAGATTCGAGCCGGCTGCGACAAATCGTGACTAATCTGGTGGGCAACGCGATCAAGTTCACGGACGTCGGCGAAGTCGCTGTGAAAGTCCAAGTCCAGGCCAAAGATGGAGCTGGTTGTGTTTGCCTGTTTACGGTGGCGGATACCGGAATTGGAATTCCCAAGGACAAGCGCGAATCCATTTTTGATCCCTTTACCCAAGCCGACACCTCGACGACGCGAAAGTACGGTGGAACCGGGCTTGGGCTGACTATTTCCACGCGACTGGTGGGAATGATGGGCGGCAAGATTTGGGTGGAGAGCGAAATGGGGCGGGGGAGCCAATTTCATTTCACGGCCCGGCTGGGTGCGGTGGACGCGAAAGAAATAAAGTTAGGAACTATTGCCCCGACGGAACTCTTGCGCGGCGTAAAAGTTCTGGTGGTGGACGACAACCGAACCAATTGCAGGATTCTGGAGGGCATGCTGACTCGCTGGCAAATGAAAGCGACGTCAGTGAATGGCGGCGCGGCGGCGCTTGTGCAGTTGTCCACGTCGCGCGAAGAAGGCGAGCCGTTTAACCTGATTCTAACGGACATGCATATGCCGGATATGGACGGTTTCGCGCTAGTCGAACAAATTCGGCAACGGCCGGAATTGGCCACGGCAACGATCATGATGCTCACTTCGGCAGGTCATCGCGGAGATGCGGCACGCTGCCAGGAACTGGGAGTGTCCGCGTACTTATTAAAACCCATCCGCCAATCCGAATTGCGTGAGGCAGTTGCACGAGTGCTTGGAGCTCGTGAGCACGACGGCTTCATCCCTTTGATCACCCGATTCTCATTGCAGGATGCGCGCGAACCGGATGCCTACTTGAGCGTGCTGCTGGCGGAAGACAATCTGGTTAACCAGCGATTGGTGGTGCGCTTACTGGAGAAAAGAGGACACCGGGTTGTGGTGGCGGGCACCGGATTGGAGGCGCTGCAGGCGTTGGAGAAGGAAAGATTTGACCTTGTGTTGATGGATGTCCAGATGCCTGAGATGGATGGACTCGAAGCGACTGCCGCAATTCGAGAAAAAGAAAAAAGCAGCGGATTCCACCAGCCGGTAGTCGCTTTGACCGCGCACGCCATGAAAGGCGATCGCGAGAAATGTTTGGCCGCCGGAATGGAAGGCTACCTCACTAAACCGATTCGGCCACAGGAACTTGACCAGCTCCTCGATATTTATGTGGGGCGGCGCGTGGAAACGCGAAACGGCGTGGAACATGCGGTGCGCCGGGGATGAGAATGGAGTAGTCTGCATTCCACTTTTTTTCTGGGCAGACTCCTGCGGGACTTCTGCGAAAGCCATTCGTCAGGCATTTTGCTTCCGATCATTTTGCTTTCTGTATTGGCGGGGCGGGATGCCTGCAAGTCTCCGAAACGCTCTGGTGAAATGGCTTTGGTCGGAAAACCCGCAAGCCAGCGCAATTTCCGCAAGACCCAATTCCGAGGAAGTCAGCAGAGATTGAGCGCGTCCGACGCGCAGTCGCCGGACGTACTCGCCAATCGTGCAGCGGAATCGTCGGTGAAATTGGCGGCAAACCTGGACAGGGTGCCGGCCTGCGCGGCGCGCCAACTCTGCAAGAGTTAGGCGGCTGGCGCTCTCGTCGTGGAGCGTATCTCGGATTCGGCCCAGCCATTGGGGAAGACGCTCTTTGTGCGAAAGTGGTTCGTTCGAATAGACCTGCAATAGTTGAAGTGACAGACCCTCGATAGACAACGCGGAAAGGTCGTCGTTCTGGCGGAACTCCTTGACGAGGAGTTGTGTCAGCATTGCCGCAGCGGGTGTCGCAAGTTCTCCTGGCATGGAAAGTACCGGGCCATACTCGCGTGCGCGCTCGAAGATGGGGGCTCGCAGCTCGATGCGTAGGCAGCGGGCCCCGTTTGGAAAATAATTTTCATGCGGCTCGCCGGCGGGAAGAAAGCGTAAAGTCCCGGGTCGGCAGGTGTAGCCAGCATTACTGAGCAAGGACCAATGGATACCTTCCATGCCACAAGCAAATTCGGCGTGCTCATGAAAATGACGAGCTAGACAGAATCCCGGGGCATACTCGGCTTCTTCGATATGGATAGATGGTGTTTTGAATTGTCCGAGGCTTCGGCGAGAGCTGCCCGCGTAACGGGTGGCCAAGGCGAGACGAGAAGAATTTGCCAAGGACTTCATCGGCTTGGTGGAAGCAGTCCGGTTTCGGCCGGTCTCACCTTTGATAGACGGCCCCGTATGGCTGCCGTTTCCGGTATTTCGGCTGGATTAAGGGGATATCGACAAGAATCGCGAGAACGCTAATTTTAGACAAGATACGAGGGTGGTGGCTGTGGCATTTTGCCGCTGCGAGGGTGGCTCGAATCAACACTTCCAACCGCGCGATCTGGGAGGTTCCGATGATGCTCCACGCAAAGCGCCTGCTTTTTTTTATTCAAGCTTCCTGGGCTGGACTTACCCTGGGGCTGACCTTGTTGGTTTTCGCGATGATCTCGACGGTGTCGGCGCAGACAAATGAGAAGCTGCCCACCGCGCAGGAAGTTCTGGATCGCTACGTGGAAGTTACGGGAGGCAGAGAGGCGCTGCTGCGTCACAAATCCATGACGATGCACGGACGCGGCCAAGATCCGTCGCGCAATATTGAACGCGAGGGAGTCTTCTATACGAAAGATGGCAAAATGTTGCAGAGAGTCCATCTGCCGGGTGGGAAGACAGATGAGTCTGGCTATGATGGCGTGACCGCGTGGGATCTTGGCCCGGATGGAAAGGTGGTGATCCACGAGGGAGATGAAGTGAAAACCGTGGCGCGCGACGCAGACATGTACTACCACCTGGAAGTGATGAAATATTTCAAGTCGATGGAAGTAGTTGATGTGAAGGATTTCAACGGCCGAGCCTGCTACCACCTGAAAGGCATCAACAACTGGGGCAAGGTCAACGAGCAGTTCTACGACAAGGAAAACGGGCTGCTGGTGGGATATGCGTTCAATACGGCGTGGCGCGGAGGTGACGGCGACGCCACGGAGACTTTCGAGGAGTATAAGGATTTTGACGGCGTTCGCATGGCCACCAAGAATACGCATCGCGAGGGTGGTGAAGTCTCGATTTTTTGGATCACTTCCGTTAGCTACGATGATGTTGCAGACGATGTGTTCGCGCTGCCTGAAGCGGTGAAAAACGCGTTAGCGGCTAAGAAGGCCGGCGGCAAGTGAAGGCGACACGTTGCCGCCGAGGAAATTTTCTGCTCCAATTCTTGAGTGGCTACGCCGAAAACGATCGCGCTTCCTGAAATCCTAATCTTTGATGTGGACGGCGTGCTGGTGGACGTCCGCCGCTCGTTCTGGTTGTCTGGGCTGGAAACGATGCGTTTTTTGACGGGCAAGCGCGTCACTTGGCCCGAGCTGCACCGATGGAAAAGCAAGCCGGGCAACAATGACGATTGGAATATGGTCTCGAATTGGGCTACCGCATTGGGGCGTCCCACGACATATGAAGAGGCTCGGGATGCGTTTCAGCAATTCTACTGGGGCAAAGACGGCAAGTCTGGAAATGTGCGCAAGGAAAAATTTGTAGTTACGCCTGGTCAGATCGAGCGCTGGGGTCGGCGATTTGAGCTTAATTTATTCACGGGGCGCACGCGCAAAGAATTCGCGTATACATTCGACCGGTGGGCGGCGGCGCGGCATTTTCGGACGGTCGTTACCATGGATGATGTGAAGCGCAAGAAACCTTATCCCGATGGCTTGCTGAAAATCCTTGGGCGGCGCAATCCTGGAACGGCGCTCTACGTTGGCGACAATATAGATGATGCGCTCGCGGCGCGCGACGCGAGCGTTCCCTTCATGGCCATTTTGCCGCGTGGCACATTTGAATACCGCAAACGCGCCGGGCAATTTCGCGAACTTGGCGCGCTGGCACTTTTGCCGGGCATACTGGCACTGAACGATTGGCTAGCTCCCGCCTGAAGTCTCGTTCTGGCGTTGTTTCTTCTTTTCCGAGTTAATGCACGGACCTGAAAGGATGCAGCGGAACTTTCGCATCTGGCGACGGGAATCATCTATATGAGCAGGGGGCCAGTATGAAGTCGCGTGTCTCATCCGTTTTTCCAGCTCTCGGGATTTTGTGCATCGCCGCAGCTGCGATTCCTGGCTCAATTTGCGCACAGGCGCCTGCCGGACCTTTGCCGGCGGCACAACCGCAGTCTTCTCAGCCCTCGGCCGCGAGTCCACAGATTCAGCAGCAGAGGGCCGAGATACGGACTTCTATTTTTGGCTCATGGAAACTCAATCCCGATGAAAGCGACGATCCTCGCAAGAAAATGCAGGATGCGAACGTAAACCGAGGAAGCGGATCGCGAGGCGGCAGCGGCGTAAGCATTGCCGGCTTTCCTATCGGTGGCCACGGTGGAAGTGGCGCTGGCCGAGGCGGAGAAAGCGACGAGGAACGTCTGCGCACGCAATCCGCAATTGCGCCCGCGAACTCACTAACCCTTGGGCAAAAAGATCCGAAGAGTCCGGAGGTTGACCTTACCGAAGATCAGAAGAGCAAGCTGGCCTTGTATACCGACGGCCGCAAGATTCAGAAGGCGGATTCAAAGGATGATAGCCCTCAGGAGATCGCGGCGCATTGGGACGGCTCGCGGCTGGTCACTGACGAGAAAGGTCCGCACGGCGGGAAGATGAGCCGCACCTTTGAATTGTCTTACGATGGCACGCAGCTGTTTGAAACGCTTCGCTTGACGACGGGAAGATCGAATACACCTCTCGATATCCGCTACATTTACGACCCCGCGCCTGTGAGCGCCACGACCCCTAATCAATGAAGATAAGGTGTCTCTTTCCGAACTGCTTGAACGCTTCCTGGGCCATTTAGAAGTTCCTCTCTTCCCAACTCCCGCTCGCCTCCGACTTCCGTTGACGCGCGGCACCGCGCAGACTAATATCCGCCCATCGAAATTGCATCAAATGTTTCACACGAGGTGAACCCCTTGGAAAACGAGACTGCAACAACCACGCCGCGCCGCCCTGGGCGTGTGAAGCGTTGGCTTAAGCGCGGGCTGCTAGGTCTTCTTGTGCTTATAGTGCTTGCAGGGATCGTGGGCGCGAGCTATCAGGCGCTCGGAAATCGAGCGGATGCGCGCAGATTTCCGCAGCAGGGAGAATCCATTTCGCTTGGGCCGACGTTTGACAACTTGAGTTTGAACATCGATTGCCGTGGACAAGGAGGTCCGACCGTTATTTTGGATAGCGGTCTCGGCGTCCCTGCGGTCGGATGGAATCCAGTGCAGGCGGGAGTCGCCAAGTTTACGCGCGTCTGTTCGTATGACCGCGCAGGCTATGGGTGGAGCGGCGCGAGCTCCGCGCCACGAACGAGCGCTCAGATTGTGAAAGAGCTGCACGCACTCCTCGAAGCCGCGAATGAAAAAGGGCCGTACATTTTGGTGGGGCATTCTTTCGGGGGGTACAACGTACGCGTTTACAACGGGCAATACCCAAATGATGTTGCGGGAATGGTGTTGGTGGATGCGTCGCATGAAGATCAAGTCGATCGCATGACGCCAGCCTTTCAAGCGTTCATGAAAGAATCCATCGAAAAACTGAAGTGGGAAAAAATACTTGCGCCGTTGCTGATCCGGTTTGGTATTGCGCGATTCTCTCAGCGCAACCAGGGGGAAGCTCCTGGGGTTTCGAAGGAGTTTGGACAGGAAATGCTCTATCTGGCGATGCAGCCGAAGTTTATTGATGCGAGCTCTTCGGAATTGGGTTCATTTGCTGAGAGTGCTAATGAGGTCCGCGCATCCGGCAATCTGGGCGACAAGCCGCTCGTTGTGCTGACTGCGGGTAAATCGGCGGACACGTCGCAGGTGCCTCCAGGGCTTGCAAAAAAGGACTTCGACGATTTTCACGAGGTCTGGGTGAATGATTTGCAAGTGAAAGAATCCCATCTTTCCACGCGGGGCAAGAGAATCATGGTTCCCGACAGCACTCACATGATCCCGTTTGAGCGGCCAGATACAATCGTCGCCGCCATTCACGAAGTCTGGGCGGCTGTGAACGCGGACAAGGCGGCCAAAGCCAGCGAACCAGCAACGCCCGCCGCGCATTAGCGGGAAGTACAGCAAATCCACAGGAAAAAGCAGAAAAAAAACATTCGGAGAATTTGTTGACATACTAAACTAAACCGTTTAGTATGTGGATTCCTTTCCTGGCGCATGATCGGGAGCAGCATATTCCATTGGCGTGAAGGAGGAGCGGGTCCATGGAGAGCAGCATGATTCGAGTGGAAAATCTGGTGAAAAAGTTTGGAGATTTGGCCGCGGTGAACGACGTGTCCTTTGATGTGAAGAAGGGCGAGATTTTTGCGTTCCTTGGACCGAATGGCGCGGGCAAGACGACGACCATCAAGGTGCTCACGACGCTGCTGAAGCCGACGAGCGGCACGGTGTTCCTGAATGGCTTGGACCCGGTGAAGAGCCATCATGAGGCGCGCCAATCCTTCGGGATCGTGTTTCAGGACCCCAGCCTCGACCAGGATTTGACCGCCTGGGAAAATATGGACCTGCACGGTGTGCTGTATCACGTTCCAGGAAAGCTCCGAAGGGAGCGGATCGAGTCGTTGCTAAAGCTTTTCGAATTGTGGGACCGGAAGGACGCGCTGGTGAAGCAATTCTCCGGAGGAATGAAACGGCGGCTGGAAATCGCGCGCGGGTTTCTGCACACACCCAAAATATTATTTCTAGACGAGCCGACGCTGGGGCTCGATCCGCAGAGCCGCAACCAACTGTGGACGCATGTGAAACATCTGAACGAAACGGAGAGCGTGACGGTTTTTCTGACGACGCACTACATGGATGAAGCGGATCGCGTGGCACAACGAATCGCGGTGATCGATCACGGGCGAATCGTGGCGATGGGAACTTCGCAGGAGTTAAAGCAGCAAACGGGTACCGAATCCCTGGAGGGCGCGTTTCTTGCGCTGACCGGAACAACAATTCGAGACGAAAGCGCGGGCGCGTCGGACCAGTTGCGCCAAATCGCGAAAATGTTGAGGAGATAAGAGATGAGCGCCATTTACATTTTGTGGCTGCGCGAGCTGAAAAAATATTCGAGGTCTAGAACGCAAATTATCGCATCGCTGGGCCAGCCGCTGCTGTACTTGCTGGTTTTGGGATTTGGTTTAGGTCCGGTTTTTCAGAAGGCGGGTGGTGGTAGCTACCTGCAGTTCATGGCGCCGGGAGTCATCGGGATGACAGTGCTGTTTACGTCTGTGTTTTCCGGGATTGCGCTGCTGTGGGACCGGCAATTCGGATTCTTAAAAGAAACGCTTGTTGCGCCCGTGCCACGCATCCAAGTCATGATTGGGAGAACGCTGGGCGGGACAACCGTGGCGATGATTCAGGGAACACTGATCTTCGTGGTGTGCGTCATTGCAGGTTTCCGACCCGTAAGTTTGTTGGCCGTGCCGCTGGGATTTGTTTTCATGGGGCTGATCGCGTCCGTTTTTGCGGCTCTCGGGACGGCGATTGGATCAAGCCTGCAAGATATGCAGGGTTTCCAATTGATTATGAATTTTCTGGTGCTGCCGATTTTCTTTTTATCGGGAGCGCTGTTTCCGCTGAACAATCTGCCCAAACCGCTATCGATCATCACGCACCTCGATCCGCTCACCTACGGTGTGGATGGCTTGCGTTCGGTATTGATAGGAGCCAGTCATTTCAGCATGTACACGGATGCTTTAGTTCTCTTGTGCGTGGCCGCAGCATTTATCTGCCTAGGGGCGTGGCGCTTTTCGAAAATCGAGATTTAGGAATATGTCTCGAGGACTCAGCCAACGCGCGCACCACAAGGTACTGGAAGCGGCGACGAATCTGTTTGCAGAACGCGGCATTGATGCAACGAGTGTCGATGCCATCGCGGCCGCGTCAGGCGTGAGCAAGGCGACCGTTTATAAACACTGGGCCGACAAGGATGCGTTGTGCCTCGAAGTTTTGGTGCACGTCCATGAGCTCGACGAGGGGCCGCCGGAACTCGACTCGGGCGACATGCGGGAGGACTTGAAAGCGTTTTTGAAATATGAACCGTCGCCCAAGAAAGCTGCGATACAGAAACGGTTGATGCCTCATTTGATTGCTTATTCGGCGAGAAACGAGCAGTTTGGGCGAGCCTGGAAGACGCGAGTTATGGAACGATCGCGCGACTTCTTGCGAAAATTGCTGCGGCGCGGCGTGGACAGAGGGCTGCTGCCGGCCGTGCTGGATGAAGAGCTAGGCGTTGCTCTGCTTTTGGGGCCGATGATGTACCGGCACATTTTTGGATCGAGCGTAGACCGCGAATGGCTGGCGGAAGGTACGGTGAATTCGTTTTGGAAAGCGCATGCGCGGGCGGAATTTCAGGAAAATGGTGGTGGCAAAGTGGCCCACCATCCGAAGAAACTGCCAATGCAAGCCGCGAAATTGAAGGAAGTGAAGTCTAAGAAGCACGCGGAGCTCGAAGAATAGGCGTAAACTGCCCGCATTGACGCAAACCTCGGCTGGATGTTATAAAATACTGTTTATTCAGGCAGCGTCAGGCCCACCGTATTGCCCCTTCCCGGGTAGGGGGCGCGGCGCGGCTGCCAATCCGGTGGCCGGTCCATGGCCCCAAAGCGAGTTTTAGGCTACACAACTTAATGCAAGAAATTGTTCACCAACTGGGAGAACTCTTCCTTCAGGCTGTGCCTACAGTCCTGATCATCCTCCTTTTTTACTTCATCTTACGGGCGATTTTCTTTAAGCCGTTGCTCAAGGTGATGGCGGAGCGCGACGCCCGCACCGTGGGTGCGCAGAAGGCCGCGGAAGTCGCGCAGGCTGCCGCCATTGAGAAGGCTAAGCAGTACCAGGACGCCCTGAAGCAGGCCCGCGGCCAGGTGTATGCGGAGCAGGAAGCTGCTCGCAAAAAGCTTCTCGACGAGCGCACGGCGCTGGTCAAAGAGGCTCGCGCTGCGGCAGCGGCGCAGGTTGGCACTGGCAAAGAGCGCATCGCCGGAGAATTCGCCGCAGCTCGCCGCGAAATCGAGACGACCGTCTCAAAACTTTCCACCGAAATTGCACGACGCATTCTGCAATCGCCGCCCCGCCCCGGCAGCTCCACAAGAGAGGCCCGATGAGGCAGATCTCGATAAAGCAAAACAAAATTGGGCAAACCACCCGGCCGTTCGCTATTTCAAATTTGGCTGTTATGTTTTTCTTCGTTGCACTGAGCGCCCACGCGGCAGAAGAAGGCGGCAACGCGTCAACGGAACGCATGAACGAAATCTTCAAATGGATCAATTTCGCGATCGTCGCGGCCGCTTTGATCTGGCTTTTTGCGAAGAAATTGCCTGCGTGGTTCCGTGGAAACGCCGAAACGATCAATTCCGCGATCACCAAAGCGACAGCCGCGAGGGAAGAGGCGGAGCGCCTGGTCCGCGAAGCAGAGACCAAGCTGGCGAATCTGAAGCAGGAAATCGCCGAGCTGCAGGCCACTGCAAAACAAGAGGCCGCCGAAGAAGGCGAACGTATCCGCGCTCTCGCGCAAAGCGATGCGAAAAAAGTTGGCATCGCGGGTCAAGCGGAAATCGAAGCCGCGGAACGCTCTGCGCGGCTGGAACTGAAAGCGCTCGCCGCAGCGCTTGCGGTTGACGGCGCGGAAACTCTTCTTGCCAAGCAGTTGACGCCGGCTGCGCAGGAATCGCTGATGGATAATTTTGTGAAGAGCCTCGAAGGGAGGCCGAATTGAAGTCCGCCAGCCATCAATATGCAAACGCGCTCGCGGATGTCGCGCTGGCGCAAGGCGCGGCCGATTCGGCGCTTAAGCAATTGGGCGATTTCGCCGCGGCTTTCGGCACGTCGAGCGAACTGCGGAATTTCTTGACGAGCCCCGGCGTGCCGCGCGAGGCGAAGCATGGGGTGATCGAAAAGATTGCGGCGCGCGTTGGCGCGGGCAAGATCATTCGCAATTTTCTATTTGTGATTGCCGATCATCACCGTACGCATATTCTGCCGGAAATCGTGGACGCTTTTGAGGATGTGATCCGGCAGAGGCAAAGCATTGCCGAGGCGGAAATCTCGTCGGCGGTGGAGCTGAGCGCGGCGCAGAAGAAAAAATTCGCGCAAACGCTGGAACGGCTCACGGGCAAGAAAATTCAGGCGAAGTATTCGCTGGACCCCGCGCTGCTGGGCGGCGCCGTTGTGCGCGTGGGAGACACTGTTTATGACGGCTCGGTGCGCAATAGCTTGAACGAAATGCGCGCGCGTCTCGTGGCGGAATAGCGGAATAGAATTCAGGAGCAGGCATGGCGAACATCAAGGCAGACGAAATCAGCAAAATTCTGCGCGAGCAGATTGAGAACTACGAGCAGACGGTTTCGGTGGACGAAGTCGGCGCGATCATCAGCGTCGGCGACGGAATTGCGCGCGTGCACGGCCTCGAAAAGGTCATGGCCGGCGAGATGCTTTCGTTTCCGCACAACGTTTTTGGCATTGCGCTGAACCTGGAAGAGGAAGAAGTCGGCGTGGTGCTGTTGGGCGAGTCGCAGTTGCTGAAAGAAGGCGATGTCGTCAAGCGCACGAACACGATTATGTCCGTGCCTGTGGGCGAATCGCTGATCGGGCGCGTTGTAAATCCGCTGGGCGAGGCGATTGACGGCAAAGGGCCGATCGCGTCGAAGCAGAGGAATCCTTTGGAGCGCATCGCTCCAGGCGTCCTGGACCGGCAGCCGGTGCGCGAGCCCTTGCAAACCGGTATCAAAGCGATCGATGCGATGATTCCGATCGGCCGCGGCCAGCGCGAGTTGATCATCGGCGACCGGCAGACTGGCAAGACCGCCGTCATTCTCGACACGATCATCAATCAAAAGGGCGGCGACGTTATTTGTATTTATTGCGGAATCGGGCAGAAACGCTCGACGATTGCGCAGGTTGTGAAAACGCTGACAGATGCTGGTGCGATGGACTACACGATCATTGTAGCGTCTTCCGCGGCTGAGCCCGCTTCGCTGCAATACATTGCGCCTTACGCCGCTTGCGCGATGGGCGAATATTTTCGGGATACGAAACGCCATGCCATCACGTTCTACGACGATTTGTCGAAACATGCGCAAGCTTATCGCGAAATTTCGTTATTGTTGCGCCGTCCGCCAGGACGCGAGGCGTTTCCGGGAGACGTATTTTATCTGCACTCGCGCTTGCTGGAACGCGCCGCGAAATTGAATGATAAGCTTGGCGCGGGATCGTTGACGGCGTTACCTGTTATCGAAACGCAAGCCAGGCGACGTGTCCGCGTATATTCCGACGAACGTGATTTCCATTACCGACGGGCAGATTTATCTGGAAGCTGACCTTTTCAACGCGGGCATTCGCCCGGCTATCAACGTCGGCATTTCGGTTAGCCGCGTGGGCGGCAACGCGCAAATCAAGGCAATGCGGCAGGTCGCGGGAACTTTACGCTTGGACATGGCGCAGTACCGCGAGCTCGCGGCGTTTGCACAGTTCGGCGCCGATCAGCTCGACAAGGTGACGCAAGGACAACTTGCGCGCGGCCAGCGGCTAACGGAAGTTTTGAAGCAGGATCAATACGTCCCGCTCCCGGTGGAAAAACAGGTGTTAGTTCTCTTCGTGGCCACGAGCGGCGGGGTCGATAGCATTCCTGTGGCGGAAGTTAGCCGCTTCGAGAAGGAATTTCTCCAGTACGTGGAGACGACCAATCCGTCGATCCTGAAAAATATCGCGGAGAGGAAAGCGCTCGACGACGGCATCAAGGCGGAAATCAAGAAAGCAGTGGATAGCTTTAAAGAGCGCTTTGTGGCCGCGGTTGCTGCCACAGCGAAGTAAGAGTGAATTTGTAACGAACAACGATGCCTACACTTCTCGATTTTCGGCGCAGCATCCGCTCGGTGAAGAACACCCAGCAGATTACACGCGCGATGAAGTTCATCTCCGCGGCGTATTTGCGCAAGGCCCAAGAAGCGGCGATTGCGGCGCGGCCGTACGCTCAGGAACTGGCGCGCGTGCTACGGTCTACGATGTCGCGTATTGATGAGCCGCAGCATCCGTTGCTGGCGCACCGTCCAGAGCAGAAGATTCTAGTTTTAGTGCTGGCAGGTGAACGGGGGCTTGCTGGCGCGTTCAACGCGAATATCTTGAAGAAAGCGAATGAGTTTTTCCGCGCGAACGCCGCGAAAAAGATTTCGGTTGTTCCCGTGGGTAAGAAAAGCCGAGATGTGCTGAAGCGCGCGGGATTTCAGTTTGCCGGCGAGTATATTAACGTTCTGGCGCGGGTTAAGTTTGCGACGGCGCGGGAAATCGCGGAGCTGGTTACAAAGCTTTATGGCGAAGAGCAAATTGATGCTGTCTATATCGTGTTCAGCGAGTTCAAGACGGTCATGACGGCGGAGTTGAAGGTAGAAAAGCTACTTCCGGTGGAAGCGATCGGCGAAAAAGAAGAAACGGCTGCGGAAAAGGAATCCGGCCAAATCGACTATATCTACGAGCAGCCTGAAGAGCAATTGCTGGGCAAATTGCTGCCGCGCTACATCGAAACACAGCTTTTGCGCGCGATGCTGGAGTCGTCCGCTGCGGAATATGCGGCGCGCATGACGGCTATGGAAGCGGCGACAAAGAACGCCGGCGACGTGATTGAAGCGCGCACGCTGCATATGAACAAAGTGCGCCAGGCCGCGATTACGAAAGAGATTATTGAAATTGTCAGCGGCGCCTCGTACGGCGCTTAGGAGAAAGCATGGCAGAGAAATACGCAGCCGTCGGACACGTCGTGCAGGTCATCGGACCTGTACTCGACGTTCAATTTGAGTCAGGGCATTTGCCGGCGATTTATAACGCCGTGCGCATCACGAGCGAGGGTTTCAACGTTCCCGAACCCATCGACGTTACAGCCGAAGTGCAGCAGCACCTTGGCGAAGGGCGCGTGCGCGCGGTTGCCATGGAGCCGACGGAAGGACTTGTACGCGGCATGAAGGTGTTTGACACGGGATTGGGTATCACCGTTCCAGTGGGGCGGCCAACGCTCGGCCGCGTGATGAACGTTCTCGGCAAACCGGTGGATCAACTTGGGCCGCTCGTCAGCAAGACCAACTATCCCATTCATCGGCCTGCTCCGTTGCTGGTTGATCAGTCGACGAACCTCGAGATGTTCGAGACGGGAATCAAAGTCATTGATTTGATTCAGCCGTTCTTGAAGGGCGGAAAAATCGGATTGTTCGGCGGCGCTGGTGTTGGCAAGACGGTTTTGATTCAAGAATTGATCAACAACGTGGCGATGCAGCACGGTGGTGTGTCCGTGTTTGCGGGAGTAGGTGAACGCACTCGTGAAGGAAACGATCTTTGGCTGGAGTTCCAGGAAGCCGGCGTCGTGGTTCCGGGGAATTCCGAGAAGTCTCGCGCGGCACTGATCTACGGCCAGATGACCGAACCGCCCGGCGCGCGTTTGCGTGTTGGACTAACGGGATTGACGGTTGCGGAATATTTCCGCGACGAGGAGCATCTCGACGTTCTTCTCTTCATCGACAACATTTTCCGTTTCGTTCAGGCGGGCTCGGAAGTTTCGGCGCTTCTCGGCCGTATGCCTTCCGCCGTCGGTTACCAGCCGAACCTCAACACAGAAATCGGCGAATTGCAGGAACGCATCACATCCACGAAGTCCGGGTCCATCACTTCCGTGCAAGCCATTTACGTTCCGGCCGACGACTATACGGACCCGGCCCCAGCCGCGACATTTACGCACTTGGACGCGACGACGAACCTCAGCCGCCAGATTGTCGAGCGCGGGATTTATCCCGCTGTCGACCCACTAGCCAGCTACTCGCGCATTCTCGATCCGCGCATCGTCGGTGCGGAACACTATGCGGTCGCTCGCGGTGTGAAGTCCATCCTGCAGCGCTACAAGGATTTGCAGGACATCATCGCCATTCTGGGTATCGAAGAGCTTTCGGACGAAGACAAGCGCACTGTGGCACGCGCGCGCAAAATCGAAAAATTCCTTTCGCAACCTATGTTCGTGGCCGCACAATTCACCGGCCTCGAAGGAAAGTACGTCAAGATTGCCGACACGGTTCGCAGCTTCAAGGAAATCGTCGAAGGCAAGTACGATGATATTCCGGAGCAGGCGTTCTACATGGTGGGCACGATTGATGAGGCATTAGCAAAGGCTGAAAAAATGAAGGCGAGCGCATAGTAACGTAAATGCTTCCTGACTCCATCGAACTCGTCGTCGTCACGCCAGAGCGCCAATTGCTGCGCGATAGTGTGGTGGAGGCTGTGCTGCCCGGCGCCGAAGGCGAACTTGGTATTTTGCCAGGGCACGCGCCGTTGATCACCGAGCTCGGTATTGGAGAACTGAGCTATCGTGATCCTGGCGCTAAAGAGCAAGTGCATCTCGCCATCATTCGGGGATTTGCGGAGGTTCTGCCCGACCGCGTAACAGTGCTGGCCGAAACGGCGGAGCTTGCCGAAGAAATCGACGTCGAGCGCGCCAAACAGGCACTTGAGCGAGCGCGAGCGCGCATCGCCGCGAGCGGCGCCGATATCGATTGGGTTCGTGCCAGTGCGGCGCTACAGCGAGCTCTCATCCGCATCAAAGTCGGTGAGTACGCAACGAATCGCCGCACAGCGATCGTGCAAGCTCCTTAACGCATTGGGCATGCTGGGCCGCTTGCTTTGCGACCGAACCTCTCCCGCGACATCCAATGCAAAGAGATAGTTTATGGAACCGATCACGATGTACAGCACCAGGTGGTGCCCGGACTGTCGCCGGGCAAAAACATTCCTGAAGGAACGCGGCGTGGAATTCCGCGAAGTCGATATTGAGGAAGATCCATCCGCGGAGGAAATCGTCATAAAAGCCAACAACGGCAGGCGTAAGGTTCCAACGCTTGAAATCGGCGGACGTTATTTTGCGTGCAGCCCGTTCAACGCCGAAGAGTTGGCCGAGAATCTCAAGATCCCATTAAATCCCTAATCGTCCCGCAGATTTTTCGTGGGAGGCGCACGCTGGCCGGGACGGTGTGCATATATTGGGGTGGCATTATTCGACTGCCACGCCACGCACCCAGACATTCGTGAGCTGCAATCCTTCGTCCAGTAAGACGATGTCTGCATCCGCGCCTACTCGGAGCGCGCCTTTTTTAAACTCAATGCCGAGCAGCGCTGCAGGGTTTAGCGTCAACATGCGAACCGCTTCCGCGAGCGGTATCCCCAACCCAACTATGTTTCTCAGAGCCCTGTCCAGCGTAAGCGTGCTGCCCGCCAGCTTCCCTTCCGAGTTACGGCAAATTCCTTCGCTCACTGTAACTTCCAATTGCCCGAGCATGTACTTTCCGTCCGGCATCCCGGTTGCCGAGGTGCCGTCGCTAACCAGAATCATTCGCTCGGGCCCCTTTGCCTGCATCAGAACCTTCATCGCTGTTTCGTCCACGTGTACGCCGTCCGCAATCAATTCCGCGCTGACCTCTGGCGAAGTAAACACCGCGCCAATCACGCCGCTGTCGCGGTGAGAAAAAGGACGCATGGCGTTGTACACGTGGACCGCATGCCGAACCCCGTGCGCGATGGCAGCGCGGGCTTGCTCGTAGGTCGCATCCGTATGGCCCATGGCCACGACCATTCCTGCATTGCGCGCCGCGTCGATGCACGGCATGGCCCCGAGCAGTTCCGGCGCGATCGTCAATATCTGCGCGTTCCCCGCCGCTGCCTGCAGAAATTTCTCCAGAAGTTCCGCTGAGGGCAGCCTCAACCATTCCGTCGGATGGACCCCTCGCCTCGCTGGACTGAGAAAAGGTCCCTCAAAATGGATGCCCAGCACTTCCGCACGGGTGTCGTCCGTTTCATGCTGTTGCGAAATGTAGCGCGCGATTCCTTCCACGCTGCGAATCGTATCGTCGGGGCTCGCGGTTACGGTTGTCGCCACGAACGATGTGGTCCCATGCCGCGCCACCGTTTTTGTTACTGCGGCAAGTGCTTCCGCATTGGCTTCCATCACGTCGCGCCCGCCCGCGCCGTGGATGTGCACATCCACGAAGCCAGGAATCGCGGTCTGGTCGGTTGCGGAGATCTCCTGAGCGCCGTCGGGCACCCGCATGCCCTCCCGCGGGCCAAGTTCCTCGATCACTCCTTCACGGATCAGAATGCCTGCGTCCGTAATTTCCGCGGTCGGAGTCAGCGCCCTTCCGGCGTGCAATAAGGTTGTAGTCATAATTCAGGTTGTATCGTAGCGGAATCCAGGGATCTTTCAAAAATCAAAAATGAGGAAAAACGCGGAAGCAAAAAAACGAGCGGAACCGAAGCCCCGCTCTTGTAGACAATGCGATATGAAAAGTGTTTACTTGCCGTTTGCCGGCGCCATGTCGATGCTTTGGAGCTTTAATGTATCGCCCTCTACCGTGCCTTTCACGGTGACATGATGCCCAGCGTGGTCCGCTACCTTATCCTGCGCGTCCACAACGTAAACTTTCTTGTCCGCGTCATTGACGAACACATATTTCGCGCCGCTCTTTACGCATCTGGTCGTGCATTCGCGCGCCTTGTCGTTCGCGCCTTTTGCGCCGCAGTTGCTGTCGGAAATATAGCCGGTCCAGGTTCCGTCCGCGGCCATCGTCAATCCTGCCGCAAAAAGTGCTGCTGCCAGTACTGCCGTAAATCGTATCTTCATTGCTTTCTCCCTCAAGTAAATGCAGTGCATTTGATGATCGGCCGAGTTGCCATCAGCTTGGAATGATCGCCACCAGCCCGGCCAGTCGTGCCCTGCCATGATACGCCGGAATACGGTTCCTGATGTTGTTGCGAGGAATAAAAGAGGGAGGGTTCTCTGGAACCCTCCCTCCGGCCCTGCTCACTCTCTCAGTGATGGAAAACCAGGTTGGTCTTGGTAAGCCTTTTATTGACCTGAGCCAGAGGTGCTGGCCGCCGTCGTCTCGGGTGCTTTCGGGACGCTCAAATAGCCCGAAGCCGTCGTCTTCGAAACCTTGTTGACGACCAGTTCGAGCGCTGCGCGAGTTCCGCCGGTGTAGAAGAAAATTGGCTCGTTCACGGAGCGGTTCTTCTTCTCGAAGTTCTTGTCATCCGCAAGCACGTTGATCGTGTACTGGTTCTTCTTCGTGTTCGTGTCTTTCAGTTCGACCTGAATGGTGCCGACCTTCTGGTTTCCGCCTTTGCGCGTTACTGTGAATTCAAAGTAGTCGCGTTGTCCCATCCGGCGAAGCTGGTCGATTTCATCATGGTTCCGCGCGATGAGCGTGCCCATCTCGCTGCGGGCCATCTGAAGATTATTTTTCTGCGCGTCCAAGTCGCCTTTGACGCCGTTGACGTCCCCGTTAAGTTTGTTCACGTCTTCCGCGTTAGCCTTGGTTGCGAGCTCGGCCTTGACGGACGTCGCCAACCCGGCGACTTTCTGGTCCACGGCAGCCGTTGCATTCTTGCCCTGCTTCCGCGCCGCGATCAACTCGCCTTGCGTGAGATTCAGTTTGTCCGTGACGACTTTCAAGTCGCTCTGCAATGCCTGATTGACTTCATCCTCTTTCGCCAGCCGTTGCGCCAGCGCATCGTTTGCCTGCTTCACCGAGGCTTGCGTTGTTTGCTCGATGCTGTTCGCGTGATTCAATGCGCTCCAGCCTACTCCGAGGCCGAGCAGGGAAACTCCGCCCAATACGGCGACCGCCAATCCCACCCAGCGTGGGGTCCCCGTTGCGGTGTGGTTCAAAGGTTCCTGAAACTCGCTCATAAACTTCTTCTCCTTTGGGGTTTTCCCCCGGCGTATGGGAGAGGTGCATCCCTCGCGCCAAATGCGTACTTCCGCGATGCCTTCCCCTAACTCACGTGGATGCAGAGGGTTGTCGGCCAGAAAGGACCCGGCGAGGCATGGGTTTATACGTACTAGTACTAGTAAAGATTACGCTCTTAGTCAAGCTTCTGTAAATTTTGCTGAAGCTGAGAGGGCAGGTCGAGCTTATTAAGAGGCCCATTCACGAGATAGTATCAGGCCAATCGCGAATGGCTTATCTCGCCATAAATCATTCTAAAATAAATGCTTAGAGGGATTTAATCAGGCTGCTTGGGGGGCGGGCTCTTCGTCAGAGCCTTTCACAGGAGTAAAATACCGATCCAGAGTGCTCATCGCCGCGTCCAAGACCATGTGGCAGTCTGAGCAAGAGTCCAGGTGTCGCTTGATCTCACTCGCCACCGGCGGTGAGAGCCTTCCTTCTAAGTACCAACAAATCAGATGGATAGTGTCTCGACAGCTCATAACTGCGGTTCCCCCGTGGCCCCGCGGCAATGTCCGACGTTCAATAGAAGTCATGCACTTGATTCACCAAACCCCTGTCCAAGTGCAGGAATTCTAATCACTTAAATATCAATAGTTTACAGTATTGACAAACAGATCAGATTGAAACGGTTTAAAGCTTTCGGGGAAAGTTTACTCGACTGATTCTACATTTGAGCGAAAACCCTGCCCGTAACTCTCCTCGGGGAGCCGGGACTAGCGCTTCGGAAGTACAGCCATCTCTCGCAGAGCCTCGATACGTTTTTCGAGCGGCGGATGGGTGCTGAACAGCGAAGAGACGCTTCCCCTGCCAAATAATGGCTTCACAATGCACAAAGACGACGTTGAAGGCGAGATCGCCGTTGTCGGGATGCGCTGGTTGTAAGCCCCGAGCTTTTGCAAGGCGCTCATCAGACCGAACTGGTTGCCAACCATCTGAGCACCAGTCGCGTCCGCCGCATATTCCCGTTGGCGCGAAAGCCCCAGCTGCAGCAGGAGAGCTCCGAGCGGAGCCAGGAAGAACAACAGAAGGCCAAGAATTCCGCTGCCGCGATCCCGCTCATCTCGGTCTCCCCCACCAAACCAGGCTCCCCAGTGTGCGATCCACGTAATAGCTCCAGCCAGAGTAGCGGCGACGGAGCTGATCAAAATATCGTAGTTCCGCACGTGTGAAAGTTCGTGCGCAATCACGCCTTCCAGCTCATCGTCACTCATCAATTCCAGCAAGCCTTGTGTAACAGCCACTGAGGCATGCCGAGGGTTTCTTCCCGTGGCAAATGCGTTCGGCGCTGCTTCTGGAACGACATATAGCTTTGGCACGGGAATATTTGCTTTCGCCGCCAGCCGCTCCATCACCTCATAGAGCCTCGGCAACTGCTCCCGCGTAACAGGTTTTGCCCCGCTCGAGGCGAGCGCGATCTTGTCCGAGAAAAAGTAGGCGAACGCGTTAGTGCAAATGGCAATTCCCAGTCCAATGGTCATCCCGTTTCGTCCACCGACGAACGAGCCCACCATCATCAAGAAGAACGTCATTACTGCCAGCAGGAATGTTGTTCGTAGAACTCTCATTGCTTTCCCTCAATATGACCTAAGTCCCGAAGACACGAAACATAGCAGCGCCGGAAATCTTAGAGGGAAAGGCCCTTTGGAGGCTTCCACTCTCAATGATTTAGACTCCTGCCGCTGCCGCCGGTTGTTTCTTCTTGGAGCGCTCGAAGCGCATGGTGTCTTTCTGCCCGTCGCGATCGACCCGAATGTGATCGCCTGGCAGGACTTTCCCTTCGAGAATCTGCATCGCCAGCGGATCCTGAATCAAACGCTGAATCGTGCGCCGCAATGGCCGCGCGCCATAAGCGGGGTCGTAGCCTTCTCGTAGCAGCAGCTCTTCCGCTGCCGGCGTCAAAGCCAGCGTGATTTGCCTTTCCGCGAGCAGCTTCTCGACACTCTTCAGCAGCAACCCTACGATGCGGGCAAGTTGTTCTTTGCCGAGTGGGTTGAAAATCACGATCTCGTCGATGCGGTTGATAAACTCCGGTCGAAACGCCGCGCGCAGCGCTTCCATCGCTTCTTTCCGTGCGAGTTCCGGGTTCTTCTCGGAGAGCTCAAAGACTGCCGTCGAGCCCACGTTGCTCGTCATCACCATCACCGTGTTGCGAAAGTCCACAGTGCGGCCCTTGCCATCCGTCAGCCGGCCGTCCTCGAGAATCTGCAGCAGTATGTTGAATACATCCGGGTTCGCCTTCTCAATTTCATCGAACAAAATCACGGAGTAAGGATGCCTGCGCACTTGCTCTGTGAGTTGCCCGCCTTCCTCGTAGCCGACATAGCCCGGCGGCGCGCCGATCAGCCGCGATACGCTGTGTTTTTCCATGTATTCACTCATGTCGATGCGGATCATTAACTTTTCGTCGTCGAAAAGAAATTCCGCCAGCGCCCGCGCCAACTCCGTCTTCCCCACGCCCGTTGGGCCCAGGAAAATGAATGAGCCGATTGGCCGCTTCGCGTCGGACAGTCCAGCGCGGCTTCTGCGCACGGCATTTGCGACTCGCCCCAGCGCGTCGTCTTGCCCAACCACTCGTTGCCTCAGACGCTCTTCCATATGCACGAGCTTCTGCGCTTCGCCTTCCAGCAAACGCCCCGCAGGAATGCCGGTCCATTTGCTCACCAGCTTCGCGATGTCCTCTTCGTCGACCTCTTCCTTGAGCATCGGCGAATCTTTTTGCACCGACGCAAACCGCTCCTCCGCTTTCTTCAGTTCCTGTTCCGCGGCAGCGATTTTGCCGTAGCGTATTTCCGCCACTTTGGCCAGCTCGCCCGCCCGCTCGAATTTCTGTTCTTCTGTTTTGAGTTGATCGATTTGTTCTTTCAGCTTGCGGATTTTGCCGATGGCTTCTTTCTCCGCTTGCCAGCGCGCCTTGCGCCCACTCGAGTCTTCTTTCAACTTCGCCAGCTCTTTTTCGATTTGGTTGCGCCGTTCCTTGGAGTGCGCGTCCTTCTCCTTAAGGAGGGATTGGCGCTCGATTTCCAGTTGCAGGATGCGCCTCTCGATCTCGTCGATCTCTACCGGCAGCGAATCGATCTGCATGCGAAGGCTCGCCGCCGCTTCGTCGATTAGGTCGATCGCTTTGTCTGGTAGAAAACGGTCGGAAATGTAGCGGTGAGAAAGAGTTGCCGCCGCCAAAATCGCCGCATCCTTGATCCGCACGCCGTGGTGAACTTCGTAGCGTTCCTTCAAACCACGCAGGATCGCAATCGTATCTTCGACTGTCGGCTCGCTCACCAAGACCGGTTGGAATCGGCGCTCCAGCGCCGGATCTTTCTCGATGTACTTTTTGTACTCGTTCAACGTCGTCGCGCCGATGGCGCGCAATTCGCCTCGAGCGAGCGCCGGCTTCAGTATGTTGGAAGCGTCCATCGAGCCTTCCGCGGCGCCCGCACCCACTAGCGTATGCAGTTCGTCGATGAACAGAATGATCTGTCCCTCCGCCTCTGTAATCTCTTTCAGCACCGCCTTCAGACGTTCTTCAAATTCTCCGCGGAATTTCGCGCCAGCCACCAGCGCGGCAAGGTCCAACGCCGCCAGTCGCTTGGTCTTCAGTACGTCCGGTACGTCGCCGGAAACGATGCGCTGCGCCAAGCCCTCGACGATGGCCGTCTTCCCTACGCCAGGCTCGCCGATCAACACCGGATTATTCTTCGTGCGTCGCGCCAGAATCTGCATCACACGACGAATCTCTTCGTCGCGCCCGATCACCGGATCGAGCTTTCCTCGCCGAGCAAGATCCGTGAGGTCCCGTGCGTATTTTTCCAGCGAAGCGTACGTAGCCTCGGGATTCTGCGACGTAACTCGTTGCGTCCCGCGCACGCTCGTCAATGCTTGCAGAATCGCTTCATGCGTCGCGCCATGGCGCTTCAGCAACTGCCCCGCAGGGTCGCGCTCCTCTTTAGCAAGCGCCAGAAAAAGATGTTCCGTGGATACGTACTCGTCCTTAAATCTCTCCGCTTCGTCAAAAGCCCGCTCCAGGACAGTGTTCAGCGGCTTTCCCATGTGTTGCTGGGCGAACCCCTGCACTTTCGGAAGCCGCGCAATCTCGCGCTCGATTTCTTGTGTCAGTGCTTCGGTGCGAATCCCCAGCCGCGCCAGCAATGGCGGCACCACGCCGTCTGTCTGCGACACAAGTGCTTCCAGCAAATGCACCGGCTCAATCTGTTGATTTTCGTGGCGTGCCGCCACATCGTTTGCTTGTTGCAGCGCCTCTTGCGCCTTTACCGTCATCTTGTCAAATCTCAGCATGTCTTCCTCGCGTCTCAATAAAAAGGGGCCAGCGCCCTGGCCAGCCCCGCCCTACGACAACTTTGTTGCTGGCTTACTTTGCCCCAGCCGCCGCTGCAACTGCCGTCGCACCGGCGCTCACTCCCACATTCACTCTGATCTGCTTCGGCTTCGCTTCCTCACGTTTCGGAATCGTCAGCGTCAGCACGCCATTTAGATAGTCGGCCTTGATCGCTTCCGAATTCACGGTGTTGGCCAGCGAGAAGCTGCGACTGAACGAGCCGTACGCACGCTCGATACGCAGATAATTGTCCTCGTTCACCTTCTTCTCGAATTTGCGCTCACCGCGAATCGTCAAAAGGTTGTTCTCCACGCGGATGTCCAACTCTTTTGGATCGACTTCCGGCAGATCGGCCTTCACAACCAATTCATGCTCGGTCTCATAGATGTCTACTGCTGGTGCCCAGGTCGTTAGATTCGATTCCTCGGCCGAACGGTCCAGCACATTTCCGAACAAACGATTCACTTGCTCCTGCAGGGTGGCACCCCCGCGAAATGGTTCCCAACGGTTCACAACGGCTCTCATAATCGACCTCCTGAAATAGTGACTGCAACAGGATAATATTATATGAGTGCGTGATTGTCAAGCATTATCGTCTGTGTGTCATGGCTTTATTAAAATGCTTATTTACAGCACATTAGGAGAAAGTCTGCAAATCTTATTGGGAGCTTGGGGCTCTGATTGCCTCGTGCCTTTCGACGTTGCCGACCTCTTTCCATTTATCTCCCAGCCTCAGATGCTGCTAGACTCCCTCTTGATGCGCCTCGATGACTTGGATTACTGCCTACCGGCCGCTCAAATTGCCCAGGAGCCACTCGATCGTCGCGACGCTTCTCGCCTCCTCCTTCTCTCTCGTTCCACAGGTATCCAGAAAGACCAGCTTTTCATAGAACTTCCGGAACTGCTACGCGGAGACGAGCTTATCGTTCTGAATAATACTCGGGTTATTCCCGCACGCCTCTTTGGCAGGCGCGCCGGCGTCCATGCACAGCCTCCATCGAGCACTACGCAGCAGGAACATCTCACGGGTAAGGTGGAGGTTTTTCTAACCCGTCAGGTCGACCCACAAACGTGGGAAGCGCTGGTTCGCCCTGGCCGTAAGATGCACGCCGGGGAACGCGTCTTATTTGGGGAAGGGGAGCTCGAAGCTGAGGTAATTTCTCGCGGCGAACTGGGTCTGCGCACTCTACGCTTTGTTTCACGTGACACATGCGGCGTCCAGGAGCACCTTGAACGTCTGGGGCACATTCCACTCCCGCCTTACATCCACCGCCATGACGAAGCAGCCGACCGGGAGCGGTATCAAACGGTTTTCGCCAAACAACCAGGCGCGATCGCCGCCCCCACGGCAGGCTTGCACTTCACGCCAGAAATTCTGGAAAAAATTCGCTCGCGCGGCGTGGAAATCTGCGAACTGACCCTGAATGTCGGCCTCGGCACGTTCCAACCAGTCCACACAGAAACGCTCGAAGACCACGTGATGCACGCCGAGTCCTACGAAATTACCGAGCAAACAGTTCAGCGCATCACGGAAGCTCGGGCCAAGGGGCGTCCTATTCTCGCTGTCGGCACTACCGTCGTTCGCGCGCTCGAAGCAGCTTCTCAACGCGGAACAGAATCCGGCTCCGCCGAATTGTTACTTGCGGGCAAATCCGATGCCCGCCTCTTTATCTATCCGGGATTTAAGTTCCGCGTGGTGGACGCCTTGCTTACAAACTTTCACCTTCCGCGCTCGACTCTGCTAGCGCTTGTCTGCGCGTTCGCTGGCCGCGAGAATGTTCTCGCGGCTTATGGCCACGCCGTTCAAGCCGGCTACCGCTTTTACAGCTATGGGGATTGCATGTTGATTCGCTAACTTCTGTAAAGGGTGTTTCCGAAAGTGGAAAAGGATTTTCGAGGGCGTTTGCAGAACTGCAACAAACGGTGAATGGTCTCAACCATAGCCGAAGTTGGTTCCTGCCAGTACAAAAACTGACCGGAGAAACTTACAAGTAGGGAAGCCACGGTCATGCGCAGCCTCCCTCTCGTCCATTCGAAAGGAGTCACAAGAACCCCCCGCTTACTCGCTGAACACAAAAACGCGTGTTTGCCCAGCAAAGCGGACTTCTTTTACCTGCCCGTCGCTGATGAGCACGGAATCATTCGAAGATTTCGTCGCGCGGTCTTCCCAGCGACCTTCGCTTTCCGCGATAGTTTGTTTGCCCTTCTGGACGGTCGCCTTATTTCCGTCGATCATCAGGCGATATTCACCTGCTTGCACATCAGCCTTACCGATCTTTGTCGATTGGACGATGTTGATGGTCTTGCTGAACGGTTTTGCGAGCAATGGGACTGTAGAAATTAAAGCGGCTGCCAGCGCTAGACTACGGAGAATCGTATTGAATTTCATGCGTGTCAACTTCCTTTCCGTGAGGATCGAGTCAGCCAAACTTCCAGCTGCCGCAAGCGGAACAGAGTGTTGACACGCGTGCTCAGGGCGAGTAGTCTCACCCGCAAGACACCTCGTTCTTCCTGGACTAACGGCCGGAAAGACTGCGTGTCATCGCCCCGCGGCTGCCACCGCGGGGTTTTTCTTTTGATTTCTGGCTTGCCTGCGCAGCTCGTCCGGCTGCACTTGTATAGACGAACCGGTCCCCGTTTATGTTTCGTCGGCAATCGGTTTTTCTCATTTAATCTTGCTAAATATTTGCTTTGTTTTCCCTTGTTGATTTTCTTCCCATTTTGGTTTCTCGTTTATTTTTGTAAAAGTTCCATAAATATTGGGGATATTCCGCGAAACCTTTTGCCCGCTCCTCCGTCGCTCCTTGGCTCTTTCCGCAATCCTCTCCGCATCGCGTGCATCGGCTCCCCGCTTCATCTATACTCAAGGACATTTTGCGGACGGCATGAATGCGCATTCTAGTTCTCAGCGATCTTCACGCAAACGCCACGGCTCTCGCCGCTGCCCTTGATTCCGCGGACGGCCGCTGGGATGTTTCCGTGTGTCTCGGCGATGTCGTCGGCTACGGCCCCGATCCGCACGATGTGGTCGCCCGCCTTCGCGAACTCGGCACGCAGACCATTCGCGGCAATCATGACAAAGCTGTCGCCGGCCTGATGGACACCACCGATTTCAATCCCGTCGCGAAAGCAGCGGTCGATTGGACTCGCTCGCAGTTGAACGCCGAGGACCTCGCCTGGCTTTCCGCGCTTCCTCATGGACCTCTCGCCACCGACGGAATCGTTTTGGTACACGGCGCGTTTCAAGATGAAGATGAATACGTATTCACACCCGCGCAGGCTCTCGACGGACTTCTGGATTCTTCCGCGGAAGTAACGTTTTTCGGACACACCCACCATCAGGGCGGTTTTTCGTACCAGGATTCCAATCTCGAAGTGCTGCAGATTCGGCCCCGCGCTTCAGAGTCTTTTTCCGCGCTGCGCATCGAACAGCCTCGCCGCTATCTCCTCAACCCTGGCTCCATCGGCCAGCCGCGTGACGGTGATCCACGCGCAGGCTTTGCCATCGCCGATATCGAACATCAAACCGTTGAGTTCTGGCGCGTTCCTTACGATATTTCCTCCGTACAGGAACGCATGCGCGCCGCCAGCCTGCCCGAACCTCTCGTTCAGCGCCTAATCGTTGGCCGCTAAGCATGGATGGCTCAACGCTGGCCGCAGAGCATGCCAGTTGTCGTCTCACGCTATCGTCTCTCACACCCGCTTGACGCCCCGCCACATTCAGGCCAGCATCATTCTCTAGACGCATTCCATGCATGACACTCTGCAAATCGACGCCCCCGAGCAACCGCAGCCGAAGTCTGGCCGCTCCTGGATTGCGTGGATGGGTGCTGCGACGATTGCCATCGCCCTCCTCATCGTGATGTGGCCTGGCGCGACACGACGTCCGGCCTCAAGCACTCGCGAATCTCATCTTCCCTTTGGATCCGCTGAGCAGGCCTACGCCCCGAAACTTCAAATTGAAAACATGCCTCTCAGCCGTGCCGAGAATTTTCTGAATCAGGAAGTCACCACGGTGCCCGGCCGCATTTTGAATGCCGGTGATCTTCCGCTCGCCAATGTCGAACTCACCGTCGAATTCTCCGATGAGCTTGGCCAAATCGTTTTGCGCGAGTCCCGCGCTGTTTTCGCGCCGCAGACGCCGCCGTTGGCTCCAGGGGAACGCCGCGACTTTGAATTCTCTTTCGAGCACATTCCCTCTTCCTGGAATATTCAGCAGCCGCTTGTCCGCGTCTCTGGCATCTTGTTTACTTCCAGGAAAGAATAGTTCAAAAGCTAATTGTTTCATTTATACTCTTCGGTGTGGACCTCTCCGTCGAGCTGCAAGCTTGCCTCAAGGAATTCACCGCGGATGGCTCGATCGAGATTCGGGAAAATGGCGGACGCGTGGCGCCCTTCTCTGGACTCTCCTGGGAAGTGCGCGGCGCCTCCGAGAAACCTCTGCTCCACCTCTGGTCGGAAAATTACAATCTGACGCGCCGCGTGCTGGCCATCACCGACCATTCCGAGCAGCGCCTCGCGCTTGCTGTTGAGCGCTTCGGACGCGCCAAGCCCGACCGTCTCGAATTCATTCGCCTCGAATTCGAGCGTGCTCAGCGAGACCTTTCGCGCGAAGCATTCTGCGATTCCCTCGGCCGCCTTCTCGCGGAACAATTTCCGGATGAAACTGTCGAGTCATTGACCGCCTCTCCCGACCTCGAGCACTCCATCTCGGGCAACTATGCTCGCGGCCTGCTCCGCCGCGGTTCTTCTCATTTCGCTGTGCTTGCCGTTCCTGATGGGGAGTCCACAGACGCTGTGGAAAGCAGTCTCACGTTCGCGCTGCTGTGGCTGGACCTCGCGGGTAGCTTCAACCGCCGCGGTGCGATTAACGCGCTTCGCCTTATTCTGCCGAAAGGAGCGGCGCGCCACGTGGCTAATCGCGCTGCCGCATTAACTCCGGATTTACCCATCGAACTCTACGAGCGAGACGACGTTCGCGAAACCCTTGAAAGGATCGATCTGCGCCGTGCCGGAAACCAGGATACTTGGCTTGTTCCTCATCGCGAATCGCAAGCGCTCCTTGATCGTTCGTGCTCCGTCCTGGACCCCATCGTCGCCTTATCGCCGCGAGCCGTCACCGTTCATCCCGTCGCACAGTCCCGCGAAGTGTTGCTGCGCTTCCGGGGGCTTGCCTTTGCGCGCTGGGATGACGGACGCATTTTTTTCGGCTGCCCGGATGCCCGCGAGGAACTCGAGGCTTCGTCCCTTCCCGCCCTGAAGAGTTTGCTCCAACAACTTGAAAATTATCGTCATCCGCTCGGCACGGAAACGCGCCACGCTTACTATCGCGCGCAACCGGAGCGCTGGCTCGAAGCTCTCGTTCGCGAAGACGTCACTCGTATCGATGCAGCTCTGGATTCGCGCTTTGTTTATTCGCAGGTTTTCGCGCATGCCGGCGGCGAGCATGGCATTCTCGATCTCCTCACAGTGACTCGCGCCGGACGCCTCGCGATCCTCGAACTAAAAGCTAGCGAACACATTCATCTACCGCTTCAAGCCGCCGGCTACTGGCTTCGAATCCGCCATCACCTCGAGCAACGCGATTTTGCGCGTTACGGATATTTTCCAGGAATCGAGTTGCAGGCCGCTCCGCCGCTCGTGTATCTCGTTGCTCCGGCTCTTCGCTTTCACCCGTCCACGGACACACTCTTGCGGTTCCTCTCGCCGGATCTGGAAAGCACGCGCGTCGGCTTGGTGGAAAGCTGGCGACGTGGCTTGCGCGTCGTAATGCGGCAGTAGCTTCGCTTCTTGGCGAGTCTTTCGCACGGAACCAAAACAGTTCTGGGAACTGGAATTCAGCCGCGCATCACGGAAGCCACTGCATGGACTCGTCCCGCTGTGCAGTCATTCAGTTCGGGTCAGACTTACAATGCGACGTCGTGCTTGTCGGCAGCAGAATTAGATAGCGCTTTGTAGATTGCTGACCGTTTCGAGGGGCACGGCGCCTGGCGAGCGAAGAGTTCGAATATCCCGCATCGGCGGTTGGCCGAAGAGCCGGCTGTATTCGCGATTGAATTGGCTTGCACTTTCGTATCCGACCTCAAAGGCGGCACTGGCGGCGTCGAGGCCGTCAACGAGCATGCGTGCCCGCGCTGCCTGCAATCGAATCTGCTTCTGATACCGAAGAGGACTCATGGCTGTCAGCGCCCGGAAATGATGGTGCAGCGTGGACAGGCCCATGCCAGCGATTTGTGCCAGATCTTCTACACGCAGTGGCTTCGCGTAGTTTGCCTTGATCCATGCAATTGCTTTTGCCGTTCTGTGGCTCTGATCTCCGAGTGTGGCAATCGCTCGGAGGCGTGCCCCCTCCGGCCCACGAAGGATTCGGTAAATAATCTCTCGTTGAATCAGGCTGCCCAGAAACGGAATGTCCCGCGGGGCGTCGAGCAAGTCGATGAGCCGGCAGCAGGCACTCAGGATTTCCACCGTGGCTTCACCGGTTGCCATGGCGGGACTATCAGCCCGCGGCTCACCCACCTGGAGCTCTTCCCGGCTGAGAAGTTCCCGTATCACGGGCATGTCGAGTTTCATAGACATCGCCAGGCAAGGTGCCTCGACGATCTGGCTCACGATTGGCAAATCGAGAGACGTCAGCAGGTATTGCCCCTCCCCATACATGAACGTGGTTCCTCCGAGGTCTACCCGTTTTCGCCCCTGGACCATCAAAGTAACGCAAGGCTCGTAGGTCATAGAGCACGGAGCAGTTGGTGCGGTCCGCCGATGGAGCGTCAAGCCGGGAATGCCCGTTGCCCGATTCTCTTCGGAACCCATGAACGAGGCAATCTTGGCAGCCAGCTCGTTGCGCAATTCGCGCGCTCGATTTGATGGCGGAGAGGCATTTTTGCTGGAGGTTTTCATAATGTTGCTGTCCCAGGCGCTTGCCTAAGATAGCGGCTCGGCTCTGGATATGCCAACAATTTCTCGCGTGACAAGAGGAATAGGCAATAAATCGGAAGGATCGGGCTACCGCTTTCCCTGCGTTTAATCCTAGTGTTGATATGACAGAAGCTGTTCAGAAGGAGTAGCAATGCAAAAGCGCAAACTTGGAAATAGCAACTTGGAGGTTTCAGCTCTCGGGCTAGGCTGCATGGGACTGAGCTTCGGCTTGGGGCCCGCCGTGGACAAGAAGGATGGGATCACGCTGATTCGAGCGGCAGTCGAACGCGGCGTCACCTTCTTCGATACTGCGGAAGTCTACGGCCCGTTCACGAACGAAGAACTCGTGGGTGAAGCTCTCGCTCCGTTCCGTAAGCAGGTGGCGATCGCCACCAAGTTTGGGTTCAAACATGATCCGGCCACCGGCAAGATGGCCGGGCTAGACAGCACGCCCGCGCACATCAAGGAAGTCGCGGAGGCCTCGCTGAAGCGGCTCAAGACGGATGTCATCGATTTGTTTTATCAGCACCGCGTTGACCCCGACGTGCCTATCGAAGACGTTGCGGGAGCGGTGAAAGAGTTAATTCAGCAAGGCAAGGTAAAACACTTCGGACTTTCGGAAGCAGGGGTGAAGACCATCCGCCGCGCGCACGCGGTTCAGCCGGTCACCGCGCTTCAGAGTGAATATTCGCTCTGGTGGAGGGAACCTGAAGCAGAGGTCATGCCGATGCTAGAAGAACTCGGAATCGGGTTCGTGCCGTTCAGTCCGCTGGGGAAAGGCTTTCTAACAGGCAAGATCGACGAGAAAACCACGTTCGATAGTTCCGATTTCCGCAACATCGTGCCGCGTTTCTCGCCTGAGGCGCGGAAAGCAAACCAGGCGGTAGTTGATCTGCTCGGAAGAATTGCGGAGCAGAAGAAGGCGACACCGGCGCAGATCGCGTTGGCATGGCTGCTGGCGCAGAAACCATGGATTGTTCCGATTCCCGGCACGACCAAGGTGTCGCGACTGGAGGAAAACCTTGGGGCGGTAAACATCGAACTCACAGCAGGCGATTTGCGCGAAATCGACAGTGCGGCTTCGAAAATCAAAGTTGAGGGTGCACGGTATCCGGAGCACCTGCAGAAAATGGTTGGCCGCTGAGCGGCTTGCCCCAGACTAAATTTCGAACTTAAACAAGTTCCAAAAATCAGGAGGACTCATGTACAAGGCAAAAGCGTATTCGGCTGCAAGTGCGACATCACCTATGGCGTCGGCCACAATTCCGCGGCGCGACCCGACGGAAAATGACGTGCAGATCGAAATTCTGTTTTGCGGCATCTGCCACTCCGATCTGCATCAAGTCCGCGACGAGTGGAGCGGCGTGATGCCCACCGTCTACCCCTGCGTCCCCGGACACGAAATTGTCGGCCGAGTCACGAAAGTCGGCTCGGCCGTCAAGAAGTTCAAGCAAGGTGATCTTGCCGCGGTCGGCTGCATGGTGGATTCGGACCGCACCTGCCCGGAGTGCAAAGCAGGCCTCGAGCAGTTCTGTCCGAATTTCACGTTAACTTACAACTTTCCCGATAAGCATCTGGGAGGTGTGACCTATGGTGGCTACTCGGACAGCATTGTTGTCGACGAGCGGTTTGTATTGCGAGTGCCGTCGAACCTGAATCTGGCAGGAGTCGCTCCTTTACTTTGCGCTGGGATTACCACGTACTCGCCGATGCATCATTGGGACGTGACGAAGGGCAAAAAGGTTGGCATCGTCGGGCTCGGAGGGCTGGGCCACATGGGTGTGAAGTTTGCACATGCGCTCGGAGCCCACGTTGTTGTGTTCTCGACTTCGCCCAGCAAAAAAGAGGACGCGCTTCGGCTCGGAGCAGATGAGGTCGTCATTTCTCGGAATGCGGACGAAATGCAAAAGCACGCCAGCAGCTTCGACTTCATTCTTGACGCGGTCTCCGCCGATCACGACGTCAACGCCTACCTCCATCTGCTGCGCCGCGATGGCAACATCGTTATGGTTGGCGCACCCGAGAAACCTCTCGCGGTTTCGGTGTTCGGACTGATCATGGGTCGCCGCAGCATTTCGGGTTCGCCTATCGGCGGCATCGCCGAAACGCAGGAGATGCTGGATTTCTGTGGGAAGCACAACATCACTTCGGATGTTGAGGTAATTCCCATCCAGAAAGTGAATGAAGCCTACGAAAGACTGCTGAAGTCCGATGTGAAGTATCGCTTCTCCATCGATATGGCTTCTCTCAAATCAGAGTGAATCGCGAAACCAGAAAGCAACGGAGATGGCGTACCTGCTCGTATGCTTTCGAGAGTAGAATCGAACCCAGAACGTGACATTGGAAGGAGCTGGCTATGGTCAAGATTATCGTCAATGGGGTTCAGCGTGAGGTTCAGGCACCCGACGATACGCCACTCCTCTACGTGTTGCGCAACGATCTCCAGCTCTCTGGTCCGCAGTTTGGCTGCGGACTCGCACAATGCGGCGCTTGCTCCGTACTGGTCGAGGGCAAGGAAGTGCGTTCGTGCGTCACGCCTGTCTCGACCGTAGCGAACCAGGAGATCACCACGCTCGAGGGTCTGCCCGCGAGATGGGCAAAGCAAAAAGGCCTCTCGGCGGAGGAAGCAAAAGACACGCTCCACCCGATCCAGCAAGCATGGATCGCAGAGCAAACTCCTCTCTGCGGATTCTGCCAAAGTGGAATGATGATCGTCGCCACCGAACTCCTCGAGAAAAATCACAATCCCAGCGACGCACAAATTAAGGCTGCCTTCACCACCGAAGGGCCATCGCCGCACCTCTGTCGCTGCGGCAGCTATGCCGCAATTATCGACGCCGTAAAACACGCCGCTTCGCTTATGGGAAAGGGGAGGTAAGCCATGACCACCGCCGCTGAAAACACCTTCAAGGTTTATGAAGCTACTCTCTCCCGCAGACAATTTGTCAAAACTGGCGGCGCACTCGTTGTGGGCGTCGCATTCGTCGGTCCTTCCCTCCTCAAAGCTCAGGGTTTCCAGGCCCCGAAAGTCACCGGGGCTCCGTTCAAGAACTCCCTCGATCCCACTCAACTTAGTTCCTGGATCGAAATACATCCGGACAACACCGTCCTCATTCGCACCGGCAAGAGCGACTTCGGTCAGGGCACCACATTCACGGCATATCGCCAGATTGTTGCCGACGAATTGAGCGTCTCCTTCGAGTCCATCACCACCGTCGTCGCTGGGCACACCGATCAAACGCCGGATGGCAGCGGCGCTTTCGATTTCCTCGGCCGCGGCACTCCCAACATCCGCAAAGCCGCCGCGTATACTTATCAAGCGCTTCTCGATCTTGCTTCAGAACGACTCAACGTCCCGAAAGACCAACTCACTGCCAAAGACGGCGTCTTTTCCGGCGGCGGCAAGTCCATCTCTTATGGCGACCTCGTCAAAGACCAGCAGCTCAAACTCACCATTCCCGTCAGTGGAGAGCTGACCGGCATCACGGGATTGCGAGTCGAAGGCGATCCGCCGATGAAGCCTGTTAGCGCCTACACCGTCATCGGCAAATCGCACCCAAACTCCATCATCGCCTCCAAAGTCACGGCAAAAGAAACCTGGGCCACCGACATCCGCCTTCCCGGAATGTTGCATGCACGCATGGTTCATCCCAAAACGCTCGGCTCCACTCTTGTCTCCGCCGGCGAATTGGATAAAAAGAAATTCCCGAATGCGCAAGTCGTCGTGAAAGGAAATCTCGTTGGAGTCGTCGCTCCAACCGAGTGGGAAGCCATTCAGGCTTCGCAGCAAGTCGCCGCCGCAACCAAATGGACAGAATGGAAGGGCTTGCCCGGGAACGAAAAGCTCTACGATTCCCTGCGCAAAGAAGCCGATTGGACCACCGCGCAAGTTACAAAGAGCGACGCAAGCAAAGGTGATGTACCTGCAGCGCTCGCTTCCGCTAAGAAAAAACTCTCTGCCACGTATCACTTTCCCTTCATGAAGCACGCCCCCATCGGCCCCACGATAGCCGTTGCAGACGTCACGCCCGACGGCACAGTCCACCTCCACACACACAATCAAAATCCGCAGGCTTTGCGCGGCGAAATCGCCACAATGCTCGGCACCACGCCTGATCACATTATCGTTCACACACATCCGGGAGCAGGGCACTACGGCCGCTCCAACGGCGGCAACTCTGGCGCGGAAGACGACGCCGTACTCCTGTCCCAGGCTGTTGGAAAACCTGTGCGCGTTCAGTGGATGCGTGCCGAAGATTTGCAGTGGTCCACGCAATCCCCGGCTGCTTTCGCCGATGTCGAATTCGCTCTCGACGAAAAAGGAAGAATCGCTGGCTACCAGATAGATCACTACATGCCGGCCTTCCAGGATGATCGACCCATCGGCGCCATCCTTGCCGGACTTCCGACCATGCCGGCGCCTGGAGGCGGCGGCTCCGGATTCACCAGCTCTACGGTTAACTTCTGGTCCGATCCGTGGTCTTACGATCTCGTTCCCAATGTCGCCGAGCGTGGCCACGGCACGTTCCAGGTGGGACAAAAAGCTTCGCCGCTCGCCGTCGGCCTTCGCGATCACAGCATGCGCACCCCCGGCCAGTACCAGCAAAACTATCCGCGCGAACTCGCCTTCAGCGAAGCCGCAGCTCTCGCCGGCGCTGATGCGATTCAATTTCGAATTGACCACGCCAAAGAAGAGCGCCTCATCAACGTTCTCAAGCATGTCCGGGACGCAAGCGGCTGGAGCACGCGTCCTTCGCCTCGCACGGGCACAAAATCGGTCGGCTCAATTCCCGTTCGTGGCCGCGGCGTCTCCGCAATGTTCCGCTCGGGAACCTACTGGGCCTGCGTCTGCGAAATCGCCGTCACGCCCAGCACTGGCGCCATCGCCGTCGAAAAATACACCATCGCCGTGGATCCTGGCATCGTCGTCAATCCTGCTCAACTAAAACGGCAAGTCGAAGGCGGCGCCATGATGGGCATCAGCCATGCGCTCTACGAAGAAGCGATGTTCGATGAGAGCGGCATTACTTCGCGCGACTGGAATACGTATCCCATTGCCAAAATGACGGACACTCCCGAATTCAAAATCGTCCTCATTCACAATCCCAAAGTCGGCGCATACGGCGGAGGCTCCGAAGCCGCCAACGCCCTCGCTGCTCCAGCGATCGCCGCGGCCCTCTACGATGCAACCGGAAAAGTCCTTCGGCGGCTTCCGTTGAAACGCGCTTACGTGCAGGCACTTCTGAAGGCTTAACTGAGTATCAGGAGAGGACGCCCCATTGGAAATTAAAAGAGTTGGGTCGCAAGTTTCCGGTAAAGGCCCGTCCGATTGGTTCACTGGCACAGTTCGGATTGATCCGCTTTTTCAAGCGCCCGATCCGGCGTTTGTTCAAGGCGCGAGCGTAACTTTCGAGCCGGGTGCGCGGACTGCATGGCACACGCATCCGCTTGGTCAGACACTCATCGTCACGTCAGGCTGCGGCTGCGCGCAACACTGGGGAGGTCCAATCGAGGAGATTCGGCCCGGAGATGTGGTTTGGTTCTCGCCCGGGGAGAAGCACTGGCATGGTGCCGCTGCAACCACGGCGATGACGCACATCGCCATTCAAGAAAAGAAGGACGGCAAGGTGGTCGACTGGCTGGAACACGTCAGCGAGGAGCAATATCGAGGCCGGGCGAAGTAAGCGGCAGATTTCTTGACACGAGAAAAAATCACGGTGGAGAGAGAACGGCATCGGGGGCATCTCCAGCCAATAACGAATCTGCGATCGGTCAGAGCGTGATTCCGCACCTCACCATATTTCTTGATGACGAAATCTCCTGTTCCGAATTCCTCCGGCACAGTAGAATTATGCCTACCAGCCTTCAGGAGCTCATATTGGACTTTTCCGCGACCATCCGGCATACGCCACAAGCTTCTCTCATCGATCTTCGAGG
Source organism: uncultured Acidobacteriota bacterium (assembly GCA_963745095.1). GTDB lineage: Bacteria > Acidobacteriota > Terriglobia > Acidiferrales > UBA7541 > Acidiferrum. The sequence continues at coordinate 33,039 of CAVUWC010000004.1, read as the reverse complement.
GCGTCTCACGTTTTTTGAAGTCGGCGTTCTCCGCGAAAACGTCACTCGCCTTCTCCGCGAGGACCACAAACACATCGTCCTCAATCTGAGCGGCTTGCAATACCTCGACAGTTCCGGCATTGGCGAGCTGGCTCGCATGTACGTAATGGTCTTAAAGGGCGGCGGTGAAATGAAGGTTGTTGGATTATCCCGCAACGTTCAGGAAGTTTTGAAAGTCACCCATCTCTACCAGGTCTTCCCGGAATTCCCTGATGAAGAAGCCGCGTTGCAAAGTTTCCCCGCGGCTCGAACTGACAAATCTGATAGAAACACGTAGCAGAAAAATACTAGAGAGAAATTTCGGCCTTAAAAGGAGAGAAGCAGCTAAGGCGTTGAGCCTTAGCTGCTTCCCGGGGTGTGTCCTCGAAGTGGTTAGTTATTAATTTAGATGCGTTCCAGCGCAAAAGGTTTCCAATATCTCAAAAAATCTCGCGATATCCCTCTTTCGCCGAAAACTCCTAATAAAACAGGTACTTACGCCACCGCTCGTCCCGGTGCCCGATGAGCCGCATCAATTGCCGCGAGGTATGTAGGGTGAACGGTCGTGGCCGCCGTGCGAGTTTGAACCCGGCCTCTTCTGGCGTTCGGTCGCCCTTGCTGTTATTGCAACGGTAGCAACAAGCCACCAGGTTTTCCCACGAAGAGCGCCCGCCGCGCGACCTGGGCACAACATGGTCCAAGGTCAATTCCGAGCTGGGAAAAATTCGCCCGCAGAATTGGCAAGTATTCCGGTCTCGCAGCAAAATATTTTTCCGCGAAAGCGCCCGGCTCTGCTGCGGAATATGCCGGTAGGCAAGTAAACGAATCACGGACGGCACTTTATGTGCATGCGCCGCAGAGTGCACTTCCGCGCTGTGCATCTCCTCGGCCTGCGCAACGCCCTTTAGCAGCAGCACCATGGCGCGCCGCACCGCTGTCACGTTGATCGGCTCGTACGTCGCATTCAGCACGAGCACAGGCTCCTGCATCAGCGAGGCCCGCCTCGGCAAAATTGAGTTGTGGGATCTACTGTCCGCGGGATCCGCGGACCCGGGCGCACCGACGCTACCCGCTTCGGGGGCATACCGCCCTCGGAAATCGCCCGATTTTGGCCGGTTTGCGCTCATCGCGCTACCCTAGGTTAACCAACCTACGTTAACCCTTGATTACAGGTTACCACTATCCGGGGCTGGCAGGGGATTTCTCGCCGCTCGTGCTACGGTCAGTCCTAGTACAGACTTGGCACCCGACTCCAGCAACGCCCTCGCACACGCATCAAGCGTCGCCCCAGTAGTCATTACATCATCTACCAGTAAGACGCGTTTATTGTCAACTTGGCTGCCCGGGCGTGTGGCAAAAGCGCCACGAACCGACTCCCAGCGCTCCTCCAAACTGAGCACCTGCTTGTCTGGTCGTGGTCTTGTGCGCATCAGTAAGACCGCTTTATGTGGCAGCCCCAACTTCCGAGCCAACGGCCTCGAGATGAGGCTTGCCTGGTTGTACCCGCGCTGCCGCTCGCGGTCCCGGTGCAAGGGGACCGGTACGACCACGTCTGCGGTCAGGACTCCCGCCTCACGCCGGACCATCTCCGCCAGTCTTTCCGCAAACCATTCACCCAGCGGCTCCATCCGCTCCCACTTCAACTGGAGGATCGCTCGCACCAGCGCCCCATCGTAAACCCCGTAGCTCCTCGCCCGCTCAAACGCGTATGTCTTTTGCTGGCACGCACGGCAAAGGAGGGGCTCTCCTTCCCTCTGCGTGAACCATCCGAGTGCCTGCCCGCAAACTTCACACTTCTTCTCTGCAGGCGCTTCGAACGAATCCAGGCACTCTTCGCAAAAAGGCACACGGCTCGCCCGCACCAGCAGCTTGTCGCAAATCCTGCACCCGGCTGGGAAAAACACGCTGACGACCGCGTCGCTCGCTTCCGCAAGCCACCCGCGCACACCTCTCCGCGATGCTCGAGCCGCCGCTGAGGAAGTGCCTTCTCCCATAACGCAAGGAGAAATCTACTCTCCTCGCCTTTATATTGAAAGAGGGAATGTACGCTAAAGTAAAATCAGGCACAGCGAAGCCCTAAACGTATAGTGGCCAACCTTGTCAGGCTGGCCACTATACTCAGGTATGCAGTGGGGGCCTACAACAACCCTTGTTCCATCTTCTCCTGGCAGGTGATGCAATGCTTGGCCCACGGTACCGCTTCGAGCCGCTTCTGCTGCAGCTCTTCCTGGCAATTCGCGCATACTCCATATTCATCCGTGTTAATGCGCTTCAACGCCGCGTCGATCATGTTCAGGATCGTGCGGTCCGTATTTGTCATGCCAAAGAGGAACTCCTTCGTATAGGAGTTCGCGGCCTTGTCCGCGAGGTCCACCGTCGGATCTTCATCCGCGGTTCGTCCCTCTTCTTGCGTGCGCGCGATCGTCTTCATCAACTCCTCGCGCCGTATCGCCAACTTCTTCTTGTAGTACTCGAGCCTTTTCTTGTCCATGGAAGTCCCGCCCCTCTGTCTGCTTTCGGGGCCATCTAAAAACTCCGTAGTGTAGACCTGCTCTTTCGGAGTGTCAAGCTAGCGCATAACTGACTGGAGCTTAGATGCTGCCGCAGTTCAATTGGTCGCAAGTCACGGCACGATAGGTAAAATTAAGGCCGAAGGATGCGCTTTGTCGTGGTAAATCACATTTGTGGCCTTGATCATACGAGTGCCGCGCGACTGAATCTCTCCCGTATTTAGGTTCCGGTCGAACCGCGGAAAGTTGCTGCTCGAAACTTCCAGCCGCAATTTGTGTCCCGCCAAAAAGACATTGCTTGTCGCCCATAGGTCGACAGTCACGTGATACATCTCGCCGGGATTCGCCAGTTCCGGCTTCTCTTGCGAATTGCGGTAACGCAACCGCAAAATTCCGCTGGTCAAGTTCTGGGCGAAGCCGTTCGGCCAAACGTCCACCAGCATACCGGTAAAATCCGTGTCCACTGCCGAGCTGCTCACATATAAATCCAGCGTCACCGGTCCCGTCACCTCGAAATCTTTCTCAAACGCGGGCGTTGTGAACACCAGCACATCCGAGCGCCCTTCCGCGGGCCGCTGATCTTCCGGCCCAATCCCCGTCGGCAATGCACCGCAGCAAAGCGGCCCGCCAATCGTCGGCACCGCATCGCTTGGATCGTAGACATACTGGTCCGCTTTTTCTTCCGCAGGCGCCGCCGTGCTCAGCAATCCGTTCCCACCCAACCCATTCGCAGTCCCGTTATTCGAGTGCAGGTAATATTTCGTGCTCTTAGCCCGCGCCAAAGGCCAGTCATCTTCATCGCGCCACTCATTTTTCCCCATCACAAAAATCTTCACCGGCTTTTCCTTCTCCACGCCGTTCGCCACACCCTTAAGAATCGAGTCGTACCACCGCAACGTGATTTCATCCTGATCGATCGGCAGCTTCTCTCCAAAGTCCACGCCGCCTATCCATCGGTTCGACGATCCACCCGCATGTCCGCCCACATAAACCACCAACCTCTGCCCACGTTTCGCGGCATCGGTTCCGGCTTCTGTTTTCAATCGCTGATAATTCTTCAACGACCCGCCAAGAAAAATGTCGTACCAAGCCGCAAAGCTCAAGACCGGCACCTGAATATCCCCATAATGATCTTCGATCGACCACTGCTTCCAATACGCGTCGAAGTTCGGATGCGCCAGCCAGTCCTTAAAATAGGGCGCAATCCCCACCGCTGAAGGCGCCGCCAGCACCTCGAAATCTGCCAGAGGCAAGGTCTTCGTCCCCGCCAGCGCGTTGCTCTCTTCCACGCGACGCCTCATCGTGTTTTCCGCCAGTCCCGTCGACCACGACTCGTTAAACCACTGTTCGAACGCTCCGCCTTGATACGTCCACCCGTCGTGATAATTCGACGCTGTCACCGTCGGGCAAATTCCCGCCAAATGGGGCGGCTTCGCGATCGCCGCCAACATTTGTGTCGCCCCAACATACGAGCCGCCGAACATTCCCACTTTTCCATTCGAATAAGGAAGCGCGGCCGCCCACTCCACCGTGTCGTACCCGTCCAACGATTCATTCTTGAACGTGTAGAATTCTCCCTCCGACGTGAATCTCCCCCGCACATCCTGCTCCACCACCACGTACCCCCGTGCCGCGCCTTTCATCCCAAACAACATCTCATTCGTCTTGTCATAAGGGGTGCGCACCAGCAGCACAGGAAATTTCCCTTCCGCCTTCGGCCTATAAATGTCCGCGCGCAAGGTCACGCCGTCGCGCATCTTAGCCGCCACGTTCCGCTCGACGACCACTTCATAATTCTCCGCCGCCTGCGCCGCCCCTGCGGTCATGAATGCGAGCACCACAATCCCACACGCAATCCTCATCGTCACACCCCTCCGGTGAACTCTCCCGAAACCGATGGAGACTAGGCCCACACGTCGGCCCTGTCAAGGCCGTTCGACTTGGTCCCTTGTAGTGGCGCAGCATGCTGCGCCGGCCTGGGCTAACTCTTCGCGCGTCTTTTGCTTTTCATTCCACGCGTCACGACGAAAACCAACACCAACGTCACAAGAACACCCACAACCGCGGCCACAATCGGGTGCCCATGTTGCATTAAAAACGGCAACATCTTCCTTCCATAACGCGCCGCCAAATACGCGAGGATCGAATACCGCGCAATTCGTCCCAGTGCCATCGCCAACACGAATTTCTTCGCGGAATATTGCATCGCCCCCGCCGCCAGAAGAAAAGGCACCAACGGCATCGGCGGCGGCAGCAGCGCCGGAATCGCAATTGCCGCGAATCCCCAGCGCTCAAAAAGCTTCACAACGCGCTTCATCGACTTCACCGACAGTCGCTTTTCCAGCGATTTTTCCCCGCCCTTGCGCGCCAGCCGGTACGTGACGAACCCTCCTAGCACCGACCCCACCGTCGCCATCACCGCGTAGTAGAACCACAACTCCGGGCTCCGCGCCGCCAATATAATCGTCAGGACATCCATGCTCCCCGGCAGTGGAATGATCGAGCTGTCAATCAGTCCAAGTGGAATGAAGCCCAAGGCGCCAAGATGGACCAGCCAGCGCCTCATGCTGTGTTCCAGGGTTGGTTTGGCGGCAGCGATGATCAGGCGAGTGAGGTTGAACATTACTCTTTAGAAGTCCGGGTTCATTCTCGCATGCTTCACGAGGTGATGAGCATTCCAGCCGCTGCCGCCGTCATAACCACAAATGTCGCCCAGCCTAGATATCGCAGCACCGGCGAATTCACGTGTTCTCCCATCACTTTGCGGCTGCTCGTCAAAAGAATCACCAGCAGAATCAACGGCGGCGCCAACAGTCCATTGATCACCGCCGACCAGAACAGCATTTTCACTGCATTCAATCCGATATAGTTCACCGCGAATCCCAACGTCATTGCCACTGCCATCACTCCGTAAAACGCTCGCGCTTGTTTTGGCCGGTCGGACATCGATCCCCGCCAATTCGCACCTTCCGCCACGGCGTACGCGCTCGATCCAACCAGCACCGGCACTCCCAGCATTCCTGTGCCGATTAGCCCCAGCGTGAAGAGCAGATAAGCGCCATTTCCCGCCAGAGGACGAAGTGCTTCAGCCGCCTCCCTCGCCGTAGTAATGCTAGTTTGTCCGTGCGCGTGCAAGGTGGCGCCAGTGGTTAAGATGATGAAGTACATGATGAAGTTCGAGAAAAACATCCCGACCATCGTATCCGTGCGCGCATCCTTTAGTTCCTTGAGAGTCGAGCCTCTGCGTTGCGCAAGCGTCGTTTGTCCTTTTAGCCGGTCTTCTTCAACTTCCTCCGCTGCCTGCCAGAAAAAGAGGTAAGGAGAAATCGTCGTCCCAAGAATCCCCACGAGCACCGCCAGAAATCCGCGTGACCATTCCAGGTGCGGCACCAGCGTCACCCGGAGCGCCTGCTTCCAATCCACATGCGCAAAAAAAGATGTCAGCACATACGCAAAGAGCACCAGCGTCATCCACTTGAAGACACGCGCAATCAGTTGGTAGGAAGTCCAGAACAGCAGCCCAAGAATTAGAAAGGCGAAGAAGGGTATCCATACAAGCGGCCGAATTCCCGTGATGAGTTGCGTCGCTTCCGCCATACCGCCTAGATCGGCTCCAATATTAATGACGTTCGCTACGACCAGGATCGAACACGCTCCCCACAGCACCCAGCGCGGATAATTGTCGCGCACCGCCGCAGCCAGGCCCTGCCCCGTAACCATTCCCAGCCGCGCGCACATAAGCTGCACCGAGGACATAAGCGGAAACGTGATCAATGCGATCCACAGCGTCGCATACCCATACGCCGCGCCGGCCACTGAGTAGGTTGAGATTCCGGAGGGGTCGTCGTCCGCTGCTCCCGTGATGACTCCCGGTCCCAAAATCGCGAAGGTTTGCCGCAGAAAACCAGGGCGCTTCCCATTTTCGCCGTCGCGGTTCGTTAGCCGATCCGGCTGTGTGCCGGGTGTTTCATCTGAGGAGGTGTCGGTGGGCTTTGTTCCGGGCATCGGTCCATCGCAATCCGTGGTCTCGAGGCTTCTTCCCTTGAGGAATGGTGCTCGTAACGCCTCTGAAACAAGGCTCATGTAGCATGTGTGAGATCAACTGTCCTTGCAAGCACATTGGCTGCGCTTTGGGTTAGCTTCAAGGCCGTTCTCAGTTGATACAGTTGGAAGGAGTCTCTGCTCGCTATAACCGCCCTGGCTCACGCCGCTTGCAACGGTTGACATTCCTCCTATTCTCGTTGCAAATGGACTGGCTCAAAATTAGCGCAGGACTACACTGAACCGCACATGAATATCCTCGACTTGCTTGTTGGCAAGCCCATCAAGACGACCGACGAACGCGCGGAACAAATTGGTCCTGCGCGCGGCATTCCCATTTTTGGGTTGGACGGCCTTAGTTCGGCGGCGTACGGGCCGGAAGCGGCGCTTTACTTGCTAATCCCGCTGGGGCTTCTGGGTGTTCGGTACATTGTGCCCGTCAGCGCGGCCATCATCACTTTACTCATCATCGTTTATTTTTCTTACCGGCAAACGATTGAAGCTTATCCGGCCGGCGGCGGCTCCTACACCGTGGCGCGCTACAATCTGGGAGCGTTTCCGAGCTTGTTGGCCGCCGCTGCTTTGTTGACGGACTACATTCTTACAGCTGCGGTCGGCATTTCCGCCGGCGTGGGAGCTTTGGTATCCGCCGTTCCTTCCTTCTTGCCTCACACCGTCGCCATTTGCGTCGGGATTCTTTTCATCATTACCGTAATTAATCTGCAGGGGAGTCCGGGACGCTGGAGTTATTTTCATGGTCCCGACGTATTTCTTTGTAGGGACGCTCTTGATCACTATTGGCGGTGGATTGGTGCGGGCCTTGCTCGCCGGCGGGCATCCTTTGCCGATGGCGCCCCTGCCTCCGCCTCCACCCATAACCCAAGCCGTGAGTTTCTGGCTTTTATTGAAAGTGTTTTCGAGTGGATGCACTGCGTTGACAGGAGTTGAGGCCGTAAGCAATGGCGTGAAAGCGTTTCGCGAGCCTGGCGTTAAGAACGCACAGAAGACTTTGACGATTATTATTTTTCTCTTGGCTGTGTTGCTGGCTGGCATTTCTTATCTTGTGAAGGCGTATGGCATTGCGGCTACTGATCCGGGCCAGCCCGGTTACCAGAGCCTGCTCTCGATGTTGATTGCCGCCGTTTTTGGAAGAGGAATTTTCTACTACCTGACAATTGCGTCCATCCTATTAGTGCTTTCGCTTTCGGCCAATACCGCGTTCGCGGATTTTCCGCGCCTGTGCAAGGCCATCGCCTCGAACAATTATCTTCCGCATGCTTTCGGGTATCGCGGCCGGCGCCTTGTCTACACCTACGGGATCGTGGTTTTAGCCGTTTTGACAGCCGTCCTGCTGATTGCTTTTGGGGGAATTACGGACAATCTGATTCCTCTGTATGCGGTGGGAGCGTTCCTCGCGTTTACTTTGTCGCAGTTCGGCATGGTCATGCATTGGCGAAAAAAGCGCGGGCCACACTGGTTCAAAAGCGCGCTGGTCAATGGCTTGGGTGGCTTTGTTACGGCGGTTACTGTCCTTGTCGTCCTTGTCGCGAAGTTCGCCGAAGGCGCTTGGATCACACTGATCTTCATTCCTTTGCTGATATTTTTCTTTCGCAGAGTGCGGCGCCACTACCACGAGGTCCTGGTTGCCACGACCACCAGCGAGCCGGTCTCTCCAGCCAACCACGGGCGCTCTCCCATCGTGGTTGTGCCCCTCGATCGCTGGAGCATTATCAGCAAACAGGCGCTGGAATTCGCTTCCCGCATCTCGCCGGAAATCATAGCCGTTCACGTTGAACCAGGTGAGCATTCCGAGCTACTGCATGACGACTGGCAGCGCTACGTCGAGCGGCCTTTCCTCGAAGCCGGCAGCGAGCCGCCGCAGTTCGTAATTCTGCCGTCTCCCTACCGCTTTATTATTTTGCCGGTGGTGCAATTTATTCTGGATCTATCGGAGAAGCATCCCGATCGGCGCATTGTCGTCGTGATTCCCGAATTGGTAGAAGATCATTGGTACGAGTATTTTCTTCACAACCAGCGAGGCCGTCTGCTTGAGTGGACCTTGCTTGTTAAGGGTAACGAGCGCATATTTACCGTCTCCTCGCCCTATTACGTCTCCGATAACGCATGGTCCGCCAAGCCGGCCCTCCCGGAAGATCGCAAGAAAATCTGACTCTTTGTCCTGGTTTGGCCGCTCCCAAATCCTTGCTTAGCGTGGCCAAACAAATGAAAAGTACATACGCACTATAAATTCGCCACGCCAATTTCTAACTCGCAAGAATTCCAGAAACATTTGAGGTGACTTCGTACGGGAATTCTCGTCTTCCCGTTAGCCTCAGTAATCGATGGAGCCGTTTGCTCAGCTTGATCGGGTTGGTGGCCATCCGAGAGAGCTCCCCTGCAGACGGCCTTTGCTGGCTGCGCAGTTGGGGCAGGGGAGGAAGCAATGTTGGCCGCAATCAAGATCTCGCCGGCTATCTTTCTTGTTCTGGCTGTTTGTTTGATTTGCTGCACACCCACCCATTCGCAAAGCCCAATTTTTCTCAACGTTTCCAAAATACACGGCAATCGAATCAAGGCGGGAGCCTGGCTGGCGAAATGCCAGGAGCATCCCCCGAATCTATTCCCCGGCGGGCGACGGACCGATGGAATGGAATTGCCGTTAACAATCAGCGGGACGAGCGACGTTTCGAGCGTCTCCGGCTCACCGGAAGGTGTCTGCCTGGATGCTGCTTTCCCTGTAGCGCCGAGCGACTCGGTGGATAATTCTTGCTCTCAGGATGCTGCTGCGATCGCACGTGTTCCCCACACGTTACCGTGCAACGAGGCCGAAGACAGTGTTCCCGCAGAACTCTCGGCGCTCGGCAAGCCTGGCCAGAAAATCGCGCGGGCTCGCGATGAAGTCCTGGACATACTTCGTTCTCAAAATGTTTGCGCCGAATGGTTTAGTTCGAAGGGGGAGCGCCCCGCGGCTACTCTCCAGTCGCTCAGTTTTTCGCTTGATCTCCATGGTCAGCAGGATATTTTCAAATTCTTGAGAGAAGATTCCCTTGCCGTCGTGCAGCAGCCCTACGTGGCGAGGGCGACCCAGGATGGGGGAGCTCACACCACGATCACGATCAACGCAAACGGCGCGTTCTACAAGCCTCTGGGGAAGGTGCTAAAGCTAGGTCAAGAAGGAGGTCCTTTACAGATAGAGGGCACGCGGCTTCTGACCGTTGGAATCTATGCCGGCAATACCCTGCCTGCGCAGATGGCGACGCTACTGCATGAGTTGGGCCACATCATCAATCTGCTCCCGGAAGATGCGGATAATCTCGACGGCAAGTCCCTTCGTAACACCAGCGAAGTGCTTCTCCACTGCCGTACCGAGATCGAGGCTCGCGCGCTCCAGGCAAAGCAGATGGCGAAGCGGTAGATCCCTGCATTTTCGCAAGACTGACTTTGTTATTCCGGCACTCGTCGCGGGCGCCAGCAGCCGTTCTTGGGCCTTAATGCATCCAACTATTGTTGAGGTTCGAAGTTCTTGATGCGCACGCCGGGCGCATTTCTGGAATACACTAGCTGCCTGTCTCACAAAGGGGAACCACATTGCTCCGTTCACTTAGCATTTGCGCCGCTGTCCTGATCGCGAGTTCTTTAATTTCTGGGCAAGAAAAGCCTGCGGGAAATGCCGACGTGACCAGAGCGACCCTGGAAAACGGGCTGAGAGTGGTGATCGTTCGCGACCCGCTCGCTCCCGTGGTTACCGTCGAAGAAAACTATCTGGTCGGCGGAAATGAAACACCCGCGGGCTTTCCAGGAATGGCTCATGCCCAGGAACATATGGCCTTCCGCGGATGCGCCGGAGTAAATGCTGATCAGACGGCTGCCATTTATGCCCAGCTCGGAGGCGCCGGCAATGCCGATACGCAGCAGAACATCACTCAGTACTTCGAGACAGTCCCCGCTTCCGATCTAGACATTGCCCTCCGGCTCGACGCGGCTTGCATGCAGGATGTCGAAGACTCGCAGTCGGAGTGGGCGACTGAAAAAGGCGCCATTGAGCAGGAAGTTGCACGCGACCTCTCGAATCCCACCTATAAGTTCATCACGCGTTTGAATGAGGACATGTTCTCCGGAACGGTGTATAGCCACGACGCGCTCGGAACTCACGACTCTTTCGAGGCCACGACCGGCGCGATGCTCAAAGATTTCTATAAAAAGTGGTATGCGCCCAACAACGCCATTCTGGTGATCTCGGGAAATGTCGACCCGACCGCTGTCCTCGCGACAGTGAAGGAGCTATACGGAAAAATTGAGCGGAAAACTTTGCCGATGCGCCCGGAGATTACGCTGCCTCCGGTAAAGTCGGAGTCGTTTACGCTCGATAGCAACCTGCCCTACCTATTGGCATTTGTTTCCTATCGTGTTGCTGGGACCGAGAGTCCTGATTTTCCCGCGGTGCAGATTCTGGGCGATGTCTTGGGAAGCCAGCGCGGAAATTTGTACGCGCTGGTGCCGCAAGGAAAAGCGCTCGAAACAGGATTCGGCCTTGCGGAAACATTTCCGAAGGCGAGTGTGATGTATAGCGCTGCCGTTTTGCCCGCGGAAGGTGATGCGGCTCCTGTCATCGCAGAGATGCGCAAGATCATCTCCGACTATGCGGCAAACGGTGTGCCCGCCGAACTCGTGGAAGCCGCCAAGCGCAAAGAACTTGCCAGAGTTGAGTTTCGCCGAAACTCAATCCCCGGGCTTGCGGAAGCGTGGTCGGAAGCCCTTGCGGCAGAAGGGCGAAAGTCGCCCGACGATGACGTGGATGCAATGAAACGCGTATCGCTTGAAGACGTAAATCGAGTGGCCAAAAAATATTTAGTAGATCAGGAATCCATTACGGCGGTGCTGAAGCCGCAGCCGGCCGGCGGTCCGGTATCCGCCCAGGGTTTTGGCGGCGGAGAGCAGCTGACCGCCCCTCCGAAAAAGCCGGTGGAACTGCCTTCCTGGGCCGCCTCAAAGCTTCTGACGCTCGAGAAGCCGCGCCCCGAGCCTCTGCCTTCCGACGTGACCCTGCCAAATGGGCTTCGCCTAATCGTCCGCACGGAGAAAATAACGCCGACGATTACGGTTCAAGGAAACGTCCGGAACAACCCGCAAATGCAAGTGGAACCGGGAAAGGACGGAGTGAACGATGTGCTGGATGAAATGTTTTCGTACGGCACAAAAAGCTTGGACCGTCTGGCGTTTCAAAAAGCTCTCGACGATATAGCGGCCGAAGAATCCGCCGGCTTCGATTTCTCGCTCGAAGTCCTAAAACCGGATTTTTCGCGCGGAGTGCAATTGCTGGCTGACAATGAATTGAACCCCGCTCTCCCCGATGAGGCTTTCCAGGTCATCAAGCCGCAAACAGCGCAGTACATGGCTGGTAGAATGAAGAGTCCTGGCTATCAGACCAGCCGAGCTTTGCACACGGCGCTCTTTCCGGCGAAAGATCCCGCGCTTCGTGAAGTTACGCCGCAGACGGTATCCTCGGTCACTCTCGATGACGTAAAACAGTATTACGCCAAGACTTTTCGTCCCGATCTCACCACGATCGTGGTGATCGGCGACATTACTCCGGAGGAAGCTAGAACCGCGATCGAGAAATGGTTCGGAGGCTGGAAAGCTTCCGGTCCTAAGCCGGAAATTGAATTCCCTCCCGTTCCGCCCAACAAGGCCTCCGCAGCGAATGTTTCTGATCCGAGCCAGCTTCAGGATTCGGTTGACCTTGCCGAAACCGTGGGCATTACGCGATTCGATCCTGACTATTATCCGCTGCAGTTGGGCAACCACGTCCTTGGCGGCGGCTTCTATGCGACACGCCTGTATCACGACCTGCGCCAGGTGAGCGGCTACGTGTACACCGTGGACGTTCGAATGAGCGCGGATAAAACCAGAACGATTTACACCGTCACGTATGCCTGTGATCCGGCAAACGTTTCGAAAGCAAAAGCTCTGATTCGGCGCGATCTGGTCGCTATGCAGCAAGAAAATGTGACCGACGGAGAGCTCCAGCAAGCTAAAGCGCTTCTGCTGCGGCAAATCCCGCTAGCTGAATCGAGCGAAACGGATGTCGCCCGAGGCCTGCTCGGGCGCGCTCAAATCGGCCTGCCGCTCGACGAACCTTCCAAGGGTGCATTGATCTACTTTTCGATGAGCGCCAGCCAGGTAAAAGCTGCTTTCGCAAAGCAAATCCGCCCCGATGAACTTGTCCAGATTGTCCGAGGCCCCGCGCCGCAATAGCCGCGCGTTTTTCAATTTACGCCGCTCTTCAATTCCGAGGAGCTGGTTCACCTTGACATTCTACTGGAAGCGCCGTATGTTCACCTAGAATGTCTACTAAAGAAGAACGCGAACGCATCGAGCTCTTGCAGGGAACCCTGGACTTGCTGATTCTCCGTACCCTCCTCTTGGGCCCAGCCCACGGCCACGCCATCGCCAAAGCCATCGAATTCAATTCCGAGGACGTGTTGCAGGTGGAGCAGGGATCGCTGTATCCCGCGCTGCACCGGCTCATCAAGCGCGGATGGATTTCCGTCGAAGAAGGCACTTCGGAAAATAACCGCCGCGCCAAGTTTTACAAACTAACGCCGAAGGGCCGGCGCCAACTCACGCTGGAAACCCGCAAGTGGGACAAGTTGGCACATGCGATCGCGCGCATTCTCCGGCCAGCCAGACAGGAGGACGAATCATGAACCGTCGCAAGCGCATCCTCGAGGAACTCGACACAGACATTCGCGATCACATCGCGCGGGAAACCCAAGACAACATCGATCGCGGTATGTCTCCAGAAGAAGCGCGCTACGCGGCCATGCGGAAGTTCGGCAACGTGACTATGGTCAAGGAAGAGACGCTGGAAGTTTGGAATTTCGTTTGGCTCGAACAGCTATTCGCGGACATCCGTTTCGGCCTGCGCATGCTACGCAAGAATCCTGGCTTCACCGCCGTTGCAGCGCTGACACTCGCGCTCGGCATTGGCGCGAACACCGCGGTCTTCTCCGTGGTCTACGCCGTTCTTTTGCGGCCGCTGACGTACAAGGACCCCGCGGGGCTGGTCGTGCTACACGAGACGACGCCGAGAATTGGGACCGTGAGCGTGTCCTATCCAAACTTCCTCGATTGGCGCGACCAGAGCCACGCGTTTTCGCAGATGGCCGCCGTTCAATCTGTCGATTTCAATCTCGCGGGCGTAACGCAACCGGAAAGTATCAGCGGGGACGCGGTCTCGCCGAATTTTCTATCCATGATGGGTGTCCGCCCGTTTCTCGGGCGGGATTTTGATACATCGGAAGAGAAAGCCGGAACGGCTCCGGTGCTGCTGCTGAGTTATTCCTTATGGCAATCTCATCTGGGAGGCGATCCCAACGCTGTCGGTAAAACGATTACCCTCGATGGCCGCAGCTTCACGATCGTTGGAGTGTTGCCGTCAAATTACCGCTCGGTTGACAAGACGGACGTCATGTTGCCGATCGGCGTATGGGCCACGAACAATGCCGACGCAATCAAGGAGCGCGGCGAACGCGGAGACATGGTGGTGATCGGGAGGCTAGCGCCGGGCGTAAGGCTCGCGCAAGCGCGCGCGGAGATGGAAGGCATTGCAGCGCGGATCGAGAAGGAGTATCCCGGGAGCAACGATCAGTTCAGCGTGGCGCTGCAGCCGATTCGCGACGTGTTCGTCAAGGATATAAAGCCGGCGATCCTCGTGCTATTTGGCGCGGTGATGTTCGTGCTTCTGATCGCGTGCGCGAATGTGGCAAACCTATTCCTAGTTCGCGGGGCAAGCCGCACCAAGGAAGTTGCGTTGCGCATTGCCCTCGGCGCAAGCCGCGGCCGCATTATCAGCCAACTGCTGACGGAGAGCTTCGTTCTGGCTTTTCTCGGCGGCGCTCTGGGACTGGTGCTCGCGGTTGGCGGGATTCGCGGGATGGGACAGCTGATTCCTGCGGGCTTGCTGTCCGGCGCCGCGGCGAATCTAAATAGCGGGGTCCTTCTTTTTGCGGCGAGTGTTGTCGTGCTGGCAGCCTTTATTTTCGGTTTGGCGCCCGCTTTGCAGTTGACGAAGCCGGACGTGCAATCCGAATTGAAAGAAGGCGGGCGAGCGGCGAGCGCGGGCGCGGCCCAAAACCGGGTTCGCGGCGCCTTGGCTATTGCGGAAATATCGTCGGCTCTGATTCTTCTGGTGGGCGCGGGCTTGATGATGAAAAGCCTGTATCGTTTGCTGGAGGTTGATCCGGGGTTTCGGCCGGATCGCGTGCTTACCATGGGAATAGAGTTGCGCACGCAGCAATATTCTAAAGATCCGGCGGTTCTAAATTTTTGGCAGCAAGTGCTTGATAGCGTGAGCGCACTGCCAGGAGTTGAATTCGCCGCGGTAGGAACCCACATTCCGCTGGCGGACAGTCACGGTCGCACCGACATTACGATTGAAGGAATGGCCCTGCCAAGGCCGGGCAATTATCCGCATCCGGATGTTCACACCGTCAGCCCGGGCTTCGTGGCCACACTCGGAATCCCGCTGCTGCGCGGGCGGACCTTCACCGATGCCGACAACGAAAATGCGCCGTTCGTCGGAATGATTAACGCAATGGTGGCGCGGCGTTTTTTTCCGAACGAGGATCCCGTTGGCAAACGCTTTGTGTTCGGCCATCCGTCGGAGAAGAATCCGCCGAAGTGGTGCACGATCGTCGGCGTCGTGGGCGACACAAAAATGTACGGACTGGCGAATCCAGCGCGGCTCGAAGTGTATGTACCGTTTCGGCAGGACGCCAACAGCGACATGACATTGGTTGTGAAATCGGGAGCCGATCCCGCGGCGCTGACTTCGGCGATTCGCGAAGCGGTGCAGTCGATTGACAAAGATCAGCCGCTGATCGCCATTTCGACGATGAAAGAACTGGTGAGCAATTCGCTGGCGACGCGCCGAATGACGCTGGTGCTGCTGGGCTTGTTTAGCGGGCTGGCGCTGGTTCTCGGGGCGATTGGAATTTACGGGGTGATTTCGTATTCGGTGGCGCAGCGCACGCATGAGATTGGTATTCGCATGGCGCTCGGCGCGCCGCGGCGCGGCGTTTTTCGGCTGGTCGTCGGCGAAGGGCTGAAGCTCGCGGGCGCCGGGATTGCCGTCGGCATTGTGGCGGCGTTCGGGCTGGCGCGGCTGATGTCCAGCCTCCTCTACGGAGTCAGCGCGACCGATTTCGAAACGTTCGCGGGCGTCGCCATTTTGCTCGCGCTTGTTGCGGTGCTGGCGTGTTACGTCCCGGCGCGGCGGGCGATGCGCGTGGACCCGATGGTCGCGCTGCGATATGAGTAGCGAGCGTTCTGGAGGCGAATCATGAGCCGGCGCAAACGAATACTCGATGAACTCGACGCTGACATTCGAGATCACATTGCTCGTGAAACGCAAGACAACATTGAGCGCGGCATGTCGCCGGAAGACGCGAGGTATGCAGCCATGCGAAAATTTGGAAATGTGACGCGCGTGAAGGAGGAGACGCGCAGAGGTGTGGAGCGTCGTTTGGCTGGAGCAAATCTGGCAGGACGTTCGCTATGGGCTTCGCATGCTCCGCAAATCACCGGGCTTCAGCGCTGTCGCGATCCTCACTCTGGCGCTTGGCATTGGCGCAAACACAGCCATATTCAGCTTGATTGACGCCGTAATGCTGCGATCACTCCCGGTCGAAAATCCTTCGCAGCTTGTCCTTCTTCAGTGGGGTGCGCGCAACTCCCCCAACGTTTACGGGTACCAATCCGCTGGCGATTGTGTAAACGATATGCGCCTCGGCGCTAAGAATCCCGGCGGCTGCTCGTTTTCCGAGCCAATGTTTCGCGAAATCGCTCAAGCAAATATTTTTTCGGGGACAGCCGCCTTTGCCAATACCGGCAGGTTGAATCTGACAGGGAACGCTCCGGCAACCGTAATCAACGGCCAGCTAGTTTCCGGCGACTTCTTCCGCACCATGGGCATTAAAGCCGCCACTGGGCGTCTCCTCGATGCGACCGACGACACGCCAGCCGCCGCGCCGGTGGCCGTGCTCAACTATGGCTATTGGCAAAGCGCCTTCGGCGGCGCTCGCGACGTGATCGGCCGCACGATTGAGTTGAACAGCGTCTCCTTCACCATCATTGGAGTGGCCGAGCAGCGATTCACCGGAATTACTCCGGGTAGCGATTACGACGTCTGGCTCCCGCTTTCCAACGCGGAACGGATTACCCCTCCCATGCGCTGGCGAAACCGTCAAACCGACGTGAGCTACTGGTGGCTCACGATTATCGGACGGCTCAAACCCGGAACACAGTTCGCGCAGGCGCAAGCGCCGGTGAGCGGCCTCTTCCGCAATGAGGTGCTTCACGGAGCCGTCCCCCTTTTCCATAGTGGTGAGGTGGCAGGAACGCCTGCACCGAAGCCAAGCACCCCGGCTGGCGGCAACGGTCCGAGGAGCACGTCATCGGCGCCTCTACCACCTCCCGGAGCAAGCCCGGTGCAAATTCAGCAAGGAGCATCCGGTGGCCCGGTGCCGCAATCCGCGGGCAATAAGCCTGTCATCATGGCTGCTCCGCAAGGCGCAGCGCCTGCAGGCGGCCCGCGCGGAGCCGAAACCGCTAACGGCCCGAAGACTTTATCCACGGTCGCCGATAATCCGGAAATTACTCTTGTGCCCGCGCAGAGTGGTTTGACCGGCACTCGCACGCGCTACTCCAATCCGCTGTACGTTCTAATGCTCACCGTCGGAATCATTTTGCTGATTGCTTGCGCGAACGTCGCTGGGCTGATGCTCGCTCGGGCCGCTGCGAGGCAAAAAGAAATGGCGGTTCGGCTCGCTCTGGGCGCGGGCCGTGCGCGGATTGTCCGGCAGCTTTTCACGGAAAGCATAATGCTCTCTGTGCTCGGCGGCGCGCTGGGGATTTTTTTCGCATACTGGGGAGCGCACGCCATCGTTTCATTCGTATCGAGCAATCAGCAGCGTCCCCTGGGATTCGCCATGGGCGTCGATCTGCGCGTCCTCGGATTCACCGTTGTGATCTCGCTGCTCACCGGAATCCTTTTCGGCATCGCGCCGACTTTTCGCAGCATGCGCGTTGATTTGACGCCCGCCCTCAAGGAAGGCGAGGGGAGCTCCACGCGCTCGGGTCGTGGCAGCGGGAAATGGTTCAGCATCGGCAATGCCCTCGTAGTGGCGCAAGTCGCGCTCGCGATCGTTGTGCTCGTCGGTGCCGGACTTCTGGTGCGCACGCTCGCGAACCTTCGCAGTGTTGACGTTGGCTTCGATTCACACAACATCTTGATTTTCGGAATTGATCCGACGTTGATCGGCTACAAAGGCCCCCAAGCGGACAGTCTCTACCGCGACTTGCAGGGCCGGCTGGCAGAAACACCTGGCGTGAAGTCCGCGAGCTACTCGATGATGCCGCTGTTGAGTAACGGCCTGATGATCACCATGTTCCATTGGCCTGGGACCCCTCAAGATCAGAATTCAGAGGCGGACACGCTTGGCGTTGGCCCGAATTTCTTCGAGACCATGCGCATTCCATTTCTGATTGGCCGAGGATTTACCGCTTCCGATTTTAAGTTGTCCGCTGCGAACGACGGAATGACTCCTACCTCAGCACCCACCCCTGTGATTGTGAATCAAGCCTTCGTCGAGAAATATCTCGGAAAGGAAAATCCGCTCGGCAAGCAGTTCGGCCAAGCGGAAGCTAGCGCAGACGAACCCGCGAGTTCAGGCTACGAGATCGTAGGCGTGGTCCGCGACGCAAAATACAACAGCTTGCGCCGCGAGATTCACGCCATGATGTACGTGCCGCAAAGATTCGGGGGCGCCACTTTCGAACTGCGCACGGCGGCTGATCCCCAGGCCATCCTTCCTTCTATCCGCGAAGTCGTGTCGCAAGTAAGCACGAATTTGCCGCTCTTCGATGTGAAAACGGAATCCGAACAAATCGACCGGTTGCTGTTTCAGGAGCGGCTAGTCGCGCGCCTCTCCGGCTTCTTTGGATTGCTCGCGCTCGTGCTGGCGTGCGTGGGTTTGTACGGTCTGCTGTCCTATGAGGTCTCGCGCCGCACCCGCGAAATCGGCATTCGCATGACGCTCGGCGCGCACCAGGGAAATGTCCTGAAGCTGGTCTTGCGCCAGGGAATTGCCCTCGCGATTGTAGGAGCCGCCCTCGGCATCGGCGTCGCCCTCGGCGTCACTCGCTATCTCACCAGCATGTTGTACAACGTGCGCGCGAGCGATCCAGCCACCATTGCAGCCGTCGCGATTCTGTTGACGCTCGTGGCGCTCGCGGCCTGCTACATCCCCGCTCGCCGCGCCACGCGCGTCGACCCCATGGTTGCGCTTCGGCACGAGTAGCGACCACTTTGGAGGCAAATCATGAATCGGCGCAGGCGCATGCTTAATGATCTCGACCACGACATTTGCGATCACATCGCGCGGGAAACCCAGGACAACATCGAGCGCGGCATGGCGCCGGAAGAAGCGCACTACGCAGCCATGCGAAAGTTCGGAAATGTAAGCCGAGTGAAAGAAGATACGCGCGAGGTCTGGAATTTTATTTGGATCGAGCAGCTGCTGGAAGACGTACGCTTCGGCCTGCGCATGCTGCGCAAGAATCCTGGATTCACCAGCCGTTGCTGTGCTGACTACTCGCGCTCGGCATCGGCGCGAACACCTACATTTTCAGCATCGTGGATGCCCTGGTGTTGCGGCCGCTGGAATTCCCGGATCCCAGCAGGATTGTCGCGCTCTGGGAACGTATGCCCGCAGCCGGCGTCGAGCGCAACGAACTCTCTCCTGCAAACTTCCTCGATTGGAAAGCGCAGAACCACGTTTTCGATCACATCGCGGCACAAAGTTGGTGGGATGCAAACCTAGGCGGCGTCGAGCACCCTGAACACTTGCATGGATTCCTGGTGACTCCCGATTACTTCGGGGCCCTCGAAGCACAGCCGATGTTGGGCCGCACGTTTCTCGAAGAGGAAGGCACGCCCGGGAAGGACCTGGCCGCGATGCTCAGTTATGGGCTTTGGCGCGACCACTTCGCCGGCGATCCCTCGATCGTTGGCAAGCCCATCTTGCTCAACGGAATGAAGTACACGGTCGTCGGCGTGATGGGGCCAAACTTCAACTACCCCTCTGGAGCTCAGTTGTGGGCGGCGCTTGCATTCCCGCCTCAATTGGCAGCGAACCGGGCGTCACACTATTTGCACGGTGTCGCGCACTTGGAGGCCGGAGTGAGCCGCGAGCAGGCGCAGGCGGAAATGAGCGCCATCGCCGCGCGTCTTGTACAGCAGTATCCGCTGACGAATACAGGACGCGATGCCAAGGTGATGCCCCTCATGGAGAGCGAGGTCGGAGAGGCGCGGACGCCGCTGCTGGTGTTGCTGGCAGCGGTCGGGCTGGTTCTGCTAATCGCATGCGCCAACATTTCCAATTTATTGCTCGCGCGTGCGAGCAGTCGCCAGCGCGAAACGGCCATCCGCTCTGCTTTGGGCGCAACCCGGCGCCGACTCATTAGGCAATGGCTCGTGGAGAGCATGCTCTTAGGGTTGTTGGGAGGGGGATTGGGGATTTTTTTCGCCTATGTATGCTTGGACGTTCACGCGATTCGGATTCCGCCCGACTTCGCGCGGATGATTCCCGGCTGGGACAAGATCGCCATCAATACTCCTGTATTGCTATTCACCTCTGGCGGTCTCCCTCGGCACTGGGTTGGTCTTCGGGTTCCTGCCCGCGCTGGCGGCCTCGCGGCTAAATGTGAACGACACGCTGAAAGAAGGCACGCCGTCCGCCGGCGTAGGGCGGCGGCGCAGCCTGCTCCGCAATGTGTTGATCGTCGCGGAGGTCGCTCTCTCGCTGGCGTTGCTTGTGACGGCAGGGCTCATGATGAAAAGCTTTGTTCGCCTCGAACAGGTGTCGCCAGGATTCAATCCGCAGCGGGTGCTCACAATGTTCATTGCCCTGCCAGATGCGAAATACATCGCCGACGACCAAACAGCCGGGTTCTATGAGCAGCTCATCGAGCGCGTGCAGAATCTTCCCGGCGTGCAGAGCGCCGCCACCACAAACATTATCCCGTTGGACAAAATGAACACGACCTCTTCCATTCGGATAGAAGGCCAGCCCGAGCCGAAGCCCGGAGAGGAACCGGACGCCAGTTTCCGCAGCGTGAGCAATTCTTATTTCGGGACAATGCAGATACCGATTCTTCGAGGGCGCGAGTTCACCAGCCAGGACTCCGCGAAAGGCCAGCAAGTCGTCGCAGTGAACGATACATTTGCGTCGCGTTTTTGGCCAGGAGAAAACCCGCTTGGAAAGCGCATGCGCTTCAGCGGTCCTTTGCAAGAACACCCATGGCGAACTGTAGTAGCCGTCGTGGGTAACGTAAAAAATCAGCTGGATGTGCCTGCACCTGCGGAAATGTATTTCCCGTTGCGCCAGCAGACGCAGTCCACGATGGCGCTGCTGGTACGAACGTGGGCCGATCCGCGCAGTTTGGAAGAAAGCGTCCGCGCGCAAGTCGCCGATCTGGACCGCGACCAGCCTGTCTTCGACGTCAGGACCATGGACGATTTGTGGGCGATCTCCGTGGTCCCGCAGAGAATTGGTGGCACGCTTATGGCCGCCTTCGCTGGATTTGCACTGGTACTTGCCGCGATAGGGCTTTTCGGCGTGATTGCCTACGCAGTAAGCGAACGCACTCGCGAAATTGGCATTCGAATCGCCCTCGGTGCCAAGCCTCGGGAAGTTTTTCGGCTGGTCGTGGGCCAGGGCATGACGCTCGCGCTTATCGGCCTATTAGTGGGTTTGCCACTCGCGCTAGGAATGGGGCGCGCCGTGGCCGGCCTGCTTTACGGCGTCGCCCCGAACGACCTCACGACCTTTGCTGGCGTGGCCCTTTTACTTGCTCTCGTCGCATTCGCCGCATGCTACATCCCGGCCCGTCGTGCCATGCGCGTCGATCCTCTCATCGCTCTGAGATACGAATAACGCTTCTAGCAGGCTACCGATAATCTTCTAGTGGAGCTACGGGCCCTAAACGCGTTCGTCACCTAAATCAGTTCCGCGCGCAGCTGAATAAATGGTCCTCAAGCCGAGTTTGCCTCGATTCGTTGCGATTGTTCTCGATTAATAACGCGCTGGTCTTGTCCTTAAGTGAACAGACATTTCTTCTGCAGACGCGCAAGTTAGGTCTGCAAGAAACTCCATTGCACTTGGGCTTGGGCGCTGTGCGCGAATATAGAGAGGGCTCAGTTTCGCGCCCCGCTATGAGGAGATGAAATCATGTTGGGATTTATTGCAGCAGTCTTGATCATTTGCTGGTTGCTCGGGCTTTTCGCATTTCACGTTTCCACAGGTTTAATCCACCTTTTGCTCGTTGTCGGCATCATTCTCCTTGTTTTGCATTTCGTCTCCGGGAGAAGGGTCAACGTATAAGCAGCGGCTGCTGCGTTCGGGATCCTCGTTGAGGACTGGTGTGTTCATTGCCGCACTATCTCTTCGCCAATTCTGAAAGGTCGCACCATTCCAAAATCAACAAGACATGCGGGAAAAAAATAGGGAGAACTTGAAATGAGCACAATGACCTTGGTCATTATCATCGGTGTGATTCTTATCGGGATTGTGGGTATTGCTTCGGCGATGTTTCTCAGGAACAGCAAGACCCAAAGACTGCAGACTCGATTCGGGCCGGAATACGCGCGCGCCGTCGAGGAAAGCGGAGGCCGTCGCAAGGCCGAAGCCGGACTCGAACAACGAGAAAAACGCGTCGAGGGATTTGCTATCCGTCCGCTCGCCGCAAGTGACCGGGAGCGCTATATTGCGTCCTGGCGCACGGTCCAGGCTGAGTTCGTTGATGACCCGAAAAAATCTGTCACGCAGGCCGATCAACTGCTCGGCGACGTAATGTCCACGCGCGGTTATTCCGTAAGTGATTTCGAACAGCGCTCGGCGGATATCTCCGTGGACCATCCACTAGTTGTCGAAAATTATCGGGCCGCGCATGAAATCGCGGTCCGCCATGCGGCTGGCCAAGCCAGCACGGAAGATTTGCGCCAGGCGATGATTCACTATCGGACGCTGTTCGATGAGCTGGTTGGTGAACCAGAGATGGCGCGCGCAAAGGCAGCTGCATCCTGAATTTCGATTAAAAGCGAAAAGCAGCGCAGGTCTTCGAGAACGATAGAGATATAGAGGAGGCAATCCAGTGGACGAAGCAAAAAAGCTTAGAGAAGAAGATACAGACGTTGGGCTAACGACGGCGACTCTGGCGAATGCGGGCGCGCGTCAAGAGGTGCGAGCCGTGGTTGCTCCCGGCGTCAAGGTTGGCGGCGGTTCATCCGGAGGCGCCGCAACCGCGCTAGCTTTGGACAAGCAGGTGATGCCGCTCTTTTTAGCCGAGGAAGCCAAGGATTTTCGTGCTCGGTGGGATGCGATCCAGGTCAGTTTTGTTGACGAGCCTCGGCAGGTCGTGGAGCAAGCAGACAGTCTCGTCGCCGGGGCGATGAAGCGGCTGGCTGAAATGTTTGCAGCGGAGCGAGCTAGACTTGAAGGCCAATGGGATCGCGGCGATAACGTCTCGACCGAAGATCTCCGCCTCGCACTTCAGCGGTACAGGTCGTTCTTCGGCCGCATTCTCTCTGTTTAAGAGGGTCGTGCGTGATTCCACCAGGAATCACACTCGCTGCCTGGTCCGCGAGAGGCGACGATCAATTAGGTAAGCGAGCAGCGCGAAAATCGCAAAATAGAAAATAGCGTTGACGCCGATGGAGATGCGGAGAAACCAGCCGAATGTCCACGCCAGCGATTCGTGCGCCGCGGGCATCGCGAGTTCGGCAATCTTAAGACCGGGTGAGAAGAGAGAGACTACCCAGACGGGAAGGGTCGATTCGCTGGTGCTCGCCCATGCCAGCGCGAGGAATCCTGTCACCAAGCCGGCGATCGCGGGCAAAACCAAGCGGAAAAAGATGCGCTGCGGCATTCGCACGAATTGTATCAAAGCACCCAGCAGACAACGATCGTGACATGCGCCAGAGTGCGAGCACCATGTCCAGCCAATTTTCTACGCTTTGCCTGAAACGATTTCGCTCCATCGCGCACTATGCAGGTAGTTAGGCCAATCCCAATTAAATGCCCCTGTTCTAACCAATGGGGGCACCTTTGTTCCAGGTGCCAGTCGTGGGGGTAGTTGGTCGGGAGACGCGTGGGGGAGCGCTTCTGGGAGAGTTGCGTTCCCCTCGTGTTCCGCGATCGATCGCTATACAGATCCTGTTCGTCCGCCGCAAAAACCATCCTGACGTAATTAACGTCTATCTCCCTCCGCCACAGAAATACCTTAGCGCGCATCGTCCCCTCATCCTGTGGGAAGATAACTCGGACAATTTCTTACCCGAGGCGGATCATGAAATCCTGGCGCACTCTTGCATCGCTTTCCGTCATTTGTGCGGTGGTGATTTTTCTGTTCGTGTGGCCACACGCGGCGGCGACGCGGCTGGCAGCTTCCCTAAGCCATGCCTTACAGAAGCAACAGACCTCGCTTCAGCAGAGAATGCCGACGATTGAGGAATACCAGCCGAAATCCACGCTTGTTACCAAAGAGCACAAGATTGAGAGGGCGAAGTTTCCATTCATCGACATTCACAGCCATCACTGGAACCCCACACCTCAGCACGTCGAAGACCTGATCAAAGGAATGGATTCGATCAACCTGCGCGTTCTCGTCAACTTGAGTGGCGGAACCGGCGAGGAACTACGCAAGACTGTAGCGACGATGAAAGGGCGCTACCCGGATCGCTTCGTCGTGTTTGCGAACATGAGCTACGACGACTTGAACACGCCCGGATTCGGAAAACGCGTAGCCGCCCGTCTCGAACAGGACGTGAAGAACGGCGCTCAGGGACTGAAGATTTTCAAGGATTTTGGAATGGAGCTGAAGTACGCGAACGGACAGCGCGTGCATGTAGACGACCCGGAGTTCGATCTGGTCTTCGAGAAATGCGCCGAACTAAAGATTCCCGTGCTGATTCACGTAGCGGAACCTTCGGCGTTTTTCGATCCCTGGGATTATTCGAATGAGCGGTGGCTCGAATTGAAACAGTTTCCGGGACGCGCTCGGCCACCTTCGGAATTTCCGCCGTTCGAAACGCTTATGGCGGAGCGCAACCATTTGTTTGCAAAGCATCCGAAAACAAATTTCATCGCGGCGCACCTGGCATTTCTTGGCAACGACCTGGAACGATTAGGAAAATTGTTTGACGCATATCCGAATGTGAATGTGGACATCGCAGCGGTGCTTGCGGAGCTCGGGCGGCAGCCCTATTCCGCGCACGATTTCTTGATCAAGTATCAAGACCGGATTCTGATGGGCAAAGACATTTACGAGGTGAACGAATACAAATGGTATTTCCGTTGTCTGGAAACGCGCGACGAGTATTTTGAATATTACCGGAAGCGCCACGCCTTCTGGCGGATTTATGGCTTCGAAGTGCCGGACGAAGTATTGAAAAAAGTGTATTACAAAAACGCCTTGAAACTGGTGCCAGGGATAGATGCGAGGGCGTTTCCGCAATAGGTCCGGAGCCCGCCGAGGAGCGGCTTTCGAAGCGTTGTAGGAGGATAGATGGCGCCGGAAACTGGCAAGAGCAAGAAGGCGAAAAAGAGAAGCCCATATGTGATGGACGATAATCCGGCATTGCAAAATGTGGTGCGCGGATTACGAAGCTTTGTAAGGGCCGCTGTGCCGGGAACGAAAATCACAGTGAATTCGTGGAGAATTCCAACGTTTGAAGCGAAAGATCCGTTCTGCTTTTACATGGTCGGAAAGAACCACGTCACGCTCGGATTTCACCATGGCACTTCGCTGGATGATCCCGAAAAATTGCTGGAAGGAACGGGAAAAAATCTCCGGCACGTAAAATTGCGCACAGTGGAAGACCTCGAGAAAAAAGGTCTGAAGCGACTAGTGCTCGCGGCGGCGCACCTGGAAGGCAAACCGCCGATGAAAGGGATGCGCGGAAGGAAAAAATCAGACTGACTCCTTAGCGCCGCTATCTGGGGTTCCGCCCGGCGGGTCCACGAAGCCACCACAGCGTCCGCGCCAGCTTTGGCGGAATTTCTCGCGCTCCTCGGGCGTCATCTTCTCCCACCGCTCGTCCATGCGCTCTCTTATTAGACGCCGGCTCTCGGAACGGTGAGAGCCGCGAAGGCCATGGCCTCCGACCAGAATTCGGCAGAGCGCCAGCAGTCCGAATGCCTGCCAGAATGTAATTTGGCGCCATCCGAAGAGCGCCGGCGTCAGCCAATTCCACAGATGCATGACCAGTTCGCCCCCAATCCAGATGAAAAGCGCGATCGCAAAGGGGGCCAGAATAGCAATCCCTATTCGTTTCTGAATCTTATTCATGCTGTGCTCCTTGTTCCTTCGTATGGTTTCTTCGTGTCACTTTTCGCATTATTTCTTCCCAAGATCGTCGTAAATGCCTTGCAGTCGTTCGCGCAGATAAAGGACTGCATAACGTTTGCGCGCGAGCAGAGTGTTGACGCCAACGCCGCTTTCCGCCGACAACTCCTTGAAGCTGCGCCCCTCCAGTTCATGTGCGACGAACACCTCACGCTGCCCGCGAGGCAGTTCGCCGAGCGCAAATTCCAATTCATCCAGAAGCACGCCGCGGAAGTAGAGCGCTTCCGGCCCGGCATCGGGCGATGGCAACAGATCTTCGATCCGAAGCAGCTCGCCAGCTTCGTCCTCCATCGCTGCGTCGCTAAAGGGCACCGGCTTCTTCTTGCGAAAAAGGTCCGTGATCCGATTGCGCGCGACACGAAAAAGCCAGCCGGTCACATGCTCGATCGGCATCAGCAGGCGATTGGCCTCCACCAGTTCATAGAAGACCTCTTGCACGATGTCCTCGGCGTCGGAGGGATCGGGCACACGCCGGCGAATGAAGTTGCGCAACCGCCCGCGCTGCTCCGCGACGATTTCAGAAATCTGACGGTCTTGCTCGGTCATCGCGATGACGCTCACGGCTCATCCATCCATGGTTGAAGACGAATGAGGAGTGGAAATATTGTATAGATTTGGAGCGCCGAAACGAGGGTTGGCTAGCTGTGTTAAGGGTGCTCAATCCGCTTCGCTTCGCCATGTACTCCACCCCCGAATCAAAAACAACTGCTGACGCTTTGCCTGCTGCCGTGGTCAGATATGCTTCTTTGTGGTGAGTTAGACAAGGGAGAGAAATCCGTATGAAGAATCTGTTCGAAGCGGCGAGGTTGGAAGAAGTGAAGCAGCGAATTGCGCAGCTGAGGCCCGATAGCGCGCGGCAGTGGGGCACGATGGCCCCGGCGCAAGCACTGGAGCATTGCTCGCGAGGGATAGAGACGGCGCTAGGGGATAGGAAACCGCCGCGCGTGTTTATCGGGCGGATCCTTGGGCCGATAGTGAAGCCGAAGGTGATGGGAAACGACGAACCGCTGCGCCGGAATTCGCCCACAGCGAAGGAACTTGTGGTGCAGGATGAACGGGACTTCGGAACGGAACGCACCCGGTTGCGCGAACTCATCGACCGCTTTGCCGCGGCCGGGCCCGCAGGATGTACCACCCATCCGCACGCTTTCTTTGGGCGTCTAACGCCGGACGAGTGGGCCATCTTGATGTACAAGCATCTGGACCATCATCTGCGCCAGTTTGGGGTCTAGCGCCGGCGAAGGCGCAGACCAGCACCCCAGGCAAAGCTTGAAACGATCAGATGGTGTGGAGCATACTATGGAGAGGACTCCACAGTATGGAAATTGTGCAAATTGTCATCGACAAGGACCTCTTGCGTGCTGCTGATCAGGCTGCGCGGCGGACCAAACGCAATCGATCCGCATTGATACGGGATGCTCTGCGAGAGCATCTGCGACGATTGCGCGTTCGAGAGGCGGAGGAACGCGACCGCGCGGGTTACGGCCGGCGGCCTCAAGGGGAGAAGGAGTCTCTCACTTGGGAGGCGGAGGCCGTGTGGCCGGCAGAATAGCTCGCGGAGAGGTTCGGCTTTATCAGTTTGCTCCACCGGATAAAACACGGCCGGTCGTCATCCTCACGCGCGACAGCGCGCTTCCCTACCTTTCCGCAGTGACGATAGCGCCCATCACTTCCACCGTCCGCGGAGTCCCATCGGAGGTACGCCTGGACGGGGACGACGGGATGAAAGCCCCGTGCGCCGTGAACCTTCATAATATAATCACGGTTTCGCAGCACCGCTTGGGAAAGCGCGTGGCGCAATTAAACTCGGTTCGAATGAAGGAAATCTGCGCTGCCATTCGGTTCGCCCTGGGCTGCGACATCAGCTAAGCGCCGGCGGGTGGCAGGTTTAGGATGGAAGTGAATCCCTGGCACCGTGACGAATGTGGAGAATGTTCACGGCGTTTTTGCGTTTGTCCAACGCGTAGATGATTTTGTATGTGTTTGGGTTTTTGCCAAAAAGCAGGCGGCGAAGTTTCTTGTCTTTTGGAATGACTGTGCCGCGCTCGGGGAATCGCTCCAGACCATAAATAGCTTCCGCAAGGCCGTTGAACCACGCGAACGCACTTTCGGAAGAGTCGGCTTCGACGTATTCGTAAATGGCTTCCAGATCCCGAAGGGCGCGATCGGTCAGCCTAACGAGGTATTGCCTGGTTGCGCCGGAACATTTCCAGCGCTTTGCGCGCCGGACGCACGCGGCCCTTTTTCAGGTCTTCCAATCCTTGACGGATGCCTTCCTTTTCATCCGCTTGCGCGGCGATATCCAGAAGTCGTTGATACGCTTCGGCATCCTGCACGACTGCTTCGGCCTTTCCATTGACGGTAAGAACGAGCGGTTTCTTCGTCTTTTTGAGATGCTTCATGAACTTCGCCGGATTGCGGCGAAAAGTCGTCATGGCTTGAATATCTTTTTTTATATCGAACATGGAGGCCCCGCACGGCTATCGTAGCACCTTTAAAGGTGCGATAGAAGGCTGCGTGACTTGATTGCTGGCAATTCGGAAAAGTCAAAAGCCCCACACGCAAAATCGGCGTATGGGGCACCGCTCCTGACCTGTTCCTAGATCGAAGCGTTTGAGTCTACGCTTGATGTTGCATTCCCCATGCCTTTGATACTATGTTTTCACGGGCTCAGTTTGCCCGTCTAACGGATGCGACCCAAAGTCCTTACGAACAAGCCCCTAATAGAAGCAGTTTTGGAGCTGAAGTGGAAGCCGTCTCTGTCCAAACAGGCAAACGGGGTAGACGGAGATCTAAGACTTTTTCTGGGTAGGTTCCATGATTTAGTCGCTAAGGAATATCCTGCCTTTGAAGTCTTGGGTGCAGCAGCAGTGCCCGAGCAAATGACACCCAATATCGCGCAGTACCGTTTCAGGAATACTGAAAATGGTTGGCCATTGGTCCAACTAGGTTCCGGCCTCCTCACCCTCAATGATACGGCCGGTTATAATTGGAATGATTTCCGCGAAAGAGCGCTCATGATCGCCGACATGCTATTTCATACATATCCAAGTAAACTAGAAATGACAGCTATGGAGTTGCACTATATAAACGCAGCGTACTGTGATTTTGATAAGCAGGATGTTGTCTCATTTTTGAAGGACAAATTCCGTATTGGATTTTCATTGCCGCAGGAGCTGTTTGAAGGGACCGAAGTGGGAAAGACGCCTGACCAATTCGGGTTGCAGGCCGCGTTTTCATCGCGGTCGCCTAGGGGTTCATTGCGTCTCAGTGTAGGCAAAGGGAAAGCTAACGACAGAGATGCAATCGTGTGGACAACTGTCGTTCATACTTCCGAGGAACAACTGCCACGAATGCCAGAAGAGTTCTCAAAGTGGTTAGAGTCGGCCCACGATCTTGCGGAAGATTGGTTTTTCAAGCTTATTGACGGTGAACTCCTAAAGAAGTTCATGTAGAGGGAGCATAGTATGACTACTGACTGGATCGCTGCTCCAATAGTTAGGCCGGAAACCCGAGAAGTTCAGACTTCCATCGCGCCACCGGAATCATCGAATACAAGGAGTTTATTTTGGCCTGCTGTGCTGACGCTAGCCATCGTTCCAACTGCGAATATTCAAACAGCGGGTACGTTCTTCACCCTGAATGGAACCTGCGTTGCGGTTCAGAGGCGAAGAGAAAATGAGATTGCTGGCTATGAGGTCTATTCCAGTTTGTATTCTCCAAGCTGGGAAGAAATTAGGGTTCGAAAGATTCAGAGTGTAGGCCATATCAAAGGCAACCTAAAATTTGGCGGCCAACTGAAGTGGCTGCCCTATCAGCCCTAGACTCAACACTGTATGGCAACGAAAGACGCACCTGACTATCCGTGGTATCAAGTGGTTGCAGGTTCGGATTTCACTCAAGGCGATATCCTTCCAGCTTGTCCTCTTCTGACACCCAGTGCAGACGAGGTTCTGCTGCGGGTGACAGAGAAATCAGAAGAAAGTGTAGATATCCCAGTCATAAAGGCAACCGTCATCGTAATGACGCAAGCCTGTGACATTTCACATGAGAAAGTTAATAGCATCGTTCTCTGTCCAATCTGGCCTCTAGAGGAATTTTCAAAAGCCGAGGATGGCGCCCCGCATCTCGCATCAGATAAAGCAAAGGAGGAACTTCGAAAAGGCCATTCCCCGCCGTTTCATCTATTGAGCCGCGACGAATACTTCAAATTTGAATATATGGTGGTGGATTTTCGCGAGCTTTATTCCTTGCCAACGGCAGTAGTCAGACTTGTGGCTGAAAAAGCTGGTGAGAGGCCCAGGCTGCTCTCTCCTTACAAAGAACAATTATCTCAATCATTTGCTCGGTATTTCATGCGCGTTGGGCTTCCAATAGACATCCCAAGTTTTAGGAAATAAAGGGTCCTGCCTAGAGAACGACTCCCGAGAGAGGGGTTTGTACGGACTAGCTTTTGCACAGCGTCCACAGGGCTGAGGATAACCGCCAAAAATAATTATTGCGGGGACTTGACGAATACAGAAAAGTGCGTATACTTACAAATGGTTCGGGGGTTCTATGGAATCCCGGGGCTAGCAGGGGCATCACAGTCGGGTCGAAGAAGCGTCTTCCCAGCGTACTACCAAGCGAAGGCCAAGAAGTAGATCCTATAGTGAGGTTCTTTACGAGCACAGGCTAGAAATCTGTCGAGCATCGCGTGGAGCCACCCAGATGTGGGTGACTGTACCCGGCGCTCGACGCCGGGTTTTTTATTTTGTGGAAGTGCGTAGTGGATAGTGAGTAGTGGGCGGCGTAAAAGTAAGTCCTCCTGCGGTCACGAATTCATCTAACACGGAAACAAAAGATGAGCTGGAAGGCAAGATCGCGAAACGTGATCGAGTAAGTCCCTCCGGCCAAAACCCAACGGAATGTTGGGGACTCTGACAAGATCAGGGTCACTGCTCTTTGACAACAGAAAGGCTGGCAAGTCCACGCCGATAACTTGGCCGGGATTACGGTCCCTGCTGGGGGTATGGTGTGGATTATTTACAAGTTTTGCTCGAGAATCGAGCAATACTGTGGAAGAAAAGGCGGCTTATTCAAAGCCAGGTGGCAGAGGTTGAAAGTGAGAACTCAAAAGCTCACAGCCAACAGCTGACAACTGGTTTCCGAGGACTACAGAGTCGAAAGCCTGCAACGGATATCTGAAGTGATTTTCCAAAAAAATCATTAAGACTTCTTCGTGACTCATGCCCGAGTTGCGTGAAGATCGGTTGCGAGGATATATGGAGCTGCGGGAATCGGAGCGTCGATAGCAGGATTTAAAAAGCACGGACTAAGCAACGTGTGAATCGCAATGGATGAAAGTCCAAAGCGGAGTCTGGCAGAAGACGGATTGAGTAAGTTTTATGATTAAGCTACTAAGGGCGTACGGTGAATGCCTTGGCGCCAGAAGGCGATGAAGGACGTGGCAAGCTGCGATAAGCCTCGGGGAGCCGCAAGCAGGCTTTGATCCGAGGATCTCCGAATGGGGAAACCCGACGGGATGAACTCCCGTTACAGCCCGCTGAATACATAGGCGGGTATGAGCTAACCCAGGGAAGTGAACCATCTCAGTACCTGGAGGAAAATAAATCACAGAGATTCCGAAAGTAGCGGCGAGCGAAATCGGAACAGCCCAAACCCAAGTGCTTGCATTTGGGGGTTGTAGGACCGCATAAGTAGAGTTACCAAACTGACAGCTAGATGAACCTGCTGGAAAGCGGGGCCATAGAAGGTGAGAGCCCTGTAATCGAAAGCTGATCAGACTCGAAGCGGCATCCTGAGTACCACCGGACACGTGTAATCTGGTGGGAAACTGGGGAGACCACTCTCCAAGGCTAAATACTCTCTGGCGACCGATAGTGAACAAGTACCGTGAGGGAAAGGCGAAAAGAACCCCTGCGAGGGGAGTGAAATAGAACCTGAAACCGTATGCCTACAAGCAGTCGGAGGGCCATGCAGGGACTTCGGTCCCTGAAAGCCTGACGGCGTGCCTCTTGCTTAATGAGCCGGCTAGTTAATGTCACGTGCAAGGTTAAGCGCAAGCGAGCCGTAGCGAAAGCGAGTCCGAATAGGGCGACAAGTACGTGGTATTAGACGCGAAGCGGGATGATCTACCCTTGGCCAGGTTGAAGGTCGCTTAACCGCGACTGGAGGACCGAACAGGTGTGAGTTGAAAATCGCTCTGATGAGCTGAGGGTAGGGGTGAAAGGCTAATCAAATTCCGTGATAGCTCGTTCTCCCCGAAATGTCTTTAGGGACAGCCTCGTGCGAATTACCGCGGTGGTAGAGCTCTGAATGGACTAGGGACCAACTCAGGTTACCGAATCCAATCAAACTACGAATGCCGCGGATAACTACACGGGAGTGAGACTACGAGGGATAAGCTTCGTGGTCAAAAGGGAAACAGCCCAGATCGCCAGCTAAGGTCCCTAACTGTATGCTAAGTGGGAAAGGAAGTGTATTCGCTCGGACAGCCAGGAGGTTGGCTTAGAAGCAGCCATCCTTTAAAGAAAGCGTAACAGCTCACTGGTCAAGCGGATATGCACCAACAATCCAACGGGGCTCAAGCATACGACCGAAGCTGCGAAATGGTTATTTCTTCGGAAATAATCTTTGGTAGGGGAGCATTGCGTGGAGTCTGAAGGTAGACCGAGAGGACTACTGAACACTACACAAGAGACCCTGCCGGCATAAGTAGCGATAAACACGATGAGAACTCGTGTCGCCGAAAGTCTAAGGTTTCCTGAGGAAGGTTAATCCGCTCAGGGTTAGGCGGGTCCTAAGGTGAGGCCGAAAGGCGTAGCTGATGGATAACAGGTCAACATTCCTGCCCGCCTGGCGACGTTATCACGATGGGGTGACACAGAAGGATAGGAGAGTCAGGTGATGGATATCCTGATTGGCCACTGTAAGCCGGATCCCGGAGGCAAATCCCCGGGGTCATTCAACGGTGAGAGTGGCGACGAGGTCACACGACCGC
>CAVUWC010000003.1:0-126952 GCA_963745095.1 uncultured Acidobacteriota bacterium | reverse complement strand
GCGCTCAGACGCCCTTTTCCGACCAGCTCGCCGCTCACTGGGTCGGTAGCCAGTGGGAGTACGACCCCCAGCATGATTCCATCATCACCGTCGGCAATGGCGGCACCAAGCCAACCCAAGCCGCCTTCTCCATCCTCTATAATCAAGGGACGCAGAAATATCAGATGGAACAGACCCTCCAACCGAGCGAGCAAATGTGGATGGACATCGGCAAACTTATTCGCGAAAACGTTCCAGATAAGAATGGCAAAACTCTTCCGGCCGATCTGACCTCGGGCTCTTACGAAATCCGCGATCTAACCAACAAAGGTATTGGCACCCTTTTCGAAGGTAAAATCATCTACGATAAGACCTACGGCCACGTCACCTACGGTTGCTCGTGGTGCTGCGGCTTCCAAAACACCACGCCCTTGTACAATCCCTTGGCAGTTCCCGATCTTGGTACTGCCGCCAATGGTGTGCACGGGATCGATACTTGTACGGAGGTATGGGAGGACGTCAGTTACACCATGTATGGCAACTGGACTACGGCGAATACCGGCATCGCCACGGTGGACTACTACGGAACGCTCACCGGCCAGTCTATCGGGTCCACGACTTCCTCGACCTTCGGATATCTCCAAGCTAACTCGCAACACCTGATCGGGTGCCCCAACAAGAAATTCACCAGCAGCGGCACCGACAACGTCGGCGTCTACCCACAGATCCTTCTCGGTGGCTCAAGCGGCACCAACATTACAAATACGACGCAATCGGCCGTCGCCGGTCAGCAAATCATCCTATACGGAAAATACTCCCTACCTTCCGGTTCTACGTTTACCAGCCTAGCCTGGAGCATTCCTGGAACCGGCTCAAACCCGGCAACAGCAATCAGTAATTTCACCGCCTCTTCGGCCAGCGGTGGACCCGTGGCGCTGACCACCAACCAACTTAGCGCGCAATCGATCACCTTTTACTGGACTGTGCCAACCGCCACAAATAGCCCCAACACAGTGACGTTCACGCTCAATTACAAGGTAAACGGCATCGCTCAGCCCGCCGCCACCGCCACGGCGACATTCACCGTGGCTGGCCCCACCCTTACCACCCTACAAACGCCTGAAGGCCAAATCGCAGTCAACCCTGGGCCAGCCCTTCAGTTTGGTGGGCCGAACTCTAACCCAATCGACGGCATCACGTTTACCGCCGCAGTCGTTCCGCCCACAGGCTTCTCAAATTCATTCGTTTGGGTACAATTGATTGTGGGCGACACCTTCACATTCACCACCGCCGGGGGCACTCTACAAGTGTGCAATCCTAACTCTCTGGGTCTCGACAATACCTATCCTTATTCACCGACTACGGGGAATACCGTAAAAGATAGCCCATTCTTCAATCTTTCTTCCGGAGACACCAAGAGCTCGCGAAATTTTTCCGCGCGCATGTTCATAATGTGGAGCTCAGGCCTGGCGAACTCGATTCCAGTTCCCCTAGGGGCGGTATCTTGGGGTTTCTTCGCGGACGCGGCCTTAGTAGCCTCGACGTGGACTGTTCAATCTGACAGCTCAAAAACAACCCCCGTGCTTCAAGCTGGCCCCTCCTACCCCTGGTGGAATAGCCTCTACACCAACAACGGTCCAACTACCTGTCACTAATTTCTATAAGGAGCTCTTTAATGAAGGTAGCAATCCTGCTTCTCATTCTTTCTGCCGCATCATTTCCCGGCGGTATCTCCGCGGGTCAACGCGGAACGGCACCCTTTTCAGTAGCCATAACGGCACCGCAAAATAAAGCAAAGGCGGGATCAGAAGTTAAAATTGAAATCGACTTGAAAAATACATCGGCTACCGACCTCTCTGTTGCCAAGTCGAACGCAGTGTCACAAGCGGAATTCCATTATCTAATCGATGTTCGCGACGGCGACGGACATGAAGCACCGGATACCGAATACCGACGTCGGATAATGGGTAAAGAAACTAAAAAAAGAACAATCATCTACGGCAGCGACGTCTTCTTCACACTAAAACCGAATGAGACACTAGGGGACGAAGCTGTGGTCAGCAAACTTTATGATTTGAGCCGCCCCGGCAAATACGTCATCCAAGTGAGCCGCGTGGTTCCCGAGGAGTTGGGCGGCGGTACGGTCAAATCTAACATATGTACCATAACGATATATTAATAATGGATAATTATATATCCTTCTAACGTCGAGAAGCTTTTGACTTTGTCTTTTTCCGAGGACAACAGGTTCCGTCCCGATTGGAGAATCTTATACACAGGCACCCGGCTGAGACCGGCCCACCAAGCCAGTCAACAAGTAATTTCGAGAATAAGGTAAACAACGATTTGACGACAGCCAGGAATTCTATTCAGTCTGCTACCAATGTTGAACCTTGCGGTTCACAATATACATACTACGATGCAACCTGCACTTTTCAGGGCTATGTCAATTATACCTTTTGAGCAACAGAAGGACGGAGGCAAGACGCATGCTTTCTAGCATCCCGACGATTCGCCAAGTCAGCTTGCTTCTGCTCATCTTCTCTCAAAGCGTTTATATCAAAGCTCGCGGGTGGCACACCCTTAACTCGCTGAGACGATTTTGACTTTGTCTTTTCCGAGGGTGGCCCATCCTTGCGGGTTGGTTTTGCAAGGGTGGGTCTTTCGTTTTCTCACGAACCCGCGCCAAAATTTTAGTTTTGTTCTTCGAGATTAGTCCGTGAAAACCACGCCCACTGCGATTTGCCCCTTCTCCGCGCCCGCATCAATCCGCACGACATAACCCTTCAATCGCATCGACGATTGCAAACCAGCTTCGCCAGGCGTCTCCATCGTCACTTGCAATTCCGACTGCAATTGCGGCAGGTTTTGCAGTGAAATCAAAGCTCCCTGCAAAGAAATATCCCGCACCACGGTCTCTTCCTGAAACTCTTTCCCGTCTTCTGTCACTCCCGTAACCTTCGCCCGGAACTGTGCCTCTCGCCGCAAGGACGTCCGCGCCCCTGGCATGTGCGCCTGCACGTTGTCTCCCGTCGACCCAAGCGTAATCACCATGCCTTCGCTGGCCGCAAACACGGAATCAAACTCTTCCCGCGCCTGCCGCAAAATCGAATCCACCATGCGGTCCGTCGAGTCCGGATCGTGATGAAACAGCACCAAAGTCTTCGCGCCAACTTCGCGCGCCAGCTTCACGCCTTCCTTCCACGACGAATGTCCCCAGCCCTTGCGCGTCGTCTTCAACTGGTCCGGCGTGAATTGCGCGTCGTTAATAAATATGTCCGCGCCAGCCGCCAATTCACGCAAATTCTCATCCAGTTTCGGGTCGCCAGGCTCGTTGTCCGTCGCGTAAACCACCGTTCCCGCCGGCGTCTCCAGCCGAAACCCAAGGCATCCCTGCGGATGATTCAGCCACCGCGCCGTTACCTTGTTTTCTCCGATCGTGAACGAATCTCCACCTTCCACTTCCTTGAACTTCCTCTTCGCGTTCATCGCGGACATGTCCACGGGAAAATACGGCAGCGCCATCTGCGCTTCGAAAACTTGCTTCAAACTGTCGCGCCCCAAAAATTTCGACCGAAAACTATAGAAATGAAATTCGTTATTCTCCGCATAGAGCGGCGCAAAAAACGGAATCCCCTGAATATGATCCCAGTGATAATGCGTCACAAAAATGTGTGTCTCGGGATTTCCGCCGCCGTTCGGCGTTCCCCACCGGCTGCCCAGCATGCGCAGTCCGGTCCCGCAATCCAGAATGAATTGCGTGCCGTCCGGCGCGGTCAGTTCGAGGCACGGCGTGTTTCCGCCGTAACGCCACGTGGCGGGATCCACCGTCGGCGTCGACCCGCGAACACCCCAGAAACTTAGTTTTGCAATGGGAGCCGTCATGTCCCTCAGCGCACATCCCCTGTGCGTAGGCCATTCCTGCCGCTATTTCAGCGGAAGGGGAAGCTAGTTCGATGTTGGCAGCCCCCGGGAAATGCGTCAATGAATTCGCGCCGGGGACGTGTCAAACTTCCCACTGGTAGCACAGGCACTCCTGCCTATGCTCTTTTGCAGTTTCTGCCATGCAGTGGATAATCAGCAGTAGCTCTAGGCACGATTCGGCATCCTCACAAAAACAACTCGAGAAGCCTGCGCGAGAAGCCGCAGTCGCGTAAAATAGAGCGGATGGACCGGATGGACGACCACTCCCACGATCATAACCACGATCCCGAGCACGGCCACCACGATGGCCACGTGCACCATCCGCATTCGCACGATCACCACGGCCACGCGCACCCGCCGTTGCGCCCGTCGGTCCTCGCATGGGCTATGGTTGCCACTCTCGGCTTGGTTGTTGCGGAAATTTTCGGCGGCGTCCTGGGCAGGTCCGTCGCACTATTAAATGATGCCGTCCACAACCTCTCCGACGTTCCCGCGCTAGGCATTTCCTGGCTGGCCATGCGCTGGGCCGAACGTCCCGCCGACAGCGAAAAGACCTACGGCTATCACCGCGCCGGGATTCTCGCCGCCTTTACCAACTCCCTTCTGCTGGTCCTGCTCTCGCTTTGGCTGGGATACGAAGCAATCGAACGCTTTCGGTCTCCAGTTCGCGTGGTCGAAGGCTGGATGATCTGGACGTCGATCGCCGCGCTCGCCGTCAACGGCGGCATCACACTCGCTCTGGTTCGCGGCCACAAGGATCTGAACCTGCGCAGCATCCTGGTCCATAACTTCGGTGACGCCCTCTCCAACATCGCCATCATTGTTGGCGCCATCGCGATTCACATGACGGGGGCGCTGTGGATCGATCCGCTCCTCGGTATCGCCATCGGCTTGTTGGTGCTGTGGTCCAGCATTGGGATTCTCCGTGAGTCGTCGCACATTCTGCTGGAAGGGCGACCGAGGGAGATGCGCGTCGAGGAAGTCGCGCGCGCGATCCTAACCGTGGAGGGCGTCCAGGAAGTGCATGACGTGCACATCTGGTCGCTGGGCGGAGGGCACAACGCGCTGAGCTTGCACGCGCGCATTCCGGACATGCATTTGGATCAATGCGAGCGTTTGCTGCGCGCGATTCAGGAGAAGGCGGCGAAGGAATTTAAGATTGATCACACTACTGTCCAGCTTGAGAGAGCTGGACTTCCTGCCGTTTCGGGTTACGTGATGCCTGAACCAGTGAAAAAATAAAATTCAAAACAGGCAGAACAAAATTCAGACGACAGGCGAATGGAAATTCAGGCCGCGCTGTTCGTTGAACTGTTGCGTGGCGTCCAAGTCGAGCTTGTCCGCCGTGACGGTGTGGCGCAAACCCTCGTTGGTGATGTAGCGAAGCGTGCCGTTTTCCCACGCGTAGGCCGACGCAAAAAAGACCGTTCCATCGCGGCGAACAAACACGTACTGTTCGGCTTCGCGCTCAGAGGCGGTTTGCGGGGCTGGCACGTAGTCGCGCGACGGTCTCGCGGGGCGCTCGCTGTATGCGGTTTGCGGTGCTTCCTGCTGACCTGAATCTGCCTGTTGCGCTTCGGCCGGCGGCGCTTCGTCCGGATAGTCCTCGTAGGCGAACGGCATGTAATATCCGCCGCCGTAGAAAAACGGGACGTACGTTCCGGTGAACGCTCGGTTTCGGTTGTTAATTCCGTGTGGATGGACTGCCGCGACGTGTGCGTAATCAAAGCCCAGCCCTGGGACCATGTCCTGCGAAAGCAGCTGGCGGCCGGAGCCAGCGCGCTGCACGGGAGCAGTCGAGCGCTGAATTGGACGAGCCACAATCGCACCAGAACGGGTGCGCACGTATCGCATTCCTGAAGGCGGACGGACTCCTGAATTTATTGGAGAATTTACTTGAGAAGTTACGTGGACTCCGCCGGCGGGCGCTGCGTGCATTGCAACATGCGGGGCAGGCGCGGCCATCGCAGGGTGAGCCATTCCGGCGCCCATACCTCCGCGTTGTGCCACAGCGATCGCGGGGAGAACCGCGAGAGAAACGATAGCAATCAGGAAGCGGCGCATGGTGAGTACCTGGGTTCCCGGGCCGCCGGGCCTTTCTTGCGTGTACATGTATAAGGATGCGCCATTTGGAGTGGGGGTTTCAAGGGGTTGGGAAGTGAGTGGGAAGCAGTGACCCGTGTTCCGCGACCCGTGTCCCGTGACCCATGTTCCGCGACCCGTGTCCCGTGTTCCGTGGAGGTCGCGAGAAAATTGAACCTCCTTCTCTTGAAGATAGGACTCCCGCCCCCGGGGTTTCCGCGAGTTGCGATGTAAACCCATGAAGGGATTGGAGTTGCCTCTCGCGCAGGGCTGGGGGTAAACGTGCACGCCTCTGCTTGTGGGAGCGGACGTGACGGGGTGATGAGATAACGAAGTAGGGAAAGGATCGGGATCGAAGACGTCAGGGAAGACAGACTGAAAGTCTGTCCTACTGGGGGGTACCCCCTCCCCTGTTTTTTGCAAGAATATGATTCGATGGGAGTTAATGGGTGGGGGTGTGCGAAGAATGTGATTCGATGGGGGTTAGGGATAAAGCGGCGATTGAACTGAAAAATGGGATTGGCGATCGGGACGGATACCCACCCCCGGGTGTTTTTTGTAAGAGTGGCAGACAAAGGACTTACGCTTGACGCGGCGTCAGCGGCGTCAACATTCGGAGAGCTAAACCCAGAGACACAGAGTGCACAGAGGTCAGAGGAAGAAAGAATTGGGGTGGATTTAGCGGTAAAGTTCGGGCGTACGCTTCGAGTTCTCGCACTTCGGCTAGGCTGGGTGCAAGCAGGGTAAACCCTTCGTTCCTCAGGGTGAAGGGAACGGGTGGGATTGGCCCTTCGAGGCTTGCTTCGGGGCTCCCTTCGAGGCTCAGGGCAAGCAGCGTGAACAGGGTAAACGCGAAGCATGGAGAATGGTAGCAGGAGTAGTTACCGATTGTCAATACTTTTATGAGTTACTTAGTCGCCATTCGAACGGGCACGCAGAAGTTGAAGGATTTCAGGGGGTTGGGCGGGGGCTAACTAATTTGCTATGGGTGTGGAGGCGTGTAGAAATACTCAAAAACTAGAAAAGGCCCGTCTGTCGCCTAGTCTCAACAAGCGTCATTGGTGCGAAACTGGTCCACGGTCGATAGGCCAGGCCTCTAAACGAGTGATGTTGCCGATAGCACCACTCCACCTATCTGTGCGTTCCAGTCCCTTCGCGTATACGGTGCCCTCAATCAACACGTACTTTAGACTCGCACTCTTGAACTGCTCTCGCTGCGGCTTGGACAGACGAAGAGCGAACGAATTCTTAGTCAGTCCATGCCGATAATCTTCTTCGTGAAGATACACGGCGTCCCCCTCAAATTCGATGCACAGAAAGCCCTGAGTCCGGATGAACTTGCCCTCGTAGGCGTCGGGTGTAGCTATCAGAGCAACCATGCCCACGTCGATTGGTTTTGGATCGTCGGACGATTCGCCTGTTTGTTGCCGGGAGGGAGTTGCGTTCCCCGTCAGAGCGAGAAGATAGAATGCGACAAGACCGACTAACCATTTAGATGAGCGAGAGCGCAAGGGCGGGTGGCACACTAGATTCTCCGAAACTTTCTGCTTGACGGCGGCGCACGAGGAGAGGATACCACTTTCATAAGCTACCGTTGGGTAGAGAGCCGAAGGTGCCCCGCCACTGGCCTGAGCGCCGAGCGGCGTGCTAGCCGTTTGCGACGGCTGCGCGTGGTACCGAGGTGCTTTTAGGTTTGCGCAAGATGAAGAGCATCGCAACTCCCGTGACGATGCCAAATCCTATGGCAAAAAGCTGAACACAGGCGCTGATGACGAGCAGATCAGGCAGGTAGTGGCCGAAAATCGAGCCTGAACCCATGATAGGTGGCTCAATCATATTGAGCTCGGCGGCGAGAAAGAAAAGCCCGAATCCTGCTGCCCATCCGAGAGGGCGGGCAAGCAGCCAGTAGGAAGCTCGGCTGTACCGGCGCCGCAGCCAAAACCATTGAGGAACGCTGCCAAGCAGCAATGCCGAGAAAGCAACGGCAATGAGTTCAATCGTTACATACGGCTCCGGCAGTACGTCGACGTTCGCGAGGAGGCCGACCAGAATAGGCAGGCCAGCAGCGATCCCGCCTCCCACGAGGAGGTTCGGTATCCACCAGGTTGTGTTGTTCGCTCTCCTGCGCAGCCAGAACCATTGGGCGGTGGCATAGGCTGCTAAAGCGAAGGCCACCAGAATTATTCTCGCGATGTACCCGAACGTGTCGTTTCTGTCAAAAACACTGCCAGGCAGGGTTGAGGCGCCAAAGACTATTAGCGCGAAACACTGGATGCCCACCATAGTGGCAAGAACCCAGCCAAAAAATCCTTTCCAGCCGATTTTGGAGTGCGCTTCCAGGGTTTCGAGACTGCCAGAGGTTGGTTCCATGGCGGGAGTATGCGAATTTCGTGGTTTGGGTGCAAGCGACATGAAGCGACACTGAGGCCGAGGATGGGGTGTCATGATTTGTCGCGCCTGAGCGCGTACCAGCGATTCTGGTGGTGACGGAAAGGAGAGAGGCAAAGATTTTACGCAGAGTTCCACAGAGACACAGAGAAGACGGGGAGAAGAGCAGATCCCTCGCTTCGCTCCCTTCGTTTCTTCCTTCGAGGCTCCCTTCGGGTCTCGCTTCGGGGCTCAGCGTAAACAGGGCAAGCAGGGTAAACACGGCAAGCGGGATGATGATTTTCTTGGTGGCGGAAGTGGTGAGTGACGAGTGGCGAGTGGTGAACGGCTCGCTGGTTAGAGTGCTGCGCACTTCTCTTGGCTGGGTGCGTTGACTTCGGTTGGCGGCGGCCCTAATATGCGTTGGACCTGTGACCGAAACCCAGTCAATTCTCGGCCAAACGTTTTCCCACTATCGCATTATTGAGCAGCTTGGCGGCGGGGGGATGGGTGTCGTTTATAAGGCCGAGGACACCACGCTTGGCCGCATGGTGGCGCTCAAATTTCTTCCTGACGAGCTGTCGAGAGACAAGGCTACCCTCGAGCGCTTTCTGCGCGAAGCGCGGGCGGCGGCCGCGCTCAACCATCCCAACATTTGTACCATTCACGAAATTGGGGAGTATCAGGACGGGCGGCGCTTCATCGTGATGGAACTGCTGAAGGGCCAGACGTTGAAGCATCGCATCGCGGGCGGCCCCCTCCCGCTGGACACGCTCGTCGAGCTGGGCATTCAGTCCGCTGATGCTCTGGAAGCCGCGCACGCAGAAAACATCGTTCATCGCGACATAAAGCCCGCCAACATTTTTGTTACCGATCGCGGGCAAGCTAAAGTTCTGGATTTTGGGCTCGCCAAAGTGATGCAGGCAGGAAGCGAGGGTGGCACGCACGGGACTGCAACCATCGATGATGCCAATCTAACCAGCCCGGGCGTGGCGCTTGGCACTGTTGCTTACATGTCTCCCGAGCAAACGCTTGGCAAGGATCTTGATGCGCGGACGGATCTTTTTTCGTTTGGCGTGGTGCTCTATGAAATGAGCACGGGGCGGCCGGCGTTTCCGGGATCTACTTCGGCCGCGATTTTTGACGCGATCTTAAACCGCTCTCCGATTGCTCCCGTTCGCCTGAATCCGGAACTGCCGGCGGAACTGGAGCGCATCGTCAACAAAGCGCTGGAAAAAGACCGAGCCATGCGGTACCAGAGCGCCGCCGATCTTCGCTCCGACCTCAAGCGGCTGCAGCGCGATACGAGCTCGAGCCGGGTGCAGGCCGCTAGCGGTGCTGTCGCGGAGGGCGGGTCGGGCAACCCCGGCATTCTGGCGCAAGCCGGCGTAGGCTCTGGCAGCGCTCCGATTGCGACACCGCGCCGCAGCCTTTTGGTTCCCGGAGTGCTTGCCGCGGTCGTCGTCGTGGCTGCCATAGTTTTCGCGGTTTACAAATTTAGTCCGCGGAAGACGGCGCTCGACATTCAAAACATGCGAATCGCGCCGCTGACGCAATCGGGCAAGGCTGCCGCCGTCACGATCTCGCCGAACGGGCAATATGTGGTTTATGTGCTCGCGGATAGCGGCAAGGAGAGCCTGAATGTTCGCCAAGTGGAAACCGGGAGCGACGTGCAGGTGCTGGCGCCGGACGAAGATCAGTTCAACGGTCTGACATTTTCCGCCGACGGGAACTATGTCTATTTCAGCCGGAGCAATAAACAGATCTCGGGCTACAGCGACATTTATAGGATGCCGGTGCTCGGCGGACAGCCGCAGGCCGTGGCGCACGACGCAGACACCGGGCCGGCGATTTCTCCTGACGGCAAGCGATTCGCATTTCTTCGCGGCGACCCGTCGAAATTCCAATTAAATGTAGTGCTCACCAACATCGATGGCACCGGGGAAAAAATTCTTGCGACGTTTCCGGCGAACGTAAATGGCGCAAGCCTGCTCTCGCCGGCATGGTCTCCCGACGGCAAGACCATTGTGGTCTCGGATTGGAGAAATTCTGGCGAACGCTTCTTGTATGCCGTCTCGCCTTCGGACGGCTCGTCTCGCCCGCTGTATCAAGGGACCAACTTTCCGGGCCGGTCGGCGTGGCTGCCGGACGGCTCCGGCTTGATTCTTGTGATGGCCGAGCAAGGTACCAGCACTCCCGGACAGCTTTGGTACATTTCGTATCCCGGCGGCGAACTGCATCGCCTGACGAATGATCTGACGAACTATGGGCTGAGTTCGCTGGGGATCACGCAGGACGCGAAGACAATTGCTGCCGTGGAGTCGTCGGTTCATCTGGAGCTGTGGGCTGCGCCTGATGGAGATGCGGCCCGAGCCACACAATTGCCCTTCAACGGCGAGCCGGGGCGCGTGCTCGCGGCCTCGAACGACCGGCTGATTGTTACGAACCCGCAGGGCGATGCGTTTGCGTTGCACCTCGACGGGACTGGACAGACGGCTTTGCTCCCCGGGCGCAGTTTAGGCTTCCTCGCCGAGTGCGGGCCGAACGCTACGCTGCTTTTTACCGAATTGCGCGATGGGGCTCTGAATATCTGGAAAGCGGATTCCGATGGAAGCAATGCGGTCCAGCTAACGCACGAGAAGCGCGTCGCACTTTCCGCTTGTACGCCGGACGGCAAGTCCTTTGTTTTCTGGCAGCCTCCGAATTTGTACATTCAAAGTGTCGATGGGAGCTCGGCCCCGACCAAGGTCGACTTGGTTTCCAATGCAGGACGGCTACGGATTTCGCCCGATGGAAAGATGGTGGCCAGCATCGGCTTCGTCGAGGGTCCGCCCGAGAGGATGGCTTTTAGCTTTGCGCCTCTCAGCGGAGGAAAGCCGCGCTATGTCTTTGAGAATGTCCCTGCTACGGCCACGTGGGGGGACTGGTCACCGGACGGAAAAGGGTTCGACTACGCAGTGCTTCGCAAGGGAGCGGCAAACGTTTGGCGTCAACCCATGGAAGGCGGGCCGTATCAGCAAGTCACGAAGTTCAACACGACGGTGCTGAACAGCTTTCGCTGGTCTCCGGACGGCAAAATGTTGTACGTGATTCGCGGGACGCGCTCCGCCGATATCGTTTTGCTTCGCGACACAAAATAACTCAGACCTTTCACGCGCCCACATTCCTCGTGGGCGGGGAATGGCGTTAGGATGGCTGGCATGGAATATCCACCGAATCGACGAAGCTTTCTGATTGCGGGCGGGCTCACCGCGCTGGCGTCAACGCGCGTGCTTGGCGCGAACGACACTCTGCGCATCGGAGTGCTCGGAGCGGGCGGGCGCATGGGCGACTTGCTCAATGCGGCCGACAAGGCCGGAAGCTACCAGATCGTAGCTGTCAGCGATGTGTACGGACCACGACGTGACGCTGTAAAGGTGCGCTCCAACGGCGTAGCGACAACGCATGTGGATTACCGCGAAGTGTTGCAGAAGGACATCGACGCGGTGCTGATTGCTTCGCCGG
Organism: uncultured Acidobacteriota bacterium; assembly: GCA_963745095.1. Taxonomy (GTDB): domain Bacteria; phylum Acidobacteriota; class Terriglobia; order Acidiferrales; family UBA7541; genus Acidiferrum. Next base: position 115,096 of record CAVUWC010000003.1, on the reverse strand, counting down.
ATCACTGGCATGTGCGCATGGCGGTGGACGCATTGGCGGCGGGCAAGGACGTTTATCTTGAGAAGCCGGTGACGCACACGATCGAAGAAGGGGCGACGCTGACGCATGCGGTGCGCTCCGGCAAACGGATTTTGCAGTGCGGGATGCAGCAGAGGAGCTGGAGCCACTTTCGCGATGCGGTGGAGCTGATTCAGGGAGGGAGCCTAGGGCGTGTGCCGCAGGTGCGGACATATTGGTGGCAGAACTATTTGGCAGGCGGGCCGCCAAAGCTGATCGACACTCAGGCGCTCGATTGGAAGCAGTGGCTGGGCGGGGCGCCCGAGCAGGCGTTCAGCGAAGAGAAGTTCTACCGCTGGCGGTGGTTCTGGAATTTTGGCGGCGGGGCAATGACCGATCTCTTTACGCACTGGATTGATGTCGTGCACTGGGCGATGAAGTCGGACCAGCCGCGCGACGTGCAGATGCTTGGGGACAAATATATTTTTGAGCAATGGGATTGTCCCGACACGGTGCAGGCGGCACTGCGCTATCCGGGGTTTGATGTGGTGTATGAGGGCATGATGGCGTCTTCGATCGACGACGGCGGGCTGGAGTTTCGCGGCACGGAAGCGACCATGAAGCTCACCCGAAACGGATTTGGCGTGTATCACGAAGGGGTGTTAGGCCGAGAAAATCCGGTTATGAGAGCGGATAGCTTTCGGGATGGAACTATCGACCACATGCAGAATTTCTTCGAGTGCATCAAGACGCGCAAGGAGCCTAACGCGCCGGTCGAAACCGGAGTAGCGGCGGCGCGAGCGGGTCACATCGCGAATCTGGCTTACCGAGGCAAGGGTCAGATCGCTTGGCCGGCAAAATAGAAATGGTGATGGTTGCGACAGCCTGGATTTAATGCGGAATGGCACGCGGGGCAAACGGAGTTGCATTCGAGGTAGGCAGAGATTGTTAACTCGGTGTGGCAAGCGCCACAGAGGATGGCTTGCTGGTTCCACTCGGTCTCGGGCCAGACTTCGATGGGGTGGCCTGCTAATGCGTCGTGGCAATCCTTGCAGGCGTAGTAGGTGGCGCAGCATTTCATTTTGATGGCGATGATGTCGAGCGGGGAATGGTAGTGGGCGCAGCGGGTTAGGGGATCGAGATTGAGGCCGCGGACTTCGGGGGTGAGTGAAGACATTGGATGGGCGGCTCGGAAGTAGAGAATAGCAAAGAAAGGGTGGACACCAAGAAGGGAGGGCACGAGGTATCGTGCCTCTACGAGTGATCGATGGGTGCGGGGCGAGCGAAGGGGCTTGCGCTACACAGTTGGCGGGGGATGTGCTATAAACGTCGGGCCGTGAATAGTGCCGCGAAACAGGAGCTTGCCCCGGTTCAACGGGAGCCGGTAGAGGTTTCCGTGGAAGAAGCCTCACCTGCTCGAGTTGAAGCGTGCATGGTGGTGGCAGGGGAAGATGCTTCGCGCTATTGTCCGGTGTGCTCGCAGCGGCTGGAATCGCGGCGTTGCAAGTTGATTTGCCCGGTCTGCGGATATTACATGTCTTGCGCGGACTATTATTGATAAGCTTTGTGGTTCCGGTTCGGGTTGCCGCCGGTACTGCTATCCAACGAGGAGGAAAACACAGTGGCTTTGAAGATGACAAACCGGGAAGTGGATGGCGTGTCCGTGGTGGCGCTGGACGGCCGCATCGTACTCGGCGAAGAGAGCAACGCGCTGCGCGAAAAAGTGAAGAGCTTGATCGCTGAAGGAAAAACGAAAGTCGTGCTGAACATGGCGAACATCACGTTCATCGACAGCGCGGGCTTGGGCACGCTGGTCGCCGCGCATCACAGCGCGAAGTCGCAGGGCGCCGCACTGAAACTGGCGCACCTGGGCAGCAAGTTCCAGGAAGTTCTGCAGATCACCAAGTTGCTGACGGTGTTCGACGTGTACAACAGCGAAGCCGAAGCAGTTGCAAGTTTCGCTAAGTAATCTCAGCTGCAGAGCGAAGAATGGTTTCTCGAAAAGGACACGCATTTGCGTGTCCTTTTTATTTGGTAGGCGAGGTGATTCGAGCGGCCGGCGATGCTTCAGACATCGACGCGGTACATGGTGATGCCACTCAAAAGTTTGGGATAGAAGTCGGTGGATTTTTGTGGCATCACTTCTCCGGCGGTGGCGATGCGCATGACCTGATCGACATCCACGGGATTCAAGAGAAACGCGATCTGCGCAGCCCCGCGATCGACGGCATCGAGGGCAGCCGAGGCTTCACGCTCGTAGGTGAGATTTCTTTCGGCGGTGACGGATTGCAAGGTAATGCCAAAGGCGGGTTCGAGAATTCCGTCGTGTAGCAAGACGACATCCAGTTCGCGCTGCAGAGGCGAAACGCTATGAAGAAGTTGTGTGAGGTCGGCGCCGCGACGCAGCGTTAAAACATAATAGGCGCGCTTTGCGAGTTCTGCAGTGGGATAAGCGCCGATGGCTCTTTGCCCGCGCGATTGATGGAGCTGGGCTAGAAATTTGTTTTGCGCGTCCGCTTTTTGACCGTCATCCACAAATGGGAATGCCTGCGCTTCGAACCAGGGTTCGAGGTAGCGGCGGGCTTCGCTCCAGGAAAAGTCGTGCAGGTTCGCGGCGAGGCGATGCGTGGGCAGAATCGTGAGGCCTTCGCCGCAGGTGTTGACGAAGGTCATCATCGCAAAATCGTAGGGAGCGGTTGCGTACGGCGCGGAAGGATGAAGACCGCCGGCGGTGAGACGCCGCTCGTTGCGATACGTTAGCGCGGTTTCATAACGATGATGGCCGTCGGCGATTACGAGCTTGTGTTCTTCCATGACGGAGCTAATCGCGGCAGTGCGATCGGGATCGGCGATGACTCGCAAGCGATGCACAACACCATATTCATCATGTAGAACGGTCGCGGGAGGAGCGGACTCGGCGTCTTTCAGGATCGCGTCGATGCGCTGCTGAGGATCCGAATAGAGCATGAAGAGCTGGCCGGTGTGGATGCGCGTGTGGCGAAGAAGTTCGAGGCGGTCGGCTTTGGGACCGGAGAGCGTGTGCTCGTGGCGGTAGACGACGCCAGCGGAATATTCCTCGAGCTTTCCGGCGCCGATAAAACCGCGGCGCGTGCGCTGCTCGCCGGTTCCGGGAACGGTGTACTCCTGCGTGTAGGCGTAAAAGGATGGGACGGGGTCTTGCGTAACAATGTTTTCGCGGATCCAATTTTCGAGCCTGGCAGCGGCGCGCGTGTAAACATTATTCTGAGGAGTGTCGTCGGGAAATGTGCGGCCTTTTTCGACGGAGATGAGGTTATGCGGATCGGCGGCGTAATAATTGTCTTGCATGGCTGGAGAAATCTTGTCGTAAGGCTGCGTCAGTACGCGTTCGAAGGGGACGCGCTGGGGGTTGTAACGAAACGCCTGGAAGGGGTGAACCTGGGCCATGTCGAGTGGGTCTCCGGTCGAGTATTGTGCCGAGCGCCAATCCCTTTAGTTTACGCGAAGTAGGGGCGAATCTGATAAACGATAGAACGCTTTCTTTAATGCAGGATTCATGATGCGTTAAAAATCGCACTGGGAGCAACGAAAGAGGCGGCAGACATATTAAGATGAGAGATTCATGACTGAGCCCAATTTTGGTTCTGTGCGCGCGCTGATTTTCGATCTGGATGGCACGCTGATCGATTCGAAGCAGGATTTGATTCATTCCGTCAATGCGATGCTGCGCGAATTGGGCCGTAAGGAGTTACCCGAGGGCACGATTTCCGGCTATATCGGACACGGAGCGCCACAACTTGTGGCCCGGGCGCTCGGCGATGGAAGCGCGGAAGAAGAGCGGCAACGGGCCTTGGAATTTTTTTTGCGTTATTACGAGACTCACAAAATGGATACCACTTGCGCGTATGAGGGCGTCGCAGAGACGTTGAAGAAACTTGCCGGGATGCCGATGGCGGTTTTGACTAACAAGCCAGTGCGCATCAGCGTGCGGATTCTGGATGCAATGGGGTTATCGAAATATTTTCAAGCGATCTACGGCGGAAACAGTTTTGAAACAAAGAAGCCCGATCCGCTGGGCGCAAGGACGATCCTGCGTGAATTGAGTGTTGAGCCGCAAGAAGCGCTGCTGGTTGGCGACTCTGAAGTGGATGTGCAGACAGCGAGGAACGCGGGGACCCTGGCTGCTGCGGTGAATTACGGATTTGGAGTTCACGACCGCGGCGTACATCCCGCGGACGTTTATCTGGATCGATTTGACGAAATCGTTTTGCTTTTAGGGAGCCGGTCGACTTCCAAATAGAACTCTAATCGTTCAAATGAGTTATCTCCGAGTGCGACGTCACCCGGAGCGCTCCTACCATACAGCGCATCGCTCCGTCTCAGGGCGAACCATCGGGTCGCCCGCCTTGCAGCTGAAGGCTTTCTCAAACTCCGGCATGTTGCTGAGCGGGCCAAGGACTCGGTATTTGCCCGGCGGATGCGGGTCTGTGGAAACGGCCGTACGAGCAAGCTCAGAGCGCACAATGGCGCCGCGCCACTGCGCCTCGGCCAGAAAGAACTGCTGATCGGGGGTGAAGCCGCCAACGGTTGGCTCAGGACCTTTCCCTTCCCGTGAGCGTACATAGGCGCGATACGCCAGATTGACGCCGCCAAGGTCACCCAGCGCCTCTCCAGTGACCAGTTTGCCCTGCAGATGCAGGCCTGGCTCGACGTAGTAGTTGTCGTACTGCTTTGTCGTGCAAGCTGTGTGGGCCTCAAAATTCTTGTAGTCGGCGTCCGTCCACCATTTCTCCAGCTTGCCATCGGCGGCAAACTGCGCGCCTTCGTCGTCGACGCCGTGCGAAATCTCGTGGCCGATGCTGACGCCGACCGCGCCGTAGTTGATCGCATCCAGTCCTTTGGGATCGAACCCCGGCGGTTGCAGATAACCCGCCGGCACAACAATCTCATTCATTTGCGGGTCGTAGTAGGCATTCATAGTAGGCGGAGTCATGCCCCAGCGACCGCGGTCGACCGGTTTGCCGATCTGGCTAAGGTCGTCCCGCACTTCAAAGCGCGCCGCGCTCAAGTAGTCTTCAAGGTAGGTGCCGCGGTCGATCACTACGCCTGCATAGTCCTTCCACTTGTCGGGATACCCCACCTTGATATTGAGAGCGCTGACCTTTTCAAGAGCCTTGGCCTTCGTGGGCGCGGTCATCCAGTCGCGCGTCTCGATGGAGCGCTTCAATTCATTCACGATATTCAGTGCCATCTGTCGCGCACGGGCCTTCGCCTCTGGTGGCAGATAGCGGTCGACGTATTCGCGCCCGAGCGCCTCTCCGAGCATCGCGTCCGTAGAGATGACGCACCGCTGCCAGCGCGGACGCAGTTCCTTTGCTCCAGTCAAAGCGGTTCCGTAGAAACTGAAACGCTCTCTCTCGAACGGAGCCGCCAACTCGGAGGCCTCGCCGTTGATCAGTTGCCAGCGCAGATAGGAACGCCAGTCGTCCATGGAAGCCGAAGCAAGCAGGCCATCGAAAGCCTGCACCAGCTTTGGCTGGGGAACATTCATGTGGCCATCCGGCGTCACGCCGAGAGCACGGAACTCTTCACTCCAGTCGAAGTGTGGAGCGAGCGTTTTCAGTTCGGCAAAGCTCATCGGATGATCCTGCACCTTTGGATCGCGCAGCTCAACGCGGCTAAGGCGGGCCTGGGCCAACGCCGTCTCGATTTTCATCACGCCTGCGGCGGCAGGTATCGCCTCCGCGTCGCTGGATCCGGCGAGAACGATCATCTTGTGCATGTAGGCAACGTACTTCTCGCGAGCATCCTTGAAGCGCGGCTCATCGCGCAGGTAGTAGTCTCGATCGGGCATGCCGAGCCCCGCAACATTGACCTCCGCAATCATGTGCGTCGTGTCGTGCAGATCCTGCGCGGCCGAGAGGACTACGGGCGCCGCGATACGAATTTCTTGTAGGAGAACGATCTCCGCGCTAAGGCTCTTGGTATCGTGGACGCCTTCGATGCCCTTCAGCATCGACTCCAGCGGCTTTAGCCCCAGCCCATTAACAAGAGATTCGTCCATGCAGGCGGCGTAGAAATCGCCTGTGAGCTGGGCGGGCGAACCTTTGGGCATGGATGCCGCTTTGCTCGCGTCTTCTTCCGCGATCGAACGGAGACGCGCACGCGTCTCATCCTGAGTGACGGTTCGAATAGCCCATGTGGTCTGGATGGCGGGCATGGGATGCGTCGCGCGCCACTGCCCGTTGGCATAGGCATCAAAGTCGGTGCATGCGTTGGCGCTGCGGTCGATGTTCTCTACCGCGACTCCCCTCACCTGAGCGTCCAACATCGCCGGGAGCGTCACAAAAGCGACAAATGCTGCGAACCTGCGGTGCATGATCTAACTCCTGAGTGAACACGCGTAACGGTAGCACAGGCTTGACGCATCGCTGCAAGAGTTTCCTCGGGAGATGAACCACCTATCTGGAAGACTACATCGCGATGCGTTTCGACGGGCTTGTTGTTGACTAGGTGGGTTGATAGCGCCATTCGCCGAGGGCCTTGGCCGCGGTCGGGACTAACACAACTTGCTGTGCGCGCGTCAGGCAAGGAAGCGAGTGAGAAGGCCGGCCACGGTGCCTAAGGATGCGACTGTGGCGTAGGTTGCAGCAGCTACTTTCCATGAGCCGGTTTTCCCGACGGTGGTCGTGAAAAACGCAGGGATTGTCGTCTAGTGCTGGCGATCGAGACGGAATGCAGCAGCCTGAAAATCGCCGCGAAGGTCTATTTGCAGGCCGTGGCGCATCCACCATGCGCCTGAGGCGCTTTGCGGTGTGGCGGCGAGCGCTTTGCCTTCGATCCAGCTGAGCTTGTATTCGGCGGCGGGATCGAGGCCTTGAAGCTGCAACAAGGGAAAGCCGCGGCCTTCTTGCGTGGCGTTGGCGAAGGCGAAAACTACGGACTGATTCTTGTCGGCCGAGACGGTTTGCGTCGCGGAAAATTCGCTGCCATCGCGCGGGCTGATAAGGCGGTAGAGATCGCCGCGCACAATCGTTCGCTGCGCGGAATGATACGCGGCGATCAGGCGCTTGGCGGTGGCAAAGTCCTCGGCGTTCCAATTATTGAGATTGGCGCCGATGCCCAGCGAGCCTTGCATGGAACTGAGCATGCGGTAGACGAGAGAAGTCGTGCGTTTGTTGTTGAGCCAGTGCGGCGAATCCGTGACCCAAGCCATCATGATTTGCGGCGTGTAGGCGTACGTGAAGCCGTCTTGCATCGAAAGGCGATCGAAGGGATCGGTGTTGTCCGACGGCCAGACTTCATCGGTGTAACGCAAAATGCCGAGATCGACGCGCCCGCCGCCGCCGGAACAGCTTTCAATTTCGATTTTGGGATGTTTTTTGCGAAGGTCTGCGAGGATCGAATAGAGATTGCGAATGAACTCGACGTAGACGCGCTTCTGTTCGTCGACCGGCACTTGATCCCATCCTGGTTCCGACCAGTTGCGGTTATAGTCCCACTTGAGAAAGGAAATGTCGTTTTCTGTGAGCAGCTTGTCGAGGAAGCCTTCGACGTAGTCGCGGACATCGGAGCGCGCGAGGTTGAGCACTAGCTGATTGCGCGATTCGGAGCGTGGGCGTCCGGGGAAATTCAAAACCCAGTCCGGATGCTTTCGGTAGAGATCGGAATTCGGATTGACCATTTCTGGCTCGACCCACAAGCCAAAATCCATGCCCAGCGAGTGGACCTTGTCGATGAGCGGCTTCAGGCCGTGAGGAAATTTTTCCTGGTTCACGTACCAGTCGCCGAGTCCAGCGTGGTCGTCCTTGCGCTGGCCGAACCAGCCGTCATCCATCACGAAGCGATCGACGCCGATGGACGCAGCCTTCTCCGCTATAGCGATCTGCCCAGCCTCGTCGACACGGAATTCCGTGGCTTCCCACGAGTTGTAAATCACAGGACGCGGCTTGGGGTCCGGCGCCTGCGGCAGGATGTGAGCGATTTCAAAACGATGCATTAAGCGCGAAGCGCCGCCCAGTCCGTGATCGGAATAGCCGCCATAGAAAATGGGCGTTTCGAGATGTTCGCCGGGTTTGAGTTTGTAGCCAAAATCGAATGGATTGAAGCCGCCAGTGACGCGCACCGCGTCCAGTTGAGTGTGTTCGACAGTGATGCGCCAGGAACCGGACCACGCGAGCGCGCCAAACCAAACTTCGCCGTGCTCCTCGCCCGCGGCAGTCGGTCCTACTGACGCTTGGCTATCGTCGCGGGAAATCGCAAACCATGGATTGGCTTGATGGCTGGTGGTTCCGCGGCGGCTTTCGATGACGCGCTCGCCGCCTAGAATTGGTTCCTGATTCAGAGTCCATTCCCCGGCCCAGCGACCCGTTAAATAGCTCAAGGTGTAGCGCGCGGGAGGCAGAGTCCATTGTGCGGCCGCGGCCTGTTCGATCACCACTGGCTGTTTTTCGCGATTTTCAATGTCGGCCGATCGCGCGAGGATCCCGCTCTCTGAGTCGATCGAGTAGCGCAACGTAACATAAATTTCGCGGGAAATATCTTTCAGCTGCAGCTCGACGGCTTGCGGACTGCTCTGCGTGGCGCGAACAAAATGAAGGACCAAATCGCGATTGCCATCGGCGAAAGTAACTTTGAGAGCCGGCTCGGTAAATAAACCCGCACCCCAGCCTGCATACTCTTGCGGCGTAGTAGTGTACGGCGAATCAAACGAAGCAACCTCTGGAAACGAATGCGCGGGAGGAATGCTATCGCGTGCGCCCAAGCGGCCACCCCAATAGAGCGGCTGCAACTCGCCGTGCTCGTTCACACCGAAAGCGTAGGTGGAATTGCCGCCATCGAGACGGAAGACTTGCGCGGTCTGCGCTGCGGTTGAACCGGTGGCGAGCAAAACCAGCAAAAAGGATGATATTGACAAAATTGAAGAGAGAAACATTTTCAAGGAAGTTTTCATTTCGCCGTATGCTAGCACTGCTTGCGGACGATTGTCTTGCGCGGTGATTTATTGGGGCGGTGGAGCTGGAGCCGCGGACGAGTTTGCGTGTACGTCGCTGACGTCCAAAACGTAGGCTACCTGGTGCTTGGTCAAAACAAGCAGGCGGTTTCCATCTGTAGAAAAATGGGCGTATGCGATGGCATCCGCAAATATCTGTTGATCGAGCTTAGCCGCAGTCGTCAGATCGTAGATGAGGAGCCGGCCAGGTCCCTCTTCCATGGCGAACAGATTGGTCCGGGAGTTCACAGTAGGGATTCCGCCGGTCAAGCGTACCTTCAGATCTCCGTCTTTCAAGGAATATACCGAAACGCGCTTGCCATCTTTTATCAGAAAGAGGGCGTCGCCCACGGAAAATGCCGCGTCATAGCTTGCAGGGCCACTGCCCACCTGAATGAGGACTCCGCCAACAGGCTTTCCTGAAAGCGCGTCGAGGACTTCAAAATAGCTATCCAATTTCGATATTTTCGCGTGCTTGAATATTTCCCAAACCTGGGGAATGCGTTTTGCAGCGGATTCTGCTCCGGGGCTTTCAGCGTACCAGCCAAGGACGACGCGATCGCCTTGCGGATCAGCAAAGGGCACTGGACTATTATCGAAAAATTCGCGCTTCCAGAGTTCCTTGCCGTTAACTACATCAAGCCCGCGCAGGCGATATGGAATATCGTTATCCCGGCTCACGCCGAAGCGACGTCCAATCAGAATCTGTAGGGAATACTCCAAGAGAATAGTTCCTCCAGAACGCAGGGGGTCCTTTCCGGCGCTCCAGGCTGGCGTCGTCTCTCCAGTGCCGAGGGCGAGCTGAACGACGCGGGGCAGGTCATTGCGATTCCTGGGAAAAAGAAAATAGGCAGAAGCCTGGTCCGAAAAATTCGCCGCCGAAACTCGCGGGCCGGTGTAGGTCCGTTCGCCGGTAGCTACCAGAAACGCAGCCGAATTGCCGTTCAAGGAAAATGCAATACGATCCAGTGTGGGCGTGACGGCGGCGGCGCGAAGCACAGGCAAGGAGTCAAGCGGCAAATCCGCGGCAAGAAATGGGTGCTTCTCTCCAATTTTGTACAGAAACAACTTGCCTTGATCGTTCAAAACCGCCATTTCCGTTCCGAAGATATCTATGGAAAGATTGCTGGGTACCTCCAGTTCGTGATTTTCTTCGAGATCGAAGACGCGGACCCCAGTTGCGCCCGTGTCGGACAAAAGCGCATAGCGCGGGTTTCCTGAGAGACGGACCCCATCTGCCTTGAAGGCGGGGTTTCCTGTCACGCCACCGGTGTTCAGGGAGACGACAGCGGGCGATTCTTCTTTCTCTCCCGAGGCGATCAGAATGCGGTCATCACTTTCCAGGCAGAACGAAGCATGCAAGCGTTTGTGCAGCCATGCGGCGAGAGAAGTCTTTCGCCTGGCCGCGAGGTCGATAGCGAAGGCTTCCGATTCATCTCTCACCAGCAGCGTCTTGCCGTCCGGGGAAAACTCCATGGAAAGAAACATCATGCCCTTACCGGCCATGGCGTCCCAGCTGGTGGCCAAACGGAATCCGAACGGACTGGGAAAGGCAATCTCGGGATCAAGAGGTATATGAACGACGCGATGGGGAAAATTCGATTGTCCCAGCGAAACCGAAAAAATCAACGAGTTCGTGGAAACCTGGTAAACGACGATGTTGAACTCCGGCGTGAGACAGGCAAACAGATCCGCACCGGGAGAGAGTTCCGCGTCGAGGCAGCCTTCATGAAAAGGCAGTGCGCGCGTTTCCAAACGCGGACCGGCAGGCAGTTTCTCGCGATCCATAAATAACGCATGGCTAACAAGCGTAATTTCCCGAGAGTCGGAAGAAAAGCGCGCGCGATAGACATCCTCGGTAGCGATATGCATCCGCAAAACGAGAGGTTCGCGTGAAAATACGTAGACACCGGATGCATTCTGGATCATGAGTGCGCGGCCATCAGAGCTATAGCGAAGTATGACGGCCGCATCGCGGAGCGCGGGCTTCAACGGTGTACGGGAAAGGACTGCGTGTAATTCCTCGGGTGGCCGAGCAGATTGGGGCATCGCCACTGAGCGGGCGAGGAATAGAAGAAGGATAAGCCAGGCGGCTGCCGAAAATCTTGTGAGCGGCCACAGAAGATATGGCGATGGTCTGGGCAATTGGTTCACAGTTGAATAATCGGCGCGAGTCTAACACCGGCAAGGTGAGGGGGCAATTCTGGGGAAAATTTGGTCGGGGACATTTCAGGAGTGCTTGCCTTACGTTACGACACAAGGCAGACTCTGCGCGTGCTGATTGGACTGTTTACAGAATTAAATGGGACGGGCGGGGTGCAGCGGGCGAGCCGGCATTTGGCGGCGGTGCTCAGCGAATTTGCGGCGAGCCGCCACCTCGACTATAGGCTGCTCAGCTTGAACGACACGAGAGAGCTGCATCGGATGTCCGTGGGCGGCAAGGAATTTGTGTTTACGGGATGCGAGCGCAGCAAAGCGCGGTTCACAGCGACGGCGGTACGGACAGCTGGACGACACGGTAAAGTAGTTTTGGCAGGGCATCCGAATCTGGGACCGGTTGCGCAAACGATGAAGATCGCTGCGCCGCGACTCCGGACAATCATTTGTACACACGGCGTGGAAGTGTGGGAACTGCTTCCGACGGTGCGACGCCTCGCTCTGCAGCGGGCGAATGTGGTGGTTGCCCCGAGCATGGACACCGCGAATCACGTGGCCGAACAACGCGTACGCCGGGAGCGAATCCGGGTGTTACCGTGGGCGCTTGATCCGGAGTTTGACGCGATTGCTTCGAACCCGCCGCAGGGCAAGCTGCCAACCGGATATCCTCAGGGGCGCGTCATACTTAGCGTCGGCCGGTGGCTGGCGAAGGAGAGATACAAGGGAATGGACACGCTGATCACGGCGCTGCCTCGGCTTCTGACGCGCTGGCCGGAGCTGCAGCTGGTGGCTGTGGGCGATGGTGACGACCGCGTCTGGCTAGAGGAACTCGCGGAAAAAAATGGCGTCAATCGCCATGTTCATTTCCTTAGCGGTTTGAGTTTCGAGGAACTTTCGGCCTGCTATGAAGCGTGCGAGATGTTTGCTTTGCCGAGCCGTGGAGAGGGCTTCGGACTGGTTTACCTCGAGGCGATGGCGCATGGGAAGCCGGTAATCGGCGGGGCGCATGGCGGGGCGCCAGAAGTCATAGACGATGGCGTGACTGGTTACCTGGTGCCACATGGCGACGCGGCGCAGCTCGCGACATCTATAGAGACGTTGCTTTCGGATCCGGCGCTAGCACAAAAAATGGGCGGACGCGGCCGGCAGCGCGTGGAGCGAGAATTCCGGTTCAGCGTTTTTGCCAAGTCCCTGAAGAAAATCCTTCGCGAACAATGCGAATCCTGAGCGTTACAGAAACCTACGCACCTTTCCTGGAATTTGGCGGCCCGCCGGTCAAGGTGCGCGCGCTGGCCCAGGGGCTTGCCGCACGCGGGAATGAAGTAACAGTACTGACGCCGGACTGGGGCCTCGAAACACGCATGAGCGCGGGGGAGGCATCCGGCGCGGAACGAAGTCCTTTTGGATGGAAGCGAACGGAGAACGGCGTGACGGCGATTTACCTGCCGACCTGGTTGCGGTACAGATCGGTGAGCTGGAATCCCGCAGTGAAGCGGTTTTGCCGCGTGCGGTTGAAGAATTTTGATTTGGCGCACATTTACGGGCTCTACGATTTTCTCGGGCCAGCCGTAGCGGCTGCCTGCGTGAAGAGAAAGATACCGTACGTGCTGGAACCGATCGGGATGTTCGTTCCGATCGTACGAAGCCTGCGTCTGAAACGGATTTATCACACTTTGTTTGGGCGCCGGCTATTTGAAGAGGCTAGTGCGATCGTGGCGACCTCGGAACAGGAAATTGAGGAACTGGTGAGCGGAGGCATGCTGCGCAAGAAAATCGCGCTGCGCCGAAACGGTGTTGAAGTACCTGCTTCGTGGCCGGAGCAGGGAACTTTTCGCAAAGGGCTGGGAATAACGGAGGAAGCGAAAGTCATCCTTTTTCTTGGACGGTTGTCGGAGAAGAAGAGTCCGGATCTGCTTTTGGAAGCTTTTGCATCGCTATCGGAAGAGGCTGGCGAGAACACGCTGCATCTTGTGTTTGCGGGGCCCGACGAAGGCGGAATGAAGACGCGGCTCGCGCAAATGGCGGCGCAACTAGGTGTGGCTCAGAGACTGAAATTTACCGGAGCGCTTTTCGGCGAGGCGAAGTGGGCGGCGTACCGGGACGCCGATGTGTTCGTGCTGCCGTCGCAAAACGAAAACTTCGGCAATACAGCCGCGGAAGCGATGGCGGCGGGCACGCCCGTCGTAGTGACGGAGCAGTGTGGCATTGCGCCGCTCTTGGCAGACGTGGCGGGGCTGGTGGTGCCGCATGACGCCGGGGCACTGGCTCACGCCATCCGCGCCGTGATTAGCGACACCGAGTTGCGCGCGCGCCTGGTCACGGGGTGCGGTACAGTAACGGCGAGGCTGGGTTGGGAAGAGCCGGTCCGCGAGATGGAAGATCTCTATAACAAGCTTGCAATTAAGGCTGTCCCCAGTGCAAAATTCGGGGCGCCGGAGTAATTGGATTGGCTAAAACGAGTCACCTAATCTTCCGCGTGGTGTGGCGAAGCGTGAACCTGCTGCTTGTGGTCGTCGTGGTGTCCTCGCTTTATGCCGGGGTTCGAGAATACTCAGTGCGCCGGTATCTCGACGGCTTCTCGGACGCGATTGTTCCCGATGCCATGCCCGAGGAGCAAAAGCTTCAGGCGATCTTGGACTGGATGCGCGCTGAACCTTCACGAGCTACCGCTGCGGACCCGGACGCACTTTCGAAGCGCGACCCGGAAATGACGCTCACTTACACTCAACTTTTGAATGTCTGCGGCACGGCAACAAACGCATTTTTGAACCTCGCGCGGAGTTCCGATTTGCGAGCGCGCCGCCTGCTGCTGCTGACTCCCGATAACAATACGAAACACGTCGTGGCCGAAGTCTTGATTGGCGAGCGGTGGATCATCGTTGATCCGACATATCGCGTCATCATGAAGGACGCGAAGGGCCATTTTTGACGCGCAAGGACCTGCAAGATCCGGCGATTTTTGACGCAGGCAGTCAGCGCTATCCCTGAATATCCCCGCATTTACAACTACGAGCATTTTGGCCATGTGCGATTAGCGCGTTTACCGTACGTTGGATTTGGTATGAGGAAGACGTTGGACGCCCTTGTTCCGGGCTGGGAGGAAGCGCTTGATTGGAGCCTGCTTCTCGAGCGCGAGTCCTTCTTTTATCTCGTGATGAGCGTCGCGGCGATGCTTGCCTTCTTGCTGTTGCGCGCGGTGTTGGCGTGGTACGCCGATAGCCGCTTGAGAATTCCCCGCTTCCACCTGCGCGAGCACGCCTTGCGCGCCGGGGTAGCCTTCTTTTCCACTCCGGAGATCAAGCAGTAGCGTGTGCGGTATTTGCGGTGTCGCGTTTACATCGCAAAGCAAGGATGCCGAGCTGCGCGTGCGCGCCATGGCCGGCGCCATGCGGCATCGCGGTCCGGATGAAGAAGGATTCCTGATCGGAGATGCGCGGGCACCAGGGCTAGCGCTCGGCATGCGCCGGCTGAGCATCATTGATCTTGCCGGAGGCCAGCAGCCCGTTTGGAACGAGACGCGCGATGTCGCGGTCGTCTATAACGGCGAGCTTTACAATTATCGCGAACTCCGCGAGCGCTTGACGCTGCTGGGCCACCGCTTCGCAACACGATCCGATACGGAAATTCTGGCGCATGCCTGGGAAGAGTGGGGCGAAGAGTGCTTGACGGAGCTCCGCGGCATGTTTGCGTTTGCATTGCTGGACTTGCGCGGGCGATTTGCAACGGCGCCATTGCTGTTTTTGGCGCGCGATCCGTTGGGCATCAAACCTCTCTACTACACGCAGACGGCGGAGGGCTTTGTGTTTGCGTCGGAGGTGCGCGCTCTGCTGGCCAGTGGAATAGTGCCGAGACAGATTTCTCAGGATGCGCTTACCTCTTATCTTTTATTTGGCAGCGCATCGGAGCCAGTAAGTTTGGTGGAAGGAGTGTTTTCTCTTCCACCCGGGCATCGCATGCTGCTGTACGTTCCGGAACGGAGGCGCGTGCCGAGAGCACGGCCGTGGTGGGATCCACAGACAACGCCTGCGGCGCGCGACCCACGCAAACCCAAGGATTTGGATTCCGCGGCGAAAAGGCTGCGTCCGCTGCTTGAAGATGCCGTCCGCGCTCATTTGATCGCGGACGTGCCAGTGGGACTTTTTCTTTCGAGCGGGCTTGATTCCGGTGCGATCGCCGCGCTTGCGGCGCGCGCGCAAGCGGGAATCCGTAGCTTCACGCTGTCCTTCCCTGGAACTTCGTACGATGAAGCAGCACTTGCACGGAAAGTGGCTGAACGGTGCGGCACGCAACACTCGGAGATTCCCCTCGATGGCTCGTCAATGCTTGCGCGCATCGACGAAGCCGTGACAGGCCTCGACCAGCCAACGATGGACGGCATCAATACATACTTCGTTTCCTGGGCGGCTCGCGAAGTCGGGCTCAAGGTGGCGCTCTCGGGGCTTGGAGGCGATGAACTATTTGCGGGCTATGCCAGTTTTGCAAATACGGCGCTGCTTCAGCGGCTTACTCGCCTGGCATGGTTTGTACCCGGGCCTCTGCGCCGCGCCGCCGCACCGTTGATGACGAGCATTCTTGGAACACGCATGTCGCGCGACGCCGCCGGCAAAGTGGTTGCGGCGTGGACCGATCCCGACACTCTTCCTCACGCGTACTTCTATGCGCGCGCGCTCTTTCCGCCTGGGCAGCTCAAGAGGCTGATCGAACCGCGTTTCCGCCCGAGTACAGTGGGCTCCGACGGCGTAACTCTTGAACCGACCTGGCTAGGCTGGCTCGATCGCACCGCCAGTGAGGCCGGAAAAATGGAGCCGGTGGCTGGCACTGCGTGGATGGAAATGCGCTGCTACATGGCGAGCACGCTTTTGCGCGATACCGATTCGGTGAGCATGGCGCGTTCGCTGGAAGTGCGCGTGCCGCTGCTGGATACGCCGCTGGTGGAATTTGTTAGTTCCCTTCCCGACACCGCGCGCCATTGTCCGGGCATACAGAAAGCATTGCTGGTGGAAGCAATAGCTGGGCTTCTGCCCGAAGAAATTCTGGGGCAGCGGAAAAAAACATTTACCTTGCCGTGGGAAGAGTGGCTTCGCGGACCGTTGCGCCCTCGGCTGGAAGCAAGTTTTTCGGATATTGCGCCATCGCTTGCGCCGCACCTTCGCGCGGAAGGTGTGCGGAGCGTGTGGGCTGCGTTTCTCGAAGGCAAGACTTCGTGGTCGCGCCCGTGGGCATTGTACGTCCTCAACGAGTGGTGCAGGCATCACCTCGCGGCATGATCCGCGCTCCTGAGGTAGACTGAATTCCCTGCTATGAACATTCTTGGGATCAATGCCTATCACGGCAACGCGTCGGCAGCTATTGTCTGCGATGGCCGGCTTGTGGCTGCAGTGGAAGAAGAGCGCTTCAACCGCGTGAAGTACGCCGCGGGTTTTCCGGCACAGGCAATTCGCTATTGCTTGCGAGAGGCGGGGCTGGAACTTAAGGATATCGACCACGTCGCTGTGCCACGGAATCCCTATGCGCGGCTGGGGACGAAACTTTTCTACGCGATGCGCATGCCGTCGTTCGCGCGCGAACGAATGAAGGTGTTGGCAAAGTTCACGGGAATACCGGAAGCTCTGGCGCAAGCGTTCGATATCGATCCGGCAAAAATCACCGCAAAGTTTAGCCGCGTGGAACATCACAAGGCGCATTTGGCGAGCGCGTTTTTTGTTTCGCCGTTCGAACGCGCGGCATTGCTCTCCGCGGATGGCCTTGGCGATTTCGCAAGCACTATGTGGGGAAGTGGAACCGGCAGCCGCATGAAGATAGATGGCGCCATTGCATTTCCTCATTCGCTCGGCCTCTTTTACAGCGCCGTCACGCAGTACCTGGGGTTTCTGAAATTTGGCGATGAGTACAAGGTCATGGGCCTAGGGGCCTACGGGGAGCCGGAGCAGCTCGATGCCATTCGGAATATCGTGGACGCGCATGGGGACGGATTCCGGTTGGACCTCGAATATTTTACGCATCATCGCACCGGCCCGGAAATGAGCTGGGCGGAAGCGGACAAGACGCCAACGCTCGGCAAAATGTTTTCGGAAGAAATGGAAAAACTGCTTGGCCCGAAACGCAACCCCGAGGAGCCGCTCGAACAGCGACACAAGAATCTGGCGTCTGCGCTGCAAGCCAGGCTCGAAGAGATTTATCTTGGCATGCTGAAGAAGCTTGCAGAGCGTACTGGGTTGAAAGCGGTTTGTCTCGCGGGTGGAGTGGCATTCAATTGCGTTGCCAATGGGAAAATTTTCGACAAATCGGGCTTCGAGCAAGTTTACGTGCATCCAGCGGCCGGCGATGCGGGGCTGGCTGTCGGCGCAGCCTACTACGTGTGGCACCAGGTTCTCGACAAGCCGCGTGAATTCGTGATGAATCACGCCTACTGGGGGCCAGGTTATACGCGCGACGAGGTTCGCAGCGCGATCGATGCGAACGGATTAACACAGCACGGTTGTCGCGTCGAAGAATTGCCGGAAGAAATTCTAATGCAACGCACGGCTCCGATTATCGCCGACGGTAAAATCCTTGGGTGGTTTCAAGGCCGCGCCGAATGGGGGCCGCGCGCGCTTGGCAATCGAAGCATCGTCGCCGACCCGCGGCGTCCGGAAATGAAAGAGATCCTGAACCAGCGCATCAAGCACCGCGAAATCTTCCGGCCGTTCGCTCCGTCGATCCTGGCTGAATCGACGGGCGAGTGGTTCGAGAAATCGCATCCCTCGCCGTTTATGACCTTGGCATATTCGGTGCGGCCGGAGAAGCGCGACAAGATTCCAGCACCGACTCATGTGGACGGCACCGGCCGATTGCAAACCGTGACGCGCGAAGCGAATCCACGCTATTGGAGTCTGATCAAGGCATTCGAACAACTCACTGGAGTGCCGGTCGTCCTCAACACTTCTTTCAATGACAACGAGCCGATTGTCTGCCGCCCTGCAGAAGCGCTGGATTGTTTTCAACGCACGCAAATGGATGCGCTGGTCCTCGGCGACTTCCTGATCACCCGTTCGTGAATCGCATGTCGCGAGCACCGTTCGAATGAGAATCCTGCTCCTGAATCTCTACTATCCGCCGGACACTTCGGCGACAGCGAAGATGGCGGCGACCGTGGCGGAAGCCCTTTCCGCCCGGCATGACGTCACCGTGCTTTGCGGCCGGCCTTCGTATGACCCCAGCGAACGGCGGCCCTGGCGGCTCTGGCAAACAGAACTTGCAGGGCGCGTAAGAATCACGCGCGTAGGTTCAACGGATTATCCGCGATTTCAGATGAAGCGACGCGTCCTGAATTATTTGACCTACGTGGCTCTGGCGATTCCACGGTCGCTTTTTTTGGAATGCGATGTGGTGCTGGCCATGACAGATCCTCCTTTTGAAGGAATCGTCGGAGCCATCGTTGCACTGCTGAAGGGCAAACCCTATATCTACAATATTCGCGATATGTACCCTGACATGGCGGTAGGCGGATCGATTGTCGAGCCTGGCCTTCTTGCGCGCGTTTGGGAAAGAATGCACCGCTGGGCTCTGCGCCGCGCTACGCGCGTGATCGTCCTCGGAGAAGATATGCGCGCACGGATCATCGCGAAAGCGGTTGACCCGGCGGGCATTGAGATTGTACGCGACGGCGCCGATATTCCTTCACCTGGTGCGCCACCGCCTGCACTGGACGACGAAATCATTCGAACGATTCGTGGCGACTTCAAATTCGTGTTTCTTCATGCGGGGAATCTTGGATTTTACGGCGCTTGGGAAACACTTATCGAAGCAGCAAAACAGCTGCAAAAGTCCAATCCTGATCTGGGTCTTGTCTTCGTCGGAGATGGCGCCCAGCGAGACCGGCTGGTGGGGCTCGCGGATGGGTGCAAATCCATACGTTTCTTGCCCTTCTTCCCTGCAACCAAGATTCCCTCAGTGATGGCAGCCGGAGATGTGCATGTAATTACGGTGAAAAAAGGATTGGAAGGCGTCGTCGTCCCAAGCAAACTGTACGGCGTACTTGCCGCCGGAAGACCGATTCTTGCCGTCACTGATATCGCTTCGGATGTCAGTGCGATTACCCAGGAAAGAAAATGCGGTTACGCTGCGAGTCCGCAAATCCCAGCGCAAGTCTTTTTGGCAATGCGAGCATTGGCGGCTGGCGGAGCAGCTCAGCCGGGATTGAAGGCAATGGGCGAAGCCGCCCTGGCCGCTGCGCCCGACTATGATAGAGTCAAAGAATTGCAGAAATTTGTGAAAATCATTGAAGGGGCCGTGAAAGCGTGACGACTTCCGAATCATTTTGGAGTGGAAAGCTTGTTCTGGTGACGGGTGGCGCATCTTTCATCGGCTCGACCCTTACAGATCACCTTCTCGCGCGCGGCGCGAAAATTCGCATCGTTGATGATCTGACCAGCGGACATCGCGACAACATCAAGGAACACGTCGCGAACGGAAAAATCGAATTTACCCAAGCGGATTTGCGCGAACCGGGCGTTACCCGCTCGGCGGTGCAAGGCGTGGACACGGTATTCCATCTGGCGGCGGATCATGGCGGCCGCGGCTATGTCGATCTTCATCAGGCAGGACCTGCCTCCAATTTTTTCCTGGACGGACTTGTTTTCGCGGAAGCTCTGCGCGCGAAAGTAAAAAAAGTGGTGTTTGCATCATCCGGCTGCGTCTATCCAAACTTCCTGCAGTCCGATGTGAAAAAAGAGCTCTACCTCACGGAAGATCTCACTAAAGGGCCGAACGACGCCGATAACACGTATGGCTGGGCCAAGCTGATGGGCGAATTTACGCTGAGCGCCTATGCAAAGGAGCACGGCATGGGCGCAGCTTCATGCCGTTACTTCACTGTCTACGGGCCGCGGGGCGTCGAAAATCATGCCGTGATCGCCATGATTGCGCGGGCGTTCCTCGGCCAAAATCCTTTCGAAGTGTGGGGCGACGGAACGCAAATCCGCAACTGGACGTACATTGAGGACATCGTCGAGGGCACGATTCTCGCTGGCGAAAAAATCAACGATGGCACAGCCATCAATCTGGGAACGATGGAACGCATAAAGGTCATCGACGCGGCAAATATGGTCTGCGACTTCACGGGTCACAAGGCCGAGATAAAACTGCGGCCCGACATGCCGACTGGCCCGCTCAATCGTGTCGCAGACAACTCTCTGGCAAAAAAGCTGCTTGGCTGGGAGCCAAAAGTTGCCTTTCGCGATGGACTGAAGCGCACCATCGACTGGTATTACGCAACTAGAAATCGTGAAGAAGTGAAACGCACGTTTGGCCGCATGCTCACCGAAAGATAGCAACGGGCAACCGAAGCAGAACAAACAGGCCGGTGTGCGTTTTTGAACACCCAGTACCACCAGGCCCTATCAACTACCTTTCTAATTACCCCGCAAACAATCGTGATTGAAGCGGAACATTTTTCCAAGTATCGTGTTAAAGCTGCGTGGGGCAGCCATTTTTTCTTGGGAGCCGGACCCCCAATCCGGCAGAACACGATTGAGGCACTGGCCGCACCGTCCCGGTCAGCACCTTCAAACAAAACGAGGCAACATGCCTGCGGGTCTGCTGGCATTTCTGATAGCTCTATTTGCGTCTCTGACGCTGACGGTACCGGTGCGCGCATTGGCGTTGCGCGTGGGAATGGTGGACCTTCCCGGTCCGCGCAAAGTCCACCTGAGCCCGATCCCGCTGCTTGGGGGCCTGGCGATGTATGCAGCAGTGGTTCTAGCCGTCCTTTTTACATTCAGCGGACCAGCGCGCTCTCAAATAGTTGGAATCCTGACCGGCGCAACGGTCGTCGCGGCTGTAGGCATCCTTGACGATCGGGGCTGGCTGCACCACCAGATAAAATTGTTTATCGCGATGCCGCTGGCCGCGTGCATTTTGCTGGCTACCGGCATTCACGCCCAAGTTTTTGAGTTTCTTTTCGGCGGTAGAACTGGCTATATCTTAGACGCTCTCCTGACGGTTTTTTTTGTCGTAGGCATCACCGCCTCCTTCAGCATTCTGGACCACATGGACGGCCTTTGCGCGGGTGTCGCGGCCACCGCATCCATCTTCTTCGCACTGCTTGCCTACTTGAACGGCCAGACACTGGTTACCACGCTCGCCGCCGCGGTGCTTGGAGCCGCAACCGGTTTTCTGCGATGGAACTTTAAACCAGCCAAAATTTTCATGGGCGACGGCGGAGCCATGTTCCTGGGATTCCTGATGGCCACCCTGGGTCTGAAGCTCAGACTCGAGCAGGCCAACCATATTTCCGGTTGGCTGGCCCCGCTTCTTATTTTGGGGGTCACGATCTTCGACACCACGCTCGTCTCGATTTCTCGCTCACGGCGGGGGTTGCTGCCCTTTGCCACGCCGGGTAAAGACCATGCCGCTCACCGCTTGGCGAATCTGGGACTAGGGCAGCGCGGCGCTGTAGTCAGCATGTATATTTTGGGGCTTTTGAGCGGCGGAGCCGCCGTCCTCGTGAGCTATGTGCAGCCAATGGCCGCAGTTATAGTCGCAGTGGTTGCGTCTGCCCTTGTGCTGACTGGGGTGTCGCTACTCGAACGCGCTCCCTATGAACGCCAGGCGCAGAAACCCGCCGTTCTCTCCTGAAGTGCGCTTGACTCTGAATGCACTGTTCCCCAAAGCTGAGAAAAAACTTCGCGGGTTTGCCCACACAACTGGATTCGCTATACTTAGCGGGTTGCGGACTCACCGATTTTCAGGGCATACCGCCTGGGGTTGGGCGGAAAGCAGTCAATATTCTAGGGACTTTTGAGCGCGGATATCCGGGAGATTGAGCGCCCGGGGTGTATGCGCGACTCGGGAAAGCGAAATCGTGCCAAGCACTGAACAGGAGCCCCGGAAGCACGGGGCGAACGGCGAGGTCATCGTTGTGGGAGGTTCCGCGGCCGGCCTGTTTACGGCGGCGACAGTGGCTAGTGGCAATCGCCCAGTGCGCGTGCTGGAATCCAGGCCAGACTTCGAGCCCACGTCGCGCTCGCTGATTGTAACGGATCAATTCCGGAGCCAGCTTGGCGCTGCCGCTTCCGAAAGCATCGTCAACGAAATCCGGCGCTTCGAACTATTTACCGATGGACGTTCCGCACAAGTCGCCCTCGCCCGGCCCGATCTCATCATCGAACGCTCGCGATTGATCCCCGCGCTGGCACGAAGCGCACAACAGGCTGGTGCAAAACTTTCCTTCGATACGCGCTTTCTTGGTCTCTCCGCAAATGGCCGTGGCTTGCGCGTGCAGGTAGATTCGGCGGGGCAACGCGAAGAATTGCATGCGGAAAGTGTAGTCGGAGCGGATGGCGCTTCTAGCCGGGTGGCGCGCAGCGCTGGTTGGCCTCCGATCGAGACCGTTCCCCTGGTGCAAGCCATCGTTCGCTTGCCAAAGGATCATCCGCCGGACACTACGCGCGTCTGGTTTGTTCCCGACGACACACCGTATTTCTATTGGCTGATTCCCGAATCTTCCGAGCGAGGCGCGCTCGGAATTATTGGCGAAGACGGCCGGGACACGAAGAAGTGTCT
This sequence comes from uncultured Acidobacteriota bacterium, assembly GCA_963745095.1. GTDB lineage: Bacteria > Acidobacteriota > Terriglobia > Acidiferrales > UBA7541 > Acidiferrum. The sequence continues at coordinate 92,427 of CAVUWC010000003.1, read as the reverse complement.
CTCGCGGTTCCTTGAGAAAAAACACATGGAGCCGCTCGAATGGCAAGGGGCCCGCATTCCCGTATATAGAGGCTGGGTACCGGTGCGCCGGCGCATCGGAAACGGCGAAGTGTATCTGGTGGGTGATGCCGCGGCGCAGGTGAAGGTCTCTACCGTTGGCGGGATCGTGACGGGGCTGCGCGGAGCTCTCGGAGTTGGACAATCCATCTTGCGGAAGGGCGGCGCCAGAGAATTGACCGCGTTGCGGCGCGAACTTGGAACCCACTGGTTAATCCGGCGGGCGCTGCATCATTTCCAGCAGAAAGACTATTCTCAGCTGGTCGATCTGCTCGATGTCTCCACGCGCGAATCTTTGGGGGAGATCAACCGCGACGAATCGACGAGGTTGCTATGGAACGTCGTGCGGCGCCAGCCGCGGCTCGTGCTGCTCGGTTTGCGCGGGCTGCTGATGGGAAGAGGTTTGAAGGGCTAGGCCAAACCCTTCGGAGATCCAGAAGAGTGGACAGGCGCCTCGGAAAATAGTCTCGGTGGACCGTGCGGACAGCGCATCTCTTCTCGTCGAGGTGCCTTCTTCCGCGAACTGGTTCGGTAAAGATAAAGTGTTTGCTTTGAATCTGGGGCAGGGTCAGGCGATTGCTCGAATCGCTCTTAAGGAGATTTTGACTTGCGTCTCTCTGTGATTGGATGCGGCTACGTGGGACTTGTAACGGGGGCATGCCTCGCTGCGGCTGGGCATGAAGTTACGTGCACGGATATTGATGCAGAACGCATCAGACGGCTGCAAGCCGGAGAGGTGCCCATCTATGAGGAGCACCTGGAAGAAATCCTGAAGTCCGCACGCGAGGCTGGACGCATCTCTTATACAGCGGACGCCGGTGAAGCGATTCGCGCGGGCGACGCCATTTTCATTTGCGTGGGCACGCCGCCCAAAGAGAGCGGCGAGGCCGATCTTTCCGCGATTGATCAGGTTGCGCGGCAGATAGCAGAGCAAGCCCGGTCACCCAAGCTTGTGATCGAAAAAAGCACCGTACCGGCACGGACTGGACTCGAGCTCCAGCGAGCGCTGGCTGCTTATAGCAGCGGCGGCGAGACCAGTTTCCGCGTGGCGTCGAATCCCGAATTTCTGCGCGAAGGCACGGCAGTTGGAGATTTCTTCCACCCCGATCGCATTGTGGTCGGCGTCGAAGATGAATCGGCCGCTGCCGATTTGCGGGAAATCTACCGTCCGATCCTGGAGCGCAAATTTTATTGCCCAGTTCACAAGGGCAATTGCCCATCAGGCCCGGAGCCGGCATTCCTCGTAACGACCATCAACAGCGCAGAACTCATCAAGCACGCCTCGAACTCTTTTCTGGCGCTGAAGATCAGCTACGCCAATGTCATCGCCGATCTCTGCGAAAGAATCGGCGCAGACGTCAAAGAAGTGACTCACGCCATGGGATTGGATCCCCGAATAGGCGGGCAGTTCCTCAACGCCGGACTGGGATTTGGCGGGTTTTGCTTTCCGAAAGACGTGCAGGCCTTCATTCATCTCGCAGCCTCGGTTGGAGTGGATTTCGATTTGCTGAAAGCCACCGAGCGCGTCAATAAACAGCGGATTGAGCGCTTTCTTGAAAAAGTACGCAAGGCTCTCTGGGTCGTTAAAGGCAAACATGTGGCGGTGCTGGGTCTCGCGTTTAAAGCCAACACGGACGACATTCGATTCGCGCCCGCGCTCGAAGTGGTTAAGCGATTGCTTGAGGAAGGCGCGATTGTGCACGCCACCGATCCGGAAGCCATAACAAGGACGAAGGCCATCTTTCCGAAGGTCACCTACCACGAGGACCCTTACGAAGCGTTGCGCGGGGCGGATGCCGCCCTGGTTTGCACAGAGTGGGACGTTTTTCGCAACCTGGACTGGAAACGAGCTAAGCCGCTAATGGCGCGCGGCCTCGTTCTAGACGGCAGAAATCTCTATTCTCCCAAACATATGCGGAAACTTGGGTTTGAATATTATTCGTTCGGGCGACCCTAGAGGATCGGCGACACCACGAGGTGGGAATTGAGCTAGTCTCGTTTCTCAGGCAGAAGCGAGATTCATTCAGCGCTGGCCTCTAGGAAATTTTCTTGGTTGCAAAATCTTTCTTGAAGTAGTCAATCGTCTTTCGCAAACCTTCTTCCAACCCAACTTTCGGTTCCCAATTCAGAATCCTTTTGGCCTTGCTGATATCCGGGCACCGTTGTTTCGGGTCGTCCTGTGGCAAAGGTTCGAGGACAACCGCTGGAGCATTCTCAAAAAGTCCTCGGACTCGTTCGGCAAACTCTAGAATGGTTATCTCCTGCGGATTTCCGATGTTTGTCGGCAGGTGTTCGTCCGACAACATCAAGCGGTAAATTCCTTCAATGAGGTCCGAAACATAGCAAAAGCTGCGTGTCTGCTTGCCGTCCCCATAAACGGTGATGGGCTTCCCCGTCAGCGCCTGGTGCACGAAGTTTGGGAGAGCGCGGCCGTCATTAAGCCGCATGCGCGGGCCGTACGTATTGAAGATCCGCACGATGTGGGTGTCTACGCCATGATAGCGGTGGTAAGCCATCGTCAAAGCTTCCGAAAAACGCTTCGCTTCGTCATAAACGCCCCGCGGCCCGATAGGATTTACATGTCCCCAGTACTCTTCATGTTGAGGCGATATTTCCGGATCGCCGTAACATTCGCTCGTCGACGATAGGAAAAACTTCGCCTTCTTCGCAAGCGCCAGGCCCAGAGCGTTATGCGTGCCTAGGGAACCCACCTTGAGAGTCTGTATGGGGAGCTTTAGATAGTCCACGGGGCTCGCCGGAGAGGCAAAGTGCAAAACGTAGTCCACCGGACCTTGCACCTCGATGTATTTCGAGACGTCGCACCGGGCAATCCGAAACTTAGGATGCGCGACCAAATGCCCGACGTTGGAATCGACTCCTGTAACCAGATTGTCGAGGACCAGCACCTCCCAGCCTTCGGCAATCAGGCGGTCGCAAAGGTGCGACCCCAGAAATCCTGCTCCTCCCGTGATCACCGCTTTCATGCTTCCTCCTGAATTTGGCAGCCCGCTAGTGTAGCCTGCGCCTGTTTAATTGACCACGTCCTCCGCTGGGGATAGGATGCGCCCACACATTGAGGCATCGCATCCTATGGCGTCCGAAAACGGTTCAGAAACTCCGCCCCTGCGACATTGGCGAACACGCCGACTTGTGCTTGGCCTTTTGGGGGCGGCGCTCCTCTGTGCATTGCTCTTTTTCCTTTTCGTAGGCCGCTGGCTCGTACTGGAAGACCCGCTTGAGAAAGCTCAGGCTATCGTCGTTCTCAGCGGGCGCATGCCCCTCCGGGCCATGGAAGCTGCGAAGCTGTACCGTGAGGGGTACGCGCCAAAAGTATGGCTGACACATTCCGCCGAACCAGGTGCATCTCTCAAGGCGATGGGCGTCTCTTTCATCGGTGAAGATGTTTACAACGTGCAGGTGTTGATGCACGAAGGAGTGCCTGCAGACGCGATCCACTTGCTTGAACCGCCCATCATCAACACAGCGGACGAACTCGCAGCAGTTTCTACGGCGCTTGCAGAAGAAAAGGGCGGGACAGCGATCATCGTGACGAGCAAGGTTCATACGCGCCGCGTGCGAATCCTATGGAACCGCCTCGCCGCAGGCCGAGGACGAGCACTCGTACGCGCCGCTTCCGACGATCCCTTTGAACCGCGCCGATGGTGGCGCACAACTGGAGATGCACTCGACGTCGTTCGCGAATTCCTGGGAATCTTGAATGCCTGGGCCGGAATGCCGTTGCGCCCGGCGAACTAAAAATCTAGAAGAAGAAAAACCGTTTGCGGCGAGGAAACTCGAATGCATCCGGCAGCTCCGGAACATGCGGCAGGTCGCGCCCCTCGAATGCGGCCATCGGATTTTCGACGAATAGCGCGCGAGCCTTTTCTTCTCCAAACTGTTCGCAGACGAGGTCAAATGCGGCCTGAAGTTTCAGCGGCCGCCCGCGCACATTGTGAGCGTCGCTCGCCACTAGGTGGACCATTCCGTCGGCCATCCAGCGCAGGGCGTCCTTTTGCGGCCCCGGACCAAATACTCCTGTTACGGAACCAGCCGTCACTTGGAGGAAGCAACCGAGCCGGACCCATTTCGCAAGGCGCTCCGCCTGTGAACGCAGTATGGCATTGCGTTCAGGATGCGTGATCACTGGTCTGAGCCCCAAAAGTTGAATCTCGTGCAGTGTTTGATCCATGGCGGGCGGAATGGAGTTTTCGTTGAACTCGACGAGCAGGTAGTCGTGCTGATTTATGCAAAAACGAGGCGCATCCGCGCGCAACGCATCTAGATTTTCGGGATTTAGGTGGAAATCGCAGCCCGTCGCTAGGATGAGCCGGCTGCCAATTCTCTCCTGCAGTTCCGCTCGTAGTGCTCGTACCCTGGAATAGTCAAAGAAGTATCGATTGTTCGCGTGCGGCGTCGCCACAACATGCGTAATGCCGTCCTCGATCGCGGACTCAGCCATGGCCACCGAAGTTTCCAGAGTTTCCGGGCCGTCGTCGATCCCCGCAAGAATATGACAATGCAAATCGACCATGATCTTCGCAGACTCCCTAGTGCGCCCAAGCTGCAACTGCCTGCCACACTCCCAGCGCGAACATCAACACGGCAAAAACTTGCCGCATCCGTCGCGGCTGCAGTCGCTTAGCCAGCCAACCGCCAAGAATGCCTCCGACAAAAACACCCGGGATCAACAGCAGCCCGACTTGCCACGACACATACCCCGCCCTGGCATACGCGTAAAACGCCAGCGCGCCGGTGGGCGGTATCAACGCAATCAAGCTGGTACCTTGCGCCCGATGTTGCCCAAATGCGAAAAACAGCGCCAGGAACGGCACCAGGAGGGTGCCGCCTCCAATGCCGAATAGCCCGGAAGCCACGCCGCAAAGGCACGCAGCCCCAAAAATGCCAGCGTCACGTGGTAGGCTGTCACCCACCAGCCGACTCCCCACTTGCGGGGGCCGCGTGCCGATTTTCCGCTTGCGGCTTTCGCCAAAGTAAGAACGCAGCCAAGATCAGAAAACAACCGAACAGCCCCTTGAGATGCCGAGAAGCGACTGGGACGGCAATTATCCCGCCGAGATAACCTCCCACCAGTATTCCCACCGCACACAGAATTCCCGCGCGCAAATCTACTTGCCCCTGCTTCCAGTATTCGCGCAAAGCACCAAGTCCTACTGGTGGCAAAAGGATAAAGAGTGACGTGCCTTGAGCCAGATGCTGGTCCATATGCAGCAGATAAACCAAAGCTGGCACCAGCACTACGCCGCCGCCAATACCCAGCAGACCTACAAGTACACCGACGGCGAGCCCAAGTAGCAGGACGATGAGAGTCATCGGTGAGTGGAGGCTGCGGTCCGCACGTTCTTTCTCACTGCCAAGGGCACTAATCCTATCTTCCCGCGTCCCGGCGCAACCCGCAACCACTCTTGAACAGGTGGTTACACACTGTTCGCCTATAATTTTTTGTTCTGGTAGAACCTGCTATATTGGGATGTCTTTGTCCAATCGGCCGAATGGCCCGCTTTATTGCCAAAATAATTAGGAGAGCGACGTAACTCATGCCCATAGACCGGAAACCTGAATTCTTCAAAGGCGCTCAACTGAAGGTCGCCATCATTGGCTGCGGGTACGTTGGCCTGCCGCTGGCCCTGCGTTTCGCGGAAGCGGGCCACAAGGTCACGGGATTCGACACCGATCCGAACAAAGTAAACATGCTCAATGCCGGAAAGTCTTACATCGAGCATATCCAGCAAACCAAGATCCAGCAGTTCGTCAACTCCAAGCACTTTAGCGCGACCACCGATTTCGCGCGTATCAAGGAAGCGGACGCCATCATTATCTGCGTGCCGACGCCCCTCGATGAGCGCCGTGAACCTGACCTCAGCTATGTGGAACAAACCGCAATTTCCATTTATCCTCATCTCCAGCGGGGCCAACTCGTTGTTCTCGAATCGACCACCTATCCCGGCACCACCGAAGAGCTTGTGCTTCCGATCCTTGAAAAGAGCGGTCTGCACTGCCCCATCGCCGCCGGGCCCGAAAACGAAAACGTCGCGTGCGATTTCTTTCTCGCGTTTTCGCCCGAGCGCGAAGATCCCGGCAACAAACAGTTTGGTCTGGCGCAAATTCCTAAAGTCGTGGGCGGCGTAAATCCCCCGAGCGGGCGCGCAGCCGTATCGATCTACGCGCAAGTAGTCGCTCGTGTCGTGCCTGTTAGCTCTACGCGCGCCGCGGAAATGGCCAAGCTTCTTGAAAATATCTTCCGTTGCGTCAACATCGCGCTGGTCAACGAACTGAAAATGCTCAGCCTGCGCATGGGAATCGACATCTGGGAAGTGATCGACGCGGCCGCCACCAAGCCTTTCGGCTTCATGCCCTTCTATCCTGGCCCGGGCCTCGGCGGACATTGCATTCCCGTTGACCCGTATTATCTTTCCTGGAAAGCGCGCGAGTTCGATTTCTCCACGCGTTTTATCGAGCTAGCCGGTGAAGTCAACACCGCCATGCCTTATCACGTCGTGGACGCGGTTGCCGCGGCTCTCAACAACCACAAAAAGAGCCTCAAAGGCTCGAAACTGCTCATCCTTGGCGTCGCTTACAAAAAGGACGTCGATGACTTGCGCGAATCTCCCACGCTGAAAATCATGCAATTGCTTCAGGAGCGCGGCGCAAACCTCGAATATAACGACCCTTATTTCCCCAAGCTCCACAAAATGCGCCACTACAACTACGAGAACATGAAGTCCGTTCCGCTGGATGCGCAAACCCTGGCCAGCTACGACGGAGTCATCATTGCGACGGATCATTCGAGTTACGATTACGTTGCTATCGTGGACGCCGCCAAGCTTGTGGTAGACACCCGCAACGCTACGCGCCGCGTCATGCGTCATCGCGACAAAATCGTGCTCTGCTAGGCGCCGATGGCCTCATCCGCCGAAGAAATACGACGCCAGCTCGAGGAAAGCGCTCGCGTGAAGCGGAGTTTTTCTGACGACCTCGTCGGGCGCATCGCACAATTTGCTGAAAAAAGTGCGGCGGCCCTGCGCGGCGGCGGAAAAATCGTCTTTTTCGGAAATGGCGGAAGCGCTGCCGATGCCTTGCACCTCGCGGCTGAACTTGTCGTGCGGCTGCGCTCCGACCGGGGCGGCCTCGCGGCGCTAGCTCTGACTGCCAACCCCTCGGTGCTCACCGCGGCTGGCAACGACTACGGATTCGAGCGCATTTTTTCCCGCCAAATTGAATCTCTCGTCGCGCCACAAGACGTTCTCGTGGCGCTCTCGACCAGCGGTGCAAGCCCGAACATAGTCCGCGGCGTGGAAGCCGGCCGATCCAAAGGCGCTTATCTCGTCGGTTTTACGGGAGAGACAGGCGGCGCACTTGCCGCCGAGGTCGATCTTCTGCTCAACGTGCCTTCGCGAGATCCGCAACGCATCCAGGAGGCCCATATCACCATTGGCCACATCGCTTGCGCGTTGATCGAACAAATAGCCACAACGTAGCGCGCGGCTCTGCTTAGCCGGCGCGTTCCTTCGTTCCCGATTTCCCAAACGAGATGCTTTCGAATATGCGCGCCGAGAGGAAACTTCTATTTCGCGTGCACCAACAGCACTTGGGCCGTCGCGAACGGCATGATCGCTTCCAGCAGTACAGGGGTGCGCGCGGCGTTATTCGCGAAGTACATCGTGAAATGCGCGTCCTTCATCTCCTGGCCGTTCTCAAATACGCGAATCTCGATCTTCGAAGTTTTGTAAGTTCCCGCAGGAACGGTGACTGCCTCACCCGCAGCAACGAGCTTTGCCCTAACGTCGTACAGCTTGTGCCCGTCGTAGACCGGGCATCGAACTTCCGCTGTTTTCGTCCAATCCACGCTTCGCAAAAATTGCATCATCCCGAGAGGGTCCCGCGTGCCGGGAAGGACGCGCGTTTCGGTGGCATCGCGAGGCGCCGGCTCTTTCCCTGTTTCCGTCATTCGCTGAACGGAATCCACTTTTTGCCCGCGCTCGCTCAAGTGCATTTCGTACTGGAGGCTAGTCATCGTCGAAGCATCGCTGTACGAATCAAATTGATCGTCCAGCTCGAAGACCATGCGCAGCGGGCTTTCCGTATGCGCAAATGCCTGGAGATGCCATGCGTTCTTGCCGAAAAAATCCTTATGTTCGCCCACCAGCAATTTCAGATTGGCCACATTGTTCAGGCTCGAGACATTCGCCGTATATTCCAGCACTTCTCCTCTTCGCAGGGGCAGCCCGGGATCTGCCGCGGGCTCGCTATTCTTGGCCGGTGTCAAAGCGGCTGTGTTGCCGTTGGGCGCGGCGGCGGGAAGTTCCGTGGCCGGGGTGCTCATCGCGTCGGAGGCTCTTGCGGCAGCCCACGCACGGGCCAGTCCCGCGTTTCGTTGCCTCATCCAGTAGTAGCCCCCTGCTGCGCATCCAAGCGCCAGCAAGCCGGCGACGCCAATCACTTTTCGGTAGCTCATGCTCTTTGTGTGACCTGCCTGGGAAACAGTCCCTTGCCTTTTAGCCTTCCGTCGTACAATACAAATTCGTCCGCGATAGCCCGGAAAGCACGCTGGACTACCCGCGAACTCTGAGGTTACCAAAACGCGAGGCCCGCGTCTTTGCCGGCGCCGCGTCAAATGACTGAGACGGCACTCTGCCGCCCTCGGACATCGATCTAGGAGGAATTCCTGAATGCGCTACCTCGTCACGGGCGGCGCCGGTTTCATCGGCTCGAACACAGTAGACGAACTCGTACGGCGCGGCCACAGCGTGGTTGTGCTCGATGATCTTTCGTCCGGCAAAGAGGATAACCTCGCCGAAATTCGCAACAAAATCACCTTTATGAAAGGCAGCATCACGGACATTGAAGTGGTCCGCAAGGCCATGCACGAAGCCGAATACGTGCTACACCTCGCCGCCCGCACTTCCGTCCCGCGCTCGGTGAAAGATCCCATAGAAACAAACAAAATCAACATCGACGGGACTTTAAACGTCCTTGTGGCGGCGCGCGACGCAAAAGTGAAGCGCGTAGTCTTCGCCGCTTCTTCCTCTGCTTACGGCGAGACACCCACGCTACCCAAAGTCGAAACCATGCAGCCCGCGCCCATCTCGCCCTACGGCGTAACTAAGTTTGTTGGCGAACTTTACGCGCAAACCTTTGGCCGGTGTTATGGTCTGGAAAATGTTTCTCTGCGCTACTTCAACATTTTCGGCCCGCGCCAGGATCCCGGCTCGCCGTACTCCGGCGTCTTGGCGAAATTCTGCATGAACTTTTTGGAAGAGACCCAACCCGTCATGTTTGGCGATGGCGAACAGTCCCGAGATTTCACATTCGTGGAAAATGCCGTGCAGGCCAATCTTCTCGCCTGCGAAGCCCCTAATGTTTCAGGCAGGACTTTCAATGTCGGGACCGGCGGGCGTTTTACGTTAAACCAGACAGTTCAGTTGCTAACCAAGATTTCCGGCAAAAAGCTAGAAGCGAAGTATGATCCGCCGCGCGACGGTGATATTCGCGATTCGCAAGCCGACATCACACAAGCCCGCGAATACCTGGGCTACGATCCGCAAGTCAGTTTCGAAGAAGGCCTAAACCGTACCTTCGAGTGGTATCGCGCAACACAAACCAAACCTGAAGCAAAATCAAAAGAGTAAGCAGTCATGGCGGAGTTGTAGGGGCACGATTCATCGTGCCCTCTTTCTTTTTCTGCATCCCCATGCAAGGGAGCAGCCGTCCCCGTCCTCAGCGCAAGAAGACGCGCGCCACTCCTCTACGGCGTCACCGTCTTCCCATAACTCAAAGGCTCTCCCACCTTCGGTTTATCAAAATTCCAAAAGTACAAAGGCTCAAGCTTCCTCTGTTCCGGCCAAACCTGATCCAAAGTATCCCCTTCAAAAAGTTCGCCATTTTTCATAACCCAGTGAATCGTATTCGTATTATGAATGTCATCCAGCGGACTCTTATCCAGAATCACCAGATCGGCCAACTTCCCCACCTCGATCGTACCGAGGTCCTGCGGCCGCCCAACAATTTTGGACCCGTTCAGCGTCGCACATCGCAGCACCTCGAGCGGCGTCATGCCGCCGCTTGCGAGCATCCACATCTCCCAGTGATAGCCGAGTCCTTGCAGCTGCCCGTGACTGCCAACTCCTACGAGCCCGCCTGCTCTCGATAGCTTGGCCATCTGCGCAGCGAGTTTCGGGAACGCGTACTCGTCCGTCCGAAACCAATCCGGCCTCCGGTTGGTCTTTTCATCGAGCAGGTTGTGGGGCGTGAAATGGTTGAGTTTCGCGTTGCCGTGCACATCGCTGTTCTCAAACCAGTATTCCTGCCCAAACGGGCCGCCGTAATTGACGATCAGCGTCGGCGTCTCCGCAATTCCCGACTGCGCGAAGAGCTGCAGCACGTCCTTATAAAGTGGAGTGATGGGAAGTGTGTGCTCGTTGCCGTGGAAGCCGTCGATCACGTGAGTCAGGTTGAGCTTCAAATCCAGCCCACCTTCGGTCGTCGGCATCATTTCCAATTCCTTCGACGCCATCACCATGAACTGCCGCTGCTTGCGGTTGCCCACGATGTAACTTTTGATGTTGTGGGTGCCATAATATTTTCTGTACTTCGTCAGCACGCCTTTGACTTCCTCCACCGACTGGAAATTGTTATCGGAGAAAACTCCCGGCCCCGTGGAAAACGCGCGCAGCCCGAGTATGTCGCCGCTGTCCACAAGATCTTGATAGGCAAACATGTCGTTTGTACTCGTCTGCACGTCGAGGCCGGAGGTCACGCCGTACGCAAGGTTGGCCAGAAACGCCCAGTTCTGCGTATCGAGAATGCCGCGTTTGATTTCGAACCAATGCGCGTGCGTGTCGATAAACCCCGGCACGATCGTTTTCCCCGTCACGTCGAATACTTTGGCGCCGGCAGGAACCGCGCCTTTCGCTCCGACGCTCTTGATGCGGTTATCTTCGACCACCACGTCCGCATTCTTCAGGACTTCATCGCCCTTCATCGTCACCACGGTCGCGCCCCGTAGCACAATCGTCCCTTTCGGCGTTTTGCGTGGAACTTCGAGATCGACGGCCACCTCCTGAACGTTCTTGTCCTCCTCCTTCATCTTCTTTGGTTCTTTTTTTTCGTCCTTCTTTTCGTCTTTGGTAGCATCCGCCGATGGCGCTGCGGCATCTTTCTTGTCGCCGTCCTTCTTTTCCTCTTCCTTGGGAGGTTCGAAAGAAATCGCGCTCAGCGGCTCGCGGAAATAGCTGGCCCCGACAGCCCATGTAATAGTTTTTCCGTCATCTGCCCAATTGAAGTAGTCTGCGCCGATATCCGTCAGCCTCTTCACTGGCACGGACGGCGACGAAACATTCACCGTAGGCGCTTCCCCTCCGACTACAGGCATGGCCAGCACGTACAGTTGGTTCATCACGTGCGCCAGCACCCATTGGCCGTCAGGACTTGCTCGCACGTCTTCCGCGGAGGTGGGCTCTTCAGCAAAATAGATCCCCGTGCCCTTCACCTGAATGTGTGTGCGGCGATCCGTGCCGTCAAAACGCAGCGATACAAGCCCCTGAGGTGTGTTGACGTAAATCCTGTCTTTATCGTGCGTGAAATGCGGCGAGCCTGCTCCGCGTGCCGGCAAAATCAAATTCGCGTCGCCGCCATCCGAGGGAATCCACACGAGATCGGCGTTCGACGTCTGTCCTCCATCGAATTGAAGCTTGTCGCGGTCGTAAACATTTCCGCGCAATGCCACGATCCGGGTGCCATCCGGTGACCACACCGGATTGCTGTACACTGCCGTCGATTTCGACAACTGCTGCGGCGTTCCGCCCGTGGCGGGCACCTTCCAAAGCTGTCCTCCCGCGCTGGACCAAGTTACGTAAGCAATAAATTTTCCGTCTGGCGACCACGCCGGCTCAAACTCGCGCGCATTTCCGCTGGTCAGGCGCTGCGGCTTACCGCCAGGAATGCCCATCGTATAGAGGTGGGTCATCGCGGAAAAAGCCATCCTCTTGCCATCCGGAGACTCCGCAGGATCCTGGATCAAGCGCACCTTCAACGGCCCCTGCTCAACGATCTGAGGAAAGTCCAGCTTCGGTCCCAGCTCTTGGGAGACCTGCGCCGTAAACGGGATTACGCTCTCCGCTCCGGTCGCGATGTTTAGCCGGCGGATCTTTCCGTCCTGGTTGTAGACGATCTCCTTGCCGTCTGGAAGAAAGGCATATCCCGGAAAAAGGTCGCGCGTGAAGCGAGACTCCTGGTCATCGCGGGTAATGGGATACCTCACCCAGCGGTCTTCGCCCGTTTGCAGATTGCGCAAACGTAGTCCACTCTCCGTCTCATATCGCGTCACATACAGAAGCTGCGTGCCGTCCGGGGAAAGTACCGGCCGGAAACTGCTTTCGGCCTGCTCCAGCAAAATGTCTTCGTCGCCGGTCTTGCGATCTCTGCGTGCAATTTGCCACAGCGGGAACTGCGCGTTGTACTCGAAGCCGCCGTTGCGCTTCGCATAGTAAAGATACTTGCCGTCCGGAGAAGCCACCACGCCTATGGCATTCCCACGTTCGCGCCGCGGAGTCGTCGGTGTCGGCTTCGCCTTAGTGATCTGCACACCGGTACCGCCGTCCACGTGGTACATCCAGACCTCGAACGTCGTGATGCCGAATCCGGCTTTCGACACAAAAATGTAGTTCCCATCCGGCGACCAGCTCGGCGACGCAAACTCATTGTTCGGATCTTTCGAAACTTGCTTCGCGCCGGTCCCGTCCGGGTGCATGATCCAAACATTCTCACTACCTTCGCGGTCAGAAATGAATGTGATCCACTTTCCATCGGGCGAGAATTTTGGCTGGCTGTCAAACGCCATTCCTCCGTCGATCAGCTTCGCGGGTCCGCCTTCGATCGGCAGCGTGTAAATGTCTCCGAGCAATTCGAACACAATCGTCTTGCCATCCGGTGAAACATCCAGTGACAGCCACGTCCCCTCGTCTGTCGTGAACTCGATTTTTCGCGCGGGCTTTAGCGGCAACCCCTTTTTCTCGTCCTTCTTTTCGTCTTTGGCTTCCTGCTTATCCTGGACGGCAGCGTCCTGGCTCTTCGCCCGGAGGGGACTTCCAAATCCTCCGAGAATCACCCCCATTACCACGAACCACGCCGCCATGCCGCGCGAACTGAATTGCTTCGCCTCCATGCTCTTTCCTCCGTTTTTCTCTTAAAATCGTTGGATTCTTTCCAGCCTACGGCTCGTCTTCTTCATCTCCGCCCCTGCCAGGCCGCTGCGGCGGCGCAGGTACGATGTGCGGTATTCCTGCGTCATTCATCTTTTTATTGAGTGCGGGCAAGTCCTCTTCCGCAATTTTCTTCACCTTCGCCGAAGCATCGTTCACGAGTGGCGTTAATTCCGCAAGCTTTTCCTTCTGCTGCCCTCCCGGCGCTTCCCAGAAGCCATCAAGCTCTCGCAGTAAACCTTGCACCTGCTGCGGCAACGGCTCCGGCTTCCATTCGAATGGCGGCCCAGCATTCCCGAGGCCCTGTTGCTCGCGCGCATACTTCTCCGCCACTGCGTCCACATTTTTCTGCAACTCCTCTGCGGCCTTTTGTATATCCGCCGGAATTTTTGGAGCATCGGCTTTGTCCGCATCCTTCTTCCATTGTTCTCGGGCCGCCTTCAACCCATCCTTTATCCCTTCGATTGTCTTGCGGTCTTTGTCTGCCGTCTTGGCCATTCCGTACAACTCTTGGATGGCTTCGCTTCGCGCCGCGCGGTCCGCAGGTGAAATTTGCAGCCGCGGATCGTCTTCCACCACGACCTCTTGAGTCCCCTCTCTGCTTCCCGCCTTGATTTTGATCGTGTACTTGCCTGGTTCAACGAACGGTCCACGCGGCCCAAAATCAAACCCAGCCGCGGCGGCTTCGAGTTGTTCTGGTGTCGGCACCGCAGGCGAACTCCACCGCAAATCCCAGTTCGTGCGATTTACACCCGCCTTACCCGGCCCGTCTAATTCCCGTACCAACTTGCCGTCCTTGTTGTACACGCTAATCTTCGTCTTTCCCTCTTTGTCAGTAGTGGTTGGAGCTTTCGGTTTCTGATCGGCCGCCGCAGTAACTTTGTTCGCCTGGTCTTTCTCTTTGCCTGCGTCGGTTTCTTTTGACTTTTCTGCGCCCTTGTCTTTGTCATCCTTCGCCGTTTTAGGCACCTCAGGCGGCAAAGCTTCCTTCAGGTAGTAATTCAAAATCGCGCCATACGGCGGATTCTTTGCCGTAAACATCTTCTGCCCCGCGCTCCAACGGCGGTCGCGCAGATCCCACAGCGTCGCCGTCCGCGGCGAAAAGAACGTCAAATCGGAACTCGCCACACTCGCATCGAACTTCTCGATCGGCGTCATGTCGTCGAAGATCCAGATCGAGCGACCATGCGTTGCCAGCACCAGGTCGTTCTGCTGCGCCTGAATCTGAATGTCATCCACCGGCACAGTTGGAAAATTATTCTTCAGCGCCGTCCAATTGGCGCCATGGTCCCAGGACACCCACAGGCCGAACTCCGTTCCCGCAAAAAGCAAGTTTGCACTCCTGGGGTGCTCGCGCACCACGTGCACGGTGCCAGCCGAATCCGGAATGCCGTTGCGAATCGCCTTCCACGTCTCCCCGTAATCCGCCGTAAAAAATATGTAAACGTTGTAGTCGTCGGTCCGGTGGCCGTCAAACGTCGCGAACGCCGCGCCCTCCGCATACTTCGACGCCACAACTCGCGAAACGTATGTTCCCTTGGGCACGCCCGTCACTCGCGATACTACGTTCTTCCAGGTCTTCCCGCCGTCTCGCGTCACCTGCAAATTCCCGTCGTCCGTACCCACCCACAGCACGTTCGGCGCCACCGGCGATTCGCTCAGAGTTGTAATCGTCGGATATTCCTCGACTCCGTCATGCCGCGACAACGTACTCTTGTCCGGCGCCTTCCCGAAAATTTGCAGCTTGTTGCGGTCCACGCCCGTAGTCAGATCGCCGCCCAGCCGCGTCCACGAATCCCCGCGGTCCGTCGACTTAAACAAATAATTCCCGCCGTAATAAATCGTCTTGTGATCGTGTACCGAAACTTCGACGGGCGAGTTCCACTGGAATCTGTAATGCGGCTCGCCAGCCTTCGCTTCCGGCATGATCTCCCGTTGCTGCGAGGTATGTTCATCGCGCCGCGATAGATGACCGTCCTGCGATTCCGTATAGACAATCCACGGCTCGGCGTAATCAATACGCGCGTAAAAACCGTCGCCGCCGGGCATCAGCGTCCAGTCGGAGTTGATGATGCCGTCTCGCGTCAAAGACATGCTCGGTCCGCACCAACTCCCGTTGTCCTGCAAGCCCCCGCAGATTTTGTAGGGTTTTTCGTTGTCCAGCCCAACTTCATAAAACTGTCCAATCGCAATGGTGTTGATGAAATCCCACGTCCGTCCGTTATCGTAACTCCAGTGCATTCCACCATCCGATCCTGTAATGACACGGTTCGAATCAGCCGGATCGATCCACATCGCATGAAAATCTCCGTGAATACCCTTCACCCGCTGCGTCGAAAACGTCTTCCCCCCATCTTCCGAATAAAACATCTGCGCCCCAAGCTCCCAAATTCGCAGGTCATTATTGGGATCAATCCGAATCTGGCTGTAATAAGAAGGACGCGGGTTCGTATCGCCCATCTTCTTCCACGTCTCGCCTTTGTCCTCGCTCCGATACGTCCCGCCTTTTTCGTGCTGCACGATCGCATACACGATGTTCGAATCCTTCCGGTAAATATCCAAACCGATTCGTCCAGTGTCGCCGCCGTTTTCATACGGCAGTCCTTTCACCAATTTCTTCCAAGTAGCCCCGCCGTCCACAGTCTTGTAAATCGCGCTGTCAGGCCCACCGCCGTTAAATCCAAACGGAGTTCGCCGCCGCTCGTACGCTCCCGCATAAAGCGTGTCCGGACTCTCCGGGTCCATCGCGATATCGCTCACACCCGTGTCATCATTAATCTTCAACACTTGATTCCACGTCTTCCCGCCATCCGTCGTCTTATAAACGCCGCGCTCCGGGTTCGGTCCCCACAAATGACCGAGCGCCGCCGCGTAAACGATCTCCGGATTCCTTGGATGAATTACAATGCGCCCGATATGGTGCGTCGCCGCCAAACCCATCTTCTGCCACGTCTTCCCCGCATCCAATGACTTGTAGATTCCATCCCCCCACGATGAGCTTTGCCTGTTATTCGGCTCTCCCGTCCCGACCCACACCACCGAAGGATCCGAAGGCGCAATCGCAATATCGCCGATCGTGGAAACACCTTCCTTGTCAAACACGGGCTCCCACGTCGTGCCATTATTTGTCGTCTTCCACACGCCGCCCGACGCTGTTCCCACATACACAATATTTGGATTACTCTCGACGACCCCGAAATCGTCGATGCGCCCGCCCATCACCGCCGGCCCAATCTCTCGAAACTCCAAATTCCTCAGCTTGTCAGTAACGCTCGACTGGCCCGCCGATCCGCATGGCATAGCGAACGCCAGCGCGAGACAAAATATACTCGGCGCCAAAATAATCCTGAATGTGGACAACGCAGACGAAGAACGACGCATACTATTCCCCCTAGTAATCAAAGCCGGGCATCATACCTCCCCAACGCCGCGGCGTGCATCAATTGTTTCTGGAATGGCAAACAGACCCGTGCTCAGACAGACGCGTTACACCTTCCCCGCGTTTCGTCCCGCTGCGTTCAGCGGCAAAACGCTCTCACGCGCTTTACCGCCCGTGCCCCTTCTCGACTCTTCTACACATCCCCTCAGCCGCGTGCTAGGCTATCCAACTGTTTTCATCGCACAAATGTTCCGCGTGAATGGTCACTATCATGCCCGGACTACGTCCGCGCTCCGCCTCCTTCTCTTTTCTGTCGCGCTCCTCTATTCCCTCTTCGGGCCGGCGTTGCCCCTCTCCTCCGCCCAACAAACTCCCCTTCACTCCGTCAAGGCCGGCGAAGTCGAGATCTGGTCTCGCGGCCCCCAACAAAAGCGCGGCGACCTCTTTATCGTCGACGACGAAGTGGACATTCATTATGGCGACCAGCGCCTGCAGGCCGATCACGTCGAATACAACGAGAAAACTTCAGAATCCTTTGCTCGCGGCCATGTTCGCTTCGATTACAACAATGAACACCTCGAAGCCGATGAGGCTCACTACAATGTAAGCACCGGCCACGGCACCTTCACCAATGTTCGCGGCACTGTCAAAATCGAGCGCCGCGCCAACCCTTTGGTTCTGCTCTCCCAAAATCCTCTCTATTTCGAGGCCCCCGAGGTCGAACGCCTCGCTGACGATATCTACCTGGTCAATCACGGCTGGATTACGATTTGCGACCCGCGCCATCCCACCTGGCAGTTTTACGCGCCCCACGCCCGTATCCGTCTCAATAAAACGCTCGCTCTTGTTAATGCGAATTTCCGCCTCTACCACGTGCCTCTCGTCTGGATGCCTTACGCGACCGCTCCGGCCGGAGAAAAGATTCGTCAGTCTGGAATCTTGCTTCCAGTCGTGGCTCAGAGTAACAGCAAGGGCTTTGTTCTCGGAGACGCCATCTACCTGGCGCCGCGACCCTGGTGGGATGTCACTGCGGGGGCCGAGCTGCTCACCAAACGCGGCTCCGCCGAGCGTGGCGAATTCCGCGCTCGCCCTTTCGAAAACACCTCCATCAAATACACGTACTATGGTGTGATCGATCGCGGCATTTATGAGCCCGGGCCAAATGACACGAGCGTCCTCGAAAAACAGGGCGGCCACGAGATGCAACTCGAATCTCAGTCTCTCCTGCCCAACGGCTGGCGCGCCGTCACCGATCTGAATGAACTCTCTTCGCTAACGTTTCGGCTGGCTTTTGCCGACAGTTTTGGCGATGCCATCACTTCCGAAGTTCGCAGCGCCAGTTTTCTTACCAACAATTTCCGCGGTTTCAGCCTGAACTTCGCCTCGCTCTCCGACAAAACCTTTCTCAGCATCCCGGTCACAAACACCACGACCGGCGTCACGACTCCGGCCGTAAGCGTTTCCCTTCGGAACGCTCCTGAAGTACGCTTCGCCTCCGTGGAACAAGCTCCCTGGCAGAATCTTCCTTTCTATTTTTCCTTCGATGCTTTCGCCGATGCGGTACACCGCCAGGATGACACTCCTCTGAGCACGCCCGCATTTGTGCCACGCGTCGAATTTGCCCCCACCGTCACGCTTCCGCTCCATTTCGGCGACTGGCTGGGCGTCACCACTTCCGCCACTTTTCGGACCACTTATTACGGCGATTCTTACAATTCCGCCGGACAATTGACTTCCCAATATCTTGCGCGCAACACCGGCGAACTCACCGTGGACCTGCGCCTCCCCACTCTCGAACGCTTTTTCGATCGTTCTTCTCTCGACAAAAACAAGCCTCGCAAGAGATACAAACACACCATCGAGCCTACGATCACCTACCACTACGTTGGAGGTGTAAACAATTTCGCGGATTTTATTCGCTTCGACTCTGACGCCACACTGACCGACACCAACCAGATCGAGTACGGCATCACCCAGCGGCTCTTCGTCAAGACTGGCGACGGCCAGCCCATGGAGCTGCTCTCCTGGAGCATCTTCCAGGCACACTATTTTGATCCCACATTCGGCGGCGCCATCCTGGACGGCCAGCGTAACGTCTTCCAGGCACTCGACTCGATATCTCCCTTTGCTTTCGCGTTTGGACCGCGCAACTGGTCTCCCATTATCAGCGATTTTAAAATCATGCCGGGGGGCAAATATGACGTCGAACAAATCCTTCAATACGATACTCAAATTGATCGGCTCGTCACTGTTGGCACGCTCCTGAAAGTAAAGCCTTATAGTGAATTTTTCGCGACCGTCGCCTACTTCCGCTTGAACGACAATCCCGTGCAAGCCGATCTTCCTCCCATACCCCCGCCGGACTTCGTGCCTTTTTCCCAGCCCCTCTCTAACCAGGTTCGCGCGCTAATGGGCTACGGAAACCTCACGCGCAAGGGGTTCAACTTCACCACGGGAATCAGCTACGATTTCACCAACAAAATCCTGCAGAGCCAGCTCGTCCAGGTTAGCTACAACGGAAATTGCTGCGGCCTCGCGCTCGAATATCGCCGCATCAACCTCGGCGAAGTGCGTACAGAAAATCGCTTCACGGCCACCTTCATCATCGCCAATATCGGCTCCTTCGGAAATCTCCGCCGCCAGGAAAACATTTTCTAACACGCTGCGCCGTGCATCTCGCCTTCTGTTATTCATCGCGAACGCATCAGTCCCTGGTTCCCCACTCACCGGGCCAGTGGTGCGAGAAGGTGCGACTTCCCACAGCTGGCCGTCTGACTCGGAATGACTTCCGGTTAGTCTGTGATGGGGAAACTATCCAAGCCATATTGGTCGCCCCGTGAGAGCTGCTGAAGGCAATGTATGGCGGCGACATGTCCGCGCCTTGCTTACGGCAGGGTAACGACGGCAATTGCATTTCAAGACCGGGCGGTGTCAACGCGCCGTCGGTGCCCGGACGGCACAGGCAGGCGCCCGCTATTTTCCATCGCCACAGATTTCGGACAGTACCCGAGGATTAGCCGCGCTCGTCCCCTCGATATACACTGGATTGCAGCCGATCGCCACCGGAGGTGTCTCAACAGATGGAAGGCATAGTCTCCCAATTCGCTGGCATCTACCGCGAGTGGGCGCCGCACGCGTCACTCCGCGGGCACGTCCGCTGCCTGTGGATCAACGACCTCTCGGAATCGCGCACCGAATGTCTGCAGGTTGTGCCTGACGGCTGCGTCGATATTGTCTGGACCGGCGAAACCATCAGCATCGCCGGCCCCGACACCCGACCCATTCTCACTCGCATGCCGCGCGGCGCGATCATTGTGGGAGTGCGCTTCCATCCGGGGGCGGCCTCTGCGTGGCTGGGGCAGCCGGTGGGTGAGATCGTGAATGTTCGAGTACCTCTTGCCGAGTTCTGGGGGGACGATGCGACACGCCTCCTCGATCGAGCTGCGGCAGGTCGCAGTGCGAAACATTTGGCCGATGACCTCGAAGCCTTTCTCGTCGGCAGACTTTCAGCCGTCGGGCTCGCCGACCCGCAGATCACGCTCCTCCGCCGGGCCGCTGGTGACAACTGTATGCCTGCAGGACTCAGGCTCGATCAGCTGGCGGCGCATGTGGGCTTGAGCGAGCGCACCCTGCGCCGGCGGTGCCTGGATGCTTTCGGCTACGGATTCAAGACGCTGGACCGCGTGCTCCGCTTTCAGCGCTTCTTCCAGCTTGCGTCGCAACCCGAAAACCGCAGCCTGGCCGACATGGCCGCGCGCGCAGGCTACGCCGACCAGTCGCACATGACCCGCGAAGTCCGGCGCATGAGCGGTATGGCGGCGGGCGAATTTCTCGCCCAGGCGCAGGGCGGATTGGCCGATTCGTTCAAGACAGCCGAAGCTGGACACGTGTAGCGTCTCATGCAGGAAGAGACTGCGGAGGAATGCGTGAAGAGACTACGGAGAACCGTCCATGGCGCCGTCGTGATGGGATTACTGAGCTGCGCCGGCGGCAGCCGGCCTGCTATTGCCGCCGGCACCCAAACCGTCACGGTCGAGTCGCGTACCATCACTGTGCGCATCGACCGGCCGTTCGACAAGGTTTACGAGTTTCTCGTCGATCCCGCCAACTGGAACCAGTGGGCCTTCGGCCTGGGTAAGAACGTCCGGCGCTCAAAAGATGGCTGGATCGCTGACTCGGACGGTGGAATCGCCAGGGTGCAATTCACGGCGCGGAACAGCTTCGGTGTTGTGGACCATACCGTCCTCCGCCCCTCGGGCCAGCGCGTTTACATCCCCATGCGATTGATCGCCAACGGCAGCGGCTGCGAGCTGCTGTTCACTCTCTTTCGCGAGCCCAACATGTCTGATGCGCAGTTCGCCTCCGACGCCGGATTTGTGCAGCGCGACCTGAACAGGTTGAAGACGCTCCTCGAAAAGTGACGTAGGCGCGAAGGTCCGAATTGTGAAATGGATCACGCTACGGCATGAAGAATTCGCAACCGTTCGAAACCCGGACCGTAGCCACTGGCCGTATCGTCGGCTTCATGGAAGTCATCCGGAAACCGGCCTGAGGAAGCAATCGAAGCAAGCTGTCTCGGCACTTGGACGATTAGCGCGGTAGCGGTGCGCGTAGATTCAGGACGTCTGCGTACTGCCAATTCCGGCCGGCAAAACGCGGTCTCGTTTCAGCTCGGCCTACTCTCGTCGAAAATTGAGTTCAAATGGCTCGGTCATCGATGGGTGTGTTAAATTCCCCATTCCGGCTCTCCACCACATGCCCCCAACGACTGACACCGACCTCGCCTTCGCTTCTATCGAAGAAATCGCCCGCCACTTCCGCAAACGCAAACTCTCCCCCGTCGAACTCACCAAGCTCATCCTCGCTCGCATCGACCAACTAAACCCCAAGCTGAACGCATTTATCACGGTGACCTCCGAACTGGCCCTCGCTCAAGCCAAAAAAGCTGAAACCGAGCTCTTCGCTCCTCGCGGCCGCAAAGGCTGTCGCGACCGTGGCCCACTTCATGGCATTCCGATTTCGTTGAAAGACAACATCTACACCGCTGGCATTCGCACCACGGCCGGCTCAAAAATCTTGAAGGATTTCATTCCCACAGAAGATGCCGCGGTCGTTGGACAACTAAGAAATGCAGGCGCCGTCATCCTCGGCAAAACCAACATGCACGAGTTCGCCTACGGCGTCACCAGCAACAATCCGCACTTCGGCTCCGTCCACAATCCCTGGGATCTCGCGCGCATTCCCGGAGGCTCCAGCGGCGGCTCCGCTGCAGCCGTCGCCGCTGGCCTCTGTTATGGCAGCATTGGCACCGATACCGGTGGCTCCATCCGCATTCCTGCTGCTCTCTGCGGCATCGTCGGCCTCAAACCCACTCTCGGCCGCGTAAGTGTGGAAGGCGTAATTCCGCTTTCCCCGCGCCTCGATTGCGTTGGACCGCTCGCTCGCATAGTCCACGATGCAGCTCTTCTTCTCGAACCGATCCTGCACCGCGTCAAAGGTGAACTCAGTCCTCGCGCTCTCATAAAATTATCCGCCGAGCCTCGTAAGTTCACTCTCGGCATTCCCAGGGATTTCTTTCTGGATGTCATTTCACCCGATGTTCACGCAGCATTCGAAGAGGCTCTTCGCGTCTTGAAAAAACAGCGCGTCACGTTCAAGGAAATCTCTCTGCCGCTTTTGAACGAAACCGAAGACGCTGGAAACCAGATCGCCTGGGCCGAGGCCACTTACTATCACCAACGGTCTGGGTGGTTTCCGTCCCACACAGCCGATTACGGCGACGATGTCCGTTCCCGCCTCGAAATGGGAACAAAGGTCCCTGCGACAACTTATCTCTCCGCCCTCGAACTACGTGAAAAATTCATCCAGCAATTCCATCTGGCTCTGGAAGATCAAAGCATTGATGCTCTGGCCGTCCCCACAACACCCATCGCCGCGCCGCTCATCGGCCAAGAAACTATCCGCCTCGGCGAAAAAGATCATCCCACCCGCGCCCTGTTGCTGCGCGCCAATCGTCCCGCCAATCTAGCCGGTGTTCCCGCAATTTCCATCCCCTGCGGTTTCACTCCGTCAGGCCTCCCTGTCGGCCTCCAACTCATCGGCGCCGACGAACATCTCCTCCTGCAAATCGCGCACCTCTTCGAGCGTGCCCGCCCAAACCACCGCCGCCGCCCCTCATCCCTTAGCGGCACTTCATGCCTGAGCTTAGAAGGCATCGTGCCCTCGATTCCCTCTGCCCCGCACCCGCTCCCAGCCAACCACCTCAAGCTAAACCGCTAAATGATATGCGCAATTTCCATTGACTTCCGCGACAATATTTGATATTTTTTCGATTGAGAAAATTTACGTTCTGGCAAGAGCGGCAGTCACCCTGCCGCTCTTTTCTTTTTTAACTGGAACCAGCCGCTTATCCCTACCGGTTCATGCTCACGGGAGGCGCGCTCACTCAAGAAGCTCCAGGTCTGCACAAATTTGGCGCGCTTCTAAACACCCTAGAATCAACACTTACGGAAGGCGAATATGACGCTCACAATGGCAAGCAACAAAACAGCGGGAATCAAGACAGTTTACGTCACTGGCGAAAGCGGAAAGCAATATGTCGTTCAGTTCATTCGCCCCGCCGGGATGCGGCGCGAGTCCTGTAACTGCCCGGATTTCACCTTTCGCGGCTCCACTAAGAAAAGCCAACGTTCTTGTAAACATATCCGTGCGGCTCGCGCCGAGCGCCACAATGAGCGCGCCAACCGCCGCAACGCACGCATCGAAGCGGAAATGGAACTGGACCGTCCCGAACTGGACGGCATTCCGTCCGTGAGCGAAATGACGCGCGAGACTTTGGAACACAATTTTTTCGCGGGCCGGGTTTAGGAATCCGAAAATGAACAAAAAACCAAAACTCGCCACACTCACCCCGGACGAAAACAAAGCATGGGAACCTGCGTTCCAGTTCCACAAGAACACAGGCAACGGCAACGTCGCCGCTGATCGCCTCGCGTGGCGCGAGGTATGCCGAGAATTTCCGCGACTGAAAGACTTCGACGGCGCCCGATAGGGGCGAATCACTGGCGAAACTACAAAAGCTCCGTTGTAACAAAACTTGCAGCCAGCGACATATTCTGGGAATCTCAAAGCTCGGGGGAAATAATATGAATGTAAATTTCCTTACCTGGCGATTTCGCGCCATCGCAAACCGTCGAAAAGAACGCATTATTCGCGACGGCCACAACGCCCGTAGAATCGCGGCACTGGAAAAATGGATTCCGAAAGCCGGAATCGGCGCAGAACTAGGAGTCTACAAAGGCGAATTCTCGCGCTTTTTATTCAACCATCTCACGCCGCAAAAACTGTATCTGATCGACGGATGGTATATCACCGATGGTGCGGCCTGGACTTGGGGCGTTGGTAGCCGTAGCACAATCGACGGACTGTGCGAAGTCTTGCATCTTATGGCTCCAGAATTAATCGCCGGTCAAGCAACGGTCATTATTCAGGATGACCTGAAAGCGCTCGCCGATATGCCTGACCATCATCTTAATTGGGCCTACATCGACACGTCCCACCGCTACAAACAGACCATGTTGGAACTGGACCTATTAAAACTCAAGGTGAAGCCTAACGGGATCATCTGCGGTGACGATTGGCGCGAAGATCCAAACCATCCTCATCATGGCGTTTGCCAAGCGGTACAAGAGTTTTCCCTACGAGAAAATTACAGATTGATTCTCAAAGATATTCCATCGGCGCAATGGGCTATACGAAAAGAGTCGCCTAGAACAGACTCGCCGACGCCTTAACTTCACCGGGGCCAGCCGTTTCAACCAGCCGACGCGCCGTGAGCCGAGGACCTCTATTTTGCGCTTGTTCTTTTTTGGTAGCCCATCGGGAGTTATCGGGTTGGTAGTTACCGTTTACTTCTTTGCGATCGATTGTATGAATCGGTGTAGGTTTCGGTCCCATATCTGAAAGAAAATTAGCAAAGCCACTTTCGCCAAGCCATCGCTCGCATATTGTAATTCCGCGACCACCGTACAAATGCCAATTTTCCGAATCAGGATTATTTACTTGACAAAAGTTAAGGTTCTTACGGAACCATTGATTCTAAATGACTTGCATGGTCCGTAAGTCCTTTATATGCAACGTTTACAAGAAACAGGGGAGGGGTGCTGGTTATCGTTAATCAAACACTCGGTGGCACAGACTTCATTCTGTGCTCTGTTCAAACGCCACAGCTCTCAACCGTCGCTTCTTTCGTCGTGGACTACCCTGTGCACTTTCTTTCTTTGGCAGGCGCCGCTCCATCAGCCATCGCCCAATGACATACCCCAACGTACCGGTGATCATCCCGGCTATCACGTCGGCCACATAATGATACCGACCCCAAATCGTCGAAACGCACATGCACGCCACCAGCGGCAGCATCACCCAAAACAACCACCGACGGTGCCGCCACGCACCCCAGGTAGCCGCTACCGCGCCAGCCACATGTTCCGAAGGAAACGCCGCCCCGCGAACGCGCCCATAATGCTCGATAAAATTGATTACGGAAGTCGCCGGCCCGCCGCGCAAATCCCCATGCCACGCCCCAACCATCGAAAACCATGGACTCTCAATCGGGAAGCAAATCGCGATCACATAACCTATCCCATACCCCACCGCCGAATACGTCATCACCGCCCAGTACGCGCGCCAATCCCGCCGGTAGTACAAGACTCCTCCAACCACCAGCAAGTACGTGAAGTACGTCAAATAAACAAACTGCATGAAGTCATTCCGCGCCGGCGTCGCAAACTGTTCGAGCCACACAGTCGGGTGCACGCCAGTCAGCCAATGATCGAATGCAATCAACTTCGCATCCTGCCACCCCGGCTGCACCAAATGCACCAACCGCCCCAACTCCTCAAAACAAAACAAAAAATACAAATGCGGATACCAATGCCGCCAAAAATGCCAAAACCTCTGCGTCACGGTAGGACAGACATTCCTGTCTGTCTGTTTTCTTGCTCCTTCGTCGGCACTGCTGTCTGTCTCCCTGCCCTCCTCCTCATCATTCAAAGCGCGCTCAGAAACCCGCGCCTCAGTCCTGCACAAAACCAAAATCACTGCAGCCACCAATACCTGCCACCCAAGCAAACGCACCGGATGCGCCAAATTCTCAGCAAAAAAAAGAATCAGCGCACTCGAAACTCCCAAATATCCGAATGCGACATACTCGAACATCTCGCAGGCAGACCACGCCGCCGCAAATTCCCGCCGCACCGCTCCGCTTACTCCCGACGGCCCGAGTTCGGCAGGCGCGACGCTCTCGCCACCAGGAAGAGAGTGATCGCGCCACTCAATCGCATACTCCCGTTCCCGGTATTTGCTTCTCTCCATCCTGTTCATGCCCCGGACTCCGATTTCACGTGCTCCGCCGTCAGACTCGCGTCCGCATTTTCTGTGCTCTGCGAGCTCTGTGTCCTCAGTGCACTCTGTGTAAATGTTTTTTCTTTCCCCCATCGCAGGACCGTCCATTCACTTCGCCCGGCAACCCGCGCCAAATCGCTCGACGGATTTACCGCCGCGGGCCGCCCAACCGCATCGAGCATCCACTGGTCACTCGAACTGTCTCCATACGCGAAGCATCTCCGCAAATCCAAATTCTCTTCCGCAGCGATTCGCCGGACAGCACGCGCCTTTGCCTCGCCAAACATCGCCTCCCCCACAATTCGTCCAGTCCAGCTGCCAGCACTCTGCTCCAGGCGAGTAGCACAAACCCAAATCTTTGTTGCGGATCCGCATTCAGCAAGCTCAGCTTCCAGCCAACGCGCCACTCCTTCGGCCAGCGGCTCCAGCGTGCCGCTCACAATCACAATCATGTGCCCGCGCTCCACATGCCACGCCACGCATTCAATCGCCTCGGGATAAAGTGGGACAGGCATTCTTGCCTGTCGCCTTCTTTTTTCTTGTGCCTCATCTCCGATGCGGAGACAGACAGGAATGTCTGCCCCACCACATCCGAGATCCGCTCGCACGCCTCGCAAATACATTTTGTTTGCGTGCATAACCTGAATGATCCCGCGAGGAATCAGCCGCAATGCTTCGCGAAGCCACAAAAATAAATTCCGAATCCCAACGAGCTTCCGATACCGCAGCATCCGAAAAAATCTCCACTCCAGCGACGGGAGCGGCAACAAAGTTCCATCCAAATCGAAAAACGCCGCGATACCTCCACTCTTCTCCTCTACTTCCTCAACCTCCTTTACTTCCTTTGCCTCCTTTCTCATTACATCGCTCCCTGCGCTGCTCTCTTCACTCTGCGCACTTGGCCCACGCTCGAAACAAACCGCCATCCTTCCGCCAACACCGGCAATCCGCGTAACAAACAAAACCCCGCCGTCATCCACGTCAAAACGTGCGCGCCAACTCGAACCAGCGAGTGCAAATCCGGGGTCATTCCTCCCAGCAACGCCAAAGGCCCGCGCGTCAACGCCAACTCCAATCCCAAATAGCAAAAGCACAAGCACTTCATCGCCGCGTACAAACCGCGGCTCCAGCGCGAGACCACCAGCGCCCGTCCCCACCACGTCTGCAGCATCGCGTTCGCGCCCCACCCGGAGTGCCCCGCGCGCATCGCCAAGCCCCGCAAAAAATCTGTCGCCGCCCCGCGCGCAAAAAAGAAAATCGGCAGCCATAGCGACACCATTCCCACCACGGCGAAATAGGTGAAGTAGACATTTTCAATCATGCGGTCGCCGAGAATATCGAGTTGCGCGCCAACAGGAGTCGCGAGATTCTTTCGCCGCGCGATGTGGCCATCCAAAGCATCCAGCGCGATCGTCGTCACCGTCAGCACAACCGCCGCAAGATTCGCCCATGGTCCGCGCCCAAACAAACTCACGGCAGCAAATCCGACCGCCACTCGCAAAGCCGTCACTTTGTTCGGTGTCCACTGCATAGCGATCAGCTCCAACCTGCCGGGCGCCTTCAAATGCACCCGAGAGACGCATCGCAGGCAGCCTGCCAGGCGCGCGCTTTTCAAAGCCTTTGCTACCCGTCACTTACAGACGTCGGTGCCGTGCAACGTTCACCAGCACGTCGGCAAAACCCAGCATCTGTCGCCCCTACCATGCCGCAAGTACGGAATGCAGCCACTCGCGCAATGTGAAGTTGCTGTAGCCGGTCTTCGTGCTAACGCGTGGCGCGCTTTTCCCGTCTTTGTGGGAGAATTAGGGAGTTCGAGCGACAGACAGAATCAGCTAGTTAAACTGGAATAACTGTGCTCAGTGCGCGGTCTGGAACCTGTTACTCAATCTAAGATCGGAAATTAGAGCCAGCTCTGGTTCAGAAATAATATGACCGACGTTTCTCTAGCAGCAGCATTTATCGCCGGGCTGGTTTCGTTTCTTTCGCCTTGCGTGCTCCCTCTTGTTCCCGGCTACATTTCGATGCTCTCCGGCATCGGCATGGAGCAATTGCGCCAAGGTCAGCAGCCGCGCGGCGGCCTTTTCGCTTCCGCGCTTTCGTTTGTCGTGGGATTCTCCGTCGTTTTCATTTCGTTCGGCGCATCTGCCAGTGCTGTCGGCACATTTCTTTTGAAAAATCGTGGAATGCTTGCACCGATTGCCGGCGCGCTGATTTTGCTCTTCGGTTTGCATCTGGTTGGCGCGCTGGCGAAACTCAACTTCCGCACTGGCTTGATCATTGGCATTCTTCTCGTAGTCTTGGGAGTCGCTTCCATTCTTCATCACGGGCCGCTCTTCCTCGGCCTCGGTTGGGTTCACTTTTTCTCTCTGTCGCTCATTGGTTTTTTCGGTCCGGCTCTCGCAAAGTGGCTCAACCGCGACGTGCATTTGCGCAGCACCAGTACGAAGCCCGGCCTGTTGAGTGGCTTCTTCCTTGGATTTGCTTTCGCATTTGGCTGGACACCGTGCATCGGGCCAATCCTCGCGACGGTGCTTGCGTTGGCCGCGGCCAGCGACACCATTGCTCGCGGAATCCTGCTTCTTGCGGTTTACTCTGCGGGCTTGGCTGTGCCCTTCTTACTGACGGCCCTGGGGATAGGACAATTTCTCAAGTTTTATCAGCGCTTCCGAAAATATCTCCACGCCGTCGAACTACTTAGCGGAGCTTTGCTGCTTTTCGTGGGCGGGCTCGTCTTCGTGAACAAGTTGACCTGGTTGGCGGGCAAGCTCAGCTTTTTGAACGACGCGGTTCTATGGTTGGAAAAAGCGCTGACGGGAGTGAAATAAGCCGCATGCGTTTTACCGGGCTCCGACGCGTAGAATTCGCTTTCGGTTATAATTGAATTGAGGAATGGAAGATGAAAACGCTGTTGGTTATAGCTACTGTGCTGGCCCTGGTTGCCGGTACCTATTTTGCGGACAAGGCGACGCGCATCAAGCCAAAAACCGCCGTTCCCGGCAATACCGTCTTGAAGAGCGATGATCCGGGCGCAGACAGCGCAAAAGCCAATTTGCCTGAGCCGGAACTCACGCTCAAAGATCTCGATGGAAAAAACGTTTCGCTCAGCGATTACAAAGGCAAAGTCGTCCTAGTCAATTTTTGGGCCACCTGGTGTGAACCTTGCCGCGTTGAAATTCCATGGCTCATCGAGATGCAACAGAAATATGGCCCCAAGGGATTCGTACTTCTCGGCATCGCGCTGGACGAAGAAGGCAAAAGCGTCGTTGCACCGTTCGTCAGCAAAGAGCGTTTCGAGGTCAACGGCCAAAGACTGCCGATGAGCTATCAGATTCTCATCGGCAACGACGATGCCGCTGACAAATTTGGCGGCCTGTTTGGATACCCGACAAGCATCCTCATTTCACGAGATGGCAAGCAGATCAAGCGCGTCACCGGCATGATCAGCGAAGACGAAATGAACAAAGCCATCGAATCTCAACTCTGATACGCTGAAACCATGATTGAAGAAAAAGATTTTCAGAGAAAAGCGGACGCTGCCTTCGCGGAGCTCAAGAAACGATTGCTTGTGGTTGCGGACGAGCACGATTTCGACGTGGAAGGTGAAAGCGGGAAGCTCGAGGTAATTTTCGAGGAACCCGAGGAAGTGAAGTTTGTCATTTCCCCGAATACGCCGATTCGCGAAATTTGGATTTCGGCGCTCTCTACTTCGTTCAAGCTGGGCTGGTCGGAAGCAAGGGACGCTTTCGTACTCGAAAAAACGGGCGAAGATCTTTTTCAAGTTATCGGGCGAGTTGTTTCGCAACAGCTCGGCACTCAGGTCAAACTATGAAATTCGTTTTCGCGACGCTGACTGCTGTCCTGCTACTGGTGGCCGTCGCGGCATTGCCTTCCGCGCCGCAGCAAATCCCTTCACCCAAGGACGTCGTGGCTCCGACAATCTACGTCTCGCTCGATCCCGTTGGCCGAGGCAGCGCGTTTCAAATTGCGGCGGTTCTGAAAATCCGTCCTGGCTTCCACATCAACGCTCGCGAAAAATCAGAAGACTACCTCATCGCCACCGATCTTCGCGCCGATGCTCCCGCTAGTTTTCAATTGGGCGATGTATCTTATCCAAAGGGCGCGCTGCACTCCTTCACTTTTTCCAAGAAGCCGCTGAACGTCTACGAAGATACGATCACGCTTCGAGTTCCAGTAACAGTGCTGCCGAGTGCTCCTCTTGGCGCGCAACATATCCCGCTGAAGCTGCGCTATCAAGCCTGCAGCACGGAAATCTGTTTGCCTCCTGTCACTCTTACGCTCGACGCTGCGTTCAACGTCGCCGCTTCCGCCGGGAAGCCGATTCATCCCGAAATTTTTCCTCCGAAATAGTTTTCTCTCAAGAACAACTTCGGCATAGATGCCGCCCTCGTTGCCTCACGGCAAAGTTTTCCGACCATGCCCGGCAGTTGCTTTGTACAGCCTTTCCCTGAGTGCGTGTACCAGCCATCTCTGGGACAATGCTCTAATGACGGATACTCGGAGTGGTGCGCGAAAGTGGCTGGTTGTCCTTGGAGGTTTTTTGCTGATCGTTGTCGTGGCGGGAGGGATTTTCGCCTGGCGCGCGCGGCACATGGACAACTCTATCCGTCTCTGGGTGATTCGTTCCCTCAGCGATCATTTCCAAAGCCGTGTGGAACTTGCCACTTTGCGCGTTACGGGATTCCCTCACCTGGGCGTTACAGGCGAAGACTTGACGATCTATTTCCACGATCGCACGGATGTTCCGCCGATCGTGCATGTCGACAAATTCTCGTTTGAATTGGGTGCGCTCGCTATCCTTCGGTTACCGCGCCACGTCTCCACCGCGCTGATCGAGAACATGACCGTAACGATTCCGCCTCGCGGAGAAAAGAAGACTCCGAAATCAAGCGACTCCGGCAAAACGAATAACATGCTTTCTTCCCTGATCGTTGATGAAGTCGTCTGCAAGAATACAGTTCTTATTACGCTCCCTCGAAAACCTGACCCGGGAAAACCGCAAAAAGAGCCTCTCGAATGGGACATCCATGACCTCGACCTACGCTCCGCAAGCGTGGACAATCCTTTCCACTTCCACGGAATACTCACGAACGCGAAGCCCAAAGGCGAAATCGATACGAGCGGCGAGTTCGGTCCCTGGGATGTCGACGATCCAGGCTCCAGCTCCGTCTCCGGCTCCTACAAATTCACCGACGCCGATCTGGGGCCGTTCCCCGGCATCGCAGGCATTTTGTCTTCCACGGGAAAATTCACCGGCAAACTTGCGGAGCTTGAAGTGGAAGGCGAAACGGACACGCCTGATTTCTCTCTCGACAAAATTGGCAAGCCGGTGCCGCTTCATACCGAATACTCCGCCACGGTCGACGGTACCAATGGAGACACGCTTCTCCATCCCGTGCGCGCTACGCTCATTCAGTCGCTGATCATTGCGGAAGGCAGCGTCATCAACGAACCCAATCATATCGGGCACAGGATCGTTCTCGACATCGGCGCTCCCAACGCACGTATTCAGGACATTCTGAGCCTTGCGATGAAATCCGATAAACCCATCTTGACCGGCCCGGCAAAGATTAAAGCAAAATTGCTCTTGCCACCTGGCAAGGAAAAAGTGCTGGATAAAATGATTCTCGACGGGCAAATCGGCATCGACGACGCGCGCTGGTCCAATCCGGAAGTCCGCAAAGCGCTGGAGTCTCTGAGCCGGCACGCTGAAGGCAAACCCAGCGACGACGATGCAGGCAGCGCGGTTTCCGATCTCCACGGCAATTTTCACGTAGAGAAAGGTGTCGTCAACTTTTCCGCTCTGAGCTTCAGCATTCCCGGCGCGGCCATCGACCTAACAGGTACCTACAAGCTCTTAGGCGGCGAGATCGATCTCAACGGACACCTGCGTCTACAGGCAAAGCTCTCGCAAACCGTGACGGGCACCAAATCCTTTTTCCTGAAAATGCTCGATCCGTTCTTCGAGAAAAACGGAGCTGGTGCGGTTATCCCCATTTCCATCTCGGGTACCCGCGAAAATCCAACGGTGGGAATTTCCATCTTCCACAAGAAAATCGAGAAACAAATCGGAACGCCCAAATCCTCGCCGAAGTAATCTTCGGACTGGGCTACATTGACGTCCGCAGGCCTCTTCCAGCGCCCTCGGGACGCACTTAAAATTTAAATATTGTGTCACTTCTCCACTATCGACTCACCAGGAGTTGAGAAATCACTGGCCAAATATCTTTTGAGTGCTTGATAGAGCGTACTAATCGAAGGTGTTGGTCAGCGACAACTCCTTCATCGTGCACCGCCGCAACTTATCGACACCGCATCCACAACGTAGTTGACAGAAAGTTCGCGCCAGTATGTTTCGCGGTACTTATACCACCCGATGCGGGAAAGGTTGCCATTTAGCTTGACTCGCCATGCACCGTGAAATGAGCGGTCCATATGCTCGGCGTCAATACTTCCGGTAGTAACAACTTCGCGGAAGCGTGCGTTGGGCAAAAGCACGTACGGAGTCCCCCCATGGTTGCAGTCTTTCGCGTTCGGGTAAAATTTATAGGTCATGAAGTTCATGACAATTACGCCATCGAAAGTCTGGTTCTTCGTTCCCCCCAGCCCGTGGAGTAGGGCTGCGAGCGCAAGTGCGCTGAGTAAGAGAATAGGTACTATTCGATTGGCTGACATTGGGGGCATCATACCTTAGGTTATGCTAATCCTGATAAACGCCGTGACCGGAAACTGAAAACTATCAGAATTTGAGGAACCTTTTCGCCGTTGGAGCGTCTTCTACGGCATGAACCTCTACGCCTACCTTCGCTCCGCTTTCCGCCAATTCAAGCGCAATCCCGGGTTCTTTGCCACGGCGTCTGGCCGCTCTGGCTCTCGGAATCGGCGCCAACACGGCTATTTTCAGCGCGGTGGAGGGAGTGCTGCTGCGCCCGCTGCCCTATGCCGATCCGGGGCAGCTCGTGATGCTCTGGGAAGACGCGTCCTATGTGGGCTTCCCGCAGAACAATTTGTCGGCAGCCGATTGGGTGGACTGGCGGGCGCAGAACCAGGTCTTTACAGATGTGGTGGCGATCCGCTACGCCAATGCCTCCTTCAACGGGGATCAGGCGCCAGAGCAGGCGCTTGGGCGGCGCGTTACACCTAACTTTTTTGACGTGCTCGGCGTGCAGCCTGCCATCGGTCGGCCATTCACCGCCGAGGAGGATGCTGCCAAGCGCAAGGTCGTGGTCCTGAGTTACGCCCTGTGGCAGAGGCGCTTCGGGGGTGACCCCGGCGTGATCGGACGCTCCATTTTGATGGACGACGAAGCCACAACGGTTGTCGGCGTGATGCCTCGCGGGTTTTTCTTTCCAGATAATGCAACCGACTATTGGCAGCCGGCTTCTTTCTCGCCCGAGGACCTTGCGCGGCGCACGCGTCACAACCTAGAAGTTGTTGCGCGGATGAAACCCAGCGTCACGCCCGAGCGGGCGCAGCGTGATTTGGAAGTGATCGCCAAGCGCTTGCAGCTGCAGTATCCCGACTCCAACACAAATATTGGCGCCGTCGTCGTTCCCATTCGCAAACAATTTGCCGGCGATACCGCGACGGGCTTGTGGGTTTTGCAAATCGCGGCTGTACTTGTTCTTCTGATTGCTTGCTCGAACCTGGCGAATCTTCTTCTGGCGCGCGCGGCCGGCCGACGGCGAGAGATTGCCGTACGTATCGCTTTGGGCGCGAGCCGCGCACAAATCGCCGCGCAACTTGTTACGGAAAGTTTGTTGCTCTCGATCGGCGGAGGGGTGGCGGGTCTGCTTGTTGGGAGGCTTTGCTGGGGCGTGTTCAAAAATCTGGTGCCTTCGCAAATCGCCGGCGACGGCTTTGCTTTGAACGCGCCGGTGCTCTTGTTTACCGCAGCCGTCTCCATTTTAGCGGGCGTATTTTTTGGGCTGGTGCCAGCTTTGCGTGCGACGGATGTTTCTCTGCAGGAATCGCTGAAGGAGGGCGGACGAGCCGGCGAGTCTCGCGGAGGCGTGCGCTTGCGGGATACTTTGGTGGTGGCGCAGTTCGCCATGGCGTTTGCGCTTCTGGTGGGCGCGGCTTTGATGATAGAGACGCTGTGGAATCTGCGCCGCGTGGATCTGGGTTTTCGCGCCGACCACCTTCTGACCATGGGCGTGCCGTTGCCCGACAAGAAATATAATTCCAACGAAAAAATTCGCGCGTTTTATCGAGACGTCCTGGATCGGACGCGAACGCTTCCCGGCGTAAAGAGCGTGGGCTTTGGCTCGGACCTGCCGTTCACTTCGGTGGGCGACACGGAAGGCTACGCGATCGAGGGCGCGCCGCCTACCTTGCCGGGGCAGGACAACGACGCGCTGTATCGCGAAGTGACGGCAGGCTATCTGGAGACGATCGGAGGGACGCTCGAGTCTGGGCGCTTATTGGAGGATCGCGACATCGAATCGAGCCAGCCGGTTGTCGTGATCAATGAATTCCTGGCGAAGCGCCATTGGCCTGGCGTGGATCCCGTTGGAAAACGACTGAAGCTTACCGGCTCTAAAGAGCCGTGGCGAACGGTGGTGGGAGTTGTGAAAGATATTCGCGAGCGGGGACTTCTGCTGGAGATGAAGCCGGCGGTTTACGTGCCGGTGAATCAGGTGGATAACCCGTCCCCGTATTACCTGGTTGCCAGAACGGCGCAGGATCCTGCGAGTGTGGTCAATGCCTTGCGCGGCGCGGTCTGGGCGGTGGATAGCGAACGGCCCGTGGCCTTCATTCGTACGATGGATCAGTTGATGGAGGAAAACGTTGCTGACCGCGCGAGGCCGATGATGTTGCTGGGGATTTTCGCGGGACTGGCGTTGGTTTTGGCGTGCATCGGCGTGTATGGTGTGCTGGCTTATTCGGTGGCGCAGCGGACTCGTGAGATCGGAGTGAGGATGGCGTTGGGGGCGAGGCCAAGCGATGTTACGCGGATGATTTTGGGGCGTGGATTGAAACTCAGCGCTCTCGGATTGATTGCCGGCGCGGCGCTGGCGGGCATTCTGGGAATATTGCTGCAGACTTTGTTATTTGGTGTGACCCCGGCGGCTCCGCTCGTTTATGCAGGGACTGCAGCGTCGTTGATTATAGTGGCGCTTGCTGCTTGCGTGATTCCGGCACAGCGCGCGGCACGGGTCGATCCCGTTGTGGCTTTGCGCGACGAATGACAGCCGGATAGATCGGCGCATCGCTTATTTATTTGAGTCGTCGCTTAGGCTTGTCCCGTTGAATTTCTTCGGATCGAACAGGGCGGGGTCAAACTTCGCGTTTGCTTTTATGTCGAAGTAATCCTCATTGAACACGTTTTTGCCGTCGAGATAAAACTCAACGCGCGCGGAGATCCAGCCTGGAGATAGTCTCCGATAATCCCTGAAACGGATGTCGCGAATTTTTGCAGCATCGTGTGCATCCGGCTCGATCAATCTCACGAAGAGCAGACGCTTTTTCTCAATCCAAAACTGTTTCGATTTCAAATCCCCTTTGGCCACGCCAACCACGTATACGTCCTGCCCTTCCCATTTTTCTTCATGGATTTGTGACAGATCGAAGCCCTCGCCCTTAACTTGAGCGATGGTTGTGTTTGGCGGCTGGCGGTACACGTCAAATCCAAGCACCAGCAGCATGTGAACGTAGGGAACGGTGGCCGAGGGCTTGCCCTTTTGAAATGTCGTCAACGTGCCGTCCGTAAAGACGAAGCCGTTGCCTTCGCTGGCTGGGCCCTTGTTGATGCGCAGTTTTCCTGGCAGGAGCAAGGCTTCATCCCACACTTCGGTCTTGCTGGTGCCGTCGGGATTCAGTGTTATCGCGTTCTCTTTGAAGAATACCGATTCGTACCAGGAGTCTTTGTAACGGTCGTGCATCGCGGTCAACAATGACTGTCCGTCACGGATTTCCTGGAAGTGTGCCGGCACCGCGGCCGACAAACACGCTGCCAAGCAAAGAAAACAGACTATTACTTTCAAAATCATCTCGAGAATTTCCCTCGGCGCCTGAAAAAGAATTCGGCAGCCTTTTGACACACGTTTGCCAAGGTTTAGGCGAATGCCTTCCGCAGGCGGCTAACCACTCGCTCTTGCCCGAGCGCGACCATCGTATCGAAGAGTGGCGGCGCGACGGCTTGCCCAACGATCGCCACCCGGCACGCATTGATCAGTAGCCCCGCCTTTACGCCCGCCGCTTCGGCTACCGCTCGCGAAGCGTGATCGCACGGATCGTGGCTCCACTGGGGGAGCGCGGCAAGAGCATCAGCCAGTTTTGCGAGCAGTTCGGGGACTTTCGGATCCTTCCAGAACTTTTCCTTCGCTACAGGATCGATCGGGAATTCATCGCTGAAGAACGCGAGCGACCAGGAAGAAAAGTCAGGCAGCAGCCGAATTCTTGGACGAAGCAAATCTACTGTGCGCGAAAACCAGGCGTGGTCGCGTCCGTCGGGTCCTGGAGCAGCGCCCGCGGCCCATTCTTCTTTCCACAATTTGCTGCGTTTCAGTTCGGCTTCCACTTCGGGCAGGAGTTCTTCAATTGGAAGTTTCTGTAAATATTGCGTGTTGAACCATTCGAGCTTGGGCTTGTCGAATACACCATTCGTGCGGCTGACGCCCTCGAGCGAAAATCTTTCGATCAATTCGTTCGTGCGCAGATACTCGTCATCGTTCCCCGGCGACCAGCCCAGCAGCACCAGGAAATTACGAAATGCTTCGGGCAAGAAGCCTTCGGTGCGGTACATGTTGACGTCCGTTGCGCCGTGGCGCTTTGAAAGGCGCTTTTTGTCAGCGCCTAGAATTAGGGGCACGTGTGCAAAGAGCGGCGGATTCGTTCCGAGCGCCCGATAGAGCAGCACTTGCTTCGGGGTATTCGAAATATGATCGGCGCCGCGAATCACATGTGTGATGCGCATGTCGATGTCGTCAACCACGACACCCAGTTGATACATCGACTGGCCGAACTCTTCATCGCCCTTCCCGGAACGAAGCAGCACGAAATCTTCGATTTCGTCATTCGAAAATTCCGTCTCGCCAAAAACAACATCGGTGAATTTCGTCGTTCCGCCGAGGGGTACCTTGAAGCGTACGGCTGGTTTCACGCCGGGAGTCGAAGGCTTGCCGTCGCGGCAACTGCACCGCGTAACGCGGCGCGCGCCTCCACCTTTCGGCTCTTCGTCCTGGCCAGGCTCCGCGTGGTCTCCGCCCGCGTATTTCTCCGCGGGGCAGTAACACAGAAAGGCAGTGCCGTTCGCCAAGCACTTTTTGGCGGCTTCGCGATAAAGCTCCGTACGCTGCGATTGGTAGAACGGGCCTTCGTCCCACTGGACGCCGAGCCATTTCAGCCCATCTAAAATTCCCGTCACAAGTTCCGGCTTGTTACGCTCGGCGTCGGTGTCTTCAATGCGCAGAATCATGGTGCCGCGCTGCCGCCGCGCAAACAGCCAGTTAAACAGCGCCGTTCGCGCGCCTCCCACGTGGAGGTAGCCTGTCGGAGAGGGTGCAAACCGTACGCGTATGCCGTTCTCTGTTTTGTCAGTCATTTCGCTCATGCTTCTGGCGCGTCCTGCGCTCTAATTGCAAACGTTCAGTTTAGCGAAACCGTCATTTTGCGTCCAATCTGGCGCTGCTCCAGCCCAAAATGGAGAGATCCGATCTCCGCTTGGCTTTCGCCCTCAGCGCCTTGTATGGAAACCGTTACCCCCCTCCCTGCTGCCTCTTTCGCAACCGGTACCCCGGTACGCTTGCTTCCTGAAAATTCCATCATCCATAATCACAAGTACTTGGCATTGTGCATCGAGGTGCCCCCTCGCGCTGCCGCACGGCTGTCTGCGTGTGCGACGATCGAGGCTTCAGGTCATCTTGAGGCACAGAGCGCTTCAGAGTTTTTTTGCACGTTAGTAACGGAGCCGTCCGTGTTCGGGACGGGGAATTGACCGAGGACTTGACCAACCAGAGCTTCATCGCACTGGCATTGCTGGCGGCTACCTCTTTGGTGGCCGGCTTCTTCGCCTATATTTATCAGCTCAAGCGCCGGCCCTATCTTCTTTACTGGACTGCGGGATGGGCGATTGTGGCCCTCAGTTACATCGGCCCGGTCATCTCGCGCGGCGACCACATCTGGCCACTGCAAACCGCGTTTGATCAATTGCTCTATTCCGCCGCGGGAATCCTTTTCTTTTTGGGCGCGCAACTTTACGCGGGGCGTCCGCTGTGGAGTATTCCTGCCTCGGCAGCGGGTGGCGTCCTTGTGTTTTGGGGCGGCGCATACGGACTCGGCTGGGTCCACATTCCACTGATTCTTCCGGCAGCGGCGGTTTTTCTCGCTGTCAGCTACGTTTTCTGGCAAGAAAGCCGCCGCCAGGAAACGCTCGCTGACTGGCTTCTCGCGCTTTCGTTTGTGGTATGGGCGGCCGTAGAACTCGTCTTTTCGTTCTTACACGCCGCTCCCTTCTTCCGCGACATCAGTTTCCAAACGGCCGCCGCCGTCCCTTCCGCATTCGTCGCCATGCTCATGGTCATGGCGTTGTATGAAGAGGAGAAGCGCCGCGTCGAGCGCAACATGCTAGCTCTCTCCAACCTCAATCTGGCGACATCCAGTTTTGTGGGCGGAGAAATTCAGCGCATGCTGGCGCAGGCTCTGGATCGCGTCCTTGGAGTTGTGCGGCTTCCTGCAGGCGCGCTCTTCTTGCATCATGGCGACCCGCAGGGTCCTACGTCCGTTGTCGCAGTCGGCCTGAGCGATAATTTCTGCCGTACCGCACAAGAACAAGGGCTGGACGATTATCTCGTTGGACTCGTATCGCGTCTTGGCGGCCTTCTCGGTTTCCGCGATCTTCGCAACGACGACACCGTTGCCGCTCTCGAACGCGAAGAACCCATACGGCGTTTCCGGCAGCTCGCTCTAGCGCAGGGCCTTCGCAGCATCGTGGCCATCAGTCTTCAAGCTAAGGAACATGCCTTTGGCGTCCTTCTACTCGGCACACCGGATAGCCGCCGGTTTACTCCCGCGGAATACCGCTTACTCCTCGCGCTCGGCCACCAAATTGGCATGGCGGTAGAAAATAGCTACCTCATCCAGCAGACTTCCCGCCGCTCCGAAGAGCTTCACGTTCTCAATGAGATCGGCCGCGCGCTCAGTTCCACTCTCAATAAAGAGGATCTCCTGCGCAAAGTTTGGGAAGAGCTCCGCCGCCTGTTTGACGTCGAGAATTTCTACATCGGCGCACTTAATCCTCTTCGCGATGAAATGCAGTTCGAAATAGAAGTGACTGACGGCACAATGAGGCCTCCGCGCAGCCGTGCAGCAGGCAACTACCTTACCGAATACATTATTCGCACGCGCCAGCCCGTGCTTATTCGCGAAAACTATGCCGCTGAGGTCAAGAAACTCGGTGTTGAGCCCATTCTCCAGAACGGCTGCTTCTGCGGGGTTCCTCTGGTGGCCTACGACCACGCCATCGGGGCCATGGCAGTTTTTTCGGAAAACGAGCGCGTCTTTGATGAAGGGCATCTCGAGCTCATGCGCGTACTCGCCAGCGAAGCGAGTATCGCCATCGAAAACGCTCGCCTCTTCCACGAAGAGCGCACGAAGGCGCGCCATCTGTCGTTACTGAACAGCATCTCTCGCAATGCCATCGCCACGCTCAATCCTGACGAGATGCTCGCCAAGATTGCCGAACAGCTCGAGGCCGGACTAACTTACGATCACATCGGCATCAGCGTTCTCGAATATTCGACGCGCGAACTCGTTGTCCAAGCCGAATCCGGCGCTCGCCGCGGCGCACTCGGCCGCCGCATTCCTCTTGGCAATGGCCTCATTGGCCATGTAGCCCGCAGCGGCCAATTGGCGGACTACCAGACTTCCTCTTCTGTTGAGTCTCCGCACAAACCGCTCTTGCCGGATTCCGTTGCCGCCATCGCTCTCCCGGTGTTCTACGCCGAGCAGCTCCACGGCGTGCTGTATCTCGAATCATCGTTCCACGTTGAATTCTCCGAAGAAGAGATTCTCCTGCTTCGCACACTTGCAGACCTGATTGCCGGGGCTCTGCACAACGCCCTCTCGTTCCAGAAGGCGCAGGAGCAGGCCATCACTGACGGCCTCACCGGCGTCAAGACCCATCGCTTTTTCATGGAAGCTCTTTCCGCCGAATGGAAACGCTCCACCCGCGCCGGCCGCGCCTTCGCGCTCGTCCTGATGGACCTCGACCGTTTCAAATTCGTCAACGATTTTTACGGCCACCTCGAAGGCGATCTTGTTCTTCAGCGCGTCGGTCACATTCTCGAAACGAATTGCCGCCGCTCGGATGTCGTGGCGCGCTACGGCGGCGACGAATTCGTGATTCTGATGCCGGAAACCAACATGGAGCACGCCCGCCAGTTGGCCACCAAGCTTCGCGGCTGGGTTTCCGCGGACCCTCTGCTGCGCGAGAAGAATATCAGTGCCAGCTTTGGTATTGCCTGCTATCCGCTGCATGGCTCCTCACCGCAAGAGCTGATCCAGGTAGCCGATGCTTCCATGTATTTGTCCAAGCATCAGGGCGGAAATGCCGTTTCAACGGCAGACCATTTCGATCCTAACGAAGCGAAAAAATGGAAGCGCGATGTCCTTGAAGCGTATCTCGGCGTCACCCTCAAGCGACTTTTCGCAACGGGTCCGGAAGCCTTCGAAGAAATTTACTCGCGGCTCAAACAATTTACCGAGTCGCTTGCGAGCACCGAAGTTCCCAACACAAAGCCCACGGTGCCTTCGTCCTACGCGGGGCCAGAAGGCCTTCCTCAAGCCGTGCTCGACACCGTTACTTCTCTTGCGTTCGCGATCGACGCAAAGGACCATTACACTCAGGGACATTCGCAGAAAGTCTCCGCCTACGCCGCGCTTATCGCCGAGTCTCTCAATATGACGGACACGGAGATCGAAGAGATTCGCCTCGGTGGCGTTCTGCACGACATCGGAAAAGTCGCCATCCCCGAAGGAATCTTGAACAAGAGCGGCCCGCTCAATCCAGACGAATGGGAAACCATGAAGGCGCACGTCAGGTTTGGCGCCAAGATTCTAGACCCACTGCTTCCGCTAGCCCGCATTCGCGAGATGGTTCTGCATCACCACGAATTCTTCGATGGCTCCGGCTATCCCGACGCTCTCTCCGGTGAAAATATTCCTCTCGGCGCTCGCATCATCGCGGTAGCCGACGCCTACGACACGATCACCAGCGATCGCACGTACAAAAAAGGCCGCAGCTCTCTCGAAGCTCTTGCCGAACTCGAACGCTGCGCGAACGCTCAGTTTGACGGCTCCATCGTTCAAGTCTTCGTTCGCACCATGCGCCAGTTGCCGAATCCCATCATCGAAGTCGCCACCACCGCCCCGCGCAACTCGTAGGCTCTAGCCTCAATTCTCGGCATTCACGGCCTGCTACCCTTTCTTCCTCGCTCTCCGTCAAAGCGTACAGTTTCGTGGGTGGGACGGTCACGGCATGCCGTGCCCCTACGGACTGAGTAGCTGGGTTGGGGGAGATTCATGAGCCGGCACAAACTTGTCTTCGTTCTGATTCTTTTCGTGTCTGTAACGTCCTTGCCGCTGCTCGCCGGAACGCATTCGGCCGCGGCTTTCAAGAAACTCCTGTCTCTCGCTGGCGAGTGGGTGGGAAAAGACGAGCACGGCATGCCAGTGAAAACAACCTTCAAAGCAATGGCCTCAAACACAGCCGTCATGGAGACGCTGGCAATGTCCGGTATGGACGAAATGGTCTCGCTCTACAGCATCGACCAAGATTCCATCGCTCTCGTCCACTATTGCCCCACGAACAATCAACCTCGCATGCGAGCTACTCCAGACTCCGACGAGATCAAAGAGCTCGTCTTTGAATTTCAAGGCGCAGGCAATCTCAAATCACCCTCCACTGGACATCAGCATCACCTAATTATCCAATTCGAGGATGCGAACCACATCACGGAAACTTGGACGTGGCGTAAAGAAGACAAAGACACGCTCATGGTGTTTCACCTGACGCGTAAGTAAGCCGAGTATCCAAGCGCTAGCTCGTTGCGCGCGCGCGGTCTCTTTCCGTACTCACTCCTTCCGCAAGGCGGACTGTTCCATTTCGGGAACGCATAACTCACCAAAGTTTGGCCCCAGAAGTGCCGATAGATATGTCGTGAATCTGCGGCCATGAACCCGAGCGATCTTCAAGCGAACAGCAAAATGTTGCAATTACGGCGGAGCCAGCGTGTCTGCCTTAGGCTCCCCATCGTTGTCCTTCGAGAAGGGCCCGGAGTGAACGTGGCCTCAGAAGAAACTTATACGCTCATTGTGAATGCGCACGGCGCACTCATCCATTTGGCTTTGACGGTCGAAATCGGCCAGCTACTGGGAATCAAGAATGTGCAAACCATGGAACAGCTTGTCTGCCGTGTGGTTAATCTGGGCCCCGACCAAACGGGCAAGCGAGAGGTGGGGATCGAGTTTGAACAGCCTTCTCCGCGATTCTGGCGAATCGCCTTTCCGCCGTCCGATTGGACACCCCGCAGCCCGGATGCAAAGGCTCCAACGCAGCACGTGCCAACGGGTAGAGCGCGATTGCCAGTAAGGAAGTCTGGCGTCCCTCTGCCAGAAACAGACAAGAAACTCACGAACAAAGTACCTTAGCCAGTCTCCGGCTCAGGTTCCTATTTTGTTCTGTTTGTCGCGTGCCGTTCCAATTTGGGACTTTTTGCGCGGCCTTTTCTCGCCTGTTTGCTTGCAGGCGCTAGCTGAAAGTACGCGCGCTCCTTACCGCCCGTCTAGATCCACATCCTTGATCGGTAAATCCCAGTGAGCGTCGAGGATCTCGAATCGCCTCTGTTCTTCTTTCTCGTAGGTATCCTGATCCGGATAGAGCTTTTTGATCAGCGCCGCGCCGTCGAAATTGTCATTGGCAATCGTCGCGTTCTTATAGACGATGGTCACGCGGAAATCCCAGCGGCCGTCTTCCGTCGTGTGATACCACGGCGCCACCATGCTCACTTTCAACATGCGTCCCATTTCCACTTCCTTCTTCAGCACCGGGTAATGATTCTTCTTGAATAGCGCGAAGAACTCATCGGCGTGTCCCCATTTCGCTTTGTAGTAGTACTCGATCACGTACGGCTGGTTGTTCGCCTCATTACCTGCGCCGCTCTGCGTCGCTTTCGCCCCGTAGTGCCCCGCCCCCAGCGTTGCCATGATCACGAGTATCCCGATTGCAACCCACTTCGCCACTCGCTGATTTCTCATATGCATGCGATTCCTCCGTCTCGTCTGCCTGCCAGGCCACCTATCCTAACCTCATTTCCAGCCGAGCGAGCGTACCATCCAGCTTTGCCAGCGCCCAAAACCAGATCGTAACGGCCCCTGTTATCGTTTATTGTGTAAACCACGCGAAGTCTTGGAGAGGCGAAATGCAAACAGCATCGGTAAAGTGGATCGGCGAGGAAAAATTCGTAGCGATCAGTCCTTCCGGCCACGCTCTTGCCATCGATTCCGACCGCTCGTCCAACAAAGCTCCCGGCCCGATGGAGCTGGTTCTGATGGCACTCGGCGCATGCACGGCCACCGATGTCGTCAGTATCTTGAAGAAAAAGCGGCAAAAACTTGAAGCTCTAGAGGTCATTTGTTCCGGCGAGCGCGCGCCGGAGCCTCCCACCGTGTGGGTTAGACTCGAAATTCTCTATCGGCTGCGCGGTGCGCTCGATGAAACCGCCGTGAAGCGCGCGATCGAACTGAGCGAGTCAAAATACTGTTCTGTCTCGGCCATGCTGCAAAAAACCGCCAAGCTCACCTGGCGGCACGAAATTCTGCCCTCCACGGATTGATTCCTCGCGTCCCACGCGCCCTTCCGCTTCCTGAACCGCCGCATCGCCATCGCGAAGCCTTGTTTCCCACTCTCTCGTCTTGTCACTTCGTATCCGCATCGCATAGAATTTTGGATTCGCTTGGTTTGCGCTAACCCTCAAGGAGAGACATGTCCCACCGCATCGCGGCAAAAATCACGGGCGTCGCAGGCTATGTTCCCCCAAAAGTCGTTACAAACGCCGACCTCGAGAAAATGGTCGCGACCAATGACGAATGGATTCGCACGCGCACCGGAATCAGCGAGCGCCACGCCGTGGAACGCGGTATGGCCAGTTCTCATCTGGCCACCGAAGCCGCAAAAGCCCTACTCGTTCAGACCAAGACCGACCCCGCCGAGATCGACATGATCGTCGTCGCCAGCGTCACGCCGGATATGATGTTTCCCGCGACCGCTTGCCTCGTCCAAGACCGCATTGGCGCGAAGAAGGCTTGGGGCTTCGACCTCTCAGCGGCATGTTCGGGATTTGCATATGCGCTCACGGTCGGCGCTCAGTTTGTCGGCTCGGGAGCGCACAAAAAAGTTTTGGTCATCGGCAGCGACACCATGACCTCCATTCTCGATTACACCGATCGCGCTACTTGCGTCCTGTTCGGTGATGGCGCGGGCGCCGTGCTAGTGGAACCCGCTGAGCCGGGCGAAGGCATTCTGGATTTCACCCACGACGTGGATGGTTCGGGCGGACAGTATCTCTTCATGCCAGGCGGCGGTTCTCTGAACCCTGCAACGGCGGAAACAGTCGAAAAGCGCATGCACTACGTGCATCAAGAAGGCTCGCAGGTCTTTAAGTACGCTGTTCGGCGTATGGCGGAAGTCGCCGTCAACCTGCTCGAGCGCAATGGTTTTACGAGCAAAGATCTCGCGCTCGTCGTGCCGCACCAGGCCAACCTTCGCATTATTCGCGCCATGCAGGAACGTCTGGGAGTCGAAGATTCCAAAGTGATGGTCAACATCGACAAATTTGGAAACACCACCGCGGGCACAATCCCACTCGGTGTTCGCGACGCCGTCGCGCAAGGCCGG
Organism: uncultured Acidobacteriota bacterium; assembly: GCA_963745095.1. Taxonomy (GTDB): domain Bacteria; phylum Acidobacteriota; class Terriglobia; order Acidiferrales; family UBA7541; genus Acidiferrum. Next base: position 47,459 of record CAVUWC010000003.1, on the reverse strand, counting down.
TTGAAGAAGGGCGATCTCGTGCTGCTGGTCGCTGTCGGCGCGGGCTATACCACCGGCGGCGTGCTCCTCCGCTGGGCCTATTAGCAAAACTCGCCAATAGCGCGGAAGGGGAACGCTGTGAGCGCAAAGAAAAAATGCAACATCCCCGCGGACAAACAGGCGCTATACGACAAGCTCCTCGCCACCAATCCAAAAATTGAACGAAAGGGCGCTGCAAACCCCTACACATCGCTAAACGGCCACATGTTCACTTATTTGAATCCATCCGGGACTCTAGCTCTGAGGTTGCCACAAAAAGAACGAGAAGAGTTTCTGAAGAAGTACAAGACGAGCTTTTCGAAGCCTACGGCGCAGTGATGAAGGAATACGTAACGGTTCCGGATTCCCTGTTGAAGAATACGAAGGAACTGCAGACGTACCTCGAGCTGAGCTATTCGTACATCGAATCCTTAAAACCCAATTCCACGAAGAAAAAACTCCTGACCGCCTCCTGATCTATTTCGCAGCTGGCGCCAATGGAAGCAAGCGCTCTTTGTTGATTTTGAGCACCATGCCGGCGTTGCGGTCAGCGACCTCGCTCACTTTGTATTCTGCGGAGGTGCCCAGCACTTGCGCGACTTCGGAAGGCGTTAGCTTATATTCGTCGGTGAGCCATTGCGCCATGTTTGCAGTGGCTTCCTTCATGGCGTCGTCCAGTGAACCGCTGAGGCCCATGGCCATAATTTGCGTCGCCGACTCTACCCTTGGACCTCTTACGCTCTTCCCCGGAATTACATCCACTGTGAACTCAACATCCATGGAGGTTTCCAAAGCGTTGCCGTTGAGTTCGCCGTCGCCCTGCGCTGCGTGTGCATCGCCTACGTACAGAAGAGCCCCGGCTACGCTCACGGGCAAATAGATCGTCGCGCCCTCGATAATCTCGTTGAAGTCCATGTTGCCGCCCCAGCGGCCGGAGTCTCCGGTACCCGGCGCGGCCTGCGCCGAACCCGGTGCAACGGCAACGCATCCCAGCATGGGCCGCAGCGGCACGCTGTACTGCTTCAAATGCTCCGCGGGCTTCTCTGGAGTTGCAACGCCGCGTTGCGTATCCAGATGCCAGCGTATTGTCTTGCCCCCGTCTTTCATCTTCACTGCAAGGCCGCTATCGACGGCGCGCCCAACCAGAAAGTCGTCACTCTCGGCGAAATCGCGATTCAGACGCAGTCGCGTCAGATGGACGACCAGCGTGTCCCCCGGCGCCGCGGTTTCCACGTAAAATGGGCCAGTTTCAGGATTCCCACCAAGAACGCGAGTGACCCCCTTTTCATCCTTGCCTCCCGCATCAACGGTCGTGGTATGGATGGTGTCACCGGGCGAGACAGTACAGCACCGGCTTGTTCGACGCGGAAAACTGGCGGTAGAAAATTGTGGGAATGAATTCGTGGCGCTGTGGTGGCCCGGCTCGGCGCGCCGGAACAATTTTCGCCGTGAACAGATGCGTGATGGGCGGCTCCGGATCGTCTCCATTGGCGAACACCAGCGATCCTGAAATGGTATCGCCCTGCACCTTGGCAGTGCATTCTTCGGTGCCGTTTTGATCGTCCTTCGCCAAAAAGTGGATCGAACCGCCCAGGATGGTTCCCTCGAGCTTGTCGCCGTCAAAATTACCGGTAAGTTTGGCTCCGTCCTGCTTCAGCTCCAGAGAAAACGTGATGGGAGTGCCGTAGAAGTCGGATGAGACTACCCATCGTCCGGTAACGGAAACGTTCTGTGAGCGGGCGGGCTGTGGTGTGGCAAGTCCTAACATAAGCAGGGGCAAGAACAGGGCTTTGCGCATCAATTCCTCCTGGGCGAAGCATTTTAGACGACCAGTGGCGCGGAAAGTCGCCATCTCGGTGAGTTTAGGCTGACTCTGAATCCGATCGCCAGCGTGGTGACAATCTCAGACAAAAGGTACGACGCGAGGTCGCGGGATGTTCCAGTTATCTGGTTTTGTGCGAGTTTGCTGCGAAGGCAGGAACCAAATCACTTAGGGCTGCCTGCCTTGCGGATGTAGATCTGCCCTTGAAAGTTCGTGAACTGATATTCCGGGCCGCCGCCATTGATGGTTCCGTGGACGGTCTTGTCGATCTTCACGCGGTACTTGCCGCCTTTGCCCCGGCCGTCTTCCACTTCCTGCTTTGGCGCGGACGCCTGTAGCTGCACGTCAAAATCGCTGAATACATCGCCGCGGTCAGAGCGAATGCTTACGTTTGCCTTCACGTCCGCGGGGAACGTTACGTCGATATCCCCGTTCAACGAACTGAACGCCATCGGCTTCTGTGAATTCACCTTCACAAAAGTCGCGTGCACATGTTCGTTCAACGCGTGCGCCACCGCGCTTCCGGAAATATTGTTGAGCGTGACCGCGCCGTTCACGTCGTCCACATCGATCTCGCCCTCTATGCCCGTAACCGTGATATCTCCGTCGTTCACAGCCCGCAGTTTCACTGACGTGTGGACGGGAACGGAAATCGTCAGGTCAATCGTGCGCGCGTAAGACTCCGTGTTGATGCGCACTTCGTTGTTTTCTTCTTCGATCGAAAGGCCAGTGGTCGAAATATTTAGCCTCTTCGGCCCGCCGGAGTTTTTCTCCCGCTCTTCATTCCGAGTGCGCGCTTCCACAATCACTTCTTTGCCGTCGTAGGCCTTCACGGTGATCCCGCCGTTCACCATGCTGGCCTTGATGAACGCCGGACGCGCCGGGTCGCTCAGGTTCACGGACACGCGGTCGGGGCTGCTCTGCGCGCCAGCCAGCGGAGCCAGTAACGCCGCCCCTGCCATCGCGACCGCTGTAGCTACTGCTCGAAACGAAAGTGTTTGGTTATTCATGATTTTCAAGAATGCGAATATCTCCATTTAGATTTTCAATCTGAATTTCTGGACCGCCGGCATTCACCCGAGCTCCCGTAAACCGGTCGGCCCGATAGACGACCTTACTGCCTTTGTGTTCCGCCTCGATCGCGTGCACCGGCAGAGACGTCACCGGAAAATCGCTGTAAATTCCTCCGTTAAACGTCTTGAACCGGAAATCCGCGGACAAATCATGCGCGAAACGAATCTCCACATTCCCGTTGACCGTCTTGAAATCGGAGTTCTCGCGGGGATTCTGGCGGAACGAGACAATCACCGGCCCGTTCACCGTGCGCGCCGTCCCCGACCCCGCCATGTTGACCATTTCAATGTCCCCGTTGACGTTACGCACCACGAAGCTGCCGTTAATGTTGCTCACCTTCACGCGGCCCTCGTTCACTGTCTTCACTTTGATATCGATGTCGCGCGGCACGTGCACCAGGAAATCCATCTTGACGCGATACCCTTCGTCGTCGCGCGAATGCCGGCAATCGTCGCACTGGCATCGAAACGGACCGTTCACATACAGCTTTAGCGCGCCCTCTTCTTGCGAGACTTCCAGCGTCACTTCCTTTTTCGCCCGCTCGAGCTTTTCTTTCGACTCCGCCTGGTTCGTCCTCGCAACTGTGAGCTCCACTTTGTCCGTTGTGTCCGCAACGACTTCGATGGATCCCCATACGTTGTCAATTTCCAGTGACTTGTGCCCTGCGGCGGGCAACGTGAACGATTTCTGAATCTTTTCCTCGTCTCGCGCACTCAAGTAGCGGTCGTCGTCATCTCGACCCTTCGCCGACACCGTTTCAGGTTCCAGCACCGAATACAGCGACCTCACGATGCTTCTCCGCGAATGCCCGCCAGCACCCGCCATCTTGTTCCCCGGCAACACCGGCAAGAGAAGCGCCACCGCCACATACATCATCAAAACCGGGACAAATGTTTTTCTACGCACGCTCTGCTCCTTAATTCAATCTGCTCAACGCCCAATCCGCGCGCTGCTTCACTGCCGGATTTAAATTCGGGGTCTGCACAAAATTCCGCAAACGCTGCGCCGCATCCGGATCGCGCCATTCCAGCATCAAGTCGATTAATGCCACCTGTACCAGCGGCGACTGCTGCTCTTGAAGCGCGTCCACTACTCCCTTGTGAACCTGCGGCTGGGCGCCGTGCCGGCTTAGCGCATCGAGCGCCGCCAGCCGCACATCCACGCTGCCGTCGTACCTCAGGGTGTGGACCAGCGCGGACATCACTTGCGGATCGAGCTGATCTTCCCGCCGGCTGTAGCTCACTCCCTGCAGCCGTTCGCTCGCGGACTGCTGCTGAAGCATCGAGAGCACCACCATCTGCTTCATGTTGGTCAGCTCGGCGTGCATCGTCGCGATTTCATCCTGGCTAGTGTTCGAATGAACTGGCTTGTTCCCGAAATAATTCTCCGCGTTCACGCCCGCAAAAATTCCGATCACGAGCAGCGCCGCGCTCCACGCCACCGCGCCCACAGGCGAACGCAACCAACTCCACACGGAACCGCGTTTCTCGCGCTCGATACCCACCGACGATTTATCGTTGCGCCCCGTTTGGTACGCTTGCAACATCGCTTCGAACCGCTCGCGCGACTCTTTACTCGGCTTTTCCACCGGCAACAGCGACAGCTTCTTCCAAATCGCCACCTCTTCGCGGCAATCCGCGCACTCCTCGATATGCTGTTCCACCAAATCGTCCTGCTCGGCCTTCAAACTTCCCTGCAAATAATCCGGCAGGAGTTCGCCGATTTCTTCACATTTCATTTCCGAACCTCCGGGGAGGAATGCTCTTTACGACTGCGGGTCCCGCCTCCCGTGGCGCGAGACCGCGCTCCAACTGTTTAAAATTCTGCCGCAGCTCCTGAATCGCCCGATGGATGCGCGTCTTGACCGTCCCAAGCTCGCATCCCAGCAACCGCGCGATCTCGTCATACTTCAATTCCTGAAACCGGCTCAAAATCAAAATCTCCCGTTTCTCTTCCGGCATCTGCATCAACGCCTTGTGCAAAAGCGCCGTTTCTTCCGACTGCTGCGCCGAATCCTTCGGCATCACTGGTGGCACCATCTCCGGTTCAAACGTGATGTGCCGCGGCGTCTTTCGGTAGTGATCCACTCGCGCATTCCTCGCAATCTGGTAAATCCACGCCCGAAACGGCGTCCCCGGCTCATAACTCAGCCGGTACTTCAAAATCCGGAGAAAAACTTCCTGTACGAGGTCGTCGCTAAGCGTGCGATCCCCTGTCAGCTTCGAGTAAAAGTTGTAGAGCGGCGCGTGATAGCGGTCGAACAACACCCCTAGCGTTTCGCCTGCGCCATTGCGTACTTCGAGCATCAGATCCTCGTCGGGAGCCAACTTCATTGCCTGGTCATTTTCCGTTTCGGCCCGTTCTCGCTGTTTCATAGGTGATTACCGTCAAACCACAAAAAGGTTACACCCTCACCCTATCGTTGTAATGCCTTTGTAGTGGCACAGCATGCTGTGCCCCAGCCGACCCGGGCCAGTTAATCAGGGTGCCTTGATTGCCGCGCCAAACGCATCAACTTCAAAGTGCGACGTAAGTTTGGCTTTTGTTCGATGAGAAACCAGGAAGGGTAAAGAAGCACTGAAAGATAATTGAGAAAGCTGCTTAAAGCTGGGGAAAAATGGAAAGAGCTATTCGGGGAATCTTATTGATTTGTTAGCAAGACCGCAAAGCCGCCACCAGGGCCAGATTCGTCTGCAAACGGCGGTCAATCTGCACTGCGGCGTACCGCGCGCAAATCACGCGCTCGCGCTCGCACCACTCGGCCACCGCAGGCATTCGCACTCCAGAAAGAGCCCCAAGTCCTTCGACAACGCGGTAATAAGCCCGAACCAAGCTCAACCCGCCGCCACCAGGTCCCAACTCAGGGGTCAGCTCGTGCAAACCAGCCAATTTTTCGAAATCCTGGCCGTTCATTCGCCCGGCGTCGAGGTTAGCCGCGGCCAAAACCCGGTCAGAAACCGGCTGAGCGGCCACTCCCGCCAAGATCGCCCGCCAGTAGTACAGGGCGAATTGCGAAAGCGCCACGATGGAGAACGCAAGAAGCATAGCGGCGAACATCCCTCAGGTTTGCCTCTACACACATTCTGCTCGCCGCATCCTTCCGCGCCAATAGCCCGTCCGTACCACCCCCATAGGACGCCGAGCCTCCTCCATTTAACTCTTTTACCATCAATACGTTACCTCCCTCATCGACCACTATAGCTCACGGCTTTCTGTTTTGAAGGGACACGGAGAAATGCATCTTCCTATCGCATCGACCTGGGTGCCAGCATTAATTGCCCGCCCTCAAACGCGCGCTGAACTGCCCGAAGTCGTCAAAAGCGATTGGAGTAGGGTTGGGAGCACTGATAGAGTCAAACTGTGACACCAAAAAAAGCGCGGCCCAAAGACATCACGGAGTACATCAACGCCGCCCCTAAAGAGGCGCAGAAGAAACTGCGTGAAATGCGCGCGTGTATTCGCAAGGCCGCACCCGGAGCCATGGAGGGCCTGAAGTGGGGGATGCCCGCGTTTTCCTATCGGAGGATACTGGTCACATTCGCCGCACACAAAAGCCATATCGGCTTCTATCCAACGCCGTCGGCAGTGAGCGCGTTCGCGAAGGAACTTTCGAAATTCGTGACAGCTAGAGGGTCGATCCAGTTTCCGTTGGAGAAGCCGCTGCCTCTGACGCTGATCCGCAAGATCACCGCGTTCCGCGTTCAAGAAAGCGTCGAACTAGGACGGGAAGTGGAGAACCTGAGGCAATATTTTCTCCGCTTCCGGTTTCGCTTCTCTCCTCACTTCGTTTCTTCCTTATTTCATGACTTCCTTACATCTTCACTTTTCCACAGCGCTGGTATGGTCATGAATCACCTTCCAGCCCTCAGGGAATCGTTGCCACACCAGCGAGAAGACGCCGCCAATATCTCCTTTGTCCCGTTTCAGGTGCCAGCGCCCCAGCACGAGCGCCGCGTCCGGTCCCAGGAACCGGAACTCAAGCTCTGAAAAATCAAGCTGCCCCATCGTGGCTCGATCTGGGTAGTTTTTCTTGTACCGCGCCATCACGCCATCCCAGCCGCGTGAGACGCCGCTGCTCCCGGAAAACGTCAAATCCGGCGAATGCCAGTAGCCCACCAGGAATGCGTCCACATCGCCGCGATTCCACGCCGCTTGCTGAGCGTTCAACACTGCAGTTATGGCAGCTTTGTCCGCTTCGCGCGCTTCAGCGGCCTTCGTCTGTCTCCCCGTTCGCACGCCCAGTGCAAACAACAGGATCAGCGCAGCGCCTCCCAGCACCCAGCGATAACCCTTGTTCATCGTCTCGCTCCCCTTCTTAAGAACGCGCAGCCTCTATGCACAAGGGCTCAAAAGCGCAGATGTACTAACAACCCTTGATTAGCACGAGCTGTGTCGCTTTATCACCATCGAAGACAACCATCCAAGGACTCTGCCGGATGAAGAGTACTTCCTCGTTTTTCCAACCCGAGTTCTGGTAGCAGCCTTTCAGGTATTGCGACGCGTCGGATGGCGCCAAGAGGTAACCGAACTTATTCCACAGCTGAGCTTTCGTCTTGCCCACGACGAGCCTATCGTGGCTGGCGTCGCCGATCATCGTGTCGGCCGCTGTATCGAGATTCATTCTGTAGAACCCCGCCTTCCAAAGCACATACTTAATGTTCTTGGGATCGCCGTCGGGGTACATCCAGACCCACGCAGCCACGACAACAAATACCAGAGCAAACGCGCCCGTCAGAATTCGCATAGCTATCCTGTCGATGGTCGTCACTAATGTACGCTGGCTACGCCGGGTGTGTCACGCGCGTCGGATAGGTATGGCTAGGAGGATGACCCGGGCGCATCTTGGCGAATATCATTGCAGAGAGGTTGTCTTGCATGGCGATCGATAGCCCCCAAAACGAAGGATTTTTTCGGCGGCGGATTGCGCGGCCGATCGTCGAATTGCTGCGCCAGGGCGTGACGCCGGAAAAGATGGCGTTAAGTCTGGCGCTCGGCGTGGCTCTGGGAGTGTTTCCGGTGCTCGGAACCACCACAGCGCTTTGTGCGCTCGTGGCCTTCATTTGGCGGTTGAATTTGCCGGCGATTCAAATCGTGAATTATTTTGTGTATCCGTTGCAGATTGCGCTGATGTTTCCTTTTTTTCGTGCTGGAGAAAAACTGTTTGGCGCGCCGCATTTGCCGCTATCGGCTCCGCAGATTGTCGCAACCGTCCACGCTAGTTTCTGGGGCGCTACGCGATTCTTATGGACTACGATGTGGCATGCGGCGGTGGCGTGGTGCCTGGTTGCGCCTTTGTTTGTGTTACTGGCATATCTGGTTTTGGTGCCGCTCTTACGCAGAGTGACTACGCGAGTGGTAAAAACAAGGGCGACAGACTGAAGTCTGTCCCACTCAAGAAAAACCTGCTACAGAATGTCGAGGACTTCTTCGTAGCGTTTGAACGGCGGAATCAAATACGCGCCCGCGAGTTCGGTGCGAGCCCAGGCTAGCATTTGACGGGCGACGTCGAAGCCGCGGTCGCGAGCGGCGGCGCCGGCGGTTTCGAGCGAGGCCAGTACTTCGGGTGGAATGACGATGCCGGGCACTTCATTGTTGAGGCGTAACGCCTGCTTGTAACTATTGAGAGGCCAGATGCCGACCAGCACGGGGATAGATGGCTTGCCGCCGAGTTTTTTGACGAAGGCGTGCCAATGTTCGGGATCGAAAATGGGCTGGGTCATGGCGAAGTGCGCGCCGGCTTCGATCTTGGCGTGGAAGCGTTCGATTTCGTTGTCGAGATCGTCAGCGACCGGATTGACGGCGACGCCGATGGCAAAATTCGTTGCGCCGCCGAGCGTTTTGCCGGCCCAGTCCGTGCCCTGATTGAGGCGGCTGAGAACTTTTACCAGGCCGACGGAATCGACTTCGTAGACGCCGCTGGTTTCCGGGTAATCGCCGACGGCCGGCGGATCGCCAGTGACCGCAAGTACGTTGCGAACGCCGCCGACAGTCCACGCACCGAGCAAACACGCTTGCAGACCGATAATGTTGAAATCGCGCGTAGTGAGATGGGGAACGGTTTCGACGCCGCGCGCTTCGAGTGCGCCAGCCGTGACGAGGGCGTCCATGCCGACGCGAGCCATCGCGCCGCTGTTGATGTCAATGGCATCGACTTTTTTCGAAGCCATGATTTTGTCGACTTGCTCGAAGATGCGGTCGAGCGAAAGGCCTTTAGGCGGGTCGATCTCGACGCAAACCGTAAATTCGTTGGCCTGAAGCTTTTTCCAGAATTTGCTTTCGGGATCACGCTGCAAAACGGGCGCTGGTTTTGTGACGACTTCCGCGGAGTGATGCGCGGCCGTGGATTTTGCGGGGCGCAACGACTTGACGGCTTCGGCCATGGCGCGGATGTGCGCGGGCGTGGTGCCGCAGCAGCCGCCTAGAAGGCGGACGCCGAGGGCAGCGGCTTCGCGCGCGAAAAGTGCGAAATATTCCGGCGAAGATTTTGGATAGACGATGCGGTCGCCTTCGCGCTTGGGTAAACCGGCATTGGGCATGCCGCTGACGCGCAGGTCGTCAACTTCCGTGAGCTCGCGGAGGATTTTCAGCAGAGCCTGCGGACCGAGCGTGCAGTTCGCGCCTATGACTTGAACGTTTTTTGCTTTGAGCTGGGCGGCGGCATCGGCAGGTCGGAGATCGCCGTAAGTTGTTCCTTCTTCGGAATACGTAAGCTGCGCAACGATGGGCAAGCCAGAGAAGGAACGAATCGCGTCGACGGCGAGCAGAATCTCTTCGATGTAGGTAAAAGTTTCGAGAATGTAGAAATCGACACCGCGCTCTTCGAGAGCAAGTGCCTGCTCGTGGAAAACATTCCGAATTTCGTCAGGCTCAGGATGACGGGATTGCACACCGAGACCGAGCGGGCCGATCGAACCGGCAATGAGAACTTCGCGGGAAGCGGACTCGCGGGCTTCGCGCGCGATTTTTACTCCGCGTGAGTTGAGGCGCTGCACTTCGTCGCCTAGTCCGAGCGGAGCAAGTTTGAAGCGATTCGCGCCGAACGTGTTTGTCTCAATGATTTGCGCGCCGGCTTCGATGTACGCCTGATGCACGCGAAAGACCGCTTCTGGCTCGGTGGCGTTCAGTTCATCGAAGCAGCGCTGCGAACCGACAGCTTCGTGCAGCATCGATCCCATCGCGCCATCGGCGATGAGGATCGAGTCTTTCAGCCGTTCGTTAAAGTCAAGAATTTTCAACGGTACTCCACTTTGCTTTTGTGATTTACATCGCTCGGAAAATTGCTCAGCGTTTTTGTTCCATGAGGCTGGCGACGGTGCTCATCAAATCATACTTGGTCAGGATTTCGAATTTTGCGCCGTCCATTTCGACGAAGACGGCGGGATTTTCGTGGCTGAGAATGTAGGTGACGCGCTCGACGGGCGAGTTGCCAGGAATGCGCGGGAGCGGCTTGCTCATCACTTCGCGGACGACAAGTTTGCGCAGGTCTTTACCTTGCAGCGCCATGGTGAGAATTTGGTCTTCGTAGATTGTACCGATGGGAAGGTTTTCTTCGAAGACGGGAATTTGCGAAATGTCCTGCTCCTGCATGGTTTTCAGCGCGTGGAAGACTGTCTGATAGGGACGCGCGATCACCAGTTCCCGGACTTTGCCGGATTTGTGCTTGGCGTTGACCACTTCAGCGGCCGTGATACGAACTGTCGCTTCGACGTAGCCGCGCTCGCGCATCCATTCGTCGTTGTAAACCTTGCTGAGATAGCGCATGCCAGTGTCGGGCAAGAAAGCAACGACAAAGGCTTCAGGGCCAAGATCTTTTGCAAGGCGGAGAGTTGCGGAGATGCAGCCGCCGCCCGAGCCGCCAGTGAAAATGCCTTCGAGTTTTACCAGGCGGCGAGCATATACGAAGCACTCTTCATCGTTGACCTGCAGAACGTCATCGAGAATTTTCATGTTCATCGTGCTGGGAAAAAAATCCTCGCCGATGCCTTCCACGACGTACGTCTTGGCTCTAACCGTTTCACCAGTTTTATGGAAATCATAGTAAAGCGAGCCAACGGGATCGACGCCGACAATTTTAACGGCGGGATTCTTTTCCTTTAGAAACTTGCCAACTCCGCTGACTGTGCCGCCGGTGCCCATGCCACAGACGAAATGCGTGATTTTGCCTTCACTGTCTTCCCAGATTTCCGGGCCGGTCGTAAGGTAATGGGCCTCGGGATTCATGGGATTGTCGTACTGATTGGGATAAAACGAATTGGGAACTTCGCGCGCAAGTTTTTTTGCAACGGAATAATAGCTGCGCGGATCATCTGGCTCGACAGCAGTGGGGCAGACGATGACCTCGGCGCCGAGCGCTTTGAGAAGATCGACTTTTTCCTTGGACTGCTTGTCCGTAATAGTGAAGACCATCTTGTAGCCGCGGACAGCGGCGACAAGCGCAAGGCCCATGCCGGTGTTGCCGCTTGTGCCTTCGATGATGGTGCCGCCAGGTTTGAGCAGGCCGCGTTTTTCTGCATCGTCAATCATGGTGACGCCGATGCGGTCTTTCACTGAGCCGCCGGGATTGGTGTAATCGGCTTTGACGAAGATCTGCGGCGCAAGGCCGTGATTGATGCGATTGAGGCGCACAAGCGGCGTGCGTCCAATAGCTTCGAGAATGTTGTTACAGCGCATATGGTTTTCGTGGGCGCGGCCCGGCGAGAACATCGCGCTGGGGCTGTGCCATAATTCCTTCAGTTTAGCATGCAGCCTTGCGGCGACACAGGAAGCTGAGGCGGAGGAGGCTCATATGGCACGGGAGAATGTTTCGAGTGGAACGACTTGGGAGCCGATTGTTGGCTATTCAAGAGCAGTGCGCATCGGAAGCATGATAGCAATATCTGGGACCACGGCTACCGGGCCGGACGGCAAGATTATGGGAGTGGGCGACGCGTATGCGCAGACGGTGCAAACGATCCGTAATATTGAAGCGGCGCTGGCCAAGGCTGGCGCGACCTTGAAGGATGTGGTTCGGACGCGAATTTTCGTTATCAACATCGCAGAGTGGGAAAAAATCGGGCGGGCGCATGGGGAATTTTTCGCCGCGATACGCCCGGCAACGAGCATGGTGGAAGTAAGCAAACTTATTTCGCCGGAAATGCTGGTGGAGATTGAAGCCGATGCCGTGTTGGAGTGAAGAGAAAGCAAACACTTAACAATGGATGCCAAAACTAAACCGCGCCTTTTGCTCATTTTCTTGCTGGCAGGCTCACAGCTATTCGCAGGCCCAAGAATTGAAACGGCAGCGCAAGACGCTTCGCCGGAAGCGCACGCGAAACACTCTCCCGCTCAGTGGATCACCTCACCCGGAGCGCCAATCCGAGATTTGACGATGCTCCATTTCCGAAAGGAATTGGAGCTGGAAAAAGTGCCGGAGCATTTCCTGGTGGATGTTTCTGCGGACAACCGTTTTTTGCTGGAGGTCAATCAGGAACGAATCGGCTCGGGACCTGCCCGCGGAGATTTGGCTCATTGGAGATACGAGGTCTACGATCTCGCGCCGCATCTCCACGCTGGAAAAAACATTTTGTCCGCCACCGTTTGGAATTTGGGAACGCTGGCACCTGTCGCACAGATCAGCAACCGCACCGGCTTCTTGCTTCGCGGCGAGGGAGAGATTGAGCAAAGCGCGAATACCAATGATTCGTGGTGGTCCGAAGAGGAGCCAGGCTTTCAAGCTGCGGTAGTCTCGATGAGCGAATTGCAGGGATACTACGCGGCTGACCCCATCGAGAAGATCGATGCGCGGCTGTTTGATTGGACGTGGGATGCGGAGACTAGCAGGTCAACGCGCTGGAAGAAGGCCGAATCAATCGGGCCTGCCGCTGAACGGGGTATGGGAGACACGCCGAACAACTGGCAACTGGTTCGCGATCCATTGCCAGCGATGGAATGGCGGGAGATGCCGGGAGGCCGAGTTGTGAGGTCTTCCGGGCTAACGACAACTGCGGGATTTCCCGACGGGTCGGTTGAAATCGGGGCGAATCAAAAAGTCAGCATTCTTCTCGACAATGGAGAGCTGACCACCGCATTCGCGGAGCTCGCATCAGCGGCGGGAAAGACGCAAGTATTCGAGTGACTTACGCCGAAGCGCTCAAGGATGCCAAGGGAGAAAAAGGCGACAGAAACGAAATCGCCGGAAAAAAGATCATCGGCGTCTATGACGAATACGTGACCGATGGCGCGGCAAACAGAACGCTAACGTCTCTCGTTTGGAGAACGTGGCGATATATTCAGCTCGACATTGAAACGCACGGCGAAGCTTTGCAGCTTCGGCGGATGCGCAACTGGTTTACGGCGTTTCCATTTCAGCAGCGCGCTCGCTTCCAATCGGAGGATCCCGCGTTGTCTTCCGTTTGGGATGTGGGATGGAGAACGGCACGGCTTGACGCGCACGAGACGTACATGGACACGCCGTATTGGGAGCAACTGCAATATATCGGCGACACGCGGATACAAGCGCTGGTTTCCTTCGCGGTGGCAGGCGATGACCGGCTAGCGCGGCAGGCCATTGAAGCGTTCGACGACTCTCGCATTCCCGACGGCATCACGCTGAGCCGATATCCTACCAACCACTTCCAAGCTATTCCCACATTTTCGTTGCTATGGGTGGGGATGCTGCATGACTTTGCGATGTACCGGTCTGACCCGGCATTCGTGCGCGAACATCTGCCGGGGACGCGAGCCGTTTTGGATTGGTATGTGCGGCATCAGAACGAGAACGGTTTGGTTGGACGGCTGCCGTGGTGGAACTTCATCGATTGGGCGAATGGTTTTCAAGGAGGCGATCCGCCGCTGGACGAGCATGGAGATTCCGCAGTGATTACGCTGCATTTTGTGATGGCTCTTCGCGAGGCTGCGGAACTGGAGTCTTTGTACGGCGACAAGCAGCGCGCCGAGAGATATCTGGAGACGGCTACCCACGCGGTGGAAGGCGTGCAAAAGCTATGCTGGAACAAAGAGTTTCGGACTTTTTGCAGACACGCCCTCGCAGATGAAATATAGCCAGCATACAAATGTGATGGCGGTGCTTCTGGACGTCCTTCCGAAAGAGCAGCAGCGTGAAGTCATGACGAAAGTGCTGTCGGTCAGCGACCCCGGTTTCAGAGTAAATGGAAATGTTCCGCCGACGGAAAAAGCTTCGTACTACTACCGGTTTTATCTCGCGCGTGCTTTGGAGCATGCCGGAATGGGTGATCGCTACCTGGAGCTGCTAAATCCATGGAAAGAGATGCTGGCTCTAGGTCTCACGACTTGGGCGGAGACGCCTGAACCAACGCGGTCTGATTCGCACGCCTGGAGCGCGCATCCCAATTATGATTTGCTGACGATTGTGGCGGGAATTCACCCGGCAGCTCCGGGATTCGAAAAAGTTGTGATCGAGCCGCACCTCGGGAAACTGAAAAGTGCCACGGCGAGTTTCCCCTGGAAGGAAGGGGAGATTCGGGTCGATTACAAACTGGAACGTGGGGCCTGGACGATTCGCGTGAACCTTCCAGCTGGCCTGCCGGGAGAATTGGTCTGGCAGACTAAGCGATACCCTCTTCACAGTGGTTCACAAGTGTTGACGATGGCGTCGGGTGTTTCGTCTTCGCGTTAGCGTTCTGATTCATGTTCGTGCGAGATTGCTAGGAGTGATTTCGGTAGAGATGGGAAGACTTCATGAGTAGCGCGCTTTATGACGGATTTATTGCGGATTATTACGACGAGTCGCCGATTATTCGGGGACGCGTGGGAGACGTTGCGTTCTACCGCGATGCGGTGCATGAACATGGCGATCCGGTGCTTGAACTTGGTTGCGGAACGGGGCGAATTACTTTGGCGCTGGCGGAGGCGGGACACCGCGTAACGGGGTTGGATATTTCCGAGCGGATGCTGGAGCGGTGCAACAAGAAGCGGGCAGGGTTGCGGACGGAGGCGCGCGAGAGGATGCATCTGGTCCAGGGAGATATGACGAAGTTTGATCTCGGGGAAAAGTTTCGGCTGGTAATTATTCCTTTCCGCCCGATGCAACATCTTTTGGAGGTGAAAGACCAGATGTCTTGCCTCGAATCGGTGCGGAAGCATCTTTGGGCGGATGGAAGACGAACCGGGGAGCGGAGAGGCCGGCTGATTCTGGATGTTTTCCAGACGGATGCGGAGCGCATGCATGACCCGGCGTATCAGGTCGAAGGGTTGGTGGCGGAATACTCGATGCCGGACGGGCGGCGGGTGAGAATTATGGAGCGCGTTACGGCGTTTCACCGGGCCGAGCAGCGGAATGATGTGGAGATGATTTTTTATGTGATGGACGCGCAAGGGAAAGAGGAGCGTCTCGTGTTTGCCTGGACGCTTCGCTATTTCTTTCGGTATGAGGTGGAGCATCTATTGGCGCGATGCGGGTTTCGGGTCAGCGCGGTTTATGGGGACTTTGATCGGTCGCCTTTGACAGATGGGTCGCCAGAAATGATATTTGTGGCCGAGGCGGTTTGAGGTTGGTTAACGATAATAGGCCCCCCTCCCCTGTTTTTTGTAAGCGTTGCATCTAAAGGGCTTAGGTTTTTGCTTAAGTCCTTTAGATTGCTCAGTTGCGATGGGACTCTGTAAGTGTTGCTTTTAAATGACTTAGAAAAGCGGCAGCGGAGCTGCCGCACTCCAAATCGGTGATGCGACTGTTTGGCGAGGGGAGAGGCAAGCCCCTCCCCTACAACCAAAAAAGCAAAGAGCGGCAGGGCGGCTGCCGCTCTAAACGATTCGTGGTATTACCCGAAGCAGATTGTACTAAAAGTTGTCGTACTGGTCTAGAAATATTGTGTGCAGCAGAGGGAGGGGCAAGCCCCTCCCCTACAGGTGCAGAGCGGACGGTGATTGTCACCAGCGGGCGCGGACGCGGTACTTCAGGACCGACTTGCCATTTTTGTCCACCGGAACAAGAAACTGAGCGGCGAAGGCGGCCGTTTTGGTGTACTTGAAGCTGGAATCCAGCATTTCCCAGTCGCCGCCGATGGGCTCGTTGACCTGGACGGTGATGGGGCTGTCTTTGTGATTGCGCAGGGTGATTTCGTATTCCATTTCCCAGGTGTGGGTGTCGATTTTCTTGAAGTCGGTTTGTTTGCGCTCGGCGATGACGTCGAAGGCGTTGCCGATATGGATGGTGACGTTCTCGTCTTTGGGAGTGTGGTCGATACGGTCTTCGCCGATGAAGAGGATTCCGCCCTTGGAGTCCTTCTGGTAGACGCGGACGTTGCCTGCGGGTAGCGGCATACCTAGTCCGGCTTTCTCTTCGTTTTTAAATTTGTAATAGACCATGACCGGATCTTTTTGCGGCTGGCCGGGAGCTTGCGCGTTGCGGTAGTAGTAATTTTGGCCGTTGACGACAAATATTTTTTCAACGGGGACGCCGCTGCCTTCGAGGAGGCTAATTTGTTTGGTTTCTTTGTCTTCGACGGAGGTGCGGCGGCCGAGCGTGTAGAGATGATATTCGCTGAAACTTTCCTGTTGGAATTGCGCCGCATCAGCCCGCATCGCCTTCGCAGCCCCGACTCCAATTCCGGCCTGGAAGTTTGCTGCTGGCAGTCGATTCAAGTCTCCGGCGACAAGTTGGAGGCGGGCATTGTGGAAGGCGGTGCCGCTGTTATTTGTGAGGGTGACCCAGCCATCGAGGTCAGCAGCTTTGTCGTCGCGGGCGACGGTCAGAACGTAGTCGGAATTCCAAGACAGGCTGTTGGCGAGGTAAGAGGTTTCGATCTGCTGTTTGCGAGCGCCGGAATTCTCGAGGGACATGAGAAGCGTTGGGCGGTCATAGAGATTCGCAGGAATGTCCGGGAAGCGGTAGCTTTCGGCGTAGCCTCCGGTAACGATGTCGTTGCCGATTTTCCAGACTTGCCCGTTGTTGTCAGAGAGAAGAGTGGCTTTGATTTCTTCGTGTTTGGTGGTGCCGTTGTCTTGGTAGGAGCGAACTAGCGTTACCTCCTTACCAACGTATTTGTGCAAGAGCTTGGCGGGCTCGAGGAGATCGTATTCGTAATTTTGCTCGATTACGCCAAGTTTATCGGGATCGGTGAGAGAGCGGAAATGGACGGTTGCGGGATTCACCGTGGCTGCGATGTCCATGAACTTGAGGCGGAAGGCGCCGCTCGGCACAGCGATATTGCGAACGTCGCGCACGAGAGCAATGTTGGAATTGTAGACAGTGATGTTGAGATCGGTCTGATCGTTGAGGCTGGTGGATGGATCGGAGCCGGTGGCGCGAGGAGCTTCTTTATCTTGCGCAGCAAAGACTTGCTGCCGGCGGCTCGCGGGATAGAAGAGCGCGGCAGCAGCCACCAATGCGGCCGTGCTGGATAGAATCCAAATTACGCGGCGTTGAACTTTTGATTTGCGGAGTTCCATTTTATTCACCTCGACGAAGATTTCGCTTCCAGCTTAGAACGAAGTGGGGCGGATTCCTTGCATGACGGGAGGGAGGTGCTTACGGTGTACTCCCGAGTCTCGCTAAATGCGCGGTCGTTCGAGTTGCCAGGAAAAGCGGCAGCGGAGCTGCCGCACTCCATGGTCGATTCTCTGCAATATTTCGCGCAGCATGCTGCGCCACTACAAATAATATCCATTCCATCGCAGGAGTTAGTGGTCGGTGGGGGCGGACAACCACGTTCGTCCGCCGTCGGAGGTTTCGTAGGTCTGGGTGATACCTGTGCGCGCGTCGGAAACATAGGAAATGGAAGCGTGCGTGGCGTCGGTGGCACGAACGCCGGTGAGGTCGTTTACAACGGGTGAGTCCAGCTTGGTCCAGTGCGCGCCACCATCCGTGGTGCGCAGGATCGTGCCGGAGGCGCCGACAATCCAGCTGATTTTCCCGGTAGGAGCGGAGCCTGCGAGCAGATCGGTGTAGACGCCGCTGATCTGTGGTACCCACGTCGCACCTTTGTCCTTGGAATATTCAAGAGAGCCGGCCGGCCCGATACGCCAAGCCTGCTTCCCATTTGGAGTCCAAAAAACATGGGGGTTCTGGAGAGAGGCGGCACGCATCATGGCACGTCCATTGACGGCGGATTGGGGAGCGGCGGAAACTTCAACAGTTTCTGAAAGTGCTGAAACTGCATCCGCGTTCGCGGCCTCTGCTTTGGGTGCAGCAGCCTTTGCTGCGGAGGAGGTCGCTGGCGCGGGAGGTGCCGACGCCGCGCCCCCAACCGAACCCGCTTGGCCCGCAACGGGCTGCGAGACGCTGCCTTCGGCGATGAAGCTGGGCGCAGGGGGTGGAGGAGGTGGTGGTGCTTTCAATCGCTCGGCATCGTCAACCTTATCTCCTGCGTTGGCCGAAAGCTGTGCATCTGGAGCTTTTTTGCGCTCGGCGCCTGCGTCGGCACGAGCGGCACCGAAACCCATTCTTTGTTGTTGTTCTTGTTTTTGCTGGCTCAATGAAGGTCCGTGAGCTGGTTTCGGCGGGGACTGAAACTGGGATTGCTGGGTGGGCTGGACCTGGTTTTGCGGCTGTTTGGAATCGAGATCACGCATTGCCGAGGCGGCGCCGGCAGCGGAAGGCGCCGTGGGTTGATCTTTCTCCTTGCGTTCATTCTGCGCGGCCTCGTTCGGGCTGACGCGCGAGGTTTTCGCGGGCGGAACGACGCTCGGCGTTTCCCGATTCTCGGCTAGTTCCACAGGTTGGGATGTCGCGGTCTCCAGAGGCTTCGGCGTATTCAGGGAAACCCAAGCGATCAGCGTTGCAGCAGCGGCACCGACAGGAACGAGCCACAGCCAACGCAAATTGTGAGGTGGACTTGGACGAGCGATGGGCGCAGGCGAAGCGGCTCTACCGAAAGCCGCATTTTGCTGCAGGGCGACAACTTCCTGGTTGGCTCCTGCATTGACAGGAACGTCGAGAGGCGTTGCAAGATGGGCCAGGACCAACTGGCACCGTTCGCAGCCTACGACGTGCTGCTTCCAGAGATTGCGTTCCTCAGAGGAGAGCGAACCGTCGTGATAGGCCGCAAGAATTTCGGCATCGGGACAGAGTTCTTCCGATCGCTCCGAGGACGCTCCGCCAAGGACGTTGGCATCCGTGCTGGGGGACGCGGAAGACCGCAGATGGCGGGCGAGCGCTTCTTCAAAGTTTCGATCGCGGTCGTCAGTCGCCATGGTCTTCTCCTTTCTTAGAACGAGGGCTGGCCGGGTTCTTGCATTGACAATGGATGGTGCAGATTTTCATGGGCCGGGCCTCCCTGCTGTGGGGTTCGAGCGGGGGCCGCGATCTAGAATCTTTTCGAGATCGAAAGGAGCATCTGCGGAGGCATATTCAAAACAGAGAGTAATTTGCGCATCGCTCAGGCCAAGTTCGGCGGCGAAACCGTTCGCGGCGGGGCAGCCGTTGCGGAGCGTTTCTTCGATGGTTCGGCGGAGAGCGAGGCGAATGCGGTCGAGGTTGCGCGAAACGCTGGATTCGTGCTCGCCGACTTGCCTGCCGATTTCGGCAAGGGTTTGTTCCTTGGAATAATATAGCCGAAGGCGCTGTTCATCGCGCGGATCGAGAGCAGCTAGAGCGGCCTGCAACGCGCGAACAAAAAGTGCGGAGTACCGTTCTCGATGCGGGTCGACGGGCTGAACGGAAACGGCCTGCGAAAGTTTCTGAATTGTCTGTGCGCTGGGAGGTTTCGCGTCGTCCTCATCGAGGGATTCGAAACGGCGGCCAGCGCGAATCGCGTCAATGTGGCGTTGGGCGAGGACGGCGCGGAGCCAGGTTTTGAGCGAGCTGCGCCCGTGAAAATAGCGGAAAAGAGAGCGCTCGCGGCGGGAACCATCCGTGAGTCCATAGAGCTCGGCAAAGAGAGAGTCTGCGAGGTCGCAGGCTTCCGGGGCGGCGGAACTACAACGGAGCACGGCGGCAGCGGCGGCGCGCAAGTAACCACGGTACTCACGGACGAAATGCTCCCACGCGGGTTCGCAATTCTCCATACACGATGAGGCAAGAGCCAAATCTTCGAGATGCAATGCGGTGAAGTATTCCTCGAGCTGTTCGGCTGCCAAGGCCCCGCTGGCAAGTCTTTTCTCTGCACTGCGTTCGAGGGAAGTGGCAAATCGCTCTCGGGGAAGGCCCCAGCGACCGGCTTTAGCCTGTGCATAAAGCCACTCTAGCTTGGCCGGGGAGGGCGCCAGCCGCTGAACCTGGCCAACGGCACCATGGGGCTTTCTGCCTTCTGAGCGGGCTGGAGTGTCTTCTTTCATGCACAAATCAAGTATTTACAGTATCGCAGGCCATCCAACGCTGCGGCTAGGCTTGGCATCCTAGGAGCTTAATCCAGCCCGAGAGGAACTGTGCGGAAAAGTACGGACGCCGAGGGGCGGGATTGCGGTATCCTATACGGGTTGCGCCACCAACCCCGCAACAAGAACCGCCTCGCCGGGTTAGCAGATTGGGTGCAAACCGTGCGCTCGCGGGACCATTAGCGACTTCGCGACGCTAGTACGAAAGTCCTATTAGGCCACCCTCAGCCCCGTAAGTACCCTAGTACTTGTAAAACGTACGATCTGAAAAAAACTGGCGAACTTGGGAACGATGGGCCTTTCTAGTTGTCCGAAGTTCCCAAGAAAGAAATATCTCGAGGCGGCAAGCGGATGACAACCATGATTGCAGATCCACCACGGAGTACGACGCGGCTGGGCGTCGGATTGGACGCCGATCGGCGTCGTTCACCTAATGCAGACGCATGGAAGACGGCCATTGGGACAAAGCCCATTGCTGCTCGGCTCGCGTTACTGCCCGATTCGAAACCCCGCTGGAGCCGGATAGGCGTCAGCGCGGGAGTTCAACTTGCCATTCTGATTTTTTGCGTGTTGATTCCGCTGCTTTATCCCGACCAGTTGAAGACCGCGCTGAACTTTCGAAATGTCGAGATAGCTTCACCGTTGACAGAGATTCCGCTGCCACCGCCTCCCCCGCCACCCGTGAAGGTCGTGAAAGCGAAAGTGCCACCGCCTGCGCCGAAGCCGGCCGTAGTGGAACCTATAAAGCTGGATCCCCAGAAACCGCACATCTTTGAGATTCCGAAGGCCGTGGTGCCCAAGGTGCAAAAAGTGGAAGCGCTGGCGCCGGAAATGCAGGCGCATCTCGAAGCGGCGAAAATCGATACGGCAAATAATGGACCGAAGAAGCCCAAAGAAGATGTGAAGCTGAATAACATGGATTCGGGAAGCGCTGCGCCGGCAACGGTGAAGGCTCCTGTGGATAAAGTTCAGACTGGCGGCTTCGGCGATCCAAACGGAATGCCTGGCAAGGGAGATCCAAACCACGCGACAAATGTGAACCGGCAGGGATCGCCAGCGCTACCTGGCGGGCCGGGTTACGGCAACGGCACGGGCGGCGACAAAGGGATTAGAGGCACCGTCGCGAGTACGGGCTTTGGAAATGGCACAGCAAACCCACCGCCGAGCGGAGGCAAGCAAGGCAAAGTGGTGTCTTCAGGGTTTGGAGATCAATCGGCCACGGATGCGCCAAAGAAAAAGGTGGCAGCCGGTGGACCGGCGGACACACCTGTTGAGATTTTGGACAAGCCGAAACCGGAGTATACCGCCGAGGGGCGTAGTCTTAAGTTAGAAGGCGACGTGGTGATTGATGTGGTGTTCCTCTCGAACGGCACCATGCAAGTCAATCACGTCGTAAGTGGATTGGGCCACGGGCTCGATGAGTCCGCGGTCCGAGCGGCCCAAACAATCAAGTTTAAACCTGCAAAACGCGAAGGCCAGCCGGTAGATTTTCCGGCACGCGTGCGGATTGAGTTCCGCTTGGCCTATTGAGGGGAGAGAGAAATGCGTAAGCTAGCTACAGTTGTCCTCGGATTCGTCTTGGGCGGCTCCGGGACCATCGCCAGCACTGCGGCTGCTGAACCGCAGCAGGCGCGGACGATGGATCAAGTGGTCGACCGCGTGATCACGAACGAAAACCGTCTGAACCAGCAGATACGGCAATACTCGCCGCTGGTGGAGACGTATATTCAGAACCTGAAGCCCGACAAAGACCTCGGCGAAATCCCAGCAGGCGACAAATATTTTCTGGGCCGCGCGGACTTCTCCAAGGGTGTCGCTCTGGTGTCCTTGAGCGACAGCGGAGGCAAGGGGAAGAAGATATTTGGCTCGGTCGGAAATTTCTTCTCGTTCGCGATGCAGTTCCTGCCGGACGGCTTCCTGCAGATGATTTTCATCGATACGAACGGGTTCGACAAACAACACTACAAATTTGATTACGTGAAGCGCGAATTCCTGGGAGAAGTGCGCTGCCTGGTATTCGATGTCGCGCCGCAGGAAAAATCCGGCAAGGGCCGGTTCCTCGGGCGCATCTGGGTCGAAGACCAGGACTACAACATCGTGCGATTCAACGGCGCTTACGGCGGCGGCGGCCACTCGAGCTGGTACTTCCACTTCGACAGCTGGCGGACCAACGTGCAGCCCGGCCTCTGGATGCCGTCTTTCATCTATAGCCAAGAGAGCGATCTTCACTACGCCATGAGCAAGAAGCTGGACTTCAAGGCGCAGACCCGGTTGTGGGGCTACAACATCGGACATGCTCAACAGGAGCAGGAGCTGAGCAAGATTCTGGTTGAGACTCCCGTGAACGACGATACGAAAACTTCGAATGACCTCTCGCCGATTCAGGCCCAGCGTTCCTGGGACCACCAGGC
This sequence comes from uncultured Acidobacteriota bacterium, assembly GCA_963745095.1. Lineage (GTDB taxonomy): Bacteria > Acidobacteriota > Terriglobia > Acidiferrales > UBA7541 > Acidiferrum. Next base: position 24,863 of record CAVUWC010000003.1, on the reverse strand, counting down.
GGAAGACAACGTGTCTGACCGGCTCGAGCGCATTGGTTTGATGGCGCCCAAGGGTGAAGTTGATAAAGTTCTCGACACCGTGGTGAACAACCTCGAAGTCACGAACAATATCGACCTGGAACCGGAAGTGCGGTGCCGCGTTCTGATGACTTCGACGCTGGAGTCGTTCACGATCGGGCATACCATTGTGCTCAGCCGCGGCTTGATTGACGTGCTGCCGGACGAAGCTAGCCTCGCGACGATCGTTGCGCACGAACTGGCCCACGTAGTGCTGGGTCACCGCATGGATTCCAACTATGCATTTTTCGATCAACTGTTGGTCGATGATAAGGACACATTCCGCCACTTTGGATTCGGGCACACGCCAGATGAAGAAAGGGCGGCGAATGCGAAGGCCATCCAATTCCTGAACAACTCGCCTTACAAGAATCAGCTGGGGAATGCAGGATTGTTCCTGACAGCGATGGAGACACGGCAAAAAGAAATTCCTAACCTGATCAGCCCGCACCTGGGAGATCGCGTGCCAGGGCTTGCTGACTTGAAATCGTCAACCCCAGTGGATCCAAAGCAGAACCCACAGATGATCTCGGCGCTGCCAATCGGCGGCCGCGTGAAGGTGGATCCCTGGAACGACACTCTTTCACTGATCAAGAGCAAACCAGTGGGCACCGTAGCCGAACGCGAAAAGATGCCGTTCGAGGTGACGCCGTTCATGCCTTACCTGACGCGTTTCGGCACCGATGCAGGCAAGCCGATCGCGGCGAGCGCGGTTACGCAGGGCGACCCGAAAGCCGGCGACGCGCCGAACAAACCAAACCAGTAAATCCTGAAACTGAAATATTTGGCCCGGTGAAGACATCTTCGCCGGGCCATTTTTCTTTGGATAGGGAGACTTACTTTCCGTTCGCGAGGGCCTGCATCAGCTTGTAGTTGAATTCCACGCCGTCGTAAAAATCCTGGACTCTTACGCGTTCGTCCTGGCCATGCGCCCTTCGATTATCGAGGTCCAGGAAGACGCCGGCGATGCCGTAGGTGGGAATACCTGCCATACGCAAATAGCGGCCGTCTGAGGCTCCTGTGTCCATCACGGGCATGATGGGAAGCGGGCCCCAGGTGCTGGCGGCCGCGCCCTCCACCGCTTTCATGAGTTCCGGGCGAAGCGGGGAAGGCGGCACCAGTTCTGGTGGTATAAGATTGCCGTCGGCGTCGCGTTGCTCGACGAAGGTCACATCGATCTTGGGGTCGTCCACGACTTTGATTAGAGTTTCTTTAATTTTGTTTGGATCTTCGCCAGGCAGGATGCGGCAGTTGACGTTGGCGCGGGCCGTTTGCGGCAAAGCGTTCGGAGCGTGGCCGCCGGAAAGCATGGTAGCAACGCAAGTGGTGCGAAGGATCGCGTTGTAGAATTCGTTCTCGGAAAGCCGAACCAGCACTGCGGTATCTGGAGACGGCTGCGCCGCGGCTTTCATATCTTTGGCAAGCGGACCACCTTCGATAGCGGCGCTTTTTTCAAGCATGGAACGCGTGATTTCGTTCAGTTCCACCGGAAAATTGAATTTTGCGAGCCTTGCCAGCCCCTCGGACAGGTGATAAATGGCATTGTCGCGCGTTGGCCGGGAGCTGTGCCCGCCGGGATTTTTCACTTCGAACTGAAAATCGACGTAAACCTTTTCGCTGGCCTGCACAGCGCCATAGATTTTCTTGCCTTTGTCGCTCATAAAATCGCCGCCATCCAGATTTACGCAGTATTCGGCTTCGATCCAATCGCGATGATGTTTGAGCAGCCATTCGACTCCGTTGAAGTTGCCGCCTTCTTCATCGGCAGTGAGCGCAAGGATTAGATCGCGGTTGGGCGCAATGCCCGCTTTTTTCATCCGGATAAAATTCGTCACGAGGATGGCGGCGCCATCCTTAATGTCCACCGTGCCGCGGCCATAGAAATAGCCTTCTTTCTCGATGAATTGAAAGGGATCGGTGGTCCAGTCTTCGCGGCGCGCTTCGACGACATCCAGGTGCGCGAGGAACAGGATCGGCTTTTGTTGGCCGGTTCCATGCAGGCGCGCGACTAGATTCTTTTTGCGGTCGTTGGGGCCGGCGACGATGACGTCCTGCTCTGAAAATCCGGCGGCGCGCAGCCGCGCTGCCAGAGCCTCCGCGGCAGTTGTCACGTTGCCGACGGAATCGGTCGTATTGATCTCGATTAGCTGCTTAAAGGTTTCACGCGATTGCTGTTTTGTATCCTCCTGCGCGTGCACGAGGCTGAAGGGCGCGAGAGCAAAGACAATGGCGAACGACACCGTCCAGAGTTTTCGTTGAGGCATTCGCAGCTCCTTGTGTGAATTCATTCAATTTAGCTCGGTGTGCGCGCGGCTGGCGTTGGCGGCAACGCAAAAGCCTGGCGAAGGCAGCCCGACATGTAGGAGGCGGCCAGAAACAGCATCAGCAGTCCGAGCCCCGGATCAAACAAAAAGTGCAGGACGTAAGCTGCAAGGAACATCAGCCCCACCATCGTGGGTTTCATCACGGGCTGAGCGAATCTCCAGTTCACGTAGCGTGCAATTTCCCGAGGCCACTTGAAAAACCAATAGAGGTTGTAGCCCAGGAGAAAGTGAAAGCCAACGGCGCGCGCCGGCGAAATGGGGTGTTTCCAGCCGGGAACGCGCTGCATGATTTCATGATACCGGTATACACAAACTAGCCAGTAGACCCAGCCAACTAGCATCAGGAGAAAAATATGCAAGGGCGGGATTGCGAATTCGGTCTTGGCGACCTCCGGGTGAAGGGAAACCTCGACGAATTCCGCAACGATGTTCGCGAGACCTAAGAGATAACCAATCCAAAGCTGAGGAAACGGCGGCAGGTTAGCCGGTTGGCTTTGCTGCGTTGGTATTTCGCTGGGAGAATCGTCCACTTCATCCTCAAGAAACGCGCTTTGCCAGCGTAACGGTCGCAACGCGGCTGCGTCAAACAGCTTGGCGGTCGCAGCACTGGAGATGATCGCGGCGAGTTGCCCCGCCACTCACGCATTTCATAGACTGGCAGAGTAGCAATGATGGGAGGATGACGTGAAACCAACGAAGAAAAGATTGGTCCAGGTTGCTTTGGGTGCAGGATTGTTCATCGCGGGAATCGCCGCGGGTTCGCTGCATGCCAGAAGTGTGGCGGGACAAAACCGTTTCGGCCAACCGAAAACGGTGCTGCATGTGGTGATTTACAAATTCAAGGACGCCACGTCAAATAACGACCGCGAAGTTGCCATCAACGGGATAAGAGAGATGGCGGGCAAGATTCCCGGTATCAAAAATGTGTGGCTGAAAACGGAACGCAACCAAATCAAGGATTTCAGCGGCGTCTACGCGATCGAATTCACGAGCGCGGAAGCTGCGGCCGACTACTCCGAGAGCCCGGTTCACGAAGCCTGGTCCAAAAAGTGGCAGGAGTTGCGAGAGAACAGCCTGTCCTTCCAAATTTCGAATCCGTAAGGCTTTTGCCGATTGCGTTCGCGGCCGGGGCGCGATGCGCGTCATGCTTGGCGGACAATGCCGAACCTGCGCCGGAACATGACGTCCACCATTCTGTCCGACAACAGCCGCTTGCACCATTTCGCGACGACCGCCAACCCCGTAACGAGGTAGCGAATTTTCGGATCCGGCGCTTCGATAGCCTGCAGGACAATGCGCGCACAATCTTCGGGAGTTGTTTTCGACTTGGCGCGAGCGCCCGTGACGCTAGCCAGAAAACGCGCGTACAGAGGGGCGTAGGGGCCGTTGCTCATTTTTTCCAAGTAGGGCTTGGAGAGTTCCATCGCGGCTTGCTGGATGCCGGTGACGATGTACCCGGGCTCGATCAGGACCACTTGTACGCCGAATGGAAATAACTCCAGGCGCAGCGCATTGCTCATGGCCTCGAGCGCGAACTTGCTGCTGCTGTAAGCGCCTTGCGTCGGAGCGGTTACAAATCCGGAGACGGAGCTCATCATCACGATGCGCCCGCGCTTTCGCAGGCGCATGTGCGGCACGACGGCTTGCGTAACGCGCAAAACGCCAAAAAAATTGGTCTCGAACTGACGCCGCCAATCCTCCATGCGCAGGTCTTCGACGGCGGCAGAGAAGTTGACGCCGGCATTGTTGAACAGGACGTCGATAGCGCCCGCTTTTGCAAGAACGACAGCCACGGCTCGCTGGACGGAAGCGTCGTCGCAGACATCGAGCTCCAGCGTTTCGAGTGGCAAATTCTTTTCCCGAGCCAGCGCATCAAGCTGGGCGCGTTTTTCTGCCGAGCGTCCCGCGGCGAAAACGCGATAGCCGCGCTGCGCCAGCAACAGCGCCGTGGCTCTGCCCAGACCGTCCGTCGCTCCCGTTATGAGCACCGATTTTTGAACCTCTGCGCCCTTCGCCATTCTTCCCTCCGAACCAAGAAAGCATTATGCTACCCCGGTTCTTCTCTATGACGCTCGTGAAGTGGCCCAAAACCGGGGTTCGGTAAATCGGCTGAAACGTTTGTTGCGCACGGCCCGTCACATGGTGCAGCGGCCGGTCAGGTGCCTGGAAAAATTCAAAAGTGAGGCGATGATGAGAATTCCGAGTGGAAGATTGTGTGAGCTTGCTCCAGCGGGTCGCCATTGGGCGCGGAGAATTTGGCTACCGTGCGTGGCGGCCATTCTATTCGCAAGCTTCATCGCTGCTCTCGCGGGCGCGCAGTCTGCCCCTGCGAACGATGAAGAGTATGGAAAGAAAATCCGCGAGTTTACGACGGAGAAATTCTTTCTCACCGATCTAGTCGATCACCTTCCGGCTTCCGCTACCGTTCCCTCGCCGGACAAAATTCTTGGTCACATCGTAGGTGCGCCGAACTTTCTTACTTATTCGAAAGACATTTACCAGTATTACGACGAACTCGCGAAGGCCAGCCCGCGCGTGAAAGTCTATCGCGTGGGCAAAACGGAAGAAGGGCGCGATTTTCTGCTCGTAGCCGTGAGCGACGAAGCCAACATCGCCCAGCTCGACCACCTGCGCGACATCACCGCCAAGCTCGCCGATCCCCGCAAAATCACGGATGCCGATGCAAAGCAGTTAATCGCCGGAGGCAAGCCGTTTTACTGGGCGTCCGGCTCGATCCACTCGCCCGAGACGGGGTCGCCAGAAATGCTGATGGAATTGGCATACCGCCTGGCGGTGGAAGATTCGCCGTTCATCCAGAACATTCGCAAGAACGCTGTTTTTCTGATCACGCCGATCGTCGAAGTGGACGGCCACGACCGCGTGGTGGATTCCTGGAACTATCAAAAGGCCAATCCCGATAAACCGCTGCCGGGCCTAGTTTATTGGGGGCACTACGTGCAGCACGACAACAATCGCGACGGCATCGCCATGGGCTTGAAACTCTCGCAGATGATGATGCAGAATTTTTTTTATTGGCATCCGCAGGTTCTGCACGATCTGCATGAATCGATTCCGTATCTTTATGTTTCCACCGGAACCGGGCCTTACAACGCCTGGCTCGATCCGATCGTGATTAATGAATGGCAGAAGTTTGCCTACAACGACGTGCAAGGCATGACGGAGCGCGGAGTCGTCGGAGTGTGGACGCACGGTTTCTATGACGGCTGGGCACCCAATTACATGTTTTATGTCGCCAACGGTCATAACTCAATCGGACGCTTTTACGAAACGTATGGAAACGGCACTCCGGAAACGAAGCTAGCCGAGCTGGCGCCAAGCTCCACAAGTCGCGCGTGGTTTCGGCCCAACCCGCCGCTGCCCAAAGTGATGTGGTCCTTGCGCAACAATACGAACCTCGAAGAAAGCGGCGTGCTGCTTTCGCTGGATTACACCGCGCAGCACGGCCAGGAACTCCTGAAAGATTTCTATGAGAAGAGCAAACGCTCCGTTGCGAAAGCCACGACGGAAGGCCCGGCGGCTTGGGCCATCGTGAACGACGGCAGGCGCCCGGCACTTGCGGCGCAGCTTGCGAATTTGCTGCAGAGGCAGGGCGCCGAGGTGCAAAAGCTTGAACAAGACTTTGAAGTGAAGGAAACGCCGTCGCCAGCTGCCAAATCAGCAGACGCAAAGGGCGCCGATGCGAAAGCGGACGCAGGGGCCAAGAAAACCGAGGAAGCGAAGAGCACGAAGCTCCCGCTAGGCAGCTACATTATCCGCATGGACCAGCCGTACAGCCGCATGGTGGACATGCTGCTCGACACACAGTATTACTCGACCAGCGATCCGCGCCCTTACGATGACACCGGCTGGACGCTCGGACCTCTGCGCAACGTCAAGACGGTGCGCATCACGGATACAGCTATCCTCAAAGCTCCGATGACGCTCGTGGACAGGACCGCGAAGTTCGAGGGCGGCGGCGTGATTCCTCCGCACTCGGAGAAGGGCAAGGCAGCCGCCGCGACGAAATTTTACGTAATCAACGCGACTGGCGAACCTAATTTGGCGACATTGCGTTTTCGGCTGAAGGACGTGAAGTTTTTTGCCGCGGAAGATAGCTTCGAAGCCGCCGGGCAGAAATTCGTTCCCGGCACTTTCATTCTTCCACTCGAAGGAAACCCCGCCGATCTGGACTTGCGGCTCAACGCCGCAGCGCGGGAACTCGGCGTTCGCGTGACCAGCGCGGAGTCGGTGCCAGATGTGATCCGTCATGAAGTCGGCGTGCCACGCATTGCCCTCATGCACAACTGGACGGACACGCAGAACGAAGGCTGGTTCCGGCTCGCGCTGGAAGAGACCGGAGTGCCGTACACCTACATTTCCGATATCAACGTGCGCAATACGGCCAACCTGCGCGAAAAATATGACGTGATTTTGTTTCCTCCGACATTCTTCGGTCTGCAACAAATTCTGAACGGCATTCCGTCGCGCACAAACGCGGATGGCAGCGAAGCCGGCGGGCCGATTCCCTGGCAAAATTCTTCCACGACACCGAATTGGGGCGGAATCGATGAGGCCGCGGACATCCGCGGCGGATTGGGCTTCGATGGCGTCGCCCATCTCAAGAAATTCGTTGAGGATGGCGGGCTCTTCATTCCCATCGGCCCCAGCACGCATCTGCCGATCGAGCTTGGCATCACCGATACGGTAGTCATCAACGATACGCACCAACTGCAAGCGCGAGGCATGATCGCTCGCGCAACCGTTGAGGACAAAGCCAGCCCCATCACCTACGGGTACGACGATTCTGTCGGCGTGTACTTCAATCAGGGACCGGTGTTCAGCGTTTCTGTTGCGGGAAGATTTGGCCGATTTTTTGCTGACGATTCCGGCGGCTCGCGCCCCAGCGGCAGAGGCTCTATGACTGATCCCGACATTCCGCAGGGCCGCGCCTGGACCGAGCCGGAAGCTCCCGTCCACCGCAGCAAGGCGGAGCAGGAGCTCTACGTCAACCCCGAACTGCGCGCCGATCTAGGCTCGTTCCTTCCGCCGGCGTCGCTTTACCCGCGCGTTGTGCTGCGCTTCGCTGGCGAAAAAGACTTGCGAATCAGCGGAATGCTCGCTGGCGGCTCGGAGCTGGCGGAATCGCCGGCGATCATCGACGTGCCGGTCGGCAAGGGGCACGTCGTTCTGTTCGCTACGAACCCCATGTGGCGGCAAGAGACACAAGGCAGCTTCATGCTGCTGCTCAACGCCGCGCTGAACTACGACCACCTGAACGCCGGACGAAAAACGCCAGCGCCAGCAAAACCAAAGGCTGCCGCTACTCCGGCAGCTGCGAAACCATAACCAGGCCACCACTCAATCCGTGGGGCGTGGATCTCTACCCGTAGGGGCGGGGCTTGTTTACCCTGGAAGGGCCCCGCCCACTGTCCATCCACGCTGGCGTCTCGCTTTCGGCACACCCTCATGTCACCACGCGCTCGCGTGCAAGAATGGCTGCTAAGATCGTTCTATCTCAGTAGCTTCCACTTGAGCGCGTGGGTGCGCCCGCATGGCCGACAACGGAACTCCTTTGACTCGAGAGTCTAGCCGGAGGTGGCGGTTGGGCTTTTGGAGCCTGATCGCCACGCAGTTTCAGGGCGCGTTCAACGAAAATGCGCTGAAATTTCTCGTCATCTACCTCATTCTCGCCATCGAGCACGACAACGCTCAGCGCGCAAGTCATGAATTTCTCGTCGGCGTCCTGTTCGCCGCCCCGTTCGTTCTGTTTTCGCTAGCCGGGGGATATCTCGCGGACCGTTTCAGCAAACGTAGCGTCACGATCCAGACCAAAGTATTTGAAGTCGGCGTGATGCTGCTCGCCGTTGTCGCCCTGATCGGCCCAAATTTTTCGCTGGCTTTGGCAGCGATCTTTCTTGTGTGCACGCAAGGAGCGTTCTTTGGGCCCTCCAAATACGGCCTGCTTCCTGAACTTTTGCCTCCGGAAAAATTGTCATGGGGCAACGGCGTGCTCGAGCTGGGTACTTTCCTCGGCATCATCGCAGGAAGCGTGAGCGGATCGATCCTGGCGGCGGCATTCGTCGGACGGCAAGATGTATTCCGGTGCGATTCTTTTTGCGTTCACGGTCATCGGTTTGGTGTGCAGCTTTGGCATAAGCAAAGTTCCTGCCGCCGATCCCACCAAGAAAGTTTCATCTCGCCTCGCTGATCGATGTCTGGTCTCCCATGAAGTTGATCCGCGGCAACCGCATTCTTTGGTTTGCGGTGGCGGGGAACACCTACTTTTTCTTTGTAGCCGCTCTCTTGCAGTTCAATATTTTTCTGTACGGACAAGATGTTCTTCATCTCGATTCGTCCCGTGGCGGTTTGCTGCAAGCTGCGGTGGCGATCGGGATTGGCTTGGGAAGTTTCGCAGCCGGATATCTCTCCGGCGGAAAAATCGAATATGGACTGATCCCGCTCGGATCCTTGGCGATGACCGCGTTCGGCCTTTGCCTGTCAATCCACGGACTGTCGTTTCACGCAGTGTTGGCGTTGCTGGCGTGCCTGGGATTCTCCGGCGGATTTTTCATTGTGCCGATCAGCGCGCTGATTCAGCACATTCCCGAGGAGCAGCACAAGGGCATCGTTCTAGGTGCATCGAACTGGTTGTCGTTTGTGGGAATTGGCGTGGCCTCCGGCGCCTACTATGCGATGTCGCGCTGGCTGGACCTGAGTTCCGAGGCCATTTTTCTGTGGGCTTCCGTGGCGACCTTGGCCGCAACCGTGTATGTCCTCTACCTGCTGCCGGATTCTTTGCTGCGGCTCCTGCTCTGGATGCTCACGCACACGCTTTACCGGCTTGATGTCGCGGGGCGCGAGCGCGTTCCAGTGCGTGGCGGGGCGCTACTCGTGCCCAATCACGTTTCGATGGCTGATGCCGTGCTTCTGCTGGCCGCGCTTGATCGCCCAGTGCGGTTCTTGATGTTCAAGGGCTCGTACGATCACCCGCTGGTCAAACCGTTCGCGAAAATATTGGGCGTAATCCCGATTTCGTCCGATCAAGGTCCACGCGAAATGATTCATTCCCTGCGGCGCGCGACGCAAGCGCTGCAAGACGGCGAGCTCGTCTGTATTTTCCCCGAAGGGCAGATGACGCGCATCGGCCAGATGATGCCGTTCCGCCGCGGCATGGAACGCATCATCAAAGGCGTCGATGTACCAATCATTCCCGTGAATCTTGACGGCGTGTGGGGCTCGATTTTCAGTTTCGCTGGCGGACGATTCCTGTGGAAATTGCCGCGTCATTTGCCGTATCCCGTGCGTGTGACGTTTGGCGCGCCGCTCCCTCCAACGGCGACGGCGCAGGAAGCGCGGCAGGCTGTTCAAGATCTCGGAGCGGAAGCGTTCGAGCGGCGCAAACGTCAAATGCGGCCTCTGTCGCGGACATTTCTTTACACAGCGCGGCGCCACCCGTTTCGTTTCGCCATGGCCGATGGTCAAACGCCCAAGCTGACTTTTTTTGCGGTGCTGGCAAGAACGCTCTTCCTCGCGCGGCGCTTACGGAAAACTTGGCAGGGACAGGAGATGGTGGGCATTCTTCTACCGCCTTCGATTCCCGGCGCGTTGGTAAATTTCGCGGCGATGCTGATGGGCAAAGTGCCCGTTAATCTCAACTACACCGCCTCGAATGAAACACTGGAGTCTTGCGCGAAACAGTGTAATTTGAAAACGGTAATCACCGCTCGCGCCTTTCTCGAACGCGTGCACGTGAAGCCGCCAGCCGAGACGGTTTTTCTGGAAGACCTGACGCAGAAGCCGCGTTTCAGCGAACGCCTTGGCGCTGCTCTCGCGTTTTTCCTTCCAGCACGGCTCGTCTGAAAAGTATGCCGGAGCCGAGCGCGCCACAAAGCTCGAAGACATCGCGACGATTATTTTTTCCAGCGGCTCAACGGGCGAGCCCAAGGGCGTGGTCCTGACGCATTACAACGTGGCTTCCAACGTCGAGCAACTCAATCAGGTCTTCCTTCTGCACTCCGACGATCGCATCATGGGCATTCTTCCGTTCTTTCATTCCTTTGGCTTCACAGGAACACTGTGCCTTCCTGCGGCCACGGGTATCGGCGTCGTGTTTCACCCGAATCCGCTCGATTCGCGCGTCATCGGCGCGCTCGTCAACAAATACGCCGTCACTATGCTTCTTGCGACTCCTACTTTTCTCAACGCCTACACGCGCCGCTGCGAGCCAGAACAATTCGGCAGCTTGCGCTTCGTGATGGCTGGCGCTGAAAAGCTACCAGAGAGAATTTCTCAGGCGTTTGAGGATCGCTTTGGCCTGCGGCCCATGGAGGGCTATGGCTGCACGGAGTGCTCACCGGCCGTTACCGTAAATACGATCGATTTTCGCGCCGCATCCTTTCGGCAAGTGGGCGCAAAGCGCGGAAGCATCGGGCACCCGCTGCCAGGCATGAGCGTGAAAATAATCGACCCCGAAACCCTGCAAACTCTGGCCGTCAATCAACCCGGCTTGCTCCTTGTGCGCGGACCAAACGTAATGCAGGGCTACTTAAACCAACCAGAAAAAACGGCTGCCGTTTTGCAAGACGGCTGGTACAACACCGGCGACATCGCGATGCTCGACGAAGATGGATTCCTGCGTGTCACGGATCGCTTGAGCCGCTTCAGCAAAATCGGCGGCGAAATGGTGCCGCACATCAAAGTCGAAGACAAGCTTCACGAACTCGCCCACGCCACGGAACAAGTGTTCGTAGTAACCGCTGTTCCCGACGAAAGAAAAGGCGAGCGGCTAATGGTGCTTCATACGCTGCCGGAAGATAAGCTGAAGGAAACTCTGGAGTTGCTCGCCAAGTGTGACCTTCCAGCACTCTGGAGGCCTCGCCCGGATCAGTTTCTGAACGTAGAGAAATTGCCCTATCTCGGAACAGGCAAGCTCGATTTGCGCAAGGCCCGCGAACTCGCGCTCGAAGTCGCGAAACCAGCGTGAGCATCCCTGTGCAAGTTGCTCCTGCCAAGACCGCAGACTCCGCAGCAGATGACCGGCGCAGAGAGCTCGCGAAAATGGCGCCGCCTGATTCGCCGGATTGTGCTCACGGCGCTGGCACTGGGAATCTGGTTTTGGACGCAATCGCTGATCGCGCACCGAGCCGTGCCTGCTTCAGGCGTCGGCGACGCGCTTCACACTCTGACTGCCGGCCTCAATTCCTACTTCTACCGTTCACCAACCGCCGCGAACGTGCTCCTGATTGTCAGCTCTGCGTTTATCGATGGACTAGCGCTATTTTTGCTGGGGCGTTGGCTTTTTAGTCCAAGTGTTCGGCCGTTTCTCGGACTTGTGCTGCTGCTTGCGCTGCGCCAAATCATGCAAGCCATCTGCGCGCTTCCCGCCCCTCCAAATATGATCTGGCATTATCCCGGATTCCCTTCACTGCTGGTCACCTACAATGTCGGCAACGATTTTTTCTTTTCCGGGCACACAGCCATTGCCGTCTTTGGCGGAATCGAATTAGCGCGCCTTGGAAAGCGATGGCTTGCAATCGTAGCCGTGGGAATCGTTCTGTTTGAGATTGCCACCGTGCTCATCCTCCGCGCGCACTACACGATGGACGTTTTTACCGGCCTCCTCGCCGCAATTTGCGTAGCACAGTTTTGCACCAAGGTTTCGCCCTGCCATCGACGCCTGGCTGTCTCCAGCTAAGTAAACCCGACGTAAACCGCGGCCCTTCACTATTCGTAGCGCAACGCAACCATCGGATCGACGCGCATCGCACGCCGCGCGGGAATATAGCACGCCGCCAGCGCCACAATCGTCAGCAGCACCGCTACACATGCGAATGTCAGTGGGTCCCTCGCGCTTACGCCGAAGAGGAGACTCGCCATGAGCCAGGAAAATCCGGCCGCGGCGAGAATACCAAGTAAGACGCCGATGAGCGTCATCTTCATGCCGTCCTTCAACACCATGCGAAGTACATCGGAACGATTTGCACCCAGGGCCAAGCGGATGCCGATTTCCTGCGTCCTCTGTCCAACGAGATAAGAAATGACCCCGTATATCCCAACCGAGGCGAGCGCCAGCGCGAGCACGGCAAAAATGCCGAGCACCGCCATGGAAAACTGCTGTGAAGCGAGCGAATCGGAAATAATGGAATCCATCGTTTGTGTTTTGGACATCACGTGCTCGTTGCTGATCCCCTTGATAGCAGCCCGCAGAGAATCTCCTATCGCCACAGCTCTTGGATCGAAACGCAACATCATGCCCGTTCCGCTCCACGAGAGAACCATGGCCTGGTCCGGCAGTTGCATGTACGGAAAATAGAGTTCCGCGCGCAAAGCTTCCTTGTCGTCGGAATCCAGGCCCCATTGTTTGACGTGCCGGACGACGCCCACGATTTCCGCGCGGCCGCCTTTGTTTTCCAGAATAATGTGCTGGCCGATGGGATCCTGATCTCCAAAATATTTTTGCGCGAACACGTCGTCCACCACGACGACGTGGGAAGAGTTTTCATTGTCTTGCGCCGTGAAAAATCTTCCGCGCTCGAGCGGAATGCCCATCACCTTCAGGTAGTCCTCTTCCACCACATAGCTGAGCGACCAGTTCATATCATTGTCCGTCGCGGGTTTGGGCTTTCCCTCAATCCAGAAGATATCCTCATCGTCGCTGCTCAACGGTACCGCCGCCCAGGAAAGCGACAACGCCTGAACTCCTGGAACGGACTTCAGTTGTTGGTCTACATTGCGGAGGGCCGCTCGAATTCCCGCGGCGTTGGCGTTGCGCATCGACGGCGGAAGAGCTACGCCGAATGTCAGGAGATTATGCGAATCGAATCCTGGGTTTACCCTCCACAGCGCGGTCAAACTTCGTACCATCAACCCTGCCAGGACTAACAACACCAGGGCCATCGCCATTTCCACGACGACAAGAGCACCCTGCGCGCGATGGCGCGAACCGCTCTCGCCTCGCCCTCCTTCTTTCAGCGCGTCGTGTAAATTCCGCGTCCTGGTTTTCAATGCCGGCGCCAGCCCAAAAAAAATGCCGCAACCCAGTGTTATGACCAAAGTGAAAAGCAACGCGTGCCCGTCCAGGCTGACTTCATTGGCGCGAGGAAGTCCGGCCGCCAGCCCGCTCAGCGCGGCCCGAGTACCCCAAGCTGCCAGTAACAAGCCGAACGTTCCTCCAGTCAATGCGAGCAGCAGACTTTCCGTAAGAAGCTGGCGTACAAGTCTCGCCTGTCCTGCGCCCAGTGCCGCGCGAATAGCGAATTCGCGCGACCGCGCTGCCGCGCGCGCGAGCATCAAATTGGCCACGTTTGCGCAAGCGATCAACAAAACAAATCCGACCGCCGCAAGCAATACGAAGAGAAGCACACTGACTCCACCGACCATCGTTTGCTTCAGCGGACGCATGAAGGTACCGATGCCGGTGTCAGTATCCGGATACGCTGCCGCAAGGTTGCTCGAAACGCGCGCCATGTCCGCGCGCGCTTGCTCGATAGTCACTCCAGGCTTCAGCCGGCCGACGCCGTGAAATCCAAGCCCAGCGCCACGCGATGGCAAAAGCGGATTGCCCCATTGCCCGACAGGCACGTAAACTTCAACGTCGCGAAAGCTTCCGGAAAGATCGAAGCTCGCGGGTAGCACGCCGACGATGGTGTAGCTCGCGCCGTCCAGATCAAGGGATATTTCCCAGAGCGGTGGGAGAAGAATCGAACTTCCGCTTCCACAAACTTTCGCTGATCATGGCTATTGGCGCGGCACCGATCTCGTCTTCGCCCTGCGCAAAAGTGCGGCCGATCACTGGCGTCACGCCAACTACGTTCAAAAAATCAGACGAAATGAACCGCGCCTGCAGGCGCTCGGCTTCGCCCAGTCCTGTCAGACTGAAGCTGTAACTGCGATACACGCCCATGGAGGAAAAAGTGCGGTTGTCTTTCCGCCAGTCCCGAAAATTTGGAAACGAAATTGACCCGCTCGCAAAATTAGGTTTGCTCTCGGCTAGCCAAACGAGTTGCTCCGGATTCGGGTATGGCAGCGGCTTGAGCAAGACGCCATTTACTACCGAAAACAACGCGCTGTTCGCACCGATGCCGAGCGACAGCGTAAGAACCGCCACGACCGCAAATCCAGGTGACTTGGCAAGCATGCGCAAGCCGAAATCGCAGGTCTTGCATCAGCCGTTCGAACGAGGTCCACCCCACATCTCCCGTGTGACCTCCTTGATCAGGCCGACGTTGCCCAATTCACGTCGCGCTGCGCTGCGCGCTTGATCAGGAGTTTCGCCGCGGTCGGTGCGGTCTCGCGCCGCCATTTGCAAATGGCTTTGGAGTTCTTCCTCCAGTTCGCTGTCACGTCTTTTACGACGCCAAAAGGAAAATGTCACGCTTCGCTCTCTCTCTTCGCCGGATTCAGCACGCCTGCGATAGCATCCGAGACCTGCGCCCAGCGCGAGCGCTCGGATTCCAATTGTTTTTTGCCTTTGGCTGTCAGCCGGTAGACTCGGACGCGCTGTTTGTTTTCGGAAACTTTCCAGTCTGCGCTGATCCATCTCTGCCGTTCCAGCCGGTGAAGCGCCGGATAAAGCGAACCGGTATCCACCTGCAAAATGTCTCCCGAGTTGGTGCGAATCGCCTGGCTGATGCCGTAGCCGTGCTGCGGTCCCCAGCGCAGTGTTTGCAGGACGAGCAAGTCGAGCGTCCCCTGCAGCAGTTCAATCCGATTCTGGTAGCGTGGACTCATGTTTACCTCGGGCTGTAGATGTTCTACACCCATCGCATGTAGATTGTCTACCCCCATTGGACGAGCAATTGGAAGGCCGAGAATGGCGGTCGGTCAAGTGCTTGCCAGTAAAGCTCTTATAGCCAATGGTGAGGCGCTCTGAAGCGCAGAATCTGACCGCTCCCGGGATTGGTTGTCGCGATACCGGTCATCAAACGTCATTCCTCTTTACTCTTGGTCCGCTCCCAGCAGTTCTCCGATTGTGACGCCGGCTCGCCAGTGCTACGTTTCTAAGTACTTGGTGATGAAAACTATGCAGCGTTTGCCGCGTCGAGGTTCCCTCTTCCTAGCGATGATTGTGCTCTTGGTCTTGCTGCTTGGCTCCGCAAACGGGCAAACCGTCCCAGGCCAAAACGCGCCGCTAAAAATCGGTTATCTGATGGACTCTCTCAAAGTCGAGCGCTGGCAGACCGACCTCGCTACGTTCCAGAAGCGCGCCAAGGAACTGGGGGCCGAAGTTCTGGTGGAAACCGCCGAGGGAGATGACGACTTGCAGTTGCAGCAATCCCAAAAGCTGATAGACGCTGGCGCAAAAGTTCTCGTGCTGGTGCCGCACGACACGGACAAAGCCGCGCGCATCGTGAACGCCGCAAAGGCCAGGCATGTACCCGTGCTCTGCTACGAGCGCCTCGTGCGCAACAGCGATGTCGATTTCTTTGTGGGCACCAATGCCGAAGTGATTGGCGAGCTGCAATCCTCAACACTCGCGCGGCTGGCCCCCAAGGGGAACTACGTTCTGATCGGCGGCTCACAGACGGATAGCAACGCCAAAGTTTTGCGCGAGGGACAAATGCGCGCGCTGCAGGCTTCCGTTGACCGCGGCGACATAAAAATCGTCGAGCGACGGCTGGGCAAAAGATTGGGATCCGGCCGAGGCTTACGCCATCATGTCCAAAGCGATCGATTCCACGAAAGGCAATATCGCGGCTGTAGTCGCTTCCAATGACGGCACTGCCGGAGGCGCTATCCAGGCGTTGCAGGAACACAAGCTCGCCGGCCAAGTGCTCGTCTCCGGTCAGGATGCGGATCTCGCCGCCATCATCCGGATTTTGGACGGCACGCAAACTATGACGGTCTATAAACCCATTAGCCTGCAAGCGAAAACGGCCGCCGAAGTTGCGGTGAATCTAGCTAATGGAACTCCCGTCAAGAATGCTGTTTCGATTCCCAATGGAACGAAGACCGTCCAGGCAATATTTCTAAGCCCGGTGGTCGTCACCAAAGACAACGTGAAGCAAACCGTCATCAAAGACGGTTTCCAAAACCTCGAAACCATTCAGAAAAGTTTGCCGAAGGAAAAGTGGCCGAATTGAATTCCGGGCAGGGCGCGGCCGAACGCGCTCGTTCTCAGAAACTCCTCATCTTGCAAGCTTGTTTTGTAGGTTTGGAAAGTCTGAGCAACAGTCACTTCTGTCGCGCGCATATTGTCGCGGCGAATCTTCCAGCGCAACAAACTAAAACTTCACGCCCCAGAAAGACGGGTCTGGCTTGATCAGCTCAAGGCCCACGTCCCATGCTTCATGATCGCGCCAAACGACTTGCGCTTCCGCCGTGCGTCCGCTCTTGGAATTTATGAGGCGCACACGCTGGCGCAGAGGAAGCCCCGCGCCTACCACGGCTAGGCAGCCAGACTTGCTAATGTCTACGGTGACGCCGTTGGCCTGCTGCCGTTGGGAACCTTCTTCCCATTCGACTTGGAACTTCACCCTGGAGACGATACGCCGGTGGGTGCGCAATTTCTCCCATCGCTCTTCAAAAGCTTTACCTTCGGGGATACCTGTGGTGTTAACAGCGGTTTCGGTGGCCATGCCTGCCTCGCAGCGTGTGGGTTTCGTACTCGGCCGGGATACAGCAAAAGACAAGTTATTGCGACCAACTGCCCCAGTCAATAGTACTCATTCCACTTTTTTGAGCCGGCGGACGCGTGTACGTGCACGGAGAACTGCACCCGCGGCGCTACAAGAACCCCTCGTAATTGCCTGCATGTAAAGGTGTTAGCTCGCCCTTGCAGGCGTGCACCAGCCGTGTCTTCTCTTTTTCTTCCCTACATTATCTGCGCAACCACGGAAAACAGCGCTGGCTTGCGCAAATGCTTGCTAGCAAGAAAATGCGTTCAAAAAGGCGGCCCAGCCATTGAGGAACGTGCTAACTTGTGTACAGCGAACTCGTCGTGTGCGAATCGAACTCGGAGGTAATGTTATGACGAAGGAAGAAAATCCCGCCTGTCGTTCCCGTCGATCTTTTCTGCAAGTCTCCGCAGCCGCAGCAGCGGTGGCCGTGGGATATCGCATCGTCACCGAGCCGATGCTTGCAAATGCCGCCTCGCTTCCTTATCCCCGGCCTTATCCAAAAGATGCGGTGCTCATCAATGCGAACGAGAACCCGCTGGGTCCGTGCGGCGTAGCGTGCGGCGCGATCAATGATGTCGCTACTCAAGGCGGCCGCTACTCGGATTGGATGACCGGGATCTCATAAAAACTTTTGCGGCCGCGGAAGGGCTCAAGCCCGAGTACATTCGCGCCTTCCCCGGCTCCAGCGGCCCGTTGCACTACTCCGTTCTTGCGTTCACGTCTCCCGCGAAAAGTTATGTCACTGCCGATCCCGGCTATGAAGCAGGAGCGCATGCCGCAAAAATCGCCGGCGCACGCGTCGTGAATGTTCCGCTGACCAAGACGTACTCGCATGACGTGAAAGCCATGTTGGCGGCGGGGCCGGATGCAGGCATGTTTTATATTTGCACGCCCAACAATCCTACCGGCACGCTCACCAGCCACTCCGACATCGAATTCATGCTCGCCAACAAACCGAAGGATTCCATCCTTCTGGTGGATGAGGCTTACATCCATTTTTCTGACGCAACGACCGCACTCGATCTTGTGAAAGCGGACAAGGACGTGATCGTTCTGCGCACGTTTTCAAAAATCTACGGAATGGCTGGATTGCGCTGCGGTTTTGCGATTGCCCGGCCGGACCTTCTCGAAAAGATGAGCGCATTTTCCGGCTGGAGCGCCATGCCCATCACCGCCGTGGCTGCCGCATCCGCCAGCCTGAAGGATCCGCAGCTCGTCCCCGATCGCAAACACATCAACGCTACGATTCGCGAAGCCACGTTTGAATGGCTCGCCAAGAACGGCTATTCCTTCGTTCCGTCGCAATCCAACTGCTTTATGCTCGACGTTAAGCGCCCTGCAAAAGAAGTCATCGCCGCGATGGCCGCACAAAATGTCTTTATCGGCCGCCCCTGGCCGGTCTGGCCAACTCATGTGCGCATTACCGTTGGCACGCAAGCCGAAATGGAGCGCTTCCAGGCAGCCTTCCAGCACGTCATGTCCGGCACCGCAGCAGCGAGTCTGAGTGCAGCGCCGCCAGCTTCGTTTTTGAGTCTGGATGGTCTGGAAATCCCAGCTTACCCGCGCCTGATCCGAAAGAGCTGAGCCGACTGCTGATCGTTCCCTCCGACGGTACTAAGAGTTTGAGAGGACGCGCCGCCTTCGAACCTCTGGCCAAGGAAGCGGCGCCCCTACACAGCGGCGGTGGTGAAACGGAATAGCCGGCAAGGATGCCGGCGCTACCAAAACAAAAAGGCCGTCTTGATTGCTCAAGACGGCCTTTGATTTTAATCCCGGCGACGACCTACGTTCCCACACAGTTACCCGTGCAGTATCATCGGCCCGGCGAGGCTTAACTTCCGTGTTCGGGATGGGAACGGGTGTGACCCTCGCGGTATGATCACCAGGAAACTTGAAGAAGTCGAAAGTCGACAGTTGAAAGTTGAAAGGAAAAACTTCAAAATCCAACAGCGACTAAACTTGCAGAGGCCGGAAGTCGAAGGTTGAAACCACCTTCAAGATCCAACCACGACTTCGAAACTTTTTTCCGTCGCGACCCGAGAACCGCCGATAAAGATATCGGCGCTTCCGGGCGCTATGGCGACAACAGAAAGTTCAGAGTGTCTTCAGGGGCTAAAGCCCCTTTTGGCGGGTTTGCTGAATGTCGGAGCTAAAGCTCCGACCCCCAACAAATTCCAAGCTGCAAAAAAGAATTGCAGGCTCTGACATTTTGGCTGGCATTACAAGTTCGACTCGCGGAGTCGAACACACTGCGAAAGAGAAGGCTTCTTCTCTTTACTGTCTCAAAGACGTTTTGAGAAAGTTTTATGATTAAGCCGAACGGGCGATTAGTACTGGTCAGCTTCACGCATTGCTGCGCTTCTACCTCCAGCCTATCAAAGTCGTAGTCTTCGACTGCCCTTCTTAGGTCTTAAACCTTGGGAGAACTTATCTTAGGGCGAGCTTCTTGCTTAGATGCATTCAGCAATTATCTCTTCCAGACTTCGCTACCGAGCTATGCCACTGGCGTGACAACTCGTACACAAGAGGTCTGTTCATCCCGGTCCTCTCGTACTAGGGACAACTCCCTTCAATTCTCCTGCGCCCACACCAGATAGGGACCGAACTGTCTCGCGACGTTCTGAACCCAGCTCACGTACCGCTTTAATAGGCGAACAGCCTAACCCTTGGGACCTTCTACAGCCCCAGGATGCGATGAGCCGACATCGAGGTGCCAAACCTAAGCGTCGATGTGAACTCTTGGCTTAGATCAGCCTGTTATCCCCGGCGTACCTTTTATCCGTTGAGCGATGGCCCTTCCACGCGGGACCACCGGATCACTAGACCCAACTTTCGTTCCTGCTCGACTTGTAAGTCTCACAGTCAAACCGGCTTATGCTCTTGCACTCCACAGCGGGTTTCCAATCCGCTTGAGCCGATCTTTGGGCGCCTCCGTTACAGTTTAGGAGGCGACCGCCCCAGTCAAACTACCCGCCTGGCCGTGTCTCCCCACCCGTCACGGGTGGTAGGTTAGAGCGACAGATTAGTCAGGGTAGTATTTCACTGATGCCTCCTCCTCAGCCGAAACCAAGGAATCACAGGCTCCTACCTATTCTACGCAGATCAATCCGTTACTCATGGCCAGGGTGCAGTTAAGGTGCACGGGGTCTTTCCGTCTAGATGCGGGCATCCGGCGTCTTCACCGGAACCACAAATTCGCCGAGTCACTCGCCAAGACAGTCGCTCTATCATTCCACCATTCGTGCAGGTCGGAACTTACCCGACAAGGAATTTCGCTACCTTAGGACCGTTATAGTTACGGCCGCCGTTCACCGGGGCTTCAGTTCAAGCCTTCGCCCTTGCGGGCTGAGCCCTTGCTTTAACCTTCCGGCACCGGGCAGGTGTCACCCCCTATACGTCGTATTCGACTTTGCAGAGAGCTGTGTTTTTGTTAAACAGTTGCAGAGCGCGATTCGCTGCGACCGCTTCGGGCTATAAACCCTACTGCGGCGTCCCTTCTCCCGAAGTTACGGGACTAATGTGCCTAGTTCCTGAGCGAGTGTTCTCTCGAGCGCCTGTGGATATTCACCTCGTCTACCTGTGTCGGTTTGTGGTACGGGCACCTGGACGACTCCTTAGGGGATTTTCCCGACAGCGTGAAATCAGAGACTTTGCGGTCGTGTGACCTCGTCGCCACTCTCACCGTTGAATGACCCCGGGGATTTGCCTCCGGGATCCGGCTTACAGTGGCCAATCAGGATATCCATCACCTGACTCTCCTATCCTTCTGTGTCACCCCATCGTGATAACGTCGCCAGGCGGGACAGGAATGTTAACCTGTTATCCATCAGCTACGCCTTTCGGCCTCACCTTAGGACCCGCCTAACCCTGAGCGGATTAACCTTCCTCAGGAAACCTTAGACTTTCGGCGACACGAGTTCTCATCGTGTTTATCGCTACTTATGCCGGCAGGGTCTCTTGTGTAGTGTTCAGTAGTCCTCTCGGTCTACCTTCAGACTCCACGCAATGCTCCCCTACCAAAGATTATTTCCGAAGAAATAACCATTTCGCAGCTTCGGTCGTATGCTTGAGCCCCGTTGGATTGTTGGTGCATATCCGCTTGACCAGTGAGCTGTTACGCTTTCTTTAAAGGATGGCTGCTTCTAAGCCAACCTCCTGGCTGTCCGAGCGAATACACTTCCTTTCCCACTTAGCATACAGTTAGGGACCTTAGCTGGCGATCTGGGCTGTTTCCCTTTTGACCACGAAGCTTATCCCTCGTAGTCTCACTCCCGTGTAGTTATCCGCGGCATTCGTAGTTTGATTGGATTCGGTAACCTGAGTTGGTCCCTAGTCCATTCAGAGCTCTACCACCGCGGTAATTCGCACGAGGCTGTCCCTAAAGACATTTCGGGGAGAACGAGCTATCACGGAATTTGATTAGCCTTTCACCCCTACCCTCAGCTCATCAGAGCGATTTTCAACTCACACCTGTTCGGTCCTCCAGTCGCGGTTAAGCGACCTTCAACCTGGCCAAGGGTAGATCATCCCGCTTCGCGTCTAATACCACGTACTTGTCGCCCTATTCGGACTCGCTTTCGCTACGGCTCGCTTGCGCTTAACCTTGCACGTGACATTAACTAGCCGGCTCATTAAGCAAGAGGCACGCCGTCAGGCTTTCAGGGACCGAAGTCCCTGCATGGCCCTCCGACTGCTTGTAGGCATACGGTTTCAGGTTCTATTTCACTCCCCTCGCAGGGGTTCTTTTCGCCTTTCCCTCACGGTACTTGTTCACTATCGGTCGCCAGAGAGTATTTAGCCTTGGAGAGTGGTCTCCCCAGTTTCCCACCAGATTACACGTGTCCGGTGGTACTCAGGATGCCGCTTCGAGTCTGATCAGCTTTCGATTACAGGGCTCTCACCTTCTATGGCCCCGCTTTCCAGCAGGTTCATCTAGCTGTCAGTTTGGTAACTCTACTTATGCGGTCCTACAACCCCCAAATGCAAGCACTTGGGTTTGGGCTGTTCCGATTTCGCTCGCCGCTACTTTCGGAATCTCTGTGATTTATTTTCCTCCAGGTACTGAGATGGTTCACTTCCCTGGGTTAGCTCATACCCGCCTATGTATTCAGCGGGCTGTAACGGGAGTTCATCCCGTCGGGTTTCCCCATTCGGAGATCCTCGGATCAAAGCCTGCTTGCGGCTCCCCGAGGCTTATCGCAGCTTGCCACGTCCTTCATCGCCTTCTGGCGCCAAGGCATTCACCGTACGCCCTTAGTAGCTTAATCATAAAACTTACTCAATCCGTCTTCTGCCAGACTCCGCTTTGGACTTTCATCCATTGCGATTCACACGTTGCTTAGTCCGTGCTTTTTAAATCCTGCTATCGACGCTCCGATTCCCGCAGTTCCATATATCCTCGCAACAAATCTTCACGCAACTCGGGCATGAGTCACGAAGAAGTCTTGATGATTTTTTTGGAAATCACTTCAGGTATCCGTTGCAGGCTTTCGACTCTGTAGTCCTCGGAAACCAGCTGTCAGCTGTTGGCTATGAGCTTTTGAGTTCTCACTTTCAACCTCTGCCACCTGGCTTTGAATAAGCCGCCTTTTCTTCCACAGTATTGCTCGATTCTCGAGCAAAACTTGTAAATAATCCACACCATACCCCCAGCAGGGACCGTAATCCCGGCCAAGTTATCGGCGTGGACTTGCCAGCCTTTCTGTTGTCAAAGAGCAGTGACCCTGATCTTGTCAGAGTCCCCAACATTCCGTTGGGTTTTGGCCGGAGGGACTTACTCGATCACGTTTCGCGATCTTGCCTTCCAGCTCATCTTTTGTTTCCGTGTTAGATGAATTCGTGACCGCAGGAGGACTTACTTTTACGCCGCCCACTACTCACTATCCACTACGCACTTCCACAAAATAAAAAACCCGGCGTCGAGCGCCGGGTACAGTCACCCACATCTGGGTGGCTCCACGCGATGCTCGACAGATTTCTAGCCTGTGCTCGTAAAGAACCTCACTATAGGATCTACTTCTTGGCCTTCGCTTGGTAGTACGCTGGGAAGACGCTTCTTCGACCCGACTGTGATGCCCCTGCTAGCCCCGGGATTCCATAGAACCCCCGAACCATTTGTAAGTATACGCACTTTTCTGTATTCGTCAAGTCCCCGCAATAATTATTTTTGGCGGTTATCCTCAGCCCTGTGGACGCTGTGCAAAAACCTAACCCGCGAAGCCGCACTCCGTGCGCGTGAGCAGAATGATCAATGCTTTATCAGACTTCCCACAATAGCTCCGACGAGGCCGCCCAGCGCACAGACAAGTGGTATCCACCACCGATTTTCACGCTGAATATCAACTGCACGCGAATGCAGTTTGATGGCGGCATCGATCAGGGTCTTGATATCGGATGGTGACAGAGGGGCTCGTGACACTCGTTCCTTTTCCTGGGGCGAAAGAGCCGCGTATTCCTGCTCGGAAAGTACCTGTTGCCGGTCGACGTGGAAGCGCCTAGGAAACTGCCTCCGCCATACCAGCGAGGCCAGCTGGCCGGCCGTATCGAGACGAAAGAACTCTGGATGTTCCTCGAAAATGTTTCTCCAGAAGCTACCTTTCGAATTATCGCCACTAATGCTCTCCGCCCAGTCGTCGAATGAACGCATGTGGAACTTGTACACACCCATCGCCTGGATGGCTGCGATTACATCGGCGAGCCGGCCCGCAGACGCAGTGTAAGGGGACTTTCTAGTGGTTTTCAACGAAGCATCCTCCACGTAGACATCTCAAGAGTCAGCTTGGGGCATTGATCCGCCGCCTGAGGCTAGAATTGACAACGCTACGGTGTCGCACTACGCTTCTCGCCGCAAGCGGAGTTTATCGCACGTGTTTTGTTCAAAATGTGGAACCGAAACACCGAATGATGCGCAATTCTGCCACAGATGTGGCACGCCGTTGCCTACAGACTCTCCCCATCCAAAAACGAGCGAACCGTTAGGGATTAATTACGAATCGTTGTCCGACGAACCTAAACCGTACGTCGCTCCTGCCAACATCCAACTAAATTTCACAAGGCGGCAAATAGTAGAAGCAGGCAAAGCAACGGATAAGGTGGTCAGTGATAATTTGAAGCTGCTCTTCGAACGAACAGTTTGTCAGGGCAAGACGCCCAAGCTCCTCTTCGTCGACGGAACGAGCAACGAGGACAGGCTGTCGATCGAGGGAGCCTTCGACCCGAATAGATCTGATTTTATTCCAACGCTCGCTACTTGTTCCACAGCGTCTCTTCTCGGCAGGACAGCAGAACTTTCACCCAAGAAGTGGATGTTCGTTGAATTATTTCGCGCACTCTTGGACGATAAAATTAGAAAACTGAAGATGCAATTCCAAGAATTGCCAAGCGTCCTTTCTCATGCCGCATTCGCAGCATGCTACGCTCGCTATTTAGAGCACGGGGGAAAAATCGGGCTGCTCTCGACTCCATATCTCGGTTATGTACGTTCATTAAATCGCGCACTGGTTTCTGAGGCATATAGATTCCGAAATGAAATCGAGGCGAATTACCATGGCAGGAACCAAATTCTTTTCATGTTGGCAGGTTTAGAAAGCAACAATTTCTTTGTTCCAATCTCTGACAATCCAAATGTTTTCGAAATTCCACCGCTGGTCGTCGACTGGTTCGCCCACAACGCTCCCCTGAACGTGTAGGGGAGCCGGGTGCTTTGTATGCCGATTTTGCGTGTGGGGCTTTTGACTTTTCCGAATTGCCAGCAATCAAGTCACGCAGCCTTCTATCGCACCTTTAAAGGTGCTACGATAGCCGTGCGGGGCCTCCATGTTCGATATAAAAAAAGATATTCAAGCCATGACGACTTTTCGCCGCA
>CAVUWC010000002.1:0-573073 GCA_963745095.1 uncultured Acidobacteriota bacterium | reverse complement strand
AGTCCCATGCGCGCAAGGCAGCTCTGTCCTGGCTCTTCTCGATGAACGCAGAGACATGTAACGGAACCCCTGTTTCATTCGGTGCAGTCATGCGTCGGTATCTGGCGGAAGAGATTCCAGAGAGAATTTCAACCGCTTCGCGATATCGCTGCTGGCTGAAGAACCACGTTGAGCCGAAGTGGCGAGACTATTCCATGGAGCAAATCAAACCGTTGCTCGTTGAGAACTGGCTCAAGAAGCTCGACTTGGCACCGAAAAGCAAGTCTCATCTCAAAAACCTGATGCGTGTCCTTTTCAATGCGGCCATGCGATGGGAGCTGATTCCGTATCAGCACAATCCCATGAGCTTAGTCCGCGTGAAGGATAGCTCGAAAAGACTACGGCAACCGAAGGCACTCTCCGTTGAAGAATTTCGGAAGCTGCTTGAACATGTTCCAGAGCCTTTTCGAACGATGTGCATTGTGGCGATGTGTTTGGGACTGCGGGTAAGCGAAATCCTCGGATTGAAGTGGAAAGACATCGATTGGGAAGGTTTTCGATTGGCAGTGCGGCAAGCCTACGTCTACGGACAAGAGGGCGAGCTCAAAACACAAGCCTCTCAACGATGGATGCCTCTTGACAGATTGCTGGCGGAGAAACTTCGGGAACACAAAAAGAAGTTCGCTTCGTTCGCTAGCTGTGAGGCGTGGGTTTTCGCGAATCCAGAAACAGGACGACCGTATTGGCCGGGACGAATTCAAGAGAACTGGCTAGTCCCCGCCGCAGAAAAAGCGGGGATAGGCCGGATCGGCTGGCACACGTTCCGACACAGCCATTCAACGTTGCTTCATGCTCTCGGAGTCGATCTCAAAGTGCAGCAGGAACTCTTGCGACATGCAGATGTTCGAACCACAATGAACATCTACACCCAGGCTGTTCCTAGTGCTCTGCGAGAGGCGAACAGCAAAGTCGTTCGCTTAGTGCTCCCTGCGCAAGTCGCCTAGCGTTAATGGCCCCTTTTGGCCCCTCGAAAAGTTACAAGCTGTTATTTATGAATGAGATGTTGGTAGGGGCGGTGGGGATCGAACCCACGACCTTCGGCTTAAAAGGCCGCTGCTCTACCACTGAGCTACGCCCCTAAATTATTTGTCCCGCGGCAACTCGCATCGAAGCTGCCGAGGCACAATTTCAAACGCTTCCACTTCTGTTACCGCTTGCTTCAGACCTTGCTCGAAACCTTGCTTGAAACAAGGATACCATCGCGGCCGGAACACACGCCTTGCAAGTTCGCCCCACTCGCACACAACCCTGAGGGCGGCCACCGCACCTTCATTTACCGGAACGTAAGTGGATTCTGCGTCCGCGAGACGTTCAGCACCCTGCCTTTCTATTCTACCATGCCGCACGCCAGCGCGGAACGGCTCCACTTGCTCAGGCCGATGTAAATCGAAAGACGCACTCCTAACCAAGAGTGGCCCGCTCACAGGCATCATTTTCCGATCCGCTTTTTCCAGACAATGCACAGCAAGCGCACGCAAGTTTCCCAACCGCGAGGATGGCTGCGGAACACACGATTTGACGTCTGCGTTTTGGAAGAGCTCAGCGATGGCGGCGCGAGAAGGACGAACCAGCTCCGACGAGTTCTTCTTCTTCGAGGTGCGCTGGCACAGGAGCCGACCGGAATGGCCCCGCCGCAACCGCAGGAATTCTGCTCAAGGAATAGAGATAGCCGAGAACCGTCGCGGGAAAGAGTACGGCAGCACCTTGCCAAACCGTGGAACGCGAGAAGGCGCCACTCACAAGTCCCGCGAAAACAATCCCGCCCATGAAATACGGAAAAACGCACTCGTAACAGTTCCTGGCGACTTGCATCACCGATCGTCCTTCGACCAACCCGATCACGCAAGACACCAGGCCCGTATTGAGAGGCAGATAAATGCTGCCCGCCAGAACCGCGAAAACTACCGGCGAAGTCGAGGCGCTCAATCCCAGCAAAAAGTGCGCGGCATGATACGCAAAGCTGGCGCTCAAGACCAGAGCCGCGGCGCTAAACGCAACTTGAACAAGCCGTGCTCGTTTGGCTGCCCAAAGCGATTGCACTAAAGCAGCCGAAAATGCGATCGCCACAACTTCAGAAAAGCTGCAACACAGCATCGCCAGAAGCAAGAAAACAAAGTTTGGCGACATGGTGCTCTCAAGCCCAGGGATGCGGAGTTTGAACGTGGAAGCGACGGATGCGAAGCCCAGCAGCATCGCGAACTGTGCGACGCTCGCTGAAGACCACGATCCTGCGGCCACCAAAACGACCGCAGCTCCAGCTCCTATGATCATCGAGATGTAAATCTTTGCAGTTCGTGGCATCAGTTTCTCTCCGGCGACGTATGAATAGGCCCGTACACCGGACTGCTAATTCCCAAGAGTCCCGTCGGAGTTGCCCCAGACCACGGAGTTTCCCCACACAACGGAGTTACCCCAGACCACAGAGTTTCCCCATACCACCGAATTGCCCCAAACGACGGAGTTGCCCCAGACCACAGAGTTTCCCCATACCACCGAATTGCCCCAGACCACCGAGTTGTTCCAGATCGTCGCCGGACCTGAGGAAATACTGACGGTATTGTTCGCCGAGTTGTAGACCGCCGTTGGCGAAAGGGCTGAGCCGGCCGCTGGCGGAGCAAGATCCGTATTTGCCAAAGCAGCATTAGCGTCAACCGCTCCCGCGCCCACCGAGAATATGTCCTGTTCGATGGTGTACGCTACACCCGTGCTCAGGTCCGTCGCTGTCGTGCTTTGCCCGAAACCCTTCCACGCGGTCTTCATCAAGCGCGCTTTCACTTGGTCTGGCGTAAGCGAAGGCGTCTTCTGCACAAGCAGCGCTACCACGCCGCTGACCACCGGCGTAGCCATACTCGTCCCACTCATTTGCATGTACTGCGGCGTTCCATATTGCGACCCGCACGAGCTGCGCGACGCGTTGCACGGATAAACAACGATGGTGGGATACAAACTAAGCAGCGTGATATTCGAAGAGGCGCGGTTTGAAACCACCGCATTGCCAGGAGCCACGAGGTCCGGCTTCACAATGTGATCCAAAGCCGTGGGGCCCTTTGAGCTATAGCTCGTCATGGTTTGCGCGGCTTGCGAACCAGAGCCGTGGGTGTTCGTCGCGCCAACCGTAATCACGTAGGGATCGTTGCCGGGCGCGCCAATCGTGGCGTAACCCTGCGTCCCGGCCAAGTAGTATTCGCCCATGTTGCCTGCCGCGGCCACCACGACGATGCCGGCTTTCCAGGCGGATTCCACTGCCTGGCACAGCGGATCCAATGTATAGCTTTCGTAGATCCCGCGGGAGAGTGATAGGTTAATCACGCGAATGTTGTACGTGTTCTTGAGTGCGATGGCTTGCTGAATGGCGGAGATAACCGAGCTGTCCACGCCCGCGCCATTGCTGTCCAGCACGCGTAGGTTGATGATGCTGGCTTCCGGTGCGATCCCGCGATACACGTTGGGGTAGTTCTGCTGAGTGATGGAAGAGTACCCGTTTCCGGCCACGATGCCAGCAACGTGCGTTCCGTGGCCGTAGTAGTCACCCGTCGAGCTTAAGCCAGGTACAAAG
The DNA here is from genome assembly GCA_963745095.1 of uncultured Acidobacteriota bacterium. Taxonomy (GTDB): domain Bacteria; phylum Acidobacteriota; class Terriglobia; order Acidiferrales; family UBA7541; genus Acidiferrum. The sequence continues at coordinate 569,478 of CAVUWC010000002.1, read as the reverse complement.
CTTTGCGCGTAAACGATACGATTCGGGGTTACGTTTCCGTCGTTATTCAGGTCCGCCACGTTGCTCACACCGCTGTCTAGCACAGCTACACCAACGCCAGTCCCATCCCATCCGTTGTTGTAGGCGATGTCCGCGTTCACGGCCGTAACCACCGGGTCCATCGCGCCGCGCACGGCTCGATTCGGAGAGATGTACGCCACTTCCGAGTGAGCGGCGACGTTACTAAGGTTTGAGCCCTGAACCGTTACCAACTGAGCGTGAACAAGGGGCAGCTCTGACTTGACCGTAGCGCCATCAGCCGTCAGGTCTGAGGACGCTGCCGAGCTCTTGTACTGAACAATGACGTCAATCGGCTTTTCAGGGTCAATGCCCTGGAGGTCGGGAGCCATTTTTGCAGCGATTTGCGTTTGGGTCTCTACGGCCACTGCCGAACCTTCGCTGGCGACCGGATTCTGCTGCGCGCCAGCCTGATCCTTCAAGCCAGAAATCGAAGCCTTTGAGATGGCTGAGGTGCCATTCGCCACCATAACCGGCTGTCCCGACTTCGCGTCACTCTTCCGAGCCTCAGCGGAAGCCTGGAACGTCGAAACGCCGCTCAAACTTCGGAGATGAAGCGCCCCATTAGCGATTCCGCTGGCTACGGTCCGAGCAGTCGGCGCCTGGTACGAATCGCTATTCCCCGCTGTTTCAGTTACTTGCGGAGAAACGGCAAGGTGGGAGAGGTAGCCCGTCAGCCCAAGCCCGGCAACCAGCACCGAGGACGCAATCAGGGCGCCCCACGTGGTTGTCTTTAGCGGGCCGCCGTTCTTATTCTCTTGGCTCTTGTAAGGGCTGCGATCCATTTTTCTATCTCTCCTGGTAGAGGCCGGGTGCCATGAACCGGATACAAAAAGTGGTGTCTCGCTCACCCATAGTTTTAAGGCTTGGCTCTGATTTCAGTCGATAGTACCGGAGTGGCACAGGTCTAGTACCAACGACGGGTCAGTTTGGGGCAGGGTATGGCGACCCAGATTGGGAATTGGCGCGGAATTCTAGAAACGGCCCGCATTCCTCGCGGAGCCAGTCCCCTGGCAAGGGCCTCCGCCGCGGGGAGCCCTCCGTTCAGGAACCGGGTCATTACGAAGGGTTAATCTTGGGACAAAACTCACCACTCGTACTATGGGAATACGTTCCCTTATTACGGACACTATTTGTACCAAAAGGAACCATTCGAACTTTAAGTCGACGGTCCAAGCAAGAATGCCCACCCAAGCCGCCAACGATCGCAATGAGTCGCTGAATCATGCCCATACCCCTGACGTTGTTGGCGGCACGCCAACCGTCAATCCTTCCAAAAAATCTAAAAATTGGTTAAGCAACCTCTATCTTCTGCTGGCCACGAAATATCGCGAGGCTCGGGCTCCATCTGGTCTAAAAAGTCAAAAGCTAAGTTGGCCCGCAGCATTGTTCATTTTCTTGCAAGTAGTCGTCGGACTCCCGCTTCTACCCTACGCACTCTTACATTGGCATCCGCAAAGCGAGCTCCGCTTTGCCTGTTTTTTCGGTGTGGCCCTGGCTTCATCCCTGTTCAAGGTACGTCTTCCCGGGATTGAGGCGACCATGTCCGCCAATTTCCTTTTCGTCTTGGTGGGCATCATTGATCTGTCCTATTCGGAGACCCTGCTTATGGGATGCTTCGGGGGGCTGGTGCAGTCGATATGGCAGTCGAAGCCACGGCCGCGGCTGACTCAGATTTTATTCAATTTTGCCAATCTCGCCATTTCCATCACCGCCGCAAATCTCGTGTTTCACAGTAAGTCTGCTTCTCACCTGGGGCTGGCTTGGCCCTTGTTGCTGGTCGCGGCTTCCACTACGTACTTCGCGATAAACACGATGTCCGTCTCCGGGATCATCGCTCTGACGCAGAAGCGCAACCCGCTGCTCGTCTGGAAAGAATGCTACCTGTGGTCGTTTCCCTACTACTTGTTAGGCGCGATGATTGCCGGGGGCGTCAGCCTCATCAATCGAGCGTTCGGCTGGCAGTTCGCCATACTCGTTCTCCCCCTCGTCTACTGGATGTATCGCTCCTATCGCATTTATTTGGACCGCCTCGAAGCGGAGAAAAAACACACGGAAGAGATTGCGGATCTCCACCTCCGCACGATTGAAGCTCTGTCTCTTGCCATCGAAGCTAAAGACCACAGTACCCATGACCACTTGAAGCGAGTTCAGACGTACGCCGTCCAGCTCGGCAAGGATTTGGGCCTGAGCTACGCCGAGCTCAATGCCTTGCGCGCCGCTTCGATGCTTCACGACATCGGCAAGCTCGCCGTTCCGGAACAAATTCTCTCCAAGCCCGGCCGGCTGACTCCCGAAGAATTTGATCGCATGAAAATTCATCCCATCGTCGGTGCCGAAATTCTCGACCGCGTGCAATTTCCCTACCCTGTCGTTCCGATTGTTCTGTCGCACCACGAAAAGTGGAATGGCAGCGGATATCCGTACGGACTTAAAGGTGAAACCATCCCGATGGGTGCGCGAATCCTTTCCGTGGTGGATTGTTTTGACGCGCTAACCTCCGAACGGCCCTATCGCCGCGCGCTGTCCGTCGACGAGGCCATGAAGCATTTGATCTCTGAAATAAACACGAGCTTCGATCCGCGGGTCGTCGCTGCCATCGAAAAGAGATACATCGAACTGGAGCAAGTGGTGAGCCGGACGGAAAGCAGCAAGAGCCCTTTTCCCTCGGTCACCCACCCGAATCGATCGGTTGCTCCGTCGGCGGGATTCGCGGAGGTTCCCAACGCCGCCGAAGTTCGAGCAACTTCTTTCCTGGCCTCTATCGTTTCCGCCCGCCAGGAAGCACAGCTACTTTTCGAATTGGCGCAAACCCTCGGCAATTCATTGAGCTTGCGCGAGACGCTCTCCGTCGTCGCGATTCGATTGAAGGAAATGATCCCTCACGACCTGATCGTCTTCTATGTCTGCGAGGGGCAAAAGCTGGTTCCACGCTACGTGCATGGCGTCGATTACGATCTTTTCCGCGCCTTGGAAATCCCCATCGGCCAGGGGATCTCGGGCTGGGTCGCGCAGCACAAGAAACCCATCATCAATGGCGATCCCATGGCCGAATCGAAACATCTCGGCGATCCAATGCGCATATCCGCGTTGCGATCCACACTCTCCATTCCGCTCCAGGGCAGGGATGGCGTCGCCGGAGTCCTGACGCTCTATTTGAAAGAAAAACAGGCGTTCACCAAAGATCATCTTCGTATGCTGCTGGCTGCGAGCTCGAAGCTCGGCTTATCCGTCGAAAACTCCCTGCAATTTGAGAAAGCGCAGGACTCGGCGAGCACGGACTTCCTTACCGGTTTGCCCAATGCCCGCTCCATTTGCGCGCACTTGGATGGCGAGTTGGCACGTTCCGAGCGCAGCGGCCAGCCCCTCGCCGTCCTTCTTTGCGACCTCAATGGATTCAAAACCGTAAATGATAATTACGGGCATCTTGTCGGCAACAAACTTTTAGAGGAGATCGCCAGGAATTTCCGCACCGTCTGCCGCGAGTACGATCTTGTGGGACGTCTGGGCGGAGACGAGTTCATTCTCGTACTTCCAGAGTTCACCACAGCGACTGTCGAGGAATTAATTCCGAGAATTGAACTTGCCGTTGTCGAAGCCGGCCGCATCGTTTGTGGCAAAAAAGTTGTTACCGCTAGCGTCGGAGCGGCGTTTTATCCGCAGGATGGAGTGACTGCTGAAGAACTGCTTTCCGAAGCAGATCGAGCCATGTATGAGGCCAAGGAAAAACATTACCGGGAAAAAGGCCTTACAGCGCTACCGCAACTGGTCGTCCCTTCCCCCGGATGAGGTGGAGACAGAAAGGATTCTCGTTGTACCGCCATCATGGCCCGATGGATTCTAAAACTCGCGCAGAGACTCTTTCTGCTGACCACCCTCGCCGTTGTGGGCGCGCTGCTTTGCGCCACCATGGTTCGCTTCGCTCCGGGATACGGCGTCGATGAACGCGATCTTGATTTCCGGCTTTCTCAGTCCTCCCGCGATGCGATTCGCAGCGAACACCAATTGAGCGGGGGACTTCTTCGGTATTACGGCTCCTACATCGCAGGCCTGATCCACGGAAATCTGGGCAACTCTGCATTCCTCGAACGGCCTGTCGCTGGACTCCTGAAAGACCGGGCTCCGCTTACGGCGCGGGCGGTTCTCTTCGGCTTGGCCACCGCGTGGATTGCCGCTTCGCTCCTGGCGCTGCTCACCATTCGCTATCCATCCCGGCCGCTGGAATATTCGGCCACCGCGATGACTGGACTGCTGATTGCTCTGCCCACCGCTGTTGTTGCTCTTCTGTGTTTGTATTTGCGCGCACCGGTTTTTCTGGGAATTGCAGTAATCCTGCTTCCAAAACTCTTCCGCTATCAGCACAACATCCTCGCTCAAGCTAGTGCACAGCCTTTTGTAATGGCGGCTCGCGCCCGTGGCATCAGCAGCAATCGCATACTTTTCCGCCATGTAATTCCAGTGGCATGGCATCCTCTTCTGGCTCTTCTCGGAGTCTCCGCCAGCATGGCGCTTGGCGCCGCGATTCCCTTGGAAGCACTTTCTGATTCTCCGGGAGTAGGACAATTGGCGTGGCAAGCTGCTCTCAATCGTGATTTGCCTTTGCTCACCAGCATTACGCTCTTCCTGACTCTTCTGACCGTGGGCATCAACTTCGTTGCCGGCTCGATGCACGAGAGGCCGCAATGAAGACCCAGCGCATGCTTCGCCTGTTCTGCCGCGGCACACTGCTCGTCATTTTCGCGCTGGGGCTGTTCGCGGGGGGCTTTACTCATTATTCCTACGCCCACCAGTTTCGTGACATCCCCAATTCCCGGCCATCTGCAATACATTTGCTCGGCACAGACTCGCTAGGAAGAGACCTTTTTACTCGCCTCGTCTACGGTACCCGCATTTCCTTGCTGCTCGCGCCCGCTGCAGCGCTACTCGCAACCATAGTTGCAGTCATCCTCGGAGGAATTGCCGGGCTTCGCGGAGGCTGGCTTGAAAAAATCATTCTGGCGTCCGCCGACCTGTCCATGTCGCTGCCCCTGCTTTTCGTCCTGATTGCGTTGCGCGCGTTATTGCCTCTCGATGTAGCTCCCGTGCTGTCCGTTGTCGCCACGTTCGTGGTGCTCGGCCTCGTCGGATGGCCTGTGTCGTTACGCGTGGTGTGGGCCGCTGCACGAAACTTGCGAGACTCGGATCACATCCTCCTTGCGCAAGCGCTCGGCTACCGCCGTTCCCAAATATTGTTCCGGCAGGTAATTCCATGCCTTCGCCCGGTATTTTTGGCGCAGTTCTGGATTTCGATCCCGGTCTTTATTCTCACGGAGGCCACACTGAGCATGTTGGGTCTTGGCGTGATGGAGCCGATGCCATCCTGGGGAAATCTGTTGCGCGGTTCCGAGGATTTTTCCGCCATGGCTGCTAACCCGTGGCGGCTCGTTCCTTTTGTTGTGTTGGTGCTCACCGTGATCTGCTTTCAATTCATTTTTCCTGGTTCGGAGGAACTTGCTTGATGCGATTTTCTCGACGATCTGTTCTTGTAGGGCTCGCTCTCTGCTCGCTCCTATTCTCGGCCCCTCCCGGACAGGCCCAATCTGGCGCCGAACTACATTTTTGCCTTCATGGCGAACCCAAAACTTTCAACCCGATTCTCGTCGATGATGAAGCCGCGGAAAACGTCCGCTATTTGACGGGCGGCGTTCTCATTCGCGTGAATCGACAGACCCAGGCTCTCGAACCCGCGCTCGCCGAATCGTGGAAGGTGTCGCCCGACGGCCGCAAAATCACTTTCCATCTTCGCAAAGGCCTCTATTTTTCCGACGGCTCTCCTTTTTCTTCTGAAGATGTGGCCTACACCATGAAACTTCTCATGGATCCACAAACCCACTCCTCAACAGGCGACGCCTTTCGAACCAGTGAAGCCACGACTATCGACGTTCAGACTCCCTCGCCGGATGTTGTCGTAATCTCATTTACGACGCTCGTCGCAGGTCTCGAACGACTCTTCGATCAAGTCGCCATCCTCTCCTCCAAGTCCCCGAAAAAAGAAATGAGCGTGCTCGGCCCGTACTATGTTTCCGAGTACGTCGCTGGCTCTCACGTTCTGCTACGCCGCAATCCCAACTACTGGAAGCACGATGCCGAGGGACATCCGCTTCCCTACATCGAAACAGTCCGTTTGGATATTCAACGCAATCGCGACATCGAATTAATGCGCTTTCGTCGTGGCGAGCTGCAACTGATCAACCGTCTCGATGCCGAGCAGTTCGACAAGCTTCAAAAAGATTCTCCCGGCGTCGCCAGGAACGCGGGCACCGGCCTCGATGGCGAAGAACTCTGGTTCAATCAAACCGCCTCGTCCACGCTGCCTGATTACAAGAAAAAGTGGTTCCAGACGACTGCGTTCCGCCAAGCCGTCTCCCTGTCTATCAACCGCGCCGATCTCGCGCGAGTCGTTTTCGACGGCCTTGCAACGCCAGCCTACGGCCCCGTCTCCCCATCCAATCATTTCTGGTTCAACACTTCCCTTCCTGCTCCCAAGCACGATCCCCAGGCCGCGCTCCAGATTCTCTCGCGCGCAGGATTTCGTTTCGAAAACGGCACTCTGAAGGACAGCTCCGGCCACGCAGTGGAATTTACAGTGATCACCAATTCCGGAAACACTGCCCGCGAAAAAATGGCCACCATGATTCAGCAAGACCTCTCCGAAATCGGCATCACGCTGAAAGTCGTCACGCTGGATTTTCCTTCGCTGATCGAGCGCATCACGCGCACGTTTGACTATGACGCCTGCCTCCTCGGCCTGGTGAACACCGATCTCGATCCCAACGGCCAACTAACGGTCTGGTTGAGCTCCGGCGAAAACCACCAATGGAATCCCGCTCAGAAAACTCCGGCAACACGTTGGGAAGCGGAAATTGACAAACTCATGCAAGAACAAGCGTCCACGCCAGACGAGAAGCTCCGCAAAGCCAAGTTCGATCGCGTCCAGCAAATCGTAGCCGAACAACAACCTTTCATCTATCTCATCAACAAGAACGCACTCTCGGCCGTCTCGTCCGAACTTGCCGGCGCTTCCCCGGTCGCGCTCAGTCCTCAGGCTTTTTGGAATATCGAAACGCTCCGCCTGAAACCCGCGACAGAAATGGGAGCAAGTAAGTGAGTTTTCGAGATCCGTTGCTCGCCGCCAATCTCTCGGTGGACTACCGTAACAAGACCGGTGTCCTCCGAAATATTTCCCTTTGCATCGAACGCCGGGAAGTCCTTGGATTGGTAGGGCAAAGCGGCTCTGGCAAGAGCACCCTGGCTCTCGCACTCATGGGACTTCTCTCCGGGAAAGGCGGCGGAGTCAAAGGGGAAATTCTGTTTCGCGGCAAAGACTTGCTAAAGACTTCCGAAAATAACTTGAGGGAGATTCGCGGAAAAGAAATGAGTATCGTGCTGCAGAGCCCGCTTGCGGCCCTGAATCCCGTTCTCAACGTTGGCTCTCAGTTGACGGAAGCATGGAGAGCGCACGAGCGGGGAAATGACGCACTAGGTTCAGCGTCAATCCAGTCGGCTTTAGCGAGTGTCAGCCTGCCGCACGACAAGGACTTTTTGCGCCGTCGCGCATCACAATTAAGCGTTGGCCAGGGCCAACGCGTTTGCATCGCTATGGCCGTCCTTCATCGCCCGGCACTGCTGCTCGCGGATGAAGCGACCAGTGCGCTCGATCCAATCACGCAATCTGAAATACTGAATTTGTTTGCGCGCTTGAACCGCGAGATGGGCACCGCCATCCTTTATATCTCGCACGATCTTCTCTCTGTTGCTGCGTTGTGCCATCGTATCTGCATTCTTCATGAAGGACAGGTCGTGGAATGCGGCGCTCCAGACGCGATCTTCAATGCGCCTCAGCACGAGTACACGCGCAGACTGGTTGCCGCGCTTCCCAATGCACCAGTTCGGAGAACTTCAGGCGCCACAGAAAAGCAAGACGCGGAGAGCACTCTCCTTGCAGTAACTCGTTACTAAAATTGCGCGATTACGGCAGAACTTCGACAGCCGGCGGTGCGGGACGCGGGCGCTTGCGTTTCCATTCGTAGTCTTTTCGTAAGAGCGATTGGTGCTTCTTCACTTGCGATTCCATTTCGCTGAAGGCTTGCTTGCAACTGGCGCGAACGTTTTCACCCGTTCCGGTCGCGTGCAGCGTCCCCGTAGGCAAAGACAAATTCAGCGAAAACGTAGATTGTTCACGATGCGCATTTTTTGAAAACACGCCGTGGAGCAACACCAGATCCGGCTCATAACATTTCAAAATTCGATCCAGTTTGCTTGCATAACGCGCAACTTCCACTTCCGCTGGCTTGTGCGGCTCGACATTCTTGTAGCTTATGGAAAGTTTCATGGATGCACCTGTAGGAGTAATTGCAGAAAAGGCGGGCGACGCGGAATTCGTTCTTCCACCGCATCATGTTGCAAGCATACCAGCGCGCTCCGTTGGCGGCAATCGTACTGTGTAACATTCCATGCCATTCAGCACCTCGCTGTGCGTTGACAGCCGTGCTTGCGCCATGTTTTCGTAGCACAGGCACTCTTGCCTGTGCGGTTTGCACGTTCGCAAAAGGACTGCACGTTTTTGCAGAACGGCACACAGCCAAGAGTGGCTGTGCTACCGGGAATCGGCGCAACACCAAAGACGGGCACAGCATGCTGTGCCACTACAAGAGCTTTCCAACCATGCCTCCACCAAAAAGAACTCCCTCCAGCGCCCCCGCCTCCAACACCATCATTCGCGTGGGCCCAGCCGGCTGGTCTTATCCCGACTGGGCTGGCTACGTCTACCCAAAGCGCCGCGAAAGAGGCTTTCACGAAGCTACGTATCTCGCCGAATTTTTCGACACGATCGAGATCAACACCTCGTTTTACAATCCCATTCGACCGGATCATGCGGCGCAGTGGATCGACCGGGTCTCGGCCAACCCGCGGTTTGTCTTCACCGCCAAACTCTGGCAAAGGTTCACACACGAGACAATTGGTAAAAATACGGGCCAAGCAAATTCGGCTGGCGCGGCATCATCCGCCGTGGTCGCGGCGACGAAAGAAGACGAACACGCTGTCCGCGCTGGTTTCGACGTTTTACGTGCAGCTGGCAAGCTCAGCGCGGTGCTGCTCCAGTTCCCTTTCTCGTTCCACCGCACGCCCGAGACCGTCGCGCAGCTCTCGGCTCTGTTGAAGCGCTTCGCCGATTACCCGCTTGTGGTCGAAGTGCGGCATGCTTCGTGGCAGACGCCGGAAACTTTTGCGCTGCTTGCAGAATCGAACGCCGGATTCTGCAACATCGACCAGCCCGTTATCGGCCGCTCGCTCGAGCCGAGCGCCGAAACCACTTCTCCGATCGGCTATGTACGGCTGCACGGCCGGCGCTACGACACCTGGTTCACCGACGATCCTGCTGTTCCTTCCCACGAGCGCTACAACTATCTGTACTCGACGGAAGAACTTGCGCCGTGGGCCAAGCGCGTCGCCAAAGTTGCCGAACGCTCGCGCGAAGTGTTCGTCATCACCAACAACCACTATCAAGGCAAGGGTGTCGTTAACGCCCTCCAACTGATCAGCATTTTGAAGCGCTCCAAAGTGAGGGTGCCTGAGCCTCTGCGCGTGCAGTATCCGGAGTTGGAAGCAATCGCCGATTCGCCGCCTGCTGAGCCGAGTTTGTTTTCGATGGCGAAAAAATGAATAAAGAAACTTGAGTAGTGGGCAGTGAGTGGTGAGTAATGCGCGAAAGAACGGGGAAAGGATAACGCAGAGACACAGAGGGCGCCGAGGAAGCGCAGAGAAAGAAGGAAGCGGCGAGTGGCGCGTGGCATATAGTCTGTGGATATACTCGAACGAAGCTCAGCGGCGCGAGTTCTCAGAGTAAGATTGCGCTTTCACGGAAAATGGGCGGGAGGGACGGAAGTGACGCGAGACGAGGCTTGGAAGTTGGCTGAGCATTGGGTGGCGGCCTGGAACGCTCATGATCTGGAGTTGATCCTGACGCATTATGAGGATGACGTCGAGCTGACTTCGCCGGTGGCCGCGCAGCTCTTGGGGACACCGGATGGCATGGTGGTGGGAAAGGCGAACTTGCGGGATTACTTTCAGCGAGGGCTTGCCGCCTACCCCGAACTCCATTTTAAGCTTGAGGACGTGCTCTGGGGCGTGAACAGCGTCGTGCTTTGCTACCTCAATCAAAAGGGGACACGCACGGCGGAATTCCTGGAACTGTCAGCGACTGGGAAAGTGGTACGAGTTGTGGCGAACTACAGCGCCTAGCGAGTAGGAAATCGCCGGGGCTACTCATCGAAAAATGCGACTGTGGAAAGTGGGGGAAAGAAAAAGTAAGAAAATGAAAGACCCACCCTTGCGAAAACCAAACTCGCAAGGATGGGGCACCCTACGCATTATTTTGATTTGTAAATGGGTCTAGGTTTTCTCGTTCGATTAGGGGCTCGGCAGAATCCGGATGAGTTTGTGCGGGCCCCCGGCCATAAGCGCCAATCTGATCGAAAAACGTGTGATTAACTTCTACAAGGCAGTGTCGGGTGTAGACTGAGGACCTATGAATACACTTTTAAAAGTAACGCTGATTGCTTTTGTAATTGGATTGGCGATTCTGTGTTGCTCGGCTCCGTGGACTACTACGCCGGCGGGGAGCGACGCGGCGCACAACTCGCTGGGGTATGCGGCGATCTGGTCGCATCAGTTTGCGGCGGTGCCCGGGGCAAGGGTGGACCTGGGAGCGTTTGCGATGCTGGCGGGGGTGGTGGCGTTTTTTGCGATTGTGATTGGGGCCTCGTCGTACTTTTTCCGGAACAAGCGCGGGGCGGAACGGGAAGACGTTTAAGCAGCCGCAATAAATCGAAGCGTTATGGATTTCGTCGAAGCCCCCTCCACTGAGCCAACATCGAAGACCCACCCTCCAAAAACGAGGGTGGGGCACCCTACGGAAAAAGACAAAGTCGAAATCTTCCCGGCGAGTTGAGGATTTCTCACTGCCCACCCGCTTCCTCGGCGTAGGCCGAATCTGTTGTGCATCGTCTGAATTTGAGCGACTCCTCCTGCTAGTCCGCGCGATGATAGGCGATGTGAACGCCACTCGCTCGGAGGAGACGATGAGTACAACAGTCGCGACGTTTTCCATGAATGAATCGAAGGCAGTGCCGGCCATATTCGTTGGGGGATTGATTGCCGGAGTGCTGGATCTAACTTCGGCGTTTATTAGTTTTGGGTGGGGCGTGCCGCGAGCGATCGCGGGAGGATTGCTCGGGCGAACGGCGTTCCAGGGCGGCGCGGGAACGTACGTGCTTGGCGTGCTGCTGCACTTTTTTATTGCGTGCTCGGCGGCAGCGATTTATTACGCGGCGAGCCGTAGACTGGAATTCATGAGGGAGCACGCTGTGGTCTGCGGAATGTTCTATGGGATTGCCATTTTTCTGGTGATGAACCTGGTAGTGCTGCCACTTTCGGCGTTACATGCGAAGGGGCCGTACCAGTTGCGCGGGCTGATTCAGGGGGTGCTGGTGCACATGATCATCATCGGGCTGCCAATTGCGTTGAGTGTGAAGCGGTTTTCAAGATAGAAACGGCGCGGAGTGAATCGACGACGAGGTGGAACTTTTTACGGCGGGGTGCGTAGTATTGGACAAAGGGTGTAGGGCCATGGGTGTTGGGCAAACGGCAGAGTGGCAGGAGGTCTAAATTATGTACTGCGATCGATGTGGGACACCGTTTAACTCCGGTAGCCAATATTGCACTTCTTGCGGGAAACAGGTGATGGCGGCAGCGCCAACGGCTGCACCGTCTACGCCGATGGCCGCGAGAGCCGCGGGCGATGGCCGCGTGGGACGAAACGTCAATATTGTGGCCGGATTTTGGCTGGCGAACGGGATTTTGCGGTTGTTGGGGCTCGGGTGGTGGATGATTTTTCGGCGGTTGTTTTTTGATGGCGGTTGGGGTTGGCCGCTGACGAATTGGGAACCGGGGCTCCACAATTGGATGTGGGGCGGAATGTTCGCTGGCGGAGTCTTCCTTGGTTTTTTTGGAATGATCCACTTGTTGCTGGCGTGGGGATTGTACGAGCGGCAGCCGTGGGCGCGAGTGTTGGGTATTGTGGTGGCCTGCCTGGCCCTGCTGCGGTTTCCGTTTGGGACGGCTTTGGGGATTTATACTTTGTGGGTGCTGGCGCCGGAGAGTTCGGGGCGGGAATATGACGCTATGACGGGGGTTGGCGGGCGGGTGAATGCGCCCGGGTATTCCCGTTGACGCGAGATTGACGGCGTTGGCCTTGGCTGGGGCGGAGATCCTTGCGCGCCAGAGGGCAGAAGAGAAGGAGCCGGTCTGAAGACCGGCCACTACAAACGCGAAGAGAAAAGCAGATCCCTCGCTTCGCGCCGGATGACACAGTCTCGAGACAGCGTTCAAGTCAGAGAAAGAGGGACGGGCTGAAGCCCGCCCCTACACAAAACTACACAGAACGTATTCCCTGCTTAGGCTTACATCCCTCCCCAGATAAATGGCGTTGAAGAGGAGTTGGAAGGTGCCTTCGGTTTGGGCGCGATGTTGGACGCGGAAGCCAAACATTACGATTTTACCCTTACCCCTTGTGAACGCGACGATGGCAGCTTTGCGTTGGAGGCGTTCGGCGCCGTGGGCGTAGCCGGAGACTAGGATGTCTTTGGCGTCGTCGGGATACCAGGCGATTACGCTGCGCTGGATGTCGGGCGGCGGGGCTGAAGTTTGGAAGGCGATGGGGGAATCGACGAAGGCGGCGATTTCGTGCGGCATGCCCGCGCCGACGGGATGATTTGTGTCTACGTAGACGCGGAGGAGCGAGCCGGGGATGTTGAAATCGGAAGTCGTGGTGGCGGCGCGGCCGGCTGAGGCGCCCGGGCTGGCAAGGGCGTTGCGAACTGGCAAATTGAATTCGTCGCCGTAGATTACGTCGGAGGCGTTGGCGAGCGTGATGAGCGTGCCGCCTTTGTCGACGAAATCGCGCAGAGCGTGCAGGCCTTCTTTGCCGATGCCGCCGGCATACTCAGGCGGGAATTCTTCGAAGTAACCGCCGCGGCCTTCTTTGCCGTCCATGACCACTTCCTTCGTCGTGTCGGGGAGAATAATCACGTCGTAGGAATTGTTGAGATTGGCTGCTTTGACTTCCTTGTTTTCGATATTTTTCAGTTTGAATCCGTATTGTTCGAGGAGGAAGCGGGTCCAGCCTTCGTCGTGCGAAGGAATGTAGGGCTTATACAGGCCGACGCGGGGTTGTTTCAGTTGCGTAGCGCCTTGCGGGAGATCGGCGCGCGGTTCGAGTTGCAAATGGAATTTTTCTGCGTTTGCGGCTAGCTGAGGATTTGCGGCGAAAATAAATTCGGGAATCTCGTTTGTTTTGTGAGAGAGGAAGACTTGGCCGCCAGCGGCTTGCATGGCGTTGGCGAGAGCGAAGACATTATTTTGATGATCGGCGATTGCGAAATATTTGGCGGGCGTGCTTGTGAGGCCGCCTACGGGCCATGTCACATTTTGAAGCAGGAGCGAAGAGTTCTGAACGTCGGGTGTGATGCTGACACGTTCTGCTTTGACGCCCATCATTAACGGGAGCGACCAGGCGGCGACATCGTAGGGTTCGAGGATGCCGCTGTTAGGCGCGGGGCGGACTTCGGGATAGCGCTGGATGCCCATCATTTCGTCGACGAAGCGGCCGTAGGGTTGTGCGGTCGGAATCAGGAAAAGCTTCTTGTCGGCATGCCAGCGGACTTCGACACCATGTTCGAGGAGCAGCGCGGCCAGCCGAGTGGCAACGACGGGATCGCGCTGGCCGTCCACGGGAATGCGCCAGTAGACACTCGGGTCGGCGGTCTGGACGGCTTGCGTGGCCATGGTGGCGACACCGCGGAGAAGTTCCTGGCGATATTTGCTGACTGTTTCTAGAGCCGCGCCCGATACGAGAAGTTCGTAATCCATAATGTCGCGCAAACGCCAAGTGCCGCCGGGCCATGGATTTGGAAAATTGATTTGCTGCTCGTAGGTGGTCAGACCTTTGCCACCGCCCTGAAGTTCCGTGGATTCAATTTCGATCGGAGTGGCGATGCGGGCCGATGCGACTTCGGTGAGCACGCCGTACATGTTTTTCCACCAGCCGGTATTGCGCGTGCCGCCGGGCCAGTAAGCGTCAAAGGAATATCCAAAAATCACGCCGGACTTCCCTGCTTCTTCGAGGCGCCAGCCCATGTCCGCTCCCATGAGATTGTTGCCGCGATGCACGAGCGGATTGACGAGTTTGGCGACCGGGTCGGCGTTGGGCGGAATGTAGATGCGGGGACCGTTTTCACCCATCTGATGTTCGTCGAGCCAGAATTGCGGAAACCATTCATGGTAGACCATGCGATTTACGTTTTTGGTTTCGATTTGCGTGAGCATGAACCAGTCGCGGTTGTCGTCGTGGCCAACGTAGTGGTGATACAGGTAAGGCATCTCGCCGCCCTCGTACTTGGTGCCGAGATATTTTCTGTACCACTCGGTTACCATGATTTCGCCATCGGGATTTAGCGAGGGTACGAGGAGGACGATGGAATCGTTGAGGCGGCGGAGAATTTCCGGGTCTTGCGAAGTCGCGAGGCTGTAGGCCCACTCCATGGACATTTGGCTCGAGCCGATTTCGGTGGAGTGAATATTGCAGGTGAGGAGAAAGATGGTTTTGCCGTCGTGAGCAAGCTGATCGATTTGCTGAGAAGTGAGGCCTCGAGGATCAGCGAGCTTTTGCGCGATTGCTTTGTACTTGGCTTTGTTGGCGAGATTTTCTGGCGTGGAGATTACGGCCATGAACATGTCTTCGCCAAGAGTGGTCTTGCCAAGAATCTGGATTTCCACCCGCGGAGAGGCAGCGGCTAGCGCTTTGAAATAGGAAGCAATCTGACGATAGTCAGCGAGCTTGCGGTCGGCGCCGACTTCAAATCCCAAGAATCCGCTTGGCGTGGGAACAGTGCCGCTCTTAGCTTTCTCTTGGGCTTGTGCGAACGAGGACAGCACAAGAATCAAGACACCGGCGAGAAAAGTTCGCTGTTTCAACATCGTCAGCTCCTTTGGAAGAAGAAAAGCGTAACAGTATGCACCCGGCAGGCAGTTTTTGCGAATGGGAGGAGCCGCTGCTAGCGGGTTAGTTTCAGGTAACGGCTGCCTGCTCAACCGGCCGATTTTTTCCGACAGAAAAGGCCCGATGGGCTCTGTGAAATTTCCCGGACTTGCAATTCGTATCAATAGAGCAGGAATAGCTTAGCCAACCGAGGAGAACCCTATGCGCAGGTCTTCATTTTTGCTGTTGTTGCTCGTGATCTGCGTGCCCGCAAAGGGGCAGCAGACCGGGGTTCAAGAAAGAAATAAGGAAGTTGCCCGAAGCTTTTTCGAAGTGGTGCTCGGCCAAGGACACCTGGAGAAGTATGCAGAGTCACACGCCAAGGACTTCGTGGCGCACGGCGAGAACCACGAATATACCTTTGAGCAGGACCTGGCCGCAGCCAAAGAAGAACGCAAGGCTTTGCCAGACATGACAGTCAAGGTCAATCAGATCGTCGCGGAACAAGATCTTGTGGCGGTGTATTGGACTTCGTCCGGCACGAACACCCAGGCAGGAATGGGTTTCCCGGCAACGGGCAAGAAGATCAAAGTGGATGGCATGACCCTTTTCCGGTTCAAGGCGGGGAAGATTTGCGAGGAGTGGAGCGTCTGGGACATGCTCTCGGTCATGAGGCAAGCGGGTTTATTACCTCCGCCCCAGTGACAGGCGCAATCCTCGCTCTATCCGGCACGATAGATGGACAGATCTGATCTGACCGAGCCAGGAGTTTAAATGCTAGCAAGTCTCGTTTCTGGACATAGGGATCTAGGCTGATTTCACTTCTTTAGTGAGGCGTTAAACAGGACATTGATCGCCATGAAACTTCACGCAGGATTACAATATGGCCGTCGTCCAGCGTCGACGACGACGCACGAGATAATTTGACGGCACCACCTCTAGGAGGCCGTACATGCCGGGAGAAACCCGCCAGTCCATCATTGATGAAGAACATCTCAAGCTACTATCTCTCGGTTTCGTGGTCTCGGCTTGCGTCAGCGCTTTCTATTCAATGTTCGGTCTCTTGTACGTGTTCATGGGCATCATGATGAGCACAACCTTCTCTCACTTACCTCAAAATCCCTCGAACCCGGCGCAAGCTCCCCCGGCTTTTGTTGGGTGGATTTTCGGATTCATTGGGCTGGCATTCTTCCTCATCGGGACAGCCGTGACAGCCGCCAGATTTCGCGCAGCTTGGTGCGTCAAGCACCGTAAGTCGCGAGTGTTTTGTATGGTCATTGCTGGAATCGGTTGTCTTGAAATTCCCTACGGCACCGTCCTTGGCGTCTTCTCGTTCCTCGTATTGGGGCGCGCCTCAGTCGTCCCGTTATTCTCTCCGAGGCCTCCAGTCGACTCGCTCGTTGAAGGCTGATTCGCTCTCACCGCTTGCGAAATATAGGTGCTAGCTTCCACTTTTCCGGCAACCGCGTTTGCCAAGACACGGGCTAGATAGGGTTGCTGAATTACGTTGAGATGGCAGGAAAATGGATATTCAACTTAAAGCAAATGTACAGGACCAGAATCGCGCCCAGTGTGGATAAAATTAGGCCAGCGGGATGATACTTTTCATTTGTCGGGCGCGAAAACATGTGGGAAACGCCGCCGCCGATGACCGATCCTATGATGCCGAGCGCGACCGTCCAGAACAGCGTTATATGCACGTGCATGACGTCTTTCGCAATAATCCCCGAAATGAGGCCAATAAGAAGGTACCAGATCAAGTGAAACATGCTTTTTTTCCATCCTTCGCCTTTGGAGCGTCGTCGAGTATTAGCCCGGAGTTGGCAGTTAGCCGGGAATTCCCAATGAGGACTTCCGGCCTTGGAGCGTACATGGCTCTCGAGAGTGCGTTCTGTTCACTTTTGCGCAGTTTGTGGAATTTTATGGATCGGCGACGCTAACTCCGGGGAGCCCGGTTCCCGGACATGGTGCCAAGTTTCCAGTTGGGCTCGCACGGGTAATCGGAACCTGACCCATTACCGAGCCGTTCGTGGCTTGTAAGGTTAGGAAAGGCAGAAAGTGATTTTGCGTCACTAATTGCAGGCTCATCCCAACTGAACACGGTTCCGATGTGCGCACCGGTCAGGATTTGGCTCGCGATTGCATGGCCATGGCTACAAGGGCACCCATGAGGAGCGCTGGGCACAGTTGGCCAACGACAGCCTCGCCGAGGGCAAGCGAGCGTGCAAAGGGAAGCACCGGGGCGATGTCGCTGCCCAAGCTTGTAAGTACTCCAAAACTAAAATAGGTAAGCTTCGACGTAAGTTGGTCGATATCCACCGGCTGAGAAACGAACTGGATAGAGTCAGGGTAACGCTGCACCAGAAATTGGTACGCAGATGCCCAGGCCATGCCGAGAAGAAGGTAAGCGCATACGCCCCCTTGAATGCGGCTCCAGGTAATGGGGCCCTTGCGAAACATGACGAGCAAGACGATACGCACATAAAGAAGGAGCGTGACAGTGGAGAGAATGCTCCCGAACTGATGAAGAATAGGAGTCGGATGGAGACGGCCAGCTCCCAAGACCGCCCCGTCTACAAAAACAACGACGACCATCAAAGCCGTGGCGCTGCGGCTTTGGCTTACTGCCAGCGAGCCGGAAATCATGAGGGTGACCATAACGAGATCGAAGATTAGGCGCCCTGGAAGACCTGCTTCGCGAAGCGGCGTGATTACAAAGATGAGAACCACGAGAGAGATGGTGGTGAGAGTAAGGCCCAGGTCGCCCGACCAGAACTCGCTCATGTGCACGTTGAGAACTGCGTTCCGGGTCGGATGCGAATCGTTGGTCATGCAGAGTATCCTCCGAAAGACGTCCGGCGTGCGGACGAACAAAAGTATAGTCGGGAGGACGCGCGAGCCAAGAGGAAAATTCTATCGTGAGGAGTGCAAAGAGCCGAGCAAGGTCCGCTACTCCGTGGGACACCTCGAGGTAGGAAGCGCAAGCTGGCAAACTACTCCATCTGGGCGGAACAGCTAGTCAATGAAGCCGCAAAGCAACGGGTTGCAGCCCGAAGGCGGCGGATTGAAAGGAACTATTTGGGGGCGGGGGGATCGCCAGCGTTGTGAGCGACAGCTTGGTCCTGGACGGTCGCGGCGGAAGTCACGAAGATTTCGCCGGGAGCAGAAGAGAGACGATAGGTGAGCTTGGCGTGCTGGCCTTCCATGTCACTCAGGGCCCCGGGGTTGGCAATCTTCAAGGTCTTGTGATCCTTGTCACAGATGAAGGACTCTCGGTCCTGACTGATGGTGCCAGTAGCAGTGAGGGGCTTCTTGGAATGACCGTCGTCCTGAGCAACAAGGGGCATCGCGGCGAACATAAGAGCGGAAACACATAGCAGAATGAACTTCTTCATGATGGAACCTCCGATTTTTTGCCGGGGCCGTTTGACCTGCCTGGAAAGTTTCACGGAGCCACTCGCGAGGCTCCGATTGAAAGGATTCTAGACCCGGCAGTGGCGTCAGGCCAACGCAACGTTTGCATCGGCAATATCGTTAAAACGTATTGTTGCGGGAGCGCCGAGCGAAGCCGAAGAGAGCTGATGATTTGGGGGACAGAAAAACTGCGAGGATCAGGCAGTTCCTGAATTACTTCACGAACTATTTTTTGAAAAGATCTTCAAAGGCCTGGCGAGCGTCGTTCGTTCGCGGCGGGGGAGCAGCAGCAGCAGCCGCCACTTGAGCGGGCTGGGCGTAGGAAGTGGGGGCAGTATCTTTCTCGATGGTCATGCGGAACTCGTAAAACTTGCAATCGTTCTTGGTGTCCTTGGGAGTGATGCGTTCGGGGACGGGCTGCGTACACTCGAATTGGGCGCCGGAATCGAAGAAACGACATTGCTTGCAGCTGTGAAGCTCAAACTGGCACTTGGGACATTGGCCGTTGGGGTCGAAACCGGCAGTTAAGCACGGCACCGCAATTAGAACAGCGGCCGCGAGTGACGGTGCCGACCATGCGCGGCGTGCGCGGACCGAATTGATCGGCGCGCGGACCGCCCTGCGGCGGCTTCCGCTCGTGCTTTTCTTTCTTATCGCCTTTTTCCGTGTCGCGGTATCCGCGATGACCGTACTTTCGATCCACAAACGCCTCCGTCCGGGCGCAATGCCGGACTGTGACTATGACCGCCTAAGCTTCCGCGCCCATGCGCGCGCTGACCTTGTGATATATCTGACCGGATTGTTACACTCGGCCCACAGCGCAATCGTTACCCAGAGGATCAGAACAGGATTGGCTACGTCCAAGCAGGAGATGGGACATCTATGTTTTTAGTCCTATGGGAGTTCGATGTCAAGCCAGGATGTGACGAACGGTTTGAAAGTGTATATGGGCCTGATGGAGACTGGGCCCAGCTGTTCCGTCGCGATCCTTGTTACCAGCGGACTCTCCTGCTGCGCGATCCCTTTCGTGAACGCACCTACATGACTTGTGACTTCTGGGAAACCGAGAAAGATTACGAAGCTTTCCAGCAAACGAACTCCGATGCCTACCTTGCGCTCGACAAGAAATCTGAGGAGCTTACCCTTGCAGAGCGAAAGATTGGCGCTTTCGAAAAGCTCGTCTCTGTCGAATGAAACTTTGCCATGATTCGCTGTGCTGTCGATCGATAGCCTTTCCAATCTCGCGCGTGGCAACGTGGGTGGGGCAAGCCCCGCCCCTACAGGCCGCGAATTAGGTTTTGGCCCAGAGGCCGGCCAGTCCGTCAGGCTTTAGATCGGGCTGAATAAAATGTTGTGGTGTTCCCTCGCTGCGCAATATTGCTTCTGCTGCAAGATAGCCGCTGCGAACTGCTCCTTCCATGGTGGCAGGCCAGCCCGTGGCGGTCCAGTCGCCTGCTAGGAACAGACCACCGATACTTGTCTGTTGCATAGGACGCCAGCGGTCGACGCCGGGTTGCGGGGAAAATGTGGCGGCGGCTTCTTTGATAACGGTGGCTTTGAGGAGGTTGGCTTCGCGGGCGGCGGGAAGCGCGTGGCGCACCTCTTTGAGGCAGAGATCGATGATTTCCTGGCGCGGCATTTGGAGAAGATCGTGGGAAGCGCTGATCACCAGTTGCAGATATTGGCCTTTGTCCGTCGCGGCGGTCGCGCCATTTGTGCCGGCGTAGAGGGCGGATTTGTTGAAGATCCATTGCGTGGTGGTGTCGAGCAAAGAGAGGAATGGTTCGGTCATGACTTGGCGATCGAACCACAGATGGACGCCGGTGATGGACGCGTCGATGATTTTGTCGAGATTGCCGAGCGAGGTATCGGTTTGCTTGAGGCTTTCGGGAAGAAGTTCGGAGAGCGCGACGTGGGGAAGGGCCAGGACGTAGGCGGCGGCGGATTCTTCGCGGCTTTCGTCGAAGAGGACCGCGAGCAGCTTTCCGTTTTCGATACGCAGGCCACGGAGTGGAGAACGAAAGATTACTTCCCCGCCCTTGGTTTCAATAGCAGCGCGGCAGCCTTCGTAGAGATCGCCGAGAGCGACGGTGGGGACGCCCATGCGGTAGCCGGTCTTGTTGGAGAGGACGGCTTTCCAGAAAACGTCGATGCCGTACCGGGCGTCGATGCGGTCAAGTTCTTCCGAGAGAGCGCTGACGAGGACTACGCGCCAGAAGCGGCTGATGGCAGCAGGAGTTTGTTTGCGGCGGCGAAGCCATTCGAGCATGGAGATGCCGCCGGGTTCGTCGACATCGTGCGGATGGCCGCCACTTTGCAGTATTGAATAGAAAGCTCGGGCGATGGCGAGCTTATCCTTAAGCGCGAGCGGAGAAAAAGTGAGGAAAGAGCCTGTCATGTGAAAGGGCGCGGGAAGGATGCCGGCGTGCATTTCACCTCGACGCCCTTGCGGATCGAGAAGGATCATGCGGTCGAAGAATTTTATTTTGCCGGCGGAGCCGACGCGGCGATAGAAATCTTCAAGGTTGGTACAGCACCCGAAAGTGACGTGCTGGCAATTGTCGACGTGCTCGCCATTGGGCAGAACGTAGGAAGCCGCGCGTCCGCCAAGGAACGGGCGCTGCTCAAAGAGACGAACGCGCCAGCCCGCTTCAGCTAGCGCGACGCTGGCTGCCAGTCCCGCCAGCCCGCCGCCGATCACGATTACGCTTTTCAAGAATATTCTCTTCCGAGAGGCGGCCAAAGCGCGCCTTTGCGATGAACAACATTTTTTCCGCTTTCGAGAGCCGCACGCGTTCGCCGAAAACGGCGAAGTCGAGAGATTCAATGCGGGCTAACAAGGCGCTGTACGTGTGAACCAAAAGCCAGAGGGCGCCGCGGCTTTCCGCGTCGATTAGTCCGAAAAGTGCGGAGCCTTCTTCGTAACATTGCCAGGCGCGGTCCGTTTCAAAACGGAGGAGTTCACGAACACCGAGAGTGGCCTCGCTTTTGCCAAAATCCTGAGGAGAAATTGCGTAACGCGCGAGATCTTCTTCGGGGAGATAGACGCGGCCTACGGCGTAGTCTTCGTGGACGTCGCGGATGATGTTGGTGAGCTGAAACGCCAGTCCGAGTTTTTCTGCGAGGTCGAGGGCGCGCGAATCTTGAAAACCGAAAACGTGAGTACAGGTCAGGCCCACCGTGCCGGCGACGCGATAACAGTATTCGCGGAGGCGGTCGAAAGTCGGGTAGGTACGGAGAGTCAGATCCATTTCTGCGCCGCTGATTAAATCGTGGAGATAGCGGGCGGGCATTTTGTACCGCTGCATGGTGTCGACGAGCGCGGGCAGGACTTCGGCCTCACCGTATAGCGGCTCCGAAGGAAGAGGCTTTGCGGCCGAGCCATCAAAAACTTGGGAGTGGCCGGTGACCGCTTCATCGAAGGCGGCGCGCCACTTCGCGAGGCCACGTTGCTTGGCCGCGAGATCATCGCCTTCGTCGGCGACGTCATCGACCAGGCGCATGAAGGCGTAAAGCGCGGCAAGCCCGTCGCGCTTCGACTTTGGCAGCAGATAGAACGCGTAGTAGAAATTGCTATGAGCGGCGCGGGCGATGCGGTGGCAGGCATCGTAGGAGTCGGATACGGAAATGACTGCTTGGGGCGATTCGGGCGCAGCATGCTGCGCCACTACAGGGGCGAAGCCTCCTGCTTCTGACTCGGGCCGGATAGGTTTTGCGACGAAATGCGCTAAGAGCGAGCGGACAAGGAGGGTTGCTTGTTTGGCTTTGCTGATTGCTGGGCGCTGGTGGAGCGTGTCGTAGCCCATCTTCTCAATCGCGTCGAGAACCGCCACGCCACCGCGGCTGAACATTTCGAGGTCGACGCTCAAGCGGCCGCTGACCATCTTTGCTAGCGGAGCGCCTTGCGAAAAGAGAACGCGGGTACGCGCGATCAAATCTTTCATCAGACTGACGTAGCGTTCGTCGAAGCGGCGCTCGACGATGTCGCTTTCGGTTAGTCCGTGAGCCGTGGCGACGTCGAGCGGAATGTAGATGCGGCCCTTCTCGAGGTCGCGCTCAACGTCTTGCCAGAAATTTGCAAGCTGGAGGGCCGTACACGTAGCGTCGGACATTGCTTGGCGCTCTTCATCGCGGTAGCCGCAGAGATAGAGGACCAGGCGCCCAACGGGATTCGCGGAATAAACGCAATAGCCGATCATGGAATCCCATGTTGGATAGCGCTTTACGTTTTGGTCCTGGCGAAAAGCTCGCAACAAATCGGCGAACGGCTGCTTGGGAATATTTTTGACAACGATGGTTTCGCGAAGTGCGACAAATACGGGATGGGACGGGCGTCCCTCGTAACAAGCGTCGAGCTCGCGTTCCCACCAATCGAGGAGCTCCAGAGCGCGCTCTTTTTGAGGGACTTCGTCGCTTAGATCGTCGGCCCAGCGACAGTAAGCGTAGAGATTGTAGAAATGTTGATGAAGCTCTTTGGGGAGCAGCCAGGAAGCTACATTGAAATTTTCGTAGTGATGCGTGGCGAGCCAGCGCGTGTATTCCTGTGCCGCTGCTGGAGAGCAGTCACGCGCTGGGGCACGCTCGGCAATTTCGAGTTCACCTGGACGCAACATGGAAAAGCAGATTCCTCGCTTTGCTCGGAATGACAAAAGCTAATGGCCCTGCGTAAGTTGACACTGGAGAACTGGATCGATGCGCTTTGGCCCGCCAGCGCCGAAAGCGGCAGCGCGGCTGCCGCACTCCAAAGTCACGGCCTCACGGCCAGCTTGATTTCGCCGCTGCGGATCTTCATGCGCTCGAAAGCTTGCGGCAATTCGGTCAACCGGATTTCTTCCGTCACGAAATCCTGCCCGACGATATCGCCGCGGCGAATGGCTTCTAGAGCTTCGCGGATGAAGCGCGGAGTGTGGTGAAAGGGCGATATCAGCTTGATCTCGGAATAATGGATAGCGGCGGGATCGATCGATACGTTCGTTCCCGAAGGCAGGCCGCTGAAGAAATTTACGACGCCACCGCGGCGAACCATAGCCAGCGCTTGTTGCCAAGTGGCGGGATTTCCAGCCGCTTCTACGACGGAATCGGGGCCACGTTGGTCTTCCGTCAAAGATTTCACGGCTGCGACAACGTCTGCTGTTTCCGTGACGTTGATAGTGGCAATCGCTCCCAGCCTGCGGGCAACATCGAGAGGCGCGGAACGGCGTGCCAGTGCAATCACACGAACGCCGCGGCGCGAAAGCATACGCACGTACGTCAATCCAATGGGTCCACAGCCAATTACGGCCGCGGTATCGCCGGCGCGAACTTCCATTTCGTGTATGCCACGAAGCACGCAGGCGAGCGGCTCGACAAGCGCGGCGCTGCCGTCATCGACGGAGTGCGGCACTTCGAGCATGTTTTCCATAGCGATGCGGCCGGGGATACGCATGTATTCGGCGTACGCGCCATTGTTGAAGAGCAAGTCTTCGCAAAGATTTTCCTGTCCGCGGCGGCAGTGGTAACAACGCAGGCAGGGCGCGGAATTCGCGGCGACAACGCGCATGCCAATGCGCCAGCGAGCGTCCACACGCTTCCCCACGGCTGCGATATCTCCGACGACTTCGTGGCCAAAGACGGCGGGCGGCTGAATCATTTTGGCGTGGTAGCCGCGTTTCCAAACTTTCAGGTCAGTGCCGTCAGTGAGCGCGAGGCGAACGCGGAGGAGTACTTCGTCGGCGGCGAGGTGCGGCACGTCGATCATCTCAATGCGCAGATCTTCGCTGCCATACAACACGGCTGCGGTCATCCTTGACGGTACGGCGACTCGCGCGACGGCAAATTTCACTTCATCTCCGACTTCCGTTTTCTTTGTCGTGGTCGTTTTCATGCGTGCGTGATCAGAATCTTCAGCGATTCGGCCGTGGGCCTGGCTGCCAGCTCCAGGGCTTCCTGGATTCTATCCAGTGTGAAGCGGTGCGTGACGATTTCCATCACTGGAAGTTTCTTTCCCAGCACCAGATCCGCGGCTGATTCTTGGATGTCTACCGCCGCGCTATAGCTGCCCAGGATTTCCTTTTCGTCGATCCCCACAGCCGCGGCAGGAAACTCGATCTTTGTGACCGGATCGTTTGCCGCGAAGAGCAAAACGCGCCCCCCGGGCCGCGCCATTGCCAAGGCATCCGTTACCACCGACGGATGTGCTACGGCAACAAGCACTGCGTCCGCCCCACGACCGTCCGTACGAGCCCGCACTTCTTCTATAAGCTTACCACTGGTTGGGTCAAACGACTCGATGGCACCGAGGGAGAGGCTTTTTTGACGTCGCTGTGGAATTGGATCACTGGTATATAGCTTGGCCCCTTCGAGCTTACTGACCATGAGCAATTGCAGGCCAATAGGGCCACAACCCAGGATAAGGACCGTTTCATCCGCGACGATGCGGGCCTTTTGAACGGCTTTCACGATGGTATTGATCGGTTCTATGAAAGTGGCTTCTTCGAAGCTAACGTTGTCGGGCAGCGCAACGATGCCGCGCTCGGTGACCCATGGCATGGCTTTCACGTATTGAGCGAAGCCGCCGCCATTTGGCGTGAACCCAGCGGTCAAGCCGGTCGTTTTGTATTGCTTGCATTGGGAGAAGAGGCGCTTTTCGCAGTAAAAGCACCGGGCACAGGGGGTGTGGTGAAAGCTCATCACGCGATCGCCCGGCGTCCACTTTTCCACGCCGCGACCTACCGCTACGACCGTGCCGGCGAGCTCGTGGCCGAGGATTTGCGGCGGCTCGACGTAACGCTGGAAAATTTTCTTAATGTCCGTGCCGCAGATGCCGCAGGCCGCGACTTTGATGAGCACTTCGCCGTCGCCGACTTCAGGGACGGGGACTTCTTCAACATGGACGACGCCTTTGTCGCGAAAGACACCCGCGCGCATCGTTTTCGGGATAGGCCCGACGAAGCTCAGAGTCTCTGATGCCGTTCCGATGCTGCTCATGTCGCAGAGACCTCTTCTATTTTTGGAGGAGCAAGGCGCGTCCAGTTTTGCGAGATTGCATAAACGTAACGATCTAAAAAGTCTGCCAAGGAGTTAGCCGCGGCGCGGCTCTGCCTTCCGAATTGGATCAGCAAGGGAATGCGGTATGGACTGAGACCAACTTCTTTGAGTAAACCGCCCATTTTCAGATGGCCATGGGAATCGAGAATGCGGCCAAAATCAACGGGCAAATCTTCATCCACAGCGTCGCTGATGGCGCGAACGGCCACAGCTGGCACGCCGCGTTGCGCTGCAGTCGCTAAGATGTAAGCTGACTCCATTTCCACGATACTTCCCTTTTTGCTGAGTTCTTCCTTCGCCTCGGCGGTCGCTACGATTTTCTCAGAAGTTAGGGAGACATTCACGGGCTTTGCGCCGTAGGTAACGGCAAGGTCGAAGAGGGCTGCGTCACTCGTGGCCTGGCACCTACGGTCCAGAGTTTCCGCGTTGTGCGCCACAACCACGTCACCTGGGGTCAATGCAGCGTCGAGGGAACCAGCGAGTCCGGAGGAAATGCAGATATCGTGAACTTCTGCTGGTATGGACGAGATTGCCTTCGCGGCGCTCTCACCGCCTATGCCGGTTAGAAGCACTGTCACTTCGTTCGGGCCGATGTTGGCTTTGAAGAGATCGAATTCGCGACGGCGCTCCCAATTTTCAAATTCGTAGGGGACAAAGGGATGGCGAGAGGACCATTGCGAGAACTCGGCTTTGATGGCGAAGGTGACTAGGATGCGCATGATTCTGTAAAACTTGTGTAAATCTTATGATGCCCGACGAAGGCTCAAAGCTACAACTTTGCTGTCTCGCAAGACGGGCGGGGCCCTTCCAGGGTAAACAAGCCCTCCCCTACAACCCATATCCAAGAATTGGGCGCGTGGCCCGGTCCAACGGCTTCGTTCTACGCGGCGGCGCGTAACATTTTTTTGGCGCGGCTGGGTTTCACGTAGCCGTTTGCTTCGTACCAGCGGACCGCGCGTTCCAAGGCTGCGGCAACCGAGCCAGGCTTAAAACCAAGTTCGCGTTGGGCTCGGGTGCAATCCACGAACATCATGTGCCGGGCGATTTTTACGCCTTCGACAGGAATTTGCGGCTCTCTTCCGATGAGCCGGGAGAACGCCGTGTTCATGTAGGCTACACCCAAAGCCAGGCCGTGAGGAATCTTCAGCGACGGAGCCGGCAAACCCGTTATTCTGGCGAGCGTGTCCAACATTGTTTTGAGTGTTAAATTTTCGGCCCCGAGAAGATAGCGCTCGCCCACTTTGCCTTTTTCCGCGGCGAGCAAGTGTCCCGCGGCACACTCTTCCGCGCCGACAAAATTCAGGCCGGTCTCGACGTAACCGGGCATTTTTCCATTTAGAAAATCGAGGACAATTTTACCCGTAGGAGTGGGTTTCCAGTCTCCGGGGCCAACGGGAGTCGTAGGCATGGCTACAACGAGGGGCAGTCCCTGTCTTGCTGCATCGAGCGCTTCGCGTTCAGCCATCCATTTCGAGCGTTTATAGTGGCCGACCATCTCTTCGAGCCTGGCGTCAGTGGCTTCTGTTGGCAATTCGGGCCGATCGACGGCAATCGTCGCCACCGTACTGGTGTAAATAAATTTTTCAACACCGGCGCGCTTCGCAGCTTCGAGCAAGTTCTTCGTACCGCCGACATTGGAATCGTAAATATCGCGCGATTTTTTAGCCCACAGGCGGTAGTCAGCTGCCACGTGAAAAACGGTCTTTACACCGACTAGGGCACGATCGAGAGAAGCGGCGTCGCGCAAATCGCCAGTCGCGTATTCCAGGGAAAGATCTCCGACAGCGCGGTTGGTGCTGGAGGCACGCATCAAGACGCGCACCGTGTCGCCGCGAGCAACCAGTTGCCGCGCGACGTGGCTGCCGAGAAATCCCGACGCTCCTGTAACCAGAGTCGTCATCCGACTTCGGCGCCTTCCTCAAAATCGCCTGGCTGCGGCTCGGGAAGGGGCTGACTATCGATCCCGCAAGAATTTCGCGAAGCCGCCGGCAGTGCCACGGATTCCACCAAATCCGAGAGCAGCGCCCAGCGCCAACTCAGCAAACGACTGCGGAGTTGCTTGACCGTCCGTTCAAGTTCGGGCGTGCGAGCCGAGCGAATTATCAAACATCCGTCGATGTCGAGTTTGCGGATTTCCGCGTGAAGTTGCTCAAGTTCTCCCGGCACCGTCTGTGATTGCACAACCAGAAGAGCGCAAGTGAGAAAGCCTGCCAGCCTGGCCATGCGAATGGCTTCCACTGCCACAGCGAAAGCACCTTCACGAGCGTTGCGCAGGTCATGCCCCGGCGCGAGGCCGTCGAAACATACTGTGAAGTAAAAACGGTCAGACGGCTGAAATTCATGGAGGCGCCGTTTTAACAAAGCGCCGGAAGTCTCCAGGAAGACGCTTCGCCCGGATGCCGCCAGCGCGTTAGTGAAGCGGGGAACTTCGGCGTAATCCAACGGCTCGGGGCCGGAAATCCAAACGATCGGCGACCGGTATCGCGAAACGACCGCGTCGGACGGCGATGAATCACTACCTGCCTGCTGGACGCCCGCGGAAGAAAATGCGGGAGCAGTATGGAAATTGGTGTCCGCCGAGAGCTGCAAGATCGGAGGATAGCC
This sequence comes from uncultured Acidobacteriota bacterium, assembly GCA_963745095.1. Taxonomy (GTDB): domain Bacteria; phylum Acidobacteriota; class Terriglobia; order Acidiferrales; family UBA7541; genus Acidiferrum. The sequence goes on along the minus strand of CAVUWC010000002.1, from coordinate 541,301 downwards.
CTGCTTGTTGCCAAACGCGCGGGCAGCAAGGGCAAGTGTTAAATCCGCGGTGAGCCGCAGAGAAAACGTCATTGGGGGCTCTAGAACCCGCTCCGCAGCCGAAATTCGGCTGGCTGGAATTTCATGGCGCAATATTCGTGCGGTCCTTGCAGCTGATTGCGAAAGCGTGCGAGTGCATACAGCGGGAACGAGTTGCGGTAGAGGTGATACTTCAGATAGAACACGCCGGGAAATCCGGTGCCGGTAAACTCGGCTTCGCTCCACGAGCCATCCGTATTTTGCTGGTGGACGAGATAAGAAACGGCCTTTTGAACCGCAGAATCATTCGGCTGTGCGCCGGCGAGCAATCCAATTAAACCCCAGGCTGTTTGCGACGCGGTGCTGTTGCCCTGTCCCTTGGTGGCTGGATCGGTGTAGCTCCACAAGGATTCGCCGAAACTACCATCCGATTTCTGAACGTCCCGCAGCCAGGTAACCGCGCGCTGGCAAAACTCTTTTGCCGTCAGCGAAACCGTTTCGAGTGCACGCAGCGCGCCGCTGGTGCCGTAGACGTAATTCACGCCCCAACGTCCGAACCACGAGCCGTCTTCGCACTGATCCTTGAGCAAAAACTTTACACCTCGTTGAATAGCGGGATGCTCCGCAGGCCAGCCAAATCGGCCAAGGCATTCAACAACGCGAGCGGTCACGTCCGCCGTCGACGGATCGATCATTGCGTTGTGATCGGCGAATGGAATGTTGCACAAGAGTTTTCGGTCGTTGTCACGATCGAAAGCGCCCCAGCCGCCATCTTTGTTCTGCATGCTGAGCAGCCATTGGAGTCCGAGCCGAACCGCTGTTTCCATGCGCTCGGGATCGGGATGCTTTACGCGCTGCAGCGCCATCAAAACAAACGCCGTATCGTCCACATCAGGAAAAAAATCGTTGCGAAACTCGAAAGCCCAGCCTCCGGGTTCGGCATCTCTATTCTTGAATTGCCAATCGCCGGGGCCGAGAACTTGCTTGGAGAGCATCCAATCCGCGGCTTTCACGATCGCCGGATGATCGGCGGGCAGACCAGCCTCTTCCAGAGAAACCATGGCGATGCAGGTGTCCCAAACCGGGGAAACACAAGGCTGCATGCGAATTGTGTCTCCTTCTTCGATCTCGAATCGGGAAAATTCGCGAATCTCGCGAGAAGTGATCGGATCGTCGGGACCGTGGCCCAGCGCCATTAACGCGAAAATCGAATTCATCATCGCGGGGTAGATGGCCGCGAGGCCTTCGCTGCGCTCGATGTGCGCGAGCATCCAGGCTTTCGCTTCGCGAAGCGCGCGGTTGCGAAGCGGCTTCCAGGGAAGTTTTTCGTAAAGTTTCAGGCCGCGATCTATCGCCAGGAAAACGTTGCGCCAGGAGATGAGCTGCTGGCTCCAATCGAAAGCAGCGGCTTTGTGCGAGATATCCTTGAAAAGTTCGTCGACGCGAGCGCGCTCTGGCAAACGCCAATCCGGCCGCAGCGCGGAAAGTATCGCCATGGGAATGACAATGCCGCGCGTCCACGAAGACATCTCGTAAATGTTCAGATAAAACCAGGTCGGCAAAAGTAACAGTTCCGGAGGTATCGAGGGAACAAGCTCCCAGCCAACAGCGCCAATCAGCGCCAGATAAAAGCGAACATAGGAATTTGTGAGTTCGAGGCCGCCAAGTCCGTGCACCACTGCGCGCGCTTGCGTCATGTGCGGCGCTTGGATGTCATCGCCGGCGAGTTTCAGCGCAAAATACGCCTTACAGGTTGCATTGAGATCGGAAGGACCACCCGGAAAAATGTTCCATCCGCCGTCGGGCAATTGGCGCCCGCGAACATAGTTGGCGAGCTTGGCGATGCGGACGGGATCGGCTTTACCAAGAACATACAAATAATAAATGTAATCGGATTCGAGGGTGGTATCGGCTTCAAGTTCGCCGAGCCAATAGCCTTCTTCGGCTTGCAGGGAAAGTAGATGATTTGCGCCGTTTTCGATGGCCTGTTCTAGCGAGCCCGACAGGTCTTCCTCATGCCAAAGAGGCGGCATGGCATGCGCGGGCTTGTCTAGTCCGATCCGAGTACCTGTCGCCAAATCGAGTCCCCCGAAGCAAAGTTCACTCGAAATGCGGGCGAATTAAAGTCGCCCAATCTGGCCGCAACCGGCCTAACCGCTTTATTCCTAGCCACTTCCCACTGGAATCCGGCACGAGCGCCGGAGCCCATGGATACCGAGTAACACGAGTACCACTAAATTATCGCTGTCTTCCGGCAATGGGTCAACTTCTAAGATGCGGGAGGGTTACCAATCGTTGTCAATTTTTCTTAAAGGGCGATGCTTGGCGGGCATTGCAACACCCGTTCGATGAGTACATGCAAGGGCTCGGGCAAGGGTTCTCCCTCGCGCTGGGAGACGGAAGGCATGGTACGAAGCAAATTGGCAGGAAGCTTAATCCAGGATGGCGCGGCGGCAGGGTCGTCCAGCGAACCGCGAAGAACGAGTGCATCGGCGCGGTCTAGCGCGACGCGAGCGGAGTCTTTGAAGTCTTCACGGGCTGGATCGACAACTGCGAAATAGAGGCTCGGCTTCAGAAATTGCAAAAGCGAATTGCTTTCGAGAATCAGCGGCGGCGAATCTTCTTCCGATCCCGAGAAAGTTTGCTTGAGAGCATCTCGCATCAGTGGCAAGCCCTCGGCGAGAAAGCCTTGCTTGGTTCTTAGCCAAAACGAGCGCTTCGCGCCTGCCGCCAAGAATCTGGCGCTGTCCGTTCCTGATTGCGGGTGTGCTTCCCATTCGATGGCGCAGATGTGCTCGTCGGGAGCACAGTCGCAATTGTTGCCGTTCTGTGCGCAAACGCCGTGGCCGTACTGCGTGATTTTTCCCGCAATCCAGTTGACCTGCGGAAAAGCGCTGATGATGTCGCACACGAGTTGCGTTTTGCCAATACTGCGGGTGTGGCCGCCAATCACGATCACGCGCCAGCGTGGAGTTGTGCTCACATCTTCCCTTCTAGTCGGGGCTTTTTGACTGGGTTTCCAGTTTGGCTTCTAATTCTTTGATGCGTGCGGCCAGTTCCGGTAGACGCGCCTGCCACGCGAATTGTTCTTTGAACTTTTCCAGCGGGCGCGCGGGAGTTCCCCAAACAGTTTGCCCGGTGCGAATTACTTTGCCTCCGAGGACACCGGACTGGCCGCCGATGACCGCGCCATCTTCCAAATAGCATTGCTCTCCAAAACCAGCCTGGCCGCCGACGACCACATTCTTGCCGAAATCGCACGAGCCGGAAAGACCGGCCTGCGCCGCCATTACGGTGTGCGCGCCGATCTGGCAGTTGTGGCCGATGTGTACGAGATTGTCCAATTTAACGCCTTCGGCGATGCGCGTGTCGTCGAGCGAGCCGCGATCGATGGTCGTGTTCGCGCCGATTTCGACATCGTCCGCGATTTCCACGATGCCTGCTTGCGGAAATTTCCAGTAGCGGCCCTCTCCCAGCGCGTAGCCGAAGCCGTCCGCGCCGATGACTGCGCCGGAGTGAATTTCCACGCGATGCCCGAGGCGAACGCCCGCGTAGAGCGTCACGCGCGGGTGGATGCGGCAGTTATCGCCGATCCAGCACCCCGCGCCAATTACGCTGTGCGCGCCGATTTGCGTGCCTTCGCCGATGTGAGCGTCTTCGCCAATCACCGCAAATGGCCCGATGCCCGCGCTTGCACTGACTCTCGCCAGCGGTGCTACGATCGCCGTCGGATGAATTCCCGTGGCAATGGGGCTCTTTCCAAGAATCAAGGCAGCCGCTTTTGCAAACGCCACTTTCGGTTGCGAACTTCGCAGAACCGCCTTCCCGGGCATGGCAATATTTTCCGCCGCTATCACGCAGAGCGCGGCCGACGCGGCGGCCCGGTCCGCATGCTTGGCCTTCTCCACATAAATGAGATCGTGCGGGCCGGCGCGCTCAGGCGCTGCTACGCCGCGCAACTCGATCGCGCCATCGCCTTCCAGCTTTGCGCCAACCGCTTCAGCCAACGACTTCGCCGTTTGCATCATCGAAGACCTCTCTCAAAAATCATACAGCGCGGGCTCGCCTTTGGGCCTGGTCTTCCAGCGCTTGTGAACCCAAACCCATTGGTCGGGATGTTTGCGAATAATTTCTTCGATTACTTTGGCAAACCGCTGCGTATTTTCAAAGACGTCGCGTTCGGTGTCGCCAGTTTGAATCAGCTCCACAGGAGGTTCGAACCGCAGGCGATATTTTTGAATGGTCTCATCCCAATAGGCGTAACCCGGCACGACGGCAGCACCGGTGTGCAAGGCCACTCGCGCGAGGCCTGTCGTGGTACACGCGAGCTTGCCGAAGAAATCGACGAACACGCCTTCGGCCGGCAGCGTGTTTTGATCGGCGAGGATGCCAACAGTTCCAGAGTCTTTCAGAATTTTCAGCATGACGCGCGCGGACTCATTCTTGAAGATGGGCAGATTGCCCGAGGCGCAACGGTACTGGTTGACGAGCGCATCGAGGCGCTTGTTGTCGAGAGGCCTCGCCATGTAATGCAGCGGGTAGCCGTAGAGCGCGTGCGCAAAGGAAGAGAGTTCCCATGCGCCGATGTGGCCAGTCAAGTAAAGGACGCCTTTGCCGCGCCGCTGTCCTTCCAGAAAATTTTCGTGCCCCTCGAGAATCACAACGTCTTCAATATTTTTTTTTGTAAGGCGCGGCAATCGCGCAAATTCCGCAGCCATCCAGCCAAGATTGCGTACCATTTTGCGGGTCGTGTCTTTACGCTGCGCGCCGGTCCAGTCAGGGAAAGCGAGGCGCAAGTTGAACTCTGCTGTCTTGCGCAACCTTGGTTGCAAGAAAAAGAGCAGACTTGTCACTGATGCTGCGAACCCGCGCGCGACGCCTCGCGGGAGGGCGCCAAGAGTCTTCAAGATCAGCCAAACGGGGGCGTATTCGAGCCATTCTTTCATTGGTTGCCAAAACGACCGCGCGGCGGCCGACGCGCGACAGTATGCAAGAGGTGGCCGCTTCGAAGATAGAGGTTCAATGCTAGACTTTCCCTTCCGTGAGCTGAATCGCCTACTGCCATCGCTGAGAATTCGCAGTCCAGCCCTGCAGCCCGCATCGGCTGGGCCATTCTCATTGTCGCAACACTCTATGTTTGTTATTTCAGCCATCTTGGAGCGATAGGATTTGTCGGGCCAGACGAGCCGCGTTACGCCTGGATTGCGCGCGACATGGCAGAGACGGGCGATTGGGTCACTCCTCGACTCTATGGAAAGCCCTGGTTCGAAAAGCCACCACTCTTCTATTGGGGCGCCGCCCTTTCCTTCAAACTCTTCGGTGTAAGCGAAGCCGCGGCGCGATTGCCAAGCGCGATTTCCGCGCTCCTTGCAACTCTCGCGCTGGCGTGGTTGGCATTGCGTCTCTATGGCGCGGAAACCGCACGCTGGCTGTTGCTGCTGCTCCCCACATCGGTCGGCATGATCGGCTTCTCGCACGCCGCCGCTACCGACATGCCTTTCAGCGGCATGCTCACCATTGCCATGGTCTGCGCCGCAGTCGTCCTCGGCCTGACCCGCAACGAGAAACTCTCCCATCCTCCCACGCACGCCATGGCTCGCACTAATCCTCTTCGGCTTTTTCCTGGGCTTCGCTGTTCTCGCGAAGGGCCCCGCCGCAATCATTCTCAGCGGCGGCGCAGTTTTCTTTTGGGCGCTCTTCACAAAACGCTGGCGCGACGCATTCCGCCTATTTCATCCGGCAGCCATTGCCGCTTTCTGCCTAACGGCACTCCCCTGGTACATCCTCTGCGCCCGCCGCAATCCCGATTTCTTCCGCATCTTCATCATCGAGCACAATTTCAAACGCTTCCTCACCCCCGAATTCCAGCACATCCAGCCGTTCTGGTTCTACGGCGCCGTTCTAGCTGATAGCTCTCCTTCCTTGGACGGCCTTGGCGGTATGGTCCTTAGTTGTGGGATCCGTCCAACTCTGGCGTTTGAAAGCATCTCTCGCCAACTTCTCTCTTCTTTCTTATCGTGGGCTCTCTTCTGCCTTGTCTTTTTCACCATCTCAAGGTCAAAGCTACCCGGTTATATTCTTCCGGCGATTCCGGCAATAGTAGTGCTCATGGCGCGTTCCCTAATCGCACTTGCAATTGGAAAAACTAAATCTCTCGCCATACCGCTCTTTGTCTCTTCTCTGTTCTTTGCTTGCTGTTTTGCGATTGTCGTAAGCGTTGCCCCTCATGTCTCACAGGGCAACGTGAATTTTGGGATTGCCACTGGCATCATTCTCGGAATACTAAGCGTCTCGAACCTTTTGCTAGGAGCAGGCATCTCGTTCTGGTCGAAGAACAGGTTTGGCCAGGGTTTGGCAGCCTGCTGCGTCTTGCCAATGCTTTTCGGAGTCGCGAACACAGACAAACTCCTGCCATCGTTTTTCTACTGGGACCCGTCTGGCAGGGCACTCTCGGAGGGACTTCAGCGCCAAGCTATTCCTACGGATGCGCTTTTTGTTCCCAAGTATATGAACCGAGGCCTGCACTACAGCCTAAATTTCTATCTTCACAAGGAAATCCCTGATTGGGATACCGACAATCCGCATCAAGGCTACCTGCTGATAGGAGACAGGCGGTACAAGTCTACAAGCCAGGTTCGGGCTTTACGTTTGAAGAATTGCCGTTCGATCTGAAGAAAACAGGATACTTCCTCTACAGAGTTCAACCTCAATCAGTGGCTGGGAGTCCCAGTAGCGGGCAACCGAAGTAAGAAGAAGCTCACCACGCGATTTTCGTAATCGCGCTTATCAGCATCATCCATAGATACAAAATTTCCATGTGGAATGATGATCTGGTCGCGCGGCTCCGGCGCCTTCACAAACATCTGCCGCGTAATATCGGCAAGCTCGGGATCATCGGAAGGCTCGATGAACAGCTTCGGCACGCCGGCCAGCGTATTCAGCTTTTTCGAAAGCGGTGGATCTTCGCGATATTTGTAATTCAGCCACGTAAAACTGAATGCCGCCGAGCGCGCCATCAGCGGAAATCCGCCGAGGCCGGTGCGCTCCACGCCGATTTTCACCATCTGCTGCGGCTCGTCGTAGACCGAGTCCAGCACAATGGCCTTGATGCGATGATCGTTCTCCGCCTCGCGCAACGCAGCGTAGGCGCCCAAATTGTAGCCCCACAAACCGATGCGGGCGGGATCGACGTCATTGCGCGCCGCCACAGTGTCCACCGCCGCGCGCACTTCGTCCGCTTCGCGATAGCCAAACGTGGTAATTCCTTGATTTCCGCCGTGCGCCGCAAAGTCAAAAACAAACACATTGTACTGGTGATCCTGCAAAGCCGAAACCAGCGTCAGCAACTCGCCGCGGCTCGAGCCGTATCCATGGCATAAAACAATGGTCGGCGCGCCGCGCAGTCCCGGAAAAAACCAGCCATGCCTCGTGCCGATCCCCGGAACTGTAAAGTCCACGAGGTCCGGCTTACCCGGAAAACTCTCCATATCAATTTCGCTGCTGGTGCGCTGCGGCTTGACGATCCGGTAGACAAGAAATCCCGCAATGGCAACGGTCGCAAGCACCGCAAAGAAAATCAGCGCGAGTAAGGCCGTGACGAGCTTCATATACCACTTGGTTGGATAACGCAGTTCGTAGAGGATCGACATTCTTTGTCTGTGTAATGACGCGGCCAGCGCCGCCGATTTTTACCCCTCACAATGCAGCACAATAATTGCGATGTTAGCACACCTGTTCCGCGCCACTTCTGGCCGCATTTCACCCATGTGTCGGAATTGTATCGTCGCGCCGCCTCGCTTGTTGGCTCCGCCGCCGATTCGGCTATCATAGAGCTTGCGGTCAGGGGCCGCGTGGCAGTCCTCTTTCTCCATGAATATTGTCGACTTGCGCCAGACGACGGTCCGCCAACTTGAGCCGCTCCTTGAAGAGGAAGCGCGGCACTGGCGCGACGAACTCCATTGGGATTACCGGAGCGCGCTAGAATTGATCAAACGGTTCATGGACGCGCACGCCCTCGCGGGATGCGTCGCATTCGAAAACGGCAGCGCCGCGGGCTACTCCTTTTATGTCCTGGAAGAGCAGAAGGGCCTTATCGGGGGCCTCTACGTATCCGCAAAATTTTCGCAAGCCACCATTGGGCAGCGCCTGCTAGACGAAATGCTTTTCTCCATGCGCGCGATTCCGCAGCTTTCGCGCATCGAAGCACAGCTCATGCCTTTCAGCGGACCGGTGGAAGTCCCGCTGAGCGAGCAGGGCTTTCGTCTCTACTCCCGCCAATTCATGCTCCAGGATTTGCAAAAGCTGCCCGAGGGCAAGGCCGGAGTTTCCGCCGGGATGCGCCTGGACCGCTGGAATGACCGCTACTTCGAGCCCTGCGCCAAGCTGATTTATCTGGCCTACGCGAACCACATCGATGGCGAAATCAACGATCAGTACCGCAGCCGTTCTGGCGCACTGAAGTTTTTAAAAAATATTATCCTGCTTCCAGGCTGCGGCCATTTCGTGCCCGGAGCCTCTTTTGTGCTCCGCGAGCCGGGCAGCGATGAACTCATCGCTGCAGTCCTTACAAGTGAAGTCTCGCCGGGAGTCGGCCACACGACCCAGATCTGCGTGCTCCCGGGCTACCAAGGCAATGGCATCGGCCGCATGCTGATGCAGACCTCCGCCGAAACGCTGCGCAGTATGAAATTTAAGGAATTAACGCTGACCGTCACTTCGGAAAACTACGGCGCTGTTCAGCTCTATGAAAAGCTGGGGTTCACAACGATTCGAACGTTTACCGCCGGCGTCTGGCCGCGCTGACTCCCAACGACTCTGTAGGGGAGGGGCTTACCCCTCCCTCTCCGATCCCGTTTACTTCTTCGACCGATCCTTCAATAGATTCTTCAGTTCGGACATGAATTCCTGCACGTCCTTGAAATCCATATAGACCGAGGCAAATCGCACGTACGCGACCTTGTCCAGTTTTTTCAGCCGGTGCATGATCATCTCGCCGATCTCGGTCGTAGTGAGCTCGCGCTCCGTCGCTTCGTGAACCACGCTTTCGATTTCATCGACGATGCCTTCGAGCTTCGGCGTAGCCACAGGCCGCTTCTCGCAAGCCTTCAGCAATCCCTGCAAAATCTTCTGCCGTTCGAATCGCTCGCGTCGCCCATCCTTCTTGATCACCATGTACGGAATTTCGTCGATTCGCTCGTAGGTGGTAAACCGCCGGCTGCACTTGAGGCACTCCCGCCGCCGCCGAATCGTGTCGCCGCCGCGGCCTTCGCGCGAGTCGATCACCTTATCGTCCAGATGCGCGCAGAATGGGCACTTCACTCAGTCATCTCCTTCTTTCTTCCTTTACAAAAACTAAGCGCTTTCAACTTCCAACTCTTCCTTTTCCTGTTTCGCGATCTCCCGCAACTTTCCTAGCGAAAACCCTTCATGGAACAGCAACGGCACGCCCGCAAGACTACACGCCGCAAACGAAATCAGCCAGAGGACAATTGCCGCGGCGGTCGCAGGCTCTTTCTCTATGCCGAGAATTGCTGTGTACGCCAGGAATGTCGCCACCTGCGCCCCTCCGCCCACTCCTGGAAGTTGCACAGCAGATCCAGCCAGCGTGAAGGCAAGCACAAGCATGGCGTCGCCGAGATTGATCGTCCCCAGCGCGCCGCCAAACGCATGCGACACCCAAAAATAAACCAACAGCACCAAAAACCAGTGAGCCGTTGAGTAAAACACAGCGAGCATCAGTTCGCCCGTGGAACGAATTGCTTGCACGCCTCGCGCAAGCCCAAGCAATATGCGGGCAACGATCGCCCGCCAGCCATGTGCGGCATGCCACCCCTGCAGATTCTTCTCAAGAAGCGCAGTCCCATGCAATCGCAGATAGACCAAAAAACCGATGGCTACCAGAACCCCCGCGGAAAATACCGCCCCTCCCGTCTTCGCAGCTGCCTGGAGCGTTGCGGCCTGCCCGGCAACTCGCGCATGCGATTTAAAGAGAAGCAGCCCAATCGCCGCAATCACCGCCATGCTTGCCAGATCGAAGATTCGTTCGAGAACATAAATCCCAAACATGTCCGCGACAGGAAGTTTTTCCTTACGCGCTAACAAAACGGGCCGAATAGGCTCGCCCGCTCGTCCCAGAAGGAATACCGCCGAAAAACCTGCCAGCGTCATCGTATAAATCGGCCAAAAATGCGACTCTCCCAGATTTCCCTGGAAAACTTTCCACCGCAGTGCGCGAAGCGCATAACAACCGTAAATAGCAACGACCGAAAGGAGCAAAAGATAGGGGTTCGAGTTGCGAACGGCGTGGAGTAGTTTTTCCCCGCTAAATCCTTGGAGATTAATAATTCCGCGCGAAAAGTAAATAACCAGTCCAAGGACAAGGAGCCCGAGCAAGGCTATGAGTACCTTCTTCGTCGATGAACGCATGAGCTTGTCAGACTAACGGTCGCATACACGATGCGTCAAGGCGACTTGCACAGTCTTGAGTCGAGAAATCGCAAAATGTGATCGCTAACTTGCTCCGCAAGATTCAGCGCCATCCAATGGCCGGCTCGTGGAACTATCTCGAGTTTGGCGCCGGGAACCATTTCCGCGAGCTTCTTGGCGTGATCAGCGGGAAAATGTTTGTCGCGATCCGCCCATAAGAATAACGATGGCGTCCGAATGCTTGGATAGAGCTGTTTCAGTCGCGGCAAGGTTCCTTGATAGCCGGCGCACATCCGCACCACAAATTTCCTCACCTCCGGACGCTGAAAGCTTTCCCATAGATCGCTGCAAAGCGCCGCGCTGAGTTTGTAACCACGCGGCAAAAATGTTCGAATCGCGCGAGAAAATACCGCTCGCGGCAGACGCTCCAACAAAACGCGGTTCCAGCCGAATTTTCGTAACAGTGCAATTTCCCACGACGTCTTCTCATCCCAAATCACAAGCGAATTCATCACCACGAGGTGGCTGATTCGCTGCGGGTATTCGGCGGCAAACGCGAGCGCAGGCTGCCCGCCCATATCGTGCCCGATGAGCGCAGCCTTTTCGATTTTCCAGTCCTCCATCAACGTGTGCAGCCGGCGCGCGAAGTCAAACGGCGTGGCTCCGCCGCTCCGGGCTTCGCTGTATCCCATCCCCGGCCAATCAAACGCAATCACTTCGTAGTGCGAAGCTAGCCGCGGCGCGAGTTCCGACCAAATTTGCAAATTGTCTGGATAGCCGTGGAGAAAAATCACTGGCGACCCGCTGCCGAGGCGTGCCACACGCAGCTTGTGTCCGCCGTGCGTTTCGATTGTCGTCGGCACCATCAGGCAAAATCCTTCTGCAAACAGTCCGCCGCGAGCACTCCCGAAATCGCGCAGAAGCTCACCCACTGCCCCGGGTGCGTCGCGCTCCCCGCCAAATAAAGTCCCCGCACGTCCGGACTACGATGCGCCAGTCTTCCCTCGCGCATGAATTTCGCCGTCATCACTGGATTCATGCTGTCTCGCGCGAGCGAATACTCCGCGCCCCACTCCGAAGGCGTTCGCCGCGCGAGCACGCGAAGCTCGTCAATTCCCTCTTGCCACCATTTTTCTTCCAGCAATTTTTCAAGATATTCAGCTTGCCCAACCGGCCCCAAACTCTGCGCTTTCGCGTGGTCCATTGGACCGAGCAATCTCGCCGGATACCACTCGCCCTGTTTCTCTTCTGGATTCAGCACGCCTGCCCGAATGAACAATCGGCAGCGCTCTTCGCCTCCGGGAAGCAAGAATCTCAAATAGGGCGGTTTCATCTTTCCCTTCACCGCGAGGTATGCACATACGCCCGGTGATTGCAGCGGCAGTTTCTCGCAGCGTTGCTGGCTTGGGCCCTCCTTGCGATCGAGCAACTCTAGGTACGTGGCGATCCCGCAATCGGAAACCACTGCATCGGCGGGAAACTTTTCGCCATCGTTGGACTCCACTCCGATCACAGCAACGCCGTCGGTACAAATCTTCTTCACTTTCGTGCGGGATCTAAATTCGACGCCAGCCGCTGCCGCGGCCTCCGCCAATACCGAGGGGATAGATCGGATTCCGTACTTGGGATAAAAACATCCGACGGAATGAACCAATGCAGAAACAAACGCCAATGGGCTTGGCGCTTCCTCCGGACGCTGCCCGGCAACGTGCGTCCAAATCGAGAGCGCATCCACAACGGGCTGTGGCAGCCTTGACGTGCGCAAAACCGAATGCAACGACCGCAAAAGAAATCCCGCATGACGCCAACGCCCGCCGCCGACCATCGACATCGGTCCAGGTGCCGAGCCGTAAAGTAAAGGACGCAGTGAGGCTTCAATCGCCCCCGTCTTGCGCACGAAGCGCAGATACAGTTCCCCGCTTCCCGGCCAGGTTTGTTCCAACTCGCGCGCAGTCGCTGCGTCACTCGAATAAATGTTAACGGTAGGACGGCCCGGCGAAGCCACACTGTAAACATGCTCGATCGGCCGCAAATCAATGTGCTCGCTGAGCTTCAGTCCGACGTATGCAAACGCCCATTCCAATCCCGGCCGATCCAGCAAAATGTACGGCCCGGCATCAAACGAAAACCCCTCATACACAATTCCGGAAGCCAAACCGCCCGCTTCGGCCCGCGCCTCCAGCACCTGAACGCGAAATCCCTCGCGCGCCAGCCGCAGTGCGGCCGTTAGCCCGCCCATTCCCGCGCCGATAACGACGACGCTCTTTTTCATTGGGACGCAGCTTCACCAAGCTGCTGCTTTTTCGTCCGAGGAAAATGCAAACCAAGAAGTCTGCGCAGCGCCCCGCGCAAAACACGCTGACTAAACGACACGCGCTGGAGCGGAGGGAACGCCGTCTCATCCATCTCCGGAACAAACAAAGATCCGCGCCCACTCCCGAAGACATACACCGGGTACGCGACAAAACTCAAAATTGTAGAAAATTCAGTTTCGTAAGGCCCGCGCCAGTCGCGCAAATTCTCATTCGTGCCGACAACTTCGATGTGCTCCCGCGGATCGCCAAACCAATGGCACGCCGCGCGCAAAATATTCGTCTGCTCCGGCTCACGCACTCCCATATGCCGCGCCGCTACCAAATCCACAGCCAGCGCATCTTCGCCCGCATAAACTCTCCGAGGCGATTGCGGGCGCGGACATCCCATCACTCCCACAAGCCCATCGGAAGCCTGGTCGTACGCATCCAGCAAAACAAAATCCGGCGGGAACCCATCCAGCAACATCATCAACGCGGTTTCTCGATGCGCTTGACGCTCGACAAATAGAAACTCATCACACCGCCCGCCCATCCACTCCAGATTGCCAATCGTGAGATACGCCATTTCGATCGGATGGCTGCGCATTTTCCCAAACGAAATCCGAAAGTCCGCCTCCTTCCAGCTCCGTGAAATAGTGTTCTGCGCCATCCCGCGAAAATACGCATGCGGCACCTGGTCGCTCGAACCGTCCACGATGGGTAGCCCGCATTCCCGAATCCCAAAATATTCCGCCACTTCGCCCACGCTGCGATGCCCGAAAAATTGGTCGTAGATATTCGCCGATTCCACCAACACCGCATTCCCGAATCCGCGCTCTCGCAAAAAGCCTGCCAGTTCCCGAAGCAACTCCGCATCCGTAATGATCGAGCGGTCCTTCCTGGCATACCCCAACATGAACGACGGCTTGATGACGATCCGCAATTCCTCACGCCGTTTTCCCAACGCTGCCGCCCGCTCCGTCAGCAATTCCGCCAACAGGCTTGCCCCCAACAATTGCCGAAACACACCGCATTTTTCTTCCGCCGCGCTCCCCTCCGAAACAAACACCTGCCCGCCGCTTCCGATCTTGCTGTTCACCACAGTCTGCGTCCGCAATGTCCGCGGCAAGAAATACTCGCCCACGTCCGCGATCTTTCGAGTCAGCGACTCTTCTGTCTCCCCCGCAACCAACCGGTCCTTCTCATCCAGCACATTTGCCAAAATCTCAAAAATCTGCGCGTGCCGGTCTTCATCGTCACGCACTCGCACAAAATCCTGTTTCAGCTCCCCGCCCAACTCCGGCACTTCGTGCGCCAGCGCGATCATCCGCTCGTAACAAAGCCTTGCCGTTTTCTCGGCGTCCACATTGAAAACACAAAAATCCCGGAACGGCCCATAATTCAGATACTTCCGGACGTCTTCCGGCACCTTCCCCGTCGCCGCCCCGAGCCATGTGATCAACTTCGCCCCGGCACGCGAGAGTGGCGCTTTCGGCGGCGGCACATGCTGTTGCACCGATCCTGCCCAGCCTCCCACTAACCCACCCAGCTGCTGCACGAACGCCTTCATCCGCAGTAACACTCCGCCGTATTTCAACAGCGCTCCGCGAATATAAATCGCGTGCATCTCCTCATCGCGCCAGGCCCAAATCAAAGCGTGCCGCATCAACTCACGCGCCGCCGGCGGGATCGGCATCGCCGAAAGCCGCTGCGTCATCAGCTCTTCGCGATACCCGACGCTAACCAACTCCTCCCGCTCCAGCGCCAGCAGACACAACGCAATCAACTCTTCGCGCGGGCGGCCCACAAACTTCGCCTCCCACGCTTTCAACTCCACCGCGAATTGTTCGAAAACCGCGCCCAAGGAAGGACCCTCTTACCCCCCATATAGACACGAGTTCACTCCGCGAACAAGTCGCCGTCTAAGCACACGAAAGCTATGAATCATCTGCCTTTTTCAAAGATTTCAACGACTTAGAAGCTCTTCGCGGTTGATCTCAAAGAACAGCGCCCTGCGTCTATGATCCACAGAGGCCAATTCTCCAGCTACCTGGCCAATCAGAAGTTACCTTCCATTGAGCGTACGGACAGTGGAAGGAATACGGGGTTATAATCACGGAATGATCCCGCCGACGGGACAAGGCGTGACTGATTTTCGGGCGCTGAACGAAGGACGTTGTGGGTCTTCAAATCTCAATCCGTAAGTCGGGCGATGTCACCATACTTGATCTTCGAGGAAGATCGACCGTCAACGATGGTGAGAGCGATCTACTTAACAGCCATCTACAAGAATTGGTCACCAAGGGTGCGCGCAAACTGTTGTTGAATTTAGGAGATCTGACCCAGGTCGACAGTTCCGGTATCAGCGTCATCGTTGGGACGTATGTATCCCTTTGTAGTCACGGTGGCGAACTGAAGTTGCTGCGTCCTTGCGGTCTTGTGCTTGAGGTGTTTAGGGTACTGCACCTTCTACAAATTATTCCCAAGTTTGAAGTTGAGGCCGAAGCTCTGGCCAGCTTCGGCACGCGAGGCTACTCGGCAACGCCCTGAGGAACTGAGCTTCGCGGCTACATTCAGGCCAGGCGAATAGATGGGACCACTCATGACAACTCCCTGTAACAGTGCAGTCGCTCCCACCACACAGAACACTGCGCTCTTAGTGGCATCCGGCGGCGACATCGACGAACTGCTTACGAACGTTTTGGCCAGCGAAGGCTGGAGCATCCAGCGCGTCGACGACAATCAACATATGCTCCCGCTTGTGAAGGACACGCCATTCGATTTGATCGTCACCGGACGGCACACCCGCGTCGCGGAGGATCTGGAACTTCTTCGAAAAATCAGGAGCGCTCGCCCGCATGTCCGCCTAATTATCCTCACCGATAAATTCACTCCCGGAGACGTCATCTCTGCCATGCGCGAGGGAGCTTTCAGTTATTTTTCAGCCCCTTTCGAAGCTTCCGATCTCGCCGACATGGTGCGTGCAGCCATGGCAGAGCCTTGTTGGGACGACGGCATCGAAGTCCTTTCCGGGACGCCAGAGTGGGTCACCTTGTCGGCTAGATGTGATCTTGCTACCGCGGATCGCCTGGTCCAATTCCTGCACGGAGTCAGAGACCCGAGCATTCCCGAGGATGAGAAAGACCACGTCATATTTGCTTTTAAGGAGATTCTGATTAACGCCATGGAACATGGCGGCCATTTCGATCCCAGCCAGCACGTGGAAATCTCGTTCATTCGGGCTCGTCGGGCTATAGCTTGCCGTGTCAAGGATCCCGGCAAAGGTTTCTCCCTTGAAGAACTGCGTCATGCAGCGGTTGGCAGCTCGCCCCATGATCTGTTCAGTCACGAGCGGGTTCGCGACCAGCGGGGTATGCGAGCGGGCGGCTTCGGCATTCTATTGGCAAAAAAACTCGTCGATGAACTGATCTACAACGAAAAGGGCAACGAGGTTGTACTCGTTAAATATCTCGATCCGGCCCAATCGCCAACTATCTAGCATTCCGAGCTAAGGGCCGCCAGTTGGCGGCCAATAATTCCCCATAATCGTTATCCGAAACTTGATTCTCATAGTCCGGTTACGGGTGCGAGCTCGACTGGCCCACTCCCCATTCGTTACTTTGCTTGTGTCCGGAGCCAGCCCTGAGTAAGATGCCCTCACTCGCGGTCGGTCGCCCGGGCCAGAACTACAGGGAACTTTTCGAGAGCAGTTTGCGTTCCATAGTTGCAGGCCGAAGTTGGCTCCATGCAGCTTTTGGGGCAAACTGGTCACCGTAGCGGGTTTCGAGGCTGATGATACGTTGGAGCAGGACGCCCAACTGGTCCAGCAATGCCTCCAGGGCGACGGTTCGGCCTGGGAGGAACTTGTGCGCCGCCATACGCGCCGCATCTTCAACATTTGCTATAGGTTTACGGGTAATAGCACGGAAGCCGAAGACCTGTCGCAAGAAGTTTTCCTCCGGGTGTATAAAACCATTGGGAGCTATCGTTCCGCCTATGGCGGTTTTGCTACTTGGATGACTAGCGTGACGCGCAACCTTCTTATCGACCACTACCGGCGCACCAAGCGCGACCGCATCACCGACTCGCTCGAGGATGCCATGCCGGTGGTCGAAAACAAGGAATCCGCCGGGCGCCGTCCCGACCAGCAATTGCTGCTCGGCGAACTTAGTGCTCAGGTGCAAACGGCGCTGACCAAGCTTTCGCCGGAACTTCGCGAAGCCGTCATCCTGCGCGACTTGCAGCAGCTCGAATACAATGAGATTAGGACAGTTTTGGATGTCCCCGAAGGAACAGTGAAATCTAGAATCAACCGCGGACGAATCGAACTCGCGCGCATCCTGCAACAAATGGGAGTGCGCCCGTCATGATTCGTCCATTGACTGAGTCATGCATAATATTGTCGTTTGGCGATTTGGAGTGCGGCAGCTCTGCTGCCGCTTTCACAGCAACTCGCGCGACTTTTTATGTGGCGAGATTCAATAAGTGGGCCCATCGGCGGGAGCCGGCGTGGAGCATCTCATGACTTGGACTTGCGAAAATATCGAAGCACGCCTTAGCGATTATCTCGACGGACTTCTCAGCCCGGAAGAGCGCCACGAGTTCGACCTCCACGCGAACTCTTGCGAAAACTGCGCTCAGATGGTCGCCAGCCTTTCTCATATGGTGAGTGGCCTGCACTCGATGGAGCAAATCGAAACCCCGCCTCAACTGGTCTACTCCATACTTAATGCGACGCTCGGGCCACGCGAAGCCAAGAAAGGCTTGCGCGGAGCTTTTGGATGGCTAAGCGGTTTGGCATCCCCCCGATTCGCATACAGCGCGATCTCGGTCGCCGCCACTCTGCTGATTCTTCTCACTGCGTCCGGCTTCTCGTGGCGCAAGCCAAAGCTCGCGGACCTTTCGCCAGCTACCGTTTATCGCAACGCAGATAGACAAGCGCACCTCGTCTATGCGCACACCACAAAATTTGTCAGCGATCTCCGCGTCGTCTATGAAATTCAGTCTCGCTTGAACAAAGACAACGAATTGCCCACCGCGCCAGAGAGCACCGTTCCGCAATCTGCTCCGGGTAAAACTCCGGGCAGCACCGACGGCACTCGCCCAACCACTCCCCGCCAGCAGAACCGCGCCAATGGCATTGGCAGAGAACTTGAAATCCTGGCCGCGGAAGTTCCCGTCGCCAGCGGTCAATTCTGCGGCCGTTTGCTCGGAAGGAGAATTCCATGAAGTGTGCCGTCCATCCCGATGTGGACGCGACCGGCTATTGCCGCAATTGCGGCAAGCCCATGTGCCCGGCTTGTGTGCGGCCCGTGCGCGACGTTCTCTATTGCGAGGATTGCCTGGCCACGATTCTGGGGCACCCTGCGCCTCAAGTCGCTCAAGCCATGCCGGCAGAGTATCCGCCGCAAGTTCCCGTCGCTGCCGTTCCACCGGTATACCCAGTCCCCCCTGCCGGAATTGGACCCAACCCCGTCTTGGCGTTCTTCCTGGGATTTTTGCCCGGCCTCGGCGCTTTCTATAACGAGCAGTACGGCAAGGGCATGATCCATCTCGCCATTTTTCTTTTGCTGTTCATCACAGGCGTAAACGGTCTGGATAATGGCGGTGCAGAGGCCGCGCTTTGGATTTGCATCGCCGCGCTCTGGGTTTACATGCCCATTGACGCGCTTCGCACCGCGCAAGCCAAGCGTGCCGGTTTACCCTTATCAGACCCGCTCGATAATTTCAGCAAACAACGCCCGATTGGTCCAATCATCTTGATTGGCGTGGGAATCCTGCTCTTGCTCAACAATTTTGAGTGGTTTCAGTGGTGGCGCATATCCCGGTTTTGGCCCCTCATTCTGATTGGGGTTGGGGTTTTGATGTTTCGGAACCGCATCGACCGCCGGCCGTAGGAGGCTCCTTCGGGAGGTAACACACAGATGAGCGATCGCATTCGTTGTACCTGCCAGCGCTGCAGCATACGCGGCCTCATGGGGCCCGTAGTGGTTGTTACCGTTGGCGTTCTCTTTCTGCTGGCGGAAATGCGTGGCGGCTTTTTCGAATTTTGGAACACCTGGCCGGTCATTCTCATCGTGATTGGTATCGTCAGTCTCGCCTCTGCTTTCGCTTCGAACGAAGGCCATGCGGACCCAACAGCCGCCGTCCCGGCTGCCATTCCACCTCCACCAGGCGTGCCGCCGAATTCATCCAGCCCAGCACCCACCTCTTACCCAGGACAAGGACAATAATCCGATATGGCCAGGAGCCGCCAAGCCACCAGCAGAATTTTTCCAGGGCTCGTTCTCATCACTGTTGGGTCTCTCCTCCTGCTTCATAACTACCGCGGCTTGGAGCTGGGAGACGTGTTACTCCGCTGGTGGCCCCTCGCGCTCATCTTCCTCGGTTTGATCAAGCTCTACGACCGCACCGTCGCCAGTCGTTCCAGCGATCCCGGTACCGCTCGCATCACCGGCGGCGAAATCATGCTGGTTGTCGGCATGATTGTCCTATTGAGTTGCGTCGTGGCTGTTGATATTACCAAGCGTACTATCGGCGGCAAGATTCCCATTGAAATCTCCGGCGACGCCTATCCGTTCGATTTGGATGTCGCGCCGAAAACCGTGCCCGCGAACGCGCGTATCACCGTTCACGGCGGACGCGGCAACATAACCGTGCGCGCAACAGACGTTCCGGAAATCCGCGTCTCCGGCCAGAAAAATGTCCATGCCTGGAGCGAAAACGATGCTTCACGCCGCGCCGCCCCAGTCTCCGTTGAAATTGTTCAGAATGGCGACGGCTATGAAATTCATCCCACCGGCGTTGGCGGAGGCGACTCTCGCATCAGCATTGACATGGAGGTCCAAGTCCCGAAGAAGGCCTCTGTAACTGTCCGAAACGAAAAGGGAGATATCACTGTTTCCGACATGGCCACAGACGTCTCCGTAACCAATGCTAACGGCGACGTCGAAGTCCGCGACACCGCTAGCGACGTAAATATCGAAATGCACAAAGGGGATGTCAAAGTCTCCGACACCAAAGGCGACGTCAAGATCTCCGGCAAAGGAACAGAGGTCGATGTAACCTCCGCCACTGGAAGCCTCACCCTCGACGGCGAATTTTATGGTCCAATCCGCGCCGACAAAGTCGCCAAAGGCCTCCGCTTTATCTCGCAGCGTACCGATCTCACGCTCACTTCTCTTACCGGCCACATGGAGACAAGCTCG
Source organism: uncultured Acidobacteriota bacterium (assembly GCA_963745095.1). Classification (GTDB taxonomy): domain Bacteria; phylum Acidobacteriota; class Terriglobia; order Acidiferrales; family UBA7541; genus Acidiferrum. The sequence continues at coordinate 521,356 of CAVUWC010000002.1, read as the reverse complement.
GGCAATCTCGAAATTGTCGATGCGCCGGGAGATATCGCACTGCGCACCAATCGCTATTCTGTGAGCATTGAGAATGCGACTGGCAAGGTGAAAGTCGACAACCGCGACGGCAACGTCGAACTCCGCTTCTCGTCCCCGCCGAAAGCTGACATTGATATCACCAACACCAACGCACGCATCGAACTCACGCTGCCCGAGTCCGCGAGCTTCAACATCCTAGCCGACTGCCACTCTTGCGATATCGAATCAGAATTTTCCGCGGACACGCTGAAGAAAACCGCGCCATCCTCCGGCGATTCTCACTTGGAAGGAAAATACGGCAATGCCCGTGGCCCCAAGATCACCCTAAAAACCAGTTACGACGCCATCTCCATCAAAAAAACCAGCTAGCCCTGGTGGCACAGGCAGTCCTGCATGTGCGCGTTTCGCCACGCGCGCAAATGCTTTGACAGACTCAGCGGGCCTCTCTAGAATTAAATCAGAGAAAAATTCTGGCTTAGCCTATGACCTATCATGTAGAAATACCCGAATCGGTTGCGCAAAGCCTGCTGATCCCGGAGTCGGAGATCGAATCGCGCCTGCGAACCGAACTCGCCATTGCGCTCTACGCACAAGGAATCCTGACCTTCGGCAAGGCCGGTGAACTTGCCGGACTGTCGCGGCTGACCTTCGCCGAAATGATCGGACAACGCAACATCCCGCGACATTACACCGAGGACGATCTCAAGCAAGACCTCGACTATGCGCGCGGTCAGTAATACTTCCCCAATTTCTGGCCTCGCTTTTATAGGACGTCTCTCTCTGCTGAGGTCCCTGTTTACCGACATCTGGATACCTCCAGCTGTGTGGCAAGAGCTAAAGGCTCATCCAGATGCATCGGCGCGAAGAGAAATCGAGAATGCTGTGCGCGATAATTGCATTCAATTGGGCACTCCCTCACAGTCACGCCTGCTCTTGACCCTCTCTTACCGTTTAGATCGAGCTGAAGCCGAAGCAATCGCCTTAGCCACTGAGATGAATGCGGATGTCGTGCTCCTCGATGAACAAGAAGGCCGCCGCATGGCCGCACATGCAGGATTAACGGTCACTGGGGTACTAGGGCTTCTTTTGCGCGCCAAGCTGAAGGGAGAAATTGCAGCAATCAAACCAGAAATTCAGCTGCTACGCGCAAGAGCTAATTTCTTCATCGCGCAACGATTGGAGTCGGAAATTCTGTCATCCGCCGGCGAATGACCCCGGAATATGCCGAACCTTCGCCTGGCTCAGCGTTCCGCCAACCGATTCAAATCCTCAAAAAAAGCCGGATAAGAAACCCCCGCGCAATCCGCGTCGCGAATCACCGTCGCCCCTTCCGCCGCCAATCCCGCCACCGCAAACGCCATCGCAATCCGATGATCCCCGTGCGGCTCAATCTCCGCCCCGCGCAATTTCCCGGCCCGCCGTCCTTCCACCTTCAATCCGTCCGGCCGCTCTTCGACAGTCGCTCCCATCCGCCGCAAATTCTCTACAAGCACAGCGATTCGATCGCTTTCCTTAACTCGCAATTCCCCAGCGTTCCGAATTTCGATCCCCTCTTCGGTAAACGGCCCGAGCGCCGCCAGCATCGGCAATTCATCAATCACTAGAGGAATCGTTTCACCTTCAATCACTCCGCCTCTCAGCGGAGCCCCCTTCACCGCCAAATCCCCAATAATCTCCCCGTGCGAGCCTTTCAAGGAAAGCATCTGAATCGACGCGCCCATCTGCGCAAACACATCCAGAATCGCCGTCCGCGTCGGGTTCAATCCCACGTTGTGAATCGCGATGTTTGAATCGCCCAGCAACGAAGCCGCCGCAATAAAAAACACCGCCGAGGATATATCGCTCGGCACATCCAAAGACTTCGCCACCAGCTTCCCCGCCCCGCTCTCGCCAAAAAGCCCGTGAATCTTGGTCGTTCGCCCGTGCCGTTCGACCACCGCCCCAAATTCCTCCAACGCCAATTCCGTGTGGTCGCGCGTCCGCGCCGGCTCGGTAACGCTGGTCACGCCCTCCGCGTAAAGCCCCGCCAGCAAAACCGCCGACTTCACCTGCGCGCTAGCCATCGGCATCTGATAATCGATCGCGTGCAACCGCGCGCCCTTTATCTCCAGCGGCGCAAAATTATCGTCCTTCGCGCGAATGTCCGCCCCCATCTCGCGCAGCGGGCCCACCACTCTTTTCATTGGCCGCTTTTGTAGCGATCCATCCCCCGTAAGTTTCGTACTGAATTCCTGCCCCGCCAAAATTCCCGTGATCAACCGCATGGTCGTCCCGGAATTTCCCGCATCCAGCGCCCGCCAACTGCTCTTCAACCCTCGCGGCCCGCGGCCCGTAACTCGCACCAGGTCTTTCTCAACTTTCACGTCCGCGCCCAGCGCGCTCATGCACCCGAGCGTGCTATGGCAATCCGCCGCCGCCGAAAAATTCCGCAGTTCGCTGGTCCCCTCCGCCAAACCCGCCAGCATGGCGTAGCGATGCGAAATCGATTTGTCCCCTGGCGGCTGCACGCCGCCCGTCAAATGTTTTGCCGGCAAAACAGTTTGTTTTTTCACGCCAAGATTTTAGCACGCCCCGCACGCCACTCCCGAAACTCCAGCTCCGCGTAAACTCCACCGTCCCACGCCGCTCGATTTTTTTCTTTACTTCATTACGTCATTACTTCTTTACTTCATCTTTCCCCCTGTCCTTTCGAACAGTTTTTTCTCATGCACCAAGCAACGTCATCGCCGAAATTTTCATCCCCTTCCTTGCGTATTATTAAGTGAGGAGAATTGTAATGTCAGCCCGTAGAACGTTGCTTCATCTCGCCGCGAAAACCGGCATGCTCGTAGGAGCCATTTTTGTAGTCACGGTATTACTGGTAGCCACGCCTGGTCATCACGCACCCACCACGCAGAGTCCCGCCGTTCAGGAATCCGCCCCAGCGCAGTCCAAAGCCATGCCCGGAATGGACATTGGCGATGAAAAAGCCAATGAGAAGGCCGCCGTCCAAGACATGACGCCCGGCCACAACGACGCGCACAGTCATCACATGTACATGACCAGCATGCGCACGCAAACTCCCGAAGATATTCAGCGCGCCAACGAAGTCGCCACCCAACTTCGCGCCGGCATCGAAAAATACAAGGACTACCACGTCGCTCTCGACGACGGCTTCAAAATCTTTTTGCCCAATATTCCGCAACCTGAATATCACTTCACCAGCTATCGCAACGGTTTTCTCGAATCGCTGACGTTCGATCCCGCGCGTCCCACTTCCCTGCTCTACAAAAAAACCGCCACCGGCTACGAACTCGTCGGCGCTATGTACACCATGCCCAAGCGCGCCAGCGAAGATCAGCTCAACGCTCGCGTCCCGCTCAGCGTCGCGATGTGGCACCTGCACACCAATCTCTGCATGCCGCCTCTCGGCCAACTTCGCTCCGCCGACTGGACCAAGTTCGGCCTCAAAGGTTCCATCATCACCGAAGACGCCTGCTCCGAAGCCGGCGGCCGCTTCCACCCAGTCATCTTCGGCTGGATGACCCACGTCTACCCCTACAAAGACGGCCTGGACAACATCTACGCCATGCACCACATGGACTGACCCCAATCCGCGCGCCTGATTCGCGCTCAACTCTGCATTTATATTTCTTGCGCGATTATGTTTCTTGTAGGGGCGCGATTCCTTGGCCTGAGCTTCGAAGGCATCGTGCCCTCTTTCTGTTTCTTTTCGCTTGGAGTGCGGCAGCTCTGCTGAGGTTTTTTCGAGAGACTCGCGGACTCGACTGTCAGCCCATCCTCGATGCGCCCTCCTTCAAAACAAAATGGAAGGCAAATAAGCTCCCGCCGGCTCGTTGTAAAGCCCCATCGTCATCAACGTCATCGGCTGCACAACGCGAAGCCCATTCTCGAGGCACCAACGAAACAATTCCGCATTGCGGCTAGGGACAAGAATGCCCGGGCCTTGAAAAGCCGCTGCTGCGGCAATCAAAGCCTTCAAATCTTCGTTCGTCTCGCCAACCGCGTGCCCGGAAAACGCCATCGAAGAGGCATACGCAGTCACGCGCCCATCGCGCTCAGCGACGGTTGCCGCGCCATGCTGAATCGCATCCTGCACCTCGCCCCCACGGTCGTGGCCGTGAACTCTCAAACACAACTCGTTGCAAGCCACCAGGTCTCCCGCCACTGCAGTTCGTACCGAATACCCCGGCAGCATTTTCTTCATCGCTGGCCCTTGCATGCAGGAAAGCGGCTCGCGCACAACGAAGCCAAGCTTCGCATACAGCGACAGCGACCGATTGTGGTACGCCGCCTGCACTAGCCTTACTCCTGCGAATTTTCGTTCCGCAGCGCGTCCCAGCGCTGCCTGCATCAACGCGCGACCCGCCGCGCGATTCTGCACCGATGCGTCTACCGTGATCGGCCCAACACCGGCAATGGGCGTCCTCTCATCCAGACAGTTGCTACCGAGAATCTTCCGGTCCTGTTCCGCCACCACGCAATAAAAGCCCGGGTGCGCGAACATCGCCGAGAGCACTGCAATGGCAACCTCCGGCGCCGGAAAGTCAGGAGGAAAATTGTGACGACTGGCGAGCGCGGTAAACGCCTCGAAACAAATTCTTCCGCACACCTCGGCGTCCGCCGCAGATGCTCGCCGAATAACCAAGGATGGCTCGCCCGAATGTACCGCTTGTGATTGTCTTGCCATGGCAGTTCTCTCCTAGCCGAAATCCCGCCGACAAACGAGGACGGGAATTTCGGCGCCTGACCGGCGAATTGCCCCGCTACTCGATGATCGCTACTCAGATCAGCGCGCCATTCTAGCAAGGAATCACGCAGAAGGATCTCCCCCGGAAAATCGCGTACCCCGAATTCCCACCTCCCTTGTAGATTCTCTCTTTGGTTTCAAGCAGTTTTTAGGTGGCGGCGAACAGCAATGCGCCGTCGAAAGGTTTGAGGGTTCGGAACATTCCGTAGATGGCGTGCAGCAGCTTGCGGGCCACGGCCATGAGTGCCTGCGATTTGTTCTTTCCGCGTCGTTGCAGACGTTCGTAGAACTCCCGCACCTGCGGCTGCCGCCGGCTGGCCACCAGCGCCGGCATATACAGCGCTCGCCGCAGATGACGATTTCCCACTTTGCTGATGCGCACTCGTTTATGCAGCGAAGTGCCAGAGCTGCATTCGCGGGGATCCAGCCCGGCGTATGCCACCCACTGCCGCACGTCACGATCCGACGGCAACAACACCAATTCCCCCAACATATGGATCGCGCTCACCAGCCCCACTCCGGGAATCGTGCACAACAGTTCGTAGCAACGTTGCAGCTGGGCATCGAGCGCCATTCTTCGCTGCGCTTCCTTCTGCAGCCGTGCCATGCTCCGCTCCAAAAAGCGCAAGCTGTTGGCGATCTCTCTCCGCACCACCGCGGGCACGGCGTGCGACAATCCCGCCGCATGCCGGCGATTCTTCTCCGCTGCTCGCTGCGCGGTCAGCGCTTCCAGTCGCCGTGCAATGGCCCACAACTCCAGCCTGTTCTCCGTTGGCCGCGTCCAGGCACGAAACGGCATGCGCACGGCAAATTCCCGCAACACCACCGCGTCCAGCTGGTCGTTTTTGCTCCGCTGCATCATCGCTTGTGCAAAATGCCGCACCGCCCGCGGATTTGCCACCATCAGCTCAACCCCTTCTTCCGCGCTCAATGCCAACGCCACATCCAACCCGTACATCCCCGTCGCTTCCAAGACCACTCGCACTTTCCCCAAACGTTGCAGCACCCGCAACAATGCGCGATGCCCCACCGTGCTGTTGGCAAAGCGCCGCAACCGTGTTCCTCCTTGCGGCCCTCCCAACGCCACCACCAATTCCCGCGCACTCACTTCAATGCCACACGCTTCCATCTTGTCCATTACCGCCTCCTCGGAGTAGGCTGTGGCTCCGGCTCCCCGACCCTGCACATGTTCCCGACTGACCTTGCAAATGCAGGCTCTACGGCCTGTGATTCTCCTCAGTCTTTGGAAACTAGGGCGGGGGGCCGTTCTACAATCAGGCTCACCACAATGTGGCGGCCTCAGGGGCACCCGGCCTCCCTGCCAGAGCAAACTCGCCCAACTCCTACAAACAAGTTTCGCTCCTCTGTCAACATACAAGGGGCACGACACGTCGTGCCCTCCTTCTTTTTCCTCTCTCCCGACCTATTTATGCCTTCCATTAGTGTTTGGCGTGGACAACATGAACGCCAGCGTGTCCGGGCGCGAGTCCTTGAACGGCGCTGCCGAACCTGGACGCGATCTCCTGGAAACTGATGTCTTCGATAGCACAAAATCCGTGAGAGCGAAGAATCGCTGCCATGCCAGTCGGCTCGAAACGGCTGACCGAACGTTCGCCCATTTTCTTAAGCTGTTCGGTCCGCTGCATTTCTAGTTGCCTTAGCTCTTCGGAGAATGCCTCGGGGGGTTCCATGTAGTCGAACACCACCTCCGAGTTCTGGATGGACGACATGTAGTCCAGGGTGTGGCCGATAGCGTCCTGCGTCAGATAGGGCACAACGCCGAGCCAAGTGAAAAACGCGGGCGAGTCCTGCTGAAAGGCTGCGGCGGCGAGCTTCTCGCCCACATCGTCCCGCTCGAAATCGACTGGCACGAAAATAAGCCATGGCGGAAGTGCGATTTCAACTTCAGCCAAGCGCTGGCGTTTCCACGCCTGTGTCGCGGGGTGGTCCACCTCATAGATACGGATGTGTCGTGCGCCATGGGGATTCCGGAGAGCGAAAGTGTCGAGTCCGGCACCAAGGATGACGATCTGCCGAGTCCCGCTTTCGACGGCGCTTGAGAGGGCATCTTCCGCAACCCGGCTTCGCGCGGCGGTGAACAGACGTCCGATGCTGGCCAAGGGGTGTGCGTTCGCGAATTGAAGCACGTCCTTTTCGTCTTCAAGCAGAATCTTCATGGCAAAGGGATCATTGAGGATTGCGCCATGATCGAGCAACTGATGAGCAGCTCGTTGCCGGGCGATCATCAGGGCTGTGCGGCTGGGTTCATTAGGCTTCATGTTCGAGGTCCGAGGGGCCCCCCACCCCGTTTTTTCTGTAACTGCACATTCTAAAGGGCTTTAAGTGCCGTGTTTTGGAACTGCGTATTCTAAAGGGGTTACGGGCTGTTTTTCGGAAGTGCAGATTCTAAAGAAGTTGACAGTCGACAGTTCAAAGTTGAAAGGGAAAGGACCTAGGAGGGGTATCCCCCCACCCCGGGTGTTTTGCAAAAGAGTGCGGAAGCCGTTGATGGCAAAAGAGTTGGCGAGATGCTCATATTTGAAGAGTGCGGAAGAGTGTGAAAACAGGGGAGTTAGTTTTTGGCTTCCTATGCAATGAAGTGGAAGAGTGCAGAAGGAAAGGAATCGCGGGGTAGGAACGGATCCAAGGGGCCGGGTGGATGGCAGAGGCAAGGCGTGCTTCCCTTCTCCTCCGCGATTAACAGTAAGACTATATAACATATTCGTACTAGTTGTCAAGTGTAATCTTATAAGTGGTTTATCTGGTTGAGGATGGCAGGCGCAGATGGGAGTGCCCCGGGAGAAGCGCAGTGAGTAGTTGGTGGTGAGTAATGGGTGGTGACCAGTGAGTAGTGGGTAGCCCCTGCACCTGGAGGTCCTAGTGTTGGGGGGGTTCAGCTGGCTGAGACTCAATTTGTGGCGGGGCAGATTCTCGCACCACTCTCTCCGAACTCGTCAACGGTGAGCGCGGCATCTCTGCCGAAATGGCCGTCCGCCTCTCCAAAGTCTTCGGGGGCACCCCTGAATCCTGGCTCACCCAGCAAGCCCACTACGACCTAGCCAACCTCCGCACCACCCACATCAAACTCAAACGCCTCCAATTCGCGTAGTCGCCACCCGCGTGTAGAAAAGTCAAAGGCCCCAGGTGCAAAACCGGCACCCGGGGCACCCGGCCACCCACCGACAACGTCATCCAATCAGGCGGGGCCTTTGGCTTAGGCTGCAACAGTTATGCGGTTGCGGTTGACGATTGAGCGAAAGATTTAATGGCAACGGCCTCGTCGTCCATGATCTCGAAGACGGTATACAGCCTTGTAATTTGCATCAGATCGTGAACTTTATTCGTGAGTTTGAGCAGCTTCAGTTCTCCACCTTGCTTCCTCACGCTCGTAAAAGCGCCGACCAGATTGCCCAAGCCTGAGCTGTCGATGTAATTGACATCGCCGAGGTTGAATAAAATATTCTTGTGTCCTTTGCTTAACAGGTCGCAAACCAGTTCGCGCAGTGCAGCGCTCTCTTCTCCGAGCACAATCCTGCCGCTGATGTCCACAATCGTGACGGCACCTACTTGTCGAGTGTTTACAGTCATTTGCATGGGCAAGCTCCTAAACCAATTCAATACTTAAAGACTTCACCTTATCACGTTGCTCTTATCGTGTGCCGAGAGCTTTGCGCAGGGACGGGTGAATCTCTATTCCCCCGGCGCAGGTGATAAAGCCCTTCTTCCTGAACTGCTGCATGAACTCATTGATTCTGGAACGTGTGGTGCCGACCATTTCCGCCAGGACTGTGTCCGTGAGGTGAGGAATCTCAATGCCCGTGCGGCCGTTCTTACCCAAGTGCGCAAGCCGCAAAAGAACGTGGGCCAGCCGCTGTTCCGCGGTGGAGGTCAGCAGGTCCGCGACATGATCCCGATAGTTCTTGATCTTGGAAAGCAGATGCGCCAGCAGGGAGCGTGAAGTCTTATTCTTTCGGCGAATCATTTCTAGCATCTTGTCTTTCTTGATGATGCGTATCGAGCTAGCCGTCAGCGCGACAGCCGTGCACATACGCAGGGGGAAGTCTGCGAGGCAAAGTTCGCCAAAAAAATCACCTACACCCAGGATTGCGGTAACAGCCGATGGGCGCTTGTTCCTGCGGGTCGAGAGGCGCACCCCTCCTTTTTGAATATAGAAAAGAGTTTCGGCAGGTTCCCCTTGCGTATATATGTTTTGCTTCTGCCGATAGCTCGAAACCTCGCCGCCCAGGTCTACTCCCGATGAGAAGTCCCAAAGATGGGAAGCGTTTTGGATCTTGCGCTTCAAAGTTCCTCCAGTGCTGGGCAGTGTACTTCGCCGATGCGAGGGCTAAGCCTTCGCCGTTGGCTGGAGTGTAGGCAACAAACAAAAATCTGTCTGTCCATTTTGGTACACCATATTGGCACACCGCAGTTGGCCCAAAATGGTAAGCGCGGGACTTAACCGGGGGCAGACGAGACGTTTTCTATTGCACTGTGCGAGCTTTGTGTCGGGGCGATGATCTTCTCAGAAAGCGGGAACGTTCCTGTCCCCCATTCCTCGCGTTCACACAGATCATGGTAAGGCAGCGGCGAAGACCGTTAGAGTTCCGCACGGTACTTGATGCAGTGGGTGGGCGCGGTTCAACGCTTCTGGTACGGGTGGAAGATGTAGTCCTTTGCCTTCACGACCAAATGGCACGACTGCCCGCAGTCGGAGGGGCTTTTAGCATCGGCCGAGAACTTGTCCGATGCGGCTTCGTAGTTGAGCACCGCGTATCCCCATCCGCCGGTTTTCGGAAATCTCTTGCTGTCCTTTTCCATGAAGAAAGCCTGGGCAAAGACGTCCGGCACATCCACGACGAACTGGGCCTCCGTGCTCTTCTTCGGCTTCCACTGGAGCTTGGCGATCTTGGAGCCTTCCGGGAAAGGCTGGCCGTTGCCTGGAACGCCGGCCTTGTACGCATTGATCATCGTTGGATTGGCGACGATCACCTTGAGCACTTCGTCGGTGCGGGCGGAAGAGACCACCGACCAGTCCTCGTATCCCTTGAAGTCGGAGAACGCGATGCCGCTCGGCGATTTCAGCGAGTACTTGTCCTGCGCGTTCTGCGCGTAAACGGCCGCGGCGCTGACGGCGGCGAGTACTGCCGCAGCTATCGCAATCGTGAGCTTGCTTTTGCGCTCCATGGATGGTCCTCTCTTAGCTCTCAACGGGGCTTAAGTCTTAACCAGTCGCAACTCTTGGCCAGTCTTAACCATGAATCGGGATTTCCATTATGACCGCTGGTTCGGGCACAGCATATCACACCCCAATTCTTGGGCTTCCGAAGAGCAGCTTGTTCCGTTAATCAGCCAAGCTCTTCCCGCAACAAATCGCCTAGTTCCGTGTTTGTAAACTTAGGCCCTTGTAGTCCGGGTAGCTCGAAAAAAGAACGTTATTATTGATTGCATCCCCACTTCAGGAGGAAGCTTATGTCTATTCTGTCAGGCTTTCGCAGGCTGGTCGTTGCCGCCGCGATGACTGCGCCTATACTCGCCCTGCCCGTCGCGCACGCGCAGGTCGCTATCGGTATCGGTGTCTCCGTGCACGTTGCACCGCCCGCTCTTCCCGTCTACGTACAACCCCCGCTCCCTGCTCCTGGCTATCTCTGGACCCCCGGCTACTGGTCCTATGGAGACGCTGGCTACTATTGGGTTCCTGGTGTTTGGGTGCAGCCACCCCGGGCTGGCGTGCTTTGGACCCCTGGGTATTGGGGATTTGCCGGCGGCGTTTACGGCTGGCACGGCGGCTACTGGGGCCCGCACATCGGCTTCTACGGCGGAGTTAACTACGGCTTCGGCTACGGCGGCGTCGGCTTCGCCGGCGGCGAGTGGCGCGGTGGAGCGTTTGCCTACAACAGCGCTGTCGCGAACTTTGGCAGCGTCCATGTGACCAACGTCTACGAGAACCGCACCATCGTTGAGCAAAACACCATCGTGAACGCCAATCACGTAAGCTTTAACGGCGAAGGCGGCCTCTCCGTGCATGCCTCCGCGACGGAGATGCAAGCGGCCAACGAACAGCACATTCAGCCCACGGCCAATCAGGTTCAGCATGCGAATTTCGCTGCGCAGGACCGCTCTCAGCTTGCTTCCGTAAATCACGGAACTCCCGGAACTCCCGCGGCCTCTAACGTCAACGCCTATCATCAGGTCGCGCAGCAGCATTCAAAGTCGCAGCCGATATCGGCCGCCGACCGCACCGCTGGCCAGAACTACCACCCCAACGAGCGCGAAGCCAATCAGGATCAGCGCATCGCCAACGGCCTCCGCAGCGGTCAGATGACCTCTGGCGAAGCCGCCAAGGCCGAGCGCACTCAGTCCAAAATCGACCAGCAGGTCCACAACGATCGCGCCGCCAACGGTGGCAAGCTAACCGGCCAGGAGAAACAGCAGATCAATAGCGAACAAAACGCCGCCAGCCGCCAGATCTACAAAGAAAAACATAACGACAACACCGTTAAACCCAACGCCGTGGACAACCGCGAGGCGAATCAGCAGCAGCGCACCGCGAACGGCCTCCGCAGTGGTCAAATGACCTCCGGCGAAGCCGCGAAGACCAATGCCAACCAGGCCAAGACCGCCCAGCAAGTTCACAACGAGCGCACCGCTAACGGCGGCGCCCTCAACGCTGAGCAAAAAAAGCAAATCAATAAAGAGCAAAACAAAAACAGCAAGCAGATCCACAACGAAAAGCACAACGACAAAACCACCAAACCGGCTAAGTAAACGGGCCGCTGAACAAAAGCAAGCGCAGCAACATCAGGCAATCAACGCGTAAAAGCGAACGGCTGGCGACGATGCCAGCCGTTCGCTTTTGCGTGGCCGATTTAAATGTCCGTTTTGGTTTAAACTCCGGTCGCCTGCAGGCTCTGGCGCTGTCGCGGCCTTCTAGTCCACCAGATACGATCCCATCGGATTGGCGCGCGGCAACTTCTCAACTCGCGGGTGCCGCGTCGTTCGCGTTTTTGTTTCTTGCAAACGGTGGGTTACTCCCCTCACGGCTTTCCAGTCACTATTCGCTACCCGCTACTCACTCTTTTCTCACTCTGCGGTCTTCAATTTCAGCTTGCTCTTGTTTTCTTCGAGAAACGCGCGCAAATCTGCGGCGATATCCAACAGACGAATCCACTGCTCGTAGTAGAGCGTGACCGGAAATCGCCCCAGCCCGTACACGCTGACTCCGCCTTTTTCGCCCACGCGAAATTCCAGGCTGCCTTTCTTTCTCGACCCAGCCTGCTTTTTCAACTCTTCAATTTGCGCCAGCAATTCTTCTCTGCTTGGTTCTGACATTATCTTGGCTCCATTGTTAGACTCGCCCGACGTAAGTCCCGGGACCACTCGACGAATCCTACCAGTTTTAACTATCCCAAGTTTTCGCACGGCGTCTTTGTCCAGGTTCGCGCAGCACCGCACGCCCCCAAACTCCGCCGCGTCTCCACTCGTTTCTGTTCCGACACACCGCCGTTGCCTCAGCCTTCGCCACGGTGTACGATACGCCGCAAGATGGTCTATCGACTCTGTGCGACAGCCGTTCATCGAATCCGAAAAGGATAGGCTCATAAATGAAACGGATCGCATCTTTTGCTCACCAATTCCTTGGGTGTGAGGAGTACTTTCTTATGTCACGACTCGTACGTCTATTTTGCATTTCAGCTTTAGCGATTGCGCCTTGCGCGGCACAGCAGGCAGCGGCTCCGGCGGCTGCACCCGGTGCGGCACCCGCAGCGGCGCCGGCACCCAAAAGACTTGTCGCCGTAATGAACTTTGACTACGGCACGGTCAAAACGGTCGTTGCCTCCATCTTTGGCACGGACCAGGACGTCGGCAAAGGCATCACCGATCTCATGGTGCAAAAGCTTGTTACGGACGGCAAATACCGCGTCATTGAACGCGCCGCCCTCGACAAGATCATCGCCGAGCAAAATTTTAACAATAGCGACCGCGCCGATCCCTCCAGCGCTTCCAAAATCGGCCGCATCCTTGGCGTTGACACCATTATCCTCGGCTCTATCACCAAGTTTGGCCGCGACGACAAGCAAATCGGCGGCGTGGGCGGCGGACATAGCGGCTGGACTGGCGCGATCGCCGGCATGGGCAAAAAAGAATCCAAAGCCGTAGTTGCCATCACGGCTCGCCTCGTGAACACGACCACTGGTGAAATTCTCGCTTCCGTCACTGGCAACGGCGAATCTTCGCGCTCCGGCCTGATGCTCGGCGGAGGCGGCGGCACCGGCTACAGCGGAGGCGGCGGCGCTTTCGACATGAGCAGCAGCAACTTTTCCCAGACGATTCTCGGTGAAGCCGTAAACAAAGCGGTCACCGATTGCGCCACGCAACTCGATGCGGCTGCCGGAACCTTGCCGATCATTAAGGCCACCTACTCCGGTCTGGTTGCCGATGTCAGCGGAAACGTCATCATCATCAACGTCGGAAATAAAGTCGGCGTGCGTGTCGGCGACACTATTGACGTCAGCCGCGCGGTCCGCACCGTCAAGGATCCGACCACCGGCAAAGTTCTGAAGACCGTCACCAACAAGCTCGGTAGCGCGACGGTGACTGACGTGGACGCAGACTCCGCCACGGCCACTTATTCCGGAGCAACTCCGCCTAAAGTCGGCGACGTTGCAGCCACACCGGCCGCCACGACGCCTTAACCTAATCGACCGCCGCATTTGCGGCACGTTCGAGTTCTGTCACATGCATGTTCTGTCGCATCCATGTTCTGTTTTGCTATCCTCGGTGCTTGAATACCATAGGCGAGGCAGCCTCCTAAACTTCCTCGCCTATTTCCTTATTTGAAGGGAGCCACGCAATGAGCTCGGACTACACGGTCGGACAAAAGCTCGGTGATTACGAAATCCTCGGGATTCTCGGCGCCGGAGGCATGGGGAAAGTCTACAAGGTTCGCAACACCATCTCCGACCGCGTCGAGGCCATGAAAATTCTTTTGCCCGACCTCGCCGGCCAAAAAGAGCTCGCCGACCGCTTCCTTCGCGAAATCAAAGTTCTTGCCAGCCTCCATCATCCAAATATCGCCGCGCTGCGCACGGCTCTCACACTCGACAATCAACTCGTCATGATCATGGAGTTTGTCGACGGTGTCACGCTGTCCTCTCGTTTGAATCAAGGCGCTATTCCTCCTGCGCTGGCCGTCAAATATATCGATCAGGTGCTCGACGCTCTGAGCTACGCCCACAAACAAAACATCATCCATCGCGACATAAAACCCGCCAACATGATGCTTACGCCCGACGGCACCGTGAAGCTCATGGACTTCGGCATCGCTCGCTCTGCCAGCGATCGCAGCCTCACCATGACGGGCACGACTCTCGGCTCTCTCAACTACATGCCGCCCGAACAAGTGAAAGGCGACCCAGCCGACAATCGCTCCGACTTGTATTCTCTGGGCGTCTCGCTCTATGAAATGGTGACGGGCCAGCTGCCCTTCACCGCCGAAAGCAACTACGCCATGATGGCCGCGCATCTTCAAGAAGTGCCGAAGCCTCCTATCGTTCTCCGGCCCGGCATTCCTCAGACGCTTAATCAGATTATCGTGATGGCTCTTGCCAAGGATCCTGGCCAGCGCTTTCAATCTGCTGATGCATTTCGCGGCGCACTGAAAAGCGTGCCCGCGCAAGGCGCCGCCACTCAGCCCGGTGCCGATCCGCGCGCTTTCGTTCCTTCCGCGAGCGTCGGAAGCGCCACCGCTCTTTTTCAGGACACGCCGGCATCGCAATCTCCGACGACTTTGATGGACACGCCGGCCTTTCCACAAGCTCCGCGGGTAGCGGCGGCGACGTTCGCAGCGGAGCCGACAGGTGGACTTCCCCCCACTCGAGAAGCCGTGGCTCCTGCTCCGGTGGTTAGCGGCAGCAGTCATCGCGGCCTGTACATCGCGCTTGGCGCTTTTATCGTCGTCGCGGTTTTGTTCGCCGCTGGCCTTTATCTCCCGAGCCGCATAAAGACAATGGCTGGCGCGGGCAAGTCTGCTGCGCCAGCAAAGGAGTCACAGCCAGCTAATTCGTCGGGCTCTGGGGGACTGTCTATCCCTCCCGACACCACGACGTTGCCGCCGGCCGCGTCCCTTCCGACCGACCCGAACGCGCCGGCTACTGGCGGTACAACACCTTCGTCGCCCGGCGCCCCTGGAGCCCAATCCGCGCAACCCGGCCAGCCAGCCCCAGACATCTCAAACGCCGCGGCGGTTCCTGCGAACGAAACATCGCCTTCGACTTCCGCGCCGGCTACCCCGAGCGGCAATCCTGCCCAACCTGCAAAGAAACTCACTCCGGCCAAGACCAAGAAGGATGCCCAAGTTTCGCAGGCTGACGCTCAGGCCAAAGCTGATGAAGCTGCAGCCGTCGAAGAAAACGAGCACCGCTACGACGATATCGACAGCCGGTCCGCGGCCGTCTCGCAATCTTTGGACAATATCCAGCGCCAGCAAGCCGCCGCCGGCTACGGCCTTCGCGGCGACATCGTCTCCGCTCAACAGCGCATGAAAACCGATATATCCAAAGCCCAAGCCGCGATGCAGAAACACGACACACCAGTCGCCAAAAAGTATCTGGATATGGCTGAAGCCGAGCTCTCAACCATCGAGAAGTTTCTCGGGAAGTAGGCTGAAACTGGCAGCCGCCAGCTCAACACTCAAAGGCCGCGACAGCAGACGGCCCACCTGCGGGTCTGATGGGTATATTAATCGACTCGAAAGAGGATGGGGCCACCTTCGACATTACAATTCTTGCTTCTACGGCTGGGACATCTGTGGTTGGTCACAAAACCCAACGCGATCATGTCTTGCTCCTCGGAGCCTGAGCTGTCAATAATGCGCACGAAGGTCAAACCCCGCTTTCGCGTGACCCACAAATGCGTGCGCAGCACAAGGCGCCTCCCGACGAGCAGCGTGCTGCTCTCCGACGAAAAAATCAAATCCCTCTCTGGAAAACAAGAGGGCGCGATTTCGGACTTGAGGATCCAGTCAGGTCCGTGAAGTACTGCAATCCGCCTCCTTCGACTCGCGTTAACCAAATTAATGCACGAGAAATTGGGGACTGGTGCGAGAAGCGGCGGTTTGGGAAGAGCCCGATGAGGTCGCAAATCGATAGGCGATTCCGAGAAGGGTCTGACCCAAGCCGCAGTGAGTAGTGCAGCACAGAATAAAAGCGCCCCTAAGATCGCGGGCCTGCGCATCCTCTCCGTCCATCCTTGGACCACTATTCTTAGACACCATCCGCCTGCAACGGTTCCACGAGTCCACGACGAAGTGTTTTGTAGCCCACGCAGAACTTTCCCCTTGCTTACCGAGTGGAGCGGATGTATTCTGCTCTCGGTAACCGAGTAGAACGACCGAGGAAAGGCTGCAGCTCCGGAAAAACCGATGAGCAAACCTTCTGATCTTGTCCAAGGCACCCTGGATTTACTCCTGTTGAAAATTCTGGCGCTCGAACCGCTCAACGGCTACGCCGTCAGCATTCGACTCAAGCAAGTTTCGGGTGATGTGCTGCAAGTGAGCGATGGCTCGCTCTACCCTGCACTGCACAAGCTCGAACAGGAAGGTTGGATCACCGCGGAGTGGAAGGCGACCGAAAATAATCGCCGCGCCAAGTTCTATTCGCTCACGCGCCTCGGCAAAACGCAGCTCGAAAAAGAATCCGCCAATTGGGGCCGGCTCTCCGCGGCCATCTCGAATATCGTGAAACTCAAACAGGCCTGAGCGCGCCGCGCCCTGGCTAGGAGGTATCGAATGATGCGCCCCAAACATTGGTTCTACACATTGCCGCTTCGCTTGCGCTCCCTCTTTCGCCGCGACCGCACCGAGCAAGAATTAAGCGACGAGTTGGGCTATCACCTCGAGCAAAAAACACAGGAATACGTGGCGAGCGGCCTCACACACGACGAAGCGCGCCGCAAAGCACGCCGCGAATTCGGCGGCATCGAGCTATCGAAGGAAAATTGCCGCGACACTCGCCGCGTGAGTTACATCCTGGACCTTCTGCAAGACCTGGGTTTCGGCCTGCGCATGCTTCGCAATAGCCCGGCGTTCGCGCTAGTCGCGATCCTGACACTTGCGCTCGGCATCGGAGCAAACACGGCGATCTTCAGCGTGGTTCATGGCGTGCTTCTTAAGCCCTTGCCCTTCCCAAAGCAGGATCAATTGATGACGCTATGGGAGAAAAACGACGGTGGCGGGCGGTCGAATACTTCCTGGGCGAATTTTATGGACTGGAACAGGCTGAACCATTCGTTCACCGGAATAGCGGCTGTCAGTTATTGGTCGCCCACATTCGTCGGCTCGCACGACGCGGAAACTCTGACAGGCTTTCGCGCCTCCTCGACGCTCTTCGATTTGATGGGTGTGAAGCTTGAACGTGGACGCAACTTTCTTCCTGCCGAAGACGTGCGCGGAAACAATTTCGTCGTGATCCTGAGTTACGGCTTCTGGCAACGAGCCTTCGGCGGCGATCCAGGAATACTCGGCAAGTCCGTACAATTGGGAACCCGCGCGTACACGATTGTCGGCGTACTTCCAGCTGGTTTTCCTTCCGTGCTCTCTTTCGATCCGCGCAAACCCGCGGATATTTACACGCCGCTGGCCTATGACGAGACGCTTCCCTACGCGTGCCGCGATTGCCGGCATCTCCGCGCGTTTGCCCGACTGAAAGATGGAGTAACCAGCGCTCAGGCGGAAGCAGAGATGAATCAAATCTCCGCAAACTTGGTGCGCGAATACCCGACGGCCTACTCTGCCGCAGGCGTAACTCTGATTCCGCTCAAAGACTATCTCGTTGGAGATGTCAAAACGGCGCTCTGGATTTTGCTCGGTTCGGTAGGCTTCGTGCTTTTGATCGCCTGCGTGAACGTTGCAAACCTTTTGCTCGCATGGGCCGCGCGCAGGCAGCGCGAAGTCGCTCTGCGCTCAGCTCTCGGCGCTGGCCGGATTCGCATGATCCGCCAATTTCTCACTGAGAGTTTGCTGCTTTCACTCCTCGGCGGCGGCCTAGGACTTTTTCTGGCGTGGGGCGGCGTGGCATTGCTTCAGCAAGTCCGTCTGACAAATCTGCCGCGCCTTCAAAACGTGCAGATCGATGCCTGGACTTTTGCTTTCACATTCGGAATTTCTCTCGTCACAGGTCTCGCGTTTGGGCTTTTGCCAGCCTTCCGCGCCTCCAAACCCGATCTCAACGAAGCCCTGAAAGAATCTGGCAAAAGCACGTCCGGCAAAGAGCGTCACCGTTTACGCAGCGCATTGGTCTTTGCGGATGTTGCGCTGGCTTTGCTCTTGCTCACCGGGGCAGGCCTGATGATGAAGAGCTTCATTCGGCTCCTGGAAGTCAATCCCGGTTTCGATCCGTCACATACGCTGACGCTCACACTCTCCCTTTGGGGACCCAAATCCGCGGACGGACCTGCTGTCGCGTTTTTCGATCAAGTGCTCCAGCACGTTCACGCTCTTCCTGGCGTTGAGACGGCTGGAATTGTCAGCCAGCTTCCGCTTGGCGGCAGCATGGATATGTACGGCGTCCACGTCGAGGGCAAGTCCTTGCCAAACCCCGAAGAAGATCCCAGCGCAGATCGCTACTCGATCTCTCCAAATTATTTGCGAGCGATGCGTATTCCATTGCTCAGCGGTCGCGAGTTTGATGAGCGCGATGTCGCAACTTCATCGATGGTCGCCGTCGTTAACGAATCGATGGCTCGCCAGTTTTGGCCCGGCGAGGATCCCGTTGGCAAACGCTTCCACCTGGGTGATACCAAAGGCCCGTGGAGAACGGTCGTCGGGGTCGTTGGCGATGTCCTGCATAAAGGACTCGACGCCCCGCACACGATTCAGGTGTACTTGCCGAATACGCAGTTCACAGATTCGATGGTGATCCTTGCCATCCGCACTTCCAACGACCCAGCATCCATCGCCGCCGCCGTCCGCTCTGAAATTGTCGCACTTGACCCGCAAGTTCCCATCTCAGAAGTTGCGACCATGGATGACGTTGTCTCCGCTTCCGTCGCCAATCAGCGCTTTGGTGCGTTCCTCTTCTTTCTGTTCGGCGCGGTTGCGCTGGTCCTCACTGCCGTCGGCATTTACGGCGTGATCTCGTACGGCGTCGCCCAACGTACCCACGAAATCGGCATTCGCCTCGCGCTGGGCGCAGGCAGGCGGGAAGTGCTTAAACTAATCATCGGCGAAACAATGCGGCCGGCACTGCTGGGCGCAGCGGTGGGGCTTTGCGCGGCATTCGGCCTGACGCGGCTTTTGACGCGCTTGCTGTACAACGTGAAGCCCACCGACCCGCCCGTTTTTGCCGCAGTTCTTGTCTTGTTGATAGGTGTCGCGTTGCTCGCGTCCTACATTCCGGCGCGCCGCGCCATGCGAGTTGATCCTATGGTCGCCTTGCGCTGCGGATGAACAGAGTGTGAATGGCGTTTAGCGGAGTTACTTCGCCAGGAGAATTTTCCAGCGTTCCCAGGATTCTGTGCGCGCCTTTTTGTCGGGTTCTTTTGCGTCTGGGGCTTCGCCGGCGCGCATGAAGCCATGGCCTGCGCCTTCGTAGGTTACCGGCTCAAATACTTTCCCATCGGCCTTCATGTTTACGATGGCGTCGGGGATCATCGCGCCGATGCGCGCGTCGTTGCCGGCGAAAAATCCATAGACCGGGGCTTTGATGCGCATCATGGCGTCTTTGTCTGGTGGCGGGCCGTAGAAAACGAACGCGGCTGACAAGTCGCCGCGATTCGTGGCGAACCGGAAGGTCTGTCCCCCGCCCCAACAGAATCCGCCGACAAAGAGTTTGCCGTTCGATGCGGGAATTTTGTTGCCGTAGTCCGCGACGGCGTTCAGGTCAGCCGTTACTTGGTCAGGATTCAGTTTGCTTACGGCTTCCATCGTCTTACCTTCCGCGAAAGACGAGCTCCTGCCCGCCGTCTGGACCCATTCCCGAGAGCAAGTCCGGCGCAACCGCGATGTAGCCGGCGGCAGCGACTTGATCCGCCAAATCCTGCACCCAATCCGACATTCCGAAAATCTCGTGGATGATGATCACCACGGGCCGCTTGTCTTTCGACTCCGGATACACAACGAAGGTATCCACGGACCGGCCGTCGTGCTTCACCGTCACCCATTCACTGTGCCGCGGCGACTTTGCCAAGGTGGCCTTCGCCCAATCCTGCGCGGAAACCGTCTGCGCGATTCCCAGAATCAGCAAAACCAATAAAATCCGTTTCATTTGTCCCCCCAACCTTGTGACGCGGCGAGTCGCACTGGAGCCGGGAGCGCTGCCGCTGGCACGCATCATATATGCTGTTGCACCGTTACTTCAATGCTTGCCACCGGTAAACGGACAAAAATAAAAGATCTTCAGGGAACAAACCATGCGCGAGTCTCGTCGTCTCTTATGGTTGCATGTGCGGTCTGTGGGGCCTATGCTCGGCTAAATCGCTGTAAGGCGGCTCGTAGGAGGCACTTCGATGCACTCGCTGTGGCAGGATTTCAACTACGGTCTTCGGCAGCTTCGTAAGAATCCCGGCGCCACCGCCGTCATGGTCTTTACGCTGGCGCTGGCTATCGGCGCGACTACGGCGATTTTCAGCGTGGTATACGGAGTGCTGCTGCGGCCATTGCCATACGCTGAATCGAACCGGATCATGGCTGTGTTCGAGGTCAGCTCCCACGGCAGGCCGAATCGCGTTGCTGACCCAAACTTCGACGACTTTCGCGATCAGAATCATAGCTTCCAGGCGATTGCGAAATACAATGACAACGTCGCGTCGGTTTCTGGAGCTTCGCAGCCAACGCGCACAGCGATTGCAGCCGTCTCTCCCGACTTCCTGCGGGTGTTCGGGATTCAGCCATTCCTCGGACGGGATTTCAGCGCTAGCGACGCGAAAAAAGGCGCTGGCGGCACCGTTTTGGTCAGCTATGGATATTGGAGGGAGCATCTGGGATCGAAGCAGGATCTTTCGGACTCGCACCTGAAAATCGAGGGCGCGGTTTACTCCGTTGTCGGGGTGCTTCCCGCCGCATTTCAATACCCGGCCGAGGTGGAATTGTGGATACCGTCTGATTTGGGCGGCGAAAATCCAAACAGGACGTCGCACAACTATTCCGCGGTTGGGCGGCTGCGTGACGGCGTTACCGTGGCGCAAGCTAATGCGGATATCAGCGCAATAGCGCGGCGTATCCACGAAACATCCAGCGAGCAAGGCGACTATCTGCTCGAGGATGGAATGGTGCTTCCGCTGCAGGACTCAATCACCGGCAAAGCGCGGCCGGCGCTGCTGATTCTGCTTGGTGCAGTGGGATTTCTGCTTCTAGTGGCGAGCGCGAATGTCGCGAATTTGCTGCTGGCGCAAGCGTCGGTGAGAGGGCGCGAGCTTGCCATTCGCAGCGCGCTGGGTGCGGCGCGAGTGAGGCTAATCCGTCAATTCCTGACCGAAGCATTTCTGCTATCGCTCGTCGGAGGCGGCCTCGGCGTGATGGGAGCTTTTGGGGGCGTGGCGGGATTAGTCGCGCTGGCGCCGCAAAATTTGCCGCGGCTGGAGAGCGTCTCGATCAGTATTCCCGTGCTGGCGTTCGCGCTGCTGCTTTCTACTCTAGTCGCCGCAGGGCTCGGGGCGTTCACCGCGGCGCGCGCGACTTCCGGAGACCCGCGCGAGGGCCTCGCAGAAGGAGGCCGTGGACAAGCGGGTTCGCAAGGCAGCCAGCGCGTTGGCCAGATCGTGGTGGCGGCGCAGATCGCGATCACTTTGGTGCTGGTGATCGGAGCGGGATTGCTTGGGCGCAGCTTGATGAAAGTGCTCGAAGTGAATCCCGGATTTCGCGTGGACAAAATTGTGGCAATGGACATCTCGCTTCCGTTGGTGGAGGATCCCAAAGCAAAAGCGAGCCAGGGAATCTTCTATGCGAATCTGATTGACCGGCTCAAACAAATCCCTGGCGTGCGCAAGGTTGGCGCGACAAGCGTCTTGCCAATGGTGGAAGGCGGCCTGCCCGACGGGACATTCGTACTGATGTCGCAGAATGAAGTTCCAAAAACCATGGATGGTTTTGGGGCGCTGTTCCAGCAAAAAGAACGCCTTGGCACAGCGGATTTCTGTGTCGCCACGGACGGATACTTTCAAGCACTCGGCATTCCGCTGATGCGAGGGCGAATTTTTGACGAGCGCGACGGCGCGAATGCTCCGCACGTTGCGGTGGTCAGCGAATCGCTGGCGCGCGACCGTTGGCCCAAGCAGGACCCGATCGGCCACACAATTGAGTTTGGAAATATGGATGGCGATTTGCGTTTGCTGACCATCGTGGGGATCGTGGGCGACACTCACGAATATGGCCTGGACGCGCCGCCGCGGCCGACCGTTTACGTGAATTTGTTCCAGCGGCCGCGGGCGGCGGTTACTTTGACGATGTTGAGCGATGCCGAGACGGGGTCCGTCAGTTCGGCAGCGCGAGGAATTCTGCAGGAGCTTGATCCGGAGATTCCGGTGAAATTCCAGACGTTCTCGCACGTCTACGCCGCTTCGCTGGGCTCGCGAAGATTTAACGTGATACTCATCGGGTTCTTCGGAGTCACCGCGCTGCTGCTGGCAACGGCGGGTGTATTTGGCGTGATGGCGTACTCGGTGAGCCGGCGCACTCGCGAAATCGGCGTGCGCATCGCCCTTGGTGCGGTCTCAGGTGACGTTCTTACTATGGTGTTGGGCCAAGGATTGCGCACGATATTCATTGGCGTGGCATTTGGGATTGCCGGGGCGTTGGCGCTGACACGTTTCGTGACGTCGATGCTCTTTGGGGTGACGGCCACTGATCCGTTAACGTTCGGTGGTGTGACAGTGCTGCTCGTCGGGGCAGGCCTATTGGCGTGTTATATTCCGGCGCGGCGGGCGACGCGCGTCGATCCTCTCGTTGCCTTACGCTACGAATGATGCGCGCCTGATTCGGCTGACCATGATAAAAGTGGGCTCACTCGCGAGGAGTTCCTCCATTTTCAGATTCTTGTAACTCGGAAATTTCTGTTGCGCACGCGGCCGGTTTCCAAGAGACTGTGCCTCTGTTTCTTGCCCCTCGGAGGCGACATGACCCGGCTTCGCGTTCTCTCACTATCGCTTGCGCTCTGCATTCTCCTTCCAGCGCGGGCAGTGCCACCGCAAGCGCCAGCTCCCGCAAAAACGGCTGCGCCTGCCACGACGACGGAAACGAAACCATCATCCGTAACTTCTCTCCCCGCCGCGCACCTGCTCGAAAAAGCCGACCTCGAAGCTTTTTTCGACGGGCTCGTGCCGCTTCAGATGGAACGGAGCGATGTGGCCGGCGCCACGATCCTGGTAATGAAGGATGGGAAAGAAGTTCTTAAAAAAGGCTACGGCTATTCCGATATCAAGAAAAAATCGCCCGTGGATCCAGACACGACGATGTTTCGGCTGGCTTCGATCTCGAAACTCTTCACATGGGTCTCCGTGATGCAGCTCGCCGAGCAAGGCAAGCTGGACATCGATGCGGACGTAAACAACTATCTAGATTTCAAGATTGCTCCTGCCTTCGGCAAGCCCATCACTCTTCGTAACCTGATGACACACACAGGCGGTTTCGAAGAAGTGCTCCACGACATCCTTTATGTCGACACTAAAAAAACAACCTCGCTGCGCGATTTCCTGATCGCGAATCAGCCGCGGCGCATGTATCCTCCCGGCGAAATACCGGCTTATTCGAATTACGGCGTGGGACTGGCCGGCTACATTGTGCAACGCGTCAGCCTCGAGCCCTTTGAACAATATGTCTCCGAGCATATTTTCCTGCCGCTTGGGATGAAGCACTCAAGCTTCAATCAACCCATGACGGCGGAACTCGCTCCTAACGTATCCGACGGCTACCGCGCCAGTACGGAAAAACCGGCCATCGGGTTCGAAGTATTCAATCCCGCGCCTGCGGGCGGCGTCTCCTCCGCTGCAGGCGATATGGAGAAGTTCGCGCTTGCGCTGCTAAATGGCGGAGAACTCGACGGGCACCGCATTCTCAAAACCGAGACGCGCGACCTCATGTGGACTCGCCAGTTCGATGCGAATGATGCTCTGCCACCCATGTGCATGGGCTTCTACCAAACGTGGCGCAACGATTTGCACTTCATCGGCCACGATGGCGACTTGATCGCCTTCCACAGTATGTTTCTGATGGAGCCGACGCAAAAGCTTGTCGTTTTCGTTTCGTACAATTCCGCCGGCTCCGCAGGGCGCAACCGCGCGGAACTTCTGAATGGATTTTCCGATCGCTACTTCCCCGCTTACACATCTCTGCCTTACCAAACTTTCCCCGTCGATCAGCTCAAGGACATTGCGGGCAATTACCAATCCACGCGGCGCGCCGACAGCACTAAATTAGCGATCTCCAATCCCGCAGGACAGGGAGTAGCCAGTGTCGATAAAGATGGCGTCCTGACTGTCGATGTCTACAAAGACTTGCGGGGCCACACGCGCAAGTGGAAACCGATCGGCAAAGATCTCTGGCAGGTCGAAGACGAGCAGGGCCGGCTGTTTGCCATACGAGACTCGTCAGGGAAAATCACGCGACTGGCCGTCAGTTTTCCGGGCGTGCAGTTTCAGCGTGTCCCGTGGTACGAGCACAAGACCTTCGTGGGGATTTCCGTGGCGGCGAGCGTGGTGATCCTGCTCGCGGTTGTCATCGCAAGCCTCCATCGATTGGGCCAAAAGCTTTTTTTTCGCAATCGTGCGCCGTTTAAGCCCCAACCTGGGACTCTGTTGATCTCTTCCGGTCCGCGGCTTGCCGCGTTCCTGTGGATAGTGGTTCTTGTCTGGATCGCCTTGTTGTCGGTACATCTGCAGAACGAGGCTCTGCCCTCGTTTCCTACTCTTGTGCGATATTTCTGGCTGATCAACTGGTTTTCGGTTTTGGCGGTTTTCTTCAGCATCTTCGCGCTGCTGGCGGGAATACGTATCTGGCGTCGGACGGATGTGCGTGTGATTTCTCGGGTGAAGTTTTCTCTGGTGGCGATGGCTTGTGTATTTTTGACGTGGTATTCCATTCACTGGAATCTGATCGGCCCCGTCCACCGCTTCTGAATCGGCGATGGCCGAGATGAACTCGCCAGCACTAGCGCAGCATGCTGCGCCACTACAAAGTCAGGTGACCAGGCCATCGGAGAAAGCTCGGAATCCTGAGCGGAGTTAATGTTTGGGCGAGGCCGCGGCTAGAGTTCCCAGCCTTTGCGACGGTCTGGCTTCACTAACTTTTGCGCGGCAGGCGAATTCGTTACCATCAGTCCGGCGCGGTCCCAATGTAATCTCTCACCGGTACGCGACGCTACGTTACCTAATAGTAGCGTCTCCGTAACCAGCCCCGAAAATTCGAAATTCCCTCCGGGCTTCCCTTTCCCACCCTTACAGGCATCGAGCCATTCACGTTCATTCCCCGGCGACCGCGGCAGCGTCTTCGGCGGCTGCTTGTAGGCATCCATTTTCGTCTGCGGAATCAATTTGGGGTGGCCTCCATTAAAATCACACAAAATCTTTCCGCGATCTCCTATGAAGAGCAGCCCTTCGTCCTCCTCTTCCTCTCCGCGTAACGGCCGACCATCTTCCAACTCCTCCGGCCGCGCCGGCTTTAATCCTCCGTCGTACCAATTAAATTTTACGGCGGGCATATCCCCGCGCGCCGGGAAACTATACCGGCAAATGGAAGCCAAGGGATAAGTGTCTTCATACCGATCGCTGGAGCTGGCTTCCACGCTTTCGGGTGCTTCGAGCTTCAGTACGCGAAAAATCGTGTCGTAACTGTAGGAACCCATATCGCCCAGAGCGCCACAGCCAAAGTCTCCCCAACCGCGCCACACAAACGGCAAATACGCTTGATTGAACGCGCGGTCCGGCGCCGGCCCTAGCCACAAATCCCAATCGAGACCTTCTGGGACGGGCTGTGTGTCCTTGGGCCGCTCAATCCCCTGCGGCCAGTAGGGCCTGCTGGACCAGTTATTCACTTCCCTCACAGGACCAATCGCTCCATCCCAAATCCACTCGCACAAGAGCCGCGTCGCTTCGGACGCCTGATTCCCCACCGCAATCTGTGTCGCTACACCGGTCTCGCGCGCAACCTCCGCCATCCTCCGCGCTTCATAAATCGTGTGCGTCAGCGGCTTCTGGCAGAAAACATGTTTGCCTTTCTTCATCGCCGCAATGGAAACCGCCGCGTGCAAGTTGTCGGTCGTGCAAACTACGACCGCGTCCACATCTTTCTGTTTCTCCAGTAGCTCGCGAAAATCCGTGTAGGCCGCGCACCCCTTGTAAGTTCCGGAGCGCTGCTTCGTGCCGTAATATCCATCGACGATTTTCTGGCAAGGCTCGCGGCCGGCCACTCCGCTAGTCACGCGCAGCGTATGCGAAAGTTGAATTGGCTGGTCTGGGCTCAACCAATCCCAACCACTGCTCACTCCCAGCAAGTTCTGCACTGATTTACAGAATTCATGCGTGTCCCACTGCGGATAATTCGCGCCGCTTTTATTTGAATCGCAGACGGCCACGCCCTGCACATCTGGCTCCTTCAAAAAGTGCAGCATCACGCGCAGCCCTTGGGCGCCGACGCCAATAAACGCAATGTTCACTTTGTCGCTCGGCGGAACATATCCGGCGCCGCCCAAAACGTGGCGCGGCACAATCGAAAATCCCACCGCCGCGGTAGCCGATTTACCCAAAAATTCGCGCCGCGAGACCTCGCTCATTTTCCCTTCATTCAATCGTTTCAAATCTTCCATTTCGCACCTCGCCGACGCAATTCTACATACACTCCAGCAAAACGTCGATGATTCCCTGGCTTTATTCTTTGTACGCGACAGTTCCCCTCACGATATGAGGCTATGCCGTTCGTGTAAACTGTGGGGCAGACGAATGCAAATGTTAAGCGAGACCGAAGCTTTCTGACTCTCGACACGAGGCCCCAAATATGACCCCGCTTCATAAAGAGCTTCTCCAGGAACTTCATGACTTTGCCAAGACCGCCCCGACTGCCCCATCCCTGATGGAGCAGATGGCCAAGCGGCTGCACGAAAAGATGACGCGCTACAACTGGACAGGTTTTTACCTAGTCGACCCGGCGGACGCCGGCTACCTGATCGTCGGGCCTTTCGCCGGAAGCTTTACTCCAAACGCTCGCTTCCCCGTTAACACCGGACTGTGCGGGGCGGCGGCGACCAGCGGCCAGGTAGTGGTGGTACAGGATGTCTCAAAAGATCCGCGCTACCTTGCGGGATCGACCATGGTGAAGTCTGAGATCGTTGTCCCGATTTTCGTCAACCAGAAGCTTGCCGCCGAACTGGATATCGAAAGCTATTTTGCGGACACCTTCACAAGGCCGGAACAAGAGTTTATTGAGGCCTGCGCCAGCGTTCTCGCAACTTATCTGGCAAAGAGCTAGCCGGACGGTAATTCAGCCGGCCGCGGCGCTCTGTCTTCGTCATGGCGGTGAGACGTCATCGCCCGACCTAGTTCTAGAACGTCTAGCCTCTCTGGCCTACCCTCCGGCCCTCCGGCGGTCCAATTGCTTCCCCGTACCTCGCCGCGTATGATTGGCAATTCATGCTCTCGGCTCGGCCCATTCTGTCCATGACTCGACTTCTCTCCCGGTTCCTAATCCTGTCGGCTCTGACGTTTGCCGTGGCACCTGCGATCGCGTCCTCACTATTTACGGCGCAGGCGCAAGCCCCCACCTCGACCGAGATCATCCCCCTGAGCCAAATTCGCCCGGGAATGCAGGGCTACGCCTACACCATTTTCGCCGGGGAGCAAGTCGAGAAGTTTGACCTGGAAGTAATCGGCATCATGCCCAATTTCCTGGGACCCCGGCAAACTATCATTCTTGTGCAGCTCAAAGGGCCAAAAGTCGAGCACACCGGCGTCGTCGCCGGGATGAGTGGCAGCCCTGTGTATTTCGAGGGAAAACTCGCAGGGGCGCTTTCCCTCAAACTTGGGGTCTTCACCAAAGAGCCGATCGGCGGGGTCACACCTATCGAGGACATCATTCGTCCCCAGCTACAGGCATCGGCGCAAAGCGTCCCGTCCGACGCCCCTTCTCAGCAACTTCCGCTCCCGCAAGAGGCGGCCTCCCGAACTGGCCTGCCGACCGGATCCACCCTGGAGCCTATCGAAACTCCGCTTGTTTTCTCCGGCTACCAGCCTGAGGCGCTGCGTCAATTCGCGGGACAGCTTCAGAGTTATGGGTTCGTCGCCGCGCAAGGGGGAACGGCGGCTCCTAAGCCAGACGACGGGCATTTGTTGCCGGGCGACATGGCAGGCATGGTCCTGGTGCAGGGCGACACGTCAATAAGTTCCGCGTGCACCGTCACAGCGATCCGCGCAAACGAGGTTTATCTCTGCGGCCATCCCTTTCTTAGCCTTGGCGACGTCCAATTCCCCATGGCCCGCACAGAAGTCGTCACCACGCTCTCTTCGGAGCTAGCGTCTACCAAAATCATTAACGTGGGCGGCTCCATCGGGACGATTACAGGGGACCATCTCACAGCGGTCACTGGAAAACTGGGCGCTCCTCCTCCGATGATCCCCGTGGACCTGACTTTGTCCGTAGGCGGGGCTGAAAAGAAGCTGCACTTTGAGATGGTCAATCACCCTAAGCTGACTCCTCTCCTGGTGGGTCTCACAGTATTCAACGGACTGACGCAGAACTCGCTGTACGGCGAAGGCACTACGCTGCATCTTTCCGGCGAAGTGGTCATTCACGGCCATGCGCCGGTTCAGATCGAGAACACTTTCGCGCCGGGCGATGCCTTTTCACCAGACGGATTGCCTATAGCCATCAATATTCAAAGCGTGTTCAACCGGCTCTTTACGAACACGCGCGAAACGCCTGTGTTCGATCGCATCACACTGCACGTCGAGAGCGTGCCAGGCCGGCAATCTTTCAGCATCGAAAGCGCCTGGCTGGAAAAAGGCGAGGCTGCCCCCGGTGAAACGCTTCGCGTGCGCGTCTTACTTCGGCCGTATCGCGGGCCTGCACGCGTGGAGGAAACCACGGTGCGCGTTCCCGAGCAAGCCACGCGCGGCACTACCCTTCGCGTGCTAGTGACCGACGGCGACATGCTTAATCGCGCGTCTCGCGGATTCTCGTTTGCGGGCGCAGGCGGTAGCAACGCAAGCCTCGATCAACTGATTGCTTTGCTTAACCGCGAACGGCGCAACGATCGCCTCTACGTCGGCCTCTTCGCTCCCACGCCCACGATTCTTTGGGACGACAAAGAGCTGCCCAATATTCCGCTGTCGCAAATCAACGTGATTGATGGACGACCCACGCCGGGCACCGTCCAGATCCTGCGCGAATCCCTGGCCAGCGAATCTTCTGTAGCCTTGGGCGGACCAGTTTCCGGCGTCATCTCCCTGAATCTCCAAATCCGGTGACCATGCAAATGCCAAAACGTAACCAGGCCGACCTTTCATCGACTCGCCACTCGTTTACCCCGAGTCGCGAGGGGTCACTAGCCACTCGTTTACCCCGAGCCGCGAGGGGACACTTCCGCACTGTAGTCCGAATCTTCTCTTTGTCTTTACTTCTCTACATCTTTACGTCGTCGGTTTCTCCTATTCAAGCCGAGCACACTCGCCGCTGGCTGCAAACTACTTACGAAGAATTTCTCAAAGGGACGGCCCACGGCGTAGCCGTCCGCAGCGATGGCCGGCTGGAGCTCGCCCCAAAATTTACTTTGCTGGCTGATGCGGATGCGTCCTATCTGTGGTCGCTACGGCTCGACCCCAGAGGTGTTCTCTACGCGGCAGGCGGTTCTCCTGCAAAAGTTTTTCGCTTCGATAACGGCGGCAAACCGGCAATCGCGTTTGAATCCACCGATCTTGTCGCACAGTCGATTGCGTTTGACTCGAAGGGGACTCTCTATGTCGCTACCTCGCCTGACGGCAGAATTTATCGCGTTTCCGCAAGTGGCGAAAAATCCGTCTTCTTCGATCCCAAAACAAAATACATCTGGGACATCGCTTTCGGCGCCGACGGCAATCTCTACGTAGCCACTGGGGACAAAGGCCAAGTCTTCTCCGTATCCCCAGACGGCAAAGGCGAACTTTTCTACGCGAGCGATGAAGCTCACATCCGCGTGCTGGCTTTCGACGCAAACAAAAATCTGCTTGCGGGCACCGAGCCGAACGGCCGCGTGGTGCGTATCACCCGTCCGGATGCAAAATCTCCGCGCAAGGATAGAGACGCTTCTGCAGCTGGTGGCGAAGGCTTCGTCCTTTACGAGACTTCCAAGCGCGAGATCACTTCCTTGGCCGTAGCTCCCGATGGCTCGATTTACGTCGCAGCTATTGGTGAAAAACAGCACGGCACATCCCCGGCTTCCACGACCATCATCGCTTCGCCGCAAGGAACCACCACATTCACTAGCAGCGCGAGTGGCATCACCGGCGCGGTTTCTGGCCAATTCCAACAATCGACGCCGTTCGTGGCTTTTCCGCCCACCCTTTCCAGCAGCATCTACCGACTCTCCCCGGAAGGCGCGCCGGATGAACTCTGGACCTCCCGCGATGACGTCGTTTACTCGCTGGGCTTCGCTTCTGACGGGCGAGTTCTCGCCGGCACGGGTAACAGCGGCTCGCTTCTGGCCATCGATGGCCACGGCGTTTTCGCGCAACTCGCGAAAGCAGGCTCCGCGCAAATCACCGGCATCGCGCGCAATGCCGTCGGCAAAGTTTTCTTGTGTACAGCTAATCCAGGAAAAGTTTTCTCTGTCGGTCCCGAATACGAAGCCGAAGGCACCTACGAATCGCGCTCGTTTGACGCGCAGCTCTTCTCGCAATGGGGACGCCTCGATTGGTGGGGCCCTCCGCCCGCGGCTGCGACTGCCGCAAAATCTGCTGCATCCTCCGGCGAACCGCGCTTGGAATTTTTCGTGCGGTCAGGGAATACCGAAGACCCGGGCAAGGAATGGTCGCGCTGGTTCGGCCCTTATTCGAAACCTGGCGCGGCGGTAGAAGCTCCGAGCGCAAGATTTTTTCAATGGAAAGCGGTCATCCACGATGGCCGCCCCGGGGACGGCATCAACTGGGTGAGTCTCGCCTATCTACCACGCAACGTTGCTCCTGTCATCGATGCCATTGTGCTTCAAGATCCGGGAGTGCGCGCGCAAGGAAATACGATCATCTCGACGGGCCAAGCACCAAGTGTTGCTCTAAAAATGCCGCCGACGCCAAATACTCCCAACGTCTTCATCGCGCAAACCATTACGCCGCAAAAATTTGAACAGCCTCCACAAGGTTTCCGTGAAAAAGGCTACCAATCCGTTTTGTGGAGCGCCCACGACGACAACGACGACGACCTGCGCTACAGCGTCTACTATCGCGGCGAAAACGAACACGAGTGGATATTATTAAAGGACAAGCTCGACCAAAAATTCTATTCGTGGGATACCACATCTCTTCCCGATGGCGCCTACTATCTGCGGATTTTTGCCAGTGATGCGCCGTCGAATCCGCCCGGCAATGCCGGGACCGTTGCACGCGAGAGCGAGCGATTCGTGATCGACAACACTGCGCCGGTGATCGAGCATCTGGAGGCATCCGTATTCGCGACGCCGCACAGGGACGGCCTGGTAGATCTGCAGTCTTCTCTCGTGAAGTTCACCGCGCGTGACGCGACGAGCAGCATCGACCGCGCGCAATATAGCGTTGATGGGGGCGACTGGACCCTCGTGGCTCCGGTCGGCAACATCAGCGACGGTCTCGAAGAACGCTACGAATTCTCTCTCACGCAAGGTCTTGAGCCTGGAGAACACACCATCGCGGTCCGCGCGTACGACCGATTTGAAAACATTGCCAGTGCCAAGACGACCATCAACGTTCCCGCAGTTAAACGCTAAGCAACAATTTTTATGGGTGAGAGCGCCGCAAAAGAAATGCGCGAGGTTATCTGCGCGCAAGAATCCCAAACTGGTTGATTTACCTGCGAAGCCTTGCGACTTCCAGTGGAGTTAGACACGCACCGAGCTGAATTTCACGATTTCCGCGCCAAACCCGATACGGCCGTCTGCGTAAGCCTCGTTCTTCACGTGAACGACGCGCGCGGTGCAATGCATCTCCTCGGATTGGCTTCCTGCCACTTCTCCCGGAATCCGGAGAGTGACTTCAATGGGCATGCCGACTTGCAGCGGGGCCGACGAGACGAAATAGAACCCGCCGCGTGAGATATTTAATGCCTCGGTGAAGTGATCGGTCTTGTCCGCAGCCACACCTGTTGAGCGAAATCGCAGCGGGGTGCGGTGACTGTGGCGGGTAAGTTGTCTGCGTTCTGCGCCTTGCATAGTGTCCTCCTGTGGGCGAGGAAGGTGGTGACGCGACCCTCGCGCCGTGCGAGAAGGGGTAACTCAGCGTAGCAGACCCGCCAAATGGGTCAAGTATCAATCCTTTGTACTAGGGGTACTCCAGCCCGGCGCCCCCTCCGCCAGGGGGGCGCCGGCACATTCTTCAATTTGCGAATTTTGCGAACATAGTCTGACTTCTAGTCCTAGGGAGGCGTCGAAACTCGCCTCCTCCCTAGTCGGCTTGCAAAACCAGAGGGAGGGACAAAATGTTACACCCCTCTAACCGAGCCGATCATCCAACGGTAGCTTCTCCCAAGAGGAGATAATCCATGATATTTGGCATGACTCCGTATACGTTCTTTCACGTGGTGATAAGTCTGATCGGCCTCTTCACCGGGTTCATTGCCTTATTTGGAATGATCGGTGGGAAGCGCCTAGATGGCTGGAACGGGATCTTCCTGATAACCACTGCGCTGACAAGCATTACCGGTTTTTTCTTTCCGTTCCACGGGCTTACGCCTGGGTATTACGTTGGCGCGATTTCGCTGGTGGTGCTGGCCGTCGCAATTCCGGCGCGCTATGTGAAGCACCTCGCGGGAGCGTGGCGTAAGATTTATGCGATCACGGCTTCGATTGCGCTCTATCTAAACGTATTTGTATTGATCGCGCAGCTTTTTATGAAAGTGCCTTCCTTGCACGTGCTGGCGCCTACGGGCTCCGAGCCGCCCTTCTTGATCAGCCAAGTCGTCGTGATGGCCATCTTCATTGTGTTGACCATCGTCGCCGCTATCAAGTTCCACCCCGAAGCCTTTCACGCTTCTTGATCGAATAGAGCTCAAGGGTAGAACTCAACTGAAAATCCTGCAAAGCCGTGGCAAGAATGGGGCTATGGCTTTGCAGACAGCTTGTCCAGCGCCTCGTATTGCGCGCGCTGCTGATCTGCTGTGGCTTGCGGTTTGGCAACCAAGTGCATGACCTCGAAGCCGTCTTTTGCGGAATAGGCAGGCCAGTTCGGCAGGCCTTCCCCGTTTGGATTGCCCGTCTTGGCAAAATTCGTCCAGTAGGAACCCATTTGCTCGGATAGTTGGAAATCCTCCGGGCGCCAGGGTAGTGCTTTCGAGTCGAGCATCCCAAACACAAATTCGATTTCCGCGGAATGATAGGCTCCGTGGCTTTCCTGAGGAGTTGCACCAGCTGCAGGGGCTGGCATGGGGGGCGCCTGGTCAAACTCATAGCGATACACAACTGAGTCTCCGGTCTTCTCCTGCATTTCGATCCATTTCCAGGTGCTGTAGCCGATGAAGTTTGCCGTGGCCAACAGGTCAGCCGAGCTCTTGGCTTGCTCGTCCGTTTCCGCAGGAAAAACCTTCAGGATGTCTGGCGCATTGTCTCCATACGTCTGGCTGATTTTCTTCGCAAAATTTTCTTTGGTCGGCGCGTCGGCTCCGAAAAACATGTGGTAGTTGCCTTCATCGTGGTTCCATCCCGCGAGCAAAGCAACGTGCGCCTGATTTCCTTTGGCGAAAATCTCGGATGGACTCTCCGGGAAGAAGTAGCCGTCGATATTCGGACCAAATCGGAATGCGTTTTTATCCTTCGAAGCGGCGTCGAGAGTCTCCTGCGAATTTAACGCCCGCAATTTTGCCAGAGTATCTGCCCCAATCGACGCGCCGAATTTCGCGCCATCCTGTTCGCTTTCCGCTAACGGTTTCGCACTCAGCGTTCGGCCAAAAAACGCGCCGCTCTCGCCGATGGCGCGATGGATCAATGCTTTGGAGGTTGGAGAGGCCATCAGCGCGCTCACGGAAAACGACCCGGCGGACTCTCCGAAGATGGTTACATTCTGAGGATCGCCGCCAAACGCCGCGATATTTTTGCGCACCCATTGCAAGGCCGCGGCCTGATCCAACAGTCCGTAATTTCCAGATGCGTGGTGCGGCGATTCCTTGGTGAGCTCCGGGTGGGAGAAAAATCCAAAAATTCCGAGCCGGTAGTTCATGCTGACAACCACAACGCCTTTGTGCGCGAGGCGCTCCCCATCCTGGCGCGGCTCGGACGTGGCTCCCGCCTGAAATCCTCCGCCGTAAATCCATACCATTACCGGCAGCTTCGCGCCCGCCGAAGCCTTTGGCGTCCACACATTTAAATACAAGCAATCTTCGCTGGGTGCTGTGTCGCGAAACATCATGTCCCCAAATACATTTCCTTGCATGCAGCGCGCTCCAAAGTCAGTGGTCTTGCGCACTCCTTGCCAGCTCGCCACAGGTTGCGGTTCTTTCCAGCGCAACGCGCCAACGGGCGGCGCGGCGTACGGAATGCCTTTAAAAATTTGTACTTTTCCATCGGTGCTAGTGGAACCTTGGACGCTGCCGGCTTCGGTGCGCACTTGGCCTGAGGCTGCAACGCTCATTCCCGACAGCAATAGACCTGCAACGAACGTACGCGATGCGCAGCCATTCCTCTTGACATGTGTTCTCATAGGTTTACTCGGCTCCCTGAATTTCCCCTCTTCGTCGACCGCGAAGATAGTACCTCCCAAGAGGTGCGCTGAACAAACTTGATTCTTCACAAATTTTCTGCAAACGGTAATCGCACGTGGCAGGACGCAACGTTGCAGGTTACGTGGCCGAAGGCTGCGCGTAACCGCGCGCGGGCGCTTCCATGTGTTTCGCGGCCACATTGGCCTGCTGGCCAGTTCGCGAATTTTCGTCTGCCGAAATCGGCCGGCCTGTCTCTGTGCAATAATCGTCACAGCAACGATGCATTTTCTGCGGTGAACATTTCTTACTGCCGCGCGGGCAACCTATGAGCACAGCACACCAAATCGAATCCATCGGTTTTCAGCCCCCCACCTGGGACGACATCTGCAAGGCGCACGCGCGCATCGCTTCACGGATTCACCGCACCCCCGTTTTGAGTTCGCATTCGCTTAACGCATTGGCTTGCGCGCAGTTTTTCTTCAAGTGCGACAATTTTCAGAAAACAGGTTCCTTCAAAATTCGCGGAGCCGCAAACGCGATCCTCTCGCTCAGCGAAGCCGAAGCCGCGCACGGGATCGTTACACCCTCGAGCGGAAACCACGGAGCCGCTGTGGCCTGCGCCGCGGCGTGGCGTAGCGTGCCTGCGTATATCGTGATGCCGAAAAATGCGCCGGCGGTGAAGTGCCGCGCCGTCGAAAGC
This sequence comes from uncultured Acidobacteriota bacterium, assembly GCA_963745095.1. Classification (GTDB taxonomy): domain Bacteria; phylum Acidobacteriota; class Terriglobia; order Acidiferrales; family UBA7541; genus Acidiferrum. The sequence goes on along the minus strand of CAVUWC010000002.1, from coordinate 486,058 downwards.
TACGGCGGGCGCATTACTTTCTCTGAGCCGACCATCAGTTCGCGTCAGGAGACCTCCGCGCGGGTGCAAGCCGAAACAGGAGCGATCTTGATTCATCCGTACGACAACGACCGCATCATTACTGGACAGGCCACTGCGGCGAAGGAACTGCTCGAAGATGTTCCAGACATCGACGCCGTCTTTGCTCCGGTCAGCGGAGGAGGGCTGCTCAGCGGCACTTGCCTCAGCGCGGCACGCCATCCGCGCCGAAATCCGGGTGATTGGCTGCGAACCAGCGCGCGCCGATGATGCTTATCGCTCGTTCACCAGCGGCACTCTGCAATCGCTTGATTCCAGCGACACGATCGCCGACGGCCTCCGCGCATCACTCGCTCCGCGGACATTTGCGATTTTGCGGCGTCATCTCGACCGGGTCCTGCTCGTCAGCGAGGAAGAGATCATTGCCGCGATGAGGCTTGTCTGGGAACGCATGAAAATCATCATCGAGCCGAGCAGCGCGGTGGCCATTGCTCCGCTACTTAAGCCGGGAGCCGTTGCTGAGCTCAACTTGGCTGTTCGCGCCGATGGCGCTCCTCCGAAACTGGGGATCATTTTTTCCGGCGGCAACGTCGACCTGTCTACCCTGCCTTTCTGACCGGCCGCGCGCAGTTTCAGTCTTCACTCCTTGCACGATTCAGAGCTATTTCAGACCAACCAGCGCGAATTTCCAAGAGCCGTCGCTCTGCCGCTTGAGCAGACGCATGCCTTTGTCGTTGACATTGACTGGAGCGTCCTTGGCAGACAGCTTGTACGTGGCTTGCACGTTTCCGATCTCGATCGCCCAGTCGCCAGCGAATTGGATGTCTTTGATTTCGGACACGTAGTTCAACACCTTGAAATCCGGGTTGGCGGCCCGGAATTGCTGATACATTTCTCCCATCGCTTTTATGCCAACAACCGGAGTGCCGGCGGCGCCAAGGTTTACGCCATCGTCCGACCAGAGACTCGTCATCGAGGCGGGGTCTTGGGTGAGAGTGGCTGCGACGTCCGCTTTGTGGAGCTTATCGATGGCCGCTAAGTCCGCTGCGTGCGGGTCCGGCTTGCGAGGAACGCCTATTCCAGCATTCCGCGCGATATAACCGATGGCGAGTCCTGCGATAAAAACCAAGATCACAAGCAAAGTCCGTCTCATGGAAGCTCCTTGGGCCCTTACTTGCCACGGCTGGAGGCCGGTTGTCAACGAGCTGTAACAAGAAGGGTGGGGGGCGAGACACCAGATGGAGAAATAATCTCTGGGGTCCGGCGAAACAAATCAGCAGAGGCTGGGTTGGTAGTTTATTACGGGCAGGTTGCCAACAGTTGCACGGAAGGCAAGGGAACTTCGCAAGGGGCATTGCGGAAGTAATACAGACGGACCAGTGGAATAATGTTGAGACATTGACAGTTCAGCTGTTGGGGACTCGAATCCGCTGTTGGTTTTAGGGATGCACCGGGGCTGTGTGCGAGGGAATCTTGAGGGCAACGCCGCAAATTTAAACTTGGCGGCAACTTAGTGAAATCGCTGCAAAGGGTTTGTGGTAACCTTTCCAGCAGTTTCTTGGGAGCATACGCCTTCGTTCCGAGCCCTGCCAAAGCAGCTAATCCGCTAAGGAGTTAACCCTTTGCGGATGAAGTTGCACCCTCTGGACCGACGGCGAATCCCTGGACTACACATCAAATCTGCAGCGTGGGCGGGTTATGAAAAACATCAGCACTCTCATTCTTCGGAATTCCCTTCTGCTTTTGGCCACCCTGTTTACTATCTCCAGCTTGACGGCGACGGCGCAGACGAAGCCTGCCGCGGCGCGCATCAGCCAAGCGATCAATGAGGCGAGCCTCGTCACGTTACGTGGAAGTGTGCATCCATTGGCACGCGCAGGGTTCGACCAGGGAGTTGTGGCGGACTCTCGCCCGATGAACCATATGCTGCTGGTTCTACAGAGGAGCGCCGACCAGGAAACGGCCTTGCGCAGGTTGATCGAAGAACAGCAGACCAAGAACTCGCCTAATTACCACGCGTGGCTGACTCCGCAACAGTTTGGCCAGCAGTTTGGAGTGGCAGACGCGGACATTCAAAAGGTAGCCGCATGGCTGTCACAAAAAGGCTTTACCGAGATCAAGGCTAGCAATGGAAGCATGTTCATCGAGTTCAACGGCACGGCCGGTCTGGTTCGCAACGCGTTTCACACGGAAATTCGAAATGTGCTGGTGAAAGGCCAGCTGCATATCGCGAATTTGACGGACCCGCAGATTCCCGCGGCTCTGGCGCCAGTCATCGCGAGGATTCATTCGTTGAATGACTTCCGTCAGAAATCCTCGATGCGCCACTCAAAGTCGATGCAACAATTAAAAGCTGAAGGTAAATTGACGAAGCCGGCATTTGGCTCGGGGACCGGCCTTTTCGCAGTGGGACCTGGAGACCTGGCGACCATCTATAACATTCCGGCCACGGTGGCTGGCTCGCCCGCAGGACAGGGGCAGACAATTGCGATTGTCGCGCGATCGAACATAACCATCTCAGACGTTAAACAGTTCGGTTCGGCATTTGGTATCCCGAACCTGACGAATTTTTCAACGAGCAATATCATCGTGAATGGACCGGACCCCGGAATTGTGCCGGGAGACGACGGAGAAGCGACCCTCGATGTGGACATGGTGGGATCCACGGCGCCGAATGCGAATATTCTCTTGGTCGTCAATGGCGGCACGCTCACCGGCAATTTAGACTTTCAAACAGACCCGACCGACGGCGTTGACCAATCCGCTCTGTACATCGTCACGAACAACCTCGCTCCAGTGATGACCGAGAGCTTTAGTTCCTGCGAGCTTAATCCGGGTACGTTGTTCAGCAGCACATTGTGGGAACAGGCCGCAGCGCAGGGCATTTCCGTGTTTGTCGCCGCCGGAGACAGCGGCTCCGATGCTTGTGATGATGGCAACCTAAATGCCACAAGCGGTCTCACGGTTAGTGGCACGGCTTCGACGCCATTTAACATTGCCGTCGGTGGAACGGATTTCAACGACGGAGGGAATCCCACAGCGTTTTGGAATGATACGCAGGCCCTGGCAACCGCCAAATCCTACATTCCAGAAATTCCGTGGAACGACAGCTGCGCGGCAGCAGGCTCGCTGACGGGTTGTACATCCACAGACCCGAATGGACTGGATCTTACCGGCGGAGGCGGTGGCCAAAGCACTTGCGGGGTGCAGGACCTTAGCCAGGGTACGTGCGTGGGATACCCCAAACCATCGTGGCAAAGTGCGCCCGGCGTACCCGCAGACAGCGTCCGCGACATTCCCGACGTATCCCTCTTTGCTGCGGATGGAGTTGTAAGCGGCAGCTTTTACGTCCTCTGTCAGGCAGATTCCGGCTTTCAGGACCCCACCCAGCCCTGTAACCTCACCGGAAATCCGATTGTTGATGGCAATTTCAGCTACAATTTTACCGGTGTCGGGGGAACGTCCGCCTCTACGCCTGCATGGGCCGGCATCATGGCCCTCGTTAACCAGTCGGAGCTAGCCGCCGGGCGCACTGGACGGCAAGGCAACGCCAACTACGTCTTGTATAAGCTAGCCACCGCGCAAGCCACCACACCTGGAACCACCGCTTGCAATTCCACTGGCGCCGCGTTGCCGGCCGCCGGCTGCTCTTTCAACGACGTCACCATCAGCAACAATTCTGTGCAGTGTGCCGCTGGCACGCTCAATTGCAGCAATCAAGCAGCAAACGGGCTGGGTATCTTAGTGACTCCAGGGGCTCCTTTTGCTGCGAACACTCCAGCATTTTCAGCCACCGCGGGCTACGACCTTGCGACCGGATTAGGCACTCCGAACGTCTCGAGCATGATCGCCAACTGGAGCACCGTCACAACGAATTTCAAGACGGCGACGCCCGCCATCACTAGCCCCGCTACGGGAACAGTGAGTATCACGCACGGAAATAATCAAAGCTTTACGATCACAGTCACTGGGGCAGGCGGAACGCCCTCTGGCGACATTTCGCTGATTGCTGAACCGCCGGGTTTTGCGCAAGTCGGCGTGGGCTCCGCGACTCTCGCAAATGGCACCGCGACCATTACCACGAATATGCTGCCGGGAGATGACACCACCGGAACGGGCACACCGTATCCAATCATCGCGCATTACGCGGGCGACGGTACGTTTGGACCAGCGGACTCGCAGCCCATCAACGTAACGGTCAACAGGGAAAACAGCACGACAACGGCAACCATGTTTAATGAGGACATAAGCACTGGATTCCTGACGCCAACCTCCTCCGTCCAGTACGGCACAAGCTACATCATGATCGTGAATGTGGTGGGCGCTACAGCGGGCGTGATCTGCAACAACACGTCACCTACCTCCATCACGCAAATTCCGGAAGTGCCGTGTCCAACGGGAAATATCACTCTGACCGAGAATGGCAGTCCGTTGAATGATTTCATTAGGACTGGCTCGACCAACACGAATATTTCTTCCGTTGGCAATCTGGGCTTTGTAGAGGATTTGCTCATTCAGTTGCTAGGAGGGTCGCAGAACATCGTGGCAAACTATTCCGGCGACAACAGCTATAACTCAAGCGCCTCGCCTGCTACGAATCACATCACGGTCACTCCTGCCCCGACGCAGTCGTCTGTCACCGTCAACGGTGCTGCCACTGCTACAGCAAATGCGGGGCAAAGCGTCACGCTCGTCGCGACGGTCAGTACGAACTTTACGCTGCCTTGCGATAACGAGGGATCGGGTCCGACGATGACCTGTGCGGGTCAGAGCAATGGAGTTGGCCCGACGGGCACGGTTACCTTCTCTGCCTGCGGGACCGCAGCCTCGTGCACTGTTCCTGTAGTGCCGACTGCTTTTAGCGCTGCTTCCGGTAACGCCGTCGGAGCGTTTGCGACTGGTACACTGACCACGTCGTTCACCACAACCGGGCCACGGACGATAACGGCTACTTATAGCGGCGATACGAACTACAGCAACTGCACCGCGCCCACAACCACCCCAGCCCCAGGATGCTCGCTTGCCTCCTTGGCGTTGACGATCTCCGGGACCGTTGGCGCAGCGAAGCAGCTGGCCATCATCACGCAGCCTTCGAACGTGCCAGTCGGCGTCTCCATTACTCCTGGCGTGCAGGTTGTGGTCGAGGATGCCAACGGGAATATCATAGCGGGTGCGACGAACCCCATTACGATCGCTATTAGCACCAACCCCTCAGCGGGAACACTCGGCGGAACCAAGACAGTCGTTCCCGTAAACGGCGTCGCAACCTTCTCCAACTTGACCATCAGCGCGGCTGGAACGGGCTACGCGCTGACCGCAAGCGCCACAGGCTTGACCAGCACAGCAAGCTCGCTTTTCAACGTGATCCCGGCGCCGGCCAAGCTAGCATTCATCGGGCAACCTTCGAACACCAACACGGGAGCTCTCATTGTCCCGGCCGTGAAGGTTGCAGTGGAAGACGTGAATGGGAATGTCGTACCAGGAGCCACCAACCCCATCACTATCGCTATCGGCACCAACCCTTCCGCCGGAATACTTGGAGGAACGCTCACGGCAACTCCGGTGAACGGGGTAGCCACCTTCTCCGACTTGAGCATCAGCGCCGGAGGGAACGGCTACACACTGGCCGCAAGCGCGACTGGTTTGACCGGAGCGACAAGCGCAACATTCAACGTTGTCAACGCCGCAGCTAAGCTGGCGTTCATAACGCAGCCCTCCAACACCGGTGTTAATAGGTCCATTGCGCCCGCTGTCCAGGTCGCGATCGAAGACGCCAACGGGAGTATCGTTGCGGGAGCGACCAACCCCATCGTTATCGCCATCGGCACAAACCCCGGACCCGGAACACTTGCAGGAACACCCACGGGCAATCCAGCCAATGGCATAGCGACGTTCTCGAACCTGACGATCAACACCATCGCGAATGGCTACACCCTGACCGCCACCGCCGCAGGCTTGACGAGTGCGACGAGTACGGCCTTTAATGTGGGCAATCCAAGCTTTGCGGTTAGTTACAGCCCGCAACCGTTCGTTCTTAGCTCTGTCACAGGGGCGGTTACGCCGCTTACTGTTACGGTAACACCTAGCGCTGGCTTCACAGGACCAGTCACGGTTACCGCTGGGTCTTTGCCCGCCGGCGTGACCTGCCTCAATTCACCTTTGACCATCACCGTGACCGCTGGAGCCATCAATGGCACGTTAAACTGCATGGTGACGGCGACCTCTACAACTCTGACGGCTTCTAATGCACGGGAGAACCGAATGCTGGACGCAAAGGCTGTTCCTCCGACGACGGGGAGCAAAGGATGGTGGACGCTGAGCGCCGGTACGGGCTTTGCGGCGATGTTCCTGTTGTTCCTGCCAGGCGGGCGCAAGAAGTTTCGTGCGGCGCTTGGGTTAGGCTTGGTATGCATCCTGGCCCTTACGGCGGGCTGCAACGGAGCGGGCGGTGGAGTAAAGCCGCCGCCGCCGACAGCCACGGTAACGAAGTTGACCGCGAATACAGGCAAGGTTGCCACCGGGACGGCGTTCACGTTTAGTGTGGCGGTAACTGGTGGCACGCCCACCGGAATGGTCCAACTATTTGACGGCGCGACCATGATCGGCACAGCGGCGACTGTGGCAGGCGGGACTGCGGTACCTACGGCGCCGGCATTGTCCGTGGGAACCCACGCGATCAGCGCGCATTACCTTGGCGACTTGACGACAGCGGCGTCAGCGAGCGGTACGCTCAACCTGACCGTGACGGGATCCACAACCATCGCCGTCACGAGCAACCCGGCTGCAACGCCGGCTGCTCCAGCGATTACGGTGACCGTCCAGTAGCAAGCCAAGCTCATTCAAAAAAATATGGAGCGGCCCCGAATAAATTCGGGGCCGCTTTTTTTTTGGTCAAACTGGGTTAGGACGCGAGAAGCAAACCCCGGAATTTTACACAGAGTTCGCAGGGGACAAAGCGAGCATAGAGTCAGAAACTACTGTTCGACTCACCACACTCGCACGGGGTGACGATCCCCGCCGGATCGTAAGTTGACCGATCTTCAGTTAATGTCGGGCGGAAAAAAGATGCCCCAAAAATTGGGCGAGGGCGAAGTGAACTCCACGGGAACTTGCGAGCCTTCGTGGCTCATTTGCGGCGGACGCACCACCCGGGCTTCGACCTTGGTCTGGGCTTTGGGATTCTCGATGGTCAACGTGGTTCCCTCCGGGAGCGGCTCCGGAATAATCAGCATAGCGCCGCTGGCGCTGACGGTATGAGTATTGCCTTCGAGAGTATTCGATTTTCCCGCGACATGGACTATCACGCGGATCCTCAGCAGGACGCGCTGAGCGCGGCGGCGTTCTTCCGCGGTAGGCGGACGGGTCGGGACCACTCGAGGGGCCGCGGTAACCGGTTTGACGTTCGGTTGAGGTTTTATCACAGCTCTAGCCCCCAAAAATCCATCTCCGGCGCGACAAGTTCTACGCCGTATTCCCAGCCATCCGGGCGCGGAACACCGCGCCAGACCACTACGGCTGCGTTACTGGTGTCCGTGGCAAGATTTGTTAACGCAAGACGGTGTTCGAGCTTAAGTTCCTGCTCCAAGACCACCATGCAGCCATACGGATTGACGACGCGGGTATGGGCTTCCACGGAGAAGCGCTTTCCAGCGTCTCCATCCCACTCCAGGCGGACGGGAACGCGGGAATTCATGCGGCGCCCACGGCGCTTGTCACCGTAGCGCTCGCCTAACACCTTGCTTTCGCGCGTCTTAACTGGCGGCATTCTTGCCTCTGGAAGCCATGCTAAAGTTGAGGGGAAAAAGGGTCAATGGTACGGTCGAGGGGTGGCGGACGAAAGGATAGCTGTACGAAAGTACAGGCTGGAACGCGAGGACAGGCGAGACTTGAGAAACCTGATTGTAAACGCGGATGACTTGGGGTGGACCGAAGGCGTCAACCGCGGGATAGCGGAAGCTCACCGCAACGGCATTGTCACTAGCGCTTCCCTGCTGGCCAACGGGGCCGCATTTGCGTCTGGTGTGGATTTGGCGCGAGCGGCGCCCGGGCTGGGAGTGGGCGTGCATTTGAATTTGAGCGATGGCGAACCGGTGGCGGATCGGGAATCGGTGACTACCCTCTTGAACGACCGTGGCGAATTCGAGGGCAAACCCGAGAGTCTGCTGTTGAAGCTGGCGCGGCGAAGCGTGTTGCTCGGCGAAGTGGAGCAAGAATGGGATGCGCAGATCCAGAAGGTGCGCGACGTAGGAATTGAGCCGACGCATCTTGACGGGCACCGGCATGTGCAGATGTTGCCGGGCTTGTTTGAGATTGTTTTGCGACTGGCGAAGAGACATGGGATTGCGGCGGTCCGGATTTCGCACGAGGAATCGAGTCTGCGAGCCGCGCTTTCCTCTGGCGCGAAGCAAAAGGGCACCGTGGTGATGCGGCAAGGAGTACAGGCGCGCGGCCTGAAACTCCTGGCACGGGATGCTCGCGAGCAAGCAGAACGCATGGGAATTGCGGCGGCGGATTATTTTTGCGGGATTGCACAGACCGGGGAGCTGACGCGCGAAGGCGTTTCGCGGCTGCTGGAAATTCTGCCGGAGGGAACGACGGAGTTGATGTGCCACCCGGGATATGCGGACGCGGAACTGGCAAAATCGGCGACGCGGCTGCAGGCTTCGCGGCAGACGGAATTGGGCATATTAACGAACACTGAAATACGAAATCTTGTCGCGTCGCAGGGGATTCGGCTGATAGACTATGGTTTCGTAGCCCAAGAAGCCTGAGGAAAGCCCAGAACTGAAAGCATGAAGAACGATCCGCCCATCCGCTACTCGATTGTCGTTCCGTTTTACAACGAACAGGAAAATATTTCTCCATTGTATGTGAAGTTGACGGAAGTGATGGACGCCATCGGCGAGCGCTATGAATTGGTGTTTGTGGATGACGGAAGCAAGGATAAAACCTTCAAAGTGCTTTCGGATATTTACGAGCACGATCCGCGGGTGAATGTTGTGCAGCTACGGAGAAATTTTGGGCAGGCGCCAGCTCTGAAGGCGGGATTTGATTTTGCGCGCGGCGAAATCATTATTTCAATGGATGGAGATTTGCAGCACGACCCAGACGAGATTCCGCGGTTTCTGGAAAAAATCGAAGAAGGCTTCGACCTGGTAAGCGGCTGGCGGATATCGCGGACGGATCACTGGTTGATGAGACAGCTGCCAAGCCGGATCGCGAACAAGATGATGGCGAAGTTGTCTGGTGTGGATCTGCACGATTTTGGGACCACGTTTAAGGCTTACCGTCGGGAAGTTTTGTCCGAGATTCATCTCTATGGCGAGCTGCACCGGTTTATTCCGGCGCTGGCGAGCTGGGCGGGGGCGTCCGTAGCCGAAGTCCCGATTTCGAATATTCAGCGGAGGAGCGGGGAGTCCAATTACGGGATATCGCGGACTGTGCGCGTATTGCTGGATTTGATGAGCGTGAAGTTTTTGCTGGATTATTCGACGAAGCCCCTCCAGTTTTTTGGTTTGCTGGGATTGGCGTGCCTCGGCGGAGGCGCGGGGATTGGGTTGTGGGTTTTCATTCGCAAAGCGATTTTGGATGAAGGACTGTTGGCCAATCACGGGCCGCTGATGCTGCTGGGAATGGCGCTGGTGATGGGCGGCATTCAGTTTATCGCGACGGGATTGATCGGCGAGATGCTGGCGCGCACATATTACGAGTCGCAGAATAAGCCGGTCTACAGTGTGCGGGAGTTTCGTAGCCGGCGGGAAGCGCTGGCTGGGCGCGATGAGCCTCCGCGAACCGCCGGAGCCGGGGGCTGGTAGCTCCGCTGGAGGGGCGGGCCGCGACGGCAAGTTTCGCGGTATCTTGCGAAATGTTTTCCGAAAAAGCTGATTCGCACTGCTCCCCTTCTAGATTCTTAAAGAGTGTCCACTTTCCTTTGTACTTCCAGGCGACATGCGACTAGAAGCACTGAAGTATCTTGCGTGCCCGAGTTGTGGCGGTGAACTGACGCTTCGCGGAGAAGGAGTTAGCGAAGAAAAAGAGCACGTCATGGCGGGGATGCTGGCGTGTGCGGGATGCAAGGCGGAGTTTTCGATTCGCGGCGGCGTGCCGATTCTGATGCCCGCGAATCTGGAGAATGTAAAGATCGAGACGGCGTCGCGGTTTGCGGAAGAGTGGACGCGCTGGAGCGATTTGCGCGGCTATTACGAGCAGGAGTTTTTCGATTGGATTGCCCCAGTGACGGGTGATGATTTCAGGGGACAAACGGTATTCGAGGGCGGGTGCGGTAAGGGGCGGCATACTGCGATCGTGGCGGGACATGGAGCGAAAGCGATTGTGTCGCTGGACTTGGGAGAGAGTGCGTTTGTTGCCTTCGCGCACACGCGCGATTTGCCGAATGCGCATGTGGTGATTGGAGATTTGTTGCACCCACCTGTAATGCCGATCTTCGACATGGCTTTCTCGGTCGGAGTTTTGCACCATTTGCCGGACCCGGCGGCGGGATTTGCGAGTTTGGCTTCGCGCGTGCGAAACGGCGGACGTGTTCTTTTCTGGGTGTACGGATATGAAGGCAATGAGTGGATTCCGCGGTTCATGAATCCGATTCGAACGGCGGTGACTTCGAAATTGCCCGCGGGGCTTTTACGTGTAATTTGCCTGGTGCCTTCGGCGTTCTTGTGGGTGGTGATTAAGCTTTTTTATCGGCCAGGCGTGGACGGAAAAGGGCCGAAGCATCTGCCGTACGGCGATTATTTCGCCGCGATGCACAGCTATCCTTTTGATGAAGTCCATGCGAACGTTTTTGATCAGATGGTGACGCCGGTGGCGTATTACTTGAAGGAAGAAGAAGTGCGCCCATGGCTGGCTTCCGGCTTCAAAGACGAGTTGTTGCGTTCCCAGCGAGGCTATAGCTGGACGGGGTTAGCCAGAGTGGACCGGAGCTGAGCATTTCGCTAATTCGACATTACAATGTGTAGCGTGGGACGCTGGCGCAACTGAGGTTGATCTTGCGGCCGCAATCGGGGAGGCGTGCGTGAATCGAGAACAATATTACGCGATTATGGGCGGCGACGGCACGCTGGATTACGAGGTGTATCTCAGCACGAAGTCGCTGCTCTCCTGCCAATTGGACTACGACAAACTTTGTAACCCCGACGAAATGCAATTCCAGATCGTGCACCAGATCGAAGAATTGTGGATGAAGCTGATGGCGTACACGCTGCTGGACATCGACGAATATTTGCAGCAAGAGAATACAAATCGCGTGATAACGCTATTTCGGCGGGTCCATACCGCCCAAAAGCTCATGATCCAGCAGCTTGCCTTGCTGGAAACCATGTCGCCGAAAGAATATCAAGAAATTCGGAAGAAGCTGGGAAACGGAAGCGGGCAAGAATCGCCGGGGTTTCGCGTGCTCCTGAAGATGTACCAGCCGATCTGGAATTCGTTTAAAGCGAATTATTTAGACAAGCACGGGCTAACCATCGAAAAGATTTACGATTCCGAGTACAACCACGGCGATGCCTACATGGTGGCCGAAGAGCTGGCGGAATTCGACGAATTATTTCAGAAATTTCGATTCGAGCACATGCAGCTGATTTTCCGCACGATTGGATTCGGTTCCAAGTCGCTGAAAGGGCGGCCAGTCGAGATTCTTGAGGACGGAATGCGCCACAAGTTTTTTCCGGAACTATGGGAAATTCGCGGGCAGATGACCGATCGCTGGGGCGCGGAGTATGGCGTCAAGAGGGATTCGCTGGGCGGGCAGTGAGCGAATCTGCGCTTGGTCGGCTCGCAGCGAGATCCACGAAACCGCTTTCTTTGCTTCAAACTCTCAACTTTTGAGTTTGAACTGTCGGCTGTGAACTGCCAGTTGTCAGCTTCCTCAACGGGCAGGGGCAAGTTGGCGATAGCGGCTGCGGAAGAAAAGTAAAGGCTCACCAGGAAATAAATCAGCGCTTTGTACCTCCCCAAGAAAAATCGTATGGTCGCCGGCGATGTAGGATGCGACGACCCTGCAAACGATTTGGGCGAGCGCGTCTTCGAGTAGCGGGATGCCCGCTTGGGTCCAGCGATAGCGAATGCCAAGCTTCGCTTCCGCCTGCGGAGTCTGCTCAGACTGCGCAAAATAGACGGAAATTGCTTGCTGATGTTCCTTCAAAACGTTGACGCCAAAGAAGCGGCCCTGCTTCAGGAGCGGGAGGAGATGGCTGCGCTGGTCCACACAAACAAGAGTGAGGAATGGGTCCAGGGACACGGAAGTGAAAGAGTTGGCGGTCATGCCGTAAGGTTGAGGCGTAGTTTGGCCTGGAATATCCCGGGGCGCAGTGATGACTGTGACACCTGTCGCGAATTGCCCAAGCGCGTGCCGAAAGTCCGTCTTGGTGAGGGGAGTGGCTGTCATGTTCGAAGTTTTTGAACATATCATATTGTCATGCATGTTGCGAAAAGCCCTTGCAGCCAGTTCGTATGTTTAGAGGTTGCTCGGGTGCGGCTGGTATTCCATGCTTTTGGGTGGACGAAAGACCTAAAGCGTGTTTTATGGCTGCGAGACGAAATCGTTTCGGGAGGAATTCATGAAGCGGCGTAACGTAAAATTCTATCTCGCGTTCTGCAGCTTAGTGAGCCTGGCGATGGTGGCTCTCGCCAACTTCACAGCGCTTGCACAAACAGCTCCCGCCTCGCCAGGAGCCAGGCAACCCACCATCCTCTACGGCGCCGCCTATTACAACGAGTACATGCCAGAGGACCTGCAACCCGGCCGGCTAGAAAAAGATGTCGCGCTGATGAAGGCAGCGGGTATCAGCGTGGTTCGCATGGGCGAGTCTACCTGGAGTTTGTGGGAGCCGAGCGACGGACATTTTGAGTACGCCTGGATGGACCGCATCGTGGATGCCATGGGCAAGGCTGGCATCAAGGTGATCATGGGCACGCCGACCTATTCCATACCGACGTGGATGGCGCACGCGCATCCAGAGATTCTCGCTCGCCCCCTCGGCGACGGTTACGTCGGCTACGGTATGCGCCAGAACATGGACTTCGATAATCCCAAGTACCGCTTCTACGCCGAGCGCGTCATCACAAATCTCGTCAGCCATTACAAAGACAATCCCGCCGTTATCGGCTGGCAGATCGACAATGAAACTAGCGGCTATGGCGCCTCGAATCCCGACGTTTTCACTGGATTCGTCGAGCATCTCAAGAAAAAGTTTGGAACCACCGACGCCCTGAATAAAGCCTGGTTCCTCAACTACTGGGGCCAAGATGTGAACGACTGGGCCGACATGCCCACGCGCGACAACGCTACCAGCACTAGCTACAAACTCGAATGGAGCCGCTGGCAAGAGATGCGTGTGGCAAATTTTCTTGGATGGCAGGCCGCGCTGGTCCGCAAGTATCGTCGGCCGGACCAGTTTGTCACCCATGATTTCGGCGGAATGATGGGCGGCGGAACGGATGAGCCCACCGTCGCCGCTGCTCTCGACACTGTCGCCAACAATCCATATCACGCGACGCAGGATCACATGGACGGCGCGTGGCAGGCGTTGCAGGGAGATTTTTCGCGCTCGCTCAAACACAGCAACTTTCTCGTTACCGAAACGAATGCGCAAACGCTCGGCTGGGATTCCGCGGGGCAGTTTCCTCCCTACGACGGTCAACTGCGCCTCGATGTTTATACGCATGTATCGAGCGGGGCCAACATGGTCGAGTATTGGCATTGGCACTCGATTCATGCCGGCCAGGAGACCTACTGGAAAGGCGTGCTGAGCCACGACCTCGAGCCGAATCGCGCGTATGCCGAAGTCAGCCGCGTCGCTCACGAACTCCAGAAAATTGGACCCGAGCTGGCCAACATGAAAATCCACAACGACGTCGCGATTCTTTACAGCGTCGATTCCTCGCACGCTATCAGCTTCATGCCCTACGAGAGAATGCCGGAAACAGGCTGGACGCCGGGCCGTGCGACACACGGCTACGCTTCGGTTCTCGCGCAGCTGCACAAATCACTCTATTTCAGCAATGTGGGCAGCGACATTGTTTTTCCCAGCACGACCGCCGCGGAACTCGCGCAGTACAAGCTGCTGATAGTTCCCTCTCTTTACGTCGCAGACGATGCCTTGCTGAAGAAAATCTCTGACTACGTCCAAAACGGCGGCCACGTCCTGATGACCTTCAAGAGCGGCTTCGCGAATGAGAACTCCGCCGTTCGCTGGGAGCTCGCGCCCGGACCGCTGCGAAAGGCGGCCGGGTTTACGTATCAGGAGTTCTCGAATCTGGAAAAACCGCTATCGCTGAAAGGCGATCCATTTCACGTGGGCGAAGAAAATAAGGTCAGCACCTGGGCTGAGTTTCTGCAGCTGGAAACGGCCAAACCACTCGCTTACTACGAGCACCCATTCTTCGGACGATGGCCAGCAGTGACGTCAAATAGCTTCGGCTCAGGAACGCTCACATATGAAGGCACGGTTTTGTCCGACAAACTGCAGCAGGCGATCGTACTGGATGCGCTTCGCGATGCAGGTATCGCTGGCCCCGACCAGCAACTACCTTCGAGCGTCCGCGTCAAACACGGTATCAGCCAGGACGGCCACAAACTCCACTACTATCTCAATTATTCCAGCTCGCCCGCCGCAGTGGTCTATTCCTATGCCGCAGGCACTGATCTGCTGACTGGCCAGTCGTTCGCGCAAGGCCAGCAGACAACGATCGCGCCATGGGATCTGATCATCGTGAAAGAAAAATCCCAAGACCACTGAAGAGCATTCGCGTGACGATCATGACGATGACGCCCCTCGCGAATTGGCCGAGCGCAAGGCAAAGGGTCCATCTGATTGTGAATTTCCTCAATCGGATGTATTTTAAATTGCAGACCAATGAAGCACTTGGCGATCGCTCTTTTGCTTGCTTTGCAACTCCTTCCCTGCCGAGTCGTTGCGCGACAGACAATGAGCGCCGCTCCCGAGCATCCCGACACATATTGGATCAATCTCCATCACACTGACGACCTAAATTGGGCTCAGCAAACAAAAATGCAGGTAGCAGATTTTCAAAAGCTGCGACGAGCGGCGGGAATCTCGGACGAGCAAGAATTGGTGCGGATTGCCCGGGTCGACTCAACAACCCTTCCGGACCATCGCATTTTACTCGCCACCGCCTCGGGGAATGGGCACTGCTTAATGGTGGGCGTCTATGATCGCCGCGGTAAGAACTTTCTCGAGCGATGGTCAGTGCAGGAAACTCCGGACGGCGGGGGATTCTGCCGAGAACCGCTTTGCAGGAATCCGGACACCACTGCAACAAAAAAAGGAACCGTAGTCATTAGCATTCCATTTCGGGACAAGGCGGAGGCCGAAGACTGCGACCACATCCGGGTATTTACCTACAGCGCCGACGGGGATACATATCAGCTCGCAAACCAGCAAATTACTCAGGCAGAGTGCGACCTCGATACTTACCAAGAGGCCCTGCAAACGGAGTTCTACCGAACGGTAGGCGGAGAACGGGTCGTGACCTTGCAGGTACTTCCCAGTTTCCGACACGAGTCAGCTATTGTGATCGATAAGACCTCAGACGGACTAGTTGTCAGCCGAATCACTTTTCGGAAACAGCTGTGGTCGCAGTTGGACCTAAGTACGCCAGGCCCGCGTAAGACGCCATCGCAATGCATTCGCATCGCAAAGGCTGCTGACGTCGAAAGGAAGATTCTGCCCCTGCCGAATGGAGCTGCGCAGCGATTTGTGGATGAGCTGTCCAAAATAGACTTTGCTATTGATGAGTGTCCGCGAGGGAAAGACGGAAGATGCAGGTACGTAATGGACGGGAGATACTACACGCTTCAATTTCACGGTCGCCCCGCTATTCGCCTGACGGACGTTAGTAGGTTGGGCGATCTCAGAAGTGAGAATCCCGCTCTATCGAATTGGATCAGTGAACTGCTTGAGGAACTAGATCGCCTTCCGTGAGGCAGCCCTCGTAAGACCAAACGGATGCATGCTGGGAAATGCAAAAGGAAGAAGCAGATTCCTCGCTTCGCTTGGAGTGACCACCGATCCTTTCGTTTCACCCAAAAAACTAGAGGGCGAGCAGTGCGCGGGCGAGTTTGCGTTTATCCGCGCGCGTTTTCATTACCGTCGGAAGGATGGCGACTTTCATGCCGAGAGCACGGATGGCGGCTTCTTGCGACGCGTCGCGGCGGTCGATTACGAAGGTGCCTGTGAAATCGGCATAAAGCTTGGCAACCGCAGAGGCGGAGGATCCGCAGCCGAGTTGGATAAGCATTTTGTCGCTGGGACCCTTTAGCGATTTGCCGCCGACGATCGGGCAAACCGCGATGACGCTTTCTTTGCGGGCGCGGAATTGTTCGCGGACGCGCGGCACGGCCAGGATCGGGCCGATGCTGATAAGCGGGTTGCTGGGACAGATGATGACTCGGTCCGCATCGCAAATCGATTCGAGAACGCCCGGAGCGGCGTGCGCGTGTTTAATCCGGCGAAGTGAATGCCTCGGACACCCGGCTCGGTGCGATGCTTGATGAGATATTCCTGAAAATGCATGTTGCCGTCGCGCGTCTCAATGATCGTGGGGATCGGCTGGTCAGACATCGGCAGGATGCGGGATTTTACCCCAAGCGCAATACGAATAGACTCCGCGGCTTGTGTCAGCGTTTTGCCATGTGCGATCAAATCCGTGCGGTGAATATGGGTGGCCAGGTCACGATCGCCGAGATTGAACCAGATTTCCCGGCCGTAGCTGCCCAGGCGTTTCAGGAAATGAAAGGTTTCGCCGCGCATGCCCCAACCCGTGACGGGATTAACGAGGCCGGCGAGCGTGTAAGTGACGATGTCGAGGTCGGGAGAAATTTTCAGTCCGTGGAGAACGATGTCGTCGCCGGTATTAACAATGACAGTGAGGTCATGCGGATCCATCGCACCGTACAGCCCAAGCAGAAGTTTGGATGCCCCAATGCCGCCGGCGAGGGCGGTGACCTTATGTTTTTTTGCGGGAGACATAGCGAAACTAGGATGCTGGCACGTGGAGATTCGCGCAAGCGGAAAACGTCGAGGTTGCCCAAGAATCTAAACTGGCCGCATGGCCGGTACGCTAATGTTAACGAAAGAGGTCTTCGCCAGCCGAGCGAATGATACGAGCGGCTGGATCCTGGACGAAGCTATAACGATAACCGCGAACTACAACTACGGGAGTGCCTGCGGATTTGTCCATAAGAAGCCCTGCAGCGGCTGCGAGTTCGTCGGCGACGGCGAGGATCGTGGCACGAAGAAGTTTGCGATGGCGATCGCGCGTGCCCCGCAGATCGACGAGCGATGGAACACCGTGCGCGCCAATGGCTACGTTGATGAGGCCCAAGCGCCAAGGTCGGCCAAACGTGTCGCTGATGATGACGGCGACGCGCTTGCCGATTTGCTTACGCATTGCAATAGCGAGCCGGCGCGCGGAACGGTCGGGATTTTTCGGCAGGAGCGTAACGAAATTCCGGCCACGAACGTTCGAATGGTCCACGCCCGCATTCGCGCAGACAAACCCGTGATGTGTTTCGACAATAAGCACACGATCCGCGCGCACGATGCGCCTGGATTCGCGGAGCACTACTTCGATGAAGCGCGCTTCGCCCGAAAGTTTCCTAGCCAGGTCACTGGCTCGCCGCGAAGGTTGAACCCTGGACAGTTGTACGATGCGGCCCTCCGCTTTCGAAATTATTTTCTGCGCGACCACCAGAACGTCACCATCTTCGAAAGTAATTCTCGCGCGGCGAGCGGTAAGAGCAATTAATTTAGCTAAATTATGACCGTTGCGGATCTCCGGAAGTCCGGGAATGACGAAAAGCGAAACCGGCGATGAGGCCGCAGGCGCCTTTCTTGCCTTGCGCGGACGTGAAGATTTGTTTGCCATGCTCGGAAGAAAGAATCTTACGCGAGTTGGCCCGCGAATTTCACGCAGAAGCTAAAATCAGGCGGCGACAATTACCGAATCCTACAAAATATTGCAATCTGGTGATTTGGAGTGCGGCAGCTCTGCTGCCGCTTTTCTCAGTAACTCGCACGACTCTATATTTGGCAAGGCTAAGAAGTTCGGAAAAATAAGTCGGGCGGAGCGCATGCCGTTTGGCAAACGCCCCGCCCGAAAGTTAAACCAAAGAAGGACTCTTACTTGTCTTTCTTCGGCGGCTTGTCTTCCTTCGCTGGTTTTGCCGGTTTCGAAGGATTCTTTTTCTCCGCTTGTTGTTGCTGCCTGAGTTTCGCCTCTTCGGCATCGTGTTTTTTCTCGAGGTCTTCTAGCTGCTGTTGGTGCTGTTGATTCAGCTTTTGTTGCGCTTGCTCATCAGCAGCCTTCTTCTCCAGATCGGCGCGTTCTTTTACTTGTTGCTGCTCGACTTTTTGACGCTCCTGATCCTGTTGACCGCGCAGATCCTGCACCTGCTGTTGATGCTTCTGGTCGAGCTGCGGATTCGCGTTGCTAGTTTTGGCCGGCGCGTTGGGTTGTGCTGACGGCGGACGGTTGGGATTTGCCGGCGGCGGAGTCACGGTCTTGTTCGCGGCGTTCACCGGCGCAACTGGCTTGTTTGGATTGGGCTGAACACCTTTTGCCTGAATCGCCTGCGGCTTGGCCGGCGGAGCGATTTTGATATTGGGCCGAGCCTGCGCCGTTTCGGGCTGAAGTTGACGCGCCTCAGACATCGCCAGTGGCCTGCCACCGTTGGCCTGAATCGCTTCCTGCCGCTTGGCAAAAGTCGGTGGTGGCGGAGGAGGAGCGGTCTTTGCAACTACAGCACGGGTTTGCAGCGCTGCTGGAGGACGCACTGTCGCCGCAGCGCCAGCGCCGAGAACAGCTTGCCTCGAAGGTACGACAGCTGGCGTAGTCGCGACAACTGGAGCGGACGCCACTTCCCTTGCGTTAAACGAAACTGAGTTCCTGGAAACAGATTGAGCGGATGTGAACGCTTGCGGCGTCGTGACGGACACCGCTCCCGTAACGCGCTGATTCACATAGATGACGTTCGTCACGTTCTTGTTGATCACCGTAGTGTTGTAATAGTTGTTCACGACGGTGGTTTCCACTCGCGTGTTTGACACGTTGATGTTCGTAACGTACGCGCGGCTGACGTGATAGGACGGCACGTAAACTTCCCGCGGTCCGAGTGGGAACCAGCCGACGCTAACGCCAGCGGCAAATCCGCCGCCAACTCCGACGCCCACCGCGAAATGCGGTCCGCCAACCCACGCCACGAGCGCGGGAGCGTAGACGGGCCGAACGTAAACTACGCCGACCGCAACGGGCCTCGGTGGCGCGGGAACCCAACCCCAAACGCCGCCAACGGTTACCCAGCGGCCGTAGTGAAACGGCGCGAAGCCCCAAGGCGCGTCATCGACCCAGGTGTAACCCCAAGGCGCGATGTAAGCCCAGTGGCCGTAGTGATAAGGAGCCCAGCCAACGACGGCAACGTGCGGAAACCAAATCGTGCCGTAGTCCGGAGTGGGACGCCAGCCGCCGTATTCGTCGAGGTCTTCGTAGCCAATAACATCGTCCGAAACGTAGCGAGCGGAAACAGAATGATCAATACGGGCGTCGCGTTCGGCGCACCAATTGTCAAAATCATCGCTCGAGTTATCCCAGCTCTCAACGTCGGCCTCAATTTGGTCGGTGCCATTGAAGGTGCCGACTTCCTGGGGATGCACTGTGTAGGCCGAGCCACCGCCGGTAACTTCGCCCTGTCCATCGCGAACTATCACGACGGTCGCGTCGCCAGCTTCATTCACATTGACCTTGTAATTGCCTGGACGGAGCAGCGTGAAAGCCAGATTAGGAGTGTCGACTTCAAAGGTTTCGTCATCGCCAAGGCGGCGAACACGAATGTTGAGCGTGCCTTCGTTCAAACGAACCTGTGTCGTATTGTCAGTCAGGTTCAAGAAAGAAAAGCCGGTATTGCTGCCGAGGCGGATCGATGCAGAGCCGAGATGCAACTCGGAAAACGAATCAGCATCGTTCCACAGTTTATCGCCGGTAGTTAGAGGGCGATTGACGACAGCGGAAACCCAGTCTTCAGTTCCGGCAGGCTCAAAGGAAACGTTTCCCCGTACAAAACCCAAGCGCGCAACGCGGCCTGGCGGATCGTCATCGTCGGCAGCGGCTCGTTGCGGAATAAGGCAAGCCAAGGTCAGCGCGATGCTGAGCAGGCTCACCAAGTGAAGGGTGTATCTTTTCATTTGCGATTTCCTCTCTCCTGAAATGCCGGGGTCTGTGTTGGCCCCTCGTTGCGTGGAATTGCGTTCTTGAATTCCGGATCCTTTGAGTGCTGGTCTCAAGGGATTCGGCCCCATTGCTTAACTTTTACGATAGCACCGTCGAGCGGCATTCCCGGAGTTTGACCTTGCCGGTATGTCGAACTTAGAAATGCCCAACTGGCCTGCTTGTTTAACCCGCACGCACACAGAGAGTTGCGGAGCCGCATTTTGGATTGGCTGGGTTTGCCAGAGCCAAGAAAGCATAAGGCCCGCCTCGTTGAAGAGCGGCGGGCCTTTGCGAAATGTGCTGATTGCGCTGATTCTAACGATGGCCGTGAGAACCGCCGCCACCGCCATGGGGTGCTCCACCGCCTCCACCGTGCGGGGCTCCACCACCGCCACTGTGCGGGGCGCTTCCGCCACCG
This sequence comes from uncultured Acidobacteriota bacterium, assembly GCA_963745095.1. Taxonomy (GTDB): domain Bacteria; phylum Acidobacteriota; class Terriglobia; order Acidiferrales; family UBA7541; genus Acidiferrum. The sequence continues at coordinate 465,381 of CAVUWC010000002.1, read as the reverse complement.
TTGGCGTGTGGTGCGCTACCGCCGCCATAGCTGCGGCTCGGAGCCGAATAGGTTCTGGTTGGCGCCGGGTTCGAGCGCGATGGCGCCGAATAGTTGCGATTGTTGGACGGCGCGTTCCCTTGCGGCGTATAAGAGCGACCGCCACCGGCATTGCCGCCATTGGCCTGAGCGCCCGAACCAGCCCACGGGGGGCGATTGTTTAGGCGCGCGGACGTGTTGCTGCTATTGGAAGGGCTGTGGTTGTTCGAGCTGCCAAAACCGTTCGGCGCCTGGCCGTGGTCGGTCGCATTGCCTTGTGCGCTCCAATTGCGCGTGTTGTTGGTTGCGGACTTGTTGCCGGCGTTGCCGGGAATGTTGTTCTGCATGCGCATATCGTTTCCGCTGCCCGACGGAGGACGATTCCGCGATAGCTCGTTCTGCCGCGCGGTCGTTCCTGCGTTACCTGCACGCCCCGCATTCAGGTTGTTGGTGTTCACCGTGCGGACTGGAATGTGCGATGCGCCAGAAGCGGGTGACGTACGCGCCATAACGGAGCGGTTTTCGACCGAGCTGGGCGGACGGCTAACGTTACCCCTTGTGCTGGCTGCGCCCAACGCGCTTTGCCTTGTCGGAGAAAAACCTGCGCCATTTGATACGTGTGCGCCGCGCAGCGAGGCTTCATCGATATGAGCAGCGCCGCGATTGATGGCTTGGCCACCGGTGAACGCGCTGCGCGACGCAGCCGTTACAGCGTGCGCGTTGTGCGCATAAGCGTAATTATAATTCCCGTTGGAGTGGAACACGTTTGTGTTGTGGATGTATGTGTTCCGAACATTGATCCGATTCACATACCCGTATCCCCCGTGATACCAGGGGTGGAACGGTTCGCCAAAGCCCAGCGGGAACCAGCCGACTCCGAACCCGACGCCAAATCCGAACCCGACTCCTCCGCCGAGGAACCCGACGAACGCTGGGCCATAGATCGAGACGCCAATTCTCGGGCCGGGGTACCAACCCCAACGGTTGCCGATGTAACCCCAGCGACCGTAGTGGAACGGAGCAAAGCCCCAAGGCGAGTAGTCCACCCAAGTCCAGCCCCAAGGGCCGACATAACTCCAATTGCCGTTGCTGTACGGGGCCCAGCCCGGTGCGACTTCCGAGGGATACCAGACAGGGCCATTGGCGCCATCCTCGCTCCAGGTGCCATTGTTATCGAGGTCTTGAGTGCCGGGCATGTCCTCTGGCACGTAACGCTTCGAGAGGGAATTCTGTTCGCCGAGGTCCCGCTGGCTCGCCCATTGGTCGAGTCCATCTGCAGGGGGCGCCTGCGGTGCAATCGTGGATTGCACATCATCTGTGCCGCTGAAGATGCCGCGCTGGCCGGCCTGGAGATCGTATGTTTTTCCGGTGGCGGTAACTTGCCCGGCGCCACGAATGACAGTGATTCCTGTGTTGTCGCCGTTCTCGCTGACATCAATGCGGAAGGCGCCGGCTTGCGTAATCGTAAAAACAAGATTGGGAGTATCCACTTCGTAGGTGTCGCCTTCTCGAATTTCTTTCACGCGGAAATTGATGGAACCCTCAGCCAGCCGCATCTGCGTGATGGCTTGGTCGAGATTCAGGAAAGAGAGCGCGGTCATGCTGCCCAAGTGGATCGAAACGATACCGGTCTGCAATTCTGCGCGGGAATCTTTATCCGTCCAGATTTTGTCGCCGATCGTCATTGGCCGATTGCGAGTTGCACTGCCCCAGTCGCCGACGCCTCCGGCCTGAAGCGAGACAGAGCCATCCACATAGCTGATGCGAGCAACGCGTGTTGGCGGATCGTTGGCATCGCTTTGAGCAGACGGATCGCCTGGATCAGCTTGATTCGACAGGTTCGCTTGATCCGATGGCGGAGGTTGATCTGGCTGCTGTGCGCGAACCTTTTGAGCGGAAAAGCAAAGAAGACCGATCAAACAGAGAAGCAGGCTAAGCTTTGGCTTGCCAATATTAGTGGTCTTCAGCATGGTTGGTCACCTTGTCCCCGGTCCGGATCTTTAGTTCCGGCCGGCGGGAGCCTACGTATTATATAACTCCCATTGGGTAGAACCCGAAAGTGGAAAAGAAGTTGCTTGTCGGGGGAGACAGCGCCATTGCCGGAATCTTCCAGTTTAGACGGCCCTTGCTTTCAGTCGGCCGCTTGAATGCCCAGAGGCCAACTATACCGTAAGTATCTTGTTATCTTTTACTTACAGAAGGAAAATCCTTGAAATGAGCAGTTGAGCGTGGGGCGATTCTCCTGGGGGAGCGCTATCCTCTATGCGGAGGCTGAGGGGCCAGTCTCAAATTGGGAATAGTTAGTGAGGCGTCCCGTTGCCACCGATTTGGTAGCCCACCCCCCGTATCGTGCGAATCAGGGGGCGGTCATAGCCGGAATCCACCTTCCGGCGAAGGTAGTTGATATAGACGTCCACAACATTGGTCATGGTATCGAAGTTGAGCTTCCAGACCTGCTCGACAATCGCGGTGCGGGTGACCGCCTGGCCTTCATGCCGCATAAGGAATTCAAGCAGGGCAAATTCCTTGGGACTGAGGTCGATAGAATGGCCCGCGCGCTGGACGGCATGGGCTACCCGGTCGATCTCTAGATCGGCGATTTTGAGCACAGCGCGGCCAGGGCGGCCACCGCGTCGGAGCACCGCGCGAATGCGTGCGGCGAGTTCGGCAAAAGCAAATGGCTTCGCCAAAGAATCGTCAGCGCCCGCGTCCAGCACGCGGACACGGTCCTCCGCAAGGTTCGCGGCGGTGACCATGAGGACGGGCAGGTCGGGTTTCTTCGCGCGAATATTGCGAAGCGCATCCAATCCCGCTTGCGCGTTTGAATTGAGATCCAGAACTACGAAATCGTACGGCTGGTCCAACGCAAGACGCTGGGCTTCCCCACCATCCGAGACCATTTGCACGGAAAACTGTTCCTGCTGCAACCGCTGATGGAGAAGCTCCGCCAGCGTTGCGTCATCTTCAGCGACAAGAATGCGCATCGGCACACACCGGAAAATAAATTTGGAAGGGGTAAAACGATAATGAGCGTGACGCGCATGTGTGTCAACGAAGGATCGAAGCTTGATAGCGCAAAGAGCATCCCCCGCCTCGATCGCAAAGCCAGAAGAAATTGGAAGAAATCAGGCGCTCGCGAGAACGCGGTAGATCAATCTGCAACCTCCAGGCTATACGGCCGAGCGGACGTCTGGCGTTTTCACATGCTCGGGACGGAACCCAACTCCGACTATCCGCGCAGGAATTCGCCGCAAAATCGGCCAACGCCGCAAAAGCTTGAGGGGCCAAGGAAGGGCCAGTGGTTTGGAGCTGCCGAGAACTCTCCGGATCACATTGTTTTGAATGGCGACCTGCAGCCGCTGCGTGGCCCAAGTTGGAAACATTCTGCGCTTCTGGACCGCACGAAGTTCGCTCTCCGACGGAACTTTTCGCAGAAGTATTGGGCCGAGTAAATTCGCCGTCGCCACCGCGTCCTGAATTGCCAGATTGATTCCGACGCCTCCAATGGGCGACATGGCATGCGCCGCATCGCCGATACACAAAAGACCAGGCCGGGACCATTGCACGAGCCGGTCGATAGCAACCGTAAGGAGACTAACGTCCTTCCAGTCAGCCAACTCTTCTATTCGATCGTGTAAGAATGGCGAAAGATCCACAATGTTCTCGCAAAAGGATGGCAGCCCTCTCTGCCTGATTCGGTCGGCCTCCCCCTTGGGGATGACAAAAGCGCATTGCCAATAGCTTTCGCGATTGATCATCACAAGAATTTTCCCCCTGTCGAAGTGCCCCAGGGTTTGACCCGGATCAGTGGATCGCCGGCTTATCCGCATCCACATCACATCCATGGGAGCGCCAAGATCGATCACCTCGAGGTTCGCGCGCTGACGAACCACAGAGTGGCGTCCGTCAGCGCCAACACTCAGCGGAGCGCGAATTTCCAACGAACCGTCAGGAGTCTTTGCGCGCATCCCCACGACATTACCGTTCTCCTCCACGAGATCTGTGACTTCTGCATTCATCCTCAAATGAAAAGCGGGATAGCGGCGGGCCTGCCCTTTAATAAAATCGAGGAAATCCCATTGCGGCATCAACGCGAGGAACTTACAGTGAGTCGGGAGATGCGTGAAATCCCCAATCGTTACGGTGTCATTGCCAACCTGGCCAGAGAGCTCGCGCACTTCGTCGTGCGGGCGTTTAAGAAAGTCGCCCAGAATTCCGAGTTCGTACATAAGTTCGAGCGTCGAAGGATGAATCGTGTCACCTCGAAAATCACGCAGGAAATCGGCGTGCTTTTCGAGTACGAAAACATCCACGCCCATGCGGGCGAGCAGGAACGCCAACATCATTCCGGCCGGACCGCCTCCGGCAACGCAACAGCGCGTAGAGATCACCTCATTCGTCATTGCACCTTAGCCGCCTCACTGATTTTTGTGGCCTGCCACGCCACAACTTGCCAGCGGCCATTGCGGCGCAGAAACGTTCCGGTATTTCTGTAATGTGCCAGCTCCACTTTTCCGTCGTCGTGCACTGTACGGCCCTCCAGCCGGAACGCCACAATCACGGTATCTCCGTACTCGTGAACCGTAATATCTTCCGCCGAGTAGCTGCTCTTCCCTTCCGAGGCTGGCGCTGGTTTCCCAAGACTCTGCATAATGTCGGCCTTCGTAATAACTACGCCCGTTGCCCTCGTATAAATCACATCATCTGCAAAAAACTTCTCAAATATCGCACGGTCTCCATCGCCGGCGCCCGCCATAAACTCCCGCAGCAGCGCCGTGACCTCCGCGGTCGCGGTCCCCTTGGTCTGCGCCCCGATTCCTGCCACAGCCATCCAGCAAAACGCCGCCATAATCTTCACGACTCTCACGAGTTTCATTCTCTCTCCCCTTCCGCTCGCGCTCTCATCTTGATTTTTGCCCGGCGGATTGTTCCTGTTAGGATAGAACGATTCAGGAGCTTTGAAGAGTCTTAATGGAAACCGTCTATATTTGCGACGCCATTCGAACGCCCATTGGCCGTTACGCCGGAGCGCTCGCCACGATTCGCACTGACGATCTGGCGGCAATTCCCATCAAAGCCCTCATCGAGCGCAACGCCAAAGTGGATTGGAATGCGCTGGATGACGTCATCTACGGCTGTGCCAACCAAGCCGGAGAAGATAATCGCAACATCGGCCGCATGGCCCTGCTGCTCGCTGGACTCCCGAAAGAAGTTCCAGCCGCCACGGTAAATCGTCTCTGCGGCTCCAGTATGGACGCCGTAGCCACCGCCGCGCGCGCCATCAAGAGCGGCGAAGCTGACTTCATCCTTGCAGGCGGCGTCGAAAGCATGTCCCGCGCCCCGTTTGTAATGGGCAAAGCAGATACCGCCTTTTCCCGCGCGATGAAAATGGAAGACACCACCATCGGCTGGCGCTTCATCAATCCCCTCATGAAAGCAAAGTACGGCGTCGATTCGATGCCAGAGACTGGAGAAATTGTCGCGGAAGAATTTCACGTTTCGCGCGAAGATCAGGATGCCTTCGCCCTCAGAAGCCAGCAACGTGCCGCAGCGGCCCTGCGCGGCGGCCTCCTAGCGCAAGAAATCGTTCCCGTCGCGATTCCTCAAAAAAAGGGAGACGCTACTCTCTTCAGCGCCGATGAACATCCTCGCGCCGACACATCTCTAGCCGCACTAGCGAAGCTGCCGGGAATTGTAAAGGCCGGGGGAACCGTAACCGCAGGAAATGCCTCCGGTGTGAACGACGGCGCCTGCGCCCTTCTTCTCGCTTCGGAATCTGCCGCCAAGCGACACGGTTTGACTCCCAAAGCGCGCATCGTCGCATCCGCCGCAGCAGGAGTTGCGCCGCGCATCATGGGCATGGGACCCGCTCCCGCGTCTCGAAAACTCTTTGCCAAGACGAATCTCACGATCGGCCAAATGCAAGTGATCGAGCTAAACGAAGCCTTCGCCTCGCAAGCTCTCGCAGTCCTCCGTGAACTCGGCGTGCCCGACGACGCGCCCCACGTCAATCCCAATGGTGGCGCAATCGCTCTAGGCCATCCGCTTGGCGCCAGCGGCGCCCGCCTCATCGCCACCGCCATGTACCAACTCCTTCGCACCGGCGGAAAATACGCCCTCTGCACCATGTGCATCGGCGTAGGCCAAGGCATTGCCGTAATCCTCGAACGCGTTTAGCTCCGCCCCTTCCCGGCCCAGAACATACTGTCCGGCCAGCCAACTTGTCGGGATTTACGTTAGCAAGAAAAGGCAGAGAGCTGGCGCCGTAGTTCGACGAACTCTACCGAACTCTGGACTGCGCTCAAGATACTTGGCTAAACCCAAAATCTATGCGAGGCTCTTTTCCGCGATGGATGTTGACCGAAACAGTTAGCGGGGAGGCTCACTCATGAAACGCGTGACAGGCATTGGCGGAATCCTTTTTCAATCTGAGAATCCAGGGAATTTATATGAATGGTATGAGAAGCATCTTGGCATTAAGCGCGAGCCTCACGGACAGGGCGCTACCTTTGAGTGGCGCGAGTTGCAGGCGCCGGACGGAAGTGAGCCGGGACCAAAGGGTGCGACGGCTTGGGCAATCTTTCCGCGAACCACGAAGTATTTTGGTGCGAGCAAAGCCAGCTTCATGTTGAACTATCGCGTGGATGATCTGGATGGGTTGCTGGAAGAGTTGAAGAAGGCGGGGGTTGAGATTGATCCGCATCGAGAGAGCGCCGATTACGGAAAGTTTGCGTGGATCATGGATCCCGATGGAAACCGAATTGAATTGTGGGAACCGGCGAAGGAGTAGTGAATCAGTGCTACGAGTGACCGTCCGCCTCGCTCACCTGCCGCGGATCAGTGTACAGGCCTGCGCTGGGGCCGAACACGCATCTCCACCTTTAGTTAAGAAGCCATCCCATCCGAGGAACTACCGTAACTGCTGACTATAAACCACTCACGGAATGGCTAAGTCTTTTAGCTGCAACGTTTACAAAAAACGGGGGGGGGTGGTAGCACAGCCAATCCTGGCTGTGAGACTTCCATATGAACTGGCCGCACGAGCCATCGCGATCGCACGAAATCCAACAATTCCAATGTTTTCGTTGGTTTACGGCGAGTTCTCTGGATACCGGGGGTGGGGGCCTGGACCCGGGACACGAGATCCCAAAATGGAACCCATAACAGGCAGCGCGATCGCGAGCCTACCAGCTCATCGGTAATCAAGAGGTCGCATCACCCCGCGATGCGGCGCAAACCGGCACCTTATTACGATACAGTTTTGTTTCCATCGCAGGAGTGATTAAACTCTGCCCATGAACCTGCTTGACCCCTTGTTTCGCTCGCAAGCCGTGGAGAAGGTCTTCTCCAATCGCGCCACTCTGCAAGCCATGCTCGATTTCGAGGCGGCCCTTGCGCGAGCCGAGGCGCGCGCTGGTTTCATTCCGGCTTCCGCGGCACCAGCGATTGAAGCGAAATGCCGCGCCGAGCTCTACGACATGACCGTTCTTGCACGCGCTGCGGCCAGCGCCGGCAATCTCGCGATTCCCTTAGTAAAACAGCTCACCCTGCTCGTCGCAAAAAAAGAGAAAGACGCCGCGCGCTATGTGCATTGGGGCGCAACCAGTCAAGATGTCATCGACACCGGCCGCGTTCTTCAATTGCGCCAGGCGCTTGTTCTGATCTCCTCGGAACTCGATCTGCTGGCCGCCGTTCTCGGCGAATTGGCCCACAAAAATCGAGCGACGCTCATCGTAGCTCGCACATGGATGCAGCAAGCCCTTCCTACGACATTCGGATTGAAAGCGGCCGGTTGGCTCGACGCCATTGACCGTCATCGCGTGCGTATCGCGGAAACGCAGGAACGTTGCCTCATGCTTCAATTTGGCGGCGCTGTCGGCACCATGGCGGCTCTCGGTGACCGCGGCCTAGACGTCGCAACGAATCTCGCCAAGGAATTGCAGCTTACTTTGCCGGATGTGCCGTGGCACAGCCAGCGCGATCGCATGGCGGAAATCGCCACGACACTCGGCCTTTTCTGCGGCACTCTTGGCAAAATCGCGCGCGACATCTCTCTTCACACGCAAACCGAAATCGGCGAAGTCTTTGAACCCTCCGCCGACGGCCGCGGCAGTTCTTCCACCATGCCTCACAAGCGCAATCCTGTTACGTCAGCTGTCGTTTTATCTGCCGCCGCGCGCGTTCCGCCTCTCGTCAGCACGATGCTCGCTGCGATGATTCAGGAGCAAGAGCGCGGTCTGGGCGGCTGGCACGCTGAATGGGAGACTTTGCCCGATATCGTCCGCTTAACCGCCGGCGCTTTGCATCACCTCACCACAACCGTCTCCGAGTTGGAGCTTGATCCCGAACGCATGCGCCAGAATCTTGATGTTACGCACGGCTTGATTTTCGCTGAGGCCGTGGCCATGGCTCTCGCCGAAAAAATGCCGCGCGCCGAAGCTCACGAAATCGTCCAGTTGGCTTGCAAACGGGCTCAGACCACGCGCCGCGATCTTCGCTCGGTCCTTGCGCAAGATGCCATCGTCAAAGTAAATCTCTCCGACGCTGAACTTGACCGCCTTTTCACGCCGGCCAACTATTTAGGCGTCGCCGATCAGTTCATCGACCGCGTGCTGGCATCCAGCACCGAGCAGCGAAGCCAGAAAAAACCACGGAAAAAGTGAGTCCATGCCCTTCGCACAGTTAGAAAACGTCCGCATTCATTACGACCTCACTGGCCCCGCGAGCGCGCCCATTCTGGTTTTCTCTAATTCGCTTGGCGCCACGCTCTCCATGTGGGATCCGCAGACACCCGCATTCCAAAAGCAATTCCGCGTTTTGCGCTACGACACTCGTGGCCACGGCCAGTCTTCCGTAGCGCCCGGTCCGTACAGCATCGAGCAGTTGGCGCGCGACGTCGTTGCGCTCCTCGACCAGTTGCAGCTTGATCGCGTTTATTTTTGCGGCTTATCCATGGGCGGCCAAACGGGAATGTGGCTGGCGCTGAACGTGACGGCTCGGTTCCACAAGCTGGTGCTCTGCAACACAGCGGCGAAGATCGGCTCTCCGGAAATGTGGAACACGCGTATCGAAGGTGTTCGCAAAGGCGGAATGAAATCGATTTCGAGCGCTGTCATGGAACGCTGGTTCTCCTCAGACTATCGTGCCAACTCTCCGGACGTCATCGCTCCCATCAAGCAATTGTTTGAGCGCACGAATCCCGAAGGCTACGTCGCCAATTGCGCCGCCATTCGCGATTTCGACGGCCGCGAAACTATCTCCGCGATTCGCGTCCCAACTCTTGTAATCGCCGGAACACACGACGCTGCGACGACTCCCGCGGACGGCCACTACCTTGCTGACCACATCGCTGATGCGCGTTACGTGGAGCTCAACGCCGCCCACCTCTCCAATATCGAAACGCGTGATCGCTTCAACGCGGAACTCAGTGCGTTTCTGCTTTCCTGAGCAGGCCTCACATCCGCAAAGGCTTTTTGCTGGTGCTCTTCTCTGAACTAAATTTAGTACGGGAATTGGCTGTGAGGACCATCTCCCGACGGGCTCCCGCGCCTTCATCACTTCGTTGGCATGCGCTCTTTGATTTGTTCCGTGAGCGCCTGAATCTGTTCCTTCGTGATTTGTCCCTCACCATCCAGTTCAACGATTAGCCGCCCGGATCCTCCATCCTTGAATTGGGCGTTCTGAATCGTCGCGTGTCCTTGAATTGCTGGCGGAAGCGTAGCGCTCAGGTTTGTCCCCTTTTCCATCGCCGAGAGGATCGAAGTACGTATCTTGTCGCGAATCAGGTCACCCAGCGTTCCCGAGCGCATCAGCTCGCCAAGCGATCCGTCCGCTTCAATCTTTCCGATTTCCGGCACGAGCCGCAGCTCCGTGTTGCTTTGCTCGATCGCGGGTGTGAGCTTTACCTCGATCACGGCATTTCCCCCGACGAGCCTCTTGGTTTTTTCTTTGCCCAGCACTTTTGCGCACGCCCATCGTTCGTAGTGCAAGTTGCACAACAGCAAGACTCGCAGGCGCCACCGGCGTGAGGTCCGCGTGCTCGATGGCAATTCTCTCTCCGCACGCATCCTCCTTATCCAATTGAGAAGCCAGCAGGGCCGTTATGTTTTGCTGCAGTTCGCCGAGATCGGCAGTCAACTGTAGGCTGAAAATGCTCGTTTCCTTGTCCTTTGAATGCATTGAAATCAATGCCGAGGCTGTGATCGTCAGAGACTGTTCTTTGATCTTGAGCGGAATCTTCACCGAGGGAATTTTAAAGGTGACATTCTGAGCAGGCGCAGGAATGGGCCATGCCGCCATGGCCACGCCCAATGCCAATCCGATCGCGCAGGGCCACTGTAACCTCTTGCGAGTCATCGCACCTCTACCACAATTAAAATGAAGCGCCTCTCGAATAGAGGATGTCAGCGCCAACTGAGGCTTATTTTCAATAATAGTTCTGTCACTCGGCTTCCCAAACTCTATCGCAACTCGTCCTGGCATCTTTGATGATTTCGTCTAATAGATGAATAAGTTCCCGCCTCAGTTGCCGGAGATTATGTATGGGGACAAGCCTAGCTGCTCGTTCCTACTACGCCTCTGCTACGCAGTACTCGCGCCGGGATCTTGACTTCCCATAAACAGATCGAGATTCCGTGCAACCTTTGCCCTTTTGATACGTCCAACCCGGTAAAGCTGCATACAATGCCTGTTGAGAGTGTAGCTTCGAGTTGCGGGTGTAGACAGTCGAGGCGGCCTGCGAGGGGCGCAGGATTTCCAGTCCAGTATCACTTTTGCGCAGTTAAGGGGACCCAAGTATGGGTGCTTTTGGCAGAAGCTACCTGCAAGACCGATCGTCCAAGCCTTCCCCCAAAGAAACCATTGGCGTCACAGAAAATCTGCGTCTCAGTCTAATCTCAGACCGGCCCGGAATGGTGGAATTCGCTGGCTCGCCCAGAGTAGTGGTTTCACTACATGTCGGCTCTTCCGTGGCAGTTGATTGTCGCCGTGGCGGCGAAAGACATCGCGGGACCGCGATTCATGGCGACCTTGAAATCATCCCGCCAAATCTTGCCGGAGTCTGGGAACTGAAGGCACAGGATACGGCTCTGGTGATCGGCATCAAACTGGGCGTCCTCGAGCATATCGTAGAAGAATCCGGCGGCGATCCCAGCAAGCTGAGAATATTCAATCGATTTCAGGCGCGCGATCCGCAGATCGAGCACATTGGATGGGCTCTGAAAGCGGAGATGGAAAGCGGCTATCCTTCCGGCCGCGCGTATACGGACGCACTGGCCACAGGCCTCGCCGCGAGGATCGTACGGAATCACAGTTCCGCGGCGCGCGCGACTCGCGCGATGAAAGCTGTAATGCCCGGCCGGAAGTTGAAAGCGATACTTGGCTACATCGAAGACAACCTCGAGCGCGATCTTGGAATTGAGGAGATCGCCGGCGTAGCAGGCTTGAGCGTTTCGCATTTTAAAACGCTGTTTCGGAAATCGCTGGGTATGCCGCCGCACCAGTATTTAATTCGCCGCCGTGTGGAACGCGCGGCCATGCAATTGCGCAAGGGCAACGCGCCGATTGGCCAAATCGCACTCGAAAATGGTTTTTGCCACCAGAGCCACCTCGCTCTACACACGCGTCGCGTTTTAGGTGCGAGCCCACGGGAGCTTAGGAACATTTAATGAGAGTTCTAGTCAGAGAAATTACGAAACGATTGCGGGCTGTGGCTGGAGGCGCTTTTCTGCGCACTGGCACTCGACGTATGGACGCGGCCGCTGGCACATAGTCAGCGGCCGCAGCTCGCTTTTGTCTGATTTTGAGCGACCCTTTTTTGAGTGATTTTATTCGAGTGCGCATGCACTCCGCGAGGAAAACCTGCTGCGTCTTAATCGGGAACTTAAAATATTCTTCGGGCCGAGATAAACATGAACGACTTGTTGGGGGCCAAATTCGGTGCTGCCCGGCTAAAGGAATCGCGAGAGGAGATGAAAACTGTTCCATTGCGACCCACCGTTCAGGCTGTGGCGGTCGACAAAAACGCCGCAGCTTCGGAAATCCCTCCGCGTCCGGAGACGCCTCTGGTGAAGTCGATCAAAATCGCGATTAAGACGAAAGGCAAGATTCTCCTCATTCATCCCGGAGACATTCTTGCAGTCGAAGCAGAGGGAAACTACGTACTGTTGCGCCGCCCGTCGGATTCCTACCTGCTACGAGAATCAATTTCGACCATGGCTGAGAAACTTGAATCCTATGGCTTCATTCGCATTCACCGCTCCGTGTTGGTCAATGTGTCTTGCGTAGAAGAAATTCACCCGGGGCCGAGCGGAGAATACATGCTGCGTGTCGCGGGTGGCCGCGAATACATGGTCTCCCGCACTTACAAAAACAATCTGAAGTCACTCGCCAACTCCTGGATCGGTACAGATTCTTTCTTAGATGAATAGCCCTTTCTAGAATTATCGAGAATTGTCCAGATAACTTTCTCCAAACCAGCCTCCTTTTCAATAAAGTTCCTCTTTCAAAAGCCGCATTTGCCAGTTCCCACTCTAAAAACCGCGGGCGAAAGCGAATTAAATCCATATTTTTAGAATAAATTTAGAGTTTATAAAATTATTTTAGAAAGTTCGCACAACGGATTGTTCCCACTGCCTGGAGTTCCAACGAAGAATCTCCCGGATTTGGAATATATCGATTCTCTGTTTTAGCTGGGACGTTTTAACTTACAGCTGATGCGGACACTCGAATATTCGGTGCGAGTTCCTGCGTACTCGCGTCGAAACAGATTTGGTCAACTTCACGAATTCATATGTTTATTTGTTCAGCGGCCTCGAAGTTGTTGAAAACAAATTAAAACCACATTTTTTTCGATTGGCATGACGCTTGCATTTCCGTCACCGACTAAATAGCGGTGCGAGTGCCGCGCAATTTCCAAATTCAGGATTTCGATTTGTTTTGTGCGACACGCACTCAAGGGGAGGATTCTATAATGTTAAGTAAACGATCGCTGTTTGGGATCGGGTTCCTGCTTTGTCTGCTCGCGCTGGCGCCTTCCGCTCTTTTTTCGCAAAGCGCTTCGACCGGCACCGTTCAGGGAACAGTCACTGACCCGTCAGGCGCCGCTGTGGCAGGCGCGACGATCACATTGACGGACAAGGCGACAAGCACTACTCGAGCGGCATCCACCAACGAAAATGGCAGATTTATTCTCGTCGATGTGCCCGCCGGAACGTATGACTTTACGGTGAGCAAACAAGGGTTCCGCATATCCAGGCTGACGGGTCAAACGGTGAATGTCGGCTCGGCCCTCACCCTCAATGTCGCCCTGGAGGTTGGTTCCGTTTCGGAGAGCGTGGAAGTCACAGCCACCAATGCCGAACTCCAGACTCTGAACGCCACGGTGGGAAACACTATCTCGGGAGTCGCTTTGGACTCGCTCCCCAGTATCAGCCGCGACGCGGCTACTTTCTTTACTCTGCAGCCGGGCGTTGCTCCTGATGGCAGCGTGGCCGGCGTGGCCATGGACCAAAACTCCTTCCAACTCGATGGCGGGCAAAACACCAACGACATGGATGGAAGCATGAACATTTACACGCCGAGTTTTGCCGGTGATGTGACCGGCGGCCTCATCAAGAACCAAGTCACCGGAAACGCGGGCGGCGGCCCCACCGGAGTAATGCCAACTCCGATCGATAGCATCGAAGAATTCAAAGTGAGCACGACGAACCAAACGGCGGACTTCAACAGTTCGGCTGGTTCCCAGGTTTCCATGGTGACGAAGCGGGGAACAAGCGCATGGCACGGCACGGGCTACGAATATTATCTGGACAACAACTGGTCCGCGAACTCGTACGACAACAACTCCGCCACTCCTCGGGTGCCGGTGCCTAGCTATCACTACAGCCGCTTTGGCGCCGCCGGAGGCGGTCCGCTGATAAACAAGGATATTCTTGGCGGCAAGACCTACTTCTTTGCAAACTACGAAGGATTCCGGTGGCCCAATTCTGAAACGATTAGCAGGAACGTTCCGACGGCCTCCATGCGTATGGGATTGCTCTTTTTCGGCGGCCAGTATTACAACCTGAACCCAACCCCGGTGACCTTCCAGGGCGTTACCTATGCAGGTACAACTCTCGACCCGAGGGGCATCGGAGTTAACACCACAGTGCAGCAAATGTGGGCGACGATACCGCTGCCGAACACTACCGGATGCAACGGCAATTCGCTTTGCGACAATACACCCGCTGGCGGCAACGTTGGCGTCTTCACCGGCAACATGGCGGTTCCGCAGAGCAGCAACTTCGGTGTAGCCCGCTTGGATCACGACTTTGGAGCCAAGTGGCACTTCATGACCAGTTATCGCTATTACAAGCTGACCCGCACTACCGACAGCCAGTACGACATTGCTGGCGGAACACCCGTCTCCCTCTCTGCGCGACCGCAGGTGCCCTGGTTTTATGTGGCGTCCCTGACGACAAATATCACGACGAACACTACAAACGATTTCCACTACAGCTATCTGCGAAACTTCTGGCAGTGGGGCTCAGCCGGCGACACTCCGCAGATTTCAACCCTGGGCGGAGCGCTGGAACCCTTCGGCGAGGCGACCGCTGCGGATGGATTTGCACTCAACCCCTACAACGTAGACACACAAAACACACGTACACGGTTCTGGGACGGCAAAGACAACATGATTCGCGATGACGTGAGCATACTTCACGGCAACCACCTCTTCCAATTTGGCGGCACTTACCAGCGCAACTGGAACTTCCACGAACGCAGCGACAACGGCGGCGGGATCAATTTTCAACCTGTCTATCAGCTCGGTACTTCCACCGGCGCAGGAATCAACTTAGCTGGCATTATTCCCGGGACGGTCGCTTCCGCAGACCAGACAAACTTTGGACGAGACTACACCGCCGCGCTCGGAATCGTGTCTATCGCGCAAACCGCTTTCACACGCTCTGGCCCGCAACTGACCTTGAATCCTCCGCTGACGCCGGCGCAAGACGTCAGCACCATTCCCTACTACAACGTGTATTTCAGCGATTCCTGGCGCATCAAGCCCAGCCTGACCGTGACTTACGGCTTGGGTTGGACGCTGGAAATGCCGCCAGTCGAACAGCAAGGGCGCCAAGTGGAACTCGTGGACCAATCGGGCCAGCAGATTGACTTGCAGGGATATCTCAATTCTCGGCAATCCGCTGCGTTACAAGGTCAGGTCTACAATCCGGAAGTTGGCTTTGCCCTCGTGGGTAAC
The DNA here is from genome assembly GCA_963745095.1 of uncultured Acidobacteriota bacterium. Lineage (GTDB taxonomy): Bacteria > Acidobacteriota > Terriglobia > Acidiferrales > UBA7541 > Acidiferrum. The sequence goes on along the minus strand of CAVUWC010000002.1, from coordinate 450,122 downwards.
ACAAACGGCGGCCAAAAATATCCGTATGATCCCTTCTATGGCGCGTTCAGCCCTCGCGTCGCAGCGGCTTGGAATCCAAGCTATAGCGATGGACTACTGGGCAAGGTGTTCGGCCAGGGGAAGACGGTCATTCGCGGCGGCTACAGCCGAATCTTCGGACGTCTGAACGGAGTGGACCTTGTGCTGGTTCCGCTGCTTGGCACCGGTCTCATCCAGCCCGTACAGTGTATTGGCGCACAGAGCCCGACCGTTGGCATCGCTAACACTTCCTGCGCCGGATCTGGCCTGGCCACTCCCGCCAATGCTTTCCGCATCGGCACGGATGGAATGACTGCCCCGATACCGACACCGAGCGCAACGCTTCCTCAGCCGGACTTTCCGGGCATCAACGCTATCGCGGCTGGCGCGGGCGAAGCACTGGACAAGAATTTCCGTCCCGATCAATCGGATCAGTTCGACCTGACCATTCAGCGGCAGATTAATAGCAAGACGATGATCGAGTTCGGCTATATCGGCCGCAAGGTCAAAAACGAATATCAGCCCATCAACATAAACGCTGTGCCGACTATGATGACCCTCGGTGGACAGAGCTTTGCCAAAGCCTACGCGAACCTGGAACTACAATACTGCGGCGGTGTTGCGGGTCTTTCTGGCGGTGGCTGCACGGCTAACGCGGCGGCCGTGACTGCCCAACCCTTCTTCGAAACAGCACTCGCGGGCACTGGGTATTGCACGGGCTTCGCGAGCTGCACCCAGGCGGTCGCTATGAAAGAAGGGGCAGCCGGCACCAAGAACCTCATCCAACAAAATGTTTGGAACTTGTGGAGCGATTTGGATAACGGTGGATTTAACTTCGCACGCACCATGCTGAATACTCCACTAAACTGCCCGACCGGGACCGAAATTGGGTGCAGCGGCCAGTTGACGTCCGGCGTCGGAGTGAACGCCAGCCTCGGCTGGGGTAATTATAACGCTGGGTTCGTCACTCTTAAAATGTCGGATTGGCATGGGCTGACCTTGCAGCAGAACTTTACGTACAGCAAAGCGTTGGGCACGGTGAGCAACGTTCAGGCTAGCAGCGAAGTTACGGTCGTGAATCCTTACGACATTGGCGCCGGTTACGGCGTCCAGCCGTTCGACCGCAAGTTCGTTTACAACGTACTGGCGATTTACCAGCCACCCTTCTTCAAGGGTCAGCACGGGCTGATGGGCCGCCTACTCGGGGGATGGTCGTTCGCGCCCATCTTCACGGCGGGCAGCGGCCTCCCGCTGGAAATCAGCACCACCAACGGCGACAGCCAGGCATTCGGAGAAGGCGATTCTCAAAACTTCTTCGCTGACGAAAACGGCGTTCTCACCTGCGCAAACAACTTCGGCAGTTCGCGCCACAACAATGTCACCGGTTCCGGCGGCGTCGGCACTGCCGGAAACGTCAACATGTTTGCGAACCCCGCAGCTGTGTTTGCCTGCGCACGTAACCCGATTCTGGGACTGGACGGCGGTGCGGGCGGCGGCGGCGTACTTCGCGGCATGCCGTTCTGGAACGTCGACTTCCAGGTGAAGAAGAACATTCTCATCAACGAGCGCTTCAGTGCCGAATTCCAATCCATCTTCACCAACATTTTCAACCATGACCAGTTGGCCGACCCGGTTCTGAATCTTGGGCAGCCCGCAAGCTGGGGCGTGGAAAGCACCCAGGTGAATACGCCGCGGTCGATCGAACTGGGTATTCGGTTCCGCTTCTAGCTGCTTCCGGCCGGTTGTTAAAACTAGCCGCAAAACCGGGGAGGGCCAGCCGGCCTTCCCCGGTTTCTTTTTTCAGTTTCACTTTGGGGTGTTTCCTTAACTCGCGTTGTTTCTTGCTGCGAGATTCTCAATCGCAGGCAAAAAGGTATTTCTCTACGGTAGATCCTTGCTCAACCGGTCGACCACGGCTTTCGGTTCCGTCACCGGTGGATTGTTCAAGTACTTTCCAAAAAACACGAGATACCTCTGCCACCTGTCCTGAATGTGCCGTGGCTCCACGAAGCCGTGATTTTCCCGCGGATAGGTCACGTATTCCACCGGCACATGCCTGTCATATAGGGCGCGATAAAACTCCTCTGCCTGCGGAATCGGGACGCGCGTATCAGCTTGTCCATGAAGAATCATCGTCGGCGTTTTCACGTTGTTGATAAATTTCATCGGGGAATGATCCCAATATTCCTGGTAGTTATCCCACGGGGCCTTTCCGTTGTAAAACACGGTGAGATAGCGGTGAATGTCGGTTTGGGAATACATCGAATAGAGATCGGGAAGACCCGCGCCCGGCGAGATGGCTTTGAAGCGGTCCGTCTGCGTGTCAATCCACATGGTCATGTATCCGCCGTAGGACCAACCGAACGCGCCGAGACGGTCGGGATCGGCCCAGCCTTTATCGACCATGGCTTGCACGCCGCTCATGTCGTCCTTGAAATCGCCGATTCCCCAATCGTTCTGATTCGCCGATTCAAACTTTTCCCCGCGTCCGGTGGAGCCGCGAAAATTCGGCTGGAGCACCATGTAGCCATTCGCGGCCATAATCTGTTCCGTCGCGCTGAAGGAAAGCAGTGAAGCGCCTGTCGGTCCTCCGTGAGGATTGAGCAAAAATGGAACCTTGTGGCTGCCATCGAAGTCCACGGGCTTGGTTACGATTCCGTCGATCTCCATTCCGTCCTTGCTGCTCTTCCAGCGAACGACTTCGCTCGCGCCCAGCGCGTAATCTGCGAGCCAGGCATTCTGATTCGTGATTCGCTCGAGGGAAGCAAAATTCAGGTCGCTGCGGAACACGTCATCTGGATGCGCTGCATCGCCCACGGTGCCAACCGCCGTTTGGCCATTCGCGCTGATTTCCGCGAGCGTGACGACTGATGCTGCGTCGGTGAGCGACCGAACTGTTCCTGCGGCCACATCCACCGTAAAAATCTTGTTCGCTTCGTGGTCATCCGAACTGAAAAAAATGGTTTTGCCGTCGCGCGACCAGACCGGTTCCCCCGCGTTGAGATCAAACTTGCCGCTCAATTTGCGGGGCGAGCCGCCGTTTGCATCGACGACAAATAGATTTACCTGGTAGACCACCAGGCCGGCGCTGCTCAAATAGGCGATCGACTTGCCGTCTGGCGACCATCGCGCCGTCTGCGTAGGGTCAGAGGTCTCTACCAGCTTTCGTTGCTTCCCGCTCGTCACATCCAGCACCCAGGCTGTTTGCAACGAGATGTCGTCCAGGCGCGGCGTGGGATTTGTCGTGAAGGTGACGCGCGCTCCGTCGGGCGACCAGCGCGCATCGCTAACGGTGAAATCTCCGTTGCTGATTTGCTTCTCCTCGTTCGTGGCGATGTTCCACGTCCAGAGCTGCGCCATCTTGAGATCATGATCCACCACGACGGCGTCGTCCTTCTGCTTGGTGCGCTTTTCTTCGTCCTCGGCTAGAGGTACGGTCGCAGTCAACAACAGAGTCTTGCCATCCGGTGAAATCTGAAAGCCGCGCACGCCGGATTTATGTTTTGTTACTTGCCAAGGCTCGCCGCCGTCCACGTACATGAACCATACCTGCGGCTTCGCGTCTTTTTCATCGCCGGCGTCCATGGTGAACGCGAGTAAATTTCCGTCGGGCGACCATGCCACGTTCGAAACGCTTTTTTCGCCGCGCGTAAATTGCCGCGCGGCGGTTGCCGGTCCTGCCGTTGGCACCACCCAAAGGTGCGTAACATTTTTCCACGCCGTATCCTTATCTTTGTCCATAGCGTTTTCGGACACGAGATAGGCCACCCGCAAACCGTCCGGTGAAATCCTTGGCGAACTCACTCGCGCCAAGCGCAGCGCCTCGGCTGTGCCAAACAGCTTCTTGCCATCCTTGCTCCGTGCAGCCGATGCTTCCTGGCTCGAAGCATTTTGCCCAGCGCGTACAATTATCGGCGCTACAAGAACCGTGGCAATCAAAAACATAGGAACCCATTTCGTCATGTGATTCTCCCTCACCGGAAAACGACCTCGTTGATGAAACATTCGTTTCACGCCTTCGCAACGCCGCGAAGTATATTGGCAACTTCCTGCCCGCGCAAGGAATTCGCTTCTTGAGTGGAGAGCGAAGGCAGCGATACGTGGAGGTCCTCGGCCGCAATCGGCCGCGGCTGGTTCTCGGTGCGAAGAGTTGTTCTTTTACTATTCCTGCCGCAGAGCGATGACAGGATCCACACGGCTCGCGCGCCGTGCCGGTAGGAAACTCGCAAACAGCGCGGCAAGCACGAGCATAGGAATGGTAATAGCGAAAACCGAAAGCTCAGCCGGCTGCATTCCCTCGACCAGCCGTTGCAAAACACGTGCGGCTGCCAAAGCGGCTGCCGTACCAAGCGCAACGCCGACGAGAATCATCCCGAGGCTCTGTCGCAGCACCAGCCAAATAACATTGCTCGGCCTGGCTCCCAGCGCCATTCGAATGCCGATTTCTGGCACGCGCTGTCCCGTCAGATACGCGAGAACTCCATAGATCCCGATGCATGCCAGCACCAAAGCCAGCCCTGCGAATATGCCGAACAGCAATAGGACAAAGCGCTGACGCGCGAGCGAATCGCTGACTAGCTGCTCCATGGTTCGAACGTGGTAGAGAACCTGGTCGCCCGCCGACCCTTTCAATTCACTTCGCAACGAAGCAACTTCGGCCAATGGGGGAATCTCAGTCCGCACCGCGATCGACATCAATTGGGACCAGCGGTGCATCAGGCCATCCGGAAGCTGCGAAAACGGATAGTAGATTTGTGAGCGGATCTTTGCTTGGTCATCGCCGGCGAGTCCCCAATGACGTACGTGGCCTACGACCCCCACGATTTCGAACACGTTTGAAGCGTAGCCCATTTCCGGAATCCAAAGGCGTTTGCCAACTGGGTCTTGAGTGCCGAACGCGCTTTGCGCCAGGACCTCGTCAATCACGACGGCGGGCGTGGCAGTAAGCGTATCGCGATCATCGAAGAATCGTCCCCGGCGCAAGGAAATACCCATGACCTTCAAATAGTCCGGAGAGACGCACGTCATCAGAGCAAATGGCAGCTTGTTTGAGGGCGGCAGGTCCGCGCTGGTCCAATAACCCTGTTCGTTGTCGCCCTCACGCATCGGAAAGGTATCGACGGTTGCAACGGACCACACTCCCGGCACGCGGCGCGCGCGTTCCAAAACATCCTTCCACGCTGCGCGCGTCTTTGCCGGATCGGAAAGCGTCGCAGGCGAAAGCGCCATGCGAGTCACCAAGACGTTCCGAACATTCATTCCCGGATCGAGCGAGGAGAGATGCAAGAGCGTGTGCCCAAGCATTCCCGCAGAGGTCAACAGGACGACGGCTAGTGCGAGTTCGGATGCGACAAAACTGGCGTGCAAACGCCGAGAACTTCCCCCAACACCCCGTCCTCCGCCGCGCAGCACCTGTTCCAATTTGTGTACCGGTGCGCGGAGGGCTGGCGCAAGCCCAAATAAAAAGCCGCTTGCGAGAGAAACGAGCAGCGCAAAGAGCAGCACACGCCAATCGAGCTGCACCTCTTCCACGCGTGGCAAAGTTCCCGGCCAGAGCGCCACAAATGGCCTGAATCCCCATGCCGCAAGACCAACACCGAGCACTCCACCGGAAAGCCCCAGCACAGCGCTCTCGGTCAAGCATTGACGGATCAATCGGCCACGACTCGCACCAAGCGCCACGCGCATAGCCAATTCACGCCGGCGCGAAATCGCCCGCGCCAGAAGCAAACTGGCCACGTTTGTGCACGCAATCAACAGCACCAGGCCAACTGCGCCTAGAAGCAACCAGAGCGTAGGACCGACATCTCCGACGTCCGGACGCAGTGGCTGAATGACAAAACTTCGATCCGCATTTGAGTCTTTGTATTGCTCAGCCAGATCGCGGCCAATCAAGTGCAGTTCCGCTTGTGCTGCGGCTAGAGTCGCGCCGGGCTGGAGACGCGCAACGACACCAATCGGGTGTGCATTTCGGCTCTGCAGAAATCTTGCGGTGTCCTGCGCGAGCGGCGTCATCACATCGGGCTCGGTATCCCGCAGGCGAAACCCGGAGGGTGCAATGCCTACAACCGTATAGAGTTTGTCGTCGAGACTTAGAGAAGCGCCGAGCACGTCAGGCCTTCCCCCAAAATGCCGCTGCCAGAAACTGTAGCCGAGGATCATGACAGGTGCAGCGCCCGTCCGGTCCTCTTCTTGCAAGAAGGCACGTCCCTGCGCGAGACTCACTTGTAGGACGGAAAAAAGATTGGAAGTGATCTCCTGAAAGTCGACATACTCGGGCAGCCCTGATCCGCTAATGGTGCCTCCGTCGAATAAGGAACCTGCCAGCGTCAGGGTGCGGCTATCGCGCTGGCAATCCAGAAAATCCGGGTAGGCAACATTCTGTTCTCCAAACAGATCTGTTTTCCAGCCATCGCTGTGGCCGTGGACGGCGACAAGTTTGTCGGGCTGTGGATATGGCAGCGGTCTTAGCAGGACGCCATTAACGACGGTGAACATTACAGTCGAAGCTCCGACTCCCAGCGCGAGGGTCAAAATCGCCACGGATGCAAACCCGGGCCGCTGGCGCAGCATTCGCATCGCGTACCGGAAGTCCTGCAAAAAATCCTCCACCCATCGCGTGCCTCGCACGTCGCGGCACTCCTCCTTTACTTGCTCAGGTCCGCCGATACTTATCCGGGCACGTCGGCGCGCTTCCGAAGGACTCACGCCGCGCGCGATCAAGTCATTTGTATGCTGGTCCAAATGGAACCGCAGTTCCTTGTCCAGCTTCTCTTCCATCTCGGGACGGCGCAGAAGTCGTTGCCACCAATTCATTCCACACCCCCGGCGGACAATTTGAGAATGAGCGCGACGGCCTCGGTCAATCGTTCCCAACTGGCCGCTTCCGCTTCAAGCTGCGCGCGCCCCTTCCCTGTCAGGCGATAGAACTTCGCTTCCCGCCCAGTCTCGGTGTCCTTCCAGTCCGCGGCCAATAGGCCCCGGTTTTCCAAGCGGTGCAGTGCTGGATAGAGCGACCCTTGCGGAACTTGCACGACGTGCTGTGACACCTGTTCCAGGCGCTGCGCGATGGCATAGCCGTGAACCGGGCCGAGCCCCACGACTTTCAGTATCAGTAGGTCCAGAGTGCCTTGCGGCAGATCCGATTTCGGGTTCAACCCCTATACCTCCGGCTTCTGCATATATATTCTTAGACGTGTAGAAGGTCAAGGTGTTTCACCGTCTCGAAGGTTAATCCCATAGCTTGCGACTGCCTCCCACCGTCCATTGAGTTTCCACAAGACTGCGCTGGGTACCATCGCGATATGAAGACAGCCGTTTCCCTCTCAAATTTCCGATACATGAAATGTGATTTTTGGGTGAGCAGTCTACGTCGGGGGTTGCTATCGTGTCCCGATGACGGCGGCGCCTATGTGTCTTTCAGACCGAGGTCTGTTCTCGGGCTACACGGCAGGCCCTTTTTACGACGAGATGTTTGCCTCGCAGGGGTGCGCCCGTTCCCACTACGCGCGCCTGTTTGAAAAACTCGGGATCATGGCGCCGACACAATTTGAGGACCGGCGCAAACATGCCGATCTCAGCTTCCTTTTGCAAGGGATCACCTTCACCGTCTATAGCGACGGACGCGGCACGGAGCGCCTTTTCCCCTTTGATTTAATTCCCCGCATCCTGCCGCAATCCGAGTGGGCCCGGATTGAAGCCGGCCTCAGCCAGCGCGTTGTGGCGCTGAATCTTTTTCTGCAGGATGTCTACGGCAAGCAACTCATCCTCAAAGATCGCAAAATACCAGCGTCGCTGGTCTATTCCTGTCGTCACTTCCGCCGGGAAATGATTGGGCTCGAAGTCCCTCACGGAATTTACACGCACGTCTGCGGGATTGACTTGGTCCGCGACTCAGCAACGGGCGAATTTCTCGTTTTGGAAGACAATGTGCGCACGCCCAGTGGCATCTCCTACGTACTGGAAAATCGCCTGGTGATGACGCGCACGTTCCCCGAAGCTTTTCAGGAGCACGAAGTACTCCCCGTCAATCATTACCCTGCCGAACTTTCTCGTATCCTGCGCACGTTGTCCCCTCGCACAGACCCCGACGCTCAGATCGTCCTGCTCACGCCCGGCATTCACAACAGCGCGTATTTCGAACACAGCTTTCTGGCGCAGCAGATGGGTATCGAACTTGTCGAAGGCCGCGACCTGATCGTGGACGGTGTCGTCGTATATATGAAGACGATTTACGGCCTGAAGCGCGTCGACGTGATTTATCGGCGCGTTGACGACGACTTCCTCGATCCACTGTGTTTCCGCTCGGATTCGATGCTGGGCGTTCCGGGTCTGATGGGCGCCTACCGCGCTGGCAACATCGCTCTCGCCAACACGCCGGGCAACGGGGTTGCCGATGACAAAGCTATCTACGCCTACGTCCCAACGTTGATTCAGTATTACCTCGGCGAAGATCCCATCTTGCGCTCCGTGGAGACTTATCTCTGCGATCGCTCGGACCATCTCTCTCACGTGCTTGCCAATCTTCACAACCTCGTGGTGAAAAGCGTCGGAGAATCTGGCGGCTACGGCATGCTCATGGGTCCGAGCGCCGCTCACGCTGAGATCGAAGCCTTTCGCGAAAGAATCCTCGCCGAGCCGCGCAACTACATCGCGCAACCTATCGTTCCGCTTTCGGTTGTCCCTTCGTACGATTCCGCGTCTCAATGCATGGCCGGGCGACATGTCGATCTGCGCCCGTACTGCCTTTACGACGGACAGAAAGTCACCATCGTCCCTGGCGGCCTGACGCGCGTCGCGCTGCAGCCCGGCTCGCTGGTCGTCAACTCTTCGCAAGGCGGCGGCAGCAAAGACACCTGGATTCTCCGGGGAGAGTGCTGAGATGCTCTCGCGCATCGCCGATTCCCTTTTCTGGCTAGCTCGCTATATCGGACGCGCCGAGGATACCGCTCGCATCCTCGACGTCACTTTTCACACCCTGCTGGAACAGGCGCCGCAACCGCACGGCGTGCGCTGGGAGCCGATTCTTTCCATGGCTGGCGAAGAGACTCTTTTCCGCCAGCTCTACACGGAGCCAACCGCGCCAAACGTTTTCCAATTTCTTGCTTTTAGCCCGGACAATCCAAGCTCCATCATGCAGTGCATCACGAAGGCCCGCGAAAATGCGCGCACTATCCGAGACCGCATATCCCGCGAAATGTGGGAAGACCTTAATGGCCTGTACTTCACGCTCGGGCGCTTCGATCCTCAAGAAGAAACGGCTGCGGGCCCGCACCGCTTCTGCGGCCGAGTTATTTTCGGAAGTCACCGATTTCACGGCGTGAGCGACGCCACACTTCCGCATGACGAGGGATGGGATTTCCTGCGGGTTGGCTGGGCTCTCGAACGCGCGGAAATGACCGCGCGCCTCGTTGACGTGCAGTATCGTAATTTGCTGGCGCTAACTACGGTCGGCAGCACTCCCGACAACCATCAATGGATGGCCGTCCTAAAATCCGTCGGCGCTTACGAGGCGTATCACCGCCAGTATCATTCGCCGATCGAGCCCGCGCGCGTGGCCGAAATGCTCATTCTCAATCCGCAGCATCCGCGCTCGATACGATTTTGCGTGACGGAAATGCAGTCCGGTCTTCGCGCCATCAGCAACACCGCACCCGGCTCTTACGCCAACGAAGCTGAGCGTCTCACCGGCAAAGTGCTCGAGCGTCTTCGCTATAGCCGCATCGACGAAATTCTCGACGATGGACTGCATGCGTATCTCACCGGCTTGATCCAGATGTTCAACACTATCGGGGAAGTCATCGCCCGCACGTATTTCTATTACGCGGGCGTGGCATGAACCGCTTCCACCTGCTGCACGCCACGGAATTCATTTACGACGGGCCGGTCTACGAGAGTTATAACGAGGTCCGTCTCCGCCCCATCCACGACGATCGACAGAGTTGTCTGTCTTTTCGCCTGATCACCAATCCCGCGTCTCGCGGTTCTTCTTATAAAGATGGCTACGGAAACTGGATTCACGTGACTAGCATTCTTCCGCATCACCGACGGCTGCGAATCGAAGCCGAATCCGTGGTGTTGGTGCACGAAGCACCGGGCCCCGAGCCGGGCAGCATGCCGCTAGGCGAGCTCGATGCGATCCGCAGCGAGCTGTTCGAAGAGCATTTCGATTGGGTCGCGCCCAGTGCTTACGTTCCTTATCTCCCCGAGCTAGCTGAAATTTCCAAGGCGGCGGAGGCGGCGTGCGACGGTACGGTTGCCGGCTTTGCGCAAACGGCTTCCGACTTCATCCACAATAGTTTTGTTTATATGAAGGGCGCGACGCATGTGAACTCTTCCGTGCGCGATTCGCTCGCGCTGCGCGCTGGGGTTTGTCAGGATTTCGCTCATTTACTGTTGGGAGTTGTCCGCATGCGCGGCCTGCCAGCCCGCTATGTTTCGGGCTATATCGTATCCGGCAGCGCGGGACCAGGAGCTAAGCAGGAAGAAGTTATTGGCGGCCAAGCATCACACGCATGGGCAGAAGTTTTCTTGCCGGGGAGCGGCTGGATCGGATTCGATCCGACACTGGGTAAGCCCATCGAGCTTCGCCACATCCGCGTAGCGTACGGGCGCGACTACGGCGACGTGCCTCCGGTCCGCGGCGTATATAAAGGACGAGCCGGGCAGAGCCTTTCCGTGGACGTGCGCTTCCGCCCCGCCTTGGACGATTCCGGCCACGAACAAATCGCTGAACCCAAATCGGAGTCCGACGACTCCCAAGACGCGATTCCTGAGCGCCAGCAACAACACAGCCAGCAATAGTCCGCTTCATTGTCCCAATTCACGATTTCTCCAGGCGCGAGAGAACCGCTGAATTTACTTTTTAACATAAAGTACTTGACACAGAGAAGTAGAGGAGTATTCTAACCCTATCAACCCGGCCCAATCTGCAGAATCAAAAAGCGGAGGCGAAACATGGAGGCCACACCCGCAACAACATCCCATTCGCTCGCTAATTCCCCATCCGGCCCGTTCCGCCCAATCCTCTCCGACGCCATTCGCTTCTGGGAGACGCGCCGCATTTTCTACAATCTCGCTCTCGCTGGCGCACCCATCTTTTGGCTGATCGCCACGTGGCCACACTTCCGGCCCGCCTTCAGCCTCACTTATCTTCCCCCCATCGCCTTCCTGACATTACTGGCCAATGCCTGCTACTGCGCGGCTTATCTTGTCGAGATCCCCATGCAGCACTCCACTTACAGTACCGTATGGAAAAGCTACCGCTGGATCCTCTGGCTAGTCGGAACTCTCTTCGCGCTGCTCCTGGCAAATTACTGGATCGCGGACGAAATTTATCCTGACTTCCGCTGATCGAAGCACAGGTCACGCTCAATTTTACGGAATGTCCGAGCGAGCCCGCCAAACGGTCAGGCCCGCGATGAGTGGCTAAGTCTTTTTCGTGCCCCACTCTCGGTGGGAGTTAAGCCCTACTTTCCGACCACCAAAATCGTAAACGAATCCGGTATCATCGTCCCTCGCGCAGGCCGTTCTCCGGGAGGCGTCGGAGGTGGTGGGGTAAACTCCGCGGCAATCAGCAAAATGTGTCCGGTCTTCCCATCCAGGGTCAACGTTTTCGCGCTCTGCATGGTCTGGACAGTCTGTTCCACGACGAAGCTGGTCGGGCTATTCTCTTTAATCACTGTCAGCGTTCCATCGCGCTGAGAACTAAACGCTTCCATCGTGTCCGGATTAAAGACAGCGCCATCCACGCCATTCCCGATCGGCAAGGTTGTGATGATCTTGCCGTCGACCGAGCTCAATATCGCCATCACCTGCGGCTCATGGCAAGCCGCAAACAAAACGTGATTTTTTACGTCAAACGCCAGCCCGCCGGGCCCGCCGCACTTCCCTGCCAAATCAAAGTGCGCTGTTACGGTCATCGTCTTCGCGTCCACTACGGCAATGTTGTCCTTGTCTTCGATGTCCACGTATAGATGACCAGCGCCGTCCGTCACGGCCTGCTCCGGCGCTCCGCCCAAATCAATCGTTCCGGCAATCGAGCCATCCGCCGCGTTAATCACCGTGGCATTCGGCGCGCGATGACTGAACACGTACACGCGCGCGTTAAACGGATCAAACAAAATCCCATCCGGCCCGCCTTCGACATCGATCGACTTGATCGTTGCAAGTGTCTTTGTATCCCACATCACTACCGGCTTGCTACTGCCAAACCCGTGCCCCGATTTTGGGTCCACAGCCACCCCGCGGGCATTAGCATTCGCAATCGTCCCGGCAGGTGTCAGCGTGTCCAAATCAAACACAGTGATCCGCGCTCCAGTCTGACCGGTTCTCGGTATGTACAATCTGCGTCCCGCATCGTCGGCATACACATAATCAAATCCGCCGTCCCCTCCCACTTTCGCCGTCTTCAAGACCTTATACGGCCCGGCTGTGGCAGCCTGTTGCGCCACTCCGCTTGCGGCCATGAGCAAACTCGCCATTCCTATCGCCAATCCCAACACCACATAATTTCTTCGCATAATATTTTCTCCTTCGCGCTCAACATCCCGTTCAGCTTGACCAACTGCGCCGAAGTATGCGCCCTGGTACCTAACTCCCAGTTAAATACAATCTCGTCTACCCTGACTGCACCCCTTCCATGACAACTGTTCTCCGCCGCCCATTCGCCCTCACGGACCTATACGTCGGGCCTGAAGGTTGGGCACCTGCATCGCCTGCACTGTTATAGCGATGAGTACGTCTATGGGACTATAATGCCCGCGCGAAGGAGGACATCCGATGACTGACCACAAGGAAGCACAAAGGACATTTGCGGCGAGATGGTTCGAGGAAGTTTGGAATAAGTCGAGACGCGAAGCTATCGACGAAATGTTTCCCGAAGGGGCCATTCTGCACGACGGGCAGAATGAGTATCGTGGGCCCGAGGGGTTCAAACGCTTCTACGATGCGCTTCAGGCACAATTGTCCGATGTTCGAATCACTCCACTCGAGGTAATCTCCGAAGGCGACTTTGTCTGCACGCGCTGGTCATCCACGGCAAAACATTCCAGCACGGGCAAGGAACTGAAAGTTACCGGCATCAGCATTCTGCGCTTCGAGGGCGGCCACCTCGTTGAAGGCTGGCAGAATTGGGATCAGTACGGCATGATGCAGCAGTTGGAAAGCAAGGCACCGGCGGCGTTTTCTCAAGCGGCGGGATAAGCAACAAAACTCGGAGGCGAACAGCGCCGCCAGCAACTCGCTACCCGGCGCTGTCGCCCTTCGCATGACTCCAGGAGATATGCTGTTTACGAGCGGCGCGCTGCGCGCTTGACGGACGAACCTGCTTGACGCAACCCACGACGGACCGCCTTCGCAACCTTGCTCCTCTTCAGACTTGCAGCCGCGGCCTTTCCAGTTTTGCGGACAGCTCTTTTGCTTCGGCGTGCGAGCCTCTTGCCTTCGCGTTCCACCACATGAACCGCGCTACTCCGGCTGAGAGCCTTTTGTGCTGCATTGGCCTTCGCCGCGATAGTTCCAAGGGCCGACCCGATCGATTCAGCCAAACTGGTCAAAAGGGCCTCATCCTTGGCGTGTCTTCGTGTGCGTGCTTTCATAAATTGGCTCCGTTCAATGCCTAGATGCCCTGCCTGGTTAAACAGGGGTCATGCGTCGTTCCGATGCATCTTGATCCGTCGAGTTCTTCCAAAAATTATGCTCTCTTGGCTTGGTTGTAAGCGTTGTCGCCGGCTTCAATCGCGTCTTGCACCTGGTCCTTCGCCATATCCACAACTCGCTGTGCTCGGCGCTTCAAATCTTTGCCAGTGCTGCGGACCTGATTGACGCCGTCATTCACGCCGTCAGCAATATCGCCGCGCAGTTCCTCGCCAGGCTTTGGCGCAAAGAGTAGAGCAATCGCTGCGCCTATTCCCGCCCCCACAGCAAAAGTTGCTATCGCTCCTGGAATCTGTTTTCTGTTCATTGTCAGTCCCTTTCCACGCAATTGTTTTTCACTGTTCGAAAATTGCTTTTAGACAAAAAGGAGGAAGCCGAAGATCAGCTTCCTCCCGATTGGATTATTACGAGGTGCGCGCGGCCTTGGCGGAGGTGTCGCGATCGACCGAAGCTTCTCCGGTCGAAGTAACATCTTCCGCGCCTGTAGCTTTCAGAACTTCTTTGGCGCGTTTGATTTCGTCCGACGTGTCGCAATGCACGGAGAGGAGAATTCCGCCGTGTTGAAGGCGGCCTTCGTAACGCTTCGCTTCGAATTCAGGGATCCCCGAGCCGATTAGAGCGCCGGTAACCCCTCCCACTGCTCCACCAACGCCCAGACCCGCGAGACCTGCCATGATCGGACCTGCGGCGATGAAAGGCCCGAGGCCGGGAATCGCCAACATGCCGATGCCTGCCAGCACGCCGAGCGTGCCGCCGATCACTCCCCCTGCTGTGACGCCTGCTGTTGCGCCTTCAGGAGCCTTCGTTGCCTTTTCTGTGCCCATCTCCTTCGTTCCTGCAAGATTCTCCGGCAAAAGTACCGAAATATCCGGAGACGGGAAGCCCGCCCTCACAAGACCGTCAACGGCATTTTCGACGCCTGCACGAGTCGAGTAAATTCCAAATACACCAACTTTTTTTCCTGACATTATTATTTCTCCTTTTCGATTCAAGTCTTAAATTCAATCGATGCTAGTGCCTCACTCTTTGGACGGCGCAATTTCAAGCTGATCGGTGACATTTCCTTGTCCGGCCACGGCCACGGCTTTGGCTTCAATGTTTGCCTTCTCGTCCTCGGACCGCACTGGCCCTCGGAGAGTTACTTTGCCGTCTTGTGAAATAATTTTGATGTTGTGCGCATACGTTGAGAGAGTGGTGTCCTCGTGGATCGCCTTTCGAATCTTCTGCGTCAGGGCGCGGTCCGCGGGATTCATCTTCTGTTGATCCGCGGTGGGGTTGTTCTGGTCCTTGTTTTGTTTGGTGTTGTCTGGTGGAGCTTGCGGGTCTTGCTTTCCCGGGATTGGCGTTGCCATCAAGGATGCGCAAAAAACCAGCGTGCCCAATGGCAGAAGCAATCTCGATACTTTGATCAAACTTCCATTCATTTTTGTTCCTCCTTTTGACTTGTGTTACGACCCTTCCTTAAAAGCGTAATTACGCTCGAGCCGCTTTGGCCTTCCTTGACTGGGTGTTTCCTTCCTCTTCTGCTTCGTCGGAGCCGGCGGCCTCCAGATTGATGCTCTCCGCCAGTTGCGTCAGCTTCTCGTCTGTCTTTTTTTCTTCCTCAAGCGTTTCCCTCAGCAGGGCTGCCGCATCGTCTTCGCCGAGGAGCTTGGCGTACGTGCTCACACATCCGTATCCGGCGATTTCGTAGTGCTCGACGCGCTGCGCGGCTGAGATAAGCCCAGCATCCAATTCTTCAGGCGCTAGACCCTCCTCGATCAATTCTCCGCCTTCTTTGATAAGACCCTCCATGCCCTTGCACTTCTTCCCCATCGGGCTTGCTTCGAGCGCCTTGAAGATTTCTTCGAGCCGTGAAACGTGCCCCTTCGTTTGCTCTAGATGCTCTTCAAAACCTGTGCGCAAATCTTCCGACGTCGCCGCCTTGATCATTTTGGGCAGCGCTTTCACCATTTGGGACTCTGCGCTGTACAAATCCTTCAATTCCTCGACGTACAGATGCTTCAACCGATTCGTTTCCATGTGAATCTCCTATCGGGCCCAACTTCGCCTGGTCTCCGTAGTTTCTAGTGCGGACATATGCCGCACCTTCCATCTCCTATAAACAACTTCCAACCTTGAGCCGCCATAAGGAGAAACGGGTATGCGGTGACAATGAAGGGTGTAGCCCGCCCGCGCTTTGCTTGCCGGTCGACTCTTCAATCCATTGATTTGAGTTTGTAGATTTTCCGCAAAGCTTTATTGAGTTGGGTCTACATAGTGTGATATTTGATGGGCCGCTTCTATCCAGTTTGGGACACTCTTGTCCGGAGGCCGATAGGTAGAGACATCAGTCTCTTCTCAACGCAGACGCGCGCCCACCGCAACTTTCAAAGGTGATGTGAGGAAGAGTCGAAGCGTAGACTTCTTGTTGTCAATTTTGCGCTACGGTCGATCGGAAAGCGGCCCCATCGAGGAGTGACTGCAAACTCTGCAAGACTTGGGGAAACTCGGCAGCGAGCGTGGTCACTGTCAAAACGCCGACCGAGGCGCCACTTCGCGCGTAAATCCGGCGGTAAACGAGTTCCCTGCCGTCCTTGGTCGAGTGGCGAACGTCCATAGCCAAGCTTTCTTCGGCTCCGCCCACTCGCGGTGGCATGGCCGGCTCGATTTTGGGATTTCGCAGGTAGCCTCGCAGCATACTGATTTGCGATTCGACGAATTGTTGCAGCGTGATTCCACCAAGCAATTCTTCGGTCGCCGCGACGCTGCTCGGAAAATCCTCGTGACCCGATTGCTGAAATCCAAATCCTTCTTGCACATGCCATTCGGCCGGCACCGCGGGAAACGACCAGCCCATCACCGAGAATGCAGCGCCTCGCAGGCCGTCGCCACGCTCTAGCGGCCCATCCCCAAACTTTCGGGCAATGTGAGACGCAACGCCGGGTGGCGCGCTCTTAGCGGGCGCCTCGGACTTCGGCAAGAAGCCCTGAGCGTGCAACTCAGGCACCGAACTCCGATCTGCAGAATTCTGCCGAGGATTGGCGGTCCTCAACGATGCTGGGGGAGCTGGAGGATCAACACGGGGAGGCCGCGGAGACGCCGCAGGCTCGTCAGTGGCCTTGATGGATTCATTGATGCGTTCTTCTTCAGCCTGCGCGGAAGAAATAACTGCCGGGGGAATCGGCTCGACAGATTGAGGCTGCGCCACCTGTGGAGCGGAAAATTGGTGCGGCATCCTGGGGCGGCACCAGAGACGCAAGTTTCGCGTCGGCGACGATTTTCACCGCGAAAACTGTTTGACCGCCCTTGATTTCGTCGCCGTTGGCGAGCATGGCATCCTGAATCTTAGCGCCATTTAAGAATGTGCCGTTGCTGCTCTTGCGATCCTGAACGCGGCAGCCGCCCGAGCTACACTCCACGGCAAAGTGCACACCGGACATAAACGTGTCGTGCGGCAGAGGAAACTCCGCGCGCCCCGCGGCCCGGCCGAAGGTAACCGTCTGCCCGGTGACGATGGCAATTTTCTTGCCGGCCATTGGCCCCGCCTTAATCTCCAGAAGTACTCCCATTTTCTCTGTCCGCGCCTACTTTTTGTGTTGCGCTTCTCAGCGCGCGTTCCATCATAGTCGAATACAAGTTCACGCGAAATGATTCAGAGGAACTCGTTGCGACGGAGACACGCGAGCGCTATGGCTGCTCTTTGTGCGAGAAAGAGATGGCGGAGAGGACGGAATCGTATACGGGACGGATGGAGGGCAGATCCTTTTCGAGGGTGGTGAGGGTAAGCACGCCAAGGATGGAGCCGCACCGGACATAATCGCGGCGGAAGAAAATGGACGGCCCTTCTTTGGGGCTGTAATGGATTTCGAGCGCGACAGTCTCCACAGATCCGCGGATGACGGGAGGGACGGCAAGGTTGATTTTCGGATCTCGTAAAAATTCTCGGAACATCTTGGTGTGTGCGTCGACGTAATGCTGGAGAGTAAGACCGGGGCCGAGCGGTTCTTCTATCGCGCCAATCCTTGAGGGGAATGCGTCTTTGATGACTTGTTGAATGCCCAGACCCTCCTGAATCTGCCAGCGGTCAGGAATCTTGTGAAACGCCCAGCTGCCGATGGCAAGAGCGGGTGTTAGATTCGGAAGCGCGGACGGCGGCGCAGCAGGCGCTGGCCGTTTTGGAGTTGAGGCGGGTGGGCTAGAGGAAGCGGCGAGTTGGTCATCCGAAACTATGCGGACAACGAAAATGGTTTGACCAGATTTGATTTCGTCGCCGTTGGCGAGCACGGCTTCCTGAATTTTTTTGCCATTCAGAGATGTGCCGTTCGTGCTTCCTTTATCGATGACACGGCAGCCGTTCGAGCCGCATTCGATGGCGAAGTGCACGCCTGACATCAGATTGTCGTGCGGAACGGCGAATTGCGCGCGATCTGGGGCACGACCGACCAGCACCGCCGCACCGGGCGCTACCGAAACCTTGCGACCGGAAAACGAGCCGCCATTCACTTCAAGAACTACAGACACCGGAGATGGCTCCCGCGCTGGAGAAAGAGAACAGTTACTGCCGCCTGGATTAGAGTGTCATGCTCCTCTTTGGGCATCATCATCAAACTCGGTCTTCATGTGTTCGAGTGCATACGCTTTGCGAAGAGCGGCTCGGATCCGTTCCTTATCCGCTGGAATTAGCGCCGTCGACTGGAATGGCGGTTCCCAGGCGAGCAGCTTCCCCAAATAGAGCAAAACAGTATGGTCCCCGAGGTATTCGACCAGAATTTTTAGCGACCGGGGCCCTTCGACGTAGAGCGTGGTGCTACGGTCCAGAAATTTGACATCTTGCTGTATGGCGACTGCATTTTCTGTGCCGCTGGTTCGATCCATAATTTACTCCTTACAGTTCCGGCAAGCGCGGGTGGCCGACATGCGATCAAGGCCCAGCCCATTCTTTTGGCAGCTTTACATTGGGATTCTTTTTCAGAGCAGGAAGTTCCTTTCTTAAGAACGTTGATCTCGGCGAAGGATTGTCAACTATAAAGTGAACTTCACCGGAAGCAGCCTGAGCATACCTCTCGGACATTCTATCCCATACCTGATACGCGCTGTCCGGGCCCAAAGCATTCTTGTCGAACAGTTTAAGATCATTCAACCATTTGCCGTCGGGGAGCGTCTCAATCGTTGTGAGACCACGGGAACCGGCATTGGCTGCGACGGCATCCCTGGGCACTCCAGAGTAAAAGACAGCTTTATCAGGTGGAGAAGTGACATCGAGGGCCTCGACCGCCTTCAGTAATTTTTGTTTCAGAGCTAGCCTACCGACTTCGTCCGGCCCAGTAGCTTCCTGCTTTTCGCGAAGTTTATTTAGATCCGATTCAATTTCTTTTTTCAAATCGTCTTTGGAGGGCGGTGGAGAATCAGCGGGCGCAGGTGGGATTGATCCAGCGTTGGGAGCGGAAGGTGCGGGAGACGCGGGAGGACTAGAGGCTCCGGAGGGTACAGGAGGTGCCGAAGGAGCCGAGGGAGCAGAAGGCGCGGGTGCGCCAGCTTCGCCAATCATGACTGTGAAACAGCCCAAGATAATTACGCCGCCGTGGGCGGTCGGGTCGCCTATGCGAGCTGCCATCAAGCCGCCGATCAAAACGGTTGGCGACCCCATCACAATGATGTCAGGTGGGCCGACGCAGGTGAGCATATCTGTGATGCGAGCGGCGGGAAGGAAACCGATAAGGACAGTAGGCTCGCAGGGCGGAAGGATGGGACCGCCGACGTGCGGGACGATGCCCGTTACCATCGGGCAAACGTGCATGTCGGTTGCGCGCGCTGCTGGAGGCATGCTTTCCTAGCTCCGAGACTTGAACTTATACCTTGCCAAACAAAGATCAATTCGTTTGTGCGACTTGCGCACAGTTAAGTAACAAAGGCCGCAGTCGACTGGCCGGGCTGAAGCCCTGCATCTACATTTTGCCTCCCTTGCTGCCGTCGTCGGCGGTGTCAGGATCGGCGGGGGCTTTGGGACTCGTCGGACTTGAGGGGCTTCCTACGCCAGGGGCGCCGCCGCTGTTGATGAGGACCAACGTGCCGGAAATGGCGACGCCAGCGGGGCCAATGTTTATGAAACCTCCGGAGGCTTTGATGGTTAGCTCCAGGCCGGCTTCGATGACGACGTTCATACCGGCTTTGAGGTGGATTTCCATTCCGGCTTCATGGGCGTAATTCTGGCCGGACTTTTCCTGGAGGTTTTGGCCAACCTGAAGCGACATAGTCTGGCCGACCTGCACGTTCTGATTGCCTGTGACGTTTAACGAGGCGTCGCCGCCCACACTTTCATTCTGATCTTTGGCGATTTGGATATCTTGCTCGCCCCCGACTTTTTCTTTCTGGTCATTTTGCACGATAAGGCTGCGGTCGTTGCCAACAAATTCGCGGGAATCATGCTCGACACGGAGGTCCATGTCTTTTTCAGCGTTCATGAAAATTTGCTCGTCGCCTTTTTTGTCTTCGAAGCGCAGTTCGTTGTAGTTGCTGGCTCCGCCACCTTTGGTGCTGCGCGTCATGAACGTGGTGCGTGTCTGATTGTCGGCCAGCTTGTAAGGCGGCATTTGCTCGTCGTTGTAGACACGCCCGGTGATGAGCGGGCGGTCGGGGTCGCCTTCGAGAAATTCGACAATCACTTCCTGGCCGATGCGAGGAATGTTGATGGCGCCCCAGTTTTTCCCTGCCCAGGGCTGGGAAGAGCGAATCCAGCAAGAGCTTTTTTCGTCTTTCTTGCCTTCACGATCCCAAAAGAATTGCACTTTAACGCGGCCATATTTGTCGGTCCAAATCTCTTCGCCGGATTTACCCGTTACCACGGCTGTTTGGGGACCCTGTACGAAAGGTCTTGGCGTGTTACGCGGCGGACGGTAGAGGACGGAATACGGAATGCACCGGAATTGATTGGAGTAAAACTCCTCGGATTGGCCTTCCGAGCCCGAGTAACTGCTGCCGACGGACGCGCTATGTTGCACTTCTGTTAGAAGATAAGCCTGGTTTTGATCCCCGCGGGCGTGCCCGGATAAATCAAAGCGGTATCCCGATGCAAAAGTGCGGCAGTTGCCGGCGCCGACGCCAATCAAGTGACTGGCTTCCTCCTCTTGCATGCGAATCTGCGTTCGGGTCTCGCCTTCGGCCTTCTTCGTATATTCGCCGGGGTAATCAAAGACTTCGTATTTATCGTTTCCACCGACCTTGAAAATCGTTTCATCGTTGGCAAGGAGACTCGTACTGGGAGTTTCGAAATTATAATCCGTCAGGGCATATTTTCCGGGACGAAGCTCTTGTTCGAGATTCCAGGAACTGATGAAGTCCTCGTCCTTGCTATACACGCCGGCGGTGAAATCCAATCGGATCTTCGACTGACTTGGACAGGGTTTGTGGACGCTGGTTTTGTTGCCCATCACGAGCGTGTGTTTGTCCTTTTCGTGCTCGAAGAAATAGAAGATGCCGTACTGCTCCATGAGGCGCGATACGAAATTGAAGTCCGTCTCGCGATATTGAACGCAATACTCACGCTGCTCAAAATCACCTTGCAGAGCGTTCCGGAAGTCGCCGAAGCCTCGATCGTTGAAGACTTTGGTCACGATGTCGGGAATCGTCATGTTCTGGAAAATCCGGCAATCGGCCCGTCTGGTGAGAAACCAGAGCCAGGGTACGATTTCGGCGTGATAGTGCGTGAAACGCTTATCGAGACCGACTTGTGCAAACCGGCTCACAAAGCCATTGAAATAGCGCTTGCTGCCGTCCGCGAGGTTCAGTGAGATCGAAACGCGCTGGCCGATGATTTTTGTGAAATCTATCGAGCCATTTGTCGAATAAAGCTGAGCGGAAATGCGGAAAAGCCGGGAAATGCTTTCTTGCACGGACATGCTCACGAGGAGAAGTACATCCTTCCCCAGGGGCGTGTTGATCGCGATGACTCTATCGTCCTGCGTGTAGGCCATATGTCCTTCGTATTCTCTCTCTGGAGCTCAAGAGATCAAGCGTACGTAAAGGCGCCGTTTTCGCCGACGGAGACGTGGATGGACGCCGGCTTTTGGCGTTCGGCCATTCGGCTCAGTAGATAGCGGGAAACATCCGGGAGCATGGTGTTGGTCAGGATGTTGTCGACGTTGCGTGCGCCAGATTCCACTTCGGTGCAGCGCTTGGCAACCTCGGCTACGACGGCGGGGTCATAGGTCAGCTCAATTTTGTGATTCTCCCGGATGCGTCGTTGGATCTTGGCTAGTTTTAGCGTGACGATTTGTTTCATGGCTTCGTCGCGCAGAGGGAAATACGGAACGGTTACGAGGCGGCCCATGAAGGCGGGTTTGAAAATTTTGTTGAGTTCGGGCTTCAGGGCTTTGGCAAGGCCATCGGCGCTGGGAGTCGTTTCCGGATCGGCTGTCAGCTTCATCAGGAGGTCGGTGCAAGCGTTGGAAGTGAGAATGATGATGGTATTTTTGAAATCGATCTCGCGGCCTTCGCCATCTTCCATGTTGCCCTTATCAAACACCTGGTAGAAGAGTTCGAGTACATCGGGATGGGCTTTCTCGCATTCGTCGAGCAAAACGACGGAATAGGGGCGGCGGCGGACGGCTTCGGTCAAGACGCCACCTTCGCCGTAGCCCACATAGCCTGGGGGCGCGCCTTTTAGGCTGGAAACAGTGTGGGCTTCCTGAAATTCAGACATGTTGATAGTGATGAGATTACGCTCGCCGCCGTAGAGAAAGTCGGCGAGCGCGAGAGCGGTTTCCGTTTTGCCGACGCCGCTAGGACCTACCAGCATGAAAACACCGACGGGTTTGACGGGATCGTCCATGCCTGCACGGTTTGTGGAAATGCGTTGGGCAATGGCTTCGAGGGCGTGGTTTTGGCCAATGACGCGTACGGCCATGAGATCTTTGAGATGGAGGACAGTATTGATTTCGTCTTGCTGCATTTTGCCGACGGGAATGCCTGTCCATGCGGAGATGACTTCGCCGACGATTTGCGTGTCCACGCAAACGCGCATGAGAGGCGTTTCGCCTTGCAGAGCATCCAGCTCGGCATTTAGTTTTTCGAGTTCGGCACGCAGGGCAGCAGCATCCGTTGCGGGTTGAGCGGCAGTGCCAGCGGCGGCAGCGGTGGCGGCCGGCGTGGCAGCTGGAGGGGCAACAGCGGCTTCGAGTTGTGTACGAATATCGCGAATCCGAGAAACGAGAGCCAGCTCTTTGCCGCGGCGCTCTTCGAGAGTTTGCAGACGCGCGGCGACTTCCGTGCGCTGTTTGGCAATATTGGCGAGGCGCTCAGTGTGATCAGTGCCGACAGCGGCTTCGCGTTCGAGGACGCGCTGCTGAACGTCGAGATCATCGACCTGACGCATGGCGTCTTCAATCGCAGGTGGAGTGGCGTTTTGTCCGAGGGAGAGACGTGCGCAAGCCGTGTCCATAACGCTCACAGCTTTATCGGGAAGCTGGCGTCCGGCAAGATAACGATGCGAGAACTTGGTTGCGGAACGAACTGCTTCATCGAGAATCCGCACGTTGTGATGTTTTTCCAGCGAGCTGACAATGCCGCGCAGCATGACCATGCATTGCTCTTCCGTGGGCTCTTCGACTTTGACGACCTGGAAGCGGCGAGCAAGCGCGGCGTCTTTTTCGAAGAATTTCTTGTACTCGGACCACGTGGTGGCAGCGATCGTTCGTAGCTCGCCGCGCGCCAAAGCGGGTTTGAGCAAGTTAGCGGCGTCGCCCTGCCCTGCCGGGCCACCGGCGCCGATCATGGTGTGAGCTTCGTCAATAAATAGAATGATGGGAGAAGGAGAGGACTTCACTTCTTCGATTAGTCCCTTGAGCCGATTTTCGAATTCGCCTTTGACGCCGGCGCCAGCTTGGAGAAGCGCGAGATCGAGCGAACGTATCGTAACGTTCTTTAGGGGAGGCGGAACATCTCCGGCAGCAACGCGGAGCGCAAAACCCTCGACGACGGCCGTTTTGCCAACGCCCGCTTCGCCCGTGAGGATGGGATTGTTCTGACGACGGCGCGTGAGAATGTCGATGATTTGGCGGATTTCGTGATCGCGGCCCAGGACAGCGTCAATTTTTCCAGCTTTGGCATTGGCAGTCAGATCGACGGTGAACTGATTCAGGTTTTGTTGTTTGCCGGCAGCAGGAATGCCCGCCGTGCCTTGCGGCATGCCTTCGCCTCCAATGGGAACGGCTTGCGCGGTTTCCTGATCTTCGGGCGAACCTGCAACGATATTCCAGAAATCCTTGTGAAGAGCTTCGGCGCTGATTTTTTGAAATTCGCGCGTGACTTCGCGCATGAGACGCGAGAGATCGCCGGAAGCTGCAATCGCGAGAATGCAGAAGCCTGTGCGGACCTGCGCGGAGCCGAAATCGATCGATCCGATGGTCCAGGCTTCCGAAAGCATGTCGGTCAGAGTCGGACTGAAGGCGGGAGTGCGGGCGTTTCCGGATTTCAATTTATCGAGACTGCGCGTGAGATCGCCGGTTAAGCGGGATTTATCGACGCCAAACTGCTTGAGGATCCGCGGGAGATCGCTATCGGTGCCGTCGAGAAGTTTGAGGAGAAAATGTTCGACCTCGATGTCATAGTGAGTGCGCGCCAAGCAAAAGCCAGCGGCGGCCTCGAGAGTGTTCCGAGTGGTGTCGTTGAGCTTTCCGATCAGACCTTTTAGATTTGCCGTCATGACTGCCTCGCTTCTTTAAACGTTGAAAATCGTTTCTTCCGGATGACGCTCCATCGGCTTCGATTTCATCCATGTGACCCAGCCGAGCTGCGGCGCGCCATCGCCTTCGCCGCCGAGCTGGCAGGGCGGCACTTCGTCGCGTTTGAGAATGAGCTGAACCTCGAAATCGATTTCTTCGTTAGTCCAAAAACGCAGGAGGGACCGGAGCGGCTCGTACGCAGAGCCGTTAGGAAGAAAATCGAGATAGTTTTCGAGACTGAGCGGGCCGATACGGATTCGCGCGCGCGATTGCTGGTTCCATACTTCATCGCCGACTACGGCCCCCAAACCCAGTTGCTCGGAAGGAGTAGAGCGCTCGCCAATGCAGCATTCGGTCGAACTATCCAAGCGGAACCAACCGCCGATCAACTGGATTACTTCAAAGGGGACTTCGAAGTAGTCGTTGAGGAGCAACTCGAGAGCGTGCGCGGAGTGAGGACGCTGGCCGAGGATTCCCGCGAAAAAGAGAAACGCGTCGTCCGGGACGGCGAGACGCTCTTGCAAACCCTGTGTGCCGAGACCGATCAGATCGAGGAGATGATGGGAGAACCGGTCGCGGTCGCCGCGCTCATAGGAAACGGCGAAGCGGTACTTTTCCCATGCCTGATAGAAAAAAGAAAGCATGCGATGATGAAAGAGGTCGAGAAAATCGCGGAGCGTCTTATCGCCGGAGCGCAAACGAGAAAGAATGAGAGTCGTATAAAAGTGCGGAAGCGGACCCTGCGGGCCAGTGATGCCCATGAAGTTGACCGCAAGCGATGGAGCTTTCCCTTCAGGCCAGTCTATGGACTGAATTTCGCTGGCGGGAAACGCGAGAGAAGGATGAGCGCCAAGGCGCGCGACTTCGTCGGCTGGATTCGTAAAGCGGCCGAGAGCCTTGCGATCCGGCGCCATTCGTTCGAGCAAGCGAATGGCCTGGAAGAATTCGAAGCGATAAGGCTCGCTGCGAAGCAGTTCCTCGACTTCCGAAAAATCTACAGGAGAATCACTTCCCCCGCCCTCGGTGGCCATTGACGGAGAACCTCCTTTCTTTGCTGGGTGCGGACGGCGAGCTGACTGAAACTATTCAGCGAAGCATAATGCCCCAGAAAATATTCGAGAACGCTGGCGAAAAGAAATACGCCTCCGCCTACAAATTGTTCTTCGTCGAATTCCATTTCGACGCGGTGGCCGCGAACAAAACCGATACCATTTTCCGAAATGACGCGCGCGAAATGGCGAGTACTGGACAAGTGCATCAGTCCCGCGACCTGGCGCTCGTTGTAGCCAGATTCTCCAAATGTATAAAGGCGGAGAATTTCCTGCAGAGATTCTTTGCCTTCCTCGACGATCGAAAGGTAATTCAGCGAAAGATGCGAGATCAGGCGCCAGAGCATTCCCTTGCCAGTCGGCGGACGAACCGAAGCGGAGGGTTTGCGCAGCGCCACGATGCGCTTGATGGAGGAGACGCCCTCAAGCTCAAAGTCGCCGCGTTCATTGCCCATGGGAAGGCGGTGCGGCAAATCGCGGTTCGAACAAGTGCAGTGAATGGTGGCGGTATCCGTATCTGGGTGAAGCGGACGGCCGCTTAGATCGAGGAAGGAAAGGTAGACGTCGGTGCCTTCGTCGTCGCGGCGTGCGGAAGCCTGGCGGCGGGAATGCCAAAATCCTCTAGGCCGTTCGCGATGGCGGGAAGTGGTATGCCGAAAACGATAGAAAGGGCTCGAACTTCAAAACTTCGTGAGACTCCGGATCGGGGGAGATGACCTCTTCGATGGAAAAAATCTCCATGGCGCGGCGGCGGCGCACGTCGGGAGTGATGAGGTACTCGGTGTGAGTCTGATCAAGCCGAATCGGTTCAGCCGTATGCGGAAATAGATTAATGGCGGGAGAACAGCCAAGGCGCAGCGTGTCTTCGGAAACGTTGAGCTCAAGAGTTTGCTGCCGCTCACTGCGTTCGAACCGTGAGATAAGAATAACGATCTCGATACGCGGACCAAAACCGGAGGTGCGGAGTTGTTCCAGACCTTTCAGATCGACGAAGAAGAATTTTTCCGGGAAATGAAAATATTCCTGGAGCAGGCGGTAGCCGGAAAACGCGCGGCGAGGATACGGAAGGAGTGCTTCGGCGTCGGTGAAGCCCGCGGGCTGGAGCTGTGTCCCCGGGAAAGCGATAGGATGTTTTCGCGTGTCCGGAGTGCGGTCTCGAATCAGGATTTGCGTGCAGTTGTTGCACAGCAATTCGTAGAGAGTGTGGATGAGCGTGCTCTCGCCGTTGAGGTAGAAGCGCAGCGAGCTTAGTTCCAACTTATCGAAGCTGACATCAGGAAAACATTCGAGCTCGAGACGCAGGGCAGCCACGGCGTCATGGGATTTGACGGCGGGGCGCAGGCGGTCTGGCGTGACCCACTGGGCTGTGGCAATTTTCAGGGGCCAGAGAGTGGTGTCAAAGCACGTTTTGAATTTGCAGGGATAGCCGTCAACGGGTTGTGAGTACAGCATCGAGCCTTTAGGGATAGGGAGACCAGTGCTGAGTTTTCCCTGCTCCGGGTCCAGATGGAATTGCACTATGGTGGAAGATGGAATGGGCCGAATATAGTGCGGGTACAGGACGCTGAGCAAAGCCTCCGTAATTTCGGGAAACTCGTCGTCGATCTTAAGATGGACACGCGCGGCCAAAAATGCGAAGGCCTCGATGAGGCGCTCGACGTGGGGATCTTCACAACGGTTGGGTTCAAGAAGCAGACGCGACGCGACTTTCGGATATTTCTCCGAGAACTCCGCACCCATCTGGCGAAGATAGGTTAATTCGCGCTCGTAGTATTCGAGCAGCTCGTCACGCACGGTCATCTCCGGAAATCGAAACCTCGAGGCTGGTCAATTCGATGGACGCATCGTAGACGACGTGCTCTGGCAATGGATCGATGCGGAGCATGCCGTCGATAACGAAACGCAGTACGCGAGACTGGCCGACAACGGGGACCAGGGACACCCTGACGCCATCGAGCCTTGCCTCAAATGTTTTCACAGCGGTCTCGATGGACTGCAGCAATTTGGTTTGTTCGTAAAGAAAATTGGCGGGCATCGAGGTGATGTCGGGAAGGCCGTAATAGTAGACGGAGCGGAGAATTTCGACGGAGCCCTCGGGGATGTAATCCGGAGTGCGGCGCGTGTTGAGAAGGTTTTCGAGGTCGCGCCGGACGGCGACCTTAAGGCGTGCGAGCGAAGTGCTGCGCGTCATGGGCGCTTCAGACTTGATCTTGGGCTCGTCGTCCAAAAGACGGTCCAGGAGCGGCAATCTCAAGGGCGCGTTGGCGTCGTGGTCCGGCATCGATTACCTCAGTGCCAGGGCTTGTCCGGGATCAAGCCGGCAAAGCTTTTGATAAATTTTTTCTTTTTCCGCATCGTCGCGGCCCAGTTTTTCGGCGCAGCGATAGAGCAACGCAAGAGGCTGCGCAACGATAGCAGCTTCTTCCCATTCCTCAAGTTTGCGGCGCTCAATCTCCTCAGCGAGCTCAACCAGTATGGGATAAGCAATAGCCTCATGCTTCGTCGTTAGAAAAACATTGGCCAGTTGAATGTGCCGTTGGAAGCGGCCGCGGCCGGTGCGCTCGTTGTTCATTTCGCGCGTCAACATGCCGATGGCTTCCTGCACTTTTCCGGCGCGTGCAGCCTTCATGGCCAGGTCGATGATGTCGGGAGTTTTTTCTCCATTGGCGCTCTCTGATTGCGAACTGGCCGACATTACGGCAGGGGCTAATTCCGGTTCACTGGGAGCGGCCGGAAGTGCCGGAGGCGGCAAGATGCTTTCCTTGAGCCAAGTTTGCGTTTCCGCGTTGGCGGCCGGAGTATCGTCCATGAGCGAGGCATTCAGCAGGTCAGGATAATCGGCGAGCAGCGCTTTAAGTGCCGAGCGGATCCCCGCTGCGACAGGTTCGTAATCCGAACCCAGAGATTCGCAGGCGCGCACGGCGTAACGCTGCAAATCGATCCATCCTCTGCCACACGGCAAGCTCATCGCCTGTTCCGAGTTTTCCAGTACTCCGGCCCAGTCGCCTTCCATGGACATTTTCTTGATGAGCGTGCGCTTCTCCGTGGGTGGAGCTTCCAGCAACGCTGGGTTGAGCGTGCCGCCTGCAGCGCGAAGTTCCCCCCAACGCAGCGCTCGCAACAAAAGGTAAGGAACGGGATTTAGCGGACTTTCGTGTCGCAAGAAGTGGGCCACGATGGCTAAGCGCTGCAAAGCGTCGTCACGATCGGCGGGCTCGGCGGTAACGGATTTTTTCTTGGCGGCGGGCGCGCCGGAAGCGGTCGGGGAGGCGGGTTCCTCGACGGTCTCTTCAGCAGGCTCCTCGGTCGTCTCTTCCACCACTTCTTCAGCAGGCTTGTGATACTGCTTTACAAAGTCCTGCAAATCTTCAAGAGCTGTGCGGAGATTGGCGAAGCTAGGCGCTTCTCGGCCGAACTTCTCGTCGCTCAAGGTTTCGAGCAACTGTACCGATTCGAGGGCCGCGACAAGATTCGTGGCGAGCTTTTCATAATACGCATCGCCAGTAGCCTTCACAGCCTCATCAAACTCTTCCGCGGTGCATTTTTTTTCAGCAATGGCCGTGGCTCGCGCGGCGGCTTTATCTTCGCTGACAGCGTCCGCTTCATAGCCAACACGGCGCGATTCCTGATATTTGAAATAGTCGAGCTTGTTCTTGGTGAGCGGCAGACGGCGCACTCCGCCATCCAGCTTGGAGCCAACCCAAGCGAGAGGTCCGGCGCGGAATTCCAAATCGCCGTCATCAATTTCCGGATAGAGCGTGTCCCAGAATGTTTCCATAAAGCCGCGGAGCAGGTCGAGGCCTTCGCGAAGCCCTGCGATGTGATCGCGGAACATCACCGCTTCGGTAAGCCAGGCGGCCAATTGCAAGTCCTTGCTCTTGGTGGAAAGCGCTTCGGTGGTCAGCTTAATGACCAGAGGAAAATCGGCCTTCTTGACTTCGCGAGACCAATCGCCCTGAGGCAGCACGTCTTCTTCGCGCCGCGATTCGCGAATTTTGTCGTAGACGGGATCGTAGCGAAGGCTCTTTCCACTAGGATTGTCCCCGGGGATGGGGTTTAGGAGACCTTCGGGAAGCGGCATGGCCGTTAAGAGGCCGTCTGAGCGATTGCGATTTGGATGTTCCGCAGTTCCAGAATCGGCCATTCCTCATCGTCATCGGCAAGAAGAATTTTTTGGCCTATGGGGACGTCAGCGCCCTCATCGTTTTCTTCCCAGACGGTTGCGCGGCCGAGGCGAACAGCGGGGTCCGCGTGCTGGCCGGCAAAAGGTGTGAGTACCGGAAGTAGAACTTCGCCCAGCTCGCGGTCTTCGTATTTGTCCGAAGTGCGAACTTTTGCAGGAAGCCACAGAAGGTCTCGAAGACGTTTCGGAGGAGCAATCTCGATAGAAGTGAGAAGCGCAAAAGGGATCCACATGTAACTGCCCGCGGCGAAAACTTCGAGGTTCGAGCCGATACGCGGATCACCGTCCTTCAAAGAGTGAAACGGCTTGCCATTGATACTGATCGACAGCGAACCAAGACCGGAGGTGTCTTTCGGCATGGGATATTGCTTTTTGCTGAAGAGATCGTGGCGCGTGCGCTCAGCGTGAAGGGCGGCGTGATAGAGCAGAGCCCCCATTTCCGCGTTGCGTCCTTCGCTCGCCAAAATATCCAGCTGTTTCTCTGCGCGGACGAAATCTCCGGAGAAACAAAGAAGCTCGAACAGAAAAGTGCGGCGCTTGGCGTCGGTGGGGTTGTCGCGCACTTCAGCGTTCAAAGCCTGAATGGCGTCGTCGAGGCGCCCCGCCTGAAACAGTTGTTGGACTGACATGACACCCCGGATTCAGTTGCCGTCCCTCGAAAGCGGGACGCGATGCGCTGCGCCGCTTCTGGCGGAGTGTCCGGATGGGCAGGGTCATCCGCCAGAAGAGCGCAATGAGGCGTTTAGACCTTCTTGTTTGCTAGCAGGTCCCAGCCGGTCATGGTGTTCGCACCTTCCGAGCCGTCGGCGTTTTGGGCCTTATAGTTGTACGATATCTTCCCGTAGTTAAGACTTATTTTGTCCACTGGAAGCGTGTTCGTGTTGTCTTCCCCGCCCCCAACTTCATACTTGGAGATGAACACCGTCTCGAGTTTGATCTTCAAATATTCGGCTTGCGAGCCTCCCGCCCGACGGCAGGTGAGGGTGGCCTCCGTATAATGGGCGCCGCTTGCGCATGCCAGAAACAATTTGGCAGAAGATGAGTCCACTCGCTTCGTGATATTCATCTCATGAAACTGACTCTTGCCGGTCCCGGCTCCCGAGCTGGCAGAGCCAATCGTGACCGGTTGCTGCACTCCAAAACTAAAGCTCATCAGATCCAGCTCACCTTTATGCTTATCGTCCTGGGACTCTCCCTTGATGTCACCGAGTTTCAAGAAAAAATCTGAGTGACTGGTCGACGCAGCCATTTTTGTTTCTGGCATTTCCATATCCTCCTGTTGGTTCGAAAATTAAAAGCTCTACCTATTACCGAACAAAATGACCGGGCCAACGAAACGAGGCAGTAAGTCCGCGCAACGGCAACCGGTAGAAATCGCTGGCACCGATCACTTTGCTGGAGCGGGCAGTTCCGCAACCAAACGGAGCGAAACCGTCAGTTCATCCAGCTGGAAGTGCGGCCGCAGGAAGGCGATGGCACGGTATGCCCCAGGCTTTCCCGGAATCTCGCTGACTTCAATTCTGGCCTCGCGAAGCGGGAACTTCGCCTTGGTGGCGGCACTCGCCTGATCGTCATCGGTGACGTATTGCATGATCCATTGGGTGAGAAAGGTCTGGCATTGCCCGCGGCTCATGAATCCACCAATTTTGTCGCGCATGATGGACTTCATGTAGTGAGCAAATCTGGATACCGCCAGAATGTACGGAAGCTGTGCGGAAAGCCGAGCATTGGCATTGGCCGCGGCTTTGTCGAACTTCTTGGGCTTGTTGGCGGACTGCACGCTGAAGAACGCCGCATAGTCCGTCCCTTTGCAATGCACAAGAGGAATGAGGCCCTGATCGGCGAGTTCTTTTTCGCGGCGATCGGTGATGGCCACTTCCGTGGGGCACTTCAAGGCCACGTCGCCTTCATCCGTGCGGAACGTATGTGTTGGGAGGCCCTCGACGAGCCCTCCGCCTTCCACCCCGCGGATTGAGGCGCACCAGCCGTACTGAGCGAACGCCGTGGTAAGACGCGCGCCAAGTGCGTACGCGGCATTGCCCCACAAATATTTGGAGTGATCCGTTCCGTCCACGCCTTCTTCGTAGCTGAAGTCGTCCACGGGCTTGGTATCTTTTCCGTAGGGCAAGCGCATGAGAACGCGCGGCATAGTCAGTCCGACGTAGCGCGAATCTTCGCTCGCTCGAAAAGACTTCCACTTCGCGAATTCCGTGCTGTCGAAGATTTTCCCGATATCGCGCGGGTCGCCCAACTGCGAGAAGCTGTCCAGATTCAGAAGTTCCGGAGCGGCAGCCGTAAGAAATGGAGCATGCGCTCCGGCGGCCACTTGCGAGACTTTTTCGAGCAGTTCGATATCCTCGGGATGTTTACTGAACTCGTAGTCGCCGATCAGCGCGCCAAAAGGTTCGCCGCCGAAGATGCCGAATTCATCTTCATAGACTTTCTTGAACATCACGCTCTGATCGAACTCTGGAGCGCGCTGCAAATCGCGCAGCAGTTCCTTTTTGCTGACGTTGAGGACGCGGATCTTGAGCATGGAACTGGTTTCGCTCTGATCCATCATGTATTTGATACCGCGCCAACTGGCTTCCAGCTTCTGAAACGCAGGATGATGGAGGATTTCGTTCAATTGCAGGGAAATAAGATGGTCGATTTGGGCTATGCGGGAATTGATGGTGGCGTCGGCGTCGCGCGAAAGCTTCATCTCGCCTTCGAGAACTTGCGCCACGAACTCCTTCACCATGTCTCGGCCGCGCTCGCGCGCTACCTGTTCTTTTCCAAACCGCCCTTGCTCGACGATCTGATCCAGCAAGCTCGCATCCGTCGTTTTCGCGCCCGCGGACTGCCCGGCCGCCTTCTCCGGCTTACTCATCAGAGCCTCCCTTGGGCTTGTCCTTCTCGATCTCTTTCTTCAACTGGTCGGCTTTCTGGGTATTGCCGACGGCTTCCATCAAAAGATCGTCCAGCTTATCGTTGCCCTGGAGGGCGCCGCGCAAATCGCCAAGCTTTTGGCGCAGGTCGAGCAGTTCGCGCAAGGGCTTGACGTTCTTCGCAACAGCTGCGGGATCAAAGTCATCAAGACTCTTAAAGTCGAGGTCAACCTTGAGCTTGCCGGCGTCAGCTTCGTCGCTGAGCTTGTTATCGACTTCCAAGCTGAGATGCGGCTTGAAGCTCTCCAGCACGCCGTCAAAGTTGTCGGGAGTAATCTCGACAAAGCGCCGATCTTTCAATTTAGGGAGAGCTTCCGTGGGCTGGCCGCTAAGATCGGCCAAGACACCCATCACAAAAGGCAGCTCTTTCACTTCGATGGCGTCGCCAACCTCAACATCGTACGTAACATGCACTCGAGGCGGGCGTACCCTCTCAAGCTTCTTATGGACGCTTTCTTTTGGCATGTGTTCCCCTTAAGTCTCCCTCTCAGTGTGGATAGTGTGACGAGAGCTAAAAGCGTTTCCCCTAGGCAGGGCACCTCATTGTATCGGCACGGTTTATCACGATTCCCCCTGCCCGTCAATTAGTTCTCTAGTCCTAGAACTAGCCTTGTCACATAATCGATCGTCTCAAATCAAGAATCGCGATTCTCATGGCCATCCGTTGGCTCCGTCCGCCATCGCTGTCCACGGCCTCAACATGCTGCGCACTATCTCGCAACTTCTACGGGGGAACAATGCTTTCGGGGTGAACTCTGGAGAGATTGCTGGTGAACAGCTGAGTATCGGAAAAGGCAGGGATTGAGGCGAACTGTGGCCATCGCGACTAGCTAGAGGAGTATCTCAGGGCCTCATCAGGCCTATAAAGAGCGGCACTTGGGCATCACACCGTGACCCGTCCGGCGCAAGAGCGTGTTTCGCCCTCTTGTTGCCAAAATCCGAATGGAATCTCTTTTGACTTTCACGCATCGCTCCTGCTAGCTTTAGCCGCAAGCCATGCGCCAGCTCCAACCTGTCATCTGGTCCAAAGGCACCTTCTTAACGCCGCAACACTTGCAGACACGCGACCGCTATGTCGATAGCTGTCTGCAGTTTCGCCTGGAAGGACTCAACTTTCGCCCCTGGGGATTTCTGGACCTGGAAATCAATCAAGAAGCTTTGACGGAAGGGAATTTCGCGCTTACTCGCGCTACTGGACTCTTTGCGGATGGCCTCCCGTTTGAGATTCCGGAGTCCGACGCCGCCCCGGCGCCAAAGCCCATCGGGTTGTTTTTTGAAGCCGAGCAGACTTCCCTGGATATCTACTTGGCCATCCCAGAGTACCGGCCGCACGGGCTAAATGTATCCATCGCGCAGAAAAGTGCCGACGTCCGGTACCTCTCCGAAATCGTAAATTTGAAGGACGAGAACTCCGGGCTGGCCGAAAAGCCGGTCCAAATCGCAAGAAAAAACCTGCGATTTCTGGTCGAGGGAGAATCGCGCGAGGGTTGCAATTCCTTGCAGATCGCGCGGATTCAACGGACCGGTGCGGGCACATTCCGGCTTGACCCGCAGTACATTCCTCCCCTCCTGGACATCGCGGCAAACGATTACTTGATGGGAATCGCCAGGCGGCTAATCGAAATCCTCGCCGCAAAGAGCAGCATCCTTGCGGGCGGCCGGCGGCAGCGCAGCGCGGGACTCGCAGATTTTTCGGCGGCGGACATTGCGAGCTTTTGGCTGCTCTACACAGTGAATGGACACTTCCCTGCTCTACGCCACATTCACGACGTTCGCCACGGTCATCCGGATGTTTTGTTTCGCTTGCTCACTTCGCTGGCAGGCGCACTCAGCACTTTCTCGCTAAAAATCCAGCCAAGAGATCTGCCCCTCTACGATCACGAAAATCTGGGCGCCTGCTTTACGGATTTAGATGAAAAACTGCGGGAGCTTCTGGAGACCGTGGTTCCAAGCAATTTCGTGGCGTTGCCCTTGAAACTCGTGAAGGCCTCCATCTATTCCACGAACATTGATGACGACCGTTATTTGACGGGTACGAAATTCTTCTTGGCGGTCAGCTCCACAATGAATCAGGGAGACTTGATCAAGAAGGCGCCGCAGATGATTAAAGTTTGCTCGGCCGCGCAAATCGAGCAACTGGTGCGGCAAGCGCTGCCGGGGATGCAGCTCACGCACGCAGTAAGACCCCCGGCGTCGATTCCGGTGAAGCTCAACTATCAATATTTCAGCTTGAATCAGTCGGGGGTCGCGTGGGAAGCCGTGATGAAGGGCCGCAGCCTGGCGGCTTTTGTGCCGAGCGATATTCCCGAACCGCAGCTTGAACTTCTTATCCTGCTGCCGCAGGCAATTTGAACTCTTCCGTTTGAAGAAACCCACCGCTGATTAAAGTAGCCAACAGGCGGCAGAATTCTTCCGGCGGTGTTTCAGGAACGATCCAGTCATTTTGTTTGGCTGTTTCAAATAACTCGCCAACGGTTGTTTTGCCGTCGCAGAGTGGCAAGAGGGCAGCCATCCAAGGCTGGGCCTTGCAATCCATCGCAAACGGCTTCTCAAGGGTGAGCGTGAAGCTTTCTTGAGAGAATTCGCCATCCCTCAAGATATGGCGCACGAGTATCTCAATCCCTGGGGTAGCCAGAGGCTTGGCCTGCAGGGTCCTTTCCGCGACGCCGGGCATCTTCAGCTCCGTTTCCCAACGCATAGCCCATTCGAGCGCGGCGAGCGGCGTGCCAGTGCGAATCGTCCGCCGAATAGTGAACGCCGGCCGCTGCCCGGTGGTCCGCTGAACAATCACAATGCCAATCACGAGCCCGGTGACGTTGTTCTTCGTGAAGAGCTTCTCCCATTCCGCGTATTGATCTCGGCCGCCGTTCTTGGCCATGGTTTCTTCCAGGGCAAATTGGCGGGGCTCGAATGTTTGTATGGCGAACAAGGCCACGTCAAAGTCCGAATGATTCGGTCCGAGCCACTCCCGAACACGGTTTTCAAAATTTTGGCCGGTCCGCTCGGTTCCCATTGTGCGGCAGTAGAATCGCCCGCCTGCTTTTAGTTTCGTGGGAAGTCCCTCAATGATCCGTTTGGTAATTTCCTCTCCAACTTCGCCGCCGCCATAAAAAATTTCCGCCGGCTTGAGGACGGGTACATAGGGCGGATGCGCGGAGATGCGATCAAACGTACGTCCCTCGACTGGCTGGTAGAGATCTCCCAGCGCAAAGGTCACGTTGCGGATGCCGTTAAGAGCGGCATTAAACTTTGCGAAATCTATCGAGCGTTCGGCAATGTCGGTAGCCCAAATGTTCTTGGCGGAACGAGCGGCAAGCAAGGCCGCCGGAGCAGTCCCGGCGCAAAGTTCCAGAAAATCTTCGCACGGTTCGAACGAGGTGTAGTCGATAAATTGCTTCGCGGACTTCGTTAGAGCGGGGTAAACGATATCGGGAAACATCTGGCGAGCGGAATGATCTGGGTTGCTCCAGCGATCCGAGGCAATGTACAAATCTCGAATCGGATATAGAGCGACGCTGGCGAGGAAACGGTTTGCATCGGCTGAATCGGCGACCACCAAATGAGTGAGGCGGAGAACGTCCCAAACCGACGGCGGGAAAAGAGCCATTACTTCAGTAGCGAGCAGAGACTCACCGAGAACAAAAAGGTAGATGATCGCGTCGAGACTGTCGCCCACCTTTGGTTTCTGTGGGGAACGCCCGGACAGTGCGGCAAGGTCCAACTCCTTCCCTGGCTGGACATCGAGCCTTTGGCGGAGAGCCTCGTCGCTGAAGCCAGTCCGCAAAAAATGTTCGCGGAGGGCGGCAAACTGTTCCGAAGTGACCATCTGTAGCAGAGGCATCTGCGATTCTCACGAACAGCGCGGGCATAATACCAAATACCAACACACGCAGGGTGAATGTCTTGACATCCATCCACGCGAACGCCATAGTTAGTCTCGTTTCAAGCGTTTAGCGCCTTTTCCGGGTCTTTCTCCTGGCCAGAGATCGATCACCGGTCGCGGCCGGCGCTTACCTCTCGCCTGGAAAAATTTAGTTGGCCGATCGGCGTTGCGTCAACTGTTGGACTGCGTCATAGGAGAGCTGGTTCACGCTGGGTGAGACGCCGCATGCCCGCGCCGAGCCTGGCATGATCAACGGAACAATGAAGCATCTTTCCAAGGTGGTGTGGCACGAGGGGATGTACCTGGGCCCCCATCACTTCCAGGTACAATCGCAATCCTTTGAAGACCTCGTTCATTTCTCGACCTCAAGCCTGTGGTTCGCCCCTTATGGGGTGATCAACTGCCAACTCGACGCGGACGCCCTGCAAAATGGAATTCTTTCGGTAGTGCACGCGCGGGGGCTCTTCCCCGACGGCATGGCGTTTCAAATGCCTGACGCAGATGCCGTTCCTCCTGTTCTAAATATCAACGACCTGTTCTCAACCACTCGCGAATCACTTTTGGTGCTGCTGGCGGTGCCGGAGCGCAGGCCGGAAGGGCCGAATTGCGCGCTCGATTCCGAGCCATCACAGATCGAATTGCGCTACCAGGCAGAAATGCTGAGTTTGCCCGACGAAAATACCGGGCGCGATGAAAAACAGATTCAGATTGGCCGGAAAAATATTCGGTTTGCCCTCGAGACCCAGGACAATACAGGACTCGTGACGCTGCCTGTCGCGCGTGTTCTACGCGACGGCTCGGGGCGTTTCATCTTCGATCCGAGTTTTATTCCTCCTTGTCTGCAAATCAGCGCGAGTGAACGCTTGTTGGTCATCGCGCGAACCTTGGTGGATATCCTCGACGAAAAAAGCGCATCGCTTTCGCGTGCACGCCGAGCGACGGCGCAGGGACGCGCGGGATATTCTTCCGAGGAAATCGCGAGTTTCTGGTTTGTTCATACCGTTAACGAGAGCCTGTCCGTTCTGCGGCACCTCTCCGTATCCGAGCGAGGCCATCCAGAGCAGCTCTACGTCGAGATGTCGCGGCTCGCAGGCGCCCTCTGCACGTTTGGGCTTGAATCCCATCCTGAATCGCTGCCGGCCTACAATCACGACGACCTCGAAAAGTGTTTTGGCCCTCTGAACCAGCATATCCGAGCGCATCTTGAGCTAGTCGTGCCGTCGAATTGCGTCCTGATTCCTCTGGTCTTAGCCGGCAAGAATTTCCGCAATGGCGAAGTCCTTGATCAGCGCTGCCTGGATCGCGCGCGATGGGTTCTTGCGGTTCGCGCGGATACGGGGGAAGCGGAGATTATCGCCAAGTCGCCTCGTCTGATAAAAATATGCTCGAAAGATCTTTTGCCTGAACTAGTCAAAACCGCGCTGCCCGGCTTGGGGCTCGTCCACTTGCCGATTCCTCCCTCGGCGATTGCGCCAAAAGTAGAGTTTCAATATTTCGGCATCAGCCGCACCGGCAACTCCTGGGAACACATTGTGCAAACGCGCAAAATCGGCGTGTATGTTCCCGATGATTTGCCCGGCGCGGAAATCGAGCTTCTGGTCGTGTTGGAGTCCTAGGAGGAACCGGTGGGAGCCACGATGTTCGGGGCCACGAACTTGCAGCCCCGCGAAGTATCCACCAAGCGGCGCACGGAAAATCTCGCGTACATCTATCAGCAAATTTTGACGGTGATCGTGCGCGTGCGCCAGAATCGCCAGGCGGTTTCCGACGCGAACGCTTTTCGGGCAAACATTCAAGCTGGTTTGCGCGCCGCGGAAAAAGATGCGGTAAAGAAAGCGTACTCTCCGGACGACATTCGCACCGCCACGCTCGCGGCGGTCGCCTACCTGGACGAGTCGATTCTCAACTCAAGCAATCCGGTGTTCAGCTCCTGGCACAGCATGCCGCTGCAGGAGGAGATGTTCGGGCATCACGTCGCTGGAGAAACATTCTTTGAAAATCTTGAAAAGCTGATGTCCCGGCAAGATTCGCACGACGCGGCGGATGTGCTCGAAGTCTACGCATTGTGTCTGCTGATGGGCTACAAAGGACGCTACGGCCTTTCGGGCCCGGAAGCCACCCGGCCCATCATTGATTCCACGCTGGAAAAAATCCGCCGCATTCGCGGACCCCTTGTAGGGCTGTCGCCCGCCTGGGCTGTTCCAGAAGGCGGTGCCGTAGTAGCAAAACGCGATCCCTGGGTTCGACGTCTGGCCTTTGGAGCAATGGGTTGCGTGGTTCTGGGGATTCTTTTTTTTATCGTTTTCAAGATGCGAATGCTCGCAGGGGTTTCGGAAATTCGCGCGATAGCACCTCTAAACCACCCATAGGGAGTGGAGATGCGATTTCAATGGCAACATCTGGCAGCCGGAGCGGCTGCCATCGTGATATTGATGCTGACGTGGTTTGGCCCGCAGATTCTCCATGTCGCGGGCACGAACGCTATCGTTCTGCGCGGCGGCATCCTGTTGCTAGGCGTCATTGCAGTCATCGGCTTGATCCTTTGGGCTCGCTCCTCGATGCCCGCCCTGCCTGCGGCTGAAGAACCCCGCGCCCCATCTGCCCCCTCTTACGCTGGCGTTTCCGGCGGCGCCTCCGCCGGAGCTTCCCAGGACGTGGACATTTTGGTCCGAGACGCTTCCGTCAAAGTCGCGGCCGCGCGCTTAGCGGCGGGTGCAAGGCTCTCTTCTCTCCCGGCGGTTTTTCTGCTCGGAGATACAGGCGCTGGCAAGACCAGCGTGATGGACCAGAGCGGCCTGGATGCGGAGCTCCTCGCGGGACAGGTCTATCAAGAGAGCAGCATCGTACCTACGCGCGTGGCGAATCTTTGGTTCGCACGCAAAACAGTTTTCGTGGAGGCCGGCGGTCCGCTGATGGACGATGCAAGCTCTTGGGTGCGCCTGATCAAACATTTCGTGCCCAGCCGCTTCCGTTCCATTTTCGGCGGCGCCAGCCTGGCGCCGCGCGCTGCTATCGTCTGCGTGGATAGCGAAAAACTGGTTCGCGAGGCCGCGCTCGAGAAAATCGTCGCGCAGGCCCGTAAGATTCGAGCTCGTCTTGAAGAACTCTCGTATCACATGGGCGTCAGCCTGCCTGTCTACGTCCTTTTCAACCGCTCGGATCGCATCCCGTATTTCGAGGAGTTTGCGGGCACGTTTAGCAACGAAGAGACGTCGCAGGTCCTTGGTTCTACTTTGCCGCTTGTGGGCTCGACGAATTCCGGTGTCTACGCAGAGCAGGAAACCAAACGCCTCACGGCCGCGTTTCAAGCCATCTTTTTCACTTTGGCGGAGTGCCGCCCCGGCCTTCTTAGCCGCGAGCGCAATAGCGACCGCCAAGCCGGAGTCTACGAATTTCCGCGTGAATTTGGAAAACTCAGCAAACCTCTCGTGCAGTTTCTGGTGGACCTCTGCCGCCCTGGCCATCTCCGCACCGGGCCTTTTCTTCGCGGCTTTTATTTTGTCGGACAGCGGATCATCACAGTCTCCTCGAACGCGGGTCAGACCATGCTTGGCCAACGCGCAGCGCAGCGCGCCCCCGGAGGATTCAATCCAGACGCAACCAGTTTGATTAGTGCACAGGATCCCTCTGCCAAGACTTCTTGGTCCAGCGGCACGTCAATAGAGAGCGCCAGCGAATCACGCAGATCCGTGCAACGCGTTTTCCTGAGCCACGTATTCAGCCACGTTTTACTGCAGGACCGTGCCGCGCTGGGAGCCAGCGGCACAAGCACTCGCGGAGACCTGGGCCGCCGCTTCCTTTTCGCCTCTATCGCCGCTTTAGCCGCGATTTGGATCATCGTCACGCTCATCTCTTTCGTCGGAAATACGCACCTTGTTTCGAGCGTTCGTGACGCCGGCCAGAGTCTAGCCGCCGTGCAAAATCTCGGCGCCCAGCAGCCTACGCTTGATTCTTTGAAGAAGCTCGACGCCCTCCGGCAGACACTCGTCCAGCTTCGCGGCTACAACCAGAACGGCGCGCCCTTGCACCTCCGCTGGGGTCTGTATTCGGGCGATTCCATCTTCCCCGACGCACGCGCCATTTATTTTCATGCTTTCGATCAAGTTCTATTCGAACACACAAAGCGCAATCTGCTCGCCGACTTGAGGACCTATCAGGGCGATCCTCAACCGACAGCGGATTCCGGCGCGGCTTATAACGCATTGAAAGCGTACCTGCTCACCACCTCCGAATCTCAGCGAAATACTGGAGAGTTTTTGCAAGACTTCCTCATGAAAGACTGGAAGAGAGATTTGGGCGACATCGATCAGGACCGCAGCGATCTCGCCGCACAACAATTTGGTTTCTACAGTTCAGAGCTGACCACGGATAATCCCTACTCGAAAACCAATGACGCCGCTTTAGTGGGCCAGGTTCGCACCTATTTGAATAAATTCTCGGGCTTGCAGCGCTTGTATACCAGCATGCTCACGGACGCGCGGCAAAAGGCAAAAAGCTATCGCTTTGCTGCAGCCCATCCGGAAGGTTCGCAAGTTTTGAGCGCGAAGGTGGACGTTGACGCGGCATTCACTTCGGACGGCTGGAAAATCATGGATCAATCCATCCAGCACCCCAATGGGATCACCGGCGAGACTTGGGTCCTGGGAACAACGACGAGCACGAATTTCAGCTCGGCCGATCTGAGCACGCAGCTCCGGGCCATGTACGAAAAGGATTTTATTGCGCAATGGCGCGCGTTTTTGAACGCCGCAGCGGTCCTGCCCTACATCAGTGATCCCGACGCTGCGTCGAAGCTCACGAAGCTCTCCGCGAACTCGTCGCCGCTCCTCGCCCTCCTCTGCGACGTCGCGGACAATACCAACGTGCCGTCCACAGCGATCAAAATTGCTTTCCAGGCGCCCCAGCAGGTCGTCGCGCCGGGTTGCGGAGTGCAAAAAAAATACGACCAGGCCTCCAATGACCCGTACATGAAGGGCCTCTTAAATCTGCAGCAGTGCGTGCAACAAGTCGCCGACGCACCTCATGAACAAAAAGACGCTCAGAAAACAACGTGCGCGCCAACCGTTTCGCAGGCCCACCTCGCTTCAGCGCAGCTCGCGCAAGGGCTTCCCAATGACCCGGACGGCCACGTGGATCAAACCGTGGGCACGCTTCTGGACGAACCCATAAAGGGTTTGCAGAGGATATGGACTTCATCAGGCGGCTCCGGCGAAGGGATCTGTACGCCATACAAGGCCCTGCAGACCGCGTATCCTTTTAACGATCACAGCAACCGGGAAATTACGCTGGCGGAGTTCAATGACTTTTTCCAACCCGTGAAGGGCAAGCTTTCTCAATTCCTAATCGCTCAAAAAAATAGTTTGAGCCTTCAGGGAACAACCTATGTCCGCGCACTTGGAACTTCAACGCCAGTCGGCAGCAATTTCCTTCGCACTTTGAACGAACTCTACGCCATTCAACTGGCTGTTTATCCGGGCAACGCAACGGATCCACGCTTCGAATACTCGGTTACGGCGCATCTTCCCGATGCCGGCGGCTTCAAGAATGAAAAGCTGACGTTTGATGGGCAAGAATGGGTAGTGAGTGGTAATGGCGGAACGAGGAAATTTATTTGGCCCGGCACTGCCATGCAGGGCGCGACGCTAACCTTGAATAACGGCGGGGACCTGGAGGTTGCACGCTATCAAGGCCTCTGGGCTGTGTCCCATTTCTTCTCCGCATACAAATGGCAAGCCTCAGGCAATGGCTACATTATTCAAGGTCCACTCATCGGCCCAACCGGGCAAGCAATCCGAAGCAATGACAAACCGGTCGAAGTGCGCTTCGATGTGGACTTCAAGAGTGTCCCCTTCTTCCATGCCGGCTTCTTATCGGGTTACAGTTGCTCTGCCATGAGCAAGTGATTTAGCGCTAATGGCACGGCCTCCAAAAATACGACTCGCTCCTACGCCCTGGAACTAGTTTGTAGACGCCGCCCCGGCACGAAAGACAACCTCGCACAGCCAATCGAGTTACGAAAAAATTCCTAGCGATTGAAAACACCCTGCCAACACTCATATACGGGACCGCGATAAAACTCTATGCTTCGCTGCTTGCTGTCGAGCATTTTGATTGGCACCGCGGCGCAGGATACTAGCGCTGGAAGGTAATCGTGAGTGGAAAGCGCACGCTAGCTGGTTTTCCGCCCGCCTTGGGTGCGGTCGTCTTCCAGTGTTTCGAAGCATCTTTCACTTTCTTCAGGAAATCCTTATCAACTTCCCCTTCTTTATCGATCTTTACGTTCCCATTTGAATCGACGGAAACGATTACGGTTAGCGAGTACGGCAGTTTCCCGGGCTTGTTTGCAACATCCGGGAAGTCCACCATGGGAATCCCCACCCATTGCAATGGCGGATTCGCATCCAACTGTGCGCAAGTGACCGAGCCCGCCGCCGACGGAATTTCCGCTCCGCCGCGTCCAGGACCGCAAGCGATAGCCTGCAGCAGCACTTTTCCAGAAGTCTGTGTCAGCGCCTGAATTTCGTTCGGGATGGTTGTCTTGAGGTAGAGCGCCGCACTGTCCTTATATAGCCCGGTGCCGCTCGCTATTTTTTGAAATTCCTGCGTCACGCTGTGCGCTAATAGGTCGGTGTCTCTCTTCTGTTTCGCCTGCTCAAAATGTATCACCGCAGCATCAAAAGCCGCCTTGTCACCATTCTTATTCACGGCAATCGAGTAGGCGGTATTCATTCGCTTCCCTAAATCTTGCGAAGCGGCGAGCAGCGACGAATCCTCGGCGCGTCCCTCGAAACTATGGAGATCGTCCTGGACCCGCTGGATGGCAGCGGTGTCGCTCTTGCTTTCAGCCGCCTGCGCGTTGCTCTTGATCTGGTCGAACTGTTGCGCCTCAGCTGCGTGCAATTCCTTCAGCAGGGTTTCGTGAGTCTTCGTCCATTGTTGGGCAGAATCGGCTTGGGTCTTTGCACTCCGGAAAGAACTGGACTTCAAAGCATCTTCGAAACCGTTCACAGTTTGTAGCGCCTTTTCAACTGTGGGCATTTGCTTCTTCGCATCGGCGCTCTGGGCTCCCTTGCGGTTTATCACCTCTTGGAGTTGCTCTTTCGCTTCCGCCCATTTTTCGTCTTTTAAAGCCTGGATTGCGTTCTCGAAAGTCTTCTGGTCGGTCCCCGACTGGCGTATTTTGCTAAGGTAACTATCGGCCTGAGGTTTGAGCGTAGATCCGGCGATTTTCAAGTCCAGCATCGCGCGAAACTCTTTCTTGGCCTTCTCAAAGTCCTTAGCCTGATATGCGGCGACCCCCTGATCGAAGTGATCCTGCTCCTGTTTATGGACGTCGGTCGAACTCAATCCCGCCTTCGCCGCCTCCAATTCCGCCGTAGCGTCATTGAAGTGCCACAAATTCATCTGAATTACATCCTGAAATGCCGTCTGCGCGCCCTCGAAATCCTTCTTGTCTTTGAGCAACGCTTCGGCGTCGTCAAATCGTTTCTGTTCATCCGCTCGTTTCTGCTCAATCTGAGTGACCTGCTGCGCGGCTTCGTTCTGCAGCGGGCCCTTATTCTTGGCGAGCCCCTGCCAAATTTGTTCGGACTGGTCGAATTGGCGATTTTGCCATAGCTCTCCGGCTTGCTGTTTCATCTTTAGATCAGCGGCCGAGGGAGCCCCGCCATTTGTCTTGTGCGGCCACAGGGCCACGGCGAGAAGCATTACCACCACAAGGCCAACGCCTGCCAGCACCGGTGGCCGCGTCAGGATTGGCAAAATTTTCCCCAGAGCTTCGTTTCCGGTC
Source organism: uncultured Acidobacteriota bacterium (assembly GCA_963745095.1). GTDB lineage: Bacteria > Acidobacteriota > Terriglobia > Acidiferrales > UBA7541 > Acidiferrum. The sequence continues at coordinate 405,914 of CAVUWC010000002.1, read as the reverse complement.
TTGGGCTTCGCGGGAGCGACCGGCGAAGCAGCGGCTGCCGCCATAGTTCCGCTCGAACGCGGTGCAGCTGGGACGCTGGGTGACGAGGCAGCTTGCCGCACGGCCGGACCAGCAATCACTGTCGCATCGGGGGCGGGAGCTTCCGCTTTTCGCGCGCCAGTTTCCTTGCTTGAGGAATTCGGGCGCTGCGGAACGCTTCCATCCTTTCGCGGTCCTGGCTTCTCTCCGGCACCAATAACTTTCGTAGCGGAAAATCCCGCCGCGGGAACATTCTGAGCGGATTCACTTACCTGAGTCAGGTCTCCGGAAGGAGGCGCTGGCTTGGCGGCTGCAGGTTTATCCTTCTTCGCCGAGCCCGCTGGCTTTTGCACAACTGTCTTTGCCGCTGAATACATCTGCGTTGCTGCTGGTTGTTGCCCGCTGGCAAGATTCGAAATCTTTCCTTTAAGCTCCTGCATCCGGGGATCAGAGGCTTGGAGTATCTGCGTGGCCATCACTTCGTTGAACAATTGCGTTGCGCCAACGTGATCGCCTTTGTTCACCAGTGATTCCAGGTTTGTGACTTTTTTCTCCACGTCTTCTTTCTTTTTCTTCTTTTCTTCGGCGCCTTGCAGCAACTGCGTCACATTCGGATCGGGGCCCATGGACTCCATGGTTTGCTGAGCCAGATCGATGGCATCGGTAATCTTGTCTTGGTTGATCTTGCTGTTGATTTCCCGGACGCGCCGTTGCATCTCGTTGCGCGCTCTCTCGCGGTCGTCCTGCTCTCGCTTTAATGCCTCTGCTTCCGTTGCCAACTTGCGGAAAGCGTCTTGCTTTGGAAATTCCTCAATCGCCAACCGCGCCGTGTCCAACGCTTCCCCGTAGCGCTCGCACATCAGGAAACCCTGGATCTGTTTTTCCCGCTCTTCTTCCTTGCGTTTCTGCTCTTGCTGCGCCACTTCTCCGCGCGCGTAATTCACCAATTCCTTTAGTTCATACTCTTGCGGAAATTCCTGCAAAAGCGGCTCGCCCTTCGCCACCACCTGCTTCACCTTTCCAGCTCCCAGCAAGCCGCGCAGAACGGTTATCTCCGACTCCAGCCGCTTTTGCCGCTTCTGTTCCTGCTCCTCTTGTAAGGCCAGGTTTTGCAAATTCTTTACAGCCGTGTCCTGCGGGTGCTCAGTAACCAGCCCATCCAATATCTTTCGCGCATCTGCAAAATTTTGCTGCCCCAGCAATCGGCGCACTTCTGCCATCTGGCGCTGCTTCTGCAGTTCCGCTTGGTCCGTCTTGGCCGACTCCTGCAGTTTTTTCAGTTCCGGCTCGTTCGGAAATTCCTGCAAAGCCGCCGCCAGCACGGTCAGGCACTCGTCATAATTAAGCTCGGTCCAAAGCGTTCGCGCCCGGTGCAGGATTTCGCCCAGCTTCTTTCGCTTTTCCCGCCGCACCCGCTCTTCTTCGATCTGTTTCTTGAGCTCGTGTACCTGGAGGTTGGCATTGTCCAGTTCCACCGCTTGCCCCAAAGCTGCCGCCGCCTCCGTCAATGCACCTTCGGCCAGGCGCTGCTTGGTCAACTTCAGTTTCTGCTCTAGCTGCTGCACTTTCGCTGCTGCCGCTTCCACCTCCGCCAGCAATTTCTGCGCAGGCTCGTGTTTCGAATCGAGCCCCAGCGCCGCTTGCGCTTCCGCTTTCGCCTCGCGCAGTTGGCCCGCTTTCAAATACCCCTCGCCGCGGCTCAAGTGCTCCTGCAACCGCGGCTGAATTTCTGAACGCCGAAGCTCCACTGACACTTTTTCAAGCATGCTCTTTGCTTGAGAGTTCCCTACATCGATGTGCAAAGCTTTACGGAGGAGTGCATGTGCGCGCTGTAAATCCTTCGCCACCACCAACTCTTGCGAATCCGCCAGTAATCCCGAGACTGTGGCCTGTTGCGCGGCCTTCCAGATCGGCTCGATCGCATGGAGCAAATCATCCATGGACTGATAGCGATCTTCGCTCTTCTTCTCCAGCATCTTGCTGACGATGGCCGCCAGTTCTTCCGTGCACTCTGGCGACAGCTCCATGAGATCTTCGGGCTTCTCATAGATGATGTGGAACATCAGCTCGGCTTCGCTCTCGCCCGTAAACGGCCGTTTGAACGCCAGCAATTCATACAGCGACACGCCCACGGCCCAAATATCCGACCGCGCGTCCGCCCTTTCACCCTTGTACAACTGTGGCGACATGTACGCGCGCGAACCGATCATCATGTTCGGCTGCGTCATCGACATGTCCGTGAGCCGCGCGATGCCGAAGTCCACCACCTTCACAACGCCTTCCTTGGTCACCATGATGTTCGCTGGCTTTACGTCGCGATGCACCACGTTATGCTGGTGGGCGTACGCGAGCGCATCGCAGACGCGCACGATGTATCCAAGTTTGACGGAGAGCGGAAGCACGGGCTTCTGCTCGATGATTCGATCTAGACTGTCCCCCTCGAGATACTCCATCGCGATGAACGGAGTATTTTTCTCGTGGCCCAATTCGTAAATCGTGACGATGTTGGGATGCTGAAGGGCGCCCGCGGAGCGAGCTTCCTGGTAAAAACGATCCAGCAGGTTGGACTGCGCACTGGGGCCCCCGGTGATGGTCTTGAGGGCAACCAAACGGTCAATCAACGGGTCGCGGGCTTTGTACACCGCGCCCATGGCTCCGCGGCCAATCTCCGTGATGATCTCGTATTTGCCTAGAAGCTGCACACACCCACCCCTGTCGGCATGATGGTAACAAAACTAGGGCCAAACCACCCATTTCGTAACAGTACGAATGCCCTATTTTGCAGGTACTGTAGGATATTCCTAAACCGCTCGGCTCGTGAAGCCGCCTTATCCCGCAAACTACTGAAAACAGGGAAGAAAGGATCTGGTGGTGAGAATTTCGAGCTTGCGGAAATTCGTTGCCCTTGCAACAGTGCCGGCAAAGAGAGGAGAGGTTTCGAGCCCACGACAACCTTTGAGCTCCACGGAGTACGCCTCATTGGTTCCGAAATAGTCACAGCTTTTTCACACTGGGCCAGGGTAGCCATGAACGCCAATCTACGTAATCTTACTAGGGTTTGGCAAGAAATTGTCAGGTTGATGTGTTGGCTTTTGCCACAAGTAAGATAGCCAGTAAATAGAAGAGGAACATCAGAGCCAGATAGGTCTTCGCCTGCGGTTTTGCCCCTTCAAATTCCTTCCAGGCTAGCACTCCCCAGAGTGCGGCAACCATCGGAGCCGACTGCCCGATCGCATACGAAATGGCTACTCCCGTGAAATTCGCCGCCACGAGATTGAACACTGTCCCCGTGCCCCAAATCGCTCCACCCAGCAATCCGAGAACATGTCCCGCAGCCGGTCCGCGAAAAAAATCTCCGAATTTCACCGGCTCGCCGACCAGGGGCTTCTTCATAAAATAAATATTCCAAATAAAACAAGACAGTAGTGCGCCCAACGTCAGAAATACACTCACGCTGTAAGGCCCGAGAGTCTTTCCGTGGCTCATGGCGTGCGCAACGAAGGGAGACCACAGTCCCATCAGCACGCCCGAAACAATGCAAGTGGTAATGCTCTTCTTCGAAGTCGAACTCGCCACCTTTGCGAGACTTCCGTAAGCCTTGCCATCCATAATCACGGCGATCACAGCGCAAACCACTCCGACGGCAAGTAAGCCCGCGTTTCCCTTCGGCTGCTGCAAATAACTCGTAATAACTCCCACCACCAGCGCAATGCCAATCGAAACGGGAAAAGCGATCGCCAAACCCGCCATGTCAATCGCCGCCACCAGCAACAAATTTGCCAGATTAAAAACCGCTCCGCCGATGAGCATATAAACAATGTTCGAACCATCCGCAGCCCGCACATTGTTCAGAAAGCTGGACGCATCATTCGAAGTGCTTCCCATCGTGAACGCCAACACCACCGAAATCAGAAAAATGCCGATCGCGTAATCCCAATAAAAAAGCTCAAATCTGTAATTCTTCACTCCCTTGAACGTATTCGCCCAAGAACCCCAGCAAATAGCCGTAGCGATCATCATCAAAAGCGCAATTTCCAGACTATGCGGCGTGTACATGAACCTCCAGCTCCTTGCCCGGTGGCACAGACTTCAGTCTGTCCTCTTGCTTCAAGTGGCACAGACTTCAGTCTGTGCTGCGATCCAACTCAACTACAAAACATTTTTGCGACAAGTCGCGCATCTCAGCGCCGTCCGTGCTTATATGCGTCGCCATCCACCCTGTCAAGCCGCAATTCTCTTCAACTCTTCTCCGTGCCCTCTGTGACCTCTGTGTTAAAACCCACCTTCCACTTCAAGCAAACACTCCCCACGGACCACGGGACACGGCTATAATCCGCCACTATGTCGAAACAATCCTTCATCGCCGTTGTAGGCAGCGCCAACGTGGACCTCACCACTTTCAACGACGTCTTCCCGCGCCCCGGCGAAACCATCTTCGGCAAAAAATTCGACCTGGGCTTTGGCGGCAAAGGCGCCAACCAAGCCGTAGCCGCGCGGCTCTGCGGCGCGACCGTCGCCATGATCGCAAAAGTCGGCAGCGATCTCTTCGGCCCCGCCACCATCAAAAATTTTCAAACGCAAGGCATCGACGCCAGCCACGTCCGCATCGCCGAAGGAGTCTCCAGCGGCGTCGCGCCAATTTTCGTCGAACCAGGCGGCCAAAATCGCATTATCGTTGTCAAAGGCGCAAACGACACCCTCTCCCCAGAAGACATCGATGCCGCCGCTCCCGCTTCTGCGCAAAGCCGACACCATCGTCATGCAATTCGAAATCCCGTTACGCACCGTCTATCACACCGTCCGCTTCGCCGAATCCGAAGGCATCCGCTGCATCGTAAATCCAGCGCCAGCCCAACCGGTAGACTTCAAGCAATTAGCTGGCGCCGACTATTTCATCCCCAACGAAACCGAAGCCGAACTCATCACCGGCATGCCCGTCCATTCCCTAGAAGACGCCACGAAGTGCGCCAATTTTCTTCTCCGCCAGGGAATGAAGCGTGTCGTCCTAACGCTAGGCGAACGCGGCGCCCTTCTCGCCGGCCCCGAAGGCACCGAATTAATTCCCGCCTTTAAAGTCGATGCCGTTGACACCACCGGCGCCGGCGACGCCTTCATCGGCAGCTTCGCGGTCTTTCTAGGCGAAGGCATGCAAGAAAAAGAAGCCCTAACGCGCGCCAATCTCTACGCCGCCCTCTCCACAACAAAAGTCGGCACGCAGAAGTCCTTCCAGAGCCGCGCCGATTTCGAACGAGAATGGCAAATCCACAGCACCCGCCTGTAACGGTGCCCCCGCCACCCTGGAGCAAATGTAAGGGCGCGCTTTAGCGCGTCCCACGGTGTACGCCACCCCACAATCCCAACATTCGTCGCACTCCTATCCACGCGGCTCCCATGACTCCGTCATTTCTCTTCCTCACTGTATCCCCACGACTTCGCATCAAAAATGATAAGATTCCTAGTGGCACAGACTTCAGTCTGTGCTAGACGCAACCTCAACCGAACTGAACCGCGGCGTGCCATCGCAAATCATAGGCAATTCCGTTTGCCAGAAACATGAGCTTTCATCAAGGTACGATTTGAGCGGCCCAATAAAAACCGAGAGCCACGCGCAATGTCTGATCTAGCAAAAGATCTCAACGATACCAGTCACAATCAATCCCTGGACGCTTCTCTCTTCGGCGACCTAGCCCTCGCTCACCTCCGCGGCCACGCACTACAATCCAACAGCGGCGTCCCCCTGAATCTCGATTGGGTCGAAGACGTCCGCGTCAACACCAGCGCCGTAGAGCGCCGCGCGCAATCCCTAGTCACGCGCCGCACCGTAAAAAAAGATTACCAAGCTGCCTGGCTTCTACGCGCCATCTCTTGCATGGACCTAACCACTCTCTCCGGCGACGACACCGACGAACGCGTCCGCCGCCTCTGCGCCAAAGGGCGCCACCCAATTCAACAGGAACTCGTCGCAAAACTCGGCATCGAATCGCTCGACATCAAAGTCGCCGCCATCTGCGTCTACCACGTCTTCGTGGAAACCGCCCGGCGCGCCCTCGAAGGCAGCGGCATCCGCGTAGCCGCCGTCTCAACGGGTTTCCCCGCAGGCCTCTCCCCGCTAGCCGAACGCGTCCAAGAAATCCGCCGCTCCGTAGAAGCCGGCGCCGACGAAATCGATGTCGTCATCACCCGCTCCCACGTCTTCGGCGCAAAATGGCAAGCCCTTTACGACGAAGTCGCGGCCTTCAAACACGCTTGCGGCCCAGCTCACATGAAAGTGATCCTCGGCACCGGCGATCTCCTCACTCTCCGCAACGTAGCCCGCGCCAGCCAAGTAGCAATGATGGCTGGCGCCGACTTCATCAAGACTTCGACGGGAAAAGAACCGGTCAACGCAACTCTTCCGGTGGGCCTGGTAATGACCCGCGCCATCCGCGAATACGCCAATCAAACAGGCTACGCCGTGGGCTTCAAACCCGCCGGCGGCATCCGCACAGCAAAGCAATCGTTAGAATGGCTCTCCCTAATGAAAGACGAACTAGGCCCCAGTTGGCTAAAGTCCGATCTCTTCCGTTTCGGCGCCAGCGGCATGCTAGCCGACATCGAACGCCAACTAGCCCACCACGCCACCGGCCGCTATTCCGCCGACTACCGCCACCCCCTCGCCTAATCAGCTGAAACTCGATCCACTCTGTAGGGGCACGATTCATCGTGCCCTCTTTCTTTGTTTCATTTTCTTTACTCAATCTTCCTTCTTTGCTTTCTTCCTCCACTTTTCTTCTACTCGTTTTTCTCTTTCTTCCTCTGCGCTGACTCCGCGCACTCTGCGACTCTGCGTTATCTTTTTCTTTCTTCGTTTTCTTCTCCTCTTCTCTGTGTCCTCTGTGTCTCTGTGTTTCACTTCCTTTTCTTCTTCATCTTCCAAATACATTTCCATTACAATCAACTCACCCCCATGAGTATCGTAGAAAAATTCGTCACCATGGACTACGGCCCCGCCCCCGAAGATCCCCGCGAAGCCCTAGCCTGGCTCGACAAACACCACCGCCGCTTCGGCCATTTCATAAACGGCGCGTTTCAATCTCCCATCGAAGCAAAATATTTCGACACAACGGATCCCTCCACCACCGAAAAGTTAGCCGACATCGCCCAAGGTTCCGCGCAAGACATCGACGCCGCCGTAAAATCCGCCCGCGCCGCCTTACCCGCATGGCAATCCCTAACTCCCCACGCCCGCGCCAGATATCTCTACGCTTTGGCCCGCCAAATCCAAAAACATTCCCGCCGCCTCGCAGTCCTCGAAACCCTCGACAACGGCAAACCCATTCGCGAAAGCCGTGACATCGATATCCCCCTAGTAGCACGCCACTTCTATCACCACGCCGGCTGGGCGCAACTCCTCACGCAAGAATTTCCCGGATACGAAGCCTGCGGCGTGGTAGGCCAAATCATTCCCTGGAATTTTCCTTTACTAATGCTCGCCTGGAAAATCGCCCCAGCGCTAGCCACCGGCAACACGGTTGTCCTGAAGCCCGCCGAATTCACGCCGCTGACCGCCCTAGCCTTCGCCGAAATCTGCCAAGAGATCGATCTCCCCGCAGGCGTAGTCAACATCGTCACCGGCGACGGCCAAACCGGCGAAGCCCTTGTCTCCCATCCCGACGTAGACAAAATCGCCTTCACCGGTTCCACCGAAGTAGGCCGCGCCATTCGCAAAGCGACAGCCTCCTCTCACAAAAAACTCTCGCTCGAACTAGGCGGCAAATCCCCCTTCATCATTTTTGAAGATGCCGACCTTGACTCCGCCGTCGAAGGCCTGGTCGACGGCATCTGGTTCAATCAAGGTCAAGTCTGCTGCGCCGGTTCCCGCCTCTTAATGCAAGAAAGCATCGCCGAGCCGCTCATCGCCAAAATCTGCGATCGCATGAACACGCTTCGCGTCGGCCCCCCTCTCGACAAATCCATCGACATCGGCGCCATCATCGCCCGCGTCCAACTCGACCGCATTCAGAGCCTCGTCGATCAAGGCGTAGCCGAAGGCGCAACGTGTTGGCAACCGAGCATCCCCATGCCCTCCCGCGGCCTCTATTTCCCGCCAACGCTTCTAAGCAACGTCCATCCCACCAGCGTCGTAGCCCAACAAGAAATCTTCGGCCCCGTCCTGGCCGCCATGACGTTCCGCACGCCGAGTGAAGCCGTCGAGCTTGCCAACAACACGGTGTATGGTCTCGCCGCCTGTGTCTGGAGCGAGAGCATCAACGTGAGCCTGCACATCGCCTCGCAACTCAAAGCCGGCGTAGTCTGGGTCAACTGCACGAATCTTTTCGACGCCAGCTGCGGCTTCGGCGGCTATCGCGAAAGCGGCTACGGCCGCGAAGGCGGCCGCGAAGGCCTCCTCGAATATCTCGAACCGTCTTGGTTTAAGAACGCACCGCAACTCCACCCACGCCCGCTCGCCGTCGATCAACCGCCGCAACAAATAACGGAATCCGCCGCAGACTCCGCGACGCCCCCCATCGACCGCACCGTAAAACTCTTCATCGCCGGCAAACAAGCCCGCCCCGACTCCGGCTACAGCACGCCAGTTCACGCCGCTGACGGCCGCCTCCTCGGCGAAGCCCCCGCTAGGCAATCGCAAAGACATTCGCAACGCCGTCGAAGCCGCCCGCAAAGCCACCGCCTGGCCCAAGTCCACCGCCCACACCCGCGCCCAAGTCCTCTACTACCTAGCCGAAAATCTCTCCCAACGCCGCGAAGAAATTGCCAGTCGTCTCTCTGATGTAGTCGGCAAACAACAAGCCGAAGCCGAAGTAACCTCCAGCATAGAACGCATCTTTACCTACGCCGCCTGGGCCGACAAATACGAAGGCACCATCCACAACCCGCCCTTCCGCAACGTCACCCTAGCGATGAACGAACCCATCGGCACCATCGGCATCTTCTGCCCCCAAGAAGCACCGCTCCTGGGTTTCGTCTCCACGGTCATGCCAGCCATAGCGGTAGGCAACACGACAGTAGCCGTCCCCAGCGAACTCTACCCGCTCATCACCGCCGACCTCTATCAACTCTTCGAAACCAGCGATCTCCCCGCAGGCACGGTGAACATCGTCACCGGCCGCCCGCGCGAACTCTTGAAGACTCTCGCCGAACACGACGACGTAGACGCCCTCTGGACCTTCGCCGACGCCGCGACATGTGCCACCGCAAAAGCTCTTTCCACAGGAAATCTCAAACAGGTCTTCACCAACGAAGGCCGCCAAATCGACTGGTTCAACCCAAGCCACGCCGGGGGACGCTTCTTCCTCCAACACGCCACCCAAATCAAAAACATCTGGGTCCCCTACGGCGAGTAGCACAGCCACTCTTGGCTGTGCGCTTCTCATCTGTATTCCAAGCATCAAACGCGTATAGTCCCTGGTGAGCAACGCAAGGCGGAGTCCGGCGGTCTTTTTCACACCCCCGCAGAAACATATCAAAACAGGGGACTTGTAAGCCCTTTAGAATGATATTCTTTGCACACCCCCACCCACTAACCCTAATCGAATCACATTCTTGCAAAAATAGGGGGGGGTGGCACAGACTTCAGTCTGTGCGGTTTTCAACCGAACCAAGACTGAACCGCGAGAGATTCACTGCCCCGAGCTGGAGGAAGACTGCGCAGCAGGCGCAACCGCCGGAGCCGCATCCTTGATCAAAATCGGCCATCGCGGAAACGCAAAGTTCCCCGCAACATCATCAATCACATTCACCTGGCAAACATAAAGCCCAGGCTTCAGCGATTGCAGCGGCAAATCAATCTGAAACACCACAGCCTTGCGATCCGGCGCCGTAACTTCCGTTGCGGCCACTTGCTTCGATTCGTAAACTTTCACGTTTCCCTGCAAAAACTCAATGCTTGTCAAAACGTGAATCGACTCGCGGGTTTGTATGGAGTGCGGCACCTCTGGTGCCGCTTGTGCGGCAGCTGGGCCAGCAGTACTTCCCGATCGCGCAGCGGCCGCCGGCACTGGCGCGGCAACCGCAACTTTTCCCCGCGCCGCATCATAAATCTCGTACTGCAGATACAAATGCTGATCCCGCGTAAACACATGCGTCACATTCGGCACCAACTGCGTCTGATCCTGAATCAACGGGTTCGCCGCGCCCTTCTTCTTCGGAGCGTTCGCCACCGGCACGCGCAAGCTGCTCAGCACCACCGAACTCATTCGCAGCGGCACCTTGCGCAAATCCGGCACCTGCACGTCCGTCTCAAACGACCCCATGCGCCCCGTCTGATTTTCGCGCACGATAAATTTCAAATGATAATTTCCCGGAGCCAGCACAAAGCCCGTGTTGTACTGCACATTCTTCCGCCGCACCTGCTGCGTACTGTCCACCGCAAGCTTCACCGTGTCGCGCAACTGTCCGACGGGCACTCTGCCTTTGCCGTCGAGCCGCACCTCTCCGATGATGTCGATGGTCGCGCTGTCTTTGTCTTTCTCCGAAACGAAAGGAATCTGAGATCCTGGAACAACTAGCGAAACCGCCAAATAGTAGTGCGATTCATCCTGACGGAAATACGCTGTCCCCGCATAGAGCGGCACATCCGTCTGCGGCAATTCCGCAGCGAGTTCGTCCTCGAGCTGCGCCTCGCGATCGGCCCGATTCAAATGCTGGTAGTCTCTCCCGGCGTAATATCCCGGACGGAATTCCAGGTTCACATCGGCGCGGTTCACCTGCACCTTCAAACCGGCGATAATGTCCATCCTTCAGCGCATTCGTGCTCACGAAGCCCAGGACGTAATACGCCGAGCTGTCCTTCTGCACCTGCGTAAACACGCCGCTGAAATCATTCGTATCGAAGAATGCCTTGCCGCCCGTGTCCGCCGCCAGAGTCGAAAGCGTCTCTTGCGAAGCAGCATTGCCGCTCAGATCGTTTAAAACAGCCGCGCCGTTGTAAGCAGACTGCCCGTGCAAACTGGCGCTTTGCGCTTCGCCGCCCGGAGGAAAAGCTTGTAAACCGCGGACATCAACGGGATAGATCGAAACGTTGTTCTTCACCGCCGCCGCTGTTGCCGCGCGAAGCGCCGACTGGTTGTCCGTCCCGGTCTGGCTGATTCCATTACTGAAATAAATCAGCGACTTCTTCTGCTGAATTTTTCCCAGCGCCTGCATGGTGGATTGCAGCGCCAGCAACTTCCAGTCTGCGCTGAACGTGTTGTAATCCGTGTCGTCGGGCGTGAACGAACCCCCGGTTTCCGCAGCTCCCTCCGCGCTGCCCGTATCGCCCATCTGCAAAACCCTCCCCCGAACCGGAGGAGTACGAGCTCAAAACAGAAAGTATCTTTGTCTTGTCGTCCGTGAAGTCGAGATCGACGCGCATGGTTGTCGACAGCGAAACCAGCGCCACGATGTCGGCTGGCCGCATTTGGCCATTGATATATTTCTTGGCGGATTCCACGCAGCGGTCTATCTGATCCGGCTCCATCGCGGAAAAATCAAAATAGAGAACGATCACTCGCCGGTCCCGCGCGTTCAGCACTGGCGCATCGCTCTTTTTCAGTACGCCAGCGGGTCCAGTCGTTTCCGTGGCCTCGCCGGTAACCGTTGCTTCGGCGCCGCCGGCTGTCTCCAGCTGATCCACATTTTCAAAATCGAAGGTCGAAATCTGCTGTTTCTTGCCGTCTTCAAACAGCGTGAAATCTTCTTTCTTCAAATCTCGTATGAGATTTCCCTTTTTGTCGCGCACCACCACATTGGCCAGCACTAATTCCGAAGTGACCCGAATGGAAGTCGCGGGCGGCCCCGACTGGGCTTGCGCATCTGTCGATGCCTGCGGTGGCGGAGGCTGCGGCTGGGCCTGTTGCGCAAACGAAGGCGCGCCAAACTGCAAAAGCAAACTCGCACACGCGATGGCCGCGATTTTTCTTCGTGCAGCAATCATGGCCTTCTCTTTCAAAACCGGAACCTCGCTTGCACCGTCACACGCCGCATGGTTCCCGCTCCAGTCACTTCGCCGAAGGTCGTCGAGTTCACAACCGTGCCCAACGAACTGAAATTCACCATGTTAAAAATATTGTTCGCCGTGATCCGCAGATCAAGCGACCGGTACTCCTTGATCGTAATCGTCTTGTTCAACGACATGTCCACAGTCACTTGCCCAGGTCCTTCCAGAATGTTGCGTCCCGCGTCGCCATAAATTGAATCGGCGGCATTGACGCATGTCGCCGTTGGATTGTTTGTTGTCGTTTCCGGCTCGCAGAACGCAGCTATGTTGAACCACTCTTTCGTTGTGGGATTTCTGAGGCGCTGCAATTCTCCGGGCACGACGTTTGCGCGCAAGGATCCGCTCACCCCGCGGTCGATGTCCGCCGTTCCGCCGAGCACTCGGATGGTGTAAGGCAGCCCGCTCGCCACGGTAAAATTTCCGCTCCATTGCCAACCAGCAAGAATGTGAGACACAAATCCCTTCTGCAAAAATCGCCGGTTCTCCCCGAACGGCAAATCGTAAGTCCAAGTACCGGTGAATTTTTGGCGTTGGTCAAAACTCGAGAGCCCTCTGTCCGCGGCAATGTCAAAAGGGTTTTGCGCCACGACTACGCCCCCACCGCCAATCGAAGCAGCGTCATCAATTGATTTTGAGTAGATATAGGTCGCGGTCAGCCCGATGCCTTTGGCCAGGCGCTTCCGAATGCGAATCGAGCCCGCATTGAAAACCGAATCGCTCCCGGAAGATTCGTAAATGAAAGGCTGCGAACCGCCTGGAATCAGAAGCGCTCTCTGCGTATCGAGCCTGGTACCTTTCGACCCGTTGTAGTCGATATTCATCAAAAAGCCGCCGCCCAAATCGCGCTGTATGTCTACGTTCCACAGTTGCACGTAAGCGAGCCTGTAGTTTGGATCGACGGCAAAGTTATTCGTAACCGTCCCGGGCGGCAGGCTCGGAAAAGCATTTGCCAGGTTGAGGAAACTCGACGTAGTCGCCGTGTTCGTGGATGTCTCCGCAAAAGGGGGCTGAAACGCGAAATTCTGAATCGCCGTTGTGTACTGCGCGAGATTGTAGTTGATGCCATAACCGGCGCGCACGACTGTATTCTTCATTGGCTTCCAGGCAAGCCCCAGACGCGGCGCAAAATTATTGCGGTCCGGCTTGATCAGAGTTTCCGGAGCAACGCCAAAGCCTGGAACGAACTGCCCGGGTTCAACAGGCACTGCCGCGGTGAAATCCGGAGTGACATCCAGATTCACGATTTGGTTGTTCGCTTCCGAGAAAGGGCCCTGGTATTCGTAACGAAGGCCGAGGAGGAGCGTCAGGCTCGCGCGGATCCGCCAATCATCTTGCGTGAAAAAATCGTACGAGTTCGCGTGAAAATTATAAGTGTTCGCCCCAAACTGAGCGCTGCTTTGCTGCGGCAACCCAAGAAGAAAGTCCGCGAAATCGATGCCCGTCCCTTGCTGTTGCACACCGTCCACGTAGAGCCCGGTCGCAAATCCTGTAAATGTAAAAGTACCTTCCGCGTTTCTTGCCGCTTGGAAGCTCTGCAAAATACGGCGGTAGTCGCCTCCAAATCGAAAGTTGTGTTTGCCGTGATTCAAGATAACGGTGTCGGACACGGTGTAGGTCTGATCGAGTTCGCGGCGCGGCATCGTATCGCTCAAACCGGAAAAAGACGTGAAGTTGAGTCCAGGTATGCCCCAATCGAAAGGATTTGTGGACACGCCTCCAATTTGCGCCAGTCCAGCGACGTCCGTGACGTTCGAGTACAAGTTCGTTGTTGAAACATGATTGTGGTTGTAAGTAAAACGCAGGTTGTTCGTCGCGTGACCCTTGCCGTAGACCCATGCCGCGTTTGTGTTCAATCCTTGTGTACCGGTTCCACCCGCAAGCGAAGGAAACGCTCCGACGATGTTAGTCGTCGTTTTCGTCCAACTCATACCCAAATTAAGGTTATTCTGCGCCCTGCGCCGTCCTCCACCGCCGCCGCGCCCTCCGCCTCCCGGCGCGCGATTTCCCTGCGCCGGCACTGGACCAAAATTGTGGATCAGCCGTAAATTCACGGAGTCCGAATTGCTCTCCGCGGAAGTCACTTCATGATAGTTCTGCGTCGTTCCCGGCAAGTTCGGCAGCGGAATGTACTGCAAAAGAGCGGTCGCTTGCTGTGTGATCAGAGTGGGATCGATCGCATTCAACTGCCCGTTAAAATCAAATTGCTGCCCTGTCATTGGATCGTAGATAGGCGTGTTCAGCGCAGAAAAGTTACCTCCCCGCTCCGCCATCGTGGGCACCGTGGACAACACGTCGGACGGTGAACTCCCGCGCGTGCCGCTCCACCCTCCGAAAAAAAATGTTTTGCCGCCACTATTGTAGATTTTGGGGATATTCAGCGGCCCGCCGACATACGCTCCAAAATGCAGTTGGTTGTAGTCAGCCCTGGGCAATGGATTCCCACTCAGCGAAAATGGCCGCGCGTCCAGCGAGGAAGTATCATCGTAAAAATACACGTTCCCGTGCGGCTGATTCGCGTTGAAGCCACGGCCCATTCGCCCGAATGCGATTGGCCCGCCCCCACCTTGTCCGCCTCCGAATCCGCCACCGCCAGCACCGCCGCCGAAACCTCCCATTCCATTCTGCTGAGTGCGTTCGCGGAATTCCTGGATGCGGTCCTGAAGCTCGCCTTCGTTGCCTGCGCCGAAATCCTGCGTGCGTCCCTGCACGCCGCTTATGCTCACCGATTCCGTGGGTGCGTCCGCGCCAGCACCGCTCAGCGGCAGCCCAGCAAGCTCGTTCGCGCTCGGACTCTGCTGTCCCCCTCCTGCAGCCAAACCAGACTCTCCGGCGGTAGCGGCTTCCGCGGAATCCATGGTCAGACTTTGGAAACCGCGCCCGGCAGTTGCAGTTGCGGCAGCGCGCTGGCTGGTTTCCTCCTGTCGTGACGCGAGGATCAATTCAAGGTCGGCTTTGCCGGAGGGATTTTCTGGATTCAGCACCACTTCCTGTGTCTGCGCAGCGAAGCCCATGAACTCGGCGCGCAAGACATATCGGCCGCGCGGCAGTCCATTCATTGCGAAGGTGCCGTCGGAAATTGTCGCCGCTGCGTATTTCTTTCCTGTCAGTGTATTTGAAGCAGTTAGCGTCACGCCGGGCAAGGGAGTCTTGCCGCTGTGCACACTGCCTGTGATCTGGTAAGTGGCCTGTGGCGCCGGAGTCGCATTCGTCTGCGGCGCAGCGGGAACGCTTTGCGCAGGCGCTGGATTTTCTTGCGCGCGCAAATTTCCGATTACATAGGTCACCAGACCCAGGAAAAAAAAAGTCCGAAGCAACAATTTCAATGTGGCGGCTCCGGAGGATTCTGCGGCTTGCTGGTGTCCTGCGGAGGCTTCGCTGCTTGTCCGCCTGCCCCGCCCGCGCTCATTTCCTGCATGCGCTTCCATTGTTCCGGCGAAATCACCATCACGGATTTCGGCTGAAACGCATTATTCACCATTCCGCCGCGCACCATGATGTGATCGCCGGCCTGAATGTCCGCCATGGTGATGCTGTCGCGACCCTTGCGAAGTGAAGTCTCCTCATTCAGCTCGACCGTTTGCGTGACATTGTCGGGCCGTAGAATCGTCAGCTTCGGCGCGTCAATCGCTTTCACTTCGCCGAAAACATAATCCTGACCAAGCACACCTGTTGTCCGACCTCCGCCAGGACCGCCACCTCCGGGACCGCCTTGACCTGCTCCACGTCCGCCTCCGGCGCCAGCACCCGCGCCACCACCAAACCCGCCGTTGGGGCGCTCTC
Organism: uncultured Acidobacteriota bacterium; assembly: GCA_963745095.1. GTDB lineage: Bacteria > Acidobacteriota > Terriglobia > Acidiferrales > UBA7541 > Acidiferrum. Next base: position 390,139 of record CAVUWC010000002.1, on the reverse strand, counting down.
CAATCACTTCCGCGGACCAACTGTGATCCGCGTTTTCCTCGCCACGCACAAAGACTGTGTCTCCAACTTTAAAATCGCCGAGCTTTGCGGACTCCCGCTCTTTCCGAAACTGTGTGCTCGCGCTGATCTTGACGGTCACGACGCTACCGTCCTGCTTGGTTATCTCGATCGACTGATCGTGCACCGCTGTCAATTTTCCGAAAACTCCGGGACGCCTTTCGCCGCCGCGCCCTGGCGCTTGCCCCGCGCCTTGCGCAGGACTGGGATTCTGTGCCGGCGGGACATCCTGAGGCGGGCGGGCGGCCGCCTGGAACGCCGTAGCGAGCAAACAAATCAGTAAGCCAATCAACCATCCCGGAATCGCTTTCATATCGCCCCGCCTCTTCCCTTGCTTTAAATAAATGTATTCCCGGCCGCTTCAAAATGTCTCGAATTCGCTTCCGCTTCTTAAGCTTAGACGGCTTCTGGGAGCCTGCGAGTTTCCTGGAATCTCCGTGTTCTGACTGAACAACGCACGCTCTTTGGTGTCTCTCGTAAATTCCTACTTTTGGCGTACTTAGTTCCCGCCAGAAAGCGAGTTTTCGAGCGCATGGTTGCGTGGCGAAAGATAAACGGGGAGCAAAAAAGCAACGGCCAGGGATTGTCTTCCCTGGCCGCTTTAAATAGGAACACTCCGCAATCGACGGTGGAACTTATTTGGTCTTGTATGTGAAGGTGAGTTTGGTCTCTTCGTCGAGGACGAGTGGCCGCACAAAGCTGTACGAGCTGCCTGCGCGCGGCACATCGACCCGGACGGGCAGCACGCCTGACACGCGCCGCTGCAAATTCAGAACGTTATTTGATGCCGAATTGGAGGCCGCGGCCTCTTTTTTCTTGGAATCACGATCGTACGGAATCGTTTCGAGCATCGCATCATTGGCCTGCACCTCAACTGTTTGCGCCACACTCGCGACCTGCACAGTAAAACTATATGAGGCCGGATTGTTCGCGTCATAGTTGAGGTTACTGACGATATTTCTGAAGCCGGGCATCGTAGCTGCAATTCTCACTCTGCCCGATGGCATACTCGAAACAATCCAACGGCCAGAATAATCCGTCGAGGCTGTTCGCACGGCTCCAGTGTCCAGTTGCGTGACCTTCACTTGCGCGTTCGCAACCCTCGCTCCGCTCGGGTCCACGATGTAGCCGCCAATCTGCCCAGGCATGAGTTGGAGCGGCGCGATCCGGTCGCCCAAACTGCCGCCAACGCCTGCCTGGAACGAGCCAGTCCCGTATGCACCGTCATCAAATCCATTCACCGTAAACGACGGCGGCAAAAGATTCGCAGCCAAAGCGTCGCCACCAAAATCCTTCACCTTGTATTGCTCGGGCAAGAAAACTTCCCATTGCAGCACGGTGATGGGCACATCCATCTTCGGAAGTGCAATTTCCGATCCGCCTTTTTTTGCAAAGGGCGCGCCGGAATGCATGAACACAAAAGAAACTTCGTAAGGGCCCACTGGCCGGAATCCAGGCCGCAAAAGCGGAACTCGCTGGCCATCCGCGCCTTCCACCGGCTTAACCTTTTCTCCGGCGACGTCCGCGGAAACAATGCTCGCGCCGGCCGGCAATTCCACTTTTAAAAATGGCTGCACCTGATTTTTTACCGTCAATTTAACTTCGGTCAGCGATCTTCCCTCGGTGGTCACCAGCGTTGTCACTACGGCGCGTTCGGCGACTGCGGCGAGCACGCTGCTGTCGGGAAACCGCGTCCATTCCAGCGCCAGGCTTGGATTTTCCGTTTGCTGGCGGTGATAACGAAACGCGGCCTGCAAGGGAGAACGCGCCAGCGATCGCAGATAAGGATTGGTCTCCTTGACGTCCATGCGCTTCAGACTTCCGCTCTCTGTCGCCGTCAGCTCCATGGTGCCAACGCCCTCGACGAGCACTTCGCCCGTTTCACGCTGCGAATTTTTCACGCTGAGAAACGGAACATCGGCCTTTGTCACGCCGATCGTTCTTCTCCATCGAGACCAGGAATTCATGGCTGCGCTGCGCCGGCGCGTTCACCTTCAAGGTTAAAACGCCCGATTGCACATCGCTTGAATCCACCGAAGCACCGGAAGCTCCCGTAACTTCGTAGCCAGCGGGAACCTCAACTTCGAATTGGGCTGGTTCTCCCTGAATCACGCTGATGTCGACAAGCACGGCGAGCCGAATTTCCGCTTCGCTTACGGAGACCAGCGTTTTCATGTTCGAGAGAAAGCGCACTTCGCGCGGGACGACCGGTGCAACCACTTCTCGCGTGGCCCACCAGATATTTGCGGTCTGCCCTGGCACGAGTGTTGCTTCGATCGTGGTGTTTCCGTTGGCGGGACTCGCGGCTCGTGATTAGTCCAGGACTGAGTCGTACATTCGTGTGATCGCCGGGAACTTCAAGCGTCAGGCGAACGCTGCCGGCCGACGGCACCGGCAAGTTGAAGGATGCGCGGCCTGTTTCGATGTTCAAAGGCATGCCCGCGTCGAGAACTACGGAAAACTCCGAGGGACCGGCGAGGATCGTTGTTTGTGTGCCGCCTTCTTGTTCGAGCGGCAGACCTTTGCCCTCTTGCCGCGCATCGAGAATCGTCATTCCAGAGGTGAGTGCGACTTTTGTTTCGCCTTTGTTAAAAGTTTCACCTTGCAACTGGACGGTTCCCAGGACCGTTTCGTTCGCAACACGCAATTTCAGGTCTCCGCGCTTGATGGTGTAAGGCAGCGGCGCGGCTTCCACTCTTCGTGGCGATTTGTTCGCCAGCTCAAGCAGGCGGTTGTACTCCTCGAGCGGCAGCGTGACATTTCCTGCCTGCGGAACAGGAGGATTGATCTTGTCTTGTGCGAATGCGGGGACGCTCATCAGAAATGCGACTGCCAAGATTAACTTTCTCATCGCCCACCTGCCTTTTTCTCGCGTTGATAGTTCAAATCGGTACTTGGAGCTTGGTTCTCACCGGTGAGTTCGGAAACGAGATAAAGGGAGGGACCCAAAGCCGCGAAGTCGACTTTGATGGGAAGGATTCCCGCAGCTTTCCCTCCTTGCAAGGTGGCGCGGAAATTATCGACCAGCGACTGCGTTGCGGGCTGATTGACGCCCGGGCTCAACTGCGCGAGGGCAACTATGTCTCTTCCGTTGACTGCGGCGTTGGCCCCCAGACCGGCTGACGACACAGGCGCAGGAGGCGGTGGCGGGGGTGGGGGTGGAGGATTCAGCGCGGCGGAGGTTGGGTCCGCATACGCTTCCGCGCGGAACGAGCCCAGCTCCGGCGTCACTTTGAAAAGCGGCGGATGGTAAACGAGCAGTCCCGTTCGAGAGACTGGCAAGTCCAGGGCAGGCAGCGCGAGTTTGAATTGACCTTTGTCATTCCATACGGTGCCGCGGCTGATGTAAACGATCTCCACCGCGAACTCGGGAGAATCTTCGCCGGCGTGAGATTTCTCGAGCGGCAGCAGGACGCTGCCGTCCGGCGATTGCCCTGGACGAACGGGCTTTCCCGCAAGCGATGCGCTCCAGAGTGTGGCGCCCGATGGCAAAGTGATCTTCAGGAAGTTGCGCTGGTTATTCCGGACGGCGTAACGCGCTTGCACCAATAACTTTCCTTCGTTCGTGATCAAGACGTTGTAACGGGCCTCGGCAACGTTGGCCATCAACACGGCTTGCGGCGTGTAGCGCGCCACGTTCACCGTCAGAGATCTCGCCGTCTTCGCGTCGCCTGCTCGGTAGCGGAAAGCGGAGAGCGAAGTGGATTGTCGGCTGGACACGATTTCGCCCAAGTCTGTTGCGTCGGCGTTTTCCAGCCCTTCGGACTTGAACTCTTTGATCTCACCAGCGCCGAGGACTTCGACGGCCACTCCTCCGGTGTCGCGTTCCGCGTTCAGAAGACGCAGTAGGGGAATTTCGATCTGGCCATCGCGCGGGCTGCGCGTTTCTCCGCTGACAATGAATTTGGCGTTTTGCTCGACTGGTTCCAGGAACGTCACCGCGAGCTGTCCGTCTTTCATTTCCCAGTCGGCCACCATCGCGCCGGCGACTTGATTGACCGTCACTTTGTCTGGCAGGGAGATGCGCACTTCGCGCGCGGCGCCTTGCGTGACTTCCACGTTGACTTCGGCGACGACTGTCGTTGTGTCTTCGCCAAGACCAGCTAGCTCCGTCAACGAGCCGCGTAGTCGTAGCGGTTGAGTGCTACGGTGATCCTCCGTTTTTCGTTTCCAGGTGAACGTCAGCGGCTCGTTGCCGCGCGCGTAGGCCAACCATTTGCTTTCCGCACCAGGTTCGGATTTCTCCGCCAGGAGTCCGCCGGTCAGCTTGATGTCCACGCCTTGCCTTGGAAGGCGAACGGAGGCGCGCGTGACGCCGGAGGCGGTCGAAGGCAGGGAGATGCTTTCTTCCCCCGCGGTGGATACGACGGGCAAAGCAATATCGAGCAGCAGCACTGCTCGTCCCGGCCGAGAGAGCAACGCCGAAAGCTGATTGCTACCCTTTCCCGCAGCGCCGGGCACCAGCGAAACCAGCTTGCCGTCGAGTTTTGCTTCGCGCACGAGGAGTCCAGCCGGGATGGGCACGCGCACCCAGCCGTCTTTAAGTACATCCACGGTAAGACTCGCGCGGCCGGCGGCGAGGTCGCCGTCGATGTGCAGGTCATAATCGACGCGCGTTAGCGTCGCGTCCACGGGCGGCCCTTCCGGTTCGCGATCAGGCGGGTAAGCTTTTGCGTGCAGCGATCGATAGTCGGTAATAGTGATGACCACCCATCCGGGCGCATGCGCCGCGGTCTGCGCGGAGGATCTGGCTGCACAAAGCAAAAGTGCGGCCAACAAACAAACGAAGAAACACCAGGCCTTGCGATTTTCGTGCGGGAGAGAAGCAAATGCGGTCGAACTGGTCTTCGAGCTGGTCATTTTCGACACCTCTAGCTTCGTGAATTTGCCTCGGCAGTTATTCTTCGCAACCCGGGGAATGGAGGACCGTCTTAAGAGTGATAGGCGCTGTTCTCGACCCACGGCGTTCTCACTCTCGTTTAATAGTTCATTAGAGTTAGCATTCCGCACACCGGGTTGCTCGCGCTGACTCTCTTAGAACGAATTGTTCGACGCAGCTTGCAGACTTTTATTCTGTCCCGATCTTTTGTCCCCGCTCCAAACATCACGTTCCTGCTGCCACATTGCTTCTTCGGCGCTATACTTCGGCTGTTCCGGCAAGGCACCCGGCCTTGCGCTCCGAAACGGCGTAACCCACAAACCGGAGCGTCGGTCTAACGTAAGGAGGCGCTATGAACACGATGGAAGCTCTTGAGCCCAGGACCACCAGAACCATCGGGCGCCGTTCGTTTCTTCGCGTGACTGCCGTCGCCGGAGGAGGTTTGCTGCTCTCGGCGTATATCGATCCTGTCGAGAAGGCTCTTGCGCAAGCGCCGCAAGGCCCGCCACCCGCTGTGCTCACTCCCAACGCTTTCATACGCATTTCGCCGGACGGCATCGTAACCATTACCGCTAAGAATCCAGAGGTTGGTCAGGGCATACGGACGATGCTGCCCATGCTGATTGCAGAAGAGCTCGACGTGGATTGGAAGGACGTAAGGATCGAACAGGGGGACGTCAACTTCGCAAAATACGGCTCACAAGTTGCCGGCGGCAGTACGGCTACCCCGACCAATTGGCTTCCGATGAGGCAAGTCGGCGCGGCTGGCCGGCAAATGCTTGTCGCCACGGCTGCGCAAAGCTGGGCTGTGCCGGAAACTGAGTGCACAACAGCCTCTGGGCGTGTGCTGCATGCGCCAACGAACCGCTCGCTTGGTTATGGAGAACTCGCAACGAAAGCTGCGCAAATGGCTCCGCCGGATCTCGCGAAGGTAAAACTAAAAGATCCCAAAGATTTCAAGATCATCGGCAAGTCGATCCCAAGTGTGGACAACGCTGCCATCGTGCGAGGAAAGCCTCTCTACGGTATCGATTTCAGACTTCCCGGGATGCTGTGGGGCACGTTTGCAAAGTGTCCTGTTTTTGCGGGAAGAGTTGTCAGCGCAAACCTTGATGTGATCAAAGCCATTCCTGGCGTTCGTCATGCTTTTATCGTGGAAGGCGGGACGGATTTGACGGGGCTGCTCTGCGGCGTTGCCATCGTCGCCGATACGTGGTGGACGGCGCACTCCGCGCGCGAAAAGTTGGACGTGAAGTGGGACGAAGGCCCGACAGCCCAGCAGAGCAGCGAAGGTTTCGCGAGCAAGGCCGTTGAGCTCTCAAAACAGAAGCCTGCGCGGTCGCTTCGGACCGATGGTGACTCCGACGCCGCTTTGCAATCCGCGGCGAAAGTCGTGGAAGGCGATTATTTCTATCCGTTCCTCGCGCACGCGCCACTGGAGCCGCAGAATTGCACCGCGCGTTTTCAGGACGGCAAGCTGGAAATGTGGGTTCCCAGCCAAACGCCGCAGCGCGGATTAACGCAAGTCGCCAAGACGCTTGGTATTGCCGAAAGCGACGTTACGATCCATTTGCCGCGAATGGGCGGCGGATTCGGCCGCCGCTTGACGAACGACTACATGATTGAAGGCGCGTGGATCGCGAAGCAACTGGGAGGCACGCCAGTTAAGTTGCTTTGGTCGCGCGAAGACGATATGCATCACGATTTTTACCGCCCCGCGGGATTTCACTTTTTGAAGGGCGGAGTCGATTCCGGCGGCAAGCTCGTTGCTTGGCGGAATCATTTCGTCACCTTTGGCGAAGGCGAACGCTTTGCGCCGAGTGCGCAGATTTCTCCCGACGAATTCCCCGCCCGCTACATTTCGAATTTCGCAACTCTCAGTTCTGTGATGGCGCTGGGCGTCCCCACCGGGGCGATGCGCGCGCCCGGCAGCAACGGCATCGCTTTTGTGATGCAATCCTTTCTCGATGAACTCGCTCACGCGGCGGGCGTGGATCCCGTGAAGTTCCGGCTCGCGTTGCTCAACACTCCGGCGCTCGACGGCGCGCCGGCCCCCGCCGGCGGTCAGCCGACCCCGCCAGCATTTCTGTTTAACGCGCAGCGGATGCGCGGCGTTCTCGAGCTCGTCGCGGATAAATCCGGTTGGAGCTCCCGCACTTTGCCGAAAGATACCGCGATGGGCGTCGCGTTCCATTTCAGCCATCGCGGATATTTTGCCGAAGTCGCGGAGGTTCGTGTTAGTTCGGACAATCGGCTTAAGGTGAATAAAGTGTGGGTCGCAGGTGACATCGGCAGCCAGATTATCAATCCCACAAGCGCGCTGAACGAAGTACGAGGCTCGGTGATTGAGGGCCTCAGCCACCTGATGGGCTACGAAATCACCATCGAGCGAGGCCGCGCCATGCAAAGCAATTTCCACGAGTATCCGCCGTTGCGCATGAACCAGGTGCCGCCCGAAATCGAAGTACATTTCCTGATAACCGACAATCCGCCGACGGGACTTGGAGAGCCGGCGCTTCCACCGATTTTGCCCGCCGTCTGCAATGCCATTTTCACCGTCACAGGCAAGCGCATCCGTGCCCTTCCGCTCGCCAAACATGGCTACAAGTGGGCCTGAGCCTTCGGCAGGTCTGACCGACTCTCGCGCATCCCCCAAATTGCACCGCCGCAAGTGTCGAAAAGTTGCGCGAATCTCGTTGCCATGCAAAAATCCCAACATGCAAAACAAGAAAATCTGGTTCGTTTCTGGACTAATGCTTTTGTTGGTCTTCTCCGCCGCTTCGGTGAGCGCTCAAAACTCGCGGCCTGACGCTGAAAAACAGCTCGCGCATGATATCTACAAACAATTCATTGAGGTTCAGTCGGGGTTTACTACCGGCGCGACCACCCCGGTGGTAGAAATAGCCGTATCTAGGTTGAAAGCTGCCGGCTTCCCTGACGCCGATATTTTCGTCGGCGGCGCAATTCCTAAGAAAGCGAATCTGGTCGTCCGCTATCACGGTACCGGCGCCCGCAAACCAATCCTTCTTCTCGCACATATCGATGTGGTCGAAGCCAAACGCGAAGACTGGAGCACCGACCCGTTTCAATTCATAGAGAAGGACGGATTCTTTTACGGCCGCGGCACCGGTGACGACAAAGCGCAGGCCGCTGTCTGGATCGCCAACCTCATCCAGTACAAAAAAGAAGGTTTCAAGCCCGACCGCGACATCATTGTCGCCCTCACCGCCGATGAAGAAGGCGGCGGTCCGTACAACGGCGTCGATTGGCTATTGAAAAATCACCGCGAACTAATCGAGGCGGATTTGGCGCTAAATGAGGGCGGCTGGGGAGAAGAATCCAAAGGCAAGAAAATTTCGAACGATCTGCAGGTCAGCGAAAAATACGTGCTCACCTTTCGCTTTGAAGTCCGCAACAAGGGCGGGCACAGTTCAATGCCGGTCCACGACAATGCCATCTATCATCTCGCGGGAGCTTTGACGCGTCTCGGCGAGTTCGGCTTTCCTCTGAAAACCAATGAAGTCACCGCGGCTTACTTCCAGCAAATGTCAAAAATCGAAACTGGCCCCATCAGAGACGACCTCGCAAAAGTGCCGTCGGGTTCGCAGGAGGCCATGGAGAAGGTCGCCGCTGCATCTCCAGCGTGGAATTCCACTTTGCGCACCACTTGTGTCGCCACAATGCTCGAAGGCGGCCACGCTATCAACGCGCTGCCGCAGCTCGCCGCCGCCACCGTGAACTGTCGTGTTTTGCCGGAAGATTCACCCGAATATGTTCTCAGTACGTTGCAAAAGGTCGTCGCGGATGATCAGGTCAGCGTCAAGGCATTGAGCGAATTTAGCAAGGCGGCTGCCTCGCCGATGCGGCCCGACCTGTTCAAAGCCGTCAGCGAAATCACCAACAGTATGTGGCCTGGCGTTCCCACTGTTCCTATCATGGTCATGGGCGCCACCGATGGCCGCTATCTGCGCGCCGCCGGCATTCCGTGTTACGGCATCCAGGGATTCTTCATGGATCGCGACGACATTCGCTTCCACGGACGCGATGAACGTATGGGTGTGCAATCTTTCTACGAGGGCCAGGCGTTTCTGTATGAACTAGTCAGGCGACTATCGACACCGTCTAAATAAAATCCAGCCAACGGCAGCGTGCTCTCGCAACGATATGATCACGCATTCTGCCTCAATCTAACGATGAGGTTGTGAACGCTCCGCGCCAGGTCGGCGACTTCTCCGCGGCCTTCGATCTCAAGCTCGATGGCATTGTCTCCCTGCGCAGCGTGATCGACCGCTTCCCGCAAGCTGATCAACGGTTTCACCACTTGTCGCGGCAAAATGAAACTGACCCAAATACTAAAAAGCAGAGTAATTGCGGACACGATACTCAGCGCCCATTCCGCCTGACGAAGCAAGTGCCGCGCCTCTCGATGATCGCTTTCCACGCGCTTCCAATTCTCGGTCTCAAGATCCGTCAGCAATTTCAACACTTCCTGAATCGAACTCTGCAACTCCGCCGTGACTGGCGCCAGAGCGGGATTGCCTTCCTGTACAGTCTCGGCAATCTGCGTATCAAACGAGCCGACGCGGTTCCGCAACTCTACAACCAACTGTTCGCGGGGTTTAACCTTCGCTCCTCGCAACAGATCGTTTAAGTCTTTTTCATAGGCGCGCACAACGGCCTGGATGCGGTCAGCGTCTCCTTGCCCTGGCTGCCCCATGGCGGCCACAGCGGCGGCAAACCTTTGTTCATAGATGCCGAGTGCCTCCAGCGTATTCTGCGTTTCTCCGAGGTCTTGCGGCTGGAGGTCTTGAATCTGGCTCAGAATCTGCCTTGTTTTGCCCAACGATTCATGGTTCGCCGCGAGATAGGCGGGATCATGCAGCAATAGATAATTACGTTCCGCACGCCGTGCTTCCAAAGTCTCGATCGAAGCCTGCTGCGCGAGCGTAGCCGCTGGTGCGTCCACGTTAACGATGCGGTCTACGATCCATCCCATTTCGAACAGGTAATAGACCGCAAGGAAAATCACTGGCACCAAAATAAATCGCGCAATCGCCAGACTGTACGCCACTCTCTTCCGCAGAGAATTTCCTGGCGCCAAAATCTTGAACTTTTTCCGGATTCCGAATCTCATAAGCCGGCCCCCGCCAAATAGCGATCTCTTTGGTCGCCCGATTGTATGTCAGTCATCCTCACCTCGTGCGTCCTTTTAAGTACCGGCGCGCGTTTGTTCTGTAGCTTTCTTGCTTTGGCGTGGAGGACGTTTCGGGGTCGCGAATGCCGGATGCCGGCGGAGGAATCTCGCGGATTATTTTTTAACCGTTTGGATCACGGCATCGATGGCGCTGACGCTGTCGATCAGCTCCTGGTCAAAACCAAGCTCGGCAAAATTCACGCCGAATTTTTCTTCGAGGAAAACAACTATTTCCACGGCATCGACGGATGCGAGCCTTCCGCTGAGCAGTAGCGACGCGTCGTCCGCGAAGGGCTGCTTGTCTCCCTTTTGCAGCAGCAACTCTTTTAAGTACTTGCGAATCTCTTCCCGGTGGTCCATGTATTTTCCTCAAGTGTTCAGATTAAAAAGATGAGCTAGAAATCGAAAATGCTCCGAGATCGGATAGGTTCGCTCCGTGTAGTCGAAAATGTTGAGCAGGCAATAGAAAAGTGCGACACAGAATGTTGGCACAATATGCCCACGGAAAAACCCCGTCGGTGGCGGGCGGCGCTTGCGCAGTTGCGAAATGCAAATGGCCGAGGCCAGCACCGTGCAATAGAAAATGTAGACATGAAAGGCCGCGAGCGACGGCCATAAACCAAGCTGCGAGATGTAGGTCAGATTAAAAATATAATGATAGAAAGCATTCCCAAATCCGGCGGCAGCAAATGTGGCCACGGCCATGCGGATTTTCTTGTGGCTTTTGAAGTAGTTCAGAAAGACCGGGTAAAAAAAGAAATCCACCATCAGCTCTTTGAAATAGAAATAGTAGCGATTCCAGAATTCGGCGATCGTTCGAGAAGACAAAGGCCGGTAGGTGTTGCGCAGCGCGTTGAACCCCGCCATGCGGACGCAGGCGACGATGCGATGGCCAACGATGGAGATCGCAAGAATATCGCCCAGAAATCCGGCGATGAGGCTGGCCCAGCAGGTGTACCAGGGATAAGGAGCGCGGTTCACGCTGTGAAGGAAGGCATTCGCGAAGGTCGGGACGGCCAGGTAAACATGGATGCCTATGGAAAAATACTTCGAAAAGAGCCCGATCAGCAGAGACCACGCAAGCAGCTTCAGCCCTTTCAATTGTGTAACGGCAAGCTGGTCGGCGTCCTTGGCCTCGATGCGGCGCAAATAACCTGAGCCCTTTACGAACGGCGTGGTCGGCGATCCCCAAAAAGGCCGGTACGTGCCGAGTTGGAGAGCAAAATCGTCGCGGCCGGGAGCGCGGCAATCCAGCAAAGAGTAGCCGATGAACCACAGATAGGCGCCGAAGGTAGCGGTGAACTCCCAGACCACTAAATACCGCGGCGTGTCGTTTGGAAAATAAACCGCGAAGATTATGAGCAACGAGTAGCCGCTTAAAAGTAAAAAGACTGGATGGCGGCCAATGAAAGAGCGCGGCAACGCACTGACGAGCCAGAAAAGAATTGCCGCGATGGCGATGACGAAGACGATGAGCGCCGAACTGTATAGGGGATGCAGCCAATTTCTCCAAGGAACGGCAAAGGTAAAAAGAAAAGTGAGGAGGGTGAGAAGAATTCTGCGCTGTACCGGTACAAATGTGATCAGCGCCAGACCGATGCTGAGCGGAATCCAATCTTTCATGGCAAAACGCAGCCCAATAGCAAACAACGCCAGGGTTAAGAGCTTACCGACCGCTGTCTTCGCAAACTTCGTCACGACCGGATAGGTTTCGATGCGCGGGATGAGACGAAAATTGGCAAGCCGTTGCTGCCACGCGACGGATGGAATTGCACTGGTGGCTTCCGCCGAGCCGCTCACAGCTTCCCTCCAGACAAAAGTTCGGCGAGTTCCTTGCGATTCACTTTGCCATTGGCGTTCAGCGGGATCGATTCGATATGGCGCACGCTCGAAGGCACCATATAACTCGGGAGCCGCTTTTTGATTTCAGTTTTTAGAGCCGGATCGTCGGCGCCAATTCGCCCACAAACGAAAGCTACAATTCCGCTGGCCGAGCCGTGCTCGACGGGCCAGGCAATGACCGCTACAGAATCCGTCTCGTAAACTTCCCGCAAGTGCGCTTCGATTTCTTCCAGTTCCACGCGAAGACCGAGGACCTTCACCTGGTTGTCGATCCTGCCGAGATGATGGAACACGCCGGAAGCATCGCGATAAGCCAGATCGCCGGTGCGATACCAGCGGCGGCCCGCCAGCATTGGAAAACACTTTTCGCTTAGCGCCGCATCGCCAAAATAACCGGAGCTGAGCTGTGGCCCCGAAAGAAGCAGTTCCCCATTCTGTTCATTCGGCACGAATTTCAAGTGTTCATCAACGATGGCCGCTTCCATGCCCGGAAACGGCATGCCGATGGCAACCACACCGCGCGCGGGCGTTGCGTTTTGCGAACCGTGAAAGCGCTGTCCGATGCAAACGACGGTCGCTTCCGTGGGACCGAATAGATTATCGACAACACTGTTGGGCGCCGCCGCTTTCCACAACGAGGCAGACGCGACAGGCAGCGGTTCTCCCGCAAAAAACGAATAGCGAAGACTGCTCATGGAATTTGGAGCAAGCAATCTCATGCGCTGCATGCTAGCGGCGATGGAGGGAACGGTGAAAACGATCGTGGGACGATGCCGCTGAATGAAAGAAGAGGGAGCCATCATTTGTGTCGCAGGAACGACGAGAAGCGCCGCGCCGTATTTCCAGGTGACAAAAAGATCGAACACGGAAATGTCGAAAGTAATTTCGGTGATCCCGGCCATGCGATCCGTCGGTTGAATTGCATACTGCAACTGCATCGCCTCGACAAAATGATTCACCGCGCTGACGGGAATCATGACGCCTTTGGGTATTCCCGTCGTACCGGAAGTGAAGATGATGTAGGCGGTGTGGTCTGCCGATACTTCAACTGGCTTGTCCGAGGAATCGAAAGCCGGAAGCGCGTCGCGGCCCGAGATTATTATTTTTGTACCGTCCTCTAGCCGGTATTCCGATGAAGCAGGAATTCCTGGAGCCAGAATATTTCGCGGGCCGCGGCAGAGGACGCGGTCGGTCAGGAGGGGCAATCCATTCGAATCGACAATCAGCGCGTCGAGAGCGATACGTTCGAAATGTTGCAGAAGCCGCTCTTCAGGATATTTCGGACTAAGCGGGATATACGTGCCGCCAGCCCAGCTGGTGCCGAGGATACCGAGATAGGTTTCGGGAGTTCGCGAAGCGAGGATGCCTATGCGAGGTGCATTCGAATGAGAATGGGTGCCCAGCCAGCTGGCGACGGGTTGGACTTGCTCGCGCAATGCCTTATATGTAAATTGGGCGTCGCCAACGGTTAAGGCGAGATTCTCCGGATGCGCGAGAGAGCTTTCATAGAACGGGTGGGCGAGGTTGGATTGCACGTTTGATCTTCGCGGCTCAATGAAAAAGGATACCAGTCTAAGTTGCTTTCGCAGGACGAGAGGCGGAGGTGGTGTGTTGGAAAGGGCAACTTAAAGTAGTGGAGATCGGTCCGAGACGTCTCGGAAAGATACTTTGACGCAAGAACGAAAGCAGTTGAAATAGACACAGAGAGAGGTTCATTGTTGGATGCTGCTGATTCGGTGCGGGGCGGAGAAAGGGAGTTTTTCCCATGGCTGAGCAGGAAGCGGACCTGACGAAGAAATACGACGCCGTGATTATTGGATCGGGCGCGGCCGGTGGAATGGCGGCGCACGTGTTGACGACTCATGGGCTGCAAGTGTTGATGCTCGAAGCGGGAAAGAAATTGGACATCAACAAGGAATTGCGCTCGATGCAATGGCCTTACGACAATGCGCAACGGGGAGCGCTTCCGCCGGACTCGCATTCTATTAGCTTTAATGAATACACCATTCGGAGGCCGCCCTATGGCCCAGGCTTTGAAAAATCGAAAAATCTTTACAGCTATATCGGCAACAGCGACTACACGAAAAACATAGTGGTCAACGAGCGCGACAATCCTTACACAGGGACGAATTACGCGTGGGTTCGCGCGCGGTGCCTCGGCGGCAAAACAAACATCTGGGGGAGGCTGGCGCTGCGGCTTTCCGATTACGACTTCAAGGCCAAAGACCGCGACGGCTTCGGCGAAAACTGGCCGATCAGCTATAGCGACATCGCTCCTTATTACGACAAGGTGGATCTCTATCTCGGCATCACGGGAGTGAAGGAAAATCTGCCGTATCTGCCGGACAGTATTTTTCAACGCCCCACAAAACTGAATTGCGCGGAAGTGACGCTCCAGCAGGGGCTAAAGAAAATGGGGCGTGTGTTGACGCAATACAGAGCAGGCGTGACGACCGATGGGCTGAAGCACAACAAATATCGCAGCCGCTGTTATGGGCGCGGCGCCTGCGAGCGGAAAGGCGGATGCGATATTCACGCCGCCTTCGATTCGCCAACCGGGCTGATCTACCCCGCCATGGATACCGGCAACCTTACCTTGCGTACGAATTCGATCGCGCGGGAAATTGCTGTCGATCCCGCGACGGGCAAAGCTTCCGGCGTGCACTTCATCGATTCTCAGACGATGAAGGACTACACGGTGCACGCAAAAGTGGTGATTGTTGCGGCCTCGACGCTAGAATCCGCGCGGCTTCTCTTGCTTTCCAAATCGCGGCTTCACCCGAATGGGCTCGCAAACTCGAGCACCCACGTTGGTCACAATTTCTGCGAGCATGTGATGGGCCCCGGCGTGGCCGGCCAAGCCAAGGACCTGGTAGGAAAACCTTCGACGCTCGATGATGGCCGTCCCGGAGGCTTTTATCTGCCGCGATTTCGCAATCTGACTGAGAAACATCCGAAATTCATTCGCGGATACGGATTTGAAGGCGGAAGCGGAAGCAGCATGTTTCCGCCAGGCACGGACCAACCTGGATTTGGCGCTTCGTTCAAAGAGGAAATCCGGAAAAATCAGGGTTCGTACATCGGCATGGGCGCTTTCGGCGAAGTGCTAGCGCGCTACGAGAATTATGTGGATCTCGACCCCGTTGTAAAAGACAAGTGGGGCATCCCGTCGCTGCGTTTCCACTATAAATTCGGTGAGAACGAGCACAACATGGCCAAGGACATGAAGGAGACCGCCCAGGAGATGATCGAAGCGGCGGGCTTCAAGCTTATTTATGTGGACGGCCGGGTGCTCACGGAAGGATGGTCGATCCACGAACTCGGAACCGCTCGCATGGGAAATGACCCGAAAACCTCGGTGCTGAATCAATTTCAGCAGTCGCATGATGTAAAGAATCTATTTGTGGTGGATGGCAGCGCATTTGTGAACGCAAGCTGCCAGAATCCCACTTGGACAATCATGGCTTTGTGCTGGCGCTCGTGCGACTACCTGGCGGATCAATTGGCCAAAAACGAGCTGTAGAGGTTCATAGGTCGCAACAAGGCATTGGCTGCGAATGTGAGGAGGGCGAATGTCCACGAAAGATCCCGTCGATTTGAAACAGGATCGGCGCCAATGGTTGAAAACTTCGGCGACGCTTCTGGGCGCGGCGGTTTTGCCGTTGTCAGGAGCCGTGGCGGAAGCCTCACCCGCGGAACCTCAGGCCGTGCAACCTGCCGCCGGCGCGCCACACGCAGTAGCCGCGGAAGCAAGCTCAGGCGCGCGTTTTTTCACGCCACCGCAGCACGCGATGATTGAAGAGCTGTCCGAGACAATCATTCCCGCGGATAGCCACTCCGGTGGCGCAAAGGCCGCAAAGGTGGCCGACTTCATCGAGCAAAGAATCCGCGAAAGTGTGGACGACCAACAAAAGGCGTTGTGGCGCGAGGGGCTGCGCCTGATGGAGTCGATGAGCCAGCACTACAATGGGAAATCCATCGTGGATTCGAGCGCGGAAGAAAGGATTGCGGTCCTAACGGTCCTCTCCGACAATGCGCAGATGACCGAGTTGCCCGAAGTGAGGTTTTTCCACGAGCTAAAGAGTCTGACGGTACGCGGCTACTACACCAGTAAGATCGGCATTCATGACGATCTAGAATACAAGGGCAATCGCATCCTAATGGAGTTTGTCGGCTGCGACGACCCCACACCGCCGACTTCCTAACAGTTGAAGCAGTGCTCTTCGATGTAAATTCTGGCAGTATGAGAGGGTCCGGTCAGGCAACTCCCAGATGCCTTCCCTCCAGCTGGCTGGGAGAGCCAGCGACCTGCTTGTCCCGGGGCTAACCCGGCGGGAACAATGCCACTGCCGAGACGTATCAATATTAAGTAGCGTCAAATGAAGCGGGAGGGCCGGATACGACCCAAGTAGTGTCCGGTCATGGGACACGGATTCCCATATACGGCCAAAGCGTTGCAGATCCGGCCTTAAGTGTCTCCCGTAAACCATTGACAAATCGAGGCTTTAAGCGAATTCTGTTGGGCAAGGGATTTGCGCCTAAGAAAGGCGATAACTACTATGGACATCCAAAGACCATCAAACGCAAGAGCCAAGAAAATCCGGCGGATAGCCTACGGAACCGTCGCACTAATGCTGCTGGGAGGGGTCACTTACGCCCTGTCCAAGCTGAAGCCAGCCGCGCCCAACGTGGACGCCGGGACGGTCTGGTCGGACACCGTGAAGCGCGGGCCGATGCTGCGCGAAGTGCGCGGCTTGGGGACCCTAGTTCCCGAAGACATCCGGTGGATCGCGGCGCAGACCGACTCGCGCGTGGACCGCTGGGTGTTGCGACCGGGCGCCATCGTCAAGCCAGATTCCATCATTATGGAGCTGAGCGACCCCACGCTATCGCAGACGGCGCTGGATGCGGAACTTCAGTGGAAGGGCGCGCAAGCGGATCTGGCGAACCTTCGGGTGCAAGTGAATAGCGATCTGATGAACCAAAAATCCATCGAAGCCTCGGTCCGAAGTGATTACGAGCAGGCGAAAATCAACCACGACGTGAAATTGAAATTGGTAAAAGAGGGCTTGGAACCTGAATTGAACGAGAGGCTTACCAGAGTACAGGAAGAACAACTTAAGATTCGCGTGGAGCTCGAGGGCGACAAGACCAGGATCGCCGCGGATTCCGGGACTGCGCGGATAGCCGCGCAACAAGCAAAGGTCGATGAAACGGAAGCTCTCTATCACCTGAAAAAGAGCCAGGTAGATGCGCTGCATGTTCGCGCTGGCATCGATGGCGTGCTGCAGCTTGTACCAGTAGAAGTCGGCCAACACATAACACCCGGCACGAACCTGGCGCGTGTGGCCGATCCGAAAAAGCTCAAAGCCGAAGTGAAAATTGCTGAGACTCAAGCAAAAGACGTAACCATTGGGCAAAAGGCTTCGATTGATACTCGCAACGGAATCGTGGGCGGCCACGTTTCGCGAATCGATCCTTCGGTCGTGAACGGAACGGTTACCGTCGACGTGACCATCGACGATCCGCTTCCTAACGGCGCCCGGCCGGATTTGAGCGTGGACGGCACCATCACACTCGAAAATCTGAAGGATGTGCTGTTTGTCGGCAGGCCGGTGCACGGACAGTCGGACAGCACCATCGGACTTTTCAAGCTTACGGAAGATGGCAAAGAGGCGACGCGCGTGAACGTCAAGCTGGGGCGGAGTTCCGTTAATACGATCGAAATCCTTGATGGGCTGAAAGTGGGAGACAAAGTGATTTTGTCCGACATGTCCGCTTGGGACAATTTCGACCGCATCAGCTTGAAGTAACAACTTCCCGGGCGCAAACAGCCGGCCCCAAACGAGTTCGGATTTAGATTTCTCACATTCATTAATTGGCAGTTCTGCGTTTCTTGCGGAGGCCCAGTTGCAGACTCTCTGGCAAGACATTCGCTTCGGGTTGCGAATGTTGGCGAAGAATCCGGGCTTCACAGCAGTAGCCGTTGCCACGCTTGCCCTCGGCATCGGCGCAAATACCGCGATATTCAGCTTGGTCAACGCCGTCATGTTGCAGTCCCTGCCGGTGCGCCATCCCGAGCAGTTGGTCGTGCCCCAGTGGTCGGCGCATGAATGGCCGAAGGATATTGGGACGAGTAGCTTCGGTGACTGCAACGGTCGTGGAAGGGTCGGCGCGAACTCCGGCGGCTGCTCCTTCTCCTATCCCATGTTCAAAGAGATCCGCAAGCAGAAGGATGTCTTTTCGAATGTTGCCGCGTTTGCTGGCCCCGCACAGCTCGATCTCAGTGGGAACGGCCCCGCAAGCATGGCCCAAGCAGAACTCGTCTCCGGAGATTATTTTCAAACCCTTGGTGTGCGCAGCGTGGTTGGCCGAACGCTTGAGGCCGCTGATGAACAGCCCAGCGCGACACCCGTGGTCGTGCTTAATTACGGCTATTGGCAAAGCGCGTTCGGCGGAGCTGCCGGAGCCATCGGAAAAACGATTCGGTTGAATGGTGTGGCCTTCACTATCGTTGGCGTCACGGATCCGAGCTTTACCAGATTGACGCCCGGGAAAACTCTGGACATGTGGCTGCCGCTCTCGCAAATTGTGCCCCTTGGACTCCACTGGGGCGGAGGAGGCACCGACGCACGCAAATGGTGGCTTACCCTCGTTGCCCGCTTGAGACCGGGCATGCCTGCGCCCAAAGCGCAGGAGGCTGTCAGCCTGCTCTTTCGCAATGAGATTTTACATGGCGAAAAACCTCCCCTGAAGGAATCCGATGATCCAAGAGTCATGCTGCTGCCTGCGCAGAAAGCGCTGACTGGAATTCGCTCGATGTTTGGGACGCCGCTCTATTTGTTGATGGCTGCGGTTGGCATCGTGCTCCTGATTGCTTGCGCAAATGTTGCAGGTCTGATGCTGGCGCGTGCAACCTCGCGCGAAAAAGAGATTGCGGTACGGCTAGCGCTGGGAGCGGGCCGCCGCCGCGTAGTTCAGCAACTCTTGACGGAAAGTGTGCTCCTCTCGGCCGCGGGAGCGCTACTCGGCATTTTTGTCGCGTTCTGGGGCGCGGAGGGTTTGGCGTCATTTCTCTCCGCGAACTGGTATCACCCGATGGCAATCGATCTGCAGCCCGACTTGACGGTCCTCGCTTTCACCGTCGCGGTTGCACTGCTCACGGGTATCGGCTTTGGTCTGGCGCCGGCGTTCCGCGGAACAAGGATCAACGTCGCGCCCGCACTGAAAGAAAACGCGGGAAGCCTGTCCGCCGCAAGCCATGTGGGCGGCAGGCGCTTCGGACTAGGCAGTTCGTTGGTCGTCGCTCAGGTTGCGCTCTCGATGGTCGTGCTGATTGGCGCGGGTCTGTTGCTGCGCACGCTTGAGAAGCTAAAGAGCATTAATCCGGGATTTGACACGCGAAATGTTTTGCTCTTCTCCGTGGACCCGACGCTCGCGGGCTACAAGAAAGAGAATATCCAAAACGTGTACGACGAACTCGATCGGCGGCTCACTGCGGTGCCCGGAGTAGTCTCCGCCAGCTATTCCTCGGATGCTCTGCTGGACGGAGGACTTTGGACGGAGGGCGTCCACGTCGAAGGACAGCCAGAGAAAACCACCACTGACGTGCAGATGCTGGCTGCCGGGCCGGATTTTTTCGAAACGATGCGAATCCCGCTCGTGAAGGGGCGTACTTTCCAGGCAACGGACATGCGTTCGAAACAAGAAGTTGCAGTCGTCAATGAAGCGTTCGTCCATAAATTCCTGGAGTCGCGAGACGTTATCGGCATGCATTTTGGCGGAACAGACAAAGACGATCCGCAGCGGCAAATCATCGGTGTGGTGGCAGACACGAAATATGACGACATGCGGAAAGCGGATGAGCCGACGGCCTACGTTCCCCTGAAAAATGGCGAGATAACATTCGCATTGCGTTCGGCGACAGACCCGAGCGCGCTGATACCGGCAGTGAGGCACATCGTGAACGAGGTAGACGAGAACCTGCCCGTCTTCGGCATTCGAACGCAATCCCAGACGATCGATCGGCTGCTTTTCGGCGAGCGGCTAGTCGCGCGCCTTTCTTCCCTTTTTGGAGCGCTTGGGTTGGTGCTGGCGTGCATCGGGCTGTACGGGTTGTTGTCTTATGAAGTGGCGCGGCGCACGCGAGAAATCGGAATTCGCGCGGCGTTGGGCGCTCAGAGACAAGATGTGTTGCGCATGGTGATAAAGCAGGGCCTTGTGCTGGTGGTTTTCGGATTGATCGCGGGAGTCATGGCAGCTTTCGGCGTGACTCGCTTCCTCGAGAGTCTTCTTTTCGGAGTCAAGCCCACCGATCCGTGGACTTTCGCGGCCGTCTGCAGCTTGCTCATCTTCGTTGGAGCTTTGGCGTGTTACATCCCGGCGCGGCGAGCGACGCGCGTCGATCCCATGGTGGCGTTGCGCTATGAGTAGGAGGAGCTGATGCAAATCCTATGGCAAGACATCCGGTATGGATTACGGATGCTCGGAAGAAGTCCGGGATTCACGGCGGTTGCCATCCTGGCGATTGCCCTGGGCATCGGCGTAAACGCGGGAATCTTCTCCGTGCTGAATGGAGCCGCGCTGCGAATGCTGCCGGTGCCAAGCGCTGGCCAGATTGTCAGCGTGGATCAGGTTTTTCATGGGACCGTGAACCGTGATATTCACGGCGAGCCGACACTCTTTTCCTATTCCGAATATCAGAATTACCGGGCGAACAACCATGTCTTTTCCGGGTTGCTGGCTTACGAACCCTTCTTGAACGCCACGCTTGCAGGCGGAAGGGCTCGGCAGCTTTACGGTCAGCTCACTTCTTGCAACTACTTCGACGTGTTGAGCGTGCATCCCGCGGAGGGACGCGGATTTGTAGAGACTGATTGCGCGGCGCCCGGCAACGGAGCCGTGGTGGTGTTGAGCGATGAGTTGTGGCAAGGCGCGTTTGGAGCGGATGCTTCGCTAGTCGGCAAACGAGTGGTCTTGAACCGCACGGCATTTACTGTAATCGGCATCGCGCCTCGGGGATTCGGAGGTACGGAGCCGATTCCCAGCGCGTTCTGGGTGCCCATCACCATGCAGCCAGCGATGGAGCCGGACCGCGATTTTCTTGGAGAAGCCAACGTCAGCTGGTTGTCGTTGCTTGGCCGCGTGCGACCAGGAGTTTCGATGGGTCAAGTCCGGGCAGACCTGAGCATCATCGCCAGCCGGATTGATCAGCAACATCCCGGACGCGCAACCTCTTTGGCAATTCGCACCGCAACGTTTCTCGGCAGGCCCGAAGAACACAATTTTGTAATGGCGGCGGCTGCCGTAATCTTGATCGGCTTCGGTTTGGTCCTGCTAATCGCGTGTGCAAACGTAGCGAACTTGATGCTCGCCCGGGCCACGGCGCGCAGGAAAGAAATCGCGGTCAGACTCTCCGTGGGAGCAAGCCGGTGGAGATTGATAAGGCAATTGCTGACCGAGAGCGTGATGCTGGCCTTGATGGGAGGCGCTCTTGGATCGGTTCTTTCCTTCTGGTCTTTCGAAGGAATTTCGCATTTCGTAATATCCCGTCTGCCGCACGGGTTTCCGCCGCTGGCCTTAAATCTGACGCCAGATATTCGCGTGTTGGGATACGCGCTGCTGCTTACCCTCATTACTGGAGTGGCGTTTGGACTCGCCCCAGCGCTTGCAAGCATCGCGAGCCGATTTGAACACGGCGTTGAAAGGCGTAGACAGCGGAATTGGCGGTCGCACTGGTGGCGGCCTTCTGCGGCATTCCCTTGTTGCAGCCCAAGTAGCGGTTTGCATGATTTTGCTCATCGCGGCGGGGCTGCTCCTGCGCGGGCTTTATTTTGCGCAGACCGTCGATCCGGGTTTCGCTATGAATGGCATTTCGGTTGTGACTTTGGATCTGCGAGAGCAGGGATACAAAGAGAAGCCCGCGGCCGCATTTGAGCAGCAGCTGAAGGAAAAAGTCGCTGCGTTGCCTGGAGTTGACAGCGTCGTCGAGGCCAGGGAAATACCCCTCAGTGATGATCATAGCGGCACGCGTTTCTCTCTTCCCGGTAATCCCGACGAGTTTCAAGTCGAGGACAATTCCGTTTCGCAAGGATATTTCTCGATGCTGGGAATTCCCATCGTCCGCGGCCGCGACTTCACGGAAGAAGAAGTACGCGCCGGAGCGAAAGTGGCTATCGTTACGGAAGCGACGGCGCGAAGCCTCTGGCCTGGCGAAGATCCAATCGGAAAGACCTTGCGCGAGGGAAAAGACACCGACCTGCAAATCGTTGGCATTGCCAGAGACGCGCAAGTCTCGCACCTCGGCGAGAAGGCGAAACTTTATGTTTATTTGCCCGCGGGGCCGAAGGAACAATCGCAGCTTCATTTGATGATTCATGGCCGCGGAGATTTTGCGGCGGTTGCCGTGGGCGTTCGCGGCGCAGCGAACGGGCTGGATCCAGACGTCATGGTGGATGTGACTCGACTCGAAGACAATCTAGAAGTTTGGCGCACCCCGGCACGCATCGTCGCGGCCCTTTCAGGTTCGCTGGGCGCTCTCGGACTGCTGCTCGCGTCCATCGGCGTGTATGGCGTCGTGTCCTACGCGGTGAGCCGTCGAACGCGCGAGATTGGCATTCGCATGACGCTGGGAGCGGATGGGCGAGACGTGATGTATCTGATGCTGCGGCAGAGTATGCGTCCCGTGCTGATCGGTGGAGCGATTGGAATTGCCGGTTGCGCGGCAGTCTCCTGGGTTCTCTCCAGCATGCTCTTTGGAATCAGCGCACGTGATCCGATTGCTTTCGTGTCGGTGCCGGCCTTCCTGGTGGGAATCGCGCTGCTGGCAAGCTACATCCCCGCTCGGCGAGCGACAAGAGTAAATCCTGTGGTGGCTCTCCGCTATGAATAACGCCTACCGGAAAGCTCGCGCTTTCGATCTGGAAGAAACTCATGTTAATGCTGTGGCAAGACATTCGCTACGCGCTGCGCATGTTGTCAAAGTCGGCCGGCTTCAGCGCCGTAGTCATCCTCACGCTGGCTCTTGGGATTGGTGCGAACACCGCGATCTTCAGCGTGGTAAGCGCCGTGCTTCTTCGCCCGCTTCCCTTTTCTGGATCAGACCAGCTCGTTGCTCTGCGCGGAGTGGATTTGCGAACCGGTGAGACGGGCCGGCCTCTAAGTTACCCGGATTTTTCGGATCTGCGCACGCAAAGCCATTCGCTGGAATCCGCGGCGGCTTACGATACCAGCACCTCCACGATCACAGGCAACGGAGAGCCTTTGCATATAGATATTGGAGTTGTCTCCGCGGACTTTCTGAGCGTTCTGCGCGCAAAGCCTATGCTTGGACGCGAGTTTGCGGCGACGGAAGACACGCCAGGGACTCATATTGTCCTGTTAAGCCACCGTTTGTGGAGAACGCGCTTCGCAAGCGATCCAAAGGTTACCGAGAAACAAGTCGTATTGGATGGGAAACCGTACTCCATCGCCGGAGTGATGCCGCCAGAATTCCAATTCCCGCTCGACTCCGAGCCTATGGACCTTTGGATGACGATGGCGGTCGAGGGCGAATATCAAAAAGAGCGCGGCTCGCATTATCTGTCGGCGATCGGGCGTCTAAAAAACGGCGTGACATTGGCAGCTGCCAACGCGGAGGCTGCGGGAATCAGCGAAGGGCTTGCGAAACAATACCCAGATACCGATGGTCATATGGGAATGACGCTGCAGCCCGAGAAGGAAGCTCTGGTTGGCAACGTGCGCCCCGCACTGCTGATGGTCCTCGGGGCCGTGGGATTTCTTCTGCTGATTGCTTGCGCAAACGCTGCCAACCTCTTGTTGGCGCGTGCAGCGGGGCGTCAACGCGAGATGGCTATTCGCGCTTCGTTGGGTGCGGGTAAAGGCCGAATCCTCCGACAGCTTCTGACAGAGAGCCTGCTGCTTTCGCTGGCAGGCGGGACCCTCGGACTCTTGCTGGCGGTCTGGGGAACGGCAGCTCTTGTGAATCTACCTTCCCTGAACATTCCGCGTCTCGCGTCTGCCGGATTGGACCTGCAAGCCCTTGCGTTCACTCTCGCCGTTTCGGTCATTACCGGAATTCTGTTCGGTCTCGCGCCGGCTCTGCACGCTTCGCGGTTTAATCTGTTTGGATCGCTGAAAGAAGGAGGCCGGACGGCGACGGGTGGAACTGGCCGTTCGCGGATGCGCAGCCTTCTGGTGATTTCTCAGGTGTCGCTTGCTGTGGTGCTGCTGATCGGCGCGAGCTTACTCATCGAAAGCATGTTCCACATGTTGCACGAATCGCCCGGCTTTGATCCCCAAGGCGTGTTGGCCTTCAATCTCGATTTGCCGGACGCCCGCTATGGCAAACCCGCGCAATCGGCTGATTTTTTCAAGAATTTGCTGGAGAAAGTCCGCGCAGTGCCGGGCGTGAAAAGCGCCAGCGCAGTCATGCCTCTGCCCCTCACGAGTAATTCGCTTCGAACATCGTTTGAAATCGAAGGCCAGCCGATGGCGAAGAGCGACCTGCCGCGAACCTTTATTCGCGCGGTTGGGCTGGATTACTTTGCGACAATGCGCATCCCGCTTGTGGCGGGTCGCGAATTCAACGAGCGAGACGATCGTCACGCCCCGCATGTGATCATCATTAATCAGACGCTGGCGCGAAAATTCTTTTCCGGCGAAAACCCCATCGGCAAGCACATGAAACCGGGAATGAACGCCGACAAATCCGACTCCACATGCGAAATCGTCGGAGTCGTGCGCGACGTAAAGCACCGGAACCTGTGGCAGCCTCCCGACCCCGAGTCCTACGTTCCCTACGAGCAGAATCCCATTGGAGCTATGGACATTGTGGTGAGGTCCGAAGCCGACCCGATGACGCTGCTACCGGCGATGCGCGCGCAAGTGCGCGCGCTGGACGCGGAGCTGCCGATCTACAAAGCACAACGGATGGAAGAGTATGTCGCTGCGTCAGTTGCACAGCGCCGCTTTACGAGCCTGCTCTGCACGATTTTCGCTGGAGTAGGATTGCTTCTTGCGGTTGTTGGGCTATTCGGCGTGATGTCCTATAGCGTGGCACAGCGCACTCATGAACTCGGAGTGCGCGTCGCGGTTGGAGCGGCGAAAATGGACATACTGCGGCTCATTCTGAAGGAAGGAATGGGAATCACGGCCGTGGGTATCGTGGTTGGGCTGGCTGGAACGCTGGCGCTATCGAGCATCTTGAAAAGCCAGCTCTATGGAGTGAGCGAGCGGGACCCGCTGACTTTTCTCGTAGTGATTTCAGTGCTCGCGCTGGTGGCACTCGTGGCTTGCTACATCCCCGCGCGGAGAGCGACACGCGTGGATCCGATGGTAGCGCTGAGGTATGAATAGTTTGGAGATTTGGGTTTTTTGGGGGAACCATTGAGCGAGGCGTTGCGTATTCCCTGTTACAAAGGATTCGAGCCTGTGCGCCTGACATATCGAGGGTTTGTACGTCAAATACGTGGAGTGCGGGAGGCTGCCATGTCTCGGATTCCATCGGCGTTCAGAAAGCTGGGGCTACCGGCGCGATCCTCCGGGTACTGGTACTGCCCTTCACAGAGGGTCGTGGCCTCTTCTAGCAATCTTGAGACCCGATTTGGGACAAAGTCGAACACGAGGGTGGGCGTTTGATGCAGAACCTCTGGAAAGACATTACTTTCGGAATGCGCATGCTCGCGAAGAGCCCCGGCTTCACGGCCATCGCCGTGATCACACTCGCTCTGGGCATTGGCGCGAATACGGCAATCTTTTCCCTGATGAACCAGGTTTTGCTGAAGGAGCTGCCGATCAAGAACCCGGAGCAACTGGAAATTTTGCGAGCGCCGGGACCGAAAACAGGCCATGTTTCCACGGATGGCGATTCGACGGAATCGTTTTCGTACCCGATGTACAAGCGCTTGCGGGATACGAATACAGTGTTTTCTGGAATTTTGGCGCGGTATGGCTTTGCAGCGAGTGTCTCCAACCGCGGACAAACCGATAGGGCGTCCGGAGAAGTCGTTACCGGCAATTATTTTGATGTGCTCGGAGTTCAGCCCGCGATTGGGCGCGTATTCAGCCAGGATGACGATCGCGTACCGGGAGCACACCCCGTCGTAGTGCTCAGTCATTCTTACTGGACTCGCCATTTCGGCGCCGACCCGAGCGTTCTGAACAAAGTGCTGCTGATCAACAACGTCGAAATGACCGTGGTGGGCGTCTCGCAAGCGGGATTTTCAGGCGTACAGGTCGGCAAAACACCGGATCTGTACGTCCCGATGATGATGACCCAGCAGATGACGGAGTATGGTGAAACGCTCGACGGCTGGAATGACTACTGGATGACTCTGCTCGCTCGTCGGAAGCCCGGCGTTTCCGAAAAACAAGCGGAAGCGGGAATCAACGCAGCCTACAGCCCCTTGCTGGAAGAGCAACTCCCGCAGATTAAGTCCGCCTGGACCGAACAGAAGCGCAAACAATTTCTGGAAAAGAAAATCTTACTCTCCACCGGTTCGCGCGGTCGCACCGTCGTCCAGCGAGACTCCGGAGCCCAAATCATCACACTGTTCGTGATGGTGGCGCTCGTGCTTCTGATTGCCTGCACGAACGTGGCGAATTTGCTGCTGGCCCGCGGCGCGGCGCGCCAACGGGAGTTCGCCATTCGAACGGCACTCGGTGCCAGCCGGGGGAGAATGGTTCGGCAGTTATTGATTGAGTCCCTCTTGTGCGCGGTTGGCGGCGGCGCGTTTGGGCTCTTGCTTGGCACGTGGTTGATGCGCATCCTCACGCCGATCGTTGCAGCGAACACTGGAATCCACGGACTGACGGAGAACCTGGACACCGGCGTCTTGCTCTTTGCCATTGGCGCGACTCTTCTCTCGGGAATCCTTTTCGGAATCATTCCGTCCTGGCGCGTGACGCGGCTCGGGGTTTCCGACGTCATCAAAGATCAGGGTTCGACATCCTCAGCAAGCGTGGCGCACGTTGGCTTCCGCAAGCTCCTGGTTGCCGGACAAGTGGCGTTTACGATGCTCCTCCTCGCCGGCGCCGGTCTCTTCATGCGCTCGCTGTGGAATCTGCGGAATCAGGATTTGGGATTGAAGACGGATAACGTCATCACCTTTTCGATTCAGCCCTCACTCAACGGATACGACACCCCGCGGTCCATCGCGCTGCTGGATCAAACCCGCGCTCGACTCGCGTCCATCCCGGGCGTGATTTCGGTGGGGTCCGGAGACGTAGCCACGCTTTCCGGCGACGACG
Organism: uncultured Acidobacteriota bacterium; assembly: GCA_963745095.1. Classification (GTDB taxonomy): domain Bacteria; phylum Acidobacteriota; class Terriglobia; order Acidiferrales; family UBA7541; genus Acidiferrum. Next base: position 362,918 of record CAVUWC010000002.1, on the reverse strand, counting down.
AGGGAAGCAACATTACCGCCGAAGGAGGCGTGCAGGTCCCGGAAGAACTGCAGGACGTGGACCGGATCGCAATTAGCCCAAACTACTTCTCAACCCTTGGCGTGCCTCTCTTGTCTGGACGCGAATTGTCGGAGGCGGATGGAATTACGGCGCCAAAAGTTGCGCTCGCAAGCGAATCGATGGTCAAGCGCTTTTTCCCCGGGCGAAATCCGCTCGGACTACATTTTGCATTTGGCGGCGGCGACAAAGTCGTGCCGGATATCGAAATTGTTGGCGTTGTGAAAGACGTAAAGCAAGAACACGTGAGCACCGCGGTTCAGCCCTATGTGTATACGCCGTATGCGCAAAGACAAAAGATTACACGGATGACGTTTTACGTGAGGTCGCAGCGAGATCCGTTGCTGCTTGCTTCCAGCTTGCAGGATACAGTTCGACAGTTGGACGCGAATTTGCCGGTATATGACTTAAAGACCATGCAACGGGTGGTGGAAGAAGATCTGTTTTCAGCACGAATGGTCGCGGTACTTTCGGCATGCTTCGCCGGACTGGCAGCGCTGCTTGCGGCGCTGGGCATCTACGGAGTGCTGGCGTATGTTGTTGTACAGCGAACGAGGGAAATCGGCATCCGTATGGCTCTTGGCGCGCTGGCCAGCAATGTGCGTTTGTTGATCCTCAAGGAAGTCGGCTCGATGGTGCTGATCGGGGTAGCCGTGGGCCTACCGCTGGCGTACGGGCTGGCTCGCTTCAGCGAATCGCTGTTGTATGGCGTGCACGCAGGTGATCCCGTCGTCTATGCACTGGGCCTGGGATTGATCGCGCTTATAGCTCTTGCAGCGTGTTTCATTCCAGCGAGGCGTGCCACACGCGTCGATCCGCTGGTGGCGCTGCGTTATCAGTAAGTGAAAGGGTTTTAAGCAGCTGGCACAGCAGTCGGGGCTCGGCAAAACGAATTTGCAGCATGAGTTTCAAGACTAAACTTGGTTAAGGAGACGAAATGTCAGACGCACCTACACTCATTAAAATGGAAGGCGTAAAGAAAGTTTTCTACACCGACGAAGTGGAGACCCACGCACTCGAAGAGATCCACCTGGAGATCAAGAAAGGTACGTATATCTCCATTGCCGGACCTTCGGGTTGCGGCAAGTCAACGCTGCTCTCGATTCTCGGTCTGCTCGATTCGCCGAGCGACGGAAGCTACATGCTGAATGGTCAGCCCGTCGGAAAGCTCACGATCAGCGAGCGCACACGCATCCGCAATCGCGAGATCGGCTTCATCTTCCAGGCCTTTAACCTCATCGGCGACCTCACCGTGTACGAAAACGTCGAGCTACCGCTGACGTACCGCGGGACCAGCGCCGCCGAGCGCAAGCAGAAGGTGCAAAACGCGCTCGAACGCGTTGGCATGGCCCACCGCCTGCGGCACTATCCGTCGCAACTCTCTGGCGGTCAGCAACAGCGCGTAGCCGTGGCTCGCGCACTCGTTGGCGATCCCCTCATCCTGATGGCTGACGAGCCGACTGGTAACTTGGACTCCAAGAATGGCGAAGCTGTCATGGAGTTGCTGCGCGATTTGCACCGCAACGGCGCGACGGTTTGCATGGTTACCCACGACCAGCGCTACGCAAATTTCGCCGATCGTACCATCCACCTGTTTGACGGCCGCATCGTCGAAGAAACCAAGGAAGCCGGCGTTAGCGCTTAAGGGCGTCCGGCCAAGGGGCGCTCCATGGGAACGATCGGGCAGGACATCCGTTATGGTGTGCGGATGCTCGTCAAGCACCGGCTTACTACGTTGGTGTGCGTGGCCGCGCTGGCGCTGGGCATCGGCGCTAACGCGGCGATGTTCAGTGTGGCCGAGGCCTTCTTGCTCCATCCAGTTCCCTTCGAACACGCGGACCGTGTTGCCGCTCTCGTGGAAGCTCGACCGGACCAGAACATTGACCTGAACGGCGTCGCTCCCGCGACTTATTTTGAATGGCAAAGCCAGTCGAGCTCATTTGAAAAAATGGGAGCGTACAACTGGGACTCCATCAATCTAACCGGAGACCGTGAACCAGAAAAGATTCAAGGGTTTTCCGTCACGCCAAATTTTTTCGATGTGCTCGATGTGCATCCTCACCTTGGCCGCACTTTTCTTCCCGAAGAAGATCAGCCCGGCAAAGACCAGGAAATCATTCTAAGTTACGGTCTATGGGAACAACGTTACGCTTCGGATCCGAATATTCTCGGCAAAGTTTTGAAAGTAGATGGCAAAGCCTTTGTCGTCGTCGGTGTGATGAACAAAGGATTTGATTACCCCAAGCCGGCGGAAGCCTGGGTGCCGCTTTCCTTGGACCTGAAGAGCCGCGCGGCGCGCGATGTCCGCAACATGTGGGTTTTTGCGCGCCTCAAGCCGCAAGTCTCTATTGAACAGGCTACCGCGGAGATGCGCACCATAAGAGCGCGCCAAGCCGCCGCTTATCCCGACGATTACAAGGGCTGGAATCTTCGCGTGATGACGCTTCCCAATTTCGCGACGAGCGACCTCACCCGGCAATTCACTTTCTTGCTGTTGGGTGCAGTGGGATTTGTTTTGCTGATCGCCTGCGCGGACGTCGCCAACGTGCAGTTTGCGCGAGTCACGGGACGAAGCAAGGAACTCGCCGTGCGGACCGCCATGGGAGCAAGCCGCATCCGCATCATCCGCCAATTGCTGACGGAAAGCATATTGCTGTCGTTGGCCGGAGCGGCGCTAGGGCTGGTTCTTGCGATGTGGTGGGTTTACCTGATCGTGAATCACATGCCTCCCGAGGTTGCTAAATTCATCGCCGGCTGGAATTCGATCAGCCTCGATGCCAACGCATTTTTCTTTACACTGGGCATCGCCGTCGTCAGCGGCATTGTCTCCGGGATTGCGCCCTCGTGGCTCCATTCGCAGACGCACATCAGCGAAACTCTAAAAGAGAGTGGGCGTGGCACGAGCGCAGGGCGTTCGCGTCATCGTTTGAGGAGCGTTCTGGTTGTCGCGGAGATCGCACTCGCACTCGTACTTTTGGTCGGCGCGGGACTACTCGTGAAGGGCTTCCGCGCGCTCATCACCGTGCACGAAAATTACGACCCCGCTTCGGTCCTGACGCTCACTTTAAACTTGCCCGAGCATCAGTATCAGCAAAAGTCCGGGCGCACGGCGTTCCACCAGCAAATGCTGCAACGGCTTGCTGCTATTCCCAACGTCCAATCAGCTGCTCTCGCTAGCTACGTCCCCTATGCAAACGGCGGCGGCGCGGACATGCTGCCCTTCAAGATTGAGGGACGCGTTTCGCAAGAGCGTGGCGAGGTCATCAGCTCGATGGTCGAAACGGTGAGTCCGGAATATTTTCGCCTTATGAATATTGGCCTGCGCGATGGGCGCCAACTGAAAGACTCGGATGCGGATACCACGCTTCCCGTGGCGGACATCAGCAGAAACCTGGTGGCGCGCTACTTCCCCGGTGAAAATCCGATTGGAAAGAAAATCAAGATTGGCACTGCCGATAGCGACAGCCAATGGCTAACGATCGTCGGCATCGTCGACGATGTCCACTACAGCTGGATCAACAAGCAGGAATTGCCAACGATCTACAGAAGTTATCTGCAATCGCCCCCCTTCTATACTTCCGTGGTCTTGCGCACAGCAGGCGATCCGTTGACTTTCGTTCCCGCCGTGCGAAGCGCGGCCGCTGCCGTTGATCCAAATCTCCCTCTATTCGACGTGCTGCCATTTGACAAAGTCATCTCGAACTCGATTGTTGGCATAGCGTACGTCGCAGGAATGATGGCCGTCCTCGGGCTCATCGCGCTGGTCCTCGCTTCCGTCGGAATTTACGGCGTGATGTCCTACTCGGTCGGCGAGCGCACGCACGAGATCGGCGTGCGCATGGCGATGGGCGCCTCGTCGAAGGACGTTCAAAGACTTATCCTGGGAAATGGCCTGTTCCTGACCGTGGTTGGCATGGCTATCGGGCTGCCAGTCGCTTTGGGGATTGCGTACTTACTTTCCAGCATTCTCTTCGGCGTGAAAGCTGCCGACCCGTTTGCCTTCATAGGGCTACCCTTGCTTCTGGCTGCGGTTGCGACACTCGCCTGCTACCTCCCCGCGCGGCGTGCCGTGCGCATGGACCCACTAACCGCCCTGCGCTACGAATGAGAAAATACCAGCGCCTTGTAGGGGCGGGGCTTGTTTACCCTGTAAGAGCCCCGCCCGGCTTCGAGCCAAGCCGGCTAATGCCCCCGCAAGGCACGAGCCCGGCATCTCGAGCTTCCGGCAGCGCGCAAGTCTGGCTGAGCCCGCCGGAGCGCAGGACCCCGCGCTTTTAAGTGTGATAGTCTCGAAACGGAAGATGTTTTCCGGCGTTATCTTATTATCGGCGCCGAAGGAGCGAGAGTGGAACCTCTGATTCAGTTGCGCAACATGGAAAAGGTCTACGAAGCGGGCGGCAGCAAGTTCTATGTCTTGCGCCGCGTATCGCTAGAAATCCAGCCCGGCGAGTTTGTCACCTTCATGGGCCCCTCGGGAGCCGGTAAGTCCACGCTCCTGAGCATCATCGGCATGCTCGATGGCTCCTGGACGGGCGAGTACTACTTCAACGGCGAGCCAGTCCACAGGCTTAATGTCAAGAAGCGCAACGAGTTGCACAAAGCCAACATTGGCTTCGTCTTCCAAAGCTACCACCTCATCGACAACTTGACGGTCTTTGAAAACCTGGAAATCCCCCTTTCCTATAAGAACGTCCCACACAAAGAGCGCGTCAGCCTTGTCTGCGACATTCTCGACCGCTTCAACATCGTCGGCAAAAAGGATTTGTTCCCCAATCAACTCTCCGGAGGGCAGCAACAGCTCGTTGGAGTCGCTCGCGCGGTCATTCAAAGTCCCAAGCTGATTCTTGCCGACGAGCCGACCGGCAACCTTCACTCCGCGCAAGGTGAAGAAATCATGGAGCTTTTCCGCAAGCTCAACGAAGCCGGCACCAGCATCATCCAGGTGACGCACTCCGAGCGCAACGCCGCCTACAGCCACCGGGTCATCCAGCTCAAAGACGGCTGGGTGGTCAGCGAAACCAGCAATGTCGCAAAGGTCGGCTGAGGGAGAGTCCGCAAAAGCGAACTTCGCGTTTTTCTGGGAATTAGCTTCGCCTTGGGATTTAAACGGTTTTCACAAGCTAAGTGTTTGACCTCGTTGAATAGGAGTGGAGTTGTGCAACGGTTTCAGGGGAGTGCGTATTCAACAGGCTGGTTAAATACGACCTCACTTTGGATGGATAGTAGCTTCCGACACGCATGAAAAACCCAACGATCCATCCCTATCGCGTCCTCGTGGCGGACGATCAAGCGGACATCCGCGACGCGTTGCGCCTGCTTCTCAAGCGTGAGAATTACGAGACGCAGCTAGCCGCCTCGCCCGCCGAAGCACTCGCGGCCATCGAATCACGCGAGTTCGACGCCGTCATCATGGACCTGAACTACGCGCGAGACACTACTTCCGGCCAAGAAGGGCTCGATCTGCTCAGCCGCGTCCAAGCGGCGGACTCAACGCTGCCCGTAGTCGTGATGACCGCCTGGAGCAGCGTGGAAGTCGCCGTGGAAGCCATGCGCCGGGGCGCTCGCGACTTCATACAAAAGCCCTGGGACAATGCGCGGCTTCTGACCATTCTTCGCACCCAGATCGATCTTCGCAACGCGCTGCGGCAAGCTTCGCGACTCGAGGCTGAGAATCGCCTCCTCCGCGCTGAATCGCGTCCCACACTCATCGCCGAAGCTGCCGTGATGCAACCCGTGCTCGACCTTATCGGCCGCGTGGGACCATCCGACGCCAGCGTGCTCATCACCGGCGAGCATGGCACGGGAAAAGAAGTCGTTGCGCAAACTCTGCACGCGCTTTCGCAGCGTTCCGGAAAACCGATGGTGACGGTGAACGCTGGCGGCCTCTCCGAAGGCCTCTTCGAGAGCGAACTCTTCGGCCACGTGAAAGGCGCCTTCACTGACGCGCGCAACGATCGCGTCGGCCGTTTCGAACTTGCCGAAGGCAGCACTCTTTTTCTGGACGAGATCGCCAACGTGCCCATGAATCTGCAGGCCAAGCTTTTGCGCGTCCTGGAAACCGGCGAACTCGAACGCGTCGGCTCCTCGTCCACGCGGCGCGTAAACGTCCGCGTCTTGGCCGCCACCAACGCCGAAATAACTTCCGAAGCTGCGGCCGGACGCTTTCGTCAGGACCTGCTTTTTCGCTTGAACACCATCGAAATTCATCTTCCACCGCTGCGCGAACGCCGCGAAGACATCGCCTTACTCGCGCACCACTTTCTCCGTGGCTATGCGCAGCGCTATCGCAAAAGCATCTCAGGCTTCGATCCCGGCGCGACGCAGCTCCTCTTGGAGCATCCCTGGCCCGGCAATGTGCGCGAACTTGATCACGCCATCGAGCGTGGCGTGCTGCTTGCCCAAGGACAATTGGTCCGTTCCGCTGACCTTGGCCTGCGCTCCGCCGCTGCGGGTGGCACGGTCCGGCTCGAGGAAATGAGCCTCGATGAAGTCGAGCGCCACCTGATTCAGCGCACGCTCTCCCGTCATGACGGAAACGTCAGCCAGGCAGCCAAGGCCCTCGGACTCAGCCGCAGCGCAATGTATCGCCGTCTGCAAAAACACGGATTGGAATGAGACGCCTCACGTACGAACGTCGCATCCAGCTCCTCGCGCTGGCGGCGGGATTGCCCGGCTCGTTGATCTCCCTGATTCTCCTCTGGAACGGCTCTTATTCGTCGCGAACCGCCTGGACGCTGACGTTTCTTATCGTGACTCTGTGGCTAGGCTTCGCGCTTTCGTTGCGCCATCGCGTGGTCTTCTCCCTGCAAACGCTGTCGAATCTCCTCTCCGCGATGCGCGAACAGGATTTTTCCTTCCGCGCGCGCGATGCACGTTCCGACGACGCCCTCGGCGAAGTGATGATAGAAGTAAACGCGTTGAGCGAGACCCTTCGCTCGCAACGCTTGGGAGCGCTCGAAGCCACCGGGCTGCTGCGTGCCGTGATGGAGGAAATTGACGTAGCCATTTTCACATTCGATAATTTGCGCCAGTTGCGGCTCGTCAATCGCGCCGGCGAGCGCCTTCTTTCAAGGCCCAGCGAACGCCTCTTAGGCTTTACCGCCGCGGAGCTTGGACTGGAGGCGTGTCTCGAAGGCGAAACAGCGCGCACCATGGAATTGAGTTTCCCAGGCGGCTCTGGGCGCTGGGGCGTCCGCCGTGGCTCTTTCCGCCAGGGTGGATTGCCCCACGATCTAATCGTGCTCAGCGACCTCAGCCGCACTCTGCGCGACGAAGAGCGCCAAGCATGGCAGCGGCTCATCCGCGTTCTCGGCCACGAGCTCAACAATTCGCTCGCGCCGATCCAATCGGTAGCCCAAAGCTTGGAAAGCGGACTCGCGGGAACGGTCAATCTGCCGGAGCTGCAGGGCAGCGCCGCAGCATCCATGTTGGAAGACATGCGCCACGGCCTCAGCATTATCCGGTCGCGCACGGAAGCCCTGGGCCGCTTCATGGCTGCCTACGCGCGGCTCGCACGTCTCCCGCAGCCGACCCTCGCTCCTGTCAATGTCACGGAATGGGTCACGCGAGTCGCCAATCTCGAAGCACGCGCCAAAGTGCGTTTGGAAAAAGGTCCGCCGCTCGTTATTTCAGCGGACGCGGATCAGCTCGAACAGCTTTTGATCAACCTCGTTCACAACGCCGCCGACGCCGCCCACGAAACCGGCGGCGGTGTAAAAGTAACTTGGTCCAGGTACAGCTCTTACATGGAAGTCTCGGTGCTCGACGAAGGGCCGGGTATCTCCAACACCGCTAACCTTTTCGTCCCCTTCTTCACCACAAAACAGGGTGGCTCCGGCATCGGTCTCGTCCTCAGCCGCCAAATCGCCGAAGCCCACGGCGGCACGTTGACTCTGCAAAACCGCCGCGACGGCCGAGGATGCGAAGCAAAATTGCGTCTCCCAATCTGAGAACTCATCCTCGCATCTGCTATCGCCGCTGTCGTTAGCCCTCTCTGCTGCAAGCTTCAGCCAGCCGTAAACTAATTCCATTTTGGCACTGAGCTTCGAGTTTGTTTCGCTTTAGTGCTCCGCAATCCGCACGCAAAACCCAACAACCCATTCATAAGACACCGCTTAGCGAACCATTTGAATTTTCTTTGGAAATGGCCAGCCCTGTGCCTTTCCCAATTCGTGAGGCAAGGAGCGCGCCAGCTACGAACATGAACGTCAGGAACATATTTTGTTGGCTCGTTGCAGTCTGTTGCGTAGGCTCTGCCGTCTGCACCAACTGCGGAGCACAATCCACTCCGCCAGAAAATCAGCAAGATCCGCAGCGCGTCGAAAAGACGGAACCTCTGCGCGCGGACAATCGAACCGAAGCGAAAGATTCCTCGAGCGTCCGCCTACCCGAAGCCGCCCCCGAGAATGAACTGGGGTTGGCGCTGCTCAAAAATCTCGCTCAACGATCAAAAAGCGATTTGGACAAGCCCAGCGCACCTCCGCCTGGGCGACGCAACATGGCTGGTTCCGTTTGCAGGGCTCACGGCAGGATTTTTGGTGACGGATCAAGACGCGAGTTCTCATCTATCTCACACGCCTTCAACTCTGCGGCACTACACAAGTTTTTCCAACTACGGTCTTGCAGGAATGGCAGGTGTAGGCGCAGGCCTCTATTTCTACGGAAAAGTGACCCATGACGAGCACAAGCGCGAAACGGGATTCCTAAGCGGCGAAGCCGCGTTAGACGGCCTGTTTGTCTCGACAGCGGTTGGCCTGGCTACAGGCCGAGAGCGGCCTCCGAATAACAATTTTCAAGGCAAATTTTGGCAGGGCGGCGATTCTTTTCCCTCAACCCACGCCACCACCGCCTGGGCCATCGCCAGCGTCATCAGCCACGAATATCCGGGGCCACTCACAAAAATACTCGCCTACGGCGCCGCCACAGCCATCACCTACGCGCGCGTGCGCGGAGAAAAACATTTTCCTGCCGACGCGTTCGTCGGCACCGGAATCGGCTGGCTCACCGGCTGGCAAGTTTATCGCACGCACCACAATTCCGAACTAGGCGGAAGCGTCGCCGAGAGTCTCTCCGATAAACCACCTGAGGAAACCGACCGCACGCCTCGACAGATGGGATCTCCCTACGTGCCGCTCGACAGCTGGGTCTATCCGCTATTCGAGCGGCTGATCGCCACCGGCGCGGTCAACGACGCCATCCTGGGAATGCGTCCTTGGACCAGACTGGAATGCGCCAGAATGGTTTCCGAAGCCGGCGACCGCCTGCAGGATGCAAATCCCCAGTCGATGTCAGTACAATTGTATGACTCGCTTCGGCAAGAATTTGTCCCGGAACTTGCGCTGCTCGCCGGTGGCAGTAATCGCGCGATCCAGCTCGAGTCTGTTTACACTCGCGTTTCTGAAATTTCCGGACCGCCTCTTACCGACGGTTATCATTTCGGCCAAACGATTTACAACGACTTTGGCCGCCCTTTTCAAGAAGGCTTCAACAGCATCGCCGGATTTTCCGGCTGGGCCACCGCAGGTCGCTGGGTCGTTTACGCGCGCGGCGAATATCAACACGCGCCGTCCGGCCCGGAGAATACGCCCGAGGTCCAGTCGGTCCTCAACAACATCGACGCCAACCCCGGCCTCCCAGCTCGCACGCAGCCCACTCTCAACCAGGCGAGACTCCTCGATGCGTACGTTGGTCTGACTCTCGCGGGCTGGCAACTCTCCTACGGCCAAGAAAGCCAGTGGTGGGGCCCCGGCGAAAGCGGGCCTCTGCTCTTTTCCGACAATGCCGCTCCCGTTCGAATGATTCATATCGACCGCGTCTCGCCGTTTCGTTTGCCATGGATTGGGCGATTCCTCGGGCCGATGCGCACGGACTCCTTCTTCGGCCAGGTTCAAGGAAACCTGTTTTCGCCCGCGCCCTATTTCCACGGCGAGAAAATCAGCTTTAAGCCAACGCCCAATCTCGAGTTTGGTTTTACGCGCACCGTCGAAGTCGGCGGCGAGGGCAGGCCGCTTACGTTGAACCGCCTTTTTCTTTCCTACTTCAGCGCGACGAGCTATGGCGTCAAGCCCGCCGCGAAGGATCCAGGAAAACGCGACGGCGGTTTCGATTTCAGCTATCGCCTTCCGTTCTTGCGAAAATGGCTCACAATTTACAACGATTCCATTTCCGCCGATGATCCGTCTCCGCTCGCCGCCCCGCGCCGTGCCGGGTTTAGTCCAGGCTTCTACCTCACGCATTTTCCAAAAATATCGAAGCTGGATCTCAGAGTCGAAGCGCCTTTGAGCGACACCGTCTCCACAAATGGCGCTGGCCGCTACATCTACTGGGACAACTACTATCACGACCTGTACACCAATCGGAATTTCTTGATGGGCGATTGGGTCGGTCGCGATGGAGCAGGCATTCAGGCCTGGAGCCGCTATTGGCTATCGCCGAAGAATTCCATCCAGTTCGGCTATCGTCACCTCAAGGTTGATAACAAATTTATCCCGAATGGCGGCACAGTCAACGACGCGTCCGTGCGCGTCGACTATTGGCTCAAACCGAAAGTGGGTGCTTCAGCCCTTGTTCAATACGAGCAATGGAGATTCCCGCTGCTAGCGGAAGGCCTTCAAAAGAATGTAACGGCTTCTCTTCAAATCACTTACTGGCCAGAAACGCATAAGCACTAACAAGCTGGCAACAAGCGCAGGCCTCACTTAGTCTTCACAAAATCCTTAGGTTCGTTTGACTATTCCCTAAGGCTCCCCGGGTATCCTAGGATCTCGTTTTGTACTCCGAGTGAAGAACCTCGCCCGACCGTGGGCCTGAAGGGGAGCGTTGCGTGCGGGATTTGATTTTCAGTTTAGTGACGATCGGCTTTTTCCTTGTCGCGATTGCCTACTTGCGCGGCTGCGAACGGCTGAAGTAAGGCGGAGATTCCCGATGCTCGAAAATGTCGTCCTCATTCTCATTAGCCTGCTTCTCTTTGGCTATTTAATGTACGCGCTGCTCAAACCGGAGAACTTCTAGGCATGACCGCGAATGGCTGGTTTCAGATAGGTCTTTACGTGCTGGTGTTGTTCCTGATCACAAAGCCGATCGGCGTTTTTCTAGCGCGTGTGTTTGAGCGCGAGAAGACATTTCTAGATCCCTTGCTGCGTCCAGTGGAGCGCGTCATCTACCGCCTCTGCGGCGTCGACGAAAACAAAGAGATGCGCTGGACGGAATACGGCACGACCATGCTGTTCTTTAGCGCCGTTTCCCTGCTTTTGCTTTATCTCCTCGAGAGGCTGCAGCAGTGGCTGCCCTTGAACCCGCAGCGATTCGCCAACGTGACTCCGGATCTCGCCTGGAACACGGCGGTATCCTTTACCACCAACACGAACTGGCAGGCCTACACGCCAGAAACCACGATGAGTTATCTCACGCAAATGGCCGGGTTGGCTTATCACAATTTTGCCTCCGCAGCCGTTGGCATTGCGTTGGCGATTGCCGTGATTCGGGGAGTCTCGCGCAATGAATCGAAAACCATCGGCAACTTCTGGGTGGATTTGACGCGTAGTTTTCTCTGGGTACTCTTACCCGTTTGCCTCGTTGGTTCCTTGGTGCTGGTATCGCAAGGCGTGGTCCAGAGCTTGAAGCCTTACACCACGGCGCAGCTCATCGAACCGCAAACCGTGCAAACACAGGGGCCGGACGGCAAAACGGTTTCGCAGACTGTTACCCAGCAGGTGATTGCGACCGGCCCGACCGCCTCTCAAGAAGTCATCAAAATGTTCGGCACCAACGGCGGCGGATTCTTCTATGCCAATAGTTCTCACCCCTACGAAAATCCCACGCCCTTCACAAATTTCTTCGAGATGATTTTGATTTTTGCGATTCCGAGCGGCCTCACCTACACGCTGGGCCGCATGACGAAATCGCAAGGCCATGGATGGGCTGTCTGGAGCGCCATGACGGCGCTCTTTCTTGTCGGCCTCACCGCGGCGTACTGGGCGGAAGCGCGTGGAAATCCTCAGTTCGCGGGAGTGGATCAAACCGCGAGCGCTCTTCAATCCGGCGGCAACATGGAAGGCAAAGAAGTCCGCTTCGGCATCGCGAACTCAGCCCTTTTTGCCACGGCCACCACGGACGCGAGCTGCGGCGCCGTGAACAGCATGCACGATTCCTTCACGCCGCTCGGCGGAATGGTGCCCCTCGTGAACATCATGCTAGGCGAAGTTATTTTTGGCGGCGTGGGCTCCGGCCTCTACGGGATTCTGGTCTTCGTCATTCTCGCAGTATTCATTGCCGGCTTGATGGTTGGTAGAACACCGGAATACCTCGGCAAGAAAATTGAATCCTTCGATGTGAAAATGGCCATGCTTTCGGTGCTCATTTCTTCCCTGACCATTCTTGTGTTTGCCGCGATTGCGGTAGTTGCGAAATTTGGCACTTCGAGCATTTCGAATCCGGGTCCGCATGGACTGTCGCAAATTCTTTATGCCTATACATCTGCGACTGGTAATAACGGCTCAGCGTTTGGCGGATTAAACGCGAACACCACCTGGTACAACGCCAGTACCGCCATCGCCATGCTCCTGGGAAGATTTTTCGTAGTGATTCCGATTCTCGCGATCGCCGGAAATCTCGCGCGAAAAAAGGTTAGTCCTGCTTCTCTTGGCACTTTTCCCGTCACCGGCCCGCTCTTCAGCGTTCTGCTGATTAGCACCATTTTGATTGTTGGCGCGCTGACCTTTTTCCCGGCGCTGAGCCTTGGCCCCATCCTGGAGCATCTGCTGATGCTTTCCGGCAAGGCATTTTGAGGAGCTTTCTTCCAAGGAAACCATGGACCGCGCATCCCAAGTAAAGTCGAAAGCACTGACGGACACGAAGATCCTGAAGACCGCTATCGTGGATTCTTTCCGCAAACTGAATCCGCGCACGATGATCAAGAACCCCGTCATGTTCGTCGTGGAAGTCGGCGCGCTTCTCACTTCGATTCAACTCGTGCGTGATGGCTTGCACCACAGCGGCGAGTTCGGCTTCGGCTTGCAGATTACGTTGTGGCTGTGGTTCACCGTGCTCTTCGCCAACTTTGCGGAAGCTATGGCCGAAGGACGCGGCAAAGCCCAGGCGGAGACTCTGCGCAAGGCCAGGGCGGAGACGGAAGCGCGTCGCCTGCGCTCAGATGGTTCGACTGAAGTTATACCCAGCTCAAAACTGCGGACAGGCGACCAAGTACTGGTGGCTGCCGGGGAATTCGTTCCGGGAGATGGCGAAGTCGTCGAGGGAGTGGCCTCGGTCGATGAGTCGGCAATCACCGGAGAATCCGCGCCAGTGATTCGCGAATCTGGCGGAGACCGCTCGGCCGTCACCGGCGGCACGCGCGTACTTTCCGATGAAATTCGCGTGCGCATCACCTCGAACCCGGGAGAAACTTTTCTCGACCGTATGATCAGCCTCGTGGAAGGGGCGTCGCGCCAGAAAACGCCAAACGAGATTGCTCTCAATATTCTTTTGGCGGGGCTGACTATCATTTTTTTGCTGGCCGTCGTGACGCTGCAGCCTTTTGCGGTTTATGCTGGCGCACCACAAACCATTTTCGTGCTCGTATCGCTTCTCGTTTGCCTGATTCCCACGACCATCGGCGGTTTGCTTTCCGCCATCGGCATCGCAGGCATGGACCGCTTAATTCAGCGCAACGTTATCGCTATGTCCGGCCGCGCCGTGGAAGCGTCGGGTGACGTCGACGTTCTGCTGCTCGACAAAACCGGCACCATTACCCTCGGCAACCGTCAGGCGACCTCTTTTCATGCGTGCCCCAGCGTCACTGAAGTCGAACTCGCCAGTGCAGCGCAGCTTGCGTCTTTTGCGGACGAAACACCGGAGGGCCGCTCGATCGTCGTGCTTGCGAAAGAGAAATATGGACTCCGCGGCCGCGAACTTGCTCCCCACAATCCCATCTTCATTCCCTTTTCCGCGCAGACTCGCATGTCCGGCGTGGATATGGATGGCAATGAAGTCCGCAAAGGCGCACCGGAAGCCATCGACAAGTACGTGGCGGAAAAGGGCCAGGTCGTTCCCGCCGAAATTAAACTTATCGTGCGGGAGATTGCGAATGGAGGTGGCACGCCGCTGCTCGTGACGCAAAATCGCCACGTACTCGGCGCCATCGCATTGACGGACATTGTAAAAGGCGGAATGCGCGAGCGCTTCGAACACCTGCGCGCCATGGGCATTCGCACCATGATGATCACGGGAGACAATCCGCTTACGGCTGCCGCGATCGCGCGTCAAGCGGGTGTGGATGATTTTCTTGCCGAAGCCAAGCCCGAAGACAAAATGGCGCTCATCAAGCGCGAACAAGCCAAGGGCAAGCTCGTTGCGATGACCGGTGACGGCACTAACGATGCACCCGCCCTTGCGCAAGCCGACGTCGGCGTCGCCATGAACACCGGCACGCAAGCAGCGAAAGAAGCCGGCAACATGGTGGACCTCGATTCGAACCCGACCAAGCTCATCGAAATCGTCGAAATCGGCAAACAACTGCTCATCACGCGTGGCGCGCTCACAACGTTTTCCGTCGCCAACGACGTCGCGAAATATTTTGCGATTATTCCCGCGATGTTCGCCGCCGCATTTCCACAACTCGAAGTTCTAAATGTGATGCGGCTCAGCACTCCGGAGTCCGCCATTCTCTCGGCCGTCATCTTCAACGCGCTTATCATCATCGCGCTGATTCCGCTGGCGCTGCGTGGCGTCCGTTACCGCCCGTTGGGAGCCGCTGCCCTGCTCCGCCAGAATCTTCTTGTCTATGGGCTCGGCGGCGTGGTCGCGCCCTTCCTGGGAATCAAATTGATCGACATGGCCATCACCTACCTGCATTTGGCGCCCGGGAGAATCCTATGAAGCAACATTTGCGAATTGCGATCCTCATGACCCTTGTGACGACCGTGCTCTTTGGGTTGCTCTACCCTCTGGCGGTGACCGGTCTCGGCCAGCTGTTCTTTCCTGCACAGGCCAATGGCGGAATGATTGTGCAACACGGGCAAGTCGTCGGTTCTCAGCGGATCGGGCAGCCTTTCTCAGCCGCGTGGTATTTTCATCCGCGTCCGTCTGGCGCAGGCAACGGCTACGATCCCGTTGCACCAAGCGGTGGTGCAACCAATCTTGGGCCCACAAATCGCCAGCTCATCGATCGCGTGAAAGGTGATGTGGAGAAGTTGCGAGCGGAAAACCCCGGCGCGGCAATCCCCGTGGATCTTGTCACCACATCGGGCTCTGGCCTGGATCCGGAAATTTCCCCCGCAGCCGCAGAGTTCCAGATTCCGCGCGTTTCTCGCGAGCGTCGCATCAGCGAAACAGATCTCCGAGGGTTGGTTGCAAAGCACACTCTGGGGAGACAGTTCGGCCTGTTAGGCGAGCCCCGCGTCAACGTCGTCGAACTAAATCTCGATCTCGACGCATCGCATCCCAAACAATAATTCTTAGCTTTTCCTTGCAGTTGGCTTTGAAGGAGCGCCTTTGGGCGCTTGAAACCGGTATCCAACCCACGGCTCCGTCAAAATATATTTCGGACGCGCCGGATCGCTCTCTATTTTCTTGCGCAGCTGATTGATTACCACGCGCAAGTTCTCCGTTTCTTCCCCGTACTCGGGTCCCCACACGGATTGCAGCAACCGGCGATGCGACAGCGGCTTCCCAAGATTGCCTACCAAGTGCTTCAACACATCGAACTCCTTCGGCGTCAAATGCACATCGCGCCCGCGCACCACCACCTGCCGGTTTTCGAAATCAATCGTCAAATCTTTTGTGGTAAACGTGGGAATCGTATCGCCGGGCGCATATCGCCGCAAAGCCGCTCTGATTCGCGCAAGCAGCTCTTCAATCCCGAAAGGTTTCACCACGTAATCATCGGCCCCCGCATCAAGGGCGATAACCTTGTCGCGCTCCGCGTTGCGCACCGTCAGCATAATGATCGGCGCATCGCTCATCTCCCGAATCTCGCGAGCCGCTTCGATGCCGCCTATGCCCGGCATATTGACGTCCAGCAAAATCAGGTCAGGTCGTTCCTTGCGAACTGCCTCGACCGCTTCCTCACCAGTCGTGGCTTCTCGGATGACGTACCCATGGCTGGAGAGGGTTGTCCGCATCACGCGCCGGATCTGCGGCTCATCATCCACCACAAGAATGGACGCCGCGTTCATCGCATCTCCCCCGCGTTGCGGTCCACAGGCAACGTAAACGAGAACACCGAACCATGCCCGAGTTGGCTAGTCACGGAGATGGTGCCTTTGTGCGCCGTGATGATGGCTTTCGCGATCGGCAATCCCATCCCCGTCCCCCGCACCAGGTAACGCTGATCCTTGCCGCGATAAAACTTGTCGAAGATCATGCCCTGTTCGAAATCATCGATGCCCGGTCCGCGATCCGCCACGCTGGTGGTGACCGTTTCCCCATTTAGTTCCGCGGATATCGTGATCGGTGCATCCTTCGGCGAATAAATGTTGGCGTTGTCAATCAAATGGACCAACGCATCCTTGATGCGATTCAAATCGGCTCGCACAGGGGGAAGGCTGGGACTCACGTTCAGATCTACGCGTCGACCCGCCAGCGCCGTATTGCACTGCGCCAAAGCGGCTTCGATAATATCTCCGATCCGCGTCGGAGCCAGATCCAGCTCAAACTCTCCAGCCTCAAGCCTCGACATCTCCGCCGCTTCTTCCACCAGCCGGTTCAACCGGTCGCATTCTTCATCAATGATCGTCAAGAGTTCGCGCGTCTGCCCGCGATCTGGAGTCTCTTCACCCAACAAGCTGGTTGTCGCGGCCTTGATCGATGTCAGCGGCGTCCGGAAATCATGCGCAATCGAATCCAGCAGCGCAGACTTCAACCGCTCGCCCTGGCGCTCGGCCTCCGTTTCACCAAGCTTTTCGACGGCCCGCGCGCGTTCGATGGCGATCGCCACGAGGCTGCCCACCGCGTCCAGCGTCTGGCGCGAAAGCCGCGAACCGGAAATCCCCAAACTTGCAATCGGACGAACACCCATCCGCACGGGGATAAAGTACAACCCTTCTTGCGATTCGAATACTCCTTCATCGCGCAGAAAAACAGACTTCATTTTTTCTTCATCCAGGTGCGCGGCGCCAAACCCAGAGCGATAAAACTTGTCTTTTTGCGGCAGAAAAAGCTCGGCGGCTCCGCCTTCGAAACTCTCCACAATGTAATTGGGAATCGCATTCATCAGCTGAATGACGTTTCCCTCCGCCAGAAGCTTTTGGCTGAACTTGTACAGCCGTTCAATTTCACGCCGCCGTTGATGTGCCACATCGGCTTCCTTGCGGATCCGCGCGGAAAGCTGGCTCCCCATGATGGAAGTCACCAGAAACGCGAGCAACGCCACCCAGTTTTGCGGATCGGCAATCGTAAACGTTCCCACCGGCGGAAGGAAAAAATAATTGATCGTCAGAACCGCCGCGACGGACATAAAGACCGACACGGCCATCCCCCACACCGCCGAAACTGCTAGAATAGCCAGCAAAAAGGTGAGCGCGATGGTTGTCTGATTGACGTCGCGCGCGTGGCGAAAGAAAACGGTGATCCCGGTGACGATGGCCAGCGACACGGCAAATCCGAATGCGCGGCCGGCGAGCATTCTCTGCATCCTGCTATTCTATCGCATGCATCCTCTTTGATACGGAGAACATAAAGCCTTGCCGAAGAAGCCCGAGGATTGGCTGGAAGTCGCCTCGCCGCCCCAGAAAGCGCGCGGCATATTTAAGCTGTTCCTCGGCTATGCGCCGGGTGTCGGCAAAACCTACAGCATGTTGAGCGAATCGCTTCGCCGCCGGAGCCGCGGCGAAGATGTGGTGATCGGCGTCGTCGAGACTCACGGCCGCAAAGGCATCGAAGAGTTGTCCTCGCAAATCGAATCCGTCCCGCGCAAAAAGATCGAGTACAAGGGAACGGTCTTCGAAGAAATGGATGTCGACGCCATTCTCGCGCGCAAGCCGGAAGTCGTCCTCGTTGACGAGCTGGCCCACACCAATATTCCCGGCAGCAAACACCGCAAACGCTACGAAGACATTCAGGACCTTCTCGCCGCCAAGATCGACGTCGTCTCCACTCTAAACATTCAGCACATCGAAAGCATTGCGCCCGTGGTCCGCTCGATCACCGGAATCACTGTGCGAGAAACAGTTCCGGACTGGGTTCCCCTGACGGCCACGGAAACTGTCATGGTCGACCTGACTCCCGAAGCGCTGCACAACCGCATGAAGCGCGGCGACGTTTACAGCACCGAAAAAGTCGAACGCTCCCTCAAAAATTTCTTCCGCCGCGGCAATTTGATCGCTCTGCGCGAACTCGCCCTTCGCCAGGTCGCCGAGCAAGTGGACCGCAGCCTCGAAACTTACATGGAAGACGAGGACATCCGCAAAAATTGGGGTGTCCGCGAACGCATGGCCATCTGCATTTCTGGGAATCCCGCCGGCCAGTATCTCGTCGCTCGAGGCGCCCGCATGGCTCGCCGCATGGACGCGGAGCTGTATGTCGTTCACGTCGACCGGGAAATTGGCCCGAAAGAATCCAACACCAGCGCGCTAGCCGCAAATTTACGGTTTGCCGAAAGCCTGGGCGCAAAAGTAATTCGCTTGAAGGGCCGCAGCGTGGCCGACAGTGTCGCGGAGTTCGTTCGCTCCAAACATATTACGCAGGTAATTTTTGGCAGGGCGCCGATTCACGACTGGCGCAAGTACCTCTACCTCTCCGCGGTTCACCGATTCCTCCGGGAATCTCCTCCGGTCGACGTTCACATCGTCACCCAGGAAGCGGAAGAGTAGCCCTCTTCACGGCGCCACGCCTCTCTGCAGCGTCCCGCTCAGCTCCAGCTCAATGTCCACCACGGGAGCCGCCTTCAGCAAAAATGTGTTCGGGCTCTTCAATCCCCACTGAATATAAGGCACGCTGAATTTTGCAGTCCCTTTCCAATGATCGCCCGTCAGCTCAGCGTGTACGGGCACCGTCAGATCGTGTTCCGAGCCGTGCAGCAGAAACTTTCCCTGTAATTGCACATCGGACGTTCCCGGCACCGCAACCTTGCCTTCGATTTTCGTTGGCCGGAAAATCACCTCGGGATAGCGCGCGCTCTCCAAAATTTCATCATGCATTTTTTTATCGCGCGAGTCGTTGCCGCTCTCGCCGCTAGTCGCATAGACGACGATTTCACCGCTGGCGCTACCGGTGGCCGGATCAAATTTCACGACGCCACGCTTCAAATTGAATGTCCCGTGAACGGTGTGCAGCGTACTGTCGAGCGTCCAGTGCAATTTGCTTTGCGCCACATCTAAATTCAGAGTTACGTTGGCCGGATTCGTCTGAGGCGCGGGCTGTGGTGTTTGCGGCCAAGCGCATGCCGAAACCAAAACAAGAACTGCGAAAATCCAATCCCATCTGGCTGCAAGCACACCATACCGTCTTTGCGTCATCAATCTCCCGTCAGAATCAGGCTGTCAGAAACTGCCAGCCGAAAACGGCGCTGGCCGCCGCGAGCTGCAGCGGCCGCGTCTCTCCCACATGATATGCAAGCATGCGTTCAAATAGTTGCGGGGCTGCCTCGAGGGCTCGCATGGTGCGTTCACGCAAGCCGTTCCGCCGCGCAAGCAAAAGCAGCAGTTGCCCCATGAGGCGGGGACGCAGGAACAAACTCCGGTGAGCCTTCTGATAGCGTTCCAAATCGTTCGCCACCAGCGCATCGGCAAGCGCCGTCGCTTGCCTGAAACTGAGAGAAAGTCCTTCTCCCGTAATTGCATCCACGCTGCCCGATGCATCTCCTATGAGCGCCACATTTCTCCGGTACAGCCGCTTAAGGTTGAAAATACCGGTCACCGCTCCGCGTTCAGGTCCCACATGTGCCGCGCTTTTAAGCCGGCCACACAATATCGGAAATCCCTGAAGAGCTTCCTCAAAGCGCAAATCAGCCCTATTTGAAATCAGGACGACACATATTTCTTGCGAGCCAACCGCCGTGACGTAGGCCTGCGCCTCTTTGCCCCAATGAATCTCCGTGAAATCGCTCCAGGGCTCCAAACGATAGTGGACTCGAAACGCAAACCTTCTTCTCTGTTCGAACAAACCCTCCAGGCCACACCACCGCCGTACGCGTGACTGTCCTCCGTCAGCTCCGATGACCCACCGAGCCCGAATTTTATTCCCTCCTGCTACCACTCCTTCTTCAAATAATCCCATCACCGGTGTATTCCACAGAAAGGAAACTCCACAATCTTCTGCTCGCTCCATCATTCTCTGGTGAAGAGTTTCCCGGCGCACGCCCAGACCAGTACCGTCCGGAAAACGCGCGCTCACCGACGAGCACTCGTCTTCAAATCGAATGCCCCGGAGGGCACTGCCGTCGCTCTCTCTCAGTTCCACTCCGAGCTCACTAAGTGCTTGGAGTGCATCAGGTAACAGTCCTTCGCCGCACGCTTTCGTGATGGGTGGTTTCGCGCCGTCCGCAAGGATCACTTGAAAGCCGCGCATCCGCGCCGCAATGGCCGCAGCAAGTCCCGCAGGCCCTCCGCCCGCGATAAATACATCAGTGCCATGTCCCATGGATATCCCGCCCCGTAACAGTGATCTGCGCCACACACCGGTATTCTTAGTAGGTTAGATGTAACGAACGAAGGGAAGATGCCCTGCCGAACTACAAATACCTGAAGATTGTTCGCGCGTACGGCGCGCTCCACCTATAAGCACAACTTATTGCTATGAGCATAACTATTAATTGGACTGATTGACTTCCCCGCCTTCATCCTGTTATCTTCATGGCGGCTTATTATGACTCCCGTCGCCATCTCGAAGAACCGGCCCGCCTCTGCACCGCGTTTGCAGGGTATTGTAATTACCGGCGTCGTGAGAATTATCCCTGTCATCGTGCGGGGAGTAAAAAATAGATGATGGCCGCCTAGCACGAGAGCAAAAGAAAGTTTAAAGGCCATCATCAAAACCAAGATGATGGCCTAAGGTTTTTTTGAGCAGCTATTTGCAGTAGAACGCTTCAGAAAACCCGCGGAGGAGACGCAACTGTGACCGGATCTTTGTTGAAGTCTCGTAGCAGCGCGATTACCGACGGCCCCCACCGCGCCGGAGCACGCTCCATGCTGCGCGCATGTGGCCTTCGCGATGACGATTTCTCGAAGCCTCTCATCGGCGTCGCGAATACTTGGATCGAAATCGGCCCCTGCAACTATCACCTTCGCGAACTCGCCGTGCACGTCAAGGACGGCATCCGCGCCGCCGGCGGCACTCCCCTAGAATTCAACACGATTTCGATTTCAGATGGCATCACCATGGGCACCGAGGGCATGCGCGCCTCGCTGATCAGCCGCGAAGTCATCACCGATTCCATCGAACTCGTCACGCGCGGCAATCTTTTCGACGCGCTCATCGTGCTTGTCGGCTGCGACAAAACTATCCCCGCCGGCATCATGGCGCTGGCGCGACTGAATATTCCCGGCCTCGTTCTCTATGGTGGCTCGATCGCTCCCGGCAAATTTGAAGGCCACTCTGTCACCATTCAGGACGTCTACGAAGCCATCGGCAGCCATTCGCACGGCGACATGTCCGACGCACGCCTGAAAGCACTGGAAGAAACCGCCTGCCCTGGAGCGGGCGCCTGCGGCGGCCAGTTCACTGCCAATACCATGGCGCTCGTCTGCGAATTTCTCGGCATCGCTCCCATGGGACTATCGAGCGTCCCCGCGACGGATTCCGGCAAAGCTCATGCCGGCCATCGTGCTGGCGAACTTGTCATGGACCTTTTGCGCGGCAACGTCACCCCATCCAAAATCATCACCAAAACCGCCATTGAAAACGCCATCGCCGGAGTCGCTGCGACCGGTGGCTCGACAAATGCCGTCTTGCACCTGCTCGCCATCGCTAACGAAGCGCGCATTCCGCTGAGCATCGACGACTTTGACCGCATCAGCGCGCGCGTCCCCATCATTGCTGACCTGAAACCGGCCGGCCGTTTCGTCGCCACTGATCTGTACGCTGCTGGCGGCACCGCGCTCGTAGCCAAACGACTGGTCGATGCGAAATTCCTTCGCGGCGATGCCATCACCGTAACAGGCCGCACGATTGCGGAAGAAGCCGCCGACGCAAAAGAGACTCCCAATCAGGAAGTCGTGCGAAAAGTCGACGCGCCTCTGAAGCCGACCGGTGGCCTCGTCATTCTAAAAGGCAATCTCGCACCCGAAGGCTGCGTCATAAAAGTTGCTGGCCACAATTACCAGCATTTCCGCGGTCCTGCGCGCGTTTTCGACAACGAAGAACTCGCTTTCGCCGCCGTCGATAAAAATCAAATTAAGGCTGGCGATGTAGTCGTGATTCGCTACGAAGGCCCGAAAGGCGGCCCCGGCATGCGCGAGATGCTTGCCGTCACGGCCGCGCTCGTCGGCGCGGGCCTAAGCGATTCCGTCGCTCTGCTCACGGATGGGCGTTTTTCAGGCGCCACACGCGGCTTCATGGTCGGCCACGTTGCACCCGAAGCGGCAAACGGCGGACCCATTGCTGCGATTGCCGATGGCGACATCGTTGTCTTCGACATTGCGACTCGGAAACTCGACGTCGAGCTAACCGACGCCGAAATTCAAAAGCGCCTCGCGTCGTGGAAGCCGCCCGCTCCGCGTTTCACCAGCGGCGTGATGGCCAAGTACGCTTTGCTCGTTTCTTCCGCGGCGATCGGCGCAGTCACCGTCGTACCAGCATCTTTTGCTTCACCAACTCAGCCTCAAGCAGTTGCGCCGAATCCTGCGCACGCGCAATTGGGAAGGACCCTATGAAACTCACTGGCGCAGAAATTCTCTGCGAATCGCTCACCAAGCTGGGCGTGAAGCATATTTTCGGATATCCGGGCGGCGCGATTCTTCCCGTCTACGACGCCCTCGGCAAATCCAAGCTCCATCACATTCTCGTTCGCCACGAACAAGGCGCAACGCACATGGCTGATGGTTATGCGCGCGCCACCGGCGGCGTTGGCGTCGCCATGGCCACCAGCGGCCCCGGCGCAACGAACATGGTCACCGGCATCGCCACCGCCATGCTCGATTCCTCTCCCGTCGTCTGCATCACCGGCCAAGTGAGCAGCAAACTGCTCGGCTCCGACGCTTTCCAGGAAATCGACATCACCGGCATCACCATGCCAATCACAAAACACAACGTGGTCGTCTCCCGCGCCGAAGATATCGCGCGCACCGTTCGCGAAGCTTTCGTGATCGCCAACACCGGACGCCCCGGCCCCGTTCTCGTCGACATCACCAAAGACGCGCAACAAGCCTCCGCCGAATTCGATTGGGAAGCCGCCACGCCCAAACTCCCCCAGAAGCGCGTGCGCAACGATCACAACCAGGCCGAACTCGATCGCGCCGTCGAATTGCTGAACACCGCAAAACGCCCGATCATCCTCGCAGGCCGCGGAATCATGCTTTCCGGCGCCATGCGCGCCTTCGAGCAATTCGTTCGCACCTGCAACATTCCCGTTGCCATGACCCTGCTCGGTATCGGCTGCTTCCCTGCTTCTGATCCGATGAATCTCGGCATGATGGGCATGCACGGCGAAGCATGGGTCAATCACGCCATTCAAGAGTCCGACCTGCTTATCGCCGTCGGCATGCGCTTCGACGACCGCGTCACCGGCGACCTCCGCACCTACGCAAAGGGCGCCCGCAAGATCCACATCGAAATCGACCGCGCGGAAATCAATAAGAACGTCAAAGTGGACGCGGCTCTTATCGGCGATGCCCGCGAAACTCTCGAAAAACTCATTCCGCACATCGTCAATCCCGACCGCGCTCCGTGGCTCTCGCACATCAAGGAACTAAAGGGCGATTCCGCGGTCCGCGACATTCAAAGCCTTCCCGACAACGGCCATCTCTACGCCGCTCACGTCATCAACGACCTCTGGAAAGAAACGTGTGGCGAAGCCATCGTCGTCACCGACGTCGGCCAGCACCAAATGTGGGAAGCGCAGTATTACCACCACAATCAGCCGCGCACGCTCATCACTTCCGGCGGCCTCGGCACCATGGGTTTCGCGTTGCCCGCCGCCATCGGCGCCAAATTCGCCAAGCCAGACTCCGAAGTCTGGGTCGTCGTCGGCGATGGCGGCTTCCAAATGACCATGTGCGAGCTCGCCACCATCGTCCAGGAAAAGATCAACATCAAGATCGCCATCATCAACAACGGCTTTCTCGGCATGGTCCGCCAGTGGCAGGAATTTTTCTACGACAAGCGTTACGTCGCCACTCCGCTCGTCGCTCCAGATTTTGCCGCACTGGCAAACGCATTCGGCATTCGCGGCGAGCGCATCACCGCTCGCGGCGACGTGCTCCCCACGATTCGCTCCGCGCGTGAATCCAAGGAGACCGTTCTCATCGACTTCCGCGTCGAGCAGGAAGATTCCGTCTATCCGATGGTTCCCGCGGGCGCATCGCTCCACGAAATGATTCGCCGCCCGAATAATCCACTCGTCGAAACGGCAACCGAGCCATAGAGCCATGAGCAAAATCGCGAGCAAAGAGGACAGCACATGCAAACACTAGTCGCTTACGTCGAAAACAAACCGGGCGTGCTCAATCGCGTCTCGTCGCTGGCCCGCCGCCTCGCCATCAACATTGACTCTCTTACCGTTGGCCCGACGGACAACCCGCAGATCGCCCGCATGACCATCGTCGCCCACACCGACGATAAGGGCGGCCATCGTCTCGAAGCCAGCCTCGAAAAACTCGTCGACGTCCTTCTCGCCGAGAATATCTCCGAACGCTCCCTGCTCGAACGCGACCTGGCGCTGATCAAAGTACAAGCCGACCAGCAATCCCGCCCGCATCTGATGGAGCTCATCAAAGTCTTTCGCGCACGCGTGGTGGACGTCGCTCCGGAATCGCTCATCATCGAAGTCTCCGGCACCGTCGACAAAATCGATGGCCTCCTGGAAGTCTTGCGCCCGTTCGGCGTTCTCGAAATGGCCCGCAGCGGCCGCATCAGCATGACCCGCGGCGGCGACCTACTCCGTCCGCCAACCGCGACCGATGCCCCCGCTCAGAGCCTGGTGACGAGCTAATCGCGTGGCGAGGCGCACAGTGAGGCTAAGTCCTTTATCAGCAACGCTTACAAAAAAAGGGGGAGACCAAAGGTCAGCCCGGAAATTCAACGGAGCAGTTGTAGGGGCACGATTCATCGTGCCCTTCTTCGCAAGCACAGCTGGCCCGTCAATGTGGCGAGTGTAGGCGCCGGGCTTCAGCCCGGCATTCTGCCGTGGACGAAACCGTCCCTAACGGCTAAATTGGGGCGCATTGCAGGCGACCTAAGTCCTTTATCAGCAACGCTTACAAAAAAAGGGGAGCTGATACCGTCCCTCAGATTGCAGCGGTAGCAACGAGTTCTAAATCCCGGCCGTAACCCGGCCCAAGAGGAAAAAATGGCAAATCTCTATTACGACGACTCCGCGGATCTCGCTCTCATCCAATCCAAAAAAGTCGCCATCATCGGCTACGGCTCGCAAGGCCACGCTCACGCACTGAACCTGCGGGATAGCGGCGTCAGCGTTTGCGTGGGCTTGCACGAAGGTAGCGCTTCTCGCGCGAGAGCCGAAAAGGAAGGTCTCACGGTGATGACGCCGGGCCAGGCTGCCAGATGGGCGGACGTCATCATGATACTCACGCCCGATACCAAGCAGCCCAAGCTCTACCGCGATGACATTGAGCCGCATCTTCACAAAGGCAAGACGCTCATGTTCGCCCACGGCTTCAACATCCGCTTCGGCACCATCAAGCCGCCTGCAGATGTTGACGTTTCCATGATCGCGCCGAAAGCTCCCGGCCATCGCGTTCGCGAAGTTTTCACCGAAGGCGGCGGCACTCCCGCGCTAATCGCTATCGAACAAGACGCCAGCGGCAACGCCAAAGCGCTCGCGCTCTCCTACGGCAAAGGCCTCGGTTGCACGCGCGCGGGTGTACTTGAAACGACTTTCACCGAGGAAACCGAGACCGATCTTTTCGGCGAACAAGCGGTCCTGTGCGGCGGCGTCAGCGAACTCATCAAAGCGGGCTTTGACACGCTCGTCGCGGCCGGCTATCAACCCGAAGTGGCCTATTTCGAGTGCATGCACGAGCTCAAGCTCATCGTCGACCTCATCTACCGCGGCGGCCTCAGCTACATGCGCTATTCCGTCAGCGATACGGCCGAGCACGGCGACTACACTGCCGGCCCGCGCATCATCACGCAAAAAACGCGCGAAGAAATGCGCCAGATCCTCGCCGAAATCCGTGACGGCAGTTTTGCAAAAAAGTGGATCGCGGAAAACGAAGCGGGCTGCCCCAATTTCCTCGCCACTCGCAAGCGCGAGCAAAGCAATCTCGTTGAGCAGCTCGGCCCCAAACTTCGCGCCATGATGCCTTTTCTTCAGCCCATCGTCGCTCCAGGCCTCGAAGAAAAAGCCGCAGCCTCGAAGAAATAACAATGAAACAGAATCGCCTGTCATTCCGTCTTTCTCGATAGAGAGTGGATTCTGAATCGCGGGTCTTGCGAAAGTCTTGCGCAACAGCAGAGCAGTGTCGGCTGTTGGCGAGACTATCTTTATCTTCAAATCGTTATCTCAATTAACTATTCAGCCTAGTTGACACGACGGAGCTTTTAGGCAATTCTCTGGCGCCATGAAACGACCACCTGTTCCCCCTCAAGCCTCGGCGCCTTCGCTCGCCGAGCGCATCGAGCTTCTCAGCGCCAAGCGCCAGGAGATTATTCGCCCGATTCTTGAGCACCCGCGTGACTACGTTCTTCTAAGTGTCCGCGCCATGGCCAAGCGACTAAAAACCGACCCCGCCACGGTCGTTCGCATCGTCCGCGGCCTCGGTTTCGCCAGCTATCGCGACTTTCAGCGCCACCTCCACGATCTCTCCATCGCCTTCGCCACGTCGCTCGACACCATGCAATCCGCGGGCAAGGTCAGCAGCATGCCCACCTATGTTCGTGAGGCTCTCGAGCAGGACCTCAAAAATCTTCACGGCCTCAAGAATAGTCTCGACGCACAGCGCCTGGTCGCCCTCGCAAAACGATTCTACGACGCGCGCCGCATCGTCATTCTCGCAGGAGATCTAGCCGCCACTCTCGCGGATTATTTGGAGTATCAAATTACGCTGCTGGGACTTCCCGTTTTCACCGGGACGTCCGCCGGCCGCATCGCCCACCTCGTCCGCACCGTAAACAAGAGCGATCTCGTTCTTGCAATAAGCTTCCGCCGTGGCCTGCGCCAAACCGTCGAAGGCGTGCACCTGGCACGCGGCCGTAGCGCCTACTGCGTCGGCATCACCGATACTTACGTCTCTCCGCTCGCGCGCGAATGTGACGAAGTCTTCCTCGCCAGCGTCGAATCCACTTCCTTCGGCGCCTCCTATGCCGCTCCTGTCGCACTCGTGAACGCCATTCTCGCAACCTGCGGACAGTATCGCCGCACGCAAACGCTAGCCATCGTCAAGGAAATCGCCGAAGAGCAGCGCAAAGGCTTCCGCTGGTACACCGTCTGACTTATTTTGCTTCGTAGTGCAACAAACGTTTCTGCTTTCCATCACGCAGGAACTGCTTGAATCGCTACTGTATTGCCTCTCTCGCTCATGGTAGCTTTCCGCGTTCTTGGTCGGGCGAAGTCTGGCAACATTTGTATCTCGCACGGATTCCCGTTCTCGGCTATCATGTCTCGCAACTTGTAGTAGACACCTTGATCGGACAAGGGAAACGCAAATGCTTCGCAACAAACCAGTAAACGCGATGAGCCCTTCTGCGCAATCGCGCCACAAGTTTCCCTTTCAACTTTTGCCTCTGCTCCTTGCTGCGTTTTTACTCTGGGCTCCTGGCATCATCCGCGGACAATCCTCCACCTCTTTAACTCCTGGACCGAAGCCCGCTGACATCCCGCAATCGTGGAAGCCCTGGATCGGCGAGTATTGGTTCGGACTCTCTGTTCCTCACTCCACCAGCCACGCTATCGGTACCGTGTTCGAGCTTACTGAGAAAGATGGCGTGATCTGGATTCTGCAACAAGAAGGCAAAAAAGAGGAACCTACTTACAAGCCAGTAGAGAAATTTGCATTAGACCAGCCACCTTCGACAGATTCTGCTCACGGCCAGAGATTGCATTTAAGTCCAACGGAAGGTGTGGCTCCCGATCATCGAGTATTAGAGATGGGAGACGTGTGGACGACGAAAATCACTCCCGACTTCAATGCCCCTCAGCAGGTTCTCATAACCCCGGTCCATCCCGTCGCCGAGCTGCGCGCCGAAGCCCTCGCCGCTTCCCCGCCGCATGAAGACGGCAACTTTCGCAAGCCAGAACTCGTTGAGCTGACGACGCTCGACACCGCCATTCACCTGGATATTCGTTACGCCACGACGAATGATTTTCTTGGCACGCCCGTCTACACGCAGGCCAGAGCGTTCATGCAACGCCCCGCAGCCGAGGCGCTTGTGCGCGCGCTGCACAAATTGCAGCCGCTCGGCTACGGCTTGCTCATTCACGACGCGTATCGTCCCTGGTACGTTACGAAGATTTTCTGGGACGCGACTCCGCCCGAAGGCAAAATCTTCGTGGCCGATCCTTCGCAAGGATCGCGCCACAATCGCGGCTGCGCTGTCGATCTCACGCTCTACGATCTCGCCACCGGCAAGCCTATCGAGATGCCCGGCACGTACGACGAAATGTCGCCGCGTTCTTTTCCTGATTATCCCGGCGGCACTTCGCTTCAGCGTTGGCACCGCGACTTGCTTCGCCGCGCGATGGAATCGGAAGGCTTCACCGTTTACGAGCACGAGTGGTGGCACTTCGACTACAAGGACTGGCACGAATATCCGATCTTGAACATTAAGTTTGAGGATTTGCATTCCGGCCAAGGACTCGCCAGCGCTCAATAGCGCGCAAGTTCTGGCTATTTTTCTGGAGGATTTCAACTTGCACAGCAGAAGCCGCTTTATCCAGCTCGCCGTTGCACTCTGTCTTGCAATTCTTTCTGTAACCGCGCCGCAATCGCTTCGCGCGCAATCGACTGCCTCTCTCGCCGATCGCATTCAAAAAGTGATGGACCGCCCCGAATTCGCCCACGCGAATTTCGGCATCGAGTTCTACGACGTTGCCACCGGGAAAGTCGTCTACTCGCTCAACGCCAACAAACTTTTCGTTCCCGCTTCCACGACTAAAACTCTCACCGAAGGCACAGTCCTCGCAAAGCTTGGCGCGGACTACCGCTTTCACACAATCATTTATCGCACTGGTCCTATCGACAAAAAAGGAACGCTCAAGGGCGACCTCGTTCTTGTCGCCAGCGGCGATCCCAATCTTTCCAATCGTATCCAGCCCGACGGAACGCTCTCCTTCGTCGATGAAGATCACTCCTACGGCGGCCCAGCCGTCACTGGCGATCCTCTGGCTGTCATCAAAGAGCTCGCCAAAGCCGTCGCCGCCAAAGGCATTCACAAAATCGAAGGCCGCGTCCTCGTCGACGCCAGCCTCTTTCCCGACGGCGGGCGCGAAGGCGGCACCGGCGTCGTGATTTCGAGCATCGTTGTGAACGACAACGTCATCGATCTCGTCGCCACTCCCGGCGCAAAGGCAGGCGATCCGGTTTCTCTCAGCGTCTCCCCAAAAACCGCCTACGCTAACTTTGTGAATCTTCTAACGACGTCTGCCGCCGGTGCCAAGCCCGATATCCAGGATCCAGCAACAGTCACAAACCCCGATGGCACAGTCACCGTCACGCTGACCGGTACACTTCCCGTAGGTGCGCAGCCCATTACCGCGCCTTATGCAGTCCCTTCTCCGACAAAATTTGCGGAAACAGTTCTCGCCGAGTCACTCACCGCGGCTGGCGTTGAAATCAAAGCTCCTTCAAAATCCGCCGCGCCAGACTTCAAAGCGTTCGCTCGCCTCTACATTCCCGACAACCAGGTGGCCGAGCATGTTTCCCTGCCCCTCGCCGAAGAAATCAAAGTCACACTCAAAGTGAGCCAGAATCTTCACGCCAGCATGGGACCGTATCTTCTCGGCGTGCTTGTCGCGAAAAATTTTACCGATCCCGTTCACGCTGGCTTCAAAGTTGAGCGCACGTTTCTTGAAGAAGCCAAACTCGACCTCTCCGGCGCTTCGCAAGGCGACGGTGAAGGCGGCGATTGGGCCGATCTCTTTAGCCCGGACTTCATCGCTCACTACATGGCTTATTGGAGTACGCGCCCCGACTTCCCCGTTTTCTTCAAAGCGCTTCCCATTCTCGGCAAAGACGGCACGCTCGCCAAAATTCAGGTCAACAATCCCGGCGCAGGCCACGTCTTCGCAAAAACCGGCACCTTCGGCTCGGAAGACAAGCTGAATGGCAAACTGATGCTCAATGGCAAAGGACTCGCCGGCTTCGTCATCACCGCCAGCGGCCGGAAGCTGGCTCTCGCCGCGTACGTCAATCACGTTTCGCTCTCGCCCGATCCAGAAGCCGCACAAGAAGTAGGTGGCCAGGCACTCGGCGAAATCGCCGCAGCAGCATACGACGCCCCGCTAGATACACCAACGGCTTCCACTTCCAACGTCCGCTTCACCTTCCGGACCCGGGACGTACGACATCATCATCCGCAACGGCCATATCATCGACGGCACCGGCAACCCGTGGTACGCCGCCGACGTCGCCATCCAGGGCGACCGCATCGCCGCTATTGGAGACCTGAGCAACGCCACCGCCAAGCGCGAAATCGACGCCAAGGGTCAAATCGTCTCCCCCGGTTTCATCGACATGCTCGGCCAATCGGAATCCGCTCTTCTCCTCGACAATCGTTCCCTCAGCAAACTTTCGCAAGGCATCACCTCTGAAATCACCGGCGAAGGCGGTTCCATCGCTCCGCAAAACGAAAAAACTCTCGCCCCGCTCAAACCGTTCCTCGATCAATTTAAATTTACAGTCGACTGGACCACGCTCGACGGCTACTTCCGCCGCCTGGAAAAACAAGGCACGCCGATCAACATCGGCACATACGTCGGCTCCGCACAAGTCCGCGAGGCCGTCATCGGCGACGACGATCGTGCCCCCACGCCTGCCGAACTCGCACAAATGGAAGCCCTGGTCGAGCAAGCCATGAAGGACGGCGCGTTGGGCGTATCGAGCGCCCTCATCTATCCGCCGAATATTTACGCCAAGACCGAAGAGCTTATCGCGCTCGCGAAGGTCGCCTCCAAATACGGTGGCCTCTACGCCACGCACATGCGCAGCGAAGGCGCTTCCGAAATGGAAGCGCTAGCCGAGGCTATTCGCATCGGCCGCGAAGCTAATGTACCCGTGGAAGTTTTTCACCTGAAAGTCAGCGGCAAAGCGCGCTGGGGCAACATGAAGAAAGTAGTCGAGGCTATTCAAGCGGCGCGCGATTCGGGCCTCGACATCGCCGCGAGCATGTATCCCTATCCGGCGGGAGGCACGGCGCTCGCGTCCGCTCTTCCACCTTGGGTAGCCGACGGCGGCACACAAAAGCTTCTCGCGCGCCTGAAAGATCCTGCCGTACGCGCCCGCATTAAAGAGGAATTGAAGGGCGATCATCCCAACTGGGAAAATCTCTATTACGATTGCGGCGGCGGCGCTGGCGTTCTTCTCGCCTCCATCGAAAAGCCTGAGCTAAAACAGTTCGAAGGCAAAACCGTTGCGGACGTCGCCAAAGTCTGGAACAAATCTCCCGAAGACACGCTGATGGATTTCGTCATCGCCGATAACGCGCAAACCGGCGCTCTCTATTTCATGGCCAGCGAAGAAGACATCCACACCGGCCTCGAACAGCGCTGGACAAGCATTGGCCTCGATGCCAACGAGATGTCCCTCGACGGCCCCATCTTCGAACCGCACACGCATCCTCGCGCCTTCGGCTCCATGCCCCGCTTCCTGGGCCATTACGTTCGCGACGAAAAGCTGATGCCGCTCGAAGCCGGCATCCGCAAAATCACGTCGTTCCCCGCCCAGCGCGAGCATCTCGAAAATCGCGGCATCTTAAAGCCAGGCTATTTCGCGGACATCACCATCTTCGACCCCGCGACGATCATCGACAAAGCCACCTTCGTAAGCCCAGCTCAACTTTCGGAAGGCATTGCGTACACTATCGTGAACGGCCAGATCGAATACGATCACGGCAAGCTCACCGGTGCCACCGCCGGACGTGCGCTGCGTGGCCGCGGCTATCAACCGACGGGAAAGTGAGTAGTGAGTAGCGAGTATCGAGTATCGAGTAGGAATGGCGAAATCCCTGAAGCCTGCGCCTCCCTCTGCTGGCGGAGGTGAAAATTCTTACGGCGGCCGCTTAGAAGCAGAAGGAGCGGCGTCAACAAGCGCCCTAGAATCCAATTTTTAATTTGCGGGATCGGACCGGCGGGAAATTCTAGCTGGCGCACACTCTACCTGCGGCAGCCTCTTCCTCTACTCACTGTTCACTACTCACTTCCTATCCCAACGACGCTTTGCCCATTTCCGCCACGCGCCGCTCGTACGTCATTTCTGCCCAGCCATGCTTCCCGTAATAGCGCAGCACAATCTTATGTCCCGGCACGATTTTCGCCCGCGCTTTCGTCAAGGAGTCCGAGAGGGTCACCCACTGCCCATCCACGAGATAACTGCCCTCCCACCCTCGCAGCTCAAAGTGCCCATCATTCTTGAGGATCAACGGCGCCGCAGTGCAAGCCATCACTTTGCCCTGCACCATCGCCTGCGTGCACTGGTAGCTTCCCGAAACGTCCACAGTCTGTGCTCTTGCTGAAGGATTTACGACGATACACAACACTGAGAAGGACACGTACCGCAAAAAGCTTTGCGCCACCCGTTCGAGTCCCATTGGGTCTCCGTGGCCAGGACGCGTTGCTGCGGGGCACCGTCCCTGGTCGTTGGTACAGGTGCAAGTCACCAGCCAACCCTGTACCTCGTAATCTAATCATAATACACTACTTAAAGAAAGCTTGGACCTGTACCTCGCGCTGACCTGGGAACATTCGTTCCCCTTTTTCGCCCTACCGGGGCGTTTTCCTGGATCCGCAACTTGACCTTCCCAAGCCGTTTATAAGCCACTCATTAGTCACTCAATCGGCAACTCCGCCACTGCCTGACCATCTTTCCGGGGATCCGAAGCCCCAAAGTTTACGCCCGCCGCAAAATCCCGCAAGACCGCCTGCCCACCGCCCACGCGGCTCGAAAATGTTCCCAGCACCTTAATCTGGTGTCCTTTGGCCGTCAATTCATCCCGTACCTTTCCGTTGATCCGGTTCTCCATCTCCACGTCACACCCTGTAAATGTGTATTTCGTAAATCTAGGCGCTTCGACTGCCGCCTGGATGTTCATCTTGAAATCGGCAATGTTCGCGATGAATTGCGCGTGCGCTTGCGCCTGGTTCCACCCGCCCATAATTCCAAACGCAATGCGCGTATCTCCGCGCTGCGCAAATCCCGGAATGATCGTGTGCCGCGGCCGCTTGCGTCCGGCCAATGCATTCGGCGACGATGCGTCGAGCGTGAACAATCCGCCGCGATTGTGCAGCACGAATCCCGCTCCCGCCGGGACAATCCCCGACCCAAACGCCGAGTAATTGCTCTGAATCAAGGACACCATATTTCCATCGCGGTCCACCACACTCAGATACGTTGTATCGCTTCCTCCCGGGATTTCTCCTGCCTGTACATCGCAATTGGCATGATCCGGATCAATCAGCTTCGCGCGCTCCGTTGCCCACTCCTTGGAAATCAGCGTTGCTACCGGAATTTTTTGTCCCCGGGGATCGGCCAGATATTTCGCCATGTCCGCGTATGCTAGTTTCTTCGCTTCAATCATGGCGTGGAGAGCTTTCGTCGAGCCAAACCCCGAATCCTTTTCTCCCAGAGGAAATTTTTCCATGATGTTCAGCATTTCGAGCACGCCCATTCCCTGTCCGTTCGGCGGCAATTCAAACACCGTCCAGTCGCGGTACGTGGTCGAAATCGGCTCCACCCATTCGCTCGAATACTGTGCCAAATCCTGTTCCGTCATCGTCCCGTTGTGCTTCTTCATCGCGTCCAGAATCTTTTTCGAAATCTCGCCCTTATAAAACGCGTCGCGGCCGTGTTCTGCAATCTCCCCAAGTGACGCCGCCAAATCCGGGTTCTTGAACACTTCCCCAACTTTCGGCGCATGATCCCCTGGCAAATAAAGACTGGTCGCCGCGTCGTCTGTACGCAGCAAGTCCACTTCCGCCGCCCAATACGCCGCATCCCACTCCGGCACCGGAAAACCGTCTTGCGCTGTTCGAATCGCTGGCGCCAAATCTTCTTTTAATTTCTTGCGGCCAAACTTGTCCGACAATTTCTGCCAGCCATCCACCACACCGGGCACGGTGATCGAGTTCACGCCCGCCTGCGGCATGTCCCGCAAGCCCTGTTTATGCAAAAATTCAATCGTCAATCCCTTCGGCGCCCACCCGCTGGCATTCAGTCCATAGAGCTTGTTGGCCTTGGCGTCATACACAATCACAAACAAGTCCCCGCCGATCCCGTTCATCATCGGCTCAACTACGCCCATCATGGCGTTGGCTGCAATCGCCGCGTCCACCGCATTCCCGCCATGCTCCAAAATCCGCACGCCCGCCTGCGAAGCCAGCGGCGACTCCGAAGCCACGATTCCGCCCTTCGAGATGACCATCGACCGCGTCTGGCTCCGGTCTTGCGCACTCGCATTCACTGCGATCATCGCCATCGCTCCCGCCGCAGCAATAATTCCCGCCACTCGCGACCCCGCAAGAATCCGCCCGCTACAAAATCGCATAGTCCCCTCGGCTTCTGAGCCCAGCAGCACCCGCATCTTACTTTACTTTCCGAATTTTGCGCCATGTCTCAGCTCTGCGATCGGACTTCCCGCTCGCCCGCACTTCTCGCGAGGCTACTACCCGGGACGTTCAGGCGCAGCACGCGATTCGTCGCTGGATTTTTCAGGGTTGGAGGTCTACTCTCAATTTCTTGGAGGGTCACGTGCGAAATCGCGCTTTCTATTTCGGTGCCATATTTTGTCTCTTCGTATGTCTTTTCTCTTGCGTCCAGTTGGTAAGCGCTCAGTCGCGAATGAGCGACAAGGACGTCGTAAACATGATGAAAAATTTAGTTCAGGACACCAAACAGTTCCAATCGCTGTACAATGCGGCGATCTCCAAGAGCGCCATTCGCAAAACGTCCCAGGAAAAAGACGCCAAAGCGCTCGTCCAAAGCTTCCGCAATCAGGGACAAAATATGCTTCAGATATTCCAGTCCAAGAAAAAGGCCGACACCACTCTTCCCACCGTTCTGGATACCGCTCAGAAAATCGACAAGTTGCTGGCAGACGTTCCTTTAAGCAACACCGTGATGAACCAGTGGGCAAAAGTGAAGAGCGAGCTTGCTACTCTTTCCGATCAATTCAACATTCCCGCACCTGCACGCTAAACGGGGAAGACTTCAAAAAAATGCGCGCGGATCCTTACGCGATTACTTCAACTTCGCGTATTCGGCTTTGGCAGCCACGAAGATGGGAATGTCGGGGTCGCCGTCTTTCCATAACGCGAGAAATTCCTCGTACGCAGATTTGGCTCTCGCGGTGTCTCCTTGCAGCGCGTAAGCCCGCGCGAGACCGACATGCGAGAGCGCCCCGATGGGCTCGTTGATAACAATCGAGCGGTGGTCGATGATTTTCTGGAATTCAGCGGCGGCTTCCTTACCTTGACGCGCAGCCAGATAGGCTTCGCCTCGCACGAAAACAGGATACAAAGCGGTCCAAGCATAATTACCGGACTTGCCTAGCTCGTACGGTGTGGCGACGCGGAGACTCTCAATGGCCTCGGAAGTATTCCCTTTGTTGAGTGCAAGCTTAGCGCGAAGGGTAGGTAGGAAGTTGGCCTGCATGATCGTGGATTCCGGAAACCTCTGCGCCAAATCAGCCGCGAGCGCCTGCGCCCTCTTGCCGTCTCCTGCATAAGCCAATGCGAGAGCGGTGCTGAATTGCACCCCTTGGTCTGACGATATGGCCATTGCGGCGCCGCGCCGAACTTCCGCAAAGTTGCCGAAGAAGGCTTCCCGCAAAGACGATCTGGCAGCGTATGCCGCGGTCGCTTCTCTCAAGCCAGCCCGGCCAGCGGAATCCATAGCTTGGCGTGAATAATCCCGCGACTCCCTAAGCCGCCCTGAGTAGGCGGAAGTATCGGCTTGCAAGGCCAGGATAATGGCTTCTTCTCCCAACTTACCGACTGACCATGCGGCCTGTTGCTTCATGCCCGCCGCATCGTTCTCCAAGAAAGCAATTATATAGAGGTCTGCATGGAAGTAAGGGTGCTCCAGCCTGCGTTCGCGAGCTTGTGCGTAGGTAGCCTTCGCCTCTTCCAGGCGATTTAGTTGGATATAGT
The DNA here is from genome assembly GCA_963745095.1 of uncultured Acidobacteriota bacterium. Lineage (GTDB taxonomy): Bacteria > Acidobacteriota > Terriglobia > Acidiferrales > UBA7541 > Acidiferrum. The sequence continues at coordinate 326,455 of CAVUWC010000002.1, read as the reverse complement.
CATATCCCAGGACGAAGTAAGGAACAGGACTGTCTGGACTCAATTCCACCGCCTGCCGCCCAACTTCCACCGCAATTTCGTATTGCCCAAGTGTGGGATAGATGGGCCCCGCCAGGAATGTCCTTGGCATCGGATTGCGCGGAAACTCTCGGACCCAAAGCTCGCAGGATTGTTTGGCCTTCAGCAAATCGCCGGTGCTCACAATATAGTAGGAAGCCTCGATGAAATCCTTTTCCGCCGCGCTGGCAGTGCCGCGAAGTTCATAAGCCTTACGAGTGTATTCCATCGCCAACGCGTTTTCATCCAAGTCTCGATATGCGCGACCCAACCATGCGTACGCAATGGCAAAATTCGAGTCGAGTTCGACGGCACGTCTGAAAAAGGGAACGGCCTCCGTCGCACCCGTTGTAAACATGATTTTACGCCCCGAACTGAACGCCTTCAGGGCCTCCAGCGACGGCGTGGTGGCTTGTTCTAGCGGCGTGTCAAATTTTTGCACCGTGCTCAGCGACTCGCCCAGCTTGTTCCGAATATCCGAAGCGGTCTTGCCCAGTGCTTCCAGAACATGGTTCTTGTCGCTGGCTTGGGCCTCCGTGCTTGCAAGTGACTCCCCGTTCTTACAGTTCACTGCTTTGAGAATCAGATCGTACTGCGAGCCAATCTGCGCAATCGAACCATCCAGAACGGCCACGCTTCCGCTCCGCTCGCAAAGCTCTCGCGCAATCGTGGGCGTGAGTTTTGCATCGGCGGGCTGGCCCATCAATCCGAGTGTCTGTTGGACTTGCTGGTCCGAAATAATGCTCAGGAACGGCGATTGTTCCAGCTGCACGGAGAGCCCTTGCCGCAGCGAGCCATCAAATACCGCATCGCCGGTCGTGTTCGCGAAGTCCGCGAGGACAATCGTATCCTTGTCCGTCAGTGCATGCGCCTTGCGGGAGAAGGCCAGCCAGGAGCCAACGACAACCGCCCCGATCACAATTACGGCCGCAACCGCTCCCCATCGCATGGATCTCGGGGCAGGGTTCTGCGCAGTTTCGTCCATTTTCCAGCCGGAATTCGAATCTCGCCTGAGTCTCTGTAAATCGGCGCGCATGTCTGCGGCGCTCTGGTAGCGCAGCTTGCGGTCTTTCTCGAGAGCTTTGTAGATCACCTCTTCCAGTTTCGCAGGCAGGTCCGGGTTCAAGCGGACGGGCGCCGTCGGCTTGCGGTTCAGAATCGCCTCGGCGATCGCGCCCGGCGTCTCGCCTCGAAACGGGGAAACTCCTGTCGCCATCTCATAGAGCACGACGCCAAACGAAAACAAATCCGTGCGCGCATCCAGCTCCTCGCCGCGCACTTGCTCGGGTGACATGTGCGTAATGGTGCCAATCGCTGCGCCGCGTTGTGTAATCTCATCGGACTCGCTGGCTGTGGGCATCGCGGAAAGATTGATCGCTCCGGCGCCCGGCGCCAATTTCGCCAACCCAAAATCCAGAATCTTTGCTTGCTCATTCTTGGTAACAATTATGTTGGCAGGTTTGATGTCCCGGTGAATAATGCCCTTATCGTGCGCCGCCCCGATCGCATCGGCAATCTCAACACCCAAGTCCAGTACTTTGGTAAGCGGAAGCGGCTTGCCTGAAATAGAGTTTCTCAACGTTTCGCCGTCGAGAAACTCCATGGCGATAAATTGCTGGCCGTACTGTTCTCCGATGTCGTAAACAGTGCAGATGTTGGGGTGGTTTAACGCAGAAGCGGCCTGCGCTTCCCGGCGAAAGCGCTCCAGCGCAGCGGAATCGTGAAGCATTGCGGCGGGCAGGAATTTCAGACTCACTAAGCGATGCAGCCGAACGTCCTCTGCTTTGTAGACCACTCCCATGCCGCCGCCCCCGATCCTCTCGAGGATGCGGTAGTGCGAGATGGTCTTCCCAATAAAAGAGTCGGTCTCTGACATGCGCCGCTCATGTTAGGTTGCGAGAAGGAGCCAAGTCAACGAAGAGGGCCGCTGCGTGCTTAATTCCGACCCTCCAAACAGAAGTATTGTAATGATGGCGGTGGGCCACGCTTTTGACTTTGTTTTTTAGCGTTCGCCGCGCGTGGCCAGTGCTATCTTTCCTGCGCGCCGTGCCAAATTGTGCTGACAATCACGCGTTGGCCGCGCACTCGGTAGAGTATCGAGTAGGGAGTTCCGCCGATAACCAGCTCGCGAATCCCGGGCTCCGCCCCAACTCGGCCCAAGTGTGGGTGCGTCCTCAGAGTCTCGACCACAGCGACAATTCTCGTTGCCAAGTGCCTAGTAGCCTCGGGTTTGTCCAGCGCCACGAAGGCATGAATTTCCCGCAGTCTTGCCCGCGCCAGCGGCGACCAGACGATCTCTACCGGCACAGCGCCTCGTCATCGTGGTCTTTCCCGCAAACGCATTTGGGTGGCGGCAATTCACGATCTGTCCCCCAGGAAAGTAGCCACGCTTTCATGTCTTCTTGCTTAACGTAGTGGCCGGACTTTACCTGCCGATCCGCCTGGCGCGTTTCGGCAAGCATTCGTTCCTGATCGGCAACATAGGCTTCGACCGCATCCGAGATCAGAAAGTTGGAGCTGCGTCCTGAAGCCTTGGCGAGCTTCGCCAGCCGCTTCTTGATCTCCGGTTTTAACCTCATGCTCAGGGTTGTGCTTCGTGTGTTCGCCATAAACACATTGTACCATGCGGTCCGTGTGGTATCTATCGGGCGGTCGTTTGGCACTTAACTCGCGTTTCGACCAATCCACTACCCCCTACTCTCGCCCCACTGTAGACTGTACACTTCCTCAGCTACCCGCTTCCTTGGAACGCTGCGGAGCGAAGCCCCATGCCTGAAGAGAACAAGTCAGCGGCAAACTCGCAGGCGAGCGCGCCTGCGCCAGCAAAGAACGCGCAGATGGACGCCCAGTTGAACGCTCGGATTGATGCTTTGCTTGCCGGACGCTGCGCTGATCCGTTCGCACTGCTCGGGCCGCATCCTATGTGGCCGCCTGCGGGCCATGGATGGAGCGTTCGGTTCTTTCGGCCAGGTGCGGCGGACGGCAGCGTGTTGCTCAAAGGAGTAGCCGAGCCCATCCCTGCGCGCAGGCTTCGCCCGGAAGGCTTGTTTGAAGCCACGCTTCCTGATTCTCAGCAGACCGCGCCCGCACCGTCTTCGTATCGCATTCGCTATCGCACTGGGTATGGCGAAACCGTCGAGACTTTTGATCCGTATGCGTTTCCCTATCTTCTGAGCGAGTTTGATCTTCACCTGATGGGCGAAGGCCGCCACTATGACACGTACGAAAAACTCGGCTCGCATCTGAAAACTCTTGAAGGCGTACGCGGCGTGCATTTCGCCGTGTGGGCGCCGAGCGCGCGGCGCGTCAGTATCGTTGGCGATTTCAATCGCTGGGATGGCCGCGTCAATCCCATGCGGGCGCGCGGTTCATCGGGAATATGGGAGCTCTTCGTTCCAGAGCTTGGCGAAGGCGCTACCTACAAATACGAAATTATTGGCGCACAAGGCGCAATGCTTCCGCTTAAGGCGGATCCTTACGCCTTCCGCGGCGAGCTTCGGCCGAATACTGGCTCGGTCGTCGTAAACCTCGACACCTATCGGTGGACCGACACCGACTGGATCGATCAGCGCTCGCAGAAAAATTGGCTCGAGTCTCCGATTTCGGTCTACGAAGTTCACCTTGGCTCCTGGCGGCGCGTTCCCGAAGAGAGCAATCGATGGCTGACTTACCGCGAGCTCGGCGATCAGCTCATTCCCTATGTAAAAGATCTTGGGTACACGCACATCGAACTGCTTCCCATCATGGAGCATCCCTTCGACGGCTCCTGGGGCTACCAGACCATCGGATATTTCGCCGCGACCAGCCGCTACGGCTCTCCGGCTGAATTGATGGAGTTTATCGACCGGTGCCACCACGCCGGCATCGGCGTATTTCTGGATTGGACTCCCGCGCATTTTCCGCGCGATACGTTTGGCCTGGCGGAATTTGATGGCACGCATCTTTACGAGCATTCCGACCCGCGCCAGGGCACGCATCCCGATTGGGGCACGCTTGTCTACAATTACGGACGCAACGAAGTCCAGAACTACCTCATCTCCAACGCTTTATTCTGGCTCGACAAATATCATATCGATGGCCTTCGCGTGGACGCTGTCGCCTCCATGCTCTATCTGGACTATTCGCGCAAAGCGGGCGAGTGGATTCCCAACGAGTTCGGTGGCCGCGAAAATCTTCACGCCATCTCTTTTATAAAGCGCATGAACGAAGTCGCGCACGGCCGCTTCCCCGGCATTCTCACTATCGCCGAGGAATCCACGTCGTGGCCAAGCGTCTCGCGGCCAACGTATTTGGGCGGCCTCGGCTTCAGCCTTAAATGGAACATGGGCTGGATGAACGACACGCTGAAATATTTTTCCACGAATCCCATCCACCGCAAATACGAACACAACAAAATGACCTTCTCGATGCTCTACGCCTTCAGCGAGAACTTCATGCTTCCCTTCTCCCATGACGAAGTCGTTCACGGAAAAAATTCTCTTTTGCATAAAATGCCTGGCGACTTGTGGCAGCAGTTTGCAAACCTTCGGCTCCTGTTTGCCTATCAGTGCGCCCACCCAGGAAAGAAACTCCTCTTCATGGGCCAGGAACTCGCGCAGCGCAGCGAGTGGAGCGAAACGCGCAGCCTCGATTGGCACTTGCTCCAGCACGATTCGCACCGCGGGGTCCAAAATCTGGTCCGCGATCTAAACAAACTACTCGCCGCGCAGCCTGCTCTCCATGAAGTCGATTTCAACTGGCAGGGTTTCGAGTGGATCGACGCCAACGATGCCGACAACAGCGTCTTCGCGTTCGCGCGTCACGGAAAGAAGCCCGAGGATTTGCTAATCGTAATTCTCAACGCCACGCCGGTGGTGCGCGAGGGCTACCGCATCGGCGTTCCGCAATCAGGCTTTTACACGGAGATTTTGAATACAGACGCCGCGACCTACGGCGGCTCAAACGTGGGCAATCTCGGCGGTCAAAACGCGTCGAACCAACCGTCGCAGGGCCGCGCAAATTCTCTCTGCCTAACGCTGCCGCCGCTCGCAGCAGTTTTCCTCAAGTGGCAAGCAAGCTGAACCAGCCATGCTCTCCAATCTGTTTGTCTCCGTTGTAGGGGCGGGGCTTGCCCCGCCCGCTCGGCCGACCAAGTGGCCTGTCGGCCTCGGTCTTCCGCTCAAAACGAAAAGGTTGCTAATCCCGGAACTTTTCCCGCGTCCTATTCGTATGTATCGACAAATGCCTAAAGGAGGCATCCCGCTATGAGCACTCGCACCCGGCACCTTCTCCCTGTAGTGGCTTTTCTGGCGGCCACATTCCTTTATGCTCCGTTGAACACGCAAGCCCAAACAAGTACAAGCCAATCAAGCACATCGGCTCATGGGGAGCGCTGGCTGCACGTGCGCGTGATCAGCACCAATTCGAAAGGCGAGACCGTTCGCGTGAATGTTCCGCTGGATTTGGCGGAAAAGGTTTTGCCGGCCATTGACCACGATCGGCTGCACAACGGCAAAGTGCGCATCGGGTGCATGGATTGCGATGGCGTGGACGTCCGAACGCTTTTTGAAGCGGTGCGAACGGCGAAAGACGGCGAATACGTGACGGTGCAGAGCAACGACGCGGACGTCAGCGTTATGAAGAAGGATGGGCAGATGCTGGTTCACGTCCACGATAAAAACAAGTCCAAGGATGCGCGGATCGAGGTCAAAGTCCCGATGAAGGTTGTCGAAGCACTGCTATCCGGGTCGAAAGACGAGCTGGACATCGTGGCTGGGCTGCATGCGTTGGCATCGCAAGGCGACGTTGAACTGGTCTCCGTGAAGGATGACGAGAACACAATTCGCGTGTGGCTGGATTCGAAGAACGTGACGGATTAGGCAGAAAGTCTTGTAGTTTCATGCTTCGGAAGCTCTCGCGCGGGAAGCGGGGGACGAGAGAGGATTAGAGAAATGGTACTGCTCGCGAAAATCGCTCTGGGTTTTGGGGCCACGGTGTTAATGGCGGGGGCTTATACCTTTCGCGAAGGGCTGATTCGCGTTGATGTTGACGAGACGCGCGGTGAAGAACACCACGTCCATGTCTGGGTGCCTGCGGCCATGGTTCCGATGGCGATGCACTTCGTTCCGCGAAGCCAGATGCTCAGGGCCGGGGAGAGGTCTGCGGAGTTCATGCCCTTAATGCACGCGGTGGCGAAAGAATTGCAAAAATATCCCGAAGCGGAACTCGTTGAGGTCCACGACGGGGAACAATACGTGCGGATTCGTACGCATAACGGCAGTTTGATGATTGATGCGGAGGAGCCCGGCCAGACAGTCCATGTGTCTTGCCCGCTGGCTACCATCGACGACGTTTCACGAGAGCTTGCCGCCCTCGCGCCGGCATCGTGAAAGGGACTTGCGGTAGAAATACCATTCCGGCAGGCGCTCGCCTGCCCGTTCCACTCTGTCTTTGACCTAACAGCGTCTTGGCTGCTGCTCCGTTGAAATTAACCCTTATTGCGGATTCTGCTGTTGCTGCTTCTGCATCATCTGACGCTTCATCGCTTCCGGATCAAATTTCATCGGTGTCCCGGTGATGTGGTCTTTGGCATCGGTAATCACTTTCACGAGGACCATGGAATTCGTCGGCGTGACTTCCTTCACCAAACTCATGGGAGTGATTTTTGAGCTGGCCCAAACATCGCCTTTTCCGTCGTCTTTGGCCCAGTGTTCGCAAACGAACGTGCCGGCCGGGACTGTGATGGTCTCTGTCCCTACTTTGTGCCACTTCTCCATCTCATCGGTCATTTGAGACTTCTGGCGAGGATTCATGTTCATCGGCAATTCCATGGGTGGCTGGCCAGGCTGTTGAAAAATCATGCGATGAAACTGGAAATCATCCTTGGTGACCAGCATTTTGCCATAAGCCATCCCGCCGCTCCTTGGGTCGGAGTGGCCAAACTCAAGCCAGTAGCCCTCTTTACCATCAACGGCTTCCTGCGCGACCACGGACATTTCTATGGTGCTTTTCTTTTGGTCTCGTTCGGTTTCATAAACGGCGCCACTTCCGACTACAGGCTTGAAAATATCGGCAATCGCGGGCTTCTTAAACATTTCCATGCCCATTTGGGCGCGGGCAGCGGCTCCAACCAGCAGGCAGAGGCATGCGGCCACCAGCAGTACGTGCAGTCGCTTCATCGAGGAGCTCCTTTTATTGAACAGCTTGTTGAACAGCGCCGCCGCAAGGGCGGAAATCTCAAGCGCGGAAAGGCTGGAGAGTGAAGCAAAATTATCAGGTCGGCGATGGCGAAGCAATCGGCGCTGAGAGCTCTGGTGGCCAAAAGGAAAATGGGCAGGTTTGAGGAGCGTGGGCTGACTCTGACCGAACTGAATGGAGAGAAAGAATTTATTCGTAAGCCAGAGCGACAACGGGATCGTAGCTGGCGGCACGGAGCGCTGGGTAGATGGCGCCGATCGAGGCGCCAACGAGAGCGAGAAGAGCGGAGGAAATGACCCACTGGGTGGTGATCAAGATCATGAGGCTGGGGTTCGTCTCTTGCAGGATGGCCTGGAAGGCAAACGTAAGCCCAATTCCCAGGACGCAGCCGCAGACGGTGAGAAGAAGAGTTTCACCGAGCAACATGCGGAGGATTCCAAACCTGGAAAGACCCAATGCTTTGAGGATGCCGATCTCGCGAGTGCGTTCCATGACCATGGTGTGCATATTCAGGAGGACGACGAGGAAGCTGATGACAAGTCCCAGGCCGACCATGCTGCGTGTAAATGGCCTCAATTGAGGAAGATTGGAGGAACTCATGAGAGTGACGAGTTCGTAGGTGGTGCGCACGCTGTCTAGCGGAGAGAGAGCAACAATTTGCGCGCGGGCGGCTTCGGTGTCGCCTTTGCTGCGAACGTAAAACATGGAGACACGCTTTTCCGCGCCAGCGATCTCCTGCGCGGTCTTCAGCGGTATAAAGTAGCGCGCACCTTTGCCGTGGGCGACGATTCCGCAAACGGTAAACGCATGATTCAAAAGAGTGATCTGCTGTCCGACTTTCAAGTGCTTGGTTTGAGCGATGATGTCGTCGGCGATGACTTCCTCGGAAGATTCGAAGGGGCGTCCGGCGCGGAATAAAAATCCGCGGCTGAGGGCATTGAAGCGTTTGTAGTCGATGCCGTAGACGAGGGTCAAGTTCTTTGGCTCCGTGAGGATAAGAGTGGGAGCGACTTCATCGACGGCGGGAAGAGCGGCAATTTTATCGGCCAAGGATTCCTGCATGACGGCGCTGGAGAAGGCAAAGAAAATGGAGGAGTTGGGAGGCTGGACGAGAAGATCGGCGCCGACACCTTCGACGCGTTTTCCCCACTCGGAAATAATTCCCGAAGTGAAACCGACAATGAGCAGAACCAAAATGACTTGGATGGCGATAGCAATCACGCTGAGACAACTGCGGAGAGGGCGGGCGACGATATTGCCCCACAGCATTTGCACGAGAGAGAAAGTTCCGTCAAAAGTTTCATTCATCAGAAGAGCCGATGAATCACTGTATCATTCGCGTTCCGTTGTGGTCAAAAACCGGAGAGTTGAGGCAGGCAAGAGTTGGGCCGAACTGCAAGAGAAATATTTCTGTACGATTAAGTTTTCAACACAATTGTTGATAAGTGTGTGGAAAATGGGGCCGTGCCGGCAGCTAACTGCACTTTCTTCAACGTCCTGCTCCTGTTTGCACCATTCCAGGGCAATTAAATTTTTCGCGGCGAGATTTTTTTTCGACAAGAACGCGGTTGCGCAGCGCAAAGCTCTTGAAATCAGATCACTGCGAGGATTGAAGACGAACATTATTACGGAGCTGCGACGTTTACTTGGAATTTTTTGTTGTTTGAAACAATTTAGTACCACTTCGGAGGTCGTTCGAGGCGCACTTTGATGATCTGGTGAGGATCGGTGATGTCGTACCAGCGACCGTACGTCTTCCAACCTTCGGCAATAATTTGAACGAGCGCGCGGCCAAGAGGCGCTTCCGCGACATGCGCGACGCCTGCACGGTTGGTTTTGACATTTAATTCGACTTTCTTGTCCTTCTTTATGGTGTGCTCTTCGACGTATTTCACATAGACGCTAGCGTTTTCAACGGGGACAGCTTTCTCGCCGCCGGTGACTTCGATCGTCAACCGCGTGGGCTCATCAGATTGCGCGGGAGCTTTCGGCGGCGCTGACGAGTCTTGAGCAGCGAAACAAACGGCAGTGGCAGCCATTAGTGTGAGAAAAAGGCTAGTCAATCTAGACCGAGTACGTTTCATGATCCTGTGGACCCCATCCGTCATGGAACTGCGTTATGACGCCAAGTTACTCCGCTGAGGGCTAAGATGCAAATGCTGGGGCGGGTGCTGCCCGGGGTATACGCCTGGGCAAGATGCGGGCGGGGCCCTTCGAGGCTCCCCTCGTTCCTCAGGGCAAGCATGGTAAGCAAGCCCCGCCCCTACAGAGTTCACGCGGGAACATGGGAACGCGAGGACGGTGAACGCCAGGAGCACAGGGCGCGGCGGGGCGGAGGACCTGGCGGTTTAGTGGATTTTGTAAAATCGGAGGGATTATGAAGGCGGGGCAATGTGTTCCAGGCAACAGATTGTTGCGGCGGAATTGACTGGCTGGTTTTGGTCCTGTAACTTCGGAAGAATCTGCCCTGCAGGTAGTTGTGAACCGCAAGCGCAGCGATGGACCCGTAGTCCCGTAACTTCCACATTGCAGGGGACCGGCAGCAGATTATTGTGCTGCAACGCGCTCGCCGCATGGGGCTACGGCTCGCGAACGAAGAGGAGATCACCATGGGATTTGCCACGAACGCGATTCACGTCGGACAGGAGCCTGATCCCGCGACGGGGGCGATCGTTGCGCCGATCTATCAGACGTCGACCTATGTGTACGAGGAGCTGGGCAAGCACAAGGGTTATGACTACGCGCGCTCCAACCATCCAAACCGAAAAGCGCTGGAGCGCACGGTGGCGAAACTGGAAGGCGGCCACAGCGCTTACGTCTTCACTTCGGGGATGGCGGCGATCGACGCGGTGTTCCGTCTGTACCGGCCGGGCGACCACATTGTGCTGTCGGAGGCGGTGTATGGCGGCGTGTACCGGCTATCGACGCAGCTGTTGGTGCACTTTGGATTGGAATTCAGTTTTGTGGATACGTCGATTCCGGCTTGCGTGCTGTCGGCGTTGCGGCCAAATACCAAACTGATTTATATCGAGACGCCTACGAATCCGACTTTGCGCGTGACGGATATCGGGGCCATCGCGAAATTGGCGAACGAACGAAATGTGACGCTGGCGGTGGACAATACGTTTCTGAGTCCCTATTTGCAGCGGCCCATCGAGCTTGGAGCGCAGATCGTGGTTCACTCGATGACAAAATATTTGAACGGGCATAGCGATTGCACTGGCGGAGCGGTGGTGCTGACGCGGCCAGAGGATGCGGAGAAAATTTATTTTATTCAGAGGTCAGCGGGCTCGGGGTTGGCGCCAATGGATTGCTTTTTGATTTCGCGCGGGTTGAAGACATTGGCGATACGGATGTTGCAGCATAACGCCAACGGAATCACCGTGGCTCGGCATTTGGATGCGCACCCAAAGGTTCGCAAGACCCATTACCCTGGGTTGCCGACACATCCGCAGCACGACATTGCGCGGCGGCAACAAAAGGGGCCGGGAGCTATGTTGGCGATTGACTTGGGTTCTTTGGAAGCGGCGCGGCGATTTTTGAATCAGTTGAAGCTTTGCTCGCTGGCGGAGAGTTTGGGTGGAGTGGAGACGCTGGTTTCATTGCCCTCGCAGATGACGCATGCTTCGATGCCGGCGGAAGTACGCGAGCGGATCGGGATTACGGACGGGTTGGTGAGGATTTCGGTGGGGATTGAGGATGTGGAAGATATTATGGCGGATTTGGATCAGGCGTTGTTGTATGTCTGAGGGGAAGTGAGTAGTGAATAGTGAGGAGTGAGTAGTGAGTAGAAAACACCAATCTGGGAAGGCCGCCAGCGGACTGCTCTTGAGTAGGATGGGATGAAGCATCGATTCGCAGGGGTCGTCACTGAAGAAGACAATTGGTATGTAGCGCGCTGCCCTCAGCTGAGTGTCACTTCGCAGGGGAGAGACATCGAGTCTGCCCGCGCGAATTTGCGCGAAGCTATCGAACTCTATCTGGAAACCTGGGGCGCTCCCTGAGACTTCACGTATTCTCGTCTAGCCAATCTAGGTAGGCTTTTGAGCCGGCAACAATAGGTAGGGCGATGAATTCGGGGATTTCGTAGCTGTGCAGGCGTTTTACTTCCCTTTCCAGGCCGCCTAGTTTTCGTTCGGTGGTTTTGATCAGAAGAATGTACTCGCGGGCTTTTTCCACTTTGTCTTTCCAACGATAGTAGGAGTCGACGGGGCTGCGCAGAATGTTGACGCAGGCGGCTACGCGTTTTTCGACGACGCTGCGGGCGATGAGTTTTGCCTGGATGGGATTGGCGCAGGTGACGAGGACCAGGCGATAGGTGTCGGCGGGCTTCATGGGGTCTCCGATCAGTGAATCAGGTTCATTTACAGATAGGGCGGGGCAAGCCCCGCCCCTACGGTGGTTGGCTTCGCCAGACGGCGTGGGCTTTGGCCGGACAACGTGGACATTTTCCCACACACGTATAGACGCTTCCGAATTGGAAAAACTCGGATAGAATACGACGCTATGAGCGCTTCGCCTACATTGAATGCATCGCCGATCAAGTTCGGCACGTCCGGATGGCGCGGGTTGATTGCCGACGATTTTACGTTTGCGAACGTGCGGCTGGCGGTGGCGGCGATCGCGGAGCACGTGAACAGCAAGACGAAGAACCCGACGATTTTGGTGGGGTACGATACGCGGTTTTATTCGGAGGAGTTTTCGCAGCTGGCGGTGGCGATTTTGCAGGAACACGGTGTGCGAACTTTGCTTTGCGAAACGTTTACGCCGACGCCGGCAGTGGCGTTCGAAATTCAGCGGTCGAAGCTCGATGGGGCGATCAACTTCACGGCCAGCCATAATCCCGCGCAATACCATGGGTTGAAATTTTCTTCGGCGGATGCGGGGCCGGCGCTGCCGGAAGTGACGAAGGATATTGAGGCGCGCGTGGCGAGAATTATCGCGAGGGATGGCGCGTATCCCACTTCGCCGGCGGTGCCTTCGGGCGGAGTGAAAACGGAGACGGTGAACCTTCGCGAGAATTATTTGAAGCGGCTGGGAGAATTGGTGCGGTTTGATGTGCTGCGAAAGGCGAAGGTCTCCTTTGTGACAGACGCGCTGCACGGTTGCGGGGCAGGATATTTGGATGGTGCGCTGGCGGAGCATGGCGTTGCAGTGCAAGCGATGCGGACGAATCGGGATTGTTTGTTTGATGGGACGGGGCCGGACGTCAGTGAAGAGAACCTGGCGCCGCTGCGGAAAGCCGTGCTGGATTCGGGAGCGGCGGCAGGTTTGGCGACGGATGGAGACGCAGACCGGTTTGGAATGATTGACCGCGACGGAGCGTGGATTCAGCCAAATCATATTTTGGCGCTGGTGTACGACTACATTGTGGAGACGCGCGGATGGAACATGGCGGCGGCGCGAAGCGTGGCGACGTCGCAGTTGATTGATGCGGCGGCGACGGCGCACGGGCAGAAAACGTATCAGACGCCAGTGGGCTTCAAATACATTGGGCAACTGATACGCGAAGACAAGATTGCGCTGGGCGGAGAAGAGAGCGCGGGGCTGACAATTCGCGGGCATGTGCCGGAGAAGGACGGGATTCTGGCGTGCCTGCTTGTGGCCGAGATGATTGCGGCGCGGGGGGCTTCGCTGGGCGAACAGGTGAAGCAGCTCTTCAAGAAAGTGGGGCGCGAATTCTGGCCGGTGCGCGAAAATTTGCATTTGAACGACGAACAAAAGGCAAACGCGGTGAAGAAGGTGGCGGTGGACGCTTCGACACTGATAGGGCGAAAAGTTGTATCGATTGACCGCACGGACGGCGCAAAATTCACTTTCGAGGACGGTTCGTGGATGTTGTTGCGGCTGTCCGGGACGGAACCGCTGTTGCGGTTGTATGTAGAGGCAAATAGCGCTGAGCGGTTCCGCGAAATTGACTGGCGAGGCGACGAAGTGGGTATTCGAAAGCTAAAGAAAAAATTGAAAAGCGTGCCGGTCGAAGAAAAGATTCGATCGCTGATGCGGCAGTACGGGCGCGGGCTTTTGGGGTTGTTGATGCTGGTGATGATCGTGCATGACGTTTTTGGAACGCATGGATTTTTGGCGATGCGGCGAACGCAGAGCGAGATCACGAAGGTGAAGGCGGATCTGGATCTGTTGAGCAAAGAAAATGCGGAACTGGCGCAGGAAGTGAAGGATCTCAACAGTGATCCGCGATTGATTGAGAAAATCGCGCGGGATGATTTGGGTCTGGCGCGGCCTGGCGAGACTATTATCAGAATTCCACAGGGGCAGCTGTTGGAACAGAGCCCTGTTGTAAAACGCTAGGATGGTTCTTCGGTCCGGCTTAATTTCCCGCTGACTTATTCCCTACGGAATTATTCCTTACTGAAAAATTATTTCTATGCAGGTTGGCTTGTTAGGTCAATACAGGCGCAGCGGCTGGCTTTTGTGTTTTCGCGTGGCGGCTCTTCCAGTTGGTGCGGAGCAATGAGAGGACCAGCATCGCGAGAAAGATGATGATGAGGCCAGCGCTGGCTTCGAGGACGGTGCATTTGTGCTTGGGCAGGATGGAGAGGTGGCCGTAGACGAATTCGATATGGACCCAGTAGACGAGGAGCGACGTTTTGCCTAGTTGGATGATGGGACTGAATCCCAATTGGGCCACGCCCCAGCGGCACCAGGCGTAGACACAGAAGAGAATGATCAGCAGGATGCCGCAGCGCATCAGGAAAAAATTTGGGCTGGTGTGCCAGTAATCGTAGACGGAATAGAGTTGGAGCGGCGAAGTGTCGAGTTTGATGGAGAGGAGACAGGCAAGAATGCCTGTCCCTCCTAGGGCCGCAAAAATTACGCCTTCGTAGCGCTTGGCGATGTTTGTGAAAAGGAAGAAGCCAACGGCCAGGCCAACGAATGCGAAAGCTGTCCAGGGGAAGAGTGGAAAGAGCCAGGGTTGCGGATGACCGAAGATGTGGACGCCGTTGACGTAGGACTCGAGCGGCCAAGGGAGATGGCTGGGGCGATGGGTGGTCCAGAGAGGCGGGGTCACCATCGCGACAATTGTGGCCGCGAGAAGGCCGGCAAAGATTCCGCGCGTTCGCGAGCTCGCGACGGATTGCGGAAGTGACGAGGCGTTGGCTGGACTGCGAGGCGCGCTGAGCCAGCAGAGGGCACCCATCAGCATCATGGAGAGGCCGAGAATATTGAGGACGTCGACGCGCAGGAGATCGGTCCAAGGGGAGAAGCCGTAACCGAGGATGTATTCCTGAAGGCGGAAGAGGAGGCCGAGGGCAAAAATTTCGGCGCCTCGGCGGATGGTTGATTTTGCGATTTCACCGGGCCTTGCGCCTTTTTCGCGGAGACGTTCCGTAACCAGCGCGAAGGAAATGCCGGAAAGAAAGATGAAGAGCGGTGCGGGGAGCGTGCCGAGGAGTTGTGACCAGACGAACGTAGGGGAGTTTCGCGCTGCGGGGCTGAGCCAGGAATCGTAGCAGTGCGTTTGAAACATCAGGACGCACGCGAGCCCGCGCATCCAGTCAATGTAGGCCAGGCGCTTCATCGCTGGCGGTCGAAGCAAAGAATAAACATTTCAGAAAAATCTACAGGATTCGGTGCGGCTTTGGGTTGGATTTGGGATGCCATGTGTCTGCGCTACAATCTTCTCTTTCATTCTGAAAGTTGAGCAACTATTTTGCCAGCGACGCGCCAACTCGGTGTGCTCCCCATGCTCGGCCTGTGGGCCGGGTTGTGCCTTACAGGAACGTTTTACGCCACCTGGCACGGCTATGGCGGCCGAGAATTTGCAGCCACGTTGACGGCATTCGCGTTCTTCTTTCTGCTAATGCTGATTTTTGCCGCGCGGGGCGTTGCTGACGGGCTTGCAGCGCGCTTCGGACCCGGCGGAGGCATTGCATTAGGCGCCGCCGCGTTCCTTGCATACCTGATTTACGGGCTGGGGACAAATACTTTTACATTTGCGCGTGCAGGGGCTGCAGGATGTTTCGTGTTTGTGCCCATGGCGCTGACGGCGTCGGCGGAACGGAAACCGGGCGGGACTTGGCAGGATTTCTTGACGCTTGCGGCGGTTTGGGTGGCGGTGAAGCCGTTCCCGAATCGTTGGGGATTTTCGCTCTCGCATTGGCTGTGGCCCTATCCAGATGGGCGACTCGCTTATGTGTTCACAGTTCTGCTGGCGTTAAACGTTGCGTTGGCGGTTTTCCTCATGTTACGGCGCTTGGGCGGGGTCGGCTATTCGATTGGATGGGGACAGCGTTGGGGACTCTACGTTTTTGGCAGCTTCGCCGTGTTCGGCTGTGTTGCAATTCCGCTGGGGATGGCGATGCATTTCATCGCGTTTGCGCCGCAATGGCACGCCTGGTCTTCTTTGTTGTTTACATCGCTGGGGATTTTCTTTTTTACGGCGTGGCCGGAAGAATTTCTTTTCCGCGGGTTGCTGCAAAATATGCTGTCGCGATCGTCTAAGAGCGACTTGGCGGGGTGGTGGACGGCGTCGGTGCTGTTTGGCTTTTCGCACATTACGAACATGGGCTTTCCGAATTGGCGATATGTGATTCTGGCGTCCATTGCGGGGATTTTTTACGGCTGGACTTGGAGGAAGACGGGATCGATCTTTGCTTCGGCCATAGTGCATGCGCTCGTGGATGTAACTTGGCACTTCTTGTTTCGGACGGGGTGAATCGCGCAGCGCAACTCGCCACGAGGCAGAACGCGATGATTTCTTAGAGATTTTTATCAAACGCGGAGGCCAAGGGCAGACGCGAGCAACTTCTGTTTTGTGTCGAACGTATAGAAAGTGCGAGCTTTCAAAACAAGAGCAGAAGCCACGTGCAGCACGTCTAGCGCGCGATTGCCGAGGTTCGGTGTCTGTGATTGAGCGATCTGCTTTGCACGCGCAAAAGCTGCTGAGGGAATCGGCGTAATGCGGATGACGCCCGCTTCGATGTCTCTCGCGAACGCCTCGAGTACAGCCCGCTGTTCGCCAATTAAAAACTGCTTTCTGAAAACTCGCCAGCTTACTGCGTTCGTGAACTCAAATTCGCCGAAGTCAGTTGTGAGAAGTGGCGCCTTAAATCGGGTCATCAACTCGGATGCGGCATTGGAATTCGCGTCGGAGATGTACAGCGAGAAGAGGAAGCTCGTATCTGCGTAAACAATCAAAAGCGTTCCCGCTCGGCGGCGAGTTGTTCCGCGCCGGAGACTTTCATGCGTTTCTTGCCAAAGATTTTTTTCATGCGGCCGAGGAAGTCCGGCATCTCAATGGGGACAGTAGGCTCGGGGGGCAGAAGACGAGCTATGACGCGCTTGCGCTTGGTAATTTGGATCTCGTGACCTTCGCGGAGGAGATCTTCCACAACGGAGAAGCGGTAACGGAGGTCGCGAACGGAGGCTTTCTTCATGTGATACATTTTAGCATCACAACCTACTCGAGACAAGGCAAATTTCTTCCCTTTTTGCTGTCCTTTAACGAGATTCGATGGACCAGACGGCGGCTCCGAAGTACTGAATGATTTGACGCTAACAGGCTGTGCGGGAAACGAAGGCGCGTTTGGGACGTCTGTTGGGCTTAGAGTTGCAAACGGCGGGAACATAAGCTCGATTCCAACGTACTTACAGTCAGCGGAGGCTCTTGATGGGAACGTTGCGACAGGATGCGCAGTTTGCGCTGCGGATGATGCGCAAGAACCTGGGATTCACGACGGCGGCGGTGCTGTGCCTGATGCTGGGGATTGGCGCCACGACGGGGATTTTTACGGTCGTAAACGCAGTGCTGCTTCAGCCGCTTCCCTACGCGCATCCCGAGCAACTGGTTCGCGTGTACACCGAGTTTCCAACTTTTCCGAATGGCGGGCTGCACCGGTTCTGGAGTTCGGGGCCGGAATTTATTGACTTGAAGCGCGACACGCACTCGTGGGCATCGCTGGATGCATGGACTGCGGGCGGCGCGAATCTGGCCGGCAAAACCCAACCTGTACGAGTCACAGCGGCTTACGTGAGCGGCGGGCTATTGGAAACGCTGGGCGTTTCGCCGGTTCACGGGCGTTTGATTTCACAATCGGATGATGTGCCGGGAGCTTCAGTTGTCGCGGACATTTCCTACGGGACGTGGCAGAGCGAATTCGGGGGAGATCCGAACATCGTGGGCCGCGAGACGCGGCTGGATGGATTAAAGTGCACGATCATCGGCGTGATGCCGAAAGGGTTTCAATTTCCTCCAGGTGAGCAGGATCCGCCACAAGTCTGGACCGCGCTGCAACTTGATCCCGCGAAACCTGGCGGGCGAAGTTCGCATAATTACTATCTGCTGGGCCGCATGAAGCCTGGCGTCTCCGCAGCACAGGCACAGGGCGAACTGGCAGCTTTGGTGCAATCGTACGGGGAACACAAGGCCCCGAAGACGCACAGCTTTGATCCGAAGAATCACACAATTGTGAGTTTTCCGCTGCAGGCAGAAGTGGTTTCAAGTGTGCGTCCGGCTTTGCTGGTGCTGCTTGGAGCGGTGGCTTTTGTTCTGCTGATCGCCAGCGTGAATGTGGCGAATTTATTGTTAGCACGGGCTGAAGCGAGACGCAGAGAGATTGCCATTCGCGGTGCGCTGGGGGCGAGCCTGGCTCGACTAGCGCGGCAATTTGTGACCGAAGGAATTTTGCTGGCCTTGTTCGGAGGTCTGCTCGGCGTGGGGCTGGCATTTGCAGGAGTGCGGCTAGTTCAGCTGACAAATGCGGGAGGAATACCGCGCGCTGATGAAATCGCGATGGACTGGCGAGTACTTGTATTTACCCTGGTGATGAGCCTGGTAACCGGAGTGTTCTTTGGATTGGCGCCGCTTGCTCCGCTGATGATAAGCGGAATTTCCGAATCGTTGAAAGACACTGCAGGAAGCACGACGGCCGCAGCCGGAGCACAGCTATTCCGCAGGGCGCTAGTCGCTGGCGAGCTGGCGATGGCTTTGGTTCTGTTGATCGGCTGCGGGCTGATGCTGCGGGCTTTTTGGAAATTGCAAGAGGTACACACCGGACTGCGGCCCGACAGTGTGATCACAATGCGAGTGTCGCTGCCAAGCGGGACGTATACCGACAATGCAAAAATCACGGATTTTTGGACGCGGCTGGACGGACGACTGACAGGTCTACCGGGAGTGCAATCAGCTGCCCTCGTTTCCGGATTGGCGCCGATGCGGCCTCCGAACATGAATGACACGGAGATCGAAGGTTTTGTGATGACGAAAGATGGCCCCATACAAAATGTGGATTTCTACCAAGCGGTCAGCAAAGACTATTTCGCGACGATGGGAATCCGGCTGATGGATGGACGTCTATTTGACGACCGCGACGGAAAGGATGCGCCGCAAGTCGTCATAATTAACAAAGCGATGGCGGCAACTTTTTGGCCGAATCAAAATCCTGTTGGCAGGCGAGTACGCCCAGGCAAGGATTGGTGCACGATCATCGGAATCGTGGACGACGTGAAGAACGCCGGGCTCGACCGGCCGGCGGGAACGGAGCTGTATCTGCCGTACCGGCAACCTGCTGGCGAGGGCAGCACGGACATGTTTGTGGTGATGCGAGCGCAGGGAGGCGACCCACGATCCTTGGCGGGAGAAGTCCGGCAGCAGATGAATGAAATTGATCCATCGCTGCCACTTGCGGATGTGCGGCTGATGGAAGATGTGCTCTCGAGGGCGCAAGCGCGGCCGCGGTTTCTGACGCTGTTGCTGACGCTGTTCTCCGCGGTCGCGCTGGCGATTGCGACAGTGGGGATCTACGGAGTGGTTTCGTATTCGGTAGCGCGGCGCACGAAAGAGTTCGGGCTGCGCATGGTGCTGGGTGCGCAAACGGGCGATGTGCTTGGGCTGGTCATGAAACAAGGCGCTGGGATGATTGCGATAGGAATTGCGTTCGGACTGCTCTTGGCGATTTTCTTCACACGACTTATGGCGAGCCTGCTCTTTGGAGTTACGCCAACCGATCTGGCGACATTTGCGAGCGTAACGGCCGTGCTCTTCGGCGTGGCGCTGGCCGCCTGCTATATACCGGCGAGGCGCGCGACGAGAGTAGATCCGATTCAGACGCTGCGGTATGAATGAACGTGGGATTCTTCTGACCGGACAGGGACCGGTTGAAGCGCTGGTTTCAGGAGATTGCGAAGACTGAACTGCTGCACGAATCCGGACAATCCCAGAAGAGGTGCACGGTCGCTGGCTTGATAAGAACGCCGAAAACCCCAGAAGCGCGAGTCGCAATCGTCACAGCGGTACGGCCAAACGAACGCAAAGCGGAACCAGACTCGCTCGACGAAGCCTTTTCTCATGGATCTGCGAACCGACGAGCTTTCGCACGCTGGGCATTCGCTGATTCTCTTGGCAAAAGTGAGATGCATGGAAATCGACCGTCCTCTGTATGTCTGGAAGCAATTATGAGGACGGGGTAGCCCTTGTCATTGGAGGGAATGGCGGTGCTGTGTGCTGCTGATATCCTGACCGTACGAACAGTTATTTCTAGATATATAGTATGAGAGAGTTACTAGAAGGACGCGGGGTGCGCGAAGAGACGGGTTGTGGGATAGTGCATCGAGGGGAAAGCCGCAGCTGCCCACCCTGACGGTTACGAGAGAGGAACCAACAATGAAAGAAATGACTGCGGATAATGCGATGTTTTTGCTGCACGGCGTGTACCTGCCCGCGCTGAAGAATGAGAGCCAAGTAACGAAGAAAGTGCTCGAAGCGGTGCCAGCGGATAAGGCGGAGTATCGACCAGATGCGGTATCCAAAACGGCGATGGAGTTGATCAGGCACATCGCGGCAGCGGATGTGCGATTTGTGGATACCGTGATCAACGGAAAATTTGAAACGGGCGCGCTCCTTCCCGCGGAGTTGAAGACGCCCGCCGAAATCGCGGCGTGGTATGAGAAAAGCTATGCCGAGAGAATGGACGCGTTGTCGAAATTGACGAGCGAACAGTTGATGAAGATCGTGGATTTTCGCGGGATGTTTCAACGGCCGGCGGTGACATTTTTGATGTTTGGAGCGCACCACACGATTCACCATCGCGGGCAACTGAGCGCGTACTTGCGGTCGATGGGAGCAAAAGTGCCGGCGATCTACGGCGAAAGTTACGATTCTGAGCAGGCGAAAAAAGCGGCGCAAGCATAACTGCGTTTCATCTCAAGCGGGGATTTCCGGAAATCATTCTGTGCAATCCGCAACTTGGTCGCGCTTCCCGTGTTTTATGAATAGCTGACGACATGTGCCCTGTAATTTCCCGGGGACTTTACATGAATCGCTGTATCGTCAGCGAAAGTCGGGGATGAGAAGCTGCGAATCCTAAGGAGGATTGCACAATGTTCCGAATAAAGGGATTTTTGGGGACCCTGGCGCTGGGTGCGGCGATGATTGCGCCGGTGTTGGCAAGCGGATGCGCCGCGCACACGCGGTATTACGACGAATATCACACGGATTACCATACCTGGAACAACGGAGAGGTCGGCGCGTATCGCGTGTGGATCGGAGAACGGCATTACGAGTATCGCGACTACAACCGATTGAGCCGAGAACAGCAACGCGATTATTGGAACTGGCGTCACGATCATCCCGGCAGATACTAGTTGTTCTCCGGGGATTCAAACGACAAAGCCTGGCTGACCAAAGCCAGATTATTTCGAAGCACATTGGGGAGTCGGATTCAAATTCGCCTCCCTGATTCATTCCAGGGCCGAGGGATGATCAAGCAATCTGAAGCCAAGCCTGGGCAGAACCCGCCAACTTCAAAAAACTAAATTAACGAACGACACCGCTGAGAGGACTGGAAGCGGAAGCGTAGAGACGTTTGGGCATGCGGCCCGCTAGCCAGGCTTTGCGGCCGGCGGAAACGGCTTCGCGCATCGCTTCGGCCATTAAGACCGCGTCGGCGGCTTCGGCGATGGCGGTGTTCATGAGGACGCCATCGGCGCCCAATTCCATGGCGATGGCGGCGTCGGAAGCGGTGCCCACACCTGCATCGACAATCATGGGGACTTCGGTGATGCGTTCGCGCAGGATGCGAAGATTCGCGGGATTCTGAATGCCGAGGCCGGAACCAATGGGAGCGGCCAGCGGCATAATGGCGGCGGCGCCTGCATCGATGAGTTTGCGGGCAGCGATTAAGTCGTCATTCGTATACGGGAGAACTACGAAGCCTTCTTTTACGAGGACACGAGTAGCTTCGATGAGTTGCTCGGTATCAGGGAAAAGAGTTTGCTGATCGCCGATGACTTCCAGCTTTACCCAGTTGGAGAGGCCGACTTCGCGGGCGAGGCGGGCCGTGCGAATGGCTTCGTCGGCGGTGTAGCAGGCGGCGGTGTTGGGCAAGATAAACATTTTTTCGCGATCGATGTAATCGAGAAGCGATTCTTTGGAGCGGTCAGTGAGATTCACGCGGCGGACAGCGACCGTAACCATGTCCGCGCCTGACGCGGCATGGGCGCGAGCCATCTCGGGAAAGCTGCGGTACTTGCCGGTACCCACTAGCAAGCGGGATTTGAAAGCGCGGCCGGCTATGATCAGTTCATCGGACATTGGTATCCCCATTGGGATTTTAAACCTCCGCGAGGCTGGCGACAAATCGTAAAGACATTCGACCCGCAGGGGCCAACAGATTCTCGAAGAAAAAAGCAAAAACTTGAATAACGTTGAAAGCGCCGGCCGGAGTCGCCCTGAGAGAATGTTTGGCTGCGGGATAGACTTTCAAGCGAAAATTTCTAATACTGAGAAAGCGGCGAGTTGCCAGGGGTGGCCTCTCGCCGGTAACACTTTTTCTATTCCCTTCGTCAAATATGGCTGCGGCAGTGCGCCTAGAGCTTGGAAAGATCAAGTCGGCTGGGTTAGGGAATTCAGGGGGAACAATGCGATTCAGGGTGACCGTTTTCATTTTGCTGACCGCCATTTTCGGCGCGGGAGCGCGCGCGCAGAGCAGCGACATCGATATTCCATTTCAGAAATTCGTGCTGGACAACGGACTGACGGTGATCGTGCACGAGGATCACAAAGCGCCAATCGTGGCGATCAATACGTGGTACCACGTCGGGTCGAAAAATGAGAAACCCGGAAAGACGGGATTCGCGCACCTCTTCGAGCACTTGATGTTTGGCGGAAGCGAGCATTCGCCGGGCCGCTACATCGACGCGATGGAAAAAATCGGAGCGACGGATTTGAACGGCACGACAAACAACGACCGTACGAATTATTTCGAAAATGTTCCAACGTCGGCGCTGGACTACACGCTGTGGATGGAATCCGACCGCATGGGATTCCTGCTCGGCTCTCTGGATCAGAAAACGCTCGACTTGCAGCGCGGCGTGGTGCAGAACGAAAAGCGGCAGGGAGAGAACCAGCCGTACTCCGTGGCGTTTCAACTGATCACGCAGAACACCTATCCGGCGGGGCACCCGTATTCGTGGACGGTTATCGGAGACATGGCGGATCTGAACGCGGCGTCGATGGAAGACGTGAAGGAGTGGTTCAGGACGTACTACGGGCCGTCGAACGTGACGATTGTTCTGGCGGGGGACATCGACCTCAAGACTGCAAAGGAAAAAGTCGAAAAATATTTCGGGAATATTCCTCCAGGCCCGCCGGTCGCGCATCAGGAAGCGTGGGTCGCCAAAATGAGCGGCACACACCGGGAGATCGTGCAAGACCGCGTGCCGCAGGCGAGAATCTACAAAGTATGGAATGTGCCGGAATTTGGGACTGCGGACGCGGATTATCTGGATCTTGTGAGCGACGTTTTGAGTTCCGGGAAGAGCTCGCGGTTCTACAAACGGCTGGTCTATGACGATCAGATCGCAACGAACGCGAATGCGTTTGTGGCGTTGAACGAAATCGGCGGGCAGTTTCGCGTCCAGGCAACCGCGAAGCCCAACGGGAACCTGGCCCAGGTAGAGAAAGATTTGGACGAGGAGCTGACGAGATTTCTGAAGGATGGGCCGACAGAGGCGGAATTGGCGCGCGCAAAAGCGCGGCATGAAGCGAGTTTTGTGCGTGGCATTGAAAGAATCGGCGGATTTGGAGGCAAGTCCGACTTGCTGGCGCAGAACCAAACATTCTTGGGAAGCCCTGACGCGTACAAAATTTCCTTTAAGAGAATTCAGAATGCCACAGCGGCGGACTTGAAAGCCGCCGCCAATCGATGGCTGTCCGACGGCGTTTACGTGCTCGAAGTGCAGCCGTTCCCGCCGTACAAGGCGGACGCTACGGGAGCTGATCGCTCGAAGGCGCCGGAAATCGGAGCGGCGCCCGAGTTGAAGCT
This sequence comes from uncultured Acidobacteriota bacterium, assembly GCA_963745095.1. GTDB lineage: Bacteria > Acidobacteriota > Terriglobia > Acidiferrales > UBA7541 > Acidiferrum. The sequence goes on along the minus strand of CAVUWC010000002.1, from coordinate 302,939 downwards.
GCCCAAGCTGCAGCGCGCGACACTTTCCAACGGGCTGAAGGTGATTCTGGCGGAGCGTCACGAGGTGCCGCTGGTTACTTTCTGGCTGGACATGGACGCGGGTTACGCTGCGGATCAATCCGCGACTCCCGGAACATCCAGCATGACGATGGCACTATTGAGCGGCGGAACAAGGACGCGAACCGCGCTGCAGATCAGCGACGAGCAGGCGCTGTTGGGCGCGCAGATTGGCGCGTTTTCGGATCTGGATATGTCGATCGTGCGGCTATCGGCGCTTAAATCGAAGCTCGATCCATCGCTCGATCTTTATGCCGACGTGATTCTAAATCCAATATTCCCCGAGGAAGACTTCAAGCGCCAGCAGAGTCTCCAGAAAGCGGCAATCCAGCGCGAGAAAACTTCGCCGGTGCAGATGGGACTGCGCGTGTTTCCGGCGCTTCTCTATGGAGAAGGCCACGCGTATGGAAACCCGATGACGGGCACGGGGACGGTAGCAACCGTCGAAAAAATGACTCGCGAGGACATGGTGAAGTTCCACGATGCGTGGTTCAAACCGAACCATGCGACGCTGGTGATCGCGGGCGATACCACTCTGGCCGAAATCACTCCAAAGTTAGAGAAGCTTTTTGCGGGATGGAAGCCGGGTGCGACGCCGCAGAAAAAAATCTCGCCAGTGCAGCTGCCGGCGAAGTCGACCGTGTATTTGATCGACAAGCCAGGGGCGCAGCAATCGATCATCATGGTGGGCAATATCGCGCCGCCAACGGCAAATCCTGACGAGTTCGCGATTCAAGCCATGAATGACGGTTTGGGCGGACTTTTCTCATCGCGCATCAACGGGAACTTGCGTGAGGATAAACACTGGTCCTACGGAACGAGCACGCTTCTGTTTGCCGCGCGTGCCCAGCGGCCGTGGATGACCGTCGCTCCCGTACAGACGGACAAAACCAAAGAATCGCTGGCGGAAATTAACAAGGAGTTCCGCGCGATTTTGTCGGACCGACCGCTGACGCAGGAAGAACTCTTGAACGTGCAAAACAATGAGACGCTCAGCTTGCCTGGATCGCGGGAAACGCAGGAAGCTGTCGGCGACTCTATCAATGACCTGGTGCACTTCGGATGGCCTGACGACTACTACGACACGATGGTTAGCAAGATCCACGCGCTCAAGCCGGCTGATGTGGCTGGAGCCGCGAAGATCGTCGTGCATCCGGATAATTTGATATGGGTTGTCGTTGGCGACCGGGCGAAGATCGAGCCGGGGATTAAAGAGTTGGGGCTTGGTGAGATTCGGTTGCTGGATGCGGATGGGAAGCCCCTCTAGGCGGAGGACGGGGCAAGCCCCGCCCCCACAGGATCTGGTGCGATGCTTCGGTGACTGAAAAGTCGCTAACTTAATTCTGCAGGATGGGGCGGGGGTCGGAGACGTCGGCGTAGAGGCGTTCAATTACCTCGTGGAACTGGTCTTCTACAACTCGGCGGCGGAGCTTTAAGGTGAACGTTAGGCCGCCGTTGTCGAACGTGAAGTCTTCCGGGAGGAGGGCGAAACGTTTGATGGATTCATATTGCGCGAGATTGGCGGTCAGGCGTTTTACTTCGCTCTCGATTAGTTGACGCACCACGGGATTTGCAACCATTTCTTTGTTCGAAGCAAACTTGATTCCCTGTTGCGCGGCTTTTGCGGCGACTGTTGAAGGATTTGGAACGATCAGCGCTGAAATGAATTTTCGCTTGTCGCCAACGACCATGGCATTCAAGATGAATGGGCTGGTCTTTAGGGCGTTTTCGATGGGTTGCGGCGCGACGAATTTGCCCGCGGCGGTTTTGATGAGATCTTTCTTGCGGTCGGTGATGAATAGATAGTTGTCTTTGTCGAGGTAGCCGATATCGCCGGTGCTGAACCAGCCGTCGGCGCTTAGAACTTCGCGGGTGGCTTCCGAACTTTTGTAATAGCCCTGCATGACGCACGGGCCTTTGGCGAGGATTTCGCCGTCTTCGGCTATGCGAAGCTCGACGTTGGGAATCGGCTTGCCCGCGCTGCCCATTCTATTTTGCGGATAGTTGGAAGTGAGAACCGGAGCGGTCTCCGTGAGGCCGTAGCCCTGATAAATCGGAACGCCTACCGCCCAGAAAAACTCCGCAAACTCTTTCGCGAGCGGCGCGCCGCCGGAAAAAACCAGGCGCAGCTTTCCGCCGGTTCCAGCGCGAATTTTCGAGTAGACCAGTTTGTCGGCGAGATTCCAGGCGAGCTTCACGCCCAAGCCGGCGCTCTGTTCGCCGGAACGCCACATGGCTGAGCGGCCTGCGATTTCCATTGCCCAGTCAAAGATCTTTCGTTCGGCGCCTGTTAGTTTGCTTCCCTGCTCGACAATGCGGGCGTAGATTTTTTCAAAAACGCGCGGGACTGCGGCAAGCAGCGTGGGGCGGATTTCGAGGAGGGCTTGCGCGACTTGCTCGACGGCTTCGACGTAAGCAATGGTTATGCCGTGGAAGAGATGAACGTAGTCGAGCGTGCGGCCGTAAACGTGGGCCAGCGGAAGGAAGGAGATGGCGACGTCATCCTTCGAATCGAATTTCACGTTGGCGCAGGAGTCCGTGACGTTCGAACAGAAGTTGGTGTGCGTCAACATGACGCCTTTGGGTTCGCCCGTTGTGCCGGAGGTGTAGATGATGGAGGCGAGTTGGCCCGGCAGGACTTGCGACGCGCGCATTCGGTAGGCCGCGACATCGGCGCCGCCAGCGGTGGCGATCAAGGTTTCGTAACGGAGGTAATCGGGCGGCAGGTCTGATCCGCAATCGGCGAGGATGATTTGTTCCAACTCGGGGAGCTGCGCGCGCACGGCCTGGAGCTTGTGCATTTGAGCTGCACCGGCGGCGAAGACGACTTTTGCGCCGCAATGCTTGAGGATGTAGGTGATGCGTTCGGGGGACTCGTTGAAATAGATGGGGACGGTGACACCGCCAGCACCAGTAATGGCGAAGTCGGCGATGTGCCACTCGGGGCGATTGGCGGCGAAGAGGCCGACGCGGTCGCCCGGCTTTACGCCGAGTTCGACAAATGCGGTGGAGAGTCCTGCGACGCGGCGCAAGAGTTCTTCGGAGGAGATCGGACTGCCATCCATCGGCGGCGCGAAACATCTGCGCGCGTGGATTCGACAGGGAGTCGACGGCATTGAGTAATCGCGAGGGAAGGGTGCCGTAGTTCATCGGAAACCTTGACTTTACCCTAGGCCATTTCGGGGCGCAATCGAACTCGATTGCCGGCCAGCTGAGCCCGCAACGATAGTGAAGACTTAGGCCCCGACCACCGATTTGCTGACGAATGTCTCGGTCATCTTGAGGGCGGCGTTTCTTCCGTGACAGTTTTTCCGGTGCCGCCACACTTCGGGCACTTTTTGTCTGTGTAACCCCTGCCGGAATCACGTCTTTGCTTTCCACTCCCGCCGCATTTTGGACAGGTAGATACAAATGTTTTGGCCATGACAACTCCTTTCTACGCTTCTGCGATCGAGTTTTCCGTGCCCCATTATGTGGAATCAACTCCCGGTTTCGGCCTGCGGGGACTGACTAGGATCATCCATACGGCAAAGATTCCCGCGCCGACAAGATTGAAGACTCTCCAGTTTGCTCTCTGCATATGTAAGGGCAAGACGGGATTAAAGACTATCGCAATAGAGGCCATAATCCATGTCCACGCAATCCGGCCCGTCTCCTTCGCTCTGGCGGCCGAATAAATTGCACATAGACAAACCGCGATCCGAAGAAACACGTAAAACGAATAGGGCCATCTTCCGAACGTGGCTAACAGCAGCAGTCCGACGGAAATTATAGCCGGTGCATACGAACCTACGTGAGTGATGCGGCCTTCTTGCACGGCGAATTCTGCTGCTTCCAATTGTCCTGGCGCAACGCTTTCCGAATCGGCATCGGGGATCTGCGTTCCCTTTGCTGACGCTTGTGGAAGCGATGCCGGAATGGAATTGCCGAGCGAATTCGGTTCGTATATCGGGTCCGATCCGACGGTCCGGAATAAAAGTACTAATCCGGGGATACAAGTCAACGAAAAAAAAGCTAACCACCAGTAAGGCAGGGTCCTAAAAAACCAGTCGAAAGCAGATACCTTTGGCCAACCAGTCAGTGGGGCCAGGACAACGTCGATGGCTTTCGCTATGGCCATGGGAACTAACAGGAGGAATGGGCAAACCACAATACTCACGATTATCACAAGCCCTGTAAACGCCACGAGGTCGTCAGTATCAGGGACTCTTCTCGATGCATAAATCAGGCGATGAAGGGGCTTGAAAAGGAGCAAAACAAATAAGGCAGAAAAGAGCACCACAAGAGCGGAACCAATCGCGGAGCTCAACACATCGTCGTCAAGCATGGCTGCTGGCTGAGCGGTCGTGCGTTGCCCTTCCAAGTGGAAACAAGAGCCGAGAGCTCAAAGCACCCGCACGAGACATTGAACGGGGGGATACTACCACGCTCTGGAGGTTAGAACTGGAAAAAACTGCCATTGCGAAAGCGGCTGGAAGGTGTACAGGACCGGTGTGGTGCGGGGCGCGAGGCTGCGTTAAGATGAACGCGGAGTTTCTTCATGAGCGCTACGATTTCGGGAACGATGGCTGACGGAGCTTTGTCGCGGGGGCCTTTTCGCGCGGCGCGGGGAACTACGCTTTCGTGCAAGGGATGGCAGCAGGAAGCGGCCTTGCGGATGTTGATGAACAACCTCGACCCGGAGGTGGCCGAGAAGCCGGAAGATTTGGTGGTTTACGGCGGGACGGGGAAAGCGGCGCGGAATTGGGAGTGCTTTCATGCGATTGTGCGGTCGCTGAAGGCGCTGGAATCGGACGAGACGCTTTTGGTGCAATCGGGCAAGCCGGTTGCGGTTTTTCGGACGCATGAGTATGCGCCGCGCGTGCTGCTTTGCAATTCCAACCTGACGGGACACTGGAACAACTGGGAAAAGTTCAACGAACTGGACCGCGCCGGGTTGATGATGTACGGCCAGATGACGGCGGGGAGCTGGATTTACATCGGTACGCAGGGAATTTTGCAGGGTACGTACGAGACGTTTGGGGCGGCGGCGCGAAAACATTTTGGCGGCGACCTGGCAGGCAAGCTGGTGGTGACCGGCGGCATGGGCGGGATGGGCGGGGCGCAGCCCTTGGCCGCGACGATGAATGGCGCGGCGTTTCTGGGGATTGACGTCGATCCGGAGCGCATCAAGCGGCGCGTGAAGGGCGGCTACTGCGATGTGATGGTGACGAGCCTCGACGAGGCGCTGCGTATTCTGAAAAATGCCGTTCGAAAGCGCGAAGCTACTTCTGTCGGGTTGGTGGGTAACTGCGCGGACTTGATTCCGGAATTGGCGAAGCGCGGCGTTGTGCCGGATCTTTTGACCGACCAGACTAGCGCGCATGATCCCATCGCCGGCTATGTGCCGAACGGCATGTCCCTCGGAGACGCGCTTGAGCTGCGCAAGAACAATCCGCAGGAGTATCGCAAGCACTCGCTTGCGGCGATGGCACAGCACGTCCAGGGCATGCTCGATTTGCAGAAGCTCGGAGCGGTGACGTTTGACTATGGCAACAACATTCGAACGTTCGCGTTCGAACACGGCGTCAAGAATGCTTACGACTTTCCGGGATTTGTGCCGGCTTACATCCGGCCGCTTTTTTGTGAAGGTAAAGGCCCGTTTCGCTGGGCGGCGCTTTCTGGCGAAGCTTCGGATATCGCGCGGACGGACCAACTTGTACTCGAGATGTTTCCGCACGACGAACACCTAACGCGCTGGATTAAGCTCGCGCAGAAGCGCGTGAAGTTTCAGGGGCTGCCTTCACGGATTTGCTGGCTGGGTTATGGTGAGCGCGACAAATTCGGCCTAGCGCTCAATGAATTGGTGGCGCGAGGAGAATTGAAAGCGCCGGTGGTGATGGGGCGCGATCATCTCGATTGCGGCTCGGTTTCTTCGCCGTATCGCGAAACGGAGTCTATGCTCGACGGTTCCGATGCGATCGCCGATTGGCCGCTGCTCAATGCGCTTGTGAATACGGCGAGCGGCGCGTCATGGGTTTCGATTCACAATGGCGGCGGCGTGGGGATCGGCTATTCGCAACACGCGGGGCAAGTGACCGTCGCCGACGGCACAAAAGAAATGGCCGCGCGCATCGAGCGCGTCTTGACGAACGACCCTGGCATGGGCGTCGTGCGGCATGTGGATGCGGGTTACCCCGACGCGATTGCATTCGCTAAGAAGACGGGCGTCAAAATACCCATGCTGTAGAGAGTACCTTGCCCGCTTAGCCGCGCATCGAACACGCAGCAGTTCAGCAGGAGGAAATCATGTACGTCATTTTAGGTGCCTCAGGAAACACGGGAAAAATTGTCGCAGAAACGCTTCTGGACGGCGGGCAAAAAGTACGAGTGGTGGGACGGAGCAAGGGGCGCCTGGAGGGATTTACAGTTCTTGGCGCGGACGTGTTCGAAGCGAACGTCGCGGACTCCGCCGCTCTGACGACGGCTTTTACGGGAGCGCGCGCAGTGTACGCGCTGGTCCCGCCCAATATGGCCAGTCCTGATTATCGAGCGGAACAGGATGCGGCGTCGGCTTCGATTGCCAAGGCGTTGGAAGCCTCGGGCGTGACTCATGTGGTGGCCCTTAGCAGCTTTGGCGCTGATAAAGCGGACAAGACGGGGCCGGTTGCCGGACTCCACGTGATGGAAGAAAGATTTTCGCAAATCCCAAAACTGAATGCACTTTTTCTGCGCGCCGGGTATTTCATGGAAAACCTGCTCGCGCAACCCGGAATCATTAAGAGCTTTGGAATGATGGCTGGGCCGGTCAATGCGGACCTCGCGCTGCCGATGATCGCCACTTACGACATCGCCGCGGCGGCGGCTGATGCACTGACCAAGCTCGATTTCACCGGCCACCAGACGCGCGAATTGCTGGGGCAGAGAGATTTAACCTACTCGCAGATGTCGAAAATCATTGGCGCAGCGGTAGGAATGCCGAATCTCGGCTATGTTCAGTTGCCTAACGAACAGGTGATTCAAGCGATGACCGGGATGGGCATGTCCAAGAATATGGCGACATTGATTTGCGAGATGTCAGACGCGTTGAACAGCGGACACATGCGCGCGCTTGAACCTCGCTCGGCGGCGAACACGACAGCTACGCAGTTCGAGCAATTTGTTCACGACGTGTTTGTGCCAGCGTACAAAGGGCAGGCTACTAGCGCTTGAAGTAGGACAGACATTCTTGTCTGTCTGAATTCTTTTTAGATTTAGCCAGGACGGAAAAAAGGCCACAGGCAGGAGTGCCTGTGCTACTTCGCCGTGCACTGGTCTGCTCTATCCGGCATAATAAGCCCACATTGGCGACTTCCCTGCTCATCACCGGAGCTTCACAACTCTTGACGCTGCGCGGGCGTGGGCCACGGCGCGGTGCGGCGCTCGCCGATTTGGGCATCATCAGAGACGGCGCGCTGCTTGTGCGCGATGGATGGATTGCGGCGGTTGGACCGCGGGCGAAAATCGAGGTTCTTCCAGAAGCGGCTCGCGCAGAAAAATTGGATCTGGGCGGGCGCGTTGTGCTGCCGGGATTTGTCGATTCGCACACGCATTTGATTCACGCCGCCAGCCGCGCGGAGGAATATGAACTAAAAATTGCCGGCGCGAGCTATGAAGAGATTGCCCGGAAGGGCGGCGGCATATTGAATTCTGTAAAAAAACTGCGTGCCGCTACTTCGGAGGACCTGAGACAGCGCGCGGGCCGGGCACTTACACAATTCGCCGCGTATGGCACGACAACGATCGAAGCGAAAAGCGGTTATGGCTTGGATGTTGCGAGCGAATTGAAAATTCTCCGCTTGCACAAAGAACTTGCTGCGGAGCAGCCTTTGGACATTGCATCGACGTTTCTCGGCGCACATGTCGTCCCGGCGGAGTATCGCGTGATGTCGGAAGGCACAAATGGGTACATTGCGTTGCTTACCGAGAAGCTGATCCCCGAAGTGGCGCAAGAAAAACTTGCGGAGTTCTGCGATGTGTTTTGCGATCGGGGAGCCTTCACTCGTGAGCAATCCAAGCAAATCCTGGAAGTTGGCAAGCAGCACGGTTTGGCGCCACGGCTACACGCGGAACAACTTACGCGCACGGGAGCAACGCAACTTGCGGTGAAACTCGGCGCGGCCAGTTGCGACCATCTCGAGCAAATCAATTCCAGCGACATTTCCGCGTTGGCAAAATCCCATACGGTTGCGACGCTGCTCCCCGGCTGCGATTTCCATCTCGGTCTCGCGAAATACGCGCCGGCACGCAAACTGATCGATGCAGGAGCTATCGTTGCGCTGGCCACGGACTACAATCCCGGGACCAGCCCGACTGTGAGCATGCCGATGATCCTGTCGCTGGCGTGCACGCAACTGCGCATGACTCCCGCGGAAGCCATTACAGCGGCGACCGTCAACGGGGCCTATGCCCTGCGCCGCGAGAAGCGCATCGGGTCCCTCGGGGTTGGCAAATTAGCGGACCTGGCCGTCTTCGAAGTGGCCGATTACCGCGAAATTCCTTATTATTTTGGGGTGAACACCTGCTGGTTGACCATGAAGCGGGGTGTCGTGGTCCATGCCGCCAACAAAGCCAAGACCTAGTCCGCAGAAAAGACAGGAAAAAAAGATTAAAGTCCTCCAGGTAAAGAGGACGCAGCAGAAGTCTTTGCTTTCGGAGCACTTTTATCCCGCTTTGGGAATTCTCTTTGTGGTCGTGACGTTTTTTCTCACAGCGTTCGACTTCAGCCTCTACGAAGCGGGGATTATTGGTCTGTGGGTTGTGGGGATCATCTTTTTTCTGAGGCAGGTGGTTCGATTCATGAAGGGCGAGCAGGCGCCTAAGAAGGAAGAGAAAAAGCCACTCGCTTCGATGCCTTCGAAAAAGTACACGCCGCCTGCTTTGCCCAGGGTGAGCAAAGATTTCCGTCCGATGCCGCCTGCGGGTGACAAGAGATATCCTCCGCCGAGTCCATTTATTAAGCCGCCCAAATAATCCGCATCAAGTTTTCACACGGTGGCCGGCAACTCTCGGGACGCACGGGTGGCTCTTGAGACCCGAAATCTCCTATCATGGTCATGTGAGATGCGAGGGACACGCTTGCGATGAAACGACTGATTGAATGTGTGCCGAATTTTTCCGAGGGGCGAGATCCCGCAAAGGTTGACGCGATTGTCGCGGCGATGAGCGGCGTTCCCGGAGTCTACGTGCTCGACCGCGAGATGGACGCCGACCACCATCGCAGCGTGGTCACGCTGGCAGGCGAGCCGGATGCTGTGGCGGAAGCGGCGCTGCGCGGCGTCGGCAAAGCCCTGGAGCTGATCGATCTGACGAAACACACCGGCGCGCACCCGCGCGTGGGAGCAGCGGACGTAATACCCTTCATTCCAATCGAAGGGGTAACTCTGGAAGATTGTGTCGCGTTAGCGCGGCGCACGGGCCATGAAATTTGGGCGCGCTACAGAATTCCTGTTTTTTTCTACGAAGCGGCGGCGCAGCGGCCCGATCGCGTCAACCTCGAAAATGTGCGCCGCGGCCAGTTTGAAGCGTTGCGTGAACAGATGAAGCACAACCACGACCGGCAGCCAGATGTTGGCGAGCCGAAAGTGCACCCAACAGCGGGCGTGACGGTCGTTGGCGCGCGCAAATTTCTGGTCGCCTACAACGTAAATCTGAATACCTCGGACGTCAGCATCGCCAACAAAATTGCCAAGGCTATACGCTTCTCCTCGGGCGGCCTCCGCTACGTCAAGTCCATGGGGGTAGAGCTGAAGGCGCGCAACCTGGCGCAAGTCTCCATAAACCTTACTGACTTCGAGCAAACCCCGATGCACAGGGTCTACGAGATGGTGAAACGCGAAGCGGAGCGCCACGGTGCCATGCCGGTTGGCAGCGAAATCGTCGGACTGATTCCCAAAAAAGCGATCGAGATGGCCGCGGATTTTTTCCTGCAACTGGAAAACTTCTCTCCCGCGCAAGTGTTTGAGAACAAGCTGGCCGCCGCGCTCAGCGGAGCGCCGTTGGAAACAGCCAAAGACGGCAAATTCGCTAGCTTGGCGCGCCCGTTTCTGGAAGCTGTCGCTGCTCCCACGGTAACGCCCGGAGGCGGCAGCGTTTCGGCTATGGCTGGAGCTTTGGCGGCTTCGCTCGGCCAGATGGTCGCGGGACTTTCCCGCAAGAAGAAGTCCCAGGCCGCGCATGTCGACAAGCTCTCCGCGGAGCTTGACGAACTGCGGCGAACTTCGGACGAACTTTCTGACGCTATTGATCGCGATGCAGCTTCGTACGACGCCGTAATCACCGCTTTCAAGCTGGCGCAAGGCAACGCCGAAGAAGTGCAAAAACGGGAATCCGCGATTCAAGCCGCCACGAAGGGCGCGGCGGACGTTCCGATACAGGTCGCGGAGCTGTCCGTTGCTCTTTTCGAACGCCTGGGACAACTGGACGCTATCGCCGCCGCATCCATGAGGTCAGACTTGGAAGTAGCACGGTATATGGCCGCGGCGGGGGCACGCGGGGCTTTAGCGAACGTCGAGATCAATCTCGACGGCATTACCGATAGCGCCTACGTGGCGCTGATGCGCGAAAAAGTCGCATCCCTTCGCGAACGACTGGGGAATGCGCCCCGCTCGACGACCGCGTAGAATAGAACTTCCCCCGGCCATTGAAAGGAGCACTTGATGAAACTTGAAGCGAATAATAGTCCCGCCCGGATAGGGCCGGCGTTTTGGAGGGTTCTGGGTATTGGTCTTTTGCTTGTCATGGGGCTGACCGTGCCCAAGCCCGCGCAGGCAGGCCGCCTCGGCGCGGACGTCATTGGAATGTTCCCGAGAGACGTGGGCGAATTTGGCTATGCCGACCTGAAGAAAGCGCGTACTTTGAAATGGTTTCCGCAATTACAAGAACAGATACTTCCCGAGCGTTTCCGCCAATTCGAAAAATTTCTCGCCTCGACCGGCAATGATCCAAACAGCCAGGTCGATGAGATTGCGTGGGCTCTAGTGGCCGAGGGCATGACCTCCAAAGCCGAGGGAACAGGCTCCGACGCGGTTCCCAGCGGCGAGCAGATGGTGGGCATCGCGCTGGGCAACTTTAACCAGGATTCGACCGCCTCCTACTTTAAAAAACAAAAGCTTCCTACGACGTCGTTTCACGGCTATACCTTTTACGCGTTTGGCACCGGGACCGGCGCCACTGACCTCTTCTTCGTATTCATCGACGCAAGCACCGCTGCGTATGGCCACCGGAGCATCCTGGAGAAGATGATCAGTGTGCGTTTCGGCGACGAAGAAGGACTGATGCGCAACGACAAGTTCTTCGGGCTGATCAATGAAGCTAATACGGGCAGTTCCGTTTGGCTGGTCACCAACCCCGCCTACACTCGGCTGGCGATGCAGCAATTGGCTCCGGAGGTCGAACAGTTTCCCGAAGCCGCGAAGTTGGTGATGAGAATGCAAAATTCGATTATCAATATCGAGGCAGGAAGCGATCTGGACGCAAAAGTCCAGGCGATCTGTGGCTCGACCGACGACGCCAACACGCTTGGCCAGTTGCTTCAGGCGGGCTTCCTTTACAAGCGTTATCAAGCGCAAAAAGATAATCCGGATCTCGCTGCGTTGCTCGACCAGGTTCGCATCACGCCGGGAGGCGACCGCGTGACCCTGCACATGTCTCTCAGCGACGATCAGATGAGCTCGCTTATCAAACACAATACGTTCTCCTTCAAAATGTAGATTCGCGGAAATCGTAGAACGTAGAAACACAGAAGGCCGGACACGCAAACGTGTCCGGCCCTTTTGCTTTTCAGAGAGTTAGCGGCCAGTTGTGCTTGCGAAGAAGGGCACGATGAATCGTGCCCCCACAAGCTGGTCGAGTTACTGGATGGGAGGGAGATGACCCAAGTATTTCGTCAATCGCGTGATTGCTAATCCGCCGCGCATCTCGTACTGAACCCGGTCCACTCCGCCGAGCCCGCCTGAAACTCCAACCTGGCTGGCAAATCCAGCAATGCGGTCCAAGCCCACGGCCGGTGCCGCGTCGCCCTTGTGAGCCATGGCGATTTCGATGCGGTCCGGATAACGCATGAATGTAACGGTCAGGTGCGGGTGATCCCCGGTCAAATGCTCAAACGTTTCCTGGCAAGCCGCGATGATGGACTTTTGTAGCTCGGCGGCCTCCTCGCTCGTCAGACCAGCAGCCTCCGCCAAAAAGCGCGCAGCGCCTCCGGCCGCGGCCGCCAGCCGCGCGTCGGAATCAATCTGCAGCTCGATGCCTTTGAAATCAATGCTCACTGTAGTTGTTCGCGAGGGCGACATCGCAGGCTTCCCGGCAGTCCGGGCAATAATACAATCCGTCCGCGCACAGCTTTACGTTAATCTGCCCCTTGCAAATCGTGCAATATTTTTCGCAGTTGCAATTGCCTTCCGTCCTGTCACACTGCCCGCAAACGATTGGACCCGCCATGGAAGCCTCCACGAAAACTTTACCTGACGTTGGCTGAAGCCAGCAAGCGGGACGTTCGGGCCATGCCGCGTTTCCTCCATTATATTGCTCGCCGCCGCTTTGCGCTCATGTGTTCCGTCACACGCTTCCGCTTTTTGCTTCCGTGGTGCGCTTCTTTGACGCGTTTCGAGGCGCATGTTAGTATGCATTTCTGCTTGAGCACACGGAATGGAATCCGTCACGACCTCTCACCTCACCGAACCTCGTAAGACGGCGCTAAACGCGGAACACCGGCGTTTGGGCGCGAAAATGGTGAATTTCGGCGGCTGGGATATGCCTGTCGAGTACCCCGGGACGGGCGGGCTGGTCGCGGAACATAAAGCAGTCCGCTCGGGTGTCGGCCTTTTCGATGTCAGCCACATGGGGGACATCCGGATTCGCAGCGGCCGCGTCCCTGGAGGCGCGCTCGCGGCCGTCCAGCACATCAGCATGAACGATGCGTCGAAACTGGCCATCGGCCAGGCGCATTATTCGGCGATGCTCTATCCGGATGGCACGTTCGTCGATGATGTGATCGTGCATCGCCTCGGCGAAGATGACTATCTGCTGGTGATCAATGCGGGCACGCGCGAAAAAGATATCAGCTGGGTCCGAGAGAACACGAAGGGGTTCGATTGTGTCGTCGAAGAGCTGAGCGACGCTTACACGCAGCTCGCAATACAAGGCCCTCGCGCTCAAGAATTATTGCAGAAACTGACCGACGCAAATCTAAGCGCCATCAAAAATTATTGGTTCACGCATGGAACAGTCTGCGGCTTAAAGAACACGCTTATTGCGCGAACCGGTTATACCGGCGAAGACGGGTTCGAGATTTACGTGACCCTCCGACACCGCGACGAGCGCGATGGTCTGGAACAAGGTAATGGAAGCGGGTCGTGAGTTCGGCATCATTCCCTGCGGCCTCGGTGCGCGGAACACGCTACGCCTTGAATCGAAAATGGCGCTCTACGGCCACGAGATCAGCGACAAAATTAACGTGTGGGAAGCCGGGCTGGATCGCTACTGCAAAATGGAAAAGGGCGACTTCGTCGGCCGCGCGGCTTTGGAAAGCGCGAAAGCAGCAGGCTTGAAGCGAGTGCTCGTTGGGCTGGAGATGGTCGATCGGGGTATCGCGCGCGATGAATATTGCTGCTGCAACGAAAGCGGAGATCCAATCGGAGTGGTTACCAGCGGCTCGCCTTCGCCGACGCTTTGCAAAAACATCGCGCTAGCATACGTGCCACCCGCCATGTCGGCTCTCGGCACTACCATTTACATCCAGATTCGAACGCAGAGGTGCAAAGCCCAGGTGGTCGCGACACCGTTCTACAAGCGGCCAAAGAAATAGTAAGCGTGACGCACAAGGAGCTTTCGTGAAACTTTTTGGACTTTTTTTCCTCGCGTGCACCGCGCCCATGTCAGGCGCTGCGCAGCAAACTACCAGCACTTCCTCGCAGGCGCCGGCAGTTCAGACGGCGCCATCAGCACAAGCGGCGGCCCCTGCTGCAAAACCAGCAACGGCGATCGATCCCGCGAAAGACGCAGCGATCCGCAAGCTTTTTGAAGTGATGGGAACGAAAGACGCAATGAGGCAAGTCATCGCCAACATGAGCGCGACGGTAAAGCCGTTACTCGAGTCTTCGCTCCCTGCTGGAGAATACCGCTCTCAGTTGATTGACCTGTTCTTTCAGAGGTTGCAGGTAAAACTGCGCGTGGACGATCTGCTTGAAATCGCGATCCCCATCTACGACAAGCATTTTTCGCTGGAAGATATTGAGGGGCTGACCAAGTTCTACGAGACGCCGCTGGGCAAAAAGGCCACTTCCGTTTTGCCACAAGTGTTGCTGGAAGCCCAGGCTGCCGGCAAGAAGCTGGGGGAACAGATGGGCCGAGAATCCATGATAGAAGTTCTCGAGGAACATCCGGACTTGAAGAAGTCATTGGAAGATGCAGGTGCAGCACAGAAGAACTAATCGACAGGCTCGAGGATTCGAGCCGCCGGCTTGGAGTGGTAAATTCTTTGACAGTCTCAAGGAGATTTGAACATGGCGTATCCTGCGAATTACCGTTACACAAAAGAGCATGAATGGGTGGATTTGAAGGGCGACGTGGCCGCGATCGGCATTACCGATTACGCGCAGCACGAGCTCGGGGACGTGGTTTTTGTTGAGCTGCCGAAAGTCGGCGCAAAGATCGAAGCCGGCAAAACTTTTGGCACCGTGGAATCCGTGAAAGCAGTCAGCGATATTTATGCACCAGCTTCGGGAGAAGTCGTCGAAGCAAACGACGTTCTGCACAACACGCCTGAAAAAATCAATACCGATCCGCATGGCGAAGGCTGGCTCATCAAAGTGCGCCTTGCCAGTCCTGCCGAGATTAGCGGCCTGATGGACACCGCCGCCTACGAGGCCTATATCGCTTCGCAAAGCAAGGAAGCTTCCGCCTGATGCGCTATCTTCCGAAGAGTCCTGCCGAGCGGCAAGACATGCTCGCCGCCATTGGCGCGAAATCCATCGATGAATTGTTCTCGAGCATTCCGGAGCGTTACCGCCTCCGCGAAGCTTTGAATTTGCCTGGTCCGCTCTCCGAAGCCGAAGTCATCGACTTTTTCAAAGCGCGCGCAGCGGAGAATTCCGGCGGCTACACGAGTTTTCTCGGGGCTGGTATTTACAACCACCTTCGGTCAGTCGTTACGGACGCCATCATTCAGCGCGGCGAATTTCTCACCTCCTACACACCGTATCAGGCGGAAATCACGCAAGGCACGCTGCAAGCCATCTTCGAGTTTCAAACGCCTGATGTGCCAGCTCACCGGCCAGGAAGTTGCCAACGCTTCGATGTACGACGGCTCGACCGCGACGACCGAGGCCGTCTTGATGGCCGAGCGCCTCACCGGGCGCAGCCGCGTTCTTGTCGCGCGCTCCGTTCATCCGGAATATCGCGAGGTGCTGAAAACCTACGCTAAGAATTCCGGCCTGCAAGTAGAAGAGATTGGCTACAGCGCAAGCGGCACGCTCGACCAAAAAGGGTTGCAGACCGCGCTCAGAGATGACGTTGCGGCCGTTGTCGTGCAATCGCCAAACTTTTTTGGTGTGATCGAGTCGCTGGCTCCGCTTGCGGATGCCGCGCACGCTTCTGGGGCGCTGTTGGTAACGGCCATCACGGAGGGTGTTTCGCTCGGCTTGCTGCGTCCGCCAGCGGAAGCGGACATCGTCGCGATGGAAGCGCAAAGCTTCGGCCTCGCGCCAAGCTATGGTGGACCGTTCGCGGGCGTCGTAGCCTCACGCGATAAATTTGTGCGTCAGATGCCTGGCCGCCTTGCGGGTCAGACTACCGATTCCGAAGGCCGCCGGGGCTTCGTCCTGACGCTAGCAACTCGCGAGCAGCACATCCGCCGCGAGAAGGCCACTTCCAACATCTGCACGAACCAAGCTCTATGCGCGCTGGCTGCCACGGTTCACCTCACGCTTCTTGGAAAAGAAGGCCTGCGCGAGATGGCGCATCAAAATCTTTCGAAAGCTCAGTTCGCTTTAGCCGAACTAGAAAAAATTCCTGGAGTCCGCCGCGCCTTCGACGCGCCTTTCTTCAACGAATTTACGGTCGAGCTCTCGCGTTCCGTAAAAATCGTAAACGCCTATCTCCTGCGCGAAAAAATTATCGGCCCGTTTGTGCTGGGCACCGCCTATCCTGAACTAACAAAGCACGCGCTAGTCTGCGTCACGGAAACAACAACTCGCGCCGAGATCGAGCGCTTCGCTGCGGCCGTACGCCGCGCATTGGAGCAACCGATCTAAAGGAGCGAATTTCTTTGAAAGGGCGCAGCATGCTGCGCCACTACAAGTACAAAATCAAACATGACCGACAAAATGAAAAAAGCAACTCGTCACACAAACCAAAACGAAGGCCTGATCTTCGAAAAATCCTCGCCCGGAAAACGTGCGTTCGAACTCCCTCCGCTCGACGTGCCCGCCGCCGATTCCGCCAGAGCACTGGGCGCCAGTCACCGCCGCGATGGGGTAGAAGGCTTCCCCGAAGTTAGCGAAATCGAAGTGATTCGCCACTTCACCCGCCTTTCCACATGGAATTACGCCATCGACCTCGGCATGTATCCACTTGGCTCCTGCACAATGAAATACAACCCTCGCGTGAACGAATTTGTCGCCCGCCTGGACGGCATCGCAACCGAACATCCCTACCAGCCGCAAGAACTTTCGCAAGGCTGCCTGAAAATTCTGCAACTCCTCGAAAAGTGCCTTCTCGAAATTACGGGGATGGACGCGATCACTCTGCAGCCTGCAGCCGGCGCGCACGGTGAAATGACCGGGCTACTGCTCATCCGCGCGTATCACGAAAAAAATGGCAACCCGCGCAAAAAAGTTTTGATTCCAGACTCCGCGCACGGCACCAATCCCGCGACCGCAGTCATCGCCGGCTACGAAGTCGAAAACATCAAGTCCGAATCGCACGGCCAAATTGATGTGGATAAGTTACGCGAACTGGTCACTCCAGATGTCGCCGCGCTGATGATCACCAATCCCTCCACGCTAGGAATTTTCGAAGAGCGCATCCCGGAAATCGCGAAAATTCTGCACGACAAAGGCGCGCTTCTCTACATGGACGGCGCCAACATGAACGCCCTGACCGGCATCACGCGCCCCGGCGATCTAGGCGTCGACGTGATGCACCTTAACTTGCACAAAACTTTCTCGACACCCCACGGCGGCGGCGGTCCCGGCGCAGGCCCGGTCGCGATGAAAAAAATCCTTGAGCCCTTCCGCCCTGTGCCGATTCTCGTCGAAAAAGAGGGCGGCCGCCTCGCTCTCGAACAAATTCGGCCGGACTCCATCGGCCGAGTAAAAGCCTTCAGCGGAAATTTTGGCGTGCTGGTCCGCGCGCTCGCGTATATCCTCGCCTACGGCCCCGGCGTTCGGCAGGCCACGGAAGATGCGGTTCTCAACGCAAATTACATCCGCAAGCACCTCGAAGGCGTTTTCGATCTCCCGTATTCCCTGCCCTCGATGCACGAAGTCGTTTTCAGCGACGCGATCCAAAAGAAAAACGGCGTCAACACCATGGACATCGCTAAGCGCCTCATCGACTATGGCTTTCATCCGTACACCACAGCGTTCCCGCTCATCGTGCCCGGCGCGCTGATGATCGAACCCACCGAATCAGAATCCCGCGAAGAGTGCGACCTTTTCATCGATGCCATGCGCTCCATCGCCGAAGAAGCTGCGACGAATCCCGAACTCGTCAAGACCGCGCCGCACACCACGCGCGTGCGGCGTCTCGATGAAGTTGGCGCGGCGCGCAAGCCCATCCTGCGCTGGAAGCCCCAGCCCGTACGCTCAGAAGCCGCGGACTAATTGAAGTTGTCATCCCGAGCGAAGCGACTGAAGGTTCCGACCTTGTCGGAAAGGGTCTGCTTTTTGCTGGTTCGCAGCGACGCCAAACATTTTTGCTTCGGGCACAATCGTTAATTCGCGAAGCTCTCTTCGCTCCTTGCCTGCTAGACTTATCAAACTGGAATTGTTTCCTACACCCGTGCTCGAATGAGCTCAGCTCTAAATCAGTGGCTCCCAAAATCCGTTCTCTTACTGCGCGATTACGACCGTCATAAATTCCTCTCCGATCTAATCGCTGGCGTCACCGTAGGGCTGGTCGCACTGCCGTTGGCGATGGCTTTTGCTATCGCATCGGGCGTATCTCCGCAGGCAGGAATCTACTGCGCCATCGTCACCGGATTCCTCATCTCCGCGCTTGGCGGCTCAAAAACACAGATCGGCGGGCCCACCGGAGCTTTTGTTGTCGTCGTCGCCGGAATCATCGCCAAGCATGGCATTGACGGACTCTTCGAATGCACCATGATGGCCGGCGTCCTGCTCGTTCTCCTCGGCATCACAGGGATGGGGGCAGCCGTAAAGTATTTTCCTCGTCCGGTGATTATCGGCTTCACGAACGGCATCGCCATCCTCATCGCCAGCACTCAGATTCGCGACTTCTTTGGCCTGCGCATGGACCGTGTCCCGGGAGACTTCTTCCATCGCATGGAAGCCTTCGGCGCGGCGTGGAACTCCATCTCCATGCCGGCTACTGCGCTCGCTATCGTTTCGATCACTATCCTGATTTTCTGTCTCAAATTTGCCAAGCGCGTTCCGGGAGCGATTGTCGTCACCTTCGGTGCGACCCTCGCCGTAACTCTGCTTCGCATTCCGGTCGAAACAATTGGAACGCGCTTCGGAGGAATCCCGAGCGGCCTTCCGACATTTTCCATACCACATTTCAGCTATGACACCGCCCGCCAGCTTCTCTCACCCGCTTTCACCGTCGCCATGCTCGGCGCCATCGAATCTCTGATGTCCGCGGTCGTCTCCGACCGCATGAGCAACGACAAGCATAATCCCAACGTCGAGCTTGGTCGCACAAGGCCTCGCCAACATTGTTTCACCCATGTTCGGCGGCTTGCCCGCCACAGGCGCCATCGCCCGCACAGCCACCAATGTGCGCGCTGGGGCGAAAACTCCTGTCGCCGGAATGATCCACTCTCTAACCCTCCTTGCTATCGTCCTCTTCGCTGCACCGCTGGTGAAAAACGTACCTCTCGCGGCGCTCGCCGCCATCCTGATGATCGTCGCCTACAACATGGGGGAATGGCGCGAAATCCCGGAGATATTGAAACTCACTGCTGCAGATATAGCCGTCTGGCTGATTACTGTGACCCTAACCGTGGTTGCCGATCTGACATTCGCGGTAGAAGTCGGCATGGTTCTAGCAGCGCTGATGTTCATTCGAAAGGTTTCTCGCACGACTACCGTCACGCGCGTCACGAAAGACTACGTGGAAGACAGCCGCAAGCACATCCTGCAGGGCAAAGACATCCCACCCTACGCGACGGTCTACCGTATCCATGGGCCGTTCCTCTTCGGAGCGACGGACAAATTCGCCGAGATCCTCCGCGACATAGATTCCCTTCCCGCAATCGTAATCCTGCGTCTTCGCAACATGACCGCCGTCGACGCCACCGGCCTTGGCGCCATCCGCGACTTGGCCGACGCGCTACACGCCTCAGGCCGCGCTTTGCTCCTCTGCGGCGCCCGCGAACAACCCGCCCAACTCATGAAGCAAGCCGAATTCGAGCGCCATGTGGGGGCGGCAAACATCTGTCCAAGCATCGCCGATGCAATAGAACGCGCCGCAAGTCTCTATAAAACACGCCAGACTTCCGAGAACGAGGAGTTTGCTGCCAAGGTGGTCTAGGCGATGCGGAAAAGGTCTGCGATTCGCTACCAGTGGGCACAGATATTCGCCGCGAAAAAAGCGGGCGCCTCCTCGAGACGCCCGCTTCCTCACATTTATTGCAGTGTCTTGCCGGCTATTGCGATTCGGTGCGAACTAGCGCTGGTCGCTGTCACCGAACTGCACGGCAGGAAGCACTGGCGTGCCTTCCTTGCGGACAGCATCCAGCTTGTCGGGATCGAGCCCCAAGATTTGCAGGATCGTGGGAGCCACCTGAGAGGTCTCCACAAAGCTGTTAACGGTCCGGGCCTCGATGTGGGGGTTTGAGACCAGCAGCATCACGTTGGTGTCATCCCACGCGAAGCCGCCGTGCTCGGATTGCTTTTTGGAGCTCCCCGTGTACACCACGCCGACGTTCGGGGCCACCATGATGTCCGGCGTGCGCGGATCGCCGCCCGCCCTCAGAAAGCAGCAGGGGCCGGGATTGTCGGGTACGCCGGGCGCGTTGAACATGGTGGTAAGCGAAGCGCCGTAGAAGATCTGGCCAATTCCTGCCATCGCGGCGTTGCTCTCGAGCATACCCACGGCCTTCAGGGTGTCGCTCGAATTAGTCAGCCAAAGCTGGGAGATGTCATCTTCCGTTGGACCCAGCCCGGTAGTCTCAGCGGCCGGAAGAAGTGCGGCAAGAATCTGAGACGGAGGCTGACCGTTGTTGCCGGAAGATCCCGGAATGGGAAAGAAGCGGCTCGGGTCGATGGGCGACTGGCCGTGCTTCGCGGTAATGATGATGGTGGTTGAATCGAAAAGGCCGTCATGCTTGAGGGCAGCGACCATCTGGCCGATGGCGGCATCCACGAAGGCGAACTCGCTGGCCATACTGGGAGTGGGATCACCCGCAGCGTCCGTATAGCCACCGAAAACCTTCGTGCCATTAATTTTCTCGATGAGCTTCTGGCCGACGCTGACGGCCTGGAAGTTCATGCCAAAGATCGCGGGGACGGTCTGCTTGGCGGTACCGAGGTGGTTCTTCCCGTTGATCCAGTTCAGAACGGCGTTGACCTTGAGCTGATCGTAGCATTTGATGGAATCGAAGTCGGTGGTCCAATCGCCGCTCGTGTTAGCAGAGATGTTGGAGCAGTCCACGCCGTTAGCGGTCTTGAAATTCGGTATGTTGACCACATTGGAATTCACTTCCGGCGAGTAATAGTCGTCCACGTTGGTGGGGCTATTCGTTCCGGTTGGTCCAGAGACGACAGCATAGACAGCGTGCTTATCGGACCAGGCAGTGAAGCCGCCGGCAGCGTGAATTACGCCATAAATGGTGTTCGTGCGTACGAAGTTCCATGGGTAAACCGGTTTGCAGCCGTTGAACGGATCGCGCTCCAGCTTGTCGGGGTCGATGGCCAAAACACCGCCATCAAACTTCGAGTACGGACCCCCGCCATTCACCATAGTCTGGTCGATTTCGACGCCTTCTTCGTATTCCGTTTGCGTTCCGTTGATCTGTCCTTGGATGCAGTTTCCACCGGCGAGCCCGTTGCCGGTCGTCGTCTTCGGAGGAGCCAGGACGCGATCGTAAGCAACGTCATAGAACGCGCCTACCGTCCTGGGTGTCCCGCCGGTCACCAGAGCCATCAGGCCAGGGAAAGAGTCGGAGGGTCTCGAAGTGGTCGTACGGGTGTAATTCACGCCCGTCTTGCCGAGAGCGGCGAGTGTTGGACATGTGTTCGAAGCCACACAGTTTTCGTAATCGACCGCATGCATTCCATCGATACTGATCAGCAGCACGTGGCGATTACCGAGGTGGCCATCGGAATGGTGCCAGTCTTGCGCGCCGGCGACCGGAGCAAACGAGATGGCAGAAGCAAGAAAAAGCGAACACAACTTAATTTGAATACTACCAGGCATAGTAGTTCCTCCCGCCAACTGTGATATAGGCAATTTGTTGCGATTGTGTGAGTCCGGCGTAAATTCTGATAGCTATCCGGAAATGGTTTCTCTTCGACAGAAGGCAGGAGGTTTAGACGCGAGCAAAGGACGCGATCTCAAAGTAATGCGGTCCCGAATCGAGGAATTTTGCGCCGCCAGTGAATCGCTGATAGTACTGTGGATAAAATCGGAAGAGTACGTCTTAAGAGGCGATGCCCCAGACGAAAGGTCCTATTCTTTCCGCCGCGCTCCGCCAGCTGCCCTCAAAAGAAAAAGCCCGGAAGGAGTTCCTTCCGGGCGATTCACAAATCAGAAAGCTTGAAGAGGAGTTCGCTTAGCGCGCCATGCGCGGTATCGGTTCGGGCCCGATTGCTGTTGACGGTGCCTCTACGGTGCGGCCGCTTCTTGCTTGCGCAACACGCGCGGTGACGACGGGTTCCGGCCGACGCGCCGGCATCGCCAGATTCTCGCCTTCGCGAACGAAGTTCAATCCTTCAGTGTCTTTGTTCCAATCGATGCACACCAGATCTCCCAGGTGCACCTGCTCGGTAGCCAGCAGATTCGCCAGCGGATAAACCACATGCCGCTCGATCGCCCGCTTGAGGTGACGCGCTCCGTAGCGCTGATCGGTGCCTTCTTGCAACAAGAACTCTCTGCCCGCCGCTGTGACGCGGAACAGGAACTGCCCTTTGGCCGTCTCCAAAACTCGCTGCTGCACTTGGCCGAGCTCGATCTCGAGAACTTCTTCGAGCTGTTCCCGGCGCAAAGGATGGAAGACCACCACTTTGTCCAACCGGTTCATGAATTCCGGCGAAAACTTCCTACGCGCCGCTTCCACTGCCGTGCGCTCGACCTTTTGGTCAAGTCCTGCGGCGGGTTTGTCTTTCGGCTGTATGAAACCCATTCCGCCTTGCATTAGTTCCGATATTTCTCCACCGCCCAGGTTGGAGGTCAGGAAGATCACAGTCTGCGACAAATCCACCCGGCGATTGTCACCCAAGGTTAAGGTCGCCTTATCCAACATTCCCAGCAAAAGCTGCCAGAGAGCGTCAGACGCTTTCTCAATTTCGTCGAAGAGCAAAAAGCTTAGCTTCAGCTTCTCAGTATGGCTCTTCGATAGCTCCTCTTGAGTAATCAAGGGATGCGTCTCCCGATGTCCCAAATATCCCGGAGGCGAGCCAATCAGCTTGGCAATTTCATGCGAGTGCTGGAATTCAGCGCAATCCACCTTAATTACCGCGCGCGCATCTCCAAACAATATCTCTGCAGCCGCTTCGACGATGCGTGTCTTTCCCGAACCGGTCGGACCAAGGAACAGCAAGTTGCCCACGGGCCGCCCCGGCGAGTTCAATCCCGCGCAGAAGACCTGATACAGGTCTACCAACGCCTGGACCCCTTCTGCCTGTCCGACGATCTTCGAGCGCAAAGCTCCCTCGAAGTCCCGGCTGTCTGTGCTGCGGATGCTTGGATCCAGTTTCTGTCTTGCGGCGCTTTTCATGGCAACGTTCCTTCCGCGGTCTGCAGCCCAAGACGCTCCATGCGTCTCAGCCATGTGCTGGGAGGGAATAGAGCATGGGAACTGCCAATCTTCGTCCTGCTCCGCGCCGTCGCAAACCGGAACAAACTCAACGACATACAAGTGTTGCCATTATGGAAACTGTCTCACGCGGTGAGACAGTGTTTCATCTGTGTTCAAAGTGAGAGGATGAAACAGTTTCTGTCAGCCTGCGGACGACAAAAAGGGGCGCGTCTGGTCCGACGCGCCCCCAATTTCAACCGAGTTGCTTGATTTCTCTAACGATCCGACTTTTTGCGTCCTTGCGGTGCCGCCGCGGGTGCCACCGACGGCTGTGCCGCCCGGACTTTTCTGTCCGCCACCACCACTTCCGCCGGCGGATCGGCCGTCTTGCCATCCTTTGCTTCCGCGGCAGCAGCAACTTGGCCAATCTGGGACGCCGCCGGAGTTACCAAAGCACCTTCACCCTCTCGAGCGAACGTAAGTCCCTTGTGCACACGATCCCAATCGATGCACACCAGGTCTCCCAGGTGTACTTGCTCCGTAGCCAGCAGATTCGCAAGCGGGTACACGACAAATCGCTCAATGGCCCGCTTCAGGTGCCGCGCTCCATAACGTTGGTCCGTTCCTTCCTGCAGCAAAAACTCTCTGCCCGCAGTGGTTACGCGGAATAGGAACTGCCCTTTCGCGGTCTCGAGCACCCTCTGCTGCACTTGACCCAGCTCAATTTCAAGTACTTCTTCAAGTTGTTCCCGCTGCAAGGGGTGAAAGACCACCACCTTGTCCAGCCGGTTCATGAATTCCGGCGAAAACTTCCTTCTCGCCGCTTCCATCGCCGTCCGTTCCACCTTTTCGTCTAATCCCGTAGCTGGCGTGTCCGCAGGCTGTACGAAGCCCATTCCGCCGTGCATAAGCTCCGTGATCTCTCCGCCGCCGAGGTTAGACGTCAGGAAGATCACCGTCTGCGACAGATCGACTCTGCGGTTGTCCCCGAGGGTTAAGGTTGCCTTATCCAACATGCCCAGCAGGAGTTGCCACAAGGCGTCGGACGCTTTCTCAATTTCGTCAAACAACAAGAAGCTCAGTTTCAGCTTGTCGGTATGGCTCTTGGCCAATTCCTCTTGCGTGATCAACGGATGCGTTTCCCGGTGACCCAAATACCCCGGGGGTGAGCCAATTAATTTTGCAATCTCATGCGAGTGCTGGAACTCCGCGCAATCGACCTTAATGACTGCGCGCGCGTCTCCAAAGAGAATTTCCGCCGCGGCTTCCACGATGCGCGTCTTGCCGGAACCGGTCGGTCCCAACAGCAGGAGATTCCCCACCGGGCGTCCCGGCGAGTTCAGTCCCGCGCAGAATACCTGATACAGGTCCACCAGCGCCTGCACGCCTTCGGCTTGTCCCACTATCTTCGAGCGCAACGCCGTCTGAAATTCAATCGTCGTGTTGCTTCGCAGATTAGGATCGAGTGGCAGTATTTGGGAGCTCATGGTCTCCTCCTAGCGGCCATGCATTCGCAAGGCCGCGTGACTGAACCGTCCGCGCTTCCGGTCAAACTGGTTGAGTTTAACCTGAAGTGTGGATTGCAAAAGCCGAAGTTGCACTAACAGCTCTCGCGCCACCGTGGGCGTTTCAGAAATTCGTAGGAGTGGCGGAAAGAGGTCCGCCAGTTCGAGGTTGAGCGCTCGCAGGTTGGATACGAGCTTTTGGATCGCCGGTGAGCTGGCATCGGCCAAATCCACGTGATTGTTCATTTGTTCACGCAGAGCGCGCCAATTCAGCTCCACGAACGGATGTTTCTTGGAAACTTCCTTCACCACTGCGTCCGTGATCCGCGCGCGCTCCCCAAGCCGCGCAAGATGCAGCTGCCGCACTTTTCCGCCACGGCGCACATTGTGCACCAGGTAGAACGAATTTCCTTTGCGGCGGACAAAAGCCATGACAGCACCTCAAACCACCAACCGTGCCCGTAGTGTACTTTCGTTCCACTACGGCCGTCAATGAACGGTCCGTACTAGCCCAGGCGATTGCATCCAATCGATAACGCGTACAACGTAACGAACTTGCTCCACTTTCGTTCATTACTTTTTTCGCTTTGTTTCATCGATTCCATGCATCGCCGTCTTTCTCTGCACTTTCCTTCACTTACTTACTTAGATGCGCGCTGCAGCGATTTGATTGTCAGGCTACTCACTCACCGATTCCCGGACTACTCACTCGCTGGCAGCCGCTCCAAAATCCTTCACTTTATAGAACACCGCGGCGTCGATTATTTCTCTTGTTGCGCCTGGCGCCCGCTTTTACGATGTTTGACGTGCATTTCCAGTGGCTTGTGCCGAGGCCACGGCAAAATTCGCGGCTAGGAGCTGATTGCCCGTGTCGTTTGACCCCGTCTACAAGCTCGTGAAACAAATTCCCCGCGGCCGGGTTCTAACCTATGGAGCCCTTGCTAAAGCCTTGCGTCTTCCCGGCGGCGCACGCACTGCTGGACGCGCCATGGGCGCTACTCCGAAGGGCAAAGGCATCCCTTGGCACCGCGTCCTCGGCGCCAACGGCAAAATCCTGATCCGCGAACCTTACGCCTCCCTGCAAAAAAAGCTGCTCGAATCCGAAGGTATTCCTGTCGTCGAATCCCGCATCAACATGAAAAAGCATCTCTGGACCCCGCCTCGCAAGAAATCGCTCCGCTCACCAGAAAATCTCGCAAGTCCACCGCCTCTCGGTGAGCGTGATATGTCATGCTGAGGAACAAATCTATACTACGACGGAACAAATCGTTCCTTGCGCTGGCGCAATTACGGAGTTGTGTTCGCCAAGCTGAGCGCCGCCAAAAGCATTCGCGCAGAAGAAGGATTCAACTAATCGCCGTAAATCGTCTTTTCGGGCCAGGCGACCCTCTCGTATACTCTACGCGTCATGAAAATTGCTCTCATGCTCCTCGGCGCGTTTTTTTTCTACGCATCGACGAATGCGCAGGCGGAAGCTGGCTCGGCGGGACCGGAAATTCGCGTCTACAAGACCGTCGGAGCTACTAAGCTAACCGCGCACGTCTTTCACCCTTCGCAACCATCCGGCGGAGCTCACGCCCCAGCCATCTTGCTATTTCACGGCGGAGGATGGGCTGCAGGCACTCCCGAGTGGGTCTACGAAGCGGCGCAACGCTACGCAAAATTCGGCGCGGTGGCAATCGCGGTGGAGTACCGTCTGTGCGACCAGAAAACAGTGACGCCGATCGATTCTCTCGCGGACGCGCGCGATGCGCTTCGCTGGACGCATGCGAACGCGGCAGAGCTGGGCGTCGATCCAGACCGCATAGCCGCCTATGGCGTCTCCGCGGGAGGCCAACTCGCTGCAGCGCTCGCGACAATCGTTGACCCGCAGAACCAAGACACTCCTGTCCCGACCGTCTTGGTCATGATCTCGCCAGCGGTTTCATTAGCACAGGACGGCTGGTTCCAGCGCATCCTGCTCGGCAAAGCGCCGGCGGCCGATCTTTCTCCGGACGAACACATCACCAAGCGCCTTCCGCCAACACTCATTTTTCACGGCGTCTCGGATACGCTCGTGCCTATCTCGGGGGTCCGCCGCTTCTGTGAACGCGCCAAACAGCGAGGCGGCGATTGCGAAATCGTCGAATATCCCAACGTCGGCCATCTCTTCACGCGGAAACTCGATTCTCAAGAAGACAATTTTGATCCCGACCCTAATGACGTCGCGGACGCTCGCGCTAAGGGCGACGCATTCCTGGCCAAGCACGGCTTCTTGCCGCAATTCATTGTTCCTGCGGCGAACACCGCCAAATAGGTCACCGGTCTTACGCGAAAAGGCGGTGAAAGAGTTAAACCGCTAATCTGGTTTATGATCTGACGTGCATTGAGCTATGCAATTTTCTCAAACTAAATTGTGCATTCACGGGAGGAATCGTTTCTTGCGCAAACACAGTCATGCGTTCGCTCGCGCCGTATTGTTCGCCGCCGCGGTCATTGTTCTATCGTTCTCCACCGCGGCGCAACAAATCCCGCCGCAACTCCAACCGACCGCCAATGAACAACTGCTTTTCCAGGTTCATGCGAAGGGCGATCAAATCTATATCTGTCAGGAGGGTGCCACGCAATTCGTCTGGGGGCTGAAAGCACCCGACGCCCAGCTCTTCGACAAAGACGGCAAACCTTTCGGCAGGCATTTTGCTGGACCATTCCAGGAGGAGGAATCGTTCCATGCTCAAGCGCAATCACGGATTAACTTTCGCGGCGTTGCTCATCGCGGCAATCACCGTTCTTTCCATTCCAACTGCTGCGCAACAGATTCCGCAACAACTCCAGCCGACTGCTAACGAACAACTGCTTTTCCAGGTTCATGCGAAGGGCGATCAAATCTATATCTGTCAGGAGGGTGCCACGGAATTCGTGTGGGGGTTGAAAGCTCCCGACGCACAGCTCTTCGACAAAGACGGCAAGCCCTTCGGCAGACATTTCGCCGGACCGACCTGGGAAGCAAAGGATGGCAGCCGTGTCACAGGCAAAGCCGTCGTCAATGTGCCCTCGCCGGACGCCGATTCGATTCCCTGGCTTCTCGTCGATATCATGAGCCACGATGGCACCGGCGTGCTCTCTCGCGCCACGACGATTCGGCGCCTCAATACCAAGGGCGGCAAAGCGCCTACGTCCGGCTGCGACTCCGTGAATGCCGGCAAGGAACTCCGCGTGCCGTATTCCGCCGACTACCTATTCTACGCGCCGAAGTAACGCACTTCGCGGCATCCGGACATAGCAGAGAAAGCGAGCATTTGCGTTATCCTTAGGTACGTCTTTGCGTACAACTATGTAGCGCTCAAGGCTCATGGCAAATCCGATCATTCAAGTTGAAAACCTGGTGAAGAGCTACGGCAACGTCGCAAGCCGTTCGCGGCGTAAGCTTTTCTGTCGAAGAAGGGGAAGTCTTCGGACTGCTCGGCCCCAACGGCGCGGGAAAGACTTCAACCGTCGAAATTCTTGAAGGTCTTCGCGATCTGGATGTCGGCCGAGTCTCCGTCTGTGGCCTCGATCCGCGGCGCGAGTCTCAGGCGTTGAAGCACGAAATCGGCGCGGCGCTGCAATCTACTTCCCTTCCCGACAAGTTGCGCGTGATGGAAGCTCTGCGCCTCTTCTCCAGTTTTTACAAACGTCGCCGCAATCCTGAAGAGTTGCTCAAACGATTCGGGCTGGAAGAAAAGCGCAACGCATTCTACAGCCAGCTATCCGGGGGCCAAAAACAGCGCCTCGCTCTCGCCATGGCTCTCGTCAACGATCCCAAAGTGCTCTTCTTCGATGAACCTACCGCCGGCCTCGACCCGCAAGTACGCCGCGAGATTTACGACATCATCGAAGAACTCAAGCGCGAAAAGAAAACCATCGTGATGACTACGCACTACATCGAAGAAGCCGAGCGTCTCTGCGATCGCGTGGCCATCGTGGATCACGGCAAGGTAGTCGCCCTCGGCACGCCGCGCGAATTGAAGACGCGCTCCGGCGGCACAACGCGTATCGAGGTTCGCCTCGCAAAACCTGAGCTCGACGGCACATTAAAGAGCTTGGAAGGTGTCGCCGATGCGCGCGAACTCGATGGGGGCTACGTGATTCACTCCCATCGCCCTCCAAAAACGATTGTCGATCTCGTGAAACACCTCGAAGCCCAGGGCAATGAACTCGTCAGCCTCGAAATTGCCTCTCCTTCTCTCGAAGACGTTTTCATCGAAATGACCGGAAGGAGGCTGCGCGATTGACAAACTTTGCCACACTCACCCGCATGCGCATTCAGCTCACTCTGCGCAATAAAATGTTTTTGTTTTTCAGCGTGATCATGCCGTTCGGCTTTTTCTTTCTCTATGCCGGAGTCTTTGCAAAAGGCGCGCCCGTCGGCGTTCGGTATTTTCTGGGCCCGGTGATCGCTCTCACGGTCATGGGAAGCTTTTGGGGGCTTAGCGCCGCCTTGGTCATGTTTCGCGAACAGGGTATCTTGCGGCGCTTCCACGTGAGTCCGGTCACTGCGAGCGACATGCTCGCCTCCAGCATCGTCGCCAATCTGGTACTTACCCTGCCCACTGTCATCGTGGAGATACTGTTTGCGCGCTTCATTTTTCATGTCACGGACTTTGGCAATATCGTGTCGGCCTTCCTATTGATTGGACTAGGCGCCATGTCCTTTGCCTCCCTGGGGCTGGTCGTCGCCAGCGTCACGAACACCATGCAAGAAACGCAGGTCATCAATCAGCTTATCTGGCTGCCCCTGATTTTTTTGTCCGGCGCAACCATTCCGCTGGCCCAGTTACCCCTGGTCGTCAGGCGAGTGGGTCTTTTTCTTCCGGCCACCTATCTCGTCACCGAACTGCAGGACGCCATCTTCTGGTCGGCGAAGCCCTGGAGCCGGGATGTATTGATAGCGTTAGGGTCTCTTGTTTTGTGGGCCATGCTGACTTTCTTCTTGTCTGTCCAGCTGTTCCGGTGGGAGCCGGAATCCAAGATACCTCGCCGCGCCAAGCTGCTGGTCGCAGCTACGGCAATTCCATTTCTACTTTTGGGACTGTGGGAGAACAAGTCGAGCCGAACGATATCAAAAGCGCAGGACATGATTGAGTCTCTGAATGCGCCTGCAAAATCCGCGCCTGGGCCCGATCCGGCGAACCCGCCTGAATTGCCCAAGTGACGTGACGCCGCCGCTCCGCGCAAAACACTACGCGCCAAATTGGTTTTTGTACTGGCTGCTACATTAAGTACACTTTATTGACGCTCCCAGCCGCGTGCCGTATTCTGCGGATTCGAGCCAAACAGCGAGCGGCGCCACTTAAAAGGACATCATCATGCCCATCCAAAAGACCGACAAAATCTGGCACAACGGAAAGTGGATCAACTGGGACGACGCCACCCTCCACGTTCTTTCCCACGTCGTGAGCTACGGCTCCGCCGTTTTCGAGGGCATCCGCTGCTACGAAACCAAGCAGGGCCCCGCCATTTTCCGCCTTCGCGAGCACATGCAGCGCCTCATCAACTCCGGAAGAATCTATCGCATGGACTTGCCTTACTCCCTCGATGATTTTTGCAATGTCGCCACCGAATTGGTTCGCCTCAACAAATTGAATTCCTGTTACGTCAAGCCTATGGTCATGCGCGGCTACGGCGAAGTCGGCGTGAATCCGCTCAGTTCTCCGATTGAAATCTACATGGCCTGCTGGTCGTGGGGCGCCTATCTAGGCCCGGAGGCGCTCACCAAGGGCGTCGAAGTCGGCGTCAGCTCCTGGACGCGCATCGCGCCCAACACGCTGCCGGCCATGTCCAAAGCCGCCGCGAACTACATGAACTCGCAGCTCATCCGCATGGAAGCCCAGTTCAACGGCTACGCCGAAGGCATCGCGCTCGATTCCGGCGGCCACGTCAGCGAAGGCTCCGGCATGAACGTGTTTCTCGTTCACGATGGCACGCTCTACACGCCGCCGCTCGCCACCAGCATTCTGCCCGGCATCACGCGCAACACCGTCGTCACGCTCGCGGAAGATCTGGGCATCACCGTTAAAGAACAGGTCATCCCCCGCGAAATGCTCTACATCGTCGACGAAGTCTTCTTCTGCGGCACCGCCGTCGAAATCACGCCCATCCGTTCGGTCGACAAAATCCAAGTCGGCAAAGGCGTAGCCGGCCCGATCACGCGCCGCCTCCAGGAAGAATTCTTCGCGCTAACCAGCGGCACCAAACCCGATCGCCACAACTGGCTCACGCCGGTCAATGCCCCAGTGGCGGCAACTTCTCGCTAGCAGAAGTCGCAGTCTTCGGCAGCCGGCAAGTTTCCGATTACGCGGTAAAAGCAACCTAAGTAAAGGGCTCGAGGTTAGGTTGGGAGAAAAAGCGAGCTAGCTGCTTTATTTTACGATCCGTTATCAGGATCATCAGAATCGTGGATAGTCCCAAGACCACCGCGCCGATCGCGCAGAACTTGCCAAATGATTTGGCTGCCACGGCACACAGTCCAAAGCAAAAAGAAATGAACGCAGTACCAAGAATGCGGGCCACAAGCGGACGCGACTTCGCTCTTTTCAGTTTTGCTTCTTCCGGTATCGCGGTCCAGCTCAATTGCTTAAGATATCGGAGCATCGCATACAAAGAGAAAAGCGCAAACGAACCCCACAATATGAGCGGAAGAGGGTAAAAGACATCGCGTGGCCTCCATGCTGCTACCGCCAAATATGAACCAAAAAAACATGAATAGCTGACGCACCACACGGCCTTGAGCCGAATCTGCCCGGCGACTTCCTTCCAAAGATCAGTATTTGAAGTGGTCATATAGTTACGGTGCCTCAGTCCATGTTAAGACTTACTTTTGCTGAGCACCTCTTCTGCGGTTCGGAGATTTCCACAACAGAGACAGCTCTATGCGTGCCGTGAATGCGGAGAGCGGAATCTCGCGGGGAGTCTGACTCCTGACTAACGCGGCAATCGGAGACTAGCCTACTATCCACTCGCCGAAGGGCTGGGGTTTCTCTTTCCGTTCCAGACAAAATCTTTCCCGGCCGTAGCGGGCGCGCTTGGTTCCCCGGCCGTGAAGGTCCTTGATGTACAACCTAGCGCATCGGCCGATGAAACTCTTCCGCGATTCCCCCTCATTTCCGATGTCCACTTCTGCACAGAGTGGACTGGTACCAGAGTTTTTCTAAATTAGGGACTTTTGGGGGATTCCCCGGGCGCCAGCTTTCTTCCATCCTACACGTTGCCGTTGGGGACGCAACACACCAGGCCCGCAGCCTATGAGCATTCCGCAGAATCGCTATGAAGTTCTCGAATCGCTTGGCACAGGCGCCACCAGCCGTGTCGATAAAGCTCGTGACACCGTTATTGGGCGCACCGTCGCTCTAAAAACTTTGCTCCGTGGCTTTGGCTCCCGCGATCTCCAGCAACAATTTCTCCGCGAAGCCCAGATCATCGGCGGCCTGTCGCATCCCAACATCGTGGCGCTCTACGATGTTGGCACCAACAGCGAGGGCGCGCCTTATTTCGTAATGGAATTTGTGGAGGGGAAAACGCTGGAGTCCTTCTTCGACGCCGGCCCTCTGCCCATAGCTCGCGCCGCCGTGTGGGCGGGCGATCTGGCCACCGCACTCGGCCAAGCCCATCGTGCGAATGTCATTCATGGCGACGTAAAGCCCGCCAATATTCTCGTGACCCTCGATCAACAGGTGAAGCTCGGAGATTTCGGCATTGCGCGCTTTTCGACGCAGGCCTCCGGCAGCGGTAATCTGATGGGCACTCCTGCTTATCTCTCGCCTGAACAGATTCTGGGTAATTTGCAGGACAGACGTTCCGATCTTTTCTCTCTGGGCATCGTGCTTTACCAGATGTCGACCGGCAAGCGGCCGTTCGATGGCGATTCCGTCGAAGCCGTATGCGCGCAAATCATTTCCAGCGCGCCGCTGCCGCCCTCTCATCACAATCCTTCGCTCCCCACCGAGTTCGACAACGTAGTCATGCGCTGCCTGTCAAAAAATCCCGAAGACCGATTGCCAACCGCCGAGGCTTTTGCCGCTTCTGTCTACCCCTTCGCTCGAAACGCAGGCGCTGCCGCTGTGCAGTCCAGTTCCAGGGCCCCCAGACGCCCCAATGTCTCTTGGTGGAACCGGTCCCTTGGGCAAAAAGAGCTGTGGACGGCCGCCGCCGTTCTGCTCGTTCTCACTACCGGGGCTTCGATTCTTTTTTCCCTTCGCAAGCACGCCCTCCCCAGCCTGACTGCTTCTGCAGCCACGGTTGAGCGCCCCGCCTTCACTGCGGCCCCGGACGCGCCGCCTTCCCCAATCAGTATTGGAGCGACGAGCCTCATCCCGTCTGAAACCGCCGCATCGCCGCGAGCAGACGCATCGTCTGACTCCAGGAAACTTGAATCGCCGCTTCCACAGGTCTCCACGCCGCCGACCTCGAAGATTTCTCCTCGAGCCAAATCATCCACGCCAGAGCAACACCGCTCTGATTTGACTACTGGACCGCCGCGACCTGCACCGCTTAAACAGCCTCCGGCTGCCGTCCCCTCCAGCGGCGCGCAGGTGTCCAGTCCCAAGCAACTCGCTTCTCTTAGCGTCGAGATCGTATCCGCCGTCGCCGAAGAAACCCTCGCTGTCTATTCCGGCCAAAACCTCCTCGTCTCTACGCGGCTAGACGCCGCCCATTTGGGCGAACCGCTGCATTTCGACTGCCCTCTCTCCGCCGGGGCACATCCACTGCGCGTCGTCCTGTACCGCGCTGACGAGAGCCTGCACGTGCAAAAAGAAGGCTTCGCAGAGATCGTCTCCGACGGTTCGAACACACTTGATATTCGAATCGACCGCCGCTCAAAATTTCTAATTCGCAAGGAAGCCACTTTGGAAGTCAGCTGGCCAAATCCGCATGCCGCAGGCGGCAACAACGCCGCTCAAGTCGCAGCCGTCTCCACTCCGTCAAAATGAACTCTGGTTGGAATTGTAAAGCTGCAAGCGTTTACAGCTGGTCCGCCAACGCCTGAAATCGCGTTATTCGGAAACGGAGGCGATAGCCAGCCTCCGAAGGGCTAGCGCTTCTGTTTGCGTTTCCGTTAGAACTCTTCCCGCGTCTCTGAGCTGTTGGCTAGCCGAAAAGCTGGCTTCACTCTCCATTTGCCTTCCGGTTTTGATTTTCAAATTGCGTCTCCGAACTCTTAGAAAGTCCGTGGAGCTGGATCAGATGATTCTCCAGGTTAGACGGCTCGTGCAGGTACTCGCTGCAGCAGTAACTACCCCATGGGTAGTCCAAATGGTAGTGAATAGCGGACACCGGAAAGACAGCAATGTGATGAGTGCCGTGGTCTGGATGCTTAAATTGACTAGCACTAATGACTGGTTTCCACCCAAAACTTTCGCGTACCGACCGAAACTTAGCTCCATCCAAATTACGACTCGTTGGGACACTCCTGTGGAATTCATGCACTCTGGGCAGCGAATAACATCGAACCGTCAGGCAAGGTAGCTTTGCAGCATATAAACAGGCAGGTTGCGACTTCTCAGCGTCACTAAGGTGTCGACCGCTCGCCTTAGATCGAGATTCTGCTCCCTGGAACCGGGAGACTGGTGAAATTCCAAGAAGCGCCTAAGAATCCCATGCTCTGCCTCGGAGATGAGCGCGAGCACTTTTACGGGATCAGTTTCTAACAAGGCCTCCGCATAAGGTTTATGCCATTTCTCAGACATAAGAGAGCCCATGGTTTCCGTGCTCCTAAACGATGCCGGACCTTCTCGTACCGAGTCGCATCTTAAAGACCGTCAAAAGTACTCGCTGTTCACTTTTATACAGCCCAACAATTCCCGGCGGTGGATGTGCGTTAGGTAGTCTTCGGTCCGTTGGGTATGAAGTGTTTGCGCGGCCGTGGGCGGCGAATTCTTTTTCAGCTTGGGTTTCGTAATCGCGCTTGTACAAAACTGAACAGACTCTTCCTGTTTCAGGCTGTAGCATCTGGGTTCTGTCTGAAACCAATGGGCCACGTCGGCAAGTAGAAATTTTGGATTGCCGGGGTCTTTGACTCTATTGCGCTTTCACAATTTGTGTCGAACCCCGCGACACTTGGGACCATCGCCGAATAACCATGTATGAAACCTTTTTTGGACTGCGCGAAGAACCTTTTCGGCTCACCTCCGACCCTAGATTTCTTCACCTCGCCGAGCCTCATGCGGCTGCGTTAAACATACTTCTCGATGCAGTCACTCGCCGCAAAGGCCTTGTATTGGTTACCGGGCCGTGCGGAACAGGTAAGACCACGGTCATTCATGCGACTCTGCAAATACTTTCAGATCGAGCTAAAACCCATCGGCCAATCTCCACGGCACTCGTTTTCAACCCAACGCTCAGCCGGGACGAGTTTCTGGAAATGACCCTCGAGGAATTTGCTATCCCCTGTGCGGCAACAAGCAAAGTGGCGAGGCTAGCAGCCCTTCACCAGATGCTGCTCGAAAGACACACTCAGGGCAGCACCTCGCTTCTCCTGATTGACGAGGCCCATCTCCTGACCGACGAACTTCTCGAAGAAATTAGATTGTTGAGTAACGCCGAAACATGCGATGAGAAGTTGTTGCAAATTGTTCTCTGTGGACAGCCAGAACTGCTCACATTGCTAAGCCGTCCCGAGTCGCGCTCCCTCTGGCAGAGAATCGCCAGCACTTGTTCGCTTCGGCCTCTCGTTTTCCAGGAATTCGAGGCTTACGTGGCCGAAAGACTTCATGCTGCAGGATTCCGGGGACCTACTTCTCCCTTCCCAACGCCAGTGCTCGAGGAGATTTTCCGGCGATCCGAAGGTGTGCCGCGCCTGATCAATCTATTCTGCGACACGTGCCTGGAGATTGGCTGCAAAGGACAAAAGCTGCTGATTGATCTCGCTGTCGTGGAAGAAGCGGCTACCCAACTTGGAAGGAACGAGGTGAACATCGCTCAAAGCCCGGCCGCCGGCATCGCCATGAGCGGAGCCGATCTTCGCCCCAGACGCGGCGGATGCCATGCGATCCATTATTGGAAATAGCTTGGCGCGCCCGTTCGCAGCGGAAGAAGCAAACTTACCGGAACTGTCGTGCGTCGCCTCACTCGCGAGATTACCGGTATCTGTTGCAGTTGAGTGCCCCCAACTCAACGCCGGAATCAATGCCCCTGTAGCGGCTCGGGAGTATGAAGCGATTTCGACCCCCGTCGAGAGTTCGAACGCTTCCGTTTTCTTGAAGGATTTGAATCCCGTACCGTTTGCAAAGGAGCAAGGAGAGCGCGCGTTGTACTTGGATTTGATCGCAGGCTTTTCTGGCCCCGTTGCTCCCGTGGTAACGGAAAGAAAGCCGAATCCTGTGAGGGTTTTAAGTGCTCCTCCCTTTTCCCGGACAGCCTCGAGAACTGAGAACGAACCGCCATCCATGGCGCGGAGTAACCGGATTCGCTCTGCGAAGAAACACGCACTCACACTCGAAACCGTGAACCGGCTTCCCGTCAATTCTCGCAGAACCTCCATTCTCGCGCTTCTTCTTTCGTGGAAATGGGGGAGCATCCTCTGGGTAAATCGTTTCATGCTCTCGATTCCTTTGGCAATGCGGCGGCGCGTGTCCCCTGCGGTCCTTCGAAAAATTGGACAATCGTTCCTTTCGGTTCGGGGATCGCTGCGGCGTTCGTGGGTTGACTTCAAATGTGATTGGAGTGCCATGCTCGACGCCATGGCCTTGCCGAAGATGAAAAGGTCTGTTCTCCGGTGGCTACACCAGCCCATTCGTTGAGACGATTCGCGACTTATTTGGTGACAAACCGCCGCTGTTCCGTAGATCCCTGCTCGAGAGCCATCCACAAGCCTGATTTACGCCGTACTCGGAAACTAGCTCATTATCAGCTCTCCGAAGGGCTGGCGTTTCTCTTTGCGTTCCGGATAGAATCCTTCCCGGTCGCAGTGGGCGCGCTTGGTTCCCCGGCCGGGAGGCTCCTTGATGTACAACTTTCCGCAGAAGCTCACGGCGGAGTTCATTGGCACGTTCGCTCTCGTCTTTTTCGGCGAAGGCGCCATCTGCGTGGACTGGTATCCCCATGCATCGAACGCACTCGGACTTTTCGGCATTGCCGTGGCTCATGGCCTCGCCATCGCCATCATGGTTTGCGCGCTCGGCCACATCTCCGGCGGCCATTTCAACCCTGCCATCACCATCGGCTTCTGGGTCACCAAGCGCCTGAACACGCTCGACACGATAGCCTACTGGGCCGCACAGCTCGCAGGAGCCACCGCCGCCGCGTTTCTCCTCAAAGCCGTCATCCCCGAAGATACCTGGCACGCTGTCGCTCTCGGCACGCCCATGTTCGCGCACGACTTCACGCGCCTCTCGGGCATCATCCTCGAAGGCATCACGACGTTTTTCCTGGTACTGACGGTCTTCGCCACAGCGGTCGACGAACGCTCCTCCTCGTTCCGTCCCGTCGCCGGATTCGCCATCGGCGTCAGCATAGTCCTAGGCATCATGGTTGCCGGTCCGTTCACGGGAGGAGCGCTCAATCCCGCGCGCGCCTTTGGACCCGCCCTGGCGTCCTCCCACTGGCAAAACCACGGCATCTACTGGGTCGGCCCGCTAGCCGGCGGCTTCCTGGCCGGCTTCCTCTACGACTCCTTGTTCTTGAAGAAGGCCTGAAACTCGCCCCCGATCCTTTGTAGTGGCGCAGCATGCTGCGCCCCAGCTTGCCCACGCGTCCAGATCAAGATGCTTTGGTCACAAGACACTGACAAAGGATTGCAGCAGGCGAGTCACAGAACACCGATCGCCAGTCGCCCCTCATCCATCCGCAAAACACTGTCCTTTCGTTCAGGTGACTACCGCGCAACCGCCCAGAGCGCCTTTCTTGCCCGCCTCTATTTCGGATGCTAACGTCGCAGGTCAGTCGTATTCTCGCGGAGCTCACAACGACATGGCAATTAGCATTGACGATCTTCTCCGGCGCGCCGTCGAAAACAAAGCCTCTGACTTGCACCTGAAAGTTGGCAACCACCCCTATTTGCGCGTCGACGGCCTCCTCGCGCCCATCACCGACGTCCCCCGCATCACGCCGGAAGAAATGCTCTCCATGGCGTTCAGCATGATGACCAACCGCCAGAAACAAAAGTTCAAGGAAACTGCCGAACTCGACATGGCGTACGGCGTCGCCGGCCTCGGCCGTTTCCGTGTCAACGTCTTCCAGCAGCGTGGCAACGTCGGCATGGTTCTCCGCGTCATCCCGACCAAAATTCGCACCATTGAAGAACTGAATTTGCCCAACGTCATTGGCAAGATTTGCGAAGAGCAGCGCGGCCTTGTTCTCGTAACAGGAACTACCGGTTCCGGTAAATCCACGTCGCTAGCCGCGATGATCGACCGCATCAACGCCAACCGCTCCGATCACCTCATCACCATCGAAGACCCCATCGAATTCCTGCACCGCGACAAGCGCAGTTTCATCAATCAGCGCGAAGTCGAAGTCGACACTGCAAACTTTTCGACAGCCCTGCGCGCTGCTCTTCGTCAAGACCCCGACGTGATTCTGGTCGGCGAAATGCGCGACCTCGAAACCATTTCCACCGCACTGCTCGCCGCCGAAACCGGCCACATGGTTTTCTCTACTTTGCACACTCTCGATGCGACGGAAACGATTCAACGTATCATCGCCGTCTTCCCACCGCCTGAGCAGAAACAAATTCGCTTGCAGCTTGCTGCTACGCTCAAAGCCATCGTCTCGCAGCGCCTCGTGCGCCGCGCCGACGACAAAGGCCGCGTCCCCGCCGTCGAAGTGATGATCGCCACCGCGTATATCCGCGATTGCATCATTAACGCCGACAAAACGCGACTGATTCACGACGCCATCGCCGCCGGCACCAGCCAATACGGCATGCAGACTTTCGACCAGTCGCTCTTCGACCTCTACACCAAGCAGCTCATCACCCTCGAAGAAGCGCTGCTCCGTTCCACGAACCCGGACGAATTCCAGCTGCGCATTCAAGGTATCCGCTCCGCCGCCGACTCCGCCCGCGAGGAAATGGAGCGCCAAATGGCCGACTTCGAGCGCTTCGCCCGCAAGTAGCACAGACTTCAGTCTGTGCAGGTGCAGCAAGCTACTGAACGCACACAGGAGGTCGTATGCAAAGGAAGCTATCTCTCACCTTCCTCATCTGCCTCATCGGGATAATCTTTGCCTCTCAACCGGTCGCTCGCAGCAGCCCGCGCCCTCTCAGCAAAGCGGAACTCCTGGCGCTGGTTGCTGGCGACATCCTTTCCGAAAACGTCGCGTTCGACATTCAGTCGCGCGGGCTCGCTTTCGTCCCCGATGCTTCCTACAAGTCACTTCTGAAATCCGCTGGAGCCGACGCCAAGATTTTTGCGGCGATCAGCGCCGCAAAAACTTCGCCGAGCAAGGCGAGCGACGCCTCCGAGGCGCAACTCCTTCAACATCTAAGCCACGCCGGAGCCTTGCTGAAATCCGGCAAGCTCGACGCCGCCGGCGACGAACTCACCGACGCGCTGTCCAACAGCAGCGCCAAATCCGAGATTGGCTTTGTCATGGGCTTGGTTTTGATCAAGCAAGAACGCTATGCCGAAGTTGGCGCAATCTTTTCGCAAATTCTCTCGGAGGACCCCGAGTTCCCCGAGATCCACGCCAGATTGAGCCTGGCCTACTACGAAACCGGCAATCCCGACGAAGCGCTTCGCCAAACCAAAGCAGCGCTCGCCGAGAATCCCAACAATCCCGTCGCGCACTTGAACGCGGGCCTCTCCCTCGAAGCGCTCAAACACTTCGAAGCTGCCCAGGAGGAGCTCCAGAAAGCCTTGCGCTGCAAACCCGACTACGTCCTGGCTTACATCGATCTTGGCGACCTGCTGGCACGCCAGAACGATTTCGACGGTGCGATTGCGCAGGACAAAAAAGCTCTCGCCTTGCAGCCTGACAACAGTCTCGCTCACTACAACCTTGGCGTTGCGTATGACGGCAAGGGCGATTACGTCTCATCGATCCGCGAATACCGCGAGGTCAAGCGCCTCGACCCGAAGCAACTTGAAGCGCGCCAGAATCTCTCCTCGGCGCTCATGAAAATCGATCCCGGCGCGGCCATCACAGAACTTCGCGAACTCACCGCGCTCGCTCCGGACTGGCCCATCTGCCATCAATGCCTCGGCAACGCCCTCACCGATACCGGAAGATACGAAGAGGCCAAACGGGAACTCTCTATCGCCATTCAGCAGGATCCAGGCTCAGCAGGTCCACTCAACGGTCTGGGCAGAGTCTACGAAGCTCAAAATAAACCCGACGAAGCGCTCGCGGCATATCGCAAAGCGGAAAAGATCGACAGTAACGATTCTTGGTCTTTCGCCGGCGCCGGCCGCGTTCTGATCCTGAAGAAAGACTTTGCCGCCGCGCTCGTGGATCTCAAACACGCCGTGGAAATCGATCCCGCGAATTGGTACACCCACACGCTTCTTGGCGAGGCGTTCCAGGGCGCCGGTGATCGTAAAACTGCCATCTCTGAGTTCAAGGAAGCCATCAGCCTCTCTCCCAAGCAACTTCAGGCACGTTTGGATCTGGCGACTGCTCTCGAAAAAAGTGGCGATTGGGTCGCCGCACTCGAAAATTATCACCAGGCCGCTACCGATGAACAACCGCTGAAACCCAACGGGGTCGCCCAGCCGTGGTATCGCGCGCAGGAGAACTACACCAGCGCCCAACAACGCTACCAGCAGCATCTTGCCGACTTGCGTAGCGCCGGAAAGACCTCCGAAGCCGACACGCTCGAAGCCAGCTTGAAAGCGAAGGTCGGCGCTCCCAATCTCGACGAAAAATTCCACACCGCCATCGAAGCCAGCAAAACCGCCGCGAGAGAAAAGCGTTTCGACGAAGCCGAGACTTCCGCCAAGGAAGCTATCGCCACGGCGGAGAAAATCCAGCCTCAGGACGGGCGCTTGCCGGAAGCTGTCGGCCAGCTCGGCAATGTTTACGTGTGGCGCGCCGACTACACGCACGCCTGGGAAGCCTACAAACGCCAGCTCGCGCTCAGCCAAAAACTTTACGGCCCGGAATCGCCCATGCTCGTAACCGCCCTGCAGAGCATGGCCATGCTCGCCGTTATGCAAAAGGACTTCGCAACTGCCGAAGCCAACTTCAAGCGTGCTCTGGACCTAAACCTGAAGGCGTACGGCGAAAATAGCAACGAAACCGCCACCTCGCTCAGCGGCCTTGCACGCGTCTACTTCATGCAGAATGACTTTGCCAAAACCGAAGCCGTCATGGCGCGCTCGCTGAAAATCTTCGAGACCATGTACGGCAAGGACAGCTTTCAACTCACGATGCCTGTCGCTGGTCTCTGTCAGGCCTACGATCTCTCCGGCCAAACTGAAAAAGCCGCGGCATGCCACGCTCGCATGGTCTCTCTCATCGAAAAACAATACGGCGCCGACACGCCCTACCTCGTTCGCGACCTGACCGCTGAAGCCCAAGCCCTCCGCAAACTCGGCCACAACGACGAAGCCGCCAAACTCGAACAACGCACCCAATCCCTACAATCGGCGCAAGTCAATCCCAATTGATCGTCGCGATGGCATAGCCGCACGATCAATTCTTCACAAGCCACTCCGCGATTCTCTGCTTCCTCAGCGCCTCTGCGTTATCTTTTATGTTTCCCCGTCTTTGCTCCCTTACTCTCCTTTCCAGTCGACTGTCCGCCACTCACTTGCATTCCGTCTTTACTTCGTTACTTCATTACTTCTATCCTTCCTCCATGTTCGGAAAGCCCCGCCAGGTAGAAACCGAAACGGAATTGTATGAGGCCGCCGTCCGCGCGCTGATGCGCCGCGCCTATTCCGTCTACGAAATGAAGCAACTCCTCGGCCGCCGCACCGAAGACGACAAGCTCCTTCGAACCGTGATGGACCGCCTCAAGCGCGCCAAAATGATCGACGACGAGCGCTTCGCGAAACAATTCGCTCGCCAGCGCACAGAAATTCGCCGCCAGGGGAAATTCCGCATCGCACGCGACTTGCGCGCTCGCGGTGTCCCCGACCGCCACATCGAAGCCGCCCTAGCAGACGCCGCCAAAGAAACCGACGAGAGTGCTGTTGTCCGCCAGCGCCTTGAACGCAAACTCCGTTCTTTCCGCGGCGAGATTGGCGAAAACAAAATCGCCTCCATGTACCGCAGTCTTCTGCGCGCAGGCTTTTCCGCCGATGTGGTCCGCCGAGAATTGAAGGCAATAACGCGCGAGGAAGTCCCCCAGTCCGATCCCCAACTAGAGGACTGAACCCAGTATTCTCTGGAGAATCGCTTCAGAGAGCTGCGTTAAGTACGAGCCGATATTTCCGGTAATCTTCGCCCGAGCCAAACCAATCCGGAAGGTTTTCGAGAAACACCGCACCAAATTTTGCGTTTAGCGCCTGGCTTCCGCCGGGCCGCGCATGGCCGTAAACAACATCAAATCCCCTGCCGGCAGCGAGACCCAGCCAGTGCGCTTTTAAGATGGATCCATAGCCCTGCTTTTGAAAGGGCGGAAGGATCGTGTTGGAAAAGCAGCACACTGCTTTTTCCTTTTCGCTTACAGGGAGCGCCAGGAGATCTTCGATAAGCTCGCTGGAACTCGTAAGCGGAATACCATAAGACTCGCCAGCCAGCTCGCCATCGACATACATCCACACAAAGAACGCCCCCCGTGTTTCCCAAACTTCCTGCTTCTGCTCGAGGTCGAGCTGCAAGCCCGGATGATAGATAGCTTCAAAATCCATCGTCTGTTCCAATGGAACGTCGTACTTGAATTTAATGACTGCCACTCTGGCACCTCGAATGCTGAAATTCTCCTCATCCTGTCACCGAAGCGCCAAACCAACGGGAAGAATTGGCGCAACAGCTTGTGAGTTCATTTCGATCAGATCGATTCCGACTCCGGCACGGGAGTCGGGAAACGCCGATTATAAAAGTGGCACGCCGCAAGGAAAAGCGCAGCGGCGGCGTAACTTAGAGTAAATTCCGGCGCGGCGAAGACCCCCAGCTTGTTTTCGACTCCCGCGGGAGTCAGGTTGTACGCGTGGATGACGCCAAAGAAAGAGAGCACCGCCCCGCCGAGCAGCCAGACGGCGGAGTGCAGAAACCGCCGATCAAGCATATGGGCGATAGCCGCGGCCCAAACCAGCGACACCAGCAGCGCGCCCTGGCTGAGCGCAATCAGCCCATACACAGCGAGCTCATCGCCAAATTTTGGAGCAGTTTCCAGCAAACTCGAGCCCCCTTTGCGCAGCGCCAAATCCACGAGCTGTAATCCCCAGGAAGCCAGCATCGGCAGCAAACCAAAGGCCACGGCGACGCAATGCGCCTTGGGAATTTCCTGAAACGCTTGCGCAACCATCACCAGACCAAACCAAACGATCACGATGGCCACCACTTCCAGCGGCACGAAATGGAGTATGGGCGAGATCAAACCCGTCAGACAGATCATCATCACCGCGGTGCCACTGAGAATGGAATAGCCGATGCGCGCGCCATAAGCCTTGTGCGCCATGTGCCCGAAGTAGAGTGTCGTCGGGAACGGACTCCCGAAGGCGGCTGCGCCGAGAGTTGCCAGGCCGTTCACCAAAAGTGATGGCCGCGTGGCGTAATCGTCCCCAGCCACCTTGACGCTTTCTAGAATTTGCAGCGAAACAATGGTATCGAGCGCGCTCATCGGCAGAATGATCGAAAGATAGCCCCACCCTTGGCCGCCGCGCAAAAACTCAAAAATGTTGACGGGCTTGGGCAAATAAAATCCAAGAGGCGCAATAAGGGGAGGCGCCGGCAAATGATAAAAATGGAACGCCTTAAGAAACGCGACGAGAATTACGCCAACAACGATGCAGAGCAAGCCTCCCGGCATGCGAAACGGCAAGCGAATCCGTGAACCGTATACCGCAAGGATGATTACGGCCGGCAGAATGGCCAGCTCCGGAGTCTGAAAAATCCGCAAGATAAAACCCAAACACAAAAACGCTATCGCGATGCCGGCAAGCGGACACAGCAGCGCCGCGCGCGGTGTGTGCCGCCTCAGCCAGTCCGTACAAAATGCGCCAGCAGTCTGCACCATGCCGCTCACGAAGCACGCAAACATGCCAAGGTGCCACGCGAGCTGCGAATCGTG
This sequence comes from uncultured Acidobacteriota bacterium, assembly GCA_963745095.1. Lineage (GTDB taxonomy): Bacteria > Acidobacteriota > Terriglobia > Acidiferrales > UBA7541 > Acidiferrum. Next base: position 259,081 of record CAVUWC010000002.1, on the reverse strand, counting down.
CGTCCGCTGATACACCGGCAGCATGATGAGAAATACATACGCAAAAATAGTCGGCGTATTTACACCGAAAGGAATCGCCGTCACGTCCGAGCGATTCGTTCGCTGCGCCAGGCGATGCGCCTGCCAGGCGTAAAAAAGATTGCCTCCAAGAATCGAGAACGCCACAGCAGGCATGATGCGCCTGGCCACGAGCTCCGCCGGAAAGCCGCAAAGCGGCGCCAGCCCGGCGATCAGCAACAAATCAGGGAAGCCGCTGAAAAATAGTCCAAAGAACCCATCAAGGTCGCCCAAGACAAACCATTTGGCAGGCTGCGACGGAGCGGAAGTGCCAGCAGTAAAGGCGAGGCTCAAGCTGTACCGTACTTTAAGCCAATTTTTGCGAGCCACTGACGGTAAGCGATGGCCGTGCGATCCGAACGCAGGTGCAGCTCAGCTTGCAAATCCAGTGGCAGCAGTTCCGGCCGCTGAGACTCGACGATGGGAATATCTTGTCCGCTCACAACGTCTTGAAACGCGCGCAGCTGCTCATCCGAAGTCTCAGCCGAATAGTTGAGCGCCATGATCAACCAGGAAAGACTCTCGCGCTCATCCACAGGCGTCACGCAATTAAAAATCGAAAATTTCTGGTCGCAATGGATCTTCAAAAAATAAGCGGTCAGCGGACGCTCGACTCGAAACGTGTAGCTCACTTTAGCCGCTTGCCCGGTACCGTCAGGATCGGGCTGCCACACGGCAATATCCCGCGCCACGATCCCGTGTGGAGTCGTCTCGACTTCGTAATCGCCAATCTCGGTGTGGCTCGGATCGCCGAGAAATCCCGCATGAACAAATGGAAAATGCCCCACGTCCAAAAAGTTTTCGATCACTCGAGGCCCATGTGCCCTAAATAGATACGGCCCCGCATGAATCTTCCGGAACGAATCGTCGTCGCCCTTCGGAAAGAAAGGCACGTCCCCTTTTGCCGAGCCGAGGCAAACCCAAACCAGTCCGTATTTCTCCGTCACGGAATAGCTAGCCGCTCGCGCTTTAGCCGGCGGAGGCTGGCCCGGATGTGCAGGAATACTCACGCATTGTCCAGAAGCATCGTAACGCCAGCCATGGTATGGACAGACCAGGCATTCGCCCTGGATGTGGCCTCCAGAAAGTTTCGCACCGCGGTGCAGACACAAATCCTGCCACGCGCAAAGCCCTTGCTCGCTGCGCCAAAGCACCAGATCCTGCCCCAAAAGCCGCGCTGGACGAATAATTCCCGTCGGTATGTCTGAAGATCGCCCAACAACGTGCCAATCGTTGAATAGAACAGGATCATCAATCATAACGATGTGCGGTGTGTACCGATTTGTTTCTTTTGACTTATCGAATGCGGCGCCAAGAAGCGGACCTCGTCTAATTTGCGCTGGAGAATAGCATAGTCGAATCTCTCATATCGACCTGCGCTTCCTCCATTCAAATAGCTGGTTCGATGAATTCACCGCAAGGCACCGCCAAATCCGCCCCTTGCGTTCGGCACATTCTTCCCGCTATGTTAGGATTTCTGGACCCAGTTCTCATGCAATTTTAGAGGTTGATCAAAATCTACGTGTTCGCGGAGTTTAGACGCGCATGTCCCATGGACCGATGACGAGCGATATTTTAGTAATGGGAGGCGGAGCGACAGGCCAGCTCGCGGCCGGCTACCTGCGGAAGCGCTTCCCGAATCTCTCGATTGCCGTCGTGGAAGGCCCGCACAAGAACCGCCCCATCGTCGGCGAATCCCTTGTCGAAGTAAGCGTCGATTTCCTGTTCGAACTCGGCCTCGGCGAATACCTGGTAGAAAAACATTATCCGAAATACGGTCTCACCTATTATTTCAAACCCGATATCGATAATCCCGCCGATCGCACTTACGTTGTCGACGAAATTCCCACTGCCCCGCCCATCCTCTCGTTCCAAATCAATCGATTCACTTTCGATAAAGAGGTCCGCGATCGCAACACCGTGAACGGCGTCGAGTTGATCGACGCCACGGTTTCAGGAGTCGAAATCAGCACGGACGGCGGCCTGCATACAGTCACCGTTCAAGATCCCGCGGGCGCAAGACAAACTCTGACCGCGCGCTGGCTCGTCGATGCCACCGGCCGCAACCGCGTGCTGCAAAAGCATTTGCAGCTCACGGAAAAAGTCGCGGAACAGAAAGATGTTTTCTGGTTCCGCCTGGCGAATTTCAACCACGAGATTCTGAGCGACATCCAGGCCATCAAAACACCGAATCGCTGCTACGTTCCCTATTACGCCACGCATCACTTCTTCGGAAAAGGCAACTGGATCTGGTACATCCCGATGCGCTCGCCGGAATACGATTCGCTCGTCAGCATCGGCATCACCTACCGCAAGGACGTCTATCCGCACGGCGAAGTGCGCACCATGGAGCAATTTCTCGAGTGCGTCGGCCGGGAACACCCGGTGCTCGTCGAGCTGATCAACACCGGCACGGTCGTCGACACGAATTACTACAACTCTTACATGTGGGAATGCCGCCAGCGCTATTCCTCCGATCGCTGGTACATCATTGGAGACGCCAGCGATACGGTCGATCCGCTCTACAGCGTCGGCCTGGCCCTATCGACTCTGCAAATCCGCCAGATCGCCGCCATGATTCAAAGAGAGTTGGACGGCTACGACACCAGGGAGTTCACCAAGGATCTCGACACCGTCATCGCCGCGTTTCAACGGGGAGTGACGCGCGACACCACTCGCCTCTACGCCTGCATGGGCGACGCGTACAAGTGCCATCTGGGTGTCCATCTGGCAGTAACAAAACTTTTCCACCTCGCCCTCCCGCTAGTGATGAACGACTACCTCTGGGATCCGCTCGGAGCGAAACTGATCAACTGGTTTTCCAGCCTCGAAACACTCGAGGGCGATTCCAAGAAAATTCAGGAGCTCATTCGCGACGTCGCCGCCAACCCCAAAAACCGCACGCTCGAAAACTTCATTAAAGTACAGTCCGGCATTTCCATGAACTTCGGCTATTACGAGTTCCATCGCGAAGAAGATATTGCGGCGTCTTTATCGAAGATGGCCTTCCATGTCGCACGTTTGCGCATTTCTCTTCTTAGAAAGCTCGGCTGGCGCGGATGGATTAACTTCAAGCAGCAGCGAGCGTTGCTCAAAGACTTGCTCCGCGTGCTGATGCTCGTACCCTTCCGCGGCAGCAAATTGCGGGAAAACTGGCTAGTCCGCAAAATGTTTTCGTCCCCCGAGACAAAGCAGGCCCGCGAGGAATCCGGTTCAGGTGCTTTAGTAAGTCGTACCGGAGACTGACCTGTGCAGCGGCACTCTGTATTCAGCTTCCAATTCAAGCCGGAACAAACTTCCGTCTGCTCCTCCAGTCACAGGACCAATTCAAAGTAGATGAGTGGCGCTTTGCGGTAAGTGACGCGCCCGACTTCGCGAAATCCGCACTTGGCGTAAAACGCGCCGGCCCCAGCCTCCGCATCAAACGCATCAAGACGGATCGCATCGGCTGGCCACGCGCGCGCTTGCTTCACCGCTTCTTTGATAAGCTGCCGGCCGATTCCCTGCCGTTGCAGGGCGGGAAGCACGGCCATGCTGATGAGGTAGAGCGCCTTCTCTCCCGGCGTGAAGTAGGAGACGTCAATCGCCCAGGGCTTTTTGGTAGGGAGATGAAGCGTTCCGACGATTGTCTTCCCTCTGCGCGCAACCAGCACACGCGAGTGCCGCATGCCGAACAGCACGCCTTTTTCCGTCGTGCGCCAGGACCATGGTCCGCGCCCGTAACGTTTGGTCAAATCCTCCGCCACTGCGCAGTGCAGCGCGGCAAGCACAGCAGCATCCGTTCGCGTGGCGACAGAAAAGGAGAGTTTCATTTTTCGCTGAAACGCCTGAAACTCTGGAATTTTGCAATGTCCCAACGCAGAAATGCAAGCCGCGATTCGGAGAGCGGGCCTTATAAGTCTCTCGACCTGCAAGGGAGCGGACTAGGGTTTAGAATTGGTTGGCTGTTTCTGCTGTTGTTGTTGCTTCTGTTGTTGCTTCACCGCGGCATCCACTGCCTTTTTGAACTCTGCAACGGCCGGCACATCCGGCGAGTGCAACGCATTCTTCGAGACGTAGCGCCAAACGGGAGCGCCCATAAGGGGAGTATCGCTAGTGCCGCCCAGGTAAACGACGAACGTATCTTCGGTTGGACCTACTGCACCACCAAGGCGAGGCGACGTGTCTTGAGGCGGGGGCTGCGTGGAACCCGGTGGCTGTCCCCGCTGCACCCCAACGTGAATGCCGTTGTCGCTTGGCACGACGGCGACCGGATGATCATTGGTCGGTTCCCCCTGAATCGTCGGCTGAATAGCTTTTTCGCTCCCCTTGCGCACGATAATAACCAGGTCCGCGTCGGTCCCACCGATCAGAACCAGCTTCAACCGGCCCCAGTTGGCGAGCGCCTTTTCCACATCTTCTTGCGCGGTCCTGTTTGCGAGCGGTTCCGATGTCGACATACCCGCGTTTGGATCGACAAGCACCACGACCGTTTGCGCGTTAAGAACCTGCGCAGGCAAAGTTTCCTTTTTCTTGGTGTCGGCAGCAGCAAGGAAAGTGAAAATAAAGAGCAAGGAGAGAAGCAGATGAAGACGAGAAAGCATGGAAACCTCCTCAGCGCAAAAGGACTTGGGAATTATAGCCCCGCACATGAGATGGGCATAATTCAAAGCCGGTTTCATGCATTTGCGACGATCTCAGTGTTTCGCCGTTGTACGATGCAGCTAGCCCACCCTCGGAAATCCCTTCCAAATCGCAACCTGTAGGGGCACGATTCATCGTGCCCTCCGGTTTCAACCTAGCCGCGACCGCAACGACAACGCACCATCGTCCCCAAATCCGCGCGCAACAGAACAATCCCGCCACGCCAAAAAAGGACACGATGAATCGTGCCCCTGCAAATGCTGGACTTTATTGACGTCATCTATATTATACCCCTTACGTAATGTGTATGGCTCAACCCCACCGCCGCTCCATCCGCTTGCCAGGCCGCGATTATTCCTGGCCAGGAACCTACTTCGTCACGATTTGCACGGCCGAACGGAAATCCCTTCTAGGCCGAATTGAGAATGGAGCGATGCGCGAGAACGTCCTAGGCCGATTGGTGCAAACACATTGGATGGCGATTCCGCGGGAATTTGCCAGCGTTGAACTGGATGCGTTCACGGTGATGCCGAATCACTTACACGGCTTGATTCATTTACTTCGAAGAGTGACGGCAGACGAGCCGCAATACAAACCAGCCCAATTCGCCAAGCCCCAGACTGCCTCAATCTCCTGGATCGTTCGAGCTTTCAAAGCGAGGGTCACACGGGAAGCGCGGCAAGTATTGAACCGTGCGGAACTGAAAGTCTGGCAAAGAAACTATTTCGAACGAGTGGTGCGCAGCGACCAGGAATACAAAGAAGTCTATCGCTACATTTGCGAGAACCCAAAAAATTGGGATCGGAACGAAGAAAATCCGCAAGCCAGCAATCAGAAGTAATCTGTAGGGGTACGATTCATCGTGCCCTCCGGTTTCAACCTAGCTGCGGCCGCAACGACAACGCCCCACCGTTCCCAAATCCGCGCACGCGAGAACAATCCCGCCGCGACAAAAAAAGGCACGATGAATCGTGCCCCTACAGTTGCCGGTGTGGCCTTCAGCCTTGACTCTTCAGCCTTGACTCTTCAGTCTCTGACGCAGCTCTTTCTTCCATCCGGCGCGGTAATGACATGCTCGCCGCCTGGGCAACCTGTATCGCGGCTATCTCGTGCTCGCGCTTCCGTAATTCTTTGATCTTCGGCTCGTCGTGCTTCCTCAGCGCGCCTTTCTTCGTCCGTACGATGCGCATCTCTGCCCGGGTCTCCGGTTGCGCCTGTCGCGCCCGAATCTCCTTGAGGACCTGCTGGTCCTGCGGGTCCTGCCACTGGAGCTGCTGCTGGAGCCGCTTGGCACCCCGCCATAAATAGCGCTAGCGAAAAGGCGCCCACAAGTAACGATGTCTTCATTTTCATTTGATTTTCCCTCTTGGCGCCGCTCGACTTAGAACGCGTCACCTTCCGACCATTACATCTAGCTAGGATGTTACCTAGCGTGCTGCGCTCGGCGCTGTCCGCATTCGCACAGTTTTGAAACCTATTTTGCGCTGAGCATGGCTGCGCCATCTATCCAAAGGACTTACCTCGGCTAGCGCACGCCAGCCTGCCCCGGTTCGATTTCTCAGCGCCCTTTCTTAAATTCTGCTAACTCTGCGTTAAAGCTTTTTCTTTCTTAGCCTTGCGCGCAAAATAGGGCGATTCGAATCATGTACCACACAATTAACTATTGACATTAATACTGTTATGTGCTAGTGTGGCTTCTGAAACTCGCGTCTCAGATCACCTAACGCTTCAGCCCCACATTGCGCGGAGAGGACAGCTACAAGCAATCTTCCCGTTTGCCGCTATCCCCTTTAGAATGCGCACTTCCGCGAAATGCGCCGTAACCCTTTTAGAATGCGCACTTTCAAAACAAAGCACTTAAAACCCTTTAGAATCCGCATTTACGAGAAAAGCCCAGGGGGGAGCGGCCTCCTCGCTTTCGTTGCCGCCCTTCGCGCCCTCTGCCATAATCGTCGGTCTTAACAGCGCAGCAATTTCAGCCAAGCGTCGCACAGCGAGGATATCCGCGAAGCCATGACGCCGCATGACACCAAGAAAATGAGCGGAAACGAGATCCGCGAAATGTTCCTCCGCTTCTTCGAGAGCAAAGGCCACCGCCGCGTCCGCAGCTCCTCGCTAGTACCCCATGGCGACCCGACATTGCTCTTCACGAATGCCGGCATGAACCAGTTCAAGGACGTCTTCCTCGGCCTAGAAAAGCGCGACTACAACAAAGCCACCACCGCCCAGAAATGCGTCCGCGCCGGCGGCAAACACAACGACCTCGAAAACGTCGGCTTCACAAAACGCCATCACACCTTCTTCGAGATGATGGGCAATTTTTCTTTCGGCGATTATTTCAAAGAGAAAGCCATCCCCTACGCCTGGGAACTAGTGACTTCGCCTGAGTGGTTCGGCATCGCCAAAGAAAAGCTCTACGTAACGGTCTTCGGCGGCGCCGAAATAAGTAGCACAGGCACTCCTGCCTGTGTTCCGGAAACCGAAGCCACAGCTCCGAAAACAACTGTCCTCGGCGTCGATGAAGAAGCCCGCGAGTTCTGGCTAAAAGAAAACGTCCCCGCCGAGCGCATCGTCCCCATCCCCGGCCTGAAAGACAATTTCTGGGCCATGGGCGACACCGGCCCCTGCGGCCCCTGCAGCGAAATCTTCTACGACCTGGGCGTGGAAGCCTCCGAAGAAGGCCACGCGGTTTCCGTGTGATTGTGGCGATACGTGGAAATTCGGAACCTTGCGTTACTGCGGTTAACCGCTACGCTCGAAATCTGGAAGCATCCCTTGACGAGGGTACCTTCATGCAATTCAGAGCCGCGACGCCACCGGCGCGTCTCACGCCCGACTACCCAAACCTTGCGTACTGACACTGGTATGGGCCTCGAACGCACCGCCGCCGTCCTCCAAAGCGTCATCTCCAACTACGACACCGATCTCTTTCGTTCCTCTGTTGAAGCGAGCAGCCGAACTCTGCGGCTCGATTTCAATGCGAAGAAGCCTGGAGGAGGTAAGAGGCGCGGCGTCCTTGCGTGTTATCGCCGACCATGCTCGTGCGCTTACGTTTCTCATCACGGACGGAGTGGTGCCCTCTAATGAGGGCCGGGGCTGATGTTCTGCGCAAAATCATGCGCCGCGCCCTATTTACCACGGCCGGCTCTCGGAGAATCTCAGTGAGACCGTTTCCTCGCTATGGTGAATGCGGTCGCTGACCTGATGAAGGAATGCGTATCCTGAAGTGAAAGAAGCCGCATCAGCGCGCAGAATTTGACGGGAGAGAGCGAGGTTCCGCAGCAATCTGATAAGCCGGCCGAAGAAGAACCGCGACAAACGGCACTGGATCATGTATCGCTTCTGAAAAAGCTCGGCGACGAGAAACTCGACAGCAAATCCAAAATTGATGCGGTTTATCATTAAGCTGTGGAGTCGAAGAACCTTACGTCGTTTCCGACTTCGTCAAATAGGATTTCGGCGAGGAACGACTGAAGAGTTTTCTCCGTGACTGGGAACTTGCTCACAAGCAGCCCATCGACGGGGATGCCGCTTTCAGGCTCTACGATACCTACGGGCTTCCTCTGGATTTCATGCTCGATCTTGCTCGGGACGCTGGCATTGGGTTTGACCAAGACGGGTTTGATCGAGCCATGGAAGAGCAGAGGACTCGGGCTAGGGCGTCTTGGAAGGGCGGCGGGGGCAAGGAGGCGGTGAGCCCAGCGTACGTCAAGATTGCGGAGACGTTTAAGACGGAGAAGGATTTTTACCACGGGAGCAGCGCCAAGGATTGCCGCATTGAGGCCATCATCTTTACTGGAGCTGACGCCAGGTCGCCCTCGGCTCGTAGCGCCGGCATCTTGCCGGCTGGGGTTGCCGACGATCCGGCTGGAAGCCGGCGCTACCAAAGCGTCGACGAATTGAAGGCTGGCGAATCGGGCGAAGTGGTGCTGGACCGCACCGTGATTTACGCCGAATCGGGCGGGCAGATGGCGGATACGGGCGCGTTCTACGACAACTCGGGAGCGCAACTGCTCGCCGAAGTTACCGGCGCGTATTACCCGGTCGCGGGGCTGGTAGCGCATCGCGTAAACGCCAAGGAAACTTTGCGCGTCGGAGACCGCGTTTCCGTCGTGGCCGATGCCGAGCGTCACGCGCGGATCATTCGCAATCATTCGGGCACGCACCTGGTCCATGCCGCTCTTCGTAACATACTGGGAACGCACGTGAAGCAGGCGGGGTCACTGAACGCGCCGGAACGGCTGCGCTTCGATTTTTCCCACTTCGCGCATGTGGATGCGGAAGAGTTGAAAGACATCGAGCAACAGGTAAACGACGAGATCCGCCACAACACCGAAATCGGAACCGAGATCACTTCGCTCGACAACGCGCTCGCCTCCGGAGCGCTGGCTTTCTTCGGCGACAAATACCCCGAAGCCAACGTTCGCGTCGTGACCATTCCCGACGAGCGCTCGCCAAGAGGCTTTTATTCCAAGGAGTTATGCGGCGGGACGCACGTCCACCGCATCGGCGATATTGGCGTCCTCAAGATCGTTAGCGAAGGCTCGGTAGCCGCGGGCGTCCGGCGCATTGAAGCCGTCACCGGGATCGGCGCCCTGGAGCACTACGAAAAGCAGGCCCAAATCCTGTCGCAGGTAGCCAGCAGGCTAAACACGAGTGAGGATTCGGTCCTGGCCACCGTTGAGAAGCTCTCCAACACCGTCAAGCAGCTCGAGAAAGAGCTGGAAGGCCAGAAGCGCAAGGGCGCTCTCGGCCAGCTCGACCAGCTTGCCGCCCAAGTCCAGACCATCAAAGGAGTCATGGTGATTGCGGCGGAAGTCTCCGGGATAGATAAGGAAACTCTAAGGCAATTGGTGGACTCTCTCAGACAAAAACTTGGGTCCGGGGTGGTGGTCCTTGGGACCATCCACGAGGAGAAAGTGGCTTTGATCGCCGGGGTGACCAAAGACCTCACCGCTAAAGTCCATGCTGGCAAGCTGATACAGACACTCTCCAAACTGGTGGGTGGTTCCGGGGGCGGAAGGCCCGATTTAGCCGAGGCTGGCGGAAAAGACACATCCGCCCTAAAAAGTGCCCTTAGTACCATCCCCGGCTACTTGGAGCCGTTGCTATGATGCTTCCCAGCGCCAGAAGAGTGTCCGGTGGCACAGACTTCAGTCTGTGCCCTGCACCTAGGCAGCTCGGAACACCAGCAGAGACTGAAGTCTGTGCCACTTGAAGTGGCATCACCGTTGCACAGCCTTTCCTGAGGCAAGATGACGAAACGCATGGCAAAGACGGCAAGCATCTATTTGGGAGCAATCGCTTTGTGCGCGGCATCTTACGCGCCCGCTGCGAGCGCCCAGATCGCCAGGACTGTGGATACAAGCGGGCGGGAGATGTTCGTAAACGCCGAGACGCCGATTACAGTCAAATTTGCCGTCGCGAAACCGCGTAAAACCATCTACCTCCCTGGGGAATCTACCTTTATGGGCGCAAACCGACCGGCCATGAGTATCGACCGGGACGGCGCGGAAAAGCTCGTAAAGGAAGCCGCAGAGCGGCACAACGTGGACCCAGCATTGGTCCGCGCGGTGATCGAGACGGAATCGAACTGGAATCCTTCGGCTTATTCCCGCAAGGGAGCAGGCGGACTGATGCAGCTAATTCCGACGACGGCACAACGGTACGGTGCAAACGACGTGTTCAATCCGCAACAGAATATCGACGCCGGGGTTAGACATCTAAAGGGGCTGCTGGAACGATACAATGGCAACCTGGAATTGGCCTTGGCGGCATACAATGCGGGTGAGGGGGCTGTTGATCGGGCTCACGGCATCCCTGCGTTCCGAGAAACCCGGAACTACGTGCAAAAAGTACAGGATGCGTATTTCAGGCCTGGATCGGGTCGTCTTGAGAGCGCGTTTTCCAATCCGCGCGCCATTCATCGGGACGTGGATCCTTCCGGACGCATCATCTTCAAAAACGACTAATCCGCAAGTGGCTGCACACGCCGCTCAGCGGCTGGCAGCGGGGGTATCGCTTAGTACCCCTGGAAGTGAAAGCCCACAGAGGCTCCGGTTTTTCCATTACACTAATGTGGTTTGCAAGAATGTAGGGCGCGTATGTTGGGGGACCGAAAAATTTTGAACAGGAGCTTCGCCCGGCTTTCGCCAGTTTTTGTAGCGCTGGGGATTGCAGTGGCCGTGGTCTGTGGAAATCCTTCCGCGAGTTTTGCGAAGGCCGCGGAAGGAGACACTTCGACAGCCAGCGCCGTGAAACGCGAGGCTGCGGGAGCGCAGTTTGCGCGAGCGGAAGAGCAGCGCTCGATTTTGAATAGCAAGCCCGCGGAGAAGCGCACGCTGGCGGAATATAAGACTGTCGTCGCGAGCTATCGCCGCGTTTATCTGATTACGCCGCGAGCGTCGGAAGTGGTCGATTCCCTGCTGTCGGTCGCCGAGCTGTATTCAGAGATGGGCGATCGTTTCGGGCGGAGTTATTACCAGTCAGCGGTCGATTCCTATCTATTCCTGGTACACGAATATCCGGGCAGCAAGTACAGCCAGGATGCCTTGCTGCGCATTGGCAAGCTGCAGAGAGATCAACTGGGCGATAGCGCGCTGGCAACGCAGACTTACCAAGAATTTTTGAAAAAATATCCGCATTCGCCGCGCAAACGAGAAGCGCAGGAAGAGTTGGCTGAGCTCGCGCTGTTGCAACACAGCGAAACGGCGCAGCCTGCAGAAAATGGTCCGGCGGCTGCGCGAAATGTTCCGACAGCTCCCCCAGTTGCGGTCGCGCCTGCGCCCGTGGAAACAGAAACGCTTGGGCCGGTTCACGGAGGAGTTGAGGCGACGGGGCGCAACGGTTCCGAGGGCGCTCCACGAATACGGCGAATCAGCACGAGCGCGAATGCCGACGCGACGCGAATCACGATCGATCTTGAAGACACAGTGCAGTACAGCTCGGCGCGAATCGCCAATCCGGATCGCATATTTTTCGATTTACATTCGGCGCGTTTGACTCCGGAAGTGGCACGAGGAAACGTGCAGGTCATTGGAAAATTGCTAACAGGCGTGCGCGTCGCGCAAAACCATTCGGGTGTGGTTCGCGTGGTGCTGGACGTGGATGGAGTGAAAGACTACGCCGCGTCACTGCTGAGCAATCCGCCGCAGCTGGTGATCTTCCTGTATTCGACGGTACGAAATGGCGCGGGAGTCCGCACTGCGAAAGAAAAATCCGCAAAGCCGCAAAGCGGCGCGGAACAGGCAAGTGAAGACACGATTGTCTCGCCGGGGGATTCCGGAAACCTAAGAAGCGTTTCCGCGAAAAATCCTGGAGACGATCCGAACGTTTCACCCTCTAATGCCGCTCCGCCGTCCAATGCAATGACGCGGAGTGCCGGGGCCGGCGGCAAGAATTCTCGCAGCAAGCAGCTAAGTTCGACGAGTGCGAACACGGTTGCTAGTACGAATGCGAAGCCAGACCTGATTCGGCCGAGCAGCACGCCGCAGCCGACCCGGGACGGACAGTCCACTCTGACACGAGCGCTGGGATTGAAGATTGGGCGGATTGTGATTGATGCGGGCCATGGCGGGCACGACACTGGAACGATCGGGCCGACTGGCTTGATGGAAAAAGATTTGTGCCTGGATGTTGCCTTGCGGCTGGGGAAAATAATCCAGCAGCGCTTGCCTGGGGCGGACATTGTTTACACGCGTTCTGACGACACGTTTATCCCGCTGGAAGAGCGGACGAACATTGCCAATCAGGCGAAGGCCGACCTTTTTATTTCGATTCACGCAAATTCCAGCCAGGACCACGCGGCGCGGGGCGTCGAGACCTACTACTTGAATTTGAAGGGGTCCGCGGAAGCCATGGAAGTGGCATCGAGAGAGAATGCGTCGTCGGACCAAGGCATCCATGATCTCGAAGATATGGTGAAGAAGATCGCGCGGAACGAGAAGATCGACGAGTCGAAGGAATTTGCCGAAGACATTCAGGATTCGCTGGCAAAGCGCATGCAGAAAACGAGCAAAACAGTGAAAGACCGTGGCGTGCGCAAAGCGCCATTTGTGGTGCTGATTGGCGCGGATATGCCTTCGATCCTTACCGAGATTTCGTTCCTCAGCAATCCCGCCGACGAAAAACTACTGAAGCAGCCGGAATATCGGCAGCGCGTGGCGGAAGGTCTTTACCAGGGCGTAGCGAGCTATCTGCAGAGCCTGAACAGCATGACGCTGAACCTGCCCGGCAAAAGCGCCTCAAGCCGGTCCGCGGCAACGACTCCAGTTGAACAATCACGGAACCAACGGTAATCTGTTGGTGTCTAAGCGATAGCAAGGGATGCGCTCACAACTCCTACTCGTTTGCGGTATTGCGCTACTCAGCGCGGCGTCGGTCTCCGCCCAACAGAAGGTCGTTCCAAAGCAGATTCTTCCCAAAGAGTTCCGAAGCTGGCATCTGTCGAGTTGCAACTCCAAGTCACCGGACTTCGGGTTTTGGAAAGAGGCTGGACTTCGCAATACGAACGATTGCGAATATTCCGCCGGCGGAGAAACGGTTAACGTTCGGCTGGCGCAGTACAGCGATCCAAGCAGCGCCTATGAAGTTTTTACGGGCCTGCTGCGAACCGGGATGATGCCGGCCAAGCTCGGCCAAGTTGCAACGTTCGACAAGGAGATGGTGCTGATTCAGGAAGGCACTTTCGTCCTCAGATCGACGGCAAACGTGTCTCAAGACGATCTGGGCGAGCTTGTAAAGGCGGTAGAGGTGCAGAGCGAAAAGTCGCCGTTGCCGCCCCTGCGGACGTACTTGCCGGTAGCTGGCCGGGTTGTGGGAACGGAGCGCTATGCGCTGGGACCGGAGGCGCTGGAAGTGGCGCTGCACGGATTGGGAGTGACGGATACGGAAGGGCTTGTAAAAGCCGCGGGCTTTACGAGCAGCGCAGAGGCGATGGTGGCGCGATACTCGCACCCGGGCATGATGGGGGGCACAGGAATTTTGTTGCTATTGGAATATCCTACGCCTCAGCTGGCGGAGCAGCATATTCATCACTTGGATGAGGTGCTGCCGGCGGCTGCCAAGCAAGCGGGGACGGTGATCGCGCGGAAGGGGTCGCTGCTGTCGATGGTGTTAGCGCCGAGTTCCGTGGAATATGCAAAGAGCCTGAGCGATGCGGCGAATTACGAGACGCAAGTGACGTGGAACGAGGCCAGCCAGGCTGCTACGGATCCTCCGATTACGAGCACGCTGGTGAAGATTATCATGGGGACTGGCGTCTTCATGGTCGCGGCAGTCGTGTTGGGAATTGCGTTTGGCGGCGTGCGCGTGGTGACGAAGAAATTCTTCCCCGGGAAGGTGTTTGACCGGGCTAATCAGATGGAAGTTTTGCAACTGGGGCTTTCGGGTAAGCGGATCGATCCTAGCGATTTTTATTGAGCTTCTCTCACCTCTCTTCTTTCAACCCTTTCAACGACCGGGCAGCCCGCAAGGGCGCAGCATGCTGCGCCACTACAAAGGTACAAAGGTAATGTAACCGGCTTGGGTTCTGGGCGTCTAACAAGGACGGTTTGGTTTGCGTCTTGGTGGGGGCGCTAAGGTGTCGTAAAATTTGTGGTTACACCCGGGGAGATGTGCACAGCCATGCAGCGTTTGCGAAGAGACAGTGTGAGGAAACAACGGCAGAGGCTTGGGCTGATTCTCTTGGCGTGTGCGGCGCTCGGGGCGATAGGCTGCGGCCAAAAAACATCGGCGGGTGGGCCGGGCGCAGCGGGTGGGCCGCCGGCGATGCCTGTGCAGGTGCAAGTGGCGCAATCGGTGCGCATCCCCGACACGACGGAGTATTTGTCCGTGTTGAAGTCTCGGCAATCGGCGGTGATCAACCCGCAGGTGGAAGGGCAAGTTACAAAGATATTCGTGAAGTCCGGCGACGAAGTGAATGCCGGTACGCCGCTGCTGCAGATCGATCCTCTGAAACAGGAAGCAACGCTCAATAGCCAGCAGGCGACTCTTGTCGCGCAGGAAGCAAACCTGCGGCTGGCGAAAATCTCACTGGAGCGGGCGCAAAAACTCTACGCAGCGCAAGTCATCAGCAAGCAGGATTTTGACACGGCGCAGTCCAATTACGACGCGGTGGCTGCGCAGGTGAAGTCGCTCGCGGATCAAGTGGAACAGCAGAAGGTGGAGTTGCATTACTACAAGGTGAGCGCGCCGGCGGATGGAATTGTCGGGGACATTCCGGTGCATGTGGGCGACCGCGTGACCGTTACCACGCTCCTGACGACCGTGGACCTGCCTGGAGCTCTCGAGGCGTACATTTATGTTCCGACGGACCGCGCAAGAGATCTAAGACTGGGCTTGCCAGTGCGATTGCTGGGCGAAACGGGCGAGTCTGTATCCGACACCCACATTACATTCGTTTCACCACAGGTAGAAACGGAGACGCAAACTGTTCTGGTAAAAGCGGCCGTACAAAACGCGACGGGACAAGCTGCGCATTGCACAACAAGTGAGGGCGCAAATAACGTGGGGATCGCACGAAGGGCCGGTTGTGCCGGTGCTTGCGGTACTGAGGATTAACGGTCAGGCGTTTGTGTTCGTGGCCGTGAAAGAAGGAAACGGAACCGTGGCGCGACAGAAGCATTTGAAGCTTGGCGACACGACCGGCGACAACTACACGGTGCTGGACGGGCTGCAGGCCGGCGACCACATCATTCTTTCTGGAACGCAGTTCCTGCAGGACGGCGCACCCGTCCTGGAGCAAATTCAGACAAACGCGAAGCCGGCCGACGGCAAGAGCGCTCTGGCGCGCTAAGCGCCGTCAACCCCATGAGCGATTCTCTCTCAATCCAAATAAAGGTGGAACCCGGCCTTGTTCGTTGATTTCTTTATACGGCGGCCGGTGTTTGCGACGGTCTGCGCGCTGATGATCATTCTGGCGGGCGCGATTTCAATTCCCTCGCTGCCTGTGGCGCAATTTCCAGATTTGGCGCCCCCACAGGTCGTGGTGACGAGCGTGTATATCGGTGCGAACGCGCAGACCGTGGAATCGGCAGTGACGATACCACTGGAGCAAGCGATCAACGGCGTGCCGAGCATGAAGTACATCACGTCGACAAGCAGCAACAGCGGCGCGAGCACGATCACGGTGACGTTTGATGTTTCGCGCGATGTGGATCTCGCCGCGGTCGATGTGCAGAACAGGGTGAGCCAGGCGCTGGGACGGCTGCCGAATGAAGTGAAGAATACAGGCGTGATTGTCACCAAGCAGGCCAGCGGATTCGTATTTGGAGCGGGCGTTTATTCGGAAAACGGGGAATACGACAGCCTTTTTCTGAGCAACTACATTGACGTTTACGTGCGAGACGCGCTGAAACGCGTGCCGGGCGTGAACGATGCGTTCCTCTTCGGAGAGCGCAAATACGCGATGCGCGTGTGGCTGGACCCGGCGCGTATGGCGCAGCGCGGCCTGACGGCGTCGACTGTGATCAATGCTCTGAATGAACAGAACGTGCAGGTGGCCGCTGGGCAAATCGGCCAGCCTCCCAACGAAGGCAAACAGGCGTTTCAGATCAGCGTGAGGGCCGTGGGCCGGCTGACGAGCCCCGCGGAATTCGAAAATATTATTTTGAAAACAGGGACGGGCGGCACGCTGGTACGGCTGAAGGACGTGGGCCGCGCGGAGCTGGGCGCGGAAAATTACGATGTGCTGGTGCGCTATAACGGGCACGACGGCGTCGGCTTTGGCGTAACGCAGCTTCCTGGCGCAAACGCTTTGGATGTGGACCGCGCCGCGAAAGCCGAATTGTTGCGGCTTTCGAAAAGTTTTCCGCCGGGACTAAAGTACGCGGTGGCGTTTGACTCCACGACAGTGATTGGCGAATCGATCCAGGATGTGCTGATCACGCTGGCGGAAGCTGTCATTCTAGTGATTGCGGTGATTTATTTGTTTTTGCAGGATTGGCGGAGCACGCTGATTCCCGCGGTGACGATTCCGGTTTCGCTGATCGGAACATTCGTTTTCATCAAGCTGCTGGGGTTTTCGATCAACACGCTGACGCTTTTTGGAATTACTCTTGGCGACGGGATTAGTCGTCGATGACGCAATCGTGGTGATTGAAAACGTGGAGCGGCACATCATGGAAGGCATTACGGAGCCTCACAATGCGGCATCCGTGGCCATGAAAGAAGTGGCTGGCGCGGTAATTGCTACGTCGCTCGTGCTGGTGGCGGTTTTTGTGCCCGTGGCACTTTTTCCTGGCACTACAGGAATTCTGTTCCGGCAATTTGCGCTTACGATCGCGTTTTCGGTTTCGATTTCGGCGTTTAACGCGCTGACGTTGACGCCGGCGCTTTCCGCGATTCTGCTCGGACGACACCGGGACCGCGCGGAAGGAAGAGTTTTTCACGCCTTCAATCGCATGGTGACTGGCGGAACAAATTTGTACCGCCAAGCCGTGCAGCGCGCGATTGGCTGGCGATGGGCGGCCGTTCTTATCTTTTTCGCGGCGCTCGGATTAACGTACTGGATTTATAACAAAGTTCCGCGCGCGTTTATCCCCGAAGACGACCAGGGTTACATCATCATCGCCGTGCAAGCGCCGCAAGGTGCGTCTTTGCAGTACACGGTAGCGATTTGCGCAAAGGTGGAAGATGCGCTTTCGCATGTTCCGGAAATTGCGGGCGCGTTCTCGCTGCCGGGGTTCAGCCAGTTTGGCGGAGCGCCGAATCGCGCGGTGGTTTTCAGTAACTTGAAGCCCTTCGCGGAGCGCAAAGGCGAGCAACATTCGGCGGCAGCGGTCATCCAGCGTTTGCGGGGACAGTTGTTTGGTATTCAGGGAGCATTGGTGATTCCATTCAATCCCCCAGCGGTGCAAGGCCTGGGGCAATTCGGCGGATTCCAGTATGAGTTGGAAGACCTCGGACGCAATTCACTGGACACGCTGGCGGATACGGCGAACAAGCTCGCGGCGCAAGGAAACGCCGGCAAAGAATTGGTGGGCTTGTTCAGCAGTTTTACGGCAAACGACCCGCAATACTTGGTGCAGATCGACCGAGAGAAAGCGAAAAGTTTGCAAGTGCCACTGAGCCAGGTGACGGATGCGCTGCAAGTCTACATGGGCTCGGTGTACGTGAACGATTTCGATTTCAACAACCGGTCGTACCGCGTGTACGTGCAGGCGGACAGCAAATACCGCTCGAAGCCGAAGGATATCCAGCAATATTATTTGCGGTCGGACACCGGCATGATGATTCCGCTGGATAATTTGGTCACCGTGGAGCCAACACAAAATGCGCAGGTGATCAGCCACTACAATCTTTTCCGGTCGGCGGAAATTGACGGATCGGCGGCGCCGGGACGGAGCTCGGGCGAAGGCATCGCGGCGATGGAGGAGCTGTCGAAGAAAACGCTGCCGCAGGGAATGACCTATGAGTGGAGCGGGCTTTCGCTGGAAGAAATTCAGTCTGGCGGGAAGGCGCTGATTTTGTTTGGGCTCGGGCTGGTCGTGGTGTATCTGACCCTGGCGGCGCAGTATGAAAGTTTTGTGCTGCCGTTCATCGTGCTGATGGCGGTGCCGGTGGCGATTTTGGGTGCGCTTGGTGCGCAGGCGTTGCGAGGATTGCAGAACGATGTGTTTTGCCAGATTGGGTTGGTGATGTTGATCGGACTTGCGAGCAAGAACGCGATTTTGATCGTGGAATTTGCGGAGCAACTGCGCGAGCAGGGGATGACGATCGTCGAAGCGGCGATTGAAGCGGCGCGAATCCGGTTGCGGCCGATTTTGATGACGTCGTTTGCGTTCATCCTTGGCGTGGTGCCGCTGGTGTTCGCGCAAGGAGCGGGGCGCGCGGGAAGAATTTCCGTGGGAACGACAGTGTTTGGCGGCATGATTGCCGCTACGACGCTGAACCTGCTGTTTATCCCGGTGCTTTATGTGATTGTGAAGAGCATTTTCCCGGGCGGCAGAACAAAGACAGCCGCGACCGAACATTGATTTTTTCTAAACGAACAATCCAATCGTGATTTCAGTTTGGTAGAGGAGTGAGGCTCGACTTCACTGCCTCTTGAGCAGGACCATGCCCGACCACGGGCGGTCGCGGCGGGACTTCTCCGTTTCCGGGAAGAGCGCGAAAATTCTGAACAATAGAGAGAGGCGTTTGAGTCGCGCGGCATTTTTGAGAAGCGAGCGGACGTCGACAGGTTTCCAGCCGAAAGGGATGAAATAGTTCGGTCCTTCCGGAGGAGCAAATTTAAACGGCGCCGCAACAGTGAGCTGCTTGGCCATTCTCTTTGCCAACAAGCGGAGAAGACCGGGCGATGCGATATCGAGAATCCAAGACTGAAAACTGGGAGGGGCGGCGAGATCCTTGGCGAGGCCGGCGACATCTTCGGGGGCCAAATAGATGAGCAAGTCCCTCTGTAATGATCAGGGCATTTTGGGAGCGGCGGCCGAGTTCGGCGAAAAGATCGCGGCGAGCTGCGGCATCGGAGAGATCGAGACGGATGCGTTCGAGGGAGCAGACGGGCTTTTCGTCGCGAAGAATTTCTTCTTTGTAGGCGAGGATCTCGGGGAGATCGACTTCGATCCATTTGAGAGATGCGGGAAGTTGCATGCGATAGGGGCGCGCATCGAGGCCAGCGGCGAGGTTGATGACCATGTCGATGCCTTGCTGGACCTGCTCGTTGATGAATTGGTCGCCGAGCCAGGTGCGCGTGATCATGCTCCAATCGTTGTCTCGGCCGAGAGGCATGGACTTGGCGATTTGCTCGCCGCGTTCGCCGGCGAGGCGACGTGCGAAGGGATCGCGAAAATGCGCGTCGGGGCGCTCGGTTTCTCGCGCGCGATAGACAGCGACCCAGCGCGCGGTGTCAGAGACGTTGCGAATCAGCGGCTCTGATGGAAGCGGCGGGTCGGACTTGGGTTCGTTCAAGATTTTCCCTCGCACTATTGGATCGAGTCAGACCAAGAAAGTTTAGCTTTTGGGGCGTGCTGTGTACAACGCAGAGATCGCGGAGTTTCACTGAGGTGGCGATAGCGGATCGAGGCGGGCAACGCGGGCGCGCCGCGGCCACATCGTCAAGCAGATGTCGTATATAATCGCGGCGTTTGTGTGGAAGTGGAAGCGCTTGCCGGCGCAGAGGCGGATGGCGTGAACTTCGAATTCAGCGAAAAGACGAAAGAATTGCAGCGCCGGCTGCAGGCGTTCATGGACGAGCACGTTTATCCGAACGAACAACGATTCGTCGAGGAAATTGAGCGAGACCGATGGAAGCCGGCGCGAATAATTGAAGAGCTGAAACCGAAGGCGCGGGCCGCGGGATTGTGGAATCTTTTTTTGCCAAATGATGCACACGGGGCAGGGCTCACGAATCTGGAATACGCGCCGTTGTGCGAGATCATGGGGCGCAGCGCGATGGCTGCGGAAGTGTTCAACTGCTCCGCGCCGGATACGGGAAATATGGAGGTGCTGGCGCGCTACGGGACGGCGGAACAAAAAGAGCAATGGCTGAAGCCATTGCTCGCAGGCGAAATACGTTCATGCTTTGCGATGACGGAGCCGGAGGTGGCGTCTTCGGATGCGACCAACATTCGCGCGAGCATTTACGGGACGGCGATGAATACGTTATCAACGGCCGAAAATGGTGGACGTCAGGAGCGGGTGATCCGCGATGCAAGATCTCGATTTTCATGGGGAAGACCGATCCGGCGGCTGCGACTCACAAACAGCAGTCGATGATTCTGGTGCCGCTGGATACGCCGGGAGTGAACATTGTGCGGCTACTCACCGTGTTTGGGTACGACCATGCGCCGCACGGACATGCGGAGATTTCGTTCGTAAACGTTCGCGTGCCCGCGTCGAACATGTTGCTTGGCGAAGGTCGCGGATTTGAGATTGCTCAGGGACGGCTCGGACCGGGTCGCATTCACCACTGTATGCGGTGCATCGGAGTGGCCGAGCGGGCGCTGGAAACCATGTGCAAGCGTGTCCAATCGCGGGTGGCGTTTGGAAAAACGATTGCGGAGCAAGGAACGATTCGCGCCGATATCGCGGCGTCGCGCATGGAGATTGAGCAGGCGCGACTGCTGACGCTGAAGGCGGCGTACACGATGGACACTGTAGGAAACAAGGAAGCGCGGGCGGAAATTGCGATGATTAAGGTAGTCGCACCTAAAATGGCATTGCGCGTTCTGGACAGAGCCATCCAGGCTCACGGAGGGGCAGGAGTTTCTGGAGACACATTTCTTGCCGGCGCGTGGGCGAATGTGCGGACACTGCGGCTGGCGGACGGGCCGGACGAAGTCCATGTGGAATCGATCGCGAAATCGGAACTGCGAAAGTGGGAGAAGGCCCGCACTCGCGCAGATTGATGCGTTCCACGATGTGATTCGGTGTCCGCGTTCGTATAGTTTTCTTGGAGAACATTGTGTCAGCAATGATCGTGGATACGCCCGATTCTCTGAAGCAATATATGGGAAAAGAAATCGGCGTGAGTGAATGGCTTACGATCACTCAAGAACGCATCGCACAATTCGCGGAGGCTACTGAAGACCGGCAGTGGATCCATTTGGATCGCGAGCGAGCTGCTACAGGGTCACCGTTCGGGACGACGATTGCTCATGGCTTCTTGACGCTCTCTTTGATCAGCCATTTTATGAAGGATGTTATTCAAGTTCGCAGCGGAGTTGGAATGGCGATCAATTATGGCTTAAATCGCGTGCGATTCCCTGCTCCGGTCCGCGCCGGAGCCAAGATTCGCGCGCGAGTCACGCTGCTGAGTGTCAAGGAAGTTGCTGGAGCGTATGAGGCGGCATTTTCCGTGACAGTTGAGAGTGAAGGCGGCGAGAAGCCGTGCTGCGTTGCGGAATCGATCGTGCGGTACTACACCTGAGAATTTTCCTTAGCGGGTGAGCATGGGAAGAAGCAGCGCAGCATGCTGCGCCACTACAAAGCAGCTGCCACGATGTGATTCTTGCGGGTTCTCAGAAGTGGGAAGGCCTCACAAAAGGGAATTTCAGATTGCTCCGGTTTCGGCGGTTCGCAGGGCTGCGCGCAACAGCAGATGGATGCGTTGGGGCATCGTGGCGAAGCGTTCATCGTGGGTCAGGCCCTGGTGATAGCGATAGTAAATTTGCTGGACGATTACCGCGATTTTGAAACGCGCGAAAACCAAATAGAAGGCCATGTTGGAAACATCTCGGCCTGTTTTTTGCGCATATCGCTGGACAAGTTGGGCACGAGTCAGACTGCCGGGATAGGTCGTCGGCCCCCAACGCGTTTCGAGTATTTCCAGAGGGTCGTTCGCATCGACCCAATAGGCCAACGCGGAACCTAAATCGCTTAGCGGGTCTCCAATCGTACACATCTCCCAATCCAAGACGCCGATAATTCTGGTGAGATCGCTAGGATCGAGAACTATATTGTCATACTTGTAGTCGTTGTGAATGAGCGCAGCGTCACTCGAAGGAGGCATGTGTTGCTGAATCCAACTAGAGATGGCTTCGACTTCTGGAATATCGTGCGTTTTGGAGCCGTGGTAGCGCTCGATCCAACCGCGTACCTGACGTTCGAGATAGCCCTGAGGCTTGCCTAAATCCGCGAGGCCGATCGCGTTGTAGTCAAGACTGTGGAGGAGCGCAAGATTATCGAGGAAAGACTCGCTCACGCGCTGCGCCACGTCTGGCCCAAAATCCAGGCCTTCCGGAACATCACTGCGAAGAATGATGCCGTGGATGGGCTCCATCAGATAAAACGGTGCGCCGAGCACGGAAACGTCTTCGCAAAAAAGGAGGACCTGCGGGGCCGGAGGATAGTGCGAATGAAGTTTTGAAAGCACGCGAAATTCGCGCCTCATGTCGTGGGCGGTTTTGACTTTGCTGCCAAATGGCGGGCGGCGAAGGACCATTTCGCGCGAACCGAGTTGCACGGAATACGTAAGATTCGAATGGCCGCTGGGATATTGCCGAATGATTAGCGCTCCGGAATCGTTCGGAAAATGTGCGCGAAGGAAGGGCCCCAGCTTGGAAAGGTCGAGTTCCTCTCCCGGCCGGACCGCGGTTGTATGATCTTGAATCTCAGCCATATTTATGCCGCGACTCCGAGGCTATCGATAGGTCAGCAACGCGGGATCATCCAGATGCTGAAACGAGTTGAACGTGCTCAGGGTGAAACGATCCGTTGAAAACAAGAACTCGCTATACGAACAGTTGCGAGGCATCCAAGCCACTTGCAACGTGTCTTGCGGAGTAAGGCGTAAGGCGCGCTGTACGGATACGGCGACAGGACCGCCGGAAGTAAAGATGGCACAAGTTTCGCTTTTGCCTGAGGTGGACAGGAATAGCGAGAGACCCCGATTGACGCGGACTATGAAGGCCTCCCAGGACTCGACGCCGTCGACGGCCAATTCTCCGTTAACCCACATGGTAACCACCGTGTCAAAAAGTCTTTGGAAGCTTCTGCGGCGCTGCGGAGGACTGTTCGCAGCTTTAACCGCGGCATCGAGCTCGCGGATGTAAGAGTTAGTTTCGCACAGTTGCGGCAGACTTTTTTCCAGCACAACGTCACCCTGGAACTCGTCAAATTCATCGAGCACGATCGAATCTGGAAACACCAAGCCATGTTTCGCGTAGGTCTCGTGCACACCCCTCTCCGTGTCGCGATGGCGGACGCGCGGGCCTGTGCAAATGCGATCGAAGATGACTCTGTGACGAGCCCAGTACTCGCCGAGCACGCGGGCCTGAGCTTCGCCGGCGGCAGAGAGCTTGTCGTAGTTTGGCTCCAGGAAAGAAGCCTGTGCGTGGCGAACCAGAAAAACGCGTCCCATGCCTCACCCGAAGAATTCTACCTTTCTAACAAAAGAAGCTGACCTAGCGGAATGTAACCAATATCTTTTATCTTTTGTGCAGGATCGCTGACGCGCTAGGCAGACGCGCTCTGTTCTTTATTAAGATCCGCAAACTTCTTGCCTTCTTCGGCCAGCCGCTTCAGGAGCGGAGCCGGCTCCCAAAGTTCGCCATGCTGCTTGTGAAACTCTTCGACGCGATCGTAGACTTTTTTCAAACCTACAGTGTCGGCGTACCACATCGGGCCACCGCGATAGGACGGAAAGCCGTAGCCGTTTAGGTAAATGATGTCGATATCGACGGCGCGCAGCGCGAAGCCTTCTTCAAGAATGCGCGCGCCTTCATTGACCAGAGCGTAGACGCAGCGATCGATGATCTCTTCTCTCGAAATTTCCCTCTGCGGAATGCCAGCTTCGGCGGCCCACTTGCGGACCAGCTGGCCGACCATCGAATCGGCAATAGCGTGGCGGTTTTCATCGTATTTATACCAGCCGGCGCCGGTTTTCTGGCCGTAGCGGCCCATCTCGCAGAGATTATCTCCAGCAAATGCCTGGCGAATTCCAGGTTTCTCTAAATGACGATACTCTTTGCGGATTCGCCAGCCGACATCGAGACCGGCAAGGTCTCCAACCGCGAGCGGGCCCATCGCCATTCCGAAATCGTACATTGCGGAATCGACCGCTTCCACACTCGCGCCCTCTTCGAGAAGAAAAACCGACTCGCGAACGTAGGGATGGAACATGCGGTTGCCGACAAATCCGCGGCAGTTCCCTACGAGGACGCCGATCTTGCCGATTTTTTTGGAGAGCTGCATGCATGTGGCGATAACTTCCTTGCCGGTGGCTTTGCCACGGACGATTTCGAGCAGACGCATGACGTTGGCGGGGCTGAAGAAATGCGTGCCGATCACCGATTGTGGGCGCGACGTCGAGGAAGCAATTTCGTCGATATTTAGCGTGGAGGTGTTGCTCGCCAGAATGGCGCCGGGTTTGCAGACGCGGTCGAGTTCGGCGAAAACTTCTTTTTTGAGCGCCATACCCTCAAAGACTGCTTCGATCACCAAGTCCGCATTTGCGAAAGAATCATAGCTGAGCGTTGGCTGGATCAGCCTGAGCCGCTCGTCGACGAAAGTTTGCGTAAAGCGGCCGCGTTTCACGGAGGTCGCATAATTTTTCTGAATGTTCGCGAGGCCTTTATCGAGCGCGGCCTGATCGGCTTCCTTCAACAGAACGGGCACGCCGGCGTTTGCCAAGACCATGGCGATGCCGCCGCCCATCGTTCCCGCGCCAACGACCGCGGCGGAGTTCACCGGAATCAGCGGAGTGTCTTTCGGAATGTCGGGGATTTTGGCGACTTCGCGCTCGCCAAAGAAAACATGGATGAGCGCCTTCGATTGATCGGAGAAGAGGCACTCCATGAAAAGTTTGCGCTCGAATTTGCAGCCTTCTTCGAACGGGAGTTTCGTGGCGGCTTCTACGGCATCAATGGCCGCGAGCGGCGCGATCATACCGCGCTGTTTTTTGCGGGCGTTTTCGCGAGCGGCGGCGAAGATCGGAGCATTTTGTTCCGCCGAGCCGAGCTTGTCGCTTCGTTCGCGTGTTTTGCGCACGGGTTTATCCGCAACTTCGCGCCCAAACGCGATGGCACCTGTTAACAAGTCGCCTTCGATCAAACGATCGATGATGCCTGCGTTCAGTGCTTCCGCGGCTTTAATAGGATTGCCATCCGCGCACATTTCAACGGCTTTGGCAGCGCCCGCGAGACGCGGCAATCGTTGGGTGCCGGCAGCGCCAGGAATTAGGCCGAGCTTTACTTCCGGTTGGCCGACTTGTGCGGCGGAGACGGCGACACGGTAGTGGCCAGACATGGCAAGCTCAAGGCCACCGCCAAAGGCGGTTCCGTGGATAGCCACCACAACCGGCTTGCGGCAATCTTCGATTTTCAAAAGGAGCGGGGGCAATTCCAATCCCCCACCGGGTTTTCCGGAGGTAAGCTTGCCAAATTCCTTGATGTCAGCGCCCGCAACGAAAGTTTTGCCGCCGCCAATGAGTACGGCGGCTTTGACGGCATCGTCTTTGTCGATCTGCTCGATCGCGGCAGCGATGCCTTCCGGCACTCCCGGGCTGAGCGCGTTCACCGGAGGATTGTTGATGGTGATTACGGCGATGCCGTTGTCATTTGTAAGTTGAACCAGATCGCTCATCGGTGGCCGCTCTTTCTCGGAAACAGTCCCTGAAGCTTTGCGCGAACTCGCACCCACGTCCATTGACGCCGCGCAGATTCAATTCTCATTTATAAAACGTCTCACTTACGGCTGGCAAATTCGGGGCGGATCGTGTCTTGTCCGCCCCAGTATTTCTTGCGCAATTCCCTTTTCAGAATTTTCCCTGTGCCCGTTTTCGGTAAGCTATCGAAGAACTCGACCGAACGAGGCGCTTTGTAATGCGCGATGCGGCCCCGGCAAAATTCGAGCAGCTCTGCTTCGGTGGCTTGCGCGCCGGGCTTCAAGACGACCAAAGCTTTCGGCACTTCCCCCCATTTCGCATCCGGAACGGGGACAACGGCAACCTCGTAGACACTGGGATGGGCGAGAATCGCTTTCTCCACTTCCAGCGAAGAAATATTTTCACCGCCGCTGACGATAATTTCCTTTTTGCGGTCGACGACGAGGAGGTAGCCATCCTCATTGAGCGTGGCCATATCGCCGGTGTGAAACCATCCGCCGCGCATAGCTTCGGCGGTGGCTTGCGGCTGGCCCCAGTAGCCTTCCATCACTACATCGCTGCGAGCCACGATTTCACCGATGCTTTTGCCATCGTGTGGCACATCTTTGTCGTTCGCATCGACGATGCGAAGCTCGACGCCTGGAATGGCGTAGCCGGTCATGGCCTGGCCGATGAATTTTTGCTGGCCTTGCCAGTCGAGGCCCGGCTTCATTCTGGAAATCGAAAGCGTAGGCGAAGTTTCCGTCAGGCCATAGCCGGAGCGGCAGCTTGCGCCAAGTTTTTCTTCGACCTCGCGAACCAGCGTCGGAGACGAGGCGGCTCCGCCAATATTGATGAGGCGGAGACTGCTCAAATCGTGTTTCGTGCGCTCGGGACAATTCACAAGGGCCGTGGCCATGGCCGGCACCAGGCACATGTTTCTCACGCGCTCCTGCTCGATCAATCGGAAAATAGTTGCCGTTTCGAAACGCCTCAGCATCACGTGCTTTCCGCCAGTCAGGGCGAGGGCGTGCGGCGTGCCCCAGCCATTGGCGTGAAATAGCGGAATGGTGTGGAGCTGAACGGCATCGGCCGTGGGATCGTCCGTGAGGCAGGCGTAGAGAGCATGCATGTAAACATTGCGATGCGTCAGCATCACGCCCTTGGGCGTAGCGCTTGTGCCGCTGGTATAAAAGATTTCGGAAACGGCATTTTCGTCTACATCCATGATGTCGGTGCGGTACGGCGAGGCAGAGGAAAGCAGTTCGTCATAGTTTTTTGGCGCGAGCCATTCTGCCCGGGGCGCGCCATCGAGAAGATAGAAAGCCTCAATGGTCGTCGCACTTTGGCGAAACGAATCGACAGTCGGGACAAAATCCTTTTCGAGAAAGAGAAACTTTGCTCCGGAGTCATTCAAAATAAAAGCAAGTTCATGAGGTGCCAGACGAATATTCAGGGGGAGAAGAATTGCGCCAGCGTCGAGAACGCCGTAGTAGGCTTCGAGCAAGCGATGGCAGTTCATGCCGAGGAAGGCGACGCGATCTCCGGGCTTAACGCCGGCTGCGCGCAATGCGCCCGCTAGCAATGCGGCGCGCTTCGCAAATTCCGCGTACGTAAATCGCAGATCGCCGCAAACGACAGCGGTTCTGCGCGGAAATTGCTCTTCCGCGTAGCGCAAACAGCGAAGTGGTGTCAGTGGAATATTCATGTGGAATCCAGCGCCGTTTAGGCGATTTGTCCTCCGTCGACGACCAAAACATGCCCGGTGACGTAATCGGAAGCGTCGGAAGCAAGAAACACTGCCGCGCCTTTTAGATCGTGATCACTACCGAATCGCCGCACCGGGATTTTCTTCAAAAATTCTTCCTTGTTTCGCTCTATCACGACCTGGGACATGTTCGTGGGGAACCAGCCGGGAGCAATCGAGTTTACCTGAATGTTGTGGATGCCCCATTTGCAGGCTAAGTCTTTGGTGAAGGCAATGACGCCGCCTTTGCTGGCGTGATAGCCGATGGCTTGAAATTCCGGCGGAGCTCCATGGATGCCAGCAACAGAAGCGATATTTATGATTTTTCCGCGGCGCTGAGCGGTCATGAACTTTCCGGCGGCTTGTGAAAAAAGAAATGTGCCCGTCAGATTCGTTTCGATCACTTTGTTCCAATGTTCGAGGCGCATCTCTTCGACGGGCGCACCCCACGAAGTTCCAGCGTTGTTGATGAGGATATCGATGCGGCCGAATCGCGACATGGCTGCGTCGACGACGGCCTGCACTTCGGCGGGATTTTTTACGTCGCAACCTAATGCCAGGGTCTTTACTCCGAGGCTTTGCAATTCGGCAGCGGCCAGCTCGCAACGCTCTTTCTTGCGGGCGCACAAGACAAGATTTGCTCCCATTTCGGCCAAGCCCTCGGCCATCTGGCGGCCGAGACCGATGGAACCGCCGGAGATAATGGCCGTGCGACCGGTGAGATCAAAGAGTTGTCGAACATTCATCGTAGATCGCGCGCTTTCCAATACTCTCTGACGTTCTGCAGAGGCTTATCCGTTGCCTGCCTCAAGCGCAGAGAATCGCGCATTGGAAAATACTAGAAGCGCGCGCATACGCCAAGCTCGAATTCGATTATCGGGCGAACTGGAGCGGATTGCGCAGGCGGGGCCAGTTAATGCGTAGCGGAAGGCCCGTCTTTGAGGGGATCTCGCATGAAGCTTCGCCCGTGGCGCTCCGTCCCGAGGAGCAGCAGGACGGCGAGCGTCACGATGGTCACCACTTCAAAACCGGCGATGGCCCACTGATAGCCCACGCGATCGCGCAATGCGTACTGAATGTTATTTGTGGGCGAAGCGAACAGAATTCCCAGTTGATAGGTAAGCCCGGGCATCAATCCGCGCGTCACATCCGCGGACATTTCGTTTAAGTGCACGGGGATCACTCCCCAGGCGCCCTGCACACCCATTTGCATTACAAACGGAGCGATGAAAAAGACAGCCAAACTCCCTCCGAATGCCCACAGAGGAATGATGAGCAGACAGAGTCCCATGGCCGCGATCATGCTCTTGCGCCGGCCGGCGACCTGCGAGAGGTGCCCGAAAATAATTGCGCCGATGACCGCTCCAATGTTGTAGACAATCGCGATATTTGCCACCACAGTGCCCGAGAGGCGGTGGACTTCCTTCAAAAAGTCCGGGTACAAATCCTGCGTGCCGTGCGACATGAACATCATGAAGGTCATAAGCACGACCAAATAAAGGAAGCGCTTCCAGTCGAGCATCACCGTGCGCAGAACTTGCCCGGTGCTGGCGGCGCGATTTTGCTTCCAAGCCTCCGACTCCGGAACCTTTGTGCGGATGTAAAGCGCGAGCAGCGCGGGCAATGCGCCAATCCAAAACATCGGGCGCCAGCCCCACGCGGGAAGAAGAAAGCGCGCTGCCAACGCGGCAAGCAGATAGCCGATCGAATAGCCGCTCTGCAAAATCCCGCTAAGGATTCCGCGCCAGCGCACCGGTGCAGCTTCCATCGTGAGCGACGCGCCAACGCCCCATTCGCCTCCCATGCCGATGCCAAACAGGGCGCGCATGATCAGGAAAAAAGTGTAGTTTGGCGAAAATCCGCACAAGAGCTCGATGAGCGAAAAATAGATGACGTTCGCCATCAGAGGTTTGCGGCGGCCGTAGCGGTCGGATAGCAGGCCGAAAATCATCGCCCCAATCGGACGCATAGCGAGGGTGGCAAAGGTGGTAAAGATGATGTCTTTCTTGGAGACGCCGAATTGATGGGCGAGAGTGTCGTACAAAAAGACAACCACAAAAAAATCGAAGGCGTCGAGGGTCCAGCCGAAGAAGCCGGCGAGAACAGCGTGACGTGCGTTCGATTTCGATTTAGCGGCGGGATCTGTTATTTGCACTCGCTGAGCCTTTACTGAGCTGGAGTCGACGGCCTCTGATAATAGCCAAGTCTTCGCATTTTCCTCGCATTGAAGTAGATCGCAGATGCGCGCTATGCAGGCAACATTTGTCCACGGGTCTCGGCTCCAAATGGAATCAGAAGTAAGCCGGCAGCAAAAGCCACCGAAGTAATCGCGACGGGAATCCCGAGCGAGCCGTAGCGCTGCACGCCGCTTCCCACCAGAAAAGTGATAGCGGCTCCGCCGAACCGCGCGAAAGACGTGGAAAACGCGAAAGCACTGGCGCGGCATTCGGTGGGATATTGCTCAGGCAGCCAAAGCGTGTAGACCGCGAAATTCGCGCCGCCCAAACCGAGAAAAAATAGACAGACAAAAAACCAGGGCAGCGCGGTTGGGCCAAGATAGAAAACTTTGCCAAACGTTATCGCGATGAACACCATCATCAAGGCAAAGAAAAAGCCGAGCGCGCCTCGGCGGCCAAGCCGTTCGGCAAGCCAGGGCATCGCGAGACATCCCAGAATCGTGGCGAAGGCGACAAGCATGGTGGCGCGCGAAGCAAGCTGCGCCGCTTGCGGTCCAACACGGCCCGCGGCTTCCGCAAGCGAAGTCACCGCCGCAGGTACATAAACCGTTCCGGCCCAAAGACCGCTGATCGATGCAAGCATAAACAGCGAGTTCAATATTGTGCGGCGACGCAACGCAGGCGAAAAAAGTGCCGCGAAAGGCTGGTAGAGCTGCCATGAGCGAATGACTTCCACCTTGGCCGACCAGCGCGAGGGTTCCGTGACGCCGTGGCGCACCCAAGCCAGAAGAAGCGCCGGTACACCTCCGACGGCAAACATGGCGCGCCAACCGTAGTGGCTGCCGATCGCATAGTTGGCGATCGCTGCAAGAAATATGCCCGACGTAGTAGCCCGTGTGCATGTACCCCGCACCCGCGCGGCGGCGGCTTTCCGGCCATTCTTCCGCAACAAACGTGCCGCCCATGGCCCACTCGCCGCCGATTCCAATTCCCGCGAGCAGGCGAAGAATTGCCAACTGCCAGACGTTGCTGACGAGCGCGCTGAGAAACGTGAAGACCGAATACCACACGATCGTCAGCATCAAGGTGCGGACGCGGCCGAACTTGTCACCGACGGGCCCCCATAAAAAAGCAAGTCCCCATCCGAGCAGGAAAAGGGCAAAAAGCAAGCCGCCGTAGTACCCAATGTTGCCTTTCGTTGCGGCGATGCCAGAACGAGGGAGAAGTTCACGAAGCGAAGGCAACAGCACGAGGGCATAGATGAAGGAATCCATTCCGTCGAGAGTCCATCCGCCCCAAGCGGCCCAAAATCCTCGAATTTGATTTCGAGTGAGCGCGACGCGGGGAGTTGTGGAGGCGTTCGAAGATTCTGCCGACATTGCGGTTGGGACTATACCAAAAAGAGGCGGCGAGAAAAGAGAGAAGTAGTGCCTCCAAATCCAATTTCACTGCTGTCCGCTGTAAGGTAGACTCTCTGATTCGTTTGGAGACATCCCACGGAAACCGCTCTTTAATGGATATTCACGGAGAAGCAAGGAATCCAGCACCAAGCGCGCACCGCGTCCGCTCCATTCCTTCGCTCCGCTGGTGGATTGGCGGACTGTTGTTCGCTTCGACGGTGATCAATTACATCGATCGCCAGACTCTCTCTCTGCTCGCTCCCTATCTCAAACAGGACTACCACTGGACCAACACGGACTACGCGAATTTGGTGATCGCCTTCCGCGTAGCGTATTCCATCGGACAAACTCTCAACGGCAGGCTGATGGATCGCATCGGAACAAAACGTGGGCTTACGCTTACTGTCTTGTGGTATTCGGTTGTTTCCGTCCTCACGCCGCTCGCGCGAGGGCTTTACTCGTTCATGGGATTTCGTTTTTTCCTTGGACTCGGCGAATCCGGCAACTGGCCTGGCGCAACCAAAGCCGTTTCGGAGTGGTTTCCGAAGCACGAGCGTGGTTTGGCCACGGCACTGTTCGATAGCGGCTCCTCCATTGGCGGAGCCGTCGCGCCATTCGTTGTCCTGTGGCTCTACTTTCGCTGGGGGCTTCGGCCGGCCTTTGTGGTTCCCGGGTTGCTCGGATTCGCCTGGCTTATCGTTTGGCGCTGGCTCTATCACCTGCCGCAGGACCATCCTCGCATTAGCACTCCAGAGTTGCAGATGATTCTTTCCGACCACAGGGAAGACGAGTCTCTCGCAAAGACAACGCCGCGCTGGCGCGATCTGCTGAAGCTTCCGCAAACCTGGGGAACCATTATTGCCAGGAGCTTCACCGACCCTGTCTGGTTCTTCATCGCCGATTGGTTTCCGATCTATTTGGTCGCCAAAGGGATCGCTCTCAAAAGCGGATTGATCGCCGTATGGATTCCGTTCATCGCCGCTGATCTGGGAAATTTTTTCAGCGGCTGGCTGTCTGGTCGCTTGATTAAGCGCGGCTGGTCTGTCGGGAACGCGCGTAAAGCGCTCGTTGTATTCGGCGGCTGCGGCGTTGCCTTGCTCATTCCCACCATATTTACCGTGAACCTTTACTGGCTCACTCTCCTCTTCGCCCTCGCCACATTCTCCTACGCATCTTTCACGACTATCGCCAACGTGTTACCTTCTGACCTTTACAAAAACGAATCCGTGGCCACTGTCAGCGGACTGAGCGGCACGGGCGCCGCGCTGGGTACGATCGTCGTTTTCGAATTAGCGGGCCATCTTTCCGATGCGCGCATTGCGACGGGGACACACTTGTTCGACCCACTCATGATCATCGCGGGAGTGATTCCGTTCGTTGGGATGATTTTGGTGCTGCTCCTCGTGCGCAATACAAAAGCGACGGATCAGGGACTCGTTCGGCGGATCTGAACTTTACTTCACAATTTGTCCGCGAACGAGGTTGGGAGAAGCGACGGTGATGAGGAGAGTATCGAATGCAACTTGAGGAGGCTCGGTGAAAATTACAGATGCCAAAGTATTGATCTCTTCGCCCGGCAGAAATTTCGTCACACTGAAGGTCTACACCGACCAGGGCATCTACGGTCTCGGCGATGCGACGCTAAACGGCCGCGAGATGGCAGTCGCAGCCTATCTCTCCGAACATTTGATTCCCTGCCTCATCGGCCGCGATCCCTTTCAATCCGAAGACATCTGGCAATATTTCTATCGCGGTGCCTACTGGCGCCGCGGGCCCGTCACCATGGCCGCGATCGGCGCCATTGACATCGCTCTTTGGGATATCAAAGGAAAAGCTCTCAACACTCCCGTTTACAACCTGCTCGGCGGAAAGAGCCGCAACGGCGTGATGGTCTACGGCCACGCCAACGGGCGCGACATCGAAGAAACCATCGATGAAGTCGCCAAATATGCGGCGATGGGCTACATCGCCATACGAGCGCAATCGGGAATTCCCGGCATTCCCTCAACCTACGGCGTCGCAAAAGACAAGCTCTACTACGAGCCCGCCGAAAAAGGCCTTCCGCCGGAAAATCTCTGGTCCACCGAAAAATACTTGCTGCATGTTCCTAAACTCTTCGAGTCCCTGCGCCTGAAATTTGGCGATGACGTTCATCTCCTGCACGACGCGCATCACCGCCTCTCGCCGATCGAAGCGGCCCGCCTGGGCAAGAGTCTCGAACCGTACCATCTCTTCTGGCTTGAAGACGCCGTTACGGCGGAGCTGCAGGAAGGCTTCCGTATCGTCCGCCAACACACCACCACGCCGCTCGCGCTCGGCGAAGTCTTCAACACGATTTGGGACGCCAAAACCGTCATCACCGAACAGCTGATCGACTACATTCGAATGGCCACGGTCCACAGCGGCGGGATCACTCACCTCAAGAAAGTCGCGTCGCTCGCGGAGATGTATCACGTGCTGACGGGCTGTCACGGCGCGACGGACCTGTCGCCTGTGTCACTCGCCGCCGCCCTTCACTTCGATATTTCCGTCAACAATTTTGGTATCCAGGAATACATGCTGCACACGAAGCAAACCGACGAAGTCTTTCCTCACTCGTATTCCTTCAGCAACGGGTTCCTGCATCCGGGAGACGCGCCCGGTTTGGGCGTCGACTACAACGAAAAGCTCGCGGCGACGTTTCCTTACGAACGCGCGTATTTGCCGATAAACAGAAAATTGGACGGCACGATGTTCGATTGGTAGCGCGAAGGAAAGGGCTCAGCAGCACGGGCCGTGCGCTTCTCGCAATCATCAAAGAGAGAATCTTTACGGAGAGACACAAACGATGGGATACAGCAAGCTCGATCTGAAAAGCAAATCAGCGGTAGTCATCGGCGGCACTTCCGGCATCGGGCGAGCGATCGCCCTCGGTCTTGGCGGAAGCTGGCGCCGATGTCGCCCCCACATCGCGGCGCCTTGACCAAGTCGAAGCAACCGCGGGCGAAATCGAAGCTCTTGGCCACCGCTCCCTCCGTGTCTCTTCCGACGTTACCGAGCGCGCCTCGCTGCAAGCCGTTCTCGACGCCGCTGTGCAAGCCTTCGGCAAAGTCGATATCCTTGTCAACGCCGCCGGACGCACCAAGAAAGCCCCAACGCTCGATTTCTCCGAGCAAGACTGGAACGACATCCTCGAAACGAATCTCACAGGGATGCTTCGAGCATGCCAGATTTTTGGCCGCCATATGGCCGAGCGCCGCTACGGCAGGATCATCAACATCGCCTCGATTGGCTCTTTTCTCGGCATGCTGCAAGTCACCGCCTACTCCGCCAGCAAAGCCGCCGTCGCTTCGTTAACGCAATCGCTCGCCATCGAATGGGCGCCGTACGGAATCTGCGTAAACGCCATCGCCCCCGGTGTCTTCCCTACAGCTCTGAACCAAAAACTGCTCGAAGGCACGCCGCGCGGCAACGAATGGCTCATGCGGACTCCGATGAAGCGTTTTGGAAAAGTCGAGGAGCTCGCCGGAGCTGCAATCTATCTGGCCTCCGACGCGGCAAGCTACACCACCGGCTCTGTCCTCATTGTGGATGGAGGAATTCTCGCCAGCGGCGTCAACCAGTGAGCTTTCGACGCGAAAAATCAAAAATGAACAAATGGGAAGCACGCCTCGTGGTCGCTTAGAGTACGAGTTCTTGTTTCCGATGGCAGCGGAAATTGCGCCTTCAATTGCTATCGGCGAATCAGGTCTGAGAAATGAGGCCCGAAGGGTCCGGCTCATATTCGTCGGCTAGAAACACACTCGTCCCAGTTTGTTTCCAGACACCAAGGATCATATGCGCATGCTTGGTGTGGTGCACCCTCGCCCAATCCAAACTAGCAAGCTGCCTCGCCACATCTTTTTTCACCAGGAACGCCCGGTCAGCGAGCCGAAGAAGATAGCCATTCATTACCCTCACAATCTGTATCGGCCCTGCAGTCGCAAAATACATGGTCTCGCGCAGGTCTCGTCGCAGTGGCAACCATGACGTCAGAAATACGGTCCCGCCAAAAAGCAACCCACCACCACCGAAGATGGCGACTGGAATCGCCAGATAGACCTTATTCGGAGACGCTAGTGAGCTTGGGTTGAAAAACAAAATCACAACCATGACCAACAGGGGCGCTCCCGCGGTCAACGCGAAAACAAGGAAGCAGTCACGAAGGGATTTCCTCATTAAAACTCGAATGGCGTTGGCCGCAGCAGCACTCAGCGGCAGCTCGATCGTTTGCGATGGCTCAGCGGTGGCTATTGACGGTGCGGCAGTGCGGCTGAGTTCGGTGATTCCTTTTCCGTATGTCCGCAGCCGCCAGCCTGTAACCATTAAAATCAGGCCGTACGCCAGCCCACGGAGTGGAAAGTCACCTTCGAACACGCGCACAACGAAGAGCAAACTAAAAGAGGCTCCGAAAAGGAACAGAATCCAACCAATAATTCGCATTCGCGTTTTCCCTCAGTCCCTCTCCGTCATCTCGAACACATGGAGTACGATGGAATCCCAGATCACAACTTTCTTCTTCAGAGCAAGCTGCGGCTCCCTTGGCGAATCAGGGCTTCGGTATCTACCCGAGA
The DNA here is from genome assembly GCA_963745095.1 of uncultured Acidobacteriota bacterium. GTDB lineage: Bacteria > Acidobacteriota > Terriglobia > Acidiferrales > UBA7541 > Acidiferrum. Next base: position 223,457 of record CAVUWC010000002.1, on the reverse strand, counting down.
AGGCAGAATTTGCAGAGAAGATAAAGAAGAAGGCCAGAAAAGGCAAGGATTATAGGATTCGCGTAAGAGCCTGAATTCTAAGGGGATATTTGGAGCCGAGGGCGAGAGTCGAACTCGCGACCCCCTCATTACGAATGAGGTGCTCTACCAGCTGAGCTACCTCGGCCTGTCCATTTACAATAACATTCGCGCAAAATTTCTGTCAATTGGAGGGCAAAGGTTTGGTTCCATTACCGATGTCCAGTATCGCGTTATCGCGAGAAGGGATACATCGCCCAGCCAATTCCCACGCCGATCAGCAGGAACAGAAACAACGACCAGATGATGTATTTTACGCGGTCGCTGGTGCGGCGGCGGCTCAAGAATCCAAACGCTATGGAAATGAGCAGCGCGAACAGTGTCATCGCCTGAAAATGACTGAGGGTAAACCCGATCGTGGCGATCACGCCTTACGGCCTCGCGCAGCTTCGTAAGCATGCAACGCCGCTAGCAAGTTCAGCACTCCGGCCGCTGCGAGAAATCGCGTCCCGTAATCGCCTTCGGCGTGCGCAACGTCCGAACCTTGCGTTTCGAGCGCCCGCGCCGCGAAATAAAACGATCCCGTGCCAAGATCGGCGACATAGCCAAGCATTCCGAAGGCGTCGCCGCCTTCCGAACTAAATACATTGCCGCGCATTCCGACGCCAAGAAAAACCAGCGCCCCCACTGTCAGAAAACAGCCGAGCGCCCGGCCCCACATTTTTTGCAACGCGTGGCCCAATCCCGGAACAAGCCACCCGGCCATTCCGAAGGTAATGGCCAACACTTCGTTCCCCTGCTGATGCACGGGAGCTGCCGCAACATCCATAACGGGCGTCGTTGTGCCCATTGACGGGTCCGTTGTTGTGTCTTTTGTTACTTCTTCTGACATTTTTCTTCCTATGTTCTCGTTGGTGAGGCCGGCTCTATCTACGCCAGCAACGCCAAAATCTCTTTTTGCACCGCTCCAGTTACGCGCGCTTCTTTTTCGCCGATATATACGTTTACTTCGCTTCGGATGCCGAACTCTGGCAGGTAGATTCCCGGCTCGATCGAGTTGCACGTCTTCGGTATCAAATGCCGGACGTCGTGCGTTTCGAGCCCGTCCATGTTGACGCCGTTGCCATGCACTGTTTGACCGATGTTGTGCCCCGTGCGATGGAAAAAATATTTGCCGTAACCGGCTTTTTCGATCACCTTGCGCGCGGCCTTATCCACTTGCCATCCCTGCAGAGGCTTTCCTGCGGCTACGCTGGATTGAATCAGCTCGACGGCTTTGTCTCGCGCCTCGCGTACGATTCCGAAAACCTTCGCCATCTTCTCCGGGACTTTCGCGCCGAGATACCCAACCCAGGTGATGTCGTAGTAGACGCTGCCTGCTGCCTTCGTTTTTCCCCACACGTCCAGCAGCAACAAATCGCCCTCCCGAATGGGAGAGGCCGATTCGAGAGTGGGACCGTAGTGCGGATCGCTGGCGTGCGGCCCAACGGCGACATCCGGTCCCTGCTCCAACCCGATGCCGGCCGCTTCGAACTCCTTCAGTATCCACAGCTTCAAATCGTATTCGGTAAAGGTCTTCTTCTCGCGGACGTTTTTTGCCGCAAGCTGAAAGGCCTCTCGCACCACTCGGTCGATCACCGCTCCTGCTGCCAAGTGAGATTCCAGCTGCGCCTGGCTCCAGCAAGCTTCGTATTTTTGCACCAGGTCGGCGGAGCTCAGCACTTTTACGCCGGTACTACGCACCAACTCGATCGTCCCTGCGTCCACCATCGCTACATAGGGGATAGCGTTCTTCGGCGAATATTGCATCGCGATATTCTTCGCGCGTCCCAAAAGTTTGCCGAGATTTTTCCTTAGCTCATCCTGCCCCGCGTAAAAGAGCGTATCGCCGGGCAACGCCGCCAGCGATTCCGTCTCAATCTTGTGGACCAACTTCCGCGGCGTACCTTTGGCAGGAACGAAGTAATACCAACGGCGCGTGCGCATTCCCGGAGGAAGTTGCAGGATATTTTGTGCGATCGGGTCGCGTCCGCGAAAATCGTAAAAGAGCCAGCCATCCAGCTTCGCGGCTCGCAGGTCGCTTTGCATTCCAGTGATATCAGCGCTCATGTTCTGATGACGTCCAATCTATTCATCGAGTTTCAGAAATGCGGGTGGTTACGCGTCATGTTCCAAAAGCCCCAGAACTTGCTGTTTCGTTACGCCGCGAATTTCGACGCGCTTGGAGCGGCTTCGCTCGCCGCCAAGAATTCTAACAGCCGACTTGGGCGTTTTCAAAAGATGTGCGAGGAATTCCACCAGCGCCTCGTTGGCCCGGTTTTCCACTGCGGGCGCTTGCAGCCGGATTTTCAGAGCACCGTCCATCACGCCAACGACTTCGTCTTTGCTCGCCCGGGGCTGCACCCGAACCGCGAACGAAACCGTGCCAGCTGCGAGGTTCTCCGCGATTTCCGCAAACATCTTGTGTTCACCAAGCCCGTTCATACTGCACGGGTGCCTTGATCTTCACATCGAGCGCCTTCGCCGCCCGCCGCGGCCAATAGGGATCGCGCAGAAGTTCACGCGCAAGAAGTACCAAGTCGGCCTGCTCGGTCGCCAAAATCGTCTCCGCTTGCACAGGCTCACTGATCATTCCGACAGCGCCCGTAGCAATCCCTGCCTCCTTACGAATCGCTTCGGCGAATGCGGTCTGGTAGCCAGGCCCTAAGGGAATTTTCACTCCGGGCACCAATCCCCCGCTTGAAGCGTCAACCAGATCAACGCCCAGCGCTTTCAGTTCTCGTGCCAGTGCAACGGTCTGCGCCAAATCCCAGCCGCCTTCTTTCCAATCGGTTGCAGACACGCGGACAAAGAGCGGCAATCTCTGCGGCCAAACCTCGCGAACTGCGCGCACGACTTTCAACGTCACGCGAATCCGGTTTTCAAATGTTCCGCCATACTCATCCGTTCGCGCATTGCTCAGCGGCGACAGGAATTGGTGCAGCAAATACCCGTGAGCGGCATGAATTTCCACAACTTCGAAGCCCGCCGCCAACGCGCGTTCCGCTGATTTCTTGAACGCCGCGACAATTTCTCCGATCTCTGCGACCGACAACTCGCGCGGCACAGTATACCCAGCGTCAAATGCCAGCGCGCTCGGCGCAACCGGCTCCCAACCGCCATCTTGCACAGCGACCGGCTTGCCTCCAGTCCACGGAGGCGCCGTGCTCGCCTTCCTGCCCGCGTGCGCCAACTGCATTCCCGGCACCGCACCATGTGATCGAATAAACTCAGCAATGGGCTGCCAGGAGGCGATATGCCCATCTTCGTAAATCCCAGTGTCCGCCGAAGATATTCGTCCTCGTTCTTCCACGGCGGTCGCTTCAGTAAAAACCAGTCCCGCGCCTCCAATCGCCCTGCTCCCCAAATGCACGAGATGCCAAGTCTGCGGATGCCCGTCCTTCGCCGAATACTCGCACATCGGCGAAACCACAATCCGGTTCCTCAACTCGATCTCTCGTATCCTGAATGGGCTAAAAAGCTTCATCCCTGTCTCCAGTAAAATTCATTGGCCAATTTTCGTGGCGCCGATGGTGCTGCGCGTCCCGAACAACGCCGTTCCCACCCGCACTTCTGTAGCTCCTTCTTCGATAGCCACTTCAAAGTCGTGCGACATTCCCATCGACAGCACCGGCAGCGCTCGGCCAAGTTGTTTCGCCAACTCGTCGCGCAGTTCACGGAGCCGATTGAAATGTGGCCTCGCGTCTTCCGCATTTTCAGCGAACGGCGGAATACACATCAGCCCGGCAAGCTCGAGCATAGGGAGCGTGGCGATCTTTTCCGCCAGCGATGGGAGCTCTTTCACGTCGGCCCCGGTTTTCGTCTCTTCCGACGCGATGTGTACTTCGATGAGCACGCGCAATTTCCCGGGCGCACCTGTTTCGATGCGCGCGCGTTCCAACCGTTGCGCCAACGCAAAGTCATCTACCGAATCGATCGCTTGAAAAAGCTTCGCCGCTCTCGCCGCCTTATTACTCTGCAAATGCCCAATCAGATGCCACGTCGCATTCAAATCCTGCAACGCTCCCTGCTTCCCTTCCCACTCCTTCACGCGGTTTTCACCAAAATGCCGTAACCCCGCGTCGTAAGCCTCTCGAATCGCCTCTGCTGGGTGGGTCTTCGAAACTCCAATGAGCGTGATCTCTTCGGCGGAACGTCCAGCCCGCCGCGCGGCAGCAAAAACCTGTTCTTGCACCCGCAGCAAGTTTTCTCTGATCGATGTCGTCGCCATGTTCAAATCCAAATCGTAGCATGCACAGCGTTGCAGCGCTGCGGCTCTGCGGTTAGACTGGCCTTCGTACATGACGCCAACCGGAAAACTAATCGCCATCGAAGGCATCGACGGCAGCGGCAAGCGCACCCAGGTCGAGTTGCTGCAAAAGGCCCTGGTCGCCAATCACCATGCCGTCTATTCGACCGGCTTCCCCCAATACGATTCCTGGTTCGGCAAAATGGTCGGCCAATTCCTCAACGGGGATTTTGGCGCGCTGGAAACCGTCGACCCGCACTTCAGCGCCCTCCTTTACGCCGGCGATCGCTTCGAAGCCAAATTCCGCCTGGAAACAGCCCTGAATCAGGGCAAAATCGTCCTCGCCGATCGCTACATCGGGTCGAATCTCGCCCATCAAACCGCCCGCGCCGATGCCGCTGACCGTCCAGCTTTCATCTCCTGGATCGAGCACCTCGAATACAACATTTACAATCTGCCGCGGGAAACGCTGGTGCTCTATCTTCGCGTCCCTCCTCGGCAGGCTCAGGAACTCGTCGCCCGCAAATCCGCCCGCAGCTACACCAAGAACAAACAAGATATTCTGGAAGCCAGCCTCCGCCATCTCGAGGATGCCGCGGCAATGTACGATGAACTCTCGCGCAGGCCTAATTGGGCGACGATCCCATGCTTCGACGAAACACGCGGCGCAATGCGCCCCCAAAAGCACATCGCTACAGAAATTCTCGCCGCTGTCTTGCAAGTACTTTCACTACCCGTCGCGAAGGAAGGCCGCTGACCCATGGGCTTCTCCGAATTTTTAGGCAACGAACGAATCGTCGCCGCTCTCCGGGGTGCTCTTCGCAGCGAGCGAGTTCCTCACGCATTGCTTTTCAGCGGCCCGCGCGGCCTCGGCAAGTACACGCTGGCGCGCATGTTCGCGCAAGCCGCGAATTGTGAGCGCCTGAAGGACGACTTCTGCGGCGAATGCGAAACTTGCAAGCGCATCGCGCTCCTCGCCAATCCCGAGCCAATCATCGAGCAAGGCCTCGCTGAGCGCGGCGAAAGCGCCGACGCCGCCACTGTCGAGCGCGTTCCCTTGATCCTCCAAACGCATCCTGACGTCTGGGCGCTAGTTCCTGATCCCGTCCGCTTGAAGAGTCCGGTAGCGCGGCCCATGCTGCGCATCGGCCAGCTCCGCGCCGTGCAGCGCGCGGCCTACTTCCAACCCATGGGCCGGCGCCGTGTTTTTATTCTGGATGGCGCGGAAACCATGCACTGGAACGTCCAGAACGTATTCTTGAAAATCCTCGAAGAACCGCCCGGCTCCGCCACCCTTATCCTGACGGCGCCGTCACCCTACACGTTGCTCCCCACGATCGTTTCGCGCTGCATGCAATTTCACTTCGCGCCGCTCTCGCTGCCGGATGTAGAAAATATTCTCAAAGAAAAAACCGAACGCAAGACGCCCGAACTGAAACTAGCCGCGCAACTTGCCGAAGGCAGCCCCGGCCTGGCCATCGAAATGAATGTTGCAGAAACCGCCGACCGCCGTCGCAACGCTCTCCGCATCCTCGAGCGCGCCGCGCAGGGCCAGGGCTTCTCTCAGCTTTTCGCCAGCACGGCGGCCTTCGCCAAAGATCGCGAGTCGAGCTTCGAAGATCAACTCAGCGTCTTCTATGGCCTGCTCACCGATCTGCTGGAGCTGACTTCCGGCATCAAAGAGCCTGTCCTGCGAAACATTCCGCTGGCCAGAGAGCTTGCCGCCCTCGCAAAGTCAGTTGATTCGCGGTGGGTTATGCGCGCTATCGCAGGTTTTGATGAGCTACATGCAGGGGCGCGCCGTAACCTGAATCGGCAGCTCGGTCTCGACGCTTTGGCGGCCTCGCTCGCGCCGGAACCTTAGCGCTTTAAGGTCAGATCTCCTGGTTTTGGCCTCTAATTCCGTCCCAAACTTTTCCGAATCCCACTGTAACCCAGCGCCGCAGCCATGCATCTCACCCAATGAACTCACCCCACCGTTAGCCGCGAGGAGAAGTCATGGTGAACCGCAGGATGTTTCGACCGGGATTTCCGGACGTGAAGGAACAGCCTCCCCAGAGAATCTCACACAACGGCCCCGCGCCCAGCAAAAAACCGGCGCCCCCGGAAACGACCCACGCCGAGAACTTCTATTGGGTCAAGCAGATGCAGAGCCATACTCAGATGGTCGTGGTGCTCGACAATGGCGAGTCCCTCCGCGGCACCGTCGAATGGTACGACCGCGATTGCATCAAACTCACGCGTCAGGGTAGCCCCAACCTGCTCATCTTCAAGCGCGTGATCAAGTATGTTCACAAAGACGGGGAAGAAGCTGCGGCTGGCGGCGACGAATAGTTCCTGAAGCTATCGATCTGATGGCCTTAACGCATTATTTCGGGCTAATGGAATGCCCGCGAGCCGCTCCAAATGTGAGTAGCGCCTTGGCTGCCATTTTGCCGTCCTCTTTGTAAATCTCGCACTCTGTCACAACGAAATTGCGCCCCGTCCGCAAGACGCGCCCTTCGGCCTTGATTCGCCCGCCCGGCACTGGTTCCAGAAAATTAATTTTCATTTCCACGGTAGCGATGTCCGTTCCTTTTGGGACGGTCGTATATACCGCGATGGCCGCAACCGTATCCGCCACCGTCGCCAAAACTCCGCCATGCACCACTCCGTGGATCTGCTTGTGCCTAGACCTTATCTTCATGGTGAAGACGACCCGGCCCATCTCTAAACTCTCCAGATGAAGGCCCAGCAGCGAAGTTGCGCCAGCCTCGTTCGTCTTCCGACGGAGCGCCTCTTCGTATTTCTTCAAATCATTGAACAATTCTGACTTCATCGAATCTCCGTGTCCCTCTCAATACGCCGAAAGCCCGCCATCCAAAGGAATCGCCGCGCCCGTTAGCCAGCTCGATTCCTCGGAAGCCAAAAATACAGCCATCTCCGCCACATCGATGGGACGCCCCATCCGCCCCAGCGGAATCGACCCAATCCTGGCTTTACGCAAAGCCCTTCCCTCTTCCGAAGCCGCGAACAATCCCTGCACCAGCTCCGTCTCCACGATCGAAGGACAAATGCAGTTTGACCGCACATTTTCATGCGCATGATCCAGCGCCATCGCCTTTGTCAACAGCGTCACTCCGCCCTTCGACGCGCAATACGCCGCCCGATCTTTCATCGCCACCAACCCCAATACCGAGCCAACATTCACGATCGCCCCCCCACCCGCCTTGCGAAACTCCGGCAACGCCGCTTTACACATCAAAAACGGCCCTTTCAAATTTATCGTCATCAACTTGTCCCACTGCTCTTCACTGGTTCCTTCGATGGTCGCTGCGTGCAGCACTCCAGCGTTATTCACCAGCACGTTCAATTTGCCAAACGCCTTCGCCGTCTCCCTCACCGCACGCGCGGCATCCTTAGCCTTTGCAACATCGCAAACGATCGCCAACCCACCTTTGCTGCCCTGTTTTTCCAGTTCGCGCAGCGTCTCTTCCAGCTTCTCTTTTCGCCGACCCGCGACCGCTACCTTCGCCCCTTCTCGTGCAAACGCCAGAGCGATCGCCCGCCCAATCCCAGTCCCCCCGCCGGTAATCAGGGCCACCTTCCCTGCAAGTCGTGTCACGATTTGTCCACCTCCAGCGTCTAATGGAGTGCCTTTGCAGCCAAAACTAACGCCCGTTCATCTGATGTATGTTAACGGTCTCTAAGCTCAAGCAATGAAGCGTTTTGCCGGTAGAATGCTGCCCTATCTGCCCGGGATTAACAACTGAGGACCACGGAGATCCTCATTCATGAAAATCGGCATCACCTGCTATCCCACATACGGCGGCTCCGGCGTTGTCGCCACCGAACTCGGCCAGGAACTTGCGGCTCGCGGCCATGACATCCATTTCATCAGTTACGCCCCGCCGATCCGCATGAACCCCAACGACCCGCATATTCATTTTCACGAGGTCGAGGTCGCCAGCTACCCGCTTTTTGATCACCCGCCATACACGCTAGCTCTTGCCACCAAAATGCTCGAGGTTTTCGAGTCCGAATCCCTCGACTTGCTCCACGTCCACTACGCGATCCCTCACTCTGTCAGCGCGATGCTAGCGCGTTCCATGGCCGCTCCGCGGCGTCTGCCATTCATCACCACGCTTGCATGGCACCGACATCACACTCGTCGGCAGCAACCGCAGCTATCTCCCCATCACAAAATTCTCCATCGAGAAAAGCGACGGCGTCACCGCCATCTCACATTACCTCTTGAATCAAACCCTCAAAGAGTTCGACATCAAGCGTCCAATCGAAGTCATCCCCAATTTCGTGAATTGCGATCTCTACACGCGCACGCCGCAGCCCGCCCTGCGCGAGCAGTGGGCTCCCAACGGGGAACCCATCCTCATGCATCTTTCGAATTTCCGACCCGTAAAACGTCTGACCGACGTTGTCGAAATTTTCGCCCTGGTCCGCGCCAAAATACCAGCCAAACTCGTCCTCATCGGTGATGGCCCAGACCGTGGCGCCGCGGAATATCTAGTCCGCAAAAAACGCCTGCAAAAAGATGTGATTTTTCCCGGCAAGCAAAACGGTGTCTACGAAAAGCTTTCCGTCGCCGATCTCTTCGTAATGCCCTCGCAACTCGAATCCTTCGGCCTCGCCGCTCTCGAAGCCATGGCCTGCGAAGTCCCGGTGATCGCCACAAACGTTGGCGGCGTCCCCGAAGTCGTCGAACACGGCGTGGACGGCTATCTAGTCGAACCCGGCAATGTGAAAGAAGCCGCGCGCTACGCCATCGAAATTCTCTCCCGCGCAGACCGCGGTCGCGAAATGGGCAAAATGGCCCGCATCAATGCCAGGAAAAAATTCTGCGCCAAAGACGTAATCCCAGCCTACGAAGCCTACTACCGCCGCGTCCTCGAACAAGCCTCCGCCGCTTCAGCCTGAGTCACGCGAAGGCCCGCGCCTAATTCATCTTTCAACTGTAGGGGAGGGGCTCGCCCCTCCCGTTTCCATTTGACAGCGATTGTTCTTTTCGCGTGGAATCCGCTTTTTCTTCTCTGCGCACTCTGTGTCACTGCCACTCGCTGCGATAATCTTTTCTCCCTTCTTTCTTTTTCCCGTCTTCTCCGTGTCCTCTGCGCCCTCTGTGTTAAAATCCCCCTTCAAATTCAGCTCAGACTGATCATCCATGCAACGTCGCGATTTCGTTCAATTGTCCCTCGGCACCCTGGCTGCCTCTACATTTCCGCTTTGCTCGGATGCCACCGAAATTCCCAAGCTTCGCGAAACAGCGCACTCCAAAGGCCTCTACTTCGGCACCGCCGTCTCCGACTCCCAACTCCGCCGCCCCGACTTCCCTCCACTCCTCCTCGACCAATGCTCCATCCTGGTCGCCGAAAACCAGATGAAATGGCGCGGCACGCACCCCGAACAAGACCGCTTCGATTTCACACAAGCCGATTTCTTCATGGACTTCGCCGCATCCCAGCGCATCCCCGCCCGCGGCCACAATCTCTGCTGGCACGAGCACAACCCACCGTGGCTCGACTCCGCTATCACCCCGCAAAACGCCGTCTCTCTCTTCACTAAGCATATCCAAACGGTCGTCGGCCGCTACAAAGGCCGCATCCATTCCTGGGATGTCGTCAACGAAGCCATCAATCCCATCCGACAAAAATCCCCAAGGCTTGCGCAATTCCCTCTGGCTGCAAAATATCGGCGAAGACTATGTCGAACTCGCCTTCCGCACCGCCGCCAAAGCCGATCCGGCCGCCATCCTTACCTACAACGACTACGACATCGAAACCGACGCCCCCGCCCAAGAAGCCAAGCGCGAAGCCATCCTGGCCATGCTGCAGCGCTTTATCAAAAAAGGCGTCCCCGTCCAGGCTCTCGGAGTACAAGCCCACCTGCGCACCAACGAAGGCATTCCCACCTGGAATGGCCTCAACAAATTTTTATTGGAAATTGAAAAACTAAACCTGCAAGTCTTCGTCACCGAGCTCGACGTCGACGATCAGTTCATGCCCGCGGACATTCTCGAACGCGATCGCCAAGTCGCCGATATCTACCGTAGCTTCCTCGAAAACATTCTCCGCCACAATTCCGTAAAAGCCGTCCTCACCTGGTGCCTCTCCGACCGCGATTCCTGGCTCCAATCCTTCCGTCCCCGTGAAGATGGCCTCCCCCAGCGCCCTCTTCCTTTCGACGCCCAACTCAACCCCAAGCCCGCCTTCTTCGCCCTGCGCGACACCATCGCCGCCAAACCATGAGCGCGAGCGCCGTGGTGCCGCGCCGTTCCTCCCAAATGAGGCCACGTTTCCGCCCCGGTGGTACATCAGGGGCTGACTCTCACCTGACGCCGATAGTGGTCCGCTAGCGGCACAACTGTATTAACATGCACACGGACCTGCTGGTCTCAGCGGCTCTTTGTGGCACGAGGACGTAGGTAGATAAATTTACGATGGCATTCAAGCGCATATAGTGCTTGTTTGTAGTGTGAAGTGCTGGCCAAGGGGGAAGACTATGAAGGGCAAACTGGCGGGAGCTGCGGGACTAGCTGGGTCGTTTGTTGCGGGAATGCTAGTGGCGGCGGCGCTGAGTGGCGGGATGGCCGCGGCGGGGGCGAAGACGCTAGAGGCGGCTCAGGGGCAGCAGGTTATCGTCCAGAAGGTCTTCAGCCCGACGGTCTCGGACGAGGACATTGCGTTGCTGCGGAAAGATATACGCGCAATGAAAATGCAAGTGATTGGGCAGAATATGTCGCTCTCGCCCTCGGAGGCCGAGAAGTTTTGGCCCATCTACAAACACTACGCGGACGACTTGCATGAAGTGCACAACTCGAAATATGCCCTCTTGAAACAGTACGCGGAAACGTGGGAAACGATGTCGGACCAGGAAGCGCTGATTTATGTGCGGCACTGGATGGAGGTGGACGCCGAGGCGCAGGCACTGCGGCTGAAGTATGTGCCTACGGTGACCCAGGTCTTGCCCGGCAGGAAAGCAGCGACCTTTTTCCAACTGGATCGGCGGCTGTCCATGATCGTCGATCTGCAGTTGTTTTCACAGATTCCACTGGCTCATGTGAAGGAGTAGCGGGAAGAGATAATCAGAAATCAGATACCGGAACCGAAGCGTTTGCCCCCGGTTCCGGGCGACGTGCTGCGGCGCGCCTAGAGGACTTGCCAGCATCCTTCGCGCCCAAGTCCTCTCTATCGGTCTTCAGACCACTGGCGCGGATACCACGTTCGTCTTGCGAGCGGCGCGATGCACAATCTGCTTTCGAGAGTCCGCGTCGTTGCTGGCCACGCTCTGCTGGCCGTGCGCCGCAATCTGCACTTTCGCGGGCTTCTTCGCAACCGGCTTGGCCGCTGGGTAAACATCTTCGACGCCCGTATTCGTGAAAATAGCCGGGCTAACTTCCTGCGCCTTGCACGAGGGCGTCCAGCCAATCAGCATCGCCGCAACTCCCAGCGTCCCGATCCACACCGTCTTGGGCAACATAGCTTTGAAATTCGTCATGGCAAGTATCCTTCCCTCTTTTTAGCTTTCTGCGGCTTCGACCGCCCGATGCCGCCTGGCTTGACCGCCCCTGCATCGTGGATACTTTTTCGCACACCCCGCTTTTCTTGCCAATGCACACAAGCTGGAGAAAAAATGAACAAGAGGTGAACGCTTAACTCACACATTCGAGGTAGGATCGCCGACAATTCTGGTGAAAATCGGGCTCGTCAGGACAAAACATCTATAGCCACAAGCGTTATGTCGTCCTTCTGCTCGGTCGATAGAGGTTGCCACTTGTGAATATCGGAGAGTAATTGATCCAAAAACTCGGAGGGCGCTCGTAGCCGATTCTCGTGAACAACCTGCTCAAGCCTGTGCTCCCCAAACGCTTCCCCGCCGCGATTCTCCGGCTCACTCACACCATCGGTATAGAGGAGGAACCGGTCGCCCGCCAGGATCGCCATCTCCCAAACGGGATACTCCGCATCCGGCAGCACTCCAAGCAACAACCCGTTGCTTTCGACGCGCTCGAGTCTACCTTCGCGCCAGTGCAGCAGCGGCGGATGTCCCGCTGCCGAGTAAAGCGCTATGCGCTTCTCCGTGTCGATCCACAGATACGCTGCCGAGACGAGCTGGGCCCCCAGTTGGGCGGACAAGATGCGGTTCAAGCCTCTCATCACTTCTCGCGGATCGTGGGCGCACGGCACAAGCGATTGAATCGCCACCTTGATCATCGACGCAATCAGCGCGGCCGGCACTCCGTGCCCTGTAACGTCTGCCACCAGAAACCCGGTCCGGTTCTCATCGACAGTAATGAAGTCATAGAAATCACCCGCGACGGCAGTCATCGGTCGGTGGGCGGCGGCAACCAGAAGGTTTTTCACCTCGGGGTTCTTGCCAGGCAGAATCGAAGCTTGAATCTCCTGCGCAATCACAAGTTCACTCTCAATAGAATGCAATCGCCGTTCTCCCGACAGTGCGATTTGCACGCCCACATACCCGAACGAGAAGAGCAGCGCGGCCAGTCCCAGCGATCCTGTTATCCGGTAAATCTGATAATGGAAAAGCCGCGCCACGTTGAAATACAGCGCGTCCGTAGCAAAAACAAGCGTGCCGACAACCATGATGGCGCGGTTCGGAAGAACCAGGTACTCGCGCGAGAGCCCGGGAACAATAAGGATCACCACAAAAATGACGAGGGCGGCCGCGGCGATGAAATGCACGTAAGAGAGCAACGTTTCGCTGGACCCGGTAACCACGAAAATTCCGATTCCCGCGCCGCCGAAGGCCAGGCCCAATCCGATGACCGTCTTCAGAAACAACCGCATTTTTCCGGTGCTCAATTCCAGCCACGCCAGCGAAACAACAACCAAAAACATGTAGTCGATTGCCGTTGTCAGGAAAGGAAGACAGCTCCGCAACCCGTGTGGCAGCGCCGCGACCGCACTCGGCGCATCGGCCAGGAGCAGCACTCCATACATCGCACTCCATATCCCCAGCCACGCAAAGAGGCGCACTCCGCTCTGCCGTCGGACAGCCGCAAAGGCACACGAAGCCGCACAGGCCACCAGCCCGATGAACACAAAAACTGTTCCGGACATGATGCCAATGACTTCACTTCGCAATATCGCCGGAATTTGCCCTTGCAAACGCGCTCCCCTAGAACTGAAGGCACCGCCAAGATAGCAGACTCAGCTTGCTTCCCAAATGAATACGGATCGGGCGCTGGCGAGGATTCTCTCTTCGGCGTACAACTCAGCCCCGGAAACCTAATCGTCATCTGAAGCTAAGAAAGCGAATGTTTTCCTGAGGGGTTATATTTCTTTGGCGACTTTCGGAGGGCAGCGACCTCCTACATTTCAAAACGTAGGAGCCGCCTCCATGGGTGGCAGAGATACGCCGGGACGTGCTGGTTCATGATGCACGCCCCGGTCATTTGCGCTCAAAACGACTCATCGCTTCAATCAGTCAACTTTGGTGCCAACGGCGGTGACGGCATTTGCGTCGACGACTTGGTGGATTTCCTTGCCCTGATTGACCACCACGAAGTGCAAGTTCACCGGAGAACTTGGGTCACCGGGCACGTTGATCACGGCCGATCCAGTGCAATTTGCATTGACGGCGTAGGTTCCGCTGCCCGGCCTCCACTCCGTAACTGGCGCCATGCCATTCTCCACGATGTGGTCCACTTGGGTGAAATTGCCCCTTCCATCGTAATGCTGCAAGGCTAGGCCGCGGAGTTGGATGCCCGGCCCCAGGATCTCTCCCTGGAGCGCGAATCCATAATCCCCTCGAAGTGTCCTGATCGAGCATCCCTTTCCGTCTTCATCGTCATGACCGGCCCCACGGCCTAACTCGACGCGCGCCGGGGACGCCGTGACCATCAGACCGCTGACAACGAGTATCGGAACTGCCACCATCGACATTTTCAACATTGCTTTCCATTGCATTGCGTTCTCCTTTTAGCACTCAATCTTCGCTAGTTAATGAATGTTGCTAGTTTTCCAGGGCAGCGTTTGCCGTTACCCCGATCCAAGCCGCATCGTGCCCGCAAGCCAGTTGGCACACAATGGAGAGCGCCTGTAGATAATCTGTAGAACGCGTGAACAACCATCGCTCCATAGTTGTAGAATGGCCCAACGCTGCATGGAAAGGGCATCCATGCCTTTAGAGAGAGTTCAATTGGGTCCATTCGTTTTGGACCTAGACCGCTACGAACTTACCCACACTGGAACTCCGGTGCGCTTGGAACGCATCCCGATGGACCTGCTGATGCTCCTTGTCCGCAATGGGGGCAGGCTGGTCAGCCGCGACGAGATTATTGAGCGGCTCTGGGGCAAAGACGTCCACTTTGACACCGATAACAGCATCAATACCGCGATACGAAAGATTCGCCGTGCCCTGGGCGAAGACCCCGAGAACGCCCAATTTATCGAGACCGTGCCGGGACGCGGTTACCGCCTCAAGGTGCCAGTCGAGTCGGTCACCGGCAACGGGAATGGTAAATCGCTACACGGCCTCGACGTAGGCGTTGCTTCCATCGGAGCGGCAGTTCTGGCCGAGAGTACCGCCCCCCAACCGAGCGACCAGACCAAACTCTCTCCCAGCAAGAGTCTTCTGAAGCGCTTAGGCGTTATCGCTGGTGTCGCTGCTGCAGTCCTCGTTCTAGTTTGTTTAGCCCTCTGGCGTAGCCTTCCGCAACCACCTACAGTCGCCAAAATAGTTCGCATCACCAACGACGGGAAGGCCAAAAACCCCCTAAACCCTCCGGTCACCGATGGCGTGCATCTTTATTTCACGGAAGGCATGCCCAACACATCAGGCTCGGGGATCGCTCAGGTGTCAGCCGCAGGCGGAGAGACCACTTTGATTCCATCGATGAGCCGGGATGTTTGGGCGGTTAGTCCTGTCTCTCCCGATCATTCGCATCTATTAGTCGCTAAAGGCGCCACGGTCGGGTCGGATTCCGTAATCGAACTTTGGGTGCAGCCATTGCCAGCAGGAGCACCTCATCGTGTCGGGAACATCCAAGCGCTCCTCGCAAATTGGACGCCGGATGGGGCCCACATTGTCTACGCGGATTGGAAAGCCAGCGCGATCATGATCGCAAACAAAGACGGAAGTGAATCTCATCCTTTGGCTAAGGTTGACGGCGTCGTGTTTGCCATTCGCTATTCTCCGGATGGCAAGAAGATCCGATTTGATCTTACCGACCCAAAAACCAATTCAAACTCCATCTGGGAAATGGACGCGGATGGACGAGGGATTCATCCGCTGCTTCCAGGCTGGAAAGAGTTCCATTGCTGCGGAAACTGGTCACCCGACGGGAATTACTATTACTTCCTGGCGGGACGCGATAGCGCTCAAGCCATATGGGTCATGCCGGAGCGT
This sequence comes from uncultured Acidobacteriota bacterium, assembly GCA_963745095.1. Lineage (GTDB taxonomy): Bacteria > Acidobacteriota > Terriglobia > Acidiferrales > UBA7541 > Acidiferrum. The sequence continues at coordinate 207,787 of CAVUWC010000002.1, read as the reverse complement.
CGTTCCATCTTTCGAAGTTCAGCTAAAAGCCCCTCGCGTTTGAGCTCCGGACCAATCCGTTTGTGGGCTCCCATCCCCAGCGGTGATGGCAAGAGACTGTTCGCCCTGGGCGAGCAGCCGCGCGTGGAGCTTTTTCGCTATGACGTACAAGCGCGCCGGTTCGATGCTTACCTCCCGGGACTCTCGGCAGGTCCTGTCGATTTTTCCTACGATCGGAAGTGGATCACCTACGTTTTGTATCCTGAGATGACCCTTTGGCGAAGCAAATTAGACGGCAGCGACAAGATGCAACTTACGTTCCCGCCTGTGCGAGCATACGGACCAAGATGGTCGCCTGACGATTCCCAAATCGTTTACACGGATTCCCAGTTCGACCGTACTTGGAAAATCGGTTTGGTCTCCCAGTCAGGAGGTAGTTCGCAAGTTCTGCTGCAGGACGATCTCAACTTGGGGGATCCAAACTGGACGCCAGACGGAAAATCCATCGTTTTTGCAAAATTTGACAGGATGGGTAAAGGAGCGCTTCATCATCTTGATTTGGAAACGAAAGAAGTCTCCAGCATCCCGGACTCGGACGGGCTCTTCTCGCCCAGGGTGTCGCCCGACGGCCGGTATATATCCGCCGTTACACTTCTTCAAACGAAACTGATGCTGTTCGATACAGACACAAAACATTGGTCGATTTTGGCGGAGGGGGATCAGGTCGGTTACAACGAGTGGTCGCACGACGGCAAATATATCTACATGCGGGAAAACAGGGATGGGGCCGGAGAATTGGTGCGCGTGAGACTAAAAGATCGAGTCCTCGAACACGTTCTAAGCCTCAAGGACTTTCCCCAGCTCTCCGATACTTTTGCATCATGGATAGGATTAACTCCAGACGATGCCCCGCTCTTGATGCGCGACCGCAGCGTGCAGGAAATTTATGCGCTCGACCTGCACTTTCACTAAAACTCTCAAATCTTGCGGGGAACAAGAACAAAATCTACAGGCCAAACATGGAGTTGACCCCGGCACGCGGGTCTTCAGCAGAAGGCGCTCGGCGTTCCAGCGCGGGAAGAGACGTGGGCTCAGCGGCTGGCGTCGGATCCGCTGCGGATGCATTCGCCGTTGCAGCGGCCGCTTTAGCAGCGGCGGGTTGGGCAACAATCTGTTTGAGATAGGCGAGATCGCGAGCCTCTTCCGTGCCCGGCTGAACAGCGGGGAACGATAAATTCATTTGACTCTCCATGGCGCTCGCGATGCGGTGCAACTGCCAGATGAGCTTTTCAAGCTCTTTCGAACGGCCAAGATTCAAGCTGCGGTCCCACAGAAAGCGGATTAACAAGACCATGACAATCGGCAACCCGATGGCCAGTGTGCCGAGCACGATGTCTAAGAGCAGCGATTCGATGGGTGTAAAGGATTGGGTCAATGGGACCTCCAAAGGCGGGGATCAAATGTCAGGATACAGCAGCGCGGCAGCACAGACAAACCAATCGAGCAGCAATGCGCGCCTTAAACGCCTAAGTCGCGACTCCTACATTCATCGGGCGCGATAGCAACTGAACAACGATCAGCTCTGTTAGTTCTAACAGTTCCCTGTCAGCCAGGCATATCCTATACTGCAGCTCACACTTCATCCTGGGCGATCCCACACCCTGAAGCCCGGTTGCACCCGGCCAGTGATTCGGAGAACAATAAATGCTCAACTCTCGCGGCAGTCGAGTCGTCTCGCTTCTGTTTCTCTTCTTTGTTCTAACAATTCTGGGAGCGCAACTCCGCGCGGGCCAGCAACCTCAAATGGTCCTTCTCGGCTCGGGCCGCGTGAATGGCAGCCTCGACCACGACACCATCCAATCTGGCCAGCAAGGCACCTTTCGAGCGATCCAGCTGCGCGTCAACGGCGGTGCCGTCAATTTCCTGCGCATCATCGTCCAGTATGGAAATGGAACGCGCAGCGAAATTCAGGTGCGCAGCAATATTCCGGCGGGCGGCTCCAGTCGCATCATTGATCTCCCCGGAGATCGGCGTGTCATCAAGCGCGTCGATTTCTGGTACACCAAAGCGAATTGGGGACCCTCACTCCCGAGAGTAACTCTTTACGGCGTGCGCTAGCGGTCCATCGCTCGGTCCGAAGAATTGCGGTCTCGCCAACGACTCCAGTGCCGCTACCTGTACAATATTTGTCTTCTGCCGTTAAGCTGGGAGAGGAACCCGCACATTGAAGAAACTCGGATCGACTAAAAATTTGCTCGCCGCCACTCTGACCTTGTCACTGGCGTTTTGCGCTGTGGCGATCCTACCCGTTGCCATCGGGGCGGCAGCGAAGCTCCTGGTGAGTTGGAAGAATCCCGTCTATTCCGGACCGAAGCCCCATCGTGTCCTGGTAATCGGCATGAGCGCGAATCCGGAAGTCCGTGCGGACTTCGAAGATGATCTTTCCGCCGCTATTAAAAGCGACGGCCTTGAGGCGATCCCCGGTAACACTATTTTTTTCAGGCCGCACTCCGGCGAACTCGAACGTGAGTATTTGGAAGGGCAGATCCGCGACTTCAAGATCGACGCCGTCCTCGTTTCCCGGCTTGTCAAAGTCGACAAAACGATTACCAATACCCCCGGCTATAGCTATGCTGTCCCCTACGCCTACTACCGTTCGTTTTACGGGTATTACGGCACCGTCTATCAACAGGTCTACGTTCCCGGCTACTTGCGTGAAGACACGGCTGTTCGCGTAGAAACTAATTTCTACTCTGCCACCCCGCCAAACGAAGAACTCATCTGGACCGGCACCAGCGATTCTTTCAATCCGAAGTCAGCCCAAAAAGCAATCGACGGAATCGTTAAGCTGGTTGTGAAAGATTTGAAGAAGCAAGGCATTCTTTAGCGGACTACGCAACCTCGCTTCCGCTGACAGGAGTCACCAGGACACTCTCAGAAGTTTCCCGCCCTCCGATGGCGTTCACGCAAGCAATCATCTAGAATCGCGGTCCATGACGTGCCCCAATTGCGGGAAGGACATGACCGACTGGACACTCGACGGCCGCGTGGGTACACAAGTCACTGTCGATGTCTGCACAGCGTGCCAATCGTTCTGGTTTGACCAACACCAAAGTCTGCAGCTCTCTCCCGGTTCCACTCTTAAGTTGATGAAGTTCATCGGTGAACATTCGTCAACGGTGAAGCCAACATTGTCAGCCGCACTCCGTTGTCCGCGATGCGATGGCCCGCTGTCGTTGGCACACGACCTCGTCCATAGCACGCGCTTCAACTATTGGGCCTGCGCAAATGGACACGGCAAGTTCATCGGCTTCTTCGACTTTCTGAAAGAGAAGAATTTCATCCACGCGCTCTCCCCCCAAGAAATCCAACAGCTAAAACAAAACGTGCAGACCGTAAACTGCTGCAACTGTGGCGCGTCCATCGACCTGCAAACCAATTCGGTTTGCCCCTACTGCCATTCCCCCATTTCCATGCTGGACATGAAGCAGCAGCAACAAATGCTCGCGCAACTCCAGGAAGCTGCCGCCCCTCGTCCCGTCGATCCGACGCTACCCCTACAAATCGCCCTCGCCACGGAGCGAACATCCGCGCTCTTTAAACCGGACGATACCGAATGGTGGGATGACGCTCGCTCAGGCGACCTGGTCCAGGCTGGTTTGAAAATGGTCGCCCGATGGATCACCTCAAGCTTTTAATTGAATTGAGCGCAAAGCATTTGTCGCCTTCGCGGGCCAGGTGCTTCCCACCCGCGATTTTCATCATGCAGTTCCGGCACCGCTCTCTTTGGGAGGGCACGGCTTCAGCCGTGCCGAAAAATGAAAAGATTGCAGGGGCTTTAGCCCCTCAAGACATCGCCCTGTTCAATGGCCGTGCGGCGTAGGCGCCTTCATCAATTCCACAAACATCTTGTTAAACCTTGCCAGATCCAAATCCATCTGGATTTCCACCAGTTGCGCCCCAAGCTTCGGATTGTCTTTCTCTACCCACGTAAGTGTGTTTCCGTACCCCGCGCCGTGGTCGACGTCCACACTCATATAGCGATTTTCCGTTTTGGTGATCAGCGTTGGGTCTATCCACGCAGCCGCCGCCAGTTCGTCCCACATATAGGAGCCGCCCTGGTCCGCCATAAAATATTTCACCAGGTACTGCGCTGCGCCGCTATTGCTCTTCTTGATGTCCGCAACCATCTCGTCCGTAATTCTGGTTTTGACGGAAATATCCACCGGCGTGCACACGATCTTCTTCCACGGCGCCGCCAACACGCTCTTTGCCGCCTCCGGATCAAACCAAAAATTAAATTCGTGGCGTGGGCTGCTGATGAACTCCGGATCATCCGTCTGCGGGCTCAAGCTTCCGCCCATAAAAACAAGTCCTTCGGCCAGCTCCGCAAAATGCGGATCGATGGCGTTGGCGAGCGCCAAATTCGTCATCGGGCCGCCTTCGTAAATCGTCACTTCGTGCGGATACTTGTGGACCATGCGGATCAAAAAGTGAGCGGCGTCTTCCTCAGCCGGCCGCGTAGTGGGCTGCCCTTCCTTCAGCGCCGGAATCACATCGTGCTCGTGCCACCAGCGATCATCCCACGCGCCGGCAAACTCAACTTTTCCATACCTCGCCTGCCACAAAATCGCTTCGTTGCGCCGGTGCACCAAAGGAAATACCGCTCCGGGCACCACCGGAATATCGGTACGGCCGATGAGCTCGAGCAATCGCAGAGTATGGGCCACCTCTTCGTCGCGCCATTGGTTTCCGCTGACCACAGTTATTCCCAGCACCTCCACCTTGGGAGATTGGATCAATGTCAGCAGCGTCTGCATATTGCTGCCGCCGGGCCCCGAACAATCCTGATTGATGATCACTTTACGAGGCTGCTGCGCAAATCCCGGGCCGCAGGCAATCAAAAAGAATGTAACCAACAACTGTGGTCTTAAAATCCTCATCAGATACCTCTTTGGTTTTCCCTAATTTCCAAGCAAGCCGTCTATTTTCTCAACGGAGATTCACTCTAGCGGAACACATCCTACCCTCATCTGACGTCACCATCCAATTAGCAATGCGTTCGATCTCTTTTTTGCCTCTGGAAAGGTCTGCAAATCGTGTCCTACAATGGCACTCGGCTCTCGAGCGTTCCATTATCATTTCTGATTGCTCGTATCTGCGGTCGGAAGCTCGTTTCAAATGGCTGCCTCCTAGAGTCGCGCTTCTAACATCTTACGGTGAGGTTCTATGAAAAACCTCGGTGCCCGTATTACTTTCGGTTTGAGTATTTTGCTGGCGTACGTTTCTGGCAGCTGCGGCGGTGGCGGCGGTAGTGTGACCAACCCGATCCTCCCATCCTCGCCAACCATTACCACTGTGGTCGGAACCGGCGTCGCGGGTTATGCCGGCGACGGTGGCCCAGCTTTGTCTGCTGAAATAGACTCGCCCTACGGAGTGTCCGTAGATGCCTCTGGAAACGTCTACATCGCCGATACGGGGAACTCTGTAATACGGAAAGTAGACTCCTCGGGCAAAATTACGACCATCGCCGGAAACGGAACCAAGGGATACGGCGGGGATAGCGGGCCCGCCACGTCTGCAACTTTGTTTTCCCCCGATCGCGCGGTGGCAGATAAAGCTGGCAATGTCTACATAGCCGATTATTACAACAACCGGATCAGGAAGGTCGACACATCGGGTACGATCACAACCGTCGCCGGTACAGGCACACAAGGTTATAACGGCGACGGCATTCCAGCCGTCACAGCCCAATTGAGCCTTCCTGGCGCGGTTGCCGTGGATACTGCCGGGAACATCTATATCGTGGACACCTGGAACAACCGTATTCGAAAGATAGATCCTTCCGGCACGATTAACACGATTGCGGGAACGGGATTTCCTGGGGTCCTTGGAGATGGTGGACCGGCCACGTCGGCACAGCTAAATGAACCCGAAGGCATCGCCGTGGACAGTTCCGGAAACGTTTACATCGCCGATTACGGCAACTCCAAAATTCGCAAAATAGACACGACCGGAACAATCAACACCTTTGCGGGGAGAGGCGAGACCGGGTTTGGCGGAGACGGTGGCCCTGCTACTGCCGCTACCTTGAACCTTCCAACTGGGGTTGACGTTGACCGCGCCGGGAACGTCTACATCGCGGACTACCAGAATAACTGCATTCGGAAGGTCGATACGTCGGGTACGATCACGACGATTGCGGGGACAACCGTTTCCGGTTACGGCGGGGACGGCGGCCCTCCGACTGCCGCGGAGCTGTCCATTCCTCAAGACGTAGCGGTTGACACAGCCGGTCATGTGTACATCGCCGACAACAACAACGCGAGAATTCGCCAGATTCACTAACCCAAGCCGGCGGGTGACCGCGACTCGCCTTGGGTGGCCACCCTTCGCGATCTACTCTTGCAGGGCTTGACGGATAGCGATGGGAATAGCGATATACTCCCCAAGGGAGTCTCCATGAAAAAGGTCAGTCTACTGGTGTTGACGCTGTTGCTCGCAACTGCGTCCCTGGCGAAAACGCGTGATTGGAAAACAGCGAAGATAGAGGCTACCTCGGAAACCGACGTCTCTTCGAAATTGATGGGCGAAAAAAACACCATGCACTACACGATCGAAACCGAAACGATGATTTATTTTGCGGACTATACCTACAAACCGGGCCCGCACACCGATACCCATGCCCACGATATTCCGGTAAGCGCGATTACCAAAATTGCCATCGAGGGAAAACACGCCTACGTTCTTGATGTCAACGGCAAAGAAGTGAAACTCCACATCGTCAGGAAGACGAAGAAGTAGTTCGTTCCAAGCGCCAGTGCAATGCCAGCTAGGGTTCGGCCACCCCCCGGCCAAGTTCTTGTCGAATAGCGCCGAGATCACCGCAAGGTGCCGCTCCTGTGTGTGTCAAAGGCGACGGCTTTACCCCTCAAATCCATGCTACTGTTCTTGTTGTGAACCCTAACTACAAAAAGCCCATTCTTTGGTCCCTCGTTTTTGCCCTCGCCATGATTGCCTCGGCTTTTTTTTTTAAAGGCAATCCCGCTCTCTACTGGATCGAATCAGGCCTAACGGTAGCAGCCCTCACCTTTGTGGTCCTCAAGACACAGCGGCCCGCCCGCGTACGCTAACCACCCAGTCGTTTCGTCTTCTCCGTGTCCTCGGAGCACTCTGCGTTAAGATCCCCCTTCCACTTCATCTCACGTCTCAAATCTCGCTTGCCAGCTCCACTACCGCGCTGCTATGATTTTTCTGTGCAGCAATGCGCCTCGCTTTCCGCGAGGCTTTTTTATTTCCAACGAAACTATTGAGAAGAACATGTCCTTTCGACCACGGGACTGAGCGCCGTTGTGTTCATTCGCGGAGCTTTTGCTACAAAGAAGCACGGATCGTGCGGCGACAAATCGCCCAAAAAGAACTGGAGATACAAATGGGAATTCTGGAGACAGCTAAGCCCGCCATCATCATCTGCACGAGAGACCGCGCAAGCGCCACAGCGTTCTATCGCGACACGCTCGGGTTAATACTAGCCCACGAAGACAACTTCGCCGCCGTCTTCAACACCGGTGGTGCCACCCTGCGCGTCTCCGTAGTGCCAGATTTCACCCCGCACGAGCACACCATACTCGGTTTCCACGTCCCCGATGTGCCCGCCACAGTGAAAGCCCTGCGCGATAGGGGGTTAACCTTTAACCTCTACCCACACTTCAGACAAGACGAACTCGGGATCTGGACTGCCCCCGGAGGATCACCGCAGGTAGCCTGGTTCAAAGACCCCGATGGCAACGTATTCAGCGTCACAGACGCCTGAAACGGGATAGTCTTGGCCGCCGGTCCCGGGAATTTAGAGCAGCTTTCGAGCCCCGAGGTAACCACAGCAAAATCAACACATTCGTAAGTGTTGATTCCAAAAAGTTTTATCTCCTTTAGAAGGAACGTTTACAGAAAACGCGGAGGGGGCTGACGGTTATTGTTACCCGAAGTGGGACAGACTTCAGTCTGTCTCCCCTTCATGTCAAAGCATCCATGAAACACATAAATCGCCTACTATTGCCACTCACTACTCACTTCCCACTACTCACTCTTAATAACTCTCCACCCAACCAACCCGCAAACCGCAAACCCAACCGCATTCAACACGCCATGAAACTCCGCCATCTGCCGAATGTTCACAAACGCCTGCAACGGATACTCCCCAATGGCCCAGACCGCTGCCAGTATCATCCCGGCCGCAACCGACGCCCCCGCCACAAACAAAAGCCACCTCCCGGCCCCACTCTTCGCCGCAATTCCTACCCGCACCATACCCCCAGCCAGCCCAAGCTGGCCCAACGCAATCAGCAGCGCCGCAATGAGCTTCCACTTCGGCCCCAACAAGAAAGCCAGTCCCAAAATCCCTGGCCCACACACGACCGCAAGAAGCGCAACTATCGAGAGCGTCTTCCACCGGCCGTCGTGAAATCGCTCATACGTCAACCCGGCAAGCACCGCTGAAGCAAACCCCGCAAAATGAAAATGCACCGCAGTTAGCAAGACGATCGGCTCGCGAAACGCCAAAAGCTGTACGTCAGCTCGCGACGCCACCAGCCACGCACCGGCAACCAGCAAATATCCTTCGCCCGCCGCAAAACAAAACTGAGTGAACGATCTCGTCCCCGACATCGCAAACCGCCGCAGCCCGTCGCCAGCAAATACCGCGCAGACTAAAAGCCAGGAACTCGCGAACCACGCCGCCGAAGTTCGGTTGTCGAGGAAGAACGAAACAGTGGTCAGCAAGGCCGCCGCCATCAGAATCCAATCACGCACGGCGCTGTTCTTGGAGTTTTCCGCACCTCGCACCAAATCCACACCCAGCGGCACCACAATCCACGGTCCGAGCAGAAATAGCACTTCAATAATTCCGAGGTGAACGCGGGCCGAGAAACTCGCAACCGCGAGAGCGGCCCAAACAGCCGCACCAATTAGAATGTTTGCGCGAAGAACACCACGATCGCTAGGTAACGGGCTCATGGCGTAGCCTTAGGAGTGCGGCATCAACGCTGCCGCCCCGTACGCCACGGTCAAAAATATCGCCGCCGTAGTAAACGCAATGTCGCCAAGCCGATTCGTGCGTCGCAAAGAAGCATCGTAATAAAGCAGCTGCACCGGCGCGCGGAACAACCAGAACACCGCTATCCCCGCAGCCAGAAAGCGCCCGAGACCTTTCCCGCTAGCGAGCTCAGAAGCAAATCCAAAGGTCAGCGCGGCAAACAAAAGCAACACTCCAACGATGTACACCGAATGCACCACGAATATCTGCCGAATGATCGGCGCCACGCGTTCCAAATTTTCTTGATATTTCAATTTCCGCGGAAGGAAAAAATTTGCGCCAGCAATTCCAATTTGCACAAGGCCAGCTAACCACAGGACCAAAAGCAGGGCGTTCATGTTGGTCTCCTATCGAGCGGCAATCTCGTTTCGTGAATCGAGCGGCAGCTCGTGTCCTATTCCTATATCGAGCGGCAAGCTCGCTTCGTAAATCGAGCGTTACGCTCGCTTTGCCACTTCAGAAACCGGACAGCTCACCGCGGCACAGCTCCGATGCATCGCGATCGAGCGATACCAAGTCCTCAGTGCCCCCATCCCTCCTGGAATCTTGCTGAACCACACCAGCGGCCACGCCCACCAAATTTCGCGCGCCAAAGCCACCGCCGCATCCGCTCCACCAAACTGCCGCCCGTCCGAAAGCAAAAACCGTATCTCTCGCAACAATTGCTCGCGCGTCATTCCCAGCAACGCTCCCACTCGCGGATCCTGCAACGGCGCCACCGCAAGCCCTCTGCGTTCCAAAATCGGCGCCAACCATCGCGCAATCCGCGTGCAAAACACGCACTCCGCATCGAAAAACAACCACCCCTGTGCGTGCCGCCCTTTCCCGTCCGTAAATTCCGATGTCAGCGAAATCATTTTGGTAGGACAGACATTCCTGTCTGTCTCCCTTCCTCTTCTTCTATGCGAATCTTCAGCGTCCTTTGCGTCTCTGCGTTATCTTTTCTCTTCTGTTTTTTCTTCCGTTCTTTTCGTCTTTACATCGCCATTTCATTACTTCTTACCCCGCCTTTTTTCCCAGCAAGGTAAACACCTTCCCTCTCAACTTCCCCACGCCCTTCAAAGCCGAAGTCGGCATCCGCAGCACTTCGTCAAACAATCCAGTCATGATCGTCAAAAACTCCAGCATGCTCTCCAGTCGCTCGCGCGTGTACGGATCGCCCTGCGCATTCGCCTTAGACTCCGCCACACATTCCGCTAAAACGCGCAAAGTCGGATCAATCTCCCGCCGCTTCCGCTCTTCCGAGACAATCCGGAATATCTCCCAAACGTCCTTGAGGGACTCGAAGTGATCCCTGCGGTCGCCCAAAACATGCACGACGCGCACAATTCCCCACCCCTGCAGCTCCCGCAAACAGGTACTCACATTCGACCGCGCCACCGCCAGGGTGGTAGAAATCTCATCAGCTGGAACCGGGACGGGTGACAGAAACAGGAGCGCATGGACCTGCGCCACGGTGCGGTTAATTCCCCAACGGGTGCCCATCTCTCCCCAGTGCAAGATGAATTTCTGAGCTACGGGTGAAAGCTTGGCTCTTGTAATGTCTGTCATTTCTGTTGTTTCTCTCTGTACAGAAACTACCGTAAAGACGGTGTTTTGTCAAGCTCTTTTTCCTGCCCTTCTCTTCTATTTCTGGAGACAATCCTCGAGAGACATCTCTGCACACCTGTCCCTTTTTCGGCCTTTCTCCCCATTTACTCCCGCATTTCTCTTTGTCAAAGTGGTGCTAGCGAGGATATTGTCCCCTTGAGCTTCGCAGGGAAGCACCAACGAAACGCCGCCATTGCAGCGCTCGGCGCTCTGGCCATCTTGGCTTGCGCCTTGGGCCCGTTCGCCGTCCGGGCAAAGCAAGCTCAAGCAAAGTCCATAGACCACGCCTCCTCCACTAACGACTCCCAGATCGCCTCTGTATGTCCCGTCGTTTACCCCGACGACCAGTCCCCGGCTTCCCGCGGCTACCATTACACTTTCTTTGGCAACGCCTTCTTCATCAACGACGAAGGCTATCTCCTCACGGTCGCTCACGTCCTCGAAACTTTTCGCGATGGCGGCCAACCATACATCCTCGTGAACCGTCCGAACTCGCCGCCCCAGCTGTTGAAAGTCACCGTGATTGCCAAAGATGTGCAACATGACGTGGCCATCCTGCGCGCCACGCCAAATCCGTTCTCAAGCAAATACCAAGTCGCATTTCTTCCGCTGGCTTCCGAACCAGCCACAAAAGGAGAATCCGTCCTCGCCCTTTCGCTGCACCCGCAAAAACTACAGAACGCGTACAGCTTCGACTCGACTCACGAAGATTCATCCCCCGGCACAGTTCTGACCTACGAGTCCACGCAGCTCGAGAAGTCCGCGCCTGCCGTTGACGTTTTTCTTCTCAGCCATCCGGTAGTGAAAGGTCAGAGCGGCTCGCCAGTCCTCGCTGTGGATTCCCACGCCGTCGTCGGTTTAGTCGAAGGCCTTTGGCTGCGCGGCACGCCTCTGTCCGTCGCCAAGTCCAGCGCCCTACCGACTTCCACTCCGGGAGCCGCCATTCCGATTCGCTACGCCATCGCACTTCTTCAGCAGCGCGGCGTGGCGTGGCATTCAGCCGGGGCATTGTCCTCAACGCCATCCTCTTCGCGCACGCAGCCATCGGGTTCGATAGTCATGAAGTCCGCTGCTGAACAGCGGAAACAACAACCGTAAAATGAGGGTAGGTTTCTTGCTTGCTGTTCCCGAGATCGCCGCGTGTAAATGCGCAGATCCCGGGTCATTCTTTCCTACGGTGAGAGGCATTGTTCTGAATGCTAGTAACTATCAAGAGGTTAACGCTCGCTGAGAAATTTGCCGTATAATGCGCCCGCTCGATCAGATGGGGTCATCCTATGAATAAAGCGCCCAGCCGAAATGGGCCGCGTAAGGAATATTCCCGCCTTGCGTGGCTTTCTACCTTCGTTCTGTATCCATTGCTGCTGATAGCGGGCTGCGGAGGTGGCAGTACGTATGTTCAACCGCCCCCCATCGGACCACCCGCGCCGCCACCGTTCCAGGCGCGAGCTTTTCCCGGCGACTTTTTCATACGGCTGCCGACGGCTTCAGTTGATGGACCGATACCGTCCGCGGCGTACGACCAGGCACTCAAAGAAGTATTCATCAGCGATCCAAACTTCAATTCCGTGGAAGTTTATTCCACCGTGGACGGGCATCATGTCGGTGAAATCTCGATTCCCGGGCCTGCTGGACTTGGCTTTTCGACTGATTTCTCGAAGCTCTACGTAGGCACGATCACGCCGCATGTATTCGTGGTGGATCCAGTTGCGCTGCAAGTGACCGAGCAAGTCGCGTTTCCTGTGTCTATGATCGTCACCGGTCCACAATTTCCAACCCCGATGCCGGTACAGCCGTTCGTGATGGCGGATGGCAGCGTTCTGATTGAGATGGGCTCGACCGCGGAGTCCGGTTCCTACCTCAGTTCGGGGCCCTTACATCTGGTTCGCTATGATCCAAACAACGGCACATTCACATCGGCGGATCCAGGACCTAGTGGCATCGGTTCAAATCCGAGCCGCACGCTCGACGGTAAGTATCTCTTGGTTGGAGGCCAGGGAAATTCCGGCGCGGGACTCATGGTTTATTCCGCTGCCGCGCAAGGATATCTGCCTCTCCTAGGCCAAACGCAAGACGGTGGTGTGTTCGTCGCAGCGAACCCAGACGGCTCACAATTCGCTTCCATCGAGTCAGTAACCGGAAGTTCCGGGCCGGTCATCAAGTTCTGGAGTGCAAATCTCCAGGTGCAGAATCAATATACGGCCTCTGAAGTTGTGCTAAGCGCGCTCTTCAGCCGCGACGGCAAATACTTGTATCTAGCAACGCAACTGAGCCATACGATCGTAGTGAACACGCAAACGGGCACCCTGGTTGGATACGTAGGCTTCGCCATAGGATCCCTCGAGTTTTATCCTGCCTTGTTCGACGTGGACGAAACGTATCACCTAATTGGCAGCGGCGCAGGAGGAGTGCTTATCCTCGATGCCTCGAAACCACAGGCTTCTGCCCCAGCGGCTATGGCCATATTCATCGGGCCGAGCTCGGCAGCGACACCAAACGTGGGGCCGCTCGCCGGCGGAACACAGGTGCAATTCATTCCGGCGCCCGCAGCATCGGGAGGGAGCGCCGATGGAATTGCAGACTCGATGGAGGCGTATTTTGGCACGGTTCCTGCCACGCTGGATACCGTGGCACCCTACGCCGCTTCATCGAATCAAGGAAACTTCCTGACGGCAACAGCTCCACCGTCCACGAATCCAGGGCCCGTGTCGGTTGTATTGACGGACTCCAACAATAACGCGGTGTTCTTACCAGATGCGTTCTCATATGGGCCGCGCATTCTGCGAGTTGAACCCAATGCGACTTCGCCAGCGGGAGGAGACAGAGTAACTATATTCGCGTATGGACTCGGTTTTTTTGACCTCACAGACATCCATGTGACTATTGGCGGAGTCCAGGTAGACATGTCGGACGCGGTATTGAATTCCTCCGCGTCCAACAACTACCCGGAACAATCGGTAACGGTGACGGCGCCAAAAGTGACGCCGGGCTGGGCCGACATTGTGTTAACCACAAGCAATGGGAGTGACTCACTGAAACGAGGGATTCAGTATTTGCAGCAGGAAGTTAAGCTGGCGGGAGGGCCATTTGGATTTGCTCTGTATGACTCGGCCCGCGACGTGTTCTATTTAACTGGCAACGGAAATAGTGTCTCTGTGTTCAATCCGATCACGCAGGCCATGGGCCAGTCGTTGCAGACATCATCGGTCAGTTCTGGGGCAACATTGCAAGCAGAGGCGCTCACGCCTGACAGTTCCAAATTGTTGGTCGCCGATCCAACCGATCAAAGCGTGATAGTGTTCGACCTTGTGGGAGGTACCAGCATAGCGGTTAATGTGCTGCTGCCGTCGGATCCGGCGACGACGCTCGAGCAGCCAGTGGCAATCTTGACTGCCGCCAACAACCGCGCCTTTGTGAGCGTTGCACCTTGTGTTACGAATCCGATAAGGGAAATCAATCTAACGAATCTGACCTTGCACGCACGGGTAGACGCTAGCCCAACGTGCGCAACCGGCGGGACGCCTGTGCCGGAGTTTGGCGGGGCGAGCGCAGACGGCAACACAATCGTGTACGCCGCAAACCTAGGCGACTATGGTGAGAATCCGCCAGGACCTGAGTACATCTGGCGTTACGACGCGGGATTGGACACGTTCAGCCCGCCGGTTTTGGTAGGCGATACCCCCTGGGTGGTGCCAGGAGGGCGGACTGCGGTCGATGGGGATGGAGGCGTAATCTCGCTAAGTCAGGGCGTATTGGACCAGCATCTGCTTCCGCTTGTCCCCATTGCACAACCCGGACAGGATGCTCGCCTGAATGAAACGGGAAGCTTGCTGTACACAACAGGCAGCGAGAGCAAGACGATTGTGGTCTCGGATACACGGAACGGGCGATGGAATCTAATGCTAACAGCGAAGAACACCTCTGGCACCGTCCTCGCCCCGATTCGGCCGCTGGCGATCGACCCTTCGGGCGCGAAGGCCGTGCTCAGTTTGCAGGATGGAATCGCCTACTTTGAGTTATCCATAGTACCGCTCGCAGTGGGTACCGTCTCACCAACCGCCGCGTCCAGTGGAGCGACGATACAACTGCGCGGAAGCGGCTTTGTTGCGGGGACGTCCGCGAAAATTGGGGGACACACAGCTTCGTGCACGGAAGTGGACAGCGAAACGTTGTCTTGCACGGTTCCCGCGCTGGCCTCGGGATCGACTTCGATTGCTCTGACGAATCCGGATGGTCAGACCTACTCGTTTGAGAATGCATTCGTTGTGCAGTAGAACAACGCTTTACGAATGCAAGAATTCGTCAGGGAATGACGACTAGTCTGCGGCTGCGTTCGGTGCGGGGCCACGCTTGCTCAATATCCACCAACGGAACTTGCTCCGTTTCGATGCGCAGCGTGCCTGCGGCTCCCCATGCCAGGACTTGCTGCATCGCAGCTACAAGCACCTCGCGCGCTGGCATTCCCGCCGTTCCCAGAATTGTTAACGCCGTGCTGCGGAGCACTGCTGCAGGAAGCGAGATGTTCGGCCCGGCGCTCTCTCCCACTTGCAGAAGACGGACTTCGGGATTCACGGCAGCAAATTCGTGGCGGGTGATTGCCGCCAGGAGAATTTCTGTCGGGTGGCCCCAGACGTAGTCAATGATTACGCTGAACCCGTTCTCGCCGGCTTCGCTCGCAAATTGTTTCTTCAAGTCTTCGTCGGGCTGATTGAGCTGGATTGTCGCGTCCGCGCCCAGGTGACGAAGTTTTTCAAGCGCTTCGGGATTTCGCCCCGCGCCGATCACGCGCCCTGCACCGAGGAGCTTCGCAATTTGCACGGCGATGGTTCCAGTGATTCCGGTGGCGCCTAGGATCAGAACCGTCTCGCCTTTCGTGACTTTCGCGCGGCTGTTTAGAGAAAGCAGAGCCGACACGCCAGGATTTGGGAGGGCCGCAGCTGTGGCGTCATCCATTTCTTCGGGTACCGGAAAGCAAAATCCCGCCGGAACGACGGTGCGCTCCGCCATTGCCCCATACGGCCGGCGCGGGCCTCCAAAGAATACTCGCGATCCATCCGCGAGTTCCCCAACGCCGTCGGCTCCGCAAATCACTGGAAGCTCGCGCGGACTCGCATAGTGCGATCCGGCAGCGAGTTGTTTATCGATCGGTTTCAGCGACGCAGCCAGCACGCGCACAACCGCTTCGCCTGCGCCAGCGACCGGCTCTGCAAATTCCGCGCATCGGGGAGACTTCCCTAGTTCGTGGAGTACAGCTGCGTTCATCACCGGCCTCGTTTCTCTCCCACATGGTACGACAATACGGACGTCTCAGATCTGGTAGGCAATTCGATTCGGCACGCAGTATGCCATTGTTCGGTATGGGGGTTGATCATCTCACTCTCGTAAGAACAGGGACTGAGGTGCCGCGCCCCGAGGGGCAATTTGGTGCGTTACTGCGGCTAGTGGACAGTCCCGTTGCTCAATGCAATCCTTTGTGTTGTCATATCACTCTTCCTAGGCGGGGACCACGATGACTCCCAACGATTTTCGCAAACTGGCTTTGGGCTTTCCAGAAACCGAGGAACGCGCTCACATGAACCATCCCGATTTCCGCGTCGCCGGCAAGATCTTCGCGACACTTGGTTATCCGAACACAAATCGGGCCATGGTGAAGGTCACACCCCTCGAGCAGGAAATGCTGGTGCGCGATGAGCCATCGATATTCTCTCCGGTCAACGGCGCTTGGGGACGTCAGGGCTGCACAAGCGTAAACCTCAAAGCCGCAAAAAAAACCACGATGCACCTTGCTTTGGCTGCGGCTTGGCAACTCGCTGCTCCCGAAAGCCTTTCGCAAGATTATCCAAGCAAACGAGCAGTAGCTTCGCGAGAGCTGCCGAGAAGCAAGGCAGCACGTACGCCTCGAAAAAAATCCAGCGGCTCGCCGAAGCCCAGGACCCCGCGCCGCAAACCACGCTGATTCCTGAATGGCGATGTTGGTTTCCGTGTTACCTGTTCGTCTAGCCTGAAGGAATCCGACAATCGCCTATAGCTTGAAGACTTCGATGAAAACCTCCACGTAGCGCGGAGTGCTTGTGGAGTTCAGTACACTTTCTGTACTGACCGAGATCCCTTTTTCTTTATAGATTTTTTTGATTTCGTTTTTGATCAAGTCCAATCTGGATTGATCGTAAGGTTGTTCGACGACCGGGAGCAGCCCCTTCTGCGATAGGCGCTGCCCTATTTCATCCGGCGAGATTCTTTTGAACGAGCCGTTATAGTGCAGCGCAAACCTGCGAACCATGAGGCTCGTGGCGCTGTTTTTGTTTGACTGTTGGGAATCCGCATCCTGAGCGACTGCACGCGAAGGGCAAGTTAGGGCGATACATACAAAAGCTAAAGGAAGAAGAAGCCGGCAAGAGGAGACCACAGTCCACCCCCGTCAATCCAGAGTGAAATCGTACTCAGACTCACCGACTCGCGCAAGTATCTTCCACGCAGCTAGCGCGTGGCTGGAACTACGGAACAAAGGGCGAGACGAGCGTTGGCACTACACCTCGCTTTTGCGGAAACGATCAATCAAGTGATCGCATGCACGAACGGTGATAGCCATCATGCTAAGCGTCGGATTCTGGCACGCCGACGACACAAAGCTCGCGCCATCCATCACGAAAAGGTTTTTCACGTCGTGCGCCTGGTTGAACGGATTCAGCACGGACTTCTTTGGATCATTGCCCATGCGGGCGGTCCCTAGTTCGTGAATGGCCATTCCGGGCATTTCGACATTTGCTTGCACGCGAATATCTTTCGCACCGGCCGCTTCGAGCATTTCGGCCGCCGATGCGCCGGCATCCTGCATGAGCGCGGCTTCGTTGTCCCCGTGCGACATGTTGATGTGCAGCGCTGGAATTCCCCAGGCGTCTTTTAGATCTTTATCGATCTCGATGTAATTATCCCAACGCGCGAGCGATTCGCCGAAAGCACCAAGCGAAATCGAGTACTCGCCTTCTTTCACGGCCCGCTTCAATTGTGTTCCGTAGCCTTCCGCGTTGAAGTTGAATCCCGCCTCAGCTCCGCCCTGATAACCATAGCCGCGGATGAACTGCGAATGCTGTTTGCTCGAAGGTGTGTTGCGGAATCGCGGTACATAAATTCCGTTGGGCCGTGCGGGTTCATTGGCGTTGGGAACAGGATTGAAATTTGCAAGACGGCCCGAAGCTCCACCGCCAACGACGTGGTCCATCAGATAGTGGCCGAGCGCACCGCTCGAATTTGCGAGTCCGTTGGGATATTCGCGAGTGGAGGAGTTCAGCAAGATGCGCGCAGATTCAAGGGCTTGCGCGCAGAGGATCACGGATTTTCCGCGGACCTCTTTCACTTGCCGCGTCAAGCGATCCACGTACGTCACACCGCGCGCTTTGTTTGACTCAGCGCTCATATCCACGTGGCTTACGACGGCGTTCGTAATCAGCGTGCAATTGCCAGAAGCAACCGCGTCTTTCACGGTGGTAAATGGGCTGCTGAAATACGAAAACGTGCTGCATCCGCGTTCGCACGGTCCGCAATAGTGACACTGAGCGCGGCCATTATGATTTTGCGTCAGGACCGCTGTGCGCCCGATCGTGACGGTGCGCCCGAATTGCGCTTTGACGCGATCTCTAAGCAGAATTTCCCCGCAGCTCATTTTCATCGGCGGGAGAAATTGGCCGTCGGGCAGCATTTCATTGCCTTCCAGCGCGCCGCTGATGCCTACGTATTTCTCCACGGTGTCGTAATAGGGCGAGAGTTCCGCGTAGCTAATTGGCCAGTCGTCGCCATAGCCATCGCGGCTGGCGGCCTTAAAATCGTTGTCGCTCATGCGGTAGCTCTGGCGGCCCCAGACGAGCGAGCGGCCGCCGAGGATGCGCAGGCGCTGCCATGTGAAAGGTTTGCCCGCCGGCGTGCTGTACGGATTCTCGAGGTCGTTGACGAACCACTCGTAGTTGTATTCCATGCAAGCGTAGCACTGCTTTTGAATGGGCCGCGTGCGCACGATCTCGGGCGAGTGATCGCGGTATTTCAGTTTGTACGCCGGCATGTGCTCGGTAAATTCTTTCGGAGTGACCGCGCGGCCCGCTTCGAGCAAGGCCACCTTCAGCCCTGCCTCGGCACATTGTTTCGCGGCCCAACCGCCGGTGGCGCCGGAGCCCACAACGATAACGTCGTATGTCTGCTGCAAAGGGTCTTGCGCCGAATAGGTACCGATCACTTGTGATCCCCCTGTGGATGTTCACAGCCTTGATAAGGACCGTGCGCAAAGGCGCCGTCCCATCCCAATTCTTTTTCGCCGATCTGCGAGCTGTAGTACGCCGTCATGATGCGCTCCTTGAGCGCCTCAAAATGAGCGTGCCCCTTATCCGGATTTGCATCCGCTTCGCCCGTCCAGTTGCTGGCATTGCGCGGATAGGCCATCGCATGTAACAAAAGATCCTGGTCGTCTCGCGACAGATAAACAAATGCCGCCTTGAAGCGCCGAATGCTTTCGCCGTCGATATAGCCGAGCGAGTTCAAGAACGCTCGTCGCGTCTCGGCCGTTTCCGCGGCCAGCACAAGATCAATGTAGCGATTCACGAGCGCTTCCTTCGCGCCGGGAGTGTCCGTAGCTGGAATGATCAAGTCGCTGAGCACGATGAGCGTTTCATTCTGATGCTCATCCAAAAAAAGCGGCTTCCATCCGGGCCCCTCAAATTCCTTCGAGGCATCAACGCCGCTTTGCGCCGGGGTCAACTCGGATGGCGGCGCAGTACTCTGCGCTCCACTTTGAGCCCCGGTTTGAGCATTGGAAAGCGCGGGGCTTAGCGCCGCCGCCGCGCCGGCCAGAACACTTGCTCTTAACATTTCACGTCTTTTCATGAAAACTCCTCGCGTACAGTTCCCTTCTACCTGAGACTACGCCATCGCGTGCAAATAATCATAATCGATCTTGATCGCTTCCATCGCAGGCGTCGTTGTAAACGGCGGCTCCTGCTCAACGTAATACAGCTCAACCTCCGTGTTTTTCGCCGCAGCAAAAATCGGAACGTAATCAATATGACCGCGGCCCAGCTCGGCGGGCTTGGGGCGCACACTTTCGTCGAGCCCTGTGGAGGGGCTGGCGGTGGGCTGGAAATCCTTAATATGTAACAGGCGGTAGCGCTTGGGATATTTCGTCAAGTAGGCCGCTGGATCGTGCCCGGCCGCGACCATCCATCCACAGTCGAGCTCGAATGTTACGAGCGAAGGATCAGTTTCGCGCAAAATCACGTCGTAGCCGATTTCGCCGCCGGCCAGCGGTTTAAATTCAAAATTGTGGTTGTGATATCCGAACTGCACGCCGGCTTTTTTGGCCTGTTCGCCAAGATCATTACAACGCGCGGCGATTTTTTTGAAGTCGTCCAGCGTCAACGCACTCAGTTGTGCCATGAATGTTTTCGGGTCGAATTTGCCCGGTTCGGGAACTTTTGGAAGCGTCACGGACGAGATCACATACTTCGCGCCGATTTCTTTGGCATAGGGCAGCGCTTCGTCCATTCCGCCAAAACCCATGTGCAAGGATTTGCAATGCAAACCGGCGTCTTGCAATGACTTCTTGACGTCGGCAGCTTTGTGCTTCGGTGAAACGCCCGTTTCGACTTCTTTGTATCCAATCGCCGCGACCTGGCGCAACGTGCCGTCGTAGTCCTTCTCGAGCTCTGCCCCAACTGTGTAAAGCTCCAACCCGATTGGCTTGCCTAACGGGTTCGCAAACATCCCCGATGGTCTGCCCAAGCCAAAAGCCGTCGCCACCAATGCTCCGCTGCCGCCTATCAGAAGTTCTCGCCTCGAAGGTTTCACGATTGCCTCCCGCATTCATTCCAGCGATGCCAATTCTTGCCGTCCCGGTTCCAGCCCGCGTTTACGGCGCGCAGATTGTATCCGACTTTGCACGCCTCGTGGCGAGAGACATTCCGGTTAGTGACTTGGCCGGCGATTTGGAGTCGACAGGGCCCCACCCAATGGGTATCCAGAGACGCATGAAGTAAACGAATGAAAGAAATGAAGTTGCAGGCGTTGCTGTGCGTCGAAGGCTTACTGGTTGTGGAAAAAATGGGAAGCGTTTGGGTGCGAGAGGATCTTGCGGTGGAGGTGACGACGGAAATCGACGACGCAAAAGCAAAGGAGGGCGCGAAGATGTTGAGCGAGCAGAAGGCCGAATTTGACGATGAGAACATTGAAAACGGTAGCACGGGATTAGCGAGGGAGTAAAAGCATTTACAGGGAACGGTCGAACTCTGGGACTGAATTGCTATTGGGACAATTGAACTGTGCGGCTGGAGAGGAGGAAGAATCAAAATCCCCACACGCAGACACGGCGGGCCGGGCACCAGCTATCGGAAAAGAACAAGATCAGTCTCACCGGGTATGGGCATAGAAGCGTTAAATCACGACAAATGCTTGAGTCTGCTGTTGTCGCGCTTTGTCGCTTGCGCAGGAGTGCAGTGCTGCCATATTCGTGCCATGGCATGTGCGAAAAGTGCAAGAAACGGGATGCCCCGTGAAGGGGTCCAAGCATTTGCCAACAGTTCCGACGCGCGATGTAAGTGTGACGTGTCGCAATGACGCCGCGGCGCGGCGGCGACATCAAAAGGTGGAGGGTGCCATGAGAAAATTTTTCGTACTCTTGCTTTTCAGTTTGGGTTTCTTCGTTGGATGCGGTAGCAGTAGTGGACCTCAGATTACGCCAACTGGGTTCACATCGACCGGAAGTATGGCCAGCGCGCGCCTCACACAAACCGCGACGCTGCTTGGAGATGGAAAGGTCCTTGTCGTGGGAGGACAGCTCGACGTGTCACACCTTCTGGCCACGGCGGAGCTTTATGATCCGGCTAGTGGAAGTTTTACGCCGACAGGAAGCATGCAAGCTGGGCGTTCGCAGCAGACGGCAACTCTTCTCAAAGATGGCAAGGTGCTTATAGCGGGGGGAGCGACGGACACCGATCAAAATACCATCGCAACTGCAGAACTTTACGATCCCGCAAGCGGAACGTTTACACCCACGGGCAGCATGACAACCGCGCGCTCCAACCATACGGCAACTCTGCTTGGCAATGGCATGGTGCTTATTATCGGTGGAAATGTGGCAGGCGGGATCCTGGCAACTGCAGAACTTTACGATCCCGCCAGCGGAACGTTTACGCCCACGGGCAGCATGACAACCGCGCGCTCCAACCATACGGCAACTCTACTCAACAATGGGAAGGTGCTAGTAGCGGGAGGATTGAGCCCTACCGTCGATGGTCTCGCGACGGCCGAGCAGTTCGACCCCGCCAGCGGGACCTTTGCGCCGACGGGAAGCATGGCAACCGGGCGCTTTGACCATACGGCGACACTGCTGAATGACGGAAAGGTCCTTGTGACCGGCGGCGATCATACCGCGACCGCCGAGCTATTCGATCCAACCGCGGGGAACTTTACTGTGACGGGCAGCATGAGCAGCGCGCGCGCAGAGCATTCAGCGACGTTGCTCAACGACGGGACCGTGCTCGTGACGGGAGGACAGGATCCCACGGGGGTTGAGGTTGCCTTGGCGGAGCTATTCGACTCAGCCACCGGCAGCTTTAAACTGACAGGCAGCATGATGACCGCGCGCGAATATCACACCTCGACCTTGCTGCCAGGTGGAAAAGTGCTTGTAACCGGAGGCGTCAATGGAACGGGGGCGCTTGCGACAGCGGAGCTGTTCGAATAGCGTGAGTTTGAGTTAGCTCCTGCTAAACGCGGGTATCGGGCACATCTAACTGGGAAGAAAGCCCTATCTCCTCCGCGAGACCGACCAATCAGAACCCGTTACGCCGGTAGCGGGGATAAAGCGGCGCGCAACTCCGCATGGAATCTGCGCAATACATCGGAGGCATAGGATGAAGATCCTAATTTCAATCTTTGGATGGCTATTGCTCGTCTCCCCAGTATTTGCCCAAACCGCCGCGGAGCAATCTGAACCGAAGGCTGAAACGTTTCACATTCAGGGAACAATCATGGGTATTGGCGATCATGTTGCTGCGACGATGACACTCCAGAGTGACAAAGTGACTAAGACAGTTTCGATAGACGAGTCGGGGCTGTATCAGGCGGATCTTCCAATCGGAACTTACAAAATGAAAGTGAATTGGAAGGTTGGCCGTTGGAAAAAAACTTCAGGGCGGCCGCCGTTCCGGAGTACGACTTCGTCAAATCTTAACCTTAATATAGAAACAGGAGGCTCATTTCAGCCAGAGCTTTTCAAGATACCCGCCGCCGACGGTACGCCGCTTGAAATGTACGTTGCGTCTGACAACACCTTGAACTACCTATTTAAAGGCGTGAGTGAATTCACTCAATCCAAGTCGGGAGCACGCAGCACCACTCAGGTTTTGGTGGAGTACAACGTTTACACACTACATGCAAGACATGTGCGTTATAACAAGAAAGAGAAAACGCTCGGAGCCGACGGTCACGTCTCGTTCGAGGATGGCTCTGGAAAAACGCAACAGTTCGATTCCGTACTCTTTAAGATCGACAATGGAATGCTGGTGGTACTCAAGAGCGAATAGTTGCGCAAACTGAGTCAAACAATCATCTGTGTTCGGCGGATGGTGGATGTTAAGAAGTAGCTGTTCCCTGCGAAGTGGCAGCGCCGGCTGGGCTGGCGCACTCCATGGACAAGATCCGAGAAGTGTGTGGCGCCCACCGAGAATTGGAGGATAATCGTCCGCCAAATGCACGGACGTATGGCGGAAGTCGCGGCGATTGCCGAAGAGGAGAACGATCGTGATGAAGGCACGGTATTTCCATTGGGCAGGGGTCTTGGTAGGCGTTCTGTATCTCACGAGCGGGGCGGCGCGGATTGCCGGCCAGCAGGCTGCCAGTAACGGACCCGCAATCGTCGATATGACACTGGCGAAACCGGAAACTGTGGGATTTTCTTCGGAGCGGTTGGAGAGGCTGCACGCTTTGATGCAGCAGGTCGTGGACGCGAAGCAGCTTCCCGGCGCCGTCACGCTTTTGGCGCGGCATGGGAAGGTCGTGGACTACCGCACGTATGGAGTGCGCGACGCGGCCAGCGGTGCGCCGATGACGCGCGACACGATCTTTCGCGCGTTTTCGATGACCAAGCCGGTGACTGGCGTGGCCATGATGCTTCTCTACGAGCAGGGCAAATGGCTGCCGTCGGATCCGATCGCGAAATATATTCCGGAATTCGCGCACCTAAAAGTGTGCACAGGAGTGGATCCAGCGGGAAACATGCTTCTGGAGGATCCGGTTCATCCGCCAACCATGCAGGAATTGATGACGCACACGGCAGGCTTTGTTTACGGATTCTTCGGGAACACGCCGGTGGACAAGGAATATGCGCGCGCAGGGGTGATGCAATCGAAGTCGCTGCGGGAGTTTATTGAGAAGCTGGCGAAGATTCCCTTGGCATATCAGCCGGGGACGAAGTGGGTATACAGCGCTTCGATGGACATTCAGGGATACATCATTGAAAAGCTGTCGGGGCAAACGCTGCCCGACTTCATGCAGAACCATATTTTTAAGCCGCTGGGCATGAAAGACACTGGGTTCTTCGTGCCGGCAGACAAGCGGGAGCGTTTTGTAACGATCTATCGCAGCAATGAAAAGGGCGAAGTTGTGCCGGCGCCGGGGTTTGGCGGCGAATACTTGGAGCAGCCGACGATGCCGTCCGGAGGCGGCGGAATGGTGACGACGGCGGAGGATTACTTTCGGTTTGTCGAGATGTTAGCTGGTGGGGGCGAGTTGAATGGCGTGCGGATTCTGTCGCCGGCAGCGGTGCAATTGATGAGCTCGAACCATCTGGCGCCGAATCTTTTGACGGGGGAATTTGGAATTGGCGCGCAGGTGATGCGGCCCGGTTTGGGATATGGGTACGATTGCGCTGTCGAGTACGACCCTCTGGAAGCCAATCTGCCGGATGGGCGCGGCACGTTTTTTTGGGACGGAGCTGCGGGCACGTGGTTCTGGATTGACCCCACGAACGATGTAGTTTTTATCGGGATGGTTCAGCGCGTGCTGGGACCGGACAGTCCTCAGGTGGAGTATCAGAGCCGGCCTGTGGTTTATCAGGCGTTTTTGAATCCGAAGAAGTGAGAAATACGCGAGGATGGCCGGAGCTACGCTGGCGTAGTTAAATATCCAACATATTCCACGGAGAGCCCAAATATGCTCGTGCAGGACGCTCAACGCGAAGTGCGCACCGTGTTCGTCGGTGGCTTTTGGGGTCAACTAGTTTCGTCCGCCATCTGGCTGGTGTCGGCCGCTGTAGGAACTTGGGCCACTCCACGTGCGGCCATCCTGACAGCGGTATTCGGTGGATTTTTTATATTTCCAATCACACTATTGTTACTTCGTTTAACAGGCGGGCCTGCATATCTCACAAAAGGAAACCCGTTGGGATATCTTGGGATGCAGATCGCGTTGGCGCTGCCGCTGACCATGCTTCTGCTTGTACCTGTAACCGTGTTTCGTTTGAACTGGTTTTATCCAGCGTTAATGATTTTGGTAGGAGCGCACTATCTTCCTTTTGCTTTCATGTATGGCATGCGCATGTTTATTCCCTTAGGCGCGATCCTCGTTGGCGGCGGCGTTGCGATTGCGCTGTACTTTCCTCGAACATTCGCTCTCGGCGGTTGGGTTGGCGGGCTGACGCTGTTCGTTTTTGCCTGGATCCTTCGCGCGGTAGTTCGTGCCGAGGCCCGCGGTAAAACATAAATATTCAACAGCGCGTCAGCGGAATCAGTTGAAGCGAAATTTCTGAATAAATGGCGCGCCCGGAGAGACTCGAACTCCCGACCCTCTGGTTCGAAGCCAGATGCTCTGATCCAACTGAGCTACGGGCGCGTAAACCCATTATATCTGTTGGTATCCCTCTCAACCAACTGTTTGCATCGCGGAAACTAATTCGGGGATATCAATTTTGATGAGGGTGCCTTGGCCGGGGCGGCTTTCGATTTGTAGGTGGAAGTCGGCGCCATAAAGGACGCGGAGGCGCTCGCGGACGTTGCTGAGGCCGATGCCTTCGACGTAGACGTGTGGCATTTTTTCTTCGGAGATGCCCACGCCGTTGTCTTCGATTTCGATGTGCAGGCGGCCGTCGCGATTTGTGGTGCGGAGCTGGATTTTGCCGCCATCGAGTTTTGGCGCGAGGCCGTGTTTCAAACAGTTTTCGACGATTGGTTGAAGAAGCATGCTGGGGACGAAGGCTTCAAGGGTTTCTTCGTCGATTTGTTTGATGATGTCGAGGTTGTCCTGGCCGAAGCGTGCGACTTCGATATCGAGATAGTCGTCGATGAATTCGAGCTCTTCGCGCAGCGGCACGAAACGTTTCGTGTTTGCGAAGCAGGCGCCGCAAGATGTTGCTGAGCTTGAGGACGACTTCGCGCGCGTTGTCAGGATCGAAGCGAATGAGCGCGGAGACGGTGTTCAGCGTATTGAAAAGAAAGTGCGGGTTGATTTGGCGGGAGAGCGCGTCCATCCGCGCTTTCAGCAGGAGTTGCTGGTGACGCTCGAGATTCATCTCGATGCGCGTGTTGTTCCAGATTTTCAGGGGAGCAGCGACGGACATAAGTGTCGCGATCACGGTCAGGACCAGCCACCAGTCCCACTGCGGATGAATCGCGAAGAGCCACTTGGGCTTCGTCGCGTGCACCAGGGCCACACGGCCCAGTTCCAAGCCAACGCACACGGCGAGCGGAGCCATTTCCCAGGATAATTGGCCTTTTTTTAGAAGGCGCACAACCGCTTTTGGAATGTTTAGAAACGTGAACGGGCCGAAGTTCCAAAGATCTTCCTTGTTGGGGATCGCCTGGCGGATCAATCCGCCGAGCAATCCGGCGGTCGAAGCGGCAGGCATCGCGAGCCACTCGTGAGAGATCAGCGCAGGAATGGTGATGATTGCGCCGCCAATCGGGCCGACCACGCGGCCGCCGAGCAAGCCCATCAGAAAAGCGCCCTCGAGCGAGAGGTCCGCGAACTGGTAGGGATAGCCGACGAGGCGCAGCGTCACTCCGAGGATCAACGGAGGCGTCATGAAGAGCATTAGCTTCAGTTTTTGGTCGGGGTCGCGCTCCTCGGTGAACAGCACACGGCGGAAAGTATTCCAGCGCGCGAGCAATGCCGCGATGGAGGAAGCCACGCCTACCTTCAACAATAGGGTGAAGAGGAGGTCTCGGACTGCGGTGGCGTTATCCATCGATGGTCTACCTGCGCGTCTTCGCTAACGCTAGCCAATCATAGGCGCGATGTAAAGCCTTGCGTGGCGTACCTGATATACTTGTTGTTTCACATGAGCAAAAAATCGCGAGCATACAAACTACCTAAAAAAGCAGGGCCATCAATAGAGCTTGTCGCACAGGCGGCACTTCCCACGCGGCACGGGCGTTTCACGATTTACGGATTTAAAGGCCGCGGCCCGTTGGACGAAGCCATCGCGCTGGTGCGCGGCAAAGTCGATGGAAAGAGCGCGCCACTTGTGCGCGTGCACTCGCAATGCCTTACCGGCGACGTGCTTGCCTCGCTGCGCTGCGATTGCCGAGCCCAGCTGGAACTCTCGCTCAAGAAAATCGGTCAGGCTGGATCGGGCATCCTGCTTTATCTTCCACAAGAGGGGCGTGGCATCGGGTTGATGAACAAGCTTCGCGCGTATGAGCTACAGGATGGCGGGATGGATACCGTCGAGGCCAACGAAAAACTTGGATTCGCAGCGGACGCTCGGGACTATGATTTTTCAGCGCAAATCCTCAAAAAACTTGGAGCCACGAAAATACGGTTGCTTTCCAACAATCCAGAGAAGGTTCGACAGCTGGAGCAGTCCGGCATTCGCGTCACTCAACGTGTCCCCTGCCAGCCGCGCATCTCGAAGATTTCCCGTGCGTACCTTCAGACGAAAAAAAATAAAATGGGCCACCTTCTCGAAGGACTGAAATAAGTTTGAAATAAAGTTAGATACTAAGCCGATGACACCGACCATTTCGCAACGCGTTAAATTTTCCTCTTCGCCGGAAGCGCTCTTCGAGATGTACATGGATTCGAGGAAGCACGCTGCTTCCACTGGAGCGCCGGCGAAGTTAAGCCGGAAAGTGGGCGGGGCCTGGAATGCGCACGGCGGAGCTATCGGCGGCAAGAACCTGCAAATTATTCCTGGAAGACAGATTGTGCAAGCGTGGCGTGCTGGATTCTGGAAAAAACACGAACTCTCCGTCCTGATCATGACGTTTGAAAAGGCGCCGGGCGGAGCGGTCGTGGAGATTGTTCACGTCGGCGTGCCGCAACACGATCAAAAAGGCGTTCGCAATGGCTGGCCCAAGTTCTACTGGAAGCCCTGGAAGAAATACCTCGCAGCAAAAAAGAAGAAATAGCGCGCCGTTCTTAACCCCCGCCGACGAATTGCACGATTTCGTAGCGGTCGCCCGGCTCCACTGGCGTCTGCGCCCATGCGGGCCGGGGAAGAATTTCCAGGTTGCGCTCGATGGCTACGCGGCCGGAATCCAGCCCAAGCGTGACGAGCAAATCGGTAACTTTCGCGCCTGGATGTGCTTCGCGCTTTTCACCGTTCACTACAATCGAGATTGCCATTTCCATCGCCATATTTAACTCGAAACCTGAATGCCAGCGCGAGTGCTGCGACTACGCCGTGGGCACGCGCGGCCGCGCCTTTAATTGAAATTTCAACTGGCCTTTCGAATCCGCTTGCGAAGCCTCGATGACGAGCGCGGGATCGGCTCCGGAAAGCCGCGGCATGTCAAATTCCAGCCGTGCCTGGCCATCGGCTGCCGTTTCCGTCGAAAACTCTGTGACATCAGCAGCCCCGTCGATGCGCGCGGTGACCAAAGCGCCAGCAATAGCTTCTCCATTTTGCTTTTTCCGGACTGCGACATGCAAATTCGCGCGCTTGCCTGCTAGCCAGCTTTTTGCGTTGATCAATTCCAACGTGAGCTGCGGAGCAGTGGACG
Source organism: uncultured Acidobacteriota bacterium (assembly GCA_963745095.1). Classification (GTDB taxonomy): domain Bacteria; phylum Acidobacteriota; class Terriglobia; order Acidiferrales; family UBA7541; genus Acidiferrum. The sequence continues at coordinate 179,149 of CAVUWC010000002.1, read as the reverse complement.
CATTCGAATGCGCTGCCGCGCCTTCCACCTTCGCAGCAGGAGGTTCTTTCACAGGCATGGGAGGCGGAACAAGGTGCAATGAACCGCTACGAATGTCATCGGTCACGGTGCGATGCTGGTCGTCGATTCGTTTTCTGAGCGACTCCTCGCGTGCCGGATCAAGCGGCAGCAAATCAATATAATTGTTTGTGCGGCGATGCAGAACGCGGCCGCGGCAATAGACCGTCGTGTCGATCAAGGCGTTCGCCGTGCCACGATCTTCGGTCTGCACGTGATAGACCGACTCTCCCACTTTCACATCCGTGTTATGCCCAAAGAGCATGGAGTTCGTCCGCTTCCTTGGCGGCCGCTCACCGATGATTTTGCCGCCAGCGCGCGCCGCAGGATTTTTCTCTCGCCATTTGACCGACTGGCGGTTGAATGGATATTATAGCCCTTCGCTTATGACAGATTCAGGCTTACAAGCGTACGCTCCGCTTCTTTTACACCTGCTGATTGCCACCGCACTCGCCGGAGCGCTGACAGCTGCCTCGGTGCTGGTTGGCTGGCGCCGCCCTAGCCGCGCCAAACAGCAGCCCTACGAATGCGGCATGGAGCCTACCGGTGACGCGCGCGCGCCGGTTTCCGTAAGATTCTATTTGGTGGCGATGGTTTTCATTCTTTTTGACGTGGAAGCCATCTTCTTATATCCCTGGGCGTACATCTACCGAGACCTTATAAAGATGTCCCCGAGCATCGGCCTGTACGGCTTCGCGGAAATGATGGTATACATCGCCATACTTTTGGTGGGTTACTTCTATCTTTGGAAAAAAGGCGCGCTGGACTGGCACAAGTATTAGCCTGCGCCTGAGGGCTTCGAAACGGTGACCGAGAATACCAGCCTACGCGCTAGTGTTGTGGCCGAGCACCTGCGCGCGTGGAATCCAAACGCTATCGAAGAAGTGATTGAATTTCGAGGCGAGACGACGCTCGTCCTGCCCCGCAAAATCTTGCGAGCGGTTGCCGAACAGTGTCGCGACCACGCGGAGCTGCGATTTAACCTCATTTCAGACGCTACCTGCGTTGATCGATATCCTCACGAGCCGCGTTTCGAGCTGAATTACCATCTGGTTTCAATTCCTCGCCGAGACAAAATTCGCCTCAAGGTTCGTTTGTCCGGTTCGGACGCTGTCGTGGACACCCTGGTACCCGTCTGGCCTGGGGCAAACTGGCTGGAACGCGAGATTTTTGACCTTTTCGGCATCCGTTTCACGGGGCATCCGGACTTGCGGCGCATCCTCCTCCCAGACGACTGGGAAGGCCATCCGCTGCGCAAGGACTATCCCGTCGAGGGTTATCGCGACGTGCCGATGGTCACCGGATTCAGAAAGAGCTCTGTATGACGACTGTCGAGACAGCCACCGGCGCAACAAAAACGATGGTCCTTAACATGGGGCCGCAGCATCCTTCGACCCATGGCGTGCTGCGTGTGCTTTTGGAGCTGGATGGCGAGACGGTTGTTCGAGCTGTTCCTGATCTGGGTTATCTGCATACTGGAATCGAGAAGAGCTGCGAAGACAAGACGTATTCGCAAGCCATCACGCTTACTGATCGGATGGACTATCTCAATCCGCTCGGCAACAACCTGGTGTACTGCCTCGCGGTGGAAAAATTGCTGGGCCTCGAGGTTCCCAAGCGCGCGCAATACGTTCGCGTCATGCTGGTGGAACTGCAGCGCATTTCTTCACACCTAGTGTGGCTTGGAACGCATGCCATTGATATGGGCGCGATGTCGGTTTTCCTTTATTGCTTCCGCGAGCGCGAAGAGATTCTGAAGATTTTCGAATTATTTGCCGGACAGCGCATGATGACGAGCTACATTCGCATCGGCGGTATTGCGCTGGAGCCTCCGGCGGGTTGGCGCGGGGCAGTCGAGCGCTTCCTGAAGATGATGCCCAGCCGCATCGACGATTACGAATCACTTCTAACGGGCAATCGCATCTGGATGGGGCGCCTGCAGGGCGTCGGCTATATTTCGCCGGAAGATGCCGTGGCGCTGAGCATGACTGGACCCACGCTGCGCGCGGCTGGCGTGGCCTACGATAATCGCAAGGTATTTCCCTATTCCAGCTACGACGAGTTTGAATTTGACGTTCCGACACGCACGGAATCCGATTGTTTCGCTCGCTACATGGTGCGCGTGCTGGAAATGCGGGAGAGCTTGAAGATTGTGCGTCAGGCGATGGCCAAAATTACGGATAGCGGACCCATTCGAACAGAAGCGCCGGGTATCGTTCCTCCAGCGCGCGAAAAGATGAAGACGGAGATGGAAGCGCTCATCTACCACTTCAAAATTTTCACCGAAGGCTTCTCGCCGCCTCCAGGCGAGGCCTTTGCGACCGTGGAATCGCCGCGCGGCGAATTGGGCTGCTTTATCGCCAGTGACGGCTCGCCAAAACCGTTGCGCGCGCATTTCCGCTCGCCGTCATACATCAATCTGCAGGCGTTGCCGAAGCTGGTGACCGGCCAGTTGATTTCCGACGTGGTGGCGTGCATCGGGACTATTGATATCGTGCTAGGAGAAGTCGATCGCTAGCAATCGTGGCAGTTGTAGTGGCGCAGAATGCTGCGCGAACGCGGTGCTAAGGGGAAACTGGTAACGGGATGGAACTGACTCCACAACTTGCGCAGAGATTCGAGAAGTTGCAGACCGCGTATCCGTTCAAGCGCAGCGCGCTGATTCCCATGCTGATGTACGCGCAGGACGAATATGGCTCGGTGAGCGACGAGATGATCGCGGAAATCGCGCGGCGGCTGGACCTGAACAACGTTCAGGTCGAGGAAACTCTCGCCTACTACTCCATGCTGCACCGCAAGCCCATGGGCAAGTTTCACGTCCAGGTTTGCACCAACGTAGCCTGCATGCTGCGCGGCGGCAACGAAATTCTGGATCGCGCCAAAAAGCGCCTGGAAATCGGGCACAAAGAAGTGACCAAGGACGGTGTGTTCTCCCTTGAAGAGGTTGAGTGCATCGGAGCGTGCACCGGCGCGCCGGCCATGCAAGTGAATTACGACTTCCACGAAAATCTCACGCCACTCAAGTTCGATCGCATCATTAAGGAATTGGATGGCGGCAAAGTCCCGCCGCCTGAGCCGGTGACTGCCGGCGCGCTTCATCCGCGAGAGCCCGGCGAAACCCCGCTGATCAGCAGGCGCTGGGGGATTAAGGACGCCCGCAAGATCGATGTTTATCTGCAGCACGACGGCTACAAAGCGCTCGAAAAAGCGCTGAAGGAAATGACGCCCGAAACGATCATCGACGAAGTAAAAAAATCCAGCTTGCGCGGGCGCGGCGGCGCCGGCTTTCCCACCGGCATGAAGTGGTCGTTCGTACCCAAGGATTCGCCGAAGCCGAAATACCTAATTTGCAACGCTGATGAATCGGAACCCGGAACCTGCAAAGATCGCCCGCTGATGGAGATGGATCCCCACCAGTTGATCGAAGGCATGATCATTGCGGGGCGCTCGTTTGGAGCGCACCGTGGCTTCATTTACGTACGCGGCGAATATCGCTACGTTTTGGACATTGTGCAGACCGCGGTGGAAGAAGCCTATGCCCACGGCTACCTGGGCAAAGATATTCTCGGCTCGGGTTTCGATTTCGACATACTCACGCATACCGGCGCCGGCGCGTACGAATGTGGCGAAGAATCCGCGTTGATGGAATCGCTCGAAGGCAAACGCGGTTACCCGCGCATCAAGCCGCCCTTCCCTGCCGTTGTCGGCCTCTACGGCTGCCCCACCATCATTAATAACGTCGAAACGCTCAGCTCCGTTCCAGCCATCATTCTGGAAGGCGGCGAGGCGTACGCCAAGCGCGGCACGCCGAAAAACGGCGGCACACGGTTGCTGTGTGTCGCGGGCCATATCGCAAAGCCCGGCATCTACGAAATTCCGCTCGGGATGAACATGAAAAAGTTCATCTACGAAATGGCCGGCGGGATTCCCGGCGGGAAGAAACTAAAAGCTATCATTCCTGGCGGAAGTTCCTGTCCGATCATGACCGCCGACGAAATCGATATCCCGATGGACTACGACTCGGTCGCCAAAGCGGGCTCGATGCTCGGCTCCGGCGGCATGGTGGTCATGGACGAAACCACCTGCATGGTGGACATGGCGCGCCGCATCATGCATTTTTATGCGCACGAATCCTGCGGCTGGTGCATTCCCTGCCGCGAAGGCACGTCCTGGCTGAAGAAGATGCTGGACCGCTTCCATGCGGGCTACGGCCGTGACAGAAGATATTGATATCGTGGGCGAGTTAGCGAAAAACATGCTTGGCCGCACCTTCTGCCCGCTCGGAGACGCCGCTGCACTGCCGACGATTAGCATTGTGCAAAAATGGCGCAACGAATTCGAAGATCACTTGCACGGACGCTGTGCGTATAAATCCGCGGAAGCGCTTGTCGGCTCGCGTTAGGAATCCATGGCAGAAACGAAGCTAGTTACGCTGAAGATTAACGACCGCGACGTGCAGGTTCCACCGGGCACGCTGGTGATCGAAGCGACGCGCCGCATCGGTACAGAAGTGCCGTCGTTCTGCTATTACCCTGGGCTTTCATTACAAGCTGCTTGCCGCATGTGCCTCGTCGAAGTGGAAAAAATGCCGAAGCTGCAGACGGCGTGCACGCTGATCGCCACCGAAGGCATGGTCGTTCGAACGAACACCGACCAGGTTCGCGGCGCCCGCAAGGCCATGCTGGAATTTCTGTTGACGAATCATCCCCTCGATTGCCCGGTTTGCGACAAGGGCGGCGAGTGCGAACTGCAGGACATGGTCTTCCGCTACGGCGCGGATACCAGCCGCTTCGTTGAAGAAAAAATCCATCGGCCAGAAGAGAAATGGTCGGAGCTGGTTTATTACGATGCCCCGCGCTGCATTCTTTGCTTCCGCTGTGTGCGCGTGTGCGATGAAGGCATGGATGTGAAGGCCCTCGGCGTGGGCATGCGCGGCGCGAACAGCATCATCATTCCAAACCGCGAAGACCATCTCGAGTGCGAAGAGTGCGGGATGTGCATTGACATTTGCCCCGTGGGCGCGCTGACCAGCGGCACGTACCGCTACAAAACGCGCCCGTGGGAGATGACCTACGTCTCGACCGTCTGCACGCATTGTTCGAATGGCTGCAAAACGACGCTGAGCGTGCGCAATCACGAAATCATGCGGGCGAATAACCGCGACCTCTCTGGGATCAACGAGGATTTTCTGTGCATCAAGGGGCGCTTTGGCTTTGATTTCACCAAGCACCCCGAGCGCATTCGCCAACCGATGGTTCGCAAAGGCGACAAGCTTTATCCCGTCTCCTGGGAAGAAGCCGCGCAGACGGCTGCGACGCGTCTCAAGCAGGTTTACGACGCCGGCGGCAAAGACTCGATCGGCTTTATCGGTTCGAACCGTACTTCGAACGAAGAGAATTATCTGTTTCAGCGGATGGCGCGCGCTACGTTTGGAACGAACAATATCGACCATCACCGCACCGCGGATTACACAGGCCTAGTCACTGCGCTAGGCGACAACGCCAACGATTCCCTGCTGACCATGAAGCAATTGGCGGAAGCGAAAGCCGTCCTGCTGGTTGGCAACGATCCTACGGAGCAGAATCCGCTGGCTGCCTGGCAGATCCGCAAAGGCATTCGCCACTTTGGCGCAAAGCTTTTTATTTTGAATGCGCATGAGATCAAGCTGAAGCGCAAGGCTACACAATTCGTGAAGCTCCTGGCGGGCCAGGAAGCAGCTGCCATTCGCTTCATGGCTCACGAAGAGGGCCAGCTGCCGAGCAATCTCGTCGAGCAACTGGTTCAAGTGAAAGCGGCGCTCGATGCAGAGCCCGATGTCGCTATCGTCTTCGGCGCGGAAGTGACCGGCGCGGCGATCGCGCAGCTCGTGGCCTTCGGATCAAAACTCCACGGCAAAGTTCGCTACATGGCGCTGGGCGATTACGCAAATTCGCGCGGTGCAGCCGACATGGGACTGCTGCCCGACCGGCTCCCTGGCTACGCCCATGCGGACGATTCGTCGGCGCGCGAAGGATTCGAACGGCTCTGGGGCGGCGTAATCCCCTCAAAAGCTGGGCTGACCGCGCCCGCCATGATAGATGCCGCCCAAAACGGCAAGCTCAAAGCACTTTACGTGATGGGCGCAAACCCCCTTTCGCATTTTGGCACACTTGGATTTGGGCGCGGCAAGCTCGATCTGCTGATCGTTCACGAGATGTTTTTGACGGAGACGGCGAAACTCGCGGACATCGTCTTCCCGGCTGCGTCGGCTTACGAAAAAGAGGGCACCGTCACCAACACTTCCGGCGAAATTCAGCTTTTGCACAAAGCCGCCGAAGTGATGGGCCCGCGCAGCGATTTCGATTTGCTGCGCATTCTTTCGCACCAATTGGAAAAATTGGGCTTGGGCAAAGCTTTCCACTACAAAGCGCCTGCCAACGTCTTCGAAGAAATTCGCAAGGCAGTTCCTGGTTATGATGTGCAGGCAGCGGGATTGCTGACCGGCGGCGCGGAGGCCACGCGCATTCACCTGGCGAAGAATGGCCATGCGCCTTATGACGTTCCTGTCGGCCTGATTCGCTCCGCGCAAGACACACTTTTCACGAGCGGCACGCTTGGCCGCTTCTGCACCATGATGGAATCTCTCCCGGAGGCGGAAGCCAAGCCGTGATTCCCTTCTTAACCTCCTTCTTATCCGATCACGCCACGATCATCATTTATATTGTAAAGATTGCGCTTCTGCTTTTCATCGTTCTCACCGTCAACGCCTATCTCACGTGGTTCGAACGAAAAGTCGTGGCACACATGCAGTCGCGCTGGGGACCGCATCGCGTCGGGCCGCACGGCTTGTTGCAACCCGCAGCCGACGGCTTGAAGTTTCTTTTGAAAGAAGATCCGACGCCGGCTGGCGTGGACAAATTCACCTATTTTCTCGCGCCGCTCATGGCGCTCGCGCTCGCGCTGACCTCCATCGCAATTATTCCGTTTGGGCCGAAGCCGCTGCACATATTTGATCGGGACATTTCGCTCGGCATCGCCGATCTGAACATCGGCATCTTGGCCCTCTTCGCCATCACGGCGCTCAGCGTTTATGGTGTCGCGCTGGCCGGCTGGTCTTCGAACAGCAAATATCCTCTGCTAGGCGGCCTGCGTAGCTCGGCGCAGATGGTTAGCTACGAGCTGGCGCTGACTATGTCGGTCGTGGGCGTCCTCCTGCTTGCGGGAAGCTTTAATTTGCGCGACATCATCGCCGCGCAAGCCCAGCATCCCGAGCGCGGCATTTTCGGCTGGAACGTCTGGCCGCAAATTCTTGGTTTTTTCTGCTTCTTTGTCGCCGCAGTCGCAGAGACAAACCGCGTGCCCTTCGACCTTCCAGAAGCCGAATCAGAACTGGTTGCCGGATTTCACACGGAGTACGCCAGTTTCAAATTCGCGATGTTTTTTATCGCTGAATACACCAGCATGATCACCGTCTCGTGCCTTTGCACGATTATGTTCTTCGGCGGATGGCTGTCTCCCTTCCCGGCAAGCTGGACGTTTACGTACTATCTCCCCTCGGTGATTCTGATTCCGTTTGGATTGTGGGTCATTTGGGACGGAATCCGCTACGAAACGATCTTTGGCAAACTCGTTCTTCCCGGAATCGGTACCGCGATGGCGGCGATTGGAATTGCGCTGGCTGTCCCGCAATTGCAGTTCGTGAACGAGTTTGTGCAAGGCCCGTTCTGGCTGCTGGCGAAGATTTTTGTCTTTTTGTTTGTGTACGTATGGATGCGCGGCACGCTTCCGCGATTCCGGTATGACCAGCTCATGTCTTTTGGCTGGAAATTGCTGCTGCCCGTTTCGATCGCGAACGTTGTCATCACAGCTTTTGCCATGCTGGCGAAGTCGATGTGGGGTGCGAAGTGACGCCGCAACTCGCGATTTTCTTCGTGCTAGCAGCGATTGCCGTGCTCGGCGCGTTGAGCCTCATCCTGCAGCGGCATCCGATTCATAGCGCGCTTTCGCTGATCGTTGTAATGATCGCGTTAGCCGGTCTTTACCTGCTGATGGGCGCGGAATTCGTCGCCGCGGTGCAGATCATCGTCTACGGCGGCGCCATTATGGTGCTGTTCGTGTTCGTCATCATGCTGCTGAATGCCGGCGTCGAAGAACGCACGAATGTTTCGAAACTTGCGGGAATTGCAGGTATCCCGCTGGCCGTCGCCCTGCTGGGATTTCTGGCCGTGGTTATCTGGCGTTCGAACGAGACCGCGCAGGCTGGCCTGCAATCGGGCACGCTGGCCAACACAAAAGACATTTCGTTCATGCTCTTTAAGGATTTTGTTTATCCCTTCGAACTGACTTCCTTTCTCATTCTCGTGGCGATACTCGGCGCGATCGTTCTCGCGCAGCGGGAGAAAAGCTGAAGATGGTCCCGACAAGCTACTACCTGATTCTCAGCGCCGTTTTGTTCGGACTCGGCGTCGTGGCGTTCGTGTTCAAGCGCAATGTCATCACCATTTTCATGTCCATCGAATTGATGCTCAACGCCGTCAATCTGGCGTTTGTGGCCTTTAGCCAGTCCATGCACAAGCCGGACGGGCAGGTATTCGTCTTGTTCGTGATCGTCGTAGCCGCGGCGGAAGCGGCCGTCGGGCTGGGAATTATCATTCTCACGGCGCGCAACCGGCAATCGCTGAACGTCGAGCGCGTGGACTTGCTCAAACTCTAATGCCCATACTCGATCATCTGTGGATCATTCCGCTGCTTCCGCTGCTAGGCTCGGCCATCAACGGCCTGCTCGGCGGCAAGTGGTCCAATAAAATCGTCAACAGCGTGGCCCTCGGCGCGACAGGGCTCTCGTTCGGCTTCGCGCTGGAAGCCGTGCGCGAATATTTCGCCAGCGGGCAAACGTTCGTCCACAATCACTATTTCGATTGGATTTCGGCGAGCTCCTTCACGGCGGGCTTTGACCTGCAAATGGATCAGCTCACCGTCGTCATGCTGCTGGTCGTCACCGGCGTCGGCTTCCTCATCCACATCTATTCGACCGGCTACATGGCCCATGAGAGCGGCTACTACCGCTTCTTCTCCTACCTGAATTTGTTCATGTTTTTCATGCTCATCCTGGTGCTGGCCGCGAACTACGTTCTTCTCTTCGTCGGATGGGAAGGCGTCGGCCTTTGCAGCTACTTGCTGATCGGTTTCTATTTCCTGAAGAAGTCGGCATCGGACGCTGGCAAAAAAGCCTTCATCGTCAATCGCATCGGCGATTTTGGCTTCATGCTAGGCATGTTCCTGTTGTTCCGGACCTTCCATACCCTGGACTTCAAGGCTGTGTTCGATCAGGCATCGAACCCCTCTTGGGCTCATGAGCCCTGGGGCCAGTTCGGCACGATGACGATTGCCTGCCTGCTCCTCTTTATGGGCGCCACCGGAAAATCCGCGCAGCTTCCTCTCTACGTATGGCTGCCGGACGCCATGGAAGGCCCCACACCCGTCAGCGCCTTGATTCACGCGGCAACCATGGTCACCGCGGGCGTCTACGTCGTTGCTCGGTCGCACATCCTCTTCGTGCATTCCGAGACGGCCATGGTTGTCGTAGCCATCGTAGGCTGTGCCACCGCGTTCTTTGCCGCCACCATCGGCCTCGTTCAGACCGACATCAAAAAAGTTCTGGCCTATTCCACTGTCAGCCAGCTTGGCTACATGTTCCTGGCCTGCGGCGTCGGCGCGTTTTCGGCGGGCATCTTCCACCTGATGACGCACGCGTTCTTCAAAGCGCTTCTCTTCCTCGCAGCCGGCTCCGTGATTCACGCCATGGGCGGCGAGCAAGACATGCGCAAAATGGGCGGCTTGAGCACGAAAATCAAGTACACCTACTGGACCATGCTCATCGCCACGCTGGCCATTGCCGGCATTCCGCCGCTAGCCGGCTTCTTCAGCAAAGACGCCATCCTGTTCGGCGCGTTCCAGATCGCGGGTGGACATCCGCTCTACGCCATCGGCTTGCTGACTGCGTTGCTCACTTCGTTCTATATGTTCCGCCTGATCTTCCTCACTTTTTTTGGCAAGCCGCGCTATGACGAGCATCATGTCCATGTCCACGAATCGCCCTGGAGCATGCTCGGCCCGCTGGTCATTCTCGCGGTACTCTCCGTGACCGGCGCCTGGATCGCCGCTCCTGCACTGTGGGGTGGCACCGATTATTTCGCGAGCTTTCTCGCCCCCATCTTCGGCACGCCGGAAAGCGTCGCAGCCTTGAGTGAGGCGGCCGCGCACCAACTTGAAATCATTCTCGCCATCGTTGCCGTTGCGTCGGCGCTCATTGGCCTCGGCGTAGCCTACTGGCTGTACATCCGCCAGCCCCAAAAGCCGGAGCAGCTCGCCAAGTCCATGAAGCCTGTCTACAACACTCTTCTAAATAAATATTACGTCGATGAACTCTACGCCGCCGTCATCATCAAGCCGCTGATGTGGATTTCCACAAATGTGCTCTGGAAGGGCGTAGATGTTGCTGGCATCGATGGCACCGTCAACGGCATCGCCAGCGGCGCTACCGCGATCGGTGACACCGTACGCCGCACGCAATCCGGAAACACGCGAAGTTACGCCGTGTGGGTCGTCATCGGCGCGATTGTCGTCATCGCGGTAATCTTCTTCTGGCCGTCTGCTGCTGCGCCAGTCTCTGGGATGGTGCGCTAATGCCCAGCGGACCGTTGCTCTCGATTCTGATCTTCCTGCCCGCGATTGGCGCGCTCGCCTTGCTGTTCCTTCGCAGCGACGACCACGAATGGATTCGCCGCCTGGCGTTCGCCGTATCTCTCGCCGAATTTATCTTGTCGCTCTGGTGGCTGCTCCGCGGCGTCCCGCTCGGCAGCGCCGGTTACCAACTTGTAGAAAATCATCCGTGGATCGCACTAGGTCCGCACGGCTCCGCAGCGCAGACCTACATCAACTATCACCTCGGCGCAGACGGCATCAGCATGTTCCTCGTCATCCTGACGACTTTTCTGACGGTAATCTCGATTCTCTGTTCGTGGAGCAGCATCCAGAAACGCGTTAAGGAATTCTTCATCGCCCTCCTGCTTCTGGAAGTCGGCGTCGTAGGCGTCTTTCTTTCGCTGGACCTTTTCCTCTTCTTCCTCTTTTGGGAAGTAATGCTCATTCCGATGTACCTGCTCATCGGTATCTGGGGTCACGACCGCCGCATTTACGCCGCCGTCAAATTCATTCTCTACACCATGGCCGGCTCGATCCTGATGCTGGTCGGCATCATTTGGCTCTACAACGCCACTGGCACGTTCGACCTGCCCCTCATTCAGCAAACCCTCCAGTCTGGCGCACTTCTTCTCCCTCGCGGCACGGAAACGCTTCTCTTCCTCGCGTTCTTCGTAGCCTTCGCCATCAAAGTTCCGCTCTTCCCTTTCCACACCTGGCTGCCAGACGCCCACGTCGAAGCTCCCACCGCAGGTTCCGTGATGCTCGCCGGCGTCCTCCTGAAAATGGGCACCTACGGCATGATCCGCTTTTGCCTGCCGCTCTTCCCGGAAGCCTCAAAACGGTTTGCATTCCCGATTGCGGTTCTGGCCATTATCGGCATCATTTACGGCGCGCTGGTCGCTCTCGTCCAACCCAATCTCAAAAAACTCGTCGCTTACTCCAGCGTCAGCCACCTCGGGTTCGTCGTCCTCGGCATCTTCGCGTTCCATCCGATTTCCATGCAGGGCGCCGTCTTCCAGATGCTCGCTCACGGCATTTCCACCGGCGGCCTATTTTTGCTCGTCGGCATGCTCTACGATCGCCGCCACACGTTTGAAATGTCTCAGTTCGGCGGCCTCGCCACGCCGATGCCCCGCCTAGCCGCGTTTTTCCTTTTCGTCGCGCTCTCGTCGCTCGGCCTGCCCATGCTCAATGGCTTCGTCGGCGAGTTCCTGATCCTGCTCGGCACGTATCAAGTGCATTTTAGCTGGGCAGCCTGGGCGGCCACCGGCGTGATTCTCTCGGCCTGTTATTTGCTGTGGGCTTACCAGAAAGTTTTCTTCGGCGAAATTACCGTCGAGAAGAATCGCACGCTGCCGGACACATCCGCTCGCGAGCGCGCTATTCTCGTCACCATGGCCATCATCACGATCTGGATGGGCATCGGATCGGTCTTTATCACAGGCCGCACCGCATCAGCGAGCGATTCCGTGATCAAACAAATGGATCGCCCGCCACGCGCCGAAGAAGCCCAGTCTCCCGCTGGGGCACCGCACGTTTGCGCGGCTTGCCCTGAGGAACGAAGGGAGCCTCGAAGGGCCGTGCCCGCTTCAACCGTGCCCGCAGCTTCAACCGCGCCCGCCGACGTCGCGCCAAAGCAAAACTCACTGGAAAGGCTCGGAACCCGCTAAATGTCCGCGTTCCCCAACTCCGCAGATATGCTTCGCGTACTGCCGGAACTCATTTGGTGCGGCTTTGGCGCGCTCCTCATGCTGCTCCAGCCGTTCGTCAAAAGCCGCAAAGTTTTGACTTTTGTCGCCGTGGCCGGCGCGCTCCTGGGCGTCTGCGGCAATTTTTATGCCGTGCACAATCCGGGCTCCGCATTCTCGGGACTCGTCGCCGCCGATCCGTTCAGCATTTTCTTCAGCCATCTCGTCGGGCTGGTCGCCATTCTCGTCATTCTCGCCGCGGCGCCCTATCTCGACCGTGAACGGCTGGCCGACGCGGAATTCTACGCGCTCATCCTCTTCGCCACCGCCGGAATGGGCGTCCTCGCCTCCGCACAAGAGCTGCTCACCGCGTTTATCGGCCTCGAGCTGAGTTCCATCTCCAGCTACATCCTCGCGGGTTATCGCCGAGACACGCTGAAGTCCGGCGAATCCTCGATGAAGTATTTCCTTCTCGGCTCGTTTGCCACGGCCTTTTTTCTATACGGCATCGCGCTCGTCTACGGCGTCACCGGCACCACGAATCTACTCAGAATGGATGCCGCCGATCCCACCAGCACCATGCTGAAGCTCGGCCTCGCACTCATCCTCATCGGCCTCGGCTTCAAAGTCGCCGCCGCTCCCTTCCAGATTTGGACACCGGACGTTTACGAAGGCGCCCCCACGCCCGTCACTGCGTTCTTCTCCGCGGGACCGAAAGCCGCGGCCTTCGCGCTTCTCCTGCGCATCTTTGCCGACGTCCCTGCCGCCACGCAATTCTGGTTCTGGGCCTTCTGGATTCTCGCGGTGCTCACCATGTTCGCCGGAAATCTCGGCGCGCTGCTTCAGACCAACGTCAAGCGCCTTCTGGCCTACAGCTCGATCGCCCACGCAGGCTATATCCTCGTGGCCTTCGCCGCGGTTACGAAGCTCAAGGGCACGGAGATTGGCGCCAGCCCGGCCTTCGCTGCTGTCCTTTTCTATCTGCTGAGCTATGCGCTCGTAAAAGTCGGCGCGTTCACCATCGTTTCGCAATTTGGCGGCGCCGGCGAAAAGCACCTCCAGCTAGACGACTTCGCGGGCCTCGCCGAGCGCCAGCCCGTGGTAGCTGCTGTCCTCTCCCTTTTCCTGCTTTCGCTGCTCGGCCTGCCCGTCACTGCCGGCTTCCTCGGCAAGTTCTACATCTTCAAGGCCGCCGTGGACTCCAACCTCATCTGGCTGGCCGTCCTCATGGCTATCAACAGCATCATCGGCGCCTACTACTACATTCGCCTCATCGTTGTGATGTACATGCGCGAACCAAGCCCGGAAATCGCCGCCACGGCCCCCGCTCGCTTCCCCTTGTCCGTCAACGTAGTCCTGGCCATCGCCGCCTTCGGCACCATTTTCCTGGGTCTGCTCCCCAGTTCCATGCTGAATTACCTCCTCCGACCCGATCTCCTCAACCGCTAAGACTCCCCGCCCGAAGCTCGCCTTCCCACAACCAACGCCTTTGCTGCCCCTATGGAACCGCCGACGGCACGTGGCGCCCCGCCCCTGGTCTGCTCGCCTAACCCGCAGAACCCAAGTCACCCGCAACCCTTCCAATCGGGAGTTAGCAACGAATACACATAAGTCTCACTGCCCCCCAGCCGCCCAAGCAGCCTATGTCAAAATTTGGATAATGAAGAAACAAATGGTCGTAGCGATTATCATGCTGTCGCTGATTCCCGCGGTCATGATTCTGGGAGGATTGTCGTTCAGCCTCATCAATCCCGAAATTGCGGCAGGGCATCCGAATTATGCGCGGAACTTCCATCTCCTCAGCCTTCTGAAGATCGGCTCACTGTGGGCATCGTTCGCGGTTATGGGGATTCTGTGGCTGTTAGCGTGCTTTCTGGTGATTCGGTCCAAGCAGCGATCCTCGTGGTGGCTCATTTTGGCGGCTTTGGGGCCTTTCGGGTTCGCCATCCTGGTGATGCTGAATGACGGCGCCCTCCACGACGCGGACCGCCATACGCGGTTCGTGCGCCGTCTAAATCCGTTTGTGCGCGTCAGTTACGAAGTGTGCCGCTTCGTGATCATCTGGCTTCTGGCCTTTGAGGCCATGGTTCTCAAGCGCAATCTGATAATCCTGTATGAGTCTGCCACCACTGGAGTCTCGACCTCCCAGATCATCGCTACCCAGAATGCCTCGTCGGGAATGTGGGCGTTCGGCGAGGGTCTCGAAGTAATGTTCCTGGTGGTCGTTCTCTACCTGCTTTGGCCAATCGCCTTCAACATCGCAGGTCGTCTAGCGACGACCCTGGCGTCACCCAAGCCCCGCTGAGCCTCAAACACTCCGTACACCCATCGGCCATATTTCCCCATTGACACGCGAGCCGGGCGACTTACCACCTCCGCGGGGATTCCCCTTGCTTTATTTCCATTTTGTGCTTTGATTGATTTTGTGATTTTTTGCGTTCGTGGGGTGCGGCAGCTCTGCTGCCGCTTTTTTATTTTGGGCCCACCGTTTTCCCTGATCCGACTAAGTCTTTTAAAATGAATCAATTAAAAAGCGCCGCGTTGCGCCGTGTTTTGCCGGTTTCTCTGGGCTCGCAACCCCTTTAGAATGAGCACTTCCAGTAAATCCCCGCAAGTATTCATTCTAAAAGCCTTACGGAAAGAGTTAAGTTCTTTAGAATCCGCGTTTACGAGAAAAGTGGGAGGGGGCCGGTGGCACAGACTTCAGTCTGTGCTCCTCCATACCAGCACATCCGCACGCGCAACAAACCGCGCAACCCCAATCCCCTCATACGCTTACTTCATGCTTTCTGGATACGCGGGGAGTTGGGCTAAACAAAAGGCCCGGAAGCTTTCGCCTCTGGGCCTCTGCAATTCCGTGTGATAGGTACCCGATTAGAGCTTCGAGTAGAGAAGGAAACCCAACGCAAAGGTGAACAGCGTCAGCGTCTCGACGAACACGAGACCGAGAATCATGGCTGCACGAACGCCGCCAGCCGCTCCTGGATTCCGCGCGATGCCTTCGCAGGCCGCTGCCGCAATCCGTCCCTGTCCCAAACCGCCGCCGAATGCTGCAACGGCCACGCCAAAGCCAACCGCGATCACCAAAGTGGTCGGGTTGATTGGCGGCTTCGCCGCTTCTGTTGCCGTTTGCGCGAACGCTCCCGGTGCGAGTACCAACACCGCGACGATCGCTACGAACAATACAACTGCTAGCTTCTTCATAACTTCCTCCTCATGAATTGCCGCCAGGAGGTGGTTCCCGGACACCGTGCAGCCGGGCTCACGCTGAAGCGGCTAACAAACTCTATGGACCAACCACTGTCTCGAGACCTTCGCGTGGGTGTAGGGGCGGGCTTCAGCCCGTCCCAGCAGTCTATCCCGTCCCGGACTAGTGCTCGTCCGCCGTGGCCAGACCGATGTAAACGGCTGGCAGAATCGCGAAAACGTACGTCTGCACGACGGACACGAACACGTGCAGAATAATAAAAGCGATGGGAGCGAGTGCCGGGAATACGCCCAGCACGATGCCCGCGATCGCAGACTTCGTACCAGCCCAGACGGCAAGTCCGGTGAACAAACCGAGGAACAATCCATAAATAAGATCGCTGGCAAAAATGTTGGCCCAGAGACGAACCGTCAGCGAGAGCAATCGCGCGGTAGTGCTGATGATTTCCACTGGAAACATCAGCGGGGATAGCCATGCTACTGGCCCCGAAAAATGCTTTGCGTATCCTGCCGGGCCGTGGTGCTTGATACCCTGCCAGTTGAAATAGACAAAGGTGATGATCGCGCATGCCAGCGGAACGGTTACGTTCGCCGTCGGGGCGCTCAAGAAAGGAAACGCACCAAAAAGATTCGCCAACAAAATGAACAGCGCCACCGTGCCCACCATCGGGACGTACTTCTTCCAGTCGTGCCCGGCGTTCTCTTCTAGAACGTCGTTGATTCCGAACCCCATCGAGTTTGTCAGCAGCAGTTCCGCGATTTGCTGCGAAGCTCCCGGCCGCTCGACGGACAAGCGCGCCCTCAGTAAAAGCGCTAGCAATGTGCCCACAACCAGCACCGTCAGCGCCATCACGACGTGCTCAGGTATGGGTGTGTCTGGATAGCTCGGCTTGATGTGGAGCGCCGTCAGCAGCGCCAGGGCTGGCGCTCCGAAGATCTGATTTACAAGATGTGTCAGCCAGCTTACGTGATGTTCCATTCCCTATTCCAGGTGCGCCCTAGGTTCGGGTCGCAGGATTTCGTACACACTTGCCGCCATTGTCGCGGCTCCTAAAGCACACAAACCCGCTACCATGCTCGCAAGGGGAACTTTCAGAACTTCAAAAATAACATACACGCAGAAGGCTATCAAGCCGTAGCGGAACATCAAGGTGAACCATGTTCCAACCGGGATTCGCGGCTTGGCAAATCCCTCTTGCGCTGTGGAGACTGCAACTAGTGCATCCAGTCCGCGCTTTAGCCAGCGAAAATTGAGCCATGCCAGCGCGGTGCCAATCGCCAGGCCCTCCGCCCACGCTGGGTGGCGCAGGAGTGCCACGAAGATGGCGGCTGCTCCGCCAAGAACCAGCGTCAGCCAGGCGATTCTGCGTTCCGTGCGCGCGAAAACTGAGGCGGCAGCGGGACTAATCTCGCTCGGCGAAGGATGGTCAGCGCTTTCCATCACCATCAGCCTGGTAGGCGCCGCAAAATTTCGCGCAATCCGGCGACAAACCCCAGTCCGCCGAGAATAAACGTGAAGATGAATTTGGTGTGCAGCCAGTGGTCGATAAAATATCCCAGGCCGCCGCCGATGACGACCGCGGCCACGAATACGATCGGCAGCTCTATCGCCATGGCAAACTGAGCGTTGGCGCCCGTTCCCTTTTGGCCGGAAGAAGACCCTGAGTCCGTCTTGTTTGGATTATTGTCCAAAATTATTGTCCAAAGGCGTAGCGCGCCAAGCGCAGGAATGGTTCAGGATACAGCCCCGCCGCGAGCGACACAAATACGGCTACGGTCAGCGCGATCGTCTGGCCGTTGCTTATCGTAGAAGGCCGGCGCTTCAAGTGCCAGCGCATCGGCGTGCGGTTTCTTCAATGCATGCGCCGCGACGCGGCCATAGTAGTAGACGCTGAGCAGCGCGTTGACTACCGCAAACGCCGCGAGTTCGGGATGCGGATGCTGCAAGCAACGCTTTCACGATAAAATATTTCGCCAAAAACCCCGCAGTCGGGGGCACTCCCGCCAGCGACATCATGAAAACGAGCAACAGCAACGCTGCCGCAGGGCTCCGCCAAAACAAACCGTCCAGATCGCGCAATTCTGTCACGTTGCTTCCGCGCTGCTGCAACGCGATCAAAATTCCAAATGCGCCCAGCGTCATGAAGACGTAGACGCCAAGGTAGAAAAGGATGCCGGTAAACCCAGCCTCCGTTCCCGCAACGAGGCCCAGTAGAATAAATCCCGCCTGCGCGATGGAACCATACGCCAGCAGCCGCTTTAAATTGGTCTGCCGGATCGCGGCGATGTTTCCCCAAAGCAGCGACACAATAGCCACGCCGCCCCAAACGTGAATCCACTTCTGATGCGCAAACAAAAACAAAAAGGAGGCCAATCGTAGAAGCAGCGCAAAGCCGGCCGTCTTCGCGGCCGCGTTCAGATATGCGGCAACCGGAGTTCGAGCCGATTCGCCAATGCCAGGCGCAAACCAATGCAGCGGCGCGGCATCGATCAAGAAAAATGCGCCCGCAGCCAGCAAAACCAGCGCCAGCACGGCCGGCCAAACCGTCAGCCCGGCGAAGGGCACGCCATTATTCAAACGCACTTCGAGGACTGCGCCTATCCGCCCGAGATTTGTGGATTGATACTGATGGTAAAGCAGCAGAAAACCGCCGGCCAACAGAAACGAACTGCAAGCCCACAGAAAAGCGTAACTTCGCGCAGCTTCATTCGCACGCTGTTCGCCTCGAGAAGAGCTGACAAGTAGAAAGCAGCTCAGGCCCATAATTTCCAGACCCAGCAACACCACGATTAGATCGACGCCAGAAACCATCAGCATCATGCCCACGCACGCAAATAGCAGAAGCGCGTAAAAGGATCCGCGTCCCTCCTCTTCCGGCTCCAGATAGCGCACGGAAAGCAAAATAGTCAGCGCTGTGGCGGCCAGAAAGATCGCAGCAAAAAAGAGAAAGAACGAATCGACCAGGACGCTTTGATGCAGACCGAGAAGTCCGGGCGACTCTGGATTCACGTCTCGCAGCGCCTGCATTTTCCCGTGCTGCACGTACAACGTAAATCCGCTGAAGACCGTCCCTGCCAACGCCAGCACCGCGTTCCAATGCTTTTCGTTCGCTGCGAGCCAGCGATCAATCAGCAAAATCCCGCACGCAAACAGCACGAGCTCCATCTCCGGGAGGATAAGCGCGCCATCTCCGCTGAGAAATCCGCGCACGACGTTTATGAGGGTATGGATCATGCAGAAGGCGGATTCGACCGCGAACGCGCGAGCTGAATCCCATGCGGTTTTGCCGCTATTTTTCGAACAACAATTCTCCCGCTCGGTGCGTTGCCTTGACCACGGCTTTGATCAACGTAACGCGCAGCTTCCCTTCTTCCAACTCCAAAATTCCGTCAATCGTGCAGCCCGCCGGTGTCGTCACCGCATCCTTGAGAAGCGCCGGATGATCGCCCGTCTCCAGCACCACGCTGGCCGCGCCCTTCATCATCTGCGCCGCAAGCAGCGTCGAAACATCGCGCGGCAATCCCACTTTCACGCCCGCCTCCGCGAACGACTCCAGAATAATGTACGCAAACGCCGGCCCGCTCGCCGAAAGCCCCGTCACTGCATCCATATGCTTTTCATCAACAACAACAGTGCGCCCCACCGCGTCAAACATCGCTTTCGCCGTCTCCAAATCCTCCGCCCCGGCGTGAGCGCCCTTGCAAATTCCGGTCATGCCAATGCCCACTCTGGAGCAAGTATTCGGCATCGCCCGCACTACTGGCACATTCCCGCCCACGTGCTGCTCGATGTAGCTGGTCGGCACCGATGCCGCCACCGAAATCACCAATGTTTTCTCACTTAACTCCGGCGCAATTTCTTTCAACACCTCGCCTACCACTTGCGGCTTAACGCCAAGGAGAACTATGTCGGCGCCGCGCACCGCCTTTCGGTTTTCTGTGGCTACGCTGACGCCAAGCTCTTTCGCTAGCGCCGCCGCCTTCTCGGCGTGCTTCACAGTAGCCGTCACGCGCTTCGCCGAAAACAATCCCTGCTTCAGATATGCTCGGAGCAAAATCCCGCCGAGCTTTCCCATCCCCAAAACCGCTAGCTTTTTGTCCGTAAGTTTCTGCGCCATAGTGCAAACATTGTTGACGACGCGCGCAAGCGCGTCAACCACCGTTTCACCTCATCTTCGAGTACAATGCCGCTCAGGTGACTTTACGATTCTCTGGCGGAGGCTTCTCCAACTTGCGCCGTTTCGCTTTTGTGCCACCAATCGCGCTTCTACTCGCGGCCGTTCTGCCCTTTTTCGCTGGCACATTTCAGCAAGCAACGAAACCCTCGCCCGCGCTCAACGTCACGAAAGATGTCGCGGTGCCAATGCGCGATGGTGTTGTCCTTCGCGCGGACGTCGTCCTCCCCAGCACTGCCGGCCGATTTCCAACTCTCGTCTACCGCACACCTTACGGCAAACAGTTCGCCCTCAAGGAGGGCTCTACCTCTGAAAAGGCCGTGGCCCGCGGTTACGCCGTCGTCATTCAAGACGTCCGCGGCCGCTACGCCTCCGACGGAGATTTTTCGCCGTATCAAAACGAAGGCCGTGACGGCTACGACACTATCGAATGGGCCGCGCGCCAGCCCTGGTCGGACGGAAGTGTTGGCACGTTCGGTCTTTCCTATCCCGGCGCTGTCCAGTGGCTGGCCGCTGTCGAGAATCCGCCGCATCTCAAAGCCATGGTCCCCGCCATGACTTTCTCCACGCCGCGCAATTTTTTCTATTCCGGCGGCGTTTTCGATGGTTCGTGGCTCGATTGGATCTGGTTCAACATCGCCCCGGACGCCCGCCGCCGCAAAAATCTTCCCGGGCCACAGACGCGCAAAGAAGCCGCTGCGGCCTGGAAGCTAGATCACGAACACTTGCAGAACTTCCTACCGTTGCGCGATCTGCCGGACCTGAAGCAGGTCGCGCCTTTTTACTACGAATGGCTTTCGCATCCGCCTGCCGATTCGTGGTGGGACTGGGCGGAGCTTCGCAATAAATACGATCGCGTTCACGCGGCGGTCCTGAATTTTTCCGGCTGGTACGACGAAGCCTACGGCCCGGATGGCGCGACCACGAACTTCAACGGTCTGCTCGGCGCGCGCCGCGGCGAAAAAGATCCGCGCACACATACGATGATCGGTCCCTGGACCCATGGCGGCCAGGACGAATCCAAATCCGGCGAGCGCGATTTCGGCTCGGCCGCTCCTATCGACTACGACGAACTTATCCTCCGCTGGATGGATCACTATCTTCGCAACATCGATAACGGCGTGGATCGCGAAAAACCCGTTCGACTTTTTGTAATGGGAGACAACGCCTGGCGCGATGAAGATGCCTGGCCGCTCACTCGCGCGAAAGAAACTGCATATTACTTGAACGCATCGGGAGGCGCTTCCCGGATCGGAACACTTTATCCTTCCCTCATCGTCCCGTCAGCACGGACCTCCGAGTTCCTCTCCGATCCCGCGCATCCGCTAAGCGATCCCTACACCGAGTACGGTGCGCACGACTATCGCGCGTTCGCAGGCCGCGACGATGTTCTCGTTTTCGACACGATGCCTCTCGAAACCGACACCGAAGTCACCGGCCCGATTAAGGGAGAAATCTTCGTCTCCGCCGACGTGACCGACTTCGATCTGTGGGTGCGGCTGATCGACGTAGCTCCGGATGGCACCGCCTTTAATTTGATGAGTCCCGGCCTCGACGTTCTTCGCGCCAGCTACCGTAATGCCTCGCTCAAGCCGGAAATTCTCACACCCGGCGAAATCTATCTACTTCATCTCGATCGCATGCTCACCAGCAACGTGTTTCGCACAGGCCATCGCATCCGGGTGCAAATTTCCGGCGCTTTCTCCCCGCACTTTTCGCGAAATCTCCAGACCGGAGAATCGGAGGTCACTGCGTCGAAAACGCAGCTCGGCCACATCCGCATTTATCACGATGCGGAACACTCGTCTCGAATTGTTTTGCCAATTATTCCGCGCGCGAAGAACTAGAAGAACTAATCGTGGCGCGCTCCATGCAACACATGCACAGCATGAGGCAGGAGGTGCGCCACGGCATCGAGCGACTCTGCCGCGCCTTTTGGACTGCCAGGCAGATTCACAATTAGGGTTTTTGCTCGAACAGCGGCCATGCCCCGCGAAAGCACAGCCGTCGGCGTCAGCACGGATCCTTTACGCCGCATCTCTTCCGCAATCCCGGGGACTATCAGGTCCGCGACGGCTTCTGTCGATTCAGGAGTATTGTCTCGCGGCCCAATGCCCGTGCCGCCCGTCGTCAAAATCACATCCACGCGACCGGAATCCGCCAATTCACGCAAATGCTCGCGGATATTCGCTGGGTCGTCCGACACGCGCAGCACCGAAGTCACTTCCCAGTTCAGCCCTCGGCACACTGCCACTAGCGCGGGCCCGGAAAGGTCTTCGCGTTCCCCTCTGGCAACCGTATCGCTGATAGTGAGCACTGCGACGCGCATCAGGCGGGTTACTTCGTTTCCACGGGGTCGCGGTTCGCTTCGTCCATCAACCGCATCGCTTCCATCAAGAGACCGGTGGTATTTCGCGTCGTTGTCGTGCGTGTCGAAGAGTTCGCCGCGTTGAAATCGATCTCGAATTCGCCGGCTGTCCACAGCACCACGCGATAGACCGCGTCATCGCCTTCGATTTTTCCAATTTTCGCGTCTCGGCACTGACCGTTCGCGAAGAACAGTTCGCCCTGTTCGCCGTTGTGGCTCACCACCAGCCGACAGGACTTTTGCCCCATTTCCAGCGACTGCATCAGGTCTATCATGCTCATCTCTTCAAGCCGTCCTTGAATCACGCCCGGCCGCGAGGCACGCTTCTGCAGTTTTTCCAGATGTAGCCGGTCCACAACTTTTTTCGCGATCCGCACCAAATCCTTCACAAGAAACGGCTTCGTGACAAAATCTTCTACGCCATCCACCAGCGGCCGGAGCCGCTCCTCAATATCCGCCCTGCTGGCCATGAACAAAAAGGGAATGTGGCGCGTAGCCTCGCGCCCATGCAGCTTTTCAAAAAGCTGCCGTCCGTCCAAACCCGGCATTTTGTAATCGCAGAGAATCACGTCCGGAGGCGTGTCGATGACTTTCAGCAGGGCATCCGCGCCGTCCGAGGCGATTTCGACCTCGCAATACGGCTCCATGCCTTTAACAACCAAATCTCTGACCAGCGGATTGTCATCCGCCACCAGCAATTTGACTGTTTTTGCGCCCGCACCGCTCATCGGCTGCGGCTCCGGGATGTTTTCTTGTGCTTGGAATTGTTTTTGTGATTACCCGCAATAGCCGTATCGCGGAAAAAGTCTCCGCTCTTTCCGCCGGTCTTCTCGACGAGAACAATCCCGCTGATTTCCATGCCTTTATCCAGAGCTTTACACATGTCGTAGACCGTGAGGGCCGCAGCTGCAACGGCGACAAGGGCTTCCATTTCCACCCCCGTCTGGGCAGTCGCCGTAACTTCGGAGCGAACTTCAACGCCATTTTGGCACAGCCGCGCAGTCACATCAATGTGCGTGAGCGGCAGCGGATGACAAAGAGGTATCCACTCCGCAGTGCGCTTCGCCGCCGCAATCCCCGCAATCCGGGCTATTTCCAGCGGGTTCCCCTTAGGATTCTTCAACCGCTTTACTGACCGCACCACCAGCGGGCTCATCTTCACAAACCCCTGCGCTACAGCCGTCCGCGTCGTCACAACCTTCTGCGACACGTCCACCATCCTCACGCCGCCGCCCCGCCCATAGTGTGACAGCTTTACCATTCTTCTCTTCTCTGTGACCTCTGTGTCTCTGTGATCTCTTTGTAAAGCTTTTCTTCTCTTTTTACCAACCCGCCTTACAACAAATCTCTTCGCATCATTACTTCGACTCTTTCGGCCACCTCTACCTTTTCCCTCTCCGCTGGCACCACCACATAACAATTCGCCTTTGACAACGCCGAGACATCGCCCGATCCTTGCCACCTCAATACTTTCACTTCTCGCGCGGCTCCGTGCCCTTCCATCCGCGCCGGCAAGAAATGCGTCACGCCCGGCTTCTCGTTCAAAGCCTCGCCCAACCGCGCCTCCACAATCGGCAATGCCCGCGGATCAGCTCCACTCAATAAATCCACCGCCGGCGCCACAAACAACTCAAACGTAACCATCGTCGACACCGGATTCCCCGGCAACCCAAACACAAATTTCTCGCCGCACTTTCCAAACACTGCGGGCTTCCCCGGGCGGATTGCCACCGCATCAAAATAAAATTCCGTCCCCATCTCTCGTAAGACCTTCTCGACTAAATCGTACTTTCCCATCGATACGCCGCCTGACAAAACCAGGAGATCCTCCTGCAACCCGCGCCGAATCTTGGAGGACAGGTCATCTTCGCGGTCCATCGCGTTTCCGAGCAGGACGGGTCTGCCTCCCGCGAGCCGCACCTGCGCCGCCAACGACACGCTGTTACTGTTTCGAATCTGGAATCGCCCCGGGATGCTGTCGACTGGCACGATTTCGTCGCCGGTGGAAAGAATCGCCACGCGCGGCTTCGAGGCGCACTTCAACTCCGCCGCGCCCACCTGGGCTGCAAGCGCAAGCTCCGCATATCCTAGCCGCATTCCAGGCGTCAAAAGCGTCTGCCCAGCACGCGCCTCGCTGCCGCGCGGCACAAAATTTTGTCCTGGTACTGCGTCACGTTCGAAGCGCACCTCATCTCCGTCGCGCTTGGTGTGCTCGATCATCACCACGGCGTCCGCGCCAGAAGGCACAGCCGCGCCCGTCATAATCTGCACGCAAGTCTCGGCCCACAATTCCTTTGTGACGCGGTCACCTGCCTTGATTTCGCCCGTGCACTTCAGCGTCGCCCCCACTTTCGCATCCGCGGCAAAAACTGCATACCCGTCACGAGTAGCCCGGTTAAACGGCGGGTACTCGCGATCGGTCTTCACCTCTTGCGCCAACACAAATCCCAGCGCATCCCCCACGCGAACCTGTTCCGTAGCGCGCGGACCTTTCTTCTCTGTTAGTTGTTCGATGACTTTCTGGCGGGCTTGCTCGTAGGTGAGCATGGGTGGCTATTTCTGGATGCCTTCTCTTCGTCAACTTCGTGTGTTTCTTGCTCTTCTCTGTGCCTCTGTGTCTCTGTGTTAAATTTCTTTCTTTTTCTTCCCGCTATAACCAACGCGCCAACAAAGTTCCCGCCGGCACAATCGTCGCATCCCGCTCCGGCCCGGTAGAAATCATCCCAATCTCGACCTGCAGAAAATCCCCGATAAACCGCAAATAATCCAACGCCGCCTTGGGCAATTTCGCGCCGTCTTTCACGCCATAAGTCGTTTCGCACCACCCAGGCAGCGTCTTGTATTCCGGCACAACCTGCTCGTACTCTTCCGCCAATGCAGGCATCTCTTTCAAAGTTTTCCCTTTATATTTGTAACCGACGCACACTTGAATCTCGCGCTGCGTATCAAACACATCCAGCTTCGTCACCACCAGCGAATCGATCCCGTTGATCATTTTCGCGTAACGCAGAACCATCAAGTCCAGCCATCCGCATCGGCGCGCGCGGCCTGTCACTGCTCCAAACTCTTTTCCGCGCTCGCGGACTTCCTGCGCTTCCAGCTCTGGCATCTCTGTCGGGAATGGCCCGCCGCCGACGCGCGTCGTATAAGCCTTGGAAATTCCCAACACGTTCTTGATTTTGGTCGGCGGCACACCGACGCCGGTCGTGGCCCCTCCAGAAATCGCGCTGGAAGACGTGACATACGGGTATGTCCCATGATCAATATCCAACATCGTTCCCTGCGCGCCTTCAAACAAAACCGACTTCCCTTCATCGAGCGCACGATTCACCAGTTCCGCCGTATCGCAAATGTATCCGCGAATTTTTTCACCCAACTTCAACGTCGCATCCACTTCGTGCGAAAAGTCTATATCCGCGCCGTACGCGCCCTTCGCTAGCCGGTTTTTCTCCGCGACAACTCGCGCTGCCTTCTTTCGAAACAACTCGGGTTCCAGCAAATCACACATGCGCAAACCGCGCCGCGCCATCTTGTCTTCGTACGCCGGACCGATCCCGCGCGAAGTCGTTCCAATCTTGTCAGCTCCCCGCGCGCCTTCCGCTGCTTTGTCTAATTCGCGGTGATACGGAAAAATCAGATGCGCTCGGTTGCTGATATGCAACCGGCCCTTCACGTCGATCCCCGCCTTGGCCAAAGTCTCAATTTCCGCTACAAGCGCCGCGGGATCCACCACCACACCTGTTCCAATCACTGCCTGCTGTTTCGGCCGCAAAATCCCGCAAGGAATCAACTGCAGTACATAACGATCCTTGCCAATAATGACGGTATGTCCCGCGTTATGCCCGCCCGCCACGCGCGCAATAAAATCAAACGACCCCGCAAGGTAGTCCACCACCTTGCCTTTGCCCTCATCCCCCCACTGCGCGCCCACTACGACGACCGATTTCATGCTTCGCCTTTCTCCGCGTAGAACAGGCACTCTTGCCTGTCCTCATTTTCCTATCCCGGACCACACTTCATCGCTACAACGTTCACTTCGTCTAAACTGCGTTGGAAAGCACCAAGCTACGGCAGGTTGCTATCGTAAGCTCGCCTAGCCCTATACGCAAGCGCGTGTGGGACGTCAACGCAGCCCGCAGTGGCATTGCATCGCGCACAAAGCCCGATTATTCTGTGCGGTTACAGAGGAGCTTCGTCTCCATGAAAAAACTTGCTCTTGCCTTCTTACTCGCGTCTCTCGCTGCGGCGCCCTCGGTCATCGCTCAGGACCCAGTGTCCGTCGATCCTGCCGACGTGAAGGTCGCGTTCGAAAACGAACAAATTCGTGTGTTGCAGGCGCGGTACGCACCGCACCAGAAGATCGCCACCCACTCGCATCCCTCCCGCGTCGTGGTTTACATCACGGACATGCACGCGCTTGTCACCTCCGCAAGCGGTGAAACGCAGGAATTGCGCTATAAAGCTGGCGATTCGCGATGGTCTGAGCCTGTGACGCATTCGGTCGAAAATCTCGAGGACACACCGTTTGAAATCGTCGAGGTCGAGCTGAAAAACGCCCCCACGGCGGCGGTCCTCGTTTCTCCACCAGGAGGTTCCGCCACCGTGTTGACCGAGCCTGTTCCCGTCGATAAGGAACCGCATCATCACTTTGTTTTTCAGAACCAGTACGTCCGCGTCCTCAACGTGCTGTTCCCTGTCGGTGAAACCTCGCTGTTCCACACGCACAGCAACGACAACGTCGCCATTCCCATCAGCGGAGACAAATCTCAATCCCAACCTGCTGGCGGTGAGTGGAGCGACTCACAGGACGTCAAGCCCGGCGCTGCCGGTTTTCGTAAGGCTCGCGGGCAGACTTACACGCATCGCGTGCGTAGCGCCGGAACGCTCCCGTTCCACGTCATCGACGTCGAGGTATTCCCTTAATTCCGGAAGACCATGTAAAGGACATAACAGGCGAGGGCGGCGCCTCCTATTCCGTAGAATATTTTTGCAAAAACCAGAACGTCGCCCCAGTCCAACTTTTCCGTTTGCGTCACCCGATACCAATTACAGGCAAGAAGGGTGCCGACAGTGCCCATTCCTAAAGACACGGCAGCGATGTAGAAGAATCCGCGAAGAAACGAATTCATACGTTTCCCTTCACTTCCTTAACAAGGATTTGTATCGGAAGCATTCCACCAAATGATCGTTCACCATTCCATTCGCTTGCATGAATGCATAGCAAATGGTCGAGCCCACAAACCGAAATCCGCGCTTCTGCAAATCCTTACTCATCGCATCCGATTCCGCCGTCTTCGCAGGTAGATGCTTGTGTGCCTTCCAGGCATTCTGCTTCGGTTTGCCACCAACGAATTGCCAGATGTATTTGTCGAACGACCCGAATTCTTTCTGTACTTTCAAAAACGCCTGTGCATTCGAAATCGTCGCAGCAATCTTCAACTTGTTCCGAATGATGCCCGCATCTTTCAAAAGCTCGCGTACTTTCTTCTTGTCGTACCGCGCCACTTTCCCCACATCAAACCCGTCAAACACCTCGCTGATACCGCGCCCTCTTCTTTAAAACCGTGTCCCAACTCAGCCCCGCCTGCGCTCCCTCCAAAATCAAAAGCTCGAACAAGGCGCGGTCGTCGTGCAGCGGCACACCCCACTCCTCATCGTGATAAGGCATGTTCAACTCATTTGTGGCCCAATGACACCGCTTGACCGTCATGTCGGCTACTCCCGTCCGACAATTCTATAGCACCGCCGATGGCCGTTTCCATCACACAGACTGTGAGGCCATCAAAACAAATCCTATCGGCACGAGTAAATGTTTGAGGAAAAGGCCCAGCACGGGAATATTTTAGAACGGAACGAAGGACGATGGTGTTGACGCAGTCTCTGCCGTAGCCGATTCGTGCTCCCGAATTCCGAAGCCTTGCGCAAAAAAGCAAGGGCATGCCGCAATCAACTGTGCGACATGCCCCGCCAATCTTCCTATCTTTTTGCTGCGCTGTTCGGGCCGCGGATCACCCGGCCATCTACGAGATGTGCCGGTCGAGCGCTTTGGTAATCTGGTCCTTCGGTTGCGCGCCCACAATCTGTTCCACCATCTGCCCGTTCTTGAAAAGAAGAAGCGTGGGGATTCCTCGGATGTTGTAGCGTGCCGCCGAGTTCATTGCCTCATCGATATTCAGCTTCATGACCTTCAGTTTGCCTGCGTAATCGTGCGCGATCTCGGCAACCGTCGGCGCGAGCATGTGGCAAGGACGGCACCATTCCGCCCAGAAATCCACCATTACGGGCTGCGCGCTGCTGGCCGTCAGAACTTCCGCATCAAAATTGCCGTCTGTCACTGCTTGGATATTTTCAGCCATGTTGTTTGTCCTCAACAGCTTGCCGCTAGGCCGCTGTTTGATCTCCTTCGTCAGTTCAATTAGATGTTGTAACAGACATTTGGTTTCGTCCCGCCTGCCCAGCGCCTCGAAGGGCCAGCGCCGCTTCGTACACTTTCGCGTACTCCGCAGCCGGCCCCTTCCAGGAAAAATCTTTAGCCATTCCGTTCAATTGGATGCGCCGCCAGATGCGCTCATCGGTGGAATGATGCAAAGCCTGCCGAATCGCGTGCATCATCGCGGCTCCGGAATATTCCGCGAACTTGAAGCCTGTTCCCGTACCATGCTCCAAATCGAACGGCTCGACAGTATCATCCAATCCGCCCGTTGCTCTCACAATCGGCACCGTACCATACTTCAAGCTGTAGATCTGATTCAACCCACAAGGCTCGTAGCGCGAGGGCATCAAGAACATGTCCGCGCCAGCCTCGATCTTATGCGCGATTTCGTTGTCGTAGGCGATCTTCACTCCTGCTCGTCCAGGAAACGTATTCGCGATAGCCTGAAATAGTTCTTCGTATCTGCGTTCGCCGGATCCCAGCACAACCAGCGAAACATCCTCTTTCATCAACTCGAACGCTTTCTCCGCGATCAAATCGAAACCCTTTTGATCCGCGAAACGCGACACGATACCAATCACGGGGCGCGCCGAGTGCTCCGGCGCGATGCCAAACAATTCCAGCAGCGCTTGCTTGCATACTTGCTTACCGCTCATATCCTTCGCGGAATACTTCATGGCGATAAACTTGTCTTTGTCAGGGCTCCACGCGGAATAGTCAACGCCGTTCAGAATGCCGACCATGCGGTCGGCGCGGCCTCGCACTACGCCGTCCAGTCCGTAACCAAATTCGGGAGTCTGAATCTCTTGCGCGTATCTCTTGCTGACGGTCGTCAAATAATCCGAATAGATCAAGCCGGCCTTCAGGAAATTCACGTTGCCGTAGAACTCCATGCCCGCAGGATTATAGACGGCCAGAGGAATGCCCGCGCGTTCGAGGACGTCTGTTTTGAAGAGTCCGTGATAACCCATGTTGTGGATCGTGAACACCACGGGAATGTCTTTTACCAACGGATCGTCGCTGTAAGAAGTGCGCAAGAGCACCGGCACCAGCGCCGTTTGCCAATCATGACAATGAATCACATCCGCGGGCCAAACGTGCTTTACGATTTCGATCGCTACGCGGCAGAACTCGCTGTAACGCTCGGCGTTGTCTGGAAAATCTCCGGCGCTGTTGCCGTAAAAACCGTCGCGATCGAAATACGCCGGATCATCCACAAAAAAATACCGGACGCCAGAGAATTTGAGTGCCATCCAATACTGCGGGAAATCGCAGCCGGTTCGCCATTGGAATCGTCAGGCTCGGCATCACGACCGCGCTGGGTTTCGTTCCGCGGTAGCGCGGCAACACAACGGCGACTTCGTGGCCCTGCGCAACCAAAGCCTTTGGCAGCGCCTCGACCACGTCCGCAAGGCCGCCGGTTTTCGAGAACGGCAGCCCCTCCGATGCTACAAAAAGAATTCTCACTTTCTTCTCTTTACTCGATTCTTTGGGCGCTTTTCGCGTCCTTGTTTTCCTCGGCGCATTCACGGGAGAGATCGCGCACTACAGATTCATTTTACGCTACTGGAGCCATTTCGCCTCGTCAAGACAGAACAGCGCGGCTGGAACCGTGAGGCGCTCTTCCTGATACACTTTCGGCGCATGGCTCGTCAACGACTTGGCCAACATTTTCTTGCGGATGCCGATTGGCGCGAACAGATCGCGCGCGCCATCGGCGTTTCTCCGCACTCGACCTTGCAGCCCTCGTCCGCTGCGGATCCATCGTATTGCTGGATAGAAGTTGGCGCAGGCCACGGCGAAATGACCGAGCACCTCGCGTCCACCGGAGCACCCGTTATAGCCATCGAACTGGATGCCCTACTGATGGCACGGCTCCAGCGCCTGACGAAAAAATCGCCGAATCTTACGGTAGTTCAAGGCGATGTTCTGGAAACGGATCTGGCCGCGCTGGCCGCTGGCCGGCGCATTCGCCTCTACGGCAATTTGCCTTACTACATCACGTCGCCGATTCTTCATCATTTTTTTACCTTCGCGGACTTGATCGATGAGATTCACATCGTTATTCAAGAGGAAGTCGCCCTTCGCCTGACCGCCAACCCCGAGACGAAACAGTACGGCTATCTCACCGTTGCCACGCAGCTTTACACTCGCCCCGAATTTGTTCTACACATTCCGCGCAGCGCTTTCAGCCCGCCGCCGGAAGTTGGCTCCGCGCTGGTAACGCTTCGTCTTCCAGGCGAGAGGGCCGAGCTGGCGCTTCGCAGCGAGGAAGCCTTTCTGGAATTTGTAAAATTGTGTTTTTCGAAGAAGCGCAAGACGCTGATCAACAATTTGCGCGCGCTGGCAACGCCGGACACCGTTCGCGAAGCTCTCGCTGCGCAAGGCTTGCGCCTCGACGCGCGGGCGGAACAGCTTTCCGTCTCGCAGTTCGCGGCTCTGTGTGATTCCCTGACTGAAGCGCGCTAATTCTTCTAAGCGTCTTTCTTCTGCGCCGCGATTAGCCGGTCGGGATAGTCGCTCATGATCCCGTCTACACCCGCGGCCATGAGCAATCGTATATGCGCCGGATGATTCACCGTCCAGCATACGACTTGAAGATCCCGCTTGTGAGCCGCCTCGATCATCGAAGGCGTCACCAGATCGCCGCGCACCACAATCTGCCGCGCCCCTACATCCAACGCGGATTCCAGAAGATTGGGTAGCTGCCCGTCATACAACACGCCGGTCATGAGTGTGGGCTCGATCTTGCGCAAACTCGCCAGAATCGCGGGGTCAAACGAAATCACCACCACGCGTGCTGCTTCTCCAGACTCCCGGAGCGCGCCGATCAGGGCATGTTCTCCGCCCCAGGAGCCGCTGGGTTTCAGTTCCAGATAAAATACGACATCGTTTTTTTTCGAGAACTCCAGAATCTCTTCGAGAGTAGGGATGCGCTCTCCGGCATATTCGCTGCCGAACCATGAGCCAGCATCGAGGCGGCGCAGCACGGCGAGCGTCTGATCGTGCACCTTACCCTGGCCACCGGTGGTGCGATCCACGGAATCATCGTGGATGGCCACGAACCGCGCATCGCGGGAGAGCTGCAAATCCGTCTCTATAAATGTGGCGCCCAACGCGACTGCCTTCTTGAACGCAGCCAGCGTATTTTCCGGCGCGTGCCCAGAGGCTCCGCGATGTCCAATAATCAACAATTCGATGCGCTCCCTTTAAAAATCGCCATCCAGGCAAAACGCCCGGGTGCGAAGCATTCCCGAATGATCGCCGATTGCCAAGATGCTGGGCCCGATTTGTATGCTAACACCCGCATACAGTCAAATCGGTATATGCATAAACCCGTGCATCTTGTATCTAACCACTAGAGGTAGTGCAATCACGTACGAGGAGGGGAACATGAGAAAAGAATTCCGGGCCCTGTTAGTAACGGTGCTTATGTCGGCCCAGCTGGCGGTCCTGCCCCATGCTCCAGCGTCGCCGCTGCATCCATACAAGAACCAGAACGAGCCCAAGTCACAGCAGGAGCTCACAAAGGAAGTGCGGCACGTGCTCGTGATGCTGCCGTACTACTCGGTGTTCGACAATCTCTCGTACCGGGTGGACGGAGACAAAGTGCTCCTTGAGGGACAAGTCGTTCGTGCGTCACTCAAGTCCGACGCGGAAGCCGCCGTAAAGAGCGTGGCGGGTGTCGGCTCGGTCGTTAACAACATCGAAGTTCTTCCTCCCGCTCCCATGGATGATCAATTGCGCCGGGCGCTTTATCGCGCCATCTATGGAGAGTCATCTCTATCGCGCTACGGCTATGCTTCGGTGGCTTCCATTCATATCATCGTCAAGAATGGAAACGTCACGCTCGAAGGCGTGGTCGATAGCGACAGCGATAAAAACATGGCGAACATCCGCGCCAACGGCGTGCCGAATGTATTTTCGGTGAAAAACAATCTGCAGGTTGAGGGCGGCGGTAAATAATTCGAGGACGCGGCGGGGAAGTTACAAATCTGCCCTGCCACGGCGCGCCATCTCTCGCGCGG
Organism: uncultured Acidobacteriota bacterium; assembly: GCA_963745095.1. Classification (GTDB taxonomy): domain Bacteria; phylum Acidobacteriota; class Terriglobia; order Acidiferrales; family UBA7541; genus Acidiferrum. Next base: position 146,510 of record CAVUWC010000002.1, on the reverse strand, counting down.
CACCAGAATCGGTGGAAATTGGGCATCCCTGGTGTGAACTTTTGTATCGTTTGTGGCCCCCACGCCTTGCCGAATCCTTCGCGCTTCCCGGCGTGGCGCCTAACTGCCTGAAGACATGGCGGTTACAATATCCTCAGCGGCTTCCAGTGGCCTTTGAATTGCCCTTCTCTTTGCCAGGCCTAACCCCGCTCGAATGCCCGTTCGGAGGATTTTAGAAAAAATGGCAACCGCCACCGCAAAGCTGGACCCTACCGCCGCGCCTCTGCCCTTCGCGAATCGCGTCGTGTCCGTTAACGCCGTGCCGGAAGAGTTCGACTTAGAGAGCGGACTACCGGCAGGATTTCTCGAGTTTTTGGCGCCTCTGCATGCCGCCCTGACGCTGCGGCAGCGCTCATTGATCGCGCGGCGCGAACGCGCTCTCGCCGATGCGCACGCCGGCAAATTGCCGAATTACTTGCCGCCTTCCGTAGCCACAACAAATTCCTGGCGAATCGAACTTCCCGTATGGTGCGCCGACCAAAGAAACCAAATGACCGGGCCTGCCGATGAAGCCGAGCTCGTCGTGAAGATGCTCAATTCCGGTGCGCCGGGCGTGATGCTCGATTTGGAAGACTCGAATGCGAATTCCTGGGAACACACGATTTGCGGCATCGAGAATATTCTCGATGCCCTTGCGGGGCGGCTGACGTACTACGACCGAAAGCGCGAAAAGACAGTTGGAATTTCGGAGAGTAGCACGGTGATTTTCACGCGGCCGCGCGGTTTGCACATTCACCAGGCCGGAATTCTTGAGGGTGAGCTCTTGCCGGCGTCCCTCTTTGACGTGGCGATGGTGGCGTATCAAGTGGATTTCAGCACGCTGCGGCATCCGCTGTGCTTCTACATTCCCAAGTCCGAGTCTGCTGACGAAGCGATATGGTGGCGCGATCTTTTCCAAATGATTGCCCGCGCGAAGGGTCTTCCCGCAGGGACGATCAAGTGCATGGCGCTGGTGGAATCACATCCGCTCGCATATCAAATGGAAGAGTTTGCGTGGAATCTTCGCGAGCACATTCTCGGTTTGAATCTCGGCCGCTGGGACTACATGGCCAGCTTGATCCACTTCAATCTGGAAAATCCGGAGTGGGTGTTGCCAGACCGCAACACGATTCCGCACAACGTGCCGTTTTTCCAGAATTTGCGCGAATTGATGCCGGAGATTTGCCATAAACACGGATTGCTCGCGATTGGCGGCATGACCGCGCTTTTCCCCAGCCGGGAAGACGCGGAGTTGAATGCGCGAGCCTTGAAAGTGCTCGCGGAAGACAAGAAAAACGAATCGACTTCTTTGATGGATGGAGCGTGGACCGGCCATCCCGATCAGAATGCGATTGCCGTTGCACAATTTCCAGATCCCAATCAGCTCGGCACGCGTCCGGCGAACCACAGCACACATCCGAATCTCAGGCCGCTCCCGACAGGCGTTGGCATACGTACACTCGCGGGAACACGCGCTGCCATTCGCACGGTCATTCGCTATCGCAACGGCGTTCTGAATGGAAAGGGCGCAAGCCTCCTCGATGGCTACATGGAAGATCTCGCGACCGACAGAATTTATCGCTTGATGATCGCGCAGCGCATGCAGCATTCAAGCAGCGTCGAGATTCTGGATGAGGACGGCGCGCCTGTGCCGCACACACCGGAATTCATCGCCGGACTGTTTAACGAAGAGCTCGAGCGACTGCTAGCCGAGCCGGCCAATGCAAACGATCCGAAAGCCGTGGTCTCACTCCGCGAAGCACGCAACTTGAGCGAAGAAATGATTCTGCGGCACGAATTCAATCCGGCCTAGAGAGCTTCCTATCCCGCGGCCTTAGAGGCTGATTCGCACGTTTGAACTTCATGCCTTCTATTCGCCTCTGCTGAGCGACGCGAAGGGGCCTGGCTCGACCCCTTTCGCATCATCAGATTCGACACGAATTTGACATTCGTGACTCGCTAGTTTGAACCTTTTGGATCGGTGGCTTGGCTGGTGATGGCACTCGTCGCGTCGCCGATTTGCAGATCGTATTTATCTCCAGAGAAAAAAAGCGTCGTGAGTGAAGGGCTGCCGTCTTTTCCTGCGGCTGCCGAATAGCCGCTTTGCTTATTCGGAACCGGCGCCGTAACTACTTTTGCGGAGACGCTGGCAACCGTTTCCTTGCCCTTGATGATATTTACCTTCACATCGGGGCCTGTGCCACTCCATTCGAACTTATATTCGCCTGGCGCCAGCGACTTGCCCTCGACAGTGACGCTGGTATCGAAATGCAGTGTTTTCTTGTTGCCGTTGCCCGCGAAGGCGCTGGCGGATAACAACAGAGAACTGCCAACCAACAGCGTGAAGAGCTTCGTAGCTTTCATTTGTAACTCCCTTTTCTTGTCTCCTGGCGCCGGAGCATTAGAAACAACGTTCCGGCCTGCGGAGGATTTTGGTCTGGTAATTCGATTAATTAGACGTTTTGCGGCTCGCCGCCGTTATGCCGCGGAGGCTGCAAAGTTTGCCTACGGCGCAGAAAATAATTTCATAGTCGAAGGCGGATGGTCTTCCATTTGCGATCCCCCATAAATTGTTACGGACATATTAACGGTCTTCGCGGCGGACTAAGTTCCAGAGCGCAACCCGTCCAGAAGCGAACCTCAGCGGAACAACAGAAATTTTCTAATTGTGATGACGAACTGCCGCCGCATGTTTTTGGGCACGGACGAATCACTCCATGGCTAGACGCACGCCTCGACCGCGATATAATTTCTGCTATGCATACGAATCGTCGCTCTCTCAAATTGTGTTTGGTGGGGATTTTTTGCGCCCTTGTCGCCGCGCCGGCTTTTGCTCAAGACGCGAGCTGGGAACATGAACTCACAGCGTGGCGTGCACAGCATGTCGCCGACCTTTTGAAGCCTGCGGGCTGGCTCTCACTTACCGGACTGGAATGGCTGCAGCCCGGCGACAATACTTTCGGCACCGCGGCTGACAACAAGATTCGCCTTTCGGGCAACGGCGCGGCGCACATGGGGATTCTTCATCTCGAGGCCAACGATGTGCGGCTTCTCCCACCGTCAGGAGGCTTCCCGCCGGATTTGCGAGTGGCCGATGCGCCGGCAAAAACTCAGCTTCTTACCGTGGAAGCGGACAATGACAAGAATGCTCCGCATATCACCATCGGAACGCTGAACATGTACGTCATCCGGCGCGCGGACAAGTATGCGCTGCGGGTGAAAGATTCGAAGTCGCCGACGCTGGTCGCATTCCACGGATTGAATTGGTACGCGCCGGACGAAAAATTTCGTGTGAAAGCGAAATGGATTCCATACACTCCTGCGAAATCGGTCACCCTGGCGACGCTGGCGGGGACGACGTATCCGCAGCCCGTGCCCGGTGTCGCGGAGTTTGTGTTGGAAGGCAAGACGTATCGGCTAGAGCCTGTGCTCGAAGATCCTGCCGCAACACAGCTTTTCTTCATACTTCGCGACACCACCAGCGCGACCACGACTTACAAAGCTTGTCGATTCCTCTACACCGTTTTGCCCAGCCACGGACTCGACAAACCTGGCGAGCTTGTTTTGGATTTGAACAAGCTCGAAAATCCGCCTTGCGCTTACACGCCGTTTGCTACGTGTCCTTTGCCGCCGCCGCAGAACCGGCTGGCGATTGCTTTGCCTGTGGGAGAGAAGCGGTATCACGAGTAAGGTTTTTTAGGCGATCGTTGGAAATCTAGAAACGAAGAGGCCACGGCCCTTCGAGGCTCCCTTCGTTCCTCAGGGCGAGCAGGGTAAACATGCCGTGCCCCTACGGATGCAGATAGCCTTGTGATTGGAAATTGGCGGCGATCTGTCGGACAATAAACACTACACGGAGAACATGAATCCTGCCGACGCAAGAGCACTTGCAAGGAAAGACGACGATGCCGCCGCGCGCGAGAAGCTTGTCGCGCTTCGTCTCGCGTTGCTGCGCGTTCACAAAACGCTTCTGGATATGGAGCGGCGAGATTACGAGCGCGTAAACGGAAAGGTTACGGTTGGAGAGCTTTTCCGGCTGGTCATTGACCACCAGCAATTCGGGTGGCTGCACAATATTTCCGAATTTGTAGTGCGGCTGGATGAGACTCTTGCGGGAGAAAATCCAGTTACGGCGGAAGACGTTCACACGGCATTTTCCCTCGCGCGCAAAATGTTTGCCCCGTCGGAATCAGGCGATGCATTTCAGAAGAAATATTTTGCCGCCATTCAGTTGGATCCCGCCGTCGTGATCGACCATGCGGAACTTGCGCGGCTGTTTAACAACGAGCCTCCCGACGCAAGTTCGCCCTAGCCGTGGCCGTGAAAACTCCGCATTTCAAACTTCGACGCCTCACTCGAAAAGAACTGCCCTGCGACACGCTGGAACTTGCTCGTTTTCTAATTGGGAAAGTTGTGGTGCGCGAGCTGACTGAGGGACGGCTCAGCGGACGGATCGTGGAAGCGGAGGCTTATCCGCCGGGCGATCCCGCGGGACATCATTTTCGCGGGCCTACGCCCCGCAACCGTACACTTTTCCTGCGGCATGGGCATGTGTACGTCTATTTCAACTACGGCATGCACTTTATGCTGAATATCTCCAGCGAGCGCGCAGGTATCGGCGGCGGCGTCCTGATTCGCGCATTGGAGCCTCTTGAAGGAATCGAGCTGATGCAGCGCCACCGGAAGAGCACCGAGTTTCTCGATCTCACGCGCGGCCCTGGAAGGCTTGCCGCAGCGCTGCGGATCGACCGAAGCCTCGATGGACTTGATCTTTTTTCGCGCGGGCCGCTTTGGTTGGGCGCATTGGTTCCATCCAAGACCGATAAGCGGAGGGGCACCGCCGACGCGCTCGTTGCATCTACCATTCGGATCGGGATCACTCATGCGGCTGAAAAGCTCTTTCGCTTCTACGAACGCGGGAACCGCTTCGTTAGCGGGCCCAAGAGGCTGCTTCTTCCTGCCGCGAGTAAAAAGAGTGCGGACAATTAAATAATTTCACCTGCGGGGTTTTGGTAAGGGAGTAAAACTTGACGTACGTTTTCCGCTAGTCGCCACAAGCGTATTCGGCTTGCGTATTCATTTGCAGGAACTCTTCCGTGCGCTTCGACTTCGTTGTCCTTGCTGCGCGTACGCACGCCATCTCCGAGGTGGAACGCCGCTGCTTCTGACGCATGCTGTCGCGAAGACCGTCGCGCAGCCTTCTGTGCGCGCGGAAGAGCCGCAGTCGTACAGCCACTGTGGAAATCCCGAGCCTTGCGGCCACTTCATGCGTGGAATACTGCAAGACATCGCGCAGCAGACAGATTTGGCGCAAGTCCGGCGCGAGCCGGGCGATAGCGCGGGCGATCAGAACACGCATCTCCCGCCGCGCATAGCTTTCTTCGGGATTATCGGTTCGCGCGGCGAGCCGGCTGCCAAACGTCTCGTCCGACGTGGCGGCGGGCTCGTCCAGCGAGACGTACTTCCCTTCGCGGCGCTGGCGGATCAAGTCGATGGAAGCATTAGTCGTGATGCGCGAAACCCAGGCGTGGAGGTCATCCTTGCCTTCGTCTTGCTGACCTGCAAACTGGTTAAGGCGCGAAAACGCCTTCAGAAGGGCTTCCTGGCGGGCATCTTCGGCGTCGGCCGCGTTGCCGGTCAGGCGCAGCGCACGATGGTACAGCCCCGGCCCGTAGGGTAGAACCATTTCGGCGAAGGCCTCCCCATCGCCGAGACGGGCATCCGCCAAGACCTTCTGTTTGGCGGCACGCAGCACATCGGCATTTCCCGATTCGAGTTTGTGGGCGTCTAAGGCGACGCTTGCGACGCTCATACCGGGGTGAGAGTCGCATCCTGAGCACCATGCACGCGGCTCGCTATACTATTGAAAATAAGGGAGTAATTAAGGAATTAGAAGAACGGGGGGCGCAGCGGACCGTCCGCTTCTGGGACGAAGCGTCGCGTTTCCGGTCACTCAGGGAGGTAGCTAGGGCGGAGCCATTGCCGGAACTGAACACGGAAGACCCACAATCGAGCAGATCGAACGGCGCATTTGCATTACCGGGGTGAGCGGCCTTTCGTGCCGGTTGCGAGATTCTCGTACACTTTGCCGCCTTTCATGACGAAAACGACGCGGCGCGCGGAGGTGACGTCGCGAAGAGGGTCGCCGTCCATGCCGATGATATCGGCATCCATTCCTGGAGCAATGGCACCGGTTTTGTCTTTCAGACCCAGCGATTCGGCAGAGATGCTGGTTGCGGACATGATCGCAGCCATGGGGTCCTGGCCGCCATCGAGCACACGTACGATGAATTCTTCGTAGTTGCGTCCGTGCGCGCCGGCGACGGCGTCCGTTCCGTAAACAATCTTCAGATCTTTGTGCGTGAGCGCTTTCTTGAAGGTATCCAGGACGATGGCGATGCCCTTTTCCATGAAGGCGAAGCCTTGTTCGTTGTAATTTCCGATGCCGAGGTATTTTTCCTTGTTCTCGAGATAGTTTTGGAGGACGAGGCCGATGTTGGGATCGTAATAGGTGCCGCGCTGGGCCATGAGCGCGAAGACGTCGTCGGTGACGTAGGCGCCGTGCTCGATGGTGGTGCAACCTGCGAGCGTGGCGGCTTTCGCGGACTCCGCCGAATGGGCGTGGACAATCGTGCGTAGGCCGAGCGACTTCGCTTCGCCGCACGCGGCGGCAAGCTGCTCGTCGGTCATCGTTTGCGTGCCGCCTTCGCGAATGCTTTTTGAGGCGAAGAGCTTGATGAAGTCCGCGCCTTGCTGCTTTCTTTCGCGGACGAGCTCGCGAAGTTTTTCGGGAGGGCCGCTTTTTTCGTCGAGAGGTTCGAGCGAGGTCAGCATGCGCGGACCGGGAATGATTCCGCGGGCGATGGCTTCGCGCAAATCTTTATCTTCAGCCGAGCCGGGGCTTTGTATGGTGGTGAAACCCGCGTTAAGAGTAAGGATGGCGTTGTCGGCAGCGTGCAGCATGGCGTGGACAGGCGGCTCGTCCTTTCCGGCGAGGCGGCCGTTGTCGAAATGCCAGACGATGTGCGCGTGCGTGTCGATCCAGCCCGGGGTGACGGTCAAGCCGGTGAGATCGTAAGTGATCGCTCCAGCAGGCGCCTCGCCGCCAACGCGCGCGATTTTTCCGCCTTCGACCACGATGATCGTGTTGCGGAGTACCTGGCCTCTGCCGTCGAGAACCGTGGCGGCCTTCAGAACGATAGAGCGCTCCTGCGCCGTGGCGAGAATTGCTGGGAGCAACATGGCAAGCGAGAAAGCTGCGCACATTATTTGCCGATATTTCGACATAGCAACTCCTTTGTGGCACGTGGAAAGAGACATCTTATGGTCATACGTGTGCGGATCATTTGGGAAGGGTGTACTGCGAAATTGCGCCGCATACAAGAGAGGGCATGTACGAGCAGCTATTAGCTTCATTTAAGAATGTGACGTCCCTAAGCTCCTCCTTTATGCGCTAAAATAGGGGAAAGGAGAAGCGCTAGCATGTCACCTCAAGACCTACTGAACCTGATTTCCACGCTCTCCCGGGAGCAGCAGGAAGCGGTCGAAGAATTTGTCCGCATCCTTAAGAAAGAACAAGCCCCTGCGATGACCTTCCGCGCAGCCTTGGACGAGTTCGTCGACAAACACCCTGAACTCCTTCGCCGTTTGGCCCAGTGAACCGCTATCTATCCGTGAGCTAAGTCGTCGAGATTAACGCCGAGGTTGTGCGCAAATTCGGCGGAATCCACGGACTTCGAGATAGCGGGGCCTTGCAATCTGCTCTGGGTAGGCTCGAGAGCGGATACTACGCCGACGCTATCGAGGAAGCCGCCGCGCTCTTCGAAAGCTTGTCGCAGAATCATCCGTTTCTTGATGGAAACAAGCGGACAGCAATCACGGCAACCGGTGTTTTTCTTCTACTGAACGGACACAGGCTCCTTTTCGATGACTTGGAGGCGTACAACTGGCTGATCGGTTTGTACGAATCCGGGCGAGTAAGCAAAACAACCATCGAGCCGTGGCTGCGAGAGCACGCCGAACCGATCTAACTGACTACCGTTTTCCCAACTCAGTAATCCGCGCTTCAAGAACAGGCATTTATTCATTGCATTAACAATAGTAACTTGCTCGCGGGAGTGATGACGATGCTGCGGAACATGACGCGGCCTTTCTCGCTGCCTTGGAGGTAGATGGAGCCGGGAAGTTCTTCGTGGCTGTCGAGTGCGCCGCCGGTGATGCCGGGGATTTCCTTATTGTCGATGATGGTCTGGCCGTTCAGGACTACGGTAACCATGCGGCCGATGAGCCTGATGTCGTAGGTCTGCCATTCGCCGGGCTTGCGGGCGGGCTCTGGCGAAGGAGCGAGGAAACCGTAGACGCCACCCATGCGCTGGCTAGGAGGATCGCTGGCGGAGTCGGTTTCGATTTGCACTTCGTAGCGGCCGCGGAGATAGACGCCGCTATTGGAATCAGGTCCGCAGTTGAACTCCAGGTGGAGTTTGAAGTCTTCAAATTTGGAGCCGTTGATCAGCTCGGGACCACGGTCGGGACGCACTAGCAGGCCGTTTTCAACTTTCCATACTGGCGATGCGCCGGGTTTATCTTCGTGCCAGCCAGTCAAATCCTTACCGTTGAAAAGCGGGATCGGCGGAGCCCAGTTTGGCAGGTTCGTTCTCTTGAGCGCCGGTGCCCTGCGGCCGGTCCATTGCCAAATCTTACCGTCAGGCCAGGCCAACGTTCCCGAAAGAATCTTTCCATTCAGCGTGCCTTCGAAAACCAAATCGGCTTTGCTGTCCTCTTCTTCCTTCGGAGAGACGAACTTCAAGCGGCCGTTCGTGATCTCCGCGCTGGGAAGCGGGCGCGCGTTTCCCCAGCGGCCCACAAACTCGGCTTTAAGTTGTCCATTCTCGTCGCGCAGCTCCAGCCAGGAGGGATATTCGCGGTCCGGCGCTTTCAGCGTCAAATCCCATCGGCCAAGAAAAGCCTGGGAGGACTCCGGTGAGGGATTGCCATAAGATTTATCGGTGCGAGAATACATCGCAACGGACATCGAAACGATGGCGATGAACACGAACGCGGCTCTCTGAATCTTCACCGGGCGGCGAATCCTTTCTGCATCGTCTTAGTCTAGAGCTTGTGGGCCTACTCTGCGCTTACTGGTCTTTTTCCAGATACTCTTCCGGAACGTCGTCTTCAGGGACTTCGTGTGTTCTGATTTCGCCTTCATCGGCATCAGGAACGTCTTCGACGCCTTTCACGATCTCGGCCTCGAACGCGTTTCCTTCTTCGAGCAATTCGTCCACGCTCTCCGAGTCCGCGCCCGCACGGTTCGACAAGCCCTGGAGATCGCCAGACTGGCCACCGGAGCGAGCCCCAAGTCCCTTTGGCTCGAACACCACCGTGTCCACGCGATCGCTCTTGCCGCGAACTCTGTTTTTCTTAGGGGCTTTTTTCTTTTTCGGCGCAGCCTTCTTCGCGGGCGCCGGCTTCCTGGCAGGCGCGGCTTTCTTGGCCGCCTTTTTCTTGGGCGCCGGCTTGCGGCTCAAAGGTTTCTTGGCTTTGGCGGGCTTCTTCTTTTTGCTGGTTTTGGTTGGCATGGCAGGAGTTTACCACTGACGCCAGGAATCGCACGCATTTCCTGCTTGCGGCCCCGAGCCAGAAAAATCAGGCAGCCGAGAGGTGCTTGCAAAGACGCGTGACAACCTCTAGTCTGCTTGAACTGAACAAACGAAAGGGCAAATCACTTGACGGGTCTCAGTCCCGAAGATCTTGTTTACGGATTTATCTGGTACGTCGCGTTTCTGTTTTCAACAACGTGCCACGAAGCGGCTCATGCGTTCGTCGCAAAGCTCGGAGGCGACGACACGGCGGCTCTCGGCGGCCAGGTCTCACTGAATCCGGTGCCCCACATGCAGCGCGAACCCTGGGGCATGATTGTCATTCCGATTTTCTCCTACATTTCCATGCATGCCATGTTCGGATGGGCGAGCGCGCCGTATGACCCGCTTTGGGAACGGCGGCATCCCCGGCGGTCGGGATGGATGGCGTTGGCCGGTCCGATGGCAAATTTCTTGCTGATGCTGATCGCCGTGGCCGGTCTGCATTTGGGAGCCTCGCAAGGGTGGTTTCATCCCAACTTTGTCACGGGCCAGCGTGATTTCGCGGCCACCACTCTCATTATCTTCTTCTCGTTGAACCTGCTGCTGGGCACATTCAACCTGCTTCCAGTGACGCCGCTCGACGGCAGCACAGTCATTCTTCTCTTCATGAGCGAAAAGACCGCACATCGCTACCTGGACTGGATCCGCGGTAATAGCTGGGCCATGGCGGGCCTGCTCGTGGGTATTCTCCTGTTTCGTTACATTTATGGGCCAATTTTTGGCTTCGTGAGCGCGCATCTGCTTCCTGGCAGCGTGTAGTGCCCCGTAACCGAACACCTCGCAAAGCGATGTCACGCCGACGAACATTCCAAAGCCTCTTAGACTGAGGCAAGTTGTTCCTTTTCCTGGTCTTACATGGCAGGGTAAATGGCTCCCGGCTTGCATTTCCAAGCTACGGAGGCCACGGATGCTTCGGAATGCTCCATTTCCCCTAACACGTCTTTATGCGATAGAAGTATCCGGCTGGGATTGCAGAGAACAGTTTTTTGTCGAGAAGTGCGAACTGCAATGGAATGAGGAGTCCGGCAAACAGGTGGGGCTGAAGCGCGCGGTAAACGACAACGCCATCCTGCTCGTGCGGCTCTTGCAAGGAGGTGATGCGGATCGATCGCAACCTGTCGCCTACGAAGCCGAATGCATGGGGAAAACGAAGACAGGAATGTATCAATTCCGCCTCAAAGGTGTGGCTCCCCGACGAAGAGACCAAGAGAGTTCGGCAGCCTAGCCGGGGCAGACTTCGATAGTGCCTGACTCAGTGTGGGAACGAGGACTGGAACCGCGCAGTTCCGCACCGAAACGACACGGTGACCCAATATGAAATGGGCTGGCTGAGGAATACTGCACCCGGCGGGAGGGAATTCGCGGAACGAAAGAAGCAATTGCCAGCGGAGGCTTGCTAAACCGCTGATTCTCTTGGAGGAGCGTGGCCCCTGGACGCGCCGGAGCGAGGATCGCGAGAGATGGGTGTGAGGCGAAGGAAAGGTGCAGGGATGGCACAAACGTTGCGAGTGTACCGGGTGTGGCCCACGCATACAGCAAAGCTGCCGAGCTGACGGCATCGAAGACGTCTTTGACGCCGTGCATTCTGGATGATGATCATTCCGAGCTGGACTTACTCTCCGCAGTCATGGACGAAATGGGCTATGAGGCGATCACCACTTCCGATCCAGAAGAGGCTTTGGGACTGGTGCGCTCCGGCCGCTGCCGGCTCGTACTGGCGGATGTAAACATGCCGGGTATGAACGGTTATGAGTTCCTCGATCGCGCCTTGCGGAGCGATCCGGGGATTCATGTGATTGTGATGACTGGGGAATACACGCTGGAATCGGCGCTAGAGGCTATTCGCCGCGGCGCAACGGATTTTCTGCCGAAGCCGATTGACCGCGTACGTCTGAAGAGAACTTTGGACGAGGTAGCCACGATTTACGACCAGCGCAAGCGGGTGCGCGCGCTGGAAGAGCAGCTCCTGAAGGATCTGGAGTTCCACGGAATCGTGGGAAAAAGCCCGGTCATGCTGGAGGTTTTCGATTTCGCCCGAAAAGTGGCGAAGCACTACACCAATGTGCTGCTGGTGGGTTCCACCGGGACGGGCAAAGAACTAGTAGCGCGTGCCATTCACAACATCAGCCCTGTGAGCCAGCAGAAGCTTGCCATCTGCAATTGCTCCGCGATGGTGGATACCTTGCTCGAGAGCCAGCTTTTTGGACATGTGCGAGGGTCATTTACGGGGGCGACGGATACGAGGCCGGGGCTTTTTGAGTATGCGAATAACGGGACGGTATTTCTGGATGAGATTGGCGAAACGTCGCTGGCCATGCAAGCCAAACTGTTGCGGGTGATTCAGAACCGGGAGATCCAGCGAGTGGGGTCGCCGGAAGTGCGGCAAGTCAACGTGCGGCTGATTGCGGCGACCAACCGCGACCTGCGGGCGGAAGTTCTGGCGGGGCGGTTTCGGGAGGATCTTTTTTACCGGCTTAGCTCGATTCAAATTCGCGTGCCTTCCTTGACGGAACGCCTCGAAGACATTCCGCTCCTGGTGCATTACTTCCTGAAAAAATACAACGAGGTCTACGGAAAGAACATTTCCGGGCTGACGCGGCGGGCGCAGACCGTGCTGCTGCAGCATGCCTGGCCGGGAAATGTACGCGAATTGGAGAACGTAATCGCCACCGCGGCAATTACCGCGACCGGGGATTTCATCGACCTTGCGGACTTGCCGGAACATTTGCAACACCGGGGCCCCCGACGCCCAGATGGGGATGACTGGCGGCCACTCTCGCTGGACGAAGTGCGCAAGCTGCACATTCAACGAGTGCTCGAGTTATGCCAGGGCAACCGCTTGCGCGCCGCGCAGATACTCGGAATCGGCCGGACGAGCTTATACCGCTATCTAAAACGGGATGGCCATGAAATGCGCGCGCGTGAAAAGAGCGGCGGCGCGGCGGCCTGACGCGGTTCATCCAGTAAACCAATCTCAGCGTTCGACAAAGACGGTGGTCGCGTGTGGCTTGGCTTGCTCCGCTCAATCTGTACCTCGAAGGCACAATGTTCCGCGTTGATGCAGCATTCTTTTCTCGGGTATTTGTAAGACCAGGAAAATACAGAACTTGTAGCGCAAGCGTATGGCAATCGCCCTGCAGTTGGTGAAGGTGTCTAGAAAAACCAAATGGCCGCGTCTTTTTCAGGAAGAGAATAAGGTCGATGAACGCGCGATCGAAAAGCGATAAATTTTGCGCAGGGGCCGGTAAGCATGCTTTACAAAAGTCCCCGGGCGAAACGAATCCCACCACAAGTAGTTCCTCAAACCACCCTCAAACCAACTAGCCAGAACCCCCAAGAGCGCCGCAACTCTCTCCCCTGAGGAGAGTGCGGCGCTCCTTTCCTTTTCTTCAGCACGGCAACCGCGAGCGTTCGCAAGGCAACCTGGCGCCCGTCGCTCACCGCAGTGCGCCCTGACTGGAGGCCTGGCGTGGAGCAACGCGATCCCGGAGTGCGATTTCAACGCCTGCAATCCGTATGAATCCGCATACATGCTATCCGTATTAAGGCGGTTTGACATGACGAAATAAAGTGTATTGAATCGTTGCGTGTCTCTGTTCGTGTTCGTTTGACACAAGGGGTTTCCGAATGCGCCCGAACAAAGCCTTAACCCTTCTTTTTCTAGTGCTGCTGGCCGGCGTCCCACGCCTGCATGCGCAAGTATCGGCAAGCGTCACAGGAGTGATCACGGATACGTCCGGAGCGCGGGTTCCGGCTGCTGCGATCAGAGTGAAGAATGTGGAAACCGGAGCGACCCGCACCAGCATGTCGGACGATGCGGGACGTTATCAGGTGCTTGCATTGCCAGTTGGTGAGTACGAGATACGAGTATCGAAGACCGGTTTCCGGGAACAGATCCGAAGCGGGATTCATCTTGCCATCGGGCAGGAAGCCGGAGTGGACTTGACGATACAAGTGGGCGAGGTGAAACAGCAGGTTACGGTGGCGGCCGACGCGCCCATCGTCAACACCACGACAAGAGATATTTCCGGACTTGTAGGAGAGCGGCAAGTGAAGGAGCTTCCGCTAAATGGAAGAAGCTACGATCTGCTTCTGCCGCTGAACCCGGGCATCGTGAATTTCACCTCGCAGAAAACCGGCGGGACGGGAATTTCCAACTCGACCACCGGAAATAACTTCGCTGTTTCCGGCAATCGCCCGCAACAGAACATCTTTTTGCTGAATGGCGTGGAATACTCCGGCGCCGCGGAGAACAACATGCAGCCTGGGGGAACCAGCGGGATGCTGCTGGGCGTGGACGCCGTGCGCGAATTTAACGTGCAAGGGGACACTTACAGCGCGGAGCTTGGCAAGCACCCCGGCGGGCAAGTGATCATCGTTACGCAATCGGGAAGCAACCAGTGGCACGGCGCTGTCTACGAGTTTTTGCGCAACAACGCGCTCGACGCAGCGAACTTCTTCGATCAGGGTTCCGCACCGCCTTTTCAGCGCAATCAGTTTGGCGCATCGATGGGCGGGCCCATCCAGCAGGACAAAACCTTCGTGTTCGGCAATTACGAAGGCTTCCGCCAAAACCTTCATCAGACATCGGCGGCATTCGTCCCCGATGAAGCCTCGCGAGCGGCCGCGGTCGCCAGCGTTCAGCCCCTCTTGAATTTGTGGCCGACTCCGCCGGTCGGAGCCCCTGATTTCAATGGTATTGCGGAAGTCTTCAGCAGCCCGCTGCAAACCATCCGCGAAGACTTTGGGACCGTCCGGGTCGACCACACATTTTCGCAGAAGGATTCGCTCGCCGCCATTTACACGATTGATGACGGCGCCGATGTTACCGCGACACCCGCAAATCCTTACAGCGCTGACGTGGTCAACTTGCGCGAACAGGTGTTGAGCCTTGAGGAAACCCACGTTTTTTCGCCCGCGTTGCTGAATACCGCACGGATTGGCTACACGCGCGCAGGTTACTTCTTTACGGGAGAGCCTACTCCGGACACGCCTGCCGCCTCCGTTCCAGGATTTCTGACCGGATTGCCCGTCGGCGCCGTTGTCGTTGGAGGAAGCGCGGCGTCGAATCCGCAAGCGCAGGTGGGATTGGCGGGGAGCAACAATGGAAGCAATCTGCGGATCCACAGAAATCTGTATACTTTCGAGGATCGCGTCACGCTGACCCACGGGCGGCATCAGCTCAGTTTTGGCGCGTGGTTCCAGCCATTTCAGTCCAACGAGACCATTGCACTCAGCCAATACGGGCAAGCTACGTTTGCCAGCCTTACCACGTTCCTGCAAGGGACCATCGGAACTTTTCTGTTCGATCCAGCTCCCACGGAGATGAATTGGCGGTCCTTCTTTGGAGCGATGTACGCCGAGGATACCATTCGATTCGGAAGGAAACTCACCGTTACCGTGGGCTTTCGGGGCGAATTCTCGACAGGCTGGAATGAAGCCCACGGCCGGGCGGCGAATTACACGTTTACCGATGGAGTGATCTCTTCCCAGCCAAATGTAGGCAATTCTCTGTTCACGACCAACAACGCCAAGTTTTTGCCGCAGCCGCGGATTGGTGTCGCATGGAGTCCTCTTGGCTCCAAGACCGTTGTGCGCGCCGGGTTTGGAATGTACAACGATTTGCAGGACGCTCTGGGATATCGCACGGATCAAAATGCACCCTTCAATCCCGTGTATAGCATTCCGTCCCTGGCCGTCTCAACACTCCCCATCGACCCAACAGCCCCCATACCGGCAACGGCGAAGCTGGTGCCCGGTGGAGTGCAGCCCAATATGCAAACTCCCACGCTCGTTTCTTGGTCCGTGCGTGTTGAGCAGCAGCTTTCTCCCAACACATCGCTGACGGTTGGCTACGTCGGTTCTCACGGCTATCACGAAATTGTTGGCGTCGATGCCAACGAGCCGACGCCAGTCATTTGCCCGGCTTCTCCCTGCCCCGCTGTATACCCGACATATGACCCCTCGAAACCGACTACCGCCACCAATTCTCCGACGATCGGCTTTCCCATCGGCTCGCCTTTGGCGGGTGCGCCCATTCCGGCTGGGACCTACTACATTCCTGCCGGAACGCCAAAACCGAATGCCACCTTGGCAAACACCTGGACGTGGTTTTCCGAGGGAGTCAGCTCCTACAACGCTCTGCAAGTGGACGTGACGCGCCGCATCAGCCAGGGCCTCTCCGTCCGCGGCGTCTATACCTGGTCGAAAACGCTGGACGACGGCGATTCCTTGAATCAGACCACCGCCGGCAATGCGCCTGGGCTGGTTTCCGACCCCTTCCACCTGGCTGCGGATAAGGGTCTCGCGACGTACGACATTAGAAATGTCGGCGTCATCAATGTCATTTACGAGTTGCCATTCGGACACGGCAAAATGTATGCGAGCGATCTCGAAGGGTGGAAAAACGGGCTGGCGAGCGGCTGGTCGGTCGCAAGCATCATCACCGCGGAATCCGGATTTCCTTTTACTCCGCAGCTTAGCTACAACCCATCCAATACCGGCGACACGCGAAATCCCGTCAGGCCTTTTCTGAATCCGAACTTCACCGGCAGCGTGATCCTCGGAAAACCCAGCCAGTGGTTTAACCCCGCCGCGTTTATCGCTCCCCCTTCCGCCAGTGGATTTTTTGGCAACGTCGGAAGAGACACGTACGAAGGGCCGGGACTTGCGACCTGGGACTTTTCTGTTCTCAAGGATACTAGGATTCGAGAGCGGATGACCGTGCAGTTCCGCGCGGAAATTTTCAATATTTTGGACCGCGCCAACTTCAACACACCAAACCTGATTGTGTTTACGCCGCCGACAGCGACAAACCTGACCGGTCTTTCCGGAACCGCGGGAGCGATCACCAGCACATCAACCACAGCGCGCCAGGTGCAATTCGGATTGAAATTGCTCTGGTAAGCCCTTCAGGATATTAGAGCGCCCCGGCTACTGTACTGTGACTTGAAGCGTCACGCTGTGGCTGACGGCTTGTGCTCCGGCCCCTCCGGTGGCTGTCACGGTCACGACGAAGGAAGTCGTGGATACGCCACCTCCGCTTTGTGGAGGCGCAATGCTCATCCCGCCGCTGCACCCGCCCAATGCACCGAGTATGCTCGCAAGTATCAAAACCGTGCGAAGGTGCCATGCACGCTTTTTCCCGGGCAGCGCTAGAAGAAAGACACAGGCAAATGCCCCGCCTGCCAGCGAAACGGTCAGTCGTTGCACGCCGGTAGGAAGCGCGGCGCGAATGGCCGCCGACTGAGCGGGCGGCTTGGTGATGCTCAGCGCAACCGTCAAAGGCGCAAAACCATCGAGGTTGGGCTGCGCGGGCAGGAACGAGCAGGAAGAACCAGTCGGGAGCCCCGCGCAGCTGAGAGAAACGGGCCCAAAGTAACCCAGCCCGGCGCCAGGAGTGAGCAAAACATTGGTGGTGCCGGGGCCGCTTCCCGTAATCGTCACGTTTCCGGGATTGACGGAAATCAGAAAATCGGGATTGCCGATGACGATGTTAGCTGCACCGGAAGTGGAGCCGGCAAAATTCGTATCGCCGGAATAGACCGCTGTGATGCTATGCGACCCGTTGGACAGCTGGGTGGTAGTCAACGAAGCGATTAAATTCTTCACTTGTACGGGATTTCCAAGTGCCGTCTTCCCATTGAAGAACTGCACGGTACCAGTCGGATCGATCGCGCCATTGGGAAGTACGATCGCTTGCAGAACCACGGCTGTGTTTGGCAACGCTCCTGAGGGGAGGAAGAGAATCGTTTCGGTCTGCCCCTTGGCGACGGTGACGTTCACGGGACCCGCGCTGCTTGCGGTAAAACTCGC
Source organism: uncultured Acidobacteriota bacterium (assembly GCA_963745095.1). Classification (GTDB taxonomy): domain Bacteria; phylum Acidobacteriota; class Terriglobia; order Acidiferrales; family UBA7541; genus Acidiferrum. The sequence continues at coordinate 129,036 of CAVUWC010000002.1, read as the reverse complement.
GTCGCCGGAATAGCTGACGTTTAGCGTGTGATTTCCGAGAGCCAGCTGAGTTTCCTGCACTTGCGCGTTGCCCTGGCTATTGAGAGAAACACTCAGCAGCGTGCTCGTGCTCCCATTGAAAGTGTCGGAAAAAGTAAGCGTTCCCGTGGGTGTTCCCTGCTGCGAAGCGCCCGCAACACTTACCTGGAGTTCGAGAAAGCCGCCGTAGGTCGTGTTGACCTGAGAAGACGGATTGCCCGCCTGGCCGCTGACGAACGCGGAGAACACCATGCCGCTGGCCTCGGGGTTTATTTTGATGGGCACGCCCGCGGAGAGGCTCGCACCAAATGTGCCGTCTCCCCCATAACTGGCGGTGACGGAGTACGATCCTCCGGGTAAGGTTTCGACCGCGCCCGATACTGCACCGTTGCTCAGGGTACCGAGATTCACCGCCCTCGGGCCGCCTGCGAGAAGAGCCACATCTCCTGTGGGAGTTCCTGTTCCGACACCCGGAGCCACGGTCACCGTCGCGGTTACAGGCTGGCCGTGCGTCAGGTTTGTGGACGATAGCTGGAGTGTGGTGAGCGTCGAACGGAACGTCACGTTCTGCCAGTTCGCGGCAAGATTGGCGGCGTTGACGGAGCCCCAGCCCGTCGCCAAATCGTAACCAACGGTTGCGGGAAAACCAGTCTGTCCGGGGACCGTGTTATTTCCCACGGTGATGTCGTTGAAAATACATTGAGATTGTGGAGGGCTGGTCGCACTGCAATTCGCCGCATTCTGAGCGGCAGCCAGCGGATAAAGGACAAAGTTCGCCTGACCTTGCCGGGAATTCGTTTTCTGCGCGATCAGCGCCAGGATGGCGGCGAAAGTGGGAGCGGCGGCAGAAGTGCCGCCGACGAGCTCGGCGTTGATGAGTTGCCCGCTCGAGTTGGTGGTGCAGATACCGTTCTGGCACAACAAATAGCCATCGTGGCCGGCGGCGGCATCGAGAGAGACATCCGGAAGGTCGCGCTGCCCATCGTTCGGCACGCCGAGCCCCGCTTGCCAGGACGGCTTGCTGTAGAGCGTGCTCGCCCCACCGCTGCTCGCAAATAGCGAGGCGACTCCGCATACGTTGGGGTCGGCACAACTCTCGTTCCAGACGACTTCCGGGATGTAGCCGAGCGCGGAGGTTTGGTCCGGCCCGTTGGTTGCCGACCAGTAAGTGCTGTCCGCGCCGTTTTCATTGAATTGCGTGCCGCCGACGGCGATGTTGAAAGGTGTGGAAGCGAGTCCGTTCACAGCGAGACCCTGGGCAGCGGGAGTCGTTTGACTATCGCTGTCGCATCCGGCGGGGCCATTGTCACCGCTCGAAATCACCACGGAAATGCCCTGAGCGGCAGCCTGCTCCCAGAGATTGTTGAAAAAAGTGTTTTCCGTTTGGCCGAGAGTCTGTTCGCACTGGCCAAAACTGGCGCTAAGAACTGGCGCCAGATTGTTGTCCACGATGTAGAGAGAAGAGAGATCGACGCCATCGGTCGAGTTGGTACTGGCGGAGACGACAAACTTGATGGTGGCTTTCGGCGCGATCGCGCCCGACCATTCGATGTCCAGATCAGCTTCGGTCTCCTCGCCACCTGTCAGATTTCCGGGATCCGGGCCGTTGAGAATGATTTGCGGATCGTTGACGGGAAGTCCGAACGCGATGCGAAAAATCTGCACGTCGGAGAGATTGATATTGTTCCGCGCCACGATGGCGATGCTCTGCCCGGTTCCGTCGATTCCATTCTGGTAGAGCGGGGCAATGTTGTAGATTTTCGCGAAGTCACCCGGCGCAAGATAATGTTGCACCCCGCCCGCTCCGCTAAACGTGAACTCCGGCTGCCACAGGCTCGTGTTGGCGATGCGGTTCGCCTTCCCCAAGACGCGAATCATCGGTTGTTTCCGAAAATTATGCAAAGTATCTATTCCGGCGACAACTGGCACGAGGGCTGCCGGGATTTGCGGATCGGATGCGTTGGCGTAGTGCTGTTCCCCGTTCACAACAAAGGAATGAATGGCGGTGTGAAAAGTGTCCCTTACCTGCGCGGCAGTGCCGCTGAACTCGATGGCCATCCCGCCTTGGGCAACGCCGTTTACGCGAAAACCGTGAGACGTGAGCCAGCCAGTGAGTTTCTGAATATCTGCCGGAGAGGCGCCAAATCGTTCAGCAAATTGAGCGGGAGAAAGCCAAGTGTGAAAGTCAGGCGAAGATTTATCCTGCTGCCTGGCGAGAAGACTCTGCAACGCAATTTCCGCCTGGGTGTCTCGAGCCAGAACCAGCAGCATGCGTTCCATCGGGAGATCGGCTGCGACTTCCCCGCGGTCGTTGGCGGGCGTCGCCAGTGGATGACGATTGCCACGCAATGCCACGAGGGAAGATTCCTCAATGGCGCCGATGCGATTCGCCGCTGGCGACGACGTTTGTGCGCGCAACTCACCGCCTGGAAAGCCAAGAATTGCGGCGGAAAATACGATACCGAGAAGCAGGTTCTTGAGGAAAGTCATGGCGTCCCTTGACTCGGTGGATGGCTGGTGGAACTCCTGGTTTTATAGCTGAAATCGCATACGCTGGGAAGCTCAATTTACCGGCGAGTTCTTTCTGCTTTTATGACGGAAATGTGAATGGCGGGCGCGGTTTGATTTGTTTTTGCATGCGTCCGGCGTCCTCGCCCAGGCCAGCACGCCCAGCTCTTGACGCACGTTTGGTAGCTTGGTACATTGGTACCACATAACGGGGAGGTCGCAATGGCCGAAGAAAGAAGGTTCGTCGTAGAGCGCGTACAAACAGGCGTCCGCATGGAAAAGCGAATCCTGAAAGTGTTGAAGGGGTTTGGGGAGTATCACGATATGACGCTTGGGGATCTCCTCGAGGGTATCGTGCTCCACGCCTTCGATGGAAAATGCCCTTTCGGCGCGGAAAGCCTGAAGCGCATCAAAGAATTGAAAAAATTCTACGGGCTCGATCTCGATTCTCGCGCAAGCCACCGCCTCACCGAATCGCGAACCCGTCACTCGCCCAGAAAAGACGCACGTGCAAAATGAACACACGCCTCAGGCACTTTCCCATCCCGCTGCTGCGCTGGACGCTAGGTTTGGTGGTTCTGCTGGAGTCCTTCCAGTTCGTCTTTTCCACTTCAGCGGCCCATTTCCTGGCCAAGGCGGGCTTGCCTTCGTGGATCCAGCCGGTTCTTGGTGGCGCTGAAATCATTGCCGCGCTCTTATTCTTGGTGCCCTTCACTGCTGTCGTCGGCGGCTATCTCCTGCTCGTGATTTTTGCGATCGCCGCTCTTGTGCATATTCTGCACGGTCAGTATGAAGTAGGAGGACTCCTGGTTTACGCCGTTTCCGTGCTCGTCTGTCTCGCCAACACGGAAAACAGAACAGCCGAGGCTGTCCATGAACGACACTGAATGGATGGAAGCATTTGAAAGCTGCACTCTGCCAAATGGCTCTTTTCATCACGCAGAGCATGTCAAAATGGCTTTTCTGTACTTGCAGAAATACGCCCCGCTCGAAGCCCTTGAACGTTTCTCTTCAAATCTGATGCGCTTTGCCGCGGCACACGGCAAGCCGGGGCTCTACAACGAAACGATCACCTGGGCTTTCCTGCTGATCATTCGGGAACGGATTGCCCGCGCAAATTGCCGCCAGACCTGGGCTGAATTCTCGTCGGCCAACGAAGATCTCCTGGGCTGGCACGAAAATATCCTGAAAAATTACTATCGTGCAGAAACGCTATCCTCGGATCTTGCGAAACGCATCTTTCTCTTTCCAGACAAGCTGTAGCCCAATTCTGGCTCAGGCATCGAACCAATTTACCGAAACGGGTTGCATCTTCTACACGTATCGATTTATTCTCTCGTGCACGCATTGGATCACGTACATTTCTCACTTCTGCTTGCCAGAAGTTAGACGAGAGTTCGCGTTGAATCCTTTTCGGACGCGGCTTGGGACACGCGCATCTAAGGAAAATATAGGAGCGGCGCCCGCTTGGGACCGAGAGATTGCGGGCGTCATTTCAACTCCGAGTGAAACCATGAGTCTTGGGATGGTTAGTTGAAGAAGACTATCAGCAAACCCGCTGAGGCTGCGGGCGGGCGGCCGGACACCTCGCGTTATGTGCGCGGCCCAGTCTGGCTTCAGACCGCTCTGCAAGACTTGCGCTTTGCGCTGCGCACTTTGCGCAAGAGCCCGGGATTCACGGCCACGGCGATTCTTACGCTCGCGCTCGGCATCGGGGCAAACACTGCCATCTTTCAATTGCTGGATGCCGTCCGTTTGCGAAGCCTCCCCGTGGCCGATCCGGCGTCGTTGGTAAAAATCCAGATCAACAACGAATTGCAGGGTATAGGCCGGAGAGCGAGCGAGACGGCGATCAGCACCGCTTTATGGGAGCAAATCCGATTGCAGCGTGAGGCGTTCTCTGGGTTTTTCGCCTGGCGCAGCGCCCCTTATGCGATTGGGGAAAAAGATCAGGAGAGGCTGGCCCAGGGCCTTTGGGTTAGTGGAGAGATGTTTCCGCTGCTCGGAATCGTTCCGATTCGAGGCCGCCTGTTTACGCCGGAAGATGACCGGCCGGGGTGCGGATTATCCGGCGCGGTCATCAGCTATTCGCTCTGGCAAAGCGAGTTCGGCGGCGCGGACTCGGTGATTGGGAGCAGAATTGTCATCTATGATCGCCCGACTCAAGTCATTGGAGTAACTCCGCCCAGCTTTTTCGGGCTGGACATTGGAAAGGAATTCGAGGTCGCTCTCCCGACTTGCTCGATACCCAGTTTCATTGCTGGAGATCTTACCCTCGCGCGGCGGGACGTTTTCTGGCTTGAGGTGATGGGGCGCTTGAAGCCGGGCAGATCACTCGCACAAGCATCAGCGCAGCTCAATGCCGCAAGTCCTGGGATTTTCGAGGCCACCGTTCCGGACGGATACAGCTCTTCCTTGCTGGATTTCTACAAGAATCTCAGGCTGACCGCTTATCCGGGCAGAAGCGGCATGAGCGCGCCCGGCGTGACCTACGACACTTCTCTCTGGCTGCTTCTTGGAACCACCGCGTTGGTGCTTCTCATTGCGTGCGCGAATCTGGCAAATCTGATGCTCGCGAGGGCCAGCTCGCGTGAGAAGGAAATGGGCGTCCGCTTAGCGCTCGGAGCCAGTGCGGGAAGAATTAGACAGCAGTTGCTTTTGGAAAGTTTGGTGCTGGCGGTGAGCGGCTCGGTCCTGGGAAGCGGCTTGGCCTCGTTACTCAGCCGAACAGTGGTAAAGCTTCTCAGCACGGAAGGTGACCCGATCTATCTAGTCACGAACATTGACTGGCGCGTCCTGTCTTTTACTGCCTTTACGGCAATGTTGACGTGCCTGCTGTTTGGGCTTGCCCCCGCCTTTCGGTCCTCCAAAATACAACCGGGCGCGGTGTTAAAATCAGGCGGCCGGGGAATGACCCCGGGACGCCAAAGGTTTTCCTACCAGCAAACTCTGGTAGTTTCCCAAATAGCGTTTTCGCTGGTATTGCTGGTCGGTGCGCTCCTTTTTGTGCGGAGCTTCTGGAACTTGAAAACGCTCGATCCCGGCTTCCGCGAAAGCGGAATTCTCCGCGTTTATATGAGCTTCCGGCGGCTCGATATCCCTCCCGAGCGCTACGAATTTTTTAAGCGCGACGTTTTGGAACAAATTCGGTCCATTCCGTTTGTCGAATCCGCCGCGATTTCGACACATGTTCCCCTGGACGGCAGTTCATGGTCTCTGTCGGTTCGCAGCGGCACCGCGGAAGGCAGCTCCACGTTTGCCTGGGTGAGTCCCGGCTACTTCCGAACCTTGCAGATCCCCTTCATCGCGGGGCGAGACTTTACTCCGCGGGACATAGCGCAATCGCAGCCTGTCGTCATCGTGAACGAGACGTTTGTCCGACAGTTCCTGGGTGGAACAAATCCGCTGGGAAAAACCATTCGCACCAATGCGGAGCCCCATTATCCGGAGACGGAATACGAAATTGTCGGCATGGTCAAAGACACGAAGTACGGCGGACTACGCGATGAGATACCACCGGAAGCTTTCGTGCCCGCACAACAGTTTCCGGACAATAACTATTACACGAACATGTTCATACGGTTTTCGTCGCCGCCGTCCGCGCTGATCTCTGCGATACGCGATAAAACCGGCCAACTCTACCCTACAATGAGGATGGAATATCACGTATTTCAGACGGAGATTCAGAACGGGCTTGTGCGCGAACGCTTGATGGCCATGCTTTCCGGATTTTTTGGCGCGCTTGCGGCGCTGCTGGCCATGATCGGCCTCTACGGAGTGATTTCCTACATCGTTGCCATGCGCAGGAATGAAATTGGAATTCGGATGGCGCTTGGCGCTACCCGGCGGGACGTCATTGGGATTGTTCTTCGCCAAACTTTGGGTTTGCTGGCGCTCGGTGTGGGAATCGGGTTGCTGCTTGCCCTTGCTGCAACAAGCGGCGCGCGCTCTTTGCTTTACGGACTGCGGCCGAGCGACCCCGTGAGCCTGATCGGAGCCGCGCTTTTCCTGACAGTCATCGCGCTTCTCGCAAGTTTTTGGCCCGCCTATCGAGCCACTCGGCATGACCCCATGAAAGCACTTCGCTATGAGTGATTCTCTCTACTCGTAACGCAACGCCTCGACCGGATCGAGCCGCGAAGCTTTCACGGCGGGGTACATCCCAAAAAATAAACCGACGCTCATCGACACCGTTACCGCCAAAAGAATCGCCCACAACGGAACAGCCGAGGGCAGCTTTGGCACGAAGAGATGGATGAGCAGGCTGATCCCCAAGCCCAGCAGCACTCCAATCACTCCTCCGGCCCCCGTCAGCACAACAGCCTCCGTCAAAAATTGCCAAATGACGTCGCGCCGCCGCGCCCCAATCGCTTTGCGCACTCCAATCTCGCGCGTCCGCTGCGTCACGGACATCAGCATAATATTCATCACGCCAACGCCCCCCACCAGCAATCCGATCGAACTGACCACGGAAATCAGCAGCGCCACCGACGCCGTGATTTGTCGAAACTGGTCCGCGATCTCCTTCGCGCTCGAAACGCCAAAATTGTCCGGCTTGTCGTAAGGAACGTTCCGCCGCCGCCGCAATACCCCGCGAATTTCGTCCTCGGCTTCCGGCATCCGGCCGGGATAAGCCACAGCGCCAATTAGATTTTCGTCATCCCCTGGCCGGTGTTTCTGATAGGTGCGATAAGGCACAAGAATCGCTTTGTCGGCAGCTTGATCTTTCATGAGTTGGCCTTTGCGTGCCGCCATTACGCCGATCACTTCGTAGGATACGTTGTCAACAAGGATGGGCTTGCCGAGCGGATCTTCGTCTGGATACAAAGCTTTGGCTAAATCCGGGCCGATCAGCGCGACGTCCCTGCGGTGTAAGTTTTCCGCCTCACTGATAAACCTTCCCCGTTCCGCCTTCGAGTTGAAGACGACTTCATCCTCGGGCAATATTCCGTGGTAATCCACTCCAGCGACTTCCTTGCTCTTGTAGCGCGCGCTCATCAGTGGGCGCCCACCGGGCGAGCCTTCCACAATCCTCGGCGTGATTGCAGCCGAGACGGCTTTGACGTCCGGGCAAAGCTCACCGATGGCCTGCGCATCCTCTAGCGTAAGAGGTTTGCGCGTGCGTTCTTCGGGGCTAAGTCTTCCCGACGTGTGGATGGCCGGATCAAATTTGAAAATGAAAAGCGTGTCCGAACCGAAGTCACTCAAAAATGCATTCACGTCGTTGTAGACGCCCATCAAAACCGCGACGACGGACAGCAGCGCGGTGATCCCAATCACCACGCCCAGCACGGTGAGAAAAGACCGCATCTTGTTCTCACGCAATGTCGTGAGCGCCATCTGTGCGTTTTCGCGAAGCGCCATTGCCATTTTGCTTTACTTCTCCCCTAGATCTCTGTCCGCAGGGCTTCGATCGGCTCCAACATCGCCGCTTTTCGCGCCGGATAAACACCAAAGAAAATCCCCACGGCCGCCGAGATCAGTTCTGCAACGATGACCGCGGTAATCGGCACGTGCATCGGTATGGATGTTGTGGCTTTTGCCAGCAAGCAGATTCCGTAGGCCAGCGCCACGCCGATAGCTCCGCCCATGGCAGACATCACGCACGCCTCGACTAAAAACTGCAGCAGGATGTCTCGCCGGCTCGCGCCGAGCGCTTTGCGAATGCCGATCTCGCGCGTGCGCTCCGTGACCGTGGCCAGCATCACGTTCATAATCACCACTCCGCCGATCACCAGAAACACCGAAACCACTCCGACCATGGCCATCGCGATCACGCCCGTGAGCTGATTCCACAGTTGCATCAGCGTCGCGGAATCGAGAATCCCAAACGAGTCGGTTTCATTCGGCCCCAGATGACGCCGTGCGCGCATCAACACTCGCGTTTCGTCCTGCGTGCGTTCCATCCATTCCGCTCCGCGCGCTTGCACGTTGATCCAGATTCCCCCGTAGGCTCCGTAAATTTTGATATACGTTTCCACCGGAATATACGCGAAGTTATCTCGCGATTGCCCGAGGACAGTGCCGACCGATTTGGCCACACCTACTACAACGAACGGCCGGCTATCCAGCATCACTTCGCGCCCGACCGGGTCCAGTCCCGGAAAAAGTTTGTCAGCCAGGTCGGAACCGATCGCGGCTACCATCGCCCGGCTGTTTTCATCCGCTTCCGTGATGTACCGTCCGTCAGACATTTCTTGCGCGTCGATGTCGCCCATGCTTGCGGACACGCCTCGAATGCTCGTGTCCTGAATGGTCAGCGAACCGACGCGGGACTTACCTGAACTCCACGCCTCGGCGCCCACGTTCTTCGGCAGCTTCAGGTTCTCTTTCAACGCCTGATAGTCGTCCCAGGTGACGAGCTTGTTCCGGCGCATGGCTTTCACCATTTCTTCCATCTCAGTGAGGATGGGATACCGCATCACCGTAAACGCATTCGAACCGAGATTGGCGACCTTGTTGGCGATGTAGAGATTCACGCCGGAAATCAGCGCGATAACCACGATCAGCGTGGCCACGGAAAGAATGATTCCCAACAGCATGAGAAAGGAGCGCATTTTGTGCGCGCGCAGTGTCTCCAGAGCGACGCCGATCGGTTCCCGTAGGGGCACTCGCCGCCTCATCAACACTGCTCCTTGTTGTTCCTACGCCCTAGACATGCCGAATGTTTCAGCGAGCGTCAAAGCACCAATTTCCCCTGTAGGGGCGGGGCTTGTTTATCCTGCTTGCCCTGAGGAACGAAGGGAGCCTCGAAGGGCCCCGCCCTCTTCGCTATCAGTTGTTAGGCCGAGCCGTCGTGCCCCCGCCGCTACCATGATAATTCGGATAAGCCGGCTTCTTATGTTTCGGTATGGGATTTTTCTCCAAGCTCGCCAACAGAAGCTCGACCGCTTTTTCCAGTTGTGGGTCGCGCCCTTCGCGCACCGCTTTCGGATTCTGTTCGATCTCCACGTCCGGCGCAACGCCGTGGTTCTCCACTTCCCAATCGCTATTCGGCGTCCAAAATCCGCGGCTCGGCGCGGTCACAACTCCGCCATCCATCAGCGACGCGCTGGGACCAAAAAAACCCACCAGCCCTCCCCAAGTGCGCTTGCCAACCAGAACGCCGACCTTGGCTTGCCGGAAATGCCACGGCATGGCATCGCCACCTGACCCCGCGTACTCATTAATGATCATCGCCTTCGGCCCCTGAATGAGGCTCACCGGCGTGGTCATATCTTCACCGTCTCGCGTAGTGCGATAATTCATCAGCGTGCGCCTCAAATAATCGAGGATATAGTCCGTGTTCGTTCCGCCGCCGTTGAAGCGTTCATCGACGACGGCTCCCTCCTTACCCGCCTGCGAGAAAAAATAGCGGTTGAAATAGGTGTACCCGCCGCTGGCCGTGTCCGGCAAGTAAATGTAAGCCAGCTTCCCGCCACTGAGCTGGTCTACTTTGCGGCGGTTGCCTTCTACCCACGCCAGCTCGCGCAGTCCCATCTCGTTTTCAATCGGAACTACGCTCACTTCACGCGAGCCGCTGCCGTCCGCATTCGGTCCCACGCGCAGTAGAACGGACTTCCCTGCCGTCTCCTCAAAAAAGCTGTAGACGTTGTCGCTGCCGCGCACCTCATGGCCGCTTACAGCCAGCAGATACTCTCCTTCCACGACATTCACGCCAGGCTGCGTCAGTGGCGCATGCAACTGCGGATTCCAATTCTCGCCGTCGTATACGCGCGCGAAGCGATACCGCCCATTTTCGATTTTGTAATCCGCGCCAAGAAGTCCAACAGGAATGCGCTTCATCTCGGGACCATCCCCGCCGCGCACGAAGAGATGCCCTACGGTGAGGTCGCCCATCGTCTCCTTAAATATGTAGTTGAGGTCGTCGCGCGACGCCACTCCCGGCAGGTACGCCGCGAATTTTTTTTCTTGAGCCGCCAAATCCAGGCCGTGGAATCCTCCGTCATAAAAGAAGTCGCGCTCGATGCGAAACGCTTCGTGATACATCTCTCTCCATTCAACTGCCGGTTCGATGCGCACGTCCATCGCCGAAAGATTCAAAGTTTTTGCCCCGGCCGGTGCGCTTGTGGAGTGCGGGAGCTCTGCTCCCGCTTGTGCCGGCGGAACCGGAGCAATCGCCCACACCTGTGCTGCCGAACCTCCCCCGGGCTGTGACGCGCCAGCGTGCCGGTAAAGCATCTTTTCTCCATCCGCAGAAACATAGAAAGCCAGAATGCTATCGAGCAGCTTGTCGGTTCTGCGCGTCTTCAGTTCAAACCGATGCGCGGTCAGAATATCCGGCCCATTCAAAGGGGCAACAAGCGGCCCTTCTACCAGAAACAACACTCCCTCTTTCCCCGCCTTCAATTCCGTATAGTTCCGCGCCGGAATCGGCATCGCCAGAATCCGCTGCCCGATCTTTTCAAAATCCACTTTCACAACCGCGGGCGGTTTCTCTTTTTCTTTTTCCGCGCCTCCGGTCTTTGCCGCATCCGTCTTCGCCGCGTCAGCCTTCGCTTCCCCTTCCTCATCGCTCAGAGGCGCGAGCGGCGAAGGCAGGTCTTTGCGCAGCACAACCACATACACACTGCTCGTTACCGGCCGGTCGTAGCTCAGCATCGACGTATCCTTCGTCGGCCCGGCATCCGTGCTCGACAGAAAATAAAGATACTTTCCGCCCTTATCAAAGACCGGCGAAACCGAATCGCTCATCGCGTCCGTCACTCGCTCGCTCTTCCCCGTTTCCAGCGAATACAAAAACACCGACCGCATGTGGCTCAATTCCTGCTGCGTATACGCCAGCCATTTGCTATCGGGAGACCACGCCGCCTGGAAAATTTGCTCCGGCCCCGTAAACCGATCGTGGAAAACCTTCACCGGCGTTTTCTTCTCAAGGTCCACGTACCACAGGTTCAGTCGCTTGTCCGTGTACGCAATCTTCTTGCTGTCCGGCGACCACGTCGGAAAAAAGAAAAACGATCCCGGCGTCCCTAGATCAAATTTTTGCGCGGGCCCCTGCCCATTCTGATTCTTGACGTACAGCGCCTCTTCACCCGACTCATCTGAAAAATACGCGATACTCTTCCCGTCCGGCGACCATGCCGGATAACGCTCATCCGCTCCAGGCGTATTCGTCAGGTTGCGGATGTCGCCTTTCTCCGCAGGCACCGTGAGAATTTCGCCTCGCGCCTCGAACACCGCTCTCAGTCCAGTCGGCGAAATGTCTGCGTTACGAATGCGATTTGCCACCTTTTCATAGTGCGGCCGCAACTGCGGCAGGTCTCCAGAGATGTGAATCTCAATCTTGTGTGCCGTCCCAGTCTTCAAGTCATACAGCCAAATCGCTCCGAATTGCTCAATCGCAATCGCATCTGGCCCCGCGCTCGCATACTTGAAATCGAGTCCGTCGTTCTTCAACGCGACCGTCACGCCTTTCGTCTTCGTGTCGTAACTGTAGAGCGACATCGGCCCATTACGGTCCGAAAGAAAAAATACGCGCTGATCCACCCATATCGGATTGAAGTCGTTCGAATTCTCTCGCGGCACCGGCGTCACACTGGAGTCGGCAAGCTGCGCGATCCAAATCGGAGAAGTTCGTCCGCCTCGATATCGTTTCCAAATTTCAAACGCGTGGTCCAAAGGCACGTACGCGATTTCTTTTCCGTCGGGCGAATACGATCCTTCAGCCCCACCGGGCAACGGCAATTCCGTCGGGAAGCCACCGTCGCGCGAGATCGTAAAAAGCCGGTTGAAAAAGGAATAACTATCTCGCTCCGAAGCAAACAACACGGACTTTCCGTCGCGCGTCCATCCCACAACTTCATCCGCCGCCGGATGATACGTCAGCCGCCGCGGCGTGCCACCGCTCGCCGGAATCAGGTACACATCCGCATTTCCATCGTAGTTGCCCGTAAACGCGATCTCGCTGCCGTCCGGCGAAAAAACGGGCCGCGACGCCGTTCCCGCCCCCGCCGTCAGCCGCTGCGCCACACCGCCCGCTCGCGCCACGCTCCACAAATCTCCCGCGTACACGAACACCATCTGCGTCGCGCTGATCGTCGGCTGATGCAAAAGCAACGGCGGATTCTCATCCGCCAAACAAACGCACGCCACCAGCAGCGCGAACACACCCGCGGCAAATCGCAACATTTGAATTTCCACCCCCGGCTCTCCGAACCTTCCAATCGCGCACAATCTTACAGCCACATCGCCCAGGAACAAACCAATCCCGCCATTCAACCGGGCAGCGCCGGCTTACCCTGTAAGGGCATCCTGCCCGCGTTTTTCCAGGTAGCGCCGGCATCCTGCCAGCTCTTTTGCCTTTGATATCGCCGATCGCGACTCAACCATTTGCTTGCCACCCTACGAAAAACACCCAGCATGGAGTATTGTCAGCAGTTCGAGATCGAGTTCGGGCCCGCAGCGCCGGACGCTGCCCGGATGCAGCGTTTTTCCGGGTAGCGCCGGCTTGCCCTGTAAGGGCATCCTCCCGGCTCTTTTGCCTTTTATATCGCCGATCGCGACTCAACCATTTCCTCGCCACCCTACGAAAAACGCCCAGCATGGAGTATTGTCAGCAGTTCGATATGGAGTTCGAGCCACAGCGCCAAACGCTAGCTGGATGGAGTAAGCACATGACTGCCGAAGACAGGCCGCAAAAACCAGGAGGCGTGTGGACAACGATCCTGACCGATGTCCATTTCTGGGTTCCCGCAATCGTCTTACTCGCCGGACTAGCCGTCCTCCATTGGATTCGCTGAGCCCCCGCGTGAACTCCCCCGCTCGCAAACACAAAAATGCTCTCTCCCGCCATCGAGTCCGCGCGTCTCCGCCAGTTGCAACTCGTCGGAATTCTCTGCGGCTTCGGCGCAGGCGCATGGCTGGGCGCAGCGGAAGCTCCCACAAAATTGGTAAAACTAGGCGTCTCGCCGCTTGTAGTTTCGCTCCTGATGGTTCTCGGCGTTTTCCTCGCGCGCTGGAGTCTCCCCGCGCTCATCCGCGGCACATCCCAAATGCGCATCGATGTCCGCCAAGCCCCTCACCTCATCGTCTGGGGCATTCTCGCCGGCTGCCTCTGGGCCGTCGCCAACACGCTCACTATTTTCGCCATCCGCGATATCGGCCTCAGCATCGCCTTTCCTCTCTGGAACATCAACAGCCTCCTCGGCATCTTCTGGGGCTATCTTCTCTTCAACGAATTGCGCGACGCCGGCAAAATCCGTTGGCTCACCGTCCTCGGCGGTGCGCTCCTCATGTTCGCAGGCGCGACGCTTCTCGCTTTCGCCTCTTCAGCGCAAAGCCCCGCCGAACATCCTCTGCGTGGAATCCTCGCCGCACTCGGCGCAGGCGTTCTCTGGGGCACGATGTACGTCCCCTACCGCAAAGCCTATCTAACCGGCATGAATCCTCTCTCTTTCATCGCGTTCTTCACCATCGGCGAACTCGGCATGATGTTGACTCTCGCCCTCGCATACGGCGGCGGCCCCGACGCTCTCCTTCATCAACTCGAACTCGCCAAGCCTGTCCTCTTCTGGCTAATGCTTGGCGGCTTCGTCTGGGTCATCGGCGATCTCTTTCAGCAGTACGCCGCAAAATACATCGGCATCAGCCGAGGCATTCCGCTCTCCAACACAAATCAATTGTGGGGACTCCTCTGGGGCATCCTGGTTTTCGGAGAGCTCCGCGGCCTCAGCACCTCGCTCTACGCGCAGGTGATAGGCGGCTCTCTCTTGATGGCCGCAGGCGCTGGAGCCATCGCGCTCTCCAGCGTCACTGGAAAAGAACACGCCCGCTGGAAGCAAGCCGCCGATCGCGAAGGCCAGCGCTACCAAGTCGACGCCGACTACGTCGAAGCAGGTCTCTCCGGCAACGACGCGAGCAACGCGAGCGATCAAGGGGCTCGGCCTGCAGCTCAGTCCCCCAGAACGAAGCTCGACTATCTACTGGTCATCGCCGCCACCACAATATTCATCACTCTAGCCGTTCTTGCTCGCGCTCCAAACATGGCCCTAAACTGGCCCGCCCTACTCGCCCTAACCACCGCCATGCTAATTTTCCTCGTAGCCTGCGGCGCAGCTCTCTGGCGCGTCACCCGTTTCAATTGATCCGTCCTGAAAGTGGCACAGCCAATCTTGGCTGTGCTGCGCCCGCAAATCGCGCGCCACCGCACAAAGTCAGCCCTGGAGCGCAACAAAGCCACTACCAACCGCCTTTACTCTCTTTCATCCCAGTCCTTCCGGTGTAAAATGGTAAAAGCGCGGTTTGCAGCGCCCAGATGCTGGATTCACAATCCTTTTGGAGCTCTTTCAAATGGCCGGCACCCTCCCCCTTCCCGCAACGCTCCAAACCCGCACCGCCGCCCATGTCACCACCCAAACTCTTTCCATCCCCTGGTACATCTGGTGCAACGTCCTCGCCGTCGCGTGCAGCGTTATTGGCGGCGTCTGGGACATTTCCTGGCACGAAAGCGTAGGCCGGGACACCTTCTGGACTCCCGCGCATCTCCTGATTCAACTCTGCGGCATTCTCGCCGGATTCGGCTGCGGCTATCTCATCGTCTCCACAACATTCCGTAAAGATTCTCCCGTTCGCGCCAACTCTGTTTCCATGTGGGGATTCCGTGGCCCGCTCGGCGCCTTTATTTGCGCCTGGGGCGCCGTAGCGATGATCGCATCCGCGCCGTTCGATAACTGGTGGCACAACGCCTACGGTCTCGACGTAAAAATCCTCAGCCCACCGCACATCTTGCTCGCCCTCGGCATGACCGGCATCCGCTTCGGCACGCTAGTCCTCGTCCTCGCCGAAGTGAATCGCGCCGCAGGCGAGTATCGCGCCCGTCTCGAGCGCGCGCTCTTTTTCTGCTTTGTCTTTTTGCTGGCAATGACCGTCGGAATCATGCAGGAAGACACGTTCCACTTCTTCATGCACGGCGCGAAGTTTTACCTCGTCATCATGCTCGCCGCGCCGATCTGGTTCGCCGCCGTCTCGCGCGCCTCAGAAAACCGCTGGGCCGCCACAATCATAACCGGCGCCTATACCTTGATTCACCTCTGCTTCATGCAAATTCTGCAGCTCATCCCGGCGGAACCCAAGCTCGGCCCCGTCTATCAAAACATCACGCACCTGGTCCCGCCGGATTTTCCTCTGCTCCTGATCGTTCCTGCGATTGTGTTTGATCTAGTGCGCCGCCGCATCACTGGCTGGAATCGATGGAAGCAAGCCGCTATCCTTGGCGCCGCATCACTGGCAAGTTTTGTAGCTGTTCAATGGCCCTTCGCAAATTTCCTGATGTCGCCCGCCTCGCGCAACTGGTTCTTTGCCACCAACAACATGCCCTATTTCATGCCGCCCACATCGCACTGGGCGCGCAGCGCGTGGTTCCCCACCGAATCCACGCCACTTACAATTTGCTCTGCGCATGTTCTTGGCCCTGGCCGCCGGCATCCTCATGACCTACGCCGGCCTAAGCTGGGGCAACTGGATGCGCCGCATCCGCCGCTAGTCTATTCTTTCTGTTTTTCCGGTTTTTTCCCGAAGGGTGCCCCACACGTCGGTTTTACGTGTGGGGTTTTTGACTTTGTCGTTCAGATTTCCTTCGCTTCGATTGACTTTTTTCCGGCGGTTGGTCCGAAACAGCCAAGTCCGATTCTGTCGAGCTCGCACCAATCGAATGACGGAATTCACGCCCGTTCACGAATTCAAACAACACTCAGGGTGCCCCAGGTTCGTAGTTTGAACCTGGGTCTTGGAACACAAGGTTGGCGACACTTAACGCACCGGGATGATACTAGTTCTGTTTCTTACCGTAAGGCGGTTGATCAAACCGTCAGCGACTCAGAGCCCGCTCGGCGCTTTCGCCGGAGCCTCCGCCGCAGCCGCACCCTTCTTGTAAACGATCTTCTTCGCCCCCGCCTCGCAAGTACCCACTACTTTTCCGTCGCCAGCGTCCGCATCCTTCGCCACAATATCCAGCGAATAACCCTTCACGCCTTTAGCGTCCAGCTTCGCCGCAATTTCCGTCTTCAACTCTTCACAAGGCTTCGCCTGCGCATAACTGCACGCCGGCACAACCAACACTGCCGCAATACCTAGCCAAATTTTCATTTTGGGATCTCCTTGTAGGAAATGAGGGGCCGTGCCCACAGCATACCAAATCGAATTTCCCCCAGCCGCCCAGCCCACGTACCCCGTTCCGACTTAGCAACTCCCTGCTCGCCCTTGTGCGCTACAAACGGTGCGCGCTTGCGCAACTTAATCGTTCTCCGCCGATACTTTCGGCGCAGCAATCCTCGAACCACGTCCTGAAATTACATCTCCGGTTGGCCCGCCGCACATTTCCTCAGTGGTGGCGGGTCCTTTCGATGAGAATTTCGCGGCAATCAGCTTGTCCGTTGCCATGTAACCAACAGTGACGGCAACCACCAGCAGCGCACCGACAAATTTCGGGGGTCCCGGTAAGGGGACGTCAAACCATCTGCAGCCTGCGCCGATGAGCAAACCCACAACGAGTCCCGCGATTGTCTTGCCCATGCCAGATCTCCTTGAGTGAAGCATCTCGATGCAACAATCCAGACTTGTTCCCCTGCAACTGCCAAGTGCACCGACACTCTTGCCATGGGTTAAGATTCTTCACACACCCTGGTACACCAGGGTCAGGAATCTGCGGGGGTTTATGAAACCCTGGCCCCATTCCTCGTCCGTGCGAGCACTCGGCTTGGCGGCGATCACTTCCTCCACAGACATTCCCTTTTTCTTGAGTGCGGCAACCTTCTCTCGAATTTCAACCATTACGTCCCGGAAAAGAACGAGGTCGGCCTTACCGCTCACAACTCCATGCCCAGGAATGACGATCATCTTCTCGGTGACTTTTGCGAGGTTCGCTTCGGTTGCGCGGATGGTGCCGTCTATGCTGCCGCCGGTCGAATAATCGAGGAACGGATAATTGCGATTCCAAAACGTGTCGCCGGTATGAAAGACATCCGCCTCCGTGAAGTGCACCGAGATATCGGAGTCGGTATGCGCGGGCAAATAGTGCTTTAGAACCAGAGTGCTGTCATTAGCGTGCAGCGTATAGTCCTCTTTAAACACAGTAGAAGGGATCGCACCAGCCGGAGCGGCCGGGAACGTGTAGTGCCAGCCTTCCGTCCGCGTGTCCACAAGAAGATGCTTCCGCGTGTTCTCCTGCGCCAGAATGCTCGCTCCTGCTTCGTGCACCCAAGCGTTGCCGCCGGTGTGGTCGAAGTGCCAGTGTGTGTTGATCAATTGCTTGATAGGGTCGGCGTTGATGCTCGCCAAAGCAGCGGCGACGTTCAGTCGTGCAGTGACAATTTCCGCGTCCACAAGCAACTTCCCGTCCGGGCCAGTCAGAACAGCGATATTTCCACCCGCTCCCAAGAGCACACTGATATTGCGGCGAAGCTTTTGCACCTCAATCTTCGCCGTGGCGGCTTCCTTGAACGCATTTGGAACGAGATTGTCTTCCTCCGCAAGCAGCCTCCTGGGCGCGATGCAAACCGCCGCGGCCGCAAGACCCCCCGACGCGAGAAACCGTCGACGGGACAGTTCGGTTGCCGTTCTGCTGATCATCCTTCGCTCCTTACCTTGGGGTTCGCCGTCATACCCCGGAGCCCCAGGTTATTAGGCCGCAGCTCAACGATGATTGTCCGACGAAGGGTTCCCCGGTGATTTTGACGCGATTAGTGTTCGATGAAGCGCGACGGGACTTCGGTGCAGACTATATTCTCCGGCCAGCCGACCCCGGCCAGCTAGGCTCGAATAAAAAAGACATCCGAATCATCCCGCCAAAACATCAAAGGCTCTGAGGGCAGCGAATCGGGAGACGCGCGGCCCAGACGATCGGATTAGTGTGTCTCCGATTTTCAGTAGCTTGTTTGCTTGATTCAGCCTTAGCGGAACAATTGCTGAGGTAAAACCTTACAAGAGAATCGACCGATCGGCACAAGACTCTGGAGGAAAACACATGACCAGCACCGCCGCATCCACAAAAAAACAACCCGCCGTTCATTACAAAACGGCTCGTATCAATGATCTTGATATCTTCTACCGCGATGCGGGACCCCAGGATGCTCCAGCCATCCTGCTTCTGCATGGCTTCCCCACGTCCTCCAACATGTTTCGAAACCTTATTCCTGCTCTTGCCAATTCTTTTCGCGTCATCGCCCCGGACTATCCCGGATATGGCCAGAGCAGCATGCCCGATCATAAGGACTATGCTTACACGTTTGGCAACTACGCTGATGTTGTGGATAAGCTCGTCCAGCAGCTCGGGATCAGCAAGTATTCCATGTACGTCATGGACTACGGAGCCCCGGTGGGCTACCGCCTGGCTTTGCGCCATCCCGAGCGCGTTCAAGCGCTCATCGTGCAGAACGGAAATGCGTATGATGAAGGACTGCTCAAGTTCTGGGATCCCATTAAAAAATATTGGAACGACGGTTTACCCGAGAGTCGCGCGGCTCTTCACTTCATCGTGGAACCAAAGGCAACGCGCTGGCAGTATGAGAACGGTGTCAGCGACCTGACCCTCCTTGACCCCACGACGTGGGCCTTGGATCAGATTGGCCTCGACCGCCCCGGCAATCGCGATATCCAGATGGACCTCATGTATGATTACCGAACTAACGTGCCTTTGTACCCCGAATTTCAAGCCTTTTTCCGAAATCACCAACCGCCCACACTCATCGTCTGGGGCAAAAACGACTTCATCTTTCCCCCGGAAGGCGCAGCGCCGTACAGCCGCGACCTCAAGAATCTCGAGACGCATCTTCTGGACACAGGACACTTTGCACTCGAGACCCACGGCGAAGAAATCGCGAGCCGCATCGCAGGTTTCCTTTCGCAAAACAAAATTAGCCGTTAGGTAAGAGCGAGTAAAGATTTGCCCCGTTTATCTGCGGGCAGTTCACCAGCTTCTCTGAAATGCAAATAGCAGTGAAAAATTACGAAAAGGAGAATCGCAATGCCAACGATTACCACGAAAGACGGAGTCACAATTTTTTACAAGGATTGGGGCACGGGTCAGCCCATCGTTTTTTCACACGGCTGGCCTCTTTCCGCCGACGACTGGGACAACCAAATGATGTTCTTCCTAAATCTCGGCTATCGCGTCATCGCTCATGACCGCCGCGGCCACGGCCGCTCCAGCCAACCCGGCACAGGCCACGACATGGATCACTACGCCGACGACCTCGCCGCGCTCACCGCGCATCTCGATCTAAAGAACGCCATTCACGTTGGCCACTCCACCGGCGGCGGCGAAGTCACACGTTACATCGGCCGCCACGGCGAAAGCCGCGTCGCTAAAGCAGTCCTCATCAGCGCCGTGCCACCGCTAATGGTGAAGACACCTGCGAATCCCGCCGGCCTACCCAAAGAAGTATTCGACGGCCTTCAGGCGCAGCTTGCCGCCAACCGGTCGCAATTTTACTTGGACGTGCCGACCGGCCCCTTCTACGGCTACAACCGCCCCGGCGCAAAGCCATCTCAAGGCATCATTCAAAATTGGTGGCGCCAAGGCATGATGGGCGGCATCAAAGCCCACTATGATGGCATCGTGGCCTTCTCCCAGACCGACTTCACCGAAGACCTCAAAAAATTCACGGTCCCCACGCTGGTAATGCACAGCGAAGACGACCAAATCGTCCCTTACGTCGCCGCGGGCCCGCAAAGCGCCAAGTTGGTCAAGGGCGCCATCCTCAAAACCTACAAGAATTTCCCCCACGGCATGCCCACAAGCGAAGCCGACACAATCAACGCCGACCTCCTTGCCTTCCTAAAAGGCGCCAACGCCGCGTCGGCCTAGAAGCTATCTGATAAATGGTCGTTGGGGGTCGGAGCTTCAGCTCCGACAAAAAAGAGCTAGGAAATTCGTGGCTTTAGCCCCTGAGGAACTGTTTTGTCGGCGCCAGAACCATATGTGAAATACGCTGTAGCCGTTTTCTGTGGAAACCGGGGACAGACCGAAATTTTCTAATCCAACCTGAGGGGTTTGAGCCGCGGTGCTCCTACTCGCAGGAAGTGGAAACATTACGTCTGTTCCCCAATTTCCAGATTAAGAACCATGAGACGCATGAGGCGAGGATCACAAAAAGTTTCGCGATGAACGAAATCGGCAGGTATACCAGGACAAGCCAGCATGCCATAGCTACCGGCCCCATCCAAGCTATGGTCTTTCTTTTCACTGATTAAGTATCCTTTGAAGGATTAGCCTTCGAATCTAAATTCTGCAAGTCGGCGCGTGTGGCCCGATCAGAACCAGCTCACTCGCTCCACGGATTAATCGCCCTGGCTCATTACTTCAAGTCCAGCGGAGGCCCGCTGACTCGCTTCCCTTTGAGGTGGAAATCTACATCAACATGGTCGGCGATCTTGATGAACGGGATCCCCTTGTTCATCCCATAGTCCTTGCGGTTAAAGACCATTTTTCCTTTAATCTCGCCTGAGCCTGTCCCTCTGCCGGAAACCGTTAGCGTCAGCTTCTCGGGGTTCGATACTCCGCGGATCGTAAAATCGCCATCCACTTCATAGGTTTCGTGGCCTGTCTTCACAATTTTCGTGGACTTAAACGTGATCACCGGATTCTGCTCAACGTCGAAGAAGTCCTTGCTCTTCAACTTCCCGTCCTTCATGCCGCTTCCGGTATCCACGCTCGCTGCCTGAATGGTGATCTCCAAAACGCCCGTCGTTTCGTCTGGCGACGCAAACGTCAGGGTGGCATCCCACTTATCGAATTTTCCAGCGATGTTTACGGACGCCTTCACGTCAAACTTAATCGTGCTCTCCACCGGTGTAATCTCGAAAACGGGAGCTTGCGCCTGACTCAATGAGGGAAACATAGCTAGCACGAAGAGGCAGAGGACAGTTGATCGCAAGAAATCCCTCCGTAAGGAAGAACAGCACAACAACCCTGCATTCGCAGAGGCTATCGCGAGCACTCACTGGCGACCACTATCAGAATTGACATGTCACGGGCAAGAACCGCAGCGTGAGGCAGCGTCCGTTTAACCACCCACAATAGGAGCTGGAGAAATCCGTGCTACATGTCCTGGCTGCGAATTCAATTTGTAGGCGAGGTACAGCTTGGAAACGCGCACTGTCACTTTTACCAGTGCACTACGGATGAAACCACAACTACCATCCGCCGTTAACCACCGCGGCCTCCGCAGGTTGGACCTTTTAATGACAAATTCACAGCCCCCGCAGGAACCCGCCGAATTCTCACTCGTATTGGGAGGCCCTCTCTACCGGATGTTGAAACGGGCACACCTGTCCGGCTCTACGCTGGATCTCATCGTGCGCCGCATGCTGGTCATGTCACTCGTCGCTTGGTTTCCTCTCTTGGTGCTTACGGCAATAGAACGTCATCTGCTCGGCGGCCAAAATCTGCCATTCCTATTCGACATTGAGTCACATGTTCGATTTCTGGTGGCGCTTCCGCTGCTCATCTTTGCCGAGCTTATTGTCCATCGCCGCCTCGCGCCGGTTGTAAGCCGCTTTGTAGAACGAGGAGTGGTTACGCCGGAAGACCAACCGAAATTCAACGCCGCGGTGGCAGCCGTCGCGCGCGCGCGAAATTCCCGATGGTTGGAATTCGGCGTCCTGGTTTTCACCTTTACTGGGGGGATCTGGATCTGGCGGCACGAGGTGGCCTTGGGGGCGGTCACCTGGTATGCCCTTCCGGATCGGGCGGGCCTGCACCTTACCTTAGCCGGCGACTGGTACTGCCTCGTCAGCATACCTCTGTTCCAGTTCATTCTTTTTCGCTGGTATTTGCGATTCGCTATCTGGTTCCAGTTTTTGTGGCGTGTGTCCAGGTTGAACCTGCGTTTGCTGCCAGCGCACCCTGATCGTGCCGGTGGCATCGGTTTTCTGGGAGGCAGTAGTTACGCATTTGCGCCCGTGCTCTTCGCACAGGGCACGGTTCTGGCAGGACTGATCGCCAGCCGGATTTTTTTCGGCGGGCAAAGCCTGCTGTCCTTCAAGGTAAGCATTGTCGGCCTGGTCGGATTAGCCGTCTTCGTGATTCTTGGCCCGCTGATGGTGTTCACTCCACATCTCAGCCGCTGCAAGCGCCGCGGTTTGAGCCAGTACGGGCTGTTGGCTTCGGTCTACGTTGCGGATTTCGATGAGAAGTGGATCCGTGGAACTGTGAAACGAGAAGAAATTTTGGGAACAGCCGACGTCCAAGCACTTGCCGACCTCGCGACCAGTTACTCGATCGTGCGCGATATGCGACCAGTCCCCTTCACTCTTAACGACGCAATCCAGCTCGCGGTTACCACCGTTCTGCCGGTCTTGCCACTAGTCCTCACAATCGTGCCGCTGGAGACACTTATAGACAGACTTCTCAAGATCCTGGTCCCATAAACAGCCAATTGCTAATCATCTTCGACTTTCAACTGTCGACTTTCAACCTCCTGCCTCTTCCCACTGCCCGTTGCAACTGCCTTCCACTCGCTGCTACATTGCTACCCACACGGAGGGTCTCACCTCGAGCAATTCCGTCACTCCCAGCAGCCTGGCGGACTCACAGTGCAGTCCCAAGGGTTTCCGTTTCTCTCACCAACCACAAAACGAAAGCGAGCAAATCATGTTCAAGAGACTGATCTCAGGAGTTGCGATTGCGATTCTGGCATGTTCGGCAGCCACGACGCTTCGCGCACAAGAAATCACTGCAACCGAAAAAGAAAAAACGTTGCAGTATCTGGAGATAACGAAACAAGGCGTTATCGATGCCACCAAGGGACTCTCCGAAGCCCAATGGAATTTCAAAGCCGGACCGGATCGCTGGTCCATAGCGCAATGCATGGAGCACATCGCCGCCGCGGAAGACTACATTCGAGGATTGATCGTGGAAAAAGTAATGCTCGCACCGGCAGTCCCCGGCCGTGACGTGACAGCTACCGACGCGGCCATCCTCTCCAAGGTTCCCGACCGCTCCAAAAAAGCGCAAGCCCCCGAGCCGATCGTTCCCACCAACCGCTACGGCACACCCGACGCCTCCGTCAAGCATTTCGTGGAGAGCCGCGACAAAACCGAAGAATTCCTGAAGACCACGCCAGGCCTGCGCGATCACGTCGTCGACGGACCGACCGGCGGAAAGATGGACGCCTATGAATTCATCCTGCTTATCGCCGCACACAGCGAACGCCACACCAAGCAAATCCTGGAAGTGAAAGCCGACCCCAACTATCCCAAGAATTAGGAGAGTAAAAGAGGCTTCCCACAAAAAAACAGTCAACCGTACTCGGAACGGCGCTTGGAAAAATCAGCTCGCGTCGCGAGAAAAGTTCTGGCGTGGCGCTACTTAAACTTCTGTGTGTTAAACTCAAACCAGCAGCGGCGCAAACTGCGCGGCTGCCGGAGCGTGGAACTTCGGGCTCTGTGCAACGAGGTCCCGCGAACCCCGCCAGGCCCGGAAGGGAGCAACGGTATCGGGATTGCCTCGGGTGCCGCAGATCACCCGAAGTTCCTCGCGCCGGAAATGCAGTTCACAATCGACCGTGAGCTGCGACGCGTGGCTTCGAAAGTGCAACTATGATTTTAGCTGGGGTGGTTCTAACTCTGTTTTGTTTGGGTTGCGTTGGGGTGGTGTTTTTTTTCCTTTGGCTGAACAAACAGAGCAGGAGCGCCAAGTCGACTGACGCGAAATGAGCTACCAGGTCATAGCCCGGAAGTGGCGCCCGCAGACTTTCAGTGATCTTGTCGGGCAATCCCACGTCACCTCCACTCTGGCAAACGCGATCAAAAACAATCGCGTAGCGCACGCCTATATTTTTTCCGGCGCGCGCGGCGTGGGAAAAACCACTGCCGCGCGCATTCTTGCGAAAGCGCTGAATTGTGCGCAAGGACCGACTGCAGAACCTTGTGGCGAATGTGATTCCTGCAAAGAGATTGCCGCAGGAACTTCATTGGACGTAATCGAAATCGATGCGGCCTCGAATCGCGGTATCGACCAAATCCGCGAACTTCGCGAGATGGTGCGCTATGCGCCCGCCGCTTCGCGAAGCAAAGTCGTGCTTCTCGACGAAGCACACATGCTCACCAGCGAAGCCTCCAATGCCCTCCTGAAAACACTGGAAGAACCGCCGGACCGCGTGATTTTCGTGATGGCCACGACGCAGCCGGAGGATCTTGCCGATACGATTCGTTCGCGTTCACAGCATTTTCATTTTCGCGCGCTCACCTTCGCGGAAATCACCGGGCGGCTCGTAGAGATCGCGCAAAAAGAAAACCTAACGATCGAGCCAGGAGCGCTTGCTGTCATCGCGCGAATGGCGGAAGGCAGCCTGCGAGACGCGCTTTCTCTTCTGGAACAGGCGCGGGCCTATTGCGGAGAAGTCATTCCGGACAAAGAAGTGCGCGAGTTGCTCGGCGTCGTGCCGGAAGATTCGCTCAATGAACTAGTCGCTGCGATTGCGGAAGGCTCGGCGGACCGCGCGCTTGGGCTGGTGCACACATTCCAAAAGGAAGGCCGCAACCTTCAACATTTCTGCCGTGAAGCCATCCGGCACATGCGCAATCTACTGATCGCGCGCGTGTGCGGCGCGGATTCGGATTTGATCGCAGCCACTCCCGATCAACGCCCTGCGCTGGCGGAAGCGGCCGCACAATTCACCGAAGAAGATCTCACGCGATTCTTTCAGATCCTTTTGCAGACGGATGACGATTTGCGGCGAAAGCCTGACCCGCGCGTGCATCTTGAGATGGGTTTGCTGCGACTGATAAACGCGCAGCGGCTTGCACCGATGGAAGAGTTGCTCGCGGAACTTCGCAGCGGCTCTCCTGCTGGAGTCGCGAGTGCAAGCGGAATGCGGTCAAGCGCCAGCACGGCTCCGACGTTCGCCGCCGCGGCGCCACAAGCTCCGCCAGCGCGGAGTTTTTCGCCCGCACCGACCACGTCCTTTACTCCAGCGCCAAGAATCGCCACTCCCAGTTTTGGAACGTCTGCTGCCGCAGCAGCTGCACCAGCCCGCGCGGAAATAAAAATTGTCCCTGCGCCGCCAGCGGCCGCCGAGCCTTCGGCAACCGTTGCAGCGTCTCCAGAACCTGAACGAGAGATGGAAGCGACTCCAGAAACGGCGGCCTCGGAGACCAGAGCAACGGGAATCACGCCAGAGCAAGTCGCGGAAATCAAGACGGCGATTCAGGCGCAGCAGAAATTTCTCGGCGAGATCATGAATCAGGGCAGCCGCTGGGAACTGGAAGGCGCGGAATTGAGAATTTATTTTTCGGCGGACAAGCGCGCATTCGCCGAAATGATGGAAGGACGCGACTCACTCGAAAAGGTCCGTGCCTCTTCAAGCAAAGTGCTGGGCCGTCCGGTGAGAGTGTGTGCTAAAGTAGAAGCAGTTGCGGCAAACGCGCCGCGCGGAATTTCCGGAACGCAAGAGTTGCGCGAGCAGTTCGAGCGAGATCCGATGGTGCGGTCGATGCTGCAACGCTTCGGAGGAAAAATCTCCGAAGTAAAATGGCGCCAAGAGGAGTCCTGATGGAAGTCAATGCGATCCAGCAGATGCTCTCGAGGTTGCGGCAGGTTCAGGAAGACTTGCAGCAGCAAGTGAATGGCGTAGCAGTCGAAGCTTCGGCCGGCGGCGGCATGGTCACCGTAAAAATGAACGGCCAGAAACAAATCGTCGACCTGCGCATCGAGCCGGAAGTTTTTGCCAGCAAGGATCAGGAAATGTTGCAGGACCTGGTGCGCGCCGCGGTCAACGAAGCCTCCCGCCGCGTCGATGAAGAACTAGCCAGCCAGATGAAAAATCTCGCCGGCAACATTCCCGGTATCTCGGGAATGAAAATCCCCGGATTGTTCTAAGTTTTAAGATTTTCTCTTTGAGCTCTCCCTACCTTCGGATTTTTCCAAACCTGTGTTTTCTTGTTTGCAGGAGGCGTGCTCTGCCCAAGCCGGAGGGCGGGGCAAGCCCCGGCCCTACAGGGTTGGCACACCAGGTTTTTATTTTACGAATTGGCCGTTGTGAACTTCGTATTCGACGTGGAACGGTTTTTGCGTTTTGCGGGCTTCCCAATGTTGCTCGACGATAAGGCGATTGACTTGCTCGAGACGTTCGGAAGGAAGCGGGTGCGAGCGGAAATAGCCGGTCAAACTTTGAATCGCCAGTTCGGACAATTCATCTTCGGGGTTTTGCGCATGAATGACGTATTCGTTGCAGAGCTTCGCTAGCCGCGTGAAGATGTCGACAGCTCCATACGGCGAGTAGCCAGACTCAACGGCGAGGCGCACACCTTCGCGATCGGCTTCAAATTCTTCGTCTTTGTGATAGCCCGCTTGCCAAAATTCCAAAGGGATTTGCACAAGCTGTCCGACAATTTCAAGATCAAGATTCTTTAGCTTGGCTTCGATTTGCACTCGCTCAATACAGTGATAATGATCGATGTGTTCGACTTCATGCGCGAGAATGCTGGCGAGTTCATCTTCCGTTTCCATTAAGTCGAGCATGCCTTCGCCGATGTAAACAGGTCCGCCTGGCAACGAAAATGCGTTGATCATGTTGTGATCGGGAATCACGTGAAAGTTGTAGTCGAGGTGGCGGTTGGCGTGAGCGGAGACCGTTCCGCCGACGCGGCGCACATATTTTTCGAGCGCTTCTTCCTCCGGAGTCAGCGTCATCACTTGGCCTGAGTATTTGGTTGCTAGCTCCCGACCGATGGCGATTTCCTGTTCATCGGAGAGGCGCGTGAAATGCATGGGAACGCGAGTGATGTCGCGCTGCGTGTCGGCAACAATATTGAGGACAGCATTCGCTGAGACCGGAGGGGATTTGGCGCGGCGCTGGCTCCAATAAAGGCCGGCGAGCGCGACTCCCAGGACCGCAAAGAAGACGATGAATACGACGGCGCGTTTCATCGGTGATGCTCAAAGATATCTTTGTTCCTTGTATGGAGAACTGCAACAACAATAATTACACCGCCCACTACTACAGAAGAAATTCCTCTTTCCAAGTAGGACTCTCGCCAAAAGTCCATGGCGACAATTTTTGCAATGCAGAGCAAAAACAGGGCGTACCCGGTCAGACGATAGCTATGCTCCTTCACGGCGTACGCAAGCAAAACGATACAGAGCCCTTCGAGGCCCCAAGAGGCAGTGACCCATTCGGCTTGCATTTTCAACGCGAACATTGTGGCGATCAGGATCACAGGTACAAAGAATTGAAGTTGCTCGGGCCGGGCGACCAGCGCTGTGGTGAATTTTTTCCAGCGGCTCGCGTTGGCAGGCGGTGCGTACCGTCCGCGGATGGCAAACGCAAAGTAAAGGCTCGCCAGCAAAATCGCCGAAGCGGTTCCGATGACAGAGTAGCGACCCCGCCAAGTTCCCTGGCCAAAATATCCTGAACCGAAGAGATTGTGCGCCATGCCTCGCGCGAAGGTGCCAAACGTGACCAGGATTGCCTGACGCAAGAAAAGCTGCCGGTTCAGCGCCCAGGCCACGACAAACAAGGCCAGCGCCAGCGCGGCATACAAAACGACAACCCATTCAGGCGGGAATTGAAAATAGAAGAGCGCGGCAAGGGTGGCAGTTCCAAGATAGGCGACGAACGCGTCGAAGCGGAAGCGCCGGTCCGATGTCGCGTTTTCCTCTTGGTTGGGAAGCTGCGCATAAACGAAGAAGAAAATCAGGACGAGGGGAGCAACCGTGATCATCCGGTCGCTCCAAAAAACGCCTGGATCACCCGCGGAAAGGTTCGCGAAGAAAATACGGACAAAAGCGGCAGTGAAGGCGACGTAAGCCTGATAGCGGAATTGCACGATTTTGCGCAACAAACCGTATTCGAACAAGACCAGGCCAAAAGCAGCGAGGCCGACAGCAAGGCTGAGGGGATTCAGTTCTCGCCAGAGAAGCAGGGATACGATCAAGGAGGCGGACCAGGAATAGATATGGTGGAAGTCGCGCTCGCGCCACTGCTCCGGCATGCGAACCAGGCGCGACATGGCGTAGAAAATGACGGCGACGATGGAGAGCGAGAGCAGACGCACGCTGACGCCGTGCCAGGTGTCCGTAACGTACATGTTGATCCAGATGCTGCGAATCATGGCGAGCGCGGCAAGAGCGTGAGCTTGCCAGCGCAGATCGTCGAGCTCGAAGCGGCGATCGATCGCGGCGAGCGCGAATGCGAAGAGCGCCCACAACGCGGCGAGCCAGCCGCTGCCGGGGTGAACTTCGTACCACATTAAAAGAGCGAGGAGCGATGTGGCGGCAGTGGTGTGCAGATATGCCGAAGGGAGAGCGTAGGGCGCGTCCGCAGCTGTCGCTTTGCGCGAAATAGCGTAGAGCCCGGCCGCGACGAGCGAGACAGTGAGGATGCGGACGCTGAAATTTCCGTAGTACGTTATGAGGTGATAGTTGTAATCGAACGTGCGCGCGATGGCGGCGATGGCAAAGAGATGTTCCTGGAAGCCGAGGTGCGGAAGACTAAAGCGGCGTCCGACGAGCGCGAGGATAATTCCGGCGGCGAGGAAGAAAACCGCCATCCAGTCGTAAGGGGCTTCGTACCAAATGAGCACGCCGACGAAAAATGCGGCGGCCCAGGTGTAGACGTTGCGGACGACATATTCGAATTCTTCCAGAGCGTCGGCAGCGATCTTGGCGAGGATGTAGGCGCCGGCGATGACGAGGCCAACGGTGAAGAGGCGCATCGAAACGCCGCGCCAGAGCGGCCCGTAGAAATTCAGGTTGAAGGTGTAGGTGCGCAGGAAAGCAGCGAGCGCGATGACATTCGCCTGCCAGGCAAGCTGGCGATAGCGAATCCAGCGCGCTGATAGCGCAAGGGCCACGGCAAAGGCGATCCAGCCAACGGCTATCCACGGATCGCCCAGAGCTTCCTCGAGGATCCAAACCATGATGCCCGCGGCAATCCAGGTGTACGCGACGCGCGCGATTTCCGCGTGACGCGCGTTTTCCACGCCGAGCCGCTTTGCAATCCAGTAGCAACCTGCGACAACCGGCAGCGCGCCAATCGCATGCAGCGGAATTTTGTGCCAGACGTGGATGGTGGACGGGTCCGCCGTGAAAGCCGTGAAAACCGCAAGCAGGGCGATGCCATGCGCGTGAATCGCAAGAAGCGGATAGCGCAGAGCGCGCGCGTTTTCAGAAAGTGCGACAGCAAAAGCGATGAAGAGAAGCGGGCGCCAGAGATCCGGCACTTCAAACCAAATAAGAGCTGCGAAGAGAGCGGTGCCGGCAAAAGCAAAGAGTCCGCGGAAAACGCGCTGCTCCAGGTCGTCGCGCAGAGCGGCGAGTTTGGCGGTGAGATAAAAAATTCCGCCGAGGATGGGAAGAGTGATCAAGCGCGTGGTGATGTGCGCATCGGCTGAACTTTCGAGATGCAGATTGAAGACGACTACGCGATAAAGAGTGAGCGCGCCAAGCGAAGCGTACTGAATCTGAAGGTGGCGCGATTCGATGCGGCGATTGAAAGCCGCGAGAATGAGCATGATGGCCGCGAAGGCGAGAGCAGTCCAATCGTTTGCAAAAAGAGCCCAGGCGGCGGTTGCGGTGGCGACCGCAGCAAAATAGGAATGAAGGTCAAGCAGCCGCTGGTCGAGAGTGGCGCGAAATGACTCTTTCCAGCGCGCACCGACGTAGAGAGCGTTGAGATAAAGCGCGACACCGCAAACCGCGAAGAGGATGCCTGGCCCGGAGGCGAGGTCTTCTGTTCTGGCACGCAACGTGACGAGCGGACGGAAGTTGTAGGCGAGGAGATCGATCCCGACCAGCAGGCCAGTGAAGAGGCCGACGCGGAGGAAGACGACTTCCTCGAAGATGATTCCGGCGAAAAGAAAAACTTCCGCGCCGACGAGCCAGAGATACGCGACAGGGTTGCCGGAGAAATGGGATGGAATGGACACAATCATGAGCGCCGCGCCCAGCAAACTTAGAACGACGAACGCGCGGCGGCGGCGCCTCGTGATAGGGAGTTGGGCGAATGTGAACTCCAGCGCGCCGATGGCGAGCAAAGCGACAGCGGCGAGTTCGGGCCGAACGGATTGGAACTTCATGACCCCAAGCAGAAGCAAGGTGTTAAGAAGCGCGGAAACGGTGGAGACGTGTTCCTCGAAATCCGTTTTGACCCCGCGCAGCACGTAGGAAATGCGGAACGTGAGCCAGTAGAAAAGCAACATGGCGAGGCTGGCGTGATATTCGGGGAAGGCGCGGCCGTGCGCGCCGTTGGGGCCGAGAATTTTGTAGAGCCAATAGAGATGATTGAGGTAGCTGGAGAGAATGCCGAAGACTTCCAGTTCGAACCAGCCCATCTTCAGCACAATCGTGACAAGACCGATCGCAAGGAACACACCTGCGAGCAGCCCGTAGACAGTGCTTTCATTTGTGCCTGTGGAAGCTCCCGAGGGAAGTTCGCTGAAGCTTAGGGCGATCGTTGTATAGCCGAGAAGAAAAGAAAGGCCGGTGACTAGCTGGGATTTGTATCGCAGCGTGTGCGCGGCCATGCCGAGCGCAACGGCAAGCATGAGGATGCAATCCAGCACGAGCGAATCGAGGATGCGCATCGCGGGGAAATTGTGGATTCCGTAGGTGGTGGCGAAAAGCAGTGCCCAGCCGCAGCCGATTCCAACGCGGCCGAGAAGTTGATAACGCTCGCGCTTCTCCAGGAAAATGCCGCCCACCAAAAACAGGAACGCCACGAGAAAGGAGACGATTGCTTTACCGGCAGCTCCAAAAGATTGGAGCTTGTACAAGCCGATTGTGGTTACGCCGATGACGACCATGATGCCGCCCAGTTTGGCGAACCAGTTGGTGCCCAGCGCGTCTTCCAGAGCCGAGATCGCCTTCATGCGATCTTTCATCGTGGGACGCGGCGCGGGAGTACGCAGAGGTGAGAACGGGGGCGGTGTCGATACGCGCGCAGCGGCAGCAGGAGGAATTGCAGCGGGCTGCGGCGGAAGCATCGCCGGCGTGTGCGGGAGCGTAGGCGGTGCGATAACTTTTGGAGGCGCTGGCGGAAGAGTTGGCTTCGGCTCGAGGGGCGGAGGTTGCGGCGTGGGCGCGACCGGCTTGGGCTCAATCGGTTTCGGCTCCGTCGGCGGGGTGGGGGGAATGATTGGTGGTGTCGCGGTTACCGGCGGAACGGGCGCAGATGGCGGCGGAGCTTCCGGCCTCGGCTCTGGCACAGCTTCGGGCTTTTTCTCCGTGGGAGGAATCGGCGGCGAGGTTACCGTTTTGGGCGGAGGCTGCGGTATGAATTGCGCCGGCACCGCGAGCGGCGGGGGAATCAGTACATGCGGATAAGACCGTGGAACGGGAACGACAGTTGGGTGGCTAGCCTCGGGTGTGGCGGATTTCTCAAACGTTGGCGCAGAGGGCGTGGCCGTGGACCCAAGCTTACTTTGTAGTTCGCCGATGGCGCGTTGCAGCTTTATATGTTGCTCCGCGTTCTCTTCGGCGAGTTCGTTCAGTTGTTGGCGAAGTTTGCTATTTCTGACGTAGAGTGCAATCGCCAAAAAGGGCGTGGCGAGCAGCAGTAACCCATAAAGACCGCAGAAGAGGTAGAAGAGGGGCATGGGTAGTCCTCGGCTGTACCGCTCGGTTAGTCCTAATGTTAGAACGGCCCTGAGCCGGAACCTTGCAGTTTGTTGGGAGAGACCTACCGGTTAGTAACGATAAATCAATTAAGTGACTTATTTTCAGTTGGTTATGGCGCAGCCTTCTTAAAGTCGTTTGCTGGGGTGGGCCCCACTCAACAGTGACAAACCCGCTCCATAAAATGGGCCAGGTGGCCCGTTTCTGCCGCTGGTTTGCGCCGAGATGCGCGGCTGTGCTACACATCTTGCATGCCTGATTTTGCCGCTCCTGTCGAACGACTTATCGATGAACTGAAGCACCTGCCCGGTATTGGACAGAAGACCGCCCAGCGGCTGGCCTTTTTTATTCTGCGCTGCCCACCGGAAGACGCGCTCGGACTGGCGGACGCCATTCGAGACGCCAAAGAGAAGATTCGCGAGTGCTCGGTGTGCAGCAACATTACGGAGAACGATCCGTGCCACTTCTGCACCGGTTCGAATCGCGATAAGAAAATAATCTGCGTGGTGGAAGAAGCGCACAACATCATGGCGATCGAGAAAACCCGCACGTACAGCGGGATGTATCACGTACTCGGGGGATCGCTGTCGCCGCTGTCAGGGCGCGGTCCCGAGCAACTGCGGATTAAGCCTCTCATCGAGCGGTTGAAAGGCGGGACGGTCGAGGAAATTATTATTTGCACGAATCCCACCGCGGAAGGGGAAGCGACGGCGGTCTATCTGTCTAAATTATTGAAACCGCTGGGCGTGCGCGTCACGCGCATAGGGGTAGGGATTCCGGTTGGCGCCGATTTGGAGTATGCCGACGAAGTGACCATGCTCAAGGCCCTCGAAGGGCGCCGGGATTTGTAAGTGGCGCTTTTACAGACCTGAACCTTCCCTGCCAATTGCTGAGATTTGCCCCGAGTTGGCTGTTCGGCCGCGCTTCCAAACTGCTTCCCCGATGCGATTTTGATACGCGATTGAAAGCGTCCTAGTACGTATGGCCGCCTCTAGCCAACGGACCATTTTGGGTATAGAGTCTCATTCCCGCGGAGTGGTCCCCCACCGCAAGGAGGTGCGCTATGCCAGGCTTGGCGCACTACATGGCGCAGTACGATCACGAGCATTCTTCCGGCTGGAACAAGCTACTCCATGGCCTGGGTATCCCTATGATTTTTTTGGGGATTATTCTGTTGATCTTTATGAAATGGATTTTGGGAGCGAGTTTTTTTGTAGGCGGCTGGGTTTTTCTTCTGCTTGGACACAAGATTGAAGGAAACCATCCGGCGTTTTTTCAAGGACCGATTTATTTGCTGGTAGGACCAATCTGGGTCGCAAAGGAAGCATGGGAGTTCCTCACTGGAACACACCGTAAGCCGACTTCAGAAAGTACTTCGCGCGGCGCTTAGCAAAGTAGTTCGGAAATTTCTGCGCAAGGTACAACAGCCAAGCAGTCGTGAGCGATCTGGGAGTTCAGCCCAAACTCTAGGAGCGGCGACGGTGTCCATGGACGAGCAGCAAGCGGCAATCTTGCCGATGAATCGACGGAAATGATGTCTGAATCGGTTGCGCATCAGAACGAAGAATTGCGGAAGCGCCGCAGCACGCGGATCATGCAGGCGGTTCCACTTGCGGTGACGGGAGTGGACGCGCTCGGTCGCCCGTTCACGGAGCGCACCTCAACGCTCATCATCAATTGCCATGGCTGCCGCTACCAATCGAAACACTACGTTTTGAAAAATATGTGGGTGACGCTGGAAGTGCCGCATCCGGAGACCGGGCAGCCTCCACGAGCGGTGCGAGGACGCGTGGCTTGGATTCAACGCCCGCGCACGGTGCGGCAACTTTTTCAGGTGGCGCTCGAATTGGAAGTTCCGGGCAACACCTGGGGCATTGCATTCCCCCCGCCGGATTGGTTTGCACCATCCGAGAGTAAACGCGTTTCTGGCGCGCACGATAGCGCACACGACGTGGCGCAAAGAGCACCGGATACCACGGAAATCCACTTGCCACTCACGGAGCCGGAACCTGCAGCTACGGTGGCGCAAGACAATCTGCGCATCTTCCCTGCACCGGCAAGCACCACCGACGCTTCATTACAACTGGCGCGGCACATGGCGCGGCTCATGGCGGATGCGAAACAACAAATCCAGGCCACCGCGCGTGAAGTGGCGGCGCAGGCCGTCGGAGCCGAGCGCCGGGTCTCGATGGAAGAGTGGGAACATAAATTTTCCGTTGCTCGAGAACAACTGGCGCAGCAAGTTTCGGCCGCGGTTGCGCAAATTAAGGAAGAGTCCGACACGCATTCGCGCGCAACGCATACGGCTGCGGCCGAAGCGCTGCAGCGCGAGCTTCCCCGCTGGATCGCGCCGCAGCTGGAAGACCTCACAAGGGCGCTCACACAGCAAATTTCGGACCGCGGGACGTCAGAACGCACCGAACAAGCGCAACATCTCGCGCGCGCCGTGGAATCGCTCGGAGCGATTTCCCGGCAGGCGGAGGAATCTGCTGCCCGGCTACGCGCCCAAGCCGAGCAAGCCGAAGCTCTCATCGCGGATCGCGCCGCTGAATCGATGCGCGAAATAGAAGAAGTGGCGCGGCAACGCGAAGTGGCTGCGAACGCCCATCGCGAGGCGATGAAGGCGGCTGCGGACGAGATTGAACGGCAAGTCATGGCTGCGCTATCCGCGGCTCATTCCAACTGGCGGGGCCAGCTCGCCAGCGAAGTGGAAGCCGCGCAAGCGCGCTGGCGTTCGACGCTCGAAAGCACACTCGCCTCATCCCAGGAGCGAGCGAAAACGGGCATCGACGAACATTTCTGCGCCAGCGTGTCGCAACTGCAGGAAGAGGCAGACAAGCAAACCACAAGCGCGCGCGAATCCATGATCATCGCCGCAGTCGAAACGGAGCAACGCATCGCGGAGTTGCGCAATTCCGTTCAAGGAGAAGCGGAGCGCCAAAGCGCGGCGGTTCGTGAATCCGTGAGTAGCACCGCAGCAGAAGCTGAGCGGCGCGTGGCAGCGTTGCACAATACTTTGCAAGAGGAAGCAGGCCGGCAGAGCGCCGCTGTTCGCGAGTCGATGAGTGGCGCGGCGGCTGAGGCCGAACAGCGATTGAGCGTGTTGCGCAGCTCTTTGCAGGAGCAATCGCAATGGCTGGAAGCCGCTTTAGGGCGCGCCGCCGAATCCACCGAACGATTGGAGAATTTTTCTACGCGCGCTGAGACGGCGCAGAGGCAGGCTCTCGCAGGATTTGAGTCTCAGATAGACGATGTGCTCAGCCTGCATCGCAACGAATTGCACCGCCAGTCTGAGACGCTGCTCGAAGAACTCAACGCGCGAATCCGCACCACGTTTGAAGAACATTGCGGGCTCGCGATTTCGCGGTTCGACCAGCAGATTGACTCGATGGTTCAGCCGCACATCTCGAGGACGGATGAAGCGATTCACCGCTTGGCGGGTGGTCGCTCGCTGCTCGATGCGGCGCTGACTTTGCAGCAGGACCGCATTCGAACCGAGGCGGATGAAGCCTTCGCGGAGTCTCTGGCGCGCTTCCGAGAAAATCTGGGCGGCGTGGATGAGATTCTTCAGGAAGCGGCGCAAACGGTCGCCGCGCGCAATATGGCCGAGATCGAAACGAGGGCGGCCGACCTGAAGCATCAGACGGTGGACGATCTGATGAAGTCCGCCGAATGGTACGAGAAAAAGGCGCAGACGCAGATTCAGAGCCTTACGGAAAAAACAGTCGAGCAAGCGGAGAACCAGTTCCGGGAGAAAGCCGGCGAAGTTTCCGGCGTCTTTGCCAGTGAGCTGGATCACTCCAGCCGGAGCTTCATCGGCCATACGCAGACACAGATGGAAGAAGTGGTGCGCGACGCGTTCGAACAGGCGCGTGCGCTTTTTGCCGAAGCCGCCGAGACCACGACCGCCGCCTTCACGGATGAAATTCAAAGACAGGCACGGCAGGAGCTTGATGGTTTTGGCCAGGAGTCGCAGCGCTCGCTCGGTGAAACACGCGCGCAGCTTGACGCGGCTCGCGCGGAGTTGTCGCAGAAAGTTACCGTTGAACAGGAAGCGTTTTTGCGCCAATTCCAGACTGGCATGAGCAGCGCGGTAGAACGCGGCGTTGCGGACGCGAACGCCAGAGTGAAGGCTGGTCTTTCGCCATTGCTCGATTCCTGGAAGTCGACCGTGGATGCGCACGCGGCGGAAATGCGCAACATTTACACGCAGATGAGCAATCAATCGGCCGAGCAGCATCGCGGCAGGCTCGAAAATGTTTCGAATCAGTGGATGCTCGCGACGGTGGCGAGCCTCGATCATCAATCGCGCGAGGCGGTCAACGTCATCGCCGCAAAAGCCGCGGAGACGCTGCGCGAAACTTGCGCGCAGGTTTTTGCCGGTGTGGGCGAGACACTGCGCGAGCGATTGCAGCAAATTGCAGTTGGCCTCGCGGCCCCCGAGCCACCGCTGAGCCGATCACAAACCGCCGGCGGCAGCGACCGCTAGGCTTCTCTGCGATTTTTGCCCGGATTCGCCTCCCGGCCCATACACCCGTATAATCAGAGATCTTGACCACCTATGGCTAACCGAGCGTATCTGCGCGTGTGGACGCGCGACTTCTCCGAAACCACTTTGATTGCCCAGTTCGCGAGATTTCTCACGACAGCGCCGCTTTCCGCTTCGGAAAACGCGTTCAAGGAACTCATCGTGCAGCCTGTCGATGCCACCGAACTTTCGCTGGCCGAGTGGGACCTGAAGGACCTCGGCTACGGCGCGGCGGAAGTCGCGGCTCTCGCGATTCAGCACCTTCACCCGGACAGCGCGTACATCGTCAACGCAAAATGGGATCTCTGGAGCTTCGACGTGGAGGCTCTTAAGTGGATGCACAAGCCAGAGCCGATCATGCTGACGTGTCATGGCCCCGAATATGACGGCGGCATTGCCGCATCCGATGGTAACTTCACAGCCGATCTTGGCTTCGAGCATTTTTTTACCGGACACGGCGGCCTGCTTGCCCCCGGCGCGGCTTCGAATCCATTCGATTCGTCCGACCATCCGATGGAACACACTTTCCGGCAATGGATGTCCGTCACGGCCAACTTGAAGGAATATCACGCAAAGACCCGCGCAAACATCCAACAGTTATTCAGTTGGGTCGAGTCGATTGAACAGGCTCTGCCGGTGGAGCGCAGCGAGCTGTGGTCCGAAGGCGAGCAGAACTTTGAAGCGCGGCTGGACGCGATTCAGGGCCAGCGTTAGCTGGGTACTGCCACATGTTTGGCGGAGTTTTCGCGGCCCGCGCGGGCGGGGCAAGCCCCGCCCCTACAGGGTCGCAAAGAACAGTGCTTCGCTGGGCGCTTCCACGTGGGGGCTGCAACGGATAGAATCTGTATATTGCAAGATTGCAGGTCTGGCTCGCAGGCGCGGCGCGTTCCACACGGTAGGTAGCTGCTGAACACGCCGGAAAAGGATGGCAAACCGTGCGTAGAGTGGTGAGCACGCTGACGGCGGCAAGTAACTGATGGACGAATCAAAAACAAACTCTGATTGTTCGGCTATCCCTCGCTGCTCCCTTGCGTCTTTTCCTACGAAGCAACTGGCGGGCCGCTCTCGCTTTCGTGTGATCGGTAGCAAGCTCCTTTTTGTGGGAATTGCGTCAAGCTCCCTCGGGCTCGGGTCCTTCCTGCTAACTGGCTGCGGCGATGATCCCGCACCAAAACCCGCGGCAGAAGAACCCGCGAAGCCGGCTGCGCCTGCCGTGCCAGAAGATATGCAAACTGCCGCGCAGAATTTTCTTGGAAAAGAAACGCAAGTCCTCGTGTTCGGCGATCTGGCGAAAACCGGCAAGCAGCAGTTTCTCGCCGCGAACGTCGTTCCCAAAACTCCCAAAAATGACATACCCGGAACGATCGTGACGCGCGCCGTGCTCGCTGAAGAAACCGATGGCAAGTGGTCGGAACTTCTGCGCTGCGATGAATATTTGAAAAATGCCAAGGGCTATCTTGCTCTGACGCCTTTAACGCCAGTCGCCGGCTGGAAGGTTCAGTACGATCAAGATCCCGTCAAAGGAATTCAGTTGTACCTCACGCCGGTCATGGGTGGCGCCGATAAGCACGTGCTGCCAATCGGCATCGCGTGGAATCCCGCGACAAAACGTTACCAGTCGCTGGACATGACCTACGAACATTTCCTGTTGGAAAAGGCCTCGCTGGACACCGCCAGGTCGGTGCTGCGGTGAGCGCGGCCGCAGCCACGGTGGGGGCAACAGCGACGGCTAAAAAACCGCCGAAGTCGTCCTCGTGGAAAAATCTCGTAGGCCTCTGGCCTTACCTCGGGCGTTATCCCGGCGCGACGGCGCTGGGAATGTTTGCCCTTGTGGTATCGAGCGTCGCGCAAAACGTGATCCCTCTGGCCACCGGAGTTATCACGGACATTCTTGCGGGAAGCGCAAGACCGTTCGAGAAGAGCGCTCAAGGCCAGCTTTTGGCCGATTCTTGGTTGAGCCGGATGATTCCGTATTACTCGCCTCACAGCCGCCACGCGCTGGGCCTTTATTGCCTGATGCTCATTGCACTCGTTTCGCTGCGCGCGCTGCTTTCTTTTGTGACGCGCTGGGTGCTCATCGGCGTTTCGCGCGACATCGAATTTGATATTCGCGGCGATTTGCTCAACCGCCTGCTGCTCATGGAGCCGGAATTTTACGTGCGCAACCGTACGGGCGAACTGATGTCTCGAGCGACCAATGACCTCAACGCGGTGCGCATGGTTCTGGGACCAGGAATTATGTACAGCGGGCAGACCATCATCGGCATGGCTCTTGCGATCGCTTTCATGTGGCAACTATCGGCTTCGCTTACCCTCTGGGTTCTTCTACCTGTCCCCATAGTCGCCGTGGTGGTGAAGCACTTTGGAAAAGTAATCCACGAACTTTACGAAGAGATTCAGGCATCGCTGGCGACCCTTTCCGCAAGAGTCCAGGAAAACCTTGCCGGAGTGCGCGTGGTTCGCGCTTACGCACAGGAAGAAGCGGAAATTCGCGGCTTTGATGAGCCGAATCGCGAATACGTCTCGCGCAACGTTAAGCTCATCCGCACCTGGAGCATGTTCATGCCCTCGCTCCAGGCGCTCATCGGCATCACTTTCCTGATCGTCTTGTGGCAGGGCGGTCACCTAGTCCTCCGTGGGCAAATTTCGTTGGGCGCCCTGATTGCCTTCTACAGTTTTCTCGGCATCCTTGTTTGGCCAATGATCGCGCTCGGTTGGGTTACCAATATCTTCCAGCGCGGCGCAGCTTCGATGGGCCGCCTCAATTACATTCTCGCGGCGCAACCTCAAATCGACGACCGCTCCGCCAAAGTTTCCGCGGAGCAAAAAGTCGAGGGCGAAATTGAATTTCGCAATCTCTCCTTTGCCTATCCGACGACCATGGCGGGCGGCAGCGCAAAGGCCAGCGGAAACGGCAGCCGCCCCGCGACGGATGGAGTTCTGCACGACATCAACCTACGGGTTCCAGCAGGTTCGACGCTCGCGATAGTCGGCCCAACAGGCAGCGGCAAAACAACTCTCGCGGCGCTCGTCGCGCGCCTCTGGGAAGCTCCCGATGGCGCTTTGCTTATCGATGGGCATCCGATCCGCGAGTGGCCGCTGGACACATTGCGCCGTTCCATTGGCTACGTCCCGCAGGACACTTATCTTTTCAGCGAAACCGTCGGCGAAAATATCGCGTTCGGCCTGCCAAACTTTGATCTCGAGCGCGTGCGCGCAGCCGCCGAAGTCGCGAGCCTCGATAGCGACGTGCAGGAATTCCCGGCGAAGTACGAGACGATGGTCGGCGAGCGCGGCATCACTCTTTCCGGCGGCCAAAAACAGCGCACTGCCCTTGCGCGTGCGATTGTGAGAGATCCGCGCATACTGATCCTCGACGACTCGCTTTCGAGCGTGGATACCCAAACCGAAGAACGCATTCTTAGCCGTCTGCGCGGCATCATGCGTGGCCGAACTACGATACTGATCGCGCACCGCACTTCGACTGTACGAGACGCCGATCAAATCGTCGTTCTGCGCGATGGCCGCATCACCGAGCGCGGCACTCACGATGAACTTCTCGCGCGCGGCGGCTATTACGCCGACCTGTATCAGAAACAGTTATTGGAAGAAGAACTCGAACGGGCATGAGCAATATTCACGAAGAAGAGAAACTCGGAAAAGCGTACGACGCGCGGCTGATGCGCCGTCTCTTGATATATCTGCGGCCGTACAAATGGCGCGTGGTGCTTGCTATGGCTCTCGTCGCCGTCGTGACGCCTCTCGAACTCGCCCCGCCATGGCTCTTCTGGAAAGCCATCGACGGCTACTTTACTCCCACGCTGAAACATCTCATTCCGGAAACGCAGGCGTGGCGCGGCATCGAATGGATCAGTCTCGTCTTCTTGCTCGTGTTGATTTCAGATTTTCTGGCGCAGTACGCGCAGATCCGCATCATGCAGCGCGTCGGCCAGCAAACCATGTACGACATGCGCCGCGAAATTTTCGCGTATATCCAGCGCATGCCGATGAGCTATTTCGACCGCAACCCGGTCGGCCGCCTCGTCACTCGCGTTACCACGGACGTTGACGCGCTGAACGATCTCTTTGCCGCCGGCGTCGTAACGATGATCAACGATTTCTTCCTTCTCGCCGTCATGGCCGCGCTGCTCTTTACCGTCGACAAGCGTCTCGCGCTCGACGCGTTCGCCGTACTGCCCTTCATTTTTGTGGTGACGTATTTCTTCCGCAAGTTTGTGCGCGACGCCAACCGCCGCATCCGTACCGCCATCGCGCGTATCAACTCTTTCCTTCAGGAATACATTTCCGGCATGGGCGTGGTGCAGTTGTTCAATCGCGAGCGCAAAGCGCGCGTGGAATTCGCGAATCGCAATCGCGATAACATGCTCGCGTGGCGCGACGCCATTCTCGCTTTCGCGCTCTTCTATCCCGCGGTCGAATTTCTCAGCATCGCCACGATCACTTTAATCTACTGGTCCGGCGGCAACCGCGTGCTCTCCAGCGGCCTCAGCCTCGGCGTACTCACCGCCTTCACAATGTATGCCACGCGCTTTTTCCGCCCCATTCAAGACCTCAGTGAAAAATTTAACATTCTGCAATCCGCGATGGCCGCCTCCGAACGCATCTTCAAGCTGCTGGACGAGCCCATCACCATTGACTCCTCGGCGGAAGCCATCCGCCTCGAAGCTCCTCGTGGCGAAATCGAATTTCGCAACGTGTGGTTCAGCTACCGCGATGTGGCCGAACCTACCGACGAAGACTGGGTTCTTCGCGACGTCTCTTTCCGCGTGGAGCCGGGCCAAACTCTTGCGATCGTTGGCCACACCGGCGCCGGCAAAACCACGCTGATCTCTCTGCTTCTCCGTTTCTACGACGTACAACGAGGCCAGATTCTTCTCGACGGCATCGACATTCGAACTCTCAATATCCAGAATTTGCGCCGGCTCTTTGGCATCGTCTTGCAGGATTCCTTCCTCTTCACGGGAACAATTGATTCGAACGTCCGCCTGGGCTCGCCCGGCATCGATCGAGCAACCGTTGAAAATGCCGTCGACGAAATTGGCCTGGGCGATTTTATCCGCTCGTTGCCCGAGGGCGTGGACACGAGTGTCAACGAGCGTGGCTCCACGCTTTCGGTGGGACAGCGCCAGCTCATCTGCTTCGCGCGCGCGCTGGCGCATAATCCTCGCTTCCTCATCCTTGACGAAGCTACATCGAGCGTCGATACCAAAACCGAGCTGCAAATTCGCGAGGCGCTCGACCGTCTCCTTTCCGGACGCACATCACTCGTCATCGCTCATCGCCTTAGTACGATTCAATACGCCTCGCGCATTCTCGTCTTCCACAAAGGCCGCCTCCGCGAACAAGGCGCCCATCAGGAGCTCCTCGCTCAGCGCGGCATCTACTACCGCCTCTATCAGCTCCAATACAAAGAACAGGAACTCGGCCTGCCGGAAGATCCTCGCGACTCCGCCGGCCATCTCGCGGATCAGGCTCCCGGCCCGCTCCCGACTCCTCAACCCGCCACGGATTGAGCGCTGCACCAACCGCGCATGCCGATTCCCGATCCTCCCACCGATCTCGTTAGAGAACTTGTAGTGGCGCAGCATGCTGCGCCCGATTCCGCCACGCTCCACCCCAAACGAAATCTTCCCCTGCCTCATCCGTAGTAGACTGCCTCTTGATCACGCATGCCTCCGATCCCGCTACTAATCTCCGCAGGCGAAGCGTCCGGCGATATGTACGCCGCGCGGCTCGCGACTGAGCTGCAGAAGCGCATCGACGTGGCGCTCTTTGGCATGGGCGGCCCGCAAATGCGCGCCGCAGGCGTTGACGTCATCACCGATTACTCGGAAGTGTCCGTCGTCGGCATAACGGAAATTCTCAGCCATTTGCCTTCGCTCGTTCGAGCGATGCGGCGTTTGGTTTCGGAAGCCGAGCGTCGCAAGCCACCCTTCGCGATCCTCACCGACTTCCCGGGTTTTCACCTTCGCCTCGCGCGCAAACTTCGGCCTCACGGAGTGCGCAACATCTATTACATCTGCCCGCAATTCTGGGCTTGGCGGCCGTGGCGTGTGCGCGTAGTGCGGCGGCGCTTCGCGCAAGCTCTGTGCATTTTCCCGTTCGAAGAAGCGTTCTTTGGCGGCGCGGGCGTACCCACGAAATTCATCGGCCATCCGCTCGTTGGCGCCGTGCAGGCCACGCAAACCCGCGAAGAATTCTGCCGGCAACACAATTTGGATCCGGCTCAGCCGATTGTCGCCATCCTGCCCGGCAGCAGGCACGCCGAACTAGCCCAGCATATGCCCGTGATCCGAGAAGCTTGCCAGCGTATCCAGGAGCAGCGCCCCTCCCAGTTTGTCCTCGCCGCCGCCGCCCACAGCAACGTTGGCGAGCTGCAATCCGGCTGGAACGCGGGCTTAAATGTCCGTGTCGTCGAAAATCAGACCTATAACGCGCTCGCCGCCGCCGATGCCGCCATCGTCTCCAGTGGCACAGCCACGGTCGAAGCCGCGCTTCTCGATGTCCCCATGGTCGTGGTCTACCGTGTGACGCCGCTCACGGCGCTGCTCGCCAAACCCCTCGTCCGCACGTCCTACTTCAGTATGGTGAATCTGATCGCCGAGCGCCGAGTCGTTCCCGAGCTGATTCAAAAGGACTTCACGCCAGATAAAGTCGCACAAGAGGTCTTGCGCCTCCTGAACGACCCGCGCGCCCGCGAAGACCTCCGCGCAGGTCTTGCCGGTGTCCGCGAGCGCTTGGGACCTCCGGGAGCCGTCGACCGAGCCGCCGACGCGATTGCTGCCCTTCTCTCGGGTGTCGCTGGCAACGCTTAGGCCCGTCTCTGCTATCCTATACAAGTAGAATGGTGTCGGCTTGCACCCCAGCCTCGGTGCTCCATTTTGCAAGGCCATTGAAAGGTAGTTTGATGCCCCTTCCCCGAAGAGTTTGTG
The DNA here is from genome assembly GCA_963745095.1 of uncultured Acidobacteriota bacterium. Lineage (GTDB taxonomy): Bacteria > Acidobacteriota > Terriglobia > Acidiferrales > UBA7541 > Acidiferrum. Next base: position 85,475 of record CAVUWC010000002.1, on the reverse strand, counting down.
TTGCGTTCGCTGCTCTGCTCGTCGTCGCTCTCGCCTGCGCCGTTGCCCCTCTCCAGGCCCAGGCACCCCGGCCCCTCGGCTTTCTCGCCGAAAACTACGATATCTCCGCCACGCTCGACTCCAATCGCCAATCCATCACCGCCATCGCCAAAATTGACTTTCGCGCCACCGAAGTTGGCAGCAGCGTTCGCGTCGAACTCCATCCAAATCTGGTGATCAACGATGTAAAGACGGCCGACGGCAAATCGATTGGGTTTGGCCGCGACTCGATGAATCCGCTCTACGTTCTAGCCACACTTCCGGCACCCGTCGCTGCGGGCAGCCGCGTCACGCTGACGTTCGCTTACACGGGCTTCCTGGCGAATGCCGAGAACAGCCCCGTCCCAGGCGTGCGCGCGGCGTTCATCGGCCACGAAGACGCCTATTTGCTCCTTCCCGCCCGATGGTTCCCGCTGACGAATTATCCGTCCAACCGCTACACGGCGACATTTCGCATGAACGTTCCCGATAATTTCGCCATGGCTGGTTCGGGCAAGAGTCCCTCCCCGACGCCGCTGGCAGCAGGCCGCCTCCTCTACACCTTTGAATGCAAGACACCCGCCCCGCACGGCACTTTCGTGGCTGGAAATCTGCAGCTGAATCCCAAACAGTCGGAAGGCATCGACATTGCCGTCTACGCTCCGCGCGCCGATTCCGCGAACGCGCAGGGCTTTGCCGACGACGTCGCCCGCGCCGTCACGGTTTTTTCTGACATGTTCGGCAGCTTGCAGGATCCCTCCTTTACAGTCATTCAATTGCCGGACGGCAGCCTCCGCGACTTTGCCGCGCCGGGAGTTCTGCTGATAAACCGCCGCTTCTGGGAACCAAAAGTCGCCGAGCGCACCATCGCGCGGCTGGTTGCCTCGCAGTGGTTTGGTGACTCAATTCTCCCAGCTAGTGCCGGAGATGTCTGGGTGACCGACGGCCTCGCACGCTACTGCGAGGAGCTGTATGCCGAGCAAACGGCAGGCAGAGAAGCTGGGCTGCGCGCCGTCGACGAGTTTGCTGTAGGCGCCCTCATGTATGACGAAGCAGCCCCCATCGCTCAAGCGGCGAGGCTGGCTCCTTATTCGAGCGACTACCGTTCGGTCGTCCAAAATAAAGGCGCGATGGTTTTCCACATGCTTCGTGGGCTGATGGGCGATGTCGCTTTCAAGACCATGCTGCATGATTTTGCCACTCAGTACGCGGGCAAGACCGCACGCATCGACGATCTCGTCAATCTGGCCGATAGGGACGTTCAGGCAGCGGCTAAACCGGGACAGGTCGCGCCCAATCTTCGCGGATTTTTCGTGCAATGGCTGAACTCCACTGGCGTACCTGATTTTACGACCGACTTCGTCGTCTACCGCACACCCAAAGGTTTCCGCATCGTCGGGAAGATCAAGCAGCCCATCGACACGTTCAGCATGCCTGTCGAGCTGCGCGTCGATACGGAAGGCAATCCGGAAACGAGCTGGGTGGATGTTCTCGGCATGGAGTCGCCGTTTGTGGTCGAGACTTTTGGGCGCCCCAAACCGGGTGGCGTAAAGGTTGATCCAAATAACCTCGTGCTTAAGGGCAGCGTTGGCTTGCGCGCCCGCGCCGCGATCGCACGCGGCGAGGAACAGGCCGAAGTGGGCAATTACTACGCCGCCATCCAGCAGTATCAAAGAGCGCTTTCAATCCAGCCGGGCCGGCCGCTCGCCAATTTCCGGATGGGAGAAGCTTTCTTCTACCAGAAGAATTATCAAGCCGCTGCCAACTCTTTCCGAGAATCGCTCCAGGCCGTGCCAGAGCCCTCGGAAAAATGGACGGAAGTCTGGAGCAATATCTATCTGGGGAAGATTTTCGATCTTCTGGGGCAACGGGAACGCGCCGTCAATCAGTACAGCAAAGCCAAACAAACCAACGACAATACCGGCGGCGCCCAAGCGGAAGCCGAACGTTTCCTCAAGAAGCCCTATACGGAAGGCGGCATCTCCGCCGCTAACCCCGCGGGCGGAACGACTGCTCCTTCCGCAACGCCAGCTCCGCCTCCGGCAGGCGACCGACCAGTCCTGAAAAAGCCCGGCCAGTAGAGGGTTGCCGAGCATGGCACGAGTTAAGATCTTCCGGGGCGTAGCCGTCTAGATAAGTCCTTTAGGCGCAACGCTTACAAAAAACAGGGGAGGGGGCACGCGAGTCGGTCGAACCCCTAAACAATATCCGTCATTCCACGGTACAAGGCAGGCCGATGCAGAGCCGTAGAGTGCGTTCCGCGAACCCATTGCGCGAGACAGGGCCGAGGGACGCCTAAGTCCTTTAGGCGCAACGCTTACAAAAAACAGGGGGGCATACATCCGGGACGAAGTGCCTGGTCGGCTGCCCTGTAACTCTTCCGCTTCGGTTAGGCCGGGGGCGCCGACTGAAGGCGGTTCAGGGCGCGCTTGAAGACCTCGCAGGCATGGTCGTCGAATAACACGAAGTAGATTTTTTCGAGCGAGGTTTCGGCTTTCAAATGCTGTGCTGCCTCTTGCAGCATGATGGTCGCGCATTCATCGAGGGGGAATCCGGCGATTCCTGTTCCTACGGCGGGAAAGGCGATGGTCTTCAGGCCGCGCTCGGCGGCTATGCGCAGGGAGTGGGAGACAGAGGTACGAAGATTCGCCGCGGTTGTCCCGCCGCCAAGCTGCATGCTCGCTGCGTGGATAACGTGGCGCGCTTTCAACTTTCCGCCGCCCGTGATGGCCGCGTAGCCGACGGGGATGCTTCCGATTGCATCGCATTCGCGCTGAATTTCCTCGCCGCCTTTGCGCCGGATCGCTCCTGCTACGCCCGCGCCTAAATGCAAATCATTGTTCGCGGCGTTGACGATGGCGTCCGTATCCATGTCCGTCAGGTCGCCTTGCTGGATCACGATTTTTTCCGAGAGCGTTTTGTTCATGTGGGCAGAACTCATTTGCCACTTTGGACGGTCATGAGCTGTTCATCGTTTAACACTGAAACTTCCTTGCCCATGAGGCGGCCAACTTCGCGGCACGCAGCGATGGCGTCATCCGAAGTTTCGCGCCCTGTCACAAGTTCGAGACGCCCTGCAGCGTGGGCTTCCGTTGAAAATCGCATCCCGATGCACCGCTCCGGACAGAATGTGACGGCCGCCAAATCCGTAATCGAAAGTGAATTGGTTGTGCTCGCAAAAATGGCGCCGGGCTTCGCGAATTTGTCGAAAATCGTGAACAGCTCGATTTTCATTTCCATCTCGTCAGAGCACAGTTTCAATGATCAAGTCTGCCTCGCGCGAAGCATCTTCAGCGGAGTTAGCTGTGACGAGATTCGAGAGCGCGGCAACCCGAGCCGCAGCGCTCGTTTTGCCGCGAGAAATTTCATCGCCCAGGGATTGCGTAATCCAGGCAATGCCCTGCTCCAGCGTCGAAGGTGAAATGTCTTCAAGGATGGTGCGATAGCCGGCGAGAACGGAGGCATGGGCAATACTGCGCCCCGTGTCTGCCGCACCTACGATGGCGATGGTTTTTATTTCCATCAGATTCTCTTGCCGCAGAACATCGAATCGCCGCTGAGGAAGACAGCATCTTCGATTCTGTCCGCAACCGTGCTCTACTTCACCAGCTTTTTGAAAGCTTCTTCGTCATAGCCGAGGACGATTTTTTCGCCGCGAATGACCACTGGCCGCCGTATAAGGTTCGGTACTTTGGCCATGAACTTGATAGCTTCCGCTCGTGTGGGCGGATGCTCGCTCATGTTTTTCGTCTTGTAGAGTTCGTTGCGCTGGCTCAGAAAGAGTTTGTAGTCGCGAGTGCCGATGAGTGTATCGAGTTCTGCTTCGCTGAGCGGATCCGCGTCCAGGCTGCGCAGTTCAAGCTCCGCACCCAGCTTTTCAAGGTAGTCTTTGGCTTTTCGGCAAGTTGTACAGGACGGTTTCTGCAGGAATTTTATTTTCGCCTTTGCCATGAACTAATCCTTTTCGAGCGCGCGTGGCACAGACTTCAGTCTGTGCGCTTCAATATCGCGGGACACTCGGATCGACTTCCACCGACCAGCGCTCGATGCCGCCGGCCATCGATTTTGCGCTCTCGACGCCCTGTTGCCGCAGCCAGGCGGCGGCATCGAGGCTGCGCATTCCGTGATGGCAATAGCAGATCACCTCTTCCGCATCGAGAAAAGCATTCAAGTTCGCAGGAATTGTGCCGAGCGGAATCAGTTTTGCTCCGGGGATCCGGCACAAATCGTATTCCCACTGCTCGCGGACATCCACCAGCAACAGTTTGTCGCCCCGCGCGACACGCTCGCTGACTTCTTTCACCGAGATTTGTATTTCATCCATTTGGAATCCTAATCAGAAAGGGGCTTGCTTCGCAAGCGAGAGGCGGATCAAGAGGCTACTTGCCCTGGAATTTTGGATGCCGTTTTTCGAAGAAGGCGCGAATGCCTTCGCTGCAGTCTTCCGAATGAAAGCATTTCATTTGCAGCTCAACTTCGTGATCGAGGGCCTTTACCAGTTCTTTCTCGTGGCTTCCGAATAGAATCTTTTTCACGGCGCGGATGGCGATCGGAGGGCCTTGCGCGATTTTCTGCGCCAAGGCCTTCACTTCGGCTTCCAATTGTGCGGCGGGAACGACGCGGCTGACGATCCCAAGACGCAGCGCGGTCGGCGCATCGATCATGTCGCCGGTGTAAAACATTTCGGCTGCGACCGAAGGTCCGACAAGCTGTGGAAGAAAATAAGTTCCGCCATAATCCGGGAAAAGCCCGACCTTCGAAAAATTCTGTCCAAAGCTGGCCGTATCCGCGGCGATGCGGATGTCCGCGGCAAGCGCGATGTTCATACCAGCGCCCGCTGCAGGACCGTTCACGGCGGCAATCACCGGTTGCGGCATCAAACGCATTTTCAGAACGGCTTGCATCCCCGAGCGCAAAATCGGTCCAAGCTCGGCCGTTTCATTGCGTTCGCGCCCTTTGCCGATGGCTCCGAGATCGCCGCCCGCACAGAACGCGCGGCCTGCGCCGCTCAGAACGACAACATGAATAGAATCATCCTCCGCAATCCGGGCGAGCGCTTCGTTAAGAGCGGTAGAGAGTTCGCTATTGAGGGCATTCAATTTATCGGGGCGATTCATTACCAACAGGGCGATGCTTTCGTGGGTGCTTTCCAGGATGACTGGACCCGAGGGAGCCGCTTGAGGTGCGTTACTCATAAAAATTCTCCCTATTGGATAGGTTTCGTGACGCGTTCTTTTTCGGTGCGCGCAACGAGCTGCGCGAGTTTGCGAAAATGCTGCAATTTCTCGCTCTTACCTTGCGCATTCTGTGCGCTGGTGGAGGGCAGCACGTAAACGCGCGCGCCATAAAGCAGCTCCTTCTGGAGACCAAACTTGCACTTTCGCTGGGAAAATTGTTCGTAGACTATTTTCCCGTTGAAGGCCACGACGTGCGGCGAAAACTCCTCCAGCTTTTGGGAAAGCACGATCCGGCCTTCCGCAAAATCGCCCCGCGTCAACTCTTCCACTCCCTTGGTGGGCCGCTTGACGAGGTCGGTAAGCCCAATGCCGAATTCGATCACGCGCTTGTCATCGTGATAGTCAAACGGCTCGGGCACCACTCCACTTTCATGCAGGATGGGCCAAAACTGATTGGTGCGCCCGGCATAGTAGTGGCCGACGCGCACGGAAGATTCGCTCGGATTGCAGCCGACGATGACCAGCTTCATGCCTTTTCGCAGATGGTCGGGGAGTGTTCGCATGTTCCTAGTGTTGCCTATTTTCTCTTCCCAGCGCCAAGGATTCGCCCGGGGCGGTCGCAATGGTCAAGGTCTCCTCGCGGAAGTCGGTGCGAAATTCTTGGCGGCGGAAATAGCGTCCTCTTGGGGAAGCCTCGAGTGGTTGGCAGCGCAATGAAACTAGAAAAGGCAGAGGATTTGGTAGCTGCCGAGGAACAATGCGTAGAAGAAAAGAAACGGGGTCTTGGTAGCCCATCGTGCGTTTGACGAATGCTCTACTAAAACTCTAGACAGGCTCGCTCTGGCTGTCAAGCACCGCGACTTGATGATAACTGGGCGTCAAACACGAAATTGTGCAGAATCCTGAATCTTGGGCATATCCTGCCTCATCCAAACAGGGGTGAAACGGGTGTGATTTAGTGCTTTGTGCTAACTTAAAGACGGAGACATTTGGAGCAGGGCTGATCTTCAGCCTGCGGAATCCTTTGAGTACACCAAATCCACACCGGCTGGCCTCGGCGGTTGCTCGTGAAGACGAGCATCTGTTGGTGGCGGCGGCCAAATCGGGTGACGTAGCGGCGTTTGAAGAATTGGTCAACCGCTATGAGCGAAAGATTTTTCGCCTGACGATGAACATCACGCGCAACCGCGAAGACGCGGAAGACGCGATGCAAGACGCATTCCTGAAATCCTATTCCCACCTGAAAACTTTCCAGGGCGATTCGCGATTTTATACGTGGCTGGTTCGCATCGCCGCCAATGAAGCTTTAATGCGGCTGCGAAAGCGCCGGCCTGGACAGTTTTCGCTGGATGAGCCTATCGAAGGCGACGAAGATCTGATGCCGCGCGAGCTACAGGATTGGGGACCCGGCCCTGAGCAGCGGTTTGCGCAAACCGAGATGCGGGAAATTCTGTCGAGCGTGATTGACGAGCTTGAGCCGGAATATCGAACGGTTTTTGTGTTGCGCGATATTGAAGAACTTTCGACCGAAGAAACCGCAGACGCGGTGGGAATTTCCGTTCCAGCGGTGAAATCGCGGCTGCTGCGCGCGCGGCTAAAATTGAGGCAGAAATTGGACCGTTATTTTCATCAGGGTAGGACAAATTGAACTGCGACGATGTCGTTCACGAACTTTCGAATTTTCTCGACGGCGAACTCGACCCATCGCTGACGCGAGAACTTGAGAGCCATCTTAAAGACTGCACCGACTGCAAGCTGGTCGTTGATCAGACGAAGAAGACGATTCAGGTTTTCTGCGATTGTGAACCGGTTGAACTGCCGGGCGAAGTGCGGGCCCGACTTCACGAAGCATTACGCCGGAAATTCAAGGAAGCGGCGCACTAGCGCATTCGTCAGCTCATCTGGCTCGGCCCGCCAGCCCAAAGAGGCAATTCCCTTCCCAATCCTTTTTCTTTCGCCAGGGCATAGACTTTCATCGCGACTGCTAAATCCCACGAAGCGATTCCATTGGATTTGAAGAGCGTAACTTCCGTGTCGCTCGTCCTTCCCGGCGCTTTTCCCGCGACAACATCGGACAATTTTTTTACTCCGGTCCAGCACACTTCGTCTCCGCGAAACGCGATGATAAGATCGCCGGCTTCCTGGCGGGATTGCTCGATGGAATCCACCACGATGACGTCGGCGCTGGAGACGGCTTCGTCGTCCAGCTCGCGTTTGTGCGCGTGATTCGCGCCGATGGCGTTGATGTGTACGCCGGGAGCGAGATCCGCGCCGCTAACGACGGGATTCGCTGCGGTGGTCGCCGTGCATAGAATGTCCGCACCGCGAACGGCTTCGCTTGAAGAAGCGGCGATTTGCACTGGAAAGCCGAGGCGTTCCGACATTTCCTTGGAAAACTTTTCGCGCTTGGCGGCGTCGCGTCCATAGACTCTTGCAGATTCGAGTTTTCGCACGGCAGAGATGGCTTCAAGCTGCGTGCGGGCCTGACCTCCCGTGCCAATAATTGCGGCAACGCGGCTATTTTGCCGTGAGAGATATTTTGTGGCTACGCCGGAAGCGGCGCCGGTGCGCAACTGGCCCATGTAGTCTGCCTCGATCATGGCCACCAGGTCGCCGGTCCGCATTTCATAGAGCGGTACCATAAACCGGATCTTTCCCTGAACGTAGGTGTACTGCTTCATCGCCACAAACCCGGCGGAAAAATCCGCAGCGGCCATGTAGTGAAAAAAACCGCCACCCGGCAGCTCAAAACGTCGGCGGGGATGGACAACAACTTCTCCATTCGCCTGTTTTCGCGAAATGTCGTCGACAGCTTCGATGGCCATGGGCATGGTGAGCACGGCTCGCACTTCGGACTCGCTGATATGCAGCGCCATTCTTCGTTTTTCCTTTCGCAGGGTTGCAGAACTTTACTTGGGCAACCGATGTGAGCTTGCTCTTCGTAACTAATTATTTTGCAGGCGGTTTCACGGCGACCGGACGTCCGGTTTTCTTCGCGGTTTCTCCAGGTTCGCGGATGCGGCGGACGACTGTTTGTATAAGTCGATAGACGCGCTCTTCTTTGTTGCCATCCATCTCGTGGAAACGAAATTCCGGTTCGCCCTTCGCGCTTTTGCCAACGAGCACGGGCAACTGGCCGCACAAATCATTTTCGATGAAGGCGGTCTCGTAGCGCTCTTTCTTCAAGTTCCACGTGTAGACGCGAAGCGTGGTGAAATCGCACGCCTGCCCTTCGGAACCGCGGGTGGCCGCAACAAGATATTGTGTTTTGTCGCCAGCAGGATCACTGACGCGGTTCAGCTCGAACCACGCAATCGTCCGGATGTTGGCTGAGGAAGTACCGTCGCGCACGGCATCAGGCAAATCGAGCTCGATGAAACGGGAAATGACCCAACCAGCGATCGGCAGAGTTTGGTCGCCGGGCGCGGTCGTTGTCGTTTCCGCTGAGCGCGCGGTGGAATCGCCGGGCGGACGCGTAGCAAGTCCACGAATGAGGTACCAATCTTCTTTCTTTGTGTCTTGCGGCTCGTTTGAGGATTCCTTTTCGTCGGAGGTTTGGACCCACTCGGCTGCGGCGCGGCCGACGATCTCGACGGGCACGCCGCGTCCGAATTGGTAGAGACGCGCTTGCGTGCGTCCCGGCTCGACGCGAAGATTGGTGGCAACTTTGGTGCGGCCGCGGGCTTGCACGGGCATCGGAAGAACTTGCTTGAGCAGTTTTGTGCTTCGCTGCCATAGAGCAGGGTCCATCAGGTAGCGCCCTTCGACCCAACCTAGTTCGCCGGAAGCGGTGCGGACCTTGATGCTGTCATTGCGGCGGGAAACCACGTCGACGCGGTCGCCGTAGTGCAGCGTGTCCAGAGGCTCGCGGACTTGGGCGACGCTGCTCCAAAGAGTGGCGGTGCGTTCGCCGACGTAGGCTTCGCCCAGCGTTTCATGCTTCGGGCGGAAGAACCACGCCACAACGGCAACGATGAGGAGGAGCGGGACTGCAATGAGGAGTTTGCGCTTCATGCGGCGTTCCGAAGGACAGCTGCGACGCACGGCACGACGTCAAGTTGGACAATCACACGATCTCTGGGCATTGGGTTTGGGCGACCACTTAATCTTCGCTAAAGATTGTACCTGATTTCCTGGCCGCGACCGGCCTTGGGCGTGAGCGGTTTGTTTTTCTGCTAAAATGCCGCTGCGATTAAATTATTTTTACAATTTCGATTTGAAGGAACTCGATGAAATCTCTCAATGCCCTGCAACCGCTCGGATTGCTGATTCTGCGCGTGGCTTTTGGCATCATTTTCATGTCGCATGGTTATCCGATGCTGGCGCATCGAACGAGTGCAACGCAGGCACTTTATGCGCAGCACGGGTTACCTGGATATTTCGTTTACATTTCGGGAGTGCTGGAGCTTTTTGGCGGAGGGTTGTTGCTGATCGGCTTGTTCACGCGGGGAGCGGCGCTGCTGCTGGCGATTGAGATGGTCTTGCTGATGTGGAAGGTGTATCCGCCACATAGCTATATGGCGGTGAATGAGTACGCATATCCTTTGGTGCTTGCTGCGGGATGCTTTGCGCTGGTGACTACGGGTGCGGGGATTGCTTCGGTGGACTATCCTTTGTTTGAGAGTGGCGGGGGGAAGACGCGGGCGCCGCGGAATCCAAAACCGAGTAAGTAGCGTGGTGGGCAGAGTGGCTTGGCATCGGGAAAGGTTTTTTTAACACAGAGTTCGCAGAGGACACAGAGGTCGGAGAGACACAAGAGGAACGAGTGGCTTGAGGCTTGCCCGGGCGGGGCCCTTCGCGACTCAGTGTGAACAAGCCCCGCCGCTACAATGGAGTCGGAGTGCGGCTAAGAGGTGGTGACCGTCGAAGAAGTGGCGACGACTCCGCCGGGGGCTACCGGTAGAACTATCCAGAGAATTACATAGGCTAGGACGCCCACGCCTCCACAGAGCACGCATAGTAGCCAGACCACGCGGATGATGGTTGGATCCAGGTCGAAGTAGTCGGCTAGGCCTGCGCAGACGCCGGCGATTTTTTTGTCGGTGCTGGAGCGCATGAGGCGCTTGGGAGCGCCTGTGGCGGGAGAGAGACCGGGGGCGCCGGACTCGGCTTGTTTCGCGCCACAGTTGTAGCAGAATTTGGAACCGACAGCGATGTCTTTGCTGCAGCTTGGGCAAGTCATTGGCGTTGCCTCCCAATGGGCTGAATACTCAGCCTTTTCTACAATAGAATACGCCCAAACGGGTGGAAAAGTTTCCTGGATATTAGCTCCCGAAGAGCTGGCGTTGCTTGTCGGAGTAGCACAAAAAAGCGCACAGGCAGAAGTGCCTGTGCCACTCAATATTCGAGGATTTGCTTTACGGCAGCGGTGATGTGGCTGGTTTGCGGGAGGATCACGTCTTCCAGTTTTGGCTGGTAGGCGCAGAAGGTGTCCATTGCGGCGACGCGGCGCACGGGGGCGTCTAGTTCTTCGAAGAGTTCGTCGGCGATGCGGGCGGCGATTTCTGCGCCGTAGCCCCAGCTCAGCATGTCTTCGTAAGCGACGATGACGCGGTGCGTTTTGCGGACAGTCTTGGCGATGGCCTCCCAATCGTAGGGGGAGAGCGAGCGCAGATCCACAATTTCGACGGAAATGCCTTCTCGGAGTAATTGCGCGGCGGCTACCTCAGCGCGATGCACGAGAGCGCCATAGGTGACGATGCTGACCTCGGTGCCTTCCGTAACCAGGCGAGCTTTACCGAAGGGTACGGTGTAATCGGGACCGGGATATTCCGAGCGATTGTAGGGCTGGCGATAGAGATGCTTGTGCTCGAGAAACATGACTGGATCGTCGCAACGGATTGCGGTGCGGAGAAGACCAGCAACGTCAAGAGCCGTTGAGGGCATCACCACGCGCAAGCCGGGGCAATGCGTGAAAATGGATTCGCCGCTTTGGCTGTGATAGATGGCTCCGCCGGTTAGATAGCCGCCAATCGGGACGCGAAGGACAACAGGAGATTTGAAGACGCCGTTGGAGCGCCAGCGCATGACGCAAAGTTCATCGCGGATTTGCATCATGGCGGGCCAGATATAGTCGAAGAATTGAATTTCCGCTACCGGTTTGAGCCCGCGAGTCGCCATGCCAATGGCGCGGCCAACGATGGCGGCTTCGGCGAGAGGCGTGTTGAAGACTCGATCGTTTCCGAACTTGCGTTGCAGGCCGGAAGTGGCTTTGAAGACGCCGCCCTTCCCTTTTAACTGCTTCAGGGTATCTTCGCGGCTGGCGTCGGCTACGTCTTCGCCAAAAACTGTGATGCGATCGTCGCGAGCCATTTCGTCGGAGAGCGTGGCGGCGACCATTTCGACCATGGTTTTCGGAGCGCCGTGGAGTTGCGGCTGCGCTTCAAACGCCGAGGACGTAGGATCGACGTCCGGAGAATAGATGTTCACGCGAATCGAATCGATAGTCGGCTCTTCGGCGGCGAGAGCTTCGTCGGCGGCGTTGCGGACTTCCTGGTCAACATCGGTTTCGAGGGCCTCGATCTCTTTTTGGTCGAGGATGCCTTCGCGGACTAGGAAGAGAGAAAACTTTGAGATCGGGTCGCGGTGCGCTTCGTCTTCGCGCTCTTCGGGCGTTTTGTAAAGTTTTTCGTCGTCGGAAAGCGAATGGGAATAGGGCCGCGTTACGTGCGCGTGAACGAGAGCAGGTCCGCGGCGATCGCGGCAGTATTGAACGGCAGTTTTGCAGATGGCGTAGCTTTCGAGCGGGTCCGTGCCATCGCATTCGGCGATGTGCAGGCCCGGGAAGCCGCGAGCGAGTTTGGAGATGCTGCCGCCGGCGGTCTGAACCTCGACGGGAACGGAAATGGCGTAGCCGTTGTCTTCAATCAGGTATAACAAAGGCAGCTTTTTTGCGCACGCGGCGTTCAGCGATTCCCAGAATTCGCCTTCGCTGGTAGCGCCGTCGCCCGCGGAGACATAGACGATTTCGTCGGGCTCGTGGCGGACGTGCTGACCGAGCGGCGCCTTCTTGGCCTGTGCCAGGGCCTTCGGATGATTCCCGTAATAGAGCGTGGCTTCAGCGGCGCCTACCGCCTGCACAAATTGCGTGCCGGTGCAGGAGGACTTGTTGACGATGTTCAAATGGGGGAGGCCCCAGTGCGACGGCATTTGGCGGCCACCAGAGCTGGGATCGTCCTTGGCGCCGACCGCTTGCAGGAGCATGTCGAGCGGCGTGACGCCTAGCATCAGGCAGAGGGCGCGGTCACGGTAGTAGGAGTAGAGCCAATCGGTGCCGGGACGAAGAAGAAGCCCCATAGCCGCGGTCACGGCTTCGTGGCCAGCGCCGGAAATTTGAAAGAATATTTTGTTTTGACGCTTTAGCTGGATTTCCCGGTCGTCGAGCCTACGGGAAAGATACATGGCGCGATAGAGGCGGATGAGAGTGTCGCGGTCGAGGCCATGCAACTTGGGGGCGTCAAGCTTGGCAAGTTTGACGCGCGTTTGTAACGCCATTCGATCTGCCCTCGCCGGAAAGCGGAATTTTGATTCTGCGGAACTCCATTATACCCGAAGTCTGGCGCTACTACCCGAAACGGTCGATGCTATCCCAGAGATTCAAACTGTTTGTCGACTTCGTCAAACTGCGCTTCGCCATGGCGGATGAGGCGTGGTGAAGCTTCCTTGAATGGCTCCTCGGATGGAATGCGATCGAGCCAGCGCTGCTCGGTCAGCTTCTCGTGGCCGGAGAAATAGAGCCGGACGAGCAAATTCACCTTACCGTTTGCGGCTGGAGTTTCTTCGGCTGCTTCCGATTCCTTCAACTTGTGTTTTGCCTTGCTCTTTGCCGCTGTTTTTTCGGCTTTCGGCGGCGCAGCGGCCTCGTGGGCGTGCTCTGGCTCCTCCTTGGCCTCGTCTTCGGGGCGCTCGAGCTTGTATTGCAATTTTTTGTCCAGGCGGAAGGCTTGCTTCCAGCGTTCGAGCTTCTGGCGCGCCAGCTGGGCTTTCTCTTCGTCTGTGCCGAAATCGAATAGGAGATACGTGTGAGCCATAAAATTAGTCTGCGACGCAGCCGCTGGCAAGTCAAGACGGGAGGGGTATGTCCGTTCGCAATCTTTGACTACCTAGGGCCTCGACGAAGCGTCTAAGTGGGGTATCATTGGGTAGCAGCGGATCCTCGTGAATACGAAAAGACAAAATCGCGTTCGATCGGCCACAGCATGGCTATGCTTGCTGGCGGTAGTCCTTTTGTATTCGCCAATGGCTGGCGCTGCTCTTTTGGCGTATGGCGTGAACTGTTGCGCAGGGGGCTTTTGCAACATCCCCGAGCACCATCACCACAAGTCGCAGCCAGCTCCGGCGCAAGATACGGCCCCCATGGATTGTGGGCACGATATGAGCGGGATTAAGCCGTGCTCGATGTCTTGTTGCAAGGATCCGGCGCGTCCGGCTTTGATACCGGGAGCATTCGTGTTGCCACCGGCGAGTTTTGTTCTCGCGGCTCGTGAAGTGATCCGTCCAATCCTGCGGGCAAACCATTTAGAGATTTCGCGATTCGTCAAACCGCTTTCTCCTCCTCCTCGATTTACTGCTTCGGTCCTGTAAAGGACTGCTCGCTCTCCACGCACGCTTATTCACCCGCACCGCGGCTTTCCAGCCGCGAGAGAACCATTCCACGAGGAGAGGAACAAGTTCATGCAAAAGTTTTTGCAGGCATTCGCAGCATTTATGCTGATTGGAATTTCAACCTTCGCCACGGTATTCAGCACAGTGCGAGGGATTGTGCACGATCCGCAGCACCGTCCCGTTCCAGCGAGCGAAGTCATTTTGAAATCCGCGTCATCCGATTACACGCAAAAAACCCAAACAGATGCGAACGGAGAATTTCACTTCGATGCGGTTCCGCTCGGGTCGTACACCATTACCGTGTCCGAGGCATCGTTTGCGACCCAAGAACAAAGCGTGACTGTCCTTTCGGGGACAGCACCGATTCTACATTTCGAGCTGCACATCGCAACGCAGAACCAATCCGTTACGGTCTCAGCCGAAGCCGCTCCCGGCCAAACCGAGTCGGCAACACCAACAACTCTTATCGACCGCCAGGAAATTCAGGAGACGCCGGGGGCTTCGAAGACGAACAGCCAGGCGATGATCACAGACTATGTGCCAGGCTCTTATGTGACGCACGATCAGCTGCATGTCCGCGGCGGACATCAAGTCAGTTGGTTGATTGATGGCGTGCCAATTCCGAATACAAATATCGCCAGCAACCTTGGCCCGCAAATTGATCCCAAGGACATTGACACGCTGGAGGCGCAGCGCGGCAGCTATACGGCAGATTATGGCGACCGCACGTATGGCGTGTTTAACGTCGCGCCACGCACGGGATTCGAACGAAACAATGAAGGTGAATTGGTCCTAAGCGCCGGAAATTTCTACCAGACCGACGACCAGATCAATTTCGGCAGCCACACGAACAAACTTGCTTATTATGTGAGCGCAAATGGCAATCGCACCGATCTGGGATTACAGACACCGACCGCGGCTGTGATTCACGATGCCGCGAACGGCTATGGCGGCTTCGGCTCGGTGATCTACAACCTGGACTCGAAGGACCAGCTGCGATTCGTGGGACAAATCCGGGAAGACTTCTATCAAGTGCCCTTTGATCCCAATGATCCCAATCTTCCGGTCACTACGCCGCCGCAGTTCCTGAAGGACGTCAACGAGGAGAGCGACACGATCGCCACGTTTTCGTGGGTGCATACCTTCAGCCCCGGTTTGTTGCTGACAGTTTCTCCCTTCTACCACTACAACAAGGCCAACTACGAGAGCAGCCCCGACGACATTCCCTCTTCCGCGACGCAAAATCGCTCTTCTTATTATGAAGGCGGGCAAACAACCCTGACGTGGGTCAAGGACAGGAGTAACTTCCGTGGTGGACTGTTTGGCTTTGCCGAGCAGAATGATGAGCTGTTCGCCCTTGTTTACAATGACGGGAGCAATCCGCCGCTGCTGCCAACTCCGGTGAGTTCCAATGGGAGCCTAATTGCGGCTTACGCGGAAGAGCAATTTCGCGTAACGCCATGGCTGACGCTGAGCGCAGGAGTGCGACAAACGCATTTTTCGGGAGGAGTGGTAGAGAACGCCACCGATCCGCGATACAGCGTTTCGGTCCGCGTGCCCAAGCTGAACTGGGTTTTCCGGGCATTCTACGGTGACCTCTATCAGGCTCCGCCACTCACTACCATCTCCGGGCCACTGCTCGAATTTATCACTGACGTGCAGCAACTGGGATTCATCCCGCTGCATGGCGAGCGCGATGAAGAGCATCAGTATGGCGTCACCATTCCGATAAAAGGCTGGACCATTGATGCGGATAACTTTTTGACGCGGGCCAGGAATTTCTTCGATCACAACAATTTCAATAATTCGGACATTTTCTTCCCCATTACGATCCAGGGCGCGCGAATCAGTGGCTGGGAACTCACGCTACGCTCGCCGAGAATTTGGAATCGCGCCCAAGTTTACGTGACCTATTCGAACCAGGTGGCTCTGGGTTTTGGGGATATCAACGGCGGTCTCACCGACTTCTCCTTCGGCGATGGTTACAGTCCGCTGGACCACGATCAGCTCAACACTTTGCATGTTGGCGGGATCGTGAATCTGCCGTGGCACAGCTATGCTTCGACCGACGTCTATTACGGCTCTGGTTTTGCCAACGGCGATCCGCCGCCCTCGCATCTGCCAGGCCACACTACGTTTGACATGACGCTCAGTAAGAGCTTTGGCGAGCGGTTCTCTGTCTCCGTGACCGGCACTAATGTGGCTAATCGGCGGCTGCTGCTGGACAACAGTTTCACGTTTGGCGGGACGCATTGGAACGATCCACGCCAAATTTATGCGCAGGTTCGTTATCACTTCCATTTTTAAATGACTGCAAGCTCCGCGAGGTGGCAGACGGGAACGATTGCCTGCCACCTCGCGAATTCCTTTCAGGACTTGTGACCGCAATTGACATCGGTTCATCCACGAATTAGTCTGGCGCGCGGTACATTCACCGGCGGCGGCAAACATTGCCACTCGCAATGATCAAAAGGAGATTTTGATGCGGAAAATTCTGTTGGCTGCGATGGTGTGCTTGTTTGGCGCGCTTGTGGTGTTCGCGGCGCCGCCGCCGAAAGTAGTTTATGTCCGCTGCGGTAAATTGATTTTCGACGCGGAAAAACCGGCTATCTCACCGGCAATTGTGGTGATAACCGATGGGAAGGTGACAGCGGTTGGCAAGGACATCGCTGTTCCAACCGGAGCGGAGCAAATCGATCTTTCGAGTTTCACCGTCCTGCCGGGATTTGTGGATGCGCACATCCATATCTGGTCTGGGGCTTTTGGGCAGTCCGTCTCCGAGCCGCTGGCGGCGCTGCGCGGAAGCAAGGCGATGAGTTACGCACTTTCTTCAGGCGTCGTCGGCGCGCGCGTGATGGCCACGCAGGGGTTCATCGACGTGGCACTGAAGGATGCGATTGAGGATGGCACGATTCCTGGGCCGCACCTGGTTCCTGCTGGGCATGCGATTTCGATTCCCGGGGGTCACGGCGATTTTAACGCGCAGCCGCCATATTTGCCGATGGACGATTTTTACACTCCGCTGCACGGATTCATCAACTCGACCGCGGATGCGGAGAAAGCTGTTCACTTGCAGCTCAAATATGGAGCTAGAGTGATTAAAGTTATGGCTTCGGGCGGAGTGCTCTCGCCGCTGGATTCGCCGACCTCCGAGCAGCTTTCGCCGGAAGAGTTGAAGGTGATCGTTGAGCAGGCGCACATGGCGCACGTCAAAGTGGGGTCGCACGCGGAGAATATTCGCAGCATCCGCGCGTCACTTGAGGCGGGGGTGGACTCGATTGAGCATGGGTCGGAGATGGACCAGGCGTCTGCGGATTTTATGAAGAGCCACGGAATCGTGTTTGTCCCAACCGTTTTTGTGGTGGAAGAGAGCGTGGCGAACGGTGTAAAAATGCATTTCCCGGAGTATGTGATTACGAAAGTGAATGCGCTGGCGAAGACGCATTTTCCGAGTTTTAAGCTTGCGCTGGGTTCGGGTGTGACGATTGCGGCTGGTTCGGATCATTCTTACGGGCCGGGAACAGGTACAGTTCGTGACGAGATGATTGCGGAAGTGAAATACGGGATGACTCCGCAGCAGGCGCTTGTTTCCGGGACGAAAACGAGCGCGGCTTTGCTGGGGCTGGAACAGCTTGGGACTGTGGAGACTGGGAAGGAAGGGGATCTTGTCGCGGTCGAGGGCGATCCTTTGACCGACATTCATGCTTTGGATAAGGTGAGGGCTGTGATTTTTCAGGGTAGGAGCGTGGCGCCGGCAAACCGGCAGTAGACAAAAAAACGGGCGGGGCAAGCCCCGCCCCTTCAGAGTCGTGTGAGGTAGTGCACGAACGCGAGGATGGTGGGTTGCTTCGGGGGGCAAGGGGAAGTAAGATTTTTGTGACGGAAATATCGAAGGCGATGGAGTTCGCCTAAACCGGGCTGGCGAAGTGAGCTGGCTCTGATGACTCCTGGCAGCCACTGGCTCCAGGAGTTTTTTTGTTGTGGGCCGTGGTGGGCGCCGGATTGGAGAGAATTTGCGGATTTTATTGATTGCGATTTTCGGAGCCGTTGGCACGCTGGCTCGTTATGGGCTGCAGGGCTTTGTACAAACGCGTGCAGGCAGCACATTTCCGCATGGGACGTTGATCGTCAATCTCACGGGCTGTTTTTTTCTGGGATTGATTGGGCAGTTTACGCTGAACCGGATGGTTATTTCGCCGGATTGGCGCGTGGCCATCGCCATCGGTTTTTTTGGCGGCTACACAACATTTTCGAGCTTTGGATGGGAGACGGCGAAGATGTTTGAAGCGGGAGAATGGCTGCGCGCATCGACGTACGTCGCCGCAAGCGTGATTGCGGGATTGCTTTTGTCCGTAGCAGGAATTCGGCTGGCGAACCGATTCTAGGAGCGGCGATGACACACGAAAAATTCGAAGGCGAGCGCACGCTGATGCGTATTCACATCGGCGAATCGGACAAATGGCACAGTAAGCCGCTGCACGACGCGATCGTTGAACTGCTGCGACGCGAGGGATTTTCGGGGGCGACTGTTTTGCGAGGTGTGGCTGGCTATGGCGGATCGAGCGTCTACCACACGGACAAACTGCTCCGCATGTCGCAGGATCTACCCATCATTGTCGAAGTGATCGAATCGACGGAACGCATCGAGGCGATTCTTCCTCGGCTGGACGAGATGGTCGAAGGAGGATTGATTACGCTCGAAAAAGTCCGAGTGATTCTGTACCGCGCTGCCAAGAAATAGACGGATTTTACCAACTGGTTTGCGCGGCTGAATATCGCGCGATTTTTCTTCCAGCCGCAACATATTTTTCTCTGCATTGAGAACGCTCGACTGTAAACTCTCCTTTGCATGGCGGAAGACTTACAAAACAAATCCTGGCTGAATCGCACTGTCCTCGGCGTGGGCCTTACCAGTCTTTTTAGTGACTGGAGTCACGAGACTGCTACGGCGATTCTGCCGGCTTTTCTTGCCACGATTGGGGCGGGGCCCGTATGGCTCGGCTTGATCGAGGGGTTAGCTGATGGGCTCTCCAGTTTCACGAAACTAGCCGCCGGTCATTTCACAGACCGCCTGAAGAATCGCAAGCCGCTCGCCATTTTCGGGTATGCGGTTACGGCGCTCTCGACGGCTTCTTTTGCTTTCGCTACACACGCCTATCAAGTGCTGATCGGAAGGACGTCGGCGTGGCTTGGGCGCGGCGTTCGTTCGCCGGCTAAGAAGGCGCTGCTGGCGGCTGATGTTTTGCCGAATGCGTACGGCCGTGCTTTCGGGCTTGAGCGATTGATGGACACCGTCGGCGCCATCGCCGGGCCGCTCACGGCGCTGTGGCTGCTAGAGAAAACCGGGCACAACTACCAAAAGGTTTTTCTGTGGACACTTCTTCCCGGGCTGATTGCTGTGGCTTCCTTCTGGTTGCTGGTGCGGGAACGTCCGATTGCTACAAAAGCGAAGCGCACGTTTTTGATGGGCGTGCGCGATTTGCCAGTGGAGTTTCGACGTTTTCTTCTGGGAGTCGGCGTGTTTGGCGCGGGGGATTTTTCGCATTCGCTTCTCATTCTCTATGCTTCGCGCATGCTGGCACCTGAGTACGGGCTGGCGCGCGCGGCGAGCCTTGCGGTCGTGCTCTATACAATTCATAACGTATTTTCCGCGGGCTCTGCTTACGCCAGCGGCTGGCTTAGCGACCATGTGCCGCAGCGCAAAATCGTGCTTGCTTGTGGATATGCGCTGGCCGGAATTACGGCGATCCTGCTTTGCACGGGAACGCATTCGCTGTGGCTGCTCGGCGTTATCTTCGTTTTGGCGGGGCTTTATGTCGGTACTGAGGATGCGCTTGAAGATTCCGTGGCGGCCGAGCTTGTACCTAAAGAACAGCATGGCATGGCGTTTGGGACGTTGGCAGCCGTCAATGCGGTCGGCGATTTTCTTTCGAGCATTCTGGTGGGATTTCTTTGGAGTGCTGTTTCTGTGCAGGCCGCTTTCGCCACTTCTACTATTCTATTTTTCGCGGGCGCGATTCTGATTCTTCGGCTGCGGCGCTAGACCATCGGTTCCCTGGAATTTGAGAACGCGCGCGGATTAATCGTGCGGAGGCAGCGGTTCCGGGTACTGCATCACGACAATCTTGCCGCCGGGGTCCAGCTGAATCGCCGGAGCGTAAAGTCCGAGCAGTTCGCGGCGCCACCACAAGCCGTGGTCTTTTTTTTCCGCCATGGAGGTGAACCAGTATTGCCACAAAACCGCTCGGACTTGCTTGGGCGGTGCGTTCGGAAAAGGATTTGCGGCAAAGAGCGCTAACACATCGGGGTCGTTCGAAAGCAGACGCCATTCTGTGCGCAAGACGAGCGGATTGTCGCGCCATTCGCCGAGGGAGGCGAACCACAAGTTCCAGTCAAATCGCGGTTGATAGGGGGCGTAGATTCGGGGCGGCTTGTCCAGCTCCTGCGGCTTGTGGCGGAAGGGATAGGCGATCCAGGTTTGTCCATCATTGGAGCCTTGAAATTCGATTTCATAGCGGCCTCGCGTCATCCTTTCGAAGAGGCCGTAGCGATTGGCGATTCTTAGGGGATCCAGCAGGGCTACCGGCGATGTTGGGAGTGGAGCGGGCGTGATCATCCAAACCATTTGTACGCTAGTCGCGTAGAAGATCCACGCTAGCAACACGGCGGTAATGGCGACTCGCAGCGAAGCGAGCCAGGAGCGGATGCCCGGCCATAAATTGTGCATGGCGTCTTTGCTGTCTGGAGGTTCATCCGTTGATGGAGTCGATGGCAGCGCGAGAATCGAGAGTTGGTCGACTGCCAGTGGAGCGGGTTCAGGTGGAAGTGCGACTGAGCAGCCCAGGAGCGGCTGCTTCCATTTGGCGGGGAAAAATCGCATGAGGAGGCGGTCGTCGAGCAGAAGAACCGCCAGGATGAGCACGAGATAATTCAGAAAGGTGTAGTTGGCGGTGAGAATGATGCCGATCTGCCAGGGCGTGACGATGAAGAAAAGCGCGATGCGAAATGGCCGCGGCAGAAATGCTGCCCAGATCAAGACTAGCTCAAGCGCTAGCGTAATGAATGTAGTTCCTGCATGAAACCAGTGCGGCAAATGTTGCGCGTACCAGCCGATCCACGTTGGCAGCGGCCCATTCTGATAATAGTCATCCAACGCCGTGAAGTTCCGCCACTCGGGATCGCCGCCAGCAATTTTCCCAACGCCGGATTCGAAGTAGATGCGAAACCACTCCCAGAGAAGCAGGTAGAGAGCGGCACGGACGGGAGGCCGTTTCTCTCCCAACCCCGGACGAAATCCGGTCGGCGCAATAAATAGCGATAGGAATCCGGCCTCGAGCAGCATTCCGTCGGACTGGTACCCGGAAAAATCTCCCGCCGCGCTTACAAAGGAAAGAAAACAGATGAAGCAGATCGCGAGAGTCGCGCGCGGCCAAATATTGAAAACGAGGAGGACGGCGGCGGCCATGCCGACCCAGCAAAGCCCGGTAAGCATATACGAGCCGCTTGAGAACCAGAGAATGCTGGGAACATACCAGTACCGAGCGTGGCCCACTTGCTCCGCTATGCCCTTCAGGTATTCGCTGGCAGGGAGTATCCCCTCGGGACCGATGAGACCGCGAATTTGAAACACGAGCGAGAAAAAAGCGGAGAAATAAATTGCACCGAGCGCGCGCAGAAAAATCCAGCGGGACAGGAAGCGGTCCGAGGGACCGTTTCGCGAATCAAATAGCCAGCGAATAATGGACGAAGGAGTCCATTTCATAGACGCGGGACATTATACCGGGGTGGATACGCGGGTGAATTAGGCCTGGGCCGGATATCTATTGGCGGCGCTTTTCGTTCGGAGCGGGGGGCCGGTCGACATGCAAAGCGCAGGTGCCATCTTCGCAAAGTTCGCGATTCCAGCGATAGCGATTGCGGGCGACCCAAGCGTAAAAATACTGGGCGGCAAAGTGAATCCCCGGCACAAGCAATAACCACGCAATCAGCTTCCAGCCAGGCAGCACCAGCCCAATACGCGCCCAAGCGTCCGCGCCGGAGTAAACGCGCCCGCGGGGATCGACCGCTTGCATCAAACGCATGGCTTCGTCGAGATTTACTTGCGGAAAGCGCGGGGGGACAGTGGGGTCATGCAGATCCAGGAGTTCGATGCGACCGGCGGGGTCCATGAGCCGGACGCGGGCCACGCTGGCGCGACACAAATTGCAGGCTCCATCGTAGAGCACGGTGAGCTCGGCCACGATTCTCCTCGAAGATGCATTGCGCTGAAAAACCCGAAGCGGCGCAACTCGAACTTGTCGCAATCGACAGCGACAGGCGTAAGTTTCATTCTAGCAAGCATTGCGTCGGAACTACGGGTCGCTCTGAGACTTTAAGGATGGCCCCTCGGGAAACCCTTCCTCTCGAGGAACAACACGCAGTTCCCTGTTGCGGCAGCTGTTACCGCGTGCTAGCCTTGGCGAACAAAAGGCGAATCACAGGAGGAGTTCTCGATGTCCCACTCTCTCGCCGTGCGGGCCGCGGCCCTTGGCGCGCCCGAACCGTCGGCCAACTCGTCGCTGACACGAGTTCGTGAAGTACTCGACGCCTTGGCTTCCAGGGACGTCGACGGGGATGTACTTACCGCAGTGCGCTACTTCCCCGCGCGGGAAGCTCAGTGGGCTGAATTTCCGGCGTGGGTTCACACGGATCTTGTCGCTGCGTACAACGCCAAGGGCATTCGACAGCTTTATACGCATCAAGCTATTGCCGCCGAAGCTGTCCACGCTGGTAAAAGCGTGGTTGTGGTCACGCCAACGGCTTCCGGAAAAACTCTTTGCTACAACTTGCCGATCTTGCATTCGATTCTGGAAAATCCGGATACTCGCGCGTTGTATCTCTTTCCCACGAAGGCCTTGGCCCAGGACCAGTTGGCGGAGCTGTACGACCTTAATCAGCGGCTCGATAACCGGTTCGGCGTTTTCACCTATGACGGCGACACGCCTGCCGACGCCCGCAGAGCTATTCGCGAAAAGGGCCATGTTGTCCTCACGAATCCGGACATGCTGCACACCGGCATTCTGCCGCATCACACGAGGTGGACGCGGCTCTTCGAAAATCTTCGTTACATCGTGATCGACGAGCTTCACACTTACCGCGGTGTTTTTGGCAGTCATCTCTGTAATGTTCTGCGGCGCTTGCGACGGATTGCGAATTTTTATGGCAGTGATCCGCAATTCATTTGTTGCTCCGCGACCATTGCGAATCCTGGTGAACTTGCCACTCGGCTACTGGAAAAGGAAGTGGAAGTTCTGGATGCCAACGGTGCACCGGCCGGTGAAAAGACTTTTGTTTTCTACAATCCGCCCGTGGTGAATCGCGCGCTTGGCATTCGCCGCAGCTATATCAACGAAACTTCGCGAGTCGCGCAGGAGTTCCTGAAGCACGACTTGCAAACGATGGTCTTTGCAAATTCGCGACTGCAGACGGAGATACTGCTGACGTATCTCCAGCAGGCCAATCCTCAGCCGCCGGGCAAGCCGGAAGCGATTCGTGGCTATCGCGGCGGCTATTTGCCGAATGAGCGGCGCGAAATCGAGCGTGGATTGCGCGAGGGACGGATCCGCGGCGTCGTGAGCACCAGCGCGCTGGAACTGGGTATCGACGTGGGTTCTCTCGACACCGTAGTGATGGCCGGCTACCCAGGCTCAATCGCTGGAACCTGGCAACGTGCCGGACGCGCTGGACGCCGCAGCGGAAGTTCTTGCGCCGTGATGGTGGCGTCTTCTTCGCCGCTGGACCAATATATTGTGCGGCATCCGGACTATTTTTTCGGGAACACCCCTGAGCACGCTTTCATCCAGCCGGACAATCTGGAAATTTTAATTAACCATCTGAAATGCGCAGCTTTCGAATTACCCATCGCGCCCGGCGAACGATTCGGTGAAGTGGACGTCCCTGACCTTGGCGCGCGGCTCGCCGAAGCCGGCTATCTCCATCTCGCCGGGGATCACTATCACTGGACACACGAAGCGTATCCCGCCGACACGATAAGTCTGCGTTCGATCAGCAGCGACAATTTTATAATTATCGATGTCACTGGCGCGCCAAACGTCATTGGAGAGGTGGATTTTCCCAGCGCGCTGATTTTTCTGCACGAAAAGGCAATCTACATTCATGGCGGGCAGCAGTACCACGTCGAGCATCTTGATTTCAAAGAGCGCAAAGCTTACGTAAAACAGGTGGACGTCGACTACTACACCGACGCTGTAAGGTACACGCAGGTCCGCGTGCTCGAAGCGACTCGGACGTCCGACGCTGCCACTGCCTCCGCGAACTCGCATACGCACGGAGATGTCCTTGTCCGCTCGCAAGTGGTGGGGTTCAAGAAGATAAAATTCTTCACGAACGAAAACATCGGCGATGGAAAGCTCGAGCTTCCTGAAAACGAGATGCACACGACGGCGTACTGGATCACTTTGGAGAGGCCGCTTCTTGAGTCACTTCCCTTTAGCGTGAGCGAGCGGCAGAGCGGCATGTTCGGGTTGCTGCACGCGCTGGCGTCAGTTGCGACGCTTCTTCTTATGTGCGACGGGCGCGATCTTAGCACTGCTATTGGCGAGCGCCCGCCTGCTGGTGATTCTGGGACCGAGGTTGTAAGAGCGCAGCATGCTGCGCCACTACAAGGTCCAGGGGCCAACGCAGTAGATGATTTCATGCCATCGAGGCTTCGAGACGCGTCTTCGCCCAACTTGAAGGAATTCTTTGAGCCTAATCTTTATCTCTACGATGCTTATCCGGGCGGCATCGGTTTTTCTGAGCCGCTCTTCCGCGCGCACGATCTGCTTCTGGACAAAACGCGGGAGTTGATCGCTGCTTGCGCTTGCGACGAGGGTTGCCCCTCCTGCGTCGGTCCTGCTGGCGATCTCGCCCCGCGCGCCAAAGAAGCGGCGCTCGCCATTCTCGATAGGTTGTGTGGCTAGATGTTCGCTTCGGCCGACAAATTCTCTCGACTTGCGGCGTTGCGGCCGGCGCGACCAGCTTCGTCGCGTTCTGCAACTCTGCGCGAGCCCGATCAGGAGGACGCCATTGCTCGTCTGATCGGCGCAGGCGTGGCCAAGAATCATTTTGGTGAGCATCTCGTTCTTCGCAATTGGTTCTCGACGCCCGAGTTCTCCGAGCCGTCCGCAATCGCTCTCGAACTTCTTTCCCGCACTCGCGACGCCGAAACATCTCGCCGGACGCGTTCCGCTCTGGCAGATCCGTCCAAGTGGCTCTTTCTCGACACAGAGACTACCGGTCTGGCCGGCGGCACAGGAACGTACGCGTTTCTTATCGGACTCGCCTGGTGGGACGCAGGGGCGCTTCAAGTTGAACAACTCTTCATGCGGGATTTTACGGAAGAGTACTCGCTACTTCATGAGCTGGC
Organism: uncultured Acidobacteriota bacterium; assembly: GCA_963745095.1. Classification (GTDB taxonomy): domain Bacteria; phylum Acidobacteriota; class Terriglobia; order Acidiferrales; family UBA7541; genus Acidiferrum. The sequence continues at coordinate 60,269 of CAVUWC010000002.1, read as the reverse complement.
TGCGCGCGTCGCGGAGCGTCCGGTCCTCGTCACCTTTAACGGGAAGACTTTCGACTGGCCGCTCTTGGACAGTCGGTTCACCATGACACGCACGATTCCCACGCCGCGCTTGGCTGCGCATCTCGATCTTTTGCATCCTGCGCGCGCGCTTTGGAAACTTCGTCTTGGCTCTGTACGGCTTGTCGATTTGGAACGCCACGTCCTTGATGCTCCTCGCCTCGGCTGGCACCGTGAGGAGGACGTGGCCTCGTCGCTTATCCCGCAGTATTACTTCGACTATCTTCGCGGAGGCCCGGCGGATCCACTAGTAGGCGTCTTGCGGCACAACCAGATGGATTTGCGCGGCCTTGCAGCGCTTTATGGAAAAATCAACACCCTTCTTACCTCCCAAAAAGCAGATCGCGATGGAGTAGACAGCCTCGATCTCTTCGGCCTTTCGCGTTTCTTCGAACGCCGCGGCGATTCCGATCGCGCGCACGTCGCCTGCTCGCAAGCGATCGATCTCGGGCTTCCCGCCGAATTCCGGCCGCGCGCCCATCGCGAGCTTGCTTTACTTGCCAAACGCCGCGGCGACCACGATGCGGCGGCGGCGCTTTGGCTGGAACTCGCTGGCGATCCGCAAGATGGAGTTCTGGCGTGCGAGCAGCTGGCCATCCATTACGAGCGCCGCGCCAAGGATCCTGTACGCGCTACAGAATTTGCACGGCTTGGCTTGGCCAAACTCCGGAACATGCGCGCGAACAGCCGCGATCCCTACGCGGCGGCCCGCGTGGCGCGCCTTGCTGAGAAATTGATAGTTCGAATCAACCGCCTGGAAGGCAAAAACAAAACCAAATCTGCGAATGGCGCAGCGCCAAGCTTGTCTCTCTTAAATACTTCAGCCAAGTAGACTTTTCAGCGAGAGACGGCAACTGACTTGGGGACCTCTGACGCAGCGGGCCAGCCGATCATCCCATTGATGCCGTCAAACACGGCTCGGCTCGTGCCTTCCACGGAGACGCACTCCGTTCCGAAACAGCGCAAGAAGACTCCGCCGTCCGGCGTATCGAAGGAAAGGAAATTCGGCGAGCGCGATTCGTGCTCGCGTGCATCATGCTTTTTCTCGAGCGCCACCGAGTATTGCCCGAAGAACTGAGAAGCGTGTTCTTCACTGTCCAGGTGCAGCCGCGCAACCAAAATCAGGCGTTTGGTTTGCTTCTGCTCATAGAGCGAGTAACGATCTCCGTCCCACGCCGTTGCAAGCGGCTTAGCTGTCTTCTCACCCAGAAACTGCTTTAGAATCTCCATCCATCCAAATTCGCCCATTACGTTCTCATCAAGTTTCGTCCAATCGGGGCCAAGGAGTTTTTGGAAGGCGGGGATCGCAACGGCGGTGGGAACTTTTCCCGATTTATAGAGAGCTGGATGCATGATCTGCTGGGTGGAAATCGGGGGCTTCGCAAAAACTGCCGACAATCCGTTCCACCCCGCGGATTTTAAGATTGCGGTGGAAAAGGTTAAGCCTCCGAAATAGGGAAAGATCATGCCATCTTGCAGAAACTGAGGCGCTTCCTGAAGCTTCGGTGATTTGGACATATCACCGGCAAAGAGGGCGGGATCGATCGCGGGCAAATCCTGGACGGAATATCCTTTGCCTTTCAAGAGGTAATCGATCATGGCGGCCATGGCGCTGCCCTCGAGCACTGCTTCCCGAGCCAGTTCCGCGTCATCATTTGGACGCGCCGCTTTCTCCCACGCCTCGATCTGAAAATGCTGGTCTTGCAGCGCGTGGGTCAACTCATGTGCCATGACCATGCGCTGATCATCGATTGGAATCCAATCGGCGATATAGAATTCGCGAGTCTTCGGGTCGTAGAGCCCGGCAATCTGCTCGGTGAGCAAATCCACCATAAAATCATCCAGAGCAAATCCCTTGGGTATCAGTCCAAAAGCCTCGGCGCTTCGTGCTTCCGCATAGCGCTCGGCGGGATTTTTCTCCTCATCCATCTGCCGCAGGACGTAGGCGCGTATTTCGTCTCGCGATCTTAAAGTTTTCTTGACCGGGGTGAGCAGCTTAAGCCCGGTGATCTCGCTTACTTGCTGAAGCACTTCGTCGGCCGCGGCGGAAAACTCCGCGTTGTTCGCTTTCGGTTGCGCGGCCACGAGCGGCGCTGTCGTCGCCTGCTGGGCACGTAGCGCGCCTCCGCCAAGAAAGCACGAAGCGGCCACCAGGAGAGCGCCGAGGCGAGCAACAACTCGCTTGATCAATAGGGGCATAATCTTTGAAGAATAGCAGATAACAGTTGAAGGCCGCCGCAACCGAGGAGCCCGGTGACGCTTGATAGGAAACGCTCTCCCACCAGAATGGCCGCTCGGGTTGCCGAGGCATTTCGGCGGCGCAAGACCTCGCAAGCGCCCGCCATGGAGCGCAACCGACTAAAACGAATGAAGATAGCCGTGCAGCAGCCCTTGAGAATCATGCGCGCAATTTTTAATGGTTTGAATGAAAATATTTTCAAAAGAAATTCACAGGCAGCCGTTCTGAATTCTTAACAGAATGGTAATTCTGTTATACTCTGCAAACTGTCTCCAGCTCTTTCCCGAGGAAAATATGCTCCCCGGATTTCGTCTGCGGCAATCCCGTGAACGACTTGGTTTAACCTACCGCGATGTGGAACGCGCCAGTTTTGAGCTGGCAGCGCGTCGTGGACGTTCGGAGCTGATTCTTCACATTAGCCGTCTGGCGGATATTGAGAATCGGGGCGTTACTCCGGGCTTACACAAACTGTATACACTGGCGGTTGTCTACCACTTGAATCCTCTCGAGATATTCCGCTGGTACGACGTTCCCATCGAAGACTGTTTTCCCGATGGCGGGGCCTTTCATGCCCCACTCACGCATCTCGCTGCGCCTCCGATATCCCTCAGAACTCCTTTGCGGTTCGATCCGGCTTTCGATCCGAAGCGCACGGAACTACTGTCCCGCATGGTCGAACAGTGGGGCAATCTCGAAGGGGTGCTCACCAATGGCGATGTGCGCCACCGCTATGGATACATCGGAATATCGGACCGCCGCATGGTGCCTTTGCTTCGCCCCGGGAGTGTTGTTCTCGTAGACGTGACTGTCCGCCGCATTCAGGACGACGATTGGGCCAATGAATACGACCGTCCTATGTATTTTGTCGAGCTGCGGGACGGTTACCGCTGTGGGTGGTTTCATCAGGACGGCACGCGCTTGCTTATGCAGCCGCATCCGCTATCTCGTTGTGTACCAGAGGTTTGGCGCCTGCCGGAGGAAGCCGAAGTGGTGGGCCGCGTGGTGGGTGTGGTTACCCGTTTGACGGAGCCGTGGAACATTCTTCCTGGAGAAGCTCCATCAGTGCGCGGAGATTCGAACAGAAAAGCTCCTTGAGATAGTCGGGAGCGCGCTCGGGCATCAATACTCGGTAGGCCTCCAGCCGCCGCCAATGACTCACCGTCGAGGCTAGCCCACCTGGCATTCGCTCCAGGCATTCCTTTAAGTCAGCCTCCTGCCGCGCCAGTGGGGATTCCAAGACTCTCTCGAAAATCTGCTCGTGGCATAACTCCAAGGACTGTTGCACTGCTTCGTCCGGATACAACGCCTGCAGTCCGGCGTGTTCGTATCTTCCGCTCGAAAGATCGCGCAGCGAAGCCATATAGGTAAGTCTGCCAAATTCCCCCGGAATTCCGGCGAGAGTAGTCAGGGTGAAGTCCTGAATGATGCGCCGGTTTTGCTGCAGCTGCGTGATCGTCTTCATCCAGTGGCCCGTTCCGCAGACAGAACGTTTTAAACCATTCCCATCAGCGATTTCAAATCTTCTTCATGGTTGCTGTCAGGAGGCTTTCAACCATGAAGAAAAACATTTCCAGTCGGCTCGGATTCCTTGCCTTAGCGGTTTCGATCGTACTCCCTGTTAATAGCTCGGTCAAACAGTTATTCAGTAACCGCGGAGCTGCGGTTTCTGTTGCTATTCGAAGCGGGTCACCTCTCCCGACTCCGACTCCACCTGGCTTGAGCCTCGTCGCCACGAGTGGCTCACCTCTGCCGACCCCGACTCCACCGGGCATGAGCTTCATCGCCGCGAGTGGATCGCCTCTTCCGACCCCCACGCCACCGGGCTTGAGCCTCGTCGCCATGAGTGGATCGCCTCTTCCGACTCCCACGCCGCCCGGTTTGGCGTCCTAAGCGTTGAGGTCTGACCTCGGCTCTATCTAAGGATTCGCGTGACGAATGGCATGAACGTCGAGAATCTATAAGGCTCCGCAACTCACTTTTGTGGCCAACGGGGAGTTGCGGAGTTTTATTTCTAAGAATTTTCTAATCCTGGAATTCTCCTGTCGATCTTCAGCTGGACGTCCAACAGCGTGAGCTGCAGATCGGCAATCGCACTTGACGACATCCGAGAATTCGCCATCGCAAGAAAACATTACGGAACATCGCGCAGAAGGCGGTCTTTGGTCTGCCCACATTCCAAGCCTCTATCTCCTGCCAGCACAGGTTGTTTGTTTACCGGCCAGTCAAGACATGCTAGCATTCAACGCTTATGAATGGCTTTCCTCTCCCGGTGCTACGGTTGTGGGCGTGCAGCGTTCTGGCACAACTGCTCGTGCTGGCTCTTCTCTTCTTCAAGGGGAATTTCAGAAAACTGCCATACTTTACTGCCTACGTCGCACTGAATATTTGCCAGGCTGGTTTCCTATTTTTTGTATATGCGCATTCGTGGAGTGATTCGACCACTGCTGGGAGCCTCGCGTGGACGTCGGAATGCATCACCCTCGTTGCGCAAGCTCTAGCGACGACCGAAATTCTTGAGATCACCCTTAGGCCGTACCAAGGCATTTGGGGACTCGGGTGGCGCGCGTTGACAGTCGTCTCGGGAATCGTCGTCCTTCTGGTCGCGCTGGCAGCTCGCGGCCACTGGGCTGTGGCTCGGTGGTTCGAACTCGATCGAGGCTATCATCTCACTTTTGCCTCTGCTCTAATTGCCTGCTTGCTACTAGTTCGCTATTACACCATTCCAGTCCCGCCCGCCTTCAAAATATTGCTTGGAGGATTTTGTTTTTATTCCTGCACGGAAATTGTGGTCAATACTCTGCTTCAGGCTTACTTCAAAAAGGATTTTTTTCTCCACGCGGCGGCTTGGCAGCTCTTGACTATGTCTTCCTTTATATTGGTCCAAATCATTTGGGCTGTTGGACTCTGGAAGGCCTTGCCCGTCGAAAAGCGGCAGGCCGACCCTCCACCGGATTCCGACTATCAACGGCTCTCCCCCGAAATCAATGAGGACTTGCGCCGGCTCAATGAAAAACTCCTCCGGCTCTGGAAATTGGGGGCACTCTCACAGTGAGTCTTACTCTTATACTGCTGATCGGCTTCGCAGTTCTCGTACTGCTTCTGCTAGTGTGGGTCCTGCGTGATCCGCGGAAGCACGCGAGGTCCGACGGCGATCCCGAATCCAACGAAGAACTTGGTCAGCGCCACGTGGGTTATTTCTCCCAGGTGCGGCAGGCGCTCGCAGCTGAAGACTTTGCCTTTCTTGCCTTGCGAGGATCACCTCAGCTCGCACGCAGAGTGCGCAAGGAGCGCCGAATGATTGCGTTAGCCTATCTGGCTTGCCTCCGCGAGGACTTCCTGAAATTATGGCGGTTGGCGCGTGTCATTGCTTCCATGTCGCCGCAAGTAGGCGTGGGCCAGGAGCTCGCGCGGCTTCGCCTGGGCCTGACCTTTTCCATGCGGTATGAAATGATCCGCATTCAATTCCTCTTCGGGTTCTCGCCTCTTCCCGAGCTCGGGTCATTAAGCGACGTCGTAAGCAGGCTGTCCATCCGATTGGAAACCGCCATGAAGGACCTGGGAGAGCGGGCTGCGCTGGCGGCTAAGCTGGGCTCATCCTTGGACAACGGGCAAGGTCTGGATACTCCCTAACGCCGCATCGATCGCGGCTAACAACTCCGCTGCTTTAAACGGTTTCTGAAGAATGTGGTTCCCATTTCGTGGTGATTCGTCCGGAGGGCGTCCAAGCGGAGCGACTCCCCGCATCCACAAACAACGCTTCGCCAGCCCCGGCTTCCGGGCCATGATCCAGTCATGAAGTATGTTGCGGCCCGCCGTGCCGGAGAGGTCCAGATCCGCCACAATCAAATCGAATTGTTGCTTCTCGAGGAGGGCCATAGCGTCCGCGGCCGATTTTGCGGTCTCTACCTCGTGCTCGCGCTCAAGCAAGATGGCGCGAACCGATTCCAACACCGAATCATCCTGATCGATCAACAGAATGCGGCCTTCCCTGACTGGTTCCATTGGCTGGCTGGTTTCAGGAGCCTTCACCGGCCTGATTGGCTGATATGGCACCTCAATCGTGAACGACGCTCCGCGCGGCGGAACATTGCGGACCCGGATCGATCCGCCGTGTTCCGTGATGATTCCATAACAGATGCTGAGGCCTAGTCCGGTGCCTTTGCCGACAGGTTTCGTCGTGTAAAAGGGGTCGAAGACCCTGGATGCATCTTTGACGCCCGGGCCGCTGTCGGTAAATTCGATGAAGAGCTTGTCTCCGTTGGCCCCCGTGCGCACCCAGAGATCTCCTTCATTGGTATGTTCCAGCATGGCGTCCACGGCGTTGTTGACCATGTTCAGGAACACCTGCTGCAGTTGGTGGGGATCCGCCGAGGTGTAAGGGAGCTCGGGAGAAAGTTCCAGATGCACGCGAATGTGATTCATCCGCAAATCGTAATCGCGCAGCGCCAGCGTCTCTTCCAGAATGAGATTCAGCTGTACGGGCACGCGCTCCGGTTTGTGCTGTCGCGCGAAGCTCAGCAAATTCTGCACGATGCGATGGGTCCGCTGGGCCTGTTTGTAAAGCTTTTCGGAATACTCGATTCCTTGCGGCCCCATCTGCCCGCTTGAGGTTAGCAATTGGCTGTAGCCGAGAATGGCCGTGAGCGGATTATTCAGCTCATGCGCTACGCCGGAAATCAGCTGCCCAACAGCGGCCATCTTCTCGCTGTGCAGAAGCTGCTCTTGCGTGCGGCGCAAGTTGTCGTAGGCCTGCCGCGCTTCCTCATACAGGGTGGTGCGTTCGATGGCGCTGGATAGCTGGCTGCCAACGGCGATGAGCAGGTTAACGTCGGCCGGCGAGAACTCCTTCGGCGTGCGGCTCCCCACCGTCAAGCCGCCAATGACGCGGTCCTTCGACCAGAGCACAACGATATAAGCGGAGAGAAGTTCTTCTTTTCGCTGGGCCTCGCGAAAAATGGCCGGCAGCGGCAATCCCTGCACGGAGAGAAACGTCGCGTGCACGGACTTAATATGTTGCAGTAATTCCGGCTTGAGAGCGACCGGTGGAAAATTCCTGGCGTACTCGGAACGATGACCCACCGCCGCCACGCGCCGGATCTTCGTTCCTTCCTCGTCGAACAAATACAGTGCGCACGCATCGAGGCTGAACAGCTCCGCCATTTGGCGCAGCGTTCGATGCAGCGAATCGCTCAGGTCCATCGACTCCATGAGCGTCTGGCCAATGGAGTTCAAGACCAGCAGTTCCCGGTTGCGCCGGCGGATTTCCTGCTCCGCGCGCTTCCTTTCCGTGATGTCCAAAAGAAAGCCCTGATACGCGGTGACATTTCCGGCCGCGTCTTTGACGGCGATCGAAGATTCCAGTACGGTGCGAATCTCGCCGTCTTTGCGGCGCATTTCGAATTCGAAATCCGCCACCGTGCCGTGTTCCTGAAGTAGCTTCTTTAGACGTTCGCGATCCGCCGAATTTGCGTACATCGCGCCGGGAATATCGGCCCCCAACAATTCCTCGCGAGTCTCAAATCCCGTCATGCGCATCATGGCGTCGTTGAAATCCAGGAATCGCCCCTGTGGCGTGGAGATAAATACGCCTTCCTGGACGCTGGACACCAGCGTCCGGTATTTTTCTTCCGCGCGCTTTCTCTCGGTAATGTCCTTCAACACGTGCACTGTCCCAAGCAGATTTCCCGCCGGATCGGTGAACGTGGAATTCGACGCAAGAAAATAACCTTGCAGCCACGGGTCGGTATCGTCTCCTTCGCCTGCGACGCCCTCGCAATAGGGGCACATTTCGTAGGTCAAATTTTTTCGCGCGAGCAGGTCCGTTACTCCGCGTCCAACCAGCGCTTGCGAATCCCTGCCGAGCAGATGCCCCAACCGCATGTTACAGCGCAGAATCCGGCCCTGCCGGTCATGCACCAGAATCGGGTCACCAATGGAATCGAACGTGTACGCCCACTGCTGCTGCACTGTCGCGACTTGTTCGAACAGGCGCACATTCTGCAGGGTCAATCCCAGCAAATTACTGATGTTGAGCAGATACGCGATCTCGTCTGCCTGAAACTGTTCGTCTCGAGTCGAACCGATCGCGATAATCCCGATCGGCCCATCCTTTCCGGGCAGCGCCATGGTGATGCTGTTCCCGATACCGCCTTCCGCCATTCGCTGGCGCACGCTCGGGTCAGGCTCATCTTCCAAACGAAAAAATTCGCAGTCCTTGTGTAAGACTCTCTGCGTCCACGGCGCCTTCGCAGACAATCGTCCGTATTTTTCCAAATACTCCTGCTGAAAACCGACGGAAGCGTGCACCACGACTTGCGCTTTGTCCCCCTCGCCCTCAAGCAGGCGCACAAGTCCGTGGGTAGCTCCCAGGCTCTCCACAAGATGCGCGAGAACGCGGTCCAGGACCTCCTGCACTGACAGAGTTTGCGTGCTGGCCGTTGTCAGGAGCGTAAGCCGGCGGAGTTTCTCGTTCAGTTCTACCGTGCGAGAACGCGCGCCCTCCAACACCACGACCACCATGGCAATTCCGAGAGCAACGCCCAACAGGTGGTCGAAGGCCACTCGCAACAAAAAGTACGGATGCTGAGGCCACAGCGGACGGTCCAATCCATGTATGCCGGTCAACAAAAACACGCCTTCGAGCAATCGCACCCCGTGCCCGCGCTTCAGCAGTGGTGATCTCCACAGCACCATACCCGCCCACAGGCACACCGCGCTCGCCAGCAGCGCCGTTCCCCAGGCTACGTTTGCATAGTCCGGCGTTACGCTGTGCTGGAAGTAATAAACACCGAATAACACCACACCCGCGAGCGGCAAAATCGGCCAGCTTCGCTTCCCAGCGCCGGTTGTAAATTGCACCACGGCGGCGGAGAACAGCAGCATCGCCGCCACCCTCCCCATCACCACTGCCAGCCACAATTCCGGCAAGTTGCGGCTCAGCATCGCTACTTCGAATAGCGACGCCGCGGTGAAACAAATCCAACCCGCAACCCACAGCCTGAAATACCTGTTGATATGATCACGCTGAAAAATGAAAAAGAGGACCAGCAGAATGATGAACGCTGTCGCTTCGAAGAAAGCGATGCCGAGCAGGCCTTGGTTCACCAACACGATGCGCTGCCTCCCGGTCTGAATTGCCTCGACGCGACACAAAGCCCCTGCTTCTATCGCGAGGGACGTCCCAGAACCCTCTCTGAAGGTTCCTTTGACGCTAACATGCTATTTTCTTAATGGGCAAGGCCACGCCATTACCGCTGTGCCGTCCCGTATAATGGCAATGGGGGCAAACACTCGTGGAGCTAGAACAGATACTGGTCGTGGACGACGAAGAAGCGATTCGAGAAGTCGTTTCCACCATGCTCGAATCGAAAGGCTATCGCTGCACGGCCGTGAGCAATGGCCGGGCTGCTCAAGAGCAAGTGAAAAGGTCCACGCCGGATCTCGTCTTGAGCGACATGATCATGCCCGAGATGGACGGCATCAAGTTGCTCGATTGGCTTCGCGAATATGATCCCGAAGTGCCGGTGATCATGGTCACAGCCATCCATGACATCTCGACCGCCCTCGAAGCCATCCGACGCGGCGCGTACGACTACATCCTCAAGCCCTTCGAGAAGGATCAGCTCTTTCTCGGCGTCGGCCGCGCTCTTCAACACCGCCGCCTTGTCGCGGAAAACCGCAGCTATCAGATCCAGCTCGAACACCAGGTCGAGGAGCGCACTGCGGAACTTACCCGCGCCCTCGGACAACTCGAACAATCTTATGACGACACTCTTGAAGCTCTGGGCAGCGCGCTCGACTTAAAAGACGCGGAAACCGAGGGGCATTGCCAGCGCGTCACGGCCTTTACGATTTCCATCGCCAAGGCCATGCCCGTTCCGGCGCATTACCTGGCCGTACTCGCCCGCGCGGCTTTCCTCCACGATATCGGCAAAATGGCTATTCCTGACGGCATCCTTCGCAAACCCGGCCCTCTGACGGACGACGAAAAAACGATCATGCGCACGCACTGCGAAGTCGGCTACAACATGCTGACCCGCATTCCTTTCCTCCGCGATGCCGCCGAAATCGTTCTCGCTCACCAGGAGTTCTATGATGGCACCGGCTACCCGCGCGGCCTCAAAGGTGACCAAATTCCACTCGGCGCCCGGATTTTCACCATTGCCGATTCTCTTGATGCCATGATCAGCGACCGTCCCTATCGCCGTGCGCTGCCCATGTCCCACGCTCGTGAAGAGATTCGCCGTTGCTCTGGTACACAATTCGACCCGAAAGTCGTCGAGGTCTTTTCCACGATCCCCGAAGAGCACTGGATCGATCTTCGCGAACACCTCGGCTCACCGTTCCGCCTTGCGCATTTGAAAAACCTATAAGGGATTCGAGTAGGGGCAATCCTATTGACCCTTCGCGACGTGGCACCGTGCCCGCTTTGGCGCCAACTTGCGCCTGAAAGCCGGATTCAGATACCTGAAATGCAGAAGGGAGGCTAAGCTTCAGCCTCCCTTCTGGATCCTTCGGAACTGATTCAGCTAAAATTCAAATCGCAGTGCAAACCCGACTCGCGCCGCCAGGCAAGGAGCTCACCACGTCGGCCCTGAGGAAAAAAAATCGGGGACAGCCTTTAAGGGCCATCCCCGATGAAGTGGTTAGTATTCGGAAGACTACCAGCGGAACGCTAGCCCGAACTTGATCAGCCGGTTTCCCCCGTTTTGCAGCGAGGGATTCGCAAAGCCCGTCTCGAACTGGGTCAATCCTGCATCTTCGATGAAGGGATCAATGCTGGCAAAGTTCGGGTGGTTGAACACGTTTAGCATCTGCATGTGCCAAGCTAACGTTACCCTCTCCTTGATCTTAAAGTTCTTGAACAAGGCGAAGTTGCCCGTATTCGTCCAATAGTCGCGCAGGGTATTTCGTCCTACGTTACCAAACGGCGTCCCAAAGACAGTGGCCGACTCAGCGCCATTGGTGATAAAGCGAACCTGCTTGGTGGATACGGGTGTATCCGCCCCGGTCGCGTTGATGGCATTGAGGCTCAGGAGGGTGTTAGCGGTATCTCCGCAGCCGACGCCAAAAACGTTGCAGGCATCCGCTGCATAGATCCCTACCGAGCCCACCGGAGCTGAGTTGCTTCCAAGGAACGGACGGAGCGCCCCGTCGTCACCAACAAAGGCGAGGTTATATGCTCCATCGTACGGATTGGTTGGGCCATTGCCGCTGCAAGCTCCGCCGCCGCTAAAGCAGTTGGCGAAGGCCTGCGACGCCGTGTACGGCTGCCCCGAGGCAATGAAATAGTTTCCGGAGACAACCCACCCGCCGAGGATGTGCCCGACCAAGCCATGCTGCGACTTGAAGAATGGAAGCTGCTCCGTAACCGTAAGGCTGAAGCTGTGAGGAATATCGAGACCCGATGTTCCGTGCTCGTCGCCGGTAAAATTCACCTGGCTCTGAGAGAACGCGCTGGTCCCGCCGGCCGCGCCAGTGCTAAAAATCTCGCTGGCATTGTCGGTTGTATTGCTGTAGGTGTACGTACCCTTTAGCGTGAGTTGATTCCATAGATTGTTGACGCGCAACTCCGACTGCAACGCGCCATAATCAGAATAAGCAGTATTGGTCCGCTCGCGCACGATCCCTTCGTTGCAATTCACGCGCCCGACTGCTTGTGGAATGGCCGCATTCGCCGCAGGACACGGCGTCAAGCCCGTTGGAACTTGACCCGGGTAGAGCGCCGAGAGTCCTGCAATCGCCGGATTGCCATTGATTGTCTGGAACAGGTTCGTGGCATGGTTTCCCACGTAGCGCACTTCAAAGACCGCTTTCGGCACGATTTCCCGCTGAACGCCGAGCGACCATGCGTAAACACGCTGTGGCCCGAAGTTCGGCGAGACGCTCGTCTCGTTAAAAGTGCGAGGATCAAACACGCCCGTCTGCAGAAACGGTGCCAACTGCGCGCGAACGGCGGGCCCGAGCGGATTTGCGAGCAAGGGATTCGCCAATGCGTTGGCTCCAGTGAGCGTATTCAGGAGCACGATCGGCGATGCGCTCGATATATTGAGGTAGATATTGTAAAAGGGAGGGTCGTAAGATTCGCGGAATCCTCCGCGAACAACCGTCTTCCCATTTCCGAGGAGTCGGGTGTTAAAGGACGGGGTCCACGCAAAGCCAATGTTTGGACCCCAGCTATTCTTGGGCGCAGGAATCGTTGGAAATTCCGTTACGCTGGAAGGCAGCGCCGGGTTCCACAACGGGTCCGGTCCAGTCTGATTTTTCACGGTAATCTGATTAAACAGATTGGCCGGCTGCCCGTAGTAGGACCATGTAAGTCCCAGGTTCAACGTCAAGTTATTCCTCAACTTGAAATCGTCGCCCACATAGAGGAAGGTGTCCGTCTCTTTGAAGGGTAGGACGGGATTTCCCGAGGCGATGCGGATGCGGGTCGGGTCGTTGCTGGCGTACCCCCCATAATCGGCGAATTGCCACTGGCCATTCACGTTCGGGAGGAAAAAATTCGGGGAACGTTGCTGAGTTACGTTGACTCCAGCCTTCAGTTGGTGCCGCCCAACGACGAAGGCCCAGTTGTCCTGTAGCTGGTAGGTATTCACGATGCGGCCTTGCGGTGCGCTTGTCAAAGGGCCGTATCCCAAAAGGCCCGAGGCGGCGAACACGACGTTAGTCAGCGCGTCGCTAATGCTCGTGGCGTTTGGAACCGTGTTGCCTAAGGTGTTTCCGCCGAATTCGACGTTCTCCCGGCCGTACGACAATCGAAATTCATTCGACATACGCGTCGAGAGCGTGCGCGCCCAACTGAACCCCCAAGCCTGAGAAAGGGCGGGCACGCTTGCCGGGTAACCTGACGCTCCAGTACCGAATGCGTCCGTATTAACGGACGTGCTCTTGTTGTAAAGGAATCGTCCGTAGAAGTGATTCTTCGTCGTCTGAATATCAAACTTTAGAGGGAAATTATAGGCTTTGAACGGAGACCCGACTACGCGCTGTATTCCTCCGTATTGGACACCTGGGCAGCTCGCAATGAAACCCGGCTGTCCCGCTATCGGAATCCCCGGATCTTGCGGGGTAGGTCCTCCGCCGGTAACGCCATACGGACCATATGTCTGCAACGCTTGCAGTGACGCGGTATTCCCGAAACAACTAATCAAGGTGGTGATTCCCGCAGGCGTTGGCGTTATGCTCCCCGACGAAAGTACCGACGTCCCGGGAATATATTCCTGATCAAAACCGCCAAAGAAGAACACATGGTCGACCCACAGCGGACCGCCAATCGTTCCTCCCACGAACTCGTCGTTGAACCACGGTACCTTCGTCAATCCCTCAAACTGCTTCTGGATGTTCGACATGCTATCCAGAGCGGCGTTGCTCTCTGAGGCATACACCGATCCATGAACCGTGTTCGAGCCTGATTTTGTGACTATATTTACCACCGAACCCGAATTTCGGCCGTATTCCGCCCCAAAATTGCTCGTGGTAATCTGATATTCCTGCACAAATTCCGGGTCGGAAACGAACAGGGAGGGTCCCGCCACGGAGTTGTCGTTGTTGTTCTGCCCGTCGATTTGTTGGTCGTTGTTGCGGCCCCTGAGACCATTCACGGCAAAGTCCACACCATTGCTGTTCGAGAATCCCAAATCCCGGCTCATGGTCACGCCCGGCACCGTCAGCGCTAAATTGTCCAAACCTTCGTTTCCCAGGATGGTCGGGAAGTTCTGGATTTCAGACGAAGTGAACGAATTCGTAATCTGCGCTTCGGTACTCTCAAGAAGCGGCGGCGCCGCCGATACCTCTACGGTCGAACTCACTTCGCCGATTTCCAGCTTAATCGTTCCCATACCACGGTCCACGCCAACCTCAACTTGCACGTTGTCGAACACGGCCTTACGGAAGCCATTCTTCGAAATCTCCAGCCGATAGGTTCCGACCGGAAGGAGGCTCAGCTTGAATAAACCGGAGTTATCAGAAGTCGCGTTGAACTCTTGATTGGTTTCCTTGCCAATCACCTTTACGTCGGCATTGGGAACCGCGGCGCCCTGCGGGTCCGCGATGTCACCCGAAATCGACCCCTTGCTTACCTGGGCCCTCGCAGTCGCGACGCCAACGCTCATGAGCGAAAGAGTCAGTGCCACTAATGTCAGGACAAAAGCGAAGGACCGAACTGCTGACATCACCGTCCCCGCTGAGAAGACACGCTTCATATCCATACCCCCATAAAGTTCAAATCTTCGCGAGTTGGAGCACTCGAGGTCTCGCTTGGAGACTTCCAACCCCACACACCTAAGGCAAGGCTCTTTCCAATCTCTAATTTATATAAGATTTAGCTAACTCCTTTGAATTCAGCAAAGTAATATTAGCTCCAAGCGTCACTTTATGTCCACATCTTCCATATTATGTATAAATGCCCCAACAGAATCCGCTAAAGTGAATCTGTAAGTTATATTACTGCCCATCTCGGAGGGGACCCTACCCATTAAGGCCATTATCCCTTTGATATTCGGGAGCGAGATTCAGACAAACTGGCACCTACGGCTCGGCCTACCGACGCCAACGGCAAAAACCCATCCGCTAGGCAGTTTCTCGCCATAACTTCTTGTTAAAGCTAAAGATGATGATGATAAGGACGTGTTGCCCTAAACCTTCCTGAGTACGGGGAATATCGAACACAAGATCAAAACTGAAGCAGCAGTTGCCTCAGCCCATTCGAGAATTCTTTTTCTGGCGTAATCAGACTGACGATCGCGATTCCCTCTGATGCGAAGTCGTAGAAATGGCCTGGGTGGACGTACACGGACCTTGTTGCTAGCAATTCGAGCGCAAGGTCTTCGTCAGAGCGGGTTGCAGGCACACGAAGCACCGCATTCCAGCCGCCCTCCACTTCAAGTCGGCTGCAGGATTTTTGCGCGGCCAATTGTTGGTCGAGTTCGGAAAGATTTTCGCGGACGCGCGTCATCAATTGCTTTTGAAACGCGTGCCGCTGGCCCAATAAGGTTGGCATCGCCCACTGAATCGGAGCGCTCATCGAAAGATAGGTGTCGGCGATCACTTCGAGACGCGCGAGCGCCTCCGTTTTCCGCGACGCCGGCCCGCTTACGATCAGCCACGCGGCCTTCATTTGCGGCAGTCCGCAAATTTTGGAAAGTCCGCTCATCGTGAACGTCAGCGCTTCGGAATTCGCGGCAAACGTGGTGATCTGTTTTTCCTTCAGCGCAAAATCAAGAAAGACCTCGTCGGCAATGATCGCCATCTTCCCCGCCGCGCAGATCTCGTTCAACTTGCGCATCTCGTCTGGCTTCGTGAAATGCCCTGTCGGATTGTTCGGATGAACGACGATGACTCCTCGCGTGCGCGGAGTTATCGCCTGTTCCAACGCGTGAAAATCGATCTGCCACCCGTAGTCATAGACAAGCGGGTAACGCGCCAGTCGTACATCCTGAATATCGGCGAGAAATTCGAACAGCGGATAGCTCGGTTCGGCAATAAGCAGTTCATCGCCCGGATCGCATAACGTTCGAAACACGTACGAATAGGCTTCGCTCGTGCTCGTCGTCAAAAAGATGTCGTCATTCGAAACAACGGTGTCGCGCTCGGCGTAATACCGCGCGACTGCACTACGTGCCACATCTAACCCTCGGGGGTTCGGCTCGTATTTCAGAGCCGCCGGATTGCTCAGCGCGCCTAAAATGGCCTCTTCGTCATACTGAAATCCGCACTCTGTTGGATTGGAAACCGTCAGGTCAATCAGCGGCTTCCCGGCCGCGCGATGCGCCGTCAGCGCCGCGCTTAAGCGGTTCGTTTCAAAATTCCAATTTGTCCGTTTCGCAAACATTTGGTTTAGCGCATCATTATATAGGCATATAGGCGGTCGGCTTGGACCCCCGGATCGATAGCGTATACTCGGCAAACTGCCCCAGACCCAGTTGGGAGATGGACTGTTGATGAACTGATGAGCGCGCATCCACAAACCACTTCCCTGCTTGACCCCGTGCCGCAACTCGATCTTGCGGCGCAATACGCTTCCATTGGCGCGGAAGTTCGAACTGCCGTCGAGCGCGTTCTCGCTTCGCAACAATTCATTTTGGGCCGCGAAGGGGCGGAATTCGAACAAGAAATTGCGCAACTCTGCGGCGTCGCTCATGGCGTCGGCGTCGCATCCGGAACAGATGCCCTGATTCTTGCGCTGCGTGCCTGCGGAGTTCAGGCTGGCGACGAAGTCCTGGTCCCGCCGTTCACTTTCGTGGCCACGGGCAGCGCGGTCAGTGCGCTTGGCGCCAAGCCAGTCTTTGCCGACATTCGGCCAGACACTTATAACATTGACCCTTCCGATCTCGCGCGCCGCGTTACGCCGCGGACACGCGCGATTATCGCCGTGCATCTTTACGGCCTTGCGTGCGACATGAACCCGATCTTGGACTTTGCGCGGACGCACAATTTGCGCGTGATTGAAGACAACGCGCAATCGATCGGCGCGAGCTACAAAGGCCGCCGCACGGGCTCGCTCGGGGACGCGGCGTGTATGAGCTTTTATCCCACCAAGAACCTTGGCGCGTACGGCGATGCCGGGATGGTCGTCACCAATTCAAGCGAAATGGCTGTGCGACTAAAATCGCTGCGCAATCACGGACAAACCGGCAAGTACGTCAGCAGCGAGCCTGGCTGGAATAGCCGCCTGGATGAAATTCAAGCCGCCATCTTGCGCGTAAAACTGCGCCACTTGCCCGATTGGCAGCGAGCGCGGCAAGCGCACGCGGCCGCGTACACAAAACTTTTGCTCGGCATCCCAGGCGTCGCACCGCCGCTCATTCCGGAGGGATATGAGCATGTGTTTCACCAATATACGATTCGCGTGGAGCGGCGTAATGCGCTTGTGCAGAGCCTGAGCGAACGGAAAATTGGTAGCTCGATCTACTACCCTGCTCCCTTGCACCTGCAGCCGCTGTACGCTTCACTGGGTTACAAGGCCGGCGATTTTCCGCATGCGGAGCACGCCGCGCAAGAGGTGGTTTCTCTCCCCATGTTTCCAGAGCTGCGCTCCGAGCAGATTACGCGGGTTGCGGAAGCGGTCGCTGAATTTGTAAAGCATTAATCCGCGGGAATTCCACTCGCTGTTCAAAACTGCTTTTCATTTGCCCAAATACAGAAGAGCCAGCAGAAAAATCCAGAGGCCTGTCATGAAATGCCAGTAGTAGGACGCGACTTCCGCTGCCACGGAGCGCGACACTTTCGCTTTTTCAAATTTGCGGAAAGAGACGTAAAGCAGCGCGAAGATTCCGCCGAGGAGATGCAAACCATGCAAGCCGGTAAAAAGATAAAAGAAGCTGCTGGCCTGATTGGTGGACACATAAAAACCGGCGAGAACTAATTGGCGCCAAGCGGCGAGCTGGCCAATCAGAAAAAGGATTCCGAGAGCCGTGGCCGCTAGCCAGAGTTTGCGGAATTGGCGCACGTCCGCGAACGCCAGGCGCCGCCGCGCCAACTCCATGGCCCCGCTACTCAGAAGCAAAAGCGCCGTGTTAGCCCAAATGACCCACGGCAGATGCAGCGGTACCCAGGTGTTGCTTTTGGCCCTGAGATAAATGAAGGCGCTGGCCATAGCCATAAAAAACATGACGATGGAGACGATGCCGATTGCAATTGCCATGGCGTAGCGTCTCGAAGAAGGCATTTGTGGGCCGCGACGTTTGCCGCCCTCGCCGCCATCGTCTCCACCGGGTGGCGGATTCTTGCCTCCGCCGCCGCCGATGTTTTCGATAATGAGTTCGATGTCTTCGACTATGCTTGTGCCGGGCATGAGCGCCTTTTAACTTTCCTCGCTGCTTGCTTTAGCTGCCTGCCTGATTTGCGGCGCGCGCTCCGAAAGCGTGGGTGCCACATTTTGGAGCGCGAAGTCTGTTGGCCCACCTGGCGCGCCGAACTCGTAAGCCCCGCGGTAGACGATTGGCTCACTCGCGCCAAAGTTATCGATGGGCGGAGGCGATGCGACACTCCATTCAAGCGTCGTGGCTCGCCAGGGATTGCGGTCTTCGGTCTCTTCGCCACGCCACAAGGTCCAAACAAAATTCAGAAGAAAGAGAACCTGCGCGGCGAGAGTGAGAATCGTTGCCACGGTGACGAAAGTGCGAAGCGTGGCGCCTGGAAGTGCGAGCGGAGCCACGAAAGATGACGCGGGAGAGCCGGCCATCGCTTGGCCGCCGCTCCCTGCCCCAAAGTGAGCCATCAGGCCGAGCCAGTGCATGGGCATAAATATGCAATAGACTCCGGCGAAGGTGAGCCAGAAATGGAGCTTGCCGAGAGTCTCATTGAGACGACGCGCGAACATTTTTGGGAACCAGAAAAACAGGGCAGCGAGGATTGCGAACGTGGCAGCGACACCCATTACCAGATGAAAGTGCCCGGTGACGAACTCGTCGCTGATCGAAGCGGCAGCGAAATCGTTGCGCGCGAGAAAAAGTCCAGAAACGCCGCCCGCCAGGAAAAGAGAGACGAATCCGAGAGCGAATAACATGGCCGCATTGAGCTGGATTTTGGCGTTCCAGAGCGTACCGAACCAACTGAACAGGAGAACACAAGCGGGCAAGCCAAGCGAGGAGGCCAATAGCGAAAAGACCAGCGGGGACCAGGGATTCAGGCCGCTGGAAAACATATGCTGTCCCCAAACGCAAAAGCCGAAGAGCCCGACCCCGCAAAGAGCGAGGACCGCGGCGCGCTCCGCCCATACGGGCTTGCGGGAAAAAGTGGAGAGCAGATGCGAGACGAGTCCGAAACAGGGGAGCATCGCGACATAAACCTCGGCCTGAGCAAAAAACCAAAAGAGGCGCTGCCAAAGAGAAAGCAAGGTGGATTGCGCGAGGGGCGCAGGCAGGCGTGAGAGAAATGTCAGCGGCGAGAAAAATTGCGAGCCGAGGAGACGGTCCGAGAGGATAAAAGCGCAAGCAGCGAGAAGAATGCTGAAGATCAACATGCTGAGGATGGCGTTTATCAGCCAGGCCCAGACAGTGAGAGGCATACGCGGCAAGGTCATGCCTTTGGAACGAAGCTCGAGCGCAGTGACGGTAAAATTGAGCGCCGTCAGCAATGCGGCGAAGCAGAAGAGCGCGACGCTGGCGGTCCAAAGTGTGAAGCCAGTCTCTGGGTGAACAAAGAAAGCGGCGGTCATGCCGGCGAGCGAGGCTACAGTCGCCCAAAACGAAAACAGATTCAGCGCGGGAAACGCCATTTCTCGAGCGCCAATTTGCAGGGGCAGAAAATAGTTGCCGAAGCCGGCCTGCGGCGCGGTCGTGAGCACCAGGAAAACCATCAAGGAGCCGTGAAACATGGTGAGCGCGGTATAGCGCTCTGGCGTCGTGCCGAATCCGGAGAGGAACGGAATTTGCGCGCCGGGCCACACGAGGTGAATGCGCATCAACAGCGAGAGGAGCATCCCCAGGAGCACACTGCCAAGGGCAAGCCAGAGGTAGCGCAGGCCGATCACTTTGTGATCCGTATTGAATAGGGTGCGGGCGAGAAAACCTGGGTCGGGCCCTTCCGCAGCCGCGCTGCCACTACTGTCGTACGTGACCATACCGGGAGCAACTATACGCCTGCTGGCTTGAGGCTGGAAGCCGCTCCGGAGAATCAGTGGATGTTCGCTGTGATTGGCGGAAGAGAATCTCGCCCATCGTATGCCCCCTCTTCGCCCTCGTTGAAGCAAGAGGTGAATCGATGCAGTGCGCGGGGGCCGACGTAGCTCCGTGCGGAGCTGCGTTCAGAACCTTCTCCAGAAGGTTTTGAAATTGTCGAACGTAAGGGTGCTGTTGAAAAACTCCGATTCGCGAGTTAATTGCGCTAGCGCAACGACGGGAACTCGTCTAGAGTGTCACCCTCTCCGCACGAAATTTCTTAGGCGTACGCTAGTGATTCGTGCGGCGCTTCGTTTACGTGAAAAGGTAACGGGATGAATCTTGGCGTTTGGCTGAACCCCGCCGGCGATATCGCGGAATGGAATGTTCGGGCGATGTCACGATTCGCCACGGTGCATGTCCCCATGCACTAACATTCCTGTCCTCACCTATTCAGCAATAATTTCGTTTAGAAGGGCCTGAAAACAGCTAACACCCTGTCCGCAGACTCTAGGTGTGGCTGCACACAAATGTTCGCAGTCCCTTGCTTCGAGCTACAGGTTTGGCCGGAAATTGAATTTCGTAGAACAACTCTCAGCAGTCAATTTAGGAGGATTCGCCTTGGTTATCGGTCTCCGTCGGAAGCAATTCGTTTGTGTTTTCTCATTTTTTGCACTTCTATTTGCGGCAGGTGCTGTTCGTGCGCAAACGCAATCTCAATCTCGCATCCCCTCTCCCATCAAGAATGAAGAACGCTTTACGGTCGCTGGCTCCACTTCGCCATTATTGAAAGCCAGCGTCGATAACGGCCGTATGACGGGCGGCCAGAATCTTGGTCGAATGCTTTTGATGCTTTCGCCAACCGCCGACCAGGATCAACAAGCAGCGGACTTGATCGCCGCGCTGCACGATTCCTCCTCGCCTTCCTATCACAAGTGGCTGACACCCGCGCAATACGGCCAGCAATTTGGCGTGGCCACGGAAGACGCCACGAAGGTGCAACAATGGCTTCAAGGGGAAGGGCTGACAGTGCACGAGATATCACAGAGCCGCCGCTTCATCGTTTTCAGCGGGACCGTAGGTCAAGTGGAACAAGCTTTTTCCACGGAGATGCACACCTACAGCTACAAGAATATTAAATTCATCGCCAATTCAACCAACGTTCAGATTCCCGCCGCGTTGTCGCAAGTAGTGAAGGGTGTGGTTCGCCTGCACAGTGACCCGCGCGTTCCTAGTCTCAAGATGGGCGACAAGATTGGCGTCAACAGGAAAACCGGAAAGATCGAAGGACCATACGGCCTGCACTTCATGGGTCCCGCCGATTTCGCGACAATTTATAACCTCAAGCCGCTCTACGCCGCCGGCATTGACGGCACTGGAGTATCCATCGCCATCGTCAGCCGCAGCAGCTTAGCCGATCCCTACTACAATATCGATGGCCTTCAAGACATCCGCGATTTTCGCAACGTTATGGGTCTTCCTCCGAACGATCCACAAATGATCATCAATGGCGATGACCCACAGGTGCAATCCTACGACGACACGCTCGAAGCGTTGTTGGACGTTACCTGGGCAGGCGCGGTCGCTCCCGGCGCGCACATCATCGCCGTAGCATCACAGAGCAACTTTGCCGACGGCGTCGACATTTCTGCGGCGTACATCGTTGATCACAATCTTGCGCCCATCATGAGCACCAGTTTTGGCAGTTGCGAACAGACCATGGGCTCCACGCAAACTGCGTTCTACAATTCACTTTGGCAGCAAGCCGCCGCACAGGGGATCACCTCGTTTGTTTCCGCGGGTGATGATGGCGGCGCGGGTTGCGATTCGCAAAGCAGCGGACTATTCGCTTCGCAAGGCCTTGCGGTCAACGGCCTCGCCTCTACTCCTTACAACGTAGCAGTGGGTGGCACACAGTTCGACGACGTGGCAAATAACGATGCTTATTGGTTGATCACCGGAGATCCCACCACGCTGCAGTCGGCGATCAGCTACATTCCGGAAATCGTCTGGAACGAAAGCAGCAACGACGTTTTCTCTACATCGTTGTGGGCGGGCAGCGGCGGTGTCAGTACGATCTACTCCAAACCCAACTGGCAGACAGCCGCTGGCGTTCCCAACGACGGTAAACGCGACCTCCCGGACATTTCGTTGGCCGCCGCCGGCCACACGGGCTACGCCCTTTGCTTCGAACGAGGCTGTAGCGATCCAAATTACATCTACATTCAACCCATGGGAGGTACGTCGGCATCCAGCCCGTCGGCCGCAGGCATCATGGCGCTGGCGCTTCAGCAATTGGGCGGAAAGCCGCAAGGACTTGCCAACTACGTGTTCTACAAATTGGCCGCCACATCCGGGGTCTACCACGACATTACGAAGGGCGACAACAAGGTGCCCGACACCAACGGCCAATTCACCGTCGGCTATTCCGCCGGGCCAGGCTATGACCTGGCCACCGGTCTCGGCTCCTTTGATGCGAACGCTCTAGTTACCAAGTGGGCTGCAGCATCAGCAACGGCAGGCTCGACGACGACTCTCGCACTCGGAAATGGCCAGGCAACCACTGTCGTGCATGGTACGCCAATCACGTTCAAAGCTAAGGTCACCTGCACGGGCAGTGGCTGTACCGCTCCGACAGGAGCAGTCGCTCTACAATCCACCGGCACCGGTGCCGAGGCGGGCGACTTCCAGGGTGTCGGTTCGGCCGCGCTCACTGCCGTCGGCTCCAGCGGCACCGCGACCATCGCGTCACCGAACGTACCCGGAGGCACTTATGGAGTCACCGCGCGTTATAGCGGAGACGGCAAATATTATTCCAGTACCTCGAACTCGCTGAACGTAACCGTGACGCCGGAGCCCAGCCAGATGCAAATGGGCGGACTTGCGGGAGGCTATTACATCGAGACGCCGCTTACCGTCAGTTACGACGAACCTGTACCTCTGTGGGTTGCTGTCGGCGGAAATTCAGGCTATGGGCATCCTACAGGGCAAATCAGTTTGCTTGTAGACGGCAATCCCGCCAGCATCACTACCAGAGACTATGGAACCCCCGGCACGCTGACGTTGAATTACGGAGAGAATTCCATTGTATTCGGAAACGGCACGAAGCCCACCGGCCAGTCCAGCGTGATGCCCAATCTTGCTTCTGGGCTGACGGCTGGAACGCACCAAGTACAAGCCGCATATCCGGGCGATAACAGTTTCAACAGCAGTCAGGCTAGCTACAGCGTTACCGTTACCAAGGAGGATTCCGTGGTTGGGGACGTATTCACCGAAGGCACGGCGGTCCCCAATGTTCCCGTAAACATCGGTGGTCAGCTAGTTCTGGCCAACAATGCCTGCGCTCCTTATGGTGGTACGGTCAGCATCAGCGACTACACCAGCGGGACCGCAGTATCCCTGGGACCTCCTGTTGCCGCCCTCCAGCAAGACTGCGACTCATTTCACTTTCCAACTGTGTTTACGACGGCGGGGCAGCACCTGATCCGCGTGAGCTTCAGTGGCGACAGCAACGTGAATGCTTCCACCGGCAGCGGCTACGTCACGGTGTATGCCAACAGTTCTCCTTACGTGAATCTCTCTGCGGACGTTCCCAACATCTCTGTCGGTGGCGTGGTAAATCTTTCTGCGCAAGTGCAGTCCGATGTCCGTCTGTACAACGCTACCGGCAGCGTAATGTTTCTTGACGGAACCACCACCATCGGCACCGTGAAACTCGACGGAACGGGCACTGCCAATCTGGCAATCAGCACGCTTGCCGCAGGCACTCATATTCTGACTGCCAGCTATGCAGGCGACGCCGCCCTTACGCCTGCAACCAGTGGCCCCATCACGGAAATGGTGGCGGATTACACCACGCAAGCTCTGCCCACCAGCTTGACGGTCAGCCACGCACAACCTGGAACGGCCTCGATCAGTGTGATTCCACTTGGCGGTTCCACGCAGACGGTATCGTTCAGCTGCGGCAATCTACCTTCGACGATAACTTGCGCGTTCGCTCCGTCCTCCGTCACGCTTGACGGCGTCAATGCAGGCACCGTGAAACTGACCGTGAGTTCCGGCGTCGCTACCGCCGGTGTTCTGGCAAAACCCAATGTATGGGGCCCAGCTTCCACAATGGCTCTTGCGGGACTGTTGTTGCCATTCGTCCGCCGCAAGCACCTTAAGCATTTGTTTGGAACGTTGGCAATCCTGACGGCGCTCTCCCTCTTCGCGGTAGGCTGTGGTTCGAGCAACTCGACTCCCGCGGCTCAAAAATCGGCCACGTTCGTTGTGAACGTAACCACCTCCGCGGGCGTGGGAAGCGCTGCGAAAACACTACCAATAGTGATTACCGTCAATCAATAAAGGCGAAGCCCCCTTCGGGGGGCTTTCCTGCGTTGCGGAAACTTTTCGCCACCACCACTAGTCAAGCTGGCGTTCCTGTCTCTGGATAGAACGCCAGCAGACTCAGGTATATCCCAATGAATCGGCACTGCCGAACCAGCTAGGTTGCATCCGTGGACCTCGGCGGAGGCTAGTTGCCACCGCTACGATCCGTGTGCTTGGTCCAGGCGCTCGCGAAAGTTTTTCGCCCAGGCGCGAAACGCCGCGTCTATGTCGCCCCATTTCTCATAGGCCTTCAGCCCGCTGAAAAACCTGCGACCGCTCTTGCTGGACTCAAAAGCTACCAACACGTCGCCGGTCACTGAGTCGACCATCTCGCCTTCAATCGAGACCTTGCCAACGCTGACCCTGGGAATCAGCAGGCTGGCTCCAGGGGCTACCGCATGAGTGGCAGCGATTTCGGCTCCCTTCAAAGCGGCATTCTCTTTGGCGCCTGCGGGCTCCACGTTAGTGAGTGCCAGCCGCAATACCATGACTCCGGGCCCAGGCTTGGTCACAATCTGATAAGTTCCCGAGTGAGTGAGGTCATCTTTAATGGCTTTGCTGAAGTATTGCGTCAGCTTGGCCAACTGCTCGGGGTCAATCGCGCGCTGTTGCGCCTCGGGAAGCAGATAAACAAGTACCGGGTCAAGAATAAACTTGTTGGCATTCTTTAAGACGTCGTCATTCTTCCAGTAAATCAGCAAATCGGAATTCTTGGGATCGGGCTGCAGCTTGAGGTAGTAGTCACCCAAAAAACCGGATTGTTGATTTGTTTCAGGTGCTTGCGCACTCGAAGGCTGTTTCGCCTGCGAAGTGAGGCCCACTAGGGGGAGCAAACTAAGAAGCAAGCTTAGACAGGCAAATTGCAAAACTGACTTTGAACGAATGACGAAGCGGGTCTGTGATTCAAGAACAAATTGCTCCATGTTCTGCGGCATCTTCCTCGAGCGACGTCGATTTTGCATATTCATCTCCATGTACAGTCTCTCGTTCCGATGGGGTTGGGCCTAGCTTGCAGAAACGACTCTAGTCGATAGTGACGCACCCGCCTTCTGTTTGCACCCGGGAATGAGCAGGACTGCTGCGCCGACGGCTCTGGACGAGCTTCCGTCGAGAAATACTCGTTTTGTGGGCGAGGATTTCGACGACCGACCAATCATCCGCGGAAACTACGCGCGTGCCAAAGGCTCAGCAACTGTCACAATTGACAGCTAAGGAGTTCGCGCTGGCCAAAAGCCGTCCGGTTGATCGACACGCCCAGAAGAGACAGAGCACGACATTGAGCGACGGAATACCGTTGTCGTTCCGTGTCGCTTGCAGGGCGTTGCCGCCTCGCACAAGGATGGCTGCAGCTGTCGGCAACGGCAATTCCTCCGCGGAACGGGAATCGAACCAGGTCGGAGCCCCATAATCGCAGGACCTCGCCGCAGCTCAAAGGAGCAACAATGAAAATAGTCAATAAGATGGCGGCTAAGAGTTTTTTCTCGATCGTTCCCCTGACCTTGATACTCTTGTTTTTTCCAGGTGCGGTTCGTGCCCAGTACTTAATCGTTGACTGCACTGGAGCGACTCCGTCGGCCTACCCAACTATCAATGCAGCGCTGCCGAACGCAACTCCGGGTAGCACCATCCTGGTAACGGGGCCTTGCACAGAGAATGTCTCGCTGGATAGCGTGAACGCGTTGAGCCTCGGGGCTTATTACGGACAGACCGCCACCCTCAACGGCGGACTTTACATTAACAATTCGCAGAATGTGATGCTTTACGGACTCAATGTGACCAATCCCTCGGGAAATGGCATTTCGGTCACCAGCAGCCGAAGCATCGATGTGGACGCCTGTACCAGCAATGGAAATGTCGGAATAGGCTTGAGCGTCTTTGGAATGTCCGACGTGACCGTCGGCGCAAGCGGGACGTTTGACCACAATTCAGCTGGTGGAATGAGCATCGGCGGCAATTCGTTTGTCTCGGTGGACCCTTGGGCCGGAACGGTCGATATCAGCAACAATGGCGGACCGGGGGTGTGGGCCTCACAAGGCAATTTCGCAACCAACGGAAACACCACAATTACGAACAACGTGTCCGGTCCGGGATCGAACCCAGGATTCGGTATCGATTTGCTTGGCGGCGCCCATGCTCAAATTGGCGCAATTATCGGCCAAAATGTGATTTCGGGGAACCAAGCGGGCGGTGCTTGGCTCCAGGAGACGGCTGAGATTTCGTTTTTTAGCATCGGACAGCCAAATCTAATTCAAAATAATGGGCCTGTGGGAGTTTCCGTTGGCATGGGAAGTCAAGCTACGTTCGCGGATATCAGTGGGCCTTTGGCTGCGCTAATTTCAGGACATAGCGACGCCGGGGTCGAACTGTACGCCAACAGCCAGGCCTATTTCCTCGGCGCGAACCAAGTGCTGAAAAACGGATCTTTTTCGGACGCTCGCAGTGCGGGCATTCGAGTGGACGGCAACTCCGAGGTTTATCTGCGAGGCGGGCAAGTCACCCAGAACTCAGGACCGGGGATTCTCGCTCTTGTGAACTCCAGTGCGGACTTTACAGGCGTGGCTTTCTCCGGGAATGCTCAGGGACAAGTTATTACTTGCGACTCCAGTTCAACGATGATCAGCGACCTGACACAACCGAACAGTCCGTTTTCGCCGGCCGGAGTAGTCTGCAAGACGCCCCACGCTCTCGGCAATCGGCTTAACTTGAAGGAGCTGCCACCGGTTCCGGACTGGAGTTTCCATAAAGCCCTCTATGATAAGTATGCAAAGACTGCTGTTAAACATTGATCTTGCAAAAATCGCTTGACGGGCTAGAAGCGGAGCTGCCTCTTAAAGCGGCTCCGTTTCTTTGCGCTTGGATGGATCTGGTAGCAAAAGAAACTTCAAGTCTAAATTCCTGATGAATGGGAAACTCTGGCAATCGAGATGCGGCGATTCCAATTTTCACTGAAGTGCTGTTTCGGAGATGCCGGTCTTAAGGAGCTGGGTAAACTGGGCCGCAGGGACTGGCCGGCTAAAGTAGTATCCCTGTGCCTCGTCACAGTGGTGAGCCCGAAGAAATTCCAGTTGTGCTTGCGTTTCGACGCCTTCGGCAACAACTCGAAGCTTCAAGCTACGGCCCAGGCTAATGACCGCGGTCACGATGGCGGTCTCGTCGGGCACCGTAGTGAGCTGGCGGACGAAGGACTGGTCGATCTTAAGCGCGTCGATCGGAAACTTCCTCAGATAACTCAAGCTGGAGTAGCCTGTGCCGAAGTCATCGACAGCGATTTGTACCCCTCTGGCCCTAAGAGTTTTCAGAACTGTGACCGCAGACTCGGCGCGCTTCATGAGGACCGTCTCGGTCAGTTCAAGTTCAAGACACTTCGGATCCAAGCCGGTGCTCTCGAGCGTGGCGAAAACACTTTCGAGAAAATCGGCGTCGCGGAACTCCATCGATGAGATGTTGACCGCCATGGTACCGAGGTGCAGCCCCGCATCCAGCCAAACGCGAGCTTGTACGCACGCCTCGCGAAGAACCCACTGTCCAATCGGTAGAATCAAGCCGCAGTCTTCCGCCACAGGAATAAATTCCGCGGGAGAGATGGGACCGCGCGTGTGGTGCGTCCAACGCAACAATGCTTCCGCGCCTGAAATCTCTCCGGTCTTCAGATTAATCTTGGGCTGGTAGTGCACCGCGAATTCTTGCCGTTCCAGAGCGCGCCGGAGACCTTCTTCGAGAGATTGGCGTTCGACCGCACGCACGTTCATGACAGGCTTGAAGAATTGATAGCTCTGACGGCCATGTTCTTTCGCCTGATACATTGCCGTGTCCGCGTTCTTGATGAGCGCCTCGGCATCCAGTCCATCATCGGGATAGACACTTATGCCGATACTTGTCGTGACATGAAGGTCATGTTGGTTGACGGTATGAGCTTCGGCCACGGCTTGTAGCATTCTTCTGGCGGAAATAGCCGCATCTTCCGAGTGTTCCATTTCAGACAAAAGCACGACGAATTCATCGCCGCCTTGACGGCTGACGGTGTCTGCGCCCCGCACGCATTCCACAAGTCGTGCTGCGATGGATTGAAGAAGCTTGTCGCCGGTGGGATGCCCGAGAGAATCGTTGATGTGTTTGAAGCCGTCCAAATCCAGAAACAAGACGGCGACTTTTTTTTTGTGGCGCGTGGCGAGTGCGATGGCCTGGGTGGCGCGGTCGTTCAGGAGCATGCGATTTGGCAAGCCTGTCAAAAAATCGTGCTGCGCCGAATGCGTCATTTGCAATGCCGCGGCGCGGGCCGCAGTCATATCGCGGAACACGATAACCGCGCCGGTCACTTGGCCCTGACGGTTGTGAATGGGCGAAACGCTGTCTTCGATTGGGATTTCCGTCCCTCCCAGTTGGATGAGGATGCAGTTCGCTGGCAGGCTCATCGTGCGATTTTCCGCGATCGCTAGCTCCATGGGGTTTGGAATGGCTTCGCGGCTTGTGGCATCGAAGATCCGGAAGACTTCAGCCATGGGTCGGCTTGTCGCACTTTCGGACGACCATCCAGTCATTTTTTCCGCTACGAGATTGAGGAAGGTAATTTTTCCGGAGACGTCAGTGCAAATGACGGCGTCGCCGATCGAGTTGAGAGTCACTTGGGCGCGTTCCTTTTCGACAAATAAAGCCTCTTCCGCTTGTTTGCGGTCCGTGATGTCCATGTTTACGCCGACCATCCGGCTGGCGATCGAATGCTCGTTGAGAACCACTC
Source organism: uncultured Acidobacteriota bacterium (assembly GCA_963745095.1). Classification (GTDB taxonomy): domain Bacteria; phylum Acidobacteriota; class Terriglobia; order Acidiferrales; family UBA7541; genus Acidiferrum. The sequence continues at coordinate 31,267 of CAVUWC010000002.1, read as the reverse complement.
TTTCAACGACCGAGATGTTCCTTACGGAGCCATCTGGCAGAGTGATTCTGAACTCCGAGGAACCTTGGCCTTTTTCCTCAATCGTTTTCCGCAGGACGGATTCGACAGCGGGGAGATCCCCAGGATAAACGGCCGCACACCATTTTTCGTAGGGCATCGGAACAACCGGTGCCAATCCATAGATTTCAAACATGGTGGCATCCCAGGTAACTAAATTGCTGGCGAGATCCCACTCCCACACGCCCACCTTGGCAACCGCGTTTGCCAGTGACAATCGTTCCGTCAGCATTCGAAGGTTGAACTCGGCCTGCTTACGAGCGGTGATGTCCTGGTTGATGGCGAGGATCCGGAAGGGCGACCCGTCCGCATTGCGCTGCAAAGTCCAATGGGTGGCGACGTTTAGGAATGACCCGTTGCGGGCCTGATGAATGACCTCGCCTTCCCAGTGCCCTTGCGCGAAGAGTTTTGCATCGATCTCCCCGATCGGCTGGGGAAGCTTTGACTTGAGCAGTTCATAAGTGACATTTCCTACGGCCAAGTTGGCCGGCCAGCCGTACATGATTTCGGCGCCCCGGTTCCAAAACGAGATGCGATTCTGCGCGTCGCGTACAAAGATCGCTTCGTGTGCGAGATCGAGCAAAGCTGCCTGCTCGGTCAATACAACGGTTTGTTGTTCGAGAGCCGCGGTTCGTTCCGCAACTCGTTCTTCCAATTCCGCATTCAGCTCGCGGATTCCAGTTTCCGCCGCGCTGCGCTGGTCGTACTCGACATTCATCTTTCGGGCACTCAACCAGACGAGAACGGCAAAGACGATTACGTTGGCGGTCGCATACAGAGCGAGACGCAATTCCTTTCCATATAATCCTCCGGCCTCTCCCCGCAGACTGATCCAGCCAAGAAAAATCGGAATCACGATTATGGTGGGAAGAAGCCGGCGCGCCATGGCGCTCCCTGTACCTTTGCCGCTAAGATCGCCCGCGATCGCGCTCCGAGGGCGAGCGAAGAAAATGGCGGAGCTGAGGAGAAGCAATCCAATTGCGGTGTGAAGCGCGACCTGCGTATACAAAAAAATCCTGGACAGGGCTGTTGCGTGATAGGCGTAACCAGTTGTGGCGAGCATCGCCATCATGACTGCCCATAAACTGAGGACCTGGGCCGAGGCATCGCCGCGGCGCGTTTTCCGATCGAGCAGCAGCAAGGCCAAGCCTATCGCCAGAAACGCCGTGCACGATGCGGGGGACATCCGCCCGGGCGAGTACGTTGCCACCGTTCCTGCGGCCTCACGAAACAATATCTGGTCTATTCCGAGATCCAAGCCAAAGACGTATTCGATCCCCGTCGCGAATAGCGAGGAGCGTGACGAGCAGAGCGATGACGCGACCGAGGTAGCGTTGGGATCCTGGCGGCGGATTCGAGAGCTGGATTAACAAAGATGCGGCCGAGAGTGCGAGGCTCAGCGCAGTATTGGCCTTCATTGTGACGAGCCCGGGAAGAATCGACTTCAGAAACTCAACGTGAAATGCCCAGCCGATCAAAACCATACATCCGATGCCCACAACAGCAACGGCGGAGGCCTGGCAGTACAGCCGTAAGAATTTGAACAAGCGGACGTTGTCGTCAGACATCGAAACTCCGAACGCCCAGGGCGAAAGCCACTGAGATTCCAATCTGAAGAGAGGGGGGAGAATCGTAGCGCGAGCATTGTACGACCGAAGGGATTATCAGTGTGACTGAACAGGTCGCAGACTCAAACGGGTTCGGCGCGCAGCGTGTTTAATAGGCCACGTGCGAGTGGCCTAGATTTACTCTGTGTTGAGCGAAGAGGGGCCTAAGCGCGAGGACGAGATAGCACGAGAGAGCCTAGGCCTTGTTTGCTTTGGCTTGAATGTCTTCGTTGCGCAGGCGGTCGCATTCGGTGTTGAGAGACTTGGTGAGCCATTGATCGGGCTCTTGATCGGTGCGGTACGAGCGAGCGTGGTCAGCGACGCGTTGCATGACTACGGATTGAGCCCTCTCCGAGACTGCGCCGGATTCGAAGAAGCGGGCGATGGCGGCGCGAATTGTGCCCGCGTTGTTCTCGCGAAGAGCAGCCATGGCGGCAGCATCGTTCTTATCAGCGGAGAGCCGCAACAGAGCGTCGCGGTTCGTCATGGACGCGGCTTGACGAGACGTAAGCGTGAACCACTCCTGGAGAGCAGCTACAGCACGAAAAGTTTTCGAATTTATTTTCCATGGCATGGTGGCCCAGAACACGGTGACGCTGTTGGTGAGGCTGTCGACGCACATGCGGTCTTCCGCATTTGCCGTAGGCTTCTTCAACCACAATACGGTTCCATCTTCTGTTTCTTCAACGTCGACGAAACCATTGATGCGCGCGACATCTTGAAATGCTTTGAGTTTCTCCATGGCAATTTCAGTTTACGCCGATACGCGTGCGGTGCTCGCGAAATTACAAGAGTATTCGCGCCATTCAACGCGGAAACGACAAGGTACTCGGGACTGTTCCATTTTGGAATTCGCGCGGGGTGAGTGCGGGTCGATTGTTTGCGCGGCGTTGAAGCTCGATCGTTCGCGGAAAGAATAGCTTCCGTCAATCGGAGAGCGGATAGCCGGCGATTCGTTCAAGGATCGCGATCGGCGATTTTTCCGGATCGACCATGGCTTGGCGCGAGATGAGAAATGTCTGCTCGAGCGCGTACTGGCCTTCGAGGACCGCGTGGCTCACGCAGTCTGTAAAGACAATCCAGCTGGAACCCGGCGGAAACTCCCAGCGTTGTTTGGGGCAGTTTTCGCGAAAGCTGGTGTCTTCCTTCATGGCGTTGTGGCAGCGGTGCATGAAATTGTCGTAAGGGGGCCGTTGCGCGCCCCGAAAACGCAAAACCCCAGCGAGGCTGCGAACGCCGCGGGCAAACGGATTGGCGCTGCGCGGGCGGGGCAAACCAAGGGACTTGGCAAAATGCGGACCGATCGCTTCAAAAGTTTGTGACGTGGCCCAGACGCGATTTTGGCTTGGATTGAGATTGGTGAAAAAACGCAGTATTCGGTCGCCGTTCGTAGACCTCGTAGGAAACGAATCGAAGTGAGGCAAATCGTTGCGAGCGTGGAGACGAGCCGGGCGCCCACGTTCTTCGAGCGGACGGAAGCTCGCGAAATCGAGTTTCCACTTTCCCGCGTAGGGCGAGAGGAATTCGCCAAGAAATTGCACCGCATGCAGCGAGTAATTTTTCAGGATAAGGCGAAGGCGAGGGGCTTCGACTTCTTCGGACTTGGCAAGCCCTGTGATGCGGTCTTCCACGGGGCGATAGGCGACATTTTTGTGAAGCGCGGAACTCGTCTGCGTGCGGCCGAGTAGAAAGTTGCGGTCATCCTGAGGAATTTCAAACGGCGGACGCGAGAAAAAGAGAATATTTCCTGATTCGAGCTGTGAGCAAAGCCAACGGCCACGAGCGGCGGGATCCGTTGAGCCCGAGGTAACGCGGTCGCTGGCCACTTCCACGTCGACGAGCTGGCTCATTCCTTCAGTCTGATCTTGCGGAAGAGCTTGCGAAGGGGCGGCGGACATTGGGAACTCAGTTGGTAAGAAACGAAATAATCATTTTGTTGGCCGTGCAAAAACCAAGATACAGGCGCGCAAGACAGAAAGCAATGTGGCGAGGCATTCGCGGCATCCAACCATCAAGTTTTGGGCAAATAGCGTCGCCCGGCGGGCGGATCATGTCCCTTGCGTACTCTCGCGCGTTTCTTACGGGCGGTCGTGGCGATAGACTGTGCCGCCCTTCATTACGAAACTGACTTTTTGCAGAGCGCTTATGTCCGCGAGCGGATCTCCGGGAACGGCAATGATGTCGGCAAGATAGCCAGGTTTAAGGACGCCGATCTGATCCTGCCAACCGAGCAGCTTTGCGCCGTTCAGCAAACCAGCTTGGAGAGCGGCGAGCGGAGCCATGCCGTATTTGACCATCAGGCTAAATTCGCGAGCCTGCGTGCCGTGGGGAAAGGGGCCTACGTCGGACCCGACGGCCATGGGCACACCAGCGGCAAGCTGCTTGCGAAATTCCTGAGCGTGAAGATCGAGGGCCCGGTGATCGCGTTCGGCCTGCGCGGGAGATGCAGCGTGTTCGGCAAAATATTCGGAGATGGCAAATGTGGGGACTGCAAAGATCTGTTTTTCGCGCATGATGCGCATGGTTTCGTCGCTGAGCTGGTCGGCGTGATCCACGGAGGCGACACCGGCGCGCGCGGCATAAAGGGTTCCTGGCTCGCCGGTCGCGTGGACGGCCACGCGCTTGCCAGTGCGCGCGGCTTCTTCGACGGCGACGCGCAGCTCCGCCTCTGTGTATTGGAATGACGTTGAGAGATGGCCATCGCGGTAAGAGTCGGCCCCCGTTTCGTAGATTTTGATGAAGTCAGCGCCCTCCTTGAACTCCTGGCGAATTGCCGTCACGAGTTCGGCGGCGTTGTTCGCGTAAGTGGCATTGGAGAATACGTGCTGCTCTGGATTGAAGTGGTTGGCATCTTCATGGCCGCCAAGAATGTCGATGGCGTTGCCGCTGATGCGCAGGCGCGGGCCGGGGATTGCACCATGATTGATGGCGTTGCGCACAGCGGTATCGGCGGAGCCCGCGCCTTCGGTGCCCATGTCGCGTTCGGCGGTGAATCCGGCCATCAAGTCATCGCGCGCGGCAAGAATCGCGATGATCGTGCGTTGCGGAACGGATTCTTCCACGGTCTGCAAATCTTCGGCGCCCGGATGCAGGAACAGATGGACATGAACATCGATGAGGCCAGGCATGAGCGTGGTATCGCCGAGCTCGATGACTTCGGTTCCTTGCGGATGCTTGACCGACGAGCCGACTTCGACGATGCGCTCGTCCTGCACAAGAATTTCCCCGGGAGTGATTATTTTCCCATTTTCAATATCAAGAAGCCGCGCGGCATGAAGGACGATTGCGTGCTTGGCGGCGGTCGGCATCGATTGGGCGAAGACAGCGGAGCAAAATAACCAAGCGAGGAATTGGATGGACAGCATGGCGGAAACGCGAGATTTTGATTTCATGGTGCCCGCGATAATATCACTCTACCGTTTAAGCTGTTCGAAGGGGGCTCGATAAATCTATGGGACGAGTTTTCACTGCACTCCTGCTGGCAATGGCTACTGCTCTGGCGACAGCCTCTCAAGCGCTTACGGCGGCCACCGATGCGGTCACCGCCCCCGTCAAGGTTGAACAGGGATTGCTTTCTGGAACGGCCGGCAAGCATGCGGACGTTCGCGTGTTTCGCGGCGTGCCGTTCGCAGCCCCGCCGGTAGGCGATCTGCGATGGAAACCTCCACAAGCTCCGGCTTCGTGGAAAGAAACACGCACGGCGAAGGAATTTTCGCCTGTGTGCTGGCAGTCGCAGTATCCAGACGTGGCGCGACTCTACCAAAGCGAATTGCCTGAGCGCAGCGAAGACTGCCTGTATTTGAACATTTGGACGCCGGCGAAAACCGCGAACGAACATCTGCCGGTGATGGTATGGATCCATGGGGGAGCGTTTACGCGTGGGTCGGGCTCAAGCCGCTCCTACGACGGCGAGGTTCTGGCCCGCAAAGGAGCAGTGGTAGTAACGATCAACTACCGGCTGGGGATGTTCGGATTTTTCGCGCATCCCGAGCTGACGGCGGAGTCTGAACATCACGCCTCCGGAAACTATGCGCTGCTTGACCAGATGGCCGCGCTGCAATGGGTGAAGAAAAATATTTCGGCGTTTGGAGGAGACCCAACCCGTGTGACCATCTTTGGAGAGTCAGCGGGTTCGTGGGCAGTGAACGTCCTGATGGCCAGTCCTTTGGCGAAGGGATTGTTTCAACGTGCGATTGGCGAGAGCGGAGGATCGTTCGCACCGATGAAGGGCTTAGCGGAAGCCGAAAAAAACGGCGTAGCTCTGGCGAGCACGATGGGAATCACGCAAGACGCTCTGAAGACGCTTCGTGGCAAGAGCGCCGAAGAGCTTTTAAAGGCGAGCGACAATCAACCTACGCGCGCGATTGTGGATGGCTACGTCTTGCCGCAGGACGTGTATTCGATTTTTGCGCAAGGGAAACAAAACGATGTGCAGCTGCTCGTTGGAAATAATGCGGATGAAGGCACGGCGCTGGTACCCCAAGGGGCTTCTATAAAAGCGGAACAGTTTGTCGCAGTTGCGCGCGGACGGTTTGGAAGCCTTGCCGATGAATTTCTGAAGATTTATCCGGCGGGGTCGGATGAGGAAGCGGTTAAGTCATTCTTCGCAGCGTTTCGCGATCAACAATTCGAATGGGAGATGCGCACCTGGGCGCGCATGCAAACAAAAACCGGGCATCATCCTGTGTACCTTTATTACTTCAGCCGCGTGCCGCCTGGCCCCCAGAGTAAGACTTTGGGTGCTTTCCACGCTGCCGACCTCGCTTATGTTCTCGGCAATTTTGCATGGCCGTTTCCGTGGGAAGAAACCGACAAGAAACTAAGCGACGCGATGACCAGTTATTGGGTGAACTTTGCGGCGAGCGGCGACCCTAACGGCAACGGCTTGACGAAATGGCCGGTTTACAATGCAGGCGAAGATCAATTGCTCGAATTTGGCGACCAGATAGGTGTTCGGTCTGGAGTGAACAAAGCCGGCTTGGATTTTTTTGATAAGTACGAGCAAAGTTTGAGAGACAAGCAGAAGTAAGCAGGATCAGAAGATCGGCCAAACCGCGCGGCACATCGCAGGACAACGTAGTCGCGCCAAATCGGCGAAATACCGTACGCCGGACTATGTTGGATGGGGGAAATTTGGTGCGGCCGAGTGGATTCGAACCACCACGGTATTGCTACCGCCAGCCCCTCAAGCTGGTGCGTCTGCCAGTTCCGCCACGACCGCACGTCGTTGACTATTACAGTTTAACTGCCAGTCAGAAAGCCTGCAAGCCCAGCCAGGCGATGCTAACGGACCAGTTTCTGACGACGGCCTTTACCAGGAGTCCGGAAATACTTCGACAGAGATGCCTCGTGTATGATGGACCCCAATGGCCAAGCAATCGGTTTTTCGGCTCTTGCGTCGAGTTGCGCTTTTGCTCATTGTCTTCTTCTGCTTTAGGGCAGTTGCGTTGGAATTCAGAGCGAGGGGAAAATATAGAGAAATTACTCGCTGGCCAGTGACGCAGGCTGTCGTTAAGCTCAGCGAGGGTGTCAGTAACCGGCTTTTCATGGAATACCAAACTTATCAACCGCTGCCCTGATTTGGAGTATAGCTATTCGGTCTCTGGGCACGCTTACACCGGTCGAAATCAAGTGTTCGACTTAAGCTGCCGACCAAATGCAGATGATTTCGTTGCCAAATACGGGCCGGGCAGCTCAATTCCGATTGCCTACGACGCGACTAATCCAAACATGACGGTGATACCGAGTAGCATCGTTGAAGCTTGGGATGTCTGGGTGGATTTGCTAGGTGGGTTGTTCTTTTTGCTTTTGCTCATGGTAGATCTGTCGGCCACGCGTTCTGAATCACATGCCTAGATTTTCCTGGGGCCGAAGAAGTCGTAACCGGAAACTACATCTACAACAAGTACAATGCCAACAATGAGCCAATCTGCATTCCCTCGAGCGAATTAGGAAGAAGTTCTTGCTTCCTGAGCAACGGCTCCGCGAGGAGTGAGAACCGCCAACAGCACTGCGACAATTGCCAATGCGGGGATATCACCTAATAGATGGCCATGCTCGGAGGGCATCTTGAACGCCTGGACGGCCATAATTCCCGCATGAACCAAGCTCGACCAGACCGTAAACCAAATCAGGCTGCGGTTTTGCAATGGATTTCGAGACGCAATCAGAAGGAAGACCCCGAGCGTTGCATAGACTCCGAGAATCATCTGCTCGTACTCAGGCTGGTTGGGTTGCCAGCGCCAGCCTGACGGCCACAAAGACATCATCAAAGGGTAGACACCGAAGATGAATATCAGGCCGGTGAGGATCAGGGCATAGCGAAGAATACGAACGCGAGAATCACCGTTCATGGATGCCTCCTTGGAATGAGTTCTGAGAGCCGAGTGAAATTATGCGGGGAGAGTAGTCCCGATGTTCCGCGATGTCAATCAAGGTGTGAAGAGGCGGACTCTTCACTTAGGAAACCTGAACTACGCCGGGCTTGAGCCCGGCACCTACACATCGCGGAACAAAACGGAAGAGCTTAGGGCTTTTTCGGCTGAGCCGGAGCGGGTTGCGAGGAAGCAGGCGTCGTACTCGACGTAGGCGCATTGCTCTGCGGAGCTGGCGCGGAAGACTGCGGTGCCGGTGCTGGCGTTACCGGAATCGTCGCGGGCGCCTTTTTCGGAGCAGGCTTGGACGTTTGATGCAACACCGACCCGCCGCCCTGTTCGAATGCTTTGTTCGAACGGATCATCAAAGCCAGGGCGCAGATCATGAACATTACCGCGCACCACGTGGTGGCCTGCGAAAGAATCGTGGCTGCTCCGCGTGGACCGAAGGCGGTCTGGCTGCCCGCGCCGCCGAAAGCTCCGGCGAGATCAGCGGCTTTGCCGCTCTGTAACAGAACTACAATGATCAAGACGAGGCAATTCATCACGAAAAAGGTCGTGAGCAACGCATTCGCCCACCGAAAACCGATTACGATGACCGCCAAACCAATCAGAATGGCGATAGTCCACTTCATCCAACCTGGCATTTCTATCTCCCTGCGCAATCTCTTACGATACTTGCGAATGATTTCGCGTCGAGGCTCGCTCCGCCCACGAGCGCGCCGTCTATCTCTTCCTGCGCCATCAATCCCTGAATATTTTCAGGCTTGACGCTTCCGCCGTAAAGAATCCGCAACGCGGACGCATGTTCAGGGGAGAACTGCTCCGCTGCGCACTGGCGTATCAGCGTGTGAACCTCTGCCGCAATTTCCGGAGTGGCTACTTTACCGGTTCCGATGGCCCACACTGGTTCGTACGCTATCAGAATACGGGAGAATTCATCGGGGGTCAACGAACCCGGGCCGGCGGTGAACTGGGTTCTACAAATGTGCTCCGTGGTCCCAGCCTCGCGATGATGCAGCATTTCGCCTATGCAGACGATGGGAATGAGGCCCGCGGCAAGGGCCGCTTTCGTTTTCTTGGCAACGGTTTCGTCGGTTTCGCCAAAGAATTGGCGCCGCTCGGAGTGCCCGATAATGACATAGCGACAGCCGGCTTCAACCAGCATCTGGGGAGAGATTTCCCCCGTGAAGGCTCCTTCTTTTTCCCAAAAGACGTTTTGAGCGGCGATGGCAATCTGCGAGCCGCGAGCGGCTTCGACAGCGGTATGGATGGCGGTAAAAGGAGGGGCGATGACGATATCGCACTGGGTGATGCCGTCAACAAGCATGGAGAATGCCGAGAAAAATACCTCGGTTTCCATCTGGGTCTTAAACATCTTCCAGTTTCCTGCGATGACGCCGCGACGCCGGGCCTGCGCCATAACACTCGATGCAACCTTCGCCACGGGCTTGTCGCTCAGTGCTTCGACGCCCGGTAGCTTGGCGCCGGCCAGAAATTCGAGCGAAGCGCCGCCTCCGGTCGAAATATGCGAGATCCGCTCAGCGACTCCAGACTGATGAACCGCGGCAACGGAATCGCCTCCGCCGACGATGGAAGTTGCACCCGCGCTGGTCGCTGCAGCGACGGCTCTTGCGATTTCGAGCGTGCCATTCGCAAAAGCTGGCATTTCGAAAACGCCCATCGGCCCGTTCCATACGATAGTCTTCGCGCGCGAAATCTCCGAGGCGAACGCCGCCGCAGTCTTTGGGCCAATATCGAGGCCCATTTGGTCCGCGGGCGTGGCGGCGATTTCGACGGTAGTTGCGGGTGCGGTAGCCTTAAATTCCGGGGCGATGACGTGATCCACGGGCAGCAGCAGTTTGCGATTGTTTTGCTTGGCGTCGGCAAGAATTTTGCGAGCGAGATCGAGCTTATCGTCTTCCACGAGGGATTTTCCGATCGGCAAACCCTGCGCCTTAAAAAACGTATAGGCCATGCCGCCGCCGATGAGCGTGGCATCGGCGATCTTCATGAGGTTTTCGACGACTTCGATTTTGTCGCTGACTTTTGCGCCGCCGAGAATCGCGACGAATGGACGAGTAGGATTAGTCAGTGCCTTGCCGAGATAAGTGAGCTCTTTTTCCATCAACAGACCGGCGGCGGACTGCTCCACAAAGCGTGTGATCCCGACGACCGAAGCATGAGCGCGATGCGCCGAGCCGAAGGCATCGCAAATGAATACGCCATCGCAAAGTGAAGCGAGCTGCTTGGAAAACGCTTCGTCATTCTTCTCTTCTTCCGGATGAAAACGAACGTTTTCAAGGAGCAGGATATCGCCGTCGGCTAACGTCTTGCTCTTGGATTCAGGCACCGGGCCCACACAATCCGAGGCAAAGCGAACAGGTTTGCCAATGAGGGCTTCGAGCTTTTTCGCAACGGAAAAAAGCGAAAACTTGGAGTCAGGACCGCCTTTGGGGCGTCCAAGATGCGAAGCGAGGATCAACCGCGCGCCTTTTTCAATGGCGAGCCGCAGCGTGGGAATGGTCTCCCGGATACGCGTGTCGTCGGTGACGACAGCGTCCTTGAGCGGGACATTGAAGTCCACGCGGATGAAAACGCGCTTGCCGCGGAGTTCGAGATCGTGGATGGTCAGTTTATTCATGAATTCGTGACTCGTATTTCGTTATTTGTGACTTGAAACGTTGGAGGGCGGGGCTCCGACAGAATAAACTATCCCCGCCCCGCCCGACACGTCCTAGAACTTTGCGGCCATGAATTTGATCAGATCACGGCACCGGCAGGAATAGCCCCACTCGTTGTCGTACCAGGCCAGCACTTTCACGCAGCGATCCCCCACAACCTTCGTGTAACCGGAATCGACGATGGATGAGTTCGGGTTGCCTTTGAAGTCGGCGGACACGAGTTCCTCTTCCGTATAGGCGAGCACGCCCTTCATGGGGCCGTTGGCCGCAGCCTTAAGAGCCGCATTTACAGTCTCTACGGTAGCCGGCTTTTCCACAAAAACGGTGAGGTCCACAACGCTGACATTCGGCGTGGGAACTCGCATCGCGTAGCCGTCAAGCTTCCCCTTCAACTCGGGAATGGCAAGATGCAGCGCTTTGGCCGCGCCTGTCGAACTGGGGATCATATTGATGGCCGCGGCACGCGCGCGTCGCAGATCCTTGTGCGGAAGATCGAGAAGTTTCTGGTCGTTCGTGTAGGAGTGGATGGTGGTCATCGTGCCGCTGTGAATCCCGAACGTGTCTTGTAGGACTTTTGCGACCGGCGCGAGGCAATTCGTTGTACAGGAGGCGTTCGAAACCACGTGATGCTTCGCGGGATCGTAGGTCTTATCGTTTACGCCCAGAACAAGGGTGGCATCGGGGCCTTCGGCAGGAGCCGAAATAATGACTTTCTTGACCGACCCACGGAGATGCTTTCTTGCGTCGGCACCGCTCGTAAACAACCCAGTGGATTCGATCACGATATCCGCGCCGACGCTCGTCCAGTCGATTTCGGCAGGATCTTTTACCTTGAAAACCTTGAAGGACTTGCCTTCGACGGAGATCGAGTCGGCGGTATGGGTAACCGTGTGGGGAAGATTGCCGAGAATGGAATCGTACTTGAGCAGGTGCGCGAGGGTCTTCGCGTCGGTGACGTCGTTCACGGCGACGAACTGGATGTCCTTGTCGTCGAGCGCGGTACGCATGATGTTGCGTCCAATGCGGCCGAAGCCGTTGATGCCGACCTTAATAGGCATTACTTCCTCCGATGGATTTGTGAAACTGCGGCGGACTCCCCAGGGAGAAACGGCCGCAAAGTAGAACTCAAAATGCTATGGGCTACGTGGTGAAAAGTCAACGCGAAGCCAAAAGTGTCGCGCTATAATTCCGCCTTTCCCGGAAGCGCCCACGCCTCGGAGCACGCAATGTCGGACGATAAGGATATCTCGAAGATCAGGGAGGAAGAGGCGCAGCGGGGCCGTAGGCCGAGACATCTCGAGGAAAAGGCAAACCGGCGACGTCTAGAAAAGCTAGTGTGGGATTCGATGCGCAGGGGAAACAGGGCGCTCTTTCAACAAGTGCTTATCGACCTCGACGAGAAACCCGGGACTGCCCGGTACGACGAGTTGATGAAGATGTACGACGACTACCAGCGCGCGAAGCGCTAGCCAGACGGCCTTCCGCGGCGCTCAGGCGCTTCTCCTGCTCTTCTTCGGAAAGCGTTTTCAGATGTTGCCAAACGAGATCAGCCAGCTGCTGGGCAACTTTTTCTGCGCTTGCTTTTTTCTTCGACATTTGAATTTTCCTTGCACGCCAAACCACCCGCAAACCTGCAAGCCGTCCACATCTAGGATAACACTGTCCGGAAGATCTGCGAGATTTACTGCGGGTATTGCTTGATGTTGGTTACGCGCTCGCCGTTGAAGCGCACGAACACAGTCTTCGAAGGCGGCTGGCCGTAGATCCAGTCTTCGATGTCGTTGCCGTCGTTGTCGCGTTCGCGAATTTTGTGGTCCGGCTTGCCGATCGCCGCCATCACCTGTTCGCGGTCCATGCCCACGATTGGCCGGCGCTCCTGAATGGCTTTCTTCATTTCCGGGGGCAAGGTGTCTACCCACACGACCGAAGCTGACCGCTGCCTTGAGAAATCCAGGAACGGAGAAAGCAGCTGTTTGAGGTCATTCGGGCTCAGGTCCGGAACAGGCTTGTTAAAATCCAGATAAATCGTGCTGCCTTGTCCGGGCTGAAGCCCCGGGGGACCTTTTTCTTCCTGCTGCGTCACCTGACCTGTCGGAACCCCCGCCATTTCGATGTGGATTCGGTCGCGCAAGCGCTTTTTGCCACGGCCTCCGCCATTCAAGTCAACGATGATCTCGTGGTTTTGAAAATCCAGCTTCGTGATCTGCACCTTATCGCCGTTGTTGACGGCAGCGCCGTGCGTTGCCAGCGCGCGCTCCAGGAAGTCCAGTTGCAGCGGTTTGCCCACGTAAACAATCAAACCTTCTTTGCCCGCGGGAAGCGATTTCGTGGCCTTCGCGAACTCTCCCGAAACGTAGCGAATAAGTTCAAGTTTCGAAGACTCCTGAAGCGTCGCACTCTTCGGCTTCACAGCCGTTTGCGCGTCGCCCTGGGCGTCGAGGGCCGTCTCCGGGAACAGAGAAATCTCTTCCCCAGAGGGAAAAACGACCGTGGGCTGCGCGGGCGGACGAAGACTGTTGACGCGCGGGATATCCGCGTCAGCCATCAGAAAGAGGGTCAAGCTAAGAATGAGCCGAGTCGCCATGGCTAATTGGGGCCAGCCGCCTTGCGCCAGCATACCTATTCTATTACGAAATTACCCTCAGGATTCTATGATGCGGGAAACGGGAAAAACAGCCAAATCCATCCTCGGGACCCTTCGCCAAATCGACTGGCATAACGCAGAGGCCTGGTAAACAGCCCCTCCACCCCTAGAGAGCGTCTGCCGAGCAAAGCTAGAACGTATTGCCCCTATCGGGAGATCACCTGGACGCCCTGCCGGTCGATGGTCTACCGTCAGGACTTCCCCGCCCGCCTCGACAATCGCAGTTTCGACGCGCGTCCGGGCATCCGGCTCGATAAGCATGACCACGCAACCGCCGCCCCCCGCGCCGCAAACCTTGCCGGCCAGGGCGCCGCTCCGACGCGCGCCCTCAATAACGCGGTCTATGGTCTTGGTGGAGATAGTCGGCAGATTCCGTTTGCGGAACGACCATTCCTCGCGCATCAATCGCCCGGCCTCGTGCCAGTCCGGCTTCTCCAAAGCGAAGCGCATCTTTTGGGCAACCTCGGAGATTCGTTCGAGGCTGTTCTGCACCGCGCGCTTGCCGCCTATCTGAGCTTTGAAAACTTCCCAATTGTTGATGCCGTGCTGGCGTGGTTTGCCCGTGTAGCAGACAACGATGCGGCGCTCCAACTCGTCCAGATTGACGCGTAGCTCGACCCGGTGCTCGCCCCCGGGCGGCAACTCAATAGCGGCAGCGCCGCCAAACGCTGGCGGGTAATGATCCTGCGTCCCCGTCGGAACGTTGATCACGATCGCTTCGGCATCGCGGCTGATGTGAATCCAATCGACCTTGCTCTTCCCTGCTCCAGTGTAACGATCCAGCGCCGCGCAGATAGCTACGGCCATCGCGCTCGATCCACCGATGCCCGCGCCGTTGGGAGCTTCTGAATCCGTCGTAAGCGTAAAGCCCCCCTGCGGCTGAAAAAACTTTACGATCTCCGCCAGGAGCGGCAGTTTGTAGCGCTTGTTTTTCACAAGCGCGGCAAACGACGTAAAGCTCTCCTCCCGCTTGATGTCGCGCGAGACGAGTTTGATGCGCTCGTCCCAAGGCGCATGCGTGTGAATCACGCAAGAAGCGTAGCGCGAGATAGCTGCGTTCAAAGTGACGGAACCAGGATGAAACAGGTAGAGCGGCCAGATGTCGAGTGTGCTTCCGGCAAAATCAACGCGGGTCGGTGCCTTGGATTCAATGATCATGAGTGCTCGCTGTGTCTCTATGAGCTACCGAAGGAACTGACTCCAGCAACACTGGGCCTACCCCCAAAAGTTGCCGCTTTATATCCAATTGTACTAATACTGCATGAGGGCTCACTGAGCATGCGTGGCCGTGATCGAGAATTTCAGCCCGAGCGCATGCATCACCCGAATAATCGTGCCAAACTCCGGGTTGCCTTCTGTGCTGAGTGCCTTGTAGAGGCTCTCGCGGGATAACCCAGCCTTCTTTGCAATCTGCGACATACCGCGGGCACGAGCAATGGTGCCAAGCGCCTTGGCTATAAAGGCCGGATCGTCCGTTTCCAAAGCCTCTTCCATGTAGGCATTGATGGCTTTGGCGGTGTCCAGATATTCGGCGGAGTCATAGGGAAAGGTTTTTGTTTTCTTTTTTGCCATGCCTTAGTTCTCCAACCCGACCGCAAGTATTTTTGCGGCCCTGATATCTTTGGTTTGCGTGCTCTTATCGCCTCCGCACAGCAAAATAATCAGCGTCTTGCCCCGCGCTACAAAATATACGCGATAGCCGGGGCCGTAATGAATCCGAAGTTCACTTATGCCTTCCCCGACGGGCTTTACATCCCCGGCATTACTATGTGCCAGCCGGTCAATCCGTGCGGCGATCTTGGCTCTGGCTCGATGGTCACGAAGTCCCGCCATCCAATCGGAAAAGGTCGCCGTCTTGCGCACTTCATTCATGAAGGATTGTATCCCATGGGATACAAGGCGTCAAGTCCATGTCCGGAGCTGACAGCTGGAAAAATATAGTCGAGCACGAATATTTATGAAGTGCTAGCTCCCTGCGCCGCCAGCGGAGGCCGTGCGATTGCGAATCATCAACTGCGGGCCCGCGTCCTTTTTCTCTTGGGCGAGCGCGGGATTCGGTTCGAAACACCGGCGGCAGCGCGCTTCGTACATTCCGCCCGCGCCAACCACAATCAACTCTTCGCTTTCCACAAGGCGTTGCGTATGCACGGCGGGATTGCCGCAGCGCATGCAAATAGCCAGAAGTTTGGTGATTTCTTCAGCGATGGCAAGGAGACGCGGCATCGGCTCGAATGGCCGCCCGCGATAATCGGTGTCGAGCCCCGCGACGATAACCCGCTTCCCCAGATTGGCGAGCTTGGTGCAAACGTCCACAATCTCTTCCCCGAGAAATTGTGCTTCGTCAATGCCGATGACTTCCGTGCGCGGAGAGAGTTTCTCCATGATGTCGGCGGCTTTAGTCACGTTGTCCGAAGAGATTCCCAGACCTGAGTGCGAAACAATTTCATTGGCCGCGTAGCGTTCGTCAATCGCCGGCTTGAAAATTTGCACGCGCTGTCGCGCAATCTCAGCGCGGCGCAAACGGCGAATCAGCTCTTCGCTCTTGCCGGAAAACATCGGGCCAACCACGACTTCGATCCAGCCCATATTGCCTTTTACAATGTCCACTCTCGTCTCCCTGGAAAGTCCTCACACAAAATCTAAGTTGCGGCCTGGGCAGCCCTGCCATACATCCTGGCATTGTAGAACGGCGCGAAAGCCGTGATCACTGCAACACGAAAAGATTCGTCGCGCGGAATCAAATCTCCGGAAAGTACGCCCCAAGCTCCCTGCCCGTCGCGAATTCCGACCGCGCCCGCGAAACGATCGATGGCATCCGACAGGTCAAAGCCGCGCTCAAGAACTTCATGGGCGAGTTCCTCAGGTAATTCGATGCCACCCGAGCGCCCATAGAAGCCTCGCGCGCCGTCGCTTACGTAAGCCCAGCTTTCCAGAAAAACGCGGCGGCTCCGATCATCCTGCAAAACCTCAAGTCCGCCTTCCAGGCCCACGAAGAAGCGCCAGGACTTGCCGGTTTCCCGGGCCAGCCGCACCAGCGACTCCACGCGCTGACGAGCTCCGCGCATCAACTCTTCGCACGACGAGGGCGTGGGGCTCACACCACTCTCCACTTCCACGCCAACGACTTCGAAGTCGCCATCCGGAACGAGTTTTGGCGCAAAGGCGTCCAGAGCTCTCATAACTGCTCTGAGCTTCGGCTTGCGAGTACTGCCAACGGCGACGATGATCTTCTTCATGAATGCAACAATGGGACGCGCTGATTCTAACGGGAATGGCGTGAGCATACCACGCGGATTTCGCGGCCCTGAGGAAAACTTCAAGGGACCAAAAGAGCGCTTCGTGGGAACGCAAATCTGCCGATATTTCTCCGCGCAAAACAAGCTATTGCGATTTCTCCCGCTCCCCGCAATCCCCTCCCGCGTTTACAAAAAATTAGGGAGGTGGGTGGGGTAAGAGACCGGCAATTTTATGCCTTCTAGTCGACCGCCGAAATGGCTTTGTTCCTCGCCTGAAGCAGGGGCATCTCGCGTCCGCGTGCAGACACTTTTTCCATCGATTCGATCGCGCCGTTCCGTACCAACAACGCATCATCAAAGTTGTTCACCGTGGTGCAAACGTGCCGGGGCAGGAGATAGAGCGCATCGCCCACTAGAGGACCCACAGTTCCACCCTCCACCTCCAGCGGCAAATGTTCTTCACTGGGTGTCAGCGGCGTCAGTTCGGGATGCCCCACGACTACGCATGTAGGGACCCCGGCGTCCGCTGAAACGGCCTTGTGCCCAGCGTCACAGGTGATAATCCCGGTCCGTGGATGGCTTACCACGCGAGTCAACACCAGCACCGCTGGACGATACCCGTACTTCTCTGAAAGCTGTGCCAAACTCGACGCATCGGAATAAACAACGGTCCCTGGCGATACCCTATGAACGAAGCCAGCGTTGCGAAAACCATCGAAGGACAGTGAACTCGGCAATGTCGGCGTTCCCGCCGTAATCACCTCCGGCACGCGCGCTCCGCTGCGCTCAATCTCTTTCACAATTTCCCCCAAGCGCTCGTAGCCGGCGTGCGCCGCTGCAGTCCGTTCGCGCTCGTCCGGCGCCCGGAGATGTCCGTCGTAATAATGCAGCCCGCGAAACTCCAGGCCGCAGCCCTCAATCGTTCGCACCAAGCTGACGACTTCTCCGCCGTGGCCCTGCTCGATCCCGGTCCGGTTCATGCCGGGATTTATATCCAGAAAAATTCCCAGCCGGCCACCCTGCCATTGCCGCACCTGACTTTCGTTCTCGGCCAAAACAGAAACGCGCACGCCCGGAAACTGCTCCGCGATCTCCCGCACGCGCCGCGCATTTGCGCCCATCGATGGGTACGCCAGGAGCACATCCGCGGCACCGCACTGGCACGCTACCAAAAGTTCCAGAGTCGTCGCACATTTGAAATTGCGAATGCCGCGCTGCGTCATCATCCGCAAGGTGTAGCCCAGCTTGGCCGTCTTTAAGTGCACACGCCAGCGATCCGCGTTGCCGCCCAGCAGTTCCAAAGTGCGCTCAATATTTGAGGCGATGAACTCCGGATAGACGACCAGCGCAGGAGTCATCACGTCGTCGAGATTGGACACCGTATAGTTTGAATCCCAACCGTATTCACTGATCATGGATTTCTGAGTAGTCATAACGCCCTAAATCATAGCGCCGACTCTCAGATTCCGCACGTGTAGGGACGGTCTTCAGACCGGCATCTTTCTTGCAGACAAAAAAAATAGCAAACGCGACGCATTCCGAATGTGTTCACAAAACTGCTTCGACTGACGAGCCGAGCTAACTCAGCAAAGAGCGCAGCGCATTCGACATCCCGCTTCCGTTACCAGCGGAAGCGAATCGCGAGTTGGATGATGCGCGGCGTGACAACTCCAGCGGGGCCGCCGAGTCCATCGAAATTTTTCGCCGCGTCAAACGAGGCTCTCTGGAAGTTGGCCAGCGTCAGAGCTTGTCCATTGGCGCCAAGGTATAGGCCAGTGAACGGGTTTAGGCAGCTTGCCATACAATTGAAGTCAGGATTTGGCGCGCCATTTAGAATTAACCTTGGCAGCGGCAAAAGGTTCAGCGCGTCGAAAGAGTTATTGAAAATGAACAGCGGGCGATTGAATACGTTGAAGACATCCATCTTCAGCTCCAGGCTCGCTGATTCCCACGTGGGAATTTTGAACGCCCTCGTTAGTGATATGTCGAAGCTGTAGAGAGCCAGGCTTTGGCCCGCATTCCGGACGAGATTCCCGTTGATGTACTGAAAGTCTACAGGTGTTCCTGTGAAGCTATCGACGGGGCCAGATGGGCTGGCTCCCGCAGGCGCCGCAAATGTGGTCTGCAATGCCGCGCAATTCGCCAATCCTGCCGCAACGCAGGCAGCTACACCAGCGGGGCCAACTTCCAGGTTCGTTCCCGAAATTGAGCCAATGTTTGTGGCCACCAGTGCGCCTATCGGCGCACGCGCACAACCTGGCACAGCCGATCCAGCCGTGCAGATATTCGGTCTCTGCATGGTCTCACTACCGAGATCCGTAAAATTGAGTCCTGCAAAGGATGCATCGCCTGTCGAAACTGGAAACGGTCGCCCGGATTGCAGACTGGCCAGCATACCGAATGTCCAGTTGTTCAGGATCGTGCGAACAACCGGAATGTGTACCAGGTTGTTTGTATCAGCCACGAAGTTGAAGTTGACCAGGTGCCGGACATCATTCAGGGCGGAGGCATCTTCCAAATGCAGCGAAGCGAGTGGATTCCCGGGTTCCGCAACGCCGAAGAAGTCCTCACCGTTATCCAGGGTATGGGACCACGTGTAGTTGCCCTGGAACTGAAAGTGGTGCGAGATCCGTTTCACTGCCGTGATTACCAGCGCGTTGTACCCCGAATCGCGATCGCTGGAAACCGTCCGGATAGGGCCAAAGGCTGGGTTGGGAACACCCGGCATATAGAAATATCCTGGATGGGCGGGGTCCGCGATCGGCGTCGGAAAGTTGGCATCCGTTTCGCCGAGCAAGCCGTGGGCAAACACGCCCTGGTAACCGATGCTATAGGTAAAAGAGGATCCCAGCTGCCGCTGATAAACCAATGCAGCCATGTTCACTTCCGGATTCTTCAGCCTTGGCGATATTGGACGCACTCGACCGTAGTAGCCCATCGGCTTGAAAAGTTCTAGCAGGGCGGTGCTCGGCGCGTTCGGATAAGCGTTGAGGACCTGCTGACCTGTAGTCACCCCGTCATTGCCGATCGATCCCGGAGTGATGCTTTGCGTGAAGAGGGTATTGCCGTCGAAAATCAACGAATTAACCGTCACGTTGAGATCGATCATTTCCGTAATTCTGGCGCCTGCGGCACGAATCACAGACTTGCCTGAATCCCCGAACAACCGGTGCATGATTCCATGCTGAAAATTAGGGCTCCAGGCGATTCCCAGACGCGGCTGCCAATTGCTGTTGTCCGATCCGCAGGCTGCGATCAGATCATTGGATTGGAAGCAGCCTCCCGGCACCTTCGGGTTGGGGACGGTTCCGCCTGTGAATGCTCCATCTTCTTTGTCATAGCGTAATCCGTAGTTCAGAGTGATGCTGCGCCGGAATTGCCAAGTATCTTGAGCGTAGATTCCATAAATGTTCGCGCTAGTGTTCGCGGTACCCGGTCCCAGCCCGATTGTGAATTGCGATGGGCACTGGCCGTCGGCTTGAGGAAAGAAGGAGTTGGTGCAAGGGCCTGGGGCAAAGTTGGAGTATTCGCCGTAGTGAAACTGTTGATACAAGGCATTGATCGGGAAGTGGCTGATATTCGCCCCGAACTTGAACGCATGGCTACCCTTTGTCCAGGACAGATTGTCGATGTACTGGTAACGGTTCTGGTAATCGCCCTGAGGGCAGCAGTAGTCCGCTCCTACATAGGCGTTAGCCAACGCCTCCCCAGGTAAGGTGCTCACTGGAATGGTCGAGAGCAGGAAGCGATGCCAGAAAAACCGTGCCTCGTTGACGGTGTGAGGTGTCAACGTGGAAATCAGGCCGATGTTTAAACCAGAGTCGTGAATGGTCGAGTTGACCAAGCCGCTCGGGTCGGTGCTCCCCGGCGGCGTATTTATCAACACGTTGGACGAGGTGTCGCGCTGCACGTTGTAACGAACCGTCAGTAGCTCTTTGCCCGTGAGGATGGCGTCAACTTTCGCGGACCACAGCAACTCGTTGACGGGTTGATTGACCGTGATGCTATTTCCGAACGGCAAAGTAGTTAACGGAGCGCCCTGCGCGGTATCTTCAAGGCTCGTAAACCAGAACAAACGGTTCTTTACGAGCGGCCCGCCGGCCGTGAATCCATACTCGTGCTTGAAAAAGGGTGCGCGGCTTGTCGGATCGCTCAGGTTGTAGAAAAAACTTGACGCTCCAAAGTTGCGCCCACGGAAGTAGGCGTGGAAGTCGCCGTGAAAGTCATTCGTTCCGGATTTCGTGACGACGTTCAGAATGATGTTTCCAGCTTGGCCGTACTCCGCGTTGTAGTTGTTTGTCAGAACCTCAAATTCCTTTACTTCTTCCACCGATGCGCCTAGCGCGTCGCGCGCCACAAGGATCTGTGCCTCATCCCAGATATTCCCGCCGTCCACATTCACCTGGATCCCGCGGTCATTGAAGCTGCCTGGACCCACGAGATCAGAGGAATCGCTGGAGTAGTCGTACCGCACCCCCGGGGCCGACACTGCCAAGCCTTCGAAAGCGTTCGACACTCCACCGACTGCTTGATAGGACGTCGTCGTCGGAAGGTTCGCCACATCCTTGTCGTCGATCACCGTCGACACATCCGTTTTCGTTCTCTCGATGAGCGGTGCCTCCGTCGTAACGATCACTGTCTGCGTTTGCCCCGCAAGCTTCAGATTAAAGTTGATATCGAGGTCTTCTCCAACTTGCAATTTCACGCTCTTCGCTTGAGTCGTAGCAAACGAGAGGGCTTCGATAGAGAGGTCATAGATTCCGGGCGGTAGGTTGTCAAAACGGTAGAGGCCGTCGGAGGTCGTTTGCGTCTGCATTGTCATTCCGGTTTCGACGTTTGTCGCCGTCACCGTCGCCCCAGGCACCGACTCACCGTTCAGATCTTGCGCGTGGCCCGTAATCGTCGCGAAAGACGCACTTTGGCCGTACGCCCCGAGTACCGTTAGCAGCAATGCAGCCACAGCGATCATGCTCTTGAGGCAGAGCGCACTCACTCCACGAAACACTACTATTTTGTTTTTCAGGGAAGAGTAGGAATACGGCTGTGTCACTCCGCCAGAAATCCCGAGGGGTTCTGTTTGCGTGCGGGCCAAGACATCAGACGGAAAAGGAAACACAGCGAGTACAGGAGACTCCATCGAACACCCTCCCTAGTGCTCGCACCCTGTAGCTAATTCCGCTTCGAGCTCAAATTGTGGGGTAGCTTATTCGTATCGGTGTGCTGATGCAAGAAGGCAGGCTTGGAAAATGGCCGCGGCAGGAAAGGAGAGCTTCGCTAACTCCGTTTGTGCTCGCGTTTTTGCTCAGAACAGCAGTTTGAGAGTGAACTGAGCAGACCTGGGGCCGCCAACGGCGTACAGCGGGTTCTGACCGGTAATGGTGCCTGACCCATCGACGTTTGTCGTTGAGCCCGGGCACACCTTGCCAAAATTAGAAAGTGCCGATCCGCCCTGATACCCCCAGAAGCTCTCGGGGTTGCATGCCGATCCGGGGAGTCCGAACATCGGATGATTGAATACGTTGAAGTACTCCGCGCGCACATTCAGCTTCACGCGCTCGGAAATGCTGAACTGACGCCGCAGCGCAAGATCGGTCTGATCGATCGAGTAGGGGCTACGCAGCCCATTTCTCGGGAAATTTCCATTTTCCCCGGAAGGTGGTGCCGCAAAGGCTGCCGGATTCAACGCTTTGCCATTCGGTTGCGTGGGATCAGCGATCCAGTAGGGCTGACCGGGCACAATGTTTGGCTGAACGAAATTAAATTCGGACTGGGGCGAGAGCCCACCGACAGTTATGTTGATAGGAGGCGCGGAGCTCGCGCGCACGATTCCGTCCACCGCCCAGCCTCCCAGGATGGCTCTGGCCGTGCGACCCCAGGACGGTGTTGGCACCTCGTACGAGACGGCGCCTGCGAAGCTGTTGCGAATGTCAAAATCCGATGGCGACAGCGGTGGCAGCACGACGTCGCTAACGCTTGTTGCCTCAAGACCAGCCGCATCAGCGGAACCCACATCGCTGGATCTTGCCAGCGTGTAAGACACCAATGCTTGTAGTCCGTGCGAAATTCGTCGCTGGAACTGGACCTGCAATGCATCATAGTGCGAGTACCCGGCGTTCCGCGTTACCTGAATCGGCCCTCCGCCTATGCTCAAAACAGCTGGCGGCGCAATAGCGTCCTGCCGCAACAGCCGTCTACCGTCGGACCCGACATAAGTTGCCGTCAACGTTTGTTTGGGCCCCAATTGCTGTTGAATGGCCGCGTTCCACTCTAAGGTGTAGGGTACTTGCAGGTTTGGATCGACCGCGCTTAAAAAAGCCGCGCCCGCATTGAGGACCGCTGAGAATGGCGGCGGCTGCATAGCTGGGTTACTCGGATCGAACGGCAGCGGTGGTGATGCAGTAATGAAGCGGGAGATTTGGTATGGAAACCCATAGGCGGCATAGCCGACGTTTCCGTAACCTAAATCATAGAAGACGCCAAATCCACCACGCACCACGGTCTTGGGCGTGAGCTGGTACGCAGCTCCAATCCGCGGCGCGAAATTGTTATATCTGGTGTGCCAGAGGGATCCTGGCACCTCTGCGAGCGGGTTCGCGTTAAAGATTCCCTGCAAGACGTAAAGTGGTTGGCTTGCCGTTGCCGACACCGGCGGCGTGTTGATCTCCCAGCGCAGACCATAGGTCAGCGTCAGGCGATTCGTGACCCTCCAGGTGTCCTGAGCAAACAGCGAGTAGTTATTCACGATCACCGAAAAAGGTCGGTACGAAGACAGAAGGACTCCGCCCGACGTGCCTGCGACCAACTGCGCGTATCCAGACGGAAAAAAACTGTAATCGGTACCTTCCAACGAGGTCGGGTTCACACGTCGATAATCGATGCCGAACTTAAATTGATGCTCGCCAACGGCCCAGGAGAAAGTGTCCACAAAGTTGAGTTGCCGTTGCACATTGGAATATTCGGTACCCGCCCGGACATCCATGCTGCCGTCGCCGAGGAATCCCAGATAAACGAGAGCCTGACCTTCGTCAGGGCGATAGACGGACGAGGCGGGGAACAACAAGGAAGCAGGGGGCGGCACGCCGCCATAAAAATCTGTAAGGTTGGTTAGGAAGGCGGCAGTGTAGCGACTCCAGTTCGCGCGGAAGTCGTTCACTTTGGTGGAACTAGGCAACATGGTAATCCCGGCGGTCATCGAGTCCGTCTTCACGTTTTCGAAATGCAATTCCTCCCAGCTCCGGTAGGTGCCATTAGAGGGCGCGTGTACGTAGCGTGCGAACAGAGTGATTTTCTTGCTGAAATTCTGGTCGATACGGATGCTGGTGGCGTCGAGCGAAGAGGGATTGGAATAAGCCACGGTGAGGTTCGCGAGGCACGGATTTGTGATGTTATCGCAGGTGGGGTCGATGAGAGGCGCGTTCGCGGGAGGAAGCGGCAGAGCTCTGACGATTGGCTGATAGGCGGGCGCAACTGCGGCCCGGGCCGACGCCGTTAAGAATTCTCCGGAGGCCGTCTGCGGCAGTTGCAAACGCAGCCCTTCGTACGAAACGAAAAAGAAAGTCTTGTCTTTGCGGATGGGGCCGCCAATCGTCCCGCCAAAGTCGTTCTGGCGCTCCGCGGGTTTGGGAAGCGGCGGGGCGTCAAAATAGTTGCGGGCATCGAAAATGTCGTTCCGCAGGTAGTCAAAGGCTGTGCCGTGGAACTGGTTGCCACCAGATTTCGTGGCGATGGAGATTTGGGCTCCTGGAGTGTGCCCAAATTCA
The DNA here is from genome assembly GCA_963745095.1 of uncultured Acidobacteriota bacterium. Lineage (GTDB taxonomy): Bacteria > Acidobacteriota > Terriglobia > Acidiferrales > UBA7541 > Acidiferrum. The sequence goes on along the minus strand of CAVUWC010000002.1, from coordinate 6,905 downwards.
GGCGGGTACGACGAGGTCTCGATGCGGAACTCCTGCATGGCATCGACGGAAACCAGTCCATTCGTGCCCCCTTGCGCGGTGAATCCCGGTATCGCGCCCGCCAGAGTCTGACCGAGGCCGCTGATGGTCACGCCAAAATTTGCGCTTACACCATCCACCATGAAATAGTTCGCATTGCTGCGCTGGCCATTCGCACTGAACTGGCCTTGCCCGAGATCTTGCGATGTGAAGACTATCCCCGGCGCCAACGCGATTAACGGCTGAAAGCTGCGGCCGTTCAGTGGCATGTTGGCGACGAACTGCTGGTCTACCAGGGTACTGACCGCCGCCGACTCGGTCTGCAGTCCGAAAGTGTCGCTCAGAACGGTTATCGTCTCAGACGCAGGGCCGAGAGCGAGTGTAAAGTTTTCGCTGACTGCATCCTGGACATAAAGCTGCAGGTCCGGCCGGATGACGGTTCGAAAACCCTCCTTCTGGATGGTCAACCGGTAAGTTGCAGGGTGCAGGGCGGGCAGGACGTAAATCCCGTCCTCGTTGGTAGTGGTACTGGCGGAGACGCCGGTCGCAAGATTGGTGATCTTGCATTGCGCCCCGACGACTACGGCGCCGGTCAGGTCCGTCACCCGGCCGGAAATACGGGCGCTTTCTGTCTGTGCGCCGGCTGCCACAGCGAACAGAAGAAAAAGCACTGCGAGTATAGGAGACTTCATCGAACATTCTCCCTAGTGCTCGCACCCAGCAACTAGTTCCACCACGTGTTCAAGCTGCTGAGTAGAGTGTTCTTATGGACGGAGTGAAGCAAGCAGATAAATTGACAGGTCGGTAGCGCGAGACGGGGATACCGCAGGAATGCCTTCAGTTATCGGGCGTCACACGCTTTTACGGGTGATTGGCCGGGCCCAAGTAGGCGTAGAGCATCTTCTGTCCGCTGGGCTGCTTGCCGCCAGCCGCAGGGCCAACCGTGACAAATACGGAATTGATGTTCCCAACGAGCTCGGGGTTATCCACTCTCAGCACCCAACGACCATGGGCTTTGGTATCCACATGCAGGAGGCCTAAGCTTCGAGACGTGTTTTTTCCTGCTTCCGGAGCAGCCCAGACCTGGAAACCACTCTTCGCGTCCATGACGCGATCCTCATTCAGATCAAAGGCATAGAAAGTGAGGGATTTGCCCTCGGTTAGGAAAACGCGGCCAAAGGCTTTGTTGGTATTGCCGTTCGGGTCCGTGTCACGGACGTCGATGACGTGCAACTGACGGGACGCCAACAGTTCCCGGACATCCTGGCCAGCCGCAGCGAGTTGCCGCTCCATATCCAAGGTGGCGCTTGCAACTCGCAACTTATCAGAGAGTTGCGCGATGCGGACCTCTTCTTCCACAAGGGAAGCTTCGTCGTTGAGGCGCAACTGACTCACGCGGGCGGCCTCATCTTTTGCGTCGGCTAGCAGTTTCTCTTGGTTGCGTGCTTCCTCCAGCAATTCGGCGTTCTTGCTGGAGGACCGTTCGGCGGTCCCACTAGCGCTAACCAACTCGCTGCGCAGATTTTGGATCTCATGCTGACTTGCCGCAAGCGACGCGTTTAGCTTGGAGAGGTTCGCCGTAAGCGTCGAGTTCTCTCGCTTAAGCTCTTCTACCTGCAGCCGCGTTTGCTTGGACTCCGGGGAGGCGGGATGCCAGTAAGTTCCGAAAAAGACTGCAGCGACAATCGCGGTGACCAGCGCGGTCGCGGCTGGAACGAAGAGACCCACTCGCCTCCCAGGATGCCTGATGGATCCATCGACGCTTGGAGAGAAAGCGATACCGTCGAGCTTGGCACGTTGAAGAAATCGTCCCCGGTGGCCGCTGTCGGGCCGGGTTTTCGCGATATCCATGAATTCGCGGACTGGGCTCACCGTAAGGGGCAAGCCGGAGCAAACGAGTCCGCTGAATTCCTCCTGGGCCTTCCGGCATTCCACGCAATCCTTGACGTGGTCCCGAAGCTCCAACAGTTCCTCGCTGGACAGGAATCCGCCCGCTGCCAAAGCGGCCAATTCCTCGAAATGGGAATGATCAGTCATTGCTGCCCGCCGTCTTTCCCTTTGCCTGCGCCTTCTCCTGCGTCTGTCCAACGAAGGAACGCAGTCTCTCTAGTCCCCGGTAGTAGTGGTGCCGTACATTCGAGAGAGAGTCGCCCATTTTGTCGGCGATCTCCCGCATCGAAAGCCCATTGTAGCTGGCCAGTTCCACAACCTGCTTTTGGGGGCCGTTCAGCGTTGCTAGCCCTTGCCGGAGCAGATGTTTCAACTCATGTTTGGTGAACCCGCCGAATGTGGAAGTGGCTTCAGGCAAGTGAGTCTCGGCCTCGCTCAGATTTGCCTGGTCGTAGAACTTCCGCGCATTCAGGTGTTGCTTGCGGTTGATAGCGCGATGATAGGCGTATTGGAGAATCCACACTTTAGTAGTGCCTTTGGCGGGGTCAAATTGTGCCACCGACCGGAAAATTTCCAGGAAAACGTTCTGCATGACGTCTTCGGCTTCCCCTGGATCGCGAATAATTTTGAGAGCAATGCTTAGGACAAGGCGGTGGTAGCGGTCGAACAGGACGGCAAGGGCGTCGTTGCAACCGCCCTGTAGCTGGGCCATTAGCGCGGCATCGTCGAGCCCCTTCAACTGGGCGAGAGTTGGAGGCTGAACAGAACGCATAAATGGGGAGCTGGCGGGCGGAAATTCAGGTTTAGTCAACGAACCGTGCCTGTGGCGCTATCTCCCGGCGGGCGGGACTCGCCTGAGAGGCTCATTTATATGCAGAAATGCCTCAAAAGGCAACTGTTAGAACTGCTGCTTTACAGGACCGGAGCGAAGGACCAGATTTAGTAAGGTGCGAACTAAAAAGCCGTCGCACCCTGAAATCTGTGCGTGTATAATCCCGCGGATTTTGAAAGTCCTTAAACGAACTGTCGTGAGAACAGACAGATGACAAGCACCGGCCGGATTATCCTGGTAGATGACTTCAAACCGTGGCGCAGATTTATCGCCAACATGCTCAGGGAAAACCCTGACTGGGAGATCGTCAGTGAAGCCTCGGACGGTTTGGAAGCTGTGCAAAAAGCGGAGGAATTTCAGCCGGACTTGATCGTGTTAGACATCGGGCTTCCAAAGTTAAATGGAATCGAAGCCGCCGCGTCCATTCGCAAGGTTGCTCCAGGGTCGAAGATCCTATTCTTAAGCGAGAACCGTGACTCGGATATTGCGGCAGCAGCCCTGGGCGCTGGTGGGCATGGTTACGTGGTTAAATCGGACGGCGCGGACGAATTGCTAGTGGCGGTAGAAACCGTCCTTCATGGCAAGCGTTTTGTCAGCAACAGGTTCACGGATTTCGGCTTCACTACACCTGTACGGCAACCCAGCGGCGACCTCCGTTAGGGCAAAATTCCACCCCTGAGTCGGGCGTGTTGCGGCCCCATGTGCCGAGGTTGCTTGTCCTAGCAGACTTACCTCGGCTTCTGGAATGGCAAATTCCGTAAAGCCGCAATCCAGGCAGACCAGAAGTTCGGGAAATACAAAGACCGGCGGTGTGTCCAGATTTTTCAGACCGGCAAAATGGACGATGATCTCGGAGCTGAACTTTCGCTGGTTTTCCGAACTACAGGATTTACATGTCATAAGCTCCACCCCACGTGAGGCTATGGTCGAGTACAAGCCATGGGCTTGTTATATCCGAGTCTGCCTCGCTGCCCGCCGATTTGTCCCATGCAGCATTGTTAAAATCTGATGTCGGGAGCAGCTAGACGCGAAGGCGCTGGCTCCAAGGCTTACGAAGGGTGGATCGTCGCTGAAGTGATTTGCGATGCCATGGGCCCCGGGTGAGTCAGGATCGGTTGCTTTGGGTTGCAAGGCAAAGGGAGCGGGGGGACACCCCGGGGCATCCAAGGGCCTGTGAGGTAAGCCCATGAGCGGAAAGGGGTTGCCCCTCGCTTCTGCTCGGGGTAAACGAGCTTTGCTGTGCCTGACGGATGAGTTAGGGGGCAGTTGGAAGAGACTGCGGGGGCCGGCCACCCCCTCCCCCTGTTTTTTGTAAGAATATGAATCCATGGGGGTTAGGTGGTGGGGGTTTGCAAAAGATGTGATTCTAAAGGGGATAGTAGCCTTTCGGCTCAGATTCGGGAGAATGAGAGACAGGTGCCGAGCGCGTAGCAAAGACAGACGGGAGCAGAGGGAGGGTGAGGAGGCCATTGGATTTTTAGGGAGAGTGGCAAGGGAGATGGGCTGCGGAGGCAAGGCGTCCTTGCTTTCTCCTCCGCCACTAAATACACCGCAACTATAGCAGATTCGTACTGATTGTCAAGTGTTAATTAGTAAGCTATTTGTTTGGTGTTGGTTAGCGTGGCTTTCGAATCGGGCCGGTGGAAAAGTGTTTTGAGAGAGTGAGTTGTAAAGAGTGAGTAGTGAATAGAGAGTAGTGAGTAGTCAGTAGAAAGGCCAGAGGTAGAGCGGAGTGACCCACCGTTTGCAAGAAACAAAACTGCAAACGGCAGGCAAACCAACAGTCAAGGCGCCGCCACCCGCCCCAGAAAAACCCAACGACTAGCCGCCGTGTTAGTATGACCACTATCTCGGGGAGCGAGTCGTACCCTCAGCAGGGAGCCAAGAAAATATGGCGGAATTGGAATCCGTTGGCGCGCCGCTGGCAGCTTCTGTCCCAGCCTCTGCCTCCTCCGCTGCCTCCTCCGTCCCGACGACGACGGTTACTTCGCGCCATGCTCTCCTCGTCCGCGTCACTCACTGGATCACCACCCTCTGCTTTCTCGCCCTGCTTGTCACCGGCACGGAAATCGTCATCTCTCATCCGCGCTTCTACTGGGGCGAAACCGGCAACGTACTAACCACGCCTCTCTTCAAACTCCACATCCCCTCCTCGCGCGCCATGGTCCCCTCCGGCTACGGCTACGTCCTCCCGGACCAGAACGGCTGGAGCCGCTACCTCCACTTCCAATCTGCCTGGATTGTCGTATTGACCGGCTTGCTCTATGTGCTTTACGCCCTCTTCAGTGGGCACTTGCGCAAAAATTTGCTCCCCGCAAAATCCGATCTTTCGTTGCGCGCGTTCTGGACTGCAATCGCTAAGAATTTGCGCTTCCGTCGCCCGCCTGCCGGAGAAGCCTGGTCGTATAATCTCCTTCAGCGACTCGCCTACCTCTTCGTGATCTTCGTTCTGTTCCCGTTAGTTATCTGGACCGGCTTGGCCATGTCCCCCGCCTTTGTTTCCGCGTTTCCCTTCGCCGTCAATTCGCTTGGCGGCCAGCAATCCGCCCGCACGCTGCACTTCTTCGTCTCCCTGGCTCTCGTTCTCTTCCTGCTCGTCCACGTCGGCCATGGTTTTTCTCGCCGGATTCTGGAGCAGAACGCGCGCCATGATCACCGGCCGCGCCGCCACTCCCCCTTTGGGTTAAAGAAGGAGCACGCATGAGCCATATCTCCCGTCGCAAACTGATCGGCACCGGACTCGCCGCTACTGCCGGTGCCGCAGGCCTCGGCGTAGCCGCGCGCCTCGCGCAAAAGTATGGATTCGTCCCTCCCGATCACGGCGGAATTTTCGGCCTCGGCGAAACGCTCACTTACGCTTCCCAGCGCCTTCTCACCAGCCACTCCATGGCTCGCGAGTTCTCTCCAAGCCAAATCTCCAAGCCTCCGCTCGCCAACGAAATGGCTCCGTTGCCTGACGTTTTCAAACGCCTTCAGGCCGGCGGATTCGCCGACTGGCGCCTCTCCATCGACGGTCTCGTCGACCGCCCCGCCTCGTTCTCCCTCGCCCAGCTCAAGAGTTATCCGTCTCGCAGCCACGTCACTATGATCCAGTGCGAAGAGGGCTGGTCCTATATCGCCGAGTGGATCGGTGTGCCTCTCCACCACGTCCTCGATGCCGTCGGCGTCCAGCCGCACGCCCGCTACGTCGTCTACTTCTCCATCGATAAAAACTGGTGGGACAGCATCGATATGGCCGATGCGGCACACCCGCAAACTTTTCTCGCCTATGGCATGAATGGCGATGAACTTCCCGTCGGCAACGGCGGGCCGCTCCGCATGCGCGTTCCCCGCCAGCTCGGCTACAAAAACGTCAAATTCATCACCCACCTCACGGTCACCGACAGTCTCAAGCGCTTCGGCAAGGGTCTGGGCTCCGCCTCGCCCGAATCCGGCTACGCCTGGTACGCCGGCATCTGACCGCCTCGTCTCCACCTGTAGTGGCGCAGCATGCTGCGCCCTAAACTCCTAGTCCGCCTCTCCACCTACGAAGTAGCCCACGTCGGCGTCCGCGTCCTCCTGATGAAAGGCTTCAACGTCACCGCTGCCACGCACCCGAATTAAGACAGAGGAGTGGGCCACGCGTCCCAATGCGCGTCCGCTCTTCGCGCTATTTACAATCCCTCTGAATTAGCGTATATACACAAATGTGTTCTCTTGGAACGCCCACAAGGCGCTGAACACCCTCAAGAAACACGCTGTCTCGTTTGAAGAAGCCGCAACGATTTTCGTCGACCCCGACGCACTCGATTGGGACGATCCCGAGCACTCCTACTCGGAGCAGCGCTCTAAGCGCCTCGGGTCGTCGCTCACGGGCAGAATTCTCATCGTCGTGTACACGCAGCGGAGGTTAAAAACATGGCCAGGAACTTATTCGCATCATCAGCGCGCGCCAAGCGACGCGCAAAGAGCGCCAAGCCTACGCCGGATAGCAAACTCGATCTCTCGGACATCCCCGAATCGACCGCCGCCGAGCTGCATCGCGCCCGCAGAGTCGGCCGCCCCACCACCGGCCACGCCAAACAACTCATCGCCATCCGCATCGCTCCAAAACTCCTCCGCCAACTTCGCCGCATGGCCGCCAAGCAATCCAAGCCCTACCAAACCCTAATCCACGAACTCCTCG
>CAVUWC010000001.1:0-369733 GCA_963745095.1 uncultured Acidobacteriota bacterium | reverse complement strand
GCTCGAGCTGGACTGGAGCGAAGTGTCGCCAAAGCTGGCGTTCGCGCCATCAAAGCCGCGGAAGGCGCGGAAGCCAGCGAGTGCATAGGAATAAGTTCCGTTCGGAGGCCAGAAGCTGGCGGCGAAGAGGCCTTGAGCGCCGAAGATTCCCAGGTTGTCCGCCTGGGCGATAGTGCCAGCGATGTGGTTCCAGCCGCCGTTCTCGTATTCCGTGATGGAGATTTTCATGCCGGGATTTTCTGCGTTGATCTTGGCTTGCAGGCGGCCGAGAAGATTGATGGGAGTGCTGCCGAGTTCCTGGTAGATCCAGGGATTGCTGTTGGTTGAATCGGTGAAAGTTGGGTCCCACAAGGCGCGCGGGCTTTGCACGATCAACTGGATTTGTGCGGCGGTGAGAGTAGTGCTTGTGAGATCAAGTGCGCGCGTTCCATTGGAGTCGTACTCCTCGACGTACCAGTGGAAATCGTAGACATCCACGAGGGGCTTTCCGTACGTTGTCGAAGCGGTCTTCAGCGCCTGGAGATATTTATCCGGGAACCAGTTTGTCCCGTTAGGTGTGGCGCTCAGTTCGCCTTGCCAGTTGTAGATGCCCTGAAAGCCGTAATGCACCGGGCCGAAAATCACGACATCGGGGAATTGATCCTTCAAGGCTTGTGAGAGATTGATGGTCTTGGTGATGTAATTGTCCGAAGTTACGGCCGTGGGGCCTTGCACCTCCAGGTGAGTGGAGTTCCAAAGCTCGGGCTCATTATCCAAGCTGATGAAAGTCGGATGCGTGGGACTCGCGCCGAAGATTCCCATGCCCGTGAACTTCTGATCGAGTGCCCAGATAAATTCGTCCATGTAAACGTTGGCGTCCGTCGTTGGCGGCGTGAGCGTGAATGGAGCGCTGGAGACGGTGCTCTTTTTATCGACGACGGTTTTGAAGCGCGTCATGTCAGGCGGATTCGCCGTGGTGACTGGGCCGCTTTCGTCTCCGGACACTAGGCCTTGCAGCTGGAAAGTCACGAGACTGGCCGCGTCGACGGCTTGATCGCCAGCTATGAAACTTCTTACGGCTTCTGCGGGCACGGTGCTGGAGCTGAGGTAGTCATCGTTTTCGTAGAGATAGTCGCTGCCGGCGTTGGAGGCGTTGGTTTCCCAGTTGTAGGCTGTCCAACGATTGCCACCGTCGCGGTCCATCGTAAGGAGCGGAGGTGCGCCGGTGACGCCCGAATAAAAATTGATGCCGTAGATGTATGGAGAGATGGGTTTGTTGATTGCGGGATTGACCGTTATGGTCACGTCGGGCGCGGCGCCCGCAGGAGTTGCGGAGGCCTGTGAAGAATTGGTGCTCTCGCCGGCGGCGTTCAGTGCTGAGACGACATAGTAGTAAGTCGTGCCGTTGGTGAGGCCAGTATCCGTGAAGCTCGCCGCCGTGGGCGCTGAAATCTGCGTATAGGGACCGCCGCTCGTTGTACTGCGTTTCACGTGATAGCTCGTCGCGCCTGCGCTGGCCGTCCACGTGAGGTTCACAAGTGCGTTCCCTGCCGTGGCGTTCAAACCTGTTGGCGCGGCGGGTGGCGTGGCAGGAGCGACCGGAGTGGCGCTCGCTTGCGCGGAGTTGGCACTTTCACCCGTGGAGTTCAACGCGGAGACGACGTAGTAGTAAGTCGTGCCGTTGGTCAGCCCCGTATCCGTGAAGCTCGCTGCCGTAGGAGCTGAAATTTGCGTGTAGGGACCACCGTTGGTTGTCGCACGCTTGACGTGATAACCCGTCGCGCCTGCGCTGGCTGTCCACCCGAGGCTGACCTGGGCATTTCCCGCAGTAGCTTGCAGACTGGTTGGCGCGGTGGGAGGCGCAGCTGGAGCCGCAGGCGTGGCGCTCACTTGAGAAGAATTGGCGCTTTCTCCAGCAGCGTTCAGCGCCGAGACTACATAGAAATAGGTCGTGCCGTTGGTGAGACCGGTATCCGTGAAGCTCGCGCCGGTCGGCGCCGAAACTTGCGTGTACGGGCCGCCGTTCGTGGTGCTGCGCTTGACGCGATAGCTCGTTGCACCCGTGCTTGCAGTCCAGATGAGGCCTATCTGGGCATTGCCTGCCATGGCTTGGAGCCCGGTTGGGGTGGCGGGCGGTGCCGCAGGAGAGACCGGTGTAGCGCTGGCCTGACTGGAATTTGCGCTTTGGCCGGCGGAATTGAACGCCGAGACGACATAATAGTAGGTCGTCCCATTGGTCAGACCAGAGTTGGTGTAGCTATTCGCCGCGGGGACAGCGATTTGTACGTATGGGCCGCCGCTCACCGTGGCGCGTTGGACGTAATACCCCGTAGCTCCAGGAGCTCGCGCTCCAGGTAAGGCTGACCTCGGCGTTTCCCGCAGTTGCCAGCAAACCCGTTGGGGCTGCAGGAGCCGTCGCGCCGCCGCCGCTGTTGCCGTTGGTGCCGGCGCCTCCGGAAGAAAGCCCGGCGCAACCTGCAAGCTGAACAAAGAGCAAGCCCATCAACAAGATGCGCAAGTTTTCGCGGACACGTAAAAGGAACGCCATCGCGTGACTCCTCAAGCGGGCTGGATTCAGGCGGTAAACTGGTGTGACAAGATTACGAAGCGACGCAGGGCGGCACAAGCTGGTCTGAGGTACAGAAACCGACCCTGACCCTCGCTGGCATAGGATTTCCGCTCTGTGAGTGCATGGAGATGAAAGACTCGATGGCAGGTGATTCCTTGTTTGGCTACACTGGCTAAAGATGCGTTTCGACCTCGTCACAATTTTTCCAGAATTTTTTGCGGGCCCGCTCGATCATGGCATCTTGCGGCGAGCCCGTGAGACAAACCTCGTCGAGGTTCAGATACAAGACCTGCGTGTCTTCACCAAAGATCGCCACCGCAGCGTGGATGACCGGCCGTTTGGCGGAGGCGAGGGGATGGTGCTCAAGCCTGAGCCGCTTTTCGAGGCAGCCGAAGCGCTGCTTGGGCGTAGCTTGGGGAGCGCCGAAGAGCCCGTTGTGCAGGACCCGAAGACGGCCATTGTTTTGATGTCGGCCGCGGGGAAGCTCTTTCGACAAGAAACTGCGCGACGGTATGCACAGCTGGATCGCATCGTGCTGCTGTGCGGGCGGTATGAAGGGGTCGATGAGCGCGTGGCCGAATATCTCGCTACGGAGGAAATTTCCGTTGGAGATTATGTGCTGAGCGGGGGAGAGCTTCCTGCGATGTTGATTATCGATGCGGTGACCCGCCTTATTCCCGGCGCGCTGGGAAATGAAGCTTCTTCGCAGAATGAATCGTTTAGTGCGAATCCCGCCTTTTCTCCCGTAGGGGCACGGCATGCCGTGCCCCTTCCGCCGGATGCCGAATTTCCCGCCGTGCGAGGCGCGGGCGGGGCCCTTCGAGAAACCTCAGGGCAAGCAAGCCCCGCCCCCACAGGTGGCGTATCGCGATCGGAGTCTTGCACCCTTTTGGATTTTCCGCACTACACGCGACCCGCTGATTTTCGCGGCTGGAAGGTGCCTGATGTTTTGATTGGCGGCAACCACGCGGAAGTGGCGAATTGGCGCCGCGCCGCGGCACTGGAGAAGACCCAGCGTAACCGCCCGGATTTGCTTTTGCGCTGAAAAGAGCTCGCGGTATACTGAGATTTCGATGAAAGTCGCGCTTCAGAACGAGGATTTGCGCGCCATAAAAGGCGTTTGGGCTTATGGGAAGGCCTGCGCGTGTCCATGCTGTGCTTGTATGTGTACCGCTGCAAGCGGCATGGGAAGTCCTTCGGTCTAGCGCGAAACTAAACCTAAAAGGAATCCAGGGCCGCTCGGAATAAGCGGCCCTTTTTCATTGTTAAGTGAATGAGGAGCAAGGTGCCATGAGCGACGCGGCAAGCGGAAACGGCAAGGAGCAAGGCGCAGGGAAACCCATCGCCATCTATTACGAACAACAGCATTGGTTCAAGCCGCTGTTCGACCAACTCGATGCGCGGGGCGTGAACTGGGTCAGGGTGGACGCGCGAAATCATCAGTACGATGTCGCGGCGAAGGAGCGCGAGTATTCGTTGCTCTTCAATCGGATGAGTCCTTCGGCGTGGCAGCGCGGAATCGGCCATGGGATTTTCTACACTCTTAACTACCTGGCTCATCTGGAAGAAAAAGGCGTTCGCGTGGTGAATGGGTCGCGGGCTTTCACTCACGAAATTTCCAAGGCTTTGCAGTGTACGGTGTTGGAAGCGCTGGGTTTGCAATATCCGAAAGCGAGGGTGATCAATCATCCGTCGCAAGCGCTTAGCGCGGCGGAAGGGATCGGCTATCCGTTGATTATCAAGCCGAATATCGGCGGAAGCGGAGCGGGGATAAAGAAGTTCAATTCGGCGGACGAACTGCGCGCTGCGGTGGAAGAGAATAGCTTGTCGTTTGGAATCGACAACGTCGCGCTGGTGCAGGAGTTTTTCAAGGCGCGCGACGGCGTAATCACGCGCGTGGAAGTCCTCGGCGGTGAATATCTATATGCGATTCAGATTCACATTACGGGCGACACGTTTGATTTGTGCCCAGCGGATATTTGCAAGAACACGAAGGGCGAAGAGCTGACGCGTCTGGCATGTCCTGTCGATGCGCCAAAATCCGGGTTGACCGTCGAAGCCTACGAACCGCCGCGGCAAGTTATCGAAGACGTTGAGCGCATCATGGAAGTTGCCGACATCGAAGTTGGTGGCATTGAGTACGTCATCGACGACCGCACCGGGCGACTGCTCTATTACGATATCAACGCGCTCTCGAATTTTGTTTCCGATCCCGAACGCATGATTGGCTTCAATCCCTACGCCCGACTGGCGGATTACCTCATTAATGAAGCGCGGATTCACGAGGCCAGCCGAAGTGATGGGTTCGTCTCCACTGGGAGCATTCGATGAGATACGGCTACTGGCTTCCCGTATTTCGGCGGATGGCTGCGCAACGTCGCGGACGAAAAGATGCCCGCGACCTGGCCTTACGTTAAAAAGCTCGCGCAGCGCAGCGAACAGATCGGCTTCGACTTGATGCTGATCGCGGAATTGAATTTGAACGACATTAAAGGAGTGGAGGCGCCGTCGCTCGATGCATGGTCAACGGCGGCTGCGTTGGCTGCGGTCACCGAGCGGCTTGAGTTGATGGTTGCGGTGCGGCCGACGTTTCATCTGCCGGCGCTGCTTGCCAAGCAAGCCGCGAATATCGATCAGATTAGCGGCGGGCGCCTTACGCTCAACGTCGTTTCGTCGTGGTGGTCGGACGAAGCGAAGAAGTACGGTGTGGGATTCGAACAACACGATGATCGTTATGCGCGCACCAACGAATGGCTCGACGTGCTGCACGGCGTGTGGGCGAAAGATCATTTTTCTTATGCAGGGAAGTATTACCGCGTCGAAGACAATATTCTCGAGCCCAAGCCGGTGGCTCAACCGCATCCGACAATCTATGCCGGAGGCGAATCGCCTGCGGCGAAGGATCTCATCGCGGAAAAATGCGACGCTTACTTGATGCACGGCGATCCGCCGGAGCGTGTCGGGGAAAAAATCGCGGATTTGCGGGAACGCCGTGCCCGGCACGACCTTCCGCCGCTGAAGTTCGGCGTTGCGGGCTATACCATCGTGCGCGAAACCGAGAAGGAAGCGCAGGATGAGCTAAAGCGCATCACCGACGTCAACCAGTCCGCCGCCGGCAATGCGAATTACCAGCAGTGGCTCGCCGGAACGCAACTCGAGCAGCGCGTTTCGCTCGAAGACTACTCGGTTTCGAATCGCGGCCTGCGCTCGGGGCTCGTCGGCACGCCGGAACAGGTTTCCGAGCGGCTCGCGCAATTCGAAGCCGTTGGCGTCGATCTGGTGCTGCTCCAATTCAGCCCGCAACTCGAAGAAATGGAGCGCTTCGCGGACCAGCGTCATTCAGCGCAACGTCTTCCGTGCCCGCGCAGGCTTAAGAGCTTGCGGAGTCGCCAGTCATTTAACTTGCCCTGAGTATTCCGTCTCTTCGGGGACATCCGTCGGACTTTCGAAGTCGATCCTGTAACCGTCCGGGTCCGAAAACGACACCACCCACAAGGCGTTTCCGACGAACGGATTCCTGCTGGCCTTGATTCCGCGCGCTGCAGCTTCATGGAAGATTGTCAAAGCGTCCTCACACATGAAGCAGATGTTTACGCCTTCTCCCAATCTGCCGGTGGGCTTCCAGGAATCGTGGCCTTCCTTCCGGAACTCCTGCAGCATCAACGCCGCGCCACCAATCTCCAGCCAACACCAGCGAAGTTTGCCCTCGTCGATCCATTTGTTGGTCATCCGAAAGCCAAGGCCATCCACATAAAAACGGAGGGATGCTTCCATGCTGGAAACGCCGAAAAAGGGCACCGCTTGCTTGACGTTTGCCTGGGTCTGCTTTTCGACGCTCATATCGCAAGTTCCTCCCGGCATCAACCGAATGCCGGTGCATACAGCCGGAGCCGGATCAGCAAATTCATAGCTTTAAGAGGCACTAGAAGTCAAATGGGCTCACGGCCTCTGGCGGATTGCGCTAGGTAAATTGTGAATATTTGGCTATAATTGGGGTTTGCTTTTGAAGAGCTGGCCCCGCCTGAGTGGGTCTGCAGGGAATACGAACATGAATCTGGTTATTGCAAAACTCCATGAAGCGCAACTGCGCAAAGACCTCCCCGAATTTCGCCCTGGCGACACGGTACGCGTCAACGTCCGCCTGAAAGAAGGCGAGGGCGAGAAGGAAAAGGAACGCCTGCAGGCGTTCGAAGGGGTCGTAATCTCCAAAAAGGGCCGCGCTTCGGGTGCCACGTTTACCGTGCGCCGCGTGAGCTTTGGCGTTGGCATCGAGCGTATTTTCCCGCTGCACTCACCTTCGATCAGCTCGATTGAAGTGGTCGGCAAGGGCAAAGTTCGCCGCGCGCGCCTCTATTACCTGCGCGATTTGCGCGGTAAGGCTGCCCGCATCAAGCGCGCTGCCCGGGAAGAAGTGGCTGCTGTGGCGACGGCTGGAGCAGAAGCCAAGTCGTAAGCGCAGATTCCAGATTCGAAACACGAAATTCGAAATGGTTTCACAGAAGAGCCCCGGTTCCATCGGGGCTCTTTCTGCGTTTGTCAGTTTCTGTGGCTCGGGCGTTAACCGACGAAGCCACCGCTTCCTTCACCAGCGCAAATCAAGGCTGGACGTTTGTGATGCCTTCGGCGCCCGCCTTTGCAAAGTGTTTCTCGTACCAGGCGATAGACCTGTCGGTCCAGTCGATCACATGCTTTGTTTCACGGATGCCGTGGCCTTCGCGTGGGTAGCGCACGAAGACCGCCTCCGTTCCCACGTCCTTTAGTGCAATGAAAAACTGTTCCGCCTCTGCGATGGGCACGTCGTTGTCGTTTTCCCCGTGAATAAGCATGGTCGGCGTGTGCGCTCCGGCCACGTGCTTCAGCGCCGAGCGTTCCCAAGCCACATCCATCAAATTGCCTTGATGCAAAAATTGGCCGAACTCCATTTCCTCATACTGATTGTAGTAGGTCATGTAGTTGTAGCTGACCAGGTTGGCGATGCCGGCGGTTGGGATCGCGGCTTTGAACTCGTTCGTCTGCGTGATAAGCCAGTCCGTGAGCTGGCCTCCGTAGCTTACGCCTTCGATGCCCATGCGCTCGCGGTCGATCCACAAGTAGCGGCGGACCGCTGCGCTGACGCCGTACAAAACATCCTGGCCTTCGTTACCATCCTGATCGGCGAAGACGGCGTCCGCGAATTTCTGTCCGTAGCCCGTCGAGCCGCGAAAATTCACGTTCAGCGTCGCCCAGCCGTGTGCGGCATAGACCTGATTCCTGAAATTGAAGCCGGGGCCGTTCTGCCCGTGTGGGCCGCCATGAATGTTCACGATGAGAGGATGCTTCGACGTCGCGGTCATTCCAACAGGTTTGGTGAGAAACGCTTCGACTTCAAATTTGTTGTCGTTGCTGGTGAAAGTGAAAGACTCGACCTCGCCAATTTTCTTTCCTGCAAGGATTTCCGCGTTTAGGTCCGTCAGCTTGCGCGCCGCGGCGGTGCCGGACTTGACATAAAGCTCTCCCATGTCGCGAGGGGATGTGAACACATAGACCAGCGTTCCATCCTTGGCGACAGAAAATCCGCCAACGTTCCCTGTATCCTTCACGAGGTATTCCGGCGCGCCGCCCGAGATTGGCAAGCGCACCAGATGATTGCTTCCGCGCTCCTGGACGGTGAAGTACACCGCGCTGCTGTCCGGCGCCCACTTCGGCGCGCCCTGGCGATTGTCAATCACTGCGCCGATTTCGCGACGATCGCTACCGTCGGCGTTCATCATCCAGACGTGCGTGTCTTCCATGGTCGTCTCGCGGTCCGTCAAGCCGCGCTTCGTTCCTCGATAGACGATGTGCTTGCCGTCGGGCGACCAAAGCGGTTCGTACTCGTTGTATTCGGTAGCGGTCAGCCGGCGAATGCTGCTGTCCGCGACATTGAGCGCGAAAATGTCGTAATTGAAAAATTCGTCCTGATTCGGCTCGTGATTTGACGCAAAGAGAATCTCCTTGCCGTCCGGCGACCAGTCAATGGAGTGCTCGTCGTAGATTCCTTGCGTCAGCTGGCGTACTTGCTTGGTGGCCACGTCCACGGCAAAAATGTGCAACCGTTGGTTATCGTTGAAGCGCGTCATGCCTTCTCCGGCGTCGGGCTTGTACAAGTAGCGCGTGATAACCATCGGATCGCCGCTGGCTTCGGCGGCTCGTTCGTCGGGAGTCGAGGAAATGAAAGCGATTTGTTTGCCATCGGGCGACCATGTAACGTCTTGGCCGCCTCCTGGTAATGGGCTGTTGGTGCCGCTCATTTTCTCGACGAGAGTTGTGACCTCGGAACCATCTGGACGGGCGAGAAGCAATCCGTGTTTGTCGCCGACTCTGCCCTGAAACGCCAGCCACTTTCCATCGGGCGACCAGCGCGGATTGCCCGTAACATCTTTTTCGCCTCCGATGCGAATGGATTTTTGCGTGGTGAGATCCATAACCCAGAGTTGCGGAGCGGGCCGGCCGGGGCGATCGTACAGAATCACAGGGTAAGCAATACGGTGACCGTCCGGCGATAAAACAGCGTCGCCAACAAATCGGAAGCGGGAAAGATCGCTGCTTACTAAACCCTGCGCTCCGCTCAACGGAGCTAGCGCGAGGAGCGCCGCCAAACTCAAGAGGCAGAGGCTGGCGCGAAGACCCGCGGACTGCTTGCATGAATGCATGGAAATCTCCCTAATGCGTTTTCGCTGCTGAATTTGCCCGGCCATCGTAGGTCCCCCGGCGTGCCAAGGTCAACGAGTGTTGTTAGGAAGTCCTCATTTGCAGGGTATTTGGCGCGTTTAGGGGGTGGCTTTCGCGTTTACCAAGAAAACTTGAAGGCTCACGAAACGATTTCCTCGCTGCTTCGTCTATACAGGTGCACGACCTGTTGACAATCAACAGGAGTAAGGATAGCCTCCTGTAGATCGTCAAAAGGAGAACCGCATGGCGCAAACGCGCGGCGAAGTGTTGCAAGGCACGCTCGACCTGATCGTACTGAAGACTCTCGATGCCCTCGGTCCGCTGCATGGGTATGGCATTGCCGTGCGTATTCAACAGGTTTCCGCGGACCTGCTCAAGCTCAACCAGGGCACGCTTTATCCAGCGCTGTTGAGGCTCGAGCAGCGCGGCTGGATATCCGCGAAATGGGGCGTCTCGGACAACAATCGCAAAGCCAAGTATTACTCGCTGACACGCAGCGGTCGCAAACAACTTTTAGCCGAGACAGAAAGCTGGGAGCGCATGGCCGCTCTCATGACGCGTTTGCTCGGACGCGCCGAAGGAGCCTGAGATGGAGTGGCTACGCATTGTCGCATCGCGATTGGCTGGAATTTTCCGCAAGCGGAATCTGGATGGAGAACTCGACATCGAACTGCGCGCTCACGTCGATGCGCTCACCGAAGAAAACATCCGGCGTGGCATGAACGAACCAGAAGCACGTCAAGCAGCGCGTCGCGAATTCGGCGGAATTGAGCAAGCCAAAGAATCCTATCGCGATCAACGCGGCCTGCCGCTCTTTGAAACGCTCGTGCAGGACTTGCGCTACGCGGCGCGCATGCTGGTGAAGAACCCCGGTTTCACAGCGGTTACAATTCTGACTCTGGCGCTCGGCATTGGCGCTAACACGGGCCTGTTCTCGCTGGTTAATTCCGTTTTGCTAGGCAACCTCCCGGTCCGCAATCCGCAAGAACTCGTCGTCATCAAGTACACGGATGTCCGGTCTCAGGAGCCAGAAGAAGATGACTTCTCCTATCCGATGTACCAGGCCATTCGCGACAAAAACACGGTGTTCGCAAATGTTTTGACGCGTGCTGGTCTTGATTTCAACGCCAGTTACGGCGGGCAAAGCGAACGCGCGGTAGGCGAAATGGTCTCCGGAAATTATTTTGAGACCCTCGGCGTGCAGCCGTTTCTCGGCCGGCTGTTCGGACCGGAAGACGACCGTACACCCGGCGCTCATCCTGTCGCTGTCTTGAGCTACGGCTACTGGCAACGACGATTCGGCAGCGATCGGGCGATCGTCGGCAAGAACATCATCCTGAATGACAATCCGATCCGCGTCATCGGCGTCACGCCGCCAGGGTTTTACGGCACCGAAATGGCGCGCAATCCGGATATTCGCGTGCCCATGATGATGGCCAAGGTTTTCCGTCCCGTGCCCGCAAATCGCCTGCAAAATCCGCAGCACCGCTGGATGACAGTTCTGGCGCGCCGCAAGCCGGAAGTCACCGTCGCGCAAGCGCAAGCTTCGCTCGACATTCTCTATCACCAGGTTCTTGCGGCGGAGCTGCAGGAACTCGGAGCGAGCGTCAACGCTCACGACAAAGAGCGCTCCCTCGCGAGCCACATTCAACTGGTGCCAGGCAATCAGGGATTCGCGCATCTGCGCACGGAAATGGAGCGCCCGCTGCTCCTGATGTTCTGCGTGACAGGCATTGTCCTGTTGGTGGCTTGTGCCAACCTCGCGAATCTTCTCCTCGCACGAAATGCAAAACGAAAACAAGAAATTTCCGTGCGGCTGGCCATTGGCGCGAGCCGGGGAAGACTCGTACGTCAGTGGTTGACGGAGAGCCTGCTGCTTGCCGTGCTGGGTGGCTGCGCGGGAATTGTCGTTGCCTACTGGGCGAAGACGGCCTTGCTCGGTTTTCTGCCGGCAGACTACAGCGCAAACTTACAGGCTCCAATGGATCTGCGAGTTCTTGGTTTCGCATTGCTCGCATCCTTAGTCACCGGGCTACTCTTCGGGTTGGCTCCTGCATTGCAGCTTTCGCATGCCGGCGTATCCATCGCGTTGCGCGCCGATGCTCCCTCGATCGCTTCGGGTGAACGCCTCTTCAGTCTGCGCAGCGCACTTATTTTTCTGCAGGTGGCGCTCTCGCTGCCGCTTCTGATCGGCGCGGGTCTATTTCTCCACAGCCTGCGAAACTTGCGCGGCGTAAATACCGGTTTCACAAAAGAGAATGTTTTTCTGGCGACGCTCAACCCAGCCATGAACGGTTATCCGCAAGAAAGAATCAAATCGCTTTACGACGATCTTCTGTCGCGCGTTCGAACTCTGCCGGACGTGCGTTCCGCGAGCTTGACCACTAGCTCCGTCATTTCCGGCGGCTGGGATCAGGAGGGCGTCAAAGTGGAAGGCTACCAACCCGGCCCTGACGAAAACATGAGCCCCAACGCTGCCGTCGTTTCTCCCGGCTACTTCGCGACCATGGGTATTGCCCTTGTGGAAGGCCGTGACTTCACGGAGCAGGACACAGCCGCACGTCCGAAAGTCGTCATCATCAACGAAACGATGGCGCACTATTTCTTCGGAAGCAAAGATCCTCTCGGCAAAAAAATTGGAACCGACGACGATCCGAAAGTTCCGCCGGACCGCGAAATCATTGGCGTTGTGAAAGATGCCAAGTACGTGCATCTCTCGGAAGCGCCGCGCCGCCATTTCTATGCGCCGATGGCGCAGGAAGAGCGCCTCTTTGACCTGACGCTGCAAGTGCGCACTTCTGGCGACCCGGAAAAAATCAGCGACTTAGTCCGAGCGCAAGTCCACGACCTCGATGCCAACCTGCCTCTCTACGCAACCACCACGCTGGAAATTCAGATCGACAATTCGCTCACGCAAGAAAGGCTTCTGACCTGGCTTTCGAGCTTGTTCGGATTGCTCGCCACGCTGTTGGCCTCGCTCGGACTTTCCGGCGTAGTGGCTTTCTCCGTCGCCCGCCGCACGCGCGAAATCGGAATCCGCATGGCTCTGGGCGCGCAGCCCGGCGACATTCTTCGCAACGTCGTGAGTCACATGGCTTTTCTTGTGACTGCGGGCATGGCCGTTGGTTTGGCTGCTGCATACGGGCTAAGCCGATTACTTGGCAGCATGCTGTTCGAAGTCGGCTCCGCCGATCCTCTCGCGTTTGCCGGAGCGTGCGTTCCTGCTTGGTGTAGTCGCCGCTTTAGCTTCGTATCTCCCAGCTCGGCGCGCCACGCGAGTCGATCCCGTTGTCGCCCTGCGTTACGAATAGTCACGCGAGCAAGCTGATGAACGCCCGAAGGGGAGTACAAACATGACTTGGTTGCGCATCCTGGCTCTTCGAATCAAAGGTCTGTTTGGCAAAAACCGTCGCGAGACCGAGCTCGATGTCGAGCTGCACGCTCATCTCGAAGCACTCACCGAAGAAAACATTCGCGGTGGAATGACTCCAGATGAAGCGCGCCACGCCGCACGCCGCGAATTCGGCGGCGTGGAACAAACCAAAGAACTCTATCGTGAACGTCGCGGCCTCCCGTTCCTGGAAACGCTGCTCCAAGACATCCGCTTCGGCGCGCGCATGTTCGCGAAAAATCCCGGCTTCACCTGTGTCGCGGTCCTCACCCTCGCTCTCGGCATCGGCGCCAACGCGGCGATTTTCAGTGTCGTGGACGCTGTGTTGCTTCGCCCGTTGACTTACAAGGATTCTGATAGGCTGGTCACTCTCTTGCATGACGGCGCGAGTCCCGTCTCCGCCGGCAACTACACCGACTGGCGCGAGCAGAGCGGTTCGTTCGAAGCCATGGCCGCTGCGGAGTACTGGTCGCCGAATTTGACCGATGTCGATTCACCCGAACATATTCCAGGGCTCAAGGTGACGCAGAACCTTTTCCCTATGCTCGGCGCCGAGCCACAATTGGGCAGAGTGTTCACGGTGGAAGAGGATCAAAAAGGCGCAGAGCACGAGGTCATTCTGAGCTACCGACTCTGGCAGCGGCGTTTCGCCGGAGATGGGAACGTGATCGGGAAGGCGATCAAACTTGACGGTGAGCTATACACCGTCGTTGGTGTTATGCCCCGCGAATTCAGGTTTGCACCCTTTTGGGCCACGCACGCGGAGTTGTGGGTGCCGATTGCATTTGGCGAGCGAATCCACGACCGTGGCGGCAACAGTTTGCGAATCTTCGCGCGGCTCAAGCCTGGGGTCACGCTCGCGCAGGCTCGCGTTGAGATTGCAACACTCACCGCGCGACTAGAGCAGCAATTCCCAGGCACAAACCGCGACGTCGCGGTGACACCTCTCCTGGAGCAAGTCGTCGGAAAGGTCCAAGTTCCACTGCTGGTCCTCCTGGGAGCCGTGGGATTCGTGCTCTTAATCGCTTGCGCCAACGTCGCGCATATGTTGCTGGCCCGCGCCGCTGCTCGCCAGAAAGAAATTGCCGTGCGCGCTGCTCTTGGCGCTCCGCGCGCGCGTGTGGTCCGGCAGTTCCTGACAGAAAATCTGCTGCTTACGGCCATGGGCGCCTGTGCCGGTCTTCTGCTTGCGACTTGGGGAACGCATGCACTGGTCGCGTTGAGCCCCGCGGACATTCCCCGTGTCGAGACCGTGACGATCGACGCTCGCGTTGTTGTGTTCCTGCTCGCGGTCAGCGTGATCACCGGCTTGGTGTTTGGATTGGTCCCGGCGATGCAGGCGAGCACCGTCAACCTGAGCGACGCGCTAAAAGAGGGCGGCCGCGGGGCCGGCGAGAGCGTCGGCCGCAATCGCCTGCGCACCTTCCTGGTAGCGTCCGAATTCGCGCTCGCACTCATGTTGCTCGTCGGAGCAGGTTTGATGATCCGCAGTTTCTTTGCGCTGCAATCGGTTGACCCCGGATTCAATCCACACAACGTTCTCTCGATGGTGGTCTCGGTCGCTGGATCGAACGAGGCCGACCCAAATCGGCGAGCGATCTTCTACCAGCAGCTTCTCGAGCAGGTCCGAGCTCTGCCTGGTGTGGAAGCAGCCGGCGGGATCAATCACTTGCCCTTGGCAGGCGATTTATGGGGCTGGCCATTTCTGATCGAGGGCCGTCCAAAACCTCGCCCGGGGGAAGCACCCTTGGCAGCGTACCGTATCGCCACGCCAGGGTATTTCCAGACGATGAGGCTGCCCCTGATCCGGGGCCGCGACATTTCCGCTGTGGACAACGCCACCGCACCCGGCGTTGTGATCATCAACGAGGAAGCAGCTCGCACCTACTGGCCTGGCGGAGATCCGCTCGGAAAACACATCTCGTTTGACTTCGGTGGCAGCCGTTCTCCAACGTGGTTGACGGTCATCGGTGTCGCGAAAAATGCCAAGCAGGAGGACTGGGCTGCACCGCCTTTCCCCGAGGCCTATCTCGCGGCATTTCAGAACCGGGATTTTCTGGGAGAAGCTGGCGCGCGCGGGGAATCGACGGTCCATATGTCGTACATCACTCTAGTCGTGCGCACATCCAGAGCTCCGGGCGCTCTCGTGTCCACCGTGAAGAACACGGTGTGGTCGCTGGACCGCAATTTGCCGATCTCCCAGGTCTTGACCATGGACGCCGTCGTTGCCGATGCCAATGCGCAGCCGCGCTTCGAGATGCTGCTGCTCGGCATATTCGCTGTCGTCGCGCTGGTGATGGCCGCGGTGGGAATCTACGGCGTTATGAGTTATTCGGTTTCCCGGCGCACCCACGAGATTGGGATTCGCATTTCACTTGGCGCGAGCCGCAACGATGTGTTCCGGCTCGTTGTGCGGCAGGGAATGGTGCTTGCGCTAGTGGGCTCGGCCGCAGGCATCGCAGGAGCCTTGCTGCTTTCACGGCTGATGGTCAAAGTGCTCTATGGCGTCCGGCCAATCGATCCAATCACGTTTGCTGGCGTCACTCTTCTGCTGACGATCGTAGCGCTCGCCGCAAACTACATGCCGGCCCGCAGAGCCATGCAGGTCGATCCCATTACCGCTCTGCGTCACGAGTAATCTTGTCCGGCCCGCGCGCCGTGCTAAAATCCTCCGCCAATGAGCCGTCTCTGCTCTTCCCGTTTCGAGCGAGCGGCGCGACAACTCGGCTGGATGCGCATTGCCGGTCTTGATGAGGCCGGTCGCGGAGCGCTCTTCGGTCCGGTAGTCGCGGCCGCGGTCATTCTCAATCCCAAGCGCCGCATTGTCGGCCTCGACGATTCGAAAAAACTTCCCGTCGAGCGCCGCACGGAACTTGCCGAACGCATCCGCGAGCACGCCCTGGCCTGGGCCGTTGCCGAAATCGATGCCCAGCGCATCGACGCCTGGAACATCTACCAAGCCAGCCGCCAGGCCATGACCGCCGCGCTGCAGCAACTCTCCATTCAGCCGGATTATTTGCTCATCGACGCCATGCAACTTGATGTCCTCATCGAGCAGAAGTCGCTCATCAAGGGTGACGCCCGCAGCGTTTCCATCGCGGCCGCTTCCATCCTCGCCAAAACCCATCGCGACGCTTGCATGGAAAAGTGGGACGCCGTCTACCCGGAATACGGGCTTGCTCGCCACAAAGGTTATGGCACCCCCGACCATCTGGAGGCGCTCCGCCGGCATGGTCCCTCGCCGCTTCATCGCCATTCGTTCGCGCCCGTGCGCGAATCAAACTGCTGGGCCGCCGGAGCAACGCAAACTCCGCTACCACTTTCTTAGTGCGTCACATAAAATCTCCGCCGGAAACACTAGAGGTCAAGCTAATGCATAGGAAATGGTCTGCGCGCCCCGCTCTGATACTTTCTTCGGCGTGTTGCTTGCTTTTCAGTTTTTGGACTCTCGCCGCGCAAGTCGCCGCCAATTCCACGGATGGCGAGGGAAAGACTTTGCTCGCCGCCACTCCGCCGATGGGCTGGAACAGTTGGGATTCCTATGCCGAAACCGTCACCGAATCCGACATTAAAGCAAACGCCGCCTGGATGGCCCAACATCTAAAATCCTACGGCTGGGAATACATTGTCGTGGACGAAGGCTGGTACGTGACGAATCACTCCACCGAAACGAATGGGGGCGCCCCCGAATTCAGCCTCGATGCCTATGGCCGCTACATTCCCGCCGTCAACAGCATTCCTTCAGCCGAAAATGGCGCTGGCTTCAAACCGCTCGCCGACTATGTTCATTCGCTCGGCCTTAAATTCGGCATCCACATTTTGCGGGGCATTCCAAAAGAAGCAGTGCGCAAAAACCTGCCGATCGCAGGTAGCGCGTATCACGCCAAGGCCGCCGCGGATGTCAGCGACTCTTGTCCATGGAACACATACAACTACGGCCTCAACACGCGCTCCCCCGCCGCGCAGGCCTACTACGATTCCATCGCCAAGCTCTACTCCGGTTGGGGCGTCGACTTCCTCAAGGTCGATTGCATTTCCAGCCACCCTTACAAGGGCGACGAAATTCGCATCCTCAGCGGAGCGCTTCGCAAAGTTCGCCGTCCCATCGTTCTCAGCCTTTCCCCCGGGCCGGCTCCTCTGGATAAAGCCGCGGAGCTGAGCCGCTACTCTCAAATGTGGCGCATCTCGGACGACGTATGGGATGTCTGGCTTAGCGACAAAGATTTCCCGCAAGGAGTCAGAAATCAATTTGCCCGCGCCGCGAAATGGGCCGCCATCTCTGGTCCCGGACACTGGCCGGATGCGGATATGCTTCCGCTCGGCCGCCTGGAACCAGTCGCGGGCTGGGAGAAGCCGCGTACCACGCGCCTCACCCATGACGAGCAGCGTACCCTGCTCACGCTTTGGTCCATTTTTCGCTCGCCGCTCATGATGGGAGGTAATCTCACCCTGTCCGATGAATGGACGCAGTCCATGCTCACCAATGCGGAGTTAATCGGCGTCGATCAGCATTCCACTGGGAGCCACGCCGTCATCTCGACCGACAAAGCCACCGTCTGGCTATCCACTCCCGAATCCGGCGATGGCGCCTATGTTGCCGTTTTCAATCTCGACGCGGCCCCGCAGTCGTTTCACTACTCCTGGAAGGAATTGGGGTTGAAGCACTCTGACTACAAACTTCGCGACATCTGGGAACACACAGACATGGGTTCCAAGGAATTTGTCGAAGTCACGCTCCCGGCCCACGGGTCTGCGATTTACTGGGCGTCCGAAAAATAGCGGGCTCCTTTGCTCTTCGCTATCGCGTCATTCTTTTAGCAAATCGGTGCTGATGCGTTTATCATCGTCCCCACCGGAGACTGTCTGCGGCCATTTCTTCACGGTGGCTCGCAGCGATCAACTCTGACGCCAGAGCATGCTCTTCAACAGCCTAGTCTTTCTCTTTCTTTTCTTGCCGATCGTTTACTTCGGATTCTGGCGCCTCCGCACAAAAAAACACCGCTACATTTGGCTTACCGTCGCCAGTTACATTTTTTATGGCACGTGGAACTACAAGTTCTGCGCGCTCATGGCCTTCTCGACGGCGGTCAGCTACTTTGCCGGTCTCGGCATGCTCAGCGCCGCCGATCCCCGCCGCCGCAAACTCTTCCTGGTCATTCCCGTCACCATCGACCTTCTTCTGCTCGGCTTCTTTAAGTATTTTAATTTCACGGTATCCAGCTTCGCCGAGCTTTCGGCGTGGCTCCATGTGCCCATTCATCCGCCCGCGCTGAATATCATTCTCCCCGTTGGGATTTCGTTCTACACCTTTCACACCATCAGCTACATGGTGGACGCATACCGCGGCGTCATCACACCCACACGCAACTTCTGGGAATTTTCCTGCTACGTCTCGCTTTTTTCGCAGCTAGTCGCAGGGCCAATCGTTCGCTTCCGCCAGGTCGAAGCCGATCTGGACAATCTCGATCACGCCGATCGCACTCGCTGGCTGAATATTGGCTGGTCTTTCTTCGCCATCGGCATGATGAAGAAGGTTCTACTCGCCGACACCATCGCCGCCGTCATCAATCCCGCCTGGAAGGATGTAGCGCATCTCTCCACGCTCGGCGCATGGCTCTGCGTACTTGGCTACACGTATCAAATCTATTTCGACTTTTCTGGCTACAGCGACATGGCCGTCGGCCTCGGCTATCTCTTCGGCATCCGCCTTCCCCAGAATTTCAACTCGCCTTATAAAGCGCTGAACATCGCCGATTTCTGGCGCCGCTGGCACATTTCGCTATCCACCTGTCTGCGCGACTATCTCTACATTCCGCTCGGAGGCAGCCGCGTCTCCTCGAACTGGCTTGTCTATCGCAATCTCATGATTACCATGCTCCTGGGCGGCCTCTGGCATGGCGCCAACTGGACTTTTGTCTTTTGGGGCGGCTATCACGGTGTCTTGCTCTGTCTCTACAAGCTGTTTGGCAGATTCTGGGACCGTCTGCCCGTGGTTCTTCAGCGCGTCAGCACCTTCTTTCTCGTAGTGATCGGCTGGGTTTTCTTTCGCTCGGACAATTTCTCTGTCGCCGCTGCGATGCTCGCGCGCATGTTCAGTTTCTCTGCTGGCGCGCTCTTTCCTGGGCTTATCGGTTTGCTCGCGGCTTTGGCCATCGCCGCCGCCATTGCGCACTTTGCGCCCAACACTTTTGAAATGAATCACGAATGGGACTTATGGACCGTCGCAGGTCTCAGTCTCGGATACACGGCAGCTCTTCTGGCCATCGCATCCGGCCAGCAGTCTCCGTTTCTCTATTTTCAGTTTTGAGGGTCTCTAAGGAGCAGGCGCAAAACAAGTGAACCGCACAACAACCAATCCGGCGAGCATCTGGAGCATCGGGCGCCTCTTACCGCGGCTGATGCTCTTCTTCTTCCTCTTGGATCTCGCACTGCGTTTCGTTCCGCTTGGCCCCCTGACGTTTCGGGCTTGGGAAGCGATGCCCCGCCATCGTCCAAATGCGGTCGGCCCATTCATCCCCAACAAGCACTATCACCGCGACAATTCTTACGGTGTCGTCGCCAGTATCGGTAACCTTCCTTCCCTGCGCCACTATCACTCCGTCGACTTCACGACCGATGCATATGGCTTTCACAATCCGCCAGGACTTACAAGAGGCAACCCCATTGGCATCGTGATTGGTGATTCATTCGCTGTTGGCAGCGAGCTCCCCGAAGACCAGTCGCTCTCCGCCCAACTCACCCAGCGCTTCGGCGGCTACTTCTACAACGCCGGTTCACCACAACCGCTCCATCTGCGCAGTCTCGAAGCCGTTGCTCAACGCATCGGTCTTCATCACGGACTGGTCGTTTTCGAGTTTCTGGAATCCCGCGCACTCCAGGATCCGCCGTCCGCCACTCCAGACGGTGCGCGCGGCGCAGCCCAAACATTTTTCTTTCGCGCTTTGGGCCAGGAATGGACGGACCGCCTTGGAACTCCGCTCAATGAGCTCCACTCTTCCCCGCTGCAAGCGATTTCGGCCAAGCTCGAAAAGAAAATCCAGGACGATATCCTGCTGCCAAATTCTTTTGAGGCCTTTGTGATCCAAGAGAAGCTCCGCAACGGTGAACCCATCGTCTTTCTACCTGCGGAATTTAAATCTCCAACCGATCCGCGCAAAGCAGCAGACGGTTGGGCGGCCTATTTCGCCTGGTATTCCGCGCAATTGCGGAACGACGGCCTCGACTTCGTTGTTCTCCTCGTTCCCGACCGCCCCACCATCTACGCGCCTCTGCTAGCCCAACCGCGCGATGTCTCCGGATCGCGCAAAACTCTGGAGGATCTCGCGAGTGCGCTCCAAAATGCTGGCGTCCGCACCGTCTCCCTCGAACCCCGCTTTGCTCACGACGCAGCGCTCCTTCTCGACCAGAATAAATATCTTTATTTTCTGGATGACACGCACTGGAACGGCAACGGCACCGCCATCGCCGCCGACGAAATCTTCAACCTGCGCAAGTAGAAAACTATTTCCTGTGCTGTTGTTCTCGAAATTCAAGGGAACCTCCGTCTTTGCCGCTTGCCTCCGTTTCTCTCCGCTTTGCCTGCAAAAGCCGGAAAAGCGCCTCTACCCCGCTTCGCCTTGGCTTCGCCTACTAGTTTCCTAGTCCTAACGGGGATAACTGGCTGCTCACACCCTCTTCTGGGTTCGTTGACTTGCCTTTTCCCTGCCTGCTAGCGTTAGCAAGCACGGCTTCTGTCTGCCTTTCCAACACTTGGGACGGAGGGCTTCTCCTCCTGCAGGCGCGGGCCGCGTATTGTCCGGGAACACGTATGGCCTATACCAAGAGCAAATTTGTCGAATCCGCGCAGAAGCTGCTGAATCAGGGCAAGGTCCCCCAGGCCATAGCCGAGTACCAGCAAATTCTTAAGTTCGAGCCGCGCGACCAGGTCACGCTAATGACCATCGGCGAGCTCTACATCCGCCAGGGCGAAACTTTTCAGGCCATCGATTATTTCGAACGCCTCGCTCAGATTTTTGTCGGCGACGGTTTTCTCACCAAAGCCATCGCCGTCTACAAACGTATCGCCAAACTCGCTCCAGAAGAAATTCGCCCCCTCGAAAAGCTGGCAGACCTGTACGTCCAGCAGGGGGTTATGAGCGAGGCTCGCCCGCTCTTCCTGCAGCTCGCGGAAATCCATCTCAAGAACAACCGCCAGCCGGAAGCCGTCGGCCTGCTGAAAAAACTTCTCCTCGCGGAACCGGACAATCTTCGCATTCAAGTTCGCTTGGCCGATCTTTATCAAGCAATGGGTCAGTCGCGCGAGGCGGTTGACGCCTACGTTTCCGCCGCGCAGCGCGCCCTCGCCCGTGGAGATCAGGCGGAGTCCGAAAAGCTCGCCGATAAAGCCCTGAAGATTGATGCAAACTGCCTGGCCGCCACGATTGTCAAAGCCCGTTCCTTTTCCTCCCAGGGCAATCTCGCGCAAGCAGCGGAAGCTCTCGAGCACGTCCCCGACCTGGATAAGGGCGGCGAACAAACCGAACTGCTCCTCGATCTCTATCTCAAAAACACAAATTGGGATAAGGCCACGGCTCTTGCCCTTCGTGTTCTGGGAGCCGACAGCAAAAATTTCGGCCCCGCTCAAAAAATCGTCGAAGCCCTTCTCGAGTCCGGCCAAGGCGACCGCGCCATGGCCATCATTGGCCAGATTCGCGTCCCCATGATCGACGCCGGCGAGCACGAAGTCATCGGGCGCTTGCAAAACGAACTGGCTGGGCGCATGCCGGGCCGTCTTGAGCCTCTCGAATGGCTTGTCGACTTCTACGGCCGCACAAGCGATTCTTTCCGCCTTCCCGACGCCCTGGCCCATTTGGGCGATGCGCTCGTGGTGGCCAATCAACTCGAGCGCGCCAAAGCCATCTTTGAACAACTCGTCGACCGCCAGCCCGATAGCGATTCCGCCAAACGCAAACTGGATAGCTGCCTCCGTAAGATGGGTTTGCTCGGCGCGGAAGCGGAGCCAGTCGCTCCCGAAGAAGATCTCCAGGCAGAAATTCCTAAGGCTCCCGCACCAAAATTGCGACCCGACGTGGAGCCAACTTTTGCGCCCGTAGCCGGCGACAAGCCCGAGGTCGCATCAACTCCCGCCGAGCCTCAGCTTGACGACGAGACGCAGAAGTTCATCGCTCAGTCCCTTACTGACGTCGATCTTTTCGCCAGCTATGGTCTAACGCAAAAAGCAATCGGCCTTCTCGAAGCTATTTTGCGCCGCGCGCCGCGACACACTCCGACTCTCGAGAAGCTTCTCGACTTTGTCCTCGGCGCCGGCGACGATCGCCGTACCGCCGAACTAGCTTCTCAGCTTGAGCAAATCCATATCGAACGCGCCGACCTACGCGGCGCCGAGCGCTTTGGCGAGCTTCGCCGCAGATTCCAGCGTGCCGCCGGCCTGACCGACGCGGAATTGGCCGCCAGCGCCGCACCAGCTCAGCCCGAACCTCCAGCGGCAACCATCCCGGAAGTCCCAATGATGGAAGTTGCCGCCGAGGCCGAGCCTATTGGCGAAGAGGCGGTGCTTGAGTTTGAATCGCCAGTCGAAGCTGAGCCAGCTCCTGCTGAGCCAGTCCATGCGAGCGCGCCCTCGGACTCCTCTGGTGCTCAGGAGGAAGTCGACCTTTCCGCCGAGTGGGACTCCATGCTGGAAGATTCTCATCCAGCGGAACCCGTCGAAAAGGCGCCCCCGGCAAGACCCGCGGCACCCGTTCCGCCACCGCCTCATGAAGTCGCCGCGGAGCCAGTCGCCGCCGAAGAATTTTCGATTGAAGAAGAGCCCGTTGCCGCCGCGCCAGTTGCCGCCGCGCCTTCGGCCTCCCACGACGCCGGAGAGTTCGAACTCCCTGTGGAGGAGCTCGCGGCTCCCGAACAAGAATCAAATTCTTTTGCGGACATTTCCGCGGAGCTTCCTTCGGTCCACGAGCCGGAAAATATTCCTGCTCCCGTCGAAAAGAGTCACGCACCGGCAGTCCCCGAAAAACCGCCCGTTCACGAAGAGCCTGTCGTTCCTGAAAAGTCGATCGCGCCTGAAAAACCAGCTCCTCCCAAGGCGATCGAACCGGAACCCGAATTTGAACTCGACCAGGATTTCGAGCTGGTTCTCGAACCCGAGCCGCTCGTTCCCGCTTACGACCAAAAGCCGCCCGATAAGCCCATTGTCGTCCCGCAGCCTGAACCGGAACCCGCAGCCGCTGCGAAGGACTCTGTAGCTGGACCGGCCGCATCCGGTTTTGCTTCCGACCAGTTTCTTGCGGACCTGGCAAAAGAGATCGACGATCTGGGACTTGATGCGTTGACTCCTTCCCATTCGGAGGCTGCGCCTCACGCGGCTTCGCCTAAGCCCGAAGAAAAGCCCGCGGAGCCGGTCGAACACAGCCCGCTCAAGGAAGTCTTTGACGACTTCCGCGCCGAACTCGGCGAAATGGGAGCCGAAGACGAAGACCTCGAGACCCACTACAATCTCGGCATCGCATTCCGCGAAATGGGACTGGTGGATGAAGCCATCAGCGAATTCCAAAAAGTCGCCAAAGCCACCGAAAACGGCAAACCTTTCCGTTACGTCATGCAATGCTGCACGCTGCTGGGCCTGGCCTTTACGGATAAAGGGCAGCCAGGCATCGCCGCCATCTGGTACGAACGCGCCCTGCGCGTCCCTGGCATTGAGCCGGAAAGCATTCTCGCGTTGCGGTATGATTTAGGCGTTGCCCAGGAATCCGCGGGTGAGCCGGAAGCAGCGCTGAAGAGTTTTTCTCAGGTCTATGCGATGAACATCGATTATCGCGACGTCGCCGATCGCATCGCCGCTCTCCAGAAGCCCAGCCGTTGATGCCCGGCATTCACTGATGCAGGCGATTCCCTCTTAACTATGAACCGTGTCTTCCGCGCGCTTCTGGTCGTTGTTTGCTTCGAAATGGGAGCTTTGCTTCTCTATCTCCCGTGGTCCGCCTTCTGGGAACAGAACTTTTTTCTCATCCACTTTCATTCGTTCAGCCGCATCGTCCTTCATCCGACGTTTCGCGGCGCTGTCAGCGGTATAGGCGTGCTGGACATTCTTCTGGCTCTCAGCTTCATCGGCTCACGTCCGAGTCCCTCAAGTGTCCCTCCGCAATAGTTCCGGCCCCGATTTCAAGCTTCGCCCAGACGGCAAGCCCATCCTTTGTTACGTTACCGGCCGCCAAACCCTGTCCGCCAAGCCTCAAGAAGCTTTGACGGATCTGCTTCTGGATAAGGTCGAGCTACTGTCCGCCGCTGGGGTCGATTGGATTCAGCTTCGCGAGAAAGATTTATCCGGAAAACAATCTACCGTACTTGCGCACGAGGCACTAAAGCGCGTTTCCAAACAGGCAGCCCAAACTGAATCTACAACGCGGATTATCGTGAATGACCGCCTCGATGTAGCCCTCGCCGAGCAAGCCGGCGGCGTCCATCTAGGCGAAAACTCGGTTCCAGTGCAAGAAGCTAAGCGTTTGCTGCTGTCGTCACCTGCCGCGCAAACGTTTGCCCACGAATTCCTCGTCGGCGTTTCCTGCCATTCGCTCGAAGCCGCCAAATCCGCCGCCGCTTCTGGCGCGGACTACCTTTTCTTCGGCCCCATCTTCGCCACACCCTCAAAAGCCGCCTATGGTACGCCTCAAGGCCTAGATCGTCTCGCCGCCGTTTGCGGCTCTGTAAACATTCCCGTCCTAGCGATCGGCGGAATTACCCTGGCAAATATTTCTTCATGCCTTTCCACCGGAGCAACCGGCATCGCCGCCATTCGCTTGTTTCAAGACTCCCCTGATCCTGCCAGTTTGGTCCGCGCCCTGCGCCAGTTAAGCTGTTGACCTGGGGCTAGCTTCCGCGGCCTCTTAGCAAGCGTACATCAGCGAGCCACCAACCGGCGCAGCAGCCGAATCTGCCCCGCGTGATAAATATCGTGAAAAGCCACGCCATAAATTTCCTTCAGAAACTTTTCCCCCTCCGGCGAATCCAAAATTCGCTCGACAGCCGCCCGCAATGCTCGGTGCTCCCGCTCGAGCAACTCCTTATCCGCGCGCCAAGCAGCTTCGCTAGCCTTGCCTTTCTCCGGCCGCGCGAAAAAATTGCTCCCCGGCAGCGCAAACGATCCTCTCTTGCCACCTTCGATCTTGTTTCGCACCGCGTATTTCCAATAGGCGGCATGCAGCGTCTCTTCCCAGATGTTGTGCCGCCCCGCTCCGGGGCGCCATGCGGCTTGTTTTGCGCTCACTCCCCGAATTGCTTGCCGCAGATTCGGTCCGTGCCACGTTTTCTTTTTGTACGCTTCGTCGATCAGCCCCAACACTAGTTCTTTTGTCTTCACGGAATCCTCACTTCGGCGATGATTCGCCTTGCGCCCGCATACGATCGACCGCTCTTCGGCTGTCCTGGAGTTTAACTCTTCCGCGCTTTTCGCAAAATCCGGGTAGACACACAACTCCTCCGCACACACCTCACCCTACAGCCGCCTTACTCTTCATTATTCTTAACGGATTTTTCTACCCGACCGTTACATTCCGGCTTTGCACTTTTTTCTTCCGCCGGTACAGTTGCCGGTCTGCGGCCTCAAGGAGGTCATGCGCCGTCCGCCCATCGCCCGGATAGATCGCCATGCCAACGCTCACGCTAATGACCGGTTCTTCCCGGTCTTCCCGCACGCGCGTTTCGATGCGCTGCGCCACCTGTTGGGCCATCCCCTTGTCCGATTCGATCAACAGCACTGCAAATTCGTCACCGCCGTATCGCGCGGCCAGGTCCGTCCCACGGCATTGTTCCGTCATGACCTTAGCCAGCCGCTTCAGTGCTCTGTTTCCCGCCAGGTGCCCCAGCCGGTCGTTGATCCGTTTCAGGTCATCCAGGTCCAGCAGCAGCACCGTAAACGAATGTTGGCCGCGGTCAGCGCGGCGAAGTTCGCGCTCCAGCGTGTCCATGAATTCTCTGTAATTGGCCAGTCCAGTCAGCGCGTCGTGAGTGGCTTGGTAACGGATCAGCTCTTCGCTTCTCTTCCTCACCGTGACATCCAGTCCGACTCCGATGCATCCAATTGTTTCCCCCGACGTCGCGCGCAGCGGATCCAGGTGAATCTCTAGAATTCTGTCCTGGCGCTTGTACTCGAAGTGCGCCGACTCTCCCCGCAACGCCGCATAGTGATGCGCTATTGGCCCCGCGTTCGTGGCATTGCATTTCAGGTACTCCGACACGGTCCGCCCTACCAGGTCCCCGGCGTGTACATCGGAATGTTGCAAACCAGAACCCCAATTCGAGGTAATTCGCAAGCTTTGATCCGTGGTCCACAGCAGCACCGGCATCTGCTCCACGAGCAGCCTCAGTTGTGTTTCTGACGGCGTATCTTGCGTTTTCTGGCGCGTCGCCCGCCCAATCTCCAGGATGCCGGTTACCTTTCCCTTGGCATCCCTCATCATTTGCCGCCTTACACCGACGCTCAGCTTTGCTCCTAGCTTGTGCAGCCGCTCGACGGTCTCGCCGTCGGTCATCTTTCCTTCCCGCGCTGCTTCCAGAACAGCCCGTAGCGACGGCCCTTCGTAAATGGGCAGCAGCGAGATCAGCGCGACTCCAGCGACCTCGGCTGCCGTGTATCCGTACAAATGTTCCGCTCCACGGCTCCATAATTCAATCGTGCCGTTCAGCGCTATGCCGATGATTGCTTCTTCGACGGATTCCAGAATGGCAGCAAGCAATTGCTCGCACCGCGGGCTAGGCAGCATGAGTACCTGATGTGCTTTCAGAACGGAGAGGGCGTTCGAGTCGTAAGACTGGGTTTCCCGCAGGCGAGAGGAGGGACCTGCGAGTCTTTTATTCAACTAGGAAGCGTTACATCCACTGCAACTCTGATTCTACGCCTCTGTATCTGAGGCGCAACACCTCTCTCCAAAACATGTTCCATAGCGCACACTTTTTGCGGGCACGTGCCCAAACTAACCATCCGATGCAGCTATGGATTCGCCTTCGCCGCTCCGTTCAGGATCATCGCCAGCCGGACTCCTGCCTGCGTCAGGCGCTTCTCGAAAACCGGTGAGGCCGCGTTCTGATAAGCCTGTGCGGCGGCTTCGTGCAGCTCCAGCATACGCTCGCCGATGTTGTTATCATCCGTGCACTTTTCTACCGCCACGTTTGGTTCGACCGCGATTTTTACAGACAGCGCTCCATAACTCGTAGCCGCGGCGAACTGGTGCCCTTCCCAAGCCCAAGCTTCCAGTTGCATTCCCTCTTTCGTCCACTTTGCTTCAGAAGTTTTAAACTTTGTGTCCAGCGTGTCGGCGAATTCTGCCGGACTCGCTCCTTCCATGTCGCGTTCCACCATGTCCGTATCCCAAATCGCATGTAGATTCGGCGTGTACGATCCGCCGCTGGCATGCGGGTTTCGCCGGAAATACTTTATAGGCACGCAGTTTGCTCCCCGGTCTGAATTCGTCGTCGCATGCAACGGTTGATGCAAGTCGCCCACAAAATGGATGATAAATCTCAGCGCTTGAGCCCTATCCGCCGCCGCAGCCGTCTTGTCATTCAAGATCGCAAGCTGGTCCGCGATGGCTTGCGTCACGCATCCCGTCGCTCCGCAGGATTCCTTCACCTGATCCCGCGTCGCTCCCAGCGGGATATCGATGAAATGCCACGGCGCGGTTTTCGGAGCTTTTGTGCGTTCGTCGTCCGCCCATGTCGCGGCATCGGCAAATACGTCCGTAAGCGCGTTTCCGCAATACCGCTTTAATGTGGGATCGATCGGGTTCTCTGTCAGCAAAGCTTGAAACATCTGTTTTGCTTCGGGGGTCAATTGCTTCTCCGCCAGATAGGCCACCGTCTGGTGCCCCTTGCATCCCCAAGCCTTCGCCGCTTGCGCGTTTGCGAATAACCATGCAATTCCCAATACACATATGCTCATCCTTGGAACTTTCATGGCAACCTCCCTGTCGTTGAATAGTAGCGTTGTAGGTTAGTGGCGATGACGGCGAAATCGTTTCATGGATGCTTTTGGCCTTGCCGTGCACATTCTCGAGAGACTGAAATAATTCTCAAGGTCGTTTCTCATTCCCAAGAGAAAAGCAGTCTAAAGAAGGTTTCCTGAAGAAGAAAGCACCAAGCTCAAAAGTAACAAACTTCCTCTAGAAGCCATCTCATAAATGCCTCAGGAGGATAACGGCACAAGCGAGTTGGATCATGGCGAGGAAATTTTCCGCGTGATATTCCCAGCGCACCACGAGGCGGCGAAAATTATGCAGCCAGGCGAACAGGCGTTCGATTTTCCAGCGGCGTCGGTAGCGGCGCAAGGCACGGCCGTCTTGGGTGGCTGGCTTACTGCGGTTCCATCGGTGCGGAGAGATCAGATGCACGCCCAAGGTGTCACGCAGGCGCTGATCCAGTGGATCGCTGTCATAAGCTTTGTCGCCGATCAATCGCGCGGGAGCTTCTCGGAGGAATCGTTGCTGGAGGGTGGCTTCGACGAGGATCGCTTCATTTGGTCGAGCGCTGGCCACGTGCACGGCGATAGGAAGACCATGGCGGTCTGCGATTGCCATGATTTTGCTGCCTTTACCGCGTTTTGTAGGGCCGACACCAGAGCCCCTTTTTTCGCGCCGCTGAAGCTGGCGTCGATGAACGCTTCGCTCAGATCGAGCTTGCCGCGGTCCCGTAAGTCCTCGGCTAGTTTCTGCAGCAAGCGCGTGAGCAGCCCGGAGCGCTGCCACTGTTGAAAACGTCGATGACAGGTTTGGTAGGGCGGATAGCGATCGGGCAAATCGTGCCAGGGAGCGCCGGTGCGCAGAATCCACAAAACGCCGTTGAGCACCGCGCGCGTGTCCTGCCACGGCCGCCCCTTGCCGTCGGCCCGTCGCTGGGGACGAAAAAACGGATCGAGCTTCGCCCATTGGGCGTCGGTGAGGTCCATACTCTCGATTTACGCTAGTTTGCATAACTCTCAAGCTCGCAATAGCTTGCATGTGTTTATGAGATAACTTCTACTCACTACTCACTGTTTCACGCACTCAGCCAGCGTCCGATGGGTCGCCAAGACTCCGTATGATCACAAATCACGCGTAGCGCTGCTGTAATAGGAATCGCCAGAATCAATCCCATGCCGCCCCACACCCAGCCCCAAAATAGCAGCGAAATCGTAATTGCCACGGCATTAAGGCGCACGCGCCGCCCCACCAGTTGCGGCGCCACTAAATTCAGCGCCAGCACGTGAATCGTCATCAATCCCCCGGCAATCAGCGCGAACTGCCCAAACGTTCTCCATTTGGCCAGCGCGATAATAAACGCCGGCAGCCACGCCAGCACCGCTCCGATGTACGGCACCATATTCAACAATCCAGACGCAATTCCCGTAAGCACTGGAAAGTCCAGTCCCAGAAACCAGAAGAACGCGCTGCTCGCCGCGATCACCATCAACGTCAGGAGCGTCATTCCCGCCAGATAGTCCCGCAGCACTTCCCGCAAATCCTCCAGCGTCTCCTTCACCTGCGTGCGTTTCGACGCGGGAAATAGCTGTAACGTTCCGTGCCAAACTTCCCGTTTCCCTGCCAGCATAAAAAACACCAGGAACGGCACGAACGTAATTTCCAGAAACAGAGCATAGAGAGAGCCGATTCCGCGGAATAACATCGCGCGGACGGCCGCTGTCTCCGGGTGCTCTCCTGCTTGTTGCGGTGCAACTGCTCCGGACTCCGTAGGCGTAACCTGTTTTTCCAGGCCGTTGATTTTGCCTTCCACCGCTCCTGCTGCTTGTCTCACAAGCCCGCTGTATTTCGGCCAATTCGCCGCGAAGTCTTCCGTTCGCGTACCCAATCCGTAGCCAACCGCCACCAAAACCGCGATCAACAAAAGCACCATCACCATCGCGCCCACGGTGCGCGGCACGTGCATTCGCTCCAGCAATTCCACCGCGGGATCCAGAAAATAGGCCAGTAAGATCGATAGCAGCACGGTGATGACGACTCCCGCAGCGTAATAAAAAAACAGCAGGATCACTGCCGCGGCGAGTATCCGCAAGCTGAAGCTGGAACCTGCGATTCGAACAGTGGAATTTGGCGTCTCTATTTCAGGCACGAGGCACTCCGTTCCCTTCACGTTAGCATACTCATGCAATCTCATGGCCACGTCGCATGCCCGCGTTTCGTATCTCGAATCGCCCTGCGGCCGGCACAAACCACTCCGCTTCGGGAGCCTTTCGCTCCCTATTTACCCCAGCGAACCCGCGTCACCCCCGCTCCATGCCGCCTTCGGGGCCTATGCTAAACTTTCCTATGGTCGGTCCTTCAGGTTTTGGCCGCTAACCTCTCATGCCCAAAGAACTTTTCGGAACAGATGGTATTCGCGGCGTTCCCGGCACTCCCCCTCTCGACGACCCCACTCTTTTTGCCACCGGCCGCTCTCTTGCCGCCTATCTGCTTCGCGAGCATTCCGCTGCCCACGTTCTTATCGGCATGGACACCCGCGAATCCGGCCCTCACATTGCCGCTCTCCTCGCCGAAGGCATCACGCGAGCCGGCGGTTCCGTCGCTTTTGCAGGCATCATCACTACACCAGGCATCGCCTGCCTTGTCCGCCAAAATGATTTTCAAGCCGGCGTCGTCATTTCCGCCTCGCACAATCCTTACCATGACAACGGCGTAAAACTTTTCTCTCACGCAGGCATGAAGTTCCCCGACTCTGTCGAAGAGAATCTTGAAGCGGACATTTTCAAACATCGCGGCGATCCACCGCCAAAGATTCCGACGGCCCTCGTCGCCGACGCTTCTCTCGATGCCGAATATCTCGACTTTCTCCGCAGCCGCATCGTTCACGGCGCCGAGCTCTCCGGCTTCCGCATCCTTCTCGATTGCGCCAATGGCGCCGCTTACAAGCTCGGCCCGGAACTCTTTCATTCCCTCGGTGCGAACGTCGTCTCGATGGGCGTGTCCCCCGATGGCCGCAACATCAACGCCGGCTGCGGTTCGCTCCATCTCGATGGCTTGCAAAAACGCATGCTCTCCGAGCGCGCTCAACTCGGCGTGGCTTTCGACGGCGATGCCGACCGTGCCCTCTTCGTCTGCGAAACCGGCAAAATCGTCAACGGCGACGGCGTTCTTCTCGCCGTCGCGCGTTACCTGAAATCTCAAAACAAGCTCAAAGGCGATCGCGTCGTCGCCACGTCCATGTCCAATCTCGGCCTCGAGCGCGTCCTCGCCCGCGAAGGAATCTCCTTAGCCCGCGCGTCAGTCGGCGATCGCTACGTCCTCGAAGAAATGCTTCGCAGCGGCAACGTCATCGGTGGCGAGCAATCCGGCCACGTCATTTTTCTGGAAGACAGCCCCGCCGGCGACGGCCTTCTCACCGCCCTGAAAATTGCTTCGCTTGTTTCCATGCACGGCAAAATCGAATCGCTCGTCGAAGGTCTCAAGGACTACCCGCAAATCATCGTCAACGTAAAAGTAAAATCCAAGCCTCCGCTCGAAACGCTGCCCGAAGTTTCCCGCGCGCTCGCCGAAGCCCAATCCGCCCTCGGC
Source organism: uncultured Acidobacteriota bacterium (assembly GCA_963745095.1). Lineage (GTDB taxonomy): Bacteria > Acidobacteriota > Terriglobia > Acidiferrales > UBA7541 > Acidiferrum. The sequence continues at coordinate 338,574 of CAVUWC010000001.1, read as the reverse complement.
GAAAATGGCCGCGTCGTTCTCCGCTATTCCGGCACCGAGCAGCTCGCCCGCGTCATGGTCGAAGCCGAACACGACGCCGACGTCCAGCGCTTCAGCCAATCCTTGGCCAACGCCCTCCGCTCGTCCATAGGCGCCTAAAAAAAAGGTGCCCAAACGACCGCCTTATCCTTCAGCAGCCCTTTGGGCACCAACTTGAATACAGTCCTTTTGAATACAGACCTTGTTTAGCCCTTCGCGCTCTTCACTTCAACGATGTTGCTCTCCGGATACCGGTCGTGATGCTTCACCCACGCCATTCCGTGCGTCAACCCCGCCTCATCTCTCCCTTTCGGCACGCGGTCCAGAATGGCGTAGAACCCCATGAAATCTTCCAGCCCGCGCCCATACACGGAGAACGTGTGAAAGATTTCGCCGTTCGCGTTCTTGTAGAAAATGCTCATGCCCGGCCGTTCCTCGCTCGGAAACTTCGTCACTGTGTAGTTGTAAGTGCTCTCTTTGCCCACATCTTCCTTCTTCACCGACACTTCGTAGTCAAAATTGAAATCGCTTCCAAACGACGAAGCCCACGGCAGCTTCCATCCCATGCGCTTTTTGAATTCCGCGATCTTCGCCAGCGGCGCGTGCGACACCAGCATCAGCCGCACGTCCCGCTGTGCGAGGTGGATCGCCATCGGGTCCATCTGGTCCGTAATCAGCGAGCAGCTAGGGCATCCTTGTTCCCAATCGGGTCCCAGCATGAAGTGGTAGATCGCCAGCTGGCTCTTTCCGCCGAACAAATCCGCCAGGCTCTTCTTCCCGACCGGTGTATCGAACACATAGTTCTTCTCGACTTTCAGCCACGGGAACTGCAGCCGTTCCTGCGCCAGCACGTCTCGCTGCCGCGTCAGACTTTTCTCCTTCGCCAGCAATTCCTTTCGTGCCGTGATCCATTTATCTCGTGTCACTACTTTTGGATTTTCTGCGGTGCTCTGACTCATGATTTCTTCTCCTTACAGAGTTTTTCTCGGCCACTCGGAAAGTGCGGAAGCCCGCAAGTCCATACCTCACAGGCTTCCGCGCGCCAATTCATTCAATGCCACGGTTATTTGCTCGCTGAGCGCGCTTTGTTTTCCTGCACGGCTTCGCCCATTTGGGCGTACACCTTCCGCAGTACCTCCACCGATCCCGGATTGCGCTTCTCTCTCCACGCGTCCAGTCGCTTGCAATGCTCCTCCAAATTTCCCAGGAACTGTGGATTCGCAAACATCTTCCTCCACGTCGGCACCAGGTCCTTCACCGCTTCCCACACTCCCCATTGCTCGCCCGAATTTTCAAAAAACAATTCTTCATCCACCAGCCCGCGGTTTGCGATGCTTGCCACCATCTCCCAGTAGCCCATCACCATCCGCATGTAGGCGTTTTCTTTGCTTCCTGGCGGCGTCAGACGCATTGCGTCCTCGGGACTCTTGGGATGAAAATTTACCATCACCCACTCCCGCGCTTCCCGCAGCTTTTCCTCTCTCCTCAACTCGTACAAATGCAGCATCAGGTTCACTTGTTCGTGTGTCGCTCCCATGTCTTCTCCTTTTCTTATCTTTGAAACAGTTTCGTCGTGATATTTTTCCATCGAAGCTTGTTCGCCAACACCGCCGCTACTCCACCCGTTGAAACCGCCGATGCGATAAGTATTGCGGTCGTCGCTATGCATGCAGGGCACATAAGTTTCTCCTTAGGCGCCACTAGGCCGATTGCGCCTTTTGCACGAAAAGCGGAGGTTCGTCCGCGCTCGGCCCCCAACTTGCCGGCACGGCCACGTCGAGCATTCGCAGGTACACGCTGAACTGCCCGCGGTGCTGGTACCAGTGGCTCAGCATCACGTCGCGCAAGAACTCCTCGCGAGGTTGCGCCAGCATTTCTCGTCCACCGCCGACCATGCGCCAGGTTTCCGTCATCGCCGCGTCATCGAATTTCGGCAATAGGGTTCGTACCGTCGAGATGCTCTCTTCCAGTGTCTTGAGAATTTCCGCCCGGCTCGCGGGCTGGGGAAAGTTAAAAGACTCTGGTGCCTGCGCCGGATTGTTCTGTACGAAGCGAACGATTCCTCCCGGGACGGCGGCGAGATGGTAGGCCAGCTGCCCCGCGGACATGGATTTCTGGTGCGGCTTCCACGTCAACTTATCTTCCGGCAGCCGCTCCAGAAATTTCCGTGTGACCGGCGCTTGTACTTCAAACTCCGCCAGCATTGCTTGTGCGATCGACATACCGATTCTCCTTTCAGCTCGAACGAAATTCTCGATTCGCCGGACGCGCGCCAGAAACCCGATCCCCGCGCGCTACTGCTTCTTCCCATCTCCAGCTGCAAACGAGAAATGCGCCTCCGCTGCTTTCCGCACCCGTTCATGAATCGTGCCCCACCCGCCTGTCACGCCTTTTCTATGCTCGTCCAGAATCAACCCTAGCGCTGTGTGATGAAACTTGATCAGCGTCCCGCCCTCCGTCTCGCTCAACCGGTACTGCACATTGGAGCTCACCGGATAGGACATAAACATCGGCCCCGTAAACTCCAGCAGCGTCGGCCGTTTGATCGCCTGCACATGGCCCCAGAAGTGCCCATCTCCATCGCCCAAATCCCGAAACCATCTTCCGCCCGGCCAAGCCTCCAGCTTCATCGGCATGGGCGTCCCGTTCATTACCTCATTCCTCGGCCCAAGCTGCTCCAGCAGCGTCTCGAAAGTCACGTCCAGCGAAGCCTTCACGTAGATTTCCTGCACAATATTCAACGTCAAGCTATCGAGTGCCACCATTGCTGTTGCCATCGAACTCATCGTTCCTCCTCAAAGAGTTTATTTTTCCAGAGCCTAGTCCGAAATCCTTTAATCGCTCAGTCCTTCTTCACCGCCCCGCTCTTCTCTTCCGCCCGTTCCTTCACCCGCAACAACTGGTGCTTCCAGAATCTTTCAAATTTCTCTACCCAGTCGTGCAAAGGCCGGATCGCCTCCGCATTCGTCCGGTAAAACATCTGCCGCCCATCCCGCCGCCCATGCACCAGCCCAACATCCTTTAAGACGCGCAAATGCTTCGAAACGGAAGGCTGCTCCATCTCCAAAGCATCCACAATCTCCCCCACTGGCCGCTCCTGCAAGGCCAGGTAGTTGAGTATCTCTCTCCGCCGTGGCTCCGCCACAGCATTAAAAGTGTCAGAGGTGGTCGCCGCTCTTGCCATGACCGTACAATACATTCCGATATAGGAATATGTCAAGCACTATTTTTCCGCTCTCCTTTTTCTTTCCCAGACCCAAGCCCAGCCATTCTCCGCGCGGCTCTGCGCCCTCTGCGACTCTGCGTTATCTTTTGTTTCTCTCTGATGGAACTTTTCCACGTCTCGCGACATTACCGTTAGTGGAGGCTCAAGCCGCCCTTCATGCAAGACGCACTCCCACCTCTCGTTCTAAACTCGGAGGCTCTCAAGCCCGCCGCTATGAACGACACGCCGCCCACCCCCGCCTTCCCAGCTAGCCCCGCCAGCGACGAGCACCTCATGCTCGCCTTCTCCAAAGGCTCCGCCGAATCCTTCAACGAACTCTTCCTCCGCTACAAACATCCCATCTACGGTTTCTTCCGCCGACGCACTGCCGATCCCCATTACGCCGAAGAACTCTCGCAAGAAACTTTCCTGGTCCTCCTTCGCGCCGCCTCTCGCTACGAACCCCGCGCCCTCTTCCGCACCTACCTCTACGCCATCGCCTTCAAAATCCTTCGCGCCCATCGCCGCAAAGCCGCCTTCCGCGCCACGTTCTTTGGCCATCCCAGCACCATCCCTGATCCCGCCAAACAGGACGCCACCGAATCCGGCCTCTGGGTCCGCCGCGCCGTCGAAAAGCTCGATCGCATCGATCGCGAAATCCTCCTACTCCGCGAATTCGAGCAACTCAGCTACGCCGAAATCGCTGACCTCCTCGAGCTCCCCATCAACACCGTCCGCTCCCGTCTCTTCCGCGCCCGCACCGCGCTACGCAATTTGCTCGAGCCATCGGGGGTCTCCGCAGCAACTGAAGAGGCCACTCAATCAGCCGAACCAGCCGCGTCGCCGACAGGCGCGCAAACAATCCCCCAGAAAGGCATCCGTCTATGAGCGCCACCACACATCCATTCGCCCCAGAAGAAATCATGGCCCACCTCGACGGCGAACTCTCGCCCGACCGCGCCCAGTCCGTCTCCGCCCACCTCGAGTCCTGCGCCCCCTGCCAGGAGCTTGTAACCTCCCTTCGGAACACATCTCAATCTCTCTCGAACTGGACCATCGCCTCCGGGCCCGTCAACGCCAAGTCTGCGAATCAACTTTCCGGCGATGCAGTCAACGCTTCTTCTAGGCTGCGTGATTCCAGTGGACGAAAGAATTGGTTCCTCCTGATTCAGTCCTGGAAATTGCAGACCGGTTCCGCTGTTCTAGCTGTTCTGCTGATCCTGATCGTTGGTTTGAAGACGGGTCGATACGAGGTGAAGGCGCCCGCTGATAATAGAGAAGCCACCGTCTCCACTCTTCATGCTGAGCTCGCCCTTCAACAGAAACGAGAAGCGCGAACCCAGGCCAGTAATAGCCTCGGGGTTGACCTCGCGCGGATTAATTCGCCTGGTGAGCAAGAAAACACGGACAGTCAGATGTACACGCTGAATGGGGCTCTGGCGGCGCCCGCGTCCCCGTCCCCCTCGGCTTCCCCACGAGCCAGGAATGGCTACAAGGCCTGGCTAGCGGGGAAAGACAAAAATATTTCACCCGCGTCCGGCCTCACACTTCTTGCTCCGATGATCGCCCGCACCGTCTCGCTCTCGATCATCGCGAAAGATTTCGAGTCCTCACACGCCTCGCTCGACGCCATCCTCGCGCGCCACAACGGCTATGCCGCCGATTTGAACGTCGCAACGCCGCAAGGTGCCGCGCGTTCGCTCCAAGCCTCACTGCGCATTCCCGCGCCGCAACTCGCCGCCGCCCTTGCCGAACTCAAAGCCCTCGGCCGCGTCGAACTCGAAAACCAAAACGGCGAAGAAGTCACCCAACAACACGCCGACCTGGTCGCCCGCCTCAAAAACTCCCGCGAAACCGAACAACGCCTCCAGGCCATCCTCACGCAGCGCACCGGAAAAATCAGCGACGTCCTCGAAGTCGAACAGGAAATCGCCCGCGTCCGCGGCGAAATCGAGCAAATGGAAGCCGAACAAAAAAATCTCGAGCACCGCGTCGATTTCGCCACGATTGACCTGAAACTCTCCGAGGAATACAAAGCCAAACTCGACTCCCCGGCCCCCGCGATCTCCACGCTAATCCACAACGCCGCCGTCAGCGGCTATCGCAACGTCGCCGGCACTCTGCTTTCCATCGTCCTCTTCTTCGCCGAATATGGCCCAGTCCTGACCTTCTGGCTTCTCCTGTTTTCCATTCCAGCGTGGCCAGTGTGGCGCCGCTGGCGCCACGCCACCGCCGCCATTTAAAGCTCGAGTCCCCTCAGCGCCAGTAATTATTCGCCGCAGCAATGGTCTGGAATTCAATCGCCACAACTTGCCCCGCAGCGATCAGTCCTGCCGGATCTGTGGAGTACTTTGGCCGTCCCGCTTTGAGGACATCGAGATCCGGTTGCATGCTGTGGATGGTGTGGCGCGCGATCATCAGTGCCAAGGCACGTCCTGCCTCGGGCGTGGCCGTAATTAACGTCCCGCCTGGTATGAGAACCAATTCTGCATCGGGTAAGCGATTCATTAAATTCCTCCTGGTTCGGTCGGCTGGAGCGCCCCATCGAGCGCGCTGCAACTTGTTTCCCGCAATCTGCTCGTTGGATGATGAAGAGTGGTGAAAGGGAGCTTTTTCGTGGGACGAAAGCAAATGCGAATTGCGTCAAGGGGCATGCATCTGCATTGCCAGCGTCCCAATTGTTGCCATATCGGGAGAATTTCAAATCATTCGCGTTAACGTCAACGGCTTTACAATCAGCATTGACCTATGACTCCCAACATGGCTATCGTCGACGCAATACTCCTAAAGAATGTAGGTGTTTCGAGGTTTTCTGTGAGATTTTGTAGATGGCTCGGCGCCGTTTTTTCTTCTCTCGATTTGGAAGCTCCCCTAAATTCTTTTAAATCATAGACCTCTGCAAGAATTCAAATTTGTCCCTCCCCTGGCACAACTATTGCTCTCTCCTAGTGCAACTTACAAGATTGGCTTCCCGGGGTGGCCGGAACCGAACCTCGACTCGGTTCTGGTTTTTTGGGGGGTCAGCTTATAAAAGGGGGCTTGCACCAGCCCCCTTTTTCATTCTTCTGGGGTGCCTTACTAGTGGTTGGCTGGTGTGGGAGGTTCGCTTCCCGCGAGTGTGTCATCGAAGTGGTTCAGTTCAGAGGGCCTATCCGTTAGGGCCCTCTTTTTCTTTTGCCCCCCTCCTCATCTTTCTCCGTACGGGCACGGCACGTTTACCCTGAGCTTCGAAGGGCCGTCCCCGCTTAGGCCCAAAGTCACCTCACGCTTTGATGAAAGTTCGAGTTACTAGGAATTATTCGCCGCCCAAAAAAATGAGCGGCCGGTGGGGGGACCGGCCGCTCGGGCGTGGGGGATGGAGGGTCTTTGCAACCTGAAGCCAGTTCAGTTCTTCCGATCGTTCCGCTGCGCTCGCGAGCAGCAGAACGTTATACAGGAGCAATCAGGCCCAAACCTTTCTGCTCCGGAAGCCGCAACCAACTCCCGATTACAGTTACGATTCTGCTCTCAGCCACCTTTCGCGTCGATAGACCGACGGGTTCAATCTTCGCAGTACTTCCCGGTGTCCCTGCGAGGCTCATTTTAGTACCTACGTACCTATTCCAAGCCAATCCACTCTTCTCCCACACGCACAAAGCTGCAAAAATGTGCAGAAGAAAGAATAGGAAGAGCGTGGGAAGAATTAGGGGGCCGCAAAGCACGTGAAGCGAGCCGCCGGGAAATCTGCTCGCACCCTGTTGACTAAGAGAGCGCTGACCACAGACCTATGCAACAAAAACGCCGCAGCGGACGCATCGCAAAAGAACTACCTATCGTCCTGCTCGGGACTGACGCCACTGGAAAAGTGTTCTCCGAAGAGACGATTACAGTCGTCCTCAGCCGTCACGGCGCCGGAGTCGTCACTCGATATCGATTCTCGCCGGATGAACGCCTGACGCTACGGCTTCCCAGTTCCTCCAAGGAAGCTGAAATTCGTCTCGTTGGGCAGATCGGCGGCGAACCCGGCCGCTACGTTTACGGTGTCACCTTCGTTGATCCTAATCCCGACTTCTGGCCCATGGAGTTTCCTCCACCCGATCCGTTCGAACAAACCAGCCAGCGGATTGCCCTCGAATGCAGCATGTGCCAAGCGCGCGCGGAGATGGAACAAGGAGACATCGAAGAGGATGTCTACTCTGCAACCGGAAACATCCTGCGCCATTGCCCCGAGTGCGGCACGACAACGCCATGGAAAAAAGCCGAAGGCGAGGCCCTTCCGGTTCCGGCAATCGCTCCAGCAAAGCTGCCATTAAATTTGCCATCGCTCCCGCTTACACCGCGCGCATCGAAGCCATCTTCTATTGACGCGCCTATGCATTTATCCGTCGAGTCTTTTGAGATTGAACTTCCCACATCGAGCGGACCTGCCTCGACTGTACCACCGTCGTCGTCGTACTCCGCTTCATCGGCCGTTTCCGAATTTGCTTCGCTATCCGATATCCAAATTTCTCCCGCAACCACCAGCACTACCGCGGTGCTGACGCCGCCAGAGCCGGTGACTGCTCTGCCTTCCAGACAAGTTGCGCTCCCCGCGGTTAAGCTCCACGAGGTACCCGCACGCGAACTTGATGCAAACGGAAAGCGCGTGAACCAGCGGCGCAACGTACGCATTCGAGTAAGTTTCAGCGCGTGCGTGCGTCACCCGGGCCACGCGGACGAAGTCGTCGAATGTGAAAACGTCTCGAAAGGAGGCGTATGTTTTCACAGCCTGCAGGTATATCCGCTGGATTCCTTGATCGAAGTTGCCGCGCCTTTCTCACCTGGTGAAACGGCTCTGTTTGTCCCCGCCAAAATCAAACGCGTGGAAGCGCTCTCCGGCGGCTTGGTTTTCCGCTACGGCGTCGAATACACGAGACCCTCATCCTCTCAACCTTATTCGCAATTCTCCTAAATCAACCGCAAATCCAACCTTCTCGTTTACGATTCACGTTGAAAAAAAGCTCGAGCGTAATGAAGTGCTAGAGAGTTCGCACGACTTGCTGAAGCAATGTGACGGCTTTGCGGAGTTGCTCTCTTTCATTTTCGGGGAGCGCGCCCACTGCTTTGGCGAGGGAATCCACGCGACGTTTGCGCGCTTCCCACATCAGGCTGACACCTTTGGGCGAAGCTTCGAGGCGCACGCGGCGGCCGTCTTCGGTAGCGTGCCGGCGGACCAGCCCTGAGCGCTCGAGGCCGGCGACAATGCGGCTCATGGTGGGCGGCCGGACCTGTTCGGCATCGGCAAGCTCGCCTAACGATCGTGGTCCGCCAAAGACGAGGACGGAGAGAGCGGAAAGTTGGGCGGGGCCGACGTTGGTCTCTCGATCGCGAACACGGAGACGGCGGAGCAGATGGATGGCAGTGGAGTGGAGTTGATCGGCGACTGCAGTGGCCGTCGACGAAGGCGGAGACGGTTCGGCTGAAGCGCGTGCTTCGGGAGTTTGCGAGTGAGCAGATTGCGGGGCGCCGGTCAGAGCGGCCGTTGGGGCGAGAGGATTTTTGCGTGGGAGCGTTTTGGGCTTGGCTTTTTTGTGCTTGACAGGGGCCATGGAAGATAGTTAGCTATGCTAACTAATCTTCTCGCGGAGGTAAAGGGAAATGAGCGCTGCGGCGGAAGGACTGGGAATTCAGAATATTGGGCAGATCTCGATCATCGTGAAGGACGTGGACCGCGCGACGGCGTTTTACCGCGACGTGCTGGGGCTGCCGCTGCTGTTCACTGTGCCGAGCATGGCGTTCTTCGATTGCGATGGGGTGCGTCTAATGTTGGGGACGGCATCGTCGCCGGAGTACGATCATCCGAGCTCGATCTTCTATTTCCGCGTGCAGGATATTCAGGCCGGCTACCAGCGGCTGGTGGGACATGGCGTGGAGATCGTGGCGCCGCCGCGGCTGATTGCGCCGATGCCAACGCACGATTTGTGGATGACGGCGTTCAAGGATAGCGAAGGAAATATCCACCAGTTGATGAGCGAAGTGCCACGTTCGATCTAGCGAGAGACGAGACCCGCGCCATCCCTGCGTTGCAATACGGAATAATACGGCGTATTATTTCGTAATATGAGGGCAGAATTATGAGCGCGTTGAAGACAATCAGTTTTCGGATTCCGTCCGATACCGTGGAGTCGTTGGATGAGCTCGCCGAGAGCATGGATCGTGACCGCAGCCACGTGCTGAACGAGGCAGTGGAAAATTATCTGCGGCTCAATGAGCATCACATCAAGCTGATCAAGAAGGGTTTGCGCGCGGCAGAAAGAGGGGACTTTGTGCCGGACGCGGAGATGAAAAAGCTGGTCGCCCGATTGCGGCGAACAAAGTAGCGCACTGCAATGCACGTACGCTGGACCACTCCGGCCCGGGAGCAGTTTGTTAGCGCGTTTGAATACTTCGCCGAGAAGAATCGCGCGGCAGCGGCCCAGACTGCTGATCAAATCTGGGAAAGCACGCAGCTGCTGGCACATCACCCAATGGCGGGCAGGGAGGGGCGCGTTGCTGGTACCCGCGAGCTGGTTATCTCAGGCACGCCTTTCCTGGTCGCTTACCGGATAGAGAAGAATGAGGTGCGCATTCTCGCGGTGCTTCACGCTGCTCGCGAGTGGCCGGAAGAATTTGAGTAAGGCCGGCTGAGGAAGGGGCATTAGCCTGCACGAGCTATAAGTCTAAGTTGGGGGATTGCGGTAGACTGGCAAAGCTTTCATGGCACGCTCATCCCACGCGGTGGCAATTCAATCCCACGATGCCCAATCCTATGCGGCGCTGGCCGAGATTCGCGACACTTTGCTCGAAACCTACGCGACGAACGACGCGATGAACCAGCTGATCTTGTCGCATCTCGACGCGCGTGCGTGGCGCGCCCAGCCGCCGGGCAAAAAAGGAGGTGGCCGGACGATCGCGGCCATCTTCGCGCACCTGCACAACAACCGTCTTTCGTGGCTGAGGAATTCCGCGCCGCATCTGAAGTGTCCGCCCCCGCTCGATCCCGACCGCTGCACCATGAAGCAGGCCGCTGCCGCGCACAAACGAAGCGCCGCGCAGTGCCTGCGCATGTTGTCGGATGCTATCTCGGCCGCTCCGAATCGCCGCGTCGCAAAGTTCTCTCGCGGCAGCTGGTCGCAAACGTGGCCGGCCGGAGGGACCATGTTCGCTTACATGTTTTCGCACGATGCGCATCATCGCGGCCAGATTCTGATGCTGGCCCATCAGCTGGGTTACCGCCTCCTCCACAAAACTCCCGGCGTCTGGCACTGGGAGAAGCTCTGGAAACAGGCGGGGCTTACTACGCGCCCGCGGTGAGTGGAACTCCGCTCTTCTGGCATGCGGCTGGATCGTAAATTATGGACATATGAACCGCCGAAGCGGAGAGCCAAGATTCATCGCATGCAAAACGCGCATGCGATGGGGCGGCGGTGGCTGTCCCACTCAACCCCCACCCCCGGGGTGTCCGTAAGTTATGAAGTAAACCCATGAACGGAAAGGGATTGCACGGATTCCCGCGTGTTGCGGAGATACGCCCGACAAATGAGGCGAGAGCACAGACTGAAGTCTGGGCCACGGGGTCTCGGCCCCTTTTTTTCGGAACTGCGGATTCTAAAGGACTTTAAGTCTTGTGTTTTGAAACTGCGCATTCTACAGGGGTTACAGGCTGTTTTTTGTAACTGCGGATTCTAATGAGTTTACGGGATAGGAGTTGGGGCTAAAACAAAAACGCCAGCAGGGATGCTGGCGCTACCGGATACAAAACACAATATTACCCAAAGGCTACTATACGCTGGAAGACACTTTTTGTCAAGAGGAAAGGCATAGAAAATCAGGGATGGGGTCGGCGGCGAAACGGCGGCGAGAGTCAAAACACCCACCCTCAGAAAACGAGGGTGGGGCAGCCACGCAGGGAAAAGACCGGAGCCCGCTGCCACCGTGAGTTAAAAGTTGAAGGTCCAAAGCATAAGAAGAAAGAACAATTCCCCGAGGGGATGCCGGAGCAGAGAAAGCCACGAAGTCTGTCGTAGAGTGAGTAGACTGGAAGCTGAACCATGAAAAGACAAAGGACACTAACGGTTAGCCCGGAGTACGGCGCGCTTTTGAAGAAGGTGCCTCCCAAGGTGATTCGGACGGAAAAGGAAAACGAGGCGTACACGGAGATTCTTTATGAGCTCGACCGTCGCAGCAAGACACTTACGGCGGCGGAGAAGGAACTGGCCGAACTTCTGACGCTGCTGATTGAGGATTTCGAGGAGAAGCGGTACCGGATCCCTCGGGCGAAGCCGGTGGATGTTGTGCGGTTTCTGATGGAGCAGCACAACCTGCTGCAGAAAGACCTTGCAGATGTGTTTGGGACGCGGAGCATCGTGTCTGAAGTGCTAAGCGGGAAGCGGGAATTGAATAAGGACCAGATAGCGCGGTTGAGTGCGCGGTTTCATGTGTCGCCGGAGGTTTTCTTTTAGTTGATGCGCAGGAAGAGTCAAAACACCCACGTGTAAAACCGGCACGTAGGGCGCCCGGTAAAGTCCAAGAATCGGAAAATCGAAAATAGAAATTCGAAATTGGGAAAAATCTCACGGCCGCGCTCCAAACCGTCGCGGCACCCGGCGCGCGTTGACCTGCGGGCGGTGCGCGGATGGCGAATTGTGGTGTTGGGGGTCACGTGGAGGGGTGACGGGGGGCACCGAAATTGGGCGATGGGAGTGCGAAATTGTTGCGGGGGACGGAATGAACTTTCGATCCTGCGCTCTGAAGAGAATACGGAGAGGATCAGCGGCATCGCCCCCCACTTCAAAAGAGAGGAAGGCTTATATGTTCGCACGTGAAGTCGTGTTGCAACTGAAGCCGAATATGGCTAAGGAATTTCCGGTAACGTTTGAAAAGGAAATCCTGCCCCTGCTTCGCAGGCAGAAGGGTTTCGTGGACGAGCTGGTGCTCGTGACACCGGAAAAGCGGGAACTGGAAGCCATCAGCCTGTGGGAGAGCAAGGAGTATGCGGAGCTCTACCATCGTGAACTGTATCCGCAGATCGAGAAGATCATGGCGCGGTACATTGAGGGCATGCCGGTAGTGAAGAAGTTCGAGGCGGAATACTCGACGTTCCACAAAGTTGCGTTTGCGACAACGCACTGAGTGCTGAGTTTCCGATCGGTGGAGGGGGCGAGGTTTGCCCCCTCTTTTTTATTGCTTGAGACGATAGCTTGAAAGTCAAAACCCGCAACCTGTAATGCGAAGACTGCAGCTCCCGGCGAAATGGAGGTTAGCGGTAGACCTCACGGCGGTGGCCGATACGAAGGACCAAGATGAGCACGCGGGCGTCTTCGATTTTCGAGATGAGGCGGTAGTCGCCAACGCGGTATTTCCAGAACTCGCCAAACTTGGAGCCGTGCAGGGCCTGACCGATGCTGCGCGGATTTCCGAGCGGCGCGAGGCGCTCGTGGAGAAACTTGAGGATGCGCTTGCGTTGCGGCGAGTCCAGCTTTTGAAGCTCGCCGGCGGCGGTGGCGGATAATTCAACCTGCCAGGGCATGCTATTTTAGAAGTTCTTCCAGTGGCACGGTTTGTTCCTCACCCTTTTGAATACGGTCGAAGGATTTCTCGGCGAGATAGAGATCCTCGAGGTCATCCAGGTGCTCGAGGATGGCCTCGCGGACGTAGAAGGTCTTGGTGCGTCCGGTGCGGCGGGCGAGTTTTTCGAGACGTTTTTCGATGGATTGGGGAAGACGGATAGCTAGCATGGCGGCCTCGCTATACAAGTATAGCGGAGGAGAGTTAAAAGTCGAAAGTTAAATGTGAAGGGGGAAGCGGCGAAGGCGGAAATGAGCGCGCCAAAGATTTCGGCGATGGAGAATGAGCCGCGGAATTTGACGATTGGGAAGGTGATTCGGGTGGCGCATGCTTTGGGGAGCCCCTCGAGGCTCAGGGTAAACCGGGTGGAGATTAAATTGGTGCGCAGGAAAGGGGCGAAGGTTGGGCGGCGGGGAATGGCGGAGGAAAAGTCAAAACCCGCAGCCTTTAACACCGAAGGCTGCGGCACCCGAGACTAGCCTCCGTACTTTGCTTCACCGGAAAGAGTCCAAAAATTATTCTCGTCTGACACTACGAGTCCGCGGGGCTTCATCGCGTAAAGAAGTCTGTTCACTTCTGTTCGCGAAACCTCTGCTCCCGATTCCGTCCTAAGTATCCAAGCAATGGTTTTTGCCTTTAGGGGGCGCTTCTCGGTTCGCAATATATTGATTACGTCCTGTTCTCCGATTGGCATGGAGTCGCCTCGACGAGATAGGCTTTCTAAGCGTCACGGTAGGACAGGTGGAATTGGGCCGCCCGCATATGGGTGAACTCGCCGCCTGAGCGCGTCATCGACTTTGTAAAGCACTCTGGATACGGAAGGTTGGCCATTCTCGGCGCGAGCATTTTCGCCGTTTCTGTTCGGCATCGAATTAACTTCTGGATTTGATTTGGCCTGTCAGCTACGCATTTTAGAACGAAGACAAATTCGAGTAGCTCGGTATAGTCAAAATGCTTCTGAGCGAAATCGTCTGGCGACTGGGACAAAAGCACGACGGCTAGTCCCTTCGACCTCATTTCCCTAATGAGTTTCTCCAGAAAATGATTGTTCATCGGAAGATAGTTATGGGCTTCGTCGATCACCAGGAGGCTCCGCAGTTCTCGGGCGTTCGTTTTCGGATCTACTTGGGCTTCGGGCGCGTTCTTTAGTTCACGATATAGCTTTTCGATTACGAAGAAAGCGACGAGCTCGCGTAAGGCTGGGAGAGCGTGTAAATCCAGAATTAACGATTGTTCGTAAAGCGGTCTCTCTAGCAGGCTCGATTCTGCTAGGGACGGAAAGAGATGAAAACTGGTCAACTTTCTGAGAATCGTGGTTAGCGTGTCCTCGCCTTTGTCTTCTTCCTCATACAACCTCCTAAGGTGCCGCTCAACAGTCTCGAAGTCGGGGTATTGCACGTCCTCCCCAGCGCGCTCCTCATACGCCGCTTCAATCGCCTTCGATAGAAGGGTTTTCTGTACCGGTCCCAAATGCTCGTAGCTGCTGATCGATTCGACTTTTTCTTCAGCAGAAAAACGGACACTGCTTAGATTGTAGGAGTTCAGAATAAACGGGTTAATGGGAATGGTTTTCTCTGGCAGCGTATATACGCGCGCGTTTGTCGCCCGGACAAATCTCTTATCTCCTGCGACGTCACCCTTCGCGTAGTCAAGAAATATGAAATTTACGGCTGGATTCTTGTGCCGTATGTCGGCAAGGAGCTTGAGTATGAATTGAGTTTTTCCGCTGCCCGGTATGCCTACAACGGCCATGTGTGGGTTCGTAGCGGTGTTTATCGAGCAGATTACAGGCTCCCCTGTCCCAACTTCGTCGCCTACAGTTATGCTAATGGCGGCGGTCGCGGCCGAGGACACCTGTTCTGGGCTGTCGACGACCGTAGGCAATCCGCGAAGGAGACTGGCCCAAAATCCGTCAATGGATTCGGACGCAAGCAATTCCTTTTCGAGGATGAGGATGCCGCGATCTACGTGGGCCTTAAAGTATGTTCCAAAATATTCCTCGTCAGACGGTCTTGTTCCAGAGTGTTGAATGGTGAGGGCCTTCATCAGATTGTCGTACTCGCCTGTGACTGAATACCGGTTGAACTCCTTTCCGGTGATTTCGAGGCGGGTGGTGTCGATGGGTTCTCGGACTGTAAGCGATTTGCTCCAAGCGAGTCGGCACAGAAGGTTGAAAGGCAGGTTCGTCTTCTTGTGTAACGCGCGGAAAGCTTCCTCCGCTTCTGCGGATGTTCGGAATTTGCTGACTGAGGCGCTCATTGTGGATTCCAAAAGTAGCCTGTAATCACCTTCGTTTTTCCCTGAATTGGATCGTAGTCAAGAAGAAAGGACTTCTCGACGCTTGGAAATAGCAGTTGGTAGTATTGCTTGTCAACTTCGGTGTCGGTCGAAAGTATGATGACCTGGCTCCCCGCAGCGGGATAGTACTTCTCGACGATTGCTCTGCGATGGTCGGAGTCGAGCCTACTCAAGGGTGTGTCGATGATGATCGGAAGCTCACGGCCCGAGGTTTTTGCGAGTCCCCAAAGCAGACAAATTGCATAAATTTCTTTTTCTCCGGCCGATAGATCGCCTTTCTTTAGCTTCGCGCCTTCTCGGCCATATAGCGTTACCGAAAAGTCTTTAGGATTAATCTCAAGTCTCGATACGAGATCCTCTTTTCGAATCAATTTGTGAATCATCTCTTCAGTGTTCTCTTGCAGGGTCGATGCCTTCCGCTGCGTAAGTCGGTCCACATAGTTTTGAATTACCAATCTGATTTTTCTAGATAGGTCGAGTTGCCTTCGTGCATTGTCTGCTGTTTCGACCAGAGCAGAAATCTCAGTTAACCGCTTTGTGCATGTGGCAACATCATTCCTGAATTTTTCGATCTTGTCTTCCAGCTCTGTTCGTCTTTCTTTGAGCCGACCAATGTTCTGATTGACATTGGCGATTTCTCGAAATAAATCTTCGTCCGGGTCACCGATTGGTATCCGGTTTATTTCCATTTCTAGCGCGCGAAGTTGGTTTGACAGTCTCTCGCGCCGTTCTAAAAGCCCTCTCAGCTCGCTCGCCACTTGGCTCCGGCTTTTTCGTAAAATACCGCGCACTTCGCTTTCGACGGACTGTGGTAGCTCATGTATCAGTTCCGAGAGAGTGTCGACTGGCGGCGGGATGAATAACGATTCCCATAGTGCGACCAGCCGAGAAGATAAAAAACTCTCTCTGCGTGTCCAAAAGCGGAGGGTTTGGCGGCTCGGAAGCTGTTCCAAAAAGTCGCTCCACGAGTTTCATCGCCTGGGGGTATGTAGCATCTTTAGCAACGAGCCAATTTGTAGTCTTTCTTTCGAGGTCGAGGCGATGCTCCAACTGCATGCCGAGGTCGGCAAGCATAGCGAAGGGTAGGAGTTCGCCACACATCGTTAGGAATTGGTCTTGTACTTCTTTCAACTTTTCCTCGGCGGAGTCACGGTCGCGCTTGAGCTTTGGTCTTTCTTGGAATTTTGCTCCGCGGTCATTGTCAATCTTCTTCTCGAGCTCATTTTTCTTTGCGTCGAACGAAGCGATCTCACTCTCGATTTCTGCAATCTCCGATTCACAAGCTGAGAAATTCTGACTGGCTGCCTCCAGCTCGGCATCGGCCTTCTTGTAGTCGGCGGGATTTGCTTGCTTGGCGTCGCCTTGGAGTCGCTGCCGCGAGTAATGCTCAAGGTCTGTCTGTAGATGTTCGAAAACGTCCAAACCGAGCAGGGACTTGATACCGTCAACGATGGTCTTGTCAGACTGCTCTTCTTCTGCAATTTCTTGGATCTTTTCTCCATCAAAAATGAAGAATTGAGCGACGCCGGGTGGAATCATGAGATTAAGGTAATCGGGCCAGTAGTCGCGTTCCAAGTTTAGTTCTTTTCCGTCAACCTCCAGATAGAGCGAATCATCATCGCTGCCTTCACTCCATGTGCGCCGTACCGTTATTACGGAACTCCGCTGATTATTATCATGAACAAACTCTAGTGCGACGTAGCTCTTGGCATTTGGCGACGCCTTGAGAGCTTGTCGATTAATCTTGGAGGCAAGAAATTGCGATATTCACGGCCAGGCTTCCTATTGATTCCCTGTGCTCCGTACAAACAAAGCCGAACGGCCTCTAGGACAGATGTCTTACCGGCGCCATTTTTCCCGCCAATAATTATGACATTCTTGCCAGGCGTGCGAAATTCTAGGCAGAGTTCGCATGTTCCTTCGAAGACCGAGTAATTGTGCAGAGTGAGTTTGTTGAGCCTCAAAGTTAGTCCTACTGATCCTTGAGAACTGCTCGTTCTAAAATTTCCCCTATTTTTTCGTAGAGCCCGTGACGCCGCCCCATCCCGAGTAGGTCTCGCTCTAATTCGAGAAGTTGGTTTAGAACGGAAGGCGGAATTCCATGCTGTTTGCAGAGTTCTCCGAGGAGGGCTTCATCATCAGTGTTCATGGCAGCCATAGTGGCCTCGAGGGAATCAGATCAAGCCCGACCAAATGTCTGGCCAGCTACTTGATCCGTGGATTAGATCATGAGAGGTACTGTGATGGAAGCTCTATGTGAAGAAGAGTTCAGGCGAGGTAGATTTGTGTTTCAGTTTTGATGATGAAGAGGGCGTCGGAGTCGGGGTGGCCGGAGGCGCGGATATTTTTGGCGGGCGTCTTCGAGGGAGTCGGCCAGGACGGAGAAGATCACGCGGCGGTCGTGCGCGGCCGATGAAATGGAAGCGGAGTTCTTGCTGGACGAGTTGGAGTTGTGGAGACATGCGGCAGCGCTCGCTGGCGCTCGCTGATCGATAAAGGTCTGCCACGACATTGGATCGATCCACGGAATCGAGTGGCGGATCAACTGAAAAGTGCAGGCACACCACAGAAAGATCGACTTGTACCAGATTGGAACAGAGGCGACGGATGGAGAGATTGATGTAATCGACGGAGAGTTCGCAGCCGATCGCTTGGCGGCTTAGGCGGAATGCGGTTAGGAGAGTCGTGCCGCCGCCTGCGAACGGATCGAGGACTGTGTCGCCTTCGTTGGTGGAGGCCAGGAGGATGCGTTCCAGGAGGGCTACGGGTTTTTGGGTGGGGTGCTTGCCGAATTTTTTCTCCCAGGTTTCGGGTGGCTTGATTTCCCAGACGGACTTCATTTGTTTGCCGCGATTGGTTTCCTTCATGAGCTTGTAATTGAAAGTGTGGCGGGACTTTTTGTCTTTGGCGGCCCAGATGATGGTTTCGGTGGCGTGGGTGAAATAGCGGCAAGAGAGATTGGGAGGCGGGTTGGGCTTAACCCAGGAGATGTCGTTGAGGAGTTTAAAATTGAGTTGCTGCATGGCGAAGCCGACGCTGTGGATGACGTGGGCGGTGCCGGAGACCCAGATGGCGCCGTTGGGTTTGAGGACGCGTTGGCACGCGGCTAGCCAGGATTTGTTGAAAGCGTGGTTGGCGTCGGGGCCTTGGGAGACGTCCCAAGAGCCCTTGTTCACCGAGACCATCTTGCCGGCGTGGCAGGTGATTCCGCCGTTGGAGAGGAAATACGGAGGGTCGGCGAAGACTAGGTCGACGGAGGATGGCGGGATTTTTTCCAGGATGTCGAGGCAGTCGCCTTGGTAGATGCGGAGGTGGTGTTTGGGGTCGTCGAAGGCGGGGGTGGGGAGAGTGTTGTGCATGGGACGGAGCACAGACTGAAGTCTGTGCCACATTGATCAATCGGGATCGTTGATCAGATGGGTATAGGAGTCAAGCGGAGGGGAAGTACTGAGGTAAAGATAAAAGAAGGAGTTTTACACAGAGGTTCACAGAGACGCCCCGACCCGGTCGGGGTAAACGCCGGACGCAGAGAAGAGGGAAAGTAAGGAGGAATATGATAAAGTAAGGAATGGGAGAATAGGAATGAAGAGACAGGCGAAATTGACGAGCAAAGGGCAAATTACGGTGCCGCGGGACATCCGGCGCAAGCTGGGAGTGCGCGCGGGGGATAAGCTGGAATTTGAAGACAAGGGCAAAGTAGTGCAGGTGAAGGCAGTGCGAGATGGGAGTGTGTTTGAGAAGTATGCGGGGATTGGTAACCCGGGAATAGGGAGTGGACGAAAGGCTATACGGAAGTGGATCAGGGAGATCCGCGGCCACGAGGACGACGAGTGACGGTTGCTCTGGACACAAACATTATCGTGGCGTTGTGGGATGCAGCGGACGCGCTGCATCCGGTGGCGCGAAAGGCCCTGGAGGAGGTGGCTGGCCGGGAGGCGCTGGCGATGTGCGGCGTGGTGTATGCGGAGTTGATTGGCGCGCCGGGAAGGACCGAGGCGTTTGTGGATCGGTTCTGCGAAGAGGCGGGGATTGCGGTGGATTGGGAGTTGAAGGAGAACATTTGGCGGAGGGCAGGGGTAGCGTTTCAGGAGTATGCGAGGCGGCGAAAGAAGCAGAGTGGCGCGGAGCCGCGACGGTTGTTGGCGGACTTCCTGATTGGGGCGCATGCGCTGGAGAGCGGGTACAAGCTTTTGACTCTGGACGGAGGAATGTACCGGAGGGCGTTTCCGGGCTTGCGGCTAGAGATTGTGTGAACAGGAATGCCGCGCAGGGAGAAATCTGAACGCGGAGACAGGGAGGGTGCGGAGAAGAGAAGACGGGCACGATGTATCGTGCCCCTACGCGGGGATGATATTCTGCTACGACCATGCATGACTTAAATTATTTTCGGGATCATTTGGATGTGTTTGCGGCTATGGCGGAGAGGCGGGGGACGCCGCTTCATTTGGATGCGTTTCGCGTATTGGATGGGCAGCGGCGGGAGTTGATTACCGCGACGGAGCAGTTGAAGGCACAGAGGAATAAGGCTAGCGACGAGATTGCGCGATTGAAGAAGGCGAAGGAGAACGCGGACTCGTTGATTGGGGAGATGAAGGCGGTTTCGGAACGGATTAAGGAAGCGGACGAGCGGATTGCGCAGTTGAATGCTACGCAGAGCGAGTTGATGCTGACGATTCCGAATGTGCCGCACGAGTCGGTGCCGGTGGGGCATAGCGCGGAGGAGAATGTGGAGGTGCGGCGGTGGGGAGCGGCGCCGAAGTTTGATTTTGTGGCGAAGCCGCACTGGGAAGTGGGAGAGCGGGCGGGGATTTTGGATTTGAGCGTGGCGACGAAGATTACTGGGGCGCGGTTCGCCGTGTATAAGAGTTGGGGAGCTCGCTTGGAGCGGGCTTTGGCGAATTTCTTTTTGGATGTGCACACGCGGGAGCATGGGTATACGGAGATTTTGCCGCCGTTTTTGGTGAATACGGCTTCGTTGATGGGGGCGGGGCAATTGCCGAAGTTTGCGGCGGATTTGTTTCGCGTGGAGGGGACGGACTTTTGGTTGACGCCGACGTCGGAGGTGGAGCTGCACAATTTGCACCGCGACGAGACAATTGCGGAGGAGAGGCTGCCGATTTACGTGACGGCTTGGACGGCGTGTTTCCGGAGCGAGGCGGGCGCGGCGGGAAAAGATACGCGCGGGATTTTGCGGCAGCACCAGTTTCAGAAGGTGGAGCTGTTTAAGTTTACGCATCCGGAGAAGAGTTACGAGGAGCACGAGAAGTTGCTGGCGAATGCGGAGACGATTCTGCAGAAGCTGGGGTTGCACTACCGGACGATGCTGCTGTGCACGGGGGATATGGGATTTGCGTCGGCGAAGACGTATGACATCGAGGTGTGGCTGCCGTCGAGCGGGGAGTTTCGCGAGATTTCGTCGTGCTCGAATTGCGAGGCGTTTCAGGCGAGGCGCGCGGGGATACGGTTTAAGCCGAAGGGCGGCGGTAAGAGCGATTTTGTGCATACATTGAATGGGTCGGGGTTGGCGGTGGGGCGGACGTGGATCGCGGTGGTGGAGAATTATCAGCAGGCGGATGGGTCGATTGTGGTGCCGGAGGTTTTGCGGCCGTATATGGGGATAGAGAGGATACCGGCAGGGGAAATTGGGAAGTAAGGACGTAAAGAGGTAATGATATGAGGATTTAGGTTGGGCTAGGATCGCGTTTCTAGGCGCGGTTGGCCGGTTCGGGGCGAAAAAGAAAGAAGGGCACGATGAATCGTGCCCCTACAGGTTCAACTTATTGATACTAAACGGTTTACATTCGAAATAGGGCTAATTTTGGCCATTGGAAGAGTAACTTAGGGCGCGCAAGCTGTTGAAAGTACGTGTTTTCGTTTGACCTGCCTTTTCGCCTTGCATACACTCGCCTGAGGGACATTTGCCGTCCAAGTTGATGAATCGATGAACTTTTTGGCGCGGATTTTTAGATTTTTGTTTTGGTTGCTGATTGTGTCGTGGAGCGTGGCCTTGCTGCGGCGCGCTTTGGCGTGGATGTTGCGCGGGGTGATGCCGGCGCAGGCGGAGCAGGATGCCACGGGTTCTGCGGCTGGAGCTGGGACGGAGTCGGGTAGCACGCAGAGTGGAGTGGCGGCGCGGAAATTGGTGCGCGACCCGGTTTGCGGAATGCATGTGGCGGAAGTCTTGGCTGTGCCGCTGCGCGAGAGCGGGGAGTTGGTGCATTTTTGTTCGGTGGCTTGCCGCGACAAGTATGTGAGCGGGACGCAGCGGATGGCAGCGAACGCCTAGCAGCTGGAAGCTAGCGGGAAGAAAAGATTCGAACCCTGGGGCGTCAAAAAAGCTTTTTAATTTTTAATATTTTTAATAGAAGCGAAGTCGAGACTAGACGCGTAGAGGAAAGGACCGAAGCCGATGGCCACGGTCGTAAAGCCGACAGGACCGCTGAGACAAATTGGTGCGCCGCCGATGGTGCCGCGCATTGCTCCGCGAGAGGACTTGAATCCGTTTCGCATCGCGCAGATTCAATTTGACATGGCGGCGGAGTTTTTGAAACTGGAGCCGGGGTTGCGGCAAATTTTGCGGACGCCGAAGCGCGTGCTGGAAGTTTCGATTCCGACGAAGATGGACAATGGACAGGTGAAAGTCCATACCGGATTTCGCGTGCAACATAATATTTCGCGCGGGCCGGGCAAAGGCGGAATTCGCTACCACCCTAACGTGACGCTGGACGAAGTGAAAGCGCTGGCCGCGTGGATGACCTGGAAGACCGCGGTGTTGAATGTGCCGTTTGGCGGCGCGAAGGGCGGAGTGATCTGCGACCCAAAGCGGATGTCGAAGACGGAGCTGGAGCGGATGACGCGGCGGTACGCGAGCGAGATTTTGCCGATCATTGGGCCGTCGATGGATATTCCGGCGCCGGATGTGTACACCGACGCGCAGACGATGGCGTGGATTATGGACACGTACTCGATGACGGTGGGGCATTCCGTGCATGGAGTGGTGACGGGGAAGCCGGTGTCGATTGGCGGGTCGGAGGGACGAAGCGAAGCTACGGCGCGCGGGTTGCTGTTTGTGGTCGAAGAAGCTTGTAAGTTGAAGAAGATTCCGCTGCGCGGCGCGACGGTGGCGATCCAGGGATTTGGAAATGCTGGGGCGACGGCGGCGCGATTGTTTGCGGAGAAGAAGGCGAAAATTATCGCGCTGAGCGATACGCGCGGTGCGGTGACGAATTCGCGCGGGATCGATCCGATCAAGGCGATTCGGTATAAGGAGCGGTCGGGGACGGTGGTGGGGATGCCCGGGGCGTCGCGGATGACGAACGACGACCTTTTGACGATGAAGTGCGACATTCTGGTGCCGGCGGCGCTGGAGAACGTGATTACCTTGCACAACGCGGAAGCGATTAAGGCGCGGATTGTGGCCGAGGCGGCGAACGGGCCGACGACTCCGCACGCGGATGAAATTTTGGCGCGGCGCGGGATTACCGTACTGCCGGATATTCTGGCGAACGCGGGCGGCGTGACGGTGAGCTACTTCGAATGGGTGCAGAACATGGAAGGGCTCATGTGGGATGCCGAGGAAGTGAGTGCGCGTTTGCAGAAGAGCATGGTGCGGGCGTTCCACGAAATGGTGGAGACGATGCGGAAGCATCATGTGCCGCCGCGAGCTGGCGCGATGATTTTGGCGGTTGGGCGCGTGGCGGAAGCTACCTTGGTGCGCGGGCTTTTTCCCTGATTTTTATTTTCAAGATTACTTTTGGACCTTGCCGAATATACATTCGTGCGAATGGCTGAGAAAAGCGGCAGCAGAGCTGCCGCAGTCCAAATCGCTGCTTCGCGATAGGATGCGGGACTGAGTGAGGACAACTTCGTGACAGGTTTTTCGGTTCCCCTTCGCCGGTTATGTCTCCCGATATGCATTTTATTTATGATTTCCCCCGCTCTGGGTCAGCAGCGGGCGGAAGTCGCTATCACTGTTGACGATCTGCCTGTTCACGGCGATTTGCCTGCTGGGATGACGCGAGCAGAGATTGCTAAGAAGATGATTGAGGCGTTCAAGGCCAAGGGCGTGCCGGGTGTCTATGGGTTTGTGAACGCAAAGAACATCGGCACCAGCGGGGATACGGAGAAAGATAGCGTGCTGAAGATCTGGGCTGATTCCGGATTTCCACTGGGCAATCACACCTTTTCACACATCGATTTGAATACCGCGAGCGTGCAGGCGTTCGAGGACGAGATTGTTGCAAATGAATCTGTGCTGCAAGGGTTGATGGGAGCGCGAGATTGGCATTGGCTGCGGTATCCCTACTTGCACGAGGGCGATACGCTGGAAAAAAGGCACGCGGTGCGGAAATACCTGGCCGACCATGGATACAAAATCGCCCAGGTGACGCTGGATTTTGGAGATTATGCCTGGAACAACCCGTATGCACGGTGCGTGGCGAAGCAGGACACGCAAGCCATCGCGTGGTTGAAATCGAGCTATCTCAATACCGCGAAGGAAGACATTGAGTTGGACCGGAAGTTATCCGCGATGCTTTTTGGGCGGGACATCAAGTATGTTCTGCTACTGCATATTGGGGCGCTGGACAGCATCATGCTGCCGGACCTGCTCGATCTTTTCAAAAAGCAGGGATTTGATTTTATTTCGCTCGAAGAAGCGCAAAAAGATCCCGCCTACCAGAGCGATCCGGACGCTGCGCTGCTGCATGGCGGCACGTTCCTCGAGCAGTTGACCGAAGCCAAGCATATGAAATATCCCCTGCATGCAGACCGGCCAATGGACAAGCTCGACGCGATCTGCAAGTAGCAAGGATTTCTCTGAAGCAAACCAATAACGTCGGGTGCCGCCCCCAACTTTGTGAGTTGGACCTCCAGGACTTTCGCGAATCCGACTAAATTCTTGTTGCACGCGGGGAAGGACGCGCGTACATTCGCAAATGCCGGTGCGCCCGCGTGGCGCGACCGGCAATTTTCTTCGAGGGGTGCTGCGGAGCGCGAAAAATGAGCACGAATGGACATGGACACGCGGCGCCGCCGATTCTGCTGACGATTTCGGGATTTGACCCGTCGTGCGGCGCGGGGACGGCGGCGGACTTGAAGACGTTTGCGGCGCATGGATGTTATGGCGTGGCGGCGATCACTTCGCTGACGGTGCAAAACACGCAGGGCGTGGAAGATGTGCACAACATTCCTAGCGCGACGTTGAAGGCGCAGCTCGAAGTGCTGGCGAAGGATTGCAACATCGCAGCGGTGAAGATTGGGATGCTGGGGAACCGCGGGAATGCCGCGACCGTGGCGGAATTTCTGGATGCGCACACCTTTGCGCACGTGGTTCACGATCCGGTGATGAAATCGTCGAGTGGGCGCGAGCTGCTGGACGCGGGCGGAGTGAAGTTTCTTGCGGCGGAATTGCTGAAGCGTGCGAGCGTGATTACGCCGAACGTGCCCGAAGCGGAGATTCTGACGGGAATGACCATCAAGGACCTGGCGGACATGGAAGCCTCGGCGCGAAAGATTGTAGAGATGGGCGCGCGGGCGGTGATCGTCAAGGGCGGGCATATGGAGCGGCCGATCGATGTCTTATACGACGGCACAGAGATGGTGGCGCTGCCCGGCGAACGCGTGAACGAAGAGCAACTACATGGAACCGGCTGCACATTTGCATCGGCGCTGGCGGCGCACTTGGCGGTGGGCCGTGGGTTGCTCGAGGCGGCGACGCTCGCGAAAGCGTACGCGACGAAAGCGATTGAGAAGGCGTATCCCGTTGGTAAAGGACGCTTGCCACTTGATCACTTTTACCGGCAGAGAATTGAGCCGCCTGCGCGCGGAATTCATGAAGTGCCGCAACACGGGATGCATCCGGCGGCTGAGCCTACGGCCCACTGACCTTATTGAGGCTCGCCAAATACAGGGTTGTGCGAGTTGCTGAGAAAAGCGGCAGCAGAGCTGGCGCACTCCAGATCGCTACGTTGCGATAGCATACGGAAGTCAGCGGTGTCTGATTGGATTTGCGACTAGCGTCATTCGGACGCTAATTTCCTTCCCTTGAAAAGCATTCTCATGGATATGATTAGCAATAAGGGAGGGGTGTGCGCGTGAAAAGAAAATGTTTAAGTTACGCAATAATTTTGCTGACGGCGATCTTTGCGGGGTCTGCACTGCGCGCAGGGCAGAGTCCCGATGAGACGGAGATTCGCAAAGTCGAGTTAGGTTTGCAGGAGGCGTGGAACCATCACGACATGAAGGCGTGGGCGAATCTGTTTACGGAGGACGCGGATTTTGTGAACGTGGCGGGTTGGTGGTGGAAGGGGCGCACGCAGATTGAAAAGAAGCACACGGAGATTCATGCCTACATCTTTCGGGACAGCACGCTGACAATCGACGAGGTAGATACTAGATTTCTGACGCCGGAGATCGCGATTGTTCACAGTTTGTGGTCATTGACCGGAAACAGGAATCCGGATGGAAGCGACGGCCAGCCGCGGAAAGGGATTTTCACGCAGGTGCTGCAAAAGCAGAATGGAAAATGGCTGATTGCCGCCGCACAGAACACGGATAGCCGGCCCGAAGTGCCGATGCCGACGGGGCCGCCGAAGAAGTAGCGCGAGTCCACGACTCGCGCCGGTAGCTGCTTGAAATTTCACTCAGAGATTTGTGAACGACGGGAAACGAGAGGTCGTTTAACGCTTAGCTTGCGCGAAAGACGAGGCGATGCGGCGGTAAGCCCTTACGTCATTGAATTGGCCAGAATCGGTGACTTCTTCCCTGTACATTCGCTTCCTCATATTCCGGAGTTGGTGACCTCTTGCCGAGACGCCCTTGCGTGTAGCAACCAAAAACGGGCGAGCGTCTGGCTGATTCATGGCGGCGTGCTTCGGAGTCTTCGATCTGCGGGAGAGTCCTCTGCGTTTTTCGCCATACGTGAATTGATACAAGACATACAGAAGAAAGTCGCAACCTAGGATGCAAAACGCGAGAAATACTGTGACTGACATAATTAGCTCGCTTCTTTTACTCACTTCGTGCGGAGGGGAATGAGTGGCCCGCACGAGAGGAAGAGTAAGAGCGCAGGGACTAGAAAATCCTGAGGGGTTTGTAAGGAATTTATTAAACTGTGGCCGGATCAGAGGCTGTCCAGATTATAGCGAGGCAAAATTGATTTCGCGGCGAACGGGAGTGTGGGTGTTGGTCGCGTTTACGATTGCCGTGGTAGCAGTTGCGGCGCTGGCGCCTCGAGTTCCTCAGCCGCTGTCTTATCATGATTTCGCCGATCAACGAGCGCTTGCCGGAATCCCAAACTTCGGAGACGTAGCTTCCAACCTCTTATTCGCCGCGAGCGGTGCCTGGGGATTATTTTTTCTGCTCGGGAAACGAGCCCAGGAGCATTTTGTCGATCCACGCGAACGTTGGGCGTACGTCTTTGTTTTCCTGGGTTTGTTGCTCACCGCGTTTGGATCGGCTTACTACCATCTTGCGCCGGACAATGCGCGATTGGTTTGGGACCGCTTGCCGATGACGCTGGCGTTTATGGGATTGGTGTCGGCGATGATTTCGGAGAGAGTGAGCGTGGCGGTCAGGTTTTTATTTGCTTCCCGTATTGCTTTTGATCGGCGCTAGCAGCGTTGTTTTGTGGTGGTATAGCGAAGCTCGCGAGGCGCGGGAGACTTGCGGTTTTATGCGGCGGTGCAGGTGTATGCGGTCTTGATTTTGCCGGTTTTGCTTTTGTTGCCGGCGAGGTATACGCGTAGCTCGGATTTTGCGGTGGTGTTCTGTTTTTATGTGATGGCGAAAATTTTCGAAACTGCGGATCCGGGGAATTTTTTCGGTTGGATCGGGCATGCGATTAGCGGACACACATTGAAACATTTGGCAGCTGGCGCTGCGGGAATTTGGATTTTGAGGATGCTGCAGAAGAGGCGGGCTATCCAGGACCTATGAGGCTCGACCGCCGAGAACTGCCGGGCGGGGCCCTTACAGGGTAAACAAGTCCCGCCCCTACAATTTATAAATGATGCAGCCGGCGACGATTGTGGCTACTGGTGCGCCTTTGAACGTGCGGGTGTCGAAGGGAGAGTTGCGGGATTTGCTGGGGGATTGCTTTACGTCGTAGGTCCATTCGTGCGTGGTCGAGAAAATTGTGAGGTCGGCGGGTTGATTGGGGGCGAGTTTGCGTTCGATGCCGAGGACGCTCGCCGGGCCAGTGGTGAAGAGTTCGACCATGCGCGTAAGAGAGAGGCGACCGGTGTGGACTAGTTGCTCGAGAGAGAGGGCGATGGCGGTTTCGAAGCCGAGGATGCCAAAAGGAGCTTTATCGAACTCGACATCCTTGAGGGCGGGTTCGTGGGGGGCGTGATCGGTGGCAATGGCGTCGACGGTGCCGTCGGCTAGGCCGGCGATTAGGGCTTCGCGGTCTTCGCGAGAGGCTAGAGGCGGGTTCATTTTGTAGCGCGAGTCGTACTGGACGTCTTCGTCGATCAAAGTGAAATGGTGCGGAGTTACTTCGCAGGTGACGTGCAGGCCGCACTGCTTGGCCCAGCGGACTTGCTCGAGGGAGGATTTTGCGGAGAGATGCGCCACGTGAAGGCGCGCGCCAGTGAGCTCGACGAGTTGAACGTCGCGAGCGACGCAGACGGATTCAGCGGCGGCTGGCATGCCGCGCAGGCCGAGTCGCGAGGAGGTGACCCCCTCACGCATGACCGCGCCGGCGGCTAGCGAAACATCTTCGGAGTGCTCGATCACGGGAATGTCGAGCGACCTGCAATACTCCATGACCTGACGAGTGAGTTTGGCGGTGGCGATGGGTTTGCCGTCGTCTGAAACGGCGACGATGCCGGCTTCTTTCATGGCGGCGATTTCGGCGATGGCTTCGCCTTTGCTGCCAACACTGGCGGCGCCGATGGGCCAGACGCGCACACCTGCGGCGGTTTTGGCACGGTCGAGAATGAAGCGCGTGACGCTGGCGTTGTCGTTGACGGGTTTCGTGTTGGGCATGCAACAGACGGCGGTGAATCCGCCGCGCGCTGCAGAGCGCGTTCCAGTCTCAATTGTTTCGGAGGACTCCTGGCCTGGTTCGCGCAGATGCGCGTGAAGATCAATGAAACCGGGGGCGACGATTAGGCCGGTGGCATCGAAGACCTCGGCGTTTTTGTGATCGCTCGTGAGTTTGCCGGGCGCGGCGAGTTCGACGATTTTTTCGCCGTCCAGAAGAATGTCTTGCGCGGCATCGGTTTTCGATGCGGGGTCGACGACGCGGCCGTTTTTAATCAGAAGCATGCGGTGGTTCCTTTTTATCGGTGGAGCGGCGGTTTCTCGGCGCTAGCGATTCTTCGCTGCTCGTATTCGCGCTGGCGCTTGAGGGATCGCGTCCATCCTCCGCAGCGCCCGAAATCAGTAGGTAGAGAAGCGCCATGCGCACGGCGATGCCGTTGGTTACTTGCTCTAGAACGCAGGACTGCGGGCCGTCCGCAACTTCCGACGTGATTTCGCTGCCGCGATTCATGGGGCCGGGATGCAGAACGAGGGCATTGGGCTTCGCGTGGCGGAGGCGCTCGGAGTTGAGCTGGTAGCCGAGAACGTAGTCTTCGTTGGAGATGGATGGTTCGTGCATGCGCTCGGTTTGCACGCGAAGGACAAGGACCACGTCGGCATCTTCGAGAGCTTCTTCGAGTTTGAAAACGCGGCGGATGGAGACGCCGGGAGCGCCGATTTTTTCGAGCTCGCGCGGAACCCACATCGCCGGACCGCAGAGCGTGAAGCGGCAGCCGAATTTCCCGAGGAGATGAATGTTGGAACGGGCAACGCGACTGTGCTGAAGGTCGCCGAGGATGGTGACATTGAGATTGTCGATTTTGCCCAGACGATCGCGGATCGTGAGCGCGTCGAGAAGGCCTTGCGAGGGATGCTCGTGCGTGCCATCGCCGGCGTTGATGACAGGAATGTCGAGATGGCGTGCGACAAAGTCGGCGGCGCCGGAAGAAGCGTGGCGCATGACGAGGCAATCGGGCTTCATGGCGTCGAGCGTTTGCACGGTGTCGAGGAGAGATTCACCTTTTTTTACGCTGGAGGATTCGGCCTGGAGGTTCATGGTGTCCGCGCCGAGGCGAGAAGCAGCGGTGCCAAAGCTGATGCGCGTGCGAGTGGAATTTTCGAAGAAAGCGAGAGCGACAGTTTTGCCGCGAAGCGTGGCTAGCTTTTTGAGAGGATGGCGCTGGATTTCCTGAAAGGGTCTGCTTTGATCGAGAAGAAAAGTGAGTTCGTCCGCGGAGAGCGGTTCGAGAGCCAGTAGATCGCGGTAACGATAGGTCACACTTTCACTCTTCGATGATAGCCTGAGAAATTCCGTATCAACTACGGCTCCTGGCGGTCGACGAGAACGACGCGCTCTTCATCATCAATTTCGCGGAGACGCACTTCGATGATTTCGGTGTCGCTGGTCTGCACGGTGCGGCCAACGAACTGAGCTTCAATGGGCATTTCGCGGTGGCCGCGGTCGATGAGCACGCAGAGAGAGACGCGCTGAGGGCGGCCGAGGTCGAAGAGGCCGTTCATGGCGGCGCGGATGGTGCGGCCGGTGTAGAGGACGTCGTCGACGAGAACGAGGTCCATCTGGTCGACCCCGAAGGAAATGTCGGAGGACTGCAGAACGGCGTGGGTCGCGACTTTGGAAAGGTCGTCGCGATATAGAGTGATGTCGAGTGTGCCGACGGGCACGTCAACGCCGTCGATGCCGCGCATGGCTTGGGCGATGCGCTGGGCGAGAGGTACGCCGCGGCGGCGGATGCCGATCAGGGCGAGATGCTTGGTGCCGCCGCTTTTCTCGACAATTTGATGGGCTAAGCGTCGCAGGGTGCGGTCAATCTCCGAGGCAGACATCAATTGGGCTTTTTCGACGATGCGCATGGTCGGGTAATCCTAGCATAGTGACTGCTGAGTCGTGAGAGAGGACTGGAGGGGCCCGGGCATTTGGCTGAGCCTAGGAAAAGCTCGAGACAGGCAGGAATGCCCGTCCTACGATTTGGTCTTCAGCGACGTGGTAGACTGCGACGGCAAACTACCCAGACAGAGGTGAATATGTTGCGCGGATTTGATGCTGGCAAGAATTGGCGGAGAGCTTTGGCCGGGATGGCGTTATGGACAGCGATTTGCGCACCTCTTGCGCTCGGCCAATCGGTCGTTATTCCCTATAAGACGAAACCGCAGAAACCGGCCGCTCGGGCGGATGGCCGAACGACACCAACTCCAACGCGGCCGCAACTGGTGGTGATGCTGGTGGTGGACCAGATGCGCGCGGACTACGTGGACAAGTTTCAAGGACAATGGACAGGGGGGCTGAAGCGCCTAATCGAGGAAGGTGCGTGGTTCCGAGAGGCAGCCTACCCCTACGCTGCGACGGAGACTTGCGTGGGACACGCGACGATTTCCACGGGTGCGTTTCCTGCGACGCATGGGATGGTTTCGAATGAATGGTGGGACCGCGAGCTGAAGAAGAACGTGACGTGTACCTCTGATCCGAACGTGAAAAACATAGGCTACGTTGGAGCAAGCGTGAAAGGCGGGGACAGCGCGGTAAGGATGTTGATGCCTGCGTTTGCGGAGGAATTGAAGTATCAGAGCGGCGGCGGGACGCGGGTGGTGACATTTTCGTTGAAGGCACGAGCGGCGATCACCATGGCAGGCCATCAGGCGGACGCAGTGACCTGGTTTGATCCAGGTGCGGGCGCGTGGACGACGTCGAGCACGTATCCGGTGGCGGCGTTTGTCGAGGAGTATGCGAAGGCGCATCCGGTTTCAAACGACTACGGCAAGACGTGGACGCTCCTTTTGCCGAAGGCTTCCTACTTTTATGAAGAAACGGCGGTCGGCGCGGTGCCGCCCGCGGGAATGGGGCCGGCATTTCCGCATACCTTACGCGGGAAGCCGGACAGTTCGGCGGCGGATGCGGCTTTCTACCAGCAATGGCAGGGAAGCCCCTATGCGGAGACTTACCTTGCGGAAATGGCGGAAGACGCTGTCGACAAGCTTGGATTGGGCAAAGGCCCCGGGACGGATTATCTGGGAGTGAGTTTTTCCTCGGTGGATTATGTGGCTCACGCGTTTGGACCGCGAAGTTGGGAAGTGCAGGATGAACTCGCGCGGCTGGATCGCGATCTGGCAGAGTTTTTTGAGCACCTCGACAAAACTGTGGGGCGCGGAAACTATGTTGTGGCGCTGAGCGCTGACCATGGCGGCGCGCCGATTCCCGAGGATTTGCAGAAAACAGGAGTGGATGCCGGCTGGCTGAATCTGGAGGAAGTGAAGGGGAGGCTTGAGAAGGCGCTCGAACCGCTCAATTACCCGAAGCCGGCAGTCGCGGATATTGGGGGAAGCGACGTGTATTTTTCGCTGGGAACGTATGACAAGTTGAAGGCGGATCCTGCCGCGATGCGTGCGGTGATTGAGGCGATTGAAAGTGTTCCAGGCGTGGCGAACGTCTATCGAGCGGAAGAGCTGGAAGACCGTCCAGCGACGAATAGTCCAATGCGAAGGGCAGAAGCGGCGAGCTTTCTGAAGAGCAGGAGCGGAGATATGCTGATTGTGCCCAAGCCCTTCTGGCCGTGGGATTTTTCAACGCCCGACAAACCGCGGAGATACGGCACTACGCATGGGACGCCTTACTACTACGACCAACGTGTGCCGGTGATCTTGATGGGCTTTGGGATTCGGCCGGGGGAGTATTACGGCACGATTACGCCCGCGGATATTGCGCCTACGCTGGCTTCGCTTTGCGGGATTACGCTGGCGCCGCGAGATGGGCGTGTGCTAGGTGAAGCGCTCGCGAAGGCGTCCGAAGCTCAAACCACAAGAAAATAAACTGGGTCGGCCAATGCCGGGGCTAGGCCGTAGACGCGCCATTTCTTCCACAGGGCCAATGGCCACAGCGAGATTTTGAGCGGGACCGGTGCGGCTTCATGATATTCTCTGGGGGAAGTGACGCCCGCAGTGCCTGTTGACCTGACCGTGGAAGTTGGCGCGGTGCGCCTGCGGAATCCCATTCTCGCAGCCAGCGGAACCTTCGGTTACGGCGTTGAATTTGCCCACCTGGTAGACCTAAACCGACTTGGCGGCATAGTGGTCAAAGGTCTGTCCCGCGAGCCCATGGAAGGGGCCCCTGCGCCTCGGCTTTGCGAGACGCCGTCCGGGATGCTGAATGCTGTAGGGCTCCAAAACATAGGAGTCCGGGCATTCGTGGCGGAAAAACTCCCAGTACTGAGAAAATACGATACGGCTATCATCGCCAATGTCTTCGGGTACAGCGTCGAGGACTATGTCGAGGTCATCAGGATCCTCGAGGATGCCGAAGGGCTGGCGGCCTACGAGCTGAACATCTCCTGCCCCAACGTGAAGAAGGGGGGAATGCAGTTTGGGGGCGACCCGGCCCTCGTGGCGGAGGTGGTGGGTGCGGCACGGAAGGCGGCGGTCAAACGGGCCCTGTGGGTGAAGCTTTCGCCGATGGTTGCAGACATTGGACTTATAGCCCGAACCGCAGAGGGGGCCGGGGCTGATGCGCTGACGGTGGCGAACACCTACCCGGCTATGGCGATCAATCCTTGGACTGGGAAGTCGTGCCTCGGGAACCAAACGGGCGGTTTGTCCGGCCCGTCTATTAAACCGATGACGCTGCGGTTGGTCTGGGAAACGTATAAGGCGATAAAGTCACCAATCTTAGGGGTTGGCGGTATAGAGACGGTCGAGGACGTGCTTCAGTATGTAGCAGCAGGTGCGACTGCCGTACAGGTAGGGACGGCCAGCTTTACTGACCCTACGGTCAGTCAGCGACTTGTGGAAGGATTGGAGAGGGCCATTTTAGGAGCTAAAACGTTTACTATCAATGGGATAAGAGGTAAAATTTTCACAGATTTTGGTTGACATAACGACGTTTTTGCGATACACTTTTTTGGATATGAGTAGCACAAAGAACACACTATGAGACGACCACTCTTTGTTTTCTGGGCCGCTTTCCGATGGGTGCTCCTAATGTTCCTCATCGTTCCGGTAATGGATGCTCCCCTCGTGGCGCACTTGAGCGCACCGGTTAAGCCGGTAAAGACCTGGGTAGGCAACGCCAGCTGGTATGGCCCGGCGTTCAACGGTAAGAAGACCGCCAACGGCGAGCACTTCGACTGCGAGGCTTTGACAGCCGCGCACCCGAACCTGCCGTTCGGCTCCATCGTCCGGGTGGTGAACCCCCGGAACGGGAAGTTTGAACTAGTACGCATCAACGACAGAGGTCCTTATCAAGAAGGACGCGAAATTGATGTATCCTATCGCGTAGCCCGTAAGATCGGTTTGATCAATTCGGGTGTGAGCCAGGTTCGGCTCGAATTGATGGAATTGCCCGAGAAAAACTGACCCCGCCGAAATCGGGGTCTCACATGACCTTGAGCTTCGACGCCCATCCCCGCAGCAGCTTAATCGTGGCACTGGATTTTGATTCGCTATCCTCTGCCCTGAAATTCGCAAAACAGGTTTCTGATCTTGTTGGCATGTTTAAGATTGGGAACCAACTGTTTACGGCGGCAGGTCCCGCTGCCGTGAAGGAAATTGCGGCGCTGGGACCTGGCATCTTTCTCGACCTGAAATTCCACGATATTCCGAATACAGTTGCAGGAGCGGTGCTTTCCGCAGCTGCCATGACCGGCGTGCAACTCGTCAACGTGCACGCCCTTGGCGGGCACGCGATGATGGCGGCAGCCGTTCAGGCCATCAGTGCTGGTGTACCGATGGGCGCCGACCGTCCGCGCTTGCTCGCGGTAACGATCCTTACCAGCATGGACCAGAAGGCGATGCGCGAGACTGGTATTGGCGGCCCTCCGAAGAGCCGTGTTGTGAAGTTGGCTCGGCTGGCAAAAGAAGTGGGTGTCGATGGAGTCGTAGCCTCTGTGCAGGAAGCGAGAGCTATTCGGAAGGCCTGCGGACGAGACTTCTTGATTGTGACGCCGGGTGTGCGACCCGATAACCAAGAGAACGAGAGCGGTGCAAAGCAAGACGATCAGGCGCGCACAGCAACCCCAACGGAAGCGATCAAAGCTGGCGCGGACTATCTCGTCGTAGGCCGGCCAATCATAGCTGCGCCAGATCCTCGCGCTGCGGCCCAAGCTGTCGTCGACGAAATCGCGGCGGCGAAGTAAACAGCACATTCGCATGAATGTGTTCGAACTCCTCTTTTGCACAATTTTGACAGGACTATTGTTTCTTCTTGGCCGCGTTTCGTCTCGGTATTTTGGTGTTACGGGTTGGCTAGCATTTGTAGTGCCCGCTGGGGCTTTTTGGCTGTTTTTGTTCAACGGGACGGTACGATCCACCTTCCTTGGAGTTAGCCACAACCTCCGAAGCCGTCCAGTTTGTCAGGCCGGAAAATGCGCGAGCCGGCAGTACGTGCTCGTGGAGCTGAAAACGCAGGGCGCCCTGTTTCGTTGTCGCTGCGGGGATTTGTACGTCGCCTCAGCTTCCGGCAATTCGTTTTCGCGCGTGCTGCCGGACAATTCTCTTCAGACTTACATGGTGAAGAATTCCGCAGGAAGTTGGGAACTATCGGCGAGCCGCTGAAATGCAAATCCTCCCTACGTTCTTAGTTGCCGCATAATGGATGTATGAGCGCGCTCCCGAAAAGCGTGATTGTTGGAACGGCTGGTCATATTGATCATGGCAAATCTGCGCTTGTGGAGGCGTTGACGGGGACGCATCCGGATCGGCTTGCGGAAGAGAAGCGGCGCGGGATTACGATTGAGCTTGGCTTTGCTTTTCTGGAAGAGAATGCCTTGAAGTTCGGTTTGGTGGACGTGCCGGGGCATGAGCGGTTTGTCAGCAACATGCTGGCGGGGGCGGCTGGGATCGACCTGGTGTTGCTGGTGATTGCGGCGGATGAGTCCATTAAGCCGCAGACTCGGGAGCATTTTGATATTTGCCGGTTGCTGGGAGTTACGCGCGGAGTTGTTGCGATTACAAAAAGTGATTTGGTGGATGCGGACATGCTTGGGCTGGTGCGGCTCGAGGTGGAAGAGTATTTGCGGGGGTCGTTTCTTGAGCAGGCGCCCATTGTGCCCGTTAGTGCGAAGACGGGGGTTGGGCTTGCCGAGTTGAAGAAGGCTCTGCACGACGTCGCTGCCGAAATTCCTGGAAAGGATGCAGCGCGATATTTCCGATTGCCGATCGACCGGGCGTTTGCGATGAAGGGGTTTGGAACGGTGGTGACGGGCACCCTGATTTCGGGCAACGTTGGCGCGGAAGATGAGGTCGAGCTGTTTCCCGGAAGCAAGCGATTGCGCGTCCGTGGCGTGCAGTCGGGCGGAAAATCCGTTGAACGCGCTATCGCGGGACAACGGACAGCGGTGAATCTGGCGGGTATCGACCACAGCGATGTGAAGCGCGGGATGACGCTCGCCGCGCCGGGACATTTTCGTACGACGCGCAGGGTCGATGTGAGGCTTACTCTGTTGCCCTCCGCGCGCAAGCTGAAGCATCGCTCGCGAGTGCATTTTCATGCCGGGACGTCGGAGACGATCGCGGAGGTTTTTGTCTACGGCGGAAGCGCGCTTGCGCCCGGACTGAGCGCGCTGGCGCATTTGCGGCTACAGGATGAGGTGTTGTTGCTGCCTGGCGACCGTTTCATCGTGCGGCAATTTTCGCCGGTCGTCACGATTGGAGGCGGCGAAGTGCTGGATTGCCTGGCAAGGCGGCCCACGGTGCGAGATGCGGGCCGGCCTGCTTTCCTTGAAGTAATGGAACGCGGAAAACGTGACGAAGTGCTTGTCGCAATGACGGAGCGCGCAGTAATGGGACTGGAATTCGACGAAATTGTGGCGCGAACGGCATGGTTTGAAAGAGAAGTTCGAGAAGTTGCTCAGCGTCCCAATGTGGCTGAGAAAATTAAGACCGTTTCGTCGGAACCTTTGATTCTGTTGGGTCGAAAGGCGTTCGATGAGGTGCGCCGCAAAATCGGCGAGCGGGTGGAACGTTTTCACAAGGAGAATCCGCTCTCTCCAGGCATAGCACGAGGGGATTTGCGCGCCAGTCTAGGAAGGCGCGTTCGGGAGGAGACGTTTCGGGCGGCGCTGGAAGAGTTGGCAGTGGATAAAAAACTGAACCTTCAAGGCGAACTCGTGAAACGGGCAGGATCGGAGATTTCGCTTCTGCCGGAGGAGGCTAAGGCAAAGGGAGAGATCGAGAAGGCCTTTGCTGACGCAGGTCTTGAGGTGCCGTCCGTAAAAGAGGTGCTGGCAAAACTTTCGGTGGAGGCAAAACGTGCGGAGAAGCTGCTGCAAATTCTTCTGCGCGAGAAAAATCTGGTGCGGGTGAGCCCAGAGCTCATCTTTCATCGCGATGCGCTGGCTCATCTGAAAGAGCAGCTTGCTACGTATAAGAAGGCGAAGGGAGAGCGAATTTCGGTGCCCGGATTCAAGGACCTTACGGGTATTTCGCGCAAGTACGCGATTCCCTTGCTGGAATACCTGGACCGGGAGCGGGTGACGCGCCGGGCCGGGGATGAGCGTGTTATACTTTAGCTTGTTTGCAGTGAGTAGCCCCGGCGTGCGGGTGCGTTTATCCCGGCGCAAAAGGTAGGTGCCCTATGTGGGACAGCCCAATGCATTTGTTGATCGTTGCGATCGTGATACTCGTACTTTTCGGGGGGCGCAAGATTCCTGAGTTGATGCGCGGGTTGGGTGAGGGCGTGCGCGGATTTAAGGAAGGTATGTCTGGAGCGCAAGCGTCGTCGACGGCACCCCCGCCGCCAGCGGCTGCTCCTGCGGAGAAGCCAGCGGAAGAGAAGAAGGCGTAAGAACGTTCTTCGTATAAGGGTATAAGGCTCTAGAATTAGGTTTCTTTGAGGTGCCCCGACCAGGTCGGGGCGCCTTTTTTTTTTCGGAGCAGGCGCGTTTGCACAGCTACTTACGGCAGGGCGAGTTTATCGCTTGGGCTGGGAAACCCACACAGGCAGGAGTGCCTGTGCTACTGAGGTGGATTGACTTGCGCGGAGGAGCGACGCTAGATTATGAGACAGCGCGAAGGGCGCATCCAGTCCGCGGAAAGGGCCGTGCCCACCTTACGTTTTTGAGCAAGGTTACGAACCTTCTTTCAGCCTGATTCGGGCGGACTCCAGGCGCATTTACGAAAGGAAGGTCGTAATGGATGCCAAGCCGTTGCCGGCTCGCCCGAGCCTGGAGCAGTACAAGAAACAAGCGAAAGAGCTGGTTAAAGACTTTCGAGCTGCCCAATCCCGCAAATCCACCGATTCCGGCCCAACTCATTCCGAAGTGGTTCAACGAGTCAAACGACATCATCCTCGTTTTTCTGATCTGCCCGCGAGGGAAATTGCCCGAACAAAGTTCGCGCTTGCCGACGCGCAATTCGTAATCTCGCGCGAGCATGGATTCGAGAGTTGGCCGAAGTTTGCAGGGCACGTCGAAGCATTGGAGCACGCAAGATACGCTGCGGCTGTGAGCAATCCGGTGGCGGGGTTCATCGAGGCTGCTTGTGTTCCGCGCGACGCGTGGCACAGTTCGGGGACCCTAGAGCGCGCGGAGGCGATACTCGAGGCGCATCCAGAGGTAGCGAGCAGCGATATTTACGCATCGGCTGTTCTTGGCGATGCTGCCGCAGCGCGTCGGTTCCTCGCGCTTGACGCGCGCAATACCACTGCGAAAGGAGGACCGTACGGCTGGGACGCGCTTACGCATTTGTGCTTTTCGAGATATTTGCGGCTTGATCGTGGGAGGTCCGACGAATTCGTAGCGACGGCGCGGGCGCTTTTGGATGCTGGCGCGAGCGCGAATACTGGATGGATGGAAGAGGGTCATGAGCCGCATCCCGAGTGGGAGAGCGCGATTTATGGCGCCGCGGGGGTTGCGCAGCATCCAGGAGTGACGCGGTTACTTCTCGAACGCGGTGCTGATCCGAACGATGGTGAAACGCCTTATCACGTGCCAGAAACATACGACAACACGGTAGTGAAGATTCTGGTGGAGAGTGGCAAGTTGAACGAGACGAGCATGACGACGCTGCTGCTGCGCAAGACGGACTGGCACGACTACGAAGGAATCAAATGGCTGTTGGAGCAGGGAGCCAATCCGAATCGAGTAACACAATGGGGGCGGACAGCCTTGCATCATGCGGTGTTGCGCGACAACAGCATCAACATCATCGAGGTGCTGTTGGAACATGGCGCGGACCCGACGTTGGTTGCGGAGCGACCGGACACGCGCGAGACATCCGGCCCAGCGATGTCGGGGGTGGCGATGGCGGCGCGGAGAGGGCGCGGAGACTTGCTGGAGTTGATGGAGCGGCGCGGCATTGCGATCGAGTTGCTGGGAGTGGAGCAGCTCATCGCTGCTTGTGCGAGGAATGATGCGGCGAAAGTGCGAACGATCCTGGCGGAGAAACCCGAGTTGGTTCGCGAATTGGTAGCGCAGGGAGGCAAGCTGCTAGCAGAGTTCGCGGGCGTCGGGAATACGGATGGCGTCCGGCAATTGCTCGACCTTGGCGTCAGCGTAAGCGCATTGACCGAGGACGGTGACCCTTATTTTGATGTGGCGAAGAACAGTTCGGCGCTGCATTCAGCAGCGTGGCGGGCGTGGCCTGCGACGGTGACGTTCTTGATCGATCGCGGAGCGCCAGTGAACGCATTGGATGATAAGGGGCGCACCCCACTGATGCTCGCTGTGCGTGCCTGCGTGGGTTCGTACTGGAAACACCGGCGAACGCCTGAGTCGGTCGAGGCACTGCTGAAGGCGGGAGCGACGGTTGTTGGGGTCGAGTATCCGTCTGGGTACGCGGAAGCTGACGAGCTATTGAAGGCGCACGGCGCGGGACCGGTGGAATGAGGGCGTGAACGTTCGATTGTGGAAGCGGTTAAAATGTGTTTAAAGAGCGGTGGAAAAAATCTTCCGCAGTGCCAGAACTTAGCTGGCAAGAGGGCAGCGCGCCGATGTCGAAGAAATTGAGCAGGCGATCATTGATCAGGAATTTGTCTGGCGCTGCAGCCGCTGGAATCGTGGTCCCGCGTTTGCGGGGATTTTCCTCCGAGCAGGCACAAGAGAAAGAAGACAACGATGGCCGCGCGGAAATGTTCCGGATAGCGCGTGCGTTCATGGAGAAGTATTCGGTTCCGGCGCTTTCCATCTGCATAGCCCGCAATGGAAAAGTTGTCTACGAGCATCCCTTCGGCATGGCCAGTAAAAAGGAAGCACAACAATTGCTTCCCAATAGCTTGTTCCGAATCGCCAGCGTCACCAAGCCCATCACATCGGTGACCATTTTTAGTTTGATGGAGCGGGGCAAGCTGAATCTTAAGGATAGAGTCTTTGGTCCCTCGGGAATTCTTGGGACGAAATTCAGCAAGCCACCTTACAAACAATACGTCACTGACATCACCGTCGATCATTTGCTCTCACATACTTGCGGGGGCTGGGCGAATGATTCCACCGACTCTATGTTTCAGCACGAATCCTGGGACCATGCCCACCTGATTTCCTGGACTTTGGAGAATTTGCCTTTGACCTATCCGCCGGGGCAGCACTGGGCCTATTCCAATTTTGGTTACTGCGTGCTGGGCCGCGTCATCGAGCAGGTTACGGGTCAGCCGTATGCGGAGTATGTTCAGAGCAGCATTCTCGGGCCGTGTGGCGTGAGCGATATGAACATCGCGCGGAACAAGGAGAGCCAGCGGTTTCCGAATGAAGTGACGTACTACGGGCAAGCTGGCGAAGATCCGTACAAGATGAATGTCACTCGGATGGATTCGCATGGCGGATGGATTGCGAGCGCTTCGGATCTGGTTCGTTTCCTCGACCATGTAAACGGCTTCCCAGGCATTCCGAGCTTGCTGAAGCCGGAGAGCATCAAGATGATGACTACGCCGAGCCCCGCCTATCCGCAAGGCTCTGCCGCCAAATACGCGAGAGGGTGGATGGTTAGGAATAACGGAGCGGGAAATTGGTGGCATAGCGGCAGCCTGCCGGGAACGACGACGATCATGGTCCGCACGGCGACGGGGATGTGTTGGGCGGCACTGACCAACACCCGCACAGAACCTTTCGACGAGATTAGCGGCGCGTTGGACGCTATGGTGTGGAACATGGTTCGCCAAGTGCATTCGTGGGGCGCTTAACGGCTTGCCAGCGTCATCCTGCTTCCACGCGTCATCAGTCTTCGGACCAGCCGAGTTCGACCATGGCTTGGGTGACGTGCGAGAGGGGCAGGCCGACTACGTTGAAGTAGTCGCCTTCGATGCGGGAGATGTAGCGGCCTGCGCGGCCCTGAATGGCATAGGAGCCGGCTTTATCGTGAGGCTCTTCGGTGGCGAGATAACGCGTGATTTCTTCGGCGGAGAGCTGCGCGAAATGAACCAGAGTGGATTCGACGAAGCAGCGGCGCTCGGCGTCGGGGAGACGGATTAGAGTGACGCCCGTTACGACGGCATGCGTGCGGCCGGAAAGATTTTCTAGCATGCGGCGGGCGTCGTCGCTGGAGCGGGGTTTGCCGAAGATGCGGCCTTCGAGAGTCACGACGGTGTCTGCGGCGAGGACGATGGCGGGGCCGGCGGCGCGGGCGGCGGCGAGTTCGGCTTTGGCGTCAGCGAGGCGCTGGACGAGTGTGCTCGGAGATTCGCCGGGTATGGGAGTTTCGTCGACGGCGGAAGCGATGACGGCGAAGGAGAAGCCGGCGTCGTGGAGAATTTCAGCGCGGCGTGGCGAAGTGGAAGCGAGGATGAGTTTCATAATTTGTTAGTCATTCCGAAGGAAGAAACTGATTCGACTCCGTACTCGGCGCAAGTCCGCGAGCTGACACTCCCACACGGTCAAAACTTTCCACCCGCGGTAGCGAAGTTTTGCCTTGTTTCTTATATCCCGTTTCTTGTTCGATTCCAGTTTTGGAACCCAATATTTCAGTTTCGTCTTCGGTATCCGCGCAATCTTGCATCTTCCATGACAATGCCAAAAGCATCCGTGAACAAACACTATCTTTCCCTTGTGGACGAACACAAAATCTGGGCGGCCAGGCAGGTTCCCGTCGTGCGAACGAAACTTGTATCGGAGAGAGCTAATGACTTTGGCAAGGGCTTTCTCTGGAGCAGTATTCTTGCTCCGTATGTGCCGCATGTTTTCGCTTCTCTCTCTTGGAGAGAGGTTGTCCATAAAAATTGCTTAGACTGCTAGGTCGAGCGGAAGATCCGAGATATCTCGAAGTCGTCTTCCATCGATGAGGGTACGCAGCATGTCTTGTGCATCCGGATAATGCAATTCCGAGAGAATCTCTGATAGTTCCGAGAGGGCGAAGTGATACACACAATCTATGTCGCCTGTTCCCAAACATATCGAAGCCAATCGGCTTGGCAGAGGTTCTCCGGTAACTACCATGATGTGAGGAGCGTGCCCTTTGCGATTTCTAATTAAATTTAGTGCCTCAGAGCGAGAATTTTGGGTTCGGTCACTTCGGATCGTCCACTTACACGAAATACTCGCGTGAAGTATCGAGAAATTGTTGTTCTTTCTGCGCAATGGTGCTAGGCGTGCGAATGCCTCGTCAACTAGTAGTCCGTCTCGATTAATCTCAGAATCTTCTTCGGGTGACCGAAAAACTACAATATCCGGTTTAATGAAGTAATCACCACCCAGGATCGTTTTCAGCTGAGGATGTTCCTGAGCGAGGCGTTCAATTTCTCTCAAGTGGGAGTATTGTTCGAATTCTGCGATCTCCATTTCAGGTCCTGATACCTGCGCGACAGTCCATTTTCCCGGGCGAAGATGAGTTAGGCCTGCAAACGCAGCTTTGACAAACTCGGCACAGACACTCTCAAAGAGGTCTCCAGAAGTTTGACCTGCGAGCCTACTTCCTGACGAAGCTCCGAGTTTCTTCGCGAGACGCAGTGCAATTTCTTTGCTTGTTGAATTGCTACTATCGGCATTTGAAGCCACGTGGTCCGAGTTAATAAAGAGAACCTCGCGACACATGCGGGCATGGAATGCTTCTCTCGCCTCGCGAAAACTAGTCGGCGGCGTCATGAGAGCTCTATAATCAAGAGGCAGCCCTCGCCAAAGTTTTTGGCGTCAGGCACTTGCAAATGCTCCTACCTACTGCCGCAGCGACCGGAGGAGGGAAAGCATTGCCGATTTGACGGTAAGCGCTTGTCTTCCCCCCACAAAAATGCCAATCAGGAGGGAAACCTTGGAGCAGCGCCGTCATCTCCAGCGTTAGCTTCGGCATTCCAGCGAAATCGCGGTTGGGGGGTTCGTTTGCGATTCCCAAGCCATCGACTCCGAGCTCTGCCCATGCTTTGCGAGCCCTTGTGGGGCCGAGGTCGGGACCTCCGTGCTTCTTGGATCCTCCCACGAGAGTTGGAGCTATAGTATTCGCTAATTTGCTCCAGCGTTGAAAGCCTTTCCAGCCTCGGGAAAACATCAAGTCCTTTAGGACTTCGCTTACGGGGTTTGGTGGTGCGAAGGACTTCCTTGGCCAAGAAAAGTCGGCGGCGTAGCTCATGGAGACAGCTATAAGGATGGCTCGGGGCCGCAGTTGAGGCACGCCAAAGTCAGAGGCGTTGTGAAGTTTCCAGGCTGACTTGTAGCCGAATTTAGCCAGCGTTTCCTTGAGACTCTGTCTGAACCCATCGAAGGCAGCATCAAGAATGCCCCGCACATTCTCGATCATTACAACGCGAGGCCGACACTCTTCGAGAATTCTCAACGCCTCAGGAAACAGATTGCGCTCATCTGCATCCCCCAATTGCTTGCCCGCTCGCGAGAAAGGGGGGCATGGCAAACCGGCGGACAATAGATCCACGCCGCGGTACGGAGAACCGTCAAACTTCTTGATGTCTCGTTGAACTACATTCCAGGAAGGGCGGTTTTTCTTTAAAGTTGCGCAAGCATCCAAGTCAAGTTCAACCAATCCAACGTGAGCAAAGCCGGCTCTTTCTAGGCCGATTGCTTGGCCGCCAGCACCCGCGCAGAGTTCCAAGCAAGTGAAATCATTCATATAGATCTGGTGAAGGCTTCCTTCTCATCGAATCTGAGGCGAAAGTATATCATGCGGCGTTTCCACACTGAATTTCGCCATATTCCGTTGCAGCCTACTCTCTCAGATGACGACGGATTCTTGGTATTCGCCGAAGACGCGGCGGAGGGCGTCGGAGATTTCGCCTACGGTGGCGTGGGATTCGACGGCGGTGAGAATGGCGGGGAGGAGATTTTCTGTGGTGGCGGCGCGGCGTTGGAGTTCGGCAAGGGCGGATTTTGGTGCGAACGGAA
Organism: uncultured Acidobacteriota bacterium; assembly: GCA_963745095.1. Classification (GTDB taxonomy): domain Bacteria; phylum Acidobacteriota; class Terriglobia; order Acidiferrales; family UBA7541; genus Acidiferrum. Next base: position 295,209 of record CAVUWC010000001.1, on the reverse strand, counting down.
TCGCGTTTGGCGCGTAAGGCGTTTAGGCGGGCGATTTGGGAACGCTCGATTTCGGGTTCGATGCGGAGCGTGGGGATGGTGCGCTCTTCTTCGGCGATGAAGTCGTTTACGCCGACTATGATTTGTTCTTTGGATTCGACGGCGCGCTGGAAATCGTAGGCGGCTTTTTGGATTTCGCCTTGGACGAAGCCGGATTCGATGGCGCGCAGCATTCCACCCATAGCATCAATCTTGGAAATGTATTCGAGCGGCGCCATGCTCTATTTCGTTGGTGAGGTGTTCGATGGCGTAGGAGCCCGCTACGGGATCGATCGTGTTGGTGACGCCGGTTTCGTGGGCGAGGATTTGTTGCGTGCGCAGTGCGATTAGCGCGGCGTCTTCGGTGGGAAGGGCCAGGGCTTCGTCCATGGAATTGGTGTGGAGCGACTGGCAGCCGCCGAGAGCGGCGGCTAAGGCTTGGATGGCTACGCGGACGATGTTGTTTTCTGGTTGCTGAGCGGTGAGGGAGGAGCCGGCGGTTTGTGCGTGGAAGCGGAGGAGCAGCGAGCGAGAATCTTTTGCGCCGAAGCGGTCGCGCATGATTTTGGCCCAGAGGCGGCGGGCGGCGCGGTACTTGGCGATTTCTTCGAGGAGGTCGCTGTGGGCGTTGAAAAAGAAGGAGAGTTGCGGGGCAAATTCGTCGACGGCGAGGCCTGCATCTAGAGCGGCTTGAACGTAGGCGATGCCGTCGGCTAGCGTGAAGGCGACTTCCTGGATGGCTGTGGAGCCGGCTTCGCGGATGTGGTAGCCGGAGATGGAGATGGTGTTCCACTTGGGTAGATTGTCGCGGCACCACGCAAAAATGTCAGTGACGATGCGCATGGCGGGGCGGACGGGATAAATGTAGGTGCCGCGAGCGATGTATTCCTTGAGGACGTCGTTTTGTACTGTGCCGGAAATTTTCGCGAGGTTGGCTCCCTGTTTTTTGGCGACGGCTACGTACAGGCAGAGAAGGATGGCTGCGGTGGCGTTGATGGTCATTGAGGTGGAAACTTTTTCCAGCGGGATATTGTCGAAGAGAGTTTCCATGTCTTCGAGAGAATCGATGGCTACGCCTACTTTGCCGACTTCGCCTAGAGCTAGCGGGTGGTCCGAGTCCATGCCAATTTGCGTCGGGAGATCGAAGGCGACGGAAAGGCCTGCTTGGCCTTTGCTGAGGAGATAGCGATAGCGTTGGTTGGATTCGACGGCGGTGCCGAAGCCGGCGTACTGGCGCATGGTCCAGAGGCGGCCGCGGTACATGGTTGGGTAGATGCCGCGTGTGTAGGGGAATTCGCCGGGGTAGCCGATTGTCGATTCTGGATTTGAGGCGGGGAGATCGTCTTGGGTGTAGAGGCGATCGATGGGGAAGCCCGAGAGCGTTGTGAAGTGCTCTTTGCGTTCGGCGGGTGGGGTGGTTTTCGTGTCGGACATTTTCGCGTCAATACTCTTGGGGCAGTCGGCAAACGAAAAACCCCGGGAGGGGCAAGCCCCTCCCCTACAGGATACAGGGAGCAGATTACAAGTAATAGATTACAACTTGCGGGCACGGCGGAACGAACTTAGTGCGAAAAAAAAGAATAACAGGGCGAACGCAACAGCCACGGCTGAGGCGGCAAGCCAGTGGTCAACGTCGCGGGTCCAGGAGCGCAGAGCTGCATTGAGTAGGACGATTCCGACAAATGCAAACATGGCGCCAGCAACTTCAAGGAAAAGTTGCTTCAGGGCGCGCCAAAAACGCTGAAAGCCTCCCTGGCGGGGCGCGGTTGCCGAGGAAGCGGCGGCGGAAGACATGAGTGCATCTTAGCGCAAAATTAGGGGTGAAATCCGGGCGAGTGGGAGCTGCATAGCGCTCGAAGGGCTTTGAGAGGGGCTCCAGACCTGCACTAACGTACTGTGAACCTATTGGAGACAACGCAAAACGAGGTGACTTGTATCCTAAGAAATGCGGGCCTAGAATGGCAAATGTAGTGAGGGAGAGCCGCCCTTGCAACTCGACGATCACCTGAAGAACTTGCTTCGTGAATTGGGACACGCGATCAATGACACGGTGTCGGACTCCGACCGGATCACAGGCGCGATTGCAGGCGTGCGCGCGCACGGGTACGACATCGTGCTGAAGCTGGACGCGACGATCGGGTTGGCAAAGCGGGATGCTGCCGCGGCGGAAGCAGCAAAACTCACGACACAGGATCGGCGGTTTTTGGAATCGCTGCGAATTCAGGTGGACCAGGAATCGTTTGATCAGATTCCGGACAAGAAGCCGGCTGCGCGGCTGACGATGACGCCGCAGGATGTGCGCTTTTTGAAATCCTTGAGGATTGCGACGGACGACATCGAATGAAAGCACATATAAAATTCGCGGGATTGAGCGTCGCGGCCCTGGTGATGACGGGGATTTTCAGCGCGCCGGTGCGGGCGCAGGTTCCTCTTCCCATTCCTGTTCCTGAGGTCGTTAAACCCATAATTATTGATACGGCCGTGCCGATTGTCGTAAACACGATCAAGCCGAAGTCAAAGACCGCGGGACTTGGCAGGTTTGATGGCTACGTGATGCACGCGAATACTATTCAGATCACGGTGCGCGCTAAGGGGAACGATATGTCCCTGCAGACGTTCAACCTCTCCGAGCGAGCGTCCTCGGAAATGCAGACGATTGTCGATAAGGGCGGTTACCAGTACGGCGACAAAGTCACCGTTTATTACGACCCGACATCGTTGAAAGCTCTCAAGGTCAAAGGCAAACCCTCCAGGCCACTTTGATTCGCGGAATGGCGTGATGCTGCGCCTACCTGCGGTTTCTGGCCGATTTTATCCTTCCGATCCAACCGAACTGACTGCACTGATTCGGAAATACACCGCCGCTGACAATATCGTGATGCCGTTGCGCGTGAAAGCGTGCCTGGTGCCACATGCGGGCTACGTCTATTCTGGGCACGTGGCAGGGGCGGTGTACGCGCGAATTGCCATTCCGAAGAAAATTCTGATTCTCGGCGTGCGGCATTATCCACGCGGGGAAAATGCGGCGATTCTTTCGAGCGGTGCGTGGCGAACGCCGCTTGGAGATGCCGCGATCGATGAAGCGCTGGCAGAGGCGTTGCGCGGTGCGTGCCCATTGTTGCGCGAAGACAGCGCTGCGCACAGCAGCGAGCATTCGCTGGAAGTGCAAATCCCGTTCTTGCAGGTGCTACAGCCGGGGTTTACGTTTGTGCCTGTCGCACTCGGTTCAGTGCGTTTCGAGGATTTAGTTTCCGTGGGTGAAGCCATCGGGCGGGCGCTGGCCGCTTCCACTGAGCAAATACTTTTGGTTACGACTTCTGATTTAAATCACTACGAGAATGATGCAACGACGCGCGTGAAGGATCGCAAAGCAATCGAGCGAATCCTGGCTCTGGATGCGCGGGGACTCTACGACACTTGCCGGAGTGAGGCGATCTCCATGTGTGGCTTGGGGCCGACGGTGGCCATGTTGACAGCACTGCAGAGTATGGGAAGCACGAAACTAGAATTGGTGCGCTACGCCACGTCAGGAGATGTTTCCGGAGATTTTGGTGGGGTCGTGGGCTACGCTGGAATGATTTTTTCCTAAAAGCCTTTGAATTGTTCTCTTCCGGGTGATCTTTCGAGGAAAGAAAAACGGCTACAAACCGAGCAGCCGTTTTTTATGCATTTGCAAAGCCTATGAATTGCTTCAATGCGGACGACCGCCTCCTCCGCTAGAAGAAGGAGCCGAGGGGTGCGACGCAGGTGCGGAGGGCGCGGACGAAGTGCGTGAAGAGCCGCTTCCGCCAGAATACGTGCTGCTGGCGCCGCCACCGCTGGAAGAGCGCGGAGCCGGAGGCGGAGCAATGCTTCGAGAAGGCGGTGCGGCCGCGCGCGCCGACGTGGGTGCAACGGGAACGCGCGGAGTTGACCCAGCTGGCTGGTTAGCCCTGGGACCTTCCACGATGTGATCGCTTCGAGTCCCAACGGTCCTATTCTTTTGCCCAGGCGCTTCTGCATCCCGAGCGGAAGGCGATGCTGCATCGTTGTTCAAAAAGCGGTGCTCGTGTGCATCGTACACGATAGAAGAATTATGGCTGAGGGAAACGATGCGCGTTCCGTCCCTGCCCTCCACGAGAGTGCGCGAGGTCCGCACTGGCGCGGTTGTGGCAACCAGACCACTGTTTAGCGCCTCGCGCTGCGGTGACTTCACGGTCTCCCATTTTTGTCCTCCTGACGCTGGAAGAGAGGGCACCGATGCGTTTCTAGCCGGATCGACGGAAAACACGCCGTGCTCGAGATTCAGCGAAGTCTTGCCTTCCCTATCGAGGGGGTGCATAGGCACTACACCGAGCCGGCCGTTCTGGCGCACGAAAACAGCGGTAGTAGGCCTATAAAGCGGGCGAGGCGGATGGACGACGGGTGGAACACGCCGTACCGGGTAACCTCCGTATCCATAATAGGCCGGCGGTGAATAAAACCACCCGCCGCAGGAGGCGTCAAAGAGCCAACCGCCATAGTGATAAGGAGCCCAACCCCAGGGTTGGAAGCTGGCGAAGGTCCAACCGAAGCCGGGGTCCCACAACCAATTACCCATAGTGAAAGGTGACCACCCGAGAGTGGCCCCAAAGGGGCGCCAACCGTAGCCGTAACCTCCGCAGGATGACCAGGCGCCATAGGTATATAGATCGGCGTATCCGGGTGCGTAATAAGGTGTGTTCGTGTATTGAAGAGAAGCGTTGGTCGCCGAAGAAACAGTATCAATGCGGCCGGAGACCCAGTGATCGAAATCGTCCCCGGAGGGAAGACGGCCGATAGTCACGGAATCTTCGCCGGCCTTCATAGAGAGAGACTGGCCCTTGCTCAGCTGCGAGGTCTCTTTCTTGTGAAGGACGGAGGCATGGCCGGTCAGGACGTCCACGTTGCTGCCGTCGTCAAAGTTATTGAGCCGGAAAGAGCTTTTGCCGTTGGCTTCGACCGTGAAATCGCCGCCAGTTACGCTGAAATAATCGCCGCTCGCGGGATTCACGTAGAAGGAAGCGGAGCCCTGGCGGAGAACCAAGCGTGTGGTGCGCGCACCATCATCGAGAGAAAGGTCGAAAAACTCAAGAACGGTGTTTTCGTTGAGAAAAGCCATGGCGCCATTCTCAAATTCGACCTCGGCGCGGCCGCTGTCCGTAGAAATCACGTACCCCTGGCGGATCGGCAGATTGGCTTGGGCCTTCTCCCATTGTGCTTTTTGGTCAGCGAGGGGATCCCCATGCGCCTCACGAGTAAAGCGAACATCGCCTTGGACGAGACTGAGGCGAATGACGCGGGCGTGGCTGGAGTCTGCAGCCGCGGGATGAATACCCGCTAAAAGGGCGAAGAACAAGAAAGAAAGCATCGAACGGAGAGCGGTGCTAAAACGCATGTGTCACCCCCATCGGCGACGTTGGCTAATCTGCTATGTCATTAGACGGATCGCGAGCGGGACCAGTTACGTACGTGTAACCCCAAGGTAATGGTCTCGCCGGGTAAAGTCGGCGTCAAGTGCGGAGTAGGGGCAGGCAAACAAAACCAGCAAAGCGAGCGGTTTAGCAGCGTTTATCGTGATTTGATTCATCGAAAACATTAATGAACACTCCTCAGAAATATATGCCTCGGCGGGTTGACACACCGAAGCGGAGTCGCTAGTTTCAAAATAGGAATATTCGCTGGCGCGCGTCGTGTTTCGGGGAACACTGGCGCGATTTGAGGAATTGCACGCCGGGATTGTCGGAGTTCAAGGTAAGAGAGAACTTAAGTTTAATCACCTGGGGGGTGAATCATGCGGGGTATCAGTAGATTGTTTGCAGGGGTGTTGCTAGTCGTAGGGATGCTCGCGGGCGCGAGAGCGTATGGGCAAGGCGGCGCAACGGGCGCCATCAGCGGCGTTGTCGTGGACACCAGCGGAGGGTCCATCGGCTCCGCGGAAGTACAGGTTATCAACGCGCGGACGGAATCGGTTGAGCGCAAGCTGCCTACGAGCAGCGAGGGGATTTTCGTAGCAACGCTGCTGCCGCCGGGGAACTACATCATTGTTGTAAATAAACCAGGATTTGGAGAAGCGAAAGCCACGGACATTGAAGTGCGCGTGACGGAGACGACGCGCGTGACGATCACACTGAAACCTGGAGCAGTGACGGAAAAAGTGGAAATTTCCGCCCAAGTGACGGCGGTGGAAACCAGCAACGCCACGACCGGCGAGTCCCTTGGAACAGCCACGATCCGCGAACTTCCTCTTGCGACGCAGAATTACCAGCAATTGCTTACGCTTTCCACCGGCGCGCAGAGCGAACTGAACGCCGCGGCGCAGCTTGGGCGCGGTAGCGTGAAACTCTTTGTTAACGGCCAGCGCGAAGACAATAACAACTTTCTGATCGAGGGAATCAGCGCCACGGACTACAACGTGGCGCAAGCGACGTACGTACCACTTCCCAATCCCGACGTAATCCAGGAGTTCAAGGTGCAGACGTCGCTGTATGATGCCAGCCAGGGGCGCGACGGCGGCGGAAACGTTAACGCAATTCTAAAGTCGGGTACGCGCGAGTACCATGGTGACGCTTACGAATATTTCCGCAACACGGTTTTGAACGCTAACGATTTCTTCCTGAATGGCCAAGGTCTGGCGCGTCCCGAAATCATTCAGAACATCTTCGGCGGCAGCCTGGGCGGACCGGTGATCAAGGAGAAGTTCGGCTACTTCTTCATGAATTACCAGGGCACGCGGCAGCGCAGCGGCGATTCGCCGGGCACGCTCATCAGCACGACAATCCCCTCGCTTCCGGACGTGCGTACCCAGCAATCGATTTCGCAGGCTTTTTTCGGTAACACGACCACCCCGATCGACCCGGTGGTGTTGAGCTTGTTGAATTTTCAGAGCAATCAATTCGGCGGGACGACCAATGGGCTGTTGATTCCGAGCAGCGACCCTGCAACCGGTGCGTTTGCCATCAGCCGGGCAGGAAAATATACCGACAACCAATTCACAACCAACTGGGACCGCGAATTCCGCAACGGCCAGGACAAGCTTTCCGCGCGGTTTTTCTTTTCCGATTCCGAGAGTTTTCTGCCCTTCGGCGGCGGCGACCTGCAAGAATCTCTGGGCAGTACTCTGGCCAGCAGCGTCAGCTCTTCTTCACTGAACTTCCCATTTGACACGCCGGTGAATGCCCGCTTCCTGAACATTACGGAGACGCATCTCTTTTCGGCGACGCTTGTAAACGAATTCAGGTTCGGCTTCGTGCATATTAACGACGATCTGACCAACGTTCCGCCTGTCACCACGACGGACCTGGGCATCGACCGGCCGACGAACAGCGTGACAGACTCTATTTATAAATTCATTTTCGAAAGCTCTGGATTCGAAATTGGGCCGGCGCCCTTCGGGAATCAGACGCAGGACCAGAACAACTACAATCTTGTGGACACCGTGAGCTGGGTAAAAGGCGCGCACGTGTTTCGCTTTGGCGGAGACTTTACACGCGTGAATTTGAACAAAAATTTTCCTCAAGTGTTTAACGGGGAGCTGTTCTTCACGAATACTCCGGTGGGTTCAGGAAATCCTCTGCCAGGTGTTTCGACGACCGACTTCCAGAATTTTCTACTGGGCGCGCCACAATTCAGCTTCGGTGGCGGCGGCCTTTCCAATCACGAATACCGTTCCAATAACTACTCGGTATTTGCCCAGGATGACTGGAAAATCCGCCCGAATCTGACGTTGAACCTGGGAGTGCGAACGGAAATATTCGGCGCGTTCCATGACGATCTTTGCCACATCGGGAATCTCGACCCAACGCTCGCGAATGCTGGAGAGTTCCCTTTCATCTACCCGTCTTGCGTGAACAACCTGCACCTTGCGGGATTGACGGGCAACGCGAATGGCACGACGTTCAACAACAACTATTCGACGAACGTTGGGCCGCGCATCGGCCTGGCTTACGACCTCTTCGGGCATCACAACACGACGATTCGCGCTGGGTACGGCATCTATTACGTGCGCGAGGACGTTGGCACCGCGGACCAATTGTCGTTTGAGACGCCGTTTCTTCCTGTGGCTTTCGGCGGAGGTTTGCCAGGATGCCTATCGACATATTTTTCGCAAAGTGCTCCGGCTAGTTGCCTGCCAACAGGTGCGACGTCAAACCCGAATGGCCTGCCACAAGCCGGCACTCTGGACGCGGATTTTGTTCCTTGCCTGAACGTTTTCCAGGGCTTCCCTCTTGGAGATACAACGCAAAGTGCGATTTATGGACAGGCCAGCGGAAACGGCTGCCCCGGACCGCTCAATTCATTGAGCATCTTCGGATTGGCTGTGCCGCGCCACTTCGTCGTTCCGAGCGTGCAGCAGTGGAATCTGACCGTTCAACGTTCACTTGGCAAGCAGTGGGTGCTTGAGGTCGGCTACGTGGGCACGCATTCGATTCATCTGCGCGAAACGCGTGATGCGCTGGAATCGCAAGATGCAACGCCGGCGAATCCGGTCGTGGTCGACGGCAATTCCATCACGACAAATACCTTTGACAACGCGATCGCACGTTCGCGAGCACAGGGTATCAATGGCTATGCGGGATTCCAGCTGTTCGCCAATGACGCTTACTCGCACTACAATTCGCTTCAGACCACGGTATCGCGGCGCTGGGGAGCCGGATACTTCCAGGCGGCCTATACGTTCTCGAAGTCGACGGACGCGACATCAACGGGCAATACTGCTTTCAACACTGCCTTCAACGACGAATCCACACTGAATGATTCGCGCGGGCTGTCGGATTTCGACCGCACGCACCGGCTGGCCGTGAGTTACCGCTACGAATTGCCATTTTTCAAATCTTCGGAGGGCTTGACTCGCACGTTGCTGGCGGGATGGGCGGTAAGCGGCATCACTATCATTCAATCCGGCGCGCCGTTCTCGGTCCTGGATTCCGGAGCAGGCACGGGGTTTCTAGGGGCGGGATCGGCTCCGGGGGTCCTGACGGCGAGTCTGGCGCCTGGGGCTACGCTTGCGAGCGCTATGACCAGCGGAAGCATCGGGACACGCGTCAACGGCTATTTGAATCTCAGCGCGTTCACACCGGCGCCGCTTCTTTACCCGGGCCTGTGCGATCCTATAAAGAATCCCAACTTCTGCACCACCGGGTTCGGAAACCTGGGCCGCAACACCTTCCGCGGGCCGGGACAGCAGAACTGGGACTTCTCGTTGATCAAGAATTTCAAGATTACTGAGCGGCAGGAGCTGCGGTTCACTACCGATTTCTTTAACATCTGGAATCATGCGAACTTCGCCAACCCAGCTTTCACCGACGTGGAAGGCGGCAACTTCGGCAAGATCACCAGTACGGTGGGGGCGCCGCGATTGATCCAGTTCTCGCTGCGGTATGCCTTCTAGGTGACGGAATAGGAACAAGGATTGAAAGAGGGGCACGGCACGTTTAGCCTGAGCTTCGAAGGGCCGTGCCCCTACTCATTTCGGGGCGCCTTAAGATGCACATACTCATGCTAACGATTGAATGATGCGTACCCTTGCGACCGCAGCCTCCTTCCTCATTCACAGAGAGGGAATTTCCGCGAGATTGTCGTAGATCTTTAATCCCAGGCTCCGCCCGACGCGCACCATTTCATCCGCGCCAGCCGAAGGTCCGCCGACGCGCAGCACTGCATCGCACTTTTCCAGTAGCCTGACGGCGGTGGGATGAAAAATCTCGTTAAAAAATTCATCGCCGATTTTTGTCGACCCGGCAAGGCTCACTAGCGGTAGCGCCAGCCATTCGCCCAGCATCGGGATGTGTCCCGCGCGAAAGATCGGCAACGCATATGATTCCATCTCTTGCACATTTCTCTTGATCAGGGCGGGATCATCATTCGTGCCGGAACGATAGGGCCCGGCAATTAGAATCAACATTGATTTATTTGAAGTTTGCATCATGCAGTCCTTGCCTGGAATTTAGTCATGGAGGCTACGGTCCGCTCAATATACACCAGCGAATTTTCTCAACTCCCAATATTTATGCTGCGCAAGAGGAGGTCGTATAGAATTCCTGCTCCTGTGTATGCGATTGTGCGTTCATAAGTTTAGCCACCAGGGTTGGATAGGCTTTCATGAGAGACCTCATATCCTTTGTGCAGGGGCGTCGGGGACACTTCAGACTCGAGTCAGGTCATCACGGAGATTCGTGGCTTCAGCTCGAAACGCTATGCATCCGTTCTCGCGAGATACAGCCGTTCGCTGCGCAGCTCGCAGTGAAGCTCGCGACGCATCGGCCACAGGTAGTTTGCGGGCCGCTCGTTGAAGGCGCCTTCATTGCGTTGCTGGTGTCTCTTGAACTCGGCTGTGATTTCGTCTATGCCGAGCGCTTCGCAAACCCGGCGCGTGAGGGTTTATATCCCGTCGAGTATCGGCTCCCGAAGGCGCTGCACTCTGCGGTTAAAGGCAAACGCGTCGCGATCGTAAATGATGTAATCAGCGCCGGCTCGGCGGTCCGCGGAGCCTTCTCTAATCTGCAATCAGTTGGTGCTGACGTCGTTGCCATCGGCGCCCTTCTAGGACTGGGCGATTCCATCGCCAAATTTGCAGCAGAACAACAGGTCGATCTCGAACTTCTTCACCAAATGCCGCACAGTTTATGGACTTCCGCGCAGTGTCCACTCTGTGCCGCTGGACAGCCGCTCGAAATCATGGGCACCTCCTAAATCATTGAGAGAGATCGCTAGACCTAACCCAACAGATTCGCGGGACTGGGTCCCGCCAAGAATCCTCCATCGAGAACCAAATTCTGCCCCGTCATGAACGACGCCCGCTCCGAACACATCCACACCACGCCTTCAGCCACTTCCATCGACGTTCCAAACCTCCCAATCGGATGGAGGCGCAACACGCGCTTGTTAATCTGCGGATCGCCAAACAGACGATCGCCCATCGCCGTTTCGATTACTGCAGGGCACACCGCGTTTACTCGAATTCCGTTTGTAGCGTTTTCCAGTGCGGCGGACTTCGTCAGCCCAATCACTCCGTGCTTGCTGGCGTTATAAGTGGCCGCTCCGGCCCCGCCCATCAGGCCCCCAATCGAAGCCATATTTACGATCGCCCCGCCGCCCTGCTTAAGCATCTGCTTGATTTCGTATTTCAAGCACAGCCATACGCCCTTGAGATTGATGTCGATCACGCTGTCCCAGTCTTCCTCGGACTGTTCAGTGATGGGCTTCCAGTTTCCTTCAATCCCTGCATTATTGAATGCCACATCCAATCGCCCGAATTTCTCCACCGTTTTCTGCACCAGGGCCTGAACTTCGGCAGCTCGCGACACATCCGTCTTTACAAACAACGCTTCGCCGCCGGCCGCGCGCACTTGGTCGACCGTCTCCGCACCCTCCGCTTCGCGCCTCCCCGCCACCACCACCTTGGCCCCCGCCTTTGCAAACAGCACAGCCGTATCGCGCCCGATCCCCGATGTTCCCCCGGTGATAAGCCCAACTTTGCCTTGCAATTCCGTAGTCATGGTTTCTCCTGAAGTGAATCATGGTCTGGATAAACAGGCAGCGTGTAAGTCTCAGGCCAGTGCCGAAAAGCGTGCGCAGAGTATAGTCCCCCAGGCTGGTCCGCGACCGGCAAAGATCATGCGAGGACAGAGGAACCTCCGCCGGCTAAGTGCGATACGAAGCGTTGATGCGGACGTACTCGGCCGTGAGGTCGCACGTCCAGTAGCGCGCGGTGGCGGTGCCGGCGTGTAAGTGAAGAACTATGGGAACGTGTTCCGCGAGCAGGCGATTGCTCGCGGCGCGCTCGTTGAAGTCCAGCGGACTTCCGCGGCGAAGCACGGGAATCCCCGCCATCGTGATGTCTACGCGCGCGGGATCAAATTGGACCCCGGAACGACCGGCTGCGGCGAAAACGCGGCCCCAGTTGGGGTCGCCTCCTGCAAACGCAGTTTTCACGAGAGGAGAAGTGGCAATCGTTTCGGCGATGCGTTTCGCCGCTGCTTCCGTCTTTGCGCCGCGGATTTCGATTTCGATCACGCGTTGCGCGCCTTCTCCATCAGCCACAATCTGCAATGCCAGAGACCGGCAGACGTCTTCGAGCGCCTTGGCGAAGGCGCGGTGAGCAGCGCTTCCGGCGCGAATCGCCGGAGCGCCCGCCGCGCCGTTGGCGAATACAGCCAACGTATCGTTCGTCGAAGAATCGCCGTCGATGCTGATGCAGTTAAACGTGCGGGAGCAAACGTTGCGCAAAGTTTTTTGCAGAAGCGCCGGGGTAATGGCGGCGTCGGTCACGACGAAGGCAAGCGTGGTCGCCAGGTTGGGATGAATCATCCCTGCACCTTTCGCGCACCCGACCAGGTGGATTCGTTTGCCCGACATCTTAAAAGAAGCGCCGGCGGTTTTTGGCCGAGTGTCGGTCGTGCAAATGGCGAGCGACAGCTCCGCGAAAGAACGCGCAGAGGGACGGCGGTTGCGCGTGAGCTTCGGCAGCGAGCGCAGAATTTTGTCGACGGCCAGTGGCACGCCGATTACACCTGTCGAACACACAATAATTTCGCTTGGAGTGCAGCCGAGACGCTTAGCTGTTTCTACAACGGTTTTTTGCGCGGCAGCATGGCCCGCGGCGCCTGTCGCGCAGTTGGCGTTGCCCGCATTCACAATCGCGGCGCGCATGCGGCCCTTCGACGCACGCAAGTGCTCCTTGGAAATGGTGACCGGGGCAGCGACAACCAGGTTTTGCGTGAACACCGCAGCGGCAGAAGCCAGGACGTCGCTCGAAATTATGGCGAGATCGAGCGCGCCGGTTTTTTTCAATCCGCAGGCGATGCCTGCAAACCGAAATCCGCGCGGTAGAGATGCTTCGGAGAGTGCGTGCTTCATCAGCGGTATGTCCGTGTGACTAGCGCGCCGCCCCCGGAAGCGACCTCCTCTCCTCCGAAGTGGAGGTTAGGGTGTTCAGCTGAACTGCGGACGAGATGCTCATGGCGTGGCTCCTATTTTGGTGGTTTTTTTGTGAAGACGTTCTTCCATATCGGAAATGGCTTTTCGGACCGCATCAGGCGCGGTTCCGCCGGAGACTTTTTTTGCTGCGAGCGCCGCGCTGACGTTCAGCCCATCTGAAAAATCAGACTCAAATGCCGGAGAGATTTTCTTCAAATCTTCGAGCGGCAATTCACTCCAGATTTTTCCCTGCCGCTCGGCCTCGCGTAGGATTTTGCCGACGATGTCGTGAGCCTGGCGGAAAGGGACGGCTTTGTGGACGAGATAGTCAGCGGCTTCCGTAGCCAAAAGCAAGGGATTGGAGGCGGCGGCACGAAGTCGATCCTCGCGAAACTCGGTGCCGGCGATGGCGCCTGCAGCAACATGAATCATATCGCTGACTTGATCGTGCGCGGCGAAGAGGGCTTCTTTGTCTTCCTGCAAATCGCGCTGGTAACTAGTTGGCAAGCCTTTCAACGTTGTAAGAAGGCCAAGCAACGCGCCGGTGATGCGGCCAGTTTTGCCGCGAATCAGTTCCCAGGAATCTGGATTCTTCTTTTGCGGCATCAGGCTGCTGCCGGTGGAGTATTCATCGGGCAGAACCACGTACGCGAATTCTTGCGACGCGAAGATGACGAAATCTTCGGCGAGGCGCGAGAGATGGGTGGCAATTCCGGTGAGCGCGAAAAGATAGTCGAGGGCGAAGTCGCGATCGCTGACGGCGTCGAGGCTGTTCGCGGTGATTTTGGAAAAGCCGAGTTCACGCGCGATGGCGTTACGGTCGATGCCGAAGGAATTTCCAGCGAGCGCGCCGGAGCCCATGGGGCAAGCGTCTGCGCTTGCTGCGGCGTGTTGCAGCCGCGTGACGTCTCGCAGAAAAGCTTCCGCGTGAGCCAACAGAAAATGCGAAAGCAGAATAGGTTGCGCGTGTTGCATGTGCGTCATGCCAGCCATGGGCACGGTGATTTGTGCCTTGGCTTGCAAGAGGAGCGTATTCAGTAGTGCGGCCATGCCGCTCTGGGTTTCTGCTGCTGCGTCGATGACGAAGAGACGGAAATCGGTGGCGACAAGTTCGTTGCGGCTGCGGCCCGTGTGGAGCTTCCAGCCCAGTGGGCCTAGTTCTTCGACGAGGGCTTTTTCGACGAAGTGATGGACGTCTTCTGCGTTTGCGCCGAAGGTATTGACCCATGCGGGATCCGTTTGGGCACGCTCGGAGATTTTGTCGAGCGCGGCTAGAGTTTGCTTTACTTCTGTCGCCGCGAAAATGCCGATGGGCTCGAGGGCATTGGCCCAGGCTCGGTCTACTGCGATTTCGTAAGGAAGCAGGCGGCGATCGAACGCGAATGAACGCTGGAACGCGTCGAAGTGAGCATTTGGCTCACGTTCGAAGCGTCCTCCCCAGAGGCGGTCATCTTTGCGTTCGGTCATTGGTCGGTCTCGGTTTCGAAGAGGGCACGATGAATCGTGCCCCTACACGGGAGGGGCAAGCCCCTCCCCTACAGAATTAGTCGTGGGCTCCTTCGGCTTTCGCTTTGGGACGAACCGTGACTGGCAGAGCGAAAAGGTTGATGAAGCCCTCCGCGTCTTTGGGGTTGTAGCGGCCCATGGTGAAGCTGGCGAGGTCGGTGCGGTAGAGCGAAAACGGGGAGACGCGTTTCGTGACAGTGAGCGTGCCCTTCCAGAGTTTCAAGCCGACGGTGCCGGTGACGCGCTGTTGCGAGACGTTGAAGAAACCGTCCAGCGCGGCGCGTAGCGGAGAGAACCACAAGCCGTAGTAAACGAGCTCGGCGTAGCGCAAGGAGAGCGCTTGCTGGAAATGGGTGGTCTCGCGATCGATGGTTAGGGTCTCGAGTTCGCGATGCGCGGTGACTAGCAGCGTGCCGCCGGGCGTTTCGTATGCGCCGCGGGATTTCATGCCCACGAGGCGATTTTCGACGATGTCGGTCCGGCCGATGCCGTGCTTTGCGGCAATTTCATTCAACGTGTTGAGAAGTTCGACGGGGCCAAGCTTTGCGCCATTCACGCTGACTGGGGTGCCTGCTTCAAAACCGATTTCGACTTCTTCGGCTTTGTCCGGAGCCTTTTCCGGGGAGACAGTCCATTGCCACATGGCTTCATTCGGCGAATTGGCGGGATCTTCGAGTTCGCCGCCTTCGTGGCTTAGGTGCCAGATGTTGCGGTCGCGGCTATAGATATTCTTTTTGCTCTGCTCGACTTGCACGTTGTGTTTTGCGGCGTAGGCGATGGCATCTTCGCGAGAGTCGATGTCCCATTCGCGCCAAGGAGCGATGATTTGGACGTTGGGCGCGATAGCTTTGTAGGCTAGCTCGAAGCGGACCTGGTCGTTGCCTTTTCCGGTACAGCCGTGCGAGAGGCCGTCAGCGCCAAGCTCCAGGGCAATTTCGGCCTGACGTTTTCCGAGGATGGGGCGGGCCATGGAAGTTCCGAGCAAATACGTATGCTCGTAGACGGCACCTGCGCGCAGCGTCGGCCAGATGTAGTCGCGGACAAATTCTTCGCGCAGATCCTCGACGAACGCGGTCGATGCGCCGGTGGCCAGCGCTTTTTTGCGCGCGGCTTCAAGGTCTTCCTGCTGGCCCACGTCGCCGATCATGGCGATGACTTCGCACTGATAGTTTTCTTTCAGCCACGGAATGATGATGGAGGTGTCGAGACCTCCGGAATAGGCGAGAACAACTTTTTTTGGTTTTGGTAATTGCGTTTTCACAGTTCCTCGTTTGAAAAGAGATTAAGAGTTTAGATTCAAGAGTTCAAAGACGGGCACGGCGTGCCGTGCCCCTACAAACAGATAAAACAATTGCGATGCGATGGTCGGCATCGATGGATCAGAACAGAGTGTGCAGAATGGCTTTTTGCACGTACATGCGGTTTTCCGATTGGTCGAGGACGACCGACTGCGGGCCGTCGAGGACTTCGGGCGTAACTTCGAGACCGCGGTGCGCCGGAAGACAGTGCATGAAGACCGCGTCCGGAGCGGCGATAGCCATCAGGTCGGTGTTCACTTGATACGGCGCGAAGACGGCGCTGCGGATTTTTTCCTCGGCTTCGAAGCCCATGCTCGTCCAGGCGTCGGTGTAGACAGCTTGCGCGCCAGCAACAGCATCGCGTGGATCGGTCATCAATTCGATTTTGGCGCGGGTTTCTTTGGCAACGCGTTTGGAGTCGGCGACAACTTCCGGCGCGGGTTGATAGTCGTGCGGAGTGGCGACGCGGAGATGCACGCCGAGGCGGGCCGCGAGATACATCAAAGAGTGGCAGACGTTGTTTCCGTCGCCGACGTAGGTGAGCTTGAAGCCGCGGAGAGCGCCGAATCTTTCCTCAAGCGTGAAGAAATCGGCCAGCGCCTGGCAGGGATGAAACTTATCCGAGAGTGCGTTGATGACGGGAATGGTTGCGTTGGCGGCCATTTCTTCGAGGACCTTCTGGTGGTAGACACGGGCGACGATGCCGTGAACCCAGCGGTCGAGGTTGCGCGCGACATCGGCGATGGACTCGCGCGCGCCGAGCGAGGCAGAGGCTTGGGTGTGGTCTAGGAAAACGACCGAGCCGCCCATGCTCTGGATGCCGACGTCGAAGGTGACTCGGGTGCGCAGCGAGGGCTTTTCAAAAATGAGCGCGATGAACTTACCGGTCAGAGAAGAAGCGTAGCGGCCCGGGCGCGCTTTGATCTCGGCGGAGAGTTGGAGCAGGTCGCGGGTGTGCGAGGGGCTCCATTCCGCTCCGGTGAGCAAGTCATTCGACAAAGAAATAGGGGTAACGAGGGCAGAAGTAGTCATTGTTTCACCTTGCCGCGGCGAGGGCAGCGTGCGACGGAGGCGCGGATTTCGCGGGCTCTGAAGTGGCGGCCTTTTGCGGAGTAGTTACAAAGATTTGTTCCAGGAGACGCAAGAATTGGCGCACCTGCGCGCGCGTGAGGAGGAACGGCGGCAGCAGTCGTAGCGTGAAATCGTGAGTGCAATTGATGAGCAGTCCTTTGAGCATGGCCTGCGAGACAAAGGGGGCGCCATCGATGGAAAGCTCGATGCCGATCATCAAGCCTTCGCCGCGAATCTCGCGAATGAAGGGGAATTTGGCGGCGAGCGCGGAAAGGCCTTCGCGTAGTTCGGTGCTTCGTTCGCGAATGTTTTCGAGAAGTTTTTCGTCTTCGATGACATTGAGAAATTCGAGAGCGGTGGCGCAAGCCAGAGGGCCGCCGCCAAAGGTGGTGCCGTGCAAGCCAGGCGAAACTTTTTGCGCGACGGCTTCTGAGGTCAAAATCGCGCCGAGCGGAAGACCGGCGGCAAGCGGTTTGGCGATTACCACGACGTCGGGCTTCGAGGAAAATTTCTGATACGCGAAGTAACGCCCCGTGCGACCCACGCCGCACTGGATTTCGTCGGCAATGAGAAGCGCACCGTTCTTAGTGGCCAGAGCACGCGCACGGTTCCAGAATTCTTCGCTGACAGGATAGATTCCGCCTTCGCCCTGAATGGTTTCGAGGAGGACGGCGCAGACAGTTTCATCAAATTTGGATTCGAGATCGGCGACGTCGTTGAAGCGGACAAATTCAACACCCGGCACCAGCGGTGCAAAGGGTAGACGATATTTTTCCGTGGCGGTAACGCTCACGGCGCCAAAGGTGCGGCCATGGAAAGAGTTATCGAGCGCCAGAATGCGGTGCTTGCGGGCGGGAGCGCCGGGTGCATCGGCGGAAGTGCGTCCGTAAAGCCGCGCCAGCTTGAGAGCGCCTTCGACGGCCTCCGCACCACTATTCGAGAAGAAAACGCGGTCCATTCCCGACCACTGCGCAAGTTTACGAGCCAGGGGACCCTGAAAAGAGTTGTGAAAAAGATTCGAAAGATGGATGGCCCGCGCGGATTCCCTTCGAATAACTTTAACGATGCGTGGATGCGCGTGGCCCAGCGCGTTGACGGCGATGCCGCCGAGAAAGTCGAGATATTTTTTGCCGCGCGAATCATAGACGTAGCAACCGCGCCCATGCGTGAAGATGATGGGCTGGCGCTTGTAGGTCGGCATCAGAAATTGATTCGCATCGCGCAGGATGGACTTCGCCTTGGGCGCTGGGAGGCCGGTCTTGCCTGCCTTACGGGCCGCCGAGCCGGTCGTCTTCTTTTTCTTCGTGTTGAGCTTCTTGGACATCACGCCGCCGAAAGAGCCGCATGGGCGTTGGAAAGGGGCTCGCGTAGAACGCGGGTGCCCGGGATAGCCGAAGAGTGCTCCTCGGCGTTGAGCTCGGCAGAGTGAAACGCCAGAAGAAGCGCGTCAGGTTCTGAGCCGCCGACGATACGCACTTCACGGACGTGGCCTTCCAGGGCGCGCTTGGCGGCTTCCAGCTTGAGAATCATTCCACCAGAAACGACGCGGCACTGGACGAGGCGTTCGATTTCTTCGCAAGTGATGGCCGAGAGGACTTTTTCTCCATCGAGAACGCCGGCGACGTCGGTGAGATAGATCAACTGGTCGGCTTCGAGAAATTCCGCGCAGGCGGCAGCCATGTGGTCGGCATTAATGTTGTAAAGCTCATTGTCTGAGCCAAGACCGAGACAAGGAGCGACGGGAATGAGACGTTCGCGCCAGAGCGATTCGATAAACGCATTATTCAAACCCGTGAGATAACCGACGAAGCCGAGACTGCCGGACACTTCTCCAACCGACATCGGCTCGGCAAGAAAACACTGAGCGTCGGCAGCGGAGATGCCAATGGCGGGATAGCCTTCGGCGGAAATGGCGGCAGCGAGGCGCTTATTCAGCAAGCCGGCGAAGACCATGACAGCGGCGTCGCGAGTTTCGCGGTCGGTAACGCGAAGGCCGGAGACAAACTTGCTTTCAATGCCCATGCGCTTGAGGGCTTCGGTGAAAGCGCGGCCACCGCCATGGACAACAAGAATTTCGTGGCCTTCCTGGGCGAGAGTTGCGACCTGGCGCGCGAGTGCGCGCATCGTCGGCTGATCTTCGAGCAAAGCACCTGCGAACTTGATGACGGTTTTCATTGAAGTGCGGTTTTCTCCTCGATGCCCAAAATGTGGTTGAAATTCTGAACGGCCTGGCCAGCGGCGCCTTTGCCAAGATTGTCGAGGCAAGAGACGACGATCAAACGCTGGCCAGATTTGTCCAACGCAAAGCCGATGTCGCAGAAGTTAGTGTGCGCGACGTGCTGGAGTTCGGGAAGAGTGCCCGCGGGCCAGATGCGAACCATGGACCGTCCAGCGTAAAACTTGCGATAGAGGGCTTCGATGGCGTCGGGCGATTGCTGTGCCGAGAGCGTGACATAAATTGTGGAAAGGATGCCGCGAGCGAGCGGCAACAAGTGCGTGGAAAAAATGAGCTGCGATTCGCCGAGGCCGGTGTGCTCGAGAATTTCCGGCGTGTGGCGATGCGAGAAAAGATTGTAAGCTTTGAAATTTTCGTCGACTTCGACAAACTGCAAGTCGCGACGGGGATCTTTGCCAGCGCCGCTTGCGCCGGATTTGCAATCACAAACGACGTTTTGATCCGTAGCGATAACGCCAGCTTCCGCGAGCGGACGCAGAGCAAGGATGACACTGGTAGCGTAGCAGCCGGGATTGGCGACGAGTCGGGATTTAGCGATTTCCTCGGGGTACAACTCAGGAAGACCGTAAACCGCTTCGCCTAGATAAACGGCATGAGGCGTAGGGAGCTTGTACCAGGATGTAAACGTCTCCGGCGCGCGGAAGC
This sequence comes from uncultured Acidobacteriota bacterium, assembly GCA_963745095.1. GTDB lineage: Bacteria > Acidobacteriota > Terriglobia > Acidiferrales > UBA7541 > Acidiferrum. The sequence goes on along the minus strand of CAVUWC010000001.1, from coordinate 275,520 downwards.
GGAAGGCCCCACTCAAGTCCACGACGCGCAAGCCAGCTTCGAGCAGAGGCGGCGCAAGCTCGGCGGAAACTTCGTGAGGCGTAGCAAGAAACGCGGCGCCTGCGTGGGACGATGTAATGGAGTCAAGAGAAAGGGAGCGTAGCGGAGCTTGCCCCCATCCTCGGAATTGGGGAAAGAGTTCAGCGATGCAGTTGGCGCCGCGCGTCTCCCGCACGTAAAAGGTCGTGGAAGCGACAGCCGGATGGCGCAGGAGAATGCTAGCCAGCTCTAGCCCGGTATATCCGGTGACACCTACGACGGCGACTTGGCGAGGATCTCTCATTTCACCAGGGCTTCAATCTTTTTTTGAAGAGATTCGCGCGTTCGTTTGTTTGGAGTAATGATCAGGACGGTGTCGTCACCCGCGATGGTGCCGGCGATTTCTGGAAACTTTGAGGCGTCCACGGCGGCGGCAAGCGGCTGAGCTCCGCTAGGGGGAGTTTTCAGAACGAGCAAATTCTCCGCAGGCCGAATATCCAGGAGAAACTCGCGAAGCGCGCGGGCGAGAGGAGGAAGCGGGTGCGTACCGTTACCATTTTCTTCGGGAGGAACGGCTTCGGGTTTGTACCCCTCCTGAGTTTTGACGAGGCGGAGCTCCTGCAAGTCGCGGGAAAGAGTGGCCTGAGTGACACGCATCTTCTGCTGCGCAAGCCGGCGGCGCAGCTCTTCCTGGCTAACGATGGGTTGGCCGCTGACCAGCCGCAGTATCTGACCGTGGCGAAATGTTTTACCGACGCTCATGACTTGTACAAATATACAGGCTCTTGCATTTTTATACAATTGTTTTTGAATGGGTGCAACCAATTTCTTCGCGGGAGACGGGCGGATGGGATTGGCGGGAGGGATACGGGGTGCGGAAAGAGGCTATGCAGGATTCGCAACCTTCGGCGGAAGGACACTGGATTTTCCAGGCCAGGAATGGTTACCTTTCTTGTTGACCCCAGTTTGCGTGCTTCATGGCTATACCGTGCAAAGTAACGGGATGTAAGAACGACTCGCCGCCGGCCCTCGCCGAGCAGCAGCAGGTTTGCGTATTGCACTTCACGCTTTCGATCGAAGGAAGCTGCGCGGAGATGCGGCGTGAGACGGCGCTGGGAAACGCTCCACACGACCGGCAGCGCGAAATTATGAGGTTCATCACGGAAAGCGGCGAACGGCTGGCGCGCGTGGCTACCAGCGGCTTGCATCTAACCGATGATTTGAAGGCGAGAATTCTGAGTACCTTTCTGACGTTGATGAACCTGCGGGAAAACCTGGACAGAGCGAATATGCGCAGCTCGTTTGGGCGGACCGGGCAGACTCGCTGAAGCCGGACGGGCAATAATCCCTCTCAGATAAGTAGAGAATCAGGCGCCGATGTACCGGGCGTAGATAGAACGCGCGACTGCGGGATCTTTTGTTCCTTTGAGAATGGCACGGCCGTCCGCGAAGACAGTCATCTGATAGGGATCGACGCGAAAACACAGTAGGAATTCATTGTGGCGGACATCGGAAACGGTGGCCGCAAGCCTCTCCCGCAACGCTCCCAAGTTCAGATTTCGGCCGCGTTCGTGGATTTGGACGGAGTCCCGGCCGCAGAGGGTGATGTGCGGCTGAGCTTGTCCCTGGAGGTAAGAGAAATCGCGGCGAGCGCAGGCACGGCAGGCCGGGTTTTTAGCGACGCGGACGGACTGGAAGTGGCCAGTCCAGACATCGCAGGAGATCAGGCGGCCATGGAGAGCTTGTTCGCGGCCCGCGAGAAGCTTGAGGGCTTCGGCGACCTCGAGCGAAGCGATCAGGTTGACGATGGGGCCGAGGACGCCAACCGTATCACAGGTCTCTTCGAGGCCATGCCCGTTGGAAGAGGATTCGAGGAGGCAGGCGAGACAAGGAGTGAGGCCTGGGCGAATGGTCATAGTTACGCCGTAACTGGCGACTGCGGCGGCGTAAATCCAGGGTAAAGCGGAGTGCACGGCGAAGTCGTTGACTAGGAAGCGAGTCTCAAAATTGTCGGTGCCATCGAGAATGAGATCGAACCCTGTGAGCAACTCCTCGGCATTGCGCGGGTTTAAATCGGAGACTAGGCCCTCTACGGCGACACTGCCATTGATGGCGTGGAGCTTGCGCTCCGCGGCTACGGCTTTGGGGAGCGCGGCGCGTGCGTCTTCCTCGTTGAAGAGAGTTTGCCGCTGCAAATTGGACGGTTCGACGAAATCGCGGTCTACAACCCTGACGCGACCCACTCCGGCGCGAACGAGGAGGCCAGCGGCAGCCGCGCCGATTGCGCCGCAGCCTACAATGACGGCGCTTGAGGCGAGAAGGCGCTTCTGACCTTCTTCGCCGATTTCGGCGAAGAGCATCTGGCGCGAGTACTTTTCCTGGAGCGATTCGAGCAAGTGCGGACCCGGTGCGGCGGCGACGGCCACCGTCCCCCTTGCATCATCATAACGCTAGAGATAGCGGGATGGGCAACGCCCTTGTGCTACGCTTCGTCTGAGCGATAGTGAGCATGAAATTGAGATGGGAAAGAAGGCTGCGGAGTATTGCCGTCTTGGCGCTGCTGCTCGCGGCGGCGAGGAGTTATGGGCAGGCACAGGCCGGAGGACAGGCAGAGGCGACTCCAGCGGGAGCCCCAGTCGTTGGGGTGCGGATTGTTACCGAAGATGGACGCGTCCTTTCGGAATCGCCCACGGGGCTGGCGATCGAAGTTGGAAAACCCCTGAATAGAGAGCAGGTTGCCCGGAGCCTGCGCGCGCTTTATGGGCTGGGGGATTATACGGATTTGAAAGCTGTCGTGACTCCCGTGGGCAGCGGAGTCCGGCTCGATTTCGTTGTTAAAGAAAGTCTTTTCTTTAATCGAGTCCTGATCGATGGGCTGACACCGCCCCCCACGGATACCTCGGCCGCCGCAGCAATGCAGATCACTCTGGGCAAACCCTTTCGACAAGAAGACGTGAACGAAGGGCTGGCGCGTCTGCGCGATGTATTGAAGGAAGAGGGCCTCTATACGGCGCAGGTCTCGGCAGAGAACGTGCCGTACCCCGCTACCCATCAAATGGACATTCTGGTGCACGTAAAGCCCGGGCCGCGAGCTCGGGTGGCATCCGTGGAACTAAAAAACGGCACGGCGTATCACGACGAGGAAATTCTTTCGCGATTGAAAATGAAAGTTGGGCAGCAAGTGACGACCGCGCGCATACAGCGGGGAACGGACCGGATCCGAAAATTTCTTGTGAAAAAAGGTCGGCTCAGCGCGCGTGCAGCCGTGCGGCGGGGCGAGTACAACGCGGCGAACAATACGATCCCGCTGACGCTCGATGTCACGGAAGGCCCGCAGGTGGACGTGGCAGTGACGGGGGCGAAATTTTCGAAGGGGGATTTAAAGAGGCTGGTCCCTGTATATCAAGAGGGCGCCGTAGATACAGACCTTCTCGAGGAAGGAAAGCGAAATATTCGCGAGCGTCTGGAGCGCGATGGGTACTTTGACGCGCAAGTGAATTACAAGACTGAAACCAAGGAAGTGCAGGTCAAGCAGCAGATATCGAAGGGCACGGAAGAAGTAATCACGTACCACGTCGAGAGGGGCGACCGGCACAAGCTTGTGGGAATTGAAATCAGCGGTAATCAGTACTTCAACACGGAATTGCTGCGAAGCCGTCTTCAAATTTATCGCGCGGCTTTTGGTTCGAGAGGGCGATTCAGCCGGCGCCTGATTGATTCGGACGCACAGTCGATGCAGGGCCTATACGACGCGAACGGCTTTTTGGATGCGAAGGTGGATGGGCAGATCCTGGACAATTACAAGGGCAAAGAGGGAGACATATACGTCCGATTTGCGATACAGGAAGGCAAGCAAACACTTGTTGCGTCGCTCGCGATCGATGGGATCCACGCGTTCAAGGAAGACGAATTACTGGGTGTAGTCGGCTCTACACCGGGGCAGCCGTACTCCGATTTCAACGTGACCACGGACCGGGACAATATTCTGGCGATGTATTTTAACGAAGGATATCCGGAGGCGAGTTTTACGTCCACGGCGGAACGAGTGGGTGCAGAAACCGGCGCGAAGGAGAAGGAGGCGAAGAGCGAGACTTCTGAAAACGAAAAGAGCCAAAAGAAAGAAGAACAGAAAGAAAAGAAATCGAAGCCGGAGGCGGCCCAGGCGGCGCCAGTGAACCTCGTGTACCGCATCACGGAGGGACCGCAGACACGGGTACGGCGAGTTCTTTTGAGCGGATACCGTCGGACGCGGGTGGGAGTCATTCAAAGGGAAGTGCTAGTTAAGCCGGGAGCACCACTGCGCGAAGGGGATGTCGTGGATTCGCAACGGCGTTTGTACAACCTTGGCGTATTCAACCGCGTGACGATCGAACCGCAGAATCCGGACGGTTCAGACCCGGAGAAGGACATCGTCGTTTTGGTGGAGGAGGCCAAACGATACACGATGGCCTACGGTGGGGGGTTTGAAGTGCAACGGCTGGCGAGCACGACAAATCCAACAGCGGGCGAGATCCAGGCAGCGCCTCGCGGGATTTTTGAGTTGACGAAAGTTAACCTGACAGGGCGGGCCGATTCGCTTTCGCTAAAGTTGCGCGGAAGCACGATCGAAGACCGGGCGTCGTTGGGTTACTCCATTCCCAACACATTCGGAAATTCGCATTACAGCACTCAGGCAACAGCGTACACGGAAAAAACACAGGACATCAACACCTTCACGGCAACGCGCTACGAGCTATCAGCGCAATTGACGAACCAAGTGACTCCGTTAACCACAGTTTCGTATCGTTATTCGTTCCGTAAGGTACTGGTTTCAAACATAAATTCGACCATTGCTCCGGAGGAGGTACCTCTCTTCGAGCAACCGACCCTGGTGTCCCAGTTTGGTGTTACATGGTTGCGCGACGCTAGAGACAATCCGGCGGATGCCACCAAAGGAAGTTTTAATAGCGCGGATATAAGCCTCTCGAGTACAAGTATCGGTTCGAGCGCGAGCTTTATGCGGTTTTTTGTCCAGAATTCGACTTATTACCGGATTAAACGACGGTTTAGCTTTGCACGTTCGATCCGTATTGGGATTCTCGAGCCGTTCGCGAATACCGAGTCAATCTCGTTTCTGCCACCCACACCAACGCAGTGTACCGCGGCGGCGGCGCCGGGCCCGCAGCCTGAAATCATCCCGCTCCCGGAAAGATTCTTTGCCGGCGGAGGGACGTCGCTGCGGGGATTTGCGCTGAATCAAGCAGGACCGCGCGACCCATGCACGGGCTTCCCAGTGGGAGGCCAGGCCATGCTGGTGCTCAACCAGGAATTTCGCTTTCCAATGCGGTTGCCGTTCATCGGGACGCAGCTGGGGGGAGCGCTGTTTTACGACGGGGGAAATGTATATAGCCGGCTCGATCATTTTACGCTACGCGCCTACTCGCCGAAGCCCGTATTCACGCTGCAGGATCCCTCACAACCGCCGAGCGCTACGAATCCCACGCTGTGTGTGTACAACTGTACGAACGAGCTGAATTATTTCGCACATACGGTCGGGTTCGGGATCCGGTATGCCACGCCGGTGGGACCGATTCGAGTGGATTTGGGTTACCAGATCAACCGTCCGTTTTTCGTAGTGCCCTGCGTGCCCATTACCGGCGGGCCGCCAGCCAATCCTCAGTGCTTCAAGGGAGCGCAGCTTCCTAGGCTGCAGATCTTCTTTAATTTGGGGTCCAGTTTTTGATGCGTCGAGGATTTACATTCGGACTCTGCTTGCTGCTTCTTGTACTGGCGACTGCTCTATATACCGCCGGACAGGAAGTGGTGGATCGCATCGTAGCGCGAGTGGAGAACGACATCATTCTGCTGAGCGACGTCCGAGAACTGAAGGAGTACCAGGAACTGGTGGACGGAAAGTCCGAAAGCGAGAGCGCGATTGTCGACAGATTGATCGATCAGTGGATCGTACGGTCGGAAGCCCAGCTCTCCCGTTTTCCCGAGCCGAAGGAAGAGGAGATCGACCGAGAATTGTCACGTGTGGTGAAGTCTTTCACGTCCGCCGAGGAGTATGAAACGCGGAAAAAGCAGAGCGGGCTGAGTGATGCGGAAGTGCGAAAGATTGTGGCCACACAACTGTACCTGCTGAACTATCTCGATTCGAGATTTCGCCCATCTGTTCAGATCGATGAAAAAGCTATTGAGGATTTCTATCAAAATGCCGTCTTGCCGAGAGCGAAAGCGCGCGGGCAAGAGCCGCCCACGCTGGATGCTTCCCGGGACATCATCCAGGAAGCGCTGGTGCAAAGCGACATAACGGAACAGGCCAATCGCTGGCTGAAGGAAAGCCGCGACCGCCTGCATGTGCAGAAATATTTGGACGAAGGGGCGAAATGAAGGTCCGAAAGCGCCACCCGATATGGAACTGGGTGATCCACACACCGTGGGTGTTAACGGTGATTGGGATTTTGTGCGTGATTGGTTTCTTCACCAGCGGCGCGGGGAATCCGATCCTGCAACGGTGGATCGTCCACCGATTGGAGAAGGCCACCGGTGGCAGGGTGGAATTGCGTTCGATTTCGATCCAGTGGCTTTCGATGCGTGGCACGCTGAAGGGATTGGTGATCCACGGACACGAACCGGCTGGGACGCAGGCGTTGTTTACGGTGAAAGAGGCGGATGCGGAGCTGCAGGTCGATTCCTTTTGGGGACGAAAAGTATCGCTGACCGAACTGGTGCTGAAGGAGCCTGAGGTGCACATCCGAGTGTCGAGAGAGGGCACGACAAACGTGCCGTCTCCGCCCGGAGCGAGCACTTCGAAGAAGTCGCTGCAGGAATCGCTTTTTGATTTGCGAGTGCGGCGGGTGAACATCGAAAACGGGTGGTTGCTCTACAACGAGGTTAAAGTGCCGCTGGCTGTGGAAGGCGGCGAGATGAGCCTGACGTTGGACGCTGGAGGGACACCGGAGCGTCCGCTATATCTGGGCAATCTGGAATGGCAGCGCATACGACTCAGCGCACAGGGAATGGCGCCGGTGCCCGCAAATCTCTCGGCGAAATTTACGCTATGGCGCGATGGATTCACGTTGGAACAAGGCGTGTTGAGCGCCGGACGGTCGCACGTCGATGCACAGGCGGAGATGTCCGACTTTGCAAAACCAAAATGGAGTTTTAAGTACCGGGGATGGGTCGAACTACTCGACTTTCGCGAGACTTTTCGTGCACCGGATGTACCGACCGGGCACGTCGATGTGCGTGGGGAGGGAACCTTCGCGAATGGTCAGTATAAGGGCACGGGCAGCTTCGCGGGGCGCGACATCCGCTTGAGCTATGACGTTTTTCACGCCGCGGGACTTGCCAGCCGGGCCAGCTACACCATCAACAACGACGGGATTGTGGCGCCGGATTTCGTTGCGGAAGGTTTTGGCGGTAGCGCCAAGGGAAAAGTGACAATGCGCTTCGCGGACGGGCTGTTTCGCGCGGAAACGCACCTGGAGAATATGCACCTCGCGAGGGTTTTCCCGGCAATCGAACATGCGGATTTTCCGATCGATGAATTGGAGTGGGATGCGCTGCTGAGCGGAGACACGATCGAAACATGGAACAACGCGTTTAAGCACTTCGAGATTGGCGGAAAGATGGAGTGGTCGCCAGTGGATGTTTTGGCGCCGGGCCACGTGCCCGTGATGGCCAGTTGGCAAATACATTACCGCTATGATTCGGATGTTTTCGCGATCAGCGCGGGTGAATTCGAAACACCATCCTCGAAAGGGACGATTACTGGTGTTCTGGCGCCGCGCAATACCGTGCTGGACGTACATTTCGAAAGCGGCGCGCTGGAATCGTACAAGGATTTCATCGATGCGATTCGCGGCGCGAAGCGCGGTTCCCAAGACGCGATCAAAGAAATTTCCGGCAGCGCGCAGTGGGACGGGAAGATCACTGAGCCCAGTGGCCGGACGACCTTTAGCGGGCATGTGCGCGGCGAGCACGTCCGCTATAACGGCACTGCCTTGGACTCCCTGGAAGGCGACCTGACTTATTCGCCCGCGGAGCTCACCATCGCCAGAGGCAAGTTGCGCTTCGGTGCGATGGATACGGAGATCGAGGGAACTCTGGGATTGACGGACTGGAGTTTTCTGCCGGGGAACGAGTGGACGGCGGACGTGAATTTCGATAAAGCCTCGGTTGAGACCATCCAAAAGTTTTTTGGTTGGACGTATCCTGTGCGAGGGGTACTGAGCGGGCAATTGCATGGGCACGGAACGCGCGCTGCCCCGGGCATCACGGGGCTCTTCGATCTTGCCGAGGGAAGTGTCTATGGCATGTCCTTCAATCGATTGAGGGGCCAGCTGAACCTTTCGCCGGACGAAGTGCGCATCGCAGACGCGGAGTTGCGCGTGTTCGCGCCGGGAAGGGAGACGGGCCGGGGTGCGGGCATCGTGACCGGAACGGCTGGCTATCGTTTCGCCGATCAAAGAGTAACGGCGGATCTTGTGGGAGCGTCGCTTCCCCTAGAAGACATCGAGAAGTTGCAATCGGTGAGGCTGCCGGTCGGAGGATTGGTTACGTTTCGTGTGAAGGCGAACGGACCGCTCGCTGGGTTGCAGAGCGATGGAACATTCCGGGTGGTGGATTTTCGGATAGGTAAGGATGTGATCGGAAGCTTCGATGGGAGTCTCACTTCCGATGGCCACACCGCGAAGCTGGAGCTTGGGTCGGCGATGACCTCAGGGGGCATCTCCGGAGAGGTGACACTGGGGATGGCTGATCCATATGCTTTGAACGGAAAAGTTTCGATTGCGAACATCGATCTGAATCCGTTCTTGATGACCGCTTTACATCTTACGCAATTCAACGGTCACGGCGTGGCTGACGGCGATATCACCGTGGCTGGAGAATTGAAGCAGCCGGACAAAATAGTGGTGGACGCCAAGTTTTCGCGGCTGGCGCTGAACTATGCGAACGTGCAGCTCGAAAACGTCGGACCGATTCATCTGCGCACTTCGAAGGAGAGCCTGGAAATCGATCAAGCTACATTTAAAGGGACCGATACAAATATTGCCGTTGCGGGTGCGGTGCGCTTCGCCGGGCGAGGCACTCTCGGTTTGAAACTGAATGGCGCCTTGGACCTGCGCCTGCTGACTGGATTCTTGCCGGCTGTGGAAGCAAATGGCCCCGCACAAATCAACGCCACCTTCGAAGGGCCTTTTGACCGTCCGCGCATCACCGGGAAAGTACACATAGAAAGTGCATCCGCACGAGTGGCCGATTTTCCGACGGGGATGAGCAACATTACGGGCGATTTGGTTTTTGACGCGACGCGGCTGTCCTTTGAAAATGTCACGGCCGAATCGGGAGGAGGCACGATGCACCTCACCGGGAGCGTCAACTATGTCGAAAGTCCGTTGCGGTACGACATAACGGTGCGCACCGATCGCGCGCGCATAAGGTATCCCGAAGGAATGAGCTGGCTGGCTGGCGGCTCGCTGCGGCTGACGGGAACACCGACTTCCGGAGTGCTTTCGGGAAGAGTGGTGATTGAACGTGTGACGTTATCGCAGGGCCTCGAGGTTGCCAGTGTGCTTGTATCCTCGAAAGGAAGCATTTCGGGGCCATCGACGAGTTCGCCCTTCTTGCGTAACTTGCAATTCGATATCTCGGCGCTATCCGCGCCGGACGCACGGATGGAGTGGCCCGGTGCCGAGCTGGAAGCAGAAGCGAACCTGCGCGTGCGCGGGACGTGGGAGCATCCGATTCTCCTGGGGCATATCCACATACTTGCGGGTGAGATGTCGTTTCACGGCGACAGGTATAAGGTGACACGCGGCGACATGAACTTTGCGAACCCGTTCCGGCTGGACCCAGTTCTGAACGTGGAAGCCACGACGACGATTCAGCAGTACGAAATCACTTTGAATTTTAATGGGCCAGCGAGCAAGCTGACTTTAGCTTATCGCTCTGATCCGCCGCTCCCCGCGAACGATATCATTACGCTGCTGGCGCTGGGACAGACGAGCTCGGAATCGAGCATTCGAGGTGGCGGAACTGGAGCAACGCAAAGCGCCTCGTCGGGCGCTTCGGCAATTCTCTCCGAAGCAGTCTCCAGCCAATTGGGCGGGCGGGTCGAACGATTGTTTGGGATTACGAGGTTCCGGGTCGATCCCGGGCTGGCGGAAGTAGGCTCGTCGAGTTCGTCGCAGAACGCTGCCGCCCGCGTCACCGTCGAGCAGCAAGTCACGCGAGACCTAACGATCACTTATGTTTCGAATGTGGGCTCGACACAACAGCAGGTCATCCAGGTGGAATACAACATAAACCGGAATGTGTCGATCGTGGCGTTGCGAGACCAGAACGGCACGTTTGGAATCGACGTGAAGTTTAAGAAGCACTTTCAGTAGAGGTGGATGAAGCCGATCAATCTTCAAAACTGCCCTTCAGGATGTCCTTTCAGAATTGAGCTTCAATATTGCGGAGGATCGGATTGTTGCGCCGCTTGCTGGGATTGGCCTTGTTGCGCGTTCTGTTGAGCACGTGCGCCCGGCTGCCAGCGGCGAGGGGCGGTGTTCAGACGCGCGGATTGGCCGATTTCCGGATTCTGAGCCCTCAGCGCCTGGAGGGCCTCTTTCGCGGCTTTCGAACCAGTTGTGCGGCTGGCTGCCTGGATTTCGCGATTGATCTTGGGCGTTTCCGCGGCGACCTTCTGTCCCACAGGAGAACCGTAGAATTGCAGTAGGGTCTTGATCTCGTCATCGGTGTAGTGCTTGTCGTAAATGACGACGAGTTGCTCGGTCAGTTGATCGACGTCGAATTTCTTCTGGTAGCTTTCGATGAACGAAGTCACGAAGGCCTGCCCTTTATCGTTATTGGGGACGGTCGCGAGAAGTTTTTCCCGGTACTGCTCACCGAAATTGCCGACGGCATCCTGCACCTGATCATGCGCGCCGATGAGCTCCATCAGCGAGCGAATGTCCGCGTCCTTTATGGGATCGATGGGCTTGGCTTGCGCGGTGCTTGCCTGGTCTTGAGCGGCTTCGTTTTGTGGCGCGGCGCTGACCGAATTTTGGGACGCGCCTTGGATGGCGAGAAAAAATGTTCCGACATAAATAATGACGAGGGCTAGGACGGCCTTCATGACTTCTTCCTCCGCGGCGGAGCACTGGGAGCCTTTCCGCCACTCCTGTGATCTTAGGGAACGACGCCGCAAGGCGCGCCAAGCGTGGAGTACAGGCGTGCCTCTGGCTCAACTGTCCTTTCGTTCAGGTGGGTTTGGTAACGGCAGCGGAAGCTTTCTGCTACTATGCCGCGCCATGACTGAGCCTGTATCTGCGGACGCGGCATCACCAGGCCTTGGGGACCACGCTGAAATCATAGAACGCGAAGCAGGCCTTCATCGCAATCTAACGCCGCGGCAACTCTCGATGATTGCGATCGGAGGAGCGATAGGAACAGGACTGTTCCTTGGAAGCGCCATTTCCGTACGGCTGGCGGGACCGGGAGTAATTTTCAGCTTTCTGGCTGCGGCGGCAATTGCGGTGTGTTTGATGTGGGCGCTCGCCGAGATGACCGTTGCACACCCGGTGGCGGGTTCATTCGGCGTTTACGCGGAAATGTACGTGCACCCGTGGGCTGGTTTTGCGATGCGTTATTCCTACTGGTTGGCGCAGGTGATCGCGACCGGGAGCGAAGTGCTGGCCGCATCTATCTATTGCGCGCATTGGTTCCCAAACGTGCCGTCGTGGATGTGGATCGCGGGATTTTCGGCGGCGTTGGTTTATGTAAATGCACGAAGTGTGGCGAGCTTTGGCGAATTTGAATACTGGTTCGCTATGATTAAGGTGCTGACGATCACCTTGTTTCTGATACTAGGGGCTTCGTTGTTGTTTGGCATCGGATTTCCACGGATTGGGATCGCGAATTATACCGGGCACGGAGGATTTCTTCCGAACGGCTGGCAAGGCGTAGGTCTTGGCGTAGCGATGGCCATCTTCAGTTTTCTCGGAGTAGAGATTGTGGCTGTTACCTCCGGCGAGGCAAAAGATCCGACGACGGCGTTGCCGAGAGCGTTGCGCTGGACACTTGGGCGAATGGGACTTTTCTATATGGGTGGGCTTGCGATTGTTGTCGGAATCGTGCCGTGGAACGAAGTTGGGCTGGGGGAAAGCCCGTTTGTACGTGTATTCGAAATTGTCGGCATTCCCGCGGCTGCAGGAGTCATGAATTTCGTGGTGCTTACCGCCGCACTTTCGAGCGTGAATTGCAATTTGTATCTGATGTCGCGGATGCTTTTTTCGCTGTCGCGCGGTGGATATGCGCCTGCAGCGCTGGGGCGCTTGAGTGCGCGCGGGACGCCGGTGACGGCATTGTTGGTCTCCAGCATCGGAATGTTTGCCGCGCTGCTTGTAGATCATTGGTTCCACGCGAGGGCGTATGTTTACATGCTGGGATCAGCGTTTCTTGGCGGCATTTTTGTTTGGCAAATGATTTTTGTTACTCATCTTTTGTTTCGGCGCCAAACCGCGAGGTGGGCAAAACCGCCGTTGCGGCTTGCCCCGCGTGGGCCGTGGAGTTCTGCTTTCGGACTGATGGGGCTTACTGCCGTGCTTATTTCGACGTGGTGGGTGCCCGGTCTGCGCATCACGCTACAAGCGGGAGTTCCCTGGCTTGTGTTCATTTCGCTGTGCTACCTTGTGTGGAGAAAGGTCCGTTCGCGGAAGTTTTCCGATGGAGCCTTGCAAGATGGATGAACTGCTGAAGTGGCGCAGCGAATTTCCGATCCTTGAGCGCACGACGTACATGATCAGCAATTCGCTGGGGGCCATGCCTCGCGGCGTGTACGACGAAATGCGATCTTACGCCGATGCGTGGGGCGAGCGAGGAGTTCGCGCATGGGAAGAGGGTTGGTGGGAGATGGCCGTCAACGTGGGCGACAAGATCGCTCCGTTGATCGGTGCGAGGGCTGGTGAGATTTCACTTCATCAAAACGTTACTTTGATTCAGGCGGTGATCAGCTCGTGTTTTGATTTTCGCGGGCCGCGGAACAAGGTGGTGCTGACGGATTTGGAGTTTCCGTCGATCCAGTATTTCTACCACGAGCAGCGCCGTAACGGCGCACGAATCGACCTCGTTCCGAGCGGGGACCCGGTACGATTTGATCTTGGCAAGTTTCTGGATGCCATTGATGAGACCACCCTGCTCGTCCCGATTTCTCAGGTGCTGTTTCGAAGCGCTTACATCGTGGATGCGCGAGCAATCATCGAGAAGGCGCATCGCGTGGGGGCGCACGTAATTCTCGACCTATTCCAGGCTGCTGGGACGATCCCTGTTGATTTGCATGGTCTGGGCGCGGATTTTGCTTGCGGCGGCGTGCTCAAATGGCTGTGCGGCGGACCCGGCGTGGGCTATCTCTACGTGCGAGAAGATTTGCGCGCGAATCTGCAACCGACGATTGCTGGCTGGCTTGCGCACCAACGCCCCTTCGCATTCGAGACTGGCGCCATCGATGCCCGCGAAGATTCTTTCCGTTATTTGAACGGCACGCCCCACATTCCCGCTCTCTATGCGTGCCAGCCGGGACTCGACATTCTCAACAAAGCTGGGATAGCCGCGATTCGCGAAAAATCCATGCGCATGACAGCGCGTCTGTTTGAAGCTGCGAAAGCGCGCGGATGGCGCGTCAACACACCGGAAAATCCGGCGGAGCGTGCGGGAACGGTTTCTGTCGAGTGCCCGCATGCGGCCGAGGTATGCCGCGAGCTACTGGCGCGAGAGATTCTCGTGGACTACCGTCCAAAAGCCGGTTTGCGGCTATCTCCGCATTTCTACAATCGAGAGGAGGAGTGCGACTTGGCGATTGCACAAATCGCCGACATTCTCGAAACACGAGCTTGGCAAAAACATGCAGCCGCGCTCTCGCATGCTTGACGACTGGGAATTCACATTTGAGAGTTCCTGGAAGAGTCCGAGGCGACGCGATCAAGATGAGAGTATTTCGCAATAATCAGGCGGGTGATCGGCTCCGAGAGGACTCGGGCGAGGGCGAGTTTGCACTGCAGCGCGCTGGAATGATCGAAAAACAATTGCGGCGGCGCGGGGTTCATGATTCGGGCGTATTGGCGGCAATGGGTGCTTTGCGCCGCGAAGAGTTTGTGCCTAAGGAGTTTCGGGCTCGCGCGTACGATGACGCGCCATTGCCGATCGGTGAAGGACAGACGATTTCGCAGCCGTACATTGTGGCGGCAATGACTGCTGCGTTGCACGTGACGAGTAACGATCGGGTATTGGAAATCGGAACGGGCTGCGGGTATCAGGCGGCGATTCTTTCGCGCCTGGCGAGAATCGTTTTCACGATTGAATCGCGCTCCGAGCTTGCTTCCTCGGCCGCGGCTCGGCTTGATCGTCTCGGATACGGAACGGTTCATGTTCACTGCGGCGATGGCACCCTGGGGCTTCCGGAACTTGCTCCGTTCGACGCGATACTCGTTGCCGCCGCAGCGCCCGCCGTGCCGGAACCGCTTCGTTCACAGTTAGCGGATGGCGGCCGCCTGATTTTGCCGGTAGGCGATGCCGAGAATCAGGAATTGCTCTACATCGAACGGCACGGTAATTCCTTCGAGACGCGCACTCTGGAAGCATGCCGATTCGTGCCCCTGGTTGGGTACCACGGCTGGAAGGAACCACCGGCGCGATGAGCTCCGCGGCTCCTGACCTTTCAATTGTTATTCCCTCCTATAACGAGGAGTTGCGCCTTCCAGCGACCCTCGAACAGATAGCCTCCTATCTGCCCAGTTTAGGGGGAGAGACGGAAATTCTTGTGGTGGATGATGGTTCGAAGGATCGTACGGCAGAAGTGGCTGAATCCTTCCGGAAGACTCTTCCCGGCTTGAGGGTCATTTCGAACGGCGTGAATCGCGGCAAGGGGTTCAGTGTTCGCCATGGAATGCTCGAAGCTCGCGGCCGGGCTGTCCTCTTCACAGATGCTGACCTCTCCGCGCCGATTGAAGAAGCCCCAAAACTACTTGACGCCTTGAAGACGTACGATGTGGCCATAGGCTCTAGGGCGCTCGACCGCAGTCTTATTACCGTCCATGAGTCACGCTTCCGCGAGTTCGCGGGAATAATATTTAACACGATCGTGCGGGTGATCCTGCGCTTGCCATTCGTGGATACTCAATGCGGTTTCAAAGCATTCCGGCGCGAACGATGCGAGATCCTATTCGAGCAACAGCGCATAGAGCGGTTCGGGTTCGATCCAGAATTGCTCTATTTGGCGCGGCATCACGGACTCCGCACGATCGAGATTCCCGTGCGATGGGGACATTCGCCAGCGACAAAGGTCAATATGTTTCATGACAGCATTCAAATGTTTTTGGACGTGTTTACGATCCGCTGGAACGCGATAAAGGGGCGCTATCCGAAGCGGCCCTGATGGCCACGGTGGCGTGTCTGCTTTGCAATACAAAGTACTTGACAAAAGAACATTTTCGGAGTAAGCTTTTTGCATGGTAGCCGCCGGTCCTCTCCGTTCGAACAAGCGCGAGCCCATCCCCATCGACGCTCGTGCTGCAGATCATCTCAAGTACATTCGAGAAACCATGGAGAGCGCGGCGGAGTTTACTGCCGTGCCCGGCTGGGGCGGCGTAGCAATGGGCATCACCGCGCTCGCGGCCTCGTTTGTGGCGGCTCGCCAGTCTTCGCCACGGGCGTGGCTTGCCGTCTGGCTCGTGGAGGCTTTTATCGCAGTGGCTATTGCCGCACCCGCGGCTGCCACAAAGGCCCACCGCGCGAATTCTGCTCTTTTTTCTGGTCCAGGGCGAAAATTCCTATTTAGCTTTGCTCCACCGATTATTGTCGGCGGTTTGTTGACGTTCGCTCTATTTGTAGCCGGAGCCGCAATCTTGCTGCCCGGCGTTTGGCTGCTGCTTTATGGAACTGCTATCGTCACGGGCGGAGCGTTTTCCGTGCGCGTTGTTCCGGTCATGGGTTTTTGCCTGATGAGTCTCGGCGCTGCGGCGCTTTTTGCCCCCGCCGCATTGGGGGACGCATTTATGGCCGTGGGATTTGGCGCGTTGCAAATCGGCTTCGGAATTTGGATTGCGCGGCATCACGGCGGATAAAGGGAAATCGGGATGGCGAAGTCATCTATAGCGCACCAGGAACGGCTGCAGCGCTCGCGCGAACGAGACGCTTCACTGGCCGCTGTGCGCGGCTCGGCGCGGGAAGCTGTTTCTCCGGATCTGGACCGGCTGATCCATGAGCGCATCCGGCTTGGGATTGTGAGTGCTTTGGCCGTGAACAGGTCGCTGACTTTCAACGAGCTCAAGGCTCTGCTTAAAACCACGGACGGCAATTTGAGCGTACACGCTCGCAAACTGGAAGAAGCCGATTATATTGTCTGCACGAAATCGTTTGATGGTCGCCTGCCCAAGACGGAGTACCGCCTGGCGGCAGCCGGCAAGCGCGCCCTGGAGCGCTACCTGAACCACATGGAAGCGCTGATCCGCGCGACGCGCGAGGGCTGAGAGCGCCAATTTTTTTTGTCCTTCCACTTTGTACGACAGAGTAGTTTGTTGCACTTTTCCGGCGGCGGAGAAAGAAGTAATAAACATGCAGCTTCTAACCACGCAGCACCTCAAGAACGCGCAACCCCAGTTGGCGGTGGATTCCGGCTTGCACGTCGCCATTATTTCGGACGGCAACGGACGCTGGGCTACTTCTCGTGGACTGCCCCGCTCCGCCGGCCACCGGGCTGGTGCTGAATCGGCGAGGCGCATCATCGAAGCAGCGCCTCGCATGGGAATCCACACGCTCACGCTCTTTGCGCTCTCTTCCGCCAATTGGAAGCGGCCTGCTGCGGAGGTGAATGCGATCCTCCGCCTACTGCACGAATACCTGTTGATAGAAACATCGCACTGCATTGAAGAAGGCGTGCGGTTGAGCGTCATTGGACGTCGCGATCGCATTCCTGCCGCGCTGCGCCAGGCCATCATGGATTCCGAGGCTGCCACTGCTGGTGGCACGCGTCTCCATCTTCGGCTGGCAATCGATTACTCCGCACGCGAGGCGATTTACCACGCCGCTTGCCGCTTTTATAAGGTCACGGAATTGTCGCCGGAGTCGTTCTCCAACGTGCTCGCAGAGGTTCTTCGCGGCGGCTCTACGGAAGTGGATTTGCTCATCCGGACGGGAGGCGAGCAGCGGCTCTCTGATTTTCTTCTTTGGGAGTGCGCGTTCGCTGAATTTGTCTTCTTGCGAAAACGCTGGCCGGATTTCGGCGTCGCCGACCTGGAAAGCGCGGTCCAAGAATTTGGCCGGCGCGAGCGAACGCGCGGTGCCTTGCCCGACGCGATTGCTGGATAGGCGCTGATTTTCGAGCGACGTAAGGCCGCTACCGGCGGGTTCATCCCGGCTTTCGTTAACGGAACAAGTCTCGTCTAATCAATCCGTTGGTCCCTAACAACAAAACTCTGGGCGGCAACGCCGGGGTTCGTACCCTGACATTTGGCACCTGAGCGGCGTCTATATCCCAGGAGTAAAGAATGGGAACTATGGGACTTGCGCTGCCTTGGGAGACTAGAATCTCTTCCGTGCCGCGCAAACGGGAGAACCGAGTGGATCCTTCCGAAGACCTAACGGACCGCTCCAGCGAGACTGTGGCGCCCACTGCTGCAACCGCCGCGCCCTCTGAGGACGCTGAACTGGCGGAGCGCTGCCGAACCGGCGATCTGGGTGGTTACGAGCGTCTTTATACCCTGCATGGCGCGCGCATGAAAAACGTGGCGCGCAATCTCTTGGGTAATCCGGTCGACGCCGAAGACGTCGTCCAGGAAACATTTTTGAAAGTGCAGCGAAGCATCGCCGGCTTTCGCGGCCAATCCAGCTTTGTTACCTGGACGTACAGGATCCTCATCAACACGTGTTACGACGCGCGGCGCAGCCGGGTACGAAAAAAAGAAGTGGCAAACGACGATAGCGAAGACTCGCCGCGTCCCGAGCCCCGCGCACCAGGCGCGCATCCCACGCTGCGGATGGCGCTGGAACGGGCCCTGGCCGGATTGACAAAGCATCAGCGCGACGTTTTTCTGTTGTACGAAGTCGAAGGTTTCCACCACGCGGAAATCGCAGGGATGTTGGAAATTACGGAAACGGCTTCAAAGAACACACTTTTTCAGGCGAAGAGAAATCTTCGTCAGGTGCTTGAGCCTCCGCGCGGCAATACTGCTGCGGGAGCACGGTGAGCGACGATGAACATAAAATGTGAAGATCGCGACAGGATTTTTGAAGATGGCACGCCCGCAGAATGGGCTGCTCTTGAGGCACACGGTGCGAATTGTACCGTCTGTGCCGAAGAGCTGCGCTCCTGGAAAGCGCTGAGTGTTGCGGCGCAGGAAATGCGCGACTATTCGGATTCGCCTTCGTTATGGCCGCGAATCGAGCGCGCGCTTGGTGAAGAAGCTTCCGCCAAGAAAGCACGGGCCGGCCGATGGGGATGGCTCTCGCTTGGATTCGGCTTCTCTCTTGGATGGCAAACCGCTGCGGCTGCCGCTCTGGTCTTGCTCTTGACAGTTTCTGCCGGCTGGATTTATTTGCATCGTCCGACCTCAATGACGTCTGCTGACCACTCTCTTCTAAAGAGTCCAGCTCTCGCCGAAGTGGAACGTACGCAAGCCGCTTACGAACAGGCGATCGACAAGTTGGCTGTGGATGCCAAGCCTCAACTCGAAAATCCAGCGACACCTCTGCAGGCGAGTTACCGGGAGAAACTGCTCGTGCTGGATAGCGCCATCAACGATCTTCGTGCGCAGGCGGGGATGAATCCGTCCAATGCCCACCTTCGCCAGCAGCTATTGGCGATGTATCAGGAGAAACAGCAAACGCTGGAGGATATTTTGGAGGAAAAGCGATGAAGTTGTTTGCGTCGAATAGGAATAAAGAGCATTTGCGTGGTGCACGGATGGCGTGCGGGATTGCGGCCGCCCTTCTGCTCACGGCATTTCCTGCGTTGGCTGCGGGAACCTGGCCGCAGGATGAGGTTACGCGCAATTTTGACAGGACTTTGACGTTGGGCGCCGGGCAGTCCGTGCGCGTTGAACACAAGTTCGGAGAGGTGAAGGTTCACGGTGAATCCGGACGCGAAGTCAAGATTTCCGCCGTCATCCGCGCTCAAGCCAGCTCGCATGAGGAAGCCGAGTCGTTCGCGCAGAAAATTCAGATTGAAGTGCAGCAAACGGCCGAGGGTATCAGCATTCGTACGATATATCCGCCCGAGGAAAACAAGTGGTTTCACATCAGCAAGCATTCTTCCTGGTCCGTGAACTATGACATTGCCGTGCCGACGGATGCGCCTCTGAATATCCGTAATAGTTTCGGAAGTGTCGATGTCGCCCGGGACCACGCCGCGGTGGACGTGGACAATGGCTACGGATCGCTCACCGTGCGCGACGCGGGTGCGGTACGTTTAAACAATTCCTTCGGCAGCATTGAGCTGACTGGCGCTGCCGGCAACGCCATCATCAACAACAAAAACAGCTCAGTGCAGGTTTCCGACGTAAAAGGCACACTCGACGTCCAGGACCGCTTTGGGAGCATCACTGTGAAGAATATTCAAGGCTCTGCGACGATCACTGGAGGCAATGGAGCGATCACACTTGACGGCGCCGCTTCAGCGAGTGTCACAACGTCGTTTGGCAACGTAGACACTCGGAACATTCGCGGAGATTTGTCCGTCCACGACAACAATGGAAATATCGATATGACCGCCATTGGCGGCTCGTTGGACGTCAGCGACAGTTTCGGAAATGTAACGTTTACCGACGTGAAGGGCCGCGTAAACTGCACGACCAACAACGGCCGGGTTAAAGCTAACTCTCTGACGGGATCTTCTGTAACCATCCGCGATTCCTTCGGCAACATAGAGCTGGAGAATCTGAACGGTGCGCTCGATGCGGAGACATCCAACGGAAAAATCATCGTGCGTGACATCCGGGGAGCCGTCACGCTTAAGTCTTCGTTTGGAGCCATTGAGGCGACGAATATTCCGAAGGGGATTCGCGCCATCACCGGGAATGGGGCCATCACGCTAACCGACATCGGGGCGGACGCTTTCGCGAAGACCAGCTTTGGCAGCATCGATGCCGAACGCATCAACGGTAACTTGACCGCGGAAGACAGCAATGGCTCAGTCACTGCGCGAAATGTCAAAGGCGATGCTGGCGTGAATACCTCCTTCGCGGGTGTGACCTTGGAATCCATTGGCGGGCGCATCCGAGTGGACAATCAGAACGGAGCGATTTCCGTTCTAGCCCTCCATCCCGCCAGCGGCTGCCGCGATATTTCTCTTAAGACCTCCTTCTCGTCCATACACGTCCGCGTCCCGGACGGAGTGGGCTATAACCTTGCGGCGCGCACATCGTTCGGGAGAGTTTCTTCCGAGCTGCCTGTCACCGCGACGGGAAACATAGGCGGGGACTCGCTGAACGGGACGATCGGAGCTGGAGGCTGCCAGTTGCAGCTGACCAATTCGAACGGAAGCATCGAAATTGCTAAGGCACCTTGATTGGGAGTGGAACCGGTCCAAGGTCAGCGCAAGGAAGTGCGCGCGAATCAGCGCTGCGAACCTCGTGCAAGAGCCATGGCAAATGCCTTCTTCAGAACGCGAGTTGCCGTTTCGGTCAGGTGGTACTGACTGAGTTCGTCCTCGGTGGCAAAAGCCACGTCGGTCACATCGCTTCCAGCGAGCGGCTCTCCGCCAATGCGCTCGCACAGATAATCCACAATGACAAAATGGAAACGAGGGCCGCGCTTCTGCTCGGAAACCTGCAAGCGCTCGTCCGGAAATATGCGGTCAAAGACTTCGATGAGCTCCAGGACGCGCACCTCAAGGCCCGTTTCTTCGAGCAGTTCACGCGCTACACCTTCTTGCAGTGATTCGCCGAGTTCAAGGGTTCCGCCTGGAATGGACCACTGGCCGCGAAGAGGCTCGCTCCCGCGGCGGATCAGCAGGGCGCGTGCATTGTCGATGATCACGCCGCCAACTCCTACGACGGGACGCTCCGGATATTCGCGGGAAGAGGTCACTTTTGGAAATCTGCCCCGGGGCAGTTTACAATCGAAGCAGTCCCGCCACGCATTAGAGTTGACTTAGGACAGCGCGGTATATAATACGCCATGGTGGCGGCGGCACAATCTGTAGGGCGCCGCCCTGCGAACATTTCTACGGAGGATGGAGCCGTGATCCGTTGCCCTGAATGTTCCACTGAAATCGATGTGGATGAAGACGAAGTCGAAGAAGGCGAAATTCTGAGCTGCCCCGAGTGCGAGTCCGAACTCGAGGTATCGCAGACGCATCCCGTGCATCTGAACCTCATCTCCGACGACCTCGATGAAGAAGATGACGACGATGATGAAGACGAAGCCAAGGAAAACGGCGACCTCCTCAAGGAAGACGAGGAAGACGACGAGGAAGAAGAAGAGGACGAGGAATAGCCGGCTTCAACTGCCCATCCAGCATCCCCTACCCTTTGCGCAGGCATCTAATCTAGAAGGAGTGGACTTATGAAAAGTCCTCGATGGATTGCCGTCGTTGGAATGACTGCGCTGCTTATTTGCTTTGGCTCGTTTTTTTCTCGAGCGCAGGAACCTGCTCCACCAACTCCGCAGGCTCCCCCTTCCTCCGAGTCGTCGACTCTCGATAAGTCCCAGAAACAAAAATACAGCCATGCGAACGATTTCCTGATCATCGGGACGGTATTCGATCCCAAGGGGTATGCGTTTCCGGGCGTGGAGCTGCGGATTAGGCGCAGCAATGAGAAAAAATTCCGTTGGGATAGTCGTACAAATTCACGGGGTGAGTTTGCCGTGCGGGTGCCGCAAGGCTCGGACTATGAAATGGTGATCCGAGCGAAGGGTTTCGCGGATCAAACTCGGGCCCTTGATGCGAAGACAGGCGTGAGCGAAGCACGTATAGTGTTTCATATGGAATCTGCAGGGGGTGAGAAGAAATGAATGCGCCAAAACGGTTTCTTTTTATGGTGGCGGTTCTGGTCTTGGCGAGCGGAATGGCCCTCGCGCAAGACGCCAAGCGTGAAGCTCAACTCCGCACCGTGCATGGCATAGTCCAGGACAAATCCGAAAACCTTGTTTCGGAGAGCGTGGTTTTCCTGAAGAACACGCGGACAAATGTTGTGCGCAGTTCTTATACGGATACGACTGGCAAGTACCGCTTTAGCGGTCTTGACCCAAATGCTGACTATGAAATCCACGCGGAAAAAGAAGGCTCCAAATCGTCCACTCACACGGTATCGAGTTTTGACGGCCGCAAGGACATCACACTGAATCTAAAAATCGAAAAGAAAAAAGATTGAACGTACCGGATCCCAGGCAGTTCTTTCGGTCTTGTTGATTGTGCAGCTTTACGTGGCCAGGGGAAACCCGTGGTTGCTCGCGTTCATCTGTAAGAACCCACCTCTCGAAAAGTAACAAAACAGCAAGAAACGTCTGAAACGTGAATGAAACCATTTGGGAGAGTGGCGAATCTAAGTTCGGAGCATCGATTTCTGGAAGCTCGGTCATACCATTTTTCAAGCCCGCTTCTCCCAGAAGAAAATTGGGATTTTGAGTGAATAGCATCATTGTGAGGACGAGCCATTTGTTTCTGCGAATCTTGATTGTCTTCGTTTTTCTAGCTTCACCAGCGCTTGCGCAACAACCACAACCGCCGCCACCTGCCCCTGCTCCAGCCGAGTCGCAGACGGATAAATCCAAGGACGCTACGGAAGAGCAGGATAAGAAATCGGCCGACGATCAGATCGGGAAGAGCAAGCTGGAGAAAGACACCGGAACCGTAAACGATCGTATCTTCGAAGTGCTTCCGAATTACGGCACCGTTGAAACCTCTAAGGAACTTCCGCCGCTAACGGTCGGGCAAAAATTTCGGCTTGCGACCGCGGGTGTATTCGACTGGTCCGCCTACCCCTTCAATGGCGCACTTGCTGCGGTAGCGCAGGCGAAAAATGATCCAACATCCTGGGGACAGGGCTGGGGAGCCTATGCAAAACGCTATGGCGAGTCCTTTGCCGACAACGGTATCGGCACGTACATGACTACTGCCATTTTCCCGAGTTTGCTGCATGAAGATCCTCGTTACTACCAGTTGGGAAAAGGTAACTTTTGGCATCGCGCCTATCACGGGGTCAATCGGCTGTTCGTCATCCGCACCGACTCAGGACATGATCGGTTTAACATCTCGGAGTCGCTCGGCAATGCGGTGGCGGCCGGCATCTCCAATTTCTATCACCCTGCCGAGGATCGGACTGTTTCTCGAAACCTCAAAACTTTAGGCATGCTAATCATGTGGGACGGCGTGGGAAACGAAATGAAAGAGTTCTGGCCAGACATTCGACGTAAGGTGCTTCACAAGAATACGCCCTGAGAACCCACGCGAGCCGGTTCATCCAAGATCAAATTTGTGCCGGCGCCAAGACTCGCACTGCGCTAGGCACTACTTCAATTTCCACCGATGCGGGACCCATGATCTCGCCGTCTCCATGAAACATGCACGGCCGGTCGGTGGCGAACTTCACAGCCCGAACCCTGAACCGTTTGACTCGGAGCGTTCGAAGTTCGCCGCTCTTCAACAATCGCGGCAGTAGCGCCAGAATTTGCAAAACACTATGGTCTTCAACAATCACGACATCAAGCCAGCCGTCGTCCAGGCGGGCATCGGGCGCGAGCTGGATTCCAGCTCCGTAGGTCGGTGTATTTAGCACGGCAGCGAGCAGCGAGTTGACCTCCACCGGCGGCAAGTCGCTCTGCGGAAATTCCACTCTCACACCAATGCCGCGGTGGGTGCAAAATGCTCGCAGCGCAGACGCAATGTAGCGCGACCTGCCGGGCAAGTGTCGGAAGGCTCCGTTCGCATACCGTGCTGCTTCCGCATCTACCCCCAGCCCTCCTCCGCCCAAATAGAGGCGCATTCGACCGTCGGCAGTTCGCGCCCGCACCAGATCCACTCGCTTCGGTTGCGCCCGCAGAATTGCCTCGGCTGCCTCAACTGGGTTCGCCGGTATCTGAAGGGCGGCAGCAAAATCATTTCCGCCGCCCGCCGGCAAGACACCCAAAATAACTTCAGAGCCGTAAGCTGCGTTCACCAATGCTTGGAAGGTGCCGTCGCCGCCGAGAGCGAACAATAGCCGTTTACCGCTGTCTATCGCGGTGCGTGCGCTAGACTCGAGGTCCGCGGGGCTGCGGACGGTAATAAACTCTGCTTGAACCGGCGCGGCCTCGAATATTTTTCGAATTTTCGGGAGACAAGCGAGAGCGCGCCCTCCACCCGCGGCCGGATTCACATAGACAACCGCCGGCGACAAAGAGGAAATAGGACTGGAGTCGGCCACTTGCTTGCCATCCTGCCCAACGAGTTGCAGATCTGTCAATTAAAACGCGTGGGACAGGCGAGCAAATACTCGCGAATATACAGAAGCAGTTCGAAACTATTCTCCCGGTCGCGACTTGAGCCCATAGGCCTGGACAAATCGGCCGGCTCTTATTTCTCGGTCTTATCGGGTGCCGGCACCGCGGTTACAACACCGAGGTTGTTCTCCATAAGAGCGTGGTTAAACGCGGGAAGTTCTTGTTCGACGAGTTTCTGGAAGTCCGCGACCGCTCCGGTAAGTTCATTTTCTGTTGTCTGAAGTAAGTCTAGGGCCGTATCGGTCGGGGCAAAGTCTGCTCCGCCGGCGACGTCTCCGCCCCCGGTGCCGACTTCCGCGTTGAGCCAAATCAGGTTTAGATAGACTTTGTCAGCCTCGACGAAATATTTGTCGTCGCTGTTTAATTGCGATGGCGTAACAAGCTTGAGTTCTATGGATTGCAACTTTTTGTCCATATCTTCAACGGTCTTCAGTAACTCGGTCTTGCGTTTGGATTGCGCTTCATCTTCCGCTGGAGCGGGCTCTGGTTCGTCATAGTCGTCCGGTTCGGCGGATGGCGGTCTTTCCTTTTCTTTTTTCTTTGGCGGTCGAAGCATCGTTTCAAGAACTTCGATTTGTTTCCGCAGCCACTCGATTTGATTGAAGGTATCGGATGCTCGGGTGATGTCGTCGCGGATTCGAAGTTGTGTTTTCACAGACGACTCAATGTCCGTTTGCGACGTTGGAATGCGCGGATCAGGTTGCACCGTCAGGGGCTGAGTGAAGGACTGGCCTGCCACTGTCAGGCGAACGGAATACTTTCCGGGGGCGACCATCGGGCCGACTTCCGCCGAACTTATTCCCCAGTGTGTAATCGGCCGCGAGTCGGCGTCGCGGAAGCGCGGCTCCTGCCAAATGTGCGGATTATCGGAAGTCGCCGTGCGAAGCGCGATCAACCGCGGGGACTCGTAATGCATATCCCACTTCACACGATTGATTCCCGCGTGGCTTTTCTCTTTGAGTTTGCGAATCGTTTTGCCGTCTGGACCCAGGATTTCGATTTCCACGGGATCTTTAGGCGCTGATTTGAGCGAAAAATTAAACAGTGCGACACCGCCTTGGACAAACCGATGGGAGGGACGAGGCTCGAAAAAAACCGTCGGAGCATCCGAGTGGCTCTTCGCGAGCTGCTCGAGAGGCGTAATGTCGTCAAAAATGTAGAGCCCGCGTCCGTAAGTGGAAATCACCAAGTCGTGGAATTCCTTCTGCACGACTGCCCAAGTTACCGGAGCGTGAGGGAGACCGGTCTGCAACGCCGTCCAGTGCCCTCCATCATCCAGCGAGTAATACAGACCGTTTCCCGTGCCCGCAAATAACAAGCCAGCGCAGTTTGGATCTTCGGCGACGGTTCGAACGTAGGCCAACGGATGCTTCGGCAGATTGCCGGTGATCAGTTTCCAGGTCTTGCCAAAATCGCTTGTCTTATAGATGAAAGGATCCCGGTTATCCATCAAGTGAAAATCGACCGCGACGTAGGCGGTGCCAGCATCGAAATTGGAAGGAGCAATGCTGCTGACGGTTCCCCAGGGGGGCAATCCTGAAATGTTTTTGGTGACGTTTGTCCAGTTCGCAGCGCCGTCTTTCGTGTACCAAATTTGGCCATCGTTGGTGCCCGCCCAGATCAGTCCTTTTTGAATTTTGGAAGGAGCGATGGCGAATACGACTTCCCCGTAAAATTGTCCGAGGTTGTCCCCGACGATTCCTCCCGACGAAACGATGCGGCTTGGGTCCTGTGTCGAGAGATCCGGACTGGTCACTGCCCAACTTTGGCCGCCATTCGTCGTCTTGAAAATAACTTGGCACCCGTAGTAGACGACGTTGTGATCAAAGGGATCGATGGCTAGCGGCGAGGTCCAATGGCACCTGTATTTGATATCGGTCGGTGGTGCATCCAGCGTATGAAGATAGGGGCTTACGGAGCGCGCCGTCTTGATTCGCGCATCCCACCGCGTGACTTCATCGCCATAGCAGGTGGCCCAGACGATGTTGGGATCGGCGAGGTCCGGAATCGTAAAGCCAGATTCGCAGCCGCCCATGTGACGATCCCATCCCGTTTCTTGTGAATCGATGGGCACGCTGGGGCCGCGCATGTTTCCGTCATCTTGCATGTTGCTGTAGAAAAAGTAGGGAGTCTGGTTGTCCACGGCGACGTGATACATCTGTCCTATCGGAAGAGTGACGCGGTGAAATCCTCGGCCATGTACAGTGGTAATAATTAATCCAGCGTCATCGGTGATCACAAACCGATCGGGATTTACAGGATCGATCCAAATATCGTGAGTGTCTCCGCCCCAACGTACCTCTTGAAAATTTTGGCCGCCATCCAGAGATTGATGGAACGAACTGTTTGCCACCAAGACTTCGTTGTCGTTTCCGGGTGAAACAGCGATTCGGATGTAGTAGCCTGCGCGCCCAATCAAAGCTCTTTGGTAATTCACGGCCTTCCAATGCGAGCCAGCGTCATCCGACCTCCAAACCGAACCTTGGTCTTTGGTTTGGATCAATGCGAAAACGCGGTCTGAGTTGGTTGGAGCAACGGCCACATCAATCTTACCGAGCGGCGAATGAGGCAAGCCATGCTCTTCGATACGGGTCCACTTCGTTCCCCCGTCGCGGGACACGTAGACTCCGCTTCCAGGGCCGCCGCTAAGTTCAACATAGGTGTGCATTTCCAGTTGCCACATACCGGCGAATAAGACTCGCGGATTGTGCGGATCCATAGCAAGGCCAGAGCAGCCGACGTTCTCTCCAGCAAATAGCACGCGCTCCCAGTGCTGGCCGCCGTCCACTGTGCGGAAAACGCCGCGTTCCTGCTGCGGGCCAGTTGCGCGTCCCAGCGCGCAGGCGAAAACAATGTCGGGATTAGACGGGTGCACGATGATTCGGCCTATACGGCCTGTCTCTTGCAACCCCATATTCGTCCAGCTCTTTCCGGCGTCCGTGGACTTATAGATTCCGTTGCCAATCACGTCGCTGTCGCGGATAACCCAAGCCTCGCCGGTACCTGCCCACACAACACTTGGGTCCGTTGGCGCAACGGCAAGTGCGCCAATCGCAGCAACAGGTTGTTTATCAAAGATCGGTGACCAACGGTTGCCGCCGTCCGTAGATTTCCACACACCGCCGGAAGCTGCTCCAGCGTAATATGTGCTCGGATCGCCTGGGACTCCAGCCACAGAGGCGATGCGGTTTCCAACACGCGGACCGACAAACCGGAATCGGAATTGGCCATCTTCATCCGAATCTGGGTCAGCTTGCTGTGCGTGCACCGCAGAGACGCAACATAACGCTATCAGCAGTGCGAGGCAGACCTTTCCGCTTCGGATGAACGCCAAGAGATCCTCCGGTAACCAAAGTTTATGGAATTCGATGTCCCAGGTCAGACTGGATCACGCCGAACGCGCAGAGTATACATTATTCGTCGGGACCATCGCGGCCGCGGCTCCTGGGATGGATTGGCCTGGAGCTATATTCGGAAAGGTGTTGCGTACTGGGCGCACGCAAGATCCGCGAACGATTGTTACGCCGCTTTTCCTGTGAGGTGAAGGTTCCTGCCCGCAGCACCATCCATGCCGTGCTCGATCGCCACGGTCTGGTGCAACGCCGCGGGCGTCGGCGCTACCATGCTCAAGGCACGCCTTTGTCGTTGGGGCAGAAGCCCAACGAACTGTGGTGCACCGATTACAAAGGCGAGTTTTTGTTGGGCAACAAAAAATACTGCTACCCGCTGACCGTCACCGATCACGCTTCGCGCTATCTCCTCCTCTGTGAAGCTCTGGAATCTACCGGTGAGGCGCTTGCTTTTACGGCTTTTACGCGCTTGTTTGAAGAACGCGGCCTGCCCGCCAGCATCCGCTCAGACAACGGCGTGCCCTTCGCGTCGCCCAACTCGTTGTTTAACCTCTCCAAACTCTCCGTATGGTGGTTGCGTTTGGGCATCACCATCGAACGCATCCAGCCCGGTCATCCGCAGCAGAACGGTCGGCATGAGCGCATGCACCTCACGCTCAAAATGCAAACCACGCGCCCCGCGGGCCTGAACAGCCTGCAGCAGCAGGGCAAATTCGACGATTTTCTCGAAGAGTTCAACCACGAGCGTCCTCATGAGGCGCTCGCGATGAAGTGTCCCGCGGAAGTCTACACGCCCGCCACCCGCCATTATGGAGGCTTGCCAGAACTTGCTTACCCGTTTCACGACCACACTATTTACGTCACCAACTGTGGACGCATCTGTCTGCATCGCAAAAAAATTAATCTCAGCACCGTCTTCGCGGGTCAAGCGGTGGGAATCAAAGAAGTAGAGGAAGGAATTTGGCTGGTCAGCTTTATGGATTACGATCTAGGCTACATCGATCTGGAGGAAAAAACTCTGCAGCCTCTCGACAACCCTTTTGGCCCAAAAGTGTTACCTATGTAGCCGGTACGTTCTGTTACCTATGTGTCCGGGTCGGACAGAGGAAAACATGGTGCCGGCGGAGGGAATCGAACCCACGGCCTAGGGATTATGAGACCCTCGCTCTACCACTGAGCTACGCCGGCATAAAGACGATTCCTAATGCTACGGAGTCGGTCGCAAAGGTGTCAAGCATTCGTGAAGCTACCAGTCACACAGACCTCCGCGGATTGCGAATTTTGTTGGAAATATCTAATGAGAGTTTTTCTCCCTCTATTTGGGATGGCAGTCCCCTTCAATCGAGTCCCATTAAGTCTAGTACTACCGTACCGTTGACCCTACAAGTCCCATTACCTATCCTGAGCGGGCAGTGAACTTACGGTCCCGTCGCACTAGGCGAAAGCCTAGCGAAAGGACGGGGCGGGTAGGTGTGTACCAATACGGAACAGGTCCGTAGCGCGAGCTACTTGACATCCCTTTAGATAGGGATAGAGTGTCTCTGGGTGTCGTTCATCCCCGGAGGCAACATGTCCAGGAAACTCGTGGTTGTATTTCTCGCCATGCTCGTTTTGGTGGGAGCTATGGGCTTGAAAACGGTTGTTACGACGCACGGCGACGGTTCGACGATCATGGCGAACGGTGCTTCGCCGGTACCGATAACGCCGTACAAGAACGGTGCATCACCTGTTCCAATAACGCCGTACAGGAACGGTGCGTCACCGGTACCAATAACGCCCTATTGATCGCCACGCAGTTCAGCGGAAGCTAAGTCAAATTTTCCGCGACGGAGATCAGGGCGTAGATAGGTGAAAACGTGCCTGGTCCCCTTACGTACATCATTTGGTTCGTGGGCATCCTTTGTGAAGCCGCCGTTGTGGTGTGTGCGCTGAAGAAGGGCGCTTTCCGCCGCTATTTCCTTCTGAACTTGTACATGGTTGGTCTGATCGTTGTCGAGCTTGTCCGCTACAGGGTACTTAGCCAATATGGACAGAGTTCCACGCAATATGCGTATTTCTACTATTATTCCGATGCACTCCTAACAATCTGTCTTTACTTCGCGCTTTGCACCCTCTATTCCCACGTTTTCAGCGAGATGAAGGCCGAGCGGTACGTGAAAATGGGCGCTCTCCTGCTTCTTGTCGGGACAGCGGTGTTCTCTGGCGCAGTCGTCCGGCAATCTTCCGGAAAAATGCTCAGCCATTTTGTCTTCGAACTATCCCAGAACCTATACTTCGTCGGAGTCGTTCTCACATACGTTCTTTGGGCTGCCATCCTAAAGCTTCGAGAGACGCGCACACGTCTGATTCAGCTAGTCCTTTCACTTGGTATCTATTTCAGTCTCTTGGCTGCTAACTACGCTATTCGGAATTTGTACCCTCAACTCGGCACTATGGTGGCACCATTAGCGCAGCTTGTTGGGACATTCCTTCCTCTCGCTTGGGCTTATGCCTTCTGGCGCTTGCCTGAAGAAGCCCGGCTGGCGCCTGCGCGTCTGGCGGTGATCCCACGATGATGGCCGCAATCATTCTCGTTTTTTCCGTGGTTTTCTTGCTGCAGTTCTTCGTCTCCTACTGCCGCTCCCTGATCGCGGCTTCCATCAAGCATCCTCTTTCTGCTGAAGTGCAGGACGTCACAGGAATTAAGAGCTCTGCGACCGGCGACGATTTTGCCCGTGTCGTTCAGTTGCTTCATCTCTGCCCGGACCGCCCGGAAGACCGCAGTGGAATTCAGGCTATCGGTGCCTACTTCGGGCTATTGGGATTAGTTCGCTCCAGCGTGGCGCGGCTCATTCCTTCTCTACTCGCCTGGACAGAAACCGAGCGAGGCCAGTGTACTTATTTCGCTGCAGTGACCCTCGAGCGCCGCATCGCGTTCAGCAGGGACATGTTCGCTCAACAGCTCGAAACTTAATGACGAGCTGCAGGGCATATCTCCTGCCTACCTTGTTCCCTCTATAACTGATTAGCTACATTCGCGCCTCGATCTTGGCTTGACTTTTCCCGGCTCGTGGTAATCTCAAATGGTTCTCTCCTCACCGGAGTGGACGCGTCCGCAGCGCAAAAACAACCGGTGACTAAAACATGTCTGCAATGTAGTGCCGTACTGCCTACGAGCG
This sequence comes from uncultured Acidobacteriota bacterium, assembly GCA_963745095.1. Lineage (GTDB taxonomy): Bacteria > Acidobacteriota > Terriglobia > Acidiferrales > UBA7541 > Acidiferrum. Next base: position 244,550 of record CAVUWC010000001.1, on the reverse strand, counting down.
TACGTGTCTGCAATTTTTGCGATTCATCCCTTACGCTAGATCTTTCTTCCGAATCAGGAATTTCCACATCTGGTGTACAGGAAAAATCCAGGCCACGGATTGGGCGGAATCACGCCCAGGCAGCATCAGACGGGAATTCAGATCCCGCCTGGCGTGGCGAACTCGCACAGCGTCTCCAGACCTACCGCGTCCGGAGACGGAGGGTCGCCCCGAACCTCGCGCAGTCAGAGCTTGCGTTCGAAGAACCCGCGTCAGATCAGCCGGTTCATGCTTCTGTTGAAGTTGCTGAACCCCCTGCAAAGGCCGATGAGGACTTCGCCTTCACGATCGCGATCGGCCGAAACGCGGCAACTCGTGAAGACGCACGAATGGTTATTGACGTATCCCTGCCTCCCATGGCGGAGAAGGCTTTTGAACAAACATCTTCGAGGGACGCGCGTACAGAGCAGACCGGATTGTACCCAGTCGCTTCTATCGACGAGCGCCGCATCGCGGGATTGATCGATACTGGCTGCCTGCTCTTCGCGTATGGCGCTTTCCTGACACTCTTCGGATCGCTGGGCGGGCAATTTACATTCAGCAAACTAAGCGCAGCCGTGTGCGTCACGACCTTCGTCATCGTGTACCTGCAATATTTTGCGCTCTTCACGGTTTTCGGCGGCACAACTCCCGGCATGATGCTGCGAGGCCTGCACGTCGTCAGCTTTTCCGGCGAATCTCCTGCGCCGCGGCAAATGCTCTGGCGGAGCGTGGGCTACATGCTTTCTGCTGGCACTTTTTTTATGGGCTTTCTGTGGGCCATGTGGGACGAGGATGCCCTGACCTGGCACGATCGTTTGTCGCACACCTATCTTTGTCCGGCACCGACATTTGCCGACATGGACGTCACGCACCCTGCCCATAGCCGTTGAAGCCGGCGCAAGCTGCATACATTTTGAAGCCGTCTGGTTAGCCGCGGATTGCCTGCGCGATGCTCAGGATTTTTTGTAGGCTCAATTCCACATCTGCTTCCGTGGTCGCCCAGGAAGATACGCTGACGCGCATCGCTGATTTTCCTTGCCATACCGTTCCTCCGCACCAACACGTCCCGTCATCCTGGACGGCACGAATCACATGTTCCGTGTTTACCGCAGCGCCGAAAGAAACAAGCACTTGGTTGATGACGACATCGTTGAGCACTTCGAATCCCGCAGCGCGAAACCCATCAGCAAAGCGCTGGGCGAATCCGCAAGTTCGCTCGACCAAAGAACAAAGGCCTTCACGCCCCATGGACTTTAGCCCCGCCCACAATTCCACGCCGCGTGCTCTTCGTGACGCTTCCGGCGTGTGGTACATGGGTTCGCGGAGAGCGCCCGCTTCCAGGTAAGCGGCCGTCATCGTCATCGCTCCACGCAGCGCAGCACCGTCTCTGACCAGCACGATCCCGCTGTCATAATTAACATTCGGCCATTTGTGCGCATCCGTGGCCCAGGAGTCTGCTTGCTCGAATCCCATGGTCAGGTGCTGGTATTTTGGAGATGCGGCGGCCCAAAGACCGAATGCTCCGTCCACGTGAACCCAGGCTCCTTGCTCGTGCGCGCGGGAGCAGATTTCGGCGGCTGGATCGAACGCTCCACTATTCACGTTGCCAGCCTGAATGCATAGAATGCTGCGCTCACTAAGAGGTGGCAATTTGTCTGCGCGCATTCTTCCTTGCCCATCCACTTCCACGCGCGTAAGACGTTTTTTCCCAAAACCTACAAGACTCAGCGCCTTGAGAAGCGAAGCATGTACTTCGTCCCCCACGACGACGTCAATGGGCGGCGCACCAAACATCCCGTCATCGGACACGTTCCAGCCAGCGCGCGCAAGAAGCGCATGTCGCGCCGCCACGAGCGCCGTAAAATTGGCCATCGTCGCGCAGGTCACCAGCCCGCCTTCGCATTCCAGCGGCAGACCCAGCGCCTCGCACACCCAGCGCAGTGCCACCTCTTCCAACTCTGCCGCCACCGGCGACATTACGCGCAACCCCGCATTTTGGTCCCATGCTCCCGCAAGCCAATTGGCCGCGAGCGACGCAGGGAGTGTTCCCCCAATGACGAAGCCAAAATAGCGTCCGCCCGTTGTCGCGACTGTCGCGGGTGAGCCGAATTCATGTAATTGTTCCAAAACCTCTATTGGATCGCTCGCCGCGCATGGAAATGACTCGCGAAATTTTGTCAGGCCATTCCTGTCTTTTTCCGCCGGTGCGACTCGTCGCTCTCCGATTGTTTGGGCATATTCGCGCGCAGCCTCTGCCGCGCGCCGTAACAGTTCATCGCGTTTCGATAATTCACTCGACCCTGCTTGCATTTCCATTGGGGACCTCTCCACGAGACCGTGTCTAAGAAAAGCTACACTACGGCCGGTATGGCGATAGCAGCGCCAGCCTACCTGAGTAGAGTTCATACTAAAGAAATGAAATTGGAAGGAAAGAGCCGAATTGTCCGCTACTTCTTGATGACGGCTTCGTCCGAAGCGATCTTGCCATCGCGTATGAAAATAATGCGGTGCGCATGCTGCGCGATATCGTTTTCGTGTGTAACGAGAATGATCGTGTTGCCCTGCTGGTAGAGATTCTCGAAGAGCGCCATGATCTCTTCTCCAGTCTTTGAATCGAGGTTTCCAGTCGGCTCGTCCGCCAGCACAATCGACGGCGAATTAACAAGAGCTCTGGCTATGGCCACGCGCTGCCTCTGGCCGCCAGAGAGCTCGTTCGGTTTGTGCCCCATCCGGTCCACAAGGTCCACGCGCTCCAGCGCCTTTTTGGCCTTTTCGATGCGCTCTTCGGCTGGTGTGCCGTTATAGATCAGCGGAAGCTCGACGTTGTGCAGCGCCGTAGCGCGCGGGAGCAAATTAAACGTTTGAAAGACGAAGCCAATCTCTTTGTTGCGAATATACGCCAGCTCGTCGTCGTCCAAATCGCTGACTAGACGTCCCGCAAGCCAGTACTTTCCCGCGCTTGGAGAATCCAGGCACCCAATGAGGTTCATCAGCGTGGATTTTCCCGAACCGGAAGGCCCCATAATGGCCACGTACTCGCCCTTGCGGATTTGCAGATCAATGCCGCTGAGGGCGTGCACCTGTTCCGAACCCATCTCATACACTTTTGTCAGGGCTTCCGTCTTGATCACGATACCGGAGCTGACCAAATCCTCGCGGTACGAATCCGTTGCTGTTGTTTCCACGGGCATTCGAATTTCCCTCGCTACTCCGGTTTCGTCAGCTCTAGCTCTGTTGATCGTCCTGTTTTTTCGGCGCGGAGTTATCTATCTTCACGCTCGCCTCTGGCTTCAGCGTTCGCAGCGCTTTGTAGCTGCCTACAACAATCTCGTCTCCAACTTGCAGGCCCTTGGTGACTTCGATGTCGGTAACTCCCGTGATTCCTGTCTCCACTTGCCTGAAGAATGCCTTTTTCCCATTAATGACGAAGACGCCCTGTATTTCGTCCTTCTTCGGATCGCCAGCCGCAGCCGGCGGGGGCGCAGCAAGTGTGACCCCGGAGTTTCCCTGGCCCTTGGCAGTCTTGGCCGCTTCCGCAAGATCCTTGCGCGTGCGTACTGCTAGCGCCTGAATCGGGATCGCAATCACGCTCTTCTTTTCAGCAGTTTTGATCTTTGCCGTGGTTGAAAGCCCAGGACGCAGATTGTCCGGCGGACTGTCGAGTCTCACAACCACCTTAAAGTCCTTCGCTTCTTGCGTGCTCGTCGTGGATTGCGTCGTCGCCAGGCCGGAACTTCGCAACGTCGCCTGCGAGCCAATCTCCGTCACTTTGCCCTTGAATATTTTCCCAGGCACGGCGTCGATGGTCACATCGGCGTCTTGGCCGAGCTTCACGTTAACGATGTCCGTCTCATCGACCTTCACTTCCGCCGTTACGATGGACATGTCCGACAGCGTCATTAAGAAACTGCCGTTTGAATTCTGAATACCGGGCACAACGTAATCGCCTACGCGTTCCGGCAAGTAGCTCACAATTCCGTTGATCGGCGATGTATACGTAGTCTTCGACAGCACATCCTTCGTTCGCACCAGCATCGCCTCGTTCTGATTTACCTGCGACCGTGTTTGATCGAGTTGAGCTTTCAGCGACTGTACTTTTTCCCTCGCTGAATCCACCGCGGCTACCGCACCATCGTACGTGCTCTTTCGCTGGTCGAAATCCTGTTTCGGTATCAATCCATCCTTGAAGAGTCCTTGCCCGCGTTCCCAATCGAGCTTGGCCTTTTCCATGTTCGCTTGCTGAGAAACCAAGTCCGCCTGCGCCGCTTTAAAACTGGCGTCCGCCGCCTGCACCCCGGACTCCGCGGAGTGGATTGCAGCAGACTGTGCTTGTACGTCAGCGCTTGCCTGAACGTTTTCCTGAAGCAACAGCCGGTCGCCCCTCTTAATATGGTCGCCTTCCTTTACGAGAATCTCGGTGATTCGCCCGAATCCTTGGGCCGTCACGTTCGTATAAGTCGTCGGCTTGATCTCTCCGGAAGCCGTCACGAGCGAAACCAAATCGTCCGACGTCGCCACTTTAGCCGTCTGGACCGTCACCACGCCCTTATTCGCCTGGTTGACGCTGAACACCACGATCCCGATCAGCACCCCCGCGACAACCACCCCGATTAGTACCTTTTTCCACGTCTTCATGTGATTCCTCTTCAATCCACCCTGGAAGGGTCACTCTTACTGTCCCCGGGCAGGCCACCCGAACGGGGACACGATTCCGCTGATCTATTGCCCGTCCTCTACATTACATACGCCCGTGTGGGTCGAAATGTTTCGCAAGAGGTTGCTGCGTATTGCGCGGTTTAGGCTCTCCGCCGGGAGCACCTGGGGCCTACCGACGAGGCAACTCGGCCTAACTTCAGCAAGTCAGGCTCCGATCTCCCCTATATTCTAGATTCAAAACAGTCTAAAGGAAAGAACTCCTCTAAAGAGTTCCTCAATACCCTCGCGACAACGCGACCTACCCCCTTATGACGTACCACCGAGTCTTTTGTTAACGGTAAGCCCAGCCTTCGCGGCATTTTGGCACTCGATCCATCCTACTTTGATGCTATACTTTCGAAATTCGAGGGGTAGGCATCTCTGAAACAGCAGTCCGTTCAGGGAGGATTCTACTCAGGGCCGCGGAGAGGTGGCAGAGCGGCTGAATGCGGCGGTTTGCTAAACCGTTTTAGGGACTAAACACCCTAACGGGGGTTCGAATCCCCCCCTCTCCGCCAGATATTCAAACTACAGGACTTCCTGCCTTTATCACGCAACTTGTCACACATTTGCGTTTTCGCCGCTGACTTTTTCCATCCGCTCAGTATTGTCTAGAAGGAGAAGCGACATGGGAAAAGTTCCGAAGGTCACCCTGATGATCCAATGCAAGGTTGGATTGAGTTCAGAATAGGATCGTAGAATTTGCGCGGCTCTAATCCTGTCTTTCGAGCGTAGGGGCTACAGTTACCGTCTCTCCCACACCGACAGTCAGAGTTCTTTCCCAAGCCTTGAAGCCCGACTGCAAAGCCACTTTCTCGCCAGAAGGAAGACGCACATTGTCATTGTCATTGTCATGTTGATGTCGAGCTTGCTTCCACGTCCTATCCTTCGCTTAGGTTGGGCTTCAGTTACTGTTCCCCAAGCTGTGGCTCCGCGGGGAATCACGCAAACATCGTGGACTCTAACTTCTTCAAGAACTTCGAAATCCACCGTTTCGTTGAATTGTGCATCGGCGGACGTAACGTTCTCGATGTTTCGCAACAGCCATTGCAGACATGGCCGTCGAAGGAATCTGTATGGACGCAACGATGCGTGATTATGCTGCTTGTAGTGGGACGCCGCAGCGCGGTTGACAGGCACGATAGCTGCGGCTAGAGTGAGGAAATTCTTTCGCCCAGAAATTGCTTTTCGCGACGTTGTTCATAGAGTTCACGCATGAACAGGAACATCTTCCGAAAGGTCGCACTGGACCGGCTTTCCTCTCCCGACGAACTGGACCGTCTGCTGAAGGTGACAGACGCGCAAGCATGGATCGCACAGGCCGCGATCGTCGGGTTGATTATTCTTGCGCTGGTCTGGGGATACGTGGGGCGCATTCCGATGGTTGTGAGCGGCCAAGGAGTAATTGTGCGCCGGGGCGGGGTGCTGAACGTGGTGGCCGCCGGATCGGGAGTGGTGGCGCAGATCAGCGCGAAGCCCGGAGACAAAATCAGCGCTGGGCAGATCGTGGCGTCGATTGCGCAGCCCGCGATGCAGGAAAAGTACAAAGCCTCCAAACAGGCGCTGGAGCAGGCGCGCCGCGAACGGGACAGATCGCACGCGGTGCGCATGGACCAGGCGAAAATCGAGACGGCCTCCCTGCAGCGGCAGCGCGCGAATGCCGAAATCGAAATCAAGCACCTGGAAGAGCAAGCGGAACTTGCAAGGGAAAATGTGTCGGCGCAGAAGCAGCTGGTGGCCGCTGGCATCGTCGTCAAACAGAAAGCGATCGAGGCAAGCCAAAACCTAGCGACGATTGAGGACCACATCGCCGCGACGCGGGCCCACATTCAGGAACTGGCGGTGCAGGAATTTTCGCTTCAAGCCAAGGCGCAGCAGGAAGACGCCGAGAGGCAAACGACGGTTCACGATATGGAACGCAATCTGGGCGGGTTGGCGAAGGACCTGGAGATTGCGGGCAACGTGGTGAGCCCATACGGGGGCGAGGTGCTGGAAGCAAAAGTGTCTGCGGGAACCACGGTGGGGCTGGGCGACCCGATCCTGAGCATTGAGCCGGATGTGCCGGACCTGGAAGTGCTGGTCTACCTTCCGGCGTCGCGGGCGAAGGACGTCCGGAAAGGGATGGAGGCGAGGATTTCGCCCTCCAACGTGAAGCCGGAGGAGTTCGGATTTATCAAGGGCTACGTGACCTACGTTTCGGATTTTCCGGACACGCCTGCCGAGTTAATGCACAACTTTCAGAACGAAGTGCTGGTAAAGGCGCTCACCGAAGAGGGACCGGTGACGGGTTTGCGCGTGCAAATGGACAAGAATGCGAAGACAGCGAGCGGATACCAGTGGTCGTCGTCGCGTGGGCCCGATTTGACGCTTTCCGGAGGAACCATGTGCACCGCGGAAGTCGTGACGCGCTGGCAAAAGCCTCTGGAACTCGTGCTGCCTGCATTACGCCGCAATCTGGGACCGACCTAGAGACAACGGTGGAACGAACGGGCTCTCCTGACTGGTTCCAGAGGACTGCGAAACCTAGAATGCCTCGGCGAGTCAAAACGACAACGGTATTGCAAATGGAAGCGGTCGAGTGCGGCGCGGCAGCCCTCTCGATAATCCTGATGTATCACGGGCGAAGCGTGCCTCTGGAAGAGCTGCGGATTGCCTGCGGGGTTTCGCGGGACGGAACACGGGCAAGCAACATCGTGAAGGCGGCGCGGAAGTATGGCCTAGCGGCCAGGGGATTCAAGAAAGAGCCCGCCGAATTGCGGTCCGTGCCGCTGCCGATGATGGTGTTCTGGAACTTCAATCATTTTCTGGTGGTGGAAGGATTTGGCGGCGGGAAGGTGTACCTGAACGACCCGGCGTTTGGGCGGCGCACGGTGAGCGATGAAGAGTTCGATCAGTCGTTCACTGGGGTGGTGCTGACATTCGAGGTCACGCCGGAATTCCAGAAAGGCGGGGAAAAGCAATCGTTGCTTCGGCGAATCGCGAAACGCTTGCCCGGTAGCCGGCTGGCGGTGGCGTACCTGATCATCTCGACGTTTGCACTGGTTGTGCCGAACATTATCGTGGCCGGGTTTTCCCGGATCTATATTGACGATGTGATGGTCGGGGGAATGACGAAGTGGAGGCAGGGGCTGGTGATCGCGATGGTGGCGACGGCGTGCGTGAAGGGGATCTGCAGCTATTGGCAGCGACGGACGCTGCTGCGACTAGAGACGAAGTTATCGCTGACGTCCTCTAGCTCGTTCTTATGGCACGTGCTGCGGCTGCCGATGGAGTTTTTCGCGCAACGATTCGGAGGTGAGATCGGCTCGCGGGTGGAAATCAACGACCGGGTGGCGATGCTTCTTTCGGGAGAGCTCGCGACGAACGTCGTGGGGACCCTTCTGATCGGCTTCTACGCGGCGCTGATGTTCCGCTACAGCGTGAGCTTGACGTTGATCAGTATCGCTATCGTGACCGTGAACCTGTGCGCTGTCCAATATATCTCCAGGAAACGAGCGGATAACAACCGGAAGCTGCTACAGGAGCGGGGAAAGATCGTTGGGACGACGATGGCTGGGCTGCAGACGATCGAAACGCTGAAAGCGGGCGGGGGAGAAACGGACTTTTTCGCGCGATGGGCCGGCTTGCAGGCGAAGGCCATCACCGCGGAACAGGAGTTCGGCTCGTCCTCACAGGTGTTCGCCATTCTGCCCGCGCTGCTGACATCACTGAACACGGTGGCGGTGCTGGCGATTGGAGGTCTGAGGATCCTGGACGGATTTCTGACCATCGGGATGCTGGTCATGTTCCAGGCGCTACTTTTGAACTTCATCGAGCCGGTGAATCGGATTGTGTCGCTGGGTCAGAGATTGCAAGAGGCGGAGGGCGACCTGGGCCGGCTGGACGACGTGCTGCGCTACCCGATTCGAGCTGTGGAGCGTGGCACGAGTGAAACGAGCGAGGCCGAAGATAAATTGCTCGCTGGGTGGATCGAAGTGACAGGGCTTACGTTTGGGTACAGCCACCTGGAAGAGCCCCTGATTCGAGACCTGAGCTTTGCGCTGAAACCGGGTGGACGCGTGGCGCTGGTGGGGCCTTCGGGAAGTGGGAAATCCACGATTGCGCGGCTGGTTAGCGGAGTGTACGAACCGTGGTCCGGTCAAATCCTTTTCGACCATAAACCGCGACATGCGATACCGCCTCGGGCGCTGCACAATTCGATTTCCGTGGTTGATCAGGAGGTTTTCCTGATGGACGGCTCCGTGCGCACAAATCTGACTTTGTGGGACACCACGATCGAAGAAAAGCAGCTGGTGGAGGCAGCGAAAGACGCGGCCATCCATGACGATATCGTGAAACGAAACGGCGGCTACGATTCGTGGGTGGAGGAGGGAGGCCGGAATTTCAGTGGGGGGCAGCGACAACGACTTGAGATTGCGCGCGCGTTAGTGCGGCGGCCCCGGATTGTAGTTTTGGATGAGGCAACGAGCGCACTCGACCCGCAGACAGAAGAGTTCATCAGCGACCAACTGCGGCGACGTGGCTGCACTTGTTTGATCGTGGCCCACCGGCTGAGCACGATTCGCGACTCCGATGAAATCCTTGTGCTGGACCACGGCCAGGTGGTTCAACGGGGAACACACGAGGAACTGTCCGCGGTGCAAGGATCGTATTCGGAGCTAATCCAATCGCTTTGATAAACCCGATACTGCATAACCAAGGTTTTGAAGTCTTCGAGCCCCGCTCGAATCGGCCTTTTTCCCTTCACCAACCTGACAGCGCGTGGGTGGTTGAGAGTGGAAGCCTTGATTTGTTTCTAGTGGACGAGATGGACGGAGAGCTTAGTGGGGCGCGTCATACTATGTTTCGCATGGAGCGGGGGGCGGTGATTTTCGGCCTGGCGGAGATGGCGGGCGACGCCGTGCTTGCGGCCGTACCCACTCCAGGGACGCAACTCTTCCAAATGCCGAAGAATCGCCTGAAGAGTTTGCTCGCGGATACGAACGTGGTGGGCGAACTGCCGGCGCTGCTGGAAGAGTGGGTTGCAAGGCTCACAGCCTGCGCTTCCTTTTCGCAGGTGCCGCAGCTTTATGAGGAGTTGACACCAGGGGAGATGCACGAAACCGCGGAGGAGTCGCGGCCGATCATGCCGGTAAAAGGCGTAGTTTGGGTGCAACATCAGAGCGGATCATCGAGGTTCCTGGACATCGCGGAGACGGAGGTGACCAACGGAGCAGGCTATTTTCCCGTGTCGAGAAGAGGCTGGATTCAGCCGGCGAGCAGGTCACGAGTTCTGCCGGTTTCCACGGTCGAGTGGCAGAAAAAAGATCCGGAGTGGAGCGGTCTGCAAACCTTTCATGTAGCTATTTTGCATTGCCTGGTCCAGAAACGACGCCAAGCGGAGGAGACCGGCCGCAGCCGGCGAAAGAGCCAGGCATCGATCGATTCAAAGATTGTTGACTCCGCCTTGTGGACGCTGGCGTCCACTCTGGAGGAGCAGGAACGAACAGTAACGCTGGCGGAAGCGGAGAATTCGGATCCAATATTTCTGGCCTGTGCGGCGATCGCCGAATCTCTGGGAGTGAAGATTGTGGCTCCGCCGGAACTGCGGAGCCAAACGGTGCTGACGGATGCGGTGACGCGGATCGCATATGCATCGGGGCTGCGGTATCGAAGGGTAGTTTTGAAAGGAGACTGGTGGAAGGATTCGCCGGGGCCGTTGCTTGCGTTTCGAGAGAGCGACAATCGTCCGCTGGCTATTCTTCCCACGCACCGAAGACGAGCGGATAACCGGCTCTACGACCCTGTGGAATCGCAGAGTACACCGCTGACGAGCGAAGTGGCGATGACCCTGGGCGCGTTTGCGTACACGTTTTATCCACCACTCCCGAATCGAAAACTGTCGCTATGGGATCTGGGCTCGTTTGCGCTGCGGAACATGCTTCAAGAGGTGCTGTGGATTATAGGAATTGGGGTGTGCGGGGGAATGCTGGCGGTGGTGGTGCCGGTGTCGATAGGGATTATCTTCGATTCGATCATTCCGAGTGCGCAGCGGAATCAACTGCTGCAAATAGCGGGTATTTTAGTAGTGCTGGCGATTGCTGCGGCGATGTTCACTCTTTCCCGGAACATCGCGACCTTGCGACTCGAAGGGAAAATGGACGCTTCGCTGCAAGCCGCGATATGGGACCGACTACTGCGATTACCCGTTCCGTTTTTCAGGCAGTATACCGCGGGGGACCTGGCGGACCGCAGTCTGGGAATCGACAATATCGTGCGGACTTTGGCAGGGTCGGTGATTTCGTCGGTGCTTTCGGGCGTGTTTTCGATTTTCAGTTTTCTTCTGTTGTTTTATTACAGCTGGCGGCTGGCGATGATAGCGACGGTGATGATGGTCGTCTCCTTCGGCTTTTCGGTGGCCTGCATGTACGTGCAAATCGGGCACCAGCGCGAAGTGTTTTACACGCGAGGACGGATATCAGGGATGGTTCTGGGCTTTGTGGAGAATATCGCCCGATTGAGGGTGGCGGGGGCGGAGCAGCGCGCGTTTGCGGCGTGGGCCCGGGAGTTCGCCAAGCAGAAGAAACAGTCGTTTCGAGCAGGCACTGTGTCCAACAGCCTCGCGGTATTCAATTCCGCATTTCCGGTGATCAGCCTTGCGGTGCTGTTTGCCTTCTCGATTTCCCTCCAGGGCCAGCCCTTTTTGCCGGGATTGACGACGGGAGCGTTTTTGGCGTTCCTGGCGGCGTTCATCCAGCTTCAGGCAGCGACGCTGCAATTGAGCACAGCGGTGGAATCGGCGCTAGGTGTTGTTCCGATGTACGAACGGGCCGTCCCGATTCTGCAAACGTTGCCGGAAGTTGCCGAGACGACAAAGAACCCAGGAGAACTTCACGGCTCGATTGAAGTGAGCCACGTGAACTTCCGTTATCATCCGGAGAGTCCCCTGGTATTGCGGGATGTTTCGTTGACGGTGCGGCAGGGGGAGTTCGTGGCTATTGTGGGTCCGTCTGGAAGCGGAAAATCGAGCTTGTTCCGGCTGCTGCTCGGGTTTGAAAAAGCAGAATCGGGAGCCATCTATTACGACACGCAAGATCTGTCGGGGCTCGACGTGCAGGCGGTTCGCCGGCAGATCGGCGTGGTGATACAGAACGCTCGGCTGATCAGCGGCAGCATTTTCGAAAACATTGCTGGATCCGCAGCGCTTTCGCTTGAAGACGCGTGGGAAGCGGCGCGGAACGCGGGGCTGGCGGACGATATCAACACCATGCCCATGGGGATGCACACCGTTGTTAGCGAGGGAGGCGGGAATCTTTCCGGAGGGCAGCGCCAGCGGTTACTGATTGCGCGGGCCATGGTCCGAAAGCCACGAATATTTCTGTTCGATGAGGCCACCAGTGCGCTGGACAATCGGACACAGGCGATCGTCAGCCATAGCCTGGAGGCGTTGCAATCAACCCGGGTGGTGATCGCTCACCGGCTGAGCACCATCGTGAAGGCGAATCGGATTTTCGTGATGGACCGAGGCGTTTTGGTGGATACCGGATTGTATGACGAGCTTGCGGGCCGAGCGGGAGTTTTTCGCGAACTGGCCAAGCGGCAGGCGATTTGAAGGCGAGCCCTCCGATACTCTCGCCCAGCATCATAGCGATGCAGGCTAGTTTTGAGTTAGCGTGGATTTGGAAGGATGCCGGAGCCGGGGCATTGGTCCTCTTCTTCTAATCCTTGACTTCGGTCTGGCAATACCGCTTTAATGTGCTTCGAGAATGGAAAGTCAATCAGGTCGCATATCCCCCTATCACGAAACTCACGATCCTTCTGGCTTCGGGAAGCGAATCTACTCAGACACTGAAGCAGCACAAGAGGGGGGCATGGCGAAGTGATCAAGAATCCTGCGGTGCGCCACGAGCATCGGGCAACTCCCTTGTTGGAAAAAAAGACATGGAAGCCAGACTAGAAACAATTGCGGGGCAGCTTCAAGGAGCGACGTTTCAGCTGACCCAGGAGGTGTTCCTGGACGACAGCGAAGGAGATGGGCTCAGGGTGCTGGCTCTGGCCACCGCTTCACCGAAGTGCATCATCCGCAAAGAAGCAAAGGGATTCCGTCTCTCGAAGGGAACCGGCGTTAACGGACTGACCGTAAACGGGCTGCCAGTGGACCAGAGAATGCTCGAGGACAGAGACAAGATTGCGCTGGGTGATTCGGTCTTTCTTTTCCGGTATTTACATCTTATGAGAGTTTCGGAGGCGTCTGCGGTGGAGTTGGCCGGGCCCCCTCCCTGCGGACTGCAGATTCTGAAGATTCAGGAGGCGATGGCGGAGCTTTCGAAGGTGGCGCAAGACGGGAACAGCCTGCTGGTGAAGGCTTGCAGGACGCTGAGTTCAGTGAAGGATTTCTACGAGTTGGAGAGACAACTGTTAGATTTTCTTAGCGACATCATTCCCGCGGAGCGTGGCGCCATTCTATTGCGCGGCGACCGCCCGGATGAAATCGCGATGCTGACCGGCTGGGACAAAGGAACCAACGCGGAGCGTTCGGTGGACGATAGCCGGGAGGTGATCGACCGCGTGCTGCGGGACGACGTGGCGGTGTTGCGGAACGATCCGCCAGAGGATTCGCAAGCGCCACAGACGACGGCCTCTTCGCGGGTCAGCTCGCTACTGGCGGTTCCGCTGGAGGTGTTCGGGAAAGTACAAGGGGCCATCTACATGGACACGTGCGACCGCAGCGTGCGGTTCACGATGGAGCAGCTACGACTTTTGGCTGCGGTCGGCGGGCTGGCGGCCTTGGCATTGGATAACGCGCGCAGGTTGCGCTTGCTGGAGGAGGAGAACCGCCGACTGGAAGCCGAGACGGCCATCGAGCATGACATGGTCGGAGACGGCTCGCGAATGAGGGAGGTTTACCGGTTTATTGGCAAGGTGGGGCCCATGGATGCCACGTCACTAATTTTCGGTGAAAGCGGGACGGGCAAAGAGCTGGCGGCGCGCGCGCTGCACACCAACAGCCCACGGGCATCGAAGCCGTTTGTGGCCATCAACTGCGCAGCGCTGCCCGAGACGCTACTGGAGAGCGAGCTGTTCGGGTACGAAAAGGGCGCGTTCACGGGCGCGGTTGGTCAGAAGAAGGGCCTTTTCGAGGCGGGCGAGGGCGGCACGGTTTTCCTGGACGAAATCGGCGAGATATCGCTGCTACTGCAACCCAAGCTTCTGCGGGTGCTGCAGCAGCGCGAAGTCTTAAGGCTGGGCGGGACGCAGCCGATTCCGGTCAACGTGCGCCTGATCGCAGCCACAAACCGCGACCTGGCGGACGCGGTGCGCGCAAAAACATTTCGCCAGGATCTTTATTACCGGCTGAACGTAGTTTCGCTAACACTGCCGCCGCTGCGCGAGCGACGGGAAGACATCGAAACGCTGGCGAACCACTTTCTGAAGAAATTCGCGGCGAACGCCGACCGGCAGATCACGGGTATTTCACCGGAAGCCCGGGCGTGCATGCAGATCTATGATTGGCCGGGCAACGTGCGGGAGCTGGAAAATGCAATTGAACGCGCGGTGGTGCTCGGAACGGGTGAACTTCTGAGCCCGGAAGATTTGCCCGAGCCGCTGCTGGAAAAAGCGGGTTCCCTGAGCGCATCCGGGAACCTGTCGAAATACCACGATGCGATCGCGGAAGCAAAGCGCCAACTAATTGTTAAAGCGCTGCAGGAGAGCGGCGGAAATTTTACGCGCGCCGCGAAGTCACTGGGGCTTCAACCCACCTACCTGCACCGGTTAATTCGAAACCTGAACCTGAAACCCACCGACGCGGCCTAATCCGGCAGCGCGCGCGAAGCCGACGCTGCTTACTTGGGGGCGGAGGTGTCGCTAGCATTGCCCCAGCACCACTCGATGCGGGCGGCTTGGCGGCGCTCGGCCAGCCATTCCTTGAAGAGAATGTCCTTTATGGTGCCGCGCGTGGCCTCGTCAAGCTGTCCAGGTACGATCGAGAGGACGCGCATGAGGGCGTGGCCCATTGGCCCGGCCACGGGCCCAACCAGCTGACCCGGGGCGGCGCTGAAAAGCGGCTCACGGAGTTCCGGATCAACCTGGCGGAGTTCAAGGACAGCGAACAGACTTGTTTTCGGGGGCGCGCCACGCTCGGCCGCGGCGAAGTAGAGGCGCTCCGCGGCAGAGGCAAAGTCTTCGTGGCCGGTGCGGAGGGTTTCGGCGAGCTCCCGAGCCTGGGACTCCGACTCGAGCACGAGCTGCGCGACCTTCACTTTGGCGAAGTCGCCGGGATGCTGATGGAAATAGCCGTCCACCCGGCCGGCGGAAACGCGGTCGCGGAGCTTGGGGACGATGGCAGTTTCGGCGACGTAACGTTCCAAGCTCTGGTGACTCATACCGTGGCGTTCCAGCCAGCGACGCGTATCCTCGGCGCGGAAGAGCTTTTTAGCGGATCGAAAGCGGTCCATGGCAGCCTGCAATTCGGCGTCGGAAAGATCGACAGGCTCGCGCTCGACTTCTTCCTGGATGAGGCACATGTTGATGAGGCGTTCGATGATGGCGGAGTCGTCCCAGATGAAGTCGAGGCAGGCTACGGCGGCCTCAACTTGCAGGACATTGGTGTTGACGCGGACCAGGTCGCCTTCGCTCAAGCGGTGCACTCCCCGCAGTGGCCAGGGGATGGCGCGTTCGGGGCAGTAGCTGATCGAAACTGTGCCCTCGCCGGGGCGCCGAAGCAGGGCGTCGTAGTGGACCGAGCGGTCGAAGGCGACCTCTTCGGCGAGAAGGTCGATCTGCAAGTCGGGGTGGGCCGCTCGCAACTTTTGGAGACGGACGCGGGCTTCGCGCGGGAGGACAGATTCCTGCTGCAAGGTGAACAGGTAATCGAGAAGATCCGGCAATGCTTGTCGGAAGGCTTGGTTCATGATGCGGCACCTCGACCCGCTATCAGAAGGTCGCATATTGCTTCGCTGATGGGGAGCCCCGTCTGCCGTTCGATCCAAAGATACTGGCCGCTAGGATTGACCTCGACGAAGACGTAACGCCCCTCGGGCGTAAGGATCATATCAATCGCGCCGTAGCAAAGCTCCAAGCGCTTCACGAGCGAAATGCAACGTTGTTCGATTTCAGGCGGTAGGGCGTGTTGGAAATGGGGTGTATTGCTGAGGTCATACCGGCGCCAGTCATGGCGCGTGTGGTGGGTCTGCTGGGAGTGAATCTCAGCGGCGAATGCCCGTTCGCCGACGACGGTGATGCGAAGCTCCAGCCGCTTTGGAACGTAAGCTTGGAAAATGGCAGGGGTATATTCGATGGAGGCCGCATAAGCCACATCGCGCTTGGAGACGACTTCGGTGTATCGCGCGAAACCCATGGGGCCGATGGTCAATTCAAATGCCGGACCAATGAGTTTACTGATCACATTGCCGTTGTGTTCGTTGTAAAAGGCGAGAAACTCTTCACGGTTGTTGGTGACGAGGGTGGGAGGGAGTTCGAGGCCGACTTCGGCGGCGACGCGGAGTTGCGAGGCCTTGAGTTGAGCCCGCTGGATGGCCGCGGGATGACCCGGGAGCCATAGGCAGGGGAGACCGTTCCAGAGATCCTGAACAAACGTGCTTGCGTCGCGGATGACGAATTCGCGGATTTTTGGATCCGTTATCTGGGGAGACGGCGCCGGAAGCTGCGGCCTGCGGCTCCAAACGGACTGAAGGTCGGCAAGATCGATGACTGTCTGGCCCATGCGCAAGAAAGACTGGATTCTTCCGTTCGGCGCGTAACCAAAAGAAAGGCTGGCTTGCGCGGGGAAGTCCACCGGATCAAACCGGAGGAATTGCACTCCCCGTGCGGCCAGCCTTGGAACCAGGTAATCGGCATGTTGATCGAACGTCTGCGTCAAAATCAGAATCAATCACTGTCTCCGGACGGCACGTTGGAGAATGATGTCTCAAAAGCAGCCTCACGTCACGCTAAAAACACTGGCGCGTTGTAGTCGGTGTCCCAGTCCTGACCGGTCGCGACATTCGTGGTGCCTGCGAACCCGCGTGCCGAGTAGCAAGCCATCAGAGAAGCGAGGCCGCCACTAACAACTCGCATTTCCACTTCGGAAAGTTCCACTGATGTTTCGGGGATGTCGTTGATTTCGGTGCGCGTGGTCTTCATAAAGCCTCCTGTTGGTTCGTTTAGGAACCGATTTAATTTTCGTGCCGCATCTTGTTTTCCTTGATGCGGCTCGTGCCCTGAAGTAATGCAAGGGTCGTGCCATAGTTTGGGGTGCGCCGGAGTGCGGCGGCGACTTTACTGTAAGTATTGTAGGTTCAGTAGAGTACGAGGAAGCCGCGCCTCCCAGAGGAGGCGTCGGGTGGGCGGAAGCGGGCGAAAGTCATATCTGAATGGATACATGGCCTATCCGCTCGGATACTTATTTTCGAAGGTGGAAGGGAAACCGTTTCAGGGAATCCCTAAATCGCGTCGTGAACTTCGCTAAGAGTATTCTTGTTTGTTGCGCCCAGAATTACCTCCCGCAAGACTAGCTCAGAGCCGGAAGCTGCGAAGTATAGGACGCGACCTGCACTTTCATTCCAAATCCCCTCTTCGAGCCGAAGAAACATGCGCCACTCATTCTCGTATTTCCATGCTGCCGATTTTGTGCTCAGCAGTTTCCACATGAAAGCTTGGTCTGGTGGTTCTGGGAAGGGGAATCTCTCTTCCACATACTGCACACGACCGAATTTTCCTTCGCTACCAGAAACGTCGAATCCGAGGCAGATTCCCTTATGCCGATCAGCGTAGTGCGCCCACTGCAATACATCAGTTTTGTCTTCGCTGAAGCAAAGAACGCCGTAACGCCGAGCCATTTCGGCTTTAAAACCTTCACGTTTGTTGGTCCCATCAAATGCCTGGGCACGCAGCGGATTGCATAGATTGAAGGATTTGAATTCGAATGGATCGTTCAGGTCGTCTAAGGCGTAGTTTGCTGAGGTGAAGTGGTAAAGACGATTCACGGAAACCTTACAAACGACCCTTCGGAGGCAGACTCGATTACAAGCGCACTCTAATGGAATCGCCCCAGTACACAGATTGGCGGTCGTTTAGTAAACCGCTGCAACTGAAACGAACTCGTATCACGTGGGGGCGTCTCAGTTCATCTGGGATCAGCCACCGTGGGCCATCCGGCAGTTCGGAACACAATAGTTGCACAAATGCTGTGACACATCTTAGCGGCCAAAAGTAAAAGAAAGATAGGCACAGGAGCACATAACTACCTTGCCGCCTAGCCATGTGTTAGATTTCCCTCTAGGAGGAGCGTATGTCTTGGATGGGCTCCCGACCCTGCTTGACGCTCGTCGCTGCCGCGATGCTCGCTACAACGCCTCCATCCTTGTCTTCCCAAGACGCCTCACGCCCGCAAAGTGGCAGTGCACAGGCGTCCAACGCGAGTCAGCCCTCACAAAATGCACCTGTCCTCAAGGTAGAAGTCCGCGTTGTCCTGGTGGACGTCGTCGTCACCAACAAAAAGGGCGAGCCCGTCACCGGCCTCAAGAAGGACCAGTTCACGGTATTCGAAGATGGCGCGCCAGAGAATATCGCTTCTTTCGAGGAGCACCAAGACACTCCCCATGCGTCGCTGCGGGAAGCCATTGCGAATTCCGCCGTGCCGCAGCCGCCAAATACCTACACCAGTTCGCAGACCGTGCACCCTTCGGATTCGGTGAACGTGCTGCTCCTCGACTGGGTCAATACTCAGCCTGCTGATCAGGTGTATGTGCGCACCCAGGTCGTCAAGTATCTCAAGACGGTACCCCCGGGAACGCGTCTGGCGATTTTCGCTCTCACGCCGGAGCTGCGCATCGTGCAGGGCTTCACCATGGAAACGGCTCGCCTGCTGGCCGCTATCAACGATCGGAAAGCCGGAGCCACCACCAAGTCCGTCGGCCTCCTCGCCACCCAGTCCCGCAAAGCCGCCGATCAGGAATTGATTGAAATGATGACCAAGGCCGACACGGCTCCTGTGGCCATCGATGCTGTGCGCGATTTTCAGAGCACCACCAGCAACAAAGAGACCGGCGACCGTTCCGCCCTGACTATCGCTGGACTGCGCGAGCTCCAGAGTTACCTTTCCGCGATTCCCGCGCGAAAAAACGTATTCTGGTTTGCCGGCGAATTTCCAATCAGTTCTTTTCCGGGCGCTGGCCCCGGCGGCGGACCCATCATCAATTTCTCTGGCGCGCTCCGCCAAACTGCCGACCAGTTTGGACCCGACCGCATCGCCATCTATCCGATCTCTGCGGCGGGCAGGACCGAAGTTGCCGGGTTCGATCCCAGCCAGGGTCTGGACCGCCGCGCCGGCGCGACCATGTCGGATCAGAGGGCAGATGCCTCTTCCGGCCCGCAGCAAGCGGCGATGGAAACCATTGCCAAAGAAACTGGCGGCGCCGCCTTCTACAACACCAACGCTCTCGATCGGGAAGTCACTCGCGCTGTTGAGGGCGCCGCGCACTACTACACCTTGAGCTATTCCCCCAGTAACGCTGCCAGGAACGGAAGGTTTCGTACCATTCAAGTCAAGCTGGCCGAAAGCAACTACCGGCTCTCTTACCGCCGCGGCTACTACGCGGAAAACGAAGCCCAGCGCGCGGCCGTCGCATCCCAGGGAAAAGAAGCTGACACCCTGCTTAACCTGATGCGCTTCGGGATGCCGGACTTCGACCAGATCGTCTATCGTGTGCGCGTGGCGCCCGAGCAAAACCAGCCAGTTCCCGGAGCAACGCGAGCAGGCGTGAACCAGGATTTCTCCGGGCCGGTTACCCGCTTTGGTGTGGATTTCACCATTCCGCTGCACGCATTAAAACTGCCAACTGCGGAGGGCGACCTGCGCCGCAGCGTCGTCGAACTCATGCTCGTCGCGTACGAAAAGAATGGCCGGCCTCTCAACCTCGTCACCAGCACCAACGAATTCAAAATCCCGGCGAAACTTTACGAGACCAATCAAAACGTCGAAATTCACGCCCGGCAAGAAATCGATCTGCCCAACCGCGAGGTCTACCTCCGCGCCGGGCTCTATGAACCCGCCTCCGGCAATGTCGGCACCATTAGCATCGCCCTTAGCCCCCCACCCGCCCCTACCGGCACCGGCAAATAGCCAGTAAACCCAAGAGGCGCAGAACTTAGCCTGCGCCTCCAGCTAGCAATCACCGATACAGCTTGCCGAATGACAAAACCTCCGGGTGGACGGAGTTAAGATGCCCGAGGTCCAATCAGGAACTGGTTTCTTTAACCTCGTGATAGACGGCGTACCGTTCATGGACGATGCTCGACAAGGGAACGAATGTGGCAGGTTTCGCTTGTCCCGAAGTGCGGAACGTCAGTTTGTTGCCGGAAGGCTCAAGCCAGCTTGACGGATCGCCAAGCTTCCCTTTGAACTGCAAGGTTGGAGCGGCTTCCTGTTTCTCGTCTGCTGCGAAGTGTCGATACCACTTCTCGCGAGGTTCCTCTGCGAAACGAGCGGCCATCACCAAAGGTCCGTACATCACGGCCTGAAGATTCTCGTTGTCGGGGACTGGTGCCGCATGCAAATGCATCGGCAGATGCAACTCAATGCGGTCGCCATCCTTCCATGGCCCTCGGAGGACAAGATAGCTACCTGGCTCCGCGAAAGCAGGCAGTCTTTGCCCATTGACCTTCACGCTGCCTGTCTTCGCCCAGTATGGGATGCGGAACTTTAAATCGATGTCGACTGGCTTCGGTACTGAAATCATCAGGGTCGTGCCTTGTTCTTGCGGGAAGGAAGTCTGTTGCGTAAGACGGACAGCTTTTTCCGGCCAATTGAGTTCCGACGCGATGTACAAATTTACGAATACCGAATTGTCGTCATGAAAATAGATGGTGTCGGTCAGTTTCGCAAATTCTTCGGCGGCCGTTCCATTGCAGCACCAGAAGGAGTCGAACGGTTTGGCGTAGATTTTTGAATAACCGTTCCCGAGCGGAAGATAGTAGACGGTGGTGCCGGTCTCCGGATCGATGGTGCCCATGCGATGGTTGAACAGTGTCCGTTCGTAGTAATCCATGTAGCTGGCTTGCGGCGACCAGCTGAACAAGTGGCGCGTCAGTTTCATCATGTTGTACGCGCAGCAGTCTTCCGTGGTGTGCGGACTCAGCTGCGTTGACAGGACGCCAGGCTCGGTTCTCCACGTTTCGAAATTGCTGGTGCCTCCCGTGCAATAGGATCGCTCCTCCGTGACTTCGTTCCAGAAGTAGGCGGCGATGTTCCAGTAGTGCTTGTCACCCGTTAGCTCATACAGTCGGGCGGCCGCAATCACTTGCGGAATATGCGTATTGACGTGCAGCCCCTTCAATTCATCACGGTGCGCTGCCAGCGGATCGAAGAACCATTTCTTGTCAAAACGTTTTGCCAGATTCAGATACTCTCGCTTTCCAGTCGCAGCATATAGGTTGCACAGGACCTCGCCCATGCCTCCGTATTCCACCAGAAGCACGCGCTGCATTTGTTGCTCGCTAAGGGGATCACTCCAGGTTCGCACCCACTGCGCCATTTTTTCGACGGTGTCGAGCGCCTGCTGGTTACCTGCAAGTGCGTACATGTCCAAGTGACCGGCCATCACCTTGTGAATGGTGTAGAAAGGAGCCCAGACGTTCACACCATCACGCAATCGGTCAAAGAGTTCCTGTGGAAACGCGCTGAGGTAGCCATTTTTGTGTCGCGCCTGGCATTTTGCCAATTCAGCGACCATCAAGTCACCGTTGCTCTTGAGTTGTTCGTCATTCGAAGTGGCGAACGCGTACGCACATGCGGACAAGTAATGCCCACCCGCAAAATGGCCGCGCAGTTCGCAATCGGGTTTTTCCCAGTCCCCCAAGGGCTCAGCGGAAGAGGGCAGCCCGGCCGTCAGGCGGAAGGTGTGAAGCAGGCGATCGGGAGGCAAAGTTTTGAGATAGCGGCGATTTGCGTCAGCCGCCTGCCTGAACGCGCCGGGTCCAAGCCGGACGTTCTTCATCGGAAACGAAACTGCCTCGACCGGTACAATCTCGCGGTTTGCCTGGGTTGAGGAGGCGCCAGCTTGATTGGATGCCTCGCCTGGCAATACGAAGATATGCCTGGAGGCGAAAACAGTAGCACCAGCGGTAGTTGTTACGAACTCCCGGCGATTCATTTTTTTCAAATCGAACTCCTTTACTACCAGAGGTCAATCCAATCTTGTCGAGTGATGGTTCAACACCAGAACAACCACATCCCATATCACCGCAGGAGCTATCTGCAATCTTTCTGAAAACAGAGATTCTTATTGAAGAAGGGAATCACATGATTCTGAAAACGGTCCGCCACCTTGCTGGTATGCGTGCCTTCGTACACTTCGAAGCCGTTCGCGATTCCATACTTATCAAGGGCATCGTGCAGCTTGCCGGTATCGATTTTTAAGCCGTCTTGATCGCCAACATCGATTGCAATCGCGCGGTACTCGCGCAGATTTCCGATGTACTGATCCATGAATGCGAGCGGAGCGTTGGCAGCCCATTTTGCGAGAACGTCAGGCTGGACCGCGCCGTCTTTCATGGGAAGGTCAAGGTACAGCGGCGGGTTCTTGGGATCAGGTGACCAAGCCGCTGCCGTAGCAAGCTGGGCGCGTTGAAAGAACCCGAGCTTTGCCGAATCTTCAGCTGTCTTGACGGCCTCAAGTGCCTTTTCATCTTCCGGTTTCAGCGACCCTGCCGCGCGGGCGGACAAACAACATGGGCTCATGATGTACAAGCTTCCGAACACATCGGAATGCTTCATGCCGATGCGGGTCGCGCCATAGCCCCCCATGGAGTGGCCAACCAGACCGCGACTGCGTCGGTTTGGAATCGTCCGGTAATGCCCGTCGATGTAAGCGACAAGGTCGCGCGCAATGAATTGCTCAAAGTCTCCCGTTGTAACGGAGCTCGAATACATGGAGCCGTTGTGTACGGTTTTCGAATCAGGAAGCACGACGATCATTTCTTGAGCGCCCTGAG
Organism: uncultured Acidobacteriota bacterium; assembly: GCA_963745095.1. GTDB lineage: Bacteria > Acidobacteriota > Terriglobia > Acidiferrales > UBA7541 > Acidiferrum. Next base: position 221,861 of record CAVUWC010000001.1, on the reverse strand, counting down.
CGAAGGCACCTTCTATCGTCTGCGGCACATGGATTTCGTGACTCCATTGCTCAGCGCCGATGGAATAACCGTGGAGTGCATACACAACTGGATAGCGGCGGGATTTCTCCTTGGCGTAGCTGGGCGGTAAAAAAACGAAAACGTCGCGATCCGCGGCGTCCCCCTCCAGATTGCCTTCCAGCGAGGTTCCGTGCACCTTGATGTGTTCCACGGTGACGGGCAGGGCACCGGGAACCACTTGAGGTACATCGGTCTGGACTTGCGCGGCAAGCCCTTGACCGAGCGCGAGAGTTATCCCTGCAATCATCAGATAAATAAATTTCGTAGTCATCCTTCAGACCCTCTCACGGATTATTTTTCTGCCCCGTTTTTGATCGAGCAGCAAATCAACTCCACAGCCAGTGTTCAGCGGCTATTGAAATAGCCTCGGAGCAAATTCCTTGAGATCGCGACGCCAGGTCTGCCACTCGTGATCCGTCCCTGGCGATTCGTAGAAGACGTGCTGAATACTTGCTTCGTTCAAAGAAACATGCAGTCTCTGAATTCCCGCGCGCATCCTCTCGGGTTCTACAGTTCCCACTCCGATCCAGAGCAGATGCACTTTCTTGGCAAACGCAGCCGGATCGGCAAATACGCCGTTGTAATCGGTCTTGGGATCCAGTTTGCGGTCACCAAGCACAAGCATCCCTCCAGCCCCGCTGAATCCCCCAATGTAGGAGAAAAGATCAAGATGATTCAGAGTGATTTGGAAAGTCTGCATTCCTCCCATGGAGAGCCCAGCCATGGCGCGGTGATCCCGATCCGGGAGCGTTCTGAAAGTGCTATCAACATAGGGAATGAGAACCTGAGTCATGTCGTCTTCAAATACAGCGGCCATGTCCTGCATCGCTTTCAGCATTTCGGGAGAACCAAAGGGCTTCGGGGTAAGATCGGGCGGAGTCTGGCTGGCACGCCGAGCGTACCCGTATGCCATCACGGCGATCATGGGTTTGCAGCTTCCACTCGCGATCAGATTGTCCAGGATGAAGTTTGCACGCCCCTGCCGAATCCAACCCGTCTCGTCCTCGCCGCCACCATGCTGGAGGTAGAGTACGGGATAGCGCGCCTTGGTTTGCGTATCGTAGTTCGGCGGCAGATAGACCAGCGCGTGCCGCCAGGTTCCCGTCACCTTCGAGTTGTACCAGACCTCTCGCACTTGCCCGTGCGGTACTTCTTGGATTGAATAATAAGTGGAACCCGGCTCCGGAACTTCCACTGCACTCGCGTACTTACCTCCACCAAAGAACGCTTGGCTGTTGGTGTCGCTTACTTCTGCGCCGTCGACGATCAGCGTGTAATAGTGCAAACCGGGAACAAGCGGAGGGGTAGTAACAGTCCAGAATCCGTCCTCTTGTTTCACCATATCCACTTTCGGTCCACTCCAAAAATTTAACCTGACTTTCGCGGCATCGGGAGCTTTCAGACGAATCTGAACTCTTCCTGCGCTATCGACGCGGGGATATTCCGCTCCCCAAACGTTGGTCGAAGCGGGCTCAAAGTCGCCCGCATGTTGAGCCTGACAAGTGCTTGCTAAAAGAAGTAGTGCGATTCCTAGCTTTTTCATCTCCAGTTTCCTCGCTCATAGGACTCTAATCACGTTGCACGTCCTTCGAACCTTGTTGCGTACTCCCCGGTAGCATTCGCCAACTCGTCCAAACTTGCCGTCCATGATGAGTCCCATGTTCATAGTGGGTGCGTATATCGGAGGTTGGGGCTTGCCATCTAGGACGTATCGGTTTTCCGAAAGCTTGGATTATTATCTTCGGTCAACATCGCGCTGCATTCTTCCACGTGTAGAGACATGCGCACAATCATAATCTCGAGTTCGTTTTAATCGATTTGAAGCGAGGAAACTTTGTCCAATGTTCGGACAAATACCTTAATCGCACTCAAACTGGCAAAAAAGAAGCTTTGCCCACATCCGAGTTCGACCGATTGCAGCCGTGCGCCGCTCGCGGAAAGCACGTCGCCGTAAGTGGCAAGGCCAATATCTGTAGCCTCAGGTGCTGACGCCTGGTCTCGCATCATTGCTCAACCGAGATTACGGTTATTGATTTTGGTTCCAGTGTCAGCAGAAGCTTGTCACCCTGAACCTTCGCTGAAATGGGCTTCGGTTGAAGCGTGTGGGGAGCGTCAAACGTGTTAACGGCATCCACCTTGGGTCCCGTCAGCGTCTCTCCCGTCGCAGACTTGGCCCTGATGCCAGCAAGGGTAACTTCTATCTCGACAGGTTCGTTGGGGTCGAGATTGGTTAGCTCCAGCCAAAACTTCCCGGCCTTGTCCTTAGCTGCGATAGCATCCACGCGCGGCAAAGTGATTTTGTCGTGCGTGTACGTGCCGGCATCGAAAGCCACCGGTACAAACGTGGCATCTTGGAACGGCAAATACATTTTGAAGACGTAGTAGGTCGGCGTCAGCACCATCTTTTCTTTGTCGGTGATAATCATTGCTTGTAGCACGTTGATCATTTGGGCGATGTTGGCCATGCGCACTCGGTCCGCATGGCGGGCGAAGATGTTCAGGTTCAGCGCCGCCAGAACTGCATCTCGCAGACTGTTCTGCTGTACCAGGAAACCTGGATTGCTGCCGGGCAAAGGCTCATACCAGGCACCCCACTCGTCCACAACGAGGGCGACCTTCTTTTCGGGGTCGTACTTGTCCATGATCGCGGAATGTTTGGCGACCAAGTCTTCCATTTCCAAAGTGGACTTGAGTATCTGGCTGTATTCGGCCTCTCCGAATCCCACGGATTTAAACGAGGGCGGCCATCGTACGACCGTGTAGGAATGCATCGAAAGGCCATTGATGTCCCAGCTCCACGAGTGATGCTGATAGGCCTTCATGACGGCTTCTGTCCATTCGGTCCACCTGGGCTCACCGCCGCCCGGGCCTACGGCGATCTTCAACATTTGCTGCTTGTCCTGCTGCGCAGGATTGAAGTTGCGGACGAAGCGGCTGTAGATCTTAAGCTGGCTCAGATAATAGTCCGGTGTCATGTTGCCGCCGCAGTCCCAGCTTTCGTTGCCGATGCCGAGAAAGCCGATTCCGTAGGGAGCAGGATGACCATTGGCAGCGCGCTCTTTGGCCAATGTTGTCGGCTGAGCGGTCGTCAGATATTCCAACCATTCGGAGGCTTCCCGCGGTGTGCCGGAGCCGACGTTCACTGAGAGGTACGCCTCAGCTCCAATCTGATCGAGGAAGTCCATAAACTCATGTGTTCCAAAAGAGTTCGGTTCCAGCACGCCGCCCCAGTTGGGATTGAGCGTTACCGTTCGCGGACTGCCAATTCCGTTGCGCCAGTGGTATTCGTCAGCGAAGCATCCGCCTGGCCAGCGAACGTTTGGTACGTGGATGGCCTTTAGCGCGGCAACGACGTCGTTGCGGATGCCGCGCGTGTTGGGAATCGTCGAATCGGGCCCGACCCATATCCCATCGTAGATGCCGTGTCCAAGGTGCTCAGCGAACTGGCCGAAAATATTGCGGTCAATTTTCGCGCCGGCTTTAGACACATTTACGGACATTTCAAGTTTCTGGGCGTCAGCAAAAGGCACGGTCGCGCCCATCGCCATCAGAATCAAACCGCAAAGAAGCGCGCGGATAATGGATGAGCCAGTGTGAGCCGGAACTACGAACGATGGGGCAAAATGACGACCGACAATTGAGCCTCTTCTGTGCGAGAAAAACATTCTTGTTCTCCATGACCGGCCGACACCCGACTTCGGCGATAGTACGAAGTGCTCGGCCTCAAGGTCGCAATTACTCTAAAGGATTTGGCGGCTGAAAGGTGCCACAATTATTCCTGGTTGGAGACATAATCCGCATTGATTTATCTCGGATCACTGACCAAAACCCATAAAACACTTCGCCAGTAATTTGGGGGCGTGTCGACAATTGACAGTCAGCGTATCACGGCCAGGGCGATTGCCATGGGCATCGACGAGCCGGAGCCACCGATTTCTGGCATAGAAATGGTAGGTCCGTGGGGACTCGAATTCCAAACCTTTACCTCATTAAGGTAGCCCTACGACTGAAAGAGAAGCGTTTCGATCGTGGGCAATCGAATCTTCCGTTTCAGAAGGCAATTTGAGTGTCGCGAAACGGAACTGGGGCCTGGAAGCCACCTTAAGAACGCGGTGATTTGTGACTCTACTTGCTACTAATCTTGACTGATTTGAGGGCATCGGATCCCCCATAGAATCTGGCGATTGGAGAAAATAAAAAATGCGTGTTGAAAATAAGAGACATACCAACGCTCACCAACCCTTCACCTCCCACTCAGCAACGGAGGTTTCAATCCCCCCTCCGCCAGATTCCTTGTGTCCGACCCGGACACATAGGTGACAGAGCGTACCGGCTACATCGGTAACACTTTTGGGCGAAAATGGTAGGCGAGCGGCTGCAGAGTTTTTTCCTCCAAATCGAAGTACCCGAGATCGTAATCCTTAAAGCTGACCAGCCAAATACCTTCCCCGACTTCCTTGATACCCAGAGCCTGCCCCGCAAAGACCGTGCTGAGATTAATTTTTTTGCGGTGCAGACAGATGGGCCCACAGTAATCAACACCCTGCCAGCGGGGCGCTTTGCTACTACAGTGTCAACGTCCGAGCCCACAAGCATCTTCTTATTCTGACGCTTCGACATTTACAGAACTCTAATACAGCCTTGGCTCAGCCAGGTCTCATCGAGAAATGCAAATGCTTATCGGTGCGTTGGATCGGAGGAGTGCCTTGGATGTCATTTATATATAAATGTGAGACGCTAGAGCTAACTCAGGGCGTTTCGCCGGCAGGAGCGGGCCGCGTGGAATCGACAATTTCCTCTCTCATCGGAGCAGCTGAAAGCGGCGATACCGCGGCGGCGGATGCGCTTTTCAGCACTCTGTACTCGGAGCTGCACCGGCTAGCGAAACGCGAGCTGGGACGGTGGGGAGCCCCGGCAAGCCTGAGTGTTACCACACTCTTGCACGAAGCCTATCTCGACATATCCTCACGCGAAGGCCAGTCCTTTCCCGATCAAGCGCGCTTCATGGGGTATGCCGCCCGTGTGATGCGCGGGCTCGTCATCGACCATGCTCGAAACCGCAACGCGATCAAACGCGGCGGCGAGTTCGAGATCACGTCGCTCAAGACCGATATGGTCGAGAATTCCGTGGACGCAAAGGAGCTGTCAACGATCAGCGATTCCCTCGATGAATTGGCCAAGGTAGAGCCGGCACTCGCTGAACTCGTCGACCTGAAGTTTTTCTGTGGGTTCACATTCGCTGAAATCGCCGCTCTGCGAAATCTCTCGGAGCGCACAGTGCAGAGAAACTGGGAAAAGGCGCGCATCTATCTCCATCGCAGCATTCGCGCAGATTTGCCGCTATGAGGAATTGATGTCCAAGCTTAGCCCCGATCAATGGCAGGCCATTAGCCCGCGGTTGGACGAAGCGCTCGATATGACAAACGAGGAGCGCTCGACTTGGTTCTCCGCACTGCGGGCTGAGAATCCCACTCTGGCGAGTCAATTGGAGATACTTCTCCAGGAACATCAGGTCCTGTCTCAGGAAGGTTTTCTCGAAGAGCGCCCAGTTGAAGTCCTGCCGTCGCCAAGCCTGGCTGGTCAAACTTTTGGTGTCTACACTCTGGTTTCAGAGATCGGCCAAGGGGGAATGGGCACGGTCTGGCTGGCGGAGCGAAACGACGGACGATTCGAGCGGCGCGTGGCAGTGAAGATTCTCAACTTTGCGCTGGTTGGAAAGGGCGGTGAAGAGCGGTTTAAGCGCGAGGGCCGCATTCTGGGTCGCCTAAGGCATCCCCACATCGCGGAACTAATTGACGCCGGAGTATCACCAGGTGGCCAGCCCTATCTTGTGCTCGAGTACGTGGAGGGAGATCATATTGACCGCTACTGCGACCAGAACAGGCTCGATGTCAGGGCGCGCGTCCGGCTGTTCCTCGATGCCTTGCACGCCGTCGCAGAGGCACATGCAAATCTCATTGTGCATCGAGACCTGAAGCCTTCGAACATATTGGTAGGAACGGATGGTAAGGCGAAGCTCCTCGACTTTGGAATTGCAAAACTCCTGGGGGGCGACGGGCATACCACCGAGCCCGCGCTCACACTCGAAGGCGGAAGGGCGCTCACGCCGCAATATGCGGCTCCCGAGCAACTAAAGGGAGAAGCCGTAACTCCTGCAACAGATGTCTATGCTTCTGGAGTTTTGCTCTATGTATTGTTGACCGGGCAACATCCGGCCGGCGCCGGGCCACATACGCCGGCGAGCTTGATGCGGGCGATCTTGGAGGCCGAGCCTCCTCGCGCTTCGGCCGTCGTGGTTCTGTCCGGGACGGATGTCGAACCATCCGCCACGAATGCTGGGAGGCGGGCCACGTCGCCCGAGAAACTAGCCCGCTTGCTGCGCGGCGACCTCGATACGATCGTCGCGAAGGCGCTGAAGAAGAATCCTCAAGAACGCTATGCGTCGATAAAAGCGTTGGCTGATGACCTAGAGCGGCATTTGAGCTTCGAGCCCATCAGTGCCCGGCCAGACGCGATCTCCTATCGAGTTGGCAAATTCGTTCGCCGACATAGGAGCAGCGTAATTGCGGGAGTATTGGTTACGCTGGCGCTTATCGGCACCGCGATTTTTGCATGGTTTGTTCCACATCGTCCCGAACCACTGCCACAGTTCAATCAGCGAAAGCTCACGGCGAACGCTCAGGATTCACCTGTGTTCAATGCTGCTATTTCTCCGGACGGCAAGTACTTGGGTTACGCAGATCACCAGGGATTGCATCTGCAACTCGTCGCGACGGGTGACATCCAAAATGTGCCTCTGCCACCCGGCATCCAGCCTGGAGCCGCGTCCTGGGCCTTTGGGGATTGGTACCCTGACTCCACTCGATTCATAGCTTCTGTCAGCGTCACAGAAAAACCAGTCAGCTTGTGGTCTATTTCGACGATGGGAGGAGCAGAACAGAAACTCGCTGAGGTTGAGGATATAAGTGGAGGCGGTAGGGTTTCACCCGATGCATCCCACATCGCGTTCGAGAGGTTGCGGAGCGCCACTGGGGCGCGAGAGATTTGGATGATGGGTTTGCATGGAGAATCTCCTCACAAAATAGTGACAGCCGAAAACGAGGCCATATTTGACGGTATCGCATGGTCGCCCACGGGACACCGGCTTGCCTTTAGATATATGAAGCGTGACAAAGGGGCCCGTACCGAGATTTTAGTTCAAAGTTGTGACCTCAATGGAGCGGGTAAAACGACTATCCTTCAAGACAATCACCTGAGCGCGTTCACTTGGCTCTCGTCGGGACGATTCATTTATTCGCGAAACACGGAAGTCGGCTCGGCTGAGTCCGATAATTTGTGGGAACTGAAAGTTGACGACAAAAACGGGAGTCCCGAGGGCAAAGCACGCCAGTTGACAGATTGGTCGGGATTCTCTGTCTCCAGCCTAAGCGCTACCACCGATAGCAAGCGGTTGGTTTTTCTGAGAGGCACTGACCACACTTCCGTTTTTGTCGCGGACCTCGCCAGCAATGGGAACCGTCTCGTCAATTCGCGCCGGCTGACGCTCGACGATAACTACAATCTCCCTCTGGCGTGGACGCCAGACTCTCGCGAGGTGATTTATTCGTCGCAGCGAGCGTCAAATCTAGTGATGTTTCGGCAGGCGCTGGATCGGGATACTGCCCTTCAGCTTGTAGCACCGGGTACGAACACGAATTTCTTCGTGGCGCGGTTGAGTCCGGATGGCGCCTGGATACTTCTGGAGGGCAGGGTGATCGGCTCGCACAAAATCGCCCTCTATCGCCTTGGTATACGTGGTGGCGCTCCACAGCTGATATTTAACACGGAAGGGTTTGTACAGTTTTGGTGCACAAACAAGGCCGCCAACCTTTGTGTGTTCGGGCAACCATCCACTGGAAAGAGCGAGCTGGTGGTTATTTCATTTGACCCGCTCGGCGGTCCGGGGAAAGAATTGGTTCGAATTCCGCTTGAAGCAGGCACTAGCGCCGACATCGGATTAGATTATTCTTGGCAACTCTCTCCTGATGGTTTGTGGATTGGAATCGTGAAAAGGCACGAGAATCAGATCCGCCTGGTGCCCATGGGCGGAGGTCAAGCGAGAACGATTACGATAAAGGGCTACTCTGATCTTGAGGAACTGAATTGGGCCATTGATTCCCGAAGCATGTTTGTGTCAACTCTGGAGCCTGGTGGCGCTGTGGTGTTGCATGTTGACCTCGGCGGCAACTCTCAACCAGTGTGGCAGCAATCTCAGTCGGCCTTCACCTGGGGACTACCGTCGCCTGATGGACGTCATCTTGCCATTTTGGGCTCAAATTCAGAGGCGAATGTATGGATGATCGACAACTTCTAAGCCGTTCGTGTTTCAAGCCAGAGTGACTCCGACACTCGCATTGGCCTGCGGCTTTCCGGATCAGAAACTTAAGCGCAATAGTCCTTAGACCTCCTCAGCTTCTTCTTGCTCTTTGTCGTCTTTTTCCTTCCATTTCCGATATCTCAAGTAGGGACCAACAGTCCCACTCTCACGCTGGGGCTGCGGTTCCATGCTTTGGGTGTGGTGGAAGTAGATCAAGGAAAGTTGGAGAAAGAAGTGAGCGGCCCCTCTGAACTAAGCCGAGGTCGAACGACCGGCATGGATGTCACACTGTGCACAGGGACACAAAGCGACACCAAACCTTCGGGAAATTGTCCGACAGTCCGGTGGAAGCGACACCAAACTTTTGTGCTACGCCGGCTATTCATTGCTGCTGTCGTACTCTCGTGTGTATTGTATGCGCCGAGTCCAGCTCACTCAGAGCCTCCGCCAACCCAGGACGAGGAGCGCATTGCGCTCGAATTGTCGGCCCTGGGTAAGCGAGGTGACGCGATCGCTCGGGCGCGCGGGCAGGTTCTCGAAATCTTGCAACAGGGCAATGCGTGCACCGTTTGGTTCCAGGAAGTTAGTTCTGAACCCGCCGAAGTGTTCCGATCGTTGCATTTCGAACTGGAGATGAGAGGCCCTTCGTATGTTTATGGCATGAGGAATCATGAAGGTGGGCTGTCCTACAAACACCCATGGGCAGCCAGGTCAACCCAGTATGGGGGCTCAAATTCCACCATCCTATTAAATGCCAACGGACCGTTCTTCAACCGCGCTTCTGTTGTCATGCAACTGGATTCAATGGGAAGGCAAGCTCGGCCCGATGGCATCCTTTTGCTGACGATTTCTTCTTACAAAGGAAATACTCCAGAGGCACAAGTTACGATATTGCTCCACGAACTGGGACACATCATTGGGCGGCTCCCCGAGGATAGAGATTCCTGGGACGGCCAGTCTTCCCGGAACACTTCCGACGTTTTACGGCACTGCAAGGCCGAGATTCCCCCGGTCGCACACACGATTCCCAACCCGCAATTCCGGTGATTAACCTGGCAACGAAACCCGTTAGGTGCCCGACAATCGCTCAGGGAAAGATAGTAATCGCTCCTGCATTTAGCCCAAGAGAGAGGTCTCATGAGAAGCTCCATGGGCCGCTCGAATTCTTACCAATCATGCTATTGGGGATCCTGCTAGCCTCGTCCGCCGGCTCCCAGACTCTCACCGTCCTGCTTGACATCCACGGACCGTTCGTTTTCGTCCTAGCCCCTGTTAACGGTAAGTTTCTGAGTCGGTAGCGGCCCTAAACAAAGTCATTCCCGCACCTGCGTTGCCCGGCAGCTGTCCGAATCAGGAACTCAAAGGTAATAGTCTTTCAACCACCTCAAGTCTCTCCTAGCCATTGTCGTCTTTTCCCCTCCAATTCCGATATCTCAAGTAGGGACCATACGACTGGGGGGCAAGCGAAGGCGCAACCTCGATGGAAAGAATTCGTTGTGAGCGAGCCGACGGAGAGGAGCGAGCAAAGCGGCGAGGTGATTTATGAAATTCAGGACAACGGTCAGCTGCGGCAAATGCCAGCAGCCCTTAGCTCTGGGAGCACCCTTCGGTTTCGTCTGCTTCAAGATTCCAGGGAAGGAGGGCTATCTCTTCTTCCACCGCAGGTCTCCTGGCGCGAATTGCTGGGAAGCTTATATCAAGGAGAAGTCACAAAAGTAGGAACGATTCAGAAGGACATGATACGGAGACGGCGACACTGACAATGAGACCACACGAGAGCAGTTTGAGCGAAGCGGAGGCCATCCAAAGAGCAAAGAACGGAGACGCGGACGCTTTCGAATATCTTTACCGGGCACATTGCAAGCGCGTCTATGGCTTGTGCTTGCGCATGATCAAAAATCCAGCCGAAGCCGAAGATTTGGCGCAGCAAGCATTCCTCCAAGTCTATCGAAAGCTCGGCACGTTTCGCGGTGAGTCGGGCTTCTCAACTTGGCTGTATCGAGTGACTGCGAACGTCGTTTTAATGCATCTACGGCGCAAGAAACCGACTGAAATTCTAGTCGAAGATTTGCAACGCCCCAGTTCGAATGGCGAAATTTTATGTGAATACGGCCCGAGCGACACCTCGATGCTAGGCGCGCTCGAGCGGCTAAACCTCAAGCGCGCGATCCGAAAGTTGCCCCCTGGTTATAAGAAGCTCTTCTTATTGCACGACGTCCTTGGATACCAGCATAACGAGATCGCAGGACTGTTGGGATGCTCCAGTGGTTGTTCAAAATCGCAGCTTCACAAGGCTCGCAAACGACTGCGGCGATTGCTGCAAGGAGAACAAGTGCGTCCGGGCGGCGCTATCGTCCCGGCATAAATCCGAAGGTCCACCAACACAATTCTCACAACGAAGCGCCATGAGTGGCTTCGCAAAGGTTCGGTTGAACCTGGTGCCAGATGCACTGGGCGCGTAAATGCATTTTGCTCTTAGGAGGAGCTAACTACCGTGAAACACAGAATTGTTTTTTATTTCGTTTCGTTTTTTCTAGCCGGATTTCTGTTTGCCTCTGCTGACGCTACCGGCCAAACAATTGGCTACCGCCAGACCAATCTAGCGTCAAACTCTCCGGGTCGCGCTAAGAACGTGGCCCCAAGCTTGACCAATCCATGGGGAATAGCGTTCCTTCCCGGTCAGCCATTCTTCGTTTCTGATAATCAAGCTGGACACGCCACGGTGCTAGACGCCACCGGTTTAGGCACCGTGCCTGGCGGTTTCGCAATTCCGAATGCTTCGGGGAATGATCGTCCTACTGGGATTGTTGCTGATCAAAACTCTTCCTTTGCTAACCCATCGCTAATCAATCCATTCATTCTGGTCACCGCCGAAGGAACTGTTTTCACCTGGGGCCCGGACGCGCGTGGCGATCTTCCTTCTAACGCAACGCGGGTAATCGATAGCTCAGCAAGAGGCGCGGTTTACGAAGGTGTGGCGATCCTGAACTCTGCGCTCACTCAGCCAGCCCTGGCAATCACCGATTTCCACGGCGGATTCGTCGATACCTTCATTGCGGGATTTGTTCCGGTGGCGCTCTCAGGCTCATTTACGGATCCAAACTTGCCCGCGGGTTACGCACCCTTTGGGATCCAGGTGATTGGAAGCCAAGTATTCATAACCTACGCGCTGCAGGATGCCGCAAAGCACGATCCTGTCGTGGGACCCGGAAATGGCCTCGTCAGTATTTTCGATATGGACGGCAATTTCGTGAAACGATTTGCCACCGGCGGAGTCTTGAACGCGCCTTGGGGAATTGTGCAGGCTAGCGCCAACTTCGGGCCCTTCAGCAATAACATTCTGATTGGCAACGTTGGCGACGGAAACATCAACGCGTTCGATCCGACGAGCGGAAACTTCGTCGGAAAGTTGATCGACAGCGATGGTAACGACATCGTCGAAGTCGGCTTGCACGCGCTGGCTTTCCGTGCTGACGGATTTGGACATCCGGACACTCTGTACTTCACCTCGCAATTCAGCAACGAAAACGATGGGCTATTCGGAGAAATCACTGCGGGATTGGTTGACACAACGCGAATCACCGCGCCGGATGAAACCGCTGGCACGAGCGTCACGATTACCGCGTCCGTGGTCGCTGGACCCGGCAACCCGGGAACTCCAACCGGCACGGTCACATTTTTGGATGGCGCAACCCGGTTGGGAACGAGCCCGCTGATCGACGGACGAGCAAGCGTTGATGCGATTCTCACCGGCCTTGGCGTGCATGCCATCATCGCGCAGTACAGCGGAGATGCCACCTTCCTGCCGAGTAGCGATCGGGCTCCGTTACAAGTCAATGGAATTGCCACGGCCACGGCTCTCTCAGCGCCCGCAATCGCCGCTCCCGGCTCCTCCGTAACATTGACAGCGACCACCACGTCAGCCGGAGGAATACCCACAGGGCGAGTTGTATTTCTCGATGGGAGAACAAATTTGGGATCTGCTCCCCTGAGCGGCGCTGGTGTGGCCATCCTGAGAATCAATACTCTGTCCGCCGGTACTCATATTCTTACGGCGTCCTATGGCGGAGATGGAACGTTTGACGGAAGCGCTTCTGCCGGACTCAACATCGAAATTGCCAACCCGGATTTCACTCTGGGAGCAGACCCCGCTAGTGCAACGGTGATCGCCGGCAACTCGACGCAGTTCACGCTCACGATTGCGCCTGCCGGCGGTTTTGCTGGCAACGTCACATTCTCATGTTCGCCGGTAACGGGCATCAGCTGCGCCTTCAACCCCCAGACGGTTACTCCCGCCCACGGGGCTGCGACCACGACAATGACGGTCACCACGTCTGCAAATGTTACACATTACGGGTCTCTGCTCGTTGGTCTCGGCTCACTTCTCAGCGCTCCGGTGTTCTTGGGTTTTCTTTGCCGGTATGGCAGGAATATAGGCAGAGACCGCGCTGCGCCCCTGATCGCGACGGCCGCGCTAACGATTGTCGCGCTGGCTCTCGCGGCCGGAGGTTGCGGTGGATATGGCAACACTGCGCTGCCAAACCGAGGCACTGCATCCATCCTGGTCACCGCCCATTCTGGGAGCATTGCCCACACGTCAACCGTCAGCGTCACGGTGCAGTAGCACGAAAAAATGTCGATGATCCAATCATTCTTCTACAGGACTTGGATTTGCGGCCAAGTCCTGTACTGTTTCTTTCTGAGGCGCCAGACCGCACTTTGCACCGAAGAATGCTGGCGGGTATTGCACGTTCTGTCGTGGCCTTGCCCTGTGTCAGACATGTATATGGCTATCCCCGCATCAGCGGGGCCTGGCAGCCCGTCGAGTTGAAGTTTTTCCGAAACCCACAGGCTGAGTTTCAGATATTTCCTTTCGTCTTGTCGTCTTTCCCGGGTCGTTTCCGATATTTCAAGTAGGGACTAATAGCTCAGCCCTTGGTCCTTGGGGCACTTAGCGCCGACGGAGGTAGTGGCAAGCAGCTCTCTGCGTTTCACGTCGGCGAACCCGGTGCGCTTGCATTTGCAAAATCGAAAAATAAGGAGAAAGAAGTGAACAACAACAGCGGTAAGAAGTTCTGGGGCAACAAAGTGACACAAAGCATCGTTCTATTGTCGCTAGCGGCGTTAGCGACTGTGGCCCTCGTGCCACGGTCCGCGGTCGGCTACGGAAGACACGAGAACTCGCTTGTCAGATTTAACGGCGCTATCGGCGTTGACCCGATTTCCAACGTTGTCGCCACAGGCACCACGACCACAATCACACCGAACGTTGTCCGGGGCATTTCTCCGGCAGGTCAGATCTGGCGGATCGCGGATCTCGACGCGAATGTCACCACCGAAGGACGCATTCGCGTTCGCGGACGCGGGTTGCTTCTCGGCGGCGGCAATGCCATTGGGACGAACGGTGGGCAAAGCGTCTTCGCCACGCTCTTCTGCGGGCCTGCCGCCACCGCCACTGTTTCCAGCTCTAACCAACTCGGCGTAGCCCTTGAGTCTGAGGGAGACTTCACCATTGATGACGTTCTATCCCCGTTGCCTGCAAGCTCCTGCGAGACGCCGGTACTCCTCATCCGTACCTCGGCGGGAGCCCACCCCTGGTTCGCAGCCGGAATCGAGCAATAGGCTCGGCGCTGGTTGCGTCACAGGTTTTTCTTTCATGTTCCAACGGATCAGGGTGGGTGCGCTGTCGCACTCATTCTGGTCCACGCGTTTTCAATCAGCGCCCGTCCGAGCCGCAAACCAAAAATGAAGTGTACCGAGGTTGTGAATATGAGAAGACTTTTCTTGTATTGCGCGTACCGGTTGGCCCTTGTTGGGGCGCTTGCTGTACTCTTTTTCTTAGCCCTTCCCCGACACCCTCGCAAATCGGCAACTTTGAATTCAACAAATCCCATTTGAAGTAGACGAACAATGTTCGTGAAATTTCTCATTTTCCGGCATGCCGCCTATAATTCGCGAATGCGTTAGACTTTAGAGGTTGTGAGCGAGACCGTAAACTTAGGAGAAATCTGACTAGGGATTGGAATCACATTCGTTTAGTTTTGTTGAATATTATTTTCAATTCCTACAGTTTGACATCCAACTGTGCGGTTTGTAGTCCGCGGCACTCGTGGCTCTGTGGAGGGCTACCGCTCGAATAGCAGGCTGCGGTGTTGTACCTACCTCCTAAATACTGGCCGTCCATGAAATATGAAGCGTGGTCAAGGCGGAATATTGATGCCCAAGAGAAATAAAAGCCGGTGCAAGGCATGAGAACCAAGTCTCCGAAATCCAAGGACCGCGAGCAGCTCCCCACAAATGGTGTTCCTCTAACAGCAGAGCAAATCCCTAAGGCCGTCGAGGAAGTACTGACGGCGACGCAATTTGTTGACATCCATACGCATTTGTATCCGCCAGCATTTGGCAAGATTGGGCTGTGGGGCATCGACGAACTCCTCACCTATCATTACCTTGAAGCAGAATTCTTTCGATCCTCGAAAACAACGCCGCAACAATACTGGGCACTTTCCAAGCGAGAGCAAGCCGACGCCATCTGGCAGGCTCTGTTCGTTGACAACACGCCGCTTTCGGAAGCCACGCGTGGAGTAATCGCCGTGCTGCAGGCTTTCCAATTGCCGACAGACCGAACGGGATTGACCGAAGCTCGGGCTTTCTTCAAAACGCAAACTATTGAAAGCCACGTTCAAAGAGTCCTTAAGATGGCAGGCATCAGTACAGTTGTGATGACCAATGATCCGCTCGATCCGGAAGAAGCTGCGGTCTGGAAGACTGTCGATGTGAAGCACAGTCAATTTCGCGCTGTGCTTCGGCTAGATCGCATTCTGTGCACCTGGTCCAAGCATTGGCACGTCTTGGCGGGTCAAGGTTACAAGGTTGACGAGCACGCTTCGGGGAAGTCCTCGTCTGAAGTGCGGCGCTTCTTGATGGACTGGCACGAGCGCATGGAAGCCGTCTACATGGCGGTGTCTCTGCCCGATACTTTCGAATATCCGCAGGACACGGTCGGGAATCGATTGCTGAAAGAATCCGTGCTTCCGGTCTGTCGCGAACTACATTTGCCGCTCTCGCTGATGATGGGAGTACGCAAGCAGGTTAATCCCGATTTGCGTTTGGCGGGCGACGCCGTGGGCCGATCAAATATGCTCGCGCTGGAAAATCTCTGCCTCGCGTCTCCGCAGAATCGCTTCTTGGTGAGTGTACTTAGCCGCGAAAACCAGCACGAGCTTTGTGTTTACGCGCGGAAGTTCAGCAATCTGATGCCGTTTGGTTGCTGGTGGTTCCTGAACAATCCTTCGATTGTGGAGGAGATCACTCGCGAGCGCATCGAGATGCTGGGAACGAGTTTTATTCCGCAGCACTCCGATGCACGCGTCCTCGAGCAAGTCATCTACAAGTGGAACAACACGCGCCGGACGATGGCGCGCATCCTCCCCGAGACTTATCGTCTTCTTTCAGAGGATGGCCGCGGAGTGAGGCGCGACGATATTCAGCGCGATGTTAACCGCCTCTTTCGTTCGAACGCCGAAGCTTGGACGGGCTTGCGTGCGCCCGTTTCGGATGCTCCTAAGCAATCCTAGTTCGTTCGGCCTCTTAAATCTTTCTCACTTCCGTTGGCACGAAAATTCCAATCCAGTTAGCGCGCGATCGACTCTATGGGCGTACCGTGCGTGGCTGGCAACTTATAGAAGAGAAACGCTAAAAGTAACAACGCAACGGAAAGCCATTGCGATGTGGAAAATGGACCCCAGAAAAGTCGATCCACGTCACCACGAGTGAATTCAATGAAAAAGCGCCCCACGGCATAGCACGAAATGAATGTCAGAATTAATGTGCCGGGACGGCGCTCGCGGCGACTTAAATAGCTCAGAACAAAAAAGGCGCTCAGCCCAAGCAAGGATTCGTAGAGTTGCGCGGGGTGAAGGCGAATGCCGAGGGGCGTCCCTGCAAGTTGGGACGCGAGTGGGTTCGTGAAAACCACTCCCCACGGTAAATCAGTCGGTTTGCCGTAGTTACAGCCAGACAAGAAACACCCGATGCGCGCAAGACACACACCAAGGGCCAGTGAGGGCGCAAAACAATCCGCGAGAACCCACAAGGAAACGCGACGACGGACTGCGATAAGGCAGATCAAGATAAGAGCGCTGAGGAAACCGATTAAGAATGTCCCAGCTCCGGTTATCAGCTGGCTGGATGATCTCCAGTATTCGAGTGGACGGATGCCAATGTACACAAGCCTTGCCATCACCAGAGCCGTGAGCGCCGCCAGCGAGCCTGCGTAGTAAACGAACTGAGCATCGAGTCCGTGCTTCTTAGAGCGATAAACTGCCAGTTTCACTCCCACCAAGACGGCAATCGACATCATAAAGCCATACGCAGGGAGCCAAAGAGGTCCGAGATGGACGAGAGGCATCATGATGGGTTCGCTTTTGCACTCCTCATGGCACTCTGGTCGCAGCTGAGTATACGGCTGCCCAGTTTGCTATTGTGGCGCGACGAGTCCGGATCATCCATCCCTTGCTCTCTCAATCTCCGCGCCATCACCAACTCGCAGCGGCACTAATTGACGGTTCCGGTGAGCGCAATTCCCGCCGGCGTTGTGCCGCCCGTCGGAATAGTCGTCGCCCCGACTTGAGTCAAAGATCCATCGTTCAAATTAATTTTGAAGATGCTGATGTCATTTGAGCCGGAATTCACGCAGTAGAGATACTGCCCGGAGATATCCAACGCCAACGCTACCGGTCCGGTTCCAGTCGAGGCAACGGGTTGCGTGACGCTGCTGGGGGTCAATAATCCCGTCGAGGGATCAATGGTGAACGAGAAAATTTTATTAAGAACGAGATCGCTGACAAACGCATATTTCCCTGATGGCTCCACGACCACGGAACTCGCCGCCTTCCCAACAAAAAGAGGTTGAGAAGTTGCCGATGCCAAAATTCCAGTGCCTGCGGTAATGTTGAATTCGCCCACTATGCCCATAGTGGAGCCGTTCATATTTGCGGTGTATAGGAAACGCCCGCTTGGATCTACCGCAATCGACGAAGTCCTCGAACCTCCGGCACCTACGTCCGAGCTGATTGCCGTCAACGAGCCCTGCGGCAAATTGATCGCATACTGCCCGATCGATTCGCCCAAGAAATTTGCCGTATATAGATATTGGCCGGTCGGTTCGGTACTGATAAACACAGGTGACGCCCCGGTCAACGCAGCTTTCGCTCCGGATGTGAGCGCGCCGGAACTGATCGTGAAATTCCAGACGCTGTAATCCGACTGGTTGACGCTGTACAGGAACGAGCCCGAAAGGTCGGGGGTCAACCAAGTGGGCCCCAGGCCGGCAGGAACGGGATTCCCGAGCGGGCTCAATACCTCACTGGAAATGCTATATGCGGAGAGAGTCGGCGTTCCAGACGACAGAGCCGAGTTTGCGGCATATGCAAAATTGCCATTTGGCAGCACGGCGACCGCCATTGGGTTTGCACCGGCGCCGACCAGCGAGCCGTTAGTCAGCGCTCCACTCGATGAGTCGATCTTGAATTCAGAGATGTTGTTGCTGCCTGAGTTCGCCACGTACAGCGCAGTGGGCGTGAAGGTCAAGGGACTGCTTCCTATGCTCAGTACTTGTGCTTCGCTTCCGATCGTTCCCATGGTTCTTATTTGGCTGATCGGAGTCAGTGCTCCTGTGGTGCTGTCGGCCGAGTACACCCAGGCATCCAGCTGGTTGGTAACGTAAACGTAATGTCCAGAGGGATCCAGGTTGATTTGATACGGAGAGTGGCCTACGGCGAAGGATGAGGAAGAAAGCGGCGCTATTGCGCCCGATGAACCAATGGAGAAGCCATACAACCCGTCAGAACTCTGAGTGGTCACATAAAGGTATTTCCCACTCGGATCTACCGCGGCATTTTTGGCAAAGTTAGAGGCCGGAAGGCTGAAAGGCGAAGTCTGGAGGGGAGTCAGACCCAATGTCGGATCCACGCTGAATGCATAAATCAAATTGCCGGAGGGTACGTAGAGGGTCGCCCCATTCGGCGACAGCGTCAAAGACGAATTGCTTGTGCCCGCGTTTTGAGACGTCCCGACCAGCGAAAGGGCGCCGCTTGTGGCATCGATGTGATACATGAAAACCGAGGATATGCTGTTCAGCGCGAAAAGGTAGCTTCCGGTCGGATCGATCACCAATTCTGTTGGATCGGTAATTCCCCCTGATAACGCCGGCTTGGGGGATCCCGGAATCCCCTTGGTGGGATCGAGAGCCAGGACGTTTATCGTCCCACCAATCGAGTCACTCGCATAAAGGAACCGGCCTAAAGGATCGCATGCCAAATACTGAAAGCTGTTTGGGAAGCTGGTAATTGCTTCTTGCGTGAGTGTACCGTTCTGCCCCACTTCCAGCGTCCACAAGCTGCTGCCTACCGATAGGCCGGCGATTGTGACATAGAGCACCTTCCCGTTCGGATGAATCGCGCCGGTGGGCGCGCTTCCAAAGGCATTGTAATCAGAGGGCATGAAGTAGCTCATGGAGCGCAACTGGCCGGTGGAAGGCCAAACAGCATAGGCAGAGATTGCGCTTTGATTGATTTCGAAGACGTAACGCAGGGCAGAAAGAACATTGATGGCCGGAGCGTTCGTCAGGCTAATCGTCGTCGAAGGGGAACCGCTCGCAACTGCCGCCGTTACCTGGTAGGAGCCCAAGACCGCGTTGGCCGTGAATATAGAGGAACTGGCCACGCCATTGGCGCCGCTGATATCCGTCTCCGTCGTCAGGCCGTTCGCAAACAGGCCGCTGGCTCCGGTCGAAGGTGCTGAGAATGTCACGGAAAAGCCGGACAACGCGTTGCCAGAACTGTCCTCGACCGTGGCAGTCAGAGGTGCAGCGAAGGCTGAATTTATGGGCGCACTCTGCGAGAGACCTGGAACGATTTGGGCTGGTGGCGCGGTTGCGTTTGTCAAAGCAAATGTTGCGGAGGGGGAAACACCCTGTGTTGACGCTATCACCGAGTATGCACCCGCTGTCGCGTTCGCGGTGAAAACAGTGGAACTGGCCACGCCCTTGGCTGTGGTGGTATCCGTTTCCGCAGCCAAGCCATTCGCAAATGTTCCGCTGGCCCCGGTGGAGGGCGCCGTGAACATCACCGAAACCCCTGGGACCGGGTTACCTTGGCTGTCTGCTACCGTAGCTTGCAGAGACGTTCCAAAGGCCGTGCTGATACTTGCGCTCTGCGGCGTGCCACCCGTCGCCTTGATCGCGGCCGCCGCCGCAGGTGTGTTCGTCAACATAAATGTAGCCGGGATAGCAGCGTCAGTTGTTGGAACAGACGCAACGACCTTAAACTGCCCAGCCTTCCCGTTCGCTGTGATTGTGGTGGAGGTCGCAATTCCGGTGGAAAGGCCGCCCGCGCCCGCAGCGGCGGTCATTTCAATGTCGGTGACCGTTCCATTCGCAAATGTACCTCCCGCTCCGCTCACTGGGTCCGGCATGATCGTAAATGTCACTTGCTCGCCGGCGATTCCTATTTGAGCTCCAAGTGGTCTAAGTCCATTAAGCAATTGGGCCTGCAGTTGTGTGGCAAAGGCAGTGTTGATCACCGTGCTCTGGTTGTTACCCTTGTACGCTGTTAGTTGGTTGCCGCCTTGTGGAAGGGTGCCGTTACAGTTCCACGTCAAGACGCCAACGACGACTGCCAGCAGCAGAATGGGAAACGGACGGCGCATGCTCGCTCCTCGTGAAATCCTTTTACTTCGAGCCTTCCAAACTGGCACTCTTCGAAGATTCTTGTGCCTCTATTTCTTTGCGCATCCTTTGGCGTTCGTGTTCCGATGCTGTGGCTAGCAATTCCTCGAACTCCACTTCTCTGTAAATGGCCGTGGGTTGATCCATGAGCGATTTGCTCCTGAGGAGGTTGTGGCCGAGTCTGCGGTGAACGAACCCGGAGGGTCAATCGACTGAAGAAAGCTTAGTTGTGCATTAAGTCTTAAGAGGTAGCCGCCAGATAGCAAAAGGCTTAGCTCGTCGAGGAGAGTTGCGAACGCAACCTTCTTTGCGTGTTACAATCACCGCCATTCGCTCCGGTCCCCCAGAGGATTGCCGATGGAGTCGACCCCCAGCCGCTCGACGCTAAAGTTCGGTCCCTATGTGGTTGACCTTCGGGCAGGCGAACTCCGCAAATACAGCATGAGAATTCGGCTTCAGGAGAAGCCCCTCCGCGTCCTCGCGGCGCTCGCAGAAGGGCAAGGCCAACTCGTCACACGCGAGGAGCTGAAAGGGCGTCTTTGGCCTGATGATACCTTTGTTGATTTCGAAGCCGGGCTGAACACCGCTGTAAGCAAACTTCGCGACGCTCTTTCGGACAATTCCGAAAAGCCCAGCTATATCGAGACCATTCCTCGCCGAGGCTATCGGTTCCTCGTTCCCGTCGAGCTCGTCAACGGTCACCCTTCAAACCCGGAAAGCCTCGATGCACTTCCGCCCGTCGTCCCCCCGCTACCCCCCTCGGAGCTTGCGCCGGCAATTCCTCCGGTTGCGGAACCACCCCTATTGCCTCGCGCAAGACCATCCGCTACCGCTCGGCTCAGCCTTTGGATTTCGCTCGCCGCCGCAATTGCGATTATTGCCGGGGCCGCATTTTGGCTCACTCACGGCCACCCCGCTTTCTCATTCCGCTCGCGCGACTCCGTTCTCCTCGCCGACTTCGAAAATCAAACGGGCGATCCACGTTTCGACACCGCTCTCGGCACGGCTTTTGCTGTCAGCATCGAGCAATCCCGCTACGCCAACGTATTCCCTCGCACGCGTCTCGATTCCGTTTTGACCCGCATGGAAAAAGCCCCCAACGATCGGATAACCCCGTCGCTCGGCCGCGAAATCTGCCAGCGCGAAAATATTCGAGGTTTGATCGCCAGCAGCATTACGCGCACCGGGCAGGAGTACGCCCTCACCGCCCAGTTGATTGATCCGCGGTCTGGCGAAACTGTCCGCTCCTACACCGAGCGGTCCTACGGGGAAGATCACATCCTCGAAGCCCTGGATGTACTCTCGAAGGAAATTCGCGAAGCACTCGGAGAATCTCTCTACGAAATCCATGTTGACGATAAACCGCTTCCCCAGGTCACCACGCGATCTCTTAGCGCCTTGCAGCAATATGCCGAAGGCTCGGCCCTCTGGAATCAGGGCAAATATTTAGGTGCCGGCACTCTGTTTAAGGCTGCGGTTGCTGGCGACCCGGACTTCGCAATGGCCCACGCCGCGCTCGGCGGTGCTTATTACAGCTTCATTTTCCATCAGCCCGAAGACGGGCAAAAAGAATACGAGAAGGCGCTCTCGCCGCTTTCGCATATCACGGACCGCGAACGCCAAATCATCCAAACGCGCTACGCGGCCGATCGCGGCCATGTCGGCGAGGCCATAAGCCTCTTTCACGTTTATTTGGACCGCTACCCGGATGATTCCGTAATGCGATTCGATTACGCGAACTTGCTGCGCAAGAATGGCCGCCAGCAGGACAGCATCTCCCAATATTATGAAGTCCTTCGCGTGCTCCCCGATTTCGCTCACGCTTATGTCGGCATTGCCACCGCTTACAAATCTCTTGGTAAATATCCCGGCGCTCTTCAGGCCTATGCCAAAGCTTTCGACCTCGAACCGCGATGGCTGACCTCGGGAAATATCAACCGCGAATATGGTTTCGCGCTTGTTGCCAACGGCGAGATTGACAAAGCCCGGCAAGTCTTTTCGGCCCTCCTCGACAGTCCCGAAACCCGCGAAAGCGGCGTCCGCTCACTTGCTTTCCTGGATCTCTACCGCGGCTGCTACGCCAGTGCGCAAGGCCGTTTGCAGCAGTCTCTCGAGATTCTGAAAACACACAACTCTCCTCTCAGCGTGGCCCGTGTTCACCTCCTGCTTGCCATCGTGGCCGATGGAAAAGGCGACGCGAAAGCACAACAGCAATATCTGGATGCTGCCACAGCAGACTTAAAAGACTTTCAATCGAAAGTCCTTTTCGGCGCGATAGTTGGCGACGCGTACGCCCGCGCCGGTTGGGTGAATCAAGCGCAAAAGATTTCCGCCATGATCGCTCCCGGTGTGGATCCCGGCAGCCTCGAACAGATGGGTTACTTGCATCTTCTCCAGGGCGAAATCGCACTATCACTGAAGCAGTACGACAAAGCGATCGATTTGCTCAAGCAGTCTGACAGCGAAAACCGCACGGCTTTCTCGATCGAAGCTCTTGCCCATGCTTATCAGCAGTCTGGGAAGACCTACGAGGCTGTTCTCACCTACGAAAAGATGTTTGACTTACCCGACCTTCCGCTCGGCTGGGAGCCGCAGCAGCGCTGGCTCGAGGCTCTTTACGCGCTAGCTCAAGATTATTCTGCGCGCGGCGATAAACTAAAGGCCCGCGAAACTCTGGCGGCGCTTCTGAGTCTCTGGAAGGACGCCGACTCCAACCTCCCCCTCTTGAAGCAAGCCAAGGACGAATACGCGAAGCTGCAGTAATTCAGCTGCAACCTTCTGCGGCAAACGCTCGCAGACCCGCTCGCAGAATCTCCAGCCATCGAATCCTCTCGACATAATGTCCTCGTAAATGCGATTCTTCCCCGCGTGTACTTCACACCTCTGCATGCGGCTCTGTCCGACAGCGCAGCGCGCCGCTTTCGCCTGCAACACGGCTCCGCCTTCTCCAAAGTCTGAATAAAATGACAGAGCGAATTGACGCCCACCACCACCTCTGGCGCTATTCGAAAGAAGAGTACGGCTGGATCGCCGGCAATATGGCGCCCATCGCCAGAGATTTTCTTCCGCAAGATCTCCAGCAAGCGCTCACGTCTTCCGGAATGCAAGGCAGCGTTGCCGTTCAAGCAAGACAATCGCTGGAAGAGACCGAGTTCCTCCTGAACCTCGCTCAAGAATTTCCCATCATTCGAGGTGTTGTCGGTTGGGCGCCCATTGCCAGCCCCGAGTTTCCGCAAGTCCTCGAACGGTTTCACCATTTTGAGAAGCTAAAAGGCTTGCGCCACGTTGTTCAGGACGAACCCGACGATGCTTTTCTGCTCCGCCCAGATTTCAACGCTGGTATCGCGCTATTTAAACGTTACGGGCTCGTCTACGACATTCTGATTTTCGAGCGTCAACTCCCCGCCGCCATTTCCTTCGTCGATCGCCATCCTACACAGGTCTTCGTCTTGGATCACATCGCCAAACCCCGCATTCGCGACCGCGTGCTCGAACCCTGGCGCACCAACATTCGTGAACTGGCGCGCCGGGAAAATGTCTATTGCAAGCTGTCCGGGATGGTGACCGAAGCGCACTGGAAGCAATGGACCCTTCCGGACTTGTTGCCATATTTTGAAGTCGTCCTGGACGCTTTCGGTCCCAAACGACTGATGGCCGGTTCGGACTGGCCCGTCTGCCTCTTGGCAGCTACCTATCAAACCTGGTTTTCTACTCTTCGCGAATTCATCTCTCGATTGTCCAGTGCGGAGCAGGAAATGATTCTCGGCGGCGTGGCCACCAAAGTCTACTCTCTGGGCCGCACCGTATGAATTCGCAAACCATGCGAGCACTCATCATCAAGCAACCAGGCGCGGCCTCGATCGAGTCTGTTCCCTTGCCCCAGGTCGAGCACGGCAAAGTGTTGCTGCGCGTCCGCATGGTTGGCCTGTGCGGTAGCGATTTGAATTCTTTCCGTGGCAAAAATCCCATGGTTCAGTTTCCTCGAATCCCTGGGCACGAAATCGCCGCCACGATTGTCGAAGGAATCTCTTCGTTTCCGTCGCTCGCTGCCGGTGTGAAAGTCACCATGTCTCCGTATACGAATTGCGGCAAATGCGCCTCGTGCCTGCGCGGCCGTCCCAACGCCTGCGCGTTCAACGAGACTCTCGGCGTCCAGCGCGATGGCGCGCTAACCGAATTCATCACCATGCCGCCCGAAAAGCTGTACTCCGCCGCGCTCTCGATCAAAGAACTCTGCCTCGTGGAACCGCTCACGGTAGGATTTCACGCCGTCGCCAGAGGCCGCGTAACCTCCGCCGACAAAGTCGCCATCTTCGGCTGCGGAGGCGTGGGCCTCGGCGCCATCGCCGCTTCTCATTTTTCCGGCGCCACAACCATTGCTGTCGACCTCGACGATGATAAGCTTCAGCTCGCCAAAAAAGCAGGCGCCGCTCACACAGTGAACTCCACCAAATCTCCGCTCCACGATCAGCTATTGGAACTCACCGACGGCCGCGGACCAGACGTCATCATCGAAGCCGTCGGCCATCACCATACGTTTCGCGCCGCTGTCGAGGAAGTAGCCTTCACCGGCCGAGTCGTCTACATCGGCTATGCCAAAGAACCGGTCGCCTACGAAACCAAACTCTTCGTCCAAAAAGAACTCGATATTCTTGGCTCGCGCAACGCGCTACCGGAGGATTTTCGCACCGTGATCAAAATGCTCGAAGAGCGCAAGTTTCCCGTCGAGGACGCTGTCGGCACAATCGTCTCCCTTGACGACGCTCCAGGCATCCTTGCAGCTTGGAGCTCGAATCCTTCGAAATTCACAAAAATCATGGTGCAACTCGACTGATCAAGAAAAACGCGCCCGAGAGTTCTGCTTTTCAGGCACTTTTAAGGCGGCTTCAGGAGAAGACGGACGATGCCAAATCATCAACTCGAAAGCTCTCCAGGAAAACCATCGGCGTCCACACGTCATTCTCTATTTCCCGCGGGCCAAATCGTTCCCTTCATTCTCGTCACCGTGCTTTTTTTTCTCTGGGGCATCCCCAATAACCTGAACGACGTCCTCATCCGTCACTTCATGAAATCCTTCGCCATCTCTCGTTTTCAAGCCAGCCTCGTGCAAACCGCTTTCTATCTCGGCTATTTTCTTCCAGCCATCCCCGCGGCTCTCTTCATGAAACGCGTGGGCTATAAACCGGGCTTCATCGTCGGCCTCCTGCTCCTCGCTTCCGGCTGTTTCCTGTTCTGGCCGGCCGCGCTCCAAAGCAGCTATGCGTTCTTCTTATTCGCTCTTTTTGTCATTGCCAGCGGCTTGTCCTTTCTAGAAACCGCCTCCAATCCATTCATCGCCCAGCTTGGAGATCAAGACACCTCCGAACGCCGCCTGAATTTCTCGCAAGCCTTCAATCCCTTCGGTGCCATGACCGGAGCACTGATCGGTACAGTCTTCATTTTTTCCGGCGTCGAGCTGACCTCCGCGCAAATTGCCGCCCGCCAGGCCGACCACACCTATCAGGCCTACCTTCAATTTGAAGTTCTGCGCGTGGTCCGCCCCTATCTCGTCCTTGGCGTCGTCGCGGTAGTCTGGGCGCTGCTCATTCTCCGCACCAAATTCCCCGCTATCGCGAGCGAAAACGAAGCCGCCGCCGGCGATCACGGCAGCGCGCGCCAACTCCTCCGCCAAAGGCATTTTCTCCTCGCCGTTGTAGCGCAATTCTTCTACGTCGGCGCCCAGGTTGGCACATGGAGCTATTTCATTCCCTACGTCCAGGAGTACGCCCACAAGCCCGAAAAAACCGCCGGATACTTCCTCATCGGAACGCTTGCCGCGTTCGGCGTCGGCCGCTTCGTCTCCGCCTATCTAATGCGCTTCATTTCGCCGAGCCGCCTTATGGGTTTCTACGCCGTGGCAAATATGGTCTTAGTCTCCATCGGCGTTTTTTTTCCAGGCTGGGTCGGCATCTGGTGCGTCTTCCTAACCAGCTTCTTCATGTCCTTAATGTTCCCCACCATCTTCGCGCTCGGCCTGAAAGGTCTCGGCCCAAACACAAAATTAGGCGGTTCATTCCTGGTCTTAGCGATTGTTGGCGGAGCCGTTCTCACCCCAATCATGGGCCTCATCTCAGACAAGTTACACAGCTACGCTCTCGCCTACAGCGTCCCATTCCTCGCCTACATCTATATTTCCCTCTATTCCTTCCTCGGTTCGCAGCGGGCCGATATCGCTCCCACTCTCGCCGAATCCGCGACTTCAACCAACTGACTCCCGCACAATAATGCGAGGAGCGATTTGGAGTGCGGCAGGTCTGCTGCCGCTTTTCTCACCGACCAGCACGGCTCCGCACTTAGCCGGTCTCAATAAATAGAAAACTAATTTTCGTTTTGTCCCTGTGTAAAGCGCCGGGAGCCCCACGTAGCCAAACAATAGCAGCATCAAATCGAAATTATAAAGGGGCCCTGATTCGTCTCTGACCGATAAACCGCTTGTGCCAACGGTGCAGACTCTATATCGTGACCGCCATTGTTTCCTGACGAGCTGAAGAAATCGCAGAAGGGCTCAGCTAAAGAAATGGCGCAAACGCTTCCCGAAACTGGAAGTTATGGATTACGGCGCGAAGTCCTCTCGCCCATGGAGACACTCGCACAATCCGTTTCCACAATCGCGCCCACCACAACTCCAGTCGCAACCATTCCGCTCGTCTGCGCCCTCGCCGGCAACGGCACCTGGCTTGCCTACGTTTTGGCCACAGCCGCAATTCTCCTCGTCGCACTCTGTATCAGTAAATTTGCGCGCTATTCATCATCGCCCGGCTCGCTCTACACCTACGCCTCGATGATTCTTCCTCCGTCTCTCGGAGCCACGGCCGCCTGGAGCCTTCTCCTCGCCTACATCGCCACAGGCTCGAGCGTAATCGGCGGTTTCTATCACTTCGGAAATCTTCTGCTGCGCGACGCAAGGGGCCACGGCACCTCAGCCGTTTTCCTCGCTTTTCTTGTAACCGCTATCTCCACCTGGATCGCATGGCGCGACGTGAAAATCTCCGCACGCCTGATGCTGTGGATCGAAGCCGTCTCCGTCTCCTTCATCCTAATCGTGGTGCTCCTCGTATTGTTTCGCCATGGCTGGTATCTCGACTGGGAACAATTCCACCTTCGCGGCATGACCGGCAGCGGCCTCCGCCTCGGGCTAGTACTGGCGCTCTTCAGCTTTGTAGGTTTTGAAAGCGCCACCACTCTCGGCTCCGAAGCGCGCAATCCTCTAAAAACAATTCCTCGCGCGGTCATCCAAAGCGCACTCCTCGCCGGAGCCATCTTCATCGTTTGCGCATACACGGAAGTTCTGGGTTTGCGCGCTGCGGGCCAAGATCTCGCCACGAGCACAGCCCCCATGCGAGTCTTGGCCAAACTCGCAGGCCTCCCGATTTTTGGTCTGCTCATCGACATCGGCGCCCTCGTCAGCATGTTTGCTGGCACTCTCGCCTGCATCACCGCCGCCGCACGCGTCTTGCTCCTCATGTCGCACAACGGCCTCGCCCACAGCTCGTTACGCAAAACCCACGCGCGCAACGAAACCCCTGGCCTCGCGATCGCCGTCACCGGAACCGCAGCAGTCCTCCCCGTCGCCGTTCTCGCCGCACGCGGCGCCAGCGGCTTGGACGTCTACGGCTGGATGGGCTCGCTAGCCACTTACGGCTTCATCGTCGCTTACGCTCTTGTCTGCATCGCTCTCCCGCGCTACCTGCGCGCCCACAACGCCTACCGCCCCGGCGTCCAAATTATTCCTTGGCTCGCCTGCGCCGCCATGCTCCTAGCCCTGGTCGGAAATCTCTACCCCGTCCCGGAAGGCCCCTACGGCAAACTCCCCTACATCTATCTCGCTTATCTTGTAGTCGGCCTCTCCTGGTTTTTCTTCCGCGCCCGCAACACGCGCACCGTTTCAAATCCCCTGTAGGGGCGGGGCTTGTTTACCCTGTAAGGGCCCCGCCCGCCGCGTCATCTCGTCAATTTCAATTCCAGCTCCACGTGTGAAATAAAAAAACAAATCGAGGAAAACGAAAGTTTGCGTTTTGGTTCTACGCCTATTTGGAATACTTTCCTGCAACCTTATCGTCACTCGGGCGCAGCCAAGCGGGGTGAAACCGACTTCCTTTGTAAATTTTTTGCTTGGTCTAAATCCGGAAGATGACCAGTTGGGTGTGCTCGCAGAAAGTGGGAGGCGTCGCGGAATGACCAAGCCATCAGGCAGAACTTTCTTCTCCTTCGCAGCTTTTCTTTGTTGTTGTATCGCCCTTCTTCTCCCGCTCGAAGCCTTCCCTCAACAAACTCTCGGCGGCATCACCGGCACCGTCACGGACTCCTCCGGCGGCGTCCTCGCCGACGCGCTAGTCACCGTCGTCTCCGACGCCACCACGCTCACCCGCACCCAAAAAACCACCAGCGTCGGCAGCTATGATTTCGTAAATCTCCCGATCGGCTCCTACACGCTCACCTTCTCCCACGATGGTTTCGAATCGCAAAGAATTCCTTCCATCGTCGTGCAAGCGGATCGCACTGCCACCCTCAACGCAACACTCAAAGTCGGCCAGGTCGGCACCACCGTCACCGTCGAAGCCACTCCCCTGCTCAACGCCGTTGACACCACTAATGGCTACATCCTCGAAAAACTTCAGATCGAATCTGTTCCCCTCCCCACCGGCAGCTTCACCGGGCTCGCCATTCTTTCTCCAGGTGTTAACGCGGAACTCGCCAGCGGCTCGGGCGTCAACAGTGGCCTCGGCAATCTCCCCATCTGGGCCAACGGCCAGCGCGATACCAGCAACACTTTTCTCCTCAATGGCGTCGACGCCAGCAATCTTTTCAACGGTAAAAGCACCAGCCAGGTGGCCTCTGCCCGCGTCGTCAACAACACCGGCATCGGCGGCGCCGCAAGCATCTCCAGCACAACTGCCGAGCCTCTTCAAAGCACCGCATCACCGTATCTCGCGATCGGCCAGGCTCTCCCCACGCCAGCTCCCGAAACTATCGAAGAATTTCGCGTAAACACTTCCATGTACGACGCCCAGCAAGGGTCCACCAGCGGCGCCCACATCGACATGAGTACCGCCTCCGGCACAAACAATCTCCACGGCAGCGCTTACGTCTATCGCGCCTCCGACGCTATGAATGCTGCTCCATTTTTCTACAATGCAAACCCCAATATTCCCGCCAGCGATAAAGTCCCCGGCCAGCATAACTACACCGCCGGCGGTACTGTGGGCGCCCCGATCATCAAGAATAAACTGTTCGGTTTTCTCTCTTACCAACACGTTGAAAAATCCGACGCCGAAATCGGCAGCTCCCGCGTCTCCGTCCCTCCCGGGCTCACCGACGACCGCAGCCCCACTGCCTTAGCCGCCCTCGTTAACGGAAACTTTCCTGATTCCGCCACCGTCAATCCGGTCATCGGCACCGCCCCCGGCGACATCAGTCCCATCGCTTACGGCCTCCTCAATTACAAACTCCCCAACGGCCAGTTTCTATTTCCCTCTGCCAACAGTTTCGTCCCCACCATCAGCTTCCCCGAAAACACCTTCACGCCCGGCACCGCCTATTTCAAAGCCGATCAAGCGGTCTCTGATCTCGATTGGATTGCCACCTCGAAAGACACCGTCTCCCTGAAGTATTACTATCAGCACGATCCCAGCATCGCTCCCTACGCCTACTCCGGCTCCCCCGGATTCACGCAGCATCTCGACGCAGGCAGCCAGGTCGCCAG
The DNA here is from genome assembly GCA_963745095.1 of uncultured Acidobacteriota bacterium. Taxonomy (GTDB): domain Bacteria; phylum Acidobacteriota; class Terriglobia; order Acidiferrales; family UBA7541; genus Acidiferrum. Next base: position 191,975 of record CAVUWC010000001.1, on the reverse strand, counting down.
CATCACGAACACGCAAGTCATCAAACCCAATCTCAGCGTCGTCGAAGTGTTCGGCTTCATCCGCGAAAAGGTCTACAGCACTATCAACCAGCCCTTCACTCCCCAGCAATTCGGCGCCTACGTCCAGCAGCTCACCGGCGCATCCGCGGCCGACTCCACCATCAACACTTTCGGTTCTTCCTTCTTTCCGGGCTTGTCTATCGTCGACGACTACGGCAACTCCGCTCCTTACAACGAGAACTTTGTCTTTAACGCCGCCACCAACATCGGCAGTGGCGCCGCCTCCCAGGGCGCCTTCACCGGCGTCTTCCAAAACCGTTTCATGCCCTCGGCTAACGCCATCTGGACCCACGGCAAGCACACCATCACCTTCGGCGGCAATTTCGCCTACACTCAGCTCAACACTCGCGATCAGCGCACGGACAAAGGCACCATCGGTTTCGCCGACTTTTCCCAATTCCTCCAGGGATTGGTCGTTCCCTACACTCCCGATGGTTTCATTACCACCGCCTTCCTGCAGGGTGACGCGAACCGTTACTATCGCTCCAACGAAACCGGTATGTTTCTCCAGGACAAATATCAAATATTCTCCAACCTCAGCCTCACCGCCGGCCTCCGCTTCGACTACCACGGCGGTCTCACCGAAAAATACGGCCGCATGTACAATTTCGATCCCTCCCAATACGACTACGACGACGCCACCGACACCATCGTCAACACCGGCTTCCTCATCGCTGGCAACAACAAAGACTTCCCCAGCAAAGGCGTCAGCGATTCCACTCTCACCGGTCGGCAGTGGGGCCTCGGCCCACGCCTTGGCGTCGCGTGGAGTCCCTCAAAGTTCAACAACAAAATCGTCGTCCGCGCTGGCTGGGGCATGTACTACGACCGCGGCGAACTCTTCACCTATCTGTCCCCGGGCTTTGCCGCAGGTGTAGTCGCCGGTGGTCCCTTCGGTGTCAACCAGGCTCCTCCCTTCGTGAATTCGCAGGTTTGCAGCGCGCTGGGTAATCCCTACCAGGACTTCATTCCCACCTGTGACCCCACTCAACCAAACGGTGGCTCCTTCTCCAATCCCTGGGGCGCAACGCTGCAACCGCCGCCCACTGGCAATCCAGCTAACATCGTCCTTCCCAATGCCGCCGCCATCGCGGATGGTGCGCAACTCTTCTCCTTTGCCGACTACAATCGCGGCAATAAGCTCCCTTACACTCTCAATCAGACTCTCGACATCCAGTGGCAGCCTCGCAAGGATCTAGCCATTACCATCGGCTACGTCGGGAATCTCGGCCGCCATGAGATCGTTCCTGTCCCCTTCAACCAGGCCGGCATCGCGACTCCCAGCCATCCCATCCACGGCCAAAACTACACGTATGGTTACACTGTCCTTGCTCCCAATGGCTGTAATCCCACTCTGAATCCTGCAGCCTGTGCCTACACTCCCGACTGCAATCCAAACATTAACGTCACCACCGGTTGCGGCTTCATGGGCCTCCCGGATGGCACCACCATGATGGCCAACTACGAAGGCGGCAACAACGACCTCCGTGTCCCCTACATCGGCTACTCTTCTGAATCTGAGTCCTACACCGCCTCGGGTATCTCCGCCTACAACGCCCTTCAGGTCCACGTGGAGAAACGTATAAGTCACGGCTTCCAGGCGGGCTTTTCCTACACCTACTCCCATGCGACCGACGAACAAAGCGCCATGGGCCTCTTCTACAACGGCAACAACGCCACCGATCTTCGCAGCGGCTACGGCCTCTCCGATTTCGACCGCACCCACGTCATCAACTTCACCTATCTCTACGAACTCCCCAAATTCTTATGAGCTGACGTCATGGCGCGGCCGCGTCGCTGACGGCTGGGCCGTCTCCGGCTTAGCCATCATTCAAAGCGGGCAACCGTATAGCGTGATTGACTATTCCGGCGCGGTCGGCAGCATCTACTACGGCACCAGCGATGGAATCACCAACCCCATCGTCCCACTCGCACCCGGCTGCACGCCCTCGAGCGCGTACACCGGCGACAGCGGCACCGTCCCTGGCCTCCCGGCCCTCAACCCCAATTGCTTCTCGGTCCCGCTTCTCAATCCCGGCGATCTCGGCGGCGCCATCCCCGCCGGCGACACCTTCGAAACCACCTACACCACTGGCCAGCGCAACATCTTCCGTCAACCCTGGCAGCGCCGCACCGACCTCTCCATCATCAAAATGACCCAGCTAACCGAGCGCGTCTCCGCCAGATTCACTTTCCAAATCTTCAACCTAACCAACACACCCAGCTTCGACATCCCCATCAACAACGTCCAACAGAACCTCAATTTCAACGATTTCCCTGTCTACGGCGCGCCGCTCTATTCCTCCCCCACCCTAAGCGGCATCGGCATAGTCAACAAAACCATTGGCAGCCCCCGCCAAATCCAAATGTCCCTAAAACTCACCTTCTAACGCGAGCGATATCTCCCAATGTAGAGGCGCGATTCATCGCGCCCTTTTTCCTTTTCAATCACGACGATCTGCTCACCACCCATTTTCTTTTCCCGCTTTTCCACGCATTTCCACACCCGTAACAAACCCATCACTAACCATTCAAGTCCTTCAAACCTCTCGACGTCCGCTCATCCCATTCGAATCCGCGCCCGCCGTTCGAATAAGCATCCAGTAAACTAATAAGCTACTAGACATCCGCTTCTTCCCCCTGCTACCATCCCCTATGATTCATAAGGGTTTCCCCTCGTTCGGTCTTTGTAGTGGCGGGTCTTCAGACCCGTTCTCCTCTCCCCTCTGCGTACTCAGTGTTTCTGCATTAAGCTCGACTCTTCCCCGGCTCTTCCTCACCAACACAACGGTCGGTCTTCCCGCTTGCCCTGAGCCCCGTAGGGAACCGAGTGAGAGATCGACTTTTCTTCGCTCCTCACTCGCCACTATCCCCTTTAGAATCACATTCTTTGCACGCCCCCACCCTTTAACCCCCATCGAATCATATTCTTACAAAAAACAGGGGAGGGGGTGGGAGCCCCAGCATTTCGTTCCAATCCAAGCACAGCGCACATGCGCGACGCGCGGCAACACCCGCAACCCTAATCTTTTCATCCATTTACTGAACAATTCTCTGGGTCCCCCGGGGGTAGGGGGCTCGCCTCGTTCCTTCGCGCGGCTCCACGTACTCTGCGTCTCAGCGTTATCTTCTTCCCCGCTTCGCTTCTCCTCCTTGTCAAAACGCCGGAGGCCCTAATGAATCTCGATCACGCCCTAATCAAAAGTCTCCCCAAAGTTCTGCTCCACGAACACCTCGACGGTGTCCTCCGCCCCGAAACCGTCATCGACCTTGCCAAGGCCGCGGGCTACGACGGCCTTCCCACAAAAAATCCGGAAGCACTGGCCCACTGGTTCCACCAGGGTGCCAACCAGGGCAGCCTTCCCAAATATCTGGAAGGCTTTGCACACACAATCGCGGTAATGCAAACCGAAAAAGCCCTCGAACGCGTCGCCTACGAACAAGCCGAAGACCTGGCCGGCGACGGCGTAGTCTATTTTGAAACTCGCTTCGCCCCGGTTTTTCACACGCGTACAGGATTGAGCCATCAGCAGGTAGTCTCCGCCGTCCTCAAAGGTTTGGAGCGCGGCAAACATGACCTTGGAATTTCTTCAGGATTGATCATCTGCGCGATGCGCAATATGGACGTGTCGCTGGAAATGGCCGAGCTCGCCGTGGACTTTCGCGCGCGCGGCGTTGTCGGATTCGATCTCGCCGGCGAAGAAGGCGGTTTCCCGCCCAAAAAACACGTCGACGCGTTTCACTACATTCAGCGCCAGAATTTCAGCATCACGATTCACGCCGGCGAAGGTTTCGGAAAGGAATCGATCTGGCAGGCCATCCAATACTGCGGCGCACACCGCATCGGCCATGGCACGCGCCTAATCGATGACATCGCCATCGCCGAGGACGGTAAAGTAGTGAAATTGGGCGACCTGGCGCAATACGTTCTCGACAAAAGAATCCCGCTCGAAATTTGCCTGCTAAGCAACGTACAAACCGGCGCCGCACGCAGCCTCGCCGAACACCCGTTCAAAACTCTCTACCAGGAAAAATTTCGCGTCACGCTAAACACCGACAACCGCCTGATGAGCGACACCACGATGACCAAGGAATTCGAGGCCGCCAGAGACTCCTTTGGCCTTACGCTGGACGACTTTGAAATCCTTACCATCAACGCGATGAAGAGCGCATTCCTGCCTTATGACCAGCGCTGCGATTTCATCTACAAGATCCTCAAACCAGGCTACGCCAAAATCCGCCGCTTCCAGCAAGAACAATGACGCCGCTGAGGTTAGTCACGCGGTGAATCCGCCACAAGTCTCGTACATCTCTTGTAGGGGCACGATTCATCGTGCCCGTCTTACCCAGGCATGCCGTGCCCCTCTCGCCGGAGCGTACGGATGAATATGTTTTTGCGTGCTCATCTCTTGTACGTGCTCTCGCCCTTTCAAGTGCGCATCACACTGAGTCCCGCCTAATATTGCGTAGAAGCAATTTGGAGTGCGGCAGCCCAGCTACCGCTTTTTCCAACGACTCGTACGGCTCAATGTTTGGGAGACGCAAAAAAGTTGTGTCAAGCGGCGAGAGATGCGAGCGTTTCTGCAAGCACAAGCACCCCGCGCGCAATGTCCTCAGGCGAAGCATATTCATCGGGACGATGGCTGAACCCGCTGCGGCAAGGAATAAACAACATCGCGACAGGAGCGATACGCGACATAAAAAGCGAATCATGATAAGCCCGGCTAACCATCTTCATCGAAGCGAATCCATCTTTCGAGCAAGCCCGCGAGAGCGCGTCGACAATCGCAGGAGCGCACTGCGCAGGCGCGTCGGCGTTGACAATTTCCTCGCGAATCGAAACTTTCCGCCTGGCCGAAATGGTTTCACGCGTGGCCGCAATCGCACGCATCACGGCGTCGCGCCGCTCCAGACTTGTGTCGCGAAGGTCCAGAGTCAATTTCACCCGACTGGGGATACTGTTCACGGCGCCTGGAAAAACATCAACGATGCCCACTGTGGCGACCGTATCGACAGCGCCGCTACTCCGCGCCGCATTTTCGATCGCGAGAATAAGTTCCGCCGCGGCACACAACGCGTCTCTGCGCTCCGGCATGAGCACCGCACCCGCGTGTCCGCCCGCGCCTTCAATCGAAATGCGCAGACTGGCGGGCGCCGCAATGCGCGTAACGATGCCCAGCGGAATGTTTTGCTGCTCGAGCAAAGGCCCTTGCTCGATGTGAAATTCGACAAACGCTTTGTAGTAGCCGTCGCGCAGTTTCACTTCTTCAAGCGGCGCGTCGTATCCAGCGTTGCGGCGAACTTCTTCGAGCGAAGCGCCATCTTTGTCGACGAGCTTTCGCGCCGCATCCGGCGTCATCGTACCCGAGAGAAGCCTGCTGCCGAGACATCCAATTCCGAAGCGCGTGGGTTCTTCGGATGTGAACATGAGCAACTCGATCGAATGCTTTGGGCGCGCGCCGGAACGCTGCAACGAGCGAATCGCTTCCAAGCCTCCAAGCACGCCAACTACGCCGTCATACTTCCCAGCGTTGGGGATTGCATCAATGTGGGAACCGGTTCCCACCGCAGGAGCGTTCGGGTCGGTGCCCGACCAGCGCGCAAATATATTTCCGATGGCGTCCTGCCGCACTGCTAATCCGGCCTTCTCGCAGAGAGCGATTAGCCACGCACGCGCCTTGAGATCCGCCGGCGAAAAAACAATTCGTGTTACGGCGGGCGGCTCCGCTTCTGAAATCGCAGCGAGCTCTTCGATCTCCGCTGTCAGACTGTCTTGATCAATTTCGCAATTCATCTTGGTATGTTTGCCAGCGGATGGCGGTTCGAATCCTTGTAGATGAGATATTTTGCCGGGACTTTTCCGATGGCGCCGAACCACTGTGGGCACCACGGCGCCATCCAGATAAAATCGCCGGCGGTGACTGGATACCAAGAATCGCCGAGGCGATAGATACCGCCGCCTTCGAGCATCAGGAGGCCGTGCTCCATGATGTGCATTTCGACCATGTTGAGCGCGGCTCCTGGCTGGTACACCATGGAGTTGACGGCGAAATCGAAATTCATTGTATCGGGGAGCAAACGTTTTACCTGCAAGCTCGCATCACCATCCAGCGGCTCGGAAGGAATTGCATCCTCGCTGGAGACAATTGTGCGCGGCGATTCGAATGAAGCAAGCGGCTGATAGTGTTTTTCGATGACGGTGGCGCGGCTGGGTTTTGTTGCTACGACGCGATGCGCTGTGCCCTCCGGTAAGTACGCATAACCGCGTGCAACAAGATCGTTTTGACGGCCATCCACTTCTATTTTGAGCTGGCCTTCGAGGACGTAGAGGAAGCGCTGGGCTGTGGTTGGGCCCAGTTCGCCGCCGGATTCGAATTCGGCGGTATACTCCGCGAATTTCGCGCCGACGGCGGGACCTGCGTGCACGATGGCGGCGGAGGCTTTCATGCCGGGCAATGCTGTTCGAACGAAGGTGTCTGGCGTCAGTAGGAGATGGTTGTGTTTTTGGGAGCTTCGCGTTTGACCAAGATTGTAAAGGGGATTATGCACGGCACATCCTTTTTTGAAGTTCGGTGGAATTTGCAAGTGTTTCCAGCAAATGCGCACCGCAATCGAGCGCTCTGGCGACGTCTTCCAGTTCGACTGATTCCGCTGGATCGTGGCTGATTCCGCCGGGAGATCGCAGAAAAATCATGGCGGCCGGAACTCTTTCGGCGAGGATCATCGCGTCATGGCCAGCGCCGCTTGTCATGCGATGTGGCTGGCACCCGGCGTTGCGGATGGCTTCCTGAATCTGATCGACGAGAAACGGGTCCATGGCTACCGCGCGCTGACTTAGCAATACGTTTTGCTGAACCTTTAAGCCGCGGCGCTCAGCGATTTCATGAGCCTGCCGAACGAGTGCCTCGACGGCTCCGTCGCGAATGTCATTGGACTTGTGGCGCACATCCAGAGTCGCGCGAGCTTCCGAGGCAATCACATTCGTCGCGCCGGGCTTCGCTTCGATTTGTCCCACTGTTGCCACGAGACCTGGATGGTTGTTTGCCGTGCGCTCGACGGCCGCGATCCACTCGGCTGCGGCAGCGATAGCATCGTGGCGGAGATTCATCGGCGTTGTGCCGGCATGGTTGGCGCGGCCCAGAAATTCGAACGTCATGCGCGTTTGAGCCGCGATGGCGTCTACGGCACCGAGCGACCGGCCGATGGATTCGAGGACCGGTCCTTGCTCGATGTGAAATTCCACATAGGCCAGCGTGTCCTCGCTCAGAACTGCGCGCGGAATTTCTGATGGATTCAGTCCAAAGTGTTTAATAGCGCTGCGAACAGAAATGCCGCTTGTATCCTGGCGATTCAGGAGTTCTTCATCGAGCGTGCCGACTAGCGCGCGGCTGCCAATGAAAGGCAAACCGAAGCGAACTCCTTCCTCTTCGGAGAAGCCGACGACCTCAATGGCGAAAGGAAGGCGGCGGTGTTCCAGGGCTTCGAGCAAAGCGACTGCGATAACAACTCCGAGAACGCCGTCATAGGCTCCCGCATTGGGGACGGTGTCGAGGTGGGACCCGAGGAGCAGTCGTGGTGCAACGGATTGTGCGGCGGCGTAGAAGCCGCGCAGATTTCCAGCCGCGTCCACAGTTACTTTAGCTCCCGCGGCAGCAAGCCACTTGGCGATTTCGCGGTGACAATCGCGCATCGGAGGAGCAAGAAAGGTGCGTCGTATGCTGCCCGCGTCTTCAGAAAAAGACGCCAGTTGTTTGCAACGAGCGATGACTTCTTCAGCGCGAATTGTCGTGGTTAGAGCAGTAGACACAGAATCTCAACCTTGCCGGCGAAGGCGTGCTTCAATCGTGCCGTGAGGCTCATCGATGGGCACAAAGATTTCGTTGGGATTGTCCTGGCCGAAACGCGAAAGGTCCGCAAGCAGATAGTGTTTGTTGGGCATGGTCAATTCGATGTCTTCGATTTCCAGAACATTCGCGAGAACACTTTCCCCCATGGCGTACAAAGTGTGTTGCACGGATTTGCTTACGTGAGCGGCAAAAATATTGAGCAAAATGTCACGGATTTTGGACCGCAAGGCGGCGAACGGAGCACTGGGCGACGAGTAGCTCCAACGCGCGCGGAGAGACGTGGCGAAGAGGCGGTCCGTGGATTCCTGGAGAGTGGTCAAAGAATCCTTGATGAACCCCGCAAATTCCGAGTCTGCCGTTTTCAGTATGACAAGGTTATCGAGCCCCGATCGGACTGACAGCGGAGCGTTTCGCGTAGCGGCAATCTCCGCGGTCTGGCACTCACCGCTGGATTGGACGAATGCCGTGGGATGCGACTTTCCTCCGGTGAGCAAATGCTGCCAGGATTTTTCCGAGAGGGCGACTCGCGCGGCAGAAACTTGCGGGTTGCGGTCCAGGAATGTAAGCAGACGAGTTCTTTGCCAAATTCTTCCATGCAGTTCGCCGAAGAAGTTCGCGCCAGCGAGTACACGGTATTTTTCATCGTGTCCGTGGGAAGAATCTTGCTGTTGTCTCCGGCGACGAAGCAGGACTCGAAATCTCCTTCCAGAAGAATATCGACGGTCCATTCATGAAAATCGTGATGGTTCGGATTGCCGCTTTACCTTTGCGATGCGCACTCGCGATTTGCCGTAGCTGTTTTCGGACAACGTCGTCGTTGGATCAGCTTCCCCGGTACGTCGTGTAACCGTGCGGACTGAGGAGCAGTGGAATATGAAAGTGCGATTCGCCGTCGCGCACGCGAAATGTAATCTCGATGACCGGATAGAGTCCGTGGATGTTTTGAGCGACTTGATAGCTGGCGGTGTCAAAGGCCAAACGATAAATGCCCGCGCGAAGTGCTTCGCCTTCTGGCAGCAACTGGGCACAACGCCCGTCCGCGTCCGTGCGGGAAGAAGCCACGACGTGCCATTCGCCGGCGGGATCCTGCCAATCGAGCCGTACCGGGACGTCTTTCGCCGGTTTACCTAGTGCCGTATCCAGAACGTGAGTTGAGATTCGATTCATGGAGAGAGCCATTTCTTCAGCCGGAGATGCGCGATCTGACGTTGTTGTTCGGCAGCCTCGTGAAGTTCCGTTTTTTCGTCATTCTGCAAACGGCGCCGGAGAATTTCCAGAGATTTGCGGAGCGGATTTGCCTGTGGCGCAAACGATGAAGATGCGGTTGAATTTCTGTTCGTACTCGCGATTGCCTGCGGCGAGGGCAGCTTTGATATCCTCGCCGGCAGCCCCAACTTTTTGCTGTTCTGCGCTGGACCAAGCGGCAGACTGGACCGGAGCGGACGCTGGCGCATGCGAATCGCCGATTCTCGGATGGCTACGAAAAGCTTCGAGCCAATCGGATTCCGGGAGATTTGTCCAAACCTCATCAGATGCAGTCAACAAAGCTGCTTCATTGAGGATTGGTCTGCGAGCTGCCATTTCGCGCGCCCAAGCTTTTGAGCCACAGCAGGGCAAGATTTCTTCCGCGGCTTTATCTGGCTGCATGACCGTTCCATTGAGCGAGCACTTTTGTTCTGTTTTCGCTCCGCACGCCGTGTCCGTTCAGCTGCTCCAGAAATCCCCCGACCAGATTCGCCGATACGGCGGCGCGATAGCGAGAGGTGGAACGAATGTCGTCGATGGGCCGGATTTCAGCGGCTGCGGCCGTTCTTGCCAACCGGATGAGCTGAGGATCGATCGATTTTCCCTTTATGATTCGTTCCGTCTCGCTCAATCGAAGCGGGACGGGTGCGACACTTCCCATCGCAAGACGAATATCGTCGACAATGCCACCTGTCAAGATGTCCTAAGCCCGCCAAGCACATCTTTAGCAATCGCTTGTGCGTTGCGTGCTCCGACTTTGCGCGCATGAGCATGGTAACCTGAAAATTGTCTTTTCATGCAGACGGCGCGAATCAGTTCGTCGGGCGCGAGCTGTGTCTTGCGATAGCCGATATGAAAGTTCGCGTAGGGCACGCGGCGTTCTCCGCGCGCAGAAACGAGAAGCAATTCAGCACCATAAACCATGAGCGCGGGAAGAGAATCCGCCGCCGGCGAGGCATTCACGATATTGCCGCCGATGGTTCCGCGATTTTGGTTGGCGATTCCGCCCGTCCAGCTCGCGGAGCTGGATAACAGCGAGAACTCTCGAGCGATCACTTCGTGTTTGCGCAAATCGGTGTACGTGCAGCCCGCGCCGATGTGGATTTCGTCTGCCGTAACTTCGATGCTGCGCAACTCTGGAAGATTCCAGATGCTGACCAGCTTCCGCGCGGCGAGTTTTCCGGCGGAATATTGAACCATCACATCCGTGCCGCCGGCGATGGGAAGCCACGCGCCGGGTTCGCGCGAGAGAAGCGATAGCACGTCGGGCAAAGTGGGTGGAGCGACAAGTTCATATTCGGCGGGGAGGGCCTTCATGTTGCGGCTCCGTGCCGTGCAGCTTCCGCTACGGCATCAAAAATCTGCATGTAGCCAGTGCAGCGGCAAAGATTGCCGCTCAGGCCTTCGCGGATTTCTTCGAGTGTGGGTCGCGGCGTTTTCTTTAGCAAGTGGAGGGAGGCGAGGATCATTCCCGGAGTGCAGATGCCGCACTGAGCTCCGCCGCAGTCGAGGAATGACTGTTGCAGGATTTGCAAGCGGTCATCTGTGGCAAGGCCCTCGATGGTGATTACATTTGTGCCGTTGGCCTGAAGTACTGGAATGAGGCAGCTATTCACGAGCATTCCGTCGATCAAGACGGAGCAGGAGCCGCACTCGCCTTCGCCACAGCCTTCTTTCGTTCCTGTTAAGTCGAGATCGTGCCGAAGAACGTCAAGGAGGCGCTCCATGGCATGGACATGCACGGTTTCCCGTTTTCCATTCACCGTGAAAGAGATTTCGCATTTTGCGCGACTCTGGGGCGATTGGCTCATTCTCGCGCTCTCGTTGTTGTGGCAACGGTCTCAGGCGGATCGATTTCAGAAAGCGCGACGAAGATGTCCTCCGGAAGCAATGGGATGGAATCGAAGGGGACGTGCAGGGCGTCTTCGATGGCATTTACAATCGCTGGGGCGGGACCGTCCATCGGGAGTTCGCCAATTCCTTTTGCGCCGAATGCGCCATGAACATTGCCCAGCTCCTCGAAAAAAACGCGGATGGGGGGAAGGTCTGCGGAAGTCGGTATGATGTAGTTGGTCATCTGGCCATTTTTCATGCGGCCATTTTCCCAAATCACTTTTTCGTATAAGGCAAAGCCGATGCCTTGCGCAACGCCGCCGATGATTTGTCCTTTCGCTAGAACCGGGTGAAGGACCTTTCCGATTTCCTGGAGGGCCACGAAATCGTCGACCGCCACACTGAAGGTGGTCAGATCTGCCGTGACCTCCGCGACGTAAACAGCCCAGGCAAATGCTGCGTAGGCCGAGCCGCGATATTTTTCCTCGTCCCAAACAATGTCGCCGGGTTGTTCATATTGAGCCAGGCTGCGGAGTTTGCCGTGCTTTGCGACATAGGCGAGGCAGGCGGCGCGGAACTCTTCGGGAGAGTGAGAATCTCCGAGCATGCCGCAAGCTGTCAGAGTTTTTCTGATTCCAAGGGCAGCTGATTCCACGAGCTTTCCTACCACCATGACCGTGCGCGAGGCGACCGTGGGACCGCTGTTGGGCACTTCGTGCGTGTCGGGTTGCGCGATGCTGACGTCTTCGTAGTGAATGCCGAGAGCTTCGGCGACAATCTGGCAGAGCACCGTGTTAGTGCCTTGGCCAAATTCCGTACTGGAGACAAGGATGCGCAAGCTGCCGTCGGCGCAGGCTTCGACGCCAACGACCGATCCGAGAAAACGCTCACCAGAGCCTGTGAATCCTGCGCCGTGTAAAAAAGCGGCAATGCCCATTCCTTTTTTGCTAGCGCTTTGCTGATTTTCCTGCGCGAATATTTTCTTCTTTGCGGAATAGTCGGAGAGATCGAGAGCGCGGTCGAGAAGTTTGCTGAGATTGATCTCTTCGTTCACGGTTTGCCCCGTCGTGGTAGTTTGGCCGGGTTTGAGAAAATTCCGGCGGCGGACTTCGACGGGAGAAAGACCAACGACCTGGGCGATGCGGTCCATGTGGCGTTCGAGCGCGAAGAGCGATTGCGGCGCGCCAAATCCGCGGAACGCGCCGTGCGGCGGTGCGTTGGTGGCGACGGCTTTGGCACGAATGCGAATGCTGGGCCAGTAGTAAGCGCCGCCGGCGTGAATCGCGCCGCGCGAAAGAACGACGGGCGAGAGAGTTTTGTAAGCGCCGCCGTCGATGGTGAAGTCGATTTCTCCGCCGAGAATTTTGCCGTCTTTGCTGACGGCAGTGCGATGACGGGTGCGGGAAGGATGGCGTTTCGTAGTGGCCGCCATGTCTTCCATGCGGTCGTAGATGATTTTCACCGGTTTGCCGGACTTCATGGCGAGGAGCGCGGCGTGGGCGGCGATCATGGAGGGATATTCTTCTTTGCCGCCAAAGGCGCCGCCGGTTTCCATTTGCACGACGCGCACGCGATCAGCGGGGAGGTTGCAGAGTTTTATGAGGGCTTTGTGGATGTAGTAGGGGCACTGGAGCGAACCCCACACCGTGATGCCTTGTTGGGGATCGAACGCGGCGATCATTCCGTTATTTTCGATGTAGAGCTGCTCCTGGGCGCCGGTCGTGTATTCGGCTTCAACGATGTGGTCTGCATTTTGCCAGACGGCATCGACTTCGCCTTTTTCGATCAGATAGGTCTTGAAAGTGTTGTCAGCGCCCCAGATGATTTGTTGGAGCGCCTCGCTTTCTTTCATATCGAAGATCGCGGGAAGCGGATCGTATTCGACGGAAATGGCTTCGACGGCTTTTGTGAGGAGATGGCGGTCGGGATGAGCGAGCAAGAGAAGCGGCTCTTCGGGATGATTGGTGATCCCATCGGCGAGGCACGGTTGATCGTCTTCGATGAGGGCGATGCAATTTTTCCCGGGGATGTCTTTGGGAGTGACGATTACGAATTCGTTCCAATCGATGCTGGGGCCGAAAGTAATTTTTCTGATTTTGCCGCGTGGGATGCGGCTGCGGACGGTGGCGCCGTAGAGCATGCCTGGCAGAACCATGTCGTCGACGTAGAGAGCTTGGCCGGTAACTTTGGCGCGGCCTTCCATGCGTGGGACCGATGTGCCGACGATGGGCGTGTTTTTCATTCGAATGGCAAAATCATACGGTTTTTTGCAGGGTTTGGCCGCTTGCAATAGTGTATGACAGACAAATCGAAATCTGAGCGGGGACTGGGGTGGGAGAGAGATAAGCGCAACCTCGCTTCTGCCTGGGCGGGCGGGGCGAGCCCCGCCCCTACAGGGCGCTGCGAGGAAGATAATTTCTGCAGGAAGAACATTAGCGGCGGTGCTCCACACCTATTGGAGGGCCCGGAAACTGGCCGTCGCTGAAGACCTTTGTGCCGCGAAGATAAGTGGCTTTCACTACGCCGCGGAGTTTTTCTCCGAGGTAGGGCGAGATCGGATGACGGTAGTGCAAGCGGTCTGCGGTGACTGTGAACTCGCGTTCGGGATCGAAGACGACGAAATCTGCGTCGTATCCGGGAGCGAGGCGGCCTTTGCGGGCGTGGCAGCCGGCTAGTCTTGCGGGAGATTGCGCCATCCAGCGCGCGAGATCGATTAAAGTGAATCCGCGGTTGGTGGCTTCGGTGTACATCAGCGGAAGTGCTACGGAAAGGCTTGCGATGCCGCCCCAGGCGGTGCGGAAATTTCCTTCGGCGAGGCGCTTCATTTCCGGAGGGCAGGGGGAATGATCGGTCGCGACGAGGTCGATCGTTCCATCGCCGAGGGCGTGCCACAACTGTTCGCGGTTTTCGCGGCTGCGAATCGGTGGGGCGCACTTGAAGAGCGTCGCGCCTTTGGCGATTGCTTCGGCGGTGAGGTGCAGATAGTGCGGACAGGTTTCTACGGTTACCGGCAGACCCTCGGAGCGTGCGGCGCGCAGGTCGGGAAGGGCTTGGCTAGCGGAGAGATGGACGATGTGGAGGCGGAATTTGTATTCGCGGCAGAGGGAGAGGAGCATTCGAATCGCGGAGAGTTCGGCTTCTTCGGGGCGTGATTGGAGATAGGTTTCGTAGATCGACCAATCTGCGTTCGCTAGCACCGCACTGGCGAAATCGATTGGAGCGGGGAGTTCTGCGTGGACGAGAAGCGGCATACCTGTGCGGGCAATGTGAGGAAGGGCGGCGCGTAGCTGCGGCTCCGTGACCATTGTGAAGCCATCGATGCCGGGATGAATTAGAAAACATTTGAAGCCGGGGACGCCGGCGTTGGCGAGCGGCTCGATGTCGAGCGGGTTGTCGGCGACGACTCCTCCCCAGGGCATCCAATCGACGCGGCATCGGCCTTGCGCGGCGGAGCGTTTGGCTTCGAGCGCGGCGACATTTGTGGTGGCTGGCAGGCAATTCAGAGGCATGTCGACCAAGAGTGTGTATCCGCCGGCGGCGGCGGCTCGCGTGGCGGTTTCGAATCCTTCCCAATCGGCGCGGCCAGGATCGTTGATGTGCACGTGGGAATCGACCAGGCCGGGGAGAATGGCGGCGTCGCCAAAATCGAGGAGTTCTGCTTGGGGCGGGATTTCGTTGGGCGCGACTACGGCTTGAATGTGGTCTCCTTCGACGAGCAGGGCGGCGGGACGCACGGCGTCTGGAGTTGCAACGCGACGGGATAGGAAGGCGCGCAGATTCATAGTGTAAGACGGATACGGAGAGAAGCTCGTGAGAATGAGACCCGAGCGTAGACTTATATCTGCAGGTTTTCAAGTCAGCAAAATCGATAATTCAAGACGAAAAAAGTGCTAGGGGACTGGGTGCCAGGCATATACTTGCGCGTTGGCGCGGTCATGCGGCGCGCCTTTTGGCGGGGAATTCGGATGGCTTGAAAGAATGAGTCGGTGATGGCAATCGAACCGATTGGCGGACTTCGGACTTGAGTAATCCTTTTATGGAACGGGCGATCCAGCTGTCGATTGAAGGGGTTCAATCTGGGCGTGGCGGGCCGTTTGGCGCGGTGATCGTGCGAAATGGGGAAATTATTGCCGAGGGTTCGAATGAGGTGACCTCGACGAACGATCCGACGGCGCACGCGGAAGTTCTGGCGATACGTCGGGCTTGCGAAAAGCTCGGCGTGTTCGAATTGAAGGACTGCGAGCTCTACACTTCGTGCGAACCGTGCCCGATGTGTCTTGGGGCGATTTATTGGGCGCGGCTTTCGCGCATCTACTTTGCGAGTTCGGCGGAGGATGCGGCTGGGGCTGGATTTGATGACTCGTTCATTTACGGCGAGCTGAAACTGGCTTATTCGGGGCGGCGCATTCCTACAAAACAGATGATGCGGGAAGAGGCGCTCGCGGGATTTCGCGCGTGGGCCGACCGGCCTAATAAGATTCCGTATTGAAATCGCTGTGAGTTGGGCCGGGCCTAATATTCGCTGAACCAAGGGAACGATTAGGCTCTGCAGAAGGGCAACGTGTCTGCGATTTCCTGTGCAGGTAGCATCGGCTGTTCTGCGGCTGGAGAATCTGCGAGTGACAAACAGTTTGCGGACCATGTGAGCGTGCGGAGGGACGATTGATTAGTCGCTACTTCAAATTTGAAGAGAATCGGACGTCGGTTAGGCAGGAGTTGCTCGGCGGTCTGACGACGTTTGTGACGATGGCGTATATCGTCGTGGTGAACCCGCAGATTCTTGCGCAGGCGGGAATGCCGGCGGATGGCGTCGTGTTTGCGACGTGCCTTTCGGCGGCGGCGGCGACGCTGGTGATGGGATTGTACGCGAATTATCCGATTGCGCTTGCGCCTGGCATGTCGCTGAATGCGTACTTCACATACTCGGTGTGTCTGTCGATGCATGTTCCGTGGAGGACGGCGCTGGCAGTGGTGTTTTTTTCGGGCGTGCTTTTTCTGGTGCTTACGGTCACGAAGGTTCGGGAACAGATTGTGAATGGCATGCCAGACTGTTTGAAGCACTCGACGGCGGCGGGAATCGGGATGTTCATCGCGTTTGTTGGATTGCGAAATGCCAAGCTGGTGGTGGCTAACTCCGCGACCTTTGTGGGCTTGGGCAGCTTCGCCGACAAAGAGGTACAGACTGCATGTTTCGGGCTGGCGCTGACACTGATTTTGATGGCGCGGAAAATTCACGGCGCGATCCTGATAGGCATTATCGGAACGACAGTTTTGGGAATGCTGCGCGGCATTTCGGTCTGGCCTACGACATTCTTTTCGATGCCGCACCCGTCCTCGACTTTTCTTCAGCTGGATTTTCGAGGAGCTTTGCATCTTGGATTTCTGGAGATACTTTTCGCGTTTCTGTTTGTCGATCTGTTTGACAACGTGGGAACGCTGGTGGGCGTTTGCGAGCAGGGTGGCTTCATCAAGGACGGCAAGATCCCGCGGGTTGGCCGCGTGTTGTTAGCGGATTCCGTGGGAACGATTTTCGGCTCACTGACGGGGACTTCCACGGTCACAAGCTATATCGAGAGTGCCGCAGGCGTCGCGGCTGGAGCTCGAACTGGTTTCAGCAACATCGCCGTCGCTGGACTATTTCTACTTGCCATGTTTTGCTCGCCGTTGGCGACCGCGATTCCAGCGTACGCTACGGCACCGGCCCTAATTTTGGTGGGCGTTTTGATGTCCCAGTCTTTGGCGATGGTGCTTTGGAATGACTTCAGCGAGGCCTTGCCCGCGTTCATCACTATGCTTGCAACGCCGCTGACATTCAGTATCGCGACCGGCCTGAGCCTCGGGCTGATCTCTTACACCGTGGTGAAGCTCGCGTCGGGCAAGTACAAAGAGGTGAATGCCCTCGTTTGGATTCTCACCGCGCTGTTTATTTTGCGATATGTGTATCTGGCCGCTGCCTAGGTTCCCTTCGAAGGGGCGCCTAATGCGCCTCGCCTAATATAGAGTCGTGCGAGTCATTAGGAAAAGCGGCAGCAGAGCTGCCGCACTCCAAATCTCCTCTTCGCAAGACCAAGCTAAGTTTGGCAAATCTTGGCTGTTCCCATCGGTAGTCCTGCATTTTGTTGACAGGCAGGACGGGTTGCCGCTACAGTGCGCGACGCCGACCTTCATAGTGGCCGTAGCCAGTCTCGCGCGTGTTCGTACTCGCGGCGCGGCAGGGAGAATCTTGAATGAAAGAGCTCGAGCGTAGCGTTGGGAACGTACTTGGGATTACGAAAATGGCGGGAGCATGCTTTTTACTCCTCGCTGGAAGCGCGCTAGCCCAATCGGCAAAGCCAGTGAAGCTCGAATGCGAATCGCTCATCACGCCGCTGGGGATGGACACGGCGAAACCACATCTGTCCTGGAAGATGGAAGACTCTCGCTCCGGGGCGCGGCAAACTGCCTATCAAATTCAAGTTGCCTCGAAAGCGGAGAACCTTACGGGCGGCAAAGGTGATGTTTGGGACAGCGGCAGGGTGGAATCGAGCGAGTCTCAAGGTGTGATCTACGGAGGCCCGGCGTTCGAACCGAGCAAACGATATTACTGGCGGGTTTTGGTGTGGGACAAAGATGGCAAGGCTGGCGCTCCGAGCGAGCCGAGTTGGTGGGAGACGGGGCTTCTGCAGCAGGAAAACTGGAAAGCAAAGTGGATCGGCTATGAAGAGCCCGAACTGAGACAGGTGCGAGAATCGGGCGCGGAGTGGATCATGGGCGCCGGTGGGGAAGCGCCTAAAGACGCCACGACAACGAAGCACGCATTTCGATTCCATTTTAATCTGGCGAAGCCCGTAAGGCGCGCCACTCTCTACGCGACCGGGCAGGATACGGCAGGCGCGTGGCTCAATGGAAAACAAGTGATGGAAGCGGCGCCGCTGCCCCCATGGAAGCAAATGCCATGGAAAACATATGCGATTCGAGACGTCTCGGGCGCATTGCGCACAGGGCAGAACCTATTGGCGATTGAGGTGGTTCATTATCTAACCGGCGGAGGCAATCGGCCGCGCGTCAGCCAGACCCCGATGAACGCTGTGCTGTATGTCGAAGCGACGGATGGCACTGTCGAATTGTTCAAGAGTACGCCGGAGGGTTGGCGAGCTGCCTTGGATGCAAGCGGGAACTGGCAGGCCCGCGAATTCGACGATTCCTCGTGGAGCGGAGCGGAACGTTACGTTGCGCCGACTTCCGGATTTGACTCCGGCGAGCTGGGAAACCCTTGGCCTACGGGAGCCGTAAAGTCGCTTCGCCAGACGTTTGAAATTGCAAAGCCAGTGGCCTCCGCGCGTATTTATGCAACGGCTCTTGGCGCGTACCAACTATCGATGAACGGGCGGAAGGTGAGCAACGAAATTCTGGCGCCCGGATGGACGGACTTCCGCGAGCGCGTTATTTACCAAGCGTACGACGTGACGGCGGAAATCAAGTCCGGCAAGAACGCGATTGGCGCGTTGCTGGCGCCTGGCTGGTATTCAACTCCGTTGCAGTGGTATCGCCAGGGATACAACTATGGGGACACTCCGCCTGCGCTGCGCGCGCAACTGAGGATCGAGTACAAAGACGGATCCGTGGACTTGGTTATGACCGATGAAAAGTGGAAGGCGGACATCTCGCCCATCCTTTTCGCGGAAATCTATGATGGAGAAACGTACGACGCACGGAGGGTCCAAGCAAACTGGAATGCGGCGGCATTCGATGACAGCAAGTGGAACGCCGCAGAGTTGGTTCAGCCAAAGGAGACACAAATCGTCTGGCAATATTTTCAGCCGATTCGCGCGGAAAAAGCGTTCGCTCCCAAGAAAGTGACGAGTCCATCTGCGGGTGTTTACATTTTTGATTTCGAGCAAAACCTTTCCGGCGTGGTGCACATTCGAGCGCAAGGCGCAGCGGGAACGGACGTAAAACTGAGGTTCGCGGAAATATTGAATCCGGACGGTACGCTTTATGTCGACAACCTGCGGACAGCGAAGGCGACAGACCATTTTATTCTCGCGGGCAAAGGGGTCGAAGAATTTGAGCCAACCTTTACTTTTCACGGCTTCCGTTACGCGGAGGTTTCCGGATTGAAGGCGGAGCCGAAACTTGAGGACGTAAGAGCGGTTCCTTTCCATACGGATGCTCCGTTCACGGCGACGCTGAAGACCAGTAGCGCGATGCTCAACAAACTGTGGAGCAATATTTTGTGGGGGCAGCGTTCGAACTTCGTGGGAGTTCCGACGGATTGCCCGCAACGCGACGAACGGTTGGGTTGGTCGGCGGATGCGCAGGTTTTTTGGAGGACAGCGACGTACAACATGGATTTGACGACGTTTTCGCGAAAATTCGGAACGGATTTGCGCGGCACGCAAGTGGGCACGGACATGTATGGAATCTTCGCGCCGGGGACCAATATTCCTAACCCAGGCTACGGAACGGGATGGAGCGATGCCGGAGTCGTCGTTCCGTGGACGTCGTGGATTCAGACGGGTGACAAGCAAGTGGTGGAAGAAAACTGGGCGGGGATGGAGAAGTATCTCGCAGCGATTCAAGCGGCGAACCCCGACTATCTTTGGAAAAAGAGCTACGGCATTCCGTTTGCAGATTGGCTCGCACCCGAAGGAGTGACACCCGTAGATCTGATCGCCACAGCGTATTGGGCATATGACGCGACACTGATGAGCCAAATGGCTCACGCCGTCGGAAAAACGGACGACGAACGGAAGTACAGCGAGCTTTTTGAAAAGATCAAAGCGGCCTTTAACCGGGCCTACGTTCACCCCGATGGGTTTGTCGGTGGCGTTCCTCCGCCTCCCGTATTCGCTTCGGGGACCGCAGCGCCCCTGAGCGACAAGCCAGTCGAAACGCAAACGGGGTACGTGCTGGCGCTACATATGAATTTGCTTCCGGATGCGCTGCGCAGCGTTTCCGCAAAGCGTTTGGTGGATCGGCTGGAAGCCAACCAATGGCGTCTCGGAACGGGATTCCTGGGAACGCCGTACCTGCTAAGCGCTTTAACAGATACCAGGTATGCCGATGTTGCGTATCGTTTGCTCCTCAACACAGAGTATCCGTCGTGGGGATATCTAGTCGAGCACGGCGCCACTACGATGTGGGAGCGGTGGAACGGCGATCAAATGCGTGGCGACCCGAGCATGAATTCCTACAACCATTATGCGTATGGGGCAGTGGCCGACTGGATTTATCGCTACGCGGCTGGAATCGATACGGTCGCAAGCGATCCGGGTTTTCACGTCATTCGTCTTCATCCAAATTTCGACAAGCGTTTAGGGAGTCTGGACTTTTCGTACGAATCGTCTTATGGAACGATTCACTCGGAATGGTCGACCTCCGGAAATAAGGCCATTTGGAAGCTAACGATTCCTGCGAATGCGACTGGGCGGCTGCCGCTCGGAAAAGTGCAGGCTGAGTCCTTCAAACTTGACGGGCAGACGCTAGCAAAGAGCAGCAGAATTCATGCGGCGAACAAAGAGAACAACGATCTCGAATTCGAGATTCCAGCGGGCAGCTACCAGTTTGAAATAGCGCTACCATAGATCGTCTCGGCCACAGGCAGAGAGTTGCGAGCAATTCACAGGGAGCCGCATCCCGGGCGAATGAAGGCGAGCGACGGGCGTCGAACCCGAAGTATCCATTTGCAATTTAGTTTGTTTGTCCGCAGTGAACCGGGCGATACAACCTATTCGTAGCGAAGAGCCTTCATGGGATCGAGGCGGCTGGCGCGCCACGCGGGGATGTATCCGGCTGCGCAGGCCACGAACGCCAGGGCCACCGTCGCGATCAGGAGAGTCGCAGGGTCGTGCGGCGAGAGGCCAAAGAGTTGGCTCTGCACAAGTTTAGTGAGTGCCAAGGACGCGGGCACTCCGGCGGCCACGCCGATGGCAACGAGAATCAAAACTTCGCGCATCACGAGCCAGATGACATTGCCTTGGGCGGCGCCAAGAGCCATCCGGATGCCGACTTCGCGGGTGCGTTGCGCAACCGTGTAAGCCATGACGCCGTAGAGGCCGATGACCGCGAGAAGAGTGGCGAGAAAGCCGAAAACTGCAGAGAGGCTGGCGATCATGCGCTCGCTAGAGAGCGAGTTGTTGATTTGCACTTCGGTGGTGCGCATGGCGAATACGGGAACGTTGGCGTCGAGGTCGCGAACCTTGGAGCGGATCGCGGTCATGAGCAGATTGGGATCGGCGGTGGTGCGGACATAGACGACCATGCCACCGAGGAAGCGGTCCGCCATATAAGGCACGAAAGCCTGCGGGGGAATTTCATCGCGGAGGCTGGTGTACTTGATGTCTTTCACGACGCCGATGATTTCCATGTCGGTGGGAGTGCCGGGATCGGATCCGAAGCCGACGTGGAGGCCGATAGGATCGCGGCCAGCAAAGTATTTTTTCGCAAAAGTCTCGTTGATCATGATGACCGAAGGCTCCCAACCCATTTCGCCTTTTTCTTCGGGATTGTGTTTGATTTCGTGAGTGTCGGTGGGCCGGAAATCGCGGCCGTTGACGATGGGAACGCCGAGAGTAGCGAAATAGTTCGGACTGATCTGGTTCATGTAAGGTTCGGGGTGAGCGTCGGGAGTGGGAGCGCTGAACCCTTCGGCGGTCATGCTGCTGTCCCATTCGTTATCTTCGAGGATCCGCACGCTGGCCAGGCTGGTGGCCTGAACGCCGGGAACGGAAGACAGAGAGTCCAGCAGCTGGGGATAGAAAGTTTTCAGCCGCGCGACGCTATAGCCGCTGTAGGAAGGATCGATTTCAAAGGCGATGAGATTTTGCGGCGAGAAGCCTGGGCCGAGATTGCGTAAGTTGCCGAGGCTGCGAGTAAAGAGTCCAGCGCCGATGAGCAGCAGAAGAGAGAGTGTGACTTGCGCGATGACAAGAGATTTTCGGAGGGCGCCATGGCCACCCCCCACGACGGCGGCGGCTTCATCCTTGAGAGTGCCAGCGACATTCGGCTTTGTGGTTTGAAGGGCGGGAAGAAGGCCGAAGAAAACGCCGGTAGCGAGCGTAACAGCGAGCGTAAAGAGCAGGATGCGTAGGTCGGGAGTTGTGGAAATGCGCAAACCGCCGGAATCGGATGGGAGATACGCAGCCATCAAAGCCTTGTCCGCCCAGTAGGCGAGCGCCAGGCCAGCGAGCGCGCCGAATACGGAGAGCGAGAGGCTCTCGATCAAAAGTTGCGCGATGATGCGAGGGCGAGTGGCTCCCATGGCAAGCCGAATAGCGATTTCTTTTTTGCGCGCGGAGCCGCGAACGAGAAGAAGATTGGCGAGATTGGCGCAGGCGATCAGAAGGACGAGGCCTGTGGTGGCCATCAGAACCCAGAGCGGCGTGGAGAGAGCCTGGCGTGTATAGGAACGTCCCTGCGAGCCGGGGAGCACGTCGATAGTACATTTCAGGAATTGGTCGCGATCATACGGCGAGGCGTGGGCGAAAGCCTTATCTTTAACTTCCATTTCGAGCATGGAATGCATAAAGGGTTGCAGCGAGGCTTTGGCTTGTTCGCGAGTGACGCCGGGCTTGAGGCGGCCGAAGGCGTTGACCCAGCGATTGCGACGCTCGTGGAGCATGTCGGTGGGATTACCGACAAGGACTTCCTTTTCCATCATGATCGGGACAAAAAGTTTTGGTGAGTGGCCGAGCTCGACGCCGTCAAAACCTGGTTGCAGGACGCCGACGATGGTCATGGTGTAGTTGTTCAGAGTGAGGGTCTTGCCGACGATTTGCGGATCGGACGAGAAACGAGATTGCCAGTAGGCGTAGTTGAGGACGATGTAAGGATAGGCGTCGGGGACGCGGTCGTCTTCGGCAGTGAAGACACGGCCGAGATGAGGATTGAGGCCGAGGGTGGAGAAGTAGTTGCCGGAAACTAACTCGAGATCAACGCGCTCCGCCTGGCCGTTGAAAGAGAGGCTGCCTGAGGCAGCAAAACGGGCGAACATGTCCGAGAAGACTTCATTGTGGGCAGCGAAATCGCGGAACATGGGATGAGAGATCGCGTTGCCGCCCCAATTGCTGCCGTAATGACGGCCGTGCATGGTGAGGAGGACGAGTTCCTGGGGATTTTTGACGGGGAGGAGGCGGAGGAGGATCTGGTCGAGAAGGGTAAAAATGGCGGTGTTTGCGCCTATGCCGAGGGCCAGGGTGAGTATGGCGATCACGGTGAAGCCGGGAGTGCGTGCGAGGGTGCGGAGAGCGTACTTAAAATCGCGAAACGCGGTGTCGAGTGAGGCGATAGTGTTCATTTCGCGGACCTTATCTTTCCGTGGAGTTTGGGTGACTACCGTGAATACGCTTTTTGGGAGGAATTGTTCCCGGTAAATCGCACACACACGCCACTGGATGGACTGCCCTTATTGGCATAAGTTTGAGACGAATGTGAGCGCGAAACGTCTTGTCTGATAGGGACAAGAGATTTGGTAGGGGCTAGATCGCGGACGTTTGCGGATTCTGGAGCTGAGGCCACCCTGCAAGCGATGGGGCGAACGGGGGGAAGAAAGAGGGGCACGGCAGTGCCGTGCCCCTACGAGGAATGGAAATCGAGCGTCAGTCAGCGCTACTTGTTGCTACGCGCGGAGCGAGGGACTCTTCCTTTTGGCGGAAGAAGGTTGCAACGCGGTCAATAATTTCGTTGAGCGGCGTTTGAGGACGGAAGCCTGTGAGGGCGTGGAGTTTATCGACGCTCGGGACGCGGCGCATCATGTCCTCGAATCCTGGTTCATAAGCCTGATCGTACGGCACAAATTCGATGCGGGAATTGCTGCGCGTGCGCTCTTTGACCAATCGAGCGAGGCCTTCAATCGTGATTTCTTCGGTGTTCCCGACGTTGACGACCTCGCCGATGGAACGGTCGGTATCCATCAAGCGGATGAGACCTTCGACGGTGTCGCGGACGTCGCAGAAGCAGCGGGACTGCTGGCCGTTGCCGTAAACCTGGATAGGTCCGTTGTCCAGTGCTTGCTTTACAAAATTGGGCAAGACCATGCCGTAACGCCCGGTCTGCCGCGGACCTACCGTGTTAAATAAACGAACCACGATGACTGGAAGTTTTTTCTCTTTCCAGTAAGAGAGGGCCAGAAATTCATCGAGAGCTTTCGAGGCTGCGTAGCTCCAGCGGCCTTTCGTGGTAGGCCCCAGGACAAGGTCGGCGTCCTCATGAAAAGGCACATTGGTATTCTTGCCGTAGACTTCCGAAGTGGACGCGGTGAGAACGAGTTTGCGCTTTTTGCAAGCCGCTTCGAGAATGCGCTGCGTGCCATTCACATTAGTTTCGATGGTGCGCACGGGACTTTCGACAATGAGCTTGACGCCAACAGCGGCGGCGAGGTGGACGATGATATCGGCATCGTCGACGAGTTCCGCGAGCAACTGGAGGTTTTCGATATTGTCCAGGTGATATTCCATTTGTCCGGAAGTTTTGAGATGGCGGATGTTATCCATACTTCCGGTGGAAAGGTTGTCGAGCAACACGACGCGATCGCCGCGAGCAAGAAGCCGCTCCGACAAATGAGAACCAATAAATCCGGCGCCGCCAGTGATCAAGTAACGCAAAGTGCCTCCTTACAATGACTGATCGTCGTCACGATGGCGCGGGGAGCTCTCGGAGACGGATTCAGCAAGGTCGTCATGTTCCTGCGGAGATTCGGGCGTTTCCTGAGGCCCGTAGCCATAGGAATAAGGGTAGTACCGATAAGAATAGTAATAGTCCGGAGCGCCGGAATCCACGGCATTCAAAACGACGCCGAGGATGTGACACTTCACGCTGACGAGCAAGTCCCGGGTCCGCGTGAACGCCTCCTTGGGCGTCTCGCCGCTGCGCACGACAAGCAGGACACCATCCGTTTGGACGGAGAGAATGACGGCGTCGGTGGCAGCCATGATCGGCGGTGAATCGATGACTACAAATTTGAATTTGGTGCGCAATTCGGCGATAGCCTCCGACAATTTTTGGGAAGACAACAAGTCCGCAGGATTGGGAGGCAGCGGACCCGTGGGGATCGCCGCGAGATTGGGAATGTCGGGGTGCGGAACGATGACGAGATCGAGGCTCGAAACACCCGCCAGGTAGGAACTCAAACCTGCGTACTTGCCGCTGGCCATGTTGAGTAGCCGGCCAACGCCAGGCTTGCGCAAGTCCGCATCGACGAGCACGGTGCTGTCTCCGAGTTGGGCAAGGGTGACAGCCAAGTTTGCTGCGGCGGTGGTCTTACCTTCGCGGGGAAGCGCGCTGGTTACAAGGATAACTTGGGGCGGGCGGCCGGGCTGAGAAAGCAACAAGGAAGTGCGCAGAGCACGGAACGCCTCGGACATTTGAGATTTGGGCAAGTGCTGAGCAACGAGTTCGATTCGTTTTTCGTGACCATTGGCGGAGATCCCGGTCAAGAGCCGCTTGCGCTTGCCGTTTCCGTTGGAGCCACCAAACTGGGGCACAACGGCGAGGGAAGGCAAGCGGGCGAGAGTCTCGATGTCGTCGGGAGTCTTTACCGTGTTGTCGAGGTACTCGCGCATAAGGGCAAGGCCGATGCCGCCGACAAGACCGACAAGAAAGGAGAGTGCGATGTTCCTTGCCTTGGCGGGACGCGAAGGATAGGCAGGGATCATGGCTGGATCGACGACGCGAATATTGGAAGATTTCAGAGCAGAGGAAATGCCCACTTCCTTGAGCTTGGTCATCAAGCCGTCATATAGAGTCTTGGAAGCCTCTGCCTCGCGCTTGAGAATGTTGTATTCGACCATGCGCTCGGCCATCGCATTCGCTTCTAATTTTTGTTCATCGAGAGCTTGCACGAGCATCGTTTCACGCTGCATGGCTTCGCGGTAATCGATCTCGATACGGTTAAGCGTATTGACGTTTTCCTTTTTGATGAGCTGATCTATATCTTTCAACTGGGCCTGAAGACGCAGGACCTTGGGAAAATTAGGGCCGTACTGGCTCAAAGCGTCGTTGTATTCCTCTGACGCGGTCTGCCGTTTCAGAACGAGCGCCTGAAAGGCGGGATTGTCGCGAAGCTGGGGCACGTCGGCGATGTCACCAGCCTTGGCAAACTGAAAGAGCGCTTCCTTCTTCATGCGCTCATCCTGGGCGTCAGTCAAAGCCTTATTAATATCGGCGAGGCGCTGGGTGGTAATGTTGGACTTGTCGTCGAGCGTCCAGATCTGATTCTTTCGCTCGTAGGCGATGCGCTGGTCTTCCGATTCCTGAACTTTAATCCTGAGTTCGTCCAGCTCATTGCGGAGCCAAGTGGTGGCTCGCGTAGTTTCCTCGAAGTGGCTGCGGATGTTTTGATCCTGGAAATTCTTAATATGTTCGTTGACGATGCGCGCTGCGAACTGCGGGTCCGTCGACTCGAAGCTCACATCCATAAGCCGGCTGTTCGGAACACGCCTTACGCTTAGGCTGCCAAGGAATGCGCCGAGCTCCGGGGGACGCTTCTGGTTTTCCAAGCTGCCGACGGCTAGGGCTTCGGAGGGTCCGCTGGCGGAAGCGAACTCCGCCCGCGCGCCGAGGCCGCTGCTACGGATGGTCTGCAAAGCCAGGGTTTCACTCGTCAAGATTTTCGATTGCGTTTCGATGTAGTTCTCGACGTCCATCTCGTAGCCGTAGGAATCGGCGCCTTGGAATGGCAGGATGTTGGCATTCGCGGGGTCGATTTCAATGCGGGCCGTGGCTACATATACGGCTTGCATGCGGAAAGTGGCGATGGTGACAATCGTTACAACGGCGAGCAGAAACGATACGATCAGCCATTGATGCTTGCGCAGGATCAGCAGGTAGTCGTACAGATGCGGCTCGCGCGGCGAGAGATCCCAAGCCGGTAAACGCGAAGATGGCGGGATCAATTCAACGGCGCCGTGGGAGCCATTTTCTCGGGGAACGAGTTTGTTTTCTTCAGACATTTTCTAGTGATACGCGACCCGATAAAGCGCTACGGCTGAGCCGAGCGCGATGCCAAACTCGATCGACCTCAGAACGATCTGCTTTGCCCCGCTCTGTGGAACGTACAAGATATCGCTGGGCTGCAGCGTCAAATCCTCGGCTTGGCTATTCTGAATTTTTTTCAGATCGAGGGGCACTTCGTGCTGTTTGCCCTGGGCATCTTTCCGGATGACGACGGCGCGGTCCGTCTTGGCGATGTTGGTGTAGCCGCCGGCTAACGCAAGAATCTTCAATGTGCTCATTTGCTCGCGGTCGTTGGTGAGCACGAATCCGCCGGGCCTGGCAACCGCACCAAGTACGTACACGATCCCTGCGTGGGGCACGGTTACGACGTCACCCGCTTCCAGCAGAATATTGTTCGAGGTATTTCCGGCTTCCATCAACTGATACAAATTAACGGTGATAGTGTCGACAGCAGCGGAACTTGATGGAGCGCCCGTGCCGTTGATGGAATTCCCTGCGGAAGCATTAGGCACCTGCAATTCAGGAGGGTCCGCTGTGGCCGCGCTCTGCGACGAAGGGGACGAAGCAGTTGCCGGCGCTGCAGGTTTCGCTTCCTGTCTGATGGGCAGAGAGCTCGCAGGAGCGGCATTCCCTTGTCCAATGGGCGGCGGTTCTGATTCGTCGAAAGACATTTTCGGCACGGGCCGCGTCACGATAACTTCATCGCCAGCATCGTTTTGGAGTCCCCCAGCTTCCGCAAGGACTTCGAGAAGTGTGACCTGGCGATCGGCCTGGTAAACCAAAGGATGCGCCACTGCCCCCACGACGGTGATGGGCTTGCTCTTTCGTTCTCTGATGGTAATGCTCACTTCGGCGTGCGAGACTAAACCGTTTGCTTCCAGGACTTCAGAAATTTTTTGTTCTGCCTGGATTTCGGTGAGACCGGCAACATGCAATCGCACTGGTACGAGCGGGATGCCGATAGTGCCGGTTTGGCTTACACGAACGTCGCGGCTCAGCTCTTTCACGTCGAAGACATCGATGGTGAGCATGTCGCCGCTGCCGATGACATAATCACGGGGCGCGCTGCGCGCAGCGGCGGCGGAAAGCTCGCGAATGCGATCATTCGTCTGTTGTGGCGTCTCGAGAACGGCCTGCGCGCGGCTGGGCGGCGCCAGAACCAGTAATCCGAGTAGGGTTGTGGAGACGAGACACAACGCCCCCGCACCCAGTCTCGCTGGTTGCATACGGATAGATGACCCCCAAGCTTGATTATACAGGCAGAAGGACCAAGTCTATGAGTGATTTCGATGCCTGTGGCGCGGGTTTCCCGATTTGGGAATTTGCGGAGTAGACTGGCGAATCTCACTCGTCGCAAGATTTGCCAAGAGAAAAAAGACGAGAGCGTTGGCCGGAATGTGAAGATTGAAGTCGGCAAGGCCGTGGGTGAGAAATCCGAGACACGCAACGAAGGCCGAGAGTTGAATGGTCGAAGCAAAGGCTCCATTGGGTTGAAACAAGCGCCGGAGCGAATCGAAGAAAAGCACGCCCAGGAACCAAACGCAGCACAAACCACCAATGATGCCCGTTTCAGCGAGGCCTTCGAGGTAATCATTGTGGGTGTGGTTGACGATTTTTCCGTCGTAGAGAGTTTCATAGGCGGGAAAGACAATCTGGAGGGTACCGAGGCCGGTGCCTGTCCAGGGATGATCCAGGAAAAGCCGCCAAGTGTCTGCTCTCATGGAGGCTCGTTTACCGCTAGTAACCTCGAGAGATTGCAGGGAAGAAAAGCGCTCGACAAGTTGCTGCACACCTAGCCAAGACACCATGAGAAATGCGAGTAACAGGATTGCGCCGCCGGAGAGCAAGTTTCTTCCTGCCGTGCGGCGAACAATGAGCCATAGAACTAAAAATCCAACTTGCACGGCGAAACTAATAATGCCTCCACGGGACGCGGAGAGAAATAAGGCGCCAATCGGGACCACGGCAAAGAGGCTGACCAAAAACCAGCGTTGCCGCCGCACCTTACCGAGGACCAAAGAAGTCAGCGAGATCGGAATAACGAGCTCCATTAATCCCGCAAAGTGGTTGCGATTTACGTAGGGCCCGAAAGGAATGCCACCGAAGTGCATCTCGCGAAACCAATACAGCTTGCCGTTAAAAGTGAGGTGCTGCAGGATGCCGAAGATCGCGACGAGAAAGCCGAAACCCATTACGAACCAGACAAAACCGCGCCAGTCCTCGACAGTCCGAAACGATTGCGCGGCCAAGAAGAGAAGGAGAATATCGGCGAGGAGAAGTTGGAGCTCCATGCGTGTGTCGTAGGAGGAGGCGGTGCGATGAAGGAGCCACTGGCCTAGGGCCAGCAGCAATAGAGAGACGAGAGGAAAAAGCAGGGGCGAAAGGACGAGTTGATGCTCCTGCGTAAGATACGCGCGAACGGCCCAGGCGAGAAAGAGCAAAGCCGCTCCAATCTCCAGGATGGCGCGAGCCCAATCCTCGACGGCGCCGTGGGACGCCACGCCAAACACCACCAGGGCACAGATACCGATGCGGATGAATTTCATTGCTTGGTGGGCTCCGCGGACTCCGGGACCAGAGCAACGTCGTCAATCCAGGCCGACCCGCGAATCTTGCTGTCAAATTTTGTGCTTGGCATACGGCTCACACAGAGCTGCAATTCGCGTACATCGCTCCCCGAAGTCCAGGGAAGTTCGACTTTGGTCCAAGGCTGCGTGCCTTCCACATCATCCGTCCAGGCGACGGAACTTGCCGAGTCGCCGATGGAGTGCAGTCCAAAACGCACGCCTTGATCAGTGGACAAAGAGCGCGTCATTACCCATGCGGAAAAACGGTAGGAAGTGGAAGGCTGGACGGGGACGTATTGACACACATCGTTGAAGTTCACATTGCTGAGGCCGTTGAACGTGAGCCGGAGAGAGCGATTTCCAGAATGTTTTTCTTTTGTATCGAGTGTGACCACCACGCCGCCCACGAAGGGAGAATAGCGCCACGTGAACCCGCCGCCGATAACATTCGATCCGAATCCTCCGTCCCACACGACAGAGCCTGGTGGACCCTCCGGGCGTGCGATGCCAGCGAAACGGAGAGCCTGAGCCCAAACGCGCTGGGCATCGGTCATCAGCCGTCTGTGAAGAAGGAGTTCGAGCAGCGGAAAGGAGTCGCTGAGCTGTAGCTGCGGGTGAAGGGCGGCTAGCCTCGACCAGACTGCCAGAGCTTGATCCGGTTTTTCCTGTGCGGCCAAGGCGGAAACCACGCTCAGATAGGCGGTCTGAGATTCGGGCAACACGCGGTCTAAGGCGGAGTTCACGCGGTCTTCAACGGATTTGGCGTTCGGCTCGAAGCGCATACAGAGGACGAATGCGGCTGGTGCACGCTTTGGGTCGGCAACTACGGCATGCCTGATCTGAACGAATGCAGGGTCTAGCTCGCCCTGACGGAGCAGAAAATTTCCATAGCGCCAGGACACTTCCGGCGAGAGCGGATACACGTGTCTTGCTTGAACAAATGCGTTTCGGGCGGCGGCGAAATCGCCCTCCGATTCGTATGCCGTGCCCATATCCAGCCAAGTGTCCGCGGAACGAGGATCAAGAGACAGAGCCTTTTGATAGGCGTCGATAGCGTTCTGAGCCCTGGTATCTTCCAGGTTGTATTGCCAGTAGCGGCCGAGCAGATACCAGTTGGCGGCGTTATCCGGTTCCAGCCGCGTGGCTCGTTCATAGCCGGCGAGTGTGTTGAGCTCCGCATCGCGCACCGCTAAGGCATTGCGGATGCCGGAGTAGGAAAGACCAGCGACCAGCACTAATGCCAGGACGACAAAAAAGACGCGCGCCGCTGGGCTTGAGAGTCGAAGAATCATCCCGCGATACTGTGCATAGTCAAACTCTTAGATGCAAGTTGAAAGTCTGAAGAAAGACAAGGAGAACGCGATCAGCGCTTTTTGACGAGCAGGTTACTTGCCGATGGAAGCCGACAGAGTTTCATCGGCTCGGCCGCGGCGGCGGACGTCAATCCCCAGCCGTTTGATTTTTTGATTTAGCGTCGAGAGGGGAATCATGAAACGCTCGGCGGCTTCCGTCTGATTCCAGCCGGTACGCTCGAGCATGTCCATAATGATGCGGCGTTCGATCTCATCCATGATTTGAAACAGCGAAGGCTGCGGATGATCGGCGCCGGAACGCGAACCATGTTCCCCAGGCAAGGGCGGAAGAAATTCCGAGAGCTGCAGGCGGACGCCGCGCACGATTTCCTTGCTGCGGATGCTTTCGGGAAGCAAATCGACGTCGACGCGTTCCTGCGTGGAAAGCACCACGGCGCGCTCGACGACATTTTCCAGCTCGCGGACGTTTCCGGGCCAATCGTAGTCCATCAAAAGTTTTAGCGCGCCCGCCGTAAACTGGCGCATGGGCTTGGCGTTTTCCTGGCAATACCGCGCGAGGAAATGGGCGAGCAGCGCGGGAATGTCTTCCCGGCGATCGCGCAGCGGGGGGAGCTGGAGGTGAATGACGTTCAAGCGGTGGTACAGATCTTCGCGAAAGCGGCCTTCGCGGACAAGCGTCAGGAGTTCGATGTTGGAGGCGGCGACGATGCGAACATCGACCTTGAGCTGCTCCGTGCCGCCGAGTCGCATGAATTCGCGCTCTTGAATCACGCGGAGCAGCTTGGCCTGAGTTTCGGGGCTGATGGTGGCGATTTCGTCGAAGAAAATTGTGCCTTGATCCGCGACTTCAAAGAGCCCTTTTTTGGAAGCTACGGCGCTGGTGAAAGCGCCTTTCACGTGTCCGAACAGCTGTGATTCGAGTAAATCCACGGGAATCGAGCCGGTGTTGACGGGAACGAAGGCTTTGTCCGCGCGCGTGGAGGCGGAGTGAATTGCTTTGGCGATGAGCTCCTTGCCGGTGCCGCTTTCGCCGCTGATCAGCACGGTGGAGCGCGACGGCGCAACCTGCGTAATCAGATCGAACAGCGTCAGCATCTTTTCGCTCTTGCCGATGATGTTTGGAAAAGTAAAGCGCTGCTTGAGCGCGCGCTTCAGCTGGACGTTTTCTTCCCGAAGCCGGCGTGATTCCACGGCCTGCGCGACTTGCGCCAGGAGTTCGTCGTTGGACCACGGCTTGGTGATGAAATCGAGCGCACCGCCCTTGAATGCGGCACGCGCCATTTCAATCGAGCCGTACGCAGTGATTAAGACGACGGAAAGTTGCGGATCGCGCTTGCGAATTTCACGGAGCATCTCGAGGCCATTGCGATCGGGCAGACTTACATCGAGCAGCAGTAAATCAAAAGGGTGCTCTCCGAGTTTCGCAAGACCGGACTCACCTGTCTCCGCGCTCGAAACGCCATAACCCTCACTCGTAAGCAAGAGTTCAAGGCCTTCGCGGATTTCCGACTCGTCGTCAACAACCAGGATGGAGCCCTTAGACATGAACCGACTTTCTGACTGCTGGAAACTCTACGTGAAAAGAAGTGCCCTTGCCGGGAGTCGAGCGGACGTCGATCTTGCCGGAATGTTCCTTGATGATGCCGTAGCTGACGGAGAGACCGAGCCCGGTGCCGCGGCCGCTGGCTTTGGTGGTGAAAAAGGGATCGAAAATGCGGTGAATATGTTCGCGTGGAATGCCGGCGCCTGTATCCACGACTTCGATTTCCACGCTACCGTTGTGAGCGCCTGTGCGCACTTCCAGCAAGCCGCCGCCGGGCATGGCGTCGCGAGCGTTGAGGAAAAGGTTCAGAAAGACCTGCTGCAGTTTGTTCGCTGAACCGCGAACGGCGGGAAGAGTTTCGCCGAGATGCTTCACCACTTGAATCTGCGAAGTCTTGAGCGGATGGGAGACGAGAGAAAGCGTTTCTTCCACCACACGGTTTACGTCGATGTCCACAGCCTCACCGGCGCCCGTGCGTGAAAAATTCAGAAGATTGTTCACGATTTCGCTGGCGCGGAAGGTTTGCTTGACGATTTTCTCGATGATGGACTGCCGCGGATCGGCATCCGGCATTTGCTTCGCCAGCATCTGGATATAGTTGGAAATCACGGCCAGCGGCGTGTTGACTTCATGCGCCACGCCGGCCGCTAGAAGGCCGAGCGAAGTCAGTTTCTCGGTCTGCGACAGCTGCTCTTCCATGCGCTCGCGCTGGGTGACGTCGTCGAAAAGCAGTAGACGGCCAATGCGCTCAGCAGACTTGCTGACCAGAGGTGTGATCGAGACATTCAGAGTGAGCGCTTTCCCTTGATGGTGAAGGCGCTGTTTGTATATTCCGGTGATTTGCTCCGCGTCGCCTCGCGCGGCAATCTCGGCGGCAAGTTCTTCAGGGAGCAGAGAGCTAAGCTGGCGTCCAACAGCATCCTGACGGGCTACGCCGAAGAGTTGCTCCATGCGCGTGTTCCAGGATTCGACGATGCCTTCCAGATCCACGGCGAGAACACCGACGTTCAAAGATTCCACGATGTTTTCGCTAAAGTCTTTGAGGCGCGCGATCTCGAGAGCTTTTTGTTCGAGCGAGGTGTAAAGCTGCGCGTTGTCGAGGGCCACCGCGACATAGCCGGCAATCGTTTCCACCAACTCGACGTCATCGCTGGAGAGATAATCGCCGTCGACGGTCTTGCCGAGGCCCAAAACGGCTACGGTGTGCTCGCGAATGCGGCAAGGCACGTAGTAATTGAGGTCGAGCTGTTCGAGCGTGCGGCGCACGGAGTCGGTAACATCGCGCGCGGCGCGGGGCGACTCAAAAAAGAGCGCCCCCCGCGCAAACTCGGGCCGGGCCGGTCCGAGGAAACCAAGATCGAGAGGCTCCGCGAGGCGCACACCCATCGAACGGGCCAGGCGGAGATTTCCGGGATTTGCGACGTCCTCTACAAATATCGCCAGACGGTCGACGAGAAGCGTTTGCGACACGCGGTCCATCACGGAGCCGAGCATGGGCTCAAGCCGCACTTCGTTTGTGAGCGTACGGCCGAATTCGATCAGAGTGCGGCGATAGTCCAAACGGTCGCGATAGAAGAATCGATCAAGTCGTGCTTGAATCCACTCGCGGAAAGGCTGGAAGAGAAGTGCCGCAATGACAATGGCGATGATGCCGCCGATGGGGCCGTTCGCCTGTGCGTGAAAGAGCTGGGGGATCAGCGCCACGAAGAAGAAGTAAATTGTGGCGATAGCAGCGGTTGCCGCGGTATAGGCAAGGCCGCGCTTGAAGATAATGTCCACATCCATCAAGCGGTAACGAATGATGGCATAGCCGAAACACAGCGGGATGAAGACCAAGCTGACAGTCGAGAATTTCATCCACGGTTTGGAAGCCGCATCGAACGCGAACGGCACGATGTAGAAAGCCACAAATGGGACAGTGCCAACAAAGGTTCCGGCGGTGAGCCACTTCAGTTGCTGTCTCAAAACACCGGCGGGCGCTGCGCGGTAATTGCGATAGAAAACAACTCCCGCAGCAAGAAAACACACGCCGAGATAGCTATAAGCGATTTTGTCCAGAAGAATGCGCGAAGCCAGCCAGGGAACCCAGCCAAGGACACCGAGAGCCGTGCTGATATGAATGAAAAGTATCGCTAGCGGCGGCAGATACACGAAGCTGAGCTTGGAGAGCGCGCGGCCAGTTCCTTCACTGCGTTCCGGGAAAACCAGCGCGAAATGCAGCAACAAGGCCGGCATCAGCACTTGTGCCAGAATTTTTATCCAATAAACCTCGTAGTCGAATGTGTCCAGCTTCCCGCTGTAATGGAAAGAGAAAAAAATGAACGAAACGAGGCAGAAAATGTAGAAGTGCACGGCGCGAGGTGCGTTCCAGCGGCGCGCAAAAATAAAAAGCCCGATGAAAAGATAGACGAGGCCGAGGACTCGCGCATAATTCTCAATGGAGGTGGGTTTCTCGGCAGGAGCGGTGACGAGCTGGGTCTCAAACTCTTTGCCATCCCGCGCCAGTTTGTAGCGTACTTCCGTCCACAGCCCTGCGCGCCACAGCCGCTTGGTCACCTGGACTTGCCGGGCAACCGGGCTGCCGTTGATGGCCAAAATGTGATCCCCAACGCGCACCCCAGCGCGGGCAGCCGGAGAGTTCGGAGCTACACGCTGGGCCTGAATACCCTGGGTCGTGTCCAGCCAAACCACGCCGTCATCAGGAGTCTCAAATTCGGTTCTCTGGACGAAGTTCAGCCAGGCAAAAATCATGGCCGCCAGCGTGGCAAGCGCTAGCACAACGGCCCCGAGGCTGACTCTAAGGTTCTGCTTCATAACTGGCCCAGGCAGGATGACACTCCGCCGCAGAATATCAGGTGCAAACGAATGTCCATTCTTTGGAAGGGCGGGTTTTCGAAAAGTTCTTTATATTTCAATAACTTACAGAATGCTAAGGCTGGAGACCCATCGGCAATCCACTTTATGGAAGGACGCATACAGCTTTCCAAAGCCCATTTTGCGGCTAGAACTGGAGACTGAGTCCGCCCCGGAACGTGCGGAAGGCGGGCATGAGGGTTACCCGGCCGTCCGAGGAAGTAAGTGTCACATAGCCTTGAGCAAGAAGGTTGTCGCATTCCGCGTTGGCCTCCCAGCGGCCAGGGCCAAACTTGGGCAGGCGTTGGTGCACCCCGATATGAAGATAAGGCTCCATGTCAAACAGGGAGTCACCAAAGCTGTCCACGCGAGTAAGCGTCATCCCGCTGATCCACTGGTAGCCTGCGGTAAACCGCGTGCCGACGCGGGGAACCTTGGCGGTGACCTTGGCGCCAGCAGAGTGTCGACCGGCGGTGCGGAATAGTTCGCGCAGAGGACCAGCGGCGGCGCTAGAAGGCGTCAAGGCGCCCGCAAAAGCGTAAAGCGCCGTAAGTTCGACGTCTTCATTCAGCTTTTCCCGGTACACGGCCCGTGTGCCCCAACTACTGGAAGAGCCCCCGTCGTACGAGAACCCGTTTGAGTACACGTCCTGGAAATAATCGCCACCTGGAAGATTGTTGCCACGCCCAAAGACGGCCACGTGGCTGTTATCATCGTGAAAGGCAGCCACCTGCAACTTGCCGCGCGCGCCTAGCTTCCGTTCCGCAGAGAGTTCCTCGTGGAAACCGCTCTCCAGGACGGGACGTCCGCCCCGGTACATCAATACGGGAAACGCGTCCATCTCGTTCATTGCAGCTGCCAGAGCATTTACGGTTTCGCCGTCAGTCGATTCAAGAGGTTCCGGGCCTGTTGGCATGGATGCGAAGATCAGGGATGCCTGCCAATCGTCCGAGATCCGTGCATCGATTTGCATTCGCGGACGCAGAGAGGATGCCGGGTGGCCCAGACCAACCAAAACATATTCGCCGCCATATTTAAGGACGGCGCGCGTCCCAAAAACCATGGATCCACCCTGGTCTATGCGAACGCCGCGGAACGTCGGACCCACATCGCCGAGCTTCGATTCGCGCAGAACGAGCGCGGTGTGAGGACCTGCTCCGAGCGATCCAGTGGGGAGCCATACCGTAGCAATACCCCCGGCAGGCGAATCGGTGTCATAGCTCACAAGTCCTGCAAGAAGAAGCCGGCTCGTGGGACCAAGCCTCTGATCATAGGCAAATGCGGTTGCAGGGCTAGCAGGGAGATTGGATACAGATCCCGGTCTGCGCGCGCCGTCCATGAATTCCAAGCGACCGCGTACCGGCTCTAAAGGAACAGATTCTGAACTCACGCCGGCCGCGCCCATGGGATCTTCTTCCACCCATTGCAGCACCGGACGGGCGGCGCTTGCAGAGCGAAGCACCCATTTCCAATCATCCGCCTCGCTGGCTGCGGCAGAAGGAGCGTGACGCAACTGTTCCAGAGTGGCAAACATGGATTCCAGCTGTATACGGACCAGAGTAGTGAGATTGGCGCTTATGCGAACGTGCTTTTCGAGGGTGGGGAGAAAGCCCGCAAGCGTTACACGCACGGTGTAAAAGCCCGGGGCGAGCTTTTCGTCGCGGAAGATACCCTGTGTGTTCGTCAAATACCCGATAGCTTCTGCGGACGCGCCGGATTCCGGGATTACCTGGACACTTGCGCCCAACTGAGGCGTGCCGGCAGTGTCTCGAACTACACCCGAGAGCATGCCCTGAACAGACTTCAACTGCGCCACCGCCGGGTTCGCTCCCAGTAATGAGAACGTTGCGGCCAGGACGAGTGCCCCCATGACTCGGACCTGTCCTTTAATCACTGCTAACTACCTCCCTGGCGCCGTGTTGGCTGCCGCTTTGGTCGGTTCCTGTGGCCCTTTGACTGTGAAGTCCGCGGTCTTGGAAATGGTCTGATTGGAAATGCTGTCCGTGGCGTTAATTTCAATCGAGTACTTGCCGGGCGAAAGCGTTGCAAGTGGCAACCATCGCTCGATGGTGACCTGGTCACCGGTCTGCTTCATCTCTGCCGAGGTTTCCTTGAATTGCAGCACCTGCTCATTGCCTTTTTTCACTGTGTATTGGAAGGTGGCGTTGGACTTGTGGGTCTTGTCATCGGGCTTGAGGTTGTA
Organism: uncultured Acidobacteriota bacterium; assembly: GCA_963745095.1. GTDB lineage: Bacteria > Acidobacteriota > Terriglobia > Acidiferrales > UBA7541 > Acidiferrum. The sequence goes on along the minus strand of CAVUWC010000001.1, from coordinate 154,578 downwards.
AACCTGAAGATAAATTCCCAGACGATCAGAGGTAGCAAAATCGCTGTCAAGCCGCGGTCGCACTTTGGTGGAGCCCAAAACGAATTGCCCAGTGCCAATCTGCTTCGCGGGAACATGCTCGAGCTGATCCGCAAGGATAAGCGTGCTGGCATCCAGTTTTTCGTCCGCAAAACGCGGCACGGCAAGCCGGGTGTTCACTACGCCTACGTTTCCGCTCTGCACGTCCTTGATAACGATATCCAGACGATAGAGGCCGGGGCGAAGAGGAACGGCTTGCTGATAGATCGACTGCAACTTCAAGGACTGCTGAAATAGTGAATCAGGAAAATCCTTGGCCACTGGAGTTTCGAAAGTCTGAACGATGCGGCCGGTCAAGGTGGTGACGCGCATAAAAACGTTCATCGTAGCCGAATGGATGCCGTCTTTCGTTTGAAAATTAAGTTGGCCGTTAGACACCTGGATGGTGACGGGAACCAGAACGGTTTCATTGGTTACCTTCATGAAATCGGTGCGGTAAGTGAACTTCAGCTGATCGCGCACAATGCGCGCAGTCACAATCGCTTCCAGGTCCTTAAACTTCACCTCGGGTGGTTTCTGCACTTTGGCGTACAAATCCAGGCGACTGAATTCGTCCATGCTGGCAGGTGTGCCGCCCAAAGCGGTCGGGAGGTTGGTGCCGTCAGAGCGAGAGAAACGGTCCGTCTTGGAGGCCATGCCCATGGATTCGAGCAAGCTTAGACCCGCGCCAGGCACATGCAGAAGTGCGTCTTTTTCCGAAGGATCCATGGTCAGGTGGTATTCGCCAGAACCGCTGGGATCTACGAATTCGAGAATGACGTTCTCGCCGATTCCTTCCAAATAGCGCCAGCGCCATGTTTCCCAAGGATAGGTGGTGGTAGAACCGCCGCCCTCTTCCATCGGCCGGTCATAAGTTCCGCCCATGGGGTGAGAATCCACTTCGTCCGCTGGACCCCACATGATGTACATGCGGCCGCGATCCGTCTTCCAGCCAGGAATGCCGGAGGCGTAATGCTCGTTAGCGTAGGCGATTCGGCGGTAGTGTTCTTCTTTAAAGTCGTTATCCGGAAGGTCGGGATTGGTGCTCCGGCGAAGCCAGAATTGCTCGATTGCCTGCTCGCGCTCTTCATTGGTATCCAACTGGAGGAAGGCTTCGCGCTCTTGGGGCGAAATGATGTAGACGACGTCCTCGTTCAGCCATTGCCTGTACTGACTATCAAGCTCTTTCAGCGTCTTGCGTGCTTTGGCTTTCTGAACTTTTCGCTGTTCTTTGGTGAGCGTCTGAGGAGGAGGATTCGCAGGATCTTGCGCCTGCGGAGCCTGTTGAGCTGGTACCCCTGGAATAAGGATGGCAAACGAGAATGCAGTAGCAATCAGGGCACGAATTACCCGTGGCATTAGCACACCTCAACTTCTAGGACGACTGAATTCTACCCCTGGACAAGCTTCCCGTCAATCGCGGAATCTCCTGCATTTTGTGGGACTTGTCCCCCGATTGCGGTTGGATTCGCGAACCAAATCAAGGGTTGCCTGACAATTTGTGACCTGAACTTTAGGACAGGAATTTCGTTGCGAGAGACCAATCTGAGACGGCTATGCGAAAAACAGACCCTTGATCACAATGACGAAGTGGATTTCTGCGCTTATTGAACCCGATGGTTGTGTACGTCCGAGCCCACCAAGGTGTCGAAGATCGCCAGGACGTGCCTGCGGTACTCCACCATGCGAGTGAATATATCGCGCAGCTCGGGCTCCCGCTCCGCTTCTTTGTGCCATTTTGCGAGAACCAAGGCGGGTACTTCAATGTCGCGTCGAAGCCTATCCGCGGAATGGCCGCGCAGGAAGAGGCCATAGAAAAAGGCTGCTTCACGCTGCGGAAAGTCGAAATCGTGGACGACTTCCGACGGAACGAATTGTGGCAGGGTCGCCATAGAGAAAAATGCAGTTTACCGAAAAAATTTCCCCCGTCAAGTAGTACGCCGGGTTTACTGCCGCCACTTATGCAACTCCCTGTCCTAAAGGGTGAGGCAGCCCAGCACCGCAACAGCAGGCGCAACCTGTACATCATGGGGGTTGCCAGTGGCATCTAACCGCCGTAGGATGCTTAAAGACATGGCTAAGTTACACAACGCAACGTCAACAGGGGCCTTCGGGCGGCTTGCGCGGTTTGGACTGCTCAAAGGGCTGAGCTCCATCGAAGTCGATCGTGAAGATTTCCGTCGGCAGCTCAAGAAAAAATTCCGCCTGGATGTATCTGACTTTGACCAAATGCATAGGGTGCCACTAGCCCGTCTGGATGCCATCGCCAAGATTCTGATTCAGGACACAGAACGGCTTGCGCTCCTCGAGGGGGCGGGCTTTGGCCTCGGCGGAATGATTACGATCATTCCAGATGCGGGGCTACTCACCATTTTGACTCTGCGTCTGATCCAGAGACTTTGCCTTCTCTATGGCTTCGAGCAGCGTGGGCAGAGCGAACGGCTAGAACTATGGATGGCAGCTGCCGCGGCTACCGGCGTTGATTACGGCAAAGATCTTGCGGAAAAGCAGATCCTCGAAAGACTCGCTCCGCGGATCGCGGAACGCCTGGCCGTTAAGTTGGGACAGGAAACCGCGGAAAAGTGGGTAGGGCGCCTTATTCCTCTCGCAAGCTCGGTGATCGGCGGTGCGCTGAACTTCACATTTGTGCGCGCCTGGGGCCGCCGCGTGCAGCGCAACCTGCGCTCGCGGCATATTTCCGGCCGGCCAACCGCGCCGTCACCTTCTCGTTCTACACCGGCCTACACGCCCGTGCGGGCCTTGCTCGTTTAGACTTCGCGATCGTTTTGGCAGCGAAAAAACGCCATTCTTCCATGCAAGCCCACCTGAGCGCTTCGACTCTCCGATGTGGAAACGAACGCCGCGCGCGCGATAGCTACTGGAATCTCCGATCTTTACGTATGCCATTATTTCTAGCATCACTCTGTCTTCTGGCGTTTCTGAGTACACCTGCCGCCGCTCTTGGCCAGGACTCGGAAGAGATCAAGGGAGCGCCCGCCGAGCCCGCGGACGCACAAGAGATGCGCAACCAAATCGCGGCCGTGCAGAAACTGCAATCCACGCTGCCCGACCGCGGCGCGGCGCTTTATTTTCTCGCCGCAGCGAAAGAACATCTCAGAGAGAACCGAGAGGCGCTGGCGCTTTTGAAAGAATGTCTCGCACTGCAAGAAGGATTCGATCCTTCCGGCGACGCTGCCTTTCTGGGATTGAAAGAATCGAAGGAATTCACAGCGCAAATCGAAAGCGTGCACCGGGACTTTCCAGTCGTGGCGCAAGCACGAGAAGCCGTTCGGACAACGGAGAAAGACCTCGTTCCGGAAGGCCTGGCCTACGACGCGCAGCGGAATGTTTTTTATCTAAGTAGCCTCAATCGCCGGAAGATTGTGGAGATTGGCCGAGACGCCCGAACTTCCGATTTCGTTCCCGGAGACCGCTACGGACTTCTGCCGGTCCTGGGCATCCGAATTAACCCCAGCGACGGCACAGTGTGGGCCGATTCCTTTACGGACAGCGGACGAACGGAGCTGCTGCATTTTGATGGCACAGGAAAATTGCTGGGACGATTTAAGCCGGATGGTTCCGCCAAGCACGGTTTCAACGATTTGGTCATCCGCAAGAACGGCGAAGTGATTACCACGGATAGCCTGGCGAACGCGGTGTTGCGCTTCAATCCCGCAGCGCGAATTTTTACGGCCTTGCCGATTCATCGCACGCTTTTTTATCCCAACGGCATTGCGCTCAGCGAGGACGATCACGCTTTGTACGTTGCGGATAGTCTGGGCGTGGTGCGAGTCGACCTTGCAAACGGAGAAAGCCGCGATGTCGATCCAGGACCAAAAAGCACCCTCGCGGGCATCGATGGACTCTATTGGCACAGCGGCAGCCTGATTGGCATACAGAACGGAATCGGGTCGCCTCGCGTCGCTGCCTTTCGCCTTTCGGGCGATGGACTTCGCGTGACGCGCACCACCGTCCTCGAAAATCGTACTAACTTCTGCGTCCTGCCGACGACAGGAGCCATTCGCGGGTCGGACTTTTTCTTCATCGCGAACAGCCAGATCGACAACATGAACAACGATAAAGTGATGGACGTGACTCGGCTGGAAGTGATCCGCATTGGCGTGCTGCGGCTGCCCTGATAGGTTGTGGGGAGGGCTTGCCAAAAACCGCGAGTGGAAATTAACGCGCTAGCGCCGTAAAGTAATAGGGAGATTCCGCGGCACGAAATTTGGTGCTGCGAAACGCGCGAGTTTGATCAGGGGGCCGGACATGCGAGGAACAAAGAAACTTTTTGGCGGAATCCTGCTTGTCTCTGTGGCGTTCGGTCTGGCGTTGATCCCGCAGCAGGCTTTATCGCGCTCGGCGAACGGGTCGGCGCAAGACATAAATCCCGAACCCGTTCCCGCGTTTCACAACTCCGTTCCAGCGGGAGAGCTTCCTGCCACCATGAGTCCTTCGCTCTTCACCGACCCAGTTGCACAGAATGCTTACAGCATCGCCGCCCGCATCAAGAAAATTCTCTATCAAGAACCGTGCTATTGCCACTGCGATCGCAGCCAGGGCCACGGCAGCCTGCTCGATTGCTACGCGAGCAAACACGCCGCCGTCTGCGGAGTTTGCGAACGCGAAGATTTCTACGCCTACGAACAATCGCACAAAGGCAAAACTGCCGCGCAGATTCGCGAAGGCATTGAGCGCGGGGACTGGCAAAACGTCGACATAACGAAGTATCAAGCTCCCCTGCCTGCGCCGGCGAAGTAATTCCTTCTGCCACTTGGTTATTTGGCTCTGTTTCACTCTACCGCGCTCGGTCAGCCGGCCAGACCAACCTCTGACAATCATGAAACCGTTGCGCGCGGCTTTTCGTCTGTCCTATAGCTGGCGCCGGCAGGGGTGATGCGAGAACGCCGCAAACTTCACAGCTAGGTCATTACAGCAAGCAAAAAATCGGGGGAAAATATGCGGAGCCGTAAATACCCGCTTGGGATAGTTTTGACGGTAACGATGGTTGCCGCAATCGCGATGGCAGGCGCTGGTCTGCGCGCCTCGGCGAAACCCGCCGGTGACGCAAACTACTGGGGATTCGACACCGCGAACCTCGATAAGACGTGCAAACCCTGCGATGACTTCTACCAGTTCGCCATGGGCGGCTGGATGAAGGCCAATCCGATTCCGCCGGAATATTCTACCTGGGGTTCCTTCTCGCAATTGCTCGACAAAAACCAGCAAAATTTGAGGCAGATCCTCGAAGCGGCGGAGAACGCCAAATCTGCTGCGGGATCGAACGAACAGAAAATTGGCGACTTTTATGCTAGCTGCATGGACGTGACAGCCATCGACGCCGCCGGCACAAAGCCAATCGATGCGGAACTCGCAAACATCGCGCAGATGAAAAACGAAGCGGACCTACAAGCGGAAGCGGCGCGGCTGCAGCAGGAAGGCGTAGGAGTCCTGTTTGGATTTAGAGCGACGCAGGATGCGAAAGACAGTACGCAAGTGGTCGGCGCGGCGTGGCAAGGAGGGCTGGGACTGCCCGAGCGCGAATACTACCTGAAGCAGGACGACAAATCGAAGCAAGTGCGCGACGCCTATGTGAAGCACGTGGCGAAAATGTTTGAACTGCTGGGCGATTCCGCGGACATAGCCTCGGCGGAAGCAACCACGGTCCTTGGGATCGAAACATCTCTCGCGACTGCTTCCATGAAAAATACCGACCTGCGTGATCCGAACAAGACGTATCACAGGCTGAAAATGGCGGACTTACAGGCCCTGACGCCAGATTTTAATTGGGAAAGCTACTTCAAGGCCCTGGGCCGTCCGGAACTGAAGGAAATAAATGTTGGCCAGCCGGACTTTTTTAAAGCGCTTAACGCACAGCTCACCGTGACTTCGCTCGCGGACTGGAAGACCTATTACCGCTGGCATCTCCTAAACTCGGCTGCTCCAGCGCTTCCACAGAAGTTCGTGGACGAGGAATTTGAATTTCGCGGCAAGCTATTGACCGGAGCAAAAGAGATTCAGCCACGCTGGAAGCGCTGCACACAAGCCACGGACCGCTCGTTGGGGGAAGCGCTCGGCCAGGTTTATGTGCAGAAATATTTTCCGCCCGAAGCCAAGGCCCACGCCCTGGTAATGGTTCATAACCTGATTGCCGCACTGCGCGACGATCTGCAGACGCTGTCATGGATGAGCCCGGAAACGCGCGCGGAAGCCACGGCCAAACTCGAGGCGTTCGCCGTCAAGATCGGGTACACCGACAAATGGCGCGACTATTCCGAATTGAAGATAGATCGCGTTTCGTTCCTCGGGAATCAATGGCGGGCCGCGAAATTCGACTTTCAACGGCGCCTCGCGAAAATCGGCAAGCCTGTGGACCGCACGGAATGGGGCATGACGCCGCCCACCGTGAACGCTTACAACAACAGCAGCATGAACGAAATTGTCTTCCCTGCGGGGATTTTGCAGCCTCCCTTCTACGATCCAAAAGCGGACGACGCCGTGAACTACGGCGGTATGGGCGCGGTCATCGGCCACGAGATAACCCACGGGTTCGACGACCAGGGGAGCCAATTTGACGGCCACGGCAATTTGAAGAACTGGTGGACGCCCGACGATCTGAAAAATTTCAAGGAACGTGCCGCGTGCGTCCAAACACAATTCGACGGCTACGTGGTGGATGGCGACTTGCACGAAAATGGCAAGCTGGTTCTCGGTGAAAGCATCGCGGACCTCGGAGGCATCACGATTTCCTATGCCGCTTATGAGAAATCGTTGGAAGGAAAGCCCCGTCCGCCGGACAAGGACGGCTTCACTCCCGAGCAGCGCTTTTTTCTAGGATGGGTTCAGGTCTGGGGCACGAACAGTCGCCCGGAGTACGAACGCTTGATGGCCAATACCAATCCACATCCGCTGGGCCGTTTCCGCGGGAACGGACCGCTTTCGAATATGGCGGAATTTGCCAAGGCCTTTGGCTGCAAGAAGGGCGATGCCATGGTGCGCGAGCAAGTCTGCAAAATCTGGTAAGCTCACTCGGCCCAAAGTGATATTAAATCGCAAAGCAGTTTCTTTGTTGTTCGGCAGCGCCTTTCTTTCGCTTGCCTTATTTTTCCTGGCGCCATCCGCCTCCGCGAAGTGGAAATATTTTCGCGCGGGAAGCGCGGCCGACAGCACGGCTACGCCGCGAGCCGGGTTCGCGCTCATGGGCGGCGGCGAACAGGACCCCGCCCTGAAGAATCTGTGCGAACGCGCAAACGGCGGCGACTTCCTGATCCTTCGCGCCAACACCGAGGATGACTACGCCCAAAAAGTAAATGAAGAGATACGCGCTCTCTGTCCGCTGAATTCCGCGGCGACCATCGTCTTTTCCGAGCGTGAAGACTCCGATGATCCAAAGCTGATCGAACACATCAGCCAAGCGGAGGCAATCTTCATCGCAGGGGGCGACCAATCGAATTACGTGCGCTTTTGGCAAGACACTCGCGTCCAAGACGTGCTGAACCGGCACATCGCAGCCGGAAAGCCGATTGGTGGTTCCAGCGCCGGGCTGGCGGTGCTCGGTGAATTTTCATTTTCTTCGATGATAGACACCATTCATTCCCCAGCTGCGCTTGCCGATCCCTACGGCAACAAGGTGACGCTCTCGCGAGATTTCCTGCGGATTCCTCTGTTAACTGGCGTCATCACGGACACACATTTCGCCAAGCGCGACCGCATGGGCCGGCTGCTCGTGTTTCTGGCACGCATTCTGCAGGATGGGTGGGCAAAACAAGTACGCGCTATCGCCGTCGAGCAGGACGCTGCGGTTCTTCTAGAGCCGGATGGGCAAGCAGAAGTCATTGGCTCTGGAGCGGCTTATTTTCTCGATGCAAGAAGTTCGCCGGATTTTTGCAAGAGGATGGTTCCGCTGAGCATGAACGGAATAAAGGTGCATCGTGCGCCTTCAGGCGCTTCGTTTAATGTGAAAGATTGGAAGGGAACCGGCGGCGATGACTATCAACTCTCCGTCGTCAACGGAGTCGTAAAAGCGCTCGGTTCAAATCACGGAATTTATTAATCGCAGTCTTCGCGCTTCGTTAGAAGTGGAAAACGACGCCGGCCATCAGCTCAAAATTGTTCTGCGTCTGACTGAAATAGTTCGTGTGTACCCAATTGGCTTCCAGCCGCCCCGAAAGGCGTGGGTTGAATCGATAGTCTGCGCCGCCTCCAACCTGGATCGCAAACGCATTCTTGCTGTTGCCGGCAGTCTGCGGCTGCTCGTGGCTTCCGCCAATAATGGCGTGGGCCCACGGTTCCCATTTTCTTTCGCGCCAGGCGATTTTAGGTCCAGCGCCATAGACCAGAACTTTCACGTGCTCCCGGTCGAAGATTTCCGGGGCGAAAGTGGCCCCGACGTTTCCTTCGATCCCGAACCACTCATTTGTAAAGTACGTTACCGAGCTTTTGACCCCAACGGCGCTGGCGTTGAAGATCGAATTTTGAAACCGCAGCCAATCAAAACCAATCGCCAATTGCCAGCGGAAATCGTCTCGCCCGCCATAAATGAACTTTGGGTCAGGGGTCGGCGACGGGGAGGGGTCGGGCGTGGCGTTCGCAAGCGGTGTCGCCGAAGCCGGCGCCGAAGCAAGGCTCGCAGCGGGGGACAGACTAATAACGGTCTCGGGCTGAAACAAGGTTTCACTGGCGGCCGGCGCTACGGAAAAAATCGCTGCGACATTCTGCTTTGCGGGCTGGCTGTCCTGCACTGCTTCTTGCGCGCTAGCGGCGCACGTCGCCCCGAGCATCAACGATAGAACTACGAGTTGCCTCTTCATGATTCTCCCCTCAGAGGTATGACCCCACGCCTGGAATCAGCCACTCTGCTACGGTAAACAAGACCATGGGTCTTTGTCTACGTTCTTTCGTTGGTCTGGTACAAAGAAAAACGGGGCTGGGCGGGTTGCCCCAGGCATTATATCCGAAGGAACGCGGCCTTAGCGGCCGTGCCGCAGGTAGTCGTCGGTCTTGTTCAGCCAATCTTCCCGCGGCGGGTCGAAAACGTCCAGGTCGATTGTGTCTTCGAGCGCCCACGCTTCGTGAGGCATGTGCGGCGGAATGCACAGCACTTCCCCGGCATGCACCACAATCTCTTTACCGTCGATGGCGAATTTCAGAGCGCCCTCGAGAATATATGTCACTTGTTCGTTGTGGTGATGATGCAGCGGCACGTGGGCGCCTTTCTTCATCAGCACGCGCGCCAGCATGATCTTGCCGCCGACCACCATTTCCCGGTCAATCAGTGGATTCAGCGGTTCGCGCTCGACATCCTTCCAAGAAATATATTTCATCTCCGAGGCAGTGCTCATGGTTTGGCTCCGTACAGCTTTGCTGCATTGTCGTGCAGATACATATGCGCCAGCTCAAGCGCCTTTTCTTCGCTGAACGCGCCTTCCGAAACCAGTTCGGCCAACGCGGCAGCGACGGCTGTCCGCGCCGAGCGTGCCGCGAGCCAGAAAGTTTCTTCCGCTCCCACCGCGTCGTTGAACGGAAACGCATCGGAGCCGAACATCATCCTGTCCGGAAAGAGCGAAATCCACTGCTTCAAAATATTCTTTAGCTCGGAGGGATAAACGTAATAGCCCATCAGCGATGAATCGGTGTAGACATTCTTGGCCGCCGTCATCCAGATCATATCGAGCGTGTAAGGATACCCTCCGTGGATCAGAACGAAATTTGTTTTGCTGTAGCGCGGATCACGGACCACATTTTCCAAATTCAACGGATTGCCATTGCGCAAACTGAAATAATCGCCGATACCTACGGCGCTGTGAAAATGTACCGGCAGATGGAGCTTTCCCGCCTGATCGATCAGCACGCGAAAGACGTAATCCTGCAACGTCCGGTAGTCGTCGTTGCTGGGCACTCCGCCCGCATGATATTTCGCGTAAATCGCTTCGGCCTTCTCGCGCGGAGGATCGCTGAAATAGAGAGAGCGAAAATAGGCAGCCTCAAACTTGATGGCCACGCCGCCCTTCTTCTGATTGTCCGCAAGTGTTTGGCGGACGAAAGCTTCGTATCCCCCGAGGTCGGCAGGGAGCCCGTTCACGTTTTCTTGCTTCATGTACCGCTGCAAGACTTTTTCTTGCAAGGGGATATAGACGCCCATGTCCGGGTTTTTCCCCGTCTGGTCGCGGTTGTCGAGAGGGAAGAGGAAGGAATCCACGAAGAAAACCCAGTGAAAGCGCTTGGGATCGAGATAAGGCGCCAGCGCCACGCGATTCGCAAGACACGTCTCGATATTCAATTTGTCGAGGATGCTGTCCCAGTAGGCGGTGCTGCCGGACGCCTCCGCAGCTTTTTTCTTGTCGATCAGCCATTTCGCGTGCTCGGGTTTGAAATCATCGTAGGGATAGCCGAAGAGCGATTTGGCTGCGGCCACAAACTCCGGGTTGTCCTCGCGCAGTCGCAGAACGGAAGTCTCATCCGGAGGCGCGGCTTGCGCGTCCATGTCGGAATCGTCCGGGAAGGTGGCGTGCGAGTGGTTGTCGTAAATGGGAATTTGGTCGATCTGCTTCAGAAGCCGTTCGTAAATCTTCGGCAAGTCGGCGCCTGGGAAAGGTTTCGCCTGGGCAGCGGCATTGCCCGCCCCGAACAACGCAGCCAGCGCACCGAGAAGCAGCGTTTTCCCCAACTGAACATGACTTCTCATCGTCGCTGGTCTCCCGGTCTTTGTAGGACAGACACTCTTGTCTGTCTGCTTTCTCTTTCTTGCTTTTCTTCCTTTTTTCTCTTTCTGCTTTCTCCGAACTCTATCTTTTGTTCACTCCAAAATTTTTTCTCCTCGCAAAAACAGACAGGCAAGAGTGCCTGTCCTACCTCGCCGCCGCGGCGCGCCAGCGGAATGACACACGCTGCATGCGCTCCAACGCCTCTTCAAGAAGGTGCCTTGCGCTGACCAGCGAGAACCGCAAATAATTTTTCCCGGCGGGTCCAAACGCCGCTCCCGCAATTCCAGCAACTCCTGCTTCCTCCAGTAGAACCTTCGCCACTTCCTCCGCGGGCAAGCCTGTCTCCTCGACATTCACCCACGCATAAAACGCACCGCCCGGCGACTGGCATCGAAATCCAGGAATCGCGTTCAGTCCTTTCACGAACAAATCGCGGCGCTTGCGGTACTCCTCAACCATGGCGTCCACAGCGTGAGTGGAATCGCTCAGCGCCTCAATCGCCGCCACTTGCGTAAATTCCGCCACGCACGTGAACGTATTCAGCACCAGCAAGTCCATTGCATCGACCACGTGCTTTGCCGCCACCGCGTAACCCAGCCGCCAGCCCGTCATCGCAAAACTCTTCGAAAATCCATCAATGATGACGGTTCGTTCCGCCATGCCCGGCAACGACCAGATCGATTCATATTCTCCGCAAAATAAAATCCGCGCGTAGATTTCGTCCGATAGAATCCACAGATCGTGCTTTTCGGCCAACTCCGCAATTTTTCGAAGCGCCTCTGCACTGAACGCTGTTCCCGTTGGATTGTTGGGTGAGTTGAAAATTAGCGCGGAAGTGCGCGGAGTGATTTTTCCGGCAATCTCATCAAGGTCAGGCTGAAAATTGTTTTTTTCTTCGAGCCCGAACGGCACCGCTGTGGCCCCCAGTCCGCGCGTGAACGACGGATAGATTGGAAACCCTGGATCGGGGTACAGCACTTCATCCCCCGGCTCGATCAGCGCCATCATCGCCAGCGACAGCGCCATCTTGCAACCCGGCGCCACGAGAACCTGCTCCGGCACCACTTGCAGTCGTCGCGTCCGCTTCAAATATTCCGCGATCGCTTCGCGCAGCGCGGGAATGCCGCGTGTGGACACATATCGATCCCGTCCCGCAGCAACGGCATCGCGCACGGCATCCACCACCGGCGGCGCAGGGTGAAAGTCCGGTTCGCCAAGCTCCAAATGGATAATCGACCGTCCCGCTCGTTCGAGCTCTTTCGCGCGCGAATAAACAGCGAGCGCGCCTTCGCCATTCAGTTGAGAAACGCGGGATGCAATTCGTCTCATAGTGTTCTGCAGAATCCTATCATTTTGACGCAGGAAGTGGGTCCGCGGCTACAAGCGGCTCTCCGCCTCGTGAGTCATTGCAAAAAATAACGGGATGCAAGGCCCGCAACAATGCGCCGAAAAAATATAGGATACGATTATTGATCCCAGTTCCAATCGGCGAACTGTTCGCGAAGCGCGGTCTTTTTGAATTTGCCTACCGATGTTCGCGGCAGCGCTTCGAGGAAGACGAAGGCGTCGGGAAGTTGCCACTTCGCAAATGTCTGAGCCAGAAAAGCGCGCAACTCTTCGGGTGTAGCTTGTGCGCCGTCTTTCAGAACGACGGCAGCTAGGGGACGCTCCTGCCACTTCGGGTGCGGAATACCGACGACCGCAGCCTCTTTGACAGCCGGATGTCCCATCAATGTATTTTCGATGTCGACGGAGCTGATCCACTCCCCGCCAGACTTCACGAGATCCTTCGCGCGGTCGACAATTTTCACAAAGCCTTCGTCGCAGATCGTGGCGACGTCCCCCGTTTTGAACCAGCCATCCTCCGTCCAGCGATGAGCCTGGTCCGGTGAATTGTAATAACTCGCAGCCACCCATGGTCCGCGAACTTCGAGCTCGCCAGGCGTGATGCCGTCGCGTGGAGCTTCGACGGACTTTTCTTCCGGTCCTTCCGGGCGCATCACGCGGAGCTCGATAAATGGCGCAGGCCAGCCTTGTTTTGCGCGAACTTCGTATTGCTCGTCCGCAGTCCAGTCCCCCATGTGGCGTTTCAATTTGCCAACCGTAGCGAGCGGCGTGGTTTCGGTCATGCCCCAGAGATGGAGAATGTGGAGATTGTGTTTGTCCAGCGCGCGCATCAGTCGCTCGGGCGGAGCGGAACCTCCAATGACGATGCGAACGGGCCAGTCGAATTTCCAACGACCGGGATTTTTCTCAAGCGCAGCGAGCACGCTGAGCCAGACGGTAGGAACACCACAAGCGATGGTGACGTGTTCCTGGGCGATCAAGTCGAGAACGCTTTCGGGATCGACATTAGGCCCCGGCAGAATCAGGCGCGCCCCAGCCATCGTGCACGAATAGGGCAAGCCCCAGGCGTTAGCGTGAAACATCGGAGCCACCGGGAGGACGGTGTCATGGTTGCTGATCGCGAAGGAATCGACGCCCAGTTCAGCGAACGAATGCAGCACCAGCGCGCGATGAGAGTAAACGACGCCTTTCGAGCTGCCCGTCGTTCCGGAGGTGTAACACATCGCCGCGCCATCAGCTTCATCGATCACCGGGTAGCGATAATCGTCGCCGGCGTTGGCGAGGAGCTCTTCGTAGTCCAAAGAACCATCTGGCACCGGAACAGTGCACCCGCCATAGCGAACGACGATGATGCGTTCGAACGACACGTTCGGAAGAAATTTTTCGAGAGTTGGCAGCAATACGTCATCAATGAGCAAAAATCGATCGGCAGCGTGATTCACGATCGCGGCGATTTCATGTGGATGCAGTCGCAAGTTCAACGTATGCAGAATTCCGCCAGCGCAGGGCACTCCGAAGAAAGCTTCTAGGTGTCCGGTGTGATTCCACATCATGGAGGCCACGCGATCGCCGGGCCGCAACCCCAGCTTGGTAAGCGCGCTAGCAAGCCGCCGCGCGCGTCCGTAAAAATCCCCATAGGTCGTTCGAACGACAGACCGGTCCGGCCTGCGCGAAACGATCTCCACGCGGTGAAAAAGCTTGCTGGAGCGCTCCAGAATCGCAGGGAGCGTCAACGGAAAATCCATCATGGTGCCGCGCATATCGTTTGTTTTCCTGGCAGGAATCGCGTGCGCCGCATCCTACCACTATTCAGCGAATGCGGCTGCTTCAACGCCGCACGCGAAGCGAAAAGCACGCGTTTGCGAAAGCGAAATCCCCATGCGAGAACTCTCCTATGGGCTCCGGGGGCTAGACTCTTTCCCATTGCAAATGGGGTTAATTTTCGAGAGGATGCCTCTGACCGCTGATGTGCCGGTCTCGCTCCCCGCGGTGGCTCGGCTTCCCCGACTGCCCGTGACGTGAACGATCGCTGTCCTTCAGCGCGCTCCGCGACTCTCACTTGGGTTCCGGGCAGAAGGAGTGGGCTGGTGAAGAAGCTCTATATTGGCAATCTTCCGTTTTCCGCGACGGAAGAGCAGCTTCAGGAATGGTTCGCGCAAGTAGGCGTTACTCCCTCAGGTGTCAATCTCATTCGAGATCGTTTTACGGGACAATCACGCGGTTTTGCTTTCGTCGAAGTGCAGGGCGACGAAGATGCAGACCGCGCGGTCAACTCGCTGAACGGACAAAATTTCGGCGGGCGGAACCTCGTAGTGAACGAAGCGCGGCCGCAAGCTGAGCGCGGCGGCGGTGGCGGCGGACGTCCCGGCGGCGGCGGTGGTGGCGGTTACGGTGGACGCGGCGGCGGTGGTGGCGGTCGTGGTGGTGGCGGCGGTGGACGCGGCGGCGGTGGTGGCGGTCGCGGCGGCGGTGGCGGCGGAGATCGTGGCGACCGCGGGAACCGCTGGTAATTAGGCCTTCCTGATTAGAGAGCGGCGTCTTCACCTTCTGGATGCCGCTTGAAGCCTTCCTTAGAAACCCTCTGAGATAGTTGTGCGCATAACCCCGGTAAGTTCGTTTGCAACGTTTCAGGCAGAAGTCCGTCTATGGGTATAGGTCCGTTCTGACGGCGAGTGGAGCAGTTTCCTTCACCGTGCGAATCTCGCTTCGTTATCGCCCACGGAGGGCGAGTCAGAAGCCGAGCGTCACCGCGTGGCCGTACACGACCGGCAACGAGGTAGAGCACAGCAAAGTAGAGCGAGTTCTCCACTAGCGAAAGGCGGTCATTGCGTGTAGTATCCCGCGCCTAATGGACGTCCTCGACGCCGCCGGAAACGGGGCTGTCGCCATTGCAACTGGGTAATGACGCATACGAAACAAATCTCCCGGTAACGTGTTTGAAACAGTAGAGAAGGAAAATGACGCACGGCATCGAATGTGAAGTATGTTGAGCGCCTGGCAGCCCGCCTCCCCAGCGAGGGACTTGCACTAACGAGGGCTGCAGGTGAGATAAGCGATGCCTGTTAAATCCGAAACGAACCTTCTAGCCGCACCGTGCATCCAAACGGCAGAAGAGGACGTAGCAACAAAGAGAACGATGACCACCTGGCACAAACGCGATTGGCAGCAATTTTATGAACTGGCGCGCCGTCCCTGGCAGCGTCACCGCCCGCCGCGCCCCGTGTATCCCACGGGGTTGAACCGCGTGCTGCCGGCCCAAGGTTTTAGCTTGTCCGAACTGGATGACGCTGGCGTCGATCTCGATCAAGCCGAGCAACTCGGCTTACCAGTAGATGCAGGCCGCATCGGCGCCTACGGCCCCAACGTAACAGTCCTGCGCGATTTCGTCCGATCTTCGCGCCAACCGCTGTAATTCCTTGCTTGAGATTTTCTCGAGCTTGTTCTCCTAGCTACCACCAACGGAATCGCTGCAATAGCGATACTTGGTTTGTCGGTGGCGATTTGCGTTTCTCTCGCTGGAATGCTGCTTCAAGGATTACACTCGTTCCGTTTCTCAGGAGGAGTAATCGTGAAACGCTTCCTGCTCGCGAGTATTTTTGCGGCGCTGTTTGGAGCGCCTTCGACGCCCGACTACTCGATTCAAGCCATACGGCTCGCCAACTCTCCCGGCGATTCCGTCGCGGACATGGTCGTGGGCGCTCCCAAGGACGAAAAAATCGATACCATCTACGCCCTTTGGCTGATCCGCGGCGGCGGACACAATATTCTCTTCGACAGCGGCTTTCACCGCGAGCGCTGGTTTAAGGTGTGGACCATCAAGGACTACCTCCGGCCCGACGAAGCAGTGAAACTTGCCGGAGTGAACCCGGAAGAAGTCACGGACATTGTCATCAGCCACGCTCATTGGGACCACATGGGCGGGATCGATCTCTTCCCCAAAGCCGTCGTGTGGATTCAGAAGGAAGAATTCCGCTACTACACTGGACCGGCGTGGCAGCCTGGTGGGGACCATGGCGGCATAGATCCCGAGGACGTTCAGCAGTTGGTCCGGCTGAACACCGAAGGGCGTTTGCGTCTGGTGGACGGCGACGATGTCGAGATATTTCCTGGGATTCGGGCCTACACGGGAGGGCGGCACACGTTTGCGTCGCAGTACCTGCGAGTCGACGGCAATCCGCCATTCGTGCTGGCATCGGATAACGTTTATCTCTATCGCAACCTAGCCGAACACAAGCCCAGCGCTACGTTCTCCGCCGCCGATCACGCCGCCAACATTGCCGCCCAGTCGCGGATGATTGAGCTTGCCGCCGGCAATCCCGACCGCGTCCTTCCCGGCCACGACGCCGCCCAATTCCAGAAATATCCCACCAACGGCCGCATCGCCAAAATCAAGTGAGCGGAGCCAGCGGGAAATCTGCGGCACTTTCCGCGTGCGCTATGGCTTGGTTTCTCCGTCGCTCTTTGTGCGAATGGTCGTCAGGTCTTGAGATTTAGTTTCTCCCTCCCCGACAGTGATAGAGACAGACTTAGACCGATAGGACTTTAGAAAATCCGGATCATCCCATTCATGCTCCTCGACGGCGTCCCAGCTAAAGAGGTCATAGGTTCCTGGAGCCACACCGCGAAATTCATATTTTCCGTTGGACCCGCTTCGCACTGATTGATAGAGCCTCTTCTGCTTTCGATCCCTCTCTTCCGGAATCAGCGTGACCCAGACGCCCGAGACGGGAACAGGATCGGAGTTCGTCACTACTCCCTGGATATGGGCGCCATGTGCGCCAACGGTCAAATCCAATTCCGAGGTTGATCCGGAACTGACGTTAACCGCACCGAGGGCATCAGAAGAGCCATACTGCGCGCTTTTCAAGTAAGCATCAGGTGCAGGACCTTCCACGTTCAAAGAATAGCTGTCCGGAGTTACGCCCTTTAGCTCAAACGAGCCGTCCGACTGGACCTCGGCCCTGGGACTCTGGCCGAACGACTCTTCGTCTGAGAGAAGAGAGACACCCAGTGTGACATCTGCTGCCGGCTTGACATCCCAGTGGAGGCGGCCCTTGATGGATACGCTCGGCTCGAAGGCAATCTGCACGCCGTCTACGTCCGCGCCCCTTACCTCGACGGCCCGGTGAGTTATGCGCGGTGTATTTTCCGCCATCTCAAAAGCGATGAGATCGTAAGACCCGGAAGACACATCTTCGAGATCGAAGGTGCCATCCTTGGGGTTGATGGTTGTGTTTTTCTCCGGCATCAGGGCAGTCAGCCGGCTGGTTCCCTTTCTCAGCATGACTGCGCCCCCGAATCCTGTGGTGGTGGAGCTCAAACCGACAACAATCCCTCGGATATGAAACAAGCCCGAGGGCTGTAACGAAAGATCCATCGAGTGGAGTTCCGCTCCTGGGTCAACGTTGATGGCTGAGGCCAGCGCCGGGTCTGTTGTACTGGGGAAATACGTCGTCACCAATCCTTCATGTTCTTCATGGCTTCCTAGAAGATTGGTGAATGTCCGATTAAACCTGGAATTCGACTCGTAGCCCGCGCTCAGAAGATATCTTCCGGGAGCGAGATTGTAGAGCCTATATTCTCCGAGATCATTGGCCTCCACGACGTTGGCGGGAACTAGCGTGCGCTTGCCCCCAGCATAACCAGTGAGCAGAGCGGTCACCTGGGCGCCAGGAAGCGGTTCGCCATTCTCATCGCTGACGCGTCCTGTGATGATGCCTGTTGGAGTCATCCGGAAGATAAGATCGTCCATGTGCTTTCCCGGAGTCAGATTTAGAGGCAGACCAGGATCCGTAGGCATTCGCGCGCCGTAGTATTCGCTCACATAGCCGTTGCGAGTCACGGCGAGGCGGTATTCCCCAGCGTCAACATCTTTCAACGAAAACTTCCCGTTAACGTCCGTCACAGCGTGAAGCCTTTTCTGTCCTCCCTCGTTGCTTTCCAGCGTCACCCGGGCGAGGTGAATCGGTTCATTGTTGTTTTTTCGAACCACGACTCCTGCGAGGCTGCATTTTTCTGTTTTGGGAGTGGCGTCCGCCGTAGTTGCGGGCGGATTCTGCGCCTGGACGCATGCCGCAGTGAGTAAAGAGGAGATGAAGAGAAAGGCTAGCCAAAGGGGTCGCATAGATCGTTCTCGGTGCCTGAGTATATAGCATGGAACTATACAACTCAGATAGATCCCTTGGTAAGCGCGATCGTTTGTGCGGCTTGCCTAAAGCGGGTAAAATGGGGTTTCGCGAGAAGTCTTGATGGCCTCACCGTTCAACATTATCTCCAGCACGCCGCAAGTACCGGTGCCCTCACCGGGAGCGCACCCGCGGCCAGACTGGCTCCGAGTAAAGTTCTTTGGCGGCGAGCGCTACCAGGACCTGAAGCGCATCATGCGCACGCTCGATCTGCACACCGTTTGCGAAAGCGCGCGCTGCCCCAACATGGGCGAGTGCTGGGACCACGGCACGGCTACCTTCATGATTCTGGGAGACATCTGCACACGTGCCTGCGGATTTTGCGCTGTGCCGAGCGGCAGACCAGCCGGCCCGCCTGATGAAGAAGAGCCTTTGCGTGTGGCGGAAGCCGTAGCGCGGATGGGTTTGCGCTATGCGGTGGTCACGAGCGTCAATCGCGACGACCAGCCCGACGGCGGCGCCCACATTTTTGCCCGCACCATCGAAGAAATTCGCCGCCGCGTGCCGGGCTGCAAAGTCGAAGTGCTTATCCCCGACTTTCGCGGCGACTGGAACGCGCTAAATGTAGTCCTTGCGACGCGGCCCGACGTGCTGAATCACAACACAGAAACCGTCCCGCGCCTCTATCGGCAAGTGCGCAAAGGCGCGGTCTACGAGCGTTCCCTGGAATTGCTGCGCCGCGCGAAACAAACTCACCCGGATGTGCCCACGAAAACGGGATTGATGTTGGGTTTAGGCGAAGAAAAAGACGAAGTGCTTGCCACGATTCAGGATCTCGCCGCGCAAGGCACGGACATCCTCACGCTAGGCCAGTATCTGCAACCAACTAAGGAGCACCTGCCAATCATTCGTTACGTGCACCCTGACGAGTTCGCCGAGTTCAAGGTGCGCGGCGAAGCCATGGGCTTCAAACACGTCGAAGCCGGCCCCCTCGTGCGCTCCTCCTATCACGCCTTCGAGCAAACCGAATCCGCCCACAAGTAGCACAGGCACTCCTGCCTGTGTTCTTTGGGTTTTGGTTGTTGCCTTTGATTTTTTTGGATTTGATTCCTGGCCAAAGATCGACAGACAAGAATGTCTGTCCTACTGTTTTGGCGCAGCCGTCGCCCAATCCGTGAACGGCACAGCGCGGCCGCCGCGAACCACAGTCGGCAGCACATGGTCGAACCCCTTATGTTCTTTCGCGGAATAATTGAGCTTCAGCTGCGGACCGAGCCCTAAGTCGTGGTCGTGAATAGATTCAATGGCGTGAATCAATCCTTCGCGAGTCAAATCCTTGCCCGCTCGTTTGAGCCCTTCCACCAACACCATGGCATCCACGAATCCTTCCAGGCTCACAAAATTAGGCTGCTCCGACGCAAAGTATTTCCCCAGCGCCCGGCGATAGAGAGCCACCGACTTCAACTCCGTCATGTAATACGGCGGGACGACCTGGGTAATCACCACGCCTTCCGCATCCGGACCTGCCTCCGAAATCAATTCATCCGTGCCGACAAACGACACCGTCAGAAAGAGCGGCTTCCATCCCTTGGCGTGCGCTTGCTTCAGGATGGGCGCCACAGTATTTGCAGGTCCCACGACGACGACCGCATCCGGGTTCGCGGCGCGCACAGTGTCGATCGCCCCTCCAACCTGCGCCGTCTGACGTTGGTAGGACGCCACGGCTGCCGGCTCCGCGCCGTGTTCCTTGAGCGCGCCTTTCACCCCTTCCAGAACGGTGGTTCCAAACGCATCCTCTGGATAAATGACTCCGATCTTTTTGTAGCCGAGCGTCTTCCAGAGTCCGTTCACCTGCTCGCGCGTCTCGTCGAAGTAAGACGCCCGCACATTCACAATCCAGTGGCGCAACGGAACATAAAGCGTCTGCGCGCCGGTGAACAAACCGACAAGCGGAATCTTGGCGCCATCCGCCAGGGGGACATACTTCACGGCGGTGGGTGTGCCAACAAAGAAGCCGAGAGCGAATACCTTTTCGCTGATCAGATGGTCAAAGCACGCTTGCGTCTTCGCGGGATCGTAGCTGTCGTCCGCGGAGACAAGCTTAAGCTTCCGCCCATTCACGCCACCTTCGTCGTTGATCAAGCTGAAATAAGCCTTTGCGCCAGTGACGGTTTCCACGCCGAGGAAGTGCGACGGCCCTTCCAGGGCCGAGCACGATCCGATAACGATTTCGCCCTCGGAAACGCCGGGCGTGCTCTGGCCACGAGCTGGCGACGACGCGCTGGCGATAAGAATTGAGCCAAGGCAGAGTCCCAGGCCCGACTTCAAAGCTGCGATTTTCATTTTGCGCTCCGAACAGAGGGAAGCTATGCACCCTTGAGTATGCTTTTAGGATTAGCCGCGAGGCTCGGGATGTCAACGAGGCAGACAGGGTGACGAAGCGAAGCGGTAAGTGTTGACGTGTACGCTACTTGAAAGCCGAACAACCGGAAACCGTGGAGTTAAGGGAGACAAAACGGGAAGTGGGAATTACTGGACACACCCCTTCGCCGGATTGGCGAAGGGGAAGTTCGGACTTCAAGAACGAGGAGAGAAAGTACTACGCGTGTCCTGCGGCGGCAGCTGCAGTAGCGGCAGCGGCTTTCTTGGCGGCTTTCGCGGCGGTAGAAGCCTTGCGGCGGCGCTTGGTCTTCGGCGGCGTGGCGGGTGCTTCACCGATCAATTCCGCCACCATAATGCTGGTAACGAACAACTTGGGGCCGTGATCATCGAAATCAATCGCGGTGCGCTCCTGGTCGGATGCGGTAACAATGCCCAAGCCGTAGGTATCGTGCTTGACTGTCTGTCCCTCTGCCATCACTTGCACATCATCCTCCTTAACCACACTTTGTGTCGATGAAACTCAATTCGAAACTTTTTGTGCGCGGCGCCCTCAAGCGGATCGAAGGAATCCAGATCCCAGATGAGCCCCCGAAGAAGACTGGAAAACTTGTCCTTACCCCTGTTCAGAACTGTCGAGAAGGTAAGAGAAATGCAATAAATGCCAGCCAAAGAGTACCACAAAATGACTGGTTTGTCTACCTCGCTAGCAGATGGTCAGCGGGCAGAGATTGGCTTCTAAGACATTGATATGTATAGAGTTAAAGGTGATGCGCGCGGGGAGGAGAGTGTCTAGCGAGGCGGTTTTCGGTTATTCGAGAGACTCGGGCTGCAGGCTCAAACCGCTCTCGCCCGAGGCCTTCTTTTCCCAGTACTTGCGCACCCAGGCTTCCCAGCTTTTTCCAGCGGCCGGATCTCGCCCAGTAAAGGCCAACGCCGCAATGTCGGCATAGGCGATCTTCTGACGCAGGTTGGAATCCTTCGGCAGCACTCGCACAAACGAAGTGAGCAGCGTGGGGCCCGATACGCGATCGAAAATGTATCCTTCTATCTGCTTGCCATCCTTGGTGGTTACGGTCACGTCGCCGCGATAGTCGAACGCCTTTTCCAAGGCGACGCGAATTTCGTCTTCTGTCGCGAGCTCAGGCACCCAACCTTGCACAGCGTCGTGAACGGTTCCAGCGGCAACTTCCAGCGAGTCGGGATTCGGTGTAGCAACTTCCGCGTGGGCGGGCTGATCGGCATGTCGAGGACCGGTCAAGCGCGCGTCTCCTCAAGTTGAGACTTTCCCTTGTCGATCTGGATGAGCGGATTATAAGAATGAACCGGCTTGGCGGGTTCGTTGAGCAGCGCGAGCGCATCCGGGTCGGCATATTTACCCGCCAACATTGCCTTTACCGTGGCGAGAATGCCCCGGATACCGCTGAAGGTATGGTCAACAGCGGATGCCTCGTATCCGCTGTGCACCATGCAGTTGGCACACTTCTGATTTCCGGATTCCGTCCCGTAATTCTGCCACTCGGTGGCTTCCATCAATTCCTGGAAAGAGTCGGCATAGCCGTCCTGGAGCAAATAGCAGGGCTTCTGCCAGCCGAATACGTTGTAGGTGGGCATACCCCACGGGGTGCAGGCATATTGTTTTTTGCCCATCAGGAATTCCAGGAAAAGCGGCGACTGATTGAACTGCCAGCTCTTCTTGCGATTGGAAAGGATGGCGCGGAATGTCCGTCGTGTGCGTGCGCGTCCCAGGAAGTGCTTTTGATCCGGCGCTTTATCGTAGGAGTAGCCCGGAGAGAGCATCATGCCCTCGACGCCCAGCTCCATCATTTCGTCAAAGAATTGGCGAACGCTGTTCGGGTCGGCGCCGTCGAAGAGCGTTGTGTTAGTCGTGACGCGGAAGCCGCGCTTGAGCGCTTCCTTGATTCCGTCAACCGCGAGATCGTACCCGCCCTCGCGGCACACAGAGAAATCGTGGTGTTCGCGCTGGCCGTCCATGTGAACGGAAAACGTCAAATACTTGCTGGGCTTGAAGAGGTCGAGCTTTTCTTTCAGCAGCAAAGCGTTGGTGCAGAGATAGATGTACTTCTTGCGCGCAACCAAGCCCTCGACGATCTTGTCGATCTGCGGATGCATCAGCGGTTCGCCGCCGGGGATAGAAACCATCGGCGTGCCGCACTCGTCCACAGCCTTGAAACACTCTTCAGGGCTCAATTCCTTCTTCAAAATATGCGCAGGATACTGAATTTTGCCGCAGCCGGCGCAGGCCAGATTGCAGCGGAAGAGCGGCTCGAGCATCAGCACAAACGGGTAGCGCTTGCGCCCCGCAATTTTTTGCTTGAGGACGTACGTGGCGACCGTCCACATCTGTGAAATAGGTACTGGCATTTATCCTGCTTACGAACGAAATAGATAGGAGTGTGCAGCCCCCCAGCAGAAACTATTGTACCCGAAAATCCGCTGGTTCTGCTTGCGTGCTTTTCATGAGATGCAAGGTTGCGTTCTTTCGTGGCATGGCCTAGCAGGCGCCGGTTGGCGTGGCACGAGACGTGCTACCTCGTTGCATCGGTGGAGCTTGCGCGCTCCCTGCAGGCGTAGAATCAAGCCATCTCAGAGTTGCGGGAAAACCGGGGAACATGTCCCGAGACGAACTTCTATCTCTGTTCCGTGAGTTCGAGCGCTATAGCAATGACGTTGCGTTCGTGCAGCGGCGCGGCTATCGGCGCGAATCGTGGACTTATCGCAAGCTCGCGCGCGCGGCAGTTACCTGCGCTTCTGCGCTGAAGGAACGCGGCGTTCGAACGGGCGATCGCGTCCTTCTCTGGGGGCCGAACAGCGCGGAATGGGTGGCTGCTTTCTGGGGCTGCTTGTTGCGCGGAACGGTGGCAGTGCCCATGGATGATGGCGCCACGCTCGATTTTGCGAGCCGCGTGGCACGGGATGCGGGCGTCGAATTTATCTTTGCTTCGCGCGAAAAAGCCGCGCTCGATCCCGCCATCCCGAGGCTCGTACTGGAGGATTTGGCCGACACGGCGAGTCAGATGAATCAGACTCTCCTGGAAAGCCTTGCAGACGAGCCGATCACTCGGAATCACATCGCGCAAATCCTTTTTACATCGGGTACGACGGCTGAGCCCCGGGGCGTCGTTCTGACGCATGGAAATTTTCTGGCGAATCTGGAGCCGCTGGAACGCGGCATCGATCCCTACCGAAAATATGAGCGATGGATTCATCCGCTGCGATTCGTCACGCTGGTTCCTCTAAGCCATGTCTTCGGGCAGTTCATGGCCCTTTTTGTGCCGCCGCTGCTCGGCGCGACGGTTGTTTTCGAACAGTCTGCAAATCCTTCGGAAATCATCCGCGCGGTGAAGCGTGAACGAGCCACGGCGCTTATCGCCGTGCCGCGTATGCTCGATGCCTTGCATGCGGGAATCGAGCGCGAATTCGAAGCGCGCGGGCTGAGGAGTTGGCTCGCGAAAACCTTTGAGGCGGCGAATGGCCAGGAGTTCTTGAGACGAGCTTGGCGTTTCCGCCGCATTCACCGGCGATTTGGCTGGAAGTTCTGGGCGTTCATTTCCGGCGGCGCGGCGCTTTCCGCCGGAACCGAAGAATTTTTCAAGCGTGTGGGTTACGCGGTCGTGCAAGGCTACGGCTTGACGGAAACGGCGTCGCTCATCAGCTTGAATCATCCTTTTCGCGCGACGCAGGGATCGATCGGAAAAGTTCTCCCGGGGCGCGAATTTCGGCTTGCCGAAGATGGCGAGATTCTGGTGCGCGGCGACAACGTGGCGAGCGGTTACTGGGAAGGCGGAGCGCTTCGGCAAGGAGTACGCGACAGCGAAAATTGGCTGCGCACGGGTGACATCGGCGAAGTTGATGCAGAAGGGAATCTTCGGTTCAAAGGGCGCAAGAAAAACGTGATCGTCACGCCTGCGGGATTAAACGTATATCCCGAGGATGTCGAAGCTGCGCTGCGCAAACAACCCGGCGTACGCGATTGCGTCGTGATTGCCGATCAACGCGGGGGCAACGCCGAGCCTTTAGCCGTAATCCTGATGGGCAACGGCGCGGAGATCACGGAGCAGGCTGTGCGCGACGCGATCGAGAACGCTAATGCGTCGCTCGCCGAATACCAGCACGTGCGACTGTGGATCGTCTGGCCGGAACCCGATTTTCCGCGCACGCCGACCGGCAAGCCGCGGCTGAGTCTTATTGCTGCCCGCGCGGCAGAACTGCTCGATGGCTCGTCGGCTGCAAATCTGCAGGCAAGCACTTTGGATGGTTTGCTTGCGAGATTTGCATCAGCAGAAAGCAATTCCGGAAAGTTAGAAAAGGAGCTGAATCTTACTTCGCTTGATCGGGTCGAGCTGATGAGCGCGCTCGAAGAGCGCTACCAAGTTGAACTAAACGAATCGTCGTTCGTCGAAGCAAAAACCGTTGCGGATGTGCAGCGCCTTCTGCAACAACCCGCAGCCCATCGCACGGAATACGTTTATCCGCGCTGGACGCAACGTGCGCCAGCACGCTGGTTTCGGCTTGCGGTCTACTACGCGCTTGTCTGGCCCGCCACGCAAATTCTTGGGCATCCCAAAATAGTTGGCCGAGAAAATCTTCGCGGCGTTCGCGGACCGGTGCTCATCGTCTCAAACCACATCACGCGCCGCGCCGATATTGGTCTGATTCTCGCTGCTCTCCCGCGCCGTTTTCGCCATCGCCTCGCAACTGCGATGGGCGGCGAATCCTTGCAAAGGATGAGACGACCGCCCCGCGAATGGTTTTTCGCAAAACGGTGGGGCTATTACTTCGGCTACTGGCTGGCCACCGCGCTCTTCAATCTCTTCCCGCTGCCGCAGCACTCTGGCTTTCGCGAAAGTTTCCGTTTCGCCGGCGAATCCGCCGACCGCGGCTACAGTCTCCTGGTTTTTCCCGAAGGCGAGGTCAACAATTCAGAAGATGGCCGCATGGCCGCATTCCAAAGCGGCATCGGTCTGCTGGCGGAAAATCTCCGCCTTCCCATTATTCCCATGTGTCTCGATGGCGTTTGGCAAATGAAGCGCGAACGCCGCCGCCTTGCCCGCTTCGGCGAAATCACGGTTCATATCGGCGCACCGATCACATTTCCACCCGGCACGCCGCCCGAAGAAATTTCCCGCAACCTGGAATCGATCATTCTCGCGTTGTAAACATTCAACGCGTGATTTCTGGATGAGCCGAGAAAATTCGATGGGGAAGAGCGGCTACCGGGATGAACAGCGCAGATCTTTGCGCATGAAAATTGTGGCTTGGGGATTGTCGTTATAGCGCGTCGTTACTTCGAATCCCAATGCGGCATAAAATCGCTGCGCTGCAACCATGTCATCTGTCGTATCCAAATAGAGCCACTCATAGCAGCGCGCGCGCGCATATTCTTCCAGGCTCTCATCAAGAGTTTTCGCAATTCCGATCCCGCGGTGCTCCGGCCGCACGTACAAGCGTTTGACCTCCGCGCTGTTCGCGAATTTCTCGAGCGGTCGTAGCGCAACGCACCCAACAGCAGCGTTCGCTATGGTCGCCAACCAGACCCCAGCTCCATCGCAAAAGTAAATACGCTCGAAATCCTCTTTCGCATCGCGTGCCACAACGCAGGCTGCTTCGTAATATTCCTCGACGATTGCCCAAGCGGCATCACTTTCCTGGGATGTGGCACGGCGTACGGTAAGTTGATTCGCGGGATGTTTCGTCATTGGCGCCATTATCCAGATCCAGAAAGGGCTTCAGAGGTTTCCCGCTGACGAGTCTCCGCTAGAATTCAACTCGAAACAGCTCCATTTTGGCTCCTGACGGGATTCTCTTTTTGGGCGCGCTCAGACATGTTTCGGAAATTCGTCTTTGTCCGAAAAAACAGGAAAACGCGTTCTGTGGCAAAATAGAAGGTTGTTAGGGACAGATTTATGGCCGACCGTACAATTGAGACACTAGAGCGCCCCGCAAAACCAGCCAAAGGGTCGAAGAAATCTGCTGGGAACAACGAGCAGCGCGAGCGTGTGTTTGACGCGTTTCGCCGCTGGGGCTATTGCGAAGCCACGCTGGACCCGCTCGGAGTGTTCCAACCGCAAAAACTTGCCGATCTGGAATTGACCGGCGAAGCCGCCGAGGAAGCGCGCCGCATCTACAGCGGCAACGTCGGCGTGGAATTCATGCACCTGCCCGAGCCGGAGCGCCGGCAATGGATTAGGGAGCGTATCGAGGGGCCAGAGGTAGAGGTCAATCAGGAAAAAATCCTGGAGCGGTTGGTTCGCGCAGACCTCTTCGAACAGGTTCTGCAGGCGCGTTATCTGGGCACGAAGCGTTTTTCGCTCGAAGGCGTCACGTCGCTGATTCCGCTGCTGGACTCGATCCTGGACACCGCGGGTGATTTCGGCGCCGTCGACTGCGTTATGGCTATGAGCCATCGCGGCCGCTTGAATGTGATGGTGCACGCCGCGTGCAAGCCTCCGCACGAAGTTGTTTCCGGATTTGAAGACGTCGATCCGCGCAGCGTTCTCGGCGCGGGTGACGTGAAGTACCACGTCGGCGCGACCGGCGTTTATTGCACCACGAGCGGTAAGTCCATCAACATGCACCTTGTTTCGAATCCCAGCCACCTTGAAGCGGTCGATCCAGTTGCGATGGGCCGAGCGCGCGCCAAGCAGACGCGACACGGCGTGGATGGACCGATCATCGACCGCTCACGTGAAACGCTCAATCAAGTCTGGCCGATCGTTATGCACGGTGATGCCGCCTTTGCCGGGCAGGGCATCCTGGCGGAAACGCTAAATCTCGCGGACTTGAAGGCCTACACCGTCGGCGGCACGGTCCACATCGTTGTCAACAATCTCATCGGTTTCACTACACAGCCAAGGCAAGAGCACTCTTCGCGTTTCGCTTCGGACATTGCCAAACGCCAAAGCATTCCCATCTTTCATGTGAATGCGGAGGATCCCGACGCGGTCGTGCGCATCGGAAAGCTCGCGGCGGAGTATCGCGCGACCTTTGGCAGCGACGTTGTGGTGGACATCATCGGCTATCGCCGCCATGGCCACAGCGAAGTCGACGATCCCACCATCACGCAGCCGGTTCTTTATGAACGAATTAAGAACCATGCTCCGCTATGGAAGATTTATGCGGAGCGGACTGGTATAGACGCGTCGCTAATCGTTGAGGCGGTGAAAAAAGAATATGAAGTGGAGCAGCAGAAAGCTGGACAATTAACAAAGATCCCGCATCTGCGCAAGCTGCCGGATTACTGGTCTCCCTACAAACACGGGAAGTACGATCCTGCTTACGAAGTCGATACTGGGTTGACTCAAGAAAAGCTTGCGCAGCTTACGGACGGGCTCGTCCGCGTGCCCACGGGTTTTCACCTCCATCCGAAAATCGCAAAGCTCTTGGAACAACGCAGCGAGATGGGCCACGGAAAGCGCGCCATAGACTACGGCTTCGCGGAAGCGCTAGCTCTTGGTTCGCTGGTGCTCGAAGGCAATCCCGTTCGCCTAACCGGGCAGGACACGCAGCGCGGCACGTTCAACCAGCGGCACGCCGTGCTGATCGATACGGAAACCGAGCACAACTACCTCACGCTTTCGCACCTTTCACGCCAGCAGGCTTTTTGCGAGATTTACAACTCTTCGCTCTCCGAAGCGGCTTGCGTCGGATTCGAATACGGCTTCAGCCGCGACTATCCCGAAGCGCTGGTTATGTGGGAAGCGCAATTCGGAGATTTTGCCAACGGCGCGCAAGTGATCATCGATCAATTTCTGAGTGCCACGGAAGACAAATGGAATCTGCCCAGTGGCCTCGTGCTCTTGCTGCCGCACGGCTATGAAGGGCAGGGCCCGGAGCATTCCAGCGCGCGCATCGAGCGCTATATGCAACTCGCCGCCGAAGACAATATGCAAATTTGCCAGCCTTCCACGGCTGCGCAATATTTTCACATGTTGCGCCGGCAGTCGTTGCGCGCGTGGCGTAAGCCGCTCATCGTCTTTACTCCCAAGAGCATGCTGCGCCATCCGGACGCCAGTTCGAACATAGAAGACTTCACCCGGCCGCAGTTCCTGCCGCTCGTGCCAGACCACGAAGTGCAAGACGCCAAGCGCATTCTGATCGCCAGCGGCAAAGTCGGCCACGAACTTCGCGGCGAACGCCGCCGCCGCAAAGACACCAGCACGGCGATCTTCTTCCTCGACCAGCTCTGTCCGCTACCGCGGACGGAAATCACCGCCGCGCTGGCCGAGCATCCCAATGCCCGGGAAATCGTCTGGGTGCAGGAAGAGCCCGCGAATATGGGAGCGCTGTTCTACGTGCTGCCGCGGCTCGAACGTCTAGCCCAGGCTCGGGGCCTTCAGGTGCGCTCGGTGAAGCGTTCTGCCAGCGCCAGCCCTGCAACAGGTTCGTCCAAAGCCCACGAACTCGAGCAAAAAACCCTCTTAGCCCTGGCTTTCACAACTTCTAGTAGTAACTGACCTTCCCAACCAGCGTTCACACTCCATTCACATTCATGTTATCCCTGTGTTACACGCGCACTGCGAGAATCAGTCGTGCTACGCACATCTCAAAGTGACCCAAACCCTTCAACCTCCTATCGTATCTCTCCGGCGTACGGTAAACTGGCGCCAAGCCGGCGAGCGGAACGTGCCCACCTTATGAAACGCGTACTGATCATCGAGGACGACAAGGACATCGTCGAACTCGTTCGCTATAACCTCGCCAACGAAGGCTTTCAAGTCAGCGCCGCTTTCGACGGCAGCGCCGGCCTGAGCACGCTCAAGAAGACGCCTCCCGATTTGTTGTTGCTCGATCTCATGCTCCCGAAGCTTTCCGGCCTCGATATTTGCCGGGAAGTTCGCCGGGACGATTCCTTGAATCGGCTGCCGATTCTCATGCTTACGGCGCGCGGCGACGAAGCCGACCGCGTCGTCGGCCTGGAAATGGGAGCCGACGATTACGTGACCAAGCCTTTCAGCCCGCGCGAATTGTTGGCGCGCGTCAAGGCATTGCTCCGCCGCGCGGAGCCGCCGGCTGATTCGCCCCGCGTCATTGAGATTGGCAAGCTGGCCATCGATCCGGCGTCTTACCGCGTGAGCCATTCGGGTAAGGCCGTTCCGCTTAGCACGCTCGAATTCCGGCTGCTCTATTACCTTGCTTCGCGCCCGAACCGGGTCTTCACTCGAGATCAACTTCTCGATGCCGTCTGGGGAACAGATCGTTTCGTCACTCCGCGCAGCGTGGACGTCTACGTGCGCCGCCTGCGCGAGAAAATCGAAGGCGATCCGGAGAATCCCGTTCATCTGAAGACCGTGCGTGGCGCGGGGTACCTGTTCGAAACTCGTGCGGCTTAATCTATTCTGGAAATTCTCGTTCGCGTTTCTCGCGCTGCTGGTGAGCGTTCTGCTCGCCGTGGACTTCTTTGTGGAGCGATCCTTCCGCGCCGACTACGAACGAACAGGTTTCGAACAACTCATCGCGATCGCTCGGATCGCTGAGACTCAGCTTCCCCAGTGGACACCCGCTTCGCCCGGCCACGCGGAGGATCTTGCCCCCTTGCGCGTATGGGTCGCGCAGCTTGGGGCCAGCGGCGCACGCGTCACCGTCATTACCGCCGATGGCCGCGTGCTCGCCGATTCGCAATCCGATCCGCAGACCATGGAGAACCACGCCACTCGTCCGGAAGTCCTGGAAGCCCTGGCCGAGGGAGAAGGGCGCTCCATTCGCCACAGCGTCACTATCAATCGCGATCTTCTCTATTACGCAGTCCGCCAAAACACATCCGCAGGGCCCTCAACGATCTTGCGTTTTGCGCTTCCGCTCGAAACGGTTGACGAAGTTCTGAGTTCTTTCCGGCGCCGGTTGTGGTTCGCATCGCTCTTTATTCTGTTGGTTGCCGGCGGAATTTCTTTGTTATTTTCTCGCGGCTTTACCGGGCGCGTCGAGCGACTGAAGGAATTTTCCCGGCGCGTCGCCGAAGGCGATTTCCGCCCGCTACCTCGCGATGGTTCAGGAGATGCCTTGGAAGCGCTCGGCATTTCGCTCAACCGCACCGCCGCCCGTTTGGACCGCACCATTCACACGTTGACGGAAGAGCGCAATCTTTCGTCCGCGATTCTCGGAAGCATGGTCGAAGGCGTCGCCGTTGTGAACGGTTCCGAGCGGCTGGTCTTTGCCAACCCTGGCTTTGCGGAAATTCTCGGCTTGGATGTGCCACCCACTTCCGGCAGCGCGCTCGTGGAAGTCGTGCGGCAGACCGAGCTGCTCGAAGCGGTTCGCCAGGTGCTCCGCGGCGAGCCGCGCGTCCAATCGGAAATCGTCACCGGCACGCTGCGGCAGCACTATTTCGCAATCACCGTTGCCGCAGTTCGCGCGGGAGACACCACCGGAGCTGTCGTGGTGCTCCACGACATTACAGAGCTGCGAAGACTTGAACGCGTGCGCCGCGATTTCGTCGCCAACGTCTCGCACGAATTTAGAACTCCCCTCACCGCCATCCAGGGTTTCGCCGAGACGCTTCTCGCCGGCGCGATTGATGACCAGCAGAACCGCACCCGCTTTCTCGATATCATTCTCGAACATTCCCGCCGTTTGGCCCGCTTAACAGAAGATCTCCTCATGCTTTCCAAGATGGACGCCGAGCGCCTCGAGCTTGAGATCCGCCGCCTCAGTGTTTCGCAATTAATCGAGAGCTGCCTCGAGACGGCCCAGCGCCGCGCTGCTGAAAAAGATTTGGTAATCTCCGTGAATGCGCCGCAGCGCCTGCCGGACATTGCCGGAGACCGCCGTCGCCTCGCCGAAGTTCTGCAAAATCTTTTGGACAACGCCATCCAGTACACGCTGCCCGGCGGTCAAATCGTGCTCAGCGCAGAACCCGGGGACGATGAAGTGGTTGTCACCGTGTCAGACACGGGCATTGGCATCCCGCAAGCCGATCAACCCCGCATCTTCGAGCGCTTCTACCGAGTGGACGTCGCACGCTCCCGCGAAGCCGGCGGCACCGGTCTCGGTCTGGCCATCGCCAAGCATCTTGTCGAAGTGCACGGGGGACGTCTCTGGGTGGATAGCGAAGTGGGCCAAGGATCGCAATTCCATTTTTCCGTGCCTCTGTTTGATCCGGAACATCCGGCACCGCGCTCCATCTCCAACGGTCTAAACGGTCGCGCCAATAGCGGCGGCCCTCAGCCTGCTTAAGCCCCGTCAGTTTTTCGCACTCCACCCACAGCCTTATTGCAGCAAGTCCGCCCGTCGATTTATCCGCATGTTCATCCACGTGTGAACAAACTGTAACCATCTTCTTGCCAGAATATCGACTACGAGCAAGGGTGTGACTTTAAGCGCCCGGCTTTGGAAGGGGAATCATGGCAAGTCCCGCTGGACAGACCGAAGCGGTCCTTTACGAAACTCTCGTCAACTATTTAGTCTCGATGGCGCGCACTGTAGAAGGCGCGATGAACCGCGGCCTGGACGCCATCGTTAGCGTCAACGATTCGCGCACTTGGGCTCTTCCCGGCGAAGTTTTTCTCCTTGAGCCGCGCATCAACGAAATGGAAATTGTCATCGATGAGCACGCCATCCGCCTGCTGCGCCGCGGCTCATTCTCTGACGACGAAGTCCGCCTGATCGTCGCGGCCCTCAAAATTACGAATGATCTCGAACGCATCGGAGACCTGGCCGTGAATCTGGCCGAGTGCGTCATCACGCTCCGCGAAATGCCCGCTGCGCAAACGCCGGAAGAATTGGCCCCTATGACAGCGGCGGTTCGCGCCATGGTCAGCAAGAGCCTCGGCGCCCTGATCTTTCGAAACGTTGACATGGCCGGTCAAGTCCTGCAGAGCGATGATGTCGTCGATCAATACCGCGACCGCATTTTCGATCAGCTCATGCAAAGCATGACGCAGCAAGCCGCCCTCGTCAGCCCAGGGATGCAATTCATTCTCGCCACCCGGCATCTCGAGCGCATCGCCGACCACGCCACCAACATCGCCGAGGACATCATCTTCTGGGTTCGCGGCCTGGATGTGCGCCACGGCCGCGGACTATCCCTCCCCGCGGAAGGCCGCGATCAGTCTCCGTCCGCCGGGGAAGAGGTCATCGAGAATTCACAGGCGCTTCATGCGGGCGTGACCCCCGGCTGCGATACTGAGCAAGTTTAATCTTCGTACCACGTCCTACCTCGGGGATCGGCGCACCCCTGGCTCCGATCCCTTCTCCTCCCCCTGGAGATTACAACTCGGTTCATGCATCCTCTTGACCCCCGCAAATAGTCCAACTATCGTAACTACAGTGCCAAAGATACTCATCTCGGATGCTTTGCCCAAACGCGGCGCGAACAGTCATGCTTGGGTATGCTTGCTGCTCGCCCTGCTATTTCTGTATAACCCGTATCTCATCGCTCCGGCCTCAGCCGGCGGACTAAAGGTTCAGCATCCAGCAAGCCACCGCGCCACGGTCGGGTCTTCGGAGTTGGAAAAATCTTCTTCTCCCAGCAACCCGTCCGCGCATTTGTTTGTGGCTGTCTTTTTCGCGAAGGTCATTTCTGCTCTATCGTCCAACGATTCCCAATCCTTCCTCTCCCAGGATTCAGAGCTCCTTCCTTCGCACCAGTTTCAGTGCGCCAGTTTGTGGTTCCGGCCTCCGCCCGCTCTTCAATCTTTTTCCGTTTGCATAAAGTTTCGATTCCCTGCAACCGGAAGAACCCCCTTGCAGTCCATTTACTAGGCCCAGTCTCGAGTTATGCGGGTTTCCGGCGCGGACGCGACCGCGCCCTGCCGGCCCCTCGCTCATCAGGAACTTACTATGACCATGAAAAGATTGATTATCGTTGCAGCCGTTCTCGCCGCCGGTTGCTTTCTGGCGTGGTTTTGGATCGGCCGAGGCTCCTCCGAGGCAGAGGCGCCGGGCAACGCCACAAACGATTCGAATGTTGTTCCTGCAGCTGTCGCTCGCGTGGAACGCCACACGATCGCCAACACGCTCACGATTTCCGGTGAGTTCAAGCCCTTCCAGGACGTCGATGTGCACGCCAAAGTCGCCGGCTACATTAAAGTGATCAACGTGGACGTCGGCGACCATGTCAAAGAGGGCCAAACGCTCGCCGTCCTTGAAGTGCCAGAGCTGACAGCCCAACTCGCCGGCACGGACGCCGCGGTCCGCCGCTCGAAAGATGAGATCCGTCGCGCGCAAAGCGACATGGAGCGCGCGCAATCGGCCCACTCCGCCGCGCACTCCGCGTATGCCCGGCTGAAGCAAGCGGCTGACTCACGCGCGGGCCTCGTTGCCCAGCAGGAATTGGATGAATCGCAAGCCAAAGACCTCGAAGCTGAAGCACAAGTGGCCAGCACACAGGCCGAGCTCTCCGCCGCGCAGCAACAGCTCCAAGTAGCGGAGGCCAACCAAAGACAGTACACAGCGCTCTCCGACTATTCCCGCATCGTCGCGCCCTTCGCAGGCGTTGTGACGGCTCGCTATGCCGATACCGGCGCCCTCGTCGCTGCGGGCACCTCCTCCAGCACGCAAGCCATAGCGGTGGTTCGCCTGGCGCAAATCTCGAAGCTCCGCCTTGTTCTGCCGATTCCAGAATCGCTCGCGGGGCAGATTCATTTAGGCGACCCGGTGAAGGTCCACGTGCAGGCGCTGAATCAGGATATCGAAGGCAAGGTTTCCCGTTTTGCCGATTCGCTCGATCTACAAACGCGAACGATGGAGACGGAAATCGACTTCGAGAATCACGACGGCCGGCTAATTCCAGGAATGTACGCGGAAACCCGGCTCTCCATGCGCGAGAAAAAGAACGCTCTGACTATTCCGCTCGAGTCAGTCACACGCAATGGCGACGACGCGACAGTCCTGGCCGTCAATCCGCAGAACATCCTCGAAGAACGTCACCTCAAGCTCGGTCTCGAAGACAACGTCCGAGTCGAGATACTCTCCGGCCTTTCTGATCAGGATCGCGTCGTCATCGGCAATCGCAGCGAATTTCGCAACGGCCAAAAAATCCAGCCCAAGGACGTTGCTGCGCCCGCTGGCGATACCACGGGAGGGAAGTAATGTCCCGCTTTGCAATCAAATATCCGTTCCTCATTATCGTTCTCTGCCTGGGCATCGCCATTGTGGGCACGGTCGCGCTAGTCCGCATGCCCGTGGATTTATTTCCACCGATCAACATTCCTGTCGTGGTCATCGCCACCTTCTATTCCGGCATGCCGCCGCAGCAAATCGAAACCAACATAACCAACCCATTCGAACGCTGGTTCACCTTGGCCAGCGGCGTCGATCACATCGAGTCCCGCTCGCTTCCAGGGGTAAGCCTGATCAAAATCTATTTTCAGCCTGGCACGAACGCCGACGCCGATCTCAGCACCGTTTCGAACCTTGCTATGGCCGATCTTCGCCGTCTTCCTCCGGGTACTTTGCCCCCAGTCGTGCTCAAGTTTGACGCGTCCAGCCTGCCCGTTTGCCTGATCACTCTCAAAGGCGAAGGCCTCAACGAAACCCAACTCCACGACCTCGGGCAATACACCGTTCGAAACCAGATAGCCAATGTTCCCGGTGCGTCCGTTCCACAGCCTTTTGGCGGCAAGTATCGCGAGATCATGGTCTACGTCGACCCGTTCAAGCTTCAGGCGCATCAGCTGAGTCCCATGGACGTGGTGCGCGAAGTCAACGAAAGCAATCTGATCCTTCCCACTGGTGACGTGAAGATCGGACCGTTCGACTACAACCTCTACTCCAACAGCCAAGCTCCAACGCCATCCTCCATCAACGACATACCGCTCAAGTCGGTCGGCCAATCCTCTGTGCTGGTGGGCGACGTCGGCAAAGCGGTAGATGCTCAGGCCATTCAGACCAACATCGTGCGCGTGGACGGCCAGCCATCCGTTTATTTGCCAATTCTGAAACAGGGTGGCGACACGAATACCATCGCAGTCGTCCAGGGAATCAAGGACGCACTGAAACACCTCGTCGACATTCCGAAACAACTCATCACAAAAGTTGTGTTCGATCAGTCCATCTTCGTCAAGACTGCCATCTCCAATCTTATTCGTGAAGGAGGCATCGGACTGGTCCTTACAGGCTTGATGGTCTTGCTATTTCTCGGCAGCCTGCGTGCCACGGCGGCGGTTTTTCTCTCCATCCCCCTCTCGGCCCTGGCCACGTTTTTGGCGCTGAGCGCGGGCGGAGGCTCCGTCAACACCATGGTCCTCGGTGGTCTGGCGCTGGCCTTTTCGCGTTTGATCGATAACTCCGTCATCGTGCTCGAAAATATTTTTCGTCATCTCGAAATGGGCGAATCTCCGGAAGTAGCAGCAGAAAAGGGTGGGCAAGAAGTTGGCTTGGCGGTTCTTTCGGCAACTCTCACAACTTCCATCGTCTTTTTTCCTGTTGTGTTTCTGTATGGCGTAAGTCGCTTTCTGTTCGTTGCCCTGGCCCTCGCCGTGATTCTTTCGCTCTTCGCCTCCTACTTCGTGGCCATGACGGTTGTGCCGCTCTTCTGCGCCAAATTCATCAAACTTCGTCAGGCCGGCGAAGAACTCGGCGACGATTTCACCTGGCGCTGGGATGGCATCGGCAAGATGTTCAACATGGGCTTCGAAAAAATGCTCGGCAAATACGATCGCACTCTGGGCACCGCGCTATTGAAACCGCTCGCAACGCTGGCCGGACTCACAGGAATTTCCCTACTCGCTCTCGCCCTATATCCCTTCCTGGGCGTTTCTTTTTTTCCACGCACCGACCCCGGCCAGTTCGTAATCAATCTCAAGGCTCCCTCGGGAACGCGCGTCGAGTTGACCGAAGGCTATGTCAGCCAGGTCGAACAAATCATTCGTACCATAGTGCCTAAAGACGAGCTGCAAATCATCGTTTCGAACATTGGGATCACCACGGATTTCTCTGCCATTTACACTACAAATTCCGCTTCCCACACCGCCTTCGTGCAGGTCAGCCTCAAGGAAGGTCACAAGGTCGGCAGCTACGAATACATGCGCCGCGTCCGGGAACAGCTTGGCCGGCAGCTGCCCCAACTCAGCACCTATTTTCAATCGGGAGGCCTCGTGGATGCCGTGATTAATCTTGGTATGCCTGCCCCCATCGACATTCAAGTCAGCGGAAACAATCTCGACAAAGTCTATGGAGTCGCCACAAAGTTAGCCGAGCCGGTGCGCGCGCTGAAATCCGTTAGCGACGTCCTCATTCCCCAAGACATTGATTACCCCGCGCTCGAACTGGACGTCGATCGCCAGAAGGCCGGACTCCTCGGTCTCTCGCAGAAAGAGATCGTCGACAACGTCATCACCGCGCTCACCTCCAACGGCATGATCGCACCCAACTATTGGATCGATCCGAAAAGTGGAAACCCCTACATGCTCGCCGTCCAATATCCGGAGGATCAGATCAAATCTTCGACCGACCTCAAGCAGATTCCCTTGCGCGGCGTGAAGAGCACACAGCCAACCTTCCTGGATTCCGTCGTCAAGCTGAAGACGATTCCTTCCCCGACAGAA
Organism: uncultured Acidobacteriota bacterium; assembly: GCA_963745095.1. Classification (GTDB taxonomy): domain Bacteria; phylum Acidobacteriota; class Terriglobia; order Acidiferrales; family UBA7541; genus Acidiferrum. The sequence goes on along the minus strand of CAVUWC010000001.1, from coordinate 117,462 downwards.
GTCGATCACTACCAATTGTTCCGTGTGATCGACGTCTACGTCTCCCCAAAGACGCAAGACCTTGGCGCAGTTGCCTCGCAGATCGACGGCATCGTTAAGAAGGCCAGCCTTCCCGAAGGCGTTCGCGTAAACCTCCGCGGTTCGGTGCAAGGCATGCGCTCGTCATTCAAGAGTTTCGGAATCGGCCTCATTCTGGCTGTCGTGCTGGTCTACTTGGTCCTGGTCGCCCAGTTCGCTTCGTGGGAAGACCCTTTCATCATCCTGCTTGCGATTCCGCCGGGACTTGCGGGTGTCCTTCTATTCTTGCTCGCCACCGGGACCACGCTCAATGTGATGTCGCTGATGGGAGTTGTCATGATGGTGGGCATCGTCGTATCAAACAGTATTTTGATCGTCGAATTCGCGCGCCACCTGCACCACGAAGGCCAACCAGTAAAAGAAGCAGTCTCGCTGGCTTCCCGGATGCGTCTGCGCCCCATACTGATGACATCTTTCGCGACTCTGCTCGGCATGATCCCGATGGCCATCGGCGCCGAACCGGGCAGCGAGCAGTACGCGCCCCTCGCTCGTGCCATCATCGGCGGCTTGCTGGTGTCGGTTGTCGTGACGGTCTATCTGGTCCCCGCCGCCTATCTCCTTGTTCATCGAAGCTCGGAACAGAAGCTGCAGGAGGTGCAGTCGTGATGCGTTTCCTGCTCCTACTCTCTCTCGTCCTCAGCGCCACTTGTTCGTGCCTCCACGCTCAGGCGCCGAACAACCCAGCAAATCCTCAAGACCCTTCCCAGCCGCAACAATCTGGCGTAACTCTTACTCTGTCTCAAGCCGAAGCCATCGCCCTCAAAAATAATCCGCAGATCACCATCGGCAAGTTGCGCGCGCTCGCTGCCCAACAGTATGTCCGCGAAGCCCGTTCTGCTTTAATGCCAACTGCCTATTTGAGCCTCACGGCAGTCGATGCCAACGCAGGAAGTCGCATCAGCGCGGGTTTCCTCAACAATCCAAGCCTTTACTCGCGGGCGGCCGGCGGCGCCAGTGTCACCCAACTCGTTACCGATTTCGGCCGCACCACGAATCTACTTTCCAGTTCCGAATCCAACGCGAAAGCCGAGGATCAAAATGCCGCCGCGACCCGCGCGGACATTCTCCTTGTCGTCGATCAGGCCTTTTACAACTCTCTGGAAACCAAAGCCCTCGTCACTGTGGCTGAAGAAACCGTTCATTCCCGGCAAACACTCGTCGACAAGATCCAAGCTTTGACGAACGCGAAGCTCAAATCAGAGATCGACCTCAGCTTTTCCAATGTCGATCTCGCGCGCGGCAAGCTCCTCCTGCTCGAGGCCCAAAACAATTACCAGACTTCTCTCGCAGCCCTTTCCGCCATCCTTGGCTATTCCGACGAACAGAATTTTCAGCTCGCCGAAGAAACGGGTGCCGTCCCTCAACCTGCCGCCGACGTCGCTCCTTTAATACAGCAAGCCCTGCAACAGCGTCCCGAAATCAAAGCTCTGCAATTCGAAGTCGAGTCCGCCCAGAAATTTGGCAGCGCCGAGCACGATCTCGTTCGGCCGACTGTAAACGCCCTAGGCGTCGTCGGCGAGGCACCCGTCCGCGACGACCACATTCAAAACTGGTACGGCGCCGTCGGAGTGAATATCAACATTCCCGTCTTCAATGGTTTTCTCTACAACGCGCGTAGCAAAGCCGCCGACCTCCAAACTGAAGCCGATCGTCAAAAGTTGCTCGGCGCTCGCCATAATATCGCGCGCGACGTTCGCACAGCTTGGCTAGATTCTCGCCGCGCTTTTGAGCGCCTCACTGTCACTCAGCAGCTCCGGGAGCAGGCTGACCTCTCCCTCGACCTCGCCAAGGCCCGCTATGACTTGGGACTCGGCTCCATCGTCGAATTTACCCAGGCCGAACTCCAAAAAACGGAAGCAGACATCCAGGATACCGACGCCAAATACCAGTATCGCTTGACGCAAATCGTACTCGCCTTTACCATATCCGCACCGAAGTAGATCCTTCCTCGTGTTCGAGGGCGGAAGGCCGTTAACCGAAGGCGCGAATGAGCCGAGTTTTCAATCCACGACTGAATGAATGCAGCTCCGCCGGAATTATTACAGTTCGGCCCGCTGCCCTCATTTCTTGTGGTTGTTGACCCTCGGCCTGTTCTCTAACCTTCGCTATCTCAACGGGTTACGTCCACCACTCCCAGATTGTTACAGGATATTCATATTCGGTTGACGTAACTGTAAGACGCGGCCTTTACCTTCTGCGCGGGGTGGTTTGTATCTTCCTCGGCACTTTGTCGAATTTTGCTCCAAAGAGAGAGGCAATGAAAAAAATAGCAGCACTCACACTATCGCTGTTCCTCACCGTTGGAACCGCGCTCGCTGATACACCGAAAGACACGCCTAAGGATGCCGACGCGCAGCCTGCCAAGCCTGCAACGCCGGCCAAACCCAAGGCGGCCACTAAGACGGATAAGTCGGACTCGGCGATTGCTGCCGAGATTGAAGAACTCCGTCAGGTTCTGCAGGCCCAGCAAGAGCAGCTCACCTTATTGAAGGAAGAACTCGCCAAGCGCGATCGTCAGATCGACGAAGCGCGTGACGCAGCCGCCGCGGCCAATTCGCGCGCAGCGGAAGCCAACACCAAGGCCACCGAAGCGGTCAACACCACCGCTGCGGTCAAGAGCACTGCTGATACTCTCAACACTACGGTTGCCGGTTTGTCGGCGAGCAACGCGGCCCTCAAGTCTACCGTCGCGACTGTCGCAACGAAGCAAGCCGATGCCTCGAAACCGCCAGAAGAAGGTCCCGCCTCGATTCGTTACAAGGGCGTGACGATTACACCCGGCGGCTTCTTCGCGGCAGAAACTGTGTTCCGCAACCGGGCCGCTTCAGCCGACATTAACACGCCCCTTACGGGAATTCCGTACGAAGCCGCCGACCTGGCGCACGTTACCGAGAATAACTTCACTGCCCGCCAGAGCCGCGTGAGCATGCTCGTGCAGGGCAAAGTGGGCTCTGCAGCTCTTACCGGTTACCTTGAAGGTGATTTCCTCGGCGCAGGCACAACTTCCAATAACCGCCAGAGCAATAGCTACGTATTCCGCCAACGGCAATTGTTCGCGCAGGCTGCCTTCGACAACGGCTGGAGCATCACCGGCGGTCAGCAATGGTCCTTGGCGACGGAAGACAAGAAAGATATTTTAAATCGTCAAGAAGACCTTCCGATGGTGATCGACCCACAGTACACGGTCGGCTTCACTTGGGCTCGTCAGTACGGCTTGCGAGTCGTGAAGGACTTCAACAGCAAATTTGACCTGGCAATGTCTATAGAAGGTCCACAGGCCACGATAGGCGGCCGCGGCTTCTCCTCGGTCACCACCATCAACGCTGGCGCTGCACCCGCGACGATAGTCACGTCAGGCGCAACCACTGGCACCACCGGAAACTTTTTCGTCAACGCTCCCGGTGCTGGCGGCGGTCTGTATAACGCCTTCGATGCCAACGGCTACACCGTCAACAAAGCGCCTGATCTACTCTTCAAGGCTACCGCCGACCCAGGCTTCGGTCACTACGAGGTATTCGGCATCGTCAGCTTCTTCCGCGATCGCATCTATCCTTGCGGCGTAGTTGGCACAACTCTCAACGATACGGTTCCGGGCACAGCGACGCTCACCGGAAACTGCCTATCCGCGACACCAACAGTGGTGAGCAGCTTCGGCGCTTCGAACACCAGCAGCACAGGTGGTGGTGGCGGCGTCAGCGCTCTCATTCCGCTCTTCCATAAGAAATTGGACGCTGGTGTCAAGGCCGTCGCTGGCGACGGCATCGGCCGCTATGGTACGGCGCAATTGGCTGACGCCACTGCTCGTCCCGACGGCACTCTCGCCCTGATCCGCACCGCTCACGGCCTCGCCCGTCTCGAATTCCATGCCACTCCCAAGCTCGACCTCTATGCCTACTACGGCCTGGAATACGCTTGGCGCGCAGGATATTCGGGTTACGATGCAGTAAGCATCACTAAGACGCCGGCGATCCCTGGAACCGCCACCAGCCCTGCGATTCCGGCCACCACCACCACCAAGATCACAACGAATGGCATCGGTGGGTACGCCAACTTCGCCGCCAACAATAGTGGCTGCGCCACCGAAGGCGTTCCTATCAACGATTTCAACCCGTCAAACGGCTCCAATTGCGCCGGCGACATCCGCATCATTCAGGAAGGCAGCGTGGGCTTCTGGTATAGGTTCTACCAAGGTACAAAGGGCCGCGTCCAGTTTGGTGCGCAATACTCCTATGTAGTCAAGAACGCTTGGAGTGGCACTGGCGGCGTAGCCGCTGGCGCCCCTGCCATCGGACCCAAGGGCGTGGACAACATGGTGTTCACCTCTTTCCGCTATTACCTCCCGTAAACCGGGAGACGTAGCGCTTTCCGTCCTCCCTGTGGACGGAAAAGGGACAGCCCGCCTAGGTGGGCTGTCCCTTTTTTTGTCCGCAAAGCCGGACCTCTGCTTTCTTCGACAAACTATTGAATCAAAGCATCTTGCCCTGCCATTCCTTCCCCACGCAATAAATCAAAAAACTCTGAAGGTTTTGTAACAATGCTGTAACACAGAAGAAGGACACTCTTACATCCTGGGTCAAATCAAATCGTTCGCGTGGAGATGACGGATGAAACGAATCGCAGCTATCCTTCTGATGACTTTCGGCTTGGCCGCTTTTTTCGTCGCTCGGGCTGCACTTTCCATCACGGGCGCGGGTGCCACTTTTCCCTACCCTATGTATTCCAAGTGGTTTGAGGAATATCACAAGAAAGACGGCAACATTGAGATCAATTACCAGTCCATTGGTTCCGGTGGCGGAATCAGGCAAGTGACCGAAGGCACCGTGGATTTTGGAGCCTCCGACGGCCCCATGAATGACGAGCAGCTCAAAGCTTATCAGGACAAGCATGGTTTTGCCGTGCTGCACTTCCCGACCGTACTGGGGGCGGACGTCCCGACGTACAACATTCCCGGCGTTACCGCGGAACTAAATTTTACACCGGATGCTATCGCGGGAATTTTTCTCGGAAGAGTCACAAAATGGAATGATCCCGCAATCGCGGGCGCAAACAAGGGCGTGAATCTTCCGGCCAACGATATCATCGTGGTGCACCGATCCGACGGCAGCGGCACCACCTACATCTGGACCGATTATCTTTCCAAGATCAGCGACGAGTGGAAAAGCAAGGTCGGCAAAGGCACCTCTGTCAACTGGCCGGTCGGCCTTGGAGGCAAAGGCAATGAAGGCGTCTCCGGACTGGTCAAGCAGACACCCAACGCCTTTGGCTATGTCGAGCTGATTTATGCCATCCAGAGCAAAATGCTGTATGGTCGTGTGAAAAACTCTTCAGGTGAATTCGTCAAGGCAGATCTCGCGAGCGTTACGGCTGCGGCGGCTGGCGCGGCGAAGAGCATGCCCGATGATTTCCGAGTTTCCATTACGGATGCTCCGGGCAAGACCGCTTATCCGGTTTCCAGCTTTACGTGGCTGTTGATTCCATCGAAATTTTCCGATGCCACCAAGCGCGATGCCATCAAAGGCTTCGTTAAGTGGATGCTTGCGGATGGGCAGAACTACACTGAGGCTCTTTCCTACGCGAAGTTGCCCAAGGAAGTGGTCGCTAAGGAGCTAAAGGCCCTCGACGGCATCCAATAGCTAAAATGTCGACCGCGAGCACAACCCTTCCGAGCGCGGGCCCTGTTGCAGGCTCGCGCTCCTTTTTGAGTCGCCTGCGCGAGGGCGATGAAGTCGTTCGCCTGATTACGTCTTTGTTTGCGGGTTCGGTTGTGTTCATCACTCTGCTTTTGGTGTTCGAGCTCTGGCAAGGCTCCGCTCTGCCACGGCACAAATTCGGCCTCGCTTTTTTTGTCACCAGAGTTTGGGACCCCGTCTTCGAACAGTTCGGCGCCCTCCCTTTCATCTATGGAACCGTGGTCACTTCGGTCGTGGCTCTGTTAATTGCTGTGCCGTTAGGCATCGGGGCGGCCATTTTTCTCGCCGAACTCGCGCCAGCGCGCGTATCGGACACGCTCGAATTTTTCATCGACTTGCTTGCGGCCGTTCCCAGCGTGATCTATGGGCTTCTGGGCCTCTTCATCGTCGTCCCATTGATGCGAGAGTATATCCAGCCTGCCCTCAAGGATACTTTAGGATTTCTGCCGTTGTTCAAGGGACCGGCCTATGGTTTAGGGTTCCTGACGGCCGGCATCGTCTTGGCTATCATGGTCATTCCTTACATTATTTCCGTCTCGCGTGAAGTACTTCTCTCCGTTCCCCGTGACCAGCGCGAAGCCGCCCTAGCTCTTGGCTCGACGCGCTGGGAATCAACTTGGAAGGTTGTTGTGCCGTTCGCTCGCACCGGAATCACGGGCTCGATTTTTCTTGCCCTGGCACGCGCTCTGGGCGAAACCATGGCCGTAAGCATGGTCATCGGCAATTCCCCGACGATCAGTGCGTCGCTTTTTTCTCCAGGCGACTCAATTGCCTCTACTATCGCGAACCAATTCAGCGAAGCCACTGGCGAACTGTACACCCAATCCTTGATTGAACTTGGTTTGGTTCTCTTTCTGCTCACTTTTATTCTGAACGGGCTCGCCCGCATTTTGATCCTCGCAACGTCTCAACGCGGCAGCGGAATGGGGAACGCATGAACCCCCGTTTGCGTTGGCGCAAATTCGTGAGCAATTTCATGCTTACCATGACGGGTCTCTGCGCTTTGATCGCCGTATCCGTTCTTTTCTTCATTTTGGGCAATCTTGTTTACCGCGGCGGAACCTCCATCAACTGGAATTTCTTCACGAAGTTGCCGGCCCCCGTGGGCGAAACGGGCGGTGGCATGGCCAATGCCATTGTCGGCAGCGCCAAATTACTTGCCTTGGCAACGCTCTTCGGTGTTCCCATCGGATTCCTGGGCGCTATCTACCTCGCGGAATTCAGCGGCAGCAAGGTGGCTTTCGTCGTGCGCTACGCAGCGGATCTGCTCAATGGAGCGCCTTCGATCGTCATTGGCATCTTTGCCTTTAGTATTGCCGTGCATCCCTTCAAGCATTTTTCCACCCTCGCCGGCGGTTTTGCTCTCGGCGTTATGATGATTCCCATCACCCTGCGCAGCACGGAAGGATTTCTCCTGGCCGTACCTCGTACTTTGCGCGAGGGCGCCATGGCTTTGGGCGCCAGCAAATGGAAAACGATCGCGACCGTCATCGTGCCTGCCGCCTACCGTGGGATTCTCACTGCGATTCTCCTGGCGTTTGCGCGCGTAGCAGGCGAAACCGCGCCGCTTATTTTCACTGCCTTGGGAAATAGCTATTGGAGCCATGGCCTGAACGAGCCCACGGCCTCGCTTCCGGTCGTAATATGGAATTATGCCATCTCGGCGTACGACGACTGGCACCGGCAGGCTTGGGCGGCGGGGCTTGTCTTGCTGGCTTTGATTCTGGTGATTAACATTGTTGCCAGGGCGATTTTGTCGCGTGGCGTTTCGGTTCCGAGGGCTTAATCTATGCACGCTTCTGTGAGGCAGGCAGTGTCCGTAAACATAAACCCACCTGTAATGCCCGGCTTGAGCCGCGAAACTGCGGCACCTGCGGAGATGCGCATGACCATCTCCAAGGTCAATTTCTGGTACGGCGCCAAGCAGACTCTTTTCGACATCAGTCTGGGCATCGCCACCAGCAAGGTCACCGCTCTGATCGGCCCGTCCGGCTGCGGCAAGTCCACGCTCTTGCGCACGCTCGACCGCATGCACGAAACCGTACGACACGCTCGCCTTGAAGGCGAAATCCTTCTCGACGGCAAAAACATTCTCGATCAGGACGTCACGCAACTGCGCCGCCGCGTCGGCATGGTCTTTCAACGTCCCAATCCCTTCCCGAAATCGATCTTTGAAAACGTCGCTTATGGTCTCCGCATCAACGGCTCGAAGCTTCCCATGGGCGATGCTGTCGAGAAGAGCCTTCGCCACGCCGCGCTCTGGGACGAAGTGAAAGATCATCTCCACAAGTCCGCCTACGAACTTTCCGGCGGTCAGCAGCAGCGTCTCTGCATCGCTCGCGCCCTCGCGGTCGAGCCCGAAGTTCTTCTCCTCGACGAGCCCTGCTCCGCCCTCGACCCCATCAGTACCGCGAAAATCGAAGAGCTGCTTGTCCAGTTGAAGGATCTCTGCACTATCGTCACGGTCACTCACAACATGCAGCAGGCCGCCCGCATCAGCGATTTCACGGCGTTCCTGCTCAACGGCCAGGTCATCGAGTTCAGCCCAACGCCACAACTTTTCACGAAACCCACCGACGCGCGCACGGAGGCTTATATCACAGGTCGCTTCGGCTGATACCTTGCCAGGCGCCGCCTCGATCATTTGTCATGGCGAGCGATGCGACCGACCGAAGGTTCCGGCCCTGCCGGAAAGGTTCCGACCTCGTCGGAAGGAATCTATTTTTTCTGAACCCGGGGCTATAAACTACTGAGGGAAAGAGTTCATGGAACGCCACTTCGAAAAAGATCTAAACGAATTGAAAGAGCGCCTGCTGTGGATGGGCAGTCTCGCCGAGCGCGCCGTACATCAGTCCGTGCACGCGGTCCTCGAAGCGGATGAACAGCTAGCCAAGCGTGTTCTGGATGAAGAAGACGCCATCAACGAGTTGCAAATCGAAATCGACGACCGTGTCGTTCAGCTTCTCGCCCTTCACCAATTGATGGCCATCGATCTCCGCTTGGTCCTTGCCATCTCCCGCATCAATAATGACCTCGAGCGCATCGGCGACCAGGCCGTCAACATCGCGCAGTCCGCCACGCGGATCCTGCGCCATCCTCGCGTCAAGCCCTACGTCGACCTCCCACGCATGAGCGAACTCGCCGAAGAAATGGTTCGCAACGCGTTAAACGCCGTAGTACGCGGCGACGTCGACCTCGCCCAAAAAGTTCTGGCCACCGATGATCAGGTCGACCACTACCGCGATCAAATCTTCCGCGAACTTCTCACCTACATGATGGGCGACTCCAGCGTAGTCTTCCCCGCCTTCGAGCTAATCCTGGTGGCCAAAAATCTAGAACGCATCGGCGACCACGCCACCAACATCGCCGAAGACGTAATCTACATCGTCCAGGGCCAGGACGTCCGCCACCCCTCGGTCGATCGCCGCTAAACACAATTTCTAGATTCGCTGTTCCCGCAGGAACACGGCACGTCCTGTGGACCCTCGCCGGATTCCAGTTACGAGCAGCCCCAACGCAGCCAGTGCGCTCAACAGGCTCAGTCCTCCCCCGAGCGTCCGGTCCCAGGTTCGCGCAAAGCGCACCCGAACGTGCGATTCTCCGCCCGGTACAGGCACGATCATCTGGTTGTAGTCGTCGCCCCCGCGTGGCGCAACTGCTGCACCGTTCACCTCGGCTCGCCATGCGGGATAGTTCAGCAAACGCAAACCGAGAAAAAATGGCTCGCGTGAATTTACGGAAACTTCTTTGTCCTCGGGGCTCCAGCGCTCCACGCGAATCGTCGGTCTCGAATTCGGCCCCGGGATGGAATCCGTATCCATGACCATGGCTTGGAGTGACTTTGTGGGAAGGTTGGTGTGGTCATCTCCCATGGGATCATACTCATCGGTGCCGTCGAACCCTTCTCCATTCTCGATCGCGGCACGCAACGACGGAATGTCCTGCGTGTCCCACCATCCGCGTTGCACCAGCACACCCGCCGTCGTGCCAATCAGCGCAAACGTGGCCACCGCCCAAATCCATCCCCACCTCCTGCGGCCCATTGCACTTCCGAGAAAAACGGCAAACACCACCGACAGAAGAGACATCCATCGCCACGGAAATTGCACGAAGCGCAGTTTGGGCAGGACGGCCCAGAGAGGGGAAGTGAAGCGCAACATCAGCACCGTCGACAGTCCCGCAAGAAGAAGCATGGCTTGCCACAATTGGTTATCGAGCGCGCTTCGGTTTCCGCGATCGTGCTGTCCTCCGCGGACTTGCAGCGCCGCCAATCCCGTCAAGACCATCAGCATTACAGCGATGGTTGACGCGATCCAGTTGAAGAGCGTGTGCTCCGGATCATTGATAACTGTGTAGAGAAAATTTTCCGATGGCAGCAGTCCACTCGAGAGCGCTTGCGCGATGTTCACCCAGCGCTGCTCGTAAGCCGCAGGCAAAATGTAAAAACTTGCCAGACCAAAGCCGAGTGCGAGACTCACTATGCCTCGCATCATTGGCTGCCACGACTTCCGCGTAATCGCCGCAAAGCCAAAAAGCGCAAACGAGCTGTAACTCGCAATCACTCCAGCCGGTGCGTTGGACAGCCAGACGGCCGCGAATACTGCCGCAAATGAGGCGATCATCCGAGGCGTCGTCGATCGTTGAGAAGTGGCCGGATTCTCAAGCAGATCGCCGATTTGGAGCGCCAGAAGAAACAACAACGGAAAGAACGCGTTCGCCAGCAGTTCCGCGAAATCGCTCCGCATGTAAACAATCAGCAAGGCGTATGGATTTGCCGCGTAACACGCCACGCAAAATAAAGCCGCTCGTTTCGGTAGCAGGCGCCGCGCCAGCGCAAAAGCGCTCAATCCCGCGAAAGTCTGCACCAGTAAGATGAAAACAATCGGAACATGGTTCCACGGCACGATGGAACCCAGCGACGCTCCGAGCATCCACGAAAACGGAGGATAAAAAATAAATCGTGGCTCACCAAAACCGTAGTCGGCCCATTCCGTCCACCGCGGGTAGACGATTCCTTCTTTCCACTGTCCCGCGGCATCCAGCCAGGAGGCCGCGTGATACTGAAAATCATGCCCCGTGGCATTCCCCAGCCAGAAAAAAGGAGAAACAATCGCCAAAGAAATCAAGAGCGAAATAACAAGGGCCGGAATCCAGCCGCGAATGCGCGCCTGCGCGGATTGGGGATTCAGAGGCTCACCGTGAGATGTCATGCGATGTCATGCAGTGTTCATGCCATTGTAACCAGGAAAGAAACAGTGATGCGAGCCGCAACCTTCTGTGCGCCCTGCATCAACTTGAGCGATAATACACGCTCTTATGAGCACTCCCACCACAGCGCCGGAGTCCATCCACTCCGAACCAACAGGCCCCGAACCGATCATAGAAGCTCGTAAGCTCGAAAAATTCTATCCCCAGCCGGATGGCGGCCGCATCCAGGTCATCGCCGCGACGGATCTGGCCATCTACCCCGGGCAGATCATTGCGATGCTCGGCGCTTCCGGCTGCGGAAAATCCACGCTGCTTCGCATGCTCACTGGACTGTCCCCCGCGAGCGCCGGCTCCGTTTTTTGGCATGGCGCGCCCGTGGCAGATGGAACGCCAAACGTCTCGATCGTTTTTCAGAGTTTTGCTCTGTTTCCGTGGCTCACTGTTCTCGAAAATGTCGAAGCTCCGCTCGAAGCGCGAGGTATGGTTCCCATCGAACGCCACAAACGCGCTCTACGAATTATCGACGCCGTCGGACTCGATGGTTTTGAGTCCGCGTATCCAAAAGAACTCTCCGGCGGCATGAAGCAGCGCGTCGGCGTCGCCCGGGCTCTCGTTGTCGAGCCCGAAGTTCTTTTCATGGACGAACCTTTCTCCGCGCTCGACGTGCTCACAGCCGAAACGCTGCGCGGCGAACTTCTGGAACTCTGGCTCGAGCACAAAATTCCCACGCGGGCCATCTTCATCGTCACGCACAACATCGAAGAGGCCGTCGTCCTCGCCGATCGTATCGTAGTCCTCGGCCGCAACCCCGCTCACATTCACGCCGATTTTGCCGTGAATATTCCTCATCCGCGCGACCGCAAGTCTTCCAGTTTCATCGAGCTCGTCGACGAGATTTATCGTGTACTCACCCGGCCCGACTACGAGCACGACCCAAATCTCCAGAAAACCACTGCTCCCGGAAAACAAGCTCCGCGCAAAGCCATCATGCTGCCGCACACGCGTCCCGGTGGACTGGCCGGTTTGCTCGAAATTCTCGCGGACCATGGCGGCCGCGCGGATCTTCACAAACTCGCCGATGAGTTGAGCCTTGAAGTCGACGCGCTTCTTCCAAGCGTTGACACCGCCGTCCTTCTCGGCATGCTCCGTCTCGAAGAGGGGGATGCCATCATCACTCCGGAAGGCCAGGCTCTTGCGCAGGCGGACATCCAGGCTCGCAAAGCAATTTTTCGCAAAGCGGCGCTCGCAAACATTCCTTTGCTTGCGCAAATGCAAAATGCCTTGAAAGCAAAATCGAATCGCACGCTCTCCGACGAATTTTTCCGAGACCTCCTCGACGAACATTTCAGCGAGGACGAATCGCGCCGCCAGCTGGAAACCGCCATCCAGTGGGGCCGCTACGCGGAGATTTTCGATTACGACGCCGCCACGGGCAAGCTGACCCTCACCGAGGCTTGATCGAACTGTGACGACTCCCACGATCGTTTCCCACAGCGCAGGTCCCGTCCCTCCGGCCATCCGGAGGCCTGCCGGTTCGCGCTGGTCGTGGTCGTTCGTGATAGATTTCTCGGTTTTTCTTTTCGTTGTAGCCGCGATCTACGGCGTCTATGCCATCGGCCACACTTGGCTCGGGCCGGTGCCCGCCCATGTTGAAATATCTCAGAGCCCGCGCGCTCTGCCGCTATATGCGTTTTATTCACTGGTGCGCCTGAGCGTTGCCTATGCGTTGAGCATGCTCTTTGCGCTTGCTTATGGATATGTTGCGGCTCGCTCCAAACGTGCGGAAATCGTTCTCATTCCGCTCCTCGATATTTTGCAATCCATTCCGGTGCTCAGTTTTCTTCCCGGCGTCATGCTGGCGATGGTCGCCCTTTTTCCGCACAGCCAGCTGGGCATCGAGCTCGGTTCTATCATTCTTATCTTTACCGGACAGGTTTGGAACATCGCGTTCAGCTTTTACTCTTCGCTGAAAGGCATCCCTCGCGAATTAAGAGAAGCGGCGATTATTTACCGCTTTGGCCGCTGGCAAAGATTCGTCGAGCTGGACTTGCCGTTCTCCACGATTGGCCTCGTCTGGAACTCGATGATGTCAGTCGCCGGCGGATGGTTTTTCCTCATGGCTTGCGAAATGTTTGTTCTCGGCGATCGCGACTTCCGCCTGCCGGGGCTGGGTTCCTTTCTGCAAACCGCCGCGAGCCATGGCAATACTCGCGCGATTCTTTGGGGACTCGCGGCCATGGTCGCCGTCATTGTTCTTCTTGATCAACTGATATGGCGGCCGGTTATCGCGTGGGCAGATAAATTTAAATTTGAGCAAGTTGAAACCGCCAAAGCAGCCACGCACAATTTGCTCAGCCTTCTGGGGCGCGCTTCTTTTGTCATTCGCCTCTATCGACTTGCCGCGCGGCCCGTCCTCGAATGGATTACGGTCAATCTTGCTGTCGGCGCTCGCCGTGCTGCGGCCACCTTTTCCGTTCCGAAACGCAAAGGCACTCGTCGTTCGGTTCTTGTCATTTTCGCGGCAGTGATTCTTGTCGGTCTCGGATTTGCCATTTTTCACGCCGCTCGCGAACTCTCCGATTTGCGCCGTGCGGACTATTTCGCTTTGTTGCGCAGTGCCGGGTTCACGCTTCTCCGCGTCAACGCAGCGCTGCTCATCGGCGCTCTCTGGACTGTTCCTGTCGGCGTAGCTATTGGGTTCAGTCCGCGCCTTGCGCGCATCGCGCAGCCGCTCGCGCAGATCGCTGCATCGATCCCCGCTACAGCTCTCTTTCCCGTCATTCTTTTATTCTTGATCAAATTTCGCGGCGGTCTCGAGCTCGCTGCCTTGCTCGTCATGCTTTTGGGCACGCAGTGGTACATCCTCTTCAATGTCATCGCAGGCGCAATGGCAATCCCCACGGATCTCAAGGAGGCGGCTAGTATCTTTCGCTTCGGCTCGTGGGATCGCTGGCGCTATTTAATTTTGCCGGGAATTTTTCCTTATCTAGTCACAGGGATGGTTACCGCCTCCGGCAATGCCTGGAACGCGAGCATCATAGCGGAGTATTTTCACTTTCAGGGCAGGATTGTCTCGACCACGGGACTTGGCAGCGCCATCAGCAGCGCCAGCGACGCTGGCCGCTTCGATATCTTGCTGGCTTCCACGCTAATCATGGCGACGATTGTTGTACTCATCAATCGCTTGCTCTGGCGGCGCCTCTATCGACTTGCTTCGACACGCTTCAAACTCGAAACGTAGCGCTCGCCAAGAATCTCGACCTATTGTTTTTCAGTTTTCTCCGCCTTCTCGGTTTTCACTGGCACTGCAGGCGCTGGCGTGGGAGCTGGCTCTTCACCCCAGATATATTTCGCGAACCACTTTTCGTTTTCTTCCATCACCGCGCGCTGTTGCTTCGGCTTGGTGATTCCATGACCAAGTCCCTTGTAGACCACCATCTTCACCGGCACACCGCGATCTTCCAGTGCTTGCCGCAGTTCATAGCCGTTGGGGATGGGCACGCGCTTGTCGTTTTCTCCGTGCTGGATCAGCGTCGGCGTCTTCGCTTTTGCAATGTAGGTGATCGGAGAAGTCTTTTTGTAGATTTCCGGATCGTCCCACGGCGTCGCATGCAAATACTGCGGCGTGAACGGCGTGATGTCCGTGTTCACGTAATACGTCACCCAGTCGGAAATTCCCGCGCCCACGCTCACCGCCTTGAACCTGTCGCTCGATGCCGAAATGAATGCGGAAATGTATCCGCCCTCGCTCCAGCCCATCGAGCCGACGCGATCTTTGTCGACGTAGCCTTTCGCGATGAGCGAATCCACTCCTGAAATCACGTCGGCGTAGTCGCCCACTCCCAAATTCCTGACATTTAGTGAGCGGAACTTCTCTCCATATCCAGCCGAACCTCTGTAATTGGGCCGCAGAATCAGCGCGCCTTTCGCGACGAAGCGCTCGATCGGGTAATACCGGTCGGCATTCACAATCGGCTGATCCACACCGGTGGGTCCGCCATGAATTACGACAAGCAGCGGATATTTTTTGCCAAGCTTGAAGTCCGGCGGCGTATAGAGAACGCCTTCGATCGTGGTCCCGTCCGCCGACTTCCACGAAATCACCTCGCGCCGCGCAATCTTGAACGGCTTCAGCTGGTCGCCGAGCGAACTGAGTTTCTTCGCTTGCCATGGGGCGACGCTCGACGTAAATATCTCCGGATATTCGTTTTCGAGCGCCGCGCGGTACGCTACTTGTTTGTAGTCTTTTGAAAAGGAAAACGAAAACGCCGCGATGTGTTCCGGCGAACTGAGCTTTTCGATAGCTTTCGTATCGGGATTCAGCCGGAACAAATGCGCATAGGTCCTTTGCTCCGCGGCGAAATAGATGCCATCAGGCGCCCATGCGATCAGTCCAGGATCTTCGTCGAACGCGTCCGTCAATACGCGAGGGGTGCCGCCTTCCGCGTCCACCGCAGCGATTTTCACATTCGTATAGAAAAAATACTTAGACCCACCCGTTGTTTCGTAGGCGATTTGTTTTCCATCGGGTGACCATTGCGGGTTCCTGTCCGGTCCTGGCGTATTCACAATCTTTTTCACTTTGTCATCGTTCACGGTCACGACGTAAATATCAGCGGTCTCTGACGAAATCAAATCTGGATCGCGCTGCGCGCTGAATGCGATACGCGTTCCGTCCGGCGACCAAGTGAACTCGCCCACGCTGAAGGCCGCGCCTTTTGTCAGACGCATCGGTTCAGAAATGGCTCCCGTCTCGGTCGTGGGAATGTCCAGTGTCCAGAGATGCGACATGTTGTAGTCGGCGTGGACGACTTCGTACTCTCCATATTTCTCTTTGCGGTCTTTCATTGCTTTCGGTTCTGGATCCTCCGCGGAGAAGGCCAACTTCTTTGAGTCGGGTGACCACGCCAAGATGTTCACACCCGTTTCGACTTTCGTGAGCTGCCTCGCTTCGCCGCCGTCTGCAGCAATCACGTAAATTTGTTTCTTTCCCTCTGGCGTGCCGGAGATTTGTCCCGATCGGTCAGACAGAAACGCGATCCACTTGCCGTCCGGCGACCACGCCGCGTTCGTGCTCGATTTCTTCGATGCCGTAAGTTGGTGCCCATCGCCTGTCGCCGTTTCCACAATCCACAAATCGCGCTCGAAGGCGTTGTCCTCCCAATTCGTTCGCGAAACTTCGTAGACCACGCGCTTTCCATCGGGCGAAATCTCCGGGGCGAACGCGCCTTTCATCTCGAGCGATTGGTCGATCGTCGGGGTGGCAAAACTGGAAGACCCGGCCGCGGGAGCCGCTTGCTGAGCATGGACGCGCGCGCTCAGCACACAGATCATCGTCACAAACACAGCAACCCAAGATGCCTTGCGCATTATTTTGCTCCCTAAGTTTCGTTCTGATTTCAATCTTTCAGTGTTTCCGCGTCCAACGGAAGAATCCGAGGATTAGCCCAATACCGATGAGCGCCAGCGCCAGATATATATGCCAGCCATGCAAACCGAGCGCAGAGATTACCGCCGCAAGGCCAGAGAGAGAAACCAGGAATAACGCTTTAGGCTTGGATATCTCCCTGTGTAGCACAAGCGCTCCAGATTCTGCCTATCGAGCATGTCTTTCAGGCGAATCCGCTCAGGCCGATGCGGATTGCGGATCTGCTTTTCGTGCCAGCTCTTTAGTCAGCAAAATAATCTGTCCGACGTGATGGTAAGCGTGCCCAGCACACCGGAGAAAAATCATGAAACGTTCCGCAGCCTCAGGTTCGAGTTCGGCTGAATAAGGGGCCATCCAATCTTCGGGCCCTTGCTTTCTGGCTGTCGAAACAACCATCGCAATGGCCTCGTCGAACGCTTCCAACACTTTTGCTTTGTCCGGTTTTCCGGTTTCCGTAAATTCTCTATTGCGGTCGCGAACGTATCCTGTCTTTGCCACCCGCGCTCCGATGTAGTAATTCAGATTGCCGGTCAGGTGCAAAGTCAGGTGGCCGACGCTGTTGCCGTAAGTGAACGGATTGTGCCAGAACTGCTCCTGCGTCAAAGGGTCAACCCACTTGTGGAAGTGAGCCGCAATGAATTCGTAGTACCAGCCGAAGTCTGATGCAACGGTGTTAGGAAGATCAGCCATGAAAGTTCCTTCATTCGCGGAAAGTGTAAGGTGTTCTTTAGCGCTAGTGCGTTACGGTCCCGCGATCGTTCTTGTAAATCACGCCTTCCTTCATCACAAAAAAGACGTGCTCCGTCTGGCGGATATTCTCTACTGGATCGCCCGGCACCGCCACTACATCGGCGAGCTTGCCCGCCTCTAGCGTTCCGATCTTGTCGGCCAAACCAAGCAAATCCGCGTCAGCGGAGGTTCCGGCTTTCAGCGCGTCGATTGGCTTCATCCCGTAGTCCACCATCAGGTGAAACTCTTCGGTGTTGCGTCCGTGCGGATAAACTCCCGCGTCCGTTCCGAGTCCGATTTTCACGCCCTTAGCCATCGCTTTCGTGAACATCTGATGGCCTGCAGCAATCGCGGTCTTCGCTTTAGCCAGAATCGGCGGCGGAATGTAGGTGCCTTTATCGATTTGCTCTTGAATGCCGTGCCCGGCCATCAGCGTGGGGACAAGATACGTGCCGCGTTGCTTCATCATGTCGAGGGCTTCGTCGTCGAGAAAAGTGCCGTGCTCGATCGAATCAATGCCTGCGCGGATGGCGCGCTTGGCGCCTTCCGCTCCGTGAGCGTGCGCGGCCGTTTTGCGGCGCAGGGCGTGGGCTTCGTCGACGATGGCGTTTAATTCTTCTTGCGTGAGTTGTGGGGTGTCGACGTCGTCGGTGAGAGAAAGCACGCCGCCCGTTGCGCAGACTTTGATGATGTCTGCTCCGTATTTGTGATCCAGGCGCACCGCATACCTCGCTTGATCGGGGCCGTTGATGACACCGTCCAAGGGGCCGGACTCGTGGCCGAATAGGCCCTCGCGATAGCCGCCCGAACCGTCACAGTGTCCGCCCGTGGAGCCTATTGCATGCACACAGACGAGCATACGTGGACCGACTACCACATGATCGCGAATCGCGTTTCGCAGACCGACGTCTACGTAGTCGGATGAGCCCACATCGCGAACGGTCGTGATGCCCGCCATCAGCGTCACTCGCGCATTTACGGTTGCGTCCAAAGCTTGTTCGGCAATCGGTTTTTGGAGATAATCGAGCGCGGCCTGTTTGTAGTCTTCGCTGTACATTCCTGTGAGGTGCGTGTGCGCGTCGATAAATCCGGGAAGTAGCGTCGCATCTCCAAAGTCGATCACTTCCGCGCCGGCGGGTATCGCCGCGCCGGAGCCCACGCCTGCAATTTTTCCGTCGGTCACCACGACAAGCCCGGGCTTCACCAGGGAATCGCTCTTGCCGTCAAACATCCGCGCTGCCTTGAGCACGTACGACTTGCTCGCGGGCTTTTGCGCCTGCCCGAACGCCGCCGGCATCGCCAAGAAGCTTGCGGCCAGCAACCCCAACATCCCAAGCCCATGCCACTTGCGCATCATCTGTTTCACCCCGTTATACGGCACGTGTTTTCATCCGAAATTCTGGAACGCCGACAATAGCTTGCCCCAAAGAAAAGTCAAGGTCTTCCTCGGTTGAGTCGGCGCCAGGTGGTTGGGTTGGAGTTTGCGATTCGTTGAACTTTTGCGGAGGGTTCGCTAGACTACTCCCTGCTGTTGCAAGAACCGTTCCTGCCTGCGCGGTTCCCCGGTAGCTCAATGGTAGAGCATTCGGCTGTTAACCGAAGGGTTGCTAGTTCGAATCTAGCCCGGGGAGCCAAATTCTCCTTATTGCTTAGCGAGACATTGAAAATGCACGCGTAACCTTGGGACGCAAAGGCCTTGCAGTATTCGAATTGAGCGAGGTGGCCGGCATGAAAGCGAATGCCGTAAGATCAACGAAACCTTCTGAACCGGACAAAGTCGACGGCTACATAAAAAAACTCAAGCACCCGCTTGTGGATGTGGTCAAAGCGCTGCGGCGGATTATTTTGAGCACGGACAGCGAGATCGGCGAAGAAATAAAATGGAATGCTCCAACTTTTTTCTATGCGGGAGAGATGGGGCCGTTCAATCCAAAGGAATACAAAAGATATATCGTGGTTTTCAATCTGTATAAAAAGGACTGCATCCGGCTTGTATTTCCAAGTGGGGCCAAGGTGAAGGACACTTCCGGATTCCTGGAAGGCGACTACGCCGATGGCCGGCGGCTGGCGATGTTTTACGATTTGAAAGATGTGAAGTCCAAAGAAAAGGCATTGCAACGAATTATCAAGAAGTGGCTGACATCGCTGGACACGAAGTAATTGGACCTGAATACCCGACTCAGCCGCTGCACCACATCCGTACACCCGGTTGACACCAGTTTTGCCCTCTAAGATTTTTCCAGTAAGTCGCTGCCACGTTAACGTCCTTTTGCCCTCGGCAAACATCAAAGGGGCAGCAAGCATCGAGATTAAGAATCGTTGACATTGAAAAATCGGATGCTTATACTGCGACAAAACTAATAGTTAACCGATTTAGCTGCGGTGCACAGCCTGTCGGGAATGACTGAGCTGGAGGAATTACCATGACCGTATCCAAGTTTTTTCTGCGTGCACTGTGGGTCTTAGCCTGCCTATCCTTCTGTGTTTTTAATGCAAACGCTCAATCCAAAGCGAGCCTCCAGGGCACTGTCCTGGATCCAAAAGGCACGACTGTTGTGGGCGCCAAGGTGACTGTCACGAACCAGGAAACGGGCATTAGCCGCGACGCGGTAACCTCCGGCGAAGGCTTTTATCGCGTAGGCGAATTGGCGCCGGGCAAGTACACCATCGTCATCGCCGCCCCGGGTTTCAAGGAATCGGTTACTAAAGACGTCATGGTGGAAGCGGAACAGCCCCGCGGGATCGATGTAACACTGTCGATGGGCGCCGTCAACGAACAAGTGACCGTCACAGCCACCATGGAAGGGATGCAGACAGAAGACGCCAACCTCACTGCGACGATTACAAACGAGCAAATCCAGCGTCTTCCCATATTTGGCCGCGATCCTTACGAGCTTCTTAGGATGACGCCTGGCATCGCGGGTGATGGTTCGCGGAGCGGCGGCGGGCAATCGGTTGGTTTTCCGAATGGCGCTGGCGCGAACTCCGGCGGGTCTTCCGGCGGGCCTGGCGGATCGAACACGGCGATTTTTCAAACGGAGAACCAGCAACCAATCAGCGCAAATGGCCAACGCGTAACCTCAAACGATTACCTCGTTGACGGCGTTAGTGTGAACAGCCTGCAGTGGGGCGGCGCAGCGACGATCACGCCGAGCCTGGAATCCGTGCAAGAAATTACGGTGTTGTCGTCGGACTATGACGCGACGGACGGGCGCAGCTCCGGCGCGCACGTCAAGGTGGTTACCAAGAGCGGGACAAACCAATTTCACGGAGCAGGCTTCTTCCAGTATCAGTCCCCGGGACTCAACGCCTACAATAAATTTAACGGCTTCAACGCTAACAGCGACACGCCTGACCCAGTCGTACGCGATGAGAATGCCTTCCGCCAGTTTGGGGGCAACATCGGCGGGCCGATCCGCAAGGACAAGCTGTTCATTTTCTTCAACTATGAGGGTTTGCGCGACAATCTGAGCACCTTCCAGAATGAATGGGTGGAAACGCCGCAATTCGATCAACTCGTCCTCGGCGACAGGCCTGGAACTACAACAGCCACGGTGCTTTCCACAAGCGGCCTGACGCCGCGTATAGCGGAAGTGCTTCCGACAAATTGCAGCACATTTCCCGTGGGGACCTGCCAAGTTGTAGGGCCCAATCAAATTAATATCGGGTCTCCGGGATCTACCTACGGCACTTACATCCCCATGGCGAATCTGGTTGGCGGCGGTCTTACACAAACTCCGGAGTTCGAATTTGCGGAGATCTTCCTTCCGCAGAGCATCCAGGGCAACCAATACAATGTTCGGGCCGATTACGTCAGGGGTCGCAACACGTTTTCTGCCAGCACCTTTCTTACGTACTTTGATTCCGCTTCTGCCCAAGGAGCCGAGCAAGGGCGCCCGATGGCGGATGAGAACTCCAACCGGTTCAGCCCTTCGGGCTTTTTGTCATGGACCACTACTATCTCCACGACCATGACCAACGAGGCAAGATTCAACTTCACGAGATACGGATTCAACCAACTGACCTCCAACCCGCAGACGAACTATGGAATTCCTCTCGTTGAGATTCAAAATGCTTTTCCGGGGTTTGGAGATCGCATTCTGTACGGTGCGCCGCAGGGGAGCGGCAGCCCTGGAATCTTCGCGGAAAACACATATGCTTTTCGCGACATGGTGACCAAGATTCACGGCCAGCACGCCTTCCGGTTCGGCGTCGAGCTGACACATGAACAAGATAACGACAATACGGACATTGGAGCCGCGCGTCCCGATATCGTTTTCCAAGGTCCCTGGAATTTTGCAAACGGCACCCCGATTTTTGAACAGATCGTGGTCGATCCCCTCACCGGAGGCGCACCTCAGACGGCACGTTACTACCGCACATCCGATTACGGGCTCTTCTTTCAGGATGATTGGAAGATTCGGCCGAACCTAACGTTCAATCTTGGGTTGCGTTACGAATACTATGGACCGCCGACGGAGACGCGCAACCACCTGGCGAACATTATCCCGGGACCGGGAGATGATGGCCTCGAGAACGCGGTTGGCGTCGTCCCAAGCCAGATGTGGAACTCCTCGAAGCGCAACGTTGGCCCGCGTCTCGGGTTTGCCTGGAGTCCAACGAAGCTTCCGCTGCTGGGTAAGGAGTTCAAAAACAATCTGGTTATTCGCGGCGGGTTTGGCATCGCGTACGATCGTTTCGGCGACATAGCGTTCACAAACACGAGGAACAACCCACCGTTTGAAGCCAGCTATGGCATCTGCTGCGGAACAGCGGGGGCGGCCATTGATGGATTTGGATCGCCTTTCGTCAACGGCCAAATCACATATAACACTGGCGCAAGCAATTCACCGCTCAGCTATCCAGCCAATCCCGTTTTGGCGACGTCGATAGATCCCGCTACCAACCTTCCTATAATTTTGCCGGGGTTTGGCGCTCCCGATGTCTATTCGAACCCGACCAACATGCCTAGCCCGTACATCTACCTGTATTCCTTGCAGATACAGTACAGCATGCCGGGAAACTGGTTCGCGACGGTGGGCTACCAGGGCAGCAGCAGCCACAAGCTATTGCGCATCAAGGACCTGAAGTATTTCTATCCAACGCAGAACCCGGATATCAATAACGTTTATACCTTCACACCGGACACTAACGCGAACTTCAACGCCTTGAACACGCAATTACAGCATCAGTTCTCACATGGACTGATGCTGAACATTTTGTATACCTACAGCAAATCCCTGGACGAGCTTTCCTTTGAAGGACCAGGCTTTGTGACTAACCAGACTTTCCCGACGGATTTGTCCAAGGAATATGGGCCCTCAGACTATGACATGACGCATAACTTCCGCGTGGTCGGCCTGTGGGAGCTCCCGATTCTCCGCAATCGGCATGATTTCGCCGGAAATGTCTTCGGCGGATGGCAATTGAACGGCGACTTCCAATTCCACTCCGGCTTCCCGTGGACACCTGTTGCGAACAACACCTGCCCGGTTATTGGGACAAACGGACTCTGCCCGATCCGGCCGATTGGGTATAACGGCGGAGCAGGAGGCAGCCAGTCCACGGATTCGTTCCTTTCGCCGGCGACTTCTAATTTTCCGAACCCATCGACGAGCTACTTCGACCTTGCGACCACAACAAGCCCGGATGTAATCCCGGAGCCTGGCATCGGCCGCAATTCCTTCCGCGGACCGCGCTTCAGTCAATTCGACTTTAGCTTGATGAAGCAGTTCGGATTGCCGACGATGCGGTTTCTTGGAGAAGGCGCAAAGCTGCAACTTCGAATCGACGCCATCAACGCATTCAACAAACTCAATCTTCAGCCCTTTGTCTTCGGAAGTTCTTCGACGGTCGTTAGCTACGGAAACAACGGCAACGTGCCTGTGCCTAACCCACAGTTCGGCCTTGCTACCGGAGGATTAGCAGGGCGCGTGATCCAGCTGCAGGCGAGGTTTAGCTTTTAACCCCACAACCCCGGAGGCGTAGTTCGAAAACGGATTGCGCTTCTTAGTTTGTTCGAGGAAAGCTGTCAACGAGCGGATGTAGAACTCTCCCTCTCGTTGGCAGCTTTTTGTTTAGGGCTGCGTTGCGTGGAAACCCGCCTTTTGCATGGCGGACCGTGCTTCGGGATTTTTCATGAACGTGTCCCACACAAGATCTGTGCGGTAGTTTTCTGCCATTAGCATCGTGATGCCGAGATCTATTCCCAGCACATCCTGGTCATACCAGCCGTCAAGCGGGTTGAAGGCATCCACGAAGCCGTATCGCGCCCAGGCTTTCTCTTTGTAGCGGCCGCGGATATTGCGCAGGACGCGCATGCAATCGTCGAAAAGGAAAGGGAGCGAGCCGCCTGTCGCGCACGGAACTATGCTTCCGTCGATTGGTCCTTGCGGCGGCGGGCCGCCCCATGCCGTGTAACCTTTCTCGTAGTCCGAGGCGCTAATTCCCCACAGGTCCTCGGTGTAGTCGGGGAATTTATTGTGGAGCGAAAGGCAGAAAAGTTTATGCGCCTTCGTTGCGGCGATCGAGTTCTTGAAATAATCTGTGTAGGCGTCGCGTTTATTGCGGAAGTCAAACCACGCCTGCGAATATTGGTGCGTGAATATCGGATCACTGCCCGAGATATATTCCAGGCCTTGGTACTTGATGACCGGACGTGCCCAAGCTTTCCAGCTATCCGGCGAGATGCTGTGTGTCGGCGAGCCGATCGCCAGCAGGTAGATCATCATCAGCTCGCAGTAGTGCTCCCAACGGGCGTCAAGGAAGCCGGATTCCGGAGTCCAGCCCATGGAGAGAGTTTTGCCGCCATTCAGCATCCACGGCCAGTCCACGCGCTCGTAAATCTTTGTGGCGAGATCCTTGATTTCCTGATCGGCAAAATATTGGCGAGCGGTGAGGACGCCGCAAAGAAGCAGGGAAGTGTCGATCGAGGAAAGCTCGCACTTTTCCCATCGCCGGCCGGTTTCCATGTGGAGGAAATGGAAGAAAAAGCCATGCTCGTGCTTGAGGTCGTTAGCGAGGAAGCGAAGTGTGTTGCGGACGCGGGCGAGAATATCGGCGGTCGTGCCAAATCCGCGATGATCGCCGATGCAGAGACTCGTCAGGCCGAATCCCGTCGCGGCTGTGCTGGACATCGCGCGCTTGTCGTTTCCGTTGGCCAGAGCGCGGTCTTTCACCTGCCCTGTTTTCGCGCTTGCTTCGAACCAGAAGAAATCGAAGGCCGCGCGTTGAATTTCGTCGAGCAGTTTTTCGTCCGTACCTTGATAGGGGGCTCCAGCTGGCTCGACGAATGTTTTTTGGGAATTTGCAAAGCAGTTCAGTAGCGGGGCGAATGGGGTAGAAAGAAGTCCGAGCCCGCCGAGCTTGATAATGTCTCTGCGAGGGTGCGAGCGATGGTCAGCCATTTCTTTCCTTCTCTTGGTTCCTGGCGCTTGCCTCGAGGCGTTTACTTAGCGATCTCGATCGTCGCTTCAGAGCCGTGCGCGGAGTCCGGGCTGATCCAGATTTTCGCCCGGGCAGTTTCGACGACATATTTATTTTGATCGTCCCACAGTGCAAAAGCTCCCGGCCCAAGATGGAAAGTGACGCGCCGCGTTTCACCTCCGGCTAGTTTGACGCGTTGGAACCCCTTGAGAGCGCGAATAGGCTGCGATGTGCTGGTGCCTTCCAGGCGAATGTAGAGTTGAACGGTCTCCTCGCTCTCGCGTGTGCCTGCATTGGTGATGTCGGCGCTAACAGTCAGATCGGAATGTGACGAATGCTTCGCGTCCTGAAGACCGCTGCCCAGCGCTTTGGCGCTTAGTTGAGCCGAACTTGCCTGGGTCGGCCCGTAGGTAAAGCTGGTATAGGTGAGCCCGTACCCGAATGGAAATTGCGGGCTGTTTTGCTCGTCGATATAGCGCGAAATATATTTGCTCGCCCCGTCTGATGGAGGCTTGGTGAGGTCGGCGTTGCCGGCCGGGCGTCCCGTATTCAGCGCGTTGTAGTACAGAGGCTCCTGCCCAACGGCACGCGGCCAGGTCACTGGAAGTCTTCCAGTTGGATTTGATTCACCGAAGAGCGTTCGCACGAGGGCAGGACCTGCTTGAACGCCCGGGAACCACGCAGCAAGAACAGCCGGAACGTGCTCGAACGCCCACGGGAGAGTGAGCGGGCGTCCGCTAAACAATACAAGAACGATCGGTTTTCCTGTGGCGGCGATCGCTTCGAGGAGCTTCTGCTGGAGGCCGGGCAATCCGAGGTGCGCGCGCGAAGCAGCTTCACCGGTCATCTCCGAAGCATTTTCGCCCAGCGCAAGAATCACAGTGTCTGACTCCTGAGCGGCCCTGACGGCTTCAGCCAGTTGCTCATCCGATGTTTTGGTGATGTCGCCGCCCTTCGCGTAATGCACGTGCTCCGCGCCCAGCTTCTGGATCAGCGCAGCGCGCAACGTGACGACGTCCTCGGGGCGGCCTTGCGCCGACCACGAACCGAGCATGACTGCGGCATCATCCGCAAGTGGCCCGATGAGGGCGATATTCCTTGAGTCGCTGGAAAGAGGAAGCAACGACGACCCGCTGGCTAAGGGCGAATTTTTCAGTAGGACGAATGAACGCTCCGCAGCGGTGCGTGCCAGCGACACACTTTCCGGCTGAAGCATCGCGCCCGATTCCAGCTTTTCGTCCGCGTAAGGACGTTCGAAGAGGCCAAGCGCAAATTTGACACGCAAAACGTGGCGCACCGCTTCGTCCACAGCCGCCACGGGCACTTGGCCGGAGTGCACCAGATTCGCCAGATTGTCGTGATAAAAACTGCTTACCATATCCATTTCCACGCCGGCGAGAAATGCTTTGCGCGCGGCGGTCGCTGGATCGTTCGCGATGCCATGGAGAATAAGTTCGGCGATGGAGGTCCAGTCGCTGTCAACAAGTCCCTGGAATCCCCATTCCTTGCGCAGGAT
Source organism: uncultured Acidobacteriota bacterium (assembly GCA_963745095.1). Taxonomy (GTDB): domain Bacteria; phylum Acidobacteriota; class Terriglobia; order Acidiferrales; family UBA7541; genus Acidiferrum. Next base: position 91,388 of record CAVUWC010000001.1, on the reverse strand, counting down.
CTGCTTGATGGTGAAGGCATTCGCCGAGGCCGGGACGCCGTTCAAGGAATCGAACGCGGTCATGATCGTGGCGGCGCCCGCGTCGACGGCGGCGTGAAAAGAAGGCAGATAAAATTCTCGAAGGGTGTGCTCGGAAATTTCCACGGAGTTGTACTCCCGGCCGCCTTCGGCCGCTCCATAGCCGACAAAATGCTTGGGGCAGGCAACGGCACTGTCCGGCGCATTGAGATGCTCTCCCTGATAGCCGAGCACGTAAGCGCGCGCCATGGCCGAGACCAGATACGGATCCTCGCCCGAGCTCTCCGCCATTCGTCCCCAGCGTGCGTCTCGCGCAATATCGATCATCGGAGAAAACATCCAACGGATTCCGCTTGCGGACGCTTCCTGCGCAGCCACTCGCGCAGCTTGCTGGACAAGCTCAGGGGCCCAGGTAGCTGCCAGTCCGAGAGGGATCGGGAATTCGGTGCGATACCCGTGTATGACGTCCAACCCATATATGAGTGGGATCTGCAGCCGCGATTTTTCCATCGCCACGCGCTGAAACGCGTTCGCTTCCCGCGCAGTGGTGATGTTAAACAACGCACCGATCTCGCCCTTTTGGATCATGTCGTTGTATTCGGTGCGCCCGGTGCCGGGACCCGTGGGCTGCCCGGAGGAGTACTGCACCAATTGGCCGACCTTTTCTTCCAGAGTCATCTTGCGGAGAAGGGTGTCAATTTTCCGCTCGGCGGCAGGGTTGTTGAGATTGTAATGGGGCGTTGCGGAGGGGGATCCCGCTGTGGCGGGGGAATCTTGCGCCGTGGCGCCCTGACTACAAAGCACGAGGCACGTCACAATTGCGAACCGAATCAGCGAGGTGAGCACGTTGTCAAAAACTCCGATGGTGCTGTCGGACGTTTGCACAAACCGTCTTCAAAGCACGGAAATCAGGATCAAGTCTTATAAGCGAGGCTGGGACGGCCAAGGACGGCAAACGATACTGAATTCCAGGCTGCGCTACCAGCAAAATCCATATTCTTAGGGAATTTTTACAATTCTGAACATGGAGAAATTCTCGAGAGCTTTGTCCTCCTCAACGGAAAGAGCATACTAAACCGATTTAGTAGGATACACAAGCGAACTGAGTGAGGGACCAGAAGGTTCAGCCGTCACCCGGCCTTGGTCCTTGTTCTCCCTTGGTCGCTTATGGGAGACTACCAGCCCAGACCAACCTATGCCGCGTCCAAAATCAAAGGGCGCTCCTGATGCGCGGAAACCTCCCGGCTCAGGGGTAAGCCTGAAGTCTCTCGCGGAGCACCTTGGGCTTTCTCAAGCCGCCGTCTCGTTCGTCATCAATCGATCTCCCGCGGCAAAATCGATACCCCAGCGCACCCAGGAACTGATTCGTGCCGCTGCCAAGGAACTCAATTACAGGCCAAATCATCTCGCCAGATCGCTTCGGCAGCAGCGGAGCTTCACCATCGGCGTGGTCGTTCCGGAGATCAGCGAAGGATACGCGGCGCTGGTTATGTCCGGTATCGAGGATCACCTGCTGCAAGAGGGCTATTTTTATTTTGTGGTCAGCCATAGGCATCGAACTGAACTCATCGAGGAGTATCCGTTGCTACTGCAGCAGCGAGCCGTGGAAGGCTTGATCGTTGTGGACACGGTTCTTGCCGAAGCGGTCGATGTTCCCAGTGTTGCGGTCTCGGGCCACCGGGACGTGCCAGGTGTGACAAACATCGTCCTCAACCATGCCAAGGCGGCATGCCTCGCTCTGCAGCATCTTGCGCAGCTAGGCCACCGTAAGGTGGCTTTCATTAAAGGACAGGCGTTCAGCTCCGATACCGAAGTGCGCTGGGAAGCGGTGCGCGATGCGGCCAAGAAATTTGGCGTAGATGTAAAGGAGAAGTTGATCGGCCAGCTCGAGGGTGAATCGTCTTCGCCGGTGTTGGGTTATCAGGTGACACAAAAGCTTCTTGCCAGAGGAGAAGCGTTTACCGCGCTATTCACCTTCAACGATATATCCGCCATAGGCGCTATTCATGCGTTGCGTGAAGCTGGTCGGCGAGTGCCTGAAGATGTTTCCGTCGTCGGCTTCGACGATATTCAGAGCGCCGCGTTTCAGAATCCGGCGTTGACGACCGTGCGCCAACCTTTGCGCGAGATGGGGATGATCGGCGCGGAAACTTTGTTGCGGCGCATCACTGCGCCGGCAAAGACTCCTTATCCGAAGGAAATTGTCGTTGAGCCGGAATTGATCGTACGTGCGAGCACGGCCCGTGTTTCGAAGCCTGCTTAACTCGTTTCCGTCCGAGGTAGTCTTTGGTGTTGCTTAGGGCGCAAGGCTAACGGGGCGATCGTAGCCGGTCATTTCCAGATAGCCAACGCCGCTGAGCGGAATTTTTCCGCGGTGGCCTTCCAGAGTGATGGCCCCTTCCCAATAGGACGGGGCGATTTTCGTTTTTCCTGCCAACTCTTGCGCCGCCAGAGCTGTGTGTGCTTCGAGTTCGATCTCTAATTCAGGAATCGTGAGCTTCCACGCGATGGGATAGGTCGCGTGAGTGGCAGGACTGGTCCAGTTTTCGGCGAGCGGCTGCAAGATAAAATCGTTCGCGCGCAAGTGCGTGGATTTGCCACGCGCGTCGACATAGGTGCCCGCGGAGAAAGGATCGAGCGAACCATCTTTCCGCCGAATCCGAAAGAGCATCAATTCAGTGTTGTCTTCCAATTGCAGGCTCAGCCAGTCCCAGCCGGCCTGGTTGGAGTCCAGTTGGTGGGTGAAGAATTCGTGGTCCATCCAGGCAAGACCGGAGACTTCGAGCGTTTCGCCATTTAGATCGAGCTTTCCGCGCGCGGCTAGCCGCGTCAGCGAAAAGTAGTAAGAGGCGTGGCCTGCTCCTTCCGATTTTTGACTTACCCCGTTTTCACCATGGAGGACGGGCGGTTTCTCTGAATGGAGCGTCAGATGCAGCTGGAACTGCTTGTCGATGGCTTGTAGCTTTTGGTTCACGCCCTCCCACTGAATTTGCCAATTGCCGTTCCAAATGCGTGCGCTTGATGCGCTCACTCCGGCGATACCGGGACCGGCGCGATTGATCCTCTCCGAGTGATAAAACTTCTGGCCATCCAAATCGCTCAGGGCGAGATGCGTCAGGTAAATATCTTTTACGTCCCATGTTGCGGCTTGCGCGGAATCGCGGCTGATGGCCTGGCGGAAGAAAGTCAGTTCGAATCCGTAGCGATGGCCGTTTGCGGATTTTAGATTGCCGGTGTAGTACCACCACTCCGTCTGAAAGTTGGGGTGATCGAAATAATCTCGAGGGAATTCGAATCGGTAGCCGGGTACTGCGGTGCGATACTGCGCGGCAAGCGGGTTGAGAATCAGTAGCATCGCTGCGAGGGTCGCCAGCCTACTCTTCATGGACAGCCTCAAGCGGATTGAGCCGCACAGCCACTTGTGCGGGATACAAACCAGCCAGCACGGTGGCTGCGTAAACTACGCTGAGGGCTCCCAGCAAAACTGCGACCGGCCAATGGAATCGTATGGTCCAGCCGAAGGACTGCTTGTTAATGACATAGATGAGGACAAGCGAGAGAGTGAATCCCTGAGCGAGCCCCGCGAAATTCGCGAGCAAACCAAGGAGACCGGCTTCGACGAGAATCTGCCTGCGCAGTTGCCCGGCTGCCGCGCCCAGGAAACGAAGCAATCCTATTTCGCGGCGGCGGTCGATAACGAGCGCGAGCAGCGCGCCGGCGACCCCCATCACCGCCACGATCACGGCGACGGTTTCAAGTGCGTACGTAATGGCGAAGGTGCGATCGAAAATGCGAATCGCTTCGGTACGCAAATCCCGGTTTGAAGCGAGCAACACGCGATAATCGGCGGAGGCTTGAGTGACTTCCTGGCGCACGGTTTCGACGGAGGCATTCGGGGCGACATAGATGGCCAGGTTCGACGGTGCAGGGTCGGGGAGATAACGCAGCATCGTTTGGCGATCCATCAGAATGCTGCCGCGCTCGCTGCCGTAGTCGTAATAAACGTCCGCAATGCGAAAGGACGGGCGCGAAGTTCCCAGAGCGAGGGTGATGATGTCGCCCGCGCGCACATGATGTTTGTAGGTGAACGGTTCACTCACTACCACGGCATCCGCATCGCGAATCTGCGACAGGACTTGCTCGGTTGGCCGTCCCGAGAAAAAATTTGAATGGTGGTCGAAGCGTAGAGCGCTCAGATCGACCGATGCTAGCGTGGCAGGCATACCGTCGTAACTGATTTCGTAGGCGCGTAGCCGGTCCACTCCTGCGACGCCGGGGAGTTTGCTGATTTTATCCGCCAATTCGAGAGAGACTGTCGGGTGACGGTCTGGAGCAGGAGCACCGGCGGGTCGCAGATAAAGATCAGCGGGAAGGCGATCATTCATCCAAATCAGGACCGTTTCGCGGAAGCTGCCCACCATGATGCCAACGGAAGTCATCATCGCGATGGCCGTGGAAAGAGCGCCGACGAGGACAGATGTGCGGCGAAGCGAACCAGAAAGAGATTGCGATGCGAGTAGAGCTTCTACTCCCAGGGTTTTTCCAAGCCAGCGGGAGCTGCGCGAGAGAATTGCATCCGTGAAAGCCGGGATGGCAAGCGCAGACGCGACGACAAGCAAGATCGCAGCGAGATAGCCAAAGACAGGTTTGCCTCCGATTGCCGGAACGCGTGCGGCCGCTGCGGCCAGGATGCTCAGGATCATCGCGAGCCAAAGATCGCGCGATTTGTGCACCCGTGTCAGGTACTCGCGCCTACCGCGCGCCATCGCTTCCACGGGAGAGACGAGCGAGGCTTCACGGGCGGGCGAGTATGCGGAAGCAATGGCAACGCCGACGCCGATGGTGAATGCCAGCACCACGGACCACACGGTCAACTCGATTGCTCCGGGCCGGCTGCTTACATAGAGCGATTCCACCGTGGCGGACATAAGTTTCACCGCGCCGGAGGCCATCGCGCGCCCCACGGGAAGACCAAGCGCGGCCCCCGCCAATCCGAAAAACGCCGCTTCGCCTAGAAAAGCAACGAGCACTGCATTCCGGCTGGCGCCGAGCGCGCGGACGATTCCGGTTTCCGGGCGGCGGCGCACGACGGAAACGGAAATCGTGTTGTAGATGAGAAAAGCGCCGACAATCAGCGCAATGTAGCTGAGCAGCCGCAGATTCCATCGAAAGGCGGCGAGCATTCTGCGATTTTCGTTTGTGCTCGTTCCCTGCGCGCGAATTTCCACGCCAACGGGCAGCGCGGTACGCACTCGCTCCTGCCATTCTTCGAGACTCGGGGATTCTGGAACTTTTAAGAGGATGCGATCGACACGGCCGAAGCGGTTCAAAGCGCGTTGCGCTGCCGCAAGGTCCATCACGATGGCGGACTCGCTGCCGTTCGAATCGGGGTAAACGCCGCGGACTCTGAATTCGCGGACTTTATCGTTGATAAGCAGGCGAAGAACGTCGCCAGGTTTTTTGCCCAGGCTTGCGCCGACCCAGATGCTGTTAGGGCTTTGAAAATGCTCCATCGTATTTTCGGACTGTGCGAAAACTTCACTCAAGCTAGATCCGGAAATCGCCCCGCTACTGCCCGAGGCACTCTCCGCAATGAAATCGAGACCTATGAGCGGAATGGTTTGCTTTGTGTCTGAGATGAACGCGGAATCTTCAATGCGCGGCGAAATACGAATGGAATAAGGAAGCGTCGCAATCGTTCCAACAACTGTCTCTGGGACACCGCCTGACGCGACAATCTCCAGATCACTATCGCCAGCAAGAGTTTCCATCGATGCCCGGAAAGATCCGGTTGCCGCCGTTCCGGCAAGCTCTATCGCTAAGACCACGGCGACGCCCAGCGTTACGGCAAGAATGGTAAGGATGGAGCGCACCGGCTCCTGAAGCAGCGGGCGAATCATCAAGCGGTAGAAAAGGAAGAGGCGTCCCATGTCAGCGCCGGGTAATCTCTTCGATTTTTCCGTCCCGCAAGCGCACTACGACATCGGCGAGCGCAGCGGCTTCCACACTGTGAGTCGCCATGAGAGTGGCCGTATTTAATTCGCGTGTAAGGCGCTTCAAGAGATCGAGAATGACATTGCCCGTGATTGTGTCGAGATTTCCGGTCGGCTCGTCGGCGAGGAGAATTGCGGGGGATTGAATGAGCGCGCGCGCAATGCCCACACGCTGCATCTGACCGCCGGAAAGTTGGTGCGGATAGCGATCGCCCAAGCCATCGAGTTCAACCCAGGCGAGTTTTTCGCTAGCGGCAGCGCGTGCATTTGGTTTTCCAGCGAGGAGCAGCGGTAGCTCGACATTTTCAAATACAGTCAGCGTGTGGAGCAGTTGGAACGATTGAAAGATGAATCCGACTTTCTCGCGTCGCAGCTGGGTCAAGCCCGCATCTTTCAGACTAGACGTCTCGACTCCGTCGAGCAGTACGTGGCCGGACGTTGGAAAATCCATCGCACCGGCGAGATTAAGTAAACTGGATTTGCCGCAGCCGCTTCGCCCGACGAGCGCGACGAATTCGCCACGGTTTACGTCGAGCGAAACGTCCTTCAGCGCGCAGACCGGCTGGCCGTCGGTGAGGTAGTCCTTACTGACGTCTTGCAGCGAGACAATCGCCATAACTAATGATGGGGCTTTTGCCAGACGATGCGCTAGCGCAACCCTAGCGAACGACGGGCGCGGCTGTCGGCAAATTGCTTAAGACGGCGCCCGTCATTTCTTCTGCCGGGGGGTTGTGGCTACTTCTTTAGCTGCGCGAGTGCTTTTTCAATCGCGGCGGTGACTTCCGGCGAATCCGGCGTAACAGCGGGCTCAAAACGCGCGAGTACGTGGCCGTCGGGACCGATCAGGAATTTCGTGAAGTTCCACTTAATTTCTCCGCCGGTCTGTGGGTTGGCGGTTTTGTCCGTAAGAAATTGGTAGAGCGGCGTGGTGTCGTCGCCTTTCACCGAAACCTTGGACATCATCGGGAAAGTTACGCTGTACTTGCTTTGGCAGAAAGTCTTGATTTCCTGATTCGTGCCCGGCTCCTGCGAACCGAAATTGTTCGCCGGAATGCCAAGAATGACAAATCCGCGGTCCTTGTATTTCTCATAAACGGCTTCCAGTGCCGTATATTGCGGAGTGAAGCCGCAACGGCTCGCCACATTCACGAGCAAGACGACTTTCCCCTTGTAGCTAGCGAGCGGCGCGGGTTGGCCGTCGATCGTATTGAGGGTGAAGTCGTAAATGGACTTGTCCGCGGCCATCAGCGCGGTCGCGAAGAACAGCAGGCAAAACAATAGCTTGGTCATGATTCCTCCACCCTCTCTTTTACCCTGATCCGGGGATCACGGCAAATCGCGGTCGCCGACTCTCGTTGAACACGGCCTCAAGCCACTCTCCAGCGCTGCTCCGTGCGCCAAACAGCCATTGAGCCTGGTCCTGCGCTGTTATAGACTGCGCACGCCGAATTTCATTCTAGGGGCGGCAGGGTTCCACGGCACTTGGCGCATTCGTACCAACAAGGGGTTGGTGCGCGATGCGTCCTCGCGAAGACAAGATCAACTGAGCAATAGATTCCGCCGAGCGTTCGTGGCGGATGCCAAGGAGGAACGGATGCTGTTTGCATCGCAAGTCACGGTTGCACATCAGAGTGTAGCCACCTTGGATCTCGTGATCATCGGGATCTACTTCGCGATTGTGTTTGGCATCGGGATGTACTTTGCGAGGCGAGAACGAACCTCCGAAGATTACTTCCTGGCCGGCCGGGACATTGGATGGTTCTTCATCGGCGCGTCCTTGTTCGTATCAAACATTTCCACCGAACATTTTATCGGTCTGTCGGGGACGGGCGCTTCGTCTGGATTAGCCGTTGGCCACTTTGAGTGGCTGGCTTGTCTGATTTTGTTGATTCTTGGCTGGGTGTTCGTGCCGTTTTATTTGCGGTCGAATGTGTTCACCATGCCCGAATTTTTGGAGCGGCGATTCAACCGTAATTGCGCCGTATATCTGGCGGCGATTTCGATTATCGCTTACATTTTCACAAAAATCTCCGTGCAGCTTTATGCTGCGAGCGTTGTTCTGGAGCGCGTGGCCGGCTGGTCGCTGTGGAAGACGGCCGTCGTTCTGGTTATCGCCACTGGCATTTACACCGTCGCGGGCGGACTGGCTGCCGTCATCTACACGGATACCGTCCAGACATTGATTTTGATTTGCGGCGCCGTCGTTTTGACGATCATCGGCCTTCACCGCGTTGGAGGTTTCGAGCATCTGCGAACCATGGTGCCCGCAAGCTACTTCCACATGATGAGACCTTCGAGCGATAAGGATTTTCCGTGGACAGGTATATTTTTTGGCGCGCCGATATTGGGGATTTGGTATTGGTGTACCGACCAGGTAATCGTACAGCGCGTTCTCTCCGCGCGGGATGAGGGCCACGCGAAATTAGGCACCATTTTCGCCGGCTTTCTGAAAATACTGCCTGTCTTCATGCTCGTGCTACCGGGCATTATCGCCTTCGCGCTTTTCCCGGAACAGGTGAAGAAGCCCGATTTCGCATACCCCACGCTGATCTTGAATTTGTTGCCTACTGGCCTGGTCGGTCTGGTCATGGCCGCGCTTCTTGCGGCGGTAATGGGCGCGATGAGTTCTGTGTTCAACTCCGCATCCACTCTTGTGACGCTGGATTTCTACAAAAAGATTCGCCCGCAAGCTTCCGAGAGCCAGCTCGTTAATTTCGGCCGCGTCGCTACCGGCTTCATGGTGCTGCTTGGATTGCTCTGGGTTCCGTTCATCCACTACATCAGCAGCCAGCTCTACATTTATTTGCAGAGCGTCCAGGCCTATATCAGTCCGCCAATTTCAGCCTGCTTTGTGCTCGGAATCTTGTGGCCGCGTCTGAACGGCTCGGGAGCGATCTCCTCGCTGATGACCGGGTTTGTGATGGGCGCGACACGCTTCATTCTCGAACTGGCGGATCGGGCAGCGGGCGGCCATTTCGAATCCCCCGTCATTCGCTGGATCATCGATATGAACTTCCTGCATTACGCGATTTTCATGTTCGTGGTCTGCTCGTTGGTCCTTGTTGCGGTCAGCCTGATGACCAAAGCGCCGGACCGCAAGCAACTTGCCGGGCTAACTTTTGCTACCGTCGACGACAAAATGGAAACCATTGCGGTAGGCATTCCACAGCGCAAGCCAGCTCACGAAACGCCGACCGAGCGTGTCATCAACATCGTCGCCAGCCTTCTTTTGCTCGCGACGGTGATCAGCTTGTGGATTTATTTCCGCTAAGGATCGCGATAGACGGGACATAGATGAAAGTCACTGCGATTCGAACATTGAAGCCCAACGTTACGCAGGAAGAGGCCCTCCGCGGCTTCCGCTCCGGCATCTTCAGCGGCGTTTACTGGAGGATTCGCAGCGGCCCTTTGCAGCGAATCGCGGAGGCATACGTTCCGTTTTGGGTTTTCCGTGTGCGCTACGATATAGGCAAGGCGCGCAAAACGCGTTTCTTCGCTCTCGACGCGGTACATGGCGAGCTTGATCTATTCGAGTTCCCCCGCGTTCCGGCGGACGAGGAACTCGTCACCGTTCAGACGCGGAATCAACTGATGCCGCGTCTGCAGCCTGGTGCCGCGGAAGAAATACTCAAAACGAAAGTTCTGCGAGTTCTTTTCCAGCAGGGCTTTTTCAAGCTACATTCGCTGAAATTGGAAATTGAGCGTATGCCCATGGAGCTTCATCTGCCCTATTGGCTGGCCTTTTATGGAAGCAATGGCTCCGCAAAATGCCGCGTGATGGACGCAGTGCGCCGGCGCATCGAAGGCGCAAAGGCTTCCTCGTTTTTTGAGGAATGGCTCGCGGCGTAGAGATAAATCCAACGCGCGCCGCTCGGCGCGCAGGCGTATTCTAGTCGAAGCTTCTTCCACCAGTCTCCGCGCACGGAGGGATAACATGCCGCGTCTTGCCAGTTGGACCGGAATTGGCTTGCTCCTCTGCGCAATCAGTAGCGCCAGCGCTGCTGCGGCGGGCTGGCAGCATGTCGGAAATGTCCAGCGCGTGGAAAAGCTGCAAGATGGCGTCGAACTGACTGCCGGTTCAGCGAGAGTACGCATCACAGCTTTCCGCGACGGCCTCATCCGGGTTCGCCTGGCGCCGCAGGGTACTTTTCCAAAGGATTTTTCCTGGGCGGTCATTGAATCTTCGGAGCCTCCCGCGATCAACATCGAAGATGGCAAGACCGAGCTTCGCATGACGGTAGGCCGCGTCGTTGTCATCGTCAAGAAGACGCCGCTCCTGATCACTTTCGTTGACATCGCGGGCAATATTCTCCTTGCCGACGAGCCGTCCTTGCCGATGGCTTGGGACGGCACCTACATCCACGCCTGGAAGCGAATGCCATCCGAGGAGAGCTATTTCGGTCTTGGCGACAAACCCGGTCCGATGAACCGGCGCAATCACGCGTACACGATGTGGAACACCGACTTTTTTGGATGGCAGGAATCGGACGATCCGATCTACAAGACGATTCCTTTTTTCATCGGCCTTCAGAAGGGCATGGCCTACGGCGTCTTCTTCGACAACACCTATCGCAGCAGCTTCGATTTCGGCAAAGAATCCCCCGATTATTTTTCATTTGGAGCCGAAGGCGGCGAGCTGAATTATTACTTCATCGCTGGCCCCGAGCCCAAGAAAATCGTCCAACAATTCACCGCGCTCGTCGGCCGCACCCCGCTTCCGCCGCTCTGGTCGCTGGGCTACCAGCAGAGCCGCTACAGCTACTATCCCGAAGCGCGCGCTCGCGAGGTCGTCCAGACCTTGCGCGACAAAAAGATTCCGGCCGATGTTATTTATTTTGACATCGACTATCAGCAGGGAAACGCGCCTTTCACCATCAACCGCGAATATTTCCCCCACTTCGAAAAAATGATTGCAGATTTTCGCGGGCAAGGCATGCGCACCATTCTCATCACCGACCTGCACATCAAAAAAGATCCGGACCAGCACTACGCGCCGTACGATTCCGGGATCAAAAACGACGTGTTCGTTAAGAGACCCGACGGCTCGGTGTATGTCGGCATAGTCTGGCCCGGCGACAGCGTCTTTCCGGATTTCACGCTGACGCGCGTGCGCGACTGGTGGGGCGGCCTCTACAAGGATTTCGTCAACATGGGAGTGGCCGGTTTCTGGAATGACATGAACGAGCCGGCGACTTTCCAGACTCTTTCCAAAACCATGCCGCTCGACAATGTTCACCGCCTCGATGACGGCACGACGCTCGACCATCGTGCCATCCACAATGTCTTCGGTATGGAAAACGCTCGCGCGACCTACGAAGGCCTTCTCAAACTGCGGCCTGACGAGCGGCCGTTTGTGCTTACACGCGCGGCCTACGCGGGCGCCGAACGTTACGCGGCCACCTGGACCGGCGACAACAGCGCCACGTGGAATCACATCGGAATGAGCGTTCCGCAAATTATGAACCTCGGCCTTTCCGGTTATTCGCTTGTTGGTGCAGACGTCGGCGGTTTCGCAGGCTCTCCCCCAGTCGATCTTCTGACGCGCTGGTATGAGTTGGGTGTGTTCTATCCGATCTATCGCGATCACGCGGCGAAGGGCACTGCCGATCACGAACCCTGGGCAAGCGGTCCCGAGCAGGAAGCCATCCGCAAGCGCTACATCGAGCTGCGTTACAGACTTCTTCCCTTCATTTACACCGCCATGGAGGAGACCTCGCGTACTGGCGTGCCCCTGATGGAACCGCTCTTTCTTGAGTATCCCGATGAGCAAGCCCTGTATGGCGAAGACCACGAATTTCTCTTTGGCAGGGATTTCCTCGTCGCGCCTGTCGTCACGGAAAAGGTCGACGCAGAGGACATTCATCTGCCGCCGGGCGATTGGTACGACTTCTGGACAGCGGAAAAGCATTCCTCCAAAGATCAGATCTCGCTGCACCCAGCACTCTCGGAAACCCCGCTCTACGTTCGCGCCGGAGCGATCATTCCCATGCAACCCGTCGTGCAAAGCACAAATGAAAAGCCGGATGGTCCACTCGAACTTCGTGTCTATCCAGGGAACGATTGTCGCGGCATGCTGTACCAAGATGACGGGCTCACGTTTGCCTATCAAAAAGGCAATCTTCTACTCGTGAATTTCACTTGTCAGGTGTCTCCGGGATCCCTCACCGTCACCAGCAGCATCGAGAAAAATGCCTACCAGCCGTGGTGGAACAGCACGCAGCTGAAAATCTACGGTGCGAGTGCGGAGCCGAAGGAAGTTCACATCGGAGATCAAGTGACTCACGATTGGCGCTACGATGCCCAGGCGCACTGCATCACGCTTACCGTGCCGGACTCCGTCAAGAGTTGGAACGTCCGCCTAAGCTTCTGACTGCTCAATCGAGCAGAAAAATGGAAATGGATTGCGCCGGAGCTGTGATGCGAGCTTCGCCTTTGAATACGGCGGCCTTTGCCTGGCCAAGAAGCACAGTGAATCCGGCCGCGCCTTTCGCCGGCGTATCGTCGAACGGAATCCTCAGCTCGCGGGATTCGGCCGAATTGTTGAAGGCCACAAGGATGCGTTCCTCTTCCGTCTCGCGCAAAAAAACATAGGACTTGTCGTCAGAGAAGAGATGCCACAATTTTCCGGTCTGCAGCGCGGGATGTTCGCGCCGCAATCGCAAGAGTGTTTGTACGTAAGAGAAGAGCGCTTGCTGCTCCGCGGTGCGCCCTTCCGCTGTGAAAGCGTTTTTCGGGTCGTCAAGCCAGCCGCCCGGGAAATCGCGCCGGTTGTCTGGGTCGCCACCACCGGGCATTCCGATTTCGTCGCCGTAATACAGTTCAGGAATCCCGCGCAAAGTGAGAGTCAATCCAAAGGCCAGCTTGGTCTTTTTTGCTGAGCTGCCTTCGGTGCCCGCAAATCGAGTCACGTCGTGGTTTGCGAAAAATGTCACTAGCGTATCGGGATGAACGTACAGCGAATCGTGGCTCAAAACGTCCGCAATGTGTCCTGTGGGCGCTCCGCGCAGCAATACATCCCGCAATGTGAAAAACGTCGGAAAATCGAAGAGTGTGTTCACTCCCGAATCGATGCCATCGAAACGCCTCTGCCCGCCCGCAAAAAATGAAGTGACGCTGGGATCGGGGTGAAAGACTTCGCCGACGGTCGTCAAGTAAGGATAGATGCGATGAAGTTCCATGTGCCAAGCCGACCAGAAGCTGCGTGAGACATACGGAAAAGTGTCCAGCCGAAATCCATCCAAGCCGGAAGTCTCGGCCCACCATATGCTGTTTTGAAGAAGATATTCCGCAACCACGGGATTTTCCGTATTCAGGTCAGGGAGTACGTTGAAGAACCACCCATCCGTTAAATTCCGTGAAAGCCGCGCAGGCGCGTGCGGATCCACAAGTGTTTCGAATGGATCATTGGCAATCGCCGGTTTGTCCGTCTTTCCGTAGAACGTCCCGTTGATCCCCGCGGTCGTATCCATGTGATGCTGCGGCGTGCCGTGAAACCAGTCCGGCAGCGGCGGCGCAGCAACCCACGGATGTTTCGGCCCGACGTGGTTCGGCACAAAATCAAAAAAAATCTTCATCCCTTGCTTGTGCGCCTCCGCCACAAGCTCCTGATAGTCCTGGATCGTTCCAAGATGCGGATCGACTGCGTACAAATCCACTGCGCCATAGCCGTGATAGTCCTGGGCCGTCCCATTTTTCAGGATGGGCGTGAGCCAAAGCGTGGTCACGCCGAGATCCTTCAAGTAGGGAAGGTGCTCGCGGATGCCGCGCAAGTCGCCGCCATGATACGCGCGGGGATTCGAACGATCGTGCGTGCCGCGAGTCTCGGCGGGCTCGTCATTCGTGGGATCGCCATTCGCAAAGCGGTCCGGCATGATGAGATAAATCACGTCCTCCCGCGAAAGTCCCTGAAATTTGCCAAGCTTCATAGCGCGCGCGGCCAGTGGCAGCTCAAAGGAAGTCTTGCCGGTCGGCGTTGTGACGTGGCAAACGGCCGTCCCTGATTTTGTTTCGGGTCCGATCTTCAGCCAAACAAACAAGTAGTCCCCGCTGGCGGTTGCTTGCGTGCGTTCCACCAAAACACTCGGCAGGTTGCAGACCACATGAGTAGCCTCGAGATGATGGCCGGAAAGCAACAACACGACATCTGGTTTCAGATTGATCCACCAGGAAGGAGGCTCGACTTTTGTCACCAAGGGGGCGTTGGGATCCGTCGTCGGCGATGGTTCGGTCTGGCCGGTGAGAGGAACGGAACTAAAGGCGAGAGCGGCCGCAGCAAGAAAGAAAATTCGAATTTGGCGCCAGAGAACAGACGGGCCACGCAAAGAAGCGAAGGTCTTCACCCGAGAAGCATAGAAAAAAAGGCGGCGCGGCGCCAGTATTGCGTCCGCTCGTCTCGAGGGCTTAATTACATCTCAAACGCGAGTTTGTCAAAGCAGTCCGGGACGTGAAAGTTCGGGACCGACGTTCCCGTCGGCCGCCATGACGAATAAAAACGCGGCTCAGACGCCCCTTCGACGCGAAAGAAATTAACACGCCACGCTTTTGCCGGATCGAAATGTTCTGTCAAACTCTTCATGGGCAGCGCCAGCTCGGCTACCCAGGTCTTGCTCTGCTCATCGACACTGGCGCGCCGCCGCAATCCGCTTTGCAAATCGCGTTTTTCTCCCGACCCAATATCCAGATCAATCCAGAGGCCATTTGGGCTCACTTCGACCTCTTTGTACTGCCGCGCACCCGCTTCAGGCGGCTGTAGAAAAACTTCAGCGACGTCGCGTTCCCAAAGTTTGTCTCGCCTTCCATTTGCCTCTGCGTCGCTGAAAACCGTGATGCTGCGATAGCGCGCCAGAAACTTTAAATAAAGAGTGTCCGAAGTCCACAGCAGCTGCACCTGAGTTTCTCGTTGCGGATCGGCGTTCTTGCCCTGCCAATCGTGATCAAACCGTATCGCCGGAGCTTTTTCCCACCCGGCAGACAATGGAAATCCTTCGGCATCGAGCCGGCCGGTAAATCGCACAGCCGTGGCCGTCTCCGTTTCGCGAGCCGATGATGTTTTTCCTGCCGACACGCAATTCACCCCTCGCGGGCTCAGAAACCCGCAGCCCAGCATACCTGCAAACAGAAACGCCCCGCGCCAGAAACCGCTCGATGTGTGGAGAATGGCATGATGCACATCGTCGCCGCGCGAGGCGACACACTTCAGGGGCAAACCGTTTGCGCACGCGTCCATTCTCTGGTCCAGGACTCAAACCTACGCCATGCTAGCATCAAATTTAGTCCTTTAGAGCCGCCAGCTGAAAGCATTCGAGCGGCCCTTTACCCAGGAGGGCGGGACATGATCGAACCTGCTGAAGAGCAAGAGTACGTGTCACGGCCCGAGCGGCGCACACCTGACAATTTCGAATACATCAAGATGCGCATCGACGGCAGCGTCGCGCGCATGACGCTCAACCGCCCCGAACACAATCTTCTCAATGAAGCGTTTCTACGCGAGATTTCCGACGGAATCACTTTCGCGGGTCAAAGCCCCGAGGTAAAACTTGTCGTTCTCGATTCCGCATGCAAAGTATTTTGCGGTGGTATCGACATCGGCGAATACACGTCCGAGCGCGTTTTCCAAATGCTCGACTCTTTTCATGCCGCGTTCTCCGGCATGCTGGAAGTGGGCAAGCCCGTAATTTGCGTCGTAAACGGCCCGGCCATCGGCGGCGGCGCGGAACTTGCCGCATTCGGCGATCTGGTGATTGCCACACCCAAAGCGCGCTTCGCGCAGCCGGAGATTTCCATCGGCGTTTTCCCGCCGCTGGCCTCGACGATTCTCCCCTTTCTCGTTGGGCCGAAAAGAGCGCTTGAAATTATTCTAACTGGAGAAGCCATGAGTGCGGACCGTGCTCTGGAAATGGGCCTGGTCAACCGCCTCGTTCCCGAAGCCAAACTCGAACAGACCGTGAATGAATTGATCGAGCGCATCACCGCGCACTCCGGCCCTGTGCTCACCATGGCCAAGAAAGCAATTCTCGGCGGCATGGGCCTTTCCTTGCGCGATGGCCTGAAAAACTCCATGAATATTTTTCTCAACGAGTTGTATCGCCTTGAGGATTCTCAAGAAGGGCTCCGTGCGCTGGTCGAAAAGCGCAAACCGAACTGGAAAAATCGCTGAATTCGTTTGGCGGGGACGATTACGCAATGCACAGCTTATGCCGAACGTTGACACTCCCAGACCCTCGGCATACACTGAGCTTCCAATTTGCAGGCAAGGGAAGTGGGGAAGGCCGTGAGAATCGGCCGCGGTCCCGCCACTGTATTCGGCTGAATGAGCCGTAAGCCAGGCTACCCTCCCGCGCCGCAGAGGCCAGCGCTTTTCGCGAGAAGAAGCGCCGCCAAGAAGCCCCAGGAAGTCTCGCGGGGCTTTTTTGTTGTGTTATGGATTTGCTCTCGCCCGCGGGGATTTGTGCCGACACGCAAAGACGCACGAAAAAATCTTGGGGCAGGAAGCGCCGTCGCAGTGTCGCTACTCTGCGCCGCATCCTGGTGTCCAACTTCGCGCGCACAAACGCCGCCTGCGGGCTCTTCTCCAACGCCGATCTACAAGGAATTTGTGGATGAAACTGGCCGAACCGTGCGCGTCCCGCAGCCTGTGCAGCGCATTGTCTCTCTAGCGCCAAGCCTTACCGAAACCGTCTACGCCCTTGGCATCCAGGATCGCCTTGTTGGAGATACCGATTACTGCGATTATCCCCCCGAGGCTCAGAAAAAAACCAAAGTGGGCGGCGCGATCAATCCGAGTCTTGAGCAGGTCGTCGCCTTGCGCCCTGATCTCGTTCTCGTCACCAAAGGTTTGAACCTCATCGAGACTGTCAACGCTCTCGATAATCTGGGCATCTCTTCCTACGGCACCGATCCCCACACCGTGCAGGAAATCATTTCGTCGACCGAGCGGCTCGCCGGGGTGCTCGGCGTTCCGGAAGCAGGCGCGGCTCTTGGTGCCGACCTTGAACGCCACCTCGCGGAACTTCAGCAGCGATTGAGCGGATTGCCTCCGCGCCGGGTTCTCTTCATCGTTTGGTCCGATCCGCTGATCTCCGTGGGCAAGGGAACTTTTATTGCCGACGCGATTCGTCTCGCGGGGGCCACCTCCATCGTCGACTCCGCGCAAGACTGGCCTCATATGAGTCTCGAGGAAGTTGTCCGCCTGCAGCCGGAGTTTCTCGTTTTCGCAGCGTCACACTCCGACGGCGCGCAAAATGACTTTGATGTACTCGCCGAGCGTCCCGGATGGCGCGGTCTCGATGCTGTTCGCAACCGCCATTTTGCCGTCATCAGCGATGCGGTGAACAGAACTGCGCCGCGAATCGTTTCCGCCATCGAGGATCTTGCCCGACAGTTGCATCCCGAAGCTTTTGCGGCGCATCCCGACGACGAAAAGGAAAAGAAAATTCCGCCCCCTGCTCAACCACAACTCTCACGTTCTGGATTGGATTCATACACCGAAGTTTCCCCACTTTTGGAGGTCTGCGCTTGCGCCCTTTGACGCTTAGCCGCTTGCTCACGCAATGCGCGATCTTGTCCGCTGTCCTCTTCGTCGTGGTGGTGATCGCGCTCAAACTCGGCGCTGTCCCGGTCTCTCTCTATGGCTTGGGCCACGATTTGCTCCGTGTTCTGTTTCGCCAAAGCAGCCAGCTCTCCAGCGAATATCAGCTCATCATTTTTGATATCCGGTTGCCGCGCATCCTGCTGGGAATTTTTGTTGGCGCATCGCTCTCCGTCGCGGGCGCCAGTTTTCAAGCGTTGTTGCGCAATCCGCTTGCGGATCCGTATGTTCTCGGCGTTTCGAGCGGCGCGGCGGTCGGCGCTATCCTCGCGCTGATTATCGAGCCTCATCTGGCCCTTGCACCGGCTGTTGCAGCGCTCTTGACGCCAGTCGGCGCTTTTCTTGGCGCTGCGCTCACGATTACGGCCGTCTATTTCCTCGGCCTACGCGAAGGTCAAATTGACAGCGGCACTCTGCTCCTCGCCGGCATTATTACGGCCTCTTTTCTCCAAGCCATCATCATGTTCTTCATGTCCACACTGACCGGCGGCAACTATCGCGGCATGGCCTTCTGGATGATGGGCGAACTCTCCACGCCCCCTCAGCGGATTGTGAGCCTCATCCTCCGCTTCGGTTTCTTTCTCGCCGCGGCAGCCATTTACACCACGGCGTCGGACCTGAATTTGCTTCTCGCTGGCGAAAAAGAAGCGATGCATCTCGGCGTGGACGTCCGCCGCGTCCGCTTGGTCGTTTACATCGCTGCATCCTTATTAACGGGGCTTGCCGTCAGCGTCAGCGGCGCTATCGGTTACGTCGGCCTGCTTGTGCCCCACGTCATGCGTCTCCTTTTCGGCTCCGATCATCGCATCCTGTTACCAACCGCCGCGTTCGGTGGCGCCATCGCTGTAGTCCTCGCGGATACTCTCGCGCGCACCGTAGTTTCTCCAGCGGAGCTTCCCGTCGGCGCCATGACCGCTATCGCTGGCGCGCCACTTTTTCTTTACCTGATGCGCAGGAGGCTGGCGTGAGCAGTTACGCCCGCACTTCTGCCCTGCGTCCTTCAGGAGACGCCGGCGATTTCAACTCCGACATTCGCCTGAGCGTCGAGCAGGTCAGCTACGCCTACTCCGCCAATCCAACGCAAGCGCCTCTTTTCACGCTCGAAGCCACCAGCTTTCAGGCGCGTCCCGGCGAAATCGTTGCGATCGTAGGGCCAAACGCCTGCGGCAAATCCACGCTGTTAAAATTGATTGCCGGCGCGCTGGAACCCCTTTCCGGCCGCGTGCTTTTGAACGGTTTCGTAACCCACACGCTTCCGCACCGCACCCGCGGCCAGCGCATCGCCATGGTCCAGCAGGAAAGCCCTCTGCTTTTCCCTTCGCGCGCCTGGGAATTCGTTCTCCAGGGAAGGCATCCTTATAACCGAGTGCTGCGTTTCGAAACCGAAGAAGACGTTCTCATCGCCCGCAACGCGCTCGCACAAGTCGGCGCCGAACATCTCAGCGACCGTTTGATGGATCAGATTTCCGGCGGCGAAAAGCAGCGCGTCATTTTGGCGCGCGCCCTAGCGCAGCAGCCTCTGCTCCTCCTGCTGGACGAGCCCACGCTGCATCTCGATATCGGCGCGCAAGTCGATCTGCTCGAAACGCTGCGGCGTCTTGCCTCGGCGAACCGCTACACGGTGGTCGTCGTCACGCACGAGCTGAATCTCGCCGGCCAATACGCCGACCACGTCGCTCTCTTTCAAAAGGGCAAATGTCTTCGCGTTGGACCGCCAGCAACCGTTTTTCAGCGCGAATTGCTCGAACAGGTTTTTCAGACGCCACTCACCGTGGAACTCGGCTCGTCTGGCCGCCCGCGTGTGAATATGCCGCCTGCAAAATAAGTAGTCGTTACCTTGTTCACCCAGACGCCGCAGCGCAGACTGCGGCACTTGAATCACCCAAACCGGGCCATCGGCCCACCACAATCATCGCGGACTTCGTGCACGGGAAGACGGTGCGTTCCCCCTGGCCAACGCCGGGGTCACACGTGAAAAAGCCGCCGCCGCCGCGCGACTGTAAGGCGGAATAAGGTACTGCTGAGGCCACTGCGGCGCGTCGCTCACTGCTCGCGAATCTCTCTCCGGGATCGCGCCAGAAAAAAAGGGCAGCGCTACGGGAAGGCCAAGCACCGGCCCCGTTGAAATAAAGCTAAACGGGGACGGAACTGCCGCCAAGCCAGGAGACCGGCGAAGTCTGCAGCCCGAGCGATCTTTTCCAAGCGCCAGGCCAACCTTCAACTCCCGCGCGAGAGGGAGCGGAGGACACATGACCGCAAACGCCCTACGAAGTGCAATTTTTCTTTTGTTTTTCCTGGCAGTCAGCATTTCCGCAAAAGCACAGAACCAATCCTCGGATGCTCATCTCTTCGGCACTCTTTTGGATTCCAGCGGCGCGGCCGTCGGAGCAGTAAACGTCACCGCGCAATTGGAAGGCAACGCCAACGCACAACTCTGGAAAACAAGTTCTTCCACCGATGGCGCCTACAGCCTGACGATTCCACCTGGCCGCTATCACGTTTTGTTCGAACGCTCCCCGTTTGTTTCTCGCGATCTCGTTCTTGATTTGGCTCCGGGTGAACAGCGCACTCTGGACCTCAGCCTCGGCCTCGAGCGCCTCTCCGCCAGCGTCATTGTCACAGCGGAAGCGGAGCCAATACTCGCAGACCAAACCACCGCTCCAGTCTCGGTCATTACCAGGGAAGAGATCGAACAGCGACAATCCGTCGCACTCACCGATGCTCTCCAGTTTTCAACAGGCATCGCCATCGGCCGCACCGGTCCCGAAGGTGGCTCCGCTTCCGTTTTTCTCAACGGCGGCAATTCTAACTTCACCAAAATTCTCGTGGATGGCGTGCCCATAAATCCACCGGGAAGCGCCGTGGATTTTTCCAGCCTCACGCTCGACAACATCGACAAAGTGGAGATCGTTCGCGGCGCCGAAAGCGCCATTTACGGTACCGACGCCGTCTCCGGTGTCATCCAGCTCTTCACCCATCGCGGCGCTACGCGCATTCCGGAGTTCAGCGTCTTTGGCGAAGGCGGCGATTTCTCCACGGGCCGCGGCGGTGCCCAGCTGAGCGGATTGCTCGGCAAGTTCGACTATTCCGCCGCTGCATCCTACATGGAGACGGATGGCCAGGGACCGAACGATGATTTTATAAATCGCACGCTCTCCGGCAATTTCGGCTACACCTTCAACGACAACAACCAGCTCCGCCTCACCATTCGCAACAACACCAGTGACGCTGGCATTCCCGGACAAACGGTCTTCACGCCGCCGAGCCTCTATCAGCGCTACGGTCAGGAAATTTTCAGCACCGGCGCCCGCTGGAATTTTTCCACCGGCAAACACTGGCATCACGAAATCAGCGGCGGCGAATCCTACACTCGCCAGTCCAGCGACAACCCTCTGCAGAGTTTTTACGCCACCGACCCCAACGCGTTCTGTCCCCAGACCAATCCCACTGCCGTCGCCACCGCTGAATTCTGCGATTTTGTCGGCGACAGCCTCTTCCATTACAACCGCGCGAATGTCAGCGCTCAAACAAGCTACGTGCTCTCCAATTTCGCCGTCACCGCCGGCTACCAATACGAAGTCGAGAATGCTTACCTGACTTCGATCGACGTCAACCACGCTCGCCGCAACAATCAAGGCGGATTTTTGGATTTTCGCTACCAACCGCAGCGCCGCGTTTCTCTCAATTTCGGCGGCCGCGCCGAAGCCAACGCCTATTTCGGCACGCGCGTCGTTCCGCGCGCCGGTGGCTCGGTAATCGCGCGCTACGGCAGGGGATTTTGGGGCGAGACGCTCTTTCGCGGTTTTTACGGGCAGGGCATCAAAGAGCCTCGCTTCGACCAGATCTATGGCGACAACTTCGGCGATTTTGGCAATCCTGCGCTTAAACCCGAATCCAGCAAAACATGGACGGCCGGCATCGAGCAAAAGCTCTTCAACGATCGCATCCGCCTATCCGGCGAGTACTTTGCCAGCCGCTTCTACAACATCGTGAGTTTCGCGTTCTGCGAACCTCTCACCGCGACAACAAACACGTGTGGCATCACGATCCCTGGTGCTCCTCCGAGCTTTGGGTTTTATTTCAATACGGACCGCGCCCGCGCCCGCGGCATCAATCTCTCCGGCGACGCCAAAATCGCTCGCTGGCTCAACCTGGCAGGCAACTACACCTACGACGACAGCCGCGTACTCGAAGCTCCCAACGCGTTCGATCCCACCGAGCTTCCCGGAAACCACCTCGCCCGGCGCCCGGTCAATTCCGGCTCGCTCACGTTGAACGCTGCCTATCGCCGTTTCGGTATGACGGTCAGCGGCTACTTCAGTGGGGTTCGCACGGACTCAGACTTTCTCGGCCTCGGCCTCACCAGCAATCCCGGCTACGCGCTCTTCAACATTGCCACGCACTACGATGTCGGCCACGGCGTCACGTTCTACACGCGCGCGCAAAATCTCTTCAACAAACAATACCAGGATGCACTGGGCTACCCAGCTCTAGGCCGCAATGTCCAAGCCGGCGTCCGCTACACATTCAGCGGTCGCAATTAACCACCACCGCCTTGCCGCTGCAGGGGCGCAATTCATTGCGCCCTTCTCGGCAATCGGCAAGATCCAATGTTTTCGGAGGCTTTTGAAAAAATGTCCGAACCCATCCTCTTCTGCTGGAGCGGCGGCAAAGACAGCGCCATGGCTCTCCATACGCTTTTGCAACAGAAGGAGTTCCACATCACCGCGCTCCTAACCACCGTCACCGAAGGCTATGAGCGCATCAGCATGCACGGCGTCCGCCGCGAACTTCTCGAGCGGCAAGCCCAATCCATCGGCCTGCCGCTTCACGAAGTCCGCATCCCGCCACAATGCGTCAACCCCATTTACGAAGCGCGCATGGAAGAAGCGCTTCGCATCCATCTCAAAAATGGCGTTCAAAAAGTCGCGTTCGGCGATATTTTTCTGGAAGACCTCCGCGCCTATCGCGAAAAAAACCTCGCTCGCGTCGAAATGACCGCGATTTTCCCAATCTGGAAGCGCGACACCCGCGAACTGATCCGCGCATTCCACGCCAACCGATTCCGCGCCATCGCCGTCTGCGTGGACAGCAAAGTCCTCGATCCCAGCTTCGCCGGGCGCGAGCTCGACAAGACCTTCTTCCGCGATCTACCTCCGCACGCCGACCGCTGCGGCGAAAACGGTGAGTTCCACACCTTCGTCTTCGACGGCCCCATTTTTCAAACGCCCATTCCCGTCCGCACCGGAGAAATCGTCAATCGCGATGGTTTTGTTTTTTGCGACTTAAAGCCCGCAATGGAGGAAGCAACAAAATGAATACGCAACTCTCTCAAAAGGAAAATCTGCTCTATCGCACGCTACTAGCTCTCGCCATAATTGCCCTGGCCGCCGCTCTGCGCATCGCCCCGCATCCCTGGAACTTCGCGCCCGTCGGCGCGATGGCCCTCTTTTCCGGAGCCGTCCTCAAAGACCGCCGCCTAGCCTTCTTCGTTCCCCTACTGGTCCTCTTCCTCGGCGACATCTTCATTGGCTTTCATAAACTGTTGCCCGTCGTCTACGCCAGCTTTCTAGTCAGCGTAGCCATTGGCCTCTGGCTCCGCGACCGCCGTACAGTCGGACGCATCAGCGCCGCCACGCTTTTCGGAGCCGTCCAGTTTTTCCTGGTCACCAATTTTGCAGTCTGGGCCTTTGGCCTCTCCTATCCGCGCAACACCGCAGGCCTCGTCGCCTGCTACGTCGCCGGCATCCCCTTCTTCTGGAACACCCTAGCCGGTGACGCCGCCTACGCCGTCCTCTTCTTCGGCGGCTTCGCCCTGGCCGAACGCCTCTTCCCCGCCTTCCGCGAACCCGCACTCGCCGCCAACCCAGCGCACCACTAACCACCAACTCCCTTAAAGAGGCACGATTCCCTGGCCTGAGCTTCGAAGGCATCGTGCCCTTCGGCCGCATGCCAAGAAATCCGGCGCGAAACACGGCCGCGATGTAACAAATTCACCCCACTTTTTGCCTTGACAAAAAGTATCTCCCATAGTATTTTACCCATCAAGTAATACCATTTCTCAATTTCGTAGCGCCAGCATCCCTGCTGGCGTTTTTGCTTTCTGGAGGCGCCTCTTACGGCCTAACTCCTTTATCCGCAACGCTTACAAAAAATCAGGGGGTAGGGGCGTAATTGTTAACTAAAAGAAAGACCCGTAGTGGCACGGCACGCCGTGCCCGTCCGAGCACGCGAAAGTATCTGTGCTCACCAGAGTCAGGCACAGGAACCAATGACAAGACGAACGTCTTCTAACCCCTTTAGAATGATATTCTTCGCACCCCCCCCCCCATACCCTAAATCCCATGTTTTCATATTCTTACAAAAAAGTAGGGGGTGGGGACAATGGGTGGTGGGGGGAATAGACCGGGCACATCCCTGACGCCGTTCGCTCGGCGATCGGCAAGCCATTCAATCGGCCGCCGCGCTGATGCTATAATTCCCGCTCCGTCATGACGAAATCTTCTCAAGAAGTGGCCGCCATCGCTCCTGAAGCCCTCGCGAAGTACGAGACCGTCATCGGCCTGGAAGTCCACGTCCAGCTTCTGACCAACACAAAAATTTTCTGCGCCTGCGCAAACCGCTTCGGCGATGCGCCCAACACAAATGTGTGCCCGGTCTGCCTAGGGCTTCCCGGCACTCTTCCGATTCTGAACAAGCGCGCCGTCGAACTCGCCATGCGCGCCTCGCTCGCACTGAATTGCACCGTCCACGAGCATTCGCGCTTCGCCCGCAAAAATTATTTCTATCCAGATCTACCTAAGGGCTATCAAATCTCGCAATACGAACTTCCCCTTGCAACGAATGGCTGGATCGAAATCGATCATGAAGGAGCAAAGAAACGCATCGGGATCACGCGCCTCCATCTCGAAGAAGACGCTGCAAAAAATTTGCATGAAGGTTTCGCGGAATCCGCCACCAAGGCCTACATCGACTACAACCGCTGCGGCACGCCGCTCAGCGAAATCGTTTCCGAGCCGGACATGCGCGCTCCCGAAGAGGCCTATGCCTATCTCACGACTCTTCGCCAGAT
The DNA here is from genome assembly GCA_963745095.1 of uncultured Acidobacteriota bacterium. Taxonomy (GTDB): domain Bacteria; phylum Acidobacteriota; class Terriglobia; order Acidiferrales; family UBA7541; genus Acidiferrum. The sequence goes on along the minus strand of CAVUWC010000001.1, from coordinate 66,718 downwards.
CATGCTTTACACCGGCATCAGCGACTGCAACATGGAAGAAGGCTCGCTCCGCTGCGATGCCAACGTCAGCGTCCGTCCGCGCGGCGCGAAAGAATTTGGAACCAAAGTAGAGGTAAAAAACCTCAACTCTTTCCGCTTTCTCCAAAAAGCCATCGAGTATGAAGTCGAGCGTCACATCGGCGTCCTCGAATCCGGTGGCCGCATTTCACAGGAAACGCGCCTCTGGAATCAGGACGAATCCCGCACCGTCTCCATGCGCTCGAAAGAAAAAGCTCACGACTACCGCTATTTCCCCGAGCCTGATTTGCTCCCCGTTCACGTCAGCTCAGCGTGGCGCGAAGATGTTCTCCGTTCGCTGCCCGAACTACCGGAAGCCAAGCGCGCCCGCTTCATCGCCGTTCATGGCTTAACGCCATACGACGCAGATGTTCTGACGGCAGCGCAGTCGCTCGCCGATTATTTTGAGTCCGTCGTAAAATCCGGCGCGGGCGCCAAAACAGCCGCTAACTGGATACAAACCGAACTCCTCCGCCGCCTCAACGATTCGGGAAAAGAAATCGAAGCCAGTCCGGTTTCTCCCGCCGCCCTCGCTGAACTATTGAAGCTGGTCGAGTCCGGCAAGATCACCGCTGCCGTCGGGAAAAAAGTCTTCGCGATCATGTTCGACACAAGTCGTCCCCCTGCCGATATAGTTGCCACCGAAGGCCTCGGTTCTCAGGTTGACGAATCCGCGATCGAACAAGCCGCCCGGGAAGTAATCGAGAAGAATCCGGACAATGTAGCCAAATTCAAATCCGGCAATGAAGGCGTCTTCAAGTTTTTCGTAGGCCAGGTCATGCGCGCCACACGCGGCCAAGCCAATCCCCAAGCCGTGAACGATATCCTGCGAAAGCTTCTCTCGTGAGGCGCGCCGAGCGTGTACGCATTTGTAGTGGCCGGGCTTTAGCCCGGCGCTTTTTTCTTGGGCCTGTTGTGCTTCAAAGCCGCGCACAATTTGTGAGCGCTACAAACCACTGAGGTGAACATGCTGAAAATCGGCGACAAAGCGCCCGCATTTCGCCTGAAGAACGACGGCGGAAACGACGTCTCGCTCTCAGACTATCTCGGCAAACGCGTAGTGCTCTTCTTCTATCCGAAAGCCAACACATCCGGCTGAACGATCGAAGCGTCCGAGTTTCGCGACGCAAAAAAGCAATTCGACAAGCTTGGCGTGGTCATCCTGGGCATGAGCGGCGACTCCGTCAAAGCGCAAGCCAGCTTCAAAGCCAAACAAAAACTAAACTTCGATCTCCTAAGCGATCCAGATTTAAAAACGATCGAAGCCTACGGCTCGCGCCGCATGAAGAAATTTCTCGGCCGATCGTTTCTCGGTATTATCCGCAGCACTTTTCTGATCGGCGCCGACGGCAAGCTCGAACACATCTGGGACAATGTCAAAGCGAAGGGCCACCCATCCGAGGTTCTCGCTGAGGCCTCAAAAGAAAAATAATTTGTAGTGTTGAGGTCAGAGATAAAAGACAAACTCTTCCGATCCCTGCTCAACAGGCTCGATCAGAAGGTTGTCAATCAAACGCGTCTTGCCGATGTGCACCGCCAGAACCGCATAGCTCGACCTCGCCACTCGCACAACCGGCTCAAAAGTGTCCGCGCTGGCAATCTCCGCGTAATCGACGATAGCTAGCGGCTCAGCCTCAATGATCCGCCGCATCGCGGTTTGCAGTTGCATCGCGTCGCGCACGCCTAAGGACAGCTCATTTCGCACCGCCACCAGTGCGCGATGCAAAACCGTCGATGCTTTACGTTCTTCGGCGTTCAAATATGCGTTGCGCGAAGAAAGCGCCAGCCCATCCGCTTCGCGCACAACCGGGCAAACCACAATCTCGCCATCCAGATTCAGGTCGCGAGCCATCTCGCTGATAATTCGCACCTGCTGCGCATCCTTTCTTCCGAAATACGCAAAATGCGGTTGCACAATCTCAAACAATTTCAAAACCACGGTCGACACGCCGCGAAAATGCCCGGGCCGCGATCGCCCTTCCAACCGTTCGCTGATGCCTTCGACATTCACATACGTCCGGAATCCGTCCGGATAAACATCCGCCACATCGGGCGCAAAAAGTACATCGACTCCTACGTCACCGAGTGCTTTCGCGTCCTTCTCCAGATCGCGCGGATATTTCTTGTAGTCCTCGGTCGGACCAAACTGTTTTGGATTCACGAACACCGACGCAATCACGCGCGAACATTCTTGCCGCGCCCGCGCGACCAGCGCCGTGTGCCCCTCATGCAGCGCGCCCATCGTAGGCACGAGCCCAATCACGCGGCCTTCAGCCCGCGCGCCACGCGCATATTCCTTCATCCATGCAATCGTTCGGATTATTTCCACGGTAACGCCGGCATCTTGCCGGCTCTTAGTCGTTCGATTGAGAAAAGGTTTTCGCGGATCAAGCGCCAGTCGCCCGTTCCCGATAATAATGCATCAAATCCGTCAAAATCGGCTGCGCCCCAAGCTGCCGCAGCAAAGTCGTAATCTGCCCACGGTGATACGTCCCATGATTCACCACATGCTGCATCGATTGCCACAAAGGATTTTTGTAAATGCCAAATTTCAAGGTCTTGTATTCCATCACGCGATTCAAATCTTCTTGCGTCAATTTCCCAACAAATGTGAGCAACCGTTTCTCCTGCTCCGCCCACTTCGCCCGCAAACCGTCTACATCCGTACATTCCAATACATCGGGCAAAGACGCCGGCGAGCGCCCCTGAAACCGCTCCAGCCAAATCCATTCCGCTCCGCAAATGTGCGCCAGCGTATCTCGCACCGACCCAAAGCTCGACCCCATCGGTTTCGTGAATTGCTCGCCTGTCAAATTCGCCGCCGCATCGAGAGAGCGATGATTCGCCCAAGCGTTGTAATCATAAAGCGCGCGCATCTCTTCCGGCGTCATCCCAACCTCCAATACAAAACTCAAAGTGCAGAAGTGTAAGTGTAATTGTCATTCCTAGCGCAGTGACCAAAGGTTCGACCCTGTCGGAAGGAATCTGTTTTCGAATTTCGATTTTCGTTTTTCGCATTTCGCCCTTTGGTCTTCTACCAATCGCCGTCACTATTGACCGGCGCTTCCTTCTCTTCCTTCGCCGTCTGGGCCGCGTGATACGACTCCCCATCGGAAGGGAATGTTCCGCTCGCGCACATCCTCGCAATACTCGCGTGCCGCCTTCGCAATGATCTGCCCGACATTCGCATATTGCCGCGCAAACTTCGGCGTCTTTCCAAACGTCAATCCCAGCAAATCGTGAATTACAAGAATCTGTCCATCGCAATCTGGTCCCGCACCGATTCCAATCGTAGGAATCCGCAGTTCGCGCGTAATCTGCGCCGCAAGCTCTCGCGGCACTGCTTCGAGCACCACCGCAAACGCGCCAGCCGCTTCCACCGCTCGGGCGTCGCGTATCAACTGCTCCGCGGCGTCAACAGTCTTTCCCTGCACGCGAAACCCGCCCAGTGCATTCACCGATTGCGGCGTCAAACCAACATGCCCCATCACTGGAATTTCCGCTTCTGTCAGCCGCACAATCAATTCCAGCCGCCGCTCGCCGCCTTCCACTTTCACCGCTTCCGCGCCCGCGTCTTTCACAAACCGCATCGCGTTGCGCACGGACTCCGCGATATCGCTGTGGTAGCTGCCGTACGGCATATCCGCTACCACCAGCGCCCGCCGCGTCCCGCGTCGCACTGCTCGCGTATGATGCAGCATCTCTTCGATTGAAACGGGAAGCGTGCTCTCATAACCAAGCACAACCATCCCGAGCGAGTCGCCGACCAGCAGCACATCCACGCCGGCTTCGTCTAAAAGACGCGCCGTCGGATAGTCGTACGCCGTCAAACAAGTAATTTTCTGCGATTGGGAATTGGATGGAAAACCTGCTGCGGAAGACTTTCTCTGCAGCAAATCGGGCACAGTGATCTTGCCATTGCCCGAGTTAGGAACAACGCTCATGCCGGCCTCCGGTGCCGCTCCCTAACCGCAGGATACAGCCCTGTACCTCACCTGTGCGCAGAATACCAAATTTCCGAGCGCTTGACCACAACTGCGGAAAACTGCTGTTAGCTCACAGCCCACAGCCAGAAGGAGGGGATAGTAATGGTCTCGACGACAAATGACACTCGATATTTGTTTAGGACACCATCTAAAAACGAAACACTAGGGTGGGAAATTAAAATCCAGGTGGACGTTCTCCCACAACGCCGAACGCTTTTTCCAGTGCGAGTCCGGCTTGCCCAACCGTTCCTTCCTCGAACAGGCGACCGATGAGCGTTACGCCGTGCGGGACGCGGCGCGGCGGCGAAAACTTTGGCAGTGGTCGGCTTGGATCTGGGGCCCAATCGGTACGCGCTTCGGCCACTTCGATGAATCCCGCACGCATCGTCAGTGAAGGATGGCCGGTGAAATTTGTGATTGTCAGCATTTCATCGCGCAGCGAAGGCACCAGCAGCAAATCCACTTCCGAAAATATGCGCGCCATTTCAACCGCTACTTTTCGGCGCAAACGGTCCGTCTGAACGAAATCTACTGCGGAAAGAAAACGCGATTGGCGAAAAATATTTGGCCACGCGTCGTACGTCTGAACTTTCAATTGGTCTACTTCATGATTCAGTGTGATTTCCTCGAAGGCCGCTGCGCCTTCGGCGAACAAAATCAAATTCAGCGAATCGTACGGCCAGTCTGGAATGCTTACCTCTACCGGGACCATCCCCACATTCTTCACCGTTTCCAGCGCGGCGCGATCCACTTCCGTTGCGGGATTTTCTTTCATCCACGCGGGAAAATATCCGACGCGAAATCCTTTGACGCTTGCGGCTGCGTCGAAATCGAGACGGCTGTGCACGCTCGAAACGTCGCCCGCATCCGGTCCGGAAATCGCTTGCAGCACGAGCATGGCGTCTTCAACGCTGCGCGTCATCGGCCCCAATTTATCGAGGGACCAGCACAGCGTCATCGCTCCCGTTCGTGCCACACGCCCATAGGTCGGCCGCAGTCCCGTCAATCCGCAGCGCATGCTCGGGCCGACAATGCTTCCTCCTGTCTCGCTGCCAATCGCAAATCCCACGAGTCCTGCCGCCGTCGCCGCACCGGGCCCCGCGCTCGAGCCCGACGATCCTTCTTCCAGAAGCCACGGATTCATCGTCTGGCCGCCAAACCAAATGTCGTTCAGCGCCAGTGCGCCCAGGCTCAACTTTGCGACGAGCACCGCGCCGGCGTCGTGCAGACGCTTCACGACCGCCGCATCCTTCGCAGGTACGCGATCGCGAAACGGTTCCGCTCCCCAAGTTGTCGGAATGCCAGCCGTGTCGAGCAAGTCCTTTGCTCCCCATGGAATCCCGTGCAGCGGCCCGCGATATTTTCCGGCGGCGATCTCCGCGTCAGCTTTTTTCGCCTGCGCCAACGCCAATTCGCGCGTCAACGTAATCACGCACCGCAGCTTCCCGTTAAATCTTTCCAGCCTTTCCAAATAAATCTTGGTCAAGCGCTCCGAGGTAAGCTTCCGCGTCTCGATCCACTGAGAAAGTTTCCATACTGGCGCGAACGCAATGTCCTCATCCCACCCGGGCAAAGCGCCGGCATCCTTCGAACTGCGCACAAATCGTTCGCGTTCCGGTCCGCGCTTCTGCCCTGGCAAGATTGGGTCCCACAGCGAGTACGGCGCTACGTCTGCTTCGATCGCTACTTTGTGCGGCCCCGTGCGCCGCTCATAGAGAGCCGCCATGTTGCCGCGCCAGCTTCCGGCGACCATCTCGCGATGCGCCGTGCTCATCTCCACCTGCACCACCTTCTCTGCCTCGGCAAACGTGACCGGCGACACTTCAGGCCCAACAGCCGGCCCCGTACCAAATGCCGGAGGTGTCCCCGCCGGCGGCTCGCCCGGCTTCTGTTGCTGCGTGCCGGCCACCGCCGCTCCGACCAGGCCCAGCGAAGTTTCCGTCAAGAACTTCCGCCGCGTCTTCGTCATGTTCTCTCCGTCCACATTTCAGCGAGCGACCCACCTAGAGCCTGGGCGCGCCGATGTTCGCACAACCCCGGGTAAATCGTTTTTCTCGATTTTCTGCTGGCATCTTTGCTTCGCGCCTATTAGCATCACGCCGTCTTGCGGGAGGCTATCGTGAAAACATACCAGCAATTCCGGCTTAACAAAAAAAATCTCGGCTGCGCGCTGCTCTTTCTCTCCGCGGTGGCCCTCGTTCCCATTGCGGCTTCGCAAACATCCTCGTCCCCTGGTGCGCCCGATGAGGCCATAGTTCACCAGCGTGCCGACGCATTGTTAAAACAAATGACGCTGGAAGAAAAGCTTGGCCAGCTGAACCAGCTGTTTGCATTTGGTCCTCCAGGTTCTTTTGACGATGCCGTTTCGAAAGGCCAGCTCGGTTCGCTTCTTTTTGTTACAGATCCAGCGCAGATCAATCACTTCCAGCATCTCGCAGTTGAAAAATCTCGCCTTCATATTCCGCTCATCTTCGGTTTCGACGTCATTCACGGCTTTCGAACTATCTTTCCTGTGCCGATCGCCATGGCCGCTTCGTGGGATCCTTCCGCCGCGATAAAGGCGCAAGCCGTCGCCGCCAAAGAAGCCAGCGCCGTCGGGATCAAATGGGCGTTTGCACCCATGCTGGACATTGCACGCGATCCGCGCTGGGGCCGCATGGTGGAAGGCGCAGGAGAAGATCCGTATCTCGGCTCGGCGATGGCGACTGCGCAAGTCCGCGGTTTTCAGGGCGACTACATCGGCTCACCCGATCATATTCTGGCGTGCATGAAACATTTCGCTGGGTATGGAGCCGCCGTCGGCGGCCGCGATTACGACGAAGCCTACATTCCCGAGACTCTTCTCTACAACGTTTATCTAAAACCCTTCCACGCCGCCGTCAAAGCCGGCATCGGCTCGGCCATGAGCGCTTATCTCGATTTGAACGATGTGCCTACCACGGGCAATCGTTGGCTTCTGCATGATGTGCTTCGCGAGGATTGGAAATTCACGGGCTTCGTGGTCAGCGATGCCAACTCGGTCAAAAGCTTGCAAAATCACGGCTATGCCAAGGATGTTTACGAATCCGCGGTCTACGCCTTCAACGCCGGTGTAAACATGGAAATGGCAATCAACTTCACCGCATATTCAAAGAGCCTGGCGACCGCCGTCGAGCGCGGCCAAATCACCGCGCAGCAAGTCGAGGACGCAGCTCGCCCGATCCTTGAGATGAAAATTCGTCTGGGTCTTTTCGAACATCCGTATGTCGATGAAGCTCGCGCCCGCGAAGTCTTGGCCGCACCGGAGCATCGCACCATTTCTCGCCAGGTTGCCGAACGCACTGCCGTTCTCCTGCGCAACGAAGGCAGCCTTTTGCCGCTCAAGAAAAGTGCTTACAAGAAAATCGCGGTCCTCGGTCCACTCGCCGATTCGCAAGTTGACACTCTAGGTTCATGGTCGTTCCAAGAAAATCTTGCGGAAACTGTCACCGTGGTTGCAGGTCTTCGCAACAAGCTCGGGTCGCAAGCCGAACTCAGCTATTCGCCCGGCGTGCAAATTCGCCGGGTGTTTCCATCGTTCTTCGACGCCATTTTTAATTTGAAGCCGCAACCGGCGTGGACTCCCGAACAAGCGAAAGACGAAATGTCCAAGGCTGTCGCTCTCGCCAAATCCTCCGATATCGCTATCCTCGTGCTCGGCGAAGCGCAAAATATGAGTGGCGAAGCAGCATCGCGCGCATCGCTCAATCTACCTGGTGAGGAAGAAAAACTTCTAGAAGCGGTAGCTGCAACGGGCAAGCCAGTCGTCCTCGTGCTTTTCAACGGGCGCCCACTCAATATCAAGTGGGCCGCTGAACACGTTCCCGCCATCCTTGAGGCGTGGTATCCGGGCACGCATGGCGGCAACGCCGTCGCCAATCTTCTTTTTGGCGATGCTGTCCCAGGCGGGAAGCTTCCTTTCACGTGGGCGCGCGACGCCGGGCAAATTCCCATCTACTACGCGCACAACACGACGCAAGCTCCGGAAAATCAAGGCAAGCGTTATTGGGATGAGGAGAGCACGCCGCTCTATCCATTCGGTTACGGGCTGAGCTATTCCAATTTTACATTTTCGAATCTCAAGCTCAGCCGTAGCGAGATCAAGCCTGGTGAAACGATTGACGTCAGCGTCGAACTCGAAAACACTGGAGCTTCGTCAGCCGACGAAGTCGCGCAGCTCTATATTCACCAACAATCAGGGAGCACATCTCGTCCCGTCCGCGAATTAAAGGGCTTCGAGCGCGTCACGCTCGGCGCGCACGAAAAAAAGACTGTTCACTTTTCTCTTGGAAATGATGAACTGACTTACTGGAGTACGGCGACAAGAACGTGGGTTGTGGAGCCGGCTGCTTTCGACGTTTGGGTTGGCGCCGATTCGAACGCCTCTCTCCACGCTAGGTTCAACATCACGCACTAGCGCGACGGCACCTCACAAAAAATGAAGAAGCGCGCGATGCGACTTCCGCATCGCGCGTTTTTGTATTTCGAACTGAAACCTGCGCTCTAGTTTGCGGGAACGTGGCGCACCTGGGTGGCCTGCGAACCAGGCCCAGGCTCGGGAACTGGCTTGGGCATTTCCGCGTCTTTAAATCGCGGCACCATCGCGTCGGCCATTGCCAATGCATAAACCGCAGAGGCAATCTCGACCGCGCCTTCTCTCACGTCCTCTTCATAGATTCGCTCGTAGGTGTCCAGATTGGTGTGATGGGTAAACGAGCCATAATCAAACGGGTCCTGGGCCAATCCAATCCCGGGTAGTCCCGCGTTGTTGAATGAAGTGCTGTCCGTCCCGCCTGTTCTTCGGCTGTCTGACGCAATCGCGCCCATGAATCCCCAATCCTCAAACGGGGTCATCGCCTCGCGCACCATATCCGCCGCTGCTGGTGGCCCAAAGATGCCCGCGCCTCGCGGCTTTCCCGTTCCGGAATCGATGTTGAAGTACGCGTCCAATTTTGCAAACTCCGGCTTGGGGCTTTCGAAACTTCCAAAGTGCTGCTGCACGTACGCGAGAGATCCGAGCAAGCCTTCTTCTTCGCCGCTCCACAAGGCCACGCGAATCGTGCGACGCGGTTTTACGTGCAGGGCCGCCAAAATTCGCACAGCTTCGAGCATCATCGAGGAACCAATCCCGTTGTCGGTGGCACCGGTCGCGTCGTGCCACGAGTCGTAGTGTCCGCCGAGCATAACGATTTCATCTTTTTTATCGGTGCCGGGAATTTCTCCGATCGCATTGAACGCCGTCGTGCCCTCGGGATATTCCTTGTTCTGAATATTGACGCGCAGTGTCACTGTCGTCCCATCGATAAGAGCACGCGAGATGCGGCCGTAGTCTTCGTTGCGCATCACCAGCGTCGGAACCGCTCGCGTCCAATCGTACGTGCCGTTCTGTTGGGCTATGATGATCCCGTGCGCACGGCCCGCGTCGTTCACGCGTACTAGCGCGCCGTTATCTACTAAGAACTGGTCCACTTGGCGCGAAACTTCCTGGCGCGTAAGTTGGCCTTCCGGCAATTTCGGCTGCTCGGGAAAGCGGAAGGGCCGCGGATTTTTTGCATCGAAGCGCGACTTCCATTCGTCCTCAGGGCGCCGCATCGGCGCTGGGTTCATGTCCTCCGGGACTTCCACGTGCTTTCCCACAAACACGATCGCGCCATGAACTTTGTCCTTCATCGAATTTAGATACGTATCAAGCTCCGCCTGTGTTGGCTGTTTCGGTTCAGCTGGTTTTGCTGGTGCGGGCATCGGCGGTGCTGCCCATTTCGGTTCGGCAGGTGGGGGTGCGCCTCCAAAGAAGTTGAATCCGGCGCCGGTCGGCGGCGCCAATCCCGGCGGCTGCAGCATTACTACCTGCGCGGTTACAACTCCGCCCGTGCTGGGCGTCCACGCCAGCGGCATCACCATCAGTTGCCCGTGAAACGGCGTGACCGCCTCGGCCAAAAGTTGCATGTTCTCCCAGCCCGGCACGGGCGTGGCTGCGCTCGGCGGCTGGAAAGTCCAGGGCTCCAGATGCGTGTTTGCCAATCCCCACGACGTCATTGTCTTCACGGCCCAGTCGTCCGCCGCTTTCAAGTTTGGCGTGCCAGTCACGCGCGGCCCGTAGACGTCCGCGATCTCATGAATGATCCACATAATCTTTGAGTTGTTCGTCTCTTCGGCGCGGATCAGCGCGTACATCTCCGAAATTCCCGGAGCCTGCGCCGTCATCGGCATGGCCGCCAGAAGCAAGAAACACATCACATATGCACACAGTTTCCCCACGGTCCCTCCCAAATTTTTCCAGAAAGAATCCCCGAATCGTCTTCCCAGTCGCACGTCAATATACGCTCGCCCGCCCCTACACGCAATGTGCGTCTCTTTTTCAAATCATTCGGACGGGCACGGCCCTTCGGAAGCTCCCTTCGCTCCTCAGGGCAAGCAGGGTAAACGTGCCGTGCCCCTACGACCCAAGCGAATGTGGACTATTTGGCAGATTTTAGTTCGACGCTGACGAGATTGCGTACCCAGCGAGCCGGACGCTTGTCTTCCGTTACGACCAACCTGAAGGGCCGGACTTCGGATCGAGCGGCTCGCCATTCATTGTGTCCGCAACAATCACTTCTCCGGAATGAAAGCTCGGATCCACTTCTGCGAGCGCGATCACTGCGACATAACTGTCGGAACCCGTCGCAACGATATACCCGCTAAGTGCCATCGCCCCGCAATTCCTTGTCCCAGTGGAGCGCCCATTTTTGCAAGCAAATCCGCGAGCCGCACTCCGGTGTATGTTTCGTCGGCCTTCGAATGCTCGTTGTGCACGCTCATTGTCGTGCGAGGCAAGGCCTTCAATTCTGCAGGCTTCAGAAACATGTCCTCGTGATACGGATAGGCAGAGAGATGCAAATCATCCTTCGTGGACGCCGGATAGACGATCGGCGAGCCGGTCGCGGCAATTTCCAGGCGAATGGGAACTGTTTGAACCTCTCTTGTCCCTTGTACATCGATGTGCATTGCCACCGATTTGAATCCAGGAGCACTCACGAACAAAGCGTAACCGCCCGTCTTCAAATCAACAGCCATCTGCCCTTTTTCGTCCGTCTCCATCTTCGGCGGCGCAGGATCGGGCGATGGCACGATACGAATCACCGCGTGTGCAACACCCATTCCGGTTGGCTCCGTCACGCGGATGCTGACTGGTGAGGTCGCTGCCTGTTGTGCACAAAGCGCGCCCGGAAGAAACAAAGCTCCAAACAGGGTTGCCCCCGACGCCACGCAAATCAGAACGAGGTTGTGCTTTTGTCGAATCATGCTGCAAGCGTAACGCGGAACGCGCTTCGAGTCAGCACAAGCCTATCCGATGCGGCCAGTTTGGCGGACACGCCTTATCCGTATCCCGCGTGTGTTCCAGTTAGGATGCCGCTGCGCGTGCTCTTTGCGTTCGCTTGAACTCTCCATTTCTCAATTTTCTGTTGTTGGCCCAGCCTCCCAGCTCGAGTGCGACATTCATGCACGCGTCGCGCAATTCATCGGCATAATCGCGATCGGCCATCGCGCGCGCAACTACCATTCCTCCCACGCACAAGGCCGCGATGGCCTGTGCATAGTTCTCGCCGCGGACTGCCATTTTTCGCGGTGCTGCGTTCGAGCACGCTCACCATCGCTTGAAACACCGTTTCGAACGCGCGTTTTGTGCTAACGCTGCTGCGCGCCACGTCTGTGGGCAACGCGGTCATCGGGCACGAATTCGCCACATCCTCAAAATGTTGCCTCGACAGATAGGCGCGCACGACTTGCGGGCCCCACATCGCCAGCTGCGAGATCCACTTCCACGCCTTCCCAGCAACTCTTCCATTCGGGGTCGGTGAAGAAGCAGCCCAAGACTTCAACATACAATTCGCTCTTGCTCGCAAAATAACTGTAAAACCCACCGTGCGTGAGACCCGCTCCCGCCATGATCTGTTTTAACGAGACGCGGTCGAATCCATGCCGGTTGAAAAGTCTCCGCGGGCGCTCTGCACAATCTTCTTTCTTCACTTTGTTGCGGTGTCCCGCGCGGATAAGGCATGGCTGGCTCCTAATTTGCTGCGGCGAAGTATCTCTCAAAGAGCATGCTCCGCTCCAGCAAAATATTATCTTGAACATATTTTGGCTCCGTGGTCCCATGCCCGCAGGTTCAAAGCGAATAACGTCACGCAGCCTTCGGAGAAAAATCATGAGCGATAGAAAGAAATGTGCTCTTCGCCCGCAACCAATCCGACCCGCCGGCAGTTGATTGCAGGCGCGACTTTCGCACTCGGTAGCATTGGCCTGGCCTCGAGCAGTGCGTTCGGACAAGCCCCGGAAGAAATTTCTCATTCGGCCGAATCTATTCACCTGGAAACTGTCTTTAAAGCGAGCCGCAAGCGCGTCTACGACGCTCTCACCGACGCCAAGCAATTTAACAAAGTTACGCAGCTCAGCGCCGCCGTGCAGTCCGGCATGGCGCCCGCCACTCCCGCGGCCGAAATCGCGAACGCGGCTGGCGGAGCGTTTGCTTTCTTTGGCGGCTACGTCACCGGGAGAAACGTTGAGCTGGTCCCCAACGAGCGCATCGTCCAAGCTTGGCGCGCCGGGAGTTGGCCTCCCGGCATCTACTCTATCGTTAGATTCGAACTGATCGAGCAAGGCTCGGACACGAAGATGGTCTTCGACCACACCGGGTTCCCCAAGGGCGACGCCGATCACCTGGTCGAAGGCTGGAAAACGAACTACTGGGCGCCACTAGCTAAGTTCCTGGCTCAGTCGTAGCCAAAGACGCGCCGGGTCCCTTTCAAAACCTCCATCCCGCCGGGCAACAGCTGCTGATTGCCTGGACTTCCGGCGGTTGGTAGTATTTCCTCAATGGCGACGGATCCTCCATCTTCGGACTTTGGGTCGAGTCCAACTTTTCCAACGGATACCACTGCTGGAGGTGACTCTCCGAGCACGCCTCAGCCTTCTCTGCATCAATGGGTGGGCGCCGACTTGGGCCGTACCGAATCCAGAAGCTGCTAGGCCGCGGAGGGATGGGTGCGGTTTTCCTGGCGAATCGCGACGACGATCAGTTCCGCAAGGCTGTAGCCCTGAAGATCCTACGGTTTGAGACGGACGACCCAGCGATCCTGGCGAGATTTCGCAATGAGCGGCAGATCCTGGCTGCGCTCGATCACCCCAATATCGCCGCTCTTTACGATGGAGGCACCACCGATGAGGGACTGCCGTACATCGTCATGGAGTACGTGCCGGGGCGGCATCTGCTCCACTATTGCGAGTCCCAAAAACTTTCCGTCCCCGCCCGGCTTCGGCTGTTTCGCCAAGTCCTCGATGCGGTGCAGTACGCCCATCAAAAGCTGATCGTTCACCGCGACCTGAAACCAGGCAACATCCTTGTGACGGAGAGCGGCGTGCCGAAGCTGCTCGATTTCGGAATTGCGAAGCTGATGCTCTCGCCGGAGCTGCTGGGAGACGCTGCCGTCCACACGCAGACGGGCATATTTGTGATGACGCCGGATTATGCTTCTCCCGAACAGATCCGCGGCGAATCCGTCTCCACCGTTTCTGATGTGTACTCGCTTGGCGCCGTTTTATATGAACTGCTTGCCGGGCAACGGCCGCACACTCTTACTCGCTACGACGCGATGGAGATGCAGCGAAAAATTTGCGAGTCCGATCCCAAGCCTCCGTCCTCCGTTGGCGGTCCCGCGTTGCGCGGCGACCTCGACACTATTGTTCTGAAAGCTTTGCAGCGCGATCCGGCGCGTCGCTATCGATCGGTCGAGCAATTCTCGGAAGACATTGGCCGCTATCTGGACCATCGTCCGGTCACCGCGCGTCCGGATACGTTCTTCTATCGCCTCTCCCGTTTTGAAGCGCGCAATCGCTGGAGCATTGCCGCGGCGGTAGCCGTTGTTCTTTCACTGGCCGTCGGCACGGGTGTATCGCTCTACCAGGCGCGTCTGGCGCGCCAGCGCTTCGACCAAGTTCGCAAGCTGGCGAAGAGCTTTCTTGACCTGCATGACGATGTCGCCCGCTTGCCGGGCTCGACGGCGGTCCGCGAAAAAATGGTGGCCACCGCGCTGGACTATCTCGACAATCTCGGCCGTAGCGCCGGCAATGATCCTGAGCTTCTCAACGAAGTCGCAGTTGCTTATGCAAAAGTTGCCAAAGTGGAAGGCATGCCGGGCCAGCCAAACCTGGGCCGCACCGACGACGCGCTCCTCAATTATGGAAAGGCCATCGAATTCGAACGTCGCGCGTCCGCGATCAATCCTGCATATTCAAGCGAACTCGCTTCTCTCCAGTCCGAGTTCGCTTATCTGGCCATGCTATCCGGGCATCTTCCCGAGGCGCGCAAGAACCTGGAGGAATCTGCGGCCCTTCTCGACCGTTTACGCGCCGCAAAACCAGATGACCCTGAGCTTGTGCTGGTGGCTGCAAGTGTGGCGGTACATGAAGGCGATCTTGCAGGATATGAGGGCCATGACGAGAATGCCCTGCCTTTTTATCAGCGAGCGCTAGCCTTTACGGCCGACTATGCGCGCCTTAAGCCCGGAAATTTTTCGCGCGCGCGCCAACACTTAGCCTCAACACTCGTTGCGGAAGCGCTCGCGGAGAACAAAAAGTACGACGAAGCGCTCGCGACGCTGCACGATTCGGAACCGATCATCGATGCGTTGCTGGCGGCGGAGCCCGATAACCCTGTTTACATTCGGCAGAAGATGACCACAGCAAACTACGAGAGCAGCATTTATGACACGGAAACAGGTGAAGGACTCGGCAAGCCCGTCGAGTCGGTGGCCGCCGGGCGGCAATATGTGGCCATGGCGCAGCGGCTTGTGGATGCCGACCCGCGCAACGCGTCAGCGCGCTTGAGCCTGGCCATTGCCTGTTTCCAACTGTCTTATCCGCTCAGCAAAATCGATCCGGCTGAGGCGCTGGTCATGGCGCAGCGCTCGCTAAAGATTCTTGATGAGGATTTGGCGCGCAATCCGAAGGACCGTTTATTGCGTTCGCGGCGCGCTCGCGCGCTTCGTCACTTGGCATATGCCTTGGACCGTGCTCACCGGCCCGCGGAAGCTCGCCAAGCTGCGGAGCAAGCCATCGAGATACAGAAACAGTTGATAGCCGAATCGCCGTCCGATAGCAACGAGCGCGACCAGCTGGAAACTTCACAACACGCACTCGATGGACTGTCCAAGCACTAGCAGCGAGTGCGGGCTCATAGGAAAGTTGACCTAGGCCCTCCGGGGAGCCTGCGCACGTCCCTTCCATTCGCCGCCTTTGCCCATCCAGTAGCGCACCGCAGAAAGCAACGTCGCGTATGTGTAAAACACAGCGGTCACCGGTAAGAGAGGTGCCCAAACTGCTGAAAGGCGGTAGAAACGCACCGTGGGCAGGAACGAAAAAGTCATCAAAAGCCAGGACACAACGCCAAGCGTTCTAGCCGTCGAATCGTGTGCAAAAAGCAGGACGACCGGCGCAACATACGTAAGAAACATTCCCGCGAGTGTCCCCACCAGTCGCAGTGTCGAGTAACGCAGCTGCGTAAAAGCCGTGCGCGCGATCAAATCGCGGATTTCCCCGAACGTGGCATAAGCCCGCAGGCTCTCGCTTTTTCGCGTAAGTCCCATCCACACTTTGCCGCCGCTTGCTTTGACGGCCTTTGCCAGTGCGCAATCATCGATCACTTCGCCCCGGATCGCCGCCAACCCTCCAATTCGTTCTAACAACTCTCGTCTAATCAAGATGCAGCCGCCCGCCGCACCGGCTGTTCCCAGTTCGTCATCCGCAATCCAGGCCGGCGGATAGAGCATCAGGAAAAAATAGAGAAACGCGGGAATCAGCGCACGCTCCGGGAATGTTTTCGCCTGGAGCAATACCATCAGCGAAGCCAAGTCCAGCTTTTCCCGTTCAGTGCGCACCACCAACCGCCGCAGCGTATCCGGACCGTGCGCTACATCCGCGTCCGTAAACCAATAAAAAGTAGGGGCTTCCGTAACCGAGCCCAATTCCAACGAATTGGCCACGCCTTCATTCAAGGCCCACAATTTTCCCGTCCAACCGGTTGGCAGTGCGGAAGCACTCACAATCCTTACGCGCTCTTGCGCGCCACTCTCCTCGGCAATCTGACGAGCGATACTCGCAGTCGCGTCCCCACTGTGGTCGTCCACGATCACGACGGAAAGTGGTCCGGGGTACTCCTGTTTGGCCAGATCGCTCACTGCTCGGCCAATCGTCTCTGCCTCGTTCCGCGCCGGCACGACTGCCACCACGCCCGGCCATTTGCTCAAGGTTTCATCTGAGACACGGTCCGCGTCCAGCTTTCTGACTCGCCAAAACCAGCCACGCCCAAAAAATAGATGCAGCCATATCCCTAGCGCAATGATCCCAAGCACGTTCACTAGATGTGGATGGAAAAGTTGCGTCATCGAAAGGCTCCGCTCGAATCTCTCACGACCAGCGACCGCTTGTCACTCCCGAGTGAGCCAGCTTTGTATTACAGTTTCTTCCGTAGAATTGTCCGGCGAGGTGAGACCCTGACAGTCGAGGCAGAGCAGGGAAGAGGGCCATGACACTCTCTGGTCCGGGCCAGTAGGGGCTGAGCTGCTGTGGAAGAGGATACGGACCCGGCGCATTCCTGACGGAAGAGACCGATACGACGCGTGGCACATTTCGCCCCTGCGGGTGGGCCGTTTTCTGGAGGCGCTTACGCCTTTTCGGCAGGCGAACCGGCGGCGCGGTGGATCGCTTTGCGGATGCGCTGGTATGTGCCGCAACGGCAAATGTTTCCGCTCATGAAGTCGTCGATGTCTGCGTCGGTGGGCTTTGGTTTTTTTGCAAGAAGCGCGACCGCGGACATAATCTGGCCGGACTGGCAGTAGCCGCACTGGGGAACATCCTCGGCGATCCAGGCCATTTGCACGGGATGAGTGCCATCGGCGGAAAGGCCTTCGATGGTAGTGACCTTTTTTCCGGCAACATTGGCGATCGGCAGCATGCAAGAGCGCGAAGCTTCTCCGTTGATATGCACGGTGCACGCACCGCACTGCATGATGCCGCATCCGAATTTCGTCCCGGTCATATTCAGGGTGTCACGGAGCACCCACAGGAGCGGCATATCCTGGCTGACGTCCACCGTCTGAGTTTTTCCATTCAGCGTGAAAGTGATGACCATCGGGTCCTCCTGCTGAAGCAGACGGATATCGTACAACAACAAGGTATTGATTGAAAATCTACGAAATATCGAGTAGCTGTTCGCTCTCAAGTTACTCGAGGTCTGAAAAGTCGGCCTGTGTGCTTCGCGGGCGGGCGTCACGACCAACGGCTGAGACGATATGGTACCCTTTGGTTCGGAATTCAAATCATTAATCGAACTCCCATGAAGGCATGACTAAGACTCTTCTTCCCATTCAGGATGTTGCGCGCAAATTAGGGATTCCCGAGAAATATTACGAACAGGTTGGACCCTACGGCGCGAAAGTAAACCTTGAGCTCCTTGCTGATCCAACGTATACGCGACGCGGTAAATTAATCCTGGTCACCGCGACATCCCCGACAGTCTCCGGAGAGGGCAAGACCGTTACCGCTATTGGGCTGACACAGGGACTCGCTCTGCTCGGCAAGCGCGTGGTTATTACTTCGCGCGAACCTTCACTGGGCCCAGTATTCGGAATGAAAGGCGGTGCGGCCGGCGGCGGAATCTCCAAGATTGAGCCGAGCGCGAAGATCAATCTGCATTTTCACGGAGACTTTCACGCCATCTCCTCGGCACACAATCTGCTGGCAGCGCTGATTGATGCTCATCTTTTTCACGGCAACGATTTGCATCTCGACCCAGACAGAATTACGTGGCCGCGCACGATGGACATGAACGACCGTGCGTTGCGACGGATCGCCGTCTCACTGGACAGCAAGAAGGATGGCGGAGGGCGGAGAACCGGATTCGTCATCACCGCCGCTTCGGAGATCATGGCGATTGTCGCGCTAGCTAAAGACTTGAAGGATTTGCGGCTGCGGCTGGGTGCCATCGTGATCGGTGCGACACGGGATGGGAAGCCCGTGCTTGCGCGAGATCTTCAAGCGACCGGCGGCATGATGGCGCTGCTGGCGGACGCGATTCTTCCCAATCTCGTTCAGACAACCGACGGAACTCCCGCATTTGTGCACGCCGGACCTTTTGGCAACATCGCGCACGGAACGAGCAGCGTTATTTCGCAAGAGATGGGATTGCGACTTGCGGATTACGTGGTGAATGAAGCGGGTTTTGCAGCTGATCTCGGAGCTGAAAAATATTTTGATATTGTCATGCAGCAATCGGGCATCACGCCTGCGGCGGCGGTTCTCGTGACGACCGTGCAGAGCATCCGAAATCAAGGCGAAGGCGATTTGGAACGCGGGCTGGCCAACCTCGGCAGGCATATCGATAATTTGAGAGGGTTTGGAGTCCCAACGATCGCCGCGATCAACCGTTTTCCAAATGACACGGATGCGGACTTGAAACGTCTGGAAGTTTATTGCGCGGAACACGGAACGCCGACGGCACTTTCGGAGGCGTTTACAAAAGGCGGCCCGGGAGCAATAGAATTGGCCGAAAAAGTTGTTGAACTGATCGCCAGGAATCCCGCCGCGGTGGTGCGGCCAGTCTATGGGCTCGATGAGGCGATCGTAGAGAAAATTCAAAAAGTGGCGCGCAATATATACGGAGCGGGTGACATCGTCTTTAGCGATCAAGCCAAGGCGAAGATCGAGCAATTCTCGGAATGGGGTTACGCGGACCTTCCCATTTGCGTCGCAAAAACGCAATACTCCTTCACGGACGATCCCAAGATCCTGGGCGCGCCCACGGGTTGGACGTTGCGCGTCACGGATGCATCGCTATCGAGTGGGGCGGGATTTATCGTGGTTGTGTGCGGCAACATCATGTTGATGCCGGGGCTGCCAAAAGTATCGCGTGCTGCATCGATCGATGTGGACGACGCAGGTGAAATCATCGGAGTTTGAAATGGCGGGAGCCAGAAGGTCAGGCCCCGAGCGCAAAATCGGCGCAAGGGGCCTCATGCACGTTCCGGCGTTCCCGCGATACTGCTCCGGCTAGTCGATGCGGGCAGAACTAATGCGGTTGTCCCAATTCAGATTGGGATTGTTGGGCATCCGCCAGTGATGCAAGTCTGAGATGCTGCGGTCGGTGGTGGCTTGTGGGCCGCTAAAGTTTGGGTCTTTGTAGATCGTGACGGTGGCCCGGCCCATGATTTGGATCGAGCTAATCTCATCATCCAAGCGAACCTGCCGAATATTCGCTCCACGCTCGCTGCAGAAATAATCTCCGGTGAAATTCACATTCTTGTAGAAGCAAGCACCGCTGTGCGGCCGGTTCGACGGACCATGCGAGCCGGAATGCCACCACTCTGGCCCATCGTCGCGGCCGGGCTTAACTTCGAACCGAGCCTTGCATCCTTTATCCACCCAGATGCCCTTGGAGTCATTTCCCCAGCTCTCGCCGCGAACACAGCGGCCACCGCTAACATCTTCCACCATGACTACCTGGGATCGCGGATCAGCAATGGGACAGTATTGAACGTGGCCGTGGTGAGATTCGCAGATGATGCTCTGGGGCTGATTGTATTGAGCTACTGCTCTTGCAGGAATAAACAAACAGAATAAAAGTGCAAAGAATGCAAAACCAAGACAAGCTCTTTTCATTAGATTTCTCCGTCAATCGTGGATTTCAACTGCTGTTGCTCAAACATAGCACCGAGAATCGGAGGCGGGGAAGAGTTGTTGCGAGCCTGTTGTCTAAACTTCCGTGCGACCAGAAAGCCATGGAAAGCCCACGCTTGCCGGGCGCGCCGCGACTCGGATGCAACCTGGGCGAAACCTTATCTACCAATCAAGCTAGCGGGGTTCGCTGTTGGCGTCTGTGCTGTTCAGCACACACGAGAAATAACGCAGCAACAGGGGCAATCGGAAACAGATGCATCCGAGACTACAGATCGTTTTAATCCAAGCTAGCAGCGTGGAAGGCTCGGCAGAATCTCAGCCTGTCTGGAATAAGAATCCGATTGTCGGCTTGAGGAGATGCAAATACCTTAGATCCAACCGCCATCGACCACATAGCTTTGGCTTGTGATGGCGCTGCTGTCATCGGAAGCCAGGAAGAGAACGAGGCGAGCGACCTCTTCCGGCAAAAGTATTTTCTTCAAGGCCTGATTGCCCAGGATTACCGCGCGATACTCCTCGGTGAACCACAATAGCTTCTGACGTTCCGTGAGGATGGCGCCGGGCAGCACGCAGTTTACACGGATGTTATGCGGCCCCAGTTCATGAGCCAGCGTACGCGTGAGCCCCACGATCGCGGCTTTCGCAGTGACGTATACCGGCAATCCCGTGGAGGGAATGATCCAGCTGATCGAGCTCATGTTAATGATCGAACCTCGACCCGCTCTCTTCATCCCCGGAATGACGGCCTGGCTTGCGAAAAATTGGTGCCGGAGATTCACCTCCATCGAACGGTCCCAGGAATCCGGCGTAACTTCATCGATGGAATGGCGAGCGTCGTTTCCCGCGTTGTTTACGAGCACTCGGATCGTCCCGTAGCGCGCCTCGATGTCGGCGACGGCTTCACGTAGTTTAGGAATATCCGTTAAATCACAAGGCAGAAAAGCCGGAGGGTGCGAACATTTTGTGGCAAGGCCGGCAACCAATTGCTCTGCGTTTTTCTGATCTACGTCGAGAAATGCGACCTGGGAGCCCTGCAAAGCGAAATGCTCGACGATAGAAGCACCAATGCCGGTCGCTCCGCCGGTGATGAGGACAAGCTGGTCTCGCAAACTTGGATAAACGGCAAATTGTGGATCGGCGCTCATAGTCCGGTGGCCCGTTCAAATGGAAAAGATTTCAAATCATGATAGGGGCGTTCTTGTGCACTCACGGCAACAGAGTTTACATCACGTCTATCGTCGCAAAACGGGATTTAACGGTCAGTAGTTATAGCTCGCAGCGCGCGCGTGAGCGTGGCTATCCGCGCAGAGCGGGCGCAACAGAGCGCGGTGGCGGAGCTTCTGTTTCGACGCCGCGCCAGCCTACCGGGCGTCCGCTGACAGCTTCCTTGACGGAGCGGAACAGCACGACGTACATCAACTGGCGATAATAAAAACGCTGGAGAAGGACAGGGACAAGCAAAGTCCAGTCCTCCTTTTTCTCGAGGGCAAACGCGAGAGCGCAAGTAAGCACATCGATCAGCAAGAAGCCGAGGAAGAAAATAACGGACTTTTCGACGTCTGCAGTGGTCCAGAGTTGCGGCAATTTTGTGATGCGGAATTGCGCCAAACCCCAGAGCAGCAAAGACCCGAAGAACATCAGATCGATGACCGGCGAGATCAGTGGGAGCACAAGTTGAAACACAAAAATATTCGGCAACGCAATCCAGCCGAGCGTGCCGTGCTTGGGCCGGAAGAGCGTATCGCTGTGCTTCCAGAAAGATTGCAGCGTGCCGAAGGTCCAGCGGAAACGCTGGCGAATCAGAGCGCCGGCCGTCTCCGGAGCTTCAGTCCAGGCGATGGCTTCCTCGTCATAACTGATGCGCCAGCCGAGGCGGCGAATTCCGATGGTGAGGTCCGCGTCTTCCGCGACGGTATCCGCGGTGATGCCACCCGCGGCTTCAATGGCTTGTTTGCGCCACGCGCCCAGCGCGCCGGGGACGACCGTGATGCAATTCAGAAGATCGAAGGCGCGCTTCTCCATATTTTGGCTGGTGATGTATTCGAGCGCTTGCCAGCGCGTAAGCCAGCGCGAGCGATTGCCGACTTTGACGTTGCCCGCGACAGCGCCAACTGTTGGATCGGAAAAATGGCGCAACAGTTTGCTGATAGCGTCAGGCTCGATTTCGGTATCGGCGTCGATGGTGACGACGATTTCGGTGCTCGCTTCGGCCAGCGCGCGGTGCAGGGAAGCCGCTTTGCCGCGATTGACCTGATGAATGATGCGCACGCGCGAATCATTTCCAAAGGTATCGTCGAGGAGAGGACCGGTCTTGTCGGTCGATCCATCATCGACGACAATGACGCTGAGCGATTTCACGTCGGACGCAAGCACGGAAGTCACCGTCTGCACCACGACCGTTTCTTCGTTGTGCGCGGGAATCAACACGGTGACGGCGGGCTCCGGCACGGGCATCACGGCGTGATCCGGACGAAGCTTTTCGATCAACGCCAGAATGCCAATCACGAGCGCGCGGGCGCTGACCAGGACAATACCAACAATGAAAATCGTGGCGATGGTGAACCGGATCCACTGAAAAATCGTGAAGATGAAGCCATCCGCACGCGCCTCGAACCTTTCTTGCATCGAGAGCGGCAGCATGACTTCCGCCCGCGTTTTTCCAATCAAGTCTCCGATGGATACGAATTGATAGCCGCGAGCGCGAAGGGCGTCGATGATCTGCGGCAGCGCGGCCACGGTCTGGGCGCGCTCGCCGCCGCCGTCATGTAGCAAGATGATGTTGCCCTTGTCCACCTGACGCAAAACGTTTTGAACAATGTCCGCCGCGGGCATCTGATTCTTGCCGTCCGGAGTGCTCCAATCGTCGGGATCGATCCGCTGTCCGACAATCAGGTAGCCCATATCCTGCGCAACGGGTAGCAGAGCGACTTCCTCGGCATACTCCGGCTGGTGATCGATGCCGTAAGGCGGGCGAAAGAGAATGGTTTTCGCGCCCAGCGTGCTTTCGATGAGGCGCTGGGTCAGATTGAGCTGCCATCTGAGTTCCGTCTTTGTTATTTGATCAAACTGCGGATGAGTGAAGGTGTGATTGCCGATTTCGTGACCTTCGGCGAAAGCACGCTTGAGAATCTCTGGGTGCTGGTTGGCGGCCTCGCCGACTACGAAGAAGACTGCGGGCGCCTTTTTCTTTTTGAGGACGTCGAGAATTTCGGGAGTCCAGCGCGGGTCAGGGCCGTCATCGAAAGAAAGAACAACTTTCTTCGCCGAAGTGCCCCCAATTTGGTCGATGTCGTAGGAGAGCGGAAACTCCTCGTAGGTTTCGTCGGTGAAGAGGTCGGTGGCAGCGTCGTACAGAAAACTGCGTCGGCCGGCTTTGGGTGTGTCGGCAAAATGCCAAATGTCGCCGTTGCCTTCCAGAGTTAAATCGGGTCCAGGCGGGATATCCTTTATCTTTTGACGAGCGGCGTCATCGGGGCGAGTGGCGTCCCATATGGGCCAGATGGACGAATCCGCGGAGCCCATTCTCCAGAGAGCAGTACCTTGCACACCCAGGCGTTCGCTGGCGCGAAGCTGGTTGTAGGCTGTCACAGCGTCCAGCACCCAGACTCTGTGAATGTGATTCTGCTCGTCGGAGTAGGAGTAGTGAGGATTCAGCGAAGCCTCGTCGAACTCGACGTCGGTTTCCGATTCATAAGCGTGCAGCAACGCTTCCTGAACGCTGAATTCCGCTCCAGACCAGACTCCCTTTTTCCCCGTTTCGCCCCAGTCGTACGCATAGTTGGCGATGCCCACGACAATTTTTTGCGCGGGCACGACTTCGAGAATTTGGCGGAGATTTTCGACGAACCAATCCTGAGCGGCGATAGGGCCAGGCGGCGACGTCAGCCAGTGCTGGTCATAGTTCATGAGGATGATGGCGTCACACTGTTTGCCAAAATATTCGTAGTCGTAATCGTCGTCGCGCGCAGGAAGAGCGATCATAAGCTTCAGGTTGGCAGCGTGGAGCGAGGTGGCGAGTTCCGCTGCGAACTGTTTGAAGTGAACCTGGCTCGCCTCGGGAACCTCCTCGAAGTCCACCACGATGCCGGACTGGTGAGCCAGGACCGCGTATTGACTGACATTCTGAACGAGAAGGCGTCGAGCAGCGGGATTTGCAAGCAGAGCGGCCATTTCGTCGATGTGCCAGGTATAGCCGTCGTAGTTATCGATCATGCCCATCATCGGCAATTCGACAGGCGGGTTGAGCGATCTCATCCACTCGTGCAGCTCATCTCCTCTTAACAGGGAGATGGCCTCCGCAGGCGTTGCTTTCACGGGCCGCGTCTGGTTGTGGGTGTAGTCAACGATGGTAATAACGCCGTCCGGCGTTACGGCGTGCAATTGCTCTGGCATCAGGAGGTCGAGATCTTTGTAATGCTTCTTGAGAGAGGCCAGGCTGTTGGCATCCCAACTGACGTAGAACGCAGCGCGCAGCGGGTCGTAAGTGTCCGGGACTTTACCGATGTTGGCCACGCGGCGGTGGCGGCCTTCACGCCCTCCTGCCGATTTTTTCTTCCCGGCCGTTTTCAAAGCATGGAACGCAGGTTTAATTTCCGGCAGCAGACCGGCGGGTAGCTCAACGCTTACCACGATGGTGACAAAAAAATACGCGAGCAGGAGCGTCAGGAGCGCTCCGGTGATTTCCATGACGCGGCGCGTGCGGCGCCATCGCGCACGTTGAGCGTCGTAAAAGATAGGACCGCGTTCTTTCATGAGTGCTTAGAACAATCCGTACGACAATGCATACTCCATTGCGTATGACCTGGCGGCATGGCAGGGAACTTGGCTGTGGGCGAGCCTAGACCGTCTGCACGATTCCGTCTGCTCTATTGTAAGATGCGTTGCGTTCATGAAGCGAATTTTCTCGCACACCGTCGCCGCACTGGTAGCAGGCCTCTGCCTGCGGCTGTTCTTCGCGCTCAAGTTTCCCTTCGCTCCGGGGGACACGGCACTTTATGAACAATTGGCAACGAATTGGCTGCAGCATCACGTCTACGCCATAAGTGTGGACGGGGCGCTGGTGCCCGTCGATCTGCGCATGCCGGGCTATCCCGCATTTTTGGCGATTATTTATGCGATTACTGGACGTGTGGGGCCGGACGCACGGCTTTACGTCACGCTAGTGCAAGCGGCGGTGGACTTGGGCGCTTGCCTGTTCACGGCGGGGCTGGCCGCGCTGCTGGCATTGCTGAGGCCCAATCCGGCGAACTGGCGGCGCGTTTATATAGCGACGCTGTGGATTGCCGCGCTGTGTCCCTTCACGGCGAATTACGCCGCCGTTCCGATGACCGAGGTGTTCGCGTGGTTTTTCACGGCGGCGGCTTTCGTGTCGCTTATCGCTTTGATTTGGAGCGAGTGTGGCGGCAAAGCGGCGCTCTTGAAGTCCCAATGGGCCACCAGGCACGCCAATTCGATTTTCGCGCTCACGAGCGGATTTCTGATCGGAATGGGAACACTCTTTCGTCCGGAAACGCCTCTTCTGCTTGTTGCTTCCTGGCTTTTGTTCGCCTTTATTTGGTTGAGGAAGCGGCGGTTTCTTATTTTGGCGAAACTTGTGGCGCTGTCCGCCATTGGCTGCGCTTTGCCGCTCGCGCCTTGGGCTGTTCGGAATGCCGTGACGCTGCACGAAGTGCAGTTTCTCGCGCCCAAAAATTTGAATATGTCCGGAGAATTCGTCCCGCGCGGGTTCATGGCCTGGGAGAAAACCTGGCTCTTCCGCATGAAGGATTGCTTTCTCGTTCCATGGAAGCTGGATGGGGAAGTGATCAATCTGGAAGATATCCCGGCGCGGGCGTTCGACACGCAAGACGAAAAGGATCGAGTGGCGGCGCTACTCGAGCAATACAACAATGACGTTACGATCAGTCCGGAAGAAGACGCGGCATTCGGGCAGCTCGCGCGCGAGCGGACGGCGCGGCATCCGCTGCGCACCTATGTGTGGCTGCCAGTGGCACGGGCTTTTACAATCTGGTTTACGCCGCGCATCGAGCTTCTGCCTTTTTCGGGGCAAGTCTTTCCAGTCAGAGAATCTTGGCGGGAAGATCCAATCGATCTGACGGTGACGCTGAGTTATTTTGTTCTGAACGCATTGTATGTCGCGCTTGCCTTGTGGGGGGGCTGGCGAGTGTGGCGGGAGAATTCTGCACTCGGTCTGGCGGTCGGGCTCCTACTTGGGTATGTACTGCTGCGCACCGCTTTTCTGACCACGCTCGAAACGCCCGAGCCCCGGTATGTGCTTGTATGCTTTCCGGCGATTCTCGCGCTGGCAGGACAGGCTTTCGCTCGCTCTGCCAGACCGCGAGACTTGGCCTAACGTTCAAGTCCGCTCGATTATTTCTCTTCGACCGGCTCGGGATGAATCGTAACGCGATAGATTTGCGGGAATTTTGCCTTAACGCGATCTTCCAGAGTGGCCGTCACGTCGTGGACTTGGGTAATCGGCAGAGCGCCGCGCATCGTGCAATGGCAGGAAGCCAGGATGTGATGCTCCACTTGGCGGACGCGTACGTCGTGGCAATTCACGAGCTCGTCGAATTCGGCGGGCAAACCGTTCAGAAAATTCTCGATCGATCTCGAGAGCTGCTTCATTTCTCCGGCGCCCGAGTCGGGCGTGGCGATGTGTCGGCCAAGCGGCTCGATATGAATGTTTACGTCCGTTGAGCCGTCGCGCAGTTTGCGAATTCCTTCCTCGAGCTCGGTGGCTTGCCGGTGTGCGTCTCGCAAGCTCAAGTTTTCGTCCACTTCGAGATGTAGCTCGATGAAAAGCTGTCCGGCGTGTTGCAGCGCCGTGACGTCATGAATCGCAAGGCCCATGCGCTGCGCTACCGCGCGAATTGCCTCAAACAAATGTTCACCCTGCGGAGCGCGCGGCTCGGCATGCACCATAACGTCCGAAGGCACAATCTCACCGATGCGTTTCTCGATAGCATCGCTGAGCGCGTGCACTTGTTCGAGGCTGGCGGTGCGCGCCACGCTGACCGTGGCGTCCACGAAATGCCTATTGCCAGCGCGGCGTACGCGCACGCGATCGACGTCCAAGACACCGTCCATCCGCCCCACGGCCATGGCGATTTCTTGCTGCAAACCCTTGGGAGCGACATCGAGCAGGGCGTCCAGCGTTCGCTTGCCGAGCTGCGAGCCCACCCACAAAATAATGGCGGCAACCGCAAGGCCTGCGAGCGCGTCCGCGTAGGCAAGCCACGGCAGGTCCCACGTCTCGCCGGCCCACACCAGGCCAATACCGGAGATGACCACTATGGTGCTCCACACGTCCGTTGAAAAATGGAGCGCGTCGGCTTCCAGCGCGTCGCTCGAATATTTTTGCGCAACACGCTTGAGCGCTCGCGCACGAGTCACATCGATAGCCAGCGCCACGCCCAGCACGAGAATGGCAGTGATGCTCGGCTGAATATGCACATGATGGAAAAAGAGACGATCAAACGCTTCGTAAATGATGTACAGCGCGGTGAGGAGCAGAAGCGCCGTCTCGACGAATGCGGAGAAATTTTCGAACTTGCCGTGGCCGTAGGGATGGCGCTCATCGGCCGGTTCATCAGAGACGCGCACGGAAAGAAATGTGATGACTGCCGCTAGCAGGTCCAGGCCGGAGTGCAGCGCTTCGGAGAGCACGCCTAAACTGCCGGTGCGAAGAACGAGAAAAGTCTTCAAGGAAACGAGCAATACGGCCGAGCCGACGCTCAGCAGCGCCGCTCCGCGCTTCTCGCGCGCTTCCTCGTTTTGCCGAGCTGCCATCGTCGTCTGACTAGACTACCTTAAGTGACGCGAGTTTCCTTACTTCGCAACGCTTTGGTGCACGCAGTTATCGACCACGCGCACGCTGGGAGGCGCGCGCCATAATGGTCTAAACGCACGCCGTAGAAGCGCGTACGAAAGCTAGGCCAGAGTCGACGCACTCGTCTCGTGCATGCGTATTGTTCTTGGCACTTGCCGTCTGAGCTAAGACAGGGTATTTTCACGCAGCGTCGTGGGAGCCCTCCAAATGATCGTTTATCCTCGGATCGTCGTCCTATCCCTTGTAGGAATGTGCGCGCTCGCGCCGTGGAGCCTCGCGCAAGCTCCAGCCGGATCGCCGGCGGCAACCGTCTGGAACGCACTTTCCGCTCCAGCGATGGACCCTGCCAAATCGGCTCACGCAGAAAATGTCGAAATCGTCCGTGATCGCGTCCGCATCAATTTGACGGACGGCACGATCCAGTTCACACAGCCCGTCAACGGTGTCGTTTTTGGAGCTGTCTTCCATGGAAAGGGCCGTTTGCAAGCAGAACCGGCGAATCCTCTGGAAGCTCAGCAGCTTCGCCTTTTTACAAGGCTGGACAAGCTCAACGTGGAGTTCACTCAAGCTACGTTTAGCTTCACGGATGGCCTGTTTGAGGAAGTCACAAAGCAAGTGAAATGGCAAGCGGCTGCCTCCGCCGCCGATGACCTTTATGCGAAACGTCAAAAAGAGCGAGAGGACCTGGGTGCATCATCGGTGCCGCGCATGCTGCAGGGCGTTTTGTCGGGGGATCGCGCCCGCACTGCCTACTTTCTCGGGGACCTGAAAACCGACAAAGGCTGGGTGGAAGTTCACGATGACGCCTTGGATCCAGAAGAAATCAGAGTTGGGCGCTGGGTGGATGTGGGTCCGTTCAAAATCTTTGACACCTGGATGAGCTTTCCAGCCGGTGCGCACACCAGCGCGGAGGCATGGAAAGATCCGCAAGCCAAGGAAGATTTTATTATTCGCGGCTACAAGATTGATGCTGCCGTCACGTCCGGTGCGGATCTGAATGCCACAGCGCATCTGGACCTTGAACCGCGCCTCGCGGGCCAAAGCGTTCTCCTATTTGACCTGGACTCCAACCTGCGTCTCGAATCAGTCAAGGATTCCAGTAACAATACTCTGCCGTTCTACCAGTCAAGAGAAACAAAAGATCGCAATCAGTCCTATGGAGATTATGTGGCGGTAATTCTTACGCAGCCGCTTGCCGTCGGAACGCCCTTGTCGCTCGCATTTCGCTATGGCGGAAAACGCGCGATTCGTAAAGAGGGCGGCGGAAATTATTTCTGCGAAAGTTCCGGGTGGTATCCCGCACGGCCTAATAGTTTTTCGGCGCGTTCCGACTTTGAAATCACATTTCACAGTCCCAAGAATTCCACCCTCGTGGCTACCGGCGGAAAAACGGGCGAGACCACCGACGGCAATACTCGCGTCACCACATGGAAAAGCGAGATTCCCCTCGCTGTCGCCGGATTCGCTTACGGCGACTACAAAGTGGTCAACGATAAAGCGGACGATGTTGCGGTGGACATTTACGCCAATCGCGAGGGCGACGACATCACGAATTCGTTGCAACGTGTTTTCGAATCGGGCCAGGCCATGTGCGCCGTCGGAAGCATGAGTCCTTCGGGGATGGGCAAGGTCATGGGGACGGAGATGGCCAATACTGTTCGCGTTTTCTCGTCCTACTTCGGCCCCTATCCCTACAAGCATCTTTCGATCACGAGCTTGCCAATCGCTTATTCCTACGGACAAGGCTGGCCTGGGCTCATCTATCTGTGGTCAGGTTCCTTTCTGGATTCCACGCAACGCAACTGCATCGGACTCAAGGACGAAACTGGACTTACCGATTTTTTCCGCGGACACGAGAGCTCTCACCAATGGTGGGGACATCGTGTCGGTTGGAAGAGCTATCACGATCAATGGCTTTCCGAAGGTTTTGCTGACTTTTCCGGAATCTTGTATGTGCAGTACCGCGAGAGCATGAAGACGGCTCTGGGCGAATGGCGCAAGGAGAGAGAGAAGATTCGGAATAAGGATGCCTACGGACGCTCGCGCGACTCCCTCGGTCCGATCTGGATGGGCCAGCGCATTCGTTCTTCCATAACCGATCCCCGCGCCTACCAGGACCTGATCTATTCCAAAGGCGCCTACATTCTGCAAATGCTGCGAATGCAGATGATGAGTCCACGAGATCAGGACCCGGAGCACGCGTTCAAAGAGATGATGCAGGACTATTGCAAAACGTTCGACAACAAGGCTGCGTCCACGGAAGATTTTAAGGCGATCGTCGAGAAGCACATGACGCACGGCATGGATCTCGATGGGAACCACAAGATGGACTGGTTCTTCAACCAGTATGTTTACGGAATGGGCGAGCCGCAGTACACATTTCATTCTACGGCGGAAGCCACTGCGGACGGGAAGACGCACGTCAAGGGAGAAATCACCCGCTCCGGAGTGCCAGACACGTGGAAAGATGCCGTGCCTCTATATGCCCACATTGGCGATAAGACGGTGAAAATGGGACTGCTCTCCGTAACGCACGCGAACGAGCCGTTCGATTTCGCAATCCCGGGCAAGATTGATCGCGTCTCGATCAACGACTTCGAAGACCTGCTGGCCGAAGTGAAACAATAGGAAGCAAAGAAGTAAGGACATAAAGAGAATGGATGTGCCGCGTCCCGTGGAGTACGATTGCGAGAGATCAGGACTTCGCGTGCGGAATAAAGCGAAGCGCAAGCGAGTTCATGCAGTAACGCAGGCCGGTGGGCTTGGGCCCGTCGTCAAAGACGTGGCCCAGGTGAGCGTCACAGAGAACGCAAGTTACTTCGTCGCGGCTCATTCCAAAACTCAAATCTATTTTTGCTGAAACATTTTCCTTGGCGATAGGCGCCCAAAAACTCGGCCAGCCAGTGCCGGAGTCGAATTTGGTGTCGGAACTGAAGAGAGCGTTTGCGCAGCAGATGCAACGGTAAAGGCCCGGTTCGTGATTTTTGTAGTAGGCGCCGCTGAAGGCGCGCTCGGTGTCGGCCTTGCGTGTGACGTCAAATTCATCGGAACTGAGCGAATGACGCCACTCGGCGTCGGTTTTGACGACCTTTGGCACTGTTTGCACGCCGATGCGAGTTCCGTCGTCAGCGAATTTTACAATTTGGACGGGACTGGCATCGCTCTTTGCGGGTTTAGTATCGGCAAGCGCAAAACGGCAGGCGCGTTGCACTCCGACGAGCAGACCGTAAGCTCCAAGAGTTGCGCCAGTCAAAATAAAGCCGCGGCGGGTTAGGTCGTTCATGGTTCTAGCTTTCGTAGGCTCGTAGGCCCGCTGGGTCTTTCAAGGACAGCGGTCCCGATCAGTCTGCTGTCATCGGCGGAGCGGGCAACAAGGGCAGCCGCTTGGGCTCGCCGCGCGCACCGCGCACTTCCAGGTCATCGAAGAGCAGCGATGGCGCCACGAGCGAAGCAGGCAAGCCGTTTTGCGCCGAACCAAATGCGCCGAGCGCCGTGCCGGCAAAACCCGATACCTGGCTTTGCATGTAGTTGTAAACGAAGTCGTCGTTGCCGATGCCGCCGAGGTTCCGCAGCATGCGCGTGTTCAGGCCGATGATACGCGCACCGCGAACCATCTCTTCGCGCCCGTTATCAGGATAAATTCGGTAGACGATGAGCGGCAAACGGTCGCCGGTGCCT
This sequence comes from uncultured Acidobacteriota bacterium, assembly GCA_963745095.1. Classification (GTDB taxonomy): domain Bacteria; phylum Acidobacteriota; class Terriglobia; order Acidiferrales; family UBA7541; genus Acidiferrum. Next base: position 35,437 of record CAVUWC010000001.1, on the reverse strand, counting down.
GCGCCGCCACCGAAGCTCGCCAGCAATTCCGAAAAATCATCCTGATGAAGCAAGCTGATGGAAGGATTGTCCATCTCGCGGACCACGAGGCAATACGGCAATTTTTCCGATCGGCACGCATCGAGAAATTTTTTCTTCAGATCGGCGGGCGATAGAGTCTCCGTCGATTTGAAAAACAGATTGCTCATGGTCGGTTTGGCGTCGTTGATGAACGCCGAGCGGCCGTGTCCATTGGAGGCATCGGAATCAGGACCGGGGCGACGGGACATCAAAAGCTCTTTGGCGTTCCCATTTTCGACAATGGTTACTTTTTCCGCGCGCACACCTTCATCATCCACGGCGTAAGCGCCCAGCAAAGCTGTCCCATGCGCTTCTTTCGCGCTCGGATCATCGATCAAGGAAACGCCCGGAGGCAGAACACGCGCGCCCATGCGGCCGACCCAGTCGCTTTTTCCGCCAAGTCCGGTGAGAAGTTGTTCCATCACCGGCGTAAACGAAACTGGCGGGCGTGAGCCATTGATAGCAGGCGTCAAAACCTGCGCCAGCAGCGGCGCGGCAGCGCGCGCTTCAAAAAGCACGGGCCCGGTGTAGTCCTGCGCCGGAGGTGCGGCGCGCAGCGCCATCAGTTCGCTGCCTGTGACGTTTAATGCTTTTTTAACCGCATCCACGCTCGGCAGATCGACAGGCCTTGGAGCGTAGGTAGCGTACATGTGGTTGATCTGCATGCCATCGTCGGCAAGTGTGTTCATGCCAGACTCGATCGCGGCAAAGCAACGATTGGTGCGGATTTCCGTGCCCTCGCTGGTGAGCAGATATTCCGTGGCATAAACCAGGTAGTAGGTCACACGCGCTTCGTAGATTTGTGGAAAGGCGCGAAGAGTGGCGGAAGTCTCGCGGGCTTCCTGCTCCCAATTGCGATTGCTCCAGTCTGGCGTGACTAGCGGTTCGATCAGCTGCAGCGGCGCAGCTTTCGCAAAGTCGTCGATGTCAGATTGGCGCGCGAGGCTGCTTAAGTAAGCTTGCTTGCGCGAATAGGTCTCGACAGCTTCCTTGAAAGCTTGATCCGTGGCGATCCAAAGGTCCTGGCGAAGGGAATTGTAGTCGCGGTCGATACCGACTGAGCCGGTCGGGCCGATAAATCCACGAAATCCGTCCTCGCTTATGAAGTTCGAGCTATCGAGCTTGTAGTCGCCGACGCGCGCTTCCACATCCATAAATCGATTGCGTGTGTGGTTGGCGGAGACCAAGGCGCCAAATTCGGCGACGAATTCGCGCACGTCGAGATCGAGCAACCGGTATTCCACATAGTAGGGGCGCTGAGGCTGCGGAATGCCGGGGATTTTCAGCTCGAGCCGCGATTTCGAGCGCGCCATTTCGTCACGCATAGCTTGCAGGGTGTGATCAGTGTCCGCGGGTGCCTGCGCGCGGGCAGCGACGCTGCAACTTAGCAGTGCGGCAAAAATCGTGAGTCCTGCAAATACTCGAGCGCGCTTCACTGTTGGCCTCCCGTCTTGACGGGGTCATGCGCGGGCGGCGGCAAAATCGGCGGCCGATCCGTGGAACTCTCTTTCTTTTGCACTTCCAATTCCGAGATGAGAATGGCAGGCGAGGCGGCGGAAACTGGCACCGAGCCAGACTCCGCGCCGCAGTAACCGTTGAAGACTTCGGCTGTATCGCCCGTGGCTACGATCTTGGTGAGGGCAGCCAGCGGCGTTCCGACGATATCCACTCCACGGACTAATTCATCCGGGCGGCCATCCGCGAACACTTTGTACACGACCAGCGGCAGCACTTGAAAGGCCTGCGGCTGACCGCGTCCGGTAAACGTGAAACCACCGGCAATGTCGTCGATCAGCAGTCCGAAGGGTTTTCCTTGCGCTTTGATGAGCTCGATCAGCTTTACGCGCAGTTCGGCGTTGGTGACCATCTTGTTGCTTTCCACAATCAGGTTGCCCTGTCGGGAAACCGGCGTCGCGCCGAGTTGACGACGTCCATGGCCGTTGGAATTGGGGAAGCCCACGAGCGGCGAGCGCGACATTTCGAAATTCTTCAAAATACCGTGATCGACGAGCGTCACGCTTTGCGCGGGAACGCCCTCGTCGTCGAATTGGTAGTAGCCCAGCAGGTCTTCGGAACCAAGCTTCTTCCTGGTGGTGTCGTCGACGATGCTCAAGAAACTGGGCAGAATTGGTTCGCCGACCTTTTTGGCAAAAGTCTGGCCTTCGGCGGCATCTTTTTGACGGTGGCCCTCGGCTCGGTGACCAAACACTTCATGGAAAAAGACGGCAGCGGCGCGGCCGGTCAAGAGTGCTGGTCCTACCGATGGTTCATTAATCGGCGCAACGACAAGCCCTTCCAATTCCTTGCGCATCGTGACCTGCGCCGCGGCGACGGCCTTATCATCCGGCGCATCCGCGGGATTGACCCAGTCGAAATTGTAGTACCGGTCGATGTCCATGCCGTCTGGCGCTTTACCTTGGATGAATAGCTCGAGGCGGTAACGGATCTGGCCGAATTGCAGCTCTGTTCCTTCGCTGGTGACCTGGAAGACGTTTTGTGCCTGGGCCGTAAAGGTGACAATGGAATTGATGATCGCGGCGGATTCGCGGAACGTGCGAGTGTACACGCGAACTTTTTCTTCCCACGGTTTGCGGTCCAGAGTGAGAGTCACTTGTGGGCCAATGAAAGTGTGCGGCTGTTCGTGAGAAAAATCCGGAGCGCGATTTTCCACGGAATCGACCTTCACTTCTTTGCCCGTCTTGATCTTAATGAGCGCTTCCGCGGCGGCGCGGTATTGGCTGTCGGTTTCGAGCCATATGGCCCGGCGCAGGACGCCCGGATCGTCGTCCAGCGGCACGGATGTGCCGGGGCCTGATGTCGTCTGTTGTCGCTCGCCAACTTTATGCGTGTCGTCCGTTTCGTAACTGCCGGTGCGCACGGATACTTCCAGCCAGCGGTTGCGGGACTCGGCGCTGTTCAAAAGTGCGCCGTTTGAGCCGGAGACGTCGGCACGCTGCGTATCGGTAATGGTGTAGCCGAGATAGTAGGCCGGCGGTTGCTGTTCCTTAAACGTCTTCAGAGATCGATCTAGCTCCGCCTGGAGCGCCGCCAGCAGAGGAGATTTCTTGGCCTGCGTATCGGGGGGAGGCGCGGCCTTCGCCACCGTGGCCGCGAACGGCGTCAGTGAAGCCGTAAGGGCAAAGACGCACAAAAGGGAATTCAGGTACTGACGAACAGGAATTTTCAAGGATTGCCTCGCTTACAGATTAGACGGCACTGCCAAACATCCAGTGTACGCTACCGGGGGTAACGGCACAAAATGAGGGGACTTAATGCGTCTCTATATTGAGTAACACTAGTTGGACGGCTGCCGGAGGCCGCGAGTTGCACGTGATCAGAAACAACCAGCCCTGGCTGTGGGTGCAGCCAGGGCTGAAAAGAGCGTCCGTTTCTCGGTCCTGAGAAAAATTAGCAAGCGCTGGGGTTAGTCGGGCTGCAGCCACCGTTTACGGGGGGCTTCGTCCCGACAGGATTGTTGCTGCTATGGGTTGCGATGACGGAGAAGACGATGACCGGGACCGCGGCGATGATTCCGAGCGTAAAGCCCAATCCTTTGCTGATGTGCCCGACATTTTCGATTCCGTTGCCGCCTCGCACACCTACATCCGTGTCCTTGCCGGCTGTAACCAGCAGGTCGAGCGGCGCTTGCGACGGGGGCGCCGGAGCTTCATTGTTTCCGTTACGCAGGCTAGTCACCTGCCCTGCTTTCAATAGCACGCAAACGCCGGCCGGGTTGCACACTCGCACAACACCCTCGTAGGCGATTACGTTCATCACATTGTTTTCATAACCGACGTAAAAATCCGTTCCGACCACGCCCGCTACACCCGCCGCGGTATGAACCTCGAACTTGCCATCCGGTTTCGAGATCTTTTGGGCTTGCGTGCGGAGCTTGCCATAGGCCAGTTCGAGATCCGTTTGCTGCGCTCCCGAGTCGTGTTTCACGACCTTAATCGAGGAATCCGAGCCGACGTTCAAGACCGAGCCGTCATCCAGAGCGATGCGAGCGCGGCCGTCGGTTTTGGTATTTACCAGGTCTTGCCAATCCACCTGCGTCTTTGCGGATGCGTTGATAGTCTTGGAGCCGCGGGCGATGCTCACCGCGGGGATGACGCGAGCAACTTCGCCGGCTTTTTGTCCGGCGGTCTGGGGCTCGGCGGAAATGTCTGCCGGAATTGTGATCATCAGCGAAAGCAATAGGGCCAAGCCAAGTGCAAAAGGGGACTTCGTCTTCATCGAGGACTCTCCTAAATAGACTGCAGCGGTCTGCGTTATCTATCGTTGTTACTGGAGGGCGTTCAGGCTGTCAATTGGAAACCCGAAGAGGTTTGCGCAGAGACTACATTGCTTTTTGGGCACCCGCGCGGTGATGTCTCGCGGCGAGCCCTCCGATTGCTCTCGATCCGGGAATTTTGAATGGGAGTCACTCAGAACAGTAGAACAATGCGGCGGCCATATCGTCATGTGGGCCACGTCCCCGGCTGAAGTTGTCCACTGCAAGGAAGATAGCTTGGAGAAGGTTCGTGGGAGAGTCGGCAAGATGCTGATCGCATAACGCCACTAGCCTATCCGTGCCGAAACTCTCCTCTTCAGTGTTCATGGAATCCGTAACTCCGTCGGTGCAAAACAGAACGGAGTCGCCCGGCTCAAGCCTCAGCACCGTGCTGTCGTAGCTCGCACAGGGCCAAAGCCCAGGGGGTATGCCGGACATTTTCAGTAAGCGGCAGCCTTTGCCCGTGAGATGCAGTGGTCCGGGCATCCCGGCGCTCGAGATTTGAATCTCGCGGGTGGATGGATTAAATACCGCATATTGCAAAGCGGCGTGACGCGCCGGCAGACCGCGGATCAGCAGCCGCCGGTTCATCGTGCAAAGAACCTGGTCCGAGGAGATTCCGGTTTTGTGCACGCCGCGAAGGGTTCCGACTGCCAGAGCTCCAAAAAATGCCGCGGGCAAGCCCTTTCCCGAGACATCGCCGAGGTACAGGCCGATGGAGCCGTCGGTCAGTTCGAAGTAGTCCAGAAAATCGCCTCCCACCGCCGAAACCGGCTGAAATTGGTGGGAAATAGTCACGCCGCGCGAGCGGAGCGATTCCGTGGGCAGCATCACGCTTTGGAGTGCGCGCGCCTCTTCCAATTCCTCATCACGCAATTTTTCGAGTGCCTGCAGCTCGGCAGCAGGAGCAAACGTGTTCATTTTTCTATCCAAGGGAGGGGTGCTACGCCGCCGAAGAGGGATCAGCGGCGAGAGAAGTTTAGCAAAGAAGCTGGCATCCTAGTGGAAGAAGAGTTCTGTTGTTTCCTCGCGCACGCGTTCTCCTCTCAACTCTTGCAACCGGCGCTAGGCAGCGCGAAGATTTCTGCATGCGTGGTCTAGTTACCATCCTCCTCGGTGCGGCGCTTGTGTTTGGCATATACCATTTCTATTTCAAGAAAATGCCCACCACGGACGAAGGCACGGCACCCACACAGGCCATTAGCCTGATTGGCGTTCGCGAAGACCTCTTGTTGATTGCCCATGCGGAGAACAACTACGTTTCACAGAACGGCCATTGCGTCTCGCTGGAAGAGCTTATTTCTTCCGAGACGCTCGCAATGTCGCACCCCGAGCGGGACGGCTACAGGTATTCCGTCTCATGCTCCGGCAGTGAGTTCACCGTTACGGCGCGGCACGCTCCAGCCGCTGCGGGCTCGCCCATACGCTATCCCAACTTCGCGATTGACCAGGCGATGGAAACCCGCGAAGTAAACTAAACATCAGGCTGAGAATTCCTATCTCGTGTCTGCCCATTAGGCCGTCGTTTCTCCCCTTCCCCTTTGGAACTTTTCCCTGACGTGCTTCGTACCTTCTAACGACAAGGATTCCCTCGGCAGCAGTCGCGCTTTCGGCGCGTCTTGGAAGGAGCAAATCATGGGCGGAGATTTGATCGGATTGGTGGCAGTCACGTTGGGGATGGGTGTTCCACTCGGCATGCTGTACACATACTACCGGGTGCGTAAATTGCGTAGCGAAGAGCGTCTGGCGGCCATCGCTCGGGGCGTGAGCATTCCTCAGGAGCCGGAACTTTCGCAGGCAGCGCATTCCCGCCGGTCAGGGATTCTCCTGATCGCCGGCGCTTTGGGCTACATCGCCACGTTTGGATTGATTGCGGTGGTTCAGGTAGATCGCGACTTCTGGTCTGCGGCCGCGTTCGGCATCATCCCCTTGGCGATTGGTATCGGGTATTTTCTGGATTTCACGCTGATTCGCCGCGACCTTCGCGCTTCGAGCTAACTCGGCGGTTTTGCCCTGCTTCAAACTCGAGTAAGGCGGACGCCACTACTCAGCCCCAGTGGGTAGGTGTTGTCCGTCCATCACTTGAGGTCATGCCGGACGAAGAGGCGTCCTTGTGTCGCGTCATGGCGTCCGCTTTTGATCCGCCACGAGGACGCCCGCTTCGGCGTAGTTCGTCGCCGGGACGTCGTGAAACGACACGTGAATGTTCTCGCGTTTCGCGCGTCCATCTTCGATCAACACAGAGGTGATGCGCTCCGCGATCTGGCGTTTCATATCCGGCGTGCGTCCTTCCACCCAGGTAATTTGAACATGCGGCATTTCTCGTCCTCCTTGGAATGGCAATCCCAAAATCTTGCCCCGCAAAACCGGGGCATTCTACTAAACCTTGTATCCCAAAGGTGCTTGGGAATGATCCAGAGGCGAGGGCAAAGCATGGCGCCCCCTGTGTTAGTATTACAGACCGATGCATTCCGCCATTCCTCGCCTGATCGAGCTCCAGCGTGTAGACCACCTGATCGCCGGGGTGCGCACCGAGATTGACACATTCCCGAAGCGGGTGCGTGACGCCGATGCCAAACTGAGCGGCGCGCGCGCAGCCTTGGCCGCCGCAAAAGAAGGCCTCGTCAAGAGCCAGGCCGAGCGGAAGAAATTCGAATTTGACGTCCAACAGTGGAAAGACCGCGCGAAGAAATACCGCGACCAGAGCGGCGCCGTAAAAACCAACGAAGCCTACAAAGCGCTGCAGCACGAAATTGCCAACGCCGAAGCGGAAGTAGCGAAGGCCGAAGACGCGCAACTTCAAGTGATGATGTCGGGCGAAGAAGCCGAGCGTCTCGTCAAGCACGCCGAAGCGAATCTCAAGGAAGACGAAACGGCGGTCACCAAAGAGAAAAAAGAGATTCATGCGCTGCAAGGTGAGAAAAAGAAACTCCTCGAATCCTTGCTTGCTGAACACGAACGCGCCCTGGCTCCGGTTCCCGAGGATTTGCGCGAACTTTACGCGCGTATCGCGAAACGACATCACGGTACCGGCCTTGCCGAGGCTCGCGACGGACAGTGCCGCGGCTGTGGCATGCGGGTACTTCCGCACACGTTGCAGGAGCTTCGCCGCGAACCCAACGAAGAGATTTATCGCTGCGAGTCTTGCGGGCTGATCTTGTACACTTTGGAGCCGATCCCGCTGCCGGATCCAGCTGCCGATTCGGGGCACGCCGCTTCTTCGGCTTCTAACCATTCCTGATGCCACGCCTTCCAAAATCCACTCGCGCAGCCGGTGACGGTCTCTTTGGAGACTCGCCAGTCGAGCAAAAAAACGCTACGCCGGCGCATCAAGCGAATATTGATGGCGCCGCGCGTGGTAATCCTGGCCCGGCTTCATATGGTGTAGTTATTCGCGATGGGCAAGGCGAACTCGTCGCAAAGCTAAAAAAATACATCGGTCGGATGACTAACAATGTCGCCGAATACTACGCGCTAATTGCCGCGCTTGATTACGCGGAGTCACACGGCATTCGTGCGTTACGCGTCGAGAGCGATTCCGAATTGATGGTCAAGCAGATGCAAGGGCAGTACAAAGTGAAGAGCGAGGACTTGAAGCCACTTTTTGAGCGCGCGAAGAAAATGTCGATGGGCTTCTCATCCTTTCGGATCGATCACGTCTACCGCGAGCAGAACCGCGAAGCGGATGCCCTTGCGAATGAAGCGCTCGATGAAACTTCCGGTCCGCCCGCTGCTGCCGGAGCGCCTGCGAAAGCTGCGGTCGCCGATGCCAAGCCGGGTCCGCGCTGGATTCAGGCGCGTTTTCGCAGCGGCATTCTCTATCCGCTGGAAGATATCGATCTTCCCGACGGGACCGAGGTGCAGCTTGTACTTCGTCCCCTGAAGCGCCCAGCCCCACAAAAATAGTGTTTGGATTTGTTGCGAATTATTTCACTGCGTAAGAGCGATAGAGAGTATCGCGCTGCGCGGGCACGAATCCCGCATCGGAAATAATGCGGCGGAGTTCGTTTTCGTTAGTGCGGTTTTTCACGCCCGCGGCAAACACAACGTTTTCTTCAATGAGGATGCTGCCGACGTCGTCCGCGCCAAATTGCAATCCGACCTGGCAGACTTTGATGCCTGGCGTCAGCCAGCTGGATTGGATGTGGTCGATGTTGTCGAGGTATAGGCGGCTGACGGCCAATGTTTTCAAATAATCCACAGCAGTCGCTTCCTGCACTTTTTTCCCGAGCGCCGTATTCTCTGCCGCGAACATCCACGGAATGAACGCCGTGAAACCGCCGGTGTCTTCCTGAATGCGGCGCAGCCGTTCAAGATGATTCACGCGGTGGCGCAGTTCTTCGCCGCAGCCGAACATCATCGTGGCCGTCGTGCGCAGGCCGAGCGAGTGCGCGATACGGTGAACTTCTTCCCAATCGTCGCTGGTGCATTTTAGGCGAGCAATTTTGCCGCGAATCTCGTCGTCGAGAATCTCCGCACCGCCCCCGGGAATGGATTGGAGTCCGGCGTCCATCAGGCGCTGGATCGTTTCACGGACGTTAAGCTCGCTGACTTCGGCGATGCACAAGATTTCCGGCGCCGAAAAACAGTGCAGGTGCACTTGCGGAAAGCGCGCCTTTAGCGAGCGCAGAAGATTTTCGTAATAGCCGATTTGCAAATCCGGGTGCAGGCCGCCTTGCAGCAAAATTCCCGTGCCGCCCAGTTCCAGCATCTCTTCGATTTTTTCGTAGATAGTCTCGAAGGAAAGGATATAGCCGTCTTTCGCTCCGAGCGGCCGGTAAAACGCGCAGAACGAGCAGTACTCGGTGCAGAAATTTGTGTAGTTGATGTTGCGGTCAATCTGGTAAGTCACGACGCGCGGGTCGTTTTTCTTCAGGCGCACCTGATGCGCGGCCATGCCGACACCCACCAGGTCGTCGGATTGCAGCATGTCGATAGCTTCTTGCTTCGTCAGTCCCACGTTGTTCCTTTGCGTCGCTCGACACTAATTCTAGCGGATGCGCCGCCTAAACTCTAATCGTAGGGCACGATATATCGTGCCCCTACTTCGCCGACACTTGGGCCGCTTCTTTTGATGCAATGGCCCACTCAATTTTCTTTTCGAGCTGGATCAGGCCTAGCTTTGCGGCTTCGTGAAAATATCTTTCTAGCCCGCGGCGATTTTCTTCGCCCAAAGAGAAGTCGATGTTTTGCTGCAGATACGATTCCAGAATCGGTTGTGGCAGTTCCAATTCGCGCGCAGCTTCCAGACTGATGGCAGACAGCTGACTCAGTCCGAAATCGCGCGAAGCGGCGAAGTCTGCGAGTACTTCCGAAGTGACAACCTCTGGCCTAGCGGCCCACACGGCCATCACGGCCGGCAGGCTCGAATACCTGCGCCATTCCCCGACCACGTCATACACGTGGAAAATCTCAGCGCCAGGGATTCCAAGTGTAACCGCCTGGCACACCGCGCGCCCTTGAGGGCTGACGGTGCTCTTTTTCTCGATGGCCACGGAAAGTCGCAGCGCCGGGTCGCCGATGAGTAGAGCGGCGTCAGCTCGTTGTAGCATGGCGCTCAAATTGGGCTCGGTTTCAAAAAACTCCGGCGAAATGTTCCAGTGCTCTGCGGCTAGGATTCGCGTCAGCGCCTGCGTGCTGCGCGAACTTCGGTCCAGCGCAATGCTGCGCACCTGTTCGATTGGTTTCCTAGCAACGATCAAAAGACTGCGCACGCGATTCTGTGAGGCGATGGCCAAATCCGGCAGGACGACCAAGCCAGGAATGCGCTGATACTCAATCGCGGGAATGATAGCGATGTCGGCCGTGCCCTTGCGCAGCGCCTCCGCGCATTGCGATGGCACCGTAAACGACAAATCGTACTTCCCCGCAAGCGACCCGTTCGTAAAGCCCCAAACCAGCGGCGCGGTATTCAAATACTGCACGATGGATATGCGTAGTTTTTGCAAGTTTGAGAGTCTCGCGATTTCAACCAAGTATAGCAGAGAGGATTTTCCCCCGCGCCAAGCGTCTTTTGTTGTAAAACGTTCCTTCTATTCGGAGGCGCTGAAAATGCTGAAACGTTCCAGGTGTGTTTTCTTGCTCTGTTTCCTCTGTCTGCTCTTTGCCGGCGTCGCGGCTAGTCCGGGTGCGGCCCAGACACCATCTAGCCAAACGCCCTCTACCCAGACGCCCTCTATCGCCGAGAAAGTCGCGGCCGCGCAAAAGTTCACCGGCTATTTTAATCTCTATTGGGACGCCAAGCAGGGCAAACTCTGGCTTGAAATCGATGCAAAAAAATGGAATACGGAATTCCTTTACCAGACCGGCCTCCCCGCCGGCATCGGTTCAAACGATATCGGCCTCGACCGCGGCCAACTTGGCGGAACGCACATTGTTCGTTTCGAACGCAGCGGCCCCAAGGTCCTGCTCATGGAAGAGAATCTCGCCTATCGCGCCGTCACCAGCGACGCCGACGAACGCCGTGCCGTGCGCGATTCCTTCGCGGAGTCCGCGCTTTGGGGCTTCACGGTTGCCGCCGAGGAGAATTGCCCTCCGTCCGTCGACGCCACACAGGAGGACTGCCGCGCGCTCGTCGACGCCACGGATTTTTTCTTGCGCGATGCTCACGGTATTCCTGCGACGCTTCGCCGTACCAAGCAGGGGACCTACCGCCTCGATACGTCGCGCTGCGCGATCTATTTTCCCCAAACCAAAAATTTTCCGCTTAACACGGAAGTCGAAGCCACGCTCACTTTTTCCGGCGACGACCCCGGTCCCTGGGTTCGCGAGGTGACGCCTTCGCCCGAATCCATCACCGTCCGTGAGCATCACTCGTTCGTGCAGCTTCCTCCGCCGGGCTACAAGCCGCGCATTTACGATCCGCGCAGCAGTTTTTTCGGCATTTCTTATATGGACTATGCCACGCCTGTGAGCGAGCCCATCGTCAAGCGTTTCACCGCGCGCCACCGCCTCGAGAAAAAAGATCCCACAGCGGCCATGAGCGACCCAGTCGAGCCCATCATTTATTATCTCGACCGCGGCGCGCCTGAGCCGATTCGCTCCGCGCTGCTGGAAGGCGCGCGCTGGTGGAATCAGGCATTTGAAGCCGCCGGCTACAAAAACGCTTTCCAAGTTAAGTTGATGCCCGAAGGCGCGGACCTGATGGACCTGCGCTACAACGTAATCCAGTGGGTGCATCGCGCCACGCGCGGCTGGTCTTACGGCGCGGCGGTGATTGATCCGCGCACCGGCGAAATTATCAAGGGTCACGTCACGCTCGGTTCGCTCCGCGTACGCCAGGATTATCTGATCGCCGAAGGTCTGCTCGCTCCCTATGAAAAGGGCAAACCGGTTTCGCCAAAAATGATGGAGATGGCGCTCGCGCGTCTTCGCCAGCTTGCCGCGCATGAAGTCGGCCACACTCTCGGCCTGATGCACAACTATTCGGCCAGCACAGTCAATCGGTCTTCCGTGATGGATTATCCGCCGCCGCTCGTAAAGCTCGCGGCCGATGGCACGCCGGATTTGTCTGACGCCTACGCCACAGGCATCGGCGACTGGGACAAAGTCTCCATCGCTTGGGGTTACAGCGACTTCGCGCCCGGCACCGACGAACACGCCGCGCTGGACAAAATTCTAAGCGATGCGTTTGCCCACGGGCTTCGCTACCTCACGGATCAGGACGCGCGCCCCGCCGGCTCTTCCAGTAGCGTCGCACATCTTTGGGACAGCGGCTCGAATGCCGTCGACGAATTGAACCGCATCATGCAGGTTCGCGCCGCCGCGCTGAAGCGCTTCGGAGAAAACAATATTCGCGAAGGCGCGCCGATGGCCACACTCGAAGACGTACTCGTGCCCATCTACATGTTTCATCGCTACCAGGTGGAAGCCGCCAGCAAACTCATCGGAGGAATGGACTACACGTTTGCGCTACGCGGCGATGGAGAAGTGCCCACGCAAATCGTCGCGCCCGCCGAACAGCGGCGTGCTCTCGCTGCAGTGCTCGCCACGCTGAAGCCGGAGACGCTTGCCCTACCCGAATCGCTTCTAAAAATCGTTCCTCCTCGTCCACCGGAATACCCTCGCGATCGCGAGGATTTCAAGATTCACACGAGCCCAGCCTTCGACGCGCTCGCACCCGCGGAATCCGCCGCGCAGCACACGCTGCAATTCCTCTTCAATCCGGAGCGAGCTGCCCGCCTGGTCGAATTCCATGCTCGCAACGCCGCAAACCCCGGCCTTTCCGATGTTCTGGAAGCTATTCTTGCTGCTACCTGGAAATCCCCTCATGGCTCTGGATACGCCAATCAGATTGCCGTGACCGTCGACAACGTCGTTCTCTATGACCTCATGGCCCTTGCTGCCAACGACCATGCCACCGACGAAGTCCGGGGAGTCGCCTCACTCAAACTTCACGGATTGCACGATTGGCTCGTCGCGCAATCCGGAAAAGGCGCCCTCGATGAAGCTCACATCTTCTTCGGCAAGCAGCGTATCGAGCTTTTCGAGAAGGATCCCAAGCGGATCGATCTCACCGCCCCGGTAGAGCCGCCCGACGGCCCTCCCATCGGCAGCATGGGCATGCTGGACTGTGACTGGCAGCCGTGATTCTTAGAGTCGGCTAGGTCGCTCGCCCATACACCTAATCTCCTGGAATTGGTGTATGCTATAACCATGGCCAGAACGAACATTGAAATTAATGAGGAATTGGTCCGTAAAGCCCGCAAACTCACTCGGCTCAAGACCAAACGAGCGATTGTGGATAAAGCTCTGCAACTGCTCGTCAATTCGGAAACGCGGAAGGGCATCCTTCGTTATTACGGACAAGGGATTTGGAAGGGCGACCTGAAGGCCGTGCGCAGGAACCGCGTTTGATTCTGGTGGATAGCTCGGTCTGGATTGATTTTTTCAGTTCCTCTCCCGGCCGCGCGGGTGCTGAACTCCGGCGGATGGTTGTAGATGCGGAGCCCTTTGCTCTTTCTGGGATTGTAGTCACGGAAATTCTTCAAGGACTTACGCAAGATGTGAGTCAGATGGAGCAGTTTCTTTCCTTATGGGAAATGCTTGAACCGCGGGGGTTCTCCACTTACCGGGAGGCGGCCAGCATTTTCAGGCTAGGCCGTTCGAAAGGTATCAGCCTGACGACGGTAGACACCCTGATAGCGGCCATCGCGCTGGAACAACAGGCCACCGTCTTTACCCTCGACAAGGATTTCTCCCGAATCGCTTCTCTAACTTCGCTCAAACTGTACCCCCTGCCGCGGTCCACTCCCTGATTTGGCTTCCTGTTGATCTGAAAGGCTGCCATTTGCAGAAACTGACGGAATCTCCATGACCGATAGCCGTTTCGTTCGTCTATGTAGCTAGGGAGGGTATCTCCATGAAATCGCTCTTTAGGGTTTGTCTTCTTGCTGTGACCGTAGTCTGCGGATTCTCCGCCCTTGGTGCTTTGGCTGGCGCCCAGGACGTTCCCACTCCTCCAACCCCGCCTACGCCTCCTTCCATCGATTCCCTCGCGCCGCCTATGTCACCCGCCCCTCCGGGTCATTTCTACAGTGCTGTGCCAGCCATGCCCGCCACTCCGGCGACCCCCGCATCTCCGGCGATGCCCGCCGTACCTGCCGTTCCAGCGGTCCCGGCCGTGCCAGGTTGGTCCGATTGGGATCGTCGCCATTCGATGAGCATGTCCGGCGGCCGTCATGAGCCTGCAACGGATTGTTCCGACTTTCACGTTCGATTCGACGACCGCGACGCCGCTACGGAATCCGAAGAACGCACGATAACCAAGGCCGATGCGCCGACACTTCGCGTTCACCCACACAAGAACGGTGGCGTTCAGGTCCAAGGCTGGGATAAAGACACCTATTCGGTGACGTCCTGCAAGTTTGCTTCAAATGAGGACGGAAGCGCCCAGCGAATTTTGGCGCAGATGATGCTTTCTGTTAAAAACGGAGAAGTCTCGACAAACGGCCCCAGCGATGACAGCGATTGGGCAATCTATCTGCTGATTCGCGCGCCGAAAGGGTCTGTCATCGACCTCGAGACCGCCAACGGTCCGCTTTCTCTTTACAGTGTGGACGGCAAATTGACCGCCCACGCCACCAATGGCCCGATCACCCTGCGCGATTTTTCTGGTGATGCCGACGTGCGCGCCGCGAATGGTCCCATCACAATTACGGGAAGCAGCGGCAACGTTCGCATCCACACCGAGAACGGCCCGATCTCCATCAATTTGCAAGGGACGACCTGGAGCGGAACAGGCTTGACCGCCGATGCGCAAAATGGGCCGCTCACGCTTTCTGTTCCCTCCGACTACAAGTCCAGCTTCAGCGTGGAATCCCGCAACTATTCCCCGATGAGCTGCCATGCGAGCATTTGCGATAACGCCCGAAAAACCTGGGACGACAACAATCGCCGCATCGAATACGGCAGCTCACCCGCGATGATCAAGCTTTCGACGGTGAATGGGCCCGTTTCGATTCAATAGTCGCGCGCTGGAAAATGTAGCGCTGAGGCCTAGCATTGTTTTTTTTGCGGGCGCGGTCGAACACCTTTATGGCTCTTCGGCCGCGCCCCGCATGTAACACGCCCCATATTTAGCGAGGATGGACGCGCTCCATCCGTTGCGGATAAGATTCACCGCATGATTCCCGAAGCGCGCGTGGCTCAGCCGGTCACCGAATCGGAAGCCGAGCGGCTGGCGCGCGAAATATTCCGCCTCGATGTCTCCGCCAAGTCGCTTCCCGGCGAGTACGACGATAATTTTCATCTCACTTCGACGGAAGGGCGCGGGTTTGTCCTGAAGCTCATGCATTCGGCGAGGGAGCAATCCTTCGTCGAGATGCAGTGCCAGGCGCTGCAGCACTTGGCCAAGCACGCGCCCAAGCTTTCTCTTCCACGCGTTTGCGCAACGCCAAACGGCGACGCGTTCACGGTTGCGACGCTTTCCGATGGAACGAAGCGCCTGCTCTGGCTGTTAACGTATGTTCCGGGAACCGTTCTCGCCAAAGTAAATCCACACAGCCCAGAGTTGCTTCGCAGTCTGGGTGAATTTCTCGGCGTGATGGACGTTGCGCTAGCGGATTTTTCGCATCCTGCCGCGCAACGTGAATTGAAGTGGGATCTCGCGCGCTCCGGCTGGATTCGAGACTATCTGCACCACATCGCAGATCTCAAGCGACGCGCGCTAGTCGAGCGATCTCTTGGATTGTACGAAGCGGAAGTTCTGCCGGTTTTATCATCGCTGCGCCGCAGCGTCATCTATGGCGATGCGAATGATTACAACGTACTCGTCAGTCCACCGTGGCCGCAGCCGCGAAAAATAGTCAGCGTGATCGATTTCGGCGACATGCATCACGGTCTCACAGTATCCGAGGTTGCCATCGCGGCCGCGTACGCGATGCTGGGCGAGAATGATCCGCTCTCCGCAGCGAGTTCCGTTGTCGCCGGGTATCACAAAGCATTCCCGCTCGAAGAACCCGAGATCAACATCCTCTATGCGCTGATTGCCATGCGGCTCGCAGTCAGCGTCACGAATTCCGCGCACCGAAAATCTCTGGTCCCCGACGATCCTTACGTGACAATCAGCGAAGCGCCCGCCTGGGAAGCGCTCGAGAAGTTTGCTTCGATTCATCCAAGATTCGCGCACTATGCATTTCGCGGTGCCTGCGGTTTGCCTCCAGCGCCGCAAAGCGAGAAAGTGCAACGATGGCTCGCTTCCAACGCGGGAAGCGCCGCCTCCATTCTGGATACGGATTTGCGAACGGCTACGAGTGTTGTGCTCGATTTGAGTGTTAGCAGCACATTTCTTGGCGCCGATCCGGACGCGTCAGAAACTGAAAGCCTCAGCGTGGCGCTCTCTCGCAAGCTGAAAAGCGTCAACGCGCTCGTTGGAGTCGGGCGTTACAACGAAGCGCGCCTGCTCTACACATCGCCACTTTTTGGAGCCAGTGAGAATCCGACGGATGAGCGGCGAACCATTCATCTAGGGATGGATTTGTTTGTTGCTCCCGGTACGCCGATCCACGCGCCGCTCGATGGCGTCGTCCACGCCGTCGCAATAAATACTGCCCCGCTGGATTACGGTCCGCTCGTGATTCTTCGTCATACTACCGGTGACGGCGCTGAGTTTTTCACGCTCTACGGCCATCTCGCGCGAGAATCCTTTGACGCTCTCCAAGTGGGGCAGCGCATCGCGTGCGGCCAGCAGTTCGCCCGCATCGGCGGCGTCCACGAAAACGGCGGCTGGGCGCCTCATCTTCATTTCCAAATCATCGTCGATTTGCTGGACCACCGTTCCGATTTTCCGGGAGTCGCCCCAGCATCGCAGCGAAGCGTCTGGACCTCTCTCTCTCCCGACCCCAATTTATTGCTAGGCATTCCCACCGAACGCTTCCCGCAATCTGAGCCGAGTTCCGTGCAGACTCTTTCTACTCGCCGCAAGCTCCTCGGAAAAAATCTCAGCATTTCTTACCAGCAACCACTGAAAATTGTGCGCGGCTGGATGCAATACCTATACGACGATACGGGCCGCGCTTTTCTCGACGTTTATAACAATGTGCCACTCATCGGCCATAGTCACCCGCGCGTGGTGCGCGCTGTCCAGGAGCAGATCGCTCTCCTCAACACCAACACGCGCTACCTCCACGACAACGTAAACCGTTACGCCGAACGGCTCACGCGTCGCATGCCTGAGCCGCTGCGCGTCTGCTATTTCCTGAACTCCGGCAGCGAGGCGAACGAACTTGCATTGCGGCTGGCACGCGCACATACCGGACGCGAAGACGTGATCGTCCTCGAGCACGCCTACCATGGCCACACGAACGCGCTCATCGATATCAGTCCGTACAAATTCGATGGGCCAGGCGGCCGCGGCCGCGAACCCTGGGTGCACGTCGCGCCGATTCCGGACGACTACCGCGGGCCCTACCGGCGAGAAGATCCCACGGCCGGAACAAAATACGCGAAGCGCGTCGCCGAGATTTTGCAGAACTCGAACGCGCAAGGCCGCAGCGTTGCAGCCTACATCGCCGAAACGCTACCGAGCGTCGCCGGTCAAATCGTCTTTCCGCCGGGATATCTCGTCGAAACCTACAACCACGTCCGCGCCGCAGGCGGCGTCTGCATCGCCGACGAAGTGCAAGTCGGCTTCGGCCGACTCGGCACTCACTTCTGGGGATTCGAGACGCAGGGCGTCGTTCCCGACATCGTGGTACTGGGCAAGCCAATCGGCAATGCCTTCCCGTTAGCGGCGGTTATCACGACCCAAGAAATCGCCGCAAGCTTTAACAACGGCATGGAGTTCTTCAGCACTTTTGGCGGCAATCCCGTCGCCTCCGCCGCGGGCCTCGCCGTTCTAGACGTCCTCGAAGAAGAGCATCTCCAGCAAAACGCGCTTAGTGTTGGGAGTTATCTGCTAGCACGGCTGAGATCTCTGCAAGAGAAGCTTCCGCTGGTCGGAGATGTTCGAGGCTCAGGGCTATTTCTCGGCTTAGACCTTGTCCTCGATCGTGAGGCTCGCGAACCCGCACCGAACCAAGCTTCTTACATCGTCAATCGCTTGCGCGAACGCGGCATCCTCGCCGGCACCGATGGCCCGCACCACAACGTGATCAAGCTCCGCCCTCCGCTGGTCTTCTCGCAAGCCGACGCCGATCTCTTCGTTACAACCCTCGACGCGGTCCTCGCTGAAGACGCCGCGCGACCAGGCTGATTGCCAATAGTCTTATTTTCATTAATTATTAGTTGACAGTACAGTTATCACCCCTATAGGCTTGGCCTGCGATGGAGCAAGACGCATCCCTCTCCTGGCTCGCGCTGGCGCTTACGCCTGGCTTGGCTTCCCGTCTGTCCGCGCGCCTTCTGAAGCGCTTCGGCTCGCCCGACGCTATCTTTCGCGCTCCACTAACCGACCTCGAAGGTTGCCGCTTACCCGCTCCGGTAGCGCAAGCGGTCTTCAAAAAAGAAGCCTTCAAACGCGCGGAAAAGGAATTAACAGCCGCCGGCAATATCGATCGCTGCCGGCTCATCAACTGGACCGAACCCGAGTATCCGCAAACGCTGCTGCAAATTTACGACCCGCCAGTGTTGCTCTACGTTCGCGGCGACCCCGAGGTCCTGAACCTCCCATGTCTCAGCATTGTCGGTACCAGACGCCCAACTCTCTACGGCACGCAGATGGCGGAGCGCCTCGGCCGCGAATTGGCCGCGCGCGGCCTCGTCATCGCCAGCGGCATGGCCCGCGGCATCGATGCCATCGGCCATCAAGGCGCCATGGCCGTAAGCGGCCGCGCCATCGGCGTCCTTGGCACCGGCATCGACGTCTGCTATCCGAAAGAAAACAAAAAACTCTACGAAAAAGTTTTGGAACGCGGCGCCATCATCAGCGAATTTCCGCTGCGCACTCATCCCGCCCCCGAAAACTTTCCCATTCGTAATCGCATTGTCGCCGGAATGCCGCTGGGCGTCATCGTCATCGAAGGCGCGCAGTACAGCGGCTCGCTGATCACCGCCCGTCTTGCCATGGAGTTCGGAAGGGAGGTCTTCGGCGTCCCCGGAAACGTAACGCAACCAGTCAGCTTCGCGCCAAACCTCTTAATCAAGCAGGGGGCGAAACTGGTCACCAATGCGGAAGACGTCATCGAAGAGCTCCCCACGCCCGTCCGTGCCGCGCTCGTAAAAGCCGAGCAACCGGAGGCCGAACAAAGAAATCTGCTCGTTGTTGCCTCCCTAAACCCCTCCGAAAAAAAGATTTACGAGCTGCTCAGTCCGGACGAATCCAAGCACATCGACGACATCGTCGAACGATCCGGCTTGAACTCCTCCGAGGTTCTCGCTACGCTTTTTGATATGGAGATGAAAGGTCTCGTCCGGCAGTCGCCCGGCAAGCAATTCAGTAAAGTGCTGTTTTGACGGCAGATACGCCGCGAATCGCTTGACCCCGGCCTTGCATCTAACGCCTGAGAGTATCCCAAAGGCGGATCGAAGCATCTAGACGTAAGTTAGCGAGAAGGACACACGCCGCCCTCTCCAGCTCTCCCAGCAACTCATTACGGGGTTACAAAGAAAAGATGGGCCGTTCGCTTGTAATCGTTGAGTCGCCCGCAAAGGCGAAGACAATTAATAAGTACCTTGGGCGGAATTTTCTCGTCAAGGCCTCCATTGGCCACGTGATGGACCTCCCCAAGAAGACGATCGGCATCCGTCTGCCCGGCGAAGAAGAAAACACCGGAAAGAAAAAGAAGCGCGCCAAGAAGGGCGCGAAAAAGGTCAAAGAGAAGCCCGCCCGTCCGCCGATTTCGCTGGATGACGAAAAAATTTTCGAGCCGACCCTCCAAATCATTGCCGGCAAGGGTAAGATCATCAACGATCTCCGCAAAGCTGCGAATACCGCCGACGCCGTCTATCTAGCGGGCGACCCGGACCGCGAAGGCGAAGCCATATCCGCGCACTTGGCTATGGTTTTGTCTAAGCCTTCCAAATATCCCGAGCAGGAACCCACCGTCTCGCGCTTCAAGAAAAAGGGTGCCAAGCCTGAAGTAGTGGAAGAAAAACCGAAGGACGAGCCGCAAAAAGAAATTCAAGCAATCGACCCGAAGAAAATTTTCCGCGTCACCTTCAACGAAATCACGCCCAAAGCGATTCGCGCGGCGTTCGAGCATCCGAGAAAGGTAGACACCAATCTCGTTGACGCGCAGCAAGCCCGCCGCGTTCTAGACCGCATCGTCGGCTACAAAGTTTCTCCGCTTCTCTGGAACAAAGTCCGCCGCGGACTTTCCGCGGGGCGCGTACAGACCGTCGCCTTGCGCCTGATCGTGGAACGCGAACAGGAAATTCGCGCGTTCGTCCCGCAAGAATATTGGACGATTCACGCCATGCTCGATGCCGGCCAGCCGCCGCTCTTCGAAGCCAAGCTCTTCAAGCACAACGGCGAGGACATCGAAGTCGCCAACCAGGAAGCGGCCGATAAGATTGTCGCCGCGGTCAGCAAAGCGAAATGGCAAGTTGCCAGCGTCACCCAAAGAGAAAAGAAAAGAAATCCGCCTCCGCCTTTCACGACGTCAAAGCTGCAGCAGGCCTCCTACAACCGGCTGCGCTATTCGGCAAAGAATACGATGCGCGTGGCTCAGGGCCTTTATGAAGGCGTCGAATTGGGCGCTGAAGGCTCTGTTGCGCTGATCACCTACATGCGCACGGACTCGGTAAACATTTCGCAGGATGCGCTGGCGCAAGTACGCGAACTCATTCCTGAAAAATTCGGGTCCGCTTATTTGCCGGAAAAGCCCAACTTCTATAAGTCCAAGAAAGACGCTCAAGAGGCGCACGAAGCAGTTCGCCCGACGGATGTGACGCGCACGCCGGAAGACGTCCGCAAATATTTGAAAGACGATCAATTCAAGCTTTATCAATTGATTTGGCAGAGGTTCGTGGCCTCCCAAATGATGCCGGCCGTCTTCGATCAAACGACGATCGACATCGCGGTCGCTGACTATACGTTCCGCGCCACGGGCATGGTGCAGAAATTTGCCGGCTATTTGGCCGTGTATCAGTCCGAGGTCGTGGATACGGCCGACGACGAAAAGAGCGACGAGGGCGAGGGCAATGCGCTTCCGCGCGTGGCCGAAGGCCAGACGCTTAAGCTGGACAAAATCCGCCCCGATCAGCACTTTACGCAACCGCCGCCCCGCTACAACGATGCGACGCTCGTCAAAGAACTCGAAGAAAAGGGCATCGGGCGTCCTTCCACATATGCCTCGATCATTTCCGTCGTAGTCGAGCGCGAATACGTAATAAAAGAGCAGGGCCGTTTTTCGCCCACCATGCTTGGTGAACGTGTCAGCCTGCTGCTGGTCAAAAGCTTTGAAGATATTTTCGATGTCACTTTTACTGCACGACTCGAAGAAGAGCTCGACGAAATCGAAGAAGGCAAACTTCCCTGGCGCGAAGCTGTAAAAGAATTCTGGGAAAAGTTCATCGTCGATCTGGATCGCGCCGACGACGAAATGCTTTCCTACAAAGCGGGCATCCCCACCGGCAAAAAGTGCGAGAAGTGCGGTGAGGGCGAATTGCTTGAGCGCATCAGCCGCCTGGGTTTCTTTTTGGGCTGTTCACGATATCCGGACTGCGATTTTATTCAGGATCTGTCACCTGCCTTGCCGGACGCCGCTCCCGGTGAAATAAAAGTCGAGTATTGCCACAACTGCGGCAAAGAAATGGTCATCAAGGCGGGTAGGTTCGGACCGTTCCTGGCGTGCTCCGCATATCCGGATTGTCAGACCACTCGGCGTCTAGTCGAAGGCACACGGAAATCCATGCAGCCCGATGAGCTGCTCGACGAAAAGTGCACGCTCTGCGGCAACGGCCTGGTCAAAAAGCACGGCCGCTTCGGAGAATTCATAGGTTGCACCGGCTATCCGAAGTGTAAGTACACGCGCCCCATCACCATGGGCATCAAATGTCCGAAGTGCATCGAAGGCGAATTCGTCCGCCGAGGCAGCGCCGGAAGAGGCGGCCGTGGCCGTCCGCGAATCTTCTACGGCTGCTCGCGCTATCCCGATTGCGACTTCACGACGCCGTATATGCCGATGCCCGAGCCGTGCCCCAAGTGCGGCGCGCCGTTCATCGTTGAAAAGAAAACCAAAATTGGTTTGGTGCACACCTGCTTGAAGGAAGGCTGCGACTGGGAAAAACTTGCTCCCGAACCTGCGGCCGCCCCGCCGCCGCAAGCTCAACCCGAAGAAGCAACACCCGTCGGCGCAAAGCCATAATTCTCCTCAAACTTAAGGTTCGGAGCTTAGGAGTGCGGCAGCTCTGCTGCCGCTTTTCTCAGGCACCCGCGTCGATTAGACACGCTCGCCTCCCGATGCTGCCCTATAATCGATGGCACAGGTCCGACCTGTCCCCGGCGCCAAAATGAAGACGACTATCGCCAAGTACCTCGAATATCTTCGCGCCGTGAAGAATTCCTCTCCCCACACGATTTCCAACTACGGTAAGGACCTCAGCCAATTCGTCGCCTACTTATCGCCGCCCGGTCTCGAGCCGCCCGCTCTCAGCGCTGTCACGCACAACACGATCCGCGAATTCGTTGGACACTTGCACGACCACGGCCTTCAGAAAAGCTCCATCGCGCGCAAGCTGGCCGCGCTTCGCTCTTTCTTCAAATACTGCGTCCGCGAAGGCCGCTTGCAGGAAAATCCGGCGCGCCTCGTGGCCACACCAAAATTGCCCAAGCGCATCCCTTCCGTGCTTTCCGCCGAGGAGATGAACGGTTTTCTAAATCAACTCGCGGAAATGGGGCCAGCGTTAAGCACCGGCGGCGAAGTTCCAAGAAAACGTGTGCGACAGAGTGAGAATGCCTCAGACAATAAGCTCGTCAAGCTACAAGACGAAAGTCTGCTTCTCCGCCGCGACCGCGCTCTTCTGGAATTGCTCTATGCTGCGGGCCTCCGCGTAAGCGAACTCACAGGCCTCAATTTCTCCGACATCGACCAAAAGGAGCGCGTGCTGCGCGTGATCGGCAAAGGCGACAAGGAGCGCATCGTCCCTTACGGCACGCAAAGCGCAGGAAGCCCTCGAAAAGTATTGGCCTCTGCGCGAAGAGCTGTTCTTGCAAGCCTCAGGCAGCCGCGGCCGCCATCGCGACGCGCCTCACACCGAAGCCGTATTCCTGAATTATGCCGGCCGTCGCCTCACACAGCGCTCCGTCGGCCGCATCGTCAAGAAATACGTCCGCCTCGTCAACGTAAATTGGGACCTGCACCCGCATTCCCTGCGCCACGCCTTCGCCACGCATCTTCTCGCCGACGGCGCCGACCTCCGCGCCATTCAAGAACTCCTCGGCCACCAATCGCTTTCCACCACGCAGAAATACACGCACGCCTCCATCCGCCAGCTGATGGACATCTACGACAAAGCACACCCCCACGCCTAAACGGAAGTTCGGCAAATAAAAAAGCGGCGACCGAAGCCGCCGCTTTTTGTGGATAGATTGTGCCCGCGTTCTTAGAAAAGGAACCGTACTCCGATCTGAATTTGCCTGCTGGTATAAGCGAAGTTGCTGTTAGCGCTGGTGACCGTACCGAAAGGCGCGTTGAAATTCAGGCACGGCGCGGCGGTGCTGCAAGGCGTTGGTTCCGCCCGCGGAGGGCACCGATCCGGTTGTCGCGATGCTATACCCGGTCGTGTTCACGCCGGTGACATTCACGTGATTGAAGAGATTGAAGCCTTCCCCCAACACCTGGAATGTATATTTCTCCCTGAAAATAAAGCTCTTCGAAAGTCGCAGATCCACGACCTGGGTTCGCGGCAGGCGGTAAGTGTTGCGGCCGATGACGTCGATGCCTTTGCGGCCGTTCGATCCGTTCACTCCGCCTCCCAAGCCGCCAGGCGCATTGCCCGACGTGACCAGCGAGTAGGGAAGCCCGTTTTGGATTTGGTAGATGGGAGCAAGCTGCCAACCGCTCACAAGGTAGTCCAGCCAGCCCTTGGCGTGCCACGGTGATTCCACAATCGCATTGAAGACCATGCGGTTGGGAACGTTGAAATTGGAATCGCCGTACTCGTCCTTGATGTTGAACGGGTTTAGCAAATCGTTGGTGTCGTTAAAAGTCGTCGCGTTCTGCCCGTAATCCAGCGCGTGAGACCACGTGTAGTTCGCGGAGAACTGAACGTGCCGATTCATGCTGTGGTTCACCTGTGCTGCAAACGCGTTGTAGTTCGAACTGATGCCGCTGAAGATGTCCGTCGTGGCACCCAGATTCGGGTTAGGCCGCGGGCCCTTGAACAGTGTGGTCGTGTAGGTTGCCGCAGTGATCGGGCCGCCCGTGCCCACGGTGTAGGTCACCGTTCCCGCGTTTGCCTGGCTGATATTCGTATCCACAAAGTCCGGTAAGCTTCGCCCAAAACTCCCGAGATAGCTCACTGAGACCACCGTATTCCAGCCCACGTCTCGCTGGATGGTCAGGTCCGTCTGCTGAATCTGCGGCGCCTGGAAGTTGGGGCCAAAATAAACCACTCCCAGGCCGCTGCTTGGCGGCGGTGGAGTAGACGGATTGATGATCTGCGGGAAGGGCGGAGCGCTGGGATTCGGGGCGCCTCCGGCAATCGTCGGGAAAATCGTGAACGAAAGTTGACTGTCGGCTGCGCCGGTGCTGGTGAGCGCGGAATAGATAGTGGAGTTGATGATCCGGCCATAGTAGACACCATAGCCGGCGCGTAGCGACGTCTTGCCGTTACCGAAAACATCCCACGCAATGCCGATTCTTGGTCCAAAGTTGTTCGTGTCGCTTGGCATATGACCTGTTTGCGGCACGCTAGGATTAATCAGATTGTTGAAGGGACTGGGCAGTTGCTCGTATTCGTACCGCAAGCCCAAATCCAAGGTGAATCTTGGCAAAATCCTCCAGCTGTCCTCGACGAAGAATGCGATGTCGTTGGTACTGAACGAGAAGCCCAGCGGTCCAAAAGCCTGCGCGTAGCTGTTGTAACAAACCAGATTATGCGCCGCGCCGCATTTGTTGGGATCGAGCAAATCGGAAAGATAGTTGCCGATGCTGCCGTATTGGAAGGAACCGTATTGTGTCCGCAGGTTTTGGCTGAGATCATTCGTATGCAAGAAATCCACGCCAAACTTCAGACTGTGTTTTCCGTGCGTCCAGCATAGTGTGTCCGCGATCTGCTGGCGCCGTTCATCGGGATACTTCGGCCGCTGCAAAAACGTTGGCACTCCCATGTCGAATCCGTTGGTGATAAACACGTCCGGAGGCAGTCCGAGTGGATTGGTATAACCCGCAGGGTTAATAAAGTTGGCCGTTTCATATGCCGTTGGCGGCTGGGCGTATTCAAATTCAAAATCGCGCCCATACTGATATCTCGCTTCGTTCGAGAGCGAGGGCGTGAAGAAAGTGTAGAGTTTCGCGATGCCCCAGGTGTCCCGCACATAGTCGTTTCCGAAACTTGCGATACCGAATGTATTGGTAGCTTGCGTCTGAATACCCGCCGGCGAAATCCACCGCATCCGATTCACTTCGAACGATGCGCGGTTCTTCTGATTGATCACCCAATCGATCTTCGGGAAAAAGATAGTCTGCTTGCCAATTCGCGGCACGGAGCCAAGTTCGCCAAGCAAGCCGCTCAATCCATTGTTGTAGGTGGTGACCGCCGTAGCATAGTCGGGGAGACCCAGATTGCTGAAAAGAGTGCAAGCTCCTTGCGTGGCTGTGCGGATGTTCGCGCCATTCGGCAGCGCGTTGGGCCCGGTCGTGAACGCGTTTGCGTTTAGTGTCGCGCAAGAATCAGCCGTACTGTAGTTCGTCAGATCCGGCACGGGACTTGCAAAAAATGCGCTGGGGCTGGTGGGAACCGCCGTCCCGGGGAAATTTCTGTTGTAGTCGTCAAACGCAAAGTGAAAGAAGAGCTTGTCTTTAAGGATGGGGCCACCGATGCCATATCCCCCCATCTTGCGGACGTCAACAGGCTTGAAAACGTTGGAAGTGAAAACACCGGGGGACGTCTCCGTGGTTATCTTGGTGAACGGGTTCTCCGCTCCCCAATCGTTGTCCCTGTCGTAAAAGTATCCTTCGCCATGAAATTGGTTTGTGCCGCTCTTCGTCACCGTGTTTACCACCGCGCCCGCCGCCCGTCCATACTCGGCGGAGTAGTTGGAAGTATTGACCTGGAACTCCTGCACCGCGGCCTTCGCGCTCGAATATCCCGCGCGCGTCCTGCCCCGCTCTTCGGCGAAAAACGCCTGATTATTGTCCGCGCCGTCAACGGTGTTGTTATTCAGCAGCGTGCTGATTCCGCGAAAGCTCAGCAATCCGAATCCGTTCGAATCGTTCACCACGCTCGGCGTCAGCAAAGCGAAATCCGACCATCGCCCGCCGTTGATCGGCAGATTGCTGATTTCCATCTGGTTGACGGTGGGATCGAATGCCGCCGACGTTGTGTTTACCTGCGGCACTTCCTCGTTCACGATAACTGTTGCTCCAGCCGACGCCACATTCAGGTGCACCGCCAACTCGGTGACGCTGCCCACCTGGACGGTCACCTGCTCCGCCTTGAAAGGGGCAAAGCCCCCAACTTCCACGGAAACCGTGTAGGAGCCCGGCTGCAATTTCGTCACGCGGTAATACCCAGTCTCGTCCGTGGTCGCGGTCTGCTCCACGTTTGTTCCGTTGCTTCTCACGGAAACGTTCGCACTCACCACCGCCGCGCCACTCGAATCCACCACCGTCCCGCCAATCGCTCCGTCCGTTGTGGACTGCGCTTTCGCCCCCCGCGTCGCCGCCAGGCACACAAATAACGCAAAAAGTAGTCCCACAACAAATTTTCCACTTGTTGTCCTCTTCATGGAGGAGCCTCCTCGGGAGATCGAAATGTAAGCAACAAGTGCACCAGTTTCAGGAAGCGATAGCCTTACAGAGGAACTTCGTCGTTCGGTGGAGCGGCCGTCTTCCTCAGCTCAAACTCGTTGCCAAAACAACTCCAGAGAATCATCGATTGGCACTGTTTCTAGCACATGAACAAATCATAAGCAATTGGGTGCAACAGGAAGACTTGAGAAACTCTTGCATGCTCCCTATCGGCTTTGCGGCATCCATCCAAACCCTGTAGTCTCATTCTGCGAATAACCTCACGGAGCAGATGGTGGACACAAAGCTTCTGATTCGCGGCATCTTCTTAGCGTGCGGTTTGTATCTCGCGATGGGTCCTTCATCTCGCGCTCAGGACAATTACGAAATTCAGGTCTACGGTTCCGAATTGGTGGATCCCCACCACACCATGGTCGAACTCCACAGTAATTTCACCATCGACGGCACAAAGACCATCGTCGACGGCCTCTATCCCACCAACCATGCCGAGCACGAAACCATCGAGATCACACACGGTTTCACCGACTGGCTCGAAGTCGGCTTTTACATCTTCACTTCCGAGCGTAGCGGCCAGGGTATTCAATGGGTCGGTGACCACATTCGTCCCCGTGTCGCCATTCCAAAGAAGTGGAAATGGCCTGTCGGCCTCAGCCTTTCCAATGAAATCGGCTACCAGCGCCGCCAATTCTCCACCGACACTTGGACCTGGGAGATGCGTCCCATCATCGATAAGCAACTCGGGCGCTGGTATCTCGATTTCAACCCCACCTTCGATCGTTCCTTTCACGGCCAATCGGTAAGCCAGGGTTTTGTCTTTTCGCCCAACGTAAAAATCAGCTACGACTTTACGAAGAAAATCTCTGGAGGTATCGAGTATTACGGTTCCGTCGGACCAGCCACGGATTTCCTGCCCACACGGCAACAACAGCAGCAGATTTTCCCAGCCGTCGATCTTAATTTGTCGCCCAAATGGGAGATAAATTTCGGCCTCGGCGTCGGCTTCACCGCTTCGACCGATCATCTCATCACTAAAATGATTCTCGGCTATCGTTTCGATTTTTGACGTTCGTCCGCAACTAGCTGGAAAACTCACGCGCGGCTTTGCAAGAACTCTCTCGCAATCGCGTTGCACTCCTCAAACGCCGCTTCTTCGCTGTGCGGACTATGCTTACCGTTTGCAACAAACTTCATCGTCGCTCGCGACAACGTCTCGCGAACAAGCTCCATTTCTCCCGGCTCCGTTCGCGGATCGAGGCTCCCGTGCAGAAATAGAGTCGGTACCGCAAGCTCGCCCAGCTGCCCATCGTACAAATCTTCATCGGGCCGCTGTACCTGATCGGCGAGACGAAACCAAACATCGCAATTGCGGCGCAATACAGTCGGCCAGCGTGTTTCTCCATGGTCTTCCTCGAGGAGCTTTTTCGTCTCTTCTCCGAGATCTTCCGGATGGGCAGCAAACCGTTCGAAGAAGGACCGCGATCCCGGTTTTCTCCGCAGCAAATGAAAGGCTTCTAAAATCAAACACTCGCAACGCTCCGGCGCTGCCAAACCGGTCATCGCGCTGATGACCGATCCGTCGCTGTGCCCCCACAACACGGCCCGCTCGATGCCCAGCGCATCAAGAAAAGAAATGGTCTCCGCTGCCGCTCGCCAGTGAAAATCGAGCGGCATTTCACCATCGACCGCCGTCGAATGCCCATATCCCGAACGGTCGGGAATCAGAATTCGGTACTCGTTCTGGAACTCTTCAATCTGCCGATCGAAGGGATACACTCCATAACCCCAGCCGCCATGAAGAAAAACCAGCGGCCTCCCCCGCCCAAACTCGCGATAGTGAATAGTGATGGGGCTTAGATCAGGCGCGTGGGGAGACCTAAGCAGCTCGATAGTTGGCACCTAACTCCGCCTCCCAAGCGAACCCCATGCAACTCTGTACAATTTTCTGCCGTTCTGGAGTGAACTCACGCGCCGTACATTACGCCAGCCCATTCCCAGACTCAAGGCGCGCGGCTAACAAATCTGCTCATTTAGATTCGCAAGCCAGGAAAGCTGCGCCGGATCAACCCGCCTCACCGGTTCCAAAACAAAAACGGCTGGCAGCGTTCGCTGCCAGCCGTTTCGTTTTTCGCTTGGGAAGTCTAAATCAATTACCGGTGTCCACCACCGCCATGGCCTCCGCCACCTCCGTGCGATCCACCACCGCCGCCGCCGTGGAACCCGCTAGCGCCGTGGTACCCGCCGGTTGATCCACCACCGTGGAAACTGCCGCTTACCGAGCCTCGACTAACTGCCCCGCCGCGCGCCGCACCACCGTATGGGGTCGGAACAGGTCGCCCGCCATACCCGGGGCGACCGTTGTATCCGCCGCGTCCATAGTAGCCACCGCGACCGTAGTAACCACCACGGCCCCAATAGCCTCCATAGCCGTGGAACCAGGGTCCAGCTCCGATGAAGACTCCACCTGCGAACCAACTCGGGCCGTAATAACCGTAAGGCGCGCAGCCGTACGGTGCATAGCCGTAGTACCCATACGCGCAAACAGGTGCTGCATAGCCGCCGTACACGGGCCCAACTCCAACGCCAACACTAACCTGTGCCTGGGACGGCGCGGCTAACGCGAAACTGCAAACAGCCAACAGCGCCAAATATTTTAGATATTTCATGGTCCTATCCTTGCTGGATCCGAACTACCTAACTCTTACGACTCGGACCTAAGTGCCTTCAGGTGTCTCATTCCTTCTGAAGCACCTGTCTAGTTAAACTCCAAAACGGCCCAAAAGTTGCGGTCCACGCGCAGGCTGCTCCCTGGTCCTCCGTTTCTGATTCTTACCCTTTTCCCAAATTGGTCCTTCCAGGAGTCCGGAGGCCTCCTCGAGGATTCTCGGCGATTCTCGACGATCCTCTCTTGACAAAATGAGTTCTTTGGCGTATAGTGCCTATTGGGTAATATTGTTCCAAGAGGCCCTGTAGCGCCAGCATCCTTGCTGGCGTTTTTTGTTTTAGTATTCACAGCTGTCTCTAAGCCCTTTAGAATCCGCACTTTTGAAAACACGCTTGTAACCCCTTTGGAATCCGCACTTTCAAAACATTGGACTTAAAACTCTTTAGAATGAGCAGTTACAAGAAAACAGGGGAGGGGCCCTCTTATTGTTAACCACGGCCCAGCAATCTGTGCTCGATGGGTCGAGCGAACCGTCCGCCGAAAATTCCGCTCCCAACCCGCGTTCCTTCGTTGACCGCACGCCCGGTTCACCCCTATAATTGGGGTTTGTCTTTATAGCTTGGAGGGCAGATGTACGCCGTTATTCAGACCGGGGGAAAGCAGTATCGCGTCGCACCGGGCGACACCATTCGTATCGAGCGCGTCTCGGGCGAAGTGGGCGAAAAAGTGACGTTTGGCAAAGTTCTCGCTGTCCACACGGACGAAAAGAAAATCGTTCTGGGCGACGACGCTTCCAAAGCCAGCGTGAGCGGTAAGATCGTCACGCAAGGTCGCGCCAAGAAAATCACCGTGCTCAAGTTCAAGAAGGGCAATCAATACAAGATTTCTCGCGGCCATCGCCAGAATTTCACGGCCGTCGAAGTCAGCGAAATCAAGCTCTAATATTAGGCTGTAGGGGCACGATTCATCGTGCCCGTGTTCGAGCAAAAATTAAAACTTGTGGTGGCGCAGCATGCTGCGCGCATTCCGAGACAAGGAAATAAGTCATGGCACATAAGAAAGGCGGCGGCTCCTCTACAAACGGCCGCGATTCACACGGACAGCGGCTCGGCGTAAAGCGCTTCGGCGGTCAGCTCGTCAACGCTGGCACGATTCTCATCCGGCAGCGCGGCACGCGCCACCAGGCCGGCGAAAACGTTGGCCAGGGTAAAGACGACACGCTCTTCGCTCTCGTCACCGGCGTCGTGAAGTTCACCGACCGTGGCCGGCACGGCCGCTTCATCAGCGTCGAGCCAGCCGCTGCCGCAGTCAACTAATCGCTCGCGCGATCAGTGAATCTTCCGTCCGGTCCAACTTTTCTGCCGTCCGGTTTCTAACGGACGGCATTTTTCTTCTCTTATGCTATCGTTTTTAACGGCAGCCGCCTGGCGGCCAGCCGTTTTGGAGAGTGATTCTCGTGTTCGTTGACGAAGCAAAAATACTGGTAAAGGCCGGCGATGGCGGCAACGGCTGCATCGCGTTTCGACGCGAAAAATTCGTCCCTCGCGGCGGTCCTTCCGGTGGCGACGGCGGCCACGGCGGCAGCATTTATCTCCAGGCGAATCCCAACGACAACACACTTCTGCGCTACCGCTACAATCGCGAATTCAAAGCCGACCGCGGCAGGCATGGCGAGGGTTCCAATTGCAGCGGCCATTCCGGGTCGGACATGAACCTGCTCGTCCCCGTCGGCACGCTCGCGTACGACGAAAAGACTGGCGAAACCATAGCCGACCTCTCGGTGCCCGGACAGCGTGTGCTGATTGCCCAAGGTGGCAAAGGCGGCCGCGGCAATCAACATTTCGCCAAGCCTTGGCACCAAGCTCCTCGCGAACATGAAGAAGGCTTCCCCGGCGAAGAGCGTCATCTCCGTCTCGAACTAAAATTGCTCGCCGACGTCGGCCTCGTGGGTTTCCCGAACGCCGGCAAGTCCACGTTGATTTCCGTGATCTCCGCTGCGCGTCCAAAAATCGCAAATTATCCGTTCACCACGCTCGAGCCCAATCTCGGCGTCGTCAATGCCGACGGCGGCACTGGTGGCCACGGCACCGAACTCGGCCGCACGTTTGTCGTCGCCGATCTGCCCGGTCTCATCGAAGGCGCGCATCTCGGTGCAGGCCTCGGCATACGCTTTCTGCGCCACGTCGAACGCACCCGCCTCATCGTGCATCTAATCGATACGAGCGAATCCAATGTCGATGATCCGATCCACTCGTTTCAAGTCATCAATGGTGAATTGGAAGCCTTTAGCCCTTCGCTCATCGAAAAGCCGATGATTGTCGTTGCCACCAAGCTCGACGCCACCACTGATCCTGCGCATCTCGAAGAGCTTCGAGAATTTTGTAAGGAGCGCAAGCTGGAGTTCCACTCCATTTCCGCTGTTGCTGGTGACGGCGTGAAAGATCTCGTCCGTTCCATCGCCGATGCGCTCGACAAAATTCCGCGTCCAGCACACGAAACGACTTTGGACTTGCCAGCCACCTCAGGAGAAATTGACGAGAACGCGTCGGGACACGATTCCCAACCTGCGCCGATCAAAAATTCGTGAGAAAATTGATTACAGTCACCACTCGGGAGGCGCATTGACCACCGCCCAGGCGCATCGCACCGCCGCAAAGCATCAACCCCGTCGTATCGCGTTGTTCGGCGGTTCCTTTGACCCGATTCACAATGGCCACCTCGCTGTCGCTCGCGCCGCTGACCGGCGTTTCAATTTCGACGAAATTCATTTCATTCCGGCAAGTCGGCCGCCGCACAAGCTCAAACAGCATCTCGCTCCGTTCCCTCACCGTTTTGCCATGCTCTCGCTCGCTTGCGCCGAACATCCGCATTTCGTTCCTTCGCTCGCCGAAGCTGGCGAAGATTTCAGCGGCACGCAGCTTCACTATTCCGTCGATACGGTGCGCTACTTCCGCCACGCCTATAACGGCCATGGCGACCGCATTTTTTTCATCATCGGCGCCGACGCTTTTCTCGACATTCCTGTTTGGAAGGAATACGAAACGCTTCTCGGCCTTTGCGATTTCATCGTCGCGAACCGCCCGGGCATTCGCGCCGAGGCGCTGCGGCTTGTGATTCCCCCGCATCTAATTGGCCGACGCGAGCTCAAGAAAAATGGAGAAACACCGCCGTCGCAAGTGGTTGCAGAGCTCCAGAACACCAATGTTTATCTGCTCGAATCCGTTGCTATCGATGTTTCCGCGACCGACATCCGACGGCGCGCCAACCGCGGCCAGTCCATTCATGGACTTGTCTCCGTGCGCGT
Source organism: uncultured Acidobacteriota bacterium (assembly GCA_963745095.1). Lineage (GTDB taxonomy): Bacteria > Acidobacteriota > Terriglobia > Acidiferrales > UBA7541 > Acidiferrum. Next base: position 2,783 of record CAVUWC010000001.1, on the reverse strand, counting down.
CGAGGAATACATTCTCAAACAAGGCCTATACCGTTGAAACTTGAAACTTTGCCACAGGGCGTCCGTCTAGCTGTTGAAGCGGCGCAAAATAAAAAGGCGGCGGGAATAACCGTTCTCGATCTCAGTGGAGTCGGCGCTTTCACCGATTTCTTTGTAATCTGCACCGGATTCAGCACGCCGCAGGTGCAAGCCATCTGCAGCGAAGTGGAAGACCAGCTCGAAAAGCATCTTCATCGTTCGCCGAAGCACCGCGAAGGGCGCAACTCCGCGGAATGGGCGTTGATCGATTTTGGCGGCTTCATCCTCCACGTTTTCAGCGAGCAAGCGCGCCGTTACTACGATCTCGAACGCCTCTGGCGCACTTCGCCAAAGCTAGTGGTTCCAGACGAGCCAGATGTCGCGGCGCGCAACCACTCGTTTGAATCCTTCGACGAATCGCACGCTGCCGGCGAAGCCTATTCCAAATGAGCACGGAGCGATTGCCGTGGATCGCAGAAGACCCCGCTTCGCAGCGTCTTCTCGAACTCGCGCAAAAGGTCTCCACCGCCGCGACGACGCTTCTGATCAGCGGCGAAAGCGGAACAGGTAAAGATCACCTCGCGCGCCTCGTCCATGAACTCGGCCCTCGCCGCGACGCGCCTTTTCTAAAAATTGATTGCGCCAGCCTTCCACCGAACTTGGTGGAGAGCGAACTTTTCGGCCACGAACTCGGTTCATTCACAGGCGCCGTCGAACGCAAGCTGGGCCGCCTCGAACTTGGTGGAACCGGCACCATCGTTCTTGATGAAGTTGCCGCGCTCACACCCGGCGCGCAAGGCAAGCTCCTTCGCGTCTTGCAGGAGCGGACTTTCGAGCGGCTCGGCGGCACGGAAACGCTACACATCGAAGCGCGGCTAATGGCCTTAACCAATGTTGATCTAACCGCCGCCGTCGCTAGCGGCCACTTTCGCGAGGATCTTTATTTTCGCTTGAACGTTCTTGCGCTGACTGTTCCGCCGCTGCGCGAGCGCCGCGCGGACATTTTGCCTCTCGCCGATCATTTGTTAACGACGCTGCGCTCGATCCACGGCCATCCTGGCTCGCACCTCAGCGAACCTGCGCGCCGCATGCTAACAACCTATACGTGGCCCGGAAACGTCCGTGAGCTACGCAACGCGCTCGAACGCGCCATCGTTTTCTCTCACGGCGACACACTCGACCCCGCCGATTTTCCCGACAACATCCGCGCCGCGGCCTCTGGAGCAGCAGGCTCCATCGCGGGGCTGCGCTCCCTCGAAGAAGTTGAACGCGAAGTAATTGCCGCGACGCTGGAAGCCACCCACTACAAAATCAGCCGCGCCGCCGAGGCCCTCGGCATCAGCCGCAAAACCCTTCTCGAAAAACGCAAAAAATATGGTTTGAAGTGAAAATCCGCCTGCTTATGCTCGGCAAAACGCGCCGCGTAGAAGTGCGCGCGGTGATCGAAGATTACGTTAAGCGTATCAGCCGCCAGTCACCCATCGAGGTCACGGAGGTTCGTGACGGCGAAGTTGCCATCAAGAAACTCGATGCGGACCGCGCCGCCACAGCGATCCTACTCGACGCAGCCGGCAAAAATCTTGACTCCAGCGCATTTGCGAAATGGCTAGGTGAACTCCGCGACCGCGGAACGCGCGAGCTCATTTTCGTCTGCGGCGACGCGGATGGTTTCCCCGCCGCACTCCGCGAACGTGTCCCACAAAAAATCTCGCTCAGCGTGATGACCTACTCCCACGAGCTCGCGCGCGCCATGCTGGCCGAACAGCTCTACCGCGCTTTCGCTATCCTTTCCGGCAGCCCCTATCCGAAATAGCCGCTGTGGTGTAAAACTTTATGCACCATGTCCATCCGCATTATTCCTGACCAAGACCAGCCTTCCGCTGCGATTGAAATTTCTCTCTCCTCACCGCTACCCGATTACGATTTGCTCCAACTCGATCAGCCTACGCCGCGCGACGTTGACGCCGTCCTCGTTTCGCAAGGCTTTCGCGATCTTGTCGATGACGCCCGCGGTGTGCTGATGGATCTACTCGCGCATCCTCCCTTTCAAGCCAACTCTCCCGAGCACGCCAATCTCGATTTCACGCATTCCGCCCCGCTCGCACTCGAACTCACGCAGCTCACTGGCGCGATCTGTCCCGGCGAGGACGAGGTGTACCGGCCCGGCCTCTGGATCGTCCTCCGCGACCCGCACGCCAAGCTAAAAACAACTCTGCCCGCCGCAACGCAAGAACGCATCACCGCCATCGTCGCCGAACTGGCCAAACGCCTCTCGCTTACTTAAGCGTCACCAATACGTTTTCCGCCCTTGACCATCCGAAATACCCGACATAGCCTGAGTAATACTTGTTGGTCTGCGAGTTGAAGTGTCTTGGGCCACCCGTTTACGCAGACCCAGTCATCGCGAAAATCTCTCAACATAGGAGCATCCATGGAACGTCCTACTGGGGTAACGATCCTCGCCGTGCTGTATTTCCTAGGCGCAGCATTTCTTGGGATTTGTGGGCTTCTCTTTATGGTTGGCGGATCCATGCTTTCTGGCCTGGCGCAGTCGGGAGGGCCTGGGAGCGCACTCTTTGCAGCAGGAGGTGCCGTCGTCGGTGGGTTCTTCCTCGTGCTTGCACTCTTAGAACTGGCCCTCGGGATTGGCTTCATCAAGTTGCAGAACTGGGCCCGCTGGTTGCCATCGTGCTCACCGGGATAGCCGTGCTTTTCGGGGCTCTGGGCATGTTTAGCATGCTCGCGCATGTCATGGTATTTGCGTT